>NZ_JBPJAQ010000007.1:0-49056 GCF_051172195.1 Paludibaculum fermentans
CTCAGGGCTTGGCGATATGGGTTTTGCTTGGTTCGCCAGTTGGTTTGGCTGTCCGGGCTTGGTGTTCCGGCTCCACGAAGATGGCTCCGCGAACTCTTCGCGTAACGCCGGCCGATGGCAATGCCGGCTGACGCCTTCCGTTCGGTCGCAATGGGAGTTGACGGCTTCCTTCTGGCGGGAGTTGAGTGGTTCCGAACACACTCCAAGTTGCAGCCCAATGCCGGGTCGCTTCCAGACCTGTGGGCGAAGCCGATGGCCTCATGAGGAGTTCATCTCCCGGCAGCGGTACAGGCGCGGCAGCAACACCTCTACCCTCTGCATTTGACCGGTCTCGCAGACTGGGCAGCGCAGGTAGGGAGCCATGAGATCCGGTCCACTCGGCACATGGATTGCTGGGGCAAGTGGCGCCTCTGGCGGCCGTGCCCCGGGCAGTAGTCGGCGGCAATGGGCCAGGTTGGCCTGTTTCTGCCGGCTCGCCAGCAGACCATAGTGACGGATCCGCTGAAAGCCCGGCGGAATGGTATGCAGCAGGAAACGCCGGATGAATTCACCCGCCTCCAGCGTCATGGTGCGGTGCCGGTCTTTGTTCTTGGCGCGGTAGTTCTTATAGCGGAACTTCACCTGCTCGCCGTCCATGCCGAGGAGTCGGTTATTGGAAATGGCCACGCGATGGGTGTAGCGGCCGAGATAGTCGAGCACCTGGGCGGGACCGCCAAAAGGCGGCTTGGCGTAAACGACCCATTCGCGTTTTGACAGCCGTGCCAGCAATGGACACAGATCGCCGGCTTGCTGCAGTTGGCCTTTGTCGAAAGCGCGGCGAAGGGCATCAAGAACCAGGCGCCGGAAGAGGCGCGACAACACACGGACGCTAAGAAAGAAACCCGGACGGCAGCTGATCCAGCGCTCACCGTCCGGGCTGAGGCCGCCGCCGGTGACAACGCAGTGGACGTGCGGGTGCAGCAGCAGGTTCTGTCCCCAGGTGTGGAGGATCGAGAAGAAGCCGATGCGGGCGCCGAGATGGCGGGGATCGGCCGCGATGGTCAGCAAGGCCTGCGCACTGGCCTGAAACAGGATGCCGTAGACGACGGCCTTATTGCGCAAGGCCAGCGCGTTGAATTGGTCCGGGATGGTGAAGACGACGTGGAAGTAGGGGACTGGCAACAGTTCGGCCCGCCTGTGCTCCAGCCACCGGTTGCGCTCCAGATTCTGGCACTTCGGGCAGTGGCGGTTGCGGCAGGAATTGTAGCTGATGCGTTGATGCTGGCAGTGGCTGCAGCGCTCCACATGGCCGCCGAGAGCGGCAGTGCGGCAGGTTTCGACCGCCTGCATCAGCCGGAGTTGCTGAACGGGCAGACGCTGCCGGGCGCGAAACCGTTCGCCATGGCGGCGGAAGATGCTGGCCACCTCAAGGGTTGGCCTCGGCAAGACTTTAGCCGGGCAACTGCACTGTCTGATTCTTCGGCGGACGGCCGCGCTTTCTCTTGGGCGGCGCCTCGGCGGGCAGGCTGTCCAGAGGGCTCACGATGCGAGCCACGGTCTGCGGGGAGATCGTGATGTAGCGTGCGGTGGTGTCGATTCGGGTGTGGCCGAGCAACACTTGAATGGCGCGCGTATCGGAGCCGTTTTCCAGCAGATGAGTGGCAAAGCTGTGCCGCAGCAGGTGGGGTGTCACGTGTTTGGTGAGCCCCGCCATTTGAGCCGCCTGGCGGCACACCTGCTGCACGCTGGCCGGCTGGAGATGCGTGCCCGCCTTGGTGCCGGGGAACAGCCAGTCGACCGGGTGCTGGAGTTTCCAGTAGGCGCGCAGCAAGCTGAGGAGGCGGGCGCTGAGGACGGTGAAGCGGTCCTTGCCGCCCTTACCCTGCTCGACGTGGATGAGCATGCGGCCCGAGTCGATATGGGCGGCCTTGAGCGAGACGGCTTCGGAGATGCGGAGCCCGGCGCCGTAGCAGAGCATCAGCACGACACGGTGCTTGAGGATGTGGATGTGGCTGAAGAGCCGGACCACCTCGTCGGCACTGAGTACGGACGGCAGCTTCTGGCCGACTTTCATGCGTCCGAACTGGGCGTTGCTCCAAGGCATTTCCAGGGTAACGGTATAGAGGAACTGGACGGCGGAGAGAAAGCAGTTGATGGATTCGGGTGACAGTTGGCGCTGCTCGATGAGGAACAACTGGTAGTTGCGGATGTCGTCGAGGCCCAGCCTGGCGGGGCTGAGGCCAAAATGATTTGCAAAGTCAGCGACGTAGTGGATATAACTACGCTGGGTTCCGGCGGAAAGGTTCCTCATCTGCATGTCTTCGAGCATGCGTTGGCGCAAGAGGCTCATGGTCGCTCCTTCAATCGACAAAGTGGGTTGCGGATAACAACCAACTTGAGTGTGAGCCTGGAGCCGGTTTCGCCGGGGCCCGATGATCGCAGGGAGTTCGGAAAAGGCCGAGGGGGGATACCGCGTTAGCGGTTTAGTTCACTGGCATTTCGGGCCACGGTATAATATGGCGTTACCCTCGATTCAGCCGGCCCGGCCGGAAAGGAACTCCAGCCTCTTTGTCCCAGCGTGTGATTGGCAGTATTTTGCAGGGCGCCTACGGCGACTACTACGAGCAGGCGACCTGCCTGAAGCACTATCTACGGTCACAGCCCGGGCTGCGGTTGAAGCTTTACGCTGGTGACGCGCACCGTCTGGAAGAGTTGCGTGTCCTGGACTTCTCCTTCGCCGAGTCCTTCGAGCACTGGGGGTCGATCCGCGAGGACTCGGTGGACGATTTCTGGCAGTTTCAGTCCGCTGACGGCGAGTTTCGCGCCGACATCTTTCCCCATCTGCCGGCACGTGCACAGGCCATGATCGACCGGTTGCCCAATCTGCTTCCTTGGCGCTACCTGCCCAAGCTCATGCCGCTGGACGAGGCCGGCCGCATCAACCTCAGCACGGAAGGGCTGGACCGGCTGCCGGAAGTCCTGCGCCAGAGCGGACTTAGTGAAGCGATCTTCCAGAAACCCACCGTCTCGTTTCTGTGGCGGCACCGGCGGCCCGGCACCGCTATCCAGCCGTGGCTGCAGCAGCCGGCTGACCTGCTGGCGGAAAAGTACTCCCGCGCCTTCTCCGAACTCATCCGCCGTACGGGTTGCCATGTCCTGGTCTTCGGCATGAAGGTTCAGACCACCGAGGCGAACCGCCACCGCGTGGGCAGCAAGTTCGCCGATTTCGGGCTGGATCTGCCCGCTGCCAACTGCACCCATATGCAGGGTTTAAGCTGGGGCGTCGAACTCGAAATCGCCCGCCGCACGACGGTCTGCTGCGGCCACCCCTCCGGCTTCACCGAGGCCCTGGACCTGTTGCGCAACGACGTCCTGCTGGTGGACCCGCTGCCTCACTATCTGTTGAAACTGCTGAAGTACCGCATGCCTTTCTTCCGGCACAACACACCGGCCGGTTTCCTGGGTTTATGGCGTTTCCGGAGCACCGAAAGGTCCCTGGTGAGAGAACTGGAACGGCGGCTTCGTTCCGCTAGTGAGACCAAATAGCGGAGACCGGCGTTTCACCAGGATTTTTCACATCCCGCGGTATCATCAACAAAGATAATGACACTAGGCCAAGCCCTTGCCCTCATCAAACTGGAATCGGAGGCAGATCAACGGCGCAGGATCTTCCTGGTGTGTGGTTTTCAACCCCTGCACCTGGTCACCTTCCTCAAGGGGCATTTTGCGGAGCGTTTCCCTAAGCAGGCAGCTGAAATCCTGACGGGTTTGTATGGCGACCTTGGCGGTACTTTCACCGCCGCCGCCGAATCGCAGGCGGAAGCTGCGGCCGTCGTCATCGAGTGGAGTGATCTGGACCCGAGATTAGGGCTGCGTAGCGCGGGCGGCTGGGCGCTTTCCGTCCAGGCGGATATTCTTGAGAGCTGCCGTGAGCAATGGGCCCGCCTTCTCAAGGGGTTGAAGGACCTTGCTGCCAAAATGCCCGTGGCCCTGGTTCCACCGACTTTGCCAATGCTCTTCCTGGGGCACACGGCTGGTTGGCAGGCGAGCCCCAATGAGTTGGAGTTGCAGAAACAGGCCGCTAGCTTCCTCGCGGAAGCGGCGGGCATTGGTGGCGTCTCCGTTCTCAGTTGCTCCAGTCTGGCGAGTGTCAGCCCGGAGCCATTACGGCTGGATGCGCAGATGGAGATGATTGCCGGTTTCCCCTATAGCATCGCGCATGCCTCCGCCGTGGCCAGTCAGGTGTTAAACCTGCTATTTCCACCGCCCCCCATGAAGGGCCTCATTACGGATTTGGACGATACTTTTTGGTCCGGTCTTGTAGGCGAGGTGGGCGTGCAGGGTGTGAGTTGGAGCCTCTCTGAACACTCCCAGATTCATGCGCTCTACCAGCAGATGCTGCGCCACCTTTCCGAGATGGGCGTGCTGCTTGCCATCGCGTCGAAGAATGAGCAGGCTGTAGTCGAGAAAGCATTGAAACGGGACGACTTGCTTGTTCCGGCGGAGTCGTTTTTCCCGGTCAGTGCGAATTGGGGTCCCAAATCCGATACCGTCGCCGAGATCCTCCGCGTTTGGAATATTGGCGCTGACAGTGTTGTGTTTGTGGACGACAGCGCGATGGAGCTGGACGAGGTCCGGTCGGCATTCCCGGCGATGAAGTGCCTGCAGTTCTCGAAGAAACAACCGGCGAAGACGCTGGGGCTGCTGAAACAGTTGCGCGACCTCTTCGGCAAGGCCGCGGTGCATCGGGATGACTCGTTGCGCCAGGCCAGTATCCGGGCCAATGCCACCCTGCAATCTTCGCTGGGCCAGACCCCCGCGGCGGAGTTTGTCCAAGGCCTGCAAGGCAGGGTCACATTTGATTCGCGGAAGGATCCTTCCAACAAGCGGCTTCTCGAACTGATCAACAAGACCAACCAGTTCAACCTGAACGGTGTCCGCCTGAGTGAGGGCGAGTGGCTTAAGCTCTTGGAAGACGAGGCGGCCGAGGTGGTTGGTGTTTCCTATGAAGAGAAGTTCGGTCCGCTCGGCACCATTGGTGTACTGGCCGGATATCATGCCGGCGACCAGTTTGAGGTAACCAGTTGGGTGCTCAGCTGCCGGGCGTTCTCACGCAGGATCGAGCACCACATGTTGAGCTATCTTTTCAATCAGCTCCGTGTTGGGGCCGTCCGGCTGGCTTTCCGTCCCACAGAGCGCAACCAGCCCCTGCAGAGCTGCCTGGAATCATTCGGACTGGCCATCGACGACGGCTCCGCGGCCCTTCTGTCGCGAGAACAATTCCAGAGCCATATTGAGTATTTGCCGCATGAAGTGCGGCTGCAAAACAATGACTGACATCCAATCCAGAGTCTCCCAGTGCTTCCTGAATGTCTTCCCCGATCTGACGGCCGCCGATTTGCCTCGGGCCAGTCAGGCTTCCCTCACCCAGTGGGATTCGGTTGCCCACGTAACCCTTCTGTCGGCGATTTCCGAGGAGTTTCAGCTCGAGTTGGATGAGGAGTCCTTCGAATCGCTGACCTCTTACCTGCTGATCGTTGATTCCGTGGAGAACCAAGTTGGACAGAGCTGAAGCGCGGGTCCTCGACGCATCCGAGATCGCCGTTGGCCTGAAGGCCTCTTTTGAGAGACAGGTCACGGGCGAAGACGTCGAGAACTTTGCCACTCTATCCGGCGACCACAACCCGCTCCATACCGATGAGAGTTATGCCGGGCAGACCAACTATGGCCGGCGTATTGTTCACGGGGCATTTCAGATTGGGCTGGCTTCCACAATGGTGGGCATGCACCTGCCCGGGCGGAATGTGGTGGTTGGCTCGATGCGCTCCCGCTTCCCGACCCCGCTCTTCTTCCCCTCCAACGTCATAGTCCAGGGGGAGATTACCACCTGGCTGCCACAGGCAGGGAATGGTACGGTCCGGGTCCGGGTTATTGAAAGTTCCCAGTCGATCCTGACAGCGGAGATTCATGTCGGTTTCAGCCTGCACGAAAACAGGCAGAAATCCGTGAGCACAGGACCATCGGTGGCCAAAGATACCGGTCTCCCGGTGGTGGTCCTGACAGGAGCGGGCAGCAGCATCGGTTTGCACCTGTTGCAGCGGCTGTCCTCTTCCTATCACGTGCTTGGATTAGTCCGCTCGCGTTCGCGAACGGCCGAGTTGCTCGGCGAGAACAGCGCCGAACTGGTGGAGTGCGACCTCATGAATGAGGATTGGGAATCGGCAGCGGACGCCGCCCTCGGCGATCGCCCGGTATGCGGACTGATTCACGCCGCCTGGCCCGGCGCGCCCCAGGGCGGATTGCTCGGACTGGATGCGGAAACCGTCTCCCGGCAGGTCGAATTCGGCACACTGACAACCATCCGCCTGGCTCGCTGGCTGGTGCGCCACACCCGGGATTCGGGCCGCATGGTGGTTCTTGGTACGACGGCTGCAACAATCAAACCGGCTTTGAACCTGGCTGCTTATTCACTCGGCAAAGCCGCGATGGAACAGACGGTACGCCTTCTCGCGCCGGAGCTGGCCGGCAAGGGAATCTCCATCAATGCGGTGCTCCCCTCCTTCATGCCGCAGGGGATGAACAACGCGAAGACCCGTCACGCCGTGCTGACGGAAACCGCCAAGGTGCCGCTGGGCCGATTGTGTACGCCTGCCGATATCGCGGGCAGCATCGAATATCTGCTCTCAGAGAGCGGCGCCTTCATGACCGGCCAGATCCTGCCACTCACCGGCGGCCAGCTGTAGCCGCAGAGTACGTCCCGCTCAGGCCCAATAGCTGCGCTGATCCGCGTGCAGATACGCGGCGTCGCTATCGATCATCTGGAAGCGAATCGGCGCGGCTGGCAGCTCTACGCCTTTGCCAGGCAGAAGGCGGAGGGTTGATTGCCCGCGGGCATGAAAGCCGCAATCGGTGAGTGCCTGGCTGGTAACTGGGTCGCTGCCCATGGAGACCACTTCCGCGATGGATGGGTTGCGGCTCGCCTGCGTTATCGCCAGTTGAAGGAGAATGCGCCAGGCCTCTCCTCCTTCTTCTCCATCGATATAGAAATCCACGATGCGGGCCTGGCTGGGCGTATACGCCAGCATGAAGTAGCCGCGGCTGGAACCGTCTTTTGTGACCGAGTACAGCTCCATTGGCGCAGCCGGGCACTTCAGAAAGTAAGCGGCAGTCTTCGCATTTCTTTCAAAGAGGGAGATGCCCTCCCCGGGCCGCGGCCATCGTACGGCGGCTGACTCCAATTGTTCCGGCGCGATGCGCTGTGCACCCCATCCCTGCGTCCGAATCGAGGGGGCCTGCAACGACCACAACAAAGCCCTGGCAAACTGCGCTCCCGCACGCAAGCCCGCTTTCTGGCCTGCCAGCCGCCGCAGCGGCCTGATCGGCCTGGCAAACCTGGTCACCTCTCCAAGAGTTTTGAACCCGAGCGCCGGCAGCACTTTCTGCGTCATCTCGCTGCCGCCAACAACCAGAACCGCATCCACCATTTGCGCGATTCGTTTTAGAAGGGTTACGCCGCTCCCGACCGACCCCGGATCGGCAGCCCAATCGATGAGGTGGACTGTCCTGAGCCGCTGGTGGGCATTCACCAACGAGAGGGCCACGGCGCTGGCATGCGCCACAATCCCATCTTCCCTGGCCATCACAAAGCCGCGGGAGCCCGTCCAGCCAGGATATTCTTCCCAGCATTTCCAGTGCAGGTGCCTTGGCGCAGTCAGGGGTGAGCCTGGATCCAGCTCGAAGATGCGTTGCAGAAACGCTGCAACCGCAGGCCCGTCACCCGGGTCAGTCTGTCGGAATTGGGACTTCATTGACCGTATCGAATTCCGTCGATCACCTGAAATGCGGAACTCTCATTCCAGGTATGGGTTCCCAGCAGTCCCGGCGCCCAGGTTGGCGGAATCTGGCAGACCAGGTGCTCCTCAAACTCATGCGGTGTCAGTTTGGTCACCTCATTCACCGTGATGCCATACCCGTAGCGGACTGAACAGTCCTGCGTTGTTCGAAACAGCCGTCCCTGCCGCCAGAAAAGGTGTCCGGCGGAACGGCAGCTTAGTACTGAGGTGGATATTGGATTGCCCGGATGGAGGCTCCAGGGGCCCTCCAGCCGGGTGGCTGAAAACAGCAGGGTTTCCATGAAGGGCTCGGTCGTGGTGGTAAAGATATACCAGAGCCCATCCACTGAGATGGGCGTCGTGTCCACGAGCGCCACACCCTCAATGGGAGAGGCAACCAGTTCCAGCTCCCACGGGAAGCGCGAGAAGCGGTAGAGGTCGATGCGTTTTGCTTCTGATGTTTCAGGCAGCAGAAACAGTTCGCCGTCCGAGGGCACAACACATGGATAAGAGAGGTGATAGGGCCGCTCCAGGAGTATCTTCATCTCCGAGCACGAGCCGTTCTGCAGTACCTCAACACACCCCAACCGGCCCCGGGACTGTCCCTTTGCCACCTCTTCAAACAGCAGGTACTGGCGGCCGCCGGCCTCCCACAAAAAGGGATCAGCCATGGCGTCCACCCCTTCAGGCAGGGGAACATCTGTAAACCCGTTCAAGTCCAGCTGCGCCGGATCGGTGATGGAGTTGCCTCGATTCGGCCGCAGCGCCACAAACCAGTTCTTCTTTTTCTTCCCGACCGACCAGCGCAGATAGGCGCTCCGCGCCAGTTTCTTCACAACAAACTGAGCCGCGTCCAGGTTCGAAGGATAGTCAAGCCGGGCGCCCACCTCGAGCCGTTCCGCAGCCACCCCGCCAGCCCATCGCATAAACTGCTCGCTGTCACGCTGAATTTCCAGACACAGGCCGGCGAGCAGCCTGATGGCGGCCACCAGGGGTTGTTCCGCATTCTCAGTGACAAAAAGCCCTTGCGAGGTGGACGTTTCAGCTTTCCGAATCGGGCGGCCCTGCTCGAACGAAGAGTCGTGCCAGAAGACGGTTAAGCTGGAGGTCACACTGCCGTTGGCTACCTCATCCCAAAAATGGATGGCCTGGTCACGTTCGCCCAGCCGGATGCTGAAAACTCCATTTCTAGCCAAACTCCGGAGAGGGATATTGGGGCCCTGGCGGCTGGCAAGCCAGATCAGCACTCCGTAATCACCCGCCCTGATGTCATCAATGGATTCGAAGGCGCTGGTACCGGTTCCATCAGCCGCGACAACACCAAACGGATCAAATCGTGCCCGGCTTGCAGAGTAGAGACGGTCTACCAGCCAGCCTGGCCTCTTCGACACGGAAAGAGGTTGAGGAGAGAATGTGCAAAGGTGAACCTCAATTCCCCGTAATTGCTTCAGGAATGCGAGGAGCGCGTTCACCCAGGGCGAGGGTTGATTGGAATCAATCACCACTCCGACCCGGAGCGGCGGCGTGTCCTTGGACACGGTACTTTTAAATGGCAACAATAACGTCGCCTGCTCCGGCATCAGGATCATGAGTGCTCGATTCTCCATTGTAGAACGCACTACCGGACCGGACGCGTTTATATGGCTCAGCGGAGAGTTGTGCGGAAGCAATAACTGTGCGGCTCCTGACACACCCTGCCAGGCGCCCGATCGTGGGATTCAGACTGGTCCGGCGGCTGCTCAGGGTTCGGTTACCGGATTGCGCCCGTTCCGGCAGAAGGCGGCCACTCCGTGCTAGCGTGATGAGATGCTAAAAACAGCAAAACGGCTTGCAAAGCCCGTGCTGCAGAGGCTTACGGCCTCTTTCTACCCGCATCGGCCCCTCGCGACGTGGCCGCCGTTTGTAGGTCGAATCCATGGCATTAGTGTGCCCCGCGGCGTTGTACCGCACCCTGAGCCGCAACCTATCGGCTCCGCCAACATCAATAACGTCCTATCGCTTTTCGACAGAACACGCAACGTTCCGGGCGAGATCGCAGAGTGTGGAGTGTACAGGGGTTCCACCCTGGTTTCATTAGCCATGTATGCGGCCCAGCAAGGTGTCCGGAAAGCCATCCACGGCTTCGATTCCTTCGAAGGGTTCGCTGAGAGTATTGTCAGCGACCAGCAGCTTGGAGGCGCCGATATCGACTGCAAGCACCCGGGCGGCATGAATGAGACATCTTATGAGCTTGTGGCGGGTAAGTTGAAATTATTCGGCCTGCACAACGTTGAACTCCATAAAGGTTTTTTTGAACATACGCTTCAACAATGTTCAGCCTTGTCTTTCTCCTTCGTTCATCTTGATTGTGACGCTTATGACGCCTACATGGACTGCATGAAGTTCTTCTACCCGCGGCTGTCCCGTGGCGGTGTGATACTTTTCGATGAATACAATGATCCGCCGTGGCCAGGCTGCAATAAGGCGATTGATGAATACCTTGCTGATAAGCCAGAACGTTGCGAACCAATCGCCCACGATAATTTTGTGAAGTACTTCATCGTGAAACAGTAAGGTATAGCGGCGATCCGCAGCCAGGGGGGCGCCTCAACGCCGGCCCCCATCCTGGCTGATAGTGTCAGCATGGCAGCACTGCCGATCCCGGCCCTTGATCCCACCTCTTCCCTCTTGAAATCAGCGCGTCAGCCAGCGGCCAGCCGCTTCTGGTTGTCAGGGCCGCTCCTCACCAACGCCGGGCAACTTGGTGCGGCATACAAGGCGAATTGTTCCGCGGATGACACGTAACCCGGGCAGTTTCAGCAGCCCGTACGACTCAGCCTTCACCACGGGCCCTGATAACCAGTCCTCCATCAGGGTCAGCCATTCCGAACCTGTCTTACAGTCCAATCACACCCCTGGCGGACGGGTTTCAACCGGGACAGGCTATCATAGTCAGGAGAATCGCTTGAACGAGGCCTGGTTCTTGCCAGGAAAATTTCGGGATGACGATTGGGGATAATTCGACTGGGGTGAACAATCGTGTGCCAGGCAAGTTCCTCCCGGGTTGACACCGATGACGTCGGGCTGGAGAGTAAGACCCTTATGAAGCAACATTCATGGCTCCCTGGATTCATTCTTTGTGTGTTCGTCCTCACACTTTTTCCAGGCGCTCAGTGTTCTGCCCAAAAACTCCTGATGACCGCGGATGACGAGACCGCCATGCGCGACGCTGTCGGCAGCAACTCTCTTCAGTGGCAGGCTCTCAAGACCCGTTGTGATGCGCAGGTGAATACACCGGTTCGTGAAGTACAGCCCAACCTCCAGGCGGGCAACATCCTGGCTAACCAGTCCAATGGGCCTTTCGCCTACAATCTGGCGATCATATCGCCCGGCTACGAGACGGGCGACTGGACCCGCGCCATTGCGGAGCTCTCCCTGTGCTACGTAGCAACCATCAAGAATGCTGGTTTCTCCAACCAGACGCGAGCTGCCGCCTATGGAGCCAAAGCCAAAGATATCCTGATGGCGGCCAGTGTCCCGGCGCCCCGCCTTTATCGTGATATCCCTGTTTCGCCCATCCTCGTCAAGGATGGAGTGGGCACGATTGTCACCCCCCATGGCGTCACGGTGGGCTGTCCCAACGGCAGTTGCCCGGGTTGGTGGTTCACGATCGAAGGCAGTGGCAGCCCTGATCTCGATGGCGACCAGCAGGTTCTGCCTTCGGTCACCAGCCTCATGATCAAATTCTCCACTCGCGCGGCGGATGGCGTTTATGTCCCCTCGCGCCTGCGGTACCGGATCTTCACCGATGCCGTGCCTCATGCGACGAGCATGCTGCGGATCGTGTCCGGCTCGCCGACACGGATCGACACCGTGCAAAATACCGTAGCGAACGGCGGTTCCGTCACCTGGTTGGTGGGCAGCCAGGTTCGCGTGGCTGGCCTGACCGATTCCTGGGCCGGCATGAACGGCACCTGGACAGTGACCAAATCCGCTGCTAACACCACGCTATGGATCGACTACAGCAGTAGTTCCACTCAGAACAGCATCCCTTTGGGCGCCACGGTCACTTATCCGGCCCAGCCACTCCAGTTCTACCTGCCAAACAATATCAGTCTGCGTGTGGGCGATCTCATTGATGTGGAGGGTATTCAGGGCTGCCCCGAGGCCAATGGCACATGGCGGGTCTCTTCGCTCACAAAGCCGATGTCGGTGACGAAGCCGGACGGCTCTCCCGCCCCGTCCATCGATGGCACCTGCTCCTCCAATGCTCCGCTCGTCTCCTCTGATTTCGGGTATCACCTCCGTCACCTTCCCAGAACTTTGGCCATGGGCTATTCCTGGCTCGCGCCACTGCTGAGTGACGAGGAGAAACGGCGGGTGCGTGACAAAGCGGTGGAACAATGGAAACTGCTCAGCGAGTACCCCTCCTCAGGCAACTGGGTACACCCGCTCCAGAACTATTACACTTCCTCCTACACCAGCTTCGTGCAGTGCGCCGCGGCCTTTGGCGCCGATACCGATCCGCGCCTGAAGGCCTTTATCGATCAGCAATTTACGCTCATGCGTGATTACTACAATGCATGGGCCGCGCAGGGCGGCTATCCGCAGGGATTGCGCGATTACGGCTGGGAGGAGATCAAACGGATCTATACGGCGGCCCTGGCCGAGTACAAAGCCGGCGTCGACTGGTCAGCCGCTCCTTACGATTTTCGCTGGCTGAACGGCACCATGCAGTATCTGTTCGGGTTTGTCACACCGGACGGATCGCAGCTCGAAGATTACGGCTATGTCTCCACGTTGGGTGGCACCACCACCCCCTATGATGTCGAAATCAGCCAGGGGGCAACCCTGCCGATGGCCGCCTGGGCCAACGCTGTCGGTCATCCCGACGCGGCCCGCATGAGTCAGTTCCACTTCCAGGCCGCCAGTACCGTGCAGGGCCTGCACAGCAGTAAGGCCGCCCCCATCGCCTACACCAATGCTTTTCTGGCCGGGATTCGTTCCGAAGAGTGGATGGATTTCCTGCTGCAGCGCGACTCCTGGCCGCAGGCGGACTGGACACCTAAAGAGCCTACCTACTATGGGTTGAGCGGCGACTACGCCGTCACTCGCACCGCCTGGAACGATCCCAACGCCGTCTATGTCACGTTGATGGGCAATATCTTCATCGATCACGTGCCGCAGGGTAAGCAGAAAATGAAACTCGGCGAGATCACCGTGCGGCGCGGCGGCACCAAGCGCCTGGTGGGCACCGCTGAAGGTTTCGTCGCCCGGCACAATGCCAAAGCCGTGGTGGATGAACTGCACAACACAGATGCCTACTCCAACCAGACCTGGATGAAGCTCAATCGCTTTTACAACGGTCTTTGGGCGGCCGCGCCCGGCGGCTTCGGTGGTTCCCAGAACTTCGAAAACTGGTGTGTGGGCGGCTCGATTGACAGAAACTCCCGCCTGATCCCGGGTATGGATGCCACCATCCTGCGCATGGACGACAGCGCCCGGCCGCGCATTGATCTGCGCATCGACGCCGTCGATTACGTCTACTGGCGTGCTCCCCAGCTCGAGTGCTACTACACGCTGGGCTCCAAATACTCCTCGGATCTCCTCAACCATGTTCAGTCGTGGACCCGCGAAGTCCTCACGCTACGGCCCCAGGGCGTCGTGGTGGTCCGGGATCGGACCACTGTCCGGACCCCCAATGACGAGTACTTCATCAATTGGGTGGTGCCCCAGGGCGGAGCCATGAGCACCACAGCCTCGGACAATCCGCTGGCCCGCTTCACCGTCTCCAATGCCGAATTGGGCGGTGACATCGGCGCTATCACCTTTGTCACACCGGACCGCGCTGCTGTCACCCAGACCGATTGTGTCCGCCCCCTGGGCGAAAGCTACAAGTCCTGCGACCGTCTGGAAGTCCGGCCGGCGGAAGGCAGTTCCAGCCGCGACAATGAGTTCGTCACAGTGATCGATGCCAGCGGGGATTTAGGCAATCTAGCCACCGTGGAACGGCGCCCGGCCACCGGAGGCACCGCCGTCGAGATCAGCGGCTACTCCGCTGTCGTTTTTGCCACCGCACACCGCGTCACTTACACGCTCAGCCGGCCCGGTGAGCGGCGCCATGTCATTAGCGGCCTCACTCCGGACGGCAAATACTGGGCCACGAACAGCGGCCAGGACTATACGGTGTCGCGGCAGGAAGGCGGCCTGGCCCTCACCGCGGATAGCGCCGGCACGGTGAGCTTCACCACGGGGCCTGACGGAGCCGTCCTGGATCCGGCGCAGTCGGCGGCGCTCTTCCCTAAGCCTATCCTGCGCTATCCCCAGAAGTGGAAGCCGAAACAGTCCGGCGTTCATTCCGCGAAGAACAAGGGGAAGTAAGGCGCGCTAGCGCTTTACAGAGAGAAACACCCGCATCGGACCGCGATCGTCCTGGATGTCGTAGGCGGGTTCCAGCACCTGGTGTTCCACGGTCTCAAAACCCAGGGGCCGCAGCAGGTCCGGCAGGTCCGCGCCGTAGTCTGTGTATACCAGGCTGTCCACCGCCCGGTATGGGTCCTGGTGGTAAACCTTCGGCAATACATAAACGTCTTCCGGGCCCGACGTGTCGACGCGCGACACCGTAGGGCCCTCGCCCCGGTAGGGAATCGTGAAACAATGCACCCCGCCCGGCTTCAGCACCCGGGCGATCTCGGCAAAACCGTCCCACGGCTTGCGGACATGCTCCATGGTCTCCGAGCTGATCACGATATCGAAGCTTCCATCCCCAAAACTCAGCTTCTGCAGGTCCTGATTCCACACCCGGGGCCGGATCTCCGTTCCGAACGGCCGGTCGGACATGTAAGCACTACAGCAGTAGTTTGGATGCGCCTGGAGGCGGCGGCAGATGGGACTCGTCGTGGTCAGTTCGTAGATGTGTGCGCCCTGCGCCAGCCGTTGCGCCGGGTCCTGCCCGAAATGGCGGGTCAACACATGGTAGATGGCGCGGTATTTCGGTGTACTGCGGCAGGCCAGGCAGGCACGAATCCAGCGGTCCTGCGGCACCGTACAGACAAACATCGTGGGACGCCCGCAGATGTTGCAACGGCTGCGCCAGAAATCCCAGCGGTGGTGGTGCGGATGGGCGAGAACATCAAAAATTCGGCGGCTGGTCTTGGCAATCATGCTTCGGCTGTCTTGGAACTCATTCAGTGTTGCATAGCGGTTCAGGCGCCCGCCGCTTCCCACGCCAGCAGGCGCATGCCGGCCGAGCGCAGCGGTTCCGGCAGTTTCCGTAGTACGCTTCCAAAGCGATCCAGATCCTGCTGGCGGATCAACCGGGCCCAGCGGATCAGCGGCAGTCCGACCACAACAGCGGACGCCGCGCCCAGCAGCAGGGCCAGCCAGGGCGGATCGATCCCGCTCAGCAGCCAGACGGGCACCGAGATCAACCCGCCGATGACGCTCGCCCGCACGGCCATCGAAGCTTCCGCTTCCACTTTCAGCACCCGGACACAGATTACCCAGAGCCCGACGCACGACACGGCCTGTGTCACGCCATTGGCGATAACGGCGCCCATCGCCGCATGCCGGGGGATCAGCACCAGGTCGAGGATGATATTCAAGGCAGCGCAGACCAGGCCCCAATAGACCAGCAGGTCCTGCCGGTCGTGCGCCTGCAACAGGGTCTGTGCGGGTACGCGCGATGCCTTGGGGATGGCCAGCACGGCGGCCACCGCGAACAGCGGAATCACCGCCAGGTATTGCCGCCCGTACAGGATGCGGATCATGGGTCCGCTCAGGGCCGCGCCGCACAGCAGCACCGGCGTCCCGAACAGCAGGGCATACCGCAGCGCGCTGGCGATGTAGGCATAGGACTTCGTGCCGCCCTTCCCGAAGTCGTTCAGGATGGAGATGCCCAGGCCTTGCGTGAAGATCTGCGGCGCCAGCAGCAGGCGCTCCACCATGCTGGTAGCCGTGGTGAAGAACGTCAGGTTCCGCGGATCGGCATTGAACATGCGGAGAAAGACCAGGTCGGAGCGGTCGAAGACCGTCAGCGAAAGGAGGGTCAGCAGCACACCCTGGCCCGAAAAGCGGAACATGCGCTGCTTCATTTCGTCCGGCAGGGGCTCGGCCTCAATGTCCTTCATCCAGCCCCTGGCCCGGCGCGATTTCAGCAGCAGCTCCAGGATGTAGCCGATCAGAATACCGCAGGCGATGCCGTCCACGCCCCAACCCATCACCAGGCTCAGCACCACCAGGGTTGTATAAACGCCGAGGTTGGCGAACGACCCCGGGAGGTTGCCCTGCATGTCGTCCCAGGACATGTTAGCCATGGCGGGCAGGAACGCCAGAATCCGCAGCGGCATACCGGCAATCAGCAGAAACGTACTGACGAAGTAGCTGCGCTCGGAGAAGAAATACGCCGCCGCAAAACACACCACGGTGAGCACCATGCTGATGCGGAACTGTACCCGCCAGCACGACTCGTACACCGACTTGGCCTTGCCTTCCTCACCGCGGCCGATATAGTCGGCCATGAACTTGCGCGCCGTCAGCGGCACGCCCATCGTGCCCAACATACCGGCCACACTGGTCAGGAAGTAGACGTAGTTGTAGTAGCCCAGCTTTTCCGGCCCGATCACACGGGCAATCGCGATGGAGGTGATGAACGAGGCGATGAAAGTGGTCACCATCTCCAGGCCGTACAGGAGAGAGTTGCGCGCCACCTCGACGCTGCGTGTCCTGGGCGCCCCGCTCAACGGCTGGCCGCCTTCCCCGGATTGCGCCATTCCGCCAGCAGAGTCCGCAGACGTTCCAGCCGCCCGCTGGGCACCGGCCACCAATACAGGCTGCGCAGTACGTACGAAGAGGCCGGTTCGCCGACGGCCCGCGCACCCACGGCGCCTTTGTAATAGAGCGCGCTCAGAATGCGGCGGCGCCACAGAGCCCGGCGCCAGCCCGTCAACCCGTTCAGCAGGGTGCCATCGACAATGGAGAGCGTCTGCTCGAGCATCATCTTGTACTTCCGGCTCTGGCTCGATTCCACCTCGTAGTAGCGCAAGAGAGGCTCATCGACATAGGCAACCGGATAGCGCTGCGAGAGGCGTACAAACAGGTCCCAATCCTCACAACTGCCGCGCAGCTTGTTGCTGAACCCGCCCAGCTCCAGATAGACATCCTTGCGGATACTGAACACCGGACCGGGGCAGACATTGCGCAGGCGCAGCGTGGGATAAAGTTTCTCCGGCGGAGGTGGATGCACCAGCCGGCCGCCCAGCCCGTCCACCGCGGTTAGATGAAGGGCGGAATAGATCAGGGTTGCTTCCGGTTTCGCCGCCAGCGCCGCGCGATGCAGCTCAATGCGGCGCGGCATCCATTCGTCGTCGTGGTCCAAAAAGCTCAGCCACTCGAAACGCGCCTCGCGAGCGCCGCGGTTGCGGGCGGCCGACGTGCCGCCGTTCACCTGGCGGATATAGCGCACCTGGTCACCAAAGACGGCCACCGCCTGCTCCGTATGGTCCGTGGAACCGTCGTCGATCACAATCAGCTCATCCACCGGAGACGTCTGCGCCAGCACGCTGCGGATGGCGCGGGCCAGCAGCTCCGGGTTGTTATAGGTGGGGATAATGGCGCTTATCCGCATGGCACTCCATCCGGACGCAGTCCAGCCGAGGCCAGGGCCTGGCACCGCATCCCGTAAGCCGTGACATAGCGCAGCTCCAGACTCCGCCTCACGCATTCGCCTTCCAGCAGCGTAAACAGCGTATCCAGTTGTCCGTCCAGCAGGGCCGAGGCATTCTTTTCGGGCGCTCCATGCGCGAACAGCTTGATAAACACATCGCCGCCCACTCGCGGAGCCACCGCCAGCCACCTCTCCAATCGCGCCTGTGTCATGGGTAGATGACCCGCTATTTCGCCAATCTCGACCTTCGGCACCCAACGTTGCGGGATAGGCCGCCCCGTCTCCCAACGCAGGGCAAACGGCCCCGGAATCATGAGCAGCGCACCCGCCGGCGCCTTCCCTGCCCCCAGCAGCGGACCGCGGTCGTACGACTTCGGCCGCGCTGCATCGTCCACCGCCCAGTACAGCCGGTTCAATTGACGCGCCTGCGTGGGTGAGGGGCCGGACGGCATGGTGAAATCCGCATAACACCCCAGCTGTTCCAGCAGGGTGATTTCGTTGTTCAACCCGCACCAGCGGCCGTCGGGACGCGAATTGTCCAGCGCCCAGTTGCCATGGATAAAGCCGAACATCAACCGGCCGTTCTCCTTGCGCAGCAGGCCGTGACGCGTGTGCAGCGTCTCCAGGTAGCGGCTCACCAGGTCGCGAAAGTGCTCTTCCGTATCGTCGTCATGATGCAGGTGCACTTCGACATCGGCGATGCCGGCCTCCGTCATGGCCGCCAGGGCGTCCAGATGCCACGTGCGATACTCTTCCTCCGGATAGAAGAAGGTGTACTTCGGCGGCTGGCCCGCTGAATCGGCATGCCGCCGTGCAATCTCCGGCCAGGTCCGGCTCCAGCGCGCCACCCGTTCGCGCGCCAGGTCTTCGTCGCTGTTCTTCCAGTAAGGCTCGTAGTGGTCTGTGAGAGCCACCCAGATACGGCGCGCGGGCGCCGCACTCAACGCCCCCATCCGGCTGCGAAGATATCCAGCCAACCAGACTTCGGCGTGCCGCGGTAATCGGATCATGATGCTGCTGAGAATCGCCCCGCCTAGAGCGTGAAACCGGACTGGCGGGCGTCCTCGTAAAACATCTGGACCGTCTCCTGCGAGTAGGTTTCCAGATCCTTGCCCACCAGGCTTAGTTTCTTCAGAACATCCGGCGTGGCCGTGATGATGTGGCAGCCCACCTGATCCGCCTGGAAGACGTTCAGCAGTTCCCGCGGACTGGCCCAGATGAGCTCCATCTGCGGATGCGGGCTCATGATCGCAACGGCCTCGGCCATCAGCGGCACCGGATCGACCCCGGTATCGGCGATGCGGCCCGCAAACACCGAGATATTGGACGGCGCGCCGCCCGTCAGGGCCTCCGTCACTTCGCGCACCTGCCGCAGGCTCAGCAGCGCCGTCACATTGCACTTCACGCCATCCTGCGACAGCCGCCGGATGAGCGGAGCCGCCGGCTCGCGGCGCGTGTTGGTGACGGGAATCTTCACATAGACATTCGAGCCCCAGGTCGCAATCCTGCGCGCCTGCCGCTCCATCTCCGCGAAGTCATCGGCAAACACTTCGAAGGAAATCGGCCGGTCCGGAATGGCGGCCAGAATGTCATGGGCGAAGGCCTCGTAATCCGTAATCGCGGCCTTGCGCATCAATGTCGGGTTCGTGGTGAACCCTTGAATCATGGGGTTGGCGTACAGCCCCAGCATGGCCGCCTTTTCCGCCCCGTCGGCAAACAATTTGACTTTCAAACCAGTGGTGCTCTGCACAGACGTCTCCGATTTCGCATCCTTCCGATATCCAATCAGAATCTCATAAACCGCCTGCTCTTCACCAGAACACGCCCTCTGCTCCACCCGCACAGGCAAGGCGGCCAGGCGTGAGGTTCTGCATTGGTCTCAGCCTGCTGATGACTCTCGGGGCGGTCGAGCACCTGACCAGTTGTCGCTGGGAACGTGAAAGAAATACACGGCTAGCGCTACTCAGATCTGCGCCCACTGGTAAGTGGGGCCAGTTATGGGGGGAATGCCCGAAACTGAACGCCTTCTCGTTTCCGGTCCCCACCGGTCGAACTATTTCTTACCCACATTTTCAATCGCTTGCGAACCACACGCACTCCTACCCTGGGAGGGAGGATTACAATCTGCACGCTGGATCCCAGGCCAAGCCTGCACCCAGCCGATCTTTGAATCCTGAACCTCCATGTCCACTCCGGAGGCGCACTGCGCCTCAACTCGGAAGGGGAGAGCGTCGTACAACTATGGTTGACCAAAGCCATTCCCCCCCCCCTTTTTTCTCGTAGAGATTCCTTCGGCCGATTCCCTTCAGCAACGATCGATCCACCGGCTTTGAGGGATCAAACCCATTTATTCCCGTTTTCTTCTCTCACTCAGGCAGAGACGATCCCGATCGCCGCCCTCGAGTCAAACAGCCCCACGGTGCGCGCAATCCACCGCCGCTGAGGGATCAAACCCATTCATTCTATTTTTATTCGCTCTCCGCGGAAGTGCGGTGCCACCCTCGTCGCCTGAGCTACTTGGGCATATGGAACCGAACTCGCCGGCGGGATACCCGAGCTTACTCGGCGTTTCTAGGCGCGCCGGAACAACAGCACGATGGGCAGCATATAGCTGCTCAGCAGGCCCGGGACGATGAGACGCGCCCCAATCGCCGTCTTTTGATATCCGGCCCCGGCCTCTCCGATGATGCCGCTCAATACGTCGGGGTCGTCCTTCAGATGATAGGCGGAAACCGCCAGCGTGGGCCGCAGCGAGCGCAGCGTTTTGGCCGCTCCGCGCAGCGCATTGCGTTCAGCGCCCTCAATGTCGAACTTGATGAAGTCCAGCCGCTCCAGCCCCAGCGTTTCGGCAATACGGTCGATGGTGGTCACTTCCAGCACCGGCCCTTCCGCCTTCTTCGCCGACACGACAAAACTGTCTCCGGCCGGAGAATCGCTCACGAACAGTTGGATCGTGGTCTCCTCATGCCAGACACCCTTCGGTACCAGCACCAGGCGCCCATCGGCCAGGGCCTCGGGACAGTTGCGGCGCAGGCACTCCAGGTTCTCGGCTGTGGGCTCGCTGGCAATCACCCGCGACGCACCGGCCGCCAGGGCCTCCCGAACAAAGGTACCCACATTGGCGCCGCAATCCAGCACCACATCGCCGGCATTGACGCCGGCCGGCCCGTGGCCGTAGATCTCCATCGACTCTTCCGCCAGCATCTCCAGCAGCGCGTCGCCGGCAATCTTGCGGGAAGGAATCCAGTACGCCCCCAGCGGCGTTTCCCACTTCTCATACCCGGCCGGATCCTTCTCCACCATGCGCGACGCCTGCCGCAGCCGCTCCACTTCGCACTCCATGGCGCGATCCTGCGCCGCATGCCGCAACGCCACGCTCAAGGGCACGCCCTGGGCCCGGCCAATCGCCCACAAAACCAGGCGGAATAGCGTGTGCCGGAACGCATAGACCACGGCCAATACGGCCGCCATGCCCGCCACAACCTGCCATTGGCCTCCGCTACCCAGCGCCGCCACGGCCAGTAACGCAGCCGCCACGACTCCGAAACGAACCCGCGAACTTCTCAGCAATTGCCCCCGTCCCATGCTCAGACACCCTCCTTACGCCCGACATCCTCCGCATTCTCGATCCAGCGTACCGCCTCCGGCAAGCTGGCCACGCGGGCATCGGGCGGTTGTCCCGGCCCCCGTTCCTGATACCCGGCATCGATCCAGACCGTGCGGCAGCCCGCCGCCGCGCCCGCATCCACATCCCGCCAGCGGTCGCCGATCATGTAGCTGCCCGCCAGGTCGATATCATAGTCGGCCGCCGCCAGGGTCAACAGGCCCGGCTTCGGCTTGCGGCAGTCGCAGCCGTCGCGGTCGTCGTGATAGCACACCCGGAACTCATCCACCGGCAGGCGCTCCGCCATATACCGGTGGATCGCCTCCACCGCTGCCCGCGTCTGTTTGCCGCGCGAAACGTCCGGCTGGTTGGTGACGACCAGCAGCAGGAATCCGCGTTGCTTCAACGCCTGCAGTCCTTCTGCCGCGCCCCCGGTCAGTTCCACCTCTTCCACACGGTCGGGAGGATAAGGCTTGCCATCCCGGATCACCGCCTGGTTCAGCACCCCGTCCCGGTCGAGAAATACAGCACGGCGGGCCACTTCAGCGTACCGATTCCCACTTCGTCTGTACCTGCTTCAGATCGGGATGCGACACCAGCAGGTGCCACACCACGGCCTGGAAGGCTTCGGCATGAGGCGTGGTATGCGTGACGTTCACCGTGGGGATGATCACACACGCGTCGGCCACCTGGGCGGTATAGCCGCCATCGCGCCCGACAATACCGAGAATGGTCGCGCCCACCTGCCGGGCATACTGCAGGGCCGCCACCAGATTGGGGCTGACGTTCTTTTCCAGGTTGCCGCCGCCCACCGACAAGATGAATACCGCGTCCTCGGCCCGCAGGCGGCTGGTCTTCAGCCAGCTCTCGAACACGGTGGCCCAGCCTTCGTCGTTCGTGCGGGCCGTCAATTCGCTGACATTGTCGGTGGGCGCATAGGCCTCCAGCCCGGTGATCTTGCGGAAATCGTTCACCGCATGCGAGGCATTGGCGGCGCTGCCGCCCACCCCCAGCAGGAACAACCGGCCCCCGCGGCTGCGCGTGGCGGCCAGCAACTCCACCATGCGGTTGATGGCTGCCTGGTCCAGGCCGCGAATCACTTCGATGGCCTCGTTCAGAAATTGTTCAGTGAAAGTCATGGCATCACTCTTTCTCTTTGTTCAAATACTCATCCAGCTCCTGTATGCCCGCAAAGGACCCGATTTCATAGAACCGCTCCTCCACTTCACGGCCATACAGCCTGCCGGCGGCCAGCAGGCGGCCATACAGGCCCGCCAGGTCAAAGGCCCCTTCGGCCGGCGCGAACTCCAGCAGGGCGTCCCGGTGAAAGCCGCCCAGCCCGTAATCGATATGCCGCATGCGCGGCGTGCGGTGCTGCTTGTCGTAGACCAGCAGCCGCCCGCCGGAAAACTCCACATTGCTGGTGTCCCAGCGCCCTTCGTTGTGAAACACCGTCATCAGCGCCGGCAGCCCGCTGGCCGCAAAATCGGCGTCGACGGCGGCATAACTCGTGGGCAGGTAGGAATCTCCATAAATCGTCAGAAACCGCTCGCCCAGCAGAGGCAACGCCTGGCGCAGGGCCCCGCCCGTGCCCGCCAGCGCCGGGCCGTCAAAACTGTACTCCACGTCCAACCCGAAGCGGCTGCCATCGCCGGCAAAATCACGAATCATCTCACCCAGGTAGCCGCAGCACAACACCACCCGGCGGGCGCCCTGCCCGGCCAGCATGCGCAGTTGATGCGCCAGAAACGGCTCGCCCGCCACCTCGATCAGCGACTTCGGAATCTTCTCGCTCACCGGCCGCAGGCGCGTGGCCAGGCCGCCAGCCAGAATCGCCACTGGAGGGAGAATGCTTACCATCGGATACGCTCCATCGCTCTTTGGTTCTGTCACACTCTGCCAAACCGGACCATCAGGTAAGCCAGGATCACCGTAGCCACCGCTGCTCCTACGCTCGCTGTCAGCCACACCTTCGGCCGGGGCACCAGAACCTGTCCCGTGGCCTGCTGGTGCAGATGCTCCACCACCGCGCCCATGCCCAATAGCACCAGCGGGAAGGCGGCGTATGTACGGGACAGAAACCAGGCCGTCGCCAGAAAGCCGATAATTGCGGTGCGCAGCGCCCGGGCCGTATTAGTCAGCGGATCCGTCGTGTCACTCACCGGCCGTGCCGCGGCAATCTTCCATAAAGGAATCAGGACCACCACGAAGAGCCCAAACCACAGCACAAAACCAACCAGCCCCAACTCCACCTGCGCCAACAGAAACGAATTGTGCGTGGTGAGTGAGGCGATATCGGCAAAACTGCCGAACCCGACGCCCATCAACGGCGAACGCTTGATCTCGCCCAATGCATCCGACCAGATGTCCAACCGGTCGGCTCCAGCCTCCAACGAGACGTCGCGCTGCATCAGCACTTTCGCATACACCAACAGCACAGCCCCGCCCACCCCGCCCGCCACCAGTGACCCGAACCAGCGGAACCGGTCCCAGACAGCCAGCACAATCATGATCAACAGCCCCACCAACGCGCCGCGGGAACGCGTCAAGTAGACGCCGAACAGCAGCAGCCCGAGGATCGGCGTGACAATCACCACGCGGACCAATGGCTTCCCCCGGCCCATCAGCAAAGTCAGCGGCATCAGGCAGACCAGGAACTGCGCGAAGTCGTTCGGATCGTTCATCAGGCCCAGGCCGCGAGTGCGCCGCATGCCGCCTTCCAATGCAGCCCGCGCCTCGTCCAGGGAACCCTGGAACATGACAAACGGCGTCTCCCGTGGACCGGTATAGAAATCAAGGATGCCCATCACGACAAAGAACATGGCCACGAACAGCAGCCCGGTTCTCAGGGCATTGATCTTGCCCAAAGAGTCCACATTTCCCACCACCATATAGAACACCGCGCAGGCCGGCAGGTAGGTCACCAACGCAGCCGGTGCCCCGCCAAACCAGCCGTGCATCAGGCGCGTAAACATGATGAACCCTGTGAATATGAGCAAGAACAGGACTTGGGTCTTGTAGTCGGCCATCACCCGCTGGCTGATAAAGGAAAATAGCGTCACTAACCCGGCCAGCCCCAACAACACCATGCCAATACGCAGCGACATCAGTGACGGAAACAGATCAGGCAGGGAGAGATGGTAGTAGACGATGTAAATCCAGGAGACGATGTAACCCATGCTTTTCCTGCGTCAACTGCGGGCGACGACGATGGCTCCCTCGAAATCAAACCGGAATCGCACTTCCCGCAACCCGGCCTCCCGCATCGCGTGGCGCAAACGGGTCTTCTCCTCACTGTAGAGCATCAGGAATCCCCCGCCCCCGGCCCCAATCAGCTTGCCGCCCAGCGCGCCATGCGCCCGCGCCATCTCATACCAGATGTCGATCTGTGAATTCGACATGCCCTGCGTGCGCGCCCGCTTGCGCTCCCAGTGCGTGTGCATCAGCGCCGCGAACTCGTGCAGGTCGCCCTTCTCCAGGGCCTCCCGGCTGCGATAGCCCAACTCCTTGGTGAAGTGCATGTTGTCGAGCATGGCGCTGTCGTTTTGCTTGCTGCGCTGGTCCTGGTCGCGCAGGATGTTGCTGGCGCTGCGCGTATACCCGGTGAAGAACAGGCACAGGTTGTCTTCCAGATTGGCCAGGGTCTCGGTATCGGCCTTCAACGCCTCCACCACCACCTTGCCGTCGCGTTGGAACGTGAAGCAGGAGACCCCGCCAAAGGCGGCGATGTACTGATCCTGCTTACCAATCGGCTCGCCCAACCGTTCAATTTCAATGTGACACGCCCGCTCAGCCAGGTCCGCCGGTGCTATGTGTTTGTTTTGTAAGGCGGTTAGACCACGCAGTAGTGCTGTCGTGAAACTGCCGGAGCTGCCCAGCCCCGTACCGGCCGGAATGTCCGACATCGAGGCGATTTCTATGTGGGTCTCAATGCCCACCAAGCCCAGCGCTTCCCGGATAATGGGGTGCTGCAGTTCCGACGCCCGCTGCACCTGCTCCAGCTTCGAGTATTTGGCAATCACCTGGTCCACAAAGGGCTCGTGCACCGTGATGTAGACGTGTTTATCGATGGCGGCTGCGATCAAGAACCCCTCATGTTCTTGATAATAAGAGGGTAAATCGGTTCCTCCTCCTCCTAGAGAGACACGCAAAGGACTCCTGGCAATGATCACCGGACAGATTCCTCCTTACGCCCAAGGGGCTCCAGTCAGTGTAACGCTCAGCCCGGCGCCGCGGATATGCTTTGATGGAAGGCTGGAGGATCCATTGCGCGTTTTCATTACCGGCGCCGCCGGCTTTATCGGAAGTTCCCTGGTCGATCGGTATCTGGAATTGGGCCATACCGTCGTCGGCTACGATAACTTCTCCACCGGGCAGGAGTCCTTCCTGGAAGGGGCCGCTAAAAACCCGCGCTTTCAGTTGGTTCGGGCCGACCTGGGCGAGTTTGAGACACTCCGCGCCGCCATGCGTGGAGCCGATCTCGTACTCCACCTGGCCGCCAACGCCGATGTCCGCTTCGGCACCGACCATCCGCGCCGCGACCTGGAACAGAACACCATCTTCACCTGGAATGTGGCCGAGTGCGCCCGTCTCGAGAAGGTGCCGCGCATCGGCTTCTCCTCCACCGGTTCCGTCTACGGTGAGGCCGCCGTCATCCCAACCCCGGAAGACTGCCCCATGCCCGTGCAGACCTCCCTCTACGGCGCCTCCAAGCTGGCCGCGGAGGGCATCCTGCAAGCCTACTCCGAAGGCTTCGGCATCCAGGTCTTCATCTTCCGCTTCGTCTCCATCCTGGGCGAACGCTACACCCACGGCCACGTGTTTGATTTCGTGAAGCGCCTGGGCACCGATCCAACCCACCTCCACATCCTCGGTAACGGATTGCAGCGCAAGAGCTATCTCTACATTCAGGACTGCCTCGACGCCATCGTCCTCGCCGTCGACAAAGCCGAGGGCAAAACCAACGTCTTCAACCTCGGCACCGACGAATACTGCGAGTTGAACGACTCAGTACGCTATATCTGCGGCCGCCTGGGTGTACAGCCCGAATTCTCCTATTCCGGCGGCGATCGCGGCTGGATCGGCGATAACCCGTTCATCTGGCTGGAGTGCTCCCGCATCCGGGCCCTCGGCTGGAAGCCCAAGCTGACCATCCGGGCAGCCGTCGAACGCACCGTCGATTACCTGGTCTCCAGCCCGGAACTGCTGCACGCCCGCGACTAGACGCCTACTTCGGCGAGAAAAGCGACTTCTTAGCTCGCGACAGGATCGAGAAACTCGCCTTGCGCAGCCCCAACGGCAGCCGCGCATAGGCGTAGTAGCTCCAGGCCATCGCCAGGGCCAGCGGATAACTGCGGTAGTGCGGCCCGTGGCGCTTCACAATCTGGACCGCTGACCACGTATTGCCGCGTTGCGCCTTGAAACTGCCGCCGCCTTCCCAGATCTGGTAGGCCAGGAAGTGCTCCTGGAAATTGTGCAGCCGCCCCAGGCGGCCCAGCTTCAGGAACAGGTCCCAATCCTGGAACCCCGGCAGGGATTCGTCATAGAAACCTGACTGTTCGGCCGCCGCTCGCCGGAACAGCGTCGTGGAATGCACCATCGGATTGGCCAGCAGGGCCCGCCGCACAATGTCGGTATGCTCCTCCGGCCGTAGGTAGCGCAGCGTTTCCCTGCCCTCCAGGTCAATACAGACAGCGCCGCCGCCGCACGCCACATGGTCCGGATGCTCGTCCAGGAAACGGACCTGCCGCTCCAGTTTGTCTGGCACCCGCCAGAAGTCATCGTCGTCCAGAATGGCGACATACTCGCCTTGCGCCTGCCGTAGTCCGTAATTGTTCGCCTGCGCGATGTTGCCCGGCTGCAGGCGGCGGAAATAGCGTACCCGCGCATCCTTCGCCGCCCAACCCTCCATGATGCCGGCGATCTCCTCGTTGGGCCCATCGTGTACCACCAGCAGTTCCCAATCCGTAAATGTTTGAGCGCAAATGCTTTCAATCGCCCGGCTGATAAACTGCGGGCGGTTGAACGTGAGCATCAGTACGCTGACTCGAGGCACAGGCATCGCGACTATTATCCGCCGGAACAGCCATCCCGGCAGGGAGATCCATTCGCGCCGCTTCCCTGCCCTGCCTCCACACCGCATTTTGCCGGGGTGTGCCCAGAAAGTCGTGACTTGTGCGCAAATGGCTCAGTTTTGAAATTCTGTCATAGGTTTATGCTTGCGACGCCCGGAATCGCAATTTAACATGGGTGTAGCTAATGATACGGCGAGTGCGCGAACGAGCGGGGCTTTACCGCAGCAGTCAGGCAGCCAAGGCATTGGGGATCAGTGTGCGAACCCTCTACCGGTTGCTCGCGGCCGGCAAGATCCCCGAGCCGCTGCGCAACCCTGACAACGGCTACCGGATGTGGAGCGAATTTGACCTGGAAGAGCTCCGTACCGGACTGAAACGGTGGACAAGGTGAAAATCAAGCTAGTCATCGGGAATCAGAAGGGTGGCGTCGGCAAGACGACCACGGCCATCAACCTGGCCCGCTGTTTCGCCGACCGGGGGCTGCGGACCCTGCTCGTGGATACCGACCCGCAAGGCTCCGTGGCCGTCCTGCTCAAACTGCGGCCGGAGAACTACTTAGCCGATTTCGTGCTGAGCCAGTTGCGCCTGCAGGACTGCGTGGTCAACGTGTCGCCAAACCTCGACGTCATCTGCGGCAACCGCGAAACCACCACCATGGAGCAGCGCATCTTCGCCATGTATGGCCGCGAACATGTCTTCGACAACGTCTTCCGGCCTTACGAGAACGACTACGATGCGCTGGTCGTCGACGTCTCGCCCTCCATCTCCCTCACCCAGGCTTGTTCGCTCGTCCTGTGCCGCCATGTCGTGATTCCCATCTCGATGGATACATTGAGCGTTTCCGGCGCTGGCGCCACTATCTTCTCAGCCAAGACGATCGGTGATAGCGTGCGTGCACCCATTCAGATTCTGGGCTTGCTGCCAACCATCGTGAACCGCCGCTACGCGCTCACCGACGTGGTCATGAAGATGGTCACTCAGTTGAGCGAAACCTTCCAGTTGCCGGTACTTAGCGCCGTCCGTACGGACCAGAGCATCGGCAAGGCGGCGCGGGCCCACAGCATGCTGGTCGATTACGACCCCAAATCGAAAGCACTGGAAGACTATGACCTCGTGGCCGCCCAGATCATTGCCCTGCTCGATGGCTCGGTGAAAGCACAAACCGTTGAAAACATCGCGGTCTAGGAAGAGTTCGACCCTTTACGATCCCAGCGAGCTTGAGGAGCTGATCCACAATCCCGCCGTGGGCCGCGGCGTGGGTTCTCATCTCTTCCGGCCCGCTGCCCTGCCTGCCCCTGCGCCCCCTGCGCCTTCTCACCTGTCCACTGTGGTCAACTTCAACCTGACTACTGTGGACACGTTCAACCTGTCCCCAGTTCCCGCCGACGCCATTGCCTCCGCCGCTTCCCTGCTCCAGAGCTGCCGCTTCTGGCAAACCGAGGCCGGCGAGATGGTGCCGCGCGCCCGCATCCGCCTCATCCAGTCCATCGACGATGTCATGAGCGACGCCGAAAAGGTGGCCCATCAGGCGCTGTGCGCCCACACCACCCCCGCCCCCCAGGGCGACTACCTGTGCGAGATCGGCTATGAACTCCTCTGCCGCCAGACCGGACTTTCCCGCAAGACCGTCCAGCGTGTCGTGGATAAGCTCGTAGAAAAGGACCTCGTCGCCATCCAGCGGCCGGCTGACATCTATACCCGCCGCCCCACCCTCTACCGTGTCTTTTCTCCGGCCGAGGCATTGGCTCGCATGGTCCGGCGCAATCGCCTGTTTGTGGCCAAAATCGGTCCCGGTTTCGTCTACGCCCAACCGGCCGGGAATCTCCCCCAATCGGAGCGGCCGGAAACGTGACCATAGGCCCCAGGTTGAACCTGTCCACTATGGACAAGCTGAGCTTGACCCCTATGGACAGTTTAAACATGACTACAGTAGACAAGTTCAACATGACTACTGTAGTCATGTTCAGGAAATTCCATGGATAAAGTGAGCGATCTCCTTTCCGGACATCAACCTCTGGCCCGTGTCCGCCGTGGACGCGGCACACGCGACGCCAGCGCCCAGGCCATTCTGCCTGGTGTCGAGACAACACCGCTAGTGCGGCAGTTGATCGATTCTTCAGCCGATATCCAACAGCGCGAACCGCTGCTGTCGGAACTCTCCTATATGGCCCGTCACCTGGTACAGGTGACACTTCCACACCGCGATCCAGGCGATGTCCCGCTTTGGACCCGCACCAATGGCGACGTCACCCTGGTGATCGGCCGCACCAGCATTGATGAACACGGCAAGCCGGTCGGTTACCCCTACGGCACAATCCCCAGGCTCCTGCTGTATTGGATGACCCGCGAGGCAGTGCGCACCAAACGCCGCCAACTGGAACTGGGCCAGAACCTGGCTTCCTTCATGCGTTCCATCGGACTCAATCCGAACAGCGGGCGGGGTATTCGCGGCGATGCCCACCGGTTGCGCGACCAGATGATGCGCTTGTTCTCCTCGAGCATCGGATTTCAGTACACCCGTCATGTCCAGGGCATGGTGGGACAGCAGACCCAGGGGATGCTCATCGCCCCCCGCCGCGAGTTGTGGTGGGACCCGAAGGACGTCCGTCAAGGCATGCTTTGGCAGAGCTGGATCGAACTGGGCGAGGAGTTCTTCCAGGCCGTTACCACCTCTGTGATCCCCATCGACATGCGGGCCCTGAAGGCCATCAAGAACTCCCCCCTCGCCTTGGACCTGTATGGCTGGGCTACCTATAAGACCTACTCGCTGTACCGCAAAGGCCAGCCGCAGGTGATCACATACCAGGAGTTCATGAATCAGTTCGGAACCGACTACTCGGACCGCCGAAACTTCAAACGCAAGCTGATCGCAGCCCTGGATAAGGTGCGGCATGTCTATCCGGAGCTGAAGCTGGAGACCGTCACCGGCGGCCTCAAAATCTACCCCAGCCGGCCCGCCGTCGCTCCGCCGGAGTGATCCGCGCCCCCAGCGCAAACCTGCGGACAGGGCAGGGAACAGGTGAAATGGTACCCCCTGGCTTAACAGTGGTCATATTGAAAGTGACTATAGTGGTCACGTTGGACATGTCCAGCATGACCATAGTGGACAGGTTGAACCTGACCATAGTCCAATTTGGGCCTCCGAGGCCCTTGAACTGCCTGCCCGAGACCAAAGTTTTCCACAGAAGCCTGTGGAAAACGTCACTTTTCCACAGGTGAATTGGCACCCAGCCGGCGGGTGAATTGGCACCCCCTGACGGGTGAATTGGTACCACCCCCACGGGTGAATTGGCACCCCCTAGACAGGTGAAATGGCACCCCTTTGTCTATGCTTACTATCCTGTTTTCAGTTAGTTAGACAGCCACTAGTTCTATATACAGAGTATACGTATATATCTATAGCCGAACGCGGCTGTCTGTGAGAAACATCCTTCCGGACCAACACAACACACCCCGTACCGCGGTCCCTCTTCTTTTCACAAGTGGATCTGGCAAACAGCCCCCCGATGGAGCCTATGCTAGGTTGAAGGGGTTTTATGTCTGTCCCTAGCGCAGTAAGCTCTACCAGGCAGGTGCCGCTACTCGACCTGCATCCCCAGAACGGGCCGCTCCGGCAGGAAATCGAGGCAGCCGTAGCCCGTGTCTTCGATTCCCAGCGTTTCATTCTTGGCCCGGACCATGCCGAGTTCGAGCGCGAGATGGCCGCTCACCTGGGCATAGCCCACGCCATCGGCTGCGCCAACGGCAGTGACGCCATCCTGTTGGCCCTCATGGCCGCCGGTATCGGGCCGGGCGACGAGGTCGCGGTCCCATCCTTTACTTTTTTTGCGACCGCCGGTTCAGTCTCTCGTACCGGGGCTACTCCCGTTTTCGTCGACATCCAGCCGGACTCCTTCAACCTCGACCCGGCCGCCCTGGAGGAGGCCGCCCGCAGCCATCCGAAGCTGAAGGCTGTGATCCCCGTGCACCTCTTCGGAGGCTCGGCCGACATGGATCCCATTCTGGATGTGGCTGCCCGCCACGGCTGGACCGTCATTGAAGATGCAGCCCAATCCATTGGAGCCACTTACCGCGGCCGGCCGTGTATGAGCCTGGGTGCCATGGGTACGCTGAGCTTTTTTCCCAGCAAGAACCTGGGCGCTTTCGGCGACGCCGGCATGGTGGTCACCACGGATAAGGCTCTGGCTGACGTGCTGTCGGCGCTGCGCGTCCACGGCTCCCGCGAAAAGTACCGTCACGAGTGGATTGGCTTCAATTCGCGCATGGATACCCTGCAGGCGGCCATCCTGCGGGTAAAACTGCCCCATCTGAACGGCTGGACCGAGGCGCGGCAGCGGAACGCGGCCCGCTATCAGCAGCTACTCGCACCGGCAGGCTTGCCCATCAGCGTGCCCCAGGCCGCCGATTGGCAGACTTACCACGCCTGGAATCAGTTTGTGATCCGCACCCAGCGCCGCGATGAGCTCAAGGCGTTCCTGGCGTCTCAGGGGGTAGGAACCGAAATTTACTACCCGATCCCACTGCACCGCCAACCCTGCTATCTGTCACTCGGCTACGCCGAAGGGGCATTGCCGGAGAGCGAGCGGGCCTGCCGCGAAGTCCTGGCCCTGCCCATTCACTCCGGCCTGCTGGATGGCGATATCGAGTATGTCTGCGACTGCCTGGTCCGGTTCTTTGCAGCCTGAAGGCAACGCGTCAGCGGAAAGTGGATGCGCGGGCCGTCGAATGGTCCCGCGGCAAGCTGGTGATGCGGTAGCGGCGGTCCACCAGCGCCAGCAGGGCAGCCGCCAGCAGAACAATCGCCGGATCGGTGAACCCGGGCGCTCGCCGGGGCAGCCAGCATTGCGCGGCCTCCACCGCCGTCACGATGGACACAACCAGGACGGCCGCCGTGGAACGTCGCCGTCCGGTATGGGTGAGCAACCAGAATGCCGCGCCATAGATCCAGGTCTTATGCAGCAGCACCCCAACCGACACCATCCAGTTGCTGGTGATCATGTCGAGGAAGGGAACCCACTGGAAATCGTTGGGCGCCTGCAGCAGGCGGTAAGGGCGCAGGCCGTCCAGCACGATCCACAGCAGCCAACCGCAGGTTAATACCGGACCCTGCCTCGCCAGCAGGCCGGGCCATGCTGTCAGCAGCCCGACGGCTATGACGGACCCCGCGACGGCGGACCAGGTGAAGGTGTGGCCCGGCATGACCAACTGCAGCGGGTAGAGGACGAATAACAGGCCCCAGAGCCACCAGCCGCGCATTCTCGCGCCGGCAATGGAGACCATCAGCTCTCCGGCCAGCAGCCAGGGCAGGGCACCGGCCACCATCTCCAGCGGTGACCAGGCGCTGCCCCTGAGCAGAAGGCGGATCTTTGGCAGGATAGCCAGGGGAAAGATGCGTTCCGGCCAGGCCAGCGAGGCGCCCCACAGTAATAGCAGCAGCAGCGCCGAGGATAGGTGAATCGAGTGGCGGCGGCGCCACTGGATGTGACGGGACTCCAGCACGGATTCGAAAACGGAGGCCAGAATCAGCCCGGCTGCCGTACTACAGGCATTACAGAGCAGGTCCGGAGTGCTGGGCATGCGCGGCGGAAAGTAGTGCTGCAGGGTCTCGACGCAGAAGGAGAGTGTCGTGCCGGCCAGCAGGGGAACCGTCCATCGAGCGGTGCGGGAACGCCAGCCGGGCCACAGGAATCCGGTAAATCCGATTGGGATGTAGATGACCAGATTGACAAGGATGTCACGCAGCATCGACCGTTCCAGGCGGGCCGGCCAGGCCGAAAGGACATCCATCGCCGCACTGGTGAGGTCGGGACCGGAATGAAAGTGCCAAGGGTAGAGCGAGCCGCCCAGCAGGAGAATAGCGAAGACGGCGCAAAGGATTAGCATCAGGGAGTTTGGCTTCAGTGTAGCGGGCTTTGCGGCCATGGCCGGAGCGTCCCATTACCGTCCTGGAACCATAGTCTGGCGGAACCTACGCTATCATGGCTAAACCTGTGGTTTTCCACTGTCTATCGGAGTCAATATGAAGGGCATTATCCTGGCGGGCGGCAAGGGCAGCCGGCTGTTCCCGCTGACGAAGATCACGAATAAGCACCTGTTGCCGATCTACGACCGGCCCATGATCTACTACCCCATCCAGACTCTTGTCGATGCGGGTATCCGGGACATCCTCATCGTAACGGGCGGCAACTACGCTGGTGATTTTCTACAACTGCTGGGTACCGGGCACCAGCTCGGGCTGGCGAACCTGAACTACACATACCAGGAAGGCGAAGGCGGCATCGCCGACGCACTGCGCCTGGCCGAGCACTTCGCCGATGGCGAAAACGTGTGTGTGATCCTGGGCGACAACATCATCGAGACGAACATCCGTGAAGCCGTACAGGAGTTCGATAAGCAGGCCGTCGGGGCCAAGATCCTGTTGAAAGAAGTCACTGATCCGGAACGTTTCGGTGTCGCCGAGATCCTGAATGGCTTTGTCGTGAATATCGTGGAGAAGCCGAAGGACCCGAAGTCGAACTACGCCGTGACGGGCATCTACATGTACGATGCAACGGTCTTCGACAAGATCAAGACCCTGGAGCCGTCACAGCGCGGCGAACTGGAGATCACCGACGTCAATAATGCCTATATCCGGGAGCGCAGCCTCAGCTACGCCTTCCTGGATGGATGGTGGACCGACGCCGGTACCTTCGACTCGCTGCTCCGCGCCTCCCATCTGGTCTCTGAAAGCAGGAAGAAGCCCGCATGAGCGCTGTGCCTGAAATTCGCACACCCGAGAGCCCCGCGGGCATCGGGCACGTGATCACCTCGCCCGAATCCAAGAATCTGATCAGCGGCGTCCAGGTGCTGCCGTTTTCGCTATGGCCGGATGATCGCGGTTACTTTCTGGAAGTCGCCCGCCTGGGGCAGGGATTGGTGAAAGATTATCCCTTCGAAACCACCCAGGTCAGCGCCGCGCTCACCTATCCGGGCGCGATCAAGGCTTTCCATTTTCATCTCCATCAGACGGACGTCTGGGCCGTCGTTCAGGGCATGTTCCAGGTGGCGCTGGTCGACCTGCGTCCCGATTCGCCCACCTTCGGCGTCAAGAATACGCTGTATGTCGGCCAGATGCGGCCCTGGCAGATTCTCATTCCACCCGGCGTCGGCCACGGCTACAAAGTGATCGGCACCGTGCCGGCCATGCTGGTGTATCTCACTAACCGCCTCTATGACCCGGCCGACGAAGGGCGCATCGCCTACAACGATCCCGGAATTCACTACGACTGGGAGCTACAGCACAAATGAGACTGCTCATCACTGGCGGAGCCGGCTTCATCGGCTCGGCTTTCGTGCGCCTGGCCCTCCAGGAAAACTGGGTCGGCCGGCTCGTCAACCTGGATAAACTCACGTACGCCGGCAACCTCGAAAACCTCTCTTCCGTCGAGAACGATCCGCGCTACCGCTTTGTGCAGGGCGACATCTGCGATACCGCCCAGGTGATTGCGCTGATCGAGGAAGAGAAGCCGGACGCCATTGTTCACTTCGCCGCCGAATCGCACGTAGACCGCTCCATCCTGGGGCCGGCCGCCTTCGTCGAAACGAACGTGAAAGGGACCTTCTCCATGCTGGAGGCGGCCCGCGCCACGCGCCTGGCCCGCTTCCTGCACGTCTCCACCGATGAAGTGTACGGCTCCATCGACGAGCCTCATGACGCCGACGAAGAGTATCCGCTGAAGGCTTCCAGCCCTTATTCGGCCTCCAAGGCCGGCTCTGACCTGCTGGCGCTCTCCTACTACACGACCTTCAAAATGGCCGTGACGGTGACCCGCGCCTCGAACAACTACGGCCCTTTCCAGTTCCCGGAAAAGCTCATCCCGCTGATGATCTCCAACGCGCTGGAAGGCAAGCCGCTGCCCATCTACGGCGACGGCATGCAGGTACGCGACTGGCTGTTCGTCGACGACCATTGCCGGGCGATCTGGGCCGCGCTCACCAAGGGCGCGGCCGGACAGATCTACAACGTGGGCGGCTCCCGAGCCCTGCCCAACCGCGCCGTCGTCGAGATGATCCTTGAGGCCGTCGGCCAGCCGAGCAGCCTCATGACCACCGTAGCCGACCGCCCGGGCCACGACCGGCGCTATGCCATCACGACGGAGAAGCTCGAGAAGGCGACCGGCTGGAAAGCCCTGGTGCCGTTCGAGCAAGGCCTGGCCGAAACGATCCAGTGGTACCGCGACAACACAGCCTGGATCGCCCGCGTCCGTTCGGGCGACTATCAGGCCTATTACACGAAGAACTACCAGAGCCGCTAAACAGCGGAATCGGGGCAGGGAAGCCGCCTGCCCGGCGTGGTGTCAAAAACGGTCGTTTTTGAGACAGTCCCAATCCAGCCGGCCATTTTCTCCGGCTCGGCTGGGTGGGTGTCCCAAAAGCCGTCTTATAATCAGAGTTTCAAAACTATGCGATGAGTATGAGTTTTGGGACGGAATGACACCATGCGTATCGGCTATGCCCGCGTCTCCACTTCCGATCAGAATCTCGATCTGCAACGCGATGCCCTGGACAAGGCGGGCTGTGAACGGCTCTTTCACGACACGGCCAGCGGAGCGAAGGACGACCGGCGCGGTCTGGCCGAAGCGCTGGCCTATGCCCGGGCAGGTGACACGCTGGTGGTGTGGAAGCTCGACCGCCTGGGCCGCTCGCTGAAACACCTGGTGGAGACCGTCACCGCGCTGCAGGAGCGTCAGGTGGGCCTGCAAAGCCTGCACGAGCAGTTGGATACCACCACCAGCGGCGGCAAGCTGGTGTTTCACGTCTTTGCCGCGCTGGCCGAGTTTGAACGGGACCTGATCCGCGACCGCACCCGTGCGGGCCTGGAAGCGGCCCGGGCTCGCGGGCGCAGCGGCGGCCGGCCGCGGAAACTGACAGAACGGCAGACGGCCATGGCGCGAAGCATGCTGGCCCAGCCTTCGGCCCAGGTGGCCGAAGTATGCCGCGCCTTGCGCGTCTCGCGTTCGACCCTCTACCGCTATCTGGCCGCGAACAGCCGCAAATAGTCGGCGTTCATCCGCTCCAGGGTGAAGTTCTGCTGGAAATGCAGCCGGGCTACCTGGCCGGCCCGTTCGCGCAGTGCGGGGTCGCGGGCATAGCGCAGGTAGGCCTGGGCCAAGGCTGCGGCGTCGCCGATGGGTACAATCGCCGAACCTTCGCCCGGCGCGGCCACTTCGGGCATGCCGCCGGCGGCGGTGACAACCGTGGGTAGTCCCGCTGCCATTGCTTCCAGTTGGGCGACGGGCACGCCCTCGCTGCGCGAACTCAGGGTGAAGAGGGAAGCGCCGGCGAGAAAAGGCCGGACATCGGTCTGCTGGCCCCAGAAGGTAACTGCATCACCCAGTCCGAGAGTTTTGGCATGGGCTTTGGAGGGTTCGAGCAGTGGCCCATCGCCCACCACCCACAGCCGGGCCTCGGGGCACTCGGGCCGCATCTGGTGGAAGGCGTCCAACAGCGTGAGAGGATCCTTGGGTGCGGCCATGCGGCCCACCTGCAGCAGGACGAAGCCGCCTGTGCCGGGCGGCGGCTGGATCCCGCTGAGATCGACGGGATCCGTACCGTTGTAGATGGTAATAATGCGGCTGGCGTCGGCAAACGGAGCGGCGACCAGGTTACGGCGGGCAGCGTCGCAGACAGCCACCACTTTCCGGCAAAGCCGGCCGGCCAGCGCGTACTTGGCGTCATCGACACGACTGGCGGAGCGGCCCATGTTGTGGCGGGTGCTGACGACGCACCGGATGCCCGCCCAACGGGCGGCCAGGGTACCCAGCAGCGTCGGCGCCACGTTGTGGCAGTGAACGGCCTCAATACCCAGGGCAGGGAAGGCGCGGGCCAGCGATCGGATGCGGTCGCGTTTGCCTCCCCCGTTGTGGCTGTGGACCGGGATGCCGGCCGCGAGAAAGGCGGGCTCCATCACCCCGGTGCCGAAGAGATAGTGAACAGAAGGCTCGTGGCCCTGGCTTTTCTGGAGTTTGGAAAGCCGCAACACCAGCATTTCGGCGCCGCCAATGTCCAGGGTTCCAACGATGTGAGCGATGCGCATTTCGACGTCTGAAGGGTGTATGGTAACAAAGTGCGCGCCGCGTCCCCGGGACCGGCCGTGCTAGACTTTTCAACGGTTCGGCGCGCCTGGCGCCGCTCTTCACCCTTCCTGATGAATCGACGCCACATCCTCCTGATCAGCTACCTGTTTCCACCAGCCGGAGGTGTCGGCGTACAACGGGCGCTGGCTTATGCCCGCTACCTGCCGGAGTGCGGTTGCCGGGTGACGGTGCTGTCGGCGGCCAACCCCTCGACACCGGTTCTGGATCCGTCGCTGGCCAGCCGTATCCCGCGCGAAGTGCGCGTAGTGCGGACGTTTACGCCCGAGGTCCCCTATCGTTGGCGCGATGCGATCTGGAAGCGCCTATCCCGCGGCAAGCGTCCGGGCACGCAGGCTACCGCCCCGCCGCAGGCAGCGGCCAAGCCCGCCGGGCGCGGTCTGCTGGGCCGATTGGTGGACCTGCTGGCCACTCCAGACCCGCAGAAGGTGTGGGCGCCGTGGGCCCTGCGCCGCGCCACCCGCCTGATCCGTGACAGCGACATCGGCACGGTGCTGATCAACGTCCCGCCCTTCTCCAGCCTGGCGGTGGCGGCCGAGTTGCGCCGCCGCTTTCCTGATCTGTTGATTTTGTGCGACTACCGCGACGAGTTCCTGAGTTACTACCTGCCGCGCCTGGACGAAGTGGGCTCCGCTGCGCGCTATCAGCAGGGCGCTGAACTTGAGCGCGGGGCGGTGCATGCCGCCAATTTTGTTTCCACCGTGACGGAGCCGTGGCGCCAGGCGATCCGGAACCGGCACCCCGACCAGCCGGATTCCAAGTTCCTGTGCGTGCCGAACGGCTATGATCCGGCCGCTTTCGCCGGCTTCCAGTCCCGCCCCAGCGGAGGCGAAGCTTTGCGCATTGTTTACGTTGGCACGGTCTATACCAACCCGGTCTATTCACCCAAAGTGTTCCTGGATGCCGTGGAGGGCCTGCCCGCGGCTGAGCGCGACCGGCTTCGGCTGCGTTTTGTCGGCCGCATCGCCCGCGATGCCGAACCGTGGTTTGAGGGCCGTCCGTTCCAGATGGAGCGCTGCGGTTTCCTGCCCCAGGTGGAAGCTTTTAAGAAACTCGAGGACGCTGACTGTCTGCTGCTGATCGTTGGCGACGAGAACGCCCACTCCGGCAAACTGTTCGAGTATCTGGCCACGGGTAAACCGATTCTGGCTCTGGCGCCCAAGGGCAGCCAGGTGCGGCAACTGATGGAGCAGACCCGCGCCGGTTGGTGTGCCGATGCCGGCAGCACGGAGGAGATCCAGGCGCTGCTGCGGCTGATGCTGGAACGGAAGCAGCAGAACCAAGGACTGGTAGAGCGCGACGAAGAGCTCATCCGGTCGTATGAACGGCCACGCCAGGTGCGGCGCCTGCTGGAATTGGCCGGAATCGTCGAAAAGGCTTAAGGCCGATGCGGATCGCGCTCATTACACCTCTATTTCCCCTGCCGCAGGAGCCTTACCGGGGCAAGCCGGTGCTGGAAACCGCATTCGCGCTGAGTGCCCACGCCGAGCTGCACGCGTTTTGCCCCATCTCCCGCTATCCGCCCCTGAAGTTCCTGCAGCCCAAGACCTTTGAGGCCAAACTGCCTGGCCCGGACTACAACCCGCGGGGCATCCCCACCATCTACCGGGCCTATTCGACGCTGCCCGTGATCGGCCGGTTGTGGAACGGTTGGAGCAGCCGCCGCTCGGTAGCGGCCGAGGTACGGGCCTGGAACCCGGACGTGATCCTCTCCTACTGGCTTTATCCCGAAGCTTTTGGCGCCGTGCAGTTGGGGCGCCAGTTGGGCAAGCCTGTCGTGGTGGGGTCGCGCGGGTCTGACCTGCTGCGGATCAAGGACGGCTGGACGCGGGCCCGCGTGGCCTGGACCGTGCGTCACGCCGACGGAGTGCTGACGGTGAGCTCCGAGCTGGCTGCGATCGCCCGCGGCCTGGGCGCGGCGCCGGAGCGTGTGCATATGGTGACCAACGGCTGCGATACGGCCCTGTTCACGCCGTCCGAGCAGGCGGCCGCACGGACCCGCCTGGGACTTCCCGCGAATGCGCGTATCGTATTGTATGTAGGTCACTTATTGGCCACTAAGGGGGTGCTGGACCTGGCTGAGGCGGCAGCCCGCCTGAGCGCCTCTCAGCCCGACCTGCTGCTGGTCTATGTCGGAGAAGGGCCGGATGCGGGACTGTTGCGCCAGCGTCTGGAATCGCTCGGCTTGACGGCGCGTACACGCCTGGCCGGGCCGGCCGCGCCCGCCGGCGTGGCGGAGTGGTTGGCGGCGTCCGATGTCCTGAGCCTGCCCAGCTATTCGGAAGGCTGCCCGAATGTGGTGCTCGAGGCGCTGAGTTGCGGCCGTCCGGTCGTGGCTTCCACAGTGGGTGCAATTCCCGATCTCATCGATCAGGATTCCGGGATTCTTGTGCCGCCGGGTGATCCGGTGAAGCTGGGCACGGCCCTGGAGGAGAGCTTGCGGCGCAGCTGGGATGCCGGTCAGATTGCCTCCAGGCACCGGCGGAGCTGGGCGGATGTGGCCCGTGAAACCCTGCAAGTTTGTGAAATAGCGCTAAGTAGCTCGCCTAGAAGCCCTGTGGCATACTAAACCATATATGCAGGATGCCCCGGAGGCGCAGTCGCCACGTGTTGCAGGAATTTGGTGGCCAGTCCTCTGGTTTGGTCTTCTGATCGGACTCATCTACTTCCACGTCTTGTATCAGATGGTGGTGGAGTGGGGCACCATGGAAGAGATGGGGCACGGCTTTTTTGTGCCCGCCATGGTCGGCTATGTCGTCTGGCAGCGCCGGGAGGCGTTGCAGAAAGTGCCCCTGGCACCGCACTGGTCGGGCTGGGTTCTGGTGGTTCTCTCCTTTGTGGCCCTCGTCGCGGGCCAGTTGGGCGCCGAGTTCTTCGTGATGCGTGTTGGCTTCCTGATGGCGCTGGTCGGCGTGCTGCTCGCCTTCTGTGGATGGCCCATGGTGAAGGAACTGGCCTTCCCGCTGCTGCTGCTGCCCTTCATGATCCGCATTCCCCTGTTTGTCTACAGCCAGATCACGCTGCCGCTGCAGTTGCTTTCCAGCTCGCTGGCGGAGAGCGGCCTCAGCCTGATTGGCATCCCGGTATTCCGCGACGGCAACGTGCTGGAGCTGGCCAGCCAGAAGCTTTCGGTGGTGGAGGCTTGCAGCGGCATCCGGTCGCTGTTATCGCTGGGCTTCCTGTCGCTGATCTACGGCTATCTGGTGGAAAGCCGCACATGGCTGCGAGTGGCGTTGTTCATCCTGACCATTCCTATCGCGATTTCGGCCAATGCTTCGCGTATTGTCATGACCGGAATTCTCAGTGAATGGAATCGGGACTACGCCGAGGGCATCTATCACATCATGGAAGGCTGGGTGGTGTTTGTAGTGGCCATGGTCGCACTCGTCTTCACGCACCGCCTGATTCTGATGGCGCTTTCTATCCGGTCGAGGAGGCATTCGCATGTCCCTGCCTAAATTCTTTTCGGCGTCGCGATTTCGCTGGATGACCCTGCTGCTGGGGCTTCAGGCTGTCGCCTATTACGCTTATCCCAAAGGGGAAGCCATCCCGCACTTCGACCCTCTCAGCCGGCTCTCATCGCAGATTGGCTCCTGGCGCATGGTGCAGGATGTGCCGATTGAACCGGAAGTCCAGGCGCTGTTGAAGGCTGATGATGCGATCAACCGCGTCTACATCGATGCGGCCGCCAACTCCTCCGCCAGCCTGTACGTAGCCTTCTTCAAGACACAGTCTACGGGCATTTCGCCGCATTCACCAAAAGTCTGCCTGCCCGGATCAGGTTGGACGCCCCGCGATTCGAGCCGCATGGCGGTCCAGGTGCCGGGCGAAGACAGCCCCATCACCGTAAACCGCTATATCATCCAGCGCGGCGAGGCCAGCAGCGTGGTGTTGTACTGGTATCAGACGCCGCACCGCGTCGTGGCCGACGAGTACGCGGCCAAGTTCTATACAGTGATCGATTCGTTACGCTTCCACCGCACCGACACATCGCTGGTGCGAGTCATCTGCAATGTGGACAGCCGCGGCGAACAGGCGGCGCAGGATGAAGCGGTCCGCTTCACCCAGAAGATCTTTCCGACGCTGCGCCAATTGCTGCCGTCCTAAGCATCACACCCGGAAAATGAAACAGGCCCGTACCGAACGCTCGGTACGGGCCTGTTTGCAGTGTGGAATAAGCCTTACAGCCGGAAGATCTTCGGATCGGAGAACGCCTTCAGGGCATTGCGTGTGTCCACGATCAGCACAGCATCCCGCACCGTGCCGGAGTAGTCGACGCACTTGTGATCGGTGATGATCACCACACAGTCGGCGGCGGCGACGGACGCTTCCATGGGTTGGCTCTCATAGCGGTGGCCCTCCACCTGGATGGACGGGATGTAGGGATCGGAGTAGCTCACCACGGCGCCGCGGCGGGACAACAGGTGCATGATGTCCAACGCGGGCGATTCGCGCACATCGTCGATGTCGCGCTTATACGCCACGCCCAGCACATGAACCTTCGAACCCTTCAGCGGCTTGCAGTGTTCGTTCAGTGCGTTCTGCACCTTGTCCACCACGAAGTGCGGCATGGAGCCGTTGATATAGCCGGCCAGCTCGATGAATCGCGCCTCGATGCCGGCCTGTTTGGTCTTCCACGACAGGTAGAAGGGATCGATGGGAATACAATGGCCGCCCAAACCCGGGCCGGGGTAGAACGGCATGAAGCCGAAGGGCTTCGTAGCGGCGGCGTCGATCACTTCCCAGACGTTGATATTGATGCGGTCGCACATCAGCGCCAGTTCGTTCACCAGGCCGATGTTGATCATGCGGAAGGTGTTTTCCAGCAGTTTCACCATCTCGGCGACGCGTGTCGAACTCACCGGCACGACGGTTTCCAGTGCCTGCTGGTAGAGGGCCGCGCCCGCCTGGGTGCAGGCCGGCGTAATGCCGCCCACCACCTTGGGGATGTTCCTGGTCTGAAAGTTCGGGTTGCCGGGATCCACGCGTTCCGGCGAGAAGCAGAGAAATACCTCTTCGCCCACCTTCACGCCTTTGGCTTCGATCATCGGCTGAATGAGCTCGTCCGTGGTGCCGGGATAGGTCGTGGATTCGAGAATCAACAGCAGTCCGGGATGGGCGTGTTCGGCGATCGCCTGCGAGGCGGCGACCACGAAGCTCATGTCCGGGTCCTTGGTTTTACGCAACGGTGTCGGGACCGCGATGTTGATGGTATCCAGCTCGCGCACCGCCGCAAAATCGGTGGTTGCCTTCAACAGGCCGCTTTTCACCAGATGCGCCACTTCCTCGGTGGGCACATCCTGAATGTAGCTGACACCTTCATTGATCAGCCGGACCTTTTCCTCCGAGACATCGATACCCGTGACATGGAATCCAGCTTTGCCGAACTCAACCGCTAGCGGCAGGCCGACATATCCCAATCCCACGACACCGACATGGGCAGTCTTGGTCCGAATCTTCTCAATCAGGGCGTCCAAGTGGTTGTTAGACATAGGGGTGTTTCAGAGCTCTACAATTACCTCAACTAGCATAGCGTGAGTTTTCCGTCTGATCCTTAATGCGCGGGCGGAATGGCGCAATAAACCACCCCGCCCGCCGCGGCCTCAGGGAGCCACGAAGTACCGGATGGAACCAGCGGGTGTTCCTTTGCCGCCCGTCCACTGCCAGCGGTACTGGTAAAGTGCTCCGCTGGACAGCCCGCTCAGCACTACCTTGCACTTTTCAGCGCAATCCTCCGAGATTGTACTGGTGAGCCCCTGGATGCCGTACTGGACCATCGCCTGCCGCGCACCCACTCGCGCAGGAGGCGACAGGTTGATGGTGATGGACGATGCGCCTGCCTGCACGGGCCTCGTCCGGAACGACAGGCTTTGCGTCAGTCCGGCGTTGCCGCAATAGGCCGAGACGCGGTATGGCGTGTCCGGCTGCAGTCCGCTCAGCAGGACAGAGCGCCGGCTGTAGCCCGAGGCGGACGAGGCCGAAGCCTGGATCGCCGCTCCGTTCAGTGCGTTTACCTCACAGCCTTGTTCTCGATTAAGCCCTGTATAGCCGAAGGCAATCACGGCACTCGAGCTGCCGGTCATGGCCGATGCCGTCATCAGTGGCACAACGCCATGCACCAGCAATTGATACTGCCGGCTGGCGCTGAACTGCCCGGCGTCCACCACCCGGATGGCCAGGTCGCAGACACCGCTGGCCTGCGGTTTGCCGTGGATTCGCCCTCCCTGGTCGAGGTTGAGGCCCAGGCCGCCCAGGCACTCCCCCCCGCTGGTTACGGACCACTGCAGCGGCAGCGTGCCGCCTGAAACCGCCAGCAGTTGCTCGTAGCTTTGATTCTCCTGGCCGTCAGCCAGCGAGGCCGTTGTGATCTGCACGGTCTGGACCGGAGCCTGGACCTTGATTGTCAGGTCCGCTTCCTCCGTTTTCGCCGTGGCATCCTGCACCCGCAGACGGAAAGGGAACAGGCCGGCCTGTCCTGGCGTGCCCGTGATAGCTCCATTCGCCTGGAGACTGAAGCCGGCCGGAAGAGTTCCGGATACGACAGACCACTGGTAAGGAGGAGTCCCGCTCACCGCCGTCAGGGTAGCCGTGTAGGCGGTATTCTGCACGGCGTCGGGCAAGGACGAGGTGAAGATGTGCGGTTGGGCCGGGTCCAGCCCGAACTGGAAACTGATCGTCCCGGCTGAATCGGCCACCAGGCTCTGGCCGAGCGTGCCGGTGGTGGTAATGGTGATGGTCGAACTGCCGGTGATCGCTTTATACGTAACACCCGGAGTCAACCCGATGATGACGTGGTCTCTCTGGTTGATCGTGGCCAGTGTGTAGGTCATGGGCAACGTTTCGCTGGCGAATGCCACCAGCGCGTCCGTGCCGATCTCCATGGCCGTTCCATTGGTGGATGGCAGCAGGGCGGCGCTGTGCAGCGCGCCCAGATCACCGCTGGGATCCAGGATGGTGTAGAAGACATCGTCGGTGTGGTCGTTGGCGGCCGGCCGCACTTCCAGCCGGTCGCAGGCGTTGTAACTGGTCTTCTGGTCGCTCTTGATGCAATCCACCTGGTTTACCTGCAACCCGTCAGGCTGCAGGAACGTGATGGCGCCGATATCGCCGCCCAGCAGGGTGTTGGACACGGTGAACTGCTTACCGCCCGGTACGTCGGCTACAGAGCCGCCCTTGGGCACGATCCAGTTAATGAACCGGTCGTCGGCATCGAACCGCACCTTGCTCACGTCCCGCACCACGGCCACGCCGGAGGGCCGCAGAAGCACAGCCTCCCGTTTCCACGACAGCACGTGATTCTTGTGGTCCGTCGTCGGAGCCACCTGTGTAGCCGAGTAGGTGTAGTAGCACTCCAGGTTCTCCGCCTTCCAGTAGCTGAAGGAAGTGCGATCCACTTTGTGCGTCAACCGCGGTCGCGAGTCGTCCCTGACACTGGTGACGGAGGCCTCATAAGAAGGGATCCTTGTCCGGTCTGTCAGATCCGGATTCGTGCCTCGCACTGCTCCGGCAATACACCAGTTCTGGTAATACTGCCCTCCTCCCAGTGTCGTGGCGCTGGCCCACAATCCGTTATAGAAACGGTTGTACTTGGCAATGCCCTGGTTGCTGTAGGCGTTGGTGTTGTGGAGGTCGTCTATGGCGGCCTTGGAGTTTGTCCTGGCCACAGCGCCATCCGCTGTCATAACCAGCCTCTTTGCGCCGCCCCGCCTGATCGTGATCTCTCCCAGTTTCATCTTCTGCTTGCCCTGGGCCGCATAGTCGACAAAGATGTTGCCCTGCAGGGTCAGGTAGACCGCATTGGGATCATTCCAGGCGGTTCGCGAAATGGCGAAATCGCCGCTATATCCGTAGTAAGTGAGCGCAGTTGGCGTCCATGCGGACTCGTTCCAATCGTGCTCCAGGACGAAATCCCAGCCAGGCACGGAACGCACGCCGGCCTGATAGGCGTTTGTATAGCCAGGCAGGATGCCGGAAGCAGCCGCGGCCTTCACATTGGCTAGCGTTTCGCGGTGGAACCTGGAGAATCTCGGTGCGCTTTCGTGGCCGACGGCGTTGGCCCAGGCCGCAATGGCGAGTGTGGCTTCAGCCGAGACGCGGGTGTCCTGCGAGGTCTGTACCCCGCCCAGCGTGGAGACATAACCGTAGTCGTCCCCCTGCACCCCGTCCGGTGCCACAGTCCCAATCATGTACTGGAGTGTGCCGTTCAGCCAGGCGAAATTGTAGGGTGCGGCGCGCCAGTCCACACCGGCCTTGTACTTGGCTAAAGCGGCCCGGTAGAGATGGCCGAGCTCCGTGTTGCCATAATCACGCAAACCCTGCGGGTAGCCGCCATTGGACAGCCAGATGTTGTAATAGCTCGTCATGGCCCTGGTGCGGTCCTCGATCCAGTCGCGGAGCCATTGAGGAAGTGCTGATCCCATCGCAACATCCGCGAGAATGAACCCAGTGATCGTAGAGGTGTAGTAGTTGTGCATTGGATGGACGAGGTTGGGATAGATGGCTCCGTCCGTTGCAACCCAGAATGTCTCCACCATCTTGTCCACGACAGCCTGCTTTTCGGCGGAGTTCAGCAGCGGCGCCAGCCAGTCGTAGCCGGTTGCCAGCAACGGCAACAGGTTTCTGAGATGGTAACCGGCGTCAGGCGATTGGCGAGGGGCGTCATAGGAGCATTCGCCCTGCAGGGCCGGTGCTGTGCGCCCATCCGGATAGGTCACGGTCAGGGGTTTGGTTAAGGCCGCGATCTTCCACGTGTCATTGGCGATGGTGCACCCGCGAACACCGCTCACCCTGAACAGGTCGCCGATGCGGATCCCGTTGATCGTCTGGGCGTTGAGCTTAAGTCTCGTCAGGTCTCCAGCGAAGGCGGTCAGGGACGGAATCGTCCCGTTCGCCAGCGCTGAACTGTCGTAGCTGATCTTCAGGCTGGTGCCCGCGGAGCCCGCGGCAGCCGTCCAGGTTCCATTGAGGACATCGTAGGGAGCGGCCAAACCCCAGACCCGGACGTTCTGCCCAACTGTGAACGCAGCGCCCGACACGGTCAATGTGGTCGCAGTCCCGGCCGTCACGGCCGTCACTGCAAAGGCCTCCTCGATGGGAGCTGAATATGCGCCCAGCGGGATCGTTGTGGTGGTGGTGAGGCCGGACGTGTTCACCGGGATCATCAGCACTGCGTTCAAAGTGCCTGCCGCGGCCGTCCAAACTCCGTTCAGTACATCGTAGGGGGCCTGTAAGCCCCACACTCGCACCTGCTGCCCCACGCGATAGGCTGAGCCGGATATCGTATTCAGCCGCGTCGTTGCACCCTTCACAATCTGGCCGATTGAGAAGGGCCTGCCGACTGCGTTACAGCCGCTCTCCCCATCGGTCCCAATGAGAAAATCCAATGCCGTGGGGGTGTAGGTCCCAGCGGCTGCTGTCGTGGGAAACGTGAATGAAGATCCGCTCACAGTGACGGCTCTTTGGCGCGTATCGAGCAGCGCGTTCCCCGTGCCTGTTACAGCGATGGTGAAGAACACCCCGGGTGCATTATTCACACCATGGGCCGACGCCACTGTCGCCGTTCCGTTGCTGACCACAATATTGGCTACGGGCATGGACCGCGCCATCCAGGCGGTGGGCCTGGAAACGCTCATCAGAATGTCTTTCGCCTTGGCGCCGTAGGCCGCCGCGCGGGCCTGGTCCGTAAAACCGGGGTTGCCCGCCGTCGCCAGGTAGCACGCCGCCAGCGGCAGGATGGTGTTGTTCAGGTCGCCGCCTTCATATCCACCCTTGATCTGTGTCGAGCCGTAGGGAAATGGGCCATTCGAATTGAACTCCGAGTAGTTGGAGTCAGCCATGTTTGGCGCCAGATTCTGGACAATCCGGGGATAGAATGCGTCACAGTCGGCCTTGAGGGCCTTCCAGCGAGCCGAATTGGCGGCCGCTTCTGCCTGCAAAACCGCTTTGTCACCAGCAGTTACAAGGAGATTCTGGGCCACGGCCGGAAACGCCAGCAGCAGCCCCACGAGGATCGGTTTCATTAGCGGTCACTCTCCATGTACAAATGGGCAAGGCGGAGGTTCTTGGAAACGGCTTCAGTGGTGCGGCTTGCGACCAGGAAGTGCACGTTGTAATTGGTCCCGGCGACAACACCAGGGTAGTTACCTGTAGCCGAGCACACCTGGGCGCCGTCGACATACCACCGTACAGTTGAGTTGGCGTCGTCGAATGCTACCGCGAACAGGTGCCATGCGGAGTCCGCCGCGATGCCGGAATCCATGCTCCCCGGAGTGCCTGTATTGTTGTCGCGATAGCACTTCCACGTGGTGTCGGAGGCGGCATCGTAACGAAAGCCGGCATGGCGGCTGGTGGCGATAGGCAACGCCGTTGCTCCGGCGCCGTTGTCACTGGTGATCCCGATAAATGCGCGCACTCCCGTTGTCTCCAGCATGCGGGTCCTGGCCTCCAGGCGCAGGTTCCGGCCGGTCCGCCAAATAGCGCTGCCAGTTACCTCGGCCCGGCTGTCGACAGATGCGGTCGAAGCCAGGTTCAAGGCGGTCTCATCGGCATCCGATGCCGGCAGCGAGGCAGATCCGGTTCCCTGTGTTGTTAGAGCATCTCCGATGCCCGGCAACGCGGTGCCACTACCAGTGTATTGGAACAGTGCAAACCGTTTTGCGGAGGGCTTTTGGAGTCCTCCCGGGCTGCCCGTTGCGCCGCTGAGATCCACATTGGCGCCGTTCTGCCGGGCCCTGACTTTTCCGGTTCCGGAGTTGTACCACAGGTCGCCGTTGACCGGCACGGACGGGTCTCCAGCCAGGGTTCCGACGTTGAGTCCGGCGGTGGCTGCACTGGGTGTGAATAGCTGTTTCTGTCCAGCCGAAAACGTATTGGATTCAGTAACTTTGGCCACGCCGGTAAGATCGGCCACAGTCTTCCATGTGTCAGTCTGGCCGCAGTAATAGAACTGGCCTGAGATGATATCGACATAAGAATCGCGGCCAGGGGTACACGGCCCGGCAGCTGCTCCGCTGCCGACCATGTACTGCGGTACCACCGCATCATCGACGGTAAGCACGGAATCGACGATGCCAATGCCCGGCCCGGCCTGCCAGAGTCCAGCCGCCTGCGGCGTCCAGCTTTGCAGGGCGTCGTTCCACCCCAGCACGGAGCCGTCATCAGGGGGTGTTTCGCTAACCGGGCGTCCCTGCAACCGGATCACCCGGTTATCCGCGCCCGTCCCTGTCATGTCCCCCCCCAGGCTGCACCAGTGCGGCGCATTGCCGTCATGGCACAACACCTGGCCCGTGGCGCCGTTCGCCGGCATGCCCACAATCTGCCATTGCCCCTGCGTATCGCAGTAATACAACGCCCGGCCGGATTCACCGTCCTGGCGCAGAAATATCTCGCCCGCGCTGCACTGCGAGCCGAGATTCATCCCCGAACGAACGGGGAAGGTTTTTACCGCATTCCGCCAATCCACTGATTTCGACTGGGTCCGCAGATCCACAGCCGTTTGCCCAAACATTGCCGGTGCCAGGGACCATAGCAGTCCGCAAGCCGCGGCTCGACCCCATTTCCGCATGGGTGTCCTCCACGAATCAAAGTCGCGAAAGGCCGGCGTCCGGCTCGTCTTTCGCCGCGGCTGTGGTAACAGACAGATGTACGGCTACTCGCTAAGGTGCTGAAAGTAATGGGGAACAATGCTGTGACCGCATAAGTTCTCATCGGCGGGACGGGGCGAAAACGCGGCGGCTTGGGAGATTGTGCCCCGTCCCGGTGATGAGAACGTTCGATGAACTCAAACCGCGGG
>NZ_JBPJAQ010000001.1:0-2500 GCF_051172195.1 Paludibaculum fermentans
ACCAATGATTCCGTACGAACTGTGGATGTTTCCTGCTACGGCTGGTCGACGGTGGAGTACCGGTAAACGACCGCAAAGTGACGGTAAACTGCGCCCTACAATTACTTGACATCGTCAAGTATCTTACTTGCTTCGGTCAAGTGTCTGGCAGAGGGGTGGTTGGGGTGACGGTGTGTGATCGCAGACGCAAAAAAGCCCCGGGATTGACTCCGGGGCTTTTTGTTTTAATTCGGGCAACGTCCTACTCTCCCACGCACTTGCGCACGCAGTACCATCGGGGCTGAGAGGCTTAACTTCCGTGTTCGGGATGGGAACGGGTGGGTCCCTCTCGCTATGGTCACCCAAAACTCGTTTGAGCTTTGTTCTTCATTGAATATTGACGGGGTCCACTTTGTTGCCAAAAGAGCGGGAGCTCTGTGCAAAGAGTAAATTTTATGGTCAAGCCGAACGGGCTATTAGTACCGGTAAGCTAAACACATTACTGTGCTTACACACCCGGCCTATCAACGTGGTCGTCTACCACGGCCCTTCTTAGCTTTCGCTTGGGAGATCTCATCTTGAGGAAGGTTTCGCGCTTATATGCATTCAGCGCTTATCCTGACCGAAGTTCGCTACCCAGCCGTGCCACTGGCGTGACAACTGGAACACAAGAGCTTCGTCCACCCCGGTCCTCTCGTACTAAGGGCAGGCCCTCTCAAATCTCCTACGCCCACCACAGATAGGGACCGAACTGTCTCGCGACGTTCTGAACCCAGCTCACGTACCGCTTTAATAGGCGAACAGCCTAACCCTTGGGAGCTTCTACACCCCCAGGATGCGATGAGCCGACATCGAGGTGCCAAACCGGAGCGTCGATGTGAACTCTTGACTCCGATCAGCCTGTTATCCCCGGCGTACCTTTTATCCGTTGAGCGATGACCCTTCCATACAGAATCACCGGATCACTATGTCCTGGTTTCCCACCTGCTTGACTTGTTGGTCTCGCAGTTAACCTGGTTTATGCCATTGCACTCAAAGGAGGATTTCCAAACCTCCTGAACCAAGCTTCGAGCGCCTCCGTTACAATTTAGGAGGCGACCGCCCCAGTCAAACTACCCGCCTACCAATGTCCCTGCTCCGGATTACGGAGCTAGGTTAGAATCACAGAACGATCAGGGTGGTATCTCAATGTTGGCTCCTTCGAACCCAAGAGTCCGAATTCAAAGCCTCCCACCTATGCTGCGCAGACCGACCCATAATTCATTGATAGGGTGCAGTAAAGGTGCACGGGGTCTTTCCGTCTAGTGGCGGGCATCCGGCGTCTTCACCGGAACCACAAGTTCGCCGGGCAGGTTGTCACGACAGTCGCAGGATCGTTACGCCATTCGTGCAGGTCGGAACTTACCCGACAAGGAATTTCGCTACCTTAGGACCGTTATAGTTACGGCCGCCGTTCACCGGGGCTTCAATTCGAAGCTTCGCCTTGCGGCTAACCTCTCCTTTTAACCTTCCGGCACCGGGCAGGCGTCAGCCCCTATACGTCGTTTTTATGACTTTGCAGAGACCTGTGTTTTTGTTAAACAGTCGCCCTGCGCTATTCTCTGCGGCCCACGTCTTAGGTGGGCACCCCTTCTCCCGAAGTTACGGGGTCAATGTGCCTAGTTCCTTAACAACCTATCACCCGAGCGCCTTAGAATACTCATCTCGACCACCTGTGTCGGTTTGTGGTACGGACTCCCTTGGCTCTTAGCGGCTTTTCCTGGCAGACGAACCGGCGGATTTGCCTCTCCGGTCCTCGTATCCCCCACAGCAGGAAACCATTGCCCACTGCAAGCTCAACGCTGCGTCCCCGCATCGATATCTCCTTAGGAGGTCACGGAATATTAACCGTGTGTCCATCGGCTACGCCTTTCGGCCTCACCTTAGGCTCCGACTAACCCTGAGCGGATTAACCTTTCTCAGGAAACCTTAGTCTTACGGCGACCAGGGTTCTCACCTGGTTTATCGCTACTTATGCTGGCAGAGTCACTTCCTTCCGCTCCAGTGGTCCTTCCGGTCCACCTTCACTGCTGAAAGGAACGCTCTCCTACCGCCACTATTGCTAGTGACCCGCAACTTCGGTAGTATGCTTGAGCCCCGTTGGATTGTCGGTACCGGGCGGCTCGACCAGTGAGCTATTACGCTTTCTTTAAAGGATGGCTGCTTCTAAGCCAACCTCCTGGCTGTCATAGCCTCCCGACTTCCTTTCCCACTTAGCATACATTTGGGGACCTTAGTTGGCGGTCTGGGCTCTTTCCCTTTTGACAACGAAGCTTAGCCCCCGCTGTCTGACTCCTGCGCATTCGTGCCCGGCATTCGAAGTTTGGTTGGATTCGGTAACCTGGGAAGGCCCCTAGTCCATTCAGATCTCTACCACCAGGACGGTCCACGCAAGGCTAGCCCTAAAGCTATTTCGGAGAGAACGAGCTATCACGGAATTTGATTAGCCTTTCACCCCTACCCTCAATTCATCCGAGCTGTT
>NZ_JBPJAQ010000001.1:7500-3097500 GCF_051172195.1 Paludibaculum fermentans
GATGGCTCCGGCCATGCCCCAGACGACGCTGGTTGATTCGTCCTGGGCCACGATATAGGCGCCTTTGGCTCGCAGGGCGCGCGATCCGTTCAAGCCGTCCTGCCCCATGCCGGTGAGCATCACGGCGAGGACTCCGGAGCCATAGGTCTCGGCCATGGATTCGAACAGCGCATCGACGGAGGGACGGCACGAATTGAGGGGCGGCGCCTGGTCCAACCGGACGATAGGCGCGCTTCGATGGGGTTCGACGCGCAGGTGGTAGTTGCCGGGCGCGATGAGAACCTTGGCCTGGTCGAGGGGTTCACCATCCACGGCCTCGTGCACATCGAGGGGGCAGAGGGTGTCCAGACGCTGCGACAGCAGGTGAGTAAACAGTGGCGGCATGTGCTGCACGATGAGGATGGGGACGCTGAAGTTGGCGGGCAAGGCTGCGAGCACGACAGCGAGAGCCGAGGGTCCGCCGGTGGAGACGCCTATGCCGACGACGCTGGAGTGGCTCGCATGATCGCGGAACGAGGACTCAGGCCTGGTGGCAAGCGGCAAACGGACCGCGGGCGGAGCGGCCAGCAGTTTGGCGGGTTGGGCGGCTGGAGTAAAGAACTGCCGGATTTTGGGGATCAGCTCTTCGCGAAGGCTGGCCAGCGAACGATCGAGACCGCCCGCGTTGGAAGCCTTGGCCACATAGTCGTCGGCGCCCAGGGAAAGGGCTTCGAGGGTGGTGGCTCCGCCGCGTTCGGTGAGGGTACTGAACATGACGACCCGCACGTGCGGATGCTGCCGGCGAATGATGCGCAGTGCATCCAGGCCGTTCATTTCCGGCATTTCAATGTCGAGGGTGACAACGTCGGGATCGGTCTCCTGGATCTTTTCCAAGGCGATGCGGCCGTTGGCGGCGACGCCGACGATGACCATGTCCTGGGCCTCCTCCAGCACATGCGAGACCAGGCGCCGGATGACGACGGAGTCATCGACGACCAGGACCCGGATCTGCTGACCCGGACGGAGCGACTTGCGTAAAAGCGTCGACATCACACACCTACATCTGAATTCCGGCCATGCGCAGTTTGTCGCGGAGCACTTCCGAAGTGAACGGCTTCATGACGTACTCGTTGGCACCGGCCTGAACCGCAGCGGCGACGTGTTCCATCTCGGTTTCGGTAGTGACCATAACGATGGGGAGCGAGTCGTAGCGGTGGTCGGCGCGGAGGCGCAGGAGCAGATCCATGCCGTTCATGCCTGGCATGTTCCAATCCACCAGGGCGAGATTGAAGTCGCTGGGCTGGCGATTGAGGATGTCCAATGCCTGATTGCCGTCACCGGCCTCCTGCACTTCGTAACCGAGTTGTCCGAGAGTTCGCCCGAGGATCATGCGGATCGCCCGGGAATCATCCACGATTAGAGCCTTGCTCACGTTGCCACCTCTCCATCAGAGTTCTGCTGGCTGACGGCGGGGCGCGGCTGGCCAGCACCAGCCGGGCCCCCACGTCTTGAGTTAGAACCGGTATTTACTGACGACACCCTGCAACTGCGCCGCCATACGGCTGAGTTCCGCCGCGGCGCGTTGCGTCTCGGTGGCACCCTTGGTCGTACTCTTGGCAGCTTCGGCCACACCCGAGATATTGCTGGCGATTGCGTTGGTGCCCTTGGCGGCCTCATGCACGCTGCGGCCAATCTCATTGGTTGTGACGGTCTGCTCTTCGACAGCGGAAGCGATGCTGTTCGAAATGTCGTTGATCTGGTTGATGATCGCGCCGATATCGCCAATGGCCTTGACGGCTTCCTTGGTGTCGGCCTGGATCGCCTCGATTTTGCCGCCGATCTCCTCAGTGGCCTTGGCGGTTTGTTTGGCGAGTTCCTTCACCTCATTGGCGACGACTGCGAAGCCCTTGCCGGCTTCCCCGGCGCGGGCGGCCTCGATGGTCGCATTGAGGGCGAGAAGGTTGGTCTGCTGGGCGATGGAGGTGATGACCTTGATCACCTTGCCGATTTCCTGACTAGAGTCGCCCAGTTTGTTGACGGTCTCGTTTGTGGTGTGGGCCGCACTGACGGCGTTGCGGGCCACGCGGGCCGCTTCGTTGGCGTTCTTGGCGATTTCGCGAATGGACGCCTGCATTTGTTCCGCACCGGCGGCGACAGCGGTTACATTGCGGGAGACTTCGTCGCTGGCGCTGGCCACGACGTTGGCCTGGGTGGCGGTTTCTTCGGCATTGCCGGCCATCTGATGGCTGACGGCGGTGAGTTGCTCGGCCGATGAGGCCACGGTCTGGGTATTCTGCGAGAAGCTGCGGATGCTGTCGTGCAGATCCTGCGCCATGCGGCCGATGTCGTCCTTGAGACGAGCGTGGTCGCCGCGATAGTTGCCCTGGACGCGGGCGGTGAGGTCGCTCTGGGCGATCCTGGACAGCACGGCCGAGGACTCCTGCATGGGAGCGATGATGGCATCGAGGGTCTGGTTGACGCCTTCCACGATCTTGCGGAAGTCGCCCTGATGGCGGGAGGCATCGGCGCGGACGCTGAGCTGCCCTTCGACCGCGGCGGTCACCAATTTGGTGCTGTCGTCGGTGACGGCCCGGATGGCATCGACCATCACGGTGAGGCTGTCGTTGATTTTGGCGAACTGGGCCTTTGCTTCAGCGGTGAATTCGTCTGATTCGGCCAGGCGGAGGTTCACGGCCATGTCGCCCTTGGAGATCTGCACCAGGTTGGCAGCGACGCGAGCCACTTCATGGCTGGTGTAGTCCTTGGCCTTGACGATTCCAGTGAGATCCTGGACGACTTCGACGAAGCCGATGTGTTCGCCCTTGGCGTTGGTGATCCTGGACGACTCCTGTTTGCACTTCTGGCCGTTCCAGTCGAAGTAGGTTTCGCCGACGCCCTTGCTGAGCTGGACGAGACCGCAGTTATCTGTCTTGCAGATATTGGCCCTGGCCGAAGAACAAGGCATACCCGGCGCCTCTTCGCGGCTGCGGATGATGTTGTTCTTGACCATCAGGACTTCAAAGGCCCGATTGAGGAAGACCCACTTCATATCCTTGTCGATGACATGGATGGGGGAGGGCACGGCGTCGATGATCGCCTGATACCAGTTGACCTTGTCGACGACGACATCGAGGGTCGCATTCACGCCTTCGACGACTTTGCGGAAATCGCCGCGATGCTTGCCGGCATCGGCGCGAGTGGCGAACTTGCCGTCCTCAGCCGCTTTGACCAGCATGCCGGCGTCGGCGACCATGGCCTTGATGTTGTCGATGCAGTTATTGAGGTTGATCTTGATCTCGTTGAAGTCGCCGTTGTAGTTGTCCGTGATCTTGGGCGGCAGGTCGCCCTTCGAGATTCGATCCACATACTCGGCCGCGACGTTGAGCGGGCCGATCACGGCGTCGAGGGTCTGATTGACGCCTTCCACGATGCGGCGGTAGTCGCCCTGGTGCCGGGAGGCATCAGCACGGGTGGCCAGCCGTCCATCCACGGCGGCGTTCACGAGCATGCCGGCGTCGCTGACCAGCGCCTTGATGTTGTCGATGCACTTGTTGAGGTTGATCTTGATCTCGTTGAAGTCACCGTTGTAGTTGTCGGTGATCTTGGGCGGCAGGTCGCCCTTCGAGATGCGGTCCATGTACTCGGCAGACATGTTCAACGGACCGATGACGGCGTCGAGGGTTTGGTTGACACCTTCCACGATGCGGCGATAGTCGCCCTGGTGGCGGGTCGCGTCGGCGCGTGTCGCCAGGCGGCCTTCGACGGCTGCCCCGACCAGCATGCCGGCGTCGTCGACCAGTGCTTTGATGTTGCCGATGCAGTTGTTGAGGTTGTTCTTGATCTCGTTGAAGTCGCCGTTGTAGCTATCGGTGATCTTTGGCGGCAGGTCGCCTTTCGAGATGCGATCCATGTACTCGGCCGAGACGTTGAGAGGCCCGATGACGGCATCGAGAGTCTGGTTGACACCGGCAACGATCTGTTTGTAACCGCCCTGGAACTGCTCCGCATTGCCGCGGGTGGCGAGTTGACCGGCCACTGCGGCCTTGGCCAGCGCGTCGGCTTCGGCGATGAGCCGGCGGAGGGTGTCGACAACCTGAATGAAGCTCTTGCCGAGCAGATCCTTGTCGGAGCTGGCCTTCACTTCGATATCGACGTTGCCCGCGGCGATCTGCTGGGCGAGGTCGGCGCGGTCCCTGATGACCGCGGCCATCGAGCGAAACGCTCGAGCCAGTGCGCCCAGCTCATCGTTGGTATCGAGGTCGATGTGGACATCGACGTCACCGGCGGCGAGTTTTTCGGCAGCATGCTGCATGGCGACGAGGGGAGTGCCAATGACCCGCGAGAGGATGTAGCCCAGGAAGAGGGCGATCGCGATGCCTCCGAAGATGATGGCTATGATTCGTTTGGTTGCCGCAGCCGCGCTGGCCGTTGCCGCTTTCTGCTCTTCTTCGCCAACGCGCGCGTTGATATCGATGAGCTTCCGCATTAGCTTGCGTGCTTCCGCCTGCGTGGGCAGGGCGGCTCCATAGACGACATCCCAGGCCTTGGCGTCCTGGCCATTGAGGGCAAAGTCGATGATCTTTGCGCGTTGCTTCACGTACTGCGCGTAGGAAGCGATGAAAAGGGGCAGGATCTCCTGCTCTTCTGGGACGAGCACAGTCTTGCCGTAGGCTTCGATGTAGCCTTCGATCCGCTTGGATTCGGCTTCGATGGCGGCGACGTGCTCGCGGCGTTTCGCCTTGTCGTTTGTCCCCAGCATCTGCCAGACCTCAGTGCGTGCCAACAGAAAGGCCGCGTTGGCGTAGCCGAGGTCGCGGATGGGGACCAACCGGTCCGCGTAGATGGTTTGACTGCGGGCTTCGAGATCCCTGAGGCCGGAATATCCGACCCAGCCGATTACTCCGGCAACTGCCGCCACAATCACGAAGCTGATCATGAGCTTCGTGCGAACATGTCTATCGTTCAGCCACTTCATAGCACACCTTCCCTATCCCACCGAGACTCATTCCACGGATGCACCCGCATCCGTTTACTTCCCATCGCGCAACTGCCCACCAGTCGCGCCACACGCTGCTGAACCGGAACGGCGGCAAATTCTGCCGCGGGCGGGTAACGCCACGGGCTCAGCGTTATTGATCGGATCGGAACACGACGCCGCTGCCGGCGATGACAACTCCCGGACGAGGAGCCGCGAAGGGGTGTCCTGCGCGGTAAGCATCCCTGCCTGGGGGCAGAAGAGATCGGGCGGACCCTGAGCAGGGTCCATTGCAGACAGAACTCGACGGACGGAGCCGGGCCGGGCGGGATCCGGGCGGCCAGAGGGAAGGTCATTGGTTGCCTCCACGCTTCTGGAAGACGGGTCCGTCGGGCGACACGCGTTCAAAGAGCGGCGCCAGTTCAACCGGCATTTCCTGGGTTTGTTCCGTGGCGAGGAGTCCGCCGGGCGCGAGGGCGCGGTGGAACATCCTGAGGACCTCGATGCGTTCGGCCGGCTGGAAGTGCAGCAGCACGTTTTTGCAGAGGACCACGGAGTAGCCTTGGCCGATCTCCTGAAGAGAGAGGAGGTCGTGGTGTTGAAAAGTGATGCGGCGGCGGAGCTTTTCAGCGGCGCGCCGTTGTCCGGATTCCGCATCCGGCTCGAAGTACTTCTCGAGGATTCCGTCCGGCAGGCGGGAGAGTTCCGCTGCGGGGTAGAGCCCAGCCTGGACGATCTGGGCAAACTGGCCGGTGGGTTCGACGTCGGTGGCGTCGATGCGAAGGTTGCCGAAGGCGAAGTGGCCCATTTTCTCGGCGAAGAGAATGGAGAGCGTATAAGCTTCCTGGCCGGTAGCGGCGCCGGCATCCCAGATGCGGGGATGGCTGCGGCCGGCGATGATGGGGAGACTTCGCTCCACCACCTGCTCGAGAACCTGCAGATCGCGGAAGAAGAAGGTGAAGGCCATGGTTAGACCTCCACCTTCCGCAGGGATGCAGCGGGCCACCGGCCGGCGGTGAGGACGCCCGCAAAGGGGAGCCAGGCGCCCTGCCGATTCCGCCGGCGATCGTTCCGTACTGCTGTTACTGCTTCGAGCTTCACTGTGTTTACTTCTTTGTTCCGAACAGCGGGCGGGAACCCGCTAACTACTGGCGCCGACTGGATTAGAGCCGGTATTTGCCGACGATGGACTGTAACTGGGCTGCCATGCGGCTGAGTTCGGCGGCTGCGCGCTGCGTCTCGGTGGCACCTTTGGTGGTGCTCTTGGCGGCATTGGCGACGCCGGCGATGTTGCTGGCGATGGACTCAGTTCCGTTGGCGGCGACACCGACACTGCGGCCGATCTCGTTCGTCGTGACGGTCTGCTCTTCCACAGCGGAGGCGATGCTGTTGGAGATGTCGTTGACCTGGTTGATGATCTCGCTGATCACTCCGATGGCCTTCACCGCGTCGCGGGTGCTGGTCTGAATGGCGTCGATCTTGCCGCCGATTTCCTCGGTTGCCTTGGCGGTCTGTTTGGCGAGTTCCTTCACCTCGTTGGCCACGACGGCGAAGCCCTTACCGGCCTCTCCGGCGCGAGCGGCCTCGATGGTGGCATTGAGAGCCAGCAGGTTGGTTTGCTGAGCAATCGAGGTGATTACCTTAATTACCTTGCCGATCTCCTGGCTGGAACCGCCGAGGCGGTTGACAGTGTCGTTGGTGGACTGGGCCACGGTGACGGCGTTCTTGGCGACGCGGGCGGCTTCGTTGGCGTTCTTGGCGATTTCGCGAATGGAGGCCTGCATTTGCTCGGCTCCGGCGGCCACCGCGCTGACGCTGCGGGACACTTCGCCGCTGGCGCCGGCCACGACTTCGGCCTGAGTGGCGGTCTCTTCGGCGTTGCCGGCCATCTGATGGCTGACGGCGGTGAGTTCTTCCGAGGAGGAAGCCACGGTCTGGGTGCTCTGCGAGAAGCTGCGCATGTTCTGGTGCAAGTCATGCGCCATGCGGTTGATGTCGTCCTTGAGGCGAGCGTAGTCGCCACGGTAGGAGCCTTCGACACGCGCGGTGAGGTCGTTCTGGGCGATGCGGGCCAGCACGGCCGACGCTTCGTTCAGGGGTTCGATCACGGCATCCAGGGTCTGGTTGAAGCCTTCCGCCACTTTGCGGAAGTCACCTTTGTGTTTGCTGACATCGGCGCGCCGGCTGAGCTGGCCCTGAACCGCCGCATCCACCAGGGAGAGCGAATCGGCCAGGAGCATGTTGAGCGGCGTCACGATGGCATCGAGGGTCGAGTTGAAGCCAGAGATGATTTTGCGGAAGTCGCCGCGATGGACGCTGGCATCGGCACGGACGTCGAGGCGCAGATTGGCGCCGGCGTCGGCCAGTTTCTCCACGTCCACCATGAGGCGTTTGAGATTGCCGCGAACTTCCTCGATGGTCTCGTTGATGAAGGCCTTTTTGCCTGGGAAGCGTTCGAGCGAAGCCTCGAAGTTGCCTTTGCCGAATTCCGCGATGCAGGCCATCGCCTTCTTCTTGACCGCGATGTGGCCTCCGACCATCTCGTTGACTCCACGAGCCATTTCGAGATAGGCGCCGGAGAACTGTTCCGCTGGGATCACTACATCAATGTCGCCTTTGATGTGTTCCGCAGACATGTGCTTCATTTCGCTGATGAAGCGGAACAGCGGCTGGGAGATTGCTTCAATGATGACGTTCACGCCTTCCATCCGAAGACGGGAGGATTCACTGATCCCGGGCGTGTCGACGTTGAGCCTCGCGGTCAGTTCCGAGCGCTGTTGGGCGGCGGCCACGCGCGCCACTTCCTCGTGAACGAGGTGATCTTCCTCGGCCGAGGGGTCGAAGGTCTGGCAGACGCCTATGACCTCGCCGGTTTCGTTGAACCAGGGTACGGAATGCACCTTCAAATGCAGTGCCCGGCCGCGGACCTGGGCGCACGACAGAGCGGAAACCGCCTGTCGGGTTCGCATCGCCTTAGCGGCGGAACACGTGCCCTCACGGCACGCTGGGATGTCGATGAGATCCCAGACCTTGAGCCCCGCGCATTCTTCCACACGCCGACCAGCCAGCTGGGCCGCCTGCTGGTTGACGATCTGGATGTTGTGATTCTTGTCGGCCATCACCAGCGGCAGCGGGAAGTTGTCAAAAAACACGCGCTTCGCCGCATCTGTCGCCGCTCTGTCGGGCCGATCCATCAATGCGGAACCAGTTTGCCCTCCAAACTGAATTCCGAGACTTCTACTATCGCCTTCCACTCGTTCCATTACTTCACTCCTCCACGTGTACTTCTGCCAACTTCACTTGCCGGTTCGGGTGCCCGGCTAGCCCAAGGCTTCCGCGCCTCTTTTGTGGGCTCCAATGCCGGCCACCGGGCCGGAGGCTATCTCCACCGTCTTTTCGGTGTCGAGAATCAACAACAGCCGGCCTTTGAGTTTGAACACGCCGGTGATGAGTTCCCGGGCCGCGGGGTCCAGGTTATCCGGGGGTTTCTCAAAGGTGGACTCTTCCACTTCAAGGACGTCGCCGATCTCGTCGACCAGGAGACTGACGGCGCCTTCCTGAACGCGAACGACCATGTTCATGGCGGTCTCTTCGTCGGCCCTGGAGGGCAGACCGAGGCGACCGCGCATATCCACCGCGGTGACGATCTGGCCGCGGAGGTTAATTAGACCCTTGACCACGCCAGGGGCTAGCGGCACGCAGGTAAGTTCCTGATGGCGCAGCACTTCCTGGACATTCAGCACATCAATCCCGAAGAACAGGCTGTCGACGAAGAAAGTTGCGAACTGTGTTCTGGTGATCGTCCCGGCGGACGTCGAGGTTGCGGTTTCGTGCATGGTTCTAGCTCCTCATTCCGGATCCGACTTCTTCCATCTCATTGAGGGCGGCGGCGAGCCGGGCGACGGAGCGGACCATTGACTCGCTGTCGAATTTCTTCAGGCAATCCTCGAAGGAGGAGTTTCCGGCCGCGGAGGCAGGCGGCTCACCGGGGGTGAGGGTGAGGAAGGGCAGGGTTTCGAGGCCCGGCTTTTCGCGCACGGCATGAAGCAGGGAGCGGCCACCGGCTGGCGGCAGATCATTGGATGCGACGATCACGTCGACCCTGCGCTGATCGAGGGTACGCAACACATCCTGTTCGTTTTCGGCCTCGACCACGCGATAGCCGGCCGATTCCAGATCGGAGCGCAGGAGCGTCCGGGAGAAGGCGGAGCCATCGGCGAGCAGGACGATGGGCATGTTGGCGGAGGACTTGCTTTCCTCGAACCAATCGGTGCAGGCGGTCTCGAGGACGGCATGCAGGTCGAGGAAATCGGTCACGTTGCCACCGACCACGGCGGAGCCGAGCAGGCCCATGCGGCCGGCGCGATGCTGAATGACGGCCGAATCCTCAACGATGTCGAGGATCTGGTCGACGACCACACCCACGCTGCGGTCCCTGTCGGTGAAGACGATGGCCTGGACTGGATCGCGGGAGAGCGAGTCGTCGGGCATGCCGGGCTCCAGGATGGAGGCCAGGGAGATGAGCGGCAGGATGGAGTCGCGGTACTGGATGACCTTGTGGCCTCCGGTGTTCTCGAGGGAGGAGGCACGGAACTCTTCCAACCTGGCGACGAGCGTGAGCGGGACGGCGATGCGCTCGAGTGAGCCGGCGCGGAAGAGGACGAGGCGTTTGAGCTGGGAATCGGCGGCGGACTGGCTCTTCTGGGAGTCGGCGCGATTCTGTTCGGTGGAGCCGGTGAGGACGCCGGAGCGCTGGCCGATGCCGACGACATCGAGGATGAGGACGACCTTGCCGTCGCCCATGATGGTGGCGCCGGCGTAGGCGGTAAGCCCTTTTAATTGTTTACTGAGCGGCTTGACCACGATTTCCTGGGTATCGCTGATGCCGTCCACGACGAGGCCGAACTGGCGGTCCTCCGCCTGGAGCACCACAATGTTGACGGCTTCAGGATTCTCGGGGGCCTGGAGTTTGAGGACCTCATTGAGATAGGCGATGGGCAGGAGTTGTTCGCGGCGGCGGTAGACCTTCGTGCCGTGGATGCGTTCGATTTGTTTGCCGCCCGCCTCGCCTTCGAGCCGGATGAGTTCGAGCAGGTTGACCTGGGGAATGACGAACCGTTCGCCACCGCTGGTGATGACGAGGCCGGGAATGATAGCCAGGGTGAGCGGGATCTTCAGGCGAACCGTCGTGCCGAAGCCTACGCGGCTGGTGACGTCGACGAGGCCACCGATCTTTTCGATGTTCGAACGGACGACGTCCATGCCGACGCCGCGGCCGGAGACTTTGGTGACCTGTTCCGCGGTGGAGAACCCGGGGTGGAAGATCAGGTTCATCGCTTCGCGATCGGTGATGCGGTCGAGTTGTTCGAGGCGCAGGACTCCGCGTTCGATGGCTTTCTGCTTCAGGCGGTCGAGGTCGATGCCAGCGCCGTCGTCGTTGATCTCGATATTGACGTGGCCGCCCTCATGGTAGGCGCGGAGGAAGACCACGCCGGTGGGCTTTTTGCCGGCGGCTACGCGGACGGCAGGCGACTCCACGCCGTGGTCGCAGCAATTGCGGACGAGGTGGGTGAGAGGATCCTTGATGGCCTCGATGATCGTTTTGTCCAGTTCAGTGGAGGTACCGTCCATCTCCAACCGGATCTGTTTTCCCAGCGAGTAAGCGATGTCACGGACGACGCGCGGGAGTTTGTTCCAGACCACGCCGATGGGTTGCATGCGGGTCTTCATGACGCCTTCCTGCAACTCGGTGGTGATGAGGTTGAGGCGTTGGGAAGTGGAATTGAGCGAAGCGTCGTCGTTCTGGGTGTTGTACTGGAGGACCTGGTTGCGGGCCAGCACGAGTTCGCCCACCAGATTCATGAGTTTATCGAGCAGGACGACATCGACGCGGATGGCGGAGTCGGCCACGGAGGAGGAATGCTCCTGACTATCCTGGGCGGTGATGGGCTCAGGTGGTTCCGGGGTATTGTCCTGGTAGGAAGGTGGTCCGGATTGGGCGGCCTCGGCGACAACGGGAGCGACCTCGGGGGTCTTTACGGGCGGCGGAGCGGGTGCGGCGGGGGCCGGGGGCGCATGGTCGCCGTTCACCGGCGTCTCGGACTGCTGATAGACCCGCTTCAAACGTTCTGAAAGATCGCCATAGAGGTTCTCGCCCTCCTCGCCGTTCTCCTCGATGGAGGTCAGGATGGCCCGGACGGCATCGATCACTTCGAGGACGAGTGAGATGATGTGGCCGTTGGCGTCGAGTTCTCCAGCGCGCAACTTGCTGAGCAGGCTTTCGGCCGCGTGCGTTACGGTCTCGAGGTGTGCGAACCCCAGGAAGCTGCACGTTCCCTTGATTGTGTGGAACGTACGAAAGATGCTGCCAAGCAGCTCCACATCCTTAGGTCTGCGCTCCAGTTCGACGATTTCGTTGTCGAGCCTGGCCAGATTCTCATTGCTCTCAATGAGAAACTCACGAATGACTTCCTGGTCTTCCATCATTGGATCTCTCCCCCTATCCTTGGACCGGTTTGCCGAGCATCAACGTCAAACGCCCCTCAGCGTAGCCGGTGATGCTTGCCGAAACGTCGAATCGCAGCAGTGGTGCTTTCATGGTCAGAGCTGCGTCGGCGGGCAATGAAGCAAGGTCGCTGCACACTTCGGCCAGCACAACGCGGGCTTCGTCGTGAAAGCAGCGTGAACAGATGTTCAGGACTTCCCGGATGGTCTCCATCAGGTCGTTGTCGAGTTTGCCGCTGCGGATGGCGGTAGCGACAGCGAAAGGCGGGAAGACCAGCATCGCACCCGCGGCATTGGCGGCGAACACGAGATCGACGATGCACAGGCAGATGCGTCCTGTGGAGGACTCGCGGTAGACGCCGAAGACTTTTGCGACCTTAGGCCCCAGGTCGAGGGGTGGCGTCTTGGCGACGACTACTTTCCTGCCCAGTATTCCGGACAAAAGAGTCCCAATTGCAGTTACGTCTGGGAGCTTGGGTGGTAGGCTCATTGCTTAAACACCGTATTCAGAGCGAGCTGAAAGTGGTCAGCCGTGAAGGGCTTGCTGATCAGGTAGTCAGCGCCGGCTTCGGCGGCCTCGAGCCTCATTTCGTTCGTACATTCCGTAGTAACGAAGACGAATCGAAGGCCGGGGGTCTGCTGGCGGATGTTACGCAGGAGTTCCAGGCCCGACATGCCTGGCATGTTCCAGTCGCAGAGCATCAGGTCAGGAACGCTGCCCTTGACCATTTCCAGAGCTTCATGACCTGTTGAAGCTTCCAACACATTTTCACTGCCGTAGCCGATTTGACGAAGCGTCCTGCGCACGATCATGCGCATTGCCTTGCTGTCGTCAACAACCAAGATGTTCATCGTCAATCCTCATCCGCCGCTGTTGAAGCGTCCGTGCACCCTACCCTGGAACTACTACTCGCTGGGTACCGGGTAGGTAAGTACCCCGATGTCTTTTATTCGGCGCTCGCCGCAAATCGCATTAGAGTGATTTTCATAAATGTAGTTTTCCTCATATATCCAGATGGAGGAATCTAATTATATGTTTTAGTCTGGATTGTTTGATAGTACCTGAGCCACGGTGGTTTGAGGGGAATCGGGGGCCCTACCGGGCGGTGTAGGCAGCCTTACCTTTACCAAGAAGGTGCCTAATGAAAATCCCCATGGGTGTCGATCACATGGTTTCTGGCTCGATAGCCTGGCGACCTGTGCTGCTCTGAGAGGTCGTCGGCGATTCGAGCCGCCTGACGCATACTATACGCAAAGGTAATCTATGTTTGTCATTATCGGCATCATTGTTGTATTTGGCTGCATCGGAGGAGGTTACTTTCTGGAAAAAGGTAACTTCATGGTGCTGCTCCAGCCGGCTGAACTCCTCATTATTGGAGGCGCGGCGGTGGGCTCGGTCCTGATTGCGAATCCGCTGAGCATCCTAAAGAAGTTGGTGAGCAGTAGCATTCAGGTTTTCAAGGGTTCGCGCTACACGGCGGCGGTGTACCTGGACACGCTGCGATTCCTGAGTGAGTTCTTCGATGCTGCGACGCGGCGGGGCCTGGTGAGCCTGGAAGACGACGTGGTGGATCCGTCGAAGAGCGCCCTGTTCCAGAAGCACCCGACGATTACGAAGAATCCGGAAGCGCTTTACTTCTTCTGTGACACGATGCGCAGTGTGCTGATTGGCGGCATCTCGCCCCACGATATCGACCACATTATGGAAGCCGACCTGGAAATCCTGCAGAAGAAGAGCAGGGCTCCGGCGGCGGCGCTCTCGACCATGGCCGACAGCCTGCCGGGCCTGGGCATTGTCGCGGCGGTGCTGGGTGTAGTGATTACGATGGGCGCGCTGGGCGGACCGCCTGAAGAGATCGGCCACAAGGTGGCGGCGGCGCTGGTGGGGACGTTCCTGGGCATCCTTCTCTGTTACGGACTGGTCGGACCGATTTCGCAGAACATCAAGAAGCAGGTGGAGGACCAAAGCGAGTACTTCTCCTGCCTGCGGATGGCCCTGCTGTGCTATGTCAAGGACATTCCCCCGGCTTTGGCGCTGGAAGCGGCGCGGCGTTCGATTCCGCACAATGTACGTCCGACGTATGAGGCGATGGACAAGGCCTGCCGTGCGGCCAGGGGTGCGGGAGTGGCAGCATGAGCGGTCACGGCAAAGATCAGCCGATCATCATCATCCACAAGCATGCCGAGCATGACGAAGAGCATGGCGGCGCCTGGAAGGTGGCTTACGCCGATTTCGTAACCGCCATGATGGCGCTGTTCATTGTATTGTGGCTGCTGAGTTCCAGCGAGAGCGTGAAGAAGGCGGTGGGCGGCTATTTCCTGGACCCCACGGGGAAGGGCAAGCAGGTTGGCTCCAGCAATGTGGGCGCGGGCGAAGTAGCGCGGTTGAACCGCGACGACATGCACCAGTTGAAGAACAAACTGGAGCAGGCGATGAAGCAGACTCCGGCTTTCGAGAAAATGGAGAAACAGGTGCGCATTACCCAGGGAGCCGAGGGATTACGCATCGACCTGCTGGAGACGCAACGAGGCGTGTTCTTTCTGACCGGTTCCCCAAGTCCTACAAAAGAGGGGATGGAACTGATCCAGATGCTGGCGGAGGAGCTCAAGAAACTGCCGCACAAGGTGGCCATTGAAGGGCACAGCGACTCGGCTCCCTTCGGGGAGGGCGAGTATTCCAATTGGGAGTTGTCGTCTGACCGGGCGAATGCCGCGCGAAGGATTCTGGCCTCGAACGGGATTCCCGAGGAGCGTTTCAGCCAGGTACGCGGATTTGCCGACCGGCGACTGCTGATCAAGGCTGAGCCCACGAATCCGACGAACCGGCGCATCTCCATCATTGTCCGGAATATTGGCCTGGACGAGATGGAGGAGATGGGCCGTGAAGTCCCGGTGGCCGCCGCGCAGGAGCACGGCGCCAAGAAGGAAGGGGAAGCGCCAAAGAAGGAAGCGGGCAGTCATCATTGAGCGCGCGCCCGGCAGGGGCGGCAAGACCTGTAAGATGATCTTGATTCCCATGTCTTTGCGGTCGATGATTCTTGCTTCCCTGCTCGCCGTTTTCCTGCTGCCGGGCGAAACGGCCCTGGCCGCCCAGGCCGCCTCCCCGGGCTATAGCAGGCTGTATGTCTTTGGAGACAGCTATTCGGACTCAGGCGCAGGGTATGTGGACGGGGATGGACCTACGGCGGTGGTGTACCTGGCGCGCCACATGGGATTGCGGCTGCTGCCGGCCCCCAGCCGCGAGAGTACCGAATCGAGCCTGAACTTCGCAGTGAGCGGAGCGCGCACAGACCGAGGCGCGGGGCGGCGCATCGAGTCGGCACTACTGGGCTACGGCATGCGCAATCAGGTGGAGGATTTTGCAGCGGGCGTTCGCGCCCACACGATTGAGTTCAACCCGGGGCGGGCACTCTTCTTCATTGCCGGGGGTTTGAACGACTCCCGACTGGCCACCACCACGACCATTGAGAACTTGAAGGAGGAGATCCGAATCCTCTACTCGGTGGGGGCGCGGCGTTTTGAGATCGCGCTGCTGCCCATGTCGCTGCCGAACTTCAGCCAGGTGGGGCGCCGGCTGAATCCTGACCTGGCACGAATCCCGCAGGAGATCCGGAGCGAGTTGCCTGGAGTTCAGATCACGCTGAGCAACTGGGGCCTGTACATGGATTATGTGATGCGGGACGCGGTGGATTACGGGTTGCAGGACACGACCGCGGCATGCGCCGGCCGTGCCATTTTCCACGAAGACGCGACGCCCTGCCAGCAACCTTCGACGTACTTCTACTACCACGCGGGACACCCATCGACGGCGGTGCACCAGATTGTCGGCGGCCGGTTGTATGAGGAACTACTGAGCACGGGCCCGAGGCCGGAATAGGCCAGAGGTGTACTCCCATCAGGCTGCGGCGGGCACGGGGGCGTAACTCGATCGGGGCGAAGGAATTGGGCAATCATTCCTACCCGTATTACACACGTATATCATGCGCCATACGCGTTAATTCGAAATCCTGAGCACCCCGCGGCTAGACTGAGAGCGTGGTGGATCTTCACTCCCATATTCTGTTCGGCATGGATGACGGCGCGCGCACCATTGACGACAGCCTGGCCATGGCGAAGATGGCTGCCGCCTGCGGAACTACCGACATCGTGGCCTCGCCTCACGCAGACAGCCAGTATGAGTACGATCCGAAACTGGTGGAAGAACGGCTGGAGCAAGTCCAGAAGCTCATTGGCACGAGCCTGAAGATCCATCGGGGGTGCGACTTCCACCTGAGCTACGAGAACATACGGCTGGCGTTGAACAAGCCGAACCGATATTCGATCAACGGGCGCGGGTATTTGCTGGTGGAATTCTCGGACGTCCTGATCATGAGTTCCACGGAGCAGATTTTTTCCGAGCTGATGTCGGCCGGGCTGGTGCCCATCGTCACGCATCCGGAGCGAAATCCTCATCTGGTCAAGGACTTGAAGCGCCTGACCCGCTGGGTGGAGCGTGGGGCATTTTTGCAGGTGACGGCGCAGAGCCTGCTGGGTAAATTCGGTCCAGCGGCGCATCGCTGCTGTGTGAGCCTGCTGGATGCGGGGCTGGTGCACTTTGTCGCCAGCGATGCGCACGATACGCAGAGGCGGCCGCCCCGCCTGGATTTGGCCAGGAACTACCTGAAGCAGCGGTATGGCGCGGAGTACGCCGAGGTGATCCTGGAGATCAACCCGCGCAGTGTACTGGATGGGCGGCCGTTGGATCCAGGACCGCTGCCGACGCCGGAAGCGCCAAAGCGCTGGTACCAGGTGTGGCGCTAGACCGTTGCGCGGAAGTCTTTCATTCGACGGATGCGCTTTGTCTGACGTGGTTTCGTATGACATATGAAAGACACTAAAGTCTTTAGAATCTGCAATTTATCTCTTGCGGAGACATTCCTTGAACCGTAAGATTGAGACTGCTGTTTAATTCTTCAGTAAGGAGGACGTGTCGATGCGCAAGTGGGCAGTAATAGTACTGCTATCCGCCGTTGGAGCAATGGCTTGGGCGGCGGGTCCAGTCGCAACGGCGTCGAGCGGCGAGGACTTCTCGCTCAAGGGCGCGGTGGCTCCAGTCGCTGGTGTGCCTTCCTACCCAGTGATGGCCGGTGACGAGATCCGGTCCGGAGGCGCAGCAACCGTACTGCGTTTCAAGGATGGGAGCAAGGTGACGCTGGCGCCGCATGCGGCGGCCCGTGTCGAGGATAGTGGATCCCAGGTAGCCGTTCGCCTGCTGTCGGGCGGCGGAGCCTATTCATTCAGCCAGGGAAGCTCCGTGCAGTTGTTCGCCGGTAACAGATCGGTACCGACGACCGGCTCCACCGGGTCGTTCTCACTTCCGACAACGGCCAGTCCCGTTGCGGCATCCGCTACCAGGTTTGCAGCGGAGGTTGTATCGACTACGCCACCGGCGATCAGCCGCCGGCGGTAGGGCGATCCCCCTCCCTTGGTTTCCCAGAAATCAAGGGAGGCGCATCAGTTCAGCCTCGGACCCCCAAAAGGCGAGGCAGTTTGAGTCAGAGCAGCAGACGGAACCTCACAGTGAGTAGAGCTGAGGGGACCAGTGTCGACTGCCGGCCGGTAAAACCACAAGCAATTGAGGCTTGGAGAGATCAGATCGGGAGGAGTGAATACATGATTCGTTTCGCTTTGGCGTTTCTGCTTGCACCCATGGCCATGATGGCCGCAACGATTTCCGTGAATGTCTACGCCGCGCTGGGGCCGAGTCCGTATCCCGGCGAATCGCCCTCATACGGCACCGCATATCCGCAGGCCGGCACCTATGCCACAACGGTACAGGACGCGCTGCAGGCAGGTGGCACCGACAGCGGAGACATCAACACATCGCCCACGGCATTCAACAAAGTGACATCGGTGAATGCATCGGAGATTCTGACCAGCGCTGGAGCCTTCAACCTGTGGCGCGGCAACCTGTCGCCGACCGGCAATTTCGCGAACGAGACAGGCACGTTCCTGTTCTTCCCGTTCTCGATCACGGTGACTGGCGGCCAGGTGGCACTCTCCGATGTGACGTTCACGCAAACCTTCAGCAACCCTACGCTGCAGGCGGCGTATGGAGTGAATTACGTTTATTCGGCAGCGGACATCTACTCATTCGAGGAGATGGGTTTTGTGAGTCCCAACACGTACCTGACCGCCGGGCAGAGTGCCACCACCCCGGTGGATGGCATCTTCAATACGGGCGGATTCTTTGCATTCGCGTATAACGCAACCGCCAACGGCGGCGCTACGCCCAGCGAGCAACTTGCCAATACGCAGGCAGCCATCGCCGCCTTCGGCAATTACACGATCACGACCTGCGTTTCGGTGGGCGGCGCCTCCAATTGCGCCGACGTCGCCGTGAATGCGCCTGCGTCGATTCCCGAACCGGGCACGTATGCGCTGATGGGGGCGGGCTTGCTGAGTCTCTTCGCTCTTCGTCGTAAACGCGGCTAGGGGCCAGATGCCGATCGGGAGAGTGAGGCTCTTCCGATCGGCTTCCGGTTGGTACTGGCCAGCAGGTTAAACCGGCAGTGGCGATGTACCGCAGCCGATGTGGATCGATTCTCCCTCAGTGATAAAAGGGTCTGCCTTTCGGGGCAGGCCCTTTTTTGTACCCTGAAACCAGAGTTGTTCCGCCCTGGCGCAGGAATGCGGCTGGGCCCTATGACGCTAGTTGGACTGGCCGGAAGGAATTTGTTTGCCGCTTTGGACACATAAACTGCTGGTGATCCCGTTCCTGCCCCTGGGTTTCTGCGCCTGGACGGTGCTGCTGGGGCTGTTCCTTCGTAAGCGGTGGCTGGTCTGGCTGGGGGTATCCGTCCTGACGGTGAGTTCGCTAGGCGTGGCCGCCGACCGGGTATTGGGCTGGTTGGAGGATGCGTATCCACCCATCTCGACCGCAATGTGCCCGAAGGCGGATGCAATTGTGGTGTTGGGGGGGGTGACGCGGCCGGAAGCGCGGGCGGGCGTACTCGAGTGGAACGAGTCAGTCGACCGCTTTGAGCGCGGGGTGGAATTACTGCGGGCGGGCAAGGCTCCGGTCATTGTGTTCACAGCGGCCCGGATTGCCGGGAGCCCGGGGGTGACGGAGGGAGCGTTGCTGCGGGAGGAGGCGTTGCGCCACGGGGCGACACCAGAGCAGGTGGTGGTCACCAGCGACGAGGTGGAGAATACGGCGGGTGAAGCCCAGGCGATCCATCTGCTGATGGTGCGGCGCGGGTGGCGGCGGGTGATCCTGGTGACCAGTGCATTTCACATGCGGAGATCGATGCGCTTGATGAGGAGCGCCGGAGTGGACTGCGTGCCCTTCCCGACCGACTACCAGGCTCGACGGCTGACCTCGCCAGAGGTGGGCGATTTTCTGCCGCAGGCGGAGTCACTCGCGAAGACGGAACGTGCGCTTCGCGAGTGGGCCGGGATCCTGTTCTACGCGGTTCGGGGCAAGTAGTCGTTCAGGGCCAACAGATCCTGATACCAGGCATACGTCTGGCGAAGCCCTTGCGTGAGGCCGATTCCAGGCGTCCAGCCGAGGGCACGGAGTTTTGAGCAGTCCAACAGTTTGCGCGGCGTGCCGTCCGGGACGGAAGTATCGAAGCGAATGGGCGCCTGGCAGCCCACCACCTGGCGGACCATTTCGGCCAGTGCACCGATTTCGATCTCTTCGCCGCTGCCGACGTTCATGGGTTCCTCGCCGTCGTAGTTCCGCATGAGAAAGAGGCAGGCGCTGGCGAGGTCGTCGACGTGCAGGAATTCACGTTTGGGCGAGCCGGTGCCCCAAACAACGACTTCCTGGGCGCCGGCCAGCCTGGCCTCGTGGAACTTCCGTATGAGGGCAGGCAGGACGTGCGAGGCCTGGAGGTCGAAGTTGTCGCCGGGGCCGTATAGATTCGTGGGCATGAGACTGATGGCGTCGAACCCATGCTGGCGCCGGTAGGCCTGGCACATCTTCAAGCCAGCGATTTTGGCGATGGCGTACCACTGGTTGGTGGGCTCCAGCGATCCGGTGAGCAGATCCTGTTCCTGAATGGGTTGAGGGGCGAGCTTGGGATAGATGCAGCTGGAGCCGAGGAAGAGGAGCTTCTTCACGCCGTGGCGGTAGGCCGCATCGATCACGTTCGTCTGGATCTGCAGGTTTTCGGTCAGGAAATCCGCCGGACGGGTATTGTTGGCCATGATGCCGCCAACACGGGCGGCCGCCAGAAAGACATAGGAGGGCTTGCGTGAGGCGAAGAACCGTTCGACAGCCTCCTGATTAGTGAGGTCGGTCTCCTGCCTGGTAGCAGTCAGCAGATTAGAATACCCGGCGGCCTGGAGGGCCCTGACGAGGGCCGCGCCAACGAGTCCGCGGTGGCCCGCGACGAAGATCGAATCAGTAGAGTTCATTTGAGTCCGGCCTAACCAAGAACCGTGGCGCCCACATGTCCGGCCTGCCGCAGGGTTTCTTCGCGGCGCGCCAATTCGAGGTCATTCGAGGTCATCATACGCACCAAGTCGCGAAAGTTCACTTCCGGCTTCCAGCCAAGGCGGGTACGGGCTTTCGTCGAGTCGCCAAGGAGGTAGTCCACCTCAGCGGGGCGGAAGTAGCGCTGGTCGATTTCGACGACCGATTTCCAATCGAGGTCGAGTTCATCGGCCGCGGCGTCGAGGAATTCGCGGACGGAATAGGCCTCCCCGGTCGACACGACGAAATCGTCTGGCTGGGACTGCTGGAGCATCATCCACATGGCCTTGACGTAGTCGCCGGCAAAACCCCAGTCGCGGCGCGCCTCCAGATTGCCGAGAAACAGCTTGTCCTGCAACCCGAGTTTGATGCGCGCCAGTGCGCGGGTGATCTTGCGGGTGACGAAAGTTTCACCACGCCGTGGGGACTCGTGGTTGAAGAGGATTCCGTTGCAGACGAACATGCCGTAGGATTCGCGGTAGTTCACGCCATACCAGTGGGCCGCCACCTTTGATACGGCATAGGGGCTGCGCGGATGGAAGGCAGTGGTTTCGCTCTGCGGCGGCGCGGCGGCGCCAAACATCTCGGACGAGCCGGCCTGATAGAAACGCACGCGGCGGCCGGTGTTCTCGCTGTAGTCGCGCACGGCCTCGAGCAAGCGGAGCGTGCCCGTGGCCACGACGTCGGCGGAGTATTCAGCCTGATCGAAGCTGACGCGGACGTGCGATTGAGCGGCGAGATTGTAGATCTCGTCCGGCATCGAGGCTTCGAGGACGCGGCGCAAGCCAGTGCCGTCGGTGACGTCCCCGTAGTGCAATTTGAGCCGGGAGCCGCTGTCGTGTGGATCTGAATAGATATGGTCCAGGCGGCCTGTATTGAAGGTCGACGCCCGGCGGATCAGCCCCGAAACGTGGTACCCGGAGGTTAAGAGGAATTCCGTCAGATAGGATCCGTCCTGGCCAGTGATTCCGGTAATCAAAGCTCTCTTCAAGTCGATCTCCTCGATGAGTTAGTGTGTTCGAACGTCCAGCCTTCTCAAGAAGCTGTTCCCGGCCGGGCGCGCAAGCCGGGGCTAGCGGCCAAACCGCACAGCCAACCCGCCACCAGCGCGTTCGCCGGAATGTACATGTTGAAATCCACAAGACTGTGCAGGAGCAGGGTACTCAGGGCGCCGGACAGGCCGACGGCCAACTCCCAGTGGGTGGAACCGGGCTGCAGGACGACCACGCGGACGAGACCGATGCCGACCATCAGCAGAAGGGCTGAGCCGAGGGCCACACCGACGGCACCCAGCTCCGCCATTGCCTGGAGATAGTCGTTGTGGGCGAAGTCGACGGTCTGCATCGGCGCCACCTGCTTGTAGCGGAGAAATGCCGTTTCGTAGGTGCCGAGGCCGCTGCCGGTGACGGGGTAAGCGGCGATCAGGGTGCGGGTATCGCGCCAGATTTCGCGGCGGGTGTCCTTGGAGATTTCGTCGGTTTCCGCAAAAGTCGCAAAGCGTTTGATCAACTCGTCCGTAGGGAGGTAGACGGCGGCGAGGGCAGTTCCGACGCTGACGATGATGACTGGGGCGACCCAGCGCAGGCTCCGTTTGCGGCCGTAGCCGGGCTCTGAACTCGTACCCAGGACGAGCACTCCGGCGAGCAGCAGACCCATTAGCGATGCCATGAAGCCCATGCGGGACAAAGAGAACACGACGCCCACGAGCAGGCAGGCGGCGATGCCCAGCAGTGCGCAGGCCGCGAGGGCAGGGCCGGCGGGCCGTTCATGGCGAGTCTGTCCGCGGCGCCACACCGAAAGGGCCCACAGGGCGGCCAAGGGGAGCGCCATCTCCAGCAAGCCGGCGAAGTGGTTGCGGTTCACATAGGTCCCGACGGAAGAATCCGCGACCCCGGATTCGCCTCGGGCCAGCGACCATTGGGCGAGGCCCAGGATGCTTTCAAGCCATGCGACAGCGATTACCGGGGCGGTCGCGAACCACATGTGATCGCGCCATTGCCAGCCGAGTTCGCGCGCCAGGACGAAGGCGGCGAGGGCAGGTAGCATGTTCAGCAGCCACTCCCAGGTGGCGCGCGGGGCAACGCTCAACGACAACCAACCAGTGATGCCGACCGCCTGCGCCGCTTCGAGACGGGCTGGGCTGACGGCGCCGACGAGCGCAGTAGGCAGAGGCACGAGTTGGAATACCATCCAGCCGGCCAAGGCAGCAGTCAAGACGAGGATTGCGCGGCCGCCGGGCGCCAGATCCTGGGGGGAGACCACCAGGAGGTAAGCCGTCGAGAGTACACCCATGGCGGCGGCACACCAGATCCACTGAACCGGCCAGACTCCGCCCTTTAGAAATACGCCGGCGGCGAGAATCGCCAGCATCCCGATGAGCAGGACTATTCGCAAACTGACTCCCTTACTGTCTTCGCCCGCCAATGCGAAAAGGGCCCTCCGCAGGGGAAAGCCCATCGCCACCACACTGAACTTCTTATGAATTCCGCCGGCATTCAGTCGGCGGCGATTTCGTCGATGCTGCCGACGACGGCCGCATGGGCCTGCAGTTTTCCAGACTCGACCTGGATTCGACGGCCCGGCCATTCGCCAGCTGGGAACTGCCCCAGTGTTGCCCAGAGGACCTCAGCGAAGGGAGCCAGCAGGTGTACCGTTTTGTCTGAGCCGTAGTCGTGCCAGACCTTTACTTCCCCACGTTTGCCGAGCGGAACCGTCACCCACCAGCCGGGCTGATGGCGGACGCTGCTGGTGAACTCCAGTCCGTCGACGCGCAGGCAACTTCCCTGGAAGCCCATCTCCAGGCAGCTCATTTCCAGGGCGGCCCAGTAGTCGCCGGCGGAGCGGGCCGATTCGAGCCGCAGCCTGGCAGAGCGCAGGGCAAGTTCAGCGTTGAGGACGCGCCGGAATGACCCGCGGAAGAGGAGGCGGCTGGCCATATTCAGCTCGACGTACCCGAGGCTCTGGATGCCTACCCAGGCGACCACACAGAAGAGGACCAGGACCAGGCCGGCGAAGGGATTGGTACTGGTGCTGCCGATGAGGGCGCAGCCTGCCCCGACGCCGGCCGCGCCATAGAGGACCAGCACCGCACGACGCGTCGTCATACCCATGTCCAACAATTTGTGGTGAATATGCCCTCGATCTGCGCCGAATATCGGCTGATTTCTCAGAAACCGTCGGACGATTGCCAGACTGGTGTCCAACAGCGGGACGGCGAAGGCCATCAGGGGTGCGGTGATACCGAGGATCGTGGCGGCCTTCTGGCTCCAGAGGATGCCGTAACAGCCGAGCAGGAAGCCGATGGTGTAGCTGCCGCTATCACCCAGAAAGATGGAGGCGGGATTGAAGTTGTAGCGAAGGAAGCCCGCCATGGCGCCGGCAAGTGGAACTGTGGCGAGCACGAGGGCGTAATTGCCCTGCATGAGGCCGGCCGCCAGGGTGGTCAGGGTTGCGAACAAGCCGACGCCTGTCGCCAATCCGTCAACGCCGTCGATGAGGTTGAAGGCGTTGGTACAAAACACGAGCCAGAAGAGCGTCACGGGGATGCTCCACCACCACGTTTCAAGTCCGCGGCCGTGGAGGGCCATTACCCTGACTCCGCCCCAGAACGCGAGGCCAGCGGCTGCAAACTGCAAAGCGAATTTCGGCCACGGCTTCATACCGCGGAGGTCGTCGTAGAGACCCACGGCAAAGATCAGACCCGCCGCAGGCAACAACCGGATCACTTGAGACAGTTCGTTCCAGACGAGGGCGCCTCCATGGAATCGCAAGAGGAGGAGTGCGCAGAAGGCGACCAGATAGCCGAAGGCAATCGCGATGCCGCCGACGCGTGGTATGGCCTGTGTATGGATTTTGCGCCCACCAGTGGGCGAGTCCACCATGCCGTTGCGCCGGAAGACATCCCGCACCACCGGAGTGGTGAGCAGCGCAACGAGAAACGACACGACTGCCAGGAAAAGGATGGAGTACATTTTTTTGAAGGGACACCGCGTGTGGAGTGCCGCGCGGGTCTCCTCCGAGGCGCGGCTGCCGGTCAGTCCCTAAAAAAACTATAACCTAAAAATTCGTAAATGAACCCAGTAAATCGGATGAACCGGCATTGGATTTCACATTAATTCCAGCGTGCGTCTGTCACCTGCGTGACGCTCGTCATGCCTGTGCAGGCAAGGGCCAAATATCATTGCAGCAGCGGCAGGAATTCATGCAATCGTCAACGGACGGCGAGTCATGCGAGCTCTTCCGGTTCGGCCACCGCGCTCATGGATTTTCGCCGTTCGGCCTCTGCCCGAATACCAGCTTTCACAGGTAACCCGAGGTAATCGAGAATACGGGTCACGCCGATGGGCAGATCGTAGTTGCGCTCGAACGCCGAGCGGGCTCGACGTCCGGCGGCCTCCACTTCCTCAGGATTCCTCTGTAGCCATACGAGCAACGAGGCGAGCGACCGCGAATCGCCCGGATCGACCTGCCAGCCCACACGATGCTCCGCGATGATTCTGGCCGGCGTGGCGGCTGCAGGCCCGACAAACAGGAGGGGGCGGCCGGCTGCGAGAATGCCGTAGGTCTTGCTGGGTACGACGGTCCCGCAGGTCTCCGGGATCTGCGTCACGAGGCCGATGTCACCCGCGCCGAAGGCAGTGCGAAGATCATTGCGCGCCGCATAGCCGCTGAACTGCACATTTGAGAACCGCTCCTGAGCCCAGTTCCGCAGGGCGCCCATGCGAGGTCCGCCACCGCTGAAACGGAAACGGTACCGCTGTGTGAATTCAGGATCTTCAGCGGCGAGCGCCTCGACCGCCCGCTGAAAGGTGTCAAAATCGTGAGCCAACCCGGCGTTGCCGGAGTAGAAGACCTTCAGACGTCCGTCGCGAGCAAACTCCATGGGCTGGATCGCGGCGCCATCGGCCCAGTTATCCGCCTCAAAGAGAAGCGACCGGGGGATGCCGCGAGCCACCAGACGGTCCGCCATACATGGGCCCAAGACAAGGATGCCGTCGGCCCGCAAGCGTGGGCCATCGGCGATCCAGCCGACGAGGCAATCGAATGCGCCGCCAGCCCGGAAGAGTCCAAGGGAGGTGGCCACATCCGGGTAGACATCCATCTCCCAGAGATAGTGACGGGATCCACGGAGGCGTTGCGCGGCCCAGCCGATGAGCCCCAACAGCGGAGGCGTTGTCATCGTAACAACGACGTCGGCGCGCGGCCCTGAGAGCAGTCTCCACGCCGCACCGGCATAGAAGCCGGCATAGCTGGCCAGCTTCTGGAGCTTGCCGTGGCCAAAGCGCGAAGTCCCGACGCGGGCGACAAGGACACCCTCGGGCGGCAGGCCCGGCATTCCGCCATCAGGCGTATAGCCGCCCGCGGCGCAGACGACGGAAACGCGGCCATCGACGGCGCGAACCAGATCCGTGAGAATCTGGCTCGTCGCCGCCTCATCAGGCCAGAAGAACTGATTGGCAAATCGAATATTCATGTGAGGCCGCCCGTAGAAGGGCTCGTTTGGGCACACGGAGACCGCCCTGTCCGACAAGGGGGAATGCACACGCTCATCAGTGGACGAAGGGACTACTCGCCAAAGACAACGACAGTCGTTTCCTGGACGAAGAAAGAACCTGGCGCGTAGCCGGGAAAGCGGAATGTTTTGGCACCAGTGAGGCGGCCGAGGTCTTTGTCCATTTCAAGCAGGTCTCCGCCGTGGCGGTCTTTGTCGGTGTTGTCGACGATGGCCACGAGGCCAGGACGACGGCGTTCCAGAAGTTGCCGGTAGCAGGCCAGGCGATGGGCACCATCGACGGTGATGAAGTTGAAATAGGCGGGATCGAAATCACCGATCTTCCGGACGTAATCCAACCCCGTCAAGTGGTAGAGGGAGCCGCGCTGCAGGCGCTTGCGGACGATATCGGCCCAGACCTGATTGTCCTCGACGGCATGGACCTCGCAGCCCTGCTGATCCCACCAGAGGGTGGACATGCCGCTGCCCCATTCGAAGACCCTGGCGCCCGGTTTCACCTTGTCCTTCAAGAATCGAAATGCGCCGCTTGTGATCCAGGGACGCACGACAAGGTGCGACAAGCAGATGCGGCTGATCGCTGTGCTCAGGGCGAAGCCGGCGTCGCCGACATCCCGGATTGAGCGGACACCCAATTGACCTTTTTCATCGAAAACCCGTCTCCGTAGATTGAGCACAGTTTCTCCTTTCCAGCAGGGTTCAGCATTCGCAGGCGAATAGCGAGCCGTGAGCGGACGGCTCCAGGGGACGAACGTCAAAGGGAGGCCGATTGGATCCGAGACTACTTACTACCACCGCGAACCGGGCTCGGGAGGCCAGCCTGCTTCTCACGAGCCTGTGCCCTTCGTTGACCTTCGAGGAGCAGCGAGTCCACCAGGACGCGGTACCACCCGGCCTGAAGGAAGTGATAGATAAAACCAATGGATCCATCCAGAAAGCCGAGCTGAAGAAAATAGCGGAATGACATGTACCCCAACGCCCGCCAGAGCGGCGGCAGGCGGTAGTACAAGCCGTTCTTGGCCTTGCGGCGGAGCGCGGCCTGGCCGCCGGAGTTCACGGTCTCGGCCGCAGTGGTCCAAACGTCCAGACACTCGCGCTGGGCATAGGAGACGTGCTTCCGGCTCCAATCGGCGATGTCTTTCGGGATCAGGTGATCGAGTTCGCCCTGTGCTTTCAGGATGGCGCCCGAATGGACCACCATGTGCTCGTCCATCCAGCGGTTCTCGCAAGTGGCGGCGCCGCGCCTCCAGACCCTGAGCAACCAGACGGGGAAGGTACCTCCAAAGCGGAGGCGTTTACCGAGGAAGAATGTGCGGCGTGCGATCAGGAATCCATTGACGCCGTCGCCACAGGCCTGGATGGAAGATACAAGGCTCTGGCGAAGCTCGGGTGTGACGCGCTCATCGGCATCAATCCTGATCATCCAGGCGGCACGTGCCGTCACGTTTTCGATGGCCCAGTTGGTCTGCCTTGCCTGATTCTCGAAGGGATGGGTGAGCACGACAGCACCGAACGATTCGGCGATTTCGACAGTACGATCGGTACTGCCGGAATCGATGACGAAGACCTCGTCCGCCAGTCCGCGCAGGCTCTCCAGGCAACCCGGCAAATCGGCTTCCTCATTCTTAGTCAGAATGAGAGCCGCGATGGCTGCTCGACTCACCCTATTTCACCTCCGCCCGAAATTCCCGTTTTTTGATAACCCGCGCGGGATTGCCGGCGGCCACAACCCATGCCTCGACGTCCTTGTAGACGGAGGACCGTGCGCCGATTACGGCGCCATCGTCGATGGTGACTCCGGCCGCGATGTAGACATCGGCGGCGACCCAGACGCGTTCGCCGAGTTCAATCGGCGCGGGCAGAAGGGGGAGGGATGGCAAAGTGTAGTCGTGGCCGGCGCCGCATAGATAGCTGTACTGGGAGACCACGGCGAACGCGCCCATGCGGACGCCGCCGACGTTGTAGCAATCGACCCGTGGACCAAGGCAGGCGTGATCGCCCATCTCGAGCAGCCAGGGTGCCCAGACGCGGGCGGACGGGTAGACATGGACTCCGGCGCCCAACCTGGCTCCAAAACATCTGAGCACGAACCGGCGCCATGCGTGCATCACGTTGGGGGTAGGCCGAAAGAGCAGCAGCCAGACCGCGCCCCACAAGGCGCGCAGGCCGCGATTGAGCGGACCGTGCGGACTGGGAAACGGATTCTTCGCACTGTGCCTGCGGTCGAGGCGCGGAACTGCGTTTATCTGGGGCAGAGTGTCACTCCCACAACAAAGCATCCGGACGAGGGCCACGGCCTAGCACCCACTCGTAGACCGACAGCATGCTGGCGGCGACTTTCTCCCAACTGAACTGCCTCCTGACCAGGCTGCGGCCATTTTCACCCATAGCGCGCAACTGCGCTTCAGGCGCCTTGAATAACACGGACAACTGCGCGGCAATGCTCTCAGGCGAAGGCTCGAGGCGAAGCGCGGCTCCGGCTTCGAAGCCGCTAGGCAGGTTGCAGTGGTCCGTCATTAGCACGGGCAAGCCGTGGGCCCAAGCCTCCAGAACGGTCATCGGCAAGCCTTCGCTGATACTGGGCAGGATGAATGCATCGGCCGCTCGCAGGGTGGACAGTTTGAGCTCAGCGAATTGCGGACCGGCAAACTCAACTCCGGCGGAGATGCCCAGCGCATGGGCGAGTGACTGCAGGACCTGGTCATGACCATCCTGACTCCAGCCGGCGATGACCAGCCGCCAGCTGGAGGATTCGCCGAGTCCGCGGGCGAGGGCCCAGCCGCGCAGCAAGGCCTCGATGCCTTTCTTGGGATGCAACCGACCGAGATAGAGGAGAACCCGTGTGCCGGCGGGCATGAGGGCCTGCCAAGGGGCGGACATGACGGGCGCGGTCGAAGGCGGTTCGACGCCATTGGGTATCACACAGATGGGGTTCCGCAGGCCGCAGGCGCGGAATGCTTCGGCTTCCTGCTGGTTCAGGGCGTGCAGGCATGCGGCTTCCCGCAGATTGCGGCTTTCGTAAAGCTTGCGGGCCAGCCATTTCTTCCAATGCGAATTGCGGAGGGCCCAGCCATCCAGCATGCCGTGAGGGGAGACGAGCCGCGGCCGGCGCCATCTCATGGCCAGGACGGAAGGGTACATCCAGAGGCCGTGGGCATGCAGGATGTCGACATCGCTGGCTGCCACCTGGCGGCCGAGATCGGGCGAATAGCCGAACGCCCTGGGGCCACGCACTCCGCAGACCACGGTAGGCAATCCACCGCCGATGGGACGCCCGGCATCCATCAGGCCGAATGCCTTTACCTCCTGTGTGCGCTGGAGGTGCTTACCCAGGAAGTAGACGGCTTCAGAGATGCCGCCTCCGCCAGTGGAAAGAGACGCGGTCAACAGTCCGATCTTCATCGAAGTGCCAGCACGCGAAGCAGGATCCAGTCGACCATACGAGCCTTGCTGCGAGGTTTTCCCATTGCAACGAGAACTGCGCGGCGGAGGGCGCTGCCAAAGCCCTGGGGCGACCAAGCGGCAATGATCTCAGCGCTGGCGCGGCCCATGGCGGTGAGATCCTCACCCGCCGCGGTGATGCGCTGCATCAGGCGGGCGAGTTCCGACGCCTGCGTGGCATCGAAGGTCCAGCCGTTTACTCCCTCTCGAACAAGATCGGGGGCGCAGCCGCATTGCCGGGAGACGAGCACGGGTTTGCCGGCGGCCATCGCCTCATTCACAACCAACCCCCATTGTTCGGTGGTGCTGGCATGGATGAATGCTCCGGCATTCTGATACCAGCGTGGGAGGTCCGAATAGCCAACGGCCCCCGGAAGGAGCACCTGCTCACTCAGGCCGTACGCCTGGATCTGCTGCATCAGTTTCGGCTTCAGCTCGCCATCTCCGGCGATTACCAGCTTCCAAGGGTCGGTGGTCATCCTGGCGTAGGAGTGGTAGGCGTCGATCAGCAGTGGAAGGTTTTTCTTCGTCTCGAAGCGGGCGCATGCCAGGAAATACCGCTGGTTGATACCGCCGACGGGTGTGGACACGGCACTCACCTGGAAGTGATCGTTGTCGACAACATTGTGGCCAGTGACAATCCGATCCTCGGCCATGTTTAGCGTCCTTGCATACTCCGCGTGGCGGATGCCACCCACGAAGGCACTACCACCAAGCCCGAGGAGCCGCGCCTTGACCCACTCTTTCCAACCGCTCCGCTCGGCATCTTCGCGGGTGCTCTCCGAAACAATGACGGCGGCGGCACCGCGTGCGACGCACCAGGCGAGCGCGGCAGCAGATCCCTTCAAGCCCCAGCCCGGTACGCAAACGGCTTCCGGCCGAACATGTTCCAGTACGGCCCAAAGCCTGGCCCACAATTCGCGGGGTGTGAGCGACTGTATGCGCCGGCCGGGAAACAAGACATGGCGCTGGAAGGCCTCATCCACGCCCTCGTCGCACTGGAGCGCCCGGAAGTCGTTGACGTTGGAGTAGCTGACATAGTGCATCTCCAGGCCGCCGCATCGCACCGCGGCGTTCAGCCTGGCGATGTGATAGGGGGTCAATGTGAGGCCAACCCAGCAGACACGAATCGGGCGGCTGCCGGCCGCGTTATCGGGCTCATCCTTGAATCGAGGCAATTACTTTCTCCAGGCAGGCGAGTTCCACCGATGGGTTACAGAGCTCCTTGAGGCGCGCGCGCATCGTTTCCACCATGCGGGTGCCCACTTCTGGGCGTTCCAGCAATTCGGCCGTTCTGTCAGCCAACCAATCCGTATCGTGGCGGTCCAGCAGGTATCCGCACTCGTCGGGAGTGACCATTTCGGCCAAGCCACCGTTGATCACCGAAGCGACCGTTGGCACGCCGGCCGCCAGGGCTTCAATGGGTGTGCGCCCCAGGGCGTCCCAGTCGGTATTGAATAGCAGGACGTCCAGCGACTGATAGAACGGCCCGAGATCCTGTTGCCAGCCGAGCCAGCGCACGCGGTCGCTGATACCGAGATCCACGGCCTGACGCTGAAGTTCAGCGCGCAGCGGACCGTCGCCGGCGATGAGGAAGACGATGTCAGGGAACCGGCCTGAGAGTTTCTGCGCTGTTTCGAGGAATACATCAAACCGTTTCCGGGGAATCAGCCAGCCGGCGTTGCCGACAACCCGGGCTGACAAGGGAATGCCCAGGGACTCCCTGGCCAGCCTGCGCTGGGAGGCAGGTGGCAACTCCTCCACGTCGAAGTGATTGGGCACGACTCCGCTCATCGCCTCAATGCGGGGATAGATGCGGATGGCTTCCTGCCGGATGAATTGAGTAGGGAATGTCACATACTGGAATACCTTGGAGGCGAGCAGGTAGAGGAGATACCAGCTGAGCCGCGGCTTGACGCCGGTGTGATGAAAGTGGACGCCAAGGATCCTCCGGCCTTTGCAGATCAGGCCCAAGGCAAGCATGGCTGAGACGTTTGGTCCATGCATGAAAATGGCGTCCGCCGGCAAGGCTCGAAACTCACGCCACATGGCCGGGATGCTTTTCCAGCCCCAGCGTCCGCGATATTGAAGGCCGGACGCCGGAATACCTTCCGCCGCCAACCGTGACGACAAGGCACCCAGCGGGTTGAGGGAGACAAGGCGCACGTTGTGGCCACGCGCTTTCAGCGCGCTCATGCGGGCGAGGGTACTCATCTCCATGCCCCCAAGGTTTGTGCATTGAAGAATATGAAGAACCCGCACGATCACATCTCCCCTTGACCGTAATCGCCGAGAAAGGCCGCGCTCGACTGGGAGACCAGCACGACATCGGTCTGGTTGCGGCGGTCAATGGGCCCTGTCCGAAAGCTGTATTCGCGACCGCGAAAGGGATGGCGCATCAGTGTGGGATGGAGAACGCGATAACCCAGGCGCGCCACCAATTCCTCGAGTTGGTCCACAGAGTCTCCAACCAGGGCCATCCACTCCGGTGTCACTTCGAGGCTGACTACTATGTTTGGCCGTTCCAGTACCTGGAGCATGCCTCGCAGCACCTTCAGCTCGAAGCCCTCGACATCGATCTTGATGAGGACACGGCGGCGACGCAGCAAGTCTTCCTCGATCAGGTCCGATGTTCGTTCGACCTTCACTTCGATCTGATGCTGACCATGCCCGTGATTCACCAGCGAATAGGTACCGCTGTGGAGTTGATCACCGTGGATGCGCATCACGCTGGCGGTCTCTCCGGCGCCAGCGTTTTTCGTGATGACGTTCTTGCGGTGGTTCAAAGCGGTGTGCAACTGGAGAGTCTGAAAGGTCTCCGGATTGGGCTCGATGGCGAGCACTTTCCCGGAGACACCGACGCGCGAGCTGCCTTTCAACGTATGGATGCCGACATTTGCGCCGATGTCGATGAAGGCATCGCCAGCATCGAGCACCCGCTCAATCAGCACATGGTTGAAAGAATCGTAGTAGCGAGCGGGGTAGTAGTACCAGCGTCCGCCCCAGTCCGCCAAATCCACCGAGATGTGCGCACCCAGGCGCTTGTCGTAGAAGACCCGGTATCGCCTGGAGGCATTGTGCCAACGCCGGTCATCCTGGCGTCCTCCGCCGAGTGCAGTCAGCAGCCTGATCTGCCCCAAGGGAAGCCGGGAAATCATAGGCCGCGCCAAATCGCATGCTACTTCACTCAGGAACATTCATCGCCTCGCAATCCGTATGCTCAATCAGGAATTCGCAAACACTTCCGAACACAGCCTGTCTCCGTACTTTTCGACAGTGAACTGGCCGGCTCGCAACAGGGCTGCCTCGGAGGCGGACGGGAGCAGTGCCGGATCGTCCACAAATCTCGTCAGTCGGTCCGCCAGTGCTCGGGGGTCGCGAATGGGGACCACGAACCCTTCCACGCCATCCCTGACGACGCTGCCCGCATTGTTTGTCGTCACGACCGGCAGACCCGCCCGCAGGGCTTCGTAGCAAACGGTTGCGGAACCTTCGCAGAGGCTGGGAAACGCAAAAACGTCAGCCCAGGCAAACTCTTCACCGACCTGCGTGCGTGGAACTGCACCAGTGAGAGTCACGCGCTCGCCCAGCCGCCGCAGCACCTCCGGCGAGAAGCCAGTGCCGCCTACGGCGCGGAACTCGAAGCCGCTTTTCGGCAGCAGTGTGGCGGCTTCGGCCAGATACTGAACGCCTTTCCGCAAGCCGACTGCACCCACGAACAGGACACGCAGGGGCCGGCCGGCCAGTTGTGCACGCACTCGTCCACGAGGCTCGTCATGTCCTACTCCATAGGGAACGACTACACACTTCTGCCAGGGACCACCCACACTGCGAATGCCATCGCGCACAAACTCGGAGCCGCAGACTATGGTCGAAGCTGCGTCCCATTCCGCCTTTTCCCGGGCCACGAGTTCCTCACCACGAAACGCCTCGTCGCTCTGGGCTTCCCAGCCCGCGAACCGCCGGGACTCCTCACGGAGAACAGCCATCTCGAGCTCCAGGGGCGCGATGGTCTGTTCCACAACCCCCTTCAGGTTGCGGGCACCAGCCTGCTGAAGCGCCTCGAGCGCAGCCGTATTGAAGAGGTAGATTGCCTCTCCATCCAGAGCTTTGTCCCGCAGAAGCAACTCGCAGAAGGTGCGGCCGGCCCAGAGGTGAACGATCGCCATCTCCGCCTTGGAACGGGCAGCCCTGCGCCGGCGGGCATACTCCCAGCCAAAGCCAGTGAATGCTCTCACGCGATCCACCGGCACGCCTACGGGTACGCGACCGCGCAATCTATTCATCCAGCGCGGGAGCCTCTCTTCCGGTAGATATCGAAGCAGGCGAGGCCATCCCCGCACGGAGCAGATGTCGGTGTAGAAGTCTTTTAACCGGTTGCGTTCGGACAACACACGCGCCACGGCGTAGTGCATGCGGCTGCCCAATTGCCCCACTGTGATGCCTTCCCGCCGATGCATCAGCGCGTGCCCCCAGGGATCGTCCGTTCCATCAACCAGCCTCGCCGACACGGATTCCACCAGCAGCAGGGGACGCACCTGGCGCGGCCAGGTAGGATTCGAGCACGCGGCGCCGTTTTGCGCGTTGAGAAACAACATGCCAGCGGCCCACGCGGCAGAGGCTGAGCGCCACGACAATGCCCAGGCCCGTGGTGGGCAGCCACGTGATGGGCCACAGCATGGGATTGTTCATCTCTCCAAAGCCGAGCATCGCTGTGGAAACAGAGAGAAACACCTGCGAGACTCCGGAGAAGCGCATGGTGTAGAAGTAGACGAACTGGAGCATGATGCCGGTGAGAAGGCCGCCGAGAATGACTCCGATGGGTCCGGCGATGTAGTAGAGTTTGCCGACAGCACCTGGAGCGGGCCCTGAGAGCAGGCCCGCATCGTTTCTCCAGGTCGCGGTACCAGCGATTTCGTGGACCTGGCTCCATGCCTCGCCTTCGGGATAGATCTTCTCCGGCCAAACGGAGCGAGGAATCGGACGGGTGAGGAGTTCCAGCAGGAGCCGGCCTTTGTTGAAGGCGATGCTGTCCGGCACGTAGGTCACGACAGCGCACGCCATGCTGAATTCGGTGCCTAGCTGCGGTCCGACCATCTCGTCGCCGCGAAAGGAGGCGAAGATGCGATCGAGTCCTTCCTCGACGCTGACGTCGGCGTTCAGCCTACCTCCGAACATGTCGCCGCGGAACGCAGCCGTGAAGCCGACGAGGGCGATGACGCCTAAGCCGCCCAGGATGACGACCGCCGCGGGCGGATTCCGCCGTTCGGTCCCATAGAAACCGCCCATCAGGAGCACCAGCGCGAGAATCACACCAGATCGCGTTCCACTGTAGATGTCCCATATCAACAAAGCCAGGAAGCCGATGAGGACGGGGCGGAAGAGCATTCGATAACGCTGCCCTTGCCGTGAGAGGCAAAGAACGAGGCACAACCCAACGGGGATGAATCCGGTGAGGGCCATTTCATAGCCCGACAGAGCCCCAAAGTCCGTTCCGGTTCTCGATGTCGCCAGAAACCGGCCAATACCGCCGGAGACCGCAATGATGTTTACATAACCGTAGACACCGAGAGCGAGCATGACAACCCCAAGCGCCAGATAGCGATTGCCGATGTCGGGTCCACTGTTGATAGGAGCCCGCTCAGCCGTACGCCGTCCAAACTTCATCCGGTAACCGACGCAGACACATAGCCCCAACAGCACATGGAGGAGGATTGTGTAGCATACGACGGAGTCGCCATAGATCCTGTTCCAAGCATCGAGATGGGTGAAGGATTCGTACACGCCAAACATCAGGTAGAGCGGCCAGAATGTATTGATCGGGTTCAGGAAGTAGAACGACCGCCAAGTGGACAGGTAGAACCATAAGGGGACCGCGACCACCAATGCCAGCGCCAGTTCGGTCACGCCTGACTCCCGCCTGGCCCGCCGGTTCTCTCAGAATTTGCGTAGGTTGGAACGCCCAACACGCTGAAGTCGATGCGGCTCGACTGTTCCGGAGGATTGGTATCCCTAATGGCGGCCTCGATTGTCTGAACTACGCGCGACTCCCAGTTCTCAAAGGCGAAGTGCTGATCAAACACGCCGCGGATGCGGGTACGCTCGAACTGTCCTGCGCGTCGTTCCAGGTCCAACCTGATGAGCCCGGCGGCCACATCGGCAGCCGACTCGGGGTTCACTGCGCGGCCCAAACCGTGCTCTTTCACCAACAACTGCAGTCCGGTGAAATTACTGGTAAGCACGGGGAGTCCGCAGGCCAGGTACTCCGTGAGCCGGCCGGGCGCCTGGAAGAAGTTTCCCAGATCGTTGTTCACATGCAGTAGGATGCCGATGTCACCATTCACAGTGAACTGGAGCATCTTCACGTAGTCCTGCGCTCCGAGGAAGATGATTCTGTCCAGAACTCCGCAGCGGTTGGCCACGGCTTCGATCGTCCGCGTCCGAGTGCTAGTCATGGCCAACTTAAAATGCGGGGGCAGCAGGCTGAGAGCCTCAATCAGAATGTCGGTTGCGCGCAGTGCCGAATGTCCTCCGTGCAGCACGAGAAGGGTCTCGTCCGGTGCGACGCCGTGCAGAGACCTTGTCGCCTCGGAACGGGCAGGAATGGGCCAGACCGAGGGCAGATTGGGGGGCGCCACCATGATGCGGTTGGTTAGTTTGTAGAACGTCTTACAGAGGTAGGCGCGATGATACTCACCATTCAGGTGGCAAGCCGCTTTCCGCGCCAGTGTGCCTTCGAGCGCAAAGCGGATGGGATAGCTGTTTGGATCGAAGAAGTCGTGTGTGTGGTAGATGAGACGCTGGGTGCGACCGCTTCCCAGGTAGCAAAGAGCGGCTCTCGGCGCGATGGCTTGCCCCATGACATAGACGAGATCGTAGGAGCCTAACCGGCCGCGCAACAGCCACCGCAGCAGTTCCGCTTCCCGGCGCAGGCCGTGTCCTGGCGACACATCAATGCGCTTCGCCGGATAGGGCAGGCAGCGATTATAAACGGACGTGGTCGCGCTGGGCGCCACGATGGTGACATCCCAACCGGCGCGAACGAGGCCCGGCAGCGACAACTCCGGGATTGGATTGCGTTCCAGATCCGCGAGTCCTAGATAGAGAAGCCGCTTGTGCTCCGACATCTTAGCTTTCTTTCTCCGTGCAAAATCTGCCTCTTCGGCATCTCGTAATTTCGAGCTGAATCATAGACGACTGCGCTATTGCCGGCATCAGAGCGGCTTGGCGGGGTGCGTCTGCCGGACCGGATGACCAAGCCCCTTGGCCACCATGTGCTGGATGTCCCGCAGCAAGGCTCGGACTTCAAAGCATTGGACCAGATAGCTGCGAATGCTGAATCGCATTCTGCTGGCAGCAATCGCCGCCACGATCAAGGCGAGGCAGGTCTCCCAGGCAAGGATCGCCATTCCAGGCCCCACCAACCCAAAGTTGCGTGCGCAAACTCCGACCATGGTGATGGAAACGCCCGCCGTCACCAGCAGAGGTACGATGGCGAGATGGATCTGGTTGCTCGCCAGTAACAGTACGGAGAATGAGGCTCCGATGACATAGGGAATCAACGACAGCAACAGGAAGGTCATCAAGCGGGGCTCAAAATGCGCCGTAGGTCCGACCCAGATCCGGTAGAGCCTCTCGCCCGCCACAGTTAGCACCGTGATACCCGCTAGTACAATCGCCAACCCGATTTGTGAATTCCGAATCATGATGCGCATGATCAGGCCTTCATTCCGCTGGCCGAGCAGCGCAGGCACTTCCACTGCAATTGCATTGGACAACTGACCCACCACTGACTTCATTCCGTTGGCGACGATGCGCAACGTTTGAAAGGCGCCCACCGCCGTTGACCCCAGCATCGTTCCCAGGACGAGGAGAACACCCTGGTTCTGAAGTGCGTTGACCAGCGGCATGCCTGCGTGTCCGAGGCCGGGGAGGATGTACGGGCGCACCTTGCGGAGGGAAACTCCCTCCAGGGCGAGCGTGAATTGCGGCATGATGCGCCTGCTGTCCCTGAAGACGATGCACAACCAACTCACCTGGGCTAACAACTGAGCGGCCAGGTAGTTGTGCGGTGTGCCGCCCAGAGTTAATGCCGCGGCCCCAGCGGCCAGGTTCATCGCAGACCCCAGGCTGCTCATCATCCCCCACCTGGGATTGGCTCCCGCGCTGCGATAGATGCCGGAGAGCAGAAACCCCTGCTGTAACACGAAGATCTGCACGCATGACCAACCTATGAGGGCTGCGGCCGCAGGGTGCGGCAGGGCCTTCACCCCGAAGGCGCGCCAGTCCACCAGCCAGGCAACGCCCCAACCGATACCCACGAAGCCGAGCGCGGCGCAGATCAGGACGAGCCAGGAGCTGCGATAGAGGTGAATCGCCTCTTCCTCGTGGCCGCCGGCGGTGAGAAACGCCATGCGATTGACCACGGCACCGGCCAGCCCGAAATCCGGCGCGAGCATAACATAGGCAGGAATCGCGGTCAGGATCAGCCATTCGCCGTAGACATTCATACCCCAGGTCCGCACCATCAGAGGCACCAGAACGAGTGGGCCGACGGATGCGATGACGCGAGCCAGGACGCCTGCCAGGACATTACCGGCGATATCTCGAATGATTCGAGCCATGATCAGCTTCGCGCGAACCGGTCTTCGACATCGAGCAGCAAGCGCCGGTTCAGGACGTGTTCCATCAGGCGTACGACCCGGCGTGTCATGGCGGGGAGGGTTTGCCCCGCAGCCGCAAGCATGAGCCACCACGCGGCACGGAGGGAGATTGCTCCGTACTTGCGTTCCACGAAGAGGCGGAACAGCTGCCAGCGCTGGCCATCGCCCAGGGCGAGCGAATCGATGAACAGCCGTGGCGTGCTAAACGTGAACGAGTCGATGGACGAACGGAGACAACTGAGCGCCCGCCGGCTGACGGGCAACTCGAGCAGGGTACGGATACCGATGCATGCATCCAGCTTTGACCAGCGTTCACCTTCGCCGAGGATACCGGACTGCGCGATGGCCCCGGCATGGATCGCCACGCGGTTCGAGCGATTGTCGGCATCAGAGAGGAGCGGGCAAATGAAAGGCGCCCAACTGTAGCTGTACAGGTAGCCGAAACGGAGCCGTGAGAGAAAGTAGGTGCGCTGAAACACGTTTGATGAGAGCGCGATAAAGAAAAGGTTGGGCTCGGCTTCCATCGCCTCGAGCAACCCCGGATAGGTTCCGGGTTTGCGGTGCGCGGGTCCGCCCACAACGGGGAACCACAAATACACCAGATCGCCGCCGGCCCGGATTGCCGCCAACATCTCATCGACGGCATTGGGCAGGACGGCGTCGTCATCACATAACGGCCAGATGTAATCGCCCCGCCCCATCTCGAAGATGCGTAGACTGTTGCCGGCCAGGCCCAGGTTGCCGGCATTGCGGACCACCTGAAGGTGCTCGAAGATTCCCGGACCGAAGGCAGCCTCCAGGGATTCGGCGACTGGCATCGGCGAGCAGTTGTCGAGCACGATCAGTTCGACATCGCTCCGCCGGATCTGCGGTAGCAGACGCTTGATATTCTCCACTACGCAGTCGTTCCTGCGGTAGGTGGGGATCACGATGGAGAGAGTGGGTGCACCGCCTTCACCAGAGGTCCCGGCGGCACTTGCGGACAGTGTTAGCTCACTGGGGCTGTTTCTGACTTGATCCACGCCAGCATCCTTTCCACACCATCGGTGACATTTACCTGAGCCGTCCACCCGGTGGCCGCCTCGATGCTTCTGGTATCGGCAACGAAGTACCGCTGGTCGCTGGCGCGAGCGGGCAAGTGTTCCACGCTGAGCTGGACGCCAGCAGCATCGGCGCTGCGGGACAGCAGCTCCAGAATGGAAAGGCTCTGTGCCGTGCCGCCGCCAATATTGAAGACGCGGCCAGCCACGCTGTCTGCCCTGGCGGCTGCGATGACATAGAGACGGCGCATATCGTCGGCGTGCAGGAGGTCTCGCACCTGTTTGCCATTGCCCGAAACTGTCAGCGGCCTTGAATCGCCGCCCGCCTGGCGCAGCACTTCACGGCAGAACCAGCCTACCCACCCCTGGTCGTAGCTGGCGAACTGGCGTCCGCCGTACATGGAGGAATGCCGAAAGGTGACCGTCCGGACGCCATACATTTTGCAGTAGTCCTGCATGTACTGATCGGCTGCGCCTTTGGAGCAGCCATAGGGAGAAGCGAAGGCCAAAGGGAGCGATTCGTCGAAGCCGTGCGGGTAGTCCGCGGGCTCATAGCGGGTCTCACCCTCATGCAACTCTACCCACTCGAGATCTCCGTAGACTTTGTTGGTCGACGAGTAGAGCACAACCGATTCCGAGCCAGTGTTCCGCACTGCCTCCAATACGTTCAAGGAACCCAGGGCATTGACCTCGAAATCGTAACGCGGATCGCGGAGGCTGGTTGTCATCGCCACCTGACCCGCCAGGTGCGCGATGTACGCCGGCCGTTCTTCGCGAACCAACCGCGCCACCGCCTCGCTATCGCGAATGTCGTCTGTCACCATCCGCCATCCGGAGCCATGGCGTTCGCGAAGCCATTCGCGGTTCTGCGACGAACCCACCCGGCTGAGATTGTCGAGTACAACCACCTCGTGGCCCTGTCCCAGAACTTCGTCGGCGATGTTACTGCCGAGAAAGCCGCAACCACCCGTAATCAGCCATTTCGCCATCAATTCGTCCTCCGTCGCTCTATTTCGATCGTGCGAATGAGCCCCGCGTCCAACCCAACACTGGGCGCCCAACCCAGCACCTGCAATGGGCCGATGTCGGCCTGCGAGTGCATTACTTCACCCGCGCGATAGGGCAGCGCACCGAAGCGTAGCTCCGTGGCGCCGCCGCATGCCGCGTGGATCCGGCGCACGACTGCAGCAAGTTCCCGTGCCTCGCCGGAACCGATGGTGTACTCCGCATAGGGGTGCTTCAAACGCCACAGATTGCTCAAAAGAAGCAGGTAGGCATCCACCGCGTCCTCCACAAACACAAAATCACGTCGCTGCTCACCTTTGGTTAGATCTACGTACGGCTCGTTCCTCAGGAAGGCCTGGATGAGGAACGGGATGAAACCACCGGGATCGTCGTTCGGCCCGTAGATGTGCTCCAGGCGGAGGTTCAGGAAGTGCGGCCCAGGCCCTTCGGCGAATCGCCTGCCGTACTCCAGGAACTGCTTCTTCGATAGCACGTAGTAGTTGAGCCCTTCGGGCAGCACGGTATCCGTATTGATGAATGCGGTGGAATGGCGGCTGGCGAGTTCCAGCAGAGTGAGGGGGTAGACCAGATTCGATTCGACGATGCGCTGGACGGATTCGCCTTTCCGCCCATAACACGTCGCTGAGTGGATTACTATATCGATCTGACGGCGATCAAAGACCTCATTAAGCGAGACCTGGTCGACGTCGACAGCTTCGATCCGGTCCAAAAGATCGGCGATGCGCCACGTACTGGAAGTCGACCGCTTTGCTGCTACGACTGTACAACCGTGCCTGAGTAGGGCTCTCAGCAGGTAGCTACCGAGAAAGCCGGTGGCGCCGCTGAGCAGGACAGTTGGCTTGGCCGGAATGGTCATGACGCTTCAGTCCGCTGCCATTACGCCGCTCGCCGCGGTCCGCAAGCCCCCACCGCTGTTCCGGTACTCGTTCAAGTCGTCGATCAGCAGTAGGCGGGCTCCGCGCCCTTCGCTGCAGGCTCGATACCACCGAACTGTACGAGCCACAGTCTCCTCGAAGTCCCAGCGTGGTGACCAGTCGAGGAGATGGAAGGCTTTGTCCCAAACCAGGTTCAACTTGCCTGCTTCGTGCGGAGCACTTTCTTCGGCTGTTGACTCCCACTCGCCGGGCCAGTGCCGGAGGACTTCGTTTACCAGCGCAGAGACGGGTCGGTTTGAGCTAAGCGCCGGCCCGAAGTTGAAGGGGGAGCCAAGGTATTCCAGCGCAGCATGGTCTGCCTGTAACAGTGCGCCGGCCAGCCTCCAGGCCAACAATAAGTACCCGCCCAGAGGCTCTAGAACGTGCTGCCAGGGACGCGTCGCATGTGGATTCCTCACGCGGAGGATGTCGCCGCGTTCGATGTGACGCATGGCATCCGGCACGATTCGATCCAAAGCCCAGTCGCCGCCGCCGATGACATTTCCTGCGCGCGCCGATGCAACTGCTACTCTCGGTTCCAGTCCAGGCCAGCTCGTGCGCAGGAACGACTGGCGGTAGGAGGCGATCGCCAGTTCGGCCGCAGCTTTGCTCGAACTGTATGGATCGTAACCGCCAAGAGGGTCTTCCTCGCGGTACCCATGCAACCATTCGCGGTTTGCGTAGCACTTGTCGGTTGTCACCATCACCGCCGCGCAGGTGCGTCCCGGCTTCGCCTGATATGCCTCGTTCAGCCGACGCAACCCTTCCAGCACATGCACGGTGCCCATGACGTTCGTCTCGTAGGTCCCCACCGGCTCCGCGTAGGACAATCGCACCAGCGGCTGTGCAGCGAGGTGGAAAACATAGTCCGGCTGGCTGTCCAGCATCAGGTCGATTACCCCGGAATGATTCCGGATGTCGAGAATATGGTGCTGGGTGCGAGTCGCGAGTCCCACCTGGTCAAACAAGGCGGGCTCAGTATTTGGAGGGAGTGCAGCTCCGACGACGTTTGCGCCCAGCTCCAGCAGCCACTCCGACAACCAGGCTCCTTTGAAGCCCGTGTGGCCGGTCACCAGGACGGTCTTGCCGCGGTAGGCACTTTCCCACGAGGACGTCTGGTTCATGTTCGCTACTCCCATGCGTCGATCACCACTTGAGCTGTCTCCGCTCCGAGTTGATCAATCAGAGTCCGCTGAAAACTCCTAATCATCGCCATCGGACCACTGAGGTAGTAGACGGTTCCGTCCGTCCCACCTGTCTCACGAACAATCTGATCCACACTCAAGCGCCCGCCCCGCAAGTCTCCGAAGGCTCCATGTTCGGCCCATAGCTCCGTCCGGAACCCTGGCAGTTCGGATGCGCAGCGCCGAGCCAGGGCCTGATAGATCAGGAGGCCGGGTGTGCGGGCACCGTAGTACAGAGTCACCTGTTTCAGAGGCAACGCGCGAACGTGCAGCGCGTCGTCCATAAAGGCGCAGAAGGGGGTGATCCCTGTACCGCCTGCGATCAGCACAGCCCGCTCGCAGCCGTTGCGGCCTTCAATGCTGAATTCGCCATAGGGGCCTTTGCCCCAGACACTTCGGCCAACCCGGACCTCGCCCAGGATTCGCCGCGTGTAGCGCCCTTGGCGGCTGATGGTCAACTCGAGCGTCCGGCGGTCGGCGACTGCGTTGGCCACTGAGAACACCCGGCTCTCCGGCCAGTAGCCGGAAGGGTCGTATTCATCCAGGGTGAGATGGATAAACTGACCCGGCGTGAAGCGCGGCAGGCGCTTCTCGGAGATGAGCCGAAAGCTCGCCACATCAGCATCGTGCTGTTCGACACGGTCCACCACCGCTTTGAAGTGCACTGGTTGTGCCATCGCAATGCCTACCCTGCTACCCTCTGCAACACGTCTACGACATGAGCGATCTTGGCAGGCGTCAAGCCGGGGTAGACGCCGAGGAAGAAGGTGTTGCCGGTGATGACATCCGTATTGGCCAGCGAGCCAGCCACACGGTGCTGGATTGCTTCATAGGCCGGATGACGCAGCAGGTTTCCGCAGAAGAGACTGCGCGTTTCGATCCGTTCTCCTTCGAGAGCCGCCACCACCGTACTGCGGTTCAGGCCGCTACCGGGCCTCACGGTGATGACGTAGCCGAACCAGGAAGGGTCAGCGCCTTCGGGGCAAGTATGCAGGATCAGATTCTCTTGCAGATTTGCCAGGCCAGACGCGAACAGTGCATGGTTCGCTTTTCTTTGCTCGATGAAGCGCGGCAGCTTCCGCAATTGCGCCGTGCCGACGGCGGCCTGCATATCGGTGATCTTCAGGTTGTAGCCGATATGGCTGTACACATACTTGTGGTCGTAGCCGAATGGCAGGCTTCCAAATTGCTGGCTGAAGCGCTTGCCGCAGGTATTGTTCTCCCCGCCCGAGCAGTAACAGTCCCGGCCCCAGTCGCGGAAGCTTCTCGCAATGCGCGCGAGTCCGTCATCGTTTGTCGCAACCGCGCCGCCTTCGCCCATAGTGATGTGGTGGGCAGGATAGAAGCTAAAAGTAGCCAGGTCGCCGAAGGTGCCCGTCAGTTGGCCATCGTAGCGGCTACCCAGCGCGTCGCAATTGTCCTCCACCAACCATAGTCCGCGGTGCTCGCATAGGTCCTTCAGGGCTCTCAGCTCAAACGGAACGCCCATGGTGTGGGCTAACATCACGGCCCTTGTGCGGGGCCCAATGGCGGCCTCGATCTTCTCCAGCGAGGGAACATAGGTGCCTAGTTCTACATCCACGAAAACCGGTACGGCCTGGTTCTGGATGATAGGATTCACGGTTGTTGGAAAGCCGGCCGCTACCGTGATGACCTCGTCGCCGGGAACAATCCGGCGATCCTTGAGGGCTGGGCTGGTCAGGGTTGAGAAGGCCACGAGATTCGCAGAGGAGCCGGAGTTTACAGTCAGAACATTCTCAACACCCAAGAACTCCGCCAATCCGCTCTCAAACGATTCAGTGAAGCGGCCCGCCGTCAACCAGAAATCGAGTGAGGAATCGACCAGGGTGCGCAATTCATCCGCGTCGAAAACGCGGCCTGCGTAGTGAACAGTCGAGCTTCCGGGGGCAAAACCCGGCTTTGCCGATTCGCTCGCCTCGTGGTATTCGCTAACGAGTTCCAGAATCTGCCGGCGGATGCCCGCCTTGTCACGTGCTTGTACGTTCACCAGATTTTCCAAGGTGCCTCACCTCTCTGCCACAGCTCTTCCAGCAGTGTTTTGTCTCGCAAAGTATCCATGGGTTGCCAGAATCCGTGATGGTCGAAGGCCATGAGCTGCCGCCTCGCCGCTAATTCGGCTAGCGGCTGAGCCTCCCAACTGATACGGTCGCCCTCAATCAGATCTATGCATTTCGGCGACAGCACAAAGAACCCGCCATTGATCACGCCGCCATCACCTGGCGGCTTCTCCAGGAAGCCGTCCACGCCATTCCCATTCAGCTTCAGTGCGCCATACCGGCCCGGCGGCCGCACTGCGGTGACCGTCGCCCACTTACCGTGCTGCCGGTGAAACTCAATTTCGGCATGGATGTCCACATCCGCCACCCCATCGCCATAGGTAAAGCAAAACGACTCTTCGTCTTTGACGTAGTCGCGGACCCGTTTCAGCCGGCCGCCCGTGAGGGTTTCATCGCCTGTGTCGACCAGCGTGACTTTCCAGGGCTCTGCTGAGCGGCGGTGTACCTGCATACTGTTGTGCGCCATATCGAAGGTGACATCCGACATGTGCAGGAAGTAGTTTGCGAAGTACTCCTTGATGAGGTAGCCCTTGTATCCACAGCACACGACGAAATCGTGAATGCCGTGCGCCGAATAGATCTTGAGGATGTGCCACAAAATAGGCCGTCCTCCAATTTCCACCATGGGCTTCGGCCTCAGGTGCGTCTCCTCTGAGATTCGTGTGCCCAATCCTCCCGCCAATATGATCGCCTTCATTGATTCGAAACGCCCTCGCTCAATCCCTAAACCTTCGCGTGAATATGCCTACTGACTTGATGCCTAGGGAGCTTGCGCCCCGGTTGCGTGCGCCATTCAGCTGCCTGCTGGCTTCGCCAGGATCTCGTCCGTCTGTTCGATGCTTCTTGAATCCAACGGCTCAAGCTGGTAACCCCAGGTGCGCAGCAGACCGCAGCATCGTCTGTGCACTGCGGCCCCATGTGTCGCCAGGAACAGGACCGGTTTCGCCCGCAGGATCAATGCCCTTGCTCCCTCCAGAAAGTCCGCTTCGGCACCTTCGATGTCGCACTTGATCAAGTTCGGAGGGGGAATTCGCCCGGCCGACGAAAGATCATCCAGCGAAACGACTTCGACCCTGATGGCGGTGCCCTCGTCACCTCCCAGATGCCCTGTCATCGGGTTCTCGCCCAATTGGAATTGCGCGCTGCCTGCAACAGCACCGGCTGCGTTCTCCCACACCTTGACATTCGAGATGCCATTCAATCGCAGGTGCCTGCGTAGCAGACCCAGATTGCGCGGCAACGGTTCGAACGCATCCACCCGCCCGGCTGGTCCAACCAGACGCGACGACAGCAGCGTGTAGAATCCAACATTGGCGCCGAGGTCGAGCACCTTCATACCGGGGCGGAGCATGTCGGCAAACCTCCTCTGCTTTTCAGCCTCATAGGAACCCAACCAACATCCGTGCGTAGCAGCGCCGGCCACCCACCTCATCCCCCTCAGCGGCCCTTGAAGTACCCTCACCGTCGCGTTGTCCGGCACCAGTTCCAATGGAGCTCGCAACGCCCTGCCCCATCGGCTTCCGTTCAACCAGGCTGAGAAGTTCAGCATCGAAAGATCCCAGTAAGACGGCTCCTCAACAGAGCCACAAGCCAGCGAGCACCTCTTGGTGGAATTCGATGACGCTCTAGTTGGCGGACGGTTCGATGCATCCTGGCTACTATCGCGTGCGCTTAAGGCTGAACGGGTAACCGCGCCGGCCTGACAAGGTGCTCGCACCTGGACGAACGAGGAATTGGCGGAGGATAATCATAGCCCCCAGTGGTGGTACACCATCCCGGCGCGGAAGAAGCGGTCGATCGGGGACCGGATCTACAGCTCAGTTGCCGGCGAGCCGTCGTGCCTTGAACCGTACGCTTGGACTTCGGCGCCAGGCCATGATCGAGACAGCACGTTCAAGGCGATTTGTGGCGCGCTATGCGCTTTCGCCCTCTGTGGTTGGCCCGTAGTAACGTTTGTAGTACTTGCCGTAATTGCCATCGTAGTAGCCGTAGTAGCCGCCTGGCGACTGCTTTGGATTCCAGTCATTCAGCACTGTGCCTACAACATGGGTGCCGTCATCGCGCAGCCTGCCGCGAGCCGCCATTGCGGCATCCCGCGTAGTTCGGTTGGCGCGGACTACCAACACGACTCCACTAGCCAGACGCCCGATTACGCGAGCATCTGGAATCTGGAGCATTGGCGGAGTGTCGATAAAGATCATGTCGAACTCATCCTGCAGATGCCGCAGAAGCTCGGGCAGTTGCTGAGAGTAGAGCAGGTTCGTCGCGCCCGCAACGCCGGGCCCACTGGGCAGCACATACAGACCATCGACCTTCGTCTCCACCACCATCCCGCTGAGCATGGTCGCGAGATCACTGGTCATCATGACGGATCTGTTACCACCGCCTCCATTCCCGGGCGTGTCGCCATTTCTCACTTCCGTCGCGATCTCACCATGCGACTGGCCGGTGCGCGGCGCGGCAGGTGCACCGTTCGTCCTGCCGTTCTCGCGTGAATCTCCGGCCCGGTATGGCCGACCGTAGCGCGAAGCGGAGCCGTTCTCGTTGTTCCCTCGAAGGATCGTGGTCAGACCTCTCTCGTTCCCCAATCCAAAGATCGAATGGACTCTCGGCTTCCGGGTATCCGCATCGATCAGCAGAACTCGCTGCCCAGTCTCGGCGAGGGCAATGGCCAGATTGGTGACCACGGTAGTCTTCCCCTCACCAGGCGAAGGACTGGTCACCACCAGCAGCTTCGGCCGCCGACCTTCCTGTCCCGTAAAGAGAATACTGGTGAGCGTCGCTCGAAAGCTCTCAGCCAGCAGACTGGGCTTTCGTTGGTAGGTGACAAGTTCCAGCCGCTGTTCCTCTTCCACGCCCAGCTCGTCGGAACTGCCGTCCTTCTTATCGCCGCGGCCGAAGTACTTCATCCGTTTGCCGGACATCGACGATTCGGCCGGGATCATGCCGAGTTCGGGCACGTTGAGGTAATAGGCGATGTCCGCGGGCTCAGTGAGTGTCCGATTGGCCCGGTCCGTCGTCACAACGAAAGCTATGCCGAGACACAGGCCTCCAAGCAGTCCGAGCGCCGCGTTTGTTGCGAAGCTGGGCTTGTAGGGGCGAGTGGGTATCTTGGCAGGATCCACCACTCTCACATTGCTCGCTTTGAGGGCGCTCGAGATGGCGCTCTCTTTGACTCTCTGCAGCATCGAGTCGTAGAGCTGTCGGTTCGTGTCCGCTTCGCGCTTCAGGATGTTGTAAGTGATCGCCTTGTCGCCCTGATCGGTCACCAAACCAGCCTGTTGCCGGTAGTCAGCCTCCAGTAGTTTCTCCCGGCGCAGCGCTTCGTCGTACTCATTCTTGATTCGCTTCAGGATGTCGCCACGCTGCCGCTCCAGTCTCCGGGTAACGGTAGTCACCTGGGCCTCCACGCGCTTCACCTTCGGATTGTCAGCGGTGAACGTCTCCTCAAACTCGGCCTTCTGCCGCCGCAGATCGGTTAGCTTCGTTTCGTAATCCTGAAGAGTTTTGTCATCGAGTACATCCGGCAGGGTATCTGACGGCGCCGTGGTCGCCATCTCCCAGCGGCTTTGCTTCTGGACCCGATCCGTCTGCGCTTTCGTAAGCGCTTCCTGCACCTGCTTCAGTTTGTCCGTCGTGACATTCGTCTTCTCGTCGGTGAACAGCAGGCCGTTGCGGCGCGCATACTCCTGCAGGGCGTCCTCGCTGCGTTCCAGCTTGACGCGCATCTCATCGATCTGTTTGGACAGGAACTCGCCGGTCCGCTGCGACATCTTCCAGCGGGCATCCATGTTCTGCTCGATATACTCCTGAGTCAGGCGATTCGCGAAATCGGTCGCCAGCTTGGCGTCCGTCGAATCAACCAGGATCTCAACAATTCTCGTCTGCCCACTTGCGCGCACCTTCATGTCTCGCTGCGCCATTCTCAGTGCCGCGGTTTGCGCGTCGGCCCCAGTTGGTTCCGGCAGGTTCAGCGCCCGGCGCCAAGCAGAGATCCGACTCTTCCCACGGCCTAACTCGGACACATCCTTCGCCTTGAGCGAGGCCACGACCCGATCCAGAAGGCTTTCGCTTTGCAGGATCTTGATCTGAGTTTGAATGTCCGTCATCAGGTTCGAAGTCCCGCCATCCGCCACCTGCTGGACGGTCTTCATGTTCATGAAGTCCTGGTTGAGCTCCAGAATCTCCAAAGTAGTTTTTGCCTGATAGACAGGAGTTTGGGGCAAGGTCACGAGCAAGGCCAGAAGCAAACCCAAGCCCGAGATCAGGATCAGCGTTCCTTTCCGCCGGCGCAGGATGCGCCAGTATTCGATCAGCCCTCCGTGGTCAGGCTCTTCCATCTCCGCGGGGTAGCCTGGATGTTGAAAAGAACGATCAGCTGGCGCGAAGCCAGAGGCGTCAATTACCTGTTGTCTCGCGGGAAGGTGCATGCCACCCCGTCCTGTCGTGAAGTCTCGGTTTTGATCTTCCATCTTTTACCGCCGGTAGATCGCCAGTCCTGTGCCGATACCGATTGCAGCCTCAGCTGAACGTGCCATCACCTTTCGGGTACCGCTGATCGGCACGAACAGGATGTCGTCCTGCTCCATCAGCACGTCTTTCTCTTTCCCCTGCAGGATTTTGCCGAGATCCAGTGCGATTTCCAACCGCTGGTCAGGATTGTCTGTTTTTCGCAGGATCTTTGCCCCGCCCCGTTTTGCGAAGCTGTCGCAGCCCTCCGCCATGGAGAGCGCTTCAAGCACGGTGGTCTTTTCTTTTTCACCTAATACAAATCCCCCGCTTTTTTTCACCGCACCCATGACATAGACCATTTGTCCCTTGGGTACTGTCACAACATCCTGAGGCTTTACTGGAATATTCTTCTCCGGCGAGCGCGCTTCCATGATCTCCTTCACGCCGACCTCGGCCACCCAGTACTGGCCGGTTTCATCAAGCTTCGCGCCCGGCAGTGGGATGGGGCCCCACTCCTTCCTCCGCGCTATCCTGACGGAGTAGCCTGCCTCCGGTTGCAGCCCCCCCGCCAGACTCAACACCTCCAGAAGGCTCTTCTGCCCTTGCAACTGATGGACGCCCGGGTTGCGGACGGATCCAAGTACGCTCACTGGCTGGCTGCGCATCTCGTGCAGAGTAACCGAGACATCAGGCTGCTTAATGTAAGCTTTCAAACGGTGCGATATCGCCTCTTCCAGTTGCTCAACGGTCATGCCCTTGGCCTGGATACGACCTACCATTGGGAGGTTGATGTTGCCGCGCATGTCGATTTGAAATGCTTCCTTCGACATTTCTTCCATATCCAGTACGCGGACGAGGATCTGATCGCCTGCGCCCAGCACATAGGTCGATCGCTCGTCCATCTCCTGCTGGGCAGACAGGAGAATGGCTGAGAGCAGCAGCAGCAGTATTGCTTTCATCAGGTACCTTCCACCATTTGCGCCAGCCGATCCAGCCGTGCCTGCAGACTCGTCACTTTCTGGTCGAGTTGTTCTATTCGCGACTCCATCGGCGCATGTCCGTTGTGCGGCATGTCTACCAGCCGGTGCATCGCCTCACGGGCCAGGTCGCTTATACTACGCGCCCCCGTGGCCTCACACACTTCACGCAGCCGCCGGAATTCATCGTCGGACAGCCGGATGCTCACCATCTTGCTTCGCTTGTTGAACAGGGTCATCTACGTCAGGGCCTCAACACTTTCCGGGTCTATTTCAACCTCCACACTCCTTTGCAACATGTGAACCGACACTCTCAGCCGGTATTGGTTCCGGATCTCTACCAGCCGCCCCTCCACTCCTTTCATCGGGCCGCTCCGGATCCTAACCGGAGCTCCTTCCTTCAAGTAGGGGCATGGCGACGCTGGCAGCTTGCTCCTGACCAATTGGCGTACCGCCTCGATTTCAGCTTCAGGGATCCGAGCAGGCGAACCATCGAAGGTAACGACGTGAACAACACCGGGCGCACTGAGAACGGGAACGAGCTGAGTGTCATCGAACCGACAGAAGACGTATCCTTCGAACAATGGAACATCCACCACCTTCACGCGGTCGCTCCAGCGCCGCCGTACTTGGTAAAGGGGTAGGAATTCCTCCAGTCCGGTCGCGTTCAGGTATCTGGATACGACTTGCTCTTGACGGGATCGGGTGCGAATGGCAAACCAGGAAGTAGGCACAATGGGCATGCGGAAGATTCAGGCAGGCTTCGCCCCCCTCAGTCCCAATCTCAAATTGAGACAGGCTCGGAGCGCAATTGGGAACTCAACGGGGGTTCGGTATATCGCCGCTCTAGTCGTTGAGAGGTGATATCCACCGAAAGCTATAGAACGGTACTTGTTCTCTGATGCAAGAAACTTAATAATGGACTAGTGTCAGGCGACTGTCAATCAAAAAATCGCCGTCAATTCGGTCAAACTTCCATGAATCAATCCATCACTTCACGGCTATTTTCAGTTCGCCTTATAGTGCCCCTGGTGCTGGTTGTTACAGCATTCGTAACGCTTCTGGAGAGCACAAGCAAACTCCCGCTCATTTCGGCACTATGCGCGGCTGGATTCTGCCGTGAGGACCAGGCGAGTTCCGACTTGTCATACACTGCCCTGGATCCCGCAAACCCCTACAAATGGGCCGCCTACGCTGAATCACTGGATAGTGCCGGCGACACTCAGGGCGCCACAACGGCCTTCGAGAGATCACTCGCACTGGGTCCTTCGATAGCTCCAGTCCACATGCGCGCCTTCACCTTCCATCTCACCCACGAACACTCCGCTGAAGTCCTGACCTTGGGTCATCGCATTCTAGAGCTCACGCCAGCCTACAATGAGTTGATATTTTCCTATTTTGCGGATAGGCCGATGGCGGAAATCCTGCGAAAGGGGATCCCACACCAGACAGCAGTGGACTACCTGGCCTGGGCCGCGGGCAATCGCACAACAGTGGAACTGTTGGAAATCTGGACGTGGATGAGGGAGAACCGGCTCACTGACGTAAAGAGCGCCTGCGGGATCAGTACAGCGCTTTGCCGGCGTGGAGAATACGAGGCCGCAGCCCGCCTCTGGTCCGCATGGTTGCCTAGTGAACGGCGCGAAGGCTACCTCCACAGCAACTTCCTCAGCAATCCCCACTTCGGCCCGCCCTACAAGACACCGCTGGATTGGACGTTGGATTCCCCATCCGGCATGGAAAGCCTGCGCAAAGACGGGCTTTCGGTTGCCTTTCCCGGCACTGAAAACATGGCGTACAACAATGTCAGGCAATTGTCATTCGTCAGTCCGGGCTCATATATCTTCACAGCAGTAGTGGAAGGAATCGGAATTACGACAAATGAAGGCCCTTTCTTCCACCTGTTTGATGCCGATCATCCAGGGAAGTTCGGAGTCGCCACTGAGCAAATCCGGGGCAACCAACCGCGCCACGAAGTGGAGGTGCAATTTGTGGTGCGTCCGGAGATAAGAGCCCTCGTGACACAGTTGGAACGACGAATTTCGGATAAGTTCGATAACAAGATCGCGGGCACGCTCAGGGTCTATCAGGTATCGCTGCGAAGGGTCGACTAGCGGCTCGATACTGGCAACGAAGCACAAAATACAGTCCCGGTAGAACTTGAAGATTCCAGGCGCAACTCGCCATGGTGCATCTCGGCAATCCAGCGGGCGATAGACAAGCCCAATCCGGCGCCGCTTGAGGTTCCAGATGCCCGACTGCGAGCCGTATCAGCGCGATAGAAACGATCGAAAATCAACGGCTGTGCGTCAGCTGGAATACCTGTCCCTGTGTCGGTGACAAGAATGTCGTAGTACTCGCCACGGTGCTGGAGCATGATGGTCACACGCCCACCCGGGGCGGAGTACTTTACAGCGTTATCAAGCAGGATCATGACCATCTGCTTCAACAGGGATTCATCTGCGCAGCACAGCGACTCCTGCATCTGTGTGGTGTCCACATTCACAGAGAACTTCTCGCCCAAGACACGGGCCGCCCTGGCTGTGTCCACCAAGAGCTCGTCCAGATAGAACTTGCTGGGCCGTAGTGGCACCGCTCCCGAATCGGCGCGTGCAAGCAGGAACATATCCTCAACTACACGTTTTAGACGGCGCAGCTGCCCGTCGATGATCTGGAGTGCCTCGCGGTACTCGCCTTCGGTCCGGGCCGGCTTCTCCAGAGTTACTTCCGTCGCGGTGTGAGCCACCGATACAGGCGTCCGCAGCTCATGGGAGGCATCGGCCATGAAGCGCCGCTGCTGCTCAAACGAGGTACCCAGACGCGCTAGCAGCCGATTGAACGTCTGGGCCAGCAGGCCCAGTTCGTCGTCGGGGTTGAGAATGGGCACACGTCGATCGAGATTCCGCGACGTTATGGATTCTACCGTTTGCGAGATGACGACAACCGGGGCCAGGCTTTTGCGGGCAAGCCAGTAACCACCCAGTGCGGAGAGAAAGACTGCTATGGGCACACCGAGAAGAAAGGCTTGCCGCAGGGTGGCCACCTCCCTCTCTGTCTCCAGTTGGGATTCGCCTGAGATGATCGTATACTGCCCATGCACTGGCAACGGCAGCCTGAGCGCTGAATATCGCCACCCGGATTCGGACCAATGCGCCGGATTCGACTGGAGCGGGAGGCGGGCAGATTGCTCAATCGCGGCAGGCGAAACCGTGCGGGTCTCGGAGTCCGGCTTCTGCCCGACCACGCGCCCGGCTTGCAGGATCGTAACCGCCTGATCGGGGAAGGTGAGCTGGTGAATGGTTATCAGGACCGACCGGAATGAGGCCTCGCCGGGGGCCTTCCCCTCATGCTCCTCGATTTCGTGCTTCAGTGATGCGGCCAACACACGGCCGGCCAATTCCAGACGCGAGTCCAACCGTTGAAAGCGGCTCTCGACGAGCTGAGAAAAGACCACGAAACCCGACACTACCAGGATCACACTGAATACCGCGACGTACCAGAGTGTGAGCCGGGCACGGATGGAATTAATCATCTTCGTCGAACCCGCCAATCCGGTAACCCTCACCGCGGCGGGTGTGGATGAGCCTGGATTCTCCAGAAGTGTCAATCTTGCGCCGCAGCCGCTGAATGTAGACTTCGATTAGGTTTGAGAAAGGGTCGTATGATTCATCCCAGACATGCTCCGAGATCTCGGGCCGGGTGACAACTTCGCCCTGCCGTTTGCTCAGGTACTCGAGCAGCGCGTACTCTTTGGCCGTAAAATCGATGCTGCGATCGCCACGCCGGACCGACCGGTTGCGGGTGTCTATGGTGAGATCAGCAACGCGGATCACAGGATCCTGCAGGGCCGGCCCTCTGCGCAGCAGGGCGCGTATGCGGGCCGACAGTTCCCCGAAGTCGAAAGGTTTGATGAGGTAGTCGTCGGCGCCGCTGTCGAGACCTTCGATCCGGCTCAAAATCTGGTCCTGCGCGGTGAGCATCAGCACAGGAGCACGGGCGCCCATGCGGCGCATTTCGCGGCAGATCTCGAAACCACTCCGGGAAGGGAGCATGACGTCGAGGATCACCATGTCATAGGTATTGACGGACAGCTTCTCCATCGCCGCATCCCCATCAAACGCAATATCGACGGCATATGTCTGTTCGCGCAGGCCCTTCGCGAGCATGCGCGCCGCGTCCTGTTCATCCTCAACTAGAAGGAGCCGCATTGGAGCTAACTCTCCTCGTCATGATATTTCGACAGGCTCGATGGCATCCGGCGCTCCTTCCGATCGAGAGCTTGAGGAGAACCAGGGAAAAACCACAGGCAGCACGAGCAGGGTCAGCATTGTGGCCGTGAACAATCCTCCAATGACGACCGTCGCCAGCGGCCGTTGCACTTCGGCGCCCGCGGATTGAGAGAGGGCCATGGGCATAAAGCCCAGGCTGGCTACCATGGCCGTCATCATGACCGGTCGTAGGCGGGTGAGCGCACCTTCGCGAACGGCACGCTCCAATGGCAGTCCAGCGTCCAACATCTGATTGATGCAACTCACCATGACAATGCCATTCAGGACGGCCACGCCAAACAGGGCAATGAAGCCGACCATGGCGGAGAGATTGAGGTTCAGGCCGCGGATCCATAACGCTGCGATGCCCCCCACCAGTGCGAAGGGGACGGCGCTGAAGATGAGGAGCGCCTGGCGAATCGACGAAAAGGTGGCGAAGAGCAGGCCAAAGATGATCGCGATGGAGAGGGGCAGGACGATCATTAGCCGCCGCACAGCACGGTCCTGATTCTCGAACTGTCCGCCCCACTCAATGGAGTAGCCGGCTGGGAGCTTGAGGGTTTGGCGGATGCGCAGCTGTGCATCGCTGACAAAGCTGCCCAAATCTCGACCTCGAACATTGCACTGGACTACGATGCGCCGCTGGGCTCCCTCGCGGTTGATTACTTCGGGACCTTGTTCAACGGAGATGCGCGCAATCTGATTGAGCCGGACACGCTCGCCGGCCGTGGACTGCAGTTGCAGGTTGCCCAGCGCCTGGAGATCGTTGCGGTATGCCTGCGGCAACCGAACAACGATCGGAACCTGTCGCTCGCCCTCAATCATTTCAGAGACCGTTGTGCCGCCAGTGGTGGAGTCCAGCAAATCACGAACGTTGCGAACGTCGAGCCCGTAGCGGGATAGTTTGTCGCGGTCGACAGCAACGCGGAGTTCGGGCACACCAGTGAGGATCTCAGCCTGTGAGTCTGCTGAGCCTGGTATCGCACTGATTACCTTGAGGGCACGATCGGCCAGTTGCTCCAACGTGGCCAGATCGTTCCCAAAGATCTTCACGGCGACATCGGCCTTGATACCGGAGACTACCTCGTCCAGACGCATGGCCATCGGCTGCGTGAAGTTGCATACCAGGCCGGGGATGCGTTCCATGCGCTTAGACATTTGGTCGACCAGCGTCTCCTTGTCGAGGCCTTTCCGCCATTGTGCGTGCGGCTTGAGCAGGACGTAGACATCGGCTTCATAGACGCCCATCGCTTCGGTGGCCAAGTCGGGACGGCCCAGCTTGCTGACTACCCCGCTGACTTCGGGGAACTCCATGACGGCCTTCTCCACTCGGCTACTGATGGAAACTGATTCCGGCAGGCTGACGCCGGGCAACTTGCGTGTCTGAATCAGAATCGAACCTTCGTCCAATTTGGGCATGAACTCGGTGCCGATGTACTTGACCGAGCCGATGGCGACGGCCATGAGCAGAACACAGAACGCTACGATCGCTGTTCGATGGTGCATCGAGTAATCCAACACCCGCGAATAGTGGTGAAGGATGATATCGAACCAGCGGGCATGGCTCTCTTTGTCGGTGGCGCGCAGGCCGAAAGTGCTAGCCACAGGCACCACGGTGAGCGACAGGATGAGTGCGCCCAACAGAGCAGAGCAGACGGTGATCGCCATGGGCCGGAACATACGCCCTTCCAGGCCTTCCAGAGTGAGGATGGGCAAGTAGACTGCGACAATAATGGCCACACCGAAGACGATGGGCCGGCTCACTTCGACTGCAGCCTCGCGAACGGTGCGGCGCACCGGCTGTCCTCCGGATTCGCCGATGCGCCGCACGGAGTTTTCGACCATGACGACAGCGCCGTCGACGATCATGCCGAAGTCAATGGCCCCCAGGCTCATCAGATTGGCGGAAACGCCGAAAGCAGCCATCCCGATGAATCCGAAGAGCATGGAAACTGGAATCACGCAAGCAACCAGCAGGGCGGCGCGGAGATTGCCAAGGAAGAGGAGCAGTACGGCGATAACAAGGATGCCGGCTTCGAGCAGGTTGCGCTCCACTGTGTGGATGGTGCCGTAGATCACCTCGCTCTGGTCGTAGAAGGGCACAACCTTCACCCCGTCAGGCAAGTGAAGCTTGGCTAACTTCTGTTTGGATCTCTCGATCACATCCAGGCCATTGGCACCCTTGAGGGCAATGATCATGCCGGAGACTGTTTCGCCGTTTCCATCGCGCAGAACGGCACCCTGCCGCGGCATGGCACCGGGTACAATGTCGGCCACGTCGTTGAGCAGGACTGGGACACCCGCGCGCGCCAGAAGTACGGTCTTCCCCAACTCGCCCAACGATGTGGCGCGTCCGAGACCATAGACGGTGTATTGCTGGTCCATGTGCTGGATGAACCCGCCACCGAAGTTCTCGTTGTTGTCCTGAACGCGCAGGAAGACATCCCTGAGCGTTAATCCGTAGCGCTGAAGGGCGTCCGGATTCACTTCAATCACATACTGTTTTGTGTCTCCACCCCAACTGTTGACTTCATTGACCCCAGGGATGGTGCGGAGCTGGAAGCGAATGCTCCAGTCGTGGAGGGTCTTGCGATCCATTAGGGACAGACTGTTACCGTCGACCGTGTATTGCAGCACTTCACCAAACGCCGTTGCGACGGGTCCGAGCGTAGGCTCCAGCCCCTGGGGCAGGCGCGAACGGGCTTCCTGCACGCGTTCATTTACCAGCTGCCGGGCGAAGTACGTGCTGACTTCATCTTCGAAGATAACCGTCGTCATGGACAGTCCGAGCTTGGAAGTGGATCGTATTTCAAGGGTTTTTGGGAGTCCCATGAGCGCCGTCTCAGTCGGGAAGGTGACCCGGCTCTCCACTTCCAATGGCGGCATGGCCGGACATTCGGTGATGACGACGACCTGGTTGTTGGTAAGGTCAGGGAAGGCGTCGATGGGCAGGCGGAGCATCACGGCGAGGCCCACCACGATGACTGCGACCAGCAAGGCAGCAACCAGGAGCCGGTTGTTCAATGCGGCGTCGATAATGCGGTTGAGCATGACTCCGCTACTCCCCCTGCAGAGAACTTTTCAGCAGTTCGCTCTTCAGGGCGAAGGCACCGCGAGTGACTACGCGTTCACCCTCAGTGATTCCGCCCGTGACCTCAACCATGCCGTTCGTAGTAGCCCCGATCTTGAGGGTGCGCACTTGGAAGCTATCACCACCGGTTTGCACAAACGCGACCTTTTGTCCGTTAAGATCCTCGACAGCCGATTCAGGAATGTAGAGGGCCGAGCGGCTCTCGCCTTGCTCGAGCTCCACTTGAGCGAACATCTCCGGTTTCAGGTTGCCCTGGGCATTGGGAAAGTGGATGCGGACTTTGAGAGTGCGGGTGGCCGGATCGAGCTCCTCCCCCAACTGCAATACATTTCCGGCAAAGGTGCGGTCGGGATAGGCACGCACGCTGATGCGGGCCCGCATGCCGGGACGGACGGCCCCTAGATCTGCTTCGTTCACTCCGGCGATCACCCACAGACTGTTGAGATTCGAGATGGTGAAGGCTTCTTGGCCCACCGAGAGGACACTGCCGCTGCTGACCAGGCGGCGCAGGATGACACCGGCATTCGGTGCCTTGATAGGGACGGCATCCGGATCGTCATTTGCGTCACCTTCATGCTTGATGCCGTGCGGATCTATCTCCAGAAATTCGGTCATGTGCTGCGTTTCTTTCTCGAGATCTGCGCGAGCCCTGACGATGGCGGCCTCGGAGTTGCGCAGGTCGTTGGCGGCCTGATCAGCCTGTTCCTGCGAGATGGCCTCGACTTTGAGGAGTCGTTGCGCCCGGTCGGAGACGCGACGAGCCATTTCTTTGTGGGCGATAGCCCGTTCGAGTTCCGCCTGCGCCTGGATATAGGCGGCGCGGGTTTCGTGGACGGTGTGGCTGTGCATCAGGGCCAGCACCTGACCCTGCTTGACATGATCGCCGATGTTGGCGAGAACCTGTGTCACTTTCCCTTCGGCCAGGGCGCCCACGTGCCACGTCTCGTTCTCGTTGACAGTAATCTGTCCGTTGGCCCGGATCGTGTCCTTCTCCACACTGCTGGCGGCGAGAACCATACCGAGGTTGGCTTCCTTTTGGGCCTGGAGATTGAGATGAATCACACCTGCGGTGGTCTTGCTGCCGGAGGTTTCGGCGGCTGCCGGCGGAGGTGGGACTTCGCCTTTCCGCGCCAGGAGGATATACGCTGCCAGCGAGATCACCAGGGCAGTCAGCGCCACGGCGAGCATCTGCAGACGAGTTTTTTGCTCGACGAGTTCGTTTTCGGTCATGGATTCACTCCAGCGGCAACCTGCAAAGCTACGGTGCTCTGCTGGAAGTCGGTCAGCGAGCGGGTATACATCAACTGCGTCTCGATTCGGATTCGCTCGGCGTCGAGCAGGCGGAGCACGTCTACTCCACCCTCGCGAAACGCGAATTGAGCGATGCGAGCAGAGTCGCGGGCTCGCTGAACCATGCGGGGCAGGTCGCCACTCACCAGTTTTCGCTTCAGCTCGTAGTCGCGCAGCGCCGACTGCAGTTCGATGGCTACCTGCATTTCGACAGCGCGGGCGTTCTCTCGGGCGGCGCGCAATTCGGCTTCGGCAGCGGCTATATTGCCCTGGTTGCGATTCCGGACCGGCAGGTTCATTTGGACTCCAGCCACGATGGAGTCAAAGCCGGCGGTCCGCTTGTAGCCGAATATATAATCCGGATCGGGCTTGGCATTTGCTAGTTGGAGCTTCACTTGTGCCTCGGCCTGGGCTATCCCCCGACGGGCAAGAGTCACTTCCGGGCGCCGCTCCACCACATCGCCGGTATCGGGCGCGGCAACGTCTCGAAGGGCCTCAAGCTGGTCGCTGAATTCGACGGAAGGTGGCGGCCCCACGCCAATCTCACGGTACAGCTCAAGGCGGCTGCGGTCCACATCCTGCTGGGCGACGGCGAGCAACGCATCAACCCGCTGGGACTCCAATTGAATTCGCAGCAGGTCGGCGCCCGCAGCGGCGCCTTCCTTTACTCGCGCTTCCGTATATCGTACGACCTGGAGTAGATTTTGGCGCTCCTCGTTTAGCAAGTCGACGATTCGCACGGCTCCGGCAGCTGCCCAGTAGGCGGCGGCTACACGGGCGGCAACATGGCGTCTTAGCAGCGTCTGGTCGGCTTCGACACGAGCGGTGTTGGCCGCCGCATACTCTACGCGCTTCTCGCGCTTGCCGCCCCTCTCCACTGTGTAGCCCGCGTAGGCGAAAGTGTCGGTATCACGCCAGTAGACTAGGCCGGGGCTTTGCCAGAGACGGGCGTTTTCCTGCTGAAGATAGAGCCGCGGATTAGGCTTCAACCCAGCCTGCTGGCGAAGTCCCTGTGCCGCACCAATTAGTTCCTGCCCGGCTGAGAGGTGGGCGTTCCTGTCGAGCGCCAATCGGACCGCATCCTGCAGACCCAACCGGACCTGCGCGGCGGCCATCTGACAGGCGGCGGTAGCCAGCAGGACGGGCATTGTAAAGACTGTGGGCCATCTCATGATGTTGACCCTAGGATAGTTGAATCGAGTTAAACAGAAGATAAATGTTGGGGCGTGGCCCGACCCACCCATCACTTCGGCACGCCCTCTTCTAAATCATTGCCATTATTCGACTTACACCGCCAATCCTCCGACCCAGGCAACTCGATCGGCCGCGTGCTCGCGCCGGCCGCACGCCTTTGCGGCCGAAGTATGGTGGCGGGGCCATGCAACCGAGGGTCCGAATCGGGCAATTCGGAGCTACAATATGCGTGCCATGGGACGGCTCGGCCATCGCTCTGAACAAGAGAAATTCTTGCCAGTAAACATACTTTAGGGTCCGCTTGTCCCCTATATTGGAACACACAAGGGAGGAACCACTATGTCGTGGATCCCGATCGTGAGGCGAGTTGGAGCGCTTGTGTGGCTCTGCCTGCCGGCCTGGGCACAGGAGCCGGCAGGACGGCCAGCCCACCTCAAATTTGAGCGGTACATCATTAGTGTTTCCGGCAGCTGTTTCGATGCCGGCGGCAGTCTGAACTGGGGTTCGTTCTCGCGCAGCTACTCCCAGGTGACTACGGCATCCGGAGACTTCTCCGGAACGGCATCTACCTTCGTCGATTGCGGACACACCTCGATTGCATTGGACCGGTTCGTGTTGAATGCGATGCAGACAGAGGCCGAGGCTCGCATTCTGCCAGATAAGACCATCCAGGTGAAGAGTGTCCCACTGGTAACGGCGAGTTTCCGGGTGAAGTTTACCCATCCGGATTACGGCGATGATCGAATGGTCCAGGAGGATGCCACAGTCTTCACATCGCTGAACGGCGGAGGCGGATTCTGCGGCCAGAAGAATATCTCGGCGACTGGCAACATCAACAAACAGCCCCTGGATTACGAATGGACGACTTGCGGGGAGAATAGTCCCCAAGAAGTCTCGTCGACGATCCTGGCCGGGAGCTACCTCACCGCCAGCATGAACGCCATAACCGAGAAGAAGCATGGCGGCAGCGCCTCGTTCAGTGTGAGCGGATATGCGGTCTTCAATGTCACTGAGGACGATGAGCCGCCGCCGGATCCGTTCGATCCAGAGCCGGACACCGATTCGCGATTCAAAGGCGGCAGCCTGACGAAGTGCCTGAGAAGATCGGCTGGGCCGCACGTTGTGACCGTACCAATCGATCGTGTTGCCGGAGAGGTGGCGCCGAGCGGCGCCTTGCTGAGTGTGGCGGACCTGGTGAAGAACGGCGTGATCTCAGGCGAGGCCATTCTGCGGATCCCGGTGTTTTCCCGGGACTACAGCAACGGTGCGGCGCCCATTGAACACAAAATCCTGGTCAACGGCGAGGAGTTCCCGGACGCGGTAGTCGAAGGCGTTCCTGAGCAATGGCAGTTGCACGAGATCCGGATTCCGATCGCGCTGCTGCGCTTTGGAACAAGAGTGAAGGGCGGAAAGCCGCTTGCGGCGGATAACCTGATCGAATTGACGATCGACGCCGGAAGTCCAAAGGAGAGCGAGAACTCGTGCGCGGCGGTGGATTGGGCGCAACTGGAGTTTAAGGCGATGGCGCCAGTGCTATTGGTCCATGGGAACGGACAGGGGGACGACGGGCAAGGGGGAACATTCTGGGATGGCTTTGTGCTGGGGGAGAGCAACCGCCTGCAGATGGCAGGCGCGTTCACCCAGGAACTGAAAGACCAGTTCATCCCCCATAACAGCTCGATCAGCATGACGAGCGGGCCCACGAAGGAGCACGGCGACTACCTGGGCGGTGAGATTCCGAGGCTGGCCAGGGAGTTTGGGGCGCGGCACGTTCATCTCGTGGCGCACAGCAAGGGCGGTTTGGATTCGCGCGATTTCCTGGCGCGCACGGTGCCTGCCAATTTCGGCGTGCTGTCGTTGACCACGTTGAGCACGCCGCATCACGGATCCTCCGGTCCGGACTACCAGATCGACAGCGTGGGATCGAGCATTGTGCACAGCTCGGACAGCACACGTACAGCATTGGGAGGGATGGCGCCGCCCAATGCGGGCACATCCTCATTGCGGGTGTCGGCGGTGGAATCGTTCAATGCGGCGAATATGCCTCTGCTCCCGAAGTCGTTCCAGGTGGATGGCGAGGTGGCTCCGGTGGTGTACCAATCCATCTCGGCGGATGCCAATCTTGACGACAGCAACACGGTCTTCGGCAATCCGACGATCCAAATCGGGGAGACGAGAGGGATTCCGGGCCAGGGAGATCACTGGGATACGACCTGGGCCACAGTAATGGAGCAGATCTACCGGTTGATCGGGAACGTGGCCTCCACGCGCACGGAGGAAGTGGAGATCCCGGTGGGCAAGGATGGGCTGCAGACGGTGCGCGTGAAAGTTGTTCGAGAGGTGAATACATCGCGCTTTGAAGAGAACGACTTCGCCGTACAACGTGCGTCGGCGCGGCTGGACCCGGTGTTCACCGAGATCGGAGCCATCAAGGCGAACCACTCCACCGTGGCGTCGCCGGAGACAGCGAAGGTCGTACTGGACGCGATCAGAAAAGCACAGCCCGTGCAACTGGAGGAGGCACAATGAGCCGGCTGCTTGGCATCCTTATCATCTGCGGCGGTCTGCTGATTGCACAGATGCCGCTTTCGAACCGCGTATCGCAGGCAGTCACGGTGCCACCTGGGGCGACGGCAACCATTCCATTCACGGCCGATCCGTTGCCGGATGGCGGGGATCTCTTTGATGTGGCCTGCCAATACCCTGGTGCGGTGGTCAGCCTGCTATTGCCCAACGGGACGGAGATCAGCCCCGCGAACGCGGAGTCGCAGGGCATTGTCTATTCTGTACTAGGCAGTAGTACCGCCCTGCCAGGAATGTTCGCCGTCAGCGGGACACACACGCTGATCACGCTAGGCGCAGGTTCACTGCCGGGCGCATACGAAGTACGTGTGAACTCGGCCGGCGCCACGGCGGAGTTTGTGGTTGTCGCAACCTACCAATCCAGTTCGGCCGTGCGGGCTGGCGTGGCCGCCGGCGACCAGACAGTACAGGTGGGCCGCAGCGCGGTGTTCACCGGATTGGTGATAGATGGAACGAACCGGCTGATGGATGCCACGGTGGAACTGGCGCTGGTTCCAGAGGACGCGGGGATGACCATCGCCAAACTGCCTCTGATCGCGGACATCTTCGCGGATCAGGGAGCGGTTGGGATGTACGGCGCGGAATGGCTGCCTGACGCAATAGGACGATACACGGCAGTGCTCACGGCCAGCGGTGTCTCTCCGGCAGGTGTCCCTTATCTCCGGCAGGCTACGTCTTCGGTGCGGGTGATCCCGGCATTGGCGCAGCTGACGTCAATCTCGGATGCCGCCGTGGATGATACAGGCGACGGCATCCTGGAGCATTTGGACGTCAATGTGGGCCTGGATGTGACAACCGCGGGCCGGTACCGTGTGGCCGCCTCGCTGGTATCCACCTCGGGCAAGACGGTAACTTCGCAGAGGTCGCTGACCCTGAAGAGCGGCAGCCAGGTGGTAGCCTTGCCATTCCAGCCATCAACATTGGCTCTGCTTGGTGAAGACGGCCCATACTCGAGGAGCAATATTGCGGTCGTGTATGAGGACGATACCGAACCGCCCCTGGCTGATCGCAGGCTCAAGGGCGGAGATTCCGGCGGGTACGCATTGGCCATGTTCGCACCGGCAGGGAGCGATGCTTTCGTGCTGCCGGCGACCCGGCTGAGCTTCGGACCGGTTGCCGTGAATACCAGCAAGGATCTCGCCCTCCGCATTGCGAATCGGACGCCGGCTCCCATTACGCAGGGTCGCGCCAAGCCGAGTGATAGCGCCTTCTCCGTGGCCTCTCCGGCCGTACCCTTCACGGTACCGGCAGGTGGGGAACTGGAGCTGACAGTTCGGTTCAGTCCAACGTCTACTTCGGGCAGGAGCGGCGCGTTGGTGCTGGGCGGAAAGACTGTCTATCTGGATGGAGTGGGGGCCGCGGCGGCTCCCTCCATGAGGCTGGCGCCCACGTCGCTCGACTTCGGGACAGTGCCCTTGAATCAGGGTAAGGACCTTACATTCGTGATCCGCAATCTCGGTGGAAAAGTCCTGACAGTGAGTTCAGTAACATCGAACGCCACGCAGTTCACCTTACCGGCCCTGACGGCGCCCTTCACCGTCGAACCCGGCGCGCTGCGGAGCGTGACAGTGCGATTCTCGCCCACGGCCGCGGGGTCTCGCAGTGGGACGACCACCGTGAAAGGGGATGACCCCTCGACCGCGTCCGCCACCGTATCCCTCTCCGGCAAGAGCTGAGGACCACTTCGGAGCGCCCAGGGAATCTCCCGGTGAAAAGACGTGTGTGTGCCGCGTCTGTTTTTGGGGGAGAATTCCTGAATGGAAGATATCATTCGCCAGCTGGACCTGAAGCGGGCGGCGGCTCGACTGGGCGGCGGCGAGGCTCGGATTGCTGCGCAGCACGCAAAGGGCAAACTCACGGCCCGGGAGCGGATCGAACTGCTGCTGGATCCCGATTCCTTTGAGGAGTGGGATATGTTCGTGGAGCACCGCTGCACGGACTTCGGCATGGCCGAGCAGCGTGTGCCAGGCGATGGAGTGGTTACGGGCTACGGCACGGTCAACGGGCGCGTGGTATTCGTATTCAGCCAGGACTTTACGGTGTTTGGCGGATCGCTCTCGGAATCTCACGCGGAGAAGATCTGCAAGATCATGGACCACGCCATGAAGGCAGGGGCTCCAGTGATCGGCCTGAACGATTCCGGCGGGGCGCGCATCCAGGAAGGTGTGGCGGCGCTGGGCGGCTATGCGGATGTCTTTCAGAAAAATGTTTTGGCGTCAGGGGTGATCCCACAGATCTCGCTCATTATGGGACCTTGCGCGGGCGGTGCCGTGTATTCACCGGCGATCACGGACTTCCTGTTCATGGTGAAGGACAGCTCCTACATGTTCGTCACCGGCCCGGATGTGGTCAAGACGGTGACGCACGAAGAGGTGACGGCCGAGGAATTGGGCGGGGCGGTAACCCACACGTCCAAGTCTGGCGTGGCGGACCTGGCGTTCGAAAACGATGTCGAAGCCCTGATGATGGTGCGGAGGCTGATTGGGTTCATTCCGTCCAGCAACCGGGAGAAGCCCCCAACAGTCCCTCCCTTTGATCCGACAGATCGAGTGGACTACTCGCTGGATACGCTGGTGCCGGATAACCCAAACCAGCCGTACGACATGAAGGAACTGATTGAGAAGACCGTGGACGATGGGGACTTCTTCGAGCTGCAGCCGGATCACGCGAAGAACATCGTCATCTGCTTCGCGCGGATGGACGGGCAAACCGTGGGCATTGTCGCGAACCAGCCAATGGTGCTGGCGGGTTGCCTGGATATCAAGTCTTCGATCAAGGCGGCACGATTCATTCGCTTCTGCGATGCGTTCCAGATTCCGGTGATCACCTTTGTGGATGTGCCGGGATTCCTGCCGGGCACGGCGCAGGAGTTCGGCGGCATCATCAAGCACGGTGCGAAACTGCTCTATGCCTATGCGGAGTGCACTGTGCCCAAGGTGACGGTCATCACCAGGAAGGCCTATGGCGGCGCGTACGATGTGATGGCGTCGAAGCACCTGCGCGGCGACGTGAACTTCGCCTGGCCTTCAGCGGAGATCGCCGTGATGGGCCCCAAGGGAGCGGTTGAGATTATCTTCCGCAAGGACATCGGCGATACGGAAAAGATCGCGCGACGGACAGAGGAGTATCGCGAGAAGTTCGCAAACCCGTTCATCGCCGGCCGGCGCGGCTTCATCGACGACGTGATCATGCCGCATGAGACCAGGCGGCGCATCTGCCGCTCCCTGGCCATGTTGAAAGACAAGAAGCTGGAGAACCCGTGGCGGAAGCACGGCAACATTCCGCTGTAGTGAAAAGGACAACACCAGCCATGTTTCAAAAGATCCTGATTGCGAACCGCGGTGAGATTGCGTGCCGTGTGATGCGAACGGCGAAACGGATGGGCATCCGGACGGTGGCCGTGTACTCTGAGGCGGACCGGCGCGCCCTGCATGTCCGGATGGCCGACGAAGCCGTACTGATCGGGCCGGCGCCCTCCAAGCAGTCGTACTTGTGCATGGACCGGATCATTGCCGCCTGCAAGCAGACCGGCGCCGAGGCGGTGCACCCGGGTTATGGATTCCTATCTGAGAACGCGGAGTTCGCGCGCCGGCTGGAAGAAGAGGGCATCGTCTTCATCGGTCCGAAAGCGCCCTCGATCGAGGCGATGGGCGACAAGATTGCATCCAAGAAGCTGGCAATGAAGGCCGGCGTGAATACGATCCCAGGCTATGGGGGCGAGATCACGGATGAGAACGAGGCCGCGGAGATTGCGGAGCGGATCGGTTTTCCGGTGATGATCAAGGCCTCGGCCGGCGGCGGCGGCAAGGGACTGCGGGTGGCGTGGAACGCGAACGAGGCGCGAGATGGCTTCGTTTCGTGTACGACGGAAGCGCGCAATGCCTTTGGGGACGGCCGTGTGTTTCTCGAGAAGTTCATCGAAGATCCAAGGCATATCGAGATTCAGGTACTGGGCGACTCCAAGGGGCAACTCGTGTATCTGTGGGAGCGCGAGTGCTCCATTCAGAGAAGGCACCAGAAGCTGGTTGAGGAGGCTCCTTCGCCGTTCCTGGATGCGGCCACGCGGCAGGCTATGGGGGAGCAGGCCGTGGCACTGGCCAAGGCGGTGAACTACCAGAGTGCCGGGACGGTGGAGTTTGTCGTGGGGCGGGACAGGCAGTTCTATTTCCTGGAGATGAACACCCGCCTGCAGGTGGAGCACCCGGTGACGGAGAAACTAACTGGACTCGACCTGGTGGAATGGATGATCCGAATCGCCGCCGGGGAATCGTTGAGTTTTGGACAGGGCGAGATTCGGATGGATGGCTGGGCCATCGAGTGCCGGATCAACGCGGAGGATCCGTTCCGGAACTTCCTGCCATCGGCTGGACGGCTCGTCAAATACAGGCCCCCGGCGGATTCGGAAGGTGGTGTACGAGTGGACACCGGTGTCTATGAGGGTGGTGAGATACCGGTTCACTACGACTCGATGATCGCCAAACTCATCGTGCATGGCGCCACAAGGGACGAGGCCGTAGCGAAAATGCGGAATGCCCTCAACGCGTTCTATTTGCGGGGGGTCTCGACAAACATCGCGTTCCAGGCTGCCTTGATGCAGCATCCGCGGTTTCTCTCGGGCGAGTTCCACACGGGGTTTCTCGCCGAAGAGTATCCGCATGGCTTTCATCCGGCGGACGCCCGCCCGGAGGATCCCGCCTTCCTGGCGGTGATTGCGGCCGTGGCACGGCGACGCTACATTGACCGGGCGGTGCAGATCAGCGCTCAAACTCGTGGACTGCAGCGCCGGGTGGGTACGGACTGGGTGGTGCTCATCCAGAAGGAAAGCTATGCAATCCACCTGAAGCCAGTGGATGGTGGGTATGAAGGACGGCATCGGGACAAAACGTATGTCGTGCTCTCGGACTGGAGCTTCGGGAGTCCTCTCTTTCAGGGTGTCTGCAATGGCGTGGAGGTGTGCCTGCAACTGGAGCGGATCGGGCTCCGTTTTCACATTGCCTACAACGGGGCGGCAGTGGATGCGATCGTGATGACCGCGCGAGCGGCGCAACTGCTGTCGCTGATGCAGGCAAAACCCAAGCCCGACCTGTCGAAGTTTCTGATCTCGCCGATGCCGGGGCTGCTGACGCACCTGGCCGTGGAGGTGGGCCAGGAGGTGAAGGCAGGCGAGCGGCTCGCGGTGATCGAGGCGATGAAGATGGAGAACGTGATCAAGGCTGAACACGATGTAGTGGTAGATGAGATTCTGGCCCGCAACGGTGAAAGCGTGGCCGTGGACCAGCCCATCCTGAAGTTCCGCTGAGATTTTGCCTGGCGGCACCCACTCCATTGACACCGGCGTTGACTCCTGTTAGTTTCCGTGTCGGTTGAGTGGACCCGGCTCCACAATCCGGGGTTCGTACGGAGGCTCATCGCCCATGAGAATAATGAGCGCGCGTTTTCTCTTCTATTGGACACTGGCAGGCCTTGTTTTGCAGCCATCCACAGCGTCCGCACAAGTCACAGCGGGAACAGTCCTCGGCTCAGTCCGGGATGGGTCTGGTGCGGCCGTACCAGGAGCGACTGTCGTCGTGAAAGAGGTATCCAAGGGCACCAGCGTCGAGTACCAGACGAACGAAGATGGGGCCTACACCGCTCCATTCCTTTCTCCTGGCACCTACACCGTGAATGTACAAAAGGCGGGTTTCAAGCCCCAGGCCACACCGCCTTTCGAATTGCAGGTGGATCAGCGAGCCCGCATGGACTTTACCCTGAACGTGGGCGACGTCACGGCCACCGTTGAGGTGACGGCGGCGGCGCCGTTGGTGAAGTCAGATAGCGCCGAACTGGGCCAGGTGATCACGGAACGACCCATTAGGGAACTACCCTTGAATGGTCGCAATTTCGCGCAACTGGTGTATCTCGCCCCGAATGTAACGCCAGGACAGCAGGGAGAGAATCTCTCTGGCGCCAGTTCATTCAATCCGCGCGGAGCTTCGAATTTCAATGCCCTGGGTAGCCAGGCAAACATGAACGCCTGGTTGATCGATGGCATCGACAACAACGAGTACACGTTCAATACCGTAATCCTGCAGCCTTCTATTGAGTCCGTTCGGGAGTTTAAGGTCCTAACGGGTAGCTTCTCTGCGGAATTTGGCCGCGGCGCAGGTGTTGTATCGGTGTCGTCGAAGTCGGGCACCAATGAACTGCACGGCAACGCGTTCGAGTTCCTCAGAAACGACGTGTTGGACGCACGCAACTACTTCAACCCGAAATCGCAACTCAAGCCGCCGTACCGGCGCAATCAGTATGGCGTGGCCGCCGGCGGCCCCATCGTTCTGCCAAAAATCTATGACGGGAAGAATCGCAGCTTCTTCTACATGGACTACTTCGGAATGAAGGAGCGCAAGGGTCTTACCTTTGTGAACACCGTACCCACGGCGGCCAACCGCACGGGCGACTTCAGCGGCTTCACCGATACCAGCGGCAATCTCATCCGGATCTACGATCCGCTGACGACCCGCCTCAATCCTGCCTACGACTCAACGAAGCCCGTGAGCGCCACGAATTCGCAGTTTCTGCGCGATGCGTTCGCGGGGAACATCATTCCCTCGGCGCGAATCAATACAGTCAGCGCAAACGTGGCGAGCATATTCCCGCTCCCCAATGGCTCGGGCAACTTCAACAATTACACGTCCAGTGTGCCAAGATCGGTCAACGACGACGGCTTCAACGTTCGCGTCGACCATCAGATTACCGACAAAGACAATTTCTTCGCGCGGTACAGCTATGAGACATACCGCCTCAGCGCGCCACAAGGCCAGGCAAATTGCTGCCTCCCGACGCCCGCGGCCGCAGCCAGCAAATTTGAGCTCGGACCCTATGTGGCGGGCCTGCAGGTGACGGATCTCACCACGCAGGGTATGGCAATCAACGAGACGCACGTCTTCCGGCCTAACATCGTGAATGAGTTCAGGGGCGGGTTCGCGAAGACCAACCCGTTTACACGCCAGTCGGACTTCGGACGCAATGCGGCAACGTCGCTAGGCATCACGGGCGTGAATGTCAGTTCGTACAGCTCAGGTATCCCCAACATCAACATCACCGACTTCACAGGCCTCAGCGGCGGACCGTCCTTCCTGCCGGCCAATCCGCGGGAGACTCACTGGCAGGCCGAGGATGGCGTTTCGTGGACGCTCGGCCATCATCAGACGAAGTTCGGTTACCGCTATGTCCGGCGCATGACCTCCACTTATACGGGACCTCCCGGCGGCGGCCCGCGCGGCGACATGACTTTCGGTAAGAACTTTACAAACGATCCAGTTACCAATACGCAGGGTACGGGTCTGGCGACAATGCTGATTGGCTACATCAGCGGCGGCTCAGGCCGAAGCGTGCTATTGGAGCCGTATTATGCAACGGCCCAGGATCACAGCCTCTACTTCCAGGACGACTGGCGCATCAACTCTCGACTGACCGTCAACATGGGGCTCCGCTATGACGTATTTGTGCCGGATGTCGAGATCAGGAACCGGCTGGTGAACTTCGACTTCACCAATTTGAAACTGGCGTATGCAGGTGAAGATGGCATCTCTAAAGCCGTCGGCAAGGTAACACGCAAAGGCAACATCGGCCCGCGCGTCGGCGTGGCCTACAACCTGGGCGGAGGCAAAACGGTGATACGGGCGGGCTTTGGCCGCACTTACTTCCCCGTGAATCCGTCCGGCTCAAACATGCTGGGCGAGCAGGTGCCCTATACCATCTCGCAGGCGCCCTTCGGCAACATCGCCACCAATCCCGTGGATTACACAGTGATCCCGACAATCGCGAAGCCCTTCCCGGCAATCGCGGTAGTCAAGCCCAAGACCACGGCGGAACTGAATGCCGCGAATCCTGTGGTGCTCGGCCATGGCTTCGCCAATCAGACGCCTTCGATGAACACCTTCACCTTCAACATTGAGCGGCAGTTGACCAGCACGATGATGGCCGAGGTCGCCTATGCGGGCAGCGTCGGCTCACACATCACGTTCGGGTACAACGCCAACGAGATTCAGCCCGGCACGGGATCAAATGCGTCACGGCGGCTTCTGCAACCACTATCAAATGTGGCCACCATCAGCATGTTCGATCCTCGGAACTCGTCATCGTACAACGGACTTTCCGGCAAACTGGAGAAACATTTTTCCAGCGGGCTCCAGTTCCTGGCGGCTTACACGTTTGCCAAGAGCCTGGACTTCGGCGGGTCGGCTGCCAGTGGGGGAGGCTCGGTCGGCGGGCCGCAGACCATCACCAATATCAAAGCCGGTCACGGTCCTTCCGGCTTTGACGTCAAACACCGCCTCGTGGCGAACTACCTCTACGAGATGCCCTTCGGCAAAGGCAAGAAGTGGATCTCGAGCGGACCGCTGACGTGGCTGGTGGGCGGTTGGAACCTGGCCGGAATTACCACCATTTCGACGGGCCGGCCATTCTCTCTATCGCTGTCCAGCGGCGTGAACAATGGAGCACCCAGCTGGCCGAACCGCATCGGCAACGGCAAGCTCGACAACCCTGATCGTGCCAAGTGGTTCGACGCCACCGCCTTCGCCGCCCCATCGCCGAACACCTATGGCAATGCGGGCCGCGGCGCCTTGTATGCGCCCGGTCTCATCAACTGGGACATGTCGTTTATCAAACGCACCATGTTCAAGGAACGCTACGGCGTGACCTTCCAACTGGATGCGTTCAACCTCACCAATACGCCCGCCTTCGGTTTCCCGAACGCGAGCATCGGTTCGCCCACCGTGGCCCAGATCACGTCGACGAACTCCGACAACCGTGACCTGCAGTTTGGATTGAAGTTCCAGTTCTGACGTTCGACAGCCCGGCTCCGGGCACTGGACCGGAGCCGGGCGCCCTCGCTGCAGCCCGCCTGCGCCACATCTGTAAATTCTTGCCCGCCAGTCTGGATTCCCTGTTCACCTAGAGCGTCGAGTGGAGTATCCTCTCACATAGAACTTCTAGGTGAAGGAGAGCGCCATTGGGCCAAGGCAGGAAATCGGACAACCGGGAGATGGTGCAAGGGACGCTGGATATGCTGATCCTGCGCACGCTCATTGGTGGCCGCGCGCACGGGCACAGCATCGCCCAGATGATCGAGCAGTCGTCCGACGACGTACTGCAGGTGGAGCAGGGTTCCTTATACCCTGCCCTGCATCGCCTCGAAGATCGCGGCTGGGTCGCTTCATCCTGGGGCACGAGTGAGAACAATCGAACGGCTCGCTTTTACGAACTAACGAAGGCGGGGCGCGAGCAACTCTCGAAGGAAGCTGACCGCTGGCGCGCCATGGCCGATGCCATCGGCCGCGTTTTGGGGGATTTCGGCCAGCGGAACCGCAGGAAGCCGAAGGAGAGCGAAGGCTGATGTCACTCCGCAGGTTCATGCGTCGCGAGCGATGGGACGAGGAGCGGGCGCGGGAGCTTGCCGCTCACATCGACCATCTCACAGCCCTCAATGCCGCCAAGGGCATGAACCTCGACGAAGCAAGGCGGCAGGCGTACCTGCGGCTGGGCAATCCGACACGGATCCGGGAAGACCTTTACCAGATGAACACACTGACATTGATCGACTCCCTTTGGCGGGACCTCCGCTACGCGGTGCGCACCCTGGCGCGGACGCCGTTCTTCGCGGCGATCGCGATCCTGGTGATGGCCCTCGGCATCGGTGCCAACTCCTCTCTGTTCACGGTAGTCCGGTCTGTCCTCCTGAAGCCACTGCCCTTCCCTGATTCCGGGCGGCTCGTGTCGCTCTATGGCCGCAGTATCAAGGGAGAAACGATCTACAACGTCGTGGCATCCGGCGACTTCCGGTCGTGGCAGAAACAGACGCACGGCTTTGAGAGCATGGCGATCTGGAAAAACCAGCGCTTCAATCTCTCGAGCCAGGGGAACCAGATGCCGGAGGTGGTGGATGCCATCGCGAGTTCCTGGGAAATGCTGGGGACCCTGGGTGTGCAACCCGCGTTGGGGCGAAACTTCACGGCAGATGACGACCGGATGCAGGCGGCGCCGGCGGCCCTGCTCACCTGGAGCCTTTACGAGCGCCGCTTCGGCGCGGATCCGTCCATCCTCGGGCAGACCGTGCTGTTGGACGCGAAGCGGTACACGGTCATCGGTGTCCTGCCGAAGTGGCTTGCTTATCCGGACGCTCGCACACAGCTCTGGGTGCCCTACTACCACGTGGTCTCAGCGGAAGACGCGGAAAGCCACGGCAACCATATGTCCTCGGTAGTCGCGCGGCTGAAGCAGGGCGTTGCTCCGCAGGCAGCCATCCAGGAACTGAACGCACTGCAGGAACGAATCCACCAGCAGTACCTGACGATACCCGTGTCCAATGGCGCGGACATGCGTCCCCTGCTGGACGATCTCTCAGCGGACTTCAAGCAACCTCTCTATGTGCTGCTGGCGGCGGTGGGCTGTGTCCTCCTGATTGCTTGTCTGAACGTCGCCAGCCTGCTGGTGGCCCGAACAGCTTCACGACGACGGGAGGTGGCGATTCGGGCAGCGATGGGCGGCACGCGCTGGCGCCTGTTGCGGGAACACATGATGGAGAGCCTGGTGATCTGCGGAGCGGGCGGCGCCTTGGGACTCGTGCTCGGCAGTTGGGCGACAGCATGGCTTCAATCTGAAAGGAAGGACCTCCCGCGGATCAACGCCATTACTGTTGACGTTCCCGTGATCCTCTTTGTCCTGGGCATTACGGCCTTGACTGCCGTGATCGCAGGCCTGCTGCCGGCCCTTTCGGCCACCAGCGAGAAAGTGATGGATGCGCTGAAGGACGCTTCGCGATCAATGGGCGCCAGCCGTTCGCGAACCACGTTGCGCAAGTCGCTGCTCGCAATGGAGGTTGCGTTGACGGTGATACTACTGGTAGGCGCGGGCTTATTACTGAAGGGCTTTCTGCGGTTGCGTGGCGCCGAACTCGGCTGCGAAACGGACAACGTCCTGACGATGCGTTATGCCCTGCCAAAATCCGGCTATGCGGACCAGGACAGGTTGACGGCCTTTCATTCTTCCCTGGTGGAACGGGTACGGCAAGTGCCGGGCGTCGAGTCGGCCTCACTGGTTTCCGTTGTGCCGGGCGGTGGGTATTGGGGCGACAACATGTTCGAGATCCCCGAGCATCCTCCCTTGGCGCAAGGCGATCACGTCTTCGCACTCTTCCGCTCCATCGAGCCAACGTATTTTCAGACGATGCGGATTCCCTTGAAGAAGGGCCGTTTCTTCCGCGATGACGAACGTACCAGCCACACGCGGGTGGTGATCATCAGCGAGCAGATGGCCAGTCAACACTTCCCCGGGGAGAACCCACTGGGCAAGCACCTGCGCTTCCAGGAGGACTCAGAGCCTGGCGGCCACAAGGATTACGAGATCGTCGGCGTGGTGGGCAATACGCGGCACCGTCTCGGCGCCGATCCCAAATCCATGATGTTCTTCCCTGTCTACGCCGATACGCAGGGCGACAACCGGTCCCTTACCCTGGTGATCCGTGCCCGACATAACGTGGAAAGCCTGGCGTTGCCCGTGCAGAAAATCGTCACCCAGATCGACCCAAACCTGCCGGTGTCCGACGTACTGACCATGAAACAGATCATTGGTCAGTCGACGACGAGCGCCAGTTTCAACGCCATCCTGGTCCTGGCCTTCGCCGTGCTGTCGCTGCTCTTGGCAAGCGTCGGGCTATACGGCGTGCTGTCATACCTGGTGGCGCAGCGCAGTGGGGAAATTGGGATTCGGGTAGCCCTGGGCGCAGGCAGGCAGCAGGTGCTCGGCCTGGTGCTGCTGGATGGCTTGCGGCCCGCGGCCATGGGCCTGGCCATCGGGCTGGTAGGAAGCCTGGCCGGTGCACGACTTCTCCAATCGATGCTGTACGGCGTGAGCCCGTTTGATTCGGCCGTCTTCTCGGGAGTCGTACTGCTGCTCGCCGTAGTTTCCTTCGTGGCCAGTGCGGCTCCCGCCTGGCGAGCCTCGCGCCTGGATCCGCTCAGGGCCCTCCGTATGGAATAGCGCGGTCGCCACACGCGTGGTTTCTTCTTGCGATCGAAGAGGCAAGCCTGAAGCAATTCGACAGCGAGCACGGCGGCGCTGCCGGCAACCTTCCTCTTGATGGGATTGTCCCCGCTTGTCATTCCTGCCAAGGTCACTAAGGTGGCTGGCGTATGGAGCGCCCGCCGATCCAGAAGGGTGGTTCGCATGGGAGCAATGGCGATGCTGGCGTGCCTGGCAATGGCGGGTGGTTTGACCGCGGCCGACTATCGCATATTGGATCGGATTACGATCGGAGGCGAAGGCAGCTGGGACTACCTCACCGTTGACAGGGAGGGTCATCAGCTGTTCGTGTCGCATGGGACGCATGTGGCCGTCATCAACCTGGAAACCGGCAAGCCGGTAGCAGAGTTCCCGAATACGCCCGGAGTCCATGGGATCGCATTGGCCCAATCCCTACAGCGCGGCTTTATCAGTTGCGGCCGGGCGAATCACGTCCTGATCTTCGACCTAAAGACCCTCAAACCGCTGGGTGAAGTGGCCACGGGTGCAAATCCCGATGCGATCATCTTCGATGCGGCCTCGGGCCATGTGTTCACATTCAATGGCGGCTCGAAGAACTCCACGGTGATTGATGCGGCCAGCGGGAAGGTGATCGCGACCATTCCGCTGGGCGGTAAGCCCGAGTTCTCAGCAGTGGATGGACACGGCAGGTTGTGGGTGAATATCGAGGACACAAGCGAGATTGTGGAGTTGGATACAGCCAAGGCAACGGTCACCAGGCGCTATCCTCTCACTGGCTGCGAAGAGCCGTCGGGGCTCGCCCTCGATACTAAGAAGCGTCGGTTGTTCTCTGTGTGTGGCAATGAAGTGATGGTGGTATCCGATATCGCATCGGGTAAGGTAATCGCAAAACTGCCCATCGGGGAAGGGTCCGACGGCGTGGCGTTTGATGCCGTTCGCGGACTTGCCTTCAGCTCAAATGGAGCGGGCACGCTTACTATCGTCGCGGAGGCGGGCGCGGGCTATAAGGTGGCGGCCACGCTGCCCACTGAGCGCGGTGCTCGCACCATCACACTCGATCCCGACAGCCACAAGCTGTACACACCCACGGCCCGGTTCGGCCCCTTGCCGGCGGCAACTGCTCAGCAGCCGCATCCTCGGCCAACAGCCTTGCCGGGCTCGTTCCACTTACTGGTGATTGGCCGGTAGGCATCAGCGCCAGTGGCGCGTGATCAACTGGACCACATCATCAATGGCGTTGGGATCATGCTGCGCGCAATGCTGCAGATGGCTCGTCAACAGCACCTTGGAGACGCCCGAAAGGGCCTGCTCCACAGACGCCACCTGATTGATGATCTCCGCGCACGGCCGGTCTTCCTCCACCATTTTCTGGAGGCCGCGGACCTGGCCTTCGATACGGCGCAGACGCTGGATGGTGGACTTCTTCGTATCGCAATTCATGAGAGTTTTCTCCTGGTCAGGCGCAGGCTATTGGTGAGGACGCTCACAGAACTAAGGCTCATGGCGGCACTGGCCAGCACCGGATTCAACAGGCCCAAAGCAGCCACCGGGATTGAGACCGCATTATAGACCAGCGCCCAGAACAGGTTCTGGCGCATGGTTCGCACGGTGGCCCGGGCCAGCTTCAACGACGACGGGACCATCGACAGCCCTTCGCGCATGAGGGTGACATCGGCAGCCGCAATGGCCACATCGGCGCCCGACGCCATGGCGATGCCGGTCGCTGCGGCCAGGGCGGGTGCGTCGTTGATGCCGTCGCCAACCATGGCAACGTGGCGGCCCTCCGCACTGAGCCGCTGCAGTATTTCCAACTTACCGGCCGGTAGGACTCCTGCAATCACCTCGTCGATACCCAAGGCCGCCGCCACGGCGCGGGCGGCCGGCTCCTGATCGCCCGTCACCATCAGCAGGCGCAGCCCCATCTGCTTCAGCTCGCTCAGAACCGCCTTGGCTTCCGCGCGCGGCTTGTCGGCCAGAGCAAATCGCGCCGCGAACCGCCCATCGACAGCGGCCCATAACGTCGTATGCCCCTGCGACCCTTCCGTATCCTCGATGGGCACCTCGATGCCGCGCTCCGCCAAGAGCGACCGGCGCCCAATCAACACCGGATGACCCTCCACCGTTCCTTCGGCGCCCATGCCAGGCAGTGCCTGGAAGTTGACGACCGCAGCCGCTGACTCGCGGCCGGCGGAATATCGAACCAGCGCCTGCGCCAGCGGATGCTCGCTCGCGTGCTCCAACGCGGCGATCCAGGGCAAAGGGTCGGGCGAAACCGCGGGCTCGTACTTCACGACTTCCGGGTGGCCTTCCGTGAGTGTGCCGGTCTTGTCGAAAACAATAGTATCGACCTTGTCCAGCCGCTCAATCGCCTCGCCGCCCTTGAACAGCAGGCCCATGCCAGCGGCGCGTCCCGTGGCGACCATGATAGCGGCAGGCACAGCCAACCCCATGGCACAGGGGCACGCGATGATGAGCACCGCCACGGCGGCAGCGAACGAACTGGCAGCGGTCTGCCCGGCCGCGAAATACCAGGCAGCCATGGTGCATAGGGCGATCAGGACGACGACCGGAACGAAGACTGCGCTGACGCGGTCAGCCAATCTCTGCATGGGCGCCTTCTCCCCCTGCGCGTCGCGCAGCAGCCGCAGAACCTGTTCCAGTACGGTCTCTGCACCCAGGGCGCCGGCACGGTAACGGAGCAATCCCTGTTTGTTCAAAGTCCCACCGATGACCCTATCGCCTGTGGTCTTTTCCACAGGGATCGGCTCCCCGGTGAGCATCGATTCGTCCACGCTGCTCAGTCCGTCGAGGATCACACCGTCGGCCGCGATGCGTTCCCCAGGCCTGGCAATGAGAATGTCGCCCTGTTCCAGATCCTCCACCGGCAGGTCGAGTTCCTGGCCCAGGCGTTCGACGCGCGCCGTGGCCGGTTGGAGCTTCGCCAGTGCCTGCAGGGCAGCCGCGGTCTTCCGTTTAGCCCGGGCTTCCAGCGTGTTGCCGACCAGCACCAGGGCAAGGATGAAGACCACAGCTTCGTAGTAGACGTCGTGCGGCGAAAACGCGGAATAGAGGAACGCCGAGCCCGTGCCCAGCGCGATCAGCGTGTTCATGTCCGACGTCTTGTGGCGCAGCGCCGCCCAGGCCTTGCGGTAGAAGCGATGCCCCGCCCAGGTCATCACGAACAGGCTGGCGGCCATCTGGACCGCGTTCATCGCCGTGTGCGGCAGACTGTGCAGGAACGGCATGAGAGCCATCATCACGGCTCCGATGCCGAGACTCACACCGGCTCGCAGCCGCAGGCCGCGATACTCAGTCTCCGCCTCCCGATCGCGCTCCAACTGCTCGTCGGCAATCGATCGGCGCGCCACGGGCAAGGCCGCCTCGTAACCGGTATCGTTGACCGCATCCACCAAGGACTGGGGACTCACTGACGCGGGGTCGAACTCCACCGTCGCGTTGTGGAGCATCAGGTTGACGGTGGCATCACGCACGCCCGGCTGCGCCTGTAGTGTCTTCTGAACAAACGACTGGCAGGCAGCGCACGTCATGCCGCGTACCGGGAAGGTGAGCTTGTTCTCCACCGCCGTCGAAGCCATGTCAGTTCCTCCTGGCGCTGAAGCCGATCCGGTTCACTGATTCGACAATCTGCTCCGGATTCGCCTTCGCTTCGTCGTATTCGACCTCGGCGGAGCCGACGGAGACCTGTTTCACATCGACGCCCTCCACCTTTTTCAAAGCGTTGGTGACGCGGTTGACGCAGGAACCGCAGTGCATGCCGTCGATGGCGAGCTTGAGTGACTGGGACATGTTATATATACCCTCTGCCCCTATCATATATACCCCCACCCCCTATGTCAAGCCTGAAGAATCGATGCCCAGACGCACGAATGGCGGTGGAGCCTTGTGGGCCCCACCGCCATTCGATGTTCAATCTCGGATTCGATTAGAAGCCGAGGCGCAGGCCGAAGCGGATCTGGCGTTCGCCAGAGGAGCTCAGGATGCGCATGAAATTGCCGCTGGTCACGCTGCCGCTGGACACGCCACCAAAGTGGGACGTGTTCGGCAGGTTGTAGAACTCAGCGCGGAACGCCGTGGTGATCCGCTCAGTGATCTGGAAGGTCCGGTTGATCATCAAGTCGGTGTTCCACATGCCAGGAGCGCGCAGGATGTTGCGGCCCGAGGTGCCGAAGCGGTAGGCGCCGCCTGTGCGGGCCAGGGTGACGTCGGCGAAGGCGGCCGGATCGTAGTAGTACGAACCTGCGCCGATCGCGCCAATGCGGTTCACGGGACCAACCTGATCGGCGGTCGCCGTGTTGCTGGCGGCATTCAATGCGCCGCTGGAACCGGTGACGGTGAAAGGCGTGCCCGTGTAGTTGGACATGATGCCGTTGACCGACCATCCGCCCAGGATCTGGGCGCCGATGCCGCTGGTCACAAACTGCTTGCCCTTGCCCATCGGCAGTTCGTAGACCCAGCCCATCTGCAGGACGTGCGTGCGGTCATAGCCCGCCGCCGCACGGTTCCGGGAGAACGCCGGACCGTAGTTGAAGCCAACGCTGGCCCAGCCGTCTTCGTCGGTCATGTTGATGGCCTTGGACCAGGTGTAAGCACCCTGGATCATGAGGCCCTTGCTGAGCGACTTGCGAATGCTGGTCTGCAGCGAGTGGTAGTTGGAGCTCAGGTAACCGTCCCACATGTTGGTCGCCAGGTTGCGGCCGAACTTGTCGTAGTACGGGCGGCGCGAAGCGGCGCCGGCCGAAGGACCGGGCGTGCCAGAGTTGATGTCACGATCGGCCAGCAGGTGCACCGAGGAGGTGCCGACATAGGCGATCGTCGTCAGGATGTCCTGGGGCAGCTTGCGCTCGATCGTGAAGTTCCACGACTGGGTGTAGCCGCGGTGGATCTGGCCGAGGTAGGGACTGCGCATATCAGCGTTGCTGGGCAGGGTCAGCACGCCTGACGTCAGGTCGGGCAGCGGAGTGGCCGGGATGCCCTGGTCCAGAACGCCAGCGGTATCATACGTGCCCTTGCTGTTGTTGGCGATGTTGATCGTCAGCGGATAGAAGCCGCGCAGCGGACGCGAGAACGGCAGCGGATCGAAGTTGATGCCGTAGCCGGTGCGGATGACGGTCTTGTCGTCCAGGCGATAGGCGATACCCAGGGTGGGCGAGAAGAGCTTGTGGCTCACAGTCACACCAACGCCAGTGGGGTTGTTGCCGCGCCCACCGAGATACACCAGGTTGGTGTCGGGATCCAGCCGCTCGATGCCCTTGCCGGTGGCGCGGGTCATCAGCGGATACAACTCGTAACGCAGACCGAGGGTCATGGTCAGCTTGCGGCTGATCTGCCAGCGATCCTGCGCATACCAGCTGAACTGGAATTCGCGCGGCGTCATCGTGATGTACTGGAAGCTCTTCTGGATGCTGTTCGACTGGCCGAGCAGGAAAGCCGCATAGCCGTTGAACTGATTCACGGAAGCGCCCGTGATGGACGTGGGGCCGCCAGTGAAATCGAACGAACCGCGGGGACCGGCACCGAGTTCCGGCTGCCAGTGGGTCATGCGGTAGTTTACACCGTTGAACCCAAAGCGGAAGTTGTGCTTGCCCTTCGTCCAGGTCACGTTCGCACTGGCCGTGTAGTTTTCCTCAATGCGGGTCAAGGGCATCCAGCCAGGAACGCCAAAGCCGTTGTAGCCGTTGACGCTGATGTTCGGGAAGCCCTGCTGGCGCGGATCGGGACCGCCGATGCCGGGGATGCCCAGCGTCGTCGAGAAGTCCTTGCCGAAGTCAACACCGCGCACCGTCTGATCCTGGCGCTGGTAACCAATGACGCCGTCAAACAGCAGGTTGGTGGTGATGACACGGTTCGTGCCGATCGACATGTTCTGCACCTTGGTGTCGCCGGTGCCGGGGTCAGCGCCGGGAGCCGGGCCAACGCCATCGCCAAACAGCGCCTTGCCGACCACCAGGGCTTTCATGATGCCGTAGTGACCGAAGATCTGCTGCTTGTCGCTCATGTTGTAGTTGATCTTGATGTCGTTGTAGTCGCGGTTGAAGGCCGGGACTGCCGACGCGAAGTAGTTGCTCTGATAGCCGGTGAGATTGGTGTTCGGGCTCGGATAGTAGCCCTGAATCTTCTGCGCCGCCGAGCTCATCCGGGAGGTCGGGATCTTGTTCCCGGAAAAGGCCGTACGGCCGGTGCCATCAGCGGTGCCCGTCAGGGGGTCGTAAATGGTGGTGCCGGTGGCGCTAAAGTCGCCAGCCTTCATCGCGGCCGTCGGAACCGAATACAGGCCCTGCGCGCCATCACGCTGGCGGGTACCGTCAAAGCTATAGAAGTAGAACAGCTTGTTCTTCTTGATCGGTCCGCCAATGGTGCCGCCGTAGTTGTTGTAAATGCGCAACGGCTTCGTGATCGACGTCGGGCTGGAGGCAGTCGCCTTCGTGAAATAGTTGAAGGCCTTCAGGCGCTGATTGTCGTGGTATTCGAACAAGCTGCCATGGATCTGGTTCGTGCCCGACTTGGTGAGCACGGTGACGGCGGCGCCGCCTGCCATGCCCTGGTCGGAGTCGCCAGCAGCAGTGGTCACGTTAACGGTGTCAACCATTTCCGCGGGCATCACATAGCCGGCGTGGTGCGGCAGCCAGAGGTTCACGCTGGCCGCGCCGTCAATACGGGTGACGTTGTTGTTCTTGTTCGTGCCGTTGATATTGGTGGCCAGTGAACGGCCGGGCGAATCGGTGATCGAATTCTGGAAGCCGGCGGGCGTCGCGCCCGGGACCAGGTTGATCAGGCTCTGATAGTTGCGGAAACCGGGCAGCGGGAGATTGGCCACCTGCTTCGCGTTCAACTCAGTATGCGTATCGGCCTTGTCGGTCTGCAGCGCAGTGGCCGATGCTTCAACAGTGATCTGTTCGGCGATTGCGCCAACTTCCATGCGGAAGTCGGAACGGCTGACGGATGCGGCCGAAACGCGAATGTCAGTCCGGTTCTGGGTCCGGAAACCATTTGCGGTAACTTTCAAATCGTAGTCGCCGGGCAGGACGTTGGCGACCAGAAAACGGCCACCCTCATCTGCCTTGGCTTCGTAGATCTGTCCGGTACCTTTGTTTGTCAGGGTGATTGAGGCTTGAACGATCGCGGCGCCCGAAGGATCCTCGACCTGACCGACAACCGACCCATAAAGGGATTGAGCCCATGACGGCATGGACCAGCTGACGATCATGGCGATTACCAGGAGCGTCAACATAAATTTCGAAGAGTTTTTCATTCGTTACCCCCTGCTTGCCTGAACTAACTCGCCCAAGCCGGTCCCGGCAGGTATGCGCTCGGGTAAAAGCCGCTACTGCCATGGCCAGCAAATCTTTATCTATACGTAATTGGGCCGATAGTCCAAGACCCCACTTGGTTGAAACGGAGTAGGTTTAATCTAAAGCCATTAGGGGGCTCATGTCAAGAGGCCGGGGCATGCCCCCTGGAATCAGGCTTCCGGCGCAACCGCTTGCAAACAGGAAGGAAAATCGCTAATTCGCCCTCAAGGCTGCGGTGGCGCTATCTCAATCTCCCCTGTCGCAGTAGACTTTCGAATCGCCTGGTAGGCTTTCATCACTTCCGCCGCCTCCGACGCCTGCCCGGCGTCCTGGTAGGCTCGGCTCAAAAGAAAATGCAGGCTGCCATCCGTGTCTACCGGCAATGCGGAGCTGAGGTGCGAAATAGCGTCCTTCCCTCTCCCTAACTGCAACAAAATACGCCCCAGGACCGCATGTGCGGCGGCGTAGTCGGGTTTTAGCTCGACAGCCTTTTCCAGCGCCGGCAGCGCCTGTTCCAGGTGCTGCTGGTTCACCAGTGAGTCGCCCAGGATGAAGTGCAGTTCCGGCCACTCAGGGTGGCGGGCGAGCATTTCGCGAGCCTCGTGCTCCGCCGCCGGGTAATCGCGATTCACGTAAAGCGACGAGGTTACTTCCATCTCCAACCTTGGATCGCCAGGAGCCATAGCCAGTGCGGCCCGCCACTCGTTCAGCGAATCGGCGTTGCGCCCCTGGTTCCGGTAAAGTTCGGCCAGAACCTGGTGCGACTCGATGGACGGCGGCAGCTTCTCCAACTCCGCCAACGACATCCGGGCGAGTTCATTCGCCGCTTTCGACTGCCAGTACAGCGACTCGAGTGTCTTCCCCGCGGAAGCTAACGCGAGAGCCTGCTGGAAGCGCCCCTTGGCGAACTCACAGGCGCTCGAAGGCGCCGTACACGCTTGAGCAGGCAGGGCTTTCTCCTTCGCCAGCTCCGCCTCTGCCCAGTCGGCATGGTTCGTCCGCCGGTAAACTTCAGCCAGCCCCGCATGGGCGCCCCGGAACTGCGGTTGCTTCTCGATCACCGCCTTGTAGAGCGCATAGGCGGCCGTATTGCGGCCCAGCTTCAGCCGCACCTCAGCCGCCAGCATCAGCCACCAGGGCGAATCCAGCCCTTTCTTTTCAAGATCATCGAAGGCCTTCTGCGAGACGGCCTCGTACGCCTTGCCTAGGGCATACCAGGGCTTCGGATTCTGTGGAGCAGCCGTCGCCAACTTCCTCAGATGCGGGATCGCAGCACCGTACCGGTCAAGCATGATCAGCGCATCCGCCAGCATCGCCCGGCCCTCCAGGTCTTCCGGAGCCTGCGCCATCGCTTTCTCCAGTGGCCCCACCGCCTTTTCCGGATGGCCCAACCGCATCTGGGACGCGCCCAGCAGCATCAGGGCCGGCAGCGCGTTCGGTTGCTGTTTCAGCACCAACTCGAACTGCGGCACCGCCTTTTCGTCGTTGCCCGAGAGGTGCAGCGCCATCGCCAAGTTGAGGCGCAGCCCGGGGTTACCAGGCATCGCTTTCACCAGTTCTTCGTAGTAAGGCACAGCCGCCCCGTAACGTCCGGCGGCCATGTGATCCTTAGCTCGGCGCGAGAGTTCGGCGGGATCGGGCGGCTGGGCGAAGGCCAGGCCAGCCAGTAGGGCGGCCCACAACACGATGGCAGTCCTCGACGTCATCTCATCTACAGTCTGCCTCAGATCTCCTTCCAGCACCTACCGCCTGTCGTGCGCGATAGTAGAACCATGCGCCGTTCCGCCTGGGGCCTGCCGGCCTTCCTTCTGTTCGCCTCAGCGCAAACTCCGCCCATCCAGTTCCGGAACGTAGCCGAATCCGCCGGCCTCAGGTTCGTCCTCGAGAACGCCGTTTCGCCCGAGAAGCGGATGATCGAAACCATGGCCGGAGGGCTCGCTGCCTTCGACTACAACAGCGATGGCCGCACGGATATCTTCTTCACCAACGGCGCGGCGTACCCGTCGAACGAGAAAAACGGCCCCAAGTATCTCAACCGCATGTTCCGGAACGACGGCAACTTGAAATTTACGGATGTAACGGCGGAAACAGGTCTCGCGGGCGAGGGCTACGGCATGGGCGCCTCAGCCGCCGACTACGACAACGACGGGTTCGTCGACCTCTTTGTCGCCAGCGTGGGCACCAGCCGTCTCTACCGCAATCTCGGCAATGGCAAGTTTCAGGACGTCACCCGGGAGTCTGGCATTGTCGACAACGAGTGGGCCGTTGCCGCTGCCTGGTTCGACTATGACAATGACGGAAAGCTCGATCTGTGGGTCACGCACTACGCCAAGTGGCCGCCCTCCACCGACCGGTTCTGCGGCGACTCCCAGAAAAACATCCGCGTCTACTGTCATCCAAAATACTTTCAAGGGCTGCCCAACCGGCTCTTTCACAACCTGGGCAACGGGAAGTTTGAGGACGTCAGCAAAAGCGCCGGGCTCCTCGCTTCCCCCGGCCGCGGCATGGGCGTCGCCGTGGGTGATTACGATGCCGACGGTCGGCCCGATGTCTTTGTCACCAACGACAATGAGCCCAATTCTCTCTTCCACAATCTCGGCGGCGGCAAATTCGAGGAGGTCGCGCTCATCGCCGGTGTCGCCATGATGGATAGCGGTAAGCCCGTGGCCAGCATGGGCGCCGATTTCCGCGACTACGACAACGACGGCTGGCCTGATATCGTCGTGGTCGACCTCTACAACGAAACCTTCCCCCTGTTCCGCAATACCGGCAAAGGCGGTTTTCGCGACGCGACCTACGCCAGCGGACTAGCCCGCCTCAGCTCCAAATTCAGCGGTTGGGGCCCCGGCCTGGCCGACTTCAACCTCGACGGCTGGAAAGATCTCTTCGTCTCCAGTGCCCATGTCAACGATTTGGTGGAGCAGTTCGAGCGCACGGAATACCGGCAGCCAAACCGCATTCTGCTCAACGAAAAGGGCACGTTCCGCGATGTCTCCTCGACGGCCGGTCCGGACTTCCAGGTGGCCCGCGCACACCGCGGCCTCGCCTTCGCCGACTTCAACCAGGACGGCCTGCTGGATGCCGTCGTCTCTTCCCTCAACGATCCGGCGGAACTGTGGATCAACTCCACGGTCACCGACGGCGAATGGCTCATCGTCCAACTGGAGGGCGTCAAATCCAATCGCGACGGCATCGGCGCTCGCCTGCAGTGGGGCAGCCAATTCAATGTGATGACCACCGCCATGGGCTACTCTTCCTCCGCGCACTTCGGCGTCCATTTCGGAGCCCCCAGGGGGCAGGCGCCTGCAACGCTGGAGATCCTATGGCCGTCCGGCAAACGTCAGACCGTCGCCATTCCGAAAGCCCGGCAAGTGATCAAGGTGAAGGAAGAACAGTAACCACTCAGGGGGCAACCGACCCTTATACTGAGAGTTCTCCCTTGTCACGAATCAGAACCAATCTCCCCAGCCTTTTGCTTGCCCTGCCCCTTCTGTTGCCGGCGCAACAGCCTGCGCCAAAGCCGGAGGCACCCGGCAGCGCACAATCGGCCGCACCGGTAAATGGCGCCGCCCCGGCAGCAACCCCAGCGCCCGCGACATCCACCGCGACATCTACCGCACCGTCCCCGGCCGAGGACACGAAACGCGTCGAGCTCAATCTGCTGGGCAAAGTGAATAGCGCAGCAGGCGAAAGCCGCCGCAATGAAAACGTCCAGTTCAACCTCGTCGACAACAACGCCTTGAAGGAGCTGAATCTGCGCCTCGGCGTCGTCGCCACCATCGTCCAGGACTTTCGCGTCGACCGCGGCTACTTCGGCTCCGAGTTCGGCAATGCGCCCACCACGGTGCTGCACGTCGCTCCAGCTCGCTGGAACGGCTTCCACGGCAGCCTCTACTACACCCATCAGAACAGCATCTTCAGCGCCCGCTCGTTCTTCCAGGTAGGCGGAGTAAAGCCCGCCCGCGAGAACGATTACGGCTTCCGTTTCCAGGTGCGCCTGTGGCGCGGCGCTTTCCTGCAACTCGACGGCAGCCAGGACCGCATGCGCGGCAACGTGAACGGCAACGTGCTGGTGCCCAAGCCGGACGAACGCACTCCGCTGGCGACCGATCCAGCCGTGCGCGCCCTCGTCGCCCGCTTCCTCAGCGCCTACCCCACGGAACTGCCCAATCGCACCGACGTCAACGCCCGCGCGCTCAACACCAACTCACCGCAGGTGATCAACAACAACAACGGTGGCCTGCGGCTGGACCAGACCCTGGGCACCCGCGATCGCCTGGTGGCGCTCTATCAGTTCACCGCCCAGCACGTCGAGGCATTCGAATTGGTGGCCGGCCAGAATCCCAACACCGACACAAAGTCGCATCGCTCGCGCCTCACCTGGACTCGCACCTGGAACCCCTCCACCGTCAGCGAACTCTCCGGCGGCTTCGACCGCATCGGCTCCCTGCTGGTACCCGAGAAGAACGCCGTCGGCGTGATGGTTTCCATCTCGGGTCTCGAAACATTGGGTCCGCAAGGTTCCATCCCCATCGATCGCGGCAACAACATGTTTCGCTATGCGGGCGCACTCCGGCGGACCGCCGGCCAGCACCAGTGGTACACGGGTTTCGGAATTCTGCGGAGGCAGTTCAATGGCGTCGAATCCGACGCCCACCGCGGAGTCTTCTCCTTCGCCAACGACTTCGGCCGCGACGCCATCACGAACCTGCGGCTGGGCATCCCCACCCAGTACATTGTTTCCATCGGCGAAGTGAATCGCGGCTTCCGCAATTGGGATTTGCAGTTCTACGCCGGCGACAACTGGAAGGTCTCCAAGTCGCTGTCGCTGAACTACGGCCTGCGCTACACGCCCGCGCCAGCCCCCCACGAGGTCTTTCATCGCAACCCGGTGCCCTACTCCTGCGACTGCAACAATTTCGCGCCTGAGTTCGGTTTTGCCTGGAAGGCTCCGGGCCGCCTGGGCATCATCCGCAGCGCGTATGCGCTGCAATATGGCGAGATCTATCCAGTCACCTTCCAACAGACCCGCTTCAGCCCGCCGGGCAGCGAGAAGATCGTCGTCCCGTCACCGAACCTGCTCGATCCGCTCGGCGGCGTCACCTCCGTCGGCGGCCGGCCCAACGCCCTTGGCAACCTCTACCTGCTGGCCCCCGATCTCCGCACACCCTACTCGCATCAGTACAACTTCTCGTGGGAACCGGAGCTCAGCAGCAACTGGAAACTGCAGTTCGGCTATGTCGGCAGCCGTTCGCACAAGCTGCTCATCATGTGGTACCTCAACCGCGGGCAGGTGGTGCCGGGCATTCCCCAGACCTCCTCAACGTTGAACCAGCGCCGCGCCGACCCCACCCACGCCGAAATCCGCTATGTGACCAACGGCTCGCGCGGCTACTATGATGCCTTCCGCGCCTCGCTGTTTGCCCCGCGCTGGCATGGGCTCTCGATGGACATGCAGTATTGGTTCAGCAAGGCGATGGACCTGGGCGCCGCTTATTCCAACACCGCATACGACAACGATTCGCGCATCTCGCGCAGCCAGAATGAGCACGAGACGCACGCCGATATGCGCGGCCTCAGTGCGTTCGACCAGCCCCACGCGTTCCTGTGGCGCGGCTCCTACGCCCTGCCCGGCTGGAACCAGCGGCCGCTGCTCAAGAACACCGTAGCCGGCTGGAACCTCGCGGGCGTTGTGCTGATCAAGCAGGGTACCCCGTTCACCGTAATTACGGCCGACGGACCCGGTTTCGGCAATGTCGACGGCAATGGCAACGACCGTCCCAATCTGGTCGATCCCACCATCCTGGGCCGCACGGTCGGCAATCCGGATGAATCGCGCGCCCTCCTGCCGAAATCGGCGTTCTCGTTCATCCAGCCCACTGACCCCAGTGGCAACCTGGGCCGCAACACCTTCCGCAAAGGTGTAATTCACAACGTGAATGCATCCCTATGGCGCTCGTGGGTGGTCACCGGCGAAAAGCGCCTGACCCTGCGCGCCGAATCGGTGAATCTGTTCAACACGCCTCAGTTCGCTGACCCCGGCCTGGACGTCACAAATGCCAACTTCGCGCAGATCACCAACACGTTGAACGACGGCCGGACTTTCCGCTTCCAGTTGCAGTTCGGCTGGTAGCCGGGCGCATGATGGAAGCAAGGAGAGGGCCATGCAGCGCGAAAGCCAATTGCTGAAGCAGTTCCACTGGTCTGCGGAAATCGCCAACTACGACGCCAAACGCCGTACGGCGGAACGTATCGCCACCGAAGTGAAAGACGGCCAGGTGATCGGCGCCGGCAGCGGCTCCACCAGTTTCGTCGCGCTCACCACACTAGCCGAGCGTGCTCAGCGCGAAGGGCTCCGCTTCAGCGCCATTCCGACTTCCCACGAAGTCGCGATGGCTTGCGTCGCTTTGCGCATTCCCACCCTGCGCCCTGCAGATGCTGTCCCCGACTGGTATTTCGACGGCGCGGACGAAGTGGATCCGGCCGGCAACCTGATCAAGGGACGCGGCGGAGCCATGTATCAGGAGAAGCTCATCCTCCGCAGTAGCCCGAAGACGTTCATCCTGGTCGATCGCTCCAAACTCGTGGAGCGGCTGGGCACACGCTTCCCCGTGCCCGTGGAGGTGCATCCCATGTCGGTCCGGCTGGTGGAGGCGGAGTTGCTGCGCCTCGGCGCCACCGAGATCCGCATCCGCACTGGCTCCGGCAAGGACGGTCCGGTGATTACGGAAAACGGCAATATGATCTTCGACGTACGCTTCGCCGCCATCGGCGCGGGCCTCGAGAAGGAAATCAAGTCGATTACCGGAGTGCTGGAATCGGGCCTCTTCTGGGGTTACGGCGTCGAGATCGTCACCCCGGACACCTAACGCGCCAGTACCTCCCGGTAGAACGCCTCGTACCTCGGAATGATGTGCGAGGTGCAAAACCGTGATTCCGCCGCATCGCGTGCCGCCCACTTCATGCGGTTGCGCAGATCTGGATTGGTTAGCACTTCCACCACACGCTGCGCCTGCGAGGCAACGTCGGCCACCTCTTCCAGGAAGCCATCCACCCCGTGGGTGATCACCTCCGGCACTCCGCCCACCCGCGTAGCCACCGGAATGACGCCGCACGCCATGCCCTCCAGCGCCGCCAGTCCAAATGACTCCATCCGGCTGGGCAGAAGCATCATGTCGCACTGCGGGATCAGCCGCTCGATGTGGTCCTGTTTCCCCAGGAACTCGACATGCTCGTGGATGCCGAGCTCAAAGGCAAGCCGCTCCGCCGCACCCCGGTCGGGTCCGTCGCCGGCCATCCACAATTCGCAGTCCACATGCTCACGAACCAACTTCAAAACCCGCACACAATCCGTGATCCGCTTCACCTCCCGGAAATTCGAGATGTGCAGCAGCCTCGGCCGCCCCTCGTGCGGCGTCTTCGCCATGCGGTAGAGATCGCAGTTCACGAAGTTGTGGATGACTCGGACTTCATTCTTCACGCCGAACACATCCAGCGTCTGCTGCTTGAGGTGGTCGCTGATCGAGGTGACGCCGTCCGACTGCTCGATGGAGAACTTCGTGATGGGGAAGTAGGAACGATCCGTACCCACCAGCGTGATGTCGGTGCCATGCAGTGTCGTGATGTAGGGCAGCCTGCGCGTCGGCTGTGACATCGCTCGCGCCAGGTAGGCCGAAGCCGAATGCGGAATCGCATAGTGCACGTGCAGCAGGTCGAGGTTCTGCCATTCGGCAATCTCGGCCATGCGCGACGCCAGCGCCAGGTCGTAGGGCGGGTACTGGAAGAGCGGATAAGTCGACACTTCCACTTCGTGGTAGTGGATCCGCGGAGTGCCGGGGTCCAGCCGGATGGGATTCGCATAGGTGATGAAGTGGACTTCATGGCCGCGTACGGCCAGCTCCAGGCCCAACTCCGTGGCGACAATGCCCGACCCGCCGTAGGTGGGGTAGCAGGTGATTCCAATCCTCATGACGCTCCGTTCAGGGCTTCCAGATTAGTTCGCCATAGCCCAATTGGCCGTGGACATTCTCGGCCGGGTGGGCCACATCACCGCCACCGTACCAGACCCGGACGCGCTCCGGCTCGACGATCACCGTCGGGTCGCACACCACCTTGTTGTTCCAGGGCTCGGCGCCTTCGATGATCAGTCCAGTGCGTTTCCAATGCACCCCGTCGGCCGACCGGGCCAGCCCCAGGCGCCGCACCTCGTTCCGGGCGCGGCCGGTGTAAAGCATCCAGTAACTGCCGTGCGCCTGCCAGACCGCAGGCTCGCCCAGCCCGTTCTCATCAAATGCGTTTTCTTCGCCTAGCTCCAGAACTGGGCTGGAGCGCAGCTTGGTCCAGCGGGTACCGTCGTCACTCACCGCGACACCCAGCCGCTGGCGGCGCGCCCGATCCTCGCCGAGATAGTACAGATAGAGGCGGTCACCGGATACGAAGAGGTAAGGGTCGGCTGTGGCGCGCTCGTCCCAGGCGCCGCGTGGACCAAAGTCCACTACCGGAGCCGGCTCCTTTGTCCAGCGACTCGCATCGTCAGATCGCGATATGGCGATGCGTGGAGGGGATCCGGCCTGGTAGAGATACAGGAACTGGTTGCGCCAGGCGACTACCGCGCCGTTGGCGGCGATGTAGTCCCCTTCCCAGGTTTTGGGGTCGGGCGAGAGAATCCTTTGCGCACCCGTCCAGGCTAAACCATCAGAACTGTTGGCTTTAGCGGTATGCCAGGCTTTGCCGTCATACACCGAGTACAGATTCAGCAACGATCCATGCCACGCCAGGACACTGGGATTGAGTGTATCGACGGCTTGTTCACGATAGATCGGTCCAGAATGCGGAGCCCACTCGTAATGTCCTGTTTCCGGCGGTCCCACAGAGGTGAGTTGGAAATCGGAGTAGCGGCCGCAGGCGGCCAGGCCGAGGGCGGCCACAAGGAGGAGGCGCTTCATATCGGCAGTCGGATTTTGAGTTCCGAGCCGCGGCCCGGACGAGAGGAAAGCGCCAGGTCGCCGGACAATCCGCGGACCCTGCGCTGGATGCTAAGTGGCCCAATTCTAAGGAGTTCCAACTCCTCCAACGAAAACGTGCCGGCGAACGGGAAGCCCGTGCCGTCGTCTTCCACATCAATCAGCAGGGTGTTGTCGGCGCGGGCCAGGCCCACTGCAACCCGCGACGCTCCAGAGTGCTTCCGCACGTTGTTCAGCGCTTCCCGGACAATCTGTACGACTTCAGTGGAACTGTCGATGTCATCATGCATTGCGCCCGGGTCCACCTTAAACGTGGCGGGGATCCCGGAGTCTTTTTGGAAGAATCCAACCGTGGACCGCAGCGCGGCAGCCAACCCGGCCCCATCCACTTCCACGGGCCGCATACTGCGCACAAATGTCCGCACTTCCGTCACTTGTTGACCGCAGATTTCGCGCAGTTCTTTCAGCTCGGCCATGCCGGCGTCAAAGTTCCGCTCCAGCATCTTGCGGACGATTTCCAGACGCATCTGGATGCTGATGAAGCTCTGTAAGGGGCCGTCATGAAAGTCGGCGGCGATGCGCTCGCGCTCTGCCTCGCGCGCCTGCTGCGCTTCCTTACGGTAGAGTACGGCTTGCCGCGACGTGTTCGAAAGCCTGTCGATCAGGCTCTGTTTCTGGAGCGCCACCACGCACCCGAACATGCCTAGAATCAACAACAAAGGCTCCAGGGTGCCGGCATTGGGCGGCCGCGCGCTGATGACGAAAGCGAGTGAAAGGACCGTGGTCAGCAGGACATCCCGCCAATCCTGCAGTGTGGCCATGGCCAGGAACAGGTAAAGCGCAGCCACGGCGGCCAGCCACAAGCTATCGGCATCGCTGAGGGCGACACACAACAGGAACGTGACAACATCCAGGATCAGATTGAAGATGTCCAGCCGGTCGATGCGCTCCGGCCAACGCCAGAAGATCGACACCAGGCTGTAAATGGTGAGGACAACGACAAAGATGACCCAGGTGCCCGTCGCTACAGCTGTAGAAGCCAGCACGACCCAGAGACAGGCCGCCCCGACGAGCGCGCGCAGGAAACTCAGGTAGCGGCGCCAAAGGTACGGCAGGACAATCTGATCGGAAACCACGGTAGCGGACCTCGTCTACACCCTAGCGAATGTAGAGGTACAAAGTATGGCTGCGCCCTTCCCCGTCATCAGGGATGTGCTCTTCCTTGTCGGCCGTCCAGCCCTTGAACATGAAATCGTGCGCCACGACGCGCGTCCCCTTCTTGAGCTGCTTCTCCAGCATCGGCCGGATCTTCTCGTTCGAGTTCGGCAACAGATAGACCGTAAGGAGGTTAGCGCTGGAGAAGTCCTGCTGCGTAATGTCGCCGTTGATGATGCGGGCGTGTTTTTCCAGGCCCAGCGACTTGATGCGATCCGTCGACTGCTTGTAGAGATCCTGGTCGAGTTCGATGCCGACCGCCTCCGCCTTAAACTGCTGAGCCGCCATGATGACCACCCGCCCGTCGCCCGAGCCGAGATCGAAGATCTTCTCGCCCTTCTTCAGGCCGCCGAACTTCAGCATGCGGTCTACCACGCTTTCCGGCGTGGGGTAATAGGGCGCCAGCTTCTCACCCGACGGTTTGGGAGCGGGTTCCTGTGCCGAAACTGCCAGCATGAATAACGAGAGAACGAGGGGGAGTCGGCGGATCATGAGGGCTTCTCCTGATGCTATGGTACTTGCTTTCACGTGAGGCGCGCTTCGCATTTCAGCGTTACTGCGCAACGTATAAGCGCACTCGATTGCTGGCCTTACCGCCGGCTTCGATGGCCAGCTCGGAGGAGCCGGCGTCGACGAACTCAGGCAACTGCACCTCTACCAGGTAGTAGCCTATGTAGCCGGGCGCCAGTGTGGCCCGGACCACCTCAAGGGGTATGCCGTCCATGGAAGCCCGGATGCGGGCCACGACACGCGGAGCATCTTCCAGGGGCGCGGCCATGCCCGTCGGCCAGTCCGGCTGAACCCGGCCTAGGCCGCTCATCAGAATCTGTACCCGCATGCCTGGACGAGCCGGGTGCATCGCGTCCAGTTGGACACCGGAATCGGCATCGATCAGGACGGGCGTACCGTCACGGTCGATGAGCACGGCCGGAGCGGTGCTTTGCAGCGGGAGTCCAAAGACAACCGGGCCTTGCGCCGCGTTTAGAACGAGTTGCAGGGTGTCGCCGGAGACCTCATAGGGCACCTGGATCTGCGATTCGGCTTCGTTGGAGGAGAGTACGGGGACGGACGTCCGGTTGGCCGAAGCCGTGCCAACGCTGGCGCCAAGCACACTCAGCAGCGCACCTGGCGCGGCGGCCCGCTGGCCATAGTCAAACGTATGGACCACCCGCGGTTGCCGCAGCCGGTGCGGAGCTAAAGCCGCGTAGACACCGTAGCCATCCACGGCTGCAATCAGCAGGTTACCGTCGTCATCCAGGCGTACATCGCGCACCGCGGCGTCGGGCAACCCGGCGCTGAGCGGCTGCCACGCCGTGGGCATTGCTGGAGCACGTAAGTCCGCCATCGTGTAGAAGATACCGCGCGAGGTGGAGAGATAGAGGGCGCCGGTCGAGCGTTCTGCCGTCACACCATAGGCAGGGCCTTCAATCAGATTTGCGGAGAGGTCGTCCCAGTAGCCGCCGCCGTTCAAAGTCCTCAAAACACGGGGCCCGGAGCCTGCACTGGAGAGAGCGGCCAAGGCGAATGAGCGATCGGCCGGATCCAGCCAGAGCCGTTCGATGGCGCCTGAGCCCGGCAGCGCCGGAAAGAGCCGCCAGGAGCGGCCGGCATCGAGGCTCGACCAGAGGCGTCCGTCCGCGGCACCGGCGTAGACGGCATCGCCATAGGCGCTGGCGGCGGTGATTGTCGCATTCAAACTCGTGGAAAGACTGCGTTTGAGTTCGGTTTCCACCGTGGAAGCAGCATCCCTGACGGGCAGCCAGCCGCTGTTCTGGCCAGGCATCCACTCCAGGTCGCGGTGCGAGGAATCGGAGCCGGAGTCGACGGCGATACGAACACCGCGGCTGCCGGAAGCGGCCGAAAGGATGCGCCGCACAGGCAGGTTGGGCAGGGCTTCGTTCAATCCTTGCCACGAAAGTCCAGCATCAACCGAGTACCAGACGCCGGTCGCCGTGGCGGCCACCAGGCGCTGGTCATCAGACGGGTCGACGGCCAAATCGCGGACATCCGAGCCGAGCAGCGATTGAGTGCGGTACTGGGTGAGATTGTGCCAGTTCAGGCCGCCGTCTTCTGAGCGCCAGGCGTTGCGGCCGGCGGCGTAAACCACGGCGCGGTTGGAGTTTGCGGCGAGCAGGTGGGCGGAAACTTCCGGCGCGATGGCGCCCGCGGGAGGCGGCGTCAGCGCAGGTGGCTGGGCTGTGTCCAACTGCCACTGCTCCATGTCGGCTGTGGCATAGACGCGTCCGCTGGCCAGGCGGACCAGGATGCGGCCGTCCTGGCTGAACCACACACGGTCCGCCGCACCGCCGGCAGGTGAGGGCAAACCCAACAATTGACTGGAGTTACCAATCCTGCGCCAATCGAGAAGAGAACGGGAAGATTGAGCCGCGGCGGGCCAGGCAATGGCGGCACACGCCAGCACCGTGAAGGCGGTGGCGGTTCGCTTGGTGAGGATTGTGTACCGGCGACCCATGGCCTGCGTCTATTCTACCCTGAGAAGATCGACTACTCCTTGCAGTAAGTTCACGTACCCCACTGATTTTTCAACAGAATTCGCAATCGGGCCGCTACTTGCTTTGCATTTTTGGTGATAAAGTAGTGTTCTGTGGGTCTGTATGTTCGCTCGTAGTGGGTTTAGCTTCGGCAAGGTCATCACGGCGTTTCTGCTGGCAACCCTTTCTCTGCCTGTTCTCAGGGCACAATCCCTCTTCCAGACTGACACGGCCGCCAAGGCGATTACCGTACAGGGTAGCGTTTCGCTGGTTCGGGACACGGAACTCTGGGCAGTCAGCATGGGCGATTCCATACAGGCACGGCAAGTTATCGTGACTGGTCCAGACGGGTACGCGGCCTTCCGTGTGTCGGACGGCAGCACGTTCGAAGTCTTCTCCAATTCGCGAGTGACCTTCCGGGCCAATCCCGGCAACTGGCGCGACATGGTGGACGTTTGGCTGGGCCGCATCCGGGTTCACATCCAAAAGTTGGGCGGACAGCCGAATCCGAACCGGGTGCACACCCCCACGGCAGTCATCTCGGTGCGCGGCACGATTTTCGACATTAGTGTAGAAGACGACGACGAGACCACGCGGGTTGCCGTAGAAGAGGGATTGGTCGCCGTCGAACACCGGCTGATGCCGCGGGACGGTGATCCCCGGCTGGTAGCTGCCGGCGAGGAACTGGTGGTCTACCGCAACGCTCCGCTGGCGGCGGAGAAGCGGCTGGATCGCGGTCGCATGATGCAATATGTTGCGGACGCCCTATATCAGATCCTGATGCGCACGCCTCGACTGGGTGGCAGCGGCACTGGTGGTGTTCCCGGCGGGACCACCCCGCCCCCGACCTCTGGTGGTGGTGTACCTGGCGATACCGGCGCAACGCCGCCGCCGCCCCCTCCTCCTCCGCCGCCTCCGCCCGCCCCTCCGGGCGATTAACTTCGCTTATTCCCACGCCAACAGGCTGCTCCAGTTAAACTGTGTGTAGAGTGTCTCACGGCATAATCACACTGCTACTTGCGCTCCAGGCTGCTGCTCCCGTGCCGAGCATCGCACCGGATTGGGATTTGAAGCCGAAAGTGCAGAAAATCGGTCCCGAAGTAGAGAAACTGCGGCCCGTCCTGGTGCAGTTGCAACCCGAGAAGTGGACCGCTGCCGGGGCACCCGTCGCGTATGAGAAGCAGTACAAAGACTGCCTGACGGCGATCGGGTATGTGCAGAGCACCGCGGGGCGATTGGCTGAGCAACCGGCCAAGCTTTCCCTGGCCGTGGAAACCCTCGTGCGCCTGGAGAGCCTGGTGCAGATGGCGTCCAGTGTGAGCCAGGCAGTGCGGCGTTACCAGAATCCAGCCATTGCCGACCTTCTGGATGGCGAGATCAGTGCGGCCGGGGCCAGCCGGGACTGGCTGAGGCAGCACGTCTCCGATCTGTCCATACTGCGGGAAAAGGAGCTATTCGTGGCCGAACAAGAGGCGCAGAAGTGCCGCGCGCAGACGTTGCACCAAGGGAGCCGGAAGTGAGTCCACAGAGCCCGACGACGACGGCCAAAGCGCTCGTCTGCAACATTTGCCGGGAACCCTCCCAGCGGATATGTGTCTGGTGCACCAAGGACACCTGCAATAATCACCTGTGCGCCAAGTGCGGCCGGTGCAGCGACTGCTGCGAGTGTGAACAGATCAGGGAGCGCGGTACAAGCGAATCATGAAGAAGCGGATTCTTTGCCTTCACGCCCATCCGGATGATGCGGAATTGCTGGCTGGGGGCACCTTGGCGCTGCTTGCAGCGCGCGGCCACGATGTGGTGATTGCGACGATGACGGCAGGCGACTGCGGATCAGTGGAGTACGGCCCACAGGAGATCGCCAGCATTCGGCAGGTTGAGGCCGCCAACGCGGCGGCGATCATCGACGCAGAGTATCACTGGGTGGGCTTCGACGATCTGGCCATCTTTTCCGACGATGGGTCGCGACGGCGGGTGACGGCTGCGTTGCGGCGCCTGCGTCCTCACATTGTATTGACCTCGTCGCCGCGCGACTATCATTGCGACCATGAGGCCACCTCGAAGCTCGTCACCGATGCGTGTTTTGGTGCCTCGGCCCCAAACTATCTGACGCAGGCCTACGACCAATCCCCCGCCCTACCAGCGATTCCGCACCTTTATTATGTAGATCCGGCGGAAGGGATCGATCGGGAAGGCAACACGATCGCTCCGCAGTTCGCGATCGACGTGGCCAGCGTTATGGACGTGAAGCGCCGCATGCTGGAAGCGCACGAAAGCCAGCGGAACTGGCTGCGCAAGCAGCATGGGATGGACAATTTCGTGGAAACGATGGAGACCTGGTGCCGCTCGCGCGGGGCGCTGGCCGGAGTCGAGTTCGCGGAAGGCTTCCGGCAATATGGCGGCCACGCCTACCCGCGCACGCCGCTGCTGCAGGAACTGCTAGCCGACCTTGTGCTGACCGTGCGCCGCTAGACGGGGCCTTTCATTCCTGCCGCAGCACGACCAGGGGGTCGATGTGGGCCGCTACCCATGCGGGCCGCAGAACAGCAAGCAGACCTGCGGCCGACAGGACCACGCACGCTACAACCAGCACGGGCCAATCCAGAGGCAAGGGTGAGAAGACCATGGCACGCAGCGAGCGCATGAACGCATGGGCGCCCAGGAGCCCGCTCGCCAGCCCCAATAACAACAGACGGCCCGCCTGCCACAAGACGCCGGAGGCCGCCCGGCGCGAGGTTGCACCCAGAGCGAGGCGGATGCCCAACTCCCGCCGGCGTTGTTCGACCGAATAGGCGATAGCGCCATACAGACCCAGGCTCGCCAGCAACAGAGCCAGCACGCCGAACGCAGCCAGCAACGAGGCTCGGAACCTGGGCGTGGCCACGGAGCGCGCCAGCACTTCTTCGAACGTGGCGATCCTGTCCACCGCGATGTCGCGGTCGACGCCATTCACGGCTCGGCGCACCGCTCCGGTCAAGGTCAGCGGGTGTTCGGCGCGCACCACCAGAAAGGCGAAGGGCGGCGGCATGGACGGGTACATCTGGTAAACCTGCGGTTCGTCCTTGTCGTCCAGTCCACCATGACGCACATCGCCCACTACGGCGAGCACGGTTTGCCAGAGGCCATCGCCAGCTACCGAACCGAAGCGAAGACGTTTGCCAATGGCACTCTCTCCCGGCCACTGGCTCCGAGCCAACTGGCGATTCACGACGACGAACTGGTTGCCTTGCGCCAGATCCGCGGCCTCGGGCAACCGGCCCTCCAGCAAAGGGATTTCCAGAGTGCGGAAATACGCCGGACTCACTACATTCCAATTCGCGGTGGGCCGCTGGGCATCTGTGGCGGGCGGCCGATCCTGCAATATGAACGCATCGGAGAATCCGCTACCGCCCAACGGCAACGCCGTTACCAGAGCCGCCGAGCGCACGCCGGGCAGCAGGCTCACTTCCCGCAAGGCTCTCTCGTAAAAGGCGCTGCGCCGCTCCGGTTGCTGATAGCGTGCCATGGGCAGGCGCACCTGCGCGGTGAGCACGTGGCGCGGCTCAAACCCGGGGGCGACGCTGGTGAGGAGGGCGAAGCTCTTGAGCAGCAGGCCCGCCCCGGCCACAAGCACGAGACTGAGGGCGACCTGGGCAACCACGGCCAGCGACGACAGGCGACCCCGCGCGCGGTCCCCCGACAAGCCGCCGGCACCGGCTCGGATGTAGCTGCTGAGCTGGAGTTGTGAGTTCCTGAGGGCAGGCCATAGGCCGCACAACAGCGCGCTGGCGGTCGAGATGGAGAGGGTGAAGACCGCTATGCGCCAATCCAGCCGGATCTCGGCGAGGCGCGGAATCTCCGCCGGCAGCAGCGGCACAGCGGCGTGCAGCAGCAGGGCCGCCAGCACCCATCCAGCCAGCGCAGCCAGGACCGCGAGCAAACCGGTCTCGGTGAACAACTGTCCGGTGATGCGCCAGCGGCTTGCGCCCAGCGCCAGTCGAAGTGCGATTTCCGGACGTTGGGTCGAACCCCGCGCCAGCAGAAGCCCACCCACATTGACGCAGGCAATCAACAGGACCAGCAACACGGCGCCCAATAACAGCAGAAGCTGTCCTCTGACGGGCTGCGCGACCAGGTCGCCCCAACGTACGGCGCGGACAGCCAGGCCGCGCTCCGGCGGCATGGCCGACAGCCGTTGCCAGACCGAGTGCGGGGATCCGGAGTCCGACATCCGGCCTGACAGCGTGTAGAGACGGGCGTCGGCAAAACGTTCCTGCGATCGCACCAAAGGCAGCCATACGTCGATGGGCACGTGGCGCCGTAACCCTTCCGGATCGCGAAAATCCTCCGTCAACACACCCAGCACGGTGTAGGGCTTCAAGTTCAGTCGGACCACGCTTCCGACGACAGCCGGGTCGCCGGCGAAACGCCGCTTCCACAACGAGTAACTGAGGCAGGCCGCCGGCGGGGCTGAAGGCTCATCGTCGCCCGCCTGCAGGAGTCGTCCAAGGAGTGGCCTCGCCTGGAATAGTTGGAAATATCGGGCGCCGACGGCGACGGCGTCCAATCGCTCCGGCTCGCCGCCGGCCATCAAGGTGACACTTTCCCAACGGGACAGGCTCAGGTGGTCCAGGCCCGAATGGGATCTGGCGATGTGCGTGGCGTCGGCGAAAGAGACCCGTGGGCGCTGCGCGTCGCCGCCTTCCTCGACATACCCCACCAGGCACAAGCGATCCGGCTGAGGGTAAGGCAACGGCCGGAGCAGTGCCCAGTCGGCTACGGCGAAGGTGGCCGTTACCCCGCCAATAGCCAAGGCGAGCACGCTGACGACACTGGCCGCGAAGCCAGGGCGGCGGACACAGCCGCGCACGGTGAAGCGCAGGTTCTGACCAGCGAGCTCAAAGAATCCGAGGCCACAGGCGTCGCGGCACTCCTCCTTCACCTGCTCTACTCCACCCAACTGCAGCCGGGCGACCCGCTCCGCTTCTGCGCGGCTCATCCCGCCGTGCTGTAAGGACCGAGCCTGCTGCTCCAAATGGAAGCGCAATTCGTCGTCCAGTTCACGCTCCACCTGCCGCCGAAGCACGAGCGCGCGAATCCGGAAAACCAAATCTCTCCATACTGCCATGCGTCCACCTTCCGCCGTGGGCGGGCGCCCCCCCTACAGCTTCTACAGGAAAGTCTAACGGCACTTATGTCGAAGTGCAAGGGAAGGAGCACGCCGCTGCTGCAGGAACTGCTAGCCGACCTTGTGCTGACCGTGCGCCGCTAACGCCGCGTCGTTGGAGGCTCGATTGACCCACAACCAGCAGGAATAGCCCACCAGCGGAACCAGCGTGGCGCCGACGAAGGCCGCTTCCCATGAGCGGGCGTCCATCAGCCGCCCGAACCAGGGCATGGACAGCGCCACGAAAGCCGACCAGGAACCGGCGCCCAAGCCTGCGATCAGCCCGGCATTCGCCGTGGTGAAGGTGTGCGTCGCATAGCTGATGGCGACGATGACATTGCCGCCGGCGACGAACATCGTCCAGAACAACAGGAACAGCAGCACGGGGAACGACTGGATCCGCGCCCCGAGGGCAAGCGGCAGCGTCATGAGGAGGGCGGCCAGGGTGAGGGCGCGATAGACGGGCATGGGATCGGGCCTGTTCCGGCGCAGGCGGTCGGCAAACCAGCCCCACAGGAAGTAGCCGCACTCCCAACCAAGCGGCGGGATCCACAGCACATGGCCGATCTCGACCTGCGACTTGCCCAGCGCCCGGACGAAATAGATGGGCGCTTCGTAGAGAACGAACGCCAGCGGCAGGCAGCCCAGGGCGTAGGAAGCCATGAAACTCCAGAGGCGGGGATCGGTCCATTTCATAGCGGGCCGCGGCGCCGTGGACAAAGCGTGGGTGCCGGGCTGGACGGGCACAGGATGAGTTGCGCGGAGTTCGGGCCGGCGGCTGATGAGCAGCCAACTGGCCAGCCAGAGTGCTCCAGCAAAACCGGTAAAGAGGAAGGCCGCTCGCCAGCCATAGGCCTGGTAGATGGGTGTGACGATGAGCGGAGTGAGCACGGCGCCCAGCGAGCCGCCGCTATAGGCGAGAGCCACGCCTCGAGAACGCAGCCGGTCGGGCAGTGTCTGAACGACGGTCCGCAGGCCGCCCGGAAACGTGGCACCTTCGCCGAAGCCCAGGGCGGCGCGCGCTACGGCAAACCCGAGGAAGCCGGAGACGAAAGCATGGGCGGTGGAAGAGAGCGTCCAGAAAGCCACCGCGACGAACATGCCGACGCGGACGCCCCACCGATCGAGCCAGCGGCCCCAAAGCGGATTGCCCAGCATATAAGCGATGGAGAAGGAAGAGATGATCCAGCCGTACTGCTCCGCTGAGAGCTGGTTGTCGCGCAATATGGTGGGCGCCAGCAGGGCCAGCGTGTTGCGGTCGATGTAGCTGATGAGGGAGACCAGCAGCATCGAGACGGCGGGGACCCAGTGTCGCCAGGGCGTCGAAGGCATTCCCCGTAGTGTATCGACTCGTCCCACCGCAGCGCCGCTCTATCCGGTCATTCGCCGTTTCGTCCGATTCCGGGCAACCAGCCCCCGGCGCGGCCGCACACTGGCCTCATGAAGAAAACAATGTTGCTGGCATTCGCGGCGGGCTCATTTGTACTGGGGCTGATGACGGCGCCCGGCCGCGGGCAGGACACCAAACAGCATGGCAAGAAGATCCGCTTCGATCACATCGTGCGGAACGACTTCTTTGCCGGCCTTACCGGCGACCGGGAAGCGTTCGCGCGCGCCATGCGGGCGGCCGAGGAGACACTCAAGGAAGATCCGAAGCACGCCGAGGCACTGGTATGGCATGGCGCGGGGCTCTTCTCGCAGTCGGGCCAGGCATTTCAATCCGGCGACCTGCAGAGGGGGCAGGAGATGTGGGAGCAGGGACTGGCTGAAATGGACGAAGCCGTGAAGCTGCGCCCGGATACGCCGGCGACACGGATCCCGAGAGGCTCCTCGATGCTGGTTGCGTCGCGTTTCGTACCGCAGGAACGCAAAGCCGCCCTGCTGGAGCGGGCTGTGGCCGATTTCTCGCACATGTACGAGTTGCAGAAGGACTCGCTGGACAAGCTGGGCACACATCCGCGCGGCGAGCTGCTGATGGGACTGGCCGACGGTTACGACCGCACAGGCGATAAGGAGAAGGCGAAGGCGCTGCTGGCGAAAGTGGTGAGCGAGATGGGCGACACCGTATATGGCAAGCGCGCGCAGAAGTGGCTGGATACGGGTGAGCTGCCGCCGGCGCAGCGCAACTGTATCGGCTGCCATACGCCCGGTCATTGACCGGCGCCGTGAGTACACTGGAGATCTGAGATGCAGTGGGTTTATTCCGACAAACCGGGCCTGACGTGGCGGCATGTGGGTATGGTGCTGCTGTTCAACGCGGCGATCGGCCTGGTGCTGTGCCTGTTGAACTTCGCCTACAACCCCGGCGCGCGCAGTTCGCAGTTCGGACTCTACCTGCTGGCCAACATGATCTACGCGCAGCTCATCGGCTGCACCGCGGCGTTTAGCATTCCGTGGCTGGCTGTCCGCATCTGGCGGCTGCCGAAAGTGACGATGTGGCTCGTCTACATTGCTTCGCTGGTGGCGGTCGCAGCCATAGGCACCCTGCTGGCCGTGGGCGGGCTGTTGGCGGTGGGCATTATTTCCAGCCGTGAGTTCTGGCCGCAGTTTGTCGGCAGCGTGCGCACGGCTACCCTGATCACAATCATCGTGGGCATTGCCAGCTTTGTCATCGAGACCCTGCGGCACCGCGTGGAGCACACCACCCTGGAGTTGAAGCAGCAGCAACTGGAACGCGAGAGAGCGCAGAAGCTGATGCTGGAGGCGCGGCTGAGCTCACTGCAGTCCCGCCTGCAGCCCCACTTTCTCTTCAACACGATCAATTCCATCCTGTCGATGATCCGCGACGAACCAAAGGGTGCGGAGGAGATGCTGCAGCGCCTGGCGCGGCTGCTGCGGTTCGCCCTGGACTCGCAGGAGCGGAGCACTGTCTCGCTGGGCGAAGAGATGAAGCTGGTGAGCGACTACCTGGAGATCGAACGCACCCGGTTTGGCCAGCGCCTGACGTTCTCGATTGATATGGATCACGAGGCGATGAATTGCGAGCTGCCGCCCTATGCGCTGCAGACACTGGTGGAGAACTCGATGAAATATGCCATAGCACCGAAGCGCGAGGGCGGCCGCATCGGCATTATTGTGCAGCGGGAGAATGGCTGGCTGGAAGTAATCGTGGAAGACGACGGGCCGGGCTTCAGCCGTGACGAATTGAGCGAGGGACATGGCCTGGACACGCTGGAAAAGAGGCTGGCGCTGCTCTATGGCGGGTCCGGCCTGCTCTCGATCGAGGGCAACAAGGTGAGGCTGCGACTGCCGGTGGGGGTGCCGGCATGAGCTTGCGGGTCTATCTGGTCGACGATGAAGAACTGGCTGTACGACGCCTGGACCGGATGCTGCGGGAGACGGGCCGGGTGGAGGTGGTGGGCAGCTCCACGGATGCCGTTCGGGCCCAGCAGGAGATCGAGCTACTGGTGCCGGATGCGTTGTTTCTGGATATCCAGATGCCGGGCATGACGGGCTTCGACCTGCTTGCCAGCCTGAGCTTCCAGCCGCTGGTGGTGTTTGCCACAGCCTACGACCAGTATGCTTTGCGAGCCTTTGAGGTGAATTCGCTCGATTACCTTTTGAAGCCGGTGGAAGAGGCTCAGCTCGACCGTGCGTTGGGGAGGCTGGAGCGGCTGGCGGGAGGCGAAATGCCGCGGCCGGCGCTGAAATCGCTGATCGACCAGGTGCAGGCGGCGCTGCTGGGGCAGTCCCGCCAGGAGAGCCTGCGGCGCATCCCTTCGCGCATCGGAGAACGCGTCCACTTCATTGAACTTTCCCGGGTGACGCACTTCTTCGCGGAAGACAAGCTGACGTACGCCGCCACTCCGGAGAAGAATTGGGTGGTGGACAAGACCATTGCTGAGCTGGAGCAGAAGCTGGACGCGCAGCAGTTCGTGCGGGTGCACCGTTCGACGCTGGTCAACCTCAGCTTCGCCGACGAACTCTATCCCTGGTTTGGCGGCAAGATGATCCTGCGGTTGAAGGACCCGAAGAAGACGGAGATTACCGTGGCGCGGGACCGGCTGAAGGATCTCAAGGACCGCCTGGGGATCTGATGAGGCGGACTTGGCTCACTCCGGGCGCGGCGCGGCGGGCCGGTTCAACAGCTCACTGACCGTGACAAACTCATAACCGGCCTCGGCCCACTTGGGCAACAGCAGGCGGAGCGACTCCAGGGTCGATTCGATGTTGGGATGGTGAGTGAGTTCGCGGCCGTCGTGGAAGCAGAGGATCGCGCCGGGATGGGCGCTGGTTTCCATTCGGGCGGTAATGCCCTCGGCGGAGAGCCGCCAGTCGCGGGCCAGGCTCGTCCACATGACGCCAAGCAGGTTGAGCCGTTTCTGCGCGGGCCGCAGTCCGAACCAGCGGGCGCCGAAGGTGGGGCGCACGAGGGTGGGTGTCACGCCGCAGGTGTCGGCGATGGCCTGCTGGGCGCGCTCCAACTGATCGTAAATAAACTGCGAAGAGCGCAGGTACAGCGCGGGGTGTGTGTCGGTGTGATTGCCGATCTCGTGTCCATCGGAGGCGCAGCGGACGGCGACGCGCGGCAGGCGGCGGACGTGGTGGCCGCACTGGAAGAAGGTCGCACGGGCGCCGTAGTCGTACAGCAGGCTCAACAGGTCAGGTGTCGATTCGCTGGGTCCGTCGTCGAAGGTCAGGGCGATGGCGCGCCGGTGGACGGGGCCTTTCCAGACCGAAGGTCCAAACAACTGCGCCGAGCGGCCGCGCACACCATAAGCAGTGACGCCGGCCGCCGCCAGACCAGCGGCGCCGAGAACTTCGAGGACCATTGAAGGGGAGTGTATCAAAATAGGGTCAGGCGCCGGTGGGCGCCCAACGCTGGCTATGATCCCCGGTGACGGCCCAGGTCTCGGCGGGCGAATGGAACTTGAAGAAGGACCACGGGCCCGGGATCCACGGAAAGCGGTCGAGGACTGAGAGATTCACTTCAATGCCGAAGCCGGGGCGAGTCAAGTCCATCTCCAGGACGCCCTTACGGATGGGCAGCGGCTCCGACAGAATCTCTTCCGCCAGCGGGAAGGGGTACATCCCGGGCTGGGTGATGGAGCGGTAGCAGGGGTATTCCAGCCAGGGCACCACGGTATCCGGCCAGCAGATGCCCAGATGGGCGGCGGCGAGGATTTCGAGGTTGGTGCCCCAGGAATGGAAAGCGAAGGAGAGCCCGGCGCGGGCGAGTGAAGCGAGCAGGCGCCGGCCCAGGTAATAGCCGCCCTGGCAGACGAGATCGGCTTGCACGTAGTCGACGCAGCGGGTGGCGATGAGGTCGTCGAAACCGTCTTCGTTGGGCTCGTGTTCGCCGGTCGCGAGAGGAACCTCGTCGAGGTCTTTCAAACGCGAATAGGCGGCATGGTCGTGCGGCGGCAGGGGCTCTTCCAGCCAGGTGACCTGCAGGCGGCCCATCTCGCGGGCCAGGCGGTGGACGGTCTCTTCGGAGTAGCTCTGATCCCCCATACGCCACCAGGTATGGGCGTCGACCATGATTTCGAAGCCGGGGCCGGTGGCCTCGCGAATGCGGCGGATGGTTTCGAGATCGGCTTCCGGACCCAGCGCGGGACGGAACTTGTAGGCGGAAAAGCCGTGGGCTGCCAGTTGGGCAGCTTCATCAGCGTAGCCCTGTGGACTCTGGTACATACCGGCGCTGGCGTAGAGGCGGATCTCGTCCCGCACATGTCCGCCGAGGAGGGCACAGACCGGGACGTCGAAAGAGCAGGCGGTGAGGTCAAAGAGGGCAATCTCGACGGCGTCGTAATACCGCGACAGCGCAGGGGTGACGCCGGGCAACTGATGGAACAGGATGCGCACGGCGTCGGGGTCGAGCAGGTTGCGTCCAACCAGAAAGGGCGCGATGAAATCGCGAATACCCGCCAATGCTTCCTCATGGGCCGGTCCTGGCGCGTAGCCGCGGATTCCGTGTTCGCCTTCGACACAGATCAACATGGCGTCGCGCTTGACGATGGTGCGTTCGCCGCCCAGATAAGGGAGGACGAGCGGCTCTGCTAGTGGCGAGGACAGCAGGAAAGCCTGCACGGAACGAATCTGCATTCGACCTTCAGGGTTCCGCAATTGCCGGGCGAAGTCAACTCACAAGGTGGGCAGTGGAAAAAGAGGGCCGGCGCTGGTCATGCGTCCGGCCCTGAGTATTGCGTACCCGATGATGGGTAGCGTTTGGAGGAGATCAAATCAGCCCAAAAGTCCGCCGTGCCCGAGGCAGGCGATCTCCCAGCCGGAGACCCGGTAACGGGCCAGCATCGGGGGGAGTACCAGATCGACAACATTGCGCTTGGCCGAACGGAAGCAGCCTGGCGCCGAGACGACAGGGACGTCGTCCTTGTACCCGAGCAGGAGGAGGTTGCCGGGTTCGACTGGCGCCAGAAAGCGCTCGAGGTGGCAGCCGCAGTCCATCATGGCGCGGCCGATGACGTCATCAGGGCCGGCCGGCGCTGTGGTGGAAGCCACGAGGATCGCGGTCGGCTTGGCGCGCAACAGGTGGCCCAGCGCCTTGGTCACGGTCGCTTCATCTTCCACGCAGGCCAATGAGAAGCGGCAACTGAGCCCGAACTGGTCGAGCCGCTGGCGCATAACGCTCTCGAAAAGCTGGCGAGCGCGGTCGCCGGAACACGGATCGGTATAGAGGACAGCGACCGCGGGGTCGCGAATGGGGCGCGCCTGGAGGATGGGGCCGCGTTCGTTCAGGATGGACAGGACGGCATCGAGCTGTTGCTGGGTGACCGCAAACGGCGAGCTCTTCACTGTCGCGACACGGTCGCCGGTGCGGGCGAAGCTGAAGTTCTGCGCCGTGGCAATTACGACGCTGGCGGTACAGTTGATCTGCTTGAGCAACTCGTCATCCACCAGGATGCTGGTGTTTTCAGTGGCTATGAGGTTCGCACGGCCGCCGGCCGCCAGCCGGATCTCCAGGGAACCGCAACCGATGAGGGAACCGACCTGCGCCACCGCATCGTCTTCGCCCACCTCACCTTCGTCCAGTTGAGTGACCCAGACTTTGCGCATGCCCTCGGTTTCCAGCAGGCGCACGTCTTCTTCACTGATCAGATGACCTTTGGCGAGCAGTTTCTTACCGCCGGGCCGGAAGATGGTGCAGCAAAGCACTCGGCCGTTGGCTTCTTGTACGTCGATGGTCAGGGCGCGCATGGGACTCCTATGCCAGGGAGACTTCAGACTGGAGTTCGCAGCCCGCGGGCGACCGGTTCGGCTCACCCGGCTGCGATCTTCACAGGAGTAGTGCGCGGCCAGTGGAGAATCTCTCCACCGAATATTGGGATAAAAGAATCAGTTGTGCCGAAAAACCGGAATCTGAATCAGCGTCTCGTCGACCACCGAACGGCTGATGGAAGGGAGTGTCGTTTCCGGCTTGAGTCCCTTGAAGACGGCGATTTCGTCGCATGCCTGGAACTTGGGACAGCGCAGGCAGTCCTTCCAGGCCTTCAGCGGGAGGTCTCCGCGATCCACTTCGTGGTAGCCCATCTTGTCGAAGAAGCGTGGGACGTAAGTGAATGCAAATAAAGCGTCCAGATCATATTCGCGGGCTTCGTTCTCGAGCGCATCCATCAACGCGCGGCCGGCACCGGTGCCCTTGGATTCGGGCGAGACGGCAAGCGAACGGACCTCGGCCATGGTGGGGCCGTAGAAATGGAGCGCGGCGCAGCCCAGCAGGCCCTCGCCCTCGTAGAGAACCGTGAAATCGCGGATGCCTTCCGAGAGTTCGAATTCGTTACGCGGCAGCATAATGCCTTGCCGGGCGTAGTCATTAATGAGCTTCAATATGGCGGGAATATCCACCATTCTGGCTTTACGGAGAGTCATTGTTGAGCCTCCTTCACGATCCGCGTTCCGAGCACTTCCCCGTTCAACAGCCGCTCAATCACCCGCGGCGCCGAACCCGGCGCGATGATAACTTCACCGACACCCTGGGCCAGCGCGGCGCAGGCGGAGTTCAGTTTGGCCTGCATGCCGCCGGTGGCCACGCCCTGGGCGATTAATTCCTGGCAACCGGGCACATCCAGGACGGGCACGGTGGTGCCATCGGCCACCCTCACGCCGTCGACATCGGTCAGGAATAGCAACCGGGCCGCCTGGTAGCCGGCAGCGCAGGCGACGGCCATCTGGTCTGCGTTCACGTTGTAAATGGCCCCCGCGCGGTCGCCCGCCACACAGGCGACGACGGGGATAAATCCATGCTCCACCAAGGCGTTGAGCACCGCTGGGTTCGTTTGGAAAATCTCGCCCACCGCACCCAGTTCCGGGTTGAGCTGGCGCGCTTCGGCCAAGGCTCCGTCGATGCCGCTCAAACCGACAGCGGGAGCTCCGGCGGCAATGAGCGACGACACCAGTTCTTTATTGACGCTGCCGGCAAAGACCTTCAGGACGGCGTCGATGACGTCCGGAGAAGTCACGCGCAGTCCATTCACAAAGCGGCTTTCGACGCCTCGTTCCTTCAGAAACCGGGTCATCTGCTTTCCGCCGCCATGAACGACGACCAATTCCACACCGGTGGAGGGCAGGGCCGCGATCTGGGCCGCCAGGCCGGCGCGCGAATCCGGACTGTCGAGCAAGGTACCGCCCAGCTTGACGAGGACTCTCATAGCAAACCTTCGGTTTCCTGGAACCCGAGCATCAGGTTCATGTTTTGAATGGCTTGGCCAGCTGCGCCCTTGCCGAGATTATCGATGCAGGACACCACCACGGCGCGGCCGGTCTTCGAATCCAGCTTCACGCCGATGTCGCAGAAGTTCGTGCGGTTGACCCCGCGCAGATCGGGCACTGCCCCAGCCGGGTAGAGCCGCACAAAGGGCTCATTCCGGTAGGCATTCAGGTAAATATCGAGCAGTTCGGCGGACGTGGTCACGCCCTTTGCGCGGAAGTAGATCGTCTCCAGGATGCCGCGATGGATCGGGATCAGCTGGGCAGTGAAGCTGAAATCCTCATCCTGGAGTCCGGAGTTCATCAGGACCTCGGGTACGTGCCGGTGGTCGAGCAGGGAATAGGCCGAGAAGTTCTCAGTCACTTCGGAGAAGGACGTCTTGAGGCTGGCTTTGCGGCCGGCACCACTGACTCCACTCTTCGCGTCGCAGACGATGCCGCGGGCCGTGTCGACTACACGGGCCTGGACCAGCGGGCGCAGGGCGAGATTGGCGGCCGTCGGATAGCAACCGGGGTTCGACAGCAGGCGGGCCTGGGGCACCGCCGCACGGTTGAACTCGGGCAGCCCATAAACTGCTTCCCGCAGAAGTTCCGGCTGCGTGTGGTCCGACTTATACCAATGCTTATAGTTCTCGGGGGTGACCAGACGGAAGGCGCCGCTGAGGTCCACAACACGGATGCCGGCCGGCAAAAAGGCCGCGGCCAATTCCATGGAAACTTCAGGCGGCGTGGCGAGAAAGACAATTTGAAGGCCGGCCTCGCGAGCGGCTTCGGCGGTGCACGGAATGCGCTGCGGTCCCGAGTGGCCGATCGGCTGGGGATCCTGCGTCGAATCGGCGCGGTGCTCCAGCAGCCACGGGGTCACACCTGTGTGCGCCGTGAGAATCCGTTCCAACTCCATTCCGCTGTAGCCGCGGAAACCGACAATACCGACATTCGTGGTCATGAGTCTGTCCTGGCCTCGGCGATGGTTAATTATGCATCGCTATGTATAAATATACCAAATCGAGCAGGGCGTGGGGTGCCGGCGCTGACTGGACTTCCAAGTGTAGTTTCAATCGTCCGCAGGCTTCAAGGTAAGGAACTGCACATGGGCGGAAGGGCGGTAGTAGGCAAGTCCGGGCCCTGTGAGGGTGAACCGGGTCAGTTGGGGAATCTCCGCGGGCTGGCCGTCGAAGAGCTTGGCCGCGGCGGCTAAGTTCGTGGGTAAGTTGCTGATCAGAAGGGGCGTAGCGAGCGATTCGGGGATGACACGGTAGTCGGCTTCGGGGGCAGCGGCAGGCGTGACGGCCATCCGCACCTCGGGCACGTGGTAGAGCAGCTTAGCCAGTTTGCCCATGGTGGTGAGTTCCAGCTCAGCACGGACAAAGACGGGCCGGGAGGCCGCGGGAATGGGGACGCCTGATGCGAGCTCGAGCGATGCGGCGCTCAGTGGTTCCAGTTTCACGGTGCGGGCCGCGGTCCGGCGGCGCAGCAGCAGGTGCCGCGATTCCAGCAGTTCGGGCTCATACCATTGGTACAGGGCGAGCAAGGTCGCCGGGTTCTCGCCCAGGGGGTGGCGGCCATCGACACCAAACCACTCCAGCAGGACCTTCTCCGTGCCCTGGCTGGACAGCCACGCGGCGTTGAACTCGTCGAGCTTACGTGAACATTGATAGCCCTGCGGAACGGGCATGGGGCGGAACTCCAGGTTGTACCAGGCGGCCTGGATCAACACGGGACTGACGATGGTGACGGTGTGGCGGCCGATCGCCTGGAGCAACGGGGGGTCGAATGGGAAGTCGCGGATATAGCGGGGCGGTTGCTCGTGCGCCAGTTCCTGGCGGGTGCGTGGCAGGTCCAGTACACCGGCGAGGGTCCGTAAATTGCTCCAGCCCGAGACATCCTCGAGGTAGGACCAACCCAGACGCCACTGGACAGATTGGAACGAGATCACAACCAGGAGCATGAGCAGGATGGGCAGGTTCCGGTTGAACCGCCACGATTCCGTGAAGAGCAGCAGCAGGCCGAGTAGCAGCAAGGCCATGCAGAAGAAGTTGATGACGTGAGCGTCCTGGCGGACGAACCCGTGCTTCACCGAAACCAGTAGCGGCAGGGCGAATGGAAGTGCTAGAATCCATTGCTTTTGTCGGCCTAGATAGGTCATCAGGAAGATGCCGGCGAGGCAGGCAAACACAGCCGCGGCGCGCATCTTCTCGTCCCAGAGACCATCGGAGGCCAGCAGGATGCTGTACTCCGACGAAACATCCACCAGCCCCTGGAGATAGGGGCCAATCGACCAACTGCCGGTGGTGAGCCGGAAGGCGAGCAGGGTCAGGGTGGGAAGCAACAGGGTCGCGAGTGCGGCCGCGGTGATGGCCCGTCGCCAGTCGCGGCGAAGGGCCAAGGCGGCGAGCATCCCGCCAAGAATGCCTACGGCGATCGCCGCCCCGGTACCCTTGATCAGGACAATGGGCGGCGTCAAACAGACGATCAAAGCGAAGCGGCGCCACAGGAAAGGCCTGAGCAGGAGCAGGGCGGCCTGGAGCAGGATCGCCAGCAGCAGCAGGTTCTCGACGCCTACGAAATTGAAGTGGAACAACGGAGCGGCCAGCGCGGTGCAAGCCGCGAATGCGACGAGGTTCCGAATGGAAACGTCCGCGAAGTAGCAGAGGTCCACCAATACCGACAGCAGAACCAGCCACACCAGCGCCTGCGCGGCGAGCCCGTGGATGAGGTTTTGGCCCATGTCGAACGGCTGGAACAGGTAAGCGAGCGGCCCGGTGGTCCAAATCATGTCGACACCGAAGCGCAGGCCGTGGACGGCGGCCAGATTCATGGCGTAGACCCACGAGGTGTCGAGTACGTTGTCGTGGGCGAGGGAGAAATAGCGGAGCGGGCACACCAGCAGCGCCAGGAACAGGAAGGCCAGCAGGCGCGGCAAAGCGCGGAGTGTACCGGATGGCATCAAAAGGACCCGAGGGGCGGCTCCGAACTGGTACCGGGGGCGATCCCCCGTGCGTGTTCTCGCATTTCCAGCTATCGACGGAAGGGCGAGGCGCGCTTTAGGCCCCAGGGCAGGCCTGCTGCTCCATGGCGGGGTTATTTCTGTTCGGAAACGCTGCGGTCGGCCAGTTCGCCAAGGATCGGGAGACGGAAGTTATCACCCTGATTGGTCTTTATCATCATAAAGATCCAGGCGCCGAAGACGACGGCCTTCAAGGCCTTGGCGATGTAGTGCGGGGCTTCGATGGAGTCCGAGAACGGACCGAACACCCAGTCGACAAATAACCACAGGACAAAGAGATACAGTCCCTGGAAGGCGTGGAAGCGGACCTCCCGTTCAGCCCGGAAGCGGTCGGAGGCGAGAATGATGATCGACACAATCCAGCCGGCCACCGGGATGTAGCACATCAGGGAGGCGTTCCGGGCGGTCATGGTCTTCAGGAAGTCGTTGGCCGGGTTGGGCGGGGGCGGAGGGGCGGTGAAAGGGCGCGCCGTGGAGTCGGATGTTCCGGCGGCCTGCGCCTGCCGGGCTCCGCAGGAACCGCAGAAGATATCGGCCGGTTGGACTACCGTGCCGCATTGAGTGCAAAAAGGCATTGCTGACTTCCCCGTAGTTTACTACGACGGTTCAACACCTTCTGTTCCCTATGATAGGATCACGCCATGCGCTGGACGCTTGTCTTCCTCATGGCTGGAGCTTTGTCGCTGCCGGCGGCGAACCGCAAGAACCTGGAAATCTCATTCATCGACACCGAGGGCGGACAGGCGACCCTGTTGGTGACGCCTTCCGGCGAGTCGCTGCTGGTGGATGCGGGCTGGCCTGGGAATAACGGCCGTGACGCCGACCGCATCATCGCGGCGGCGAAGAAAGCGGGCCTGAAGAAGATCGACTACCTGCTGGTCACCCACTACCACCTGGATCACGTGGGTGGGGTCCCGGATCTGGCTGCGAAGTTTCCGGTAGGCACCGTAGTCGACCACGGCGCCAACATTGAGACGGGCCGCGGCGCCGAAGCACTCAATGCCGGCTACCAGAAGGTAATCGCGGCGGGCTCCAAGCAGTTATCGGTCAAGCCGGGCGATGTACTGCCGATGAAAGACCTGCGTGTGGAAGTGGTTACGGCCAACGGGGAGAGGATCCCCAAGGCCCTGAAAGGTGGGGGCCAGAAGAACGCGGTGTGCGCGACCGAGCAGCGCCGGGCGGATGACCCATCTGAGAATGCCCGGTCGATCGGCGTGCTGATCAGCTTCGGGAAATTCCGCTTCGTCGATCTGGGCGATCTCACCTGGAATAAGGAGTTGGACGCGGCCTGCCCTGAACACCTGATTGGACCAATCGACCTGTTCCTCACGACGCACCATGGCCTGGACCAGTCGAACTCAGCTTCGATGGTGCACGGTCTGCGCCCGCGGGTGGCGATCATGAACAACGGCGCCAAGAAAGGCGGTTCACCTGCCGCGTGGACTACCATTTCGGCTTCGCCGGGTTTGCAGGATCTGTGGCAGATTCACTACGCCGTGGCCGGCGGCAAGGACCACAACGTGGCGGAGGACCGGATCGCGAATCCGGAGGAGAAGTGCCAGGGTGTTGGGCTGGAGGTATCCGCTACCAAAGGCGGTAGTTTCACGGTCACGAATCCGCGCAACGGCTTCAATAAATCGTACAAACCCTGAGGGCGGACCCGCGCGCGGCAAGTATAATGGACTTTTCGTTCCGCGTGCGCCTGCATGCTCCTCTCCAGTTCTGTTTATTACTTATTCCTGACGGGCAACTTTCTGCTCTACTGGCCGCTCCAGCGCTGGCGCCTGGCCGGTCTCTCGGTATTGCTGTTCGCGAACTACTACTTCTACGCGAAGTGGGATCTGTTCTACCTCGTGCTCATTCCAGGCGCCTCCCTGATCGACTACCTGATCGGCCGGGGGCTGGGGGCCTGGAGCGATAAACGACTCCGGCAGTTGCTGGTATCCACCAGCGTTCTCATGAACTTGGGCATCCTGGCGACGTTCAAGTACATGCCGTTCTTCCTATCCTCCTGGGCCGACTTCAGGCACGTGAAACCGGCCGAATGGCACTGGACCTTCCCGTTGGGGATCTCGTTCTACTGTTTCCAGTCGCTGACGTACACGATCGACCTGTACAGAAAAGACGGCAAACCCGTGAAGAGCCTGCTGACGCACATGACGGCCGTCAGCTTCTTCCCAACGACGTTGAGCGGGCCCATCACGCGAGTGCTGTCCCTGGCTCCGCAACTGGAGAAGAAAGACAAGCAGCTCTCCATCGACGATAGCGGCAAGGCCTTGTTCCGCATTGCTTTAGGGTTGATGAAGAAGTTTCTCATCGCCGATTACCTGGCTGAGAATCTGGTCAACCGGGTGTTTGACACCCCGAATCTATACACAGGCGTCGAAGTGCTGATCGGGGTGTACGCCTACGGTCTGCAGCTCTACTACGACTTCTCCGGCTATTCAGACCTGGCCATCGGCAGCGCCCAGTTGCTGGGCCTGAAGCTGCCCGAGAACTTCAACCGGCCATACCAGGCGTTGAACATCAGCGAATTCTGGCGGCGCTGGCACATTTCGCTGTCCAACTGGCTGCGTGACTATCTGTACTTTTCCCTCCCCGGACTGCGGTCGAAGTGGAAGATCTTCACGTACACCAACCTGTTCCTGACCATGCTGCTGGGCGGACTGTGGCACGGGGCAAGCTGGAACTACATCATTTGGGGCGCTTTGCACGGCGGCGCCCTGGCTGTACACCACGGGTTCCGGACCTGGCGCGGCAACCCGAAGCCCTCGACAAATCCCTGGATCAGGATTGCTTCGCAGTTGGCAACCGCCCATTTCGTTGTCTTTGCCTGGGTATTCTTCCGGGCCACGACGTTGAGCAACGCCTGGGAAGTGCTGGGGCGCATCGCGTCGTTGACTGCCAGCCTGGCCAACATTTCGATGCCGATCGCGGTGGTCCTGCTGATCGCGGTGACCATGCACTACCTGCCACGCAAAGTGTACGACCTGTCCACAAAGACATTCATCAGGGCGCCGTTCTACGCCCAGGCAACCGCCTTGGTTCTGCTGGTGCTGGCCATTGAATACATTGCGGTGACAGGCGCCGCGCCGTTCCTGTACACGAAATTCTGAGAGTCATGATGAAGTCGCCCTGGCCATTGAAACCGTTCCTCGTCATCGCGACGTTCGCGCTGGGTATTACGCTGCCTCAATACATTCCGCAGTGGTACAACTGGCGGATCTATGAGTGGAGTGCGGCACCGGCGGTTCTGGACTTTCAGCCAAGGTCGCGGGCAGCGGCGCCGATACAGGAAGAGATGGAGCGGCTGCGCCCGGATACTGTACCGGTCAAGGCAGATGACTCAAAAATCCACGACCCGAACGGAGCGATGGACAACTTCTACGCTGCATTGCTGAAGACGGAGCGCAAGCAGGGCAACGCAGTGACGCGGATCCTGCATTACGGCGATTCGCCCACCACAGCCGACCTGATCACGGCCGATGTCCGGAATTTCCTGCAAACCCGCTTTGGCGACGCCGGACACGGCACCTACCTGATTGCGAAGCCCTGGGCCTGGTATGCGCATCGCGGGTTGGACGTCAGCGCATCGGGCTGGAAGATGGATCCGGCGACGCTGCACGGGCAGAGGGACGGCCGGTACGGCCTGGGCGGAGTGAGTTTCACCGGCGGTGTGGGGGCCGAAAGCAAGATCACGCTGCGCAACTCCGGCCACACGAAGCTGTCGCTTTCCTATTTCGCGCAGCCGGATGGCGGCGAAGTCTCCATCGACGCCGATGATGTGCACATTGCGACGCTGGACACCTCGTCTCCGGACGCGGCGGCGGTGGAACAGACCTGGCCGATTCCGGCAGAGGCGCAGAAATTCCAGATCAAAGTGACGCGAGGGACGGCGCGACTGTTCGGCGTCACGTTCCGCAAGGACGCTCCGGGAGTCATGTACGACAGCATCGGCCTGAACGGCACCTGGGCGGGCGTGCTGGCCTCGCATGTGAACGGCCAGCATTGGATCGAGGAATTGCGGATGGCGAAGCCGAATCTGGTGGTGATCAATTACGGCACCAACGAGAGCGGCTACAGGAACTATGTCGACACCACGTATCCCAAAGATGTGAAAGAGATTCTGCGCCGGGTGAAGACGGCAGTACCCGAGGCGTCGATTTTGATGATGAGTCCAATGGATCGTGGTGCGCGGGAACAGGGCGGCACGATTGGCACGATGCCGACGCTGCCGCAACTCGTCTCAGTCCAGGCCAGGCTGGCGGCCGAGAACGGCTGTGCCTTCTTCAATACTTTCCAGGCCATGGGCGGACCCGGGACTATGGGAAAGTGGTATATGGCGGAACCGAGACTGGTGAGTGCGGATTTCATTCATCCCCTGCCCTCGGGGGCGCGCATCGTAGGAACCCTGCTGTATCAGGCACTTGTGGACGGCTACAACAGTTACAAGCTGAAGCAACTGCGGCAGAATCTGGCGGCAGTGCCAAAGCAAACGTTGGGTTCGAAACCATAAATGAGGACTTGGGAACTTATCTTCGCGGCGGTGCTGGTGTTCGTACCCGCACTGACGGCTGTGGCACCGGCGCCGACGGCCAGCGCGAAAAAGAAAGCCAAGACGCCCACGAAAAAGAGCGCCGCCAGGCGCCGCGCGGTTCCCAAGCCGCCTCCGGCCACGGCCGAGCAGAAGGCGGAAGCGACCGAATCCGTCCAAACCCACATGTCCGAAGCGATGGAACTGGGCATCCAGAATGCCGCGGCCATGGTCCCGTTCTATGAGTTGTTGTTCCGCCAACAGCAGCAACCCGCTGGCGAACCGTTGAGGGTGCTGCACTTCGGAGATTCCCACACTGCTTCGGACGATTGGGCCGGCGAATTGCGGGTTCGGTTCCAGCAGAAGTTCGGAGATGGCGGGCCCGGGTTCGTGCAGGCGGGCCGGCCGTTTGCCGGGTTCCGCCGGTTTGATGCCAGGGCGACGATGTCGCGCAACTGGAAGCCGGAAGGCCTGCTGGCCCGGGAAGGCGATGGTTTGTATGGGATCGCCGGGGTGAGCCTGGCTACCACGCGAGCGAACGAAACCATCTCGCTGGAAGCGGAAGGGCAGACGCTGGAGTTCTATTATCTACAGCAGCCCGGCGGCGGCTCGTTCACGTTGGAAGACAACGATGTGGTGTTGGACACGGTTTCGACCGATGGTACAGTCGGGCCCGGATTTTACCGCAAGGAATTGGCGGCGGGCGCACACCACCTGGTGTTGAGGACGGTGAACAACGCGCCGGTGCGTGTGCACGGCTGGGTGCTGGAAAAGCGCGGCGGCATCACGTGGGAGCCGTTGGGCATCAATGGCGCGCAGGCCGATCTGTTGCTGTTATGGGACCAGCAGGTGTTGAGGAAAGAGATTGAACGGCGGAATCCGGCACTGGTCGTCCTGGCTTACGGAACCAACGAAGCGCGGCGGCCTGACTGGACGAGCGAGTCGTATGCGCAGGCGCTGGGGCAGGTAGTGAAAGCGATTCGAGCGGCGTCCCCGACGACGAGCATCCTGATCATTGGCGCCCCGGATCAGGCAATCTATTCGCGCCGGCGTGTTGTGCCGTACGAAGCGGTTGATAAGATCTTAATAGCGCAACGCGACGCCGCACTGGCCAACGGCTGCGCATTTTGGAATTTGAGAACGGCCATGGGCGGCAAGGGATCCATGAAACAATGGGTCCAGGCCGGTCTGGCACAGGGCGATTTCGTACACCTGACCTCGCCAGGATACCGCCTGGTGGGGGATTCTTTATTCGAGCTCATCATGGGCCAGTACGGAGTCTTTCAAACCGTGCGACGCCAGGTATTAGGAGCTAACGAAAATGGACCGTCGATCAAAACTCATTGAAATCCTGAAGACAGTGACGAAGCAGGACACCTTACCGGCGCCTGGCGACTCGCTGTTCGATTCCGGATTGCTCGACTCGTTCGCATTGCCGGACCTGGTGAGCGCCCTGGAACAGGAGTTCTCCATTCAGATCCCCGATGCGGATTTGAACCCTCGCAAGTTTGACTCTATCGAGCGGATCGAAGAATATCTCGACTCTAGGAATTGACTCGGGCAATGGCATTTATCAAGGAATTCGGAAGCTGGCTGCCCGAGCGGGTGGTAACCAGCCAGGAGGCTGGCAGCTGGGTGGGCGCTGACTCCACCTGGGTGGTCAACGTCTCAGGGATTGAAGAGCGGCGGTTCGCCGTGGATGCAGACACCGTGGCCGACCTGGCGGCGCGGGCGGGCCGGGACTGCCTGGAACGCGCCGGCGTGGCTCCAGGTGACCTGGGCATGGTGATGGTGGCCAGTGGATCGTCGGAACGCTCGTTCCCCGGCCCGGCTTGTGTCGCGGCGCAGAAGATGGGCGCGGCCGGGGTGCCGGCCGTCGACCTGCCAATGGCCAGCGCAGGTTCCCTATTCGGCCTGTCGATGGCGGCGCGGCTAACCTCCCAGATTGGCCCGATTCTCGTGATTGGCGCGGAGAAGATGTCGCGGATTGTCGCGCGCGAGCCGCAGGAGCGCGGCGTAGCGGTACTTTTCGGCGACGGCGCTGGCGCCTGCCTGATTACGGCAGAGAAGGGCCGCGCTGAAATTGTGGACTCCGTTTTGGGCACCGACGGCAGCTACTCAGAAGACCTGACGCTGGAAAACGGCATGCCTATCAAAATGAACGGGCGCAGCGTCATCCTGCAGGCTTCGCGCAAGATTCCGGCTGCGATCCGGTCGCTGCTGGACCGGTACAAGATTCAGCCGCCCGAGGTCCTGGCATTCCTGATGCACCAGGCCAACCAGAATCTCATCGACAGAGTGGCCAGCACGCTGGGCGTACCCAGTGCCAAGTTCTTCTCCAACATCCGCAAGTATGGCAATACGTCGTCGGCCTCCATGCTGATTGCCGCATGTGAATGGAGCCAGGACAATGACTTCGAGCCCGGCTTGCCCGTAGTCTTCGCGGCCTTCGGCGCCGGTTTCAACTGGGGCGCACTGCTCGTCCGCGGAGTATAAGTTCACACATCCCTTGTTCGCTGCGTCTACTCTGTAGAAAATGGCGGAGGAGACGCAAGGGCTGGTCGAAGCTGCGCAGCGCGGCGATCGTGCGGCCTTTGGTTCGCTTTATGAACGGTATGGCCGCATGGTGCATGCCGTGCTGTTGGCCCGCGTCCATCGCCAGGAGACCGACGATCTGGTCCACGAGGTCTTCCTGCAGGCTTGGCGGGCCCTTCCTTCCCTGCGGGAGCCGGCCGCCTTTCCAGGCTGGCTGGCGCGTATCGCCCGAAACAAAGCCATGGATCATTACCGGCGGAGCCACGAGGAGGAGGAACTGCCTCTGACTCTGGAGGGCCGTGGGCGTCCGGGTGAAGACGGCCAGTATATTCTCGCCACCGTGCGGAGCTTGCCTGAGGCGTATCGCGAGACCCTGTTGATGCGTCTGGTGGAAGGGATGACCGGGCCCGAGATTTCGGTGCTGACGGGACTGACTCATGAGTCGGTACGGGTGAATCTGTCGCGGGGCATGAAGATGCTGCGCGAAAAGCTGGCGCCGGGATCCGGTGAACCAGGATCGGGCGCGGAGAGACAGTCATGAGCGACTGGCACGACGACGAACTCGAGCGGATGCAGCAGGCGCTGCGGCCCCTGCGCTACGAGCCCAGGCGGGCTGAGCTGGAAGCGCGCCTGGAGCCGCGTGTCCCGGCGTGTGTCACGCCCTGGCGCCGGTATGCGATCGCCGCCGGCGTGCTTCTCACGGTGGCCGCAGCCACGGCCGCCTATCTCTATCAACAATCCCCGGGATGGGCCATTGCCAGTACGGACGGGGAGGTCCGGCTGAACTGGGGTTCCCGCTTGACGCGGGTGCTGCGGACTGGGGAGCAACTGGAGACGGCGTCAGGCCAGGTGCAGTTGCGCGTGGGTAACATCGGCGACCTGACCATCGGGAAGAACTCACTCATCCGGCTGATGTCCGCGTCCCCCAACCAGCAACTGGTCTCGCTGGAGCATGGCGAGATCCGGGCGAGCATCCTGGCGCCGCCACGGCTGTTCCAGGTCGTCACGCCGTCGGCGAAGGCAGTGGATCTGGGCTGCGCCTATACGCTCAAAGTCGACCACGACGGCAACGGGCATCTGGAAGTGACGATGGGCTGGGTGAGCTTCGAGGATCGCGGACGGCAGTCATTCATCCCGGTCGGTGCCGCATGCCGGACGCGCAAGGGCCTGGGGCCCGGGACGCCCTACTATCTCGATGCCGGGCCCGGCCTGATTCGCGCGCTGGAGCAGGTGGATTTCGCGGCCCAACCGGCGGAACGGCTGGCGGCCCGGAAAACGCTGCTGCCGTTGGCGCGGCGCCGGGACATCCTGACGTTGTGGCACCTTCTCACCCGCGGGACCGAGGAAGAAAGGGCGATGACGGTGGACCGGTTGATCGTCCTTGCTCCGCTGCCACCGGGGGTGACCCGTGACGCTCTATTGAAGCTGGAGCCCGCCGCGCTGCAACAGCTGTGGGATGGGATGAACCTGGGTCCAGGCGCATGGTGGAAACTGTGGGGCTTCACGCCACCGCCGGCTCCGGTGGTCCGCCGGTAGCGGGGCGAAGAGCAGGGTGCCGGGGCAGCCTTGCTGGGGTATCCTGGGATCACAGGAGACTTTCGATATGGGATGCGGCGGTTCGATGCCACCGAGAGAAGAAGATTTGACGGGTAAGCGCACCGTGATGTGCGTGAAATTCGGGAAACAGATGGTCGGTCTGGATGAAGCTCCGTTTGACGGGCATCCCCTGGGCCAACGGATCTACGAGAACGTCTCGAAAGAAGCCTGGCGCATGTGGGTGGAGCACATGAAGATGCTCATGAACGAGTACCGCCTGAATCTGGGCACCAAGGAAGCGCAGGATTTCCTGTTGGTGCAGATGGAGCAGTACTTCTTTGGCGATGGCGCGCAGCTGCCGCCGGATTTCACCCCTCAAAAATCAAAGAGCTGAACGCTGTGGCTTTGCCATCACCGGCAGGGCCGTGGCGAATTGGAATTGCAGGCAGCCATGGGCCCGGCGGAGCGAGGCTTCGACCTCCGCCGGAGCCGGCCCCCTCGCAAAGAGGAAGCCCAGATAGCTGCTGCCCTCCGGCAATTGCTGAAACCGCTGTCCAGGCTGGGCTGTAATTTCCACCCCGTCGATTCCGCCCACTCCCAGCGCCGCTTCCACTCCCGAACAGCCTTCATAGAGACCATTGCGCGGAATCGGGATCATCATGACGCCCGAGGCAGGTCCGTCGAGGGTGAGTTTCCCCAGCGGATGCCCGAGCGCGTGGCGCAGGATCACCTCCTCCAATGGGGTACCTCCATTGAACGTGAGCACGCGTGAGCAGAGGCCGCCGATGGGCCGGGCCGCGACTTCCAGCACCCAGGCTCCGCGGTCGTTCCAACGCAGTTCCGAGTGGATGGGACCGTCGGACAGTCCCAATGCGGTGGCGGCGCCCTGAATCGCCTGGCTCATGGCCGCCTGGGCTTCCAGGGGTTCGCGGGAAGGGGTGACGTAAAGGGTCTCTTCGAAGAACGGGCCCTCCAGTGGATCGGGCTTGTCGAAGATGGCGAGCGTTTGGAGCTTGCCGCGGATCATGAGTCCTTCGAGGGCGAATTCACGTCCCGGGATGTACTCCTCCACCTGAATGAAGCCGAGGGCCGGATGGCGGTGGCGCAGCAACTCCGGTGCATTCAGCAAAGTGCGGATTCTTTCAAACGCCGTGACAAATTCATCCGGATTATTGGCCCGGATTACGCCGCGGCTGCCGGATAGGCCGAGCGGCTTGAGGACGCAAGGCCAGGGGGCGCGCAGACCGGCTTCGGCCGGATCAGTCGCCAGGGGGACTCGGAAGAAGGTGGGCACCGGCAGGCCGGCGGCGGCAAACCGCTCGCGGGCGAGGTATTTGTTGCCGGCTGCCTCCACGGCGGCGGTCGAGTGAAAGGGCAGGCAGAGACGCGCCGCTATGTGTGCGGCGGCCACGGCCGGCAGGTCGCCGACGGCCACAATGCCTGCGATGCCAGAGATCTCGCGGGCCAGCCGTTCGGCGGACTCGGCGGGCTGGTGGAACTTCAGCGGGAAGGCCTGGTCGCCCCAGGGATCCTCGAGCGAGCCGCAGCGATCGGTGGCCAGGATGGGTTCCAGGCCAAGCCGGCGAGCGACTTCCGTGAAGCTCCGGGTCTGGTAGCCGAGCTTGGAAGCAACGATGAGGATCTTCACCAACATTAATTCTAGCTGGTGAAAAATGGGTGCGTTATTGTAGAGCCATGAAGGGCCTTTTCTGTTTATTTCTCGCACTGGCGCCGCTGCAGGCGCAGTCTTGGTCAGTGGGCATTCCGGACTCCTTGATCACCTATCTCGCGTTGACGAGCCGCCAGGCCGATCAGCTCGTGCGGAATAACAATGCCTACTCAGAGCTGGTATCCCGGAAGAATTCCCGGATCTACGAGGTGCAGAACGAAATCTCTACGGAGACGGCCAAGGACCCTATCGATCCCAGCGCGCTAGGCGTGCGGTACATGGAGATCGAGCTGATTTGCCGCGACATCAAGCAGGCTGGAGACGACCTGCGCAAGAACAACACAGCATTGCTCACGGATGCGCAGAAGTTGAAGATGACGGCGCTGGAAGAGGCGATGAAGCTGGCTCCGGTGTACACGGCGGCTCAGAACGCGAACCTGCTTGCGGGGATACGGAGCGGGGATTTCTCGGCGATCATCGGCATACCGTCCGCTGCGGTCTTCTACCAAAGTGGGCCTGCTGCCTGCAACACGCCATCCGCTGTTTTCATATACGACCCGCTGGCCATGCCAACACAGCGGCCGTGCCGGGACGCCTCCTGCGCCGACAAGCAGAAGTAGGAATTAGAGAAGAGCAACCTGCTCTTCGGTGGGTTCCGCTCAACAGTACCAGGGCTCGTCCAGATAAGGCACGGCGGCGCGTGGGATGAGGTCGAAGTTTTCCGGCGGCGCAGCACCGTGGGCCAGTTGCCAGATCTGGCGGAAGATCTCGTGCGGCGGATCGGCCGCCTTCTGACGGGACGCCACCAGTTCGAAGATGCGGCGGGCCAGTTGGTCCACACTCGGATCCGGGTGATGCCAGCGGTGAAGGAGCCCGGCCGGATCGAAGCCGTCCAGCAGCGGCTGGACGTCCGGCAAGTCCAAAATCAGAGAATGCGCCGGGATCAGCAGCCGTAGGGCGAGCTGGATGGGTGTGACAGAGCGCGCCAGGCCGGTTTCCAGCAGAACCCGAAGCAGATCGCGGAAGCCCTCCGGTGTCGTCCATGGAGTGAAAGGCACGAAGGTCGGATTCAGGTGCAGCCCGGCTTCGCGGACCAGAACCAGGGCGGCCAGGAAATCGGCACGGGTATGGCCCTTGTCGAGCTTCTCCAGCACCAGATCCTCGGTTGACTCCACGGCGGTCGTGATCAACAGGCAACCGGTGCGGCCCAGGGCGGGCAGCAGGTCGCGGTGCTTGAGCAGGTGCTCGACCTTGATGGTGGCATCGTAGGTGACCTCCGGCCATTCCTGGTGCAGTTGCTCCACGAGGCGCATGGCGTGGGTGGGGCCATTGAAGAAGTCGGGATCTCCGAAGGTGATGTGTTGCGCTCCGGCGCTGACCTGGCGGCGTATATCCTCCAGGACAATGTCTCCCGGAACGACGCGAAAGACACCGTTGTAGACCGGGACAACGGGACAGTGCCGGCAGAGGTGTTTGCAGCCGCGGGAGGCTTCGGTGTAACCAACGACGCGGCGCTCGCCGTTCACGTGGAGGTGGGCGTAGCGCTCGAGCTTGGGCAGGGTCGAACGATCGGGTACAGCGAACGCCTGGCGCTCCAGTTGAATCAATGCACCCGCCGGGCGTCCCTCCACGGCCTCGGCCAACGCGGTCTCGAATTCGCCGCCGATGATTTCATGGACCCCCAACTGCCGCAAGTACTCCGCATTGAGCGGCGCATAGAGGCCATAGGCTACCAAACGAACCGAGGGGTTTACGTCGCGAACGCGCTCGAGCACCGGCAGGGCCATGCGCGTAGCCGTGTGCATGGGCAGGTGGAAGGCGACACAGTCCGCCTCACGGACAGCCTTCACCGGAAGGAGTCCGACGGCCAGGTCGGCGCAGGTGACATCGTGCCCGCGGGCGCGCAGCCAGGCGGCCGGGGACGCCAGTCCGAACGGCTGCCGGCCCAGTTCGTAGGTGGAGATCAGAACGACGCGCAAAAGGTCCGCCTGCTTTCATTATCAGGCCTGTACAAAAGAAGAGGCTCCGTCCGAAGCAGGGGGAATCGGACGGAGCCAGCGGCGAACAGGGCCGTCGAGTTAGAAGATGTACTTCAAGGCGAACTGCAGATTCCGCATGTTGGTGCGGGTACCGCCGATCACACCGTAGCTGCCGGCATTCGTGATATTGCCGGAGGAGTCGCGCTGGATCTGTCCGGCATTGGTGTCCGGATTGCCCCAGTTGGGATGATTCGGCAGGTTGAATGCCTCAAAACGGAATTGCAGAGTGTGATTTTCCGTCTTGGGGATGCGGAAGTTCTTCAGCGCCGAGAAGTCGACACCGAGGATTGAGGGGCTGATGAGCGTATTGCGGCCCACATTGCCGAAAGTGCCGAACGGTTGCAGCACAAAGGCCGCGGGGTTGTACCAGCGCTGCGGATCGCGATTGCTCAGGTTCGGGTCGGTGCCCGAGTTATACATGGGGCGGTCGAAGCCGGCGCCGGTATTCGACTGATCGCGGCCGGAGGTGACGGTGAGTGGGAAGCCGGTGGAGGCGGTCACGATGGTGCCCACCTGCCAGCCGCCGATAATCGCATCGGCGAACCCATTCGATACGTTCCAGCCCTTGCCCTTGCCGACAGGCAGGTCATAGAGCAGCGAGGTGACAAAGCGATGGCGCGTGTCGAATGCGGAAAGACCGCGCTCGCAGCGCATGCAGTAGCTGTTCTGGGGGAAGAGCGTGTCGCCGTCGTTCACGCGGATGCCCGAGGTCTCGTCAATGGACTTCGACCAGGTGTAGGACATGAGCGTGGAGAGGCCGCGGGAGTAGCGCTTGGTGACCTTGACGCCCAACGAGTTGTAGTTGCCGCGGCCGCCGTTGTCAACCAGTTGGATGCGCCCAAAGAAGGGATAGGGAGAGCGCTGGACGACGCTGCCTGTGGTTCCAGGCAAGGCTTCGTTGACCGCGCGCAGTGATTCCAGCTTGCGGCTGACTGAGCCGAGGTAGCCGGCTTCGATGACGAAGTTCGACGTGAATTCGCGCTGCACGTTGAAGAGATACTGCATGGAATAGGGTGTGCGGCGCTCATACAGGTTGGCGAATGAGTAGGGATTCGCGATCTGCGGGAAGGCGCCTACGATGGAGGAGAACGAGTTCGCCCACTGGCTGTCGGGCCGGTCGCTGACCGATTCCTTGCGGAAGCGGCCGGCGGTATTGCGGGCCAGATCGAAGCGGGGATTGCCGGTGTCCTGCGTATAGAACATGCCGGCGCCGGTACGGACGACCCACTTGGAGGTCGGACTCCAACTGATGCCGATGCGCGGGGCAAAGTCGTTCAGGTCGCGGCGGACCAGGGTGTTACCCAGGCGGCCGTCCTGCGCCACATCGATGCCGGGCCAGCGGATGGCGATTCCTTCGTACGGATCCTTGCCGATGCCCTGGCGCAGGAAGATGGGGTAGCGGCTACGGTCCTGGATCGCCGGAGTGGAATCCATGAACGGCATGTACACGGTGAATAGACGGCCGCTGTCATCGGTCCAGGCCGGCGTGTTCTCGTAGCGCAACCCGAGCGACAGGGTCAGGTTGGACGCGATCTTCCAGGTGTCGTCCACGAAGAACGAGAAACTGGTGGCGCGGAAACGGGCACTGCCGATGGCGACGGCCTGCTCCGCGCGCCTAACCTCGCCCAGCAGGAAGTCGGCGAAGGCGTCGCCGCCCAGATTCGTTCCGGTGGGTCCACGGCGGGAAGCGTTCACTTCAAAGCCGAACGAGCCGCGGGCGAACTGGTTGCCATCCTGGTTGAACTGTTCGTTTCGTACCTCGCCACCGAAGCGGAGAGTGTGGTGGCCGTGGATCCATGACGTGTTGTTCAGGAACTGCATGGAGCGGTTCTTGTTCTCATAGGGTCCTTCGGAGTCGTCGCCAAAACCGGAGTAGTTGGTGAGTCCGATGGCCGGAATGCCGTAGGTAATGGGCGCCCCGCCCTTGAGTCCGGGAATGGCGAGTTCGTCCACGACATTGCGGACGTTGGCCAGCTCCCGGGCGGTGGAGTTGTAGAACCGGGTGTAGCCGAAGCGGGTTTCGTTCACAATGTTCGGCGTGAGCGTGCGGGTGTTCGAACCCATGTACTGCTCGACATTGGTCAGCACCTGGGATCCGTTCAATTTGAGCCCGGCGTTGAGCTGGGCTTCGTCACCCCAGCTGTAGCGGCCGGCCCATTGGGATTTCGGCGATTCCACCCAATCCATGCGCAGGATGAACTGGTCGCGATTGATGGGGGCGCCCTGGGCCTGTTGGAAGTTGTTTACTCGCGGGGTGGAGGTGGCCAGGTTGGGCGCCGGGTAAAACTCAAGCAGCTTCTTGGAGATCCCTTCGATCCGGTTGGCTGGGATGATGCCCCCTGCGAACGGAGTGGATGTGATGGATCCGTCGGCGCCTACGGTCCGGGTCTTGGGGTCGTAGATGCCGCCCGCGATCTCGCTGAAATCACCACCGCGCATGGCGGCGCTGGGCAGGCTGTATAGGGACTGAGTGGAGCGGCGCTGGCGGAACGCTTCATAGTTGCCCATGAAGAACAGCCGGTCTTTCCCATTCAGCAGTTTCGGGATCATTACCGGCCCCGAGAGAGTGCCGCCATACTGGTTCCACTTGAAGGGGTCCTTGGGCGGGCGGGCGCTGCGGAAAGCGTAGTTCTTGGCGTCCAGTTTCTCGTTGCGCAGGAACTCGAAGACCGTGCCATGGAACTGATTCCCACCGGACTTCGTGAGCACGTTGATCTGCGCAGTGGCGCGGCCGAACTCAGCCGGGTAGACACCGGTCTGGACTTTGAACTCCTGTAGGGCGTCGATGGACGGCTGGATCACGAATGTGTTGAAGTTCGGATCCGTATTTTCCACGCCGTCGAGGGAGTAGTGGTTGAACGAACTGCGCTGCCCGGCGACGGCGATGGACTGTTCTGATCGGAACCCGCCCTGCCGAGAGCGAGCCTGGCCTGCGGAAGGGAATCCCGTGGAAGTATTCGGCGAGAGGGAAACCAACTGGAGGTAGTTTCTGCCGTTCAAAGGCAGCTCCACGATGCGTTTGTTCTCGACAACCGTGCCCAGGGTGGAGTTCTCCGTCGTCAGGGCGCTGGCTTGCGCCGTGACCTCGATGGTTTCCGAGACTGAGCCGACAGCGAGATCGAGGTCCAATCGGACCGTTTGCTGGACCTGGACTTCGATGTTGGTGGAAGCGGCTGCCTTGAACCCGGGCTTTTCGGCCTTGAGGTTATATGAGCCCGGTGGGAGCGAAGGGAAGCTGTAGATACCCGCGTCGTTCGTTACGGAAGAACGGGTAGCGTTTGTGGCCAGATTCACAATGGTGACCACAACTTCGGGCACGGGCGCCGAGGTTGTGTCGCGGACCTGGCCGGTGATTTCACCCAGAGTCTGCGCAAGCATGGGTAGGCCCAAAACGAGCACAAAACAGACAACGTAGAAGATCCTCTTCATTGAGGCACCCCAGAGAGTGATGTATCGCCACGAGGCGAAAGTGTAGGTGGAGCATATCAGTACATATTGAAGATTTCAAGTTTGTGAACAGAACTTATTTGTGATCGGTTCACGTAAACAGACACGAAACTCCAGTTTCCAGTGGGGATTGAAGCGAGGAACCGGCGTATCAGCGGATAGCCTGAGAAGGCTCAGATTGGGCATTCTGACCTGGCCAGAAAGCGGCGCTGCTCTCGCTGCGAAAACCGGCTATCTGTTCACCTCACAGCCGGTAAACAACTGATTAGTGGTGGTATGCGGTGATCGCCCCAGTCAAAGGAGCGACGGCAGGCGATCGGCCAGGGCCAAATCAGCGGGAGAGTTCAATCCTCAGCCAGCAACATGCTCAAGTCAGTGCGGATTGACCGGATGGTGCGGCGGCACCCCGAATACACACAACTCACAGTTTTGATATGAATCAATTCACGCGGGGCCGGACCCGTCCCGCCTGCCCTGATGCAGGTCGGGCGGCGGACTGCCAACACGGCGTCCCGCCGCCCGGTTCTGAGTTGATTCAAGCTGTGGCCGCAGGGCTAACTGCGGGCGAAGTAGAGATACACAGCGCGTTCGATGTCCGGCTTGGTGACCTGCAGCGGCCGGTTCTCGTACTGGCTGATGGAACCGATGATGTTGATGATGTCGAGCGGATAGCAGGCTCGTAGCTCGGTTCGCCCGCCGGCCAGGCAAAGCTTGCGGAGATACTCGCAGCTATCGTATTCGGCCGGGACATTCTTGGTGGAGACGACCCGCTGGAAGATCATGTCGAAGACTTGCGGCGCCACCGGTTCGACTTCGATCTTGTTCTGAATACGGCGCAGGAAGGCTTCATCGGCCAGGTCCGAGGGGTCCAAGTTCGTTGAGAAGACAACCATCAACTCGAATGGAATCTGGAACTTAACACCGTAGCGAAGGGTCAGGTAGTCGACGCGGCGATCGAGAGGCACGATCCACCGGTTGAGCAGGTCGCGCGGGCTCATCAACTGGCGTCCAAAGTCGTCAATGATGAAGATGCCGTTATTCGCCTTCATCTGCAGCGGCGCGGCGTAAATGCCGGATGCCTCATCCAGCCGCAATTCCAACATCGACGGAATCAGTTCGCCGCCGACGACGATGCAGGGTCGCTTGCAGAGCACCCAGCGAGGGTCAATGTCCGGATCGTCGAGTTCCAGCCGAGTGTGCACTACGGGGTCGTACAGACTGAGGATCTGGTTGTCGACTTCCACCGCGTAAGGGATCAGGACGGCGTCCTGGTAGACGCGCAGCATGCGCTCGGCGATCGAGGTCTTGCCGTTACCGGAAGGACCGTAGAGGAAGATGGAGTTTTGCGAGATCAGCGCGGGGCCCAGTTGATCCAGCAACCGGTCTGGCACCACAAGGTCTGAGAAAGCGGCGCGCAATGCGCGGCGGTCGATGTTGACCTTCGCCGCCTGGCGCTTGGTGGCGGCGTGATAGTCGCGCAGCGCGACTGGACAGGCGCCGGCATACTGCGAGATCTGGAAGCGGTCGGAAGCCAGTTGCTTGCCTGCCTGCGTGAGCACGAACGAGTAATCGTTGCCCACCATTCCTTTGACTTCGATAATCTGCTGCTGGCGCAGCTGACGAAACGCCTGGTCGATGATCGGCAGGGATAGGCGGAGGGCGCGGCTGAGGCTCTCCAGCGTGCTGAAGCCTTCGAGCATGGTGCGTCTGACCACGAGGTCGATCACCAGGGATTGGGAGATGCCCAGGTCCTGCAGGTTCTGGGGGACAGGCGGGGCATAATTGGCGCGAGGACCGACCAGGGAAGTCATGGCAGTGGTCTATCGGCAGAATCTTGACGGGAGTTTAGCCGAACCAGGGACGAATCAGTCTGCACGTCCTGCCAGGGCAGAGCGTCAATCCTGGTGTATTGCTGTCTCTTCGCATCTACGCGCTCGCGTTCTGTCTGTGCTCGGTCGGGATCGCCGGCGAGAGTGCTTCCTCGCTCTACAAAAAGGCTCGCAAAGCTGAGTCCAAGCGCGACTATGCGGCCGCCTATCTCCTTGCTTCCCAGGCGGTTGCCGCCGATCCGCAAAAGCCTGAGTATTGGAATTTCGCACAGGCGGTGCGCAGCAGGGCGCTGCCCAATCTAAAAGTCGGACTGGACCCGCTGCCCGTGGCCGCCGCACCAGGCGTCGCCTCGGCTGCGGTTCAGGAAGCGGAGGGCCAGCCGTCTGGCGGCGCCGCTAAGGACGCCGGGGCGTCCGGCGCTCCGGAAGGCATCACGTTCCCGGAGATCACCGAGAGTGAAATTCGGGAAGCGCGGCAGATCCGCCCGCTCCCGACCCTCGCTGGCAGTTCCGCCCTGAAGAGCTTCAACTTGCGCGGCGACGCCAAGCGGCTGTTTGAACAGGTGTTTAGCGCCTACGGGTTGAATGTTGTGTTCGATTCGGACTACCAGGCGGGTCCGCCGGTCCTGTTCCGGGTGGAGAACATCGGCTGGCAGGAGGCCATCCACGATCTGGAGAATGTAACCAGTTCGTTCGTGGTGCCCATCAGCCCCAAAGTCGCGCTGGTGGCCAAGGATACGACGCAGAAGCGAACTGAGATCGAACCCGTCATCTCCGTGATTATTCCCTTCCCTGAGCCGCTGAGCCCGCAGGAAGTGCAGGAAGCCGCGCGCGCGGTGCAATCCACGTTTGATATGACGAAGATGGGCATCGACAACGGCCGCCGGCTCGTCCTGTTCCGGGACCGTGTGTCGCGGCTGCAACCGGCCATTCAGGTCTTCCAGGAACTCATGCTGCATCGCGGCCAGATCGTGACGGAAATAGAGCTGATTTCCGTCAACCAGGATTCATCGCTGAACTACGGCATGACATTGCCCTCCAGCTTCCCGTTTACCTTCGTGGGCGATCTGTCGCCCATCGGCTACACGCCGGCCTACAGTTCGACCTCCAGCCCCTACGCAACCTTCGGCGGAGGGCGAAGCCGCGTCGCGATGGGCCTGGTCGGCGCCAGTTTATTCGCCAGCATGTCGCGCGGCCAGACGAATTCGCTGATGAAGGCGGAACTGCTCGGCCTGGATGGGCAAGCGGCGCAATTGCACGTGGGGGACCGCTACCCGATCATCACCAGCATGTACTCGGGTGCGGCCACGGGTTCCACCACCGGCGGCTATGGCACAGCACCGAGCATTAACTTCGAGGACCTGGGCATCGTGCTCAAGGTGACACCGCACCTGCATGGCACAGAGAGCGTGACACTGGAAATCGAGGCAGAGTTCAAGTCGCTGGCCGGCTCGGCCGTCAACGACATACCGGTTATCTCCGAGCGTAAATTCTCGACCAAGACGCGGCTGAAGTACTCGGAAACTGCTGTGATTGCAGGACTGGTGCGCGAGACGCTGACTCAGAGCTGGAGCGGCATCCCGGTCATCTCCGTGCTGCCGCCGTTCCGTTCGAACGACAAGTCGATGGAGCGGACACAGTTGCTGCTGACCGTTCACCCCAGGCTGGTAAACCTGCCGCCATCGGAGTTCCCTGCCCCCCAAGTCTGGGTGGGTTCAGAGACCCGGCCGCGGACGGTTCTCGAACCAACCGCCAATTGACAGCAGCCCACCGGATGCTGTCCGATCAAGAATAGACTATGCTTGGCTCTGAACCGCATGTGCGGACAAAGGAAGGAGACGGTTAATGAGCGAAGGAACTGCGAAATCCCCTGAGGAACTGGCCGCTGAACTGGAGAAGTTGAAGGCGGAGAATGCATCGTTGAAGAAGGCCCGCAATGCGGGTGTCAGCTTCAAGGTGAGTGAAAAGGGAGCCGTTTCGGTCTACGGCCTGGGCCGTTTTCCCGTCACGCTGTACAAGGAACAGTGGGAACGCCTGCTTGCATCCGGCGACCAGATCAAGTCATTCATGGCCGATAACGCAGACAAACTGAAGATCAAGGAGTAGACTCCCCCCTCCATGTCGAAAATGCTGGCTGAGATCCGTGAGCAGCCCACGGCGCTCGAACGGACACTGAAAGCGGAGCTGCGCGGATTTGAACGCCTGCGCGCCCGCTTCGAGAAGGAGCGGCCTCGCCTGGTTGTCCTGGCAGCCCGTGGGACTTCCGACAACGCAGCCCAATTTGGGCGCTATCTGATTGAAGTGACAACCGGAATTCCGGTTTCGCTGGCCGCTCCATCGGTCTCGACGCTCTATCATGCCAACCTGCGGATGGAAGGCGCCCTGCTCGCCGCTGTCTCGCAATCGGGCGAATCCACCGACACGAATGTAGTCCTCGAAGAGGCGAAGAAGCAGGGCGCATTCACCATCGGCATCACCAACGAGCCCGACAGCACCTTGGCCCGGATCGCCGATCACGCGGTGTTGGTTCGCGCGGGACGGGAGAAGAGCGTCGCGGCGACCAAGACATACACCGGCCAACTGCTGTCGTTCTACCTGCTGGCGTACGCGCTGGGGGCGAAGATCCGGATCGACGATCTACGCCTGCTGCCGGATTTGGCGGCCAAGGCGCTTACATTGGAGAAGGAAGTGGCGGCGCGGGCCGAGAAGTATAAGTACGCCCGGCACGCCGTCGTGATCGGGCGTGGCTTGAACTACGCGAACGCGTTTGAGTGGGCGCTCAAGTTGATGGAGACCTGCTACATCATTGCCGAGCGCTTCTCCCAGGCCGACATCCTCCATGGGCCCATCGCGATGGTCGAACCGTCGTTTCCGGCGTTTGTCCTGGCGCCCCCTGGACCGACCTGGCCCGTGATGAACGAGATGATCGCCAAGCTGAGCGGACTGCATGCCGAAACGCTCGTTCTTACCGACAAGTCGAACGGAGAAGCGCCGAAATCCGCCCTGCGCATCCCGGCGAAACTTGCCTTCAAACCCGGCAAGAACGGACCAGCGCTGCCGGAAGATCTGCTGACTCCGATTCCCTACATCATTCCCGCCCAGATCTTCGCCGCCTCTTTGTCGGCAGTGAAGGGACTGGACCCGGATCAACCGCGGGGACTTTCAAAAGTCACCCTCACCCTCTAGCCGTGTAATACGATACAGGGCAGTCATGCTCAAACAGACTGCCCTGTCCGCCCTCTTCTTGTGCCTGCCCGGCATTCCTCATACACCCCTCTTCGCGGAAGACAAGATCGTCGGCGGTCCGTTTGCCGTCAATGTGACGGGGAAGAGCGCCACAATCGGCTGGGTGGTCCAGTCGGGTGACGTGAAGGTCGGGGAAACCCGCCTGGTTCCGGTCCTCCGTTCTGAGAAGGTCACGATGACCGGATTGAAGGCCGGCGAGACGGTGAACTACACCATTCCAGGTGGGCTGCGCGGGTCGTTCAAGACCGCTCCAGCGAAGCCGGCCGCATTCGAAGCTGTGGTATTTGGGGATACGCGGACCCGCCACGACCTGCACCGCAAGATTGCGGGCGCCATCGAGAAGGCGAATCCGGACCTGGTCTTCCATACCGGCGATCTGGTGACGGACGGGCTGGATACAGAGCAATGGCCGCGGTTCTTCGATATCGAACGGACGATGCTCAGCAAGACGGCATTCTATCCGGTGCTGGGCAATCACGAGCGGAACAGCCGCCGTTTCTACGAATTCTTCGATGTGGGCACGCCGTACTACTCGCTGGACTGGGGTGGCGTCCACTTTGTCCTCCTGAATTCTGATTTAGGGAACGCTGCGCTGAGTGCCCAGGCCCGGGAGGCCTTCTGGTCTGAGCAATTGCGCTGGCTGGACGAGGACCTGGCCAAAGCGCGGAAAGCGGAGTTCCGCGTGGTGGTCATGCACCACCCACCGTTCACAGCGATGAAGTCCCGGCAGGCCGGGGACACTCCGGTGAAGGCGATGGTACCCGTCTTCGAACGAAACAAGGTATCGGTGGTCTTCAGCGGTCACGATCACAACTACCAGCACCATTTGAATCAGGGAGTGCACTATGTCGTCACCGGTGGCGGCGGTGCTCCGCTGTACCCGGTGGATGCGCCCATCGAGGGTACGACGGTGAAGGTGGAGAGCACTGAGCATTATGTCCGGCTGGTGGCAGCGCCGGGCTCCCTCCGAATGGAAGCGATTGCATTGGATGGCCGGATCCTTGAGATCTTCGAGTTGAAGCCGTGAGCACGAGCTGAGCAACTGCTGTTGAAGTTTTCGATACACCGGGCTCTCTTTGTGCCCGAAATCGGACCCGAAGCTCCGGAGCAGGCTACGCTGACAGGGTCCGGCAGTATATGATGTTGTTTCGGTTCGCGCACCATGACCCTACACCTTATTGACTACGTCGTCTTGACGCTGTACTTCGGGTTCGTCCTGGGTATCGGCTGGTTCCTTCGAAAGAACGTCAAATCCAGTTCGGACTTTCTGACCAGCGGTCACTCGCTGCCGCTCTGGATTACCTCTCTGGCATTCCTGGCCGCCAACATGGGCGCGCTGGAGATGATCGGCATGTGCGGCTCGGGCGCAAAGTACGGCATGATGACGTCGCACTTCTACTGGGTGGGCGCTATCCCAGCCATGCTGTTCGTCGGCGTTTTCATGATGCCGTTCTACTACGGCAGTAAAGCGCGCAGCGTGCCGGAGTACCTAAAACTCCGCTTCGATGAGAAAACCCGCGGCTTTAATGCCATTACGTTCGCCATCATGACGATCTTCAGCTCGGGCATTTCGATGTACGCGCTGGGCATCCTGCTGCAGGCGATCTTCGGCTGGAGCTTCACGTTCTCGGTGCTTGCCTCGGCAGGCATCGTCCTGGCCTACACCTACCTGGGCGGCCTCTCGAGCGCAATCTACAATGAGGTGCTTCAGTTCTTCCTCATCGTCGCCGGATTCGCTCCGCTGGCCATCCTGTCAGTGAACAGGGCCGGCGGCTGGGACGGTATTGCTTCGCGCCTCAGCCCGAAGATGACGCAGTCGTGGCAGCACATCGCCGCGGCTGGCGACAATCCGATGGGTGTGGAGATCATCGGCCTGATCATGGGCCTTGGGTTCGTTCTGAGCTTCGGCTACTGGTGCACGAACTACCTGGTGGTGCAGCGCGCGATGGCGGCACGCAACATGACGGATGCGCGCAATACGCCCATCGTCGGCGCATTCCCGAAGATGTTCATCCCGTTCGTGGTGATCGTGCCAGGCATCGCCGCCGCGGCTCTCGCCTCGATGAGCGTCGGCTACGCGCTGCCTCTCAAGAACGGCAATCCCGACTACGACAAGGTCCTGTTCAGCCTGATGTCGCAGTTCTACCCCAGCGGCATGCTGGGTGTCGGACTCACGGCCCTGGTGGCCTCTTTCATGAGCGGCATGGCCGGAAATGTAACCGCCTTCAACACGGTGTGGACCTACGACATCTATCAGAGCTACATCCGGAAACATGCCCCCGACGAGCACTACCTGTGGATGGGCCGCATGGCGACCATCTTCGGCACAGGCCTTTCGATCGGCGCGGCCTACATGGCACAGTCCTTCAACAACATGATGGACTTCCTGCAGCTCATCTTCGGTTTCGTGAACGCACCGCTGTTCGCTACGTTCCTGTTGGGTATGTTCTGGAAGCGGTCCACCGGACATGGAGCATTTGCGGGCCTGGTGAGTGGAACCGCGGCCGCCGCCGTCACCTACGGCATAACGGAAGCCGAGGGCAAGGGCGGATGGCTGAGCGTCCAGTATCACTTCCCCTCGTCCATGGCCCAGAATTTCTGGGTGGCGATCTCCGCTTTCTGCTGCTGCCTGGTGGTGACAACGATTGTCAGCCTCGCCACCAAGGCCAAGCCGGATTCCGAACTGGTGGGCCTCGTGTACAGCGTGACACCCCGCCAGACTGAGGAAGCGGAATGGTATCGTCGTCCCGCAACCCTGGCAATTGTGGCCAGCGTGATTTGCATTGCGCTGAACTTCGTATTCTTCTAAAGGGATAACCATGCTGGATCTGAGAAAACCGGCCGGCTACTTCTTCGGGCTTCTTGGCCTGCTGCTGACGGGGACGGGGCTGATGGCGAACTTCAACGCGCCATTGCTGGACTCCAACCTGAATCTGCATTTCGGAGTTTTTTCCATCGCATTTGGAGGCATCTTTCTGTGGCTCGCGCGCCGCGCATAAAGCATTATCACGCCCCAGGGCGCGTCAACCTCATCGGTGAACATACGGATTACAACGCAGGCTTCGTCATGCCTATCGCCATCGCGGTGGGCTGCGATGTCCGGGCTTCCTCGATCCGTAAAAAAGAGATCCGGTTGACCTCAAAGCAGTTCGCGGGTGACCTGGCTTACCCGATCGATTCGATCGCGGGCATGTCAAAGACGGGCACCTGGGCGGATTACGTCCTGGGAGTGGCCAAGCAGATCCTGGCGCTCGGTTTCGAATTGAAACCGATGCAGCTGGCGATTGATTCTTCCGTTCCGACAGGCAGCGGCCTGAGTTCCTCCGCGGCATTGGAGGTCTCCAGCGCCCTTGCCCTGCTGGGCGATAACGAAATCTCCAAACTGGAACTGGCGCAACTGTGCCAGCGGGCCGAACGCGAGTTCGTCGGCATGCCTTGCGGGATCATGGATCAATACGCCTCTGTCTTCGGCGAGGCGCACAAGGCGATCATGCTCGATTGCCGGTCCAATACCCACAAGCTGGCGCCCATCCCTGAAGGCGCGGAAATCGTGGTCGTCAACTCCATGGTGAAGCACGAATTGGGCTCCTCGGCCTATCGTGACCGGGTGGCCGAATGCCATCAGGCGCTCTCGCACTTCCCCGGCAAACCGGCGCTACGCGATGTCACCCTGGGCGAACTGGAGCGCACCGCGTCCAGGATCGAGGAGATCCCGCTGGCCCGCGCACGGCACGTCATCCTGGAAGATATGCGCGTGGAAGACTTCCTCGCGGCGGCTCAGAACAACGATCTGCCACTGATGGGGAAGCTCATGGTGGAGTCCCACCGCAGCTTGCAGCACGACTACGAAGTGAGCTGCGTCGAGCTGGATTCCCTAGTGGATACAGCCCTTACCATCGACGGCGTCTATGGCGCCCGCATGACAGGCGGCGGCTTCGGCGGCTGCACCGTGAACCTGGTGGAACCGCCAAGCGTTGATCAATTCGAGAAAGAGATCAGCGCCCGTTACCATGCCAAATGGAATCTGACCCCGGCTGTTTACCGCTTTACGCCTTCAGCCGGCGCGCGGCGTGTGGAATAGGCTCCTGCACAGGCGGGCCGCCTGGCTTGCCTGTGTGCTCGTCCTCGTCACGCTGCAATTCGCCCGGCAGTTCACCGCGGCCCTCCAGGAGACACAGGTCTTCGACGAGGGCCTGCACCTCTCCGCGGGCTATACGATTCTGCTCACCGGCGATTACCGCCTGAACCCCGAACACCCGCCGCTGGGCCGCATACTGAACGCACTGCCGCTGTTGTTCCTGAAACCCGACCCGAAACTGGACACGCAGGGTTGGAAAGATGCGGACGCCATCACCGTCGGGCGGGAGTTGCTATATCGTCAGCCGCACCTGACTCCGGACCAGATCTTGTTGCCTGCGCGCCTCGTCACGATCATCCTTACCCTGGTCCTGGCCCTAACCCTGGCATTCTGGGTGCGAGCCCGCTACGGCCCGGGGGCAGCGCTGCTGGCCGTATTCCTGGTGACCCTCGACCCGAACTTGTCGGCGCATGGACACTACGTCACCACAGACTTTGCCGCGACCCTGACGTGCTTCCTGGCCGTCATCGCCTTTGACCGGATGCAGCGGCGCAATCGAGTGCTGGATATTCTGTGGGCCGGACTCGCCCTGGGGGCAGCCCTGGTCTCCAAATTCTCAGCCGTCTTCCTACTTCCGGTATTCGCCGCGCTGTGGCTGCTGCACCGGACTTCCTGGCGTGCTGTGCTGCTCCAGTCGGCCGGCCTGATCCTGCTCAGCGCAGTGGTCGTCGCTGTCAGCTATGGTCCGGAGACCTGGCGGTCGCGCCATGCCCCCAGGCTCAACGAAGTTGTCAAGAAAGACACCGCGATCGGCTATGCCCTGCGCGTGGGCGGACGCTATCTGCACCTGCCGGCGCATCCCTTCTTCCTTGGCCTGAATGAGATGGCGCTGCACCAGAAAAGCGGCCATCCCTCCTACATGCGGGGGACCGTACGCCAGCACGGCTCCTGGGATTACTTCCCCTTCGTCTTCGCCGTGAAGACTCCGCTGGGCACACTGCTACTGTGCCTGCTGGCGCTGCCGCTATTTCGACGGTTCAGTCGTGACCTGCTCGTGATGGCGATTCCGCTGTGTATCTATTGGGCGCTTTGCCTGACCAGTGGGATCAATATCGGAGTGCGCCACCTGCTGCCGGTCTTCCCCTTTACATATGCGTTGGCGGCCATCCTGATTGCGCGGCACGCCGCTCAGTTTTACAGGCAGGCCGCTCCGGGTCTGGTGGGTGCGGCCTGCCTCGTTCTGGCATGCGAGTCTGCCTATATCGCTCCGCACGATATCGCTTTCTTCAATGCCGCGGTGGGGGGACCCGCGAACGGCCCCAAGCTGCTGCTGGACTCCAATCTCGACTGGGGGCAGGACCTGGGCAATCTCCGGCGCTGGCTTGACGCACGCGGGCGGAATGATGTCTGCCTGGCCTATTTTGGCTCGGCCGACGAGAAATACTATCGCTTCCAGGGTTGGGCGGTCCCGGCGAACATGCACCTGCGTGCCGGTGAGCGGCCGCCCTGCCATTTTGCGGCCATCAGCGTAACTCTATTGGAGGGCGTGTATCACGAACGCGCCTGGTACACCTGGCTGCGCGCGCGACAGCCGCTGGCTCGCATCGGTTGGTCGATCTACGTCTACGATGTGGCCGACGTTTCGGAAGGCAAAGTCCCCAAAGAGAGCTTTTGACCGCCCAGCCGCGAGCGATGGCGGAACACTTAGTCCGTGGCGCCTTCCACCCGCCCTGGAATAGGCTGGCGGTGCTTCTTCTCCAGGTACTCGGACAGCTTGAGCAGGGTGCGCCCGCCTCGGTCGACATATCGGTTGGCGGCCTTCTGGTAGCGGCGCAGCACTTCGCGGCGGTTGGCATCACGCAGTTCGCAGGATTCGATGTCCAATAGCACCTCAACCTCCCATGACTGGAAGGTGTTGCGCTGGATGCGGCCTCTCAGCAACTCCTGCATCAGCTTGTTGAACTGGTGCAGACGTGCCTCAAGCTCGTGAACTGGTAAACTCATTTCCTCCGAGTACTGATTTTAGCTGGAAATTGGATGCAATGGCGGGATTCATTCCGTGGGAACCACCATCACGGCGTAACGAATCGCAGCCAGCTCTCCACGAGGCCCGCTCTTGGGTTGTCTCCGGCTCGGCGGTAGGAGCCCCACAAATTACGCAGCATCCGGGCCACAATCGACCGCTTGTCGCACGGCGTGAACTGCAATTCCACCTTCTGGCCGGGCCGGGCGGTGAGTTCCCGTATCTTCTCGACACAGTCCTCTTCCGTCAGCAGCCGGCCCTGATCGAACACATCGACGTAGACCCGCACCAGGCCATCGTTGTACTGGCACACGAAGTGCGCAGGTAGAGCGACCCCGTAGACCGGCCTCAACAGCCGGCGGGCGATTTCCAGGTAGATGACCGAAAGCGTGATGGGCAACCCCTTCCGCCGCTCGATCACGAGGGGCAGGCAGCTGTTCTCCGCCGCATAGTAGTCCTCGTGATCACCACGCAGGCCTACTCCATCAAATAGAACCCGGTTGACCGCACTGAGGAAGTGAGCCCCACCCGCGCCCGGCATCAGCATCTGGTCAATCTGTCCGGCCCATTCGTCCAGCAGGCGCAGCACCGGGGCCGGGTCGCAGGGTCCGGTATGGATCGAAGCCAGTTCCACAGCGGCCGCGTCGAGCTCCATTGCCTGCTCGTCGCCGGCCATCAGGGCCTGGAATGCGGCCGAAGGCTCTACCAACATGTATTGCGGCAGGATTGTCTCCCATTCCCGAACGCGGATGGCGTCACGCCCACTGGCTCAATCCACCGGCCAGCGAGACAACCCCGAGTGTCGCGACTACGGCGCCCGCGATGCGAAACGCTGCGCCCGCCGGCGGGTGATCTGGCAAAGTATCCGGGTTTGCTTGCCACCAGGGCGAGCCGCGCAGACTGCTCTCGAATCGCTGGATGCCTTCCACCAGACCCTGCATCAGGCGCCAGGCGCCGGCGGGCTGGAGGACTATCCAGACGCCCGCGTAGATCAATCCAGCGCCCACCATCACCGGCGCCATTCCGTTAGCTGAACCGGTCGAAGGCAAAAGCATGCCTCATGCTACCACTTGGGCGAGTGCACAGACCCGCCACGGTTCACCCGCCGCCCGGCACTGCTGCGGCCTCGTTACTTGAAGAAGATGTCCAGGAATTTTGTGTTGCGCCCGGTAGCGTCGACGCAGTACTCAAACGGACTGAAACTCAGGTTCCGGTCCTTCCGGTCGACGTACAGCAGGACTTCTTCCTTCGGAAACTGGAGAATCTGAATTACGCCGCCATCGCACGATCGCGTGCGGCGAATGCTCGCCACAGTGATATCGGCATGCGCGCTTTTCGGTCCCCAGTCCTCGAGGAATTTCTGCAAGTTATAGTCACGACACGGCTTAGCCGGGTCGCAACCCCACAGACGATAAGCGTCTTCGTACTTCTTGTCCTTCAACAGGTCGAGAAACTTCGAGATCTGCCGCTTCTCCTGGAAGTCGTGCAGAAAGAAATATCCGGCCAATGAAAGAAGGACGACAGCCACGGCGGCGATAACGACGCGCTTCACTCCACGTTCGCGCTTCGAATCGGAGACTCCGTAGCTGTCCAGATACCCGGCCATGATGCGGGTCCTCCTGTCCTACACTACTTCTTCGACGGATACGCTTTGTCGTAGGCGGCGGTGACGTCGGCGGAGATGTCCAGTGTCGGCTTGAAATAGAGGAGGTTCGCGCCATCGACCACAAGATCGAAGCCCTTCTCTTCAGACACCTTCTTGACGACTTCCTGCAGCCGCTGGCCAACCCGCTGCAGAATGTCCTGCCGCTCGCGATTGACTTCGTTTTGGAGGCCTTCGCTGTTGCGCTGCAACTGGCGCTGCTTCAATTGAATCTTGGCGGCCATGTCGGCCAGGGCGGATTCGTTGTACTTGGCCTGATTGGCTTCGTAGTCCTGGCTCAGCTTGGCGACTTCCTTTTCGAGGTTCGCCAATTCATCCTGGCGAGGCCCGAATTTGGCCTTCAGATCGGCTTCAGCCTGCTTGATTTCGGCCGTGTCGGCCAGAGCCTTTTGCAGGTTGACAGCCGCGACCTTCACCTGAGCCGAAGCAGCCAAGGTGGCGCAGAGCATCAGAGCAGCCAGACCGGCGAGACGTTTCCAGCGGATCGCAATCATGAGAATCTTCAAACTCCTTAAACTTACTTTGAGGGGCCCAGCTCTAGCCGAGCACCGCCAGAATTTCGTCCTCGCGTAGAATCAGGTACTCGACTCCATCAATCTTTACATCCGAACCGGAGTACTTGCCGAAGAGAATGAGGTCACCGGATTTCACTTCGAGACCGCAACGCTGCCCATTCTGCAGCAACTTACCATTGCCGACGGATACAACCTCACCCCGCTGCGGCTTCTCCTTCGCGCTGTCCGGAATGATTATACCGCCCACCTGCGCTTCGCCTTCCTCTACGCGCTTTGCCAGCACTCGGTCGTTTAACGGGCGCAGTGCCATAGGTTCTCTCCCTCGCTATTAGACGCCAGAACTTCGAATTCGGACGCACACCCGCCATTGTTGCGGGCCGTGCTCGTCCATCTTGCATTGTAGAATCCCGGGGGCCACATCCTCAACTGCCGAATGACCCCCTCGTCCGTTATCATGATCTCTGGAAGATCGCCTGCAGCAAGGTCGCACGGATTTGTTCCCGCGAGCCTCAAGCGCTGTCTTAACCGTTGTATGACGGAAGCGGGCATCCAGGCGTTTCGGAAAGATACAACGCCGCATGAACGAATTCAGCGACGAAGAGCTGGTGGCTCGGGCGCTGGAGTCCGGCCCTCCGGACCCGTCAAATCCTTGGCTGCACGAACTTTTCTCCCGGCATCAGCGCCGCGTCGTCCTCTGGTGTCTGCGGTATTCCGCCAACCGCGAGGAGGCCCTCGACCTATCGCAAGAGGTCATGGCCAACACCTTCAGGCGCCTCGAAACCTTCCAGGGCAACTCGAAATTCACCACCTGGCTCTTTACTGTCTGTCGCAATCATTGCCTCAACGCCATCAAGAGCAAGGCCAGCCGGCCCGAGTCCGGCGGCGAAGAACTGCTGCTCAGCCTGGCTGCTCCTTCCGGTCCTTCCATCGAGGATCGTCTCACCCAGGAATCGCAGCTCGAACTGGCCAGGACTTGGATTCGGGATTCCCTCGACAAGACCGAACAACGTGTGTTTGTCATGCACTTCCTGGAAGAGATCCCGCTGGAAGCCATCACCCGGGCCATGGGACTCACCAATCCAAGCGGGGCCAAGGCTTACATAGTCAGCGCCCGCCGAAAACTGTCCGAAGCAGCGCGCCGCTGGAGGTCGCAGCATGAACGATAACGAAGCGCTCCGCGCCCCCGGCCACTGCCTGGAACCAACTGAAATTGAAGCCTTTATCGAAGGACGGGCGGATCAGTTCGCGGCTCACGTGGAGGCCTGCCCCGCCTGCAGCCATGTGGCCGCCTCCTATCGGGAGTTCCTGGCTGCCGACGTCCGGATGGAGGAAAAGGCTGACCTGGAGTGGATCGAGTCCCGTCTCAAGAAGCAGGCGCCGAAACGCAACTGGTTCGCCTGGCTCGGCCCCTCGCCTTTGCCCCGCTGGGCCTTCAGCCTCGCTGCGATCCTGCTGATTGTGGCCGGATCCCTGCAACTGCGCCGCATGGCCGGCCCCGGACTACGGCCGCCCGATTCGGGCTCCAGCGTCGTCCGCTCCGCCCAGGTCCACCTGCAATCGCCCTCCGGGGATGTCGAAACCGAACCCGCATTCTTTCAGTGGGATCCGGTCGACAAGGCCAGCGCCTACGAGTTTCAGATCACCGAAGTGGACGGAACGCCGCTTTGGACGTGCCGGACAAATCAGACGAAACTAAATTCTGCGCCGGACATCCAACGCTTCATGCTTCCGCGCAAAGCACTGCTTTGGCGGGTCAAGGCACTTACTGCCTCAGGTGGGGTGATTGCAGAGTCCGCCTCCGAGCGGTTTAAAGTCCTTCCTTCCACCATCGGCAAGTAAGCTATCCTGTTCGAAACGCACGTGTGCGTGTCAGAGGGCAGATCGCATGAAACTGGTGTTGGTTTTCCTCACAGCCGGGCTGGGACTGTTATCAGCCGGCGACTACTCCGGATACTACGGCGGACGATATAAGGGCCTTTGGCTGGAAGTGTCGAGCGAAGCAGCGCCGCCGGGTGGCGTCGCCCAGGTTCGCATCACACTGACTGAGCCCAAACCCATCATCCGCACGAAACTTTACCTCGAGTTCGACGAGCAGGTGGTCGACCAGATCATGTCTGTCGGCGCTTACAGCGAGAACGTCGAGGCTACCGGCATTGCCGTACGAAAAGGTAATGTACTGATCGTCGAGGCCGCCTCGCCCACTGGGAACCTGGGTAAGATGCCGTGGTACCCCATCTTCTCCATCTCGGTGAAGTTGCGGGCAGGCCTGCCCGCCGGGACCACGACACTCTTCTCAGTCGGGGCGAATTCCGAGTTTTACCAGCCGGATGGGACACCCTGGACGATCGAGAGCAACAAGGCCGGAACAGTGGCCGTGGACGGGTCCCTGTCCATCGATGACGTCTTCCCGGGCGGCGGAACGATCCAACCCGGCGAATTCGTGAAGATCACGGGCAGCGGCTTCACTCCGCAGAGCCAGGTGGTGGCCTATAGCGCCCCCGGCCTTACGAATTACGCGACCGATGCTCTGCGGGTGCAGTACGTCTCCTCGAACGAACTCCGCGTCAGCGCGGAAAACGCCTTCAGCCTGGATCTGCGCTACCTGGAAGTCATCAACCCGGATCAGTCTGAAAAACGCTTTTACACCTCCCTCAGCGGCATCGACACCTCGCCCAGCCTCTTCGACAACCTCAGCGCGGCAAAGCCGTTATTCGCACCGCGCGCCTTCGATTCCGCCACCCTCGCTTTGGCTGCGGCGGGCTCGGATTCGGGCGCTTTTCAGGGAGTTGCCCTCCAGAACCCGTCCCAGGACGCAATCGCTGTCCGGCTGGAATTGGCCGGCCCGGATGGCCTGGGCCTGGCCGCGTCGAACGCAACCCTGCTGCCACGCGAACAGCTATTGAAAGATATGGAAGAAATCTTCCCGGGCCTCACCGTACCAGCCGGGGCCACGTTGCGAATCCAACCCAGCGCGCCCGTAAGGATCATGGGGATCGCTGGTGATCGCAATGCCGGCACAATCCAGCCGGTTATCCCTTCTTCGCCCGCTTCGAACTAAGAACCAGGCCGGCGGCCACCAGCACGGCGGCGCCGCCGGCCAGCAATACACTCCACGACCAGTAAGGCGTGAGCGGGCTAAGTCCGTCTCCAGACAGGACGAAGGCGGCCCAGTCCTCCACCGGCGCACCATTCCGGATCATTTCGAGCTTGGCCGTGCGCAGTGCCTCGCCGCGCGGCGTTCCATTGCCCAACTCGCGGTAGAACCTCCGCATGAAATCGTCCGCGGCCGCATCGCGCACCGCCCACAACGAGCCCACCACGCTCCCGGCACCCGCTTCCAGGAAAGCGCGGGACAGGCTCATGGGCGAATCTCCACGGGCCGCCGCGCCGGCCTCAGTTTCGCAGGCGGAGAGCGTCACCAGTTCAACCCCGCGCAGGTCCAGCTTGGCTACATCTCTCAGGTATAGATACTCCGGCCCCGAGAAAAGAATGCGCGAGCGCGCCGGATTCTCGAAATCAGCGGCCGCGTGCGTAGCTAGGTGGATCACCCGGAAATCGCGCGCCTCATTCAAGGCCTGCTTGCGAGCCTCGCTCTTCACCCGCAGGTCGGACTGTCCATTCAGCTGCTTCGCCACCATGACCAGTTCCGCCGCGGCCCGCGGCAGATGGACCCAGTCCGGGTCGCCCGGCAACGCCGTCCTGACCTCCGGATCGCCCACACCCAGGAGTTGCGCCTCCCACGGCCAGCGCGCCCGGGCATTCCGGGCGGTAGCCGGCAGAAAGGTGGAGGAAGGCAGGCTCCAGGTCTCGTAGCGTTCCACCACCTTCGTCCCATCGGCCCAGGCCAGGGCATCGAATGCGATGCCGGCCAAGGTTCCATCCGGCACCAGGATGAGGCGGCGGACTCCGGCCAACGCAGGCACCACGTCCTGTGCCGCACGCGCCGGGATGCGCACCGCGCTCCACTCGCTGCCCGCCGCCGTGATCTTCAGCACGCCGGCCTGCTTTCGGCCCACCCAGTAAACCAGGAGGGCCGAATCCGCGGGCACCTTTTGCCGCAATTGCAGCAGGGGCAGCGCGCTACGCCCGCGGGAACGCTCCAGCCAGTCCAGACGCTCGGCGTCTGTGGACGAACTCTCGATCAGGGCATCGAACACATCACGCTTGTCGGCCAGGAAGCCGCCGCGCAGCTCCGCCCGGCGCAGGTCGGCGCGCGTCGATTCAATGACCGCCGCGGCGGCCTGCCAGTGCGACCGGTCATGCTCCACCCGGCCCAGCCCGTAGAGCGCTTTCCACTCCTCTTCGGGCAACTTGAGGCTGCGCGCCTTTTCCAGCACACTGCGCCACCTCAGCCGGGCTCCGGCTTCATCTCCGGAGCGGAACAGCGCCTCGCCCAGGTAGAGTTCGCACTGCATCTCTTCCCTCTGGTTACCACTGCCCTGTGCCAAGGCGAGGGCGGCGGTGAAGCCCGTGCGGGCCGCGGCATAGTCCTGGAAATCCATGGCCTGCGCAATGGCGATGTTCTTCATGGCGCCCAGCTGCCCGTCAATGTCCCGCACTTGGCGGAACAGGACCATCGAGGCCCGCTCCGTTTCCAGCGCCTTATAGGGATCGCCCAACCGGCGGTAGAGCGCACCAAGGTTCGCCAGGACCCGCGCCTCCTCGGCCGGTTCCTGTTTCTGGCCCGCGCGGCGCAGCTTCAGGTAGATCTCCAGGGCATCGTGGTCCTTACCCAGCTTCTGCAGCAGCGCGGCGCGGTTCACGTCGACGAATTGCAGTACGTCCGGCGCCCAGGGTTCACGGGCGCGCTCCTCCGCCATCGCCGCGGCGCGATTGTAGACGTCCCAGGCCTCGACATAGCGGCCGCGGTAGAAGTGGACCGCGCCAATGTTGACCCACGAGACCGCCTCCTGCTGCGTTGCCCCGCGCTCGTGAAACAGGATGCGGGCCTTGCCAAACGCATCCAGCGCTTTCTCATACTCGCCGCTGTACAGGAATGCCCCGCCGGCTTTATTCAGCGCCTGGGCTTCATTGGCGCCCTGCGCACAACATGCGGATGCGAAGGCGATCCAGATCGCCAGGCCAATGATATGATGGCCCGGAAACGGAGCCTCTCCCCTCATGAAAACCCTTCGAATCGCATCCATTTGCCTGATCGCTTTGGGCTTGTGCGCCCCCGTCAATCATACCCTCCAGGCCCAGGCCCGCAAGAAGAGACTCCTCGTCATCGGAGCCAACAACACGGTTGGTGAACGCCAGGGCTTTCAGCACGACTCAACGTCGCAGGCCATGGCGACTCTCTGGAATCTTGGTCGCGAGTCCACCCTCTGGGATACCTACTTCAAGAGCGACACCTACCTGCTGACCAAGCAGAAATTGCCCGGCAACGCCAAAAACCTCGACTATTTCGACGCCGTCGCCTTTTACACCACCGGCAACTTCCAACTCACCGACGAGCAGAAGTCCGCAATCCTCTCCTTTGTCCGGGACGACGGCAAGGGCTTCATCGGCATACACTCCGCGCCGGACAGTTTCTACGACTGGCCGGAATATGGCGAGATGATCGGCGGCTACTTCGACGGTCATCCCTGGAACACGTTCCAGGCGCCTGTCATCGTCGAGGATCCTTCCAACCCCATGGTGCGCCACTTCCCGAAGGAGTTCGCGACACTCGATGAGATCTACCAGGTGAAAAACTTCTCCCGTGACAAGTGCCGCGTACTGCTGCGCCTGGATGAGAACAAGCTCGACCTGGCCAAGCCGGCCGTCAAGCGGACCGACAAGGACTTCGCGGTGGCCTGGATCAAGAACTACGGCAAGGGCCGGGTCTTCTATTCCACCTTCGGCCACACTCCCGAATCCTGGGATCGGCCGGACGTTCGCCAGATGTGGCTGGAAGCGGTGAAGTGGACGATGGGCCTGACGCAGGCCGATGCCACTCCTCGCCCCCGTCCCGCAAAATAGACATCTCCTCAGGCGCACCCTGGCCCAGTTTTGCCAGGGTGCGCTCACCACTCAGGTTTCGTTCCACCCGCCCCACCATCCGCTTGACCGCTTCGCCGCTTCTCCGCTATCGTTCGCTCCCGCTCCGTGGATGGCTCGATTCGGGTGTGAATTCGCACTTCCCCACTAACCCTCGCATGGTCGGCCGCTTACACCAGGGGGGTGGCGGCTGGAGGTTTTCCGGCAGGGCCGGCCTCTCTCGCTCTGCCCGAAAGACAGGGCCGCGCGAACCGAGGCTCCAGGGTAAGATCCTACCCGGATCGTCAAGTTGTCTCAATTCGGCGTAACGAACGGTTGAGCCCGGATCTCCGGCCGTATTGGAAACTCCGGCACCCCTCTGATCCCTGGCAGTTCGAGTCGTTCCCTATCGCCGGCTGCATTGTCCAAAGAAAAATACGGAGGGCTTTCATGACGACTCGATTGCTGATGATTACGTTCGCAGCCGGGAGCTTCGCCGGGCCCGCGCTGCTGGCCAGTCCCATCGCTGGTTTCACGCAAACGAACCTTGTGTCCAATATCCCAGCCCTGGCGGTTATCACGGACGCCAATCTGAAAAACCCCTGGGGCATAGCAATGAGCCCCACCAGCCCGTTCTGGATTTCTGACAACGGCACCGGACTCAGCACCCTCTACAACGGAGGAGCGACGAAAATCGGCTTGGAAGTGACAATCCCCGGGAATGGCACCCCCACGGGACTGGTCTTTAACGGCACAGCGGGCGCTTTCAATGGTGACGCCTTCATCTTCGCAACGGAGGACGGCAGGATCGCCGGTTGGCGAGGCGGGCTTGGCACAAACGCGGAAACTCTCGTGGACGCCACGGGCTCGGGCGCCGAGTTCAAAGGCCTGGCGATCGGGACGAATGGAGGGGTCGTCACGCTCTACGCGGCAGACTTCGCCAATGGCACCATAGCAGCCTTCACCAACGGAGGGGGCCCCTCTCCTTCCGGATCCTTTTCCGACCCGAATCTCCCCGCCGGCTTCGCTCCCTTCAACATTCAGAACATCGGTGGGGCCCTCTATGTGACATACGCCAAAGTTGGCGTAGGCGGGGATGACGAAGCCGGCCCGGGCAACGGTTTCGTTTCGAAATTCGACCTCGATGGTAACTTCCTGCAACGTGTGATCACTCAAGGCGCCCTGAATTCTCCCTGGGGGCTTGCCATCGCCCCGGCAGGGTTCGGCGGGCTCGGCGGCAAACTGCTGGTCGGTAACTTTGGAGACGGAAGGATCAACGCGTTCGACCTCAACGGAACCCTGGTCGGCACACTGGCCGACCTTGGCAGCAATCCCCTGGTGAACAACGGTCTGTGGGGACTCACCTTCGGGAACGGAAAGCAGGGCGGCAGCGCGAATTCGCTCTACCTGACCGCCGGGTTGAACGATGAGGCCGACGGCCTGTTCGCCCGCGTGGATGCCGTACCCGAACCGGCCACCTGCACCCTCATCGCGGCCGGACTGCGCCTCTGTACCCTCGTCCGCCGCAGTCGGCGCGACAGGAGTGTCACCGCGGACTGAACTGCGCGGCGCCGGCTAATATGGCTCCGCTCGCGCTGGAAAGACGCGGGCGGAGTCTTTCGTTGCGTGCTCAGCGCCGCGCAAATTCGTCATAGAGCTTGGCAATGTCGGGCGCACCCTCATAGACAACAGCCCTGTAGCGCAGCACCAATCTCTGGCCGGCCGGCAGCGTATAACCGCCGTCGGCGTTCGGATCCTTGGTGAAACTCTTCAGCGCGAAGGGATTGGCCGCGTTCAGGCCATATCCTCGCGCATGCCAACGCGTGGGATGCCGCAGGTTCGACGGGTGGTCGAACAAAGCCACCCCAGCCTGGCCGCCCTCCACCACAGCCGAGTAGTCCACCCATCTCGCGGGCTTGCCCCAGATCTCTTTCGTGCCCGTGAGAGCGTCTGAGTTGCGCAGCCGCGCGCCGCGGTCCTCTCGGAACGACTCGTTCAGGCGGAAGGCGAAACCGCCATCGTCGCTATCGCCAAATACGAGGTCCACGCCGCAGTCGGCCAGGATTGTGATCTCCGCGTCGATGGTGCGCAGGCTGCCTTTGTCGGCAAAGTGGAACTCCTGGCGCATCTCGCCCATTGCCTTGCCCGAGGGAGGGGTCATCGAAAGAGCAACCGCGACGATCCCTTTGCGCACGAGCGGCTGGGCCTTGTTGATCAGGCGGGCGGTCTTGTCCCGGCCCTGCTCCCGCCAGAAGTCCGCTCCGTTGATGCTGCCGTGGCCGTACCAGAATCCGCGGTGCCAGGCATGGTCCTTGCTATCGCCTTCGTTCGGTTCCAGCGGCCAGCCCCTCGACAGCACTTTGCCCGAGACCGTCCTGATGGGATACAGAAAGGGCTTGTCGTAAGCTTCGCCGGAGTAGAAGCCCGCGGCCACCTGCGATCCCACCTGGATCGGCAGTGGGCCATCCTCGGCCGCCATCAGGCTGGCAGCGCAGCCGAACAGGAAGTTTCTTCTATGCATGAGAGCCTTTCTCCACCGAGGCCTGCCTCGACGCAAGCCAATGCCAGACAGTGCCCTTTGCGCCCGCCTCGGCTGGCCGGTCCAGCAGGCTGGCCGCCAGGCCGGTCACAAACAGGATGATGTTCCCCGCCGCTCCAATCGTCAGGTCGTCGCCGGGATAGTTCAGCGGCGCGAGATTCACCAGCGGAGCCGCTCCTTTGGTGAGGACCGCCCAAACGGTGAAAACGGAACTGCAGGCGATGCCCACCCAGGCGCTGCGGCGGGTCGCACGGCGGCTGAGGAAGGCGAGGAAGAAGAGCCCGGCCAATCCGCCGGAGGCGATGGCGGACACCGCGAACCACATGGACAGCGCGCTGCCTTTCGTCTGGACCAGGATAATCGCTGTCACAACATTCAACAGGCCAACGGCCACCACCAGCAATCGGGCTACTTTGAGGCGCTCTTTGTCCGTGGCCGCGGGCCGTGCGGACCGGTAAAAATCCTCCACCAGGACCATCGCCAGTGTATTGAGGTCGCTGGCGAGCATGGTCATCGCCGCTCCGGTCAGCGCGGCCAGCAGCAACCCCATCACACCAGGCGGCATATGTGCGCTCAGAAAGTAGGGGAACATCTGATCGGCCTTCTGGATCGTCTTCGGGATCGTCTCGCCCGTCAGCCGGAAGAACGACCAGACGCACGTGCCAATCAGCATGAAGAAGGCCCACACAGGCACGCATAGCAGCGCCCCCATGGCCACGCCCCTCATCGCCCCGCGATCGGATTTGGCCAACAGGTAGCGCTGCACCATGGTCTGGTCGGCCACATAGCGCTGGCCGTACCAGAACAGCCCATACAGGATCGCCACCGGCACGGTGGGCCGCGTGAAGTCGAAATCCGGGCTGCCCAGTGCGAATTTTCCGCTCTTTGCGGCGACTGCGAAAACGGCGGCGGGTCCGCCGGGCGGCAGGAACAGCAGGTAACCTAGCGCCACGGCGATGCCCGCCCACATCACAAACCCTTGCACAACGTCCGACCAGACCACCGCCTCGATGCCGCCGATCACGGTGTAGAACACCATAACCACGGCGACCACGCAGATGACGGTGACGATGTCCCACCCCGTCATGCTGGCGATCGTCAACGCCATCAGGTAGAGCACGAAGCCCATTTTGCTGAAATGCGCCAGCGAAAAAGCCACCGCCGCATAGATCCGCGCGGGCCGGCCAAAGCGCCGCTGGAAATATTCATAGGCGCTCATCCCGACCTCTTCCCGATAGAACGGGATGATGATCCGGCCGATCACCGGCAGCAAAGCCAGCAACAGGAAGCCGGGCACCAGCAGGGACCAGTCCTTCGCATAGGAGGATCCAGGGTAGGCGACGAAAGTCACGCTCGAAACCATCGTGGCCAGCATGCTCATGCCCATGGCCCACGAAGGCACAGAGCGCTTTGCTACAAAGTAGTTCTCAGTCGAGGTCTGGCGCCTCGAGAACCACAACCCCAATCCCGCCATAAAGGCCAGGTAAATGGCCACAATGGCCAGGTCGAAAACACGCGTCATGAGGCCACCTGGAGCCGTCCGCTCCCCTCTCGCTCTAACCGCATGCCACCATCCCCATCATTCTCCTCTGGAATTCCTCACCACGTCCGGAAGCGATTCGCATGACGTCGCTCAATTCAGCCGGCCCGTGGTCCGCCGCAGTACCGGTGACCGCGCAATTACCTTGCCGCCCGCAAACACCAGCAGGCCTTTACCACGGCCGAACTTGCGCCCCGTACGATCCCACAGGATGGTGAGCGTCGTGCCGTGATACGGCACATTGTCCAGGCAGAACCAGTCCCAGCGTCCGGCCGGCACCAGGGGATTCACTTCCACGATCCCATCGGCCCTGGGCCGCAAGCCGGCCAGGCCGGTGATCACAAGGTCGTTGTAGGAAGAGTGGTTGTAGTGGTCCCCGCGCGCCGTAAACTTGCCCTTCTTAATAGCCAGGGCCCGCGCCCACCACTCGCCGGTCTGCGGATGCAGATTCTCGTCGATAAACGGCACGACCGACCCGTCGGGCCGCCGCAGTGTCTGGCTCTTTGTATAGATCTCGAATGTCTTGAAGTAGTCCTCCACCGAGATCTCGCGCTGCTCGTAGTCGTTAAGGACGTTCGCCAGCGCTTTCAGCGTGATCGCCGTGGAGAAAGGCCAACTCGGGCCGTTCCATTGGCAGTTGTCGCCCACCTCGCGGATGCCATAGGCCGGGTGCCGCTGCTCAGCCGTCGTGGGTCCGTAGGGGGCGAAGAAGCCTTGCGGATCCATCAATTGCTTCCAGGCGGCCTCAAAGGTGTGCCGCGGCGCGGGCAAGTCGAACAGCCAGGGGGTGAAGCCGATCTCCTCCCGGACACTCGCCAGTTGCCCCGTGTCCAGGCGTGCCTTGAAGAACTGCGCATCCTTGTCCCACAATTGCTGCTCCACCAGCTCACGCAGCCGCGCGGCTTTAGCCTCGTACACCTGGGCCAGTTCCACCTGCCCGGCAAGGCGGGCGATAGCCGCGATGGCCTTCGCATTGCCGAACATGTAGCTGTTGATGGTGGGCCTGGCGTTCTTGTTCTTCCTCGAGCCGCTGGCCGACTCCTCCATGCCATCCCGTACGTCATACTGCCAGAACAGGCCGCTGGGCAGCAGTCGGTCCCTCTCCCATTGCTCGTAATCACTCACCAGCACTTCCAGTAGGGAGGTGACGTATTTGGTATCCCCGTCGGCCAGCCATCGCTCATAGGCCGCCCACGCCGTCCAGCCGCTGTACTGGTGATAGTGGCGCTGCATGCCGCCTTGCTCACCCTTGCGCAGCCAGAAGTCGAGGTATTCGTCCATGTAGCGGCGGTCCCGCAACCAGCGCCCCTCGGCCAGATGGTGGCCCAGCGCGCAACTGATCGTGTTGTGCGCTCCGGCGTGCCTCACCGGCCGCAGGAACTCGGTCAACACAAACCCGTCCGGCGTCTGCTTGATGTGCTTGCGGAAGGTCCACCAGCGGTAATACCAGGTGCGCTCGATGTCCGGGTCCGGGCATGTGAACAGAGGGGTGTTCTGCGCCATCCACTCCGCCGCCTGGGCGTCGGGAATCGCGTTGACCAGATCCTCCGGGAAAGCGCGGTTGAACTCCTGCGCGTAGTGCGTGAAGTGCGCGCTCCGCAGCACCGTCTGGCCGCCGGCCGCCGCGGTGAGGATCAGGAGTCCAATCAGTGTTCGCATATTTCCAGCGCCCGGCTCCATCCTATTACGGGACGGAGCCGGACCATGGCCCCCACCATCAGAAGCTGAACCTCGCGTTGAACTGCATCACGCGGGCGCCCCGGGTGGAGGTGAAGCGGCCAAAATTGCCCGCCTCGATCGCCGTGGAAATGCCGGAAAAGTTCGTGTGGTTCAGCGAATTGAACATATCGGCGCGAAGCTGCAGCCGGTAGCGCTCAGTGAAATCCAGATTCTTGGCCAGTGCCATGTCCAGATTCCAGAATCCGGGCGCACGCAGCGCGTTGCGGCCGATATTGCCAAAGTGCAGGGGCGCATTGGCCATGCCCACCGGAATCTTCGCGAATACGGCCTTGTTCAGGAACTGCAGTGTGGCGGACGCATCCGCCGTGTATGCATTCCCGCCAATGTAGTCGGGCCGCGTGCTCTGGTACGACGTGCTTTGCGTCAGGTTGATCGGCGGTCCACTCTCTGCCGTGTAGATGCCGGAGAACTGCCAGCCGCCCAATAGCAGGCGGGCGCCCCTCCCGGTTCGGCCCGTCAACTTCATCAGCGGAAGTTCATACAAATAGTCAATGTTGAACCGGTGTCGGATATCGAACGGGCTCGGCCCGTAGTCGCCGCGAATGTTGTTCGAGTCCTGGGGAGGATTCGGGAACCCGATGTTGGCTGCGTTGCTGTACGACATCGACCGCGCCCAGGAGTACATGCCGCCCATCTGGAACCCGTTCGAAAAGCGCCGCCTCACCGTGTTCTGCCAGGCGTTGTAGTTCGTGCTCTCTGAACCATCGTAGTAGTTGTACTCCGAGTAGCCATCGTACGGACGCAGACCAGTCAGCGGGTTCACCTGGTTGATCCTGCGCACAACATTGGCGTGGATCGCATGGTTGCCCATGTACGCCGTCTCAACCGAGAGAGTCTTCCCGATTTCCCGGGAAACGCTCATCGTCCATTGAATGCTGGAGGGTTGCGGAAAGCGCTGCCCGATCACCGTACCCGAAATCGGTCCCGCGCCCTTCACCAATGGCAGCACCGTCGCATTGGTCGTCGGGTAGGAGATGCCGAAACGGCTGGCTTCCACGGCGCTGAACACCACTCGGTTGGGCTCATCTATGGCGTTCTGGATCAGTTCCACCGGCCCGCCGAACTGGTTATGGGCGCTGGTGAAGATGCCGCTGCCCGCCCGGATCACGGTCTTCGGCGTGATGGTCCAGGCGAAACCGGCGCGCGGCGAGTAGTCAAACTTGCTGCCGCTGTAGATACTGTCGGAACTGGTATACGGACCGATGCCGAAGGGGCCCGTGCGGTTGAAAATGCGGCCGGAATCTTCCGTAGGCACCGAGAACCAGTCGGCGCGCAGGCCCAGGTTCACCATGAAGTTCCGGCTGACGCGGAAATCGTCCTGCACGAAGAAGCCGGTGATCCAGTTGCGCAAAGTATATGGACGCACCCCAAAACTGATCGTCACCTGGCTCGGCTTGTTCGCCAGCAGATCGTTCGCATTGGCGAATTGGAACTCCGGAACCGTCTCGTTATTGCGCCCCGACTCATACATCTGGAACAGGCCGCCAAACTTGATCGAATGCCGGCCGCGGGTCAGGGCGATGATCTGGTCGAAGCTGTAATTGACCCCCAGGTTCTCCATCAGCTCCCCGGAGTTCGAGAACCCCAGCGAACCGGTGATGGCGCTCACCCCCAATGTGAAGATGTTGTCGAGCCGCGCCCGTTCAAACCGGTTGTAGCCGACTCGCGTCTCCGCACTGTAGCCGGCGCTCGAATGGATGTAGCTCACCACGCCCTTGTGCGTCGTCACATCGAACGTGCGTGTGTTTTGCGGAGATACGCGCGGTGTCAGTTGGAACGGCGTGTCATAGGTGTAGCGCACCGAAAACATATCGCGGTCGGTCATCATATAGTCGCCGCGCATGCTGTAGTGATTGCTGTCCTCCACCCCCGACGCGGCGCTCTGGTAGAAACCGGTCACCGCTCCGGCCGCATAGCTGGAGTTCGGCAGAGGGAACGTATCGAAGAAGGTCTTCATCGCCGGATTCGCCGCCGTCACCAGCGCGCGGAATTCGCCGGTCGGCACATTGCCGCTCACCGCCGTGAATGCACGTGAACGGTAGCCTTCATAAACACCAAAGTAAAACAGCTTGTTCTTGAGGATCGGACCACCAATGGAGCCGCCAAACTGGTTGAAGGTAACCGGAGGGCGCGTCATCAGGAACTGGTTGCGGGCCGCGACGTCTTCCGTACGATTGTTTTCAAACAACGACCCGTGCAGATCGTTCGTGCCGCTCTTCGTGATGACGTTCACGTTGCCCGACATCGTGGGGCCTGTCTCGGCCGGGGCGATGCCGCTGGTCACGGTCACTTCACGGACGGCCTCCAGGCTCACGGCCTTGATATAGCCCAGCGAAGTGAGCGTCTCCGATTCTCCACTGCCGCTCGCGTTCGCCCCGTCCACCGTGAACCGGAACCCGTCCTGCGGCAATCCATTCATTGAGACCGCGTTGTTGCTCACCGTCATGCCTGCGCCCAGGCTGAGCAGCGAGCTCCAATCCCGATTCGCAGTGGGTAGTTCCTTCACTCGTGCCAGGTTCAGGTTCAACGACTGCTCCGCATTGGCCGTATTGATGAGCGGAGTCTCCGCGCTGACCGTCACGGTCTCTGTCACGTCTCCCAACGCCAGGGCATACTTCAGGCGCAACTCCTGGCCCCCGGAGAGCTCAATGCCCGTATTGCGGGATTCCTTAAACCCGGCTCCTTTTGTGGTGATGGTGTACAACCCAGCCGGCAGGAAGGTGAGCGTGTACTCGCCCTGCGCGTTGGTGACCGTGTTCCAACTGCCGCCGGTCTGCAGATTGGCCGCATTGACGGCAGCCTGTGGAATGGCCGAGCCGCTCGGGTCCGTGACAGTACCATAAACTGTTGCGGTATTGACTTGAGCGAGGCAAACCGCGGACCAGAGCACTGCCGCGGCCCAAACCCGGGGCCAATGTCCAACTTGAGACATGGTTTACTTCCTCCCAACTTCTGTTCGTTCGGCTGTGGTTCAAACCCCGCGCGGCTTCGACCAGTGATCACGGTAGGTACGCCTGGTGAGCTTGGCTGCCTCGGCGTCGCCGGTCACCGAATCGGTGTTCGCGTCATAGTGAACCGTCCGGCCTGTTCGCGCCACGATGTTGGCCAGGTGGCAGTGCACCACCGAGCGAAATCCCACTTCGATCTCCGCGTTCGGCGCCTTCCGCGACTTCACACAATCCAGGAAGTTCCGCACATGCGCCTCATCCTCGCCCGGGCTCTGCTCGTGCTTCACCAGCTTGCCCTTCTCGTCAAAAACCTTGTAGCCCCACTGCCGGTCCCACTTGCCGATCTGCACCATGCCGTTTCCGCCGTAGACCGCCACACCGTTTTCCACCCCTTCCAGGCCGTACGGATTCCAGATCCGCAGCTCGAACATCAGCATTTTGCCCGGATAGCGGAAAGTGGCGTTGATGGTGTCCGGCGTCTGCTGGTCGTCTTCGAAATAGAGCTTCCCGCCGGTGCCCGCTGCTTCGGTGGGTAGCTCCACGCCCAACGCCCAGCGCGCCATGTCGATCTGGTGCGCTCCGTCATTGCCTGCGTCACCCGTCCCGAAATTCCAGTGCCAGTGCCACGTATAGTGGAACCGGTTCTCGTTAAAGGGCATCAGTTGGGCCGGACCCACCCAGGTGTCGTAGTCGACCTCGGCTGGAACCGGGCTGTCTGCCTTGTGGCCGATATCACTGCGCCGCTGCACGTCCCACGCTTTGGCCATCACCACTTTGCCGATGTTGCCGGCGTGGATATAGTCGATCGCCGCCCGTGTAATCTCGCGGCTGCGCGACTGCGTACCGTGCTGCACGATTCGCTTGTTGCGTCGCGTCGCTTCCACAATCAGCCGGCCCTCGCGGATGTTGTGCGAGCACGGCTTCTCCAGGTACACATCCTTGCCGGCCTCACAAGCCATAATCGCCGCCGGTGCATGCCAGTGGTCCGGAGTCGCGATCACCACCGCATCGATCGACTTATCGTCGAAGACACGCCGCATGTCGCGCACTACCTTCGGCGGCGTCCGTCCCGCCTTCTCCAGTAGAGCCGCCGCAGCGGGCACCACCCGGTCATCCACATCCACCAGATACTCGACATTCGCGTCGGCCAGCTTCGCAAATCCGCCGGTCAGGGCCCTGCCCCGCCCGCGCACCCCGATCACCGCCACATTCACTCGGTCGCTGGCCGCCGGTGCCTGCCGGACCGTACTCAGTCCCGCCGCTACCGTCGGCAGGAAATATCGCCTGTTCATTTTGGCTCCTTTCGGAATGCGAAACTATATTCGGATTTGTGTTGATGTTGACGTTATCATGCTATGAAAAGCGCGTCAATACAGGTGTACAAAGTTTGCCGGTTGAGTTAGCATGATGTTTTCGATGAAAGTTTCGGATACCGAGTCTTCCAAAAGTACGGTGATGTCGCTGGCCAAGGGCTTCCGGGTCCTCGAGGTCTTTGACGCCCGCGAACCCGAGCTGACCCTCTCGCAGATCGCTGCCCGGGCCGAGCTAGACCCCGGCACCACTTACCGCCTCGCCAAAACCCTCGTCATGCTCGGCTACCTGCTACCGGCCGAAGGCAAACGCTACCGCCTCGGTCTCAAGGTCCTGGATCTTGGCTTCAATGCCTTCGGACAAATGGACCTCAACACCATCGCCCGGCCCATCCTGCGATCGCTCATGGGGCCCATCAATGAGGCGGCAAGCATCGCCGTGCTGGACGGCCCTGAACTGGTCTATGTGGAACGCCTGCAGATGCCTCTCGGCCGCCTGGGCATCTCCCAACGTGTAGGAGCGCGGGTGCCCGCCTTCTGTACCGCCATCGGCCACGCTATCCTGGCCCACTTGCCGCTGGAAGAGCGCCTCCAGATCCTCAACGCCAAACCCCGGACGAAGATGACCCCGAACACACCCGTCACCATCCCGGAAATCGAGTCGCGGCTCCAGAAGGTCCGCGAACTCGGCTACGCCGTCTCCGATCAGGACACGGTGATCGGGGTCCGCGTCATCGCGGCGCCCATCTTCGATCCCGATGACCGGCCGTGGGCGGCCATCAGCGCCGCCGCCCCCTGGATGGCCTGTTCACTCCAGGAGTTCGTCGAACATACGGCTCCGGCTGTGGTCAGCGCAGCCAAGCAGTTGACCAAGGTCTCGCGCATCTCCGGCTCAACCGGATTCGCGCCAGTGCGGCGGGGGGCTTGATGGACCGCGTGGGCATCATTGGCATCGGCCTCGTGGGCACTGCCGTCGCTGAACGCCTTCTGGCTTCCGGCTACACCGTCACCGGCTACGACGTCCGGGCCGAGCAGATGGACGCCCTCCAGTTGCTGGGAGGCGAACCCGCCTGCTGCGCTGCGGCTGTGGTCTCCGACTGTGAGCGGATCATCCTCAGCTTGCCCACCTCCGCCATCGTCAGTGCCGTACTGGACGAAATCAAACCCAAACTGAAACCCGGCTCAATCTTGATCGACACCACAACCGGCGATCCCGAGGATGCCGTCGCGTTCGCTTCCATGCTCAGCCCACTCGGCGTCGACTATGTGGACTCCACCGTGGGCGGCTCCAGCCGCCAGGTCAAGACCCGTGAAGCCATCTTCCTTTGCGGTGGCTCCGACGCTGCTTTCGCACGCTGCCACGACCTCTTCGAACAGTTCTGCAAACATGCTTTCCATGTCGGACCGGCCGGCAGCGGAGCGCGCATCAAACTGGTGATGAATCTGGTCCTCGGCCTCAATCGCGCCGTCCTCGCCGAAGGTCTGGAATTCGCCCGCGCCTCCGGCATCGACCCCTACGTCGCACTCGAAATCCTCCGCGCCGGCCCAGCCTACTCCCGGGCAATGGATACCAAAGGCCCTCGCATGCTCAACGAGGAGTTCGAGCCCGAGGCCCGTCTCTCCCAACACCTGAAAGACGTCCGGCTCATCCTGGCCTCCGGCGAACGCCAGGGTGCGCGGCTACCCCTGTCCCATGTCCACCTGCAACTGCTGGAGGCTGCGGAAAACGCCGGCTTTGGCGCACTGGACAACAGCGCCGTCATCAAAGCGTTTCAAAATGGGTTACCCAAGGAGTAACTCCGCTCCGAAGTTACTGCCGCCGTCCCCAAGCCCGCTCAGCTCCTAGCCCAGCACCTTCTGGATTACTGCGAGCAGTTGTTCCGGCCGGAACGGTTTCACGATCCACGCCGTTGCCCCGGCGGCTCTTGCGGCTTGCTTCTTCTCCGCCTCCGACTCCGTCGTGAGAACCACAATCGGCACGTACTTGAAAGCTGCGTGAGCGCGCAACTGGCGGATCAACCCGATGCCGTCAAGATTTGGCATGTTCAAGTCGGTCAGGACCATTCCAAGCGCCACGGGATTCGCAAGCTTGGACATTGCATCCTGCCCATCGCGGGCCTCGATCACCTCATAGCCCGCGGAAACCAATGTGAACGAAACCATCTGCCTGACGGTGCTCGAATCGTCCACGGCCAGAATTTTCTTACCCATTCCGCCCTCTCTCTCGTTGGCCGAGTCTCTCCATCATTTCATTCACCCCTCCCATTCAGCCCCACGTCCCTACTAGAAGAATTCGACATCGTCCCCATCTCCGCTCTCGCTGATCGCCGGCACACCGTCTTCATCCTTTGGCGTCCGCCCATCTGACAGTGCGGCGTGGATCGAGCGCTCAGACCTCATTGTGTAGTTCACAGGGGCCGCCGCCGAATTCCGCGGATCGGGCATTGGTGCGTCGAGCGCCGCTGTTTGCAGGACACCGCTCGCCCACGCCAGAATTCCGATTGCCTCTTCCTGGGTGCCAAATCCGTCGACGCTGGCGGCGAGACTTTGCTTCAACCCTTCGACTAATTCCATAGACTGCTGGTAGTCGCGGCCCGCATGCGCCTGGGACTGGTCCAGTGCCGCTCCGTCCTGGCGCAAACCCGCAATTTCTGCTTCAGTCTCGCCAAATGACTCGGCCGTCGACTCCAGGGAGTTGGCCCCGCTGCTGATCCCTTCCAGCAGCTTCTCAGTCTCCTCGGACGCCTGCTCCGCCTCCCTCGCCAACTCCTGAATAGCGTTGGCGACGATCTCCATGGACGCCCCGGCCTCGCCTAGCCGGGCTGCCTGAATCGTGGCGTTCAATGCGATTCGCTGCATCATCAGCCCCACCGCCCGGACTCCGGCAATCGCTTCGACAATTTCGCTCACGCTCTGGCGGACTGTGGCTGCGGTGGCCACCAGACGCTGTTCCGCTTCCCGATTGCTGCTCAGAAGCTCCACTGTGAATCCCAGGCTCTTCCGGACACCCCCAAAGAAGGTGGGCTCGCCGCCCTCCGAGGTTCCCAGCAGGTTGGTCGCCTCCGTTGCCACCTCGCTCACTTTCCTCTCGATCAGGCACAAGGCGCCCCGCACCTGATGGACGGATGCTTCAAAGACAGCCCTGGCATTGTTCAGTTGCGCGGCCTGCAATCGAGCGATTGCCGGCAGCTGACTCCGGGGTCCGGATGCGCCACTGCACTCGAGCAAGGCCTGCTGCACGTGCTCTATCTGCTGCCGCACAATATCCTGCGCTTGGAGCGCAACGACCAGATCGCCCACCGACACCGCAATCCCATCGAATTGGGAGGCCAGGTGAGCACTCGCCTTCGCTATCTCACTTCGATGCGCCCCAATCTGGCGCAGCCCCGTGCTCGTCTGCTCCATCAGCGGCTCGAGATTCTCCTGCCTCTGCGTCGCGACCGCGGCTGCTTCCGCCGCCGCCGCGGAGACGGTTCGCAGCAGCACCGCGACTGACGTCGCACTTGAGCCCACCTGCTCACGAATCTGCTGCGACAATTCCAGTACGGAAGTCGCCAGCCCGGCGAAGCTGCCCTCCACGTCAGCAAACCGCGCGCTCTCGATTCTGGTCATGACCGCCAGAACGTCAAAGGTGTGCAGAATCGGCGCAAACGCCTCAATCGTCGATCCCAGTGCTTTTGCGTCCGTGCGCAACCCCTTGACGCAGTCAGCGATGCGCGCCCCCGCGCGATCGCCCCCGGAGGCCAGCAACACACGGTCCAGCGACGTCACCGAAGCGTCATGGTCGGAGAGCCGCCCAGCCACGCCGGCCACCTGTTTTGCTACCGCCCCCGCCGTGGATTGGATGCCCATCAGGCGCGCGCCCACCGGCAGGAAGACCTCTTCGGTCAATCGGTTGAAGTCCGAAAGTCTCGAACCCACCTCTTGCATCGCTACGCGTTCTTCGGACGCCGTCAGACGTCCATGTCGGTCCACTATGCCGCCTACCCTCTTCCACAGCCTTAGGCAAGTCGACGAAATCGACCCGGCGCTGGAGTCCATGACCTCTAATTTCCATGACATCGACGCACTACCTCGGCCGCAAGATCACTGAGGGCCAGCACTCTGTCAACTCCACCAGCCTTGATGGCCTCGGCGGGCATGCCGAACACCACGGAAGTCGCCTCATTCTGCGCAAAATTAAAGCCGCCGGCCTGCTTCATCTCCAGCATTCCCTTCGCCCCGTCGTCCCCCATGCCCGTCATGATCACCCCAATCACATTTCGCCCCCCGTACCGTGCAGCCGACCGGAATAGGACGTCAACGGAGGGTCGGTGGCGGTTGACCAGGGGCCCGTCCTTCAGCTCGACATAGTAGCGGGCTCCGCTCCTCTTCAACAGCACATGGCGGTTGCCCGGTGCGATCAACGCCTGGCCGCGAATCACTGAGTCGTTGTCCTCCGCCTCTTTCACAGAGATCCGGCAGGTCTGGTCCAGCCGCTGCGCAAATCTGGCCGTGAAGGCCTCCGGCATGTGCTGGACAATGACGATACCTGGCGCGTCCAGCGGCATTGCGCTCAGGAACTCGCGCAGGGCCTCGGTTCCCCCCGTCGACGCACCCACCACAACCACGTTCTCCGTAGACTGGATCAACGCCTTCGATACGGTGACGGCAATTACCGCATCCGCCGACAATTTAGGTTCGACGGGCTTGAAGTTCACTCGATGCTTCTGCAGCCTCGCGCGCGCAGCCGATTTGACCACATCGCAGATGCGGACGCGCGCCTCTTCCAGGAACTCCTTTGCGCCCAGCTTTGGCTTGGTGATGATGTCGACGGCGCCCTTCTCCAGGGCTGCCAGCGCCGTGTCCGAACCATCGCCGGTGAGCGTCGAGCAGATCACCACCGGAATCGGATGCTGGCTCATAATCCGGTCGAGAAACGTGAGGCCATCCATGCGCGGCATCTCGATATCCAACGTTATGACGTCCGGGACTTCCTGCCTGATTCGCTCCACGGCAACATATGGATCCTGCGCGACGCCAGTGACCTGGATCTGTGGGTCGGACTCCAATATCTCCTTCAGCACCTGCCGCACCGAAGCGGAGTCGTCCACAATCAAAACGCTCACTTTTCCGGGAGACTTCATCTCAGGACCTCGCACCCACAAACGCTAACCCCGCCTCTGGTAAATCGCAGTTCCAATCGCCTTCAGGGGCACATCCAAAGCGGAAAGAGATTCCGAATGGCTGGCGAAGAAGTACCCGCCGGGAATCAGATTGCGGCAGATCTTGTTCACCACCGCCTCCTGGGTCCGCAGGTCGAAGTAGATCAGCACGTTGCGGAAGAATACGACATCGAAAATGTCCTTGATGTGGTAATCCTCGTCCATGAAGTTCAACTGGTGAAAACTGACCCTCTTTCGCAGCCCCGGCACAATCCTCATCAGCGGCTCCGAACGGTTGCGGCTCCTCAGCAAATACTTGCCGCGCATCTCCTTCGGAATGGGCTCAATCAGGGACTCCCGGTAAATTCCATTGCGGGCATGCTCCAACACCTTCGTTGAGATGTCGGTCCCCAGTACGGCGAAGTCGAAGCCTGGGTTCACGCTCGAATACTCAGACAGCACCATCGCAATCGTGTATGGCTCCTCACCCGAAGAACATCCGGCAGACCAGACCTTCAGGCGCGACTCGATCCGGTTGTTACCCTGCATCAAACTCGGGATCGCAACACTTCGCAGGAATTCGAAATGCCCCGCCTCGCGGAAGAAGTCCGTCTTGTTCGTCGTCATGGCGTTGATCAGATGCTCCCGTTCATTGGCGTTCGAGGCAGCGAAGAAGTACTTTTCGTACTCATTCAGCGAGCCCAGCTTCAGCTCGCGCGCCCGGCGCATCAGGCGGCTTTGCACCAATGCCATTTTCGAGTCCGGCATCTTGATCCCAAGCTGACCCGTGATGTATTGCGCGAACCGCGCAAATCCCTCCCGGGACAGCTCGATGAGACCATCCGCGACTTGACCTGTCACACTAGCCCCAGACTGTCTCATCTCGTCACTTCCTTTTCACTTCACTCGATCTCCCTCTGCAAAGGCCTCATTGGGCCATCCGCCACACCCTGGGCCGTCCGAGGATTCGTGGCGCCAGTCATCAAACCAGGGGCTGAACAGTCTGTGGCAAAAGCCCCGCTAGCCGCGCGGCAAGGGCTTGCGGACCCAGGGCGCAAATGGCCGGCCAGGCTAGTGCCGGCCACCCGGAGGTCGGCTCGACACTCCCCTGGGCCGCAACCCCTTGCCCCCCGTGACCGGCGGCGGTGCGAACCGGCTGCGCGACTTCTGCCGTCGGCTGTTAACTCAGCTCTTTTGGAGGCTGCCTTCCAATGCTGCGTCTATCGCGGCTAACAACTGCTCCTTCGTAAAGGGCTTTCTCAAGGTCTGGCAAGCCCCCATCAGGCGAGCTACCTTCAACATGTCCCGGGGACCGCTCATGCCGCTCATTGCGACGATCGGAACACCAGGACACACGCTCCGCCGCGCACGGATCACCTCCAATCCGTCGGCGTCCGGCATGTAGATGTCCGTGACAATCAAATCCACCGCCTCTTCCTGCAGCCTTTGAAAGGCGGTCGCCGATCTCGAGTGGATCAGCACCTCGAATCCGTGGGCTTGCAGCATTGCCTGGATCGCCTCCAGGACCGACGGGGAATCATCTATCACCAGGATTTTGGGCATGGGTCTCTCCGCTGAAAGGCTGGTCACTGCTCAACTCCGGGCTGGTTCCATGCTCAACTGAAGCTCCTCCGCCTGCACGCCCGGTTCACCCGGCGGCGAAAGCTCTTCGGATGAAAATACGGCATTGACGTCGAGAATGATAATGAAGTCCTCCCCACGTTTTCCCATGCCCCGGATAAAGTCACTCCGCCACTGCATGGCTATGCCAGGAGCAGGAACCGTGTTGCTTGCATCCAGCTCGATCACCTCGTGCACGCTGTCGGCAATGCCTCCCAGCACGGTCGGCTGCCCTCCCAACTCCAGCTCCATGACAATGATCCGTGTGTGTACTGTGTCAGCCCCCGGAGGTAACCCAAATCGCACCCGCATATCGACGACGGGTGTCGCCTGCCCGCGGACGTTGACTACGCCACGCATGTAAGGCGGAGCCGTCGGCACCTTCGTGACCTGGCAAACCTCCAGCACCTCTCGCACCTGGGCGACGTCGATCGCAAACAACTCGTCTCCGAGCTTGAACGTCATATATTGACTGCATCCGGTCAGCATGGCTTCTTTCCTCTCCGCAACTACTCCTGGTATTGCGAGAACTCCATATCGCGCGCGTCCGTACCCCCGGGATTGCTGTCGAGGTCGATAGCCGCACCTCCGCCAAGCGCTTGATGCATCTGCGCCAACCCGGCGGAGGTTGACCTGCGCGTCATGTTCTTGCCTTCGGCTCCACCCATTCGCGAAGCTTGCTTGCGCCGCCTTTGGGTAGCCCGGAAGAGTTGCTCGTCCCCTGTCTTGAAGAAACCGATGCTGGACTGCAGTACATCCGATTGGCTCGCCAACTCCTCTGCGGTCGACGCCATCTCTTCCGATGCCGCAGCATTCTGCTGTATCACCTGGTCCAGTTGTTGCATCGCCTTGTTTACCTGATTGGCTCCGATGCTCTGTTCCAGGCTCGCAGCTGCGATCTCCCTCACCAACTCCGCAGTCTTCTGGATATCCGGAACCAGCCTATGCAACAGATTTCCCGCTCCTTCGGCCACCCGTACTCCATCCACGGTCAACCGGCTGATCTCGGCGGCCGCTGTCTGGCTACGCTCCGCCAGCTTGCGCACTTCCGAAGCCACCACTGCGAATCCCTTGCCGTGCTCGCCGGCCCGTGCGGCCTCAACCGCTGCATTCAGCGCCAGCAGATCCGTCTTGCGGGCAATCTCCTCGATGATGTTGATCTTCTCCGCGATCTGCTTCATCGCTCCGACAGTCTGCACAACGGCCTCTCCGCTCGCCCTGGCATCCTCTGAAGCTTTCGACGCGATCTTGTCGGTCTGCCTCGCATTGTCGGCATTCTGCTGAACACTGGAGGCCATCTCCTCCATCGCAGAAGTGCTTTGCTCCGCCGCCGCCGCCTGCTCCGTGGCGCCTTGCGCGAGTTGCTGGGCAGTCGAGCTCATCTCAGTGCTGCCGGTAGCAACATTGGCCGACGCTGTCGCGACCTCAGATACGGTTTTCCGCAAATTCGTCAACATGCGGACCAGCGCCTGCCCTAACCGGTCCTGCCCGGAACGGGCGTTGGCCAGCACAGTCAGGTCTCCCTCCGAAATGCTGGACGCCACCTGTGCCGCTCCATTCAGGTTGTCCACCATCCCGTTCAGGGCCACCAGCATCTGCCCGAGTTCGTCCGTCGACTTCACCTCTGCCTTGTTCGTCAGGTCGCCTTCGGCCACCTGGTTCACCAGCTTGACGGCTCCTGCCAAGGGTTTGGTGATACTACCTGTCACCAGAATCGAGATCAGCAGCGCCATCGACAAAGCGATTGCCAGTCCCGCAATAATACCCACCCGGGCGCTGCTCACTGCCGCCTGCACCCCCTGCGAAGCACGATCGGCGTTTGCCTTGTTGTAATTCACCAGGTTCGTGCTGGCATCCAGGTAGCGCAGGAACAGCGGTCTTTGCCTGTTTGCCAGTTCCAGGGCCTGCTTCACCGCCTCCGGCGCCCGCTGCCGGCTCACCCGGTAGATCTGATCCGCCGCGCCATTGTATTCGCTCCTGGCCGCTTTCAGGCGTTCGAACAGCTCCCGATCCTTGTCATCGATCAACGACTTCTCGTACGTCGCATACAGCGTTGTCGTGCGGCTGCGCAGATCCTGCACTTCTGTGTCCAACCGATCCATCTCCTCCTGGCTTCGACTGATGATGTGCTGCAGCTCCAGGCTGTAGGCCGCCTGTGTGTTCGCTTGGATGATGCCGATGACATAGACCCCCGGCAGGGCCTCCTCTGTTACCAGGGCCGCCCCCCGGTGAATCCGTTCCACCTGGGTGTACGCAAACACTCCAAGCACCAGGGCAATCGCAATCACTATTCCGAATCCAGCTGAGATTCGTGTCCCGATCTTCCAGTTATTCATGTCCTTCTTCCTTCCTGGTCTTCCTGCCGCGACAGGATTCGCTCAACTGCCCCGGGCTTTCTTTTCCGTACGTCCGCCGTGTCCGCCACGGAGTAGACTTCCTCTCTCGAACCTTCAAGTCACATGACGCACACAGGCTCCGCGTGTTGCTCCCGCGCCAGCCTGGAGATTCTCGCCGCGGCCTGCGCGGAACTTGTAGCCCTCGCACCAGCGCCCGCCGCGTAGTGAGCCTGAGCCATTCGCACCACCGCCGGGATATTCAGGATCAGCGCCACTCGTCCGTCGCCCATGATCGTCGCGCCGGAGACAGCTTCGATATTCCTGTAGAACTCCCCCAGCGACTGGATCACTGTCTGGTGCGTACCCAGCACGAAATCCACCACTAACCCAACCCGTTGATCTTCATGCTGGACTATGACGACCTTCTCGATCGGCAGCGCTGCGCCATCCACTCTGAACATGCTCCGCAAGTCGATATAGGGCACCAGGTCACCCCTGACGGCGATCAGATTCCTCCCGTTGCTGCTCGCACGCTGCGAGCGCAGCAGCTCAACGTTTTCGTTGACCACCGCCATCGGAACAATGAACTGGTCGCTCCCAATCTGGATCAGCAGCCCCTCAATGATCGCCAGCGTCAGCGGCAGCGTGATGCAGATCCGCGTGCCTTTGCCGCGTTCGCTGGTAATCGCCAGGCTGCCTCGCAGTGCGTCAATTTGCCGCCTGACCACATCCATCCCAACCCCGCGGCCTGACACATTCGTCACCTGGCTGGCCGTCGAGAAGCCGGGAAGCAGGATCAGGCCCAGCAACTCTTTCTCAGTGAGACTGGCATCCGCGGCAATCAGTTGCCTCTCCACCGCCTTGGCTCTCACCGCCTCCAGGTCGACGCCTCGTCCGTCGTCCTCAACACAAACCACGACGCTCGAGCCCATGTGCGCGGCGGAGAGACGCACTTTCACCCGCCTCGGCTTACCCAGGACCTCCCGCTCATCCGGCAGCTCCGCTCCATGATCCAGGCAGTTGCGCAGGCAGTGCACCAGCGGCTCACCCAACTGATCCAGAATGCTCTTGTCCAGTTCGGTCTCCGCCCCCTCAGTCACCAGCTCCGCCTCCTTGCCCAGCTCATTGGACAGATCGTGCACCAGGCGGCGGAACCCGCCGAACAGGGTGCCGATGGGGAACATACGAATGCCCAGCACGTTATCCCGCAGCTCCGCCACCAGGCGCTCCAACTCCTGCACGGGGTTCGCCAGCTCCGGCAACTTGTGCTGCGATGCGGCTTGGGCCAGGCGCGACTGGTTCATGACCAGCTCTCCCACGAGGTTCACCAGCCGGTCCAACCTGCTGGATGGCACGCGGACGGTCGCCTGCTTGGCCACACTCCTTCCGAACGGCGCTGCTGGCGTTGCCGGCGCCACTGGTCCGGCCTCCGCAAGCTGGACCTCCGGTGCGCGGCTGGAGCTCGCCAATCCTTCGCTGAGCTTCACCTCCAGGCGGCTCTCATCCTCCACGAAGATGAAGACATCCTTCACCGCATTCTCGTCGCACTGGGAACTGAGCCGGATGCTCCACCACAAGTAACATTGGTCCGGCTGGATGACGTCCAGTTCCGGTACGAGATCGGTATGCGCCTCCACCTCACAGGGCCCAAGGCGCCGCAAATCCTTCAACAGCGCGACCGGGTTACCCCCTCTCGCGAACAACCCGGCATGGGGGCGAAACTCGATCAGCCATGTCCGCTCGCTTGCAGCCGGGCCAGTCGCTCCAACGGGCTTTCGTATCGCCGGAGGCCGCTCGATTCCAGGCGCGCCCGCCCCGATGAATCGACGCACTTCGGCAATCAGCTTCTCGCTCGATCGTGCCGGCGGCTCCACTCCGCCCTGCTCCGCGTTGAGCAGGCAGCGGACCTGGTCTTTGGCCAGCAGGATCAGGTCGGCCAGGTCAGCCGATACGGGAATCGCACCGTCCCGCACCTGGGCGAGCAGATTCTCGATATGGTGTGTGAACTCAGCCAGGGCATCCAGCCCGCACATCGCACCCGAGCCTTTGATCGTATGGAACGCACGAAACAGGAGATGCACCGTCTCTTCGGGCTGCTCCTCGGCCGCCATCGACAGCGCCGCCATCTCAATCTCAGCCAGCAGGTCCTCCGCCTCGTGCACGAAGGTATCGACGGGGTTATGCGGCACGCCCGCCTCCAGAAGTAGATTCCTCACAGGCCAGTACGCTCCCCGCCTCAAAGAGCCCCAGTCCCAGGCTTTCGCAGCACTCACTCACAGACGGTGAGGGTGCGGAGAGCCGCAGCCGGCCGCCCAGCCGCGTCGCCGTCTTCACCGCCGAGTAGAACAGCTGAACCGAGGTCGAGTCGCAGTGAGACACTTCCGACAAATCCACTTCCACCACGGAATGCCCCCCCACCATCCCGCACAATGCATCGTGCAATGCATCTGCATCGGTGATCTCGATCGCCCCGCTGATCTTCCATTGCCAGCCGGATCCGGCCTGCAGGATCTCCACTTCGTACTCCCTTCGACACCGTCCACTTCAACCCGGCGCTTGGCCCGCAAGGTTGCGGTTTCGCCATAAGGGCGGAAGTACGCCCTCGCCGGATCATATCGGCCGTCTCCGGCCGAGCTATCTGGAAAATGCGTTGCCTCAGGGATGTTTTTGTGAATCGGCGCCTGGCTCCTCGCTGCACGCCGCTACTGGCAGGCTAAAACCATCTGGAAGGGGCTGCCTGGCCACGCCGGCCGACCCATCATGGATCCGGTTTGCCGCCTGGGAATCGCAAATCTTGCCCCTACCCGAGCCCCCTCGGCTGCAGGCCTGTTCAATCCGCCTGCCCCGTACGCGATAATCTAGCTCAATGCCCGAATTGGCAATCACAGCGCCCGACGGTAGCGTTCGCAACCTGACACTGGATCAGGGCCACCTCTCGCTGGGACGCTCAGGGGACAACAACCTGCCGTTCCCCGAGGACGATTCCCTCTCGCGGCACCACCTGCTCTTCGAATCCTCAACCGACAGCTGGTTCGTCACCGATCTCGGCAGCAAGAACGGAACCTTCGTCAACGGCACCCGCATCCCCAGCCGCCGCACCCTCGCCCCCGGAGACGTCATCTCCGCCGGCCGCGTCCGCATGCAGTTCCGCTCCGCCGGTCCTCCGCCCGCCCCAGCCCCCGCCATCTTCGACGAAGACAGCTCCCCTTTCCGCCTCACCGCCTCCACCAATCTCGCCAGCGTCCTCTCCGCCCATATCGCCGGAGCCGCCCGCTCCGATCGCACCATCTCCATCCTGCTCCATGCCGGCCGCGAACTCGCCGCCCGCCGTCCGCTCGCTGAGCTCTTCCCCCTCATCCTCGACCTCGCCATCGAAGCCTCCGGCGCCGAACGCGGCATCGTCCTCACCCTCGACAACGCCAACCTCGTCGCCCGCGCCTCCCGCGGCGAAGGGTTCCGCATCAGCAGCGCCATCCGCGACCGCGTCCTCCACCAGCGCGCCTCCCTCCTCGTCCGCGATACCAGCCTCGAGGAATCCCTCCGCGACCGCCGCAGTATCGTCACCCAAAGCGTCCGCTCCTTCATGGCGGTCCCACTCCAGACCGAGGACCGCGTCTTCGGCCTCATCTACGTCGACGCCAGCGAATTCGTCCACTCCTTCTCGCCCGGCGACCTCGATCTCCTCACCGTCATCTCCAACGTCGCCGCCATTCGCATCGAACACGAACGCCTCGTCGACATCGAACGCCAGGACCGCCTCCGCGAGGCCGAACTCGAACAGGCCGCCCACATTCAACAGGGCCTGCTCCCGGGCGAGCCCCCCAACCTCCCCGGCATCGACATGGCCGGCTTCAACGCCGCCTGCCGCACCGTAGGCGGTGACTATTTCGACTACCTGCTCACCCCCGATGACCGCCTCGCCATCGCCATCGGCGACGTCGCCGGCAAGGGCATGCCCGCCGCCCTCCTCATGGCCAGCCTCCAGGCGCGCGTCACTTCCCTAGTCGAATCCGCCGTCTCCACCGCCAGCCTCGTGCGCAGCCTCAATCGCGGACTCTCTTCCTACTGCCCGCGCAACCGCTTCATTACGTTCTTCATCGCCCTCCTCGATCCCGCCTCAGGCGAACTCCTCTACACCAACGCCGGCCACAATCCCACCATCCTCATGCGCAGCGGCGGTCAGGTGGAACTGCTCGACGACGGCGGCCCCGTGCTCGCCATCCTCCCCTCGTTCCCTTACTCCGAACACCGCACGCAGCTCCGCCCCGGCGATCTTCTGTTTCTTTATAGTGACGGCCTCACCGAAGCTGAAAATGCCGACGGACAGGAATTTGGAGAGACCCAGTTGCTTTCGATTCTCTCCGCCAACCCCACCGCTTCAGCCGATTCGCTGATCACAGCCGTTCGTGGCGCCGTCCAGGACTGGACCGGCGGCCGGGCGCTGGCGGACGACCTCACCATGCTGGCAGTCCGCCTGGCCGGTTAACTGGGGCGCACCGCCCCTTACTCCTGCGGCTTGCCGTTCTTGAAGATCCGCGACAGCCCCTTCAACGCGCGATCCACTTCCTTCTCCGTAATAATGTACGGCGGCAACATCCGCACCACGTTGTCGTGGGTGACGTTGAACAGCATCCCTAACTCCATCCCCTGCTTCACAAAGTGACGGCACTGGAAGTCGATCTCGACACCAATCATCAGCCCGGAGCCGCGCACGTCCCGCACAATCGAATGCTTCTGCTGCAACACCCTCAGCCCATCGAAGAAATACCCGCTCACCCGCCGCATCTGCGGCAGCAGCTCTTCCAGGATGTCGTAGAACTCCAACGCCACCCGGCAGGCCAGGGCCCCGCCGCCAAACGTCGTGCCGTGCATCCCCGGGGCAATCGACGCCGCCGCCTTTTCATTACACAGGACCGCTCCCAGGGGCAGCCCGCACGCAATCGGCTTGGCCATCGTCACAATGTCCGGCAGAATCGCCGGCTCGTGCAGTTGGTACGCGAAATGGGTGCCCGGACGCCCGATTCCGCACTGGATCTCGTCAAACACCAGCAGCGCATTGTGCTGCTCCGTCAACGCTCTCGCCCTCCGCAGCAGCTCCGCCGGCATCGGGATGATCCCGCCTTCGCCCTGGATCGTCTCCAGGAACACCGCCGCCGTCTTGTCCGTGACCGCCGCCTCCAGCGCCGCCCCGTCATTCATGTTGACGAACTTCACCCCGGGCATCAGCGGCTCGAAGTCATTGCGGTACTTCGGCTGTCCCGTGATCGACAAGGCGCCCATCGTTCGTCCGTGGAAGCTGTTCTCCAGCGCCACGATCTCCACCTTCGCCGGATCGATCCGGCGTCCGTGGGAGTGCGCCATCTTGATAGCGCCTTCAATCGCTTCAGTACCCGAATTGCAGAAGAACGTCCTCTGTAACCCGCTGGTCTCACATAACTTCTTCGCGAGTGGGCCCTGGTATTCGTGGTAGTACAGATTCGAGCTGTGAATCAGCTGCCCAGCTTGCTCTTTCATCACTCGCAGAATGCGCGGATGGGCATACCCTAACGAATTCACACCAATGCCCGAGATCAGGTCCAGATAGCGCTTGCCTTCCAAATCGGTCAGCCAGCAGCCTCTCCCTCTCTTCAGCACCAGTGGATAGCGCCCGTAATTCTGCAAGAGATACGCGCGCTCCAGTTCCATCACCGCCTGCGTCGGCGAAGCCACGTTTTCCATTTATCCATGGTACCGTCCTCCGCCCGCCCGGTCATCGGCGGACCCTCAGCGCACCACAAACCCGTCCAGGTCCAGATAGCAGCTCGCAATCGGTAACTTGCTGACTCCCTGCGGGAACCGCATCTGCATCAGGTGGTCCCCCTCACTCAGCGCACTGTATTCCGGCGACAACGTCTGCCACTTCGTTTCCAGCGAGAACTCGTTCAGCGCCTTCTCTTCGCCCTCGTCAATCGAGACCAGCCCCGAACACCGGTTCGCCGCCGCCGTATACCGCAGCTGGATCGACCGCCCGTGGAACCGGATCAGCAGCCTCGACCGCGTGTCGTTCGTATACACCAGCGTCCCCTGGTACGCCTGCGTAAACTGCAGGTCCCTCGACCACCGGCCCGAATAGTGGCTATACCGCGAAACTTCGTCATACGACCCCGGCGGCGCATGCGCCGGCGGCGGCCCCTGCATCCCCGGCTCCGGCGGAGACCACACCCGCAACTCCACATCCCCAAACGTCACCACCGGCTTCGTGAACGCATCCAGGAAATCCCGCGAGTACACATTCGTCGCCGGCTTCGCACTCGACGCCGAGGGCGCCACAAAATACTTGATCTTCAGGTCCTGCGCCAGCCAGGAATGCCCCTCCGGCGATGTCGAATCCCTCAATCGCGTGGAAAACAGGACACTGTGCCACGAATTCGTGTACGCATACCCGTGGAAATCCGCAATCGCATTGCTCTCCATCCAGGCCGCCCGGGCATTCGGGTCATTCGCATTCAGCCAGTCCACCAGCTTCCGCTCCGGCGCGATCTCCGCCAGGTAGGCGTCCACCTGCGCCCGGCCCAGAATCTGGTTGAACGCAAAATCCCGGTGATACCATCCGGCCGCCGGCAGGAAGCACAGGTTCAGCACCACCGTCAGGCCCGCCGCACACCCCAAAGCCTTGCCAAGATCAGGCCCGTGCGCCCGGAATGAGGAGATCGCCACCCCAATCAGCAGCGTCAGCATCGGCAGCGCCGGATACGCATACCGCACGTTCGATTGCCCGGCAAACGTCAGCGCCAACCCCGTCACACCCACCCAAAGCAGCACGAATCCGGTTCTCGGCCACCGCCGCCTCACCCCGATCAACGCGACCGGAGCCAGCAGGAAGAAGAAGAACCCCAGGCCCCCATCCAACCCTTCCAAATACCGCGAGGTATGGAAGGTCATGTCGTACCACGCCCGCCAGGTCGCCGGAGCCGTAAATCGCGGATCCGTGAAATTCCTCTGCGCGTCGTACAACGGTGAATGAAACACCGCGTTGAAGAACGGGAAAACCGGGTTCGAAGTCCGCAGCCACGCCGCGAAGTACGTATACCCGCCCACCAGCACCGCAATCGGCAGCCCCAGCACCAGGTGCCGGAACTTCACCAGGATCACCGCCGCCACCAGCAGCGGCAGGACAAACGCCAGCGCCCCCACCTTCGTCGCCAGCGCCATCCCGGCCAGGAAGCAGCTGGCGTAAAAATACACCCCGCGCCGTTCCTTCACGTGAATCCTCAGCAGCAGCGCCGCCCCCAGCAGCAACACCGCCTCCAGGTTCTCCACAAACAACGAGCCCGTCACATGCTGCGTCAACGGCGTCGATAGGAAGGCCGCCACCAGCACACCCGAAATCCAGCCCGGCACCCGAGCGTGCAGCCGCTCCATCAGGATCCAGACAATCAGCGCCAGCAGGCCCAGGTTCAGCAGCCGCGCACCGTACTCACCAGCCATCTGCCACCCGATCGAGTACAGGAAATCCCCGCCCATCGGCATCACGGCCCAGATGAACTCGTGAATATTGAAACTCCAGGCATGCGCATAGGTCATCCGCGCCGGAATCACCATGTGCATCGCCAGCCCGTCCGCGCTCACCTCCGGCTTCAGGCTCACCAGCCAGTGGCACACCAGCGGGAACAACGCCACCGACATCGGAATCAGGTCGTGCGCCGTCTTCGCGTACTCAAATTCCAGCTTCGGCAGCCACTGGTAGCGCAGCGCATAGTAAATCGGGATCGCCGGCAGAATCCAGTACAACACCCGGTAATGGATCGGCAGCGACGCCGTCACCAGCACACAGAACACATAGGTCGCCAGGCCCGTCAGCATCGCGATCTGTGGATTCCGAGCCGTGAACTCCGGGTGCCGCCGGAACCAGATCCCACCCACCGCGAAACTCGACGCGCCAAGGTAGCCCACCGCCAGCGGTGCCAGCGGCCCCACCGTCAATACCGTGTACACCAGCGTCACCCCGGCCAGCGCCGGCAAATACCACCTCGGAGCCAGCCGCAGCATCGCCGCCGTGAACAACCCGTACAACACACCGAAAATCGCAAACCGCACCAGCCCGGCCGCCGTCCACACACGCTGCCCCGCCAGCCCGTTGTGGACGATTCCGAAAATCGTCAGCAGCAGGAGGATCGCCAGAACTGCCCACGCTAGGGCGCGTTGTACCATAGCTGCGTCAACCCGCTTACTGGGCCAGGCGCGCCAACGGCTGCGGATCGTTTTCCGGAATCTCTCCGAAATTGATCCCCTGCTTCGCCGCGTTCTGAATGAAGTAACTCACCGCTAACTCCGCCGCCGATGTCTTCAGAATCTTGAAGTTCCCCTTCAACGGAGGCTTCAGGTCAAAACTCACCACTTCACTCACCAGCCGCCCTTCAAAGCTGAAACTCACCTTCGGGTTCAGCTTCTCCCCAGCCGGCACCGCATACGTGCACTCATACTTCCCCTGAACCTTATCGCCTTCCTGCGTGATCTCCGCCCGAGCCGCAACCCATTGATACACATCACCGTTCTTCTTGGCATTAGGATTGGAGTAGGCCCAGATTCCCGCCAGCGTCGGTAGCACCATCTGCATCGCGGCGGCTGGTTCCCCCCGTCCGGGGGCGGTCGGCAGTTCCTGCCCGGCCATGGCTTCAACCGCGGCCAGCATCGTCAACAGGGGCACAGCTAGATATCGCATGGAGAAAGACCAGTGTATCTCCACTCCAGCGGCCTGTCATGGATTCCGGCATAGCAGCCCGTAGACAATGCCTCGAACCATGTCTAGCCAGGACTACAATCGTCCCCAAGCCGGACGACCTGACTGCCCATACGGTTTCTCCTCCAGAGCGCCACCGTGCATCGGTGTTCAAAGCTGATAGCTGAGAGCAGCTAGCTGCTAGCTTCTGGTTGCTAGCTCCGCCCGAGCTGCGATTTCAGGTGAGAATAAGCCGTCCAGCCATCACGATATTGAAGGAGCCTGTCCTGTCAACAGCATGGACAGGGCACCTCGCCTGCGTTAGGATTAGAAATTATTATTTTAAGGACGGCCGGCCCTTCGTGTAGGTGAAAATACTACCACTCGCCTGGGGCTCGCTGAGCGGCAGCTTTGTCTCAAAACAAGCTTTCTCACAACCCGCCAAACTGGTATGCCCTGCGCGTCCGGCCCAATGCGGAGAAGGCCGCCGCCGAATACCTGCGCCTCGCCGGCCTGGAGGAGTTCCTCCCCCTCGCCCGCACCCGCCGCAATTGGTCCGATCGCGTCAAATTGCTGGATATTCCTCTTTTTCCCGGCTATTTATTCTGCCGAGTTTCTCTCGATATTCCCTACCGCATCGTCGATACCCCCGGCGTCATCGGCTTCGTCGGCTTCCACGGAACCCCCGAACCCATTCCCGCCGTTGAAATCGACGCCGTCAAACGCATGCTCGATGCCCGCCGCCGCCTCCGCTGCATGGCCCTCCTTCGCGAAGGCCAGCGCATCGAAGTCCGCGACGGCCCGCTCGCCGGCCTCCAGGGCGTCCTCGCCCGCATTAAGAACGAAAATCACTTGGTCGTACACCTCCACCTGCTGCAACGCTCCGTAGCCGTGGAATTGGAAGGGGATGCGGTAATTCCTTATGCCTGAAGATAAATTCGACGCGCTGGATCTCACCGGGCCCGTGCGCCGCATGACGCCCGCTATGGCCTATCAACAGGCTCCGCTGGCGCCCGCCACCGTGATCCTGTCCGAAAGCGACGCGGATCAGGTCTCCCTGCCCCTCTCGCACTACCTCTGGATCCTCCGCCGCCACCTCTGGAAGATCGTGGCGTTCGTCGCCGTCATGCTCATCGCCACGGCCGTCGTCAGCCTCCGCCTCACCCCCGTCTACGAATCCACCTCCACCCTCTACGTCGACCGCCAGGAAGCCAAGGGCATCGTCGGCCAGGAATCCCAAAGCCAGGCCTACTCCACCCTCGACGCCGAATCCTTCCTCGCCTCCCAGATCCGACTCATCCAGAGCGATTCCGTCGTCCGCCCCGTCGCCCAGCGCTACAACCTCCTCGAACGCGAGAAACAGATCAAACAGGAGTCCGACGTCGCCCGCGCCAAAGACGCCCCCATCCTCCTCAAGCAGCTCAAAGTCACCCGTCCGCCCAATACTTATCTGCTCCAGATCAGCTATCGCTCCACTGATCCCCAACTCGCCGCCGACGTCGCCAACCAGGTCGCCCAAAGCTACATCGAGCACACCTACAACATCCGCATCCGCAGCTCCGTCTCCCTCTCCAAATTCATGGAACGCCAGATCGAGGAACTCCGCGCCAAAATGGAGTCCTCCTCCGGCCGCCTCGCCCAGATGGAACGCGAACTCAACGTCATCAACCCCGAGGAAAAGACCAATATCCTCTCCTCCCGCCTCCTCCAGCTCAACACCGAGTACACCAAGGCCCAGTCCGACCGCGTCGCCATCGAGGCCGCCTTCAACTCCACCCGCGCCGGCTCCCTCGAATCCGCCCAGGTCTCCGCCCAGGGCGAGGCCATCCGCCGCCTCATGGAACGCCTCAATGAATCCTCTGAGCGCTTCGCCGAGGTTAAGTCCCACTTCGGACCCAACCACCCCGAATACCGCAAATCCCAGGCCCAGGTGAAGGAAATTCAGGAACAGGTCGACGCCACCCGCCAGAACGCCATCAAACGCGTCGAAGTCCAGTACAACGAAGCCAGGGCCCGCGAACAGATGCTCCAGAAGAGCGTCGCCGAGACCAAGGGCGAATACGATACCCTCAACCTCCGCAGCTTCGAATACCAGCGCGCCAAACGCGAGGCCGATGCCGACAAAAACCTCTACGACGAGCTCGTCCGCAAGATCCGCGAAGCAGGCATCAACGCCGGCTTCCAGAACAACATGGTGCGCATCGCCGATCTCGCCCGGCCCGCCTGGAAGCCCGTCTTCCCCCGGCTCAGCCTGAACCTGCTCCTCGCCCTCCTCTTCTCCACCCTGCTCGCCATCGGCGTCGCCATCCTCACCGATACGATGGACAACACCATCCGCGACCCAGAGCAGGTCACCCGCACCCTCAAGACCCACATCATCGGCACCCTGCCCGCCGTCAAGAACACCAAGGAACTCATCCTGCCCGCTGTCGTTGACGGCGCCGGAGTACTCCAGGCCGACGGAGCGCTCGTCAAGGTCCCCGGCAAGATCATGGACCGCCAGTTCTCCACCTACGAAGAGGCCATCCGCACCATCCGCAGCTCCGTCCTCCTCACCGACTTCGACCGCCGCCTCCGCACCCTCCTCTTCACCTCAGCCACCGCCAGCGAAGGCAAATCCACCACCGCCGGCCACCTCGCCTACGCCCACGCCGAACAGCAGAAGAAGACCCTCCTCATCGACTGCGACCTGCGCCGCCCCTCGCAGCACAAACTCTTCGGCATCCAGCTCCACAACGGCCTGTCCAATGTTCTGAACGGCGAAACCAATTGGCGCGACGTCATCGTCCACCCCGCCAATAACCCCTACCTCGACATCATCTCCGCCGGACCGCCCAGCCGCCGCGCCGCCGACATGATCGGCACCCTGTTAGGACCCATGATGGAAGAGATGGCCCGCGACTACGACTTGGTCATCCTCGACGCCCCGCCTCTGCTCGGCTTCGCGGAAAGCCTCCAGATGGCCAGCTCCGCCGACGGCGTCATCGTAGTCACCCGAGCCGGAGAAACCAGCCGCAAAGCAGTAGCCGCCGCCCTCTCCACCCTCCAGCACCTCCGGGCCAACGTAATCGGCCTCGTGCTGAACCAGGTGAAAAAGCACCACTCGGATCACTATTACTACTACGGCTACTACGGCAAATACTACAAGAAGTACCAGGCCGCCTCCGAATCCGCCACCTAGCAGCGGGGCCGTTCAACAACTGTCCCAGCAGCGGGGACGTTCATCCCCTGTCCCAAATCGTCGTCGATCCCAATCAAATCGAACGACTCCAGGTGGACAGGGCGAGAACGTCCCCCTCCGCCGCAGCAACACCGTAAACCCCAACCGAACGAAACGACACCAGCCGGACAGGGCGAGAACGTCCCCCTCCGCCGCAGCAACGCCGTAAACCCCAACCCAACGAAACGACACCAGCCGGACAGGGCGAGAACGTCCCCCAACGCCCTAGCACCGAACACCACCCAACCCCACCCACCACCCCCAGCCCCAAACACCCAAACACCCAAACCCCCAAACACCCACCCCCCGTGCCCGCCCCCACCCCACCACCATCCGTCCTAACCCCCCACCTCCTGGGCGACCTCCTCGCCCTCTACGGCGTCCAGGCCATGAACTTCGCCGTCCCGCTCCTCACCCTCCCTTACCTCACCCGAACGCTAGGCCCCTCCGCCTGGGGCGCCCTCGTCTTCGCCGAAGCCTTCGCCCGCTACTCCGCCATGCTCGTCGAATACGGCTTCCAACTCTCCGCCACCCGCGAAATCGCCCGCACCCGCCACGACCCCGCCCAACGCGCCGCCCACATCGGCGGAGTCCTCGGCGGCCAACTGCTCCTCGCCGCCGCCGCCCTCTGCGCCATCCCGCCCCTCCTCCTCTGGAGCACCCCCTTCCAGGGCCGCGGACCCCTCCTCTGGACCGCCCTCGCCTGGGGCCTCGCCCTCGCCGCCAGCCCCCTCTGGTACTTCCAGGGCATGGGCCGCATGAAAGTCATGGCCACCATCGACATCACCGCCAAAATCATCGCCGCCGCCGGGCTCTTCCTCCTCGTCCGCCACCCCGGCGACGAAGGCCGCGCCGTCGCCCTCCAGGCCTCCATGGCCATCTGCTCCACCCTCTCCGGCTTCCTCCTCGTCGCCCGCGAAACCGCCCTCCCCCGGCCCTCCGCCGCCGCCGGCTGGGCCGCCCTCCGCTCCGGCTTCAGCATGTTCCTCTTCCGCAGCGCCGTCAGCCTCTATACCACCGCCAACGTCCTCATCCTCGGTCTCTTCGCCGCCTCCGCCTCCGTCGGCATCTTCGGCGCCGCCGAACGCCTCATCCGCGCCGCCATGGCCTCCTTCGCCCCCCTCAACCAGACCTTCTTCCCGCGCATCTCTTACCTCATGGAACACGACCCCGCCGCCGCTCGCCGCACCACCCGCGCCTCCGCCCTCATCATGCTCGTCCTCGGCCTCGCCCTCGGCCTCTTCCTCGCCGCCGCCGCCCCCTGGATCGTCGCCTTCCTCCTCGGACCCCGCTACGAAGCCGCCATCCCCATCCTCCGCGTCCTCGCCCTCCTCGCCCCCCTCGTCGCCATCAGCAACGTACTCGGCATCCAGTGGATGCTCCCCCTCGGCCTCGAACGCGACTTCAACGCCATCCTCCTCGCCGCCGGACTCCTCAACGTCGTCTGCGCCTGCGCCCTCGCCCCCCGCTTCGGCGGACTCGGCATGGCCTGCTCCGTCGTCGCCGCCGAAACCGCCGTCACCCTCGGCATCCTCCTCTGCCTCCGCCGCCGCGGACTCAACCCCCTCGCCCCTCCTCGGTCCTGGGAGCAGGCCGCCGCATGACCTTCCCCTGGCTCATCGTCGGCGCCGGTTACGCCGGCTCCGTCCTCGCGGAACGCATCGCCTCCGTCCGCAATCAGTCCGTCCTCCTCATCGATCGCCGCGATCACATCGCCGGCAACGCCTTCGATGCCCTCGACGAACACGGCGTCCTCATCCACCGCTACGGCCCCCACGTCTTTCACACCAACTCCCTCCGCGTCTGGGACTACCTCTCCCAATTCACGGAATGGCGCCCCTATCAGCACCGCGCCCTCGGCCTCGTCCAAGGCCAGCTCGTCCCCGTCCCCTTCAATCTCGAATCCCTCCGCCGCCTCTGGCCCCCGGACGCCGCCGCCGCCCTCCAGGCCCGCCTCGTCGCCGAATACGGCATGGACGTCAAAGTGCCCATCCTGCGCATGCTCGAGCACGCCGACCCCGCCATCCAGCACCTCGCCCGCTACATCTACGACAACGTCTTCGCCGGCTACACCCGCAAACAATGGGATCTCGAACCGGAGCAGCTCGACCCCTCCGTCATGGCCCGCGTCCCCGTCCATGTCAGTGAGGACGACCGCTACTTCCAGGACCGCTTCCAGGCCCTCCCCCGTGACGGCTACACCGCCATGTTCCAGCGCATGCTCAGCCACCCCAACATCCAGGTGCGCCTCAACACGGACTACCGCGCCCTCCCCCCCGGCCTCTCCTGGGGCCGCATGGTCTATACCGGACCCGTCGACGAATTCTTCGACCACCGCCACGGCCGCCTGCCCTACCGCAGCCTCCGCTTCGAGTTCCCCCATCAGCCCACCGACCGTCACCAGCCCTGCGGCCAGGTCAACTACCCCAACACCGAACTCTTCACCCGCGTCTCCGAGTTCAAACACATGACCGGCCAGGAAATCGCCGGCACCACCCTCGCCGTCGAATACCCGCAGCCCCACGAACCCGGCCGCAACGAACCCTACTACCCCGTGCCGCGCCCCGAAAGCGCCGTCATCCACGAGAAATACCAGGCCGAAGTCGCCGCCCTCGCCGGCCAGACCATCTTCGTAGGCCGCCTGGCCGACTATCGCTACTACAACATGGACCAGGTCGTCGCCCGCGCCCTGAAAGTCTTCGAGGACACCATTGAGCCACTCGACCGCGACTAACCCGGCCTGGCCCGATCTGCGCCCCATCCCCCTCCCCCCGCTGGAGCCCAACCCCCTCGTCTCCATCCTCATCGCTAACTACAACTACGCCCGCTACCTCCCGGATTGCCTCAACAGCGTGTTCGCGCAGTCGTACAGCCATTTCGAAGTCATTGTTTGTGATGACGGCTCAACGGATGAATCGCTACAGGTCCTTGCCAGGTTCGCAGCGGCGGACCAGAGGGTTCGGTTTGTCGCACAACCGAATGGCGGAATGGCCTCGGCTCTCAATCATGCGTACGAGCAAGCCCAGGGCCAACTGATAGCGCTCCTCGACGCGGACGACGTTTGGTACCCTTCCAAACTCACAAAAACCGTCCAGGCGTTCCTCCAGAATCCCGAGGCCGGTATGGTCACACATCAACTTTGCGCGGAGGAGACTGAAGGGAAAGTCGTCCGCCGGTTCCTGCCCCCCAGGCTCGACAGCGGCTGGCTCGCCCCACAGTGCGTCAACGGCGAGTCGCTTCGCTTGCCCCCGTGTTCAGCTCTTGCCGTCCGGTCCGAGGTAGCGAAGTCGATCTTCCCAATCCCACCCATCTTCAGAAGCTCGGCGGACAGGATCGTTCAGGAGGGGGCGCTGCTCCACTCACACGTGGCCGCTATTCCCGAAGTCTTGGCAATGTACCGGGTTCATGGCAACAATCTCACTGGACTCGCCGGTCCTCTGGATTCACAGTCCATCCAGAAAACGATAGCCTTCCTCGAGAACGTCTGGAGAACAAGATCGCAGTTCCTACACCAATTGCACGGCATCTCGTTGAAGCCAGATCGTTGGCAACTCGCCGAAGGCTCCGAATATCGCCTGGCTCTCTCCCTTCTGGCGAAGGATAGAACCGCACGCCCGGACATTAATCTCATCACCGATAGGAAACGTCGAATCGCGTGGTCGATTCTCACCAAACTGCCCGATGCTCTCGCCATTCAAGGTCTCCGATTCTGGTGGAGGCCGAATCCTGTGAAGCGGATCACCGATTCCCTCAGCCGCCTCTTCTCTTAGTGCTTCGAGACACCTCACCAGTGCGAAACCAACGGTTTATCAATCCGGCCAGGGTCAGCCACAAACCACAATGCAGGTGACATTCCTACCCACTGGCGAGACCGTCGTCAAGCTCTCGGGAGCATTGGCACGTCAAGTTCAGTCCGACCCTAAGCCACTGCCTCGCTACCTCTCGATTGCGGTCATCGCGATCCAGACCTTGGCCCTGTTCAAGTTGACTACCCGAGACCCGCTCGCAACAGACTTGGGCATCCAGGCCACATTTGAAGTAGCCTGCGCCGGGCTTTCCCTCTTTCTCGCGGTCTGGACACAACTACTTTCGAAGCGCCGCATCCCGATCAAACCTCAGTACTGGATTCTGGCCCTTGTCTACCTGATCTGCCTCGCCTCCAGCGCCAACTCCTTCTATCCCGTCTTGAGTGCGGCCAAAGCGCTGCTCTATCTCGCAAACCTCTGCACGATTATTCTCGCCAGCCGGCAACTGGGCGCAGACAGGACCCTCAACGTCATTTACTGGACGTTGTTCTCCGTCATTACCCTCGGACTTTGCATCGGGCTGTACCGTCCGGACATTTACCCACTGTTCCTCGGTGAGTACGGCAACTGGAGAAGCCGCTTGGCGGTCTTGGCCCTCCACCCGGGACTTTTGGCGGAGATGGCGGGCATTGCATTGCTCATCGGCGCATCCCCTCGCACGTCGAAACACTGGGCAACTCAACTCTTCTTTGCTACGGTACTTCTCCTGACGGTCGCGCGGACAAGTATTGTCGTCGCACTGGCCATCTTCGGAATCGCGATCGTCAAGAACCACACTGCTGCCGCACGCCGGGCCATCGTCGGCCTCAGCTATTGCTTCGTGTTTGCCCTGATCGCGGCTGTCCTGATTACTCTCCAGGGAGATCTGATCCAGCCAATCCTTGGCTATATGGATTCGGTCTATTTGCGGACTGTCAATGACAGCACGCTGAGCGGCCGCAGCTTCCTCTGGGCACCAGCCATGGACATCCTCCTCAATTCCTGGGCGTTCGGCTATGGTGTTGGCGGTGCCCGAGGACAACTATTGAGCACTGTCGCGTGGGCTGGGGAAGCACACAACAGCTATTTGGACATAGGCTTGGCCTGCGGCTTTATAGGCGGAATCCTGTTCCTGCTTGCCTGGTTCCTGGTAGTCAGGCAAGGTCTCCGGGATTTCGGCAGGAACTACTTCTACCGTCTCCTCATCCATCTGTTCCTGTTCTCAGTCTCATGGGTCGGCGCTCTCATGTCCCTGGGCAGCACGATCGGAATTCTGATACTCATCGTCCTTGCATCGGAGGAGCCTGAGGCGAATTACGCTCACATCATCAAGCGAGCTGAGGCTGCACTCAGGGCTGCGGGCCTCAAATCCTAGTCGTCTCATGCGCATCCTCCTTGCACATTCGTTCTACAGGGCTCGCGGAGGCGAGGATGTAGTTTTCGAGGCGGAGACGGCCCTCCTTCGGCAGCATGGTCATAGCGTCTTCTGCCTCACTCGCCAGAACAAGGACTTCGAAATCCTCGGCGTCACCGGGCAGCTTTCTTCCATGATCTGGAATCAGGGCATCTATCAGCAGACGAAGCAATTGGTTAGGGACCACCAGATCGAACTGGTTCACGTCCATAACACCTTCCCCTCGATGTCCCCTTCGATCATCAGGGCAGCATGCTCTGAAGGCGCCTCAGTGGTTCAAACACTGCACAACTACAGAATCTTCTGCCCCGCTGCAACTTTCCTTCGAAATGGAGCGAAATGCGATGAGTGCCTTGGCTCAACGCTGATGTGGCCCGCCGTTCGCCACGGATGCTATCGACACAGTTCTGCCGCCTCGGCGGCAGTCGCGGCAGTGTATTCAACACACCGCGCAATGGGCACGTGGACCAGGCATGTCGACCGCTTCATCGCACTTTCCGACTGGATGAAAGAGAGAGTCGTGACGGCTGGGTTGCCCGAGCCAAAGGTTGCGGTCAAGCACCACTTTGTGGAAAACCCGCACCCTGTCTTGGATCGCCCCCGCAAGGGAGCATTGTTCGTCGGACGTCTGACCGAAGAGAAGGGACTTCGGACCTTGCTTAGCGCCTGGTCACTGCTTGAAGCGCCTCCACCCCTCACAATAGTCGGAGAGGGTCCACTGGGGTCGGAGTTTCAGTCCAGCCTCTCCCAAAGAGGAGAAATTCGATGGATGGGCCAACTCAGCCGGAGTAAGATCCTGCAGCTAATGGAGGAGGCGGAATGCCTCATCGTCCCGTCCATCCTGGAAGAACCATTTGGGCTTGTCGTGATTGAGGCTTACTCCGCTGGGCTACCTGTCATAGCCTCCCGCGTCGGCACTTTGCCCGAACTCCTGGTTGGTGAACAAACCGGCTTTCTCTGCCAACCAGGAGATCCACATCAACTGGCAGCTGCAGTGCTCAGGATGTTCGCCGACTCGACACCTCGTCATCGCCTACGGGAACAGGCACGGGCGACCTACGAAACCAGCTACCAACCGGAAGCGAACCACCAATTGCTGATGAAGATCTACCAGAATGCCAAGCAAGATCGCCACGCACGGAAACAGCCGGAATAGCGCCATCTTGCGTAACACTGCCGGCCGGGACACAACCAACACCCGATGATCTGCATTTCCTATCCTCAAGGCGAACCAAGAGAGCCACGTTGTTGGTCTGGAACGCCGAGCAACATCGTTCGGAGCCTGGAATCCATTGGCCTTCCAGTGCAGACTGTGAATCTCGATTACCCCAAAGCATGGAAGGCTATGTACCTTGCCTTGGCTGTCGTGCAGGGCCTCGGAAGAGACTTCCACCGTGCTCGCAATCTTCGAGCCGCAAGTTTCCACAAACTGGAGAATTTCATGGCGACTTGCGGCAGCCGCCAAGCGCTCCACATGACGACGATGTCGATGCCCGGCATCAGCACGAATCCCGAGCTTCAACACTTCGTGTATATCGACTCCACCTATGCCCTTCAGCAGGCCCAGCGGCCGGGGGTCGACCCGCCTCACGCCAACAGGCTATTCGATGAACTCGAGAGAGAGACATTTCGCCAAGCCAGGCACATCTTTACTGTTGGTGAATACGTTCGGGAGAATGTGATCTCCCACTACGGGATCGATCCGGCCTGTGTGACTGCCGCAGGGACCGGCCGTGGCAGCATTGCGCCCTTCGATGGGACCAAGAACTTTGAAGAAGCCCCAATCCTCTTCGTAGCCAAGGAGAGATTTGTCGAAAAGGGTGGCATCTTGCTTCTGGAAGCCTTTCGGATTGCCCATGCCCGGAATCCGCGCCTCAGCTTGGTAATGGTCGCTCCGCCGGAGTTTCGCGGCCTCATCGAGGGCAGGCCCGGGGTGCAGTTCCGCACATCCTTGCCGTGGTGCGAACTGGAAGCTCTGTTTCAGCAGGCTGCGCTCTTTGCAATGCCGGCTTTATATGAGCCATGGGGCTTGGTATTCCTGGAGGCGCTTGCGTGTAAGTGTCCGGTTCTTGGCATGAACCGCAACGCGTTACCTGAACTTACTGCAAATGGCAGCTTCGGGTTTCTGATCCAGGAACCCACCGCCGAAGCCATCGCCGAAGGCCTGCTGGATGCCTTCAGCGATCCCGAGCGGCTGCGGCGCATGGGCGACGCAGGTCAGGCTGAGTGCCTTCGTCGCTACACATGGAAGCGAACGGCGGAGATCATTGCCAATGTGCTGGATGGACAGCGCACCGGACTTAAGCCGATAATGTCGAGCGCAACCTCAAAGGAGTCTTTCGAATGAACAACGCCCGATGGATTGTCGTAACAACAATCAACCCGCCCACCGAGACGGTGCGGCGGTTGGTCGATCTGTGCCCGGAGTGGCAGATCCTCGTTGTTGGCGACAGGAAGACTCCACCGGATTGGCATTACCCCGGGGTTCGCTTTCTGAGCGTGGATGAACAAAAAACTTTGAATTTTGCGCTCGCCGAGAGTTCGCCATATAACCACTACGCGCGCAAGAACCTGGGGTACTTATACGCCATTGCGCACGGAGCGGAGGTTCTGCTCGAAACGGATGACGACAATCTTCCTTATGACTGGTACCCCGGCTCCGTAACCCCTGAGGTGCTCGCCCGGCGAGTTGAATCAACCGGCTGGCAAAACGTCTACCGCCATTTCTCTACCGCCCGCATCTGGCCCCGCGGATTTCCACTGGAACTGGTCAATGAGAGCCTGCGGACAGACAGTTCACTCTCTGCTCCGAGTGCTCAGAATTGCGCCATTCAGCAATTTCTCGCCGATGAGAATCCGGACGTGGACGCGGTCTACCGGCTCACTGCGGAAGGTGACATCTTCTTTCGCGGAGAGGATATCGCTCTCGAGTCCGGCTCCTGGTGCCCATTCAATTCGCAGAATACGCTCTGGTGGCCGGAAGCATTCACCTATCTGTACCTGCCTTGTAGCGCCACATTTCGTATGACGGACATTTGGCGTTCGTTTGTGGCCCAGGTCTGCCTCTACGCCTCTGGAGGACGCTTGGCATTCCGCGGCGCGAATATGTTCCAGCGCCGCAATGACCACAGCCTCATTCGGGACTTTGCCGATGAAGTCAGTGGCTACCTGAACAACATGGCCATCATGGAGAAGCTCAGCCGGCTTCAGTTGGCCGGCTTCGACCCGGCCCATCAACTGTACGCCTGCTACGAGGAAATGACGACCGCAGGCTATCTCCGCCCGGAAGAACTCCAACTCGCCCGCTTCTGGCTCGACGATCTGCACTCTGCACGTAACTCCGCTCTCGCTTCCAGAGAGGGCACGCCCCTCCTTCGATGACAGTTCGTTTCCAATGAACACTGAACCGACACGCTACTCGCAAGCGCTCAACGCTCTGCGTTTCTTCGCCGCAATGTGGATTGTCTTCGCACATTTCGGCATTCGGCCGCTCGGCACACTCGGCATCCCCGCCGGGGTTCTGGACCTCCTGCAAACGAGGTCGCTTGCGACATCCTTCTTCTTCCTTCTCTCCGGCTTTCTGCTTACACAATCGCTCTATGGAAAAAATGTCCGCATATCCTCATTCCTAACCCGTCGGCTCACCAAGCTCTACCCTGTTCATGCCTTGTGTTTCCTGGTCATGGTCCCGACTGCTTTCGTCGGATACGAGAGATTCCGGGTCGAGGACGTTGCTGTCCACAGCCTACTGTGGCTCAGCATGCTTCATGGCTTCTTCCCTCGAGTTCAGCTCCTGTACAATTCCCCGGCCTGGGCCGTCACCAGCTTCGCGCTCGGCTACCTCGCAATCCTCTGGACACGTCGTTGGGTGCGCTGGGGGACGCCCAGCCTGCTTGGGGTGATGGGCATCCTCTGGGTCATCGACCTGACGCCCAATCTGTGGCTCGTCACCCATTTCCAACAGTCCTTCCAATACTCTTTCCCAGGTGATCCAGCCGTCCAGGTCCCCCCCGCAGTCAATTGGGCTACCTCGTTCATACACGGGTTTCCTCCCCTTCGGATCATCGAAGTTATGTTCGGCTCAGTGTTGGCAATCCTGGCTCGCCGGGTGAAACCCAATGCCGAATCTCGATGGTGGGCCGGAGACCTGTTCCTCAGCGTGGCCGGAATCGCGTTGGCGTTCGCTCTTTCTGTCCTGGGCGGATCTTACATCACTCGGTATCTCGCCGGCCACGCATTGCTGCTTCCAGTACTCGCGGTTCTCACCCTGGGTGTCTGGTTCAATCGCGCATACCTGGAACGCATCCTTTCGAATCCCACCTTGCAGTTGGCCGGCAGTAGCTCCATGTTGATTTACTTTGGCCATTGGCCCGTGTGCTGGGGCATCGTCTGGTTTGCTCGGAATTTCGGCGGGATGCCCAGCCAGGAGGTGATGCAGAGCCCGGTCATCTTCCTGCTCATGCTGATTGGTTCGGTATTGCCTGCATTGCTTCTCCAGCGCCCCTATGATAAGTTTTGCGGCGTTGTTGCACGCCGTCTGGCCGCCTTCTGGGTGACAGCCGCGGCGATGCCACCAAAGGGAGCGGATGCAACAGTTGCCCGGTCTCAGGCCTCGGAACCGGCCGGCGCAGCAAGGTGACAGGAAAGATCGATTAGGAGGAGTGCAGGGTTTGTCCGGTCGTCATCTCGGTGCAATTTTTCAGCCGCTCTTGCTGCTCGGCGCAGGCCTCGGGAACTCTAACCTCGCGGGCGAAACCCTTCTGCCTGTTGATCTCCATGCGGCGCCCATCGAGGCGGCTCCGACTTGCGCCGTCTCAGCCTTTGCCTCCAATTGGATCACCCAAACCCCGCCAGCCTCCGGCTCGCGAAGAATCGTCATCCTGGGTTCGTCCAGTGCTGCGGGCCTTGGCGCCAGCCGCTACGATCTGTCGTGGGTAGGCCTCCTCACCCCTGAACTCCACAATCGTGGTTTTGAGGTCGTCAACAGCTCCATCAGCGGTAGCGGGACTAGCACTTCGCTAGCCCGCTTCGACACGGATGTGGCCCCTCACCAACCGGATTTCGTAGTGCTGGCCACCTCCATCTTCAATGAGGGATTTGTCAGTGCACCCCAGCCCGCGCTGAACCGCTACATCATCAACACCCGTGAGCTGATCCGAAAGACACGAGAACTCGGGGCCATCCCTATCGTTGTCGGGATGTACCCAAGCGACTTCTACAACTCCACGAACATCTCGTTGATCTCCCAGTTGTATCGGACCGAGGAAACCTTGGGCGTCCCTGTTTGGGATTTTTGGAGCATCGTCTCCGATCAAGCAGGAAACTGGCTGCCGGGCTTGACCAGGGATGGGCTCCATCCGACAGACGTCGGTCATAGTTACTTCTTCAATTCGATTCCCATCTCACTATTCGACGTCGCCTACAGCGCGCCCCACGTAGATTTGGCAACCGTTCCAGGTTCGTGGCGGACTCCACAACCAGCGGAAGGGCAGGACCACGGCAGAATCGACATCAGGCTCGATCGTCCCAGCGACTCGTGGACCTCTGCTGCATGGATCCAGGACTCTGGAGTGGATGCCTGGCAGGTTTATCTGCGTTTTGGATCGGACAAGGGTGAGCGCTTCCGCCTCGAACGGCACGGACCCGAACTGGTCCTGAGGGAAGCCGAGGATGAGACCCTCCGCGCGCCACTGACAGTTGGCTCGGAGCGGTCTTGGCATCACGTCGCCGTCTCCTACCAGTTCGCCACAAGAAAACTGCAGGTTCTCCTGGATGGTTCAGTCGCGGGTGAACTCCAAACCAGTCAGGTCGAACCGATGTCCTATTTCGAGTACGGCAGTGGCTGCTCAGGTTGTTCTTTCAGTGATCTGGTCGCGTATAGAACAAACCTGGACATGGATCAGGTAGCTCTCATCAAGAGTGGTCTCATACCCAGGCGCTCACTGGAGTTTTGGGCGCCCCTCCGACAATCCACGATGGACTCGCTCAATCTGGCTCGGACCAATCCATCTCTGACCATTACCGGCAGTTGGCAGTACCAGGCGGGTGAATCCCCGGCCTCCTGCTCACTTGAGCCAACTCAGCAATCCACCGGAATCCAAGGATCCATGCCCAGAGCTTCGAGTGCCTTCCACTGAGTTGACCGTGGCAGGAAACGCAGTTACCCTCGGCTCACTTCGGGACGATAGAAGCCAGAAATCATGAGCAGTGTTGTCCAAATTCCGCAGGCACAGACGAGCCGGCAAATCCTTGGGACCCGTGTGGATGCCACCTCGTATGAACTCGCATCCTCGAAGGCCTGCGCCTGGGCCCGGCACGCCGAGTCCCGCTATATCTCCACCGCCCCCGTCTATAACGTCATGCTCGCTTACGACGACCCCGCCTACCACCAGGCCCTCTCCGGCGCCGACCTCGTCGTCCCCGATGGCGTCCCCGTCGTCTGGGCCCTCCGCCTCCTCGGCGCCCGCCACGCCGCTCGCGTCTATGGCCCCGATCTCACCCTCCACCTCCTCGCCGCCGCCCAGCATCTCAATCTCCCCGTCGGCTTCTACGGCGGTACCCCCCAGGTCCTCGACCTCCTCCTCCTCAACCTCCGCACCCGCTTCCCCCAACTCAACATCGCTTACGCCTTCGCTCCGCCCTTCCGCCCCCCCACCCCCAGCGAAGACCTCGAAACCATCGGCCAGATCCGCGACTCAGGCGCCCGCCTCCTCTTCGTCGGCATCGGCACCCCTAAACAGGACTTCTGGATGGCCCAACACCACGGCCGCATCCCCGCCGTCATGGTCGGCGTCGGCGCCGCCTTCGACTTCCTCGCCGGCGCCAAACCCCAGGCCCCCCGCTGGATGATGCGCTCCGGCCTCGAATGGCTCTTCCGCCTCGCCTCCGAACCCCGACGCCTCTGGAAACGCTATCTGTTGTACAACCCGCGCTTCGTCGCCCTTTTCGCTTTACAATTGCTTGGATGGCAGCGGGGCGATCAAAGCCGCTGAGATTCCTGGCCGCCTGCCCACACGAAGTTATTGTGCATACCGCCCGCCCCAGTCATGCCGGCCTCCCTCCAGGCCAGCCCGCGGACTCCGACCTGTCTCTCGGAGACGCCTTCCCGCGGCTCGACGCCGAATCTGCTTCCGCTCACCCCCAGGTCCGCGCCTCCGGCCGCGTTCGCGCCACCTGGGCCATCCTCCTCGCCGATCTCGTCGCCCTCGAGCTCTCCCTCTTCCTCGGCTACTCCCTCCGCATCTTCTTCCTCCCCTGGTTCCCCCAGGAGTTTCAGCCCCAACACTACAAAGGTCTCGCCCTCGGCGTCCTCGTCATCCCCCTCGTCTACTTCCTCCTCGACCTCTATCCCGGCTACGGCATGAATCCCGCCGAGCGCCTCCGCAAACGTGTCCAGGCCACCTTCGTCGTCTTCAGCCTCCTCCTCGCCTGGGACTACCTCGTCCAGGGGCACCAGTGGTCCCGCGGCATCGTCCTCTGTACCGGCCTCTTCGCCTTCCTCCTGCCGCCCCTCTTCGACGAAATTGCCCGTCATTTCCTCTCCAATGCCGGCATCATGGGCATCCCCGTCCTCCTGCTCGGCGGCGGCAAAACCGGGCGTCACATCCTTCGCCATCTCCTCGAAAACCCCGGACTCGGCCTCCGCCCCGTCGCCATCCTCGACGACGACCTCGCCCTCGAGGAAACCCGCATCTATGGCGTCCCCGTCGCCGGAACCCTCGACGAAGCCCCCCGCTTCAGCCGCACCATCGAAACCGCCATCGTCGCCCTCCCCGGCATGGAGGAAGGCCGCCAGTCCCGCCTCATCCAGAAACTGCCCTTCTCCCACGTCATCGTCGTCCCCAATCTCCAGGGCATTCAGAGCCTCTGGGTCACCCCACGCGACCTCGGCGGCATCCTCGGACTCGAGGTCAACAAAAACCTCCTCATGCAGTCCAACCACACCATGAAACGGTGCATGGACTTGGTCATCGCCTGGCCCCTCCTCCTCCTGTCCCTCCCCCTCATCGCCCTCTGCGCTCTCTTCCTCAAACTCCTCAGCCCCGGCCCCGTCTTCTTCCGCCAGCCGCGCGCCGGCAAAAGCGGCCGCCTGTTCAGCATGTTGAAACTCCGCACCATGCACCCCAACGCGGAGCAACTCCTCCGCGAACACCTCGCCCGCTTCCCCGATGAACAAACCAGTTGGGCCCGCTTCTTCAAACTCAAATCGGACCCCCGCATCATCCCCTTCGTCGGCTCCGTCCTCCGCCGCTTCAGCCTCGACGAACTGCCCCAGCTCTGGCACGTCATCACCGGCCACATGAGCCTCGTCGGCCCCCGCCCCTTCCCCGCCTACCACCTCGACGCCTTCCCCACCGAGTTCCGGGGCCTCCGAGCCAGCGTCACCCCCGGCCTCACCGGCCTCTGGCAAGTCTCCGCCCGCAGCGATGGCGACATCGACGTCCAGGAAATCCTGGACTCCTACTACATCCGCAACTGGTCCCCCTGGCTCGACCTCCACATCCTAATCCGAACCTTCCGAGTAGTAGTCCTAGGCCGAGGCGCCTACTAACCCGCCCCCCAAACGCCCAAGCCGCCGCAACCGCCGAGCGATCCGCGAAACCCGTGCAATCCGCGAACCCATCGCGAGCCGCAAACGCGTTGCCACCCGCGACAACGCAACAACGCGGCAACGCAACACATGGAGCCGCGAACGTAAGTGAGTCGGTGGAGTCTCCGCAAACCCCACACCCCAATCGTGCACCACCAGCCACGCCCAACCAACGCGAAAGAACCCGCTTTCAGAGCCGCGAACGTAAGTGAGTCGGTGGAGTCTCCGTAAACCCCACACCCCAATCGTGCGGCACCAGCCACGCCCAACCAACGCGTCCACAAACAAGAGAGCCCCACCGCGCTGCGAACCGCGACTGGCAAGAAGCGGGCCACGTCGAAAACCTCTCAACCGCACCGCCCCCCCAATCCGCCCCATCCGCGCCAACCGGTGAACTAAACCGCTAACGCGGTATCCCCCCTCGGCCTTTTCCGAACTCCCTGCGATCATCGGGCCCCGGCGAAACCGGCTCCAGGCTCACACTCAAGTTGGTTGTTATCCGCAACCCACTTTGTCGATTGAAGGAGCGACCATGAGCCTCTTGCGCCAACGCATGCTCGAAGACATGCAGATGAGGAACCTTTCCGCCGGAACCCAGCGTAGTTATATCCACTACGTCGCTGACTTTGCAAATCATTTTGGCCTCAGCCCCGCCAGGCTGGGCCTCGACGACATCCGCAACTACCAGTTGTTCCTCATCGAGCAGCGCCAACTGTCACCCGAATCCATCAACTGCTTTCTCTCCGCCGTCCAGTTCCTCTATACCGTTACCCTGGAAATGCCTTGGAGCAACGCCCAGTTCGGACGCATGAAAGTCGGCCAGAAGCTGCCGTCCGTACTCAGTGCCGACGAGGTGGTCCGGCTCTTCAGCCACATCCACATCCTCAAGCACCGTGTCGTGCTGATGCTCTGCTACGGCGCCGGGCTCCGCATCTCCGAAGCCGTCTCGCTCAAGGCCGCCCATATCGACTCGGGCCGCATGCTCATCCACGTCGAGCAGGGTAAGGGCGGCAAGGACCGCTTCACCGTCCTCAGCGCCCGCCTCCTCAGCTTGCTGCGCGCCTACTGGAAACTCCAGCACCCGGTCGACTGGCTGTTCCCCGGCACCAAGGCGGGCACGCATCTCCAGCCGGCCAGCGTGCAGCAGGTGTGCCGCCAGGCGGCTCAAATGGCGGGGCTCACCAAACACGTGACACCCCACCTGCTGCGGCACAGCTTTGCCACTCATCTGCTGGAAAACGGCTCCGATACGCGCGCCATTCAAGTGTTGCTCGGCCACACCCGAATCGACACCACCGCACGCTACATCACGATCTCCCCGCAGACCGTGGCTCGCATCGTGAGCCCTCTGGACAGCCTGCCCGCCGAGGCGCCGCCCAAGAGAAAGCGCGGCCGTCCGCCGAAGAATCAGACAGTGCAGTTGCCCGGCTAAAGTCTTGCCGAGGCCAACCCTTGAGGTGGCCAGCATCTTCCGCCGCCATGGCGAACGGTTTCGCGCCCGGCAGCGTCTGCCCGTTCAGCAACTCCGGCTGATGCAGGCGGTCGAAACCTGCCGCACTGCCGCTCTCGGCGGCCATGTGGAGCGCTGCAGCCACTGCCAGCATCAACGCATCAGCTACAATTCCTGCCGCAACCGCCACTGCCCGAAGTGCCAGAATCTGGAGCGCAACCGGTGGCTGGAGCACAGGCGGGCCGAACTGTTGCCAGTCCCCTACTTCCACGTCGTCTTCACCATCCCGGACCAATTCAACGCGCTGGCCTTGCGCAATAAGGCCGTCGTCTACGGCATCCTGTTTCAGGCCAGTGCGCAGGCCTTGCTGACCATCGCGGCCGATCCCCGCCATCTCGGCGCCCGCATCGGCTTCTTCTCGATCCTCCACACCTGGGGACAGAACCTGCTGCTGCACCCGCACGTCCACTGCGTTGTCACCGGCGGCGGCCTCAGCCCGGACGGTGAGCGCTGGATCAGCTGCCGTCCGGGTTTCTTTCTTAGCGTCCGTGTGTTGTCGCGCCTCTTCCGGCGCCTGGTTCTTGATGCCCTTCGCCGCGCTTTCGACAAAGGCCAACTGCAGCAAGCCGGCGATCTGTGTCCATTGCTGGCACGGCTGTCAAAACGCGAATGGGTCGTTTACGCCAAGCCGCCTTTTGGCGGTCCCGCCCAGGTGCTCGACTATCTCGGCCGCTACACCCATCGCGTGGCCATTTCCAATAACCGACTCCTCGGCATGGACGGCGAGCAGGTGAAGTTCCGCTATAAGAACTACCGCGCCAAGAACAAAGACCGGCACCGCACCATGACGCTGGAGGCGGGTGAATTCATCCGGCGTTTCCTGCTGCATACCATTCCGCCGGGCTTTCAGCGGATCCGTCACTATGGTCTGCTGGCGAGCCGGCAGAAACAGGCCAACCTGGCCCATTGCCGCCGACTACTGCCCGGGGCACGGCCGCCAGAGGCGCCACTTGCCCCAGCAATCCATGTGCCGAGTGGACCGGATCTCATGGCTCCCTACCTGCGCTGCCCAGTCTGCGAGACCGGTCAAATGCAGAGGGTAGAGGTGTTGCTGCCGCGCCTGTACCGCTGCCGGGAGATGAACTCCTCATGAGGCCATCGGCTTCGCCCACAGGTCTGGAAGCGACCCGGCATTGGGCTGCAACTTGGAGTGTGTTCGGAACCACTCAACTCCCGCCAGAAGGAAGCCGTCAACTCCCATTGCGACCGAACGGAAGGCGTCAGCCGGCATTGCCATCGGCCGGCGTTACGCGAAGAGTTCGCGGAGCCATCTTCGTGGAGCCGGAACACCAAGCCCGGACAGCCAAACCAACTGGCGAACCAAGCAAAACCCATATCGCCAAGCCCTGAGCCCGCGGTTTGAGTTCATCGAACGTTCTCATCACCGGGACGGGGCACAATCTCCCAAGCCGCCGCGTTTTCGCCCCGTCCCGCCGATGAGAACTTATGCGGTCACACCCCCACGAAAAATATCTCAACCCCATAAAACCAACAACATACGACCTAAACCACCGCAACCCCTGACCACCCCCATGCCATAATCCTCCCGCGGCGGAGACCCAACGTTCTTCGCCAGGCCCGAACTGCGGCAAACGCAGCCTCGGCCCGGATCTTTGACAAAAAAACCACCGCACCACCCGCGGACGTCCGAACAAACGAGGGCACCCGGACGTCCAAGCATCCGCAATTTTGAGCAATCAAACCCATTCCGAACGATCCCAGTCGACAGCGCCCAGCCACCCGCAATCCCGCCGCTACGAGGCATCAAAGCCAACGAGTCCACTCCAGCCGGGATCCAATCGAACGCTCCCAGCCACCCGCAATCCAGCTGCTACGAGGCAACAAACCCAACGAGCCCAACCCCACTCGGGATCCAATCGGACTCCTCCAGTCCCCCGCAATCCCGCCACCGCGAGGCATCAAACCCAACGAGCCCAACCCCACTCGGGATCCAATCGAACGCCCCCAGCAACCCGCAATCCCGCCGCTACGAGGCATCAAAGCCAACGAGTCCACTCCAGCCGGGATCCAATCGAGCTCCTCCAGTCCCCCACAATCCCGCCACCGCGAGGCATCAAACCCACCTCACCCACACCCGCTGGCACCCCACCCCCCCAATGATTCAAACTGAACATATACATATGTTCATCTCGTGCAGGACCCCAGTCCGGCCCCGACCCTCGAGACACTCCAGCCAGCCCCACACTCTGGCCCTGGGGCAGCAACACCCCGCATGACGCCCAAACAGCGACGCCTCCTCTGGGCCCTGTGGATCTTCCTCGGCGTCCTCGGCACCGCCTACTCCCTCCTCCCCGGACCCATCGCATCGCAACTCCGGCACGGCGGAGCCGCTGACCACGCGATCGCCTTCACCGCCTGGGGCCTCCTCGGCGGCATCGTCGCCCGCAAACATCAGCTCCTCCCCACCGCCCTCACCATGCTGGCCGTGGGCATCTTCATCGAACTCGCCCAACGCGCCGTCCCCGGACGCGCCAGCGAATGGATCGATCTCTTCGAGGATTGCTCCGGAATCCTCCTCGGCATTGGGGCCATCAGCTTCTGGAAGCTCCGCCAGCCCAAATCCATCCCGACCTCCGGGTCCGCCGATTAGCCCACGCCCGGCCCTCACCCAACGCATTAAACTGTTCTAATGAGTGCTGATTTCCTGGATGACTGCCTGGCCGTCCTGTCACGGACTCCCGAGACCCTGAATGCGCTGCTCCGAGGTCTCCCCGCCTCCTGGACCCATGCCACCGAAGGCGAAGGCACCTGGAGCCCCTATGTCGTCATCGGCCACCTCATTCATTGCGAGAAGACCGATTGGATGCCCCGCGTTCACATCATCCTCGAACACGGGCCCACCCGCCCCTTCGATCCCTTCGACCGCGAAGCTCAGTTGAAACAGCCCCAGGACCGGCCCCTGGGCGACCTGCTCGATGAGTTCTCCACCCTGCGCCGCGAGAGTCTCGACGCTCTGCGGACCCTCGAACTACAGCCCTCGCAACTCCTGCTCATGGGGACTCACCCTGCCTTCGGTCCCGTCACCCTCCGCCAGTTGCTCGCCACCTGGACCGCTCACGATATGGGGCACCTGCTCCAGATCAGTCGGGTCATGGCAAAAAGGCTCAAGACGGATGTCGGTCCCTGGACGGAATATCTGTCGGTAATGAAATAACCGTACTCAGTCGAACAGGACGCGAAGGTTATGTTTATCTTGACCAGGCCATGCAGTCCGCGTATGATTCCGCGATGACTCTAAAAAGTGCCGCCTTCTTCGCCTTGATCGGGATGGCCCTGGCTACCTTGCTCAAAGTGGCTGTCTTCATCCGCGACCTCTCCGGCATGCTCGGCGGAGCCGTGGCCGCGGTCCAGTTCGTGGGCTCGGGCATTGAGGCACTCGCCGCTCTCAGCTTGCTGGTCTTCTTCTTTGTGTTCCATCGCGCTCAACGGTAGTGGGCCTGCACCCCGCGCAGCGGTCCGGCAGGCTGCCGGGCTATGATTGGGGAAGCAGATTTTGAAGGCGTGCAGTGTCCGGTTGGAGACTCATTATGCCTTGCCTCCTACTCATCGTCGTCCTCCTCTTCCCCCGCATCACCCTCGCGCTGATGTTCTTCTTCTCCACTTACCTGGAGCGCGCTTTCCACGGGGGCTTGCTGTTGCCGGTCCTCGGCTTCTTCTTCCTGCCCCTCACCACCCTCGTCTACGCCTGGGAAATCAACAATAAGATGCCCACCGCCGGCATCAACCTGCTCTGGCTGCTCATCGCCGTCATCATCGATCTGGGCGGCTTGGGTGGAGGCGCCAGGCGCCGTTCCAGGGATTGATCGGCTGCCGGGCTATTGTCCTGGGGTGACGTCCACCGGCACGCTGATCGGGCCGTTGGCAGTGGAGTCGGCGGAGACATACAGCAGCCCGCTGCGAGGCAGTTGGGTCGTGGCCGAGAGCCGCACCCGCACCTCGAACTTGCGGGGATCGGACGTAGGCTCAACAGACAGCCAGTCCCGGTCTTCACCGCGAACCTGGATGCGCGCCACCACCGGCCCGTCCTCGCTCCACACGGTCAGCAGCTTCTTCGCTTCCACCGGACCGCCCGCTTTGGCTGAGATGCTCACCCGCCCCGGACCCACGGCCAGCCGCGGCTGCCCGGGCGCCTGCGCGAACTCAAAATCCCGGTCGCCCAGGTGCAGCGCAACGGTGCGAGCCTGGGGTGTCCTATTCTGGGCCACGTGGTAGCGCATCACGTAAGGCGCCCCCGTCGAACCCGGAGGCAGGATGGAGACCCGCACCCACGAGAGCGCGTAGGTCTCTTCAAACTTGCAGCCCTTGCCGTCGGAGACCAGCGGCAGTTCCGTGGTCCCTCCATCGGCCGAAACATGCAGCCGCGGCTCAGGCGCGGAGATCCGGCAGGGTGCCTGGTACGCGCTGCCAGCCGTAGCCAGAAGGAAGACGGCCCACAGTGCATAAGAGCGTAAGAACTCGTGGATTGATTTCATAAAACCGGACAAACCGGGAAATTCAGCCCCAATTGTATCAAGCACGGCCACGCCGGACCGGCCCAACAACCGGCGGGCGTTCCTGACATAATGCGTCCACAGTCAGGAGGTCACAATGAGACAACGATGTGGATGGCTGCCGGGTCTGGTCCTGTTTGCTGGAGCTATGCTGACCGCGCAGCCGCCGGCCGGCGGACCGGGCGCGCCCCCGAGCGTGGCGCCGACCTATGCCGACATCGACTACGCTCCTGCAGATCCGGAGACCAGCAAAGGCCATCAGTTGGATCTCTATCTGCCCGCCGGAACCATGCGCCCACTGCCCGTGGTCATCTGGACAGCCGGCTCGGCCTGGATGGCGGATACGGGCAAGCGCAGCGCCGGCGCCCTCGCGGCCCAGCTGAATCCGGCCGGATATGCGGTAGCGGGCGTCTCCATCCGCTCCAGTTCGCAGGTGAAGTTCCCGGGCCAGTTGCACGACATGAAGGCGGCCGTGCGGTGGTTGAGAGCCAATGCCGCCAAATACAACCTCGACCCCAATCACATCGGCATCATCGGAGACAGTTCAGGCGGTTGGACCACCTCCATGACGGCCGTGACCGGGGACGCCCCGGAAATGGAAGGCGCTGTCGGAGTCACGGGAGTCTCAAGCGCGGTGCAGGCCGCGGTGGCCTTCTACCCGCCCACCAACTTCCTGACAATGGACGCCTGGGCGGTGCGCAAGTGCAACGGGCCGCAGTGCCACGACAGCGAGGGTTCGCCGGAATCGCGGCTGGTCGGGTGTCCGATCCAGACCTGCCCGGAGAAGGTGAAGGCGGCCAGCCCAATGACCTACCTCACGCCGGCCGATCCACCGCTCATGATCCTGCACGGCGGCTCCGACCAACTGGTGCCGCACAACCAGGGCGAGCATCTCTACATGGCGCTGAACAAGGCCTGCAAGGAGGCCGTGTTCATCAGTCTCCCCAAGGCCGCGCACGGAAACTGGCACGGTTTCCTGACAAACGACTCCCTGCGGGAAGGCGCGACGATCCGCTCCACGTCCGTCACGGACTGCTCAGTGGTGAATCCAACGCCCTATCAGCCGACGTGGAAGACGGTGATCGAGTTCCTCGACAAGTACCTGAAGTGAGGGCTGAAACCAGCTTTGAGTAGGAAGGGAGTCCACAGTCGCCGGGCGGCGTTGTGATGGGTGTTGGTTGCGGGGGTAGGATTTGAACCTACGACCTTTGGGTTATGAGCCCAACGAGCTACCAGGCTGCTCCACCCCGCAACACGATGGTATCGCAGCGGGTGGCTAACGTCAATTTTCCGAGCACTTTTTTCGCTTTGGGCGGCGCGTGGCCGCCCCTCTTCGGTCAGGCTTTGACTTCGAAGACCTTCTCCGCATACTCGCGGCTGCTCTTCAGGTTCACTTCCAGGCTATGGGTCATGGGCGTCTCCTTGTCGTAGGCCAGTTCGACGACCAGGTAACCATGGAAGGCGCCCTGCTTCAGGAACGCGGCCACCGCCGTATAGTCGACTTCGCCTTCGCCGAAAGCCTCGGTCCAGACACCCTTTTGGGAATTGCGGAGATGGAGGGCGGCGAGGCGCGGGGCGGCTTCCTTCAGCAAGGTCATGGGGTCCTGGCCGCCGCGCAGCACCCAGTGGACATCCAGGCAGATCTCGACCAGCTTGGGATCTGTGTTCTTCAGCATGTGACGCCACTCGCGCGCGTCCTGGGCCATCTCCGCGTCGTGCTGGTGCAGCATCAGGCGGACGCCAGCCTTTTTCAGGTCCTTGGCCAGCTTATTCAGGCTCTCTGCCTGCAGCGCGAGTTCGGCGTCCGTCTTGGGTTCCTTGTTGGGCTTGGGGCTGGCATTGAAATTGATCAGCTCCAGGGGACCAACAGCTTTGACCCGCCTGGCCAGGGCCACGGTCTCCTGCATGGTCTGTTTGGCGCCTTCGGCGGTATGCATGATTCCGCCGTTGTAGACGATAGGGCATTTCATGCGGCCCAGCATCAGGGTCTGCGCGGTGTTGGTGACCACGTCGGGCGCAAAGAACTGGCTGACGAGCTCAACTGTATGGAAGCCGGCCTCCTTCAGCGTCTCGAAGACCTCAGAGAAGTGGTCGTCGATCTTCTGGCCATGCAAAGCATAGACCTGGCTGAATATATAGGCCTGGGCGGCAATGACGGGCTCATAGCCGGAAGCGCCGGCAGCCAGAGGGGCGCAGGATAGGGTCGCGAGGAATTCTCGGCGTCGCAGCATGGTTCGGACCTCCAAAGTAGGCGGTGGGCGGAAGGAGACCTGTTTCAGCTCACAGGGCACGCTATCATCACCGGGCGGTCCAGGGCAAGGCCAAATAATTGACAGATTCCGGCAACGCGGATTGATTCATAATACGTCTCAGATTGCGGTGTTTTCGATTATGTTCAACAAGCTTTCAGTTTGCCTGTTCGTTTTCATATGTGCCGCCTCTGCACAACCCGCGCAGGGACCCAAGCAGCAGAACCAGAAGACGGCCAGCGTGGAAGGCGTGGTGCTGAATGACTTGACCAGGGAGCCGATACGGCGGGCCGAGGTCCTGCTCAACCTGATGAAGCCGGGCACCCAGATGGGCTCGAACCAGCCCTCCTCCGCCGTGACAGATGCGGAGGGTCGATTCCGGGTGACCGAACTGGAAGCCGGCCAATATGTCGTTTACCTTCGCAGGCAAGGGTTTGTCATGGCTGGCAATGCGTCGGCGGCCTCGGCCATCCGGCTGCAATTGACAGCGGGGCAGGAGTTAAAGGGCCTGCGCTACTTCCTGACACCGCAGGCCGTGATTGCGGGCCGGGTGATCGACGATGAGGGCGAAGCGGTGCAGGGCGCCCAGGTGACGGTGTTGCGGCCACGCAAGGTTCGCGGGAAGAACACATGGCTGCCGGACGGCCAGAACGTTCGAACGAACGACAAAGGCGAGTTCCGGGTGGCGAACATCCAGACGGGCCGGTACATTGTCATGGCGCAATCCTGGATGCAGGTGGCGATGGAAAGCGGCAGTGCGCAGCGTCCGGCCACGAGCTATGTACCCACGTTTTATCCCGGGGTGACGGAAGCGGCCCAGGCGACGTTGGTGGAGGCAACCCCCGGCGCAGAACTCACCGGGTTCGACATTACGCTGAAACGCGTGCCCGTATTCAGGGTCCGCGGCAAGGTATTGACGGCGGAAGGCCAGCCGGCGAAGAACTTTCACGCGTCGATGGGTTCGCGGGAGGGTGGGAGCTTCGGTGTGGCCGGACGCATGATCCAGAGCAAGGAAGATGGCAGTTTCGAGATGGCCGGCGTACCCAACGGCTCGTGGGTACTGGTGGTGAACAGCGGCCGAGGCGGACCTCCGGGCACTACGAATGAACAGCAAACCACGGCCCTGCCGGTCGAAGTATCGAATCAGGACATCGACGGGCTGGAGGTGCGCTTCTCGCTGCCATTCACGCTGCAGGGGAACGTAGTGGTGGAGGCGGCGACGGACGAACAGAAGGCGGCGCTTTCCGGCTTCAATGTCTCCCTTCAACCGGAAGCAAATACCTTCGTGATGGGCGGACAACCGGCGCGCACGCAGGCGGACGGCTCGTTCTCATTGCGAGTGGGTTCCCCGGGCAAGTACATCCTCAATGCCTACAGTCCGTCGGCCACCGGGCTGTACCTGGCCGCAGTGCGCGTTGGGAACGAGAATCACTTGTTCAGGCCGGTGGACCTGAGCGGCGGCTCCGCCGGACCGGTGAAGATTGTCTTCCGCGGAGACGGAGGAAAGGTCTCCGGCAACCTGGACCTGCCCGCGGAGAACAAGAGCCAGGCCAACGGGATGGCCATACTGATCCCGGTGGAGCCTGAACTGAGAAGCGCCGCGATGGGCCGCACGGTGCGGCAGTTGGACCAGACGGGCGGCTTCCAGTTCGATTCGATCCGGCCGGGCGAGTACTTCCTGGTGGTGACCGCCAGTTCCGACTATGGGGCTGTGCAGGAAATCGACCAGGCAAAGGACTTTGAGAGCAAGGCGGCCAAGGTCAAAGTGGTGCCCGGCGGCAGTACCAGCGTGCAGGTGAAGCTGTTTGAGCCGGCGGATCGATAGAGTGCGGACGCGATTGGGATGGTCGTGTTTGGCCTGGCTGGCCCTGGCCGGCGCGGGGCTGGGTGCACAGAGCCAGCAGGACGAGCAACTGTGCACGGTGGAGGGCGTGGTGGTGGACGCGCGCACGCTCGCCGGCATCGCGGGCGTGCAGGTGGGCGCCATGCGGTTTGTCGAGGGGCAATCCGGCGACAGTACGACAGGGACAGCGGCGGTCACCGACAGCAGCGGGAAGTTCCGCCTGGTGAAGCTGAAGCCGGGGCAATACTGGCTGACTGCCGACAAAGGTGACTATGCGCCCGTGCGCCGAGGGCTGCTGATGCTGCCGGCCCTGGAAGCCGGGCGGGCGTTGAGGGGCGTGCGGATGGAACTGCAGCCCCTGGCGAGTCTCAGCGGGCGGGTGGTGGACGAGAATGGCGACCCCGTCTCCGGAGCGACCGTGGAGCTGATGGCCCGGGTCCATGCGTTCAACCGGACGTCGATTGTGTCCAGCGGCGGCTCCGCCAGCACCGATGACCGGGGCATCTTCCTGATCCATCGCGCCTCGCCCGGCCGTTTCCTGTTGTCAGCCAGCCACATGGAGTCGCGCAATGTCATCTATCCGCTGCGCAGCGGTGGCGTGAGCGGGTATGTGACGACGTTCCTGCCGGGGGTTTCGGATCCGGAGCAGGCACAGTGGCTCGACATCGCGCCCGGGTCGGAGCAGACCGGACTCGAAATCCAGTTGCGGCGGGAACCGGTGTACCGGGTGCGCGGCCTGGTGCTGAATGAGAGCGGAGCGCCGGCGCCGCGCTTCGTGGTTAGCGCGCGGAGCGGCCTGGGCGTGACGCCGCTGCAGAACAGGACATTCATGAACGGCCAGTTCGAGATCGAGGGATTGCGTCCGGGTCTGTATTCGCTGATGGCGCGGTCGGTGACGATAGGCGACAGCGGGCAGAGCGTGAGGATCTCACTCAACGTGGGCCAGGGTGATGTTGAGAATGTGCAGATGCGGCTCTCGTCTGGAACGCGGGTGCAGGGGATTGCGGTGCTGGAGGGTGCCGGAGAGACGAAGCCGGACTGGCAGCGCGTAGAAGTTTCGCCGATGTTCCTGGAGCCGCTGGGGCCCGCCACCGGACAACGGGCCAAGCCTGGCGCGGATGGCTCATTCCTTTTGGAGATCGACGGCGCGGGATCAATGTGGTTCAAGGTGAGCGGGTCGCCCGCGGCGGGCAGCTATCTGGCTGAGATTCGCAGCGGGCCGGAGAATCTGCTGGGCCGGGAGATTGACGTCAGCGCCGGATTGCAGGGCCCACTGCGTTTCGTCTTCAAGACCGGCAGTGCGAGGCTCAGCGGGCAGGTGGAGGATGCCAGCGGGCGGGCCGCCGCACCGGGCGCGAGCGTGACGGCATTTGCCGCCGAGGCGGCCAAACGGAGTTTCAGCCCGGCGCCTACGACGAGCGTCCGGGCAGACGGGTCCTTCGATCTCGCGGAATTGCCGCCCACGGAGTATCTGGTCTATGCAACGGCGGAAGTGATGCCGCATCCCTATGGGATGACGCAGCCGCCGGAGGATCTCGAAAGCCGGGGTACGCGGGTCCGGCTGGCGGCGGGCGGCACGCAATCGATCCGCCTGAAGCTGCCCGAGGAGAAGCCGAAGTGAAGGCGATCTGGCTGGCTGTCGCGTTCGGCGGGTGGGTGTGGGCTCAGTATGGACCCTGCACGGCATCCGGCGTGGTGGTGCAGGAGGGCTCCGGCCAGGGTATCCCGCGTGCCAGGTTGCTGTTCACCCAGGCGACGCGCCCCGGCAGCATCACGCTGGGCTACTTTACTGACGACCAGGGACGTTTCGACGCCTTTGGCCTGGACCCAACCAGTTATGCGGTGAGCGTGCAGAAGGCGGGCTTCGTTGAGTCCGCGCGGGACCTGGCCGGCGGAGGCGGCGACCTGCTGCGCTTGGGCGGCCGGTGTGAAGCGAAGGGGCTGCAGTATGTGATGGCGCAGGCCGCGGTGATTTCGGGGCGGGTTGTCGACCGGAACGGGCAGCCGCTGGGGATCACGACGGTCGACGCGATGCGCCGCGGCTGGCTGAATGGTCGCTGGCAGTTTCGCAAGGTGGCCAGTACGTTTTCGGACGGCCAGGGGCGATACAGGATTGCCCGCCTGCCGCTGGGCACGTATGTATTGCGGGCGCACCCGCCGGCTCCGGTTACGGTGAAGTACGGCGAAGGGAGCGGGCTTACGCAGGTGTCGGCGCCGGCGTACTATCCCGGTGTCTATGAATCGTCGCGGGCGCAGTTGATCCATGTGCGGGCGACGGGTGAGATGGGCGGCTACGACTTCGGCCCCATGATGACGCAGTTGCTGCGCGTGGAGGGGCGGGTGACGGGCCTGGATGGCCAGATGGCTCCGGCGGACTGCCGGGTATTGCTGCGTCCGGCGGACCTGACGGATGCCAGGCAGTACGCAGCGCAGTGCCAGCCGGAGAGCGGCGCGTTCGCATTCGCCGAGATCCCACCGGGCAGCTACCAGGCTGCGGCCTATGCGGCGGATGCCGAGAATGTGATGAGCGCCGTGCGTGAGGTGGAGCTGCAGGGTGGCGATGCGACCGGGTTGACACTGGCCCTGGAGCGGCCGTCGACGGTGAAGGGCCATGCGGCGCTGGCCGGCGGTGCGCCGCTGCCGGGTGGGGCGTGGCTGAAGCTGCTGCCGGCCAGCGTGTTTCCAGCCATCGACGATACCAGCCCCATCAGTTCCGGCGGGCAGTTGGAGTTCAACCTGGTGCTGCACGACCGGTACCGGTTGTCAGTGGGGAGCACGCAGCCGAATCTCTATTTGCAGTCGGTCCGCGCGGATGGGAAGGTTCTGGAAGGCACGCTCCTGGATTGGAGCGTACGTCCGGCGGCGCGCCTGGAGGTGGTGCTGGGCCACGACGCCGGGCGGGTGGAAGGTACGGTTCGGGCGCCGCTGAGCCAACCTGTGCGGGGGTACTATGTCGTGCTGGTGCCCGCGGATCTGTCGCGGTTGGCCGGTGCGGAGTTGCTGACGCAGCCTACCCAGGCGAACGGAGCGTTCCAGATCACAAATGTCCCGCCGGGCGACTACTACGCCTATGCATTCGCGTTCCTGGTGCGCGATCGCATCAACGATCCAGCGATGTTGGCGGACCCGCTCTGGGTGCCGGCCTACCGGGGCCAGCCCACGACGGTGCATGTCGAGCCGTATGGCGCGGTGAAGGTGGAATTGCAGCCGCAGCCCCTGCCATGAGATCGCCACCGGCCGGACAGAGGCGTATGCTGAAGGCAGAATGAGACTCTGGCCGCGTCACCCTGCCGCAATTCCCCTGTGCCTGGCTGCCGCCGTGGAAGCGCAGGACTGGGCCGCGTTGCGCGAGAACATGGTGAGAACGCAGATTGAGCGGCGGGACGTGCGCGATCCGGCGGTATTGAAGGCGATGCGCGCGACTCCGCGGCATCTCTTCATCCCGGAGAATGTGCGGAACTCCGCCTATGAGGACCGGCCCCTCCCGATCGGGCATGGGCAGACCATCTCGCAACCCTACATCGTCGCCTCGATGTCCGACCTGCTGGAGATTCAGCCGGGGCACAAGGTGCTGGAGATCGGCACGGGCAGCGGGTACCAGGCCGCCATTCTGTCGCAACTGGCGAAGCAGGTATTCAGCATAGAGATTGTGGATGCCCTGGCGAAGACGAGCACCAGGACGCTCAGGGAATTGGGCTACCGGAACGTCACGGTGCGCTCCGGGGACGGCTACCGGGGCTGGCCTGAGGAAGCGCCATTTGACCGGATTATCCTGACGGCCGCGCCGCCGGAGATGGTGCAGGCGCTGGTGGATCAACTGAAGAACGGCGGGCGCCTGATTGCGCCGGTGGGCACGGGATCGCAGGTGCTGGTGGTGGTGGAGAAAGACGCCCAGGGGCGGACGCAGCAGCGCACGCGATATGGGGTGGCGTTCGTGCCGATGGTGCCGGGGCGGAAGTAATCAGTCGAGGTCGCGCTGGACGTTGACGCGCATATAGAACAGGCGGAAGCCGCAGCGTTCGTAGTTGCGGTGGGAGGCGGTGCCCGGCACGACGCACGCCATGGCGTAATCGCAGCCGGCGCGGGCCGCGTGTGCAACCCGGTGGCGGATGAGGGCGGTTTGCAGGCCCTGCCCGCGCGCTTCGGTCAAGGTGGAATCGCCGAAGAGCATGGCCATGCGGCTGTGGATGGCCATGGCCGCCGCACCTACGGGTTCGCCGGAGATCTCGCCGAAGAAGGTGTCTCCTACGGAGGTGAGGTTCATGAGGAGATCAGCAGCCTCGTCCGGCATGTCCACTACCCCGCCGAAGCCGCGCATGACCAGGCGGCACCACTCGACGTGGCGGTCGCTGGTGGTGCGCGTGACGCCCAGCGGTGCGGGCGGAAGGTAATCCGCATCGGCAGGTTCCACGGGCCGCAGCATCAGATTGTTGAACTCGATGATGTGGTAGCCGCGCCCCATCACCTGCTCCACGACGGTGGGATCGGCCAGGGGACAGAGGTCGATGAGCGAGGCGCTGCCGCGGCTGTTGAAGAACTCCTCCATGCGGTCGAATTCATCGGTGGAGACCGGGCCGTTCATGCCGATGCCGAGGGCGTGCGTCATGGGCGAGCCGACCCCGGCAAAGACGGCGCAACCGCCGGCCGCGGGGATGGCTTCCAGGGAGCCAGGGCGGGCCTTACCCACGAGGGCGAAGCCATTGGCGGCCTCCGCGGCTTCCGTACGCCGGGCCAACGCGAGGTCTGCCGTGGAAAAAGGGTGCTGCACCGCTCTAGTATAATCGGCTGATCCTGGAAACATCCGCACCGCAACTGGAGCAACGGCTGAAGCTGTGGGACGTGGTCTCGCTGGTGGTGAGTGCCGTGATCGGTTCGGCGATCTTCCTCATCCCTGCCACGCTGTTGCGGCCGCAACCCTCGCCACTGGCCGCCATGCTGGCGATGGTCTTTGCGGGCCTGCTTTCCTGGTTTGGCGCGCTGGCCTATGCCGAGATGGGCGCGATGTTCCCTGATACGGGCGGCGAGTATGTCTACCTGCGGGAATCATGGGGGCGGTTGTCCGCGTTCCTGTTGGGGTGGTCGTTCTTTGCGGTGATCCAGGGGGGTGGACTGGCGGCGCTGGCGGTGGGCTTCTCCACCTTGCTGGGCGGAGTGGTGCCGCTGACACCGTGGACCGCGAAGGCGGTGGCCGTGAGCCTGCTGATGGGGCTCACCTTCGTGAACGTGCTGGGCGTCCGGCAGGGTGCGTGGTTCGGGCATGTGATGAACGCGATCAAGCTCTCCGGGTTGCTGTGGATGATTGTCACGATCGCCACGAGGCCGGCGGCTGCCGCGCTGGACTGGTCGTGGCCCCGCAACTGGACCCTGCTGCAGTTCAGCGCCGCGCTGGTGCCGGCGTTATGGGCGTACGAAGGCTGGAACATGGCGCCCTGTGTAGCGGGTGAGATGGTGGATGCGCGCCGCACGTTGCCGCGCGCGCTGGGCATCGGGCTGGGCGTGGTGATGGCGGTGTACTGCGTGTCCTTGTGGGTGACCATGCGGGCGCTGCCGGTGCCGCAGATTCTCGCCACCACCGCGGCCGGCACCAGTGCGGTGCAGACGGTGCTGGGCGGCGGAGCGGCGCTGTGGGTGACGTTGACGATCCTGTTCGCCCTGGTGGGCTGCACGAATTCGTGCATTCTGGGCGCGGCGCGGGTTTATTACGCGCAGGCACGCGACGGGCTGTTCTTTGAACCGTTTGGACGGGTGCACCCGCGGTTCCGGACTCCGGCGTTTTCGCTGATCGCGCATGGAGTCTGGTCGTCGCTGCTGGTATTCACGGGGACGTACGAGACGCTGATCTCCTACTGCACGTTCGGGGCCTGGATCTTCTACGCGCTGGTGGTGGCGGGGGTGATGCTGCTGCGCAGGCGGAACCCGTCCACGACGCGGCCTTACCGGGTATGGGGTTATCCCTGGACTCCGATGATCTTCATTGCGGTGGCGGCAGCGTTCATCCTGAGCTGTTTCATCACGACGCCGGGTAGCTCGTTCGCCGGGCTGGCGCTGATCCTTTCGGGGATTCCGCTGTACCTGTACTGGCGGCGGCGCGTCACGCCCGGCCGGGCATGACCATGCGCAGATAGCGGCTGGGCATCTGCTGCCGGCCCCACCCGCCGATGACGGGGTAGCTGAAATAGAGGCGCCGTTTGGCGCGGCTGACCGCGACGTAGAACAGGCGGTGCTCTTCGTCCTCGAGTCCTTCCTTCACGCTGCGGCGATTGGGAAACTCACCATCGGCGGCCCCGGCGATGAAGACGGTGTCGAACTCGAGGCCTTTGGCCTGGTGCACGGTGAGCAGCAGGATCTTGTCTTCGTCCATGGCTTGGCCGTCGATCTCCTTGCCCAGCGAGGCGACGCTCAGGACGTGGATGAGGGCATCCATGGGTTGCAGCGAGGGGTCGTCGAAGCGCTGGAACAGAGTGAGCAGTTCGTCCAGGTGTTCGCGGCGCGGAGCATCGGCCGGATCGCGTTCATAGTGTTTGACCAGGCCGGATTCGTGGAGGATGCGATCGAGCAGTTCATACGGCCGCTCAGTCAGCATGCACTGCCGCCACTGCTCCAGCAAGGCGGCCAGCGGTTTGAACTTGGCGCCATACTGTTTGACCGCGCCGACGCGCGCCATGGCGCCCGCCTCCAGGCCGGGCAGCAGCACCTGCAGCAGTTCGACGGTGGCGGCCACATCGGCATCGGCGCGGTGGGTGGGGATGCTCTTCAGGCCCAGGCGGCTGCAGATCTCGCCCAGTTTGTAGCGGGGCAGGCGATGGAAGCGGCGGGTGATGTCGAGGGTATCGAAGACGTGCCTGGCCTGCCAGGCGGGCAGCCCCAGGCGGGCGCAGACGCTGCGCACGATGGGCACGTCGAACAGCGCCACGTTGTGGCCGGCCAGGACGCAACCTTCGCAGAAGGCCTCGAACTCACGCAGCACCTGCGCCGGATCGCGGCCCTCGCGGGCGAGGAACTCGTCACTGAGATGGTGGATGGGTTCGGAATCGCCGACGGGCCGGGCAGGTTTGAGATAGGCGTGGAACTGCGCCAGTACCGCGGAGCCGTCGCAGCGGGCCGCCGCGATCTCCACGATCTCGTCGTCGCCAACGGAGAGGCCGGTGGTTTCGATATCAAAGACGACGACACGTCCGGCGCGGGCGGCTTCGAGCAGGGGCCGGAATGGATCGCCGGTGTCGAAGGTGGAGGGCGTCAACAGGTCGGCCGGCTTGAGTCCGGCTTGCCTGGGTGCGCCGGCCAGAGCTTCGATGGTGGCCTCGCCGATGCCTTTGGGCGGGGTCTTGAGAAAGCGCATCAGGCTGTTGGCATCGTGCGGATTCAACAGCAGGCGGAGGTGCGCCAGCGCCTCTTTGATCTCGGCCCGCTGAAAGAACTTGAACTGATCCACCTGGAGGTGAGGCAAGCCGAGCGCGGTGAAGTTGCGGGAGAGTTCGCGCGAAGTGAAGTTGCTGCGGGTGAGGACGGCGATCTCGCCCAGGCGGACCCCCTGCTGGTCGACGAGCGTCTCCACCTGGTCACGGATCCAACGCGCCTCGTCGCGGGTGTCATCGGCTTCGTAGACGCGCAGGGGTTCGCCCTCTTCGGCCTGCTGAGGCTCGATGTTCTTGGTGAGGGCGCCGGGGCAGGCGCGAATCAGACGCTCGCAGGCTTCGAGAATGCGGCGGGTGGAGCGGTAGTTGCGCGTGAAGCGGATCTCACGTACGGGCGCGAATACGGACTTGTACTCGGCCAGGATTTCCAGCGGTACGGAGCCGCGCCACTGATAGATGGTCTGGTCGATGTCGCCGAAGAGGGAGAGACGCCGGTGGCGCGCGGCCAATAGGGAGAGCGGGCGATACTCGCCGCGATTGGTGTCCTGGATCTCGTCGACTTGGATCCACGAGAACTTGGTTTGCCAGCGTTCGAGGACCTCGGGATTCTCCTTGAAGAGGCGGTTGACGCCGGCGATGAGGTCGGCAAAGTCGACGGCATGGCACTCGCGGAGGGTGTGGATGTAGTCGGCGAGCAGGGGCTTGAACATGAGGCCGCCGCGATATTGCAGGAAGGAAGCGCGGCTGTCGCGCAGGCAGGCGTCGAAGACCTGCTGGGGTGTACGCGGGACGGCGTCGTCAAACTCACTGAGACGGGCGCGGGCGGCGGCATCGAAGAGCAGGAATTCGAAGGTATCGCGCTCTTCGTCGGGCGGCTTGATGTTGGCGCGGCGGGCGACTTCGCCGAGGATGGAGCGGCAGTCCTCCTCGTCGTAGATGAGGAAATCGCGATCCCAGCCGACGGCGGGCGCTTCGACGCGGAGAATCTGGGCGCAGAGGCCGTGAAACGTCTTGGCGGTGACTTCCCCGCCCCGGCGGCCCAGGTGGCGGGCCAGGCGGTCTTTCACCTCACGCGCGGCTTTGTTGGTGAACGAGAGACAGAGGATGGAGGAAGGCGCGACGCCCTGTTCGACGGCGTTGGCGGCGCGCAAGGCGAGCACGTTTGTTTTGCCGGTCCCTACCGGGGCCATGACGAGCAAGGCCTCATTCCAGGCCTCGACCGCTTCGCGTTGCTCGGGATTGAGCGTTTCCCAGGGAATCATGTAGACCGCGGGAGATGGCGGGAACCAGTCGGAGTCGAACCGACCAACGATCCAGAGAACCGTTCAGCGGTTTTGAAGACCGTGCCTACCACCGGGCAAGATTGGCTCCCACTGCATCTTAGCAAGTCGGCGCACCCCTGCTGCGGCTAGAAGCAGGGGTGGCGATGGAGACGTTTAGTCCGCGAGGGGACCGGCGGCGGCAATATCCGCGCCGACAGAGCCGAACTTACTGGAGAAGTTCTTCTGGAAGCGCGAAGCGAGATCCCTGGCGGCGGCGTCATAGGCTGCTTTGTCGGCCCACATGCCGCGGGCGTCCAGGACCTCGGTGGGCACACCGGGACAGAATTGCGGCACCAGGACCTGGAAGACCGGGTGGGCTTTCACCGGCACGTCGCCGAGTTCGCCCTCGATGGCGGCGTTGACCATGGCGCGTGTGTGGGCGAGTTTCATGCGATGCCCGACGCCGGCCGGACCGGCGACCCAACCGGTGTTGACCAGCCAGACGCGAGCCTTATGCCGTTCCAGCTTTTCGCCGAGCATACGGGCATACTCCAGCGGGCTGCGCGGCAGGAAGGGTTCGCCAAAGCACGAGCTGAAGGTGGCCTGCGGCTCCTTGCCCAAGCCCCGTTCCGTGCCGGCCAGGCGGGCGGTGTAGCCGCTGAGGAAGTGGTACATCGCCTGCTGCGGGGTCAGTTTGGAAATGGGCGGCAGGACGCCGAAGGCATCGGCGGTGAGGAAGACCACGTCGGAAGGGTGGCCGCCGAGGCCGGGCACCAGCGCGTTGCTGATGTACTGGGCGCGGTAGGCAGCGCGGGTATTCTCGGTAAACTCTTCAGAATCATAGTTTAAGATCCGAGTCTCTGGATCTATTACCACGTTTTCCAGCACACACCCGAAACGGATGGCGTCGAAGATCTGGGGCTCGGCTTCGCGGGAGAGCCGGATGCACTTGGCGTAGCAGCCGCCCTCGAAGTTGAAGACGCCGGTATCGGACCAGCCATGCTCGTCGTCCCCGATGAGGCGCCGCTCCTTGTCGGCTGACAGGGTCGTTTTGCCCGTGCCGGAGAGGCCGAAGAAGAGCGCCACCTTCTTGTGGGCGCCAACGTTGGCCGAGCAGTGCATGGGGAGCACGTCTTTTTCGGGCAACAGGTGGTTCAGGATCGTGAAGACCGACTTCTTCATTTCGCCGGCGTAGAAGGTGCCCAGAATCAGCACCATCCGGCGGGTGAAATTGACGCAGATGCAGGTCTCGGAGTTGGTGCCGTCTATCTTGGGATCGCAGGTGAATTCAGGCGCGAAGACGATGGTGAAGTCGGGGACGTGGGCAGACAGTTCAGCCAGGTCCGGCTTGATGAACATTTGGCGGGCGAACATGGAGTGCCAGGCGCGCTGGGTGACGACGCGGATGGGCATCGTGTAGGCGGGATCGGCTCCGGCTTTGAGGTCGGCGACGAAGACTTCGCGGCCATCCAGGAACTGCTGGACGCGGGCCCAGATGCCGTCGAACTGCGCGGGGGAGAGCGGCTGGTTCACGCTGCCCCAGGCGACGGTGTTCTCGGTGTAGCTATCCCGGACAATGAACTTGTCCTTGGGCGAACGGCCGGTGAACTGGCCGGTCCTGACGACAAGGGCCCCGTTGCCGGCGAGGACACCCTCCTGACGTTGAAGCGCCATCTCCGTGAGGCGCCCCGTTCCGAGATTCCACCACTGTGTGGTGGGTCTCAATCCAAGAGATTCTAGAGTATGATTGCTGGGACAGACACCGGTATTGCTCATAAAGTATTCGATCCTGGAATGATGAGGATCCACTATCTTCGGTGGATCTCGAGACGACCCGTTCCAGTCGCCAGTCTATCATGTAGATATGTACTATTACGTCATCCGTAGCGCCCTGTTGGCCGCGATGGCGTGGTGTGTTTGCCCGCTGTTCGGGCAGGCGATCGAGTTCGAATCGAACGGCCTGAAGTACCAGACGCTGACGCGGTCGGGGCTCACGGTGATGTTCGCGCCGCTGCCTGCCAACCTGAAAGAGTACACGGTGCTGCAGATAGCTATCTCGAACGGCTCGGCCTCGGCACGGTCAGTGAAGCCGGACGATTTCCGTTTCGAACGGTCGGACGGCACGGTGTTGCCGGCGACTCCGGCGCGGAACGTGGTGCAGCAGTTCCTGCGGCGCGGCGGACGCAACGACGTCATCAAGCTGGTGGGCACCTACGAGTTGGGGCTATACGGATTGAGCCGGTTTCAATCCACGAATGGCTATGAGCAACGGCGGCAGGCGGCGCTGGCTGAGGTGAACTCCTCGAAGATCAAGGCAGCGGCGGCGGCTTCCGCGATCGTGCTGGTGGCCACGAAGCTGATGGCTGGCGAGTCCACGGATGGCGCCTTGTTCTTCGAGACGCAGGGCCGCCCGCTCGGGATCGGGAAGCTGACCGCCGTCATCGGGGCGGAGCGTTACGAGTTCGAGATTGGCGGGTTGAAGCATCCCGGCGAACTCGTACAGCGCCCGTAATTGCGGAAGTAGCCGTCATTCGCTGCGGAGCGCTCTGAGCGGGTCGATGCGGGCCGCTTTGGCGGCGGGCAGGAATCCGGCCAGGGCCGAGGCGATAAGCATCCCCAGCGTGGCGGCGGTGATTGTCAGCGGGTCCGACGCCTGCAAGCCGAACAGCAGGCCGGAGATCTGGGTGGCGGCCAGGCGAGCGCCGATCAATGCGGCCGGGACGCCGATCGCCGCACCGAGCAAGGCCACCGCCAGCACTTCGCGCATGACGGTCCAGACCACATTGCCGGGCTGCGCCCCGAGCGCCATGCGAATGCCTATTTCCTTCGTCCGCTGAACGACGGCGAACGCAAACAGTCCGTACAGGCCGACGGCCGCGAGCAGGGTGGCCAGAAGACTAAAGAGTCCCGAAAGTGTGGCCATGAGGCGTTCGCGGACCAGGACGGCATCCATCTCCTGCGCCAGGGTCTGGATCTCGAACATCGGCAGCTCCCTGTCGACGTTCTGGATTGTCTCGCGGAGCTGTGGAAGGACTGCGGGATTGCTGCCATCCACGCGGACGTACAGCGCCATCTGGCCCCGGCCCGTGCGGACCTGGAGGAAGGGCTGATAGACGGCGGGCGATGTTTCGCCGCGCGGATTGAGGTAGCGGGCATCTTTCACCACGCCGATGATTTCGAGCACCTCATTACCGAGGGCAATGCGCTTGCCAACGGGATTCTCGTGCGGGAAGGCGCGGCGGGCGAAGGTCTCGTTCACGACAGAGACGAGCGGTGAATTCTCCGCCAGATCCCCAGGGGTGAAGTCGCGGCCGGCGGCCATTGCGATGCCCGAAGCGGCGAAGAAGTTGGGGTACACCATGGACAGGAAGGCGCGGAGTTGCTCGCCCGCAGGCAGAGTGTAGGAGACATTGGCACCGCGGGGCGTGGTGGGCGTGAACTGCGCCATGCCCGCCGCTTTGACTCCAGGAATTGTCCCAACGCGCCGGAGCAGGTCCCGATAGGTGCGGTCGAGCCGGGGCAGGGCGCCTTCGGCATTCCTCTGATTGCTGCCCTTGGGCTCGACCCTGACGACGAGCACGGACTCGCGGGCGAAGCCGGCGTCCTGGCTGTTCACTTTCTGGAGGCTGCGCACAAAGAGCCCGGCGCCGACCAGCAGCACCAGCGAGAGGGCGACCTGCACGACGGCGAGGATCCGGCCGGACCACAGGTTGCCGAAGCTGCCCCTGGTGGAGCCGGAGATGGTCTTCAGCGAAGGTCCAGCGGCCAGGCGCGTGGCCCGCAGCGCCGGCACGAGTCCAAAGAGGATCCCCGTAAGGAGGGAGACGGACACCGTGAACGCCAGGATGCGCGGATTGGGGTTCAGATCCAGAATGATGGGCGCCCGGCCGGAGGAGAGGTAGGCGACAAGCAGGCGGGTGGCCCAACCTGCGAGTAGCAGGCCGAGGGCTCCGCCGGCCGCGGAAAGCACGACGCTCTCCACGAGCAACTGGCTGACCAGGCGGCTGCGCGGCGCACCCAGGGTGACGCGCATGGCGAATTCCGGCTGGCGCGCCGCGGCCCGAGCCAGCAGCAGGTTCGCCGTGTTCGCGCAGGCGATGAGCAGCACGATTCCGACCAGGGCCATCAGGAGGAAGAGCGGAGCGGAGAACTCTTGTCTCAACTCAGACAAGCCGGCGGCCGCAGGCGCCAGGAGGAGCCTCTCATTTTCCATGGACTTGAACTTGCCGCCCTTGGGAATCTGCTGGCCGAAGGGCGCCTGCAATTGTGAGGCGGCCTGGGCAGGCTTCAACGGCGGATTGAGCCGCCCGAACACCTGGACCCAGGTGAGGTACTGACCGGGATTCTCGAGCAGATTCTCGGAGGACGGCACCACGGTGGGCTGCATCATCATCGGCACGAAGATCTCGGGAGCGGATCCTACCTCGAGACCGAAGAATTCAGGTGGCGTGACCCCGATGATGGTGAACGGCAGGCCGGAGAGCACGATTGTGCGGCCGATGGCGGAGGGCGCGAGTCCAAAGCGGCGGTTCCAGTAGGCATGGCTGATCATGGCGACCGGATGGCCGTTCGGAACCAGGTCATCCTCGCGGCCAATCGTCCTGCCCGCCACGGCGCGTACGCCGAGCACGGAGAAGTAGTTGCCGGAGACAAGCTGCCCGGCGGCCGGCGGCTCGATTGCTCCGTCCACGCTGACGTTGATGCGGGCCGACGACCATCCGGCGAGATCCTGGAGGACCCGGTTCTGGCTGCGCATGGACTTGAACTGACCGTAGGTGAACCCGCTTTCAAAAGAAGAGCCCTGGCCGTGAGTGAGAAGCTGCAGTTCAGCGGGCCGCTCCACGGGAAGCAGCCGCCACATGACGGCGTCGATGAGGGTGAAGATCGCGGTGTTGGCACCAATCCCAAGCGCCAGCGAGAGTGAAACGGCCAGGGTGAAACCGGGACTCTTGCGGAGCACACGCAGGGCAAACCGGAAATCCTGGAGGAGATTCTCGAGGGTGGCGACGCCGCGCGAATCACGGCATTCCTCCTTGAGCTGTTCCAACCCGCCGAGGTCCAGGAGTGCCTGGCGGCGCGCCTCCTGCTCGCTGAGGCCAGACCGCTTCAGTTTCTCTACGCTGTGCTCGAAGTGGAACTTCAACTCGTCGTCCAGGTCGTTCTCCAGCGTTCGCCGCTGGAACAACGCGCGCAGGCGGTACAAGTGGTCAGTCAGCATCCAGCTCCTCGGAAAGGTTGATGTCTTCGAGAGGCAGACAGGCCTCCCCTGCTTCTTCTACAGGAATAATCTACACGGACTCATGTAGAAGTGCAAGGGGAAACCATCTGGTGCCAGGGTCTTGTGATTACGGCAAGGGCGGATTCCCGCTATCCTGGGAAGTCCCGCTCATGATTCGCAATCTTCTCATCCCATTCGCCCTGGGTGCCTCACTGTGGGCCCAGCAGGCTCCGGTTCCGGCCCCGCCCAAGCCGCCGGCTGATCCGGCGCCGCCGATCGTCAAGCACCAGGAGATCACGCTCAACGGAAAGGTGCTGAAGTACACCTCGACCACCGGCCTGATGCCCATCAGGAATGGCAGCGGCGAGATCGAGGCGACGATCTTTTACATGGCCTACACGCTGGACGGGGTGCCGGATACGAAGAAGCGCCGGCTGATGTTCTCGTTCAACGGCGGCCCGGGCTCGGCTTCGGTATGGCTGCACATGGGCGCGCTGGGGCCCAAACGGGTGCGGATGATGGACAATGGCGCCCTGCCGCCCGCTCCTTACCAGTTGGAGACGAACCCTGCGACCTGGCTGGACGAAACGGACCTGGTCTTTATCGACCCTGTCGGCACGGGCTACAGCCGTGCTACTAAACCCGAACTGAACAAGAAGTTCTCCTCCGTTAAGGGCGATATCGAGAGCGTAGGCGAGTTCATCCGGCTGTATCTGGGCCGCAACAGCCGCTGGCTCTCGCCGCTGTTCCTGGTGGGGGAAAGCTATGGCACGACGCGCGCCGCCGGACTGTCAGGCCACCTGATTGAGAAGGGCATTGCGCTGAATGGCGTGCTGCTGATCTCGACGGTTCTCAACTTCCAGACATTGAGCTTCGATCAGGGCAACGATCTGCCTTACGAGCTTTTCCTGCCCACTTACACGGCCACGGCCTGGTACCACAAGAAACTGCCCGCCGACCTGCAACAGAAGGACCTCAAAACGGTCCTGCACGAGGCCGAACAGTGGGCGGCCGGCGGCTATGCCCAGGTGCTGGGTCGGGGCGACCTGTTGACGGCGGAAGAGCGGACGGCGGCGGCGAAGCAACTGGCGCGGTTCACCGGACTGCCGCAGAAGTACGTCGAGCAGAGCGATCTGCGTGTCGAGATCATGAAGTTCATCCGGGAATTGCGGCGCGATGAGAACGTCACCGCCGGCCGCTTGGACAGCCGCCTGACGGGCCCGAGTCCGCGTGAGGCTACGGACAGCGCCGAGTTCGATCCGAGCATGACGGCGATTCGTCCGCCCTATACGGCCGCCTTCAACTACTACGTGCGTACGGAACTGGGGTATGAGAGCGATCTGGATTACTTCATCCTGGGCGGGGGGATTGCCCGCTGGAACTGGGGCGACGAGAACCGCTATGCGGATGTGAGTGAATCGCTGCGGTCCGCCTTTGCCAAGAATCCGCACATGAAGTTGTACGTCGGAGCCGGTTATTACGACCTGGCGACTCCCTACTTTGCCGCCGGCTACACGTTGAACCACATGAAACTGCCCGCCGGCGCGAAGGACAACATCCGCATGCACTATTACGAGGCGGGCCACATGTACTACATTGACGTCACTCCGCTGGCCGCCCTCAAACGCGATGCCGCCAGCTTCATCCGGTGGGCTGCTCAGTGATCGATCTTCACACCCACACAGCGGCCAGTGACGGGACCGACACGCCAGCCCAACTGATTGACCACGCCGTGGCGCTGGGCCTGGAAGCGCTGGCGATTACTGACCACGACACGTTCCGGGGCTCTGATGAGGCCGTACCGCTGGCTGCCGCCAAAGGTCTTCGATTCGTGCGCGGGCTGGAGTTGAGCACCCGCCAGCCCAACGAGGCGAACCCCGCCAGCCGCAGCGTCCACGTGTTGGGATTCTTCTTTGGAGAGCCCTCGCCGTCCTTCTGCGCCTGGATCGAAACCCTGCGGACGGCGCGCCGCGAACGCAACTGCGCGATGGCTGAGAAGCTCACCTCGCTGGGCATGCCCGTGACGGTGGAAGAGGCGGAAGCCCATGGCAGGAACATCACCGGCCGGCCGCACTTTGCCCGGGTGCTGCGGGATAAAGGCTACATCTCCTCTCTTGACGAGGCATTTCAGCGTTTTCTGGGCGAGACCGGCAGTGCCTATGTGGAACGCCAGGATCCCACTTCAGAAGAGGGCATCCAGCGGATTGTGGACGGCGGCGGCCTGGCCAGCCTGGCGCACCCTTTCCGGCTGAACAAGACTGACCCGATCGAAGAAGAAGCCCTGATCCGGCGCTTCGCCGACGCGGGCCTGGGTGCGATTGAGGTCTGGCACTCCGACCACGACCAGAGCACGCGCGATCGCTATATCCACCTGGCGCGCAAATACGGCCTGGGGATGTCGGGCGGCTCGGACTATCACGGGGATAACAAGCCGCACGTCCTGCTGGGCCGCGGCCGGAATGGAGTCAATCGCGTCCCGCTAGCCCTGTTGGACGACCTCTGCCACCGCGCCACCCACCGTTAATCCTGCTTCCGGGGTGATGAACTTGGCCCGCAGGTAAGCGAGGGCTCGCACGCACGATCCGGAGGGAGAGTAGGCCGCCGAAGTCACTGCGCCTGCTTCCTGCTCGCCGGCCATCACTTTTTCGCCCGGCGCCGGAATGGCCGTTCCTTCGATCCGCAGTTGCGAGAGCAGGCGGTTCACCTGGCCGCGGGAGCGGACCCTTTCGACGATCTCCTGCCCCAGGTAGCAGCCTTTGTTGAAGTGCACACCCTGCAGTTGCTGGGTTTCCTGCACCAGGCTGGCATCCGAGATGTCGTCGCCATAGCGGGGCACGCCGTTCTCCAGGCGAACCGCGAGGATCTCCCCGGCCGTCGCCGGGACACCGCCCGCAGCCTGCAGGGACGCAATCAGGGCATCCCGTTCTTCCACCGGGACCACCATCCGGAACCCGGGCTGGCCGGTGACCGTGGCACTGACGACCACGCCCTGCTGCTGCATAGCTGGAGCGGCGGGCCCTTCCACGGCAATCTCAGCGGTGCTGGCGCTGATGTCTTCCAGCGTCACGTCGTCGGCAATGATGAACTTGTCCAGGTGGGCATAGACCTTCTCGCGGACCTCGGGTTCGACGTCGAGCAGGAGGTAATCTTCCTCGGCGTGAATCCAGACATCGGCCTGAATTCGTCCCTGGGCGTTCAGGAAGAAGGCGTAAATCGTCCCGCCGGGCTCCAACTCCTGCACATGATTCGTGGTCATCGCGTGCAACAGCCGTTTGCGGTCTTCTCCGCTGGCGCGAATGCGGCCGCGGGCCGAGAGGTCGAGAATCGCGGCGCCCTCTCGCAGCGCCTGATATCCGGGAGTCTGCATGATTAGCGTGCGAAGTTGCTGAAGTACAGTCCGATCAGAATGACAATCACGGCCGAGCCCAGGGCACTCTTGCGCCAGCGCGCTTCCTTTTCGGGTGAGGCGCCGCCGCGTGCAATCAGGAAGGCCATCGTGATGACGTGAAGCGCCAGCAGGATCTTGATGCCGATGCCCGCATGCCAACCCGACGGAGCTCCTTTCATTCTGGTCATGAAGTTATACCCGCCCGAGAGGACGAGCAGCAGCGCCGCGGTCATCACCCCGCCGCGCCATTGTTTCACCTTGTTGGCGCCCAGCGCGATGAAGAGGAACAGGCCGAGGGCCAGGTGGAGATAGAGAACGTATTCGGTCATGAGTGCTTACCTTCTATACTGATGGGAAAATGATCCACGAGATTCTTCCGGTCGGCCAGCTCCAGTGCAACTGCTCCATTTTCGGCGACGAAACCACCCGTGAGGCTATTGTCGTCGATCCGGGGGACGGAGAGGATCTGATTGAGATCCAGGATGTGCTCGCCCGCCACGGGCTCACCGTCAAAGCGATCTTCATCACGCATGCGCACATCGATCACATTGGCGGCGCTGCCAAGTTGAAAGCTCTTAGCGGCGCTCCAGTCTACATGAACGATCACGACATGGAGCTTTATGACCATCTGGATACCCAGGCCCAGTGGCTGGGCATGCCGCCGCCGGAACGAACCGGCATCGATATCCAGGCAGAAGAGGGCGACACGCTCCAGTTGGGCACAACCGACTTCCACGTGTTGCATACGCCGGGCCACACCCAGGGCAGCCTCTGCCTGTTCATTCCGGCGGAGAAGAAGCTGGTCGCGGGCGACACCCTGTTCCGCGACTCCATCGGCCGCACCGACCTGCCGGGCGGCAACGGACGCCAGATCCTGAGTTCGATCCACACCAAACTACTCACCCTGCCCGAAGAGACGCAGGTGATCTGCGGCCATGGGGACTCCACCACCATCGGCCGGGAGAAGGCGAGAAACCCCTGGCTGCGATGAAACCTTGACTTTTCAGTACGTTCCGGTCAAAGTAGACCAAACTCCATGGAGAATCAGGTCGACCGGAACAATGCGCCGGCTCCGCTCCACGAGGTACTGGCGGAGGAGTACGCGGCACTGGGGATATCCCTTCAGCCGGGCGGAGGCTCGGAGGAGGATGGGCTACGCGATGTCTACGCGCAGCTTCACAACTCCGGCAAGCGCCTATCTGCCTTGTGTATCTCGGGCGGCGGCATTCGCAGCGCCACCTTCGCCCTGGGCGCGATCCAGGGTTTGGCCGAGGCCGGCATGTTGCAGCAGTTCGATTACCTTTCCACCGTCTCCGGCGGAGGGTACATCGGCAGCTGGCTGACGGCCTGGATCAAGCGGGCCGGAGGTCTCTGGAACGTAATCCCGCGGCTCACCGGCAGCACCGAAACGAACGATGATCCGTGCGACGATCCGGGGGCCCACCCGGGCGACGCGCAGCCGGACCCCATCGCCCATCTGCGGGATTACAACAACTACCTGACGCCCAAACTGGGACTGGGCTCCGCCGACACCTGGAGCATGATCTCCATCGTCCTGCGCAACCTGCTGCTCAACTGGCTGGTCTTCATCCCCATGCTGATGCTGGTGGTGATGGCGCCCCGGCTGCTGCTGGCGTTTCTGCAATTGGCGCCGCCTGTCACGCAGTTGGGCCAACCGTACATCCTCGCCTTGGGTATTGCTGCCGTCCTGTTCGTGTACTCCGGCTACCAGAAGCTGCTCGACCTGCCCAGCATTGGCCACGTGAATGCCACGCAGACCCAGTTCCTGAGGGATTGCCTGGCGCCGCTTTGCCTCAGCGGACTTCTGGCGATGATCGGCATCTGGTGGGGTGGGGCCGGGGTAGCGGGACAGCTCACCATCGCCAGCACGATCCTCTTCACCCTCGGCCTGACGGTCATTTGCCTGGTGCTCTACCTGCTGCGCTCGCTTTGGTTGAAAGAGTTGCCGGTGCGCGGCGCCGGCCGGGCCTGGCACTTCATCCTGGCCATGCTGCTGGGCGGCATCGCCTCGGGAGCGGCTGTTTACCTGCTTGGCCGGGATCTGCTGGGGGCCGCCTTGCGCGACGGCAATCCCACACTATATGCCACCTTCGGTCCGCCACTGATCATGGCTACGATGCTGCTGGGCGACATCCTGCTGGTGGGCTTTGGCAGCCGCACGCTGGAGTCGGAGGATCTGGAATGGCTGGCACGCTCCAGCGGCTTCAAACTCAGCACCAGCCTGGCCTGGATGATCCTTTGTGGCCTGGTGCTGATCGCCCCTCACTATGTGTTCGCGCTGGGGGGCTGGGCTCAGTCCGCCCTGAGTTCCATTGGCGGGGTCAGCGGCCTGATCACGGCCTTTGCGGGCCACAGTGCGACAACTGGCGGGAAACCGGATAACAATCGCAAAACCGGGCTCTCCTCGCGTCTCATGGAGATCGGGACGAAGCTCACCCTGCCGCTCTTTGTGGTTTCGCTGATCATTGCGCTCTCCATCCTGCTGGACGTCATTGTCGACCAGCTTCACCTCACGCCCTACAGCTTTCAGCAGCATACGCAGGTACTGACCAGCACGCCCTTCCTGCCGTTGATGGGCCTTACACTGGCCATCGCGGTCTTCTGCGCGCTCATGGGCCGCTTCGTCGACATCAACAAGTTTTCATTGCACGGCATGTATCGTTTCCGGCTGATCCGCGCCTACCTGGCCGCCTCGAATCCCGACCTGGACAACCAGCGCTTCACCGGCTTCAACGAATCCGACGACATGCGCATGCACGAGTTCCGCGGCCAGCGTCCGCTGCATATCGTCAATACGGCGCTGAACCTGGCGTCCGGCGCCCGGCTCGACTGGCAGCAGCGCAAGGCCGCCAGCTTCACGATCTCGCCCTACCACGCCGGCAGCGCCGACCTGGGCTTTCGCGACGCAGCGCGCTATTGCGGCGGTATCCGTCTCGGCACGGCCATGACCATATCCGGAGCGGCCGCCAGCCCGAATATGGGCTACCACACGTCGTCGCTGGTGGCGTTTACGATGATGCTCTTCAATGCGCGACTGGGCGCCTGGCTCGGCAACCCGGGGACGCCCGGGGATGACACATGGCCCCGCAAAGGTCCGCGTTTCGCCGTTTCGCCGATGATGAGCGAAGCCCTCAGCCGCACGGACGAGAACGGTCCGTACGTCTACCTTTCCGACGGCGGCCATTTCGAGAATCTGGCGCTGTATGAGATGATCCGGCGGCGCTGCTCACCCATTGTGGTGCTCGATTCCGGCTGCGATCCTCACTACACCTACGAGGACTTGGGCAACGCCCTGCGGAAGATCCGCATCGACATGAAGATCCCGATTGAGTTCCCCGATTCGCAGTTCGCCCCGCTGATCGAAAAGGAGCGCCGGTGTGCGGTGGCGGCCATCCGCTATTCCTGCGTGGACGCCGGGGCGCGTGACGGGGTGCTGATCTATTTCAAACCGATGGTGCGCTCCACGCAGTCGCCCGACGTGCTGAGCTATGCCGCGTCCAGCCCCACCTTCCCGCACGAGACGACGAACGACCAGTGGTTTACAGAGGCGCAGACGGAGAGCTACCGCGCGCTGGGCATGCAGACGATCCGCGAAGCGGCCGCCGGCTTCGCGGGAGGAACCCTGGCTGAGTTTGCGGAACACCTCAGCGGCCGGCGCGGTGCGGCCGCCTGAACGTCAGCCTTTCTGCTTGTTTCTGAGCTCCTCCAGCACCGACGCGACCAGTTCCTTGGCCTGCAGAATCCCCAGGGAGATCATCTGGACGTCCATTTTGGGCTTACCGGGCTGCCGGGCGCTCTGGCAATAGACGCCGTGCTGGCCCACCAGCACCAGCGCATCGGTGAGCACGTCCAGCGTCACCGCCAGGCGGCCCGCCTCGAGGCCCATTTGAAATTCGAGCGATTCCAGTTCGTTCTTTCGATCACGGAAGACAGAAGGGTGTGACATGGGTCGTATGATGGTGGTGGTGATGAAACTCTCGTTGCTAGCTACTATTCTGATGTTCTCCGCCGTGGCACAGACTCCGCAAGTATCCCTCAGCAAGCGGTTGAAGTCCGACACCGCGCTCAATGTAGACCCCAAGTCGTCTCTCTGGAAATCGGCGCCTGCCGTCTTCGGCGAGAATAACGCCAAAGGCCAGCCGACACCCGGCCATCGCACGGAATTCCGTTCGCGGTGGACGGATAAGAACCTCTACTTCCTGTTCATCTGCCCCTATCAGGAACTGTACCTGATCCAGCCGCCGGTGACGGACAAGGAAACGAACAAGCTGTGGGAGCACGACGCGGCCGAGATCTTCATCGGCGCGGACTTCGAGAAGATCTGGCAATACCGCGAGTATCAGGTATCGCCGCAAGGCGAATGGGTCGACCTCGACATCGACCGTAAGCAGCCCAAGCCGGAAGGCGGCTGGCGCTGGGACTCGGGCTTTACCGTGGCGGCGCATATCGACAAGGAAAAGAAGATCTGGTACGGCGCCATGAAGATCCCGATTTCCTCCATTACTGACAAGGCCGTCAAGCCCGGCTTCGACTTCCGGGTGAATTACTACCGCTTCCAGGGTCCGCCGCCCAACCGCGCCAACATCGCGTGGCAGCCCACGGGGCCCACGGGGAATCATCACATTCCGGAAGCGTTCGGACTGCTGCGTCTGGAGAAGTAGCCGGATGGCCCAGGAACGCAGTCTGCGCATCTCACAGGTGGGCCTGCGCGGCATCGTCGGCAACGGCCTCACCGCCGCCCATGTGCTTGATTTCGCGTCCGCCTTCAGCACCTTTCTGGAACCGGGCGGCAAGATCGTGGTGGGCCGCGACCCGCGCACGTCCAGCATCATGATGCGCGAAGGCGTCATTGCCGGGCTTCTCGCGGGAGGACACGATGTCATCGACCTCGGCATCGTCTCCACGCCCATCATCCAGCACTCCATCCGCCGCCTGGATGCCTGCGGCGGCATCAGCATCGGGGCCAGCCACAATGCGGCCGAGTGGAACGCGCTCAAGTTCTTTGGGCCGCGCGGCACTTACCTCTCCACCGGCGAGGCCGGCGAACTGCTCGACATCTACCACCTGAAGAAGTTCGCGATGGCGGAATGGCGCGGCATCGGCCACCTGCATGCCGACCCCGACGCGACGGAACGCTACCTGGACGAACTGGCGCAGGTGTTCGACATCCCGAAACTGGCTCGCTACAGCGTGTTGGTAGACTGCACGAACGGCACCTCCGCACCGATCCTCAGCCGGATGAACGAGCGCTTCGGCACGCGCTTCATCCTGATCAACGAGCCGCTGGAGGGCCGCGATTTTGCCCACGAGCCGTCCACAACCCGCAAGATGGTGGCGCTGCAACTCGCGCCGCTGATGCAGCACGTCGGGGCGGACGCCGGTTTCCTCTTCGACATCGACAGCGACCGTGTGGCCTTCGCGACCGAGCGCGGCCAAGCCATCAGCGAAGAGATGGTGCTGGTGCTGCTGGCCGACGACTTCCTGGAACGCGGACCCGGCAAACTGGTCATCACCAACGTGTCGACAACGGCGCTGCTGGAAGAGATCGCCGCCCGCCACGGCGGACAGATCGTGCGTGTGCCCGTCGGCCGCCAGTCTGCCATTGACGCCCTGGCGAGTTACCGGCCGGAGCAGGTCGCCGTAGCGGGTGAAGGCACTGGGGCTGTCATGATGCCGCAGTTTCGTTTCGTCTACGACGGCATCGCCTCCATGTTGGCCATCCTGTCGATGATGGACCGGCGCGGGCAGTCGCTCTCGGCCATCCTGGACGGCTACACGACGTACTCAATCCTGAAAGGCAAGATCCCGCTGGAAACCCACCGCATCCCGGAAATGCTGCTGGAGATAGAAGAGCGCTTCCCCGACGGTGTTCGCAATACGGTGGACGGCCTGCGCATCGACTGGCCCGGCCGCTGGGTACACGTTCGCGTCTCGCAGACGGAACCGCTGGTGCGTGTGATCTGTGAGCAGCGTGGCGGCCCGCCCAGGACTTTGTTCGACCAGGTGATGGATCTCGTGAGGAGCTACGGAGTATGAGCCGCGTGCATCAACTGAAGATCAGCGTCTCGGGCATCCGGGGCGTGATCGGCGATTTTCTGACCCCCAACCTGGCCTGCGCCTTCGCCCAGGCCTTCGGCACCTACGTGGGGCCGGGTCCGGTGGTGGTGGGGCGCGACACACGCTCCAGCGGCGAAATGCTGGAACATGCCGTCACGTGCGGACTGCTGGCCGCCGGTTGCGAGGTGGTGAAGGTGGGCGTCGCACCCACACCCACCATTCAGGTGTACGTTTCGGAGATCCGGGCCCGCGGCGGCATCGCCATTACGGCTTCGCACAACCCGCCTGAATACAATGCGCTGAAGCTCTTCAATCGCGAAGGCCTGTTCTTCAACCACTACGAACGCACAGAACTGCTCGACCTTTACCACCAGAGCGAATTCCGCCAGGCGACAAACAACGAGATCCGCCGTGTGGTGACCGACTACGACACGCCGCCCCAGCGCCACTTCAAACGGGTGCTGGCCCACGTCGACGCCGAACGAATCAGGAAGCGCGGGTTCCGCGTCGCGCTCGATGGGGTCAATGGCGCGGGTTCCATGATGAGCACTCACTTCCTCTCGGAAGTGTTGGGCTGCGAACTTCACGCCATCTCCGTGGACCCCACCCAGCCGTTCCCCCGGGAAGCCGAGCCAAAGCCGGAGGTGCTCGACGACCTGCGCGCGCTGATCCGGGAAACAAAGGCCGAAGCCGCCTTCGCCCAGGATCCCGATGGCGACCGCCTGGCCGTGGGCGATGAGACCGGCCGCATTCTGGACAATGACGACGTGCTTGCCCTGGCGGTAGATTGCGCCCTGCACCGCAAGAAGGGGCCGGTGGTGGTCAACCTGACAACCTCCTCTGTCATCGACGACGTTGCGGCTCGGCACGGCTGCCCGGTCTACCGCGCTCCGGTCGGCGAGGCCAATGTTGTGGAACGCATGCGCCTGGCCGGAGCCGTGATCGGCGGCGAAGGCTCCAACGGCGGGATTATTTTCCCGGCTGTTCAATACTGCCGCGACAGCTACATGGGCATGGCGTTCCTGCTCGACCGCATGGCTGAAACTGGGCAGACGATGAGCGAACTCGCGGCGGGCCTGCCGCGCTATTACCGGCGCATGGGCAAGATGGCCTACGAACACGGCCGCCTGGGGTCGATGATGCAGGCCCTGGAGAGCCTCTTCCCCGGCGCGCGCATCGATCGCAACGACGGCCTGAAGCTGATGTTCGCGGACGGCTGGATTCACGTACGGTCGTCCAACACCGAGCCGATTCTGCGCCTGGCGGCCGAAGCCCGGACGGAAGAACGCCTGGAAGAGCTGTACTCGCGCGCGCTCAGCGTTTCGTAGGGAAGTGGACTGATGAAACTGGAGCGGCCGCTTGGCGCCGCTCAATCCTGCGGTGGGACTTTGCCGTCTTCGTCCTGCAGGAAGATCGTCGTCTCGTGCTGCTTGGCCTTGCGCGTATGTTCGCGCACGGCGCGCTCACGCGCTTCCGAGCTGTTTTCGAGCTGATCGATGATGACCTTTTTCTTTTCGATCTCCTGCCGCATGAGCTCGTTTTCCTGCTTCATGCGTTCGATCTGCTGCTTCTTTTCCAACATCGCAGGAATGCCGTTCGGCCCCCGCAGCACCAGGAATACATAGAAACAGGTGACAGCGGCGGCGGCAACAAATCCGAGTTGGCGCAGAAGGGTGTTCATCGGTCGGGACGAGAGCCTATCTTTGTTTATAATCCGTTTGGTATCGCAAGTCCACACTTCACCGGATACTGAATGACAAAATGACTAACAAAATCGTGGTACACACCACTTGCGGGTCGGAAGCGGATGCGCGCCGCATCGCACGGCACCTGGTGGAACTGCGCCTCGCGGCCTGCGTGGCCATCACTCCGGGCGTGTTGAGCACCTATCACTGGAAGGGCGCGATCGAAGAGGACCAGGAGTGCGCTCTCACGATCAAGACGCGCCGTGACCTGTTCGCGGCGCTCGCGGCGGAATTGCGCAAAGTGCATCCCTATGAGGTGCCGGAGCTCGTTGCGCTACCCATTGTCGACGGCTCCCCTGCTTACCTCGATTGGATGGATGCCGAATTGCAGCCACCTGTCGAATTGCCATAATGCTGTTGCGACGGCCATGACACCTGTGATTGGATAGGTGCTCATGCTGAACCAGCAGGCCCCTTCTCGCGCCCGCCACTGGGTTGTGGTATTCGCAGTGACCCTGGCCGTCCTGTCGTACATCGATCGTGTCGCCATCTCCAAAGCGACCCCCTACATCATGGACGACCTGGGCCTCACCAAGACGCAGATGGGGCGCGTGTTCTCGGCCTTCGCGCTCAGCTATGCGCTGGCCGAAATCCCCAGCGGCTGGATGGGCGACAAGCTGGGGCCACGCAATGTGCTGATGCGCATCGTCATCTGGTGGTCGGTCTTCACCGCCTCGGTCACCATGATGTGGAACGGCCTCTCCCTGGCCATCAACCAGTTCCTCTTCGGTGCCGGCGAGGCGGGCTGCTTCCCCAACCTCACCAAGACATTTACCACCTGGCTGCCCTCCAATGAGCGTGTTCGCGCGCAGGGCATTATGTGGATGTCGGCCCGCTGGGGTGGAGCCTTCACGCCCATCCTGTGCGCCATGATCTTCACCGTGCTGCCGTGGCGCGCGGCTTTCCTGATCTTCGCCTGCCTGGGCGTCATCTGGGCGGTCTTCTTCTTCCGCTGGTTCCGGGACGATCCCAAGGATCACCCGGCGGTCAATGCGGCGGAACTCGCCCTGCTCTCCGAGAACCGCAGCCTCACCGGCAGCCACGGCGACGTACCCTGGCGCAAGCTCATCTCCAACCGTTCCGTCTGGCTACTCTGGGTCCAATACTTCCTCATCACCTACCCCTGGTACTTCTACATCACCTGGCTCTCCACCTACATTCGCGAATACTACGGCATCCAGGACGAGATGCTCAGCGCCCGCTATGCCATCTTTCCCCTGCTCTTCGGCGGCATTGGCTGCATCCTGAGTGGACTCATGCTGCCTCGCATCGCCAAGCTCCTGGGCAGCACCACCAAGGCACGCCGCGTCCTAGCCAGTTCCGGCTTCCTCGGCGCCAGCGCCTTCCTGCTGGTCTGTATCCAGCAGAAGGACCCGCTCTACGGCATGCTGGCGATGGGCATGGCCAGCTTCTGCAATGACCTGGTGATGCCCTGCGCCTGGGGTTCCTGCATGGACATCGGAGGCAAGTACGCCGGGACGCTCTCTGGTTCGATGAACATGATGGGCAACATGGCCGGCTTCGTCGCGCCCCAGGTGGGCGGCATCATCCTGGACGCCACGCGCACCACCGCCACACCCCAGGGCGACTACAACATGTTCATCTACACCATGGCCGCAGCCTACTTCCTGGGCGCGTTCTGCTGGCCTTTCATCGACCCGACGAAGCCGCTGGAACAAACCGAAGCTCACTGAGAGAATTCCGTGGTAACCTCCACTAAACTGTCGTGGATCAGAAAATAACTGAGTTCACTCGAGACGTCGAGAATCTCATCCGGAGCTCCGGCGAGGACACTACCGACGCCCTCTGCGCCATCAACCGCACGGAGCATTCGTTCGACGCCGCGGCCGCCGGCCTGCGGGAACGGCTGCTGCAGATTCCCCAGGCTGAGGAGAAAGCGCCTGTTTTCATTCCAGAGGCAGTCCCGGCGCCGGCCGGACGCAGGATCACGCGCCGCGACCTCAGCATGGGCTGGCTATTGCTGCTGGCCGCCGCCATGGTCGCCTTTGCCTGCGGCTATATGATGGCGCTGCCGCCCGATCAGCGTTTTCGCTCGCGCAACAGGTAGGTGGGGTCCGGCTTTGCCGGAGTCGCAATCTCCTTCACGCGCTCCAGATCCGGCGCCGAGAACTCCACCACCTTGTTTTCCGCCTGCGCCGAAACATACAGCGTCCGGCCGTCCTCTGCCAGCCGCAATCCCTCCGCCCGTTGCCCCACCGGGACACGGTTCACTTCCAGTTGCGTATGCGCGTTGAGCACCGCCAGCTCCCCACTTCCGATCAGGCTCACGTAGATCCAGCGGCCGTCGGGGGATGGCGCCATCCGGGCCGGCTCGCCCGGCACGCCAAGCTTGCGCTTCAGCTTGTTCGCCACGGCATCCAACTGGACCACCATGTTGTTCGTTCGGGTCGCCACGAAGAGATTCTTCTCATCCGTCGTCAGGGCAAAGCCCATCGGCACCCCACCCACTTCGATCTGGGTGGTCTGCCGGCGATTCGCCAGGTCGATGACACTCACCGTGCCCGACCCGGCATCCGCCGTCCATGCCTTGCGCTCGTCCTTCGTCAACTGCACCATGTGCGGCAGCTTGCCGGTAAGCGGAATCGCCTTCACGATCTTCGCTTTCTTTGCGTCCACCACCACCAGCGAGGCAGGAAAATCCGTGGTGACGTAGAACAGTCCCGATTTGCCGCGCTCAATGCCGTGCGGCCGGTGATACTCGCCCAGCCCGATCTCCCCCACCGCTTTGCGAGCCACAAGGTCAATCACCGTGATCGTGTTGCCGCCAGGCTGTGTTTCCGTGTAGGTATCCGCTCCGTAATTCGTCACGTAGGCGAACTTTTCATCCGCCGAGAGCGCAAATTCGTGCGGCTTCCGGCCCACCGCAACCTTCGCCTCGAGTTTGCCGCTGGCCGCATCGTAGAACCCGAAGGAATCGTCCAGTTTGTGCAGGACCAGCAGTTGATCCGCGCCCGGCAGGCAGCCTGTGGCCGCCAGGATCGTCAGCAGCAAACGCTTCATGCTTTCATTCTCGCGGAACAAGACAGCCGCCCGCCATGCCACCTATTTCCGCCATTTCTTCGCCTGTTCCGGCACCGCCTGGCACGGAAATCCTGCGCTATGCCGCCCCAGAACCGCTCCTGCACCATCTTTTCACCGCCGCTTTGCTAAACTGGTGGTTTCCGTATCCAAATACAGGAGTCCGTTTTTCGCATGATTCAGGCGACACAATTGCGTCCGGGGATGGTCATCAAGTTCAACAACGAACTGCATACCGTCTTCACCATGAACCACCGTACGCCCGGCAACCTCCGCGGCTTCGTTCAGGTCAAAATGCGCAATCTCCGCAGTGGGACGATGTTCGAGCATCGCTTCTCTTCCGAAGACCGCGTCGAGAAGGCGATTCTCGAGGAAGTGGAAATGGAGTACATGTACGACGACGGCGAGTACTACTACTTCATGAACACTGAGAACTACGAGCAGACGCATCTCACCAAGGATCACCTGGGCGGCGGCGTTGACTTCCTGATTCCCCAGCTCAAGGTTCACGTCGAGTACTACGAAGGCAAGCCCATCAGCGTGGAATTGCCCCCGTCCGTGGACATGAAAGTGGTCGAAACAGAGCCCGGCATCAAGAGCGGTTCGGTTTCGAACGTCGGCAAGCCCGCGAAGATGGAGACCGGCCTCATCGTCTCGGTCCCGCAATTTGTGAATGAAGGCGATGTCATCCGCGTCAGCACCTCGGAAGGCTCCTACCAGGAACGCGTCACTAACTAGTCTTAAGAGCCGGTGAGGGTGCCTGTCGCGGCATCCTCACAGCGCCTTTCTGATCGCTTCGGCCAGCTCCGCTTCTTCCTCCGGACGCACCGTCCGCAAATCCAGCAGCAATCGATCTCCCTCGATCCGCGCAATCACCGCGGGCTCGCCCCCGCGCAGCTTCCGTTCCAGCTCCGCGGCCTGCCCCGGCAGCGCCACAAGCCACGTGGGCAGCACTTGCTCCGGTGTCGAGCCTCCGCCCAGCAGCGAATGCCCCGGCACCACCGAAGCGCCTTCCACCGCGGCGGCCAGTCCTTCCGCCCGCGCTTTGAGCTCCTCGGCCGTCAGCCGGATCATGCGCATCACCGGCAGCGCCTGCCACTCCTGCAGCAGGATGTGCCGCAGCGAGGTCTCCAGCGCCGCGATCACGAGCTTGTCGACGCGCAACGCCCGGAACATCGGGTTCCGCCGCAGGCGATGCACCAGATCCTCGCGCCCCGCCAGCACACCCGCCTGTGGCCCGCCCAGCAGCTTGTCGCCGCTGAACGAAACCAGGTCGGCGCCGGCGCGCAGGCTGGATTGAACCGTCGGCTCAGTCACCCCGAATGGTGTAAGGTCCGCCAGGCTTCCGCTGCCCAGATCCTCGTAGACAGGCACGCCCCGGGCTTTCCCAAGCGCCGCCAGCTCTTCGATGGAGGCCCGCCCGGTAAATCCCTGTATGCGGAAGTTGCTGGGATGCACACGCATCAGCAGCCGCGTCCGCTCAGTAATCGCCCGCTCGTAATCTTCCACGCGCGTACGGTTCGTGGTCCCTACTTCCACCAGCACCGCACCCGAGCGCGCCATGATATCGGGGATCCGGAAGCCATCTCCGATCTCCACCAGTTCGCCGCGCGAGACAATCACTTCGCCGCCCGCGGCCAGTTCGTGCAGCGCCAGGAACACAGCCGCCGCGCCGTTGTTCACCACGATGCCGGGTACACCCAGCAATCGCTCCAGCAGGCTGGCCGTGTGGCTGTCGCGCTTGCCCCTGCGGCCCGTACCCAGGTCGTATTCGAGATTGGAGTACCACCCCGTGGTGGCAGACTCCGTCAGCGGAGCGCGGCCCAGGTTCGTGTGCAGCACCACGCCGGTCGCATTGATAACCCGCTGCAGCGAGCTCCGCCCCAGCGCCTGCAAGCGATCCTGCAATAACGTCAGCGGATCCGGCAGGGTCTTCTCGCCCGCACGGATCATCGCCCGCAGCTCTTCGAGCACGGCGCGGCATTCCTGCACCGCCAGTTCATGCGGGACGCCGCCCCCGGCCCGCGAGACCAGCTCGTCGACCGAGGGCAGCAACCGGAACAGCTCTTCGATTCTCACTTGAGAGGGAAGAGCGCGCGGAGTTCGTCCAGCTTCGGCCGCCGGCCGTACTCACACAGTTCGAAACACTCCACATGCTGGACCTTGGCCGCGGCCTCGGCCCCGATCTCCTCGGCCAGCACCTTGCGCTTCTCGTCGCTGATCGGCCCGCTGCGCCACTTCTCCAGCCAGACCCTGCGAGCCTTCACATCTTTGGGCACCTGCTCGAACTGGTGGTCCACCCATGGCAGCCATTCGTAGAACTGGGACACATGCGCATCCAGGCCGTCCAACTTCTGTTTCCACGTATCGTCGATGGACACCACCACATCGGGCCGGAAGGGAGCCGGCTTCTGGAAGTTGTCTTCCACGTAAAGGAAGATCGGATTGTCGACCAGCGCAGGCGTGTCCGTCACCGTATTCGGCACCACCACCATGTACGCCGCGTCCTGCACGAGCACACCGGTGTAGCGATGGTCCGGATGATAGTCGTTCGGCCGCGGAGCCAGCACGATGTCCGCCTTCCATTGCCGGATCGCCCGAATCACCTGCCGCCGCACTTCCAGCGAAGGCAGCAGTTCCCCATCGTGATTGTCCAGGATCTGGTATTCCATGATCCCCAGCCGCCGGGCGGACTCCTGCGCCTCGAGGTAGCGCCGCTTCGCCAGCGCCGCCCCGGCCAGCGTCTGGTGGCCCGCATCGCCGTTCGTCACAGCCAGGAACTTCACCGCGTGGCCGGCCTTGGCCAGCTTCGCAGCCGTCCCGCCAAAGCGGATGTCACAGTCGTCGGGATGTGCGCCGATGGCGATCACCCGCAATTTCCGCGTGGATGCAGCCGGGGTCTGGCCCATCGCCAGAACCCCGAAAATCACGCCGGCAGCCAGCACTCTTCTCGTCATACTGTCCCGTAGAGTCCTTTCCATGTCTGTTCTTTCTGGGCATACATGGCCGTGCGGCCCAGAATCGCGATCATCGTGGAACGCGCCGCGCGATCGGCTACGTTCTCCACATCGCCGCTGAGGATACGCCCCAGGAACTGCTCAATCCCCTCGTAGGTGATGTCGCGCTTCGACTCCATGGTCTCCACGTCGTTGCGCCCCTTGTAGTGCATCATGCTCGCCCGCGAGGTGACCAGCGTCCCCTTCGTGCCTGTGAACTCCTCGCCCACTTTGCGGTAACCGATAGGGGTCAACTGGTTCGCTTCAAAGTTCACCAGCAGGTTGTTCGGCCATTCGAACGTCAGATTTAGATTGTCGTTGATGTCCATGGTCGTGCGCACCTTGCGCCCGCAGTAGCCCACAGCGCGCAACGGCAGCCCGCCCAGGAACCAGTGCAGGACGTCCAGGTTGTGGCAGTCCTGCTCCACGATGAAATCGCCCGAGTACTTGCGGAAACAGAACCAGTTCCGCAGGTCGGCCTTCGCCGGATCCAGTCCCGGATAGTCGCGCCGCGTGAACGGATCGTTCGCGATCCAATAGCCTCGCGCCACCGACACACTGCCAATCGCTCCAGCCTGCAGCCGCTTGTACGCCTCCAGATAGACCGGACCGTAGCGCTGCTGGTAGCCGAACGACAGTACCTTCTTCGGGTCCATCTTCTTGCCTGCGGCCATCACACGCTTGCAGCCTTCGAAGTCCACGCCCGCGGGCTTCTCGCAGTAGACATGCTTCTTCGCGTCCACCGCCGCTTCCAGCATGCGCGGATGCTCAAACGGAGGCGTGGCGATGAACACAGCGTCGATCGACGGGTTCGCCAGCATCTTCTCGAACTCTTTGTAGGTGTCTACCTTGTCCAGCTGCAGCGCGGCCTTGGCCTGCTCGATGCGGTCGTCGTAGAGATCGGCCAGCGCCGTGATGCGCGCCCGCGGATCGGAATGCGTGATCTTGGAGTCGTATGTCCCCCGCCCGCCGCAGCCGATCAGGCCGACCGAAATCTTCGAGTTCGCCTGGGATCCGCGCACTGCCTGCGGACTGACAATCGAGAATGCGCTCGCGGCTGTGCTCGCCAACACGGCCCGGCGTGAAATGGATGGGGATTCGGGTGATTGCGGCATGGAATGTCCCTGCCGCCTGATTCTATCTCAAACGAACCCGCGAACTACTTCTTTACCGGCTCGGTCCGGCCGTGCCGGTGCTGGTGAGCGCTGTGGTAGATTTCGCGAATCTCCGAACCCGTGGTGGCCAGCGCAACGGCCCCCGCCGCCAGAAGCGGTACGGTCACCACAAAGAACATCATGCCCGAGATCGATTTCGCCGTCTGCGAGTCCACCCCCAACATGCGATGCAGCGCCAGGAAGCCGCACAGGTGGAATAACCCGACATTGCCCGGTGCACCAGGCACCACCGTTCCCAGCCGCAACACCACAAGTACGACCGCCGCCGCGCCCCATGGCAGGTTCAGCCCATAGCCCTGCAGCATCGCGTGGATCGGTATCACCTGCAAGGCAAGGTAGACCGTGCTGGCCGCCACCGCGGCGGGAAACGACTTCGACCGCCCCATCGCGTGCAGCCCTTCCACCACGCGCAGCAACTGCTCAGACCAGCGATGGCGTGTCGTCATGTGGTGGGCGAAGCGCCGGTTCAACACCGAGAACACCACCAATCCGCCAATCACCGCTACCACCGAGGCCAGGATCCAGACCCCTATCTCGATCTCCTTCGGCAGTTCGGCCGATAGCGAAACCAGGGCGAAGCCGACAATCAGCCAGACTCCATCGATCAGCCGCTCAATCAGGGCCGAGCTCAGCACCAACGGGAAAGGGATCTTGTCCCACACCGTCAGCAGGTAGCAGCGGATCAGCTCGCCGCTGCGCAGCGGCAGCACCTCATTCGCGAACAGCCCGATGTAGATCGCCTGCACGCTGCGCCAGAACGGGACACGCGCCACCGGCCGCAACAGGATATTCCAACGCCACGCCTGGGAAAAATAGACGAGGACATCGCAAGCTACGGCCAGCAGGATCCACGCCCAGTGCACGCGGGCCAGCTTGGGCAGTTCCAGACGCCAGTCGAAGTCGTGATAAACCCAGAGGAGACAGCCCAGCGAAAGCGCATAAACAAAAGCCGTGCCGAGCCACGGAGGAAATCGCCTGACTGCCCCACCGCCCACGGGTGAGTTTGTCCCCATTACTCTTCCATCTTAGACTTCCGATGCTCCCGGAAGTATCGCGGCCGATTTTCTGGGGTCGAATTCCGTTACAAGTGTTAATGCAGACGCGACGCCGTACTCTCGCGGACGATCAATTCCGGATTGAGTTGGATCACCACCGCATCCGGCGAACTGGCCCGTCCTTCGATCCTCTCGATCAGCAATTGAGCACCCCTCCGGCCAATCTCATAGGCCGGTTGAGCCACAACCGTGAGTCTCGGCTGAATGACGTCGCCGAACGGAATATCATCGAATACCGCCAGCGCAATGTCGCCCGGACACCGCAGCCCCAACTCCTGCATCGCCTTCAACGCGCCGAAGCCCATCATTGCGTTGGCCGCGAAAATTGCCGTCGGCGGTTCAGACCGCAGCAGCAGCTCCTTCGCCATCTTGTAGCCGCTGTCCAGCCGGAAATCGCCAAAACACACCAGCGATGGATCGAAGGGGACGCCGCTCTCTTCCAGCACGGACCGGTATCCGGCCAGCCGCTGCTCCGAGGTGTATACGTCGTGCGACCCGCACACCATGCCGATACGCTTGTGCCCGCGCAGCAGCAGGTGATGCATGCACATGCGCGTACCCTTCACGTTGTCCACGCAGACTGAATCCACTGGCGAATCCAGCGGGGCCCGGTCCAGGCAAACCACCGGCGTGCCGCCTTCGATCGCGGCCCGGATGTGGCCGATATCGCCCGAATCCGGCGCCATGACCAGCAGGATTCCATCCACCTTGCGCGCCCGCAGCAATGTGACCGCCCGTCGTTCCCGGTCCACGTGATCGTCCGTGTTCAGGGTAATCAGCAGATAGCCGCGCTCCAGCGCCGCATCCTCCGCCCCGCGGATCATCTGCGGGAAGAACGGATTCGTGATGTCGGTGACCACCGTCCCCAGAGTCTTGGTCGACCTTGTTTTCAGACTTCGTGCAATTTGATTCGGTTCATAATCCAGTGCCCGCATCGCCTCTTCCACACGGCGTCGCAGCTCCGGCCGCACTGACTCCGAACCAGACAGCACGTTCGACACAGTACCCACGGAAACGCGGGCTTTCTTTGCTACTTCCCGAATCGTGACCATCGCGATGTCAATCTACCACCATCCGATGGTCCCCTGCATTGCCACCCGGATTTTTACTTGAATCGTCTCCGGCCTCCGGCTCGCGAAGGGCTTCGATCGGCTTGCAGGGCGAGCCCTTTTCGAAGCCTGTTCAAATCGAGGGTTCAACTTTCACCGTGTTCATACATTCCGGCCTGATCCCCGGCCGGGAACTCAATGCGCCCAAGTATCAGCACCGCGCGATTTAGTGTCTGCTCGCAGCATGATACGATCATTTCCGCATGCGCCCCGCCATCCTACTTCCTACCTTCGCGGCCCTGCTCTTCCTCACCGGCTGCGGCTCTGAAACCAAGCCCGAGCCCGCGCCCGTCAAAAAGGCGGCCACACCCCCAGCCGACGAAAGCCGCCGCTTCCCCTCCGCCAACCGGGTAGAGACCAGCATCACGGCCGACCACCTGCTTGGTCATGATTTTCTTCCGGGCGGAAACATTGCCCACTACAAGAAGGGCGCGAAGGAGTTTGACCTGATCCTCGTCCGCACCGCCTCGCCCGAAGCGGCCGGCATCCTCCTGTTCGACTACAAGACCCGTCTCACCAACCCGAAAGTAGTCCCCGGCTTCGGCGGCTTTGCCGGCAAGGATGGCGCGCGCGAAGCCTTCCTCTTCGCCAAAGGCAGATACCTGGCCGGCGTGCTCGGCCTGCCCGAAGCCGACGCCGACGCGTTCGCCCGCGAGTTTGCAGCCCTCATCCAATAGCCAGATATCTGTTATGTCCTGCGGCCCCAAAGCCACGGAACTCGTTCAAATTGTCGGCCAAACCATGGCTGAAGCCCAGGCTAAGGGCGGCCCGTGGATCGTCTGCCGCCCCGGCTGCGCCGAATGCTGCCTGGGGACATTCGCGATCTCGCAGTCCGATGCGGAGCGGCTCCAGCACGGCCTCGAACAGTTGTCCGTCCAGGATCCATCCCGCGCTGCCCGTGTCCGTCAGCGCGCCAGGGCCTTTCTCGATCGCTTTGCCTCCAGTTTCCCCGGCCACCCCGATTCGGGCTTGCTCGACGACTCGCCCGAAGGCCAGGAACGCTTCGAAACATTCGGCGAAGACGTGCCCTGCCCGGCTCTCGACCCCGCCTCCCAAACCTGCGACCTCTACCCCTATCGTCCGGTTACCTGCCGCACCTTCGGACCCGCCATCCGCTACCCCGAAGGTGAGATCCGCGCCTGTGAACTCTGCTACCAGGACGCCACGGAGCAAGAGATCGCAGCAGCCGCTGTCCCCCTCGCCCCCGTCCATCTGCGCGAAATCCAGGAAGCCCACACCATCGCCGCCTGGGCCCTCGCCGGCCGGCCCCGGCGCTTTTAGGCGACAACGCCCCACCTGCCTGTTACCCTGAAGGAGACCCCCTCCATGCGCCAGCAGCCCCCCGTCCGCAAACCCGAAGTCATGAGTCCGGCCGGTTATTGGCCTCAACTTCGCGCCGCTATCGAAGCCGGAGCCGACTCCGTCTACTTCGGCCTGAAACACTTTTCCGCTCGCGCCAAGGTCGGCTTCACGCTGACGGAATTGCCCTCCGTCATGCGCGAACTCCACACCCGCGGGGTCCGCGGCTACATCACTTTCAACACCCTGGTCTTCGAACACGAGATCGCCGGAGCCGCCGACGCCATCGCCGCCATTGTCGACGCCGGGGCCGACGCCCTCATCATGCAGGACTACGGCATGGTGCGCCTGGCCCGCCAGATCGCGCCCGGCATGGAACTCCACGCCAGTACGCAGATGAGCATCACCGACGCCGCCGGGGTCCGCCAGGCCCAGGAACTGGGCGTCCAGCGCGTCACCCTCGCCCGCGAACTCGCCCTCACCGAGGTGCGCTCCATCATCGAGCAGACCTCCTGCGACCTCGAGATCTTCGTCCATGGCGCGCTCTGCGTCGCCTACTCCGGTCAGTGTTTTTCGTCCGAGGCCTGGGGCGGCCGCAGCGCCAATCGCGGCCAGTGCGCACAGGCCTGTCGCCTGCCCTACGAAATGCTCGTCGACGGCCGCCTGGAGCCGCTTGCCGACGCCCGCTACCTGCTCTCGCCCGGCGACCTCTACGGCTTACGCCAAATTCCCGAAATCGTCTCCATGGGCGTGTCCGCCCTCAAAATCGAAGGACGGTATAAGGACGCTGACTACGTCGCCCTCGCCACCGCCTCCTATCGCAAAGCAGTCGACGAAGCCGCCGCGGGACGCAAGCTCTCCATTACACCCGTCGAAGAGCTCCAGCTCGAACAGGTCTACTCCCGAGGCTCCGGGCCTTACTTCCTCACCGGCACCAACCACCAGACCGTCGTCAAAGGCCGCGCTCCGCGCCATCGCGGCGTCTGCATCGGCAAGGTCACCAAGGTCAGCCCGGACTCCGTCACCCTCCAGACGGCGCCGGCCCACAAAATCGCGCCCGTGAAACCCGGCGACGGCCTCGTTTTCGACGCCGCCGCCTGGCGCAGCCCGGAAGAGCCCGAAGAGGGCGGCCGCATTTTCCAGTCCCTGCCCAACCTCGACGGCTCGCTGGAACTGAAATTCGGCAACAACGCCGTCCGCTTCACGCGGATCCATCCCGGCGACCTGGTCTGGCGCACCCACGATCCCGCCCTGGAGCGCGTAGCTAAGCCCTATCTCGAACCCGCCGCCCCCGCTGCCCGCCAACCGCTCCACATCCGTGTGACCGCCGCCGAAGGCGCCCCTCTCGTGACCGAATGGCACCTCATCGCCCACCCGGAAATCACGACCACCGTCATCTCGCCCGAGTCCATCGAACGCGCCCAGAATCGCGGCCTCACCAAGAAATACCTGCACGACCAGTTCTCGCGCCTCGGCAACACACCCTACACCCTGCAAAGCATCGACCTCACCTGCACCGGCACTCCGTTCGCCGCCAGCTCGCTGCTGAACCGCCTGCGCCGCGAAGCGGTCGAACAGCTCCAGGCCCAGCAGGTCAACCGTCCGCGGTTGGAAGTCAATCCACCCAAGCCGCTCGTGGAAGCAGCCCTGCGCCAGGCCATTGCGGAACAACCCGCCAGTCCGGAGCCCCAGCTCCACCTGCTGGTCCGCACCCCCGAGCAACTCGAAGCCGCCCTCGAACTGGCACCCGCCAGCATCACTCTCGACTACCTCGACCTCTACGGCCTGCGCCCCTCCGTCGAAAAGGTCAAAACAGCCGGCATCGCCGTCCGCGTAGCCAGCCCTCGTATCCTGAAGCCCGGTGAAGCGCGCATCACCAACTTCCTGCTCAGCCTGGAGTGCCCGCTGGTCGTCCGCTCCACCGGCATTCTCCACGAACTCAAGCAGCAGGCACACGCTGACCTGATCGGCGACTTCAGCCTCAACACCGCCAACTCGCTCACCGCTTCGGCCTACTTCGAACTCGGCCTGTCGCGCCTGACGCCTACGCACGACCTCAACGCCGACCAGGTCGCCCGCCTCGCCCGCACCGCCGGCGCCGCCCGCATCGAGGTCATCGCTTACCAGCACCTGCCGGTCTTCCACACTGAGCACTGCGTCTTCTGCCGCTTCCTCTCCACCGGCACCACCTACAAGGACTGCGGCCGCCCCTGTGAAACCCACACCGTCGCCCTGAAGGACCCCTCCGGCCGCGCCCACCCCGTCATGGCCGACGTTGGCTGCCGCAACACCGTCTTCGGAGCCGAGGCCCAGGAGGCCAGCAGCTTCATCGACCAGTGGCAGGAAGCCGGCATCCGCCACTTCCGCCTGGAGTTCGTCCACGAGTCCGCCGCCCAGGTCCGCGAGGTCACCCAGGCCTTCCAGTCCTACCTGAAGGGCGAATCCACCGCGCTGCAGTTAGCCGCTGAACTGAAGCGCATTGCTCCGCAAGGTGTCACCCAAGGCAGCCTGTTCGTCCCGCCGGACTACCTGACCCTGCCGATTCTGCAGTAAGCCCGTTGCGGTGAACCTCTCCCCTGCCGGGGGCCGTTGTAGCAGGTGTTCCAGGGCCGGGCCGAAGGTCTATCGCAACTCGGAGGCGTTCCCCCGCTACTGGAGCGTTCATGAGGCCGCCACCGTCCCCGCCCCGGAGATCATTCCACGCGTGGGCGCCGAAGGCATGAATCTGCACCGGAAAGCCTGGATGACCGCCCAGACGTCGTCCCTGGAGACTTGCGAAGGCGGGGACGAACTGCGCCTGACCGCCCGCTCGACCACCACCTCGATCTTCGAGACCACCATGCGCTGCCGCGGACTGCTGATCGCCAGTGAAACACTTCCCCGGCTGGTACGGCTATGTCGACGGGCAACCGGTCCCGCTTCACGAAGTCTACGGCGCCCTGGGCGGTATCGTCGTCGGCGCGGGCCGTCACCGCGTGGAAATGCGCTACCGCCCCTCGTCGGTGTACTGGGGCGCTGGGCTCACTCTCACCGGCTCGCTCGCAGCGCTAGCCGCCGGATACCTCAGTTTCATCAGACAGACGCACTGAGCGTACTACCGTCGGTTTACGCCCCTCCACCCCGCCTGTTACGCTCCAGTTGAAGGGAGCAGTGTCACGTGACCAGCCACATCCACCCAGCCCCCGCGCTGCCTTGGCACCTGCGCTTTGGCCCGGCCATCGCCGCTGTTCTCTGCCTCTTCACTTTCTACTACCGCGGCCTCGACTGCTGGTTCTACCAGGACGACTTCGGCTGGCTTCACCTGGGCCCCGCCAAAAACTTCCCTGAGTTCCTGGGCATGATCTTCGGCCCCAAAGCCCACGGCAACCTGCGGCCCTGGAGCGAGAATCTCTATTTCTATGGGCTGAAGGCACTCTTCGGCATCAACCCGCTGCCGTTCCGCATCGTCGTATTTCTAACCGTGGCGGCCAACCTGTTCCTCATCAATGCCGTCACCCGTCGTCTCACGGGTTCTGTGCCGGCCGGTGCCGCCGCCACCTTCTGCTGGCTGTTGAACCCCTGTGTCGCGCCATCGCTCTGCTGGACCTGCATCTACAACCAGTCGCAGTCGCTCTGCTTCATCCTGCTGGCTTTCCTGTTTTATCTGCAGGGCCGCGAACGCGCCCAGTGGATCGTCTTCCTGCTCGGCCTCGGCTCCCTCGAAACCGTGGTCATGTACCCGTTGCTGGTCTCCACCTATGCCCTGCTATTCGATCGCAGCCGCTTCAAGCGGACCTTGCCGCTCTATGCCGGCTCGGCCGCTTTCACGCTAATCCACTTCCTGGTCGCCCCTGTCTACAAAACAGGCCCCTACGCAATCCAGGTGGACAGGAGAATTCTCCGGACGCTCTGGTCGTACATCGAGATGGCCTTGGCCCCGGAACGCATCGGCCACTTTCTCTGGAGCTGGCCCCCCTGGTTCTTCCTGGCCGCCACGGGCGTGCTCTGCGCGGCCGTCCTGCTTGCGCTGCTGATACGGGATCCAAGACCCGGACTCTCCCGATACTTCAATCCCACGGCTGTATTCGGAGCAGCCTGGTTTGTGATTCTCCTCGGTCCCCTGCTGCTGCTGCCCGATCATGTGATGGATTACGCGCTCACCGGACCCGTCGTTGGTCTCGCGTTCATCATCGGCGCCGCCGTCTCGGCGCGGAAGGCGATAGGCATCCCCATCGCCATCCTCTACCTGGTGTTTGCTGCACCCGCCGCCTGGAACGTCACCCGCTGGCACTGGGAACGCAGCCACCTCGCCCGGGACCTCGTCCAGGGCGTCCTCCGATTCAAACGCGCAAACCCCGAAAAAATGATGCTGCTCACCGGCATGGACACAGACCAATTCCTGGTTGGTTTCGCCGACCTGCCGTTCCAGGTCCACGGCTATTTCGACGTCTGGCTGGCGCCCGGCGCCGAAACGAAAATCCAGGACGCGGGTCATCTCGCTCCGCTGCTGGTCTGGAAACCTGAGAAATCCTACCCGCTGCTGGACTCCGGCCAAGCCATGGTCCTCGATGTGGCTGGTGGCAACGTACGCGACGTCACCGCCCAATACCAGGCCAATCGCCCGAAAAACTAGGCCGCCCGCGCCGGCAGCAGCACTGCCTGTACCGGCCTCTGCGCCCGGAACGCCGCCAACTCCGCCGGATACTCCCCAATCAGCGGCGCCGGCGCCCGCAGTGCCCGGTCCCCGAAAATCTCGCGCAATTGCAGTGCATTCACCATCGACCGGCCGCCCTCCGCATTGGCGGTCACCACCAGCACCCGCGCCGCGTTCGCGGCCAGTCGCTCAATGCGCGGCTGCCACTCCAACAACTCGTCCAGGTCATAGAGATACGACTGGTCCACCGGCTGGTCAAACTCACGAAAGCCCTCCGGGCTCCGCCGCCCATGCAATCGGACGACTGCCACCCCCGAGGTAAGCATCGCCGTGGGCGGCATCGCCCGGAAGTATTGCGGCTGGTCGATGTTGACGAACCCGACGCGGTAGTTCACCAGCGTCGTCACCGCCTCATCGCGCAGCCATGACTCATGTCGGAACTCCGCGGCCAGCGGAAACTCGTGAAACGTCCGCCGCAGCTGAATGAGGAATTGCTTGTTCTCCTCGGTGAAACGGAACGCCCACGGAAACTGCATCACCACCGCACCCAGCCGCCTGGCTTTCAACAGCGGGAACATCCCGGTCTTCCACGCTTCCACCGCACCTTCATTCAGGTCCCGGTCGTACGTGAAGCGCCGTTCCAGCAGCGCCGTGAACAGGAAGTCAAGATTCCGCTCCACCTTCTTCGCGTATAGCTTCGCAATCTCCTGCCGCAATGGCCCGGCGAAGGTCTGCCCTATCTCGGCAACATCCACATATCGCGCCAGTGTGTCCAGCGGATGCCAGCCGCGAGTCGCGGGCTTTGGATAAACAGTCGAAACCCAGTCCGCGCGGTGCCACCCGGACGGACCGATTGAGAGGTGGTGCAGGTTTGCCATGCTTCCTCCTTCGCCTTATGTTTGCCAACTCAGAATAGAACAAACAGCGAAGAAGTGCAACACAAAAAATGTCGCCATCAATTTCGGCCGACCTGTAACCTGAAACCGGCCTTTTGCGCTCTTATAGTCAATCCCCGTTACGAGAAGCGGGCGCCTTCACCCCAACACCCAACCCGGCGCCCGCACCCTCTTTCCCGTAGTCCTACCTAATCCATATCTATTAACCGGCTAAACTGCGCCCAAAAATGCGAAACACCCGCTGCTCGTCCGGATTCCTCCGTCAGAGCAGCGGGTGCCTTTATGCAAGCGCAACCAATTTTCAACTAATCCGCGAACATGCCCTCGAAAAGCGACGACGACAGATACCGCTCGCCCGCGTCCGGCAAAACCACCACAATCGTCTTGCCTGCAAACTCAGCCTGATGCGCCAGCCTCACCGCTACCGCCGCCGCCGCACCACACGAGATGCCGCTGAGGATCCCTTCCTCCGACGCCAGCCGCCGCGCCATCTCCATCGATTCGTCGTTCGAAACCTGCTCCACCCTGTCTACCATCGACAGGTCCAGGGTGCCCGGAATGAAGCCTGCTCCAATCCCCTGGATCTTGTGCGGACCCGGCTGCGGCGCTTCGCCGTTTCTCACCTGGGTGATCACCGGGCTCGCCGTCGGCTCAACCGCCACCGACAGAATCGGCTTCCCCTTCACCTGCTTGATATACCGCGAAGTGCCCGTAATTGTGCCGCCCGTGCCTACGCCCGACACCAGTACGTCTACCTGGCCATCGGTGTCATCCCAGATCTCCGGGCCCGTGGTCTCGAAGTGGATCTTCGGATTGGCCGGATTCTGGAACTGCTGCAACAGGACGTACTTGGAAGGATCTGAATTGTAGATCTCCTCCGCCTTCGCAATCGCACCCTTCATGCCCTTGGGACCTTCCGTCAACACCAGGTTCGCCCCAAAGACCTTCAGTACCTTGCGCCGCTCCAGCGACATCGTCTCGGGCATGGTCAGCGTGATGGGATACCCGCGCGCCGCCGCGACAAACGCCAGCGCGATGCCTGTGTTGCCGCTGGTGGGCTCCACCAGTTCCTTGCCCGGTCCCAGGATCCCGCTCTTCTCCGCGTCCCAGACCATCGAGGCGCCAATCCGGCATTTCACGGAATAAGCCGGATTCCGGCCTTCGATCTTCGCCAGCACCGTGGCGCCGGCGCCCTTCGTTACACGGTTCAGCCGGACTAAAGGAGTCCGGCCAATGCTAAACGAGTTGTCATCAAAAACTCTCATCGGCTCCCCTTAAATTTCCCAATTCGGCACGTATCGTGACTGCCGGTCCCGCCAATTCCGCGCCAATTCCGCAAACGTTGTCTTGTCGATGACTCCAGCCACCGCTTCGTCCACACGATCCCAGAATTCGCCCAGCGGACCCGGTTCTTCCAGGGCCGCCCGGCCGGTCCGGCCGCCCTCCACACTCCGCAGCACTTGACCCACCGTGATCGTCTCCGCCGCCTTCGCCAGCAGGTATCCACCCTCGGCGCCACGGCGCGACTCCAGGAACCCATGCTTCTTCAGGTCAGCCAGAATCGTCTCCAGGAACTTTTGCGGAATCTTCTGCCGGGTGGCAATGTCCGCGATTCTGATCGGTTGCGCCCCTGGCGCCAAGGTCAGGTCAAGCACGGCGCGGAGCGCGTATTCGCACTTGACGGAAACGTTCATGAGCGTCTGCAATGGCATTTCCCTATTCTCACTAGAGAATATCGTCTTCCACTCAAGCGGTCAACACAAGCCTGCTCTTTTCCATCACTTACCCCGTTTCCCCGGCCTTCCTACCGGCCTCAACACAGCATCCTACCCCTAGTCCGACATCAGGAAGATCAGTGGCCGGACGTCGTCTTCCGGCGTCCATTCCCAGTAACTTAACAGAATGGTATAAACCATCAGCCCCGTCTCCCCTTCGCCGAAGAACAGATACCGCGACGCCTGCTGCATCAGGTTGGCCCTGGTCAATCCAATGAAGATCGAGATTGGATCAATCAGTTCGCTGATGTAGGCAATCGTGTTCGCCAGCGCCGTCGCCCCATAGGCATTCGCAACAAAGTTATCTCCCTCCCTCTCGATCCGAAACTCCAGCGGAGCCGAAAACTCGCTCCGGTTGTCCGCCAGGTGGATGTGAACAAACAGGAAGGGTCCCTTCACTTTGTAGTGCTTGACGATCTCGGCCTGCTTCCGCGTCCGCGCCGCCGCCGTATCACTGCGGATCGGCACCAGGTGGACTTTCTTGCTCACCAACTCGGATGCCAGCCGCGCCGATTCCGAATTGCTGAAATAGCTCTTCGTCACCCGGAACTCAAACGATCGCATCGACCGGCTCAGGGCACTCACCAGCATCAGGGCGACCGTGAAAATGGAGCCGATGATCAGTCCGTCCGGCCGCTCGATGCAGTTGTCCACCAGGGTATAGGCGAACACCAGCGCCACTACGCCGGTGTAGACCGAAAGCGGTCTTCTGCCTTCCTTCCACAAATCCAGCGCCGCCGCGCAGGCCGCCGAGAGAATCAGCACCAGTACCCCGGTCGCATAGGCCCCGCTCTGCGCCTCTACATCCGCCCGAAACACCAGCGTGACCACCACATTGATCCCGAACAGCACCAGAACCAGCGGCCGCGACAGCGTCATCCATTCCGGAGCCATCCCAAATCGCGGCAGATACCGCGGAATCAGGTGCAGCAGCCCAGCCATCGCCGAAGCTCCGGCCAATGACAGGATCAGGATCGTCGACGCATCGTAAATCGATCCGAAGAAGCTCCCCATGTACTCGTGCGCCAGAAATGCAATCGCACGCCCACTCGCCTTGCCGCCGATCCGGTAGGCGGATTCCGGAATCAGTAGCGTAGTCACCACGCTGCTCGCCACCAGCATCACGCTCATGATCAGCGCCGCTGTCACCAGCAGCCGCTTTGTATTCCCCACCCGCCCGGACGGCGGCTTGCCGCTGCGCGGATTGTACCCCTGGTCCGCCGGCCCGCCATCAATCAGCGGCATCACTGAAACCCCGGTCTCAAATCCGCTCAACCCCAACGCCAGTTTTGGAAAGACCAGCAGCGCGCCCGCCATCACCATGGTCATATCGCCCTTCAACGACAGCGCCGCCCGCCAATCCGCCAACAGCGCCGGATGCAGGTAGATCTCATACGCCCCACGTGCCAGCACGGCTACATTCAGCAGCAAATAGGGGACGGAAGCGGCCGACGCCACCCCGATCGCCTCCTTGAACCCCTTCAGGAAGACCAGGGTCAGCGCGGTCAGCAGCCCCAACGTAATCAGGATCAGGTGATCACCAAGGTATGGGTGTAGAAAGGGATTCTCTACCGCGTGTTTGGCCGCATCGGCCGCGGACAACGTCATAGTGATGACGAAATCAGTGGCGGCGAACCCCAATAGCGTGAGCACCAGCAGCTTGCTCTTCCACCCCAGCAGCAGGTTCTCCAGCATCGCGATCGAACCCTGCCCGGCAAAACTGCGCTGCGCCACCTGCGCATACACCGGCAGCGCCCCCAAGAGCGTCACCAGAACCAGAATGGCCGTCGCCAGCGGAGCCACAGCCCCCGCCGCCAGCAGCGCAATGCCCGGCTGATACCCAAGAGTGGAAAAGTAATCCACGCCGGTCAGCCAGATCACCTTGTACCAGGGATGTGTGACCGTGTGCTCGGCCGACTCCTCCAACGCCTCTCCGCGCGCAATCCATCGTCCAAATGCGGAGCGGAACTGCAGCGACGGTTGCGGCAGTTCCTTGTTTACCGGAATGAGTCGGCCCATGACAGACCAGATGTTAGCTTATACGTCGCAGATGCGCATCATCTCATCGAGAGTGGCTATCGGATCCTTACCCTGCGAAGGGCTGTACTCGTGCGACATGAAGCCGGTGTAGCCAGTGTCAACAATCGCCTGGGCGATGCCCTTGTAGTTCATCTCCTGCGTATCGTCGAACTGGTGCCGCCCCGGATTGCCCGCCGTGTGGAAGTGTCCGAAATACTGGATGTTGTCGCGAATCGTGCGGATGATGTCACCTTCCATGATCTGCATGTGATAGATGTCATACAGCAGCTTGAAGCGCGGCGAGCCCACCCGCTTGCACAGCTCCACACCCCACTTGGCGTGATCGCACTGATAGTCCTTGTGATCCACCTTGGAATTCAGCAGTTCCATGCAGATGGTCACTTCGCTGTCTTCCGCCAGCTTCACCACGTCCTTCAGCACCAGCAGGCAGTTGTCCATGCCCTCTTCGTCACTCTTGCCGCGGCGGTTGCCGCTGAACGTAATGACGTTCGGGATCCCTTCCTTCTTCGCCCGCGGCAGATTCTCTTTGAATTGCGCCCGAATCGCGTCGTGCAGCGTCTTGTCGTTGCACGCATCGGTCAGTTTGCCGCCGCCCGCTGTCATGTTCGGCACCAGGCCGTGCTTTTTGAGAATCGGCCACTGCTCCGGTTGCGACAGGTCATAGCAGTGGGCGCCCAATCGCGCGGCCTGCCTGGCTCGCTCTTCAAACGGCATGTTGCGGCCAAATACGCCCCCGCAAACACCCTGCTTGATCCGGTTCTTACGCTGCACCTTCTGCTCGGTCACCTGAGCGCTCAACACCGCCGGCATCGCGGCCGCGGAAACGAGGAAATCTTTACGGGTCATGTGTGGAATCCTAGCCAGACGACTTCCGGCACCGTTTATCGTATAGCAGTCCCGGGCTGCGTGGACACCCTTCACCGGCTCAGCCCCTACTCCAGCTCAAAATCGATCGACTGTGACACGACACCCCGGGCGCCCTTCGCCAGCTTGTCCCACACCACCACCTGCAGTGCGTAGTCGCCCGGCTGGAACTGCTGCCCCAGTTGCAGCACTCCGCCCACCATCAGTTTCGACCTGTCCTTTGCCGCGGCCACACCCAGGGGCTTGGGGTCGCTGTGGAACACCTCCAGGCCATCCCGGTACAACCGGACAGACGTCAACAGTTGCGGCTCGCTCGTTCTGGAGTCCAGTGAGGCATTCAGAACCTTGTATCCGTAAGTCACCTTCTGCCCCCGGCGGAAATGCCGGATGGCCGCGTTCCCTTCCGAATACTGGGCCTGGTCTTCGTCGCCGCCCTCCCGGCCCGTCAGCTTCTGCACCGCCTCACTGGTGGCCGCCATCAGCATGATGCCCGACAGCGCCAGGTGGCCGTCTTTCAGGTTCGGGATCTCAATGAACTGCGTGGCCGAACCCAGCTTCTGCCCCTCCGGATCGCTCACCACCGCCCGCAGTTGAAAAGGACCCGCCTCCTTCAGCGGCTGCGCAATCGTGAAGATCACGCCATCCTCCATCAGCCGCTGGTACCGCGCATCGTTCGCACGCAGCGTGAACGACCCCGTCCGGCTCTCCGCCAGGCGCCCATCCTCGCCGAAGGTCGCCGTCACCACATCGATTGCCGCCTTGTGCCGGCCATCCGGCTCCACTACAAAGTGCAGATTGCGCGCATCAATGTGCAGCATCGAGAAGACAGAAGGACCACTCGCCGCATCCAGGTCAAACAGCGACGTCAGCCGCACTCCAATCTCGTTCGCGGCGAAGGGCGAAATCAGCGCGTTCACCACTCTCTCGCCGTGAGTCTTCGGACCCGCCGCCCGCACCGTCTCCGCTTCGTTGTAGAACCCGTTCCGCGAACGCACCCGCAGGCCCGCCCGCTTCACCCGCACCTGAATGTCGTGGTACCTCGTCTTCTCATTTCCACCGCGGAATGTGCCTGCTTCCGGATGGTAGCCGATCAGATAGTACCCGCCCTGGTCCTCGGCCGCCTTCCCCAGAAGGACTGAGACGTCATTCGATCCCTCCAGGTGCAGCCCGCCCGTTTCCACAGCCAGAAAATTCAGCCCCATCCGGGAGTCATTGAACTCCTGGCGCCGGGCATCCAGAGGCGAGAGCCGCCCGCGCGGATTCGGAACGTTGATTTCGGCCCCAGCCTGATCCTCGGCCCGCAGCCCCAACGGCAGCAGCCCGCGCGGATCCACGGAATAGAACACCACCCCGGACCGGTTCGCCAGGTCCGTCAGCGATCGCAGCCTGTCCCACACACCGATATTGTTCAGGTCGTTCTGCCTGAGCGCCAGGTTCTCGGAAAAGAGGATCACCGATTTCCGTCCAGGCATCGGACGCAAACCCTGCACCAGGTACCGCAAGACCCCCAGCGTCCCCGACGCGATGTGGTCGCGTTCCCGATTTTCCGCCTGCTCCTGCGACTCCTTCGTGTGCGCCTCATTGGCTCCGGCGGCCGGCTGCTGTGCCGCCCCCCGCCCGCTCCGCCCGCCGCTCCCGCCGCCCAACTCGCTCGCCGACCTCTCGTCGTACAACCTCGCGACGGAATCGATGCCCACCCGCGTCCGGAAATTGAACTTGATCTGCTGGATCGCCGCCCGCAACTGACGCTTGTCCGTCGTGAACCGCTGCAGGGTGCCTGCGCTTTGGCCCGTCCTCAGCACCGCCACCAGATCGCCCGGCTGCATCTGCTCGTCCACAAACTTGAGCATCGCCTCTTTCGCCCGCAGCACACTCTCAAAGGCCAAACCCAAATCGTCGACGACCAGCGCCATCGTCCGGTGCACTTCACCCGCAATCAGCTCCTTAGCCTTCTCCGCCGGCGCCGCTACCTCGCCTTTGGCCCGGCCCACCACTGGCTCAGGATTCACCCGGCCGGGTTCCGCCACATAGGTGAAGTTCGTAATCCTCTGGACCTTTCCGTCCTGCTTTATCTCAAAATCCTCGGCCCGCAGGTCCGTAACCGGCTTGCCCTTTCCGTCGTGGACCACCGCATCCACCTGCACCAACTCCACATTCATCCGGATAATCGGAGCATCCGGACTCTGCTGCGGCAGCGCCAACATCGCGGCCGCCAGAACGGCCACTCCCAATTTCCTGCAAACCAAAGCGCAAACCCTCCCGGTGTTCCTAATAATAAATGGTTCATGCGGCAATCTGGTTACAGGAACATTTACTGCAATGCCCAGTCGCCTCCAAGGCACGGGCCATCAACAAATGACAATTGGAACAGTCGAACCCAATTCCGGCAACGAAAGCACGGCCTTTTTACTGGCCCGCAGCCCACTCGGGAGCACGACCCCCACCACCCCACTCCTCATTCGTCCATAATCAGGTAACGTGTTGATCAGCATTACGAATACTGCCGGGCCAGCCACCGATCTCGGATTCCTCCTTCATAAAAATCCGTCCAATTTGCACTCAGCCGATCTCTCCTTCGGCAAGGCCCATGTCTTCTACACCGACGCCGAACCTCATCGCTGCACGGCTTGCCTCCTGCTCGAACTCGACCCCGTTGAACTCGTCCGCGGCGCCCAGCAGCTCGAAGCCTATGTGAACGACCGCCCCTACGTGTCATCCTCGTTCCTCACCGTCGCCATCAGTCGCATCTTCGGCACCGCCCTCTCCGGCATCTGCCAGAAGCGCCCCGAACTCGTCACCCAACGCCTGCCTCTTGAGATCTCCGTCTCCGTCCTTCGCGCCCGGGGCGATCGGGAACTCATCCCTCAACTCTTCGAGCCGCTCGGCTACCGCGTCGCCACCACCACGCTGCCCCTTGACCCGCACTTCCCGGAATGGGGCGACAGCCACTACGTCTCCCTCAACCTCCAGGCCGAAGTCACCGTCCACGACGCGCTCTCCCATCTCTACGTCCTGCTACCCGTCCTCGACGACCACAAGCACTATTACATCGGCGACGCCGAGGTCGACAAACTTCTCCGCCACGGGGAAGGCTGGCTCAGCCGCCACCCCCGCCGCCAGTTGATCGTCCAGCGCTACCTGCGCCGCAAACCCGACCTGGTCAGCGAAGCCTTCGCCCGGCTTCTCGACGATGAATCAGCCGCCATTGAAGCCGGCGAGACCAGCACAGAGCAGTCCACGCAGGCCGAGAAGGACCTCGAGCGCCCCATGACGCTCCACACCCAGCGCCTCAATCAGGTGGCCGGCCGTCTCAAGGAACTCGGCGCCCGCTCCGTTCTCGATCTCGGCTGCGGCGAGGGCAAACTTCTTCGCCGCCTTCTGGCCGACCGCAGCCTGGAACGCATCACTGGCATGGACGTCAGCCACCGCTCCCTCGAAATCGCCTCCGCTCGCCTGCGCCTCGACCGTATGTCCGAGCGCCAGCGCAAACGACTCCAGCTCTTCCAGGGCTCCCTCCTCTATCGCGACAACCGCCTGGCCGGCTTCGATGCCGCCGCCCTCGTCGAGGTCATCGAACACCTCGATCCCCCGCGCCTCGCTGCCTTGGAGCGTGTCGTCTTTGAATTCGCGCGCCCCCAGCACATCCTCATCACAACCCCCAACCGCGAGTACAACGTCTTGTTCCCTACCCTGCCCGAAGGCCGGCTCCGCCATGGCGACCACCGCTTTGAATGGACCCGCGCCGAATTCAACACCTGGGCCCAGGCCACCGCCGCCCGCTTCGGCTACCAGGTCCGCTTCGAACCCGTCGGCCCTGTCGACGCCCAGCACGGCGCGCCCTCCCAGATGGCTCTCTTCTCCCTGCCCCAGGCGGTCTCCGCATGAGAATCCTCGAGATCCCGGAACTCGCCCTCGTCACCCTCATCGGAGCCTCCGGTTCCGGCAAGTCCACCTTCGCGCGCCAGCACTTCAAGCCGGCCGAAATCCTCTCCTCCGACTTCTTCCGCGGCCTGGTCAGCAATGACGAGAATGATCAGGCGTGCTCCGCCGACGCGTTCGACACGCTCTATTACGTCCTCAGCAAGCGCCTCGCCCGCGGCCACCTCACCGTCGTCGACGCCACCAACGTCCGCGCCGACGACCGCAAACGCCTCGTCGAGCACGCCCGCCGCTACCACTGCATCTCCGTCGCCCTGGTCATCAATACGCCCGAGCGCCTCTGCCTCGAGCGCAACAGCCAGCGGCCCGACCGCGACTTCGGCGCCCACGTCGTCCGCCGCCAGATCGGCGACCTCAAACGCGGCCTGCGCGGCCTCGATCGCGAGGGCTTCCGCTATGTCCACATGATCGAACCCGGCGAGGAGATCGAAACCCGCCGCGCCCCGCTCTGGAACAATCGCAAGCACGAAACCGGCCCCTTCGACATCATCGGAGACGTCCACGGCTGCGCCTCAGAACTCCGCGCCCTGCTGCAACAACTGGGCTGGCAGCGCTATACACTTGAAGCGCCGGAAGCCCCCTGGGGCGGCGAATCCTGGAGCCACCCCGCCGGCCGTAAAGCCGTCTTTCTCGGGGACCTCGTCGATCGCGGCCCGCACATCGCCGACACCCTCCGCATCGTGCGCAATATGTGCGCCGCCGGCCACGCCCTCTGCGTCCCCGGCAACCACGACATGAAGCTCGTGCGCTGGCTCAAGGGCAAGAACGTCCAGATCCGCCATGGCCTCGAACAGTCCATCGCCGAACTCGAAGCCTGGACGCCCGCCGACCGCGCCCAACTCGCCGCTTTCCTCGATGGCCTGGTCAGCCACTATGTCCTCGACAAAGGCCGCCTCGTCGTCGCCCACGCCGGCCTGCGTGAGGAAATGCACGGCCGCGGCTCCGGTGCCGTCCGCGAATTCTGCCTTTTCGGAGAAACCACCGGCGAGACCGACGAGTTCGGCCTGCCTGTCCGCTACAACTGGGCCGCCGAGTATCGCGGCAAAGCCGCCGTGGTCTACGGCCACACCCCCGTACCCGAACCCGAGTGGCTCAACAACACCATCAACATCGATACCGGCGCCGTCTTCGGCGGCAAACTCACCGCCCTCCGCTACCCCGAACGGGAACTCGTCGCCCAGCCCTCCGCCGCTCAATACGCCGTGCCCGCTCGGCCCATCAGCCCGCCCGTGACCCAGCCGCGCTCCAGCCAGCAGCACCTCGACGATGTCCTCGACCTGGAAGACGTCACCGGTAAGCGCGTCATCGAAACCACCCTCCAACGCTCCGTCACCATCCGCGAAGAGAACTCCATCGCCGCTCTCGAGGTGATGAGCCGCTTCGCCACTGAGCCGCGCTGGATCATCTACCTGCCGCCCACCATGTCCCCGGCCGAAACCTCCACCCTGCCGGATTACCTCGAGTACCCCACCCAGGCCTTCGATTACTTCCGCCGGAACGCGGTCCAGCACGTCGTCTGTGAAGAGAAGCACATGGGCTCCCGAGCTGTGGTCGTCGTCTGCCGCGATGCCGCCTCCGCCCGCGAACGGTTCGGAGCCCTCGACGGCCGCCAGGGCGTCTGCTACACCCGCACCGGCCGCCCCTTCTTCTCGGACGCCGTCGACGAAGCAGCCTTCATCGCCCGCATCCAGGCCGCCCTCTCCACGGCCGGATTTTGGAAGGAATTCAACTCCTCCTGGTTCTGCCTCGACTGCGAGCTGATGCCGTGGTCCGCCAAGGCGCGGGAGCTGATCCAACGCCAATTCGCCCCAGTGGGCGCCGCCGGAGTCGCAGCGCTGGAAACCGCAGTCGAGGCCCTGCGCCGCAGCCCCGCCGCCGCCCACTTCACTGAAGCCTATGAACGCCGCCTGCGCCGCGTCCGCCAGTACCGCGACGCCTACCGGCGCTACTGCTGGCCCGTCCACTCGCTCAGCGACTATCGCCTCGCCCCCTTCCACCTGCTCGCCTCGGAAGGCGCTGTCCACACGGATAAGACCCACCGCTGGCACATGCAGACCCTCCACCGCCTCGCCGCGGCCGACCCCGGTTTCCTCGTGGCCACACCCTTCCTCGAGGTCGATCTCCATGACGAAGCTGCCGTCGCCGCAGCCACACAGTGGTGGGAGACCCTCACCGCCCAGGGCGGCGAAGGCATGGTCGTCAAACCCCTCGACTACATCGCCAAGGGCCCTAAAGGCGTGCTCCAGCCCGCCATCAAATGCCGCGGCCGCGAATACCTACGCATCATCTACGGACCTGAATACACCGCCGAGGATCAATTGCCGCGCCTGCGCGCCCGCGCCCTCAACGGCAAACGCTCGCTCGCCCTCCGCGAACTCGCCCTCGGCATCGAAGCCCTCCAGCGCTTCACCGCCCGTGAACCCCTCCGCCGCGTCCACGAATGCGTCTTCGGAGTTCTCGCCCTCGAATCCGAGCCCGTCGATCCGCGCCTCTAATCAATACAAACCCGCAAGATTCCTCTTGCGGGGTCCGGACATTTCATCTACTCTGTAGACCTAATGCCCGACTACCTGGGTGAGTTCGAGCAGATCGTCCTCCTCGCCGTCCTTCGCCTCGACGGCTCGGCCTACGGCGTGCCCATCCGCCAGGAGATCGAGCAACGCGCCGGCCGCGCCGTCACCATCGGCGCCCTCTACGCCACACTCGACCGCCTCGAAGCCAAAGGCTACGTCACTTCCTGGTTCTCTGAACCCACCCCCGAACGCGGCGGCCGCTCCAAACGCTACTTCCGCCTCCTGCCCGCCGGCGCCGAAGCCCTGGCTCGCAGCAAGGACATGCTCGACAGCATGTGGAAAGGCGTCCGGCTGAAAGGGGAGCATGGTGCATAAGCCACCCAGGCTCGCGGAACGCCTTCTGGTCCACATCGTCGGGGGCCGCGACGCGCAGGTCATCGCCGGCGACCTCGCTGAGTCCTACGAGGAGCGCGGCGGCGGCGCCCTCTGGTATTGGGGCCAGGTACTCAGCTGCCTTCTGGTGCGCCTCTCCCCTCACCGCCGCCTGATCCCCGACCTCGGCTACGACGTCCACCACGCTTTCCGCCTCATCCGCCGCAACCCGGGCTATGCCTTCGCCGCGGTCCTCTGCCTGGCCCTCGGCATCGGCATCAACACCACCGTCTTCAGCGTGCTCGATGGCATGTTCCTGCGCGGCCTCCCGCTGCCTGACCCCGGCCGCATCGTCACGCTCGACCGCGATGGCGCCGCCCCCTGCTCCATCAGCGAATACTTCGAACTGCGCAAGACCGCGAAGTCGCTGGTGAAGCCCGTAGCCGTCATTACCCGCAATACTTACCTGGATGTGGGCGCGGCCAACGAACCCGTCTTCATCGAGACCGTCATGGCCAACTACGCCGACGTGCTGCAAACCAGACCGCGCCTCGGACGCTGGTTCGCCTCGACGGATGAACAACCGCACGGTGGACTCCCGGTCGTCATCAGCGACCGCCTCTGGCAGCGCTACTTCCAGCGCGAGTCGAACGCACTGGGCCGCACCATCCGCCTCGAGGGCCAGGTCTACACCATCGTCGGCGTCGCTCGCCCGGAATTCCGGGGTGTCTCCTCCCCCGCGTCCATCGACGCCTGGGTGCCCCTCGCCAGCTTCCCTCTCAATCGCGCCGACTTCGACTCCACCACCGATCAGGCCGGCCCGGACGTCTCCGTCGTCAGCCGGCTGGCCCCGAACTTCACTCTCCAGCAGGCGCGCGCCGAGATCGCTGTCTTCGACGCTCACCTCCGGGCTCAATCCAAAGACGATCCGCGCCTCAAAGCCGCGCTCACGGTCGAACCCGTTCTTGGCTTCGTTTCGCGCCGCGCCCGGCGCAGCATCGCCCCTCTCGCCCTGCTGCTCGCCGGAGTGGTGGGCATCGTCCTGCTCATCGCCTGCGTGAATGTCGCCAACCTGCTGCTGGCCCGCGCAGCCGTGCGCCAGCGGGAAATGGCCGTCCGCCTCTCGCTCGGCGCTTCCCGCGGCCGCCTCATCCGCCAGACCCTCGCGGAAGGGCTCGTCCTCGCCGCCGGCGGCGCCGTGCTCGGCCTCATCGCCGGTTTCTGGACCAACCAGGCTCTCTCTGCCTGGCTCCCCACGTCCTTTCCCCAGGCCGCCTTGCGCACCGTTTTCCTCGAGATCAACTGGCGCGTCGCCGCGCTCACGGCCGCCGTCTCCCTGCTCTCCGCCCTGCTCTTCAGCCTCGCCCCGGCCTTCGAGACCGCCCGCACCGAATGCACGCCCGCCCTCAAAGGCGATGGCAGTGGATCCTCGCAACGCACCCTGCGCCGCCGCGACCTCTACGCCGCCGCCCAGGTGGCACTCTCCCTCGTGCTGCTCGTCTCCGCCGGCCTGCTGCTGCGCGCCCTCGATCGCGCCGCCTCCATCGACCCCGGCTTCGCCACCGCCCGCCGCGTCTACGTCCGCCTCTTCACACCCGGCCGCGACTTCACGCCCGAAGCCTCCACCCAGCTCTTCACCCGCCTCGTCGAAAACGCGCGCCAGTTGCCCGGCGTCCAGGACGCCACCCTCTCCTTCGCCCTCCTCGGCTTCGGCGACCGCAACTGCGCCGCCACCGGACCCACCGCCCCCACCCGTAAACTCCACATCAATGTAGTGGAGCCCAACTACTTCCACATGATGCAGGTGCCTCTCGTCCGCGGAGCGGGCTTCCAACCGCAGGGACGACCCGAGCCCATTCTGCCCGTCATCGTCAACGAAACCATGGCCCGCACCTGGTGGCCCGGCCAGGATGCCGTCGGCCAGCCCATCTGGTTCGGCTGCGAATCAGAACACCAACGCCTCGCCGGCCGCGTCATTGGCATCGCACGCGACAGCAAGTACCAGGCGCTCGACGAGGAACCGCTGCCCCTCTACTACGTCTCCACCCGCCAGTTCTGGTGGAACGGCTATCTGGCCCTGATCGTGGAAACGCGCGGCGAGACCCGCGAAGTCGTCGAACCGCTGCTGGCCCTCGCGCGCACCGGCGGCCGGAACCTGCGCATCGGCGAAGTGAACACCCTGGAGTCCGTCGTCTCCCTCTCGCTCTGGTACACCCGCTTCTACGCGGCGCTGCTGGGGCTCTTCGCGGCGCTGGCCATCGTGCTTTCCACCATCGGGTTGTACGGCGTGGTCGCTTACTCCGTGGCCCAACGCACCCGGGAGATCGGTATCCGCATGGCCCTGGGCGCCCACCGCGCCGACGTGCAGTGGATGGTGCTCGCCCGCGCCCTCAGGCTGACTGCCCTTGGCATCGGAGCGGGACTCCTGCTCAGTGCCGCCGCCACCCGCCTCCTGCGCCACTTCCTGCACGGCCTCAGTCCGCTCGACCCTGTCACCTTCACCGCCGCCGCCCTCGCCTGGATCGCCATCTCCATGCTGGCCAGCTATTTGCCCTCACTCCGCGCCACCCGTGTCGATCCCACGGTCGCCCTGCGTTACGAATGACTCAGCCCTGCTCCAGCATTCTGTAAACGTCGCGCTTGCCCAGCCCGCGTTCCCGCGCCACTGCCTTGATCGCGTCCATCCGGGGCAGTCCGGCCGCTTCCAGCCGCTTCACGGCATCCTCTACGTTCTCATCCATTTGCGGCTTTTTCTCAGACTTGCCCACCAGCACCGTAAACTCGCCCTTCACCGAATCCCGCGCCGCCAGCGTGGCCCGTACAGCCGAAGCCGGCCCGCGCAGGAACTCCTCGTGCAGTTTGGTCAGCTCCCGCGCCGCCACCACCGGGGGATCGCCCAGAACCTCCTCGACATCCTGCAGCGACTCCAGAATCCGGTGCGGAGCCTCGTAGAACGCCAGCGTCGATTCCTCCGTAAGCAGCCCCTCCAGCATCCTCCGGCGTTCGCCTGACTTTCGTGGGAAAAAACCGCAGAACCGGAACGAGTCCGTCGGCAATCCGGCCGCCGAAAGTGCTGTGATCAGGGCCGAGACACCTGGGATCGGCACTACGCGGATCCCGCGCTCCGCCGCCGCGTTGACAATGCGATAGCCCGGGTCCGAGATCAGCGGCGTGCCGGCATCGGAGACCAGCGCGATCGACGCTCCGCCCTCCAGCCGCTGCAGCAGGTCCACGGTACGCTCCGCCTCATTGTGCTCGTGGTAGCTCAAGGGGTGTGCCGCTATGCCGAAGTGATCCAATAACTTACGGGTCTGCCGCGTATCTTCGCAGGCAATGTGGTCCACACTCTTCAGGGTCTCCACCGCCCGGTATGTCATGTCAGACAGGTTCCCGATCGGGGTGGCAACGATGTACAGAACTCCGGCCATACGGTGATTTCCCTTAACTACTTGCCTAGTATGCCTGAAGGAAATCTGCCCCGCTGCCGATAAGGGAAAAGGATGATTTATGCTTGAGTTATCTGGTAGGGCACCATACGATAGAGCGAATAGCCAGTCGCATGGCCACCGCTCGGAGGATGGGCCTGCCGCGACGAGCCTCATGGATCAACAGCACCAGACCACCACTACCACCGCCGAGCCCGACAAGCCTGCCGGCACCGCGTATCTCTATGAAATTCCAGGTAAACCGATGTCGATCTACGTCGACTTCGATCTGGTCGACCGCCTGGGCTTTGAGATCATGCGCGGCTTCGGCGCAGTGCCGCGGCGCGGCGCTGAGGTAGGCGGCATCCTGCTGGGTTCGGCCGAAACCGGCGAACGCACCGTCCTGCGGATCGAGGACTTCGTGCCCGTCGCCTGCGAGCACATGCGCGGCCCGTCTTTCATCCTTTCCGAATCGGATCTTCACAACCTGGACGAAGCCATCGCCAAGTGGACTCCGGCTCCGGACAAGCGCATCTACGTCGTCGGCTTCTATCGCAGTAATACACGGGATGTCATACAGTTGGCGCCTGAGGACCTGACGCTGCTCGAACGCCGCTTCCCCATGCAGACCGCCATCTGCCTGCTGGTGAAGCCCTATGCCACCCGCGCCAGCGAAGCCACATTCTTCTACCGCGAGAACGGTGAGTTCCCCGGAGATCCCGCGCAGCAGACCTTCCCCTTCCGCCGCAAAGAGCTCGGCGGCGGTAAGCCGGCCCGCCGGCCCCGGGGAATTGACGTCCCCGATCCCGAACTCGAAACCGCCGCCACCGGCTACAACCTCACCGAAGAACCGCCGCCCCCCCAGCAACCGGAACCGGTGGAACTGCCCGCGCTCGCCGCGCTCAGCCTGAATGGCTTAGCCGCCGCCGGGCCCCGCAGCCAGGCTGCCATCGACCAGGCTCTCCCCGATCCCCTGCCCCGCTCGAAATATCGCAGCGGCTGGATCTGGATCCCTTTATCCTTCATCTTTCTGTTACTCGGCGTCGTCCTTGGCTTCCAGATCGCCCTCAGCTATAAGAGCCAGAAGGCGCCCGACGCCGCCACAGACCCTTACCTGCTCGACCTCACCCTCGTCCAGTTCGGCGAGAACCTCCACCTGAAGTGGAACACCGAGACCCTGGCCTTCCGCAACGCTCGCCGTGGCATCCTGCACATCCAGGACGGAGATAACAGCAAGACCGTCGAACTCAAACAGGAAGACCTCAGCCGCGGCGGAGTGCTCTACCGGAATGCGACGAATAACGTCAAGTTCCGGCTGGAGATCTTCCCTCGGGATCGCAACAGCGTCGCCGAATCCCTGGAAACCCGCATCCTGGAAGAGGCTAAGCCGGTTCAGGCCGCCAAGTAGTTTGGATCCGGTACAATAGCAAGAGTGCAGGACGACAATCTGTCGGCGGACGTCCAGTCCGATCCGGTCAGCCCACCACCTATTGAAGCGTCAGGGGCCATCGACACGCCCGAAGAGCATCACGTCGGCGAGCAGCCTCGTGGAGCCATCGCCGAGTGGGCCGTCACCATCTTGTTGCTCCTCTTCGGCACCACGGCACTCATCCAGGCGTTTGTCATCCCCACCGGTTCAATGGAGGACAACCTGCTGATTGGCGACCACTTACTGGTCGACAAGCTGGCTTTTGCCCCCTCCGGCGTGGTGAGCAAATACCTGCTGCCGTATACCCCGGTGAAGCGCGGCGACATCATCGTCTTCCGTTACCCCGTCGACATCCGCCAGACGTTCGTGAAACGCGTCATCGGCGTGCCCGGCGACCATATCAAGCTCATCAATAAGCAGCTTGTTCTCAACGGCAAGACGGTGGAAGAACCCTACAAGTTCAACAAGACCGACTTCATCGACTCCTACCGCGACAACTTCCCCACAGATCCGAATACCCGCGTCGACGACCGGGCGCTCGAGATGCTGGACAAGTGTGTCGTGAATGGTGAAGTCGTCGTTCCGCCGGACTCCTATTTCGCCATGGGCGACAACCGCGACTCGTCGCTGGACTCGCGTTACTGGGGGTTTGTCCCCCGGGCCAACATCATCGGCAAACCCCTGCTGGTCTACTGGTCCTATGACGCGCCCACCGAGAGGCTTGTCAATTCCGGCGTCGATATCGAACATTTGTTGGATCTTGCTCGTCACTTCTTTACGAAGACACGTTGGAAGCGCACGTTCATGCTGATCCGCGGCTATGATCTAAAGAACTGAGACGATGAAGCAAAAAGCAAAGAAGCCCGCCGGCACCGAGGCAGTGCCCCAGCAGCAAGATTCTGAAAAGCTCCAGAAGGTGAAGCCCGACTTCCCGGAACAGGTGCGGTCGTTTGTCTCCGAGTGGACGGTGACCATCATTCTGCTGCTATTCGGCACCACCACCATCCTGCAGGCCTTCGTCGTCCCCACCGGCTCGATGGAAGACACCGTGCTGATCGGCGACCATATGTTCGTCGACAAGCTGGCCTTCTCGCCGCCCGGCGCCATCAGTAAATACCTGCTGCCCTACACCCCCATCAAGCGCGGCGACATCATCGTCTTCAAGTGGCCGGTGGATCCGCGTCAGAACTACATCAAGCGCGTCATCGGCGTGCCCGGGGACCACATCAAGCTCATCAACAAGGAACTGGTCCTCAACGGTAAGAAGATGGCCGAGCCGTATGTGGTTCACAAGATGAACTACCTGGACTCCTACCGCGACAACTTCCCCAGCGAACCCAACATGCGGCTGGAAGCCGGCGCCGTCAGGATGCTGTCCGAGAACATGAAGGATGGCGAGATTGTGGTCCCCCCGAACTCCTATTTCGCGATGGGCGACAACCGCGACAATTCGCTCGACTCCCGCTACTGGGGCTTTGTGCCGCGCGGCAACATTGTGGGCAAGCCGGCCATCATCTTCTGGTCGTATGACGCGACCACGGAAGCGCTGGCCGACCCCAACATCATCTCCCTGAACCACCTCATCGACCTGGCGACCCACTTCTTCTCGAAGACCCGCTGGAATCGCACCCTGATGGTGCCCCGGCCCTATCCGCTGGGCCAGGGCTAAGCTCTACTTCTCCAACAGGAAGTTCCCGACCACCAGAGAATCGATGCCGGAGGAGTAGAAGCTCCTCACGGCGTCCCTGGGCGTGCACACCAGGGGATCCCCGAATAGGTTGAACGAGGTGTTGTACAGCACCGGCAGCCCCGTCTTCCGGCCCCACGCCATCAGCAACTTGTGGAACAGCGGGTTCTCCTGGGCATCCACCGTGTGGACGCGCACCAGGCCGTCGCCCAGCACCGCGGTTTCAAACGTCTTGCGATGGGCGTCGCGCACCCGGCCCACGGTCGCCAGGAAGCGGGCATTGCGGCCCACTTCGAAATACTCCGCCGCCAACTCCACTGGCACCGAAGCAGCAAACTTGCGGAACGGCTCGCGGTGCTTGATGTAAACGTTCAGATTCTCGGTGGAGTAAGGGTTCAGCGGCGAGGCAAGGATCGACCGCTGCCCCAGCGCCCGCGGCCCGAACTCCATGCGGCCCTGCATCCAGGCAACAATCTTGTCCGCCGCCAACTGCGTAATCGCGGCTTCCATTACCTCGTCAGTAGTCAGCAGGTATCGGAAGCCGAGTTTACAGTTCTCCAGGACTTTCTTGATCTCTTCGGACGTGAAGCTGGGTCCGAGAGATAGTGTGGTCATGGGCGAGCGGTGGTCGCGGCCGTGGACGACATGCCAGGCGTGATAGGCGGCTCCAATCGCAGTGCCGCTGTTTCCGGCGGCAGGTTGGACGAAGACGTTCTTCCAGTGGCCGCTGCGTTCCAGCGCGGCCACCAGCAGCGCGTTCAGCGCGAGGCCTCCGGCCAGGCACAGGTTCTCGCCTTCACCCGCCATTTCGACCACCAGGCGTTCAATGGCGGCCTGCAAACCCGCAGCGATGCGGGACTTCATTTCTGCCGGTATTTCGGCACCGTCTTCCAGTCCCAGCGCCATGTAAAATCGGTCGCTGAAGCCTCCGCCGTTCATCCGGTCGTTGTCAAACCAGCTTCGATCCACCCGCAGGCCAACACCATCCTGGACCAGGATGCCCCGGAACAGGGCCGCCAGGTCGGGCGAGCCGGCAGTGGAGAGCCACTGCACTTTATGTTCGTCGGCGCCGGGCTGGTAACCCAGCAGGTGGGTGACGCGGCTATAAAGATCACCCAGCGAGTCAGGATATGAGATCTCTTTCTCGAGGTGGATCTGGTTGCCGGCGGCACGCCAGCGGGAGCCGCAGCGGAAGTCGCCGGAGCGGTCCAGCGTCAGAACGCTGGCGTACTCAAACGGCGACGCAAAGTAGGCTGAGGACGCATGCGCCTGGTGGTGTTCCACTGTGACGATGCGCGCCGAAGGGAACAGTTCCCGCAGCTCTACATGGAGGTGATGGCGGCCGTTGGTTTCCGCAAACGGGCGGGCCAAGGCAACAGTCTGGACGTCGCCGGGTTCCACACCGGCCAATTGAAGGGCCATCATGGCCGCATGGATGGGGAGTCCACTCTGCGGACCGTGCGGAGCGACCTTTGGCTCCTCAATCGCGGCCACTAACTCGCCGTCCACAAGGACAGCACACGCGGCGTCCTTCAGGATGCCCCCGATACCCAGGATGATCATCTTAATTGAAGCCTTCCGTCTTCCTGACTAGGAGCCCTTCTCTTTCTGGGCTTTCTCGATCTTGGCCCACGAATCGCGCAGTCCGACGGTCCGGTTGAACACGAGGCTGCCAGGCTTGGTGTCAGTGTCCACACAGAAATAGCCCAGACGCTCGAACTGGTAGCGGTTCCCCGGCGCGGCGTCCGACAGGCTGGGCTCGAGTTTGCCGCCTGTGACCACCTCAAGGGAGTGGGGATTGAGATTGTCCATCCAATCCTGCCCCTCGGCGACGTCGTTAGGGTCTTCCTTGCTGAAGAGATTTTCGTACATCCGCACTTCAGCGTTGATTGCGTGAGGCGCGGAGACCCAATGTATGGTGGACTTCACTTTGCGCCCGTCGGGGGTGTTGCCGCCGCGGGTCGCCGGATCATACGAGCAATGCACTTCCACCACTTCTCCAGCTTGGTTCTTTAAGACGCTCGTGCACGTAATTAGATAGGCGTAACGAAGTCTTACTTCTTTACCAGGCGAGAGGCGATAGTAGCCCTTGGGGGGCACTTCGCGGAAGTCATCCTGCTCAATGTAAATTTCCCGTGAGAACGGCACATGGCGCGTGCCCATCGCTTCGTCCTCGGGGTTGTTGATGGCTTCCATCTCCTCGACCTGCCCTTCCGGGTAGTTGTCGATGATCACCTTGATGGGTTTCAGCACAGCCATCACGCGCGCTGCGCGCTTATTGAGGTCCTCGCGCACGGCATGTTCCAGCAGGCCCAGCTCGATGGTGCCGTTGGTCTTGGAGACGCCAATCCGGGAGCAGAACGTACGCATCGCTTCCGGCGTGTAACCGCGCCGACGGATGCCGCTCAGCGTGGGCATACGCGGATCGTCCCATCCAGTGACTACCTTGTTCTGGACGAGCGCGAGCAGCTTGCGCTTGCTCAACAGAGTGTATGTCAGGTTCAGCCGGTCGAACTCAATCTGCTGCGGCGGGAAGATCCCCAGGCTCTCGATGTACCAGTCGTACAGCGGCCGGTGATCCTCGAACTCGAGCGTGCAGATGGAGTGGGTGATCTTCTCAATGGAATCGGACTGGCCGTGGGTGAAGTCGTACATCGGGTAGATGCACCACGTTCCGCCCGTGCGATGGTGATCGGCATGAAGGATGCGGTACATCACCGGATCGCGCATGTTCAGGTTCGGCGAGGTCATGTCGATCTTCGAGCGGAGCGTGCGGGTTCCATCCGGAAACTCGCCCTTGCCCATGCGCTCGAACAGATCGAGATTTTCTTCAATGGAGCGGTTGCGGTACGGGCTCTCCGTGCCGGGCTCCGACAGCGTACCGCGGTACTTGCGGACCTCTTCCGCTGTCAGGTCGCAGACATACGCCTTACCGGCCTTGATCAGGTCGATCGCCCAGGCGTGGAGCTGGCCGAAATAGTCGGAGGCGTAGAAGACGCCATCCGGCTGGAAGCCCATCCAACGGACGTCCTCGATGATCGAATCGACGTATTCCACCTCTTCCTTGCAGGGGTTGGTGTCGTCGAAGCGCAGGTTGCACTTGCCGCTAAACTCAGCCGCCAGGCCGAAGTTCAGGCAGATGGACTTGGCATGTCCGATGTGGAGGTAGCCGTTGGGCTCAGGAGGGAAGCGCGTCTGGACCCGGCCATCGTGTTTTCCGCTGGCGATGTCCTTCAGGATGATGTCGCGAATGAAGTTGGACGGGCGCGGCTGCGCTTCAGGGGCGCTTTCGTTCCCGTTCACCGGTTTGTTCCCTGCTGAGTCGTCGTTGGGCATGGTGCTAGTGTTCGTTCCTTCTTACTTCAACTTCAGTACTGCCTGATCGATGCGGGTGAGGCAGGTTTCGCGGCCCAGCACTTCGAGCGTTTCGAAGAGCGGCGGAGCGACCTTCCGGCCGCACACGGCCACCCGGATCGGCTGAAACATCTGGCCCGCCTTGACGCCGAGCGCGGCAGCCTGGGCGCGCAGCACGGAGTCGAGCCCGTCATGGTTGAATTCGGCGGTTTCGAGGGCCGTGCGTCCCGCCTCGAGGACGCGCAGGGCCATGGCTGCATCGCCCTTCTGGGGCGTCAGTTCGGCCGGGTCATACGGCGCAAGTTCGTCAACAAAGAAGAAATCGGCCGCACCCACCGCGTCATTGAGAGTCTTGATGCGTTCCTGGATGAGCGGCGTGATCTTGAGGAGCTTGGCCTCGTCGAAGTGATAGCCGGCCGCGGTAAAGACCGGGGCGATGGCCGCGGCGAGTTCAGGCACGCTCAGCGCATAAATATGCTGCGAGTTGAGCCACAGCGCCTTCGGGTCGATGGGGTCTTCTTCGCTGAAATTAACCACCGCGTTGGCGCGATTGACGCCGTCGAACGTGAAGGCCTCGACGAGCTCGTCGAGCGACATCTTCTCGCGGTTGTCCTTGGGATTCCAGCCCAGCAGGCACAGGAAGTTGATATAGCTCTGTGGCAGGAAGCCGGCGTCGCGATAAGTGGTCACCGAAACCACGGGCCCGTGCTTGCGCTTGGAGAGCTTGGCTCCATCCGGAGCGGTCAGCAGCGGCAGATGCGCGAAACGCGGCGCTTCGACGCCCAGGGCCTCGAAGATCAGGATGTGTTTAAACGTGTTCGAAAGATGGTCCTGCCCGCGCACGATGTGGCTGATTTTGAGGTCGGCATCGTCGACGCACGAGGCGTGGTGGTAAGTGACGCCGCCATTGGAGCGCAGCAGCGCGAAGTCCTCGATGTCGGCGGTGGACTTCGACTGGTCTCCGTAAACGAGGTCGCTGAACGACACGGTGCGCTCAGGCTCGCGCGGCACCCGGAAGCGCAGGACGAACGGTTCCCCGGCGTTGGCGCGTCGGTCGGACTCCTCGCGCGAGAGCTCCCGCATGCCGGGATTGCACAACCAGGCGGCCTTCGCATCGCCCGATCTGTCTTCTCCGCCGGCGGACATCGGAGTGAAGTCGCGGTAGGCTAAGTCCTTGTCGAATATAGCCCAGGCGGCTTTGGCGTACAGTTCGCCGCGTTCACTCTGACGATAGAACTCGTCCCAGCCGAGGCCAAGCCAGTTGAGTCCGTCGAAGATGGAATCGAGCGAGGCTTGGGTATTGCGTTCGACGTCGGTGTCGTCAATACGCAGGATCATCGTGCCCTTCTGTTTGCGGGCGAAGAGCCAATTGAAGATAAAAGTGCGGGCGCTCCCAATGTGGAGGTACCCGGTGGGTGAAGGGGCGAATCGGACTCGAACCATTAATCTATTAGTATAGGGCGTCCGGTATGGAGGGCGCTGATTTTGCGGCATCCGGCATGGGAAGCAGCCGGTTGCAGCTCAGGGATGGACGGCGGTCGGGGCGGGTACAGGGACAGTGAGGACAGTGTGGCCGTCCGGCACCCGAAGCTGGTCGCTTAATACGCCCCGGGCCGAACATGGAGCGGCCAACCATCGCCGGGGATCAATTCCAGCGCCGGGCTGCACTAACCCCGTCCATAGGTCTCACGGAAGCAATGCAACCGCCCCCCCAGCATTCCCCTGGGCATTGCCCAAGGCTCATCCCAATCCCAACCCCGTCCCCCCCAGCATTACCCCCGGCGTCAGCCGGGGGCCCGCCCCATCCCAGCTAGAATCCGCACCACCAGCCACACGCCACCCACCAAACTTCCGAGAAACGGGCTGCCGCACAGCCCCGGGGTCATCGATTGCGTCGCATCCCCCGAAGTGGATAATGATGTAGGAAATCAAAGGATCGCAGAGGCCAATGGGCTGCAGCGACCGGTCCCGGACCTTCAAACGCCACAAAGCCGTGACGGTGCAGACAACAACTTCAGCAACGAACTGGCTGAATGGAACCGGGCTCGGCTACGACTCGAATGGGAATATGACGGGGTGGTCGACGCGGTCAGGGTCGGTGGCGGCCTCGTATGACATCGAGAACCGGATGACGCAGATTATGACTCCAAGCGTGACGGAGACGTACAAGTACGGTCCGGAAAAGGGACAGAAAAGGGGACAGCCTACAGAAAAGGGGACAGCCTGACGCGCACCACTTCATAAGTCACAGACAAATCAAGACTTACCGGCGCCATCTTCCCTCCGGCAGACGTTTGACCTCCCGAAATCCAGCCGCTCGCCGCCCTTCTCATTCTCCCGCAACCGCTTAGTATTCAATAACATACGAAGCCAAAACAAGCCCACCTCACGTTCACGGCGTACTCCGAAGTACGCATTCAATCCAGCGAAATGGCCACTGGGACGGGTCGCCCCCGGCAGGAGCGAGTGCCTCAGGGAAAGGCCGTCGCAGATCCAAAGGCTGAGCTCCTTTCCTCTAGGACTCCCATTCCATACGACATGCCAATTATCCCGGCGCACGGATGTCCCGAGTTCAGAGGCGACCCTGAGATTGCCGCCGAGGCCAGGAGGCCGGTTTCCCCACCCCAGCAATCTCCCCCCCCAGCATTACCCCCGGCGTCAGCCGGGGGCCCGCCCCATCCCAGATAGAATCCGCACCACGAGCCACACGTCGCCCACCAAACTTCCGAGAAACGGGCTGCCGCACAGCCCCAGGGTCATCGATTGCGTCGCATCCCCCGAAGTGGATAATGATGTAGGAAATCAAAGGATCGCAGAGGCCAATGGGCTGCAGCGACCGGTCCCGGACCTTCAAACGCCACAAAGCCGTGACGGTGCAGACAACAACTTCAGCAACGAACTGGCTGAATGGAACCGGGCTCGGCTACGACTCGAATGGGAATATGACGGGGTGGTCGACGCGGTCAGGGTCGGTGGCGGCCTCGTATGACATCGAGAACCGGATGACGCAGATTATGACTCCAAGCGTGACGGAGACGTACAAGTACGGTCCGGAAAAGGGGACAGCCTGACGCGCACCACTTCATAAGTCACAGACAAATCAAAACTTACCGGCGCCATCTTCCCTCCGGCAGACGTTTGACCTCCCGAAATCCAGCCGCTCGCCGCCCTTCTCATCCTCCCGCAACCGCTTATTATTCAATAACATACGAAGCCAAAACAAGCCCACCTCACGTTCACGGCGTACTCCGAAGTACGCATTCAATCCAGCGAAATGGCCACTGGGACGGGTCGCCCCCGGCAGGAGCGAGTGCCTCAGGGAAAGGCCGTCGCAGATCCAAAGGCTGAGCTCCTTTCCTCTAGGACTCCCATTCCATACGACATGCCAATTATCCCGGCGCACGGATGTCCCGAGTTCAGAGGCGACCCTGAGATTGCCGCCGAGGCCAGGAGGCCGGTTTCCCCACCCCAGCAATCTCCCCCCCCAGCATTACCCCCGGCGTCAGCCGGGGGCCCGCCCCATCCCAGATAGAATCCGCACCACGAGCCACACGTCGCCCACCAAACTTCCGAGAAACGGGCTGCCGCACAGCCCCAGGGTCATCGATGGCGTCGCATCCCCCCAAATGGATAATGAAGTAGGAAATCAAAGGATCGCAGAGGCCATTGGGGGGGGAACAGTTGGGGGGGGGGACAGCCTGGCGTGTACCTTCTTGCAAACCATAGAAAACGCAATACTTATCCCCCTGTTCCGCGCACCACCTGACGTTTGACCACCCTAAGTCCCGTAGCCCGCCAGTCTTCTTCTCGGCCAGCAACTGGCTTGGATGCACTAACATACGGGACCCAATCACGTCTGCCGTCCGGCCGCGACGTACTCCGAGGTACGCATTCAATTCATCGAAATGGCCACTGGGACGGGTCGCCCTCCGGCAGGAGCGTGTGCCTCCGCGAAAGGCCGTCGCAGATCCAAAGGCTCAGCTCCTTTCCTCTAGGACTCTCTCATTCCTGACGACATGCCGGTGTTTCCCGGCGCACGGATGTCCCGAGTTCAGACTCGATCCTGAGACTGCCGTACATGCCGGAAGGCCGGTTTCCGGTCACCGAAGCGGCACCTCGACAGGTCGCGCGCCTACCCCTCTGCGAGAAGCCGCGGAAAACAAGGCGGGAGCTCCTTTCGGGCGCCGCGGCATAATTGGCGAGCTTTGCCAGTCTTGCTAATGTGGCTTCGAGGACGCAATGCCGACCCGAAACATCAACCTGACAGACCACTTCGACCGCCTCATCGACGCCGAAGTAGGCTCCGGCCGGTATGGTAACGCCAGTGAGGTGGTCCGCGAAGGCCTGCGGTTGATCGAACGCCGCAAGCAGGAAGAGCAGGCCAAACTCAAGTGGTTGCGGGGCGCCGTAAGAGAGGGCCTCGATCAGATAGATCGCGGCGATGGCGTGGAGTTTGGCTCCATCGGCGAACTCGATCAGCAAATCGATCAGATCGGGGAGGCAGCATCGGCGGAACTCGCGCGCAATGGCGACCGTGGCTGAGTCTGGCAGGCCACGCCGAATCATTCTGGCCCCTGCCGCGCGGAGCGATATCCGTGATGCGTTGATGTGGAACTAGGATCGATTTGGTGAGCGCGCAGCCACGCGCTACGCCAAGCTTCTGAAACAGTCTCTCGCGACATCGTTGCTGATCCAAAGCGTCCCGGGCCCCAGGAGCGGCCGGATCTGGCACGCGGCGTCCGCACCTACCATCTGTTCTTCAGCCGTGATCGGGCTCGCGGCGACCTGGGCGTTGTTAGCAAGCCGCTGCATTTCCTGGTCTATCGCCTACGTGGCGAAGGCGTGGTCGATGTTGTGCGGGTTCTTCATGACGCCCGCGATCTGGAGCGGCATCTGCCCGAGGAGCGCCTTCGGGATTCGGGTCTGCCAGATCCAGACAACGGATAGGAAACGGGGACAACTTGGCGTGCACCTTTCTACAAGCCGCAGAAAACGAAAGGCTTATCGTCCCGCTCCACTCACCACCTGGCGTTTGACCGCCCCAAGTCCCGTGGCCCGCCAGTCCTTTTCTCATCCGCAACTGGCTTGGATGCAATAACATATAAGACCCAATCACGCCGCACTCCGGCCACGACCTACTCGGACGTACGCATTCAATCCATCGAAATGGCCACTGGGACGGTTCCCCCTCCTCTGGGATGGTGAGTCAGAGCGCAAGGCGCAGGTGCACGTGTTGGGCCCAGCTCTCCCGCCCCGCCAGCCCTCTTCACCGCCTCCTCGGCGATCAGGCGCACCGTCCACCACGCCCGGCCTTCGGGTGGCAGACTGCCAACCATGGCGATGATGCGCTGCTTGTCGGCTGCACTCAATAATTCGTGTGCTCCCCGCCGCCGGGCTCACAAAGCGCACGCGCTAAGCCACCCTCCTGGTAGCGATGTGCGATTCGGCGTACCACCTGAGATAAAAACACACGATGCGGGCCACTGCTGGAACGGTCAGACCAAGCGACAACTGCTCCAGAGCGCTAGCCCGCGGCGCATCTCGGACCGGTTGGACCCCGGCGCGGAGAACACTCCTGATCTCAATCCGTTCCTTGGACCGCAGCCCGAAGTCGATGGCATAGGGCGACACAACCCAGTGCAGGCCAGCACAATCTCGGGGTCACAGGTACTCCGGATTGCGCGCGTCGACGAAACCCCTGTGCGAGGGGAGAGGCTCAAGACGTTGGTCTTCCACCGCGACACCGGGCCCACACGGTTCGCGAGTTCAAGGTCTATCTGTCCGGATAGGCAGCGTCGACGTTCAGTGAGCCCAACTCCCGGTCCGGCGGTCTCCGTCCCTCAAGAAATCAAGGACTTACCCGAAGCGGCGCCGCGGCCCCGGGCGTGCACTTCCAAAGATCGAGGTGAACCCCATGCATGCCAAACACGCATTCTTAATTCTCATCGGCTTGTCCGCCAGCCTGGCGGCACAGACCGGTACACCAGTTCCGCAACTTCAGGCGTTCGATGACCGCCTTCCTCCACTGATGGAAAAATGGAATGTACCCGGATCCGCGCTGGCCATCGCGAAGGATGGTAAGTTGATCTTCGCCCGCGGCTATGGACTCGCCAATGTAGAGGCCCGTGAAGCCGTGCAGCCGGATTCTCTATTCCGCATCGCCAGTGTGTCCAAGCCCATTACGGCCACCGGCGTCATGAAACTCGTGGAGGCCGGCAAACTCGACCTCGACGCCAAAATCTACCCGATTCTGCGTGACCTCATTCCGCCGCGCGGTCAGCTGGCCGATCAGCGGCTGAAAGACATCACGGTGCGCGACCTCCTGCGTCATACCGGCGGGTGGGACGATCATGCCATCGAGCCTCTGAAGTACCTCATGACGCCCGTGGCGGCGGCCGAGTACTTCGACATGCCGGCTCCACCCAGCGCGCGCATGCTCACGCGGTATGCCTTCAGCAACATGCCGCTCGACAACGAACCCGCCGCCATCTACGCGTACTCGAACTTCGGCTACACGCTTCTCGGGCGCGTCATAGAAGAAATCAGCGGACTGCGCTACGAGGAGTACATCCGGCGCGAGGTGCTCGCTCCGGCGGGTATCACGAAAATGTCCATCAGCGGCAATTCTCCGGAAACGGCGCAGCCCGGTGAGGTCCGGTATTACGATTTTCCCGATGCCACGCCTGTGCCCTCCATCTTCCCGGAAGGGCCCAGGTATCTCAGCGCGCCTTACGACATGGATCTAGCCATGATGGATTCGTTCGGCGGCTGGGCGGCGTCCGCCGTGGATCTCCTGCGCTTCAGCGAGGCGTTCGACGGGCGTCGGGGCCAGGCGCTCCTGAAGCCCGAGACCATCGATGTCATGATGGCGCACGATTGGAGGCTCTGGCCTGGCACAAACTTCTGGTACGGTTTGGGCTGGAAGGTGCAGCCGGTGGGCGATCGTGTAGTGTGGTTCCACGAGGGCGAGCACCGCGGCAATCAAGCCTTTCTGGCGCACTGGCCGAATGGTATCTCGGTGGCCGTGGTGTTCAACAGTTGCCCTCAACAGACCAGCGACTTTCTCCAGGACGTGATCAACTCGATCAACACCGGCCTGGGCCAGGTCCGGGAGTGGCCCGACCACGACCTGTTCACGCAGTACGATCCCCCGCCCGCTCAGTAGTCTCAGATCATGCCCGCGAGCGGGCCGGCCGCACCCGTCGGCCCGCTTCAACAACCGGTATTTTGCAGATATCCAGATACAAACATACTTAATTCTCGACGCATAATAGTGGTGGATGTCTCGCAGGCCATCTTTCTACTGGTGGGTGATCGTGTGCGGCGTGGCGTTGACCCTGTGTTTCGCGATCACAGGCGTCCAACTCTGGCAGCATGCCAAGACCGGTAAGGACTATGGGTTCGGTGGACAAACACGCGACGACTCCATCGTGGTAACGGCCGTAGCCCCGGGCGGCCCGGTGGATGGCAAGCTTCGCGTCGGCGATATCATCCGCAAGGTCAACGGCTACTACGGCCCGGCCTGGCTCCTCAACCACCTCCTGCTGCTTGCTCCACACGACCGCCCCTACACGCTCACGGTGGTACGGCAGGGGCAACCACTGGACCTTCCATTGCGCATCGCCAACTCGCCCGCCCGCGGGCCGGTGTACTGGGGCTTCCCGCTGCAGTTGCTGGGCGGCGTGGCCTGCCTTGTGGTTGCCATGATGATGGGGCTATCCAGGCCCGGCGACCGCACGGTGCAGTTCGCCTGTCTGTCGTTCCTGGCTCTGGCGGCGATGCACTTCTTCCGGATTCTTGCCGTGTTGATGTGGTTCCTCGATCCCCTGCCGCGGTTCACGATGGCGCTTCTGAGTTTGGCCGATCCGCTGCCCTTGGTCACGGGTTTCCTGTTCGCGGAGCGTTTTCCGGCAGTTGTGCCGGCGCGGGCGTGGTGGCGCTACACGCGCATCCTGGTCTGCGCGGCCGTCACCGCTCAGTGGCTGTCGCAGTTGCCCAACCGCATATTCAGTTCGCTCAGCCCCGAACTGGCGGTGCCCGCATCGCACTGGCTGGCGGCCCCGATGTTGTGGTCATCGCGCATCCCGCATGTGTGGTGGAAGAGCGCGAACGTGCTGCTTCTAGTCGCCATCGCGGTCGTGATTCTCCGCAACTATCGCGCTGTGAAGCAGCCGGATCTGCGTCGCCGGATTCGGTGGGCGATGCTCGGCATCGTGCTCGCAATCGTGCCGTTGGCAGTGCTGTACGGTGTTGCGTCGGCGTTCATGTTGACAGGTCGACCCACTCAGGAGTGGCTAGGCCCAGGGGAAGAACTCTCCTTCGGTTTTGTCGGCCTGGCGGTGTCGTCCACCATCGGCTACGGCGTGCTACAGCACCGCCTGCTCGACATCCACCTGGCCATCCGGCGAAGTATTCAGTACCTCTTTGCCAAGCGCGTCCTGCAGGCCGCCATCTCCCTGCCCGTCGTTCTGATCCTCGCTCACGCCGCATGGGATCCGCGGCTCACCGTTCGTGACCTGTTCTTTGGCAGCCACGTTTCGCTGGCACTCATGGCCGTGGCGATTCTGGGACTGCTCTACCGGCGCCCCTTGTTGCTTGCCGTGGATCGGCGGTTCTTTCGCGAGGCCCACAGTCAGGAGAAAATCCTGCGCTCCCTGGTTGAGGAGATTGGGCATCACGACTCCATTGGCGATGTGTCGAAGCTCGTCTCCGTCAAAGTGGAAGAAGCCTTGCACCCGCTTCGCGTTCTGGTCTTCTGCCGCAGCGAGAGGCGCGGCGATTTCTCGCTGGGCCATTCTTCCGCGGGCGTGGAGGCCGAACTGCGCGTCAGCGCGACGTGCGGCGTCCTCCGATTACTGGAAGAGAGTCCTCGGCCGCGAGAATTCCCGGTCTCCGGTTTGGGGGATCCGGACATGAACGGCGCCGAGTATTTCCAGGAACTGGGCGTACGCCTGATGGTGCCCATCATGGGCATCGATCGACGGCTGGTGGGCATCCTGATGCTCGGTGAGAAGCTCTCCGAGTCTCCCTATACTGCCGCCGACCGCGATCTGCTGCAAGCCATCGCCGGTCAAATCGGCGTGGTCTATGAGAACATCGCCCTGCGGGAAAGCGTCAGGCGCGAGGCGCGCATCAAGCGCAATGTGCTGGCGCATCTGGACGGCACTAAAATCAATCTGCTGCAGGAGTGCCCACGCTGCGGAACCTGCTTTGATCGATCCGTGAATCAGTGCGGCTTCGATGGCGCGGCCTTGGAACTCACCGTTCCAGTGGAGCGTATCGTGGACGGTGTCTACCGCCTGGACCGCCGCATCGGGACCGGCGCAATGGGCGCGGTGTACCGCTCCACCGATCTGCGATTGGGCCGTACAGTCGCGGTCAAGCTGATGACCGGTAGCCTCTTCGGCAACCCCGCCGCGCTGCGCCGTTTCGAACGCGAGGCGCGGGCGGTCGCGCGGCTCAGCCATCCAAACATCGTCGCCATTTACGATTTCGGGGGCGTAGGTTCCGACGGCGCCTACCTGGTGATGGAAATGATCGAAGGGATCACCCTGCGCGCCGAACTGCAACGCGCGGGCAGGCTGAAGCCGGAACTCGCCGCCGCTCGATTCGATCAGCTCATGTCCGGGTTGGAGGCGGCCCAACTGGCGGGCGTGGTGCACCGCGACCTCAAGCCCGAGAACCTGATCATCGCACGCCTCGGCGACGGCGCCGAGTTGCTGAAGATCCTCGATTTCGGCCTCGCCAAGATTTGCTTCTCTGATGCCAGGGCAACAACCTCGCTCACCATGGCTGGCGCCGTTGTGGGGACGCTGGGATATATGTCTCCGGAGCAGTTGCTGGGCGAGGAGGTCGACGAACGCACCGACACCTTTTCGGTGGGCGTGTTGGTCGTGGAGGCGCTCACGGGCCGCCGGCCCTTCGTGGGTCAGTCGTTTCAGGAATTGCTTCACGCCACGCTTTATGAGTCTTACCGGCTGCCTGGGGCAGATGCGGCCAGCTTGAGGTTGAACGCAATTCTCGACCGATGTCTTGCCAAACGCCGTGAAGACCGGCCGCGCATCGGCGAGGTTCGGAGAGATCTGGTGGACGCGATGCGCGCTTGGCCCGAAGTGAAATGGATGGCAGTGGCATCGAACGAGGAGAGGACCATTGACGCAACCGGCTTCTGATGCGCACGCGCGCCTGGCTGCCTTCGAGGGACCCATGCGCGGCCACGTCTTTGAGCTCGTGTCCGAAGTCGATGATGAGCCGTGGAGTCTCGGTCGCGGCCGTGGCAACCGCCTGATACTGGACGATCCATCGCTCTCGCGGCGTCACTGCAGCATCACGTTCTTGGATGGGCACTTTCGGCTGCGGGATCTGGACAGCCACAATGGCACATTCGTCAACGGGTTCGCCGTGCATGACCATCCGCTCGCCGATGGTGACCAGATCAGGGCCGGGCATTCGGTATTTCACTTCCTGCTGAACGAGCGAGGCGGGAGACCGGAACTTCCCTCCGTGCACTTCGGCTCCGATCGGATTGAAAATCCCACGGTATTTCTCCCGCCGGGCCACGTTACATCTTTACCCCAGCTCTCCGAGCCCGAGGCATATCAGGCCCTGCTCCGCGTGGCGGGGGCGCTGCATGCCAACCGCGGCGTCTCCGCGCTGGCCGGCCACCTGCTCGAGACTCTGATCGAGATCGTGCCCGCGAGACGGGCCGCCCTCATACTGGCCCAGACTGCCACCGAGGAACCCAGTCTCATCGTTACGCTCGACCGCCACGCTGGCCCCGGCGCCCATGTCGAGATCAACCGCGCCGCTGTCGACCGCGTACTGCGCGAGGGCGCTTCCGTCCTCAGTGGCACCACTTATCTCGCCGCGCCACTCCTCAATGGTGAAAAGTCGTTTGGCGTCATCTACCTCGATGGCGAACCAACCGCGGGCGGGTTGCGCGAAGAACATCTACGCTTCGCGTCCGCCGTGGGCGCCATTGCTGGACCGGCGCTGACAGGCGCACTGGAGTTCAGTCAGGTCGCGGACGAGAATCGCCGTCTGTCCGAAGAGATCCGGGTACGCCACGAGATGGTGGGCGAATGCCCGGCAATGGAGGAGGTCTATCGCCTCATCGCCCGCGTCGCGCCTGCCTCCTCAACGGTCCTGATCCTGGGCGAAACCGGTACTGGAAAGGAACTCGTCGCGCGTGCCATCCATCGCAACAGTCCGCGAGCAAATGCTCCTTTTGTGGCCATCAATTGCGCTGCGCTGACTGAATCCCTACTAGAAAGCGAACTGTTCGGACACGAGCGGGGAGCGTTCACCGGGGCCGTGACGCAGAAGCGAGGGAAACTCGAGGTCGCCGATCAGGGCACCGTCTTCCTGGATGAAGTGGGTGATCTGCCGGCGACGTTTCAGACTAAGCTGCTGCGCGTGCTCCAGGAGCGCGAGTTCGAGCGCGTCGGCGGCACGCGGCCCATTCGCGTGGATATCCGGATTCTGGCCGCCACGAATCGAGATCTGCGTGCGGCCATCAATGGCAGGACTTTCCGCGAAGATCTGTACTATCGCCTCAATGTGGTGGCCATCCGCCTCCCGGCGCTCCGCGACCGTCGCGAGGATATTCCGCTGTTGGCCAACTACTTTCTGGAAAAACGCGCTGGGGCCGTGAGCCGCAGGATCTCCGGTATCTCCGGCCGCGCCCAAGCCTGCCTGATGAACTACGATTGGCCAGGAAATATCAGGGAATTGGAGCACGCCATCGAAAGCGCGATCGTCGTGGGTGAGGGCAAACTCATTGACGCCGAAGATCTGCCGGAAGCGATCCTGGAAGGTGCGCCAGCCGGGTCGCTTTCCGCCGACGGCTATCACGGCACTCTGAAGCACGACAAGTGCGAATTGATCCTTGCTGCGATTGAACGCGCCGGCGGCAACATCACCGAAGCGGCGCGGCAGTTGAAGCTGCACCCGAACTACCTGCACCGCCTCATTCGCAACCTGAATCTGCGGGGCCGTATCGGGCGGCCCCGCGCGTAAGCCCTCGGTTCGAGCCGGGGAGGCTAGAAGTGAAAGCCAAACCCAGCCTGGAAGACCACGTTGTTTCTGCCGGAACTTTTGTCGCACAGCGCAACGTAATCGCGAACCTCGGCCCGGAGGGCGAATCCGCGATGGATGCGAATCTCCGCGCCTCCGCCGAACGACGTGGCCGGCTTGATCCCGTGAATGACGCTCAGGCTCGGGGAGGACGAAACCACCAGGTTTGCTCCGTCGAACCAGCCAAATCCGAATCCGGCAGCGACATAGGGCTGGAAACGGGAAGCGGGTGCAAACTGGTACCGCACTCCGGGTGTAAGGAACAGGTGGCTGGCGGAAGCGTTGATGCTATCTTGTCTGATGCGAACATCGGCTTTCATCGTCCACGCGACAGGCACCTCCAGGTACAACGTGCCCGTCTCGTTTTGCTTGAACCGAAGTGCATAGTCGAACTGAATGGACAGATTGGCTCCAGCCGAAACGGAAGTGGTAGAACGAGTGTCCACGCTGGCTCCGTGCGCGCAGGCGCCCGTCAGGATGCTCAGTTCATGCGACCGGCCGAAAGCGGACGAGGGCTGAGTCAGTGCGATCGCCAGCGCTGCAAGGATCGCCAAAGTGAATCGGGTCTTCATATCATAATCTCCTTCTACCGATTGACTGTGCAGTCCGGCGGCCAATCCGAAACCCATTGCGGTTCAGTGACTTGGGCCCAACGCTTCGATTGGGAGACTCTATCCTGCGCGTGAGCCCCTATCGAATCGGATAGACCGCCCACAGGGTTCCCCAAGGAGACGATTTGGGAGGTTCTCACCCAAAAGCGCACGACCGCAGTCGGAAGACCCTCAACATCGCACTTCCCTTCCCGCACGCCATCTCGCCACGCAACTCGGCGATGGCGAGGAGGTCAGCCGACCAGATAGCCCGTAGCCCGCCAGTCTTCTGCCTGTCTAACAACGGGCTTGGATGCAATAACATACAGGACCCCATCACACCCACCCTCTTGCGACGGCGTACTCGGAAGTAAGCATTCAATCCATCGAAATGGCCACTGGGACGAATCGCCATCTTGCCGGGATTCGAATCCGGACAGCCCACCTCACGAAACATCATCAGCCTCACGTCGCAAGACTGCCGCCCACCCTCCACCTTCCCCTGAGACTCCGCCACCCCCGCAACATCCCCCCCCGTTTCCGCACATTAAGCTTCTTTGATGACGCCAGTTCAACAAAAATCTTCTCCTCTGCAATCAACAGATTACAGACCTCCATCTCCTAAATCCTAGGTCCACCCCAACCAAACTGGTTATAGAGGACATTTCATATGATTACTTCCGAACCAGTCGATTGCGCCTTCCCCGACATCGACCTCCTCAGCCGCCACGCCCAGGTCGCCGAGGATGGCATCCTCACCGGCGCCAAAGCCGCCAGCGTCACCACCTTCGTCGAACGCAAGGATTACTACAAAAAGATTCGTGCCGCCGTCCACGAACAGTTCAAACCAGCCACCACCTATCAGCACATCCTGGCCGACCGGATGGCCGAATGCATCTGGCGCGCCGAACGTTACGCCTCCTTCGAAGCCAATGCCCTCACCCTCCAGATCCAACGCCAGTGGGACAACACCATTGAACTGGTCCCCAAAGCCAGCCCCGGAGTCCACGCCTGGCAGGCCTTCCACACCATGGACCCCACTCAACGCAAAGCCCTCCTCGAAGCCCTAAAGCTGGAGGAGCGCTACTGGCGCCGCCACCGCGCCCTCTCAGCCGAACTCCGCCTCGTCCAGCGCCTCTACCCCATTCAACAGGTGCAGTGAAGTGCAAGGAGCCCCACCCATGCCCTCCACTCAAATCTCCGAAAAGCGCCTCGCTGCCAACCGGGCCAATGCCCAAAAATCCACCGGCCCGCGCACCGCCGCCGGCAAAGCCAAAGTCTCCGCCAACGCCCGACGCACCGGAGCCTACAGCGAAGACCACCGCATGTCGCCTCGCCTCGAAGCTCACTTCCGAGCCATCGCCGACGGCCGCACCCAGCACCTGACCGAACCAACCCTGCGTGCCCTTATTTACGAGTGGCACATGCTCCAGGGTCATCTCGTCATCCACGAGAGCCGCGAACGAGCCCTCTTCAACGCCGGTCTCGAGTACGGCCGCGGCAACGAGGACATCGCCCACGACTGGGTCCTCCGCCAGCACGGCTACATCCAGGCCCTCAATCGCTACTCCGGTTGGATCCAGATGCGCCTCCACCGAGTCGAAAGCGCCATCCTCTCCCAACCAGCGGGCCTGGACCACCTCACCCAACTCCTGGCCCCCAGCACGCAGGCTCCCCCCGAGACCGCAACCACCCAACCCACCACGAATTTTGAGGGAACAAACCCACTCTCCACCAACCAGTCCACGATCACGATCGCCAGCGCGTCCGCCAAAGAGTCACCCATCTCCAACGAACCGGGAAATCGCCCGAAGCCCTGTGCAGCCGCAAGTACAACCACAAGTAGAGCCGCGACCGTGAGGGAGCGGACAACCCCACGAAACGCCCCAACCAACCCAACCGCGCATCCCCCAACCCATGCATCCTCACCGGAGTCCCCCATCCCCAGTCCCGGAGCGCCAGCGACGGGCTGCCCGCGCGCTACCACCGAGCAGGCAGTTCCACTAAACCCTCCTCCCAACCCAGCCACCCGACCCACCGCTCACGTGTCATCAACAAACTCACCCCGGAGCCCTCCGGAGCCGGCACACCCGGAACTTCGCCCGCCCGGGCGTGTCTAATCCGCTGAAGAGTGAGAGAGCCGGCGCGTGGTCGTGCAGCCTGGTCCCGGCCGGGCACGCCGATGGCTGAATGAGTTGTTTGCGGATAGCGAGTGGGGACGGGTTCGACGCGTGGCGTCAGTAGGAGCCGGCGGCGAGTCATTCCGGGACGGGCGGTGCGGGTGCGCTCCTGCTCCGTAACCCGGGAGAGAGGAGATGGGCGTCCCTGACTTCTATCCGTATCGATCCGCGGCGGACAAAGAAGAGTATCTGGCCCACTATGATGCTCTCGCCGCGAAACAGTGGCCTCTGGATTCTGACACGAGGAGGGCGCGCACCTCGCAAGGCTCCACCTTTGTCCGGATCAGCGGTCCGCCGGGCGCGCCTCCGCTGGTGCTGCTGCCTGGCACAGGCGCAACGTCCCTGATGTGGGCACAGAACGTCGCGGCCCTTTCCGGGGAGTTCCGCACCTACGCTGTCGACCAGTTGGGCGAGTTGGGACGCAGCACCTGCCAGCAGCCGTTCCAGAACCTGGGCGATCAGATGGCCTGGCTGGATGAGTTATTCACGGCCCTCGAGTTGCACAATGGAGTGAACCTGGTTGGCATGTCATACGGGGGCGCGCTGGCGGCGCAGTATGCGCTGCGGCACCCGGAGCGAGTGAAGAAGGCGGTTCTGCTGGCTCCTGCGGCAACGGTCTACCGGTTGAACTTGGAGTTTGCGCTGCGGATGGTGCTGGTGGTAATTTCCGCCGACCGGTACCTACCCAGGCTGGCGAACTGGATGTTTGCGGACGCGGCTCGCGTGGATCCTCAATGGCTGCAGGAGACGATGGTGGAGCTGTTCATCAACATGCGGAAGCTGCAGCCGCGGAAGACGCCGATTCCTCCGGTCGTGAAGGATGCGGAATGGGCTGGATTGCGCGTGCCGATGCTGTTTCTGGTGGGCGAGCACGAGACCATCTATCCGGCGGAGAAGGCGGTGCGGCGGATGCGACGGGTGGCGCCCATGGTGACGTCGGAGGTGGTGCCGGGAGCGGGCCACGATCTGCATGTGGTGCAGGCGGCGCTGATCAACCGGCGGATGGTGGAGTTCCTCCGGTAGCGGTTGCCGGGCCTCGCCGTCCCGGGCGCTCGGCCTCTATGGCCGGAGCCGCGGACCGGATTCGAGGTGGAGTTGGAGATTCTCCAGGATGCTGGTCCAGCCGGCGGTGAGTTGTGCGGACGAGTGGGTCTCGGGGAAGCGCTCGTGCGTCAGGATGAGTTCGCACTGGCCGCCCCGGGGCCGGAGCTCTATGGTGACCAGCGTCTCCTGCTGATCCCAACGGGAGGAGATCCAGGTGAACTGGAGCCGGGAGGGCCGGTCGAGCACCAGGAATTCTCCTGTGTTCACGAAGCGCGCCTGCGCCGCGATCATGACGATCTGGAAGCGTCCGCCCACGCGGGGGTCGAGTTCGACTTCGCTGGCTGTGACCGGACCGGGACACATCCAGAGGGGCATGCCTTCGGCGTCGAGCCAGGCGTCAAAGACCTCTTCGCAGGAGGCTTGCAGGGTGCGGCGGATGGTGACGGTTTGGGTGGTCATCGCGAGGCTCTTTTGCGCTTCGAGATCAGGTGCGCTTCGAGGGCGTCGAGGCGGGTGCTCCAGAACTCGGAGTAATAGCTCATCCAGGTCATTGCTTCGTCGAAACGGGCTGCTTCCAGGCGGCAGGAGTGCTCGCGGCCTTGAATGCTGCGACGGATGAGGCCGGCACGCTCCAGCGTCTTCACGTGCTTGGAGACGGCGTTCAGGCTCATGTCGTAGGGCTCGGCCAGTTCGGTGATGGTCAGGGCTCCGTCGCGCAGGCGGTGGAGCATGGAGCGGCGGGTGGCGTCGGCTACCGCGCCGAAGATGAGATCCAGACTGTCTTCCTGCTTGGCGGTCCGGGTCATGGTGTTACCTTCAACGTTTCGATTGTAATCATTCAACCGATGGGTTGACAATCAACCATAAGGTTGAATATTCTAGCGGCATGGATAACGGAAAACCGGCGTTGCTGCATATCGACTCGAGCCCGATGGGCGAAGGGTCTGTCTCTCGCGAATTGACGCGCGAGTTCGTGGAGCGTTGGCGGAGCGCTCATCCCGGCGGGACGGTGGTTTCGCGGGACTTGGCGCAGACGCCGGTTCCGGTGATTGATGAGCAGTGGATCCTGGCGAATCTGACGCCGAAGGAGTCGCGAACCGCGGAGCAGGAGGCCCTCCTGGGGTTCTCGACGATGCTGACTCGGGAGCTGCTGGCAGCGGATGAGTGTGTGATCGGGCTGCCGATGCACAACTGGGGTCCAAGCTCGAGCTTCAAGCTATGGGTGGATCAGGTTGTGCGGTTCGGGGAGACGATTGTGGTGACGGGGGAGGGGCCCAGGGGGACGCTGGCGGCCACGCGCGTGACGGTGATCGTGGCGGCGGGGCGGCTGTATGGTCCGGGATCGGCCGAGGCTTCGAACAACTTCCTGGTGCCCTGGCTACGGACGTTCTTCGCGAATCTGGGAGTGACCCGACTGAGGGTGGTTTTGGCGGATGGGACGGTGCGGCTGCGGTACGGGCAGATCGGCCGGGCGGAGTTGCTGGGGCCCCATTTGGAAGTGGTCCGGGGGCTGGCGGCAGGTTGAGAGAAGCCCTGCAGCCGCCTTGCGCGGGGTTAGGACTTGCCGGCATAGTCGCCGTACTCCCAGTCGAAGGGGACGCCTGTGTTGCCGAGGATGAAGAGGACGAGATCGGCGAAGCCGGCTTCGGCACGGACGTCATTGGCGAGGATGAGAACGCAGCGCTGGCTGGCTTCGAGACAAACCATCGTATTGGCTGTGATCTCGTTGTGGCCTCCTTTGAAGAAGCCATGCCCCTGGGGCCCGTCGAAGACGACCACGCCCAAGCCGGCGTAGAGATCCTTGCGTTGTTTGGCGGCCGGCAGGTCGGGTTGCGACGCGGGGAATTGGTGGGCCGTCGTGATGTGGAGCTGGCGCTTCGTGATTTCGGACCGGGCGGCGGCGCTGAGGCCTTCCCCGCGAACCAGGGCGGCCACGAACTTCGACAGATCCGAGATGGTGGTGTCCATGGAACCGGCGGCGCGCACCTTGCTGCGCTGGTCGTGTTCATCGGGCTTGCCCTGGTCGTTCCAGCCGTCGGCCAGGTTGGCCGCGAAGTCGTTGCGCCAGACGAGGCTGGTGCGGGTCATGCCCAGCCGGTCGAAGTTGGCGCGGGTGAGTTCGCCCACATCGAGGCCAAGGCCCTTGTCTTTGCTGCCGCGTTCGATGACGGACTGGAGCAGGATGAGTCCTTCCCCGGAGTAGCTGTAGCGGGTCCCGGGCTCGAAGTGGATGCGCAGCTTCTGGTCGGGTTCCAGGAAATAGAAATTGCTGAACCCGATGGAGTGGGTGAGGGCCATGCGGGCCGTGATCTTCTCCCAGCGGGGGTCGGAGGCGAGGTCTTTATAAGGGCCGTATTTGTCGGGGAAGACGGGGTCGGGGCCGTAAGCCGGAAGAGGCTTGTCGAGATAGCTCTTGATGGGGGTGTCGAGCTTGAGCCTGCCCTGGTCGACGAGTTGCATGACGGTGTAGGCGAAGACGGTTTTGGTGAGGGATGCCCCGTACATGACGGTGTCGGGCGTAAGCGGATCTCCCTTGGCGTTGCGGATGCCGTAGGTCTGGGTGTAGGTGACCTTGCCGTGATCGATGACGGAGAGGGCGAGGCCGCGCGCGTGGGTCTTCTCCATGAGCTTGCGGGCTTCCGCGTCAATGGAGGCCGGAGCAGGGAGGGCCTGGGCGAAGGCAGCCAGGGGCAAAATTACCAAGGCGATGGCTCGCGCGGCAGGAGTGAGGATCTTGGTGGGGGTCATGGTTGGCTTTGACGTGGTGTGAAGGTAGATACGCGGGGAGAGACAGGAAGTTCCGTCATTTGGCCGTGGGCTCCTCCTCAGAGCTCCCCTCAGCCGGTGGCCGCACGTGTATGCTGAAAATCACCATGCCCAGCATCCCTCGTCGCAGCATGCTCGCCCTGCCGTTGCTTGCCGGCCGTCCTTTCGCCAGTTTCGCACGGGGCGCATCCGCCGCGCCGTCCAGGCCCAACATCCTCTTCGTGATGACGGACGACCATGCCTCGCAGGCGATCAGTTGCTATGGCAGCAAGGTGAACCAGACGCCGAACTTCGACAGGCTGGCCAGGGAAGGCATGCGCATGGATCGGGTGTTTGCCACCAATTCCATCTGCACGCCCAGCCGGGCTACGATCCTCACCGGCAAGTACAGCCACCTGAACGGCGTGCCCGTGTTCAACCGGTTCGACGGGGCACAACCCACCGTGGCCAAACTGCTGCAGAAGGCCGGCTACTACACGGCCATGGTGGGCAAGTGGCACCTGGGCAGCGACCCCACGGGCTTCGACTACTGGAATATCCTGCCGGGACAGGGCGTCTACAACAACCCGACCTTCTACGACAGAGACGGCTCCGCTGTGTACAAGGGCTATGCCACGGACATCACTACCGACATCACGATGGATGTCATGAAGAACCGGCCCAAGGACAAGCCGTTCTTCCTGATGTGCCACCACAAGGCGCCCCATCGTGAATGGACGCCCGATGAGAAGCACCGGAAGATGTTCGAGAACCTCCGTATCCCAGCACCGGCCAATCTCCGCGACGACTACGCCGGCCGGACCGATGCGCTACGGGAACAGCAGCAGTCGGTGTTCCGCGACCTGACGCGCTATGACCTGAAGTTGAAGCCGCCTGCCGGGCTCTCCGGGAGCGACCTGCGCCAGTGGATGATGGCGAAGCCTACCGAAGTCGAGATCGAAGTGGACGGCGTGAAGAGGACGCTCGGAGGCCGGGAACTGGAAGATTGGAAATACCAGCGCTACATGCAGGACTACCTGGCCTGCGTGCAGAGCGTGGACGACAACATGGGCCGGCTGCTGGACTCCCTGGACGCGAACGGGTTGGCAGAGAACACGGTGGTGATCTACACCAGCGATCAGGGTTTCTTCCTGGGCGAGCACGGCCTGTTCGATAAGCGGTTCATGTACGAAGAGTCGCTGCGGATGCCGTTCCTGGTGCGGTGGCCCGCCGGTATCCGGCCGGGCAGCACCTCGGAAGCAATCGGGATCAATTGCGACTTCGCGCCGACGTTCCTGGATCTCGCCGGCCAACCCACGCCGGGCGATATGCAAGGGCGCAGCTTCCTGCCTGTCTGGCAAGGGAAGACGCGGAAGAACTGGCGCCACTCGATGTACTACCGCTACTATCACGATCCCGGCGATCACAACACGCGCGCACATTACGGGGTCCGGACCGACACGCACAAGCTGATCTACTACTGGAAGAAGGATCAGTGGGAGTGCTACGACCTGAAAGCGGACCCGGCGGAGATGCACAACATCTACACTGAGCCGAAGGCGCAGAAACTGGTAGCGCGGTTGAAGAAGGAACTCTACCGGCTCAAGAAAGACTTGAAGGACGACGACCAGTTTGCAAACGAACAGCCGAAGGAGTCATCCTATGTGCAGGCGCCACCGCCAAAGAAGCAGTGACGGGGATGAGCCGTAAGTAGTGCCGGACAAACTCCGGAAATAGGCCGGAGCGATCCACCGTGGCTCTGCCGAAGGCCATGTGGAATAAATCCGCTTTCTGCTCGGCACACAGTCGCTTACCACTCGCTTTGCATTTTTCAGATTTTTTGCCGGCGCGATTTGCTTGTTCTTGACTTTGTGTACTTTGCATTATAAAGTACTTTCTATGATCACTGCCGATCAGCCCTGGATGCAGGCTCCTCGACGACGATGGCTGCCCTTGGAGATGACGCGGGCACCCTACTTAGACCCGGCAGTCCAGACCGGACCCGTGCTGCCGCGCTTCGCTCTGCTGGTCAATCCGTTCTATCCCAAGGACCCGCATGCCAGCTTCGGGAAGCATGTGCTCACTCCTTCGCTGGCTTTGACCAGCTTCGCGGCCACGACGCCGGCGCACTGGCGGGTGGAGTACTGGGACGAGAATCTACTGGATGGCCGGCCGCCTTTCGACCCTCTGCCTGAGGTGGTGGGGATCAGCGTCCACCTGACTTTCGCCGAGCGCGCCTTTGCCCTGGCCCGATGGTACCGGCAGCGCGGGTGCAAAGTGATTCTGGGCGGATTGCATGTGCTGTCCTGTCCCGAAGAGTGCGCTCCCTTCGCGGATGCGCTGGCCCTGGGCGATGGTGTGCGGCTGTGGCCGCGGATTCTGGCCGACGTTGAGGCGGGCTGCCTGCGGCCGGAGTACTCAGCCACCTATGACAGCGACTACCGCGAGGATCCGGCTCCTCGGCGCTCGATCCTGCCGAAGCGCAGTTTCCTGACGACGACCAGCCTGATCGCGACGCGCGGGTGCCACAACCGGTGCGGGTTCTGTTACCTGGCTACGGATGGTTTGAGGATGCCGTACCGGATGAGGGATCCGGCGCAGATCGCGGCGGAGTTTGTGGCGGACGGGCAACCCTATGCGGTGTTCGTCGACAACAACCTGGGCTCGAACCGGGCCTATCTGCGGGCGCTGTGCCAGGCGTTGCGGCCGCTGGAGAAGATCTGGAGCGCGGCCGTGTCGATCGATGTGACGGATGAACCGGGGCTGATCCGCGAGATGGCGCTCGCCGGCTGCACAGGCGTGTTTGTGGGCTTCGAATCGCTCACCGACGCCAACTTGACGGAGGCTCGCAAGAAGTCGCCCAAGGCAGAGGACTATGCGCGGAGGGTGCGGATCCTGCACGATGTCGGGATCCAGGTGAATGGGTCGTTCGTGCTGGGGTTCGATCACGACCGCAAAGACGTATTTGCGCGGACGGCGGAGTGGGTGGAAGAGAACCGGCTGGAGTGCGCGACCTTCCATATATTGACGCCGTATCCGGCGACTCCGCTGTTCCGGCAGATGGAGGCGGAGGGGCGATTGCTGCACCGGGACTGGGGCCGTTATGACACGGCGCACGCGGTGTTCCGTCCGAAGCATATGACTCCGGAGGAGCTGGAGCGGGGCTATGCGTGGATGTATGAGCGGTTGTTCTCGCACACTTCGATCTGGCGTCGGAGGCCGGCGGACTGGCGGGCCGTGGGGCCGTACCTGGGAATGTCCTACCTGTACAAGCGCTCGAACTGGCTATGGAGGTTCCTGATCGGGCAGCACTGGGTACATGGCGTTTGGCGGCCATTGGTGGAGGTAACACGGAAGCGGCACCTGCGGTTTCGCGCCGGGCTGGGAGACGGTTGCGCAGACGGTCGCGGTGTGGCGACCGGAGTGGTCCCGGGCGGGGTTTGAGGCGGAGCGAATGTCGTGGACGCTCGGGGCCAGAGTGCCGAGGAGGCATGGGCGCGCCATGCAAGTTGCGGTCCTGGCCCCGGCGCCGTTCGCGGCTGGCAGTTGGTTAGCCCCGGGGGGGCGAGATCAATTCAGGCGATCGGCGAAGTGTGGCACGATGGCGCGGTTCGCTACCGAGACGAAATCGGCGAGGGCGCAGTCGTTGGTGGCGTTGCGGGTGCTGCAGCCGGGGATGAAAATGGGGGCGGTGGCCGGCGGCGTGGTGAGCGACAGAGGCGTCCGGTTGCGTAGTTGGTCGAGCGTCTGGGCGATGTAGGAGGCGCGGACAAAGTACTCGCCGGTGCCCTGCGACTGACGGAGTTGCAGAACCAGGGCGCCGCCGGGCGGGCAGAAGTCGGGCTGATAGGTGGGCAGGATCCAATCGAGGTTCAGGAGCCCGGCAAACCCAGTGATATTGACGTCGGAGCCGACCAGCATGACCAGCTTGGTGGAGGGATCACCCAGCGCGCCAGGCGTAGGGGTGCCGGTGGCCGCCTGCAGCAGGGAGCGCACCACGTGGGAAGCCATATTGGAGCTCTGCACACCCGCCAGATAGGGCGTGCGGAAACTGAGGTCGATGGCCAGCATGTAGAGACGGGCGGTCTGGCCGATACCGTCGATGTTCAATTGGCCCCAGGCCACGTCAGAGAGCGGCAGCCCGTCGGCGTACTGCATGATGAACGGATCGACAGCGCCAGAGATGGGGGAAAGACCACCGATATTGACCGGCGCGCCGGCCGTGATCTCGATGGGCAGAGCGGTGACATCGATGACGCCTTTCGGCGCCGCGGGTGGGGGCGTCTGGCCGGCCGGGTAGCCGAGTAGGACGGAACGGGCCAGCGCGAGTTCCGGGGCGTAGGCAGTGGTCACAAGCTGGCCATCGCCGCCGAGGCGGCCTTTCACGGCCTGGACTGCTTTCTTCTGATCGAGGCGGGCGACCCCGGCTCCGATGGGGTCAAAGAGCGGGTCGCTCTGGCCGTCGGGATAGGTGTTGACGGTCACGGCCGCGGCGGGGAGCAGGCCGGTAGCGAAGGACTGCGCGGTGACGCGGGTGCGTTCCAGGGTATTGGCGCGGAAGTAGACGGAAGCCGCATCGGCTTCATCGTTGCCGGTGAGGAGACCCTCCTTCGTGAGCCACAGGCGGTAGTAGGCGCCGAGGAGGCTCTCGAGTTTCGCGCCGTTGGCCGTGAGGATGCCGGTGCCCACGCTGGGCACGGGGAACGGCTTGGCGGAGAAGGTGTCGAGTAAGGAGTTGGGGGCGACGGGAGCGCGCACGCTATGCCGTCCAAAAATGATGACTTGCCGGAGCTTGGTGTCATCGGCGGTTTGAGCCGCGGCAAAGGGAGCGCAGAGGAGGGTCAGCGCGACGAGTCGGACAAAGATGGTTCTCATATTTCACCAGGAGGAGACGTTGGCGGAAGACGGTTGTCTGAATTGTGCCGGAAGGCGGCACGGTGCCCACGCACGGAACGATGTCCGCGCGTGGGTTCGGCCGCTCTCCGAGGGTTGGGGAGACGGTTACTTCATGGACTGGTGGTAACGCTCGAGCAGTTCCTTGCGGTTCTGGCGCAGGTCCCGGCCGGTGGGTGAGGCCGGATAGGGCTTATTGCCTTTGAGACCCTTCCACAGAATCTGATTGAATACCTGAGGATCGACACGATCCTCGGATTCGAAGTCCATGCCCTTCATGGCGCGCACCCAATAGGAGGCCTTGTGAGCAGGCTTGGGGATGACCAGGCCGGCGGGCTTGGGCGGCAGCGGCAGCCTGGTGTTGTAGAGCATGGGCGCCGGAGCGGCGCTGAAGCTCCACGAACTGGGCTTGGTGTTAAAGATGTCGGCCATCGGCCTGGCGAGCGCATCGTTGAGGTTCATCGGCGGCAAGCCAAGAACTTCCTCGATGGTGCGCAGGAAATCGATGGTGTTGTATTGAGTGGAGACGAGGGCGCCCTGCTTCACATAGGCGCCAGCCACAAAGGCGGTGCTGCGGTGGGAATCGACATGGTCGCCGCCATCCTGGGCGTCATCTTCGATGATGAAGATGAGCGTGTCATCGGCATAGATGCTTTTGGAGATCTTCTCGACGAGTAGGCCGACCGCGTAGTCGTTATCGGCGACCTGCGTTTCGGGTGTGTTCACGCCCTCGATGGCGGTGTCGTAGTTCCCGGTATGGTCGTGCATGAAGCGGACCAGGCTGAGGGAAGGCAGGCCGCCCTTGGCGTAAGCTGAGTCGAAATCACGCTCCCACTCCTTGAAGCGGTAGTAATCGGGGAAGGCGTTGTCGAAGCCGCGGAAGAAGAGATCCGTATAGGGGGCGAGCGACGCGCTGGAGGGATATGCCACGCGGGTACCGGCCCAGTAAGGATCAGTGAGCAGCGGGATGGTGTACGTCTGCGTGTTGTAGCGGCCAGTGTCGATAAAGAAACCGTAATTGCGCACGGTGAGATTGGCGCGGAATGCGGAATCCCACAGATAGCCGGTATTCACTTCGTTGTCCGGCCCATCCGGCGCGGCGGTGTTGGTCTGTCCAGGGAGGATGTCGGGATCGTTGGGCGTGAACGGATTGGCGGCCTTGCGATCGGCGAGGGAGGGAATCGACACGTTCACGCTGCGGTTGGTGCCCTCGGAATCGAGGCTGAGGCCGCGGTAACCATAGGCAATGGGGTATTGGCGCTGCACGACGTCCGGGGCCTGGCCCGAGGTGGTCCAGAGCCAGCCGTCGTAGCTGACCTCGGCGGTATCGAGGAAGTTGTCGAGGGTGACGAACTTGCGCGCGAGGTTGTGCTGGTTGGGCGTGACCTGCTCGCCGAACTCCGTCAGGTCCGGGTCGCCGTTGCCGATCTCGAGATCGCCCAGGATCTGGTCGTAGGTGCGGTTTTCCTTGATGATGAAGATCACGTGTTTGGTGCCTTTGCGGACAGCCTCCATGATGGCGGCGTCTTCCGGGCTGCTGGTGGCGGAGAAGCGGTTGTTTTCAGCTACCTGTTTCGTGAGGGTATCCAGGGCGACCTGCGCAGGCAGCGGGAAGCTCTGGAAGCCGGCCTTGGTGAGTTGCGGGTTGTACTCGTTCGTGTCCAGGCAGGTGGGCCAGCCGGGAGGTCCGTAGCCGCCGTAGCACCAGCCCGGATTGGGCCCAGTGGGGGATTTGCCGTTCACTGAGTATACGGTCTGGCCGTCGCCGCTGAGGCTCACCGAATTGGGATACCAGCCCGTGGGGATGAGGCCGATTACTTTGTCGCCGCTATTGTTGCCGCCCAGGGCGATGACGGCGATGCAGTTGAGATTGCCGTTGGTGACGTAGAGCCGGGTCTCGTCGGGCGAGAGCGTCACACTGTTGGGGTTTGCACCCTTGTATTGAGCGAGGGCGGCGGGGACGTTCGTGGCGATGACCGGGATGGATTCGACGACAGTGTTGGTGGCCGTGTCGATGATGTCCACAATATCGGCCTGGTCTTCGGCGACATAGAGAAAGGTCTGGGCCGCGTTCAGCGTCATCTTGTTCGGCTGTCCCTTTACGGGGATGCGCGTGATGATGGTGGGCCGGCCGGCGGGGTTGAAGAGTTCCGGCGCGCCAGCCAGCTTGACCACGACGATCTCGCGATCGCGAATGCTGGAAACGTAGGCGATAGCATCGGCGCCGCTGCCCTTGATGGAGACCCAGAAAGGATACTCACCTCCGGGTACGCCGGCCTGCGACGGGTCGGTTTTGCCCGGGCGCAGATCGAGTTCACGATAGAGGGCCCATTTGCCGAGGCCGCCGGTGAAGACGCTGATGGAGTCGTTGTAGTAGTTCGCCACGACGAGGGTCTGGCCATCCTTGGAAATGGCGACGCCAGCGGCGCAGGGCACCACGGAGACACGCTCATTGATGGCGGCAGGCGGGGCGCCGGGGGGCACAGCCAGGCCGTTGCCAACACCTTTGTGGCCCAAGGGCAGCGGCGTGAACTTGTTGGACCAGGTTCCGTCGCTGTTGCGGTTGGCAATGAAGACGTAGTCGCTGGGTCCGCCGGAAATGTAGAAGGCATTGCCGGAGGGATCGAACACGAGCCCGTTGTACGTGTAAGGAACGAGCAGCACCTGCTTCTTGAAGGGCTTCGGGGTGGAGATGTCGTAGACGAAGATGTACTCCATCGAGTAGTTGGCCATCCAGGTGGGAGTGGGCGGGGTCGCCGGCGTAGTGACTGGCGGGGGTTCAGGTAAATAGTGCGTATTGGAGACCCGATTGTAGCCGCTGGTCATGATGAGCAGTGTCTTGTGGTCGGGGCTCACTGCTGTGGTGACGGCATGGCTGACCAGCCAGGCCTGTCCGGGCGGGAAGGCGGGATCGTAGGGAAAGTCGGCGCTGAGGGGTTCGAATCGCGCACCGTGCGGCGCCAGCGGGGTGATCTGCTGCCCCATGTTGGGAACGGCCTGTGTTCTGGGCTGCGCCAAACCGGGCGCGCTGAAGAGAACCAGGGCGAGCGTGAGGCCGATGGCGGGCGTCGAGAAGGCCGTGTGAACAGCTCTCATCATAGATACGGGTTCCTTTGAAGCAGGAGGGGCTCTGGCCGAAAATACTGCCTACATTGCGTATCGGGTAAAAAGGTATTTATCTATACAATTAATTACACTTCATTAATATCGATGGTATCTTTACTATAATCAATGGTTTAAAGGAATTTGCGAGTTGAAGCGGTGTGGAGGGCAAGTTTCCACGAGGTTTGTGCTTCCGGCACGATGCGCAGCGGTACCACCTGCGGGCGCGCGGTGTTGACCCATGTCACGGATCCGCACCAGCTATCTTGGAAGGGATGCGCTACCAAACCCTGGCCTTTCTTCTAGCAGCCGCGGCAAGCATCCTGCCGGCCCAGACCGAGTTTCCGAAAGCCGCCGGAGTGGCTCCGGGCAACGGCTATAGCCACGTCGTCGTCACCAGCCCCGGGAAGTTGATCTTCCTGGCGGGCCAGGTGGCCAACAACGCCTCGGGGCAAATGGTGGGCAAGGACGACATCAAGGCGCAGACCGAGCAGGTCTTCGAGAACATCAAGGCCAACCTGGCTGCTGCCGGAGCCAGCTTCCAGGATGTCGTCAAATTGAACTGGTATATTCGCGACCTGAAGCCGGAGTATCTGCCCGTGATTCGTGAAGTCCGCGACCGCTATATCAACAAGGAGCATCCACCGGCCAGCACGCTGGTGGGAGTGGCTGCGCTTTTCCGTGAAGGCTACATGCTGGAGGTGGAAGCGGTGGCGACGGTTCCAGCGGGCCGCAAGCCGGCCAGGTGATCGAGGAAGACAGCCTACTCCTTCAGCACGCTGTCGTCGTACCACGGGCTGTGCAGGTCGCGGTCGCCTTCCTCCAATTGGAAGCCGGCGTGTTCCTTCAGATCGAGGTAGAACATGACGCGCCGCCTCGTGCTGTCGGAGTAGATGCGGCCCTCGAGTTCCCGCCCGATCAGGCCGACCAGATTCGCGAAGAACACGATGGGGAAGACAAAGGTGGGCCGCCGCTGCTGTTCGGCGTCCGCCGCCGTCAACACATCGTGCGAGCGGCAGTAGCATTTCACTACCGGCACCATCCGGTCTTCCTCACCCAGAGTGCGCGCCTCGGAGCGCCGGATCTTATGCAGGCGGCCGGTTCGCAGTTCCACAGTGTCATATTCGCTGGCGGGCAGGCTGGGCGAGTTCATGGTGATCGCCCAGCAGTATATAAAAAGCCGCACTGGCGCGAAACGGCCAGCCAGCGTGCCGCGGCGGGGTGCGCGCACGGTCCTGGAAACAGCCATCCGGCGGAGCCGTCCTTCTGCCAGAATCAGAAGTTATGGCCGTCGTCCAGATCTTCGGAATCAAGGGCTCGCAAGCCACCCGCGCGGCGGAGCGTTTCTTCAAAGAGCGCCGCATCGACATCCAACTGATCGACCTGAAGGTGAAGCCGATGGCCGCGGGCGAGATCCGCCGTTTCATCCAGCGCTTCACCCTGAACGGCCTGCTCGACAGCGAGGGCAAGGCGTATGTCGACGCGGGCCTGAAGTATCTCCAGCAGTCCGAAGCGCAGTTGCTGGCCCGCATTGAGAAAGACCCGCGGCTGCTGCGCCTGCCGCTGGTGCGGTGCGGCCAGACGGTGTGTATCGGGCATGACGAAGAGGGCTGGAAGGCAATTGCCGCCGCGGCATGACCGGGGCGCTACACTGCAGAGAAGCTCATGCGCACCATCGTCGTAGCCTTGCTGCTGGCCGCCACCGCGGCAGCCCAGGATCCCTCGGAACTCAACTTCCTTTCGAACCACACGGATTACCGCAATCTGCGGTCGATGCTGCCTGACTACACGAAACAGCGGGCCTTCGACCTGCTGGACAAGCGCCGCGCCGCTTCAGCGAACTGGACCGCGGCCGAGATCGCGGGCCGCAAACAGTATCTGAGGGAACACATGTTGCGCGGCATCGGCGGGTTGCCGGAGCGCACTCCGCTGAACGCGCGGGTGACCGGCGTGATCGACCGCGAGGACTACCGCATCGAGAAGCTCGTCTTCGAGAGCCGGCCCAACTTTTTCGTCACCGCCAACCTGTACTTGCCCAAGCGCGGGAAGGGCCCGTATCCGGCCGTGCTCTATCCGCTGGGTCATGAGGAGGGAGCGAAGGCGCACGTCGCCTGGCAGCAGATGTTGGTGACACTGGCGCGCAACGGCTATGTTGGGCTGGCGTGGGACGGTCCGGGCCAGGGGGAGCGCGTCCAGCTTTACGACCCCGATTTCAACGCATCGAAGGTCTTCAGCTCCACGCTGGAGCACACGATCCTCGGCATCCAGACGCTGCTGGTGGGTGATGCGCTGGCGCAGTATTACATTTGGGACGGCATGCGTGCGCTGGATTACCTGTTGTCGCGCCCGGAGGTGGATCCGAAGCGCGTCGCATGCAGCGGCAACTCCGGCGGAGGCACGCTCACCGCGTATCTGTCCGCCCTGGACGACCGCATCCAGGTGGCTGCTCCGTCGTGCTATATCACCTCCTGGCGCCGCCTGCTGGAGACCATCGGACCGCAGGATGCCGAGCAGTGCATCCCCAACTGGATTTCCGATGGCCTGGATCATGAGGACTTCCTGCTGGCGTTCGCGCCTAAGCCTTACCTGCAGCTTTCGGCGATCCGCGACTTCTTCTCCATTACGGGAGCGAGGGAGACCAATGCCGACGCCACGCGCGCCTACGACCGGTTGGGCGCGGGCGACAGGATGCGCTTCTTCCAGGCAGACGACGGGCACGGCTTCACGAAGCCGCGGCGGCTGGCCGCTTATGCCTGGTTTGATCAGTGGCTGAAGAAAGCGGAGCATTCCGGGCTGGAAGAGGAAGTGCTGCCTTTGCGCGAGGAGGAGCTCTACTGCACGCCTACCGGGCAGGTGGCCACTTCGCTGGGCGGCGAGACCGTCACTACGCTGAACCAGAAGCGCGCGAAGCAGTTCCAGCGCGGCCAGGCCACGGCGGAGCAGATCGCGAAGCTCATCGACTACCACCAGCCTGCCGGAGCACTTTCGGTGAAGCCGTTTGGGACGCTGGCGCGCAGCGGCTATCGCATTGAAAAACTGGTCTACGAGACTGAGCCCGGCATCGTGATTCCGGCCCTGCTGTTTGTGCCGGAGGGCGGTGGCAGGCATCCAGGAGTACTGTACGTCGACGGCGCGGGAAAAGCCGCGCGGGTGGCGGATCTGGAGGCACTGGTGAAGGCCGGGCACGTGGTCCTCTCGATAGACGCGCGGGGCTTGGGCGAGACGCGGATTTCGGCGTTCCAGAACGGCTCCGACTGGTTCCGCTATTTCGGCGACTGGAACAGTGGCATGACTGCGATCATGACCGGATCGACACTCACCGGCCAGAGGGCCGCCGACATCTCGCGTGGGCTGGATGTACTGTCCGCGCGGCCCGAGGTGGATGCCAGCCGGCTATACGGAGTGGGTGTAGAGGCGGGCGGCGTGCCGCTGCTGCATGCGGCGGTGCTCGACTCGCGATTGCGCAAGATCGCGCTGGAGCGCTCGCTGCTCTCTTACCAGGCGGTGGTGGATGCCCGCATCCATCGCGGTCTTTTCGAGCAGGTGGTGCCGGGCGCGCTGAAGCTTTACGACCTGCCGGAACTGGTGCGGATGCTGGGCCAGAGATCGGCCGTGGTGATCGATGCGGCCAGCCCGCTGGGACAGCCTGTGCCGCTGGCGGAGTCGCGCAAACAGTACCCCTCGGCCGTGCGCCGGGCGGCGGCCGACAGCATCGTGGCGCTCTACGGGTTCTAGCCGCATACGCCTGTGATATGGTGAGTTTGCGATTTTCCGCCTGCTATCCGGCCCGTTCGCGCAGGCTCGTGCCGAGCCGGGCTGTTGCCGTGGGCGGCCGGCACCAACTATGAAGTCCCTTCCTTCTGCGTCATTCCTACTCGCGGCCCTCGCGCTTTGCTGCCTGCCGCCCGTGACGGCCCAGACCGCTGCCCCGGCCGCTGCGCCCGCCGTGAAGAACCGTGATCCGCTGGCTGCGAACGTCTTCAATGCCCTGCCGCTTACCGCGGTGAAGCCGGCCGGCTGGCTGCGGCGTCAACTCGAGATCCAGGCCGGGGGACAGAGCGGGCATCTGGACGAATTCTGGCCGTCGCTGGACAAGACAAGCGGCTGGCTGGGCGGGACCGGCGAGAGTTGGGAACGCGGCCCCTACTACCTGGATGGCCTGGTGCCGCTGGCCTACCTGCTGGACAGCCCGGTGCTGAAGGCCAAGATCAAACCGTGGATTGAATGGACCCTGAACAGCCAGCGGCCCGACGGCAATTTTGGCCCGCTGAAGAATACGGACTGGTGGCCGAACTTCGTCATGTTGAAGGTCCTGACGCAGTACCAGGAGGCCACGGGCGATCCGCGCGTCGTCCCGTTCATGACGAAGTACTTCGCGTATATGGGCAGCAAGCTCGACACGGTGCCGCTGAAGGAGTGGGCCATCTACCGTTGGGGCGACCAGGAACTGACCATCGCCTGGCTCTACAACCGCACGGGCAATCTCGAACTGCTGGACCTGGCCAGGAAGGTGAGCAAGCAGGGCTACGACTGGAAAGAGCACTTCGCGAATTTCAAATACCCCGGCCGCGTGACGAAGGAACAGTCCAAGCTGAACACGCACGGTGTGAATAATGCCATGGCCATTAAGACCTCGGGCGTCTGGTCGTGGTTCACCAACGACAAGTCGGACCGCGAGGCAATGCACCAGCTGTTCAAGGTGATGGACGAGCACCACCTGTTGCCCAACGGCGTGCATAGCTGCGACGAGCATTATGCCGGGCTCAGCCCCGTGCAGGGCACGGAAGTCTGCTCCGTGGTGGAAGCGATGTTTTCGCTCGAACTGCTGTCGGGCATCCTCGGCGATGCCGCCATCGGCGATCGTCTGGAGAAGATGGCGTTCAATCCGCTGCCCGGCACTTTCGACAAGACGATGTGGGCCCACCAGTATGATCAGCAGCCCAACCAGGTGCTGGTCGACGTCAACCCGCGCAACTGGGTGTCGAACGGGCCGGACTCCAACCTGTTCGGGCTCGAACCCAACTTCGGCTGCTGCACCGCCAACTTCCACCAGGGCTGGCCCAAGTTCGCCGCCAACCTGTGGATGGCCACACAGGATGACGGCATCGCCGCCGTGGCCTACGCGCCCAGTGTCGTAAAGACCAGGGCCGGCGGCGGCGAGGTGACCATCGAGGAGACGACCGAGTATCCGTTCCGGGACACCATCCGGCTGAAGATTACGGCCGGGCAGCCGGCCACGTTCCCACTGGTGCTGCGCGTGCCGGGCTGGGCGACTGGCGCGTCGATCACTGTGAATGGCAAGTCCGAGCAGGGCATCCGGCCGGGGTCGTACCATCGCGTCGCGCGCACCTGGAAGAGCGGTGACACGGTGGTGCTGCGCTTCCCCATGTACCCGCGGGTATCGCGCTGGTACAACCAGTCGGTCGCCATCGACCGGGGCCCGCTCGTCTTCTCCCTGAAGATCGGCGAGGAATGGAAAAAGCTGCGCGAAAAAGGTCCGGCGGCGGACTGGACCGTGAGCCCCACCACGGCCTGGAATTTTGGCTTGCTGCTGGATGCGAACAATCCGGCGGGGTCGCTCAAGGTGAAGGAGTCGCCCATAGGCGACAATCCCTTCGCGGGAGAAACACCGGGCGTCACGATTCAGGTGAAGGGCCGCAGGATCCCCGCGTGGACGCTGGAGAAGGGTTCGGCCGCGCCGCCGCCAGTGAGCCCGGTGGCATCGGCGGAACCGGTTGAGCAGCTGGAACTGATCCCCTATGGGTCGGCCAAACTCCGCATTACGGCATTCCCTGTGCTGGTTCGGTAAGCCGCTGGCATCGCAGGTAGAACGCCCAGTACGTACGGGGCGCACTCAATTCCTGATTGACTCGCGAACGATCCGGTCTTAGGATAGTCCAGCTACCTACCAACTGGGCTTCTGGAGGACCGTTCATGAAACTGAAACTATCGCTGCTGGCAATCCCTGCGTTGCTCGCGACCGCCGCATACGGCGCACCCATCGGCTATCGCGCCGATCTATCGGGCCTGAATGAATCGCCGGTGAATGCTTCGCCCGGCTTCGGTTTCGCCATCGTGACATTCGATGTGGTGGCCCACACGTTACGGGTGCAGGTGAGCTTCAGTGATCTCGAGGCGGGGAACACGGCCGCGCACATTCATTGCTGCACTGCGCCCCCCTTCACAGGGACTGCCGCGGTGGCGACGATTACGCCCACCTTCACTGGATTCCCTTCGGGCACAACGGCCGGCACTTACGACCATATCTTCGACACAACCCAGGCGTCGACCTACAGGGCCGGCTTCCTGAGCGGCTTCGGCGGTTCGACCGCCTTGGCGGAAGCTGCGCTGGCGGCTGGAATGGCCAATGGCGAGGCGTATCTGAACATCCACAGCTCGGTCTATCCAGGTGGTGAGATTCGCGGTTTCCTGATGGCTGCCCCGGAGCCTGCCACACTTTCGCTGGTAGGCGTTGCCCTGGCCGGGCTCGCGCTGCTGCGCCGTAAACGCTAACCGCTTTCCGACGGAGGGGCGCCAGGATCAATGCGGCGCCCTTTCGAGCACGCCCGCCTCGCGGGATACCGCCATTTACCCCACGCACGCGCGGCTCTTCGGCGTATTTTCGCGATCCAATTGCCCCCAATTCGTCGTATCCTCGGACATGCGTTTCATTTCTCGTTTGTTGCAGTTGACCGCAGCTATTTTACTTGCAGGCGCACTCGCATATGGCCAGGCAGGCCGTTGGGAAGGCACCGTTCAAGCGGGTGGACAGGAACTCCAAATCGGCCTGGATTTCGCCAAGGACGACAAGGGCGTGTGGAGCGGCACGTTTTCGCAGACGCCGCCCGGCATCCGCGATGTGCCGGTGGTCGAACTCAAAGTGGAAGAACAGACAGTCAAGTTCCACATCGTTTCCGGCAGCGGGCCCGAGTTCGTCTGCAAAATGGGCACCCCCACCACGATGAACTGCTCGCTGAATACGCCCAACGGCGCAGTCACCTTCGACCTGAAGCGGACCGGCGACGGCAAGGTCGCGGCCCAGAAGCCCAGTCCGGCCGTTTCCAAAGTCCTGGAAGGCGATTGGGAAGGCAGCCTGGAGACGCCGCAGGGTGGACTCAAGATCGTGATGCACTTCAAGAATCAGCCGGACGGCACGGTGAAGGCCACCCTCGACAGCCCCATTCAAGGCGCCACTGGCTTGGCCATGACCGAGATCGCGCAGAAGGAACTGGCTGTGGAACTCAAGGTGCCCGTGGTGGGCGGTTCCTACAAGGGCACCCTGAACAAAGAAGGCAACCAGATCACCGGAGAGTGGAGCCAGGGGGGCAATGCGCTCGCACTGATCATGCGCAAACCCGCGCCTCCGGCGCCGGCTACGCCGCCCGCAAAGTAACTTCTGTTTCGCCCGGCAGGTGAAGGCTGGTGGTGCTATGCGCTGGCCTTCGCCACGGGTTTGAGCCTCGCCCGCCAGAAGGTCCGGTTGCCCGCCGGAGTCAGCGCGTCTTCAAAAAACGGGGCCGCGTCCCACGCCTTCACCTGATCGAAACCCGCCGCCGCCAGGGCCGTGCGGATCTCCGGGGCGCTCCAGCACACCTCCTCGATATGCTCGTGGTGCCGGGTCCACTTCTCCCCCACGCGGATGAACCACTCCACGTCCGACCATGCGCGATCCGAACCGCGCCGGTGCCCGCCGTGCATAATCATCGCAATGGGGTCCTTCTCCAGGAACCAAGTGTTCGACCAGACTCGTTCGAACGCCCGCCTGTTGTTGACGTCAAAGGCGAAATGGCCGCCCGGCCGCAACGCCCTGGCCACACCGCGCAGCACCCGCCCCAGATCACGCTTTTGCGGCACATGGTTCAGCGCGTCGAACTCGCAGGTGACCAGATCCACCTGCCGGGGGAGCACGAAAGTGCGCATGTCGGCCTGAATCACGTGGACCGGCAGTCCCGTGCCTCGTACCTTCTTGCGGGCGATTCTGCACATGTCAGGGGAGAGGTCGACGGCGTACATCTCGATCCCCTGCGCAGCCAGCTCCAGCGCCAGCGTGCCCGTGCCGCAGCACAGGTCGCAGGCAGCCTTCACGCCAGGGAGAACGGGCCCGATCACCGACTCGCGCGCCGTGTCGAATTGTCGCCGGAACTCAAACAGGTGGTCGTAATAGCGGGCCAGCCAGCGATAAGTGTCGGACGCCATGGCTCCTCCGGATGTTGCTATCCGAATTATCCGACATGCGGCGCCCTCACTTCGCGATCCCCTTGCCCTCGACGACAGTTACATAGCGATCCACGGGCACATCGGTGAGCCGCTCGACCCGCGTGCTGGGTCCCGGCCACTTGATCTCCACCCAGTCCACCTTGGCCGCGGCGCCCAGGCCCAGCACCTCGCGCGGATCGTGCGACGACAGGTAACTGCCGCCGCTGCTCTTTTTGCGCGAGCGCTTCACGCCCCCAGCCGACCAGGTGATGCCCGCCCCGATCGCGTCGCGATTGCACGTGACCCCCTGCAGCTTGAGCCCCACCCAGTGGTTGCCCGCGCCCGCGGTGTTCTTCAGCAGCAGCGGCGCTTCCCCGTTGTTGCCCACCAGCACCGACAACCGGCCGTTGTTCAGATAGTCGCCCACCGCCAGACCGCGGGCCGGATACGACTTCGTGAAGGCCGGCCCCGCCTGGGCCGTGACATTCCGCATGCGTCCGCCATCGTTGTGGAACAGCAGCAGCGGCTCCTTGTACTTCACCTGCTGCGAGTACTGCTCGATCATGTCGTCCGGATGGCCGTTCGACAGGATCAGGTCCGTCAGCCCGTCGTTGTCATAGTCGAAGAACTTGAGACCCCAGCCGCTCAGCAGCCGCGTACTCTGTGCCACCCCGTGCCGGTGCGCCGTATCGGTGAACGACTCGGTCCGGTTGTTCTCATAAAGCGAGAACATTTCCTGGTCCACATTGGCCACGAACAGGTCTTCCCACCCGTCGCCATTGACGTCAGCCGCGTCGACCCCCATGCCTGAGCGGGCCTGCCCGTTGGCGCTGAAGCCCACCTCCGCCGCCAGCGCGACCTCCTCCCACTTGCCACCGCCGCGGTTCAGGAAGAGGAAGTTCTGCACCGTGTCGTTGGCTTCGAAAAGATCCATGCGACCGTCGTTGTTCACGTCCGTCGCCACGACGCCCAGGCCCTTGCCGAGCGACTTCTCGATTTCGGTGCCTTTGCTCACAAGCCTGAAGGTGCCATCGCCGTTGTTGTGATACAGGAAGCTCGCCGTGGGCTTGAAGACGCGCGGGATGCAGTAATACTTGCGGCCCAGTTTGTTGTCGCCGCAGCCGAACCGCTCCTTCACGCTGTAGTTCACAAAGCTGCACAGGAACAGGTCGAGCTTGCCGTCGTTGTCGTAGTCGAACCACACTGCGCTGGTCGTCCACTCGGGTCCGGCGAGCCCCGACTTCTCGGTGATATCGGTGAAGGTGCCGTCGCCATTGTTGTGGTAGAGGGTCGGCCGGCCATAGGCCGTCACCAGGAGATCCGGAAAGCCGTCGTTGTTGTAGTCGCCCACCGCCACGCCCATCCCGAACGAGTGCCCGCCCAGCAGTCCGGCCTTCTGCGTGACATCGGTGAACGTGCCGTCCCGGTTGTTGTGATACAGCGCATTGCACACCGGCTTGGCAGGTTTATAGAAGTTGCACTCCCCTGTGTTCACCAGGAAGATGTCCATCCACCCGTCGTTGTCGTAGTCGATAAAGGCGACGCCCGGAGGCAGGGTCTCCGGCAGATACCGCTCGGCCGACATGGCGTTCACGTGAACCCAGTGAAGGCCGCTCTCCGACGCAGGCACCTCTTCAAACAGCCGCACGGCGTCGGCCGGCGGAGCCGCCAGGCTATAGTTCGGGATCATCGGCGCGCCACCCAGACACGCCAGGAAGGTTCTTCTGCTGTACCGCATTCAACGATTACCGGCCCAGGCCTTTACTCAATGTTAAGGTAGATGCTCTTCTGCGCCCCGAAGTTGCCTTGGATTAGCGTGGCCCGGAATTGATACTGCGCGGGCTGAACCGAATCCAGGGGGATGTTGGCGACGTACGGAATCGAGCCATCCGTCCCGGCTGGAGGCAGCGCAGGCGAGGTGCGCGAGACTACCTGGCCGTCTTTCAGGAGATCGAGCACCACCTTCACCGGCTCCTGCGACGTCTCGTCCGGATACAGCGTGAAGAACAGCGACAACAGCTTGCCGGCGCCGCCCGGCACCGCGTCGATGAGTGTCGGCACGATGCGGCCCATCGGGATCTGCAGCGCGTCCTGGGGATCCCGTTCCCCGGCCAGTTTGTCGATGCGCCGCACCAGCGCAATGTCGCTGATGCCCGCTTTCTCCACCAGTGCCGGCACCACCAGCACGGATCTCTTGGCCGACACCCGCTGCCCTTCCTGATCGGCCGCCACACTCTCCACCGTGTAACGCCCCGGCGCCAGGTTCATCGCCCGTGTCACGATAAACCGGCCCTGCTGGAAGCCCTCCAACCGGTCCATCGGCTCGTTCAGAGGCACGTCCCGCGACAACTTCGTCACCACCCGGCCCTGCGCGTCCTTCACCAACGCCAGCACCGTGATGTGCGTCCGGTACTTGCCTGCCTTCTCATCTTTCGCGAACGCCACGTTCTTCAAGGGCAGATCGAACACCAGTTCGGCTTGCTGCAGGCCCAGCCGCTGGCGGTACTGCACGACCCCGGCGCGAAACTCCAAGTCCTTGGGCAAGGGAGTACGTGACAGCACTCGCAGCAGCGGAGCCTCGTACGAGAACACCGTCTGCCCCTCCATCACCGGCATCGCGAAATAGCCATCGCGAGCCTGCACCACGGCGTCCTTGCGGCTCGCCACCGACACCGTGATGGTGCGGAACCGCCCGTCGTACAACTGATTCTTCGGATGGTAGGAGATCTCGTAGTAGGTGTTGAACTCCTCGCTCAGCTTCTCCAGATTCGGCCGCAAATCGTTCGTATTCGCGATGAGAAACCCACCCGTGCTCTCGGCCAGTTCCTGCATTTCGTTCTGCTGGTTGGCGCGCAGGCTGTCCACGGCTCGGTCGAACGTCCGGAACTCCTGTTTGTTCCCCGCCGCCGTCTCGTTCTGCGTCGTACGCGCATAGCGGCTCCACTGCGCGGCCTCGCTGAGCTTGGCGTTGGCCGCCCCCTGGTCGCTGACCGTCGTCAGCCCGCGGGCATCAATGGCGTACACCGTCACGTTGGCGCGGTTCGCTTCGCTGATCATCGACTTGAACTGCTCCACCAGGCTGTTCGGCATCTGCAGCCCCTCGGCGAAATACAGCACTGTCTTGCGGCCGGGCAGCTTGCGCAGCTCCTTGACGATCGCCCACAACGAGAACACCGACATGCGGCCCAGGTCCTCACGCTCCAACACCTCGGAGAAGTCGAGCATCTCCTTCGCCATCTGCGCGGCCTGCGCGCCGGACATCGCCGCCCCGTCAACCGTTCCCTGCGCCGGCGCTGCCGTGCCGGTGCTGTTGCCGGCTGCACCCGCGGTCCGCGCCATGTTCGCCAGATCGCTCTGGAAATCGCTGCGTTCTCCACTCGTCGCCGCCTCGATCGCGCGCTTCAGCCGCGCCGCGTCGTTCGTGTATGGCTGCACCACCTGGAAGCCGCGATCCACCGTAAACACCGCGTAGTAAACGTTCGGCCCCAGGTCTTTCTTGAGAAAATCCAGTGAGGCCTGCCGCCCCAACCGCCGCCCATCCGGCCCCAGCCTGTCGAACACCAGCGACACCAGTCGGTTCTGCGCGGATACCTGCACCCGCTCCTGCCGCCGCATGCCCTCCACTGGAGCCGCTGCCCCTGGGCTCTCCGCTGCCGCCGTCCCAGGCTGCACGCTGACCGCGCGGAACGACGTGACCGCCTGCGGCTCTCCGTCTTCCTTCACCACGATGTCGGCTTGCGTCAGCCCGCGGATCAGCCGCCCGCGCTTGTCCCGCACCACCACGTCCACCAGCACGTCCGTCGACTCCGAGCGGAACGCGGGCGGCTGGGCCGGCAGTTCCGTCCCCAGCACCAGCAGCAGAATCGCACTGAGAATCTGTTTCATCGGGCCGCAATCTGGACTTGCGCCATTCCATCCGCCGTGGAGTTCCCCTGCTTCACGATGACGTGAATCAGATAAGTGGCCGGAGGCATGCTCTCCGCCGGCGACGACAATACATACGCGATCCGCCCCTGCGCATCGGCCGCCGGCAGGGGCAGCGCGCTCTTCGCGATCACCTTGCCGTCGACGCTGAACTCCACCTCCGCTGTGGGCTTCTCCGCGATCGCCGGATCCGGGTACACGATGAAGAACGTGGACATCTGCGCGCCCTTCACCGCGAACACCTGCCCGCCCAACGTAGCCGTAATCCGCCCGCCCTGGTATTGCAGCGGCTCATTCGGATCCAAGTCCTTGGCATTCGCCTGGAAGTTCCGCACCAGGTACAGGCTCGACATCGCCACCCCCTGCGCCTTCGGCGTCACGACGTAGGAACTCTTGCGCGTCCCCACCGTACCCGCCTCGTGGTCCATCACCGCGGTCTCCAACGTGTACCGGCCCGGAGGAAGATTCAGCGGTTCTTTGTAGATGTAGTTCCCCGCCCGCGCCTGCGGCAGCAGGGCCAGCGGACCCCGTCGCGGCAGGTCGCTGCTCACCCTGGCCACCACCTCGCCCTTCGCATCCTTCACCAGCGCCAGCAGCGACACCCGCGAGCTGAACGTCTTCGTATCCACATGCTCAGTGAACTTGATGCCGCTCATCGGCACCTCCACCACCACCAGGCCTTTCGCTTCCACAGGCCCGGGCCGCACCACCAGGGCAGCTGATCGGAACTCCACGTCCTTCGGCATCGGGTTCGCTTCCAGAGCCTTCGTCAATGCGAATTCAAACGGCATCAGGGCCGGCCCGCGTACGGTCATAGGCAGCGAGAAGTACCCCATGCGCGCATGCACCACCATGTCCTTCCGCGCCACCTCCACCTGCGTCTTCCGGAACTTTCCGTCGTAGGTCCCGATCCCCGGATGATAGACCGCTTCGTAATAGCTGGCCGCCTCTTCACTCACCTGCCGCATCGGTTTCGACAAATCGTTCGAGTCGCTCATCAGGAACGCGCCGGTCGACTCCGCCAGCGTCTGCAGCGGCAGTTGCACGTTCTTCCGCATGCTGCCCTCCGCCAGGTCGCTGGCCTGCAGTTCTTCCTTGGTCACAGCGCCGCTCGTCGCCGTCGTCGCATCGCCTGTCAGTTTCGCGGCCTTCGTCAGATCTTCCGACCCTGCATTCTGGCTCGACGTCTGAACCCCGCGCGCGTCCACTGTATAGATCGCCACATTGCCGCGGTTCGCGGCACTCGGAATGCTGCGGAAAGGCTCGTCCAGGTGCGTCGGCACCTCCATGCCCTCCGAGAAGTACACGAGGCTCTTCCGTCCCGGCATCGAATACTGCCCGCGCACCAATGACAGCAGCGAGAAGATCGACATGCGCGTCGACTCCTCGCGCCCATAGCTCGAATTGAACTGCAGCATGTCCAGCATCACCTGCGCCGTCTTCTTCTGCGCCGGAGCGGCATCCGCCCCCGCCACAGTCTCCTTCAGGCTCTTCTTGATCCGCTCGGACTCCACCGCGTAGGTCGCGTACTGCCCGTTCGTCACCCTTCCGATCGCCCGTTTCAGCGCCTCTTTGTCGGTCGTGAACTCCTGCAGCACGAACAATTGCGAATCGATCGCGACCACCGCGAATTGCACGTTCTGCGCCTGCTCGCCCTTCACCAGGCTCTCCGCGGCATCCTTCGCCACACGCCGCGCCGCATTGCCCAACCGCTCAAACACCAGCGTCACCAACCCGATCCGCTGCCCCGCCTCCGTCCCGTCCACCAGCCGCAACGCAGTCACCCGCTGCTCCGCCCCGTCGTCCGCCACCTTCACTTCCTCGGCCTTCAAATCCTTCACCAGCCGGCCGCGCTTGTCCCGCACAACGAAGTCCTGCACCACCTCCTCTGCCGCCGCACTCATGGCAGGATCCTGCTGCTGCCCCGACGCAATCACCTGCGCCGTACTCGCCTGTTGCCCGTGCGCTATGCCGGCCGCAACCAGCACGCCGAGAGTCAGTCCGCTAATCCGGATACGTTTCATTGGGCCTCGCTATACGAATGAAGTGGTCGGTAAACCGGAAATGCGAGCCCGGCAGCTCGTACTTCGGCATATGGCAGCTCGCGCATTGCCTCGTCCCCACCTTGCAGACCTTCGCGGGTCCACTGCCCGCCTGGGCCGCATGACACCCCAGGCACGCCGGATCCGAGCTCACCGCCACGCCTTCCGGCCGGTTGTGCGGATCATGACACGCCGTGCATCCGATGCGCCGGTCCAGCGCGTCATAGCACTTGCTCAGCACGATCCGATAGGGCTGGAACCGCACATTGGCTACACCCCGCGGACCGTTCAACTGAATATGCGACCACGTCCGGTGGCACGCTCCGCACACATCCGAAATCTCTTCCGTACTCGCATCCTTCAGCTTCGCCAGCCGCGCCGTCTTCGCATCGCCCGACACCCGCGCGGCTGCATGCTTCCAGGCCCCCTTGTGGCAGTTCTCGCACTGCACCCCGGGCACCAGCGACTTCGTCCACGCCAACGATCCTTTCGGACCCGCGCCCGCCGCCGGGCCTTCCGCCGCGTGGCACTGAAAACACTCCGTCACGCTCAATGCCGGCATCTCCCGGCCAAATGCCTCGGCCAGATTCTTCGGGACACCCGGAGGGGACCCCAGCGTCCCGTCCAGCCCTTTAATGTCGTTATAGAAGCTCACCCGGCTCTCATAGAGCTTGCCCTCCCGCTCCAGCACATACGTCTGGCCCGCGGCGCCCTGCCCCATCGCCCACGCCACCACGCCTTCCATCGACGCGGTTCCATCACTCACGGCATACCGGTCCTGCCCGCCCACCCGGTAGATCCGGTATGCGAACGAACCCAGTTTCAGCCGCAACTCCGGATGCGCGCCAAGAACCGCGGCCTGTCCGCCCGGCTCCAGTGTCCGCGCCATCAGCGTGTGCGAATGCCCCTGCGCTTCCTTCGGATGGCACGGCGCACACGTCTTGTGCTGCTGGGCCACCAGGCTCGGCGCCGTCAACCAGAGCATCAGCACGAAGCCGCGCATCTACTTCGTTGCCCTCTCCGCCCGCTGGGCCTCGACCGCTTTCAGACGCGCAAACTCCGCCCGCGCCCGCGCCGCCTCTTCTTTTCGCCCCAGCTTCGCGTAAGCCGACGCCAACTGATACTGCAGTTGCGAACTCCCCGGCTCCAGCTTCACCGCAATCTCCAACTCCCTGGCGCCCTTCTCAAACTCGTTCAGCTCCACCAGCGTACGGCCCAGGCACCCGCGCGCCGCAAAACTACCCGGAGCCATGGCCACGGCCCGCTGCGCATACGGCAGCGCCTGCGCGGCTTCCCCCCGCTTCAGGTATTCGAACCCCATCGACACCAGCGCCGGCAGGTGTTTCGGCTCCAGGGCCAACGTCCGCTGCAGCGCCGCCACGCCCTTATCCGGATCGTTCGCCAGCAGGATCATCGCGTATGAGTAGTGCACGTTCGCCCGCTCCGGGTACTCCTTCACCAGCGACTCAAACCGCCGCGTCGCGTCCTCCACCGGATGCTCGCCGCCGGTCAGCATCGCACTGCCCAGCTTGAACGCGACATCGCGATCGCCCTCCGTCAACTCCTGCGGAAAGATCGCCAGCCGCAGCGCCGCTAGGCCCGCCACCGCCACCACCGCCGGATCGTTCGGCTTCATCCTCGTCAACAGCCGGCACAACTGCAACGCCCGTTCGAAGTTGCCGGCCTGCGTCTGCAGCAACGCCGCCCGGTACAACGCAACACGCGTCACCGGATCTTCCAGCCGCAACCCCAGCGCATAGCCCTTCTCCAGATCGGCCAGCGCCGCCGGATACTCCTTCGTCTGGAACTCGCACAGCCCCAGGAACGCATAGGCGCCGCCCAGCTTCGGCTGCAGGCTCACAAACCGGCGGAACGAGTCCCTGCACGCCGCGTACTTCTGCGCGTCATACTGCAGCGTACCCAGATGCCACCAGCCCTCATCCCAGGTCGGGGCGAACGTCACAGCCTGCCGGTACAATCGCATGGCATCTTCCGGCCTGTTCGCCTGCGCGGCCTCTGTTGCCTGCGTCGCCAGCTTCGCAATCGCGGCCGTCGGCGAGTCGGACGTCTGCCCGTACCCCCAAGCCGCAAAGACCAACACCAGCAGGCCCCTCATCGGTTCACCGGCTCCCCGCCCATGGCAGGCTCCAATTGCCCGCTCCGCGCGGAACTCTTCAACTGCACCACCAGCATTCGCTGCCGGTCGCCATCCTCTTTCCGCTTCAGCCTGTAATACACCGATGCCAGCGTCGCATGGACCTCCGCAATCCCCGGAGCCTCGCTGGCCACCGCCTCCAGTTCCGTTCGCGCTTCCTCCGCACGGCCCTCCGCCAGATGGATCACCGCCCGCTGGTACCGAGCCCGCAAATCCCCCGGCTTCACCGTCAGAGCCCGTTGCAGCAGCCCCAGCGCTTCGTCATACTGCTCGTTCCTCTTGAGGATCACGGCCAGCGACACCAGGCTCGGCAGATGCTCCGGGTTCACGGCCAGCTCCTTCCGCAGCTCGACGGCGCATTGCTCCGGATCGCCTGCCAACAGCACGCTCGCGTAGCCGTAGTGAACCCCTGGTGCCTGGCCATACTCCTTCACCACACCGTCCAAAATGCGCCGCGCCGCGTCTATCTGGCCCATGCCTGCCGTCAACGCCGCCCGGCCCATCGGAAACACCAGCGCGCGATCCTCAGCCGGCACCTCCGAAGCGAAAATCGGCCGCCGCAGCACCGTCACTCCAGCCAGCGCCACCAACTCCGGCCACTCGCCAAACCTCAGCACCAGCGCCCGGCACAGCGGCATCGACCTTTCAAACAACCCGGCCTTCGTCGCCAGCATCGCCGCGTGCAGTTGAATCGGCCGCAGCAAAGGCTCGTCCGCCGGGACACCCAGTTGCAGCGCCTTCTCTAGAGACTCCAGCGCTGCCCCATACTCCTGCGTTCGGAACTCGCACAAGCCCAGGTACCCGTGCCCCTGGGGCAAGCCGGGCTCCAGTTCCACGAACCGCCGCATCGCGTCGCGGCACTCCGTAAACTGCCCGGCCGCGTAGCTCAGCGACCCAATGTGATACCAGCCTTCCGCCCACTTCGGAGCCAGTCGCAGCGCCTGGCCGTATAACTGCACCGCCTCAGCACCCCGCCCACCGGACCTCGCCGCCTCAGCCTGCCTCGCCAGGCCTGCAATCGCCGGAGGCACCGCCGGTCCCTGCGCACTCACCACCACGCACGACACCCACAGCGCTGCTGCAAGAGCCGTCCTCATGGATTCTTCTGCTCAGTCTCCGCCTGGCCTTTCGGCTGCCGTGCCTGCGCTTCCGCATTCAGCTTCTGGACGATGCCCCGCTCCCGGTCGCCCTCCGCCTTCAGCTTCAGCCGGTAGTACGCCGTCGCCAGCGACACATGCGCCTCAGTGAACTGCGGAGCCTCCTTAACGGTCGCCTCCAGCTCTTTCCGCGCCTGCTCCACCTTGCCCTGCGAAAGGTAGATCGTGCCCAGTTGGTACCGCACCCGCAAATCGCCCGGCCTCACCCGCAACGCCCGCGCCAGATACTTCAACGCCTCGTCCCACTCCTGGTCCTGCTTCAGGATCACCGCCAGGTTCAGGTTCGAATTGAAGTCGTTTGGGTTCAGCTTCAACTCCTGCTGGAACGCCTTCGCCGCGCCGGCCGTGTCTCCGGTCGCCATCAGCGACTGCCCGTAATAGGCGTTCGCCGAAGGCAGGTTCGGATTCATCTGCACCGCCTGCGCCAGATCCTCCATCGCCCCCGCGAAGTCGGCCGAGTTCAATTTCGCCGTTCCAATCAGCAGCCGCGTCTCCGCCGAATCGCCGCGCTTGAAGATGGGATCCAAGATCTTCTGGCCCTCCTGCTCGCGTTTGTCCCGGACCAGCGCGGTCCCCAGCACATAGGCCATCGCCAGGTCGCCGCCATGCTCCTTCTGCACCGGTGACAACAGCTCGATCACCTTGCCGTTCTCACCCATCTGCAGCCAGCAATCCGCCAGCAGCAAGGTGGCCTGCTGATTGTCCGGAGTCAGCGCCCGCAGCGTCGTCAGCTCCTTGGCCGCATCCCCGATGTCGCCCATCTTGTAATAGGCCAGCGCCAGGTTCAGTGAAATGCCGGTATGGCTCGGATCGAGCTTCAGGCCCGCCTTGTACTCCTGGATCGCTTCGGCGTATCGCCCCTGCCGCGCCAGCGCCGCCCCCAGGTTCGATCGTACATTCACGTTGTCCGGACCCGTCTTTAAATACGTCCGGTACCCCGCCACCGCCGCATCCAGGTTGCCCGCCTGATGCGCCGCCACTGCCTTCTCCAGCACCGCGTCCGGAGTCTGCGCACGCGCGCCCTGCATTCCCAGAAATAGCGCCAGCACAATCGTGGTCATAGGCCGCCACCTCGATTGTATAGGAGCGCGTACGGATTGATACGGGCTCAAATCCATGTTCCATTGAGGCGTAGATGACAAAAACGGGGCGGCCGCGGCCACCCCGTTCCGAAGCAATAGTTGCACTGCCGGTTGCTCAGCCCTAGAAGTAGAACTTAATCGCAACCTGGACGATACGCCGGCCCTGTTTCTCTGTCGTGACGCCGAAGTTCGGGTTCGAGATCTTGCCCGTGTTCGGATCGTAGATCAGCTTCAGGTTGTTCGAGCCGTTCACAAACGTGTACAGCGGGTGGTTCAGGAAGTTGTACCCATTGAATCGGATCTGGATCTTCTTCGATTCGCTCAACTGGAAGTTCTTGAATAACCCGAGGTCGAAGTTCATGAACGCAGGCCCATAGATACCGGGTCCAACTGTTGGCCCGTTGCCGCCCGGCCCCGTCGGGAGGGCGAAGCAATTGCCGTTGACGAACTGGTGCGGACCCAGCCCGCTGTTGCCCGGACATGTGTACGTGGGCCGCAGCGCGATGCTGTCCGTGCCGTTGATGGAACGGGAGCTCAGGTTATACCCGCTGCCCAGCTTGTAGCCGGCCGTGTCCATGCTGAAGTTGTAGCTCGTGTTGGCCAGGTCGTTGATGCCGCTCTGCACCTGCGCAATACCCGAGATCTGCCAGCCGTTCACTACTCCGCCGGCCAGCTTGTTGCCCTTCAGCACATTACCCACTTCCACCGAGTAAGCCGCATTGAACAGCTGGCGGCGGTCACCCGGCATCAACCCGTAGTTGTTCCTCTGGTTGAACTCATCGTAGTTGCCTACGATGCCCAGGCTCTTGCCGTAGGTGTAGTTCAAATTCAGGTTGTACCGGCCCTTCGTCCTGAGCCACGTGGCTTGGAACGAGTTGTAATTCTGGTACAACCCATGCGTATTGATGCGCAGATCCTGGAAGCCGGCGATCGGCCGGAACGAGTCGTAGGCCGCGGCATTCGGATCTCCGATGCCCGCCTTCAACAACGCACCCGCCGGCACGGCGTTCAGGTTGTTGCCAGGACCGCCCGTGTTCAGCAACGCGCCGCTGCGGTTGCCGACATACGCCAGTTCCAGCAAGCCGGAGAACGGAGTCCGCTGCGAGATCGTGAAGCTGTAGCTGTCCGACCAGGGCGACTGATCATCCAGGCTATCCACCGCCTGAGCACCCAGCCGGTCGCCGAGCCCCGGGGTGTACGCGTCGATCGCCGCCAGCGTTGTCGGGTTCGGGAAGTTGTAAGCCTTCACGCCCGCCGACACGTCCAAACCGCTGGTGAACTGCGCCGAATGGAAGTAGTAGCGGCCCCAGCCTCCGCGTAGCACCGTCTTGCCGCTGCCGAAGAGGTCGAAGGCGCCACCCACGCGCGGAGCATAGTAGAGCGCGCGGCTCGGGAAGCCGGACAGCGGAACGTTCTTATCCCGCGAGTGCCAGAAGAACCCCGAGTAATCCAGAGCCGGAGCATTCGGATTGTAGCGGTTGATATCGAAGATCGAATAGCCCGCGCCCGTCCTGTCGGACCACGGCCCGAAGTGCGAAATGCGCAGCCCGTACTCCAACGTCCACCGCCGGTTCACCTTCCAGCTATCCTGCGCGAACGCTTCAAACGTCGTGTACGAAATGTCGTTCAGCCGGTTGAAGCTCTGCTCGTTGTAGCCGCCCACGCGGCCCAGGATCATGTCGCCATACACGCTTCCGCTCGAATTCACGGCCGTGTTGGAGTACGAGATCTGACCGTTCGTGTTTCCATTCGCCGGCTGGTTGTTCCGGATGTACTCGTAGAACGCGCCGAACTTCACCGTGTGCGTGCCCCACACCTTCGAGACGTTGTCCGAAATCGTCGGCAGGTACTTGTCCGCGAACAGGCCGCGTCCGCCGCCCACCTCAAAACCGCCCGGATTCAGGATCGTCGCCATCTCACCGCCCCAGCCGGTGAACGATGGAATTTGCGCCACACCGTTCTTCCACAGGCCCTTGTAGGGATAGCCCACGTTGGCGCGATCCACCTTCGAAGGATCTTCAAACACGTTCGGGAACTTGATGGTGGTATAGGCCACAACCAGTTCGTTCGTCAGTGTCGGAGAGAATACATGCGTCAGGCTGGCTGAAATCGAGTCCGAGCTATTCTTGCCGATCACCGGCGTCGGATAAGGAACCTGGTTGCCGTTGCGCCACCACAGGCCCACCGGGAACTGCTGGTTCTCCCACTGCCGGTTGTAACGGACAAACAGCTTCGTCGAATCGCTGATGCTGTAGTCCACACGCGTCATGAACTGGTTGCTGTTCTGGTTGAAGTTGATCTGCTGGACGTAGTTGTAGCCGCCATTCGCGTTCGGATTCGCGTTGGCCTGTGGCAACAGGTTCATCAGCGCCTGCCCGCCCTTGTCCAGCATGCTAGCCGGAATGATTCCACCGGGAATCGTCGGATCCGTGATCTGCTGCGGCGGACCGCCCGAAGAAGTGATGTTGCCCAGCTTGGACAGTTCAGCGGGGCTGAAGTTGCCCGTGCGCATACCCGCCGTCGGCACCGTAGCGCGCAGCACACCGGTGTCCAGCTTTTGGGCGTAATATTCATAGCCCGCGAAGAAGAACAGCTTGTCGCGGTTCTTGTTGAAGTTCGTTCCAGGAATCAGCACCGGGCCGCTGATGTTGCCGCCCGGGAAGAAGTACCTGTTCTCCGGCTTCGGCAGGTTCAGGCGGTTGTTCAACCAGTCGTTCGCATTCATCGCATAGTGGCGGGCGTAGAGATAAGCGCCGCCGTGGAAATCACGGCCGCCCGACTTCGCCACGCTGCTCACCACCGCCGGCCCCTTCTGGTTCTCCGCGCCGAAGTTCGAGGTCAACACCTTGAACTCCTGGATCATGTCCGTATTCGGGTTCACCGGCGTCGCGCAGTTGCAGCCCGGATCGGACACGTGCGCTCCGTCCGCCGTGATATCCAGCGACCCGCCCGGCAGTCCGTTCACGCTATACGCGCCATTGAACGCGCTCTGGCTGCCGCCATCGCCGTTGCCGTTGATGCCAATCGTCTCACCAGTGAAATTCGCGCGATTCTCAGTGCCCGTGCCCGCAATCGCAAAGCCCGGCATGATTTTGATGAATTCCGCCGCGCTGCGGCCCACCACCGAAAAGTCCTGCAGCTGCTTGACGTTCAAGGTGGCCGACTTCTCACCGGAATCCACCGGCGCCACGATGTCGGCCATGCTCGAGACTTCCACCGTCTCCGAAGTCGAGCCCACCTTTAAAGCCACATCCACATTCCGCTTGTCAGAGCCGGAGAAGGACAACCCGTCCATCTTCGAAGTCTGAAAACCGGATGCTTCGATCGTCAGGGCATAGGTTCCAATCGGAACCGAAGCGAAGGTGTAATACCCTTCGGAATTGGTCATCGTTGTTCGAACGTCACCGGATGCTGAGTTCTTCAACGTGACCTTGGCATTGGGAATCACTGCCTGTGCGGGGTCTGAGACAATGCCGGTTAGCGTTGCAAAGACCGACTGCGCTTGCAGAGCCCCGGCCAAGAGTGCGACGGCAATCACTACGATGGTGATTTTGAGCGACTTGGTCATCGGAAACTTGCCCCTTTCGCGAGCCCGTTCGTACGATGCGTTCCGCCCGGAAACCTTGGAAGAATGTAGCGAACCTAACGCCAAGGACCCCAAACCCGTCTTCCAGGACGGAATAGCGTATTCATACTAGTGCGACTATGTCAGGGCGTCAATGGAAAAATTACGAGATAAAACAGATTGCGTATCGTATTGAGAATGGGATACTTAGTAAATCGGATATAAGTACCTCAATAACGATTAACAGGAATTCCTGCATCCGCTTGCAGCGAATCTGCTGCGGCCTCCAGCCCATTCCAATCGGAAGGTAGGCACAGCCGGATAAATTGTGATCGTTAACGATTCATCTGTACGCAGTGACCCGCTGCGTTAAGACTAATGGCGTGACGCCATTTATTCGCCTGGGAGTCTGAGACCACCTACTCCTTGCGTTGCGCAGTCCACTGGCCATCGGCCCGGTCGGTCACCTTCATCCGGCCCTTGGCCCCATTGCCGTCGATCCAGCCGGCCAGGGTCGTCGCGGCGGCTCCAGGCGTATCTTTCGGTCCAGCCGGCTTCCACTCGCCCCGGAACGTCAGCTCGACATACCCGTCGCGCCAGGTCCCTTCTACCGGCAAATCGTTCCCAAATGAGCCGGTCCATTTACCGGTCACTTTGCCGCCTTCGCGCTCCAACTTCAGCGACCCGTTAAACGCACCCGCGTCGCTGGTGCACTTCACCGCCCATTCCCCTCTCGCCTCGCCGCCGTTTGACACCGGCTCCGCTTTCGCGTGCGTCACCTTCAAATTCGAGAAGTAGCTTTCCTCCCCCGAGAAACCCCACAGCGCGACGCCGCCCTTCAGGTCCTCCCCCTTCATTCCATCGACCACCAGGGCCGGCTGGGCGGAGCCGTTCAGATAAAGCCTCGCCCGTCTTCCGGCCACCTCGAACTTGATGTGGATCCACTTCTCCAGGGTCAGGTCGGCATGCGACTCGTAGACCCACGGCCACATGCGGCGCAGCCGGTACCAGTCGAAACCGGGCTCCGCGCAGTATTGCACCGAGTGGTTGCGCATCGACTGGTCCTCGGACGTGGAATTGCCCGGCCGCAGGTAGAACAGCTCGTAGTGTGAGCCATCCGTGCGCGCCCGGAATGCGATCCCCAGGAACCCCGGCATCCGCACGCCCGGAGGCGTCGTGGGCCTCACCGCCATATCCGCCTCGATGGTCCCGTCCTGGAATTCCACCCCGTTGATGAGCGCAAACCCATCCCCGCCGGTCTCCTGCGTCAGCCGCACCGCTTTGCGCCCCAGATACTCCACTGGTTCCGCTTTCAGCCCGTGCACCGAGAGGTCGCTGGCATCCGCCAGGGCGAAGCTCTGCACCTTTCCAGCCGCTGGAGCCGGCTGTCCGAAAGCCAGGGGGAGCATAAAGAGGAAGGCGCCGCAGGTGAGGGCAGGGATCAGGTTCATGCGTGACATGAACTACAGGCTACGGGCAGTTCGCCTCAACTCCCGAGGAAGATCAGCCAAATGCCGAAGCATGTGCCCAAACGGTCGTTTCCCGCAGGGAATTGGGGCGCTGTCGAACAAAAGGAGAGTACAACCGGAGGGATTTGGAGGCGCGGACCGGAGTCGAACCGGTGAATAAAGGTTTTGCAGACCTCTGCCTTACCACTTGGCTACCGCGCCTCTTCAGTGGCAGGATACGCTATTACTATAACGCACTGAAGCATTTTGCGCGAAGCTGGCGTCTACAATGGTGAACGTGCTCCGGCCCTTTCCGATCTTCCTGGTACTCGCCCTCACTGCCGCCCTCCAGGCGCAGACCGCTGGCATCCTGCCCCTGCGCGAGGTCCACCCGGGCATGAAAGCCGTCGGCCGCACAGTCTTCGCCGGAATGAAAGTCGAAGAATTCCAGGTGGAAGTGCTCGGCGTCCTTGAGAATGCGGGTCCCAAACAGTCGATCATCCTGGCCCGCCTCAGCGGAGGCGGCCTCGAAAAAACCGGCGTTATGCAGGGCATGAGCGGCAGTCCCGTTTACTACAACGGCAGATTGATGGGCGCGGTGGCCCTCTCGTTCCCCTTCTCCAAGGACCCCATCGCCGGCATCCGCCCCATCGAGGAGATGCTCACCGTCAGCCCCTCCACCCGCCAGACCGCCGGCATCCGCTTCCCCTACGACGGCCGCGACTCCCTCCCTAAATCGCAAGGCCTCGAAGTCGGGCCGCAGCGCATGATGGAGATCGCCACCCCCTTCTGGCTCAGCGGCTTCACCCGCAATACGGTGGACTACTTCGCCCCCGCCCTGCGAGCCGCCGGACTCGAACCGGTACAGGGCGTCTCCGGCGGTGGCCGCGCCATCCAGGCCGCAGGACCGTCCAAGACCCCCTTGGAGCCCGGCTCGATGATCAGCGTCCAACTCGTTCGCGGCGACCTCAACGTCGGAGCCGATGGCACCGTCACCCACCTCGACGGCAATCGCGTCTACGCCTTCGGCCATCGCTTCCTGGCCATCGGCGACACCGAGATGCCCTTCGCCCGCTCAGAGGTCATCACCCTCCTGGCCAGCAACAATCAGTCCTTTAAGATCTCCACCCCACGCGAATGGCTCGGCGCCATCACACAGGACCGCAGCGTCGCCATCTCCGGGGAACTCGGCAAAAAGGCCGACATGATCCCGCTGTCCATTCGCGTCAAAAGCCGCGGCGGTTCCACCCGCGAGTGGTCTTACAAGATGGACATGATCGAGGATCGCCTCTTCACCCCCTTATTGGTCCAGATGGCGGTCTTCTCGGCTATCGATGCCACCGAACGCAGCACCGGCGTCAGCACCATCACCCTGCGCGGCCAAGTGCGGATGGACGGCGCGCCCAACGTCAAATTCGACAACATCTATGCCGCCGACCTCGGCGCTCCGCAGCAGGTATCAGCCGCCATCGCCGCGCCAGTCTCCGCGATCCTCCAGAGCGGGTTCGATGCCCTCAAGCTGCGCGGCCTCGATCTGGACATCGAGGTATCGAATGAGAAGAAGCAGCTTCAGCTCGATTCCATCTGGGCCTCGCAGCGCGAGGTGCGGCCCGGCGAATCGGTGGAGATCACGGCCACTTTCGCCGGTGAACATGGCGTGGAAATGATGCGCACAGCGAAGTATCAGGTGCCCATCGGAGCCCCCGTGGGTCCACTCTATTTCACGGTCACCGACGGTCCTTCCGCGAATCTTTCCGACTTCAAGCAGTTTCTGCTGACGCCGCCTCGCTCCGCTCCGCAGCTCTACGATTTCCTGACAGGACTCCATCCCAACGACCGGCCGTATTTAAGGGTGTGGCGGTCGCAATCGTCCTGGCTGGTCCAGGGGGAGACCATGCCCAGTCCCCCGCCTTCCATGGCGATGGCGTTGAGCCATACCGCTACCCAGCAGGCCAACGCGTTGGTAGCATCCATTGAGATGCCTGCCGCGGGTTTCCAGTTTTCCGGTTCCAAGACTGTTCAAGTGGATGTAAAGGAATGAATCGCTTGAGACGACTCCTGCCGTGCGCCGCACTGGCCATGGCGAGCCTATGGGCCGGCGGCTCCACGGCCTGGGAAAGCAACACTTTCGCCGACTTCATCAAGGGCCGGTTCCAGGGTATTTCCCTGACGCGCGACGGCCGCCTGACGCTCGCGCCCTCGCTCGATACACTGGCCTCCACCGGCGAAGCCGGCATCTGGAGCGTCATCTCCGCGCCCGACGGAACCCTCTACTTTTCGACCGGCCACCGGGGCCGCGTGTACGTCGTGAAACCCGGCGCCCAGCCCACCGTCCTGTGGTCGTCGCAGCAGCCGGAAGTCTTTGCGCTGGCGCTGGATAGTCAGGGACGCCTGTACGCCGGAACCTCGCCCGACGGCCGCATCTACCGCATCGAAGGCGGCCGGGCCACGGAGTTCTTCAACCCCCAGTCGAAGTACATCTGGAGCCTCGCCGTAGCGCCCGATGGCGCCCTCTTTGCCGCCACTGGCGACCAGGGCCAAGTCTGGCGCATCACCCCGGACGGAAAGGGCTCCGTCTGGTACGAGACCGGCCAATCCCACGTCACCGCCCTGGCCATCGACTCCATTGGCCGCGTGCTGGCCGGCACTGAGCCCAATGGCATCCTGTTTCGCATCGAGGCCAAGGATAAGGCCTTTGTTCTCTACGACTCCAGTCTGCCCGAGATCCGCTCCATCGTGCTCGCGCCGGACGGCTCCATCTACGTTGCGGCCCTCGGCGGAGCGCTGGCCCAGAAGCAGGCCCAGGCAGCCGCGGCCGCTGCCGCCAGCCAGCCGCCCCAGGGCGTCGTAACCTCCACCATTACCGTCACTTCCGACGCCAATGCGCAAGCCGGCGTCGACATCAAGCCCAAACCCGAAGCGGCCAAGCCGCCGGCCGCCACAGGCGCGGAAACGCCCCCCACCCCCGCGCCGATCGATGTAGCTGGAGTGGAGAAGGCAGCCCTCTACCGCATCGCCCCCGACAACATGGTGGAAACGGTCTGGTCGTCCAAGGAAGAGAATGTGTTCGATCTCATCCTGAAGGATGGCGACCTCGTCTTCTCCACCGACCAGCGCGGGCGCATCTACCGCCTTGCCCAGGATTTGAAGGCGACGCTGCTGTTGGAGACCCACGAATCCGAGACCACGCGCCTGCTGCCCACGCCCCAGGGCATCGTCGCCGCAACCAGCAATCAGGCGAAGCTTTACCGGCTTTCGAACCAGCCCATCGCCAAGGGTGTCTACGAGTCCCCAGTCCATGACGCCGGCAACGTGGCCCGCTGGGGCCGCCTGGAATGGCGCATGGATAACTCCTCTGGAAAGATGAGCTTCCGGACGCGCGCCGGCAATTCCGCTCGTCCCGACCGGACGTGGAGCAACTGGTCTGAGCCCGTCACCGACCTCGCCAAGGCCCTGGTTTCCAGCCCCAACGCCCGCTACATCCAGTGGCAGGCTGAATTCCAGCCCGTCAACGGCCAATCGCCCTTGCTCGACTCCGTCTCCCTCAGCTACCAGCCCCAGAACGGCCGGCCCGTAGTTCGCAGCGTGCAGGTGACCCCGCAATGGGTGGCCTCCGCCCAGAAAACCGCCGCTGCCGCGCCGCAAACCCCTATCTCCTATAGCATTACGGTGACCGACTCAGGCGACTCCGGCACCGCGACCAGCGGCGGCACCCCTACCCAGAACATCAGCCGCAGCGGCGCTCCGCAGCTCTTCATCGCCTGGCAGGCGGACGATCCGGACGGCGACAAACTCATCTACTCCCTGTGGTACAGGGCCGAAGATGAGAGCACCTGGAAGTTGTTGAAAAGTGAGATCTCCGACAACACTTACATGCAGGAAACCGAGGTCTTCGCGGACGGCCGCTATTTCTTCCGCGTGCTGGCGTCCGACCGTCTGGCGAACAGCCCTGCCTCGGCCCGCGATGGCGAACTGGTCAGCCAGCCTGTGTTGATCGACCAGACCCCGCCCACCGTGACCATGGGCGCCCCGCACGTCAACGGCAACCAGATTGAGATCGATGTGGACGCGAATGACGCGCAGTCACCGGTGCGCCGCGCCGAGTTTTCGTTCGACGGTTCGGCCTGGAAGCTGATCGATGCGGCAGACGGTATCGCCGACAGCAAGCAGGAACGTTTCATCGTCCGGTTCAATGCAATTTCCGGGGAACACAGCGTCGTCGTGCGGGTCTTCGACTCGGCCGGCAACCCTGGCCTGGCGCGGCTTGTGTTGCGCTGATTCCGATGCGGTGCAAGGCGGTATTGGTGCTGGCGGGCGTCCTGGCTGGATGCTCGCGCAACCCGCAATTCGCCCCGCTTCCTGAACAACTGGCAGCCGTCGAGGCACCCGATCCGCCGCCGCGGCCGTGCTTCGCCGCGATGAGTGAGCCGCGCGTCAAAGACTTTATTGTCAATGACATATCCGGCAGCGGCTGGAAGCGTTGGACCGCCGCCCGCCCCACGGTGCGCTGCACCCTGCCACGGGATGGCCAGTGGCTGGCGGCCTTCGACTTCGAGGTGGCCGAAGCAACCCTGAGGGACACCGGGCCGATCACCCTTACGTTTGAAGTAAATGGACAACAAGTTGGATCACTGCGCTGTGACCATGCGGCCGGATATCAATTCCGGGCACCCGTCCCCAAAGGACTGGGGCCCACCCTCACCCTGACGGCCATTGTCGACAAGCCCTGGGTGTCTCCGGGTGATGGCGCGCCACTCGGCGTACTGCTGACGGCGGCTGGATTTCTCCAAGAATGAAGGAGTTATGGCACATCCTGGAAGGTGCGCTGGCGACCCTGCTGCTGACGGGTTCGCTAGGCTGGCTTGTGTTGGGCGTGTGCCGGATCCGGCTGCAAGCGGCTGAGCGATGGCCCGCCGCCTTGGCCTGCGGAGTGCCTCTTGCCACTGGGGCGGTTTGCCTGGCGGGAACGCGCAAGGGTGCCTTGCTGTGGGCCGCTATCCTATTCAGCGCGCTGGCGATCTGGCGACGGAAGGGCATCCCCGTGGAAACCCAGGAGCCGCTGCCTCGCTGGCTACTGGCCGTGCTGGCGAGCGTCATGGCGGTGTTCGGGTTTCTGGCCTTGTCGAACCCCCAAACGACACCTGTTGTTTGGGACGATTCGCTGGTGAAAGCAATGGGGATCGTGCGCCATTGGACCCCGGCCGGCTGGGATGCGGGGACTTTGTGGACTCTGCCCTACCGCTTTGGTGCGGAGCCGGCCATCCGGTTGGTTCACCTCTGTTTCCTGGTGGGCCTGTCTTTGGCAGTCCTGGCCGCGGCCAGGCGCTGGATGGAACCGGTGGGGGCGGTCTGCTCGGCGTTGCTGGTATTTACCGCCGCTCCGCTCCTCGGGTTTTCAGGGCTCGGTGGCTCGCAGGTCCTGTTCGGCTTCTGCGTGTTCTCGGCGCTATGGCTCGGCGTGGCGACGAGGCAGGTGCTGATTCTGCCGTGGATTGTTCTGCTGGCCGGGTTTGCGTGGCGGATCGCACCGGACTCGGGCGGCAGCGCGTTTTCCGGGTTTGTCTTCCTACACTTGCCCTGGATCCTCATACCGTTCGCGGCGTTGGCGCTGGGTTGGCTGGTGCGCCGCCAACGAGCGGTCGCCGCGGTGCTGGTGGGGTTCCAACTGGTGACGGTCTGGCCTGGCTTGGCCGGGCGCTTGGCGCCGGCACACGACCTCACCGTGGGCGTCGAAGACGCTCGTATGCTGGAGCGGGCCGTGGGCCCCAACGCCTTCTTTTTGAGCGAGATCCCGTTGGCCCGCAGCCTGATGGCGCATCAGGTGAGCCGGGATCCGGCTTTGCTCGCCTTACTCGGGCGCGCGTTTGGAGACTGGCGCGAAGCGCGCAGCACCGTTCCGGCCACGCCTCGCAGGAGTTATACCCTTCCACGGCAGGGAGTTAGCAGCGAAGTACGCTTCTACCAGGCAGGCGTGGAAGTACCTCGGTCGACGCAGTGGCGGGTCCGGACCCTGGCGGGCGACGACAGGGCCGGCTGGGCATTCGACAACAGCCCGGTGAGCGGTTGCGACTGCGCGCTCGAGATCGATTTCGGGCAGCCGTTGAACTTCGACGAAGTAAGGGTCCTGGGCAACTACGGGCAACCGGTGAAGCCGCCCGGCGGGCTGCGCCGGAATGCAGTGATCCTGCTGAAAAGACTCGGGATCACACACGTCGTCGTGCGCGAGGGCAGCGCGCTGGCCGATGAACTGCACCGCAACGCCGGGTATTGGGGCGTCAAGGAGACTGGGCAACGCGAGGAGGTACATCTCTTTGCGCTGGAATGAGTTACGGTGGACCCGCTGGACCGGCGTGCTGCTGATGGCGGTCTTCTGCTTCCATGTATGGCGCGCGGCGACCGCCGCCATCACGACCGACGAGGCCTTTACTTTCAATGAGTTCGTCGCCCCGCCGCTGCTGCAGGTGCTCACCAGCTACGACGCGAACCACCATGTACTGCACAGCCTGTTGTGCAAGGCCGCTATCTCCTTGTTAGGCAAGGGCGATCTCCGCTTCCGCCTGCCCGCGCTGCTGGGTACGCTGCTGTACCTGTGGAGCGTCTGGAGACTCACCCGGCAACGCCTGGGGAACACACCCCTGATGGCCGCGACAGCCCTGCTACTGGCTGTCCACGCCGGCCTCATCGACTATTTCTCCCTGGCCCGGGGCTACAGCCTGGGGATGGGGTTTCTGGTCTATGCCATGGCGGAGACAGGAGTAGAGCGGTATCGGCGCGCTTCCCTGGGCTTGGGCCTGGCTGTCGCCTCGAATCCCGTCTACATCGTGCCTGCCGCGGCTTGGATCCTGTCGGTTCTCGTGACGAAACGACTGTGGCGGCGGGTAGATGAACTGGTGGCTCCGGGCCTCGTGACAGCGCTGGTGGTCCTGGCGATCCCGGCGAGCAGGGCTGTCGCCGAGCGGTTTTACTACGGCGTCCCCTCCCCCTGGATCTCGTGGCAGAGCCTGATGGACGTGCCGGGCTGGCCGGGGTTGTCCCAACTACTGGGCTTTGCCATCCCGATAGCCGTGCTGTGGGGCGCCTGGATCGAGCGCGGCGCGGTGACGATGACACTGGCGCTATGCCTGGCCTCGATCGCTGTGCTGCATTGGGCGGCGCACTTTCCGTGGCCCTACGGCCGAACGGGCATCTATCTGATTCCACTAGTATTTCTTCTGGCGGCAGAGGGCGCGCGCCGCGTCCGGTGGGGCGCCATTCCGCTCGCGGTGCTGGCGCTCGTTTCCCTCTCGGCCGTTCGGCCACATGTCTATGCGGCATGGAGCTTCGACGCCGACAACAAGGCCGTTGCCAAAGCCCTGGACGAGCTGCCTTCGCAGCACCCGGTGGCGGTGCAGGTCCCCATGGAGCAGGTGCTGCGGTATTACCGCCCCGGCACCTACGTAGTCCTGCGGCCAGGGGTCCATGCCGAGGTCTACGTCCTGCGGACGGACGAGGTAGGACTGCTGCGCCCACAGGGTATACGGGTATTAAGGCGCTTCGCGCGCAGCGGAGTGGAAATCGCGGTTTCGGAACCCCCGAGATAGCGGTCACACCATCTTCCAGTTTTTTCTCCGACTCCCAACTCACTCCATTTATTACCTTTAGCCGCAACTTCACAGTCAGCGGCGAGCCGCTGTCAGTTTTGGCGTAGTGCAATCCCGATCGATGACCAACAAGTATCTGATCGATCTTTTAACGGCGGGCGGGCAGAGCGGCCCGCAGGCCGCGGATGAACTGGACCGGACTGTGGAGCGCATCCTCAGCCGGTTGAAGAATGGCGAAGTGGTGTCGCTGCCTGGGCTGGGCAGGCTGGTGCCGGAAAGGGACTCGTTCTTTCGCTTCGAGAAGTCGAGCGTGATGGGGAGGCCCGGCCGTGTCCGTAAATAGGCAAGTGACGACGCGGCAGGTGGCCCGGTTGCTGCGGCGGTGCCTGAATCAGGGGCAGACTGTGGAGATTGCCAATCTGGGCGTGTTTACGCACGGAGCGGAGGGGGTCGAGTTCCGGCCCGAGCAGCGGCACAAGGTCTTCCTGGCCTATGCGGCGGAAGACGCGGAAGTGGTGGACAGGGTTCGCCTTGCGCTGCTGGAAGCGGGCTTCCACCCCTGGATGGACCGCCATGCCTTGCTGCCGGGACAAAACTGGCCGCGGGCGATTGAAGGGGCGATCCGGACAGCGGATTTCTTCGTGGCGTGCCTGTCGGGGCGGTCGGTGGGGAAGCGCGGGACGTTTCAGTGCGAGTTGCGTTATGCCCTGGACTGCACGCGGAGCCTGCCTCTGGACGACCTGTTCTTTCTGCCGGTGCGGCTGGAAGAGTGCAGCGTGCCGGCCCGGATCAGCGAGCAGTGGCAATATGTCGATTTATTTCCGGAGTTTACGGCCGGAATGGCCCGCTTGATCGCGGCTATGCGGAAGGAGTTGGCCCGGCGCCGAGGGTGAAGCGGCCGGCGTGTCCGGCCCGGCGGTAGGCGTCGCGAGTGGGCCGGTATTCGGCGCTGGCTTCGTTCAGCGGGACCGTCTGCAGCATGGCGTCGACCGGCGCCGTGATGGTGAGCCGGCGCGGCGCAATCAGCGCCGCAATCTCAGGCAAATCAGTGTGTTGGAGGAGACCCCGGACCAGGTAGCTGGCCGGAACGAGGTGACGATCGGTCCGCGTGAGGGCTACATAGGAAAGAAGCGGTCCGTGGCAGGTGGTGGCCGAGATGGCGGGATCGAGGGCGGCGGCACACAGCGCCCAGATGCCCGCAAGGCCGCCAGACTCCAAAACAACACTTGTCGTTTTGAAGATAAGTCGCGCGCTGGCAGCAGCTTGGAGGGTATCGGCGACACGTAGGCCGCAGAGATCCTGGTTGAGGTACCAGGCCAGGTAGGCGTGCGCGGTTTCCGGCGCGAAGAGGTGGCTGAAGTTGGCAGGCGGAGGCCCGGCCAGGCCCCGCACGTCCACAGCAAGGACACGGCGGCCCTGCCGAGCGAGTTCCGCGTTCACGGAATGTGGTTGGTCGCCGATGAGGACGATGGGCGCCTCGCGAGAAGGGCTGGCCGGGTGGTACGCGGTGGCCTGGAGAGCGAGCATCGAGTCGAAAGGCAAGTTGTAGGCTTCGACGCGGATGCCGTCGACGGTCTCGCCGCGAGTGCGGCTGGGTTCGATTTTCGGTAGCACCGGCAGGCGCAGGAGCCGGCGCAGCAGGGCGGTGGTAACTGACTGAGGAGGAGGGACTTCGCGCTGAATGAATTGGAACAGCGTGTGTCCGCGTTGCTCGTGTTTCAAGGATCCCGATGGGGTGACGTTGAGGACATCGGGCGGCTCGGGGCTGGCTGGCGGCTCTTCCGCGGGTCCTGATTTTTGCAGCAGGTGACGTGAGAGGAAGTCGGCTGTCGCCAGACGGAGTTTTTGAGTCCAGGCATGCGGCGCCTGGGCTTCGGCGGTTTCGAAATCAGCGTCATGGCCGAGCAGGCTGTAGCGCTGGCGGATGTGCGCGGCCGTCTCCTGGAAGGTCGGGGTGTAGTTCTCGATCAGGGCCAGGAGAGGTCGCGGGGCGATGGCGGAGTGGAGATCGCAGGCGTCGATGCCATGGATGGCGGCCGGAAACAGGTTCTGTTCGGCGTCGGCGATGGGGACTTTTGCACCCGATTGCAGGTGCATGGGCCAGCGGTGGAAGGTCCCGCCCTCGTTGATGACGACGCAGCGGATGCGCGGATCAACCTGGGCGAGGAACATGGTGACGGTGCCGCCGCCGGAGTGGCCGGCGCAGGCGACACGTTGTGGGTCGACTTCGGGGCGCGTGAGCAGGTAGTCGATGCCGCGCATGCCGTCGCGCACGAGGTAGCCGGTCAGGGGTTTTCCCAGCAGCAGAAGGAGGTGTCCGGAAAGGGAATGCTCGTCGACGCTGCGGAGCTTGTCCTGCTGCGTTTTGGTGATGGGGTCCCAGTATTGGCGGCGTTCGCCCTGGCCCGTGGGGTCATAGGCAAGCACAACGAACCCAGCGCGGGCGAGCAGGATATAGGCGCGCTGGTAGTCGGGGTGTTGCCGTGAGATTTCGTAGTGGCCGCAGGGTGAGAGAACGGCGGGATGAGGGCCGAGGCTGGCCGGCACGTAGAGGTTGGCCGGGACCCAAAGATTGGGCGCGGATTGGTAGAGCAGGTTTTCGATGCGGTAACCGTCGCGCTGCGTGATGCGCGTGACTTCGGCATGCAGCGGAGTGGCCGGTCCGATGGGCCCGAGCATTTCGCGGACGCGCGCCTGGATGAACCGGATGCGGTTCTGGAAGGCGGCTGGAGTCGTGATGGCTGCGCGGCGGGCGTCCCACTCGGCGGCGAGAGTGTCGAGTTGGGCAGCAAGGTGGAGAGCCAGGCTGGACGCGGGTGCAGCCGGCGATTGGGCCCAGGCCAGTGCCGGCAGGGTAAGGATGGCGCGGCGGGAGATCGGGGTCATCGCTGGGTCCAGATGGGGACGCCGAGTTCGACGAAGCGGGCGGCTCCGGTGAGGAAGTGGGCGGTGATCCAGAAGACGGTCCAGGACTCGTTATAGTCTCCACGGAGCTTGGCGAGTTCGACGTCGGCTCCGCGCTGGGCGTAGTTGGTCTGTTGAAGCTGTTCGCCCTGGCTGCCGTAGGGGTCGATGATCTGGCCGCACGAGCGGTACATGACCAGGGCCAGTTGTTTGAGGTCTTCGCGATGGTCGATCTGGCCCAGGCGGTAGATCTCGGGGGCCACGATGGCGCCCCAGACGTCGAGGTGCTGGTTCTGGACGGAGACCGCAGTCCAGCCGCGGGTGCGGACGCGATGGTCGGTCAAACGGCCGGCCGGAAAGGGGACGTCCCAGACGTAGGTATAGGTGAGGACGACGTCGGCGGCATGGCGGGCCCACACCAGGTGCTCGGGTTGGTGGCTGTCCTCGTATAGCGAGAGGAAACCCTGGAAGGCGAGGGCGGCGGCTTCTTTGTCCTCACAGGAGGCATCGAGGGTACCACCCCAGTAGGGTTCGCGCATGGCCAAGTGGCGGCCGGCATAGTGCTGGGCCGCTTTCACGGCAGCCTGGCGGTAAAGCGGTGTCTGGAATAGGCGGGCGCCCTCGACGAGCGGAGCGACAAACGACGCCTCGCTGGTGGAGGCGGGCTTCCAGTCCGGTTTGAGAATGCGGGCGGCGTGGACATCGCAGGCCTTGCGCAGGAAGGCCTCCCATTTGGTGGTGTTGCGATGGGCGGCGCGGCCGGCCTTAATCGCCCGGGCGAAGGCCAGCATGGCTTGGCCCTGGTTGAGAACTTCGGTCCGGTCCCAGCTCTTCTTCTGGAGGTCGTACCAGTTGTGGAAGCCGCCTTCATAGAAGGTGGCGGTCGAGAGGAAGTCGAGCGACTTCTGGGCGTAGGTGAGGGTGGCGGGGTCATTCAAGCCCGGCGCGAGGACCTGGAGAGCGTAGCCGGGCGCTTCGGCCTGGCCGGTCCAGCCCATGACGGATTGCGGCCGGTCGACGTACTTCTGGAAGGTGCTGAAGTCGGGCGACTCGTGCCAGCGGGTTTTGGCGTAGCGGTACTTGGCCCGGACGATGTCCGGGAAGGTGGGGAAGTCGCCGGCGTAGAAGGGGTGGAAGAGGTGTAAGGACGACAGCACCGAGTGCTGGAAAGCTGAGCCCTCGCGGTCGACCGGAAAGGCCTCGAGATAGAAAGACTTCTCGATGACAGCTCCGGGCGGGACAGTGAGCCACGCTTCGGGGTAAGGCATGAAGCCGCGCTGCAGGCCCTTGATGACGGAGCGCTGGCTGTTCGAGGCGGCCGGTCCGCTGAGGAGCGTGAGTTCGGTGGATCCTTTCTGCGAAACGAAGCCAAGCGACCACCATTGGTCGGGGCGGCGGCCATGCGGCGCCGGTGACGGGATGGAATGGAGAGCGGCGCCCCAGAGCCGGGAGCCGCGATGAAGTTCCAGCGACACAAAGGGCATCGGGTAGCGATGCTCTTCATACAGCGACTCTTCGCCCGGCTGGCCGGTGGATACGGGAACCCGGCGGCTGCGAGCTCCGGAGGGGTTGCCGTAGTAGTTGATGCCAGGCAGCAGGGGCTGGGCGGAGTCGGCCGGCGCTTCGAAGCGGACAGAGAGGGTGACGTGGGTAGCAGGCTGCGAGCCTTTCCAGGTGAAGCGGCGGAGCCCGTGGATCAGGCCATTTTCCAGGCGGTAGGCGTCCTGCAGGGCCCAGGTGCCGCCGCAGGCTTGGAGGTCGGCGGTGAGGATGGTCCATTCGCCTTCGGTGGTGGTCTTGGCGGGTTGGGCGTGCTGCCAGTGGGTGGGCCAGTTGTCGTTCCACTCACAGGAGATGGACCAGAGTCCTTCGGCGGGTGATTGGGCGACGAGTTCCGAGCCGGAGAGAACCTGGACGCGCTGGTTCTCAATCTTTAAACGAGGCTGGGCAACGGCCAAGGGGCCCAGGGCCAGGGCCAGGAGGAGGACAGGACGCCGGTTCACACCTTGCATTGAATCACGAAGGGATCGAGTGGTTGTTGGGATAATGGAGTATGGATCGTTCCCACGTAGAGCATAACGAGCGCATTCTGAGTCAGTTCACTTTGCAGGCCGTGCCTTTTGCCCAGGCGCCTTCCCATTCAGCAGAGGCTTCGCTGCGGCTTCTGCTGGAAACCGCCCGGGTGCAGGCGTCGGATGAAGTCCTCGATATCGCCTGCGGACCGGGCATCGTCAGTTGCGCCTTTGCGGGTGTCGCGAAGTGGGTGACCGGAATGGATCTCGTGCCGGCCATGATTGACCAGGCTCGGGTGCTGCAGGACCAGAAGGGGCTCGGCAATCTGGAATGGCGGCTGGGCGATGCCACGGCACTGCCCTTCCCTGATGGCAGCTTCGACCTGGTGGTGACGCGGTACTCATTCCACCATCTGATGGACCCGGCTGCGGTGCTGCGCGAGATGATTCGGGTGTGCCGGCCGGGCGGCCGGATCGTCGTCAACGACGTCACTCCGGAACCGGAAAAGGGCGCCGCCTACGATGAGATGGAGACGCTGCGGGATCCGTCGCACGCGCGGGCGGTGCCGCTGCCAGAACTGCTCGGGTTGGGCAGCCAGCTGGGCCTCGCCGAGTTGGGCCAGGCGTTCTATCGGCTGGATACTTCGGTGGAGGCGCTGCTGGGCGCGTCGTTCCCCAATCCGGGAGATGCGGGCAAGCTGCGCAGGCTGATCCAGGGTGACGTCGGTGTCGACCGGTTGTCGATTCAGGCGTACGAGCGGGAGGGCGAGCTGCGGTTCGGGTTCCCGTGTTCCATCGTGGCCTGGAGGAAGCCGGAATAGTCCAGGCGGCTATTTCCTGGCCTGGGTACCTTGGGGCAGCTTGGCGAGGCGCTTCTTCACTTCGGGCGCTTCCTTGGTATCCGGGGCGACCTGGAGGTACTTTTCGTAGGCCGATTTCGCGGCGGCGGTTTCACCCATCTTCTCGCGGGCCTCGCCCAGCAGCAGATAGGCTTCGGCGGCCTGGCCGTTCCAGAGGAGGGCCTCTTCGAAGCGCATGGTGGCGGCCTTCCACTTGCCGCGCTTCATGTAGAACTTGCCCGTCTTGATCTCCGTCTCGGCCTGCAGCGGATTGAAGACGTACTCCTTCTTGGGTTTAGCGCTGGCGTCCTCTTCCTCTGGCTCAGCGAAGGGAGGCTGCTGCGCCTTCTCCTTGGGCGGCTCAGCCTGCTGGGCGCAGGCAAGCGCGGCGGAGAACAGAAGCAGCGGGAGTATGCGTGCCACAATTAAATTATAGGCCTCCTAGATGAGCTCCCGCGTTGATGAGCTGCGAGAGAAAGCTTCGCAATTGCCGCTGCTGCCCGGCGTGTACCTGTACAAAGACACCGCCGGGACGGTGCTGTATGTAGGCAAAGCGAAGAACCTGCGAAGCCGGGTTCGCAGTTATTTCAACGAAGACCGGCTGGCCGAGGCAAAGACCGGCAGCCTGATCCGGGAAGCGCACGATCTCGACTACATCCTGCTGGATAACGAGAAAGAGGCGCTGGCGCTCGAGAACAACCTGATCAAACAGTACAAGCCGCGCTTCAATGTGCTGCTGCGGGACGACAAGACTTATCCATACATCAAGCTGACGAACGAGAAGTGGCCGCGGGTGTACGTGACCCGGCGGTTGCGGAAGGACGGCACGTACTTCGGCCCGTACTTCCCGGGGAACCTGGCGCACCGGCTGGTGAACTTCATCCACCGCCATTTCAAGATCCCGTCGTGTACGGTGGACTTCTCGCGGAACCACACGCACCCGTGCCTGGAGTTCCACATTCACCGCTGCCTGGGTCCGTGTGTGCAGGGGTTGACGACGGAGCAGATCTACGCCGAGCATGTGCGCGACGTGCGGATGTTCCTGGAAGGGCGTACGCACGACCTGGCGTCTGAGATGCGCAAACGCATGGAGCAGGCGTCGGAGGCGATGGAGTTTGAGCGGGCGGCGGCGCTGCGGGATCTGATCCACACGGTGGAAGAGGTGGAGCAGAAGCAGAAGATGGCCGCGGCCTCGGGCGATGACATCGACATCTTCTCGTCGTATGCGGAACCGCCGCAGGTGGCGGTGAATCTGTTCCATCTGCGGAACGGGCGCATTGTCGACCGGCGCGAGTTCTTCTGGGAGGACCTGAGCGAGTACGAACCGCAGGAGTTCTTCACCACGCTGCTGATGCAGGTGTATAGCTCGGGGCAGCCGGTTCCGGCCGTGATTCACGTGCCTTTGGAGCTGGATGACCGCGAGGTGCTGGAAGAGCTGCTGAGCGAGAAGCGGGGCAAGAAGACGGAGATCCACACTCCGCAGCGCGGGCAGAAGCGGGCGCTGCTGGCGCTGGTGGGGTCGAATGCGCGGCACAGCTTTGAGCAGCGGTTCCGGGTGCTGCGGCCGACGTCGGCGGCGATCAGTGAAGCGCTGGAAGAGGCGCTGAACCTGCCGGATGCTCCGAAGCGGATCGAGTGTTTCGATATCTCGCACATCCAGGGCACGGACAAGGTCGCGAGCATGGTGGTGTGGGAAGAGGGCCGGATGAAGAAGTCGGACTACCGCAAGTTCATCATCCGGACGGTGGTGGGCAACGACGATTTCGCATCGATGTATGAGGTGGTGACGCGGCGGTACGGGCGGCTGCAGGCGGAAGACAAGCCGATGCCGGGGCTGGTGTTGATTGACGGCGGGCTGGGGCAGTTGCACTCGGCCGCGGCGGCGCTGGAGGCGTTGGGCATCCTGAATCAGCCGCTGGCTTCGCTGGCCAAGCGGGAAGAGACGCTGTATGTCTACGGGCAGGAAGACGAGCCCATCGTGTTGGAGCGGAACTCGCCGGTGCTGCACCTGGTGCAAATGATCCGCGACGAGGCGCACCGGTTTGCGGTGACCTTCCACCGGAACCGGCGGGATGCCCGGACGTTGACCAGCGAGCTGGTGGAGATCCCCGGGGTCGGGCCGAAAACGATTGAGAAGCTGCTGAAGACGTTTGGGAGCCTGACGGGGGTGAAGGCGGCCAGCGAGGAAGAGTTGGCGGCGGCGATCGGGAAGGTAGCGGCTTCGAAGTTGAGGGCGGCGTTAGCGGCCGGCGGCCAGGCGGTCAGCTAAGTATTCGGGGAGGCCGGCTTCGTGGATGCGGTTCTGCGCGGCGCGGATGTCGTACTTCACGCGGCGGTAGTGGAGCAGCGAGTTGCCGGAGTCCCAGATGGCATAGGCGGCACGGGGGTCGCCATCGCGGGGCTGGCCGACGGAGCCGGGGTTGACGAGGTAGAGGAAGTCGGGGTCGAGGTCGATGATGCGCTCATCTTCGCTGAGCGCGGGCTTGGTGAGGCGCTGGATGCCGCCGCGCTGCCAGCTCCAGCCGCCCTGCAGGTGGGTGTGGCCGAAGAAGCAGATTTTGCGCAGCATGATCTGGTCGAGGCCGGCGATGTCGACTGTGTCGATGAGGTAGTCGTCTTCGCCTCCGGGGGAGCCGTGGGCGATCTCGAAGCCGTCGAAGGTGAGCGGGCCGGCGGGCAGGGCAGCGAGCCAGGCGCGGCTGGCGGGCGGGAGCTCGTCGAAGGTCCAGAGGGCGGCTTCGCGGGCCACCGAGTTGAACATGAGCGGATCCTCGACGCCGCAGCAGACGGTGTCGTGATTGCCGCGAACCACGGCGGAGAGCGTTTTGCGGGCCCAATCGATGACTTCGACGGGAGCGGCGTTGTAGCCGACGAGGTCACCGCAGCAGACGATGGTGTCGTACGCGCCTTCAGCGTGCCTCAGAACGGCGTGGAGCGCCTCGAGGTTCGAATGAATGTCACTGAGAATCAGGTGGCGCACAGGCGAAGCAAGCTGACTTCCGGCGGAGCTCCCAGACGAACAGGCATGGCGACGGTACCAAGACCCGAGCTCACGTATACCAGTTTTCGATCCCGCTCGTAAAGTCCGCGTACAAAAGGAGTGAAAAATCGTGCGGCGCTGAGGTTTTCGTGCAGGATTTCGACGTTGATCTGACCTCCATGTGTATGACCGGCGAGTGTGACATCGAAGCCTGCCTGGGCAGCGCGCGGGAAGGTGTCGGGGTTGTGTTGGAGGAGGAGGTTGGCGGCTCCGGGGACGATGAGGGATTCGGCCCGCGGGAGGTAAGGCGAGTGGAGCGGCTGGTAGTCGTAGCCGGCGAGATTGAGTTGAGCCTGGCCGAAGCGGAGGAGGGCGGCGCGCTGGCGGAGGAACTGGAAGCCGTAGCGGGCGCCCTGCGTGGTGGCGTATTCGAGGGCTTCGGCATAGATCTCGTGATTGCCGTGGCAACCGTAGATGCCGGCTTCGGCCTTGAGTCCGCGCAGGAGTTGGAGGCAGCCTGCCATGTCGTCGCCGCGGCGCGTGACGAGGTCGCCGGTGAGGAAGATGAGATGCGGTTTGTACTCGTTCGCCATGCCGATGGCACAGCGCAGTTCGGCGGGGCCGAAGAAGGGCCCGAAGTGGATGTCGGTGAGCTGGACGATGCGGAGGCCGTGGAGATCCGGGTGGAGGTTGGGCAAGTGGAGGTCCACCTGTTCCTGCACCATGGAGGTGCGGGCGAGATAGGCTCCATAGCCGGCGAGGGCCAGGGGCGCGGCGGCGACGGGCGCGCCGAGGGCGAGGAAGCGGCGGCGGTCCGGGTGGAAGGTTTCGGCGTGCTGGGTGCACCAGAACCAGATGCCGGCCGAGACGACGAGGCAGATCCAGAAAAGGGAGGCGGCCAGCAGGAAGGCGACCAGGTTGGCCGGCATCCAGCGGAAGTGAATTTCCATGAGGATGGGCAGGCCGATGGCCAACCAGAGGGAGGTGGCGATCCAGACGGCCCTGATGAAACGGCGAAGAGCCGGGCTGAGTTGCGCCGGGCGGGAAGCCATGAGCCTGAAAGCGACCAGGCGTTGCAGAAAGAGGCAGGAACAGATGACCGTGATCAGCGGCACCCAGCGCCGGATAGTCTCCATGATTACTTCCTCTATTGTAGCTGTCGTCGTTGGGCGGACCGCGAGGTACGGCTACAATTGAAAGAATGTCTCTTGTTGTCGTTGGATCCGTCGCATACGACGGAGTCACTACCCCCGCGGGCAAGGTCGACCGCATGCTGGGCGGCGCTTGCACCTATATCGCACTTTCAGCGAGCTATTTCACGAAGACCGAGATTGTCGCCGTGGTCGGCGAGGATTTCGCCCAGGAAGATACGGACCTGCTGGCATCGCACGGCATCGGGCTGGAGGGCCTGGAGCGTGTGGCCGGCAAGAGTTTCTTCTGGGCGGGTGTCTACTCGGCCGATATGAACGATCGCGAGACGCTCACGACCGAGTTGAATGTCTTTGCCACGTTTGATCCGAAGCTCTCGGCGAGCCAGAAGCAGCAGCCTTACCTGATGCTGGGCAACATCCAGCCGGGGCTGCAGAAGACCGTGCGCGACCAGATGACGAACCTGAGCCTGGTGGGCGGCGACACGATGAATTTCTGGATCAACGACTTCCGCGGCGAGTTGCTGGAGACGTTGAAGGGCTGGAATTTCCTCTTGATCAACGACAGCGAAGCGAAGCTGTTGTCGGGTGAAAGCAACCTGAAGAAGGCGGCCGCGCATGTGCGGGCGCTGGGTCCGAAGCTGCTGGTGATCAAGCGGGGCGAGTATGGGGCGACGCTGTTCCACGAGAACGGGTTCTTCAGCGTGCCGGGCTACCTGCTGCACGGGCTGAAGGATCCGACGGGCGCGGGCGACTGCTTCGCGGGCGGCTTCATCGGCTATCTGGCATCGCGCGGCGTGAATGCGGAGACGGCTTCGCACCAGGATCTGGCCAAGGCCGTGGTGTACGGATCCGTGATGGGCAGCTTCTGCTGCGAGGAGTTTGGGGTTGACCGCTTCCGGACGCTGACCAGAGATGACATCGAAGCGCGCTTCGAAGAGTTCCGCCAGTTCACCGCGTTCTAAGGCGGCGCGGAGCGGCTCGTACACGCCGTGGAGCGGCCTGGCGGTATGGGCTGTCCTGGCGCTGTGGAGCACCGTGGCGGTGTGGTATGTCCTGTCGCAGGGTTGGACGCTGTGGTACGGGGACGCGGAAGCGCACCTGAATATTGCGCGGCGGATTCTGGACTCGAGGGCGGCGGGGTACGAGCAGATCGGCACGGTGTGGCTGCCGCTGCCGCATGTGTTGATGATGCCGCTGGTGGCAGTGGACTCACTGTGGCGCAGCGGCCTGGGCGGGGCCATCGTCTCCGGCTTCTGCTTCACACTGGCCGGACTATTCCTGTTCCTGGCAGTGCGGCGCATCTTTGATTCCACGGCCGCGGCCCTCACGGCGGTGGCGGCGTTCGCGCTGAATCCGAACCTGATGTATTTGCAGGCGACTCCGATGACGGAGCCGTTGTCGCTGTGCTGTGCGACGGGCCTGCTGTATTTCTGCGCGCGGTTTCATGACAGCCAGTCGTGGGTCGATGCGCTGTTGGCGGGCCTGCTGGCCTGCTGCGGCACATTGACCCGGTATGAGGCATGGGTCCTGCTGCCGTTCGTCGCTCTGTACGTATTGATCGCGGGCGGCGAGCGGCGGTGGCTGAGCGCGCTGGTGTTCTGTCTGGCGGCGGGCGCGGGGCCGGTGTATTGGCTGTTACACAACCGGATCCTGTACACGAATCCGCTGGAGTTCTACAACGGGCCGTGGTCGGCCAAGGCGATCTATCAGCGGGCCCTGGACAAGGGCATGGACAAGTATCCGGGCGATCATGACTGGCCGAAGGCGTGGGAATACTACCGGGCGGCGGCGGAGTTGTGCGTGGGGCGGCCGCTGGCGTGGGTGGGTGTAGCGGGGCTGGCGGCGGCGTTGATCAAGCGCGGCTGGTGGGCGGTGCTGCTGCTGGCATTGACGCCGGCGTTCTATGTGCTGAGCCTGTATTCGTCGGGGACTCCGATCTTCGTGCCGCACTTGTGGCCGAACAGCTACTACAACACTCGGTATGGGCTGAACCTGCTGCCTCTGGCGTGTCTCGGGTTGGCGGGGCTGGTGGCTTTGATTCCGGCGAAGTTGCGCGGGCTGGCGGCGGTGATCCTGATCGGTGTGGCGGTGGCGCCGTGGGTGGGTTATCCGCGCAAGGAGACCTGGATCTGCTGGCGGGAGTCGCAGGCGAATTCGGCCGGGCGGCGGGCCTGGACCCAGGAGGCGGTGGAGTACCTGAAGCCGCGGTACAAGCGGGGTACGGGGATCTTCATGAGCTTCGGCGATCCGACGGGGATCCTGCGGGAAGCGGGCATTCCGATCAAAGAATCGCTGCACGAGGGCGATGGGCCGATGTGGCAGGCGGCGGTAATGCGGCCGGACTTTTTCATGTGGGACGAGTGGGTGATTGCGATCTCGGGGGACCGGGTATCGCAGGCGGTGAACAAGTTGCGGCGCGGGCCGCGGCGGTATGAATGTGTGAGAATCTTCACTGCGAAGGATTCTCCGGTAATCGAGATCTGGCGGCATATTCAATGACAAAAATCCCCTTTGCGAAGGCGCACGGAGCGCGCAACGACTTTTTGCTGACGTGGTCGCACGAGGCGCCGGCGGCGGAGCGGCATGTGGCCGCCTCGATTGCGATTTGCGACCGCAATGCGGGGATCGGGGCGGATGGCTGGATGCTGGTGTCGCCTCCGGCGAACGGGCGTCCGGCGGCGATCCGGCTGTTGAACTCCGACGGGAGTGCGGCGGAGATTTCGGGCAACGGGACGCGCTGCGCGGCGGCGTTCCTGGTGGATGCGGGCCTGGTGGGCGAGGATGTCGTCATTGCGACCGGGGCTGGGGAGAAGGAATTGCGGCTGCTGGAGCGCGACGAGCTGAAGTTCATCTTCGAGATGAACATGGGTACGGCTGTGATCGAGGAAGGCAATTTGAAGTTCCCGCTGGCGTGCAAGGACGGTGTGCGCGAGTGCACGATCCTTTGGGTGGGGAATCCGCAGTGCGCGCTGTTCGTGGACGACTTCGAGTTCGACTGGAAGGCCCTGGGCGCGGAGATTGAATGGCATCCGCAGTTCCCGAAGCGGACGAACGTGAGCTTCGTGAAGGTGGAAGACCGGCATACGCTGGACGTGCGGTTTTATGAGCGCGGGGCGGGGTTCACGATGTCGAGCGGAACGGGGTCGACTGGCGCGGTGTCGGCGGCGATGGCTCGGGGGTTGGTGGAGAGTCCGGTGACGGTGAAGACGCTGGCCGGACCGCTGGAGTTCCGGGCGGAGGGGGACGTGTTGCGGATGGTGGGTCCAGCGGAGATCGTGGCCGGGGGCGAGTTCTACTTCGAGGGCTGAAGCAGGCCGGACCGGGGCCGAGGGCACGCGGGTGGTGAAGGTTTGGATGTCAAAGAGCTGTGGGTTTAGGATCTGGCCGTATGGGTTCGTTTGGGTAGAGAGCGAGTGAGGAATGAGTGTGAAGGTAGAGGTGGGCTGTGGGCGGTTTCCGCAAGCAAGGGATTTGCGGATTGGGGACTGGGTTCGTTTGGCAAAGTGATGGCCAGGTGGGAGTCTAAGGTTGGAACGGGCGGGCGCGCTGGGCTGCCCTTTGCAGGCAGATTTGGCTCGGGCTTTGCAGGTGTTGGGACGTGCCCCAAGCAAGGCTGAGGGGCATGCGCGGGGAGTTGGTCCAGATGCCGCGGTGGGGCCGCGGGTTCGTTTTGCGGCTGCGGCGCGGCGGGGCAGCGGAGATAGAGGCGATAACGGCCGCGGATGGGGTGGATGACGGGCGGTTTGGGGGGCTGCGGCGGTTTTGGGGGTTGGGGCGCTCCGACGCGGCCACCGAGCAGTCCGGAGAGGCCGGCGTACCTCCAGCCATCGTCGTTGAAGGAGATGGGGAGAGTGCTTTCGGGGCCGAGAGCGGCGGGTGTCATTTCGGAGAACAGGGAGCCTCCGCCCGCTCCGGCAGCCATGGTCTTGGGGACTTCGGCTTCGATTGTGGCGGACTGCGCGGCGAGGGTGGCCAGGGAGCGTTCCACCAGATTGATGCGATGGGTGATCCAGCGCTGGTAGGCCACGAGTCCTTTGGCGGCGGCGAGTTGCTGGGCGAGCCAGACGGAAGCCGCTTCGAGACTGCCATCGGTTTCGGCGCAGGCGACGTCGAAGAGGGTGCGTTCGAGGGCGGCCCAGCGGAGTTCGTGGGCCTGGAGCATGCAGCGGTTGATGAGCAGCAGACGGGCTCGGGTGTCGCGGCAGGCTTCGGTGCGGCGGAGCGCGTCGAGGAACCATGGGCCGGCGAAGTGGGCCGGCAGTTCGAAGGTGAACGGGCAAGGCGGGGTCTTGCGGGCGTTCTGGGAAGAGGCGCGTTTGCCGGCTTCGGTGCGGGGTCCGGTGGATTTGCGAGCATTGGCGCGGTTGGCGGCAAGGCGGTGGGGGGCGAGGGCGGCGCTGGCTGACATGGTTAGCGGTCCTTCCTTGGGGACGCAGTGGCGGTGACGAAGTGCTCGTGGAGAGAGCCGCGTTGAACGCCGTCAGAGATGGCATGGCATAGCTCCTGGAAGCGCACGGGGGCCTCGTAGGAGGCAACCCCCGCCGTTTCGGCAGGGTGCAGGTCCAAGTTGGCATCCGTTTGCCGGATGCGGCGAGCGAGGGCGGCAGCGGCCCTTGCATCGTTCGTCGTCACATCGATCCTCATCAATCACGCTCCGGACACATCATAAGGGAGGGCTGCCAAATCCCGGCTTGGGGTGCATTTGTTAACTCTTTGAAAGTAAATGGGAATCGATTATTTTCTCGAGGTGTGACCGCTTTTTGTTCGCCCCGGGCCAAGATGGGAGAAGTTCAGGATGGAGGCGCGGAGTCTCCGTGTTGGTGGGTGACCGGATCAAAGCCGGGCGGTGTGTTCGACTTGATGCGTCGCAGGGGCATTGCTGGAACCTTCACTCATTCAGGCAATTTCACCATGTGCTGAAACAGCCAGTTTCAGTGAAATTGTCTTGCATGATTTCACCCAAAATGCTAATTTCAACTTATGCTGAAGGCAGCCGATTCAATGAAGGCGGTGTGGGCGTTCGAGAGCGATGCCACGCATGCGCTCGAATCGGTCCTCGCCGCGATTCCGATCGTCACGCTCCAACGCATCGAACGGAATGTGATGAATGGCCCTCACGAGTTCGATATCGTGGTGCACCTGACCGCCGCAGGGCAGCCGCATCTGCTCGCCTGCGAGGTCAAGCAGAACGGGCAGCCGCGCTATGTGCGTGAGGGCCTGCTCCGGCTGAAGAACATCCTGCAACGCGCGGGGCTGCAGGCGACGCCCGTGTTCATCGCCCCTTACCTTTCGCCGGAAGCGCGCATGATCTGCCAGGAAAACCAGGTCGGGTACGTGGACCTGCAGGGCAATGTGCGGCTCGAATTCGATGGGGTATTCATTGAGCGGATTGTCGCCGACAAACCCGCGCCCGACCGCCGCGAACTCAAATCGCTGTTCCGGCCGAAGTCCGCGCTGGTGCTCAAGACGCTGCTGCACGATCCCCATCGCCGCTGGCGGGTGGAGGAACTTGCCCAGTCCGCCGGTGTGAGCCTCGGCCATGCGAGCAACGTAGGCAGCGGCCTGCTCGACCGGGAATGGGCCGACAGGTCCGCGCAAGGCCTGTTCCTTGCAAAGCCCAACGAGCTGCTCGATGCCTGGCGTGACGCGTATGAAGCGCCGCCGGGCAAGCGCCTGAGCTTCTACACCATTCTGCACGGCAAGTTGTTTGAGGAGGCCGCGCGCGCCACACTTCGAACGCCCGCCCTGAACGCGCGCGCAGTCTTCGCCTCCTTCTCGGCCGCCCAGTGGCTCGCGCCTTACGGCCGCACAGGCATGCAGTATTTCTACGCGGATGAGGCGGGACTCGAAAGACTCAAAACCGCCCTACAGCTTTCCATCTCCGGCAGGGGAGAAAACGTGACCGTCACTATTCCCAAGGATCGCGGGCTACTGGAGGATACGGTGGAGCCTGCTCCAGGCGCCCTCTGCACGAGTGCGGTGCAAACCTATCTGGACCTTTGTGTGGCGGGCGAACGCGGCCGGGAAGCCGCCGATCATTTACGACGGGAGAAGCTCCAATGGGCCCAATAGAACGAAGAGAGCCGCAGTCCGCGGCGGATTACGATGACCGCACCACGGACGCCGTCAAACGTGTGCTCATTGAGATTGGGCAGATTCTGGGGAGCTTCAAGGGCAAGTTCGCAGTCGTCGGCGGAGCCGTGCCCTGGCTACTGCTTGATAACGAGGAGATGCCCCATGTGGGCACGCTTGACGTGGATCTGGGCCTCGATGCCGAAGCGCTTGGCGACGGGGAGTATGCCCATCTGGTGGAAGCACTCCAAGGCAAAGGCTATGCACAGAGGGAAGGACTCAGGCGCTTTCAGCTGGTGCGGCAGATTGCGGCAACGGATGACGGGCCACCCATCGACGTGATCGTGGACTTTCTGATGCCGCGCGACGCTGAGATCGTGAAGAACAAGCCGCCGCTCATCGACAATTTCGCGGTTCAGAAAGCGGACGGCGCGGAACTCGCGCTGCATTTCTACCAGTTGGTGGCGATAGAAGGCGCGATGCCAACGGGCGGCACGAACCGCGTCGAAGTGGCGGTGTGCTCCATTCCCGCGCTGCTCGCCATGAAAGGGCATGCACTGAACAACCGCCACAAGCAGAAAGACGCCTACGACATCTATTACTGCGTCCGAAACTATCCCGGCGGACCCGACGCCTTGGCCGATGACTGCCGCCCCATTCGGAAGCACGCCAGCGGCGAAACAGGATACCGGTATATCGCGGAGAAGTTCCGCACCGAAGACGACTACGGACCGACTTGCGTCCGGCAGTTTGTCGACGACACCAGAATTCTGGGAGAGCGCACGGCGGATCAGTGGCAGCAGGACGCGTTTGGGCAGGTCAATGCCTGGCTTGAGGCGCTGGGGCGGGCGGGTTAACTGCGTTCCTCCCCATCAACCTCCTTTCACCTAGGGCATATGTATGCGATGTGTTGGGGCGCGTCGCGGAACACCCGATCCAGCGAATGGACGAATTGCTACCGAGGAACTGGAGCCCACCGAAGTTTAGTCGCCGACGGCATATGCCGGGCAGAGGAGGGATGGCTTCACCGGACACATACTGCGCCTCCCCATTCCGGGATAGCGTGCCACCTACCGGCAGCCGGCGATGGCGGATATGCCCTTTCTCTCACCAACCACCTAACCGCAACCCTATCGCGGAAAAGTCGAACGCCGTCGATTCACACTCATCGCTTCGCCCTCAGTGCTCCTTGGCAGTGGTAATTGGAGAGGGGGCAGCCTGTCCCCCATCCCCACTCTGACTGTGGATGCGGCAACGAATCGGCTGAAGGAGGCGGGGTTAGTCTACGACTCGGATACGCAAACGGGGTGGTTGCTGCTGTTGGGGTGGATGACGGCGTCCTTTGACATTTCCGGCTTTGAATGGCGGGTCTCACCTACCGGCGGGATCGCGACCCGTCCCAGCGGCAATTCCGATAGATTGAATGCGCACTACCGAGTACGTTACGGGCGACGGGTGGGGCTGGTGAGGACCGGCAAGTCATGGTATCCAAACGAGTTGCTGGCTGAGAAGAGGGCTGGCGGACTACGGGACTGCGGGGGGTCCAGCGGCAGATGGCAAGGGGGACAGGGGCAGTAAATCTTTTATTTTCAGCCACTTACTAAAAGGCACACGCCAGGCTGTCCCCTTTTCTTGTCCCCTTTTCTGGGCGTCCGGCGGCGATCCGGCTGTTGAATTCCGACGGGAGTGCGGCGGAAATCTCTGGCTATGGCACGCGCTGCGCGGCGGCGTTCCTGGTGGATGCGGGCCTGGTGGGCGAGGATGTCGTCATTGCGACGGGGGCTGGGGAGAAGGAACTACGGCTGCTGGAGCGCGACGGGCTGAAGTTCATCTTCGAGATGAACATGGGCACGGCGGTGATCGAGGAAGGCCATTTGCGGTTCCAGTTGCTGTGCAAGGACGGTGTGCGTGAGTGCACGATCCTCTGGGTGAGGAATCCGCAGTGTGCGTTGTTTGTGAATGACTTCGAGTTCGACTGGAAGGCCCTGGGCGCGGAGATTGAGTGGCATCCGCAGTTTCCCAAGCGAACGAACGTGAGCTTCGTGAAGGTGGAAGACCGGCATACGCTGGATGTGCGGTTTTATGAGCGCGGGGCGGGCTTCACGATGTCGAGCGGAACGGGGTCGACTGGCGCGGTGTCGGCGGCGATGGCTCGGGGGTTGGTGGAGAGTCCGGTGACGGTGAAGACGCTGGCCGGACCGCTGGAGTTCCGAGCGGAGGGGGACGTGTTGCGGATGGTGGGTCCAGCGGAGATCGTGGCCGGGGGCGAGTTCTACTTCGAGGGGTGAGACTGGTGGGAGCGTGGAACCGGCAGTCCTAGCCCGAGGCGGGCCTGAGCGCGTACAGTGAAAGAGAATGCCTGCTTATCGCTCACGAACCACTACACACGGCCGGAATATGGCCGGGGCTCGCAGTCTGTGGCGCGCAACCGGAATGAAGGATGACGATTTTGGAAAGCCGATTATCGCCATCGCGAATTCCTTCACCGAGTTTGTTCCGGGTCATGTTCACCTGAGAGACCTCGGGCTCCTGGTTGCCGGCGAGATCGAACGGGCGGGCGGGGTTGCGAAGGAGTTCAACACCATCGCCGTGGACGATGGCATCGCCATGGGGCACAGCGGAATGCTGTACAGCCTGCCGTCTCGGGAACTAATCGCCGACAGTGTCGAGTACATGGTGAACGCCCATTGCGCCGACGCCCTGGTCTGCATCTCGAATTGCGACAAGATCACGCCCGGCATGCTGATGGCCTCGATGCGGCTGAACATCCCGTCGATCTTCGTTTCCGGCGGGCCGATGGAGGCGGGCAAGGTGCGGCAGGGTGACATGGTGCGGTCGATCGACCTGATCGACGCCATGGTGGCCGCGGCGGATCCGGCCGTCAGCGACGAGGCGACGGTGGAGATAGAGCGCTCGGCGTGTCCGACGTGCGGGTCGTGCTCGGGGATGTTCACCGCAAATTCGATGAACTGCCTGATGGAGTCGCTCGGGCTGGCGCTGCCGGGGAATGGAACGCTGGTGGCCACCCACGCCGATCGGGAGAAACTGTTCCGCCAGGCAGGCGGCACGATTGTGGAACTGGCACGGCGCTACTACGAGCGGGACGACCGTTCCGTGCTGCCGCGCGAAATCGCCACGATTGCTGCATTCGAGAACGCGATGACGCTCGACATCGCGATGGGCGGCTCGACCAATACAGTGCTGCACCTGCTGGCCGCGGCGCAGGAGGCGGGCGTACCGTTCACGATGGCGGATATCGACCGGCTGTCGCGCCGCGTGCCGCATCTATGCAAGGTGGCTCCGTCGTCGGCGAACGTTCATGTGGAGGACGTGCATCGCGCCGGCGGGATCGTCGGCATTCTGGGGGAGCTCGAACGGCGTGGGCTGATCCAACGGAATGCCTACACCGTGCATGCGCCCACGCTGGGTGACGCCATCGAGCGCTGGGACGTCCGGCGCAACCAGGACCCGGAGGTGGAGCGGTTCTACCGCGCGGCGCCCGGCGGCGTCCGCACCACGCGGGCGTTCAGCCAGGAAGCGCGCTATGACCATCTGGACCTGGACCGCCAACAAGGGGCCGTGCGCGACGTCGAACACGCCTTCAGCCAGGATGGCGGGCTGGCGGTCCTGTACGGCAACCTGGCCGAAGACGGCTGTATCGTGAAGACGGCCGGAGTGGATGCGTCCAACCTAGTCTTTTCCGGGCCGGCGCGCCTCTTCGAGAGCCAGGACGACGCGGTGGAGGGCATTCTCGCTGACCGGGTCGGAGCTGGTGACGTGGTGGTGATCCGGTATGAGGGCCCCCGAGGCGGGCCGGGCATGCAGGAGATGCTGTATCCGACGAGCTACCTGAAATCGAAGGGCCTGGGGAAGAAGTGCGCGCTGATTACGGACGGCCGTTTCTCCGGCGGGACTTCGGGTCTGTCGATCGGGCACGTGTCGCCGGAATCGGCGGAGGGCGGCCTGCTGGCGCTGGTGGAGGAGAACGATCGGATTGAAATCGATATTCCCCAGCGGTCGATTCGCCTGGCGGTTGACGAGGAAGAACTGAACCGCCGCCGGGCCGCCATGGAAGCGAAGGGGCCGGAGGCGTGGAAGCCCGCGGAGCGGCAACGCACGGTCTCGGCCGCGCTGCAGGCCTATGCCGCGATGACGACCAGCGCCGCCCGCGGAGCGGTGCGCGATGTGAGCGGCCTTGTGCGGCGCGGCCGATAATCCGGCGTCAGGCTCAACAGACGGGCTCTTCCGGGACGAGGCCAGGCAGTGGTCGCGTGGACGTGGAGAGCCGGTCCGCACCCGGGATGGATTCTGGGTTTAATTTTCAAAGAGCAGTAGCGGAGGGGTCACCCGCTTGGGGCGCGAACGGCGGAGGAGGCCGTCAATGGCTTCGTCTCGTCGACGCGCGGCGGCTTTGCCTGGACGTGGTGTTTAGAGGCCCGCGACGTCGTAGTTGAAGTTGGGCAGTCCGTCCGGGCCGACCAGGTTGGCTTCGCTTCGTGGAACGCGGATGGGCTGGAGATCGGCGATGGGGTCCTGATTGTCGGGGTGGTTGGAATCGATGCCGGTGGTGAGGTGTTCGAGGGCGCGGCGGGGGCGGCCATAGCCTTCATAGAAGAAGAGTTCCTCAGTGTTTTTGGTCAGGCGGGTGACTTCGGCCAAGGGCACGTTTTCCCGGATGCCTTTGACGACATCGGGGTGCTGTTGGCCGAGGGCGGCCCGTTCCGTTTGGAGTTTGCCGAGCTCTTTGATCGCACGATAGAGGCCGCGTTCGAGGTCGCGGCGGTAGCGGGCGTAGCGTTCGAGCTGGCCGTCGTGGGTGTTGGTTTCCGCCAATGGGTCCGTTTCGGCGAGGATGATGCATTCGAAGGATTCGATGCGGCGCAGGTTCCAGGTGTGGGTGAGGATGCGGTGGAAGATCTCTTCTTCGAGGCTGTTCGCTGGGCGGGTGTCGAGGCGGAGGGCGGCTTCGAGGGCTGTGAATGCGGCACGGTCCTCGGGCGTGATGTTGAGGTGCTGGGCGGTGAAGCCGTGGCTGCGGGCGTTCTGGGCAGAACGGCTCTTGCCGTCGATGGTGACGGGGCCGGTGGACTTCTTGGCGTTCGCCTGGTTGGCGCTGATCTGAGCTGCGGTCGCCATAATACAAATCTCCCTATAAACGAAAATTGCCGGCATTGGTGCCGGCGCGATTCCACTGTAGCTGGTGGGGTCAAGGGGAAAGGGGCGTTTTGGGGAGGCTGGTATTGCAAGGAAAGGAAATAGAGATTTTCGGCGCCTGTGACTGAACAAAGCTTAATGTGGGAATTGGGGGAGAAGTGGGGTGGGCGGATGGGTGTTTCGGGCCGGGCGGGCCACGGGGCGGGCTGGTGGCTTGCAGTTGCGTGGTTTGGCGGCACTCCGGAAGCTACCGTTTACGCACAGTCGAAATGGTGGCCGAGACTGCTGCAATTTCTTGGCGCGATCCCTTATCAAGGAGACTTCCCGGGCAACTTCGATGGATTGAATGTGGACTCCGGAGTACGTTGCGAGCGACGGGTGGGACTGGTGAGGCCTGGTATGTTTACGGCATCCAAACGCGTTGCTGACTGGGAAGAGGGCTGGCGGATTGCGTGACTGCGGGCGGTCCAGCGCCAGATGGTGAGGGGACTGGGGGCAGTAACCCTTTCATTTTCTGTGGTTTGTGAGAAGGTGCACTTCAGGCTGTCCCCCTTCCGAGAATGGTGCCGACGTCATCATCAGATTTGTTGCAGTTCAGACTGTCCCCCGTCTTGCGCCCCGAACTAACCGCCGCCGATCACTCAGCACTTGCGCCGTCGATGCCGAAAATAGAGGAAACCGAATATCATAGTGGCGCAGAAGATGATGGCCAAGATGGTGTAGTCATTCCCGCTCACCGGTACTCGCTCTAGAACCCAACTCGATCCTCTTCGCACTGCTTGGGTCGGTGGCCAAAGAGTCAGCCTAGCGAGGATCACAAGATCAAGTCCGATTAGTGTCAAGAACCCGCATTGAACAAAGGTCCGCATTTCTCCTCGTCACTGGCGTGGCTTGTTCGCCTCGGGGGTTAACGGCACGGCGTAGCGCTTGTTCTCCAGAGTGCTCCTCGCGGCACCCGCGTAACCCGGCGCCGAGACGACAAGCCCCTGCATCAGGCGGTCAACATGTGCATCCCCTAAAAAGTTCGAAAGGAAACTACTCTCCTGGCCCACGTGGAGAAGTTGTTCGCCGTACTCGTGAACCCATGTGGGCGTCCACGATGTGAAACTGAAGGGCGGAACAGACGTTAGCCACGTGTCGGTGCTGATTGCATTGATATCGAACTGAGTTGTAGCAACTCCAGCAACAGTGCCAGAAACCCCTGCTACCCCACTAGGGAGCTTCTGGTCTGAGACAAAAATATTCAATGCATCGTCCTGAGAACCGCTGATCGCACCTGAAGCTGTAACCGCCCCAGGAGTTTCGGTACGCTCAACCTGGACGTTGGCCTTCCGGAGTGTCGCTTCAATTCTCTTCTGCTCCTTCTGCGCCTTCTCCTTTTGCGCAGGAGTCAATCCCTTGCCCTTGTTCGCCCGCGTGTCATAGATGATGTTCACTTTGACCTTGATTTTGCATTTCTCGTCGTCGGCGCAGGATTGCGGGACGTCCATACCATCGGGGTCAACGTATCGCAGAGGATTGTTTAGGGCATATGCGTATCGATTCCAAGTCTGCGAGTTGCTTGCCCTTGCACTAGCCATTAGAGGATCCGGCGTCGTAAACCTCCCCTGCGCTCCCGAGAAGTACCTCGCACCGAAATAATCGAGGCCCGTTTCGCTATCCGGTTCTTTGCCGGTGAATTTCATTCCGGTTGCTTGGTCAGGCTGACCAACTGTTGGCACAGACGAGTTGTATTCGGTTGCCTGGCGCCCACCGGTGCCCGCCAGCATCTCTTCGCCGAATGGCCAGTAGTCATACCGTTTTGCAACGCCGCCGTTCAGTACATGTCGAGTGGAGCCCAGATGGTCTGTCGCGAGGTACGACACACCTGGGGTTGTTGCCACCGACCCGTACTCGGCCGCCAACCGGCCAGTGGCATCGTAGACATAGGTCTCATTGCCTGGGATCGCGTCCCAGAAGATGCCGCTGAGCATCGCCGTGGTTCCGCCTTGTGCGGTCAATGTCACTTTCACGTGGCCGCCAACGGACCATACGGTATACAGGCCCCCACCGAACTGACTCAGCGACTTCGTTCCCAGAACGGCGCCAGACTCGTAGTTCGAAATCGCCACGGTCTGCAGACTGCCGGAATTGGCCCAGTCCACCACGTAGAGTGCGAGTTGGTGCAATCGTTTGTCAGTGATCTGGATATCGATGGTAATGCTGCTGGTGGATGTCCAGGCCGCGGCGATACGGCCACCACCCGTTGGCACTTCCAGCGCGCGAATGTCACTAGTGGATGCGCTCCAGGTCGTCAATGTTTGACCCGCCATCGTTACAGTCGCATACGCCGGCGTGTTTACGCCAGAGCCCGCCAAGTTATGTCCATGCGCGCCATAGACGCCGCGCCAGGTTCCCTGGGTCGTGGTATCCGTTTTCAGCGAGGAGGACTGAGTCCCGTACTGCCATGGCTCCTTCATCACCCGGCGGCCGTCGCCGTCAATCGTCCGCGACCACACGCGCTCCACCTTTCGCGATTCCCGGGTGAGATGGAACATGCGCCTCAGTGCCGCCAATTCCCCGGTTGCGGGCAGGTGCAGGCCTGGGTGCCACCTCCGCCACAGCGTGAATTAGAGCGGCGGTTTCGAACGGGCATTGAGCCGGGGCGGCCTTTGACGCAGGCGCCCCGGCCGGTCTCACTATGGCACCTGATAAGTCCCCACTTGCTGCCAGCCCGAATCCCGCTGCAGGGGATCCATGGTCCGCATGTATATCTTCTTCGCGCCCGACATGGGCGCCTTCAGCGTCAGGGGCAGGGCCAGGTTGGAGCTGAAGTCCGCGGCGATGCCGGCCACGGCGGCCGCGGTATTCACTGAGCACGCGCTGCTGTCCAACACATTCGAAGCCGTACCCGGCGCGACCGGTCCCAGGAAGAACCCGACGTCCGAGGAGTACATCCAGAAAGCGCCGCCGGCCCGGTCGTAGTGCACGAAACAGAAGGGCTGCCCGCCGCCAGTGGGGTCGGCCGCAACCAGGAACTGCTGCCACCCGAGCGGCAGGGAGCCCTGATTCCCGTAGGCATCCGAAGCGAACTTCGCCTGGAAGAGTGGAGTGGACGAGTTACCGGAGGCGGGCGTGACGGACAGCGTGGGCGCGGCCAGTGGTTGCATGGTCCAGACTCCGCGTTGCACCGTCCCCGTATCCGCGCCGCTGTCGTCGTAGGCGCGCAGGTAGACGTTGCGGGGGGCCGAAGACTTGAACACCAGCCGGAAATCGACCACCAAATGGCTGCCGAGTACGCTGGCTGACGAATTAAAGGTGTCGAGGGCACAGGTGGAGCCCTGTAGTGTGCCCGAGGGGGCATGCGCGGCGACGGGTCCGTGGAAGAAGCCATCCACGTCCGAGTAGACCCAGAAAGTATTGGCGTGCGCGTCGTAGTGAACGAGGCAGAAGGGCTGGCCGCCTCCGTCCGCGGCTGAGGCGATGAGCATCTGGACCCACGTCAAGGAACCGGATCCCTGGGTTCCACCAAAGAGCGCTGTGAAGGTCTGCGTACTGCCTGTACCAGAGGCCGGGGACACCGCGCCGACACTGACGCCGGCACTCGAGGTGACGAAATTGGCCTGCAGGTTCCGCGGGTTCGTCATGGAGAAGCTAGACGGATTGGAAGTTGTCGTGTAGCTACCTGTGAAGCCGGCGAAGGTATAACCTGAGGCTGGCGTGCCCGTCACCGTGACCACGGTGTTTGGAGCGTAAAACCCATCCACTGATGTCGGCAGTACCGCTATGGTCCCGCCTGCCTGAGGGGAGGCGTTCAGTGAAAGTTGATACTCGGTCTTGAATTCGGCGGTAAAGACGTCGGGGAACTCGGGCACAGTGATGGTGTGCGTGGCCGTACCAGCATCGCTCCACCCAAGGAAGCTCTGCCGAACTGTAGAGCTGGAGAACTGTGGGGTGGTCACGCCGAGGGTGTGGGTTGATTTGGGCTGCCAACTGAATGAATGAGGGGCGGTGTAGGCCTGTCCGTCCACGGTGACGGACAGGCCAGCGGGATAGGTGGTGACGACGTAGTCCGCTCCAGGGCACATATTGCGGATTGACAGCAGTTGGTAGCCGCTGAAAACGTCCGCGAAGCGGGGCACCGGGGCTGTTTCGCTTGACCTGTTCAGCGTAGAGAGGGGCACCAGTTGCAGGTTGACTGAGGCTGTCCCGAGTCCAACCGTATTGGCGGGATAGGAGATCCACAGCGGGAAGACGGCATTGTCCATCGCTCCAGGGTTGTTCTGGAGAACCTCCCAGACGGCCACGGCGTTGCCCTGCGTAATGGGGATGGCGGCGGCGGGAATGCCGTCGAGGATCTCAGTGGCTGTGACGGGCGCGAAGGCGCCACTGGCCGACGTGATGAGCCGCGCCTGCAACTGAGTTCCGGTATTCGGAGCCGGCACACCATTCGTGAAAGTCACCGGCACCGTGGCGACATAGAGCGTCGTCCCGGCAGGAAGATTGGAAAAGGCAGCCTGGAGCCGGCTGCCGAAATCGGCCAAGCCGGCCTTGTTCAGGTTGTTCGCCGCGGGGAAGTTCGGAGTGTAGAATCCGCTCTCTGAGTTATAGATCGAGCCCGGAGTGTTCTGGGCTGTGGGCGTGGGCGACGTCGAGGTATCGATGAACGCCGCTCCCGATCGCGGCAGCAGTGCGGTTCCGAAGTTCTTGCTGAACCTCAGCGTGGCGAAGCGCTGCTTCGAGGCGGAAACACAGTTGGGTAACTGGACGCCCATGGAGGCGGGCAACACGGTATCCGCCGTCGAATTCATGACGGCCGTGTTGACAGCCTTCTGGACGTACCCGATGGTCAACTGGCCAGTCAACAGCGTCAGCGGCAAGCTGTTCGTCATGTTGACGGTTGCATTGATCGAGTTGGGGATCATTGTGCTGGAAACACCGATATAGGAAGCGTCGACCCGGATATTCGTGAAGCGGAAGACGCGGACCGGTCCGGAGCCAGGGGGATCGAACGGGATGCCCTGGAACGTAATTGCGTTCGCGCCTAGAAGCTTCCCTTGATAGACATTCGGGCCGCTCACACCCGCCGTCCAACCGCACAGACTGACGTCGGTGGTACAAGGAACCAGATTGGCCGCCGACGGTTCGCCAATCAGCAGCAGAGACTCAGTGAGCACGCCTGTAATGCGACCCGTGTAGTACGTGGTGAAGAAGATCTGGAAGTCGACGACCGGCACGGGTAACCCGGCCGTGGTCGGGTTGCCGCCTGAGCAGGTGACCAGGATGTCGGCGGTCCGGGCTGTCATCTCGGTCGATCGCGCGGCGGGCACGGCGGATGCGTTGGCAGAACATTGAAGCGGAGGGAACTGAGCGAATGCCGGCGTTGCCAGGAGAACTAGCAACCCCGCCAGAACGCAGCTCCAAACGCTGACTTTCCCGGAGAATCTTATGTACATGAAGTGCCTTTTCTGGGACGGAGAAACCTCCGTAAGTTATGGAACCGGGTAAGTCCCCACCTGATTCCAGCCGGAGTCGATGCCTTATGCGTCGAGCGTTCGCATGAATAACTTCTGGGCCGCTCATGGGCGGCTTCACGGTGATGGGCAGCCAGAGGAACGATACGCCGGACTGAGTTTGTGATGTGCTGTATCGCGGATCCAGCATGCAGGCTGAACTATCGAGCGTGTTGGAAGACACGCCCGGCGGCACTGGGCCGGGGAAGAGCACCGCATCGCCGGCCGCAGCCAGGGTATCTATCTTATGGATCGGGCCGGGCCGCCCAGCGGAGGCGGAACAGGTGGGTGGGGTAGCCTGGGCCTGGCAGGGAGTCCAACTCAGCAGAAATAGAGATAAAATCCAGACGGAGCCGGAGGCGAGCGCAGAAAACGCCACTGGGTATCGAAACTGACCAGACACATTCCCCCCACAGGAATAGATAACTTTCACTCATCCGACAAGGCGGGGATGACCGAAGGACTAATATACTCCTATTGTGCGAATGCGCGTTGGTTCTGTGGTCTTACTTGCGGAATATTGGAGCGACTGGAGCGCAATGTACGTTTGCGTACATATTAATCCAGCGTGGGAATGGTGAACCAGGCGCCTGAGGCCATGAACACTCCCGTCCCTTGTTCCGAGATCCAGCGTCCCAATTACAATGTGATGGATGGCCGTACAGCGAACGGCGAGCGCGAGCATTCGGGAAACGCTATTGCGTTTGTTTTGGATAGCCTGCGGAATCGGCCTGATTTCGCTGGCCCTGTATGGGCGGGATCCCTCGGGCGTCGCCATCGCCCTTTGGCGTCGTGGCCTTGTGGCTATAGCCGGGGTTTTCTTCCTCTATTGTGGGTGTCTGTACTACCTGCCGTCGAGCCGCCGAAAGCGCGCGGTGTCGGACCGGCAACTCGACGAACTTGAGAAGGAACTGGACACTCTGGAGAAGCGGCCCAAAACGAAGTAGCGTTCGGTCCTATGGCGCGTTCCCGTCCCTGGAAGAACTGTTTGGCTGAACAGGGCGGGCGGCGCCGGATCGAGAAGGCGCACTCAGGGTTCGCGCAGGGATAGCGCCGCAGTTTTCGGAGTTGCGACGAGGCGCGGCTCAAGCCGCGAGCAGCATAAATGCCACCCCACAAAGGCCGGGCTATGAAGGCAATACTGGCAGGCCCTGAGTTATGGAACCTGGTAGGAACCAACCTGATTCCAACCGGAGTCGATGCCTAACGCGTCCAGGGTTCGCAGGTATAGTCTCTTGGGGCCGCTCATGGGCGGCTTCATAGTGATGGGCAGCCAGAGGAACGAGGCGCCGGACTGAGTTTGCGACGTGCTGTATCGCGTATCCAGCATGCAGGCTGAACTGTCGAGCGTGGTGGAAGACACGCCCGGCGCCACCGGGCCGAGGAAGAAGCCCACATCGGAGGAGTACATCCACAGTTGCTGGCCTGCCCTGTCGAAGTGGACGAAGCAGAAGGGTTGTCCGCCGCCTGTGCTGTCGGAAGCGATCAGGAACTGGGTCCACCCTTTGTTGAAGCCCAGAAACCCGGCCCGCTCGGAAAAGGACAAAGAGAATCCCTCGATCGACCGGTTGCCGAAATCGGGAGTGACATTCATATTTGCCGGCAATTGCGCCCACTGGCTCCAGGCGCCGCGCCGGATCCAGCCTGTATCGGAGGAATCGGTTTCCATCGCACGCAAATACACATTCCGGTCACCGGCCACTTTGGAGGATAGCTGCAGCGTGAGCTCCAGTGATTGCCCGCCTGCCAGGACGCTGGAGTTGGCGGTATTCAGCACGCAGTCTGATCCGCCCAGGTGAGTGGAGGCCACGCCGGGTTTGACAGGCCCCATGAAGAAGCCGTAGATGTCGGAATAGAGCCAGAACGCCGCGCCTACCGCGTCGTAGTGGACGAAGCAGAAGGGTTGGCCGCCCCCATCAGGAGACACGGCCACGAGTGCCTGCGCAAACAGGATCGACTTGTAGCTTTGGGCGGCCTGGAAGGTGGCCTTGAGGGTTGTGGACGGTCCAGACGTGAAAGTTGGCGTGACGCCGACCATGACGGGCGCCCTGCCGGTCTTCGTAAATTTCGCGGTTACGTTATAGGCCTTGGATATGTTGAGGGTCCGCGGATTCTGAGTGCCCGTCAGGTCACCCTCGAAACCGAGGAAGGTGTAACCGGGGTTCGGCACGGCCTGGAGTTGCACATTCGTATTCGCACCAGCGGAATAGTAGCCGTCCGGTGAGGCGGGCGTGGCCTGGATGGCGCCACCGATTGAAGGGATGGCCGCCAGATCCAAGCGGTATTGCGTGTTGAACAGCGCCGAGTACTGGGTGGGAGTGGCCGGTGCGACGATCGTGTGGGCAGGCGCGCCGCCATCACTCCAGGTCACACCCGTGCGACTGGTGCCGTCGGGGGACGGCTGTTGAAGAATCGCGTTGAGAGTGTGGGTGCTGCCGGGTTGCCAGTTGAAGTACGCAGGTGCGTTGTATTTAATTCCGTCCACTTCGAAGAGAGTCCCCATCCCGATCAGCGAGCCGACCCGATAGGGTCCCGTGGGACAGCCTTCCTGCAGGGTGAAGAGGGGCACTTCGGTCCCTTCGTCAGCAAACCTGGGGATGGGCGCCGTATCATGCGACGAATGGACGCCGGACACCGGGCCCAGATGCAGGCGTACCGTCGCCATGCCTCTGGACGAACCGTTGCCGGGATAAGAAATCCACATCGGAAACTGCGGCGTTTCGCCCGCCAATCCGTTTGTGGAAAGGACTTCCCAGACGGCAACGGCCGAGCCCTGGTTGACGGAGAGCGCGGCGGACGGAATGCCGCTGATGGTGGCCGCCACGGGCACCGGCGCAAACGCCCCCTGTTCCGAAGCCACGAGCCGTGCCTGGAATTGCCCTGCTCCGTTCGGGGAGGGGACTCCGCCTGAGAAGGTCACCGGCACTGTCGAGACGTAGAGGGTCACACCTTCCGGCAATCCGGAGAAGGTGGCCTGCAGGCGAGTGCCGAAATCCGCCAGGCCCGCGACATTCAGTTTGTTCACCGCCGGTAAAGCTGGCGCGTAGAAGAGCGACTGGGTTCCATAGGCGGTACCTGGCACATTCTGTGCGGCGGGTGCTGGGGCGGTTTCGGTATTCACATACGGTGCGATGGTTCGCGTCCGGAAGGCGCCATTCGCGCTCGATTGAAACCTCAGCGTCGCCAGAGGCCGCATGGAACTGCTCGTGCAGTTGGAAACCGGAAGGCCGGTCGTCTTATCGAGGGCCGCCGACCCGGTGGTGTCGGAGACGGCTGTGGTGAAAACGACCCCTGGCACACCCACGTCGAGGGTAGTGGCCAGCGTACCCGCCCCGCTCATCGAGATGGCGGCGCGTACCGCGTAGCTCCCCGGTTTGAGAGGCCCCAGCACCGAGGCATCGACCCGGATATTGGTGATCCGGAACTTTCGCGTCTTGCCGTCTCCGGGCGGATCCAGGGGGATTCCCTGGAAGGCGAGGGCATTCCGGTCGAGGACTCTGCCCTGGTAGACGTTGGCGTTTTTGGTCCCGCCTGTCCAATCGCAGACGAGCGGGTCGACCAGACAAGGCAACTGGCTGGCGGGCGCCGGATCGTCCACCAGCAGCAACGCTTCCGCCAGTGGTCCGGCGGTACGCATTGTCACATCCGTATTGAAATAGAGCTGGAGATCGACCTTGGGGACAGGTGCGCCGACGAGAGTTGGCGTCCCACCCGAGCAGGTAATGATCACGTCGCTGGCCGCAGCAGCGATTTCCGACTGGTGGATCGGGTAGGGCAGCCCAGCGGAGGCGGTACAGATGAGTGGGGTAGTTTGGGCCCGGCAGGGGGTCCAACCGAGCAGCAATAGGAATAAAATCCAGGCGGAGCCGGAGACGAGCGCGGAAAGCGCCGCCGGGTATTGACAGCGATTAGACAAAATCCCCCCACAGGAATAGGTATGTTTCAATCGGCCGAGAGGACGGGGATGACCGAAGAACTAATATACCCCGAGGCAATGAATGATCGCTCGTTCGGTGGTCTTACCTGCTGAATCTTTATGAATTTTCCTGCAGGCGGCGATGATGGACCTGCTGAATCTGGTGCGGCCGGTGGATTTCCTGGATTGCCAGAAGAGGCCATCGCATCGCTCACATATTGAATGGGTGCCTGGCTACGCCGGCATTCGGCGGTTGACCGATTCGCAAATCGGGGTCGCCGGCAGAGGAACAAGGAGCACGAAGGAAGCTCCACCGATTGGAAATCAACGACGGGGGCAACCGGACCCGCACTGGCTGCCCTGTGCCGAGTTAGCCCAGCCGGAGCGCCAGGAGGAGTGACGCTACCACCATGAGCGCTTCCGCGATTCCGATGGCGCAGAAGAGGAGCCAGGATTTGGCGAGGGTCTTCCAGAAGCCGTCACCGAAGAGGCGGCGGAGGGATAGGAACAGGTATCCAAACCCGATGGTGAGAATTAGCGTTGCTGCCGCTGCTCCGGGCAGGCGGGTCAAGGCTCCACTGAGGACGTAGTCGAAGCTGTAGTAGTGGAGGCCGAAGATGAGATGCGCGCCGAGATAAGGCTGGCGTTTGCGGTAGAGGCCGAGGCTGGCGGCCGCGAACAGGAGCAGGCTGAAATAGCGAATCCACAGGTATACAGATTGGATCTTCTTCTGGACATGCTCATCGACCAAGGCCGTTGTGGATTGTGGAGGAGAAGAGCCGACGTTGTACTGCGGCCCGCCGCTGCTGTCGCGTCCGACAAAGACCCTGAGGCCCATGGGTCCGGACGAACTGGGGGCTAAGAGAAGTTGGAGGGCGGAGATGACGAGGTAGAGGCGCAGGGGGCGGATCCACAGGCCGCGGCGGCCGGCCCAATATTCGGCGGTCAGCCGGCCTGGCTGGAGTAGCAGGGCGCGCAGTGTGCGCCAGATCTTGCCGTCGAGATGAGTGAACTCGTGCAGGAAATCGTGAGCCAGGTGACCGACTCCGAGGGCTCCGTCATGGAGGATCTCCTCTCCACAGTTAGAGCAATAACTGCCGCTCACGTGTGCAGCGCACGATGCGCATTGGTTGGTTTCGCTCATTCGATTGAAGAGAACGGTAACATAAACGAGCTTGGCTTGGAGATGCGTAGCAGGTGTCAGGAAATCCCGCTCCGCCGCAGACGTTCCTCCACGGCCGAGAGAAGTGCCGCTGTGCGCTGCGGCCAGCCCTGATACTGGTTCTTCAGAGGTTCCCCTAGCGCCTGCAACTTCGCATAGATTTGACTTGCGTGCCCCAGGGCCTGCCGCGCCTCACGAAGCCGCGCGATGCCGTCGCCATGTTCCGCCGCGGCCAGGCCGCCCAGACCCAGTTCAAAGTTCGCGCCGGCTTCGATGACCAGCCCGAGTGGTTCTCCCGGCGTGAGTGCCGCATACCGGGCGGCGGTGCGCACGGTCTCGCGGCGCCATTCCAACCCCGCAGCCCAATCGCCGGACCGCTCCGCGACGCGCGCCAGATTGATGACGGCCACCTTGCGGTAATCGAGACAAGCCAGGCTGTCGGAAGAACTGGTGTCCGAGAGGCGTAGCGCCGTCCTGAGATGTGCTGATGCCTCGGCCACGCGTCCGGTGCTCAAGACCAGCACCTCCGCATACTTGGCGTGGGCATGGATGGCGGAACAGGCGGCCTCGGGGTGCGCCGGATCGGTCTCCACGATGCGCTCGGCCGTGCGGATGGAATCGCGCAGCTTCCGCAGCGACTGCCCGGTCTGTTCCAAGGCCTGATAGCTGGTGCCCTGGGCCATCTGCGCGGACCTGAGGATGCGCAAGAGCTGGCGGTCGTTTGGATCGCCGCGGATCAAGGCGGCGGTTTCCTGCTCCAGGTGCTGGTAGAGGGGGATGGACTGCTGGTCGCGGCCCGCAAAGTTGTGAACGAGGCCGACCTGTTCGAGGGCGGTGAGGTAGCCCAGCCGGCAGGCTCGATCGGGCCCGCAGGCCTGCAGGCCACCCGAATACAACTGCAGCGCGGCCTGCGCCGAGGCCAATGCTTCGGCGTTGGGGCCGAGGCCGAGGGTGATGGCGCGTGCCAGGCGGCCCAGGGCCAGGGCCTGCTCTTCGCGCCACTCGTTGCCGTGCCGGACAGCCGAGCGGCCGATGCTCTCCACGGCACGCCGGGCGGCCTCGATCGACCGCTGGTCCCGGCCGCACCGTTCCTCGATTTCGGACAGCCCACGCCAGACCGCGGACGCGGCCAGTGCGGCGATGCCAGGATCGAGGCCGTCGAGCAGCGCGATCGCCCGCTGGGCCTGCAGGCGCGCCTGCCCATTCCTGCCCGAGAGGGAAAGGGCATTCGCGAGGCGCTCCAGGGAACTGGACAGCTCTACGCGGAGGGACGGATCCGTGGGGTTCCGTGAGAGCAAGTCTTCGAGGAGCGCCACCGATTTACGCAGATTGACGACAGCGCTGCTCTGATCACCGAGGTTCGCCACACGCCCGTAGCCTTGGACCTCCCCGACTCTGCGGTAAGCGAGGGCGGTCTCGCGGCGCAGCGCCTCGTCGCCGCCGGCGCCGGCCGCGATCTGATCGAGGTACTGGACGGCGTCGCTGGCCATCTTCGCGCGGAGGGCGGTGGAGCCGGGCATGGCGGTCAAGCGTTCCTGATACTCGAACATGGTGGACCGCGCGTAGCCCTTCATCTGTTCGAAGCGACGCTCCGCCAACTGCTTCTGAGAAAGAGTCGCCGCGCCGCCTGCGCCGAGGACGGCCAGCAGCACGCTCGCCATGGCCAGCGCCCAGGAGCGCCGCTGGGCAAACCGCCAGACGCGGTACCAGGCGGTACCTTGGCGGGCCTCGACGGGTTCACGCCGCAGGTGCCGCTCAATGTCGAGGGCGAACTGTTCCACCGACGTGTAGCGGTGGGCCGGATTCACTTCCAGCGCTTTGAGCACGATGCTGTCAAGATCACCGCTCAAGGCGGGCACCCAGTGGCTGGGCGCGGGACGGCCGGCCTGCGGCAAATGGCCTGTCAGCAGGCGGTGCAGCACTACGCCCAGCGAGTAAATGTCGCTCAAGGCATTCGCCGGCTGGCCCGCCAGTTGTTCGGGGCTGGCATAGGCAGGGGTCATCACGGCATGCGTTGCGCCACCCTCAGCGGTATCGAGACCAGGCCCGTGCTCCAACAAGCGGGCGATGCCGAAGTCGAGCACTTTCACCTCGCCGTCGCGAGTCACGAGGATGTTGGAGGGCTTGAGGTCACGGTGGACCACCATGTTCTGATGCGCATATTGGATCGCTGCGCAGATGTCCAGGAACACGGCCAGGATATCCCTGACGGGCCGGCCTTCCGCATAGTCGGTTAGCGGGATGCCGTCGACGTACTCCATAACGAGATACTGGCTGCCGTCGCCCGCCTCGCCGCCGTCCAGAAGACGGGTGATGTGCGGATGCTCGAGCAGGGCCAGAATCTGCCGCTCGCGCTGGAACAGCCGCTGCCGGCTCCTGCCGCCGAGTTGGGGGATGAGTTTGATGGCGACTTGCTTGTAATACGACTGATCATCGCGATGGGCGAGATAGACGCAGCCCATGCCGCCGCTGCCAATTTCCCGCACGATGCGGTAGGGGCCGATGCGCTCTGGCAGGTGTGGCCGGGTGTGCCGTCCCAACATGGGTTCGTTGCCGAACAGATCGACCGAGTCGGAGTAGTTCCTGGCGACGTGCAGCACGGCCTCGCGCAGTTTCGCATCTTCACCGCACTGCTCATCCAGGATGTCGGCCCAGGCCCCTTCGGACTCGTCCAACAGCCGGCCGGCCACGTCGCGAATACTCTTCCAGCGGTGTGAATTGACCCCATCCAACGGCATGCGAGGAAAAACGAATGCCCATCATCTTAGCAGCCGCCGAGGCATCAGGCTATTGCCGGCGTGTCATTTCCGGTGCTATTTGCGGATCGCGGTTATCCTCGTAACTCCAGTACCAGTACGCACATACCGCTGGCCACCAGACTTTTGAGCTCTTTTTTGGCGCAGTTCCGGCGCGGATTTCGAGAGTCCTGTTGAACCGCCCGGCCGGTGTAGTCCGGGCTGCGTTTAATCTTCCATCAAGAGAACCGAAGGTAAAGGTCAAAGATGCAATTGAGCAATATCAAATATCGCGCCGCCCGGCTGCGGGTGACGACTGCGTGGAGCAGGCCGCTGCTTGTTTTGGCGGTGCTGGCAATGGGCGCGGCGCCGGGCTTTGGGGCCATGCTGTACGACATCAACTCCTCAGGGAGCGGATCGTCCTTCGCGGGGTTCAGCGGCAACTGGGGTCTCCGCTTCAGCCTTACGCAGTCGATCAAAGTGGGTTCGCTGGGATTGTGGGATGAGGGCGCGAACGGCCTGGCCGGCGCTCATTCAGTGGGCGTGTTCACGCTGGGTGGTACGCTATTGGGCTCGGCGACGGTGGACAACTCCAGCCAGGTAGTCTCCTCCGCCGCCACTGCCGGCCGCTGGCTGTTCACCAATGTCGCGTCGCCCTTCGACCTGGCGGCGGGCTCCTATGTACTCGGCTACTACAACCAGGCTGCGGCGATGGACGCTTTCCGTGGAAACTCGGCCACGACGTTCATGAGCGGGGCCGGTTGGGAAGGTGCGCGGGCGCGAGCGGGCGCCGTTTCGTTCTTCATGCCGGATGCCACCAGCGGTGGAATCAACCAGGGTTGGTTTGGACCGAATCTGATGACCGCCTCCCCGGCCGCGGTGCCCGAGCCCGCGACGTGGAGCCTGATGCTGCTGGCCGGCGCCCTGGGTGGAGCGTGGCGCGCCCGGTTCCGGAGGAAGGATCAAATCTCCGCGCGCAACTGACCTGCGAGCCAGACCTTGGCCATGCCCCATTCGCGGTTCACGGTGCGAGGTGACACGCCGAGATGTTCGGCCGTCTCCTCCACCGTGAGACCGGCGAAGAAGCGCAGTTCGACGATGCGCGCCTGCTGTGCGTCGAGCACTGCCAGTCGCGTCAGCGCCTCGTCCAACGCCTCAAAGTCCATCGCGCCTGCCTGTACCTGCAGTGCGTCGTCGAATTCGATTTTCCCGGCGCCGCCACCGCGCTTAACGGCGTTCCTTCGACGCGCGGCGTCCACGACAATGCGCCTCATCACAACACCCGCGAAGGCGTAGAACTGAGTGCGGTCGCGCCAGTCGGTTCTGGTGTCCTTGAGCAGTGCCAGAAACGCTTCGTGGACGAGGGCCGTGGGTTCCACTGTATTCCGGCGGCCGGCGTTGCTGTGATAGCGGGCCAACTGCCGCAGTTCCTGGTAAATCAAGGGGAAGAGCGTTTCCCCGGCCGATTGGCTGCCGCCACCCCATTCGCGCAGCAGTATGGTGAGATCCCTGTCAGGCATGTACAACGGACTGCCATTCTAGCAGACGGCTGTATTCTCGCGGCTTGCGGGACTTCGCTGGATGCTCGTTCCCGCTCGCGCAACGGCGAGCCGAGGTGCGCCGATTCCTTCCCGGGCGGCCGCGGTGATGGATTGACGCGGGCGCGGTCCATTTGGACCTGATACGAACGACCGTAGCCTAGTCGTGGCGCAGAGCCACCAGCGGATCGATGCGAGAGGCTCGCCGGGCTGGAGCGTAGCCGGCGAGAAACGCGGCGGCCAGCAGGACGATGCCGGCCAGCGCCAGGGTTGCCGGATCGTTGGGCTGGGTCCCGAACAGAAACGATTTGACGAGGCGCGTGGCGCCCAGCGCGATGGGGAGGCTGATGGCGAGGCCCACCGCGGCCAGCAGGAGCACGCGGCGCAGAACCATCCAGACCACGGTGCCGCGTTGCGCGCCGAGGGCCATGCGGATCCCCATTTCACTGAACTGACGGGCGACTGTGTAGGACATTGTCCCGTAGAGACCCACGCAGGCGGTGAGGAGCGCGAGGATCGCGAAACCCGTGCAGAGCCTGGCGAACATGACTTCCCGGCTGATGGTCCGGTCGATTTCCGCCGCCTGGGTGACTACGTTGGTGACGGGCATGGCGGAATCAGCCTCCCGCACGATTTCGTGCACACTCGTGACGTATTTCAGCGGATCACCCGAAGTGTGAAGAGCGAAGGTGACGCCCTCTGGAGAACTTTGGCTGGCGGCCAGGAAGACGATCATCGCACTGGAGTCCCCGTTTTTCAGGCTGCCGCTGCGCAGATTAGCCGAAACCCCGATGATTTCGACATCACGCTTGTCGTCGACGAGCGTGATGCGCTGGCCGATGGGATTCTCATTGGCGAAGTAAGTCCGTGCGAGGCGTTCGCTGATGACGGCCACCGAGGGGGAGCCCGGCTGGTCGCGGTCGTCGATCTCGCGTCCGGCCAGGATGGGAATCTGCATCGTGGTGAGAAAACGCGGCCCGGTGGTCATGACACTGGCGCCTTCGATCGCGACGGAGCCGACCCTCATTGCGCCCCTGTAAGTTTTCCCGGCGTGGCCGGCGTTGATGATGGAGGACTGAGAAAGGGTAGCGCTGCCCACACCGGGGATCGATTCAAAGCGTTTGCGCAGGTTGGCGTAGAAATTGACGATCTCCGGGTCGCGATGGCCGGCCTGGCTCGCGTTCAGTGAGAAGAGCAGAATGTTCTCGCGGGCGTATCCCAACTGGACGGAGTGCAATTTGTCGAGTGTGCGGACGAACAGACCGGCGGCCACCAGGATGAGGAAAGACATCGCGATCTGGGCGACGACCAGGACATGCTGGGTGCGGTGGCGGGACCCACCGCCGCGGCCGTCCTTGAGCGCGGGGATGACGTCGGGCCGAGTGGACTGAATTGCGGGTACGAGGCCAAATATCAGGCCGCAGATCAGAGAGAGCGCCGCGGTGACGCCGAGCACCTGCCAGTTCAATTCCGCGTGGAGTGTAAAGTTCTCCTGTCCCCTGGAGAACAGGAGAGTGAGCCAGCGGACGCCCCAGATGGCAAACAGGACGCCCAGGGCTCCGCCGACTGACGCCAGCATCACACACTCGGTGAGCAACTGCCGCACGACGCGAAGCCGTCCGGCCCCGAGGCTGAGGCGGATCGCCATTTCGCGGCGCCGCGCGGCTGCCCTGGCGAGCAGGAGATTGGCGATGTTCACGCAGGTGATGGCCAGGATCAAGCCCACCATCGCCAGCAGTACGAACAGCGGCTTGGAATACTCGCGGCGCAGTTTGCCGAGGCCGCCAGCGCCGGGGTTCAGAATCAGGGCGGGCAACCGGGCGAGTTCCCCGTCACTCTTCGCCGTGGTGGCGACCCATTGCTTGAACCGGGGCGCCAGTACCGACTGGGCCTGGGCCATGGTGACGCCGGGGCGCAGGCGGCCCATCATTTCGATCCAGTAGAAGTTTTCGTCGGTAAACACGTGTGCCGCCTTCGGGCCCTCGACCAGCAGGCTGGTGTGTATCGGAAGATAAAGGTCCGGCGCCGTTGCCGGATCGACTCCGAAGAACTCCGGCGGCGCGACACCGATGACGGTAAAGGGCACGTTATCCACGAGGATCGCCTGTCCAATTGCACTGGGTGGTCCGCCGAAGCGATTCTGGCTGGCGGAAAAACTGATGACCGCCACCGGCGCCGAGCCAGGACGGTCGTCCTCGGCTGCAATGAGGCGGCCGGCGGCCGGCGACACGCCCAGGCCGCGGAAGTATTCGCCGGTGACATATTCCGTGGCGGCGCTCATGGCTTGCCCGCGGATGGCCAGGCTATGCTTGTGGCCGTCGAAGTACCCGAACAGTGTGGAGAAGACGGGATTGTCCTCGCGTAACGTCTCGTACGCGCGGTATGGGAAGATTCCGCTGACCAGGGCGCCCCTGTCACCCGGCCAGAAGATGCCCTGTATCCCGTGCACGACGTGGACCCATTGTTTGCTGGCGTTCTGGGGCGGCTTGCTGGTCCAGTTCAGCATCACCAGCGCCTCGGGCTCGGCTACTGGGAGCGAGCGCATCAGGATCGACTCCATCAGGCTGTAGATGGCGGTATTGGCGCCGATGCCGAGTGCCAGGGACAGGATGGCCAAGGCGCTGAAGGCTTTATTGGAGGTCATGGTGCGCCAGCCATAGCGCAGGTCCTGGCCGAGTTCCGATAGAAAGCGTGTCATCCAAATCTCCCGCGACTCTTCCTGCTTCAGGGTGACGTTTCCAAAGCGCCGGCGCGCCTCCGCACGGGCGTCTTCCAGCGTCATGCCGTTGGCCTGCAATTCGGCCGTCTTTTCGGCCAGGTGGAGTTCTATTTCCTCACTCAGCGATTCGCTGCGCCTGGCGCTTTGCAGCCAATATCCCAGCCGTCTGCGCAGGTGGGTCATTCCGTTCCCATCACGTGCGCGATGGCCAGCGTGAGTTTGGCGTACTGCCGGGTTTCCACGGCTAGTTGTTTGCGGCCGGCGGCGGTGATTTTGTAGATCCTTGCTCGCCGATTATTCGCCGTGACGCCCCAATCCCCATCGATCCAGCCGTTGAGTTCCAAGCGTTGGAGAGCGGGGTAGAGAGAACCCTCCTCAATGAGGAGCTCATTGCCGGACGATTGCTGAATGAACTGGACTATGCCGTAGCCATGGAGGTCGCGCAGCGAGAGCGTCCGGAGAATCAGCATGTCGAGCGAGCCGGGCAACGAGTCGTTCTTTTTTGATTTGCGTCCCATACTAAGAATTCTTAGCTTACGGTTCCAGTGGGCAGGAGTCAAGGGCAGACGGGAGAACCTTCGCGCCGCGACGTGAAGTCGAGGTCAAGCCCAGTCACTGCCGGCCCTTCGGCTTCGAACGCGGTCTCGTGGAGGAGACGAACGGCTGGTAAGGCGTGAAGAAAGCGGCGTACGATTTTCTCAACGCACGGGTACCCTGTGCCGTGCTGTCGAGCACAACCATGTTCACGCCCAGATCCTGCTCTCGGGCGAAGCGCGCTGCATTCAGCCGTTTTCGACTGGCCGTATCGTAGAAACGAACGGCCATTTGGACGGCGGGTTCCGTACCGTTCACGAGCAGCAGTTGTCCAAACGGAAGGACGACTTGAACCAGATCCCCGGACCTGTCGAGATTGGCGGCGAACGCCTCGCCTGCCTTGAGCGCAAACGCGGGACGGTTGCTGACATAGCAGACAAGATGGAGTGGAATCCTGGCGTCCTTGGCGGCGTGCCGGATCAAAGCAGGCACTGGATCACAGTCGCGCTCCGGTTGGAAAGTGGTGACCGGGGCGGGCTGCCCAGAGGCCGCGAGGGAGGTGCACGCGATGGCGATGGCCGCTGAACGCGCGGCCAGCGTGGGCCGGCAGGTCGAGTCCACCAAGGTCCGCGAATCAACCGCTACCTGCCGGAGGCCGGCGGAGGTGATCTGGTAGATCCTCGCCCGTCTGTTCTTCGCGGTCATGCCCCAGTCGCCGTCAATCCAGCCGTTGAGCTCCAGGCGCTGGAGTGCGGGGTATAACGAGCCCTCCTCGAGGAGGAGTTCATGGCCGGATGAGCGTTGAATGAACTGAGCGATGCCGTAGGCATGCAGGTCGCGGAACGACAGCAACCGCAGAATCAACATGTCCAGGGAGCCAGGTGGTGAATCGTAGGTTGGTGCAGGGCTGCTCATACCAAGAATTCTTAGCTTACGGCGCAAGGATTCGGGGCGTCAAGTGCGCGCTGATGGTGGTGACCGATTTCGGGGTGGCGCGCCGAGCCCGCGCTTATTGTTTACTCTCCTTGGATTTCTCCTCGATTAAGCGTTTCGTGAGGAGAACCAGCCCGAGAAGTTGGGTCCATTCCGACACGATGTTGCCCACAACCTGCCCCCACTTTCCGCCGGAATCCATCCTGATGTAGAGCAATATCCAGCCCGCGCCGGTGAGCCCGAGAAAAATGGTCAAGGAGTGCTGCCGGATTGTCTCGATGACACGATTCCGGAAGCGGCGGCCCGGCTGCCGGCTCTCGGCTGAGCCGATTTCGTAGAAGTATTTCGTCGCGATGACGGTGACTACCACGCCGGTCCAATCCGCGATGGCGTTGCCGAAATACGAACCGGAATGAGTCTTCGGATCGCTGTGGCGATACAAGGCGATCCAGGAGAGGAGGATCAGAATCGCGGTGAGGCTGAGTCCATGCTGCTTCAGGAATCCGGCTTTGCGACGGGGTACTCCTGTGCTGGTCATATTGTCCAGTGTGCCATCGGCGGGCGAAGGGAGAGGGGGAAGAGCTGAGGACTGGGAGTGAAGTGGATGCTGCGACGGCTGCCGGCGTTACTGCGGCGTGGTGAGGAAGCGATAGACGGCGAGGGTCGCCTGGGCCAGGGTGTTCTCGCGCGCCGCTTCGTCCTGTGGGGAGAGCTTGAGGAAGACGCTGAGGAGGATATGGCCCTGGTCTCCGGGCAGGATGAGGCCTCCAGCGTCGCTGGTACAGAGATTCAGTTTGTCCCTGGTTCCGCAGGTGCCGGGGATGTGCCAGGCCTGTACATCCGCGGGCAGCAGGGCCTTCAGGCGGTGGGGCCCCTGGCTGGCTTCCATGAGCCAGGCCAGCAGGAGTTCCGCGGGCTTCGGTTTGAGGAGCACCCGGCGATGGACGAGGGTGAGCAGCGCTGTATAGGCTTCCGGCGTGGTGGAGTCGCGGGGATCGGCGGCAAAGGCCTGCGGCCCCTGCTTTGTGAGGTCGGCGAGCGCCTCCTTTGCGGTGCGGTCGATGCGGATGCCGTCTTTGACCAGACGCTCCAGGGTGGATTTCAGTGGCTGTTGGCCGCCCGACAGCGAGAGGAGAGCTTCCCCGGCGGAGGCGTCATTTTCCGCGACGGCGTAACGCAGGAGCTGGCCGATGGTGAGGACAGCGCCATCGGGATAGCGGTCGCGGATGGGGCTGTGGCCGGGCAGGTAGGTGCCGGGTTCCACGCGCACCCATTTCCGAAACGGCAGGAGTCCGGCTTCCATGAGGGCCAGGGTGCGGATCGCCACGGGCAGGTGGTAGAGCTGGGCGAGGGGGAAACGGTCGGTGGCGCGCCAGCCGATGCGCAGGTTCTTTTCGGGGTAGATGGCGGCGAGACCGAGTTGGCCGCCGGAAGCCTGTTCCAGGCGCGAGAGCTCGGCGGCCAGCGCCCTGGTGGCCGGAGACTGGACTTCCGCGTCCTGGCCAAAGGCCGCGGCGGCGAGAAGCAGAAGCGGAGCCAGACGCATCATTTGGGGGTCGGCGGCGGGCTGAAGACGACGAGGACGACGAGCGGGTCGACGCCCGTATTGTGGAGACCGTGAACCACTCCGGCGGGCGCGAGGATGAGATCGCCCGCGGCAACGGCGGAGAGCTCTTCGCCGAGTTGGACTTCTCCAGCACCATCCAGGACCACGTACATCTTGTCCTGATCGGCGTGGGTATGCGCCTGATGCTGCTGGCCGGGCAGCAGGCAGTTGAGCCCGGCGTAGAGGTGACCGGCGGCGGCGAGGGAGACTTTCCCCATTTTTTCCGGCGAGAACTGGGCCTGGCCGGCGGCGGCACGGACGATGGTTCCTTGGGGCATCTCTTTTTATGATGCGCCAGGGAGGGGCGCGGGTACCAGATCAGACCCGCGAGCCGGTCATTTCGGCGACCAGGTGAAAGAACGCTTTCTTGCGCTCGGTATTGATGCCCCAGTTGACGGGCGGGCACTGGTAGCCGTCCTTGTAGTTGCTTTCTCCGGGGTCGAAGTAGCCCCACGAGGCTCCGGCGGCGATGGCGGCGGCGAAGTTGTTTTCGGGTTTATCGAAGTCGAAATGGTCGTCCTCGTTGAAGAGGATGGGCATGGGGCGGTAGCCGCTGACCTGGCGGGTTTGCTCGACCATCTGCGTAATGCGCCTGGGATCGCTGACACCGTTGCCGTGGAGGAGGAGAAAGTCGGATTCCTTTACGACGTTGGCGTGGGGGATGGTGCCGCCATTGAAGCTGGCGCTGACATAGTTGCGCTGGCCGCCGGTGGTGATGGATTTGGCGAGGGCGATGAGTTCGTGGATGCGGGGCGCCTGGATGAGCGGCTGCTGGTAGCCTTTGCCATCGCATTCGTTGGCGATTTCGACCATGACGTGCCAGTGGCGGCCGTTCTGGAGGAAGAGCAGCGTTTCGCGGACTGCCTTGCGGACGGCGTCGTCGTTGGCGAGGTACTCGTCCTGGCCGAAGTAGAAGATGCCGAGGATCACGCCCATGTGCCAGAGCTTGGCCTTGTCGAGGATAAGCTGCAGGCGTTTCATGTACGCGGGCTTGAGCGAGCCGTCGGGGGCAATGGCGCTGTTGCGCCACGGCTGCTCCTTCGAGTAGCCCTGGGGGCTGCCTCCCTGGAGGTTGAGGGTGATGCCGCGCAGGCCGTGTTTACGCCAGGCGGACATGTTGTCGAGGAATTCCTGGGTATTGCGGTTGGGGTCCCACTTACCAGTGTCGGGGTAGGCCCAGCGGGCGAGGGTTTGGGGGTTCTCGTCGTCGTAGATGCCCTGGACCATGCGTGAGTTCAGCAGCAGGCCTTCGAGGGAGTGGCCGTTCCAGGTGCGGCCGGCATAGGTGGGCAGGTCGTTGAAGTGGAACTTTTCGCCACGTATCTGGATGACGGGGTCGGGCACCTTGCGGAGGCGCACCTGGGCGGCCAGCGCCGCTGATAGAAAGTCTCGCCGGGATGGCATGGAAACGCGCTCCTGAGAGTGATCAGAACGATCGTACGCCCATCGTCACCATGTCATCCACCTTCATGGTTTCCTTGACGACGTAGGGCTCGCCGTATTTGGCGCCGATGAGGTTGCCGTAGTAGCGGGCGATGGAGCGCACGCGGTCGTGGATCTCGGCCTTTTTGGGGAAGAGTCCGGCGCCTTCGGCGGTTTCGCCGTATTGCGATTCGTAGGCGAACAGGGACTCCATGCGGCGTTCGAAATAGGGCGTGATGTCGACGACGAAGGAGGGATTGACGGTGGCGTAGCTGGAGGCGTAGACGACCTTGAAGGGGCGGTGGGGTTCAGCGAGGTCGTCCATCTTGCGAATGCCGGAGAGGAAAGCGGCTTCGAAGCCGAGGATGGAGGCGACGTAGTGGTCGGGGTGGCGGGCTTCCCAATAAGGGAGGATGAGTACCTTGGGCTTGAGGCGGCGGATGACACCCATGAGGGTCATGCGCAGGGGGATGCTGTTCTCGAGGCGGGCGTCGGGCATCTGGAGGTTTTCGCGGAAACCGAGGCGCAGGATGGAGGCGGCTTGGCGGGCCTCTTCCATGCGCAGTTCGGGGGTACCGCGGGTGCCCATGTCGCCGGCGGTGAGATCGAGGGCGCCGGTGACGTAGCCCAGTTCAGCCATTTTGAGCAGGGCGCCGCCGCAGGTCTGTTCGATGTCGTCGGGGTGGGCGGCGAGGGCGAGCACGTCGAGGGCGGGGGCGCCGTCAAGGTCGAGTAAGGGTGGGTAGAACATTTACCAGAGCAGATCGCGACGCTGGCGATAGAGGTCGCGTGTTTTGAAGAGGTGGATGAGGGCCATGCCGGCGAGGAAGCCGCCGATATGGGCGAAGAAGGCGGTGCCGCCGCTGCGCGACTGGACGTCGGAAATGGAGCCGAAACCGCTGAGGAACTGGATGCCGAACCAGTAGAGCAGCACGGCATAGGCGGGCAAATCGAAGGAGAAGATGATGATGAACCAGCCGACCATGGTGATGCGGGCGTGAGGGAATTTCATCATGTAGGCGCCCATGATGCCGGCGATGGCGCCGCTGGCTCCAATCATGGGGACGCGGGAGTCGGGGTTGATCAGGTACTGGCCCATGGCCGCGACGACCCCGCACAGCAGGTAGAAGACGAGGAAGTTGGCGCGACCGAGAATATCCTCGATGTTGTCGCCGAAGACCCACAGGAAGAGCATGTTGCCGATGAGGTGCATCCAGCCGCCATGGAGAAACATGGAGGTGAACATGGTGAGCCAGTGGAAGTGTTCGGGCACGAAGCCGAACGCGGCGATGAGATCGTTGCGGGTGAACGGGTCAAAGGAGAGCTCGAACAGAAAGGCAAGCGCGTTGAGGCCGATGATGAGGGTGGTCATCACCGGCTTCGAAAAACTGCGCTGCGAATCGTGGATCGGGATCATGCGATCAAGTCCGGTAGGCTTTGAACTCGGCCTTGGTGCGGCGTTCTCCGCGGGCAATGAGGGCGCGGGCCTCGGATTCCGTTGAGATGCCGCCGCGGGCGCCCATGGCGGTGCAGTTCAGGGCAGCCATTGCGTTGGCAAATTCAAGTGCTTCCCCAATTTCGAAGCCTTTCACCACAGAGTAGCAGAAGGCCCCATGGAAGACGTCTCCGGCACCGGTAGTGTCGAGGCAGTTGACGACGAAGGCGGGGGAGTAGACGAAGCGGCCGCCGACGCGGGCCAGGGCTCCGTGAGCACCGAGGGTCATGGCCGCCATCTTCATGCCGTAGGAGTCCTGCAGGAGGGTGAGGGCCTTCATGGGGTCGGCTTCGCCGGTCCAACGCTCTGGGAATTCGCTGGAGGTGATGAGGTAGTCGACGTTGGGAAGAACGTCCTCGAAGCCCTTGTAGATGGTATCGACGTCGATGGTGACGGGAATACCGTGGTGGCGGGCGATGCGGGCGGCATGGGCAACGGCGTGGGTGTCGTGGCCATCGATGTGGAGCAGGCGCGCGCAGGTGATCATTTCCGGAGTGATCTCCTCCGGTTCGATGCGGAGGCAGTCGGAGCGGCTCCAGAAGACGGTGCGCTCGCCAGTGGTCTGATCAATGAGGATATAGGCGGACTGGTTGGGGCAATTGGCGCGGCGGACGACGTGATCGAGGTTCACACCGGAGCCCTGCAGGCTATCCCATTGAATGTCGCCGCGCTGGTCGTCACCGATGGTGCCGACATACTTGGTGCGCAGGCCGAGGGAGGCGCAGCAGACCATGGCGCTGGCGACCTGGCCGCCGGGGCTGAACATTTCAGAAAGGAAGGGCACCTTGCCACCGTAGGCGGGGAAGTGCGGAATCACAAGGACGGTGTCGGTGGCGTTGAGGCCGACGCCGACTACGTCAAACTGGGCCGTGGCGCTCATTGCAGGCCTCCCATGAACTCTTTCATGGTTTGCGCCAAAGCATCCGTGGATTTGGTGATGTTTGTCATTTCGGTAATGTGGCTTTCGCCAGGGATGTAAACCAACTGGGACCGCAGTCCGGCCGATTTGAGGGCGTTGTGGAACTCGATCGCCTGTTGGGGCAGAGTGCCATAGTCCCACTGGCAATAGGTAACCAGGAAGGGCGGGAGACCGGACTGGATCTGTTTGATGGGGGAAGCGCCTTTCAGCAACTCAGCATCTCCGACGAAGGCGTTGGAGGAAGCGGAGCCTTCGAGTCCGGTGACGTCGTAGACGCCGCTGAGGGCCAGTACGCCGCGGATGCTCTTTGCGTCCAGATTATGGGCGGCCAGGTATTTCGGATTTGTCGCCAGTAAGGCCACCAGGTGACCACCGGCGGAGTGGCCGGCCGCGAGAATCTTCGACGGATCGCCCCCATGGGCCGCGACATTCCTGACGGTCCAGGCGAAGGCGGCGGCGATGTCTTCAATGTGGGTGGGGTGCTTGTACCTGGGCGAGAGGCGGTAGCTGGGGACGACGACGACGTAGCCGGCCTTGGCGAAGAGATTGCCGAAGAACGGGTACTGTTTGCGATCGCCGGATTTCCAGGCGCCGCCGTGGACGAAGAAGAGGACGGGCGCGCCGGCGGGCAGGTCGCTCTTCTTATAAATGTCGAGCTGGAGCTTGGCCGCGTCCTCGGGCGCCGCGGCCGTGTATTGGATGTCTTTCTCGACGGTGATGCCGGCGTCGAGGGTCATGCCGGGCAGGCCGATCTTGGAAGAATCGGGCGTATCGGCGCGGATCGCGTTGGTATAGATCCAGGGGCGCTGCTCGCCGTCGACTTCCAGCCACGCTTCAGCGCGGTAGGAGCCGCGGCCTGGGACGGTGAACGATACCTGCGCGCCCTGCTGTTCCGAGACGACCTTGCCGTCCTGGAAAAACTTCCACTTGGCGGGAATGGGCGAGCGGGCCACCAGGCGGGTGGTGCTGGCGAGGGGGACGGTATCGCCCATCTCAAAGACGCCCAGGTTGTTGGCAGCCACGAAGGAGAAGCCGTCGGGGTCGCACAGCCAGTCGTGCGAGACATAGGCGCGGCCGGCGCGGAGGGAGTCGATCACCGCGGGTTCGGAGAGTTCGCGGGCGAGGATGTGGGCGACCGTATTGCGGAAGGCGACGGGGTAAGGATCGAGGACGAGTTTGCCACCGGCAAAGACCTGGTTCTGATGGGCGTCATTGGCAGCGATGCCGGTGAAGGGGCGGGTGGCCGAAATGCGATCCCAGCGGGCGAAGATTTCGGGCCAGTAGTCACAGCCGGAAGCAAACGCCTCGTCGGGGTACTGGCGGAAGAGGGCGGACAGTTCCTGAACTTTGGCGGGTACGGCCAGGGCGGATTTCAGGTAGGCGAGGAAGTCGGTGTCGTCTTCGGCATCGGCGTGGCGGTTGTAGATCTCCATGCCGTCCCAGCCATCGGGTGAGGCGTCGAGCTGGCCTTCGGGGTGGGAGTGGAAGCGGACGCCCGGGGCGGGAGATGGGTAGACGAGCTCGTGTTTGCCGCCATTTTCGGCTCCAGCCAGAAAGAGGACGCCGTCGCGGAGGCCGTGCCAGGTATCGGGTTTGGGACCGTTGTGATCGCTGAGCATGACCACGCGGATGCCGGTCTGTTTAGCGGCGGCCAGCACTTCGGCGCGTTTGCCGAGAGTGTGGGGCGCGTCTTCGGCGTGGACGTGGAGAACCGCGGGGAAATCCTGATAGACACCGACGGGCGGGCCGGGCTTGCGGGCCGCGGCGAACTGGCTGCGGGCGGCATGGACGGCTGCCAGGCGTTCCGGGGCGAGGCGCTCCACTGTGGTGTATTTGCGGCCGGGTTTCAGGGCGGCCTGGCCGCTGAGGGCGCTACCCGTCAACCCTCCCACCGTGAGGAGGAGCAGCGCGGAACGAAAGCTCATGAATGGAGGATAGCGCGAGCGACGGTCACTTCTGTGGCAGTTCGTAGAGATAGATGGTGTAGGGGTGGCGGTGCACCTCCACTTTCTCCACCTTGGAGGGCTTCCAGCCCTTGATCTTGAACTCCAGTGAGACGACGCGGGCACCGGGCTTCAGCTCCTTTTCGAGCTTGGGGCGCAGTTGTTCATTGGCGTCAGTCATGAGGTAGAGGGAGATGACGTTGGCGGAGCCGACATCGACGCTCATCATGTCGCCCTCGATGACCTTGACCTGATCCTGCAGGCCCTGGGCGTCAGCGGACTGCTGGACTTTTCTGACGAGAGTGGGCGAAAGTTCGACGCCGACGGCTTTGGCTCCGAAGGTGCGGGCGGCGGAGAACAGAATTCGGCCATCGCCGCAGCCGAGGTCGAAGAGAGTTTCGCCGCTCTTGAGCCGAGCGATTTCGAGCATCTTCTCTACGATGGGCTGGGGTGAAGTGACGTACGGAGCCAACTTCTTGGGCTCCATGGCTTTAGGCGGCAACTGCAGGGCGAAAGCCGACTGCAGGGCCAACGCGGCCAGAACAACGGGCCAAGCCCGACTGCACGAATTAATGTAATGCTGCCTCATTGAGACCCCTGGACGACGGCGCGGTATTAGCACTCTTCCCTGCTTTGAATTTTACTATCTTCCCCACCATTTCAGTGACCGCGAACCAGAGGTCGCGCGGGCGGCTGATGGTAAACTCCGTACCCTTGAAGTAACGGATGGCCTGGCCGATGCTGTCGCGCCAGGGCGTCAGGTGCGGATACAGGTTGTAGTTCATGTAGAACACGGGGTAAGCCGGATCCACGACTTTCAGGGTGTCGGCGGGGACGTTTTCGGCCAGCATCACTTTGGGGCCAGCAAAAATCAGGGCGTCCGGGGACGACCCTTCATTCTTGAACTCAGTCCGGATGAGATCGCCCAGAAACTCGGTTTCGCTGTTTTTTTGCTGCAGCTTAGCCAGATTGACCCGGCCCAGTTGCAGACCCTTCAAGGCCTCGCCGATGGCAGGGAAGTCGATATGATCGGTCGAGTCCTGGCGGTACAGCACTCTCTGTTCCTGTAAGTTGAAGGCGACAATCGAAAACTTTGCGATATGGGGATCGCGCTGGATGCTGCGCAGAATCGACACCAAGGCGGTGGTATCGGCCGGCTGGAGCGTGGAGGCGGTGGAGTTCTGGGGCGCGAAGTTGACCAGCACTTTGACCGAGACAAGCGACTCGGCGCCTGAGCGGTCGACCGGCGGCTCGTCGAGGAAGTCTTCCTTGTCGCTGGCCGCTATCTCATTGGCGGCCATGCTCATCGCGAGGGCTTTGTCCTTGACCGGCAGGGCGGCCTCGGAGTCCCAGAAGCTGGCACACACGCGCTCTGAGCGGTCGCGCATCAGCCAGTCGACCTGGTACTTCCCTTCTCCGATGTCGAAGGTTCCTTGCAAGTAAGCGTCCCCTTTGGCGTCCGCATCCACGGACGGCACCCGAATCTTCTGTGAGAAGTAAACGGGCTCTTCCTTCTTCTCGTTGGACGTGACTCGGAAGAGGATGGTTAACAGGTTTTCCGAGCCGGAGAGTTCCTTCAGGGGGACGGAGATATCAAAGCCTGAATGAAACTTAAGGTCAAAACCGAGAATGGGTTTGGAGGGGGTGACGATGCAGGGAAGGTCCTTACGAGGCTCGCGCGCCTCGAAAACGGCCATGTCACTGCCGACAAGGCTTGGTCCGCCATTGGCCCCCTTCATCACGGTCTGCGCGAGCAGACCGGAAGGCAACCACAGAAAGACTCCTATCGCCCCAAGGGCGAGCCGTGTTCGACAGCCACTTTGCCCGATGCGCATGGCCCCGCCGTTCCCTTTTAGATTCTAAGCCCGAAAGACCACCGGCGCGCCCGGACGGTTGGTCTCACAGCCTATAAGATATAGATCGCATGATGACGCGTTTGGCTGCAGACTTCAACCGCTCAATTCTCTTCGCCGCGGCGGATTAGGCGGTTTTGTTGTGGTACCCTGCGTGAGTATGGCTAGCCGCAGTGTAAATAAGGTGATCCTGATTGGTCATCTGGGCAAGGACGCGGAGACCCGCTTCACGACGAGTGGAGTGTCAATGTCGCGCTTCACCCTGGCCACGAACCGCCGGGTGAAAGACAATCAGACGGGTGAATGGAAAGACGAGACCGACTGGCACAACGTAGTGGCGTGGCGCCAGGAGAACTTGTCACAGTACCTGACCAAGGGCAAACAGATCTACGTGGAAGGCCGCCTGCAGACGCGGAGCTACGAAGATAAGGACGGCGTCAAGAAGTACTCGACGGAAGTCGTGGCGGAAGAGATCTTCCTGCTGGGCGGCCGGGGGGAAGGGCCCAGCGGCGGCGATTCCTGGAGCGACGCTCCGGCGCAGCGCGGACCCGTGTCACAGCCGAGGCCGAGGAGTGCGCCAGCAGCCGCACCGGCCAGTGAGCCGGACTTTGGCGGTATCTCGGACGACGACGTTCCGTTCTAAGCAGCGCCCAAGGCATAGAAACGTTCAAGCTCCTGGGCGGGGCGTAACCCCGTCCAGGATTTCCCCCAGGCTCCCTCCCGCCGATCTTTCAATCCTCCTAACCCTTTCATTTTCTTGGAGCTAGCTAGAACTGCGTTGCTATTCGGTACGCAGAGCGGCGATTGGATCGAGACGCGAGGCGCGGCGTGCGGGCCAGTAGCCGGCGGCGACGACTGCTACCAGGGCGGCGATGGAGACGGCGATGAGTGTCAGGGGATCGCCGGGTTTGACACCGAACAGCAACGACGCCAGGTAGCGAGTTAGGGCAGAGGCGGCGGCCCAGCCGATGCCAAGTCCCAGCACTGCCGTGCCGACGGCCTCCGTCAGAATCATCCTTAACAGATCGCGGCCGCTGGCCCCGACGGCGAGGCGGACACCAAATTCGCGGGTGCGCTGCGCCACGCGGTAGGACATCACCCCGAAGATCCCGCTGACCGCGAGGGCCAGGCCGATGACCGCGAAGAGGGTCATCAGCGTGGTGTCGAACCGCTGCGGTGCGATGAACTCGTCCAGATTCTCTTCGAGCAGGCTCACGGCGACGAGCGGTTGGTCCTTGTCGACCGAGGCGACGGCACGCTGGAGGGCAGGCAGCAAGCGTTCGGGGTTGCCGGCCGTGCGGACAATCAGCGCTCCGGGCTGGATCGTGGTCGAGCGGAACTGCTGGTAGGGTACGTACAGCTCCAGCATCCCTTCCCTGAGCGGGCCGATATGCCGGGTGTCCCTCACGATGCCGATGATCGTCAGCCAAGGCAGGCTATTGTCCTTGCTGGCGGCCCGGATTCGCTGCCCGATGGGATTCCCGCCGGGAAAGAGCTGGCGGGCCAGTTTCTCGTTCACCAGCGCGACCGGCGCCGCTCCTTCCATGTCATTGGGCTCGAAGTTGCGGCCGCGCGCCAGGGCAATACCGAGGGTAGAGAGATAAGCGGCGTCCGTGCAGCGGATGGCGACGTCCAGGCGGTCGCCCGGCTCATCGGTCCGGCCGAAGACTTCGAGACTACCTCCGGCGGAGCCGCGCATGGGGATGCCTTTCGTCACCGTCGCCGCCAGCACGCCGGGCGTGGCCCGGACGCGCTCCAGAACATCGGCCAGGAAGCCGGTGTACTGCTGGGGGCTGGCATAGTGCGAGGGGGGCAGGGCGAAGTTGGCGGAGAGCACATGGTCCGTGCGGAAGCCGAGATCCACGGCCAGGATCGTCTGGAAGCTGCGGAGCAGGAGCCCGGCGCCGATGAGCAGCACGAAGGCGAGCGCGATCTCGGCCGCAATTTGCGCGTTGCCGAGGATCCGGCGGCCACGGGTATTGATCGATTCGCGGAGGCTGGCGCGCGACAGGGTGAACGCGGGGGCCAGTCCGAAGAGGAGTCCGGTGGCCAGGGAGACGGCGGCGCTGAAGGCGAGGACACGCCAGTCGATGCGAGCCTCATTGAGGCGCGGCAACACGTTGTAGGCGAGGGCCACCATCGCGTCGAGACTCCAATAGGCGAGCAGGAGCCCGCCCACCCCACCCAGGAAGGCCAACAACAACGATTGGGCCAGAAGATGGGCGATGAGACGGGCGCGCCCGGCGCCGAGGGCGGCCCGGATGGCGATTTCCCTGCGCTGTCCGGCGGCCCGGGCGGTGAGCAGGGTGGCTACGTTGAGACAGGCGATGAGCAGCAGGAAGCCGACTGCGCCCATCAGGGAGAAGAGCGCCTTATTCGGTTTCCCGGTGACCTGTTCTTTGAGTGGTAGCAACCGGATGCCCCAGCCCTTCAGGGCCGGGATCGACTCGGCGGTCTGCCGGGCCTCGGCGTCAAGGACCGGTTGTGCCGTTTCGAGGGTCCGGCCAGGTGCAAGGCGAGCGATCACCATGAGCGAATGGTCGGTGCGGCTGGCGGCTCGCGCGGCATCGAGCCGCAGCGGCATCCAGACGTCGATACGGTTGCTGGCACTGACGGGCGGCAGAAAGCCATCGGGCATGACGCCGACCACGCGGCAGGGCTGGCCGTCGGCGAACACGGGTTTGCCGACCACGGCCGGATCGCCGCCGAACCAGTTGCGCCAGAAGCGGCTGCTGACCAGGACCGGGCAGGATCCGTCGTGTTCCTCTTCCGGGAGAAATGCCCGGCCGAGCAGTGGTTGGATGCCAAGGACGCGCAGGTAGCCGCCGGCGATGCGCTGCACCTGGACGCGCTCCGGCCAGGGTCCGCCGGTGAGGGTGACGACATCCCAGGCCCAGGCGCCGACGGAATCGAACAGGGCAGAATTCGCGCGCCAGCCCAGGTAGGCAGCGGGCGAAGCGTTGGTGACGGGATTCTTCGATTTCCCAGGGGGCGCCAGTTCGGAGATGGTGATCAGGCGATCGGGCTGGGGATAGGGCAGCGGGCGCAGGTAGACCGTGTTGATGAAGCTGAAGATGGCGGTATTGGCGCCGATGCCGAGGGTGAGCGTCAAAACGGCCGCGAGAGTGAAACGGGGATTGCGCCGGAGGGCACGTAGGGCGTAGGTCCAGTCGTTGAGATGCAAGGGCATCCTCCCAGGAGTCCAGGCTGGTCTGGCGGCGGCCAGGATGAGATTAGTGTATTACGAGGTTTTGGATGCAGGGTGCAGGAGTGAAGCGCTCAGTCGATACCCAGTTCGTCCACAATGCGCGCTTCCAGGCGGAGGTCCTCTCGCGAAACTCCGGTCTGTTCGATGAAGATCCGGCAGAAGACCTCCCAGATTTCGCTGGGGCTGGTACTGCCTGTCTCTTCAACCAATCGCGAATAGTTGGAAGCGAGAGCGCCCCGAGCCAGGTCCCCGACGGATTCGGCCCGATAGGGAAACTCAAGCGCAAGCATCGGACTCATCCACATCAGCACCCCGCCGACGATTAGCCCCAGGATGGCGAGACAGACTAGCCAACCCCACTCGAGCCTTGCCCGGAGGCCTGGGATGACGGTGAGGGCGAGCCCCAACGCCAGCAGTGCGAGAGTAACGCCCGTGTGCCGGCCCAGGTTGGGCAGTTTCAGTGTTGTCCGATCCTGGATGCGCCTCCAAAGAGTGCGCCGGCGGCCCAGCGGCATCATCGGGCGCAGGAGTGTCGCCGGGCGGATGGATCGCCGATCGACGCCAAGTACCTCCACCAGGCCACGGCGGACGCGATAGAATGCAGCACTGGTCAGGCATCGCTTCGTGTCCGGCCCCTTCAACTTGGCCAGCACCAGGGCATGCAGGTCGCCCACTGTGACCACTCCGCTGGCTTCCTCATCGGCAATGCTAATTTGAAACGCGTCTTCCAGCGCAAGTACGAGTTCGATGTAATCGAGGCCCACGGCCGGTTCTCCTCAACCCGAAGGACAGTTGCACTGCGAGAGGCGGTCTGTCCAGGGCCTCCACAAGAATACTGCGAACGACAGAAACCCGCCCGGCAGCAGGAACCGGCCTGTTCACTGCGCTCGCGGGCGCAAAACCTCGGCAGGAACTGTTCAAACCAAAATGGGCAGCCTGCCAGGGGCCCTATCGAGCCAAGCTGAGTGTGCGAATTCCTCTCGAAGTCAGGAGAATTTGGGGAGAATCCGTCCTGGGACATCCTGCGTGGTCTGCTAATCTCTTGTGATGCGCTTCCTCCGATGCCCGCTTTGCCTGGTGATTCCAGCCTGTTTGGCTGTATGGAGCCCAGTGCGGGCCGGTTCGAACCTGACCGCGCCTCAACTGATCAAAGCAGGCGCCGCGCTCAAACAAGGGGATGCCGCGGCGCTGGAAAAAGGCCTGGAAAAGAAGCCGGACGATGTGGACGCACGGTTGGAACTGATCGGGTACTATTCCAGCCGGCCGGCCGGCGTCGAACTGCAGACGATCCGCGAGAGGCGAGCCGCGCACGTCATGTGGCTGATCGAGAAGGATCCCAAGAACGACACGTTTGGTTATGGGCCGCCGGCGTGGCACATCAGCCGGAAAGGCGACTCACTTTCCGATGAGGCTGCTTTCAACAATGCGGAGGCGGCATGGAAGAAGCAGATTCAAGCCCATCCGAAGGATCATAAGGTCAAGCAATATGCCGCCATCTTCCTGCAGCTGGGCGACCCGGAGACCGCCGCCGGCTTGTTTCGAGAGATCGGGGACACCCGCGCGGCGGGATCGGTTGCGGCGAACTATCTGCTGGGCATCATAGCGCGCGATCCCATCACGGACGATCCGTCCGCCGTGGACGAAGCCCAGCGCGACTCCGACTACGGCCGGCGCATCCTGGGCGAGTTGCAGGCGAGCCGGGACGCCGCTTTCCAGGGGGGCGCCGGCTTTGGGCTGGCGACCGACGGAGCGATGCTCTACGCGGATGGCAAGATCAACTGGGATTACTCGAAGCTGGCTGGCGAACTGCTGGAGAGAGCCCGTGGGCTGGAGCCCAATAAACTCGACTGGGCAGTCGTCCCAACGAAGCTGCCGGCACGGGGGGAGTTGACGCCGCGAGTGATGCGCGTGGAGTGGGGGAAGCTCAAGGGCGCGGTGAAGAAGTATACCCCGCCCAAGTACCCGGCCCTGGCGAAACAGAACCGGGTTCAAGGTACGGTTGGGGTGGATGTCGCCATTGGAACCAACGGTAAGGTCCTGAAGGCAATTGTGCTCGGCGGGCCAAAGGACCTGACATTTGGAGTGGCGGAGACAATCGCCGAGTGGGAGTTCGCTCCCATTGTGGTGGCGGGCCGGCCGGCGATCCTGCTGACGGCGATACCGATTGATTTCAACGTCACTTCGCAGCCTGTGCGCTAAGCGGGGCGCCGCCACTCACAGCCGCCACAGGAAGACTCCGAAGGAGCAGAGCCCGGCGGCCAGGGCCACCCAGCCCCAACTCCGCGCCGGCGTCAGCTTCCACCACATGTACAGACCCGTGGCGATCCACAGCAGGAAGCCAAGACAGACCACATCCACCAGGACGCCCCACAGCTTGTTGAGGAAGCCCTCCTGCTCGAAACCGCCTCGCGCGTGAAGGCCCGTCAGGAAGTGATCCGGCCGGAAGCGGCGGTCCTCGGCGACCAGGCGCTGCTCGCGGATGTAGTACTTCACCTGGGTGGAGCGCAGGGAGGTGTAGATGTACACGTTCAACTGATCGGGACCCTGCCGGTAAGCTCCGAAGGAACCGGTGAGTCCGTTGTCCTTCATGATGCGGGCGCCCACGGCACGCAGGTCGCCGTTTTCGGGCACGTGAATGGCATAGGTCCGCTCAAAGCGCTGGTTCCAGAGCGGCAGCCCCAAAGCCTTGTCCCGATCCTCGAAAAACTCACCATGATTGAAGGCCAGGGAACTCACCCCATACATCAGGAACCAGGGCAGCAGCACCATGGCGAGATAGAGATGGGTGCGGCGGTTTACGTGGCTGAATCTCATATCGTCACCAGGAACAGAGCGAACAGGGCGCAGCCGCCCAGCGCGCAGAGGGCGCCCAAGCGGCGCGTCAACTTCATCTCCCACCACATCCAGAGTCCGGAAAGCACCCAGAAGACCATGACCACGATGAAGAGATCGACCGACGCGGCCCAGGCATCGTCAGCGAACGAGTCGAACTGATAGCCGCGGCGGCGGTGCATGCGTTCCAGAAAGCCGCGTGATTCCCAAGGCACCCGCTCGATGGTCAGTTTGCGGCTGGCCGGTTCGAAGGTGAGGCGGCGTGGAGTGATGGGGTCCAGCCGCTGTATGATCACGGCGTCGTCCTTCATGCGGCGGTTGGCGTTGAAGGCGCCCTCCAGGTTGAGGCTTTGCAGGATCTGGCGAGCCGTCTGTTTGGCCGTCGCGCCTTCGGGAAACGTGGCCTCGTAGGTCATCTCGCGCTCCAGCACGGCTGGCTTCGGCGGGCCTCCATAGAGTTCCTTGAACCAATCGCGATGGTTCATGACAAAGGTAGAGGCTGTGTACATCAGCACCCACGGAGTGAGAAACAGCGCCAGGTACATATGGGTCCGGCGCAATACCTTAGAGAACATATAGGGGCGAGTCTACTACGGAAGCTGGAGGCACAACAGAGTTTGGCTGCCAAAAATCGGGTTGGACCCCGGCCGCGTGGTAGAATCGCGGACACAAGTGATGGGGATCGGATTGGGTATTTGCGGCGCGGCCGTACGGACCGGCTTGTTGTTTGGAGCCCTGCTGGTGGTGTGTCCAGCGATGAGGGCCCAGTATCCGGACGCCCTCGTGGCGGCACCGAACCGGTACAAGCTCGTGCTTGAGAATCAATTTGTGCGGTTGATCCGGGTGGAGCCCGATGTGGCGCCGGTGACTGCAATGCACACACACCCGGGCCTGCCGATGATGCAAGTTGCCTTCACCGAGGTCCACTCGATTACCACCAACGCGAACGGGGCGACCCGGGAGAGCCATCGCGACGCGCGTACGGCGCGCTATTCGCCCGGCGGACCGGACATCGCTCACAGCACCAGGCGACTGAGCGACACGCCGAGCCGCTCGATGCGCATCGAGTCCAAGCTGCAGCCGGATGCGAGCGTGGTGCCCGGCCCACCGCTGCAGGATTCACACTTCGCGGTGGAGCAGGACAACGCGGATTTCCGCGTGACGCGCGGCAAGTTCGCGCCGGTGGAGAAACCCAGGTTGAAACTGAGCCTCACGCGGCCGGCGGTGCTCGTCTTCTTCGGACGGCAGAAGTGGCGGGTGCGGGACGAGAAAGGCCACAAGCGAAATTCGACCTTCGAGGATGGCGACTACCTGATTCAGGAGCCGGGCCACTTCCGGCTCGACAAAAAGCTGGCCGCGCGCGAGGCCGAGGTCCTGGTGGTGGAACTCAAGGGGCGCGTGAAATAGCAGGACTACTCGTCCCGCAGGACCTGGACCGCCTGGGTGCCTGCCGCGCGTAAGGCGGGAATGCCGCACGCGAGAGTACACAATCCGCCGAGCGCCGCGGCGACCAGGCCGTAAACGCGAGGGTCGGTCGCTTTCACCTCAAACAGCAGGCTTTCCACGATTCGCCCGCCCAGTATGGCGGCGGCCAGGCCCACAGCCAGGCCCACGCATACGGGCGTCAAGCCACGTCCCAGCACCAGGCGGAACAACTCACCCTTCTGCGCGCCCAGCGCGGCCCGGATGCCGAGTTCGGTCCGGCGCCGCGCCACCCAATAAGAGACCACTCCATAGACGCCCAGGCCGGCCAGCATGAGCGCGAAGACGGCAAAGCCCAACGCCAGTGCGGCCTGGAAGCGGCGTCGCGCCACGGCCTGGTCCACGACGGTGTCCATGGTGAGCAACTGCGCGACGGGCACATCGGCATCGGCCTCGTGCACGGCGTGGCGGATAGCGCTGGCCAACTGCAACGGGTCGGACGCGGAGCGGAGCATGAGGACGGCGCGAGTCCGGGATTGCTGCCAGTGCGGCAGATACGCCATGAGGACGGGCTCCTTGTCCAACTCCACTGAGCGGTTGTCCCTGACGATCCCCACCACTTCCGCCACCGGCGACGTGGGACCGCCGAACCGCAGCGAGCGTCCGAGAGGATTGAGGCCGGGCCACAGCAGTTTGGCCGCCGCCTCGGAGAGGATGATGACCTTCCGGTCGCGGTCGGCTTCCGCAAAAGTGCGTCCATGCTGCAGCTCCATCCGCATGGTCTGGAAGTAGTCGGGACTAATGAAGCGGATGTTGGCCATGGGCCGTTGCAGCATGGGGCGCGTGTCGCCCTCCACTGACAGCGGATTGATCCAAACCTGCCCGCGCAACGGCATGTGGCTGACCAGCGCGGCCGACTCCACTCCAGGCAGGGAGTGCACCTGCGCCAGCAGTTTGTCGTAGAAACGGGTACGGTCGGCCTGTCCCTCATAGCGGGAGGACGGCAGGACCACTTCCGAGGCCAGCGCCCGCTCGGTGCGGAAGCCTTTGTCGACATTCAGCAGGTGCAGGAGGCTGGTGCTGAGCAGGCCGGCAAAGACCAGGAGCGTGGCGCCGAGGGCTGCCTGCGTACCCACAAGAAGGCTGCGGACACGAGCGCTGCCGCGGCTCTCGGTGGTGGTGTGGCTGCCGGCCTTCAGCGACTCCTGTGGATCCACTGAGCCCAGCCGCCAGGCGGGCAGCATGCCAAAGGCGGCCGCCGTGAGCAGGCTGACAGCAATCGCAAATAGGGCACTGCGCCAATCCACTGAGATTTCGTCGATTCGTGGCAACTCGAGGGCGGAGCGATTCACCAGCAGGCGCACGGCGGCCCAGGCCAGCCCAAGGCCCAGCAGACCACCGGGCAGGGCCAGCAGCAGGCTCTCCCGCAATGCCATGCGGACGAGGCCGGCGCGATCGGCCCCCATGGCGAGGCGGATGGCGACCTCGCGACCGCGGCCGGCGCCGCGCACCAGCATCAGGTTCGCCAGGTTCACGCAGACAATGAGCAGGACAGCGCCGACAGCGCCCAGCAGCAGTAGCAGGCCGCGGCGGGATTCGCCCACCACGATCTCCTGCAGCGGATCGACGAAGGCGGAGAGAGACAGCTTTTCGCCGGACTCGCGCACGATCTGGGCCTGCACGGCATTGATCTGGTCAGTGGCCTGGCTCAGGGAGGCGCCGGGTTTCAAGCGCGCGAAGGCGGCGTAGTTGAACTCGGCCATGGGCGCTATGTTGGCGCGGTCGATTGTCTCGGGCCGCAGGAGATCGAGACCGGGCGGCAAGCCCTCGAGGGGCCCCCACTTGGCCGCGGTGGGAAATCGAAACGAAGCCGGCAGGACGCCAACAACGGTGTGGGGCAAGCCGTCCAGGGTCAGGGTGCGGCCGACCAGGCCGGGATCGGCACCGATGCGCCGCCAGAAGGGGTCGGTCAACACGACCACGTGATTGCGGCCCTTGTTCTCCTCCTCGGGCAGGAAGCCGCGGCCCAGCGCCGGCTGGATACCGAGAACCTGCAGAATCGAAACCGAAACAGACAGGACGGTGAGTTGACGAGGTTCGCCGGAGCCAGTGAGATTCAGCGTAGTGCCGCGCATCAGGGCCGCGCCCTGGATGGCCGGGCAGTGATCGCGCCAGGCTTCCAGATGGAGGGCGTTGGCGGGCAGCGCCGGGTAGAGGTGGGCGAGTTCCTTGATGCTCTCGCGGATCACCACCAGTTGGCCCGGATCACGATAGGCCAGCGGCTTCAGGAGTACCCCATTCACGATGGAGAACATGGCCGTGGTGCCGCCAATCCCCAAAGCCAGCGTCAGGATCGCAATCACTGAAAACGCCGGAGTGCGCCGCAGCGCCCGCACGCTCAAACTGATCCCTCGCCATAGCTCGTCCATCGGTACTTCTCCCTGTGACTTGGAACGAATCGCAGCCCCTGATGTTCGGATATATTTCTGTAAACTCCGGACGTACCCAGCGATCGTTTAGTCTGGTGGGATGTCGGCTGCCGCCTTACCCAATCAACCGGAAACAAGGATCGAACTGGGCCAGGATCTTGTACTCCAGGCATTGGACGCCAGCCAGGCAGAGACCATCTATGCCGCGGTGGACGCCAACCGGGAGCACTTGCGCGTTTGGCTGCCCTGGGTGGATTTCTCCCGCTCCCCCGCCGACACGCTGCGCTTCCTGCAGGAGATGGAGGCGAAGCGGGCCGCTGCCCTGACGGTAGCGTACAGTTTGTGGACCGGCCCCACCGAACTGGTGGGCATCATCGGCGTGCACGACATCAGCCTGGCGAACGGGAATCTCCAGATTGGCTACTGGGTAGCGAAAGCGCAGGAGGGCAAAGGGCTGATCTCGCGCGCCTGCGAGGCTATGCTGCGGCTGGCCTTCGAAACCCTGGGCATGGAGCGGGTGGAGATTCGCTGTGCCGAAGGGAACCAGCGCTCGGCCAGGGTGCCGGAACGGCTGGGGTTCCAATTTGAAGGGATCCTGAGGCACTCAGCCAAACTGCACGGCGAGTTTGTGGATATGCGGCTATACAGCCTTCTGGCGGAGGAGTACCGGCAGCGGCGCGGTTCAGCCTAGGATGTCGAGTGCGGCCTGCAATTCGCTGAGCGCATGGGCGTCACCGGTGCGCCTGGCTGCGTCAATGCCGTCGCGGTAGAACGCGCGGGCGGCCTCTTCTTCGCCCAACTCCTCGCTGGCGTGACCAGCCTGGTAGTACGCAGCCACGTAGTCGGCATCGCGCGCCAGCAATTCCTTGAGCTCGCTGACGGCCTGTTGCCAGTCGGAGACACCAAGGTATTCCATGCAGAGCATGAACCGGATCCGGCTGTTTGTAGGGTCCTGGGCCACCAGGCCGCGAACTGCTTCGAGTCTGGACATATCTCCCATGCTACCTTTTCTTTCATGGAAGGCCGTCCCGTTCGAGAGTCCGCGAGCGAGCTATCAGAGTTCGCCTTACCGATCTACGCGAATCCGCTGGGCAATCTGCTGGGCGGACGCATCATGCACCTGGTGGACTTGGCTGCGGCCACCGCGGCCATGCGCCATGCGCGCGGCCCCGTGGTGACTGCCTCAGTGGATTACATGACGTTTCTATTCCCCATCCAGATCGGCCAACTCCTGACACTGCGGTCGAGTGTGAACCGGGTCTTCCGGACCTCGATGGAAGTGGGGGTCAAGGTTCTGGTGGAGGATCTGACGACGGGCGAGATTCGCCATACCAATTCGTCCTATTTGACGTTCGTGGGCTTATCCCCTGAAGGCAAGCCACGGGAGATCCCGCAGGCCATTCCTGAAACAGAGTTGGAGGTCCATCGCTGGGAGCAGGCGGGTGAACGGCGAACCCAACGCCTGGAGCTGCGGGCGAGAATCCTGGAGAGAGAGAAGGAGCGGGCGGGCAGGAAGGAGTAAGCTCGTTCAGCGGCGGACGGGCAGGAAGGGGATTACCCTTCCTGCTTATAGATGTACTTGATGTACGACTTATAGACGAGCAGGTTTGGACCCTCGTCGCGCGTCAGCTTCAGGCAGTTCTTGTCGTACCACTCGAGCACGCCGTTCAACTCTTCCCCATCCTGCAGCACGATGACCACGGGGGTCTTCGACTGCATCTGTTTGACGTAGTAGAAGTTTTCGGCGTTGGTGGTGTCGGGGGGAGCTTGTTTCTTCTGGAGGGCGGAAGAACGCGCACTGCTCGATGCCCTCTCTTTCGGCTCAGCTAAAGGCGGACGAATCAGTCGGCGATTGGGGGACTCCAAGGCGGTTCTCCTGGGCAAAAGCTAGCTTGACACCCGATTTACGGGCAGTAATTGCGGATCAATCTGCCTTCATTGATAACACACCCATGGGCATCGGGCAAGTGAACATTGGTTAGCCTGGACCCTTGCCGCGGGCGCGGCGGAGTACTAATCTGACGGCGGGGAAGGCATATGTTCCGTCACATCAAAGCGTTCGCATTCCTGATCGTCATGGCGGCCAGCAGTACTTTCGCCGCCCCGCCGCGCACGGTGAAACCTGTTTCGCCGAAGTCCGGTCCAGAATCGGGTAACGGGCTCTTCAAGTCTTATTGCGCCTCGTGCCACGGGCTGCAGGGCAAGGGTGACGGCCCGGCGGCCGCGGCCATGCGGATGCGACCCACGGATCTGACTCAACTCACGCGGCGAGGAAACGGAGTATTTCCGGCCGCACGCCTGGAGCAGGTGCTGGGCGGTTCCGACACGATCCCGGCGCACGGCGGACGGCAGATGCCGGTATGGGGCCCGAACCTCGCGACGGCCGGCAGCGCAGACGCACGCACCGCGGAACGGGTGCGAAACCTGATCGCGCACATCCAGTCGATCCAGGACAAAGCGAAGTAAACGCTCGCCTGCGCGCACGTTGCCAGATTGTTGCGGAGCTGCCAGCGTCCGAAAACAATCCGGTGGTATCATGCACGCACAAGGAGAGATGCCGCATGCAGCTTCGAGTATTGTCTTTCGTACTCGCCGGCGGTAAAGGGACCCGCCTTTACCCGCTCACCAAGGAGCGAGCGAAGCCCGCCGTACCCTTCGGCGGCCAATACCGCATCATCGATTTCGTCCTCTCGAATCTGGTTAATTCCGGCATACATTCGATCTATGTCTTGATTCAGTTCAAGAGCCAGTCGCTGTTACAGCACCTGCGCGACGGATGGGAGTTCTCCGGAATCTTGAAGGATCGGTACATCATTCCCGTACCGGCCCAGATGCGCTCGCCGGGCGAGACCTGGTATCGAGGGACAGCGGATGCGATCTTCCAGAATGTGAACCTGATCGAACAATCGGACCCACATGTCGTGGCCGTGTTCGGGGCGGATCACATCTATCGCATGAACATCCGCGAGATGATCGAGTTCCATGAGCAGAAGCGGGCGCAGGCCACAGTGGCGGCCATCCCCGTGCCCAAGGAGTTCGCCTCGGAGTTCGGAGTGATCGAGGTTGCGGGCGACGGCCGCGTGATCGCTTTCCACGAGAAGAATCCGGACGCTCCGACGATGCCCGGGAATCCCGACATGGTGCTGGCGTCGATGGGCAACTACATCTTCTCCACGGGCCCGCTGCTGAAGTTCCTATACGAAGACAGCAAGATGGAGAAGACGTCGCATGACTTTGGCCGCGACATTCTCCCACGCTGGGTGAGCCGCGGAGACGTCTTCGCCTACGATTTCCAGACCAACCGGATTCCGGGCGACCCGATTGGAGCGCCGGTGTACTGGCGCGACGTCGGCAACATCGACGCCTATTACGAAGCCACCATGGATCTGCGCATGGTGACGCCGGCCCTGAACCTTTACAACCGGCAGTGGCCGCTGCGTACGGCCAGCTACGACGATCCGCCGCCGAAGTTCACCTTCGACGAGGAAGGCCGCCGCGGCAGCGCGGTGGACTCCATTGTTTCTGCCGGTTCGATCTTTTCCGGCGGCATGGTGCGCAACTCCATCATCGGCCGCGGCGTCCGCATCCACGCGGGCTCGACCGTGGAAGATTCGATCGTGTTCGACAACTGCGATGTCGGGCGCCGCTGCAAGGTGCGCAAGGCGATTCTCGACAAGAACGTTCACTTAGCCGAAGATACGGTCATCGGCTATGATCTCGAAGCCGACAAACAGAAGTACCACGTGACCGAATCGGGCATTGTGGTGGTGGAAGGACGCCGTTCGCGCGTCCAGGTGAGTTCCATCGAGGTCTAGTTCGAAGTATTCACGCAGGGGCCGGGCCTATGCCTGGCCCTGCGGGTCTTCCTTCACAAAGAGCGAGAAGAGCAGGCCCAGCCCGACCACGCCGACGCAGCCCACCACGTTGTACCAGAGGAAGGCCACATTGGTGAACTTCCAGGTAGCGAAGATCGCGATCTCCCCACCCAGCACCCCCAGGAACGCAGCCGTGCCTTTGACGCGCGGGAAGAAGAACGCCAGGGCGAAGACGCCCAGCAATCCACCGTAGAAGAACGAACCCAGCAGATTCACCGCTTCCACCAGCGAGCCGAGGTTCTTGGCAAACTGCGCGGTAATGACGGCATAGACGCCCCAGAATCCAGTCGCCCATTGCGAGGCGCGCAGGTAGTGGTGGTCATCTCCGTTCGACTTCCAGTGGCGTTTGTAGACGTCAATCACGGACACGGTGGCGAGCGAGTTGATCTCGGCGGAGCTCACCGACATGGCGGCGCCGAAAATGGCGGCCAGCAGTAGCCCCACCAGGCCCGCGGGCAGGTATTTCGTCACGAACGTCAGGAAGATGTAGTTGGTGTCGATGACCACGCCATTGCCGTCGGCGGCCAGGTGCGCCGCCTCTTTGCGCGTGCCGTCCAGTTCCTTCTGCGCGGACTTGAAGCGCTGCACGCCGCGCGTCTCAGCCTCGGAATCGCTGGAGCGGCGGGCATTCACGATGTCTTGCGCGGCCGCCTTGCGTTGCTCGAACGCGCGGTCGTAGGAGCTCTGGATCTGCGCGAATTCCGCCTTCTGCTCGGCTCGCGCCAGCGCCACCTTGTTGAACAGGACAGGCGGCTTCTCAAAAGTGAAGAAGACGAAAACCATCGCACCGATGAACAGAATGAAGAACTGCATCGGAATCTTGACGACCGCGTTGAACAGCAGGCTCAGGCGGCTCTGCGAGATGCTCTTGCCCGTCAGGTAGCGCTGCACCTGGCTTTGATCGCAGCCAAAGTAGGCCAGCATCAGGAACATGCCGCCGATGAGGCCGCTCCAGACGTTGTAGCGATCGCTGGGATTGAACTGCCAGACAACCGGATTCAGGCGGCTGGCCGCGCCGGCCACGGCCACCGCATCGCCGAAGCTGACAGTCGAGGGCAGCAAGGCAATCGCGGCCGTGAGTGCGACCACCAGGCCAACGCTCATGATCAGCATCTGGATGAAATCGGCCCAGGTGATGGCGGTGATTCCACCGGTAACCGTATAGGCGATAACCACGATGCCTACGATCAGCGCGGTCCACTGGTCGGGCCAGCCCAGGATTGCGGTGAGCACCACGGAAGGCGCGGAGAGTGCGACGCCGACGCCCAGGCCGCGTTGGGCCAGGAAGACAGCACTGACCAGGGTGCGCGTCTTGGAATCGAAACGGCGCTCGAGATACTCATACGCCGTGTACACCCCGCTATTCAGGAAGCGCGGCACGGCCACCGCGGCCACCAGGATCATGGCGATGGGCAGGCCGAAGTAGAACTGGACGAAGCGCATGCCGTCCACATAGCTCTGGCCCGTGGTGGAGATGAAGGTGATCGCACTGGCCTGCGTGGCCATGATCGACAGGGCCATGGCGTACCACGGCATTGTCTTGTTCGCCAGCAGGTAGCCAGAGGTCGTGGTGCTGCCGCGCGACCGGTAGAGCCCGTAGAGCACCACCCCGGCCAGGGCGCAGACCATCACCAGCCAGTCGAGCGGCCTCACCGGTTGAATCTCCGCGTGAACTGATCAAACAAGGCGATGACGGCGACCAGAAAAACGATCACAGCGGTGTAGAGCCGCCCCCAGGTCTTGAAGAACGGAGGCTGTTCGTCGTTCATACTTCCACGCTCCCCAGGCGGCTCAACGGCCGGCGCTGACCAGATTCGCGAAGATTCGATAGGCGCCCGGCACACCGGCCGGCAGTTGCCGGAACCAGGAGTAGCAGGTGAAGACGTAAGCGCCCTTGCCAACCCGGGCGTACAGCAGGCCGCCCTTCTGAACAGCCTCGCCGGGATCGTGAGTCTCCAGCAGCGCAGTATACTTGGGATCCCATTCGGAGGGGAAGTAGAGGGCGCGTTCCTGCACCCAGCCGTCGAAGTCGGAGGCCGTGATGGTATTCGGAATCTGCAGCAGGCGGTCGTCGGGTTTGAGGAACTGAACGGGCGCTTCTTCCACTGTGGTGCGGTCGCGGCCCAGCTTGAGGGGGAAGGGCCCCATGTTCTTGACCGTACCCTGCTCCGTGCTGAGGAAGTTGCCATCCAGGATGTTGTACTGGACGACGACGGTGCCGCCGGCCTCCATATACTGCCGCAGCCGCTCGTGGCTGGTGCGGAGATCCTCGCGCACATTCCAGGCGCGCACGCCCGTCACAATGACGTCGAAACGGCTCAGGTCGCCGTGGGCGAGGTCGCCTGCTTCCAGGAACGTAACCTCACAGCCGAGTTCTTTCAGCGCCGCGGGCACTTCATCGCCGGCGCCCATCACGTAGCCCACCCGCTTGGCACTGACCTTCGCATCCACGCGCACCACCGGGGTTTTAGCAGCCGGAAAGATGGTCTGGATGGGAATGTGATCGTAGGTCAGCTGTGTCATCCCGTTTGCGACGGCCAGGTTGCCGAGGCGCGCGCTGGCGTGGATCTCTGCCCGGGCGGTAGCCGCCGGAGGAGTGACCTGGAAGGTCAAGGTCACCATCTGGCCCGCCTCGGCCAGTTGGAACTTGTTCTCCGCCGGTTCCACCAGCCAGCCGGAAGGGGCCTGCAGCGAGACTCCGCCCGACTGATTGGGGCGCCGCGCCACGACTTCGACTGTCACCGGCCGCGCCTTCCGCTCAGCGAACAGAAGCGCGGTTTCCGAGAGTTTCAACGAAACGGGCGGCACAATGATGAGCGGACGCGACAGTTCGCCGCGCACGCGATCGACGTAACGATTCTCCACGGGCCGGGTGAGTTCAATCGACTCGCCCTCAATCTTCACCCGGAACTTCGCGGTCAGGATGGGTTCGTCTTCCGCCAGACCGATCTTGCGCTGGTCGGAGATTGTATACAAGTTGCCGGACCGCGGCTGCCGCAGTTGAAGCGGCTGGGTGAGCGGAGCAGTCTCCGGCACCTGCCAGTCGGCCTTGTCGGTATGGGGCTGATTATAGGAGAGAGCTGCTCCCGCGAATGAGACAGCATCACCAGCCTTTACTCCCTCCAACTCCACTTTGGCGCGGCCGCGGCTGACCGCCGTCAGGTTGAGCGTCACGGTACCGCCGGGCGTCACCTCAGCCTTCGCGGCTCCTACCTCGAGCCAGAGGCCGGCGGCCATAGCCAGCGCTTCGTCGAGGTCTGTGAGTTTGCGGCGCGCGTCCACCTGGTCGATGGCGGCCATCAGTTTGCGGGCTTTGAGCAAGGGCGCAATTACCTTTTCGGGCGCCTCCATGGAGTAGGCGGCCAAGGCTTCGTCTAAAGCTTTCTGGACCGCGGCTCCGCCAGGCAGGCGATTCCAGGAGGTATCGACACCATCCATGAAGTCCTTTTTGGCCGGGTCTCCACCATATAAGAAGAGATAGTTTGGCGCAGCGCCTTTGCGCTCAGGCGAGCCCATGCCCTGGCTGCGGTGCTGGCTGCGGCTGATACCGGCCAGTTCACCGTAGGACAGACCAAGCACCGGGTCGAATTCGCCGGTGTCGACCATCAGGCGTTCCGGCATCTTGTCCATCTCCTGCTCCTGCTGGCGGTTGAAGCTGAAGCCGTTCCACATAATGCGCTTGGCCTGCCAGGGTTGGACGTATTTCAACTGCTCAGGGAAAGCGGTGGGATCCGCGGCCAGTTTAAAAGCTTCCTTCCCCAAAATAGAGGAGGACTGATGGTGCCCATGGCCATCGCGAGGTGTGCCGGAAAAGCGCAGGAAGATGACGTCGGGACGATAGCGGCGGATCACCCACACTACGTCGGATAGAACCTGTTCGCGGCCCCATTTTTCGAGGGTCTCTTTGGCGGTCTTGGAGAAGCCGAAATCAATGGCGCGCGAGAAGAACTGCTCGGCTCCATCCACCCGGCGCGCCGCCAGTAATTCCTGAGTACGGATGACACCCAGCAGATCGCCCTGCTCGCTGCCGATGAGATTCTGTCCACCTTCGCCGCGAGTCAGCGAGAGATAGGCCGTCCTGTACTTCCGGCCCTGGGCGCAGTATGCCAGCAGGGCCGTATTCTCGTCGTCCGGGTGGGCCGCGATCATCAGGACGCTGCCGACCACGCGCAAGCCCTCCAACTGTTTCTCGAGCGCGGCCGCCCCTGTTGTCTTGCGGACTTCGGCCCGCGCGGGGGCAACGAACAATACCGAAGCCGTCACGATCAGCGCGGTGAGTAGGGCAGAGTGGCACTGCACACGAGTCTTGTTCATGTTGGTGAGAGTCTTTCCATTGTAGCTGCCCAACAGCGGCGCTTCGTGTGGACAGGCGGAGGACGACGGCTGCCATCGTTGACCTCCGCGAGCCTTGGCTAATGGAGGTCCGGAAGCAGGCAGCTGAAGGCCGGCAGGTGAGTGAACTTCGCCGCGCTGGGCACGCGCAGGGCGAGCGCCTTCCTCGCGCTCGGATTAAATCCGATTAATTTGTAGGGATTTAGGGTTACATTATTCCGGACGCCGCGGCGTGGCCGGACGGGCTGAGCGCCAGGGATGCCGGGCCGCACCGGGGCGAGGGTCCGGCAATGTGCCCGCACGCGCGGGCTGTGTGGAGCTAGGGCGCTTGAACAACTGGTTAGAACTGGCGCCGCCGGAAAGAGAAAAGGGCGTCTCCGAGGGGAGGCGCCCTTTTGCACTGCAGTATGGAAGCTATCTCTATTTACGACGGCGGCTGGCGAACGCCAGGAAGGCGAGGCCGGCTCCGAGCAACGAAAGAGAGGTGGGTTCTGGAACAGCTTGCTGCGTTCCGGCCGCTACAGTCACGCCCCACACGAAAGCCCGGCTCGCATTCGGATCGTAGTTTGGCCCGGAATTCTGGCCGATGTCGCGAATGATAATCCCTGTCAGTGTGTCCATCGCATAGGCAGGGTCGATGAAGAGCGCCACAACGTCGCGGTAGTCGCGGAACGGTTTGCCCTGGTAAGTCATGTCATACGACTGATCGTTGACGGAAGCAGTATTGCCGCCGGTGGAGTTGGGGATCAGGTTCGTATTGATGGAATTGGGCCACAGCAGCAGGTTTGTGTTCACCTGGGAATCGTTGCTGTCCCGAACCTGGGTTCCGCCGCTGAGCGTGTAGGTGACGTCGGGACCATTCTTAAACTGAAGGACAATCTCAACTGACGGAGAATTGCGGCCCCACGTTGTGTTCATCATCAGGAACACGACTTCCGCGCTGTCGACGTCGGTGTTCAGCTGCAGCGATACCGGCGCGTCAGAAGCCAAACCCTGATCGATCACAGCGCGGCGAGCGCTCCAGGATTGGTCTCCCGAGGTGGCAATGCTAAACGGGACCGAGTTCAGCCGGCTGTCACTCTGTAGCGCGGCATCACCAGTCTTGCTTGCAGAATTGAAAGCTACGTTGACGTTACCTTTAGTGAACTGATCACCACCCCAGATGCCAGTCCACGCCCCCGGATTGTTGGAATCGTACTGATTGCCCGCATCCGCGTTCGCTACGCCAAGTGCCCCAAGATTGTACTGATAGTAGACCGGAACTGCGAAGCTCGGGAGTCCAACCAGTAGCGAGAAAACTAGCCCTACGATTGACCGTCTCATGATCCTCCTCCAAAAACCTACGGCTGCGGAATATTGTTGTAGTTGACCTTTGTGGGGGTACCCCCCACCCGCTATGTGAATTAAACCACAGTCCTAGGACCATGCCAAGTCCATCTTTGAAATTGATCTAGACTTCCCATGACTTGTGGGACTCGCTCCGACTGCCTCCGGCGTCAAAGCCGTGCGAGCTCGATTGAGGACAAACCAGTTGTGGAATTGGCGGCGGCAACCTGCGCTGACTCCGCCGGTAGAGCCGTCCAAAAGATAGCCAAATGAAAGCAGAATGCCTTCATTGAAGTTCTTTCATATCTGCAGATTCCAAGAACCGGGCCCGGCGCGGGCATTCCTCCGCGGAATGGGACTTCATCCGGCTGAGTACTACCTTCCACCCAGTCCAGGCGCCTTCCAAACTGGCGTGGAACCCGCGACGCGCCTCGTCCCTCACTCACTCCGAACGCCTCCATTGCCGCGGATCGAAACCAGATGTTAGCGTCCAATATGCTCATTTTGATCCAGAACGACCGGCATATTTAATATTAGTGCCTGGTACTTATTGTGAAAGTTAAGCAGTATCTGTCCATCTTGATCCACACGCCAGCCGCAGAAAGCGCAAAAGCTCAGGGACGCCGCTGGATTTTCTGAGTCCATCGCCGTCAAAACCCGCATGACGGTTGGCACACATCGCCTGACCAGCCGCGAGCCGATGGGACAGTAGCTGCATGGGCCGGCGGCGGGATCATGCCTTGGCAACAAACCTCTGGCCAAGGTTGCGGAAACCAGTTAGGGTGTTAGGAAGAGTTGCGGCTCATGGACGAGGCTGGGATGTATCAAAACCGATTGCCGCTATCCGCGGCCCCGCCCGTCGAGTGCGTGACCAGCATGCAGTTGGACAGGATCGCATCGTGCCTACCATCAAGATTCTCGACAACTTGAGCGCCGACCTCGCAGTCGTCGCGCCCACTCCGGCGTCGGCCTTCGCCAAGTATCTCAAAGGCGACTTAGCCATCCTGCTAGCCGCACCGGAGCTGGTAAAAGCGCTCCCTAAACCCATTGCACCGGGCAAGAACTTCGCCCTCAACTTCGGCCTGAACTTCCAGAACGCCCTGGAGTTCGGCGCCGCCGATACGGAGTGGTCGATTGGCGCTTCCTTCCAGGCCCAGGTAGGCGTCACGGCGAAAACGCCGTCGTCCCTGTTTGACCAGGAACATTTCGGGGAGCCGATTGAAGTTCCGGAAGGCAAGGCGTATGTCTGGTTCTCGTTCCAACCAGGCCTCAAGCTGGGCATTGCCGGTGGAGAGGGCGACCTCAGTTTCGGCTTCAAGGCAGGCACCTCCATCGACGTTCGCTGCTACCGACTCTTTCCGGCGGGACCGGCCGCCGAGACACTGGCGGCCAGCGTCTCGGAGGTATTGAAGGAGTTCTCAATTCCAGGCGATGTCGAGGATCTGATCCACATGCCGGTGGACGCAGTATCGGCCATCACCGGCACCGGTTCGTTCCAGATCTCAGGCAGCTTTGACCTGGCCGCGGCCGTGAACCCGCTGGCGACTCCGAAGCTACCGCTGGTGGGACGTCCTCTTTCTATTAACGCTGGCGCCTCGCTGAATGTCGGCGCGCGCATCCGCGTCTCCGGCGAATATCAGATCCGTGTGCAGAAGACCGCCGCCAACACCGTGCGGCTGGGGCTGTTCAAACGTTCCGGCACGCAATTCTCATTCGACGTGAATGCCAGCGCGGGGATCTCCGCGGATGCAATGGGCAAGGACCTGTTTGCTGTACTGATGTCGAAGATCAGCAGCGATCCCGAGGCAGATGCCCAACAACTGTCCAACGCCGGTCTGTCAGAGGCGCAGATCGCCTCCATACAGGACGCTGTGCAGGCCGGAATCAACCGAAGCCTCTCGGTTGCCCTGGAGTTCCAGTTCTCTTCGTTGCGCTCCAGCGATGCCGCGTTTCTTTTCGACATCCAACTGGATCAACTCAGCCACGACTCCGCCATCGCCGTGCATCACGCGTTGGATGGCGACTTCTCCGCCCTGGCGGGATTGCAGGATCTCAGCCTGCCCGGCATCACCCCGGTGCGCAACCTCAGCAGCGAGCTCCGCAAGCGCGGCATCTCGCTGCGCGTAAATCTCCTGGGCATTGTGAACGCCATTTCGATCAGTGAACTTGTGCGATCGGGCAGTGTCACGTTCGAACCTGTTTCCGGCGCCCTGGTGATCGCCGACAAGGTGAGCAGTGAGAAGATCAGCGTCACCTCGCGGCCCCTCGAAGCCGACGGCCAGAAACTGAGGAAGGCCGTCTTCGAATCACTGATGGTGACCGCGGCTTACAGCGCCTCGCGCCTGACGCAGTCACACGAGTTCACGGCATCCCAAAGTTACTTCGAGTTCCACCAGACGACGAATTCGAAGACAATGGCCGACAATCTCGATGCGATTGTCGCGCTGGGCTTAATGACCCCGGACGAGCGCCGGCAGGCACTGGCCGGCGCCTCACAATTCGGCAATTCCACCGTGCTGCTGGAGACCTCGTTCGACCCAACAGCCTTCCGCGCGTTATTCGTGGACGGCGGCGGCAAGCCCCGTACTCAGGAGGATTACGAGCGGGTTGGACGCGATGCGCTGCTGGCGCTGGTCGCGGGCGACCCGGACGACTTCCGGCACATCCCGCTGGCGGACAACAAGCTGTGGAATAAGTTGCGTGCCTCCGGCCAGCCTGGATTCCCGTTCGTGTTGCCGGCGCCCCTGAACCAGGGCGTGCAACTGGGCGTCATTCGCGCAGATTACACACTGATCGTATGGTGGGCCGGCAGCATGGCCCTGGCGGCGCGGTCGCTGGTGGAGATGGAGAGTTTCCTGAAGACCGCGGATCCGGCTGGCCTGCATGAGAACAACGAGTTCAAGAAACGCCGCAGGGCCCTGATCGACGCATTGGGAGACGCGGTCGCCGGGAACCAGTCGACCTTTGGCGACCCATGGGGTTTGCTGGCGATGGATGCCGCCGCTGGAAGGCTGGCGGATGCGCGCGCGGTCGTTGTATCCCCACAACTGGCTCGCGCCATGGCGCGCCCCCTGAGGGCAGTTGCGGCCAACGGCTGAGATGGAAAAGGGCAGCCTCCACCGGGAAGCTGCCCTCGTACCTTTGGAATGGAATGCGCCGGTCTATTTGGGCACGGCCGAGAAGATGCGGCCTTCCCGCCTGACGGCGATCAGCAGTTTGCCGGCGGAATCGACGATGAGTCCATCCGCACCGTTCAGCGGGCCGTCCAGGTAGGAACTCACGCCGTTGTCATCTTCACCCAGGAAGCCCGTAATCACCCGGACGCGGCCGTCCTTGTCGATGACGTCCACACGAACCGACTCCGACAGATAGATTCGGTCGTCCGGCCCAACGGTCATCCCGTCCATCGAACCGAATCCAGTCTTCCTGGCTTGCAGTCCGGTGATGTCGGCATAGCTCAGGCCCAGGCCGGATCCGGCAATCGTCTCAATGGTTCCGTCCGTATTCAGCCGCCGGATGCGGTGGTTGCCCCGATCTGCGATCAACAGGTTCCCCTTTGAATCGTAGGCGATGTCGCCGGGCGAATTCAGGCGCGCCGAAGTGGCGACGCCGCCGTCACCCAACCAACCAGCCACACCGTTGCCGGCAATCACCGTGGCGGTGTTGGAGTTCAGATCGTACTGCACCACCCGGTGGCTGCCCGTCTCGGCGTAAACCAGACGCGCCAGGGAATCAAAAACCAGTCCGGTGGGATTGCTGAGGCCGGACTTCAGGGTGCGAATCGTCCCGTTGGGATCGATGACCCGGATGCGAGTCGCTTCACTGAAGTAGATTCTGCCGTCCGCCGTCTGCAGGATTCGATTCGGTTGATCGAGGACTGCATCCGACGCCGCGGCGCCGTCACCCCTGGTATAGCCAGCGGGGAATGACTTGCCCGCGATACCCACAATCGCGTCCGGATCAGTGCAGCGCAGCAGCATGCCCGCCCCCGAATCAGAAACCAGCAGCGAGCCGTCGGACGCGCGGAACAGGCCGCGCGGCCGCATAAACTTAGCAGAGCTGCAATTCGGCCCCAGGTCGGGACGCGCCCAATTGCCAGCAAAGCGGGTAACCACGCCGGACTGCACCTTATACACCTGGTAGGAATCCTGGGAGGAAACCAGCACGCCCTGCCGCGCTGACACCAGTACCGTGCTGGGCGCGTTCAAGGACAGGCTGAGTGGTGCCGAGGCCTCCGCCGAACCCAGCGCCCCATTGCCGAGGTAGAGCCCGATGCGCGCCGCGTCGATGTCCATGCGGACGATGCGATACGCACGCGGCATGGCAATGTACATCGCCTTGTTGACGCTGTCGTAAGCGATCGAGCTGACTCGTTCCAACGGAGTGGAAGAGCTGCCGACATAGGTATCCGAAGCCACCGCGCAGCGGCCCGCGCCCGCGAACGGCCAGATATCACCGGCTGTGTCCAGGCGGCGAACACGGCAGCTGAAGCCGTCCGCGATATAGATGTTGCCCGCGGGATCCTTGGCCAGGCCGGCCGGGGCATTCAACGTCGCCGAGGTAGCTTCATGGGAATCGCCCGTCGAGCCGGCATCGCCGGTGCCGACGATCACGCGCACATAGCCATCCGAGTCGATGCGGCGTACGACATTGCGGTCGGACTCGCTGAACACCAGGCGGCCCTGGTTATCGACCACCATCCCACCGATCGAGCCGATGTCGGTTTCCAGCGCCTTGCGTTCCCGGAAGCTGCCGGAAATACCCTGCAAGCTGGTGCCGCAGCGCCCTGTGCCCGCAACATCCTTCACGGTGCCGTCGGTCTGCACCTTGCGGATTCTGCAGTATTGCGCCTCGTAGAAGATCAGGCCGCCGTCATTGTCGATGAGCAGCACCGTCGGGCTGTACAGATTGGTCGACAGTGCAGCCAGGCCCGCGGCCCCATAGCCGAGAATACCCGTGCCTGCAAAGCGCTCAATCGACCCGTCCGGCTTCACACGCCGGATGATGCCTGCGTTCTGTTCGGAGATATAGACATTGCCGGCTGAATCCTCAGCCATGCCTGACGGCCCGTCGAGCAGTGCATCGACGGCTGGCCCGCCATCGCCCTTCCAACCGGCGCCGTACACCGATTGGACCGTGTATGCCGTGTTCGGCAGGATCTGCGCAACAGACGGAAGAGCCGTCAGCGCCGCCAACAACAGCAGGTTCCGCTTGATTCTCATGACATGTATTCTCAAAATGTGAGCGACAGTACGAACTCCACCTGGTTCGTCTGCATCCGTGTCGATTGAGTATCGAAAGTCCGGCGCGCCCAGCGCGTATATCGAATCTCCGGCACAAACCGGATACCGAACTCATCGATCATTTGTAATCCGGCACCCACCACATATCCGGGGATGATCCGGTTCGTCGGCTTCAGGGGTTGCTCATCGCAGCAATCCACGGTCCCATCGGTCTGGGTGGTCTGCCCGATGGAGTGAATGCCTGTGATCTGCCGGAATGCTCCGCCGGCTTCGTAGAACCAGCGGCGGCCTGCCGTCCGGTGGTTCTTCGTGTAATAGCGGACCAGGATCGGGTAGTCCAGGATGGTCGCCCGGGTGCCCCGCTCCACAGTCATTTTGGTCCGCTCATCGGTTGTAGTCGTGGTGTCGTCCGTGCCGTAGTAGGTCACATCCGTAGTGGCAAACCGCACCCGCCGCATGATCAGGCCCGCATTGACGGCAAAGTGACTCGTCACCGTCGCTTGGAAATTCAAACCACCACCCACCAGCCGGCTGGTGGATTCGGTCTTGGAACTGACGCTCAACCCGGTGTTGATCGTGACGTCCTTTGACTTGGCCGGCACAATTGGGAATCCAAAAACGCTGATCGAGCCGCCCGCGGAGAAGCGTCTCACATAGGAACCGTCAGCGGCCTGCAGGCCCGACTTGGATTTCACCGGCGCCTTGGGCTTTTCCGCCCCTTGCGCTGGTGTCGACGGCTCAGACTTTGCCGGCGCCGGTTGCTGATCGGTATCGTCCGCAGCCGCGGCGTTGGCCAAGCACAGCGCCATGCTCAAGGCAAGCACAGGCCCGCGAACAGAGTTGTATTTGAGGCTCTTCATACTCAGGCAAATTCCCTAAAACTGGTACCGCAGGACAAACTCGAGCGATCGGGGTCCGCCGCTCTGGTATAGCGAACCAAACCCGCCGCCGGCCTGCGTCCTTGTCGAAATGCCGAAATTGACGCTGGTCATGTTCGCGCCTTCGTTCCTGGAAGGATTCGCGAAACTGGGGTGGTTCAGAAGATTCATCGCCGACACTGAGAGGTGCAGCGCACCGTGCTCCCCGATGTCCACACGCCGCCGCAGTGACAGATCGAGTTGCGTCAGGCCGAGACCGCGCAGGGCGTTCCGGCCCAGATTGCCTTGCGCAAAGCCGCTGGGGCTGTCGAAGGCCGCTTTATTCAGGCGCTGTCCGCCAGGCACTGTATCGTCCACCAGCCAGACAAGCTGGCCGTTATAGTCGGGCCGCACCTGGGCGAACAGGCCCTGGCCCAAGCCGCCGGCGCCCGCGCTGGAAGTGGAGCTCACGCCAACGATGTCAAACGAAGTCCCGGCACGAGCCGCGAACATGAAGTCGGTGTACCAGTTCTTCAGCAGGGCCGTCATGAAAGAATTCTGCGGCGCCGGCAGCAGGTAGGAGCCGCTGACGTTCAGGTTATGCCGGACATCATAGTCGGAGTTGCCGCGCTCACTGTCAAAGAGCGTCGCAAAGCTGCCGAAGCCCAGGTCGTTCGAAGCGGTGTCGATCGAGTGCGACCAGGTGTAGCTTACCTGCGTCTGCAGGTTCTTCACATACCGCCGCCGGTATTGCACCTGCAGTGCGTGGTAAGAAGACTCCGCACCGTTGGTGGCCAGGCTCAACAAATCAAAGTCGCCGGAGAACGAAGGCTGACTCTCGGTGCGCATCAGCTTCTTGCCTTTGGTGCCGGCATAGCCGACGCTCAGCACCTGGCCCGGCCCGTACGACCGTTCCAGCGTCATGTTCCATTGCCAGATCGAAGGTGACTGAAGCGCGCGGTCCGCCGCGCCCAACCGGCCGAACGGCTTGGTGGCCGGCAGGCCCGGGACAACCAGGTCGCTGGCGAAGAGCGGGAAGGCCGCCAGGGTCAGGGTGCGCACGTTGGAGTAGGGCGCGCCAGAGAAGGCGCTCAGGCTTGTGCCATACCCGATGTCGTTAAACACACCGAACCCGCCGCGCAGCATCCACTCTTTCCCGGGGGTCGAACGGATCTGCCGGGCGAAGCCGATTCTCGGCGCGAAGTCTGCCCAGCGCGTGTTATACAGCGGCTCGCCCTGCGTCACACGGTTCGAAAGGAAGGAGGAGATTGCGTAGGGACGCTCGCCCTGTGAGACCGACGGCGCGGGATTCACATCCCAGCGCACGCCATAGGTGATGGTCGTCAATGCGCTGACGTGCCAGGTGTCCTGGATATAAGCCGAGTAGTTCGTCGTCTGGGGATAGACCGACGCCACATTCGAACTCACCGACACGTTCGTGGCAGAGCCGGAAAGCAGCGAGCCCTCGTCGGGGCCAAGCCCGTTGAATGTCGCATTCACGGTGTAAGGCACATTGTGATTCGTCACCGAAGAACGCCGGTAATCGAAGCCGACCTTGTAGGAGTGCGAACCGGCCGTGATGCTCAGCCCGTCCACCACATTCCACTGCTTCTGGTCGTTGCTGCCGCGGGCGCCAAAGGTATAGCTGGAAAGACCCAGCACACTCAGGTTGAACGAGCCGTTTGTCGTATCAACGCCTGAAGGGAAGACCACCTGGGACCGTAGGGGAATCGCGCCGCCGAAGGTGTCCATGACTCCCGTCGCCGACATCGTATTGGACGTGAAGTTCACACGCAGATCGTTCACCGTGCGGGCGCTCAGGGATTTCACCCAGGCGCCGGTCACACTGTGCGACTTGGCATCCTGCGAGCTGATCACGCTGGGGGCCTGGAATTCCGAACCCCGCTGCTGGTTATCCGAGGGCGTAAAGCTGTAGCGCGCGAAAATCACGTTGCCAGGGCTGAGTGTGTGATCGATTCGACCCGCATAGGACTTACGGTTCTGTGGATTCGTCGTCACGGCGGTGAAGCTCGCGGCGCCGTTATCCAGGTCAGGACCGTTGGCCAGGGGGAACGCCCGGAGATAGGGGCGGAGTATGGCCGGGGCCGCGTTGCGCGCCAGCAGTGAAGGAACATTGGCCAACACGGTCTGCGGTACATCCCGCAGGGCCAAGTCAGCGGATCCGAACAGGAAGGTCTTGTTCTTGACCAGCGCACCGCCCAGGGTGCCGCCAAACTGATTCTGGCGCATATCGCCGCGATCCAATCCGGCCGCATTGGCGAACCAGTCGTTGGCGTTGAACTTGTTGTTCCGGAAGTACTCGTATGCGGAACCGTGCACGGCGTTGGTGCCACCCCGGCTGGTCATCGAAATCTGCGCACCCGGAGTGCGTCCGAATTCCGGCGCAAACGTGGAAGTCTGAATCCGCACTTCCTGCAGGCTGTCGAGGCTCGGGCTGTTCAGCCCAGTCGCCCCGCCGGCGCCCATGGCCAGGGCCGGACCCATCATGCCGCCGCCGCCGCCCATCGGGCCGCCCAGCAAGCCGGCGCCGCCGCTGTAACTGACGCCATCCAACATGTAGTAATTCGTATTCGACCGCAGGCCGTTCGAGTTCAACTCACCGCCCGGGCCGATGCCGCTCACAATGCCAGGCGCCATCTGCACCAGGGCATTCACCGTGCGGCCGTTCACGGGCAGATGGCGCAGATAATTCTCGTCCACCGCAACGCCGGCAGAAGCGTCCGACGAAATGCCGTACGTCTCCCCCTCCACTGTCACCGACGTGGTCTTCGTCTCCAGGGCCAACTCCAGCTTGAGCGACTTGCGGTCCCGGACTTTCAGTTCGATCAGGTTCAGCGTGAGCTCCGCGAAGCCCTTGGCCTGAACCTTTAGAGAGTACTGGCCGGGCTCGACCGGCTCGAATATGTAAATGCCCGTATCGTTCGAAGTGGTAGTCCGCTCCGACCCGTGCTGCAAATCCGTCAGAGTCACCTTTGCGCCAACGATGTTCGCCTTGCTCGGATCAACGATCTGCCCGGACAGCGCCGCGCTCGATTGCGCCTGAACGGCTGAACTCACCAGCACCAACGCACACACTGCCGCCGTAGGCGCGATACACCTGAAGCGCATGAGACTCCTTAATATCTGATCTCGTGCCATCCCGTCCTATTGGACGCAGGGGCCGGCACGGATTCCAATGCCGTCAGACGGACGTAGGTTCGCACACTTGTACGCGCGCCTTCGACCGTTAACATAACTTTACCTTACGAACCGCACAAATTCCGTGGATGCACTAAGTCTTACACACAAATTACCACTGCCGCGCGGACGCAGCCTAACCCGCGTCATCAAACAATAGCCACTCCGAAGAGCGGCAATCGCCTCCACACGCCAACCCAGCGGCAAGTACTAGAAGTCCGGTGCCGGCCCCTTTGGGCGGACAAGTCACCTACGCTTCGCCAGCCGGTCTAAACAACAAAAACGGCCACATGCACCGTACTCGACAGGCTCAAACCTGGCGGACTGAAGACATCTGGCCTCAAGTACCATTGAACGCATACCAGAGGCGCCGCGTTGCGGAAAAGATCCGGGCCGCATGGCCGCGCCTGGACACATCTCCCTATTATGAACTGCTTACGCCCGGCAGGGGAACATCATTCCTTACAGTTTGTTAGCGGTCCCCTCATGGCGCCCGGCAGTCATCCCTTTACAGGTGGCGTCCCAGCGACTACTCTCTTTTGGGTATGCCTGACGATGCGGCCCGACCCAGACGAGGCGAGGGATTGGATCAAGAAGCCCTGGCCGGGTGGCTGGGTGCGCCGTTGGAGATCCGCCAGTTCCCGGGCGGCCACTCGAATCTTACTTACCTCGTACGACTTCTAGAGCCGGATCCCACCGGCTCCCTACCCAAAGAGATGGTGCTGCGACGCCCGCCGATGGGCCCGGTTGCGCCGAAAGCCCACGACATGGCGCGTGAGTACCATCTGCTGGAAGCCGTTCACCAGCAGTTTCCCCTGGCGCCCAAACCCCTGCTGCTGTGTGAGGCTCCAGCGGTTCTCGGCTGCGTCTTCTTCCTGATGGAACTGCGCCCGGGACGCATCCTGCGCGACCACGCCCCGTTGCTTTCCCAGCGTGCGCCGCTCAGCCGGGCTTTCATCGAAACGCTCGTCGCCCTCCACTCCGTCGACGCCGCCCAGCCATCCATCGCCGCCCTGGGCAAACCGGAGGGCTTCCTCGCACGACAGGTCGCCGGCTGGGGCAATCGATGGAACAAGGCGGAATTGGAGCCAGTCGACGACATCCGTCGCACCTTGGCCTGGCTGGAACAGAATCCTCCACCAGCTTCCGGAACTGCTCTGGTCCACAACGACTTCAAACTGGACAACCTCGTACTGGCGGAAGACACCCCAGAAGTCCAGGCCGTCCTCGACTGGGAGATGGCCACCATCGGCGATCCGCTCTTCGACCTCGGTGTCGCTCTCACCTACTGGAGCCACGCACCGCGTTTGAGCCGCATTACCGCGGAACCCGGCTTCTGGGACCGCGACACGATCCTCCACGCCTATTCGCGGGCCAGTGGGCGCGACGTCTCGCGCATCACCTGGTACGAGGTCTTCGGCGTCTTCAAACTCGCGGTCATCGCCCAGCAGATCTATTTCCGGTGGCGTCACGGACAGACGGCCGACGCGCGGTTCGCGCAGTTTGATGAAATGGTGAGAGAGTTGGGCGCCACGGCGGCACGTCTGCTGCCCTGATGCCCGCGAAGAGAGTAAATCATTGAGCACTATCTATCTGTTCCGCCACGGCCAGGCCGGGCTGCGCGACGACTACGACCGTTTGTCTGAGCTCGGGCATGAACAGGCCCGCCGCCTCGGCGCCTGGATCAGCGCCGAACGCCTGCAATTCGACCAGGTGATTATCGGCGGCCTGCGCCGCCAGCGTGAAACTGCCGAAGCCGCGCTCGCCGCCCTGCACGAGGCAGGCCTGCCGCCGGCGGAGGTCCGCCACGATTCGAGTTGGAACGAGTTCGACCTGGATGTGGTTTACGACGGCATCGCGCCCCAGATCGCGGCGGCTGACGCCGAATTCCGAGCCGAACTGGAGGAACAGCTGCGCATGATCCAGGCCGGCGATGGTGCCATCCACCGCAAGTGGACCCGTGCCGACACTGCCGTCATGCGCGCCTGGATCGAGGACGCTTATCCCTGCCCCGGCGAATCCTGGGGCGGGTTCGTCGATCGCATCCGTGCCGCCGGAGAAGAGTTCCGCCGCCTGCCGCACGACGCCCGCGTGGCCGTCTTCACCTCCGCCACGCCCATCTCCATCTGGGGCGCCGCGGCGTTCGACAGCCGCAATCCCACGCACATCATGAAGCTGGCGGCGTCGGCCGTGAACTCCAGCATCACCGTCATGCACTGGCGCCAGGATGAACTCTTCCTCGCGCTCTTCAATGCGGCTCCGCATCTCACTGAACCGCGCCTGCGCACGTTCCGGTAAACTGGCCTGCGATGCCGATCGTCCGCTCCGACCGTTCCCTCGACCTTGAACGGCGCCTCACGGCGTTCCTGGACGAACACGTCTACCCTAACGAGAAGCGCTTCTTTGACGAGAAACGCCGTCCGGACCGCTGGCAGCCTTCAGCCGTTATTGAGGAACTGAAGCCCAAGGCGCGCGAAGCCGGCCTGTGGAACCTCTTCATGGACTTGCCCAACTTCGACTATGCACCCTTGTGCGAGGTGATGGGCCGGTCGTTTCTCGCGCCGGAACTCTTCAACTGCTCGGCGCCCGATACCGGCAACATGGAGGTGCTGGCGCGCTATGGCAACGAAGAACAACAGCGCCAGTGGCTGGTTCCGCTGCTCGCCGGTGAGATCCGCTCGTGCTTCGCCATGACGGAGCCGGCCGTGGCCTCCTCCGACGCAACCAATATTCAAGCCTCCATCCAGGCGGACGGCGACACCTACGTCATCAACGGCAGAAAGTGGTGGACCTCCGGAGCCGGCGACCCGCGCTGCCGCATCGCCATCCTGATGGGCTGCACAAATCCGCAGGCCCCACGCCACTTGCGGCAGTCCATGATCCTCGTACCGATTGACACTCCAGGGGTTCGCGTCGAACGGATGCTGAACGTCTTCGGCTATGACGACGCGCCGCATGGCCACGGTGAGTTGTCGTTCGAGAACGTGCGCGTGCCGTCCTCGAATATCCTGCTGGGCGAAGGCCGCGGCTTTGAGATCGCCCAGGGACGCCTGGGCCCGGGCCGCATCCATCACTGTATGCGCAGCATCGGCATGGCCGAGCGGGCGCTCGAGCTCATGTGCCGCCGTACTCTCGCCCGCCAGGCCTTCGGCAAGCCCATCGCCGAACAGGGTGTCATACGCCAGTGGATCGCCGACTCCCGCATTGAGATCGAACAGGCCCGCCTGCTCGTCATGGCTGCCGCGGCGCGCATGGATGAGGCCGGCAACAAAGCCGCTCGCCGCGAAATCGCCATGATCAAAGTGGTTGCGCCCAACATGGCGCTACGAGTCATCGACCGCGCCATTCAAGCGCACGGCGGCGCCGGAGTCTGCGACGATTTCCCGCTCGCCTACGCCTGGGCGCAGATCCGCACTCTCCGCCTCGCCGACGGACCCGACGAGGTCCACCGCGAAGCCATTGCGAAGCTCGAGCTCAAACGCTACCAGGACGGCCCGGCGCAATGACGGAGCATCGGTGAGCCCTGGCCCCTTTCTGATTCTCGGCTGCGGCTATACCGGCAGGCGTGTCGCACAGCGCCTGGCCGCGAGGGGTTGCGAAGTCTGGGCGACGGCCCGCAACAGCCCGGACCTCTCCGGCGTCCGCGGCCTCCGCCTGGACACACAGATTCCGTCCACCCTGGCTACCCTCGCGCACGCCCTCCCCGACTCGCTCACAATCCTCCATTCGCTGCCCGTCCCCGATGATCTTCACGATGTCACCGGGCCAATTCTCGGCGCCTTGGGCCAGAAGACAAAGCGAATTGTGTATCTTTCCACGACCGGAGTTTACGGGGCGCAGCGTGAGGTCGACGAACACTCGCCGGCCGTTCCGCTCTCCCCGTCGTCGCGGCAGCGCGTGCGGACGGAGGATCTCATCCTGAACGGCGGGCCGTGGTCCGGGATGGTACTCCGCCCGGCTGCGATCTATGGACCGGGCCGCGGCGCTCACATCTCCATCCCGCGCGGCACGTTTCAACTGGCTGGAGACGGTATGAACTTTGTTTCACGAATCCACGTGGACGATCTGGCTGCTTTAACCGAAGCCGCATTGTTTGCAGATGCGGCCGGAGCCTGGCCCGTGGCCGATGAGGAGCCCGCCCGCTCCCGCGACGTGGCTGCGTTCGTCTCCGAACTGCTGGGCTGCGCCATGCCGCAATCCCTTCCGAAAGAACAACTTCACGAGACTAGACGGGCCGATCGCCGTGTAGACGGCCGCGCCGTGTGCCGCCTGCTTGCTGTCCGCTTGCAGTATCCCTCCTACCGCCTGGGCATCCCCGCCAGCTTGTAACAACAGTCACATCACGTTACAACTGCAAGCGAATACTCCGCGTAATGCGGCCAAGATTTGATACTTATTCAACGAAAAACCTGTGACAATACGATTGCGTTTCAGGGTCGTCCGATTCCCATCCTATGCCTGTGGTCCCTGTTGTAGCGGGCTCGTCCGTCCGGAATCTCCCCTGAAAAAGTATTTCAATTGCAGGTCAACAATGAGACTACACTCACATCCGTTTCATCAAATCGCGCGTGGCGCAATGGCGCTCGCCGTTCTGATGGGGACGCTGATGATGGCGCAGGAGCGCTTCAGCACCATTCGTGGTGTTGTGAAGGACGCATCCGGATCAGTCATCCCCGGTGTTTCTGTTACTTTGTTAAACTCCGAAACCGGTCGTCCCACAGCCGTTGAAACCAACGACACTGGCATTTACATCGCCCGCAACCTCGAACCCGGCCGCTATGAGATCAAGTTCGAGAAGACCGGCTTTGCCCGCGTCGACCTCAAGGAAGTCTCCCTCAACCTGGGCCGCGAAACGACGGCCGACGCAGTACTGGAGATCGGTGCTACCCAACAGGCGGTGCAGGTCACTGAAGCGGCTCCGCTCATCGATACGGGCGGCGTCACCATCTCCTCCAACGTCACCGCTGAAGAGTTCAACCTGCTGCCCAAGGCGCGCAGCTTCCAGTCCGTCGTGCTCCTATCTCCCGGCGTAAATTCGGGTCAGATTGAGGGCGGCTTCCAGATCAATGGAGCCAGCGGCGCGGAAAACCAGTTCTTCGTCGACGGCGTCTCCACCAATAGCCTGGTGGATGGCCGCTCGCGTCAGAACGGCGCCTTTGAATTCCTGCAGGAAGTCCAGGTGAAGACCGGCGGCATCGATGCCGAATACGGCGGAGCCCTGGGCGGCGTCGTCAGCGCCATCACGAAATCGGGCGGCAACCAGTTCCATGGCGAAGCCCACTACTTCTACGGCGGCAGCGGGATCTCCGCGGGCCCCGTCGAACGCCTGCTGCTGCTCAACCCCTATTCGAATGCCGGCGTCAATCCCACCTACCAGCAGGATGCGAAGAACCCCAACAACCAGCACGAAGTCGGCGGCTCCCTGGGCGGCTACATCCTGAAGGATCGCCTCTGGTTCTTCTCGTCTTACTCACCTCAGTTTGCCCGCCGCGAGAATACTTATCTCTTCAGCAGCGGCACCGAACGCGACACCATCGAGAACAAGGTCACCAGCCAGCAGCTCTTCAACAAAGCGAGCTGGAACGCGGCCAAGAATGTTCGGGTCACCGCCAGCTGGCTCTGGACCCCCACCAAGAACACCGGCATCCTGCCGGCCTACAACGGCTACGGCAATGCGGTCATCTCCTCTAAAGCCGCCAATGCCCCGCTGAAGACCCAGGGCTGGACCCAGCCGCAGAGCAACTACAGCGGCCAGGTCGACTGGACCGTTTCCAGCACTGCGCTGCTCAGCTTCCGCGGCGGCCGCTTCTGGGACAACTTCCGCACCTGGGGCATCCCCACTACGGCCAGTGTCACCTACCAGACCTCCAGCGTCGGTATCCCCGACGTGCCGTCCAACCTGCAGCAGGCCGCGGGCTACCTCAACACCCCCCGCACCCAGCAGACGTTCTACGACATCACCACCCGCACCTACTTCCAGACCGACTTCAGCAAGTTCCTGAGCGGTTTCCTCGGCAGCCATGATATTAAGATTGGCGCCGGCGTCCAAAAGAACGTAAACTCCGTCGACGTCTCCTATCCGGGCGGCGGCTATGTCTGGGTTTACTGGGGCACCCCGCTCAACATCCCAGGCGGCGGCACCGACGGCGGCAAGTACGGCTACTACGAAGTCGACAACACCGGCACCCGCGGCGGCACCGGCGGACGCATGGTGAACATGTACATCCAGGATCACTGGCGCCTGACACCCCGCCTCAGCCTGACTCTCGGCCTGCGCACGGAGAACGAGCATGTCCCGTCCTTCAACCGCGCGGTCCGCGACGACGCCTTCTCGTTCGGCTTCTCCCAGAAGCTGTCGCCCCGCCTCGGCCTCAGCTGGGATGTCACCGGCAAGGGCAAGATGAAGGTCTACGCCAGCTACGGCCGCTACTACGATTGGGTCAAGTATGAGACCTCGCGCGGCACCTTCGGCGGCGACTTCTGGACCGTCAAATACCGCTCGCTCGATACCACCGACGTCTTCTCGCTCAGCGGCGTCAACATGCCCGGCCGCAACATCTGGCCCTTCGGCGACTACGAAGACCGCCGCCTCGCCAGCTTCGATGCCGTGGCGAAAGACCTGAAGCCGATGTCCACCGACATCTACAACGCCGGCATTGAGTACATGCTCTCCAACACGCTGGCCCTGCGCGCCGGTTACGTCCGCAACCACCTGGTCCGCACCATTGAAGACATGGGCGCCCTGGTGAACGGCAGCGAAACCTACATCTTCGCCAACCCCGGCGAAGGCGACGCCAAGAAGTTCGCTACCAGCACGGCCACTCCGGTGTTCGACACCCCTAAGCCGCAACGCGACTACGACGCGCTGGAACTCTCCATCAACAAGCGCTTCTCCAGCCGCTTCTTCGCCTCGGCCAACTACGTCTACAGCCGCCTCTATGGCAACTACGCCGGCCTGGGCAATTCGGACGAGATCCGCACCCCCACCACCGGCACCTCCTCGGCCACCACCCAGCAGTCCGGCGGCAGCATTGCCCGTCCGGGCAGCACCGGCAGCCGCGCCTGGGATCTCGACCAGTACCTGTTCGACGCCCACGGCAACTTCGTCACCGGCCGCCTCGCCACGGATCGCCCGCACGTCTTCAAGGCGTACGGCAGCTATAAGTTCAAGTGGGGCACCGACGTCGGCGGCTTCTTCTACGGCGGCAGCGGCACCCCGATGAGCACCGTCGTCATGCAGCGCCAGCGCATCCCGCTGTTCGTGGAAGGCCGCGGCTCCATGGGCCGCAGCCCCATCCTCACCCAGACCGACCTGGTTGTCGGACACGAGCTCAAGTTCGGCGAAACCAAGCGCCTCCGCTTCGAGTTCAATGCGCAGAACGTCTTCAACCAGAAGACTTCCCGCCATACCTTCAGCCAGCTCAACCGCGGCAACGCCAGCGGCGACCCCGCCTCGGCCCTCGACCTCACGAACACCAACCTTTTCAACGGCTACGATTACGCCGGCATGTTGAAGTCCATCGCCGCCACGGGCAAGGATCCCTACGATCCGCGCTACGGGATGGCCGACCTCTTCAACCCCGGCTTCACCGGCCGTGTCATGGTGAAGTTCGTCTTCTAGGTCAGACAGAGGTAGTACCTAAGGCCCTGAGGCTCCTACTGGAGTCCCAGGGCCTTTTTGCGTAGGACTTGACCTGTCGCCGTACCACTTACGGAAGATGTGGAGTGAACTGACCTAAATGGACCTACGACGGCTAAAGTGCTAAAGCTATCCGCCGATTTACTCAAGTAGACACTGCTGTTTAGATGGCAGTACAGGACGCGGTGCGGATCCTCCTCTCTGATCTCACATTGAGACGCAGGACCCCAGAGACAGGCCACCCAGGCTGACGCGCAGGCGAGATCGATGAAATGTAGATTCTGTGGAGCACGGATCGGGATTCTGGAGCGTTGGCGCTTTGGCGACTTCTGTTCTAAGGATCACAAAGACGAATTCGCCGTCGATCTCGTTCGGCTGAACGAACAGATCGTCAAGGACCTCCGCCGCATCCCTACGCTCTACAAGTCCGGCACGCATGAAACGGAAGCGGTGGCGGGCCAGCCGCCAGTCGTCGACCAGGCCGATCCGCCCGAAGCCATCTTCCTGTTCGAGGCCGATCCTGACCCCTTAGTGGAGATTCCTCAGCCCAAGGCCGCCGAAGATAACCCCGAGAAGAAGACGAAAGCCAAGCAGTGGCGCATCTTCAGCCAGATGGCCGACATCGAAGGCCTGCCGCCCAGCGCCCTGGCGGCCAGTAAGGAAAAGGAAGACGGCGATAAATTCCTCTGGGTGCAACTGGGCGACGAGCCCCAGCAAGGCCCGCAAGGCGTGCTCCTCGCCACATCGTTTCCCGCCATCCTGCCCCAGCACGTGCTGCGCCGGCTGCAAGGCCATTTCCCGGACTCGCCCATCTGGGTTCCGCCGGACCCGCGCCGCGCTGCCGCCGAAGACGCCCGCCGTTATGCCGTAGGCAAGACCGCCCAGCAATGGATCCAGGAACATGCCTGGAGTTGGATGGCGGAAGCACTCGCCGCCGCCGTACCAAGCCTGGCGCCTGTACTGTCGGCTTACCCGCTCACCGCGCCCTGGAACAATTGGGCCATCGTACCCCCTTCGCGGCCCCAGATGGCGCCCCAGCCCCAGCACGCCATGCCGATGGGCGCGCCACCTTCACCGGCCGGCCAGCCGCAACCGTCCGCTCCCCTGGGCGGCATGCCACCGCCTGCCTCCGCGGGCGGAATGATGGAGCAGCCTCCCACGCCCGGCGGTATGCCCGGGCAGTCCATGCCGCCCGGTGGCATGATGGGCCAGTCTATTCCTCCCGGCGGGCCCATGGGCGGGCAAATGGGCCAGCCCATGCCGTCCAGCGCGATGCTCGGCCAGCCCATGCTCCCCGGAAACCTGCCGCTGCCGGGCGCCCACCCCCCCGGCATGAGGATGCCGCCGCCCACCATGGCCGGCGTACCCATGCCTCAGCCGGTCGGCTTGAATTTTCCAGCTCCGCCCATCGCGGGCATGCCTTATCTCACCAGCGCCCCTGCCGGCGTACCCGGTGTGGTCACCGCGCCGCCCGGCCGCGCCGCCGCCCCGCCGCCCGGCGTCGCCACCGGCTGGCCCATCGCCACACAAGGCCTGACACCGCTTGGGCTCGCCCCCACCGGCGCAGTTCCAGCCGGCGTTGCGCAGGGCTACGCATACGCCGCCCCCAGGATTGTCGAATCCGGACTCACCTGGCGGGAATTGCCGCCGCCGCTGTTTAGCGCCCTCGTCGACCTCGGTGGACTGCTGAAAGCGTCACCGCTGCCATTCGTACAGCTCGTTCCGGAATACTCCAGCCTTCGACCCACACTGCTGATCGCCGGCCATCAGCCGCGCTTCCACGCCGAACTCTCCTGCGGCCTGCCCTTCGTCGACTGCCAGGGCGATCCGTCGGAAGATATGGTCCCGGCAGCCCCCCGGCCGTTCCGTCCACGCAGCCACCCCAGGACCCTCTGGAGACGGTTCCTGGTCCTTCCCCAAGCCTATGGCGACGTGGGCCAGACCCAGGTCCCGCACATTCCTGGACCCGCCTTCGTCTTTTCGCTGCGTAATTCGGTCTCCGCGCCGGAATCACGGCCCCAACTCCAGATCGGGAGGTGGCGCGCCTAAATGTCCGCCCAATCGGCCCGTGTCATCCCGTTGAACCAGAAACCGGCCGCGGCTGGCTCCGCCCCCGGTACCCGCTACCTCACCCCGCTCGAGCCCGATTCCTTCCAACTGGAGGGCGTAGCCCGGTCGGAGCCGGCTGAACGCACGACCACCGCCGTCGAATCGCTGCTGGCCGAGGCGCTGGACGCCCTGGAGAAGGGCAACGCTCCGGAAGCCGCCCGCCTGCTGGAACAGAGTCTCCGCAACTCGCCCAACCACACCGAAACCCTGCTCGCCCTGGGCTACCTCCGCCACGAGGAAGGCAAGCTCGACGACGCCTCCGACCTCTACCGCCGCGCCGCCCTCTCCGATACCTCCGCCTGGCAGCCGCGCTACAACCAGGCCTTGATCCTCGAAACACAAGGCGAAACCGCCGAAGCGATCGCCATGCTGACGCACGCCTGCGCCATCAGCCCCAGTGAACCCGCGCCGCTTTACCGTCTTGCCTGGCTGCTGGAATCGTCCGGCTGCGACTCCGAGGCCGTCTACTGGTACAAACGCGCCACCACCGCCGCCCCGAATCTCTTTGAAGCCTGGCTCCGGCTCGGCTTGCTCCAACTGCGGATGGGCGCTTGCGCCGAGGCCATCGAAAGCCTCGACCGCGCCATGGGCGACGACGCCAACCTGCCCCTGGCGGCCTATCACATGGGTCTCTGCCACCTGAATCTGGCACAGCCGGAACTGGCCCAGCAGGCCTTTGAAGCCTCCTGCAGCGCCGAACCCACCGCCACCGATTCTCTTCTCGCCCTGGCCGCCCTGGCCCTCGCACAAGGCGACCTCGACGCCGCCGAACGCCACGACCGCGCAGTCCGCGCCCTCGGCCAGGTCTCCGCTCCGCTCTCCCTCCGCCTCGCCCAAGCCTGGCAGGCATGCGGCGAAAACGAACTCGCCCGGCTGCACTTCCGCAGGGCCGTCCAGGCGGATCCTTCGTTGGCGGTGGGCTACTTCGGGGTACAATCGCATTCTTGAGGCATCGTAAGCCCGAAAAGCGGCCGGTCGCCCCGGCTCCGCAGAAAACCGCAACTCCCAAGCAGTCCACGCTGAAGACCCTGGATCGCGTTTTGTCCAAGGCCGGCATCTGCTCTCGCACCGAAGCAGCCGACTGGATCGTACGCGGTCGTGTGAGGGTCAACGGCAAACCCATCAAGGATCCCGGGCACTGGGTTTCCGTCGACCACGACAAGATCAGCCTCGACGGCCGCCCCCTGAAGGCCGAGAAACGCCTGCATCTCCTGCTCTACAAACCCAAAGGCTTCCTGACCACCTACCGCGACCCCGACGGCCGCCCCACCGTCTACAATCTCCTCACCGACCTCGACCAGTGGGTCTTCCCCGTCGGCCGCCTCGACCAGGACACCTCCGGCCTGCTCATCCTCACCAACGACACCGACTTCGCCGAGTACGTCACCAATCCGGATCACCACGTCCCCAAGACTTACCTCGTCAAGTCCTCCACTCTCCTCACCGACGAGCAGTTGGACCAGCTCCGCAATGGCCTGGAACTCAAGGACGGCCCCACCCGGCCCGCCAAAGTGAAGCGCATCCGCGACTCCGAGACCCGCACCTTCTTCGAAATCACCATCACCGAAGGCCGCAACCGCCAGGTCCGCCGCATGGTCGAAGCGCTCGACAGCAAGGTCCTCAAACTGGTCCGCGTCGCCATCGGCCCCGTCCGCATCATGGACCTCAATATCGGCAGTTGGCGCCACCTGACCCCCGACGAAATCCGCCAGCTCCGCAAAGCCGGCGGAGGCCGCACCGAGCGTCCGCCCAACAAAGGCGAGGCCCGCGAACGCGCCGGCCAAACCCAGGCCGTTGAGGAAGAGCCCATTCAGGAAGAACCCGTTCACGAAGAACCCCAGGAATAGGTCCGCGAACCTCCGAAGAAGGACGAGCTCGGTATGCGTCTCCTGCTGTTACTGATGGCTGCCGGCGCTCTCTCGGCGCAATCCGGCGACTTGGCGGCAGGCCGCGCCGCCTTCGTCTCAAACTGCGCTTTCTGTCACGGCACCACCGGCGAGGGCGGCCGCGGACCCAACCTCACCACCGCCCAGTCCGTCCACGGCCGCGATGAAGCCAGCCTCCGCCGCGTGATCACCAAAGGCGTCCCGGGCTCCCAAATGCCGGGCTTCGGCAATTTCGAAGAGCCATCCCTCACTGACCTCGTCTTCTACGTGAAGTCGCTCTCCAGCCGCTCCGCCTCGGGCCCGGCCATTTCCGGCGACCGCGCCCACGGCACCGCCCTCTACCAGTCGAACAAGTGCGCCATGTGCCACCGCATCGGCAGCGAAGGCAGCGTCTTTGGACCCGACCTCAGCCGCGTCGGCGCTGGCCGTTCCGCCGCCTACCTCCGCGAATCCCTCACCAAGCCCGCCGCCGACATCATGCCGGAATACCAGGGCGTCATCGTCACCCTGCGCGACGGCACGCGCGTCTCCGGCATCCGCATCAATGAGGACACCTTCAGCGTGCAGCTCCGCGACCTCACCCAGAAGTTCCGCCTCTTCCAGAAGGACGAGGTCCAAACCGTCCAGGACGCGCCCCGCTCCCTCATGCCGCCCTACAACCTGCCGCCCAAAGACCTCGACGACCTCGTCGCCTACCTCGCCTCCCTGCAGGGCGGCCCCGCCGGCAATCAGACCAAACAAGCGGAGGGCATCCGATGAGACCCGTCTGCCCCGCCCTGTTCCTGGCGGCCGCCGCACTAGCCCAGAACGCTCCCTATCCCGTCGACGTGCCCGCCGCCCGCATCGTCAAAGCCCTCGACGAGCCGCAGAACTGGCTCACCTACTTCGGCGACTACAAAGGCGTGCGCCATCGCGCCCTGAACCAGGTCAACACGGCCAACGTCAGGAACCTGCGCGTCGATTGGATCTTCCAGATCCCCACCACCGGCCGCTTCGAAACCGTACCCCTGGTCGTCGACGGCGTCATGTTCTTCACCGCCCAAAACGGCCATGCCTTTTCTGTCGACGCGCGCAGCGGGCGCCAGCTCTGGCACTACCAATACAAGCCTACGGAAGGCACCGCCGACGGCCTGAACCGCGGCCTGGCGATCCTCAACGACAAGCTCTACATGGGCACGGTCGACGGCCACCTGGTCTGCCTTGACAGCAAAAACGGGCAGCTTCTCTGGAACGCCGAAGTAGCCTCGGCCAAGGCGGGTTACAGCATCACGCTCGCGCCGCTGGCCGTGAAGGACAAGATCATCGTCGGGGTCGGCGGCGGCGAGTTTGGCATCCGCGGCTTCATCGACGGCTACGACGCCAAGTCCGGCCAGCGCGCCTGGCGGCTCTACACGATCCCCGAAAAAGGCGAGCCCGGCGGCGACACCTGGCAGGCCGACTCCTGGAAACGCGGCGGAGCGCCCACCTGGATGACCGGCACCTACGACCCCGACCTCGACACCGTCTACTGGGGTGTCGGCAACCCCGGCCCCGACCTCTACGGCCAGGACCGCCTGGGCGACAACCTGTATTCCTGCTCCGTCGTGGCCCTCGATCCCACTACGGGCAGGATGAAATGGCACTACCAGTTCTCTCCGCACGACACGCACGACTGGGACGCCAACGAAACCCCGATGCTGCTCGATCTCCCCTGGAAGGGCCAGATGCGCAAGCTCCTGGTGCAGGCCAACCGCAACGCGTTCTTCTACGTGCTGGACCGCACCACCGGCGAATTCCTCATGGCCAAATCCTACGCCCGCCAGACCTGGTTGAAGGAGTTCGACGCCAAGGGCCGCCCCACGCCCCTGCCCGATACCGAGCCCAGCGAACAAGGCACCCGTCTCTGCCCCGGCCTGGCCGGAGGAGCCAACTGGATGGCGCCCTCCTACAACCCAGACCTGCAGCTCTTCTACGTCCCCTACCGCGAGCAGTGCGACATCTACTTCAGCACCCCGCCAAAGTTCGTGGAAGGCAAAGCCTACTGGGGCACGGCGACCCGGGGCGTGAGCGACGAAAAGGAATGGGGCGTGGTGAAGGCGCTGGATCCGTTGACCGGCGAAGGCAAATGGGAATTCAAGTTCTACCACGCCGGCTGGGGCGGCACGATGTCGACCACGGGCGGCCTGGTCTTTGCCGGAGATGCCGACGGCTACCTGGTAGCGCTGGACGCAAAATCCGGCCAGTTGCTATGGAAACTCCAGACGGGCGCGGAAATCGCCACGGCCCCCATCACCTACATGGTGAACGGTAAACAGTATGTGACCATCGCCTCCGGAGCCGCGCTGATCACGCTGAGCCTGCCGTAGACAGGGCTTCGCCAGAACATCACTCCACCCGCACGCGGTTCAACCACCGCCGCCCGTACATATCCAGCCACTCTCCATCCGGCTCACCGGCGCGTGGATCCGACCCCAGCCGCAGGATATTCCCATCCAGATCCTCCACCTGCATTTCCAGAGCCCAGGAGTAATTCGTGGGCGGATGGCGGATCTTGGCTCCCGAAGCCTGGTACTCCTCATACACCGCATCCACATCGTGCCCATCGATCCAAACCCAACAGCCCGGATGCCCCTGGTCGCCTTCACACAAAAACAACGTGCATCCGCCGCGAGACACGGACACGAAGTCCTCTGTCTCAAAATTCACGCTGAAACCCAGAGCCCGGACATAGTAGTCGCGGCTCGCCTTTGCATTGGCCACCCGCAACACCGGAGTAACGCCGCCAAACACAACCGGCACGGGCTTCGCGGAATCACTCATGGGCACACCCTCCTCGTATCGATCCACCCCAACCACCTCACTTCGGGAACACATGCGCCGCCGACCACCAGCGGTGCGCCTCCACCGTCAGCAAACCACCGCTCACCGCTGGATCTCCAGCCGCCAGCTTCGCCGCCTCGGCATCCGCGATCCGGTCGAAGATCACCAGCCCCACCGCCGAAGCATCCCCATCCACCGCCCCGGCCGCCAGCACCTTCCCGGAGGCCCGCAGCGCAGCCCAATAGGCCGAGTGCTTCGCCATTACCGCCTTGTCCAACCCTTGCCCGGCCCGCCGCAGAATCACAAACGGATGCACGCCCATGTCCTCCGGAGTCGCCGGATTCTCCTTGTGCAGCCGTTTGTACTCGTCCCCCAAACCGGCCGGACCATGCCACGAAAACGCCTCCACCGTATTGCGATGCTCCACCACAGTCGGATCCGCCTCCGCGATCTTCCTGGCCTCCTCCATCGTCGAAGTATTGAAGAAGAAGACGCCGCTGATCACGGAAGGCTTGTCATCGAACGGACCCGCCGAAACGAGCACACCCCGGTCCGCCATGGCGTGGATATTGGCCATGTGGGCAGCCTGGATCCGCTCGCCTTCTTCCTTACTCAACGTCGTCCGGGCGGGATTCCGCTTCAAAAAGACGACCTGATAGACCCGGCCAGGGTGGGCGGAAGAAGCACCCGACTGGCCCCAAACAGACAGCCCGAGCCCCAGTGACAGCACGGCGAGAACGGTACGGCGATAAAGCATAGTGCCCATTATCACCGGACCTCGCCACTTCAGAAATCAACTTTTCGCCCCTGGCCCTTCCGACCCCCACACATCCGCCCGCCCTCTCAATTTTTGTTACGAATAACTTCGTTGACACACGAAAGTATTCGTAATACCCTCAACTCATGCCACGACCCAGCAGCTCCCGCCCCACAGACTCCGAACTCGAAATACTCGGCGTCCTCTGGGATAAAGGCGCCGCCACTGTTCGCGAAGTTCACGAAGAGCTCTCTCTCCGGAAACCAACCGGCTACACCACCGTATTGAAGTTCATGCAGATCATGATGGACAAAGGCCTGATCACCCGCCGCGAACAGCACCGCGTCCACGTCTACGAATCTGCCGTCCCCCGCGAAGCCACACAGAGCGAACTCGTCCGCGACCTCGCCCAGCGCGCCTTTGGCGGCTCGGCGCTCGAACTCGCCATGCGCGCCCTCGAAAGCAACCGCGCCACCCCTGGCGAACTGGATCAGATCCGCCGTCTGCTCGATCAAGCTGAGAAAGGAACGCGCTGACATGCTGAACACACTCGCCTGGACCCTCCTCCACTTCCTCTGGCAGGGAACCCTGCTTGCGCTCCTCTTCGCCCTGGCGCAGCGCTTCCTCGCCTCGTCCTCCGCCCGGGCCCGCTACGCCGCCGCCGCGGCCGCTATGCTCGCCATGCCGCTCTGCGGACTCGCCACCTTCCTCTATCTGGCGCCCTCCACCGCCCCAGCTTCGGCCTCCGCCACGCGTTCGTTCGCCGCAGCCCTCGCGCCCACAGTGCACACGGCCCAAGCCCTCGCCGCCTCCAGCCGCGACTACCTCCCCTGGCTCGCCTACGCCTGGATGACCGGAGTCATCCTCCTCAGCCTGCGCATGCTCGGCCAATGGACCGTCCTCCAGCGCTACCGCCACATCGCCATCCGTCCCGTCCAGCAACAGTGGCAACGCAGCGTCCACATGCTGGCTGAACGCCTGCGCCTGCGCCGCCCCATCCGGCTGTATGAGTCCGCCATCGCCGACGTGCCCGCCGTCGTAGGCTGGCTGCGGCCCGTGATCCTGATCCCGGCCAGCGCCCTCACCCAGCTGACGCCCGGCCAGGTGGAAGCCCTCCTCGCCCATGAACTCGCCCACATCCTCCGCCACGACTACCTCATCAACCTGCTCCAGACCTCCGTCGAAACGCTCTTCTTCTATCACCCCGCCGTCTGGTGGGTGGGCCGCCACATGCGGCAGGAACGCGAGAACTGCTGTGACGACATCGCCGTGCAAGTCTGCGGCGACCCGGTGGTCTACGCCCGCGCCCTGGCCGACCTGGAACAACTCCGCTTTCAGATGCCCGCCTTAGCGATGGCCGCCAGCGGCGGATCCCTGCTCCAGCGCATCGAACGCCTCATCCTGCCCCAGCCCGCCCGCACCGCGCCCGCCGCCCTCTGGCTCACTGCCTGCGGCCTCTTCGCCGTCACCCTGGCCGTCTGGGCCGCTCCGTCGCTGCGCGTCTCCGCCCGGGTTCTACCCTTCGCCGCACAGGCCGCGCAGCCGACCCCCAAACCCGCCACCCAACCAGCCCCCAAACCCAGCCCGTCGCCCAAACCCTCGAACGCCAACGGCGAGAGCTTCCTCGATAATCTCGAGCGCGCGGGCCTCAAAGACCTCACCGTCGACCAGATGGTCGCCTTCAAGATCCACGGAGTCACCGGCGACTTCATCCAGTCCATTCGCTCCGCCGGCTACCAGCCCGATCCCGACCAGCTCGTCTCCCTTCGCATTCACGGCATCACGCCCGAGTTCATCCGTGAGATCAAGGGGCTTGGTTGGTCGCCCTCGCTCGATGAACTGGTCGCCTTCAAGATCCATGGCGTCGATTCCGCCAGCATCGCCTCGATGAAGCAGCTCGGCTATCAGCTCGATCCCGAGAACGCCGTCGCCATGAAGATCCACGGCCTCACGCCGGAAGTCGCCCGTGCCCTCAATGGCCTGGGTTACGGCAAGGCGACCTTCGACGAATTGATCTCCATGCGCATTCATGGCGTCGACCCTGAGTTCGCCGCCTCCTGGAAACAGGCCGGGGTCCAGGATCTCGACATCGACAAATTGATCGCGCTTCGCATCCACAACGCCACCATCGCCGAAGTGAAGGCCGTGGAAGCGCTCGGCTACCGCAATCTCTCGGCCGACAAAATCATCGAGATGCGCATCTTCGGTCTCACTCCGGACTTCATCCGGGAGGCGCAGAAGCGCGGCTTCAAAAACCTCGACTTCGACCGCCTGGTGAAGCTGAAGCAGTTCGGCCTGCTCGACAAGGAATAGCGGCCCGCCCATTAACTCCGGTCACGGAAAGGACAACGCAATGACCCTCAACAAAGCACTGGCCACCAGTGCGCTCACAGCCGCGCTCCTCTGCGCGGGCCTGCTCCAGAAGGCTCCGGCCGCACAGACCATCCAGGGCGGCTGGGCCATCAGCCCCTCCAATCAGGCCGATGAAGTGGAGCTGATGCTCTTCCGCCGCACTGAGCACAGCAACATGAACAGCTCCAATTCGTGGAAGCTGAATCAGCTCACCGGACTGACCGCCGCCCAGCTCAAGGCCGCCTCCAGCCCGGTCCGCTTTGCCATCGCCCGCGAAGCCGGACGCATTGAATGCGCCGGTAACCTGCAGGCCGGCACCGGCGGCGGCTCGTTCACGTTCACACAGAACCCGGCCTTCCTCCAGAACATGCGCAGCCTTGGCTTCGACGGAATCTCCGACGACCTCGTTTTCGCCATGGCCCTCCACGATGTCTCAACGGCCTTTGTGAAGGAGATGAAAGCCGAGGGTGTGCAGATCCCGAACAAGGACACGCTGCTCGCCCTCCGCATTCACAACGTCACCGGCCAGTATGTGCGCGAAATGAAGAGCCTGGGCGCCAGCAATCTCTCGGCGGACAACCTGGTCGCCATGCGCATCCACGGCGTCTCAGCCGCGTTCGCGAAGAGTCTCAAGGATATGGGTTACGACCCCAAGCCGGACAGCCTCATCGCCCTGCGCATTCACGGCGTCACCCCCGATTTCGCTCGTGAAGTGAAGAAACTCGGCTATGGCTCGGTGTCGCTGGACCAGATGGTGTCGATGCGCATTCATGGCGTCACCCCTGAGTTCATGAAACAGTCCTCGGACCTCGGCTATGGCCGCCCAGGCATTGACCAACTCGTGGCCATGCGCATCCACGGCGTCACCCCGGACTTCATGAAGCAGGTTTCCGACCTGGGCTACGGCCATCCCTCCATCGACCAGCTGGTGTCGATGCGCATCCACGGCGTCAGCCCCGAATTCATCCGCAAGGTCCAGGGCCGGGGCATCCGCAAAGCCTCCATCGACGATCTGGTGGCCATGCGCATCCACGGCATAATGGACTAGCCAGCAGCCCGCGCGTGGCAGGGCGCCCCCTCCAGCGCCCCGCCGGCCCGGTCTCCTCCTAGTCGATCCGCCAGACAGTGGTTGTCCCGCTGATCTCGTTCGCCACCACCAGCAAAGGCTTACCCACGGGACTGTCCGCCGCCGGGATGAAGATCAGCCCTTCCGGCCCCAAGTCGCCCGCCTCGGCCGTATCCGTCTTCGCCGTCATGTTCCTGTTCCAGGCCATGCCCACATACTTCGGCGAGTAGGGATCCGTCATGTCGTAGATCATGATGTTGCCGGCCCGCTCATTGCCGATGAACGCATAGTTCTTCCCGTTCACAACGCCTATCACCACGCCTTCCGGCTCAGGTCCTTTGTCGTCGCTGCGCGAATCCACAGTTTGGTCTGTGTTGCTCACGTTGAACGACTCCGGGCGCTCCTTCGCGATCAGAACCTCGAACTGGTTGTGACTGTCCCAGGCAAGCTGGACATCGGCGGTCCAGACGCTGATCGACCGGGCGCCGAACGAGAAAAGCATGTCGTAGTCGCCGTCTCCATCCAGGTCGCCTGAGGCTTTCGACACATTCAGGCGCCCCAGCCAGGACGCCTGCTGCAACTCGCTGGCGTTGGGATAAAAGGCCGGATCCAGCTTCAGCGTCGAGACGCGCCCCGCCTCCACGAAGTTGTCGTACTCACGGGCATCGCCCTCATTGGCCGTCACCAGGTACAGCCGGTTGTCCGGCCCGGTAAACGACGCAACCCCGTCCGGCATATACATGCCCCAGACGGTCCACGTCCGCAGCGATTTCTCATTGTCCCTGTCGCTCGAATCGATCTCGTTGCCCGCCTGCCAGTGAGGCTTCACGCCCAGGGCCGCGATTCTCTGGAACGTCGCCGTCTCCACGTCCAGCACGCCCATCGCATTGTTCTCCTGCAGCGTGACGTAGGCCGTCTTCGAATCGGGCGAAACAGCGATGTACTCGGGCTCCAGGTCCTGCGCCACCGAGGCGTTGGGTCCGAAAATGCGCACACCTGGCTCCAGCGAGGGGAGCGGGAACTGCCCAAACCCGGCCGTCCGCACCTTCGCCTGCGTCAGGCTCGCAATGCCGCCGCTGATGTCGATCACACTCACGCTGCCTTCCGGATCCACAGAGTAGTCCGCCGATGGTTCACCCTCGTTGGCCACCAGGACGTACTTGCCATTCGGCGTAAAGGTGAGCATGTCCGGCAGCGCCCCCACCGTCACCGCCTTCAGTACGCGCCCCTCGGCATCCACGAAAATACAGGTGCCCGGATCCGTCTTGGTTTCCGCCTGCACCGCTATCGCAATCACCCCGTTCTTAGCCGCCACACTGTTCGCGGAGAATCCATACTCGGATGGGATCTGGAACTGCGTGATCCGCACCAGCTTCGTCGGATCCGACATGTCCAGGATGTCGATGGTGCGGTCCGCGCCATTCACGACGAACAAGCGCTGCGACACGGCATCGTGAGCGACGATCTCGGCCGCGCCCTTATCGTAAGGACCGGCCCGGAAACTGCCGAGCAGGCTCAGCTTGGGGGTCTGTGCCTGCGCTACCGCAACTACGCACAGGGAGAGGACGGAGGCGATCCGCGGAAAAAATGTACCCATGAGTAGGGAAGCATAGCAGTTGCAGGTTTCAATACCGTTACTTCGACCCTACTTTCGATAGCAGCCTTCGGTACCCCCCAAAGGTCCCGCTGGCCTATAGGTTCCGGAGCACGAAACTGATCAGCTGATACCCGTCAATGAACTTGAACGGCGACTCGCCCAGTGTGTAATGCCCGCACGGCAGCACGACTTTCTTGAAGTCCAGCTCGTAGTCGTCGCACATCTTGATCGTTTCCTTCGACAGCTCCGGCAGAAACGTCGTGTCGTACTTGGCGTAGAGGAACAGCGACTTGTTCTTCTGCGCCTTGAATTTGTCGAAGTAGACGGTCGGACTGATCGCCAGCCACAGTTCGCGCAGCGTCTCCCGGTCCACCTGGCCCTCCAGGCCCTGCTTCACATGGATCGTGGATAAACCCGTCCACACCACATCGGCAAAGTAGGTGGAGCAGTGGTTGAAGGCGTTCACCCGGAACCGCGAGTCATGCGCGCTCGCCAGGAACGCATAGCACGACCCCAGGCTCGTTCCGACGATGGCGATCTTTTCCGCCCCCTGCGACTCCAGCCAGTCCGCGGCGCACCGGATATCCAGCACCGCCTGCCGCGTCGCATCGATCGTCCTTCCGACATTGGAACTCACCGCATAGTCGGCCCTCTGTAGCTCGGCCGGCATCCGGTAATCGTGATACGGCAGACTCAGCCGGAGAGCGCTCGCCCCGAACTTCTGGAACCCGCGCGCCAGCGCGTTATGCGCATCGTGCGGAGCGTTCCAGTGCGGCAGCACCAGCACCGCCTTCTTCGGGTTCTTGCCCGGAAACCATTGGCCGTGAACTACATTGTTCTCTTCATAGCGCGTCTGGACGCAAGAACTGAAGCGCAGCAGGTTGCCGCTCAAATGGTAGTCGCTGGGTGTACGGTGCCGGAAGAAATCGTCGCTGTGCTCGATCGCGGCACGGTTGATCTTCTTCAGATACTCCAACGGGGAGTCGCCGTTTTGATGCACCTGGTCCGCAATGGGCCAGCGTTGGGACCAGTCCAGCCCCCAGTCAAATGGCCGCACGACACGATTCGTGGCGGCAAAACAGAGGCGTTCTTCCCACTGGCTCATCCAGCGGCCGTACAAAGATCCCATCAGCGGCATGTCAGGAGTAGAAACCTCTAGGGTACCATCCCATCGAATGGGAGTACCTCGGATGGACAGGATTGGCCGGGATTCCGAGACCGTTCAATACCCCGGCTCCGGGTCGTAGATCAGCCGCAGCATCGGCGTCAGCAGGATCGCCACGGTGTCCGCCAGTTCTTCCGGCTTGCCGCGCTCCGGCATGCGGAACGATTCCTTCACAGTTCCGTACAGCGCCCAACTGGCGGCGGCCGCGATCATCTCCGTCGGCGCCTCTGTCGAGGGCAGGTGTTTCTTCAATCCATCCAATAAGATACGACGGACCACCGCGAGGATCGCACGCTCCGTATGCGGTTCCAGGGGCCGCTTCCCGTCGACCCCCTGGAGCATGGTCAGGTAGTCATTCACCGCCAAAACCATCGCCTGGAGTGCCGTAGAACAAGTGTTGTCAAACCGGACGTGGCGCTCCGCCAGCAGTTCCTGGAACCGGTCACCCACCAGGCTCTCCAGCAGGCAATACTTGTCGCCGTAATGGTCGTAGAAGGTCGCCCGGTTGAGTTCCGCCGCTTCCGCGATGTCCTGTACTGTGATCTGCTCAAACTCTTTCTTTTGAAGGAGTTTATCCAGTGCTGACTGCAGCATTTTGCGGGTGCGGCGGGTGCGGCGGTCCAGGCTTGATTCCGTTTCGTGCGTCATGGCAACCGTCTCCAGAATATCAAACCAGAAGACACTCGTTGTTTAAACGACACTTGTTGTTTATTGGTGAATCGACAACTGTTGTTTAAACATCAGATGTCGTGGAACGAGGTTACCAATGAAAACTACCTTCACCGCCGCCCGTACCCTCCTCGGGCTTCTCTTCACGGTCTTCGGACTCAATGGATTCCTGCACTTCCTGCCTATGCAGGCGATGCCCGAAGGTGTGGCGCTGCAATTCGTTACGGCCCTGGCCGCCTCCCACTACATGGTGGTCGTCTTTGCCCTGCAACTCGGCACCGGCCTTCTGCTTCTATCGAACCGGTTTGTCCCCCTGGCCCTTACGCTGCTCGCCCCTGTGATCGTCAACATTGTTTTGTTTCATCTACTTATGGCGCCAGCCGGCCTACCCCTGGCCATTGTGGTAACGATCCTCTGGATGCTGACCGCCTATGGCGTGCGGCCTGCCTTCCAATCGCTCTTTCAGACTCGCGTCCACGCGTAAGCGTTCTCCTTGACAGCTTAGGAGAGCTAGGCTACCCTTAAGTAACTTAGGAGAGTAGCCATGCCGACCCCCGCGTCCATCCTGCCAGGAACACTGGACTTACTCGTACTCAAGGCAATCTCGCTGGGCCCGCAGCATGGCTACGGGATCCTGCTGAGGATCGAACAGACCTCCGGCGGCAACCTGCTCATCGAACAAGGGGCGCTTTATCCAGCCCTCTACCGCTTGGAAACGAAAGGCCTCGTTCAGTCGGAATGGGGCCAGTCGGACAACAACCGGCGGGCGAAGTTCTACACCCTCACGACGGCGGGCGAAGCGCAACTCCGTGAAGAACTTACGGCCTGGGACCGGCTGATGGAAGGCATGCGCCTCGCACTCGCCGCCAAGGCAGGCGGCCAGTGATCAGCACGAACTGGTTCATGCGGCTCTTCCGCCGCCGCTCCATCGAGGCGGAGATGCAGGAAGAACTCGAGTTCCACCGCGAAGCCCGCATCGCCCACCTCGTCGCCCAGGGCATCACCCAGGCGGAAGCGGAACGCCGTGCCCGTCTCGAGTTCGGTGCCGCCGGTCATTACCAGGAAGAGTGCCGCGCCGCTCTCGGCTACCGGTTGCTGGACGAATTGCGGTCGGATGTCCGGTATGCCATCCGTGGATTGCGCAAAAGTCCCGGCTTCTTTGCCGCCTCCATCACCATACTGGCTCTGGCCATCGGCGCGAACAGCGTCCTGTTCACCTTGTTCAACAGTTTTGTCGTGAAGCCGCTCCCTGTCGCCGGGGCGGCGCGGCACTTCGACCTGAACGCCCGCAACGCGGAGGCCCGGCGGATCTCGAGTTGGACCGTGCCGGAGATGCGCCTGCTGGCGAGCGGTGCCTCGAACCAGATCGAGGCCCTCTACTCATACAGTACCTTCCAGGTTCTGATGCTGAAGCCGGTGCAGCGCCAGGTGCTGGTTTCGACCGTTTCTGCGGACTACTTCCAGGTCCTGGGCGGCCGTGCGCGCCTGGGCCGGACCTTTGGAATCAACGAGGACCGGCTGCCGCTGGTGGTGCTAAGCGACTCGGGTTGGCGCAAGCTCTTCGCGGCCGATCCGAATGTCATTGGACAAACCCTGCGTATCCGAGCCACCGCCTATACGATTGCCGGAGTGATGGCACCAGAGTTCACCGGGACCGAACCCGTCGTCCCTGAATTCTGGACACCGACTGGCAGTTTCCTGCTCCTCCGCCCGCGCGAACCCGGCTCACCGGAACCGCGGTTCCTCATATCCGGCTTCCTGCGGCCGGGCATCTCGCTGGCACAGGTACAATCCGCCCTATTGAGTGTTGCTTCTCATCTGGACCGGCGGGACGAGGAGCGCATCGCGGCAGTCGAAATCGAGCCGCGCCCGTCACTTTTTGCACGAAATGAGGAAGTCTCCGCGGCCTGCGGGCTCGTTTTCGCGGCGTTTCTGATCGTGCTGCTCATCGCCTGCGCCAACCTCACCAACCTGCATTTGGCCCGAGCCGCCGCGCGAACCCAGGAGATTGCCATGCGTCTCTCCCTGGGCGCGTCCCGCTGGCGGATCATCCGTCAATTGCTTACCGAGAGCGCCTGCATCGGCATTCTGGGGGCGCTGGCCGCCATCGCCCTGGCCGCGATCGGAATCCGGCAGGTGCAGGACTACCTCTTCTCCAGCATGATGGGCATTGGGATCACCCTGCTCCCGGTGACGATGGATTGGCGTGTGTTCGTCTACACGGCCGTATTGGGCATCGTCGCCGGGATCACTTTCGGTCTTCTGCCGGCACTGGAATCCACGGCGCCCAGCCTGACCGCCTCGACGAAACGCGAGGGCCGGATGCGCCCCCGGCGTCTGCGCGGACTGCTCATCGGCGGGCAGATCGCCGCCTCGCTGGTGCTGCTGATCCTGGCCGGCGTGCTGATCCGGAACATTCGCCAACTCGATTCGGTCGCTACGGGCTACGACCTCGACCACGTCCTTGACCTCAAGGTCGACCAACTCTCACCCGGACTCGTCGACCGGTTGAGCCAGCTCGAATCCGTCGCGGCGATCTCCGCTGTCAGCCGAGTTCCCCTCTATGGGCGGCTGGATCTCCACGCGGCCAGACTCGACGGCAAAGCGACATCGGTCGCATTCAATCAGGTGGACCACCGCTACTTCGAGACGTTGGCCGTACCCCTGCTCGAAGGGCGCGGCTTCACGAGGAATGAAGCGGAGACTCGTGCACGGGTCACGGTGATCAGTACGGCCACGGCACGGAAGTTGTGGCCCGATTCGCCCACCGCCATCGGCAAGAGCCTGGAACTGACTGCCGAACCGGGCGAGGATTCAACGACGGCTGGCCACTATGAAGTAGTCGGCGTCGTCCCGAATGTGGTGAGCGGCTGGATGTTCGAGGGGGCCGATCCGACAGCTGTCTACCTGCCCGCGAGCGCGGGGGCCCGGGGTGTCTCCTCAATCATGGTCCGCGTGAATGACAATCCAGTCGCGGCGGCGGCGGCGCTGCGCACGGCCTGCGCGGAGAGCGTGCAGACCCCGGTGGGTTGTGAACCGGCCAGCCTGCGCCAGGTCGCCTCGCTGCAGCGGTTTCCTTTCCAGGCGGCAGCCGCCGTAGCCGGTGTGTTGGGCCTGCTGGCTCTGCTGCTGACGGGCGTCGGATTGTATGGAGTGGTGAACTATGCGGTAATGCAGCGCCGCAAGGAGTTCGGGATCCATGTGGCGCTGGGCGCCTCGCCGCGGCAGGTGATGACCCGCACCATTTCCGAGGCCGGCCGCTTCATCGCCGGTGGCCTGCTGGCGGGGTTGCCGCTGTGCCTCATTCTCTCGAAGCTGGCCGCCTCTTCCGTCCTCGCCATTAAGACCTTCGATCCCTGGGCGTACACGGCCGTGCCCTGCATGTTGATGCTGATCTCCCTGTTGGCCTGCCTGGGTCCTGCACGGCGTGCGGCCCAACTCGATCCGATGAAGTCGCTGCGCGAGGACTGACGCCTAGATCCGAAAGTTCATGCGCGTGGTGGTGCCGCCGTCGGAGACCATCACCTGGCCGGTGATGAAGCTCGACTCGTCCGAGGCGAGGAACGCGGCGAGGGCGCTGATGTCGGAGGGGAAGCCGACGCGGCCGATGGGCAGTGACTGGCCGACGGCCTGGCGGTCGTAGCCGGGGATGACGTGGATGCTGCGCTCGACTTCGATGAAGCCCGGTGCGATGGCGTTGACGGTGATGCCGTGGGGGGCGAGGTCCATGGCGAGCGCCCGGGTCATCGCTTCCAGCCCGCCCTTGGAAGAGACGTAGGCGCTGCGTCCGGCGAGGGTGACCCGGCCGTGGATGGAACTGATGCTGATGATGCGGCCGGGGCCGCCTTGATTGACCATCTGGCGGGCGGCGGCCTGGGCGCAAAAGAACGCGCCTTTGAGGTTGACGTTCATAACCTGGTCGAAGCGTTCTTCGGTGATGTCGAACAGGCCCATCAGGCCGGGGTCGAGGCCGGCGTTGTTGATGAGGACATCGAGCCGCTCGAAATGGGCGGCGGTGCGCTGGACGAGGGCGAGGCAGGCAGGGACGGAGGAGAGGTCGGCCTGGAACGATTCGGCCTGGCCGCCCGATGCTTGGATGGCTTCGCAGGTGGCGAGGGCGGCTGCGTCTTCGTTCAGATAGTGGACGCCGATGCGTGCACCCTGGGCACCCAGGTCGCGGGCGAGTCCTTCGCCGATGCCGCGGCCCGCTCCGGTGATGAGGATGACTTTGTCTCGCAGGCTCATGGGCTCAGATCCAGGGTACTCGAAGCGGAAGGAACGGCGATTGTCAGGCGGAGGTGACAGTACTGTCAGCCGGCGTTGCCGCGCCGCGGGGCGAACACCCACCATTCGCTGACGGCGAAGTTGGCCAGGGCGGCGAGGCCGATGCAGAGCAGGTTGGCGGGCATGAGGGGCATGTGCAGGGCGCCGGCGAACAAGCGCATGAGTCCGACATTGGCCGCCAGGGAGACGAGGCCGTTGCCGAGATGGAAGCGGAGCAGGCGCCCGGCGAGGGGCTGGGGGTCACCGCGCCAGGTCCAGGCGACGTGCCAGAAGAAGTTGTGGAGCACGGCGGTCTCGACGGCTGCGGCCGTGGCGACGAGATAGTTCCAATGGAGCAGCCCGGCAAACAACTGAAGGGCCGCGAGTTGGACAGCGATGCCCAGCACCCCAACGGCGTTGAATTTGAGCCAGCGGACGCCGACGCTCACCAGCGGGTCTCCTCACGATAGAGCTGAGCGGTGTGCTTCGCCATGGAGTGTACGACGATCACCAGCATACCCGCGATGCCGCAGGCGCCGCCGACGTCAAAGAGCAGGAACGGGCGGCCGAAGAGCAGCACGACGGGTTTCCACAACAACACAACATTGCCGATGACGAGAAGCAGGCGCAGTTCCGTGGGGCTGAAGGCGCCGAAGCTGATCTGGAATTTGCCGACGGTATAAGTGGCGAGAAAAACTTCGATGCTGAGCAGAAGATAAGCCACTAATAATGCGGCGGCAATTCCAGGACTCATATATCCGGAAATAGCGAGGCCGCCGAAGAGGAAGACAGAGCCCGCGGAATCGAGGATGTGATCGAGGTAGAAGCCGTAGCGGGGGCGCTGCTGGTTGCGAACGCGGGCGAGGGTGCCGTCGAGGCTGTCGCCAAACCAGTTCAGGACGAGGCAAAGAGTTACCGCGGTGAGGCCGACTGCGGGGTGGCTGGAGGCCCAATAATAGCAGGCTCCGGCGGCAACCATGGCGAGGAAGCCGAGGGCGGTGAGGTGATCGGAATTGACGGCCTTTGGCAGATGTTGAGCCAGGTGGACGAGGGCGCGTTTCTCGAGGGACGACAGGAGGCTGGTCTGCTGGCGGGCGGCGGCATGGAACTCTTTTTGGGTATCTGGTGTCGGGCTGGGGACTGTCATTTTAGTTGGGCTCCTTTGCATTTATGCGGAAAGAATTCGGGAACAAAGAACGGGTGCGGTTGTCCAATGGTGCAGAAGATTGGAATCGCAGGCGCCGCGACGAACGAGAAAAAGAAAGGCACGTATATGTTTGAGCAAAGCTTCGTCGAGGGAACCGTCAAAACGAATAGGGGCTGGCCGGTGGTGGTCTCCTCCTGCCTGCAGGTCACGCTGATCACCGCGGGGGTGATTGTCCCGCTGATGAATCCGGAAATGTTGCCACGCAATGGAATATTGAGCACGTATCTGGCCACTCCGCCGCTGCCGCCGGCTCCGGCGCCGCCGGCCCAGCCGATGGTGCAGACGACGGCGCGGAAGACGGCACCGCGCCAGGTTCGGGAGGGGCAGTTGATCGCGTACACGCGAGTCCCCACGAAAGTGAATCTGATTGAAGACCCGCCCGACTTGGGTCAAGGGCCCGGAGTGGTGGGAGGAATAGAGAATGGGCTCCCCAATTCGATGGGGAACTCGCTGATCAACCAGTTGGTGAACTCCTCGCAGAAGCCGGTGGAGCCGCCTCCTGTGGTGAAGCCGGTGGTGCAGCAGACGAAGCCTCCGGAGAGGATCCGGGTGGGTAGCACGGTGCAGGAGGCGCGGATCATTTCCCGGAAGATCCCGGAGTATCCACGACTCGCGCTGCAGACGAGGCAGCAGGGCACAGTGACGTTCACGGCGATCATTTCGCGAGACGGCACAATTCAACATTTGCAGCTGATTTCGGGCCATCCGTTGTTTGTGCAGGCGGCGACGGAGGCGGTGAAGCAGTGGCGCTACCGGCCGACGCTGCTCAACGGCGAACCGGTGGAGGTAGTGGCTCCGATCGAGATCAAATTCATCCTCAACAATTGACGATTCTCCATGCCGGGTTTCGGCCCGATTCTCCATCGAGGGCGAGCCTCCCCCCTGCGGCTCTGCTCATTGCGGCAGGTCTCCGTACCCCCGGAGGCCTGCCATTTGTGTTATGCAGGTTACCGGCATGAATCGCCTTATCCTGCTCGCCTCATTTCTCACCGCTTCGCTGCTGGGCGGCCAATGGTTGGACTATCCGGGCGGCCAAGGCCCGGGCAGAGGCAAGCACATTGTGCTGGTCGGAGGCGACGAAGAGTACCGATCAGAGGAGGCGCTGCCGCAACTGGCAAAGATCCTCTCCCTGCACCATGGCTTCCACTGCACGGTGTTATTTGCGATCGATCGCAAAGATGGCACGATCAACCCGGACCAGAATGACAACATCCCCGGCCTGGAGGCATTGGACAAGGCCGACCTGATGATCCTGTTCACGCGCTTCCGTGATCTGCCGGATGAGCAGATGAAGCACGTGGTGGATTATGTGAACTCGGGGCGGCCGATTGTGGCGATGCGGACGGCGACGCACGCCTTCCTGCTCAAGACGAGTGCAACGTACAAGCGTTACAGTTATAACAGCAAGGAATGGGATGGCGGCTTCGGCCGGCAGATTCTGGGAGAGACGTGGATCAACCACCACGGCAGGCACGCGATCGAGAGTACGCGCGGGATATTCGCTCCAGGTCAAGAGCGGCATCCGATTCTGCGGGGCATTCGCAACGGAGAAATCTGGGCACCCAGCGACGTGTACACGACGAAGCAGCCCCTGTTTGGCGATAGCGTGCCGTTGGTGCTGGGTCAGGTGCTGACAGGGATGAAACCGGACGATCCGGCCCTGCCGGGGCCGAAGAACGAACCGATGATGCCGGTGGCGTGGACGAAATCCTACGTTTCGGAAAGCGGCAAGCGCGGCCGGGTTTTTACGACTACAATGGGCGCTGCCAACGATTTACAGAACGAAGCGCTGCGGCGCCTTGTGGTGAATGGTTGTTATTGGGCCCTGGGCCTGGAGAAGAAGCTCCCCGCAAAGAGCAATGTTGAATTAGTTGGAGACTACCGGCCTTCCCCGTTTAAGTTCGGTGGTTTCGTGAAGGGCATTAAGCCGTCGGACCTGGAGTCGAAATGAAGATTGAGAATGCGGTCGTTATAGGGACCGGGATGATGGGGCCGGGGATTGCGGCGACGTTAGCGCTGGGGGGCGTTGCGTCGACGATCGCGAGCCGAACCGAAGCTGGAGCCCAGCAGGGACTCGAGCAGGCCTGGAGACAGTTGTCTCAGCTCGCGGAACATCAACTGATTCATGCCACGGATGTAACACGGGTCCGCATGCTGCTGCGGGCGACCAGCAGCCTGGAAACGGCGGCGGCCGAGGCGGACCTGGTAATCGAGTCGGCTCCGGAGAACATGGAGTTCAAACAGGCGCTGTTCGCGAAGCTGGACAAGCTGACGCGTCCGGATGCGATTCTGACGTCGAACACCTCGGGGCTGAGCATCACGGCGATCGCGTCGCGCTGCCAGCATCCGGAACGCGTGGTGACGACGCATTTCTGGAATCCGCCGCACCTGATGCCACTAGTAGAGGTGGTGCGCGGCGACAAGAGCTCGGACGAAGTAGTGGAGGCTGTCCGGGCGCTGCTGGCGCACTGCGGCAAGGTTCCGGTGGTCGTTAAGAAAGACCGGCCGGGCCAGCTCGGCAACCGCATGCAGATGGCGCTGGTGCGGGAAGCGGTGAACATCGTGCAGGAAGGCATTGCCGACGCGCGCGACGTTGATGTGGCGGCGAAGTTGGGGTTCGGGCTGCGGCTGCCGGTGTACGGCGTGCTGGAGCACCAGGACTTGGTGGGCCTGGAACTGGGCCGGCAGATCTGCGGCTATGTGGCGGCCGACCTGAATAACGACCCCAAGGCTCCGGCGCTGTTCGATAAGAAGATTGCGGCGGGCGAAACGGGCGCCACGGCGGGTCAAGGGTTTCACGAGTGGCCGGCCGGCTTGGCGACCGAGGTGAGGGCGCGGCGCGACCGGTTCCTGATCGACTGCCTGCGGCGCGGTGTGGTGGCCAGTGCGAGCCCGGCGCAGCGCAAGGAAGAAACGAAGGAGGCGGTGCCGCTCTGGTAGCGCCGCTTTCCTGATCCGCTCTGAAATGCCAGTGGCGGTGAGTCGCGATAGAATCGAAGGGCTTATGAAGCCAGTACTTCGATTCCTACTCCCGATACTCGTCCTTCTGCCCGTGGTGACCGCCCAGGTGAAGATCACCTCCGGCCCGGAGAAGGTCAGCGTCGAAATTGACGGCAAGCCGTTCACCGATTTCTTTATCGCCGGCGCTGAGGTGACCAAGCCGTACCTGCATCCGTTGCGCGCGGCATCGGGCACGTATGTGACGCGTATGTGGCCGATGGCGGAGGTGGCGGGCGAACCCACAGACCACAAGCACCAGCGCGGCCTGTGGTTCGCGCATGCGAAGGTCAACGAGCTGGATTTCTGGAACAACGAAGCGTCGTATACGACGAAGAACCGCGGACGCATCGCACTGAAGAAACTGGGCGCTGTGAAGAGCGGTAAGGACCAAGGCTCCATTCAAGCGACATTCGAATGGATGGATATGGCGGGCTCGATTGTCCTGACGGAATCGCGGCTGATGACATTCCGCAAGGAAGGCGACCTGCGAATGGTGGACTTCGACATTTCCTTGACCGCGGTGGTGCCCAGCACGTTCCATGACGAAAAGGACGGGCTGTTCGGATTGCGCATCCGGCCGGACCTGCAGGAGCAGAAGCACAGCGGCAAGATTGTGAATGCCGAGGGCCTGGAGACGGAGAAGGCTGCGTGGGGCAAGCCGTCGAACTGGGTGGACTATGCGGGTGATGTGAATGGAGAGAAGCTGGGCATCGCGATCTTTGACCATCCCGGCAATCCGCGGCATCCGGTGCGCTGGCACGTGCGCGGGTACGGGTTGTTCTCGGCCAATCCGTTCGGGCTGGCTGTGTTCACAGGTGACAAGACGAAGAGAGGCAGCATCACGCTGATGCCGAAGGATTCGCTGCGGTTCCGTTATCGCGTGGTGATCCACCCGGGCGACGCGGCGGCTGCGCACATGGCCGAGTTGTATACGAAGTACGAAGCAACGAAGTAGAAGTGGGTTGAGCCTCCGCGGCGGGAAGTGGTTTCCGGCGCGGAGGCGACAATGACTGCGTCATCCCATCATCAGACCGATCTCTCACCGGTCCACAGGCGCACGGCCTCTTCCGCGATCAGGTCCGGCATCTCCTCGGGGAAGAAGAGCTTTGCCCCTTCCACCCGGCGTACACCCCTCGAATGCGGAAAGGTGCGGTTCAGCCAATCGGCCCAGGCGACGCCGAAGAACTGATCGGCCGTGCCCCAGACCATGCGCACCGGCAGGCCGCGCTTCCTCAACAGGAGCTCGATCTCAGGCAGCGGGTTGGGTTCAAAGGCGAGCATGTAGCCGTGCAATTGAGCGCGCCGAGCCTCGGAACTGACCAGCGGCGAAAGGTAGGTGTCGATGGCGTCGTCCGTCAGATTAGCGGGATTGGTGTAGCAGACACCGCCCAGGCCATCGGCGGATCGAGCCAGCGCCTTGTCTGCGATCTGCCGGGCCAGTGCGGGGGCCAGTTCGCCTTTGCGCGCCGCCTCCAGATGGGGCGCCATGGCAGCAGGTGGACTGTTGGTGTACACGTCGCAGTTGGTCAACAGCAGGGTGCGGACGCGTTTGGGGTAGCGGGCGGTGAGCAACTGCGCCACCGCGCCGCCGCTGTCGTTCGCTACAACGTCCGCGGCCGGGATGGAGAGCGCCTCAAGGAAGGCGTCGATCATAGCGGCCTGCGTAGCCGGCGCCAGGTCCTGGCCGGGGCGGGTTTCGGTGTAGCCGAGGCCCAGGAAGTCGGGGGCGATGCAACGGCGATGCGGGGCAAGACGGGTGAGGGCTCCGCGCCACTGGAAGCCATTCAGCGGCAACCCGTGCAGGAAGACGGCGGCCGGACCACTGCCTCGTTCCACGTAGGCGATGCGGCCGAAGCGTGTCTCCACGAATTTGCGGGACTGGTGGAATTCGCGGGCCGACATTTCACCCGCGGCCGGACCGGAAGTGAGCGGCAGCGCCCGGGCGGCGGAGAACAAACCCGCGACGGCTGCTGATTTCAGAAGGTATGTCCTGCGTGTCATAAGCCCAAGGTAAGGCGGACGCGTCGGCGGGTCTGTCGCAAAACTGCGACAGAGATAACGCGCCGGCTGGGCTATGCTGAGCAAAGGCGGCCGTGTCAGTCCCGTGCGGCGCACTGCTCACCATGGCGCAGATTCGCAGCTATCAAGACTGGTACCGGGACGGTCCGCTCTCCACCGCTCCGCAACATCAGAGGACGCTGGTTCCGCAGGAGGACCGCGTCTTCCAGGCGGGGCCCGTGCAACTGATCAACGTGTCCCCTCCGGCCGGTGCGGTGATGGAGCCGCCGGTACCGGAGTACGCTTTGAATCTGCTGCTGCGGTCGGCTCCGCTGCTGCGCGTGGGGTTCAACCGGAGGCCGAGGTGGCTGGCTGTGTCGCCCGGGTCGATGGTGCTGACGCCGCCGGACACATATTGTGAATTCGTGGCGGACGCCCCGGCTCACGTGCTGGCGGTGACGATGCACAAGGCCGTCGTGGAGGAGTTCGCGGAGGCTTCGGGCCGGCGGGTGCTGGTCCGGCAGGAAGAGGCATTCCGCGATCCGCGGGTGTCGGACCTGGTGATGAAACTATGGATGGCGTTGTCGGAGGATGCGCCGGGTCACCTGTTGTACGCGGATCAGACGCTGCGGGAGTTGTTGATGGCCCTGGCGGCGCGAGGAGGGGAGCGGGGGCCGTCGCGTCATGGCCGCGAACAACTGGCGAATCATACGGTGCGCCGGTTGCAGGATTACGTGGAGAGCAGCCTGGCCGAGGAGTTGGACGTGCCCGTGCTGGCGCAAGTGGCGGGCTTGAGTCCGGCTCACTTCGCGAGGGCATTCGCGGCCACGGTGGGCATGACACCATTCCGCTATGTGATGGCGCGGCGGCTGGCGCATGCCCGGGAGATGCTGCAGAGAACGCGGCGCTCGGCACTGGACATCGCGCTGGATGCGGGCTTCAAGACGCCCAGCCATTTCACGGCGCGGTTCCGGCAGGAGTTCGGAGTGACGCCGAGGGAGATGCGTGGAGACGGGCGACTGGTCCGCGGCCTGGAGCTATAGCTCGAGCTTACCGGCGGACCGCCTTCACCAGCAGATCCCCATCGCGGATGGTCATGATGGAGGCGTCTTCAAAGCGGATGCGGACGCCGCTGGCGCCGGCGGGCCGGAAGGCGCGATCGCCGACGTAGTGAATTGGACGGGCGTCCGTGCCCTTGCGCTGGAAGGAGAGCTGCTTCCCCTTCTGAAGGATGGCAACGCGGTCGTCCGGTCCGGCGCCGAAGGCGTAGTCGCCGACCAGTTTCGACAACTCCTCTTCACTGATAGGCTCCGCGGCGGCGCCGCCGGCATCTCCCAGCTGCTGCAGATAGTGAAAGACAGCTTCGCTGTTCGTTCCGCCTGCCTTGGCGTGGGCCAGCAGGCTGATGCCGTGCGGGCCGGTGGTCCGTTGAACGCCGGGCCTTGCGGCGACCATGGCTTTCACGACCTCCAGGTGGCCGAGCATGGCCGCGGAGAACAGCGTTGGGAAAGCGCCGTGGGTGAGCAGGAGTTCCGCGATCTCGCGATTGCCGACGTGAGAGGCTGCGCCCAGGGCGGTCTCCCAGTCGCCGAAGCCCCAGTCCCAGGCGGCATTGGCGAGTACGGGCCGGACGGCTAGCAGTTCCTTGACCCGGGCCACGTTGCCATGCGAGACGCCGACCATCTCTTTCGCGAGGGCGGCAGGGTGGGCCGGAAAGCTGGTGGGGATCGTCGATTCGACGGCGTCGGCGGCCAGCGCGGCAGCCGGGACGCCGGCGAGAAAACTTCGTCGTGAGGCGGCAGGAAGTGCTCGATTCATAGTGGAGATTGTGCGGCCCGCGGGCCGGCTGCGTGGCTGAGAAAAAGATGAAACGGAAAAGGCGCGCAAGATCAGTGGGTTGGCCTCGAGGCCCGGTTGGGGTTAACGCTGGAGTTTGGCAAGAAACTCACGCGTGGCGCGCCTGGCGATGGCCGACTGTGTCTGGAGGGCGCTGGAGAAATCGGGGTTGTCCACGCGGGTCACCCACAAGTGCGCCTGATCCGGCATGCGGATGAGGTGCAGGAGGACGCGGCCCTGACCGGCCTGCCGCTGGACCTGCCCGAGCACCACCAGCCCGGCCTGCAGTTCGGTGGAGATCCGGACCAGGTCCTGAAAGCCGCGCGGCTGCCGTAGGATGGGAGCGTTGCCGATCACCGCGAGCACGCCGGGCGCGGCGGTGGTCAGCTCAGCGGTCAGGGCATCGGAGAGTCCTTCGGTGAAGTGGTCGAGCGTGGGGTCTCCGCTTTGATTCTGGAAGCGGGCGACCGCGATGCGAACGGGCTTTGGCGGTATGCGGGACCAGGCGTACCAGCCGGCCGCGGCCAGTGCGCCGGCGCCCAGAACGGGGATGAGGGCACGGCGCGAGGGGACTGGAGGCTTCGGCAGCGCCTGCAGGCTGGTGACGGGACCGATGAACTGGTAGCCGCGTTTGGGGATGGTCCTGATGTAAACGGGGGCCTCGGCGGAGTCTCCGAGGGCACTGCGGATCTGGGCGATGCAGAAGTTGAGCCCGCTTTCGAAGTCGACATGGGTGCCTGCGCCCCAGACGGCCTGCCGCAAGGTTTCCCGGGAAACGACCTCACCCGGTTGGGCCAGCAGCGCGGCCAGCACTTGCGATGGCTGCGCCTGCAGGCGGACCAACTCTCCTTCGCGTCGCAGTTCGCGCGTCGGAGAATCGAACTCAAACGGACCGAAGCTGAGCCGGGGGGTCGGCAAGCGAGATCACCAGAGGACACCGGCGCAGTCTAGCCAGCCGATCGCGCCGTTGCTCTCCACGACTCGGCTGCCTTCTCGGGCGGCGCGTTGAGTTGATTCGTGAAGCTGGCGTTATCGAACATCGAGACGATCTTCTTGATCTTGCCCTCGACGATCCGCGCGACCGCCACGCCGTGAATTGTGACGAAGTTGTCTGTCGGCGGGAGGCCGCTAAATACGCCTTTGTGCGTGCCGCTGGCTGTCCACATCAGGCAGACCCGCTCGCCTTCCCCGAACACATCGTCGATGTCGAAATGGATGTCTGGAAACCCTGCGATAAAGGAATCGACCAGTTGCTGGTAGGCGGCGGGCCCGACCGTGGGCTGGTCGACTCCAGGCATGTAATGTTCATAGTCCGGCGCAAGAAGTTGACTGCCTATTGACTTGTTTCGCGCGTTCCAGCATTCGTCAATGAAGCGGGCCAGGATTTCAGGGTTGGAGGCCATGGAGTCAAATCATAGCCGAGTTCTTTGACTTTCGCGAGCAGTTTATTGCGTGGCTTTCACTTGCCGTCCCTGCCCGGAAATGACCGCAGCAGTTCCACCAGATCCTGCCGGCCGGCCTTCTCGGCAAGCTTTGCGGGCGTATGGCCGAAAGCATTGGGACTATCCACATGGATGCCGGCGCCTGCGTCCAGCAGCAGGCGGACTGTTTCCAGGTCCGGATCATTCGCAACGGCCAGGTGAAGTACGGTGGAACCATTGCGATTCTTCACGGCCACGCTGGCGCCGCGCTGCAACAGCAGGGCGACCACTGGCCCGGCTGACGCTGATGCGGCGTACATCAACGGAGTCAGCTGGCTCCTTCCGGCCACGGCATCGACGGGGGCGCCAAGCTCCAGCAGGCGGCGGCACAGCTCCACGTGGCCGCCTTTGGCCGCACCCGCCAGAGCCTTTGCCAACGCATCGGGACCCGGCTCCTCCTGCAGCAAGCGCAGCATGGCTGCTTCATCGCCCAATAAAGCGGCTCCGTCGACTCTTGTGTGCAGGCGTGCTCGAAACACCTCATCAATGGCTGAGTCGCCCAGCGGGTAGTCCAGCGCCTCCCAGGGCGATCCGGCCTCCAGCAGCGCGGCCACCACATGGACGAAGTCGCCCTCGGGATGCCGCTTTTCGACCAGGCAGTCGTGCAGAGCGTAGCCGAGCGGTGTGGCGTGATAGGCGGGATCCTCGATGTCCACGGGGTGCCCGCGCTCCAGCAGCAGGTCGACCAGGTCTGCGCTGCCGGCCCAGGCCGCGTTGTGCAGGGGCGTGTAGCCGTGGCTGCGCTCGGGGTGAGCGAGTGGAAACCCGACATCCAGCATCAGCCGGACTGCCTCGACATTCAAGTTGGTCTCCCAACAATAGCGGGCCACCAATTCGTGTTCCTCGGGCGCCAGCGAAGCCACCAGGCCGGGATGAGCCGCGGCGAGCGCTTCCGCTTCACTCCGGCGGCCGAGCAGGCAGGAGACGATCAGGCGAATGGATAAACCGCTGCGCTCATAGAGGAGATCGAACAGCGCCGGATGCCCTTTCATCAGTGCGATTTGATGGGGATAGGAGTTGAAGGCAAGGGTCCACTGATAGATCGTGCCGCCACGGCCCTGGCCCAATGGAGGGAAGGCCGGCGGGCGCCCGATGCGCTGAGCCACGCAGCCTGGGTCGGCCTTGAGCAGGGATTCAGCCAGGGTCCGGTCACCCAGGGCCGCAGCCAGAAAGATGTCGGGCGAGGCTCCTTGCGCCAGGAGAAATCTCGCAACCTCGGGCGCATCGCCGATCAACCACTGTGCCGGGGTCGACGAATGATCCTCGTCGCGGGCATCGATGCGGGCTCCGCGCGAGAGCAGCAACTGAGCCGTCTCCACGGTGCGCGCGAAGTGCAGCGGTGTGCAACTATCCATGCCCTTGGCGTCAATGAGCGCCGGAGTTGCGTCCAGCATCTGCGCCAGCGGTTCCAGCAAACCAAGGCCTGCCGCCGCATGGACCGTCAAGCGAGCCCCGCGTTCGACCAGGAGCCGGCCGACGGACGAGTCGGTTCGGAGTGTACCCATTCCGCCGGCCCACCACTGGGAGACGGGCTCCAACTGCGCGCCCAGGCTCAACAGCCGCTCGGCCGTGGCAACACTGCGCGCGGCTAGCAGGACCGGACACCGCCGCGGGGCATTCAGAAGCCCGGGATGCGCTGCCAGCAGCGCTTCCACCTTGGGCAGGTCGTCGGCCGACAATGCCCGTTCGAGTTGATGGAGAGGTGATTCAGGCATGATGAATGGTTGTGGCCGGTCTTCCCAGAACGCCGCTTCTGCGAGAGTAGCACCGGAGACCGAGTCACATCATCGCACGGTGTCCGGCCGCTGGGCGTTCCGCAAATAGTTGCCACTCCCAACGGTAGGACGGCATCCGACACAATGTGGCCGCGCCCTGCGGAGCGGCGTGCCGCGAATGTAGTTCCATGCCCGATTGGAGATGGAAATGAGCCCGATCCCCAAGACATTCAGCATCGGCGGCGATATGCAGGTCAACCGCCTTGGATTTGGTGCAATGCGCATCGTTGGTCCCGGAGTGTGGGGCGAACCAGCCGATCCTGCTGAGGCGAAGCGCGTGTTGCGGCGCGCTGTCGAACTCGGCGTGAACTTCATCGACACAGCCGACAGTTACGGCCCGGCGGTCAGCGAGCGTCTGATTGGAGAGGCGCTGGCGCCGTATGCCCAGGGGGTCGTGGTGGCCACCAAAGCCGGCTTCACCCGCCAGGGGCCCAATCAGTGGCTGGCGGTCGGGCGGCCCGAGTACCTGCAGCAACAGGTGGAGATGAGCCTGCGATTCCTGCGAACCGATGTGATCGAACTTTGGCAGTTGCACCGCATCGACCCGAAGGTGCCGGTGGAAGAGTCGCTGGAGGTGATCGTCAAACTCCAGAAGCAGGGCAAGATCCGGCATATCGGCCTGAGCGAAGTGAAGGTGCCTGAGATTGAGCAGGCGCGCAAGGTGGCCGAGATTGTCAGTGTCCAAAATCTGTATAACGTAGGCAGCCGGCAGCACGAGGACGTCGTGCAGTACTGTCAGGCGAATAACATCGCCTTCATCCCGTGGTATCCGGTGGCGGCCGGCAAACTGGCCCAGCCGGGCGGGAAGCTGGACGAAGTGTCGAAACGCCATGGGGCCACGGTGGCGCAACTCTCGGTGGCCTGGCTGCTGCATCGTAGTCCCGTGATGCTGCCGATTCCCGGCACCTCCTCGGTCGCGCACCTGGAGGAGAACCTCAAGGCCGCGGACATCCAACTCTCAGCGGAGGAGATGAAGGAGATCGAGGACGCTGTGAGCTGAGGGACCGGTGTTGTCGCGCAGCTCTCAATCCTCTCCGCGGAAGCGATGAATTGCACGGCGGTCTCGCTTGGAGGGCTTTCCATCCCGCATGGCCTCAAAGTGCGGCATGGTCTTGCGTTCCTCCGCCACCTTCTGGCGCAGGGCGCGGCTCTCGTCCGTCTCGCGGTAGAGAGTCTGCGCCACAGCCGCCGGACCACGCATTTCGCTCAACAGCAGGACCTCCACCTGGAAGTCGCCGCCTTCATTGGTCACTTTGAGCAGGTCGCCCGCTTTCACTTCGCGCGCGGCCTTCGCCGTTTGTCCATTGGAGAGGATGCGGCCCAGCTCACAGGCTTTCGATGCCAAGGCACGCGTCTTGAAGAATCGGGCGGCCCACAGCCATTTGTCCATTCTCACGCCGGTCATGCTCCTATTTTCGTATGAAGGGCACGGCTGGGGAGAGGAGGCTCGCCCGCCTCAGTCCTCACGCAGTACGGTGAGAGGATCCACCCCGAGCGCACGGCGGACCGGTGTCAGCAGGGCCGCCAGCATGGCCAGGCCGAGTACGGCAGCCACTGCGGCCAGGACCCTTGGATCGCCGGGATGCACGTCGTAGAGAAATCCCTGCAGGACTCGGCTGGCGGCGGCCGCACCCAGCGCGCCCAACAGCAGGCCCGCCACGGCTAAGGAGCCCGCCTCCCGCAGCACCAGGCTCGCCACTGATCCCGGCCCGGCGCCAAGCGCCATGCGCACTCCAATCTCGGCGGAGCGGCCGGCGACCATCGCGCTCACCGTGCCAAACAGCCCGATGGCGGCCAGGATCAGAGCCAGCACGCTGAACGAGCCCAACAGGAACGCGTTCAACTTGCGGCCCGCGATGTTGCGATCCACCAGTTGATCCATGGTCATGACATCGGCCGCGGGCTGGTCTGCATCGATCTCCCGCAAGACTTGGCGGAGCGAGGCGGCCAGCGGGGCCGGGTCGTTCGTGGCCCGGACCACCAGCACATTGAGACGAGCGGTCGAGTTCTTCTGCGCCGCTTCGTCCATCTGCTCATTGAGTGTGTAAATCGTCTCCTCCGGCGGGCGGTCGGCCCGCAACTGCCGGACGTCGCCCACCACGCCGACCACCGTAAACCAGTCATCGCCTCCGGTCTCGTCCAGGCGGATCCGGCGGCCCACGGCTCCGCCCTGCGGCCAATAGCGGCGCGAAATAGATTCGCTGACGACCGCCACCCTTTCCGTCTCGGCCCGGTCGCCCTGGGTGAAGTAGCGGCCCGCACGCAAGGGAATGCCCATGGCACGCAGGTAGTCGCCGCTGACCTTGCCAAGTCCGCAGTGCTGCCGGGGCTGGACGGGCCGGCCCTCAATGTCGAAATCCGTTCCGGACATCAGGGTGCCCAGCGGAATCGCATCGACAGTCCCAAGGATGTGAACTCCCGGCAACTGGGCCGCCTTGGCAAGAAGGTCTCGCCGGAAGGCAAGAATTCGCGCCGCCGAGCCGTACTTCTGCTTGGGCAGCGTGACGCGCATGGTGAGCACGCGTTCCCGGTCGAAGCCGAAGTTCACGCTCGAGACGCGGCGGAAGCTTTCTGCCAGCAGGCCGCCCGTGGTCAGCAGCACCAGCGCCAGTCCCATCTCGGCCACCACCAACCCGCGCGCCAGGCGGCTGCGCGGCGCAATCGTGCGGGCGCTCTGCCGCAAGGCGTGTTCGATGGAGACGCGGCTGGCGTGGAACGCCGGGGCGAGCCCGAAGAGCAATCCGCAGGCGAGGGAGCAGGTGGCGGAAAAGGCCAGGACGGCCGGATTCAGCCGGATCTCCGCCATGTGCGGCAAGGACCGCGGCAGCAGGGCCTGCATCAGGGGTAGGCAGATCCAGGCCACCACCAGGCCGGCGGCGCCCCCCAGGAGTCCAAGCAGCGCCGATTCCGTGAGAACCTGACGCAGCAGGCGGCGGCCCGAGACGCCCAATGCCTGCCGGATGGCAAACTCACGGCGGCGCGCTGCTCCGCGCACCAGCAGCAGGTTCGCCACATTGACACAGGCGATGAGCAGCACAAGGCACGCGCCGGCCATCAGCAGCGCCAAAGCCGGCCGCACTTCCCGAGCCTGGCGAGTTTCGGAAAGAGGCGTGACCCAGGCGCCATAGCCCGAATTCTCTTTTGGATACGCTGCCGCCAACCGGGCAACGATGGCTTCCATCTCGGCCTGCGCCTGGCCCAGCGGCAGGCCGGGCCGTCTCCGGCCGACAACGCCCAGGGCATGGCTTCCCCGCTGAATCCGCTGTTCCGCCGTCAGGTTCAGGGAAAGCCACAGCGGCGGCTGATAGACAACCGGCCAGCCAGGCGGAAACGCGAAGCCTTTCGGCATGACACCCACCACCGCGAAGGGTTCACCGTCGACGGCGATGGACCGGCCCAGCACGCCAGGGTCTCCGCCGAAGTGCGTCTGCCAATAGCCATAACTCAGCACGGCCGAGCGGCTCCCTTCCGCCCGATCATCCAACTCACCAAGGCCGCGGCCCAGCGCAGGCTCAACGCCCAGCAAGGGGAAGAGGTTGGCGGAGACACGGGCCAGGCTCACCTCCTCCGGCTCACCACCGCCTGTCAGGCTGGCCAGATGCTGGATGCGGTAGGCGCCCAGGCCGGTGAAGACGTGATTCGCAGCGCTCCAGTCCGCGAAGTTGGCCCAGGTCGTCCCGCCGGTCTGCCACCCGTTCTGCAGGTTCTTCACGCTCACATCGGCAAGCGCGGAAGGTTCGGCATAGTTCATCGGCGCGAACCAGGCCGAATACAGCACGCTGAAGACGCTGGTGTTCACACCGATGCCCAGGGCCATGGTGAGCAGGACCACCGTGGCGAAACCGGGATTGGACCGCAGCGAACGCGCGGCGTAGCGCAGATCCTGCCCAATGGATTCAAGAAACGGGAGGCCACGCTGATCGTGATATGCCTCTTTGATCTGAGCCTGTCCGCCTAACGCCAGGCGCGCGGCGCGAGCCGCTTCCAGCGGAGCCATACCCTGCGCTTCGTATTCGTCGGCGAGCATCGCCAGATGCGCGGAGAGTTCCTCGTCGAGTTCGGTGAGTTCCGGGCGCCTGCCGAATGCGCCGCGCAGGCGTTGCCACCACTCGTGCCTGATGCTCATGCGCCAGCCTCCAGCACACGCCGCATCAAGGCCACGGTGCGCTGCCACTCGCGCTCCTCGTGCTCGAGGTGTTTCTGGCCGGCCTCCGTCAGCGCATAGAACTTCGCACGCCGGTTGTTCTCGCTGATGGCCCAACGGCTGTCGATCCAGCCGCGCTGCTCCAGGCGGAGCAGGGCCGGATAGATGGTCCCCTGGTTCAGGAAGAGCGAACCTTCGGCCGCCTGCTCAATCCGCCGGGCGATTCCAAAACCATGCAGCGGCCCCATGGTCTGCAGGGTCTTCATGACCAGAAGATCCAAGGTGCCGTAGGGCACTTCCGAGCGCTGGGCGTCCATGGGCGGCTCCTGTTGGCTATTCATGTTGTCTATCAACAGAAGAATAGTCCCAGTTAGGATTTCCGGCAAGCCCTAATTCCAGAACGGCTGGTCGACCGGCTGTAACGCTGAATCAATACTCGCGTGGTATTCTTTCGCCCATGCGCCGCCGCACCTTCCTATCCGCACTGAGTTTCGCACTGGCCGATTCATTGGCAGGCCAGGAGACTCCGAAATTCGCAGCGAACCCTTTCCAGCTGGGCGTCGCCTCGGGCGATCCCGCACCCGACGGCGCTGTGCTGTGGACCCGCCTCATGGGCGAAAACCTCAGAGCTCCGATACCTGTGAGCTGGGTTGTGGCCTCTGACGAGAAGTGCTCGAAGATCGTGAAGAAGGGCGTCGCCACAGCGGCGCCGGACCTGGCCCACTCGGTCCATGTCGAAGTCAGCGGACTCGCGCCGAACCGCCCTTACTGGTATCGCTTTACCGCCGGCAAAGAGGAGTCGCCCATCGGCCGCACGCGCACGTCGCCCGCTGCTGCAGCCGGGATCGACCATCTGCGCTTTGCCTTCGCCTCGTGCCAACACTACGAGACAGGCCTCTACACCGCGTACGACCACATGGTCCAGGAGGACTTGGACCTCATCGTATTCCTGGGCGACTACATTTACGAGAACGGCCCCAGCGACGGCCGGGTGCGGCGTCACAACGGTCCGGAGATCATGACCCTGGCCGACTACCGCAACCGCTACACGCTCTACCGCGGCGATGAGAAACTGCAGCGGGCCCACGCCCACGCGCCCTGGATCGTCACCTGGGACGATCACGAAGTGGACAACGACTATGCCAACGATCACCAGGAGCACGGCATGGACCGCGCCACCTTCATGGAACGCCGCGCGGCCGCCTACCAGGCCTACTACGAACATATGCCGCTGCGCATCGGCCAGAAGCACCACGGCACCGCGCTGCAGCTCTACCGCCGCCTGTCCTACGGCAACCTGGCGGAATTCCACGTCCTGGACACCCGTCAGTTCCGCGATCCGCAACCGTGCGGAGGTTCCGGCACACGGGTGGTCTGCGCGGAATCGCAGGATCCGAAGCGCACCATTCTCGGAGCCGCGCAAACCAAGTGGCTGCTCGACGGGCTGGACCAGTCCAAGGCGCGCTGGAATGTCCTCGCCAACCAGGTGATCTTCGCTCCGGCGGACTTCAAGGTCGGCCCGGAGATCGGGTTCTCCATGGACAAGTGGAGCGGCTATGAAGCGTCCCGCAATACGGTGATGGATTTCCTGTCGAAGCGGAAGCCGCAGAATCCCGTCGTCATCACAGGCGACGTCCATTCCAACTGGGCTTTTGACCTGAGGAAGAACTGGCAGGATCCCCAATCGGAAGCGCTGGGCGTGGAGTTCGTAGGCACCTCCATCACCTCCTCCGGCGACGGCATGGACGCTCGTCCGGACACTCCAAAGCAACTGGCCGAGAACCCGCACCTGCGCTTCTTCAACGCGCAGCGCGGCTATGTGAAGTGCACGGTGACGCCGAAGGAATGGCAAACGGAATACCGCGTGATGCCGTTCGTCACCAAACCGGGCGCGCCCATTTCGACCCGCGCGAAGTTCGTGGTCGAGGACGGCCGGAAAGTGCTGCAGCAGGCCTAGGGCGAAGAGAGCGAGGCGGCCTTGCCTGACAGTGCCGGCGAGGCCGCCCAGGCTGCTACTGTGGCTTGGCCGCCAAAGGGGCGAAGTCCAGGAAGCCCGTCACCGTATGCAGGCGCCCATCCGAGATGGCCGCGAAATCGACGCCGCCCGCGATGGCCGTGTCGCCCGCCGGTCTCAATTCCCAGGTGAATCGGGCGCGGTCGTTATGTTCATCCACCTGGCCCGCGCGGTGGAACTGGCAGCCGTCAAATTGCCGCTGGATGCCCTCCACCATGGCATTGATGCCGTCGTGGCCCTGCGCCCGGATCAGCGGATCCACATAGGTCGCATCTTCTGTCCAGGTGCTCGCGATCAGCGTCCGGCGCGCGTCGGCGTCGGTCTCGTTCCAGATCGCAAAATAGCGGTCAATCAGTTCAGTGAGGTGGTTCATGACCGCAGTTTGCGGTGCTTCCGGCGGTTTCTCAATTACCTCACAGGTAATGGAGCCGGACGCCGCGGTTCGCTATCTTGGGCCTATGGAGCACACTGCCCCAGTGGGCGCACTACTCCGCGAATGGCGCCAGCGACGCCGCATGAGCCAGCTCGGCCTGGCCTGCGAAGCCGAGATTTCCAGCCGGCACCTGAGCTTCATTGAGACGGGCCGCTCGCAGCCCAGCCGCGGCATGATCCTGCAACTCGCCGATCACCTGAGGATCCCACCCAGGGAGAAGAACGCCCTGCTGGCGGCGGGCGGTTTTGCTTCGGTCTATCCTGAACGGAGCCTGGATGACCCGGCCCTGGCCGCCGGGCTCCAGGCAGTGCAGTTGGTCCTGCGCGGACACGAGCCTTATCCCGCCCTAGCCGTCGATCGTCATTGGAACCTCAAAGCCGCGAATCGGGCACTCGCCCCACTGCTGGAAGGGATCGATCCGTCATTACTGCAGCCGCCCGTCAACGTGCTGCGCCTGAGCCTGCACCCCGCGGGCCTGGCTCCGCGTATCGGCAATGCGGCCGAATGGAAAGCTCACATCCTGCACCGATTGCTGGAGCAGATTGACGCCACAGCCGACGAAGTCCTCATGGCCCTCTATAAGGAACTGAGCAACTACCCGCTGCCCCCGGGCGCCGGCCGCCGAACACCTGCGCATGAGCAGTACTCCGGAGTCGCCGTCCCCCTCCGACTCGAAACCATCCACGGCCCCGTCTCCCTCATCAGTACGACCATGGTCTTCGGCACACCGCTGGACATCACGCTCTCTGAACTGGCCATCGAGAGCTTCTTCCCGGCCGATGAAGCCTCCGCCGCCATCCTTCGCACGCTGACGGATCCGGCGGGGTAGCACGAGGCGATCTTCCCCTCCAGCCGGATTGCTAATTCTGTCTCAACCGAGAAAGAATGAGGCATGCAGATCCGGTCCTCCTGTGTAATGCCGTCGTTTGCCCGCGTCCCCTCGACTCTGCCAGGGAGGATCACGAGCCGGTTGGACCGCCCCCATCGCGGATCTGCAACCTGCCGGCGCATCCTGCTCGCTGTCGTACTAGCGGCCGCCGGCGCCTTCGCCCAGGACACGTCCAAGTCCGGCAAACCGCAGCCAGCAGCGCAGGAGCCCAGCGCCGCGGGCGGTGAACAGCTCTCCGACAAACAGGTGGCGGCGCTGCCCCTGAACAAGCGCGACTTCAGCCAGTTGCTGCTGCTCGCCGCCGGCACGCAGACCGACACCAACGGCGCCGCGAACTTCACCCAGCAGTTCACCATCAACGGCCAGCGCGGCAGTGCCACTGTGTTCGCCATGGACGGCATCGACACAACGGATCCCGAGATGGGCGGTGCGACCTTCTCCAACTTCAATGTCGATGCGATCCGGGAGATCAAGTCGAGCGCTGGCGTGTTGCCGGCCGAGATCGGCCACGGCGCGGCCGGCTTCACTGAGGTCGTCTCCAAGTCCGGTACGAACGACCTGCACGGCAGCCTGTTCGAGTTCCTGCGCAACGCCGCGCTGGATGCCCGCAATTTCTTCGACCGCCGCAATGTCGCACAGCCCGGCCGCATCCCACCCTTCGTCCGCAACGAGTTCGGCTTCACCAACGGCGGACCGCTGGTGATTCCTGGTCTTTACGACGGCCGCAACCGGACCTACTATTTCGGCCAGTACCAGGGCTTCCGCCAGGTGCTGGGCACCACCCAGATGCTGCCCGTGCCCACCGTGGACGAGCGCGCCGGCCTCAACACCACCGCCTTCCCGGGCGATGTCCTGTACGTGCCGGTCGATCCGCAGATCGCCAAAGTGCTCGCCCGCTATCCGCTGCCCAACGATCCCCAGGGACCCTACGGCGCCCGCACCTATGCCACCTCGTCGAAGGTACGCACCGTCACAGACCAGTTCTCCGTCAGGCTGGACCACAAGCTCTCCGGCAAGGCCCAGCTCTTCGGCCGTTTCAACCTGAACGACGTGGACGGCCCGCAGACCAACCCGGCGCAGCTCGCCATCGATCCCTCGTTCGGGGTGCGCTTCTTTGACCACCAGCGCAACGCCGGCATCTCCTACATCCGGACGCACTCGCCGAACCTCATTCTGGAGACGTACCTGGGCTTTGTGCGTTCGACCCCGAACTTCCCGACATCGAACAGCACGCAACCGGCGCTCGCGTTTGGCGACGGTCTGTACGAGGGCTTCAACTCGGCGGCGGGTTCGACCATCGGCTCGTACGGCAACCTCTTCCAGCTGCGCCAGAACGTCGCATGGACCCGCGGGAAACATGCCTGGAAAGCCGGCGGCGAGGTCCGTGTCAACCGCGACACGACAGTCTTCGGCCTGTCGCCCAATGGCACTTACATGTTCGGCGGCGGCACCGCCTATGCACCGGTTGCCATCCGTTCCCGCAGCGGCGGGCACGACATCTCAGCGGGTGATCCATTGCCCGACTCCCTCACCGGCCTCCTCACCGCCACGCCGTTCTCGTACACCATCACCGCCGCCCCGGCGCTCTTCGGCCAGGGCCAGCGCATGGGTGTCGCCGCCATCCACCGCCAGGCCTACAACTTCTTCCTGCAGGATCGCTGGACGATCTCATCGCGTGTCGCCATCAGCTACGGCCTCCGCTATGAAGTAAATTCCACCGTCACAGAGGGCAAGCAACAGGTCACCGGCTTCATTACCGAGAATGCGGCTGGAGTGAAGATCCACTCGATGAATCTCGGCGCCCGCGGGCGGCTGATCGTTCGTCCCGAACCCTACTATCCGATCGACTGGACCGGCTGGGGCCCGCGCCTGGCCATCGACTGGAACCTTGACTCCAAAACGGTGTTCCGCGCAGGCGGGTCCATCACCTCGCAGCTGATGAACCTCTGGCAGTTGAACATGGTCACAGCCAATCTGCCCATCGTAGTTGCCCCCTACGCCACGGCCGAGCCCGGCCGGCCGCTTCCCTTCCAGAACGCCGTCACCCACGTCACCCTGCCCGACGCCTATTCCGTCTCCGGACAGAAGATCTTCGCCTCAGGACGCTCCACCGAAGTCACCCCCAACACGGAGATGGACGTCCTGCGCTTCGAACGCGACCTAGCGGCGCTGAGCCCGGACGGCCAGGTGCGCGCGCTCAGCGTGCAGGGTATGTCGCCCGATTTCCGCAACGGCTACATCGGCACCTGGACCGCCGGCCTGGAACGGAAGATTCACGACATCGCCGCCAGCCTGGGCTATGTCGCCACCACCGGCATCCGCCTCGGCTGCATCGAAAGCCCTAACGGCTATCCGGGCGCCACACCCGGCTTCGCACCCTTCACTCAATTCGATTCGCAGGGCCGTGCCCAGGGCGGCTTTGGTCCCGTCTGGGCCGTCAGCAGCCACTCCCACTCCACTTATCACTCGCTGCAGGCCGCCGCCTCCAAAACTTCGCTCCGCGCCGGACTCGGCTTCCAGGCCAGCTACACCTACAGCAAATCCATCGACGACACCAGCGCCGTGCTGGGCGGCTTCCTGGGCGGCTCCTCGGGTACACAACTGCAGACTTCGCCGCAGAATCCCCGCAACCGCGCCGCCGAGAAGGGGCCCTCCACCTTCGACATCGCCCACGCGTTCACACTCAGCGCCATCCAGGAATTGCCCCTCACCCGCCTGCTGCCGGCCCTGCCCCGCCGCGCCACCGGCGGCTGGCAATTCCTCGGCATGACCAGCCACATGAGCGGCGCGCCGTTCAGCGTCTACTCCGGCATCCAGCAGACCGGCGTGGGCTCCAACAATGCCGACCGTCCCGACGCCGTGGGTACGCCTGTGTTCTCTACCAATCGCCCGGTCAAGGAAGACTACTTCGGCCTGGGCGAAAAGAACACCTCCTACTTCTCGATTCCCATCAATGTGCCCGGAGGCTCAGGCCCCAACCAGGGCCGCTTCGGCACCCTGGGCCGCAACACCTTCCGCGGACCCGCCTTCCACAACTTCGATTTCTCCCTCATCAAGAACACGCCCATCGGCCCCAGGGGCAATGCGGAGCGGATCGCGCTGCAACTCCGTTTCGAAGTCTTCAACGCCTTCAACATTACGAACTTCAGCCTGCCATCGAACCTGGTTCTGGGCCCTGGTTTCGGAGTCATCAGCCGCACCGCCGGCTCCTCCCGCCAGATCCAGGCCTCGATCAAGATCGTCTACTAAGAACCCGGGCCGCGCGGCCTATCTTCCATCAATCTCGTCTGCAATCGGCGCCATTCGCTGTATACTGGCCCACACCTGGGATTCAGTATGAACACGCCGTCCAAGAAGCATACCCACCATCACCATCATCCGCCGCGCCTCTCCCGGCGCATGCTCTTCTCTACCCTGATCCCCGGCGCCATCCTTGCCCCCCAAGCCTTCCCCCAGAACACCGCGGACATGGCGGAAGCCTTCCGGCGCAGGTCCGCCGAAGCCGAGAGTAAGGGACTCGCCGACCCGTTCAAGGGCATCACGGCCAACGGCAGCATTGAACCCGGCCTGTACGACCTGCACTCCAGCGGCGTCTCCACCGCGCCCGTGCGTACGGCCGTCGAGCGCTTCCTGGCGAGCCTCACCAACGAGCAGCGCAGCCGCACCCTGTTTGCCGTCGACGATCCCGAGTGGCGCAAATGGATGAACCAGCACTTCTACGTTCGCCAGGGCGTCAGCTTCCAGGAGATGTCGGGCACACAACGCGACGCTGCGTTCGGCGTCCTGGAAACCGCCCTCAGCGCTCGAGGCCTGAAGCTGACCCGCGACATCATGCGCCTCAACGAGACCCTCGCCGAACTCAGCGACGACCACGAGTTTCTGGGCGAATGGCGCTATCACATCACCGTCATGGGCAAGCCCTCCCCCACCGAACCCTGGGGCTTCCAGCTCGACGGCCACCACTTCATCATCAATTACTTCGTCCTGGGCGACCAGGTGGTGATGACGCCGTTCTTCGCCGGCTCGGAACCGCTCACCGCCACCTCCGGCAAATACAAGGGCGTCTCGATTCTGCAGGACGAGCAAAGCCGCGGCCTCGACATGCTGCTGCGCCTGGACCCGGCTCAGCGCTCGAAGGCCGTCCTCAATCCGGAGAAGACGAAGAACTACAATCTGACGGAAGCCTTCCGCGACAACATCGTGCTCGACTACGCCGGAGCCCGCGCCGCCTCGTTCACCCAGCCCCAGCGCAAGCAGTTGCTCGACCTCGTCGACCTCTACGTCGGTAACATGGACGCAGGCCACGCCAAGGTCCGCATGGACGAGGTGAAGAAGCACATCGAACGGACGTCCTTTGCCTGGATCGGCGGCTCCGACGATTCCGCTGTGTACTACTACCGCATCCACGGCCCGGTGATCCTCATCGAGTTTGATCACCAGCAGCCGGCGAACCTGCGCAAGTTCGCGAAGGATCCCAGCATGCCCACGCGCCAGCACATTCACTGCGTCGTGCGGACCCCGAACGGCAACGACTACGGCAAGGATCTGTTGCGCCAGCATTACCTGTCGCACACACACGCCTGAGCGTTACTGCCGGTTCAGCACGCTGCGAATGGTGTCGAGCGGCGGCGCAAACAGCGACAACTGGCCAGGATCTTCAAAGACCGCCGCGTAATCGGCCGGCGTAAAGGCTCGCGCCAGGCGCGATGCGAACGTGGCGTGCAGCAGCCGCGCGTAGTGATCGACATCATAGTCCCGCCGGTCGGCGCCGGTCGCCGCATAAGCTGCGTGCTCTGGCGATTCCACCACGCCCCCTGAGCCGCCTTTCGTGCGATAGACGCGCACCTTGTCGCCCACGCTCCAGGTCGTGCGTCCGCTCGCCAGCATGGCCTCATACGCCAGCTCGCGCCGGCTATCCCGGGTCTCCAGGTACTTGGCCGGAGACTTCGTCAACCGCACGAAGGAAGACACCTCGTAGGTGGGCAGCTCTCGCGCGCGCAGTGCATCCAGGGTGGCCAGGTACACCGCGCGGACTCCCGGAATGTCGCCCGCCAGCAACCGCTCAATCGCCCTGCGCAGGAAGATTTCGCCATAAGGCTCCGCACGGCTGGAGCGGAAAGCGACGCCCTTCAGCAGCAGCTTGCCTTCATACGTCAGCAGCGCGTAATTCTTCGGCTCGTGCGACAGCATCGCCGCATAGCGTCCCTCGAACTCCAGGTGCACCAGCGGCGGCAGCAGGGCGGCCACCTCGTCCACCGTCCGCCGTTCATCCGCCTCGGTCCAGCTCTCCGGCACCGCGAAATAGACTCCATCCGTATCCGCTTCCAGCAGCGTCACCCCGCGCGCCGCCAGTTCCCGGCACATCAGGTCCAGCGTCGCCCGGCCCCGCCGTGTCACCTCGTTCGCGGCATGGACATCGGCGAATCGCGTCAAAGTCCCGCCCGCCGCCATATAGCCGTACGCCGTATTCACCACCAGCTTCATCGCAGCCGAAAGCGCTTCCTGCGTATACCGTTCAACCGACCCGGGCGCTGCGGCCCGCGCCGCCGCCTTCGCCGCCAGCCGGCGCTCCACCAGCCGGTCGACAATCGCCAGCAGCGCCCCCAGGTGATCCCGCTTCGGACCGATCCGGAACGCCCGCATCAACGAAGGGTACAGGCTCGCCACATCCGCCTTCACAATCCGGTGCGCCACGCCGCTGGCGAACAGGTGCAGCGCCGCTCCCTGGTGCGGAGTCCCGTCGCCTGCCTGGTGCGGCGGCAGCGCCATGCCCGCCCGCAGGTAGGCCCGCACCAGCAGGGGATCCAGGACACCCGTGGCCGCGCCCGCATCCGCCAGCCGTTCATACCGCCGCGGAGCCATCCTGGCCAGGGCAAACGCCGCCCCGCCCAGCATCCGCGCTACCTCGGCCACTTCCTCCACATCGGACGTCGCATAGCGGCGTACCCGCTCCGGATCGCTGCGGTACACCTCGTAGATCCGATCGCCCGGGATGTACTCCCGATCCTCCTTCGCGATGCCGAGATGCCGCGCCACCGCTTTCAGCCCGTGCTCCGGCAATTCGCGAGTCGCAAAGTCGTAGCGCAGCACCGCATCCAGCGTGTCGATCAGTTCCCGCCCCGGAGCAATGAAACGGACCCGCCGCCGCGCATCCCCCTCGCTCGCCGTGCCACGCCGCGCCGCTCTCTGCCGCAAGCCGCCCGATCCGATGCGCCCCAACGCCAGCAACACGCCCAGCCGCTCAGCCCGCGCATCCAGGAACGGCAGGTCGAACCCGTGCAGGTTGTGGTTCTCAATCACATCCGGATCCGCGGCCTGCACCACCGCCACCAGCCGCCGGATCAGTTCGGCCTCAGCCTCGTCGCTGTCATCCCGAGCTTCCAGCACCTGCGTTGCGCCCGAGGGCTCCCGCACGGAGATCATGAAGATGCGGCAGCTCTCCGGCGACAGGCCCGTCGTCTCCAGGTCGAACTGCAGGCGCCTCAGCTTGTCGAAAGGCAGGTCCCGGAAGTAGGTCCGTCCGGTGGCCACCAGGTATTGTTCTTCGGGCGGCAGCGACAGCACCGTATCCTGACCCAGATCCCGCACATGGCCGATACGCCTCCCCAACCGCTCCGACGCGCCGTGCAACAGCGCCGACGAGAGTGTCCGCCCGTCCTCGGCCGAGACCAGGAATCTGAGTTCCCCCGGCCCATCCAGCACGCGGTACTCCACCAGCGCACCGGGTTCGCCATCCGGCGCCAGCCGGTCCCCCAAGTGCAACAGATCGTGCAGCCGGTCCAACAGCAGCCACGGGCGAAACCGTACGCGTTCCCTCACCAGGGCGCCAGTCTCCGGCAGCCGCCGCCACACCACCGCCCATCCGTCACTCTCAGCCCAAACCGAAACGATGCCTGGAGCCGGATCCCAGCCCCATAGCCATTCGTCCTGCGCCAGGCCGGGCGTTCCGCAAAGCTCTGGTGATTCACTGTGCATGCGATCAGAATCCCCGTCGAACGCCCCTCGCAGCCGTCAGGTCCATTCTACCTGCCAGGCGGAAACGGCCCCCTGGTTCAGGTGGACGCCCCATTGGCTGTCCTCCTATGCACTGCTACGATAGCGCCATGCAGGGTGACTATGCCGTAGCTGTCGAATCCCCCACCTGGCTTTCCGGCCCGATTCTGACTTTCATCAACAAGCTCGTGATGCCCGTCGCCTGGTTCTGCTTTGTGACCGGAGTGCCCGCCTGGGTCTTCATCACAACCGGCCGCATCTCCATTGCACGCGACTTCTACCCCCTCGTCGCCTTCACCCTGGTCACTACGGTTCTGCTGTCCTGGTTTACTGCGCACCTGCAGCTGGTGGGCTACCAGGGCCGTCACCTGATCGTGGCCAACTACTGGAAAAAGGCGCTCATCCCGTTCCGGCAAGTGGAAGCTGTCGAATCCGTCTGGTGGTACAAGGGCCGCGCGGTCCGCATTCGGTTCACTGAACCAACCGCGTTTGGCTCCACTGTCTACTACATGCCGAAATGGGCCCTTTTCGGCGGTATGTTCTCGAAGCCGGAAGAGGATCTTCAGTCCGTCCTCTCCAATCGCGACTGAGGCTGCCTCCCTACGCGAACACCATGTTCGGGCTGTGCCAGCCGTGCTGTTCGCAGTATTCCCGGAACAGGCTCCCGTAGCTCTTCAGGATGTAGTGCGCGGGCGAGAAGCCCAGCTCCACGGCGGTCTTATCGATCCACCCCGCCTCGCCTTCCAACTCCAGGAACACACCAATCGGAGTCTCGTCCAGCACCGCATGGCCTGGTTCGCCCATTCGCGCCAACGTCGTGCGGTACTTCTCATACCGGAACGAGACGACATACCCCAGCCCATTCAGGATCGCCAGCGCGGCGCCGGCATCCGCCACACAGGTCTCCACCTCGGGCCGCGTCTTATGCGGACCAGCCTCCGGCGGACCCTTGAATGTCAGAATGGTCTCGCCGCGAAAATCGCGCAACCGCAGCAGGCGGCGCGAGTGCATCAATTCGCTGCCCGGAGTATCCAGCAGCATATTCGCTTCAAAGGCGCGCTCATGAGCCGCCTCGAAGCCCGCCTTCGTCAGCACCTGCAGCGCGGCTTCAGCGGACGGAACGGCCAGCTTAACCTCGGTCTCGCGGGGCAGGGGTTGGCCTGGTTGGGACTGGAGCATCTCCTCCAGTATGACCTTGCTTGTGGATCACGTTCATCGCCACGCTCAGCATCGACGCCACATCACCCAGATTCGACGGCACGACAATCGTCGAACTCGCCTTCGCAATGCGGCCGAATTCGGTCACATACTGCTCAGCCACCCTCAACTGCACGGCCTCAAATCCCCCAGGTTCGTTGATCGCCTGGGCTACCCGCCGCAACCCTTCCGCCGTCGCACTGGCGATAGACAGAATCGCCGAAGCCTGGCCTTCCGCTTCGTTGATCTGCTGCTGCTTGCGCGCTTCGGATGCCTTGATCACCTTCTGCTTCTCACCCTCGGCCGTATTGATGTTGGCATCCCGGTCGGCTTCGGAGTTCAGAATCGTGGCCCGCTTCTCGCGCTCCGCCCGCATCTGTTTCTCCATCGCCGACAGGATGTCCTGCGGTGGATTGATGCTCTTGATCTCATACCGCAGCACCTTCACGCCCCACGGTTCAGTCGCCTTGTCCAACTCGCTCACCACCAGCGCATTGATGTTCGACCGCTCTTCAAACGTCCGGTCCAGGTCGATCTTGCCGATCTCCGAACGTAACGTGGTCTGGGCCAACTGCCGGATCGCGAAACCGAAATCGGAGATGCCGTAGGAGGCCCGCTCCGGGTTCAGAACCTTCAAATAGAGGATGCCGTCCACCGCCACCTGCACGTTGTCGCGCGTAATGCAGACCTGCTCAGGAATGTCGATCGCCTGCTCCTTCAACGAATGCCGGTAGCGGATGACGTCGACAAAGGGCGTCAGAATGTGGAACCCGGCCTGCAGCGTACCGGCGTATTTGCCCAGCCTTTCCACCACAAATGCCGATTGTTGCGGCACAACGATCGCCGTTTTCGCGAGGATCGTGAGCACCAGCAAAATGAGAACCAGGACGACCAGCAGCGCACCAATTTCCATAATCTCCTCCGGACTTACCTACAGACTTCGCACTTCAAGCGTCAGCCCATCCACCCGCTCCACGCGGCAACGCGTAGATTTCGGGATGGGCGCATCGCTCACATTCCGCGCGTTCCACGACGTGCCGCGCAGCTCCACTTTGCCAATGCCCTGCACCGGGATCTCTTCCATCGCGGAAGCAATTTCGCTGGTCAGGTTATCCACGTCTGATACAGGCGTGAGCTTGCGGAAACGCTCCAGCAAAGGCTTGCGAAAGAACATCAGGCCCGCCACCGAGGCCACCACGAACAGCAGCCCTTCCATCGCCAGCCCAAGCTCAAAGCCCAGCATCTTTGCCAGCCCGACCAGCAGGGCCGCCACACCAAAGAAAATCAGATAGAAGCCGCCCGGCGTCAGAATCTCCCCGGCAAGCAGCAGCAGGCCGATCACCAGCCACGCCCACCAGGTCATAAAGTAACTTCCCATACGGAAGGGATCTCCTTCGTGTGCAGATCATAACGCATCACACGCCTGAGCGTAGGCCCTCGCACGGAGATAAGATAGTTAAGGATTCTGACCCCCTCGAGGTGTGTAAAACCATGTCAAGCGAAAATACGAACCGCCGGCAATTCGTGGCCGGTGCGGCAGCCCTGACGCTGGCCTCCCAGGCTATGGCGAAGTCGGGTGGAATGAACAAAATGGCTCCCGCCCGCGTGATCGGCGCCAACGACAAGATCAATGTGGCCGTGATCGGTGTCGGCGGACGTGGCGCTTACGTGGCAGACAAGTTCGATAAGTACGCACAAACCGTCAAGCCTGGCGCCTGCCAGATCGTCGGCGTCTGCGATACCTACCAGAAGCGCGTTACGGCCGCCAAAGACCGCTTTAAGTGCAAGGGCACGCTCGATTACCGCGAACTGATCTCTGATCCCGGCGTCGACGCGGTCATCGTCGCCACCCCCGACCACTGGCACGCCCCCATCGCCCTCGCCGCCATGGACAACGGCAAGGACGTCTACCTCGAAAAGCCCATGTGCCACACGGTGGACGAGGTGAAGCAGTTGATGGCCACGGTCAAGGAAACCGGCCGCGTCCTGCAGGTCGGCTCCCAGACCACCTCCGCCGATCAGTGGTGGAAAGCCCGCAAGGCCATCGAAGAAGGCCGCATCGGCAAGATGATCATGAGCCAGGGCAGCTACCATCGCAACTCCACCGAGGGCGAATGGAACTGGAAGATCGATCCCGCCGCAGGCCCCGAAGGAAAAGGCGAAGACTTCATCGATTGGAAGATGTGGCTCGGCAAGGCCCCCAAGCGCTCCTTCGACGCCGACCGCTTCTTCCGCTTCCGCAAGTATTGGGACTACTCCGGCGGCATCGCCACCGACCTGTTCTTCCATGTCATGGCGCCCATGAACATCTGCTGGAGCGAGGCCCAGTTCCCCGTGAAAGTCTCCGGCAGCGGCGGCATCTACCAGTTCAAGGATGAGCGCGAAGTGCCGGATACGTTCCACTTCATGGCCGAATACGCCAAGGGCTTCTCCGTCGTGCTCACCAGCTCGATGGCCAACTCCCAGCACATCCCCGGCCTCATTCGCGGCCACGAAGGCACCATCATCATGGTGGAGCACGGCATGTTCGAAAGTTCCACGCCCTTCATCACCGTCAAGCCCGAAAAGCGCGTGATGAGCGCCGATTACAAGTCCAAGTTCGGCGAAGAAGTCGTGAAGATCGACGTCGAGCAGAAGGACATCATGTTCGAGCACATCGGCAACTTCCTGGATTGCGTCCACAGCCGCCAGAAGCCGACCCTCAACGTCGAAACCGCCGGCCACGCCCAGGTCGTCATCACCATGGCCGTCCAGAGCTACCGCCAGGGCAAGGTCCTCTACTTCGACGAGAAGAACTTCAAGATCGTCGACAAGCCCGTCAAGGCATAACACTCCATCCACTCCGAAACTCGAGGGCCGGGGCCGCAAGCTCCGGCCCTTCGTGTCTTCACCCCCGCCATTTGTTTACATCGCTCAGCTTGACGAATTCTGGCGTCCCGGGGCACACTACCATCGACAGTCGATAGGAACGACCATCGATGGGAAAGAAACCAACACCCCCGCCAGACCTGGTGCCCGGCACCCTCGAAATGCTCATCCTGAAGACGCTCACCCGCGGCCCCATGCACGGCTATGGCATCGCCCAAAAGTTGGAGCAGCTCTCCGAAGGCGTCCTCCAGGTGGGCGAAGGATCCCTCTACCCCGCCCTCCAGCGCCTGCTGCTGAATGAATGGGCCGAGGCCGAATGGGCCGTCACCGAGAACAACCGCCGCGCCCGCTACTACCGCATCACCGCCGCCGGCCGCCGCCGTCTCGCCCAGGAACGCGCCGGCTACGACCGCATGAGCGTCGCCATCGCCCGCATCATGGAGGCCGTCTAAACCATGCGCCGCCTCTGGAAACGCCTTCAATGGCTCCGCCACCGCAAGCAGTTCGACACCGATCTCGCCGAGGAACTCGAGTTCCACCGCCAGCTCAAACAGGAAGAACTCCAGGCCGCCGGCCTCCCCGAGGCCGAAAGCCGCTACGCCGCCCAACACCGCATGGGCAACCTGGCCCTCGCCGCCGAGGACGCCCGTGGCATCTGGCTCTGGCACAGTCTCGAAACTCTCTGGCAGGACTTCACCTACGGCCTGCGCGGCCTCGCCCGCCATCGCGGCTTCACCTTCACCGCCGTGCTCACCCTCGCCCTGGGCATCGGTGTCAATACCAGCCTCTTCACCGGCTTCAATGCGATGGTCTTCCGCTCCTGGGACGTCCGCGATCCCGGCCGCGTAGCAGGCGTCTTCACCGTTCACAGCACACCCTCCGGCGAAACCCGCTATCGCGGCATGTCCTACCCGGAATTCACCACCCTGCGTGACCAGACCAAACAGATGGCCGGCCTGGTTGCCCTGAGCAACGGCGGCCCGCAGATGCGTACTGATCCCGGAGCCGCCTCGCGTCTCTCCGTCAACTACGTCTCAGGCGACTACTTCCAGGTGCTCGGCATCGACGCCGCCTGGGGCCGCACCTTCACGCGCGAGGAAGACCAACTGGCCGATCCCCGTGCCATCGCCGTCCTCAGCCACGCGGCCTGGATCAGCCAGTTTGGCTCCGATCGCTCCATCATCGGGCGCACCGTTTCGCTCAACTACAAGCCGTTCCTCATCCTGGGCGTCCTCCCGGAAAACTTCAAAGGCACCGACATGGTCGGCCCGGACCTCTGGGCTCCGATGGCCGCGATAAAGATCCTGCAGCCGCAGAGCCGCGAACTCACCGACGCGGATCAATGCTGCATGGCCGTCTTCGGCCGCCTGGCCCCCAATGTGGATCGCGCCCAGGCGCGCGACGAGCTCACCGCCATCCAACGGCACGCCGCTGAACGCTTCAACCACCCCGCTAACGAAATCTTTCTCACTCGGGCCAGCATCATCGTCACACCCGAACGCCAGAAGAAGATCATGCCCGGCCTGCTGCTGCTCTTCCTGGCCGTCAGCCTGGTCCTGCTCATCGCCTGCGCAAACGTCGCCAATCTCCTGCTCGCTCGCGGCGCAGCCCGCGGGCACGAAATCGGCGTCCGCCTCTCCCTCGGGGCCAGCCGCCTCCGCATCATCCGCCAGTTGCTCACAGAGAGCCTCTCCCTCGGCCTGCTCGGAGGCGCGGCCGGCATCGGCATCAGCTTCGTCCTGCCCGGCTTCGTACTCAACCGGCTCGCCGACGAACCTCTCGCCCTCGATCTTCAGCCAGACTACCGGGTCCTGCTCTACACCCTCCTCATCTCCATCCTCGCCAGCGTTGCCTGTGGTCTAGTGCCCGCTTTCCACACCACCCGCACTGACCTCCACGCCAGCATGAAAGGCGCCAGCGCCAAGGCGGGCCGGGCCTCGAGGCTGAGATCCTCCCTGCTCGGTGCCCAGGTCGCCTTCAGCCTCGTCCTGCTGGCCTGCACCGGGCTCATGGTCCGTGGCCTGCAACGTGCCGCCGAAATCGACCCCGGCTTCGACACCCGCGGCATTGTCCTGATGGCCCTCGACCTCCGCCTGCTCGACTACGACGCCCCACGCGCCCAGGACTACCTGCGCCGCCTCGTGGACCGCGTCGCGGCCCTGCCCGGGGTGACCTCGGTCTCCACGACAGTCATCGCCCCGCTGGGCAATGCCAGAATGCGCACCAGCGTCACCGTCAATGGACAGGAAGCTTTGGCCAAATCCGGGCTGAACAACGTCACTTTCAACGAGGTCTCCCTCGGCTTCCTCGAGACCCTGCGCATCCCCATCACCCAGGGCCGGACCTTTCAGCCTCCCGATCAGGGCCGAAAGGTCGCCATCGTCAATCAGGCCATGGCTCAGCGCTTCTGGCCCGGCTTGAATCCCGTGGGTCGCACTTTCACTTCCGACGTGGACTACGAAGTCGTTGGGGTCAGCCGCAATGCCCAGGAAACGCAGTTGGGCAGGCCCGCCGAGCCGTACTACTACGCCCTCTCCCACGGCTCCGCCAGCAGCCAGCTCATCATCCGCGTCAACGACCCCCAACACCCTCCGCTACCTGAGCTCACCGCCCTCCCCACCCAGCTCGATCCCGCCGTGCGGCCCCGTTTGCAGCTCATGGAGGACTCCCTCCAGTCGCAGCTTCACAGCGCACGCATGGCCACCTCCATCAGCGGCAGCCTCGGTTCACTCGCCCTCCTTCTCGCCTGCGTCGGTATTTACGGGGTCACCGCCTTCGCCGTCCAGCAGCGTTTCCGCGAGATCGGTATCCGCATGGCGCTCGGCGCCCAGCGTCGCGACGTAGTCCTGATGCTGCTGCGGCAAAACCTCCGCGTGGTTGCCGCCGGATCCGTGCTCGGGTTGGCCGCCTCCGTCGCCGCCGCCTCGGCCTTGAGGGATCTCCTCTACGGCGTCAGTCCGCTCGATCCGGCCGCCCACATAGCGATGACCGCCGTCCTATTGAGCGCGGCCCTCCTCGCGACGTTCCTGCCGGCCCGCCGCGCCGCCACCATCCAACCCGTTGTTGTTCTCCGTCAGGAGTAATCTACAGCCCGGCCAGCGTCCACGGCTTGCGGTACTCGCGCCGCAGCATCTCGTTGGCCTTCGCGCTGTTCTTGAACTGTTCTTTCGCGCCGTCCCACTGCAGCTTCTCGCCCGTGCGCAGCGCGATATTGCCGAGGAGACACGTCGCCGTGCTGTGGTGCCCGATCTCGATGTCACCCACCGGCTTCTCCCGCGTCTTCAGGCAATCCACAAAGTTCCGCACATGCGGCTGATGCTGGAACGACGTCGTCGCCCGCTCCGCCGTCGTCAATCCCGTGAAGAACTGCCCCAGGCCGTTCAGGTCGTCGTACGCTTCCCTCGACCCCTGCGTCACCTTCTCCGAATGCATCTCCATCTGCGGGATAATCTCATACCCGGCCCGGTCGATGAACAGCGTCCCCTTCGTCCCCTGCAGCATGATCCCGTAACTGCCAAAGCTCTTGTTGCCGGGATGCCCGTTCGGCCCAAAGCTGTTGTGCACCAGCGTCGAATACCGCACCAGCAGGTTGCCCGGATACTCCCAGATCACTTCCTGCGTGTCCGCGCAGTCGCGGCAGTCGTCGTAAAACCACTTGCCGCCCGAGCTCGTCACCGTCAGCGGAGTATCCACGTCCAAAGCCCAATGCACGATGTCGATCAGATGCACGCACCAGTTCGTCAGCTCCCCACCCGCGTAATCCCAGAACGCCCGGAAGTTCCGCCGCGCCGGGTTATACGGAATCTTCGGCGCCGGCCCCAGCCACAGATCCCAATCCAGCCCCTCCGGCACCACTGCATCCGCCGGATGTCCCATGCCCTTGTTCGAAGCCGAGAACCCGTGATTCCAGCACTGCGCGAAGTGGACCTTGCCGATCCGCCCTTCCTTCACGGCCGCCACCGCCCGCTGGAAGTGCGCGCCCGACCGCTGCTGGATGCCCACCTGCATCACCCGCTTGTGCCGCCGCGCCGCCTCCACCATCAGCCGCCCCTCCCGCACGTTGTGCGAAATGGGCTTCTCGACATACACGTCCTTCCCGGCCTCGCACGCCTGGATCGCAATCAGCGGATGCCAGTGGTCCGGCGTCGCCACCACCACCGCATCCACGTCCTTGCGTTCCAGAATGCGCCGGTAGTCGTTGTAGATGTCCGCCTTCCCGGTCAGCATCTTTGCGGCCGTCTCGGCATTCGGCCGGTAGACGTCGCACAGCGCCCGGATCTCCACCTCCGGCTGCTTCTGGAAATCGGTCAAGTCACTGCGGCCCATCCCACCGCAGCCAATCACCGCCACCCCGATCTTGTCGTTAGCCGCCACCGCCTCAGTTGTCGCCGCGGCCGCCACGGCCGGAGTCGCCAGGAAGGTTCGTCTGTTCATCGTTACCAGCCCACGGGCTTTCCCTTGTTCTGCTCGATCAGCCACTTCTCCAGCGGAGCGAAATACGCCCGCACCGCATTGCCGTCCATCTGCCGCGTCCCGGTCAGCTTCTCCAGCGCGTCCGGCCACGGTTTGCTGATGCCCAGTTCCAGGCCCTCCGCCAGCCGCTTGCCCGCTTCCTTGTTCCCGTAGATCGAGCAGCGGTTCACCGGATCCTTGCAGCCCGCCGTCTCGCTCAACGCCTTGTGAAACTGGAACTGCAGAATGTGCGCCAGGAAATACCGCGTGTACGGCACATTCGCCGGCACATGATACTTCGCGCCCGCGTCGAAGAACTCTTCCCCACGCGCCGAAGCGGCCGCCACACCCTGATACTTCTGCCGCAGCTCCCACCACGCCTGGTTGTACTTGTCCGGCGGCACCTGGCCCGAGTACACCTTCCAGCGCCATTGATCGATCAACAGCCCGAACGGCAGGAACGCCACCTTGTCCAACGCCTTCTGCAACAGCAGCCCGATGTCCTTCGACGCATCCGGAGCCTTGTTGATCAGCCCCAGCCTGATCAGGTAATCCGGCGTCAGCGACAACGCGATCGTGTCCCCAATCGCCTCGTGGAACCCGTCGTTGGCTGAATTGCGGAACAGGAACGGCTGCTTGTTGTACGCCCGCTGGTAGAAATTGTGGCCCAGTTCGTGGTGAATGACCCCGAAATCCTCTTCCGTGATGTCGATGCACATCTTCACCCGCAGATCGTTGTCGTTGTCCACATCCCACGCGCTGGCATGGCACACGACATCGCGATCCTTGGGCCGCACAAACAACGACCGCTCCCAGAACGTCGGCGGCAGCGGCGCAAAGCCCAACGAAGTGAAGAACCCTTCGCCGTACTTCACCATCTGCTGCGCATCGGTCTTCTTTGCCTTCAGAATCGCGTTCAGGTCATAGCCGACATCGGCGTCCTTCGGAGCCAGCAGCGGATACACGTTGTTCCATTGCTGCGCCCAGATGTTGCCCAGCAGATGCGCCGGAATCGGCCCATTCTCCGGCACCGCGTCCTTGCCGTACTTCTCGCGCAGCTTCCAGCGCGTGTAGGCGTGCAGTTGCAGGTACAGCGGCTTCACCTGCTCCCACAGCCGGTCCAGCTCTTTCGAGAACTCGTCCGGCGGCATGTCGTACTGCGACCGCCACAGCGCACCCGTGTCCGCGAACCCAATCTCCTTCGAGCCCTTGTTCGACAGTTCCGCCAACCGCACAAAGTCCTTCTTCATCGGCGGCGAAATGCTGTGCCACCCCGTCCACACGTCCAGCAACTGCTTCGGATCCCGGCTCGTCGCCATGATCTTCGTGATGTCGTCGATCGTCATGCACTTCGACTGGTCACCGCCCGGGCAGTACTTGCCCTTGCCGTAAGAGGCGTCCAACGAGGCCGCCAGCTTCGCCGTCTCCGCCGCTTCCTTCGGATCAGCCGGCGCCGGCAGCGTCAGCGACAGCTTCATCAGCAGCAACTTGCGCCGCAGGACATCGTCCACCTTGATGGCGTCGAACTTGGCCGCGTCCTTCGCATATTGCACCGCCAGCGTCGTGAGGCGTTCGCTCGCCTTGGCGTTGATGGCCTCTGTATCCTGCGTGATGAAATTCTGCTGCACCCACTGGGCCTGGCCGGCCTCGTTCGTGGCCGCGAACAGCTTCGCTTCCGCGTCTTCGACAAACTTCTTGGCGTCCTCGGCCGTCGGCTGGTTGCCGCACGCGGCGAGGATCAGGGCAATTGGAATAAGCGCAATTCGGCGATCCATGTTGGGTAGTGTATTCCACTCCACACGTGGCCTGTCGAAAACCTCTTGACTCCATCCCGATATTCCTGTTTAGGCAGAAATCTCTGTATGGAAAAGCTAAGCCCAACTTCGGAACGCTTCGTCCTCCACTGGGGCGAACTCGGCACCCGCTGTGGCCTCAACCGCACCGTAGCCCAGATCCACGCCCTGCTCTACATCTCGCCCCAGCCCCTGCCCGGCGGAGCCCTGCGCCAGCTCCTGCGCTTCAAAGGCCAGCTCCGGCGCCTCTTCTCCACCGCATCCTGAAACTGTCCCATTCGACTGGAGGGCCGACCCCAGGTCCGCGCAGGGTCCCCTGACCCTGCCTCTTCCGCTAACTCAACCAACCCCACCGTCCCTGGTCCCTATGGACGAACGCCATCATCCACCGCATCCACCAGCGCGTGCTCGATCACATTCGTGAAGTTTCGGAAAAGGACCGTCAGGGCAGGTCGTCGATCGACTTGGGCCAGTCGGATCCAAGCAGCCGCGACAACGACCGGTCCGCCAGCAGACGCCCGCCGGTCTGACAGCGCGGGCAATAGTTCGTCTCATTCGACGCATAGCGGATCCGCTGCACCGTCGTGCCGCACTCCGGGCACGGCTGCTTGAACTTGCCGTGCACCGCCATCTCTGCCCGGAACGCTGTCACCTTCTCGGGAAAGTCGCTGCCCGCTTCGGCCCGCAGCCGGTCGGTCCACCAGATCAGCGTCGCCTGCGTTGCTTCGTACAGCCGCGTCAGGTCCGCATCGCTCAGCTTCTGTGACAACGCCACCGGCGACAGCCTCGCCTTCTGCAGGATCTCATCGGAGTACGCGTTGCCGATTCCGCTGAACAGGTGCGGATCCGTCAACGATCGCTTCAACGTGTGGTTCTCGCGCCGCAGCGCGGCCACAAACTCAGCCAGCGTGCACTCCAGCGGCTCCAGCCCGCCCGGATCCAGCGCCCGCACGCCCTCCTCGCCCTGCGCCATATGCAGCGACGCCCGGTGCTGCGTACCCGCCTCAGTGAGATTCAACGTGCCGCTCGAGAACACGAACGACGCCAGCACTTTGCCCGCCTTGCGCTGCCAGTGCAGCCGCCCCGCGATCATCAGGTGCAGCACCATCCACACGTCGTTCTCAAAGCCGAACGCAATGCGCTTGCCTACCCGCCGCAGCCGCCGCACCACCTGGCCCTCAGCCGCCTTCACCGGCGGCGTCACGGTCCTCAATAGGAATGGTGTTTTGAACTCCACCCGCTCCAACCGTTCATTCAGGACCCGAGCCTCCAACGCCTCGATGTAGACCTGAATGTCCGGCAGTTCAGGCATGGCGTTTCGACTCTCTCAACCACGGCACCAGGGCCGAGGGCCGGTCCGTCTGGATCCCCGTCACGCCCTTCTCGATCGCCTGCTGCCAGAACTCGGGGAAGTCCGTCTTGCCCTGGCGGTCCAGGAAGATGTCGCAGCCGGCTTCCTGCGCCAGCGCCACTAGTTCCGGCTTGAAGTCCCAATCGCTGAAAGCCACGGCCACCGGCTTCAGCTGCTTCAGGTTGTCGCGCAGCACATCCACACCCACCGACTCCGGCATGCAAGGCCAGCCCGGCCGCAGTTGCACCAGTTCCCGCAGCAGCGCCTGGCTGCCATAGGTGTAGATGGAGTCGCGCATCCCGTGCGCCTCCACCTTGGCAATGATCGAAGCCGGCATCGCCTGCTTCACGTCGAGGTAGATGCGGATCTTGCCCTTCGCCAGGTCGAGCACCTCGTCAAACGTCGGCAACTCTTCCCCGGGCTTCAGCGGATCGTGCTTGATCAGCATCTTCCCGTCGGGCGCCGTCCGCAGGTCAATCTCGATAAAGTCGCACCCTAATGCAATGGCCGCCGTAAAGGCGGCCAAGGAGTTTTGCGGTTGTTGTTCGTGCGCGCCCCGGTGGGCGATCACTTTGATCCCTGAGTCCACGGTTGCGTTCCTCAGCGACGGTCAGTCTCAGCTCTGCGGACGGCGCAACTGGATGCCCAGTTCACGCAACTGCCGCTCGTTCGCCGGCGACGGAGCCTCCGACATCAGGTCGGTGCCCTTCGCCGTCTTCGGGAACGGAATCACCTCGCGAATGGACGACTCGCCGGCCAGGATCATCACCAACCGGTCCAGGCCCAGGGCAATGCCGCCGTGTGGCGGAGCGCCATACGTCAGCGCATCCAACAGGTAGCCAAACTTCGCCCGCGCCTCTTCCAGCGAGAATCCGACAGCGGAGAACACCTGCGACTGGATGTCCTGCCGGTGGATACGAATCGACCCGCTGCCCAGCTCGACACCGTTCAATACAATGTCGTAACTGCGCGCCCGGCACCGCGCCGGATCGGTCGTCAGCTTCTCGAGGTCTTCGTCCTTCGGCGACGTGAACGGATGATGCGCCGCCACCCAGCGCGAGTCTTCGTCATTCCATTCGAACATCGGGAAGTCGAGCACCCACAGGAACCGGAAGTCTGTCGGGTCCAGCAACTTGTGCCGGTCGTTGTACTTCTGGCCCGCATACAGCCGCAGTTGGCCGCACGCCTGGTAAACCGTCTCTTCCGGACGCTGCCCCTTGGGCTCATCACGCCAGCCGGCCAGCAGCAGCAGGTCGTTCTCGCCGGCGCCGGTCCGCTCGCGAACCTTCTCGACGACACCCGGGAAGTCCCGCTCCAGGCGCTTCGGATCGTCATACACCGTCAGGCCGCGCTCACGCCCATAGTCCTTCAGTTCGTCGCGTTCCTTGCGGCTCAACGCGCCCGTGCTCGGAATGTGGATCGCCACCAGCGGCAGACCCTCGCGCGTCAAGCCCGCATCGGCCGGGAACAGGTCTTCCACCGGCCAGAACCGCGGCAGGCGCAGATCCGGCTTGTCGATGCCGTAACCCTGCATCGCCTCGGCATAGGTCATCCGCGGGAACGGAGCCTTCACCGTATAACCGGCCACCGCGCAAACCTTCTCCAGCAGCGGCTCAATCGTCTGGAAGATCTGCTCTTCCTGCGGGAAGGACATCTCCAGGTCGATCTGCGTGAACTCATACTGCCGGTCGGCACGCAGGTCCTCGTCGCGGAAGCAACGGACGATCTGGAAATACTTGTCATACCCGCTGATCATCAGCAGTTGCTTGAAGATCTGCGGCGACTGCGGCAGTGCATAGAAGTTGCCCGGCTGGATGCGCGAAGGCACCAGGAAGTCGCGCGCGCCTTCCGGCGTCGACTTCGTCATGAAGGGTGTTTCGATCTCCAGGAAGCCCTGGCTGTATAACTCGTTGCGCACTTCCAGCGAGATCTTCGAGCGCAGCATCACGTTGCGCTGCATGTGCGGCCGCCGCAGGTCGACATAACGGTATTTCAGCCGCATGTCTTCATTGACGTCCACGTGCTCTTCCATCGGGAACGGAGGCGTCTCGCTGGTGTTCAGCAGCCACATCTTCTCCGCCACAATCTCCACTTCGCCAGTGGGGATGTTGGGATTGATGTTCTCCGCTGTACGAGCCTCCACCAGGCCCTCCACCGCGATGACGTACTCAGACCGCAACATCTCCGCCTTGCCATGCAGGCTGCCGTCGCATTCGGCGCGGAAGACGATTTGCGTGACTCCTTCGCGGTCGCGCAGGTGGATGAAAATCACACCTCCCAGGTCGCGCCGGCGGTAGACCCACCCCATCAAAACGACGCGCTGGCCTTCGTTGGCCGCGCGGAGTGCGCCGCACGAGTGGGTGCGGCGCAGGTCGCCGAGAAAATCCAGAGGAACTTGTTGAGCCATGCTAGGGACTACGAACTTAGAGAATCTCTATATTGTATCGTGCCCGGTCGTCCAGCATGGCCCCAAAGTCTATGGAAGTGACAACAGATACTTCGTGATCGCCTCGTTCTGCTGCGCTGTGAATGGATAGGTCGGCATCATGGAGTCCTTCGTAAACTTCTGAGGATCCAGGAAATGGCCCTTCACCCAGGTTGCATCACGACGATGAGCCAGACCGTTCAGCGGCGGCCCCGTCTTCATCCCTGCGCCGTTCACCATGTGGCAAAGGTTGCAACGGTTCTTCTGATAGAGCGCCGCTCCCTCCAGCACATACTGCGGGATGTCCTGCATTTTCATGGCGTTCTGGGGCGTCAACTTCAACAGGAACGCCGCCAGCGAATTCAGTTGCGAATCGCTCAGCGACACCGACGGCATCTGGCTGCCCGGCACCATCGAAGCCGGCTGCTTGAAGTGGGCGATCATCCAGGCCGCATCACGAGCCGCTCCGCCCGCACCAAGGTTCGGGCCCGGCTTGTCCTCCTGCCGCAACCCCAGCGTATGGCAGGTTCCGCAACTCTCTGACTTGAAGTACGACACACCGGCCAACTCCTCCGGTGTCAGGTCCCGCCACTCCATCGGCCCTTCCCGGTCGGCCGCGAATGCCTCCGGCGGAGTCGAACGCACCGCTGCGGCAGTCAGGCCGCTCCAGGTAATCGCCGCCATGATCACGATGGCGAAAGCGGTCGTTCGCTTCGTCACCCGCAGCATCGGAGCGCGGTCCAGGAACGGCACCAGGAACAGCAGGCCCACCCCCAGGGTCGGCAGCACCACGCTGGCCAGAATCTCCAGCGGCCCCTCGCAATACTTCAGCAATTGGAACAGGAACAGGAAATACCATTCCGGCCGGGGGATGAAGGTCGTATCGGTCGGATCAGCCAGTCGCCCCAGCGGAGCCTTTGCGATCACCGCCAGCGAAAACAGGATGATGAAGGCCACCGAGATCGCCGCGGTATCTTTGAATACCTGCCGCGGATAGAATTTCTGCTTCGGCTTCAACTCATCACCCGGAGCCGGAGCCACCCCATGCCGCCGCACCAGATAGACATGCAGGAAGATCAGCAGCATCGTCAACGGTGGCAGCACCAGCACATGCACCGCATAGAACCGCGCGAAGGTCACCACCCCCACACCGTTCTCGGCGCCCATCAGGCGCAGCACATACGGACCCGCCCCCGGCGCGCTGGCCGAGATCTGCGTCGTCACCACCGTGCCCCAATACGCCCGGTTGTCCCATGGCAACAGGTAGCCCGTCAGTGCGAAGGCCAGCGTGACCAGCAACAGGACCACACCCATCATCCAGGTGGCTTCCCGCGGTTTCTTGTACGCGCCCCACAGGAACACCTGCACCATGTGCAGCACCACGACGATCACCATCATCGAGGCGCCCCAGTGATGCAGCCCGCGAATCAGCGCGCCGCCGGTCAGCTCCGTCATGATGTAGCGCAGGCTGTTGTAGGCTTCCCCCGGCGTCGGCGCATAGTTCAGCGCCAGCATGATCCCGGTGAACGCCTGCGTGATGAACAGGAACATCGCCACCGAGCCGAACACCTGATGCCAGCCGGCCGAGGCGGGAATCTCTTCATCAAGGAAATGCTGGATGGCCGAAGGCGCACCCGTGCGATCTTCCAACCAATCGAGGATGGTGCGCATCGTTATGCCCCCTTCGTCTTCGATTGCTCGGGACCGATTAGCAGGCGATCACCCTGCACCTTCACCAGGTAGCGGTCCAAAGGCCGGGGCGCCGGACCATTCAGAACCTTCCCGTCAATTGAGAAGTTGGAGGTATGGCACGGGCAAAGGAACTGTCCTTTCGATTCCTCCCAGTGATAGGCGCAACCCAGGTGCGTGCACTGCGGCGTATAGGCCACCACCTCTTTTTCGGAAAGCCTGACCACCCAGGCCGTCGATTTCTCGGTGATGATCTTCCAGCCGTCCATGCGGACGCGCCGGAATGGCAGCTCCTCTGGAGCGTTGAGTTTCAGCTGGCTGATGTCGCCGGCGTCAACCCAGCCGCCGGTGGAACGGCTCTTGGCGGGCGTAAAGAGGTAGACGAAGGCGGGGATTCCCAGGGCGCCTCCGATCAGCGCACTCAACGCCTGCGTCGCGCGGACGAGAAAGCCGCGCCGTCCTTGGTTTTCCGTGTTGTACTGCATCGTTAGACCATAGCCGCGCGCTGCGCGGACTGTGATTGAGACACACGGAGCTGGCGGACGGAACAGGCCTACTTACGAGTTAGAAGAAAAGCTGTCGGCCACCGCTCGCCAGCGCCCATCCGCCAGCCTGCGGTATACCACGAGGTACTTACCTTGTTCCGTATGCAGCAAACCCGGATGAGTCTCCATCGTCAGCGCGTAGCGCCCCACTCCGTAGGCGATAGTCCGGTCCACCTCAAACTGCGAGGTCTCCAGCCTTACATCCACAAGCCCTGACCGGAATAGCGCCATCCAGAATTCGTGGATGGCTTCCTTTCCTTGAATTGCGGGACGGCCAGCGATCTGGAGCTGCGCGTCCTCGGCATAGAATAACTCAACCAGGCGTTCCGAGTCGCGCTGGCGGACGCTGCGCATCAACTCCTCGTCCAGCAACTGAAGGTCGCGGGCACTCGGGTCCAGGGCCACCGCTCCAGGCATCGAATTCCCCTCCTTGCCTGAAGCATGGGCAGCGGTTCAGCCGGTGTCAAGGGCTAACCGCCTCAGGCGCAAGCAGAGAGCAATGCGCCGCGCAATACCTCGGCCGCCTCCTGGCTCAGCTTGCCTCCGCCGCTGGTCACATGGAACACGTCGATCGCCTTGTGCGCCTCGGTATCCACCAGCACTACCTCGATGTTTCCATTGGCCCGCGAGATAGCTGAGCTCAAAAGATGCAGCAATCCCGGCTTGTCCTGCGTCACGACTTCAAAAATCGTGGCCGAAGGCGATGCCTCGTTATCGAGCGCTACCGTGGATTGAATCGCCCCCAGCCGGCTGGGCGGAGCCTTCACGGGACGGTGCTTCAGCAACTCATCCACCCGCACCGCGCCGGTGATGACCTTCCTCAGCACGGCCCGCAGCCGTTCCAGTTCCGGCGGATTCAGGTCCAGGGAACGATGCGGATCCACAAAGACAAAAGCATCGGCTACAAAGCCTTGTGAGTTGGAGAACGCCTCAGCCTTCAATATGTCGAGCCCGAAGGAGGAGAGAGCGCCGGCGATGGAAGCGAACAGGAAGGGCCGGTCGGCCGCGACCAGCGACAGATGCCACGTGCCTTCCCGGCGTTCGACGTGAAGGTCGGCCCCTGATTCCTTGGCTTCCTGGTACAGCAGCGAATGCGCCTTTGCCTGCTCCTTGGTATGCGTCCAGAGATAGCGGCTGGGCAGCCCTTCCAGGAACTCCGCCAGCAGCGGATCCACCGCCCCATAGGCGTCGCGCGGATTGTCGCTGGGTTCGGCCGTCAGCTCACCCGTCAGGTGGCGGTGCACAATGCGGTACAGCCGCCAGATCTGCTCCATCCGCCAGGGCGTCATGGCCGACGAATTCACGGCGCTGACATCGGCAAACGTGAGCAGGGTGAGCAGGCGCAGCCGCTCCGCCGTCCTGATCTCGTGCGCCAGCGCGGATGCCACCGCCGGATCGGCAAAGTCCTTCGTCTGCAGGGCCGACGACAGGATCAGGTGCTTCTCGATCAGCGTGAGCACCGACTCAGTATCCAGTTCGGATGCGCCGATGCGATTCAGGAACTCACGGCCCAGTTTCACCGCCTCCTGGCTGTGATCGTTGCCGGAACCCTTACCAATGTCATGCAGCAGCAACGCCAGCCGCAGCAGCCAGAGGTGATCGGAGGACTCCTCCATCATCTCGGCAAAACGCTTCTCCGTCCCCTCTTTCGCCTCGCTGAGGCCGGCCAGCACTTCCAGCGTGACGATCGTGTGCTCGTCGACGGTGTACTGGTGATAGAAGTCGCGCACCACCAGGTGGTCGATACGCTCCCATTCGGGCAGGATGACGGACAGGAACCCGGTGGCCCGCATGGCGCGCAGGGCTTCCGGCGTGTAGGGCAGATTGAGGAATTCGCGCCAGAACGCGGCCTTGGGCGGCTTGTCGTGGAAGTGGTGCGACCACACCATCAGGTGCGAGATCAGGCGCTGTTCGGTCTGCCGGGCCAGCGGCACCCCGTGCCGGGCCACGAACAGGAACATGCGCAGCGGCAGCTCCGGGTCCACCTCCAGGTCGTGCGGATTGCGCAGGAAAACCAGGTCGCGCGAGACCGTGAACTCCGAGTTCGACAGGCGGGACCGCCAGTCGCGGAAGTTGGCCATCAGGCTGCGGTCCTGGGATTCCGAAGTCTCGAGCTCGTACAGGCAGTTGCGAAGAATGGCGGAGCCGTGGCGGTAGTAGGCCCGCATCCATTCAGCGGGGTCATGCCAGGGAGAGAATTCAGCCGCCGAGATCTCGTCCTGCGATTCGAAGTTGAGCAGGTTGTTGTCCCGGCCGGCGCGGAAATGGAGGAAGCAGCGCACAGAGGCCAGGAACTCAGCCGGACGCGGATCGCCGCCGTTCTCCGTGGCCGCGTCGCGGTCTTTCAGCAGGCGCAGCCAGTGGATGGTCTGCAGGTCGCGCAGGCCGCCGGGCGTTTCCTTGAGGTCGGGCTCTAATCGATAGATCGTGTTGTGGAAGCGCGCATGGCGGGAACGAGCCATCTTGCACATGCGCCGCGTGAGGTCGCGCCGGTCGGCCGCGAGGAATTTAGCGAAGCGCTCGCGGAGTGTCGCATAGAGGGTCCGGTCGCCGGTCAGGATCCTTTCGTCCAGCAGGGAGACGGTCAGTTCAAAATTGCCTTCATGGACCGCGGAGCACTCCTCCACGGTGTGCACCGAGTGCGATACCCGCAACCCGGCATCCCACAACATACGTAGGAACTCGCTGAGGGCAGCCTTGGCCTCCTTGGAATCAAAGGCGCGGCGGGCAAGCAACATCAGGTCGACGTCAGAGTATGGAAAAAGCTCCCTGCGTCCATAGCCGCCCACCGCCAGCAGGGTCAAGCCCTCCGGAATGACCGGAGCGATGACCTGCGAAAAGGCTTCCAGCACCAGTGAATCCACCAGTGCCGTGCGATTCTTCAGGACGGGCTGGGGGTTCCCGTCCTGAAGAAAGCGCGCGCGCCACAGCGCGAACTCGTCGTTAGAGCGCTGCTTCGCCGTGATCATCATTGCGGATTCGAATCGCGTTCTCCACCGGCAGGATGAAGATCTTGCCGTCGCCGATCTTGCCGCTGCGGGCAGCGGCAGCCAGCGTGGCGACGATTTCGTCGACCCGGGCATCGCTGACCACAAGCTCGATTTTTACCTTGGGCAGGAGATCGACCTGATACTCCTGGCCGCGGTAAACCTCTTTGTGTCCCTTCTGCCGGCCGTGGCCGCGCACTTCGATGATTGTCATTCCATCGACGCCGATTCCTTTCAGCGCCTCTTTGACTTCTTCCAGCTTGAACGGCTGAATAATGGCTTCGATCTTCTTCATGGCTTACCTCTCTAGGCCTCCAGATTGTAGCCTTCTTCGCCGTGCATCGAAAGATCGAGTCCTTCGACTTCCTGATCGGGGGAGGCTCGCAGTCCGCACGTCAAATCGGCAATCTTCAAACAGATATAGCTGCCAACAGCACCCAGCACCAAAGCGATCGCGACGCCGATCGCCTGGTTCAGGATCTGGCCGCCGTTACCGTCGACCAGGCCGAGCGGCAGCGCCTTGCCGGAGGGATCCTTCAAGGCGTTGTTCACTGCGTTGGTGGCAAAGACGCCGGTCAGCAGCGCGCCCAGGGTTCCACCTGCGCCGTGCACACCGAAGGCATCCAGGGAGTCGTCGTAGCCGAACTTGTTCTTCACGACAACCACCATGAAGTAGCAGAACACGCCGGCGATGAAGCCGATGATGAGCGCCGACATGGGATCCACGAAGCCGGAAGCCGGAGTGATGGCGACCAGACCCGCCACACAACCAGAGATACCGCCCAGGACGGAAGGCTTGCCGGACCGGAACCATTCAGCCAGCAGCCAGCCGATGGAGGCCGCGGCGGCGCCGAAGTGAGTCGCGACAAAGGCCGAGGTGGCCAGGCCGCCCGCGCCCAGCGCGGAGCCGGCGTTGAAGCCAAACCAGCCAACCCACAGGAGGCAGGCGCCGATGAAGCTCAGCACCAGGCTGTGAGGCCGCATCGGTTCCACCTGATAGCCGCTGCGAGGCTTCAGGTACAGAGCCGCCACCAGGGCCGAAATGCCCGAAGTGATGTGCACCACCGTGCCGCCGGCGAAATCGAAGCAGGGAATCTTTCCACCCAAAAACGCGTTCAAAAGGCCGCCCTTGCCCCAGACCATGTGAGCCATGGGGAAGTAGACAATCAGCAGCCACAGCGTCGTGTAAACCAGCATCGCGCTGAACTTGATGCGTTCCGCGTACGCGCCGGAGATGAGCGCGGGAGTAATGATGGCGAACATCAACTGGAACGCCATGAACGTCAACTGCGGGATGGTGGCGGCGTAGTCCGGGTTGGGATCAACGCCCACGCCATGCAGGAATATGTACTGGAATCCACCGATGAAGGGATTGCCTTCGCTAAAAGCCAGGCTGTAGCCAACCACGGCCCACAGAACGGTTGCCAGGGCCATCAGGATGAAGCTGTGCATCATCGTGCCCAGGACGTTTTTGCTTCTGACCAACCCCCCGTAAAAGAGAGCCAGTCCCGGCCCGGTCATCATTAGGACCAAGGCACAACTGACCAGCATCCAGGCGTTGTCTCCGGAGGTTTGCGCCGACTTTACCGCGGCATCCAAAGCTTCTAGTTTCTGATCGACACTCGCAGGCGCTTGCGCCAGCACGAGGCCAGTGGAAAGGGCGAGGGCAGCTGCGCCCAACAGGATCTTTCTGAACACTATTTCACTTCTCCTCTCGTACCACTCGATGGAGCGGACACGGTTTAGCGGTGCTCGAACTTGGGGCGTCGCGAACAGCCTCACCCACGAACGGCGTCGGAACAGACGTCAATGGGTGAAACGGTACGGGAGTCGGCCAGGGAAACCAGACGGGGGTTTGGTTTCTCATCGTACACTGCGGCACATGGGCTGACTAACAGATAAATCTTCTGAAGGTCAGTGAAAATTTTTATTGCCTGATTTCAGATGGATACGAGAACCCGGCCAAAGCCGCATAACCGTAAGATAGTAGGCAGATGAACACCCCGTCCGCACTCTCCACAGGCACGGCCGAAGCGGTTCATTTGCCCTTGCAAATGCTGATTGTGTTCGGCTCGGCGAAGCTGCTGGCGGAGCTTGCCGAGCGGCTTCGGATGCCGGGTATCGTCGGCGGATTGCTGGCGGGCATCCTCATTGGCCCTTCGGCGCTGGGCTGGATCCAGTACGACGGTCTTCTGCACGCCCTGGCCGAACTGGGCGTGATGTTCCTGCTGTTCCAGGTGGGCCTGGAGGTCAAGGCCACGGAACTGATGCGAGCCGGGAAGACGGCCATGATCGTGGCCATGCTGGGCGTGATCCTGCCCTTCCTGCTGGGTTGGGCGATCATGCTGGGCGCCGGGCATCCGCATCTGGAATCGATCTTCATGGGGGCGGCGATGGTGGCGACGAGTGTCGGCATCACGGCCCAAGTACTGGCCGGCAAGGGGTTACTGAAGCACCGGACAGCCCAGATCATCCTGGCCGCGGCGGTGATCGACGACGTGCTGGGCCTGCTGGTGCTGGCGGTTGTGTCGTCGATGGGCGAGGGCAAGGGCATCGACTTCCTGGGCCTGGCTACGACGGCGGTGGTCTCCATCGGCTTCGTGGTGGCGGTGGCCAAGTTCGGGACGAAGACGGTCAACATCGTGCTGCCGAAGATGATGGAGAAGGCCCGCGCGCAGGAGGGCGAGTTTGCCATCGCGGTCTGCTTCCTGTTCATCATGGCCCTGCTGGCGACCTATTCCGGCGTCGCCGCGATTGTCGGCGCCTTCCTGGCCGGCATGGCGCTGGCCGAGATCGCTTCGCCCCGGCTGCACACCCTGGTGCAGGGCGCGGGCGAGCTGATGATCCCGTTCTTCCTGGCCTCCATCGGGCTGCAGCTCGACCTGCGGATCTTCTCCAGTCCTTCGACCCTGGGCCTGGCGGTGGTGATCCTGCTGGCGGCCGTTGTGTCCAAGGCGGTGGGGTGCGGCCTCGGCTCGTACGGCCTGGGGTTGAAGGATGCAACGAGGATCGGGCTGGGCATGGTGCCCCGGGGCGAGGTCGGGATGGTGGTGGCGCAGGTGGGCCTGAGCAAAGGGAACATCAGCCAGGAAGTGTACGGGATCGCGGTCTTCATGGCGGTAATGACGACGATTGTGGCGCCGCCGCTGCTGGGTTTTGCCTACCGGGACCTGGTCTCGCCGGACGGTGAGGACGATGACGGGACGCGTGTCCGACTGGGATGAACAAAGCGCTACAATCGTTAGAAGCTCATTTCAAAGGATTTACCATGGCAGAGACCGTAACCTACTTCTCCCTCACTATCTCAAACAAGCCCGGTGAAGGGGCAAAGCTCCTGACTTCCCTCAAGGACGCAGGCATCAACATGTTGGCGTTCTGGGGCTACCCGGTGAAGGGCAAGAAGGCGCAGTTGGACATCGCGCCGACCGATCCGAAGGCGTTCACCAAAGCGGCCAAGAAGCTGGGCCTGGAAGTTGGCGCCAAGCAGACTTCGCTCTATGTTGCCGGCGCCGACCAGCCCGGCAGCGTGGCCGACGCGCTGGCGAAGGTGGCCGCGGCGGGCATCTCCGTTCGCGCCGCCCAGGCGCTGACCACGGGCGACGGCAAGTTCGCCGTCCTGATCCAAGTGGCGGACGACGACGTCAAGAAGGCCAAGAAGGCCCTCAAGTAGTTCTCCAGCGGGCGGTTAGAGGAACAGTTTGGGCAGATGGCGCGGCGCGCCGGCAAAGGGCTTGTCCTGGCCGGAGGCGACTGTGTACATCCGTTCATGGCTACTGATGGCCGCCCGCCCCAATTCCTCGTAGGCGCGGTTGCAGATGTCGAGGAAGCCGATATTGTAGTTCTCGCCGTCGAAGCGCCCCAGGGCGCTCTGGTCATATAGGGTGAACCAGTGGACGCCGACACAATTGGGCTGGGCGGCGGCATCCTCCAGGTAGAAGCTGTAGGCCTTGCCGCGGTCTTCCTGGATCCTGAGATGCCCGATGCCGGAAGCCGGCAACCCCACGTCCAGCGCTCCGAAGTGCCATTCGCCCACCATCACGGGCATCTTCACCAGACTGTGGATTTTGTTCACCGTGTCGGCGGGCACGCTCTCCTGATAGCAGTTCATGCTGAAGACATCGAACGACTTCATGCCGGGCACGGCCCAATCCTCGGGTACGCCCTGCCAGCGCATGCCGAGGTTCAGGTGATTGGGGTCGACCTGTTTGCAGGCTTTGGAGATGGTCTGGAAGTAACGCTCGACCATGAGGGCGCTGAAGCCGCGGAGGTCGGGCATCGACTCGGGCGGCAGGACGCCCTGCCATTTGCCCTGGGCCACTTTGTCGAACGTCGCGGTGGTGTTCCAGGCCTTGGAGAGAGCGGCGTCGCTGTCGTACTTCTTGCGCAGGAACCGGACGAGCTCTTCGCGGGTGGCGCAGATGCTGGCGTTATAGAGCATGCCGGCGGCGGGCAGTTCAGAGGAGAAGGCCCAGGTGGGCTCGTTCATGAGGAAGTAGCCGATGAGGGCCGGATCGTTGGCGGTGGTCTTGAGGTCAGCGGCGTACTCGGCGGCGTCCTGTTCGAAGGCGGCGTGGAAGACGTCGGGGAAGTCGCGGTAGACCATGCCGCAGCGAGTGCCGCGGAAGCTCATGGGCCGGACGTAGGGGAAGCCGGCTTTGGAGGCGAACTCCCAATCGCTCCAGTTGCCGACGGTGTTGAAGCGCAGGCGCTTCAGTTCGGCGAGGGTGACGCGGGCCCACTTGTCGCGCCAGCCTTCGCGGCCGAGCGAGCGGATCATGTTGGCGGCGAGGTAGTTGACCGACTTGGACCCGGTGCGCTGGCGGTCGCCTGAGCGCACGGCGTCGGCGTACTCGGGCAATTCGGGCAGCCATTTGAGGGCGGCCTGGATGCCATCGACGCGGGCGTCGGCATCGACGCGCACACAGTCGATACCGGCGGACCAGAAAGCATAGCCATCGGGATCGACCAGCCACCAGCGGCCATCCTGCTGTTTGGTGCGGAACCAACCGGTGGGCTCAGTGAGTTTGCGGGCTTTCCAGCCGCCCCACTTGGAGAAGCCCTCGGGCCAGGACTGACCGGGCGCGGCGTCGAACTGGCCCTTGATGCGGGCCTTCAGCTCTTCGACCGAACGGGTCTTGGCCGGCCATTCCAGCAGGGCGCTCTGGCCGAACTCATCGAGAAGGACGCCCTTGGGCAGAACGGGCTCAGTGAGCTTGGGTGCAAGAGTTGGCAGGATGCGCAGGTCGGTCATGCACCAGCGAACGGGCTTGGGTCCCTTGCGGAGGATGGTGAAGGAGAGGCGATCGACTTTGGCGAGGTCGACGCGATCGCCGCCGAAGGTGGGCTTGAGGAACGCTCCGTCGCGATCGGACATCCACTGGCTCTGGTCGACGAGGGCCAGGTCGAGGCGCATGCGGAACGAGCATTGATTCAAGGCGCCGAAGCGGAAGGTGAGTTCGCGGCCTTTGGGGCCTTCGCCGAGGGTGATCTGGAAGACGGCGAGTTGGCGGCCATCCAGCAGCATGTCGGAGGCGAGGCAGCGCTGGCGCAGCAGGGTGCCGGGTTTGAACTCAAAGGCCATGCCGTCGCCGGCGGCTTCAGCAGAGTACCACTTGGCGCCATCGACCGGCGCGGCTCCGTCTTCTTCGCCGAGCTTGCCCAACGTCTTCCAGACACCGAGCTTCGATCCGTCGGCGGCCGCGGCCGTTGCCGCGGTTATTGCCGAAATGGTCAAGAATTTCCTGCGGTCCATGAGAAAAAATGACTCCAGGGGGAATCTATCAGAGTCGCGGCTCCGTGTCACAACAGGAGGGCGTCCTCCTTGAGGTCTACGCCCGAGAGACGGCGGGCGCGAGCTTCCTGCATGAGGAAGTGGAGCTTGTGGGCGGCGAGGGCATAGCCGAGGCCTTCGGGGCGGACATTGGAGATGCAGTTGCGTTCGGCGTCGGTGCGTCCGGGCTGGGGCGCCCAGGTGAGATAGAGGCCGAGGCTATCGGGTGAAGTGAGGCCGGGGCGTTCCCCGATGAGCAGGACGACCAGGGCGGCGCCGAGGCGCTGGCCGATCTCGTCGCCTATCGCGACACGGCCCTGGAGCACAACGTGGAGCGGGGGCAGACGCCAGCCCTCCAACTTCGGCAGTAGGGCAGCCAGCAGCGGCGGGGCATGGCGCTCGACGGCCAGCGCGGAGAGGCCGTCGGCGACGACGAGGGCCGCGTCGTACTCGCCTGGTGTGAGCAGCGCGGCGGATTCCGGGCTGAGGCGGCGACCGAGATCGGGGCGGCGGAGATAGGTGGCACGATCGGGCGCGGCGCTGTGCAGGAGGACATGCGGCGGCAGGTGGCGCGGGTCCAGGGCCTGGTGGACGGCATCGCGGGCGCGGGCATGATCGAGCTGGAAGCGCAGGAGTTCGGCGGTGGGCAGGCTGTGCCCGGTCCGGCCGAGAGCGACGCGCGCGTTGGTATAGGCCCTCAGGTCAATAGCCATTGGTTTGGGGAGAGGGTGGGCTGCGAGTGGAGCCAGGCTTCGAACTCTGGGGCAGGTTTGAGGCCGAGCGTGGAGCGCAGGTAGAGAGCGTCGTGGAAGCTGGTGCTCTGGTAGTGGAGCATGATGTCGTCGGCGCCGGGCACGCCCATGATGTAGTTGACGCCGGCGACGCCGAGCATGGTGAGGAGGGCGTCCATGTCGTCCTGGTCGGCTTCGGCGTGGTTGGTGTAGCAGATGTCGCAGCCCATGGGGAGGCCGAGTAGCTTGCCGCAGAAGTGGTCTTCGAGTCCGGCGCGGAGGATCTGTTTGCCGTCGTAGAGGTATTCGGGGCCGATGAAGCCGACGACGGTGTTGACGAGCAGGGGTTCGTAGCGGCGGGCGACGGCGTAGGCGCGGGCTTCGCAGGTGAGCTGGTCGACACCGTGGTGGGCATTGGCGGAGAGGGCGCTGCCCTGCCCTGTTTCGAAGTACATGACGTTCTCGCCGCGGCGGAGTTCGCGGGCGGCCTGCCAGGCTTCGTCGAGGAGGGCGAGGTTCACGCCGAAGCTGGCGTTGGCAGCCTGGGTGCCGGCGATGGACTGGAAGACGAGGTCGAGGGGGGCTCCGCGCTGGAGGGCCTGTAACTGTGTGGTGACGTGGGCCAGGACGCAGTTCTGCGTGGGGATTGCATAGGCCTGGCGCATGTCGTCGAGCAGGCGCAGGAGGTTGTGGACGACGGTGACGTTATCGGTGGCCGGGTTGATGCCGATGACGGCGTCGCCGTTGCCGTAGGAGAGGCCGTCGAGGACGCTGGCGGCGATACCCTTGGGATCGTCGGTGGGGTGGTTGGGCTGGAGGCGGGTGGCGAGGCGGCCGGGCAAGCCGAGGGTGGTGCGGAAGCGGGTGACGACGCGGCGGCGGGCGGCGACGCTGACGAGATCCTGGAGGCGCATGAGTTTGGAGACAGCGGCGACCATCTCGGGCATGAGGCCAGGGGCGAGGGCGGCGAGGGTCTGTCCATCGGCGGCCTCGGAGAGGAGCCAGTCGCGGAAGCCGCCGACGGTGAGGTGGGCGATGGGGGCGAAGGCCGCGGCGTCGTGGGTATCGAGGATGAGGCGGGTGACCTCGTCGGACTCATAGGGGATGATGGGCTCGTTCAGGAAGCGCTGGAGCGGGACGTCGGCGAGTTGCATCTGGGCGCGGACGCGCTGTTCAGCGGATTCGGCGGCCAGGCCAGCCAGTTGATCGCCAGAGCGAAGCGGCGAGGCTTTGGCCAGCAGTTCCCTGAGGTTCATGCCTGTTCTCCGGCTTGCGCCGCGAACTCCTCTTCGGGGGCCAGGATGAGGCGATGGCGGGCGTGGAGCCCGAAGTAGAGGATGCCCAGAAAGAACCAGACGGCGGCGCCCCACACGCCTTTGTTGTACTCCGAATTGAAGAACAGGGCCAGCAGGGTGACGGCGGCGATGAGCATGGCGAGGATGGCGCCGAAGCGGCCGAGGGGGCTCAAATAGGGGCGCTCGAGCAGCGGGAACTTTGCGCGGAGCATGAGGAACGAGACCATTTGGAGGATGTAGGCGAGGACGGCTCCGAAGACGGCCATGTTGAGGAGGATGGCGCCGACGGGGCTGTTCTGGGGCGTGAGGTGAATGGCGAGAGCGGCGCAGAAGCCGAGGGCGGCCCCGGCGACGAGGGCGCGGTGGGGGGTGCGGCGCTGGCCGTGGGTGACGGAGAGCCAGCGGGGGAAGTAGCCAGCGCGGGAGAGCGAGTAGATCTGTCGTCCGTAGGCAAAGATGATGGTGTGGAAGCTGGCGATGAGGCCGGTGCAGGCGACGAGGGAGAGGACGCGGGTGCCGGCTCCGCGGCCGAAGATGGTCTGGAAGCCGAGGAAGAGGGGTTCGCTGGAGGCGCCGACGGCTTTGGCTCCGGGGGCGATGCCGGCGCTGAGGAAGAGGGTGAGGAAGGCGCAGAGGATGAGGGTGGCGAGGCCCCAGAGGAGGCCGCGAGGCATATCTCGTTTGGGGTCGTGACTCTCTTCGGCGGCCAGGGGGAGTTGTTCGATGGCGAGATAGAACCAGAGAGCGAAGGGCATGGCGGAGAGGATGCCGGCTCCGCCGTTGGGGAACCAGTCGCCGGACCAGCGGGCGAGGTCGAAGTGGGGGAGGGCTCCGATCCAGAAGACGAGAAGGACGGCGAGGGCGGCGAGGGTGATGACGACGGAGAAGCGGAAGGAGAGCTCGACGCCCCAGATGTTGAGGGCGACGAAGACGGCATAGCAGGCGAGCCACCAGAGGGGAGCGAATTCGCGGGGGGTGCCGAAGATGGCGCCGAGGTAGCCGCCGATGCCGACGACGATGACGGTGGGGGTGAGGATGTACTCCATGTTCTCGGCGAGACCGGTGATGTAGCCGCCCCAGGGGCCCATGGCGGTGCGGGCGAAGGAGTAGGCTCCGCCGGTGTGGGGGAGGGCGGGGGACATTTCGGCGAGGGAGAAGCAGAGGCCGGAGTACATGAGGGTGACGATGAGGACGGCGATGAGCATGCCGCCGAAGCCGCCGGCGGCGAGACCGAAGTTCCAGCCGAAGAAGTCGCCGGAGATGACGGCGCCGACGCCGAGGGCCCAGAGGTGGAGGACGCGGGCATGGCGGCGGAGTTGGCGTTGTTCCAGATAGGCCGCGTCGGCGGCCGTGTAAGAGGTTTTCAATGTTGCTCCAGAAACGACGGCACGTCGCGGTGCGCAGGACTTTCGCTTAGGATAGCGGAACGGCGGGGGTGGGCGGCTGGGGTGGTGGTCTATGCGCGTTGGGTTTGTTTGGCGATAGAGCTGGGTCGGCGCTCGTAGGGAGGACCACTTCCTTACGGTCGTGGTTCGTTGCGGCTTGCGGATGGGTGGGCGAGCCCTGGAGGTGGCGGGGCTGGGTGGGTGAGCGCCGCCACCTGGGTGGAACTGCGCGACTGCGCAGGAGTGGAGGAGGTTTGGATGTCAAAGAGCTTGGCCGGGCGCACTTTGGGGGTGGGCCGGGGCTGGTGGGATAGACATTGGGGTTGGGGTTTGGCGGCGTGGCTGGTGTTACGTCGAGGGGCGGGGTAGGCCGGATGGGGGTTGGGGGCTTGGGTTTGATGCCTCGGAGGGAGTGGATTGGGGGGTTGGGGGCTGGGTGGGGTTCATCGTGGAGGTCGCGCTGGTAGCCCGTCGCTTTGGCTCCGGGACTGGGACTTGGCCGGGCTTGGCCCGTCGCTTTGGCTCCGGGAGGGGATGGGTGGTTGGGTTTGATGCCTCGCGGAGAGGGGATTGGGGGGTTCGGGGCTGGGTGGGGTTTGTCGCGGAGGATGCGCTGGTAGCCCGTCGCTTTGGCTCCGGGAGTTGGGCTTGGCTGGGCTTGGCCCGTCGCTTTGGCTCCGGGAGTGGATGGGCGGTTGGGTTTGATGCCTCGCGGAGAGGGGATTGGGCCGGGTTAGCCCGTCGCTGACGCTCGGGGACTGGGTGCGCAGCTTCATCTCGTTTGGCGGCTCGGAGGGGCATGCGGGACTCCATTCCGGCCGGGGTTCGCAGCGCGGTGGGGACCACTCCCTGACGGTCGTGGTTCGTTGCAGGGGTGTCCGCTTTGGTGGGCGGGCTTGGTTTGCGGGACTGGTTCAGGTAGCGGAGGCTTAGGCCGGGGACGGTGGGGGGGCGGATGGCTTTTACTGCCTGGGGCGCTGGGACGGGTCTTACGGCTCGGAAGCCGCGGCCTCTCAGGAGGAGTTGCAGGCCCGGGTTCATTGAGGTGGTGTTGGGACTGCCGGTGGTTGAGGACTCTCGCTCGGATTTACACGATGGGGCGGCCTGGACTGATACGGCTATGGGCTTGGCGGAGCCGGCCACGGAGGCCAGGAGGGTTTCGACCCTGGCGGGGAGGGATGCCTGATGGGCTTCGTCTCCTATGAGATAGGGGAAGATCGACTTCTGAATGGCCCGGATGCGGACGCAGATCCAGGCGTGGTAGCGGCCCAGGGCCTGGACTACGTCGCCTTGTTTCCCGCGGATCCAGAGGGAGGCGTTGGGGATGATTCCATCGTTGACCCGGAGGGCTTCGGCCCACAGCTTGCCTTCGAGTTGGAAGAGGCGGCGTTCGTGACCGCGGAGCATAAAGCGGTGGACGAGGAGGGCCCGGAAGCGCAGGTCGGCGATGTCCGCCGTTTCCTCGAGCGCCCTGCGGTAGAGGAGGTCCTCGATGTCCTGGGGGAGGCGGTGGAAGCCGGCATAGAGGTTGTGACGGCTGGCGTTTTGGGCGACACGGCGCTTGCCTTCGGGCGTGCGGGGGCCGGTCGATTTTTGGGCGTTGGCGCGATTGGCGGCGAGGCGGCGCTCGGAGATGGGTTGCTTTGTCATGGTGGTGGTTCGCTGGCGCTGGGATTCAGCGGGCCTTTCTCCTCGTCACTCGAAGACTGAGGTGGGCGCGCAACAGCAGGCGGGCGCTGTTCGACCGCGTGAGCAGTCCTCGAGTGCCCACCTCGTTCTTGCCAGCCTGTCCCGACCCAATTCGTCTTTCCATACATCTCCTTGGCCGGGATTGTAGTTGATGAGGTCCAAAGAAACTGGATTCCGGACTAGCGACGTCCAGACGGTAAGATATTGCTAATCAATGATTTACGTGGAATTTTGCGATTTTTTGAAAGCCTGTGACCGCGTTCGAACTGAGGCTGGATTTGGGGTAGAACTCCAGGCACAGGTGAAGATCCCATCAAATCCCGGCCGGTTTGCTGTATTTCCCCAGGTAGGGTCTAATGAGGCGGGGGTGATCGCGCCCGCCAATCCACTCCGACGAACCAATCGCAGGGGCGGACGCCAAGGGGAACGGATCCGATATGACGCAATTGCTGAAGATGGCGCTGATTGTCCTATTGGCCGCGCCTGCCGGGGTGTCGTTCGCCCAGGAGGCCGCTTCGGAAGCACCGATCCGAGCCATCGTGGCGGATCAGGTCTTGGCCTGGAATGCGGGGAGTGGGCGAGACTATGCCCGGCATCTCGCGCCGGAGGCCTCGTTCACAAATCTGTATGGGATGGTCTTATACGGTGCGCCCGCATTCGCGAAGCGACACACAGAGATCCTGAACACCTTCTACAAAGGCACCACGAAACACCACACAATCCGTCGCATTCGCTTCGTGGCACCTGACGTGGCAATCGTCGATATCGACAACGAGGTGCGCGGCGTCACGGCCATGCCGGGCGGGATTGTCGTCCCAGCCGATGGCGTGATGAAGACGCAATTGATGGAAGTGTTCGTACGGCGCGAGGGACGGTGGTGGGTCGAGGCCTATCACAACGTTGACGTCAAGCCATCGAAATGACCGTGACTGGATTGTCGAGTCAGGTGTCTCCCATCACGGATGCTACAAACCATCCAGCGAGGAAGACTTGACCTGGACCGTTAGCGCCTGCCGGCCCGCAAGAGACAGCTTTTCTGCGGACCGAAGCAGTCCCTCCAGGACGTGAGGTCGCTCCAGCGCGCCCTTGGCCTCCACCGGTACGGCGATCACGCGGTATTCTCCGGGCGGCAGTCCTTCAAACCGGAACTGCCCGTCCTCGTCCCCTTCCGTCGAGCGGATGCCCGAGAACACATCCGTGCCCAACGGCGAGGGCGACAGAACCACCCACGGCCGGAAAGCCCTCTGATTGTGATTGGAGACGATCCCGGTCACTGCGCCAGCCTGGTCGTCCACCACCAGTTCCACGGCATGGGCCAACGCATAGGGGTTCAGCGAAAGGTTCTGCCCGTTCACGGGCGCCTTGTTGTACATCACAGCCCGCAGGCAATGCGTCGGCGGGATCCCCGAGATGTCGAGGAGATAGTCTCCGAGAGCGGCTCCCTGGAATCGAAAGCGCCCATCGCCGCTGACCTGGACAGGGGCATGCTCCACGACCCAGTTCCGGGACTTAAGCAGGATGCGAATCTGCGTCGTGTCCAACTCAGCCGAACCCCGAACGGAGACCTGTCCCTCAATGGTCACTCCCGGCTCCAATGCCAGCGAGACAGATATGTTCTCGCGGCCGATGGTGAGCTCGGCGGACCCCTTGGCCCCCACTCCGCGAAGCTCCAGCCGATGCGCTCCCGGGGCGAGGCCCCGCAGAAGAAAACCCGTTCCACAGGGGACTTTCCCTGCCAGAGTGCCCGCTGAAGGCGTCAAGGGGCTGAGGACGTGCACGTTCACCAACTCCCCCTCCTGGCAGGAGGCTTTTGGAATGATCACCCGGGCACGATACTTCGCCGTCCTGCGCACCTCAATGCTGCCCATATCGATCTCCGCCCTGGATCCGGCGTGGATCGGCAAAACGGCATCCAATCCCGAGCCGCCGGGCCAATAGGTCCAGTCGTAGTCGGAATCAACGACCTCGATGTCTTTCTCAGAGAACTCCGTGACCAACTTTTCCTGTCCGAAGGCCCGAAGTTCAGGCGTGCGATCCATTTCCATGGCCGAGCGCATTCGTGGTCCCAGGGCAACGACGTAATCACCGGGAGGGAGCCCACGCACCGTGAAGCGCCCGTCCGCGCCGGTGAGAGCGCTCTGGCCCGGCAACAGCACCCCCTTCCCGGCGAAGAAGCTGTAGCCCTGTGCGATCACGGCAAGGCCGGAGACAGGTTTCTGTGTCTCTCTCTCCAGGACGACGCCCGAGACCTGCGCCGGACGTCCAAGCCGGAAGCGTAGCGATCTCGTTGGGTGAGCCTTGCTGAGAGCAACGGTGGCGCGAGTGTGCAGCCGCTCTTCGAACGATCCTCCCGGAGAATAGCCGGCTTTGCGGACGCTCACCTGATAAGTTCCCGGTTGGGTCACAAGGAACTGAAAAACGCCCATCCCATCGGTCTGCGTGGCCGCCACTTTCTCCCTGGGCGCAAGCGACGACACAGCGTCGCCAGCCATGGACTCAAGCGTAACTTCCACTCCATCCAGTCCGCGATTCAGGCCCGACTCGGTGACTTCTCCAGAGATCTTGAACCGGACCCCAGCACTTTCATCAGGGCTTTCCTGTGCGTAACAAAGCGGAATGAGCACCCATATGAAGACCGTCGCAAGTGGATTTCTCACGCCCCCTTACCTCCGTCCAGAAGATCCGAACCAACAAAAGGCCAACGACGAACCATCGCCTCGACAGGCCCTGATTTCGAATCGAATGTACCGTCGTGGATTGTCGCGTCCTTACCGAATTTTCGCATTTGCTACGACGACGTGACAGATCGGCAGCCAATGCTGAGGTAAATTTTGCGACTGCTGACAGTGCGGCTTTTCAAATGAGTGAAAGGGTGGCGCTGCGGTATGGGAGGAAAGCAATTTGCAGTCGCGGCGAGTCCGCACCGCGCCAAGTGTCCAGGATGCGGTGGACCTGGGCGCCGAGAATCGCGCGCGAACTCGCGACCGACGCCGATAAAAGAGCTCTCGTCTTAGCCGGTGTGGTCGTGACGAACGGCGCCCGCAACGGCGGAGTGCAAGGCGCGATCATCCAGTTTGCAGGCCGCGGCGGTACGGCCACTCGTCCGCTGCCCCGGACGGCGGTATAGGCGGCGATGCGTTCGGCCTCGAGGTGTGGACAGCTACGGAAGAGTACGCGGGTCTGCCTGGCCAGGCGATGGATGAAGTCGAGGTCGTCTCTCTTGCGGTGCGCGGCCCGGCGGCGCGGGCCTTGGCGCTGTGGTCCGCCTTGGCTTTGCTCGGAGATGGGTTGCTTCGTCATGGTGGAGGTTCCCGGCACTCGTTGTCGGCGCGGTTTGCTCCTGAGCTCTGCGCGGGTGGCCTGGCTGGGACACCGGGGATGGGCGTTATCTGCGGACGTGACGGGTCCGCGAGCCAGCACACCGTTCGTTCGAGCTTGTTCCGAGCCTCTTCGTCGTCTCATATATCTCCTTGGCTGGGATTGTAGTGGACGAGGTCCAAAGAAGTGGCTACCGGGGGAGATGGAGCAGCCTCGGTAAGTTTAAGAGGGTCAGATGGTTAACGGATACTTCAGTTTATTTTGAAAGCAAGTGACCGGGTTTGAGCGGGGGCTGGGTTACGGGTGGAATCGGGGATGGGCAGGCGGTATGGGACGGTCTGGCCGTAGTGTTGAGGTGGTTGGTTGCTGGTTTCCGGACTCGGACTTTCGCCCTCCCCGCTGGAAGCGGAGAGCGGCAGCGGCCGCGCCGCGGTCACTCGGTGAGGTCGCGGCCCTTGCGCTCCTGGCCCAGGCAGGAAGCTATGGTGGCCAGAAGCAGGGCGATGCCCGCGGTGATTGCCATGGCGTTGGAATAGGGCATGTGCTCCGCCGCTACGGCCTGGATATAGACGATTGCGCTGGAGGCCAGGGCCCCCATCTGGTAGGCGAAGCCGGGCAGCGAGCCTCGGACCGAACTGGGCGCGAGTTCGGCCAGATGAGCGGGAATCACACCCCAGGCGCCCTGCACCAGGAACTGCATGACCCAGGCGGCCGCGATAGTGAGGGCCAGGGTCGGCGCGAACGCCCACAGGGGGACGATCAGGACGGCCAGGCCAAAGGCTACAGCCATGGAACGGCGGCGGCCGATGCGATCGGAGAGGTAGCCGATCAACAAGGCGCCGATCAAGGTTCCGGTCAACGCCAAGGCAGAGACCGCGGACCGGGTGGTTGGCAGAAGGTGCCATTTCCGCTGGAGGAAGGTGGGGAACATATCCACGGTGGCGTGCCCCGCCAGGTTCAAGGCCGCGAGCAGGCCCACCATCGAGAACAGCAGCGTCCGATGGCGATAGAGTTCCGCCAGGATCTCCCGGACGGTCCGCTTCTTCTGGACCTGCCAAACCTCCGATTCGGACACGCGCAGGCGAATCACGAGGCAGAGAAGCGCCGGCAGCCCTCCAATGAAGAAGAGCGGGCGCCAGCCCCACTTGTCGAAGAAGAAGTAGTAACAGCCGGCGGCGAGCAGGTTGCCCATGGCGTAGCCTTGCTGCAACAAGCCCGAGACCAAGCCGCGGCGCGCCGTGGGCGTCTTTTCCATCACGAGCGAGGCGCCAACGCCCCACTCTCCGCCTAAACCAATCCCGAACAAGGCGCGCAACGCGAGGAAGGTGCCGTAGCTCGGCGCGAAGGCGGTGAGGATTTCCACCACGGAATAGAAGATGAGGTCGACCATCAACGGCAACCGGCGGCCGAACCGGTCAGCGAGCAGACCAAAGAGGATTGCCCCCAGAGGCCGAAAGGCGAGTGTCAGTGTGATGGCCAGAGCTATATCGGAGTCCTTCCGGTGGAACTCTTCGGCAATGGCGGTCAGGCAATACACCACCAGAAAGAAGTCGAAGGAATCGAGAGCCCAACCGAGGTACCCGGTGAGGACCGAGAACCGATAGCCGGCTGTCGGGGTAGAGGCTCGCGGGGACTCGGCCGGGGCGGCAGAGTCGGGAGCGATGAGACCGGACACATTCTGGGACAAGATGTTTTCCTCTCTGCTTTCGGGGGGAGATGAGGCCTGGCCTTTATCAATGCAACCGGAAAAATGTGGCGCCAGAGTCTACCAGGGGCACAGACGGGCGATTCGGAGAATGATCAGAAGCGCAAGCAAGCCGCCTCAATACAGTGACTTACGTGACTACATCGAAGTCAGCCAAAAAGCATCCCGGAACACTGGAGCCTGGCCCCTACCGCCGCTATGCTGATCCCACGATGGCAGCCGCCGGGTCAGACATGAGCCGCTGAATCGTGGATCCCAACCAGAAGGAGCGATGATGAAACCCACACGAAGAGACATCCTTCAGTACTCGGCGCTCGGCGCCGTCCTGCAGCAGAGTGTTTTCTCCCAGACTCGAAAATCCGCCGGTCCGGCGAAGTATCTGATCCTTGCCTGTGACGGCGGGGGCATGCGCGGATACCTGTCCTCCCTGATCCTGCAGCGCCTGAACAGCGAGTGCGGCATCCTGGGTGAAGCGAATGGCAATGTCGATCTTTACGCGGGGACGTCCACGGGCGGTTTGATCGCCCTGGGATTGGCGCAGGGAAAGAGCATTGACGACGTCGTGACGCTGTACCAGAATGCAGGCGCACAGATCTTCTCTCCGCTCGGCGTGCAACTCACATGCGCCGGCGCGGTGGCCGGCTGCACAAGCCCGATCCAAAACGATCCGGCAAATGGGGATACAGCGTCGGCGAAGGAACTATTCCAGGCGCTATTCGACAACATTGGAGATCCGTCGCTGTTATCGGTACTCGAGGCCTTCATTCCGGAAGACCCCGTGCTCTCCTCGCTGCCTTCCAAGGTGATGGTCGCGACCTTCCAACTGGCGGATCCCGCCGCCAATCCGGCAATCTGGAGCCCGTTGGTTATCGATAACTTCGACGGCTCCGCTGGAGCAAACACCCGGCTCTTTGATGCCGCATTGGCCACGTCCGCGGCGCCGGTCTACTTTCCTCCCTATTGCCATCCCCAGTTCGGGTGGTGCAGCGACGGCGGCCTGTTTGCGAACAATCCCGCGGCATTGGCGGTGAGCCTTGCGATTCAGCAGGGCCGATCGCTTTCCAACATCGCGGTTCTATCGATTGGAACAGGCAAGACGAGCGCGAACATCGTGCCAACTCTGAGCGACCGGCTCTGTTTTGGAGTCAACCGTTGGGCCTCACTGAAGGGACACGACTCCACGCCGACCTTCCCGCTACTGAATGCGATGATGGATGGGGTTTCCGACAGCACCCACGCCTTGTGCAGTCAGCTGCTCGGAGGCGGCGGTCCGAACGGCAGGTACATGCGGCTCAACCCCGCGCTGCCGGCATCGGTCGCGCTGGATGACTATTCGCCAGAGACGATGCAGATGTTTGAGCAGACGGCCGAAGCGTACTTCGATTCACCGGATTGGGCCCAGGTTGTGCAGTGGGCGAAAAGCACCTTCGTGAAACTCACGCCCGTGCGAGGCTCCCGGGTTCCGCCCGCACTGATTGGATGACCGGCTCACGAACGTGGGCATGAACCGTCCGCATGCTGTTGAATCTGAATTCGAGTGGTATGGGCACATCAGGGACGCATTCCTGATTCGTGCCGGCAATATTTTGATGGGGAACCAAGCCAGATTCGGCACTGGGCGGTGACGGCCCTTGGAAGCGAGCAGGCTCCAGTGCAGCAGCCTTGCCAGGATGGAGGTACTCCCGTCCGTAACGCCGCGGGACACTTGCGTGATCCGTCCTTCATCCTGGTAATGAAAATGTTGCCATTGATGCCGACGCCCGGGCCGGCGGGCCTGAGCGCGATGGTGGCGCTGCCGGCCCGCGCGGTGGGCGAGAAGGGCTGAAACCGGGCACCTGGCGATGCCAGCGGTTGAGGGAACTCCCTGGTCTCAGACCAGCGGCTGGGACCGGCCGGGCGAATCGAATTCAGGTTCGTGGGCTGAACGGGCCGCCGGTTTGCGCTTTCGGCGGAGCAGCCCGACCAACCCAAGCCCGGTTGCCATGGCGAGCCAGGTGGCCGGCTCGGGTACTGGCGCTTGTGATGGCTCAATGATGGTCCAGGTTCCGGGTACATTGCTGCGCCCGTAGAACGCCCCATGTGTGCCGTCGTTGAGTATGAGCAGGTCTGAGCCGCCGGTGGCTGAATTCCTCGTAAGGACGCTGGTGGGCGGATTCTGGTTGGACTGGCCATCGAGATAGACGAGCCAATAGGACGCGTCGGGCGAGAGTTGCAGGGTAGCGAGGTTGTTGGGGTTGCCCACGATTTGGAATTGAGTTGCACCATTTCGGAGGGACGCCAAGCCGACGGGGAGGCAACTGCCGGAGGTGCTCCCGAGCGAGTTGAGGTCCAGACAGAACGGGGTGGAAGGGGCGGGTATTGCACCCAGCACATTAAACTCCAGGGTGAGGCTTCCCGACAGGCATTGGACTGAGCTGCAGTTCAGGCCGTCGTTTGAAAAAGCTGCGCTGTTGTACTGGAGGATGAAACTCGCTTTCGCGGTGGGCGTAGTGAGGCTGATGGCCATCAGGCAGACGAGCAGTGGGATCCAACTCCACAGTCTCCGCGTGATTCCCGGTCTCTGGATGTGTTCGGCAAGGGCAGGCATTGTCTTGGTCCTTTCTGGTTTGTTCAGGTTTGAAGTGGGTTGAGCTCTTCGTGGTGAAGGTGCTGTCAGGAACGACTTTCGCCGATCCTGTTGCGGCGCTACATGGGTGGGGCCTGATTCCTGGCTGCTTTCTCCATGCGCGGCTAAACCATACGTGGAATTGAAGTTAGAGTGCTGTATTCGCGCGCGGCGCGACGCTGAGGGAGGCGGGTTGGCGCCAGAATCACCGGGCGGCGCGTCGTGGCCCCACCTAGACGGCACGCATCTTCCGGGCCGCCGACGGTAGCTATTGCCCGTTTGGGGGACCACGCAGGAAGGCGCCCGCGCCTTGCCAGCCGAGCAGACCCGGGCGAACCGGAGATCCATCGATCACTGATTAACGCTGCTGAGAGCATCGGGCAGGAACAGCAAATACCCCTATTGCCGTGGGGTTTGTGTTGCGCGCACCGACGGCCGAAGAGAGCGGATCCAATTGGCGAGCGCGTATGCGGAACTCGTGCCGCGGCAGTCATCTCGCGCGCATGGAGAGGACGGAACTCCGATCAGGGGGGCGACAACTTTGGCGACATGGTGGAAGCTGGCGCCGCCGCAGTTCTGGCTATGTCCAGGTGATCGCGGAGCCTATTTCCGGAATGCGGCGTGCGCCAGTGCTCGTAGCACAGGAGTGATAGGATTTACGCAGCCAGCGACAGGGAAGCCCACTTCGAGCCCTGGGCCGGCGAAGCGAGAGGCTGGTGATCTATGAGCGATGGAGTTTCGAGAAGGCATATCTTCTTTGGCGCCCTGCTGGCAGGTGGCGTACCGGCCGGCGGGTTCGGCAGTGTGCCGTCGTTGCGCGCGCTTGGCTACAAGCCGTTCTATGACAAGCTCAACGTGGCCACTATCGGGTGCGGCGGACAAGGGGGCGTGGACCTCAACGATGCCGCGGCGACCGAGAACATTGCCGCGCTCTGCGACGTGGACGAGGCGCGGGCGGCCGATTCGTTCAACCGGTATGGCAAGGCTCCGAAGTACAAAGACTACCGGGTGATGTTGGACAAGGAAGGCAAGAACATTGATGCCTGCATCGTGGCCGTCCCGGATTTCATGCACGCCACGATCGCCCTGGCGTGCATGCAGCAGGGCAAGCATGTTTATGTCGAAAAGCCGCTGACCAGGACTCCGTGGGAGGCCCGTTTGTTGCGCGACGCGGCCGCGAAGTATAAGGTCGCGACGCAGATGGGCAACCAGGGTTTTTCTCACGAATGCCACCGTGTGGCCGCTGAGATTGTCTGGTCCGGCGAGATCGGCGAGGTTCGAGAGGCGCATGTCGCGACCTCACCGAGCACGTATCCGACGGAACTGACACAGTTGCCACCGCCCAAGGACGTCCCCAAGACGCTGGACTGGAATCTGTGGCTGGGCAATGCAGCGGCGCGCCCGTTCAGCGATTGGTACATACCGTACAACTGGCGCGGTTTTTACGATTTTGGAACGGGACAGATTGGCAACTGGGCGACGCATACGGCCGGGCCAGTGCATACCGCACTGCAACTGGGCGCGCCGGAGAGTGTGGAGTGCGTCAGCCAGACAGGAAAGAGCAAGTACACCTACCCGACTGGGGGCGTGGTGCGGCTGGACTTCCCGGCGAGGGGACCGTTGCCACCGGTTTCGGTCTACTACCACGAGGCGGCCCGGCCTTCCGACCCCGGGGCCTTCCGGGTACCCGGGATGGAGGATGAGACGATTTTGCCTCCGCCCGACAACCTGGCCGACAAAGGCCGGCCGACGGGCAACGGCAGGGGCGGGTTTGGGGGTGGGCGAGGTCCGGGAGGAGGCGCCGGAGGTCCCGGTGGGCGTGCCTTCCCCGCGGATGGTCCACCGAGGGGCGCAGGCGGCCCGGGAGTGTTGGTTTTCCAGGGCTCTCAAATCGTGACGTCGGCCTCACAGCAGGCTCCTCGAGGAGGGTCCCCGCGCGGCGTGCTGGCGGGCAACGGGTCGGTGCTGGTCGGGAGTAAAGGCGTGTTGGCCACGAGTAATCGCGGCGAAGGCGTGTGGCTGCTGCCTTCCGCGAGGTGGAAGGAGTACAAGCTTCCGCCGCAGCTGCTGACTCGCTCCCCAGGTCACATGCTGGACTGGGTCCGCGCGTGCAAGGGCGGTGACCCGTCCTGTTCCGACTTCAGCGTGACAGCGCCCTACGCGGAGTGGCTGGCGCTGGTGTGCATTGCCTGGCGCGTCCCAGGAAAACTGCTGTGGGACAGCAGGAATACGCGGTTTACGAACAGCGAAGAGGCGAACCAGCTGGTCAGGCCGTTATTCCGTCGAGGATCGGACTTGAAGCTGTGATGGCGCGAGAGCAAGGGGATCGTATGAATCTGACAAGGCGTGAACTGGGCCTGCTCGGGCTGGGCGCTGTCTCAACGGGCAGAGCGTTCGGAGCGGCCAAGCCCAACTCCAAATTCGGCGGCGTCCAGATTGGAGCCAACGTGCCGTATATCTTTCGCGGCATGCCAGGCGGAGCGGACGACATCCTCAAGTACTGCCTGGAGCCGACAATCAGCCTGAGTGCGCTGGAGCTGCGGTCGCGGCCGGTAGAGGACTCGCTGGGCGCGCCGGCGCCCGCGGGCAGGCCGGGTTTTCCGGGTGGAATGCCAGGTGGCGGCCGGAGCGCGGCGCCAGGTGGAGTCCCGAGTGGCGCCCCCCCGCCAGGCGGACGACCGCCGCTGACGCCGGAACAGCAGGCAGAGCGGAAGGCTGCGACGGAAGGCCTCAGAAAATGGAGGCTCTCGCAGTCGATGAGCGGGTTCCGCGACTTCCGGCGGAAGTACGAGGACGCCGGTGTGCTGATCCAGATCGTGAAGTTCGATGGAGTTGACGGGTTCACAGACGATGAACTCGATTATTCCTTCCAGTTGGCGCGCGAACTGGGCGCGAACGCGATTTCCTGTGAGATTCCCGTCAGCACGACCAAGCGAGTGGGGGCCTTCGCGGAGAAGCACAAGATGATGGTGGGCTACCACGGGCACGGCAACCTGACGGATCCGGAGGCCTTCGGCCGTCTCGAGTCGTGGGAGCAGGCGTTCTCCTATTCGAAGTACAACGGCGCCAACGTGGACATCGGCCACTTTTTCGCCGCGAACGGTTTTTCGCCCGCCAAGTGGATCAAGCAGAACCATGGTCGGGTGACTCACGTGCACCTGAAGGATCGGAAGGCGAATAACGGCCCGAACGTGCCATGGGGTGAGGGCGATACCCCACTGAAAGAAATACTCCAGATGATGAAAGCGGAGAAGTACGCTTTTCAGGCAACTATCGAGATGGAGCATCCGGTTCCGCAGGGATCTTCCGCTCTGGCCGAGCTGGCGAAATGCGTGGAGTACTGCCGAGGTGTTTTGGCTTAGCTGCTGGTTTGGGCTGAGCTTAGCGCGCTGCACGAGGCTAGCGGCCGTAGAGTCCTGCGACGGCGCCGGACTTGTCGATGTAGACCACTCCCGGCTGCTGCCGGAGCAGGCGAATTCGAAGCTGCGCAAACAGGCCTTGCCAGGTGAAGAGCTCGTACTCCATGACAGGCGCCAGGCCATCAGAGAAGCGCCCGATGGAGGAATTGCCGAAGACGTTCAGCGCCCGACTGCCGGTCCGGTCGATGTAGGTGCAGACGGAGTTGCAGGCTACCGCGAGTCCTTCCGAGAAGTCCCCTACGCTGCGGAACTGAGGGGGGATTACCTGCCGCCCGGTGGTGTCGATGTAGCCCCATTGCCATCCTTGCTGCACCCTGGCCAGACCATCGTGGAAGTCGCCCACATACTGGTATTGCGGCGCGATTGCGACACGGCCTGTTCTGTCGAGAAAGCCGTAATGCTCGCCAACCCGGAAGCTCGCCAGCCCTGCGGAGAAGTCCCCAACGGACTCAGTCGTGACCGGGAAGGCGATGTGACCGTGCCGGTTGATGACCGCATGCTTTGCCCGGGAGAAATCATGGCACTCTTCCAGGCAAACGGTGGACAAGCCTTCGTGGAATTCGTCCGCATAGCTGAACCGCGGGGGGATCACGATGCTTCCCTGCCTATCGATGAAGCCGAACTTGCCGTCGTCGGCGCGAGCGAAACCGCATGGATTCTCATAGGGCGGGTTGAAGACGTACAGGGGCGCGGTGTCCCTGGTGAATTGCGTCCTGTTGCCGCGATAGTCGAAGGTGATGGTGGTCCAGACATAGATCCGCGCCAATCCCTGGTGAAACTCCCCCGCACCCTGGAACCGCGGCTGGATCGCCATGTTGCCGCGGGTGTCGATGTAGCCCCACAGGCGTCCGAGCCGGACCGGGGCCAGTTCCTCCAGGAAATCGCGAGCGTCGTCGAAGCGGGCCGGGATCACTAACTGGTCCCGCTCGTTGACGAAACCGACTTTGCCGTTCAGGCGGACCGCGGCGAGCCCGTGGAAGAAGTCGCGGGCCTCGTCGAAGCGGGGTGCAATGACGACGTTCCCACCGCGGTCCATGTAGCCGAATTTGCCGGCACGATAGATCTTGAAGAGAGGACCGGCTCCGGGCCGCTTCGAGAGATCGTCCGTGTACGAGCAGGCCCAGCAGGCGGCGATGCTCCAGGTGGCGAGGGTGATGGCCCGGCTGATCATCAGTGATTCAGACACCTGCGCGGGACGGTGAGTTCCCTGGTGGAGCTGCCGGGGCGGACCAGTGACGCGCGGGCGCCGGCGGATCCGTATTCTCTGGCAGAGTCCTGGGAAAGCCTCTGGCGCGTTCTGGTAAGGATGCAGATTCTGGATTTTCGAGGGGGCGGAGCTGAAGCTCCGCGCAGGATAAATCCTGCCCCACAAGACAGTTTCTGGCCTTCCGGACAGATCCTGGCCTACCGGACAGATCCTGGCCCGCAGGGTTCTTGTGAGATTGTTTTTGCGACGGCCTGTAAGGTGTTGCAACGGCGGTACGGGCTATTCTGGAAGTAGCGCTTGCCTATCGTGATTCCAGATTCCGAAGTGACCATGACCTTTGTTCGCGCTTCCGGCCCGGGCGGCCAGAATGTCAACAAGGTCTCTACTGCCGTCGAACTGCGTTTCGATGCGAGACAATCGCGGTCGCTGCCCGCCGACGTACGGCAGCGCCTGCTGGCGTTAGCCGGCAGCCGGGCTACGCAGGACGGGGTGATCATCATCATGTCCCGCGTGCACCGGACGCAGGAGGCGAATCGAGCGGAAGCCCGGGCACGACTGGATGAACTGGTTGCCCGCGCTCAGGTTGTGCCGAAGATCCGGCGCCCCAGCCGGCCTACGTTCGGATCCAAAGTTCGGCGGCTGACAGAAAAATCGCAGCGAGCTTCCGCCAAGAAACTGCGCGGCCGGGCTGACGAAGACTGAGTGGGCTGATCGGCTGTCTCGTGAGGAATTCCAGCTGCGGAGTTCGCCCAGGAGCCCCGGCGTCCATACGGTCACGGCTGTGAGTTAATGGGCGTCCAGTGGCGGGTAGCTGGCCGGCGGGCGGTTGAAAGTGACTTGGGCGACCGCGGTCCAGGGCACGTACTCGGGCCGCTGCTGACCCGAGGCGAAGATCAGAATGCCGGCATTCGCCTTGCCGAGGTCGCCCGCACGTTCCAGGTGGAGTTCCCGGCCACTATGCAACGTCACGGTGGCGTGTTGCGCGGCGGGCTCATCGGGGCCGGGCAGCACGACCGAGGCGATCATAGCGAAGGGGATGGTGTAGTCCACGCCCCTGGAGGGTGCGTCGAGCGTCTCAGTGAACTCGCTTTCGTCCAGGTCGTAGACCAGACGGCCCACGAGATGGCGGCCGTCGCGGGTGGTGACGGTGCCGGTGAGCGGGCCGCCCGGGGGAAAGTCGCCGTAGGCCGGTCCGCCGGCTCCGGGGCTGAACTCGAGGCGCTCGAAGGAGTCCCAGGAGACCAGGACCCGGCCGTAGCGTGGGTCGTCGACGTAGACTCCGCGATTCTCCTGGCCGACTGCGCGGGTGCCTGAGAGCACGAGATCGCCGCCGTCGAGGAGAATCACCCGAGTGCTGTCGCTGGAGTGTCGGGCGATGGAGCGGATGGCGGAGAACGGGATTGAGCGGTCCCCCGCGGCGGTGTGGCCGGCAAGTTCGTCGGAGCCGAGGCACTGCTGCCTGTCCCATTCGACGAAGCCGCTGAACTCCTCGCCCTGGCGAGTGCGCACGGTGCCGTGCAGTTGGTTGGGGGCGGGACCATTCTCCTGACGGGCCTCTTGACCGGCCCCGGGACTGGGGCGGAGATCGATGGCGCGAATACGGAGGCTGTCGAGGTCCACAACGCCATGCGCGGCGTCCCACACGCGCACGCCGTCGTCGAAGTCGCTGGCCGAGAAGCGGTCGAGTTCGAAGGCGGTGCCGCTCTTGAGCGTTATGCGCACGTCGCGGCCACTGGCCTCGATGCGGGCGATGTCGCCGAAGCGGGCCATGAAGAGCCGGTTGAGGTCGACGGGGCGTTCGCGGCTGGCGACCTGGAGTCCAAAGATCCGGAAAGGCTGGCGTTCCATGGGTAACTGGCCGGGCGGGATGTGGACCACCCAGGGGTTCGCCTTCTTCGCGCCATTGAAGTAGTCGCCCCAGAACGCCTCCTCGCCGCCGCCCCAGCGGAGCCGGCCCTGGTAGGCGGCCCCATCCACGGTGGTGACGAGGCCATAGAGGAAGCTGGGGTGCGCCGGTCCTGCGGATGCGGTGGGGGGTGGAAAAGCGGAGCGGGTGGCGGAGGCCGGCGGACCAGAGCGAAGGTTCTGCCGGAGTACGCGGAGGCCGACCAGGAGGGCCAGAAGCGCGAGGGCGGCGGCGAGCACCCCGGCCGTGCGACCAGTCTTCAAAGCTGGGGCTCCACGACAGAGACTAGTCGAAAGCTGTGAACGCCTGATTGCCCTCTCATTGCAATGTACTTTATCATGCAAAGTCGACCAGAAGCAAGATCAGAGAAACGCAGCTGAGGGGCGCGGGCAGACAGGCCGGAGACATGTGGCGCTTATGAGGATGGGGGCCTCAGCGGGCGACCGTCAGCTTGGTCCCATAGGGTGGGAGGAATTTCGGCTTCTCCGCGTTTGCGGGCGAGGCGGAGAGCAGCACCACTGTCTTGCCCCGTAAGGCGTCCAGCACGGTGAGCACTGCCTGGAACGGCACACGGGCGTCGGCCTTGACGTAGACGGTCTCCGCGCTCAAGCGGCTGAGGGCAGCGGGCTCAGAGCGTTGGATGCCGGCAAATATTGTCCCGTCGGCCGTGATGGCGACGACGGTGGTATCCGGTTCGTCGGCGGCGCGCATCTCGACTGCGTGATCGGCCACGGCCATCTGAACGGAAACGCCTTTGCGGAGTGCGGGCTTGGGCGCCTCCTGAGCGGCGGCCAGACAGGCCAGAATGGATCCAGCTATAAAAACTGCAAGTAACCGTTTCATCGCGTTGACTCCTTATCAGCTGATGACTTCGTACAGCCCCAGACTGTTAGCCGTGCTCGATGCGTGCCTTGATATCAGCGTAGGCGACCTCAATGAGCGTGGCCAGGGCTGCCTCGCTGGTGGCCGTGCCCGGCCTGAGCTTCACATGGCGCATATATTTGCCAGCGCCCTGTAACAAGCGGCCGGGATCCGGCAAGGAAGCGCCTTGAAAGAACCCGACGTTCACGTGCGAAGTGAAGACATTGACGTAGGCGAAGGGCACATCGCCCAGGCAGGCTACGGGGCAGCCGTCGTGCACCAGCTCGCGCACTTCGTCCCCGCAGTTTCGTAGCACCTGGAACCATTGACGCGCGATGGTTCCCAATTCGCCTGCGTGTTCGTCCAGCCACGCTTCGATTGCGGGATGGCGTTCGACAGCACCATTGAATCGCAGTAGATCCGTCTTCATGGCCGCTCCACTTTCCGGCCTCGGGCGCCGTTATGGATTACTTTCGCATGCGGAACGGGGCGGGTGGAGTTGCGGGAGCGGAGGTTCCACGATGGGGTGCCGACCGGGATTCCCGCCATTCAGAGAGCCTCAGGGCTTGCCTGCGATGCCCGTTCCCGTTGCTGCCGGGCGTCGCGCAGCCACTGGGCCAGTTTCTCGTCGTTCGCTGCGACGGCGGCCCAGCCTTCGGCCGTGGCGTTCCAGCGATAGTCCCGGATGGTCATGTCGATGCCGCGATCGATGAGGAACTGCATGGCCTGGTAGTTCCGGTGCCAGACGAGCTCATGCAGGATGCTGGCGGGCTCGTGCGAGCACCAGTTGGTGTTGATGTCGGCCCCGTGCGCAAGGAGAAAGTCTGCAACCTCGAAGTGGTTGTTGAGAACCGCCCAGGCGAGGGCGGTGTCGAGGATCCTCTGCTCATTCGGTTCTCCGCTGCCGAACCAGGCGTGCAGGTCCTGACGATAGTGGCCGTTATTCGCGGGGAAGTGATGGGTGAGGTCGCCCAAGGCGAGCTGGCCCTCGGCGTTGAACCAGCGTTTGACCCGGCCCAGGTCGCCATTGCCGGCGGCGTGGGGCAGATCGTCCGGCACGGGCCAGATGCGCAGCAGGAGGGGCAGCAGATGGGTTTTCACATAGGTGAAGGCAAACTCGATGGCCTGCGATGGCGGTGGCAGGCGGGTGTGCAGGATGGCGGGATCGAGGGTCAAGAAGGTTTCCAGCAAGTTTGCGCGGTCGTTCAGGACGGCCACCTCGATCCATCTGGCCTGGAACTGCAGGCCTGCTGTGGAGAGCAGCCAGGGTTCGCGGCGCAGGAGGTCGACGAAGGTGGTGGTGTCGCCGTCGCGCATCGCGTGATCGACTTGTTGGCTGACAAAAGCGTTCCAGGGCTCGAAGGGATCGGGAGTGTGGACTTCCGGCTTGTGCTCGAGGAAGTACTGAACGAACGCAGAACGCCCGGGTCCGGCATCGATTTGATGGCCCAATCCATCGTCGAGAGTGATTGCCGCGTCCAACAGCAGAGCCGCTGAGGACGGTTGCTGGAGGTGGCAGGCATACATGAATGCTTCGTTGACAGCGGCCAGATCGGCGGCGCTCGTATTGAGGCTGGCGCGAACCGCATCGACGTCGCCGAGGGCGGCCAGGAACTTGAGGGTTGGCGGAAGAAGGCCCCTGCGGTGGAAGAGGTCGAGCAGCCGCCTGGCTCGGGCACGGAGGAGTCCTTCAGCTATCGACGGAGCAACGACGGCTCCGGCGTCGAGCAGGAGTTCCGCACAGGCCAGGCGGGTGAAATGCTCTTCATGGGAGGGATCTCCGCTGTCGCCGTAGGAACTGGTGGCCATTGCGAGCAGGCCTCCGTCGTCATCGGCTGTCTGCCACGACAACAGGGCCGGGTATTCGGAGAGCAAGCGCCGGAGAGCTTCGAGGTCGTTGTCGTGGATGATGCGGCGAGCTTGGGCCGCGGCCCATTCGAGCCCGCGGCCGAGGCGCCGTTCCACCTCCTTGACCAGGTCTGGCCAGCCGGGAAAGCCATACTCTCGTGCGAGCACGAGTTGGGCAGCGCGCTGAGAGAGAGGGAATGAGGTTTGCGGTTGCTGGGCACGCGCCCGGGCGAGGGCAGCAGCATCGCCGGCAGCGGTGTCTCGTGCAAGCTTTTTGGCTTGCTTGCGAAGGGATTCGAGGGAGGGGCGAGCGGGCAGCTCGGAGGTAGGCATGGCAATCTCCTTTCGTGAGTGCCTGTGACCCGCTGAGACAGGCTGAAAGAAGATTCGAAGCACACTGGCTGAATCGGAAGCAGGTGGGAGTGATTCCCTTGCCGCGGGCCGGTGGCGCCCTGTCGCGCACTGCCGTCAGTATTGCGGCTTGCGGAAATCCTGTCAAGCGAAGGGTTGCGGTGGGGGAGGCAGGAGTGCTGCTATGATTGGCCCCATTCCAGCGGCCCTGGGGGCCGCACGGAGGGGTGCCGATGACGAGCGCAACACTGTCCCTGCCCACCGCGAGCCAGGCGCGGATTCCGATGTGGCTGAAGCTGGTGTACACGGCGTTCATGGCCGTGCTGGTGCCCGTGTACTGGCACGACTACGGGCCGACGAACTTCCTGTATTTCTGCGACATGTGCCTGTTCCTGACGCTGGCCGGGATGTGGCTGGAGAATGCGCTGCTGGTGAGCATTCCGACGGTGGGCATCCTGTTGCCGCAGGTGGTGTGGGTAGCGGATTTCGCGGGGCACCTGGTGGGGTTGTCGCTGGTGGGCATGACGGACTATATGTTTGACGCGGGTCACTCGTTGTTCCTGCGCAGCCTGTCGCTGTTCCACGGGTGGCTGCCGTTCCTGCTGGTCTACCTGGTTTACCGGCTGGGCTATCATCCCAAGGCGCTGCCGTACTGGTGTTCGCTGGCGTGGGTGCTGATGCTGCTGTGCTATTTCGTGATGCCGAAGCCCGGAGACCCGCTGCCAACCCCTTTGACTCCGGTGAATATCAACTACGTCTACGGGCCCAGCGAGACGAAGATGCAGACGTGGATGCCGGAGGCAGCATGGTTTGCGCTGCTGATGATCGGGCTGCCGGTGCTGGTGTGGTGGCCGACGCACCTGGGGTTGAAGAAGTGGTGCCGTCCGGCGCGTTGAAACAGGCTGCGAAGCGGCGTGAATTTGGGACTGCCGATCAGGTTTTGCGTGTCGCCGGATGCTAGATTTCTCTTCAGAGAGGGACTTGCAGAGATGGCTGAGAGAGACAAACGCGAAGCGGAACGTCTGTCCGCCGTTGTTCTGGAATCCCTGGATGAGGAGAGCGTCAAAGGCAAGCTGCCGAGGCGCGCGCTGCGCAGCAGGACGCAGTTTTATCGTCTGTTCCGGGCCCTGATCGAGGAGACTCCGGAGGCGATGAGAAGGCGGTTGTTGCTGGAGCGGGCGGCGTGGCAGGTGAGCCGTACGAGGCTCTCAGTGACGGAGATCGCCCTGGAAGCCGGCTACGGCTCGCTGGAGGCGTTCACCCGGGCCTTTCGCAAAGCGTTTCGCGTCTCGCCGAGCCTGTACCGGCGGATGGGGGCGCAACCGATTCACCTGCCGGCGCCGAATGGATTCCATTTCTGCGCGCCGGGATCCAAATCTGAAGGAGCACTGGCAATGGACCTGTTCGATCGTTTCTCGGGCACGGATACGTGGCATACCAAGAAGCTGCTGGAAGCGGCAGCGACGTTGACGGACGCGCAGTTGGACAAACGGCTGGGCCATCCGGCGAAGCTGTTGCCGTGGGAGAAGGAGCCGGAGAGTTTGCGGGCGGTATTGGAGCGGCTGGTGTACACGAAGGAGGTGTGGGCCGCCGCGCTGTTAGGGGGTGAGATGCCGGAGGAGAAGAAGGGGAAGGAGGACCTGACCGCGGCGGCGCTGCTGGCCCGGTTTGAGAAAGCGGACGGCGACTACCTGCGGGCCTTGGCGGAGGTGAGGAAGAGGGGCGGGTGGGACGACACCTTCATCGATGCGTTGTGCGAACCGGCGGAGACGTTCACGTTTGGCGGGATGTTCGCGCATGTGATCACGTTCAACACGTACCGGCGGCTGTCGGCGCTGGGCATGCTGCGGGACCTGGGTGTGAAGGTGGAAGGGTTCGGCTGCCCGACGGAGTATGAGATGGCCGTGGCGCCGTGGCGGCCGGTGGAGGTTGCGCGGTAGGGCGCGGAGAGGGAAAGGCCTGAGGCGAGCACGTCCTGGTAGCGGGCTTGGCGGCGGTTTGAAGGCTCAGCCGGACTGCCGAGCCCCGGTTCCCAGCTTGCGCCAGGCCCGGGGGCTCATGCCGAATTCGGCCCGGAAGTTGCGGTTGAAATTGGAGACGTCGCCGAAGCCGCAATCGAGGGCGATGTCGACGACCTTGGCGGGCTGGGTGCTGAGGCGGAGGGCGGCACGGCGCAGGCGCTGCCGGAGCAGGAACTGGTGCGGTGTGACTCCGGCGACCTCCTGAAATGTCCTGAGGAAGTGAAACGGGCTGAGGCGGGCTTCGCCGGCCAGGGCGGTGAGGTCGTGTGGCGCATCGGGATCGTTCTCGATGGCGCGGAGGATGCGAGCGACACGCGCGATTGCAGCAGGACCCGCGCTGCCGGACGCCTGGGAGTGACCGCGATCGAGTTGGACGGCCTGGGCCGCGAGTTCGACTCCGAGTTCTTCCCAAGAGGGTCCAGGGGCTCCGGCGAGAAGGGCGGAAGCCTGGGCGATGAGTGGCGAGAGGGGACGGACCGGCGGCAGACGCATGGACTGGAAGTGCGGCTGGGCATCCAGGCGATCGAAGCGAGCGGGCGAGTAAGAGAACGAGATGCAGCGGTCGCCGGTGCCATGTTCGTGGCTGCACTCGAAGCTGCGGCCGGCGCTGCCGAGCATGAGGGACCCGGGGGTGAGCAGCTCGCGGCCGGCGTGCGAGCGGTAGAGAAAGCTGCCGGCGGCGACGATGGCGATGGAGACGGACGAGTGCCGCTCTTCGAACGGGCGGTCGCGGGGGCCCAGGGTGCAGACGATTTCGGAGACAGACCAGCCGTCTCCGCGGGCGAGCACCTGCGCCTGGGGTGGGGTGACACCGGGATTGGATCTCGCCGCAATTTTCGCCAAGATTCGGCTCCCTCTGCCGCCTTACAACACTAGTATGACAGTCAAAAACACCGAAACACAGGCGATTGCCCTACTCTTGACGGGCCGGTTGGCAGAGACCGGCGAGAAGCTGGCGGCACTGGCCAGGGAGTACCCCGAAGCTCAGTTCGAGACCGCTCCGGCGGCGGGCGCCCGTACGTTTGGAGACGTGCTGCGCCACGTGGCGTTCTGGAATCTGTACCTGGCGGAGACGGTGCGGGGCAAGAAGGCAGACGGGGCGGCGAACGAGCTGCCGAAGTCTGAATACGGGACGAAGGTGCTGGCGATCCGGGGTCTGACGGAGAGCACAAATGACGCAGTGGGGGCGCTGCGTGAACTGAAGAACGGACTGGATGCGGAAAAGGCGGCCCAGGCGGAAGGGATCGTCGAGCATGTCTGCGAGCACTACGGGCAACTGGCGGTGTATGCGCGGCTGGCCGGAGTGGTGCCGCCCGCGTCGCGGAGTTAGGAGGGAAAAATCTGGAGGGCGAGTTTCTGGCCAAACGGGTGAAGTAACTGAGGTGTGACGCCAGGCCGCTTCCGGCCCCGGGAGCGGCGCTGGCGACTCAGGCAAACACCTGATCCGGGCTGGAATTCTATCGGCGTCCGTGGAGGACGGGCAGGGTCTGGTCGATGGACAGACATGCGGGTTTTCCATCTTGCCCTGATGTGTGTTGCATGCGGAACGGCCTCTCTGCTTTACGGGCAGAGCATGCCGGGCGCTCCAGTTTCCGAGAAGGCAGGCGCGACGCGCCTGGCCCAGGCCGCGACAGCTCCGGCTGCCTTGGCGGCGCCTCCGGCGGAGCGCAGTGCCTTGCGGCTGAACAGCCTCTCGGCCGGGGAGCAGGTGGTGAAACCGAGGGGTTTTGCGCGGCAGACGGGTGTGGTGCGCGCGGTCGAAGGGCTGGATCCGGCGAAACTGGACTGGACTGTCCTGCAGGACGGCCGGCAGGACGGCCGTTTGCTGGTGGAATCGGCTGGCGCGGTGAAGTTGCGGGTTCATTTCTCGAACTTTGACGCTGGCCAGGGCGAGGTATGGTTGCGGCGCGGCGACGGAACGGTCGCAGGCGGTCCCTACACAGGCAAAGGTCCGTATGGAGACGGCGACTTCTGGTCGGATCCGGTGGACGGCTCGCAGTTGCAGGTGGAATGGGTGGGCGTCCAGGACGATCAACCGGCGTTCCGCATTGACCGGGTGTCGCACCAATGGCCGCTGGCGTCGGGCAGTGACGATCCGATGTACTGCCAGCTGGACGTGTCGTGCTATTCGGAGTACTCGAATGCCGCCAAAGCTATAGCCAACCTGGACTTCGTGGCCGACGACGGCGGAGTCTACATCTGTTCGGGCGAACTGGTGAACAGCAAGCGGTCGACGTTTGCGCCCCTATTCCTGACGGCGAATCACTGCATGAGTACGGAGACGGAAGTGCGGTCGATGGTGACTTACTGGAACTACCAGACTTCCAAGTGTGAGGGTCCGGCCCCGGAGCGGGCGTCGTCGCTGCAGATCAGCGGGGGGACCATGCTTTCGAGCTATGCGGCCATCGGCGGGGATTTCACGTTGATTCAATTGCCGAAGGCTCCGGCCGGGGCATTCCTGCTGGGCTGGAGCGCCACGGATCCGGCGGTCGGTGCGAAAGTTGCGGCCATCCATCATCCGGGCCTGCCGCCAACCAGTTGGAAACGCATCGCTTTCGGGACGCGCGACTCCGACCAGAAGGGTGCGATGTACCTGGATAGCGAATTGTTCCCATTGGATAACTTTCTGCAATTCGCCGAGACGGGCGGACGTGTGCAGCAGGGTTCCTCCGGCTCGCCGCTGTTGAACGAAAACCAGCAGGTTGTGGGTGTGTTGTCTTATGGTTACGTCCCAACGGACGGGGGCAGCTACTGCGACATTACGGGGGCGGCCGCCTATGGCAAGTTCTCGTTGATCTACCCGATGATCCGGGAGTTTCTGGAAGAAGTACCAGCCCCGGCGCTGAAGGTGAGCAAGGCGAAGCTGAGCTTTGCGGTGGCGGATGGCGTGGCGCAGGAGCCGTCGAGGCAAGCCGTGGTGATCACGACGGATTCGACGACGCCGCGCGGTTTCCAGATCAGCACGGGTGCGTCGTGGCTGGCTCCTTCAGTATGGACGGGGACAGTGAGTGCGGATCAACCGGTGACGGTGGAGTTTTTTGCGGCTCCGCCGGCGCTGCCGGTGCCTGGGACGTTCAATACGACGGCTACGGTGGCGATGGGGCCGGTGACGGCGGCATCACTGCCGGTGACTCCGGTATCGATTGCGGCCACAGCGACCGTGACTTCCCGCAAGCCGGTGGTGACCGCGGCGGTGTTGCCGAATCCGGTGGTGGCGCATACGCCGGGGCAGGATGGCACCAATTTTGAGTTCCAACTGCTGGTGGAAGAGAAGGCCGGCTACCCGGTGCGGATCAGTTCGCTGAAGATCGACGGCGTGGTCTATTCAGACCACATCAAGGATCTGCTGGGGGCGACAGACCTGGCGGCAAACGGGTCGATCCAGGCGACGATCAAGGCGAATCTGCAGCCGTCGCAGGCAGACCGTTTCATCGAACTGAGCGGATTCTCGCCGACGACGGGTGCGCGTTGGAGCGCGAAGGCGACGACGAAGTTCCTGCCGCTGACCCCGGAAGAATAGGCGGAATGCTACAGTCTGGGTAGCGTGATATTCAGGCCTCTTTCTGACAATTATTCGGAAGATGCGGATCGTGAACTGGTAGCGCGGGCCCAGACCGGCGACCGGCAGGCCATGGAAGAGTTGGTGGTACGCCACCAGGCCTGGATCTACAACGTCGCGGTGCGGATGCTGTACTCCGCGGAGAACGCGGAGGATGCGACCCAGGAGATTCTGATTCGCGTCGTGCTGGGCATACATACGTTCCGGGGAGAGAGCAAATTCCGGACGTGGCTCTACCGCCTGGCGACGAACCAGATCCTCAACTTCAGGAAGAAGTGGGCAGCCGCCGATCCATGTTATTCATTCGACTGGTTCGCCGGGGATCTGGACGCTACCGGATTGTCTGAGGTACCGGACCCGCGCACGGTGCCCGTTCCGGTGGAAATACTGATTGAGGAAGCCAAGATGTCATGCACGGCAGCGATGCTGTTGTGCCTGGACGGGCGCCAGCGGCTGGTGTATACGCTGGGGGAGATTTTTGGAGTGAGCGATTCGGTGGGCGCCGAGGTGGTGGGCGTGACGCCGGACAATTTCCGTCAGATTCTTGCACGGACCCGTCGCGATCTGTATGCCTTCCTGGATGGGAAATGCGGCCTGGTGAAGGAATCGAATCCATGCCGTTGCCCGAAGAAGGTACGAGGCTTCATGGAGCGGGGTTACCTGAAGCCGGACAAGCTCCAATTCGCGACTGGGCACCTGCGCAAGGTACGCGATGTTGCCTCCAGCCGAGGGGATGAACTGATCGAAGCCTCAGACCGCCTGTATGCGGCGCTGTATCAGGATCAACCCTTCGTCGAGCCCCCCCAGGAGTTGGTGCGCCGGGCGCTGGCCGGCGTTTCGCTGGATCCGCCTATTTGATTGCTGGATTGTCACACTGCCAGGCGGGCGAAGGTCACAACGGATATGGAGATTTTGTTATGACGAGATTTGCGATACTCCCCCTGCTGTTCGTTTGCGCGGAGGCTGGGGAGGGTGGTGGTTCGGGCAGTCCTTCCGCGCGGGCGGACAAGGACGGAGAAGCGATCCTAGCGGTGGAGCGCGGCGCCTTCGAGCGCTGGGCGAAAGGTGATTTGAACGGCTTCCTGGAGGCTTCAGATCCCGAGGTCGATTATTTTGATCCGTTTCTTGAAACCCGACTTGTCGGCCTGCCGGCGCTGCGCGCGCTTTATGAAAAGATGCAGGGCAAGGTGCAGGTTGACAGCTGGGAGATGATCAATCCGCGAGTGATTGTCTCGGGCGACATGGGTGTGCTGACCTTCAATTTCGCCAGCCACACCAAAGGACAGACCGTGCGGTGGAATACGACGGAGGTCTACCGCCGCAAGAACGGGCAATGGAAGATCATCCACACGCACTGGGCGCTAACGAAGCCGGAGCTACTGAAGCCATTTGATGTCGATTTTTGAAGCTGAGGCGGGTGGTGCCGGAGGTGGGGGTCGAACCCACATGACCAGTAAAGGTCGCGGGATTTTGAGTCCCGTGCGTCTGCCAGTTCCGCCACTCCGGCTGAAGTGTGGGCAGGGCCGACTTTCAATATAGCATTGGGGGGCGGGGCGGCTCCAGCAGCGGGGCGAAAAACAAGGCAGGAGCCGGAACGAGCGGGCTCGCCGCTGAAACCATTGGTCTTGCCGGCGTTCAGGCGGCGGCGAGCTTCTCGATTTCGAACTGGTCGCCGGGCATCGTACCAGTGGCCCTGATCTGGCCTTCGGGCAGCTCCAACACGGAGTGGGCACGGAGGCAACCTGCGATGCGCCAAGGCTTTACGGACGGACTGACCTTCACCACCTGTTTGGCCTTATTCAGGAAGACGATGTCGATGGTGAACTTCATGAAGAAACAGTGAACGGCCTCGCAGGGCGTAATCCAGAGGCCTTCGCCGGGGGTGAGGCCGGTGCGCTTGAGCAGGCCTTCGCGGCGGGTGGCGCTGGAGTTGGCCAGATCGGCGGAATCGGCCACCAGGGTGTCTTTGGTTCGGTTGTGGACTCGGATCTTCATTTTGGCTGCCGGACAACACTGAGCCTATCGACCCTTCCCGTCCTTCCCTGTAGGGACAGGCTCTGTGGGGACTGGCTCGTAGCCCGGGCAGCGTAGCACCGGCAGCCTGGGGTACTTCGGGTAGGCTGTGTCGGTGAGCGCCCGGCGACAGAGCAGGAAGACGCTGCCCCGGTCGTTCTCAATGCGGCGCACCCAGGCGCAGGTCTCGCAGAGGCCTTTGAGCTGTGTCCTGAAGATGTCGTGCAGCCCCATCCCTGGTTGCCAGTTTGGCACGGGGCGGCTATACACTGGAACGGTTATGAAACTCGGACTCGGGCTGTATCGACATATGTTGACCGCGGACAACTTCCGGTTCGCGAAGCAAGCTGGGGCGACGCACATCGTGGCGCACTGGGTGGATTACTTCAGCCACGGTCCGAGGATCCCGGAGACCGACAGCGACACCTGCTGGGGTGTCAGCGACAATCGGGGCAAGTTATGGAGTTATGAGGAGTTAGCCGAGCTGAAACGGGCCATAAATGCCGAAGGCTTGGAACTGGCGGCGATTGAGAACTTCGACCCGTCGCACTGGTACGACATCCTGCTGGACGGTCCCAGGAAGCAGCAGCAGCTCGAGGACATCAAGACGATCATCCGGAATATGGGCAAGGCCGGTATTCCGGTAATGGGCTACAACTTCAGCATCGCCGGGGTATGGGGTCACGTAGAGGGGCCATACGCGCGAGGCGGAGCGCCGTCGGTGGGGTTCCTGGGGCCGGACGGTCCGGAAGAGAGGCCTATCCCGAACGGGCAGGTATGGAACATGATTTACGATCCCGAAGCGGCGCCCGGGACCGTGGGTACGGTCACTACTGAGCAACTTTGGGGACGGTTGGCGGACTTTCTGAAGGCGGTGGTGCCGGTGGCCGAGGAGGCGGGCGTCCGGCTGGCGGCGCACCCGGACGACCCGCCGATGCCCTCGATCCGGGGTACGGCGCGCCTGGTGAACCAGCCGCGGTTGTACCAGAAACTGCTGGATATCGTGCCGAGCTACAACAACGCACTGGAGTTTTGCCAGGGGACGATTGCGGAGATGACGGAGGGGGATCTATACGAAGCGATTGACCAGTACAGCGCCCAGGGCAAGATCGCTTACGTGCACATGAGGAACGTGCGCGGCAAGGTGCCGAAGTACCACGAAGTCTTTATTGATGAAGGGGATGTGGACGTGGCGAAGTGCCTGCGGATCTACAAAAAGAACGGGTTTGACGGGGTGATCATCGCGGATCACACGCCGCAGATGAACTGCGCCGCGCCGTGGCATGCCGGGATGGCCTTCGCGATGGGATATATCAAGGGCGTAATGCGGATGGTGGAAGCGGAGTGAACGCGTGATAAACTGGTAGTTCACGCCAGTTCTTCTCTGGAAACACCCTTGAAAATCGGATTTGTCAGCCTGGGTTGTCCCAAGAATCTTGTGGACACCGAAGTCATGATGGGCCAGTTGAACGCCCGCGGGCACGAGCTCACCAGCTCACCCGAGGATGCCGACGCCATTGTAGTGAATACTTGCTCGTTTATCGGACCGGCCAAGCAGGAATCGGTGGATACGATCCTGGAGATGGCCGAGTTCAAGCGAACCGGAAAGGCCAAACGGCTGATTGTGGCCGGGTGCCTGGTGGAGCGCTATGGCGCCGACATCCGTCAGGAGATTCCGGATGTGGATGCCGTGCTGGGGACGAACGAGCTGGACGCCATTGTAGCGGTCTGCGAGACCGGCGAAAAGCAGGCAAATCCTTTTGAGCCTTACCTTTACCATGACCTGACGCCGCGCATCCTGGCCACGCCACGGCACTATGCCTACATCAAGATCAATGAAGGCTGCGACCATCCGTGCACATTCTGCGTGATCCCGCAGTTCCGGGGTTCGTTTCGCAGCCGGCGATTCGAGTCGGTGATCGTGGAAGCGCAGCGGTTGTTCGCGCAGGGCGTGCGGGAGATCAACCTGATTGGCCAGGACACGACGGCCTACGGCGACGACCTGGGCATCAAGGACGGGTTGGCGCTGTTGCTGGGACGGCTGGCGGAGATCGAGACCGCGCACCAGAAGTGGGTTCGTTTCCTGTATTGCTACCCGAACCGGATCACGAACAAGCTGTTGGATACGATTGCCGAGCACGAGTCGCTGGTGAAGTACATCGACATGCCGCTGCAGCATGCGGCGGCGGGCGTACTGAAAAGCATGAAGCGCGGCGCATCCGGCGAGATCTTCCTCAAGACGCTGGAAAAGATCCGGAAGCGGATTCCGGGCGTCTCGATCCGGACGTCGATGATCGTCGGCTTCCCGGGCGAAACGGAGAAGGACTTCGAGGAGCTGTGCCAATTTGTGGAAGAGGCGAAGTTTGACCGGCTGGGGGTCTTCACTTACTCCGATGAGGAGACGAGCAAGAGCTACCACCTGGACGGCAAGGTGGACGCCCGGTCGATCTACAACCGCAAGCGGAAGCTGATGTCGCTGCAGCGTAAGATTTCGAAGAAGATCAACCGCGGCCTGGTGGGCCAGGAGCTGCCGGTGCTAATTGAGGGCCGGTCAGAAGAGAGCGAACTGGTGTGGCAGGCACGGCTGGCGAACCAGGCTCCGGATATCGATGGGGTCTGCTACCTGAGTGACGTAGGCGATGTGGAGCCGCGGCCGGGCCAGTTCCGGATGATGCGGGTGACGCAGGCTCACGACTATGATCTGGTGGGCGACCTGATCGACGAGCCGCCGAACGAGCCGGCGCCAGCACTGAATCCGTTCCCGATCATTTCGACGAACGCGGGCCATCAGCATCAGCACCAGTAAGAGCGCGCAAGCCGGCTGTGCGATGATCTGATGACATATGCAGGGTCCTGAGCGCGACCCGGATCCCGGCGAAATCACTCAAAGGCTGCAGGCCTGGCGGGCCGGCGTGCCCGGTGCGCAGGATGCGCTGCTGCCACAAATCTACAACGAACTGAAGCAGATTGCCGGCGGCTACATGCGGCGCGAGCGTGCGGGGCATACGCTGCAGCCAACAGCCCTGGTGAACGAAGCCTGGATGAGGCTGGCAGGCGCCAGCCATCCGGATTGGGAGAGCCGGCGTCACTTCTATTGCATCGCAGCGCGGCTGATGCGGCAGGTTCTGGTGGAGCACGCGCGCCGGCACCTGACGGCTAAGCGCGGCCAGGGCCTGAAGCCGGTTCCCCTAACTGAGGCGGCCAACTACTCGATGGAGAACGCAGAGCAATTCGTGGCTTTGAACGACGCGCTGGATGCGCTGGGGCGCCTGGACGACCGGAAGACGAAGGTCGTGGAACTGAGGTATTTCGGGGGCCTGAGCATGGAGGAGACGGCAACGGAGCTGGATATCTCCATCAATACAGTGAACCGGGATTTGCGATTCGCGGAGGCATGGCTGCAAAACGAATTGAACGGACGGCAGCGGCAGGCGGAGTAGGCGGTTGCCTTATACTGATGGGTTGCTGGAGGTCAAGCCGGCCCGGGTGGAGCCGTTGAGCAAAGGTGGCCAGGATTTCGGAGTTGGCGCGTGATGTTGAGGTGCCCGCTCCCTGACGGTCGCGTCTCCGTTTACCCGGATGCACCGAACCTGCCATTGCGCCTGAGCAATCAAGTTTATGAAGTGTCCAATCTGCAAGAAAGAAGTGAAGCTGGGTGATCCGGAGATGCCCTTTTGCAGCGAGCGCTGCCGGTTGATCGACCTGGGCATGTGGTCAGCGGAAGAGTACAGGATTCCGGGTCCATCCGCGGAGAGCAGCCCGAAGCCAGAAGACGAAGAAGATGAATAGAGTGGCGCTGGCCATCGCCACCTGGTTCGGCTGCGGTTTCTGGCCGAAGGGACCGGGGACGGCCGGCTCCATTGGGGCCCTTCTGGTGGCCTGGCCGCTGATCGCATGGCTGCCGGTGCAACCGTGGCACTTTGCTGTCCTGGCGCTGGTGATGACGCCGTTGGGCATCTGGGCGTCCACGCGCACGGCCGAGGTGCGGCAGATGAAGGACCCGCAGATTGTGGTGGTGGACGAGGTGCTGGGGCAGTGGATCACGCTGGCCGGAGCCTCGACCCTGGACCTTCCGCATATCGCCGCGGCGCTGCTGCTGTTCCGCCTGTTTGATATTACGAAGCCGTGGCCGGTGCGGAAACTGGAGTCGCTGCCGGCGGGCACGGGGATCGTGGCCGACGATCTGGCCGCCGGGGTTTACGGAGCGGCGGTGCTTGTGGTGCTGCGATTCGTGGTTCAATTCTAGTAGAAGTAAATTGTCTCGGATGTCATTAAAGAACAGCGCCATTGAGCGTCCCATCATCGAATCGGTCACGCCCCGGGCAGCGATTGCCGGCGGAGACTTTCAAATTCGCGGCCGGTCGTTTCTGGCCGCCCCGCGTCCCTCAGTGGCCATTGGCGGGGTAGCGGCGCCCCTGATAGTGGGTTCGGATTCGCTGGTGGTGGCGCGTGTCCCTGAAGCGGCAGGGCGCGGCGAAGTGATCGTAAGCAACGGCGAACTCGACAGCGCGCCGGCGGTGGTGGCGATTGGCAAACAGATCGCGGACAGCCTGCACCCGGTCGCGAACCCGGCGGTGGACCAGGACGGCAATGTCTATGCGACGTTCAGCGGATCGCGCGGCCAGAAGACTCCGGTTGCAGTCTACCGGGTGGATCCGGACGGGGTGATCACTCCGTTCCTCACGGACCTCATGAATGCGACGGGGCTGGCCTTCGACGCCGAAGGGCGGCTGCTGATCTCGTCACGCTTTGACGGCGTGGTCTACCAGGCCACGCGCAGCGGCGAGATGGGCGTGTATGTCGAAGGCATGGGCGTGGCGACAGGCATCGCATTTGACGGCAAGGGAAACCTGTATGTAGGCGACCGCTCGGGCACGATCTTCAAGATCAGCCCATCGCGCCAGATCTATGTGTACGCGACGCTGGAGGCCTCGATCTCTGCGTATCACCTGGCGTTCGGCGCCGAAGGTTATCTGTATGTGACAGGCCCGACGACTTCGAGTTTCGACGCAGTACACCGGATATCCCCCGCCGGCGAGGTAGAGACGTTCTACCGCGGATTGGGCCGGCCGCAGGGGATGGCGTTCGACATCGATGAGAATTTGTATGTCGCGGCATCGCTGGAGGGTCGGAAAGGCATTGTCCGCATCACTCCGGACCGCGAGGCGTCGCTGTTTGTATCGGGGCCGAACATCGTAGGCTGTGCGTTCGCGCCGGGCGGCGATCTGATGGTCACCACAACGGGCGCGTTATTCCGAGTACCTGCCGGCATCAAAGGCCGGCCGCTGCCTTAGCCCATTCGCACCCCAATGAACGCTGAAATCATCGCAGTCGGCAGTGAACTGCTCACCCCCGAGCGCTCGGACACGAACTCGCTCTGGCTCACTGCTCAATTGAACGAACTAGGCGTCGAGGTGACGCAGAAAGCCATCCTGGGGGATGACCGTGAGCGGTTGGCGACAGCGGTCACGGAGTCGCTCAAGCGAGTGCCGCTGCTCATCCTGACGGGCGGCCTGGGACCAACGGAAGATGATGTCACGCGTGAGGCTGTAGCGCAGGCGCTGCACCGGCGGCTGCTGTTCTCACAGGAGATCTGCGACGAAATTGAAGCGCGGTTTGCCCGAGCGGGCCGCAAGATGGCGGACATCAACAAGCGCCAGGCGTTTGTGGTGGAGGGCGCCGAGAAGTTGAGCAATCCGAACGGGACGGCTCCAGGCTTGTGGCTGGACCTGCCGGGCGGCATGCTGATGCTGCTGCCGGGACCGCCGCGCGAGATGATGCCCATGTTCAGCGACATCTGCCAGCCGCGGTTGGCGGCCCGACTGCCGCAGATGGCGATCCGCAAGCGTTTCTTCCGGGTGGCGGGCATGGGCGAATCGGATCTCGACGCATTGATCTCGCCCGTATACAAACCGTACCTGAATCCGGTGACAACCATCCTGGCGGCCGAAGGCGACGTGCAGATTCACCTGCGCGCCCGCTGCGATTCCGCGGAAGCAGCCGATGCGCTGGCTGAGGAGTTGGGCGTAAAGATCCTGGAGACCCTGGGCAAACGGGTTTACTCCCAAAACGGCGATCCTCTGGAAGCGGTGGTGGGGCACATGCTGCGGGACCGCAACGAAACGGTAGCGGTGGCGGAATCGTGTACAGGCGGAATGCTGGGTGCGCGGATCACCGATGTTCCTGGCTCGTCGGCCTGGTTCCTGGGTGGTTTTCAGGTGTACGCACCGGAGATGAAGGCGCGGCTGCTGGGCCTGAACCAGAAGACGCTGGACGAACACGGCGCGGTGAGTGAGGCGGTGGCGAAGGCGATGGCGGATTCGACCCGGGACCGGACTGGGGCGACCTACGCGCTTTCGATCACGGGCGAAGCGGGTCCGGAGTCACAAACGCCGGGCATCGATCCGGGTGTGGTGTGGATTGGACTGGCGTCGCCAGGCGGTGTTGAGGCGAAGATGTTCCGGTTCTTCAGCGGCCGGAATCGTGTCCGGAAGATGGCCGTGCAAACGGCACTCAATCTACTGCGGTTCCAGTTGTCGTGATTGCGGCTTTCCTCCTGCTCACCACAGTGACGTTTCACCAGGATGTCGAACCCATCCTGCAACGGCGGTGCCAGTCGTGCCACCGGCCAGGAGAGATTGGCCCGATGCCGTTGCTCACCTACCAGCAGGCGAGGCCGTGGGCGAAGGCGATGCGGCAGGCGGTGGAATTGAAAAAGATGCCGCCGTGGTTTGCCAGTGGCGGCGGTCCGTTTCACAACAACCCTTCTCTGACTTCGGAAGAGATCAGGATCATCTCCGCATGGGCGGAGGCTGGCGCGCCGCGCGGCCAGTCGAGAGAGGCGCCCAAACCGGTGCGCTGGTCCGAGGGATGGAATATCCAATCGCCGGACCTGGTGGTGGCGGCGCAACGGCCGTTCGCGGTGCCGGCGACGGGCACTGTGGACTACCAGTTCGTCATTGTGCCGCTAAGAACGATGGAAGATCACTGGGTGACGGCGGCGGAGATTCGCCCCGGCGCGCGTTCGGCGGTACACCACATCGTGGCCTACATCCGGGAGCCGGGCTCGCCGTGGCTGAAGGATGCCCCGCGAAACCAGGCGTTCCGGGCGCAGGGCGTAACGACGAGCGACATCCTGGCGATCTACACGCCTGGGCAGGCTCCGTTCCAGGCACCGGAAGGAATGGCGAAGAGGCTGCCGGCCGGGTCGGAACTGGTGCTGCAGTTTCATTACACGCCGAACGGCACAGCGGAGTTGGACCAGACCAGCGTGGGCATGGTATTCACCTCGAAGCCGCCGACCAAGCGCGTGCTGACGTTGCAGATTGGCAATGCGGAGTTTCACATCCCACCGGGCGAGGCGAACTACCGTGTATCGGCCGGCGGCACGCTACCGAACGACGCGCTGCTGCTGAGCATGTTTCCGCACATGCATCTGCGAGGCAAGGCATTTGAGTACGAGATTACGGCGGAAGGCGGGCGAGCGGAGACCCTGCTGCTGGTAGCGCCGTACTCGTTCCAGTGGCAGCTGAACTATGTCCTGGAGCAGCCGCGGTTGTTGCGCAAAGGAACCCACCTGCGGTTCAGCGGCTGGTTCGACAACTCCGCATCGAATCCATTCAACCCCGACCCCACGAAGGAAGTGGGCTACGGCGAGCAGTCGTGGGAAGAGATGATGATTGGATTCTTCGATGTAGCGGTGGACCCAAAGCTGGACAAGACAGCCTTTTTCGTCCGCTAATCGCCATATTGTTCCGATTAAAAACTATCCCCAAATTGCCTGTCTTTGGACACTGGCGGAAGTAGCCGCATTTGTAACGCAACGGCATTTGCAGGGCGATCAGGGCGCGCTGGAGGCGAGCCTTAATATACTGATCCTGCAAGCGATAAGTACAATCCACGGCAAGCGAGGAAGAGCCCTCCGGTGAGACAGGAGAGGGAGACACTTCACACTTCTTTACCTTCGCGGCGGCGGGAACTCGTAACCATGAGTAGACGAAAGCGCGACTTAATCAATAGCCGTCTCGTGAGGGAGCGGGTTTCTGGAATGATTCGAAGATTCATAACTCTCGTATTGACCGCCGCGGGCCTGCTTGTCGCCCAGCAACAGGAGCGGGTTGTCGGCGCGGTGAAGGCCCTGACGGCCGCGGACAAGGATTTGACCATCCAGACCGATGCCGGCAAAGCGGTAGCAGCGCACATAGCAGACAACTGCCGCCTGATGCGCGTCGAGCCCGGCGAGAAGGATCTGAGCAAGGCTGCGCCGATGGAACTGGCGGGGGTCGCCGTGGGCGACCGTGTGATTGCGCGCGGCACGATGGCGGAAGACAAGTTGACTGTCACGACGCTGGTAGTGATGAGCAAGAGTTCCCTGGCGGAGAAGAGCGCGAAGGAACAGGCGGAGTGGAAGGCGCGTAGCCTGCACGGCGTCGTCAAGAGCGTGAATGCGGCGGGCGGGGAGCTGCAGATTTCCACGGGTTCCAACGGTTCAGCCAAGGAGTGGACGGTCAGTGTGCCGGCAGAGGCCGTGCTGCGGCGCTATGCGAACGGATCGATCAAGTTCGCTGATGCGCAGTTGGCGCCGATCGGCGTGATTGAGACTGGCGACCAGATTCGCGTCCTGGGCAACAAGGACGAGGCGGCATCGAAAATTGTCGCCGAACAGATCGTTTCCGGTTCGTTTCGCACGATGGGCGGAGAGGTGATCTCTTTGAAAGCCGAAACCGGCGAACTGACGATGAAAGACGTGCAGACCAAGAAGCCGGTGGTGATCCACCTGACGGCGGATACCAAAATCCGGAGGATGCCCAACTTCGGCGGCGGCGCCGGAGGGGGCATGATGCGGCCGGGTGGGATGAACGGCGGAGGCCAAGGCGCCCCTGGCGGGGGAATGCAGGCGGGCGGAGGCCGTGGTCCAGGTGGACCCATGGGCGGCCGCACCCCCGACCTGGGACAGATGTTCGACCGGTTGCCGGTCTCCAGCCTGGCTGACGTGAAGCCGGGTGATGCGGTGATCGTGTCGGTGGCGAAGGCAGGGGGCAATGCAGCTCCGAATGCGATTTCGCTGGTAGCAGGCGTGGACTTCCTGTTGCGGGCTTCGGCGGCGCAAGTGAACCAGGCACTCGGTAACTGGAGTACCGAGATGTCGATGCCAGGGCAGTAAATCAGTTTCGTTTTCTTCTCGAGGAATTCCGTATGAACAACAACTACGCTCGTGGTGTGTTTACAGCCTTCCTGCTTGCGATGGCACTCGCCCTGGTGGCGGCCGCGCAGAGCACGACGGTGGTGAAGGGGGAAGTGGATGATCCGTCGGGTGCATTCGTGCCGGCGGCGCAGGTGACGCTCTCAGGGGGCAAGGGCTACACGAAGACAATCACCACGAATGAGATGGGCGCCTATGAGTTCGAGCCGCTGCCTCCGGGCAAGTACAAGCTGCGGATTGCCGCCACGGGCTTCACGCCTTTGGAAGTGCGCAACCTGAGCCTGGAGGGGGGCAAGCCGATTACGCTGAAGAGCCAGCTGGCGATTGCGTCCGAGACGCAGTCAGTCACAGTGGCGGACTACACGGCGGTTTCAGTGGAGACATCGAGTGTTGCGGGCGCCATCGTGCTGCGCGGCGAGGATCTCGATGTGCTGTCGGATGATCCAGACGACCTGGCCTCGGATTTGCAGGCGCTGGCCGGCCCCTCGGCGGGCCCGAATGGCGGCGACATTTATGTGGATGGGTTCAGCGGCGGCAAGCTGCCACCCAAGTCGTCGATCAGGGAAGTCCGCGTGAATTCGAATCCCTTTTCGGCTGAGTATGACCGCCTCGGATTCGGCCGGATTGAGATTCTGACGAAGCCGGGCACGGACAAGCTGCGAGGCCAGGCGTTCTTCAACTTCGGGAACGAGAACCTGAACTCGCGCAATCCGTTTTCCACAACGCGTGCGCCCTACAGCATGCGGCACTACGGCCTGAACCTTGGCGGCCCCCTCTCGAAGAAGGCCTCGTGGTTTATCGATGTCGACCGGCGGGAGATCGACGAGAATGCGGTGATCTCGGCTACGGTGCTGGACAGCAACCTGCTGGAGACACCTTTCCAGCAGACGGTGGTCACCCCGCTGCGCCACTGGTCGATCAATCCACGCCTGGACTACCAGTTGAGCCAGAACAATACCCTGGTGGTGCGCTATAGCGAGGCACGCAACAACAACCAGAACCAGGGGCTGGGCCAGTTCACGCTGCCATCGCGAGCCACCAGTTCAGAGAGCAGCGACCATATCCTGCAGATGACGGAGACCGCGATCCTGGGCACGCATGCCGTGAATGAGACGCGTTTTCAGTACAACCGCAGCAATTCGCTGATGCTGGGCGACAACAGCACGCCGGCGCTGAACGTGCTGGAATCGTTCAACAGCGGCGGCTCGCTGATTAAGGATTCCGGCAGCCGCGAGAACCGCTTTGAGTGGCAGAACATCACGTCGATCACGCACGGGACGCACATGATCAAGCTCGGCGGGCGTCTTCGCTATGACCGGATCGGCGACACCTCGGATTCAAACTTCAACGGATCGTACACGTTCGCGGGCGGGTTGGCTCCGCTGCTGGACGGCTCCAACAACATCGTGAACGGCGCTGACGGGCTGCCGACGATGGTGCAGGTGACCTCGCTGGAGCGCTACCGCCGCACGTTGTACTTCCAGTCGCTGGGCCTGCCGGCGTCCACTGTCCGGGCTTTGGGCGGCGGCGCGAGCCAGTTTACGCTGAGCGGCGGCACGCCCCTGACGAATGTCGCGCAGACGGACGTCGGCCTGTTCGCGGAGGACACGTGGCGCCTGCGGCCGAACCTGAACCTGAGCTACGGGCTGCGCTACGAGACGCAGTCGAACATCAGCGACTACAAGGACCTGGCTCCGCGCATCAGCATTGCCTATGGACTGGGCAAGACGCCGGCGCAGACGAAGACCGTGGTGCGTACGGGCTTCGGGATGTTCTATGACCGCATCGGGGACAACCTGACTCTTCAGTCGCTGCGTTTCAACGGCACCACGCAGCAGCAGTATTTCGTAACGAACCCGGACTTCTATCCGACGGTTCCGGATCTCGGCACACTGGCCTCAAACGTCGTGGATCCCACGCGCCGCACGCTGGTGAATGACATTCGCGCGCCTTACATCGCGCAGACGATCTTCGGCGTGGACCGCCAACTGCCGAAGAACACTTCGATCTCGACGAACTTCATCTATTCCCGCGGCGTTCACATGCTGCGCACGCGTAACGTGAATGCGCCGCTGGCTGACGGGACGTTTCCGATGGGCGACATCGGCAACGTGTACCAGTATGAGTCGACCGGGTTCCTGACGCAGAAGCAGTTGATGATCAATGTCACCTCCCGGTTCAACCGGTATTTCACGTTGTTCGGCTTCTACGTGCTGGGCAAGGCGGAGAGCGATACCGATGGCGTGGGGTCGTTCCCGGTGAACCAGTACAACCTGACCTCGGAGTATGGCAACGCGGCTTATGATGTCCGCCACCGCATGATGCTGGGCGGCTCGATTCGCGCCAAGTGGGGTATCTCCTTCAATCCGTTCATCATGGCGAGTTCGGGCTCGCCGTTCAACATCACGACGGGCCGGGACAACAATGGGGACACGCTGTTCAACGATCGTCCGTCCTTCGCCGCGGCGGGGGCCACGGGCGCGAACATTGTGAACACGGCGTTTGGAATTTTTAACCTGACTCCCGGGCAGAACGATGTGCTGATCCCGCGCAATTACGGCCGGGGACCGGCTCAGTTTACGGTCAACCTGCGCGCCAGCCGGACCTGGGGTTTTGGCGAAAGAGCCTCCGGGACGACGACACAGATGGGGGGCGACGGCCCGATGCGCGGCGGCATGGGCCCGATGGGTGGCGGAGGCGGGATGCGAGGCGGTGGCGGCGGCGGTATGCGCGGCGGCGGCGGTCCGGGCGGCCCGGGCGGGATGTTCGACTCTTCGTCCGGCAAGCGGTTTAGCCTGACCGCGTCGGCTTCGGCCCGCAACCTGTTGAATCACGTCAACTACGGGTCGCCTATCGGCAACCTGAGTTCACCGTTGTTCGGGGAGTCGAACTCCATCGGCGGCGGCTTTGGACCAGGGGGCATGGGCGGCGGAGGCGGCGCCGGCAATCGCCGGATCGACCTCCAACTGCGTCTTTCGTTCTAAATGTAATAAGAGGGTATTACCATGCGATTGAACATCGTGGCAATGACCGGCGGCCTCCTCACGGGGGCCGCTCTGCTATTTGCGGCCGACTTCTGGGAAAAGAAACCGTACACCGAGTGGACGGAGAAGGAAGCCCGCCGCGTTTTGACGGACTCTCCGTGGGCACGGAACGCCAACGTCACATTTGGCGGCGGGGTGGGTGACACCGGCGAGGGCGGCATGGGCCGGCCCGGCGGTGGCGGTGGTATGGGTGGACCTGGAGGAGGAGGAATGGGCGGCCCCGGCGGCGGCGGTATGGGTGGACCTGGTGGAGGAGGAATGGGTGGTCCCGGCGGCGGCGGCATGGGCGGTCCCGGTGGCGGCGGCATGGGCGGTCCGGGGGGCGGCGGCATGAGCGCCGTGGTCCGCTGGCAGAGTTCCCTGCCCGTGCGCCAGGCGATGGCTCAACTGAAATCCGCCAGCGAACCCGGCCAGGCGAAGTCTGCCCAGGCAGCCCTGAGCGAACCGAGCAAGAACTATGTCATCGCGGTGGATGGATTGCCGATGATGGGCGGTGGCATGCGTGGGGGCCCGAGGCCCGGCATGGAGCAGCAGCGATTCCAGGCCGGAGCGCAACAGGGCGGCCCAGAAGGAGGTGCGCGGCGGGGCCCGGATCCGGAGCAGATGAAAGCACGCATGAAAGCCCAGACCCAGATCAACCGCAAAGGACACGACCCGATGCATCCAGTGGATGTGCTGATGCCGAACGGCGAGGGTCCGCGGGTAGTCTATTTCCTGTTTTCGAAGGACGATCCGATCAGCCTGGATGACAAGGAAGTCGAGTTCGTTACCAGCGTCGGCCCGATGATGGTGAAGCGGAAGTTCAAGCTGTCCGAGATGGTGGCGGGCGGAAAACTGGAACTTTAAGGTGAGAGCGGCCGCCCGAGCCTGGAGCCGGGCGGCCGCTGGATTCCTGGCTGACTAGCGAACCATTAAGACAATGGTTTCAATGTGATAGGTCTGCGGGAAGAGATCAATCATAGTCATCTTCTCGAAGCGGTAGCCTGCGCCAATCAGGACGGCGGCGTCGCGCGCGAGGGTGGCGGGATCGCAGGAGACGAGGCTGAGGCGCGGCGGCAGGAGGCGGACCAGGTGTTTGACGACCGCCTTGCCGAGGCCGCTGCGGGGCGGATCGGCCAGGACAAAATCGGGCGTGGCGGTCAGGTTTTCGAGGTACTGCTCGGATTGCAGGCGTAAGGCCTTGGCTTTGACGCCGCTGCGCTCCGCATTGAATTCCAGATCCCGAACGGCCGAGCCATCGCTTTCGACACCGGTGACCTTTTCAAAGCGGCGAGCGAGCGGAAGGGTGAACAAACCCACGCCGGCGTAGAGGTCGAGCGCGGTCTTACCCTCGGCGCCTTCGATGGCGCATTTCACCATTTCATCGGCGAGGAAGCGGTTCACCTGGAAGAATGACTTGTGGCTGACGCGAAACTTTTCGCCGGCCGCGGCATATTCCAGCGCTCCTTCGGAGGCGCCGGGAATCTGCAGGCCCAGCCAGTCGAAGAAGCCCTTGGCCACGCCGCGGCTGCCCTCGGTGGAGAGCACGTTCACCATGGTTTGTTCGCCATTGGTGAATAGCTCTATCTCTTTGAGAAAACGGGGAAAATGCTTGTCGCGGCGCAGTCCGCGCAGTTTCTTCAGCGCGTCGTTGATGAGCGGCGCGGAGATGGGGCATTTGTCCACGTCGACAACGCGATCGCTGCCGGCGGCTTTGAAGCCCAGCGAGTGCTGGGGGCCGAAGTGGAACTGGCTGCGATTGCGGTAGCCCCAGGGTTCGGCGCTGATGGTCTCGATCTTTTCCGGCGCTTCGATTTTGCCTACGCGGCGCAGGACTTCGCGCAGGATTTCCGCCTTTTGGGCGACCTGCATGTCATAAGGCGCCATCTGGTAGTGGCAGCCTCCGCACTTTTCGAAATACGGGCAGGCGGGCTCAATGCGGGCCTCGCTGCGTTCCAACCACTCGGCCACCCGGCCTTCCACCATGCCGGTCTTTTGTTTGACAGGCTCGACGCGCACTTGCTCGCCGGGCATCACGAACGGTACAAGCGTGACCTGGCCGTCAGTCCGGCCGAGGCCCGCGCCGCCGTAAACCCACTTCTCGATCTTCACTTCAGCCATGCGCATCCCTTACGATAAAAATTACTCTTCTCTATCAGTTCAGCATGAAACCACGAGTCCTGTCCGGAATCCAGCCCACTGGAAGCCTCCACATTGGAAACTATCTGGGCGCCCTGAAGAACTGGGTCCGCATGCAGCACGACTACGAATGCGTGTTTTGCATCGTGGATCTGCACGCGATCACGCTCTTTCAGGAGCCGGCGGAACTGCGCCGGAAGATCGAGCAGACGGCGGCTATATTTCTGGCGGCCGGCATCGATCCGAAGATCTCCTCGGTCGTCGTGCAATCGACGGTGGCCGCGCACGCCGAGCTCTGCTGGCTGCTCACCTGTGTGACGCCGCTGGGCTGGCTGGAGCGGATGACGCAGTTCAAAGACAAGTCGGCGAAGCAGGAGAGCATCAGCGACGGGCTGCTGCAGTATCCCGTATTAATGGCGGCAGACATCCTGCTGTACAAGGCAAACGCGGTGCCGGTGGGGGATGACCAGACGCAACACCTGGAATTGACCCGCGACGTGGCGCAGCGTTTCAACTCGCAGTATGGCGACACGTTTGTGATGCCGGAGACCAAGTTGCCGATGGTGGGCGCGCGCATCATGGGACTGGACGATCCGACGAAGAAGATGAGCAAGTCGGAGACGGGTTCGAACCACGCGGTCGCGCTGTTGGACGAGCCGTCCGTGATCAGGAAGAAGATCATGCGGGCCACCACCGACTCCGGCAGCGGGGTCGATTTCGACACCATGGGTGCGGGTGTGGCCAATCTGCTGACCATTCACCAGGCGTTCACCGGCTGGACGGACGACCAGATCAAGAGCCACTTCGCGGGCCTGCGGTATGGCGACCTGAAGAAGACGGTGGCCGAGGCGGTTGTGGCCGGCCTGGAGCCGATCCAGCAGCGGTACCGGGAGATCACCGCCGACCCCGCCTATTTGAAGGGTGTCCTGCGAGAGGCCGCCGAGCGCGTCGCGCCGGTCGCCAATGATACCGTGCGGCTGGTAAAGCAGCGCATGGGCATTTACACGGACTAGGCCAGCCATGAGCGCGGCCGGGGCCAGATCCTACTCGCTGGCGGCGTACGGCCGGATACTCCGGGAGAACCGCAACTTCCGCCTGTTGTGGTTCGCCCAGGTAGTGAGCGAGATGGGCGACTGGCTGTACGCGGTCGCCATCTACAGCCTGCTGTTGGAACTCACCGGCGAGGCGAAATCAGTGGGCTTCGCCGTGGTGCTGCAACTGTTGCCGCAGGTATTCATGGCCCCCACCGCCGGGGTGTTGAACGACCGGCTGAACCGGCGGACGATCATGATCTTCGCCGACTGCTGCCGGTTCTTCATTGTGCTGGCGATGGTGTTTGTGAAGTCGGCCAGCATGGTGTGGCTGGTATGGATCCTGCTGTTCCTGGAAACCATCATGTGGGCGCTGTTTGAGCCGGGCCGCAGCGCAATTGTGCCGAACATCGCACGGGACGATGGCGAGGTGATGGTGGCGAATGCGCTCTCGTCCACCACCTGGGCCATCAATTTCGCGATCGGCAGCGGACTGGGCGGGTTGATCGCCTACAAGTTCGGGCGGGATGTATTGTTCGTTGTGAACGCCCTGTCATTCGTGGTCTCCGCCCTGCTGCTGGCGGCCATGAAGCTGAAAGAGACCCATGCGGCCCATCTGCCGGCCTTCTGCCTGAAGGACATGATCGACTTCAGCCCCGTGATGGAAGGCATCCGGTATATCCGGCGCGACCGGCGGCTGACGGCAACCCTGATGGTGAAGGCGGGCATGGGCCTGCTGGGCGCGCACTGGGTGATCCTGCCCATCTATGGGGAGCGGATTTTTCCGATTACCGGCCACGGTGCGGACCTGGCACGGGGCGGCACGCTGAGCATGAGCCTGCTATTGGGCGCGAGAGGGCTGGGGTCGCTGATCGGCTCGTTCTCGTCGGGCTACTGGGCCAGGAACAATGAGAAACGGATGCGCACAGGAATCCTGTTCGCGTTCCTGATTGCGGCCGCTTCCTACTGCCTATTGAGCGCCGCCCCCACGTTGGCTCTGGCCTGCGCGGCCGTCGCCTTGGGCCATGCGGGCACCTCGATCGCCTGGGTGTTTTCGACGACGATGCTGCAGGGGATGACGGAAGACCGCTACCGGGGGCGGGTGTTCTCAGCGGACTTCAGCGGTTTATTCCTGGTGATGAGCTGCATGAGCTTTCTGGCCTCGCAGGCCGTGGACCTGGGCCTTTCGGTGCGGACGGTGGCGTTCATCAGTGGCTGCCTGGGGCTGGTGCCGGCCGGAATTTGGCTGCTTATGCAGAAGAACTGGAAGGAAGCGGCGCCTCCGGGCGGACAACCGTAATCCGATCGAAGCCTTCGCTGGCTGCCGGCGGCTGCAGGCGAGCGGACATCCAGTCCATCACATGATCCGGGACGACGCGTTGGCGAGCGGCATTGCGCCGTTTGCACTCCGCCAAGGGGAGATCGAAGTACACCACCTCGGCCCGGCAATTGTGAAGCTGGGCAAAGCGCAGCCAGCAGCGGCGTTCCCAGACCGTAAGTGCCGTGGAATCGATGCAAGTGACGGGCATGCCGGCTTGCTGACGGGCCGCCGCGAGTTGGCGCAGGGTGCGGAAGACGAGCCTGTTGACGCCCTGGTGCGTCGCGTCGCCGGTGAGCAGCTCACGGACGGCATCCGAAGAGAGAATGGGCAGCCCCTTACTTTGGGCCCAGGTGGACTTGCCGGAAGCGGGCAAGCCCACCAGGATGACCAGGCGCATTAGAACAGATACCGGCCGGTTTCCAGCATCCGTGTGGCCAACCGGCGGCGAGCCGTCACGGAATCGACTGGTTCGTACTTGGCGAAGCGGCGGAGAACTGCCATGTTCGTCCGGAGCGCGTCACCTTCCGAGGCAGCGGAGAGCACCATGCGGGCGCTGTCCTCGACGGTATTCAGGGCATCTCGCAGGAACACATCGCGCACATCGGCTGCGAAGGCCGCCTTGGGGGTCCCTTGCAGGCGCTCACAGCGCAGCGCCACGCTTTCCATGGCGAAGGTGTTCATGGCGCAATCCGTCAGCGCGGCGACGACTTCCTGTTGCTCGTCGAGCTTTTCACGGAAACGCTGGAAGGCAATGCCGAGAGCAATGAGTGTGATCTTGCGTGCGTTCGACACGAGGTCGGGCGCGGCCGAGGAGAGCGAAGGAGACAGAAGCTCGTCCTGCACCTGTTTGACGGCCGCCACCAGTGGGAGTTGGCCGCGCATGGCCCGCTTCAGGAGCATGCCGGTGGCCAGCAGCCGGTTGATTTCGTTGGTGCCTTCGAAGATGCGGTTGATGCGGGAGTCGCGGTAAGCGCGCTCCACCATGTAGTCCTGGTGGTAGCCGTAACCACCGTGGATCTGGACGCCTTCGTCGACCACGTAGTCGAGCACCTCGGAGGCGAAAACCTTGACGTAGCTGCACTCGATGGCGAACTCTTCGGCACCCTTGAGGACATCGCCGTGGCGCTCGACTTCCCCGGCGACGCGGTAGCTCATTGTCTCAGCGGCGAAGGTGCGGATCATCATCTCGGCCAGCTTGTACTGGATGACACCAAAGCGGGCGATGGGTCCGCCGAAGGCGTTGCGTTCCTTGGCGTACTTGATGCACGACTGGATGACGTTCTTCGAACCGCCGACTGCGAACGGGCCGAGTTTCAGGCGGCCGAGGTTGAGGATATTGAAGGCGATGATGTGCCCGCGGCCGATTTCGCCCAAAAGGTTGGCGGCCGGTACACGCACATTGTCGAAGTAAACGGCGCAGGTGGATGAGCCCTTGATGCCCATCTTCTTTTCTTCCTGCCCGACAGTGAGCCCAGGGACGTTGCGTTCGACCAGGAACGCCGTGAACTGTTCGCCGTTGACCTTGGCGAAGACGGTGAACAAGTCGGCCTTGCCGGCGTTGGTGATCCACATCTTCGAGCCGTTGAGCACATAGTGCGAGCCGTCGGGAGAGAGATCGGCCCGGGTTTTGGCGGCCAAGGCATCGGAGCCGGCATGAGGCTCGGTCAGGGCATAGGCGCCGATCCAGTCGCCCGAGGTAAGTTTAGGCAGATACTGCTGCTTCTGTTCATCGGTACCGAAGAGCAGCAGCGGCAGTGTGCCGATGCCGGCGTGAGCGCCGTGCCAGCCTGCGTAGGAGCCGTCCCTGGCCAAGCCTTCGGCGACGATCATGGCCGAGATGAGGTCCATCTCCATGCCGCCGTAGGATTCAGGAACGACCACGGCGGTGAGGCCGAGTTCGGCGGATTTCTTCAGAACCCGCGCGGCCGCCTCATGATCCTGATGCTGGATCGCCTCCAGGTTCGGAACCACCTCTTTGTTCCAGAATTCGTCGGTTGTTTTTGCGATAGCCCGGTGCTCTTCGGTGAAGTCCTCAGGTGTAAAGATCTCCCGGGAGTCCACCGAGCGGATGAGAAACTCGCCGCCCTTCAATGTGGGCGTAGTTGGTGCGATGGTGCTCATTGCATGTTCTCCAGAATGCCCGCGGCGCCTTGGCCGCCCCCGATACACATAGTCACCATGCCGTAGCGCGCGCCACGGCGTTTCATCTCGCGCAGGATAGTAGCCGTCAGTTTCGCACCAGTGCAGCCCAGGGGATGGCCCAGGGCAACCGCCCCGCCATTCACATTGACCCGGTCCGGATTCAAGCCAGCCTCTCTTATCACCGCCAGAGCCTGCACGGCGAATGCTTCGTTCAATTCAATCACATCGATGTCTTCGATTCGCAGCCCGGCCAGCTTCAGCGCTTTTGGGATGGCGAACACGGGGCCGATGCCCATGACTTCGGGCGCGCAGCCGGCAACGGCAAACGAGACAAAGCGGGCCATGGGCTTCAACCCGAGTTCGCGTGCTTTGGCTTCGGAGGTGACGAGGGCCGCGGCCGCGCCGTCGGAGGTCTGCGACGCGTTGCCCGCCGTCACGGTACCCCTGGCGTGAAAGACCGGCTTGAGCTTGGCCAGAGCTTCCAGGGATGTGTCCGCGCGAGGGCCTTCGTCCTTCGCCAAGCCATTCACGGGTACCAGTTCGTCGTCGAACCGGCCCTCCTGCTGGGCCCGCAGGGCGTTCTGGTGCGAGCGGAATGCGAATGCGTCCTGATCCTCGCGGCTGATGTTGTATTGCCGCTGGAGGTTTTCCGCGGTGAGCCCCATCGAGATGTAGATCTCTGGCCACTCCAGGGCGAGCTTCGGGTTGGGCGCAAATTTGTAGCCGCACATGGGCACCATGCTCATGGACTCGGCGCCACCCGCCAGGACGATGCCGGCGCTTCCCGCCATGATCTTCTCGGCTGCCATGGCGATGGCCTGCAGACCCGACGAACAGAAGCGATTGATGGTGACCGCGGGGACGCTGACAGGCAACCCGGCCGCGAGCGCGGCGATGCGGGCTACATTCATCCCCTGCTCGCCTTCCGGCATAGCGCAACCGAGGATCACGTCGTCGATGGTTTCCGGCGCCACTTGCGGGTATTTGGCGACCAGCGCGCGGAAGACGGCGGCAGCCATATCGTCGGGCCGCATCTGGCGCAGTGCGCCCTTCGGCGCTTTGCCGGCGGGGGTTCGCAGACAGTCGATGATGACGGGCATGGTCATGGGGAGATCCTAATTGCGGAGCGGTTTCCCGTTCTTGAGCATGAAGGCGATGCGTTCCTGGGTTTTGACAGTGCCGCACAGGCTAAGGAACGCTTCGCGCTCCAGGTCGAGCAGATGCTGTTCGGAGACGAGGCGCTCGCCCGGGAATTCTCCACCGGTGAGAACGCGTCCCAACTTCTCGGCGATGAGCATATCGTGGTCGCTGATGTATTCAGACTGACGCATGAGCCAGGCGCCGATGCGCAGGGCGGCAAACGCCGGATCGCCACCCACTTTGATGTCGGAGCGTGGGGCTCCCGGCCGGTAGGAGGAGACCATGGACAGGGCAGCCTGCCTGGCGTCGCCGATCAGCCTGCGCGGATTCATCGTCACGGCCGCCGATTTTTCCAGTAGTCCGAGATCCCGGGCATTTTCAGCCGAGGTGGAGACTTTGGCCATTCCGATGAGTTCGAAGACCTTGCGCGGATCCTTGAGGCGGGCAATGAGTTCCTTGCAGCCGCCGGCGCCGGGAATGACACCGACGCCCACCTCTACCAGCCCCATATAGAGTTCCGCCGCGCTCTGCACGCGAGGTGCGTGCAGCACGAGTTCGCAGCCGCCGCCCAGCGCGCGCTGGTGCGGAGCGACCACCACTGGTTTCGCCGCGTATTTGATGGCCATGCTGGCCTGTTGAAAACGATGGATGGCGGCGTTGAGTTCATCCCATTCCTGCTCCTGCGCCGCGAGCAGAACCATCATGAGGTTGGCGCCGACGCTGAAGTTCTCGCCCTGATTGGCGATTACCAGCGCATCGAAATCCTCCTCCAAGCGCTTGAGGCCTGAGTAGATCATCGAAATGCCGTCGTCGCCCAGCGAGTTCATCTTGGAGTGGAACTCCAGGCACAGGCAGCCGTCGCCGAGATCACGCAGGGAGGCTCCGGAGTTGGACTGAACCACCGTCTGCCGCTGAAGAATAAAGATCCCGGGGCGTGGTGTGTCTACGGCTTGCGGCGGAGGCGGATCGAGCCCCAGAATTCGAGCGATGCCGAACGGACCCACGGTGTGGGCGTAGCCCCATTCCATTGCGTGATCGATGTCCTGGGGCGAATGCGCGATTTGGGGCAGCATTGCCGAAGCGTAGGCATAGACATCGTCGAACAGGCCGCGGTAGAACTCGCCAGCCTTCGAGGTGTCTGCATAGAGGGTACGCAGGCGCGTGGGCAGATCCTCAATCAGCTTCGCATTCTCGAGCGCGGGCAATTTGACCTTGGCGGCCAGGTGGTATTCGAAGGTCTTCCAATCGATTGCCCAGATCTCTTTCTTCGGGCCCCGCCGCTGGAAGAAGCCCTGTCCGGTTTTATCGCCCAGCCAACCGCGCTGGAGCATCTCACCCAGGAAGGGCTGAGGCAGGAAGCGCTCGCGCCACGGATCGTCCGGCACCAAATCGTAGAGGTTCTTCGAGACCAGGTTCCAGACATCCAGTCCGACGATGTCCAGCAGCCGGAAGGAGGCTGACTTGGGGAGGCCGATTACCGGACCGGTGAGCGCATCCACTTCCTCGATGGTGAGATCCAGCTTCTGCATGAGCTGGTAGATTGTCGCGCCGAAGAACGAACCAATCCGGTTGGCGATGAAGTTGGGCGTGTCCTTGCAGATCACAACGCCCTTACCGAGAACGCGGTCAGCGAAAGCACCGACGTCCGTCAGGAGAGACTCATCCGTAGCGGGACCAGGGATCAATTCCAGCAAATGGAGGTAGCGGGGCGGATTGAAAAAGTGCGTGCCCAGAAAGCGCCGGCGGCGATCCTCCGGCCAGCCTTCGCAGATGGATCGCAGCGGGATGCCGGAGGTATTGGTGGTGAGGGTGGCCGCGGCGGGCGCATTCCGCAGGACCCGCTCCCAGAGCGAACGCTTGATCTCCAGGTTCTCGGTCACCGCTTCGATCACCCAATCGACGCCGCTGAGCAGGGACAAGTGTTCGTCGAAGCTGCCTGGCGTCACAAGGGCGGCACCCTGCTCGGTATAGAACGCTCCGGGCGATTGCTTGCGCGCGGCTTCCAGGCCCTTGGCGGCCTGCGCCGCGGTGAGGTCGAGCAGCAGGGCAGGAATGCGCGCATTGGCGAAGTGCGCGGCGATGCGCGCGCCCATGGTTCCGGCGCCGAGCACCGCGACCTGGCGGATTGGCTTCATGATGTGGGATTCCTCTTCAACAGCGTGGAAACAATGAAATTCGCGAGCTGTTCGCCGCGTGCGTCGGCGGGTGACGGCCGCACCACAAACCCGACAAAGGCGGTATACATCAGCCGGGCTCGGGCGGCGGCGCTTTTCTGGTCGTGTCCGGCCGCTCGCAGCAACCGGCTGAGATAGGCGGTACGGCGCGCGTCGATCTGCGCCAGGGCCGTGGCGACGCGCTCCGCCTCGAGCGACCAAGCACGCATGGCGCGTTCGAAGCGCAGGTCCGTGGTGAACGCATGCAGGACTATCGCTTTCAGGCGGGACTGCGGGGAAGCGGCGGCGCGTTCATGCAGGTCGATCATTTTGTCGACGGCGACATGGGTCCAAAAGGAGAGCAGTTGCGCGTGGAAGTCGTCCAGAGACTGGAAGTGCCAGTAGAAGGAGCCGCGCGACACGCCCAATTCGCGGGCCAGGACCTCAGCACGGAGCGCGCGGGGGCCGCCGGCAGCCAAGGCGGACAAGCCGTGCTTCAGCCAGTCAGTTGGACTGAGCGGGCTAACCGGCGCGGTTTTGGAGGAACGCACGCCCCTGACACCCAGGTCAGGGCTGCCTTGAATGAGCATTGTGAGTACCATACATCACTGTATGGTGGATGTCCAGCACAAGCTGGAGGCTCACATTCAGGCAACGCAGGGTCTATTTGAAGCTTCTGACGGCCTCGGCCTCGTCGTCGAAGATTTCGAAGACAGTGATGAGTTTGGTGATCTGGAGAAGATTGTAGATCTTCTCAGGCAGACGGGCCAGTTTGATCTGGGCGGAGACGTTGCGGGCAGAGGTATAGGCACCCACCAGTTCGCCGATGCCGGTCGAATCGAGGTAAGTCACGCCGCCCAAGTCGAGCAACAGCTTCCGGGTTCCCTTCTGGAGCAATTCGCGTAAGGTATTTCGAAACAGGCTGGTGGATTCTCCCAGCGTGATGGTGCCGGTGCAGGCCATCACCGTAACGCCATTTACTTCGCGGGTCTGGATGTGGACGGACATGAGAAAGAGTTCCTCCTGTAGGAGAAAACTCATCGTAGCAAAGGAACCGCTCCCAATTGGGGCGGCGGGGCGCGGCTCTGTGCCTATTTCCGGCGCCGACGCCCGGCTGCCCAGCTAAACCATTGATTTCTAGACGATAGTTTCATGTTCGACATTGCGCGGCATGGGCTTATCGGTGGAGGCAAAATCGGCTGAGGATTCCCGCACGCAGCCGATGTCGTCCGCTCCGGAGGTGCGCAACAGGGAGACTGCCTGGTTCTTCCACTGTTTGTTGTCGCAGTGCACTGACAGAAGGATCGCCCCGCGACGACGCCGGCCATTGCAGCGGCGGGTCTCGTACTCGGGGATAATGCAGCCGGCCAGTGTGCCGATGAGCCCACCGATGACCGCACCGATGCTCATTCCGGCGAGCACGACCAGGGCCGGGTCGGCCGCGAGATAGGGGTCCAGATAGGGAACGTGGATCGAGCCGCCGGCCAGAAGCCAAGCGATAACGGCGCCGATGAAGGCCCCGGCGACGAAGCCCGCGACCGCGCCTTCCGGAGCTTTGCTGCTCTTCACATGGACCAGATCCTTCGTACCCTCGTTGATGGAGAGCAGGAGCGAATGATCTGTGCCACGAAACCCGGCGCGGCGCAGGAGATTCAGGGCATTTTCCGCATCATTGAGGGATACGTAGGTGGCCATGACTGCCAGATTCTTGCTTGCCATTGGGCTGTTCTCCTTACACGGAAGAAGATAAGCAAGCGCACGGCCATTCCGTCATGGTGTTTATTTTCTGTGGTTTGCGAACACCCGCTCACCGCTTCCGGGCCGTTAGAGGAGGAAACAGGCAATTCTTCCCGCCAGGCGGGTAGTAATTCCGCCTGACGATTTTCGCCAGATATCTCCGATCAGGAAAGCACTTCAGCGAGGGCTGTCAAAGCCTGGGCGCACTGCCCGGCCGAGACGTCGTAATGAGTGACGGCCCGCATGGTGGTGGGATTGATGCCGTTGATGAGCACGCCGCGCAATTTCAGGGCCGCGCTGATGGAGGCACTCCCCTGGCTGGTGCTGGAGACGTCGAAAATCACGATGTTGGTGGCAGGCACCGGGGTAATTACCCGGATGCCCGGGATTTGGGCCAGGCCGGCTGCCAGCGTGCGCGCATTCTCGTGGTCGAGGGACAGCCGGTGCGGCATGGTCTCTAAAGCGATGAGCCCAGCGGCGCCAAGGATGCCCACCTGGCGCATTCCGCCGCCGAGACGTTTGCGGTAGAGGCGAGCCTTCTTCATATGAGCCTCGGTGCCGACGATCATCGATCCAGCCGGAGCGCCCAACCCCTTGGAAAGACAGAACTGCACGGTGTCGACCTTCGCGCACATCTGTTTGACGCCGACACCAGAGGCAGTAGCTGCGTTGAAGATGCGGGCGCCATCCATATGGACGGCAATGCCGCGGTCGTGGGCGTGATCGCAGATTTCGTCGATCACCGCCTGTGGATAGACGGTGCCACCGGCCATATTGTGCGTGTTCTCGAGCTCGATGCAGCCGGTGTCGGCGGCGTGGGGACCCAGTGGACGGATTTCGCGCTGAATGGCATCCCATGTAAGGATTCCGTCCTCAGTATGGATGGCCCGGATCTGGCAACCCGAGAACCACGATGTCATGGAGAGTTCGTAGTTCAGGAGGTGGCCGCGGGCATCGCAGATTACTTCCTGGCCGTGGGTGGTGAGGCACTTCACGCCGATGGTATTGCCCATTGTTCCGGTGGGCAGGAACAGCGCAGACTCTTTGCCGAAGATTTCAGCCGCCCGGGCCTCGAGCAGGTTAATGGTGGGATCTTCGCGATAGACGTCGTCTCCCACCTCGGCGTCGGCCATGGCGCGCCGCATCTCGGGTGTGGGCCGGGTCACCGTGTCGGATCTCAGGTCGATCATAGTCTCAGGCATGAATGAATTCCTCAAACACCTCATTGGAGAGCAGGATGCCGCGCGGCGTCAGGCGCAGGGTCTGCCCGTCTGTGGCCAGAAGGCCGTCGGCAACAAACTGATCGATGACAGCGCGGTGCTCCGACCACTCGTCCGGGGTCGGTTGGATGCCTCTCATGAGGCGTAAACCGACGAAGAACCGCTCTTCGGCGAGGATCGCCTCGACGGAACTCAAACGCGGATCCGGAGTGGAGACATATTCGGAGGGCGACTCCACATTTTGCCAGCGCAGGCGGCCGTCGAACGAGTGAGCATCCGCCCCAAACCCATAATAAGGCTCAAGTTGCCAGTACTTGAGATTGTGCAGTGACTCGGAACCTGGCCGTGCAAAATTGGAAATCTCGTAGCGGTGCAGGCCCATTTCCGCCAGGCGATCCACCGCCTGTTCGTAACATTCCACTATCTGCTGTTCGCCGGGGACGTCCATCGCCCCATAGCGTACCCCACCCAGCAGAAGTTCCTTGCCCAGCCGCGAATCCTCGTCAACCTCCAGCATGTATACGGAAACATGGGGCACATCCAGGCTTTCCAACTGATCGAGCGATGCCGCCCAGCCGCGAGCGGTCTGGTCGGGGAGTCCGGCGATGAGATCGATATTGATCTCGGAGAAGCCCTCGGACCGGAGCATGGCGACATCCTGCGCCACATTCGCGGCGGTGTGTTTTCGACCAGTGCGGCGCAGTTCGGTTTCCACAAACGACTGCACACCGAGGCTGACGCGGTTCAAGCCGGAGCGAACCCAAGCCTGGGCGTGGTCCCGGGAGATGGCGCCCGGCGCTGCCTCAATAGTCGCCTCGGCCCAGGCGCGGCCGGGGATGAGGCCCAGGAGCCCGTCCAGGGCGGCCGAATCCATTGAAGCGGGCGTTCCACCACCCAGATAGACAGTCTGCGGGGTCCAGCCCCAGATTGTGGAGCGGATTTCGCGGGTCAGTGCATCCAAATACTGTTGTTCCAATTCACGCGGGAAGACCCCGGAGGCGAAATTGCAGTAAGTGCACTTCTGCGCGCAGAACGGCCAGGAGATGTAAACGCCGGCCACTAGAGGTGAAAGTCCGGAATCCGCTTCTGGATGGCGGAAACCATCAGGTCTTCCAGGGTTTGGCCGGAATCGAGGAGCATAAAAGCGCCGGCCTCGGGCTTCCAGTCGAATTTGTAGCTTTGGACGTGAGCCGAGACCCAGATCTGCTTGACGGGACTGTTCGGGCTGACGACAAAGCGTTCCCGGGGTTCCTCGAACTCGACGGTGAGCGCTCCGTTGTTCATGTCCACGTCGAAATCGTAGTCGTCGCTGGCTCCGGCCAGTTTTGCAAAGACGGTTTCCAGGGTCTGGTCGACCCGCTGCTGGAATTCCTGGTCGGTAAGCATCATCTACAGTTTAGCCGCTTGTGCAGGGGTGACCGAGGCGCCGGAAGCGCAGTCGAAGGAGAGGCAATGATCGGATTTGCTAGTCTGGGTTGGAGCAAGGCATGAGAAGCACCTGCATTCCGCATACCGAATTGCCGGGTACCAGCGCGCTTTTCGCTGACTATCTGTACCGCTTCGAGCGGGTGGCAAAGTTTTACGCGCACAATCCGCACGACCCGGAGTCTGTGCGCCGTGCGGCCATTGCGGCCGGAATTCCCGACGAGCGACGGCAGAAGGTCGTCGCGGCCTTGCGCAAGATCAACGGCGAATCCGCTTCCCTGGCCCAATTGGAACTGCCCGACACCGTGGCGATCGTGACGGGCCAGCAGGTGGGTTTGTTCTCCGGGCCGGCTTACACCGTTTATAAGGCCCTGACGGCAGCCAAGCTGGCGCGCCAGTTGACCGACTCCGGCATCCGGGCCGTACCTGTCTTCTGGCTGGCTACCGAAGATCACGATTTCCAGGAGATTCAGCACGCCTGGATGTTCGATCCGCGGCAGCGCGCGGCCCGCCTGGAAGCGACGGGGGCCGGGCAACCCGGGCAGCCGGTAGGCTCGATTCCCATCACGACCGCGCCCGTGGATCAAATGCGCGAGACACTGCGCGGGTTCCTCTACGCCGACGAGGTGATGGAACTGGTGGATGACGCCTATCAGCCGGGCCGCACCTTTGGCGAGGCATTTCGCCTGTTGATCCAGCGCTTACTGGCCGGCCACGGGCTGATCTTCCTGGATCCGCTGGAACCCGCCTTGCGGGAAGTGGCCGCGCCGATGCTGCATGCGGCGCTGGAACGCCGCGACGAGCTGACGCAGGCCCTGATGGCACGCGGCAAAGAACTGGAAGCCGCCGGCTACCACTCGCAGGTCCTGGTAGACAAAGACACCTCGCTGTTCTTCAAGTTGGAGGGCGGCCGCCGGCTGAAGCTCGCTCCGGATGAAGTCCCCTCCGATTCCGCTTCGCTCTCTCCGAATGCACTGCTGCGGCCGGTGATGCAGGACTATCTGCTGCCCACGGCGGCCTATATCGGTGGACCGGCCGAACTCGCTTATCTCGCGCAATCGCAGGTGTTATACCAGACCCTGCTGGGCCGCATGCCGATGGCCGTGCCGAGGAGTGGGTTCACACTGTTGGATGAGCGTGCGCACACACTGATGGATAAGTTCCACATCACGCTGACTGACTGTTTCCATGGAGCTGATTCCCTGAAGGAGCGCATCGCTTCGCGACTTATTCCCGAGTCATTGGGCGCGACGTTCGAAGACGTCTCGAGCGAAGTCCGCAGTTCGCTGGAGCGGCTGGAGCGAGAACTTCAGAGCTTCGACCCCACACTTGGCGCGGCCCTCGTGAAGAGCCGGGCGAAGATCCTTTATCAGCTTGAAAAGAACCGCCGCAAGACCTCGCGCGAGGCGATGCGCCGCAACCTCCAGGTGACTGAAGGAGCCGCGCACCTGAGCGGCCTGGTGTTCCCCGAACGCCATTTACAGGAGCGGTTGTTCTCGCTGCTGCCTTTCCTGGCGCGGCATGGCTTCGATCTGATCGACACCATTTATGAAAACGTCCACCGCGGCTGTCCGGACCATTTGTTGTTGACCGTATGAAACCCAATTCCGTTAAAAAGGCTCTGCGCGAGGGAAGGCTCCAACTCGGCACGGCTTTCGCTCAATTGCGTTCGCAGGACGTGGCGCGCATCCTGGCCGCCGCCGGATTCGACTGGGCTTTTCTGGACGGGGAGCACGGCGGGTTTGACCAGGAGACGCTGCAGGATCTGTGCCGCATCGCCGTGAAGGTGGGTTTGAGCCCCATCGTGCGGGTGGCTGAGCTTCAGTATTCGCTGGTCGCCCGGGCACTGGACTGCGGCGCCGAGGGTGTGATTTTTCCCAGAGTGGAAGATCCGGCCCTGCTCGAAAAGGCCGTCAGTTGGACCAAGTTTCCGCCTGTTGGAATGCGTGGCATGGGCTTGACGACTATGTCGTTCGACTTCGAGCCGGTCACGATTCCGCAGATGATGGAGCATCTCAACCGCGAGCAGATGGTGGTGCTTCAGATTGAAACCGTGAAGGCCTTTGAAGCGCGTGACGAGTTGCTGTCGGTGGCCAATGTCGACGCGGTGATGATCGGACCGGTGGACCTCACCATCAGCCTGGGCGTCCCCGGCGAATTCGAACACCCGAAGATGCTCGCCACGGTCGAAAAGATCATCGAGAGCTGCATTGCACATGGCGTCGCCCCCGGCGCGCAGGCCAGGAACCTGGCGCTGGCCCAGCGCTGGAAGAAGATGGGCATGCTCTTTGTAGGCTGCAGCAGCGAAACTGCGATGCTTTACGAACGCGGCCTGGAAATCACGAACGCGCTGCGGTGAAGCTACCCGACCCCTACCTGCACAATCCTGACGAACTGCGGATCGACGCTCCGCTGGGCCGCTGGAATTTGTACATCGGCGGCGCGCGACGCCACGTGCCGGGCTATGTAAACCTCGACATCCTGGCGACTCCGGGCGTCGACGTCCTTGGTGACGCGCATGAACTCCCCTTCCCGGATGACGTCTTCCAACGCGTGGAGTGCGATGCGGTGCTGGAGCATGTCTACATGCCGCAGCGTGTGATGCGGGAGATCGAACGCGTGCTCGCACCGGGCGGCTTCGCCCATGTGGTAACGCCGTTTTGCCACCCGTTTCACGAGTACCCCAAGGATTACCGGCGATTCACGCCCGATGGCCTGGCCTCGATGGCCGGGGGCCTGAAGGTAGTGAAAACCGGTTGGCGCACAGGCCCTGCCGCCACCTGGATTATCTTCACCATGGAGTTCGGGAAGATGCTGTTGCCCTGGCGTTGGTGGCGAATCCTGGCACACGGCGTGCTCGGACTGGCGCTGTGGCCGCTGCGTTACCTGGATCCCTGGCTGATGAAGACGCCACACGCAGCGCGGCTGGGCAATCACTGCTACGTGTGGCTGCAGAAGCCGAAAACCGGCCGCTAGACCGGATTGGCGGTCATAAACGCGGCGATCTCCGCGATCTCTTCAGGCGCTAGACGGAAGCCGGCCGCACCAATCACGCCTTCCAACTGGGCGGGCGAGCGCAGGCCGACGATGGCGGCGGTGATCTCGGGGCGGCGCAGTGCCCAGGCGATGGCCACTTCGCCCGGCGTACGCCCGTGCCGGTTGCCGATCTCACGGATGAGTTCGACGAGTGCCAGGTTGCGGGTCAAATGGGGCTCTTTGAAGCTGAGAGCATTCTTGCGGAAATCATCAGCGGGCAGATTCTCGATGCGCTCGCGGGTCATCTTGCCCGTGAGCAGCCCCGACTTCATGGGCGAGTAGACGATCATGCCGATGTTGTTTTCGGCGCAGAAGGGCATTGCCGCGGTTTCGATATCCGGCGAGGGGATGGAGTAAGGCGGCTGCAGGGAGGTAATGGGGCCGAACTTCTGGATCCGCTTCATCTGGGCGGCGTTGAAATTCGACACTCCGATCCAGCGGACCTTGCCTTCTTCCTTCAACCGCACCATGGTCTCCCAGCCTTCTTCGATATCTTCTTCCGGCTCCGGCCAGTGAATCTGGTAGAGGTCGATGACGTCGAGTTTCAGGCGCCGCAGGGAAGCCTCGCACTCTTTCCGAATGGAGTCGCTCTTGAGGCTCTTATAGATCTGGCGGTTTTCATCCCAGCAGCGCTCGCACTTCGTAAAGACATAGGGCTTCCGGGACCGGCCTTCCAGTGCCTTTGCGACAACTTCCTCGGAGTGGCCCAAGCCATACACCGCCGCGGTATCGATCCAGTTGATGCCCGCATCCAGCGCGGCGCGAATGGCCGCAATCGATTCGCTGTCGTCCTGCGGGCCCCAGGCGAAGGCCCATCCGCCGCCCCCCATGGCCCAGGCTCCGACACCGAGCGGGGTGATGTGTAGGTCGCTGTTTCCAAGTTGTTTTGTCTGCATCGCTCTTTTGGTTATACCCCGTAGGGGCCCCACCGCATGGGCGAGGGACCTTTCCGGCCCACCGGAGGATGCCCGGTTCCGATACTCTGATCGAAGCGAGGCAATCACCACAAAATGAACATCGGATTTGTCGGACTCGGCATCATGGGCAAGCCCATGGCCAAGAATCTCCTGAAGGCCGGCCACAAGTTGACCGTGTACGACATCGTCACTGCATCAGTCGAAGAGCTGACCGCCGCCGGCGCGGAAGCTGCCGCCTCAGCCGCCGAAGCGGCAGCGCGTTCCGAGCTCACCATCACCATGCTGCCGGATGGGCCGGATGTCGAAGCCGCTGTGTTGAACCCGGGCGGCGTGCTGGAAGGCGCGGCAGCGGGCTCAATCATCGTGGACATGAGCTCCATCAACCCCGTGACGGCGCAGAAGGTTGGAGCCGCCTGTGCGGAGAAGGGCGTGGAGTTCCTGGACGCGCCGGTGAGCGGCGGCGAGCCCAAGGCGATCGACGCAACCCTGGCGATCATGGTTGGCGGCAGCCAGGCGACCTTCGACAAGAGCCTCCCGGTGTTGAAGTCGCTGGGCTCCAGCGCGACCCTCACTGGCCCGGTAGGCGCCGGCAACGTGACCAAGCTGGCCAATCAGATCATGGTTGCCTGCAATATCGCCGCGATGGGCGAGGCGCTGGTGCTGGCTACCAAGGCGGGCCTGGATCCGGAGGTTGTATTCAATGCCGTAAAAGGCGGCCTCGCGGGCAGCACGGTGCTGAACGCCAAGGCGCCGATGGTCATCGGCCGCAACTTCAAGCCCGGCTTCCGCATCTGCCTGCATCAGAAGGATCTGCGCAACGCCTTGCTGGCCGCGGAGTCGATGAAGGTCGCCCTGCCCTTCACCAGCATGGTGCAGCAGATGCTCGTGGCCTCGGTGAACAACGGCCGCGGCGAGCTCGACCACTCGGCCATCGTCAACATCATCGAAGACATGGCGCAGTGCCAGGTGCGCAAGCCCGAGTAAGGAACCATAGCGATGCAGCCCCTCTATGTACGCGTCCATGCGCGCGACAATGTCGCCATCATTGTGAACCCAGAGGGGCTGCCTGCCGGGACCACTTTCGCCTGCGGGCTGACCCTGACCGAGTTCATCCCGCAGGCCCACAAAGTGGCCCTTATAGAGATCGGCGAGGGTGAACCGGTGGTCCGGTACGGAGAAGTCATCGGACTGGCCAGCCGCACCATCGCGCAGGGGTCCTGGGTCCGCGAGGAGTTGCTGAGCCTTCCGGCCGCGCCGGCCCTCGATCAACTGCCCCGAGCTAATGGCATTCGCCCAGCGCTGGCACCGCTGGAAGGCATCACCTTCGATGGTTATCCCAATCCGGATGGAACGGTGGGCACCAGGAACATCCTGGGCATCACAACGACGGTGCAGTGCGTGGCACCGACCGTTGATTACGCGGTCAAACGAATCAAAGAGGAGTTGCTGCCGCGATACCCCAACGTCGACGACGTGGTGGCGATCACGCACACCTACGGCTGCGGTGTGGCGATCCAGGCGCCTGGAGCTGCGGTTCCCATCCGGACCATCCGCAATCTGGCGCTGAATCCCAACCTGGGCGAATCGCCCCTGATCGTGAGCCTGGGCTGCGAGAAGTTGCAACCCGGCAAGCTCTTCCCTGCGTCACTGAACCTGCCCGTGCTGCAGGATGAGGATCCATTTGTTGTTCGGCTCCAGGATGAGCACGGCTTCCAGGCGATGATCGCGTCGATTCTGCGCTTCGCCGAGAGACGCCTGGAGGAGTTGAACCGGCGCCGACGGGTGCCCTGCCCTGCTTCGCAGTTGAGTGTCGGGCTGCAGTGCGGCGGGAGCGATGCGTTCTCCGGGGTCACCGCCAATCCTGCCGTTGGGCATGCGGCGGACCTGCTGGTGCGCGCCGGAGCCACGGTGATGTTCTCAGAGGTGACGGAAGTCCGCGACGCGGTGCATCTGCTGACGCCGCGCGCCGCCAGCGAAGAGGTCGCCCAGGCGCTGATCCGCGAGATGGCCTGGTATGACGAGTATCTGGAGCGTGGCTTTGCTGACCGCAGCGCCAACCCCACACCCGGCAACAAACGCGGAGGCCTGGCCAACATCGTCGAGAAAGCGCTGGGATCCGTGGCCAAGGCTGGCACCAGCGCCCTGATGGGCGTTGCCGGACCTGGTGAACGCGTCACTACGAAGGGGCTTGTCTTTGCAGCGACGCCGGCCAGCGATTTCATCTGCGGCACGCTGCAGCTCGCGGCGGGGATGAATCTGCATGTCTTCACGACCGGCGAAGGTACGCCCTATGGACTGGCGATGGCGCCGGTGATCAAGGTTTCCTCGCGCACGGCCCTGGCCGAGCGCTGGCCCGACTTGATTGATGTCAACGCCGGCCGCATCGCCACCGGCGACGCGTCGATCGAGCAGGTGGGCCAGGAGCTGTTCGACCTGATCCTGGAAGTCGCGAGCGGCCGGAAAAAGACATGGGCCGAGACGTGGAAACTGCACAACGCCCCGGCCCTCTTTAACCCCGGCCCCGTGACTTGAGGCTCACCCCAACAGTGCCTTTTCGAGCTCGGCGGCGCGGGGGAACAGGAACTCATTCTCTACGCGAATGTGCTCCAGCAGATCAGCTTCCAGCTCCTCGAGCGAGGCAAATACGGCGCGGAAGTTCGCACAGGCATAATCCGCAGGCACGTAGTCGCGAGTGATGGCGCGCATCTGCCGCAGCGACTCGGTGGCTCCGTCGTGTTCGCGGAGCATCATCTGGATGGGGTTGCGCACGGTCCCGAAGGGCGGCGCGCCGATGGGATAGCCGGTCTCGGCGGCTGAATCATAGCGATTGATGACCGGAAAGAGGATCATCTCCTCTTTGTGCAGGTGCAATTCGAGCTCTTCCTGCAGGCTGCAGTAGACCGTGTGCAGGCGGCTGAGCAGGGCGCCGTCCCGTTCCCCGTGGCGCCCGGCCATGCGATCGAGCCTCTGCCGAAGGCGGGGCAACTCCAGCTTCAGATATTCGTGATGGCGGGCATTGATGTGCTTCGTCAGCTCGCGCAGGGAGATGTTCGCCCAGTCGCCGGAGACGGCCTGCCGGGGCGCTGCCGCGGCCTGCAATTCACTGAGCACGGCTTCCACGTTTAAGCCACGCTGCCGGCAAGCTTCGTCGATGGGGACTTCGGCTTCCTGGTGAAAGTCGATGCCATACTTCTCCACAACCACGACGCAACGGAAGTTGCGAGCGGTCCAATCTCCAACGGTACCGGCGGCGACGGTTTGATTCATCGGTCGTTCTCCTGATGCCAGTTTCCGCCCGGAAGCCCGCCCCGGTCTGTGACCGGGATCACAAACGCCTTGGAAATCCGCCATGCGGCGGGTAAGATACTCCGCATGGCAAGCACTACCATCCGTAGCATCCTCTCCGTCGTGGCCGGCTGGGCCACCGTCGGAGTGCTGGTCGTCGCAACGGACGGCTTGCTGAAAGCACTCTTTCCGGATCGCTACGTCGCCGGCCGCCTACCGCCCGACAGCCTGGCCGCGCTGAGCCTCGCCACCAGCACTTTGTGGTCGATCGCCGGCGGTTGGGTGACGGCCAGGCTGGCGCCGGTCAAGCCGTGGCACCATATTCTCGGCCTGATCCTGTGGGGCGAGTTGCTGGGCTTTGTCTCGGCCGCGCTCTCGTGGGGGGAAGTGCAGATGTGGTACCAGGTCGGACTCCTGCTCCTGTGGACGCCGGCCGTCTGCCTTGGAGGCTGGCTGCGGGCCGGCAAGCCGCCATTCCAGGCAGCAAGCGTGAGCTAGGTGCCCGCGACAGTTGCTTTGACGCCGTTGGAGCACGAATGATACTGTTTGGGACGGAGAAGCCATGAACCGGTTCAGTGCCGCCTTTATTCTGTCGATTTACCTATGCGCCGCTCAACCGGCCAAGACCAGAACCATTTCCGTGAATGACCTGAAGGACCGCATCCGCGGCGGCTGGGCCGGGCAGATGTTCGGCGTCAGCTACGGAGCGCCGACTGAGTTCCGCTTCAATGAGAAGATCATCCCGGTCGACAGGCTGCCCGAGTGGAAACCCTCGAAGGTCGACAACGCCCTGAACCAGGACGACCTCTATGTCGACATGACGTTCGCGAAGGTCCTGGATGACAAGGGCCTCGACGCCACTACGGACGACTTCGGTGCGATGTTCAAGAACGCGCGCTACAATTTGTGGCACGCGAATCTGGCCGCTCGCCGGGCTCTCAAGCGTGGAGTGCCCGCCACTCTTTCCGGCACTCCGAAATACAACGCCCACGCGAACGACATCGACTTTCAGATCGAAGCTGATTTCATCGGACTGATGACGCCTGGACTGCCGCAGGTGGCCAACGACATCGCCTGGCGGGCGGGCCGAGTCATGAACTACGGCGACGGCATCTACGGCGGCATGTTCGTGGGCTGTATGTACGCCGCGGCGTTCTTCGAATCAGACCCCCACAAGGTGGTGGAAGCCGGCCTGGCCTGCATCCCGGCGAAGAGTCCCTACGGCCAGTTGATCTCTGACCTGATGACCTGGCACAAGCAGAACCCGAATGACTGGGAGAAGGCGTGGCACCTGATCGAGGAGAAGTGGAACAAGCGCGAACCGTGCCCCGAAGGCGCCCTGAAGCCCTTCAACATTGATGCCAAGATCAATGGCGCCTACATTGCCCTGGGCCTGCTCTACGGCGATGGCGACATGACGAAGACCATCCAGATCTCGACCCGCGCCGGGCAGGATTCCGATTGCAATCCGTCCTCGGCCGCGGGCGTGTTGGGCACGATGCTGGGCTGGAACCGCATTCCCGATGTATGGAAGAGCGGCATCCCGCCGCTGGCCCATCGCAAGTTCCAGTACACCGACTTCACCTTCGAGACCATCGTGGACAGCACCTACAACCGCGCCCTGGCCGTGGTGAAACGAGCCGGAGGCAAGCTGGAAGGGGATAAGCTCACGGTTCCTGCGCAGGCTGCGAGAGCTCCGAAGCTGGAGGTCTGGGACGACTACGGGTCGCCGGCTGAGCGTGTGGCGATCAACGACCCCCGCTGGCAGTGGAGCGGCCAGTGGACCGACGAATCGAGCCGTAACACAGGGTCTCGGGTCTCTTCCACGAAGGGCTCCTCCGCCGAAATAGGCTTCGAAGGCCGAGGTTTTATCCTGGTGGGCCTCTACCTTCCTGACGGCGGCCTGGCTGACGTGTATTTGGATGGCAAGCTCGCCTCGACAGTCGACGTTTACCCCGATGAGGATGCGAGCAAGGGAGGCGAAAGCGTCTACCATGATTTCGCGCTCAAGCCTGGCAAGCACACGCTGAAACTGGTTGTGAAGGGCGAGCCCTACCAGGGCTCCAAAGGGGCGAAGATCGCCCTCAGCAACCTGGTGGTTTTCCGCTAAACACGCTCCGCGTGGACGCGATCTACTTCAGAATCGCATCCACTGTGGCCTGCGTGATTGGATGATAGCCGGGCCGCGCCTGCTGATAGATGGACTGTGCCCGGGTCCGGCCGTCCGGTGTTTTCACCAGCGCTTCAAACAGCGGCTTCACAAACTTGCGACGCCCCACCTGCACCAGGAACTCCTGCAATCGCGGATAGGCCGGCTCATACTTGGCACGCACGGCCATCAGCAGCCACTGGGCCGCCACCTCACTGTTGCCGGCGTGGGTGAAGTCCCATTGCTGGTCGAGATCGGCCATCTTTGCGGCGCTCAGATCCTCCGGCAGCGACCGCAGCCAGTGTAGCCATTCCGCGGTGACCCAGGCCTTGCGAGGCTTCGTTTCGAAGTCGAAGTTGATCTTCGGGGCGTCCGGCGGCAAACCCGGCTGATGAATCCAGGCGTCCAGGTTTTCGTTGGGGAACGACTGATGCAGGTAGGAGACAAACTGGTCCGTCGTGATGGACTGGAAGGCGAAGTGGTCGAAATAGGACCGGATCCAGGCATCGAACTTCTCGCGGCCGTATTTCTCCTCCAGCTTCCGCAGCAGCAGTGCGCCCTTGCCGTACGGCACCTGCGTCATGCCGTCATCCGGATCCCGGCCCTTCAGGTCGACAGCCAGATGCTGATCGGCCGGGGGCAGGTCCTTCATCTCATCCTTGAGTTCGCCCACTTCGATGGCGAACTCCATTTCGGATTGGCGGCGGCCGTACAGCGCCTCCTGGATCCGGCGCTCAATGTAGGTGGTGAACCCTTCATTCAGCCAGAAGTCGGACCAGGTCGCATTCGTCACCAGATTGCCTGACCAGGAATGCGCCAGTTCGTGTGAAACCAACGACACGAGAGACCGGTCGCCCGCGATCACGGTGGGCGTGGCAAAGGTCAGGCACGGATTCTCCATGCCGCCAAATGGGAACGAAGGCGGCAATACGAGCAGGTCGTAGCGGCCCCAACGGTAAGGCCCATAGAGGCTTTCCGCCGTCGCCACCATCTTCTCCATGTCGGCGAACTCCCAGGCCGCGCCTTTCAGGACGGAAGGCTCGGCCCAGACGCCGCAGCGTTGGCCGATCGCCTGAAACTGAAGATCGCCCACCGCGATGGCAATGAGATATGGCGGAATGGGCTCGGGCAGGTGGAAGTGGCCAGGCCGCACGGTCCGCGCAGACATTAACGGAGTCAGTGGCACCGGAGCGTGGATGCGCGCCGAATACGTCACCCGCACGCCGGGTGAATCCTGAATCGGGATCCAAGAACGTGCATGGATCGCCTGCGACTGCGAGAACAGAAAAGGATGTTTCTTGCCCGCGGTCTGCGGAGGCTCCAGCCACTGCAGGCCCGAAGCCTGAGGGGCGGTTTCGTACTCGACCACTACGCTGCGGACACCCGGCGCCAGCGGAATCGTCAAAGGTGCGCCAAGGAACTTGTCCCGCGGCCCGAGAGTGAACCCCGACGAGGAGCCATTTACCCGCAGGATATTTAGGTCGCGTGTATCCAGCACCAGCGTTTTGCCGGCCTGGTCCAGCGTCAGCGTAGCCGCGCCGCGCAGTTTCTTCTCAGCGAAGGAGACGGCCAGGTCGAGCTCAACGTGGCGCACACGGGATTCCGTGGGATTCGAATAGGAGTGGATGTCGGTCACGATTCTGTCTTTAGGCTAGCGCGATTGGGCATCCGGATCTCGACTCCGCGCTGCTCCAGTTCCCGCAACAACAGGGTTACGGCCTCCGACGGCGGGCGTTCGTCCACTCGAACAGCCCAGCTCAGCTCTTCGCGGAACTCTCGCGTCGACACACGCCAAGGCAGCTGTTCGTCGGTAGCCACAATGCCGCTTCCGATCGTGATCAACGACCAGCGCCGGGCGAGCGCCAGGGCCTCCGGCAAGGTCGGCCGCGGCCCCCTCACGATGAAGTGATTGTCGCCAAATACCAGCAGCCCCACCTCTTCGGTCATGTCCGATATGGTAGCGTCTCACTGAGATGACCACCGCCCCGAGAGCAAGACTCCAGGCACTCGATCTGTTTCGAGGCGCGACGATCGCTTCGATGATACTGGTCAACAATCCCGGGCCCGGCCCTACGTACGCGCCGCTGGAACACGCCGAATGGCACGGCTGGACGTTCACCGACACCGTCTTCCCGTTCTTCCTGTGGATCGTGGGCGTGGCCATGACCCTCTCCACCGCCCGCCGCATGGAACGTGGCGACGATCGCGGCGCGCTGCTGCGCCACACCATCCAGCGGGCCGTCATCATCTTCCTTTTGGGCTTCCTGCTGGGTCCCTTCCCGAACATCGACTTTGCCACCATCCGCATTCCCGGGGTGCTGCAGCGGATCGCGGTCTGCTATCTGATCGCCGGAGTCGTCTTTCTGTTTACGAAAGTGCGCGGCCAGGTCGCCTGGCTTATCGGCCTCAATGTCCTCTACTGGGGCCTGATGACGCTCTATCCGACTCCGGAATGCGGTCCAGGCTCACTGACAAAGGAGTGTAATTTCGCCCGCTATGTAGACACGCAGTTTCTCAGCGGCCACATGTGGCGCGTGACCAAAGTCTGGGATCCCGAGGGCATCGTCAGCACGCTGCCCGCCATCGGCACGGTCTTCTTTGGAATCCTCACCGGCCATCTGATGCGGCGCTTTGCGGTGCCATTGCAACGGCTACGCGTGTTGTTTGGGGCGGGTGCAGGCCTGCTCGCTCTCGCGTACGTGCTCGCCATTTGGATGCCATTCAACAAGAACCTGTGGACCACTTCCTACTGCGTACTGATGGCGGGACTCGCCTCGCTCCTCTTCGGAGCCTGGTATTACATCAGCGACGTGCGCGGCTTCGGCCACTGGTTCCGGCCCTTCGAGATCTTTGGCTCCAATGCAATCCTGATGTTCCTGCTGAGCGGCGCACTGGCTAAGATCGCCATCCGCAGCGGCGCCGGAGCCTGGTTCCACCAGAACATCTGCCTCGCTGTCGCATCCCCGATCAACGCCAGCCTGCTCTATGCCCTGACGAATGTCCTGATCCTCTACCTTATCGCCTGGGCGTTGTGGCGCAGACAGTGGTTCCTTAAGTTCTGATCAGGCGCTGTGCGAACTCGATGGCGCGCAGCAGGCTGACCGTCGATGCGATGCCCTGCCCCGCGATGTCGAAGGCGGTGCCGTGGTCAACCGAGGTGCGGATGATGGGCAGCCCCAGTGCGACGTTCACACCGGCTTCAAAATCGAGCAACTTTAGGGGAATGTGGCCCTGGTCGTGGTACATGCACACGATGGCGTCGTAGCGTTTCTTCCTGACGGCCAGGAAGAACACCGTATCAGGAGGAAAGGGCCCATCGACGGGCATCCCCTGCGCCTGCGCCCATTCCACAGCCGGACGGATCTCGCGGATCTCTTCGTCGCCGAACAGTCCGTTCTCGCCGGCATGCGGATTCAGGCCCGCCACCGCGATCTTCGCGCCCGGTTTTAGCCGGAGCACCGCCTCGCTCGTCATGCGGATGATCGTGCAGATGCGGTCGAATCTCGCCCGTGCAATGGCATCGGCGAGCGAGCAGTGCGTACTCACATGGGTCACAATCAACTGGTCGGACGCCAGCATGATGGTGACGTCCTCCACGCCGCACAGAGCGCCAATCAGTTCGGTGTGCCCCGTGAAGCCAGGATCCGTCAACTGCGTGGCTTCCTTGTTCATCGGCAGCGTCACCATGGCCGCGATCTGGCCGGCCAGGGCAGCCTTGGTCGCCGCGATCACATACTCCCGCGCGGCATGACCTGACTTCGCGTTGATTACCCCGGGGGTGACGTCGGCGCCGCTCATCAGCCCCGAATTCACGACGTTCAGGACCCCCTCCCGGTAGTCGTCCGGCTGGGTGATGGAGCGCATCTCCACGCCATGGACGTTGTAGCGTTCCAGTGCCGCCGTGTCGCCGTAGGCGACGAACGGGCACGTGATCTCGCCTCTCTGAAACGCATTCAGGAGGATCTCCGGGCCGACTCCGCTGGAGTCGCCCATGGTTATGCCGAGCAGTTCCATGGTTCCTTTTCAGTCTGGCAGAGCCGTTCGTACAGCCGCAGCAGAAGATCCGGAGCGCCATAACCGCCGGCCTTGCTGATGAGTACACGCCGCCGTCCCTCATGTTCGAACAACGACACCGGAACCCCCGGCAGGACTTCGCCCAATGGGTGCAGCACGGGATCGTCCAGGCGATGCAGGACACCGCGCGCCGTATCGCCGCCAAAGATGATCAGCGTGTCGTGTGCGCCCGCCGTCCGGTCGAAGGCCCAGGGAATCCCCTTCTCCCGAGCCAGGCCGACCTGTGCCGCCGATGCGGGATGTGCGCTGCCATTGATTACGACGCAATCGGAGACCTCCGGCCAGCTCTCCGGCGTTGCCCGCGCAATGCCCAAGGCCCGGGCCAATGCCCCAGCCAGCGCCGCCGGGCCAGCCACCACGACGGGTGGAGGGCTTGCCAGCGCCTCCGCAGCAGCCGCATGGACGTCGGTGGGCGACTCTCCATCAAAGATGCGGACGCGCTCTAAATCGCAGCCCTGGGCAGCCAGCACCTTCCACACATGGCTTTCTGTTACTGGATTCAGCGGATCGCGCGCGAAGCTGGTCTGGTGGACAGGGATCCCGTTCACGTACAGAACTCCGCTGCGGACAGTGCGCCCAAGTTCTGGGTACGCTGGCACATAGCAGATCACTGACTCGGGGTAGGCGCCCAGCAAGGCCTTGAACTCCGCCCCAATGTTGCCGCGCAGAGTGGAGTCCGTTTTCTTGTAGACGATGTCCGAGACTGCACTCTCCATGGCGCCCAACAGCCTGAATGCCGCGACGTCTGGCGCCAGGTGGCGGGATTCGGTATCGAAGACTACCACGCTCTCGGGCCGGCCCGGCTGCGGCTTGAGCAACACGACTGAATCGCGGAAGCGTGCGCCTGCTTCCAGCGCGCCCGTCAGGTCATCAGCCAGTGCCAGCAAGCGGAGCGTTTCCACCCTTTATACATACATGGAAACGAACCAGCCCGTCAGAAGAACCACGAGAGCCGGACGCCCGCGGTGCGCGGTTGAACCAGGCGGGTGCCGACGAAAGCGGATTGGAAGTTGTACAGCGCCCGCTCGTTGCTGATGTTCGAGACCTGCAGCGAGGCCTCCCATTGCCGCTTCTCTCCGCGCAAATGCTGGTAGCCCAGCACCAAGTCCGTCACGGCGCGCGGCTTGGTGCGAGGAGGCGCCGAGGTCAGGTTCACCAGCGGCAACAAATCGGCATAGTCGGGATCTCTCGCTACCTGAACTGGATCAGCGGCGGCGGTCACCAGTCCGCTGTCATAGCGCATCGAACACGTCGCGTAGAAGCCCTTCTTACCTGTGTAATTCACAATCGTCTGCAGACTCAATACCTGATCGTGATCGATGACGAAAGGGCCTGAATTCAGCAGCGCGACGTCGCCATTGCCGATATAGAGCCCGCCCGTGAACGGCGGCGTGGAGATAGCCCGGGCATGGGTCACACTGAGCGAACCCGAAAAACCCCTCACCGGGGTCACCACCATACGGCCTTCCACGGAATTCACTCGGATTGACTTCAACTGCATCGGGAAGATGATGGGCGTATTGAAGAAACTATTATTGTCCTGCTGGTCCTTCGCATCCTTGTGATAGAACGACGCGTTCAGACTAACCTTCCGCCCTACCGCTTGCTGCAGCCCCATTTCGTAGAGGTTCTGCCGCTCTGGCCGGATGAGGACGACGGCACTCCCGACTGTCTCCCGGATGTGCGGCGCCACCAGCACACTGGATTCATCGGAGTTCGAGATCAGCAAATTCTCGTTGGGCGGTGTCTGATACAGCCGGTTGTAGGACGCCCGCAGCACCGTGCCCATCCCTCGAATGTTGTACGAGATGCCGAGCCGTGGTTGGAACTGGCTGCCATGCACTAGAAACCGGTAGTTGTCGAATCTGAGCCCGGCCGAGACGTGCAAGTTGCCGAGGTTGATCTCATCCTGCAGGTAGCTGGAGTAGAGCGAACCCGAGGCGCGCTTGGAGAACTGAAACAGTCGCCCGCCGCGGCTCAGGTCGAAGGCCAGCAGGTTCGGCAGGTAAGCATCCGAACCAGGCACATTGAACATCGGGTCCGTGATGCCGAATGAGAAATTCTCGCTCACCGGGAAATGCTGGATATCGACGCCAAAGCGGACATTATGCCGCCCGCGCACGACGCCCAACTGGTTGAGGAAAGTAACCGTCGACAGATGCCGCGCCTGCGCCGCCGTCACGGGAAAGTCGCCGTCACTTGGGAACAACTGCGCCACGGTCGTGCGGTAAGAGGAGTTGCTGCTCCACAGTGTATTCGCATTGAAAGTGTGGACCCAACCAAGAGCAGCGGATACATCCCGTAGTTCCTGTCGTTCATCCATCCCCCGCGCCTGTTGTGATCGCAGGTTCGCCAGTTCGAAGGAGGATCGCCCAGCTAGCAGATTCAGCCGCAGCACATCGTGTGCGCCGGCCTGGTAATCCAGCCGGGAGAACGCCCGCTGCGAGTTGCCGCCGTTGTGCAGGTTGTCGAGGGAGACCTGGTCCAGATAGCGGTTTGACTTCATCGTGTTCAGCGAGAACGTAAAACCCAGCTTGCCTTTCTCGCCCGCCACCTGCGTTACCTGGGACAGCGTATCGAACCCGGCGCCGCTCACAGCGATCGAGCCGCCCAGCAGCCGGCCGGTGCCCAGGCCGGTCTTGCTGGTGACATTCACCACCGCCGAAACCTTGTTGCCGAACTCCGCGGGGATGTTGCCGGTGAACAGTTCTACGTTCTGGACGATGTTGGGATCGACGGAATTGGCAAAGGCGCCAGTGAGCTGATCAGTAATCGGCATGCCGTCGATGATGAAGGACATCTGGTTGTGTGCGCCGCGCGGATGGATTGCTCCATTGGCGTTCTGCGCGAACCCGGGGAAGCTGACAACTACGGCCTCCAGCCCCCGATTACCCACCTGCAGTGCCATCTTGCCGATGTCGGTCTCGCTCAACTGGGCACGCGTCCCCGTCTCTTCGGCATTCACTAGCAGGGCGCGATCACTGGCCGTCACGCTCACGTGGGTCTCATTTGCAGCCAGTTCGAGCTTGACCGGTAATTCGGCCGTCAGGCGCGCGGCGAGTGCGAGGGTGGTCTCAAAGGGCCGGAATCCGGGCGCTTGGACCGTGACTTCGTAGTTTCTCGCAGGAATGTTCGTGATCTGGAATGCGCCATCCCCATCCGAGACCGAGCTTCGCTCGAAATTTGTCAGTGGACTCTTCACGACCACGTGCGCTCCGGATATTGGAGCCCCAGTCTGGTCGTGTACCGTGCCCGCCACGGAAGCGGTGCTCTGCCCGAAGGCGCACGAACAGACATAGAAATAGATCGGCCATAACCAGCGGTAGTGGTGGCTCATCAAGAGTTAAGTTGTCCCCGTCCCCAGAATTTAGGTGTGCCTAAATTGGATTCTAGAACGACTCCGCCCGTTTGGCAAGCATTTCCGGTAACCGGATCATTTCCAGCCGGGAACGGCCACTTCTGCTCTGTCATCGGACAGGTTGCGGCTCTCCGGCGCCATGGGCTAGGTTTAGGTTGAGTGGCAAAGAAGAGCACGACACGCGCGAACAGCGAATCGACCGACGATTACCTCAAGGCAATCCTCACCATCGGCGGACCGCAGGAAGACCGGGTTACAGGGAACGCCCTGGCGGAACACCTGCAGGTGCGGCCGGCCTCGATCACCGGCATGCTGCAGAAGCTCGCCGGCCAGGAAACGCCGCTCGTGGAGTACGAAAAGCATCGCGGCGCCCGGCTGACCGCGGCCGGCAAGCGCCGCGCGCTGGAAGTGATCCGACACCACCGGCTGATTGAACTCTTCCTGCACGACATCCTGGACTATCCCTGGGACGAAGTCCACGCCGAGGCGGAACGCCTGGAGCACTTTATCTCGGAACGCATGGAAGAGCGCATCGCCGCCAAACTGGGCGATCCGCTGATTGATCCTCACGGCCACGGCATTCCCCGCAAGGACGGCAGCCTGCCGGAGCGCCGGGAAATCTGTCTCGCCGAACTACCGGCTGGCAATACGGGGGTCGTGACCAGCGTGTCCGATCGCCGCCCGGACGTCCTGCGGGAATTGAAGAATCTCGGCATCGTGCCGCGTACGCGCCTGACTGTGACGGAGCGCCGTACTGGCAGCCGCCCAATGCGCGTGCGCGTCGGACCGGCCGCCCAGGACATTGCCCTGACGGGCCGCCTTTCCAGCGCGGTGTACATCAGCCAGTAACTCGCCGAAAACTGGATATAGTGTGAGCTATGCTCCGGCCCCGATGGTACATGTTCCGCCGCGCGAATGAAGCTCTCACGCGGGGTTCGGCTTAGTGCCCGCACCCGAGCAAAACTGGCGCCGCACAGTATGGGGCTTCGCCGTTCTCATCGCCATCTACCTGATCTTCACTAAGCTCATCCCTCGGCCTGCCACACTCACCCCCTCGGCCTGGAGTCTGACAGGCCTGTTCTTCGCCACGGTCGCCGGCCTGATCATCCGGCCCATCCCGGGCGGCGGCCTCGTCCTGCTGGCCATCACCCTCACCCCGCTGCTGACGACCATGAAGCTCTCAGACGCGCTGGGCGGCTATGCCGACTCCACCGTCTGGCTGGTCCAGGCCGCATTCTTCATCTCGCGCGCACTGATCAATACCGGGCTGGCCCGCCGAATTGCGCTTGGGTTTGTTCGCCTCTTCGGACACAGCACCCTGGGGGTATCCTACGCGCTATCGCTCTCCGACATGGTTCTGGCGACGATTATCCCGTCGAACGGAGCCCGCTCAGGTGGCGTGATCCTGCCTATTGTCCGCTCCATCTCCGAGCTTTACGGATCCACGCCGGGCGCCACGGCCAATCGGATGGGCGCCTTTCTGATGGCCGGCGTCTACCAGGCGATCTGCGTCACGGCCGCGATGTTCTACACCGGCCAAGCCAGCAATCCGCTCGCCGCCCAAATGGCCGGCAACCTGGGCTACCGCGTTACCTGGGGCGGGTGGCTCGTCGCGGGCATTGTGCCCGGACTGATTTCCCTGGCGCTCGTCCCCTGGGTGGTGATGCGGCTGTTTCCGCCCCAGGTCAAGCGCACACCGGAAGCTGCCGAATTTGCCCGCACCGAGCTCGAGAAGATGGGCCCGCTCACTTCGAAGGAGAAACTCCTGGCGCTGGTCTTTGCTGGGGTGTGCGGGGCTTGGGTCTCCTCCAGTTGGACAGGCATCGACATCACCGTCGCGGCGCTGTTGGGCAGCATGGTCCTGCTGGTCACGGGGGTCCTTCAATGGGAGCACATCATCAGCGAACACGCCGCCTGGGACATCTTCCTGTGGTACGGCGGCCTGTTGCGATTGGGTAAGGCGCTCAACGAGAATGGCGTCACCGAGACCTTCGCCAAAGCCGTCGGAGCCCATTTTGAGGGCTTGCACTGGTTCCCGCTGCTGGTGATTGCGGTGCTGATCTTCTATTACTCCCACTATTTTTTCGCCAGCATCACGGCGCACATGTTAGCCATGTACGCGCCATTCCTGGTCCTGCTCGCCCACAGTGGGGCGCCGCTTGGACTGGTCGTTTTCAGCCTCGCCTGTTTCCTGAACCTCAGCGCCGGGTTGACGAACTATGGGACAACACCGGCCCCGATGTTTTTCGCCCAAGGTTACGTTTCGATGAAGGACTGGTGGCGGATCGGCTTTGTGATCTCCCTTTGCCACCTGCTGATCTGGGGCACCATCGGCTTTGGCTGGTGGAAACTCCTGGGGCTCTGGTAGCATCCAGGCACTCAGGCAACCCTCGCAAAATCAGTATGTTATGGGAATTTTTGGCGGCTGGCCGAACTCATTTGAACTGCCCGGAGCGAATGGCCTGACTATAAAGTCCGGCCCCGTATCGTTCGATTTCAGAGTAAACAGTCCGGATCGAACCCTTGCGCTCGCCGGAATCTTGAATATACTGTAGATGGGTTGGCTCCCGAGAGTGTGGCCAATCCAAAGGGTTGCCCTGTGCGCTTCCTAAATGTGAACTGCCTGATTACCGTCGCCATGACGACGAGCCTCGCTTGGGGATTCGAAGGCCTGCCGTCTCTCCACGCCCCACTCACCCTGGTAGTACAGTATGAAAATCAGCCGCCGGCGGAGTCGCTTGTGGAGATGCGCCGGGAACTGAATACTCTACTGCAAAAGTCCTCCATTCAGGTTGAATGGCGCCTCCGGGAAGAGATGAAGGAAGGCACCGAAGTCTCGGACCTGGTCCTGGTTAAGTTTCGAGGCAACTGCCGGATGCAGACTGAACCAGCTCTGTTGGATGAGCGCGGCCCCTTGGCCTTCACGCATACCACCGACGGCGAGGTTCTGCCCTTTAGCGAAGTGCTCTGCGACAAAGTGCGGGTCGCGGCCCGCAGTGCTATGCATGGTGGCCAGGTAGCCCGGGGCAATACCCTGATGGGCCGCGCCATGGCTCGCGTCCTGGCCCATGAGATCTATCACATTGCCGGGAACACCAAGGGACACACCAAGGAAGGCGTCTCAAAGCGATCCCTCACCGGAGCCCAACTCATCGCCGACCGGATCGATTTCGACATCCTCGGCGAGCACGCGCTGAAGCGCCGGGATACGCGCTAGTTCGCAAACACCTCCTACGGCCGCCTCAGCCGCGCGGCTTGCTGACTTCGGCCTGCAGTTCCCCCAGGGGCGCGTTTTCTCCCGTCAGTTTCCACCTCTTCCAGAGGTACTCGGCGCCATAAAGTGAGCAGCCCACCGCGACCGCCGCCACGGCGTTCACGCAAAGCACCAGCAGGGCTGTCGTCAGGAAGGCCGCGGCATCCAGCGCCTTCATGCGCGGAATGCGCCGCCATGCAGACCAGTCGAGCAGGCAGAAGCCCATCCAGGCGGTCACCCCAGCCAGTGCGGCCAGGGGAATCTGCGCCAGGATGCCCGAACCGAATCCAATTACAGCCGCGAGCACGGCAGCGTGGAAGATGTTAGACATCCGCGTGGTGCCGCCACAGCGGATGCTCGCCAAGCTCCGCGCCGGGATTCCGACACTCATGGGCGCGCCGAACATCCCTGCAATCACGTTGGAAATGCCATAGGCACCCAACTCGACGTCCGCGTCCACCTTCTTCATCTTGATGTGCCGGCCGCGGAAGTGCTCCACGACGCGAGACGTAATCAGGATGTTGACGCTGGAAACGAAGGCCAGTGCAAACCCGGTGGGCAGTACCGAAAAGACGTCTTTCGGCGCCCATGCGAACCCGGCGAACGGCGGCAATTCCAATGAGAGTACGCCCACCTGGGCCTCACGGAATGCGAATACCTTAGCCGCCACAAGGGCCACCCCGACCCCAATCAGCGGCGCAGGCAGTCTCGGCCAGAGCTTGGCGATCATCACGCATACCCCAATCACGAGAAGCGATAGCAGCAGTGGTTGAAACCGCGCTTCCGTCAATCGCTGGGCGATGACTACCAGAATCTCCATCATCGAGCCGCTGCCGGAACCCTTAATTCCGGTAATTGTGAACAACTGCGAAACCACCATCATGCCGCCGATGCCGCAGGAGAAACCCGTGACAACGGAGTGAGGCACCATGGAGACATACCGCCCAAGCCGCATAAGAGAAAAGGCCATCATAAAAACGGAAGCGACAAGGCTTACTTTGGCGGCGCCACCCAGTCCGTGCAACCGCACGGCCTCTGCAATGAATGGGACGGTAACCGAAGATGTTCCGCCGATCAGGACGGGATTCCTGCCTAGAATCGCCGTGATCGGTGATGTCAGAAGGGATGTGAATACACCCAGGACGGGCGGCAGCCCCATGAGGGCTGCCATCGCCAGTCCATACGGCAGTGCGATGAGGGCGGCAATGAAGCCGCCACTCAGGTCGCCCGCCATCGTTTTCCACGTATAGCGGAGTTTGGGTAGTTGCATGGCTTAAGCCATTACTTTTTCGAACGCCACCTTAAACTTGGCCATCTCTTCCTTGGTTCCAACCGAAACGCGAACGTGAGTGGGCCACGCCTTCCAGACACGGCCGATGTAGACCTTCTCGGCCGCCATCGCCTTCACTATTTCCTGCCCAGGCCGTTTTACGTCCACCATGAACTTATTGCTCACGGAAGGCACGAAGCTGTAGCCCTTCTTGGACATCCAGTCGAAGGTGTCTGTGCGGATATCGGCGATGATCTTCCGGCGCTCGGGCACCAGCGTCTTCACTTTCAGGCTGGCGTGTGCGCCGATCATGCCAGTAACGGGGAGCGCACCGGCGCCGTAATGCTGGATCTTGGAGAGCAGGTCCGGACGGCCAATCGCCGCGCCGGCACGCAGGCCAGCCATGCCGTACAGCTTCGAGAAGGTGCGAAGAACAATGACGTCCTTATCCGCCGCAACCAGATCCGTGCCAAACGCTTCACCGCTCAGGTGGATGTAAGCTTCATCCAGCAACAGGATGCTGCCGGCTGGCTTGTTCGCCACCAGCCATTCGATGTCCGACTTCTTGGTGATCGTGCCGGTCGGGTTATTCGGGTTGCAGATGTAGAACACACCGGCGTCGGGGCTAGCCGCCACCATGGCCTTCACGTCATGCGCGTAGGTCTTGGTCAACGGCACCGTGATCACTTTGGATCCAATGAAGGCAGCCGCGCGCTGGCCGGCTTCGTATCCGGGATCGCCCATCACCAGGGGCTTGGTGGGCGAGGTGAATGCCAACACTGCGCGATGCAGCGGGTCGCTGGAGCCAGCGAACGGCATCACGTAGTTCGGCTTGACACCTTCCTGATCGGCCAGTGTCTTCGAGAAGTCGAACGTCTCTTCGTACAGATAGCGGCCGCCCTTCTGCACAACACTGTGAATCGCTTCGGCCGCCTCGGGACAAGGACCCATCGGGTTCTCGTTGGCGTTGATCTTTACGGCATCCGCCGAGATCCGGCCGATGTTGGAGAGCTGGGCGAGAGCCGGCTCGTTGAAGAAGGGCAGCGAAGAGCCGGCGCCCAGCAGCAGGCCGAGACGGCCCATGCTACGCCGGCTGAATCCGCGCTTGATCAGTTCGACTTTCTGTTCGTGCGAGAGAAGGTTAGTCATTGAGTGGCCCCCAGACAGACTTTCAATGCAAGCGGCGGAACGACAGTCCCGCCGCTCACGGTTAGTGGTTAGAAGTACACACGCATGCCCAACTGAAGCATGCGTGGGAAGTTGCCCTGCGAAGTGATGGTGCCGAACGAACCGCTGCCCCAGGCTGTGTTGGGTCCGCGGAAGAGCGGCGTGTTCATCGCGTTGAGCGCTTCGGCGCGGAACTGCACCTTCAGGCTCTCGAAGATCTGCGCCGTCTTGAACACCGAGATGTCCCAATTCGCCTGACCCGGACCGCGCATCGAAATCGTGCGCGACACGTTGCCGAGCGTGAACGGAGCCGCGTCGGTGAAAGCGGCCTTGTTGATCCAGCCGTCGATCCGCTGGCCGAAGCTGCCAGACGCCTCGGGAGAGACGCCAGTCGCATTCGGGCGCTGCCGCGAAGCGCCCAGGCCCGAGTTGCCGTTGTTGTTCATGTAGATCATCAACGGGTAACCGGTCTGGAAAGTTGAAATTGCGTTGATGGACCAGCCGCCCACCACGTAGTCCATCGCGCGGGAGACACCGGACAGCATCGCCTTGCCCTTGCCGAACGGCAATTCGTAGGTCAGTGCATTCGTCCAGCGGTGCGGGGAGCTGGAGTACGCCAGACCGTATTCACCGGCCATGGAGTAGACATCCTGCGGTCCGCCGTTGCCCGAGTTCAGGTTGTTGCCGGGGCCGCCGCCGCCCATGTCAAAGTTCTTCGCCCAGGTGTAGGCGGTCACCAGCGTCAGGCCCTTGGACATGCTCTTTTGTGCCCGGATCACCATGGAGTCAAACTGCGCCGAGTTGTTGTCGTTGTTGGTGTAGTTCACTGAAGCGAACTGCGGGAAGGGCCGCAGCAACTGGTTCGCTGCGACAGTAGCGCCGCCGATGGCCGACACGCCGCCCTTCTGGTAGTAAGGATTCGACACCGCGGCGTTCAACGCGGAGCCCATGCTGAAGTACTTCGGATCCAGCTGGTTGATGTTCTGCGACGCCGTCGTCCAGGTCAAATGAGCCGAACGAGAACCGGAGTAGCCGATGGAGGCCACCCAACCGCTGCCCAGATCGCGCTGGATGTCGAACGAGAACTGCTGCACCCGCGGCGAGGTCGCCGTCGGCGAGAAGATCGTCATCGGCTTGCCGATGCCGGTCAGGCCGCCGAGGGTGTTGCCCACCGGCTTGTCCAGGCCGTTAGGGAACGGATTGGAGAGCGAAATCAGCGGTGTCTTGTTGCCGTCATTCGAAGCCGAAGGAGCTGACGTGGCCGTGATGCCTTCACTGTTGTAAGGCGAGCCCAACGCGAAGTTCGGAGCCCAGAACATGCCGTAGCCGGCGCGAATAACGGTCTTCGAATTCCACTGATAGGCCACACCGACACGCGGGGACCACTTGCTCAGGTTCGGATTGCCTGTGGTGGAGTTCGCGCCAGGCTGCCCAGCGAACAGGAACACGCCCTTCGTCGTTACGCCCGAGGTTGTGGTGATCGGGTTCGTCGCGTTCGGATCAAACCCGGTGATCAGGTTGTTGTTGACTTCCTTCAGGCCGGTTTCCCGCTCCCACCGCAGGCCGATGTTCAGGGTCAGCTTGGTGCTGACGCGGAAGTCGTCGTGCAGGTAGAGAGCCTGGTAGTCGACATACTGATAGAGCTTCGTGGGGATGAACCCGGTCGCCCCGGCCGGCGCGCCCAGCAGCATGTCCGCCATGTCGGCGCCTGAAGCGCTAGTCGAAGAGTTCGAATTGGCCCGCGTAAACGTGTTGGCGAAGGTGAAGGCGCCGGCGCTGTTGCCGAAGTCGAGACCGTCGTCATGCATCCTGCGGAAGTCGTAGCCGAACTTCAGGCTGTGGCGGCCCATGTATTTGGCGGCCGAGGTGTTGAAGTTCTTCGAATGGTGCACGTAGTTGAAGTTGTTGTTCGTGCCCAGCGAATAGGCGTTCTGCATTGTCACGTTCGGGAATGTCGGCGACGGAACATCCTTGATGAACGCATTGCTGAAGCCGAGCGTGGCCAGGTTGAAGTTCTGCGACTTCTGCGTGCCGATATTCGGGAAACGGTTAAAGCCGTAGCGGACGGTCACAACCCAGGTGGGGGACGGCGTAATCGTCGTGTTGATGGCCGTCGCGTCCACATACCGGCGCAGCAGCCACTGGTCCGGCGAGGAAATTGTCGGGTAGGGATTCTCACCCGGCTCGGCCGAGTTGTACCGCATGTAGCTCAGACTCGCGCGCCACCAGGTGGTGAGCTGCTGATCGAACTTTCCGAAAAGCTGATCGGCCTTGGAGGCCAGCGGACCGGCGCCGGCCAGGTTGTTCTGACCGTAATAGTTCCCACCCGATGCCTTGTTGGGCAGCATGTACGTGGCGGCAATGTTCTTGCCCACGGTGTCCTGGCGGCTCAGCGGAATCACGTTACCCGCGAACGCGGTGCGCGAACCGTCGGCCAAAGTCGTGAGCGGATCGTAAATCGTCAGCAGGTTGCCCGCGCTGTTCTTGGTCTGCGAAAAATCGCCGATACGCTCGAGGGCGGTGGGCGTGTACTGCTCGCGGCTGGCGGCCTGCGTGTCGCGATAGCCTTCGAAGCCAAGCCAGAAGAACGACTTGTTCTTGCCGTTGTAAACCTTGGGAATGATCACCGGCGCGCCGAACGATCCGCCATAGTTGCGGAACGGCTGATCGGTAATCGCGATCTTATTGCGGTTATTGAAGAACGTGTTCGCCAGCCAGTCGGTCTGGCGCATGTAACCCATCAGCGATCCGTGCGCCTGATTGGACCCGGACTTGAGCAGGGTATTGAATACGCCGCCGCCGGTCCGCCCCATTTCTGCGTCATAGGTCGCATACTGTATCTTCATCTCCGAAACCGCTTCCAGAGAGGGGATGATGATGGCGCGATTCGAAAAGTCGGTAATCGGCACACCATCAATCAGATAGTTGTTGCCGCGCACCGGACCGCCATTGATCGAGATCTGCGAGGAACCAGACTGGTCCTGCATGCGGTTATACGCGGGATTGCCCACCTGCACCACAGTCGGTGCCAGGCGGGACATCATAAACGGATTGCGACCCAGGTTCGGCAGGTCGGTCAACTTCTGCCGGTCCACCACCTGGCCCTGGGAGGCAGTAGCAGTTTCCAGCAGCGGAACCTCTTCGGTCACCATCACACTCTCGGTCACCGCGCCGACTTCCATCTTCACATCCAGCCCGACAGACTGTTGCGTTGCGATCGAGATCCCCGTCCGTTCGAACTTCTTAAACCCAGGCGCTTCCGCCACCAGTTTGTATGTCGCCGGGGTCACCGACGCAAAGCTGTATTCGCCACTGGTATTCGAAATCACCGCACGGGACTGGTTCGTCCCCTCATCAATAATCATCACCTTCGCGTTGGCGATCGTCCCCCCTGAACTGTCGGCGATCAGCCCCCGAAGACTCCCGTAAATCGACTGCCCCTGAACGTTTATAGTGGTCGCAAGCATGGCCGCCAAAAGCGGCAATGTTCGCATGCCCCGTAATGCGCTCATTACCAGAGACTTATTGAACTGCATGTGGTGGTATCTCCCCTGAAGTCACGTAACTCGGATCCCGGGCGCATTCAAACCCGGAACTGGATGGATGAGTTTGGTGGGCTCAGTACTTGAGAGCGCTTGTATCGCTACGGAGCGACGTACTGCGATGAGGGAGGTGCGAGGAGAACCGTGACGGGAGAATCGGTTCTCAGTTTACTGCCTGATGTTCTGTGATTGTAATCGAGAACACGGCTGTCACGCTATCGAAAAAATTGATCTGACAAAAAAAGAAACCTTCCGGCTTCAACGTACGTAGGGCTTCCCTCGGGGTTGATAGACGCACGGAATCGGCCGTTCAGGAGAGGCTGAAGACTCGTTAACTTACAGCCTCGACTTCAACTTTGGCCGCATCACGTTGATAGCGGAGCCGCGCTTGGTGCTCCTGCCAGAGCGTGGAAAATCCAGCCCAGAAGTACCCGCTGACGAAGATCATCAGAAAAGGAAGAGCGAAGAAGTTCATGACCTCGACGCAGTACAAAGCCATGAAAAGGAAGAAGCAGCCCATGCCGATCTCAGCGAAGGGCAGCCATCCGGACTTCCGTTTGTAAGCTGTAGCACCCTGGCTGCCTGCGGCCTTCGGAGCGTACTTCGGGGTCCGTACGAACGCCGACTGCTTGCCCATGAGGGCCTCGATCACCGCCTTGGTGTTCGAAATCGTCAGGGCCACGCCCATAGCCAGTAGGAAGGGAAGGATGAAGATCGCCCTTTTCCAGTTGTTCGGGTAGAGCTCGTGCTCAGCCAAAAGATAGAAGGTGACGACAGACCAGAACGAACAGATGATCAGCGGAGCGTCGATCAGGAGCATCTGGCCCCAGCCGATGTAAAACCGCACGATCATGACCGGCAGCATCAGCGCCGACACAATCACCATCAGCGGGTAGCTCAGGTTCGGAGTCAGGTGGAACCATGCCTCTGCCTTCTCCCGCCAACCGATCTTCGCGCGGAAGATCGACGGCAGCAACTTCAGCGCCACCTGGGTCAGCCCCTTTGCCCACCGCTGCTGCTGAACCTGGAAACCATACGTATCCACAGGCAGTTCGCTGGGGCACTCGATCCAAGGCAAATAGATGAAACGCCAGCCCTTGAGTTGTGCACGGTAGCTCAGGTCCGAGTCCTCGGTGAGGGTGTCGTGCTGCCAGCCGCCGGCATCGTTGATCATCGTCCGGCGCAGAATGCCAGCCGTGCCATTGAAGTTGAAGAACAGCCCCTGGCCGAACCGCGCGACATGTTCCAGCGCGAAGTGGCCATCCAGCATCAGCGCCTGCACTTCCGTCAACAGGCTGAAATCGCGGTTCAGGTAGGTCCAGCGGGTCTGCACCACACCGATGTTCGGATCGGAGAAGAAGTGGATCGTCTTCTCGAGGAAATCTTCCGGCGGGATGAAGTCGGCGTCGAAGACGGCCATGAATTCACCCTTGGCCTGCGCCATCCCAGCCTGCAAAGCACCTGCCTTGAATCCGGTCCGATCCGTCCGATGGATGTACTCGATTGGGTTTCCCTGCGCCTTCAAGCGAGCAACCAGGGCTTCCGTATAAGGATGTGTGTCGTCGGTGGAATCGTCGAGAACCTGGATCTCCAGCAGGTCCTTCGGGTACCGAAGCTTGAGCACAGACTCCAGCAGTTGGTCGACCACGTTCCGTTCATTGAAGAGCGGCAACTGGACAGTCACCGGAGGCAGCGCCTCGAACCGCGTCTTGGGCACCAGCGGGACAAGATGCTTGTACTTTAGATAGCTGCGGACAACCGCATATCGATGTGCGCCATAGATCGCCAGAATCGTTAGCAGGACGAAGTAGGGGACGAGCAACAGCCAATCGAACCATCCCAGCTGGTGGATGCCGGAAAAGGTGTTGTCAGTCAGCGCCCGGGTCCAGCGATCTACCTTCGAGGGGGCTAGGATAAGTGCTAACGAACCAATTAGATCCATAGGTTTGCGCCCGTTCCCGTTAACCGCGAATGCCGTTGCGACTGATCGGAGGACGCCGGTGCGGGCGAAACACGCACTGCACCTGCGGACGGCACGGTCTGGACGATTCTGCAATTACTCGCAACTTCAACATTTTACATCAAAGGATGTCATTCTGTTCTTTCAGAATTGTCCTTATCGGAGTAGTCCCGATCTCCCATGGCTCGCAGCAGCCGCGGAGCACTGCTGGTTTTATCCAGCCGTTTTAGGGCATACATTGGGGGAACTACCAGGCGCCTACGGTCGTAAGATGGTCAGTGTAGGTTCGAGGAGGAAGCGGCATGCCCTTAGCAACGCACGTTCGGATACTCGCGTGGTTCAACATCGTGTTGGGTGGAATCGGCGTACTCGCCGCGGTGTTCACCTTCGCCGGAGCGTCCTTCCTTCACATCCTGCTGGCTAATGTGGTCGATGAGGCAGCCGCCGTCCCAGTTGAGTTAATCCAGCTGGCATCCACCATTGTCATCACGCTTATTCTTGTGATGTCCTTGCCCTGCCTGGTGTTAGGCTTCGGACTTTACTACGTGCGGCCGTGGGCCCGCATCCTGGGTTTGGTGTTGGCCGCCGTCAACCTGTTGCATTTCCCGCTCGGCACCGGCGTCTCATTGTATGGCTTCTGGGTCCTGCTCAAACCGGAAACCGAGGCCATGTTCAAGCAGGCCGCAGTGGTGCAGGCTTAGCATCCCGAGGAACCAGATAGAAATCCAGTAGTTCGTCGAGCCCACCCTGAGAGGGTTCCTGTGCCGCATCGGGATGCGTATTCCGGAATCGCTCCAGGGCGGCCTTCTTGAGGACTTCCACCTGTTTGGGGTGTGCGGCCGAGACATCCTGGAACTCTCCTGGGTCCGCCGCAAGATCGAACAAGCGGGTATTCCGGCCCGGGGTCGGGTTGTCGGTTAAGTAGCCATCCGTGCGGGCCCTGCGGCCGCTGCCGTACAGCATCTTCCAGCGGTCAGTCCGGACGAAAACTTCCTCATTCTCCAGATACTCATTGACAATCAGCTTCCGGCCCGAGTACAGCGACTGGCCGTGCTGCACGGGCAATGGCGGAGCGTCCAGGTGCGACAGCAGGGTGGGCCCCAGGTCCAGATGCTCGGTGAATCGCTTTACCACCGCAGGCTGGATTTTCCCTGGCTGCCGCAAGATCAAGGGCACTCTCAGGGCCGGATCGTAGCCGCAGTGCTTCTCAAACCGGCCGTGCTGACCCAAATCGTAACCATGGTCGGCGGTGTAAACGACCAGGGTATTTTCGTCCAGGCGCAGGTCCTTCAGCTTCTTAAGCACCCGGCCCAGGTTCCGGTCGAGAAAATACGCCGATGTATAGTATGCCGCCGCGATTCCCTGCTTCTCGGGGGAGGAAAGATCACGGAAGATCAGCGGGATCTGACCGCCATCCCGCGGCCCCACCACGGGAACAGCGAACCGTGCCGGATCCATCACCCCGGCATCTTCCAGCGGGAAATCGAAAGGCGAGTGCGGTTCCATCAGGCTGACCCACAGCGCGAACTGCGTGTTCGCATTTTCTTCCAGATACCGCATCGCCTGGTTGACGATGAAAGTTCCCTTCATCTCGGCGTCCCGGCGGGGATAGGGCAGTTTCGCCGCATTGAGCCATTCCCGGGCAGGCGTCTGGAAGGGCCTCCAGGGCAGAGACTTCGCTCTCGTCCCTTCCGGCAGGGGCGTGGAGGGGACTTGACGCCTCCACTCGCGATCAATTACATCTTCAGTCCAAACTGTATCGAAGCCGTGCAAACCCGGCTCCGCCGCCCGGTTGAAGTGCATTTTTCCGAACACCGCCGTGCGATAGCCTACCTTGCGTAACTGTTTAGCCAGGGTTGGTTTATCGGTGGACAAGGGTGTGCCCAGCACGGTCACGCCGGCCGAATGCGGCATTTGCCCCGTCAGCAGGGATTGCCGCGACGGTGTACATACGGGAGAATTGCAATGGTGGGCCGCGAAGCGCACGCCCTCTGCAGCCAACTCATCGAGGTTTGGAGTGAGGGCCTGGCGGTTTCCGTCGCACCCCATGACATAGGCAGCGTGGTCATCCGCCATCAGAAACAGCAGGTTCGGGCGCGTGGTGGATTGGCCCCGGATAATCACCGCGGGGGCGATTCCCGCAGCAAAGGCCCTTCGCGTCAGCACAGTCGTGATTATAATCTGGTGGTAGGGGTATGTTGTCTCCTCGAACAGTCGAAGTGCTGCACTCCATCGTGCAGATGTACATCGAGACCGGTGAACCTGTTGCTTCGCGCAGCATCGCACGGGTGCGCAAAGACAACCTGAGCGCCGCCACGATCCGCAACATCATGGCCGATCTGGCGGATCTGGGCTATCTGGACCAGCCCCACACCTCCGCCGGACGAGTCCCAACACCCAAGGCTTTCAAGCACTTCGCCCAGGGACTAGCCGCTTCGCGCGTGCCGGGCGCGAATCTCGACCGCCTGCGCGAGGAACTCGTGCAGCGCAACAGCCTGGAGGAGCGCGCCGAGCACAGCTCGCACTTGCTCACCGAACTCACCCGCAACGTCGGCATTGTGGCCGCGATTCCAGCCATTAGCCAGTGCCTTGACCACCTGGAACTCGTTCCCCTCTCAGAACTTCGTATTCTGATGGTCGTCGTCACCAGCGATGGGTTCGTTCGGAATCAGGTGGCGCATCTGACTGAGCCGGTTTCCCCCAGTGAGCTGACCTCCATCCGCAACTATGTCAACCAGGAATTTGGCGGCTGGAGTTTGCAGGACATCCGCCGCGAGCTGGGTCGGCGGCTATTGGAGGAGCGTGCCACGTATGACTCCCTTCTCCGCAAGCTGACGATTCTATACTCGCAGGGGATGTTGGAAATCGGAATGGTGCCTCAGATCTACCTGGAAGGCGCCTCCAACCTTGTCGGCATCGACTTGCACCTGACCAAAGAACGGCTGCGGGATCTTTTCCGGGCCTTGGAGGAGAAGAAGCGGCTGATGGAACTCCTCGACCAGTTCCTGGCGGATAGCAGCGATGGCATCCAGGTGCAGATCGGGTTGGGGGATGCGCATCCGGCCATGCGCGACTTCTCGCTCATCGGAATTACTGTGGAGATGCCCGGCGGACTGCAGGCCAAAATGGCCGTCCTGGGTCCCATGAGGATGAACTACCCCCGTGTGCTGGCAGCAGTCACACACGTTGGGTTGGTCCTGAAAACTCTGCCACAATAGACGTTAGACGCCTGTTACCCTGAAACTTGGAAGAAAAGATGGAGAAAGATACGACCAACGCCGAGGCTGTGCCCATGCCCGAAAGCGAGGATGTGGCAGCAATCAGTGACGCCTCCGCGCAGCTCGAGGCCCTGGCCGCACAGCGTGATCAACTGGAGAAGGAAAAGGCCGAATTGAACGCCCGCATGCTTCGGCTCGCGGCGGAATTCGACAATTTCCGAAAGCGAACGGAGCGGGAGAAAGCAGAGGCCATCGAATATGGCTCCTACGACGCCCTCAAGGCGCTGCTGCCCATTCTCGACGACTTCGAGCGCGCCCAGAAGATGGACGTGGCCGACTCGGAGTACGCGCGCGGAATGGCGCTCATTTACCAGCGGATGTCTGACGCCATGCGCAAACTCGGCCTGGAGCCGATTGAGGCAGAGGGCAAGCCGTTCGACCCGAACATTCACTTCGCCATTGACCGCTGCGAATCGCCCGACGTCGATGTAGATACGATCGTGGCCGAGTATCAGCGTGGATACATCTTCAAGGGCCGCCTGCTGCGCGCGGCGATGGTGAAAGTCGCGGTGAAGGGTTGAACGTGAGCAAGCGCGACTACTACGAGATATTAGGCATTGAGCGAAGCGCCAACGACCAGGAGCTCAAGAGCGCCTACCGGAAACTCGCGCTGAAGTACCATCCTGACCGCAATCCCGGGAATGGGGAAGCGGAGGAGAAGTTCAAGGAAGCCGCCGAGGCGTACAGCGTGCTCAGCGATCCCGAGAAGAAGCGCACCTACGATACCTATGGCCACCAGGGTGTCAGCGGCGCGGGCCAGCAGGGGTTCAATCCTGACGCCTTCTCGGATTTCGCCGACATTTTCGGGGACTTTTTCGGCTTTGGGGACCTGTTCGGCGGAGGCGGCGGCCGGCGCCGCAATCGGGCCCAGCGCGGTGACGATGTCCGCTACGACCTCGAAATCTCGTTTGAAGACTCGATCCGCGGCCTGGAAGCGGAAATTCAGGTGCCACGGCTCGAAGCCTGCCAGTCTTGCAAGGGCAGCGGCGCGGAGAGCGAGGATGGGTGGACCTCCTGCAGCGTCTGCCGCGGTCGAGGCGAGGTCTTTTACCAACAGGGTTTCCTCTCCATTCGCAAGACATGCGGCCAGTGCGGCGGCTCCGGCAAGATCCTGAGGCGCCCATGCCGCCAGTGTAAGGGCGAAGCGTACATCCAGACCTCGAAGAAACTAAAGGTTAAAATCCCGGCCGGTGTCGACACGGGGATGAAGATGCGCGTCAGCGGCGAGGGCCAACCGGGAGCAAATGGCGGGCCGTCGGGCGACCTGTATGTCTTCCTCAGCGTCAAGGCTCATCCGGTCTTCGAGCGCAAGGAGTACGACTTACACTGCATCGTGCCCGTCAACTTCGCCCAAGCGGCGTTGGGGACCGAGATTCATGTCCTCACCTTTGAGGGGCTGGAGAGCATGAAGGTGCCCGAAGGCCTGCAGAGCGGCGAGACCCTACGGCTGCGCGGCAAAGGCGTGCCGTTCGTGAACGGTGGCGGCCGGGGTGACCTCATCGTCCATGTTGAGGTCCGCACGCCTCGCAAACTAACGCGCGAACAGCGCAAGCTGATGGAACAGTTGCGCGAAACTCTGCCGGCGGAAAACGAACCCGAGGAAAAGAGCATCCTCGACAAGCTCAAAGATTATCTGATGTAGCACGGGGAGCCGCGCTTCATCGCGGCTTCCGCGCCACCACAATCAGCGAGGTGGGAGACCACGGCAACCACCCGTCGATTCGCTTCCACAGCCAGACGAGATGGTCGAAGATGGCGAGCTGGAACCGCGAAAAACTACGTTTGCGTAGGATCCGTCCGTTCAACCACCAGCCGGGCCGGGTAGGCCGGTTGAACCCGAACAATGCCTCGATCTCAAACCCGGCGGCCAGCACCTTCTCGCGGAGCTCGGCTTCTGAATAACGGCGGTAGTGACCCAGAACACGGTCCAGTTCGCCGTACACGGACATTCCTTCGGGCACCAGGATAATGGCGCGCCCGCCAGACTGCAGCGTGCGGTGCATATTCAGCAGGCCCGTCCGATCGTCCTCGACGTGCTCCAGGACGTTGAGGCAGACAATGGTGTCCACCAGATTCTCCAAATCGTCGAAATCCGGCGGATGGCTCAGATTGCAGGTCACAGCGCGGAAGTTGGGCCGGTGCGACAATCGCGACCGCAGGCGCGCCAAGTGCTCCTCATCGATATCCGACGCCAGGTACAACTCGCGGCGCGGCGCCAGGCAGCGCGACAGATTGCCGATCCCCGCGCCAATTTCCAGTACCCGATGCCCAACATAGGGCCGGATGGTATCCGCCATCCAGCGGTTAAACCGCATCGCACCCGAGAGCGTATCCAGGATTTCCGGCCCCGACTCCTTGTAAATGTCTCTGAGAAACGCAAAGCGCAGGACCGTCAGCAGGGCGATTACCGCGTCCCACTTGCCGATCTTCTTGCCTTCCTCGTACGTGCGCCCGTGATAGCTGATGGGCGTCTCGTAGATGTGTACCTGCCTCTGCGACAGCTTGATGGTCACTTCCGGCTCGAAGCCGAAACCATCGCTGCGCAGTGGGATGCTCTGGATGAGCGATGTCCGAAACATCTTGTAACAGGTCCAGACATCGGTCAGGTTTAGATCACTGAAGAGGTTCACCGTGTTGGTCAGAAACCAATTGGCCAGCGAGTGCCAGAAGTACAGCACGCGGCGCTCAGTCCCCACCGCAAACCGCGTTCCGTAGACGACGTCGGCGTTGCCCGTCAACAGCGGCGAAAGCAGCTTGCTATAGTCACGGGGGTCGTACTCCAGATCCGCATCCTGGATGACTGTGTAGTCACCCGCCACGTACTGCAAGCCGGTGCGAACGGCAGCTCCCTTGCCTTGGTTCTTCTCGTGGCGGAACGCACGCACCTGGCCAGGGTAGTCTTTCGCAAATCGGGAGGCGATTTCCCAGGACCCGTCGTCCGAACCGTCGTCCACAACCACCACTTCCCGGTTCAAACCCTCCGGCAGGGGGGTCGCGAGTACCCGGCCCAGCAATGCACCGAGAAACTCTTCCTCGTTGAATGCGGGCACAATAATCGAAAGTAAGGGCATCGTCTGTTCAGCCGTTTAAGCCAGCGGAGGCCTCTGCAGATGCCATTTCGTAGCCTGCTCGTACGCTAGCGCCACGCGAAGCGGAGCACCCTCTTCCCACAACCGGCCCAGGAAGCTCAAGCCTTGTGGCATTCCCTTTACAAAGCCGCAGGGCACAACCACCTGAGGGTGACCCGTCAGGTTTGTCGACCCCAGACTCGAAAACGGCGGGCACACCACCACATCCCAATTGTCGAAGAATTTCTCCATTTGTTCCACGAGGATAGTTCTCGCCCGCTGCGCTCGGAGGTACTCCACCGCCGGAATCAGCCTTGCGGTCCGGAAAGTGTTCGGCCAGTCGCCCGAAGCCTGACCCTTCAACTGGCTCACCCGGCCGTCTCTTGTAATGTCGTCGAAGGCGGTTGCGGCTTCCGCCGTGAGGATCAAACCCAGCGCGCCGGCCATGGAATCGGGCACTTCGACTGGAGTCAGCTTCACCCCAGCCTGCTTCAGGTCCTCAATGGCCTTGAGGTAGACGTCCTTCGATTCGCCGGCCGCCATCTGGTCGAACGATTTCTGAGCAATACCGACGCGCAACCTGCCCAGGGGCTGCCGCGGCTCCCAGTGGAACGGAGCGGCGGTGACGGTGCGGTCGTGCCCGTCTGGTCCATACATCGCGTTGAGTACCAGTGCGCAATCCTCGACGGAACGGCAGATAGGTCCGACCTTGTCCATTGTCCAACTCAGTCCCATTGCTCCCGTCCGCGGCACCCGGCCGTAGGTCGGGCGAAGGCCAACCGTCCCACATCGAATACTCGGCGAGATGATGGAGCCGCGCGTTTCCGTGCCGATCGCGAATCCAACCAAGCCTGCTCCGGTCGATGCCGCGGAACCTGCGGACGACCCGCTGGAGGTCAATTCCAGATTCCAGGGCGTCTTGGTCATTCCACCAAACCACAGTCCACCCTGGGCAAGGGCCCCCATCGAGAGCTTGCCCAGCAGCACTCCGCCTGCCTTCTTCAGCCGCGTGTAGACTGTGCAGTCATAGTCCGGCACTTGATCCTGAAACGGTTCCGCGCCCCAGGTCGTCCTGATTCCCTTGGTGGCAAAGAGGTCTTTCAGTCCATAGGGAACGCCGTGCAGAGGCCCACGATACTTGCCGGCGCGAATCTCCGCATCGGCCGCCTTCGCCTGCCGCAGCGCCACTTCCTCGGTCAGGGTGATGACACACAGCAGCTTCGGGCCGAAGCGCTTCAGCCGGTCCAGATACATTCTTGTGAGCTCAGTTGAAGTCACAAGCCGGGCGCGAAGGAGAGCCGAAAGCTCGGTGACGGGTGCGAACGCCAGGTCCTCTACGGAGGACCACGTTTTCTTCGCCGGCGCCGGCCTCGCGAGCGGCGTGAACCGCGACGGCCCCGCCTTTGGCTGTCTGCCCGGCAGGCCGGGATGGAAGCTGACCGCCGGTTCGGTATCGAGCGGTATGTCGATTTTGCGCAGCTTCTCGTAGTCGGCCACCGCGCGCCCCAACCCCGGCAGCATCGCATCCACCTGGGACTCGGTGAACTCGAGCCCCAGCAATTGCAGGGCAGACGTCACCTGATCGCGCGAGAATTTGGGGGTGGGCGGCCGCTCAGGTGGCTGGGCGGGGACGGTTTGGGTGGCCGAAAGGACGGCCATTAACTGCAACCACTGGCGACGCTCCATGAATGTCCATGGTAATCCACCGTCCCGGTGCGGCATCGGCGGCGTAAAATCGCACTTCTGGACAACTGGGCGCATCATAGGACTCAGATGCGCATTCTTCTCTATAGCGGCAAGGGAGGCGTCGGCAAAACGAGTGTCGCCGCCGCGACCGGGGTTCGCCTGGCGGAACTGGGGTATCGCACGTTGGTAATGAGCGTGGACCCGGCGCACTCGCTGGCCGACTCATTCGACATGGAATCGGGCCTCTTCCAGGCGAAGACTTCGGAACCCCTGGAGATCGCCCCCAACCTTTCGATCCACGAAGTCAATATCCAGAAGGAGATCAAGCGCCACTGGGCCGAAATCGCCGGCTACATTACTGGCGTTCTGCGCACCTCCGGGCTGAATGACGTTGAGGCCGAAGAGATGGCGATCTTCCCCGGCATGGAAGAGCTGAGCGCCATGATGTACGTCAACCAGTACCGGCGGGAATCGCGCTACGACGTCGTCGTACTCGACTGCGCGCCCACCGCGGAAAGCCTCCGTTTCGTGTCGATGCCCACCACGCTCGACTGGTACATGAAGCATATTTTTCCCCTGCAGCGCGGAATCCTGCGGGCAGTCCGACCGCTTGCGAACCGTGTCTCGCCGGTCGAGTTGCCACCCGATTCCTACTTCGCGAACGTGAAGGAGCTTTTCAACAAGATCGAAGGCATCGACACGCTGATGGAAGATCCCACCATTACCAGCGTCCGCCTGGTAACGAACGTCGAAAAGATGGTGATCCGCGAGACCCAGCGCGCCTTTGTCTACTTCTCACTACACGGTCTCACCGTGGATCAGGTGATCGTCAACCGCGTACTGCCCGACTCGATCACCGACGCCTATTTTCAGGAGTGGCGCGCCTCACAACAACGCTTCCTGGGAGAAGTGGAAACCTACTTCGACCCTGTGCCGGTCTCGAAGATCCCGCTGTTCCCCCACGAAGTACTCGGGCTGCCGCGCATCACCGAACTGGCGCGCGTCCTCTATGCAGACCAGTCAGACCCGGCCGCCGTCACCCGCACGGAACGTCCCTACGACTTCACCAAACACGAAGGGTATTATCTGGTCCACCTCCGCGTGCCCTTTACGGAAAAAGGAGAGGTGGGCCTGTTCAAGAAAGGCGACGAGCTCGTCGTCGAAATCGGAACCATCCGTAGGCACATCGGGCTGCCCGCCTCCATGATGGCGCTGACCCCCGTGCGCGCGAAGCTGGATGGTGGCATCCTGAGTGTCAGGATGGAGGAGCGCCCATGATCGATGACAAGACCAATCCGGCAAATTGCGGCAGTTGCTTCTGCGGCGGCGCCGGGCCAGCCATGAGTGAGTTCCTGCGCAAGATCGGCCCGCCCGAAGGCGCAAAACAACACTTTGACACAGCGCGTATCGAGTTCCTGAAAGGCATCCGCGCACTGATCGACGCTCGCATCGAGAACCTCTCCCATCCCGAAACCAAAGGTACGAAGGTCCCGGTCGAGTAGTTTATATGCGTCCACCCACAATCCTGGCTATCGCCAGCTACCAGAAGGGCGATGCCTTCCTCTATCGGGCCAAGGCCGAAGGCGCCCGAGTCCTGCTGCTCACCTCGCTTAGCCTCAAAGACCAATGGCCGCGCGATGCCGTCGACGAGATCTTCTACATGCCGGACGACAACAAGGTGTGGAATCGCGAGGACACGTTCAAGGCCGTCGCCTTCCTCGCCCGCACTGAGCACCTCGACCGCATCGTCCCCCTCGACGACTTCGACCTCGAGCTGGCCGCTTCCCTGCGCGAACACCTCCGCATCCCCGGCATGGGCGAAACCACGGTGCGCCGCTTCCGCGACAAACTCGCCATGCGCATGTGCGCCAACGAAGCCGCCATCGCCGTGCCGGAGTTCGTTCACATCCTGAACCACGAGCGCATCCGCCGCTTCGTCGAACGCACCCCCGCCCCCTGGGTTCTCAAGCCGCGCAGCTTCGCCGGATCCATCGGCATCCGCAAAGTGGAAACGGCGGACGAACTCTGGACGCTCATCCATGAGCTTGGAGACAACGCACCAAACTACCTGCTGGAGCGCTATGTACCCGGCGATATATTCCATGTCGACTCCATCGTGAACGACAGGGAGATCCTGTTCGCCGTTGCCAGCGGCTACGGACGCCCGCCCCTCGACGTCGCCCAGGGCGGTGGTATCTTCACGACCCGACTGCTGGAACGCGGCAGCGAACAGGAGAAGGAACTGCTGGAGCTCAACCAGCACCTGCTCAAATCCCTTGGCCTGGTCCGCGGCGTCTCCCATACGGAGTACATCATCGGCAAGCTCGACGGCAAAGTGTACTTCCTGGAAACCGCTGCCCGGGTTGGCGGAGCCCACATCGCCGAGTTGGTCGAAGCGGCCACCGGCATCAACCTCTGGGCAGAATGGGCCCGGATAGAAGTGGCCGGCGGCAAGAGCGAGTACAGTGTGCCCGCGGCACGCAGCGATTATGCCGGCCTGATTGTCTCACTCGCCAGGCAGGAGCATCCAGACACCTCGGCTTATCAATATCCCGAGATCGCCTGGCGCATGGATAAGAAGCATCATGTTGGCTTCATCGTGAAGGATGAATCGCACACAAACGTGCAAAAGCTGCTCAGCGAGATGCAGGACCGCGTCCAGCAGGATTTCTGGGCGTATGCCCCGGCCAAGTCGACGCCTACGGAATGACCGGGTCGGAGACAATCGGGCCTGCTGCTCCGGTGGCGGGCTCGTCATCCTTGGTGTATGCTTCTGAGTGAATCGTACTCAGGAGGTCCTGTATGCCCGGTTGGAATCGCCGCGATGCCCTTTACCTGTTAAGTGCTGCAGCCTTGCCCGTGCCCGTGTGGGCCGAGGAGCCCTGGGCTGCAAAGAAACCCGCGGAGTGGAGTGAGAAAGAGCTACAGCACATCCTCACCGATTCCCCCTGGGCCAAGCCGGTTTCGGTCACGGTTGGATCGAGCATCCCTTCCGCCGGAGGCGGAGGAAGAGGCCGTGGTGGCCGTGGTGGAGGAGGCGGCGTCTCCATGCCCTCAGCGGATGCGGGCGGCGCCATGGAATCCGGCGCCGGCGGCGGAGGCCGTGGCGTGACGAACGACGGGCCGGCGGCCGCGCCCAGCATCATCTACACCGTCCGATGGATGAGCGCCCTGCCCATGAAGCTGGCCTTCGTCTATTCGAAAATGGGGGCCGAGGCCTCTACCTCGCCGCAGGCGAAAGCGTTCGTTGAGAAGGATGACCAGTTCTACATCGTCAACGTTTCCGGCCCGCCCAGAAGAGGTGAGGCGCCCGCGGAACGCCCGCGGAAACTCACCCCCAAAGTGGAAGCAGAGATTAAGGAAGCCACCACCCTCAGCTGGAAGGGACATGACAAGCTGCAGCCGCTGGTGGTCCAGGTCTCGCAGACGAATTCGTTTGCCTTCAGTTTCAGCTTTCCGCGCACGCACATCATTGAACTCGAAGACAAGGAAGTGGAGTTCTCAACGAAGCTCGGTGAGTTGTCCATCAGACGCAAGTTCAAGCTGAAGGACATGATGTACGAAGGCAAGCTCGCGCTTTAGTCCGGCCACGAGTCATGCCAGCGCAACCGGACAGAGGAATAGACGCCGATCCCCCAAGGGCATCCACCGTCCTTTTCATCCTCGGCTCGGCCCTGATGCTGGTCAGCTTCTTTCTACCAGCGGTACGCGTCTCAGGTTCGGAATTACGGGGCTGGGTTTGCGCCCAGGTTACCCTGTTCAGCATAGTCGAACCGGCCGAAATGGATCCCCTGGCGTTCGGAAGCGGGCTCCTGAATGTATTCGTCCTGCTCTACTTCGGCGCCCGTCTCACCGGGTCGGCACTCCGAGCCCGCCGCTGCCTGCTATACCCCGTCGCCATTTGCCTGGTGATCACATGGGTCTTCTTCAGAAACGAGAAGATGCAGCCCCTGATCGGCCACTACCTCTGGGCCGCTGGGGCGCTCCTCATCACAGGCTGGGAAGGAGTGGACGCCACCAGAGCGATCTTCAGGCGGCGTTGAGCCCCTCGCACGAACCTGCGACACTGCCTTCATGTTCACTCACTGGCGCTGGGCCGCTCTACTCGTGTGCTGTACCGTCTTCGCCGGAGACACCAACTGGCCCGTGTACGGAGGCGATGAAGGAGGATCGAAATATTCTCCGCTCAAGCAGATCCATCGCCGCAACGTCACCTCCCTCAAAGTTGCCTGGACCTTCTCCACCGGCGAGCCCCTCACGCCGCCCGGCCAGGGCAGAGCGCCCGCCTTCGAGGCCACACCCATCGTGATCGACGGCGTCATGTATATCGGCACGCCCTACGGCCACGTCTTTGCCCTCGACGCTGCCACTGGTAAGCAGAAATGGTCCTACGACGCGAAGATCATCCCAGGCAACTATGGCGACTTCGCCAACCGCGGCGTCACGTTCTGGGCCGACCCCAATGCCAAAGCCGGAGCCCCGTGCCGCCACCGTATCTTCCTCTCCAGCATCGACGCCCGGCTCACCGCACTCGATGCCGCCACGGGCACACCCTGCGCCAACTTCGGCGACCAAGGCCAGATCAATCTGGAGACCGGCCTCAAACGCGGTCCCGAATACAAAGGCGAATTTGAAGAGACCTCTCCGCCCGCGGTCATCAACGGCCTTGTGATTGTGGGCTCCGCTATCGCCGACAACCACCGCGCCCGCAGCGTTTCCGGGGAAGTCCGCGCCTTCGATGCCCGCACCGGCGCATTGAAGTGGACCTGGCATCCCATCGACACCGCCAATACGGGCGCGGCGAACACCTGGTCGATCATTTCCACTGACCCCAAGCGCAACCTCGTATTCCTCCCCACCGGCAGTTCCAGTCCCGACTACTACGGCGGCCTCCGCCCCGGCGACAATCGCGATGCAAACTCCGTCGTCGCACTCAATGCGACCACGGGCGAGCGTGTCTGGGGCTTCCAGACCGTCCACCACGACATATGGGATTATGATGTCGCCAACCAGCCCACGCTCTTCACATTCCAGCGACGCGGCCAGAGCATCCCCGCCGTCGCCTTCGGTTCCAAGACCGGCCACCTTTTCCTGCTCGACCGTACCACCGGAGCGCCGCTGTTTGACGTCGAGGAGCGTAAGGTTCCTGCCAGTGACGTGCCCGGCGAACAGGCGTCGCCTACCCAGCCAGTGCCTTTGATGCCCAAACCGTGGACGCGCCAAAGCCTCCAGGCCGACGAAGCCTTCGGCCTGAACGATAGCGACAAAACCTGGTGCCGTGACCAGATCGCCGCCCTGCGCAACGAGGGCATCTTCACGCCCCCCAGCCTGCAAGGCTCGCTCATCATCCCCGGCAATGTAGGCGGCATGCAGTGGGGCGGACTCGCTTGGGATCGCGATCACAACACCCTCATCGTCCCAGTCAACAACCTCGCCGCCGTCATCAAGCTCATTCCCGTCGCCGACTTCAAACAGGCGCGCAGCACTAACCGCATCGGAGCCGAGATCACTGAGCAGAAAGGCGCTCCCTATGCCATGTCCCGCATCCTGCTTCGCGCCCCCAGCGGCGTTCCCTGCACGCCTCCGCCATGGGGTACCCTTGCAGCCATCGACGCGTCTACTGGAGCCCTGAAGTGGCAGGTGCCCGTCGGCGCCTTCCCGGGTATGCCCGATGCCGTCGCCGCCAAGTTCGGCTCGATTCTCCTCGGCGGGCCCATCGCGACGGCTGGAGGTCTCGTCTTCCTGGGAGCCACCCTCGATCCCTTCCTCAAGGCCTACGACATCGAGACCGGTAAGGAACTCTGGCGCGGCCAACTCCCGGCCAGTTCCCGAGCCGTGCCCATGACCTACCAGACTGGCGGGAAACAATTCGTCGCTGTCGCCGCGGGCGGCCATGAATCCAACCTCGGAAAGCTCGACAACACGCTTGTCGTTTTCAGCCTGCCGTAACGAAATCAAGGCTGCTCCGTCCACTCAGATCATCAGGAGGTAGCCGTGGGCGGTCTTTTGCAGGACCTTCGCTACGCGTTGCGCATGCTGGGTCGCGCTCCCGGCTTTACCGCCGTCGTCGTACTCACCCTCGCCCTCAGCATCGGTGCCAATACAGCGATCTTCAGCGTCGTTCATGCCACCCTCCTCAAGCCCCTCCCTTTCCACAACCCCGCAAGTCTTGTGGCGGTGTGGGATACCTACCTGCCGCAGTACCCCCAGTTGGGCATCTCTCCACTGGAACTGGAGGGGCTTCAGGGCGAAGCCAGACTCTTCGCCCAATCCGCCTGGTATCGACACGTGCCCAAGGATCTCCAACTTATGCCGCCCGGCGGTGAAGCCACCGAGGTCCACGCTGCATTCATCTCTGAGAATCTGCTGGCTACTCTCGGAGTCACACCCGCACTAGGCCGCGGCTTCGCCACGAACGAACCGGTCAGTTCCCTCCTCCTCAGCCACCGCCTCTGGCAGACCCAATTCAGCTCGGATCTTAAAGTGATCGGCCGTGGAGTCCGTCTCAACGAGCAGGACTACACCGTGGTGGGCGTCATGCCTGCCGCCTACCAGTTCCCTGACTGGGCGGATCTCTGGCTGCCCAAGGGCCCACTGCTTGCTGACGAGCTCACCAACCCCGTCCGCCATTCCCTGGGCTTCATCGGCCGCCTGCAGCCGGGCGTCACGACGGCACAGGTCGATCAACGCTTCACCGCCCTCTGCCGGCGCCTTACTGCTGAACATCCCACCACCAGCCGCGGCTTCGGCTCTCTCGTCAGTGGCCTGCAGGACGACCTCACGGCCAAACAGTGCCCCGTCCTGCTGCTTCTACTCGGCGCAGTTGCCCTGGTCCTCCTGATCGCCTGCGCGAACGTGGCCAGCCTGTTACTCGCAAGAGCCAGCCGCCGCACGCAGGAGATGTCTGTCCGGGCCGCCCTGGGCGCGGGCGCCTGGCGCATGATCCGTCAAATGCTCACCGAAAGCCTCCTCCTCGCCTTCGCAGGTGGAGCCGCAGGGTTCCTCATGGCCGCCTGGGCCATCGCCCTCTTCGCGCCGGAATCCACTCAGCTCAACGCGCCCGTCATCGCCTTCTCCGTCGCGGCCACGCTCTTCACTGGAGTCATCTTCGGACTCGCGCCCGCGCTGCATGCCGCCCGCACGGACCTCAACGCCACGATCCGTCCCGGCCCTTCCAAAGCAAGCCGCACCGCCACTACCCACAGCTCTCTCGTCGTCGTCGAATTCGCCCTCGCGCTGGTCCTGGTCGCCGGCTCCGGCATTCTCGTGAAGTCGTTCCTGCGGCTCATGCACGTCGATCCCGGTTTCCGCACGCAAGGCCTGCTCACCATGCGTGTCTCCATTCCGTCGTCGCGCAAGCCCGCGGAGTTCTACCACCGCATACAGGAGAAACTCCAGTCCGAGACCGGCATCCAGGCTGTAGCTGCCGCCAACACGCTGCCTCTCGTCGCCAATCGCGCTTTCTCCATACGCTTCAACGTACCTGGCAGCCCCCTCATCCACCCCGACAGCCTGCCCTCCGCGGAACTGCGCATCGTCAGTCCCGGCTACCTCCAGACCCTTGGCATCCCTCTCAAGGCAGGCCGCGAATTCACTGAGCGTGACGTGAACGACTCCGTGGTGATCATCAACGAGACCACGGCCAGGCGCTTCTGGCCGGGAGATGATCCCGTTGGCCGGAAGTTCGTTACCGGGCCCTGGGGCCCCAAACCCAGCTACTCGACGATCATCGGGGTCGCCGGCGATGTCCGCCAGTTCGGGCTGGACTCGGAACCCACTAACGACTTCTATTTCCCCAGCCTGGCGGCGAACTTCCTGATCATCCGAACCACCATCAACCCCGACAAACTTGCGAACACTGCCCGTCAGGCGATCCACTCCATCGACCCCGCTATTCCCATCTCCGACGTGCTCTCCATGCCGCAGATCGTCCAGGACACTTCGAGCACCCGCCGCACCACAATGGGGCTGCTCACGGCATTCGCAAGCCTGGCGCTTCTTCTGGCGCTGATCGGGATCTACGGCGTGATTTCTTGGTCGGTGACACAGCGTACCCGCGAGATCGGGATCAGAATGGCCTTGGGAGCCGGCACCCGCACGGTCCAGCGCATGATTCTTCGCCGGGCCCTGCTGCTATGTGTCGCCGGCCTGCTGCTGGGCCTGGTTGCGGCCGCGACCCTCCGCCCAGTAATCAGAGCCATGGTGTTCGAGGTAAATCCGGGTGATCCGTTCCTGTATGCAGGAACATCAGCAGCGATGCTGGTCGTAGCCATGGCTGCCTGCTACTTCCCTGCCCGCCGGGCTAGCAGGGTCGATCCGCAAATCGCGCTCCGCTGGGAATAGCCTCAAGTACCGGCGTCAAGGACCCGGCCATCCAGTAAGTCGACTCGTCCTGACTAGACCCCCTGGATCTTGAGGCTTTCGTCGCCTATAATCAACCCACCTAAGGTAAGGAGGCAGGCAAAGGATGCATGCCAGCCCTGTTGCCCCGTCCATGTCGGCGGAGCGGTCCGGTCCGTTGCCCAGTAAGCAGCGAGTGGTGAACGACTTCAGTATTCAGGTCGGCACCGTGAACGGCTCGGGCAGCCAAACCGCCAATAATGTGTTGATGCGTTCCATCTTCCAGATGGGCGTGCCCGTTTCGGGCAAGAACCTCTTCCCTTCCAATATCGCCGGGTTGCCCACGTGGTTTACGATCCGCGCCAGTAAACAGGGGTATATCGGGCGTAAGAAGGAGATCGACTTCCTGGTCGCGATGAATCCGGAGACGGCTCGCGAGGACGTCATGAACCTGGCTCCAGGGACGGCGGCGGTGTACGACGCCCCACTGAATCTGAACGAGTTGCGGGATGACATCCACTTCTATCCGGTGCCATTCGACAAGCTGGTGGCTCCGGTGTGTCCGGAGGCCAAGCTGCGGAAGCTGGTGCGGAACATGATCTATGACGGCGTGGTGGCGCACCTGCTGGGCATCGATCTGGAGGAGATGAGGAAGGCGCTGTACAAGCAGTTCGGAGAAAAGAAGAAGAAGGCGGCGGAACTCAACTGGGGCGCGGTGCTGGCCGGGCGCGACTACGCGGAGAAGAACCTGGTCAAGACCGATCCCTACTGGGTGGAGCCGATGGATAAGACGGCGGGCAAGCTCATTCTCGACGGCAATACGGCCGCCGCGCTGGGCTGCCTGTTCGCCGGCGTGACGGTGCTGACGTGGTATCCGATTACGCCGTCGTCAGCTCTGGCCGAGGCCCTGATCAGCTACCTGGGCCGGTTCCGGCACGATGAAGAGACGAAGAAGGCCACGTATGCAGTGGTGCAGGCGGAGGACGAACTGGCCTCCATCGGCATGGCAATTGGCGCGGGCTGGGCGGGTGCGCGGTCAATGACATGCACGTCGGGTCCGGGCATTTCGCTGATGTCGGAGTTCATCGGGCTGGCCTACTTCGCGGAGATCCCAGTGGTGGTGGTGGATGTGCAGCGGGTGGGACCTTCGACGGGCCTGCCTACGCGCACGATGCAAGGTGACATTGTGAGCAATGCGCTGCTGTCGCATGGGGACACGCATCATCCGGTGCTGTTCCCGTCGTCGCCGGAAGAGTGTTTCACGATGGCGCAGGAGGCGTTCGACCTGGCGGAGCAGTTCCAGACTCCGGTGTTCATGAACATGGACCTGGACCTGGGTATGAACAACTGGATGTCGGAAGCCTTCCCGTATCCGGAGAAGCCGCTGGTGCGCGGCAAGGTGCTGGACGCGGAGGCGCTGCGCAAGCTGGGCGGTTTTGCGCGGTACAAAGACGTGGATGGGGATGCGATTCCATACCGCACGCTGCCGGGCACGGATCATCCGGGGGCGGCATACTTCACGCGTGGGACGGGCCACAACGAGAAGGCGGGATATAGCGAACGCGAGGACGACTGGATCCACAACATGGACCGGCTGAACCGCAAGTTCGAGAATATGCGAACGCAGGCGCCGGCTCCGGACGTGCACTATATGGAAGGCGCGCGGGTGGGCCTGGTGTGCTGCGGGACGTCGCGGTATGCGGTACGCGAGAGCCGGGATCAGTTGTCGAGGGAACGCGGGCTGAATCCAAGCTGGCTGAGGCTGCGCTCGTATCCGTTCAGCAAGGAGCTAGAGGAGTTCATCGACCGGCACGACCGGGTGTACGTGGTGGACCAGAACCGGGACGGGCAACTGTTGATGCTGATGCGACTGGAGATGACTCCGGAGCGCATTGGAAAACTGCGGAGCGTGCGGTATTACGGCGGGCTGCCGCTGGACGCGCGCACGGTGACGGATGAGATCGTCCGGCAGGAGGGTCTATGAGCACGGCTCCGGCAGCCCCGAAGAAGACGAATCGGATCGGGCTGGAGGTTCTGCCGTACCGCGGCGGCAAGACGACGCTGTGCGCAGGCTGCGGGCACAACTCGATTACGGAACGGCTGATTGAAGCGTATTACGAGATGGGCGTGGAGCCCTGGCGAGTGGCGAAGATGTCGGGGATCGGGTGTTCGTCGAAGACCCCGGCCTATTTCCTGAGCCAGTCGCACGGATTCAATGCGGTGCACGGACGGGCCCCGGCGGTGGCGACAGGCGCGCTGCTGGGCAATCACACGCTGCAGTGCGTGGTGATCAGCGGGGATGGAGATACAGCGTCGATTGGCATCGGGCAGTTCATGCACATGCTGCGGCGCAATGTACCGTTGACGTACATCATCGAAAACAACGGCGTGTACGGGTTGACGAAGGGGCAGTTCTCGGCGACAGCGGATGTGGGCTCGAAGTTAAAGACGGGGACCGTGAACGAGATGCACCCGATCGACTGCTGCCTGATGGGGATTGAGCTGGGGGCGACGCTGGTGGCGCGGTCGTTCTCGGGCGATAAACGGCAGTTGAGCGCGATTCTGAAGGCGGCGATCGCACACAACGGGCTGTCGGTGATCGATGTGATCTCGCCCTGCGTGACGTTCAACGATCATGTGGGATCGACGAAGTCGTATGCCTGGATGAAGGATCACGAGGAACCGCTGCACGAGTTGGATTTCGTGCCGGGTTTCGCAGAGATCGAGGTGGAATTGGAGGAAGGCGAGTCGCGCGTGGTGGAGTTGCACGACGGCTCGCGGGTGGTGTTGCACAAACTTGAGCACGACTATGACCCGACGGACCGCTTCCACGCCGTGGAGGTACTGCATGAGGCCACGCGGCGGCAGGAGGTACTGACGGGCATCCTCTACCTTGACAACAAGCGCGCCAACTTCACCGAGACGCTGGACATGGTGGATGTGCCGCTGGCGACACTGCCAGTGGAGCGGGTGCGACCGACGAGACAAGTGCTGGAACAGATCATCGAGGAGTTTCGATAGCCATGAAGCCAACCGCGAAAATCGGATCCCTGCTGGGAGCCAAGGGCTCCGCCATCTGGGCGGTGGAGCCGAAAGCCACTGTATACGACGCCATCGCAATGATGGCTGATAGAGGCGTGGGCGCGCTGCTGGTGATGCACGAAGGGCGCCTGGCCGGAATCGTTAGCGAGCGCGACTACACGCGCAAGGTGATCCTCAAAGGGCGTTCCTCCAAAGAGGAACTGGTTGAGGAGATCATGACGGCCAATGTCACGACGGCGACGCCGGAGCATACGGTGGAAGGGGCCATGCGGCTGATGACGGAGAGGCGGATCCGGCACTTGCCTATCCTCGAAGGCGAGAGAGTCGTGGGCGTTGTCTCCATTGGAGATCTGGTGAAGTGGACGATCTCCGCGCAGGAGGAAACAATCGCGCACCTGACGAATTACATCTCGGGAGGGTATGGAGTGGCCTCCTAGGGGATCGCGCTGCTGGGTGACGTTCACGCCTTGTCCACACTTTGGGCGCCTTTGAGGGTTGCGGCAGTTTGCATCTTGGGACAGGGGATGAACGTCCCACCCCGCGCTAGCGCTTTTGGCAGGCGGGGCAGAAGTGAGTGCCCCGCTGGCCTACCACGATGCGGTGGATGGGTTTGCCGCACTGGAGGCAGGGCTCGCCTTCGCGGTCGTAGACGCGGTGGAAGCGCTGAAAGCTCCCGGCGCGGCCCTCCGCGTCGACATAGTCAGAGATGGACGAACCTCCGGCCGCGATCGCCTCGCTCAGCACCTCAAGGATCGAGGTGTGGAGGCGTTGCGCTCGCCTGGCCGAAATGGTGGACGATTGGGCGAGAGGGTGGATCCCTGCACGATGGAGTGCCTCGTCCACATAGATATTGCCTAACCCGCCGATGAACTGCTGATTGAGGAGGAGTGGCTTGATGTGTGCCCGACGAGCCCTGAGGCGCTGGGCGAACGCGGCGGGCGGGCATTCGAAGGGGTCCGGACCAAGGCTCGAAACGTTGGCGGGGAGTTCAGGCGACCAGAGGAAGCGGCCGAACTGGCGGACATCGTCGAAGATGAGGGTGCCGGGGTCGAGGGTGAGGATTGCTCGGGTGAAGGGGCCGGGAACAGCATCGAAGAGCAGCTTGCCGGTCATGCGGAGGTGGACGGAGAGCACGCCTTGGTCGAGGTCGAAAACGAGGAATTTGGCGGCGCGGCGGAGATCCACGATGGTGCGGCCAGTGAGGCTGGCGGCCATGGCTTCGGGTTGGTGGCCGGCCGCATGGGGCGAGAGGTAGCGGGCCTCGAGGATGCGGCGTCCAGCGACGCGCGGACGGAGCGTCCTAACGATAGTCTCGACTTCGGGGAGCTCAGGCATCGACGAAGACGTCGTCTCCCAGGATGACGACTGGGAAGCGGGTGAGGGTGATATCAGAGTTGTAGTCGAGGCAGCCTTTGTCGCAGCGGAACTCCCAGGCGTGCCACGGGCAGACGATGCGGCCGTCGACGAAGTTGCCCTGCCAAAGGGGTCCGTTGCGATGGGGGCAGAGGCCGTCAAAGGCGTGCACGGTGCCCTGATCGTTGCAGATCACGAGATCTTTGCCGTCAATGGTGGCCGGGATCATGCTGCCCGGCGGGAGGGACGTGAGCGTTGTTACGCGAACCAAAGCCATTCCTCTTTATGGTGGCACGAGGGACGGCGGAAAGTGGGTTCGAGGCGCGGCTAGAGTGCCTTCACCACATTGACGACGAACTCGGCGCAGTAATGGCCGGCGATTTTCTCGAAGGCGGGATGTTCCCATTCGGTGTCGGAGATGATGCGGATGGCCAGGAGAGGCACTCCCATTGCTAGAGCGGCTCCAGCTGAATAGGCGCTCTCCATGTCCTCGGAGTCGGTGCCGTAGGTTCTGTGAAGCCAGTCGATGTGATCGATCTGGCGGTTGAACTGGTAGGCCGAGCCGATATTGCCGCGGACGACGCGGCCGCGCGGATTTTGGACCTTCTCCGCCACGGACAGGAGGCGGGGATCGCCAGTGAAGGAGGGGAAAGCAACAGGGTCCCGGCCATTGGCACGGATGCGATGCGGGACGGGCTTCCAATTGGCGGGGCTCTGGCCTTGGCCGGGGTCGCCGTGCAGGGCGCTGAAGGCGGCGTAGTCGGTCGTCTTCTCGCCAAGCACAATATCCCAGAGTTTGAGGCTGCGGTTGTGGCCGCCGGCTGTTCCCTGGTTGATGATGGCGCGGGGCTGGAACTCGCGGATCCCGAGGGAAGTGACAGCCGCGGCATTGATGGGACCCATGTCGGTCCGTGAGATGACGATGTTCTGCCGGCCGATGCGGCCTGTCCAGAAAGTCCAGGCGTGGAGCCGCACTTCTTTGCGGCCGGACAGGGCCTCCAACAAGGGCCCGAGTTCGCTATCGAGGGCACCTTGGATCAGGAGGTCCGGCGCGGCTTTCGCTGAGGCAGCGGCGCCACCGGCCAGAGCCGCCAGCATTGTACGGCGAGTGACTGTCATGGTTATCCCTTTCCGAGATAAAAGAACCGCAGCAGAAACAGAGCCGTCAGGACGTAGACGAGCCAGTTGACCTTGCGCCACTCGCCGGCGATGACGCGCAGCAGAGTATGCGAGGTGAAGCCGAAGGCGAGACCGTTGGCGATGCTGAACGTGAGGGGAATGGCGGCCAGCGTGAGGAAGGCGGGGATGGCCACGACGGGTTTGTTCCACTCGATGTCTTCGGTATGGGTGAGCATGAGGGCGCCGACGATGATGAGCGCGGGGGCGGTGGCCTGGGCCGGGATGACGCCGAAGAGCGGGGCGATAAAAAGGGCGACGAGAAAGAGCAGTCCGCAGACGACGGCGGTGATGCCGCTGCGGCCGCCGGCGACCACTCCGGCCGCGCTCTCGATGTAGCTGACGACGGTGGAGGTGCCGCAGAGGGCTCCGGCGGTGGAGGCGATGGCGTCGGCGGTCAGGATGCGGTTGACGCGGGGGATGTGGCCGTCCCGGTCAAACAGGCCGGCGCGCGTGCCGACAGCGACGAGGGTACCGATATTGTCGAAGAGGTCGACGAACAGGAAGACAAAGACGATTTCGAGCAGGCCGAGCTTCATGGTGCCGGCGAGATCGAGCTGGAAAAAAGTCGCGGAGAGATCCGCGGGGGAGTAAGCCTGCGGGTTCCAGCGGACCAGGCCGGTGACGGCGCCCAGCAGGGTGGTGGCCAGGATCCCGATGAGCATGGCGGCGCGGACGCCCCAGGTCATGAGACCGGCGATGAGAATGAGGCCGAAGAGGGCGACGAGGGTGCCGGGATCGCGGAGGTTGCCGAGGCTGACAAGGGTGGCAGGATCGGCTTTGATGATGCCGGCATTGCGGAAGCCGATGAAGGCGATGAAGAGGCCGATGCCGACGGCGACGGCGGCGTAGAGTTCGCGCGGGATGGATTCGAGGATCAACTGCCGGATGCCCAGCGCGGTGAGGAGCAGGAAAATGATGCCGGAGAGGAAGACGGCGCCGAGGGCGACCTGCCAGGGGACGTGCATGCCGAGGCAGACGGTGTAAGTGAAATAGGCATTGAGGCCCATGCCGGGGGCGAGGGCGATGGGATAGCGGGCGACGATGCCCATAAGCAGGCAGCCGATGGCGGCGGCGAGGCAGGTGGCCGCGGTGACAGCGGTGGCTGGCATGCCGGTCTCGTGCAGGATGGAGGGGTTGACGAAGATGATGTAGGCCATGGTGACGAAGGTCGTCACACCGGCCAGGATCTCGGTTCGCCAGTTGGTGCCGAGTTCCTGAAATTGGAAGTAGTGTTCCAGGCGGGCCCGCATCGAGTAAACAGGATACCAATGTCGGGTGGGCAGGGATCAGTCGGGTAGGACGACGTAGGCACGCACAGGGAACGTGGCCCCGCCCTTCCACGCGATGGGCACGGCATGGAGGCGGCCCGAGTTGGCTGTGAGCGCTTCCAGATTGGTCATGTGTTCACAGATGGGGATGGCGTTGCCGAGCAGGACAGTGTGCGCAGGACGCCGCAGGTCACCCATGTCATCGATATTGACGGAATCGATGCCGACAAAGACGGCCCCGGCTTCGACAAGGTAGAGGCAGGCGTCTTCATTGAGAAAGGGATTAGGTTGGAAGTACTCTTCCTTATTCCAGTGCTGGTCCCAACCGGTATGGACGAGGACGGCTTTGCCGCGCAGGTCGAGACCCTGGAAGAGGTGCGGGCCAATGCCGCGCCCGAGGTTCTGGCGCGCGTCAACCTTGACGATTTCCAGGTCGGCGAGGCGGTCGAGAGGGAGCTCTGAGAGGTCTGGCGCGTCGGGGAAGCGGTGGTAGGGCGAATCGACGTAGGTGCCGGTGTTGCCGCAGAGATGAAGCGACGCGATGAGGAACTCCGACTGGTTCTTGTACTTGCGGCGAGAGCCGGCGTGATCGAAGAGGAGCACGGCCTGTGGACCGGGCAAGCCGGGAAAGGTCTTCATCCCCTCGATGATGGGATGGCTGAGTTCTATGAATCGGGGCATGAGCCGGTTAGGTCTTCAATTTTTGCAATTCTTCATCCAGGAAGGCCAGCTCACGCTCCAATTGCATGCGGAACCGTGTGTTGCAGGCGGTCAGCATCTCCTGCTGAATCCGGGTGCGGCTCAGTTGCAGTTGGTTGTACCGAGCCTGCTGCTTACGCTCTTCTTCTGTCATAGATGGTGTGTCAGCCTGGCCGGAGCGCCTCTTGCCAGCGTCCTCCATCTGGGATTCAATCGATTTACTCTCCCAGCCTCGAGCCATGCCTCATTGTAGGACCGTTAAAGCGGTAATGGAGTGTCCTGTTTGTTCCAGGAGTTTACGGCTGCCATTGTTCGCGGCGCCAGGCCATGTCCCAGAAGAGGTACTCATAGCGGGCGCTGCGGACGAACAGACGCAGGGCTTCGCGGCGCTGGGCGGGCGAGGCTTGGGCGGCCGCCTCGTTCATCATGGCGAGCACCTGACGGACAGTGGCGCCGTACTCTTCACCAGCATAGTTGTCGATCCATCGCTGGTAGTCTTTGTTGCGGGATCCTTGGCGCAGCAGCCTCTTGCCGACTTCCCAGTAAATCCAGTAGCAGGGCAGCATGGCGGCGAGACCTTCGGCGAAGGTAAGGCGCTGTACGGCGGCGAGCAGATGATTGGTGTAGGCGGCGTTGGTGGGCGCCATCTCGGCGGCGGCGACCATTCCCGGAGTGACGCCATAGGAGGCGAGCACCACCTGGTGCAGGCGGCGCTCCTCTTTGAGCGTGTCGATGGAGTGCTGGGCTAGAGTCATCGACCAGTCTTCCCGCGGCGCCCTGGCGGCGAGAAGGTTCAACGCCTGGCCGAAGGCGCGCAGGTAGAGACTGTCCTGGATGAGGTAGAACTGGAAGCACTCGCGCGGCAGGGTGCCGTCGGCGAGGCCCTTGAGAAACGGGTGAGAGAGCGTCTTCGTATAGATTTGCTCGATGGCGGCCCACTGCTCGCCTGTAAAGTCGGCCGCGCGGCAAGGCAGGGCGCCCAGGAGGAGGACGAGAGAACGGCGTGTCATGCCAGCAGCCTCCGCGCCCGCTCGAAGATGGCGCGCAGCATGGGTTCGGTGAGTTTTCCGGTGGAGGTATTCTGCTGGCTGGGGTGGTAGGAGCTGATGAGGATGGGTTCTCCGAGGCCGAGATGATGCTCGGCGTCGTGGGCGAATACGAACTTCGAACGGCGTTTGCCTAGGTAGTTGTCGAAGGCCAGGCGCCCGAGGGCCACCACGATTCGAACCTGCGGCATGAGGGCAAGCTCGCGATCGAGATATCCTCGGCAGGTAACGATCTCCTGCGGCGTCGGCTTATTGTCTGGCGGGGCGCAGCGGACGCTGGCGCTGACCCAGGCGTTGGTCAATTGCAGGCCGTCGTCACGATGATCGCTGGTTGGCTGGTTGGCGAAGCCGGCCTGGTGGAGGGCGCGGAAGAGCCAGTCGCCGGAGCGGTCGCCGGTGAAGACGCGGCCGGTGCGGTTGGCGCCGTGGGCCGCCGGTGCGAGGCCAAGGATGAACAGTGCGGCGCGAGGATCGCCGAAGCCAGGCACAGGCAGGCCCCAGTATTCCCAATCGAGGTAGGCGCGGCGTTTGACACGCGCCACCTCCCGGCAATATTCCCGCAGGCGCGGGCAGCGCTCGCAGTTGATGATTTCGTGTTCGAGCTGTGCCAGCCCCTTCGGCATCGCGGATTTCATCGCTGTTTCTCATTGTGAACGATTGGCGCTAGGATGATTAGCCATGAGCAAGCGAGTGAGTCGCAGAGCCCTGATGGCCAGCGCAATGGCGCCCAACGAGCGTCCTGCCTGGCCTGTGTTCGGCCCACTGGAAGAGACGTCTGTCCTCGAAGCATTGCGGAGCGGCCGCTGGAGCCGGTCGTCGGGCGGACGCAAGGTACTGGATTTCGAGCAGAAGTATGCGGCGCTGACGGGCGCCAGGTACTGCCTCGCGACGATGAATGGCACCAGTGCACTGATCGCGGCGCTGAACTCCGTCGATGTGGGGCCCGGTGACGCAGTGCTGCTGCCGCCCTATACGTTCGTGGCCACGCTGAACGTGCTGCTAATGCAGCATGCGCTGCCGATCTTTGTCGATTCCGATATCGAGACGTTCCAGATGGACGCGGCAAAGCTGGACAAGGCGTACACGCAGGAGTGCATCGCGGTGATGCCGGTACACCTGGGCGGCTCTGCCGTGGACCTGGATGCCGTCATGAACTTCGCGCGGAGACGGAGTCTGAAACTGGTCGAGGACGCCTGCCAGGCGCACATGGGCGAGTGGAAGGGTCGCAAGGTGGGGTCGTGGGGCGATTGCGGCTGCTTCAGCTTCCAGGCCTCGAAGAACCTGAATTGCGGCGAAGGCGGAGCCCTGATCACGAATGATGAAGAACTGGCGAACCGCGCCTATGCATTCCATACGAATGGGCGGCCCAGGGAAGTGGGTTCCGGCCTGGCCTATTCGAGGAACGGGGCGAATCTGAGGATGACCGAGTTTCAGGCAGTGATCCTTCTGGCGCAAATGACGAGGCTGGAAGAGCAGTCACGGATCCGCGAAGAGAATGCGCGTTACCTGGCCGGCATGCTCTCGAAGATTCCGGGCGTGCAGCCCGCGCGGCTGAACAATGGCTGCACCAGGAGCGCGTGGCACCTGTTCATGTTCCGGTATCTGGAAGAGGCGGGCGCGCCGCGGGCGCAGTTCCTGAAAGCGCTAGGCGGCAAAGGAGTCTCGGCGTCCAGTGGCTATACGCCGCTGAACAGAGAGCCGTTCCTGCTGAAGATGATGGAGGGCCGGCACTACACGCGGATCTATGGCCAGAAGCGCATGAAGCAGTGGTTGGAGCAGAATGAGTGCCCCGTGAACGAGCGGCTGTGCCGCGAAGCGGTGTGGCTGACGCAGACCGTACTGCTGGGTTCACGCAGTGAGATGGAGCGGATCGCGGAGGCTGTATCGCAGGCCCGCAAAGGCTGAGGCTACTTACGGAAGGCGAGGACGCCGGCGCCGGGCGCCAGTTCCACCTTCGTGGGAGCGGCTTTCAGCTTCAAGGTGAAGGTGGCGGGATCGGGTCCCGTACGGATCCACTTCACGATGGGCTGTGCCTGGCCCGGCACGCGAATCTCGACGGGGACATCGACGCCGAACTCCTCGCTGACGCCGCTCTGCCGGACCGAAACGGAAACCTGGACCTGCGGCGCCTTGCCCTTCACGCTACTGGTGCATTCCAAGGTGGGTACGCCGGTTGAGTAGACCCAGTTGTCGAAGAAGTTGTCGAGCGTGGAGTCCGGGATACCCTTGGGTGAGAACTCGGCTGCGATGAGGCGGAACTGGTCCGTATTGAAGGGCTGGTAAGCATAGCGTTTGCGGATGGCACCCAGCATGGCGAGGAAGTTGGCATCGCCCATGCGGCGGCGCAGCATGTGGAGGATCCAGGAGCCCTTGTTGTACACGATGATGCGCCAGGGATCGAGGGGCGCGTCGGTGCGCATGCGCATGCCCCAGGTGATGGGCCCGGTGGACTCCACCGGGATGGCGGCTTTGCCGGTACCGGAGGGCATCCGCATCTCGGCCCGGTACTCATCGAGCGTAGTTTCCAGGGCTTTGGGGCCTTTCTTGCGCTCGAGGATGAGCAGGGCGGAGTAGTTGGCGAAGGCCTCCATAAGCCACTCGTCGTGATAGGTGGCGGCAGTGACGAGGTTGCCCCACCACTGGTGGGCGGTCTCGTGGGCATGCAGGATCTCGGAATAGAAGGTGTGCTGCTTCTCGGTCTGCACGTTCGCCGGCCGCTCCTTCTCGCTGAGGAAAGAAATGGTGGAGAGGTACAGCAATCCAGGGAAGCCCTGGCCGAAGTTGCCGGGGATGGGTGACGCTGTGAGTGTCTTCAGGGGCGGCGGACCGAACTGGGTGGACATCCACTCCAGGGAGGAGGCGATCTCGGTGGCCAGCTCACGAAGACGCGCCTGGGGATTCGGGGCGGGTCCCGATTGGTTGGTTACGACCTCGGAGACTCGCGCACCGCGGCCGATCGTACCGCGCGTCCATGCGGGCGGCAGCACGATGGTATTGGGACGTGCCTGCAGTGCGGTTTCGACAGTGCGGTTTGCATAGACCTGGACCTCGAACCCGCCGCGCGTGATGCCCGCGTTCTCATAGGCACCGATGTTGAAACCGGCCAGGCGGACAGGCGCGCTGGTGCGGCGCCGGACGATGCGGAAATCGCCTTCCTCCTTTTCTTCGCCGATGTCGCCAGTCGCGACCACGCGGAGATCCTTCGGCACACGGAAGGTGATGTCGAAGTTCGTAAAGCCGAACCCATGGGACGGGAACCAGTTTGTGCGTGCCGCGACGTAGAAGACGTTGTTGCCGGCCGGCCGGATGACCTTGCCGCTGTGGACGAACTCCAGTTCATGCTTGCTGCCGGCTTCCAGCGGCTGCGCCAGGACCACCAGGAAGGGATCGTTGGTGCGGCCCCCGATTAGGTTCGCGCGCATCGATTCACGACGGTAGATCTCGACCGGCTGCCCATCGATCTTAACAGCGGTCACCTCCATCTCTGGAGCCAGCTCAAAGGCCAGCGCTCCGGATACACGCTGCTGGGGGCGGGCAGAGATGCGGGTAATGACATCCAGCCGGAGGTCGGGCTGCAGCTTGGCGTCGATGCGGTAGTTTTCGATGATCACGTCTTCGCGATTGGGCTCGCCTGCCTGGCGGTGCTTGCGGTCCTGGAAACTCGTCCAGACGTCGAAGCCGAGGATGCCCTTATTAGAGACCCGGCCGAGAATGCTCTCCTCGGGCAGGGTGGGGTCGTACATAAAGTCGAAATTGTCGAGGGTTTTACCGGTGATGGCGGTATAGAAGAGGCCGCGGGCGGGCTGTTTGGCGAGCAAGTCCAGCACGATGCGGACCTGGAAACTGGTGCAGAGATTTCTGACGGTGCTGTCGAGGCGGCTGGCGATGGCCAGGCCCATCTCGGGGTTCGGCTTGGGCACGCCGTCATTGATTGCTTTGAGGAACTCTTCGGCCGTATCGTCGGTGAAGATGAACAGGGCGGATCGGAAGTGCTCATCCAGATTGGGCGACTCCGTGGCCATCGACAGAGAGAGGCGTTCGCTCCGATTTGGCGGGCGTACGATCATCTCGGCATCATCGGAGGGTTCGGCGGCATAGTAGATCGCGACGACGCGGCGGCCGGCCACGGGTTTGCCGAAGATCAGGAAACCGTCGGTGAGATAGATGCGTGTGTCATCGCGCTGCAGGCTGAGATCCCTGACCCGGTAGCAGGCGTCTGGATCCAGTGTCATCTCGCGCACGGCGGCCCCGAGCGTGGCAGCGGTTTCGGCGCAAATGCCGGGTATCAGGATGAGTAGAAGCAGACAGACACGCAGAAGCACGCATCCAGTGTATGCCGCCTGTTCGTCCAGCGGCAGCGGGGGGGGCAGATGTTACGGCGGTCCGCCGTGGAATGAGAGACTGCCGGGCACAGAGGCGGGAGGGGGACAGGCGCCAACCGGTTGCTGGCGCCCGATCAGATAAACATCTCTTCGTCGTGCGTGGCTCTGTCGACGGTAGGTCGGCGGCCCAGTAGGAATGTCTGCACCGCGGCTTTGACGCCAGCCACCACGCCGCTCACTTCGCGCACCGGACGCAGCACGCCGCCATGCACCACGGAGACGACATCCTGGACTCTCATCAGGACATCCTCGACCACCAACTCCACCCGTTCGCCCTGGATGCGCAGATGCGTCGACAGTTCCTGTCGCGCCGTATCCAGGTGAGTGAGTTGGGTATCGATGGCCTGCATGATATCCCTCGCCTGCGTCGTGATCTCTTTCACGTCGCGTGTTGCCTCGGTCATCACCTGCTGGGCCCGAGCCAGGGTCTCTTTCGCCTCGGGGATGAGGGGCGAGACGTCCTGCTGCAGCTTTTTCACAGTACGGTAGATGCCAAGCGAGGCGAGCGCGTTCATCAGGAGCGCAATACTCGAGATCGATACCGCGCCCGCCATCAAATAGAATGCCGCGTCCGATTGCATGCGCGATTACACGCCTTCGATAATTTCGTCGCCGGGGTCGGAAATCGGGGTTACGGCGTCGACTTTCTCCCGATACGCCGAACGGCCCGCTTCGACGGCCGCTGCCAGTTGTTCCTTTTGCCGGGCAATGGCCTGCTTGCTCTTGTCGAGCAGGTCATTGGCCGAATCCTTGAGATCCTCGCTGCGGCGCTTGACGTAATCCTTGCCTTCGTCAGCCTTCTCGCGCAGAAGTTCGCGCGTCTCGGCTCCGGACTTGGGCGCGAAGAGAATACCCGCCGCTACGCCAATCCCCAGCCCGAGGAAGAAATAAGAGAACTTCTTGTCGTCTTCCATGAGTGCTCCTTGCTGCTTACAGTGTACTCCACGCACAATGAGTACAGGCCCATGCCGATCAAACAGCCGCGCAAACTCGACGCCGACGAGTTGCGCCATTACGCCATGAAGCTGCTCTCGTCGCGAGCGCTTTCCATTGGCGAGTTCAAGGCGAAGCTGAGGCTTCGCGCCGCCGATCCAGCTTCGATCGACGAGATTGTCCTGCAGTTGAAGGAGTACGGCGCGCTGAACGATCAGCGCTATGCGGGTCACTTCGCGGAGACACGTGCCGGAAGCGGAGCCGTCGGCAAGCAACGCGTGCTTTCCGACCTCATGCGAAAGAAGGTCGCCCCCAAGGTGGCGGAGAAAGCCGTGTCGGAGGCGTACGCGGGAACCGATGAGGTGGCGCTGGTGGAACAGTGGCTGGAGCGAAAATACCGCAACCAGGACCTGGGCGCCCTACTGAAGGAGCCCGCCAAGCTGGCTTCGGTGTTTCGCCGCCTTCGCCAGGCCGGATTCTCGACGAGTCCGTCGATTCGCGTGCTCAAGCGCTATGCCGCCGAGGCGGAGCAGCTAGAGGACATGGCGGAAGAGTAGCCGATCAGGCTTTGCGGCGCAGGCTGATCAGCGCCAGCAGGATGGCCGCGGCTGTGATCGCCAGGCCAAGGCGGAAGGACCCCGGCGTGTATTTCATCTCGACACGGTGCCGGCCCGGGGCCACGGCGACTCCTCGAAATGCGGCGTTGACCATCAGGACTGGGACGGCGTGCCCGTCGACAGTCGCTTGCCAGCCGGGGTAGAAGGCCTCGGAGGAGACAAGCAGTCCTGGGTGGTCCGTTTCCACGGAAAGTACGAACGACTCGGGCCGGTAGGACAGGACCTCGACCTTGCCTCGGGCTTCGGGCTGGAAGTCGGGCAGGGGGCCGGTGGTTTCCAGGATCACCTCCCGCGCGGGGTCAAACTCGTGCGAGTGCAGCCGCTCGATGGACTCCGCCAGATTCGACGTGCGGTAGACGTTGCCGTTGATCGAGAAGCGCGGCAGGGCGTCGGCGTTCTCCCAGATGGCGTGGCCGTCGACTGACTCCAGCTTGCGGATTGCGGGGCTTTGGAGGACCTCCGACTTGGACGCATCCCAGGCGATGAGGTAGCGCACGCTGAGCATGTCGAGCAGCGGGGACGCAGCCAACTTCACGGGGATGTAGCGCTCCCATTCGTGGGCCTCCCCGAAGATCCGGCGGATGGCGAGGACGCGTTCGGAGGCCAGTGGTTCATTGCCGGAGGCCGTGTAGTGGCCCAGAATCGGGGCCGCATTGCCCCACATCTGGGTGGAATCGATGGCATCGAGGCGCCAGGGTGGCGATTGCGTCGCGGTCAAACCGCGGATCCGGGCGACCACGCTGCGGCTGCCTTCGAACTCCCGGGCTGAGGTGCGCAGGGCGGCGTCAGGATCGCCGGTATTCATGGGGCGGCCGGCTCCTGCCCACCACAGATCCAGCGCGGCGATGGCCACCACGGCGGCGCGCAGAAGCAGGGCTCGGCGCGCGAGCAGTGCTTCGAAGCCGAAGGCGGCCAGGACAGCCAGGCTGAGGGAGAGGACACACAACCCAAACTCGTCGTACAGCGACGACCGGAGGACGCGCGGCAGGCGGGGATACACAAACCGCATGAACGGCGTGTGTCCACCCATCATGAAGAGCGCTGAGAGTGAGCCCGTCAACAGGACAACCTGCCAGCGCGCGGCTCGCCACCACCACAGACTGGCGGCTACCAGGAGGGCGCCCATCAGGCCACAGTAGAAGTAGGCGAAGGTTGGATTCCAGGGCAGATGGTATGTGGAGAAGTCGAAGACGCCATTCCAGTTGGGCCAGACGATCGCGCCAAAGGCAGTTGGGGGGATGCCACCTCCACCGATGTCGGAGAAATCCGTGCGCTGGTGGGCTGTGCTCCAATCGATGAGCTCCTTCGCCGGAATGAGTTGGACCGCAGCCAGGGCCGCGCCCCAAAGGCCGCCGGCCACAACTTGCAGCGGCAGCCGCCAACCCGCGTCGCGGAAAAGGAAGAGCCCGATGGCTAGCACACCGGTCGAGGCGATGGCCATCATGAGCACAGCTGGGAATCCGGCCAGGACAACCATCGCAATGGAGAGCGCGAGGACGGTCAGCCGGCGCCAGGAGAAGCGTTCGGCCAAGGCGAATACCATGGCCCAGGCCAACGGCATCCAGGCTGCGCCGGAGATCGCGCCCTGGTGCTGCGCCTGGGAAGCGAAGAAGGCTCCGAGCTCGTAACTCACTCCGCCGAAGAGAGCCGCGGTCCAGCCCAGGCGCAGGCGGCGGCACAGCAGATAAGCCAGCCAGCCGGCGAGGGCCATGTGCAGGGCGACGTGCCATTCCAGGATGTCCAAGACGTAATTCTCACGAGTGAGGGCATTGACGATCGCGAAGGGCCAGTTGGGCGGATAGAACACCTGCGCCTGCAGGTTGGCGGCGAAGGGCATGCCGCAGTAGGAGTAGGGATCCCAAAGCGGCAGACGCCCTTCGGCCAGGGAGCGGGCGAGGTAGCCGGCCTGCGGCACGTGGTACCCTGGCAGGTCGTACGGAATAACAGCCTTGCGGGTGATGATCGCCCGGCTGAAGAACAGCAGCGGGGCGGTCAGCAACACCAGGGCCACCAGGATCCGGCGGAGCCTGATGCTGCTGCCTGTCACAACTATTCCACCATGGCGGCTTCGTTCACCAGCACACCGATGGACGGAGCGCTGATGGTCACCACATCACCGGGGGCCAAAGCGGCCTCCTGCGTCACGATGATGCCCGTGCCCGTCAGGACAACGCTGCTGGCCGGCACGGCATTGGCCTTCAGCAGGTAATCGATCAGAGTCTCGATCTTGCGGCCCAGCTTCGCCGTGGACGTGCTGCCGTCGAACAGCGTCTGTCCGCCGCGCTGGATGGTGCAGCGCATGTCGAGCGAATAGGGATCCTTCAACTCGTCCGGAGTCACAAACCAGGGACCCAGCGAGCAGCAGGCCGTGTAGACCTTCGACTGTGGCAGGTAGAGCGGATTCTCACGCTCAATGTCCCAGGCTGAGACGTCGTTGGCGAGCGTGTAGCCCAGGACTTTGCCCTTTGAGCCCAGCAGAACGGCCAGTTCCGGTTCCGGCGCCGTGAATTTCGAATCGGACCGGATACCGATTGGCATGTTAGTGCCCACGCACACCCGCGATGTCCCTTTGAAGAAAATCTCGGGCCGCTCGGCCGTGAAGACATGGCGATAGAAGCCTTCGCGCGTGTTGTGTTCAGCGTCGCGGAAACTGGCGCTCATCTCATAAGTGCAGCCGCAGGCCCACACTTCGCGGGGCTCCACGGGGATCGCCGGTTCAATGTGCTCGGGGGCCCGCACCGCATAGCGGCCGGCCAGTTCCGTCAGGGGAGTGCCGTCGCGTTCAGACCGCTCGATCAGTTCACGCAGCGTGTAGCCAGGAATCGGGCGCGCCAGCCCGCCCTCGAATAATGCGGCCGTCAGGCGGCCCTGCCACCAAACTTGTCCAATTTTCATCTGTTTCCCGATTGCCTAGTATTTGATGTAAACCGTCTTGTGGTCGCTATAGAACTCCAGCGCCGCCGGACCTTGTTCCTTGGGACCGAAGCTCGAATCCTTGCTGCCACCGAACGGCAGTTGATACTCGACACCGGCGCTGGGCAGATTCACCGTCACCAGGCCCGCTTCGATGCCATAAATGTACTCGAACATGCGCGAAAGGTTCGTGGTCTGCAGGGAGGCCGACAGGCCGAAGTCGCTGCCGTTGGCGAGTTGCATGGCGTGTTGGAAGTCGCGCGCCTTGAGGATGGCCATGACGGGCCCGAAGATCTCTTCGCGGGCGATCACCATGTCTTCGGTGACATTGGCGAATACCGTGGGCTCGACAAAGTAACCCTTGTCGTAGTCTCCGCCCGTCAGCCGGTGGCCGCCGGTCAAGGGCTCACCAGCCTCCTTGCGGCCGATCTCGATGTAGCGCAGCACCGTATCCATCTGGCCTTCGTCAACGCACGGGCCGATGTCGATTCCCGCCTGCATGCCGTTGCCAACCTTCAGCTTCTTCGTGCGCTCGACTACGGCCGCCACGAACTTGTCGTAAATGCCTTCTTCCACGATCACGCGCGACGTGGCGGTGCACTTCTGGCCGGTGGAGAAGAATGTGGCGTTCACGCAGTTCTCAACGGCCGAGCCGAAGTCGGCGTCGGCCAGCACGATGGTCGGATTTTTGCCGCCCATCTCGAGCTGGATGCGCAGGTGGCGCTTGGACGCTTCGGTGTGGATCCAGTTGCCGATCTCGCAGGAGCCGGTGAAGCTGATGGCCTTGATCGGCTTCGCATTCACAATCGCCGCACCCAGGGTGCCACCGCTGCCACCTACGAAATTCACGACGCCCTTGGGGACGCCCGCCTCGTGACAGGCTTCAATGATGCGCCAGGCGCTCAGCGGAGCGGCTGACGCCGGCTTCATCACCACGGTATTGCCGCAGATGAGCGCGGGCGCCAGCTTCCAGGCCGGAATGGCGCTGGGGAAGTTCCACGGCGTGATCAGCCCCACGACGCCAACGGGCTTGCGCAGCGCGAACATGTGGACGCGGTCGCGTTCGCTGGGGGCCATGACGCCCGCCATGCGGGAGCCTTCGCCCGCAAAGTAGCGGAAGATGTTGATGGAACGGCGGACTTCACCCTTGGCTTCGGGCAGGGTCTTGCCTTCCTCGCGCGTCATGTCGGCGCTGATCTGTTCGAACTTGCGGTCGAGGATGTCGGCGATCTTGTAGAGCAGCGCTCCGCGCGCCGGGCCACTCATGGCCGACCAAGTCGGCAGCGCGCTCTGCGCCGCGTCGGCTGCCCGCTGGATATCCTCAGCCGAACCCTTGCCATGCAGTCCGACAACTTCGCTCGTATCCGCCGGATTGCGATTCTCAAATGTGGGTCCTTCGACCCACGCGCCGTCGATGTAATTCGGAAAGATGGGTGTGCTCATAATCCGTCTCTAGAACTTCACAGCCGGCGCGGTCCGGGCGCCTGGCTCCGTTTTGAAGTAGTCGTCGTTGCGATGGAAGCCCATCATGCCCGCGAACAGGTTGGTGGGGAACAGGCCGATGCTCGTGTTGTACGTCTGCACCGTTTCGTTGTACTTGCGGCGCTCCACGGCGATACGGTTCTCCGTCCCAGCCAGTTCGTCCTGCAGCCGCATGAAATTCTCATTCGACTTCAGGTTGGGATAGTTCTCCACCACCACCAGCAGGCGTCCAATCGCGGAGTCCAGCCCCTGGTTGGCTTGAATCTTCTCCCCGGGCGTTTTGGCGTTCAACAGCGCCGAACGGGCGTTGGCCACTGTCTCCAGAATCTGTTTTTCCTGGGCCGCAAAGCCCTTGACGGTTTCCACCAGGTTTGGGATCAGGTCGGCCCGGCGTTGCAACGCCACATCCACCTGCGACCACGCGCCGCGGATCGCCTCCTGTTTTGTCACCAGTTCGTTATTGGCCGAGGCGGCTTTGCCGCCGACAATCAGCACGAGCACCAGGATGATGCCGCCGATAATCAATCCAGTCTTCATGGGTAATTCCTCACCGCTCCAGTCGATCGACCACGGCGACCAGTGCCGCGATCTCCTCAAGGTACGTTGAAAAGAGACTGCCGGGGTCCAGGCTGCGGGGCCGGGTTTGACCCTCGCGGAGACCTAACAGCATATCGAACGCGCGCCCTTCAATGCCAAACGCCTCGCGAAGCTGGCTCACTACTTCCCGCTTGGGCCAGGGCGCCGAATGACCCGCCAAAAGCAAAGCGTGGCGGGCCAGTACACAAAATGTGGAAACCGAATCCGCCATCAGACGCAGCATCAGGTCGCGGTCGCTGAGTACGCCGGCGGCCTTTTGCCGCAATCTCAATAGTTTAGCCCGGAGTTCGTGCTCCACTTGCGCACGGTAAAAGGCATCGTCGATCGTCAGGCCGGCGGTGACGTCCTCTCCGTGCAGCACCCGGTGCCGCTCCGCAATGTCGTGATACTCGATGGGGAAGCAGTCCGACGAGGTCAGCACTTCGTCACGGCTCATGAGCAACGGCGCCGGATTGCCCTTCTCCCGCCACCACTTGAAGACCGGCTCCGACGCTTCCAGTTCCTTCGGCCCGATCCTGTCCAGAACGCACATCACGTTCAGGTCGGAGTAGACCCCATGCACATCGCCGCTGGCGCCCGAGCCATACAAAATGACCGATCGCAAGCCCTTGCCATGCGCCTTTTGGAGTTTCTCGACGAGCTGGTTTAGCAAACGATCCATCGGCTCCATCGGTTTCATCTCCTACCAGTCACTGGACGCTCCGCCGCCGCCCGAGTCTCCGCCGCCAAATCCGCCGAAACTGTCGCCGGAGTCGTAGCCGCCAAACCCGCCGCTGCTGCGAGTGCGCGATCCGCCGCCGCCCAGCAGTTGGCCCAAAATCATGCCCACCAGGAAGCCGCCACCGCCCCCTCCGCCGCCACGACCGCTGCGGCCGCCCCCGAAAAACAGCATCAGCAGCATCAGGCCGCCCACAACAATCAGAACCTCCCAGGGGAAGTTCTCAGGGCCGGGCCGCGAGTGCCGCATCGGAGCCGCCAGGCCGATCTTCACGCCCTTCGCCTGGGCAATCTTCTCCGCAATCGTGTGGGCCGCATCCGACAGCGCCTGTGCGTAGTTTCCTGCACGCAGCGAAGGCCGCATCTCCCGCAAGAGCCCGCCGGCGTTGCCATCCGGGATGATCGGCTCCAGACCGTACCCGACCTCCAGGCGCGTTCGCCGGTCGTTGATGGAAAGCAGCAGCAGGACGCCTTCGTTGTCTTTCTTGCTGCCGACGCCCCACTTGCGGTACAGCACGTTGGCCACATCTTCGATCGGCTCGCCTTCCAGGCTGGTGAGCGTCACCAGGGCGATCTGGGCGCCCGTGGCGTTCTGCACCTGCGCACAGTATGCCTCCAGTTGCTGGACGGACGCCGGGTCGAGCACCTTGGCGAAGTCGTTGACATACCCGTTGGGGCGCAACGCGCCGAAATCCGCCGCGGCCGCACTCCAACCAGCGGCCAGGAGCAGGATCAGAGCTTTGGTCCAACTGCTCATTACTTCAGCAGGCCAGGTCTTCCCGCGTGACGGTCAGGCCTTCCAGCCGGCCCAGCATAGCCAGTCCGATCTTCTCGGAATTGAAATACTCCCGCGCCAGGCTCAGCACCTGGTCAGCGGTGACGGCTTCAATGCTTTCGGCAAGTTCGTCCAGGGTGTAGAACTTCCCGAAGTTCATCCACTGCCGGGCCAGGTTGCTCATGCGGCTGCTGGTCGATTCCAGGCTCAGCATCAGCGAGCCCTTCATATGGTCCTTGGCGTGCCGCAGCTCCTCGGCGGGCAGCGGATCGTTTTTCAGCCGCCGCAGCTCCAGCATCACGCCGTCCAGCAGTTTTCGCGCTGTCTCCGACGAGGTGCCTGCGTAGATCGCCATCAGGCCGGTGTCGCGATAGAGGTTTAGTTCGGAGAAGATCGAGTACGCCAGCCCCTGCCGTTCCCGGATGTTCTGGAACAGCCGTGAACTCATGCCGCCGCCCAGGATGACATTCAGGGTGTAGGCAGCGAAGCGCAACGGATGGGTCGCCGGCACCATGGGAACGCCCAGGCACAAGTGCACCTGCTGCAGGCTCCGCCGGTTCTTGAGTATCAGCGGCGCCGCAGTGGGCGGTGTGGTGAAGTCTGGCAGCGCGCCCCCAACGGGCAGCGGACTGAGATACTGCTCGGCCACTCGGATCAGGTCTTCGTGCCGTAAGCTTCCAGCCGCGGTTAAGGTGATGTTTTCCGGACGGTAATAGCGCTGGTGATAGCTGCGCAGGTTCTCCGGGCAGAACCCGGCGATGGTCTTTTTGGTCCCCAGGATCGGCTGGCCCAGGGAGTGATGCTTCCAGAAGTTGCTGACAAACAGCTCGTGGACGAACGTCTCCGGGCTGTCGTTCTCCATCTTGAGCTCTTCCAGGACCACGCCCTTTTCCTTCTCGATATCCGATATGTCGAACCGGGGGTTCAGTAGCATATCGGAGAGAATCTCGAAGGCCAGAGGCATGTGCTCGTCCAATACCTTGGTGTTGTAGCCGACCAGTTCGCGGCCTGTGAATGCATCGAGGTGGCCGCCAATGGCGTCCACTTCTCGAGCAATATCCTCGGCCGAGCGCTTCGGCGTACCCTTGAACAGCATGTGTTCAATGAAGTGCGAGGTTCCGTTCTCTTCAATCGTCTCGCACCGGGATCCGGTACCAATCCAGAATCCGACCGCCACGCTGCGTACAGCGGGCATCGGCTCCGTAATGACACGAATGCCGTTCGATAGCGTGCTGACGCAAATATCCCGTTCCAAGGTGAGCTTCGACATGGACTGTCTCCAGTCTATCCTCTCACGTCCTGGAAAGCGGGCCGCCCCGCCGGGTGGCTAGTACTTCAGCCCAAAGCCGTTCTTGAACAGCACATCGGCCGTGGTGGCCGTCCCCAGCGGCAGTTGCTCGTCGGAACGCGGCCAGGCAAACGACAGTTTGCCCGTCGGCTTGTAGTCGCCAAACAGGACATCGGTCACGCCCTGCCCCTCGGTGCCTGGCAGCCAGGCAGCCACAAATGCGTCGGCCTGGGCCAGCACATCGTTGATGATCAGCGGCCGGCCCGACACCAGCACCACCACCACCGGGATGCCCGCCGCCTTCATGTTCTTCACGGCGGCCAGGTCTGCGTCGTCCAGGGCGAGAGTCTTCCGGTCGCCCATCATCTCGGCGTACGGCTTCTCACCAATTACCACCACGCCCACCGTCGCACCCTGGGCACCTGATCCGTCGGCTGAGTAGGTCACCTGTGTACCCTTCGCCACAGCCGACTGGATCGCCGCCCGAATGGTCGTGCCGCCGGTGGTGATGTTGCCGCTCTTGCCCTGCCAGTCGATGGTCCAGCCGCCGCACTGGTTGCCGATGTCGTCAGCGTTCTTGCCGGCAATGTGGATCCGCGCCACCGTCTTCTTCAGCGGCAGCGTCTTCTTGTCGTTCTTCAGCAGTACTAGCGACTGCCGCACGGCTTCCCGCGCCACCATCCGGTGTTCCGCTGAGCCGAAGGTCTTGTGGAGATTCCGGTCGGCCAACTGCGACCGGTTCTTGTCCATCAGGCCCATGGCGAACTTCACCCGCAGAATGCGTGTCACTGCATCGTCGATACGCGACATCGGCACGCGGCCTTCGTTCACAAGCTCCTTCAGGTCCTTCACATACTCGCGGTAGCGCTCGGTCACCATCACCATGTCCATGCCCGCATTGATCGAGATCTCGATCGCCTTTTTGTAGTCCGGCGTGATCTGGTCAATCGCGTTGTAGTCGGAGATGATGAAGCCCTGGAAACCCAGCTCGCCCTTCAGGATGTCCGTCATCAACTGCTTGCTGGCTGAGCATTTCACGCCGTTCCAACTGCTGTAGGACGGCATCACCGTACCCGCACCGGCTGCGATGGTTGTCAGATAGCCCTGCAGGTGCAGGCGCCGCAGCGTGGGTTCGTCTACCCGCGTGTCACCCTGGTCCAGCGGCGACTTCCCGCCCATGCCCGTACCAAGGGTCGTGCCACCGTCGCCGATATAGTGCTTGGCGCAGGCCAGCAGCGACAGGGGATTCGACAAATCTGGACTCTGCAATCCACGCACCGCGGCTTCGCCCAACTCCTTCACTACCTTCGGATCGTCAGAGAAGCCTTCATAGGTGCGGCCCCAGCGGACGTCCTGCGGGACCGTGACACAAGGTGCGAAGGTCCACTGAATGCCGGTGGCCCGCACCTCTTCCGCTGTCACGCGGGCAATCTTTTCGACCAGCGCCGGGTTCCGAGTGCAACCGAGGCCGATGTTCTGCGGGAACACTACCGCGCCAATGACATTGTTATGCCCGTGCAGCGCGTCGACACCGTAGATCAGGGGAATGCCCAACCGCGTCTTCAGCGCACGCTTCTGATACTTGTCATACAGATTCGTCCAGGCTTCCAGGCTGTTGCCGTCTTTGGGGTCGGAACTGCCCCCGCTCAGCACCGAGCCGAGGAAGAGATTCTCAATATCGGCCTCGTCCTTCAGGGCCTCCTGGTCGGGTTGGGTCATCTGGCCAACCTTTTCCTCCAGGGTCATCTTGGCCAACACTGTCTTGACCTGGGCATCGAAGGAGGAGAGCGCCTTCGGCTTGGCGGGCGCTGCCGCACCCAGCTCGGAAACGAAATAAGCACTCGCTGCAATCGTGCAAATCGCTGCGATAGAGAAGAGTTTCGGATATTGCATGCGTTAACTCCGCGGAGCGCTCCTAGCTTATCAGCCCTTTCCCCTCATGGCCATGCCCTCCCGTCATAATGGAACCTAGCCCCTCCATGGCCGCGCTCCTCATTTTCATCGCCACTTATGTAGTACTCGCCATCGGCCGGTTCCCGGGCCTGCGCGTGGACCGCACCGGCGCGACCATCATCGGCGCCAGCTTTATGGTGGCCGCCGGGGTGCTCAGTTTCGACGAAGCCCTGCATGCCGTCGACTGGGCCACCATCGTCCTGTTGCTGGGCATGATGATTGTCGTCGCCAATCTGCGGCTTTCCGGCTTCTTCCGCCTGGTGGCCGCGGCCGTAGTCCGGCATGCCCACGGGCCGCGCATGCTGCTGGCCGGCATCGTCGCGGTGGCTGGTGTCTTCTCGGCCTTTTTCGTCAACGACACCATGTGCCTGGTGCTCACCCCGCTGGTTCTGGAAGTGACGCTGTCCCTGCGGAGAAACCCGGTGCCTTATCTGCTCGCCGTCGCCATGGCCTCCAATGCCGGCAGCACCGCCACCATCACCGGCAATCCGCAGAACATGATGATCGGCTCGCTTTCCGGAATCCAATACCGGACATTTGCCATGGCCCTCACGCCCATTGCCCTCGGGTCGCTGGTCCTCACCTATTTCGTAATCCGGTTGCTTTACCGCCGGGAGTTCACCAGGGAGCGGTTCGACGTCGGACAGGAACTGCGCGTCCGCGTCAACAGTGGCTTGATGTGGAAATCGATCCTGGTGGCCGTTGCCATGGTCGGCTGTTTCTTTGCTGGCTATCCGGTGGCCCAGGTGGCGATTGTCGCCGGAGCCGTCATGCTGGTCACCCGGCGCGTGAAGCCCGAAAAGATCTACCACGACATCGACTGGTCTCTGCTTGCGATGTTCGCAGGATTGTTCGTGGTGGTCTCAGGCGTGGAGAAAACCTCCATCGAGGAGGATCTCTTCCGGATTGCCCAAGGCTTCGGACTGCACCGGCCCGCGGTCCTCACCACCTTCTCCGCCATGCTGTCCAATGTCGTCAGCAATGTTCCGGCGGTGCTGGTGTTCCGGCCCGTGATGGCGAAACTGCCGAATCCCGAGCTCGGCTGGCTGACCCTGGCAATGTCGTCGACCTTGGCTGGCAACTTCACCATTCTGGGGTCGGTGGCGAACCTGATAGTCGTGCAGCGTGCACGAGCTGAGGTCCGCATCACATTTTGGGACTACTTCCGGGCAGGTGCGCCACTCACCGTGGCCAGCCTCGCCTTCGGAGCGCTTTGGCTGACATACTTGAGGTAGAGGTATGCAAACCCTACTCGGCATGGAAACGGCGGACCTGCAGGCACTACTGCCTGGGCAGCCGGCGTTCCGCGCCCGCCAACTTTACCAAGCGCTCTACCATGGGCGCGTCACTTCCCTGGAAGCGGTTTCGACCCTCCCCAAGCCTGTCCGCGAGCAGTTGGAAGCCGAATGCAGCATCGGCCACCTGACCCAGGCAACGCGCTACCAGTCCACCGACGGAACCAGGCGTTACCTGCTCAGCCTGCCCGACGGAAAATCAGTGGAAGCCGTGTTCATGCCGGAGGAGAACCGGGATACGCTCTGCATCTCGACTCAAGTCGGCTGCCCAGTCGACTGCAAATTCTGCCTCACCGCCCTGATAGGACTTGAGCGGAACTTGACCGCCGGCGAAATCGTCGGCCAAGTCCTTCATCTGGCTCAGGATAACCACCTTTGGTCCGATCAGAAGCGAATCAACATCGTCATGATGGGCCAAGGCGAGCCGCTGTTAAACCTCGCCAATGTGCTCAAGGCCACCCGGTTGCTGTGCGACCCCAAGGGGCTGAATATCGCGCCGCGCCGCATCACGGTCTCCACCTCCGGGATCATCCCAAAAATGGCGGAACTGGCGAAGGCCGAGATCCGGCCTCGGCTGGCGATCTCGCTGAACGGCTCACAACAGGATCAACGGGCCGCCCTGATGCCCATCACCCGCAAGCACACCCTCGAAGCACTGATTGAGGCGTGCCGGGTATACCCGCTCCGTCCCTGGGAAAAACTGACGTTTGAGTACGTGCTTCTGAAAGATGTCAACGATTCGGCCGAAGATGCTCGGCGGGTCGTGCGCCTGCTGGCCAACCTGAACTGTAAAGTGAACCTGATCGCACTCAACCCCGGACCCGGTATCCCGTTCGAAACTCCTGATCCTGAAAAGGTTATTGCCTTTCAGGAGATCCTGAAGCGATCCTTCCCCTGCTTCATCAGGCGCCCGCGCGGCCTGGACATCTTCGCCGCCTGCGGCCAGCTCAAACGGATGGAATCGACGGGCTCATCACTGGTACAACTCTAGCGCTCAGAACACGAACCGCAAGGCCACCTGGAAAACCCGCCCATCATTCAGGGTGTTCGTGATCTTGCCGAACGCTGGCGACGAGAGGTTCCGCTGTGGTTCGTCAAACTGCGGCGTGTTTGAGAGATTGAACGCCTCGGCACGCAGTTGGGCGGTGAGTTCATTTGGAAAGCGGAACTGCCGCGCAACGGAAGCATTCCAATTCCAGATGGAAGCTTTGCGCATCGTACCGCGGCCCAGAGTGCCGGCATGCTGCCCCGGAGTGATGTAGGCGAACTTATTGCGGCTCAAGATGATAGGCGCGGTGTCCGGATGCCCGATGGTGGCGCCGAGAATCGTCGGATCCAGCAGATTCGGGCGATCCGATCCTCCGCCGTCGACATTGCCGAAGCCTGGACCGTCGCTGCCGACGAAGAGCGTCAAGGGAGTTCCCTTCTTCCACATGTTGGCCCCGGAGATCTGCCAATTCGAGGTCATGGCGTGGAACCAATGGGTCGAGGCGCGCACCGAGGGAATCTCCCACGCGTAATTCATGGCAAAGGCATGCGTGGAGTCGAAGTTCGACAGGCCCTTGCGGTCTTTCAGCGTGTTGTACTGATACTGGCTTCGGAAACTAGAGATGTCTTTGTTTGCCGCCGTCGCCGTGAAATCATTGCCCTCGTCAATGGCCTTCGAGAACGTGTAGTTCGATGAAAAAATAAGGCCTTTGCGGAGCGGAAGGTCCCACGCCACCTGTCCTCCGTCGTAATAGGCGATGCCGCCGTTGACCACTAGCTTCGTGTCGTAATAGCGTGGGTCCGGACGCCGCATGTCGATGTTGCCGGTGGAAAGTGCCATCCCGGCAATCGGTTCCGCGCGGTTCTGGGTATAGGTATTCAGCAGTTTGATCGTGCGGCTGCCGATGTAACTCAGCCGCACCATGGAACCCGCGACCACTTTGTGCTCGATGGTGGCGTTGTACTGGTGAGAGTAAGGCGTTGAGAGATCCGGCGAAATCCAGGTCGGAGAATACCGTACGTTCGGCGACGACAGATCCAGGCTGCGCAGCGGATTGGCGAGATATGGATCAGGCACCATCACGTACAGAATACTGGGCGGGTTATTGCGGATCTGCTGATAGGTCACAGGCAGGATTTGCCCGAATGTCGTGGTGTACATCGCCCGCACCACCCAACCCTGACCCGCCTGCCAGGCCAAAGAAACCCTCGGGCTGAAGTTATTCGCGTCGGTGGCGTATGGGATGTTCTCACGCTTCTGAACCTCCACCGGGCGGGTGTCCGCCGTGTAGCGCACCCCGTAATACAACTGGAATCGAGGGTGCAGTTTCCACTTGTCCGCCACATAGCCGGTCGCCGTCAGGTTGCGGTAGCCACGCGATAGCTCGCCAACCGCGCCTTCAAACATGTTCGGAGTGCCCAACCTCAGATTCTCGATGGAACTCCGCCCGAAGTTGCTGCCGAACTGGAATTGCCCGCGTATGTTATTGGCCTCAATGCCGTTGAGCTGGAATCGGGCAACGTCGGCTCCGGCCGTGACCTGGTGCCGACCGGCTTGGTGCAGCAGCGCCGCACCGAATCTGTATGTGTTGGTGGCTCGATTGACCGGGAACGAACTGTCCGGCCCGAGTTCCTCGACGCTGTAGCCGAACCGCACGCGCGGCCCCACCGCGTTGGGCTCCGAATAAAGCGCAGACCGGTTGCGGTTGTGCGAAACCCCCAGTTGCAGTTGGGTGGCCGCCGACATAGACCGCTGCCAAGTCATCCGTGCCTTGTGATTATGGATCTCCGTGTCAGGATTCTGTCCGGCCACCAACTGGAACGCAATGATCTTCTGGCGATCAATGGAATAAGTCGTCAGCAGCTTGGTCTTCGCATCAATCGGCGTGTCGAGCCGCACGGAACCGGCAATGTTGTTGATTCTCTGAGGGGAGTTCGTATTTAGGGCGCGCGGATCGAAGTCCAGCCGGTTTGGGAGTTCCTTAGGGTACGCATCCAGGAAGCGTTGGACGATGGCGCGGACAGCCGGATCGGTCGCCAGGGGCGTCCGCTCATCGGCCAGCGGAACAAGTACGTTGCCGTTCACCATGCCGCGGATGCTGCCTTGCGAGAAGGTCGTGGTCAAGGCGCCCAGGCGCGGCAGCAATCCGGTCAGCCGGCCGCCGTAAGAGTTTCTGTGTGAAGGCTTTACAGCCCCGACCTGGAAGAACGTGCGTGCGTTCACTACGCTGTTCTGGTGTGACCAGAAGGCTTCCCCATGCCAACTGGTAGGGATGGAGAGGGGCCGCAGCATCAGCGTTTCTGAGGCGGGCCGGCCATGCTCAGCGGCAAAGTAGTGTGATTCCGCCAGCGGTTCGACGACGGCGGTGGCCGTGGTCCCGACACGGATATTGGCTTCCTTCACCGCGTTCGTGTCGATGAACCAGATGGCTACGTTCTCGTTCCGCTGCCCGCTGGTTACCAGGCGCGTCTGCTGTCGCGCCGGAGCCTCTGCCGGTTTCGCGGCAGGTTTTTCGGCCGGTGTGTCGGCGCACAGAACTAGGGCCAGCAGAATATCCTGGAGCAGCAGCACCTGACTATTGTATGTGATCCGGGTATGCGGGTCCGAATTCGGAGGGGTCCTGGCGGACTGCTATGGCTTGTGTTTTGGAGCCAGCATCGCCTTCAACGTCAGCCAGGCAGATTCGTTGTACTCGGTCTTCAGCCGCTCCTGCGCCTCGGTGCGCAGGTCGCCCGGTCTCGGTCCCTGCTGCTTCAGGCTCCGGCCCAATAGCAGGGTTGCGGTGTCATCCTCAGGTTTGCGCTCCAGGGAGGCCCGGAAAGCATTGGCGGCATCGTCATAGCGGCCCTTCCGCCACAGCGCGTAACCCGCGTTGAAATGGTAATCGGGGTCGGCCGGATCGATCTCCACCGCTTTCAGGAAGGCCTGGTCAGCATCGGCATCGTTGATCCGAAGCAGGGTCGCCCCCAGGTTATTCCAAACTTCCGGCAGCGGGACCATGCCCGACAGGTTGCGGAAGACATCGGCCGCACCCTTGAAGTCCCCTGTACTGTAGCGGCTAAGCCCAAGAAAGAACAATGCTTCCCGGTAGTGCAGGTCCACTGGCGCTACTTTCTGAAACCACTCGGCGGAGGTACGGTAGTTCTTCGCCGAGAAGTTCAACCGCCCTAACTGGAAGCATGGCTGGGAGTAGGTAGGCTCCAAACGAGCAGCGTTCGTGAAAAGCTTGTGTTTCTGGTCGACGGTTGTCGCCAACAAGCCTCGGACATAGCTCTCCAGCGCATCGAGCCGGACGCGAGGCCGGCTGCGGCGAAACTCCTCTTCATTGATCGTCAGGCCCGGAGAGAGGGTCTTCACCACGTTCCAGGCAATGTCGGTCTCCAGTGAGGACAGATTCTCCAGTGGGCCGGCGGCTTCGGAAGTCCCGCGTCGACGGACACGGCGGACGTCCAGGATGTGTGCCGTGATCTTGAGCATCCCCTTGGTCGCGGGGCCGGCGGTGGCAGGCTCCAGGTCGATCTCCCCGTATACCACTACGCCCGCGTCGGAATTTACCGCAATCTCCATCACGCTGGCCGTCGTCAGGCGCACATAGCGCCGGATGCTCATCTGGCGCAAAATCTCATCGCGGGATTCGGCCGATGCCACAACGAGACCCTCAGAAGCTAGACTTTCTAGGACAGTTTCGGAAATACTGTCGCCAATCCAGTCCACACTTTTCGATTTACTTACATTGAAAAACGGGAGTATTAGGATTGTTTCTGCTGGAAGAGAGGGTGCCAGCAGTGCGGCGAGCAGCAGGGGACCGATCCAGCGAAACACGAGGGAAGTATACCAGAGGGGGAGGAGGCTGAGACGGAAACGGCCGCCCCGGTCGAAACTGGACTCGGGGCGGCCGCTCATCAGTTTGACGTTTGTTCTGCTACGAACGTCTTTCGTCTATCCTACTGATCGGACTAGGCTTAGTTGAAAACCAGCCGGGTAGTCGTGCCACCCAGGCGGATCTCCTGAACCTTCATCTTGCCATTGTCATCGGTGTAGCGGACGGAGGTGGCCGAGTACTTCGTATCGGAGGTCTCAACCTTCACGGACGCTTCTACCTTATCTTTGCCCTTGGCGATTGTGGCCTTGTCGTTGTCGACGGTCAACTTGTAGTCGCCTGCTTTCAGATCCTTACCGGCAACGGTGGAGGGCTGGAAAAGGGTCACCTGATAGGTGGCTGCACTGGCACAAACCAGCGCGATAGTAAGAAACAGAGCGAAAAACTTCACGGTCTTAGTCATCGTGGACTCTCCTGACTGAATTATAGTCTCATATGCGGAGCTTATGGCAACTCTTCGCGAAAAAATTCCCAACTTCTAGGTGGTGTAACCTAAACCTATTAGTTTTGGGTTCCGCAGAGGCTCAGCGCCATTTCGCCCGCTCACACTAGCTAATACGTCCGAGGTCAGCTTTTGTTCCGACCTTTACCGTAAGGTACATGTAAACTCTCTAATCCAGCCAGAGGCGGTTTCGACCGCGGCCAGATCGTCCCCAAAACAATCTATCCACCGAATGTCGGATTCCCGGCGGAACCAAGTCAGTTGCCGCTTGGCGTACTGCCGGGTGGCGATTGTAGTCAGCTCTATAGCCTGCTCCATGGTGAGTGCCCCGTCCAGGTAGCGCAGGCACTCCTTATATCCAATGGATTCAAAGGCTTTAGCGTCCTTCGGGACCCCGGAGGCCAGCAAGCCTTGGACTTCCTCGGCCAAGCCCGCTTCAAACATAGCCCTCGATCGACTAGCAATCCTCACATGCAGTGCCGGCCTCGGCGGACTCAGACCTATCTTAAGGACCCGAAATCCCTCCAGTCGGCGGCGGTCCGCCTGGAATAGTTGGGAGGCAGGCCGCCGGGCAAGCAGGCAGATCTCCAGGGCGCGGAGAGTTTTGTTGCCATCGTTCGGGTGGATCCGCGCCGCCGTGGCCGGATCCAGACGGCTCAGCAGCCGGTACAAACTGCCCTTCCTCGTCAATAATCGTTTCCGTAATTGGTCGTCCCGGGACGGGCCGTCGTTCAGACCGTCCAGCAACGCCCGGATATAGAATCCAGTCCCTCCGGCCAGGATCGGCAATCGACTGCGCGAGACGATATCGGCCAGGACAGGACCAACGAATTTCACGTAATCGCCGGCGTTGAAGAGCGTTGCCGGGTCGAGGATGTCCAGCAGGTGGTGGGGGATGCCCGCACGCTCGGCCGCCGGCGTTTTGGCCGTCCCAACGTCAAGACCGCGATACACCTGGAGCGAGTCGCAGTTGACAATCTCACCATCAAATCGCTGAGCCAACGCCAGGGCAAGGTGGCTCTTACCGGATCCGGTAGGCCCGGCAACTACCACTAAGGGGGACTCCACGTCTTTCATTCTAAGGCTAGGGCGGGTCCTTGCCGATCTAACGACAAGGCGATGCAGGACAAACCCAGCGCAACCTGCCGGACCCATGAGGCATCGGATATAGTGTCACATCGGATATAGTTGAGAATGAAATATATCGCCGTTGGCGGTGTCGGCTGAGGGACTGCTCTGGAGGGTTGGCACTTTTCATGGAGAGGCACGGAATGATAAACCCATGCGTGGCGAGGCTGGCAGCGGTGTTTCTGACCGCGGTATCTGTCGTATCGGCGCAGCCACAGGCAACCGCGCCCAAGAACCCAAAGGCTTCGGCTTACTATCACGCGGCATTAGGGCACCTCTACGCGGAGTTGGCTGCCCAGTACGGCGGACGCGGCGAATACGTCAGCAAGGCGATCGACAACTACAAGATTGCCATGCGTGAGGACCCGGAAACGGCCAGCCTGGCGCAGGACCTCTCTGACCTTTACCTGCAGTCCGGCCAGATCCGGACCGCCGTCACCGAGTTTGAAGACTTCGTGAAGAAGAGCCCGGAGGACATCAACGCCCGCCGCATCCTGGCCCGTCTCTACACCGCCCGCATCCGTGAGGGACAACAAACCCGGCCCAATGAAGAGATGATGAAGGCGGCCATCGAGCAGTACGAGAAGATCGGCGAGAAGGCTCCAAAGGATGTCGACAACTGGCTGATGCTGGGCCGGCTGCACAAGCTGGCGCAGAACTCATCCGCCTCTGAGAAGGCCTACAAAAAGGCTCTCGCCATCGACGCTGAGAACGAGGACGCCCTCACCGGACTCGCAATGGTCTACTCGGACCTGGGCGATACCGCCAGCGCCAGCCAGGTGCTGCGCAAGGTGGCCGACAAGAATCCCAGCCTGCGGACACTCACTGCTCTCGCCGCCGCCTATGAGCAGTTGAAAGACTATAAGCTCGCCGCGGAAACTTACCGCCGCGCCGTCGAACTGAACAAAGAAAATGGCGACCTGCGGCGTGCCTATGGCGAGGCGCTCTTCAAGGCAGAGGATTACGACACCGCCAAAGGCGTATTCGAAGATCTCTCTAAGGAAGATTCAAGCGACCTGCTCTCTGTCCTGCGCCTGTCGCAGATCTACCGCCAGAAGCGGGATTTTGCCAAGGCCGACGAGTACTCCAAGAAGGCGAAGCAACTGGATCCCAACAACCTCGAGATCCAGTACAACGATGTCAGCCTGCTGGAGGCACAGGGCAAGACTCCGGAAGCGATCGCGCGCCTGAAGGAGATTCTGGACGGTATGCCGAAGAAAACCGACTCGGTCGGCGAGCGCGGCAATCGTGTCATCCTCCTGGAGAAGTTGGGCCTGCTCTACCGGATCACAGAGCAAACGCCCAACGCTGTCGCGACTTTCCGCGAAATTGCCGAACTGGAGCCGGAATCGGCTTCCAGGGCTCAGGCTCAGATCATTGACGCCTACCGTGCCGGCAAGGACTTCGCCTCGGCGGAAAAGGAAGCCAAAGCGGCCGCGCTGAAGTACCCGAACGACCGGCTGATCAAGTCAGTTGTCTCCAGCCTGCAGACCGACCTGGGCCATTTCAAGGAAGCCGAGGCCACGCTGAAATCGATGCTGGACGGCAAAACAGACCGCGAAACGTGGCTGTCGCTCTCCCAGGTCTACGAGAAATCCAAGAACTACACGGAGATGAGCAAGGCCATTGATACGGCCGAGAAGCTCTCCACCTCTGATGACGAGAAAGAAAACGTACACTTCCTGCGCGGCGCAATGTACGAGCGGCAGAAGAAGTTCGATCTGGCGGAAGAAGAGTTCCGGAAGTCATTGAAGGTGAATCCGGAAAGCGCCGCTGCCCTGAACTACCTGGGCTATATGCTGGCCGATCGCAATGTGCGCCTGCCCGAAGCGCTGGAACTCATCCAGAAGGCGGTCAACCTCGACCCTAACAACGGCGCCTATATGGATAGCCTCGGCTGGGTTTACTTCCGCATGAATCGCCTGGATGAGGCCGTTGCTCAATTGCGCGGCGCGTTGGAGCGCGGCAGCCGCGACCCAACGGTCCACGATCACCTGGGCGACGTCTATAGCGGCCTGAACAAGTGGAAAGATGCCCTCGCCCAGTGGGAACTGGCCCTGCGGGAGTGGCATACGAACGCCCCCAGCGACGTCGACACCACGGAAGTGGCCAAGATCCAGAAGAAGGTCGAGGGCGCCAAGGTGCGGCTGGCCAAGGAAAACGGGCCGAACAAAAACTAAGCGCTAATCAGCGCGGTACGAAGAGGCAGGTGAATGCGGAATCGCGTTCCCTGCCTCTTTTCGTTACCGGGGAGAGGACTCTCCACGGTGATGTCGCCGCCATGCTCCCTGACCATCCGGCGAAACCCGAACATGCCCCAGTTGCCCGCGGCAATGCGATCGCCTGTGACCTGGAACCCTGGATCGAAGAGCGAATTGATTTGCTCATCCCGCAGCGGAGTGCCGTCGTGATCAATCACCACGTCGATACCGTGCGACGACGCCTCACTGCAGGCGTGGATCAAACCGCTTCCCTCGCCGATCGCCCGCACCGAGTGAGTGATGATTCCGAGAAAAACGGAGCTCAGCTGAGAAGGTTTGCACTCCAATCGGGGCAGGGCGGAAAGCTTAGTTTCGATAGTGATCCCGCTGGAGAGGTTTGCGCGCGTCAATGCCACGGCGTCCTCCACCAATTGGTTCAGGTCGACTTCCTGAATCTCCGCCTGGTCCAGGTTGGCGAAGCGCTGCATGCGGGTGACGATGCGGCTCAAGCGGTCGATGGACTCCTGCGCGGCCTTGCGCAGGTCCGACTGCAGCCGAACCAGCCGGCAATGATCCTCTGGCGGGGCGGTGGCCTGGCGGGCGGTCAGCAGCAACAGGGTGTCGACGGAACTCTTCAGGGCGCCCAGGGGATTGTTCATCTCGTGGCTGAGCGCGGCCGCGATCTTGGCAATCGTAATGGACTGCTCCGCCATCACCGCGCGGGTCTGCGCCTCGCGCAGTTCCTCGGCTGCCTGCAGGCTGCGCTCATAGGAGACATACGTCAGGTAGCGCTGGCGATACAACAGGCCCGAGAGGCCGGCGGCCAGGACAGAAAGCATCATGATGAACAGCAGGTTCGTTCGCAGCGGGCCACTCCCCAGGTAAAGGGTGCGGTGGATGATACTGGTTTCGACAGTGTAGATTACGCACATCGCGAGGCCCATGGCGAAGGATTGGGCCGGCCGCAGCGGATAGGCTGCTACGCTGACGAGTAGGACGAGTGTGACGAGGCTTGGGATGAAATCCTCATAGCTGGGTGCCACACCGGTGATCAGCAGCGAAAATAGAATCAGCGTGGACGCCGTGACAAGAGAACTGCAAACTGCAATCGTGCGCGCCCGCCGTGCGGTATTCGGCCAGGAAGCGAAGAGAAAGTTGAGCGAACCCAGCGCGAACATCACCGCCGCTTCGATCAGGCGCAGCCTGAGCGTCTCCGGTTCGGGTTGCACAAAGAACCGGCCCACAGTCAGAAATAGCGTCGTGCCGATGGTGACGCCGCCCGCCACCTGCAACCCCGTGGCACCCAGGCGCTGGATTTGCCGCCTGAAACCGTCATCGGCCTCGGCGGCACCGGGAAAGAGATAGGCTTGCCAGCGTCGAAGCCACATAGGAATACATTAGCGCGGGTGCGCCGGGTTCAGTTCCTCCGGCTGACAGGGCAGCCTATGCTAAACTCACATTTTCTCACGAGGTCCGCACCTTGCTGAAGCGCCTCCAGGCACGACTGAGCCGAGCGATCGATGTGCGGCCAGGAGAATACGCCCGCACCGCACTGATGTTTCTATACCTCATGTGTGTGCTGCTGGCCTATTACATCCTCAAACCCTCTTCACGAGCGCTATTCCTCACGCGATTTAGCACCGACCATCTGCCCTATCTTTATATGGTCATGGCGGTCAGCGGCGGCATTCTCGCCTACTTCTACTCGCGCATCGCCGTGAAGTGGTCGCTGAACGCGGCCGTCAATGCCTCCATCATCTTCGTCGTGCTCTGCCTGTTGGAGCTCTGGCAATTGCTCGATACGGGCCAAAGTTGGGTTTATTACGTATTCAATGTCTGGGTAAGCCTGTTTAGCCTCGTGCTGGTTTCCCAGGGCTGGCTCGTGGCAAGCCAGGTCTTCGATGCGCGTGAGGCGAAGCGGGTCTACGGTGTGCTGGCCGGCGGCGCCGTACTGGGCGCGGCGGTCGGCGGATCCCTTACCGCGCAATTCGCCGCCGCGGTCGGAACACGCAATCTTCTGATGGTCAGCGCGTTCTTCGTCGTCCTGGCCTACGTCTTCTACCGGCTGCTACTGTTGCAGCCAGGTGTCAATCTCGAGAAAGCGCGTGGCGCCTCACGCGAGGAGATTGAGTTTTCCGTCCGCGACATCGGCCAGGCCGTGCTGCAGAAGCGGCATTTACAGGTGATTGTGGCTATTCTCACAGTCACTTACGTGGTCGATACCCTGGTGGAGTTTCAGTTCAACTCCATGGCCGTGCGCGGCCGCACGGGCGACCAGTTGACCGCCTTCCTGGGCGGCTTCTATGGCCTCTACCTGAACCTCGCCACGTTCTTCCTGCAGATCTTCCTCACCTCGTGGATCGTCAATCGCTTCGGCGTGGGCGGCACTTTGCTGGCGATGCCCATCGGCATCGGCTGCGCGTCAGGAGCAATGCTGTTCTCCCCTGGGGTCTGGGCCGCCGGCGCTGCCCGGCTGATCGAAGCCTCCACCCGGTATTCTCTCAATCGCACCGGCATGGAACTGCTCTATCTGCCCCTTCCGGACGACCTGAAACAACGCACTAAGGCTTTCGTCGATGTTTTCGTGGACCGCATGGCGCGGGGCCTGGGGGCTGTGATCATCCTCACCCTGGGCTTCCTGTTCACTGACAGCCTAACCGCGGTCACGGTTACCGTCCTCGTGCTCTGCGGCGTCTGGATCGCCTTGTCCCTCTACGCCCGCCGTGAGTACATCGCCACGGTACGCAGCCGCCTGGAATCGAGGCGGCTCGACCTGGAGAGCATGCGCATCCCTTATCAGGACGCCGGCCTCCTGCGACTGCTGGAAGAGACGGCCCGCAAACAGAGTCCGCGGCAGGCCGTGTACGCCCTCGCGATGCTGGACGAAGTGCCGGATTATCCGCTGGAACCGCTGGCTGTCCGCATGGTACGCCAGGCGCCCAGCGAGGTCCGCGCCAAGATCTTCGACATTGCCGCCCACCGCGGCTGGCACTCCCTGCTGAACGAGGCCCACGCGGAGATTGAACTACCTGGCAGTGTGGCCCTGAAGTCGGCCGTCCGCTACGCGTGCAGTGTGAACGGCTGTGAGGAAGAATTGCTCGGCCGCATGCTGGATTCCACTGATCCGAAGATAGTGGAAGCGGCTGTCGAGTCGTCGGCCAAGACGCCCCTCACCTGGGCCAGAACCGCACTGGACTCAACCGATCCGGCCCGCCGCCGGTTGGGCGCGCTCGCCTTGCGGGGGCACACCAAGTTCGCTCTGGCGGAACTGCCGCGAATGCTCGCCGATTGCGACAGCTCTGTCCGCGGGGCGGCCGCGGATACGCTGGTCCTGATGGGAGACGCAGTCGCCCCTGTCCTGGCGCCAATTGTCGCCGACGAGTCCGCCTTGTCCCGGCTCCGGTTGCGTGCCTTGCGCGTCCTGACCCGGACCCAGTCCCAGGCAGCCCTGGATTCGATGCTCGGTCTGCTCAGCGTGGACGACCTCGTGGTGCGCGGCGGAGTCGTGCGGGCGCTGACCACAATGCGGGACCGCTCGCCGCAGCTTCGGTTCGGCGGAGAGCCAGTGGAAGAGCAGATCCAGCAGGAAGCGCGTAGCTACTACGGGATGCATGCGGCGCTGGGCGCGCTGCGGCAGAGCGGCCGCAAGGCTCCGGCTCTCGCCTTGCTCATGCGCACGCTGGAAGAGCGCATGGGCCGTACGGTGGAGCGCCTGTTCCGCCTGTTGGGCCTGCGCTACCCGCCTAAGGATATCGATGCGGCGTTCCGCGCGTATCAGCGCAATAAGCAGGAGGAACTGTCGAACGCCATCGACTTCCTCGACAATATTCTCGATCACGAGCTGAAACGCCTGGTGCTGCCCCTGCTCGACGAAGATGGCACCGACGACCAGGCGCTGCTGCTTTTCGGCATCGACCGGCCTACCGCGGGTGATGCGTTGGGGCGGATGATAGATGAAGGGGATCCGTGGCTGATGGGCTGCGCCTTGGCCGCGGCCCGCGATCTGGGTCTGAACTCGGGTGTCTTGGGGAGGCCGGAAACGATGCGCCAGTTAAACATCGTCGAGCGTGTGATCGCATTGGAAGGCGTGGACCTGATGAAAGGGTTGACCCCGGACCAGTTATCCCGCGTCGCCGCCATCGCCACCCAGGATCATGCCCAGCCCGGGCGCGACATCCTCACCCCGCAAAGCCCGCTCGATGCGATGTACATCATCCTGGACGGCAGCGTCGCTCTGCTGCAGGATGGCGAACAGTTGGAAGTGGTTCATCAGAACGAAGTGCTGGGCAGTTGGGCGCTGTTGGACAATTCGCCGTTACCGGTGACGGCGAGGGCACTGGAAGATACGGTTCTGCTGCGAATCTCGCGCGACGATTTCTTTGATCTGCTGTCGGACAACATGGAAATTGCCTCAGCCATCCTGTCGACACTGGTCAAACGGTTCCGCGCGCTACTCAGTGGTGAGGTGAAACAGTGATGCAGGAACTCGACGCCACAACCGAGGAACGGGAGCGGCTGGCGGCGCTCGGCCAATTGGTGGCCGGGGTCGTCCATGAGATCAATAATCCGATCGGCTCCATCATTTCCAATAACGAGGTTGTACTGAAGGCTCTCGACAAGCTCAAGGATGCGCTCGTCACGGCATCCACGGGCAACCAGCCGCCGCCAAAGAAAGCGATCGATCTGGTCGACACGCTGCGCAGCCTCGCCGCGGTGGACAAAATCGCCTGCGAGCGGATCTCCGCCGTAGTTCGCAGCCTCAAGACGTTTTCCCGCTCCACCGATACGGAAGTTCGCCTGGTCTCTCTCAACGACCTGATGCGGGACACCGCTAAACTCATCGACTGCCAGTACAAGCGCTGCCTGCGCCTGGATATGCAGCTCGGTGATATTCCCGAGGTGGAGTGCCGGCCTCAGCAGTTAGGCCAGGTGTTCCTCAATCTGCTTCTGAACGCGGCGCAGGCCATCGAAGTCTCAGGCAGCATCATTGTCAGGACCCGCCTCGCCGAGGATGGCATGGTGGAGGCGTCCATCACCGATACCGGCAAGGGCATCGCGCCGGAGAACCAGTCGCGCATTTTCGAGGCGGGCTTCACGACGAAGCCCATGGGCATCGGCTCAGGGCTGGGCCTCGCGCTATCAAAGCGCATCGTGGAAGAAGACCATCACGGCCGCATCTGGTTTGAGAGCGAGCCGGGCAAAGGTACAACGTTTTTTGTCAGGATCCCTGGGAGGTAGCGTTTGGAGAACGGTCAACAGCCGAAGGTATTGTTGGTGGACGACGAGGAGATGGTGCTCACGAGCGTGCGAGCGTTCCTGAGCCTGGAGACCGATTACGACGTCGAGACGTTCAGCAACCCGGTGCAGGCGTCTGAACATCTCAAGACCAGTCCAGTCGATGTCGTCGTTAGCGACTACATGATGCCGCACATGAACGGACTGGAGTTGCTGCGGGCCGCCAAAGAGCATCAGCCTGAGGCGGGCCGCATTCTTCTCACCGGGCATGCGGACAAACAGAGCGCGATCCAGGCGATCAACGAGGTCGGCCTCTATCAGTACCTGGAAAAGCCCTGGGACAATGCGCAGTTGCTGCTGGTCATTAACGGCGCAATCGAGCGCGCCCGCCTGTTGCGAAACCTGGAAGAGAAGATCGCCCAGCTCGACTCCGCTAACGGGCAGATCAAGGACGCCCAGCGCCGCCTCATCCGTGCATTCCTGTAACGGCTGATGCGGCGCACCCGGCCCGCCAGGGCAGGCTGAATTATTGGTCGCGACTTGGGACAATAGGACGCATGAAGTACCTCGTATCTCTTCTCATCGCGGCTGCGCTCTGTTTCGCGGCCGAATCGAAGCTCGGTAAACCCCTGACTTTGACCACCCAGACCGCCATCGCCGACATCAACGCGAAACCGGCCGAGTTCGTCGGCAAGACCGTGCAGGTGAAGGGCAAGATCTCCGAAGTCTGCCAGTCCATGGGCTGCTGGATGCAGTTGGTGGATCCCGCCACCAAAGCGGCCGTGAAGATCAAGGTCAAGGATGGCGAGATCGTCTTCCCGAAAGACTCCGTCGGCAAGATCGCGGTCGCCGAAGGGAAGCTCTCCAAAATCGAGATGACCAAGGAACAAGCCATCGCGCAGGCCAAGCACGAAGCCGAAGAGAACAAGAAGAAGTTCGATCCGGCCAGCGTCAAAGGACCGGTGACCATCTATCAGATTCAGGGCACTGGCGCGGTGATCGAGTAGGGACCGATGAAAAGAACACTCCTCCTGGCGGCGCTCGGCGCCGCTTCCCTCCTGGGCTGGGCCCAGACACGCCCGGCCGCGGCTCCGGTGAAGAAGCCGAAGCTCGTGGTGATGATCGTGGTCGACCAGTTCCGGTACGACTACCTCACCAAATTTGGGTCACAGTTCACGGGCGGATTCAGGCGCCTGCTGGACCATGGCGCGGTCTTCTCGAATGCTTACTACGACCATATGCCGACCGTGACCGCCGTGGGGCACTCCATTGTGCTCACCGGCGCCATGCCGGCCTCCAGCGGCATAGTCGGCAACGAATGGTACGACCGCCGGACTGGCCAGCAGGTGACGAGTGTCTCCGATGATCACGTCGAGCAATTGGGTGCCCCCGCCAAACGGGGTGCCTCGCCGCACCGCCTGCTCGTCTCCACAGTGGGCGACGAGTTGAAGATGAGCGGCAAGGCTCCTTCCAAAGTGGTGAGCTTATCCATCAAGGACCGCAGTGCAATCATGCCCGGCGGCCACATGGCCGATGGCGCCTACTGGTTCGACAAACCCAGCGGCAATTTTGTCAGCTCCACGTGGTACTTCAAGGAACTGCCCGCCTGGGCAAAGACCTTCAACGACAAGAAGGTGATCGACCAGTGGAAGGGCACGCTGGGCTACGACAAGATGGCTGAGTCGAAGTTCGGCAATGACGTCGTCGAGACCTTCGCCGAGACCGCAATCGAAGGGGAAAACCTCGGCCGCAACGAAGGCATCGACCTGCTCTCCATGAGCTTTTCAGCCAACGACACGGTCGGGCACGCCAAAGGCCCGGACTCGCCCGAAGCGAAAGAGATTACGCTCCACACCGACAAAGTTCTGGATAAGTTCTTCACCTTCCTCGACAAGCGCATCGGCATGTCCAATGTGGTGGTCGTCCTCAGCGCCGACCACGGCGTGGCGCCGCTGCCGGAGCTCATGGCCACCCGCAAAATGCCCGGCGGCCGCATTCAGGAAAGTGCTGTTCTCGACGCCGTCACCGCCGCGCTCAATGCCAAGTACGGTGAGTCAAAATGGGTGCTCGGCAAGAGCGGTCCCAGCCCGTACCTGGACCACAAGCTGATCGCCGACAGCAAACTCGACCTGGAGGAAGTGCAGCAGGTGGCTGCACACGCCGTCCGCAATCTGCCGCACATCGCCCGCGTCTTCACCCGTGAAGAATTGCGCCGCGGTCTGTCGCAGAACGACATGGTGGGCCAGCGCGCCCAGAACGGCTTCTTCTACCAGCGCGCGTCCGACCTGGTCATTGTGCCGGAACCTTACTGGCTCTTCGAAAAGAGCGGCACCTCGCACGGTACCCCCTGGAACTACGACGCACACGTGCCCGTCATCTTTATGGGGCCCGGTGTGAAGGCCGGGAAGTATGCCGGACGGGTCTGCGTGAACGATATCGCGCCGACGCTCACCAACATGCTCGAGGTGGAAACACCCAGCGGCGCCGTGGGACGTGTTCTCACTGAGATGCTGGTCAAATAGACGGCAAAAGATGATAGCATCTTGAAGCTATGTTACTTATCGCTGACATCTTAGGCATCCTCACCTATGGCATGATCGCCGCCATGCTGGGCACCATCCTGCCCGAGTTGTCCAAGAAGTTTGGGTTGTCGCCCAAACAGAATGGCAACATCGGAATGGCACAGGCGGTCGGATTGATGATTGGATCCTTCTGCGCCGGACCCCTGATGGACCTGGAAGGCAAGAAGTTGGGCATGCTGCTGGCGCTGACCGTCATCACGGTGGCCCTCATTGGACTGCGCTCGGCTTCCGGCTATGGTTCCGTGGCCGGCCTGATGCTGCTGCTCGGCACCGGTGGCGGCGCGCTGGTAACAGCGGCCTTCGCCCTCGCCGGCGACATCAGTGTTCCCTGGCTGCAGGGTGCGGCCGTTTTTAACGCCGTCAACCTCTTCTTCGGCCTCGGCGGCCTCATCACCCCACTCGTCGCGGCACGCCTGTTCCAGAACAACGCGAACCGACTGCTCATCTTCGCCGCCTCCATCGCAGTCATCGCCCTGGCGGTGAATGGCATGACGGCCATGAGCCCGCCCAGCGGCAAGGTTGCCTTTCAGGCGGATCAGGTTTCCATCCTCATCAGCAGCCCGGTGCTCCTGCTCCTCTCCCTGGCCCTGTTCCTCTACGTCGCCTGCGAAGTGGGCGTGTGGAACTGGCTCGCACGCCACCTCATCGCACAGGGCGTGCCGGAGTCCAAGGCGCTCACCATCCTCTCCCTCGGCTTTGCCTTGGGCCTGCTGTTGGGCCGCATCGCCGTCGTACCCGTCCTGGCCAGCGTGACCCCGAAGATGGTTCTCTTCGGCGCCGGCATCGCCATGGCGATCACCACTTACCTGATGCTCCAGACCGGCAATCCGAAAACCGCCTGGATCTTCGTCTTCCTCGGCGGCCTCGCCATGGCGCCGGTGTTCCCAACCGCGCTCGGCCTGGTTGGCGGCGCCTTCAAGGCGCAAGGCCTCGACTCCACGGCTACCGGCCTCGCTTCAACAGCCGGTTGGCTGGGCCTGGTCATCAGCTCCCCTGTCATCGGCGGCATGGCTGGCGATGATCCCAGGAAACTCAAGAAGGCATTGCTGCTGCTGCCCATCGCCTCTGCAGTGATGGCGGTAGTGATTCTCGCCTTATAGGCGAATCACAGGGAGTTCTCAATGAACAATGGAGCGCGTTCTGGTTCATCCGTGAACTGGAACGCGCTTCGCGTCGTTTTGCCCTACCTGCTGGTGGCCGGTCTCTGGATCCTGACGTCCGACGAAGCCGCGGCCCGCCTCTTCCCCGGCAAGGATCTTTGGCTCAAGGTCAGTGTCTACAAAGGCCTGTTCTTCGTCCTCGTCACCAGCCTCCTGCTCTACGTCCTGCTGCGGCGCACCTTCACCAGCATGGAAAAATCGCGCCAGGCGCTGGAAAAATCGGAACGGCTCTTCGCCGCTTACATGGACCACTTGCCCGTAGGCGTCTTTCTCAAGGGCTCCGATGGCCTCTATATCTTCGCAAACGAGTTCTGGAAGCAGTCATTCTCTCAAGGCCGCCCGTTGGAAGGCGCGCGCGCGTCCGACCTCTTCCCCCCCGAAACCGTGGCGGCTTTCCAACGCGACGATAAGGCCATTCTCGACGACGGCCGTGTCAGTGAACGCAATTTCGTTCTCAACCTCAACGGCAGATCCACTGAGTGGATGATCAAAAAATTCCCAGTCACCCTCGAAGGCGGCAACACCCGCCTGGTGGGCGGCGTGGCCATGGAAATCACTGAACGGCGCAGGCTGGAGGAACAACTCCGCCAAGCCGCCAAGATGGAGGCAGTGGGTCAGTTGGCAGGCGGCATCGCGCACGACTTCAATAACCTGCTGACGGTCATCAACGGCTACGCCGAGCTCGTCGCGATGCGGCAGACCGACGTGGGCGCCGCGGCCGACGAGATCCGCAAAGCCGGGGAACGGGCCGCCGCCCTCACCCGCCAGTTGCTCGCCTTCAGCCGCCGCCAGATCCTCAAACCGGAAGTCGTGAATCTGAACTCGATCATCACCGGTCTTGAATCAATGCTGCGCCGCCTCATCGGCTCCCACATCCTCCTCAGCGTCCAACTCGACACTGCTCTCAAACCAGTCACGGCCGACCCCAGTCAGGTGGAGCAGGTCATCATCAACATGGCCGTGAATGCCCGCGATGCCATGCCCGCCGGCGGCCGGATCACCCTTACCACTGACCATATCCATATTTCCGGCCAGAATGAACGGGAATGCCTCGGCCTGCAGGATGGCGACTACGTCCGCTTCACCATCTCCGATACCGGCGAAGGCATGGACGAGGCCACCCAGCGCCGCGTATTCGAACCGTTCTTCACCACCAAGGAGGTGGGCCGCGGTACCGGACTCGGTCTTTCCATGGTCTACGGCATCGTCAAACAAAGCCAGGGCTCCATTCAGGTGGAGAGCCGGCTGGGCGAAGGCGCCACTTTCCGCGTCTATCTGCCCGCGGCCGTCGAAGCCCCTCCGTCGCCGCAACCCGGCGAAGATCAGTTGCTCTACGGCTCGGAGACTCTGCTGCTCATTGAGGACGATGAGAGCGTTCGTGACCTGCTCGCTGGCATGCTGCGCCAGCGCGGCTACCGTGTCCTGCAGGCGCGTGATTGCGACGACGCCCTGCAGTCCCTCGCTTCCGCGCCCGGTTCCGTCAACCTTGTCATCAGCGATGTCATCATGCCTGGCATCAATGGGCCCGAAGCCACCCGCCGCCTGCGCGCCATCGAGCCTGGCTTGCGCGTCATGTTCGTCACGGGCTACTCCTCCGAAGACCTGAACCTTCGCGGGATTCAGGACCAGGGCAGCCTCACGCTGGAGAAGCCGTTCGATCTCGACACCCTCGCCCGCGCCGTCCGCCAGAGCCTCGATCGGCCTTGACTCCTATTTGCGCAGCCGCGCATCCCACTCCAACATCAGCCCCGCCGCCGGCACAATCGGAAACAGCTTCAGCAGCCGGGGGTACGCCTGCGCCGTACGGCTGTCGAAGCCGTTGAAATAGTCGTACGTCGTGTTCTCGTGATTGGTGAGGTTCGCCACTTCCACGAACAGCGTGCTGCGCCACGAACCCCACTGGAATACCTTGTTCACCCGCACATCCGCGCGGTGATAAGCCGGCAGCCGTAGCGCGTTCTTCCGCGTGTCCAGGAAATACGTGTCCGGCGCCGTCCGCCGGAAATAGCCCGGGATCGGAAAGTTGCTGCCGTACGAATAGCGCCCGCTCAGGTTCATCGTCGGCTTCAAACGGTAGCTCCCATAGGCATTCACCGTGTGCCGTTGCTCGAAATCGGAGGGGTAAGCCGCGCCCGTCACCCCATCCCTCATCGACGTCAGGACATATCCGTAGGAAACCCATCCCGAAACGCGGTTCGCCGTCCGCCGCTGCAGGAAGATCTCCGCCCCCCGCGCAATGCCACGCTCCGAGTTCATGTACGGCGCGATGGCCGGAGGGTGGAAGATGAGGCCGCCGGCCAATAAACGCGCCTCCTGCAGCGGCTGCCGGATCAGGTCCCGCTCGGCGCGATAGAAGAATTCCGCCCGCAGCCGGGTTCGCTGCCCCAGCGTCTGTTCCACCGCCGCCACGGTATGATTCGCACGCTCCGGCAATAGGAACCGGTTGCCGGTATTCTCGATCAGCAGCAGTTGCAGCGCCGGATACTGCACCGCCTGGCTCCACGCCACCTGCAGGCGCGTCGTTGCACCCACGCGCAACAGCGCCGAGGCGTGCGGAGAAATCGCCGGCGCATCCACGGCCGAGTACGAGTCCGTCCGTACACCTGCGGTCAGCGTCAACGGCCCGCCCACCCAGTCCTGCTGAACATAGCCGCCCGACCGCAGGGCCGTCCCGTGCCAGTTGTCCCGCCGCCGCACCGCCAGGGGATTGAAGTTGTAAATCGCCGAGAAGCCGTCGTCGTGCAGGCGCCGGAACGATCCGCCCGCCTGTAGCGGCGCCTTTGCGTTCCAGCTCCACACCAACGACGGGTTCCACACTGCTTCGCCGTAGCCCTGCCCCGCCAGCAACAGTTCCAGCGGGTTCTTCGCGTCCGAGCGCTCGCGCATCCAAGCCAACCGGTTGGTAATCTGCACCGCGGCCGTGGGCGCATACCGCCATCCCAGGCTCACCCCGGTGACATGATGCCCCGCTTCCATGATCCCGTTCACCCCCAGCGTGGTTCGCGCGCGTGTCCGGTCGAGGTCCGACCGCCCGTCCATGATGCTCAGGGTGACGCTCTGCGACTTCGACAGGTCGTATGCCAGCTTCCCCTGGAGATCCGCGAACCCGAAGGCCATCGAACTCGCCTCCGGCACCCGCCGCAGCAGGTATTGCAGGTAGCTCCGCCGCATCGACACCAGCCATGAGCCGCGCGACTCGCGCCCCAGCGGTCCTTCGGCAATCACCGCCGCGCCGGTCACCCCCAGGTTCATGCGCACCGCCACGCCTTCCCGGCTGCCTTCGCGGAGGCGGACATCCAGCACGGAAGCCGACCGGTCCTGGTACATGGCCGGAGGCGCCCCCGCATGCAGCGTCATCTCCTCCACCAGATCCGCCTGCAGCATCGACAACGAACCCGTGTCCTGGTGATTCTGTACCGTGTGGAACGGGTTGTGCATCAGCACGCCGTCCACATACAAACCCACGCGGTCGAAGGCTGAGCCGCGCACCGAGAACTGCGCCGCAAAGTCGTTCGACGAGGCCACGCCCGGCAGCGACTGCACCGCCCGCAAGGGATCGTCCACCAGCACGCCGGCCAGGTTCTTCATCTCCGCGCCGGTGAGCGTCCTCTCCGACGGGCTCGCCGACTGTGTGACGTCGAATGGCCCCTCGCGCACTTCCACCGAGTCGCGCCGGCCCAGGGAGTCCGGTGTCATGGCCAAGTCCAGCTCCACTGCTCCGGCCAGCGGCGTCCGCAACGGGCGATACCCCACCGCCGACAACGTCATCGTGCATTCCGGCAGCGTGGGCGCCTCAAAGGCGAACCGCCCGTCCAGCCCCGTGCGCGCCGTCAGCACGTTGCCGCCACAGGCCAGCACGCACTCAACGCGCGCCAGCGGTTCTCCACCCCGGGCATCGCGCACCAGGCCATTCAGCCGCCCTTGGCCCCATGCGCTAAGATTCAGGACACAAATAGAAAGAACACAGACACGCGTACCCGCGCCGAGGACCAACATCTCACTCCCCCAACGGTCCTTGCGGACCATTCCCACACCTACCCCTACCCTCTCCGGTGACCAACCGTACGAAAGACCCCGGCTCCCATCACTGGAAGCCGGGGCATTGTATTAAAGAGAGCTGACAGCTAAGAATACTAGACTTCGTAACAGGCTTGACCCCGCACAGGACGAACGAGCGGCAGAATCTGCAGCACGCGGTGGTTCTTGAACTCCACGTGATACTGATGCTCGTCGATCTCCCGGATCGCGGCCACTTCGCACTCACAACACAATACAGGACCCTGGCTGCCCCAATCGCACCGGTGGACCCGGATCGGCTGGTTCTTCTCCGCCATGGCCCTGCATCTCATGGCAACCTCCGGAGTGGTAGTGATCCACTCCGGACGGTTGTCATCCAACCAATGACTCTGACGTGCCTGCGGCGCATTTCTGTGCCGCATCACGATATGGAACGACACGGTTACCCTCCTCGTGATGGATTAGCACCCGCGGCGCGTCACGTTTAGCGCGTCGCGGGTTTCAGCGCGTAGCTGGAAAGCACTTTCATGTAGTTCGCGCGCTCGAAAGCCGCCGGTTCGGCCACCGACTGCGAACTCATCGAACCTCTCATCTGGGCGATGGATTCGTACTCGTGCTCTTCCATCCAGTCGAGCAGGTCTTCTTCCACCTTCGCCAGGTACGGAATGCCGTGGCGCAGCAGGGCAGAAGTCATCATGGTGCAACGCGCGCCGGCCATGACACCCTTCACCGCATCTTCCGCTGTGTGCACGCCGCCCGTGATCGCCAGGTCGGGACGAATCCGGTTGTACAGCAGGGCCGTCCAGTGCAGGCGCAGCCGCAGTTCCTGCGAGTCGCTCAGCATCAGGTTCGGCACCACTTCCAGGGCTTCCAGATCGAAATCCGGTTGATAGAAGCGGTTGAACAGAACCAGGCCGTCGGCGCCCGCCGCATCCATGCGCGTGGCCATGTGGGCAAAGGCCGTGAAGAATGGCCCAAGCTTAACCGCCACCGGGATCCGCACGCTCGCCTTCACGTGGCTCACCAGGTCGAAGTACATCTCTTCCACCTTGCCCGACGGCATTTCCAGCTCGGTCGGCAGGTAGTAGATGTTGAGTTCGATGGCGTCGGCCCCGGCCTGCTCCATCATTTGCGCGTATCGGATCCAGCCGCCCGTCGAGACGCCGTTCAGGCTCCCGATCACGGGGATGTCCACCGATTCCTTCGCCTTCCGCAGATGGTTCAGGTACGGCTCCGGTCCGAAATTGTACGAAGTCATCTCCGGGAAGTAGCTGACGGCCTCGCCGTAGCTGTCGGAGGTCTCCGTGAGAAAGCGGTCGAGTTCGCCGCTCTCCACCTGGATCTGCTCCTCGAACAGGGAGTGCAGTACCACGGCCGAAGCGCCTGAGTCTTCCAGCCGGAGAATATTGCCGATGTCCTTGCAGAATGGCGAGGATGACGCCACTAAGGGTGAGCGGAGCTTAAGTCCGAGGTATCCAGTGCTGAGGTCAATTGACATGGCTTACTTCCCTCCTTCGGTGGTCTTGGTCTCCGCGCCCGGCATGGCCGCCATCTGTTCGTAGATGCGCCAGCGGTTCATGACGTCGGCCTGCGCCTCGGCCAGGAGACGGCGGGCGTCATCCGGCTTCGAATGGACGAGCATCGTGTAGCGGGTCTCGTTGTAGATGTACTTGTCCAGCGGCAGGGACGGTGCCTTGCAGTCGAGGACAAACGGGTTCTTGCCGTCCAGCGCCAATGCCGGGTTGTACCGGAACATCGGCCAGTGACCGGTCTGCACAGCCAGCTTCTGCTGTTCCAGGCCGAACTTCAGATCGTATCCGTGGGCGATGCAGTGGCTGTAGGCGATGATGATCGACGGACCATCCCACTTCTCGGCCTCGATGAAGGCCTTCACCGTCTGCATGTCACTCGAGCCCATCGCCACCCGCGCCACATAGCAGTTGCCGTAAGCGACCGCCATCATCGCCAGGTCTTTCTTGCCCGACGGCTTGCCGCCGGCCGCAAACTTCGCCACCGCGCCGCGCGGCGTCGACTTCGAGCACTGTCCACCCGTGTTCGAATAGACTTCGGTGTCCAGTACCAGGATGTTCACGTTCTTGCCAGAGGCCAGCACGTGATCCAGGCCGCCGTAACCGATGTCATAGGCCCAGCCGTCGCCACCCAGGATCCACACGCTCTTCTTCACCAGCGCATCTGCTACGCCCAGCAGGTCGCGCAGTGCGTTGCCACTGCCGTTCGCCCCGGCGGCGAGCAGTTCCTGCACCCGGTTCTTCAGGGCGCCGACACGCTCGCGTTGTGCGAAGATCCCGGCTTCCGTCGCCTGGTCGGCTTCCAGGAGTTCCTTCACCAGGTTCTCGCCCAGCTTCACGGCGAAACGGTTGACCAGCTCCTTGGCGTAGATCACCTGTTGATCCACGGCCATCCGCATACCCAGCCCGAACTCGGCGTTGTCTTCGAACAGCGAGTTCGACCAGGCCGGACCCCGGCCTTCGTTGTTGTACGTGTAGGGCGTGGTCGGCAGGTTGCCGCCGTAGATCGACGAGCAGCCCGTGGCGTTCGCGATCATCGTGCGGTCGCCGAACAATTGGGTCAGCAGCTTGACGTAAGGCGTCTCGCCGCAGCCGGAACAGGCGCCCGAGAACTCAAACAGGGGCTGCAGGATCTGCAGGTCCTTCACCTGGCTCTGGCTCAGCTTCGTGCGATCGAATTCAGGCAGGCCCAGGAAGAAGTCCCAGTTCGCCGCCTCGGATTCGCGCAGCGCGGGCTGCTCCGTCATGTTGATCGCGCGGTGCTTTACTTCCGTCTTCGACTTCGCCGGGCAAGCCTCCACGCAGAGGCCGCAACCCGTGCAGTCTTCCGGAGCTACCTGCAGCGTGTAGCCCGACTCCTTGTAGTCCTTCCAGCGCGCCGGAACCGACTTGAAGGTAGACGGGGCGCCTTCCAGCGCCGATTTGTCGTAGATCTTGGCGCGGATCGTGGCATGCGGGCAAACCAGTACGCACTTGCCGCACTGGATGCAGAGGTTCTCGTCCCACACCGGGATCTCGAGGGCAATGTTTCGCTTTTCCCACTGCGCCGTACCGCTGGGGTAGGTGCCGTCAATGGGCATCGCCGAAACCGGCAGGCTGTCGCCGTCACCGGAGATCATCATGCCCAGTACGTCACGGACAAATCCGGGCGCTTGCGAGGGCACTGAAGGCCGCAGCATCTGTGTGCTGGAAACTTCGGCCGGAACTGTCACCTGGTGCAGGTTGGCCAGCGACTGGTCGACCGCCGCGAAGTTCTTCTGGACCACAGACTCGCCGCGCTTGCCGTAGGTCTTGACGATCGCCTTCTTGATCTGCGCAATCGCCTCTTCCCGCGGCAGCACGCCGCTGATGGCGAAGAAGCAGGTCTGCATCACGGTGTTGATGCGCGAACCCATGCCCGTAGCCTTGGCCACTTCATAGGCATCAATCACATAGAACTTGATCTTCTTCTCAATAATGTCGGCCTGGACGGGACGGGGCAGTAGGTCCCAGATCTCCGACGCACCCACCGGCGCGTTCAACAGGAACGTGGCGCCCGGCTCGGCCCACTTCAGCATGTCCAGCCGCTCCAGGAACGAGAACTGGTGGCAGGCAATGAAGTTGGCGCGCGAAATCAGGTAAGTGCTGCGGATCGGCCGCGGCCCAAACCGCAGGTGCGAAACCGTGATCGAACCCGATTTCTTCGAGTCGTACACGAAGTAGCCCTGCGCGTAGTTGTCCGTATCTTCGCCAATGATCTTGACGCTGTTCTTGTTCGCACCCACCGTGCCGTCGGCGCCCAGTCCATAGAACAGGGCCCGCACCGTCTGCGGATCTTCGGTCGAAAAGTCTGCGTCGTATTCCAGCGAATTGTTCGAGACGTCGTCCTTGATGCCCAGCACGAAGTGGTTGATCGACTTCGCCTTGGCCCCTTCGTCGAAGGCAGCCTTCACCATCGACGGCGTGAACTCTTTCGACGACAGGCCGTAGCGGCCGCCAATCACCTTGGGCATCGTCGCGAACGGCAGTGTGCCCGCCGCCTGAGCCTCGCTCAACGCCGTAATCACATCGAGATACAGCGGTTCGCCGGGGCCGCCCGGTTCCTTCGTGCGGTCCAGCACCGTGATCGACTTCGTCGTCGCCGGCAGGGCCGCCAGGAAGTGCTCCATCGAGAACGGCCGGTACAGCCGGACCTTCAGGATGCCCACCTTCTCGCCGCGCTTCACCAGCTCGTCCACGGTCTCGTGGGCGGCTTCGGCGCCGGAACCCATCAGGATCACTACCCGCTCGGCGTCGGCAGCGCCTTCATACTCAAACAGCTTGTACTTGCGGCCCACCAGCTCGGCAAAGCGGTCCATCGCTTTTTGTACGATTGCCGGCGTTGCCACATAGTACGGATTCACCGTCTCACGCGCCTGGAAGTAGACGTCAGGATTCTGGGCCGTACCACGGATCACCGGCCGGTCAGGCGACAGGGCACGTGCGCGGTGAGCCTGGATCAGGTTCGACGGCAACATCGCCTTCATGTCATCGACCGTCAACTGCTCCACCTTCGCCACTTCGTGCGAGGTGCGGAAGCCGTCGAAGAAATGGATGAACGGGATGCGCGATTCCAGGGCCGCCGCCTGGGCAACCAGCGCCATGTCCATCACTTCCTGCACCGAGTTGGCGGCCAGCATGGCCCAACCCGTCGCACGGACACTCATCACGTCCTGGTGATCGCCAAAGATCGAAAGACCCTGGGCTGCCAGACTACGCGCCGCTACATGCATGACCGTCGAGGTGAGCTCACCCGCGATCTTGTACATGTTCGGGATCATTAGCAGCAGGCCTTGCGACGATGTAAATGTCGTCGTTAGCGCACCACCTTGCAGAGCGCCATGCACCGCGCCCGACGCGCCGCCTTCGCTCTGCATCTCAATAACCGTGGGGACGGCGCCCCAAATGTTGGGCTTACCTTCCGAGGACCATTGATCCGACCATTCGCCCATCGGCGACGAGGGCGTAATCGGGTAAATGGCGATAACTTCGTTTGTTTTGTGCGCGACGTACGCGGCCGCTTCGTTCCCGTCCAGGGTAACTTTGATTCTGGGCATGGTTGGTGAACTCGCAATGGATCAAGTGCATGCCGGGGGCCAATAGGAGTAACGGAGAGTGAGATCTCTAAATATTGATTCTGCAAGGCTTGTTTTCGTTGATGCTTGCATAAGGAATCTTGATAGTGGGGCAGATCACCCAGCTGTCCCAAGTTTCTACAGCCGCCGCATTCCACCATGCTGCATTTCACCCACCCTGCCCTGGTGCGCTTTCTCTCGCATTCCGGCGAAACTTCTCGGCCCCGGAATCTGTCTTTACTTACTGATGCTTTATTTCCGTACCGTCGTGCTGGCTTTGACCGCCTGGACACTCGCTCTGCCGGCACAGCCGCGGATCGGCCAGATCGAGATCTACGGCACGCGCAAAATTCCTCAGGACAAGATTCGCAAGGCCCTCGGACTCGCCCCAGGCGACCCTCTAACCAAACCAAAGGGCGAGATCGAGGACACGCTCGAGTCCATCGACGGCGTGGTGCAGGCCCATGTCGAGGCGTTCTGCTGTGATCAGGGGAAACCTATCGTTTATGTCGGGATCCTGGAACGCGGCGCCCGCAATGTCCAATACCGCTCATTCCCCGATCAGGACCTCTCCCTCCCCGATGAGGTCACCCGCGCCTATGCCGCCTTCACCGCCGCCCTCGAACGCGCCTCCGCCGAAGGCGACCTCAAAGAGGACCTCTCCCACGGCTACTCCATCATAGAGAACCCCGCCTGCCAGGCCGCCCAGGCCAAATTCGTCGATCTAGCCGAGAAACACCTGGCCGTCCTCCGCAATATCCTTAAGAACGCGCGCGATCCCGAAGACCGCGCCATCGCGGCCTACATCATCGGCTACGCACCGGATAAAACCGCCGTCCTCGGCGACGTCCAACTCGCCATGCAGGATCCCGACGGAGCCGTCCGCGCCAACGCCGCCCGCACCATCAGGGGCTTTGCTTTCTATAGCTTCGCCAACCCAAATGCCAACCTGAGGGTGCAGGCTACGTGGTTTGTCGAACTCGCCAATTCCGTGGAGCTCGGCGACCGCCTGGAAGCCGCCAAGGGCCTGCTGCTCTTCACCGAGAAACGCGACGAGACCGTCCTCGCCAACATCCGCGACCGCGCCATGCTCTCCCTGCTCGAAATGGCCCACTGGCAGTATCTCCCCCACGCCCTGCCTGCCTTCCTCGTCGTCGGCCGCGTTTCCGGCCTCTCCGACGAAGAACTCGAGAAGGCCTGGTCGGACGGCGAACGCGACAAGACCCTCAAGTCCATCGAGAAACCGGCGAAGAAGTAATCACCCCTTCGCCATTCTTCCTTCAAACAATCTAGATATTCTTGCTAGAGATTATGCAGATAGGGTACGCTATCCACGTAGCGTACCCAGAATGACTGTTCCTGTCCTATCGCATCTCCGCGCATTGGAAGCCGAAAGCATCCACATCCTGCGCGAAACCGCGTCGCAGTTCCGCAAGCCGGTGCTGCTTTACTCCATCGGGAAGGACAGCTCCTGTCTGGTCCACTTGGCGCGCAAAGCCTTCTTTCCCGGGAAGATCCCTTTCCCCCTCCTCCACATCGACACGACTTACGAGTATCCCGAGATGATCGAATTCCGCGATCGTTTCACGAAGGAGATCGGGGCGGACCTGCGCGTCTACACCAACGACAAGGCCATCCAGGAGGGCGCCAATCCCTACGACCTCGGTACCGCCAAGTGCTGCCACCTGCTGCGCACCCGCGGCCTGGTCGAAGGCCTCCAGGAAGGCGGCTATGATGCCGCCATCGGCGGAGCCCGCCGCGATGAAGAGAAGTCCCGCGCCAAGGAACGTGTCTTCAGCTTCCGCGACCGCGAAGGCCGCTGGGACCCTCGCAATCAACGCCCGGAACTATGGAATCTCTACAACGGCAAGGTAGATCCCGGTGAATCCATTCGCGTCTTCCCGCTCTCTAACTGGACTGAGATGGACATTTGGCGCTACATCGAGTTGGAAGCCATCCCCATCGTGCCCCTCTACTTCGCCCAGCCGCGTCAGGTCGTCCTCCGCGGACCCACGGTCATCCCACTGGAAACAAACGTCAAACTCCTACCTGGGGAACAGCCCCAGACCGTCACCTGCCGCATGCGTTCACTCGGCTGCACGCCCTGCAGCGGCGCCATCCGCTCAGAAGCCGACACCATCAGCAAGATCATCGACGAGCTCGCCGCCTTCCGCCGCAGCGAGCGTGAGAATCGCGTGATCGATCACGACCAGGACGGCTCCATGGAGATTAAGAAGCGGGAGGGCTACTTCTAAATGGCCGCGCTCACCGACAACAGGACCATTGCGCTTACCCACTTCACGGTCAGCAACCGCGACGAGAAACCGCTGCTGCGCATCTCCACCGCGGGCAGCGTCGACGACGGCAAAAGCACCCTCATCGGCCGCCTGCTCTTCGACACCAAGACGGTGTGGGAAGACAATCTGGAGGAGATCAGCAAGAGCAAGGTGAACCGCGCCAGCCACGGGCTGGACCTTTCCCTGCTCACCGACGGCCTGCGCGCCGAGCGCGAGCAGGGTATCACCATCGACGTTGCCTACCGCTACTTCTCCACGCCCAAGCGCCAGTTCATCGTCGCCGACACCCCCGGGCACGAGCAGTACACCCGCAACATGGCCACCGGCGCCTCCACCTGCGACCTCGCCATCATCCTGCTCGACGCCCGCAAAGGCGTGCTGGAGCAGTCGCGCCGCCATTCGCGCATCGCCTGGCTCCTCGGCGTCCGCCATCTGGTCTTTGCTGTCAATAAGATGGACCTCGTCGAGTTCAGCCACGAGGTTTTCGACGACATCCGCGCCCACGCCACAAAGCTGCTGGCCGGCATGGACGGGGTGATCGCCGACTTCATCCCGCTCAGCGCTCTCGATGGCGACAATGTCGTCACCCGCAGCGAGCGCACCCCCTGGTACAAAGGCCCCAGCCTGCTCGAACTGCTCGAAACAGTCGACCCGCCCCACATCGCCGCCGCCCAGCCCTTCCGCATGAGCGTGCAGATGGTCATCCGGCCCCACCTCGACTTCCGCGGCTACGCCGGTCAGTTGGCCAGCGGTTGGGTCCGCGTCGGCGACCCCATCGTCGCCCTGCCCAGCGGCAAGCGCAGCACCGTCAAGCGCATCGTCACCTTCGACGGCGACCTGACTGAGGCATTTGCCCCCATGTCGATCACGCTGGAACTGGAAGACGAGCTCGACATCGCCCGCGGCGACCTGCTCGCCTCACCCGCCACTGCGCCCAAGGTGGCTCGCCGCCTCCACACCACCCTGGTCTGGATGAGCGAGGAACCGCTCGACAAACAAAAGACTTACCTGCTGCAGCACGGCACCCGTGTGGTGCCCGCCCGGCTCAACGGCGAGTCGCTCACTTTGAATGGCATCGGTCCGGTGGAGGTCGAAACCGCCGAACTGCTGCCCTACGACACCTACCGCGAAAACCGCTCCACCGGCGGCTTCATCCTCATCGACACCATCTCGAACCTGACGCTCGCCTCCGGGCTGATCGAGGGCGAGGTGCGTGAAGAGGAAGAGACCCTGGAGAGCTTCTCCGACGCACCCTTTACTCCGGCCGAGCGCCGCAAGCTCCGCGCCCTGCTGGCTCACATGAAGCGCTTTGGCTTCAGCTTCGACCACGAGGATTTCGAACAGGGAGAGGGCATCTGATCATGCGCGATCCGTTGACGCAAGCTACGGCAGTCATTGAACATGCGCTCAGCCAGGGCGGCCGGCCCGGCTTCACCTGCAGCTTCCAGGCGGAAGATGTCGCGGTGCTTCACCTGCTGCGGCAACAGATTCCGGACGTTCCAGTGATGTTCCTGGAGACCGGCTACCACTTCGCAGAAGTGATCGAGTATCGCGACCAGTTGGCCAGAGAATGGGACTTGAACCTCGTCAACCTCGAGGCAAAACAGAGCGTCGCCAGCCAGGAATCGCAGTTCGGCATCCTCAACCAGACCGACCCGGCGCGCTGCTGCCACTTGCGAAAGGTGGAGCCGCTCATCGCAGGCTTAACCAATGTGGATGTATGGTTTACGGGCTTACGCCGGGAGCAGAGCCCCACCCGCGCCAACCTCCAGCCGGAAGAACAGCATCGCTTCCCCACCGGGCTCACCCTCAAGAAGATCAGCCCCATCTACGACTGGACCAGTTCCGAAGTCTTCGCCTATCTAGCCGCTAACGACATTCCAGTACTTTCCTTGTATGATCAGGGCTACACCAGCATCGGCTGCGAACCCTGCACCGCCAAACCCGAGCCCGGGGAACATGCCCGAGCCGGTCGCTGGGGCGGCCGCAAGCTGGAATGCGGACTGCACACGGTAACCGTTAAGGAAGCTTGAGATGGAAGCGCTCCTGGGCTTCGGCATCGCACTGGTCGTGGGCCTCACCGGCATGGGCGGCGGACCCCTGGCTGCGCCTCTGCTCATGCTGGTCCTGGGCGTACCCACAACGGAAGCTGTCGGCACTTCCCTGCTCTTCGTGACCATCACTAAGTCGGCCGCCGCGCTCGTCTACTGGTCGCGCGGCCACGTCGACTGGGCTAACCTGCGCCGGTTGCTCTACGGTGGCCTTCCGGGCGTGCTCATCGGATCGCTGCTGCTGCAGCGCATGAGCAAGCATGAGGGCCTGCAGCCCGTGGTGCTCACTGTGATCGGTTTCATCATCGCCGTGATGGCGTTGCTCAGCCTCTACAAGACTTTCCGCAAAGTAGAGGTGGAAGAACGAGCGGAGCGTCCCGGAGCCCTGCCCTGGGCCGCCTTCCCCATCGGCCTGGAAGTTGGCTTCTCCTCAGCCGGCGCCGGAGCGCTCACCAGCCTTTCTTTACTTCAGTTTACGCGCCTGACACCTGCCCGGATCGTGGGCACTGACCTGGTCTTCGGCCTCTCCATCGCCGCGCTCGGCGGAGGCATCCAGTTCGCCGCCGGAAACGTAAACCAACATCTGCTGTTTGTCCTTTCCTCCGGCGGAGTCTTCGGAGCTCTCTGCGGAGCCTGGCTCGGCACCCGAGTCCCGGCCCGGGCCCTCCGGGTCGCCCTCTCCGCCATCATGATCATCCTCGGACAACAGTTGTTGTGGAAGGGCATCACCGCCCTCGCCCGCTAAACTGCGCATTGACCCTGCGTATCAAAATTGATACAGTGCAGCTTGGCGCCGGGATTCAAGCGACTGCCCGCGTATTTCTATCGCTCTGACCAGGGTCGCGAACCTGTGCGCGAGTGGCTGAAGGATCTCGACCCGGAAGAGCGGAAGGTTATCGGCGAGGACATTAAAGACGTGGAGTTTTCCTGGCCGGTGGGAATGCCTGTGGTGCGGTCGCTGGGGCGCGAGCTTTGGGAGGTCCGAAGCAGTCTGCCGCGCGGTCGCGTTGCGCGAGTAATTTTCTGTGTGCATGGCGAACGGATGGTCTTGTTGCACGGGTTTATCAAGAAGACGCAAAAGACTCCGCAACACGACCTCGAATTGGCTCTGAAACGGAAACGAGGGGCAAGCCAATGAAAAGCAACAACATCGGATCGTCTTTTGACAGCTTCCTACGAGAGGAAGGGGTGTACGAGGAAACGACATCCAATGCGATCAAGCGCGTCCTGGCACGCCAGATTGAAGCGGCGATGAGGGAGAACCAGTTCACCAAGGCCGAGATGGCTCGCCGGATGCACACTAGCCGCGCGGCCCTCGACCGGCTGCTCGATCCCGATTACGATGCAATCACCCTGAGTACCCTGCGCAAAGCAGCTGCGGCGGTTGGCCGGGAGTTGCGCCTCGAACTCGTGTAGCCGCCCCTCTTCCTCTGTTCCGCCCTGTATTTCCAACGCGGTCCCATCCCGCGTGGCATCCTACTGAGTAGGTATCGCTCGCGTGATCCTTCTCACCAACGTCACCAAGGAGTTCGACGGCAAGCGCAAAGTTCGCGCCCTCGCCGGCGTCAACCTCCACATTCGCAGAGGGGAAATGGTCTCGCTCGTCGGACCGTCCGGCTCCGGCAAGTCCACCCTGCTGAATCTTATCGGGACCCTCGACCAGCCCACTTCCGGCCAGATCGCCCTGGACGGTCAACCGCTTTCCGGTGTCGCCGACGACGAGCTCACCCGCGTCCGGCGTGACAAGATCGGCTTCATCTTCCAGTTTTTCAATCTCTTGCCGTCGCTCAGCTGCCTGGAGAACGTCTCCCTACCGCTCCACTTGCGGGGCTGGAATCGAAAGCAGATCAGGGAACGCGCCGCGGAACTGCTCGACCTGGTCGGACTCACCCAGCGCAAGGATCATCTGCCCGATGAGCTGTCCGGCGGCGAACGCCAGCGCGTAGCCATCGCTCGCGCCCTCTCCGTCTATCCCCCCATCCTGCTGGCGGACGAGCCCACCGGGAATCTCGACACCCACACCGGCGGCGAGATCCTGGCCCTGGTCCGTGACCTCCACGAACGCCTGGGCGCCACGGTCCTCATGGTGACCCACGACCGGGCCGTGGCCGAAAGCTGCCCGCGCACAGTCACCCTGCGCGACGGTGTTGTCGTCGATGATGTCTCCCGGCGGTAACCCACTCATGTTATTGCGCTTGATCACCTGGCCGTACGTCCGCAAACACCTGCTGCGCTGCGCGCTCACCACAGCCGGCATTGTCCTGGGCGTGGCTGTCTTCGTCGGCATGCATACGGCGAACCAAAGCGTCCTGTATGCCTTCAACCGCACTGTCGACAAAATCGCCGGCACCACCCAATTGCAGGTAACGGCCGGGGAAACGGGCTTCCCCGAAGAGGTGCTGGAGCGCGTCCAGGCCCACCCGGGTGTCGGCGTCGCTGCGCCCGTCATCGAAGCGACGGTACAAACCGGACTCCAGGGGGAAGGCAACCTCCTCGTCCTGGGCGTCGATATGACCGGCGACCGCAATCTGCGCGACTATGAACTCGAGAAGGCGGACGAGTCCATCATTGACGATCCTCTCGTCTTCCTGGCCCAGCCCGACTCCGTGATCGTCAGCGAAAAGTTCTGCCAGCGCAACGGCTTGAAGCTGAACGACCACCTCACCATGCGCACCATGGAGGGGCCCAAGAAGTTCACCATCCGCGGCGTTATGCAGGGTGACGGGCTCGCCGCAGCCTATGGCGGCAACCTGGCCATCATGGACATCTATGCCGCCCAGATGGTCTTCGGCCGCGGACGCACGTTCGACCGCATCGACCTCTCCGTCGCCGAAGGCCAGCAGGTGGCCCAGGTCCGCAAGACGCTCCAGGCGGCGCTCGGTCCGGGACTCCAGGTGGACCCGCCCAACTCCCGCGGCCAGCAGTTCGAAGCGATGGCCAAAATCTACTCGGTCAGCGCCAACATCAGCAGCCTGTTCGCCCTGTTCATCGGCCTGTTCCTGATCTACAACACGTTCTCGATCGCCGTCACTCAGCGCCGCAGCGAAATCGGGATCCTCCGCGCCTTGGGAGCCACGCAGGGTCAGGTGAAACGCCTGTTCCTGCTGGAGAGCGGCATTGCCGGGCTGCTGGGCTCGCTGGTGGGCCTCGGCTTCGGCTTGCTCATCGCCCGCGGCATGGCGCGCTATATCAGTGATTTCATGGGAGAAGTCTACGGCGTCGCACAGCGCGCCGAAGAAATCTCAGCCGATCCCCGCCTGCTTCTGACCGCGCTTTTTCTGGGCGTGGCCACCAGCCTGATCGCCGGCTGGATCCCCGCCCGGAACGCCGCTGCCGTCGATCCCGTGAAAGCCCTGCAGAAGGGCCGCGTCCAGGTCATCACCGAGGGTGAGAACCGCCTGCGCCGCTGGTCGGCCCTCACCTGCCTGGTCCTGGCCGTCGTCTCCATCTTCTTCAGCCATCAGCCTTTTTTCCTTTACTCGGGCTATCTGCTCAGCGTCCTGGCGGCGCTGCTGCTCACCCCTGCACTCTGCAGTTGGCTGGCGGCGCTGCTGCGGCCCGTGATGAAGTTCCTGCGGCCCGTGGAAGGTGCCCTGGCCGCCGACAGCATCCTGCAATCCCCGCGCCGGACCTCGGGCACCGTGGCCGCCCTGTCGCTCTCGGTCGCTTTGGTCATCGGTTTGGGCGGCGTCTCCAAAGCCAGCTACGAAACCATCCTGAATTGGGCGGATGCGGCCCTGAATCCCGACCTTTTCGTCAGCAGTTCGCAGGGCATCACCCAGCGCAGCTTCCGCTTCCCTGCCTCCCTGGGCGAGGAGATCCGCGTCGTGGAAGGCATAGATGAGATCCAGGCCGTGCGCACCGCCCGCATCGTCCACGAAGGCACGCCCGTCATGCTGGTCGCGGCCGAGGTTCACCGGCTCGCCAAGCGCGTGAAAATGCAGGTACTGGAAGGCGATCCCAGGACAATGTACCAACTGGTCGAGCGCGGCCAGGGGGTGGTGATCAGCGACAACTTCGCCCTCCTGCGGAATGTTCACAAGGGCAACATCCTCCACATCATGACGCCTTCCGGACAACTGGACATGCCCATCCTGGGCGTCGTGGTCGACTATAGCGACCAGCAGGGCACCATCCTGATGGATCGCCGGGTCTTCGTAAGGTATTGGAAAGACGACACCATCAATGTCTTCCGGGTCTATCTGAAGCGCGGCTACACCCAGCAGGCCGTCCGCCAGGAGTTATTGCGCCGCTTTGGCGAGCGCACGCGCTTCTTCGTCCTCACCAACGGTGAGATCCGGGCATTTATCCTCAAGATTACCGACCAGTGGTTTGGGCTGACGTATGTCCAGATCTTCGTCGCCGTGCTGGTGGCGATTCTGGGTATCGTGAACACGTTGACGGTGTCGATCGCCGACCGGAAACGGGAACTGGGCGTCCTGCAAGCGGTGGGCGGCCTGCGGAGCCAGGTGCGGCACACCATCTGGATGGAGGCGCTGGCCATCGGAACGCTGGGCTTGCTGATTGGCTACGCCCTGGGCGCGGTGAATCTGTACTACATCCTCGAGGTGACCCGCCGCGATATTGCCGGTATGCGCCTCAACTACCGCTATCCGTTCGAGATCGCCCTGACGCTGATCCCGGTCATGCTGGGGGCGGCACTGTTGAGCGGCGCTGGCCCCGCCGAAGCGGCGGTTCGCGGCTCCCTGGTGGAGGCCCTGGAATATGAATAAGTACTTCCTGATCTTTCTCTTATCCCTCTCGCTGGCGGCCCAGGACGGCCGCGCCATCGTGGCCGAATCGCAGAAGCGGTCGCACGCCGACTCCCAGCGGTACGAGGGCACGCTCGAGGTGAACGACGCGAAACGCAAGGTCTCCACCAAACGCTGGATCTATGAGCGCCTGGGCTCGGCCGGCGAGTCGAAGGCCGTGCTCCGCTTCACGGCTCCGGCTGAGGTGAAAGGCGTCGCCCTGCTCATCCACAATCACCCCGACCGCGCATCGGATCAATGGATGTGGACCCCGGCAGTCGCCCGCGAACGCCGCATCGCGCTGCAGGACCGCCGCACGCGCTTCTTCGGGACCGACTTTTCATTCGAGGACCTCGAGGAACGCGATGTAGACCGCTCCAGCTACAAGACCCTGGGCGAGGAGAATGGCGCCTGGAAGATCGAAGGCACCCCCAAGCCGGAGGCCAAATCGCAGTACACCCGCCTCCTGATCTGGATTCGCAAAGACAACTACGTCGCGACGCAGATCGAATGCTACTCCAATGACAAGCTGATCCGCCGCATCCGCTATACCGAGCTGGAAAAAGTGCAGAACATCTGGACCGCCCGGAACGTGGAAGTCCATGACCTGTCGAGGGATAGCAGAACCACGCTGAAGCTGGAAAAGCTGCAGTACAACCTGAGCCTGGCCGCCGAAAGCTTCACCCTGCAGGCTCTGCGCCGGGAGCAATAACGTGCGCCTGCCGGTCCTGCTGCTCTGCTGTGCCTGCCTCTCCGGGCAAAGCTTCACGCAGAGGGGCTTTTTTGAGACGCGGAACTACGTCTATCCTCAGACGACGCAGGGGGATAGCGGCCGGCTGGTGAGCGAGGAACTGCTGCGCTGGGAGCCGTCCTGGAAACCGCGGCCCTGGATCCAGGTCAACGGCGGGCTGGACGTGCGCTTCGATTCGCACCGCCAGTTTGAGCGCGCCTGGCGGCTCGACTGGGCGGACCGCGGCGAACAGCGGCCCGCGTTCGGCGTGCGGCGCTTGAGTGTTTTGTTGAACAAAGGCGGGCTCACCTTTGAGGGCGGGCGGCAGTTCATCCGCTGGGGCAAGGCCGATCTGCTGAATCCCACGGACCGTTTCGCGCCCAAGGACTTCCTGAACGTCATCAACTCCGATTTCCTGGGCGTAACCGCCGCCCGCATCACCTACGAGCGCGGTTCGAATACCTTCGATGTCGTTTACCAGCCGGTGTTTACCCCCAGCCGCGGACCGTTGTTCGGGCAGCGTTGGGTTCCACTGCCGGAGCAGGTGCAAAACCTACCCATCCGCAACCTTGGAGCCGACTTCCCGGGCCGTGGCCAGATGGGCGCCCGCTGGAGCCACGGCGCGCGCGGTGTCGAGTACTCCCTGAGCCTCTTCGACGGCTATAACCACTTGCCGCTGCTCAACTTACAACCGGGACTGAGTGTCGGAGTGCAGCGCTACTTCGCCCAGATGCGGATGTATGGCGGCGACTTCGCCATGCCCCTGCCCTGGTTCACTTTGAAGAGCGAGGCGGCCTACTTCACCTCCAAGACACGCACGGCGGACGAATATGCCCTGTATGTCGTTCAATTGGAACGGCAAAGCGGGGAGTGGACGTTTGTCGGGGGCTACGCTGGCGAAGCGGTGACCAACAAGCGGGTGCTGCTGGACTTCGCGCCGGACCGGGGCTTGGCCAAAACCTTCCTGGGCCGGGCCAGCTATAATCTCGACGCCAATCGGACGGTATCGTTCGAAGGAGCCCTGCGCCAGAACGGCGCGGGCATGTACTCGAAGGTCGAGTATTCGCAGAGCATGGGCAGCCACCTGCGGGCTACTGCAAACTTCACACTGCTGCGCGGCGACGCGGGTGATTTTCTGGGGCAGTATCGACGCAACTCCAATTTGCAGCTCATTTTGCGTTATAGCTTTTAGAGTGGCTCAACTACGACAGCTTCGCGCGGCCGATCTGGACGATGCCATGGCGTTGTCCACTTCCGTCAGTTGGAACCAGACCGGGGAGGATTGGGCCCGATTGCTGCGCCTGACACCGGAGCATTGCTTCTGCGTCGAGGAAGACGGCCGGGCCGTGGCCTCCGCTGTGGCGATCGCCTATGGTGACGCGCTGGCCTGGATCGGGATGGTGTTGACGTTGCCGGAGTATCGCGGGCGCGGCTTCGCTTCGCTACTACTTAGACAGTGTTTGGATTCGCTCACCGTACCCACGGTGAAGCTGGACGCGACGGAGTTGGGCCGGCCGGTCTACGCGCGCCTGGGCTTCCAGGAGGAGTATGTGGTCGAGCGTTGGCGCGGGACGCTCCCGGACAGCCCGAAGCAGAGTTTCCCGATCGACTGGGAACTGGACCGCCAGGCGTTTGGCGCGGATCGAAGGGCCTTGTTGATGGAGTTGGGCGAGGCGCGTCCAGGCCGGATGGCTTCCTTTGTCGGCCCCATCGTCTGCCGGACACAGGAGGAAGCTCGGGTGCGCATCCTCGGTGCAGGAGTCTCCGGGCCCACCCTCTGGGATATCCCTGAGAACAACCGGGATGCCGTCGCCTTGGCAACGGAACTCGGCTTCCAGCCCGTGCGGAAGCTGTGGCGGATGCGCAAAGGGGCGCCCATCGAGGAGCGCCCGGATTGGGTCTATGCGCTGGCCGGCTTTGAGTTCGGCTGACGGCTATTCCAGGATCGTAACCCGGCCCGTGGCGAGGTCGTAGTCGGCTGCCACCACTTTCAGCGTGCCTTCATGTACGGCATGCGCCAGTATGGGCGGGGCGTTGCGGATCTGGCCGGCCACCCGTTTGGCATTGGCCAGTACGCAATTGCGGACGGCGTCGCCCGGCTCCTTCTTCGTGGCCTGCACCGACGGCTCTATCGCCTTCACAATGCTGGAGATGTGCGCTTCCCTGGTGTGGTTGACGGCGGCCGTGACGGCGCCGCACTTCTCGTGGCCAAGCACCATCACCAGCTTGACGCCGAGATGCTCAACGGCATACTCCACGCTGCCCAACACCACGTCGTCGACCACATTGCCCGCTTCGCGGATGACAAAGAGGTCACCCAAACCGGCGTCGAAAATCAACTCCGGCGGCACGCGCGAATCGGCACAGCCCAGCACGACGGCATAGGGGTGCTGGCCTTTGGTCAGTTCCGCGCGGCGTTCCAGGCTGGCATCGGGATGGGTCTCACGGTGTGCGGCATAACGGTCGTTGCCATCAACAAGCATCGCCAGCGCCTTGGCGGCCGGCACTCCGGCCGGATGTTCTTCCGCTGCCTTCAGCGGCAGCAGTGACGAGCAGAGGGTGAAGAGCACGAGTCGGTTCATCTAATTATCTACTTTAGGACCTTGTCGTCTTGAATGAGTAGAAGTTTAGGAAATTTCCGCGAAGCCCGTACGCCGCTCGTACAATGGAGGCATGCTGCGGTGTCTCGCCTTCATGGCCCTAACTGCTGCTTTGTGTGGAGCCCAGGAATTGGGCGAGTACAAAGTGGAGCGCGCCGGCTCCGGCTTCCGCTTTCTGGAAGGTCCGGTCTGGTCGAAGGACGGGCATGTCATCTTCAGCGATACGTCCACCGGCAAGATCCACCGCTACACGCCCACCAAAGGCATGGAACTGCTGCGCCAGGATGCGGGCGGGCCCGCCGGCAACGCCCTGGACGAGCGCGGCCGGTTGATCACCTGCGAGGAATCGCGGCGCCGTGTGGTGCGCACGAACTCGAAAGGCGAACTGGACGTCCTGGCCGATAAATTTGAGGGCAAGCGGTTGAATGCGCCAAACGACGTGACGATCCGCAAGGATGGTCATATCTTCTTCACCGATCCGGCGTTCGGGAAGGACGACGACGCGAAGGAGTTGCCGTTCTACGGTGTCTTCCACATCACGCCGAAGGGGGAATTGAGCGTGGTAGCCCGCTGGCCGAAGCGGCCAAACGGCATTGCGCTTTCGCCAAACGGGCACGTCCTGTATGTCACCGGCAGCGATGAACGCGTGGTGCGGGCCTATGATGTGGACCGTCAGGGCGCGGCCACGAATGAGCGAATTCTGATTTCGGGCATCCAGGGTGTGCCCGGTGGTATCCGAACCGACGAGAAGGGCAATCTGTACATTGCCTGCAAGGGTGTGGCGATCTACTCGCCCGAGGGGAAGCTCCTGCGGAACTTGGAGATCTCGGAAAATCCGTCCAATCTCGCCTTTGGCGATGCGGACCTAAAAACGCTTTATGTCACAGCGCGCACCACTCTGTACAGGGTGAGGCTGGACGTGAAGGGATCGGCACAAATCGAGTGAAACAGGAATCCGCGCAGAGCCGGCGCTATCCGGCGCGCCCCTTGTTGGGCGTTGGCGCAGTGATCTTTAAAGATGACAAAGTCCTTTTGATTGAACGGGGTAAGGAGCCCCTGAAGGGCTGGTGGACGCTCCCCGGCGGTTTGGTGGAGACCGGCGAAAGGCTGGAATGCGCCGTGCGTCGGGAAGTGATGGAAGAGACCGGGCTGGCGGTGAAACCCGTCGTGGCAGTCGCCATCTTTGAGCGCATCATGCCCGATGTGGAAGGCCAGACCGAGTTTCATTACGTGATCGTCGATTATCTGTGCGATTGCACGGGCGGGACGCTGGCCGCGGCAAGCGATGTCGCGGCGGCGAAATGGGTGGCGCTGGACCGGTTGGATACGGTCAAAATGGCGCCGGGCACTCCGCCGGTGATCGAGAAAGGCCGCCTCATGCTGGCGGGCATTAAGGGATGAATCCAGAGAGCCTGGAGTTGTTGGAATACGAGAGGTTGCGAGCCCTGGTCGGGCGTTATGTCGGCAGTGAAGCCGGGCGCCGCGAACTGGGGCGGGTGGAGCCGTCGATGGACCGTGCGGCCCTGGAGACCGGGTTGGCCGAGGCCGCCGAGGCGATGGCCTGGTTCAAGGATGCCGCGAAACCGAAGACCCGGGGCGGCGACGCTCCCCCGCGCCTGCGGTTTGAAGGGCTGCCGGACGTCGAGGCCGCGGCGGCGAAGCTGCGGATTGAGGGTGTCGTGCTGGACGCGCTGGAGATCAGTGCGATTGTGATGGTGCTGGAGCGCGCAACGGAGGTCCGGCTGGCGCTGGCTCCGCAGTCGCAGTTCTACCCGCTGCTGGCGGGCCGCGCGGCGCAGATTGGCGATTTCCGGCCGGCTTTGCGGCAAATTAGCGGCAAGATCCTGCCGGACGGTTCCATTTCAGACGATGCCAGTGTCGCCTTGCGCAGGATCCGCCGCGACAAGGAGCGGATGCGCGGCGACATACAGGACTCGCTGGAACGGTTTCTGAAATCGCACCGCGAGGACGGGCTGCTGCAGGAAGAGTTCGTCACGATTCGCAACGAGCGTTTCGTCGTTCCGGTGATCCCGGGGGCCAAGAAGAAGCTGCCGGGCGTCGTACACGGGTCGAGCGGCAGCGGACAGACTCTGTTCCTGGAACCCATTGAAACCATTGACCTGAACAACGATCTGGTGCGGATGGGCGAGGAAGAGCTGCGCGAGGTCTACCGGATTCTGCGGGAGATGACGGACCATCTGCGCGAGCACCGGTTTGAGATTCAGGGCGCGGCCGAGACGCTGGCGGCGCTGGACCTGATCTTCGCCAAGGCACGGTTTGCGCAGGACTTCGACTGTGTCATTCCCCGGTTCTCGCCGGATGAGTCACCGCGGCTGTTCCTGAAGCATGCCCGGCATCCGCTGCTGCAGGACGTGTTGAGGCGGCAGCAGAAGAAAGTCGTGCCGGTCTCGCTGGAACTGGACAGTTCGCGAAGGACGCTGCTGATCAGCGGCCCGAATACGGGCGGCAAGACAGTGGCGATGAAGACGGTCGGGTTGATGGCATTGATGGCGCAGAGCGGCTTGCCGGTGCCGGCCGAAGACGCCGAGTTCCCGCTCTACGACGACGTGCTGGCCGATATCGGCGACAACCAGAGCATTGAGCAGAGCCTCTCCAGTTTCAGCGCGCATGTGGCGCGAATCAAAGAGATGGTGGAGGCGGCCACGTCGGGCGCCCTGGTGCTGCTGGATGAACTGGGCCGGGCGACCGATCCCGAGGAGGGCGGCGCGCTGGGCGTGGCGATTCTGGACGAATTTCGGCAGCATGGCGCGTTCACGCTGGCCTCCACCCACCTGCTCGCGCTGAAGGTGTACGGCTCGAATACGCCGGGTGTCGTGAATGCCTCGATGGGGTTCAACGAGGAGACGCTGGAGCCGACATTTGTGCTCCGGATCGGGGCTCCGGGCAAGTCGGCGGGGTTGGACATCTCCAAGCGGCTGGGGCTGCCGGCGCGGCTGATTGAGCGCGCGCACAAGGCAATGTCGTCGACGGAACGGGACATCGCAACCTTCCTCAATCAGTTGGAAGCCAAGATTGGGGAAGTCTCCGCCGAAGCCGAGGAACTGCGCAAGCAGAAGGCGGAACTGGAAGCGCGCGAGCAGAAGCTGACCAAGGAAATGGAGCAGCGCGAGCGGGCCCGGTTGCGGGAATTCGAGCAGACGGCGGCCGAGGCGCAGAAGCGGTTTGAGCAGCAGGCGCGGGAAGCGATCGAGTCGGCGCTATCGGCTCCGGAGCAGCGCAAGCAGGTGGAGAAGGTGATGCGCCAGGTGGCGCGGACGAAGCGCGAGTTCCAGGAGTCGGTGGAGGCGCTGGCCCATCCGGAAAAGGCGAAGAAGCAGGCTCCGAAGGAAGAGATCGTGGAAGGAGCGCGCGTGCGGCTGCGTGACGTCAGCGGCCCGGCGCGGATCCGTAAGGTATTGAATAACGGGCTATTGGAGGTAGACGTCGGCTTCCTGAAGATGCAGGTTCCGGTAACGGAAGTGACGGAAGTGCTCAAGGGCGACGCACCGCAGACCAAGATGCTGCCAAAGGGTGTGAGCCTGACGACCGGGCCGCGCTGGGACACGCTTTCGCGCGAGGTGAACATCATCGGCAAGCATGCCGAGGAGGCGCTGGAGGAGGTAGACCGGTTCCTGGATTCCGCCTACCTGGCTGGAGTGTTGCGGGTGCGAGTGGTCCACGGCCACGGGATGGGGATTCTGCGCAAAGGCGTCCAGGATCTCTGCAAGGCGCATCCGAACGTGGAGAAGTTTTATCCGGCCAGCCCCAGCGAGGGCGGCACTGGGGCCACCATCGTGGAGCTGAAGGAGAACTGAGCGGGCAGGATTAAAGTGCGGCGAGGGCGGCCAGGACCTCTTCGGTGTGGCCGTCCACTTTCACTTTGCGGAAGATCTTGGCGATGCGGCCTTCCTTGTCCAGGATGAAGGTGGAGCGCTCAACGCCCATGTAGGTTTTGCCGTAGTTGGTCTTTTCGACCCAGACTCCGTACTTTTCGGCGACGGCATGATCTTCGTCGGCGAGGAGGGTGAAGTTGAGGCCGTATTTCTCCTTGAATTTCGCGACGGCGGACACCGGATCTGGCGAAGCGCCGAGGATGACGGCGTTGTTCGTTTCGACGCGGGGCAGTTCATCGCGGAAGCTGCAGGCTTCCTTGGTGCAGCCGGGGGTATCGGCTTTGGGGTAGAAGTAGAGGACTACGTTCTTCCCTGCCAGGGAGCTGAGCTTGAGCTTCTCGCCTGCGTCGGTGAGAAGGGTGAAGTCGGGGGCTTTGGAGCCTTCGTTGAGTTCGGCCATATCGCTCTTTAGGATGCGGCGCAATGGGGCTGCGGATGCCGAAATTCGACGGCCGGATTTGGCAGGAGCCAAGCGGCATGTTATATTCAGAATTGTCCGCAAGAGCGGGGACGTAGTTCAGTTGGTTAGAACGCCGGCCTGTCACGTCGGAGGTCGCGGGTTCGAGCCCCGTCGTCCCCGCCATTCCCTTTCCTGCCCAGCCCATTCGGGCTTCCCTTTCCCCAGATCATAAAATTTCTGCCGTGCCGGTGGTGCGGCTGTAACGCTGCCGATTTGTTAGGATGAGGGCCTATGCTCCCCAATCAGAATCCGCCCGCCCTTAAGCTGGAATCCGCTGCCGACTATCGCGAAGGGTATGCCAATAGCGTGCAATTGCGCGCTAGCCTGTGGGACTTCTTCCTCATGTTTGGTACGGTACGGCAGCAGACTCCGGAAGCGGTGACGATTCAGAACTTCCAGGGTGTCTATCTCAGCCCGCAGCAGGCCAAAGCGCTGTTGAACGTGCTGGCCACGAATGTGCAGCAGTACGAGTCGACGTTTGGCGAAATCCGGCTGGAACCGCAGGGCGATGCGAGTGTGATCCAGTAGAAGTTCATGCCACAGCGGGCGCGGCCGACGACCTACGTCTACTTCTTCCTGTTCTTCCTGATTGCGCAGTTTGGGATTCATGCCACGCTGCTGACGATGCCTTACTTCTGGGATGAAGTGGGGTCGACGATACCGGCCGCCCTATCGATCGGGCATCCCGGAACGGGTGTGCCGCCGGCCATTTCGTTGTACCTGGCAGGGGTCTGGAAGCTGTTCGGAGCCTCTGAATTGTCCACCCGGTGCGCGATGCTGCTGCTGTCGGCTGTCGCCATGCTGGGCATCTTCCTGTTGGCGATTGGGCTGTGCGGATCCCTGCAAGGTGCTCCGGCGATCATGGTCGCCGCCCTGACCGCGTTGTCGCCCTTGTTCTTCGGCCAGTCGATACTGGCACAGACACCGATTCCTGCTGCGCTCTGCCTGGCTTACGGGCTGTGGTTCTACCTGACCGGGCGAAGGGTGGTCGCGGGCGTCTTCGGGCTGTTGCTGCTTTGGGTGCTCATTTCCAGTTTGCCGGGGATCGGGTGGGGCCAGGTGGCGCCGCCTCGGCCGGTCGACTTCGCCGTAACGGCGGCGCGGCGTTTCGGCTCGCTATTCCTGGCCAATTTCCATTTTCTGGCAACGATTGGGGTGCTCATGGGGCTGCGTTCGGGGCGATTGAACCGGACGCGCTGGAAGGTGGCCGGCGGCGTGGCGGGTGTCTATTTCCTGTCGCTTTGCGTGGCCGGGCCGGTACTCGACCGGGACCTTGTGCCGGTGCTGCCTGTGTTCTACACGGCGGCCGTGGTGGGGTTCTACAGCTATGCCTCCAAGTGGAGGATGGCTATGCCCGTGGCGATGCTGTGTGGGTTCCTGACCTGCCTGTGGTTCGCGCCGCCCTTGTGGCCGGACGCTCTTGAGAACAGCCTGGCCATGTCGGATTTCTCAGACCTGCAGCGCATGACGGCGGTATATCTCGAAAAGAATGCCCACGGGCAGGTGGTCGCCACGGCGTGGCCTCTGTCAGTGGTCTTGAAAGAACCGCAATTCGGCTTCGTGGAGAAACCGCAGCGGGTGATGAGGCTGCCGGATTTTAGCGCTGCGTGCCTGGCCAAGGTCGAGAAGGACAGTGCCGGCATCCTGGTGCGCTATTCACGCAGTTGGGATCCGCCGCGGAATATCCTGCTGGCGAACCGCGCGACGCGCTGGTTTGGACGCCGGTATCTGGGTTATCAGCTACCGGTCGAACCCGACGAGATCGAGCGGAAGCTGGGCCTGCACTTGACGGCTAGCTGGCAGAAGCGGGGGCAGTGGGTGGAGATTTACAGCCGCTAAGCGGAATCCCCCTTCCTGTCCGCCTACTTCAGCACTTTGTAGATGTTCGAGTAGTCGTCTGTCCAGACCGGCAGCCAGGGCGCCGGCTTGGGGGCTTCACCCGCCTTCTTGAAATCGGGCCGGTCCAGCAGGTCCTTGTTGCCGGTGATCAGCACCCAGGTGGTGCCGTAGCACTTCTCTTCCTCGTCGTCTTCCGTCTCCACCACCAGGGCGTACTTGCCAATCGAGTTGGCGGCGCGCTCCAGCACGGGCTTGAGATCGATATAGCGGTTGGAGATGTGGATGGCCAGGGCCCCATCGGGCTTGAGGTGGTGGAAGTACAACAGCATCGCCTCACGGGTCAGCAGGTGGACCGGGATGGAGTCGCTGGAAAAGGCGTCGACAGCGATGGTGTCGAAGTTCTGGACCGCCTCACGTTCCAGCGACAGGCGGGCATCGCCCATGGCTATGTCGATGAGGCCTTCGGCCGACTTCAGATACCAGAACTGCTCGTAAGCGATCTTTTTCACCAGCGGATTGATTTCATAGAACCGGTAGAGGTCGCCCATGCGGGAATAGGAGGCGATGGTGCCTGTTCCCAGGCCGATGACCGCCACGCGCTGGATGCTGCCGATGGAGCGGGCCTTCATGACAAGGCCCAGCGCGGTATCGGGGCAATAGTAGGTCGCGATCTCTTTGCGGCGAGCGGGGTGCGTGTACTCTTCGCCATGGTTGATGGCGCCGTGGACCAGGGAGCGGTGCCCGTCCCAGTCGTACATCCCCTCATACTGTCTCACGCGCAGCTCGCCGTAGAAGTTGCGGGCGACGAGGATGCTGTCGGAGACCATTTCGCGCATCTCCCGGGCGAGGCCCCCGATCATGAGCGCGGAGAGCGTGAACAGCGCGATGGATGGCCAGCCGAGCAGCTCCTTGCGGAAGGGCCAGTCCTGGTCGCGCAAGAGGACCAGGGCGGCGATGGCCACGCAGCAGGCGAGGGACAGCGGCAGCTCGTAGTTCGCGTTGAAGACATACGGGGCGATGAGGGCCACGAAGACTCCGCCGATGGCGCCGCCGATGGAGACCATCAGGAAGTAGCCGGTGAGGAACTTGGGGTGCGGTTTGAGGCGCGCCAGTTCGCCGTGGCAGCACATGCAGATGATGAAGAACGACAGCGAGTATTCGGCGATGCAGATGCGGACGTCGGGGCGGGCGGAGGGGTCAAGCCGCATCAGCCAACCGATGGCCCCGATGGCGAATGGTAGAGCCGAAAGGAAGTAGATGCGGCGGTACCAGCCTTCGGCGTCGAAGCAGAGGATGAACGTGAGCAGGTACAGAGCCAGCGGGAGGATCCAGAGGAACGGGATGGGGGCGAGGTCCATGCTCATGTGGCTGGTGAGTGATAGCAGCAGCATGGAGGGCACGGCGGAGAGGCCGATGGCCATCAGGTAGAGCGAGCGGGTGGGCGCCTGCGGAGCGGTCTCTTCCGGAGCGGCCACCGATTCAGCCACGACCGCGGTGCGGTAACTGCGCCATCCGGTGAAGATACAGAGCACGGCGAAGATCGCGAAACCGCCGCTCCAGACATAGGCCTGGTGGTGCAGTGTGAGGTTCGGCTCGATCAGCGGCGGATAGCTGAGCAGTGCCAGCATCGAGCCGAGGTTGGAGAGCGCAAAGAGACGGTAGGGCGTGGCGCCCGGATTGGACTGAACGTACCAGGCTTGGATCAGGGGTCCGGTAGTGGAGAGCAGGAAGTAAGGTAGGCCGATGGTGGCGGCCAGCAGTCCGAGGATGCGGAAGGTGGGGGCGTCCGGCGTGAGCGGCTTCCACGAGGCGGAGGGTGTAATCGGCAGCAGGGCGAGGCAAACCAGCAGCAGGCCGGCGTGCAGCATCCACTGCTGCTTCGGCTTGAGCCTCTTCACCAAACCGTGCGAGTAAAAGTAGCCCAGCAGCAACGCCGACTGAAAGAAGAGCAGGCAGGTGGCCCAAACGGCGGCGGTGCCCCCAAACCAGGGCAGGATCATTTTGGCAATGATCGGCTGGACCTGAAACAGCAGAAAGGCGCTGAGGAAGATGGTAAGAGCGTAGAAAAGCATTCGGAATGTACGATTCTACGGTATTCGGGCAGCTCTGATGGGCGTATCGGACGATGGCATTTCGAGGGAACGGGCACTAGGATCGCTGGACACAGAGGTGGGCCAACCGCCACGCAGTAGAAATTTGATCTGCTTTTGGAGCCGGTGCCGCGTTTACGGAAGGAGATCGAAATGAAACGCAACATCTGGCTGGCGCTGGGATTCGGCGCACTGATCACGAGCAGTTATGCATGGGACGGCGCGCTGCTGCGCCTGGGCTTGAAAGACGTGGACATCCAGCGGATCGCGGAACAGGAGTGCCGCAAGGACTACCTGGGCGAACTGCCGTATGTCAGCAGCACGGCCCGCAAGGCATTGAAGGGCATGACGGAGGACGAGCGGGCACAAGCCGTGCGTGAGGTGGCGGCCGTGGCCAAGGCCTTGGTGCTGTCCCCTTCCTTTGAAGCGGCGCACAACGAGTACATCAAGAAACGCTACAACGCCGTCAATTATGGGATGAAGGTCCAGAGCCAGGAAGAGAAGATGCAGGCCGCCTCAAAGAATCCGGACGCGATGATGGCGGACATGCAGCGGCAGGTGGGCATCCAGTTGGCGAAATCGTACAGCCAAATGGATGTTTCGAGCCTCAAGATGGTATTCGACCAGGACCTGGAGAGCTGGAAGAAGAGCGCGGCCCGCCCGGGCAAGGAACAGGCAAAGTTCAGGCAGTTGCTGGACAAGGGGACGCAGCTGAAGGCCTTGCAGCAGAGCAATCCGGACGAGTTTCGGAAAGGCTATGCGGTGCTGAAAAGCACGGAGATGGGCGGCCCTGACAACTGGGCGGAACTGCAGGCCGGCGGCGACGCGGCGGCGAAGGAAGAGCAGCAGAAGAACTTCAACCAGTACGCGCTGCGTCCGGTGCTGAAGAAGAAGCTGGCTGAGTTTGTGAAGCTGGCGCGCAGCGTCGACTATGAGGCGCAGACCACGACAACGGGCGTACGGAAGTTCGTGAAGCCGGATTACGAGCGGCGCCCGAACAACTGGAAGCTGCTGTTCCGCGTGGGCAAGGCTCCGTCGCTGGCAGCGGCCCAGGCGGCCGAGCAGGTGATGAAGGAACTGTAGATCCGCTGAGGAGTGGAGGGTCTAGCGGACCTTCCACTCCTGCAGGCCGGCCGACCAGTTGGGTTGCATGGTGACTTCCAGCCGGAGTGCCTGCGTGGTGACAGGTTGGAAGGTGATGCGATTGAAGTTGTCCCGGGCAGTCCCAAAGCTGCTGGCTCCTTCCACGGGGACCCAGGCGTCGCCGCGCTTGTAGAGCAGGCGCCAGGAAGCAGGTACGCGCACCTCACCGTGGCCCGTGTCGTCAAACCAGTAGATCTCACTTTCAGAGACCCTGGCGGTCTTCTCAAACGCCAGTTCCACCCATTCGGTTGTGCCCTTGGTGGGCCACCAGTCGAAGTAGGAGGAAGGGTCGCTGGAGGACTCCGGCTGCTCCCCGTCGATGATGGTTTTGGGCTCCTTTTTGCCGGAAGTCGTGATCCGGCTGGTGGTCGCCACCGAGGGGAACGGCAGGGGCTTCGCGGCCGCGTCGTTCATGGGCAGCCACACCGTCATTTGACCCTTTCCGCGGTTGGCCCAGGCGAAGTAGGGGATGGCGGTGAAGGGCTGCGTTTTTCTGGTAATCCGTCCCTGGGCATCGAAGGCGAGGGCTTGCGCGGTGCTGCGGATGACGGTGACACCGCCCAGCAGTTCGGGCTTGAATTCCGCCGTGAGAGTGGCATTGGCGGGCAGCACCAGGTTGCGAACTCGGCCCTCGGGGTTGTCCGGCCACTCCGCGGTGTACACGAGAGGACCGCGCTGCAGCGCGACACGGCCGCGGTCGGCCGCCACCTGGTCATTGGCCAGCACGCGGCGAATGGGCATCGGCAGATTCAGTTCGATGACATCGCCGGCGCGCCAGCTGCGGTCGATCGCAACGTAGCCATTCTGAAGCTTCATCGCGACGGGCTGGCCGTTCACCTTGATGGAGGCGGCGGGGGCGGAAGGCTCCGCAAAGCGGTAAAGGTCGCTGGGCACGGCTTCTCCGCGAGCCCAGCCCGGAATGCGGACATTCACAGTGAAAGCGGCCGGCTTGGCTGGGTCGACCGTGAGTTTCACCGCTCCATCCCAGGGATAGCGGGTCTGCTGGGTGACCTTCACCTGACCCACACCCTCCATCTCGATGCCGGCGGTGCTGGCGGCGAACAGGTTCACGAAAAGCGTGGAGCCGTGCTGGGCGTACATGTAGCCGGGTAAAGACGCGAGGAAGCGGGTGATGTTGCCGGGGCAACAGGCGCAACCGAACCACGGACTGCGCTCGTGCTGTCCGTTGGACTCCAGTGGATTCGGGTAGAAGAATGTCTTGCCGTCCAGCGAGACACCGGAGATCAGGCCGTTGTAGAGGGTGCGTTCCATCACGTCGATGTACTTGGCGTCGGCGTGGAGCAGGAACAGGCGGTGGTTCCAATAATCGTTGCCGATGGCGGCGCAGGTCTCGTTGTAGGCGCTCATATTGGGCAGTTCGTAGGCTTTGCCGAACGCCTCGCCCGCTCCGGTGGCGCCGATGCCGCCGGTGATGTAGAGTTTGCGGGAGACGACGTTCTCCCAGATGCGGTCGATGGCCTGGACGTAGGCGGTGTCGCCGGTCATGGCCGCGACATCGGCCATGCCGGAGTACATGTAGGTGGCGCGGACGGCGTGACCCACGGCTTCCGTCTGGTCGACAACTTTCACATGCGACTGGTTGTATTCGCGGCCGCCACCCTTCTCGGGGCCGGGCCCGCGGGTGTCGAGCAGGAACTTGGCAAGCTTCAGGTAGCGCTCTTCGCCGGTGATGCGGTAGAGCTTGACGAGGCCCATCTCCGTAATCTGGTGGCCGGGCCAGATGGCCTGTTTGCCGGGGCCGAAGGTCCGGTCGAGCAGGTCCGCGGTCTTGAGGGCGATATCGAGCAGATTCCGTTTGCCGGTGGCCTGGTAGTGCGCGGCCGCGGCCTCATAGAGATGGCCGAGATTGTAGAGCTCGTGGCTGTCGACCCCCTCCGATGCCCAGCGGTTGGGGCTGGACCATTTGTGAGGATGCTCCGGATTCATCGTGCGGGCGGTGTATAAGTACCCGTCCGGTTCCTGCGCTGCGGCGATGCGCGTGATGAGCGTATCGAGATAGGCCGCGAGCTTGGGATCCGGTTGCACGCTGAGGGCGTACGACGCGCCTTCCAGCACCTTGTAAATATCGGTGTCGTCGAAGGGAAAGCCGGGCAACTTGTCGCTGAAGCCCTGCCCCTGGAGCGCTTTGGCCGCGCGGATGAAGTTCTCGACACGATCGGTCTCCTCGCACTTCTCAAAGGCGAAGGGAATGGTGACGGCGCGATTGACTTCGATGCGGGGCGCCCAAAAGACGTCATTCACGTGGACTGCGGTGAAAGGGACCGGCTTGACGGGGTAATCGTGCTGCGCCGCGGCAGGGCTGACGAGCGACAGGGCGGCCGACACAACGAGGAGGATCCGGCTGGCTTGCATGCGCTTGCATTATGCCACGGTCCGGCGCATTGCTGAGCCGGAATTGTCCGCACTTCCTGGCAGGGGACCCTCTCGTTAGGGCGCCAGGCAGGATTTCGGGCGCCCATTCTGAGGCCAGGTTCATGTTGCCAGCCGAACACCTGCCGCAATAGACTGTGAGCTTATCGGACGCGACCTGAGACAGCTGGCGAAAGCTTTGCAGAGTTTTCGCAACACCGCCGGCCTGTGCAGAGGGCTACTTTGCTGGGATCGAGGCCGTGCGTCCACGCTGCTCGTGCTTGTAGGGATGCTGACGCTGGCGGGTTACGCCGCCGAGCGTCCACCGATGAAGCACGTGCTCTTCCTGAATTCCTATCACGAAGGCTACGAGTGGAGCGATGACGTGTTGCGCGGGATCCGCTCTACCGTCACTGGACAGCCGTTCGAGGTGGAGATCTGGACAGAGAACATGGACACGAAACGCGTGTCGGGCAGCGAGCCTGCTCAGGCGCTGCTGGCGTTTCTCGCGCAGAAGTATCGCGGCCGGAAGCTGGATGCGGTGGTGGCGTCGGACGATGACGCGATCCAGTTCATGAAGCAGCATGGCTCCGACCTGTTCGGGACCACTCCGGTCGTGTTTTGCGGCTTGAATGAATGGTCACTGGCCGAACAACTGCCCCGGACCCAGTTCACGGGTGTCCTGGAAGATTTCAAAGTAAGTGCGATTCTCGACCTGGCGCTGCGGTTCAATCCGGAGGCGGGGACGGTCTGGGTGGTGAGCGACAACTCACCCATTGGCAAATACCAGAAGTCGGGTTTCGAACGGATTGCCTCGCAGCGGAAACAGATCCGATTCCAGTTTGTGGATGGGGCCACGCTCACCCTGGACGAGGTGGTGTCGCTGATGAGCGAGGTCGGCCGCACCGACATCGTTATCCTGACCGCATTCACGCATGACAAGACCGACGAGTATCTCGATCGCGCGGAGGCGCAACGGCGCATAGTCCAGGCTTCGGCGGGTCCGGTATACAGCCCTTCCATCAGCGCCCTGGGCCAGGGCATTGTCGGCGCAAACGATAACGCGGGGTTCCCGCATGGTGTCATTGCCGGCCGGAAGGTCGTGCAGGCGCTCAGCGGCACCCCAACGGCACAGATCCCCATTGAGAAGCACGCGCGTGAGCGGTATGTCTTCGATTACGCACAACTGGTCCACTTCGGGTTTGAAGACCTGGCGTTGCCGGCAGGCAGCCGGATTCTCAACCGGCCGGCCTCGTTCTACGCGGATAATCGGCGAGCGATCTGGCTGGCGGCGAGCGCCCTGACGGTGGAGACCGTGATCATTCTGTTTCTGCTCGTGAACATCCAGCGGCGGCGGGCAGCGGAGCGCGCACTGGCCAGCCAGGCCGGAGCATTGGCGTCGGCGAACGAGGGCCTGCACAGCGCCAACATCGCACTGCAGGCGGAGATTGAGGAACGGGAAAAAGCGGAGGACCGGGTTCAGGCAATCCAGGAACAGTTCTGGCAGTCGCAGAAGATGGACGCGGTGGGGCGGTTGGCCGGCGGCATCGCCCACGACTTCAACAATCTGCTGACCGTCATCAGCGGCTACGGGCGGATGATCCTCGACAACCGAAAGCCGGAATCGACGCCGGAGCGGGTGGAGCAGATGGTGAAGGCCAGCGACCAGGCCGCGGCGCTGACCAGCCAGTTGCTGGCCTTCAGCCGGAAGAACGTGATCCAGCCCAGGGCCATCTCTTTGAATGAGGTGGTCCGCGACACGCTCAGCATGATCCAGCGGATCGTCGGTGAAGAGATTGTCGTTTCGACCCAACTGGAGCCCGCCCTGCCCGCCGTAATGGCCGATGCGGGCCAGGTGAGCCAGGTGTTGTTGAACCTGGCCGCCAATGCCCGGGATGCCATGGCCGCGGGTGGACGCTTCGAGATCGGAACCTCAGCGGTGGTCCTGGGCGCCGACTATGCGCGGGAACATGTGGAGGTTGAGCCAGGGCGCTATGTGGAATTGTCGGTCAGCGACACCGGTCTTGGCATGAATGAAGAGACTCGCCAGCGCATCTTCGAACCGTTCTTCACGACCAAGCCGGTGGGGCATGGCACAGGGCTCGGATTGTCGACCGTGTACGGCATGATCAAGCAGGCGGGCGGTTGCATCTGGGTCTATAGCGAACCGGGCGAGGGCAGCACCTTCAGGATCCACCTGCCGGCCCTGGAAACTGAGGCGGAGTCTACGCCCGGGCCGCAGCCACCGGCGGCGGCGCCCGTGGGCAACGAGACGATTCTGGCCGTCGAGGATCAGGACGAGGTCCGGTCGTTCGTGGTCACCGTGCTGGAGGCGCATGGCTACCGTGTGCTGCCCGCCAGCAATGGGGACGAGGCACTGAGCCTGGCCGGGGAAGCGGGCCACATCGACCTGCTGCTCACGGATGTAATCATGCCCGGCATGAACGGAAGGGCGCTGGCGGAGAAACTGGGTGAACGGCAACCAGGATTAAAGGTCCTGTACACCTCCGGCTACGCGGAAGCGGTGATCGTCAGCCGCGGCGTGCTGGAGCCCGGCTTGGCTTACCTGGCGAAACCCTTCGCGCCCGGCGACCTTCTGCGCAAGGTACGCCAGGCGCTGGATTGAAGCTCTCGTCTACTCGTAGCGCAGCGCGATCATAGGGTCGACGCGCGTGGCGCGCAAGGCCGGTGAGAGGCAGGCCAGCGCCGTGACCGCGAGCAGCAGCAGGCTCATCCCGACGAATGGGATGGGGTCAAAGGCGCCTACACCGTAGAGCGATCCTCGCAACAACCGGTTGAGGATCAGCGCACCGGCGGCGCCTATCCCGACACCCGCGCCCCCGAGAATCAGGCCCTGGCGCAGCACCAGCCGCAGCACGTCGCCCTGCAATGCGCCCATCGCCATGCGGATGCCGAATTCGTTGGTACGCTGTGCGACAGAGTAGGCCATGACACTGTAGATGCCAAGCGCCGCCAGGCCCAGCGCGACCGCCGAGAACAGCGCGATCAGCAGCGTCAGGAACCGCGGACGGGCCTGCGCCTTGGCCATCACTTCCGTCATCGCCATAACACCGGAGACCGGCAGCGACGGATCGAGTTCACGAATCACCGCGCGCAGCGCGGGGACCATCTGGGCCGGGTCGCCCTGGGTCCGCGTCACCAGGTATGCCGAACGGAAGTTTCCCTGCGTCTGCGGCATCGGGAAGTACAATTCCGTGCCGGCCGGCTTGTCCAGCCCGGCATTCTTCACATCCGAGACGACGCCCACGATGGTCCTCCAGGGGTCGTCGAAGCCAGGCCGCATACGTTTGCCGATGGGGCTTTGTCCGGGGTAATAGATGCGGGCCAAAGTTTCGTTGATGATCAGCACGGGCTGGCTGGACGCCCCGTCGCTCTCATTGAAGAGACGGCCTTCCACCAGTTGGATGCCCATGGTGGAGAAGTAATTCACCCCCACCCCATTCCAGTAATCGATGTTCTGGATAGGCCCGCCCTGCTTCTGCACGAAGCCTTCAATCTGCGTATCGTTGGCGTTAACCGGGCGGATGGGCGGTAGGCCATTCACAACGGAGGCGCTGTAGACGCCGGGCAGAGTGCGCGCACGCTGCTCGAGTTTCGCCCAGAAGCCCAGGATGTCGGCCGGCTCCCGGTATAACTCACGCGGCAAGGCGACCCGCATGGTCATAACGTTCCCGGGCTGGATGCCGCTGCGGACGGTCTGCAACTTCCAGAAGGCGCTCATCATCAGTCCGGCTCCAATGAGCAGCACCAGGGCCAGCGCGATCTCTGAAGTGATCATCAGGCGTCGCAGGAAATGGGCTTCCCGCGTAGCGGTCGTGCGGCCTCCTGCAGCCTTCAGCGTCTCGGCCAGCGGCCTCGGCAGGGATTGGACCAGTGGTGCGAAGCCAAAGAAGATGCCGGTGAAGACAGAGATTCCCATGGTGAAGGCCAGCACGGTGGGATCCAGGCCAATTTCGGAGGCGCGCGGCAAGCTGGCGCCGGCGGCGGAGACAATCAACTTCAGGCAGCCGAACGCGAGGCCCAGGCCGGCTACCGCGCCACCCATCGAGAGCAGCAGGCCCTCGACTATGAACTGCCGCACCAGGCCCGTGGTGGAGGCCCCCATGGCCCGCCGCACGGCAATCTCCTTCTGCCGGGACTCCGCGCGCGCCAGCAGCAGGTTGGCGACATTGCCGCAGGCGATCAGGAGGACGAAGCCGACCGCGGCGAACATAGCCAGCAGGGCCGGCTTGACGCTGCCCGTCACTTCCTGCTGCAAGCCGAACATCACAAGCGGGTGCCCCTCGGGGTCGAGCATATGCTGGTTCGGGTTCGCGCGCTCCTTTTCACCAGTCGCGCGGACATATTGCGCCGCCTCCTGGCGGGCCTGTTCCAACGTGGTGCCCGCTTTCAGCCGGCCCAGGAGATTGAAGCTGTGCCCGCCCCGATTGCCCGGGCGCGCCGGATCAAGCTGCAGGGCGCTCCACATCTCCGCCGGTTCCGTTTCGCCGGGCGGGTACTGGAAGCCCTCGGGCATCACTCCAATGACGTTCGCCTTCCTGCCGTCCAGCCAGACTTCGCGGCGCAGGATGTTCGGATCACTGCCGAAAGCGCGATTCCACAATCCGGCGCTGAGCACAACCGCCGGGTTGGCACCGGGGGCGTCGTCCGACGGCGTCAGCACACGGCCCATGCGCGGCGACACCCCCAGCGTCTCCATCAGGCCTCCGCTCACGAATCCGGCCACCACGCGGAGCGGTTCGTTCGACCCCGAGAGATTCACACCGCCCAACCGCCAGGCGTCGATCGACTGCCAGCTTTTCAGGTCCCGCCGCAATTCCAGGAACTCTGGGCCGGAGGTCCAAAAGCGCCGCAGGCCGCCATTGGGGAACCGCGGGAACTCGGTGTAGATGCGGGCCAGCCCATCTGGATTCTTATAAGCAAGCGGGCGGAGCAGTACGGCATTCACCACACTGAAGATCGCCGTGGTGGCGCCAATGCCAAGGGCCAGGCAGGCGATCGCGGCCAGGGCAAAGCCGCGGCTGCGTGCCAGGGAGCGTACTGCCAGGCGAACTTCAGACAGGATGTTGGGCATGGTGGTTCTCCTGTTATATACGCAGGGGTGCTGGCGCCGGGTCGGTAAACATGTAAAATGTCAGCGTCCGTGAATCGTTCAATCGCAATAGGGTGCCCTCTGAAAACCGCAATTTCCACGCGGTTCGCGAATCCTGCGCCTGCGGCCCGAACGGAAGCCGAAGACCTGCGCCGTGAACGAGATGAAACCACACAGTCCGGCAAGGAGCACTCATAATGATTACTCGGCGTGAAGCTGCCAAGGGAGTCGCGTTGACGGCGCTCTCTTACTCTCGTGTGATGGGAGCTAACGATAGGATCGGCGTGGGTGTCATCGGCACCGGCAGTCGCGGCACCTATGTGATGACCCTGTTCCAGAAGAATGCCGACGTCGAGGTGCGGGCTTTGTGCGACGTCTATGCGGCGCGCATTGATGAGGCACAACAGAAGGCTCCGGGCACAAAGACGTTTCGGGCTCACGAAGAACTGCTGGCGCTGAAGGAAGTGGATGCCGTCCTCGTCGGGTCGCCCGACCACTGGCATAAGACGCACGCCGTCGACGCCATGAACGCGGGCAAGGACGTCTACGTCGAGAAGCCGATGTGCCGGACGCGCGAGGAAGCTCCGTTGATGGTGAAGGCGGCTCGGATCAACGACCGCATCCTCCAGATCGGTGTCCAGCAGCGCTCCGGTCCCATCTACATCGAACCGTTGGAACTGTTCGTACGCACCGGCAAGCTGGGGAAGATCGCCCACATCGATGCCATCTGGCACGGTGGGGTCACCCGCCGCATGGTGACCGAACCGGCCGAGAAGCCTTCCAATCTCGACTGGGCGCGCTTCCTGGGACCGGTGAAGTATCGCGATTGGGATCCAGGCCAGTACTTCAACTTCCGCGCGTACCTCGACTACAACGGCGGGAAGATGACCGACTTCGGCCATCACTGGATGGACGTAGTCCACATGTATATGGGCGAGCGGGCCCCCAGGACAGCCAGCTTCGCCGGCGGCATCTACTACGACTTCAAGGATGGGCGGACGGCCCCGGACACCTGCAATGCCCTGTTCGAGTACGACGGCTTTTCCACCCTGTTCCAGTCAAATGCCTATGGGAACCCGCCGGAGTACGGCATCACCTTCTATGGCGACAAGGGCCGCCTGTTTGTAAACCGCAACCGCTATGAGTTCCTGTCGGCCGAGAAGGGCGCCCAACCGGTGGTGAAGCGCACTCCCGGCGACATCACGGCGGATCACGTGCGAAACTTCCTCGATTGCTGCAAGTCGCGGAAGCACCCAAATGGGGACTGCGGCGTGGCTTCCATCTCTATTTTGCCGCCGCTGCTGGCCGTGCAATCCTATGTCGAGAAACGCCAGATTCGCTTTGATCCCGACCGTTTGGAGGTCTTTCCCCTGTAGTAATGAGGGAGCGAAGGGGGAGGGCTGGTCCGGACGATGGTTGAGTGGGTTCCCTGGGTTCGCTATCATCTCTGGTAGATAAGGTCGAGAAGGAGTTCCCTGGATGGGTCCGCTAGGCTGGCAAGAGACCCTTGTCATATTCGTGTTGGTCCTGCTGCTCTTCGGGCCGAAGAAGTTGCCCGAGGTCGGCAAAAACATCGCCAAGGCCATCAGTGAGTTCCGCCGGGCTTCCAACGATTTGAAGGATACCTGGCATCGCGAAATGGCGAATCTGGAAAAGGAAACTCAGGAGATCCGCAAGGAGACTGAGTCGCTCGCCCAGATTACCAACGATACGGTCAACGACACGAGTTACTACAACTACGATTCGTCGTACGACTACGGTGCCTATGGGTATCCGGAGTCGGGCGATGCGTCAACAACGACAAGCACGGATTCTACCGCCGTAAGCGCTTCCGCAATTCAGGGCGCTGACAGCACCGGTGCGGCCGCCACAGAGGTGGCCGAAGCGGCTCCAAACTTGAAAGCGGCCGAAGGAGCCGTGCCCACTTCCGGCACGACAGCCTCCGCGACGCCCGAAAGTTCCTCCACGGAGTCGTCGGCAGCCCGCTAGCACAAGTCCGGTCACAAATCAGGAACACGCAGTACGCGAATGCCGGAAATGCCGGATCATACAAACGACCCGCAAGAACCACGTCCGGAGCTTGAACCGGAGCACGATGGGCGTCTGACGCCCGAATCTACGTCCGGGAATCTTGACCCGTACGCCAAGGAAGATGGCCTGGCTGAAGAAGTGACGGCGGTACCGGCGGAAATCACGCCGGTCACCGCCGTTACTCCGGCGCCCGTAGTTGCTGCCGCGCCGCCAGCCCCGCCCGCACCCCCAAAGTCCACTGACCCCGAAGAAGACGACGAGGAAGACGACGGCATGCTGCGCATGTCCTTCCTGGAGCACCTGGAAGAGCTGCGATTCCGCCTCATCCGGGCCCTGATGGGGCTTGGTGTGGCGTTTGGCGTCTGCCTGTTCTATACCGATAAGCTGTGGGACGCAGTCCGCGAGCCCGCCGCCAGTGCCTTGAAACAATTGGGTTTACCCGAAGATCTGGCTCAGATTACGCCCATCGAGGGCTTCAGCATCATCTGGGTCAAGATCCCCGTCATCTGCGCCCTGTTTATCGCCTCGCCGTGGATTCTGTATCAGGTTTGGGCCTTTATTGCGCCCGGTCTGTACAAGAAGGAACGAAGGCTGGCGACGCCGTTCATCTTTACGACGGCGGGCCTCTTCATCGCAGGCGGCGCCTTCGCCTACTTCGTCGCCTTCCGCTTCGGCCTCGCCTTTCTGCTCGGCATCGGCGTCGGCCATGGTGTGAAACCGGTGGTCTCCATCACCGAATATACAGATCTGTTCGTGAATGTGATTCTCGGCGTGGCGCTGGTTTTCGAACTGCCCGTCCTGATCTTCTTCCTCACCTTGCTGCGCATCGCGTCGCCAAGGTTTCTGCTTGCGCATTCACGCTACGCCATTCTCATCATTGTGGTTCTGGCCGCCGTCATCACCCCGACGCCGGACGCCGTGAACCTGACAATCTTCGCTGCTCCGATGATCCTGCTTTACTTCGCGGGCGTCTTCGCCAGCCACCTGCTGGTGCTCAGCCGCGAAGGCCGGAAGTTCCCCTGGTATCGAGTCCTCTACGTTCTGCTGGTGTTGGCCGCGATTATCGGCGGACTACTCTGGCTGGCCCTGACGAAGTATGGGTATCACTGGCTGTGGAAATGGCCGTTTCTGATGAAGTAGACTTCACAGTGACATTCGAATGAGCACGCAACCCGCTCGCACCCAACCCGTTCGCAGTCCACAGACGGAACAGGGGGTGCGCGCGGTGCGCCAGGAGAATACTCTGGCCCAGAAAGCCTACCGGTTGGTGCGGGAACGCATTCTCAAAGGCGACTACCCGCCCGGAGCCGCTCTCTCCCGCCGCCGCCTGGCCGACGAGTTCGGCATGAGCCTGCTGCCCGTGGCCGAGGCCCTGCAAAGACTCGTGAATGATGGCCTGCTGGAAAGCCGTCCGCGCGTCGGCACCCGGGTCCGCACGCCCAGCCGGGACGAGGTCAAAGACCGTTATCTTCTGCGTGAGGCACTGGAAAGCCAGTCCGCGCGCCTGTTTGCTGAGCACGCCACGCAAAAAGACAAGGCCGAGATTCTACGCATGGCGAAGCACCTGGATCACCTCTATGCGTGCTGCGACGGCTCCGATACCGATCACGAATTCCGCTTGTCTGTCCGCGTCTACCACGTCAAGTTCCACCTGCGTGTGGCCGAGATCGGCGGCTGTGCCCTGCTGCGCCAGGCGATTGAGCGGGAACAGGATCTGCTGTTCAGTTGGTTGTCGGATACGGCCGCACAGGTTCATCCGCTGCCTGCGCGCTATCACTCGGAACTGGCCGAAGCGCTGTGCTCCGGAGAGATCCTGGTGGCGGACGAAGCCATTCGCCAGCACATCCGCTACGCCCTGGATGAACTGCTCAAGGTCGCCTATCAGCCGAATGGCACGCGCTGGCGCATGGCGCCTAAATCAGCCCGCTGACTAGCGCTTAAAGAACCAGAGCCAGAAATACTGCTGGCCCGCGCCGTGCCGATAGCGCGGCTCAAAACCGCACTTCTCAGCCATCTCCACGGCCTGCTCATCCGAAAACGGCACGCCGAGCCAAGTGTCGTCCACTTCCGTCTGCAAGGTGGGATCACCCTGCACCTGGAACTTGAACAATGCCCCCGGGCGCAGTAGCCGGCTCACTTCCGAGACGTAGTTGTAGATCACTTCGCGGCTCGGGATGTGTTGGAAAACGATGGTGGAGAAGGCGAAATCAAAGTCAGCCACCGGGATGACCGAAAGGTCCATGCCGTTGTTCTGGTAGACGTGCGCGCCAGGGAACGGCTTGACGGCTTCCGTGGCCAGCGCCACCATCTCACCGCTCACGTCCACGGCGTGGACTTCCCCGAAATACTTGGACAACGCCCGGGTGACACGGCCGGCGCCGCAGCCAATCTCCAACACCCGCATCTGGCGGGGGTCCTTTCCCTGGCAGATATTTGTGAGATCCGTCAGGATCTCTTCCGCAAAGGTGCGTTCGCCCGAGGCGTAGAAGTCCTGGTCGGTCCAGTCCGTGCGTTCCGTGTTGACATAGAAGCGTGCGTTCTCCCGGGCGCGTTCGTCCCAGTCGCGACGCATCTTGTCGAGGGTCTGTTCCAGTTTCTGTGACTCCATAAGACTCACTTTGATTGTACCCGGCGGGCTGTCCTCGAAATGACGTGGTATATTGAAAAAGACAGCAAGCGTGGGCGGCTAGCTCAGTTGGGAGAGCACCGCGTTCGCAATGCGGGGGTCGTGGGTTCGAATCCCACGCCGTCCACCAAACCCACCCTGCTGTCACCCACCGGACCGTCACCTTCCACTGGAACCAAATCCGCCCGCACCACGGGTCGACTCGTTCAAGCCGCCTTCCTCCCACTCAATGGCCTCATAGCGCGCGATCACCATCTGGGCAATCCTGTCACCCTTGACGATGTGGTACGGCGCGGTGCCCAGGTTCAGCAGGATCACGCGGATTTCGCCGCGATAGCCCGGGTCGATGGTCGCCGGCGCATTGGGCAGCGTAATGGCATGGCGCAGGGCCAGGCCGCTGCGCGGACGGAGTTGGGCTTCATAACCCGGCGGCAATTCAATTGACAGCCCAGTCGGCACAAGCGCCGGCTTGTTCGGCTCCAGCACGACATCTTCCAACGCTTTCAAGTCCATGCCTGCGTCTTCCGCCGCTCCATGTGCGTATACGGGCAATTCCGCCTCGGCGTGAAGCCGGTTGATACGAATCTTCATGATCTTGTGTTCGCTATCATAGCTGTTTGCCCAACGAACCAGCAGCACGACGAGTGATCACGGTCGGTCCGATGCCGCCCGAGAAACTGGCTTATGCCTTGGCTCGCTACAGCCGGTCCCCCGACTCCATCCAGCAGTCCATCGACTGGGTCCGGACCCACGACTCCTCTAAGTTCCTCGAGAGTTTCTACTTCCAGTACGGCCACGCGTCCATCGCGGATCTCGGGCATGTCGCCCTGTCCTGGGAGGGCGTCAGCGAGATTGCCGCCATCGAGATCGAGGACGAGCAACTGTGGGATGGCCAGGCGCGGTCGTCGCGCTATCAGGATTTCTCCCGCTCCGGCTTTGTGACGCCGCCCGGGTTGGACCCCGCCCAGACGGAGATCTATCAGGCCGCCGGCCGCCGGCTTCTGGATGCCTACCGCGAGATCCACGGCCGCATGGTGGAGGCGCTCAGCGCCAAACTCCCCCGGCCGGACTCCATGAAGCCGGAGGCCTATCAGCGCAACATCGCCGCGCGCGCCTTCGATGTGGCCCGCTATGTCCTGTTCCTGGGCATTCCCACGGGTGTCGGCCAGGTGACCAGCATCCGCACGCTGGAGAAGCAGATCCGGCGCATGCGGAGTTCCGAATACGGCGAAGTGCGCGAAGTGGCGGAAGAGGCGGCGCGGTCCTGCGCCGAAACGCCTCACTGTGCATGGCGGCCGGAGGTTCAGGAAGAACCCCTGGCTCCAACGTTAGCCAAGTATGTCGACCCTGACCAGTATCCCGGCCAGGCCAAAGCGGATTTAGCGCAGTGGGCGGCGGAGAATCTGCCGGCCGCGGCGCGTGCGCCGCAGGACGCGGTGGTCCTGACCAGGACGACTGATCCACTGGTGGACATTGCCGCAACGCTGCTCTATGCCGTGACCGACCGGCCGTTCCAGGAATTGCACGAACTAGTGAGCGGATGGGGCCGTGCCCGCCAGGCGGAAGTTCTCGATGTGGCCCTGAAAGCCCGCTCACGCCGCGACGAACTACTGCGCGAATTCCGGGGCGGACCCTACGCCTTCGACATGCTGATCGATATCGGCGCTTACCGCGACATGCACCGGCACCGGCGCTGCCATCAGACTCGGCAGGCTTTCACCTGGCAGCACGGCTTCGCGGTGCCCCAGGGGTTGGTCGAGGCGGGTTTGGAATCGGTCTACGAAGCCGCGCTGCAGCAGGCGCGCGACGCCGCCAGCGAATTGCCCGGCGGCAGCGGCCACTATCTGCTACCCTTCGCCGCCAAAGGCCGCTTCCTGTTCCGGATGGACTTCGCCGAGGCGGAGTACATTTCGAAGCTGCGCAGCGGGGTGAAAGGCCACTTCAGCTATCGCGATATCGCCTGGCGCATGAAGGTCGAAATGGACCGTGTAGACCCCGAGCTGGGCCGGTTGATCGAAGCAACTCCGCCGTGGGTGGAAGACCCCTTGGTGCGCTGATCTACTCTTGACGCGATCTGGTATTCTGGGGGTGTCCCTCCCAGCTGAGCGGGAGTAATTCAGTGGTAGAATGTCAGCTTCCCAAGCTGGACGTCGCCGGTTCGACCCCGGTCTCCCGCTCCAACTTTTCAACGACTTGAGAATCATCAGCAACTTCTTCCACTCCATTCCACTCCGTTAAGCCGCTTCGGAGCGGTTTTCCTCGGTTTCGCGCTCTGCCTCAGCCGTCTCCGGCTGTTCCCCGGACAGAATCGCGTTCACCAGCATCTCGGCGGCTGCCCGCCGTGCTTCAATGCTGGACTGCGTATAAACGTCGAGCGCCACGCCGATGCCGTGGCCGCGCTGATCCGCCGCTACCTTCGGGTCCACTTTGATGTCATGGCCCAAACTGGCATGCGTGCGCCGAAGCACCTGGAAATTAGCCCATCCAAGCCCTATGGCGTCGAGCTTGGGTTTCATGTGCCGATACCAGACGTTGTCGCGCCAGAGGGGTTTCTTTGGATTCTCCGATGCGAATAGCCATGCTTCGGGCTGTGGCGCTACCAGCTCCATCCACTCCCGCAACACTTCTGCGGTTTGAGAAGGGATGCCGACCTTCCTCTTGGACAAAGCCGTCTTCGGATCGTCGATGTCGCCGCGATAAAGACGCTGTTCAATGCTCAGCTCGCCGCAATCTTCCGTGACGTGCCTGCGCTGAAGCGCCAGTATCTCGCCGGGCCGCATACCGGCAAAGAGGGCGAGATGATCGATAACGCGCTCCCGCAAGGGCAGCGCGTTTATATGCTGCTGTGCCTCCTTTCTGTTCATGACGCGCTTTGTGCCGACCTTCGCCTCTTTCGGGGTGAAGAGGGCAGGGGTCGGGTCGCGCACGATGTATCCTTCCGCCACGGCGAGCCTGAAGACTGCACGCAGGTCCCACCTCAGATGGGCCACCACGCTTTTTGAGAGCGTCGCGGCTTTCCCTGAGAGAAACGCCTGTAATCGTTGAAGCCCGAGCCCGGAAAGTTTCTCCTCGCCGAACTCCTCCAGGTGGTGACGGATGCGGTTCTCCGTGGTGTCGCGCGTGGATCGCTTCCACTTCGACCGCAGAAACGGCAACGCAACGCCTTCGAGAAAATCCCCGAAAGTAATCTGTGGATCGGGAGCGGACGCGGTCCTGGCGTTCACTTCCTTCATGAAGTCCGCTTGCGCCTGCTGCGCCTCGCTCTTGCTCATCTTCGAGAACAGGCCGATAGTGTGGTACTTCTTGCTGCCGCCGTCCCGATATTGAAGAATCCACATCTTGCGCTTGCCGTGGGTTGAAACTACCTGCAAACTGCCATTTTGATATCGCTTTCTCCGCACAGTTTCCTCTCGTGCGTTCTTAGCGATCAACTCAGTTGATCGGATCATAACATCGCAAACCGCCCTAGCGAAAACAGCCGGTGAGCCGCTGCGCTTCGATTTCGCGCGCTTCCAGGTCCGCCATCCAGCGCTTAAGACCCTCGGCGCGCACAAGCCTGCGCCTGCCGATGCGCAGGACGGGCAGGGGCGGCAGGTCGTGGACCTTGCCCGCGATGATGTTATGGACATGCGCCTTCGAGCAGCGCAGCTCGGCTGCCACTTCGCGAATGGTAAGCACGGGCGGCGAGGGCGGCGAGGGCGGTGATGCCGGTAAGGGAGTAGGGGGCATGGACATGGCTCACCCCCGGCTCTTCCTGAGCAGTATCTGTCCGCCTTTGCAGGTGCTGTCCTGCCACTCGGCGGAGAGCTGGTCCACACCGAACGGCGTGACGGTCATTCCCTGAATCGAGCATCCGTCCGGTGTCTTGCCAATTGCCTTGTCCAGCGTGAACAGTACGGAGCCCTTCTCTGCGGTTCCGGTCAGCACCGAGGACATCGGCGCAAAGCGCGCCATAAGTTGCTGCTGCGCGTCCCGGCCCCTGAACAGTGGCGGCACGATCGGAAAGCAGTTGAGCACCGGGAATCCCGCGAGCTTGGTAGCGTCACCTTCCTTGGGGCGGATTTCCAGTTTGAGCGTGCAGCTATTAGGAGGAACGGCGCCGATGCCCTCCCATACGCCGGTGACGCGCTCGAAAGATGGATCGGACGCAGGAACCGGAGTCGCATTAGTAGGGGCCGGGGGCGGTGCGCTGTCCTTCTTTGGCGCGGGCTGCTGGGGACGCATCGGCGGGCCGAAGCGGATGAGCGGTCGCGGGCCGAAGAACACGGGAGCGATATAGTAAACGCCCGCTACGCCCAGCAGGGCAAATACGAAATTGCGTTGTTTGGTGGTCATGGTTGTTCCGTTCTGCCGGTCAAGGCGGGAGCGAGGCAGGCGCGGACAATCAACCTGAGTGACTGGCCGACTGGCGGCTCAGAGGGATGAGGATTGTTTCCGGCTCGTCCCTCGCTCCTGCGGCAATCATGCGGCAGCCACGGCAGACGCCGAAAGACAAGCGACGTTAAGCGGCCACACTGCGGCCAACAGAATCAGGCTTGCTCACCAAGAAGCTTGCGCCGTAGGAATGCAAACTCATGAGGCGTGATGAGCGCCGCGAGACGATTGGAGTGATCATCCGCCTTTTTCTGGTCGCCCAGAGCCAGATACATCTCCCAGAGTCCAAAATGCGCCGTCCAGCCGTTGGGATCGAGCAGTAGCGACTTCGCGAATACCTTTTCGGCTTCCTCGTAGCGCCGCACGCGCGCCAGGTGAATGGCGTACATGGCGTGTACTTGCGCATTGTCGGCGTGTTCTTCGGCCTCCAGGGCCATGAGACGGAGCGCCTGGTCTTCTCTTCCGGTGCGAAACAGGAACTCCGTATATCCGCCCCGCGAAACCGTCTCTTTCCGGTCGAGCTTCAGCGCTTTCCCAAATTCCTTCGCCGCCGCCTTCCTATCATCCATGAAGAAGTGCAGCATCGCGCGGACATTGTGGGTGCGCCAGCTTGGGCCAGCGTCCTTTTCAATCTGCTTTAGCCAGATCAGCGGACCGGCGACGAGCGCCTCGTCCGGACCGCCTGCGATGCCGGTTAGAAGCTTGATCGCCCAGGATTCGACGACGCCCAGCTTTACCTCGGGATGGCCGGGCGCGGCGCGCGCTACTTTGTCGAACTGCGCCATCGCCTGGTCGATTTGCGAAATTCCGCCACGGAGCAGGTGAAACGCGACGGTCAGCTCCCTCGCCATCCAGCTCCTGGGGTTGTAGACAAAGAAGGGCGTGTAGGCTTCACCCGCCTGAAACTTGATGCGTTTTCCTTCGGCTGTCTGCTTCGTGTCGGGCAGGGCGACGATAACCGGGTCGTACTGCCCGTCGCGCTGGTAGTAGTCCTTCAGCAGCCTGCGCAGCCTGTCCATCGCACCGCGCGCGGTGGTGTCGTCCTCGTCGAATGTCGTCTTGCCGAATACATCCTCAAGCAGGTTAAGTTCCGCGATTTTGTGACCGCCCAGCGCGCGCTCGACGATATACCGCAGCACCTTCGCGGGATTCGGGTTCGACGCGATGACATCGTCCGCAAGGAGCCGGTCGAGCTGGCGCTCGACTTCGTGCCGGGATGGGTTGACGCCTTCCGCATTCGCCATGAGGCATGACCGATCCAGCCATTGTCTCGCGGCAAACGGCACGCGCGCTTAACGTCGATTGTCTTTCGCGGACAACCGCAGTGCCCGCACGCTGAAACCATGAAAACTTCACTCATCCTCCTTGCGGCGCTCACGGCGGGAATCGCCACGGCGCAGCAGGATACAACACCGCAACCGACGAAGACCGATACGCCCGCGCAGGCGGCCCCGATCAAAGAAAAGAAGAAGAAAGAGAAGAAGGTGGCCTGCTCGGACATCCCGCCCGACCAGCAGATACTCTTCCGCCTTCCACCGGAAAAGGAGGCGGAATGGGCACGCAAGCGCGCGGAGTTCCAGCGCAAGACGGGCATCTACATTCCGCCGCCGAAGCCACCCAAGCCGCTTCCGCCATGCCCTCCAGCGGCTCCAGTTCCACCTGCCGCACCTGCGCCCGCGAAGCAATAAGCAAAGGGGGCGCGAGTCTCTCGGGCCTCGCGCTCCCGCATTTCAAACACCATGCACACGGCAAACAAACTCGTCACACTCCCGGCAAGCCGATTAGGCGTGCATTCTTCAAGCGCGACACCCGAATGGGAAACGCCGCGCGCCCTGTTCGAGGAACTTTCGGCGATTTACGGTCCCTTCACGCTCGACCCTTGCGCAACGCAAGACAACGCCAAGTGCGCGCGGTTCTTCACGCGCGAGACGGACGGCCTCACGCAGCCCTGGGACGGCAAGGTGTTCATGAATCCGCCCTACGGTCGCGCCATCGGCAAGTGGGTAAGCAAAGCCTACGAGGAATCACGGCGGGGGGCTTTGGTCGTGTGCCTTCTGCCTGCGCGCACCGACACGCGCTGGTGGCAGGACTATGTCCGGCGCGGCTACGTGCATTTCCTGAAAGGGCGGCTGCGCTTCGGCGCGGCCCGGCACGCCGCGCCCTTCCCGAGCGCCATCGTCGCGTTCGGACGTTTCTTCAGCGACTAACAAAGGAATAACCATGAGCCTGTTCGACACATTCTTCCGTTCGAAAGAAGTCCGCGTCTTCACGCCGTCCTTTCCCGCGCAAATGCGGGCGCGCGATCCCTGGGACCTGGATTTTCCGCTGTTCTTGTGGGGGCAAAACGACGCCTTCACGCTGCGCAACGCGGTGGAGTCCGTCGCCATTTTCGGCGAGCTGGGCGCTGCCAAGACCACCGGCTCCGCCGCCTGGCTGCTGCTCAAATATCTGCGCCTCGGCATGGGCGGGCTTGTCTGTTGCGTCAAGCCCGGCGACCGGGAATTGATCGAAGCTTATGCGAAGAGCACGGGGCGAGAGGATTCGGTGATCGTGGTCTCGCCGTCGAGCGCCTGGCGGTGCAACCTGATTCGCTACGCGCTCAAGCGCCCCGGCGTCACCGGCAGCCGCGTCGAGCAGCTTGTCTCGCTGCTCATGACGATTGTCGAAGCCGCCGAACGCTCCGACCGGGGCAGCGGGCAGGGGGATAAATTCTGGCAGCGCTCCCTGCGCCAGATTCTGCGCAACGGCCTGGAAGTCTGTCTCGCGGCCGGACGCGAAGTCACGATGACACTGCTCAACGATGTCATCACGTCAGCTCCGCGCTCGCACTCGGATGTCCATGGCGAAACCTGGCAGAAGGAATCCGCCTGCTACCGGCTGATTGTGGAAGCAGAGACGAAAGAGAAGGGCGAGAGGGAACAGGCGGACTTCGAGCTGGCGGCGCGGTATTTCCTGCGGGATTTCCCGGACCTGCCCAACGACACGCGCGGCTCAATCCTTGCGACCTATTCCGTTATGGCCGACGTGCTGCTGCGCGGCCACATGGCAGACCTGTTCGACGGTGAAACGAACTTCGTTCCCGATCTCACGTTCGACGGCGCGGTGGTAATTCTCGATCTGCCCATCAAGGTCTATGGGCAGGCGGGCGTCTATGTGCAGTCGGCCTTCACCTATCTCTGGCAAACCGCCTGCGAGCAGCGCGACGTGAAAGCCAACCCCCGGCCCGTGTTCTGGTTCGTGGACGAAGCGCACGAGCTGGTCAGCTCCTACACCTCGGAGTTCCTGGCGACCGCGCGCAGCTCGCGCGTCGCCTCGGTGCTCATCTCCCAGAACAAGCCCAATTACCTGGCCGCGATGGGCGGGGAGGCCGGACGCCACCGCGTCGATGCGTTCCTGGGCAACATGGGCACGAAGATTTTCCACGCCAACGGCGATCCGGAAACCAACCGCTGGGCCTCCGACACCATCTCGGAAGAAATCCAGACGCGCACGAACTGGAACGCGAGCAGCGGAGCCGGACAGGGCAGGGGCGGCGGAGGGGAAGCGGTCGGCCGCAAGGTAATGCCCTCGGAATTCACCACTCTCAAAAAGGGCGGGCCGCAAAACGGCTTCGTGACCGAGGCCGTCGTCTACCAGACCGGCGCGAGCTTCGCAGCCAATAACGGCGAGCCCTGGCTGCGCACCTCATTCGCCCAGCAAATCCCCGGTGTCACCGGCATGGGCGGCAAACGGGACAAGTAGGGCTTTGGAACACGGCGGGGGGCGAGTTAAGCGCCGCGCCAAACATCACGCGCTCAAAGGAGGGCGCAACGCATGAAGCTAATGAAAGAAACGCGGTCCGTCTTCGGCGGCACCGATTTATGGCAGAGAACGGAGTGGGCGCTGGGGCTGTTAAGCCTCATGACTAGCTGCTTCGCGATCAGCGTCGTCGTGTTTATCCGCAAGGATTTTGGCGAGCGCTACCTGGGCTGGCTCAATCTCGCCTTCGGCTACACCATCGTCGCCAATTTCATGTTCATAGGCGGCATTGTCGGCTCGTTCCTGGGATGGGGCGGAGGGCAGCTTATGTTTGTCTTCTGGGTCGCCTTTATCGCCATGAGCGCCTGGCACCGCCGCGAGATCACCCGCAAGAACAAGGCGGGAATCGAATGGCACTCGATGTACATGGGCACCTCCATCCTGCCGCTGCCTTTCTCGCGCGAGATCGTCTACAAATTCGCGGAGCCGGGACTGGTATTTTTGCTAGGCCATCTGCTCGGGGCCTTCTCGGCCCAGGTCGGAATCTGGCTTCAGATCGCGGCAGGCGCGCTGTTCGTCAACAACCATATCGTCTACTACCAGCAGCGCCAGGCTATCCTCGACATGCGCGATGCGGAAATCGAAGCGCGCTACTTAAGCAAGGCGCTCTCCGGCGCACCGTCGAATGAAACTGGCGGACTCATGGTCGCGGAGTCCTGCATCGAGATGATGAAGACCGACGCGGATTTGAAAGCGGCCTTCGGCGGACTCGCTCCCGAACTTAAAGACATGCTCGATGCCGCGCCCGCAGACGCGGCCGAGAAAGTGGCCGGGTGACATGCCATGTCGCCAGCGGAAAAGTACGGCAAGCCTGCGGAGGCTCTGTCGGCGGAAACACTCACCCAAGCGCGCGCGGCGGGGCAGGCGCTCGCAAGCAAGGGCGTAGTCGAGCAGACAAGCTTGGGAACGGGTGCTCCGGCTCCGACACCCGCCATGAAATACGGCGGAGCAAGCGACGTTCGCGAGCGGCAACTGCCTCCGCCTTCGAGGTCGAGATGACACACGCCATGCGCGCATTTGTTTGTGGTGAATCACGGCGGGGGCAGACCGGTGCTCCCGTCGTCCGGATGGGATTTTCGGAGTGTGACTCGGACCAGGTCAGGACCATCTTCCGTCACCCGTGCGTCCGAAACGCGAGCGCATTTTCGGCGACGACAGAACACAGCTTCGATGGGGTGAAGCCCTCTGCTGTGATATTTGGGCAGCACTCGCTGTGGCTGCTACATCACGCTGGCAAACCACAAGATTCCGGCCTGGCATCGCAGGCCGGAAGTTTCCCTAAGCACCGCTTAGGAGACACGTCTATACGCTTACTTTCTGCTTGCTTCTCTCAACCGATTGGGGTAGCCGTCGGTGCTACACCACTACCGGTAGTGTTCTGCAAACCCTGACGGGATCGCCCCATGTTGTTCATCAACCACGCTACCGACACCAAGGCCGCCAAAGACTACTTTACCGAGCACCTGTCCCGCTCCGACTACTACATGCGCGATGCCCAGGAGGTCGTAGGCGACTGGCACGGACGCGGCGCGGAGCTGCTGAACCTCTCCGGCCAGGTGGACAAGGAAAGCTATTTCCGGTTGTGCGAGAACCTCAACCCCGAGACCGGCGAGCAACTGACGCCGCGCGTCAAATCCGACCGGCGCGTGCTCTACGATTTTACGTTCGATGCTCCCAAGTCCGTCACGCTCGCCTACGAGCTGGGCGGCGATGAGCGGATCATGTCCGCGTTCCGCGAAGCCTACACCGAAACGATGGGCGAAATGGAAGACGCGATGCGCGTCCGGGTGCGGACGAAGGGCGCGCAAGAGGACCGGCAAACCGCCAACATGGTCTGGGGGGAATTCGTCCACCGCACCACGCGGCCCGTGGACGGCGTGCCCGATCCGCAACTGCACTGTCACGCGGTCGCGTTCAATGCCACCTATGACCCGGTAGAGGAACGATGGAAGGCCGGAGAGTTCGGCGATATTGTCCGCGACAAGGGCTATTATCAGGCGGCTTTTCATTCCCGCTTTGCTAAGAACCTCGCGGGACTTGGCTACGGCATCGAGCGCGACGGCAACAGCTTCCGCCTTGCCGGTATTGACGAATCGACTTGCGAAGAATTCTCACGGCGCAGCGAGGTTATCGAAGCCGAGGCGAAGCGATTAGGCATCACGGACCCGGCCAAAAAACGCGAGCTGGGGCGCAAGACGCGCGAGGCCAAACCCGACGAACAACTAAGCATGGCGGAGCTGCGCGAGCTATGGCTTAAACGCCTGAACGACGGCGAGCGCACGGCGATTATCGGAGCGCGCACCAGCCATGAAACCCAAGGCATGACGGCGGATGAGGCTATAGATTATTCCCTCTCCCATTCCTTCGAGCGTTCCTCCGCCGTCACGAAAAAGAAGTTCCTCGAAACCGCGCTTAAACACAGCCTGGGCAAGGCGAGTGTCGCGGATATCCGCAAGGCTGCCGAGCGCCCCGACATTCTGGAAAAGGACAAAAAAGGGCGGCGCTACGTTACGACAAAGGACGTGCTTACCGAAGAACGCGACATGATCGCGTTCGCTCGCGACGGACGCGCCACGCGCGCCAAGCTCGGCGGCTTACAGACTCCCGCCCTCGATCCCAAACTGAGCGACGAACAGCGCAACGCCGCGCTCACCATTCTTAACTCGCGCGACAAGGTGACCGGGCTGCAAGGCAAGGCGGGCACCGGCAAAACCACGATGATGCAGGCGACTATCGGCGCGATTGAAAAGACCGGCACACAGGTTTTCGTATTCGCTCCCTCGGCGGAAGCCTCCCACGGAGTGCTTGCGGGCGAAGGCTTCGCCAATGCCGAGACGGTCGAGCGCCTGCTTATCGACAAGGAAATGCAAAAGCGCATGAGCGGGCAAGTGATGTGGGTGGACGAAGCCGGGCTGCTCTCCGTCAAGGATATGAAGCGGCTTTTCGACGTGGCGAAGGAACAAAACGCCCGCGTCATTCTCTCGGGCGATTCCGCGCAGCATAACGCGGTCACGCGCGGCGATGCGCTGCGCGTGCTCGAGAATTCCTCCGCGATGCAGTTCGCTCGGCTTACGGAGATCCGCCGCCAGACAAATGCCACCTACCGCAAGGCAGTCGAGGCCATCGCCCAAGGTGACGCCGCTGCGAAAGACGGCAGGACGAAGCTCGAACACGGCATGGAAATGCTCGACGGCATGGGAGCCATTATCGAAACCAAGGGGGACGAACGCTACAAGCAGATTGCCGAGGATTACGCGGACGTGATTACGCAGCGCAAGGCGAACGGCGAGCTAAAGACTTCGCTCGTCGTCGCTCCCACCCACGCGGAAATCCGCCACGTCACCGCCGCGATTCGAGTCACGCTCAAAGCGCAAGGCAAGCTCTCCACCAAGGAACGGGAATATACTATCCTGCGCTCGCGCAATCTCACGGAAGCGGAGCGGGGCGATTCGGCGAGCTACGAAGCGGGCGAGGTCGTCCAGTTTCACCAGAACGCCAAGGGATTCAAGCGCGGCGAGCGCGTCACGGTGCAGAACGCCGACACTGCCGGCGTTCACGTCAGGCGCGCGGACGGCAGCAAAGCGCTATTGCCCTATGCCGAGACCAAACGCACGCAGGTCTACCGCGCGGAAAAGCTCGCCCTGGCCGAAGGCGACAAGCTCCGCGTCACCATGAACGGGTACACGCGGGAAACACGGCGGGGGCTGCTTGGGGCAAAGGGTAAAGACCGACTCAATAACGGTGCGCTCTATCAGGTCGCGGGCTTCACCAAGCAGGGAGATATTCAGCTTACAAACGGGTTTGTAGTGCCCAAGGATTACGGCGGGCTCACGCATGGCTATGTCGTCACGTCCCACGCATCGCAGGGCAAGACGGTGGATGTACCGCTCGTCGCGCTCGGCTCCGAGTCCTTCGCCGCTGCGAACCGGGAGCAGCTTTACGTGTCGCTTTCTCGCGGGCGGGAAGCCGTCCGGCTCTACACCGACGACAAGGCCGCGATGCTCGATGCCGTCAAGGATTCCTCTGCGCGTCTCTCCGCCACGGAGTTAATGGGGCAGCAAGTCGAGCGCAAGGAACGCAAGCGCAAGGCGCTGACGCGGTTCTACGGCCATGCCCAGCGGCTCTATTACAAGCTGCGCGAGCGCATTGCCGCGCATGATTTTATCCAGGCGTACAAGGCGCAACAACAGGGAAGGAGTCTCGCCCATGAAAGATAATTCCGCCAAGTCCTACGCATCGTCGGTGCATCGCTTCACCAAACAGCAAACGCCGCAAGCGCCGGACACCGAAACCGGCGACATGGGGGAAGTCTTTCAGGAAGCCCGCGCCAAAAGCCGGGAAGCGCTCATGCTCGACGTGCGGCGGCATGACGGGGCGATTGTGAGTTTCCCTTACGCTATTCTGCGCCGGGTCGTATATCAGCCCACGGGCGAGATTATTCTCCGGTTCGGATCGGACACGGTGACGGCGGAAGGTCGCAACCTTCACCGGCTGCGGGACGCCCTGGTCGAGCACCGGGCGCGGTTTATTCAGGAAGGAACCGAGGCGGAGGAAGACGGCAAGCCCGAGGATGCCGCCCATATCGAACGCATTGAGATTGTGGAAGGAGAAGACGAATTATGACGCAGGAAGCGGTTAAGGCGCTGGGCGATGCCGAGCTATCGCAGGTCGTCGCCTGGGCGCAAGCGGAAATCAAGGCGCGGGCCGAACGACGCAAGCAGGAAACCATAGCCAAGATAAGAGAGCTGGCCGGGACGGTCGGTGTCTCCGTGACGATTGGAGGGGCGAGGGGAAGGCCGGTGAAGGCGAAGATAGAAAAAGCAACTCAAGGCTCCGGGAAGTAGCAAGGCGTTCACAAAAGAAACGCGGGCAGGAGAAACTTCTCCTGCCCGCTTGTGCCCGTTACATTATCACAGAGAATAGTGGCGAACCACGTAGGTTCCGTCAGCGCTGCTAGTCAACGTGAAGGCGTCCGTGCTGTTCACAAAGATCATTGTCGGGCCACCTCCAAATGAAACCGCCGAATAGCTGGCAGTCGGCGGGCTCCCCAAGCCCCATCCATTGGGCAGAGTGTAATACGATGGCGACGTGTACGTACCGTTGCCATTGCTTTTGAACGTGAACACCTGGGTGCTTTGCATCAGGGCGTAGTCGGCCTTGCCGTCACGGTCCAGATAGCCTACGAATGGCGCAAAACCGGAGCTTGGCGGCGTACCAAACCCCCAGCCGGATGTCACTGTTGTGTAGTTCGGCGACGTTGTATACATTGCCGGGAACGTGCCGTCGCCGTTGTTTCTGAACGTAAATATCTGTGTGCTTCCCAGCACGGCAAAGTCCGTCTTCCCGTCGCCGTCGAGGTCTCCCACTACCGGCGTATAAGAGGAACTAACAGGAGTTCCAAAATTCCAGCTATTCGGAAGGGTGTAGTAGTTCGGAGACGTTGTATACAACGGTGGAAACGTGCCATCGCCGTTGTTTCTGAACGAAAACACTGCATTTCCCGACAGAAAGGCAAAATCGGTCTTCCCATCGGCATTCAGATCTCCGACGATTGGCGCATACGTGCTGCCCGGAGGTGCCCCGAAAGCCCAGCTATTCGGAAATGTGTAGTAATACGGAGACGTCGTTTTGAGAGTGGTGAATGTCCCATCCCCACTGCTCTTAAACGTGAAGACCGCCGTAGAGCCAAGAAGCGCGAAGTCGCTCTTTCCGTCTCCATCGAAATCGCCGACGATTGGCGTGTACGATGAGGTCACCGGCGTACCGAAGGCCCAGCTGTTCGGGAACGTGTAGTAGTAGGGCGAGGCACTTGGCTGAGAATAGGTTCCATCACCGTTGCTCAGGAAACTATACACCTTCGTGCTCTCGACCAGAATAAAATCCGTCTTACCATCGTTGTTAAAGTCCCCGACAACGACAGTGTTCCCATTGGTGACCGGGTTTCCAAATGACCAGCTATGCGGGAATGTGTACGTATGGCTCGTCACATTGCCCGCACCGTCACCGAAGGATGTAACGACCTGGGTGCTACTGATGACGGCAAAATCCGGCTGTCCGTCACCATTAAAGTCCCCCGCGATATTGCCGGTCGGGCTGACATAGGCGACGGATACTTTGTTGACGCCGACGCCAGCAGCCAGGGCAAAGCACCCGTACGAATTGACGACGACATTACTGATCGCATATGTCGCTGTGTTGATGGCCCGCACGGTACATGACGTAGAAGTCACCTGCGCCGAATAGGCAGTGGTACCATCCGTCGAGAAGGCCACCTCCTCACCGTGGTCGGAGCCAATTGTAGTTCCGGTTTTATTGTTGGTAGTCGTATCAATGACAGCAATGTTCTGGTCGTTGGTATTAACGACCCATGCCTGAGTTCCATCCGGCGTGACGGCAACGCCCACCGGCAGCCGTCCAACCGTGATATCTTTGTTCCACGACGGCGTCCCGGACGCGTTAATAACGGTCACAAATCCATAGACGCTTAGGTAGGGGTCATAGCTCGCCGCATAGGCATATTGCCCATTTGGTGTTATCGCGACACCTCTCGCATAGATACCGGGCAGTGTGACTGTGTAGGCGAGAGTCGGAGCTGCCCCAGTATTGTAAATCTTAACGGAGGCATGTGAGGTAGGGCCATCAACCGTAACGTAGGCGTAAGACCCATCCGGTGTGAATGCCACATAGTCAGGCGTGTCACTGAAAGAAAGTGTATAGATCGACCCGCCTGCGGTGGGAATCACCGAAATTGTCTTGTTTCCGGGATTCGATACCCAAAGATACGCGCCGTCTCGGCTTACGGCCACACGATAAGGATTTGCCCCACTGGGAAGCGAAAAGTAGCTAACAGCGTAGGTCGCGGTATTGATCTTCGCCACCTTGTCAGCGGTAAAGAGGGCGGCATATGCAAATGCGCCGTCGGGACTTGCTGCGATGCCGACAGGCGAGTTGTCAACGTTCACAGTTGCACGTACGGTGTTGGTCCAGGTGTCCAGAATCTCCACCTGACCACACTTGGCTGGGCTTGATTGCCAGCAGTAGCTGGTTCCGACGTAAGCGTTGGCGGCTGCCGCAAGTTGTGGCATCGCGGCCAGCCATGCCAACAACAATAACAACACTCGGGCTGGGCGCAATGCTGAGCGCAGCCATGATCCTGACCATAGAGTGACAGTGGTTCGAGCATACGGATGTTTCATGAGTGATCCTCCGAAGCGAAATCGCCGCGAGACATTCGCAGCGTGGGAGGGATCGTACGCTCGCGGGAAAGTTCCCGTCAAGCGAAAAATGCTCTGATTATTTCACTATTACAATTGGTTACTTACGAGCGCCTTGACGCGCCGCAGCATGCCCCCCGCCGTGTTTCATGCCTTGGCTTTGGGTTGCAGGTCTTGCAACCCACGTACCCGCGGGGACACGTCTATATATAGAGCACCGTTTGGGGGATTACCCAAACCTTCAACTTGGCCTCGGGAATGCGTTAAAGCTCCTCTGTGCGCATCGCCTTTCCAGCGGTGTCGAGCCATGCCGAATTGAGTTACTACTACCTCAACCTGCTAGCTAAGCTAGGGGCCACCCCACATACGCTTCTTCAAGTCTCCGTACGCCGGATTGTCGAATGCAGGACGATCCGCGTTTCTGAACGGGTCTGGTTTGAATACACTCCAATAGCGCTCTTCAAGAAGTCGGCTGTTTGCGCGTGCACCTGTGGTCACATCGAGCGGGGCCACATAAGGCGTATCATAGTCCTTTCTGAGCGCAACGACGAGAGCACAATCGGTAGCTTTGTATGAGCTGAGTTGTCTCATAGCGTCTTTGTTGAAGGAAGAGATTCCGTCGAGGATATTGTTTGGAAGCGCGTAATAGCTATCATCGCTGTTGAAACTGAAATGGAGCAGACGATATCCGTTGCTACGCGCCAACATCCAAAAGAACTTGGGATTATAATTTACTAACCCGTGGTTAAACATTCCTTGAGCGGGCAGGTTGTGCAGCATCACCCCGCCAACCTCGGTGAAATCATGTATCACTTTGAAAGCATTCAATTGATTTGCAACATGCTCCGTCGTCCCACAATTTGAGACAACCTGGTATCGTCCCCGATGCGGGGATGGAACATCATCGTAATTGAGATCCATAAATATGCTGCCGGGTGTTCCGTCAACGTCAACAGATGCGTATTCGTAACCTAGCCAACGCCAGAAACTGCTGGCGAGCGGGGCCGCAACTTCTAAGTGCCTAGTGGCCCCGTGTAGAATGGTGACCTTTCCTGATGGCTGCGGTAACGGGCACGGACCTGCATGGTGGAGCTCACCAAGAATACGAAGTTCTTCTGTTCCTTCCAGAAATGACTCCGCGAGTTGTTGAGCGCCTATCTCCATCACCGCCCCACGCGGCTTGAGGTGCCCAGCCTCCGTGAGTTGGATAAATAGCGGCAGTTCTTTGCTTCCCAGTGCCATCCGTTGGTTTTAGCCATGGTCAATAGAAGGTCAAGGGAATTCCTTAACAGTTCTAGACTAGCGGCAGTGCTCTCGGCACTCGGCTTCGCGCTCGGCATTCCGCTGCTGTTCGCGGATCGTGTGCGCTGCTTCATAGGCGAGCGCCGTGCCCACGGAAGCGAGCCGCACATAGCGCCAGCGCTTGTCCGCGTCTTTAACGAGTTCTCCGATAACGATGGGGGCAAACAGGCCCGCCATGTGTATCCAGTGGCCCGCCGCGCCCATGGATGTGCGCGGGCGATTGAACTGCTGACGATTTGCGTGTTCCTCGTGATCGGTCTTGGCAGAAGGGTTGTGCTTCGGTCGCGTGCGCTCAGACCAGTTGGTGGCGGTGTCCATCGTCGGTTCCCGTGCAATTGCGCCGTGAATCTTACGCTCCACGGAACTTCCTGGCAAGCAAAACCACAACCTATGGTGGGTAGAGTGGGGGAGAACCCACTATAGTTCGATTCAATGATGGCGAAGCATGGCGCGCGCCTGCTTCACTGTCGGCAGGCTCGCGGCATCCACGTTCCTGAAGAATTCCCCAATCGCCGCCGCTGGCACGTTTACGAGACGGCGGGCCAGGCTGTGGGCATGGCCCGCAGGATCGACGATGCAGAAGTCTCTCCGGTCGGCGCGCGCGAGCTGATAACCATGCTCGCGAAGCGCTTCGATGAAGCGCGCCGCCGTCGCGCTCTCGCGATAGAGCCGCATCACGTCGCGCTTCATTGCATATGGGTCGATACCGCTCTTCTTGCCCCGGAAGGTTTCCCAGGGCTTCGCACGGCGATGCGGGCGATGCCCCTGCGACCTGTGGCTGCCGAGGACGCTCGGCACATGTTCCAGGTGAAACTCATGCTCCAGGTGACGCGCCGTCGCCTGGTGCTTCTCGTAATCGTCCGTCATCGGTACGGCGCGCATTGCCGGAACGGCAATACGCGACCACACGACGTGCCTGTGGACGCGGCCTTTCTTCTGGTGCTCGACAACGAAGCGGGCGTGCCCTGCAAGCCCGAGATTCGTTTCCAGCGTATCGACGGCAATCATCCACTGCTCAGGCGTGAGGTGCTCCGTGTCGAGCGGGTTGATATTGACGTGATAGAAGAAGTTCTTGCACTGCGTCGCAAGCGCTACCGCCTCCATTTCATGAAGGGCGTCGGCAATGGTCAGCGCGGCGAGATTCCGAATCTCGCAGAGCATGACGCGCTCGTTCTCTTCCGCGTTCGCCAGATGCTTCGCGAAGAACCGCGCGTTGCTCCGCGATCCGCCGTTAATGATCATGCGCGTCCTTTGACAGGGTAGGGTGCTTGCCCATCGTCACCAGAATGGCGGCTACCGCTTCGCGGAAGCCTGCCATCGCCTGCTTCAGCTCGTCGTCCGTGACTACATCGCCCCGGCCGTGCTTCTTAACCACGGCCTGAAGCATCCCACTCAATACTCCAAGCATCCCTAGCAAGTGCGCGAGCTGCTGTGTCTCTACAGCCGGGCGGCGCTGCGCGCGTGTCACGGGCTTCGCAAGTGCCCGTGACCGCACATAGGAGCCGACGGTCAGTCCGGCGCGCTGCGCCGCTGCTTCAATCTGCGCGCGCTCCGCGTCCGTCGCCCGGAATCCAATAATCGGAGCGCGCTTCCTCGTCTCGCTGCCGCTCTGTTTCTGCCGAAACGCCACGCATGCCCATGTCGTTGGCGTCCGACGATGCGATTGAGCATTGACGCCAGGAGCGGGAATCACGGCGGGGGCGACTACGCCCTGGCATTCCGTGACGCTCGCTAGTGGCGGTTTTTCGTGCTCTTTATCCCCGGACGCGGTTAAACCACATATTGCTTGTCACTCAGGTATGAATGACAAGGGTTGTTTTAGAGCGGGACAACGGTTGTGTCAAGAAGAGACAGCGTGGCCGAGGACGACGATAGCTGGGCGAAGAAGCAATATCCGCACGGCATCTGTGGGGCTGGACGATATTGCATTACCTCAGACTCGGGTAGTGCATCAGTTTGAAAAGTGCGTACTTAACTTATATAGATACACACTTATTCTAAACGGAGTTGCGAAACATGATGTGGATTGTGGCTATTCTAGCCATTGTATTGATGGCTGTATTGTTCTTTTTGTTCAAAGTCCTTTATGAGGCAAACATAATGCGGTCCATGTTTGTTATGGCCGTACTTGATAGAGAGTTTTTAGAAGGACAGCGTGGGAAGATAAATGACTACATGAAGTCGATTGCGGCGGCCAATGCAATAGAAGTTTCAAAACAGTTTAACGCCGCCTTAGATAGCATGGCTTTTAGGATCGCAAAGGAAGCACCTATCCTCTTAGGTGCGCGGGCGGTGCTTTGGGAAGCATTCAAGAATGCCAATTCCAATACCTCATTTAGACAATAGGAGCTAACAGTCACACTGAGATACTACCCAGAATCGAATGTTCGTGACCGCCAGGCACCCTATACAAAGGCGGGTTCCTTGACCGCGCGAGGGCCCTTGCTGCGTTCGCAGGTGAATCGCGCTCAGCCCCATGCCTGGGTTAGAGCGGGACGGAAGACGTGTCAAGGTGTACCAACAATGTTGGCTTTACCGGAAGGCACATGCTGGGCGAGGTTGCGCAACCACCGCTGCACCGGCCTCTCAAAGCAAAGAAAACTGATACGGCTTATAACAAGAATGCTGATGACAGCCGTGATGTAGAGTAACCACGGATTGAGGTTGAGATAGTAATAATCCCTAGCGTTCCACCCAAGGAAGGCGTGCAACAGATAAATAGAATAGCTTGCCTCGCCTAGCTTAACTGTCAATTTGCTACCAATCGCCCTGGAGCACAGTGCCTGCGGATAGTGGGATAGCACATAAACCAGTACTGTCACCATTGGCACGTAGAGCAGGGAGCCGTTGCGGCCAAAGAACGGATTATGTGGAGCGATCATCAGATAAACCGATAGATGTGCGGCAAGCGTCGCAACGACGCATCCCGTTACAACGTATCCCGAAATGGCCTTCTCCACTCGGGTTGGCGCTTTGTCTTTGAGCGAGAGATGGATGTTAGCCGCCACGGCACCGCAGACAAAGGCTGGCAGATTAATCAGTGGGTTAAAGTAATTAAGCCACCGCAGTAGCGAGTCCTGGTAATTGTGCTGCACCGTTGCGATTGGCCCGAAGGCGACTTCCGCCACGCGGTCGATTGCACTTGAGTAATGGTCGAACCACAACAGGAGACCCACGCCGACTAAGTAGCCGAACCCGGCGATAGAAATCTGCTTGAATAGGCTGGATTGCGAGCACAGCCAGCGCACGATCAAGAGATAGGTGAGGTAGAAGAACGCTTCGACACTCAGAGACCAAATGACGGATGAGACCATGTGATATTGGTAGATGAGATTGTTCTGGCATATCACGCTATAAAACCAGGCTTGGGTAAACGTAAGATAGAACGGCAGCGCAAAGAAGAAGCCCATGCGTACCCCTGCATGCCCGCATGAGCCCCGATGATAATAGAACGAGGACGCAAACTCGGCTATAAAAAGGACGAAGTACAACGGGTAAAGCCTTGCGAACCGTGCCCACAAGAACTGCTTGCGACCGCCGGGCGCGTCGCAAATAGAATGATAATTGTAGTGGATTACAAATCCGCTCAGCACAAAGAACAATGCCATGCCCAGACCGGCCATCGTAGAAATGCCGTTTGTCAATGAATTCGCGATCTTCTGGTCGTTTAGGACCCAATGCGTATAGTGAGCTATCAAGACGAAGAAAGCCGCGAAGAAGCGCAACCCATCCAATGCGGGAATATGTTTGCCTGTTGCCATGGGCGCGCCTCCGATTCTGAGCAACCTTATCTATTGCGCGCAGTAGCTGGCCGCAACCGCTTTGTTTGCGGTGAAGGCGCACGTTGCGCTCAGCGGATAGTGCTACCACCCCAGGAAGTGAATCCAGCGAGGGGTTTCTGATACCGGCCCACCGCCGTGAGGTGCGCCTCGGGCCGGTGATCCTCCCTCATCTCAAACAGGGTGAGCTGCTTCTGCCTGGCCTGCGCCTGCAATTGTCCCCGGCGCATCTTCACCTCACGCCAGACATACGCTTTTCCGTCAATCAGAATGAACCGCGAGTTCATGACGCCCTCACGCAATAGGTGTTGCCCAAGCACTCAATCTCCGTGTAGTCCATCGACAGATCACGCGCCAGCAGATCGTAGTCGAGGTAGGGCAGAACTTGCTCGTTGACGCCTGCCGGGTAGATGCCTTCCTCCGCGAATTGCTCCGCTAATTCCTTCGTCGTCATCTCGTACACGTCCACGTCGTCCAGCGCGCCCGATGCCGTGGCGTCCTCCCACGTCGTGCCTTGGTATTCCATAAGGTAGGAAAGGGCCGCGAGCCGATGGCCCTCGTAACCGGTGTCGAGCGCTTCAAAGTAACCCGCCACATTGCCCTGATGCGGTTTGCAGAGCTTGAAAAGCAGACAGTCCTCGTCGGTGCCGTCGATGAACTGAATCTCGACCTCCTCAAACGGAGCCTTCTTCATCCGCTCTGTGAATTCCTCCGCAGTCTCGAAGTAAAACCCTGCGTAAGTGATGTCGTAAGGCGTGGCGTGTAATGTCGGCATGATGTTTCCTTTGCTGGAAGTGGGGTTGATAAAAAATCAACCTCTGGCTCACGCCGAGTGCGGGGTAGCAAAGGTCAAGGGTTCCGATGTCGCCCGCGACATTTTTGGGGGGACCGTGAAAGACGCAGCTATTGCGCCGGTTTCCGCTCGCGGAAATTCGCGGGGGAGCCAAAACCCGAAGGCGGGTTCCTTGACCACGCGAGGGCGGAGCCCTTAGCGCCTTCCTGCGCTCGCGGGTAAATTCCTCTCAGCCCCATGCTTGGGCATGTTGAAACAGCGCCGCCAGTTCCGCTTCTGACGGCTTGGCCTTCGACTCAAACCGGAATGTCTGATAGCCCGCCGCTTTCGTGATGGCGTCACGCTGCCGGTCGGCGTTCGCATCATGGGTGCGGTCGTCCAGCTCGATGAGCGCGACAACCTTTAGGCTTCTCGCCTCGCACACTATGAAATCCGCGATCTTGCGGTCAAACCTGGCACGAAGCGCCCATCGCGCGCGGCGGGACAGCGCCCCGTCGTCGGTCAGCAGCGCCGCAAACGCCACCTGCGGGAACACTCTATACGCCGGTAATGCCCGTTGCAGCCGGTGAAAGAATTCCGTTTCGTTCGGGGTCAACAGCGCCCTACGCCGGATGCGCGAAAGCCACGGCTTGCGCCTGAAGAGGAGAAACACGGCGGGGGCAACGACGAGCAGAACCAGCGCGCCACAGGCGGCGAGAAAAGCAGAGTCCGAAGTCAGGCGGAGGAGCCACGGCGGAAGATACACGTAACGGTCTTAGCCGCGTCGTTCCATACGTGCAAGGCGCTTGGCTACGCCTGCCGATTGTGCCTGCACGTTGGCGAACAGCCGATGCCCTTCGGATGGCGCATGTCTTCCGAAATCAGAGCAGCCCTGCGCCTCTCATCCTGCCAGTGAGGCGGATTGTTGTAGAGGTTGATGATGTGGCCGACATTGCGGGAGAAGAGCCGGATTTCAAATCTGTCGTAGGCTCCCGGCGGTGCCGCGAGCACCTCGTTCAATTCACGTATGGCCGCGCGAATCTTCAGCTCGCCCGTGACGAAATGCAGTGGTCGAAGGCACCCGACGATGAGAATGTATGGAATCTTCCTGTCGAGGAAAAGCATCGCTTGCCTTTAGGTTATCGAATGTTCTCGATGAGCTTTGACGCGGGGACTTTGAGCGCGCGAGCGAGCTTGAGGATGTTGAGCAGCGACAGGTTTCTGCGCCCGCATTCGATCTGCGAGACGTAGTTGCGGTGCAGGTCCGCCTGCTCCGCAAGGTCCTCCTGGCTCAGACCCTGCTCCAGCCGGACCTTCTTGACCCGTTCCCCGAATTGAAGAAGGGGATTCTTCATCCCCTGAGCATGGCTTAGATGCACACTATGAGTCCATACACGATGGTGTGGCACACTATCGTGTGCCTTCATGGTACGATCGGATCGCGCGGGAAGGGGCGCGGATTTGCGGTGAGCCGGGTTGCACATCTGGACGTTCATATGCGGCAGTTCGGAGAAGCGGTCACGCGCGCCCGCGATGCGCGGGGCATGAGCCGTGAAGCGCTCTGCGGGGCCTGCGGTTTGCCGGACGGCACGCTGGAGCGGATCGAACGAGGGCTTGCACCGTTACGGGGCTTCGGCTTCACCGAGATCTGCCGTCTTGCCTGCGCGCTCGGCATGAGCCCGGAGGGGCTTCTTGAGAGCTATGAAAGGGCGATCCACCCCAAAGACGCCTGGTGGCGCGGGGATTCGTCGCCGCAGAGGAACAAACCATGACTATACGACGCATATCTCGGAAGCAGGGCCTCGCGCTGCTGCTCTGTTCTGCGGGACACGCACAGGCGCGGGGGATTATGATGAAGAACAACCCGCTGGCTGTTGGGCCACTAGCCATGATCCTGGCTTTGACTGGCATCGCGGTGCTTCCCAGTACCGCCTCTGCGCAGGCGGGGGGACAAGGGCAGGACACTACCGTCGTGGATGCTTCAACATCCGGCCGCGCACCCGGTTTCCCGGAGAGTCTTGAAACTGGTTATGTCCCGGCTGCTCCCAACAGTCTGGGCATAACGATGATATTTCTGAGTTATCGTAACGACCCGACCGCGCAGCCGCAGATCAAGGTTTATATCGATAACAGGAACGGTGATGCTGAATATTGGGGATTCAACGATGATGGTGTCTGGCTGAGCAATCCAAACCTGGTTCCAAAATCAGGCGGTAAGCCCTTCACGGTCAGAATCGTGGATGGGAAGGCGGTCATCCAGGGGCGCGAGGACATTCCACGCGGGCTGCGTAATCCTTCCAACGCCTATCTTGCGTATTATGGACCGGCAGGTGAAAAACCGGCTGCCGCGGTTGCCTCGACGGGTAAAGGGGCAGGCGGCAGTGGCCAGCCAAGGCGGCCTCTTCGTCCCGGCATTCTGAACAATCCGGACGTTGCGGAGGTCTTGAGCACCGTCGGCCGTGGTGATACCACTCGCGGGCGGCCCGCCGCGATTGAAGGCACCAAGGCAACGGTCGATGCCTCGGGGCTCCTGACGTTCCAGGGCTCCGACAACAAGACACAGGGCTACAAGGTAGAGCGTGTTTCTCAAGGAGTGCAGGAGCCCGGCAAACCGCTCATGGGCGCGTATCTTTATACCGCTCCCGATAAAAACTCCGGCATCCTCTTCACCTTGGTCGGCACTCCGGATGGGAAAGTCAGCGGCATGCCGTTGAACGGGCAGGCGCTCGGCATGCTGAAGCCAAAATCCACCGGGCAGTGAATTCCGGCATTCCTGGTAGGGTTCCCCTAGCCTCTTCTGTCTGTCGAGCAACTACAACATAAAGGACGTTATGTTGTAGTAGTCAGCGAACTGTGCTAGCCTCCGCGTCCATGAATGGCAAGCGAGTCAAACTGCCTCCCTGCGTGGCGACTATCTATCGGGCGGTCGCAGATTTGGAGAAACAATATGCGCCGCGAAAGTTCACTCCCGATGGTCATCTCGTCGGCTCAATAGGCGAAGTTGTAGCAGCCGAAGCGCTCGGGTTGACTCTCTATCCGATGTCACGTGCCGGGCACGACGCCTACGACGCCAATGGCGATGTACAAATCAAAATGACAGCAGGCAATAGTGTTGCCATGTACGCAGAGTGCCATCGTCTAGTCGTTCTGCGCGTCGTCTCCCCTGAAGAAGCAGAGATAGTTTACGACGGTGATGGTGCACCCGCATGGGCCAACGCGCGCAAGCCCGGCAAGAATGGACAGCGGGTGGTGGGCCTTGCAAAGCTGCGGGCATTGATAAAGGAACACAATGAATGAGCGATGTCGCTGTGCTCCCCGCTCCGTTCGCACTTCCGGTATTGATCAGCAACGCGGGCGAAGAGGCAGCATGGCGTTTCCTCGAATTCTTCACGGTCAACATCCGCAACAAGAATACGCGCGCGGCGTATTCCGTGGCCGCGAGCGCTTTCCTGGACTGGTGCCAAGCTAGGGGCATGACGGCCATTTCGGACGTAAAGCCCGTACACGTCGCCGCCTATATTGAGCAGCTCCAGGAGAAGATGAAGGCTTCCTCTGTAAAGCAGCACCTCGCCTGCATCCGGATGCTGTTCGATTGGCTGGTGACAGGGCAAGTCGTGCCGTCCAATCCCGCCCATGCCGTGCGCGGGCCGCGTCATTCCGTCAAGAAAGGATCGACTACGGTGATGTCGTCGAAAGAGACTACCGATTTCCTGAACAGTATCGACACGTCGAATGTTGTCGGGCTGCGCGACCGGGCGTTCGTCGCGGTTATGGTCTACACCTTCGCGCGCGTCTCCGCCGTCGTAAATCTCAAGGTGGAGGACTATTTCCCCCTCAAAAAGCGCTGGTGGCTCCGCCTCAACGAAAAGGGGGCTCTGCGCAGGAATCTGACAAACCGTCGTGGTGACGCGGATGCGGCGTTTTTGCATCCTTGGCTAAACTGGCGGATTGAGAGATAACGACTGGACACGAATCCTGGGATGGCCCGGTTATCGGGTGTATCAGCAAGAGATAGACGAAAAAGCCAAGACATTGAAGCTGTGGGTGCGGCGGAAGCGCGGCAACCGCAAGCTGGTGTGTTCCGGCTGCGGGCGCAAGTTGGACAAGCCCATGGACGTTACCGAGCGCGAAGTGCGGGACATGCCGTGTTTCGAGTATCGGACCACCGTAGTGATTGAGTTGTACCGGGTTCGATGTCCGGACTGCGGACCGAAGACGGAGCGAGTCGAGCCGTTGCCGAGTAAGGCGCCGTTCAGCAAGCGCTTCGAGGAGGCGGTGGGGAGGGCCTGCGAGAGTGCGGCGGCGCGTCAAGTGGCACGGCACTTCGGGCTGGCGGAGAGCACGGTGCGGGCCATTGACTTACGATACCTGGAGCGTTGGAAGGCGCAGAGAAGGATGCCGGCTCTGCGAGAGATGGGAGTGGACGAGATCTTTCTGGGAAAGAAGACGAAATTCGTTACCGTAGTAACCAATTTGGAAAGTGGCGAGCCCTTGTGGTTCGGACTGGAGCGGAAGAAGGAGACCCTGGACGAGTACTTCCGGACCCAATTGAGCCGAGGCCAACGAGAACGGATCGAATCGGCATGTGTGGATATGTGGGAACCGTTCCGCACCAGCATTCTGGAATGGGCGCCGCAGTGCGCCATCGTGTACGACAAGTTCCACATCATGCAGCACGCCAACCAGGCAGTGGATGAAGTACGGCGGGCGGAGTTCTTCCGCAAAGGCGGGGGTATGCGCGAAGTGGTCAAAGGAAAGCGCTGGTTGCTGCTGACGCGCTGGGTGAACCTGACGACCATACGGCGTCAGCAACTCAATGAACTGTTTGCGCTGAACCGGAAGGTCCTGAAAGCCTATCTGCTCAAAGAGAGCCTGGATCGGTTGTGGACTTACACCTACGAAGGGGCCATGGAGCGCTACTTCAATGCCTGGCGGCGGCAGTTGTGCTGGCAGCGCTTACCGGCCTTCGAGAAGTTGGCCTATATGTTGATCGACCATTGGGAGGGGATCCTGAACTACTGCCGAGTCAAAGTCCGGTTCGGCGTCGTTGAGGCGATCAACGGAAATATCAAGATGATCCTGCGGCGTGGACGCGGCTACAGGAATCTAAATTACCTACTCCTCAAGGCGCAGCGCATGGCCGTCACCAAGACCGAATTCGTCGCATTCCAGAAAGCAGCGTGAAATGGGCCGTCTGTCAGATTCCTGCGGAGAGCCGAAAAGGGAGGCAAGGTCAATGAAATGGGCTGCCATCATAAGCTGGAGCAGTATTTGGATGAATACATCGCGGCGGCAGGGATCGGCGACGACAAGAAAAATCCCCTCTTCCGCGCGGCGGTCGGCCGAACGAAGAAGCTCTCCGAAAGACCCATGTCGCGCCAAGACGCCTGGTACATGGTGCGCCGTCGCGCAAGACAGGCCGGAATTGAGACCGCGATTGGCAATCACTCGTTTCGGGCTATTGGCTTGACGGATTACCTGGACAACGGCGGCGACATTACCATCGCCCAGCGCATGGCCGGGCATGAGGATATTAGCACCACGCGCTTGTACGACCGTAGGAACGACGATATCGATTTCAGCGAAATTGAGCGCGTAGGGATTTAACGTCAAACTAGGAAGATCAATGAGCGAACTGGTGTCTGAACTTCAGGCGATATACGAGGAGCTGCAATCGATTGCGCAAAGCCTCGAAAAGAAGGAATTTCTGAAACCGCTGGACGCACTCGAAAAGAGCGCGACCGACGTAGGGAAAGCGTGGGGTCATTCCTGGCTTGGTTATCAATCCCGTGTGTACTACGAGAGCCTGGAGGCCCCGCCGCCCGGCGCGCACTTCAGCAGCGAGTGGGGCTTCAAGGAGCTACACACGATGGGAACACGCGGAAATTGGGAAGAGTTCGCCGAGGATGCCATTGAGACAGAAATCAGGAGGCGGGCGGGCCATCCCGATATGTCGAACGCGCAGAAGGCATCCGACACGGCCCGAGATAACTTTCGGCACAAGCGGGACGATATCATTTCGATCCTGCGAGCGGCCAAAGGCAAACACGACGACACTTTTCTCGAAAAACTGCTTGACGAGGCCGAACGAGAGAAGGCATTCACCAAAGCCGACTTCATCGAGTACATGCGTCCGTCTGGGCAAATAATGTCCCGAGACATGATCGCACTCAGCCAGGGGCTCTGGACGCCGCCGCACCTGTCCATTTTGGCCGACGTTATGAGTCTCAAAGCGCCGAAGCGCGCGTGTGAATCCTTGGCGGCTATCGCCCGTCGTGCCTTCTCGCACCTGGAGCGAACCGAAAAAAGACAGGCGAAAGCGGATCGGGTCGGCACAAACGTCTTCATCGGGCATGGCCGCTCGAAGGAATGGAAGGACCTAAAGGACTTCATCAATGACCGTATGCGGCTGCCGTGGGATGAGTTTAACCGTGTGGCGGTTGCGGGGATTCCTAATACAGTAAGGCTTTCGACGATGCTCGACGCCGCTGCAATTGCGTTCCTGGTCCTCACGGCCGAAGACGAGCGAGCCGACAGTAAAATGCAGGCGCGCATGAACGTGATTCACGAAGCCGGACTGTTTCAAGGACGGCTCGGTTTCAGCAAAGCAATCGTCATGCTGGAGGAAGGGTGTGAGGAATTCTCGAACATTGAGGGATTGGGGCAGATCCGGTTTCCGAAAAACAACATCAAGGCCGCATTTCACGATGTGCAGCTCGTCCTTGAACGTGAAGGGTTGGTTGAAGCGCCGCAAGAATAGTTCTGCTATGAACCGCGCTGGCACCTAGGATGACGCCAGCGCGCAATGGGCGCGACCCTAACAAAGCTCCATACAGAAATCGAGTGTTTACTGTATGCCCACTTCCTCCAACTGGAAACGCGGATGTGAGCCGATCTCGGCGGTACGGTTTCAGAGAGGTTTTGTGTATGGGGACAGCTCCTCGGGCTCTCGATGCAGATGTAAGCGAACGAAGGACGGAGGTATCGCCCTCCCTCGAGAATACGATAACCCTCATCAATAGGCACTGCTGCTATACCCTTAGCGTACAATGTGACGCAAATTCAGTACTGACCCCTAGTTACGCTAAACAGCAGCAGCCAGCTCAAGAACGTGCAGCATGGCCTTCCGACAATCCGTGACATAACGCTGGTCCTGCCGTTCCTTTGGAAGCGCCTCAATCCTGCCCAGGATGTGCTTCGCGGCGCGCGCAATTTCCTGCTGATGCGTGGGGGACAAAACGGCAACGAAAGTGTCGAAGAACTCAGCAAGGTGTGTCGCCACACGGAAGGGATAGTGACGCCGCTCAGTCACAACCTGCTCAAAAATCAGTTTGCGTGCGTCTCTGAAGTTTTTCATACACGTGCTTTCCTCCTTGGTGCTGATAGATCGCATCAGGAGAAAACGCGCATAGTGGTTGTCAATCTGAAACGAGTTGAAATCCCGCGCTTCAGCAAGGGCGTAGGCAGTTCCAAAGTATTTCTCGGCTCGATCGAATTCTTCAAAGAGGGTGCACGCGATCGCGTACTGAAGCCAAAACAACGGGTTGTTTCGTGTGTTGTGCAGATCCTTGATGGACTCGTAATAGCGGATGCACGCCTTTCTGCGGTCTTTCTCCGGGAAAACATACTGAAGGCCGTTGAACTTAGTCAGATCCTTCAGAAGCTCGAAATGGAGTCTGGAATTTCTGGCGTTCGCGTCGGCGGCTTTGGCCATCTTCGTGAGCACGGCTACCAGACCGTTAGGATCGGCAAAGTTCGTCAGGATATATTGCCCCGCCACCGAAGAGCGCAGCCGAATCCTTCCACTGGAAGCATCTAGCACTTCCCGCACGGAGGCATCGTCCTTGAACTCTTTCTCAAGGACCCCCGGCCCGCAAAGATCGAGCAACAGGTCCACCGACGGACTGTATTCCAAAACGTTCAGAATCAGAACGGCGGTGACCACCTCGTAAAAGCGCTTCTTCTTTGACAGTGCTTCGATAATGGGCGAAAAGCGCTCATGGACCTGGGGTGCATTGAAGCGATCGATGAGTATCGCGTGCCACGCACCGTGACAACGTTCCTCCAGATGGCGAAGTTTGAAGGTCTTTGACTTCGCGGCGAGATCGCCCCAGAGACCATAACGATCAAAGAGACCTGCTATCCTCTCGCACTGCTGAGGCTGGAGGCGATCTACCGGAATTTCTGCGATGGTTCCCGGCTTCAGCAACTCGCCGAGTCTATCCACCAGCAGATCATGCGTGGATGACCTGGCAGAGAGCGCTAACACGCAGTTTTTAGGAGCGTGCGTACCGATAAACGCCACGGTATCCAGCCAGTCTGCATATTGCTCGATCGTCAACAGAGTCTTGCGCGTCGATCGGAAAATAGCTTCCAATTCCTCCAGCAATGAATCGGCGTTGTGCACTATGCTGTATACGTCGTACCCGGCGTCGTAAGCCTTCGTTTTGAGTACTTCTAAGACGGCAGTCTTGCCGTTGCCGAGATCTGAGTAGATGGCGACAGCCCGATGACCGCTATCGAAGCATGACAGCGCAGTGACGGCGGCGGGCGAATCCACAAAGTAGTCGATCTCCCCGTGCAGAGATTGCCAGGCGTAATCAGGTCGGATGTCACCATGCAGGAACAAATCGAAAATCAGCCGATCTTCGAAAGTAGGCGGATTGTTCGGCGGCTCGTACGGGCGCACACAGTAATTTATGGGAGTCTGATCGGTGTCCTCGGAATGTGATTTGGCCGCAATCGCGAGTGCGGAAACCAGACCGGCAAGATCCAACCCCGTGATTGTGCCGAACCGGGAAATCTTCTGGACGGCCACAGGATCGGTCTGGGGACCAATTACGAAGAATGACTTGTCTTTAAGCTCGGGCCGGTCGTACAGCAGGCGGCGGATGTCAATGTCCGCAGTCGAATAACCGATGAAGAAAATGGCTCGCGCTGCGTCCATGTCCTGACGAAGTGTTACGGCCCACGGAGATTCGGCAACGATGTTCGTTAAGTAGCTGGTATCAGTAAGTTTTATCTCACTATCGAGAGAGGGCACCTTCAGCCGGTCGATAAAGCCGTTGAGATGGACGCAAAGCGTTCCGGTCTTCGGAAGGGCATGAATTCTATCAACCAGCGTGGCAGGCGCGAGTTTTTGGCCATTCTGCGCTGCAGCAGTTTCGGCCACGTTGTCATAGTTCGTGGTGTAAATGCGTTTCCAGGGGTAGTGAAGAATATCAATCTGCCCCTGGCTGACTTGCTTGACGGTGAACTCTTGCTGCAGTTCCTCGACCATTCGGCTTTTGCCATGCTTTTCGGTAAACCACTCGGCAGCATCTTCAAGTGATGTAGTCTCCGGTAGATCGGCCAATTTCGCCAAGTGGGCCGCGAAGGCGGTTCCTGCCTTAAACGGGGTTCCCCGGAGATTGACGGCTCCGCGCGAGAATCCGGCACCCGTAAACAACAGGGCGCGGCCAGCGAGTACGAATTCAAGCGCTTCTTCAATATTCAAAGGTCATCTCCAAGGTCGCTCCGGCTGGTATAGCGTGTAACGACCATTAATTGCAACCGGTCCTAATACACGCCGGTTCTGTAACCAGCAATCGGAGCCATGCAGCAGTTACGTTGATTGAGTCGGCAGGTGCAGCTTGTCGAATAAAATCCGGTTTCGTTTTTTGGCGTCGCGGAGCAGCTTCGCGTAGGAAATAATCTCCACGTAGGCCGAGAGCCTCTGGTTATAGCCGAAGTAGCCAAGGTTATCAGGGGTTGGCAGCAATCCCTTGTTTTCGGCGATGATCTCCACTTCCTTGGTGGTGTCGCAGATGACGTAAGCATAGGCAGGTATTTTATCCGACTGAACCTTTATCTCTCTACCGTTCTTGTCCTTGTGGTGACCACTCTTAATCTCGCGAATGAGCCTGTACACCTGATCTACCGGGTCTTCTTTCCGGTAATCGGACCTATCGGGCTTCTTGAATTCGATGATGACTAGCGAGTTCAACGCGGCGTCGTCCTCGGCGAAAGAGAGCGCGCGGTCGAAGATTAGAATATCCGGCCGAGATTCGGAGCCGTTTGCCAGGATATCGACGGTGTCCAAGCGCATATCGGAAGCGAGAAACCAATGGTAGGAGAGCCTCTCGTCGATGATCCACAGATTTTGCTGTTCGTAGGGTACGTCGTCGGAGGTGGTCCGCATCGGATAGATGATTTTGTGAATAATCTCTTCCAGCGGATATTTTCCTGTTTCTGGATTCGATTGCAGGCTCTTCTCCAGAAAGTCGAGAATCACCTTACGATGGGCCACATATTGCGCCAGAGAGGACTTGCCGAGTTCGTTGGCGCGTTCGATGAAATCTCCCAGCTTCTTCTCGTACTCTTCGGGCTTAAGCGCCTGCTTTGCGGAGTCCTCGAACAGCGCATGGCCTTCCTCTTTAAGCTGCCGCTGCTTTTCAAACATCTGCTCGTGCAGGGCCGACTCCAATGCCCGCCCTGACGTACCTGGCGGAATACGGTCGATGAATTCGTCCATGTAGCGCGCCAGAGGGCGGTATTGAGGGGCGTCCTGAGCAATGTAGTTATTGATGGTAGAGCGTTTCTCGGTGTTGATCTCTTCCAGGAACGGCTGCAAATCGGCAGAGACGCCGACGACGGCGGCCTCCCGAATCTTATCCAAGGTAAGATCGTCGAAAAGCGTCTCGGCGTCGCGGTCGCCATTTACAGGAAACAGGAAGCCCGTGCGCTCGTTATTGACGTGCTGATCAAGATAATCTCCCTCGACGAACCCTAAGTAGACAAACTTCTCGCCGCCCGACTCAGCCAGGCGCTTCTTTTGGAGGTTCGGAAGGAACTTCTCCAGCTTTTCTGCGGTTACTTCGCGAAAGTTGGCGGCATACAAAAGCCGGTGCTGCATCTCGTGAGGGTTATATAGTCGCAGTCCGGTCAGCTTGAAGGGCCGCTCACCGACTTTGAAATCGTGCCGCGTGGCCTTGGAGGCGAACGTTTCCTTAAAGTACGCATTGAGGTCAATGCGCTCCCTGTCGTCTCGTATGCTGATGCTGGGGCATTTCGGGTCGATAAAGAACGGCAGGCAGTGCTCGATGAGCTGGTGTCCGATCAGCGCGAGCCCTTGCGGGCAACTCTCTTTGTAAGGCGACTTCATTCCGACCAGGCGGACGGTCGTCTTGGGGGCTTTCTCTTTCGATGTGGTCGGCGGCCCTGGTTCCTCACCGCTCACGGTGAATCTAAAAGCCTGCTTGCGAAGTTCCTCGCCCTCCAAATAGTGGCTTTCAATCTCGGCGTATTGGAATGCTTTAAGCCAGATGAAACGGCCCACCCCCTTTCCGCCCCTGCTCACCTTGTAGAGCGTGTATTCGGTGAAAAAAGAATCGAGATTAGCCTCGCCAAAACCGGCGCCGTTATCGACGATGGTGAATCCTTTGACCTCGCCAGCGACATCCAAACCGTCAAGGACGGTCTCACGCTCCACGATCACTTCGATACTCGGCGACGACGCGTTTCCGGGTGCGTCTTCGATGGCCTGCAGGGAATTCACTACCGCCTCGAACATTGGCAGGAGCGCCTTCGAGCGTGGCAGATGCGTACTCTTGATCTTGCCTGTGAGATCTACCTTCATAGAAGCCTTACTTCCGCGCTGCCACGTGCGTCCACAGCCACAGGACGGGGTAGAAAAGAACTATTAGACATACCGGTCTCCCTGACTATGGTCGGCGTATGGCTGGATACGCAGGCCCCTGTGCTCAAAGCTGGGACGAAGCTGCTTCAAGAATCCGTCATTCACCATCGCCGATGTTATGTAGTCGAGATCCTCCTTCGACATGCCAAATAGGTCAGCCACCACGGTGTCCAGTTCTAGCAACCCGTCCTGGAAAACGCGGGCTGGGTCCGTGCTGCGCATTAGATCGATGGCCGCGACTACGGCGTCGATATTGGAAGGAACCTGCAAAGAACCCAGCGTCTCAACATCGAAAGTTACATCATTTCCCTCATCCACCAAGCGGTCCAGCATATACGCCAGATACCGGCGCAGGGCGGGATTGGGAACCTTGATCCTGAAGAACAGGTTATCGCTGACGATCTCCTCCCCTTCCTCATGCACCGCAGAGACTACGGCCTCTGACGCAGCGCCGCTGAGGTCCGCACCGGCCACAAGCGGACTGTTGTCTGCAAAGAGATCAAAGAGGGTTTTCTTCGGGCTGTCCGCTATCGACTGTTCAACATGCCGGTGAGCATTGGATAAGTCTTTGTCCTTGGCAATGACACTTTCCCCCGCAACCGTTAACCGGGCAATATCTGCGGCGGTTCGCCTGGACGGAATGGGAATAAGCAGCAGATTGCGCTTCACCCACGTAGTAAACAAGTCTTCAATGATGCTGGTGCGCAACACCTTCACCGCAAACCATTGCGGGATGCGGGACAGGAGGTAGAGATTGAGCGGGAAGTCCTCCGTGAGCTGGATCAGTTGTGCTGTGTTCTGGAAAACTCGATCCGCTGGCGCAGGACACGCGGCAGGAAGCTGGGAAACATTTCGTACCGCATAGAGCCTGGAATGGTCAAACAGGTGCCGGTACGCATACAAGCGCAGGGAATCCACTATCGAGCGATCCGGGTCCCAGTGGCCCATCGGTTCGCCTAGTACACCAGACGGGAATATGTTCTGGCCCTTGTATATCGGTAGTCCAGACGAGACAATGGCGCGGGAACCGCCCAACTTGATGCCGTAGGCGAGCATAACGTAGGGCTCCCACTCCAAGGGGCTGCTGCCAGCCGGGATGCGTTCAACCGCATTGGCTTGCGCGCTACCCGCCTCACGATTTCCCCTGCGTTTGTACACGACTTTGACGATGCTGCCCAGTCGCGGCGCGTGGGCCATACGTTCTAAAATGCAGGCATCCGCCGCTGACACTTTAGTCAGGAGAGCGGCCGTATCTTCGGCCACTACATCAGCCATCCACGCTGAATTGTCTGCATTGCTCGGCAAGTATGCCGATTCGGACATCAGGTTGCGCGTGACCGTAGCTCTGTCTGCCTTGCCGAAGTCGATTGTGTCAGTGTCAGCGTCGTAGCAGTCCATGGACAATGTCGTCGTGGCGACTACGTCGGTCTCCGATCCAGGTGAATTCTCAAGTACGAAAATAATGGTTGGCCGCTTTATGCCCCTGAACGTTTTTTTCCGAAGCGCTTCCATGTCCACGATTTCAATTAGCTTGAATTCATTGAGGACGCGGCGTAGCGGGCCAGCGTAGGCGGCTTCCAAGACTCCCATCGGTACGATGAATGAAACACGCCCCCCCTCCTTCACCCACCCGCGAACCGCGCGGTACAGAAAAGGGATATAGAGATCAACCTGGCCCTGCGCGACTTCTTCGTAAGTGCGCAGCGTGCCTTCATCCATTGAAAACCGGTGAGGACGGACATAGGGCGGATTGCCGATAACTATGTCGTAATTGGCCTGCACGACCTGTCTGAAGCGCCTGGGTACACTCGCAACACGCTTTCGCCGCAAATCGCTTGTGGCGGTAGAAAAATCCAGCCCGGCTTGAGCGGCACTGATGGCAAGGCCACGAACAAGCGGCACGCCCAAGGTGTCCAGCGAAGAATGACCACCCTGCACCTGGATAGCTGGCACCAGCGACGCGGCCAATGACCGAATTTCGGCGGGTGACTTACCGGTGAACAAGTCAATGTTGTGCCAGAGTAGCTGAATCTGCGCGAGCGACACAGAAAATGGGCTGATGTCCAAACCGTGCAGGCGTCGTAGCGTCCGGGTTACGGTCTGTTCCGTGAGCATGCCAGCGGTACGCAGCCGTTTCACGTCTTGATTGAGTGCTTCCACCAAGAACGTTCCGGTGCCGCAGGCGGGATCGAGGACGGTCTTGGTGGAATCGTACTCGCAACGCTCTAACATGTACCGCGCGATCTCCGGCCGTGTGAACACTTCACCTAACGCTCGGCGTTTACCGGGGTCTAGGTAGTGGTCGTAGACACCGGAAAGGATGTCACCGTGAATGGCTCTGAAATCCCAGCGCGACAACAGATACATGGCGTGAAGCAACGCGGAGCTAAGGTTCTCATCGGAGCTATCCAAGGCCCAGTCCAGGACATTCTGATCGAAAAGATTTCGGTACAGAGCGGCGGATTGTTTGTAGGTCTCTTTCAGCAGCGCCTGCAGGGGTTTGGAGTAGTAATCCGCGTAGCGCGCGAACACTTCAACGCCGCCATTGCTGATATAGCGCTTGAGGAATCCGTGGTCCTCAGAGAACCTCACCATGAGCATGCGCGAAACGATCAGCGACGCGGTTTCGTAGATAAAGGATTCGACGACTTTGCCGCTATCCGTCAGCTTGCTGCCAGTGCGGCGGGACTTCAAAAGCGAAATATCGCCTTCGATGCCCATCCTGGTGGCGTAGTCCCCGAGAAGGTGCTTTTCGATGCGGAGTGCGTAAATAAAAGGCTCTATGTCAGCGGTCAACCGGTCATGCGCTTCCGGGTATTCCGTGATATCCGCAGTGGGAATGGTACGCGCGATGCGCTCGTCCACGATGTTGGTGAACTCGATGGGAAACCCCACTGAATTCCAGTCATAGACGGCTGGTCCCCAGCGGGCTTCCATCTCCTGCAGCAGGCCGTTCGCTGCCGTGAGATCAGGTACGACCTTGGTATCCACCAACTGGGTGACGGCCGCACTGAGAATGGAGGCAATTTCGCGGATCGTCTCAGTGAAGTGGTGCTTTCCTAACTCCTCGATCGACTGGAACGCATACTTGGTCTTGCCGTCCCTGAAATCCTTCAGTTGCTCTTCCAGAGCCACGTTTCCCGGCCGCACTTCTGCAAAGCACGTGCTGAAACGCTCGGGGTCCGTCAACTCGTCCCATCGGTAGACGGCGGCCTCCGTCTTGGACATCACGTCCCACTTGTGGACTTCTGTTTGATCGAGGATGAAAAACCAGCGCGTACCGGCTTTTATGTACTTCTTTTTCTCAGCATAGATTTCTGCCGAGTTGTCGGACACATCGTGCCCACGCTTAACTTCAAAAACGGCGTAAGCGTGGTCGGGAGTTTTAATCGTCCGACCGTTTTTGGTGCTGAAGACAGTTAGGTCCGGGATATCGCGACCACCGGCCAGAGCAGAGTCCACGACCACTTGATCCGATTTCAGTCCAATGCCAAAAGCAGAGTTGACCAACAGGTCACGGATAAAGGGATAGAGGTTCCGCTCTCCCGAAGAGTCGCTTCGGAACTGGGCAATTTTTTTGACCAGTGCGGTAGTGCTTCGACCTGTGCGTGGGTCCGGCATTCGTATGTAAGTTTATGATTCCATTGCTATTGGCGCAACCGTAGCAACAAAGTTCTGCTTGTGCCATCATTTCGACACCAGATCCTCTAGGGTATTACAACGCGACGCCAAACGCATGATTGCTGCCCCGAAATCGATCTACAATCGGATCGGTATGGGACTTGAGGTCTGGGTGTATGCGGGCCTGACGAAGGCGGACAACGTCGAAGTGGATCGTGACGGTTATCCCAAAGACTGGAGCCGTTACTGGCGAGCCGTCGTGGTCAACGGAACGGAATTCTCCTATCCGGGACGGGCGGCCGGGCTGGAGCAGGACGCCATCTACGAATACACCAACCAGTGGGACTTCGTGGCGGGCACGGCCAAGACATACAATGCTTGGCGCGATGCGCTTGCGCGGCTTGCGGGCTATGAAAGCGCGCAGGCGGTGGTAAAGTCCCCTCCCCCTCCGGGCTCGCCGTTCGTCGAGATGATTGATTTCTTCGATCATGGTGGCGTGCTCGGGCCGGTCGTGTGCGGTAAGCTGGCGCGGGATTTCGCGGCGTTCCAGGCGAAGGCCAGAGCCGTGGGCGGCGGATTCTACGCACTGTACTATGTCTGGCACGGCGCGTTTGAAGCGACGGCCGGAAACGGTGCGCTGCGTTTTGCAGGCGCGCCCGACCCGGATCAGGTCTGCCGCGTCTGCGGATGCACCGACGACGATATCAGGGGATACAAGGGACCGCTTGAAGCGGTGCCCCATTGGGCGGCGGAAGACCTGTGCAGCACCTGCGAGAAAGCAATGTACGCGGCGAAGTTTGACGCCCTGCCCTCTCCCGGCTAGGCCCGGGTGCGCTGCCGGTTTCGCTCCAGCCAGGCGGAGGCATTCGTGACCGTCACATGAACGTAGCCGGTGTCCCCTAGCCTTTCGCGCTCTCTTGCCTTCTCGCTCACCTCCAGCAGCTTCGCTTCGGTATCCTCGGCGCTCCATCCGCGTTGCAGGGCGAGATAGGAAAACCAGAAGTCCGCTTTGCTCCGGTCCGGGCCGTTCCCGTCCGGTGCGGTCGGCGCTCCGGAAAGTGACCTTTCGTAGCTGGGCCATTGGCGCGTTTTGTCCGAGGTGCGGTCCGCCTGCTGCGTGAATTTCAACGGCACTGCCTTGACCGGCTCCGGTGAGGCAAGGAGTCCAAGGGATTCAAGCTGGTCCGGCGTCATCACGCGGCCCGGATGCGTTTCGACGATGGTGACGGTAGGGAATTCAGGGGCGTATTTCGGCTTGAAGTTCTCCGTCCCGGCAACGCGCGTCGCGTGCGATGCCGACTTGTCGTTGCCGCCCACGGCCTTGCGGACGCGGCGCATGAGTTCTTTGAATTGCTCCTTGCCCTCGGGCACGCCGGACACGGCGATCCATCCCTGGTAGCTGCCGGGGCTCGTGGCATGGATGATAAACACGGCGGGGCGGATGCGTTCGAGCTGCTCTTCCTTCAGGTCGTCGAGTTGCACAAAGGCTACACCTTGTGACATCGGACGGATTATAAGGTTCTCTCCGGACGGAACCGTATCGTCATCGGGAATCGGGAACGGCCTGCGTGTGGCGGCGGTGCGTACCATGGCCGGAAGTTTTTCGCGCAGTTCCTGGGCGGAGTAGGTCTTGCCCCATTTGAGGCCCTGTAGCAGGTCGGTTTTGGTGACGACAAACGACTGAGCCCCCACGCTGGTGAAGGTGTCGAGCATCCGTAATGCCTCTGCGGTATCGGCCAGGGTCCCCTCCCCTACTTCAATCGCCGATGAATTTCATCGACGCGAAAGTTTCGTCGCGGCACATCGACGATAGCCGCGTGCGATTAGACATGCAACCGTCGCATGGCGTTCTACTACCTATAGAAGCCATTCCAGCCCCCCCCGCCGTGATTCATGGGGATTGTTGAGAAAGGGGCAAAGCCCCTTTTCAGGAAGCGAAAGCCCTCGTTATGGGCTTGAGCTTCCAAGTAGGAGACATTTGAACTGTCCACAGCGGAAAAATTCAATTTCTCTTAACTTCAATTTCAGGCCATGAAAAAAGTGGGCGAGTCAGCATGTTAGAGGGGCGAAATGCTACCAAACGGGCGGAATTCTCCTACCAAACGGGCACGGTCTTACTACCAAACGGGCGGCTTTCTCCTACGAAACGGGCGTTCTTGGGGCGTCTGGACCGGCGCTGTCTGAGGTTCACTACCAAACGGGCGGGGATGTTGAGGCCGCTCGCAAGTCGTGCATGGCGGCGTGGCAGCACAGGGATATTCCAGCAGGTCTCCTACCAAGTGGGCGGTGAGACTCGATTGGGCCGGTTGGTTCGGTTCCCTACCAAACGGGCGGCTTTATAACGCCGTCAGCTTTACCAAGTCATAATGTGCTCTTCTGCATTTTGCGGTAGCAGGTCTCCTACCAAACGGGCGGGTAGGTTTTCCGTCTCCTATCCCTACTTGACTTCATGTAGGGGTAGTGTATTCGTGCGGGATGGCTATTGTGAGTCGCACGGCAGAGCAGAAAACCAATCACCTGGGCTTTCCCAAGCCGGGCGAACTTATCGAGATGACAGGCACGCACGCGCTCGAAGCAAGTGATCGGGCCATTCTCAATCTTCTTTACCAGCACGCACATGACAGCGGCAAGCTTCTTGAGCAGAACGCCGAATGGGAAATCCCACTCGCCACCGTGAGGCAGGCATTCTCCAGACATGAAAGCTCGGACCGGCTGCGAGACAGCCTAACCAGGCTGATGTCTGTGAAGGTCAATGTAGCCTATGTTGCCGAGACCGGCGACGGCATAGAGGGGCCAGAGCAGCGCGTTGTAATAACCGGCTTGTTCGATTTCTTCGACGTTTCGGCAAAGGAGCTGGCGAAGCGCGCAACACTGCGATACGGGCTACCCCGGAAACTCGCCCCGATACTGGAGAGTTCGGGCCGTTGGGGACGCATCAAAGCCGAGATAGTCTGCTCGATGACCAGTAAGTACGCAATCGCTCTATATGAGCTTATTCAGCTCCGCGCGAACATGGAGAAGGCGGTCGAGACCTTCCCTATCGACCGATTTCGTGAGTTGCTCGGGGTTCCTCCAGGCACGTACGTGCGTGGAGACAATTTTCAGCGCAAGGTGCTCGATCCCGCCGTACTTGAGGTAAACGGGCTATCGGATATGAGCCTCCAAATCGAACTGGAGCGACTGCACTCGCGAGCGCCCATACACGCCGTCACTCTCGGATGGTGGCGCAAGTCTGGAGACGAATTCCGGGCTGCCATGCAAGAGCGCGGTCGGAGCAAGGTGGGACGGATGGCGCGGTTGCGGGGACAGGTCGAAATAGCCCACGCTCTCGCGACGGAACTGCCCTCCTCACCCCTACAGACAAAAATAGAGGCGACCGTGGAAGCAATGCGCCAGGCGGGAGCACCCGAAGCCGACATTGAAGCGTTCAAAAAAGAACAAGCCGCATAACGAGAACCCGTTTACGCGTGTACGCGTATCAGGCTATATCCTTGACGGCGGGAAGCCCACGATCTGCGAAAACACGGTCGAGGCCCTCCATCAGGTAATCGTGCATCTTCCGGTTTTCCTCGAACGCGAGTTTACGAAGCTGCTCATGCACAGCCAGCGGTAGATATGCCGTGTGCTGCTTGACCGAATGACGTTTGGAGCCCCCTGCCCTTTCCTGCGGCTGTATAGCTGCGAGCATCGGCTTTTCGGCATCTACCGCCTCCCGCTTTGTCGCGCTCTTTGTGGGCGGTTTGGGAGCCGGGACTTCTTCGGCGGCGAATACCGCTTCAAGCGACGTGCGCTTCTTTGCGCTCATTGACCTTCTCCAGTTTCTTGCTGATCCATTTCCACAACTCGCGAATCTCCTGCGCCGCTTTGCCGTCTGGCTCGAATTCTGTAACGCCAAGGCCCCTGCCCTGGGCATCTTGGTACGAATTACGGATGACGATGAGATGCGGGCAGACCATCCCGAGCATGGAGAGTCCCTTCTCTGCTTCCGCGTTGCGAAAGCTACGCGGCGGGGTTTGAGTGAGCACGAACGCCGCGTCTTTCTTAAGACGGTTTATTGTCGCGATGGTCGGCGGCGTCGCCTTCATGTCGCCCGGCGTCGGACGGCACGGAATGATGCACAAATCGGCCTCGCGTATGGCAGCGGCTGTAGCGGGTTCGTCCCGACCCGGCGTGTCGATGAGGACGAGGTCGAATCCCGCCTTTTCCGCTTTGCGGATGGCGTCCGTCAGTTCGGAAGACTTGATGGTCGCGAGTGTCGGCGTCTCGGACTCGCGATCCTTGAACCACGCGGTTGCCGTGCCCTGTGGGTCCATGTCCAGAATGAGGACGCGTTTCCCTTTCTCCTGGGCTGCCACCGCGCAACAGAAGGTCAGCGTGGATTTTCCGGAGCCGCCCTTTTGAGTCACAAACGAGATTACGCGCATCAGCGGATGCCCCCATAAGGGTTTCAGATGATCAGGCTATAAACGTATACGCGTATACTGGCAAGCCAGCATGAACGGCGCGCGCCATGATCCCCGTAACGTGGTGTAATCGTGCAACGGTTTACGCGTATAAGCGCTCAACGCATAACGCGTATCATTGTGTCGCTGTGTACGCGTGTCATCGTCTGCTCTGGTACGCGTTCACCTGTCTACGCGTATCCGGCTATGCTGTCTCTCAATCCTGGAACGCGGCATTCGAAACACCCGAATTGCTCCAATTGAAAGCTGCTTGCGGAAGCTTGGCGACAAAAGACTGGGTGGGGGCAATACGCTATCGCTGCTTTACTGCACGCGTATACGCGTATCCTTGCACACGCGTTTATGATTGCAGGTTGCTAAAGGTAGGAGACGACGTTACGGGGCACAAACACAGTGCTTCAACCTGGTGCTACAGTGCGATCTGAGGAAACGATGAACATCGCCGGTATCGCCCGCGACTTCTGCACGCTGTGCCTGGGCTGGGAAGAGGGGAGGGCGCTCAACTTCACCGACCTTGCTGCAGTGCTGGAGGCTGCCGGTGAGTGGTGCCAGGAGGTGGAAGTCGTCATGGCGCTCCAGTTCGTCCCGATCACCGGCTCATGGTATGTGCAGCTCTCCTGGGGCAATGAATGCATCCTCTACGGATGCAGCAATCTCGCCGAAATCCCGGAGTTGGTCATGTGTGCCTGCCTGGAGGCGCGGCGGCGGCGCACGGCCGCATCCGCCTCTCGTTTCAAATCATGGCGGCGGGATTTCTCAGTGGGCTGTACGAGGAATTGAGTGTGGAATACGCTCATCGGAGCGCGGGAAAGAGGGCAGGGGGTTCCACTCCGTTTCCACTCCATTAAGCGATGGTTTGAACATGGAATGTGGGAAGTTGCTGATTTCGTTGATGCTGAGTTGACCGCCGTGAACGGCTTGGTGTTGTATTTTCAATCGAAACGAAGATTCCCAAGCTGAACGTCGCCGGTTCGATCCCGGTCTCCCGCTCCAACAACCCATTCAAAATGAGCGCCCTATACGCAACCATGCGTTAAGCGCAATCAGCTCGCAACTACCCGGAGCCGGCAGCAATGCCTGTACTTCTCCGATTCTCCGGCCACCAGCAGCAAGGCGAACTCGCGGATCGCCAACCCGTGCCTGGAAGGCGCCTATCGGTGAACGGAAGCAGGAAACAGAAGTGCTTCCAGCCTGGCTGACAAAACTCCATGAAGGTCCACGGGCACCCGGGGTGGCGCGTTCGTGTCGTGCTGCAAGTAACGGGAGAGCGCCGGCAGTCGGAACCCGTCAGGGTCCCGGCATGACGGCCGTCGCGCCTGTTACCCGTGACGAGGGCCAGGGGCGGAGCTCCTCCATGTTTTGCCGGATGTAAGCCAGCAGGGCGCGTCGCTGATCCTTGCCCTCGCCGAATGAGTGGCGCGCGTGAATCGAGCGCCACCGTTTGCGGATGGCCTCGAGTGAGATACCCAGGTGCTTCGCCGATTCCCCGTCCGAGTAATCGAGCAGGGCCAGTTCGAGCAAGCGCTGTTGGGCCAGGCTGAAGCCTAATCTCGGCGGCGGAAAATTCATCAGGAACGCCAATTGCGCTCCAGGGCGGACCATCACGTCCTCACGCGTGAAACGAAATAAACTCGAAGTCTTGCCGTCGTCCAGTGTCTGATCGCGAACATGCACCATACCCATGGATTCCGCGTACAGGCTCGCCTCGGGCAGCAGGTTCTCCTGCCAGAACTCAGCGATCCGATACCCGGCACAGTGCGTCATAAACGCTGAGAACGAGACTCGATGCAATTCGGCTACGCGCGGATTGGTGAAGTCGAGATCGTCCGGCGCACCGCTGATGTGAAGCAATGCGAGATCGCCCGAGGCGTTCGCTGCCCTGAGTTGCTTGGGCGCGAGAAATACTGGGCGGCGTTGCCATTCTGAACGCAGCAGCGCGTCACGAAACCGGCGGGGATTGCCGGCGAGCACCGTGGCGACCGACGATGGCGAGGCAAAACCGACGCAGCCGAAAAATGCGGGGCGGCCGAGATCCCGGTCTTCCACCACCATTCCGATCAGGCGCTCACGTGCATGGAGGTCCGGCAGAAGTTCCGGCATGGCGCGCCAGAGGTCGTCTTCGAAAAGCGACCGGTCTTGCCTGAGAAGCTCTAGCAGGCCTGGAAAGTCCGATGGTCGGACGAATCGACATCGAAACGGCAAGATCGGTCCTCACTTACCCCTCAAGGGTAACTATTTGCGAAAAACCCGGAGCCCACATATTATAGCCCCAAAGTGCGCTAGGGCCTTCCGCCAGATAGCTAATCGTCGATGACGATGATGAGCCGTTTCGCGCCTGTTTCTCGGGCTTCCAGAGGGGACCAAACATGAGGATTTCTGCGGTTGCGGCCTGCTTTGCCGCTTTGTTAGGCTCGGCGAGCCAGCTTTCCGCCGCCACTGTCTACCTGGTGAGCCTGGAGGGATTCCTCCACTACCAGGGAAGTTCGACACCACAAGCGTCGTTCACCACTTCGTCGCCTGAATTCACAAGCTTCCTCGACTCATCCAGCCTGGGCAGCTTCCAATTCACCTGGACGAACGCCACCGCATCCACGATCCACAACCTGACATTCACGCTGTTCATCGATCCGGACCTCGACCGCGACGACAACACATTCTTCAACGAGTACGGCGAGTTTGTCTCATCTCTCCTTCCGGCGCTCAGTCCTCCGGGCGCACTCGGGTTCTCGCAGTGGGAAATCGATGAGCCGGAGTACGTGTTCGGCGACATCTACACGCACGCGAACGCTGGCGCCCTGGACAGTCTGAACGCAATTCCGTCGTCCTCTCCAGACGACGTGTCTCATGCACTCCTCTTCGAAATCGCACAGTTGGATCCGGGCCACACGCTCACCGTAACGGGCATGCTCAGCCTGACCGACGCGGCGGGCTTGGGCCACTTCGATCCCGATTCCCACGCGGCCCTGTACGCCAACGGATATGCGCTCACCAATGGGCCGCCGTCAGGTGTGCCCGAGCCATCGTCGGCGATCTATCTGACCCTCGGCGCGACGCTCCTCGTTGTGTTGCGGCGCTACAAATCCTGACGTGACGAGAGTGGCCATGAAAATCAAACTCCTTCTATCCTTACTCGTAACCGCGGGCCTGCTCGCACAGACGGGCGCCGATCTGGTGGTGACGGGAATCAGCGCTTCGGTGAACACGGATCCCCAAACCCTGGCGAGCAACGGATCGCTCAGCGTGACGGTCCGTAACAACGGCACCATCCCGACGCCAACTGGGTTTCAGTTGGCTGTTTTCGAAGACCGCAATGGTAACGCGCGTTATGACGCGGCGACCGACAACCTGTTGGGGACATCGAACGTCGCACTGCCTCTTGGCGCCGGGGCGAGTACAAATTCAGTGGTGCCGATTCAGGGCACTGTCCTGTTCCGCGGCAGCATTCTGTATGTGTGGGCCGATTCGAACAACGTCGTACTCGAGATCGACGAAACCAACAACGTGCGGCACACCGGCCAGGCCAGCGTGTTCACCTCACCGGCCGATACGGCCCTCAATCCGGTGCTGAAGTGGGCAGCCGGTACGTTCACCGACCTTCCGACATCCCAGGCCTCACTCAGCACACCCACCGTGGGCGACGTCAACGGCGACGGCATTCCGGACGTGGTGTTCTCGACGTATGTGACTGCCATTCGCGCGAACCTGCGCGTGGTCTCCGGAAACACCGGTGCGGTGATCCTTACGGTGACCGATCCCAACCTGGAACTGGCGCCATCGGCCCACACCTCACTGGCGGATATCGATGCCGACGGCCGGCCGGAGTTCATCACGATCGACCGGCTGGGACGCGTCATGGTCCTCGAGCACGACGGCACCCTGAAGTGGCGCTCCACCCAATTCGTCCCGGGCGCCTCGACCGGGCCGCTCATCGTCGACCTGGATCGCGATGGCACGCCCGAAATCGTTGTGGGAAACCAGGTGTTCTCGGCCACCGGCACACGCCTATGGGCCGGCACCGGAGGCGGAGGACGCGGCTACGCTGGCCTGACAGCCGGGGCAGTGGCGGACCTGGACCTGGACGGAGTTCCCGAGGTGATCGCGGGACCGACGGCATATCGCGAGAACGGTACCGTCTTCTGGAACAAGCTCAATACGCCGGTCGGCCTAAAGGACGGTCCGGTGGCGATCGGCAACTTCGACGCCGACCCATATCCCGAGATCGTCATTCGTCCCTACAACTCCACCTACGTGTACATGCTGGAGCACGATGGAACGATTAAGTGGGGCGTGAATCACGCCATCCACCAGACCTGGGGCGGGCAACCCACCGTGGGCGACGTCGATAACGACGGAGTTCCTGAGATCGGCATCGTTGATCGCATCAATTACATCCTCTACCGTGCCGACGGCTCCATCCTCTGGAGCATTCCCATCTCCGAGCACTCGTCGGGAACCACCACTTCCGTGTTCTTCGATCTCAACAACGACGGCCGGGCCGAGATCATTTACGCCGACCAGCAACAGCTGTACATCCTGCGCGGCAGCGACGGCACGATTCTCAACCAGTTCCTGCACTACTCAACGACAGCCGCTGAAGGACCCACCGTGGCCGATATTGACCTCGATGGTCACGCCGAGATCCTGGTGGCGGCCGACGTCCCGTTCTTTCCGGAAGGCCGCGGCGTACGGGCTTACCGCGGTGCCGGCAGTAACTGGGCCAACACGCGCCCGATATGGAATCAGGATAACTTCACGGTAACCAACGCCAACGACGACCTGACGGTTCCGGCAACTGTAATCTCGAACTGGCTGGTGCCGGGGCTGAACCACTTCCGCACCAACGATCTCCTGCCGAACTCGCTCACTCAGCCCGGTTCCGCTGCCGATATCACGGTGTCATTTCTCCGGCGCCTGGACGACGCTTTTCCAGCGTCCACCCGGCTGATCGCCAGAATCGGCAATGGCGGATCGTCTCTCGCTCCAGTGCATCGAGTGGAGTTTCGGAACGGCCCCGCTGGCCCGCTGCTGGGCGCAGTGAACACCTCGCGCGTTCTCAGGCCGGGCGAGTACGAAGACCTGGCCATCGTCTGGGCGGCTCCGCCCGCCGGACAAATCAACCTGGTGGTCACCGCCGACACCAACCTCGAGGTCACCGAAGGCGACGAGACCAACAATCAGCACGCTAGCCAGTTGGTGATCGGCCAGGGCCCCTTTGTCACGGTGGACGATCTGATCGCTCGCGGAAAGGATGCCAGCGTGGATCTCAAATGGACGCCGGTCCCCAGTGCCGTCAGCTACAACATCTACCGCCGCACGTCGGCAACCGCCGCCGCGCTCATTCGCGCGGCCCACATTACGGCAGCCGGCGCTTTTTCGGATGCGGGGCTGACGAACAATACGCTATATCTTTACGAAGTCCGCTGGCTCAACCAGCAAGGCCAGGAATCGCGCCAGGGAACCGAATCGTCCGCCACTCCGATTCCGCGCACGCAGCGCGGCGATACGCCCCCCTCCCTGCTTTCGTCTCCGCCAACGCGCGGCCGTACGCTGTCGGCTTACCATTACTCGTCGTCCGCCGCGGACCCGGACGCGGGCGAAGTGCTCACGTGGTCGCTGACGGGCGCGCCTGCCGGCATGACCTTTAGTACAACCAATGGACGCATGGACTGGACGCCCGGCGCGAGCCAGGGCGGCGCGTACCGGTTGACGCTCACGGCCACCGATACCCGGAATCGCAAGGCGAGCCAGGCGTTCACGCTGTTCATCGAGACGCAGGTGGCTAACTCTGCGCCGCAGTTTCTGTCGACGCCGTTGACCAGTGGCGCCTTAGGGCGTCCGTACGCTTACACAGCGCGTGCCTCTGATGCCGACGCGGGCGAGGTGCTGACCTTCCTGCTCGATAACGGTCCGTCCGGCATGACGATCAACAGCGCGACCGGACTGTTGCAGTGGACTCCGGCCGCTGTGGGCACCTTTCCGGTGTCCCTGAGAGTGCGGGATCTGCCCGGCGCGAATGTCGTGCAGACGTTCAGTATCGTGGTGCGGAATCTGAATCGCGGTCCGCAGATCACTTCGGCGCCGCGCACCACCGGCAATGCCAATGCGACCTTCAGCTATGTCGCGGCCGCCACCGATCCCGATGCCGGAGACACGCTCACGTGGGCGCTGGTCACGGCGCCCACGGGGGCGGTCATCCATCCAGGCACAGGCGTTCTCCTGTGGACTCCCAGCGATGGGCAGGTGGGTGCGCACCCGCTGACAATCGAGGTTCGCGACAGAATCGGTGCCATCGCACAGCAGTCCTGGACGCTGACGATCTCGCCGGGAGTGAATCTCAACTCAGCGCCGGTCTTTACGTCGGAAGCGCTGTTGACCGGCCGCGCCGGCATCCCTTACCTCTACGACGCGCAGGCCTCCGATCCCGAGGGCGGAATTGTCAGCTTCGGCCTGACGCTCGCCCCCGCGGGGGCTATTATCGATCCCGGCTCGGGCCTGATCTCCTGGACGCCGCAGGTGTCGCAGGTGGGCGCCCAGAACTTCACCGTTCGAGCCAGCGATCCGCAGGGCACGGCCTCCACACAAAGCTTCACTGTGACCGTCACCGATGTGCCGCCCGCGATCTTCACGCTGATCTCGCCTTCGCCAGGAGCGGATCTGAGCCGTCCAGTGAACATCGTCGCCGACATCACCGATCCAAACAGCGGCGGCCCCGCGCTCACCTGGACCGTGAAGCTGCGCGGCCCGGGTATCGCCGATCGAACCTTGGCCTCCGGTACGGGGCAGGTCACCAACGGTACGATCGCCGTTCTCGATCCGACTGTCATCGCCAATGACACCTACACGATCATGGTCGACGTGCTGAAGGGCGCCGAAGGCATTCATCGCGAATTCCCCTACTCGGTCTCCGGCGATCTCAAACTGGGCCGGTTCACCAGCACCGTGAACGACCTGACCATTCCCTTTGTCGGTGTGCCGCTGAGCATCACACGCCATTACGATAGCCTCGATACCCGCAGCGGCGATTTCGGGGCCGGCTGGAGGCTCGGGCTGTTCGGCAGCGTGGTGGATGCGCCCACCGAAGCACCCCTGCAGGGCATGCGCACGGGTGCCAAAGTCTACGTAACCACGCCTGAGGGCAGGCGGGTCGGATTCCGGTTTGACCCCTTCGCTCCTGCGTTTCTGTTTCCGAATGTCGTGACACCACGCTTTACGCCTGACGCCGGCGTGCAGGACAAACTCGAGGTCGCCGAGACCAGCGTTCTGCTGTTCGACAACGTAGCCCACTCCACTTTCAATACTGTCTGGAACCCGCGCCGCTACATCCTGACTACGAAGGAAGGCGTTCGCTATGAACTGGACGAGATCGACGGAGTGCTGTTGATTCGCGATCGCAACGCCAACACGATCACGTTCACTCCCACGGCGATCCTGAGTTCAACGGGCGTGCAGGTGGCGCTGACCCGCGACGGGCAGGGCAGGATCACCAGCATCCGCGAACCTTCAGGAGCCGAGATGCGCTATACCTACGACGCGTTCGGGAACCTGTCAACAACCATTGACCAGCTGGGCAATACGTTCCGATACTTCTACGAGAATGCGTCGTTCCCCAACTTCGTCACCAAAGTGGAAGATCCCCTCGGCCGGCCGAATGTCAGGAACATCGTCGATGGAACCGGCCGGCTCGCCGCATCATGTCCCGCCGACGGCGACATCAGCACCCTCGCCGGCTGCACGCGGCTGACGCACAATCCCGATGCGCTGGCGCAGACTCTCTTCAATGGCCGGGGCTTCCGGCGCGACTATACCTATGACGATCGAGGCAACCTCGTCACCGAACGCAAGTACCTGGATGCCTTTGCTTTCCGGGACACCATCCGGACCTACGATGCGGTTGGCAATCTGCTCAGCGAGCGCGACCCCGCCGGAAATCTGACATCGTTCACGTATGATGCCGCGGGCAATATACTCTCCCGCACCGATTCCGCGGGTCGCCGCACCAGTTATACCTACAACACCCCATGCAACCTGGTGGCGACGATTACCGATACCGCTGGTGGAGTTGAATCCTACACGTACGATTCTCTTTGTCAGCTTCGCTTCGTCCGCGATCGCGCCGGCCAAACCACCGAGTATCGGTACGACAGCGCGGGCAACCAGACCCACCTCATCGATCCGCAGGGTGCCGCCACCGTTCGCACGTTCACGGGCCAGGGCTTCCCCGCCACCCTTCGCGATCCGCGCGGTGGTGTCGCAACGCTCACCTGGTCCACCACGGGCGATCTGCTGAGCAGAACCGACCGGAACGGCAGGCGCATTGACTACCAATACAATGCCGCCCACGCCCTCACCCGGGAAACCTGGTCGAACGGACGTGTGATCCAGTTCAACTCCGATTCCTTTGGTCTGCCGCTATCGGCCTCCGATGCCTCCGCCTCCATCAGCTTCCAGTACAACGCGGTGGGGCGACGCACGCGCGAGGAGGCGGCGTATCCCGGCAAAGCGGTGTTCGCCCTCAACTACACATACGATGCCAACGGCAATCGCACTGCGGCGGTGGACTCGCTCGGCGGCACCACGCAACGCACCTTCAATGGACTGGATCAACTCGACGTCCTGACTCAATCCGGTGCAGGTGTCGGGAACAAACGGGTTCAGTTCGACTTCGACTTGGCCGGCTTGCCGGTTACCGTTCATCGGTATGCTGATCTGGCTGGCTCCGTTGCCGTTGCCAGGACCGTCATCGAGTACGATTGCGGCGGCTGCGGCAGCCGGACGACCGCGCTCCGTCATACCAATCCGGCAGGGACCGTCGGGTTGAATCTGCTCACGTTCGGCCGCAACACGCTCGGCGACATCACACAGATGACCGACGTCCAGGGCTTGCACCTGTTCGAATACGACGCGGCGCGACGCCTAACACGAGCCACACATCCTAACCCGGCGATCCAGCCGTCGGAGCTCTACACCTACGACGCCGCGGGCAACCGGCTCACGAGCCATACGCTGGGAACCCATCAGTATTCCTACCAGGGTGGGCCCGGCGGCAACCTGCTGACAAACGATGGCCAGTTCGATTACACCTACGACGCGGAAGGCAACCTCTCGCGCCGCCGGAATCGCACCGATAACTCGACCATCGACTACGGTTACGATTTCCGCAACCGGGTAACGGAGATCGTCGCTCGCAACGGCTCCGGGGTCGAAACCGGGCGGAATACCTTCTCGTACGATCCGTTGAACCGCCGCATTTCGTCTGTCGACTCGGCCGGCGAGACACTGTTCTACTACGACCTGCTTCATCCCGTCATCGCGATCGCACCCAGTAATAGCGTCACCAGGCGGCTATACGAGCGCAGGCTTGACTCGATTCTGGCGGAAGACGTAGCCGGGCAGACGCGCTGGTTGCTGACAGACCAGGTGGGCACCGTCCGCACGGTTCTCGACAATGCCGGAGCGCCAGTCAGCCAGTTGCTGCTGAGCACGTTCGGCTCTCCCTTGCAGAACACCAACCCGGCGGTAGCTAGTCAGCTCTCGTTCACCGGACGGGAGACGATTCCCGTCAGCGGCGATCTGTTCTTCCGCGCGCGGCTCTATAGTCCCGCCGTCGGGCGGTTTGTACAGGCAGATCCGGTGGCCCCGTTTAGTTACGACTACGCCTTGAACTCGCCGCTTGTCAGCATCGATCCTCTCGGCCTCAACACTGCGCCTGAGTACACAACGCTAAGCAGTCGGCTCGGAGTCAGATTCGCCCCTTATGCCAAGGCAACCTGTACCGCATTGACGGGCGTGCTGCTGGTGGCGGCGATCTACGTTGGCAATCCGGCGGCCGCGAGCGAGCTCATCGACGCCGCGGAGGCCATTTCTCTGGTGAGCCGAAAGAAGATGATCGACTGCCCGTGAGTTGTCGGGGAATGAATGGAGCGTGGGTCGAGAATCGAACTCGCAACCAACAGCTTTGAACATGAACTTGAGGTCGAAGCCCCCCTAGGGCCTCAGTGATGGCTTGTGCGAGCCACCATGCTGGTCCGGTGCGAGTTCGGGCAAGTGTTCCTTCTGGACTTCGCACGTGTCGATCAGGGCGTTGATATCCCGGCTGGCACTTATCGTCTCGGCATCGGGTTCTCGTCGTGGTGACCGCTTGCTCTCCCACTCGCTGTGCCTCTAGATGTGCTCGCGAGTGCTGCCTGGTATTCCTGGACCGGTTCCGGGCTTCGTGGGTGCGGGATGTCGCGCGCTGGTCCTGCTTGTACCCGGGGGAAGGCATCTTTGGCGCACCGTCCAGCGTGTGCGGTGATCCACTCTGCTGGTGGCAGGTTGATAAGGCCAGGCCTCACCGCCGCATGGGAAGAAGGCGAACCGGGACAGTCGCCGGTTCGATCCCGGTCTCCCGCTCATTTCAGATGACGTCATCTGGTTCCATGAGGAGACATCGTCCGCGTGGCACCAGCGGCATGACACCCCCGCGCATCCGTGCGCGCCGAGTGCTGCCTTTACACTCTGTTCTCTAACTCGTTGTGATAGTGTTGCAGCGAAAGGATTTCTTCGTGGAGGAGCAGTCCGTTACCCAACAGGCTGGCTTGTTGAGCTCCTGGAAGGAGATCGCGGCGTACCTCGGCGTGAGTGTGCGAACTGCCCAGAAGTGGGAGGCCGAGCGGGGACTCCCCGTGCGAAGATTGCCCGGTGGTCGCGGCCGCGTGATCGTGTCCATCGACGAACTCTCCGCATGGCTCCAAGCACCCCCAGTCTCAGAGCGTCTTCCACTTGCCACGCCGGCCTTCGTGCGAGGTATTGTGTGGCGATGGGTTGGCGTGCCAGCCGCGGTGCTCCTCGTGATGCTCGTGGTCGGTGCTGCTTCCTTCGTCTCCCGCCATCGTGTACCCACAGAGTGGCGCGTAACAGGTGACACGCTCATCGTGGTGGATGATCGTGGCCGGGAGTTATGGACGAAGCCGTTCGGTTTTGCGTTGACGGACTATCGGGCATTCTCAGACCGCGACCAGAACATGGGGTGGATCGGTGACGTCGATGGTGACGGCGAACCGGAGGTCGTGTTCTTGGCATACCCGAAGTCGCAGGGAACGCCGATGGTCTACTGCTACTCGCGCACCGGCGAGGAGCGCTGGCGGTTTATCCCAGGACAGCGTGCTGCCGGTTTCGCGCAGGAGTACCGTCCCCCGTACAACCCGGTAAACCTCGTAGTGTTCCACATCGGGGGTGCCCTCCGGCTTGCCGTCGCGAGTGTGCACCACACTTGGTTCCCTTCACAAATCGCACTCCTGTCCGGAGACGGCAAGTTGTTGCGCGAGTATTGGCACGCGGGACACCTGCCATTCCTGGGCGTGTCGGAAACGGCGGGGAACAGACACCCCCTCCTCTATGCCGGGGGGATCGCCAACGCGTATCATCGCGCGGCGCTCGTCGTGTTGGACCCGGCATCGTTCGGTGGCGTCTCCCACGAGGAGAATGCGAAGTACCAGCTCCCTGGCGACCCCGCGCGTGAGGTCGCACGAGTTCTCTTCCCGCGCACATGCATCAACCGCGCAAAAGAAACCTACAACGCCGTGATGTCGCTGCGAGCCACGCCAACCGAGCTCAACGTGGGGGTCACGGAAGAAATTGACCATCCGGCGGTAATCGTCCACACGTTCACCCTCGACGGACGGTATCGGGGAGCCGGGCTCTCCTCCCAATTCGTCGCACGCCACACAGAACTCGAAAACACCAAACTCCTCAACCACCACCTCGACGCGGAACAAGAGACAGCGAACTCGGCAAAGCTCGAGTGGCTGACTGGAGCACCATCGCTCCCAGCCACGAGATCGATCGCAGTCAACCGCTAACTGCTCAATCAATTGAACTGACTGCTGGGATGGGCCACCAGCCCACAGCAGGTCAAGCCCAGGGAGCGGAGACCGCAAAGGATGGAATCGAGCCCCGTCCTCCCTGCACTCCCATCCACCGGGCCCACCCGCCAAGCCACCTCCCTCAGAACCACCCCATTTCCCCACATGAAGCTTCTTTGATGACACCAGATCAACAAAAATCTTCTCCCCTGCAATCAACAGATTGCAGACCTCCATCTCCTAAATCCTTGGTCCACCCCTCCAAAGAATGGTTATAGAGGACATTTCATATGATTACTTCCGAACCAATCGATTGCGCCTTCCCCGACATCGACCTCCTCAGCCACCACGCCCAGGTCGCCGAGGATGGCATCCTCACCGGCGCCAAAGCCGCCAGCGTCACCACCTTCGTCGAACGCAAGGATTACTACAAAAAGATTCGTGCCGCCGTCCACCAACAGTTCAAACCAGCCACCACCTATCAGCACATCCTGGCCGACCGTATGGCCGAATGCATCTGGCGCGCCGAACGCTACGCCTCCTTCGAAGCCAACGCCCTCACGCTCCAAATCCAGCGCCAGTGGGACAACACCAACGAACTGGTCCCCAAAGCCAGCCCCGGAGTCCACGCCTGGCAGGCCTTCCACACCATGGACCCCGCTCAACGCAAATCCCTCCTCGAAGCCCTCAAACTCGAGGAACGCTACTGGCGCCGCCACCGCGCGCTCTCCGCCGAACTCCGACTCATCCAACGCACCTACCCCATTCAACAGGTGCAGTGAACCTCAAGGACTAAACCCATGCCCCCCACTCAAATCTCCGAAAAGCGCCTCGCTGCCAACCGAGCCAACGCCCAAAAATCCACCGGTCCGCGCACCGCCGCCGGCAAAGCCAAAGTCTCCGCCAATGCCCGCCGCACCGGAGTCTACAGTGAAGACCACCGCATGTCACCGCGCCTCGAAGCCCATTTCCGAGCCATCGCTGAAGCCCGCACCCATGACCTGACAGAACCAACCCTGCGTGCCCTTACTTACGAGTGGCACATGCTCCAGGGCCACCTGGTCATCCACGAGAGCCGCGAACGCGCCCTCTTCAACGCCGGTCTCGAATACGGCCGCGGCAACGAAGACATCGCCCGCGACTGGGTCCTCCGCCAGCACGGCTATATCCAGGCCCTCAACCGTTACTCCGGTTGGATCCAGATGCGCCTCGGCCGCGTCGAAAGCATCATCCTCTCTATCCCAAACGGCCTGGACCACCTCACCCAACTCCTGTCCCCCAGTCAGCCGGCCGGCCCCGCCGAGACCGAGACCACCCAACCCACCACGAATTCTGAGGGAACAAACCCACCAGCCCCAGTCCCGGAGTGTCAGCGACGGGCTACCACCGCGTCTAGAACGGAGTCCCCCAAGTCTCACCAGGCCGCCGAAGCAAACAGAGCCCCTGCGAACCCCGACCGTCAGGGAGGGGTCCCCACCGCGCAGCGAACCGCGACTGGCAAGAAGCGGGCCAAGGCTACCACCGCGTCTTCAACGCATTCCCCCAAGCCCCTCCGGTCCCCCAAAACCAGAAAAGCCCCGCTCAGAGCCGCGACTAAAAGGAGCGGGGGAGCCACGCCAAACCTCCAACCAACCACCGAAAAAGGCCGCGCCCCAATTCGCACTTCCTCAGTCCAGCACGCCCACGCTTCCCGGCCCTGGCTGCACTTCAGCGCCGGCCCGGCGCAGCCCCCGGAAGAACCCACCGCGGAAAATGAGGGAACAAAGCCATTCGCAGCCGCCAGCCGAATTCGGGATTCAGCGTCCTCGGCACCCGCCTCTTCCCCAAACCGCCCACTCCCCAAACCCGGTCACGGCTTAATGCAGGTTTCATCTATGCCGTATCTCCATCAAACGAAGACCCTCCCAATCCCCACGACTCCACCCGGCTCCAATTTGCTGGCAACCCGTCCCCTACAATCTGCCCCGAGGCACGATATGTCAGAAATAACGAAATCCGGGCAGGCCCGCACAAACGGCCACCGCTCGAACGGCCCTGCTACGGCCGAAACCCATGCCCGCTCCGACAAGGACTCAACCAGGGATAGACACAACGCCACGCTCGACCCTGAACCCGCTCACTCCCCCGGCTTCACGAAGGAAGACGAAGCCTCTTTCCGGGAACGCCTGCACTGCCTGAATCTGGACCTCCGCCCCACAAGCCGCCTCGAACAGGCGCTCGTCCACGAACTCTGCGCCATCGAATGGTCGATCAACTCCAGGCTCTCCGCCAACACCGGCTGCCTCGACGCCACAACCAGCACCATGGATAAGCTACTCAACACCTCCAACATCTTCTTCCACAGAGCACACGAACTCGCACGGCTGCAGCGCGCCCGGTGTGAGACGCTGAGCACTCTTTTCGCTCTCCAACACAGGCGGTAGGCGGTCGCCAGGCCGCAGGCGGCACTCAGTCCCTCGAAAACTGCCTGGGGTCGTGGCCCGCGGACACCTGGACACGCTCTTTGAAAACTAAACCGTTGTAGATGTGGAAGCGGCCCCTCCCTCACCCGGAGGGGCCGGTCGCTCCCACAAGCTCCCCCGCGAAGAAGCAACCCTGCATGGATCAATTTCGCGAGACGCTGTGCGCGGCACGCCGGATGCACAGCCTTTTCATCAGGTCGAGCACCCTGGGGATGTGCCGCCGCTGCGCTTCCTCCAACGCATCCGGCGAGTAAATAACCACCGGCTCAGCCGGGCGCCTCCCATTGTTAGCGAGCCGATACCAGCCGCTTCGCGGCGATGGGCGCACTCCGCCGCGACGGCGCCCTTCACGCTAATTCATGAGGCGTCGAAACGGAATTCTCCAAGGTCACGAGATAGCGTTTCGAGTACCGCGCTCTCATGCCCGGCAAGTGCCCTCCAGCCACACCCTTCCGGGCAGGCAGGGCGGCTCTGGCTCATTGGCTGCCCGCTTGCATGATGCATTACGTGGAAATGACAAACCTGTCTGCACCCAACCACGGAGCTTGGGGCATTATCCTCGCCGGGGGTGACGGTACTCGCCTGCGGCCTCTGACAGTCAACATCGAAGGGGATCAACGCCCGAAGCAATTCTGCCGGGTTCTCGGCACCCAGAGCCTCTTCGCCGAGACACGGCGCCGCATGGCCCCGCTGTTTGACCGGACTAGAATCGTAGCGGTCGTCACAAAGAAGCACGAGGCCTACTATCAGAATCAACTCGCCACCATGCCTGACACCGCCCTCCTGGTGCAGCCTCTCAACCGCGGAACCGGCGTTGCCATTGCCTCCGCAATCCTGATGCTTCGCGAGTTGGACGATGATGCCGTCGCCGCCTTCTTCCCCTCCGATCACTACTACGGCAACGAACCAGCATTTCTGAGAGCCGTTCACACCGGCCTGCAGGTTGCCAGGGAGAACCCGGACATGCTGGTGCTGCTCGGCGCTACGCCGGCCCATTCAGAAACGGGGTACGGATGGATAGAAACTGAGCCGTTGGCCGCACCCCCTTCCAATTCCGTCCCTGCCCGCGTTCGCCACTTCTGGGAGAAGCCGGATCTGCCATCGGTCCAGAAACTTCTTCGGCTGGGCTGTCTTTGGAACACCTCCGTGACCATCGGACGCGTCAGCGCATTCATCAAAGTGCTGTGCGCGGCGGTGCCCAAGACCGTCCTGAGCTTGTCCCTGGGCACCATGGACGGAGACTTGAGCGCGTCGTACCGGGCTGTTCTCCCCGTCCATTTCTCGCGCGATGTTCTGGCTTCTCAACCGGAGCATCTGCTGGTGATTCGGGACGCGGCCTCGCGCTGGACTGACCTCGGGAGCCCAAGCCGTGTGCTGGAAACGATCGCGTGTGAAGGGCTTGCCCCGCATTGGCTGGAGCGGGTGGGTAGCCTCTATCTGCCGCTGGCAGGCTAACCGGGTTTACCCCCTGGCCTTCACCCGTCCAGCCGCGTAGTCGAAAGGAACCCGAACAATTCGGCCGACGCCCTCGGACTTTCATCCTGCAGGAAGGGCTCATACGAAGCCGTGGCGCCACGCTGGAAGGCCTCACTGATGCGCGCCGCGTCCTTGCTCCGCAGCGCCTCGATCAAAGGTGTGTGGCTCGCCACCACCGCATGCAGCTTGTGCAGACCGTGGCTGCGCATGATGCTGATGAACGCGAACAGCGGCACCGTGACGAGCTCCAGCAGGCCGCACAGTGTCTCGTTCCCCGAACACTGCCAGATGTAGCGGTGGAACTCCAGGTCCGCTTGCGCCGCCTCGTAGTAACGGTCCGACTCGACACTGTCACCCAGAACGTTCAGCCTGCGCTCCAGTTCCTCGAAATCGGCGGCAGTCATTCGCTCCGCCGCGGCTCGCGCCGCCATCACCTCCAGCAGGGCCCGCAAGCCCAGCCGTTCCCGCACGTCCTTCGGGGATAACCGGGTCACCGAAGTGCCCAGGTTGCGGCGCCTGGTCACCAGCCCCGCATGCTCAAGCCGCTGCAGCGCTTCCCGCACCGTAGCCTGGCTTACCTGGAGCTCCCGCGCCAACGTGAGCTCCCGCAAGGGAGCGCCCGGGGCGAGCTTGCCCTCAAAGATCGATTCCCGCAACTGACGAGCCACTTCAGAGACTCGCGAAGAGGCCTTCACTGTACCGGTCACGGGGATGAGGCTACCACACCGCAGCCACCCGATTCAATGATCGATGCAAGTTTCGGTTGACTTATCGATGTTGTTATCGATAATTAGACAAGTGGCCTTGCTGCGGCAGCCAACCGCGTTCGGAGCGTCGCCCGCCACGAAGGAGATAACCATGCAGTTCGCATTGCGAGGACGAGGCGCCAGCGCTGCTCTTGCGCTGATCCTGGGCCTGATGGCAGCCAGCCTGGCCCAGGCACAGATTGGCGGCGGATCCATCATTGGGACGGTCCGCGACCCCAGCGCCGCGCCCGTGCCCGGAGTCCGCGTTGTCGCCCACAATCAGGACACGAACGAAGAGCGCTCAGTCACCACCAATGCCGAGGGCTACTACGAGTTCCCCCTGCTCGCCGCCGGACCTTACCGCATCCGCGCCGAGGCGCAAGGCTTCAACGTGGTGCAGGGTGCCGTGTTCACGCTCTCCACCGGAACCCGCCCCCGCATTGACCTCGCCCTCACCGTGGGCGCCGTCAGCGAGAAGATCGACGTCAGCGCCACCGCCCCTCAAATCAACACCACCACCACTGACCTGGGCGTCGTCATGACCCGTACGCGGGCCGACGAGCTACCGTTGAATGGCCGCAACTTCCAGGAACTGGTGAGCCTGCAGGCCGGTGTGGTCTCTTCTCCCTCCAGCGGAGCGGGCGGCCGTGGCGGCATCTCGTTCCACGGTTCCACCGCCCTGGGCACCAACATGATGCTCGACGGTGTCGATATGTCCTTCGGCGAAGTGAATGGCGCCGCCAGCTTCCAGTCCGCCGGCGGCGGCGGTACCCTCATCAACACCGTCAGCGTCGAGGCCATCCAGGAGTTCAAATCCACCGCCAGCGCCTCGTCTGCGGAGTATGGCCGCGCCGGCGGAGGTGTCCTGAACATCACCACCCGCTCCGGCTCCAACGACTGGCACGGCACGCTGTTCGAGTTCTTCCGCAACGACAAGCTGAACGCCAACGACTTCTTCTCCAACAAGAACAAACTGGGCAAGTCGCCCCTGCGCTGGAATCAGTTCGGAGGCAATCTGGCCGGCCCCATCAAGCGTGACAAGGTCTTCTTCTTCTTCAACTACGAAGGAGCAAAGGTGCGTCGCCAATCACAAGTCACCGGCAACGTGCCCACGGAGGCGCTGCTGGTGCAGTTGACGCCGGAGCTCCGCAATACCCTCACCACCATCCTCCCGGCCCCCACCAACGCCACGTCGAATCCGCTCATCGGACAGCACGTCCGCAACGACCGTTCCACCAACGACGAACAGACCTTCCTCACCCGCGTCGACGTCCTTCTGGGCCAGCAGCGGCTGGTCGTCCGGCATAGCTACAACAATCAGGACTACGCCACCCCCAGCCTCTCGCCCACCATGCCCACCACTTACCCCATGCGCTATCAGAACGCCGTGGTGGAGCACACCACGAACCTCGGCGCCACCATGCTGAATGAGCTCCGCCTGGGCTTCAACCGCGTCGACCTGTTCCGCAATCCGGCGAACTTCGACAAGATCCCCGCCTACATCAGCGTGCAGGGCATCAACGCCTCGATGTCCAACTTCATCCACTTCCTGCCCACCACTTACTCCGTCGCGGACAACTTCACCATCCTGCGCGGCCGCCATTCCATCAAGATGGGCGTGGATCTGCGCGAAGTGCGCAGCGTTCGCTACCAGGGCGGTCCGCCGTCCTACAGCTACACCACGACCGCGGACATCATTGCCCAGCGGCCCGTCTCGGTCGGCCTCTCCTTCACCACCAGCAAGGGTCTGCGGACTCTCAATACCGGCTTCTACATTCAGGACGACTGGCGCCTCTCGCCCAAGCTTCAGGTGAACCTCGGCGTGCGCTACGAATACTCGCCTCCACTGCGCGGCGGCTTCAATGTCAACAGTTCCGATCCCTACGGCGCCTATAACGCCGCCCAGGCGCCCATGTTCGCTTCGGACCGCAACGACTTCGGGCCGCGCATGGGCCTGGTCTGGACCCCCGACGCCTCGCAGCGCACCGTCGTCCGCCTGGGCGGCGCGGTCAGCTACATCATGCCGCAGGCCATCCACTACTACGACATGGCGTTCATCAGCCCCAAGCTCTCCGGCGTGTCCAGCTTCGCCGCCGCCGACGTCCCGGCGTCTTACCTCATCTATCCCAACGCCATCGCCTTCCAGACGCTCATCCAGAACAACCCGGATCTGCTGCCGCCCAGCATGAAGCTCTCGCGCAGCGTCGCCGACTACAACCGCCGCGACACCTATGTCGGCATGTGGAACCTGGCCGTACAGCGGCAGGTCTCCAAGACCCTGGCCCTGCAGGTTGCCTATGTGGGCCAGCGCACCATCAAGCTGATCTCCGTCCGGCCGCTGAATCTCGTAAACCCCGCCACTGGCGCCCGGCCAGTCACCAGCCTGGGCCAGGTGAACTTCGAGGAGAATGCAGCCAACATCACCTACAACTCCCTGGAACTCTCAGCGAACCAGAAGCTCTGGCATGGACTGAACTACGACGCCTACTTCACGCTTGCCGACGGCCGCGGCTACTATGCTCCGGACGACACCATCACCTTCACCGGCGGCGGACTCCAGGATCCCTTGAACATTGCCGGCTCCACCGGACCTCTCCAGGGGCTCTCCAAGCGCGTCTTCCGCAACATCTTCAGCTACACGATTCCCGGCGGCACCCACCTCCAGAACCGTGTCCTGCGCGGCGCGCTCAGCGGCTGGACGCTGCGCTCCATCATCGGCTGGCGCTCCGGCCTGCCCTTGAACCTGACCTCGGGCAACGATTTCGTCGGCAGCGGCCGCAGCGCCGGACAGCGGCCCGACGTCGTGGCAGGGGTGGATCCCTACATCGGCAGCCACGAAACGCAGGTGTGGCTGAATGCCGCCGCCTTCAGCACCACCGGCCCCAAGGCGGAAAAGCGCTATGGCAATCTCGGCTACTACGCCCTGCGCGGTCCCTCGGCCTTCACCATGGATTCCGGCCTCCACAAAACCTTCAATCTGACGGAAGCGCAACGCCTCACCGTCCGCCTCGAATCCTTCAACACCCTCAATCACACTACACTGGGGAATCCGAATACGACGCTCAACAGCGCCACCTTCGGCCTCATCACCGGAGCGGGCTCCCAGCGCCTCTACCAGGTTGCCTTGAAATATGTCTTCTAAAACCACATCCAGGCGCTCCGTTCTCGCCGCCCTCGGCGCAGCCGGCCTCGCCCGGCTCGCTACCGCCGCCCCACCGGAGCCTGCCTACACCGATCTCTTCGAAGCGGGCCAGGGCGGCTACGCGCTCTACCGCATTCCGGGCATCGTCGTCACCCGCAAAGGCACGGTCCTGGCCTATGCCGAGGCCCGCCGTTACAAGGGCAGCGACTGGGACGACAACGACCTCGTCCTGCGCCGCTCCACCGACGGCGGACGGACGTTCAGCCCGCCTCAGATGCTGCCGCGCGTACCGGGTCCCACCGAACGCAATCCCGTGGCGATCGAACGCAAACAGGGCCAGCCGGAGTGGCGCACTTACAACAACCCCGCGGCCATCGCCACGCGCGACGGCAAGGTCCACCTGCTCTTCTGCGTCGAGTACATGCGCGTGTTCTATACGCGCAGCGATGACGATGGACAGACCTTCTCCACGCCCGTCGAGATCACCGCCGCGCTGGAGCCCCTGCGTAAGCAATACGCCTGGCGCGCCGTCGCTACCGGACCGGGCCACGGCCTGGAACTGAAGCGCGGCCGCCTCATCGTGCCCGTGTGGATCGCGCTGGGCACCGCCGGCAACGGCCATGGCCCCTCTGTCAACACCACCATCTATAGCGACGACCACGGCCGCACCTGGCAGGCCGGAGAACTCGCCGTAGCCAGAAGCGAGGAGTTCCCCAGTGCCAACGAGACCGTGCTGGTGGAGCGGGCCGACGGCAGTGTCATGATGAATGTCCGCACCGCTGCCCCGCGCAACCGCCGCACCATCGCCACCAGCCAGGATGGCATCTCGAAGTGGTCTCAGCCCCGCTTCGACGAGACCCTCACCGACCCCATCTGCGCCGCCGGCCTCCTGCGCCTGCCCCGCGGCAAGCAGCGCCCGCTCTTTGTCTTCTCCAATCCCGACAGCGTCACCAGGGCCGACGGCAAGCCCCTGCCGGGGAAAGACCGCCGCAACCTCACCCTGCGGTTGAGCAAAGACGAAGGCGCCACCTGGAGCAGCGCGCGCGTGCTGGAGCCCGGCCCGTCCGCCTACTCCGATCTCGCCGCCCTCCCGGACGGTACTATTCTGTGCCTCTATGAGGTGACCACCTCCGCCGGCGCGCGGCTGCTCCGGTTGGCCCGCCTCCGCGCGGAATGGATCGAGGCCGCGAACTAGCCACCAGACGAAATGACATCCCAATGAACCTCCCTCTAAAGGGCATACTCCCTGCCCTGGTCACACCCCTTCACGACGACCTGACCCTCGATACGCCCGCACTGGAAAAGCTGCTGGCTCATGTCTATGAAGCCGGCTGCCACGGCGTCTACGTCTGCGGCAGCACCGGCGAAGGACAGTTGCTGGACGCTGCTACGCGCCGCCGCATCGTGGAGATCGCGGCGCGCCATACGCCGCCCGGCCGGCAGATGATTGTGCACGTCGGAGCCTGGTCGCCGCGCGAATCACAGGAACTGGCACGGCATGCGGAACAGCACGGCGCCGCCGCCATCAGTTGCCTGCGCCCCCAGAACACCTCGTTCCCCGAGACGCTGGAGCACTATCGAGCCCTGGCCGCGGTCACCGCTCTTCCCTTCCTCGCCTACTACTTCCCGGCCCAGGCGGGCGGCACCATGAGCCTCTCGGAACTGGAGCAGCTCTGCGCCCTGCCCGGCATCGTGGGCCTCAAGTTCACCGACTATGACCTGTTCACCCTTTCGCTGCTAGTGCGCCAGGGCAAGACCGTCTTCCACGGCCGCGACGAGATGCTGGTGGCCGGCTTCCTGATGGGCGCGTGCGGCGGCATCGGCTCCATCTACAACATCGTGCCGGAATGGTTCGTACAACTCTACGATCTTGCCTGCGAGGGACGCTGGGCCGAGGCGCGCGAGTTGCAGGACCGCATCAACGACCTCATCCGGATCCTGGTCTCCTTCCCCTTCATGCCAGCCCTGAAACGGACGCTGGACTGGCAGGGCCTGCCTTGCGGAGCGGCGTTGGCGCCGCGCATCCCGCTGACAGCGCACGAAGACGCCCGGCTCATCGCAGCCCTGGAAGCGCTGCCCGGCTTGCCGAAGGTATGATCGCCGTGGCCCTGCTCTGGACTTTGACAGCCGCGGGCTGGCACGACCTCCCCAGCCTGCCGCAGGCCCTCGGCGGGCAGACGGCCGGCGTGAGCCACGGCGCCATGATGGTGGTGGGCGGCAGCCGGTTCGACCGCCCGCCCTACGATGGCGGAACCAAGGAATGGATGGATTCGCTCCACGTCCTCGCGCCCGGCGCCGCCGCGTGGCGCAGCTTTTCCCTGGGCGCTCCACGCGCCTATGCCTGTGCCGTCAGCTATCGGGAAGCCGTTTATGTGGTGGGCGGGGCGAATGCGGAAGGGCCGCTCACCAGTGTGCTGCGCATCGAATGGCTGGACGGACGGCCGAAGCTGGACACCGCTCCGGCGCTGCCCCGCCCGCTCACCCAGCACGCCTGCGCGTTGAACGGAGCCCGGCTGTATGTCTTCGGCGGCCAGACCTCGGCCTCCGCAATGGCTTCCTCTGGCTTGCTCATGCTCGATCTGGCCGATCTGAAAAGTGGGTGGAAGGAACTGGAACCGCTGCCCGCCGCGGGCCGGATCCTGCCGGCCTGTGCGGCTCTCGGCGCGTCGCTCTATGTCTTTGGCGGAGCCGAACTCAGCACCGGGGCCGGAGGACAGGCCGTACGCCGCTACTTGAAGGAAGGTTGGCGCTATGATCCCGGCCGAGGCTGGAAGGCGGTAGCAGCGTTGCCCGCGCCCGTAGTGGCCGCGCCATCGGCCGCTCTCTCATCCACCGCCCTGGCAGTCTTTGGGGGCGACGATGGCTTGCTGGATGGCCGGGCAGCGGAGTTCCGCGAACGCCACCCCGGTTTCCGCCGGACCACCTTGCTCTACGACGCAGCCAGCAACGCGTGGAAGGAAGGCCCCGTCCTACCCGTCAGCCTCGTCACGACGGCCGCCGTGCACTGGCAGAACCAGCTCGTGATCCCGGGCGGCGAAGACCGCCCCGGTCACCGCTCCGCCCGCGTCTTATCCATCGAAGAACTCAAACCTTAAGCGGGCCGGCCGATGGGCAACTGCCACCGGAACAGGAAATAGTGACGGCCGCAGAAGTCGCAGCGGCAGGGCTGCATCAGCCACAGAAACGCCTGCTCCAACACATTGCGGACCCCGACGCTCCGGTATTCAATCGATCCACAGTGCGGGCAGTGCGTCGAGAACAGGCTCTTGACTGCCCGCAACATCTTGTTAGCTATCACCCTTCGACCTGGTGTCGGATGCCTGGCTCCCCTGGCTGCGTGACGACGGGCCCGAATAGTTGGCGCCTGGCCCGCTCTTCCAGCCGCCGGCCGGCGCACTCGCCTCTTTGGCCGCTTTGATCTGTTCCGGCGTTCGTACGTCGGGTTCAGACAGCTTCACCTTCTGCTTCGCCCGCGCCACCTGGCGCTTATGGCGCTTCACCAATTGTTTTGTCATTCTCGTCCTTTCCGGCTGCCGCGCCGTGCCTGCGGCGAAAGTAGGAAAGGCCGCACAACGACTCTGTGCGTGTCAGATTGGGGACTCGATCCCTTCCGCTTTCACCACTCCCTCGTACATCGCCGTGGAGACGTTGAAGCCGAAGTTCGGATCGCGACTAGCTGTGATCTTCGCTGCGACAACGGCGCTCTCGGTTCCGGAATTCAGCACAATCTGCCGATCAGGCTCCTCGCAAGCGCGACGCCCAATGGTAACACTGAACCACTGGCCCCCTCTATTCGCCAGGCGTGCCGCCACAAACAGCAGCGCCGTCACGGGCGATGCACCAACCAGGGAAAGCTCAGGGCCCAGCACCTCGCGCTGCGGCCCGAGAATCCAATTCCAGCCTCTGCCCCTCCGCCGGAGCCTTGGCAGGGAACCGTGTAACAGTCCGGCTGCTACAGCGAGCTATCACCATCGAAGCTCGAAGGAGCCCAGGCCTCTGGATCGTGCAGGGCCGCCATCAGCGCGGGGTCGGTCGAATGAAAGAAGTAGCACCAGGCCGGTAAGGCCCGGCGATAGGGCAGGATCGTTTCCCAGGCCCGGAACTCCGGCAGTCCGCACCCGACCAACTCCAGGGCATGCACGCCCTCCTGGCGGCACACATCCACCGCGGCACGGATCAACGCCGAGTCCAGCGCCGGATCGAGTGACTGAAAATCCGCAACGCGCATCCGCCGCAGCCCGGATTCCTGGTGGTCGCTGCGCACCAGCACGGCATAGGCCCGCATGCGGCCGTCGCCGCCCGACACCGACAGCACGTGCAGTCCGCCGGATTCCGCCTTGCTGCCGAAGTGCCACGCCAGCACGGCCTGCGTACGGACACCCAGCATCCTGCCGACCTTCAGTTGCTGTAACTCGACCCAGAAGTCATCAAACTCCGGACCAAAGGTTGTGGCCCTGGTCACTGTGACACCCGGGGGCTTCGCGGGCAGTGCGCCACCCTTGCCCAGGCGGTCCTTGATCCACAGCGCAGCAGCCACCAGGGGGCTGAGGAACCGCGGAGCTTTCTTCAGCTTCAATGCGGCCCGCGCGAATCCGTAGTAGCCGGCAATGCGGAAGGCCGCCTGCGTCCAGTCGCCTACCGGCACCCGCGTCTGTTCACAGATCGTGTGCGAGGCCTCCGCCATCCCGTTGACCGTGGTGCTGAGCAGCACATCCGCGTTCTGATGAATGTACTCGTCCAGGAGCAGGGGCGCAAAGACGCGATAAGCCGGATCGACGGCCCAACCCCGGCCAGTGGCAGCCAGGATGTGGCGCCCGCGGAACGTATAAGGCAGCGGTACATTGCTGAGCGTCCCGACAATCCGCCCTGTCTCCTCTTCTTCCAGTACCCAGCCGATGGGGCAGGCCCCGCCCATCGTCGGATACAGCGGATTCTCCGTCCAGAACCGTGACCACTCTTCGCGGCTGCGCGGCTTAAGGCCATTGGCCCGCTCCAGCGCGACAATCGCCTCGTAGTCGTCCAGGCGCGCTTCTCGCAGCAGCGGCATCGAGGTCATCGACGGCGCTGCCGCCGGGGAGGACATCATGCCGTCAGACCACCTTCCCGGCCCGCATTCATCGGCAAGGCACGCAGCCCGCGCAGGCCCAGGTTGTCGCGCCATTCCACCGGATCGTCGTTCTCGCGCCGCAGATTCGGGAAGCGCGACGTCAACAGACCATAGGCGATCTGCGCCTCCATCCGGGCCAAGGCGGCGCCGAAGCAGAAATGCGCACCCCACCCAAAGGCGACGTGCCGGTTGGGGCTCCGCGTAAAGTCGAGCTCATCCGGATTCGGGAACCGCTCCGGGTCGCGATTGGCCGCGCCCATCACCGCGATCACCGCCTGCCGCTCCTTGATGAGCTTGCCGCCCATCTCGATATCGGCCGGAGCGAGCCGCGCCGTGTGCTGGCTGGGGCTCTCGAACCGCAGCAGCTCTTCCACCGCGCCTGGAATCAGGGCAGGATCCTGGCACAACCGCTCATATTGGTCGCGATGCCTCATCAGGGTGAGAATGCCGGACCCAATCAGGTTGGTCGTCGTTTCCAGTCCGCCCACCATGGTCAGGATGCAGTTGGCGACAATCTCTTCTTCGGTGAAGCGGTCGCCATCGGCTTCCGCATCCATGAAAGAGCGCACCAGGCCCTCGGTCGGGTATTCCTTTTGCACCGCGATGGCGTTGCGGAAGTAGCGGATCATGCCGCGCAGCGCTTCCAGCACGGCCTCTGACCGGTCGGGGTTGTGCTGGAAATTGCCCAGCATCTCTGAGAACGTGAACGACCAGTCCTTCAACTGCTTGTAATCCGAGGTGGGGACGCCCAGCATCTCGGCTGTGACAATGGCCGGTAGCGGAGCCGCGAAGTCGCTGATCAGATCGAAGGAACCCTTCGCCTCCATCTCGACAATCAGGCGCTCGGCAATCGACTCGATGTGGTCGCGCAGCACCTTGATGCGGGCCGGAGTGAAGGCGTACGAAGCCAACTGCCGGATGCGGGTGTGCGCCGCCGCATCCATGAACAGCATCTGCTTCACCATCACTTCCGCGATCTCGCTCAATTCCGGAGCGCCCATCGCCTCCAGCAGTTCGGGCGTCGGCGTGCGGTCCGCGAGAAACTTGTGCAGCACATGCACGACGTCGTCGTAACGGGTGACAACCCAGGCGTGCAGGAAGGGGTCCCAATGCACGGGATCCTCGCTCCGCAGCCGCGCATACAGCGGATACGGATTGTCCAGGACCTCCGGGTCCAGCAAATTGTAGAGGCTCAAACCCGCGTCATCGACAGCGGGACGGACGTCCGCGATGGTTCCCATGTTTACTTCCCTGCCTTCATTCCGGCGATCTGCATTGAGAGCTTGTTGACTGTGGGCGCCTGGAACATCTGCCGCAGCGCCATCTTCACGCCAAACGCTGAGTTCACCTGCACCAGCAGTTGCGCCGCCAGCAGGGAGTGCCCGCCCAGGAAGAAGAAATTGGCATCCGGATCCACCGCGGGCTGCTTCAACAGCAGGGCCACCATGGCGCCCAGCCGCACGGGGATGTCTGTTGACTGCGGCGCCGCAGCCGTCGCGGCAGGCCTGGGCAGCGCCTTGTAGTCGCACTTGCCGTTGGCGGTCATGGGCAGCGCTTCCATCTGAATGAACGCCGAGGGAATCATGTACTCCGGCAGCACCGGCACCAGGAACGCCGTCAGCTCCGCGCTGGTGACAGCGGAGCGAGCGACGAAGTAGGCGGCGATGGAGGCATCGTCCACAGCCACGGCTACGCTGTTCAGGATGGCTGGATGCCTGGCCAGCGTCGTGGCGATCTCGTCCAGTTCCACGCGGTAGCCGCGGATCTTCACCTGGTTGTCGAGCCGCCCCAGGAACTCATACTCGCCGCTGGGCAACTGCCGCGCGCGGTCACCCGTGCGGTACATACGTTCGCCGTCGATCGTCACGAACTTGCTCGCCGTCATCTCCGGCCGGTTCCGGTAACCGCGCGCCACCAGCGGCCCGGCGATACACAACTCGCCGTCGAGGATGTGGATCCGCGCGCCGTTGGCCGCCATCCCAATCGACGGAGCCCCTTCGCCCGTGGGGTCCACTAACCCCGAAGTCGTCACCACAGTGGCTTCCGTCGGGCCGTAATTATTGAAGAAGAGAAACGGCAGGTTCGCGGGAGGGCGCTGCTGCAGCCGCTCCGCGCCCGTGAGCAGAATGCGCAGCCTCGACTCCGCCGGCCAGTCCATCGCGATCAATTGCTGCGCGATGACGGTGGGGGCGAAGGCCACGGTGATTCCGTTCTCCACCAGCCAGCCTTGGAACGCGGGAGCGAAGGTACGGATATCCTCCGACGGTGCGAGATACAGGCAGGCGCCCGCGCTGAGATGGCACCAGATCTCCCATATCGAGGCGTCGAAGCCGAGCCCGGCCATCTGGCTCGCCCGGTCTTCGGGCGTAATCGCAAAGGCCTGCGTGTGCCAGTCGATCAGGCTGTTCAGGTTGCGGTGGGTGATCTCGACACCCTTCGGCTCGCCCGTGGAGCCGGACGTATAGATGAGGTAAGCCAGGTCGCCGGTCGTGACATCGCAGGCCGGCGGCTCGGCTGCAGTCCCTTGCGTCGACTCTTTGTCGAGATAGAGAACCTCACACGAGGGTTCGAGACCGGCGGCGGCGCAGCGGTGCGCGATCAGCAGGGCCGTGCCTGAGTCTTTCAGAATGCTGGCGGAGCGGGCAGCGGGCGTACCGGGATCCAGCGGCAAATAGGCGCCGCCGGCCTTCATCACCGCGAGGGCCGCGACGACATAGTCCACAGACCGGTTCAGCAGCAGCGCCACCGGCACTTCGGGCCCAACGCCCATCGCGCGCAGCCGGTGTGCCAGGTGGTTCGCTTTCCCATCAAGCTCTCCGAAGGTCAGGACAGTGGAGCTCGAGACAATCGCCGCGGCGTTCGGTTGGCGCTCGGCCTGCGCAGCGATCCGACCCGCCGCTGTTTGGATGGACGATGACGTGTTGAGTGGCATGGGTCCCTTTCTAGTGTTGTGTCAGCAATTCGCTGTAAAGCGCTTCCCAACGGTCTGCGACGACCTGCAGGTCGTACTTGGAAATCGTGTGGCGGCGGGCGGCCGCGCCCCAGGCGGCTCGTTCGTCCGCGCTGAGTGAAGCAACCTGCCGCATGGCGGCGGTCAGGGCGTGCTGGTCTCCGGGCGGCGTCAGCAGGCCGGTCTCGCCCGGCTGGATCGCTTCGCGATTGCCGCCCACATCGGTGGCGACGATCGGGAGCCCCGTGGCGGAGGCCTGCAGGATCACCATTGGCAGTCCTTCCGTATCGGACGACAGCACGAACGCATCGGCGGCATTCATCACGGCCGGAATGTCTTCACGGATGCCCAACAGGCGCACCTGTGCTTCCAGCCCTAGTTCCTGGATCTGGCGCCTGATCGAAGGCTCCAGCGAACCGGCGCCGCACAGCACCAGCGTGGCGTCCGGCTGGGCCAGTCCGACAAAGGCGCGCAGCATCAGCGGGTAGTTCTTGGGCTTCTCGAAGCGGCCCACGGCCAGCCAGGTGAACCCGGTCAGCCCCAACTCCTGTCGAAGCCGCAGGCGGGCCTCCGAATCGGGCCGGTAGAGGGACGTGTCCAGGCCGTTCGGCAGCGCCATCAGCTTGGCCGCGGGAGCCGAATGCGACTCGAGATACGATTGGGCCGCCGCCTCGCAGATGGCGGTCGTCCGCTCGGCCAGCGGATCAGTCAACCGGTGCCCCAGCTCTCGAAACTTCGTGAAGCGCTGGTTCACGCCGTACATCTTGAAGCCGTGCAGCGTGCTGATCAGCGCCGGCACACGCGAAAACAGGCGCGCCACCCGGCCCAGCAGGTTGGCGTGCGTCATATGGGTATGCAGGATGTCGGGCTGGAACTCACGCACCAGGCGCACCAGCCGCGGCAGGGCACGCGGATCCGGCACGCCGGCGGTCATCCCCAGGTCGCCCACCGGGATGCCCCGCTGGCCGATCTCGCCCGGCATGCGCTCCGCCGGAATCATCGACACCAGGCGGGTTCGCCAACCGCGGCGATCCAACTCGAGGGCGAGTTGCATGACCTGTTCTTCCGCGCCGCCGCCGATGCCCATCGTGGTGGTGAGCAGCAGTACTTTCCCTTTGCTTGAATTCCGGCCAGACCCCAGAGTGCCCCGCATGTACTCGCTTAGTGTGGCCTGCGCGGCCAGGGTGCGGAAGGTACTCAGTACTCAATCGCGATGGTACGAAGATCATGGACCCTCCTCCGGTCCCTGTGCCATCGTGGAGGGGTGCTGCGGCTGCTAAAGCCTGAGGAGGTGCGGGATCCGGACGTACTGGAGCGCTTCCGCGCGTCGCTTTCCGACGACGAACAGGCGCGCATTGCGAAGTTCATTTTCGAGAAGGACAGGCACGTCCGGCTGGTTGCGCGCGGTTCGCTGAGGCAGGCGCTTTCAGAACACTCCGGCGGTGTCCCGCCCTCTGAGTTTCGCTTCCGTTACAACGAGTTCGGCAAACCCTTCATCGAGCAGCCCGCGTCTCTGGCCGGAGTTGCTTTCAACCTCTCCCACTGTGACGGCCTCATCGCCATCCTGATTGCGGAGGGCTCCGAAGCCGGCATCGACGTCGAGCTCATCCGCCCCATGACAGACCTGTTCCGGGTGGCGCAACGCTTCTTCGCGCCCCCTGAGGTGGAGGATCTCCACCAGACCCCTGAGCCGGCCCGGTTGGAGCGCTTCTTCCAGTATTGGACGTTGAAAGAGTCCTATCTCAAGGCGCGCGGAATAGGACTATCTTTAGGACTAAATCAGTTCTGGTTTGAGCTGGACGAGGGCATCCGAATCCGGTTCTCTGACGGCTTCGACGACGCTCCCGAGCGGTGGCGATTTCACCAACAGCGCGTCGATCCTCTGCATTGGCTGGCTACGGCCGTGGCTTCGTAACCCAAGCGATCGAACTGGTCCGGACCAAGCTGGAGCAGCGAGGCCAAACTTCGTGTTTCAGCTCACGCCCGTTCGTAATGTGCGCCTGCCCATTCACAAACTCCACTTCCGATCCGCGGAATCTGGTGGTCTGTGCCTGTCGCAATCCTCGAACGGAAGGAGTGCCTGGAGCTTGCACCTCATTCCAAAGGGTGAGGCCCGCGGCCGAAACAACCGCGGGCCTCCATGCTTCCTCTATTCCAGGCTTCCCCTATTCCAGGCTTCCCCTATTCCAGGAAGAGCAGCGGCGCAAACTGATACAGGCTGCGACGCCAGGACAACCACTCGTGAGCGGTCTCGGGGGACTCATAAAACACGCTCTTCACCCCCGCCTGTTGCAGCGCCTCAACGTTCGCTTTGCCGGATGCGCCTCTCTCGCGGCTGCCGTAGCTGACAAACACGAGCTTGACGCTCTTCTTGAAACCGTCGATGTCGGTTATGTCCGAAGTCGCGATGCTGCCTCCGCTAAAGATGCCGATGTGCGAGAACTTGTCCAGGTTCGCCAGGGTGATCTGCTTCGTCTGCATCCCGCCCATCGAGAGGCCGGCCATCGCCCTGTGCGGCTGATCGGCTTGCGTGCGGAAATTGGCATCAATGAAGGGAACCAACTCGTCGAGGAGCACGCGCTCGAACGCGCTGAAATTGAAGCGGGGCATGCCCCCGGCACCTGCCGGACGGGCTGGTGCGCCGGACTGAGCGGCTGGAGCCGGTGTGCGGGGCGGGCCCATCTGGGCGCCGGGGACATAGCTGCTGGCCATCACGATGATGAACGGCTTGGTCTTGCCCGCGGCGATCAGGTTATCCATAATCAGCCCGGTCTTCCCCTGGCTGCCCCAGCCCGTTTCGTCTTCGCCTCCGCCATGCTGCAGGTACAGCACTGGATACCGTTTTGCCGGATTCTTCTCATAGTCCGGCGGAGTGTAAACGAAGCAGCGGAGCACGGCGTCTGAGCGTTTGGAATAGAAGGGAGTTTCCCGCAACTGGCCATGCGGGACGTTCTTCAGGGCATAGAAGTCCTGGTCGCTGGCAGGTACTTCGACTCCACTGCCCCAGCGGCTCGCGCCGTAGAAGTAGAGGCTGTTGGGATCCGGAACCTGAGCGCCATCGACCACGATCTGGTAGTAGTGGAAGCCTTCGTCCTGAGGGATGGAAGCGCCGACCCAGGCTCCGTCCTCGCCCTTGGTCAATGGGTACTTGACGGCTCCAATGTCGAGCGCGACGGAATGGGCATCGGGCGCGACGACGCGGGCGCGAATGCGCCGTTGGGAGTTGACGGCGGGGAATTCCTTACCCTTCTGGTTCAGGGAGGAGGGCTTGAAATCTTCCACGGGCGGCGCTTTGGCCGCTTCGATAGCCGCTTTGGCCTGCGCCTCCCGCTCCGCCGCCGTCGGCATCCCCGGCGGCGCTTGCGCGGTTACCAGGAAGCCCAACAACAATGGCGCGAGCGCGAAGATGGGCAATAGTCGTTTCATTTATAGCTCCTTGCTTCAGTTCAATATCGAGTCACAACTTGCCATTCAGTTCGAGAACGTCCTTCTATTCCCGCTAGCGCCTGGCGTTCTCCACCGCTCTGCCGAAGACGGTGAATTCCAGGACGCCCAATGGCGTTACGCCCACGTGGGGCCAGTCCGTGATGGTCAGCCGGACGTAGCGGCAAACCGTGGGCGGGAGTTCGTCGAATTCCGTGTATCGGGTCACGCTATTGTTGGTCTTGTCGAGGATGGTGTCGAATGTCTTGCCGTCCTTGGACGTCTCAATTCTGTAGCGAAACGCGGGGCTGCCCGTCACCGGCGAGGGCGCGGCGGCACGTGGCCCGAAACCGCCTCGCGCGCCGGTGCTGAACTCGATTCGACTGGAGTCGACGGAGAAATACTGCGGGTCTTCAAACTCGGTGATGGAGCCGAGATCCACGGTGATGGAAGGTTGTTTATCCTCTTCGGCCGGCTCCCACCAGGCGCCATTGGTGCCATCCACAGCGTAGGCTGCGTCGTGGCCCGGGCGCTGGCTGGAAGCACTGCCCCGCTGGTTCATGGCGCGCATTTTGTTGACCGTGAGCGGGAGGGAACCCGCGTCGCCGTCGCGCACGGGATTGGCCACCACTCCGGGCGCCCATTGTGGCGTTTCGGTGACCGCCCGCACGTACATGTTGCCCTGTGCGTCGAAGCCCACCGGATCCATGCCCAGGCGGCGGCCGCCAGGTGGATTCGACATCACGAGCGTGTAGAAGACCCACCAGTTGCCGTCCGGCCCCTTCACCACGCAGCCATGGCCGGGCCCGGTGACGATGCCAGTGGTCTGACGCAGCAGCGGATTGCGCGGGGAGTACGTGAACGGCCCCAGCGGGCTCTTGGACGTGTAGACGCCGCTGGCGTAGCTCATCCACTGCGTCCCGGAAGCGCTGTATTCCAGATAGTAGATGCCGTTGCGTTTGAAAACCCAGGGGCCTTCGATCCAGGCCGTGTAGAGGTACTCATTGTTCTCGCCCCACCGTTCCCACACGTGCTCGGACTGGAAGCCAAACAGGTGTTTGGGTGCGGAGGCAAAACGGGTGAGGTCCTTCGGGTCGAGCGGGGCGACGTAGATGCCGTCGGTGGACCTGCCGGGGAAGTAGAGGTACGGCTTGTTGTCGTCGTCAATGAAGATGTCCACGTCGAACGCGCCCTTCCAGGACTTGCCGTTCGAGACGCCGGTCCACGGTTCGCCTTTCTCGTTCTTCCAGGGCCCCAGCACTTCGTAAGGGCCTAGAATGGCAGGGGCCTTGTAGAGCGGCGCGTCGTTGCCGGACATGTAGAAGGCGCCGTTGTACTCAACCACGTGGGGGGCGACCGGTAAACGGCCGCCGCGCACCTCAACGGCCTGGTATTTCCAATCCAGGAAGTTCTTCGACACCCAGGCGCCGCCACCGGTGCCGAACAGGTAGTAAAGGTCTCCTGACTTCACCACGGTGACGTCGCCCAGATTGACCCCCTGCGGTGAACCGTCCCTGGATGATGTCTCAATGGGTAAGGGATTGATGTAACGGGTGGCCTTGCCGATGACGGGGCCCGGTTTGCGGGCGGGCGGCTGACCCAACATCGAGGCGGCGCAAAGAACGATGGATGCGCCAGTGGCGGCTACCGAACGGAGGACCGAATAAAAAGGCATTTGGCGAGACTCCCAGCCAGAATGCCAACGCCGGAGGAACTTAGTGCACACGCCAGGGCAAACTGCATGCGCTTGCATTCTAGCCAGCAGCGAGTCTATCGCGGCGCGGCACCAGAGTCAAACACTCTAGACGATGAAGCTCCTGGCGCGAGCGACTTGCACCTGGATATGCTATTTGGCGGATCCTGTGAAAGCGCTATCAGTGGCGGTTCGGCAGTCCAGCGGCGGGTGATGCCCCTGGCAGGCATGGTAACGACTGCTTGAAGCGTTTTGGAACTTCCGTCGCGTCGGGCTTGGTTTGATGCCAGACCTCATCCAGACCATCCATCCAGCGTGATTCTCCGGTCAGCTAGATGCATGCCGTGACATCCAGGCTGTGGCACTCCAGAGGATTCAGGACCAGCACCACCCGTCCGTCTCCCATGATGGCGGCTCCCTGAAACTCCTTGCATTGCTCCAGTGCTCCGGTTAGGGGTTTGACGAGTACTTCGACTTCAGTCATAAACTTGTCAACAACCAGTCCGTACCGGACTGTACCTGCTTCCACGATCGCAATGGAAAGTTCCGGTTGCTGCGCGGCGGCCTGGCCCAACATCTCCGCCAGGTTGAAGATGGAGTAGATCCGGCCCCTGACCGGTGCCAGGGTGAGCCCGCGGTACTGGTGCGCCGCTTCCAACGGCAGTTTGACCATGTCGTGGATGCTGCTCAAAGGCAGGATATACTGCTCCCCCGCTGCCTCCAACAGAATCCCCTTGGAAACCATGAGACTGGTAGGCAGTTTGATCAGAAAGGTGGTACCCCGGCCAGGCTGGGAATGGATTTCGATGGCGCCGTGCAAGGCGCGCACGTTGCTGCGGACGACGTCCATCCCGACTCCGCGGCCTGAGACGTCCGTCACTTTCGCGGCGGTCGTCAACCCCGGTAGGAACACCAATTGGAAAGCAGCCTCGTCGCTCATTCCGGCGGCCGCCTCCGGAGCCAGTAGACCCTTGTCGACAGCCTTCCTCTTGAGCGCTTCAGCGTCGAGCCCACGCCCATCGTCGGCGATCTCAATCACCACGCCGCCCGCTTCGTGCCGGGCTCGAAGTGTCAGTTGTCCGGACAAGCCTTTTCCGCTGGAGCGACGTTCCTCCGGTGTCTCCAGTCCGTGATCAACGGCATTGCGAATCACGTGAACCAGGGGATCCCCGATCTGCTCAAGGATCGTCTTGTCCAGTTCGATGCCCTCGCCTTCGATTACGAGCTGAACTTCCTTTCCGAGGGAGCGCGCGAGGTCACGTACCAGGCGCGGGAATCTCTGGAAAACAGACTTAACCGGTAGCATCCGGATCGACATGACACTGCTTTGGAGTTCGTCGGCGATGCGAGAGATGCTTGATCCGGCGTCCTTGAGATCTTTCACCAATCCCGCGCCGGCCTTACCATCAGTCAGCTTCTGCACCAGCGGGGGGAAAGCCCCGCGGGCGACCAGCAATTCGCCAACGATCCTCATCAGACCATCCAGTTTGATCTGATCGATCCGAATCGTCGATGGCGACGCGGAAGCGGCCTTTCGATCTTCCGTAGTCTCCCGGGGGACTGGCGCCGCCGCGGCAGGCTGCGAAGTGTCGCTGACACCTCCGCCTGCCGAGATGTGGTCCAGGGCGGAACGGGTGACCCGAAACGCGCTTTCGAGAGCTGAACGATCTTCCCCGCCCAACGTTGAGCCGGCGCTCATCGCGGCATCCAGGATTCGAAGCTGCTGCGCCAACGGTTCTTCCAATTCCGCGCATTGACGGTACTGGGCAGCAGCTGATAGGGTTTTGAGACCACGCAGATAAGCTTCGAGCACAGGCCGTGTGGCCTCGCCGCCGCTGTCGATGCGTTGGAAGCAACTGGCGATCATCTCGACGCATTGTGACGTCGTGTTTACAAAGGCCGCTTCCCGGGCGTCGACGGGTTGGACGACCGGCCTGTCTGCCACCTGAACGCCCAAACGCGCTAGCAGTTCGAGCGAGACCGGTCCACCCGCGCCGGTGTGCTTCAGCCTGCCCAACAGGTTGCGGACGGCATCACACGTCTCCAGCACGGTCTGGATGGTCTGTTCCGTCAGCGGCCCGGCCGTCGCTCCCCGGAAAGGATCGAGATGGGATTCCAGTCCGTGAGCGACGCGCAGCAGTAGCTGCAAGGGATGCACAGCCGACAAGGCCTCGCCCTTGACATCGCCTAGGAGCAGGCCCGCGTTGCCCTTGATGCTGTGGATTCCCCGAAAGAGGGAATCCAGTTCGTCCCTCGCCGCCGGATCGGCCTCCAGGGCGAGCGCATCGCTTTCCATCGCTTCCAGGTGGTCCTCGCACTCCAGCACGAACAGTTCAAACGCCTCCGCGGGCACGGAACCAAGCAGGGATACAGCCGATTCCTGATCGTCGAGCAGCCGGATGCGGACCTCGCAATCGTCCTCGGCAAATACGAACACGTCCCTGATCGCAGCTTGATCGCGGTCGGTCACAAGCAGGATTTCCCACCACAGGTAGCAGTGCTCGGGTTCGAGCGAAGGCAGCAGGGGGACCTGATCGGAATGGGCCGTGATGTGTGCCTGTCCGAGCTCCCGCAAGTCGTCCAGCAGAGTGACCGGGTCGGCTCCGGAATAGAACATCTCCCGCTTGGGCTTGAAAGTGATTTCGAATGCCGCGCGGGCAATAGTCTCCGGCGTTTGATCCTCACCTTGCGTCGCATTGCAATTCGACGACGCCGGCAGAAGTTTCGCGAACGCGGCCATCGCATCCCGCTCTCCTGGGATGGCCGCGCCTTCCGACTTCTCCTCAATGATCAGACGGATGACATCGCATGCCTTCAGCCCGCAATCGATCAATTCGGGTGTGACAGTAAGTCGCCCTTCCCGCGCCAGATCGAAGGCCTCCTCCATGCCGTGAGCGAATCTGGCGAGGCGGGTGAAACCTGCGGTTGCCCCCGATCCCTTGATGGTGTGAATGGCACGGAACACCCGGTGTACGAGCGTCGAACTACCGGTCTCCTCCTCCAGCGCCAGAAGGGCGGAGTCGAGCTCGATCAGCAAATCGAGAGCCTCGGCCCGAAATGCGCCTCGCATCTGCTCCATAACGTCTATTGACATCGTTAACTACCGAATTCGGTTTCCTTTTCCGCGCCGAGCTCCTAGCGCATGACCTTCTTCACTACCGCCAGCAGCTGATCTGGTTGGAATGGTTTGACTATCCAGGCCGTCGCGCCGGCCGCCTTGCCTTGCTGTTTCTTGTCCGTGTGCGACTCGGTAGTCAACAGGACTACCGGAACGAACTTGTAGGGCGTCAAAGCTCGAAGCTGCCGGGTGAATTCGAGGCCGTCCATCCTTGGCATGTTGATGTCGGTCAGGACCATGTCCACCACCTGGCCACCTAGTTTGGACAGCCCATCCACTCCATCCACGGCCTCGACGACGTTATAGCCGTTGCTCCGTAGCACGAAGCTCACCATCTGACGGAGGCTGGCGGAATCGTCTACTGTCAGGATGGTTTTCATTGAGATTCCCTCGTGGTAAACAACTCCCGCCGCATACCACAGCGATCCACCGCGTTAACGAAGGCGTCCGACGGGTTGGAGAACGAAAAGGAAGGGGCGGTCTTCCGTAGCGAACAAAGCAATTGAAGAATGCAGGTATCGATGTCCTCCAGGCCGCTGGCATCCACTTCGACGGAGGAACCGTCGTCCGGGGACTCGCCGAGTTTGGTGACAAGGTCTTGGGCGTGCCGTATAGTGACCGCGCCTTCGAGCTTGAGAAGTTGCCGGCCTAGCCGGTGAGAGATGGAAAAGGGCATCGCGTTCCGCGCTTTCTTTAGCTGTGTTAGTATCTTTCGCGCCGTTCGCGCGTCATGCGGGGGGCAGTATCATGCGAATGTTCTCGACCATCACTTTCGGGTCGCAGGGTTTGACGATATAGAGATTCGCCCCTGCCTCAAATCCCTTCATTTTGTCTTTGCCTTCGCTTTCGGTGGACACGATGATGATTGGAAGCGATCGGTATTTTTCGTCGGCGCGCACACGCCGGATAAACTCGTAGCCATCCATGTTGGTCATGTTGACGTCGGTAATCACGAGATCGCAGGGGTTCATGTACAGCTGCTCCAGCCCGTCACTACCATCCACCGCCGTAATCACGCGGAACTGAGCTTGTTCAAGGACGTAGGAGTGATAGTTCCTAACGAATTCTGAGTCATCCACGATGAGGATCGTTTGCTTGGTGTCCACGTCGCTATTCCTTCACATAGACCAGGTGGCTTTCGAACCGCTTCAGAGTGAACGCTGTCGTCACTCGACCCACCGATTCGGAGTGTCCCAGGAAGATAAATCCTCCCGGCTTCAAGGCATTGTAAAAGTGATCTACTACCGCCTTGCGAGAGAGATCATCGAAGTAAATCAGGACGTTGCGGCAGAAGATGAAGTCAAAGCCGCGCATGGTCCGCATCGCCATTCGGTCACTGAGATTGAGGTGCATGGTCCGCACCAAACCGGCGGTTCTTCGCCGCACCACGTACTCTCCACCGTCCTCGGTAAGGTACTTCTCGCGGTATTGTTCCGGCACCTCGTTCACAGAGCGGGCTCCGTAGCGCGCCGCATCGACCTTCCGGAGCATGTTCTGATCGATGTCGGAGGCGACAATTTCGCAATCCCAGGACTGCGCTTGGGGAAACACTTCCTGGAGGATCATCGCCAGCGTGTACGGCTCTTCGCCGGAGGAGCAACCCGCGGACCAGATTCGCAGCGACCTCTCGCCGCGCGCCTGCTTGGCCGATAGCACCTCGGGCAGGCAGTGGTTGGCAAACGCCTGCAACTGGTCATACTCCCGGAACATGTAGGTCTCGTTGGTAGTAACCAGATTCGCCAGGGCCTGCATTTCCAGGCCGTCCGGATCGGCGTAGCTAACCATGAACAGGTAGTCTTTGGGATCGACGAGGCCTAACGCTGCCATCCGCTTGGCTACCCGCGTCTTCAGGAAGTAGAACTTCTTATCATCGAAGTGAAGTCCCAGCTTCTGATAGATCTGTTGGCTTAGCTTCTGAAATTGTTCAACTGAGATCTCTGGCATGGCACTCCTCGCCGCAGCTCAGCGCCTGCCGGACTTCGTCGTCGGTTTCCTCAAGCGCACGCGCAGCGAGAACGACTTCCATTCCGCTCTGGTTCGTTATGCGAAGGGACTCAACTGCCCCAAGTCGAACAAGACGCTCCGGGTTCTTCAGGCAGAGTAGGAGGTAGGCAGACACCTCGTCGCGGTCTGCCCAGTAGCCCATTGCTTTAATTGCCTGGTAGCGGCAGAGCGGTGGATCACCATTCTCAACTATCGCGCGCAGCACCGGCAACAGGTTCTCACCCGTTTCCGGAGATTGGCAGCGCGAGCACATGGCGAGGATTGCTCCGAGAATCGCGGGGCGCAGATTGCGGCCGCGCGTCTTTAGCAGATTCACTAGCTCATCGAACTCGGTTTGCGACCCGTGCGCCGCCATCGCCTTCAGGTACGACGGCACAAAGAAATCCGGCAGCGTCGTCAGATCCGGGAACCGGCGCCGGATTGCCCCCAATGATTCTGGGTGGCCGATGCTGACCAGCGCCTCCACGCACGCAACAAGCAGCATGGGATGCGAGCCCTCGCGGAGCAGGTCCTCGATCCGGCTGCGAAATTCCTCCGCCCGAATCCTTCCCAGGTTTTCCACGGCAGTGATCACGACGTTCGGATCCTCATCGGAAAGCCCCACGGCGGAGATCGCACCGGCACCTTGAGCCTGTGTTCCGCTCAAGGTATCGAGAACGAGTTTCCGGATATCCTTGTCGCCATCGCGCATGGCCAGGTTCAGGAATGGGATCGCCCTTTGGCCTTTGTGGCGCAGCACATCCACGGCTTGATTCCGAGTTTGGGGATCCTCGCTTCCGAATAACCTAAGACAACCTTCTATGGCTGCGTCCCCATCGATTCGAATCAGGGCCTGAAAAATGGAGTTCCGTACCGTGCGCGAGGGCTCCTTGCGGAGATGGTCCAAGAGCACCGGCACGCCGTCCGGGGTATTCACATACCCGATATCCTCAACCGCATCAATGCGCGCCGCTTCGTCGGAACAACCCAGTTTTGCTATGTACTCTTCGATGCTGCTCATTCCGTTGTTCTCCGAACGGCCTTAAGGATTTCTCGCGCCACTTCATAGCTGGGAGCAACCACGCATGCTCCACCTCGTTCGACGGCCTCCCGAGGCATTCCGTACACCACGGCCGTCTGCTCGCTCTCGGCGATGGTATGGCCTCCGGCCTGCCGGATCGCTACCATCTGATCCGCGCCGTCGTCACCGATGCCGGTCATCAGGACGCCGATAGTGTCAGCGCCGTAAATGCTTAGGATCGACGCCATCATGACGCCTACCGACGGCGTGAACAGTGTCGCGGGAGTGGTTGGTGTGCGGATGACCAGCTCGCCGGTCATTTTGCGATGCAGACACAGGTGCATTCCGCCCGGCGCTACATAACAGATGCTCGGTTCCACAGGCATCCCCGAACGCCCTTCTACCACCTTGAGAGCGCAGTGGTCGTCCAATCGCTTCGCAAACGATGCGATGAAGGAAGGGGGCATATGTTGAACCAGAAAAAGGCTGGCGGGAACGTCGACCGGAATCTGCGGGAGCACCTCCTGCAGAGTAGCCGGCCCGCCAGTGGAGATTCCGATTGCAACAGCCATTTTTCGTGTGCTGCCCGTAGGTGCGTCGCGAAGCGGCGGCCGGTACGGCAGCCGAGGTTCACGGCTGCGCTGGTGACGGTCAACGATGCCCCGCGACGCCGCAGCCTTGAGCTTCGAAATCAATTCGTCCGCGACGAGACCCATGTTGGCGGACACCGTGCCGTCCGGCTTGGCGACAAAATCGAATGCTCCCAACTCCAAGCACTCGAATGTCGTGGCAGTGCCGCGTTGAGTGAGCGATGAAACCATGACGACAGGACAGATTTGCTCCTGCAGGATCATCTGGAGAGCCGTAACCCCATCCAGCTTCGGCATATTGATGTCCATCGAGACGACATCGGGCCGCAGCTGCCGGGCCTTGGAGACCGCATCCTCGCCGTCCCGGGCGACGCCCACCAACTCAAAGTCAGCCGCCGCCCCGATGATCCGTTTAAGGGTCTGCCGCATTAGGGCAGAATCGTCCGCCACGAGCACTCGGATTTTCTTCATTTGTTTTGTTGCTACTGGGCCGGACAAGCCGGCCCTTTCTTTCGAATTAGTTGGCAGTTTCCGAGAGTTGCGCCTGCTCCTGCCGGGAGAGAATTCTCTCGACATCAAGCAGCACAATCATGCGCTTACCCGCATCAACCTTGCCGATTCCGGAGATGAACTGTTGATCAATTCCTGAACCGATGCCTTCGGGCGGCGGTGCGATGTCCTTTTTGGCGAGATTCAGGACCTCCCGCACCGAGTCCACCACCAACCCCGTCTTCACACCGCCGAGATCGACGATGATGATTCGGGTGCGGTCGTCAGCCGGTTTGACCTCCAGGTCGAAGCGTTTCCGCGTATCCAGAACAGGGATTACTTCTCCCCGCAGGTTCGTGATGCCCTCGATGAACTCGGCTGCCTTGGGCACCTTAGTGATCCTGGAAAGGCGATCGATCTCCTGGATCTGCGAAATCGGGATGCCATATTCCTCCGGGCCGAGCATAAACGTCACTAACTGAATCTCACTTAGATCCTGGGAACCTGCGCCGGATTTGCAGATCTCTCCGGCCTTCTTCCCTTCAGTTGCTTGGAGGGAAGAACCCTGGACGTCCCGTAGCTTCTGATCTTTCATGAGATTGCCGACGTCCAACATCATGATCAAACGGGAGCCGTCATCCAGCTTGGCAACCCCGGACAACTCCATCCCACCACTCGACGTAATGCGAGGCGGCGGTTCCATCAGGCTCTTCGGCACATTGAGTACCTCATGAACGTGATCCACCACCAACCCCAGGACAAGGCCTTCGGCATCCACGACAATGATGCGCTGGTCTTCCTGGATGTTCTGGGCAACCTGCTGTTCAAACTGGCGCAGCACGGCGACAGTCTCCCGGCCGCCCGAGAGCACCTCGTTGGCGCATACCTCCGCGGCATCCCGGTCTCCGCACTCTTCGTGTCTGGAGCGAAGCTGAAGCTGCTTGATCACCTTTTCATTCAGTCCGCGCGCCTTCGCCAGCGACTCCATCAGGATCTCGCTGGAACTGTTGGTTTCCGATTGCCACTTCCGGAGGTGCTCCGTGACGGAAGCATCTACCTTCGATTGCGGCCCGTCGGCGAAGATCTTCGCTAGCTGGCCAATCCAGCACTCGTATTCCTCCCGCAATGGCCGGCAGCCATCTGCAAACTCATCCGCCAGCGAAGGCTGATGAAGCAGCCGGCGCAGATCGATGACCGGGAGAATCTGACCCCGAACGGTCAGCACTCCCAGCACGTAGTCGGGCACGTCGGGAACCTGATTCGGCGTCTGCACCCGCAGGATCTCCCGGACATGCTCCATATGGAAGGCGAATTCCTCCTTCGCGAGTCGGAAGGTGACCATCTTCTGGACCTCGGCATCGGCGCCCGTCAAGGGGCCCGTCGATCCCGCGCTTGCAAGCTTCTCGCCCGGAGCCACGCTATTCCCCGCAGCCGCCTTTCGCGGCATGCCGATTTCACAGACATGAGCAGCGTTTAGGGCCATCACGATGCGCTGTCCCTTGTCCAGTTTCACTACCCCCTCAAGATAGTCCGAGGTGGTCCCTCGGATCGCGGCAGGCGGCGGCTCAATTTCGCTGCGCAAAACGCTTGTGACCTGTTTGACTCGATCCACGCGTAAACCGGTCTTGACTCCATCGATATCGACAACCAGAACCCTGGTGCGATCGGTCTCCTGCGCCCGCTCCATTCCAAAGCGGGTGCGCATGTCGATGACCGGCAGGACGACGCCGCGCAGATTGGCGATGCCATCCACATAGGGCGGTGTACGAGGCACTTTCGCCAGCTTGGGAAGGCGAATGATCTCCTGTACCGACATGATGTCAAAGCCAAACTCTTCGTCATTTAACAGAAAGGTGACCAGTTGGCTTTCGTCCTTCAGGCCGGCGGATGCGAGTAGAGTGTCTTTTTGCATTACGGATCTCCTTGGGCAAACATTCTCTATTCGTTACCCGTTTTGCAGTTCATCGGCCTGGGACGCTATATCCTCGATTGCCTGAGCAATCTCTTGAGCGGCCTTCAGACCTTGCTCTGAGGCACCGGCCGCTTCGGTCGACGCCCGCCCCGTTTCCTCAGCGGCAGCCGCGATTTGCTGGCTTGCTTTGCCTGCCTGTTCCAGTCCGGCGGCAGCCTCCCCGGATGCTTTGGCGATTTCGCGGATGTCCGTCACGACGACGTTGGATTCCCTTGCGATCCGATCCAGATTCGCCGTGGAGACCTTGGCGCGTTCCACCTCGGCCCGGCCTCTGCTTCCGGCCAGTTCGATATCTCCGGCGACCTTGGTGATTTGAGTCTGTACGTTCTTGACCAGGTCTTTGATGCGGTCGGCGTTCTCGCTGCTTTCGTTCGCAAGGGACCGGATGTCTCCCGCCACCACCGAAAAGCCCCGGCCATATTCTCCGGCGCGCGCCGCTTCGACGTTCCCGTTCACGGCGAGCATCTTGGTCTGGACGGTCACCATAACAATCGCGTCGACAATTTTGTCGATCCGACGGGTCCGTTCCTCCAGTTCCAGAATGTTCTTGGCGGAGTCGACGGCGGCCACGGCGCTCTTTCCAACGTTGACAATCAGCGCATCCACGTTGACCTTGTTGCTGGCGAGGAGTTTTTGCGTGGCCAGAGCCTTTTCCACGCTCAATTCGGCACGGTCGCCCATGCCTTTGGCGGCGTGGCGCATTTGGGCACCTAAGGCGTTGGAGGCCTCCGCGGCCTTTGCCTGCGCTCCCGCGGCTTTGTTGATCTGCTCGATAGCGATGGCGATCTGCTGCGATGAGGCTTTTAGTTCTTCCGCGTTGGTGGAGAGTTCTTCGGCAGTGGCGGCTAGTTCCTCTGCCGACTTCTGAGCATTAGTCGAAGTCTTCAGCAATTCCGCCATCTCGGCTAGCGAGCGCGCGGCGTCGCTCATCTCGGAGTACGCCTTGGACTGCTCCTGAGTCGACTTCTGCGCTTCCTGGCAGGCCGAGGTCGCCTCTTCGGCAGCGGCGGCGATCTCTTCGGCGCCCTTCAGATACGTCTTGGCGCCGGACAGTGCTTCCGTCGCGTTTTTCTGAATCTCGACGCAGTTTGCCTGAATTTCTTCGAAGTCGGTGGCGATTGTCAGCAGGTCCTGGGTGATCACCTTGGCCTTGTCCACTTCTTCACGGCCCTTCTTGCCGGCCGCTTCGGTGTCTGCGGCAACGACCTTGACCTGATTCTGAATCTCGTTAACGACTTCCTGAATACCGCGAGCGCTCTTTTCGCTGATCTCCGCGAGATTGCGGACTTCATCGGCCACCACGGCGAATCCCTTGCCGTGTTCTCCGGCGCGTGCCGCTTCGATAGCGGCGTTTAGTGCAAGAAGATTGGTCTGGTCGGCAATCCGGGTCACGGCATGGACGATTTTGCCGATCTCTTCAGACTGCCGCTCCAGTTCACCGATCATTTTGGCGGAATCGAGATTGGCCTCAGCGGATTCTCCAACTCCTTTTATGAGAGCCTCGAGGTCTGCCGTGGTCGACCTGGCGAGCGACTGCAGTTCGTTTACCCTCCGCAGAGACACTTCGGCGCGGTCGTTCGCACCATCCGACGCCTTCTCAATCTGGTTGATCGCGGCGCGTGACTCCTCTGCGGCGGCTGACGCCTGATCGGCGCCCGCGGCGATGGTGTGCATCGTCTTTTCCAGTTCTTCCACCGCTCCCGTCGCCTCGGTGATAGCGCTCGCTACCTGATCTGTGGCAGCGGACAACTTCTCCGCCACGGCTTGTGCGCGGGCAACAGTGCGGGCGCGCGCCTTTTCCTCAGCCAGCTTCTTGGCGCTGAAGCGGCTCTGGGAGAGGTCATCAGCCTGCTCGTTAGGTTCCATGAACTTCTTCACCGCTGGCGGCGCTGTCGAACCCTTCTGGGGCCCGAGTCGATTCAGGGCCAAGCGGCTCTGCGAGCCGGTAGTGCCGTTGGTGGGGGTGTCCGAGTACTGCTTAATCATTTGAAATCTCCTGGAGGCGGTCCGGTTGGTCGGGTTAGCACTTAGCTGGTAGCGCAATCGACACTCGCAGGAACTTGTGCATATCCCAACGGCGGTACTACCGATAGGCTCTTTCTGTATTCCAAGGCCTGCTTCACGGCGGAAGCACGGCGAGTGGCCGGGTCGCTCCGACAAGATCCTCATCGGTGCAGGCACCTACCGTCTTACCCTAAGTGCACCAGTGGCAAGAATCAGTGGGGTCAGTGACGCCGATGGCGGTCCAAGGCCTTGGGAACCTCGTCGGTTGCGTTTGCGGGCAAAGATGCTCGATGTGAAGAGCCTGTCGTTCCTGATGCCCTGGAATCGAGTGGTGGCGTGACCTGGGGGCTGCTCGCCCGAAGTGGTGATTCAGCCGCGATATCGGGAGTTGCTGAGTGGCGTTGCCTGGCTTTTGGATGCTGGCGGCCAGCCGAAACACCACGATGGCCTGGAATCAGTGCGTTGCCATAGGTGAGTGGTGGGATGCGCAAGTCACTCCGAACCCTGCCACTTGGCTGCGTTCATTAAGGAGTTCACGCGCTCACCAGACAGATCAGGTCGGAGCCATGCCTCAATCAGCGACTCATGCTTCGTTTGAGGCCGGTTTGCCCTCGTTACGTTGCTCGCACGTCGTTGATTCTAAATGAGGCTGGAGCCACCCGCCAGGATCGAACTGGCGACCTGCTGATTACGAAGAACCTGTCATTCTCCGCAACCTACTCCTCTTTTTTTTCAATCACTTAGACTGAAGATCGACCAGAGCCTATGGTGTAGTCAGCGGCTCTGATTCCTCCAGTATGAAGCACGAAAACGGCAGACGCAACGCCCCCTCCCGTCGCCAAAGAACCGCCAACCATCCCCAGCCAACCTTAACGCACTGCCCAATGATCAAGAGCCTGAATCAGCCCTGGAGTCCCATGCCAGGATTCCGGTGCCGGGACCCGTTTGCCGAATTCGCCGGGGAATTACGACTTCGGCGCATCCCCCTCCCCGGCAATAGGCGGGTGGGGTGTATAACACTCCGCAGATGGGACCCGTTTCCAAAAAACACTGTCTGAATCACCCCACCCCACCCCCGCCAGAACACCGGTCACGAGCGCACAATGCCCTTCAGTTCGTTCGGTAGCCGTCGAGTGGTCTCTTCCCATGCTCACGTCGATCCGGGGCGTGCAGCACCGATCGGGTCGCCCTGCGCTTAGTTAAGCCGTCTTCGCCGGGTCAGCCGGATCACCGCCGACCCCGCTCCGCCAACATCCCCGGCATCGACCAACTTCGCAGTAGTCGCACGCATCGCTGCCACATACTCGTCCACGGCATCGAGCCGAACTTGACAGTCGTGGCAGATCATCAAATGCTCTTCGAGCGGTCCGGCCTCTGACTCTGAAAGGGTTCGCATGGAGTAGCTTTCGAGAGTCTCATCGGGGATGTGGTCCACGAGAACCACATTAGCCTAGCCATCGTCTCCGTGCCTGCGACAGAGCAGGGCGCTGCCATAAACGTCAGTCCGGTAGACAGAGCCTCTCTTGTCGTTAGCTGGTTGACGTCCACTGCCTGATGCGGCGAAACGCATATCATGTCTAGATGGCAAGTTCTGCACCTACCGCAGTAGCACACAACCACACGGCTCAAACTCCCCCCCGCCGGGCGCAATCGCATTTGCGGTAGTCGCAACAATCTTTTTTTCTGTGATCCTTTTCTACGCCCTTCCCTTGTTCGATCTGTGGGGGCCGGGTGTGAGATTGAACCTTGCCGGGCGGGTGCTTGTGGCTGCTCTCTATTCTCTGGTCCATCCGGTGATAGGGAGACTGCTCATTTGGATCATTCACGGCCTCTTCTGCTTGATCGACTTCCTCTTTAGGGTCGAGAACCCTACACACAAAATCGGGGGGTGGACTCGAACTAGCTCATTGCAGGTTGCAGCGTGTTGGCCGATCACCGCCCCTCTCATGCTTCCGTTCGGCATCATTGCGGTTGTCTTCGGCGCAGTGTTCCGAGTCCTGTTTTGACCCCCAATGCTGTCATCTCGCTTCGGTCGCTGGGAATGTGAAAGAAGTACAGAAGTGGCTTGTTTTGGGGTTCTGGAAAGGTGGTCAACGATGTGCCTTGAGAATGGTTCGTCCAGCCCCTCGGGCTTCACAAACTTCCTCTCCTGAACGGCAAGTTCGATCAGGGCTTTGGCGAGTGCGAACTTGTACGAGGCGACATTCTAGCCGAAGAGAATGATGACTCTCCAGCAGTTTTCGAGGGTCCGTTGCCGTTCAGGAAACACTACCATTCAGTCAAGCCTAAGCCTTAGCTAGTAGATGCCTCTCATGCGATGTAACCCGAATGTGTCAAGAACTGCACGAGAACCTGCAACCCTGAATGAACCAGGACCTGATCCGTCTCAGAATGCGGCGACTTGTCGCCGTGGAAGAGATTACAGCGCACTTGATAGATAGCCCAAATGGTGTGCGGCCAGTCAAGCGGAATGGCCTCCTCGGCATCAAGGTGCCGCCGATAGCACCGAGGCGCATAGCTACCAGCAGCATGCTGGAAGTAGTGGGAGATCAAATTCGAGCGGTCCAATCCCAAAAACATCGGAATCCGACGACGCCTTAGATCCTTCACGTTGAACACAGGCCACGTGCTCCAAAACCGTGCGGCACTCTCCGTGATCGCATCCGTCATTGTAACAGCCTGCCCGAACTGCTCAGTCAACTCAGTGCTGTTCGATAGCGCTTCGATAATCTGCCTGTCCTGGTCAAGCTCCGTGCAGCACGATGCCCATCCGTTGAAAGCGATCCAGGCATAGATGAAAGGCTCAAAGCTCTCGGCGGGATCGCAATCCAGTTTCTCCTGAGCCAACCTGAACCAATGAGAGATGATCCTCCTCCCCTCGTAGTGCAGTCGATCGAAGCGATGTCGGTTGAACCGATCTCGCAATCCGGCATTTAGGTTGAGTTCAGGGCAAGGCATTCGATATACCGAATCCTACTTCACCACAGGAGCGTACAGGTCGGACTGGACCACTGGTGCAATTAGGCCGTACTTCTCCGCCACATTCTGCACCACAGCAACAACCCACCTCGGAGCGGTCGGTGAGACGTACACCATCTCGACGAGCGTGTTCAGTTCGATTGGGACCGACTTGCCAGGAAGGTCGGCAATCAACTCACGCTCTTCGAGACGCACAGTCAGCCTATACTCCTGCTCGTGCTCGAAACTCTTCCGCTTGCAGTGAAGCTCTTGTGCTAGGATGATTGAACCCTGAGCATCAATCGTCTCTACTTTTTCCTTCTGAAAGTCTATATACTTTACAGCGTTGCCATACAAACCCCAACCAGCCGAGTCGAACTCTGGGGCGATGGAGGGTCCAAGGCGGCTGACATGAGACGTGATCGCAATGCCGCCCTCTTTCGAGTACAAATCCCACATTGCGGCTGATTCATAGTCGCTCATGTACCAACAGTTCGCACACGCCCTCTTGCGCCAAGGGTCATATTGAAACTGCGCAAATTCAGGACGTTCCTTGTCGTTGGCCAGTCGGGTGATGATCTCCGGCAAGAATCCCTCATACGGATCATGGAAGTGGTCCAAACGAGTGAACCAGAGGCAACTGCGCTGAAGAAGATCCATGAACTTTTGGAGGCTCATGTAACGCCATAGGCGCTTATCAATATTTTGAGGTTTGTAAATGCTGATGTGCGGATTTGTCATTCTCATCGCTTTGTATTCAGCGGCTACATGGCGTGTTCTTGAAGGCCTGGGATGGTGTGCTGTAGCTAGCACGGGCGAAATGAAGGGTTCCCCGGTCGTGCTGGAGTATTGTCGTGCTTGCTGATCACTGATAAGCCATCACGCCTTGTGGCAAGGCTGGATCAGCGGACGGCCACTTCCATTTCATTGGCGGTGGGTGCCTGCCGCCTTCAAGTGCCAGCAGTCCAGTGACGGCCCAATCCACCGCAGACTTCATCAACGACTCCGGCGCAGTGCGGCTTGATGGAAACGGCAAATGAAACACAGCCGCTCGAATGCCTCGCACGAACTTCGCAAAGAATCGAGGCAAGCCGACACCGAACGTGATGATGTACTCCGGATTAGCAATGGCGAGGGTGCGGTTGAGGTAGAGTCGGGCGCATAGACTGTTCATGGTCTGAAGACGTTGACCATCTACACTGGCGCAGAGATACATCTCTGTAACCGCTGCCACCGTACTGAAGGGGGCATCGAAGACTCGTTGCACGATGCCATCGTGCAAGTCGTAGTGCGGTTCGTGATCGGGCGAGGTCTTCGGAGATCCGATGTACGGCTGACCGTTGTGATCGACGTTGTTCGAGAGTTTGCAGAAGTTTTGGAAGCTGTTCATGGCGAAGTTGTGGATTGCCTGGTTTGAGGTTCGCCGGGGATTGTACCCGACGAATAGCAACTTCACCTTGTCGCTGCCGCCGATCAATGGTGGGAACTTGAAAAAATAGCCGGGACGAACTTCACTGAACTCGGAAACGAAGGCCCGTCGCTTGACAGCACACTCCCGACAAGGATACACACCCTGCAACAGCTTCAATTGAATGGGATCCGAGATGTTCATCGGAAGCTGCCTCTAGAGATTCTCAAAGTAGTCCTGATCCAGCCGCTTCAACGTGTAAGCCTTCGTGAATGACACGCCAACATCGTACTCGATCATGAGGGACGCAAGCTGCTTCCCATCAACCAGAATGATCTTCTGCGGCAGGGCTTCAACGAATTCCAGAGCATCCTGCGTGAACGATGATGTGGTGATGAAGACACCACGATTGGCGTGCCGCTTCGTAAGGCTTCCTGAGAACTTCATAATCTCAGGACTTCCAAGCACGCCCTGCCAGCGTTTCGCCTGGACATAAATGGCATCCAGCCCGAGTTTGTCCTGCTTGATGATTCCGTCAATGCCCCCATCACCAGACTTGCCGACCACCTTCCCGGCGTCCTCCACAGATCCGCCGTAACCCATCGCTACCAGTAGATCCACTACTATCCGCTCGAAGGCTGCTGCTGTCCCGCTCTGTATCGTCTCCATCAATTCGTGTGCAAGGGCTTCACGCAGCACCTTGTAGCTACGCTCAAGTGATTCTTCTGGTGTGGCCTTCGTCTCGTCCTTTGGAGTGGATTGGAGTGTCGTCCTGGCCGCTACCGAACCCTTACCCTCGAACTCTGTGAACTCGGGGAACTGGCGCAGAGTTTTCACGCTAATCCCGGACAGTTGCGTCTTCAGTACGGACAGTCCCCTGTCGGTGATCTTGTACACACCACGAGTTGCTGCCTGGATCAACACAGCCGACTTCAAGTACTGAACAGCCCATGCCATTCGATTGGCAAACAAGGTCTGTGCTCCGCTGTCCTGGCGTGCGGCCAATTCCTCATCTGTGAGCTTCAGGTCATGTGCAATGCTGCTTCTAAGATCGGCAAGAGGATGCAACTCTAGGTCTCCGAGGAGTTGGAGAACCGGAAACATGAGCGATTGGTAGTCGGGGATGGGCATTGGTACTTCAATCCCTGCTCTAGCCTTGGGCGCCTACTCGAGAGCCTTCACGACAGTATCGAAGGCGCATTGCTCCGACAGCAACGCCAGCTTCTTTTTCGATAGCGTCAAACCCCATTCTGGAGGACTCTTCTTTCCTTCGCCGTAGTCCCGGCTCTCCAGCAGCGGGTTGGGATCGGCTCCAACACAGGATGGAAGCAGATACAGCGTTGGCGGCATACCTTTCACAAAATGAACCAACACAAGCAGTAGGGACGGGTGGATCTTGAACTTCGACTTCTGAATGTAGAGGTAATAAGGCGTCCTCTTCCCGGCGGTGAGGCGGAAGGATTTCACTTGAACGTCGAAGTGGTTGCCTTGCCGGGTGCGGATGACGAAATCAATGCCGTGGTCGTCAACCTCGCTAGTGAATACATCGCAACCCCACAGCACGAACTCCATCTTCGTCAGGTACTCTGCATACTTGCCGAGTTGAAGTGAATTCAAGCGACTCCAGTCGTGCTTGTCGATGGGGGTCACAGCGTCGTCTCTTCTGGAACCGCTGACGCCATCGCTGCCTGATCAGGATCGCCAAGATGCAGAGCCGCCCTCATCGTCGCCACGAACTCGTCGGTCGTCTTGAGTCGATCCTGGCACTCATGACAGACCAGGAGATGTTCTTCAAGCGGCGCTAGTTGAGAATCTTCGAGGGTTCCCATTGAGTACTGTTCAAAGCTGTCTTCGGCAATGTGGCTCACGAAAACCACGTTATCCCATTTGACTCCAGAATGGGGAAGGATTTGTCCGGTTTGACTCGACACCGAGGCTGCTTTAATCCGACCCTCTCCCTTCACCAAACACCCCATTCCGAAGCTCAGTATGGCCCAGGATCGCTCGGCGGACGCCAGATAGAGCCTCAGACCCACCCGGCGGCAGCAGCGGCGGTCAGGCCGCCTTTCCACCCTTCTGAAACTGGATCGCAGCCTTGAGTGCAGCCTGTACCCACGGCGTCCACTTCTTGTAGCTCCATCCGATTGACGATGGGTGAGCGATCCCAAACACGAATGCGTCACCAGCGCCATTGGGGTAGAGTCGGCTTTCCCTCAACTCACCGTCCGACAACGAAACAGGTGGCCCCGGTTTCGAGGTCTTCGGGAGGTTCTTCCACAGTTCGTTCCCCAAGACGAGAATGAAGCGAGGCTGTAGATGGTTCACCACTTCCTCGAATGCCGGAACAGCGTTCTTCCACATCTCTTCAGTAGGGCGTGTCCGAGCCTCTGACCCCACGGACTCCTGAACGTAGTTATAGAAGGCCATTGACGACCAGAATCGTCTCCGCTGTTCTGGATCGGTCCAGCCACCATGGAAGATCCCCGGTGTTTTGGCGAAGATCATCATCCACGATTCCCACTTTCTGTCGGGCGTGACTGATCCTTCCACGACCTCGTTTGTGATTTCGGGGTACAAGGGGATCGTAGTGTAGTGGGCCTCTCCGAGAATCAGTATCGGCAAGCCCCACGGGGTCTCCTTGTTGTAGCTCTCGCCGACGAAGGGTAGCGCCTTCACATGCTCAAATCGCACTGTCTTTCTCCTAAGAGTGCTCAAGGTAATCCTGGTCCAACCGATTCAGCGTGTGCGCCGTTGTTAGTGACACACCTAATGTCGTGTTCGGTCATCAATCGGCGGCACTGGTCAAAGACGTTAGCCGCAGTCGAGGAGGGATCAGGGGCAGGTGTTGTCCGAGACGTTGATTCGTGGTGAAGGCCAATCACTTTCCGGTCTGTGCTGAACCGACCACCAATGCGGACAGCGTATTGCCCGTTGTGAGCATCCGGCCAATACGGTCACGAGTCACGTTCGTCTTTGGGTCGTAGGTCCCGAGCAACGCCCCGAGCCGGGATCGGGCCTCCAGCCGCCCGTTGTATGTGGGTCGGAAGGTGCCGAGCATTCTGCCGAGACGATCCCGGATCACTTCCGGCTGTGAAGAGATTTGCTGGGTGGACGCCTTTGCCGAGTGGATGCCTTTGCCGAGGATTCAGCACCGATCAAAGGGACGGATGGAACGATGGCGAGAAGGCCGAAGAGAATGACTGCCGTAGGAGGATGGTTACACATGGCTAACTCCCGGTTCGTTCGACGGCTCGAATTGAGCCGGGTTTCGGAAGAGTCGCCATGCCCGTCTCTCTTTCCGAGATTCACTGGTCGGACGCAGAACGATCAACGGACCCCTCGTCGTGTTCCTCCATATCCTCCTCAGCTTGCAGCCTTGCGGTTGCCGCAAACCAGCAGGTGCTCTTACAGTGGTGCGATTTCTGGTTCGGGGAGTCTGCCCGAGGCATAGAATTCGAGCAGGTCTCCGGGGATGTGCTCGACAGATCCCACAACAGCCAAATCTCGACTGAGAACCTCACTCAGCTTCGGACTGTTGGAATGGTGAGAGTCTGCCGATCATAGCTTTAGAAGGCCCAACGCCCGTATGAGATCAGCCCACCCAATCGCCATCCTCGTCTTGATCGCTTCCGGTCTGGTTCAGATCGGCTGCGGCAGCACCGCCACCAAAGTGCCTGAGTGGTTTGAGGGTGGCACGCTGCACAGCAGCACAGCGGCAGATTGGAACCTAGCCAGCGACGGGGATCGTCTCGCAACGTCGGCAGATTTCGTGGCAAAGATCGCCAAGAAACCGTTTGGTTCGATGGGTGAATTCAAGCTACGGGCCGTAGAGATGAAGTCATGCGTTAGCAAAGCGGCGGCTTCCCCCGCAACCTCCAATCTGAAGGTGGCGGAACTGGCGGCGGCTTGCGCTTTGATGGCCCAAGAATAGATTGACCGAGGAGACCCAGATTGTGGTCCGTGGAGTATGTGCAATCGCCACAACAGCCGCCACGAGCGCACAGAGGCCCCAGGACGCATCCTCAGCCGTCCGGTGGACCCCGCAGCATCCCCGGCGACGGCGACGGCCATAATGCCTGCATGGACTCAAACCAAGCCAGTATCATCGAGCTTCTGCGAGAAGTACACCTGGTCGCCTTCATGGAAATTGAATGGCTCAACATGAGTATTGACAAGTTGGAGAACCAGTACCGCCTTCCAATCGAGCAGCCTGTCCCAAAACCAGTGGTCACGCCGCCGAGGGTAGTCCATCCGGCACCGACCAAGACGCCATCTCTCCAAGACCTGCCCGAGATGCTGAACGAAAAGGAGGTCGCTGAATACCTAATCCTCAGTGTTGCCAGCGTTGCTCGCTGGCGATTGTTTCGCAAGGGGCCGAAGTTCGTGAAGTTCGGTTCGGCAGTTCGCTACAGGCGAGAAGAAGTGCAGCCGTGGCTCAACTCGTGTTCGGAGCAGGACTGAACGAGGCCCAATTGAAGCGATCAGGGGTCCTTGATCAACACCGGGTCATGCGGGGGAAACTTGTGTCCCTATGGTCTTTTTCTTGCCAAGCCCTCTGAGATTCCCCATCCAAATGGGCGGCTCCAGCGATGTATACAGGCGTCATCCGGGGATGACTCCCACTTGACGCTGATATGATTTGATCGTCATGCAGCCCAAATTGGCGGCTCTTGTCCCACTACTGGCAGTCGGTGTAGGTGCTGTTGCCTACTTTCTCGTGAGTTGGAAGTTGATCGACAAAGACGCTCTGTACGTCGCCGCATCTGTCTCCACGTTTCTCATCGTCGGCTGGTACACATGGGAGACGAATCAACTCAGGAAGGCCACGCAGCGGCAACTTGAAACGTCGATGATGCAGCTTGCGGAATCTCAGCGGCAAACCGAAGTGGCACAACGGCCAATTCTGACACTTGAGGTCGTCAGCATTGACTTTGGCGGTACAAGCATAGAATCTGTTGGACTCTGCAATCTCGGTGACGGTCCTGCCTTCAACATTTCTTCAAGTGTTCTCAAGATTGGGAATGCCGAGGTCACGTTCGACGCACGTTCGTTTGTGAGAGCCAACGACAAGGCGCAGATCTTTGCATTGTGGTCACCTGCCGCTGGCGGCGGACCGACGAAGCTGTGGTGGCAGGAACTTCAGCGGGAGTTGCGAAAGGCAGGGCAAAGAGGGCGCAGTGAACTTGAACTGACCTACGAGAGTGTAGACCAAACAAGATATCGGACTTTCTGCACGATGTGCTCCGAGGCAACGGAGATGATGCCGTTCAAGTTCACGAGACAGGAGAAGGTTTGACATGCGTACTCACGCAGCCGTCCAGCGCCCTGTTGATGAACCTCAAGATGACCGATAACCGGAATGAAATCGGGGATGAGATCAATCGGGGAAAGGGCGTAGGCCACGGCAGCGCCGATCAGGACTCTTGCCATCCTCGGCGTCCGAGGGTGCCGCCGTACTAATCGGTACACCGTGATCTCCCGCCGAAATGATGTCGCCGCCAGCTTTAGCCGCCTCCACATTGGATCTCGCCTTCACCATAGCACTGCCCACAACACTCTTGACCGTGATCGAGCAGGAACGCCGCCCAAACACCCCGCCACGAGCGAACAGATGGCCTCAAAACGAGCCGCATGCCGCCCGGTGGACCCACGGCATCCCCGGAAGGCCGCAGCCGCCTGTAGCGTCTGCGCTCCGGGATAACGGACCAATGGCGACGGCCAGCGACCAGGATCGGCAGAGGCTCGTGCGCCGGGGCCAAAAGCTCGAATACTTCACCCTCGCCTACAACAGCGTCGAAGGCTTGGTGTCCATCATCGCCGGGTTAATCGCCGGGTCCGTCTCGCTCGTCGGCTTCGGCCTGGACAGCCTGATCGAAGTGACCTCCGGGGCGGCGTTGCTGTGGCGGCTCCATCATGATCTCGACCATTCCCGACGTGAGCAGGTCGAGCAGACGACGTTGAGAATCGTGGGCGGCTGCTTCATGGCGCTTGCGGCGTACATCTTCTACGAATCCGGCTCCAGTCTGATCGGTCATGCTGTCCCGGAGCGGAGCATCCCCGGCATTGTCGTCGCCGCCGTCTCCGTGATCGTGATGCCGATGCTGGCGAGAGCCAAACGCCGGGTCGCTGCCGGAATCGGAAGTGGGGCCATGCAAGCCGATTCCAGGCAGACCGACTTCTGCACGTACCTGTCGGCCATCCTGTTGGGCGGGTTGCTTCTGAATGCGCTGCTCGGCTGGTGGTGGGCCGACCCGGTGGCGGGGCTGGTCATGGTTCCGATCATCGCCAAAGAAGACGTGGACGGAGTTCGGGGAAAGGCTTGCTGCGGCGACTGCGGATGCCACTGACGCTCCTCGTGTGAACCGATTCCGGCGACGGCGGCGGCGATAATGCGGCATGGAGAGCAACCAAGCCAGGATCATCGAACTCCTGCGTGAAGTACATCTGATGGCCTTCAAGGAAATCGAGCGGCTGAACCTGCGTATTGCCGAACTGGAGAGCGAGAATCGGCGACCTACCGCACAGGACGTTGCCAAGCCAGCCGAGAAACAACTGCCAGCGGTCAACCCGGCACCGATCAGGCGACAATCCCATCCCGAGCCGACCGAAATGATGAATGACCACGAGGTCGCCGCCATCGTCAGGATGAGCGTTGCCAGTGTTCGGCTTTGGCGGCTCTTCCGTACCGGGCCGAAGTTCGTGAAGATCGGCGCTGCGGTTCGCTATCGGCGGCAGGACGTGGAGTCGTGGGTCGATGCGTGTTCGGGATTGCGGTAAGTGCGCCCAAATCTATGGCCTCGGCTCTCCGGGCAACGACTCAGAACACGAAAGCGGCCAGCCCGGTTCCATTGAAGCCAGCAGAGGATGCGAAGTGTTCTAATAGCCTCTTGAGCGCCAAAAACATGACCAAGCGTGGATGTTGGCTCGACCTTTTCACCGGAACAACCTGGAAGGAGTTCATAGCGGCTGGCGGCACTGTCTCTGGCTTCCCGGAGAGTCGATGGAAAACAGTGCAGCAGGTTCGGGTGGGAGACTACCTTCTCTGCTATTTGACGGGGATCTCCAGATTCATCGGGGTTCTTGAAGTTGTCAAAGCGCCTTACAAGGACAACACGAAGCTGATTTGGAAGGATGATGTGTTTCCCTGTCGGCTCGGCGTCAAGCCTATCGAAGTGCTCACCCCCGATACGGCCATACCGATTCTCGATCTGAAGGATCGCCTGAGCATCTTCGATCCTGAAAAGGGTCCGTCATCGTGGACGGGGTACGTCAGGGCGGCTCCAGCGAAATGGAAAGACACGGACGGTGAAATCATTCTCCAGGCGATCCACGATGCCAAGCAGCGACCGATCTCTCGCCCATTCGACCCAAAGAAATTGGCACGCCGCCCGACAGCGTTGAAGTCCAGGGTGGGAACGGTGACCGTGCCTGAGAGCGAACCGCAGGATGAGCCGGGACAACCCGCCGCAAAAGAAACCTCGGCGCACAACGAAATTCAGTGGTTGTTGGCGAAACTCGGCAACGATATGGGCCTGGACGTTTGGGTAGCACGTAACGACCGGAACCGGGAAATCAACGGCAGCAGGTTCACCGAACTCCCGAGGTTGAAATCGGAGCTTCCCATTCAGTTTGACGACGCCACAAACAAGACCATCGAATTGATCGACGTTCTCTGGCTCCAGAAACACTCCATCGTGGCGGCATTCGAGATTGAAAGCACCACTTCGATCTATTCAGGACTTTTGCGGCTATCGGATCTTATCTCGATGCAGCCGAACCTAAGCATCCCGTTGTTCATAGTGGCCCCGGACGAACGCCGTGACAAAGTGATTGCCGAGGTCAACAGGCCGACCTTTTCAAAGCTGACGCCGCCGATGTACCAGATGTGCCGCCTTGTGACGTTTTCAACGCTGCGAAAGGAAATCCAGCACGTCGGGAACTACGTGAAGCGGCTCCGGGCCGACATCCTGGACGATTGGGCGGAATCATGTGAGGTCGAAGAATTGTGATGTTGTACTCGCCACCGATTCGTCGCCGTGCAGTCACGATCTGAGCCATGCAGCTATTCGTCGCCGTAACCGATAACGATTGGTTCGCTCTCCACGCATCGAAGCAATCCGTTGACGAAGTGAACTTTTGGCGGCCTTCACCAGAGGCGAATTTCAAGGTGCTTCAACCCGGCGAACTTCTACTGTTTAAATTGAAATCCCCGAACGATTCAATTGCGGGTGGCGGATTCTTCACTCGCTTTCTTCAGATGCCCATCAACATGGCATGGGAAACATTCGGTGAGGCGAACGGCGTGAGATCGCTCCCCGAGTTTCGATCCCGGATCGCACGCATCCGGAACGTAACGATGCAAGTCGCCGACAACCCGAACGTGGGCTGCATCATGCTTGCGGAGCCATTCTTCTGGCCTAAGTCCGAGTGGATTCCACGTCCACCAGAATTTGCTGTGAGTAATCAGGTCGGCAAGACTTTCGATTCAGAGGAAGGGGCAGGGCGACGGATATGGGATGCAATCTGCGAACGCCTCAAGCGTAGCCCCGCTTCCCTGCTAGACCAGGACACTGCCACGGTCGCAGCCATCGAGTCGAATGGATTCGGGAAGCCGCAGATCGTTCATCCTCGCCTCGGCCAAGGACTGTTCCGAGTGCTTGTCAAGGAATCGTATTCGAGGAAATGTGCGATCACTGGAGAAAGAACGCTTCCAGTGCTTGAAGCGGCCCACATTAAGCCATACTCGATGGTCATGCGCCACGAGGTCTCGAACGGATTGCTGCTCCGGTCCGATCTTCACAAGTTGTTTGACGAAGGGTACCTGACGGTTGATCCGCAGGATCGCAGGGTTGTTGTAAGCAGAAGGATCAAAGAGGAATTTGAGAACGGGAAGGAATACTACAGGCTCGAAGAGAATGTTCTCCGTGAGCCGACAGAGCCGTGGGCGAGACCGTCACTGGAGAATCTGGAGTACCACGCCTACAACGTGTTTCGGTGACCAAGACGACCTCGGTGAAGTCGATCACCTTAGTAAAACGGGCGATGTCCTCGCCTTCAGCTTTGCCGCCCTTCGCAATGCAGACAGTATAGGGAAGAACTCGTTCCTGCCATTCTGATCCAGGTTCAGTGGAAGGTGCAGCGACGAGATAAGTGTGTGTTCGAGGTTCCACGGCTCCTGGCAAACACACCAAGCGACTCTGGCGTTCTCCTCCAACCATTGAGAGAGCAGTGTCTCGCCAACAGAGAACGTCATCCGCTTGCCACTTCCAACTCGATGCAATTCGACTCCCAACTCCTCAGCCAAGATGCAGCCTAACGTAAAGCGCAACGTCGATCCTTCAGCATTTCCCTGCATGTGGTAGCGAACTCGGTGACGGAGACTCTGCTTGCTGGCAGCTTTACCGTTCTTGGGAACCGCTGAAGGTGAGATGCCGACGTAGAGCAGATGAAATTGCTCGAATACAACACAGCCGGGGGTTGGTACTGTAGACGGCAAGTTGCGGAAGTACCAAGCGTAGACACCGGGAGCTTTCGGAACCGGGGAAGGGAGGGAGAGGATTTCGGCTCTCGTCCACAAGCGATCCGGCCTCAAGAGTTCGTCGCAAATGGAAAACGGGATGTCCAACTCACAATGACTCTCGACGGCGCACGATAGCGTTGATCCACTGTTGACTACCTCGTCGTTCATTCCGCACATCCTCCGTGATCCAAAGTCGCACTGGTTCTAGTTCTGGCTGATTGGCTATGAGCGTTACGAGCAGCGGTTCATCCATGTCGTTGAAGAATCGCCCGTTCTCAAGCCTTTCGGTTGCGCCATGCTTGAACGACATGTAGAGGACGCCCAATGGCTTCAACGCTCCCGTCAAACCAGCCAGTGCAGAGGCCAGGTCAGCTTGTGCTATGTGAAGGAGCGAGGCACACGCCCAAATGCCATCGAACTCGTCATGGAAGTCGATGGCGTCAAAGGTCAGCAGCTTCGCTTGAAGTCCGGTCAGCTTGGACGTGGCCTTCACCATCTCAACCGAGGCGTCAATAGCGACAACTCGATAGCCCATTCGTAGGAACGCCTGAGAATCACGACCTGACCCGCTACCAGCATCGAGTATCAATCCACCTGCGGGAATCTCGGCCAGGAAAGGCTCATACAGGCCACTCATGTCCACGGTTGCGGTGCTTTCGCAGAACTCAGCAGCGTGGGTGTCGTAGTAGGCCGTCGTTGAGGTCCTGTAGTCAGAAGGCGGATTCATGCTCGAACCTCGGTTGCCAAGTGTGGATCAACCATTCCCATGCCGATGAGTATGCCGAATTCAAGAAGTCATGACGCTCTGCTCTCGATCCTCCAGTCTGGGCCATCAGTGTTTCTCGAAGCGGATGATGGCTAGTGATGAAGAACTCGTTCCTCGTGTCCAATCGTTCGAGGTACTTCTGATGCGCCAATCGACTGGACTTGCCATCGACACCCCGATTGCAGTCCCGGCACGACAGGACGAGGTTCCACACGCCGTCCCAATTGAGCGGCACACCTGATTGCACGAGCATCCTGGGATGGAAGTGGTCAACGTCGGCCAACTGCGCTGAAGTTGACGCTACCGAGATGTCGTTGAAGCAGTAGAAACACTTGCCTTTCTGGTAGCCATTGAGCGCATCCCGGCAACTTGTGAGATTCGCCCTTCGTCCACCTACGACGGTCACCAGCATTTCGCCATCGACATGCACGTTCAGGGCTGCTCTGGCGACCCTCAATTGCCACGCTGTTTCAACCAGCCGCCATCGGGCTTCGACTTCATGTGGCAGGTTCTCGAACTGGACTCTCTCCACTAGCCGATGAAGCTCCTCCGTCAAACGAATGCCACCGTTGTTTCGCTCGTCCACGAAGAATCGAATCGGGATCTCTCCTCGATTGACGATGTGGAAGGCGTCGATGACGTTGTTGAACCCGAGCTTCGATGTCTGCCCGATCAGTTGATCCTTTGAGACTGTTCCGTTTGCGAATCCCTTGCACGATTCCAAGAAACGGCTCGAGCCAGACGTGGCTTGTTTGGGGGCTTTGGAAAGATGGTCAACGATGTGCCGTGAGAATGGCTCGGCCAACTCCTCCAGCTTCAAGAACTCCCTCTCCTGAACGGCAAGTTCGATGAGGCTCTTGGCGAGGGCGAACTTGTACGATGCGACATTCAGGCCAAAGAGGATGACGGCCCTCCAGTAGTTTTCAGGAGTACGCTGCCGTTCGAGGAATTCAGGCATCTCGGTTCAGTCTAGCTGGGAGCGGTCGGCGAAGGAGAAATCTAGCTAAACGGTTCTCCTGGTCGTGGTTGCGATTCGATATTCCTTGACGGATCTGAAGGGGAGTCAGGTAAAAGCGGCTTGTCGGGGGGCATAGACACACTCGGCTGGAACATCTCAAGTTCCCTCACAAACGCCCTCAACATCCCCTTCTTCTCTGCAATCGTCCTGGCGTGGCGCTCTTGTCTCTCCTCTTCAGATTCGGTGTAATTGCTCACTTCGCAAACGAAGTGGTTTACCTGACGTGAGTGTTGTCCGAATGCCTCCTCCAAGAGTCGCTGACTTGTATTCCACCATCCATAGACCGAGGGATCGTCAAAGCGCAGGGTCTCGACAGTTTGAGCGATCTGGTCTTTGAGAAGGCCGATGATGCGTCTCGGTTCGACCTCGGCTCCACGGCTTCGCCCGACTTGCGGAGTTACTAGATTCTTCATTGGGAAGTTGATGGCTCCACTCGGAGCTACGGGAATTCCACCTTCCGGCACACTTCCGAGGCAAGGAACCTTGGTGTTCTGTTTGGACCTGACCACCCTCCCATTCGACAATCGGACACGAGCGGACTTGAATACCGACTTGTCTGTCACGTCTGGCAGTGTCGAAACGGGCACCCACGTACACCACACTTCGTCCATTTTGAGTCGTTTCGGAAGCGGCCTGTCGCCACGGAGGACGTGAACCTTCGTCGGGAAATCAAACCAGACATGTGTAATCTCGACTTCACGATTCAAGGACAGATTCGTGACCGTGATGAAGTACTGACTTTCAGTTTCCGAGCCAACAAAACTCGCTCGATGTACCAGAACACTGACTCGTCTCGTTACGATTCTCGAGATGACGAGGCTCACAAGGGCGATGACAAGTCCAATGAGGCTGATGAGAATCGTCGTACTCATCCTATCGGTCCTCTTCCTCTCCCGTTTCGTCTGGGTCCGGGACGTAAACCCTTTCCCCAAATAATTGGCGTGCTCATAGTGTCTTCAACCTTCCGAGCTTCCGCAGAATCAAGTCCGCAAGTTCGCTTGGCGTCTTACTTTCAAGGCTGATGTAGTGAACATCCGGGCTGAGGCCGGGAATTGCCGTGTCATCAAATCGTGCCGGAAGGACGTACTCCTTCTTCTCAGTGACGGCTTTGGCGAACGCCACACGCCGTTCATGGGTCGTCCACACTTTCTCGGCATACTCCTTTGAGATGAACATGACGCAGTATCGGGCAGTGCCGCCGTAGACAGTTGCCAGATGTTCCGCCAAGTGCTTTCCCCACATCGTTGCTTCTTCGTATTCATCGAAGAACACGACGACATCATTGTCCTTCAGATGTTCAGCGACCTCTCGAACGTATTCTCGTTGTTCACCAGCGAATGACAATACGATTTCGTATGCCCGTTCGTGCGGGTTCGTGTGACCTCCAACTCCCCGGACCTTGTAGACAGGTCTTCCTGAGATGTGGGTATCTTCAATGAGCGTTAGGCCGTCAGGTCCAAGCAAGCTGTTGAAGATCTCGACGGTCTCAGCCTGAACCTCTGCGTCGAGGCGCAGTATTGGGTGAACGCACATTTCTACAAATCCGATGAACGTCTCGTCTTCGCAGGAGAGAAGATCCAGCCGATTGTTCAATAGGTCGGAATACGACCAATCATCGTTGTTGACCATGTGCTGCCAGATGTCGCCTTCAGCATTCTCAAAACGGCTGTCGGTGGAGGGCATCTGCGAAAGGCTCCATACCCGTTTTAGGAAGCTCATCAAGTCGAGGTTTCCGTAGAAGGGCTGTTTCCGCAGCAGCAGGTAATCCAGGACGTCTGACCGGGTAATCGCAGTGATTCGGTTTGGCGGCATCTCGTCTCTCATTTCGTCAATTCAATCCGTAAACGCTCCGTCCCTGCCCCAAGTACGCCTCATGGAAGTGCTGGTAGACCACATCGCACTTCGCCTCGTAAAGCTCCTTCGAGTACGCTCTCGGAAGCTCGTTCAGGATGTCCTGGATCGTGACGAAGACCATCGCTCTGGTCGTCTGCTGTTTCCGCCAATCGAGTACGAGCTTCTCCTGCTTCAACTTCGCCAGCAGCGCCTTCGCCACCTTTTTCACATCAGCCGTCTCAAGCTCAGTGAGCGCAACTTCAGGCTTCGTCAGCAGATCGAAGATCACCAGTTCCTCTTCGGCCAGGTTCTCGGCAATGCCACGCTTCTCTTCCGCATTCAGCTTCTTCGTGAACGCCATCAGCTTGGTGAAGAACGTCTCCGCATTTGATGAGCCAGCGTTGTACTCGTCAATCATCTTCTGGAACTCTGCGAGGAAGTCGATCCGTGTTCGGTTCAGCTTGACCATCTGGGCCAGCTTGACGGCAATCCTGGCACGGAGCTTCTGAACCTCGACAGCTTTCCGCCCCTTCTCGAACTGCGCCTTCAGCGCCTCGAAGTCAATCTGGCTCAAGTCGATGTACCGGGCCGGGTCGTTGGAGACGGGCGGCATTACGTAGCCGTCCGCTGCGATGGATTTGTTGAGTAGGGCTTCGACTTCACCCATCACCGCCGAGATGTCCACGACCGGAAGCTCCGACCGGATCTTCTCGGCCACCACTTTGAACACGTTGCAGACTGGGCTGAACTCGAAAGCTGAGGCATCCGGTAGGAGCGACTTGAACAGCGCACCCACCGCAGTCGCCAGATTCAGGTATTGCGCTCTCGTCTCGTCGTCCACCACCAAAGCGGCAACGGCGTCGTCTTTCAACTTCTCCCGCTCGAAGCCTCGGGCATCCCGGATCGCTGCCGGGTTGACCTTTCGCTCCAGACAGAAGCTCGTGGTGGTAGCAATGGCTTCCCGCAGTTGCCGCACCAGTTCGCTCTTGTCGTGGATCGGCGTATCACCTGGACCGCCGCCGTCCTGTGGTGCCCCATAGATAGCCAGTGCCTTCTGAAGATTGCGGAACACGCCCACGTAGTCCACGATCAGGCCGTTCTGTTTGTCCTTCCACACTCGGTTGGCCCTTGCGATGGTCTGCATGAGCGTGTGGTTCTTCATCGGCTTGTCAAGGTAGATGGTGGAGCACGAAGGCACGTCGAACCCGGTGATCCAAATGGCGCACACGAACACGACACGGCGCTGGTCAACGATCTCGACGTGCCGCACAGGCTGGCATTCATCGGCGGTGACAAGGAACTCTGCCATCTCGAACCAGTCTAGCTTGAGGCCAATGTCGTCCAGGAGTCCCACCGCAGGATTCCGGCCAGGAGTCCCACTTTTGAAAACTATATCGTGAACCGAAATTTCCCTCCGGGGCGACAGGCGGGGCGGTTGGTACTACGGCCTTGGATGGGAACCCATTTCCGAAAAACACTGCCAATTGCCCCCTGCCAGGACTGCCAGGTCACGTCGCAGAGTAAGCCGTAGTGCCCACCTGAAATCGCCAGACAAGCAATCGCCACTTCGAAGGACGCCCGCCTTCAGGAAATCGCTAGGATGCTACGACAGCTTTCTGGGACCGTCGTTCCGCTAGTTGGCCTGCATTGGGCAGCTGTGCGCTAAGAACATAGGGATGGACCCCAGTCAGCCCATCAGGGCACTTTTTGAGGCGTAGTACTTCGTCGGCTCCATGCTCTTCTGGATCGACTTTTCAACTGCCTTAAGGAACTTGACGACGACATCTCGTTCCTCTGCTTCCGAGAGATCCTTCGGTGGGCTTAAGGGCAAACCCATGGCCTTCACCGCAAGTACAAGCTCCGGGACGAAAGCTAACCATGAGCTGTCATCGCCGTCCACGTCGGCACGAATCGCTACTTGCTGAACGATCCGATCATCCGTCCTTGAAGGGATTTCGATGTTCTGCTCTTCGACAACAGGCAGGAAACCCTCGGTCACAGCTTTTACGTAGGAAGGAAGTTCCAGGTACGGGGTCATGCCTTCCGTCTCCCGGATGATCAATTTCGTCTGGGCTGAGCCGTCGATCTGAGCCTCCCTCCGAATCCTTGCGTAGATCTTGAGCAAGGCACTCATCAGCGCCACCCAAATGCCGATGTCGTAGGGGCGGAACCGACCTCCAGTCGCCGGCTGTGCAGACTCAAAGAAGGAGTCTTCAAGCTGTGACCGTTGTCTTGCGACGGGGATCAGCGGCGACATCGGGACCGAGAGTCGGAAATTGCCTCCATTCCACCACCGAAGGGAGGGCAGCGAGGAGAGCGGATTATTCGACTGCACCGCCTTTGCGTAAAAACCATCCAACGTTGGCTGCACCATATCCAAGGACAATGAAAGATCGTTGGTGGTTGTGGCGGTGACTAATTCCACGAACCGTTTTCGGCCGATTGAGCGTGGTGGCTCAACGAAGAAGGGGTCATGAAGTATGAAGAAGTGCGAGATCAGAGTCTGCCCGCCCTGTGATGCTCGTTTGGGGGCTTCATCAAAGAACCTCAGTAGCCGAGCATTCGCCCTCTCGGTCTTCCTCCACATTTCGTCCAGCACGATCCGGTCATTCTCAGCCTTTGGTTCGGAGCTATCCCCCTCCCGCCTATAGATTCGCCCACTCTTGTGGATGTACGGCGGGTTCGAGCCTTCGGGGACGGAGACCACCAAGATAACTCGTGCCGCCTCAAGCCCAATTTCGGCGCAAGGGCCATGGATGGTGTGGACAGAGTAGTGAAGCGATGGAGAGACGTACTGATTGACTGCATTCCTGACACGATCCAGGATCAAAGCGAGTTCAGAAATGGGGATGCCCCGAAAGGACCCGGCCCTTCGAGTCTGCCTGTCTTCGTCGATTCCAATGAACAGCCATCCACCACGCTGGTTGGCAAACGCCGAGATGTGCTTCGCCAGCTTTTCGATAGCAGGGCATTCTCCTTTGTAGTCAACGAACCATCCCTCCTCCACGGTCTTCAGGATTGCGAGCTCGGAGCCTGTTACCGCACTCGGCTCATTGGCGAACGGGTTGAAATGGGGGCCAGTCATAAAGTCGCACCTATCGGACTCAAGGCAGATGGTACTTCATCCAATCCTGATTGAGGGGACAAGGCGAAATTCAACCGCTACGCATTCGCTCCACTTGCACCATCACCGCCGATTCTGAATGACTGGCGGTATGAAGGTTTTCTCGTGGGCCTTGCCCAATGTGCGGATGAATGAGGGCGGAACGTCCATTGTGCTCTTCTCCGCCTTCGCTGAGAACTCCGAACAGGCCATTCAGCAAATGATGAAGTACTTCACCGACCTAGAAGCAACAGGTTGGCCTTCTGAGAACACCACTCAGATCAGAGAGTGGCTTGGTACGACAACCCCCACAATCAATGAGGCTACTGGCGACGTCTGGTTTACGAACATTGGCCTGAACGTGGAAGCCTGGCAGATCCCACGGACCATCCATGCTGCGAGGGCGATGGGTGGGTTCCAATTCTAGGAGACCCCCAAACTGAACAGGAGCAGTGCCTCGACCTCCACCTGGAAACGGAACCACCACCGCAAACAACTCCACGTCGCCACTCGCCGAACGATCATGGACTGCTCTTTGAAGGCTTGAAAGGGGCGCAGTGACAATGGCGGCTCTGTTCGGTGTCTGCGCCTTGTGCCGCAAAGAGCGGGATCTACAGGACAGCCACTTTCTACCAAAGGCCCTGTACCGATATGTCCGAGCGACGACTGGTGCTATTCGCAGCCCCATCATCATCGGTTCCGATTCGGCTCGAAACACGGACCGACAATTTACGAAGCACCTGCTTTGCCAGGAGTGTGAACAGCGATTCTGTCGGAATGGTGAAGCCTGGACGATGAAGCAAATCTACCGTGGAAGCGGCTCATTTCGATTGTTGACCGCCCTTGACCGCCATGCGCCCGTTGCCCTTCGAGACGGTGCACGCATCTACGCCGCAAGTGAGGTTTCCGAAGTTGATTTTGGTCAGTTAGCGTATTTCTCCCTGAGCGTATTCTGGCGGGGCGCTGTAACCGAGTGGAGGATCGAAGGTCAGAAGGTGGAGCGCTTGGGATTCGGTGATGTGTATATGTCGGCACTGCGGAGCTACCTGCTCGGGAATGCGGCCATCCCGGGCAATATCGCATTGGCTCTCAATGTGTGCGACGACCCTACGCTCACGGCGACAACTCTGGTAACTCCGACTGGAGGGAGAACCGGGTCGTACCACAGCTATCTCTTCCTCATTCCGGGCCTTGCGTTTCATCTCTTCATCGGGAAGCTAAAACCCGTCTGGATGGAACAGGTATCCCTTTGTAGTCCAACGAAGGGGCTGGTGCTGCGGAGCAACTACGAGGACTTCGTGAAAAGGGCCTTCTTTGCCAAAATGCAGACGGCGCAGCAATCATCTGCGTTGATTGAGTTCACCCGACACCCCAAGAATGCGGCCGATTGAACGCCCCGAGATCCCATCCAAGGGGCGGTCACCTCTCTACGCAAATGGCCTGCGATAAACGTCTGCGCTGCGCCGTCCACGCCTGAGTTCGCTCCACGGGTCGAAATTGCGAACTACATCTTCGGCGACGTCGTCGGTAGGTCTCAGTGCGTGGCGGGCAGAACGCAGGGGAGTACGTGGACATCGGGTTCTCGGCTGTGATAGCTGGCCGGCAGCTGCCGGCCAGTAGTCTTGTAGGGGCGCTCCTGGGGATCGGATGGCGATGTCCGCTTTCCCATAGATCACCAGCATAACTCTTGCCTATTGTGGATTGGCGAAGGCTCCTAGGTGAATGAAAGAGAAGCAGCCAGGACAGACCGTTCTCGGTCACTCAAATGACGTTGATCTGGTTCCGGTGAATTGGTCCGAATCGGGAAGGAAACTGACCTCGTAATGCACTAAGGTGGATGTGATCCACATCGGCACAGGCTGAAGTGACCGAAGCGACAGCCGATCTTCTTCCGGGAACTCCGGCCCGAGTCGCCCCGAGATCGTTGGCGGCATGTTGTCGAGGTCCAGCGCCTCCAAATCCAATATCACCCGACCCATTGCTGATTGAGCACGGCTAGGGATCGTGAAGTATGCGGAAACCGAGACGCCGTGGAGTTTGCCGCAGATGATTCCCGGTTCGTGTAAGTGAAGGCCGAGTCTCAAAAGCACTTGAGGAAAGATGACATTCAGTAGTGTGCTGGCGATGTCGATTGACAGCACTGCGTCGCACGGCTGAACCTCGTCGCCACGATGAATCGCCCCGTTCCGCTTGGATTGGACATGCTCCATCTCCACCCATAGTGTCCGTGTTGAGTCTGGTCGAGTGTAGGTCTTCAGGTCCACTCCCCCGAACTGGGCGAGTATTGCGGCCAGGAGGTCCCGAAAGCGCTCCATCCCCGTATGCTTTATTGCGAGTTCAGTGATGAAACCAGCCAGTCCTTCGATGTGCACGAGACCAAAGACAATGGGTTTCAGTAGGACAACCTTGACGGCTAGTTCCAGTGCTGTGGTAGCCAGGACAAGAGATGGTCTCGGATGGGATGTCCGTAGTTCTCTGGCCTCCATCATTGCCTCGATTGCTGGTAAGCCGAGGTTCGGATTGGCTACGTAGTAGGACTGTAGCCGTTCTGATGTGAACTCCGTAATGGCCTCTGCGTAGTGCTCGGGATATAGCTCATAGCCGAACTCTCGGAGGTACTGAGCGCCAATCTCAGCTTCGTACTCCTCTCGGGCGGCTTCCATCCGAGCTTCTTCAGGATCGTAGCTCATGGTGTCCAATTCACGAGGCAGTCTGCTCTCGGGCCCTTGTCTCTGCGGGTCCGATCACCCTCTCGGTCAGCATCGCCAGCAAACCTCCCAGATTTTCATAAAAAAACGGTTCCAGCACCCACGGATATCGCTTGAAGTGCTCGAACATGCCGTACTCCTGCTGAGAGGCCAGAAGAAGCGGCTGAACGGGAACTGACGGCAGCGCCGGAACGATTAGCATCAACTCTTGCGGAATGCTCTTCGCATCGGTGATATCTGCGATCACGAACCGAGCCATGTGCGCTAGCGTCGAGACGGTCTCGGTGATATCTCTGTTTGATGGCTTTTCGAAGTCGAACAGGACGGGCAGGTAGTCCCGCTTTCGCAGTTCGTCACGGATTGCGTCGAGGACGACCTTGCGCTCCGGTGTGAAGCGACCAAGTATGAGGACGACTTTGGAAGTGATGGTTTCGACGACGTGGCGGATCTTCTCGTTGTTGAGAAGGAGGTAAATGAATTGGGCGACTTCGAGATTGTCTACTGTCACACTTGGTTGTTCATCTCGATTTATGTACAGGTTCTGCTGAAGTCCTGGCGTTCCTTCTAGGCACCACGCAGAGACTCCGTGAACATGGCACGCCCGAAAGATTGCGCCTTCTACGTCCACCTGCACGAACCGACAGTGATCTAAATTTGCGTTCAGTACTTCGGCACTATTCAAGACGCTACTGTGAATCGTGGCGAGGGTGAAATTCACTCGGTCGAGCTTGCTGTATGAGAAATCACATTCTAAAACGTAAGCGTTAACACATTCGGCGTTCGTAAGGTCTGCTCCAGCGAAGTTTGACTTCACGATCTTGGCACCGTCGAAACTGGCCCATATCAGCTTGGCTCTGGTGAAATCGCAACTGCGAATATGACAACGTGAAAAGTTGCAGTTAGACAGATCCACGTCGGAGAAGTTGACGTTTTCGTAGGTGACCCCTGTGGCTAACATCGTCCCACATAAATCGGGTGCGATCTGGGGGTTGGCTGAGCGCCAATCGTTCCAGACGTCCCTACCAGCAGTGAAGAGCCTAACGTGCTCTGGGTCCGACATTGCCGTCAACTGTACGCCACCGTCACCCAACGTCGCAACCGTCAGTGCCCACAATCGTTACTGAACCGAGCGCCAGCGAGAATTGAATCGAGTCCTCGGCGAGTGGGCGTCACGGTTGAAAAATGACGGTGACGACGACCTTCTCAGGTCAGTTGACAGGTGTACGAAAATAGTGTACGATAGTAAGAATGCGTTGCGCCCTGTACGCCCGAGTCAGCACCACCGATCAGAACTGTGAGATGCAGTTGCGGGAGTTGCGGGAATACATCTCACGGCGTGACTGGAAGAGCGGCGGCGAGTATATCGACACCGGGTTCTCGGGCGCAAAGGCCAGCCGCCCGGCACTTGATCGCCTAATGACCGACGCCGCACAGCATAAGTTCGACGCCGTGGCGGTCTGGAAGATTGACCGCTTTGGCCGCTCCGTGCTCCACCTGAATCAGCAGTTGGCGGCGCTCACCAGCTACGGCGTGAGGTTCATCGCTACCAGCCAATCGCTCGACACGGATGAGAAGAACCCCACCAGTCGCCTGTTGCTTCAGATTCTCGCCAGCGTTGCCGAGTTCGAGCGGGAGATGATCAGGGAGCGCACGCTGTCCGGCATCAAGGCTGCTCAAGCTGCCGGGAAGATTGTGGGCAGACCGAAGCGGATCTTTCGGCGGGACGAGGTTGTGAGACTCCGGGATCAGGAAAGTCTGTCCTGGCGTGCGATCGGAAAGAAGCTCGGCATCCCGGCTATGACCGCCCTGGACTCGTATCGCCAAACTGCCCCTGCGACCTGTACGGAAACTGTCCCGGTGGAGAAAGCCGTTCAGCGAAGCAAACGCAAGAGAAAAACCATCGCCGCATAGGCGTACGGAACTGACGATTTTCCGGACAGACAACCTCCCGGATCTCCGACCGTTCCCGGAGGTCTATGTGCGTTAACGTGGTCTCAGCCTTCTTGCTGAGACCTGAAATCCAGCCGAGCTCTCTTGGATTTCGTATAGACACGCATCGAGGCGCTGGCTCGTCCAGGCCCGGACGTTGATTATGAGATATCGCTCACCAACCGTGTGGTATCGAAACGACTGTAAGCAGCCGCCGATCGTCTTCCACGCATCGAGATTCTGCTGTTGCTCTCCGTAGACCAAGACCTTAAGCGGCGCTTTTGCGTAAAGCAGCTTCTTGAAATCTTGGAGCACCAAATCGCTCAAACGACTCCATTCCGATTCCAGTGCCAGAGCAAGTTGAGAATCGGAGCCAATCCAGGTGTGATCCCACATGAATTCCCGACGTGGATCCAAGCGCAACCGTCCTTTGGCGCTGTGGCTGACGTCGAAACCAAGCGAACACCCCAACTAGCCTAAGGCCGCATACAGAGCGCACGTTAACTCCGCACGACTTCGTTGAAAGCCGCCCCGGTGAGCGGGAACGAGAGGACACACCTTTTCCTGGACCAACCACACGATAGTCTCGGGCGGGATGGGTACTTCGCCATAGAGCATTGCAAGCGGATTCTAACAAGACGATGCCCTTCTGCGTCTGCAGGCTCAAGCGATGCAGCTAGCAGGTAACGGCCTTGCAATGTCGAATCCACACGTGAACGGGTGCACCTCGTAGGGCTGGGCGTGCCAGTTTGCGATGGAGAAGTTGGTCCTGCTGTGGATGGACACCAGGCCAGCCCCGCTAGATGGTCCGGATAGCCGAATGCGTGGACGTTCTGACTAGCCCCATCTCCTGTAGCTCAGCCACAACAACACCGAGACACTCACGATTCCTCCGATGACCCATCGGACGATTCGACGATGGGCAGAAATCTGCGGCGCTGGATCAGAAGGACAATGGCTTTTTACGGCGATTTCGCTCAACACTCCCGATCCTCCACACCTCGGACAGTCCATCTGCCTCGGGGGCGGCCAATCTGGTCGGTTGTCGTTTGGATCGTAGTAAGGCTGACCTTCGCACTCGGGACAGCCCGCCTTCTGTTCCGGTTCGTCCATGGACTTGATCTTACAGGTTCTGGAATTGGGCCAGAGGATTCGCCGAGGAAGGGCACTTTACGTGGGCTTTTGAATCGACCACAGCCAAGGAGGATTTTCTGCCGGCTTTGGGGCCACGGTGGTGCGGCCACCGCCGCTCATTTGGCTACTATATTGCTTCAAACTGGAGCCGAGGTCTCGCTTGCTCCACGGCCAGATTGGTTCGGCGGACCACGCTTTCCAGTAGGGGTCTGTCTCGTGCGAGGACGAATCGTTCGCTGTTCGTGGCTACCTCAGCATTGAAATATCGCACCTCGTCACGCCGAGCTAGTCGGTAGCCGATCCCGTGGCCGGACTCATGGAAGCAAATCAACGATCTGCTGCTCAGAGGCACAGCCGTCGTAGCTCCTGCCGTCCGAATCCCATAGCCACTCAAATCACCATTCAAGCCAACGGGCGGAATAACCACGAACGGATGGTCGCAGGTGATGAACGAGCAGGCGTTTGGAATCGACAGGATAGTCCAATTTAGCGTCATCAGTGCTTCCGCAAGCTCCAGCGACAGTTCGAGCATCATCTTGATTATGTTCTGCCGAGGAATATCCACGTCGTATTGATCGTTCTGGATGACGTCGAAGGCACGTTTGGCAGTAGCGGCTTCAACAACTTCCCCAGTCGCTTTGAGCCATGCATCGGCAAAGGCCTCAGGAGTGGGATTCTGCTTCTTGGAAACCCAGCGTAACAGTTTATCGCCAAACTCCTTCTGCTCCTTGTCAAATGCTGGAGTGCGAGTCCTCATCAGGGCAACAAACAACGCCAGGATCCAACGATCCTCTCCTTCCCAGCGCATGTCCTTATCGTCGAGGCGTTCGATGATAGCTTTCGTGGGACCGTCGATCTTATCGGCCAGCATTCGTTCGACTTCATCGTTTTGGTGGCCCTCAGGCGTCATGGTCGTGTAAAGGTCCTTCTCCACCCCCGTCCGCTTTGTCGGAAGCTGGCGGTAAGCATCGTCCTTCCTGTCGTAGACCCAAGGACATCCGCTCTCGTCGGCAAATCCAAGTTGGTAAAACTGCGGCAAGTAATGATTCTGGCGAGCGATGCCCTGTCGATTCATGTCCGATGTCATCCCCACCTGAGTTTTAGCAGACTCTGGTGACCTAGCTGACTCATCGTGACACTGAGGGTCTGCGGAATGGTAGGCCGGTCCATAACAGCCTCGAGCTCGCAGACACACCCACGGTCAACTCCTTTCCGCCGCTGGCACTCCTTCAGCCCTCGATACCTACTTGCGAATGCTTACCCCCAATGCGGCTATATCCAATCCTCGAAGGTGCCTTTCGAGGGCCTCTTTGTTTGGGCGTTGGGCCGAGTTCTTTGGTTGGCGAAGAGGCTTTCCATGCCACTCTCTGTAGACTGTGTTAATAATCGACTCGTCCACAACCACCGTGAGAGTCACAGGGTCGATGCCTATCTTGCGTAGATCGAAGAGGGTGTGAAGATCACTCCGCAATAGGAGCCCATTCTGGATGTGGTTAGTGGCCTTGCCCTTGTAGCCTACGATGTGAGCGGCTTCGAGAGCATCCTCGCAGTCGCAGCTTGAGATTGCACAGCGGCCTCCGTAGGCGTTCAGTAGCTTCCTGCGAAACTCCAGTTGCCCACGGCGCAGGGTGACTGAGCGCACAGCTTTCTCTCGGCCATCCTGAACGCTCTGGGGATCGAACAACCCTTCCTCTTCGGCCTTCTGCGCATCGAGGGCCAGTTGATCTGCAAGCAGCCCTCCCGGGGTCCTTTTGAGTCTCTCCATCTCTTTAAGCGTAGTGACCTCGAAACCTAGCGCCCTCAATGGTCGGACGACCTGTGCAATCCCTCCACCAAAGGAGTTGGTGGTCAGCGGCTCAGCAGGGAACTGAATGGTGAATGCCCGACCGAAGATTGCCTTTGAATCGTATCGCCGCCCGTTGTGGAGTATGAGATGATTCAATGCCTTACCGAAGTTGTACTTACGGAGGAAGCCGTCTTGCCCCATGCGATCGTACTCGGCCAGTGCTTTCAGGACTGCTTTTCGATCTGAGAACTTTGCCAGTTTCGCCATGCAGCAATGATGCCAGTTCTTCGGCACTTGCGGAGAGTGCGATGGAGGAGCTGAGTGTCGGGCTGATCGGGCCAGGGCCAACTTGATCAAGCAGGTGGATTGACCGAACTGAACCAGTACACATGGAGCGAACGATCACTAGAACCTAGAGAGGCGTTACTCCAGTAACTGCTGGCCATGGGGATCTGTGGAGACCTCCCCCGGCGCACAACCGTGTCGTACCCGCAAGACTACACGCTCGTGTCTACATTCTTGCCGATACCAGTGCCGGCGCCTCCGATATGCGCCCCAAGCACCTCAAGCCGTCAATACAGCTATCTGGGCGGTCCACAAATGGGGCGTACCCGACCGGACGCAAGGCTTCTCCCAGATCTATGCTCCTCGGGGGACACTATGAATCCGGCCAACGAGGGACACCTCAAATCCGGCCAATGCGCTACTTCTATATTGGGTACTTCCGAACGTAGTGGCGAATCCCCGGCAGCAGCGGGCGGTGGGCGACGCCAATCTGACCTAAAGCGTTAAATCCCAGGGGTTTGGGGACAGCGTCCCGAAGGTCCGGACCTAGGCGTTCTCGGCACCACATCTCGCCACGCACTCTTCTCTGGACGGCCAACTTCGTTGGCCGCCCTTTTTGGTGTCCCTCATTGGCCGGATTGAGGTGTCCCTCAAGGCGTACCTCGCCACTCGCACGTTTGGAGCAATAACATCTATGCCTCCGCTACTATCCAAGACGACGACAACACAGATACTCGTCGTGCTTAGGGCGGTGGCGTGCGGGTCCGTACTAGGCCCTCGGGTCAGGGCGGGGATGCCGTTAATCACCGCCTCAACCAGACCTGTTCAGGGCGTCCAACTATGCGAGAAGAATTTGACCAGCTTGCATGACTCGCCCGATTGCAGCGTGAGGGTCTGACTTTCAGAAACGAGCCATCGGTACGCTTCTAGGCAACGAGTCCTTAGATTGCAGAATTGAACAACTATGTACTCTTCTCCGGCGACGTGCCCCGTGTACGAGTTTAGGGCATTCTCAATCATGTCGACACTAATCCGTCGAATCTCACCATTCCTTGCTATCAGCGGTGAATCCAGGAACAGTATCAACTTAATTGGTGCTTTTGCGTGCAGCAGCTTTCCGAAATCATATAAAACGTCGTAACCGTACATACTCGTTTCTGATTCCACGACGAGCGCCAGCGCACCACCACCGTCGAGCCAGACGAAGTCATACAAGTACTCTTGGGGATGCCCCGCATACTTGGAAATCAAGCCCCGCTGGGTGCCAAGTTCCGCAAGTACTCGCCATGCCTCAGCCTTCAGACGCTTCTTAGCTGCTTTTAAGTCACTCCTGTTTCTTGGTACGACATCAAACACCCTAAGCGATGTGAGAGCCTGGACCAGCACGTCAGACGTGATCGGAGATCGCCTTAACATTTCAATGGTCAGAGTGCGTGATCTCAACCCCACAAGTCAACCAGGACTCTTGGAAAAAGCGGTATGGACCGTCTGGCATGAACTCAACACCATGCGCTTAGAAACGGCCGTCTGGATTCACTGGTGGAGTTATTGGAGAGCACCGCCGACGCCTTGGCAGCGGAGTGGGACTTGCGATCTCATTCGGCGCTCGAAACCGAGTGGCCTGATGGCAATCCAACCATTCAGTGAGGACGCCGGGATCGGGGCGTGTCCGGCAACACCGTCAACGGGTGCGTGGTGATAGCCTTGCCGATGTATTCGGAAGTGCGACCTTGATACGATGAGCGGACTAAGTCATATGGAACAGCCACCTTCTGCATCCACTCCGACCGTCACCGATGACCAAGCCCAACACCTGGAGAAGCCCTCGGCCAAGTCTCCCGAGAGTCCAGTGATGTGGGGCCACGTGCGGCTCCAAGTCGCCGTTGCGATCCTGTCGTTTCTGGGGGCAACGGCTGGCGTGTTCGTCAGTGCCAGATTCGAGGAGGAGAAAGCTCGGCGGGACAATACATACGCCTTCAAGACTTCCATATTGGCTAAGCGCATCGAGCTAATCGAGCGCACCGCCAGAATTCTGAATAAGTCGGATGCGGCAGCCCATCTGGCGCAGTTGGCAGACCTAGATTTGAAGCTGGCAAAAGCAACCTCAGAGCTAGCAATGGTTGCGATGGCTAAGACAGGGAAACCCGGCTCAGTGAACCTAGACGAGCCGAACTATCTGGAGAAGTTCATTGCGACAAAACTTCAGCTAGGTGAGATAACGGTGGAGTTCGGAACGGTCATGGTTATGAATAAGCTGTACTTTGGCCTGAAGACGCAACAGGCTGTCGATGAGTTGACCCAGGACAACAAGGTGGCATGGTGGGGCGAAGAGGCCACTGCTCGGAAGAAACGTCTCTTGACGGTTCAGTTCGAGGAGTTGCCGTTGGGCTTGGAAGATCGCTTCCAGACACCCAAGCGATAGTCGGGTCGATGGTCGGTTGCTACCGTGCCTCCTGCGTTTGGCTGCCGGGTCATGTCCGAGAATCTTCAATCCGATTGCACGTCTTGATTCGGCCCCTTCCCTGACTACTACGCAGCCTCAGCAAATCGCTCAGAAGCCAACACAGCGCAAGGAATGGCATATCCTGACGGTGTGCTGACCAAACTTCCATCGGCGACCATCTTTGACAACATCATCCGCACAGCCGACCCCTTCGATCCGGTTGCTTTGGCAATGTCCTTCGGTTGACATGCTCCAGTCTCGATGGCCTCGGTGATCTCGGCTCTGGTCGTCCCCTGCTTGCGTCGGACTGGCTGCTTTGCTTGCCAATCCTGGACGTAAGCTGCCGTCTTCGACCTGGCCCTTCGAGTGGTCGTGGCGAACGTCTTCTTCGGCCTTAGCAAGTGCTTATTGCACCAAGCCTTGTAGAAGGTCATGACTTCCTCATCGGTTGCCCCAACATTCATCAGCCGTATTGCCAATTGGATCTCAAATCCGCTTTTCGTTGTGTCCTTCATGGTCTTCAGCGGCTGCTTGTTCCACACGGCAAGGTTTGCACCTTTCCGGAAGAACATATATCTGATGCGGTCTCTGACGGTACTCAATTGGCCTGTCACGTTTTGGTACTTCTCAATTAGTGGTTTATTTGAGTTTATGTGAGTGACTGATTCGATTTCGGCAATCCATTTTGTTCTGACCCACTCTGGAACAGGAGAGAGGATAGATTTGGATCCCGAAGGGTGCGAAGCACAAGATGGCAACTCATCAAGGTCAACGATGATCTCGTATCGACCATCCACCGTCGTTGAGTATGGCAGGACGACGTATCCATCGCCACCATAGCGAATGTCAACACCCGGTAGCCACTGGTTTCGTGTCGCAAAGGGAAGCTCATCTGGTGCAGCGAAGTAGTAGTGATGAGTGCCGCCAGACGGAGTTCTTACCGAAAAAGTCCTCGTAAGGCCACCGGCCTCGTCCATTGACGTTGGTCCATCCGATCCACCTTTCACGTCCACATCCACGACGAAGGCTCTTATAGGCACCAATGCCCAATTTGCGGTAGGGAACTGTTCAAGCCACTCCTCCGCAACCAGAATGTCATCGGTGTTCATGGTTGTCCAATCCCATTTATGCATTGGCTTCTTCGAGGTGCCTGCCAATGGAAACACCCCTCCAAACTGCATGAACTGGATCAAGGTCTCAAGGTTCATTTCCCCTTCCTGCCACGGCATGCGACGTGACGTGATTATCTATACGCAAAAACAGACGACGAAGCTGGGATTGTGTGCGGCCCGAACCGCTGGATCATTCATGCCGGTCGGTCGGCGCCCGGTCGGCCCCTTCTTGGACGGGGCGCCATTGCCGATGAGTCGCTCTGGCATCGTCGCATGAAACTCAGATTTGTCAACATCGAGTGAAGCGGGGCAGGTGTTGCAACATCGGCGGTATCACTGACCTGGTGTGGAGCTAAATAGACGTAGCTACTCAGCACCCGGAGGACCGCCCATGAAGAAGGACACATACCACTGCCTGACGCTCAGGATCGAGCCGCAATTGGATGAGGCATTGGCCGAAGCGTGTTGGGACCACCGGACCAGCAAAGCCGCCTGGATTAGGGCCGCCATCCGACATTCATTAGGAATCAAACAACCGCTGCCACGACGATTTCGACGGGAGGAAGCACAATGATGCCCCACGCACTGGAAACGGGTTCACGAAAGGTCCTTGAATGTTGGGCCATGCAGCACCTCCGCAATGAGGTCTGGGAAGCGATCCTGCACAACGATCCCGGCACATTGCCCGAGTCGATAATAGAGGAAATTGAGAATCACATCCTAGGTGATGCGAATGAACTCATCTCCCGGCTGAGCGAAGACCGCCTTGGAGACCGCAGCTTCATGAACATCGTGATTTGTGAATCCTTGAGCGACGTGAAGGACCGATTGAGGAAGGCGGCGGCAAGGCAGGGATGGCAGAATCACCGGAGGGGGCGATGACGATCGCACAGGCCAGAATCGTCAGACTTCTGGCGCACTCGACACTGCTGCCGAGCTACGTGGCCGATCCGATCCTGGCCGGCAATCCTCCGCCGCTGATAGAGATCGTCGATGCGCTTCTGATTCACGCCCTAGATTGTGAAGCGACCCTAGCTGATAATCTGCAGGACACGCTCAATCACCGCCGCATTGTGAGAAGCGTATGCACGGCGGCGTTCTTGGCGGGGCTAGCGATCGAATGCGACTGCGGATAGCCAAGGTCCCTGCCCTCAATCGTTCCAGGGTGAGTTCGTGGTAAATTCTGCGGGATGAAGGAAAAATACAAAGAGGATTTCAAGGCGAAGTTGAAAGCGGTAGAAGCGAAGATAAAGGATCTTACTAGGAAACGGCAGGAGAGCGAACGCTACAGGATGAGACGGCAGCTGATGAGGGTTCAGCTTGAAGCGTACGGATCGCACGCCCCGTCCCAGTCTCACCTTAGGGCCGTTATTCAAGCCATCGCTCAACACGATCGCCTCATTCGGGCATACACCGAGAGGATTTCGGAAGGCCAGCAGATCGTCAATCACCTCAAGGAGCTGATCAAGGTGGCGCCGAGGCGACCACGGACTCGATTGCCTGAATCGAGTATTGGTGCTTCGGGAGTTCGAGGTATGAGATCTACTGCGAATCCGGACGACCCACGTATGGCCTGGAACGACGGCTGCACCGCAGCAGAATCGACCGCAAGGGACAAATACGAGATGACGGAGATCCCAACTCGGTCACTGGAGATCATGGAGCGACGTTGGAGCGAGTTGTACCCGAACTTCCGCCTGACTCGCAAGAATGGCATTTACCACGTCGTGCCGACCTCTGTCAAGAGAAGTGTCAAGGAAATCTAGATACAGCTATCTTTGTTTAGTTACTTGCATTTACGGCGCCTTCAGGTAAGTGTAGGCTGATAGTGTGAGGTGACGAAAACGCTCGTAGCAAGCAGAAACAGAAGCGTATACCCGGCGCCGCACTTCGCAGACCGCCAACCCTAAACAACTCTCGTTCTCGATGGTTGGTGAACAGCCCAATCGAACAGGAGAACTGCGTCCGGGTGTGGGAAAGAAAGGAAGGAGCACGAACAATGACCGACGAACAACTAGATCGAATCTTCGCATCACTCCAAGATGCGAACTGCCCCTTCGAGATGAACGTGGTGTTGTCGCCACTCTCGGACGATGATCTCCAGGCAACTTATGCAAATCTCCTGGTGCAGTACGGCCAAGAACTCGCACTGGGGGCTCTGGAGCGATCGGAGTGGCCGTGCGGGAATCTCATTGTCAACGCAAACCAAGCGTCGATCTGCTTCGTGAACACGGTTCTGGATGCCGTAAGAAGCGAGATCAGATGCCGGAAGGCCGTATAGGGAGAGCAAATGAGAACCAACCTACTGACCACCAATGACTTGGTTGCGGCTCGTGGCTGGACTAGATCAGCGATCAAGAAATTCCTAGGGGAGCCTGACGAAACCGAGACGTGGCATTACCATGGAGTCGGTTCGGGCACGAGATTCTTGTATGCCCTCGAACGTGTTGCTGCCGCTGAATCGTCGCCAGAATTCATCGTTTGGCGAATGAATAAGGCTACCCAAAGAGAGAAAGCCGATGCACGGGTCGCAGCAGCAGTAAAAGCGAACGACCAAGCACGGTCAGAGCGGATCGCCCGCATTACCTCAACATACCAGAACTGGCGGGACGCACTCCCAATCGCTTGCGAGTACATGTTTGCGCTGAACCGTTATGCAAAACACAAGGAGTGTAGTTCATATCTACGAGACAAAATTTACGCTTCCAAAAGAGATCTAATTCGAGTGCTCTATGAGAACGGATATCTAACTGACTGTAACGAGCACGAGACGGAATTGGCGCCGAAGGAATGCTGGATGTGCGATGGAGTGGAAACCGAGCACGATTACCCGTGCTATCGCTGCAAGGGCTCGGGAGTTGTTGCTCCAGCAAAGAAGCTCATCTTCATCATGTTCAAATTTGCCATTGGAGGCAAGACATATTGCTGGCATCAGCCCAGGGACCTTGTCCGCTTTACATATTCAACGACTCGCTCCACAGAAACGTTCGAGTTGACTCACGAGGAGAAGGAAGTGTCGCTGCCTTTAACTGAATTGTCGATGGCGATGGAGTTGGTTCAGTGGACGCTCGTCCAGGCGCAGGCCGAGTGCACCATAGCAGCGTGAGCAGTCCGAGCGACCATCACATTTACGTCCATTCTGAGAAGGTCGTTCCAGTTCGTCCACACACCAGCGAAAAACCGTTGCAGGTCGTCGTTCTCAAGTACTGCGATTTCAAAGGCGAAGCAGCCTGACACATTGGCCCAGTTGTCCACATCTGGCCTTGCGGGTCGCTGACGCCCCGGTGCCGGGTGTCGCCAGTGCCGCCAACATCAACCCGTCGCTCTTTCCCACCATCGGCAGAGTGACCAACTCGATGCCCCTCAGTGGTGGCAGCAGAAGGAAGATAAAACAGAAAATGCTAGATGCTTATATGCAAGGCGAAGAGACAGCCGCAACGGATTACACGAATGGCTGGCTGAAAGAGGTCATGGATAACGCAACCCTGGTGGAGCCAGGGCTTTGCAAAGCGAATCTGTCTTGATGGATTTCACGATAGTTTCTATGATGTCTTCGAAGGCGTGGACGTGCCGTTCACAGCCGAGGACGACGCTGAGGACTTTCGTGGGGGATACATGTTTGCAGTCGGGCGCCACGTATCGGGCCGAATCGCCATGATGGAAGACGAAGCCCGCTTCACCGCCGAAGCAGTCACGTCACAGACACAGGGGCCTGAGTAACCTAGAGCCTCACGACAGAAGACTCAGAGCCGGATCAGCGCCTACCTGCTGAGAACATCTGCTCAGGTCCCATGTTTGTGAATGTGCCGCTGCCCCTCCCGGGCAGAGATCCACCGCCAATTGAGTGATCGACGGTTATACCAACAACAACTGGCCTCCTGGCGGGGGCGATCAAGCACCAATCAAGACAGCACACAGGAAAGCTGCGCTCGGACGCCACGAGATTGTAATCCGCTTGCCAAGACGGGTCGCTGACGCCCCGGTGCCGGGTGTCGCCAGTGCCGCCAACAATCAACCGAAGCCGTCCAGTGGGGTGGCTGAGAAAGTGGAGACGACAACGAAATGTTCAATGAACGAATGCTCAATGCTCTGCCCCCAGAACAGCGAGACGCATGGTTGAAACAACGGGCCGAGGCTCAAGCCAAGAATCTTCGTATTGCTATCGAAACCAAACGGTGGTTCGGATATTTGTTTGTGGCGTGCGGCAACGGCGAGCGCCCTGACGCCTTTCGGACTATTGCACCTTACCTCACCGATGAAGAGTACTGGAGCTTGCTCGGCGCAGTGTGGACCGAGTATGACGCTGTGATAGTGTTTGAGCCGACGCCATGGTACGTGTGGGAAGAGCTTTTCACGGCCAACCGCCCCAAGCGATCACACTTGATGTCCCGTTCTGAGCGTCGAACGCTGAGAGGACTTCCGAGATCAATAACCGTATATCGTGGTTGCCGTGCGGGGTTTGAGCTTGAGATGTCGTGGACACTCTCACCAGCTGTCGCCCGTGCATTTGCCCAACGGCAAACAATGCTGTTGAACGACGAAGCGTACGTAATCTCTGCGCAGGTCCGCCGGGCCGACGTGTACGCCTACTTCAACGGAAAGAAAGAGCGGGAAGTAGTTTGGCAACCGTCATTGGATACGGCCTACGAGATCGTAGAAACAATGACCGGACAATCCTCGGTCGCAGCTTAACAAGGCACTGCCAAGGTATTCCGATTTCGGATTCGGCGGAAAGCAAGGACCAGAATCCGATCCTGGCCGTCAGCGTCGTCCACATCGGCCGAGCCGCTGTGCTTTTCAGTGGCACAACCAGCCCGCCGAGCCGCATCGGTCGGTGGCGCTTGAAAATTCAAATTTGAAAGGAGATGCATATGAGCCGGAACACCATATTTGCTCGTCCCTGCGAACGACGTGAATGAAGAATGAAGTTTTTGAAGTGAACAAGAATGGCGCTTTCAACCCGGCAGTAGCCTGTGGACTCCCGGAGTCCCAGACGCTCGTAAAGAGACCAGATCTGCTCCAGAAGCGATCACGAACACACCGGACGCCTGTAAAACAGCAGCTTTCGAAAGCATTTGAGCGGTTCATTGCGGATCGTCAACGTGCGAGCGACAAGAAGCCTCTTCGCCCGAAAACAGTGCGGTCCTACCGACAGTGCTATGAAGTGTTCAAACCCGCACTGCTTCAGACCGCTTACGAAGAAGACCTGATCGAAGAGTTCCGAACAATCATTGACCAACGCCTTAGCTTGGGCAAGGTCAACCGCTCCGGGATGAACGTGTACATCCGAGGATTCAACTCGTTTCTCTCATGGTGTAACGAGTTTGGGTTCCTGGATAATACCCTCAAGATCGAAAAACTCTCGGTAGAGAAGCGGAAACCGTTTCCTACGCTAGATGTTGACGACATTCTGAAGTGGCAAGAGTTCGACGCTGCTGCACCTTCACAACTCCGTGCGAAACACATCGGGCTGCTGATCCTCGACACCGGAATGAGAATAGAGGAATGCCTGATGCTAAAGGAGTCGGACATCGAGTGGGCAGGCAACCGTCTTTGGATTGGAAAGGGCAAGGGAGGTGCTAATCGGGAGGTTCCTCTTTCCGCTGAGGGCAGGAAGACTCTGCGTTACTTCTTGGCTCTGACCAGTGATGTCCGCTCGTCGGGTAAGCATTCACTTGCGCCACTGTTTACTACCAAGCATGGTGGACACGTCAGTTATCGCAACGTCCTTCGTGACCTGAAGGCCGTCGCAAAGCGTTTAGGTTTTGCGTGGGTGGGCTGGCACTCCTTCAGACGCACGTTTGCCACGCTATATCTCCGAAACGGCGGGTTGTTGTCCGATCTTCAGCAGATTCTCGGGCACACTGATGTTCGCACCACTATTCGCTACGTTGGCATCAAGATCGAAGAAATCGTTGCCATCCACGATCAACACTCGCCGCTTGCGCAGTCGGGCCGACGCCCTGGCAAACGCCGTCCGAAGGACCTCAAACGGGTGGGTATGACCTCACCGAGACGCTTTCGCAAGGGGTGAAAGCGTGTTGTGCGCCATCACGAAGTCCGATGCTTGAGCGTGAACGTACAGCATTGTTGTGGTGACGGCAGCATGTCCCATGATTCGCTGGAGGTCGGCTACGTTCCCGCCGTTCCTAATGAACAGTGATCCGAAGCAGTGCCGCAGCAGGTGCCAGTGCAAATCGAGCCTCAGCTTGCGGCCCATGTGCTTCAAATCCCGGTCGGCGTTTCGTTGCGTCATGGCTGTCCCATTGACGGTCGTGAAGACGAATCGCCGATTCGGGTCTCCTCCGCCGGCAATGTATCGGTAGAGTACCTTCCGACCGACACCTGAGATCGGCACCTTCCTCTGCTTGTTCCCCTTCCCTTTCTGGACTGTAATGAGGAAGTTGTCCAGATCCACATCCGCAACTTGCAGCTGGAGGCATTCGTTCAGCCGTAAGCCTGTATCAAGCACGAGCATCGCCATCGCATGTACCCGGCGTTCCTTGCGCCATTTGGGTCTGAACTGAACGATGTGCTGTACTTGCGTCTCGTTGAGGGTAGGGATCACTTTGGTTGGCGTCTTCAGGAGTGGGACACCCTTGATCGGCGGCACGAAGTGTTCTTCGATACTGCCCCACCGCAAGAAAGCGTTCATCGTCCGAAGGTAGACGTTGATGCTTGACGGCTGGAGTTTCCCGGCGCTCATCATTTCAACCACGCCAGCCTTCACCGCTTGCCTAACTTGGTCAGCAGCAGTCACAGGATCGAGCAGGGCTTTGAAGGCATTCCACGCCTGTCCGTAGGACCGGAGTGTTTTTGGGGAGCAATTCTTGAGGAAGCGACGTTCCTGGAGGAAAGTTTGGTACAGAGCTTTCAGCACGACGATTTCCGCAATCAGCGGCTCTACGAGCTTCAGATTGGATTTCTAAGTGCTTTAGAATGAAATAGATGGAGCCACCCGCCAGGATCGAACTGGCGACCTGCTGATTACGAATCAGCCGCTCTACCAACTGAGCTAGGGTGGCCCGCTTTCTTCAATAGTGTACCATCTTCCCCCCTACGCGCCAATATCGCCCAACCGCCTTCTGACTCGTTATTCTTACACTTGTAGCAAATACCAGTCACAGAGGTTTCAGATATTTATCTCCTTTGTTTCCATCATCGACAAGGGAAGAAACGGCGAATTTCCATTGACCGCACCCTCTATCGTGGAATCGGGCCGGCTTCCATGCCGGCTCTTTCTATTTCCAGGAGATTCCTTATGGCTTCCGCTGCCCAGATCCGCGCCAATCAGACGAACGCCCTGCAGTCCACCGGACCCGCCTCCCCCACCGGGAAGGCCCGCTCCGCCCAGAACAACCTCCGCCACGGATTCCGCTCCCAGTCCGTGCTCCTCCCCGGCGACGACCCCGCCGAGTACCAGGCCCTCCACGACGAACTCGTCGACCACCTCGGCCCCGACGACCTCACCGAACTCCGCTACGTCCGCGAAATGGCCGACTCCGAATGGCGCCTTCGCCGCGCCCGCCTCTTCCAGGAGCACCTGCTCACCGCCAAGATCGACCTTCTTCGAGCCGCCCACCCCGAGGCCGGCGTCATCGATCTCCAGGTACGCGCCCACGATATGCTCCTCCGCGAATCCCGCCTCTTCGCCCAACTCCTCCAGTTCGAGTCCCGCTTCCAGGCCCAATACGAACGCGCCTATCGCGGCTGGTCCAGCTACCAGCACGATCGCGACAGGAAAGATCGCCACCGCGCCGTCACCGAGCTCCCTAGCTTGTTTCGCGCGGCCCTTCCAACGGCCAGCCCCGTCCGCCCCGAAACCACAAAATTGACGGACGAACCCAATTCAGCCACTCCGGCCACCCCTCGCAGCGCCCCCTGCCCCTGCGGCTCAGGGCTTAAGTACAAACGCTGCTGCGGCCAGACAGCCCCGCCCCATCTTGGAGTCGCGGCGCCCCCCACGCAGGCCCCCCCGCGCGATAGGATACCCGCAGCCCTCTGCGCACCTTTAGGAAAGTAGGTCATCCATGCGCGTTCATCCCGGAATCCGGCTGCTCGTCCTTACCCTCATCACCCTTGCCGCCCAGGCCGCCACGTTCAATATCAAGGACTTCGGCGCCATCGGCGACGGCAAGACCCTCGACAGCCCAGCTATCAATAAAGCCATCGAAGCCGCAGCCGCGGCCGGAGGAGGCACCGTCGTCTTCCCGGCCGGCACTTACCTTTCCGGCTCCATCCGCCTAAAAAGCCACATCACCCTCCAACTCGACAGCGGCTCAGTGATCGAAGCCTCCAGCGAGGGACCCGCCTTCGATGCGCCCGAACCCAATGAATCCAACAAATTCCAGGACTTCGGCCACAGTCACTGGCACAACTCGCTGATCTGGGGCGAGTCGCTGGAAGACATCGCCATCACCGGCTCCGGCCTGCTTCACGGCAAAGGCCTGACTCGCGGCGAACGCCAGCAGGGCGGCAACAAGACCATCGCCCTCAAGCTGTGCCGCAACGTCACCCTGCGCGACTTCGCCATCCTGAACGGCGGCCACTTCGGGGTGCTCGCCACCGGGGTTGAGAACCTGACCATCGACAACCTCAGGATCGATACCAATCGCGACGGCCTCGACATCGACTCGTGCCGCAACGTCCGTATCTCGAACTGCAGTGTCAACGCCCCCAACGACGACGCCATCGTCCTGAAGACCTCGCATGCCCTCGGCTATGCCAAGCCCACGGAGAACGTCACGATCACGAACTGCCTGGTCGCCGGCTACGACATTGGTTCGCTGCTCGACGGCACCAACAAGCGCACCCTCACCCGGGCGCCCGACCGCGATGGTCCCACCGGCCGTATCAAACTCGGCACGGAGTCGGAGGGCGATTTCCGCAACATCACCATCTCGAACATCGTTTTCGACCGCTCCCGCGGCCTCGCCCTGGAATCCGTCGACGGCAGCCGCATTGAGGATGTCGCGGTCTCCAACCTCACCATGCGCGACGTCTCCAATGCGCCCATCTTCCTGCGCCTGGGCGCTCGCATGCGCGCTCCCGAAGGTACCCCTGTCGGAGCCATCCGCCGCGTCAGCATCACCAACGTCGTTGTCTCCGATGCCGATCCCCGCTATGGCTCCATCCTCAGCGGCATCCCGGGTCACGAGATCGAAGACGTGAAGCTCAGCCACATCACCATCCAATACCGTGGCGGCCTGAGCCTCGACGATACGGCTAAACAGCCCGCCAACCTGGTCAACACCTTCTTCTACCGAGCCCAGGGCGGCATCCCGCCACGGGAACCCTACGCCACGCCGGAAAGAGAGAAGGAATACCCTGAGCCCTCGATGTTCGGCCTGCTGCCCGCCTATGGCTTCTTCATCCGCCACGCCAAGGGCATCGAGATGGACCACATCAAGCTGACCTTCGCCAAAGACGATACACGGCCCGCGCTGGTGCTGGAAGATGTCAAAGGCATAGAGCTCGACCACGTCCAGGCGCAGAAAGCCGCCGGCGCGCTCAGCATGCGAATGAAAGATGTCCAGGGTTTCGTGGTGCGCGACTCGTCCGTGGCGCCGGATGGACGGATCGACCAGATCGAACCCAGGGAGTGGAAGTAAGCCGGATCAAACGCGCCGGACGGGCGGCTAGGCCAGGATCTCAAACACGGCTTCGACCTCGACAGCAGCGCCCACCGGCAACGAAACGAACCCGAGCGCCGAGCGGGCGTGGTACCCGTTGCCCACCTTGCCGAATACCTCGTGGAAGAGGTCGGACGCTCCGTTGATGACCAGGTGCTGCTCAATGAAGTCGGGGTGCGAGTTCACGCAGCCCAGCACTTTGATGACGCGCAGCCCGTCCAGCGTCCCGTGCGCATTCCAGACGGAGTTCAGGATCTTCGCCGCGCAGTCCCGTGCGGCGGCATAGCCTTCCTGGGTAGAAATACCGGCGCCCAGCTTACCCTTCGCCGTGCTGACGTGTCCGGAGCTGATGAGCTGGTTGCCTGAACGGATGCATAGGTTCAGGTAGCCGGGCTCCTGTCTGGTGAACTCGATGCCAAGGGATTCTGCGGTCTGTTGGGGAGTCATGCGGGGGTCTTCCGCTATTATCGCCGAATCCCGTTCAGCCGCTATCCCAGGGCCGGCTGTTTGCTATGCACGGGCCTCGTGGGCTAGAATTTTGCGAACCCGTAACACAACTGCAGTAGTACAGTATGCCTCTCGTCCAAAACTTTCCCTTGGGGCCGATTTCACTTCAGGACCACACAGCCGAAGGCCGGAGGCATGGTGGTGAAGGGTGGACTTGGGCAAAGTGACCGAAAGCGACTCGCCCGGCCGCCGTTTCCTGCTGCAGTCGGCAGCCCTCCTCGCCTTGGCGGCCATCCCGGCGCTGGTTGATTCCGGAGCCATCGCGGAAGCCGCGCGGCTGTTCCCCAGGGCCTCCGGACCGCACCCTTACTTTGTACCGGAACATGGCCGGCTGCTGTATCTGCGCGCGCCACTCGCGGCGCTCAGTTCTTTCCTGCTGTGTCTCGCACCCGGCCTCTTCCTGGCATTCGCGGCCGGCGCCGCGCCCCGGTTGGACCGCTGGATTCTCTCGGGCTTCGGGCTGAGCCTGGCCGTGGTGAGCCTGTGCGCGGGCCTCGTCCAGTCCGGAATGAGCCACCCGCTGGCGGGGATGGGCTTCTTCGCGCTTCTGGCCGGGCTTTCCACCGTCTCGTTTGGAATCGCCTGGCTGCGCGCAGGCCGCAGGTCATTGGTTCCGGAGTGGACCAGGGGTGACCTCGAGGCGGTGCTGCTCTCCGTGGTCGTGTTGTGGTGCCTGATGGCCGCACTGGTGCCCAAGATTTACTGGGAAGCCTTCCATCCGGACGGGCATCAGGTGCTAGAAACCAGCCGCCGCCTGCTGTTTCACGCCTTGCCGTTCTGGCCGCCGGAATCGGGCGACGCCAGCTTCCCGGGCTTCACCACGATGCTGTTCGCCTTCCCTGGCTCGTGGTTCATACGCCTCTTCGGAGACAGCGAGGCTGCGGCTCGCGTGCCCCTGTTCTTCTATCTGATGGTGCTGTTCTTCGGAGTTCTGGCCGCCGTGGCGCGGCGGGTTGGACGGCCCGGTCAAATCCTCATCTGGCTGGCGCTGATCATCTATCTGGTGGTCTCCGGTTACAGCATCACCTACAACCCCTATCACGCCGATCTCGCTTCACCCGCGACCCAGGACACGCTGTTTGTGATCTGTTTCCTTGGCTTCGCGCTCTCCTTCTGCCAGCGCGCGTACGGCTGGATCGTGCTGTGGACCGTGGCGCTGTATATCTGTTGGCCGACCGGCGTGATGCTCGCTGCGCTCTGGTGCGCCGCGACCCTGGCCGCATGGAAGCAGCGGCCCAAGCGGCAGGTGCTGGCGACGCTGGCCGCGCTTGCTGCCTGCATGGCCGTCGCGCGCCTTCTTAACCATTTTCTGCCGATGATCGGAATGGCTCGGCCCGGCGGTGAACACGGCTGGTCTGCCCTGCTGGAAGAGCGTCTGAACATCTATCAGATTGGGGCCATGCTGCGCCTGCGCTTCGTGTGGGATGCGCTCTTTCTGAAACGCTGGTTGTGGGTGGCCCTGCCGGCCGGCATCCTTCCCTTTGGTGCACTGGCGCTGTGGCGCAGGCAGGACGAGTTCAGCCGCGCAATTACGCTGACCACGCTGGGCTACTTCCTGTTCTTCTATACCCAGGCGCTGGTGCACGTGCACTACTTCGTACCCGCGATGCTGCTGCCCCTGGTGGTCTACTGGCGGATGGAGCCTGTTGGAGAGTTGGACCGGCGCCGCTTCCACCTGGCCACGGCCGCCGCCGGTTGCCTGGCGCTCGCGCTCTCCTGGCCCGCCAATCCCAATGTCTTCCTGGCGACACGCGCCATCGGCTCCACCATCGAGAGCCGCATCGCCGGCTACGACCGGCAGGAACCTCGGGCATTCAAGGGGTTCCAATTGATGATCCACGCCATACCGGACGGCTGGGAGGAGGGGGTTCCGGACCGCCGCTTCGGGGTGCTGCCTTCTGTTTGGGCCTACTACGCGCACCGCAGCCGTTTGGAACATATCCCGGTCAACTACATCCTGATCGACAGGCAGGCCGTTCCGCCGCAGGGCGCCAGCCTGATAGCCCAGGATGAGGAGACTGCCCTGTATGTCCTCGATCTCCAGGTGATGGAGTCGCAGCGCGCGCTGCGCTTGCCGGATAGGGCGGGCAACTGGGTTTATCAGGCGCCTCGCTGGACCATGCTGAAGAAGCACCAGCCGCTGTCGGAGACCCTGGCTGAGATTCGAAGACGACTGGGCTTATAGACGAAGAAGGCCGCCCACCCCGGGAGGCAGGCGGCCGTTGCAACGGATAGCAGATGGATTGTCAGCCCTTGTGGAGCCGCTTGCGCAGCAGCCCAAGGCCCACCAACCCGGCGCCGAACAGCACGAAGCTGGAAGGCTCCGGCACGTTGGACGGTTGGGTGTTTGTGTTGATATTGAAGCTGTTGCCGAGATCAAGCACGTCACCGTAGTCCATCCCCTCAACCGTGAATCCAAATTGGAAATAGGAAGGATCCCCCCAAGTGGACAGATCCTGAGTGGAAAAGGTAAGCGGCACGGTGACGCTGCCGAGGTCCTGTGTGACGCTGCCCGAGATCCCGAAAGAGCCCGAGCCATACATCGCATAGGCCCAATACGAAATGGTGAACTGGCCCCCATCCGCAGTCGCACCGTAAGGGTTGGTGTACCAATCGTTGGAAAGGAGACCATCGATGTCGAGGCTGAAAAATCCAGGATTGCCAATTCCATATAGATTTGCCTGCACCGTGATTGGCCCGCACGGGCCCTCGCCCCAGCAGGACAGGCTCATGTTCGACATCTCGTACGAAGATGCACCGGTCTGAAGGATGGACGGGCCTGACAGGTTGAACGGCTGGATGGACCAGTTTCCGGGCAGGAAATCCAACGGGCCAGACTGGTCTTGACTGGAGCCAATGGTGGTCACCGTTACATTCGTTGAGATCCCAGCGGCAGTCGAAGGGCCAACTATGACCATGAACGCAAGTACGGCCATCAGGCCGTAGTAATACATTAAAGACGATATACGGACCTTTTTGTCCGATTTCATTGAGTTTCTCCTCCTCAAACCTAGACAGTGAACGAAGGATACATCCAGGTGAACGTTGCGTCAAGAGTTTCGTGTAACGAGCCTGACAGTCGATGACCTCGACTACGGCGCTAAAACCAGGAAGAATTTATCCTGATAGACCGGTTTCCAGCCCGCGTCCCGCAGCGCCTTGGCGATGGGCGCGCGGGGATAGACCAGTGCGTGCGTGAAGTGGTACCGATCGAAGACCGGACGCCAGCCCGGCCGCGTATCCCAGATCTGCATCACCTGGCTGAAGAGGGCCGCGCCATAAAAGTCTGAACGCGAATCCAGGAAGATCTGCTTCCGGCCGTTGAAGATGTAGGTCAGATAGCCTGCGTGGACGTCGGCGGAGTAGATGCGTGCGTCGTCGGGCAACTGGGCCAGATACTTCCACGCGCCCACGGGGTACCTGACGGGATTCCACCCGATGCGCTGCTGATTGACCGGATCGCGGCCCCACGCGAACAGGTAGAGCACCAGCAGGGCGCCGGGCAGGATGCCTTTGAAGGACAGATCGAACTGCTGCACCTCCTCTGAGAGGCCCAGGAACCATTTGGCCCAGCCGGACTTTGAGAATTCCTGCCGGATCCAATGCGTCATCGACGCGGTGAAGAGGGGCACCCCAACCAAGCCAAGCATCGGGATGCCGCGGATCACGCGCAGGGCCGTCAGAAGGATGACCAGCCCGATCAGCATCCATTCCAGCCGGCGGACGCGGATGGAGAGTAGACAGCCGACCGCGGTCAGCGCCACGGCGAAGGCCAGTTGTCCCGCCTCGACCCGGAACAGGTCCGGTTGCAGCCACTCGCCCACCCCCTTCACGGCTTCGGGATGCAGCAGGAAGTCGACGATATGCAGGTGCAGTTGGATCCCGTAGGGATTGATCAGGCTACCCGCGGCCGCACATAGTGTGGCGAGGCCGTACCACTGGGCCCGTTGCCGGCACTCCTGGCGGTTGGCGTCCTTCCAGATCCAGGGTTTGACGAGCGAGGCGGCGCAATAGGCTGCGGCGAACTGAATCCCCAGGGGGAAGCTGGCGTGGAGGTTGGCCCAAAGCGAGAAGAGGCTCACCCAGAGGAGCACCTGCGGGATACGGAACCGGCTTCCGCCGCGCTCGAGTAGAACCAGCACGCCGAGCGTCAGTACCCAGCCGATGAGATGAGGCCGGGCAATCCAGTGGAGTTGTGTCGCGGTCACCACGGGTGCGGCCAGCAGACAGACGAGGATCGGGCTGGAGCCGAGCGTCCTCTGCAGATGGATCCACATCCAGAAGACCGCGGCGAGCACGCCCAGGTAGAAAGCGAGCAGTCCGGGCAGGCCCGCCCAGGAGTGGACCACGCTCATGATCAGTTCGGCGAGCCACTCCCACGCATGCCAGGGCCGGCCCGCGGTGACGAACGACATCCAGTCGGTACGTGGAATGGCGTGATTGCGGAGGATCCAGTCGCCCACCCGCACGTGCCAGCCGGGATCGGAGTCGGCCAGCAGCCGGTCGACGGCGTTGCCGCGCACGAGGGCATACACCACTAAAAGGATCGCGCCCACCATGCGTAGATCCGGGAGCAGCCAGGCGCTCCAGGGCTTGGCTTCCACTGCTTGTTGTTGCTGTTCGGCGGTGTGCTGCATGCGGGACCGGCTTCCAGTTAGCGTACTAAACGGGAAAGGCCGCCTGCCCGGGACAGGGCGGCGGCCTTCTCGTTTTCAGATGGAAGAGACGCTCACTCGCGTTTGTAGAGCTTGCGCCGCAATAGGCCCAGACCTACCAACCCGCCGGCAAACAGCGCCATGCTGGATGGCTCCGGCACCGAACTGGGGGTGTTCACATTGATGTTGAAGCTGTTCAGCATCGACAGGGTGTCCAGGTAGTTCATGCCGTACACCGACACGCCGAATACCATGTTGAATGGGGAACCGACGGCAGACAGATCCGGTGAGGTGAATGGCCCAACGGAGAAGGGGCCGTAATTCGCCACCAGGTTGCCGAACACCCCGACCTGCGAGTTGCCGAGATAGGTGTAGGCAAAATACGAGCCATACAGCGCGGCGCTATCGCCAAATGCGGTTTCGTTGAACCCTTGTTGCGACTCGAAAGTCCCATCGAGACTCACCGTGAACACTCCGGGATTGGTGAGGCCGCTCAGATACGCCGCAATGGTGATCTCTCCGCATCCGGCCTCGTTGTTACAGGTGATGCTGAGGTTGGACATCTTGATCTGACTCCCGCTCTGGCTGATCGTCGGTCCACTGACGAGGAACGGATCGACATTCCATTCGGAAGCCACGAAATCAAGGTTGCCGTACTGGGTCTGCCCCGAGCCATACACGCCTGAGCCGTAGACATACACATTGGCTGAGACGGCACTGGCCGCGGACGGGCCAACCAGGACCATGAACGCGAGGACGGTCATGAGTCCAAAATAGAGAAACGCGACGGGTGTATTGACCCGCTTCTTCTGTTGCATCGAGAACACTCCTCCAAACTTCGGTCGAATCAGAATACGCCTATCTGACGGTCACGTCAATGACTAACTCATGTAGAATCAATAATCCACAGAGTTAGGCATATTTAGCGGTGAAACCCGGGTTCTACCCCTACCCGTGGTGTCCCTAGAGCAGGCCGGAACGGAGTGTGGAGCTGATGACACGGAACTCAAGCGCCTGAGGGTCAATGAGTTCCGAATGGCCGGTGGCAGGCAAAGGGATGAGACGTGCATCGTCTCCGGCCTTGCGGGCGGCGGCTTCATAGCGCTTGGAGATTTCCAGCGGCACCACGTCATCTTTCATGCCGTGGATCAGGCGGGTGAACACCTTGGTGGGCACGCGCTCGATGGGTGAATAGCGCGCATAGCGTTCCGGCTGCTTCGCGGGATCGCCGCCCATCAGTTCGCCCACCACGCCGTTATTCAGCTTGAGCTCGTAAGCGCGCCGCAGGTCGGCCACCCCCGCCAGGCTGAGCACCATGCGGAGCGGAGCGGCCTTTTCCGCAGCCAGCCAGAGCGCGAGATGCCCGCCGGCGGAGTGTCCAGCGGCGCCCAGGCGCTTCGGATCGAGATTGTAGCGGGCCAGGTTCTTCGCGATGTGCGCCGCTCCGGCGCGGACGTCGTCGAAGGTCCCGGGCCAGCCGCCGCCAGCTTGTCCGATGCGCCGGTACTCCAGGCTGAAGCAGGCCACCCCTTCCTTGGCCAGGGCCTTACAGAAGTAGGCCGCGTGCTTGAGATCGTAGGCTGCGCGCCAGAAGCCACCGTGCAGGAAAATGATCGCCGGGTGCGGACCGGGTGTGCGTGGCAGGTACAGTTCACCAAACTGGTTCGGATCCGGGCCGTAAGCGATGCGCGCGTCGGCATCCGGAGCGGGTTTGGACATCTGGCTCGGCATACTGTGCGGCCTCGGGGCGGATCAGGCGGGTTTATAGAGGAGCACGGCGGCTTGCGCTTCGCCGGATTTACCTTCGCCGACAGGGCCGACTTTTTCGGCCGTCTTGAACTTCACCGACACGCGGTCGACGGGCAATTCCAGGGCGGCGGCCAGGCTCTCCCGGATGGGCTGGCGGAAGTCCTTCAGCCGCGGGCGCTGCAGGATCACGGTGGAGTCGACATTCGAGATGGTGTAGCCCAATTCCCGCGCCAGGGCGACCGCGTGACGGAGGAAGACCAGCGAGTCGCAGCCCTTCCAGCGCGGATCGGTGTCCGGGAAATGCATGCCGATATCGCCCAGCGCCAAAGCACCCAGCAGCGCGTCGGTGATCGCGTGCGAGAGCACATCGGCGTCGGAGTGGCCGTCGAGGCCAAATTCGCAGGGAACGGTGATGCCGCCCAGGATCAGCGGCCGTCCCACGGCAATGCGATGGTTATCCCAACCCAGGCCTGTGCGGATGTCCATCAGCCCTGAACCTTCCGCTTCTCCTCGGCCAGGAACAGGCGCGCCAGTTCGATGTCCGAGGGCCGGGTGATCTTGATATTGCGGTCGCTACCCGGGACCACGGTCACCTCGACGCTCTCCAGCCGCTCGACCAGGCTGGATTCGTCAGTGCCGACAAACTGGTCTTCGCGCGCTTTCCGGAAAGCTTCCCGCAGAAGTCCGGCGCGAAAGACCTGGGGCGTCTGGGCCAGCACCAGGCGGTCGCGGTTGAGAGTGCCACGTACCACGTGCCGCTGGACCTGCTTCACGGTATCCACGGGCACGATGCCGACGATCGCCGCCCCGGTCTCGGCGGCCTGCTGGATCACCTGCACGATGGTGTCAGAGTCGATGAACGGGCGGACCGCATCGTGGACAGCGATGATGTCGACATCGGGATCCAGCGCCGCCAGGGCGTTTTCGACGGAGTTTTGCCGGGTATCTCCGCCTTCCACGCAGCGTACGGGTTTGGCGAAGGTCTCCTGGCTGAGCAACTCCGCTGCGAGTTCGAGATCGGCCCCGCGCAGCGCTATCAGGACTTCCGTCACCAGCGGGCAGGCGACGAACTTGCGCACCGTATGCAGCAGAATCGGCGCGCCTTCCAGCGACATGAACTGCTTCTTGTTGGTGCCCGTATGTTCGGCGGACTGGCTCTTCATGCGAGTGCCGAGTCCGGCGGCGGGTAGAATCACGGAGACTTTCATCTTGTCTGGCTCTTGGTCGTTTCGATCTCAAATGGCGGCCACGAGGCTGGCCGGTTCAGGGTTGCGGATGAGCGGGGAGGGCCGACTTCTCCTGACCCGACTCACTGGCACGGCCGCGGTCCGATGGCATGCTCTTCTCGTGTACGTGGTGCACCCTCTCATCGAAGCGGCCAAAGATCATCTTGCCGGCCTGCGTCTGCAGGACGCTGGTGACCGAAATGTCGATGGTCTTCGAGATCAGGCGTTTGGCGTTGTCCACCACCACCATCGTACCGTCATCCAGATAGGCGACGCCCTGGTTGTACTCCTTGCCTTCCTTGAGGATGAACACGCGCATGATCTCGCCTGGCAGGACGATGGGTTTGAGGGCATTCGCCAGCTCATTGATGTTGAGCACCTCAACTCCATGCAGTTGAGCCACTTTGTTGAGGTTGAAGTCGTTGGTGATGATCTTGCAGTCGTAAATCTTGCCAAGTTCGATCAGTTTCAGGTCGACTTCGCGGATGTGCGGAAAATCGTCTTCCAGAAGTTGAACATTCAGATTGGCCATCTTCTGGACACGCTGCAGGACGTCCAGGCCACGGCGGCCGCGGTTGCGCTTCATGGAGTCGGCGGAATCCGCCACCAACTGGAGTTCCCGCAGGACGAACTGCGGAACGACGAGCGTCCCATCGAGGAAGCCGGTTTCGGCGATATCGGCGATGCGGCCGTCAATGATCACGCTGGTATCGAGGATCTTAAAGGATTGCTTTTGAGCCTTCTCGCCGCCGAAGAGACCGCCCAGGGCCGACAGGTTGAGCATGTCGCCTTTGGTCGCGCCGACGATGAGGCCTACATATGACATCAGCAGCAGGATAAGTAGTTGAAGGAACGGAACAGTTCCTTTGCTGCCAGGGAGGGCCCAGGCAATGATAAGGGAAACGAGGAATGCGCCGACGATGCCCAGGACTGAGCCGACGGCCGCTCCGATCAACCGTTTCAGACTAACCTGCTTAAGCCGCACCTCAAAGAGAACAATCAGGATCCCTAAGATAATGCCGACACCTGCGGCGAATGGAGAGGTTAGACCAAAGGGTTGAAGGAACCAGGCCGCGGCTGTCAGGATGAGCACGAACAGCGCCCTGATCAGCAACAAGTCATTCACCGGATTCTCCTCAACTCAGACTGAATTTGAGCATGGGAATCCGTTCATGACAGAGCGGACCCCCATCGCGGAATGAGTATACCACCAGCCCACCCCGGAGATTGGGACGACGGCTTGGGGAGGGGATGACAGGACTAGGTCAGAAAACAGAACGGGCGTGCCAGACCAGCCGGCACGCCCGTTCGTGTTTGAGTTAAGAACTTTAAGTTTAGAGAGCCTTTGCCAACTCTTCGGCAAAAGCACTCTGCGGACCATTCGGGCGGCGATGCTTCTTGCCACCGCGGCGATTCCGGTCACGCTCGCCACCAGGGGCCGGAGCGGAAGCGGAAGGAGCGGGAGCAGAAGAAGCAGCGGTATGCCCGACGGGCCCACCGGGACGCACAGCGCCCTTGGGACGCGGCGGTTGAGCGGGATTTGCCCGCAGAAGGCGGTCTTCAAGAGGCGCACGATCGAAACGCCGGATGATTGAATTCATCTCTTCGTCGTTCGGCGCTTCAATGAACGCAAAGCCCTTGGATTCCTGAGTCTCCGGATTACGGATGACTTTCACGGAATCGGCCACCAGATTGTCCGCTGTCAGCCACGCCTTGATGTCATCGGCAGTGACCCACACCGGAAGGTTACCGAGAAAAACGGTCGAACTCATCGAGTTGGGAAGTTAGCTCCGTCGGGGATTGGGACTGGTTCGAGAGGAAGTGCAGTCCATGAGGCACTTACATGTTATCACGCGCAAATATGGGCGGCAACGCGCGCCGCCCATTTTTTTGAAACGATTTGAGGGGATGTGGCGTCCTGGGCCAATTGGCCTAGTCGCCAGGCTGCACGGTGACCGCCAGGCGAACGGCGGGATGGCTCCGCAACTCGTCCAGCACGGCTTCTCCGGGCGCGGAGTCGACTTCGACCAGCGCCACGGCGATCAATGGCTCGCCAGGGGCCGTCGGCTTGTCCTGGCGGCCCAGCGAGAAGTTGGCGATGTTCACCGAGTTGCGGCCCAAAACCGTGCCCACATGCCCAATCACGCCGGGTACGTCGGTGTTGCGCATGTAGATGAGCTGGCCGGCCAGCGTGCTCTCCACCCGGATCCCATCCACCGATAGCAGACGTGGTTTGTCGAGGATGATGCTGCCGGAGACGGAGGTGACGCCCTGGTCGGTGTCGATCTCCACCAGCACGGAGTCTTCGCCGATGGAGCGCGGCTGGTGCGATTCGCTCACCGTCAGGTTGCGCTGTGCCGCCACCTGCATCGAATTGACGAGGTTCACGCGGTTCGACAGCCCGCGGCTGAGCACCCCGGCCAGGGCGGCGTTGCGCACCAGGTTGGTGTTCATCTCCGCGATGCGGCCAAAGTAGGTCACCCGGACACCCTTGGGGTGGCCCGAGGAGACATACGCCGCGAACTTGCCCAGGCGCTCGGCCAGGGTGATGGAGGTTCCAATGGCCTGATATTGCTCCGGCGTGACGGCGGGCATGTTCACCGCGTTGATCGCCACCCCGTTCTGGAGATACTCGACCAGCTGTTCGACGATGCGGATTCCGACGATCTCCTGCGCCTCCTCAGTGGAGCCGGCGATGTGCGGAGTGGCGATCAGGTTGTCGCACTGCAGCAGCGGGTGATCGGCGGGCAGCGGCTCCGGCTCGAACACGTCGAGCCCGGCGCCGGCCACCTTCTTCGAGACCAGAGCCTCGCAGAGGGCGGCCTGGTCAACCAGTTCGCCGCGCGCGCAGTTGATGATGCGAACACCATCCTTCATGCGGGCGATGGTGGAGGCGTTGATCATGCCCCGGGTTTCCGGGGTCACGGCCAGGTGCAGGCTGATGTAGTCAGAGCTGGAGAGCAGGTCGTCCAGGCTCACCAGTTCCACACCCAGGTGGGCCGCGGTGGCGGGATTCACATACGGATCGGAGGCGATGATGCGCATCTCGAAGCCGCGCGCGCGCCGCACCACTTCCTGCCCGATGTTCCCCAGGCCGACCACGCCCAGGGTCTTGCCCCGCAGCTCGTTGCCCAGGAACTTCTTCTTCTCCCACTTGCCGGCGCGGGTGGACGCGGTGGCCTCGGGCACCATGCGCGCCAGGCCCAGCATCATGGCCAGGGTGTGTTCGGCCACCGAAACGGCATTGCCGCCCGGCGTGTTCATGACGAGGACGCCGGCGGCGGTGGCGGCCGGCAGGTCCACATTATCGACTCCGACACCGGCTCGCGCGACAACACGCAGCTTCGGCGCCTTCGCCAGGGTGTCGCCCTTCACCTTGACGGCGCTGCGCACCAGTAGTGCGTCGCAATCAGCCAGGTGGGGCTCGTATTCCTTCGGATTTGAGACGACGATGTCCCAACCGGACTGCTTCTGGAGCAGGGCAATCGCCGCGGGCGACAGGGGTTCAGCGACGAGAATCTTCATCGGCTACTTCACCGCCGCTACTTCTTTGGCGGACACTGCTTCGGCATAGACGCGCTGGACGGCAGCCACGCCCTTGCCGAACTCAACCGGAATCCCCTTCGAGTGCAGGATGATTTCGAGCTCGGCGACCATGGCGAACAGGTCGGGGAAGTCGAAGTAACCCAGGTGCGCAATGCGGAAGATCTGGCCCTTCATCGTGCCCTGGCCGTTGGCGATGACTGAGCCGAACTGGTTGCGGAAGCCCTTGACGATGTCGCTGGAATCCATCCCCTTGGGGGCCTTAATGGCTGTCACGGAGGAGGAGGGCGCGTCGGGGGCGAACAGTTCGAGCCCCAGTTCCAGGGCGGCGGCGCGGGTGGCCTTGGCCAGCAACTGGGCGTTTTCGACCAGCTTGTCCATGCCGAGTTCCTTGATGTACTTCAGCGCTTCGGCCAGCGCCAGGATGTGGCTGACGTTCGGAGTCCAGGCGCTTTCGCCCTTATCCGCCATCTTCTTCTCCTTCTTGAGGTCGAAGTAGAGGCGGGGCAGTTTGGCGGACGCGCTTTGGGCCCACGCCTTGGCGCTGACACTGATGAACGCCAGGCCGGGCGGGATCATGAACGCCTTCTGCGAACCGCCCACCACGATGTCGAGGCCCCAGCCGTCGATGTCGAGCGGCATGGTGCCGAGGCCGGTGATGGCGTCGACGATGCACAGCGCGCCGGTCTTCTTGGTGATCTCACCGATTGCTTTGACGTCGTGCGCGGCGCCGGTGGAGGTTTCTGAAGCCTGGAAGAGGACGCCCTTGGTGTCGGGATTCTCTGCCAGGGCTGCTTCCACGGCGGCCGGAGAGACTACGGAGCCGTATTCCGCCATCAGGACGACCGCGTTGAGGTGGAAGGCTTTGGCCAGCTCCACCCAGCGTTCGCCGAACTTGCCGGCGCAGCAGATGACGACCTTGTCGCCTTCGCTGAAGAAGTTGGTAATGGATGCTTCGAGGGCGCCCGTGCCCGAGGACACGGTGATGAGAACATCGCCCTGGGTCCCGAAGACTTCCTTCAAATCACGCAGCACGGTGGGGTACAGCTTGATGAAGTCCTGGGTACGATGGTGAATGTCGGACGCCATCATAGCGTGCAAAGCGCGCGGCAACAAGGGCGTCGGGCCTGGCGTCAGGAGTCGCTGTTTCTTGATATACATGGCTGTGGGAAAATAAACGGGAAGTAGGACACAGGATATCAAATATGCCGCTCCTTGATCAGTTGCAGAAGGACATGGCGACCGCCATGAAAGCACGGGAGGAAGCCCGGCTGAGCGCGATCCGGATGGTGAAGGCGGCCCTGATGAAGGAGAAGGTCGACTCCATGAAGGAGCTCGACGAGGCCGCTGAAATGAAGGTTTTGAACTCCCTCATCAAGCAGCGGCGCGACTCCGCGGAGATGTACCGCAAGGGCGGACGCCCCGAGCAGGCGGAGAAGGAAGAGACGGAACTGCGGCTGATCGAGAGCTACATGCCGGCGGGCGCCACGGAAGAAGAGGTGGATGCCGCCGTCGCCGCCGCCATCGCGGAAACCGGCGCCACTACCCCGAAACAGATGGGGCAAGTGATGACGGCCGCCAAAGCAAAGCTGGCGGGCAAACGCGTGGACGGCAAGCTGATGAGCGACAGGATCCGCGCCAAACTCAGCTGAGCCGCATCACCCAACGCGACACTTTAACCCAAAAAGAGCCCGGCGCGAATAGGCCGCACCGGGCTTTTCGGAGTAACACACACGAGGGGCCCGGCAGTCGGGCGAATCTTCTAAACCGGCAGCTTAGTTGTAGAACGCGGCGTTGGAATCCGCGAAGGCAGCCAGTTCGGCCGGCAGTTCTTCCAGGACGTAAATCGAGGTGGTGGGGCAGACGGGCACGCAAGCGCCGCAGTCGATGCACTCGCCCGGATTCACGAACAGGTGGGCCGCTTCCTCGTAGCCCGGCTCGTCGGGCGTCGGATGGATGCAGTTCACGGGGCAGGCGTCGATGCAGTGATTGTCTTTCGTGCAGGTATCGGTGATCACATATGCCATAAGAGTAGGGGCTCCGTTTATACGTTATGCAAGCGGCATGCCATTCCCACCCGACCTGGAAACTGCACGAGTTCAAACACTTAGCGCTTGCCCCACCCCTCCGCCACTTGGGGCAAATCACGCACTAGCGGGAACTCGCCCTAAACCAGTATCATGATCTCCGGTTCAGGGAGTTTACACCCGAATGGCTAACCCGCATAACCAACACAAGCCTTTTGTCCCACCGGACATGAAAATGGCGGAGTTCACGCTCCGCGCAGTCCTCTTAGGTCTCGTCATGACCGTCATCCTCGGCGCCGCCAATGCCTACCTGGGTTTGCGCGCCGGCCAGACCATTGCCGCCACGTACCCAGCGGCCGTGATCGGCATGGCGGTTTTGCGCCTCTTCAAGGGTTCCATCCTGGAAGAGAACATCGCCCGTACCGTCGGCAGCATCGGCGAATCCGTCGCCGCCGGCGCCATTTTTACGATTCCCGCATTCGTCATCGTCAAGGCTTGGACCCGGTTCGACTCCGTGGAAGCCTACTGGCAGTCCAGTGTTCTCATGCTGGTAGGCGGCACGCTCGGCATTCTGTTCGTCACGCTGCTGCGGCGCGTGATGGTGGAAGATCCCGAACTGCCCTACCCAGAGTCCTCGGCCGCGGCTGAGATCCACAAGGCCGGCCAGCGCGGCTCAGACGCCGCCGCCACCTTGTTCCAGTCGATGGGGATCGGCGGCTTCATCTACCTGCTGGGTGAATTGAAGCTCTTCTCCGCCAGCAAGGACTTCCTGCTGCACGTCGGCGAGATTGGCAAGAGCACCGTGAAGCTCGGCGCCGACCGAATTCTCAACGTCGGCGGCATCTCCAAGTTCTCCCTGCCCGCCGTCAGCCCGGCCTACCTCGGTGTCGGCTACATCATCGGACCCCGCCTGGGCGCCCTGAACTTCGCCGGCGGCCTGCTGGCCTGGGGCCTGATGGTCCCCCTGTTGGCCTACTTCCTGGGCCCCGAGATCTCGAAGACACTACCGGCCGGCTCGGGCATCGAAGCCTGGGATGCCATCTCGAACCAGATCTGGCGCAACATCGTCCGCCCCATCGCCGTAGGCGGCATGCTGGTGGGCGCCAGCTACACGATGTTCAAGATGCGCAAAGCGCTCGCCAGCGGCATTGGACGCGCCGTAGCCGACCTCAAAAAGGCCGGCGGGCAGAGTGAAGCGCAGGACCGTACACAGGTTGACCTCAACTTCCGGACCGTCTTCCTGGGCCTGGGCGCCACCTTCGCCGCCATGATCGCGCTCTACAACTTCTTCTCCGGCTCAATTCTCGCGGCCGTGGTCGCCGCGGTTGTCATGATCGTCCTGGGCTTCTTCTTCGCCGCAGTCTCCGGCAACCTGGTGGGCATCATCGGCTCGTCGAACAACCCCATCAGCGGCCTGACCCTCTCGACGCTGATCATCGCCGCCCTGATGATGGTCGCGATCGGCGTGAAGGGCATTACGGGCGTAGCGGCCGTGCTGGGCGTCGCCGCCGTGGTTTGCGTCTCGTCGGCGGTCGCCGGCGAAATGCTGCAGGATCTCAAGGTCGGCCATATCCTGGGCGGCACTCCGCGCTCGATGCAGATTGGCGACTTCATCGGAGTCGCCGTGGCCAGCCTGGTGCTCTACTTCCCGCTGCTGCTGCTGCACATGGGCAACATCAAGGAGGGCGGCATCGGCTTTGGCGACGCGAAGCTTTCGGCTCCGCAGGCCGGCCTGATGGCCATGCTCAGCCAGGGCATCGTGGGCGGCGACATGGCCTGGCCGCTGGTCGTGGTGGGCATCTGCATGGGCCTGGCGCTGATCCTGCTGCAGGTGAAGAGCCCCATGCTCTTCAGCGTCGGCATGTACCTGCCGCTGGAAACCACCTTCGCCATCTTTACCGGCGGCGTCATCCGCTGGCTGATGGACCAGGCGCGCGACAAGAAGGGCTTCAACGACGCCCAGAAGGCACGCGTCGAGAACGCCTCGGTGCTGATCGCTTCCGGCCTCATCGCCGGAGAGGCGCTGATGGGCCTGGTCAAGGCCGGCTTCAACATCGCCGACAAGCCGCTGGCCACGCTGTTCAGCTTCTTCAACGATCCGCCCACGGTGGCGGGCCTCATCGTGCTGGTGCTGCTCTCCCTGCTCATGATCCGCTGGCCGCTCACCAAGGCCGGCGACCCCAATGAGCCCGCGCCGCCCACGGCGATCATGTAGCATCAACTGTTATGAATCTCATGCGCGACATCCGAGCCTTTCCAGTGGAAAAAGGCTCGGTCGCGCTGTGGTGGTTAGGCCAGAACAGCTTCCTCTTCAAAAGCCCGGAAGGCACGCTCGCCGGGGTCGATCTCTACCTCACCGACTCCTGCGCCGCCCTGGGCCACGCCGCCGGCATCAACCTCTCGCGCGCTGTCCCCATCCTGATCCAGCCCGAAGAGCTGGATATCGACCTCTTCACCTGCACGCACAATCACCAGGACCACACCGATCCCGAGACCATCCGCAACCTGCGCAACAAAGACGTCTTCACGTTCCTGGGGCCGCACCCCAGTTGCGACGTCTTCCGCCAGGAGGGGGTGGAATCCGGCCGCATCCAGGCCGCCTGGCCGCAGTGCGAATTCGAATTCAAGGATCTGCAGCTGCGCGGTACGTTCGCCCTGCCTACAGACGCCACAGACTTGAACCACATGGGCTTCCTGCTGCAATTCGGCCGCGGCCCGAAGATTTACATCACGGGCGACACCGATTACACCGAACTGCTGCACGAGGCAGCCGCGCACGAACCCGACCTGCTGATTACCTGTATCAACGGCGGATTCAACAACCTGTCCTTCTGGGAGGCCGCACAACTGGCAGAAGCTGTAAAACCGAAGGCCGCCGTGCCTTGCCACTACGACATGTTCCCCGACAACTCGGTCAATCCGCGCATGTTTGAGGCCGCGATGAAGCTCAAGTGCCCCGATGTGCGGTACGCCCAGCCGGAACACGGAAAACCCTTTGTTTTTGAGATCGGGTAATCGCCCGAGCCAGCGAGTATCATAGAAGTTTGTCGATCGTCTCTTCTTCTCTGTCAGGGAAATTTACCGCCTGGCCCATCCTCTACGGCGCTGTCGCACTGACGACAGGGGCGACGCTGATTCTTGAGCTGTCGCTGACGCGCATCTTCTCGGTCGTCTTCTACTACCACTTCGCCTTCCTGGCGATCTCCATTGCCCTCTTCGGCCTGGGCAGCGGGGGGGTCCTGTCGTACTACATCGTGGCGCGCGGCGAGAAGCTGTTTCACCGCCTGGGCGTGCTTTCGGCGCTGAACTCCGGCGCAGTCGTCTTTTCACTGGCCCTCATCCTCAACCTGGCGGGTAAACCCTCGGGCTTCCAGACGCTGGCGATGGTCTACTTCGCCGCCGCCCTGCCCTTCCTGCTCTCCGGCATGATCGTCTCGCTGGCGATCGCCGAGACCATCCACCGCGTGGACAGAGTCTACTTCTACGATCTGGTGGGCGCCGCCGGCGGCTGCCTGCTGGTCATCCCGCTGCTCAACATCGTCGGCGGCCCCGGAGCCCTGCTCTCCGCCGCCGTCCTCTTCGCTGCCGCCGCGGCCGTCTGGTTCGGCCTGGCCCGCGCCACCACCGGCCGTGTCCTGGGCGTTGCCCTGGCCCTCTTCCTGGTGGCCCTGATCATCGTCAACAAGCGCAAGCCGATTCTCGACATCAGCAGCGCCAAGGGCAGCAAGCTCGCCGCCGAGATTTTCGTCCAGTGGAACAGCTTCTCGCGCATCTCGGTCCGCCAGGACCCGAAAGACCAGAGCCTACTCATCGTGATCGACGCCGACGCCACCACCGGCATTCCGCAGTTTGATCTCGACCACCTCACCGACAGGGACCGCGCTGAGCTCATCGCCCACGGCCCCGGCTTTCCTTATCAGCTTCGTCCGGGCGCCAAGACGCTCATCATCGGCGCCGGCGGCGGCTGGGACGTGGCGCGTGCCCTTGCCTCGGGTTCCAAGGACGTCACCGGCGTCGAAATCAACCCCATCATCGCCGAGACCATCATGAGGGGCCGCTTCCAGGCCCAGAGCCGCGGCCTCTACGCCCGGCCGGAAGCGCACATTGTCGTGGAAGACGGCCGCAGCTTCGTGCGCCGGTCGAAAGAGAAGTACCAGCTGCTGCAGGCCACCCTGGTCGACACCTGGGCCTCCACGGCCGCCGGAGCCTTCGCTCTCTCCGAGAACAATCTCTACACGTCAGAGGCATTTGAAGACTATCTGTCGCACCTGACCGATGACGGGGTGCTGGCCTTCACCCGCTGGGGCTTTGATCCCCCGCGCGAGTCGCTGCGCCTGCTCTCCCTGGCCCGCCAGGCGATGTACAAGCTGGGTGAACAGGACTTCGCCCGGCACGTGATCGTAGTCCGCGAGGATGTCCAGAGGCTGAACACCTGGGGCGCGACGGACACGGTGCTCATCTCGCGCAAGCCGTTCCGGGTCGAGGACCTGGAGAAGGCCGCGCTAGCCGCCTCCAAGGGCGGCTTCGAGATCCTCTACCTGCCCGGCCAGAGCCCCGACAATCAGTTCTCCTCGTTCCTTACCGCGAAGGACCAGACCGCCTGGTTCCGCGACTATCCCTACGACGTGACACCCGTCCCGGACGACCGGCCATTCTTCTTCTACACGGTCCAGCCGCGCGACATCTGGAATTTCCGGACCACGGCGACGCATGAGAACGCGGACTTCAAGGTGAACCTGGCCGTGCCGACTCTCTTCTCGCTGTTGGGTGTCAGCCTGCTGGCCACGTTCATCACGCTGGCCCTGCCGCCGTTCCTGCTCAAAGCACGGCTGCCGCGCGAGCCGGGTATCCCGACCTTCCTGCTCTACTTTTTGTGCCTCGGCGCCGGCTACATCCTGGTGCAGGTGGGCCTCATCCAGAAGCTGGTGCTGTTCCTGGGCCACCCCACCTACGCGCTGACCGTCGTGATCTTCTCGATGCTCGTCTCCAGCGGCCTGGGCAGCTATGCGAGCCGCCGGCTGGTGCGCGGGAACGACGACCGCCTGATGTATGCCCTCTGTGCGGTGACAGGCATCGTGACCATCCTGGCCTTCAGCGTGAAACCGATCATCGACGCGGGCGAGGGCCTGCCGCTGCCGGTGAAGATGCTGATCACGGTGCTGCTGATCGCACCGGCCGGTTTCGCGATGGGGATCCCCTTCCCCAGCGGCCTGACACGGCTGGAGCACTGGCATTCCCCTTCGGTCCGCTGGGCCTGGTCGTTGAACGCGGCCGCCAGCGTCCTGGGCTCCTGCGGGGCGATCTTCCTGGCCATTTACCTGGGGCTGCGGATGACGCTGCTGATCGGGGCGGCGCTCTACCTGGTGGCGCTGGTGACGCTGAAGCTCACCAGCAAGCACGCGGTGGCGCAGTAGGGCAAAAGCTATCGGCCATCAGCGATTCTCGGTCGCCCACACAACTCCAAACAACAACGGGGCCCCGAAGAGCCCCGAAATTCCGCAATCCCTGTGTGCAAGCTAACAGCTGAAAGCTGATGGCTGACAGCTTCCTGCTACAGCTTCCCCGCCCCGTTCGGCTTCTTCTGCGCCAGATTGTGGCGCAGCGCCGCTTCCAGGGCTTCACAGAAGAAGTACTCGCCCCACATGACGCTTTCGTTCACACCCAGGTCTTTGTGGATGTGATAAACCCCGCCCTGCAGGATGCCTTCCCAACCGGAACCGTCCTGCTGCTGCGTGTGCTTCTCGCACAGCGTTTTCAGGATGCGCAGCGCGCTGGACCAGTAGTAGAAGCCCTTCACCGGATCGGGCAGCATCCGGCACAGCCGCAGCAGTCCGCTGGCGGCAATGGCGGCCGCTGACGTATCCAGCAGCTTGCGCGTGTCTTCCGGAGCATTGAAGTCCCACGACGGCACGCCGTCGGCGTTCGTGTGCGTCAGGAAGTAATCCGCGCAACGTTCGGCCGTCTCGAGGAATCGCGGGTCCCGCGTGTACTCGTAGCAACTGCCGAAGCCATACAGCGCCCAGGACAGCCCGCGCGACCAGCAGGAGTCGCCGCGATAGCCCTGGTGCGTCGTCTGCCGCAGGAACTCGCCGCTCTCCAGGTCGAACAAACCTTCGTGCGCCGTAGAACCATCGCCGCGCACCAGGTATCGCCGGGTGGTGAGCGCATGCCGGATGGCGATGTCGCGCAAACGCCGGTCGTTGGTTTCGCGTGCCGCATAGAAGAGCACCGCCACGTTCATCATGATGTCGATGAAGATGGAGTCTTCGCTCACGAACGACCGCAGGTACTGCCCCTTCTCCTGGAAGCGCAGCGACATCGTTTTGCCGGCCTGCACCAGGACGTCGTTCAGGCGCGGCTCACGTGTAATCTGATACCAGCGGTAGTAGGTGGAGAGGAAAATAAAACCAAGGTCGTGGACGTCGCGATCGAACTGCCTGGGCTCCAGCGGACGGCTGTACTCAATGGCCTTGTCCATCCAATACTGCTTGTTCTCGCCGTTTTCCAGGGCGCGCCGGTGGAAGATCCACATCATCCCCGGCAGAAAGCCATCGCACCAGTGAGTCCACGCCGGACCATCGTGCTTCCACTTGCCACTCTTGGTGTAAATGGGATAGAAACCTGGGTGCTTCTCGATGAGATTTGAGACCTGACGCTCCGCGAATCGGAGCGTATCTTCGAGCAATGTACGATCGATTTCAGGACCAAACTGAATCACGGCTTATCATCTCCCCGTCCCTCCAGGGTACGCCAAGTAGTACTGAAGCCGCTCGATAGCTTCGCCCGCGAGCCGCGCAACAGAATGATGGAGGCGCCCGGCGACGCCATCGCCATCTCGGCCGGGGGCATGCGCATCTCAGGACGCAGGTTCACAAACGCCATCTCCAACTGCTTGTCCAGGGCCGGAAACTGCAGCTTCGCCCGAAAGGCTCCGCTGGCGTTCTCATAGCTCACCTGCCCCGGCACCAGCGCCAGGAAACAGTGGCCCGCGGGAAACTCCCGGCACACCGCCATGTCGATCCGCATCTGCACCACGGCGCCCTTGGGCAGCAGCACGGTCCCCTGCCGCTCGACGTTCTTCACCACTTCGAACTTCACAGAGTCGCCCACCACCGACTTGCCCAGGTCGAGCGAAGCAGTCAGTTTCAATTGCACCGGCACACCTTCCGGCAGGCTGATCACCGTCCGCGCCGGCTTGGGGGCGGCCGTATCCGGCGGCGGATCTTCAAAGATCAGGGTCGACTCGCCGGAATACTGGCGGCAACCGGAAAACAGCGCCCGATTGCGGCTCTCCGTGCCATCCATCGACGTCAGGCTCATGTCCATGCCCACGGGCAGCGTATACGTCTCGGCGCCGATCTTCACCGGAGCGTAGTCCAGCAGCTTGTGCCCTTCCTTCAGCGGCACCTGCGGCGGAATCTCGTCGATGTTCATTTCCAGGCGCGTGAGCTCCAGCGTCTCCACGTCGTTCCATACCCAGCCGTGATAGCCCACCTCGCCCTCAGCCGAGCCCATTCGCATGATGTAGTAGCTGCCTATCCGCGGCACCCGGAAATAGAACTTGTGCGCCGGCCGCCCGTTGATCGTCTCCTGCCCTTTGTATTCGAACTTGGCATTGCCGCTGAAGTAGATGCTCTTGGCGTGCAGGGCGAAATCGCCGGTCCCGATGGCGCCCTGGCCGCCCACCAGCAGCCGCACATCGCTCTCTTCAAACTTGTTCGCCCCGGGCCAGGCGTACAGCTCCTTGCCATCCACCAGGGCCACTTCCAGGCGCACCGTATCCAGCAATTGGAACTTCTTTGACGTTTGTTCCCTGCGGCTTCGCTCTATGGTCTCCACACAGGTGAAATTTGGCATGCGGGCCATCATCTGCGAAACAACGCTGCGGATGCGGGCCATCAGGATGGTATCGGCGGTCAACGGCGCCTTGGGGTCGTACTGCGCAGGCAACGCCTGGAGGCCCAGCAGCATCAAATACACGGGAGCCAGACGCATGACCCGATTATAGTCTTGGGGTCATCTGGTATTCTCGGCCTTATGGCTGTCAAGGTTACAGTATTTAACAACGGACCTCTTCGCATCGAAGGGGATCCGTCCGATTTCAACATTTACGACGCGCAAGGCAACGCCTTTGGGCTCGGCGGGCGCGTGGCCATTGGCCTGTGCCGCTGCGGCCTCTCGGCGAATAAACCGTTTTGCGACGGTTCGCATGGAAGACAGGGCTTTGATTCGGTATGCGAAGCACGCGAGCTTCCGCCTCCGAAGCCCAAAATCTAGCACCACCTTCAGGAGGATCGATGAGATTTCAAGCAGGCCGATTGGCCTTCACGGGCCTACTCACCACGACGCTGTTTTTCGCCGGATGTTCTAGAAAAGATGAGCTTCCGACGCAACAACAAGCCCAGCAGCCTGCGACCACTACTCCTGGCACCGCGCCGGCAGGGCAGCTAAATACTGCCCCGCCGCCGGTGGCGAACGGACTCGCCGCTCAGAACGGCCAGTCCGGTTCACCCGTGCGCAGCGCTTCCACCTCCGGCGGCCCGGCCGCACAGCCGCCATCCGGGGGCTCCGCGGGCACACCAGCAGCTCCTTCCAACGCCTGGGGCTCCACCCCGGGTAAGGCTCAGGCCGTCGCGCCCGCCCCTCCGCGGGAATACACCCTGCCGGCGGGCACCAGCATCCCTGTGCGGACCATCACCAGCCTCTCCACGAAAACAGCCGCCCCCGGCGATGCTTTTGAAGCCACGCTGACGCGCGACCTGGTGGTGGACGACTATATCCTCGCCCCCAGAGGCTCCACCGTGACAGGCCGTGTCACCAATACCGACCCGGGCGGCAAGGTCAAGGGTCTGGCGTCCATCAGCGTCGCCCTTTCTTCCATCGCCGGCCCGAACGGGCCCATCGCCATCCAAACTTCGGCCGTCGGACAACAGGCCAAGACCACCAAGCGTAAGGATGCCGCTAAAATCGGTATTGGCGCCGGCATCGGCGCGGCCATCGGCGCAATCGCCGGTGGCGGCAAAGGTGCGGCCATCGGAGCCGGCATCGGCGGAGCCGGCGGCACCGGTATGGTCCTGGCAACAAAAGGCGAGGCAGCCGTGATTCCCAGCGAATCGCTGCTCACTTTCCGGCTGTCCGCGCCCGTGACCGTTACTGAGAAGAGGTAGGACCCAGAACGAGTGAGACCGAGCGGGACTAAGTTAGGCCACCTGCGATCCAGATTATTCACAATTCCCGTAGCGGTTTTGGCGACGGCAGTGCTCGTGACCACTGCCGTCGTCACTTCAGTCTTTGCTCCGGAAGGCCGCTGGCAGCGATTTCTCTACCGCCTGTGGGGCGGCACCGTGCTCACCATCTTCGGCGCCCGCGGCCGCGTCACCGGCGCTGAGAAACTCAAGCCTGGCGCTAATTACGTCATCGTTTCCAACCACCTCAGCCTCGTGGACACACCCATGATGTTCCGCTGGCTGCCCATCCCCTTCAAGTTCCTGGCCAAGCGGGAACTGCTCAAAGTCCCGTTCATCGGCTGGTACCTCAACCGCGCCCGCCACCTCACCGTCGATCGCGCCAGCCTGCGTTCTTCCATCGAGAGCATGAACGAGGCTGCCCGCCTCATCCGCGAACGCCATCTCTCCGTCATCATCTTTGCCGAGGGCACGCGCAGCCTGACCGGAGAAATGCAGAGCTTCAAAGATGGCGCCGCCTATCTCGCCATCCAGTCCGGCACGCCGGTCGCCCCCATCGCGATGGTGGGCACCTGGGACATCCTGCCCGCCAAATCGTCTTACTTTATGTCCGGCAACGTGGAATTGCGCATCGGCGAACCCGTCAGTCCGGAGGGCTATACCCTCAAGCAGCGCGCTGCCTTTACGGCCCTGCTGGAAGAGCGGGTCCGCCAACTGCTGGCCGCGCCCGTGAGCTAACCGTTTCCTGCCTTACTTCCAGACCCGTGCGCTACACTGTCGGCTTGTAGGATGGACGCGCTGCCCATTGAACTCGGCCTTACACCCCATGGACGGCTCGTCCTGGCGCCAACTCCAGACGGACTGCCGGTCAATGCCGCCCTGACGGAACACTTGACCCGGGCCCTGGAACGCGGAGCGGGTCACGTCCTGCTCCTGCTGGGCGCCGGCGAAGTGGGTACCATCCTGCCGCCCGCCCTCTCCTACTGGCGCGACTTCGGCGCTCGCTATGTCACCGCGCTGTGTACCCAGCCGGAAGGCGGCCAGCGCCCCGCCGCGCCCACCTCCACGGAACTCGACTTCCTCACCCTGGCGGCCCCACCCATGCTCGGGGCGGAGTACCTCACCGCCGCCGTCCTCGAGACTCTCTGGTTCGAACTCGACGACGCCTTTTATCACGAATTGGCCGAATCCCAGCGCGGCGTCCAGGAGTTCCTCAAGCTCCTAAATCCGGCCTGGAACCTGGTCGGCCGTGTCCACTTCAACGTCGCCGAGAACCGTAAGGACCCCGACACCCCGTTCGCCTTCATCGCGACTTACACCACTCGCCTCTCGGCGAACGCCAAGGCACAACACCTGCCCCTGGGCCAGGCTTTGCGTGAGTACGCCGGCGCCGGCAACAAGGACCGCCTGCTGTCATTGCTGCTCCCCGTCCAGCGGGCGTCGGAGACTTGCGGCTGGCTCAAGTCCATGGTGGAAGCGGGCGAAATCTTCCACCCTCTTCGCTGGACTCCGCGCCAGACGCTGGACCTGCTGCGGGACGTACCCCAGTTGGAGGCCGCCGGCGTTGTGGTCCGCATGCCGGCAGCCTGGGGCGGCCACCGTCCGCCGCGGCCGCGCGTCACCGGCACTGTCGGCGCCGGCCAGCCAGCCGGTTTGGGGCAGGATGCGCTGCTCGATTTCAAAATGGACGTCACGCTGGAGGGCGAACCGCTCACGGCCGAGGAGATCCAGGCCCTGCTGGCGCAGACCGACGGACTGGCGCTGGTGCGGGGACGCTGGATCGAGTTGGACCGCGATCACCTCCAGAAGATGCTGGCGCGTTTTCGTGAAGTGGAGAATGCGGCCCGCGAGACAGGACTCGGCTTCGGTGAGGCCATGCGGTTGCTGGCGGGCGCCGATGTCCGAGCCGGCGACAGCACAGCCGCCGGCCAGGCCGATTGGACACAGGTGGTCGCCGGCCCCTGGCTGGCCGAAACCCTGAAGGCGCTCCGCACCCCACAGGCCATGCTGGAGGCTGCCCCAGGCCAGGACCTGCGCGGCACCCTGCGCCCCTATCAGCAGGCCGGCGTGAGCTGGCTTTATTTCCTGTCCAAACTCGGGCTCGGCGCCTGCCTGGCCGACGACATGGGACTCGGCAAGACCATCCAGGTACTCTCCCTGCTCCTCGTCTTGAAGCGTCAGGAAGGAGCCCGGCTGCAGCCCAGCCTGCTGGTCGCCCCCGCATCGCTGCTCGCCAACTGGGCCTCGGAACTCGAACGCTTCGCCCCGGGCCTCAATGCCCTCATCGCCCACCCCTCGGCCATGCCTGCCTCTGAATTGAAGTCTTTTGATCCCAGGCAGCTCCAGGGCGTCGACCTCGTCATCACCAGCTACGGCTCCCTGCTGCGCGCGCCGTGGCTCTCCCAGGTCTCCTGGCAGCTGGCCGTGCTCGACGAAGCCCAGGCCATCAAGAATCCCGGCTCCAAACAGACCCGCGCCGTCAAACAGCTCAAGGCCAGCGCCCGCCTGGCCCTCACCGGCACACCCGTCGAGAACCGCCTGGTCGACCTGTGGTCGATCTTTGACTTCGTCAATCCCGGCCTGCTGGGCACAGTGAAGGAATTCAGCGGCTTCGTCAAACGCCTGGCCGAGCGCCCCCACGGCTCCTACGGACCTCTGCGCGAACTGGTGCGGCCGTATATCCTGCGCCGGTTGAAGACCGACAAAAGCGTCATTGCGGACCTGCCCGACAAGACCGAGATCAAGGCCTATTGCCCGCTCAGCCGCCCCCAGGCCGCGCTCTATGGGCAGGCGGTGAAGGAACTCGCCGCTCAAATCGCCGACACTTCCGGCATCCAGCGAAAAGGCCTCGTACTCGCCTTCCTGATGCGCTTCAAACAGATCTGCAACCACCCCTCTCAATGGTTGGGCGACGGCAGTTGGAGCGAAGCGGACAGCGGCAAACTGGCCCGCCTGCGCGAGATTGCCGAGGTCGTCGCGTCGAGGCAGGAAAAGATGCTGGTCTTCACCCAGTTCCGGGAAGTGACCACCCCGCTGGCCGCCTTTCTCGAATCGGTGTTTCAACGCCCCGGCCTCGTCCTGCATGGAGAAACCGAAGTCAGGAAACGCAAAGACCTGGTGCGCCGCTTCCAGGAAGACGAGCGCCTGGGCTTCTTCGTGCTCTCGCTGAAAGCCGGCGGCTCAGGACTCAACCTCACCGCCGCCTCGCACGTTGTGCACTTCGATCGCTGGTGGAATCCCGCCGTCGAGAACCAGGCCACTGACAGGGCCTTCCGCATCGGCCAGACCCGCAATGTGCTCGTCCACAAGTTTGTCTGCCGCGGGACCGTGGAAGATAAAATCGATCAGTTGATTGAATCGAAGCGCCACCTCTCCGATGAACTGCTGGAGGGCGGCGCGGGCGCTTTGCTCACCGAGATGAAGGATGACGAATTGCTGCGCCTGGTGGCGCTGGATCTCGACAAGGCCCTGCAGGAGGCATAGCTCATGAGGTACGACGATTGGGGCTGGACACGCTATGTCCCCGTAGCGGAACGCCGGCGCAAGGCACTGCGCGAATTGGAGAAACTGCGCAAGCAGGGAAAAGTCATTACCCCCGTCATCCTGGAAGGACGCACCATCGCCCGGACGTTCTGGGGCAAAGCCTGGTGCACCAACCTGGAGAGCTATAGCGACTATGCGAACCGCCTGCCCCGCGGGCGCACCTATGTCCGCAACGGCTCCGTCGTCAATCTGGAGTTGACGCCCGGCCTCATCTGCGCGCATGTCAGCGGCTCCAGCCTCTATGAGGTCCGGTTGAAAGTGACTCCGGTCGCGAAAACGCGCTGGAACTCCCTCCGCGCCGACTGTGCGGGCACCATCGATTCACTGGTCGAGTTGCTGATGGGTCGCCTCTCCCAAGGCGTCATGGAGCGCATTTGCAGGCAGGGCCAAGGCCTGTTTCCGGCGCCCACCGAAATTAAACTCTCCTGCAGTTGCCCCGACTCCGCCGGCATGTGCAAACACATCGCAGCCACACTCTATGGCGTCGGCGCCCGCCTCGACCAGCACCCGGAACTGCTCTTCCTGCTGCGCGGCGTGGACGAAAAGGAGCTCATCGCGAGCGCCGGCAAGGACACCCTGCTTTCCAGCCAAGCTCCGTCGTCCGGCAAAATCCTGGGCGGCGAAGACCTCTCGGCGCTGTTCGGGCTCGACATGGCGGAACAGGCAGAGAGCGTCCCAATCGCTTCGAAACCAGCCAGAAAGACAGCGGCGGTCAACCGGCCCGCGCCGCGCAAAGCCGTGGTCAAAAAGGCTGCAAAAAAGGCAACGAAGAAGGCCGCGGCCCGGAAGCAGCCTCGTAAGCCTAAGTGAGTGCAACGAACCCGGCAAAGCGCTTTGCCACGCCCAGCAGACACTTCTCAAATTGATAGAATGGTCGCGAGCCGGAAGACCGGCAAGTGGAGGTTGTTAAAGGTGATCGCCATGGTGCTACGTTTCTATAGCTGCTTGTTCGCCCTCTTGGCGGGTTTGTTCATGACAGGAGTCTCTTGTTTGCTGCTGCTCAGCGATACCAAGAACTTCAAGCTGGACATGCTCCCCTTCTGGAAGGGTGACTCCGCGCTGTATGGAATGCTCGTTTTAGGATTGCTCGGTATCGCCGCAGCGCTCCTCGGCCTCGTGAGAAAAGTGAAGCCGCTCCTGCTGGTCTACACCGTCATCGTCTTCGCCCTGATGATGTACGGCTTCTTCCTCAGCCCCGTCTATCGCTTTACCGGCGCTCCGGAAGCCAGGAGCGTGGCCTGGATCGCATGCGCAGCCCTGATCGCAGTCGTTGGCGCCTTCATGCAGTACCGCGAACCGCGCCGCGCCTAAGTCCGCCCCACAGAGCTTTCCATCGGGCCTGCCCCATCAGGGGTGGGCCCTTTTCATTTACGCCCACAGTTCGTGCACCGGCGCATACTGCTCAGACTGATTCGTGGGCACCAGCGAGAAGCCCCGGTTTAACGGGTCGTCGTGGTATACCTTCGTCCAGTCGATCCCCAGCGCCGAGTAAAGCGTGGCCTCCAGATCCTCCGGCCGGATCTCTCGCTGCAACGACCACCCCGGCTCCACCAGCCCGTTGCCCTGCGCGTCCGTCTTGCCAATCACCCGTCCGCCCTTGATCCTGGCGCCGGCCATCATCACCGCCTGCGTCATGAAGTGATCGCGGCCTGCTCCGGAATTGGGCGCCCCCACCGTCCGGCCGAATTCGCCCATGCACAGGATCAGCGTCTCGTCCAGCAGCCCATCGCTCTTCAGGTCCGCGATCAGCGTACCCAGCGCCAGGTCGAACGTGCGCCCCGTCGACGCCGCGTTCGTAGGATTCAGCGCCGTACCCGTGTAGATGCCCGTGTGCATGTCCCAACCGCCGGTCGTGATCTGGATGAACCGCGCCCCCAGCTTGCCGCGCAGCAGGTTCCGCGCCGTGATACACGCATTGCCGAGGCCCGTGGTGCCATAGCGCGCCCGCTCGGCCGCATCGAACTTGAACACACTGTCGACGGCCGTGTTGTACATCAGCGAGCGAGCCGTCAGGTTGAACTGCTCCATCTCTTTGACGGCCGCGCCGATGGCCGCCTCGGCCCGCGTCTCGGCATCCAGTTCCAACAGCAATCCATAGCGCCGGTCAAAGCCGGTCGCCCCAATCGGCGAGGTCGTGTTGCCCAATCCGTTCCCGCCCGGGCTGACATAGAACGGAGCCGTGGTCGGCTCCAGGTACCCTTGCCCCGGTCCACTGCCCGTGTTCAACGAAACGAAAGCCGGCATAATCGCCGTCGGATCGCCGAGCTCGCGCGCCACCACCGACCCGATGTGCGGAGCGATCTTCGACAACCCCGACAGCGGGTTGCGCCCGATCTGCACCCAGGTCTGCATGATGCCGTGCACCAGCGCCCAGGCCTTGGCGGAACGAACCAGCGCGATCGAATCCATCTGCCCGGCCAGCGTCGGGAACAGCCCGCGCGGCCAGCGGATGTCGCCATACGAGGTAGGCTCCATCGCCGCCAGCGTCCATGCCCCCTCTTTCAGGTCAAAGGTATCCGCGTGGCTGGGCCCGCCCGACATCATCACGAAAATGACGTTCTTCGCGGTCCCGATGGGCGAACTCTGCCCCTTGGCAATCGTCTCCAGCGACCGGCCAGGCAGGAAGAAGCTACCCGCCACCGCCGCGCCCGCGTGCTTGAAAAACACCCTGCGATCGATGGCCGGACGACGCCAGAAGTTCGTGCCTTGCACCGTCGACCAGTCAATGCCAAAGCGGTTCTTCATGGTGTGCGCCCCCTCCCTAATAGCTAAACAGAAAATCCGTCTTGTTGATCAGGGCCCAAGCCAGATCCTCAACCGCCGCCGCCCGAGGATACGCCTTCGTGCCCGAATTGGCCAGTGCCTTCAGAGCAACCATCTTTTCATATTCGCTGGGACGGCGCGAGAGGAACGTGAGGAACAAATCCTCTACAACGGCCTCATCCCCAGGGTTCCTCACGAGTTCGGCGAGATAAGGCGAGGCCTTCGCATTCACCCGGTTCAGGATCACCGGTGAGTTCATCAGATGCAGCCACATCAATGCCGAGCCCGCTGTGCCGCGCGGCTGCAGATCCCGGTTGCCCCTGTCGAAGGCGTCCAGAAACTCGCGCGCCGGATTATCCCGCAGCGGCTCGCTGGGCTCCGGCAGTTGCATCGCCCAGCTCACCTTGTCCGTCCATCCGGCCACCTGGTAAGCAGGCAGGATTCCGGTTGCTTTGGTCACCGCGTCCAACACCTCTTCCGCATCCAGGCGCCGCGCCAGGTGCCGCGCAAACAGCCGCGTCTTCGCCGCATCCCACGGCGCGTCATACTCCGAACTCAGCTGGTACGCAGTGCTCTCCGCCATCAGCCGCAGCATCTCCCTCAGGCTGAAATCGTTCTTTCTCGCCAGTTGGGCCAGATCCTCCAGCAGATCAGGATGCGACGCCTGGTAGTCCCAGCCGCCCGGCGGCTCCACGGCCGGATCCAGCCGGTCCGGATCCAGATTGTCCACCGGCTCCGCCAGCGCCACGCTGAACATCGCCTTCCACAGCCGGTTGACGAAATTGCGGGCGAACATCGGATCCTCGGTCACCTTGTACGCAAAGGAAGCCCGCCACTCACCGCTCGCCGGCGTCCCATCCCGATACACCGGCGTCAACTCCTTCTCCGCTTTCCCATCCACCTGCACCGGCATCCGGTCCGGGCGATTTCCGATTTTCGTGTTCATCCCATAGCCACCCGCCGCCTTGTTCAGCACCACATGCGAGCGCGTGTAGAAATTCGCGTTGTCATTGCCCGGGTAAGCCGCAAAACTGATCCTCGAGAAATGGGCCGCCATCCGCTCCGCCTCCAGCCTCGTGGTGCGCGTGCCCCAGGCCGATACCGCCTCGAGATGGCCGCGGCCATCGTGACACAGCAGGCAGTCGTACGACCCCATGCCCAGGAAAATCGAGGCCGCCCGCACCGTCACCGAATCATAGGTGTCCTGGATCGGCCCCATCGGAGCGTAGCCGCGCACCACGAAATTCACTCCGGCTGAATCTTCGTCAAAGCTGTTCCCCGTCCCGGTCAGCATGTAGAAGGCGACCTCCCGCCACGACCGGTCCTTTTCAATCGACTCCCGGATGTACCGGTGAACTCCGTTTCGCCCGGGCACCCCTTCATCGCGATTCGACGCCTTCATCGTGTTCTGCAGCAGATCGCCCATCCAGACCGTCCACTTGTCTACAAACTCCTGGCTGTGCAGCAGCCGGTCGATCAGGACGTCGCGTTTTTTGGGTGTCCGGTCCGCCACAAACGCCCGCACCTCGTTGGCCGAAGGAATCCGTCCGGTGAGATCCAGGTGGATGCGTCGGCAGAACTCTTCGTCCGTCGAGAGCGGCGCCGCCGGAATGCCGCCGGCCTCCAACCGCTGGAAAATCTCCTGGTCGATCAGATTGCGGCGTACCAGCTTGGCAGGGTCCACCACGGCGCGGTCTTTCTGCCGCCGGGGTACCGCTTTGACGAAAGCCAGCGCCTGTTCATACACCTCGCGCCGGATGTGGGAATCGGGCGCATCCAGCGAACGCGGCGTGGCCGTGTACGAGCAATTGTCCCCCGGCCGAGGCGGCACCTCCGCCGCATCAGCCACCCGAATAGCGCCAACCGCCAGCGCAATCCGAATCAGAATTGGGTACAGCCGCTGAACCGCCATTCTGTACTCCGGCATAGTGAATTATAGCCGCCGCTGACAATCTCACCCAGACCGTCTTGTGATTCCAGACGTGCGCCGCAACAGAAAAGTGTACTTTCTTATCAATGCTAATCGCGGCCGGCAGGCTTTCGATTTTCCTTCCGCGCATTTCGGAATTTCCACGAATTCCAGACACACGGAATATGCCTGACAGCGCGTCAGGCAGGCGCACTACAACCTTTGGGAGCGGCCTGTAGTGGCGGCCCAATGCGCTAATAGCTGAACAGAAAATCGGTTTTGTTGATCAAAGCCCAGGCCAGGTCTTCCACGGCCGCGGCGCGCGTATACGTCGCAGTCCCCGACTTGGCCAGCGTCTTCAAGGCCACCGACTTCTCATGCTCGCTGGGGCTGCGGGACAGGAACGTCAGGAAAATGTCCTGCACCACCACATCGTCGGCCTTGTTCTTCGCCAGCTCCGCCAGGTAGGGAGACGCCGTCGCGCCCGTCGCCCGCGTGCGGTTGGTCACCAGCGTGGAGTTCATCATGTTCAGCCACATCAGCACCGACCCCGACGCGCTGCGCGGCTGCGTGTCCCGATTGCCGCGGCTGAACGAGTTCATGAAGGCGTTGGCCGTCCCATCGCTGCGCGGCTCAGTCGGTTCCGGCAGTTGCATCGCCCAGTTCACCTTTTCGACCCACCCACCTACGGAATAGGACGGCAACAACCCCGTAGCCTTAGTAATCGCATCGTGGGCCTCTTCCGCTTCCAGGCGGCGCGGCAGATGCCGGGCAAACGTGGAGACTTTCGTCAAATCCCAATCGCCGTCAAAGCGCGAACTCAACTGGTAGGCCGTGCTCTGCACAATCAGCCGCAGCGTTTCGCGCAGATTGAAATCGTTATCCCGCGCCGCCTGCGCCAGCTTCTCCAGCAGCACCGGATGCGACGCCTGGTAATCCCACCCGCTGGGCGGCGGCACATTCGGGTTCAATCGATCCGGATCCAGATTGTCCACCGGCTCCGCCAGCGCCAGGTTGAACATCGCCTTCCACAGCCGGTTCGCATAGTTCCGCGCAAACATCGGGTCGTTGGTCAACCGCTGCGCAAAGGAATCGCGCCAGTCGCCCGCGGGGGTCGTCCCATCCCGGTAGAGCGGCGTCAGATTCGTGACCGCCACACCATTGATGTTCGTGGCCACCCGGTTGGGCCGGTTCCCGTAAGTGGTGTTGAGCGAATAGCTGCCGGTCGGCCGGTCCAGCACGATCGTGGAGTTCAGGTAGTAGTCCGACGTCTCCCTGCCTGGATACGTCGACAGATTGATCCGCGCGAAATGCGCCGACATGCGCTGCGCATCCACCCGCAACGTCTTCGCACCCCAGGCCGAAACCGCATCCAGATGCCCGCGTCCGTTGTGGCACAACAGACAGTCGTAGTGCCCCAACCCGAGAAACATCGTCGCCGCCCGCACCGTGACCAGATCGTAAGTGTCCTGCGCCGGCCCCATCGGAGCGAAGCCGCGCAGCATGAAGTTCACGCCGGCCGTATCGCGATCGTAGTTGTTGCCGGTTGCCGTCACCAGCTGATACGCGATTTCGCGCCACGACTTGCCGCTATCGATCGCTTCCTTAATGTACTCGTGGAACCGGTTCCGCCCCTCCTGGTTCTGGTTCCGATTGGAGGCGGTTATCGAATTCTGCAGCAGGTCGCCCAGCCAGACGGTCCACTTGTCGACGAACTCGGGGCTGTAGAGCAGCTTATCGACCATCTCGTCGCGCTTCGCCGGGTTTGTATCGGCCACGAACGCCCGAATCTCGGCCGCCGTCGGGATCCGTCCAGTCAGGTCCAGTTTGATGCGGCGGAAGTACTCTTCATCGGATGAGAGCGCGGCCGGAGAGATCCCATCCGCTTCCAGCTTCCGGAAGATCTCTTCGTCGATGAAACTGCGCCACGGCAGTTCGGAAGCGGAAACCGCCTGCCGAACCGATCCCGTCTTGCCCATCGACTTCGCAAAGCTCAAAGTGCGGTCATACACTTCCCGCCGGATTCGATCCGCGCGGGATAGCACCTTCTCCGGTGCCGCGATGAACGAACAGTTTTCTCCGGAGGCACTAAGTGCTTGCGGCTCTGCCGTTTCCTCGACAACCTGGGCCTTGGCCGCAGACACGCAGCCGGCACAGGCGGCCAGCACAAACACGGAAGTAAGAGAGGTATGGATCCGCCGAGCAGTCATGGTCACCCTGGATGCGTGGATTATAGCAGGTCGTCTGACAGTTGTCGGGCAGGGGGCGCCTGTTTACGGCGTCGATCCCCAGACCAGTGCCCCGGCCGGATACCGGACCTATAATAGAGCCGGGTGTGGCGCCTGATTCTCATCCTGTTACCCGCCTTGCTCCTCGCAGCGGAGCCGGATCCCCTGCTCCCCCTCATCCGCCAGCGTGTCGCCGATTGGCGCAGGGAACTCCCCGATTTCCTGTGTACCCAGGAATCTACACTGAGCCAGGGTAATCGCGGCCGCGGTATCCGTATGTCCGACTCTGCAATTTATGAAATCCGCGTCATCCGCGGCCGTGAGTCATACTTTCTCAAACAGGCCGCGGGCATCGATCTCAAACAGCCGGAGCCCGCCGACTTCCCCGGGATGAACCATCGCGGCGAATTCTCATCGGCCCTGTTGCTGCTCTTCGATGCCCCCACCCAAACCCTCTTCCATCGTGCCGGACGGGAAAGAGTGGAGGGCCGCCGCCTGCGCCGCTACGATTTCAAGGTCCGCCAGGAGAACTCCCAATGGTACGTCGGCCCCGGAGCCGCCTACCAACCCGCTTACGAAGGCTCCTTCTGGGCGGATGAAGCCGACGGCAAGGTCTACCGTCTCCACATGGAAGCCCACCAGTTTCCCCGGAAATACGTCGTTCAGGACGCCTGGCTCACTGTCACCTACACAACCGTGAGCATTGATGGCGAGCCCTTCCTGATGCCGGCCCAGGCCGAGGTTCGTGCTTGCCATACCTTGATGGACTGCAGCCAGGCGTACCTGAAGTTCACGGATTACCGCCACTTCACCGCCACGTCCAAGGTCGATTTCCAGGATTAGCCATGCGAATTCTTTCCCGCCGCCAGACGATCGCAGGCCTCGGAGCCGCCCTGATGCCGGCCGCCTTCGCCGCTCCACCCTGGCAAACCAAGCCGGTCGATCAATGGTCAGGGAAGGAACTGCAGCGCGTAGTCACCGACTCCCCCTGGACCGCGCGCGTCTCCGTCCCGCTCACCGGGCCCGACGCGCCTTCCCCAAACCGGCCCATGTCGCCTGCAGGTGTTCCCTACGGCCGCAATGGCGGTGCAGGCATGGGCATGCCTGCGGATGGAGTGATCCCCTACCTCGTCCGCTGGGAAAGCGCCAGGCCCGTTCGCGAAGCCCTCAAGCGGCTGAATTTGGCTTACCCGGAGGTCGACGAGAAGCAGGAGGGCCGGCTCTACGCGATCACCGTCCTGCCTGGGGAGACACCCTTGTCCACCGGCCATACCATTCAGCCCGAGGGCGAAGCGCAGAAGACGATCCTCATCAGGACGCTGCTGCGTCGCCGCGACCGGCCGGAATTGCACCCGGTGCGGGTGCTGGGCCACTACAACGGCCCGGCCCTCGTCACCTATTTCTTCCAGCCGGCAATCCCGTTCTCCCTCGACGACGGCGTCGTGGAGTTCTCCACCGTCGCCCCCAGACCCCTCTCGTGCAAGTTCAAGCTCGCTGAGATGGTCTACCAGGGCCAGCTCGCGCTTTAGTACGCTTTGGCGATCACCACGCGGCGATCCACCGTCTCGCCGGTCAAGATACACTTGCCGGGCCCGTCGTACAGATCCACCGACGGAATGTTGCGGACGCTCGCCTTGAATTCCTTGATCCGCGCGTCGTTGGCCGGATCGTCCTTCAAATGCGCCATCACGAACTTGCCGCCGCCCTTCTCGGCCGTCACCGAGCCCAGGATCTCCTGCACCTCGCCGATCGAGTTCGCGAGCACCGTGTTGTCCTGCATCCGCTGCCGGGCCTTCGCCAGCAGGTCGCGCTGCATCGCTTCCAGGATCTCCGCCTGCTTCGCCACTGCCTCGGTCTGCGGGATCACTTCCTTCGTCCCCGTGTCGCGCCGCTTGATCACCATGTTGCCGCTGGCCACGTCTCGCGGACCCAGCTCAAACACCACCGGCACACCCAACCGCTCCCAATGGAAGAACTTGGCGCCCGGCGTCATACCGTCGCGCACGTCGATGTGCGCGCCCAAATCCTTGGCCAGTTTCGCCGCCGCTTCCATCACCACGGCCTTCTCTTCGTCCTTGCGGTAGATGGGCACCAGCACGCTCTTCCGCGGAGCCACCTTGGGCGGCAGCACCAGGCCCTTATCGTCCGAGTGGGTCATGATCAGGCCGCCGATCAGCCGCGTGCTCACACCCCAGCTCGTCTGCCACACGTAGTCCAGCTTCCCTTCCTTGCTCTGGAACTGGACATCGAACGCCTTGCCGAAGTTCTGGCCCAGGTCGTGGCTGGTGCCGGCCTGCAAGGCCAGGCCGTTCTGCATCATCGCTTCAATCGAGTACGACCGCAGCGCCCCGGCGAACTTCTCCGCCCGCGTCTTTACGCCCTTGATCACCGGCACCGCCATGATCTCTTCCGAGACCTCGGCGTACAGATCCAGGATCCGCAGTACTTCTTCCACCGCCTCCTCATGGCTGGAGTGGGCCGTATGCCCTTCCTGCCACAGGAATTCGGTGGTCCTCAGGAACATTCGCGTGCGTAGCTCCCACCGGATCACGTTCGCCCACTGGTTCACCAGCACCGGCAGGTCGCGGTAGCTGTGGATCCACTTCGAGAAGAAATGGCCGACGATGGTCTCGGACGTGGGCCGGATGACGTAAGGCTCTTCCAGTTCCTTGCCGCCTGCAATCGTCACGACCGCCAGTTCCGGCGCGAAGCCCTCGACGTGTTCCGCTTCCTTCTGCAGGAAGCTCTGTGGAATCAACAGCGGCAGGTAGATGTTCTGGTGATTGGTGGCCTTGAAGCGGTCGTCCAGCTCACGCTGCAGACGTTCCCAAACGGCATAGCCGTTGGGTTTGATCACCATGCAACCCTTGACGATCTCGGCCGGCTCGGCCATATCGCCGTGCAGCACCACATCCTGATACCAGGAGGCAAAATCTTTCCCACGAGGGGTAATAGGAGACTCGGACATCGTAATAGTCCATTCTAGCGTGCCGGTCCCGGGCCAAACGTGAGGATTTGCCGCATCTTGCCTGCAGGACCTGAGGCGGAGCGTCCATACTGTGTAGACGAGGCCCATGGTCGCGCCAGGGACAATCCGCTTCGGTCCTTACCTCTTCGATCTGAGGGAACAACGGCTGTCCGGGCCCGCAGGTGAGATCCCGCTCAACCTGAAATCGGCCGCCGTCCTCGCTTACCTCGCCCAGCGCCCGGGCCAGATCGTCCCCAAAGACGAACTGCTGCACGCCGTCTGGGCCGACACCGCCGTCACCGACGATGCCCTCGTCCAGCGTGTGCTCGATGTACGCAAGGCTCTGGGCGATAACTCGAAGACTCCACAGTACATCCGCACTCATCCCAAACGCGGTTACGAGTTCGTCGCCGGGCCGGAGGCACCTCCGCCTGCGCCTGCTCCCTCCCGCTGGTGGATGCCCGTCCTGGCCTGCGCCTTGACCCTGGCCGCTGCCGCCCTGTTCTGGTTCGGCCGCAAGCCGCCCGCCGCGCCCGTCGAACTGAAGATCGCCCAAATGACCTTTCTCCCCGGCATGGAGGACTACCCCGCTTTCGACGCCACCGGCCGCCGCATCCTTTACGGCTCCGACGAGAAGGGCACGGCTAATCTCTGGATCCTGGAGGAGTCCAGCGGCGATCGCCGCCAGGTGACTCAATCCAAAGCCAATCTCTCCGAACCCGACTGGTCGCCCGACTCCGACTGGATCGCCTACCGCTCCGAGGAGGGCAAAGGCGGACTCTTCGCCAAGTCCCTGGTTACGGGGGAAACCGCCCCCATCGCCGAGTTCGGCCACCACCCGCGCTGGTCCCCCGATGGCCGCTTCGTCGCCTTCCATACCGCCGGCGCCCAGAGCGACATCTATATCTGGAAGAAGGAAGACCGCTCGCTGCGCCGGGTGGTGGTCACCGTTCCAACCCTGGCGAGCCTCTCGTGGCCTGCCTGGAGCCAGGACGGCCAGATGGTCTATTTCATTGCCACCGCCCAGTTTCGCAGCGAGCCAGCGCAGAAACGCTCGCCCGATTGGGTCTACCTGGGCCACCAGATCTGGCGCGTCTCCGCCGCCGGCGGCGAAGCCAAGGTCGTCACACCCGGCACCGGAGTCCTAAAGGACGGCGGCTTCGACTACGACCGCACACGCTCCCAACTGGTCTTTGTCGGTCTGGATCGCGGCCTCTGGCGCTCCGAGATCGACCGCCGCTCCGGTGCGGAAACGGCTAGGCCGGTCCGCTTGACCCTCACCACCCAGGGTCACCAGCACCCTCGCTTCAGTCCCGGCGGCGAGATCGCCTTCTCGGCCATTGCCGCCCCGGAAGCCCTTTGGCTGGTTCCTTTTGAACCCGATGGCCGGCTCGACGAAGCGGCCATGACCCGCCTTACTACCGGAGCCGCCTCCGTCCGCGCGCCCATGCTCTCGCCCGACGGCCGCCGCATCGTCTATTTCCTCTGGCAGGGCGAGCGCTTCGAGCTATGGCTGCTCGATCTGGAGACCCGCGCCGTGCGGCCCATCGGGCCCACCGACCAGCTCTCCCGCACCTCGCCCACCTGGATCGACGACGGCCGCGGCCTGACCTACGACATCATGGACGGCCGCAACCGCGAACGCCGCAAAGCCATGTTCAACCAGGACTTCTCCAAACTGGTGGATGAGAAGGTCCTCGACGGCGCACCTTCCGGCCGAGCGCCCACCAATTGGGATCCAAGCGGAAGGTTCCGCCCTTATGTCGAATCCAGGGATGGACAGCAGAACCTGTGGCTGGAACGGAAGGACAGCGCTCCGTTGCGGTTGGCCGGTCCGGGCCACTATCAGGGTGCCGCGTGGTCGACCGACGGCCGGCGCATCTACTACCAGTCCGACGAAGACGGCTGGTTCAACATCTGGCTGCTGGACTTCGACTCTGCCCGCGGCACGCCCATCGGTCCACCCCGCCAGAGCAGTTACTTCCGCGGCAGCCCTTACCTGCTGTCGGACAGTAACCTCGGCTTCGCGATGCAGCCAAAGGGCTTAGTCGTTCCCTTGCTGGAGAACCGTGGCGATCTGTGGCTGATTCGCAGTCACTGACCCGCGCGCCGCTTAACACCCCATTCGTCGATTTGTCGTGATAATTTCGCCCCGCTGTCAGTACTTGCGCCCCCTTCCGGGCGCAGCATGGGTCACCGTAGCGCAGTAAACAAAGGAGTTCCCGTCTATGTTGACCTGGGGTCTTAGAATCGCCACGTTCCTGATTCTCACCGGCCTGATGCACGCCCAGTCCATCACCGGCAGCATCGTCGGCACCGTCAGCGACACCTCCGGCTCGCCCGTCCCGGCGGCCAATGTGCAAGTCCACAATCAGGATACGGGCGCTGCCCGCACCGTCGTCACCAACGAGCAGGGTAACTACGCCGCCACCCTCCTGCCGCCCGGCCGGTATACCGTCTCCATCGCCCAGCAAGGCTTCAAACCCAGCCGGATCGTCGATCTCGATGTCCGCGTCGACCGCAGCCTGCGCGCCGACATCGCCCTGCAATTGGGCGAGGTTAGTGAGACCATTACCGTCTCCGACGCGGCCGCCACCAGGGTGGAAACCGACACCTCCACCCTGAACCAGACCCTGGGCCAGAAGACGATCGTCGACATGCCCATCTCGCGCAGCTTCGTCTCGCTGGCCGGGTTGACCGCCGGAGTCGTGCCCGTCACCGGCGAGAACGGCCAGAGCCTGCAGACCAGCTTCACCAACCGCGGCAACCTCAGCGCCTTCGTCAGCGGCCAGCGCGAATCGTCCGTCTCGTTCCTGATCGATGGCGTCGAGTCGCGCGGCGAACGGCTGGGCAACGCCAGCATGCCCGTCTCTGTGGACGCCATCCAGCAGTTCGGGATGCTGCGCAATACGATGTCGGCCGAGTACGGCAACGCCGCGGCGGTGATGAACGTGACCATCAAATCGGGCACGAACCAGATCCACGGCACGGCATTCGAGTTCCTGCAGAACTCGGTCATGAATGCCCGCAACTACTTCGACACCAGCGCCAAGGCACAGACGAAGATGAACGACTTCGGCTTCAGCCTGGGCGCACCCGTGGTGAAGGACAAAACCTTCTTCTTCACCAACTTCGAGGGCATTCGCAGCCGCCGCACCACGCCGCTGCTGGGCCGTGAACCCACCCAGGCCCAACTGGGCGGCGACCTGTCGTCCATCGCCAGCGTGATCTACGACCCCCTCACCACCGACGCCGCCGGGGTACGCACCGCATTCCCAGGTAACATCATTCCTGTCAACCGGTTAGATCCGGCCACCAAGAACTTCAGCAACTACATCCCGGTAGCCAACCTCGCCCAGCCCATCAACAACAGCAACCTCTCGGTGTCGCCCAGCGCGATCGCCGACAGCAACCAGGTGCACTTCCGCATCGATCACGCACTCAGCAGTACGGATCAACTGTTCGGCCGGTGGTCGTACTACGACGCTCCGAACACGGCGCCGTCGCTACACCCCTTGTGGAGCAAGGAATACCCCTGGACTACCTACAATGGCGCGCTGCAGGAGACGCACATCTTCGGGCCCAGAACCGTCAACGAGTTCCGTTTCGGCTACAGCCGCGACAACATCTTCCAGAAGGCAATCGGCGTGCCCGGCACGAACCTGGCCCAGGCGATCGGGTTGAAGAACACCGTCCCCAACGAGCCCGACGGCGGAGCCTTGCCCGGCGTGACGATCACCGGCTACAACGTCTCCGGCGGCAGCCGCCCAACCGGCTATATCTCCAATCGTTTCCAGTACTCGGACGTGCTGAGCCTGACGCGCGGCAACCACGTCCTGAAGCTGGGCGCCGACATCCGGCGGCTGCAGTACAACGTCTACAGCTCCAACTCCCCGAACGGTGACATTTCGTTCGCCAAGATCTTCACGACCTCGACGGCAGGCGGCAGTACGGGCGGCGATCCTCTGGCCGACTACCTGCTGGGCGCCTTCAATACGGCCAGCGGCGCCCGTACCGTGAATAGTCCGGCCTTCCGCAATACGACGTACAATTTCTTCGCCCAGGACGAATGGAAGCTCACCTCGCGCCTCCACCTTTCCCTGGGGTTGCGCTATGAATATGCCCAGCGCGCCTACGATGTCCATAATAAGATCGCGATTGTCGACCTCTCCACCGGCAACCTGATCTTCGCCCGCAAGAACCCCTTTGATCCGAAGGACTTGAGCCTGAACCCGAACACCTCGCGTGCCCTGCTGGACGAGGACTACAACAACTTCGCGCCGCGCTTCGGCTTCAGCTACGACGCAGGTAAAGATACTGTCATCCGAGGCGGCTATGGCATCTTCTACGACGTCACCCAGGCCAACGAGTTGAACTTCCTGGGCTTCGTGCCACCCTTCCAAACCCTCATTTCCGTCACCAACAATCCGAAAGCCGGCACGCCGGGCACCCTGTTCCAGAACCTGTTTCCCAACCCCGGTCCGCCGGACCGCATCGATCCTGGCACGTCGACGTTCTCGCACCTCAAAACAGACCGGACGCCCTACGTCCAGCAGTTTAACCTGAACATTCAAAAGCGGATCTTCGGCGACTACCTGGTGGAAGCCTCTTATGTCGGCACGCTGGGCCGCAAACAGTCGAAGCGCCGCAACTACAACCAGAAGCGGATCACGGCCGCGGTGCCCTACTTCCCGCTGCCCAACCTGGGACCGATCCTGACCTCCGAGAAGAACTCGAATTCCAGCTACAACGCGTTGCAACTGCGGCTGGAACGGCAGTTCAAGACCGGCTGGTCGCTGCTGGCGAACTACACCTACTCGAAGTCGATCGACATGGACTCCGCCAACGCCTCGTCTGCCGCCAACCAGGACGCGACCAACCTCGGAGCCGACCGTGGTTTGAGCGACTTCGACGTGCGCCACCGCTTCACGGCCGTCGCAAGCTACGAACTGCCGTTTGCCCGCAATACCAAGGGCATCACCCGCGTGCTGGCAGGCGGCTGGCAGGCCAGCGCCATCGCCACGATGCAGGGCGGCTTCCCGCTGACCATCTCGGCCGCGGACAACTCCGGAGCCGGTTCGTTCACCGCGCTACGCGCCAACCGCATCGGTACCGGGAATCTGGACTCGGGCGACCGCACCATCCTGCGGTGGTTCGATACGGCGGCGTTTGTGGCTCCTCCGGCCGGGACGTTCGGCAGCGCCGGCCGCAACATCATCATCGGACCGGGTACGAACAGCTGGAACCTGGCGGCGATGAAGAACACGTCGTTCCTGGAACGCTACAACCTGCAGTTCCGGGCCGAGTTCTTCAATGCTTTCAATCACACACAGTGGTTTGCCCCGGCCACGAACGTGAGCGCTCCGCTGCAGTTCGGGCGCATCACCTCGGCCCGCGCTCCGCGCAACATCCAACTGGCGCTGAAGCTCTATTTCTAGATAAACAACACCTGTCGTTTTGGCTCTACGCATGAAAACCCTGAAAACAACACTTGTCGTTTTGGCGTCCTGTTGCGCCCTGCTGCCCGCCCAACGACTCGACTCATACGATGTGGTGGTGATTGGAGCCACCCCCGCCGGGGTCGCCGCGGCGATCCAGGCCGGCCGGGCGAAGCTCACGGTCGCCCTTGTGGAGGAGATGCCGGTCCCTGGAGGATTGCTGACCAGTGGGGTGTCACGAGCCGACGACGCCATGGTGCAGTCGGTCAGCGGCGTATTCGAAGACTTCCGCCAGCGCATTGCGAAATACCACCGGACAGAACTCGCAAATGATCCGGTGGTGAAGGCGCAGCTCGCGGCGCCAAAGATCCGGCATAGCGTGCCGATGGGGCAGGCGTGGGAACCCAAGGTCGGCGTGATGGTCTACCGCCAGATGCTGGCTGAACATCCGAGTATCCAGGCCTACTACCGGGAGGTGCCGGTGGCCGCCAAGGTGGAAGGCAACCGCGTGGTAGCTGTCGTCACCAAAGACGCCCAAGGCGCGGAGCATACTTACCGCGGCCGGGCGGTGATCGACGCGACGTATGAAGGTGATGTAGCGGCATTTGCGGGCGTGCCGTATGACCTGGGGCGGGAGGCGCGCTCGCCGGAAGAACCCCATGCAGGCGAAATCTATACGGATGCGTTCTGCGAAGGGGTTTACCAGTTGCCAGGCACCATCCTGCCTGGGGGCAGCGGCAAAGCCGACAAGAAGATCATGGCCTACAACTACCGTTTCCTGGTGAAGGACTACGGCAAGGCGGACGGTGCTCACAGGATCGAAACTCCGCCGCCCGGGTATGATCCCACCCGCTATAAGTGGTCGCCCCTCAAGGCTTACCTGCCCAACGGCAAGGTGGACGTGCTGGGCATCAACTGGGGCAACGACTGGTCGGGTCCGCAGTGGGCTTACCCCGAAGCGGGCTGGCCCGAACGCGCCGAGATCGCGAAGAAGTATCGCGACTATGCCCTGGGCTTCCTCTACTACATCCAGACCGAGGGCAAGCAGCCCAACTTCGGGCTCGCCGACGATGAGTTCACCGACAACGGCAACTTCCCCTACAAGCTGTATGTGCGCGAGGCGCGGCGCATCCACGGGCTGTATAAGCTGACCGAGAGCGACATCCATAAAGACTTGCGCGGCAATGGGTTGCGCGGACCGCTACACCCGGACAGCGTGGCCATCGGGCTGTACGAGATGGACTCGCACAACGTGCAGAATCCGACGAATCGCGACTCGCGGTGCTCGGGCGAAGGGGCCATCAACCTGGTGGACGTCACGGGTCCGTACCAGATCCCCTATGGGGTGCTGGTGCCGGTGAATCGCGAAGGGTTGCTGGTGCCGGTGGCGATCTCGTCGTCGCACGTGGCCATGACGTCGGTGCGGATGGAGCCGGTGTGGTCGGCCCTGGGCGAGGCGGCGGGCGCGGCGGCGGTGCTTGCGTTGAAAAAGAGCATCGCGTTTCGCGACGTGCCGGTGGCGGAGCTGCAGAAGCGGCTGCTGGCTTCCGGGGCTAAGTTGTTCTTTTACCAGGATGTCGACGCCTCGATGGCGCGCTTTGCGGCGATCCAGAAGCTGAGTCTGGTGGGCGCGGTGGATGGAGACGAAAACTACCGCTTCCATCCGGAACGGCCCATCACGGTGGGCGAGTTGTCGCGGCTGCTGGTGAACGGCCTGGGCCTGCCGCTGAGCATCACGGGCGCCCATTTCCGCGACGCTCCACGCGGGCACGCAGCGTTCAAGTATATAGAAACGCTGTACGATGCCAGCACTTCCTCCGGCCAGCCATTTTTGCCCTTCGAGGTCCGGCAATACCTGACCTATGCGTCGTATAAGGACTCGCTGGCGTTCGTGTACCCCGACGCTCCGGTGACTCCGGAGGTCTTCCGCAAGATGGTGGAAGGAGCGCTTCGACAGGCCGGTAAAGCGCTGAAGGGGCAGAAGTTCGAGTTCGAGTCGAAGACTGTGGTGCGGCGCGACGAGGCGTGCGAGGTGCTTGCTTCGCTGCGCTGAGGTCAAACAGGCGAGACGTCGATGGATTGGACGATGATGCCCAGTTCACGGTCGTCGAGTTCGCCGGGTGGCAGCGCCTTGTCGAGCGAGAACTGCAGCAGGATGGGTCCTTCGGCCGGTAGGGCGGGCAGCGCGGCGCGATAGACCATGTCGCCGGCTTCCGGGTAGCTCGCCTGCTCGACCGGGCGACCTTCGGCGCGGCAGCGCAGCGTGATGGGGCCTAAGCGGCGGATGACGTCGCCCGAAAGGAAGAACTGCACCTGGAGCTGGAGCGAGGCGCCGGGCTCGGCTGCGACGGTGGCCAAGGCAGAGAATTCTCGCCGGGTCCAGCGCCAGCCGCTCTGTTCCGCGTCATGCCAGCCGGAGAGTAACTCCACATTCGCCAGGGCTTTGCGGTTCTTCAGCAGGACGTAGGCGCGCTCGTCGTGCTGCTCCAGGCTGAGCGGGTTGGAGGTGCGGGTGTCGCCGTAGTAGGCAACGTGCAGGGTGGACCAACCGGCGCGGCGAGCCAGGCGGCGCAGCCCGGCGGGGGTGAAGATCCAGTAATTGCTGTTGTCCCGGTTGAGCTGGGAGTCGTCGAGCAGATAGGCCAGCGGCTGCGGATCGAGCCGCAGGCCTTCCGGGCTCTGGCGCGCCACCCTGGTGCTGAGCACGCAGTATTGGGCGGAGCGGGCGATCGCCTCCAGCAAGTGTAGCGGGCTCTTGAGGTGATAGAGCACCCCCAGGCACAGGACCAGTTGGTATGGCTCAAGGTCGAAGTCGCGGTCGAGGTTCGCTTCCAGGATTTGAACGTTCGAACCCAATTCCGCGGCTAGCAAGCGGAGGCCGCGCATGCCATTGAAATTGGTGGCAGGGTTGTCCAGGGCATGGACGGCGTATCCGGCCTGGGCGAGCAGAAAGGAAAGATCGCCGTCGCCGGCCCCGATGTCGAGGATGGGACCGGCTCCGGCGAGTTCCTCGAACGAGGCGGCCGAGGCGCCGAAGACCGGTGTGAGCTTGGTGAGATTCGAGAGAGTCTCGTACGGATACCAGGAGCAGTGGTCGTGCATGCGGGCCTTGGCGGCCTGCAAAGAAGAGGCGAAAGAGGCAGCCAGGTCGAGGATTCCGCTCCAAGTGGAGATGGGCATGGGGCACTACGGGGTGGGTGGATTGCGGCGGCGCCAGTCGAACAGGACTACACCGGCGGCGACGGAGACGTTCAGGGAAGCGATCTGGCCGGCCATGGGGATGCGGATGAGGAAGTCGCAGTGGTGGCGGGTCTGCTCGTGCAGTCCGCGCCCTTCGCCGCCCAGGACGATGGCGGCGGGGTTGGTGAATTCGGTGTCGGAGTAGTTCTGTTTGCCGCGCTCGTCGACGCCGTAGATCCAGAAGCCGTGCTGTTTGAGGGTCTCCAGGGCGCGGTTGATATTGTTTACTTTGACGACGGGGAGCAGGGCGAGGGCTCCGGCGGCGGCTTTGGCGACGGTTTCGGTGAGGCCGACGGCGCGGCGCTCTGGAATTACTACAGCCGTGGCGCCGGCGGCGTGGGCGGTACGAACGATGGCGCCGAGGTTGTGGGGGTCCTCTACGCCGTCGAGGACGACCAGCAGGCCGGGGCGGTTGAGGACGGACTCGAGGGTCAGGGCGACCTGGGTGGACGGAACGGCCACAACTCCCTGATGGGGCAGGCCTTTCACGAGCCGGTCGAGGGCCTCGCGGGTGTCGAAACGGACCGGCAGTTTGGCCGTCCGGCAGAGTTCGATGATCTCCTGGAGGCGGGGACCGGCGGCTCCTTTGACGATGTGGACGCGGTCGAGCGACTGACCGGCCCGTAAAGCTTCGCGTACAGGATGGATGCCGGCAATGAAGGCCATGACGTTTTCATGGTAACGGAGGCGGGTGCTTCGCGCATCAAACAAAAAGAGCCGGAAATGGTTGACGCCGGGTTAGTCTTTCTCTAGGATGACGGTAGACTCCCACAACCCGATGGCCACCGCATCAACCCGGCCTCAGCCGGTAGAGATTCCGAACAAACTATACTTCCGGATCGGCGACGTCAGCCGGATCACGGGAATCAAGTCTTACGTTCTGCGGTATTGGGAAACGGAGTTCAACCAGCTTTCGCCGAAGAAGTCGGGCACGAACCAGCGGCTCTACCGCCGCAAGGACGTGGAGATGGTGCTGGAGATCAAGCACCTGCTGTATGAGAAGCGCTTCACGATAGAAGGCGCCCGGACTTTCCTGCACCAGCGCAAATCTTCGCCCCGTGCGACGGCGAATACCCAGTCGGCGCCTCCGCCACCCGCCACGCAAAGCAGCCTGTTTGGACCGGATCCGGTTCAGATGGCGGCGCGCGCGACGGAAAAGATGGCCGGGGTGAAGGCCGAGCTAAAGGCGATCCTCGAACTACTGCGGTAGTCCGGCGGTCCGGACACTCACTCCCCCCCTGTTCCCCACAACCAGTCTGAATTGATGCGCCCGCCTAGCCGGAAAAGGCTGAAGGTGGAAGGTTGCTGGACGATATGGCCATTTGAGGTCACGAGTATGGTCCGGCTGACGCGCATCAATCAGGCACCGTTCTATCTGAACTCAGATCTGATTGAATTCATCGACAAGACGCCCGACACGCTGATCACGACGGTGAACGGCACGAAGATTCTCGTGGTGGAGGATCCGGACGAAGTAGTGCGGAGAGTGGTCGAGTTCCGGCGTTGTATTCATCCCGTGGCGCGAGGACCGGTGGGCCTGCCGGAGCCGGCACAGGGGATGAGCGGGTTATGAGCAAACTTGCAGAGGCCAAGGAACAACCGGCTAAGGCTAAGCAGGCAAGCCAGATGCCGGGTCCGAAGAGGCGGAGCAAGCTGGATCTCAGCACGCTGGGCGGCCTGGGCCTGGCGTTGCTGGGGATTCTGGGCGGCTATGCAATAGAGCATGGGCGCGCGGGCGACCTGTGGGGTGCCTCGGCGGCGCTGATCGTACTGGGCGGCAGTATCGGAGCGACGCTGGTGGCGAACCCCGTGGACCTGGTGAAGCGGGCTGCACGGCGCGCTTCCGGGCTGATCTTCGAATACTCGGACAATAGCCAGGAGACCCTGGAGCAGATGGTGAGCTATGCCATGCGGGCCCGCAAGAACGGGGTAGTGTCCCTGGAGCAGGAGGCGGCGGAGATCGAGGATCCGTTCCTGCGCAAGAGCATGATGCTGGCCGTGGATGGGATGGACCTGCACGAGATCCGGGGGGCGATGGAATTGGAAATGGACGTGGCGGAGCGCCGGCTGGAAGAGGAAGCCAAGGTTTTTGAGATCGCAGGCGGCTTTGCGCCGACCATCGGCATCATTGGGGCGGTGCTGGGCCTGATCATCGTGATGGGTGAATTGTCGGACATGAACAAAGTCGGCAAGGGCATTGCTGCCGCTTTTGTTGCAACGATTTACGGCGTGGGGTCGGCCAATCTGGTGTTTCTGCCGGCAGCGTTGAAGATCAAGCTGCGAGGCGCAGCGGAGCGTGACAAGCGGGAGATGATGCTGGAAGGGGTCTGCGGAATTGTCGAGGGGATGAATCCGAAGATGCTGCGGGGAAAACTGGAGGCATTCACCCTGGGGGTGCCGCAGAAGGCGGCAGAGCCGGCCGTGGACCAGCAGCGGTCGGCGGCGTAAGGGCCGCAGATGGCGAGGAAGAAGAAGCCGGGTGATCATCCGAATCACGAGCGGTGGCTGGTGTCCTATGCGGACTTCATGACGCTGTTGTTCGCGTTTTTCGTGATGATGTATGCCAACTCACAGACGAACAAAGAGAAAGCGACGCTCATATCCCACGCCTTCCGGGAGGCCATGACAGAGGGAACCCTGGGCCCCGCGCTCTCCAGGCTGCTGAACAACATCCCGTCCAAGCCGGGCCAGGTGCTGCCGTCGAATATCGCCGTTTTGCCGGTGCAGAACAAGAAGCCGAGGCCCGTGGAGTTGCTGCCGTCTCTGCACCAGTTGAACGACACCTTGAAGAAGGAGATCCAGTCTGGGCGATTGGAGGTTCGGATGGAGGGGCGCGGACTGGTGATCAGTTTGAAGGAAGCGACGTTCTTCCCTTCGGGCGGAGACATCCTGGAACCGACGACGCTGCCGATGCTGGCCGTGATCGCGACGGAGATCAAGCGCTATCCGAATCCGATCCGGCTGGAAGGCCACACGGACTCGATTCCGATCAAGACTTCGAGGTTCCGCAGCAACTGGGACCTGTCGGCGGCGCGCGGCATCGCCATGCTGGAATTATTCGCTGAACGCTTTGGCGTGGACCGCGGCCGGATGGCCATCTCAGGTTTCGCGGACACAGCTCCGGTGGCGAGCAATGAGACGGATGAGGGTCGCCGGAGGAACCGGCGGGTGGACATTGTCGTACTGAATGAACTGGCGGCGGCGCAGGAACCGGTGCAGGCGTCGAGCAAGTAAGGCGGGGCTATTTCGACTGCAGGGATTGGAGGTGCTGTAGCAGGAGTTCAGCGGCCTTCTGGCCGGCGGCCTTTTTCGAGGTGCCCTCGGACTGGGCGGTGAATTCGCGGCCGACGCGAGCTTCCACCATGAAGGTTTTCGCGTGTTCGGGACCAGTTTCCTGGACGATGACGTAGCGCGGTACGGGCAGCTTCAGCGACTGGGCGAGTTCCTGGAGGGCGCTCTTGGCATCGACCGGCACTTCGGCCTCGCCGAGTTGTTCGACGCGGATGCCGCTCCAGACATACTTTTCGAGGAACAGGCGGCAGACATCGAGTCCGGCGACGGGTCCGGCATCGAGGTAGAGAGCGGCGATGAGGGCTTCGACGGCATTAGCGAGCAGGGCTTTCTTGCCGCGGCCGCCACTCATTTCTTCCCCGCGCCCCAGCAAAAGATAGTCACCAAGTTCAATCGCCTGGGCAGTGCTGAGCAGATGAGCGGCGCTGACCAGGTGGGCTTTGAGCTTGGAGAGTTTGCCTTCGGGGTAGGACGGGCAGAGGGTGAGCACGTATTCACTGGCCAGGAAGCCGAGCACGGCGTCGCCCAGGAATTCGAGTTGTTCGTTGTCGCGGACAGCCGACTCGCTCAGGTAAGTATCGGGAGAGGCGTCCGCCAGGAGGGATTTGTGAGTCAGCGCGCGGAGGAGCAGTTCACGGTCGGCAAAGGTGTGACCGAGCCGACGTTCCAGCTCCTCCAGCGGTGCGCGCATCTCTTCTAATCTACTTCGCCGCGGCCTTGGCTTTGTTGATGTCCATTTTGAGCTGGGTGGCGGCGCTCTTCACCTGGGGATGAGCGTTGGGGTCGGCCAGGGCCTTGTCGACCATGGCGAGCGCTTCGTCGAGCTTGTTGACCTTGATCTGGCAGCTGGCGAGACGCAGCATGACGGCCGGATCCGGCGTGGAGGCGTTGTCGACGGAGAATTTGAACTCGTCGGAGCAGACGTCATACTTCTTGCGCACCATGGCGGCGAGGCCGAGAGCTTCGTGCGCCTGGGCAGCGAAGTCCTTCTTGGCGGAGGCCCACTGATCGTCGGGGATCTGCGGGTTGGGCTTGGTGGCGGTGGGGATGAGCTCCAGGGCAGACTTCGCCATTTTCTCCGCGCGGCTGAGTTTTTCTTCCTTATCGAGGTCGAATTCCTTGGTACGCGAGGCAAGACCGCTGGCGATCATGATTTGCGCGCCGAAGAACTTGGGATCGGCTTCGAGGCACTTCTCGGCGAAGACGACGGTGTTTTCCATGTCGTTCTTCTGCTGGTAGGAGAAGGCGGCGATGTAGAGGGCTGTCGCCTTGAACTCGGTTTCCGAGAATTTGGTGATGAGGTTATTGGCCGCCGCGATGCGGGCATCGGGGTCCTGCGCCTGGAACATGGCCATGATGGCGTCGGCTTCCTTCTGACCCTTGGGTGCCGGCGCTTTGGGGTTTGCGGTCTGCGCCAGCAGGAGACTCAGGGAAATGGTTAGTGCCAGGAGTGCTTTAGTGATGATGGAACGAGTCATGGAGTATTACCTCAGGGTTTAGCTTGCTTGATCGCGGCGGCCACGGTGGACATTTCCTGCCGGGCCGCTTTAGTGGCACCCTCGCTGGCCCCTTGAACTGCGAGAGCGGCCTGATAGTATTTGAGCGCGGCCTCGATCTCCGGCTCTTCAGCGGCAAGGACCAATCGGGCCAGATAAACATAAGCCCATGCGCGCTCAAACGGTTCGGGATCCAACTCGAGCGTGCGCTCGAGCATTTGTACAGCGAGTTCGGGGTGCTTTTCGAGCGCGGCGATTCGGCCCAGCCCAAAGAAGGCCTTCGCCTGCAATGGTTTGTCGGCGGACTGCTCGATCACCTTGCGATAGGCGGCGCGGGCGGCGGAAAAGTTATGGGCGGCGTACAGTTGCCCGGCTGTTGCCAGATCGGCGGCGGCGCCGGTGAGCGGAGGTTCAGCGGCTTTTGGCGCGCTTTTGGCGACGCGGGTGGCACGCTGCGAGACGAACTCGATCTGGGCGATGCGCTTGTCTTCCTTGGCAACGTCCAGGTGGTCGATCATCTCAGGCAGGTACATGCGGAAAGCAAGGTCCTGCTTCTCGTAGGCGGGCAATGCCTCGTAGAAGTACGCCGTGAGGATGAAACCCTCTTTCATCGACTGTTCGACATAAGCGCTACCGCTGGGCCCATCCAACCGGGCTTCGATGGCGCGCACCATGCACATGCTAGCCAGTCTAACGAAATCATTCTTGTAATCTTCGGCAAGAATAGGGGACGCCTGGGCCAGGTCGCCGAGGCCCTTCTTCTTATCGAAGTATTTGGAATTGCGGATGGCGAGCGGGTCGACCAGATAGTCGAGGTAGGCGTGGCGGATGTCGCGGATCCTGGGATCGACGGACGGGGTGACGACGACGAAATAGTAGTCGCCGTAGACGCGGGTGTGGACCTGATTCGGCGCGGCGAGGAGATCGACAAACACCTGAAAGCGGTGGCCGCGGGTGCCGCTGGTAGGATTGCGCAGGAAGCCGTTGGATTGGAGCACGGCCTGGGTGACCGGTTCGTGATAGCGGGCGATGGCCTGCTCGTAGAGCGGCTGGGCCTGTTTCCACGCCGACTCGAGATCCGCCTCGCGGTAGAACTCCGTCAAGATCTCCCTAAACCCTTCCAGGGCCGCCACATCCGGAGGCTGCTGGCCATCCGGCAAAAGGGGTCTGAAATCGGGTGGGCCGTAGGTGGCGAGGCCGAAGCTGATGTACTGGCTGAGATCGGCGTTGGGATCGGTCTGGTGGTGATCGTCGAAGAACTGCTTCAACCGGCGCAGGGATGGGGGCTGTTTGGCTTCGATCCACTTCCGGACGGCGGCGCGGAGGGGGCTATTGGTGGGGGAATCGAGGTTGGCGTCGTAGCCGACGGCGTTGATGGCGGCCAGAACCGCGAAGAGGGACGGGCTGGCATCCAATTGCCCCTGTCCTTCCAGCGGTTGAGCCGGAGGCGGGCCGGCAGGAGGGGCGGCCGGAGTCGCGGGCTTCTGAGCAAAGCAAAGGCAGGGCGACAGGGAAGCCACCAGCAACAGCGCCGTGAAAGAGTTTGCGCGGCTCATCCACCCGAAACCACTAGTGTAACGGATTCCCAGGACCAGGACAGGTCAAAGGCATGGGGAGGGCATTGCCTGGGGTTTGGCTCGGGCGGATCCCCTAGCAGCATGGTAAAGAAATCCGCAGGCCAATCCGATACTATGATGAGATGGCTGGTGTACGCGCTGAGCGGATCTGTGTAGACAATACCGACTGGAATCATAAGTTTACCGACAGCGCGCCGGACCGTTGGCCGGCCTTGTGCAGGAGGAAGAGGACATCATGAAGCTGGCAATGCTGTTGGGCATTTTGGCCATATCTAGCCTGCCCGTGGGGGCACAGAGCGGGGGCGTGGGCGGATTCGGGGGAGAACCGATCGGTCTGCAGCAGGGGGATACGGGCACGGGCTTCCAATCGCAGAATGTAGGATTCTTCCCGTGGCTCTCGGTGAACGGCATCTACTCGCACCCGCTGGGCACGTCGATTGGGCTCGCGAATTCGGACCGCATGGGCGGAACGTTCTCTGGCGGTGTAGGCGGCTCCAAGGCCTGGCAAACGAGCGAAGTGCAGGCGGGCTATGTCGGGTCTGGCAGCTATAACAATCAATCGTTGAGCGGCGCTGCCCGGCGGTGGCGGCAAACTCACGTGGGCAACGTCGGTTATGTCAAGCAGTTGACGCAGCAGTGGCAGGTTTCGCTGAGCCAGGTGGGCGGACTGTCGGACGGCGGATATGGCATCGGTTCTGCTTTTGGTGCATCCGGCGTACCCGGCCTGGGCGGTGGCGCGGGGCTGGGCTCGTTCCTGGGCGGCGATATTTCGGGCAATGGCGGTTTTCAGGATCCGAACCAGAACGGCCTAGTGGACGCGGAGATCCTGGACACGCGTACCAAGTTTTCCTCATCGCGCGCTTCCCTCGCTTACCGGCTCACCGAACGCCTGTCGGCCAACGGCACGGGCGGCGCCGGCTTTGCACGGCGAGGGAACGGCCTGTCGGGCGTGAATGCCTACACCGGCGGCGGCGGCCTGAACTATCAGATCACGCAGAACACGCAGATCGGCGGCAACTACATGCACTCGAACGTCGATTACGTGGGGCTATTCGGCGGCTCCCGTTATGACACGGTGCAGGCGGGTTTTCAGACCAAACTGACCCAGCAGCTCCAGATCACCGCCCAGGGTGGCGCTGCCCGGCTGAATTCCACCTTTGTCGGACCGGTGGCCCTGCCTCCGGACCTGGCAGCTTTGTTGGGCGTCGGGTCGACTTTGGAGGTGCAGCGAGTGAGCACGAACGCCGTGGCCGTCCGGGTGCTGCTGTCCTACAACGCCAGGAACAGCCACTTTAACGCCGGCTACAATCGCGGCGTCGCTCCGGGCAATGGAGTGGTTTTCACCTCGCTGCGGGACAGCGTTGTGCTGGGCTACGGGTGGAAGGTGGGCCAGAAGCTCGGCCTGAGCTTCACCGCCAGCTACAACCGGCTGTCGGGCCGGGTCGGGATCATGAAGGTTACGCAGTCGGCGCAAGGCGGAACGGCATTGAGCTATAAGCTATTCAGTTCCGTGAGCGCGACTGCGCAGGGCGGCTACCGGTATACGACGATCACGGGCGTCCGCCAATTCCGTGAATTGTATGCAGGCTTCGGGTTAACGTGGCATCCCGGTGACGCGGTGTTCACTTTCTAGCCGCGGACCGTATCGGACGAACCAGAATCAATCGGGAAACAGGAGCAGTTGACGCTTGTTGAAAAACAGGCGGGCTGCTTCCTTGCCACGGGTGGGCACGTGCGAGAGGAGCTTGCCGCGGTAGCGGCGGACCATCTCGCGAGCCACCTCGAATTCGGGATCGCGCGCCCCCAGGGGCGGTCCGCCGGTTTCACGGATCCAGTGCTCCATGGCCTGGGTGAGTTCCGTTTCCAGCCCGGAGTCGGCGCATCGCCAAAAGCCCCGGCGAAGGAAGACCTTTTGACCTCGGATTCTGAGAAGCGCACCCATGAAGCGGAAGGGCTCCGACCATCTCGATTATGCCACCATCCCGCGTGGTGGTACATAAACCTTGGACGATGTTCCGCTTTTTTGGGGTGTTGGCAGAGGCGTCGAAATGCAGCCCGTGGCCGGTTGGCGTGGAGGCTCAGTTTCCGTAGTACCTCAAATGGGTGAACCCGGAAAAAACCTTACAGCAACCTGAAGTGTGTCGGGTGTTCCGCCGATTTGTTTATCTAGGAGCAATTACCATGGCGGATGGAACCGAGAACACTCTGGGCCGGCTGAGCGCGCAGGATTATCACCGGATTGGGGTCAGGGCGTTGGAAGCGCAGCGCCTGGAAGATGCCGTCATTGCGTTGCGGCACGCGGTGGAGCTGAATCCTCACATGGGCCGCACGTGGAACGATCTCGGGGTGGTGATGGAAGCGCTGGGCAATCCGCGGGAGGCGATCCGCTGCTACCGGCAGGCGTTGGCCGTCCAACCGGACAACCAGGACGCGCGCGGCAACCTGAGCATGCTGATGCTGCAGATGAACATGGCGCACACGCTGCGGCGGCACGCGATGTCGGCCGGAGCCTCGTACTAAACAATGTCGTCGCAGGCGGCGCGGTGATTACGCAGACCGGCATCCTGCGCACTCCCACAACTCATTGAATTCGACCCGTATGCCCGCGCAGGCAAGGCAATCTAGGCCAGACCCAGGCGGCGCTCCAGGTCCTGACATCGCACGCGCCAGCTCTCCCCGGCAGCGATCTCGTGGCGCCTGCAGGCCAGCGTGGAGTCACTTTCGGCCATGGCCATGTCCAACTGCCTCAAAAAACCCTTCGGATCGTCGGCAAGATACACAAGGTCCGAGTAGCGTTCTACTTCCGGCAGGGTCGCGCTGACAACAGGCAAGCCGCAGGCGAAGTACTCATACAGTTTGATCGGATTCGTGGACAGTGTCAGGGCATTGCGCACAAAGGGAATGATGCCCACGTCGAACGTGGCCAGGTGCCGCGCCAGGCCGGCATAGGGTACTTCTCCGTGCAGGTGGACGTTGGGCAGGCTGCGCAGGGATTCGACGCGTGGATTCTCGATGCGTCCAATGAGAACAAAGCGCCAGGCGGGGCGGGCGGCGGCCGCGAAGCGGATCAATTCGACATCAAACCAGGAACTGAGGGAGCCGATGTAGCCCACGGTCGGCGTGTGCCCGGCCTGAGCGGGGTGCCTGGCGGGATCTGCGCCGTCATCCGGCGCAAAATCCGAGCAACTGACGGCGTTCCTGAGCAGGATGGAGCGGGTCTCGATGCCGGGATGCAACTGCCGGTAATGATCGAAGAGGGCTTGTGCCGAGAAGATGACGAGGTCGGCGGAGTCGAGCAGGGCGGATTCGGCCTCCAGCAGATCGGGTGCAATGTTGCCGAAGCCGGTCATCAGGTCGTGGCAATCATAGACGATGCGGCTGCCCCAGCGGAGCTTCAAGGCATGGGCGACATCGGCCCATAGAGGGAAGCTGGTGATAATGATCGGCGCCCCCTGGGTCTGCGAGAACGGCAATTGAAGGATGGCGCTGGTGAGGGTCCCGCTTTCGGCACTGGAGAGGCACCGGTGATGAAACACGGGCTCCCGCGGTAAGTGGACGTGCAGTTCCTGAATGCGGGGTCCGATATTGGTGAGAATTCGTTTGGGGCTGAACGGGAAGACGGCTGGGAATTCGCGGCCGAGGTGCGGATTGACATAGAAGCAGCGGTAGCCCAGGGAAGCGAAGGTCAGGGCGAGGTGCTGGGTGCGCTGGATGCGGGTGTGCCAATCGGCGAGGGGCAGGAAGAGGATGTCAGGCTTGCCGGAGGACGCGGCGGCTTCTGCCGGAGCCTGGGCGCCGGCGTGGAAGGGGTCAGGTGAAGCGGCGGGGTAACTCCAGCATTCCCTAAAGTAAGTGGGGCAATTTTGCGACTGAAGACGAAAGAACAACCATTTTAAGTAATAGGGGCGGACATACTCCTTGGCGCTTTGGAGCCAGTGGTTGGGCATCGTCCAATGGAGAGGGTAGGGCTTTCCTGAATCACCACCCACCCGATCTTATGGCAGGATAGCACCCCCCTCGCACCGATGCAGCAGATGGCGGGCATCGCCTTCCCTGGCAGGCTGACAATTGCGGTTCTCAGCGGCTACTGGAGCTGTCGTAGTTAAGACAAAGGCAGGCTGCCGGGTTTGAAGCGGCCTGGTTGGCGAACCACCACCCGCTTCCAGACTGGAGCGTACAATTCTAACGTTGGCCGTAGGGTGGGCAAGTTCGGATTCATAGGCAGCAACCCGCCGCGCCCGAGAGTGCCCCGGCAGTAATTGGAGGAGTACCCGATGAGTTTGTTCACTCGTAGCGGAAGAATTACCTGGCTGCTGGCATCCGTCTGGATGGCAGCCAGTGCGCAGGAGGCGCCATCGATCCGAGTCTCGGGCATACCCGCGCAGGGGCTGGTCGAGACGGCGGGAAGCAGCATTACGCTGGAGGGCTCGATTACTGCGCCCAGGGGATTGGCGGGCGTGACCTGGACGGACCAGGCTGGCCGGCGCGGGCCGGGGCAGTTTGAGGCGGTAGCCGGCAGTGCCAATGAGTACAAATTCGTCGTGGGGCCAGTGGGACTGCGCCGCGGCCTGAATGGGATCCATGTGGCGGCGGTCGATCCGGAAGGGGGCGCCTCGTCTGTGCATGTGCATGTGCTGTCGCAAGCGCCCGAGGAACCGGAAGCGGAACGGCGCGTGGGTCACTGGCAGAACCAGCCGGTCACCTACGAATTGGTGAACGGGAAGGCTGTCGTCGAGGGGGACATCCTGCTGGGGCCAGAGGACCGGTTGGCCCAGGAACCGCCGCAGGGCAAATCGACCGAGGGCAAGCGGCTGGGTTTGTCGGTGCTGTATTCGAACGGCACTTGGCCGGTTGATGCGGTGACACATGTGGCCAAAGTGCCCTACGTCGTCCTGAGCGGCACGACCAGCATGACGACGGCGATCAGCCAGTTCAATACGATCTTTTCCGGCCTGATTCAGTTTGTGCCCCGTGCGGCGGAGGCAGACTATGTCGCGATCGATCTGAATTCGGCCGACCACAGCAGGTCGTGCTTCGCGACGCTGGGGCGAACTGGCGGGCAGCAGGACCTGCAGGGCTCCATTGATTGCGACGTGGCGACACTGTTGCATGAGATGGGCCACTCGATTGGGCTGTACCACGAGCATCAGCGCCCAGATTTCTCCAGTTTCATCACCTTCAACCAGGCGAATCTGGATATCCCATTGCTGTTTGGGAACTTCGGCGCCCAGACGCTGAATGCGCGGAACGTCGGGCTGTATGACTACGCTTCGATCATGCATTATGGGGCGGCCGGGTTCTCCAAGAACAACCAGATGGTGCTGGAGACGATCCCAGCGGGCATGCCAATTGGAGAAGCGACGACCTTCTCTGCAGGTGACATCGACACGGTGAAGCGCATCTACGGCACCGCGCCGGCGAGTGTGACGATCACAACAAACCCGGTGAATCTACCCATTGTGGTGGATGGAGTGGCGCTGACAGCGCCGCAGACATTCGCCTGGGCGATGGCATCGGTCCACACTATCGCCGTTCCGGCGGGCTCGCAGAAAACGTCGCCGGCGGACGGGTCGCGGTACTTCTTCGGCAACTGGAACGACGGCGGAGCACAGTCGCACCAGATCACGGTGACATCGGGCACGGGCGGTCCGGGATCGCCGGTAGCGAGCCCGGCCATCACGGTCTACCAGGCGAGTTTCCAGCGCTACAACGAGATCAATCCGGGCCATAACGGGGTCACGGGGCTGGGTGGCGGTACACTGAGCCTCAACCCACTGCCGCAATCGATCAGCGGCGGCTCGTACTACCTGTTGCGCCAGAAGGTGACGGGCCAGGCGCTGCCCAATGCGAGTTCGGTCTTCGCCGGGTGGTTCGGCAACGACTATCTGCCGCGTGGGGCGAATCCACGCGAATGGATCGTCCAGGCGTCTCCGTGGAACATCCAGGCGGACCTGGAGCCGACAACCGCAGTGTATACAGTCTCGTCAACATTCACGAATCCGGCGCCTCCGACCAGCCCGCTGAATCCGGCCGTGACGGCGATTGTCGACGGCGTCACGCACGTGATTCCGGAGATCTTCCGGCCGGTTGACGGGTGGACCGCGGGATCGGCGCACACGCTGAATGTCACGAACCTGCAGACACCGGTGACGACGAATGTGGCGTACAAGTTCAACAACTGGAATCTGGGCGGGACGAGCAGCGCGACGGCTGCGCAGAGTATCAATATTCCGGCCGCCAGCACGAGCTATGTGGCATCGTTCACGCCGTCCTACCGCGGCTACTCGCTGGTGAATCCATTCTGTGCGGCAAACGCCCCGAATCCGCCGCTGGCGGACCAGAAATACCTGGATGGAACCGTGGTCAACTTCCAGGTGAATCCCAAAGCGCAATGGTTCTTCACCGGCTTTTCAGGGACGTTGAATACAACGGCAAATCCGCAGTCACTGACGGTGCACGACGAGTTTGCGGTGACAGCGAACCTGAATACAGTGGCGGCTCCACTGACGATTACGGGGTTTGCACCGGCGTCCCTGACGCAGGGCGCGGCCAGCACGATGGTGACGATCACGGGGACGGGATTCACGCCGTCTAGCGTGGTGTTCGTGAATGGCTCGTATTCGTCGTTGCGCACGGTGGTGTTCGTGGACGCGCAGCATGTGCAAGTGCAACTGGGCCCCGCGGACCTGACGGCTCCGGGTGGTTTCCCGATTGGGATCCAGAACGCAGCCAACGGCTGCAGCGTCTTCGTGGAGGGCTCGTTCACGGTGAATCCGGCCACGCCGCACTGGCAGATCACCAAAACGCACACGGGGAACTTCACGCAGGGCGGCACGGGTCAGTATTCCATCACTGTGACGAATAATGGCGGCGCGTCTACCAGCGGGCTGGTGACGGTGACGGAGACGGTGCCGGCGGGCATGACGTTGACCGGCCTGAGCGGCAGCGGCTGGTCGTGCACTGCGAACAGTTGCACAACCAGCACGGCATTGGCGGCCAGTGCGTCGTACCCAGTCATCCTGGCCAACGTTTCCATCAGCAGCAGTGCGGCGATCGCGCTGACGAACCAGGTTTCGGTGACAGGCGGCAGTGCGGGCAGCGGACTGGCGTCCGACCCAACGACGATCGTCCAGGTGCCGGCCACGATCACGGCGGTGGGCGGCGGCGGGCAGACCGGACCGATTCTGACGGCATTTGGACAGCAACTGCAGGCGGCGGTGCGGGACGCAGGCGGAGCGGGCATTCCGGGAAAACTCGTGACATTCTCAGCACCGGCCTCCGGCGCGAGTGCGGCCTTCACGTCGGCCAATCCGGCTACGACCAATGCGGCGGGCATCGCCGCGATCTCAGTGAGCGCGAACGGGGTCGCGGGTGGACCGTACGTCGTGAGCGCGAATGTCAGCGGCGTGGTCCCGGCGGCGCAGTTCTCGCTGACGAATAGCCTGGGGACGAATGTGATCACGTTCACGACTATCCCGAGCCAGCCGTTTGGCACGCCGCCGATTGGGATCTCGGCGACTGCCAGTTCCGGGCTGGCGGTGAGTTTTACCTCCAACACACTGGCGGTTTGCACGCTGTCGGGCTCGACGGTCACGCTGCTGACGCCGGGCGACTGCTCAATCACGGCCCGCCAGCCGGGCAATGCCAACTTCAGCGCCGCCACGCCGGTGACACAGATCTTCGCTGTGACGGAACCGAGCATGATCTCCGTTGCTCCGGCCTCCGGGTCGGGGGCGTTGCAGACGTTCACGGGCGTCTACTCGGCCTCGAAGGCGTACACGGACCTGCAGTGGGTCCAATTGCTGCTGGCGGTGGCGCCGGATGGCGGCGGGCAGCCGTTCTGCTATGTCCATTACGACGTGCAGGGCAATGCCTTCTGGCTGTATGGGGCTGGCGGTTTCTTCGTGGGGCCCATCGCACCGGGGACTTCGTCCAATCTGCTGCAGAACTCGCTGTGCGCGCTGAACACATCGGCTTCGACGGCCTCGGGCACCGGCAAGAACCTGACGGTGAATGCCAGCCTGGTGTTCAAAGCGGCCGGGGCGCGGAACGTGTACATGCGGGCGATGAACAAGGCGCAAGCCGATTCCGGCTGGATCCTGAAGGGGACCTGGACCGCGGTAGCGGCCACCCTGGGCACGATGTCGGCCACACCGAACACAGGCAAGGGCAGCCCGCAGACGTTTACACTGACCTATCCGGACCCCGCCGGGTTTGCCGGAGCCGCGTATGGCTGGACACAGTTCCTGGTGGCGAAGGCCCCAGACGGCGCCGGGCAACCGTTCTGTTATGTGCACTACGACCGGGCCGGCAACGGTCTATGGATGTATTCGGGGGATGTGGGCTTCTTCCTGGGGCCCGTGACGCCCGGAGTCGCTTCGAATGCGCTGGACAGTTCGTCCTGTTCGATCAGCAGCGCCGGGACGACGGTCAGCAACCAGGCGGGCAACCTTGTACTGAATGTGCCCATTACGTTCAAGGCACCGATGTCGGGCGGGAACAAAGAGTTCCAGAGGACGCTTGACGTGCTGAACCGGGATTCCGGCTGGCAGCAGACGGGCAACTGGACGGCGCCATAGACAGGCGCTGACGGACGATAAAACAAAGGCCGCCGGCGCCCGGGGTAAGCCCGGAGGCCGGCGGCCTTTTCCGTCTAATCGTGGCCTGGACTGTTTATGGAATGGTCCAGGTACCGGTCTGGACCCAGCCGGTATCGCGCCGCAGGACATCCAGGGTGCGTTCGAAGAGTTTCTTCGCACCGCTCATCGGCGGCTTCATCGTGACCGGAACGGTGACGATCAGGTTGCCGGAGTTGTTCTGGATGGTGGTGCCGGCCGGATTGACCGAGCACGCCGTGCTGTCGAGGGCGGTGGAGGCCACACCCGGGGTGATGGGCCCGAGGAAGAAGCCGACGTCGCTGGAGTACATCCACAGGCCGTTGCCGGCCCGATCGTAGTGGACGAAGCAGAACGGCTGTCCGCCGCCATCGCTGGCATTGGCGACCAGGAACTGCACCCAGCCGTAGGGAGAACCGAAGAAGCCAGGGGGGTCGGGGTAGGTCAGGACAAATGTCTGACTGGCGCCGCTTCCGGCATTCGGATTCACCGTAGGCGTAGCCGGCGGTGTGGCCGACGTATTGAAGATGCCCTGCTGCACCCAACCGGTGTCATAGAAGTTGAGGTCCTGGGTGCGGAGGTAGATGTTGCGGGCGCCCGCCGCCTTGAAGATGACGTTGGGGCTGACCGTCAACGTGGTGCCGTTTCCGGAAACCGTGGACGACTGCGTGTTCACGGCGCAGAGGGTGTTCTGCAGGACTTGCGACGAGACGCCCGGCGCGATGGGACCGACGAAGAAGCCGCCGTCGCCATAGAGCCAGAGCCCGTTGCCCTGGACGTCATAGTGCAGGAAGCAGAACGACTGGCCGCCGCCGTCGGTGGCGACAGCGAACAGCATCTGCACCCATTGCAGGGTGGAGTAGCCGTTGACGGTGCGGTAGACGCCATTGAACGTCTGGAGGCCGCCGGTGCCGGTTTCAGGAGTTACCGACATGGTGGTGACCGGCTGCAGGATACCCGGCTGCAGTTGGCCCACAACACCCGTCGAGCTGCTGGTGGGCGCCGCGATGCCGAACTGGCCGAATTGATTGCTGCCCCAGGCGCGAACGAAGCCATCGGTCTTGAGGCCGACGCTATGCGCGCCGCCGGCTGCGATGGCCAGGCCGCCGTACATGCCGATGGTGGGTGTCGGCGAGAAGCGGGTGGTCAAGGTCGAATCACCCAATTGGCCGCTGGCATTTCCGCCCCAGGCCCAGACAGTGCCCGTCGTGGTGAGAGCAAGACTGTGGGTGGTGCCCGCGGAGATTGCTACGACACCGGTCAAGGTGCCGCTGCGCGAGATCGTTGGCCGATTCGTGCCGGTGCCGTCACCAACCTGGCCCACGGAGTTCAGGCCCCAGGCCCAAACAGTACCGTCGCTGCGAAGCGCCAGGCTGTGCGAGCCGCCGGCGGAAATCGCGATGATGCCCGTCAGGCCGGCCACCTGCACAGGCGTCAGGCTCCTGGTGAAGGATCCATTGCCGAGCTGGCCGGAGGCATTCAACCCCCAAGCCCAGACCGTGCCGTCCGCTTTTAAAGCCAGGCTGAATCCGTCGCCCGCTGAGACGCTGACGACGTTGGTGAGATTGGGAACCTGGAGGGGCGAGGATTTGCTGACAATCGTTCCATCGCCGAGGCCACCATCGGTGTTGATGCCCCAGGACCAAACGGTGCCGTCACTCTTTCTGGCCAGGCTGTGCGCCTTGCCGGCGGAGATGCGGGTGATATTGGCCAGAGTGGGTACTACAACGGGGATGAGCCGCATGGTCGTGGTGCCATCGCCGAGCTGGCCCGAAGAATTGAGGCCCCAACTGCGCACGGTGCCGTCGTTGAGCACAGCCAGGGTGTGGGATCCGCCGGTGGAGACACCCAAGACATTGGTCAGGCCGGAAACCTGAACTGGGCCAGTCCGATCGGTGGTGGAACCATCGCCCAGTTCACCGTTGGCGTTGCCGCCGCTGCCCCAAACCGTGCCGTTGTTGAAAAGCACGAGGGTGTGATCCTGCCCGGCGGTCAACCGCTGTCCCAGGGTGCTGGGGGTTGGGGCGGGGTAGGTGCAAGGCGTTTCGGCCGCCGTTGCTCCAAATGTCACGAAGTTCGCCGTGGCGTTGCCGCGGCCGAGTTCACCACGTTCGTTGTCGCCGGTGGAGAGCACGGTGCCGTCGGAGAGCCGAACCAAGGTGTGGAACACACCGGCGCCGGCCGCAACCGCCGTATTGATACCGCTGATCGCCACGGGAACGAGAGATTCGGTCTGATTGCCCGTACCCAGCGCTCCAAAAATGTTATAGCCCCAGGTCCAGACAGTGCCGTCGCTCTTCACAGCCACGCTATGAAAGCCGCCGCCGGCCACTTCGACAATACCGGTGAGGGTGCCGGCGCGAACGGGAACCGTACGGTTCACTTTCGTTCCATCCCCCAACTGGCCGAGACTGTTCAACCCAAAGGTCCAGACCGAGCCGTCGCTCTTGATGGCCAGGGTATGGTTGGTGCCGGCCGCGACAAAGTCCGCGACCAAACCGGTAACGACGACCGGCGAGAGCCTGGAGGTGGTAGTGCCATCACCCAACTGGCCGCTGGAGTTGAGCCCCCAGCTGTAGACGGTGCCGTCGCTCTTGCGGGCCACGCTGTGGTTGTCACCGGCGGAGATCGCGGTGATACCGGTCAGGCCGGGTACCTGCACCGGGCTCTGGCGGGTGGTGGTCGTGCCATCTCCCAACTGGCCGGCCGCGTTATCGCCCCAGGCCCAGACGGTGCCATCATTCTTCAATGCGAGGGAGTGGAACTTGCCGCCGGAGACGGCGACAATCCCGGTGAGCCCGGGCACCATGATGGGGATGGTGCGGTTGGAATTCACCTGCACGCCATTGCCCAACTGACCGAAGCTATCGTCACCCCAAGTCCAAACTGTGAGGTCGTTTCTGACGGCCATTGAGTGATTGCCGCCCGTGCTGACGGCCACGACACCAGTGATCTGGACGCAGACAGGGTTGTTGCTGTCGACGACGGAACCGTTGCCGCCCTGCCCATATTGGTTTTCGCCCCAGGCACTGACGGTGCCGTCTGCCTTGAGCGAGATGCTGTGATTGAGATATGCGTCGAGGGTACCCGCAGCGGAGCCGGCCGCTTTGAGTAGACCGCTGGAGGCAGATAGGCCGGCGGAGAAGAGGCTATTCGCCCCCTGGGCGCGGGCAGCCTTCAGGGAGGCGGCGGTCGCGTTCTGGGCGGCGATGGTGGCGGGTTCGGCCGAAATCACGGCCACGGCCCAGCCGGCCTGGGCATCGAGCACGACGCCATCAAACTGATATTCGCTGCGGTCGCCGTCCTGAACTAAAGTCAGGGTGCTGTCCACCGCTGTGACGGAACGGGCGGTGAGCGAATTGCCCAGCCATTTTGCGTCCACCAGCGGGCCGGGTTCCTGTTCCTGGAACCGGCGCTTGAGGTCGGCGGCCTTCTGCGTCAACTGGTCTCCGGTGAGGAGCCGGGCGGCGGCCGATTCGGACCTGCCGTCGTTGCCCCAAACCCAGATCTGTCCCTGAGCGTCGCGAGCGTAGCCGAGATTGCCATAGACGGCCACGGCTTCGATGCCGGACAGGCCACGCACCTGCATCGGCGCGGCGATCAGCTTGCGCGACTCACCGGGAATGAGTCCGTTCCAATTCGAACCAAACGCCCAAACCGTGCCATCCGCGCGCAGTGCGACGGAGAACAACTGGCCGGCGGCGATCATCGTGACATCCCGCAGCCCGGGTACGACGCCTGGCAGGGCGCGGCTGGCGAGAGTGCCACTGCCGAGCTGCCCTTCCGAGTTCGCACCCCAAGCCCAAACCGTGCCATCGGCCTGCAGCGCGAGGGAGTGTTGTGCACCCGCGGCTATGGCCGTTACCGCACCAAGACCCTGAACATGCGCCCAGCCGGCACGAGCCTGGATATCTCCTGTACCCAATTGCCCCTGTGAGTTGTTGCCCCAGGACCAGACGGCGCCCTCCACCGTCCGGACCAGAATATGGCCACCCGTTTCAGGCAGCGCGAGGTTCCGCGCCCCAGCCACTGAACCGATTGATCTGAAGGAGTACTGGGCGTTCTGCCCCGTGTTTTCCTGAAGAATCTGGATCCGCTCCGCACCCCACGCCGGCGCCATGATTGCTGTCAGCGCCAGAGCTGTAGCCGCAATGCCTCCACCGATGGGTAAACCCCTGAATAGTTGTAGTTTTTGTTTGATCAAACTCACGTCTCCTCCGCCCCGCACACTCGAGGATCACTCTGGCAGGAGGTACACCTCTCCCCAGGCGATCAGTATAAGGTTAATCGCTGTACCCGGGCCTGTCAATTGACGGCCTTACCAGTGCAGACACCTTCGCCAGCCCCACAATAGTGTATGAATTCCGGCCAACCGAAAGATGGCCGAACGCCGAACGACCGGCCTGAAATCACAATCACCGGCCGCTGACTCCGACGAAATGGCGAATAAAAGCTTCAGCGGGGACGGGTCCGGGAACGGCGCCGCACTGGCTCAGGATCCGGCAGAAATCCGTTCATCAGCCAGAAGGCGCAACCATCGGCATTCAGCACGCCCCGGTTGTGTAGGAAATGGATCGGCAAAAATGGCTTCCAGTTGGAGTTTCCGAGCAAAAATGCAGCGAGCATGTACTGCTCATTGTAGTAGCGAATATCGAAATGCTCGGGGTACTCCTCGGGCAGATAAATGTCGTGAACATGCACCAAAACACCCTTGGGCAGAACCGGCATCACACGCAGGAAGAAATGCGTCACATCGGAGTCGTGGAAGCAGATATGGCTGCCGTCAAAGAAGACGAAATCGCCGGGCTGCAGGCCGGCAAAATAGTCCAGGGGCGTCGCGATCAGGCTCTCCTCGCGCACCTCGTCGGCGACCGCATTGATGGACAACCGCGGCGAGGGGTCGATGCAGGTGATACGGGTGCCGAGCTTCCCGTCGCGGATGGCCTTTCTGAGGAACCGGGTACTGTTGCCGCTGCCAATCTCGACGATGCGGCCCGGCGCATAGGTGCGCACCAGGGCATAAGCGGCCCGCGCGTCCATCCCCGTATAGAAGATGTTCTTCCAGAACGGGGAGACCGCATCAGCCGGATCGGCCAGTTCGTCGGCGACATCTGTCAGGTCCAGGTGGGGCTTAAGGCGGGCGTGAAGCTCCTCATACGCCCAGGACCTGGCCTCCAGCAGGGTAGTCACCGCGGCATACGGTTCACGGCCTTTTTCCCTGGGTACGACGCCTTCGTAATCGATTGGAACGATCAGCGCCGGGGCATGGGTTTGCGGCATCAGCGTACGATTCTGGTAATCGACGTAGCAGTAATGCTCCAACACCAGGGCTTTGATATAGGCCAGCTCTTCTTCACAGGGGGGACCCGGGGGCACCCACGGGACGTCTTCCCCTGCGACAGGTTCCTCCACGGCAGGGGTTTCGCTCTCCGCCAGTGCTTCCGCGGGCGCACCGGACGCCTCCGCTGGTTCGGCCTCGACCATGGCGGCTTCGGCGGCGGGCTCCGGTTCCGGATCCTGAACAGGGGGAGGCTCCGGTTCAGGGTCATCGACGGGCGGCGGCTCCGGTTCCGGTTCCTCGACAGGTGCGGGTTCGTCCCCACCGGGCTCTTCCAGTGGCGGTTCCGGCGGATCAGATTCGGGGCCGGCTTCGGGTTCGTTCAGGTGAACGGCCCGCAGGTTCAAGCCGGACTCGTAGGCCGCAATGACCTCGTCGATGGGCCCATCCATGCGCAGCACGCCCTCTTCCAGCCAGATGGCCCGCTGGCAAAGCTCCCTCACCGTGGCTGCGGCGTGGGAGACACACAGGATGGTCTTGCCTGCTTTGTGGAGCTCGTAGATGCGCTCGACGCACTTATCCTGGAAGGCGCGATCGCCCACCGCCAGGACCTCGTCGATGATGAGGAAGTCCGGATCGACGCAGACCGCGACCGAGAAGGCGAGCCGCATCACCATGCCGGAGGAGTAGGACCGGACAGGCTCATGCACGAACTCGCCGATGCCGGAGAACTCAATAATCTCGTCCATGAGTTCTTCGGTGCGCTGGCGGGAGACACCGAGGACGGAGGCATTCAGGTGAACGTTCTCAATCCCGGTCAGGTCCGAGTGGAACCCGGAGCCGAGCTGCAGCAGGGCCGCGCCGCGGCCGTTCACAATAATCTGCCCGGAATCGGGATCCACCAGCCCTGCCACCAGGCCGAGCAGGGTGCTCTTGCCTGCTCCATTGCGGCCGATGATGGCGACACTCTCGCCGCGGCCGACCTCGAACGAGACGTCGCGCAGGGCCTGAAAGCGCTCTGCCCGGTGACGCGTCATCATCTCTTTAAGATGACTGCGCAGCAGCCTCCTGGGCTTGTGCATGATAAAGCTCTTGGAGACGTTGCGGACAGTGACAATGGGTGAAGTAGCCACGGCGGTTAGAGGTAATCGTAGAACTGGCGTTTCCAGTGCCGAAAGGTCAGTGACCCGACGGCCAGTGTACCGAAAGAAACCAGCGCGAGCTTCGTCAGCAGTACGCCGGACGGGGGAACCCCTTCCAAAAGTATGTTGCGGGAGGCGAGCACCAGCGCCGCCACCGGATTCAGTTGATAGTATTCCTGAAACTGCGGCGGAATCGCGCTGAACGGATAGAAGATGGGGACCAGCCAGAACATCACCAGGTTCACCGATTCCACCACATAACGTGTATCCCGGATGAAGACAGCGAGGGTGCCCGTGATGAGGCCCAACCCGCAGACGAAGGCGATCTCGAGACCCCAGACCACGGGCAGCAGCAGCCAGTAGCGGTTGACCCCGTAGCCGAAGAAGAGAACCAGGGCAAACAGTAGGGCCACCTGGGCGGCCATGTTCAGTGCCGTGGAGAGCACGGCCGTCAGGGGGATCATCTCCCGCGGGACGTTAACACGCTTGATGAAATCCGCGCTCTCGACGATGGAAGCGCTGGAAGTCGCCCAGGCGAGACTGAAGAAGTTATACGGCACCATGCCGGTCAGCACGAAGACCGCGAAGTGATCGACGGTCTTGTTGGGAAAGATCATGGTGAAAACAAAGGTGAGAATGCCCATCATCACCAATGGATTCAACAGGGACCACAACATGCCCAGGGACATATTGCGATACCTGACCTTGAAGTCCTTGAGGACCAGGTTCCGGACGAGATAGAGCAGGTCGCCTCGCCACATAAGGTAGCTAGAACCCGCCCGATGTTGCGGCCGGCGGGCCAGCGCGCCGAGCCCGGCAACGCCGCGGCATGGCGGGACTAGACATTGGAATATCTCCGGGCTCTCAGGATGGTGAAGGCCTTCTTCAATTCGTTGATGCCATCGGGCAGGGAAACCGCCGGTTGAAAGCCCGTGGCTTCAATCTTCGCATTGGAGACGATGTAGTCGCGCTTGTCCGGATCTTCGCCAATGGGGGCTTCGAGGTAAGAGAAGCCCGGGATCAGCTTTTTGATCTCGGCACAGAGCTCCAGCTTAGAGAGGTTGGCGTCGCTGAGGCCGACATTGTAGGGCTGCTCTTTCATGGAGTCGAACCGCGCCATCACATGCTGGAAGGCGCGCGCCACATCGCGGATATGGATATAGTTCCGCTTGAAATGGCCTTCGAAGATGACCAGCGAGCGATCGGTCACGGCGCGGTGGACGAAGTCGTTCACCAGCAGGTCGATGCGCATGCGGGGGGAGACCCCGAACACGGTCGCCAGACGGAGCGAAACGCCGTTGCCCGCGTCCAGCACCTGCCGTTCGGCTTCCACCTTATCTCGCGCATATTGGGAGATCGGCTTGAGCGGAGACTCTTCGGTGCAGTAGTTGGAGGCTTCGCCGACCCCGTAACCGCTATTGGTGCAGGGATAAAGGATCCACTGCTGTTTCGAGCGCAGTTTCAGCAGGGACTGGATGCCTTCCAGGTTGGTGGTTCTGGCCGCAATGCGGTCGGCATCGCACACTGGCGCGCCTACCAGGGCAGCCAGGGCGATGATGATGTCGGCCGAACCGATTGCATCGCGCAGCACACGCTCATCCCGGCAATCGCCGCGGATGATCTGGAAATCGGGGTGCCAGCAGTTCTCCAGGAGAGTGGGCTGGCCGTAGAGGAAGCTGTCGAGCACCGTGACAGCGAAACCGGCATTTAGAAGCTGCGGCGTCAAAACGGAGCCGATGTAGCCCGCGCCGCCAGTGATGAGTACTTTTGCTTGAGCCATGGTTGGATGTCATCCGGGCGGCTAGATCGAGGCGGGCAGCAGCCTGCGCACGCGCTCGAATTGCCGATCCCAGTTCAACTCTTCTTTCATTGCGATATTGCAGTTCCCGACCATCTCGTCATATTCCGGCGTGCCATAGAGTTGCATGGCCCGCGTAAACGCATCCAGCATGTCGTGGAAGCCCCAGCCCTTCATGACGATGCCGCACTTGTAGCGTTCCACAATCTGCTTCGGCTGTGGGTGCGGAGCGGTGATGGGAGGAACCCCGGAGGCGATGGATTCAAAGAACTTGCACGGACAGGCGTAGGTCTGATTCTCGTTGGAGGTCTTCCAGATCGTCAGGCTGTAAGCGTAATTCGGCCGGGCGGCTTCCAGATACTTCGTATCGACGAAGCCCTTATAGCGAATCTGGCCGCCGGCGTTCACGAGCACTTTCCGGGTCCGTTCCGGGTCCGATCCGCCGATGTAACCGTAGATGTCGATGGGGAACACCTGCATCCGGGAATCCCCGTAATAGTCGACGAACGTGGCGTTGACGTCGAGTGCTCCGGAATAGTAGATGCGGCCATTGCGGTCCACCGGGGGGATAGGCTCCTCCATGTCGGCCAGCCGGGTGGGCGAGTTGTAGGCCAGGGCGACGGGGATCTCCTCGAACCCGCAGCGGCGGATGTCGATCGCGGCGCGATTCTCCTCGGGAAAGACCACCACGTCGATCCACTGCCGGGCGTGCCGGTTGAACTCGGGATCGAAGTTGCCGTAGTAAGTGGTGGACTCTGTCGCATGGTAGATGACCAGCGGCGGCTTCTTCGCCAAGCGGAACAAAACAGGGATGTTCCACGAGCAGCGGATGATCAGGATGCGCGGCTTGAGCTGATTGATGCGGGCGGCCACCATGGACACGAATTCGATGCGGCCGGTGGTGCTGCGGAAGTGTGTGGAGGTGGGGATGCGCTCCACTTCCAGGCCGCCTTCCAACTGGGAGATCGCCTTGTCCTGCTGATCGGGCTCCAGGATCGTGGCCGGAATGCCGTACAGATCGACGAGCGAGCGCAGCAGCGACAACGAGTCGAAGTTGCCTGAGCCGACGCTGATATCGGAGACCTGGACGATGCCGCCGGTCGACGTCATGCGGTCACCCGCGCGGCCGCATTCCTGGCAGCTCGCTGATCCAGGCTCGGCTGCGGAGGCTCAACCGGGGCCTCGGCCATGGTACTCAACATCGAGACGAGCCGGCCGGCATTGTGGAAATCATAGGCGGCAGGCGCGTTGTCCATGGCCGTATTCCGATAGTGGTCGTAATGAGCGAGTACTTCACGAACGGCTTCGGACAGCTTGTCGACATGGGTATAGTTGACGCCGATCGCACTCAAAGGCAGCGGCGGGGCGCCCGGATCCTGCAGGATGAACCCCGCTTCGAACGCGGTCCCGGTGAGTTCCACATCCGCGAAGGCGTGCCGCAGGTTCAGCAGCACTTTGGTGGTTTCCGGTCCCACCGGCACGAGGCCCACGACCTGCGCGCTGTTGTAGCCGGGGGAAAGAATGTCCGAGCCCTCTTCGCATTTGCGGCCGGCCCGGTCGACGCCGGTCGTGCTGACCAGCACCGCATGCCCTTCCTCGGTCCCTTCCAGTGTCATCCTGACCCAAAGGTACGCCGCATCGGCCGGTACACTGATCCAGGCCTGCGCCGCGCGGTCTTCACCGCCGAAGCTGATTTCCTTGCTGGCGCCCAGGTACCAGGATTTGCCGCTCCCGGTCTGCTGCCAGAGTTGATGGCGGCGGATGGGCACGACGTCTTCGCCGAGTTTCTCCAGCAGTTGGTTGCGGTAGGCGTACACACCCTCGGCAAACTGGCGGCCCAACCAGGAGGCGGCGGGGGCCACGACCGGGATGCCGGCGGTGAGCGCCTCAATCAGCACCCCGGAACTGCGGGCGTAGTAATTGTCACGGTCGTAAGGCAGGATCAGCAGGTCGGCTTCCCGCAGGACGGCGCGGTATTGCTCAGAGGGCAGCGGCTCCAGGAACAGCGTTACGCCGTCGCCGCCGATGCTCTGCAACAGGCAGCGCGCCACGACGGCCTCCGATTCGCCTTTGGGAATATTGTAATTAGACTGAATCTTAAATTCGACGCGGCCCGTTGCGAGAAAATCGCGTCGCAAATCTTCCACCAGCGCCGGGAAAAAGTGGTAGCCCTTTTCTGCGCGAGCATCACCCAAATAGACGAGCTGTAAGGGCCGGGTGGGTGTCGCCACGCGCACAGATGGCGATTCCGTGTGGGGGATCGGACAGGTATGGAACGGGAGAGAAGACACCCGTTCGTGCTGCTTCGTCAGCTCCTCGGTGTCCGTATAGAAGAAGACGCGGGCGGCGGAGGCGCGGCTGCGGAACGAGAGATAGGCGTTGCGGAGCGGGGTGAGCAGCGCGTCCTGATTCGGATATTGCCATTCACGCCCATCGTAGAGGTTGCGGCGGAACAGGAGGTGGTAGCTGGCGTTGAGCGCCTGTGGGTACTTCTCCCAAACCTCAATCAATCCAATCATTTCCGGGATGCCGAGAGTGGGAATGAAGATGAGATCCCCGGCTTCCGGCTTGAGGGCCCGAAGCAGTTCCAGGGTGTCGGCGGCGAACAGGCGTGCCTTGCGACGCTGAAAGCGCCATTCCTGAAGGGTGCCTCCACTGGAGAGCGATTCGAACAGCAAGCCGAGCGCCCCACGGACGCTGGTCCAGGCGGCATCCCAAATCTGGTGGAAGAAGTTACGAAAGGGGATGATGGCGGCCAGGATCCGAAAAACCGCTCGAATCGGCAGAAAAATAACCGCCAGCGCGGCCGCATATCCTATTTTAAATGCCGAATCAAACGGATGCCATCTCAGGTACTCAATTGCGCTGTTCCTCACCACCCAAAGAAATCCCAATTGAGAGAAAAACAGGCGTGTCTTGAGAACAAAAAAGTGATGGTAGAGCGCGGTGTAGGCATTTGCCAAACGCTCGCCCAATGTCGCCTTCGACATCCGCTTCCAGAACCCTAGCCGATAGGCAGGAAACACCTTCCACGGAGCTTCAGTGGACTTGAACTGCCGGTGGGCGGCCAATACAGGCGTGTGCCCGGCGGCCTGCGCCGCGGACAGGACGTGCTGCGCGTATTCATAATGATGACCGCCGATATCGACAATTGATTGGTCTATCAATATGAATCTTGGCATTGAACTGATATTTTACCTTTTCAATTTAACACTACTCGAGCAGCCGCCATGCTCGCAGTGCAGCGGGAGAAGGAGGTCCATGATATCATAATTAGCTGTTGCTACCCACCGCCCTCCGTGGCGGCACAGCCCTATGCGAATACTTGTCACAGGCAGTGCAGGATTCCTCGGCCGGCACACGATGCCTGCGCTTCGTGCTCATTTTACCGGAGTGGAGATCATAGGGACAACACATTCCTGCTTTGATCTCACTGATCCAGCGAGTGTGGAAACCATGTTCCGGCGGCACAATCCGGATGTTCTCGTGCATCTTGCCGGGTATGTCGGCGGGATTGGAGCCAACCGGGCCTTTCCGGCAGACTTCTATTACCGCAACACCCTGATCACCGCCCTCGTCTTCCAACAGGCCGCCATGACCGGCGTCAAGAAGCTCATTTACCCATTTGGGGGCTGCAGCTATCCGGCCAAAGCCGCTTCCCCCATCGCCGAGGATCAGCTCTGGCAAGGCTACCCCCAGCCGGAGAGCGCGCCTTACTCTACAGCCAAAATGATGGGCGTGGTGGCCAGCGAATCGTACCGGAAGCAATACGGGCTGAACTCCATCCCGCTGATTCCAGGCAACATGTACGGCGAGTACGACAACTTCCGCCAGCACGAGTCGCATGTCGTGCCGGCGCTGGTGCGGCGCGTCCATGAGGCTCGCGAAGCCGGTGCGGAGAAGATCGTCGCATGGGGCTCAGGCAAACCGGTGAGGGATTTCGTCTACGCCGGTGACGTAGCCAAGCTGATCCCCTGGTTTATCGAGAACTACGATTCCAGCCAACCGGTGAATCTGTCCTCGGGCGTAGCCACGCCGATTCGCACCCTGACCGAGTCTGTCTGCCAGTTGTCCGATTTCGCCGGGAGCCTGGAATGGGACTCGACGAAGCCCGACGGCCAGATGGTGAAGGTCTTTGATGTCAGCCGGATGCGGTCACTCGGGCTGGATTGCCCGACACCCTTGGATGAGGGCTTGCAGCGAACGATTGCCTGGTACCGCGAGCATAGCGGCGCCGGGACGGACGGTATACGCCTATGACCGCCAGGGAGGGCGCCCGATGATCTTCGTGATTGGCGGCCGCGGCCTGGTAGGCTCCGGCTTCGTGCGCATGCTGGAAGCCCGCGGTGACCAGTTCCAGGTCATTGATCGCGTCAACTACGATTCACTGCGCGGACAGAAGTGCGACCTGCTGGTGAATGCCAACGGCAACTCCAGGAAACCATTGGCCAAACAGGCGCCACTGGAAGAGTTTGACGCGTCGGTGCGATCGGTCCGGTCGTCGCTAATCGACTTCCCCTGCGAGACCTACGTCCATATCTCCTCCTGCGACGTCTACCCGGACTGCACTAGCCCGGAGGTGACGAAGGAAGACCAAGTCCTCGATCCGGCCAAGCAAAGCCCGTACGGATTCCACAAATATCTGGCCGAGCAGTGCGTCATGCATGCCGCTCCGCGCTGGATTGTGGCCCGCTGCGGCGGCTTTGTCGGACCCGGGCTCCGCAAAAACGCGATCTTCGACGCGCTGCACGGCGGTCCGCTCTGGCTGGACCCCGGCAGCAGCCTGCAATTCCTCCACACGGATGACGCAGCGGGGGTCATCCTCAAATTAGCCGCCCAAGCGCCGGCCAACCGGGTGTATAACGTCTGTGGGCACGGTGTGATTTCCATTGCGGAAGTGATCGAGGCAGTCGGCACTCCGGTCCCTGTGCAGGCGGGTAGTCCGAAGGTGCGCTACGAGGTCAATATCGAAGCGGCTCAGCAATTTGTGGAGATTCCGGAGACCCGCAGGACCGTGCTCGACTTCGTGCGGTCCCAGCTGGAGACGCGGTAATTCCATGCCTTCGAGGAGCCTCCTGATTCTGGCCGGCGGCAGGGGGACGAGGCTCCAGAACCTGCATCCGGACCTGCCGAAACCTATGGTGCCGGTGGCCGGACAGCCATTTCTCGAATGGATGCTGCGCTTCTGGGAACAGCAGGGTGCCGGAGATGTCGTGGTCTCTACCGGCTATCTGGCTGAAGTCATTGAAGATTTCCTCAAGGCTCGGGGCCGCGGCGTAACTGTGAAGGAACGGGAAGCGCTCGGCACCGGCGGCGCCGTCCGCTTCGCCGTGGAGCAGCAGCCGGTCAGCGACCCGTTTGTTGTGACCAACGGGGATTCGCTGGTCGCAGCCGATCTGAGTGGTATGTGGGATCTGCCGCCCGGGGTAGAAGCTGCCATTGTGGCCCTCGAAGTGGACGACGCCAGCAGGTTTGGAACATTGGCCATCGACGAGGCGGGGTTCCTGCAGCGGTTTGAAGAAAAAAGACCCGGCGCGGGCTGGATCAATGCCGGGATTTACTGTTTCCGGCGGCACCTGATCGATGCATTTCCGCCGGGCGTTTCGAGCATGGAAATGGACGTGTTTCCGTCGCTGCTGGCGGCGGGCGTCCCGATTCGCGTGATTCGGGTGAGCGGGCGCTTTCTGGACATCGGCACGCCCTCCAGCCTTGTGCTGGGCGACGCGTTCGTCCAGGAGCTCAAGGGGGTATTGCCGGCATGATCATCACGAGAACGCCATTCCGCATCAGTTTCTTCGGCGGCGGGTCCGACTACCCGGACTACTTCCGGCAGTATGGCGGCGCGGTGCTGGCCACGGCCATCGACAAGTCGGCCTACCACTCGGTGACGCACTTCCATTCGCAGCTCTTCGATTACTCGATCCGCATTGCCTACCGCCAGGTGGAGTGCGTCTCACACCTCGACCAGCTCGAGCACGCGCCTTTCCGTGAGTGCCTGCGCAGTTGCGGCATTACCCAGGATGTCGAGGTGAACTATACGGGCGAGTTGCCTTCGTTCACCGGCCTGGGCACGTCATCCTCGTTCGTGGTGGGCCTGCTGAATGCCCTCCACAGCTTTCAGGGCCGCAAGCTGGAGCCGCTCGACCTGGCGTATGAAGCCATCCGCATCGAACGCGACGTGCTGGGTGACTGTGTCGGCTGCCAGGACCAGGCACTGGCCGCGATCGGCGGCCTGGCGATTGTCGAGTTCCTGCCGGACGGCGAGATCCGCCCCCATCCGCTGGTGCTTCGCGGCGACCGGAAGGAAGAGCTGCAGCAGCACATGATGCTGTTCCATACGGGCATTCACCGGCGGGCAGCCGAGATGGCGCGGCGGCAGATGAGCCGGCTCAGCGAGAACACGGCCCGCATCCGGGCGCTGCGCGGGCAAGTGGACGAGGGCTACGAGATCCTGACTGGCCAAGGCCCGATCTCAGCCTTTGGCGAGCTGCTGCACGAAGCCTGGCGGCTGAAGCAGGAATTGGATGTGAATGTGGGTCCGCCCGTGGTTTGCGACATGTACCATCGCGCACGCATGGCGGGCGCCCTGGGTGGCAAACTGCTTGGCGCGGGCGGCGGCGGCTTCCTGCTGCTGTTTGTACCGCCGGAGCGGCAGGACCAGGTGCGGCGGGCCCTATCCGAGCACCACGAGATTCCGGTGCGGATCGATGCTCCGGGCAGCCACGTCCTTTACTCGACGGAAGTCCTGCCGGCCGACGAACCCGTCGTCACTGTCCTGCGCGCCCGCACGCAATTCGCCGATTAACCTGGCCCAGCGCTACTTGCCGACGCCTCTCGAAGGCAGTGCGGAACCATCCCGCATTTCATCCGTAGCGCGGCGCACCACCATGTCGCCGGCCTGCAGACGCCCCATTATCTCCACCAGCTCGCCCTCGGCCGAACCCTTCTTCACATCCACCCATTCGGCGCGGCCGCCATTGCTGCGGACCACGAAGGTCCGTTCCGTCGTGGTCACCACGCTGGTCTTTGGCACGAAGAGAGCAGGCTTGGCACGGCGGACAGGCCACTTCACTGACGGGTACATGCCGGGCGCCAGCGACGCGTCGCCATTGGCGACATCCAGTTCCACGGGCATGGTGCGGGTGGCGGGGTCCAACATGTGCGCCCAGCGGGCCACGGTGCCCGCGTATGTGCGTTCGGGATATGCCGGAACTTTGAACTCCACCCGGGCTCCGGTCGAGATCGACCCGGTGTACTGCTCAGGGACGGCCACCACCAGCCGCAGCCGGGCCAGTTGCTGGATGTTCAGCAGCACCGGATCGCTGCCCGGGCCCACCAACGCGCCGGGATGGACCAGGCGCTCGGTCACCACCCCATCGAAGGGCGCGGCGATGCGCAAGTACGCCTCCAGATCCTTCTGTGCATTCACAGCGGATGACGCGGCCTGGCTAGCCTGCTGCTTGGCCCGCACCAGCGCTTTGAGTGCGTCCACCTGCTTGCTGGCCAGGATCACCTCGTTGCCGGCAACGGCTCCGGGGGTCTCGGCCGCCTTGGCCATGCGCTGCGCCGTACTCTCGGCCGCCGCGAGCTGCGCTTCCGCCTGCAGCCGCTCCGATTCAGCCGCCTGCACTTTGGACTCGGCCTCGGCGATCTGTGCTTTCATCTCCGGCGCTGAGAGCTCCACCAGCGGCTGTCCCTGCTTCACGAAGCTTCCTCGATCCACCAGCACCCGCTCCACATAACCGCGGACCTTGGCATGGACGGCCACACTGAGGAACGGCTGGAACTCGCCCGGCAGGTCGACCACCTGGGCAATGGGTTTGGCGACGACGGGCACAAGGTCGATGGTCTGGGCGTAGCCACCCACCGCCATGGCGAGGAAGGAGGCCAACATCAGGGGATTAATGCGCTTCATAGAATCGGCTCTCCGGGTCCATCGGATTTAGCGATGGAGATTTCGTGGACGCGTTGCGCTGCAGGATCGCGTAGAGGGAAGGCAGGACCGTCAGGGTAGTGAAAGTGGAGGCGAGGAGCCCGCCGATGACGGCTCGTCCCAGCGGTGCGGACTGCGCGCCCCCTTCGCCGATGCCGATTGCCATGGGCACCATCCCGAAGATCATGGCAGCGGCCGTCATGAGTACCGCACGCAGCCGGCTGGCGGAGCCTTCCTGCGCGGCCTCCATATGATCGCGTCCTGCCTGCCGGGCATGCTCGGCGAAGGTGACCAGCAGGATCGAGTTGGCCACGGCGATGCCGATGGCCATGATCGCGCCCATGAACGACTGCACATTCAGCGTCGTGCCGGTCGCCAACAGCATGATGGCCACACCGCAGAGCACCGCCGGGATGGTGAGGACAATCGCGAGTGCGAGCCTCGCCGACTGGAAGTTCGCCGCGAGCAGCAGGAAGATCACCAGCACCGCGAGCATCAGGCCAAGCCGCAAGCCGGACAGGGTCTGCTCCAGAGCGGGCGCCTCGCCGCGTAGCTTCACCGACACTCCCTTGGGCGGAGCACCCGTCGCCGCAATCGCCCTATTGAGCTGCACCACGGCCTCACCCAGCGTGGGCCCATGGAGATTGGCTGTCAGGCTGACCACGTGCTGGCCGTTGTAGCGCTCGATCAGGCCCGGCATGGTGCCCAACTTGAAGGCCGCCACATCGGTGAGCCGGGGCTGCGGCCGGCCGTTCTGCATTACAGGCAACTGGCCCAGGTTCTCCACGCTCTGCATGTGGTTCTGGGGCAACTGCAACTGGATCTGGAAAGCGTTGCCTGAGGCCGGGTCGCGCCAGTAGTTGGGCTGCGTGAATCGTGAAGAAGAGGTAGCCGGCACGACAGACCGCACGACATCGGACATGGTGAGACCGTACTGGCCGGCACGCTCGCGGTCGATGGTGATGTCGACTGTCGGGAAGTCGGCCGCCTGGGCGATCTGCAGGTCCCGCAGGAACGTCAACTTGGCCAGTTCCCCCTGCAGCTTGTGCGCGAAGTCATAGTCCGCCTGCAGGCTGATGCCCTGCACCGCCACCTCCACCGGTGTCGGCGAGCCGAAGCTCATCACCTGCGTCACGATGTCGGCCGCCTCGAATGAGATCCGGATCCCCGGCAACTCCTTACGAAGCCGCTCGCGCAGCCGCTCGCGCAGAGCCTCGCCTCGCGGCACGCCCGGCTGTAGCGCCACCTGGATAATGGCCTCCTGCGGACCGCTGGTGAAAAGGTGGATCAGGTTCACCGGATAGCTGGACGGCACAACGCCGACAAAGTCACTGGTGATCCGCACATTGTTCGAACCGATCTCGCCCTGGATCGAGTCGAGAGCCCGCAGGACAATCCGCTCAGTCTCCTCGATGCGCGTGCCGGTCGGCGCCCGCAGACGGATGCGCAGCAGCGGCGCGTCGGCGTCGGGAAAGATCTCCGTGCCCAGGCGCGGGACCAGAACCGCGACGAGTCCGATGGAGACAACAAGATATACCAACGCCAGCGGCCAGCGGACTTTCAGCGTGGCGCGCAGATAGCCTTCGTAGAACGACCGCAGGCGTCCAAACAGCCCCTCGCGCTCTTCCCCTCGATGCCCTTCCTTCATCAGCCAGGTGGAGAGCACCGGGACGAGGCTGCTGGACAGCAGGTAGGACGCAATCATCGAGAAGCCGACGGCCAGCGAGAGCGGGACGAACAACTGCCGGCCCACACCCACCATGAAGAACGAAGGCACGAAAACGGCGAGAATGCAGAACATCGACAGCAGCCGAGCCATGGCCGTCCGGCTGCACGCCTCCAGTACGGCGCGCGCCCGGGAGACGCCCGGCAGCATCTGCGAGTGGATATTCTCGATCTCGACGGTTGCCTCGTCCACCAGCACGCCCACGGCCAGCGCGAGTCCGCCCAGAGTCATGATGTTGATGGTTTGGCCGGTGGCCCACAGGGCGACCACGGCCGCCAGCAGGGCGAATGGGATGTTCAGCACGACGATCAGCGCGCTGCGCCAGTCGCGCAGGAATAGCAGCACCATCAGCCCGGTGAGCGCCGCGCCCAGCAGTCCTTCTGTCACCAGCCCCTGGATGGAGTTCGTGACATAAGGCGACTGGTCGAACTCCAGCCGCACGTCGACACCATCGGGCAACACTTTGCGGAACTCAGGCAGGTTCGCCTTCACGGCCTGGATGACGGTCAGGGTGGAGGCGTCCGCACGCTTCGTCACGGGGATGTAGACCGTGCGCTTGCCGTTCACATGCGCATAGGCGGTGACGATGTCGGTGCCGCTCTCGATCGTTCCGATGTCGCGCAGGTAGATGCCCGTGCCGCTGGCCGGACGGATGGGCGTGCTGAGCAACTCGGCCAGATTCCCGCCCAGCGCGGCATTGGTCCGTGCGATGCGCTCCACCGTGCCGGTAAACATATTGCCGGAGGGCATGACCAGCGACGACTTGCTGACGGCCGCGATCGCCTCGTCCGGCGAGATCTGGTACTGCTGTAGCTTGGCCGGATTCAGCGTGATGACGATGGTGCGCTGATTGCCGCCGAAGGGGGGCGGAGCGGAGACGCCCGGCAGCGTCGCAAACAGCGGCCGGACACGGTTCAGGGCGAAGTCCTGCAGCTCCCCCTGTGTGTGCGTGGCGCTGCTGAAGACCAATTGACCGACGGCCACGCTGCCGGCGTCAAAACGGGTGATGAACGGCGGCACGGCGCCGGGCGGCATGAACGCACGCGCCCGGTTCACATAGCCGACCGTTTCCGCCATCGCCTGGCTCATGTTCGTGCCTTCGTGGAAGACCAACTTCATCAGCGCGGCGCCCTGCACGCTCTTGCTCTCCACGTGATCGATGCCCGTGATGTAGAGGAAGTGATACTCGTAGTAGTAAGTGAGATAGCCTTCCATCTGCGCCGGATCCATGCCGCCATATGGCTGTGCGACATAAATCGCGGGATCGCCCACCTGAGGAAAGATATCGACCGGCATCCGCTTCACCGCCAGCATGGCGCACAGCGCCACCGTGAGCAGCGCAATGACAACCGTGAGCGGCCGTGAGAGGGCGGCCAGGACTATGCGCATGGAGTTGAACCCTTGTGGAATCTCACTTGGATGCCTCGGCCAGGAAGGGTTGCAGGTCGCCGCCCACCGCCGCGATGGCCAGCAGACCGCGCCATACGCCCAGGCGCGCCAGCGAGTCATCAATCTCGGTCTGCGTCAGCAACCGCTGTGCCTCGGCGACTTCCGTGATGTTGCCCAGGCCCGACTGATATCGAGCTGTCGCCTGCTGCACGGCGGCCCTGGCGGAAGTGAGCTGCACCGGCGTATTCGCAGCGATGCGGCGCGCTCCGTTGATGGCCGCCACCGCACGATTCCACTGCGCTCGCAGTTCCAGGGCCAGTTGTTCCGACTTCGCCGCCTGCGAGCGGATCACCGCACTCTGCGCTGCTTCCCGGGCGCGGATGGCCGGCAGATCCAGGACAGGAAACGTCACGCTGAATCCCAACGCGTAGTTCTGCACATTGGGAGCCAGGCCATTCGCGCCACCCAAGCGGGAGCCGTCGACCTCGGCGCCAGTACCTCTCGCATAGGCGGACCCCTGCACGTAAAACCTGGGGAAGTACGACCGCTCTAGCGCCCGCAGTTGCGCTTGCGCCTGCTCCACCGCCGCGCGCTGCTCGGCCACGGCCGGGTTCGCTACGATCGACAGGGCGGGTGCCTCCGCTTCCGGTGGCAGACGCAGCAGATTGCCGGCCGGCAGCGGCGTGGTGGCCGGTTCGCCGCCGGTGAATTGCGCCAGATTCGCGCGGGCCACCTCCAACGCCTGCTGGGCCTGGATGAACTGGGTCCTGGCAGCCGCCTCTTCCGCCTCTGCCCTGGATTGATCCGCGCCCGGCCGCAATTCCGCCCGAACTTGCGCGGAGATGATCCGCAGCACCGTTCCGGCCCGTTTCACACCAGCCTGCGCGGCACGCGTCGTTTCCTGGGCGGCGACAACAGTGAGATAAGCGTCAGCGGCCGTAACCAGCAGATCAAACTGCGCACGCTTCAAAGCGGCTTCCGATTGTGCGCGAGTAGCTGTGGCCGCCGCGACGCTGGCGCCGCGCAAGCCGAAGTCGAACGGCTCCCACGACACAGTCGCGCCGATTGCGCTGCCCCAGACAGTGCCGAAGTTGTTCGACCCGATGACAGGTCCGGAGATCGATGGCAGGGTGCTCTGCGGCAGCAAGGCGCCGAACACGTTGTTGCGGGTTGCGCGATTCACTTGCGCCATCGCATCGACCCGCGGCAGGTAGGCCGTGCGCGCCAGGGCAATGCCCGCAGTGGCGGCATTGATCTGCTCTTGTGAGACGCGGATGGAGGGGTAGTTTTTGAGCACCACCTCCATCGCCTGCTGCATTGTGAGCGCCTGCGGCACGGCCATCTGCTGGGGCAGGGCGCTACCGGCGGCCAGCAGGCACCCGGCCGCAAGCTTAAGAACAAAGTAGGGCGAATCCGTCATGGTGTCCAATGCGCTACTCGCCTTCTACGAGTTCCCGGAAGAGTTCACGCACCTTGTGCTTGGCGCCTTCCAGGGCACGTTTGCCCGCGGGCGTGGCCTGGTAGAGCTTGCGCAGCGACTTGCCATTGCGCACCTCCTTCGACCGCAGGTAGCCCTTCTTCTCCAGCCCATGCAGGATGGGATACAGGCTGCCTGGGCTAATCCGATAGCCATGCCTTGCCAGCTCCTCCATCATGCCGAGCCCGAAGATGGGCTCTTCCGAAGCGTGATGGAGCACATGCAGGCGGATCAGGCCGGAATACAGGTCACGATCGATCGCCGGATGCTTGCCCTCGGGTTTCGTTGTCGACATTCGATTACGAGTGTCGTCAGTATAGGAGTCTTCCAGGGAGGCTGTCAAACCGTCGATCGATGGAGGTGAAATGGCAGGCGGCGGCCAGGCTCCAGTCGCCCGGCCGCCGTGATGAGGAGGGGATACGAAAGTTAACGCTTGACCGCGGGTTGCTTATACGTCAAAGCCATCACCGCGAACGATGTGGCGGCATCCCGCATGAAGAGCCCGGGCATCGCCCCGGCCGGATACTGCTTATTCATGGAAGTGGAATCCCAATACCCCGCTTGCGGGTCCTGGTGCGCGCGCAACCAGCCCAGCGCCGCCGAGACATGGCGATCGGATGACGGCACACCACCGGCCTGCAGCAAATAGGCCGCAACAGCCGTCGCATAACTGTTAGCGCCCGGGGCGGCCTTCGCGTCCGGATGGTCCTTCCACGGCCCCAGACCTTCCGTCGACCAACTGCCATCCTCGTTCTGATGCTTGAACGTCTCCTCGACAATCGCCGTCATTGCCGGCTTGGACAGCAACCCTGGCAGCTGCCGCGCAGCCCAAAGCAACATCAGGCGGTTGTGCAGGGGCTGACCAGCGGATGCCTTGGCCAGGTACACTTTCAGCGCCTCGGTACCTGCTTTCACATCGTCCTGCGCGCGGTAGGATGCCGGGGTGCTGCCCACGGCCAGCGCAGCCAGCGTAGCCCCAAAGAACGGCGAGTCCGAGGTCTCGTACGGATCGGAGTTGAACACATACCACTGCCATCCGCCCTGCAGAGGCCCGGTCTTCTGCTGCACCCGCCACAGCCGGTCAAACGCCTGCTTCGTAGCCGGACTCATGCTGCCGGAGTCCTCATCTGCCCGCGCCAGGCACAGAGCCGCGAAGATCGCCTCCACGCCGATAGCTTGCGATGCCATCGGCTCCTTCGTAATGCCGGGCGCATACTCCTTCGCTTCGTTCTTGTCCACCCGCGCCCGCAGTGCATTCAACAGGCCGGTCTCGTGCTCCGCCGGCTGGCCTTCGCCCAAGGCCTGGCGCAGCGCGGGCCGCGCCATCAGATACGTCAGTCCGGTGTGGCACGACAGGCAGGGCCCGCCCATCGACTTCGCAGGGCCCCAGGCAAACCACTCCTTCTGCCGGGTGTCGAGGTAGTCGGCGGCCAGCCGCGGATTCCAATCGGCGGCCAGCGAACAGGCCTGAGTCAATGTCGCAATTACCGCGAAGGGGAGAAGCGCTCTCATCATTGGTCCTTCCAGGAAGAGTCGTCTACGGCCGCAGTTCACTGAACACGAAGCCGCGATCACTGCGGTTCCTGTGGCAGCCGGCGCAGCCTTGCCGGCCGTTCTCGTCTAGCGTGCCTTTCGTCAGGTCGGAGCCCATAAAGCGCTCAAACCCCCAACCACCCGACCCTGGGAACTGGCTGGCGTTCTTGAGCATCACATCCACCCGGATGCGCGCACCTTCCACGGTGACACCCGCCTGCTCACGCCCCTCCACCAGGTCGAACACCAGTATCGAACCGTCGGAATAGTGTCCCGTCTTCAGCCCCTCCAGCGCTTTGTCGTTGGCATAGACATGATGAATGCCGCCCGACCCCGCGAAAAAGGGGCTCTGCGCGCCAATCAGTTGCGTCTTGACGTGCGTCCAGCTCCGGAACTGCGAGGGGTAGGAGATGACGCCTGGAGGCGACGCCCACAGGTAGAAACAGCTGGCAGCCAAGGCCGCCAATTCCGCCACTCGTCCCCGTGCGGTACGCCAGCCCGCAATCGAACATCTCCTGTTCCAGGTCCACATGTGAGATCAGTGTGCCAGCCCGGCGGCCGCCCAGTCGCTCAAAAATGGATGGCGCGATGCAGAAATGGACGGAAATGCGACGGCCGCGCTACCGGCGCGCCTGCCGCAGGACAAGCCCGGGCGAAAAGCCCAGCGAGCGTTTCATGTGAAACGAAAGATGGCTGGCGTGGGTGAAACCGCACTCCTGCGCCGCCTGGCTGATAGAGCTCGTCCCCTTCAGCAGCAGCGTCCGCGCGCGATCCACGCGCCGCTCAATCACGTACTGATGCAGCGGCCGGCCCATCGACTGCCGGAACGCCGCCTTGCAGTGCGACACGCTCAGCCCCACGAAGGTGGCGATCTCTTCCAGTGACAGGTCGCCGCCCAGGTTCTCTTCGATGTAGCAGAGCACCTGTTTCAGGCGATAGCCAGACAGCCCGCCCTTCGTTTCACGCGGCGGACCAGACAGGCTCGAATGATGCTGCAGCACGTGACCGCTCAGCGCCACCGCCAGGCTCTCCACGTAGAGCCGGCCGTTCGGATATCCGGCCTCGAGCTCCTCCCGCAGCGCCCACCCCAAGTGCTCGATCCGGCCATCGCGAATCTGAAACCGGTTGGCGATCTCAATGACGCCGCCGCGCAATCCGGATTCTTCCGCCACAGACTGCAACAGGCCCGTGGAGAGACCCATGATCAGCGCCGTGTCCGCTTCCTTCAGGTCCCACCGGCTGGGCTCGCCCACTGGAATGATGTCCACGTCTCCGTGTACGCTGCGGCCCCTGTGCCGCCGGCCCACGCGGTCGCAGCCGATCATGACCGGAGCTCCGATATGGACAACCAGCGCGGCGCGCGGCCCACCCGGCGCCAGCAGCACGCCGGCCGGATCCGTCTGCACCCGTGCGTGAAATCGCTGGCCTGTCAGCGAATCGGCTGTTACCTTGGGCTGCTCCACCCTGCCAGTATCCACGAGATGGAGCTTCTTGTTTGTCACAATTCGTGCTCACGAGACTCACAGATAGCGCAGCCACCACGACTTTCGCGTACTCTTCAAACCATCGAACCAAAGGCAGGCCGGATACAAAGCCACCACCAGCCCGATCCAGACCACATACACAACCCACAGTGGATACCCATAACCAACCGGGTACAACTCCGCCGGACCGCCCATCGAAGGCAGTGGATGGAACAGGAACGAACCCGAACCATAGCGGAGGATCGCCAACACCACCGCGAGGGCGTGGATCAGGTAGAGATGCAACAGAAAGTAGAAAAGCGGTACGCGCCCGAAAACCAGCAGCGGATTCGACGGCCGGAACTTCATCCGGTCCAACACACTCAACACCAGCAGCGCGGGCCCCAGCGTCATCAGCAGAAAGTCGAGCGAAGGCGGGTATTTCAACACATTCAGGAAGGAGACCACGGTCATCGCACCCGATCCCTGGCTCGACCAGGGAGCCGGGTTTCCATAGATGTTCACCGTACGCAGGACAAGGAACCCAGCCGTGGCGGCGGTTCCGATCCGCACCATCCACTGCCTCCGCACCGCCGGCTCCATCACCATCACGGAGCCGAAGCAGAAGCCGGCCGACATCACCGCAAACCAGGGGATCAGCGGGTAAGCGAGCAGGAAGATGGGCGTTTGTGGCGGGATGACGCCGGGCTGATGCAGGACATTCCAGACCCATCCCAGCGACCGCTGCAGCACGCCCTGCACCGGGTCCAGCGCATTGTGCAGGAAGATCACCGCGATGCTGAGACTCGCCAGCAGCCGCAGCGGTAACCAACACAACCCGCCCAGGATCATCATCGACCAACCCAGCGCCCACAGCACTTCCAGAATCACCAACCCCTCAGTCAGGCTGAACGCGAACGCCAACCGGACCGCAATGAGTTCCAGCACGATCAGCCACAGCCCGCGTTTCCACAAATACCGGGACAAAGCCGCTTTGTCTCCATGCCGATGAAGGACCAGGAAAGCGCTCATGCCGGCCGAGAACATAAACACCGGTGCGCAGAAATGCGTAATCCAGCGCGTGAAGAAGAGAAATGGGGTCGTGCGCGCCAGGTTCTCTGGACTGAAAAGGAACGCATCCGCATGGATGAAATCGCGGAGATGGTCCAACGCCATGATGATCATGGCGCAACCGCGCAGCGCGTCAATCAAGTCGAGTCGCTTCCTAAAGATGGTCGGGGCAGGCATAGGGTTGATTGGCTCGAAAGTCCCTCGGAAACAGGCCGTGACAGCCAGGCCTACACCCCGGCCCACCACCTAAACTCGATGAGGATATTCTAGCGGCACTCCGATCACCGGGCCACCGGCCATTGCAGAAAAGGACGGTATTGTTCTTAGGCGCCGGCGGATGCCGTGCGCGCCCTCAATGATAGACTCGATGGTTTCCCATGCGGTTCCTTGTTGGGTTGATCGGCAGTAACATCGCCGCCTCCGGGTCTCCGGCGATTCATGAAGAGGAGGCTCGAGCCCTCGGCCACCACCTGCTCTATCAGTTGGTGGATCTCCATCCGAGGGGGTTCTCCGCGGACGCCCTCCCCCGGTTGCTGGATGCGGTGGAACTCGCGGGCTTCGCCGGCATCAACATCACGCACCCCTGCAAACAGGCCGTCATCCCGCATCTGCACGAACTCTCAGACCACGCCTCTGCCATCGGCGCCGTGAACACGGTCGTCTTCCGCGACGGCCGGCGCATCGGCCATAACACCGATTGGCTGGGCTTCCATGAGGCCTTCCGCCGCGGCCTGCCGGACGCAAACCGGGATGCGGTCCTGCTGCTGGGGGCCGGCGGAGGCGGCAGCGCCATCTGTTACGCAGCAATGCAATTGGGCGTCCAGCGGCTCTTCGTCTTTGACCAGGACCAGGGCCGCGCGGCAGCCCTCGCCCGCCAGTTCGACCCTGCCCGCATCTCAGCCGTGACCGATCCCCTGCCCGCACTCCGCTCGGTCAGCGGCCTGATCCATGCCACACCTGTCGGCATGACCGGACAACCCGGCATCGCTGTTGCGCCCGCGCACCTGCGGCCGGACCTCTGGGTCGCCGAGATCGTCTACTTCCCGCTGGAAACTGAACTGCTCCGCGAGGCCCGCCGGCGCGGTTGCCGCACCCTGGACGGTGGCGGCATGGCTGTCTTCCAGGCCGCTGAGGCCTTCCGCCTCTTCACCGGCGTCCAACCCGATAGCGAGCGCATGCTCGCCCGTTTCCGCGAAACCTACCGCGGCTAACGCCCCGCGTTACGCGTCCGCACGCTGTACACGCTCGACCGCGCCGCAATAAACAGCGTCTTGCCATCCTTGCCGCCGAATGACAATTGCACCGGCCGCTCCGGCACCTCGATCGTATCGATCAACGCGCCCGCCGGTGAATACACATAGATCTGCCCCGCTGCCAGGTACACGTTGCCGCGCACATCCACCGCCACACCCTCGGCCGCCTGATCCACGAAGAGCTTGAGGTTCGACAGTGTGCCCTCCGCATCCACCGTGGCGGAATACGTCTGGTGCTGCTCCTCGTTGCTCACATAGAACGGTTTGCCCGGAACGGCCGGAGCCAGTCCAAAAGCGCGGATCAAATCCACCAGCTTCGAGCCGTAATACAGCCGACCTGTGACGAAGTCTTCGCCCGCCGGCAGGAACGTCGAGCCGTCCGGGGTCACATACTGCGACGGCTTCCGCACTGGCACGCTTTCCAGGAAGTCGTTCTCCAGCCGCCAATGGGCCACCGGCAGAATCGCTGTCATTCCGGCCCTCGGCGCGGCCGCCTGGGGCTCCAGCATCCGCACCGCTGCGCCCGGCCTGTCCGCCTGCAGGCAGTACACCACACCCTTGCCGCCATAAGACACCACACACAAATCATTTGCCTTGTCGAAGAACAGGTTCACTGGCTCCAGCGGAGCATCACTCACCGTCGACAGCCGCCCCGTGACCGCATCCCATCGGTGGATCCGCTGCCACTTCGCGTCCACGAAGTAGTAATCGCCGGCTGAAGAAACCGCGCCGCCCGAGACGTTGAAGAACCCACCGGCCAACCGTTTCACCTGGGCGCCCGGTTCCACCGCAACACCTGAACTCTTCACCCTCGCGGCTGGCGCCTTGCCCGAGATGTTCATCCAGGCAATTTCCCGCTGCCTCATCTGCACGTCGTGCGTCTCATCGTAGACAGCACTCTCGAACGATGCCTTGGCATCCGTGTAGCAATGCACGTTACGCAGCTTGATGTCCTTCGAACCTGCGATGCGGATCGCATATGGGAATGGCTGGAATGAGCTCACCACACGGTAGAGATGGAAGTTCGCCACGGTGATATTCGACGAATCTTCGATCTCCATCGGGATCGCATAGCCGCTCTCTCCACGCTCCTCCTCGGTCTGCGCGGCATACACCGCCCAGTTCGACACACGGTGGAACTGTAACTCATAACGTACGTGATGCTCGCTCGACATGTGGTACACACGCCCCGGGGTCGTCGTATCCGAAACCAGCAGCCCGGCCCTGGCAAAGGTGCTCGGCGTCCAGATGTCGACGAAGGCGCCTCCACCCCCGTTCGTTACCCACAGGCTCGGATACTGGCTATCCCACCTGCGGTTCAGGTTCGGATCCGCCGTGTGCGTATTGTTGTAGATGTCCTCGCGCGATCCATCGATCTTCGACGTCCCATGGCCGCCCAGGAACCGCACGTCGTTCATCATCGAGTCCTGGCCCGCCATCCAAAGCGCGGCCACGGCGCGCGGGTTCACACCGTTCGTGTATATGCCCAGCCCGGCCACCAGGTTCGTCCCACCCTTCGGGGCCTCCAGCACCGCCACCGGCCCGCCCAGCCCCTGGAATGCCTCGGTGCCATCGGCCAGCACCAGCGCGGTCCTGCTCGGATGCAGGCCCACCAGCACCGTATCCGGGCGCATCGTGATCGTTCCCGTCACGCGGTACATGCCCATTGGAAAGTACAGTGCGCGATGGGCCGCGATGGCACTCCGCAGTGCCGCTGTATCGTCGGTTGTCCCGTCGCCCTTCACACCCAGCGTCTGCACATTCACCCAGGTGTCCTGGCCCGGCAGGGCCGGCAGGTCGGCCCGATCGGCGGGCATCGCCGGCATGGCCTCCGCCTGCAACTCAGTGCGGAACGCGCCCGTGGCGCCAATGTCGGCGTAGTGCAGCCCGTGCGAAAACGCCTTCACGTGATACACCGCAGCCGGTCCGGCCACCTGCTTTCCGCTTTCGCGGAACAACGCCAGCACCGGCACCTTGCTACAATCCAGGCCCTCGAGGTTGATCTCCGTTCGCGGACTCTTCTCCCGGCTGATGACGATCGCCGCGCCGCTCACATTCTCAAAGCGGCCGTTCTTGATCCACAGCTCTTCGATGTACCCGTCGTCGATGTCGATGGCGGTCGGCACGTTCCGGATCACCGGATGAATCAGGGTCAGCCCCGCTTCGTGCGTCCGGATCGCCGCCTGCCGTTGTCCTTCGAACACCGTATCCACCAGCGTGAACTGCCAGCCTGGCGACGGCTTCCGTGTGTAAACCCCAAACTGTCCGCCCACGAAATGCAGATCTTCGCCATAGTTTCCACCATCGTGAATCCCGGCCAGTGCACTACCCAACCGGAACTCGACATGCGCCAGATAACAGTGCTGCGCATAGCGCGACCGGACCGCCACCGCACCGGCATTCCCTGCCCCGATCTCAAAATCGATGTTGCTCAACGCCGAGTAGAACGTCCCTGGGTTCGCGTCCAGCGGCTGACTGAGATTCGCCTGATGCAGCCCGCTGCGGCGCGGCCCCTGCGCCTGTTGTGGACCAGCGCCGCCAGGACGCGGACCTCGCCCGGCGCCCGGCCGGTTCCCCGTGAAGAACACCATGTAGTTCTCCTGGGCGGGATCCTGATACCCTGCGCTCGCGTCCGTCAGCACCAGCACCGGCCGCTGCGCCCCATAACCGATCAGGCGGATGCCCGGCCACACCTGCAACGTTTTCGTGATCCGGTATCGCCCCTGCGGGACAAACACCACGCCCTGCCCGGAGCTCTCCTGTACCCTATCGATGGCGCTCTGAATCGCCGCAGTATCGTCGGCCACCCCGTCGGCCTTCACCGCGAAGTTTGCACTGGTCAGGTAGACCGCCTTGGGGTCTTCCGGCTTCACAGTGTAATAGGATGCCGCGGCCAGTGGCCAGGCGGCGGACAGGCAGATCAGGACAGACCAGATGCGCTTCATGGCGGCGTCAGACTCCTTCTACAGGCGCCGCTTCACCGCGCGCCATGGTGGCCACGAGCCGGACTCCTCCTCGCGGAACTAGGCCTCAATGAGGAATTACCGACCCGTTACACCCAATTAGTATCGAATACCGCCCGCAAACACAAGTTCCCTTCATCTGGCGTGATCACTCCCACAATCACCCCTGCGGATGACCATGGCTCCCGCGGTCAGTGTCACTTTCCCGGGAGATCCATAGGCGAAAACCTGCTCCGTAATTCTCGATATTCGCAGTGGTGATTGCTATACTAATCCCATAAGCGATTCCATTGCTTATGCCTCGGATCTGTACAGCTTTTCCTTGAGGGAGGAGCGGCTGGGTTTGACGGATCTTTCGTCCGCAGAGGTACAAGATGAATCGAACCGCTCCGGCTTCTGACTTTGCTCTCTATTCACCTGATTTCGCCCGACATTCGTGTGCCTGGTATGCCCTAACCGTAAGGCCACAGCATGAGAGAGCGGTCGAACTGGCCTTGGCGGCCAGGGGACTCACTACATACCTCCCGCTCCTCGAAACAGTTAGGAAATGGTCTGACCGTTTCAAGAAATTAGTAGTGCCCTTATTTCCTGGATATATCTTCTGCCGTTTCGATACGGCGGCCCGCATGCACGTATTGAAAACCCCAGGAGTGATCTCTATAGTCTCTATTGGACAGATCCCCACCCCGATACCGGAGGCCCAGGTGGAAGCAGTCCGGAAGATGCTCGCTTCGGGTTCAGCTGTCGAGACCTGCGCCTACCTCAGGCAGGGCGAGCGCGTACGCATTGAAGACGGACCGATGGCGGGCGTCGAGGGCATCCTCCTGGAAGTCCGCGACGCCTGCCGCCTGGTCGTGGCGATCGATCTGTTTCAGCGCTCGGTGGCCGTTCAACTCCACCGCGAGAGCGTCGTACCCGTGCGCGGCTGACTCACGCCGCGCGTGGCAGCTGCCGCCTGCTGCACATGGGCTGGGCGCGATGCATCCCCTCCCGTCGGCAGCATCCGCCGGCCCCGCATGTCAACCGTCGCCTGGAACTGCTTCAGCTTGTCGCCCATCCCGCTGTTGATCTCATCCGCCAGTTCATCGGCTCCGCTGCACGGTATGCGGCTCTCGTTCGCTCGGTAGAATTCCACAAAGTCCGAGGCCCCAACTGGTATCCACAGCCGCCACATACCCGGCGACAATGAGTCCGGACCATCGCTGAAGCGGATCCCGCCCAGGCTCGCTCGCACCGCCACGAAGCCAAAGCCGTGGTATACGCTCAACACCGCTTGCCAGCACCCTTCCAGGGACGTAGCCATCGCCAGTTGCCGCCGGAAACTCTGCAGGATCAACTGTCTGTTCAGCAACCGCCGGAAGATCCCCTGCCTCAGCATCCGTCCGGCCTCCCCAAACTCGACATAGTCCAGCTTCCGGACGCCTATCCACGCCGCGACACAGAACAGCAGCAGCACCAGACCGCTGTAGTTCTCCCAGGTGCTGCCTGCCAGCGAGAGCGCCGCTCCGAAGGTGCACACCGCGTAAAGGATCAGCGTCACTGCCTTCGGCCCCAGACCCCGCGCTAGCAGCCGGTGATGGACATGGCCGCGGTCCGCGCCAAAGATCGGCTGTTGCCGCAGGAATCTCCGCACAATCGCCAGCGTCGTGTCCAACAGCGGTACAGCCAGCGCCATCAGCGGCGCGGTCATCCCCAGGAAAGTCGCCGACATCTGCCCCCAGAGAATCGCCAGAATGCCCAGCAGGAACCCTAGCGTCAGGCTGCCGCAGTCCCCCAGGAATATTGAGGCAGGCGTGAAGTTGTAGCGTAGAAAACCCAGCAGCGCACCGGCCAGGGGGATCGTCGCGAACATCAGCGGCTCGTTCCCGCGCAGCATCGCCGCCGCCAGGGTCGTACAGGTCGCAAAGAACCCGATGCCCGACGCCAGCCCGTCTACTCCGTCAATCAGGTTCACCGCGTTCGTGCAAGCCAGCAGCCATACCACCGTCAGCACGACGCTCAGCCAGCTCGGCAACGGATTCCCGCGCACCCCGTTGATCGCCACATGGGCGAAGCCAATCACCCACACCGACGCCACCAACTGGCCCAGCAGTTTCTGCCATGGCCGCAGGCCCTTGATGTCGTCCAGCAATCCCACCAGGAACACCAACCCTACACCCGGGGCGATTCGCAGGATACCCGGCAACCACTCCGGCAGCATCGCCCGGTAATGTGGAGTCGCCATTAGAACCAGGCACGACGATGCCACATACGTGAGTGCAATCGCGATTCCACCCACGCGCGAAACCGGCCGTCGATGCAGCTTTCTTCGGCCATCCGGCTGGTCCACCAGGCCGACCCGTTTCGACCAGTTCGCCACCATCGGCGTAAGCGCCAAAGAGAACAGGACTGAAAGCAGTCCCAGGACAAATAATGCGTGCATTTGCAGTAGCTCCAGAATGGACCGGGCTCGTGCGGCGGCTTGCCGCACCGGCTGCCGGTCTCACAGTTAAGTCGAAAGGCGCTCTGCCAGTGGAGAGCAAACCAGCTCAGCGGCTCCGTTCGAACCGGTCACGCCAGGCCAGAAACGGCTGCTCCACAAATCGATAGGACACCATGGCGACACCCGCCGCGCAAACCAGATTCAAAGGGAATCGCGCCACGGCGAGAGTCGACGTCCGGTCCAGAAACAGTTCCTGCCAGATATACAGCGAGTAGCTCAGCACACCGATCCGCGTCAGGATCGCCGAATTCAACAGGCCGCCGCCGAAGCTCTCCGGATACCGCACATAGCGGTCGATCAGCACCGCCACGCTCAGGTGCGCCAGTTGCATGAAGCCGTAGGACAGTGCCTGTCTGTCGGCCAGGTAGATACCCGCCGCCGGAATCGCCAGTGACAGCAGTGGAATCGGCGACCGTAGCATCCGCAGATATGTCTCCGATCGCCCCAGCCGGTCACCAGCCCAGGCCAGCAGGCACCCCACTGCGATCGCATCCGCATCCGTTGGAGCCCACCAGGAGGCGTGGCCGGATACCACCTTCGTCCCTACCCTCAACAGCGGAGCCGCCAGCGCGAACACCAGGCACGCCGCGCCGGCCTTGCGCCAGCCCAGCAGCACCAGCGTCACCGGCCAGACAATGTAGAACTGCTCCTCCACCGACAACGACCACAGGTGACCCACCGCCCAACTCGGGCCGTCCACGAAGTTCATCGTGTACGTAGCAGCATGCGCGAAATCGCTCCACTTCATGGAAATGATTCCGAGCCCGGCCAGCATCGCCACAACACTCAGGTATACGATCGCCACCGGCAGAATCCGGAACGCCCGCCGCCTGTAAAACGTGCCCACGCGGATAGACCCCCGCTTGCGCCATTCGCTCTGCAGGATGCGTGTGATCAGGTAGCCCGAGATGACGAAGAATACATGCACGCCAAACTTCGCCAGCGCGCGCACCGGATCCGTCACCTCGGTGAACCAGAAGCCCCGGGTTCCCACCAAATGGCCGAACAGCACCAGTAGGATCGACATCGCGCGCATGCCATCCAGGCTGGGAATGCGCGCCGCGGCCGTCGCAAACAGCCGGGTCTTCAATGGAGTGAGAGGTGTTGTGGTCGCTTGCATGATAGGGGAACCTTGGCGCCGAACGCCGCTTCTTCGGATAAACCCATTCAGGCGCTCGCGCGCAATTCCGGACTCAGGCCCTGGACCGCCGCTCGCACGCTCGCATACATCCGCTCCCACGAGTACTCCGTCGCCACCAACCGCCGCCCCGCGAAGGCCAGCGACCGCCGCAACCCAATGTCGTGGAACAGCCGCACAATCTGGTCCGCCGCATGTTTCGGGGAATGGTAGACCAGCAAATCGCGCCCCGGCTTCGCCGCGATGCCCTCCAGCCCGATCGGCGATGTGACGCACGGCAACCCCAGCGCCAGGTACTCCAGCACCTTGTTCTGCATCCCCGCTCCGGCTCGCACCGGACACACCGCGCAGATCGCGCCATCCACCGCATCCGCGACACTCTCCACCCGCCCCGTCACTTCTACACCCTCCAGCCGGCGGAATGAAGCAGCCGCCCCTTCCGGAATGTTGCCCACAATCCGGAACACCGCATCCACACGCTGCCTCACCAGCGGCAATACCTCGTGAATGAAGTAGTGGCAGGCGTCCATATTCTGCGCGCTGACCAGATTCCCGATGAACGCGATCACGTTCCCTTCCTCCGGCAGGCGGAACCGCAACTGGTGCGTGTCCACTCCGTTCGGGATCACCTCCACGCGCGACGAATCCGCCTCCGTCAGATACTCCTTGTCCACGTCCGAAATCAGCCACGTCGAGTCAAACTGCGAAATCACCGTCTGCTCGTACTGCTTCAGCCGCTGCTGCTCCAGCCCGTAAATGTACCGCCGCGGTCCACGCGCGCCCGTCAGTTTGCTGAAACGCTCATAGTTCAGGGAAACCGCATCCGTCATCTCCAGGATCCGGCGCGCGCCCGTGGCGTTCTCTATGTACTGGCCCGTGCGAATCAGGTGCGCCCATACCTGCCCGTGCGTGGGCAGCAGCGCTTCCACCCGCTCGCGGTATTCGGCCGACTCGTAGTAAGCCAACTGGAACGGCCGCGATGTCGGCAGCGCCATCAATGTGTTCCAATACGACTTCCACTTCGGCAGGTACACCTTGTGGATCGCATCAAACAACGGCTCCGGCTGCTGGCCATCCATCTCCTCCTGGCTCTGGCAGATGGTGAGCAGCGTCAGCCGGGACTCTTGCGCCAATGCCTTGCAGACGTGATACACCCGCAGCCGGTCTCCTCCGATCACTGGAAACGGGAATCGTGAGGTCAAGACCAGGGTCCTATTACTCTTCATTCAGATCTCCCCAAAAAGCTTGAATCGGGCCGGCCACCAGGGCCGGGTGATACTTGCGGGCCTGCTCCAGGCCCAGCCGCGACATCTCCTGCCGCAGCGCTTCATCGGTCAGGGCGGAGTGCAGCGCACCCGCCATGTCCTCCACACTGCGCGGATTGAAGTACATTGCGGCGCTTCCACAAACTTCAGGCAGCGACGTGCACTGGCTCGTCACCACCGGCGTGCCCGAGGCCATCGCTTCCAGCACCGGAATCCCAAATCCCTCCGACAATGACGGGAACAGGAACACCGACGCCTCGCGGTATAACCGCATCAACTCTGCCTCTTCCACGCGCGGCAGGAACTCCACCAGCCCTCCGATTCCGAAGTGCCGCGCCAACTCCTGAAAGCGCGCGTGATGCCGCGGAGAGACGCCCGCGACCTTCAACTCATGACAGCCCGGACGCCCCGGTTGGTTGCAGCGCGCGAACGCCTGCAGCCCCGCCGCCAGGTTCTTGTGCGGAGCCTCGCCCGACACCGTCAACACATACGGCCGCCTCTGCGCCGTCGCCCCCGGCGACTCATACCAGTCCGCGCTCAACGTATTCGGGATCACACGAATCCGCCCGGGCCGAATCTCGAAACGCTCGCGGATGCTCTGCTCCGTGTGCTCCGAAACGGCGATGATGTGATCCGCTCTCTCAATTACGCGCGGCACCACCGCCCTGCGGTACAACCGCCCCGCGCGCTGATACCACGAAACAGCCTGCCCGCCATCAGCCGCCTCGTCCAGAAAAATGAGGTCGTGCACCACCAGCACCAGCCGCACACCGGCCGGCAGCCGCAGTGGTGCCGTGTTGAACGGGCAAATCAGCACATCCAGCCCCAGCTTGCGCGTCAGCGCCGGCAGCGAGAACTGCTCCCACAACGGATAAGCCTGGAATCCGCCCGCTTCCAACCGGAACTGCTCATCCCGCTCGCCAGGCGCGCAGAGTCCAATCAACTCCTGCTCCCGCCCGGCGATGAGACTTCTCAGAAAACGCCCCATCCCGCGCGCCTGGCCCATTGCCAGCCGCCCGTCAAAACCGATTCGCAAGCCGCGCGATCGGCGCCGCGCCGCTGAAACACTGTGTGGTGAAACCAACGTTGGTGAAGATTGAGACATGGAGTTTCTTAATCGAAACGAAGTTTGGGCATTAGGGTTGTTTGCACACGGGAAGGCGCCTCTTCACCACGCGCGTGAATTGAGATTTCGATGTGTCTTGGTCGCCGGGGCCGCCGCTGCCTAAGGCAGTTGGAAGACAGCCCGGTACAACGGAGCCACTCGCTCCGCCGTGAAGTGCTCATCGACAATCTGCATCGCCGCTCGCCCAAGCGATTCGGCCGCCTGCGGATTGTCCCTCAGGTATTGGATCTTCGATCGCAGGTCCAGCGCGTTTCCGCACCGGAACAACATCGCGCCCGCACCGTCATTCGAGAGCTCCCGGTGCGCCGGCAGGTCGCTGACCAAAGCCGGCAGCCCATGGGACATCGCCTCCATCAGCACCAGGGAAAACCCGTCTGAATGCGAGGGAGAGATAAAGAGATTCGCCTGCTGGTAGAACTGCTCGGGCTCATCCTGAAAGCCCCAGAAAGTCGTATTGGTACCCACCGCCATCTGCTCGGCTTCTTCACGGAACGGCCCGTCCCCCACCACCCACAGCTCCACGCCTTCCAGGCCGTCGATCGCCGACAACAGATCCGCCAGCCCCTTCTCCGGTACCAGCCGGCCCACAAAAATCAGGCGGTAAGGAGCCTGATCCTCGCGCCGCCGCCCCTCTGCCGGCCGCTTCTCCGGTATCCAGTTCGGCACCACCGCCAGCCGCGTCCTCCGCAGAAACGGCTCGTGCTGCTGCGCCAGGTACGACGACACACACACTATCTCCGTCGCGAACCTCGCGTTCAGGCGGTACAACCAGCGCTTCATTCCGTTCGGCTCCAGTGTCAACGCCGAGTGCCTCGTCACAATCACCCGCTGCAGCATCAGCCGCAACGGCAGCGCGAACATCGCCTCCGCCTGCCCGTTCAGGTGCACCCGCCGGATTCGCCGCGTCGCCATGCACCACAGCATCATCAGCCACACCGCCGGCAACCGCAAAAGCGCCGCGCCAGTCGACCACGCCGGAGCCTCGTACACCATCACGCCCGCGCCCCGCAGCATCCTGGCCAGCACCGGCGAACACACCACCGCCGCCAGGTCCGCCTCGCCCTCCAGCAGCCGCGCCAGACGCGTGTAGTGGATCTCAGCCCCGCCGTAGATCCGGCCCAGGCTCACCAGCAGCAGTTTCGTTCTGTCATTGTTCACGCCGCGTCATCTCCAATGCTCTGTGAACTGTGTGCGCCATCAACAGCGTCACTCCCAGGGCCAGCCAGCTCTTGAACGTCGCCGCGAACGGCTCCACCATGCCCGATCGCGGCATGTAGATCAGGTTCATCATCGCCACCGTCGCGAACGCACAGGAAGCGCCTCGCAACGACAGATGCAGCCGGCTCAACAGCGCGCCGATCAACGCCGACGCCACCGCCACCGCCGGAATCCCACCCACCACATAAGCCTCCGCCAGGTAGGTCGAGCCCGTCCCAAAGCCCAGGCTCATCGCCTCTGCGTTCAGGAAATTGCTCAGGTCGATCCCAAACAACTGCCCCTCGCCAAAGCGGTCCTGGTGCACAAATACCAGCGGGATCTGGTTCAGGATGTACTCCAGCCCGTGCCCCGAAAACAGATGCCGGAACCCCACCGCCAGCGCGGTCACCTGGAATGACACCCCCTGAGCCCACAGGAACACCGCCGGAGACGCCGCCGCGCTCTCCCGCATCTCCCGGAATCCCGCCACCAGTTGCGCCACCGCCGCCAGCGTGGTCACCAGAATCGCCAGGGACACCCCGCGGAAATGCGAGTGCTGCTTCTTCTTGTATAGAAACAGGAACGTGAAAACCAACAGGAAGGCCTTCCCGCGCAACCCGATCAGCAACTCCACTACCGTCACCGCGAAGTATGCGGCGCATACCGCCAGCAGCCGCCGCTTCCGCTGCTCATAGACGAAATACAGCAGGAACGCCGACGAACACACCTGCGACAACACCCGCGCCAAGCTGCCCGCCGCCTCGAGATGCGCGCCACCGTCTGTGTAAATCGCCAGATACCCGCCATGTGCGCGGAGATACGACAGGTATTGCACATTCTTGTAAATGTGAAACGGGAATGTGGCCAGGAACAATAGCAGCAGCACCTGCGTCAGGTCCTTGCCCGGCGGCGCTTCAAATTCGGATACCCGGTACGACAGGCTGCAGGGAATGTAGATCGCCACGCCCGACAGCAACAGCAGCCACGCCGCCGTCAGGTTCGCCTCGGCCGGCAGGGTGAAGGGCACCGGCGACTGCAGGTCGATCAGGTATGGATCTCCGTCCATCCCCATCAGTGCCGCCACCATCCGCCCGCCCTGGAACAGCAGCAGCATGCCCAGGAACAGCCACACCGGATGCATGCCGCGATGAAACCGCAGCCACGTCATCACCAGCAACCCCGCCAGGCCGGCCGTCACAACCACTGAGTGCTGCTCCGGCGTCAACCAGCCCGCCCGGATCGCCAGGTAATCCAGGCTCACCACCGCCGCCAACGCGAAACTCTCCATCCAGGCCATCGGGATGGCGTTCTGCGCCTGCACCGCCGCCGTCACGAAACCACCTCTTCCGGCTCCACCACGGGCACCGTCTCCGGCGCGACAGCGAACCCCCGCTGCACAATCGCCAGCGAGACCGGCAGCACATAACTCACCGCCACCACATTGATCAGTACGAATTTCCACGTCGCATTCAGCGCCAGCGCGTCGATCCGCGAGAACACCAAGTACACCGGCACCGCCAGCACCGCCGCCGCCGCCAGGCTCATCGCCTTCCTCAGCAGGAACATGGGCGCCGGAGTCTCCGCCACCGCGCGCGCCACCACAATCGACTTCGCCACCACCGCGAAGATCAGGTTCGTCGCGATGCCCGCCCACAGAATCCCTTCACTCCCCATCCACCGCACCAGCACCGCGCCCTGCGCGATATACCCGGCCGCCTCCATCAGCGGCAGATAGAAGCCGGGACGGAACGCGCCGCGTGCCGTAATGAACACGTCATCCACCGTCTTGCTCAGGTTCAGGAACAGCAGCACCGCGAACAACGTCACCACGCCGCTGCCCAAGCCCCGATCCTCGTGGAACAGTGCCTCTACAAAAGAGCCCACGCTATAGCGGAAGGCGCCCGCCAGGCAGAACGCCGCGAAGTAGGCCGCCAGGCACACCGTGCCATACTGCCGCCGCCGTTCGTCCGGTGACGCCGCAATCAGCCGCGCCGCAATCGACGCCGTCAGCGACGCAAACGCCGCATTGAACAACCCGATCATCCCGGCCGCCAGGTACTGATACTGCGCGTACGTCTTCACCGCTACCAGCGACGCCGCCAGCGACAAAATGATGAAGTCCGACTGGTAGTAGATCAGCCCGCCGACCTTGTGGAACAGGACGTACTTCGCCTGCCCCCTCAGCTTCAGCGTGTGCTCGGCCAGGTGGAATCCGGCAAACGTTGGAAACGCCGCGCGGAACGTGCGCCGCAGCAGGAACACCTCGCCCATCGTCAACAGCGCCACCGCCGCCGGCACCGCCAGGTACGAGTGCAGGTACACCGCCGCACTCAAACCCACCACCGTCTTCAACAGCGCGCCGCCGCCCAGAATCACGTTTGTCCGATAGATCTGCCCCGACGCGTTTAGATACGCCTGGCAATGCACCGTCACCAAAGTCGTCAACGTCGACGCCGCCACCAGCACCATGCACGTGAACGCGATCGCCCATGGAATCTCCGAATGGACCGACCGCGAGTAAACGTAGATCAGCGGCAGCGACAGCGGCGCCGCCACCCACATCAGCCGCCGGATATCGCCCCGCAGCGCCGACAGGAGACCCGCCGTCTCCGGCAGGTCACCCCGCTCCACCGGCGCGTACAGCAACGAGATCGCCGCCGTCGACAATCCCATCTCCGCCAGCATCACGTAATAGATCACCTGGTTCAGGACCGCGTTCAAACCGCCATACTCAGCCCCGATGTACTGCGTCACTACCCGCAGTTGGATCACCGCGCACACCGCCCGCGCCGCGAAGTAGAACACTCCGGACGCCAGGTTCAGCGTGTGCCGGGAGCCCATCATGGACCGCGGCGTTCGCCCGTCAGGCCGCTGGTTCATCGGGATGGGGCCGCTCCAGTTTGAAGTTCAGCATCGATCGGAATATCACCCACGCGCACACACAGAAGAACGCCACCATCGCCGCCGCCGCGCTCAGCAGCGCCCGCGGAGGCCACGACTTCCGGTCCGGCACCACCGCACTATCCACCACCTGCAGCACCGGAGCGCTCTTCGCCTCATCCAGCCGCGCCGCCTCCGATTGCTTTGCCAACAGCTCAAACAGCGCCTCGTGGTACTTCACTTCCCGCAGCCGCCGCATGTACTCCAGCCCCGCCGTCGGCAGGTTGCCCGACGAGATCAAGGCGGAACCCGCTCCGCCCGCCCGTCCTTCCAATTGCCGCAGCTGCTCCCGCACCGCCGCCTGCTCCGTACGCAATACCTTGATCTGCGGATTCTCGTCCGTCGCAAAGGTGCTCATCGCCTGCACCTGCACCTCCAACCCGGCCAGCTCGGCCCGGGCCTGCGCCTGCGCCCGGATGATCGCCTCCGCCTGCCCCGCCGGCTGGATCATGCCGCTCTTCTCCTGCGCCCCCTTCAGCGCCGTCTCCGCCTCGGCCAGGGCCGACCTCTGCGCCTCCAGTTCACGCTCAAAAAACAGCCGCCGCTGCGACGCATCCGTCACCGCCAGCCGCCCGTTCTGCTTCTGCAGCTCCTCGACATAGGCGTTCGCCATCGCCGCCGCCCGCTTCGGATCCTTGTCCTCCACCGCAATCTCAATCAGCCCGCTCTTCCGCGACCCGATCGCCGTATTCTCCGCCAGCACCTTCCGCGTCTCGATCATCGTGCTCTTGCCGTACACTTCCTTCATCCGGAATCGCTCGATCACCGCGTCCGCAATCGTGCGGCCCTCCAGGATGCCGACATACAAATCACTCGGCGACTTCATCCCCATCAGCTGCGCCGACCCACCCAGGCCGGTCAGCCCCGCCAATTGCCCCATCAGCGCCGATGACAACGACTGCGCCTGCTGCGGAGGCATGATCACCGCCGTCGCCGTATACCGGCTCGGAATCATGCTCAGCACCGCAAAGGCCGCCGCCGCCGTCAACACCACCGCACCGCCAATCAAACGCCGGTGCGCCGCCAGCTCCAGCAGCACATCCCGATGCCGTCCTGCCAGCATCCGCGGCTCCGCCGCCTGGTCCGTCTGGGGTGCGCGCCCGGCGCGCTTCGATGTCACAGGATTGCTTCGCGTGGGCGTCATAGGGTCACCGCAGAATATTGATCGCAGCCGCGCCCAGCGCCAGTTGACCGAAGACCTGCGACCAGTCCCGCAGCCCGCGCAGAAACGGCACTTTGAACATCTGCTGGGGAATCACCAGAGAGTCCCCCGGATTCAGCCGCGTCGCATCGAACGCCTTCGTAAATGGACTACTCGAGCCCTGCTTCGGCACCACGCTGCCATCGGCCCGGATAATGAAGATCCGGCCCTTGTCCGCATTGCGCGTACACCCGCCCGCTTGCCGCAGGTAGTCCGCCACCCGCAGGCTGCCCTCGTGGATGAACGAATTCGGGTTGTACACCGCACCCAGCACGTTCACCGTGGCCGGACGCGGCGGCACCACAAACTTGTCCCCGCCCTCCAGCACCAGGCCCATCAGCTTCGATACATCGCTGCCCGCCGGATCCAGCCTCAACACGATCCGCCCCGTCGCCTGCGTCGCGCGGAACGCATCCACCATCCGCCGCTCACTCTCCATCCGCGTCGTCAGCGCCGCCGTATCCTGCGGAGTCGTCGCCCCGCCCAGCAGCGCCGTTCCCGTCTGCTCCACCTCGCGCTCCAGGTCCCGCGTCAGGTCATCCAGCCGCCGCTGCTGCTCCTTGCGCGTCGATTCCCTCAGGAACTCCGAGCCGAACAGATACGCCTCCGGCATCAGCCCGCCCGCCCGTTCAATCAACTGGCCCAGCGTCTCGCCCGGCCGGATACTGTATACCCCCGCCGCCCGAATCTCGCCTTCCAGTCGCACCACCCGGTTCTGCTGCGACACCGGCACCCGGATGTCGTCCTGCGAAAAGATCGTCACCACATCACCCGGTCGCAGCTCCAGGTTCTGGCTCTCGTCCCGCTCCAGCAGCATCTTTCCTAAATTGAAAGGCAGCAGTTCCGGTTTCAGGTCCTTCTCGTTCTGCCGCTCCACCACGGCATAGGTCCAGTTGATCGACGGGGCCGACAGGTCCAACCGCGTCTCCACGCGCTTCTTCAGCGCTTCCGACTTCGGCTCGCCCGCCACCGCCTCCTCCGGACCCACATACCCCTGCAGGTTCCGCTGGTTCCAGTAATCCCTCGTCACCAGCGACGCTTCGCTCGGGATCAGGTCCCGCAGACGCATCCCGGGCCGCCACGAAAACCGCCCCGGACTCGCCACATGCCCGCGCAGCGTCACCGCATTCGCAAACTGCGGCAGCACCGTCTGCACTCGCAGCAAATCACCATCCCGCATCGGCGTCGACAACCCGCCGCCTTCCAGCGCCAGGTCCGTCGTCTCGCGCGCCGCCCTGTCTTTGATTCGCTCCAGCACCGCCCGGTGCCCTTCCGCAATCGACGACAACCCACCCGCCAGCTTGATCGCGTCACCCGCGCTAGTCTCGCCTTTCAACTCGTAGATCGCCGGGTGCTTCACGCTGCCCGCAATCGCCACCTGTGCACCCACCGTCGGTATGTAGATCACATCTCCCGGCAGCAGCCGCGCATCCTTTGACTGGTCGCCGCTCAGCAACAGGTCGTACAGGTCCAGCTCGGTCACCAGCGCTCCACGCCGCTTCAATTGGATGTGCCGCAGCGAACCCAGCGCCGACGGCCCGCCCGACGCGAACACCGCGTTCAGCAGCGTGCTCAGCGAGTTCACCGTGTAACTGCCCGGCCGCCGCGCGTGCCCCACCACCAACACCTGAATCGAACGCAACTGCCCCAATGTGACACTGAACTCGAAATTCCGGAAGACCCTCGACAGCTCCTCACGCAGGTGCCCCTGCATTTGCTGGTATGACATCCCGGCTACATTGATGTTGCCCGCCTGCGGCACGTAAATCTGGCCCGCCCGGTCCACCGTCACGTTCAGGTTCTGGTTGATCTGGCCCCACATCCGCAGCACCAGTTCATCGCCCGGCCCAATCACGTAGTCCATCGTGATGGGCGATTGCTGGATCGGCGTAATCGGGCTCGCTTCGTTCGCGAATAGCTCCGTTCCGAAAATCGGCAGCGTCTGTCCGAACGACGACGCCACAAACCGCTGGAACTCGCTCGGCGCCTCAGGTTTCAGCTCTCGACGCTCCACTTTCTCGGTCTTGCTCTCTTCCGTACCCCGGTCGTCCTTCCGCTCCGTCTTGCTCGATGGCATCTGCCCGGACGCCGCATCCTGCTGCGCCTTCATCCTTTGCAGCGCTGCCTTGGCCGCCTGGCACTCCGGCAGATTCTCGCCACCCGGACCCGCGCACTTCTGCGCCAGCGCCTGCGGATTGTCCTCCTGTGCCGGCCGCGACAAATCACCCGGCGTCGGAATACCCTGCGCCCGCAACGCCGCCGCCATCGCCACCGTCAATACCGCCGCCTTCCATTTGCAGCTGACCGTTTCGCTCCTCAATGCCAAGGACAACCTCATGCTTCCTCTTCCTTCGTTTCCCGCACCACGCTTACCGGAACAGGCGCAGCCGCGGCTCCCACCGCAGCTCCACCCGGCCGCTGAGGTTCCTCTGCGGACCACCCAGCACCGGCAGCCAATACCGCTCGTACTGCAGCATCACATCCGCATAACAATGCCCCGGCAATTCCATCGAACCCTTCAACGAGGCATCGCTCTGCGTTCCTCCACCCGGCAGGAATTGCCCGCTCACCTTCCGTTGCCGGTAACCCGCCTCCACCTTCGTCCGCGCATTGAACCAGTACGTCGACCACGCCTGAATCGCGCGCCCGTCCCGCCCCACGGAACTGCCCAGCAGGTTTCCGTAGTTCGTATTCCCGCTGCGGTACTGCCCGTTGTAATAAATGAACTGTCCGCCCCGGTCGATCGCAAACGGCGTCGTCGACGACGTCTCCACCCGCAGGTCCAGCTTCGGAACCCACGGAACCCGCGTCACGTGAATCCCTGGACTAATGGCCGCATGCCGCGGCGCTGCCAGCGGCGATGGGTCGTCATCGCTATATGAATCGCTGTAGATCGTCACCCAGTCGCGCAGCCCGGGAATCCTGTACTTGAAATCGAAGCCCGCCTTGCGGTCACCCGGATCGCGCGGATCCGTCGGCCCAATCGCCACCTCGCTCGACGTCGCCGTGAAGTTCCGTACAAAACTCTTGAACGTGATCGGATGCCCTTCACCCCAGAACATCGACCACCGCGTGAACCCCATCTCCAGGTTGTCCGTCAGCTTGAACGACAGCTTCTGCGCGTTGAACCACGGCCGCCACGTATACGCCTGCCCGCCCAGCTTCCCAATCACAAACTCGCCCCGAAACTCGCCCAGATGCCCCAGGAACCCCGGCAGCCGGTAAGGATGCAGCATCGAGATCTTCGCGTTCTTCGTCGGCTCGGCGTTGGTACTGAACGACAGCGGCGCATCCGACCCCGGCCCCCACCACATCGCCTGCTTGCCTACCGACAGCTCCAGATTCGCCAGCCGTACACCCGCATACCCTTCCACTACCCGGTACCGGTTCGTGTCATCCACACCCCGCTCCGGTTGCAGCGGAATCGTGTCCAGCTTCGAGATCAATTGCCGTGTCTCCAACGACTCCGACTCCGGCGCCGCCGCCGCTCCATGCTGGAACTCGCTTCTCACATACGCGAAGAATCGCCCCGACTCCGCCCGCACCGTGAACCCCGTGTTCATGTTCCAGCCGCGTCCAGACGGGCGCCCGAAATCGTTGATCCACGTCTGCCCGAAGTGATACCCATCGGTCAGCGCCGGACCCGCTATTCCACCGTTCCGCATGTACACCGAATCCAGCACCAGCGCTCCGCCCGCCTGGTCTTCTTCGTCGAACTCCCGGTGTAGCGCCGCAATGAGAGGCTGCGCCTCCGACGCCGCGCGCCAGCCGCGGTCCTTGTCCAGCATCCCTTCCTCGGCCTCCGCCAGTTGCCGCCGGCACTCGGCCCGCGTCCATGGCCGCAACCCCGCGATCTGCGTTGGAATCAGACCCAGCCCCGCCAACCGGTCCAGCGCCGGATACACCCAGCTGTCCATCGGGACGTACACAAACCCGTAACTGGCGCCGCGCTCAGCGGCCGTTCTCTGGTCCGGCGGATCCAGGTACATCCTCGGCGTCTTGGGCTCCGCGCCCCGCGCCAGGTAGTGCCCCACCAGCCAGCCCAACGAACTGCCGATCAGCACATCCGACGGGAAATGCTGCTGCCCGGCCACCCGGCTCACACTCACCGCGCTCGCCAGCCCGTACACCGCCACCTTCGTCAGCCACCCCGGATACCGCTCGGCCACCACCGGCGCCACCGCCCACACCATCGCCGAATGCAGCGATGGGAACGACGAATTCGTCCCGGATCCCTGGAAGAAACGGCCCGACCCGTCGCCCTCCAACGGCCGCTGCCGCCGCGTAATCAGCTTCACCACCTCCGTCGCGATTACGCTCGCCACCACCGCCCGCGTGCTCACCGTAGCCGTGGTCATCGCGTATTCATCCGAATGCCGCCACCCGTACCACGCCAGGTACGCCGGAATCGAGAGCATCACCCCCGTCCCCGCATTCGCAAACAACGAACTGCGATCGTGAGTCAGCGGCCCGCCGTGAAATCGTTCCCGCATGTTTCGTTCGTCTGTGGCAAACAAAAACGAGGTCGCGCCCGCCATCGGCACCAGCCAGGCCCAGTCCTTCTTCTGCCAGTCTCTTTTGACAAGCTGCGCAGGACTGGTGAAGATCTTCTTCTCGTCCAGGAATAGGTCCTTCGGTAAGGCCGTGATCGGCCGGATATACGCCGGGGACGTGCTCGGCGATGCCGCATCCGCGCTCGCCGGGGGCGGTTCCGTGCCGCTCTGTGCCATGGCCTGCTTGGGCCCTAGCACCACCCCGATCGCCAACACCACTCGGAGCCACAGGGTCGGCGGCCGCATCGGCCTGCGCTCTGCCCACATGCTCCCTGCTCCTGCCCTCAAATACCGTACCCCAACCGCCGGCCGGTCCCGCCGTCCTGCATTCCTTCTGCTTGGTAAGTTCTCATGTATCAATCACATCGCGGCGTTCAAACAGCGGCCTGAACAGCCCTTCCGGACGTAGCTCGCGCTCTGTGAGTCCCGTAAATCCGGCCCGGAACTCATGGACCGATGGGAGGAACCCGTTACGCCTCTGCCCGCTCAGGTATGCAGGCTTGCAAGTACAGTGCCAAGTTCGTCGTGGACTTCGGCGTCTGCTGTTCGCCTGTAAACTGAGCCCCCGCGCCTTCGTCTGACGGCCCCGCACCAGCACTCCTGTGCCTTCCGGTCCGGGCCCGCCGCCGGGCGCTGCTCCTTCAGGCATTATGCATTTCTCCAACAAATGCCCGCAACCAATGAACTGTCAATTCTGGATTAATCTATTGAATACAATCACCAAATACATGTCATGCAAATGCAGGCGCGCTCACCCTCTGCCGGCACTTGTACACCCCGGACATCGCCCCTTCTTTCATCCCGGCCATACTCTCTCCTGCTCCTGCTATACCCGCTTTGGCCTTATTCTTGCTTCAGTTAGACCAGGGAGAATGCGACGGAACGTCCAATTCATCAGCAGCCTGCGGCAGCCATCATTCGCTGCGCCGTAAGCCCTTGAATTAACGCCCCCGTTCATCTACCCACACCACTTTCCGCCGGCCCATCTGGCCGGTTGCCAAAACTCTAAGCTATTGGTAAAATTTACTTAATGACATATTAACGAGAAGGATTTGCCGCATCCTTTCCTGCTCCGCCCAACTCCGTGCCGCACGCTCGCAACACCCGCTGCAAGGCCAACCTGAGCCGCCCGCCCGGGGTCGATTTGTCATACACGCCCTGACCGTCGCCACGTCTTCGCCCTTCTGTCCGCCCCAGCCTCCACCGGCCCCAAACGCCCTGCAACGGTAACCTACCTGGGGACAACTGCGCCCGTAATAGATTCAGGCTTACGTCCTGGACGTTAGCCTTGGTCTTACTCTGTCCTCACGGGCAGGCAGCTTCTTTAACGTACTGAAAGGACTTATATGCAGTTCACTCGGCGAGACATGGCCCGGTTCGCACTCGCTTCCGCTCCGCTAGCCAGGGCCCTGGCCGCGAAGAAGATCAATTCCAAGTTCGGCGGCGTCCAGATCGGCGCCATTACGTACAGTTTCAACAGGATTGCCAGCCCCGACGCCGAAGCCATCATTAAGGCGTACGTCGAAATCGGCCTCGGCGAAGCTGAGCTCATGTCGAACCATTGCGAGTCGCTCGCTGGCGCTCCGCCCATGCCCAATTTCTTCCGCCCCGGAGCGCCGCCCAGGCCCCCAGCCGGTGGTCCTCCCGCCGGCGGAGCCCCCAAAGGCCCCGGACCCCGTCCCCAGCTCACCCCGGAGCAGATCGCCGAACGCAAAGCCGCTCAGGAAAAGCTCGTCGCCTGGCGCACCTCCACCACCCCCGCCACCTGGAAGGGTGTCGCCAAAAAGTTCAACGACGCCGGCATCGACCTCGCCCTCCTCTGCTACAACATGCAGGACTCCATGAAGGACGATGACATTGAGTTCGGCTTCCAGATGGCCAAAGCCCTCGGCGTCAAGGGCATCACCACCAGCACCACCCTGACCATGGCCAAGCGCATTGCCCCCTTCGCCGACAAACACAAGCTCCTCGTCGGCTACCACGGCCACGACGCCACCAACGACCCCAATCAGACCGCCACCCTCGAGAGCTATCAGACCCTCATGGGCTACGGGAAGTACAACGGCGTCAACCTCGACATCGGTCACTTCACCGCCGCCGGCTATGATGCCGTGGCCTTCATCAAGGAACACCACGCCAAGATCACCAACCTCCACATCAAAGACCGCAAAAAGGATCACGGCCCCAACGTCGCGGTCTGGGGCACCGGCGACACGCCCATGAAGCAGGTCCTCCAGCTCCTCAAGGCCGAGAAATATCCCATACCCGCCAATCTGGAATTGGAGTACCCCATTCCCGAAGGCTCTGATATCATCGCGGAGGCCAAGAAGTGCCTCGCCTACGTCAAGAGTTGCCTGGCGTAGCCGGCGGCTCGTACTTTCTGATAGAGAATTCCACGGAGAATAAGCATGGCTCACACTAGACGGCATTTCTTCTACGGCGCACTGCTGGCCGGCGCGGTCCCCACGGCCGGATTCGGCAGCGTTGCTTCCATGAAGTTCGCGGGCTATAAGTCCCCTAACGAGAAACTCAACTTCGCGGCAATCGGCTCCGGCGGCCAGGGCGCCTCCAACCTCGGCGCCGCGTCCCCCACCGAAAACATCGTTGCTCTCTGCGACGTCGACGACCGCCGCGCCGCCCCCAGCTTCAATCGCTACCCCACTGCCACGAAGTACAAGGACTTCCGGCAGATGCTCGACAAGGAAGCCAAGAACATCGACTCCGTGATCGTCGCCACCCCCGATCACATGCACGCCACCGCCGCCATCTGGTGTATGGAACGCGGCAAGAACGTCTACGTTCAAAAGCCCCTCGTCCGCACCATCTGGGAAGCCCGCCAGCTCCGCGCCGCTGCCGCCAAGTACGGTGTCGCCACGCAGATGGGCAACCAGGGCTACTCCAATGAAGGCACCCGCCAGTGCGCCGAAATCGTGTGGAACGGCGACATCGGCGCCGTCACCGAAGTCCATGCCTGGAGCGATCGCCCCCTCTGGCCCCAGGGCCTCACCGAAATCCCCAAGGAAGAGCCCGTACCCGCCACCCTCGATTGGGACCTCTGGCTCGGTCCCGCGGAAAAGCGCCCCTTTACCGCCGGCGGCGCCACTGAACCCGACCGTTGGGGCGGCTTCTTCTATCAGCCCTTCAACTGGCGCGGCTTCTACGACTTCGGCTGCGGCGCCCTCGGCGATATGGCCTGCCATATCCTCGGCGCGCCCAATATGGCCCTCCACCTCTCCAAGCGCAAGATCATCGGCGTCGAGTGCATCAAGAAGGAAGGCACCAGCCCCTTCATGTTCCCCAAGGTCTCCGTCATCCGCTACGACTTCGCGCCCTACGGCAACATGCCGGCGCTCAAAGTCTTCTGGTACGACGGCCTCAAGCAGAACCCCACCGTCCCCGGCGTCCCCGAGGGTGAGTGGATCGGCGATCCCCCCTTCCTCGTCCGCAATCCCGGACCCGGAGCCCCTGGTGCAGGCGGCCCCGGTGGCCCCGGCGCTGCCCGTCGCCCAGGCGGCGGCGGCCCCGGCATGATGCGCCCCGCCGGCAACGACTTCCACTCCCCCGGCCGCGTCTTCAACTACGACGACTTCAAGGCCATGAAGGACCCCGAAGCCAAGCTCCGCTTCCCCACCCCCGACGGCAGCGTCTTCCTCGGCGACAAGGGCGTCCTCACCACCGGCACCTACGGCGAAGTCACCCGTCTCCTCCCCGTCGAGAAGATGAAGGACTACCAGATGCCCGCCCCGCTGCTCACCCGTTCGCCCGGCCACATGCGCGACTTCATCCGCGCCTGCAAGGGCGGCGACCCGGCCTGCTCCAACTTCGACGTCGCCGCGCCGTTCGTCGAATGGATGCTCCTCGGCGTCATCGCGCTCCGCCACGAAGGCAAGCTCGAATACGACCCCGACAAGATGCGCATCACCAATAACGTGGAAGCCAACAAACTCCTCAAGCCCATCTTCCGCAAGGGCTGGGAATTCCACACCGTTAAGTCCTAACCCATTCAGGTCCGGACCTTCGCAACGGCCGGAGGCAGTCCAGGGCGCCCGCACTCGCGGCGCCCCTCTTCCTCCGGCCGCTTTGCGTTTACTGCCCGATTTCCCTCCAAACTGCCTGCCCCGGAAACTCAAAAATTCGCCAAATCAGGAACTCCCAGTACCGCTGAAATCCATGCGCCGACACTGAGTGTGCTATATCAGAGCTTGCATCTCTGTGGGAGGATCGAGGAATGCCTCTGGTCAAGGCTCGAAATTTCTTTTTGTGTCTGATTTGTTTTTCTCTCGGATGTCCGCTATTCGCGCAAAAAGAGCCTGAAAAACGGCCCTCCGGGCAGACGCTCGCCACTGCGACCCTCAACGTAGCCCCGTACTCCCCCGGCATCTTCACCCTCAGCGGCGATGGCCACGGCCGGGCCAGGGCAGTGGACGCCGCGGGCTTCGCCCTCACCGATGCCCATCTCGCGGTCCCGGGTTCAGTCGTATCCATCTCCGCCACCGGCTTGGGCCAGACCGTGCCCCCCGCCGTCACCGGCCAGATCCCCGCCACTCCCCTCACCACCGCCGTCACGCCCCTCGTCTTCGTCGCCGGCCAGAAGGCCACCGGAGTCCTCGCCCAACTCTCCAGCACCTCCTTCGGCGTCTACAAGGTCACGTTCACGGTCCCCGCCGCCATCGGACCCGGCGAGCAGCCCCTCTTCCTCCAGATCGGCGCCTACTCCAGCAACCTCGTGTCCATCCCTGTTCAGGGCGCCCTCGGACCCGTGCCCCCCTCAGCCGACTCCGTCACCCCCGAGTCCGGCTCCGGCTCCAACCAGACTTTCTCTGCTGTCTATTCCGATCCCAACGGCACGCAGGATCTCGCCTGGGCCCAACTCCTCTTCGCCATCGCCCCCAACGGCGGCGGTCAACCCTTCTGCTTTGTCCACTACGACCGGGCCGGCAACGGCCTGTGGCTCTATGGCGACGGAGGCTTCTTCGTCGGCCCCGTTACGCCCGGCACAGTCTCGGCCGGTTTGAAGAACAGCGCCTGCGCCGTCAACACCAGCGCGACCACCATCACCCAGTTCGGCTCCGCCCTCACTTTGAACGTGCGCGTCGCCTTCAAGACGGGCTTCGCCGGGCCGAAAAACATCTACCTGCGCGCCTACGACCGCTCCGAACAGGACACCGGTTGGCTCCAGCGCGGGACATTCGACGCCTCCAATCCCACCCCGCCCATCCTCGCGGTCTCTCCACCCTCCGGAGCCGGCTCCGCCCAAATCTTCACCGCCAATTATCCCGACGCCCCCGGCTTCATCGGCCTCAGCCTCGGTTGGGCCCAGATGCTGTTTGCCGTCGCTACCGATGGTGGCGGCCAGCCCTTCTGCCTCGTCCACTACGACCGTGCCGGCAACGGGCTCTGGCTCTATGGCGACAGCGGCTTCTTCCTCGGGCCCGTCACCCCCGGCGCCTCGTCCAACCTGCTCCAGAACAGCAACTGCTCCATCGATACCGCGGCCACCACCGCGGGCAGCGTCAGCGGCGCGCTGGAACTCAAACTCTCCGTCTTCTTCGGGCAGACCATGGCCGGTGCTCGAAACATCTATCTGCGCACCCTCAGCCCCATCGGCCTCGACACCGGCTTCCTCCCGGCTGGCACCTGGACCTCCGCCGTCACCACCGGCGGTCACCCACCGCCAATTTAGACGCACTTCTGCGCTCCCCATCGGGCCGTGGATTTTTGACAGGTAGGTGTAGCGTCATATTTCACCGGAAAGTCCTGCTTAGATCCAAAATTAAACAGAGAATTACATCCTGTTGTGCTATATCAAAGATTGCGTCTTGGAGGAATGGTCGCCCCATGAATCTGCCCAAAGTCCGGAGTGTTGCCCTCTGCGCGCTCATCTCCTGCACTGCCACGGCGCTGCTCGCCCAGCCGTCCGGCGGCCAACGCCAAACCGGCGCCTCGGGACCCGTCCCACTCCACCTGCCGCCCCCAAACGCGATCAGTGAACAGGCCGCCGCCCTCATCACGCCCCAGGCCACCACCGCCGTCACCTCCGTCGTCAACGCCGCCTCGTTCCAGACCACCCACTCCCCCGGATCGCTCTCCATCCTCACCGGCTCCGACCTCACCCTGCCTCAGCCCACCACCATCGTCACCTCCGTCAAGGCCAATGCAATCGACGCACCCGTCGTGCAATCCAGCCCCACCCGCCTCACCATTCAGATCCCTACGGAACTGCCTTCCGGACCCGTCGACCTCGCTGTCCAGCGCTGGGGCCAGACACTCGCCATATGGACCATCGATGTCTCCCCGCACTCCCCCGGCATCTTCACCGTCAGCGGCGACGGCCAGGGCCGGGCCGGCGCCGAGGACGCCTCGGGCCTCGCCCTCACGGATGCCCATCTCGCTATCCCGGGCGCCGCCGTGTCCATTTACGCAACCGGCTTAGGACAGACCGTGCCCCCTGTCGTCACCGGCCAGATCCCCGCGGCGCCGCTGCCCGCCGCCATCACCCCCATGGTCGTGCTCGGCGGCCAGCAAGCCACGGGAGTGCTCGCCCAACTCACCAACACAGCCCTGGGCGTCTACAAAGTCACCTTCAACGTCCCTCCCACTTCGGGACCCGGCGAGCAACCCCTGTTCCTCCAGATCGGCGCCTCCTCCAGCAACATCGCCTCGATCCCCGTTCAGGGCCCCCTCGGCCCCATGCCCCCCACCGCCGACTCCGTCACCCCCGCGTCCAGCTCTGGCTCCAACCAGACCTTCTCTGCTGTCTATTCCGACCCCAACGGCACGCAGGATCTCGCCTGGGCCCAACTCCTCATCGCCGTGGCTCCCAACGGCGGCGGTCAACCCTTCTGCTTTGTCCACTACGACCGCTCCGGCAACGGCCTGTGGCTCTATGGCGACGGCGGCTTCTTCCTCGGCCCCGTTGCGCCCGGAACCGTCTCGGCCGGCCTGAAGAACAGCGCCTGCGCCGTCAGCACCAGCGCGACCACCATCACCCAACTCGGCACGGCCCTCACCTTGAACGTGCCTATCTCCTTCAAGACGGGCTTCGCCGGAGCGAAAAACATCTACCTGCGCGCCTTCGATCGCTCCGAACAGGACACCGGCTGGCTCCAACACGGGACGGCCACCGTCTCCAATCCAACCCCGCCCACCCTCTCGGTCCTCCCCGCCTCCGGAGATGGCTCTGCTCAGATCTTCACCGCCACCTATCCCGACGCCCCAGGCTTCAGCGGCCTGAATCTCGGCTGGGCGCAAATGCTCTTCGCCGTGGCCACCAATGGCGGCGGCCAGCCTTTCTGCCTCGTCCACTACGACCGCGCCGGCAACGGTCTCTGGCTCTATGGCGACAGCGGCTTCTTCCTCGGGCCTGTCACGCCCGGAGTCTCCTCCAACCTCCTCCAGAACAGTAGTTGCGCCATCGATACCGCGGCCAGCACCGCGGCCAACGTCAACGGCGCGCTGGAACTCAGGCTCTCCACCTTCTTCGGACAGGCCATCGCCGGTTATCGCAAGGTCTATCTGCGCACCCTTAGCCCCATCGGCCTCGACACCGGCTTCGTCCAGGCCGGCACCTGGACCTCCTACAACCTCCCCGCCCTCCTCGAAATCACTCCATCTTCCGGCACCGGCGGCCCACAGGTCTTCACCGGCCGGTTCTTCGACCCCTACCTCGCGACCTCCATCAATGAGGAGGAAATCCTCCTCGCCGTCGCCCCCGACCTCGGCGGCCAGCCCGGCTGCGTGATCCACTACGATCGCCCGGGCAAATTGCTTTGGTTGTCCAACGACAATCTACACTTCGTCGGCCCCGTCCCCATCGGCGGCGCCGCCATTCTACGCATCGGCGAATGCTCCCTCGATGCCGCCTCCTCCTCAGCCTCGGAGTCGGCTTCGCCCCTGGGGAACTACTACACCCTCTCGGCCGCGGTCTCATTCCATGCCGGCATCCCACCTGCGCTGAAAACCTACCTCCGCGCCAGGGAAGTCGATGGTTTCACCTCCCCCGACACCGGCTTTCAGCAGCGTGGCACATGGATCCCCGTCGTCACCAGCCCGCCCGCCTCCGCTGTCACAACTGCCGTCGGTCCACCCCCAATTTAGACGCACTCCTGCGCTCCCCATCGGGCCGTAAACCTTTGAAAGGTAAGAGTAGTACCATAATCCACCCCAAAGTCCCACCTAGATCCGAAATTACAGCGAGAAAAAGATCTTCTTGTGCTATATCAGAGGTTGTGCCTTGGAGGAACGGCCGTCCCATGAAACTGCTCAAAGCCCGGAGTGTCACCCGATTCCTACTCATCTCCTGTGCTGCCACGGCGCTGCTCGCTCAGCCGGCCGGCGGCCCGAACCAGCCCAGCCGCTGGGGCGCCGTGCCTCTGCACCTGCCGCCAACCCAATCCATCAGCGAACAGGCAGCCGCCCTCATCACCCCCCAGGCCACCACCGCCGTCACCTCCGCCGTCAACGCCGCTTCTTTTCAGTACAGCCACTCCCCCGGCGGACTCTCCCTCCTCTACGGCTCAGACCTCGCCCTGCCCCAGCCCACTACCATCGTCACCTCCGTCAAGGCTAACGGCGTCGACGCCCCCATCCTGCAGTCCGGCCCGGCCCAAATGACCATCCAGATCCCCAGGGAGCTCTCCGTCGGCACCATCGACCTCGCCATTCGCCGCCTCGGCCAGACCGTCGCCACCAAAACCATCGACCTCACCCAGTACTCGCCCGGACTCTACTCCCTCGATAACTCCGGACATGGCCGCGCCACCGCCCAGGATGCCGCCGGCACTCCTCTCACCGATTCCCATCTCGCCGTCCCCGGCACCATCGTGTCCATCTTCGCCGTTGGACTCGGGCCCACCGTGCCCTCCGTCAACACAGGCCAGATTCCTGCATTTCCCCTGCCCACGGCCATCACCCCCGTGGTCTTCATCGGCGGCCAACAGGCTACCGGCGTCCTCGCGCAACTCTCCACCACCTCCCTCGGTGTCTACAAGGTCAGCTTTATGGTGCCCGCCGCCACTGGCCCGGGCGAGCAACCCGTCTTCCTCCAGATCGGCGGCTCCACCAGCAACATCGTCTCCATTCCGGTCCAGGGCGCCTCAGGACCTATGCCCCCCGCTGCTGTCTCCGTTTCGCCAGCCACCGGCAGCGGCTACAACCAAACCTTCTCTGCCGTCTACTCCGACCCCAACGGCGTCCAGGACCTCGCCTGGGGACAGATCCTCATCGCCGTCGCGGCCAATGGCGGCGGCCAGCCCTTCTGCTTCGTTCACTACGACCGCCCCGGCAACGGACTCTGGCTGTATGGCGATGAAGGCTTCTTCCTCGGCCCCATCACACCCGGCACCGTCTCGGCGGCCCTCAAGAACAGCGCCTGCGCCGTCAACACCAGCGGAGTCTCCTTCACCCCCGTCGGCACCAACCTCACCCTGAATGTCCCCATCACGTTCAAACCGGGCTTTGCCGGCGACAAGAGCGTCTACCTCCGCGCCTATGACAAAACTGAACAGGACACCGGCCTGATCCAGCGCGGCTCCTTCACCGTCACTGATCCGCCCATCCCCACCCTTTCCATCCTCCCCGCCTCCGGCTCCGGTTCCGTCCAGACCTTCACCGGAACTTACCCCGACGCGCCCGGCTTCACCGGCATCAGCCTCGGCTGGGCACAGATGTTGTTCGCTGTCGCCACCGACGGCGGAGGCCAACCGTTCTGCCTCGTCCACTACGACCGCGCCGGCAACGGACTCTGGATCTATGGCGACGGCGGCTTCTTCCTCGGCCCCATCGCCCCCGGCACCGCCTCCAACCTCCTCCAGACCAGCGCCTGCGCCGTGAACACCATCCTCACCACCGCAATCAACACCGGCGCAGCCCTCCAGTGGAACCTCGCCGTCACCTTCAAGTCCTCCATGCTCGGTGCCCGCAATACCTACCTGCGCACCCGCACCCCCATTGGCACCGATTCCGGCTTTATCCAATCCGGCGCCTGGACCATCGACGGAACCCCAGGAGTCCAAGCCCTGACCCCCGCCGCCGGCTCCGCCCACGCCCAGGCCTTTACCGCCACGTTCTACGATCTCGACGGAGCTAGCCAGATCTCCTGGACCCGCCTCATGCTCGGACTCTCCGCCACCGGCGGCGGCCAGCCCTACTGCCAGGTGCACTACTCGCGCACCTCTAACGTCATGTATCTGCTCGGCAGCACCGGCCCCGCTCTCGGTCCCGTCACCCCAGGCACCATCGCGCCGCCCCTCGTCAACAGCGCGTGCATGCTCATCCCCTCCGGCTCCACTGTTTCCGCTTCGGGCAACACGCTCACCGTCACCGTCTCGCTCTCGTTCATGTCCGCCATCCCATCCAGCGTCCAGGCTTACCTGCGGGCCGTCGACACTACGGCCCTCGACAGCGGTTGGCAGCTCCGCGGTAACTTCAATCCCGTGCCGTGATCGGCCCCTGTCTCTCCACCAGTGCTTTCACAACACCCGTCAACAGTGCGAAGCTGTCTGACAACCGGCGGCAGGCTGCGCCCTCCAAACCGGCGCATGTCATGAGAAGTACGCCCCAATCCGGATCCCGCTTCCACCACGACGCCTGCTTCCTCGCCGCCTTCGTCTTCCTCGCCCCCCTCGCTTGGGCGCCCGGCCTGTCCTTCCACTTCGACGCCGCTCCCAAAGCCGTAGCCCTCCAACTGCTCGCCGCCCTCCTCCTGCTCCAACCCGGCCGCCTCCTCCACCGCCTCACTGCCCTCTACGCCCGGCCCACCGGCAAACTCCTCCTCATCCTCTGTGGCCTCTACGCCCTCACCCTCCTCATCGCCACCGCCTTCTCGGAAAACCAGGCCCTCTCCCTCTACGGCAGCGGTTGGCGGCGCTTCGGCGCCCTCTCCCAACTCGCTATCCTCCTCTGCGGACTCTACTCCGCAGCCTGCTTCATCTCCGACCCCCGCTACCTCCGCCTCGCCCTCCGCACACTCTGCCTCGCCGGCCTGCTCACCGCCGCCTACGCCGTCGCCCAGTCCATGGGCCTCGACCCCTTCCTCGACGCTTCCCTTTACGCCCTGCCGCCGCCCGCCAAAACCATCCGCCCGCCCGCTACCCTGGGCCACGCCGCCTATCTCGGCAGCTTCCTCCTCGTCGTCGTCTTCCTCGGGCTCGGCGCCCAGTCCCGCGAATCCAGCAAGTCCTGGCGCCTCCTCTGCCTCGCCGCCGTAGCCCTCAGCATCGCCGGCATCGCCGTCAGCGGCACGCGCGCCGTCCTCGCCGGCCTCCTCCTCGGTGCCCTCCTCCTGGCGCTCACCACGCGAGGCAGCGCCGCCCTCTTCCGCCGGCGCACTCTCCTTTGGATCGCCGCCACTGCTTCCTCCATGGCCCTCGCCCTCCGCCTCTCGCCTGCCTGGGCCCCCATGGTCTCCCGAGCCAACGAATGGACCCTCGACGTCTCTGGCGGCACCCGCCTCCCCCTCTGGTTCGACAGCCTCGGTCTCGTCGCACGCCGCTGGCCCATCGGCTGGGGCCCCGAGACCTTTCCCCTGGTCTTCCCGCTCTATCAGTCCCTCCACCTCAGCCAGCTCTACCCGGACTTCTATCACGAGTCCCCCCACAGCGCCTGGCTCGACGCCGCTGCCTCCACCGGACTCGCCAGCCTCCTCTGCCTCCTGGCCCTGTTCTTCGCCGGCTTCTACTGGAGCTTCCGCGCCCGCCGCCTCGGACTGCTGCCCGCCTGCCTCTCCGCCGCCCTGGTTGCCCTGGCCGTCACCCACTCGTTCTTCGTCTTCACACTGCCGTCCCTCTGCTGCCTGCTCCTCATCCTGGCGGCCCAGTCGTCCCTGGCCGGGCCTGCTACCCAACCCGCCCCCACACTCAGCCCGTTCTGGAAACCCGCCGCCGCCCTGGCCGGCCTGGCCCTCGCCGCTTGTGCCCTCTCCGTAGCCTGGACGGACTTTGCCTACCAGCGCATCCAATCGCACCTCAACGCCGGCAACTGGCAGGCGGCCATTGAGTGGCATGCAAAAGCCTGGCCTTGGCCAGCCGGCCCGGCCCCCGAACTCTGGTACGCCCAGCGTATGACCAAACTCGCCGCTCTCCCCAACCCCGAGAACATCCGCAGGATCCTCTGGACCGAAGCTGTCGAATCCAGCCGCCAGGCCATCCTCCACCCCGGCGAGGACGCCAATCTGGCCTACTACAACGCCGCAGTGGTCGAAGTGCTCGCACAGAACGCGCCACAGGCGGAATCAGACCTCCGCCAGGCCATCCAGCGCGCACCCAACTGGTATCAGCCGCGCTGGCTCCTTTGCCGCCTGCTGGCCCAGACCGGCCGGCCCGCCGAAGCCCGTCCGCAGTGTGCCCAGGCGCTCACTCAGTTGAGCGGCAGTCACCAGGAGCTGCAAAAGCTCATCACCGAAACCCTGGCCGCCCTCCACTAACCGCGACCCGTCCGCCGGCAGAGGCCCCACGCCTCGGACTGCCTCTTCCACCTATCTCCGTGCTATTGTCAGCCTACATACCTCCTCAATCGTTCCTCCAGGCTCGAGGACGCCCGGGCGGGGAAATCACTGGGATCTATGCCGCACAGCGAACAGGACATCGCCAAAGCCCCGCTCATCCGCATCCTCACCGTCGACGACCACCCGCTCATCCGCGACGGCATCGCCTTCGCCCTCAGCGCCCACAAAGACCTGCAACTCGTCGCTGAAGCCGCCAACGGCGAAGAGGCGGTGTCCCTCTTCCGCGAACACAAACCCGACATCACCCTCATGGATCTCCAGATGCCCGTCATGAACGGCATCGACGCCATCCTGGCCATCCGCCGCGACTACCCCGACGCCCGCATCATCGTCCTCACCACCTACTCCGGTGACGTCCAGGCCGTCCGCGCCATCAAAGCCGGAGCCGCCGGCTACCTCCTCAAAAGCATGCTGCGCAAGGAACTCATCGAAACCATCCATGCCGTCCACGCCGGACGCCGCCGCATCCCCCCAGAAATCGCCCAGGAAATCGCCGAATTCGTAAACTCCGACACCCTCACCGATCGCGAAATCGAAGTGCTGCGCAACATCGCAATGGGTTGTTCGAATAAGGTCGTGGCCGCGCAGCTCGGCATCTCCGAGGACACCGTCAAAAGCCACATGAAGAGCATCCTAGGCAAACTCAACGCCAACGACCGCACGCACGCCGTCCTAATCGCCATCAAACGCGGCTTCCTCGAGGGCTAAGCGTCTCACGCCAGGTACACCCGCCAGAGCGGTTGTCACGTTCTGCCCGGAACTGTATCTACTCCGGCAGCGCCGGGAGGCACTGTTCACATGGCTCGTATCGTCGTTCTGGGAGCGGGCGTGGCCGGACACACCGCGGCCGCATTCCTCAGGAAATGGCTGGGCAAGCAGGACGAAATCGTCGTCATCTCACCTCAGCCCAAATACAACTGGATCCCTTCCAATATCTGGGTCGGCGTCGGGCTCCTGAAGAAGGAGCAGGTCACTTTCCCCCTGGCGCCCATCTACCGCCGCGCCGGCATCGACTTCAAGCAGGCCCGCGCCCTGGCCCTCTACCCGGAGGGCGTCCCCGGCAATGCCCGCCCCTCTGTTGAGATTGAGTACACGGTCGAAGGCAAGGCCGGCCAGCGCGAACACGTCACCTACGACTTCCTCCTCAACGCCACCGGCCCCAAACTCAACTTCGACGCCACCCCCGGCCTGGGCCCGGGCCGCAACAGCCTCTCCGTCTGCACCGCCAGCCACGCCGAAGAGACGTCCCGTATCTTCCTCGAAAAAGTGGCACGCATGAAACGCGGCGAGAAACAACGCTTCCTCATCGGTACCGGCCATGGCGCCTGCACCTGCCAGGGTGCTGCCTTTGAATACGTCGTCAATCTCGAATTCGAACTCCGCAGCCGCGGCGTTCGCGACAAGGCCGAGGTCGTCTACCTCTCCAACGAGTACGAAATCGGCGACTTCGGCATGGACGGCGTCCACATCCGCAGCGGCGGCTACATCACGCCCAGCAAGATCTTCCAGGAATCGCTCTTCGCCGAACGCGGCATCGACTGGATCACCCGCGCCCATGTCCGCGAAGTGGAGCCCGGCGCGGCCAACATCGAAACCCTCGATGGCGAGCAGCGCTCCGTGCCCTTCGACATGGCCATGCTCCTGCCGCCCTTCACGGGCGTCGGCCTCAAGGCCTTCAACGCCGCCGGCGAGGACATCTCCTCCACCCTCTTCGCGCCCAATGGCTTCATGAAGGTCGATGCCGACTACACGAAGAAGCCGTACGAAGAGTGGAAACCGCGCGACTGGCCGCGCACCTATCAGAACCCGTCTTACTCGAACCTCTTCGCGGCCGGCATCGCCTTCGCCCCGCCGCATGCCATCTCAAGACCCCGGGCTACCGCGGCCGGCCAGGTCATCGCCCCCGCTCCGCCTCGCACCGGCATGCCTTCCGCCATGATCGCCAAAGCCGTGGCCCACAACATCACCGATATGCTGCACGGCAAATCCGGCCCCACGCACACCGCCTCCATGGCCGAGATGGGTGCCGCCTGCGTCGCCTCCGCCGGAGCCAACCCCTTCTCCGGGACCGCCGCCTCCATCACCGTCTTCCCCATCGTCCCCGACTACGAGCGCTACCCCGAGTACGGCCGCGACATCGATTACACCTTCGGAGAAATCGGCCTGGCCGGCCACTGGATCAAGATCCTGCTCCACCACCTGTTCCTCTACAAAGCCCGCATGCTGCCCGGCTGGGCCCTGATCCCGGAGTAACCATGAATCCCCAACAGAAGAACCTGACGGCCATCGAGAAGGCCCACTTGAAGCCCTGGTTTTACGCCACGAAACCCACGCGGGGCACAGTGTTCCTAAGAACCTTCCTGCCCTGGCAGCTCTGGAGTTTCATAAAAATCAACCTCAAAATGATCACCATCATCCGGCGCAGTCACCACTCGCAATAACGGCGCCCGCGAATCCGGCAGCGACAGGAATCGGGCCCACGCGTGGGCATACTCCAGCCCATCCAGCGACTCCAGCACCGCCTCGGCCTCGATCAGTCGCTTGCTGCGCCTCACAATCCAACCCTGGATCTGAAACAGCCCGCCGGATTGCACCGGCCGGCGGAACCGCATCCGCAACTCCGCCGTCAACGCCTCGCAGCCTGCCGCCGCCACAGACTTCGACATCGCCTCGTCCAGCACCGTGCTCACCACGCCGCCATGCACGATCCCTCGAAACCCCTCCCACCGCGATCCCGGCGACCACAGCGCCTTCATCCGGCCGTTATCCAACCGCTGGAAGACCAGCCCCAACCCGCCTGGATTGTCTTTTCCACACACAAAGCAGCCGGAGTGCGGTTCGGCATGGATGATCTGCCGCGCCCCTGCCGCCAAACCTGATCTCGCTGACATATTCAAGCACTCCCTGCTTCGTCACGCGTCAATGGCTGCAGGTGTGAGGCCGCGTCACCAGGCTGCCATCCAGATACTGGCGTACGAGCGTCAGCGTCTTCTCCGGCGGAGCGCCCGTGATCACCTCAATCGAGAGGCCCTGAAACAGCGTCTGGGCCCGCGTACCCATCCCGCCCGCAATCACGACATTCACATTCCGCTCCTTCAGCCAGGGCGGCAGCAGGCCCGGTTGATGCTCCGGAGCCGCCACTTCCATCGTCGCGGTGATCTCTTTCGTGGCCGGATTCACATCGATCAGCGCGAATCGGGCACAGTGTCCGAAATGCTGGTCCAGGTCTCCGTCCGAAGTGGGAATTGCGATGCGCACGTTCTTTTCAATCCTCTCTGGGAGCCACAACCATCTAGGTGCAACTCGCACCTAGGTTACAATGGCTCTGAGAGCGCGGTCAAGGGAGGATCATCTGGCAAAACGAATGTGCGAGCGCCACGGCAAGGATCATCCCTGCACCTGTGCCATGGGCAATCTTTCCCGCTTCGTCGAACCGGTGGTGTTGCTGCTGCTAAAACGGAAGGGGCGCTCGTATGGCTACGACCTGGCCAGCGAGATGCCCGAGCACTCGCTCACCGACGCCGAAATCGAACGAGCGGCCCTCTACCGCACCTTGCGTCAACTGGAGGAGAACGGCAACGTAGCCTCCGAATGGGAAACCGACCAAAGCGGTCCAGCCCGCCGAGTCTACCGTCTCACCCCCCAAGGCGAAGAGCATCTCGAAGAGTGGGCCACCGTCCTGGACCACGTCTCCAAATCCATGGCCCAATTCGTAGTCAAAGCCCGCGCCGCCCGGACCGTCAAAGCCCGCGGCAAACCGCACCGCTAACCACGGTGAAACTGCGGTGTTTTTACCGCAAACTGCCACCGTGTTTTTTGCGGTCAGGTGCCGGATAGTCGGCAGGTGCCGAAATGGCGTCGATCCTATGCTAGGACGTCATGTAAGACGTTGCCTGCTACGTCCGTCAACCGGAAGTCGCGGCCACTGTACCTGTACGTCAACTTTGTGTGATCGATGCCCATCAGGTGAAGGATCGTCGCGTGAATGTCGTGAACATGAACGGGCTTGTCCACAACTTTGAATCCGAAGTCGTCGGTCGCGCCGTAGATCGTCCCGCCCTTCACCGCTCCGCCGGCCAGCCACATCGTGAACCCGAAGGGATTGTGGTCTCGCCCCTTCTTCGCATTGCCGCCGCCGCCGCCCACTTCCCGCACCGGCGTACGGCCGAATTCCGAGCCGCACACCACTAGCGTGTCTTTCCACAACCCGCGTGCTTTCAGATCCTTGACCACCGCTGTGAACGCCTGGTCAGAGTTCTTCGCATTCACCTTGTGCGCCATGATGTCGCCGTGCGCATCCCACGGGTCGCCCTTCGAGTAGTAGAGCTGCACCATCCGGACGCCTTTTTCCAGTAACCGGACGCCCGTCAAAGCGCCGCGCGCCACCGGACCAGGGCCGTACAGATCCAGCGTTGCCTGCGATTCCTTCCTCACATCGAAGACCTCGGGCGCCTCGGTCTGCATGCGGTAGGCGATCTCCATCGACTTGATCACCGCTTCCACCTGCGGGTCCGTACCCTGCTCGGCGCTGCGGATTTTCTCAAGCTTTGCAACGAGATCCAGCTCGCGACGCTGCTCAGTCAACTCGAACTTGGGATTGTTGACGTAACTGACAAGCTTCTTCGGGTCGAAGTTCTTCTCGACCACGACCTTCTTCATCTTCTCGTCAGGCTTGCCGTCGGCCGTCATCGGCTCCATCGGCGGCGCCTCGCCCTCGGGCACCTGCACCTTGTTGGAGATGTACGTCCCCTGATGGATCGCCGGCAGGAAGCCGTTGCTCCACAGAGGCGGCCCGACCGTCGTGGGCACGTCGGGACAAAGCACTACGAAACCGGGCAGATTCTGGTTCTCTGAGCCCAAACCGTACGTGATCCAGGCGCCCAGCGACGGCCGGCCCGCCTGGTTGGCGCCCGTGTTCATCATCAGGCACGACGGTTCATGATTCGGGATCTCGGTGTAAACCGAGCGGATCCAACAGATATCGTCTACCACCGTGGACAGGTGCGGCCACAGGTCGCTCACATCCATGCCGCACTGGCCATGTTTTTTGAACGTGAACGGTGATTTCATCAGTTCACCGGTTCGGCGCTCGGTTTTCACTTGGTTTCCAGGCAGCGGCTGGCCGTCGTACTTGTCCAGGGCGGGTTTCGGATCGAAACTGTCGATGGTGGACAGGCCTCCGTTCATGAACAGGAAGATAATCCGTTTTACTTTCTGCGGGTGGTCCAGTTTGTAGCTGGCCATCGATCCATCGGGCCCCAGGACGGCCCCGGCACGCGCCATCGACTCGCCGAGCATTCCGGCGAAAGCCATCATTCCAAAGCCATTACCGACCCGGCGCAACGCCTCGCGGCGCGTAGTTGGATTGCGGGACTTATGATCTGACATGCGGAAAACCGGGGCTCCTTCAGTTAATAAACAGGAATTCGTTCGAGCTCAGCAGGACCTTCACATAGCGGCCCCAGGCGCTCGGCTGGTACTTCGGTTCGTTGGACCCCGCCCCGCCCGGCCCACGCCGGCCTCCGGGCATCACCCCGCCCATCATGCCCATGCCCATCATCTCGGGGGCCGGCATGCCTTCGGCAGCTGCTGCGGGCGCGGGCATCTGGTCTGCCCCCGCTCCGCCGGTCTGCGCTTCGGGCATATCGCTGGCTGTCTCCGTGGGCACAGGTTCTTTCTTTTCAGTGTCTTTTGCGTCACCGCCAGTCTTGGCAGGATCGCCCTTCTTGGGCTTCTCCTTGGCCTTTTCCGCCTCACGCTTCTTGGCCTCTTCGTACTCCGTCAGAGGCTCCTTCTTGAGGTAGTCGAGCGCCAGCGTGATCTCTTCCAGCTTCGGTTCGCGGCCATAGACGATCTGGTACGCTTTGCGCACCCGAGCTTTGTTGTCGGCCTCATTGGCGACTTTCTTGACCACCTCTTCCGCTTCCACTTGAACGAAGTCGCTATTCATCATGAACAAACGCTGAAGTGGAACAGTGGTCGTGAACCGCTTCTCGGCGCTGATGGCCGGCGTCGGGAAGTCGAAAAGCTGCAGGTACTGGTCGAGCTTATAGCGGCTCACCTTGCCATAAACAGTACGCCGGGTGACGGCGGGTGTGAGTTCAACAGAAGGTCCGCCGAGAGCATCGTCAAGATTCCCGGCGACAGCCAGAATGGAATCGCGCAGCTGTTCCGAGTCGAGACGCTTCTTGTTGGCGCGCCAGTAGAGGCGGTTGCCCGAGTCTTTGGCGGCGGCAACGGCGTCGTTTTCCGTGCTCAGCTGATACACCGAGCTGAGCATGATCTGGCGGTGTAACTTCTTGATGGATAAGCCGTTTTTGACAAACGAGTCGGACAGGTATTCGAGCAGTTCGGGGTTCGACGGCCGCTCGCCGGTGATTCCGAAGTTGCTGGGACTGTCGACCAGGCCGGTATCGAAATGCGACTTCCAGATGCGGTTGGTGATGACGCGCATCGCGATGGGCTGCTTGACGATGTCTTCGGCCAGTTCGAGGCGGCCGCTGCCCTTGGAATAGGCCTTCGGTTCCGTCGGAGTCAGGACAGAAAGGAAGTGGCGGGAGACCTTGTCGCCCAGGTTGAAGGGGTCGCCGCGCTGTGCCACCTGGAGGTCGATGGGGCTGTCAGAGTCTTTGACTCCATGCAGATACGGGTAATGGGGTTCGAGCTTCTTGCGCTCCGCCGTGAGGTCGTTGCGCAGCATTTCGAGCCGCGCGCGGGCTTCGCCGCCGATGCGGGATTCCAGGCCCCAGCCCCGGAACAGCAGCACGCCGGGCTTGCCGAAGCGGCCCGAGGCAGCCATGGCGGCCGGGTCGTCGGCTTCGCTGAGTTCGCGCTGGAAGATCTCGGTCCAGAAGGCGTTGGCCTCTTCCGGCAGCGACTTGAGCTGCAGCGAGCAGCCCGGGCAGAAGTCTTCGTTGGTGACGAAATTGGAAGGTTTGTTCGTCCGCTTCTTGGGCTTGGTGCCCTCCATCGCCTTGCTGGCAATGACTTTATTCTCTTCGTTCAGCTCGTTGCGGGACAGCATGACGCCGACCAGATCCTGCTGGAACTTCTCGGCGGCGGCCTTGGCGGCGGGGGGCGTGCCGCCCTTCTTCATCATTTCCTGCCAGGCGACCTTGTATTTGTACTTGTCGCTGACCTTGCCCATGTAGGTGGTCCAGCGCTCCAGCAGCTCGTAATCGAGCTTGCGGGCATCGACCACCTGCGACTTTTCCTTCTTCTGGGGACCAGTGACTTCCCACACGGCTTGCAGGTAGTTGGCGGTCTGGAGGGCCAGGCTCTGGGAGAGCTGGGTGCTCTGGTCTGACTGGAATTCGCCCAGCATTTTCTGTTTCTTATCGATTTCGTCCTCGAGCTTGGCGTAGCTGTCGACGACTGATTTCGGGGCGCGCGGATACTCTTCGTAGATGGTGTTCTGGAAGATGCCGGCCAGTGAATAGTAGTCGGTGGTGGGGATGGGATCGTACTTGTGATCGTGGCAGCGGGCGCAGGCGACGGTCATGCCGAGGAAGCCGCGGGTGACGACATCGACCCGGTCGTGGCGTTCGTCGGCGCGGGTGACTTCGGTGGAGCCGTTGTCGTAATACCAGGGGCCGAGGCCCAGGAAACCGGTGGCGGGCAGGGTTTTGTGGCGGACCGCGGGGTCCATCAAATCGCCGGCCAACTGCGCCTTAACGAACTGATCGTAAGGGAGATCGTCGTTGAAGGCCTGAATCACCCAATCGCGATAGACATGGGCATTGGGGTAAGGGTTGAGGCCGCGGCGCATGGGGTCGAGGCTGCGGTAGTCGTCTTCGGCATAGCGGGCGACGTCGAGCCACACGCGGCCCCAGCGTTCTCCATAGGAGGGCGAGGCGAGCAGGCGGTCAACGACTTTGGCGAAGGCATCGGGTGAGGCGTCTTTTTCGAAAGCCTGAATATCCTCGAATTTCGGCGGCAGGCCGGTGAGATCGAGGTAAGCGCGGCGGATGAGATCGCGCTTTGTGGCGGCCTTGACTGGCTTGAGACCTTCGCGTTCGAGGTGGGCAAGGATGAAGCGGTCGATGTCGGTTTTGGCCCATTTGGAGTCCTTCACGGCGGGCGCCGGGGTGGGATGGATGGGCTGAAACGACCAGAAGGCGCGTTGTTCGGCGCGGATGTTGTACTTGCCGGCTTCAGTTTTGGAGACGGAGGTGGGGGCGGCGGCTTTGGGCCAGACGGCGCCTTCCTTGACCCAGGAGACGAGAGCGTTGATCTCGGCTTCTTTCAGTTTGCCGCCCATCGGCATCTTGTAGGCGGGGTCTTCGTGACGGACGGCTTTGATGAGGAGGCTCTTGTCTGGATCGCCGGGTACGACGGCTGGTCCGCGTTTACCGCCTTTTTGGAGGGCTTCGGCGCTGTCGACACGAAGTCCGCCGAGCTGCGACTGAGTGTGGCAGCTAAAGCAGTTATTGGCCAGGATGGGGCGGATGGTGGACTCGAAGAACTCGGGGGAGTTGGCGCGAGTGGTTTGGGCGAGAGAGGGGTAGGCGGCGAGGAGCACGCCAGGCAGTAGTAACTTAAGGGGCCGTGACGAACAGCGCATAGGGATGATTCCGAGTAAAAAGAGCGGGCAGTATTGCCGCCGACGGGGCTAAGCGTAGTTCGACTAGGAGCTGGTCTGTTAAGGGACCAAAAGATGTATACGGCTTGAGATCAGTTGTATCTGTTCCAGTATTGGTTTGTCAACGAATATCGAGACAAGCGTCAAGCGGGCCGGATTTCCGGGTTATACTGGGGATCCAAACGGCCATGCCAGCCGCCCGCCCCGCCGCTCTGAATCCAAACCCCTGAAAGAGCTATAGCGCGATGCACCTGTCCGTATCCCTATCGATTATTTTGATGCTGTTGCCCGCGGCTGCGCCGAAGACGGGGGTGAAGACGCCCGGCGTCCAGATCCCCTTTGCCAACTTGAAAAGTGAAGCGCAGATCGCGGTGGTGGGCCTGTCGGGCGTGCCGGTGATGACGATGATGGCGTTCGCTCCGCAGAAGGGCACGGGGGCGCTGCTGCGAATTGACGCCAAGACGAATAAGCCGGGGGAAGCGATTGGCGGGTTGGACCAGCCGTGCGGGCAGATGGTGTCGGCGTTCCGGAGCCTGTGGGTGCCGGGCTGTGGCAAGAAGGGACTGCAACGGGTGGACGCGCGAGCGGGCAAGGTGAGTGCGACGGTGCAGACGGGCTTGGCAGGCGAGGGCGTAATTGTGGCGGCGAGCGAAGACAGCCTGTGGGTGCTGGCGGATGCGCGGACGAACCTGATGCGGATCGATCCGGAGGGCAACCGCGTGGTGTCGGAGCTGCGGCTGCCGGCGGGCTGCTCGGCTGTGCTTTCGGCGGAGAGCGCGGTGTGGATCGCGTGCCCGCAGCAGGGCAAAGTGCTGCGGCTGGATCCGAAGACCGAGGTGATCACGAACCGGATTGAGACGGCGGCGGGGCCGGTGGCGCTGGCTTCGGGCGCCGGTTCGATCTGGGTATTGTGCAGGAACGAAGGCAAGATCTCGCGGATCGATCCGAAGACGAACAAGGTGACGGCGACAGTGGAGTTGGGCGTGCCGAATGCCGAGGGGAGCCTGGAGTTTGGGGAAGGGTCGGTGTGGGCGAGCGTGCCGGGTTTTCCTGTGATGCGGATCAATCCCGAAACGGACAAGGTGGTGCAGCAGTTCACGGGTGAAGGCGGCGGGCTGCTGCGGTTTGGGCTGGGCTCGTTGTGGCTGGCGGACGTGAAGGGCGGCCAGTTGCTGCGCTTCGACCCGAAGCGAGTGGTGGCGACACTGGCGGAGTAGATCCCCGTCGCAGGCGGCGCTATAATCGCGGCGGAAGCGCTAGCGATGAACACGGCAGTACGGCGGCATGCGATGGCCTGGGTGGCCCTCACCCTGGTGCTGGCGCTGCACGTGGCGGACGAAGCGGCGCACGACTTCCTGGGTTTCTACAATCCTTTCGTGATGATGCTGCGCGACGTGCTGCTGATCCAATGGCTGCCCACCTATGAATTCGGCGAGTGGCTGGCCGGGCTGATTATGGCGGTGGTGCTGCTACTGATCGCTTCGCGGGCGGCCTTCCGCGGGGCGCGCTGGATCCAATGGGCCTCGCTGCCCTACGGCGTGATTATGCTGCTGAACGGCTGCGCGCACATTGGGGGTTCGCTGTACTGGCAGAGGATGGTGCCGGGGGTGTGGTCGGCTCCGCTGCTGGTGATCGCCGGTGCGTGGCTGTTGATCAAGGCTGCCGCAGCGTTACGAGCGTAGCGCCCCAGCCGCCGGCGCCTTCGGGCGCGTCACGGAATTCCAAAACAAACGGTGTGCGTTCCAGAGTCTTGCGGACCATTTCGCGTTGTACGCCGATGCCTCGGCCGTGGATGATTCGGAGGGCGGTGAAGCCGCGGGCGTGGGCCTCTTCGAGATAGGCCTCGACGGCCGCCTTCACATCACGGGGCGCGAAGGGGTGAAGGTCGAAGACATCGGTGATGGGGACCTGAACAGGCTCATTTTCGGAATTCATGGATTTCGAAGATAGGGACGCCGTGGCGGTCGCTGATCACCTTGTAGAGTTCGTCGCGGTAGCCGCGTTCGGCGGCGAAATCGAGCAGTTTTTTGCGGACGCCGACGAACGCCTCGTGGCCTTCCGTGTGGGTGACGAAGACGGTGGAGGGATCGGCCATATAGCGTTCGAGGTGTTGGACGTTGAGGGGCGCGGGCAGATCGATGACGATGGCGTCGCTGGTGCGATGGAAGCCGATTTTGCCGTTGCCGTAGAACTCGACCTGCTGGGTGATGCCCCAATCGGCGCCGAAGAAGAGTTTGCCGGGACGGCTGCCGATTTCGGTGACGAGGGGGCGGATGGCGTCGCTCCAGATGACGGTGGGTCCGCAGGCGATGAAGTGGGCGAGGTAGGTATTGAGGACGGTGAGGTTGGAGACGACGCAGAGCAGGACGAGAGCGGCAGCGATGCGGAAGCCGCGGCGCGGCCAGCGGCGGTAGATCTCACCGACCATCAGGCCTGCGAGGATCTGGGGAATAGGAAGAAGCAGGACGGTGTGGTGGGCGGAGCCTCCGGCGCTCTTGGTGAGCAGCATGAGGATGTAGGTGAAGAGGCCGCCGAGCACGAAGAGGAGCGCCGCTTTTCGATTCGGGCCGTTCCAGCAGAGGATGGGCGCGAGGATCAGCGCCAGGACGAGCAGGATGTGCTGGAAGCTATTGCGCGGGTTGCCGAGTTTGCCGTTGAAGAAGAGGGGGATCTTCTCCCACATCTTGAGGTTCTGGACGGGCCCTTCAGGATCCTCTCGCACGATGTAGCCCATGAGGCCGCTGCCATCGAGAGTGCGGTCGAGCATGGCGAGTTTGTCGAGCGGGTGCTGCTCGTCCATCTCGGTGTTGGCGGTGATGGTGCGCAGTTTATGGATCTTGTTGTAGTAGAGGAACGGGGCGGCGCCGAGCACGAAGCCCAGGATGACGGCGGCGAGATGGCGTCGGTTTTTGGCGAGGGCGAGTAACTGGCGCGGGAAGACGGCGAGGAGGGCGACGGAAAAGCCACCGAGGAGCCAGATGAAGAGGGCCTTATCCCAGAGGGCGAGGCCGGCGCAGAGGGAGCCGAGGAACAGCCAGCGGCCGCGGCGGTCGTCACTGAAGCGGAGGAAGGAGTAGATGGCTCCGGTGAAGAGGATGTGCTGGAGGGCGACGGGTCCCCAATCGAAGACATCGGTGAGCAGGAAGAGGGCGTCGGTAGCCAGGAGAAGGGCGAGGAGGAAGGCGGTTTTCCAGCCGCTGAGCCGTTTGAGGATGAGGTAGAGGAGGAAGACGGAGGCTCCGCCCATGAGGAGGACGGGGATGCGGAGGGTGGCGTTGCCGGCTCCAAAGAAGTGGAGGATGGGGGCGTAGATGGCGGCCTTGAGGGTGCCGATATACGTCATGAGCATGATGGGCACCTTGACGGCGCCGAACTTCATGGCGTACTCGACATATTGCGGGCTGTGGATCGACATGACGAAGAGCGTCTCGTCGTACTGCGCGCCCGGATAAGGGATGAAGATGAGGCCCAAGGCGAGGAACAGCCCGCAGGCGAGGAGCCCGGCCAGATAAGGCAAAGATCTTTGAAACATTACTACCCGCCGATGGAATACATGGGCCGAGGCGGAGCGACGAACTTGGCGGTGTTGATCTCGTGGCCCTGCCACTTGGCCCACACCACATCACGGATGACCTGCCGGATGGCATCGTCTCCGGCGTTTCCGCGCAACAGACCCTTCACGTCAGTCTCTTCGATTGCAAACAGGCAGTATCGCAGCTTTCCATCCGACGTAATGCGGAGGCGATTGCAGTTGAGGCAGAAGGGGCGGCTGACGGAGGCGATGAAGCCGATGGCGCCGCCGCCATCTTTCCAGCGATATTCGAGGGCCGGGGCGCGGGGGTCGGGGTCGGGCATGACTTCGAGGGGCCCGATGCCGGCTTCCAGCAGGCCGATCATTTCGTCGGTGAGGAGCACTTTGCGGTGATCCCAGAGGCCCTGGGCGTCGAGGGGCATGAACTCGATATAGCGGATTTCGATGCCGCGCTCGCGGCCGAATTGGGCGAGGGGGACGATGTCGGGCTCGACCAGATTCTTCACGGCGACGGCGTTGATTTTGATGGGCCCGAAGCCGAGCTGCTGAGCACGGTCGATGCCGGCGAGGACGCGGGGCAGGTCGTCGCGGCGGGTGATCTGGTGGAAGCGTTCGCGGTCGAGGGTATCGAGGTGGACATTGAGGCGGCGGAGCCCGGCGGAATAGAGATCCTGGGCCTGTTCGGCGAGCAGGACGCCGTTGGTGGTGAGGGCGATGTCGTTGACGCCGGGGATGGCGGTGAGTTTCTCGACGAGGACGGGCAGGTCCTTGCGGACGAGGGGTTCGCCTCCGGTGATGCGGATCTTGTTGACGCCGAGGGAAACGGCGACGCGGGCGAAGTGCTCGATCTCCTCGAAGGTGAGGATTTCCGAGCGCTGCATGAACTGGACGCCCTCTTCGGGCATGCAGTAGAAGCAGCGGATATTGCAGCGGTCGGTGACGCTGATGCGCAGGTTGTCGTGGATGCGCCCGAAGGTATCGATGAGAGGATTGGACGCGGGCGGCATCGGGGGTCCTTTCGACTTAGCGCAGGGCGAGCATGCGTTCGACGGGGCGCCGGGCGCGATCCATCAGTTCAGCGGTTAACTCCACGCGCGGGGTGAGGTCGCGCAGGCAGTCGCGCAGCTTCTCGAGCGTATTGCGCTTCATGTAGGGGCATTCGCTGCAGTTGCACTGCTCGTTGGCGACGAAGTGAAAGGTCTTTTGCGGCGCGAGGCGTTCGAGGGAGTGGCGGACGCCGCTCTCGGTCATGATGATGAATTCGTTGTGCGGGTGTTTGACGCACCAGTCGATGATGGCGGAGGTGGAGCCGATGAAGTCGGCCAGGCGGAGGACGTCGGCCGGGCACTCGGGGTGGGCGGCGACGAGGGCGGTGGGGTGTTCGGCTTTGGCGGAGGTGACGCGGCGCGCGGGGAAGGTGGCGTGGACGATGCAGGCGCCCTGCCAGATCTTCATGTTCTCGCGGCCGGTCTGCTGCTTCACATAGTTGCCGAGGTTGATATCGGGCAGGAAGAGAATGGGCTGGCTGGCCGGGATGGAGTTGACGACCTGCACGGCGTTGCGCGAGGTGCAGAGGATGTCGCTCTCGGCCTTCACCTCGACGGAGGTGTTGATGTAGCTGACGATGGCGTGGTCCGGGTGGCGGTGTTTCCAGGCTTTGAGCTGATCGGCGGGGCAGGAGTCGACCAGACTGCAGCCGGCCTCGCGGTCGGGTACGACGACGATGCGATCGGGGTTGAGGACCTTCGCCGTTTCGGCCATGAACCAGACGCCGCAGAAGGCGATGACGTCCCCTTCGAACTGTTGAGCCTTCCGGGCGAGTTCCAGGCTATCGCCGATGGAGTCGGCCAGTTCCTGGATTTCAGATTCCTGGTAGTGGTGCGCGAGGAGGATTGCCTTGCGGTCGCGCTTCAGATCCAGGATCTCTTCCGCAATGGTTTTGGTTGCCAGCATGGGCGTAATCTGACTTTATTGTATCAACGGGGCTGGCGGCGCACAGGGCAAGCGCCGGCGAGACAGGGCCGGTGTATACGCGAAATAAAACGATACGACATTTAGGAGAGATTCGGAGTGGTGCGCGTGCGCCGCTAAAGAGGACAGCGGTGTCCTAAGAGTGGGACATTCTGTCCGCATTGCCCGTGTCTAGATCGTGTGTCTGGCGAGTACTATACATATAAATCAATAACTTACACCAATCTTGAGATAGGCCAACATGGCCAGGAACGTGCGGTAATTCTGGCATGAGTGCCACTCCTTTGCGTGTCGTTGTGATTGCCCCGCATGCGGCCATGGCCTCGGAACTCCGCGCCCGATTTATAGAGGAGGTAGGATTCGAGGTGGTCACGGTCCTCGGGTCCTATCCGGGTGCGGAGAGGCTGCGGCTGACGCTGGATCATTTCCAGGCGGACTCTTTGTACATGCAATGTGATGATCTGCCGGCGTCGATGGCGTTGTTGCAGAGGCTGCAGGGGATTGAGTTCCGGGGACCGGTGGTGGCTTGCGCGATGAGGCACCAGCCGGACGCGGTGATCGATCTGCTGCGCAGCGGCGCTTTCGATTATCTGCACATGCCGTTGGACGAGTTTTCGTTTCGGGAAGTGGCGGCGCGGGTGGAAAGCCGATGTCCGCGCAATTCAGAGAGTTTTCTCCAGAGTGGCGCCCGGGTTGTGGGTTTTACGAGCAGTAAACCCGGCTCTGGCGCCACAACCCTTGCCACGCAGGCGGCGTTTGCGTTGCGGCGCGGCAGCGGGCGGCGGGTATTGTCGATCGACTTGAATGTTCTGTCGGGCACGACCTCGGGCTGGGCGGAGTCCATGGTGCATCCGTTTGATGTGGTGGACGCGGTGGCGGCGCTGCCGGCGGGCCGGCGGTGCTTCCGCGAAGTGATCCAGTTCAATGGGGTGAGCATGTTGCCGGCTCCGGCGATTCCGGAGGCGGACTCGGTGCCGGTGGACGCGTTGCGCTCGTTGTTGGAGATGGCGCGGCAGTGTTTCGATTGGGTGGTGGTGGATTTGCCGTGTGCGGCGTCGCCGGAGACGCTGGGGGCGGCGGCGCTGATGGATGACGTGGTGGTGGTGACGACTCCGGAGCTGGCAAGTTTGAATACGCTGCAGAGGAATACGCAGTTGCTGTATGGGGCGGGGGTGGAACCGGCCTCGCTGCATGTTGCCCTGAACCGGACTTCGAAGCGGGACCCGTTGCAGCCGGAGGCGATTTCAGCGGCTTTGAAGATGCACCTGTCGTGGGTACTGCCGAATGATTATTTCAGTTTGCAGGCAGCGGGCCAGTTGGGATTGACGGGGGAGAGTGCGCTGGCGCTGGCGGTGCGGAAGATGGCTACGGATTTCTGCGGGACGCCGAAGGTGCAGGGGATGGCGGGCGATGGGCTGGCTGGGGAAGTGAGTTTGGCTGTGGCGGGGTAGGGCTGCGGGTTTGGGGGTTTGGGTGGGGGAGTACGGTTGGGTATCCGCTCTCTTACGATCGCGGCTCCGTTTGCGGTGCGGCTCCGTTTGCGGTGCGGCTCCGTTTGCGGGTGGGGTTAGTGCTTTTCGATGTCGCGGTGGGCGACTTTGGTGGCGTAACCGGCTTTGGCCAGGCGCTTGTTGATATCCTCTGCCATCATCACCGACCGGTGCTGGCCTCCCGTACAACCTATTGAAATGGTCAGGTAGCTCTTGCCTTCGGCGGTGTAGTGGGGCATGAGGTAGAGCAGGAGGCTGGAGATGCGCTCCATGAACTCGACGGTCTGGGGAAAACTGCGGATGTAGCGGGCGACTCCGGCGTTTTTGCCGGTGAGGTTCTTGAACTCCGGGATGTAGTTGGGGTTCGGCAGGAACCGGACGTCGAAGACGAGATCGCTTTCCGGCGGAACACCGTGGCGGAAGCCGAAGCTCATGACGTAGACGCGGAGCTTGGCTTCTTCGGAGGCTCCGAAGTTCTCGATGATGCGTTTGCGGAGCTGGTGGACGTTGAGCTCAGTGGTGTTGATGACGTGATCGGCCAGGGCCCGGATGGGCTCCAGGGTACGGCGTTCGGAGCGCACGTTGCGGAGGACGCTGCGGTCACCGCCGAGGGGATGGGGGCGGCGGGTTTCGCTGTAGCGGCGGACGAGCGAGTCGTCATCGGCGTCGAGGAAGATGAGGCGCGTGGAGATGCTGCGCCGGATTTTTGCGAACACCTCGGGAAATTGCTGGAGTTGTTCGCGTTCCCGGATGTCGACGACGAGGGCGGCGCGCCGGATGTTGGGCGAGTCGCGGGTGAGTTCGGCGAATTTCGGTATGAGGCCGAGGGGGAGATTATCGACGGAATAGTAGCCGTGATCCTCCAGAGTTTTGAGGACAGTACCTTTGCCCGAGCCGCTGAGACCGGTGATGATCACCAGTTCGGGCTGTTGATCCCGTTTCGGTTTCTCTCCCACTCGTCCTTACTTAACCCCTTGTTTCTAAGGCCTAAGCCTCGACCAGGTCCACTTTTCCGTCGCGGCGGCGGATGAGGACGCTCACCTTGTCGGTCTCGGAGTCGCGATAGACCATGTAGTCGCGATCCTCTTCCATGGCGATCATTGCTTCGTCCACGGTCATGGGTTTGCCGCTGGATTTGCCGTTCGCCTTCACAATTTTAGAAGGCTTGGATTTCACCGGCTTGGCTTTGCTGACCTTGGCCAGCGGTTTGGCGGCCGCCGCGAGGACGAGCGGTTCAGCGATTTCGGCGGCGGTGCGTTTGGTGCCGTCGCGTTTGGTATCGCGCCATTTTTCGCGATTCTTGAGGGCCTGTTTCTCGACCTTATCCACAGCTTCCATGGTGGCCGTGAACTGATCGGTTGCCGCTCCGGCGCCGACCAGCGTGTGGTCATAGAAGTTGACACGTACCTCCGCGTGCTGCAAGTGGCGTTGGACGCTCAAGATGACTTGAGCTTCCTTTTCGCCACGGCGCTCCAAAAGCTTGGAGAGCCGTGAGAACGCCACGGCGAGCTTACGCTCCTGCGACGGATTCAGCTTGTCCTGCTTGCCAGTAAAAGTGATTTTCATGGCCGTGCCTTTCTCCTTCGCCCATTCATCGATCGCGGGAGGACGAAACTATAGGCTAGTTTCGGACCCGGCGATGGTGGGTGGAGGGAATCTTCATATCCTCGCGGTATTTGGCCACCGTACGGCGCGTAACCTGGATGCCCTGAGCCTGGAGCTTAGCGGCAATCTGGTCGTCGGTGAGAGGTTTGGCGGAGTCTTCTTCCTCAATCATTTTCTTCACCATGCGCTTTAAGGTCTGCAGCGGGATGCCGCCGCCCGAAGGACCCTGCACGGCCTCTGAAAAGAAGAATCTCAATTCAAAGACACCTTGCGGGGTGTGGGCGTACTTGCCGGCAACCGCCCGGCTGACCGTCGAGGGGTGGACGCCGATTTCTTCAGCGACGTCCTTGATCATCATGGGCCGCAGTTCGTCGATGCCTTCTTCGAGGAATTCGGACTGGCGGCGCACGATGCTCTGGCAGACCTTCAGGATGGTCTGCTTGCGTTGTTCGATATTGCGGATGAGCTGGAGAGCCGACTGGAAGCGCTCTTTGATGTAGTTGCGGGTATCCTTGTCGGGTTCCTGCTCGCGATCGAGGAGACGGCGGTAGCCGCCATTCAACCGCAATTGGGGGAGGTCTTCGTCGCTGATCTGGATGACGTAGTCGTCGCCATCCTTAAAGATATAGACGTCCGGTTCGACCTGGCGGGCGCCGGGGCCGGAGTAGCGGATGCCGGGCTTGGGGTCGAGGTGGCGGATGACCTCGAGGGCGATCTGGATGTGCTCGATGGGGCGGCCGAGGAGGCGGGCGAGTTCCTTGACGCTTTTGGACTCGACGAGCTTGAGGTGATCCTTGACGATCTGCCAGGCGACGCCGTCGCGGCCGTTGCGGCTTTCGATCTGGAGCAGGAGGCACTCCTGGAGGGAGCGCGCGGCGATGCCGGCGGGTTCCAGGCACTGGACTTCTTCGAGGGCGGCCTCGAGGCTGTCCATGGTGTAGCCTTCGGTCTCGGCGATTTCGTCGAGGGAGATGCAAAGGTAGCCGGTGTCGTCAAGATTCCCGATGATGGCGTCGGCGGCATCCCGGACTTCCGGATCCATGACGAGCAGGGCCAGTTGCTGGCGGAGGTGCTCCGTGAGGGTGACGGGGGAGGAGAGGAACGTCTCGAACGAGGGTTTGTCTGAGTCCTCGGAGGCGGGTGAGCGGAAGCCGGGATCCATCCACTCGTCGAAGTAGTTGCCGAAGTCGATCTGTTCGAAGGGATCGACGGCCTGGGCGGCGTCGGTGGAGACCTGGGTGTCGTAGTCGGAGGCGGCCTGGGCGGCGGGCTCGGCGCTTTCGGGGGCGTCGAAGCCGTCGGACTCGCCCTCGTAAGTGGCGGCGGCGGCGTCCTTGGTGACCTGGAGCACGGCCGCGTCGGACGGCGCCGGATCGCGTTCCAGTTCCAGCAGCGACTGTACTTCGGCAGGGGTCAGGTCTTCCCCGATCTCCCCTGTGTCTTCCAACACGGGGTTTTCGGCGATTTCCTGGGCGATCATTTCACGCAGTTCCAGCCGGTTCAACTGGAGTACCGTCACCATCTGGACAAGCCCAGGGGTGAGGATCTGTTTCTGCTTGACCGCGAGCTGAAGTCTCGGAGAGAGCAGGCTCATCTGAACCTCATCATAGCGCAGAGCCCCGGTATGTCCAGCCTTTTCGCCCGGCCGGGGAGGCGGCTAGGAGCCGAGCTCGAAGCCTTCGCCGAGGTAGATGCGGCGGACGTCGGGATCCATGGCAAGAGCGGAAGGGGTGCCGGCGCGGAAGATGCGGCCGTTGTTGATGATGTAGGCACGGTCAGTGACGGCCAGCGTTTCCCGTACGTTATGGTCAGTGATCAGGATGCCGATGCCGTTCCTGCGGAGGTCGGAGATGATGCGCTGGAGTTCGAGGACCTGGATGGGATCGATGCCGGAGAAAGGTTCGTCGAGGAGCAGAAATTGGGGATTGATGGCGAGGGAGCGGGCGATTTCGACGCGCCGCCGTTCGCCGCCGGAGAGCATGTAGCCCTTGTTCTTGCGGACGTGTTCGAGGCCCATCTGCTCCATGAGGAGTTCGAGGCGTTCGCGGCGTTCGCGGCCGGAGATGGGCAGGGTTTCGAGGATGGCGAGGAGGTTCTCCTCGACGGAGAGCTTGCGAAAGACGGAGGCTTCCTGGGGCAGGTAGCTGATGCCGACGCGCGCGCGCTCGTACATGGCGAGCGGCGTGATCTCCTGATTTTCCAGATAGATGCGGCCGGAGTCGGGGCTGACGAGGCCGACGATCATATAGAACGATGTCGTTTTGCCGGCGCCATTGGGACCCAGCAGGCCGACGACTTCGCCCATCTCCACGGAGACCGAGACGCTGTCGACGACCCGGCGGCCACGATAGGTTTTCGAGATCTCTTCGGTACGAAGCGTGCGGCGCAGGTCGCCGTTTCCGTTGATGCCCACTACCTGTATTATCCACGAAGGTCCGGCAAAAGACTCATCCCATTGACGAGTTGACGTTTGCGGCGAGCGGTTACTTCTTCTTTTCGTTGCGGTTGACGCGGCTGACGGACTGGCCGGAGCCGGTATTGTCGACGGTGAGTTTGTCCTGGCGGGAGTACCAGATGATTTCGTTGCCGCGCGTGGTGCCCTTTTTGGAGTCCACGACGACGGGGGCTCCGCCATTGAGGATGATTTTGTCCTCATCGAGGTAGTACTCGCCGTGCTCGCCATTGCCGGTGCGGGTGCGGCCGGGGCTGCGCTGGACCATCTCGACTTTCCCGTCAGCAAACATGTGGTCGAGCTTGGTCTCGTCGCCGCCGTCCTTCGAAGGCTCGACCTCGAACCAGGCGCGGAGCTGGCTGGATTTCACGTTAAGGTCGGGGCGATCGAGGGTGACTCCGCCGGTGTAGGTGGCGAGTTTGGTCTTGTCGTTGTAGACCATGGCGGGCGCCTTGACGACGGTGAAGACGTTGGCTTTCTTCTTTTTGGCGGCGGCCGCGGCGTCGGCTTCGCCGCGCTGGTCGGGCAGTTCGCTGATGACGTCGCCGGTGGCCTCGAGCGTTTTGGCGGTCTTATCGATGAAGATCTCCCTGGCCTGGAGGCGGCTGCTGGCCTGCCACATGATGGCGTTGCCGGAGTAGTGGATCTTCTGATTCTTCTCCTGGGTCGTCATTTTGGCGGCGCGGGCCTGCAGTGGTTCCTTGGCCGAGAGCATGCCTTCGCTGGTGTCCTTCTTATCAGGCAGGCGGGTGGAGGAGACGTTGCCGGTGGCGGTCATATCGCCGGATTTCTGGTCCAGCAGGATCTGGTCGGCGGCGGTGGAGCCGGTCTCGTCCCACATGCGGCCGCGTCCATCGAGGGTGATGAGCTCCTTGTCGGCATCCATGATGGCCTTGTCGGCGGTGGCGCGGCGGGTGCCTTCCTCGTACTCGAAGTTGTTCCACTGCTCGAGGCGGGACATCTGGCCGGTCTTGGGGTCGAATTCGGCCTGGAGATCCTGGCTCCTGGTCAGGGTGATGACGGGCTTCTTCAGTTTGTCGTTCGGCTTGGGATCGGACTCGGTGCGGGTGTTGACCTTGACGGAGCGGAATTTCTCGATGGCATTGTCGGGGCCGTAGTCGATCCAGATGCGCTCGCCATTCATGATGCGGTGGCGGTCGCCCTTCTTGGCGGCGAGGAACTCGACCTGGCCGGGCGCGAGGGTTTCCACCTTATCAATCTCCTTGCCGCCGGGCCGCATATTGAGATCGATTGCTTCGCTGGTGAGGATGCGGGCGCCGCGGGGTGGAGCTCCCGGCTTCTGGGCAGCCTGGGACTCGACACGAGCCCGGCCGCGCGCGAGGACGTGTTTGAGGGTGCTGCCGTCGTCCTGACTCTTGCTGCCTTCGCCCGGGACGTCGAAGTCCATGTCGAAGCGATTGGCGGTGACGGTGGTCTTGCCGTTGGGGCTGGTGGAGACGAGTTTGGCATTCTCCGAGGCATCGAGTTTCTGGAGCTCGGCCTTGGGTGTGAAGTACATGTTCAGGAAGTCGGCCTCGTACTCGACGAGGCGGGTGGGCATCTGGTCGCGGCCGACGGCGGACTTGGCTTCGACGTGGTCGAGGAGGCCCTGCTTGAGTTTGACGACGGTGTCCTTGGCGTCGAGGGTAAAGCCGGCGCGCTGGAGCTTGGCGTAGGGCGAGAGGAAGATGTCGGTGGTCACCTCGTTATAAGTGAGGGTGCCTGACTCGAGGTGCATAGGCGGCTTTTTGTCGTCCTTGCCGCGCCAGTCCAGTTTCACCTCGGACTTCATGAAGAGGATGCGATTGGAGGGGTCGTAGGTAGCACCGACGCATTCGCCGTTGCCCTGGTCGAATTCAAAGGTTGCCGCGCGTTCGGTATTGACCTTGGACGACTTGACGTCGAGGGTGACGCCGGAGGTGCGGATTTTGAGGAGGCGGCCGGAGGGGGCGCCATCGACGCCGATGTTCGTAGTGATTTCGACTTCGCCTTCGGAGTACATGAGGCCGCCCTGCTGATCGAGGGAGGCGCGTTTGCTTTTGACGAGGTCGTACTTGGCGCCGGTCTTGTCGTGGATCTCCATCTCGAGGTCTTCAAAGAGGATGGCCGGCGGGTCCTTGATCTGCTGCATGTGTTTGGAGCGGATTTTGAGGCGGGTTTTGTCGCCGGAGGTTTTCTCCCATTCCCAGGCTGGGGAATCGAAAGCGGTATTGGCGGGGAGGGGGGCGGAGGTGTGGGGGCGGTTCTTGCGGATCACCTTGCGCTGGGCGATGAAGATGAAGGAGACGACGCCGATGATGGAGACGATGGCGAGCAGGATCAGCCAGCGGGCTCGCCGGAGCATGCATTCAGCATAGCATTTTGGGGTTGGGGGGAACGGGCTGCGGGGCGAAGATCAGGATATTAGTGTACGACGCTAAGATTTTCTTCCAGCCGCTTCGCGTTATAGCCTCGATCAGTGTTTGCAATGGGTTGCGATGCAATTTTATTTGGTTTGTTTTCATATATTTACACAAAGTTATTGTCACTCTTCGGCGGATTGTGCTAATAATGGTCTCGGTGATCGATCCACCTTGGATCGGCAAATCCAATACTCCCCATTGAGTCGAAACCAACGGAGGTTTTGAGAGCTATGCAAATCCGTCCCCTCTATGACCGGCTGGTAGTGCGCCGGATTGAGAATCAGGAAACGGTGTTGAACGGGATTATCATCCCGGACTCGGCCAAAGAAAAGCCTCAGGAAGCGGAAGTCATGGCAGCTGGCCGTGGCAAGCGTCTGGAAGACGGCACAGTTGTGCCGTTGGACGTGAAGGTCGGCGACCGGATCCTCTTTGGCAAGTACTCCGGCAGCGACATCAAGATTGATGGCCAGGAATATCTGATCCTCCGCGAAGACGAAGTACTGGGCATTCTCGACCCGGTTGCGGTGACCGCGTAAGCGGTTCGCGAGTCTAGCTGGATTCACAGGGCAGACCTACAAGGAGATTAAAGAATGGCAGCGAAACAGGTTGTATATAGCGAGAATGCGCGCCAGGCGATCCTGCGCGGCGTCAACCAGTTGGCCGACGCAGTAAAGGTTACGCTCGGCCCGAAGGGCCGCAACGTGGTCCTGGAGAAGAAGTTCGGCGGGCCGACGATCACCAAGGACGGCGTGACCGTCGCGAAGGAGATCGAGCTCAAGGATCCGCTGGAGAACATGGGCGCCCAGATGGTGCGCGAAGTGGCGTCGAAGACGTCGGACGTGGCTGGTGACGGCACGACGACGGCGACGATTCTGGCGCAGTCGATCTTCCGGGAAGGCGTGAAGGCCGTGGCGGCCGGTGCGAACCCGATGGCGCTGAAGCGCGGCATTGAGAAGGCCGTGGAAGCGGTTGTGGCGCAGGTTCTGTCGCAGGCGAAGCCCATCTCGGGTGAGATGATCGCGCAGGTTGGCACGATTTCGGCGAACGGCGACACGGAAATCGGCGAAAAGATCGCGGAAGCGATGCAGAAGGTCGGCAAGGACGGCGTGATCACCGTCGAAGAGTCGAAGACGATGCACACGGAGTTGTTGACCGTGGACGGCATGCAGTTCGACCGCGGCTATCTGTCCCCTTACTTCATCACCGACCCGGAGCGCATGGAAGCTGTTCTCGAGGATCCGTTCATCCTGATCCACGAGAAGAAGATCAGCAACATGAAGGACCTGCTGCCCGTTCTGGAGCAGATTGCGCGCGGCGGCCGTCCGCTGATCATCATTGCGGAAGAAGTGGAAGGCGAAGCGCTGGCCACCCTCGTGGTGAACAAGCTCCGCGGCACCCTGAACGTTTGCGCAGTGAAGGCTCCTGGCTTCGGCGATCGCCGCAAGTCGATGTTGGAAGACATCGCGATCCTCACTGGCGGCAAGGCGATCATGGAAGAGACCGGCATCAAGCTGGAAGGCGTTCGTCTGGAAGACCTCGGCCGTGCGAAGCGCATCACCGTGGACAAGGACAACACGACCATCGTTGACGGCGCCGGCGACCAGAAGAGCATCGAAGGCCGGATCAAGCAGCTGCGTGCGCAGATCGAAGAGACCACGTCCGACTACGACCGCGAGAAGCTCCAGGAACGCCTGGCGAAGCTCGCAGGCGGCGTCGCTGTGATCAAGGTTGGCGCGGCGACTGAGACGGAAATGAAGGAAAAGAAGGCCCGTGTCGAGGACGCTCTCCACGCCACGCGCGCCGCTGTGGAAGAGGGCATTGTCGCCGGCGGCGGCGTGGCCCTGCTCCGTGCCGGCAAGGTCCTGGACAGCCTGAAGGGTGAGGGTGACGAGCAGATCGGCATCAACATCATTCGTCGTGCGACGGAAGAACCGGTCCGCCAGATCACCGGCAACGCCGGTTTTGAAGGCGCGATCGTGGTGGGCAAGATCAACTCGGTCAGCGATGTGAACTACGGCTTCAACGCCGCCACTGGTGAGTACCAGGATCTGGTGGAAGCCGGCGTCATCGACCCGGCGAAGGTCACGCGCACCGCTCTGCAGAACGCGGCGTCCGTCAGCGGCCTGATGCTGACGACGGAAGCCCTGATCTGCGAGATCCCCGAGAAGAAGGCTGCTCCGGCCCCCGGCGGCGGTCACGGCCCCGAGATGGACTACTAAAAAGTAGCCCGCTCTTCATCGAGCCTCAAAAGGCCCGCAGCTCCGTACGGAGACTGCGGGCTTTTTGTTTTCAGCAACATAGGGAGTGTGGCAGAACACCACGATCGGCTGATGGGTGTGTGGCGAACCTGGACAGTGCGAATGGGTATTAATGGTTTTCTATCGCCATTTCGGACTTTCCTATGATAAACTCCCTTACGGCTGATACTTTCCTTTTCCTGGAACGTTTAGCGGAAGGGAAGCTTAGTATGCTTTCAAACTCTCGCAAGAAGATCATCTTTTCCCTGGGCAGCGTAGTCCTCGTCGCCGCCGCCCTTTCCGCGGATCGCCCACAAGCGCTCCGCCCCACCGACAAGGCCTTCTACGCCGATCAGGCGATGGTAAACTTCGTCCGGCCTGGTTTCAACGTGGCCATCACGAAGGCGGAACTGGCCGCGGACGGCACGCTGAAGGCCTGGGTCAAACTGACCGACTCCAAGGGAGCCGGCCTGGATCGGGCGGGCCTGGTGACACCTGGCACGGTGAGTGTCAGTTTCCTATCCGGCTACATTCCAGCCGATCAGTCGCAATACACCTCTTACATCACGCGCACCCGCACGGGCGCGGCGGGCACGGTCACCCAGGCTACGGGTGAAAACAACGGCACGTGGACGCCGATTGCGGATGGTGAATATACCTACACATTCGCCAACAAGGTTCCGGCTTCGGCGGACCGTACGCTGACGCACACCGTGGGCGCTTATGGCTCGCGCAATCTGGACGAGTTTGAGATGGGCCGGTTCTATTCCGACGCCACGTACAACTTTGTGCCGGCGGGCGGGGCAGTTACGAAGGTTCGTGACGTCATCCGGACGGCGAGCTGCAACCGGTGCCACGATCCGCTGGGCTTGCATGGCGGCTCGCGGCGCAGTGTGGAAGTCTGCAACATGTGCCACACGCAGCAGACGCCGGACTCGGCGACGGGCAGGACGACGGACATGAAGGTGTTCATTCACAAGATTCACTACGCAGCGAATCTGCCGAGTGTGAAGACCGGCACTCCGTATGTTGTGGCGGGGCATGACTATTCGGACGTCGGTTTCCCGGCTCCGGCGATGGCGTGCAAAGTCTGCCACGAGCCCAAGAGCGTGGCGGGCGCCACGCAGGCAGACAACTGGTCGACGAAGCCTTCGCGGGCGGCGTGCGGATCGTGCCATGACGACGTGAATTTCGCCACGGGCGAGAACCACGTGGGGTTGCCGCAGTTCACGGACAACCAGTGCGCAACGTGCCACATCCAGAAGGGCGAGATCGACTTTGACGCCTCCATCACCGGTGCGCATATGATTCCGGTGGAATCCTCGCTGATCGCGGGCGTGGTGTTCTCGATTGATTCCGCGGCCGACGTGAAGCCGGGCAGCCACCCCACGGTGACTTTCACCTTGAAGGACAAGCAGGGTGCGCCGGTGGACATCAAGACGATGAGCAGCCTGCGCATTTACATGGGCGGGCCGACGTCGGATGTGACGGGCTACGTTCGGGAAGATGTGCTGAAGGCAGTTGGACCGGGCAACGGCGTCTATAACTGGACCTTCGCGGGCATCATTCCGGACACGGCCAAGGGCAGCTGGCAGTTCGGCATTGAGGGCTATCGCACGACGATCGTCCTGGCCGGCACGCAGAAGCAGCGGACGATCCGCGACTACGGCATGAACAAGATGTTCTATGCTTCGCTCGACGGTTCGGCGGCCACGCCGCGCCGCACGGTGGCGACCAGCGCCACCTGCAACCGTTGCCACTACTCGCTGGAATTCCACGGCGGGAACCGCAACGAACTGCAGATGTGCACGTTCTGCCACAACCCGAATCTGACCGAGGGGACGAATGCCGAGAGCTTCAACCTGACGAACATGGTTCACACGTTCCATGCCGAGAAGGTTCGTTATCCCGGCAACATCCGCGACTGCAACCAGTGCCATGTGGGCAACTCTCAGTTCCCCGCCCTGGACGAAGGCCTGCAGCCGGTGAAGAACGGCCTGGGCGCAGTGAATCCCGCGCCGCCGACGGCGAATGCGTGCAACTCGTGCCACAACACGACTGCCGCGTGGTCGCATACGCAAGCCAACACGACGGCTCTCGGCGAGAGCTGCTCAGTGTGCCATGGCGCAACGTCCGAGTTTTCTGTTAGCAAGGTGCACGCACAGTAGTCATAGCAGCGTACACCGCTCCTCCAGGCCCGCCTCCCCAAGCTCGGGGGGCGGGCCTTTTTTCGTGGCCGAGGGGTGGCCCAGCGGGACTCTAGAACATTTTGGACATTTTTTGTTTGCGGAACTGACGCAAAGCGCGTAGAATGGGGACGTTAGGTAGTACTTTACCGCTCTTTTCCGTTAATTCTCCTAGATAGGGGCCCACTCCGCCTCATCTTCTTCTAGCCGCCGGCCACTGCGCCAAACAGTGGCCGGCTCTTTTGTTTTTGGGCCTACACCAATCCCACGAGAGCTTCGACGTGAGCCGTTACGCCAGCCGCCAAGCCGGCCAGGCTATAGCCGCCTTCCAGGAGGCTCACCACGCGGCCGTGAGCGGACAAATCAGCGATCTCCAGGATGATGGAGGTGAGTTCGCGGAAGTCGTCGTCCTTGAGCAGGAAGCGGCCGAGGGGATCGCCTTTGCGCGAATCGAAGCCGGCGGAGATGAGGACGAGGTCGGGCTTGTAGGCGGCCATGGCGGGCAGAAGTTTGCGGCGGAAGGCGCCGACGATCTCAGCGTGCCCGGCGCCGGCGTGAAACGGGCAATTCATGGTGGTGCCTTTGCCGGAGCCGCTGCCGATCTCGTCGAAGGCTCCGGTGCCGGGATACCAGGGCGACTGGTGGGTGCTGAAAAAGAAGATGCCGGGATCCTCGTAGAAGATGTCCTGGGTGCCGTTGCCGTGGTGGACGTCCCAGTCGACGATGAGGACGCGATCGACGCCGTGGACTTTGCGGGCGTGGCGGGCGGCGAGGGCGACGTTATTAAAGATGCAAAAGCCCATGCCGCGCGAGGAGGTGGCATGGTGTCCAGGCGGGCGGACGGCGGCGAAGGCGTTGGAGACCTGGCCGGTCATCACGGCATCCACGGCGGCAAAGGCGGCGCCGGCGGCCAGCATCGCCACATCGAGTGACTTTTCAGAGAGACCGGTGTCGCCGGTACTGAGGGCTGGGGAGTGGCGAGCGATGTCGTGGCGGACGGTGGAGAGGTAGGCGCGGGTGTGACAGAGGAGCAAGTCCTCTTCCCCGGCCATGCGGCCAGGCAGGTGTTTCAGACGTCCGGCGAGTTCACCCTGCTGGAGGGCCTTCTTCAGGGCGCGGTAGCGGTCAGGTGATTCAGGGTGGGTGGGACCGGGGTCGTGCAGGAGGAAAGCGGAGTCGAACACCAGGCCGGTCGAGCGGGGCTCGCCGTGTCTCTGAAGAGGCATAACCCACATTCTCCCAGAACGGCGGGTTGCCGCAGGCGCATGATTGGTGATTCAATTGCGGATGTATAGGTCTGAATAAATCCTTTCCGCCGCCGGGAACAACCCGCCCACGCCGCTCGTATGAAAGACAGGAAGGCAGATTCGGCAGTGAGCGCAGTACTTGAACCCGAAGTGCAGGCAGCCATGGACAAGGCTGAGGCAAAACCCCGCAGGAGGCACCCGGGCCGGACGATGCATCCGGGCGAGTTTCTGGCCGATCTTGCGGCCCAGACCTTCGCCAACCTGCGCCGCAACAAGCTACGCAGTTTTCTCACCTTGTTCGGTATCGCGTGGGGCATAGCGTCGCTGGTGCTGATGTCCGCGCTGGGCGATGGGTTCCGCCAGGGCCAGCGCAAGAACATGGCGCAGATCGGCGACAACATTGTCTTCGTATACGGCGGGGTGACGGAAGAGCAGGCGGGCGGGCAGCGCGCGGGACGGCGGATTTCCCTGTATCAGCGCGATCTCGACATCCTGCGGGCGAACTGTCCGGCGGTGCAGGTGCTTTCCGCGGAACACAAAACCTACCAGGTGCCCGCGCGTACGTCGACGAACGCGGGCCGGTTCCTGTCGCTGGGCGTGAATCCGGACTATTTGAAGCTGCGCAATCTGCCGGTGGAAATCGGCCGGGCGGTGAGCCAGACGGATGTCGATGACGGGCGGCGGGTGGCGGTGCTGGGGTCGAGTGTACGGAAGCAGTTGTTCGAGAAGAACAAGGCTCCGCTGGGGGAGCGGTTCTATTTGAACAACTATCCGTACGAAGTGATCGGGGTGATGAGCGAGAAGGACCAGAACAGCTCGTATGACGGCTGGGACAACGACAAGATCCTGATCCCGACCAGTGCGCTGCTGCGGGACATGCCGCCGAGCCGCAAGGTGTATGCGGAAGGCCGCGTGGACGGGTTCCTGTACCGGCCGGTGGATGTGGCGCGGTGGGAAGAGGCGCAGGCGCAGGTGCGCGGCACGTTGGGGCGGTTGTATCACTTCGAGCCTACGGACAAGGGTGCGCTGCGGGTGTTCGATTCGATCGAGAGCGCGCAGATGTTCGATTCGATCTTCAATGCCGGTGAGATTTTCCTGGCCGTGGTTTCGCTGGTCACGCTGTCGCTGGGCGGCGTGGGTGTGATGAACACGATGATGATGGCGGTTTCGGAGCGGACGAACGAGATCGGCCTGAAGAAGGCGTTGGGCGCGACAAGCCAGCGGATCCTGCTGGATTTCTTCCTGGAGGGCCTGTTCCTGGCGATCCTGAGCGGGGTGGGCGGCCTGCTGCTGGTTTGGGGGCTGTCGAGCCTGGTGAATTCGCTGCCGATGCCGGCGATGTTCTCGGGGCTGCCGATTCACTGGCGTGTGCTGGCGTTTGCGACCCTGGCGCTGGGCCTGGTGGCGGTAGGCTCCTCGCTGCCTCCGGCGCGGCGGGCGGCGGCGATGACTCCAGTGGAAGCACTGCGCCACGAAAGGTAAGCCATGACCTGGCGATTCATCTTTACAGAAGCCTGGGCCGCTTTGCGCTTTCACCGCCAGCGGACGATGTTCACGACGCTGAGCCTGGCGTGGGGCGTTACGTGTTTCGTGATTCTGATCAGTTATGGCAAGGGCTTTGAGCAGGCGCTGGTGAAGGCGTTTCAGGCGGTGGGTCAGGATCTGGTGCTGACGATGGGCGGCCAGACGAGCGAGCAGGCGGGCGGGATGCGGACCGGGCGGCGGGTGCGGCTGGAACTGGCCGATGCGGCGCTGGTGAGAGAGGCCGTGCCGCTGGTGGAGAACCTGTCGCCGGAGATCATGCGCAATGGCGTCAAGGCGCAGTACCGCGGGCGGGAGAAGGAAGTGTCGATTCGCGCGGTGTGGCCCGAGTACGACATTGTCCGGAATATCAAGATCACCGACGGGCGCTGGCTGAATGAGGACGACCGACAACATCAATACCGCGTGGCGATACTTGGGGCCAAGGTGGCGACGGAGTTATTCGGCGGGGCTCCTGCGGTGAATGAGGATGTCATCCTCAATGGGATCCACTTCACCGTGATTGGCGTGATGGACAACAAGCTGCAGATCGCGAACTACAACCGCAGCGACAACCAGTGCATCTTCATTCCGTACGACAGTTTCAACGTATTCGGGGATACGAAGTATCCATGGTTCCTGGTGTGGAAGCCGGCGACTCCGGATTCGCGGGAGCGGGCGATCAAGATGGTGCGGGCCAAGCTGGCGGAGATCCACCGTTTCTCGCCCACCGATGAGAAAGCCGTGGAAATTCTGGCGTTCTCGAAGTTCATGTCCATTGTGACGGGCATGTCGCTGGCAGTGCAGCTGCTGCTGGGTTTTGTGGGGGCGCTGACGCTGGCGATTGGCGGGGTGGGTTTGGCAAACATCATGCTGGCCTCGGTGATCGACCGGACGCGGGAGATCGGGATGATCAAGGCGCTGGGTGGGTTGCGGTCGATGGTGTTGAAGCAGTTTCTGGTGGAGGCGTGCCTGATTGTGGCGGCGGGCGGAGCGTTGGGGATTGGCCTGGGGATCCTGGCGACGAGGTTGATCGGGTCGATGCCGTTCCTGGGCCCGGCGTTCAAGGACACGACGGGGGCGGGCGATATCTATCTCCACATCAGCGGTGCATCGATCCTGATCTCAACGGGCGTGCTGCTGGTGGTGGGCCTGATCGCCGGACTGGTGCCGGCGATCAAGGCCTCGAAGCTGGATCCAATTGAAGCGCTGCACTACGAGTAACGGCTAGTTGGGGAGCTTGGCGCTCTGGTGGGCGACGAGCTGCCAGTTGGCTCCGCGCTTTTGGAAGATGTGCAGGAATGACAGGTGGGCCGGGTTGTCCTTGCCGGCAGAGACTGTCAGGACCTGGGCGCGGCAGATGGTGATGGCGGTGTCCTTCGAGAGGACCTGGACCTTGAGTTGGTCGTGGTCGACCTTCACATACTTGGCTTCGCCGGTCTTCAGCTTGCCGATGTAGGTGGCCTTGGTGTCGACGGCTCCGGTGGAGTGGGTGTAGGTGAGATCGTCGCCAAGCGTCTTTTCGAGCAGGGCGTAATCGTTGGTGGTGACGCCTTTGGCCCAGGCGCGTTCGGCGGCTTCGACGGCCTTGGCTGCGTCGTCGGCGCAGAAGGCGGGCACGGCCAGCAGGACGAGGGAAATCAGGATCGTTTTCAGCATGTCGCCGATCATCATATCCGATTTCCGGTTAGCCAGCCGGTCCGTGCCCGCGCCTGTTTACAGCGGGATGGTCAGAGTGAGCAAGCCTCCATACTGGATGCCCCCACTCTTTTGCGGGCCGACGTTGCCCTGCAGGCCGATGGTGGCCTTTTTGGTCTGGTAGCTGGCGCCCAGGGTGCCGTTAACCGCGTTGTTCTGGTACATGGCGCCGACACCGATGTTGAACTTGCCGTTGGCGATGGTGCCGTCGTAGCCCAATTTGAGTCCCAGGTTTACCTCGTGGGTCTGGGGCTTGCCATTTCCGGTGAGGGTGACGCTGACCGGGCCGGACTTGACGACCGCGGAGCCTTCCACTTCCTGCACGAGCTGGCCTTTGGCGAGCACTCCGAGCTTGAGGTCGACGCTGACCTTCTCCCACTTCTTGCCGGCGGAGATGCGGGCGCCGAGGATGCGGGCGTCGGGCTGGAACTTCCAGAGGCCCGCTTTGAGGCTGAGGGAGCCGATCTGCAGGACCTCGAACTCTTTGCCCTGGAGAGGGTCGAGAGCCATGTTCACGACGGGGCCGCCGGTTTTGGTGATGTAGAGGACGCTGGCGGTGCCGACGATGAGGGCGGCTCCGACGACGTAGAGGATCTTCTTGTTTTTGTCGACCCAGACGCCGAGGGTGGACGATCCGGCGGCGGTCTTGAAGCCTTCGACTCCGGCTTCCAGTTTCTTGTACTCGGAGGTCTTCTTGATCTGTTCCAGCAGATTGTCGGCCGCGGCATCCTTAATACCGGTTCCGAGGGCTTCCAGCAGTTTCTGGCTGTCGGCTGGCGTGAGGGCAACGCCGCCGGAAGCCTGTTTGCCCTTGGCGAAATCGAGCAGGGTCTTTTTGATGGAGTCCTGCACCGGCGGACTTTGCAGGGCCTGTGCCAGTTGGGTGGGGAGTTTAGGTAGCTCGGCATCGACGAGGTCGAAGGCGAGAACGATTACCTGGTTGGCGGCATCAATGGGGTCAGATTTTCCATCTGCCATGGGTGTATTCCTCCAATGCGTACAGTCAGCAAAGAATGGGAAAGCGGCCGGCAAACGGGTCTGCGCCCGCAACTGCCTTCGAGGCCGCTCCCAACTGTACGAATGGTACACCGCGGGGGAGAAATCTCTAATTCGGTGTTTGTTCCCACCCTGGCGGCGGACGGCTAGTCTGTGAGCTTTTCGGGCATGTCGGCCAGGACGAAGCCGAGGACGGCGAGGGCGGCGATGTTCTGGCGGAACTCCTGGGGATCGATTTTGTCGAGGGTATCGGCGTCGGTATGGTGCCACTCGAAGTAGCGCTGGCCGCTGGAGCGATGGGCGATGCCGGGGACGCCGTCGCGCATGATGGGGCCGATGTCGGCTCCGCCGCCACCGCGGGTGATGCTATCCGCGCCGACGGGCTTGAGCAGGGCGCCGATCTGTTGCATGCGTTCCATGGCGCGCACCATGACCTCTTCACTGGCGCCCTGGATGGAGAGGCCGAAGCCGGCTGGCTTTTCGGCTCCGCCGTCCATCTCGATGGCCGCTACGTGGTTTTTGGCGGTGGCGCCGGCCCATTCGCGATAGGCCTGGCCGCCGCGGCTGCCGTTCTCCTCGTTGGTCCAGAGGCAAATGCGCAGGGTACGGCGGGGCTTGAGGCCTAACTGGTGGGCGAGCATGATGGCCTGCCAGCAGGCGACGCAGCCGCTGCCATCGTCCTGGGCGCCCTGGCCGACGTCCCAGGAGTCGATGTGGCCGCCCATTACGACGATCTCTTCCGGTTTCTCGCGTCCGGGGATTTCGCCGATGACATTAGCGGAGTCGGCATCGGGCAGGGTCCTGGCTTCCATCTTGAGCCGGACGCGGATTTTGACGCCCTGCTGGTAGAGGCGGTGCATGCGCAGCGCGTCCTCGACGGTGACGGAGGCGGTGGGGATCTTCGGGACGCCCTCGGTGTAGATCATCTGGCCGGTGTGGGGGGAGCGGAGGCTGACGGGGGTGACGCTGCGGACGAGGGCAGCGACGGCGCCGAGTTTCGCGGCGCGAGAGGCTCCAGCGGCGCGATAGGCGACGGAGCGGCCATAGCCCTGCCAGGCCTGGTTGTAGAGAACGATTTTGCCGCGGACCTTTTCCGCGCCGAGCTGCTCGAGCTCGTCGAAGGTGGAGACCACGACGACCTCGGCGGTGATGCCTTCGGGCGGGGTGGCGACGCTGCCGCCCAGGCCGAGCATGAAGAGCTTCGACTCCAGGGGCTCGATCATCCAGGCGCTCTCTTCGCCGCGGACCCAATGCGGGACCTTCACCAGGGGCGTTTTGATGTTCTGGAGGCCTTCGCGCTTCATTTCGGCGGCGCTCCACTCGATGGCGCGGGTGAGGGACGGGGATCCGGCCAGGCGGTTGCCGATGCGGTCACAGAGGTACATCATCTTCTTCCAGCCACCGTCGTCGGCCTGTGCCGCCGCAATGAGACGGGCCGCCGCACTGCCGTAGAGTTCGGTCAGGTTGGGGCGTCCCTGTGCGAAGGCAGCTATCGCCGGGGTGAGGGAAAGAAAGGTTCTTCTGTGCATGGGGAGAAAACACGCATTGTCGCACAACCTGTGCAGCGGTCCGGACTCTCAGGCATCCTAAGAGTGCGATGCCACAATACAACGCCATTCTTGTCCTCAGCTTCGGCGGGCCGGAAAAGCCGGAAGACGTCATGCCGTTCCTGGAGAATGTGCTGCGGGGGCGCAATGTGCCGCGGCCGCGGTTGCTGCAGGTGGCGGAGCACTACTACCACTTCGGCGGGCGCAGTCCGATCAACGATCAGTGCAGGGCGCTGATTGCGGCATTGCAGGGGGAACTGGACGCGCACGGGCCGAAGCTGCCCATCTACTGGGGCAATCGGAACTGGCATCCGATGCTGGAAGATACGATGCGGCAGATGGCGGAGGACGGGATCCAGAGGGCGATCGTCTTCATTACGTCGGCGTACAGCTCATATTCGGCGTGCCGCCAATATATGGAAGACATCGAGCGGGCGCGGCAGGCGGTGGGCGAGAAGGCTCCGGTGTTTGACAAGCTGCGGCATTTCCACAACCACCCGGGGTTCACAGGACCGAATGCGGAGAGCCTGCGGGCGGCGCTGGAACAATTGCCGGGGGCGCAGGTGTTGTTCACAGCTCATTCCATCCCGCTGGAGATGGCACGGACGTCGAAGTATGTCGCGCAATTGGAGGAGGCGGCCGGGCTGATTGCCGGGCAGGCTGGACATCCGGAGTGGCGACTGGTGTACCAGAGCCGCAGCGGCGCGCCGCACCAGCCGTGGCTGGAGCCCGACATCCTGGACGCGTTGAAGGAAGTGAAGGCGGCCGGGGCGGAGAGCGTGATCGTCGCGCCGATCGGGTTCATCTCCGATCACATGGAAGTTCTATACGACCTCGATTATGAAGCCAGGATGAGGGCGGATGAGCTGGGGCTACAGATGGTGCGGGCGGCGACGGTGGGTACGCATCCGGCCTTCATCGGAATGATCCGGGCGCTGATTGCGGAACGCGCGGAAGGTCGCCTGGAAGCGGACCCGTGCCGTCAAGATTGTTGTCCTGCACCGATCCGGGGCTCCGGTTTTACGGCGATTTCGGCTACGCCGTACTCTGGCGAGCCGACGCCGGCAGAGTCCGGTAAACGGCCTCCGCGCGGCTGAGCGCGGTCTCGACGTTCTCGCAGATATTCTCTTCGCCGACGTGGCGTTCAAACTCGGCGCGCTTGATCATGCGTTGGGGCTGCCAGGGGGCGCCGCAGAGGATGAGGACGCGGCCGCTGTCGTGCAGTTTATCGGCGAGCAACTCGAGGGCCTGGAGGCCGGTAGCGTCGATGGCGGTCATGTTCCGGAGACGGAGGATGACCACCGGCGGCAGGTCTTCAATGGGCGAGGTGACTTCATCCAGTTTGTCGGTGCTGCCGAAAAGGAACGGTCCGTGGATGCGGAAAATGGCGGCGTAGGAGGGGATCTCCTTGTCCTGGAGGATGTGCTGCCAGCCCTGTTTGAGATAGTCGGCGGTGACCTTCGAGACGGTAGTGGTGAGGGCGACGCGGCTGATGAAGACGAGGGCGGCGAGGATCATGCCGAACTCGACGGCGACGGTCAGGTCGGCAAAGACGGTCAGCAGGAATGTCAGGGCCCAGACGGAGACGTCACGTTTGCCGAGTTTGAGGATCTCCGGGATCTCGCCCCACTCGCCCATGTTGTAGGCAACGATGAACAGGATGGCGGCCAGGGCAGCCAGCGGGATGTTCTTGGCCAGCGGAGCGGCGACGAGGAGAACCATCAGCAGGGTGAGGGCGTGGATGATGCCGGCGACGGGGGTTTTGGCGCCGCTGCGGATGCTGGTGGCGGTGCGGGCGATGGCTCCGGTGGCGGGGAGGCCGCCGAAGAGCGGGGAGATGATGTTGGCGACACCCTGGGCGAAGAGTTCCGTGTTGGGGTTGTGCTTGTCCTTGGTCATGCGGTCAGCCACGACGGCGGAGAGCAGGCTCTCGATGGAGCCGAGCATGGCTACGGTGATGGCGGGGCTGAGGAGCTGCCGCACGTATTTCCAGTGAAACTCGGGGATCTGGAAGGTCGGCAGACCGCTGGGGATTCCGCCAAACCGCGTGCCGATAGTTTCCACGTTCAGATTGAGGAGGGAGACGGCGACGGTGGCTCCGAACAGGGCAACGATGGTGCCCGGAACCCGGGGAATGAACTTAACAAAAAAGAGAATCACGCACAGGGAGATGACGCCGATGGCGGTCTCCTGCACGGAGAAAGTGCTGGCGTGGGTGGCCAGCGCTTCCATTTTCTCGATGAACTCGCCGGGCACTTTGTCGAGCTTCAGGCCGAAGAAGTCCTTGATCTGGGTGCTGGCGATGAGCAGGGCGATGCCATTGGTGAAGCCGACGACGATGGGGCGGGGGATGAACTTGACCGCGGTGCCCATACCGGTGACGCCCAGGATGACCAGCAGGACTCCGGCCATCATGGTGCAGGTGAAGAGGCCGTCGACACCGTACTTCGCGACGATGCCGGCCACCACTACAACGAAGGCACCGGTGGGGCCACCAATCTGGGTGTTGGATCCGCCCAGGAAGGAGATGAGAAACCCGGTAACGACCGCGCAGTAAATTCCTGCCTGGGGGGATAATCCCGAGGCAATGGAGAACGCCATCGCCAGGGGCAAGGCTACCAATCCGACTGTCACACCGGCGATCAGGTCGGACGCGAACGTCTTAGCGTTGTAATCCTTCAGGCATTGAAAAGATCGAGGGAACCACGGCTGCACACTACCATTGTAGCAACCGGCTTATTCTTTACTAGTTTGTATTGTTTCATGGGCGGGAGCGGCGGGCCCGCAGGATCCTGATGGGGGGCTTGAGGGTCTGCCCTTCGGCGGGAGCCTGTTGGATTTTGCGGACAACTTCCATGCCGGAGACGACGCGGCCGAAGGCGGCGAAGCCCTGGCCGTCGGGGTTGCGCATGCCGCCGAAATCGAGGGCGGGCTGGTCGCCGAGGCAGAGGAAAAAGTCGGAGGTGGCGGTATCGGGGCGGTCGCGGGCCATGGAGATGGCGCCGTCGACGTGTTTCAGGCCTGACTGATTGGTACGTTCCAGCGGGATGGGTTTGGCCTGGGGGATGCGGCGGCCTGGCTGCGTGCCGCCCTGGATCACTTCGATGCGGATCTTATTGCCGGGCTGGTTGTCGAGGCGGACGGTGCGGTGGAAGAGGCCGCCATCGTAGGCGCCGGCGTCGACGTACTGGAGGAAGTTGGCGCTGGTGACGGGTGCGTTCTTCAGATCGAGCTGAACTTCGATGGTTCCGAGTTCGGTCTCGAGCACGACGCGCGCGGTTTGGGCGGGCAGCGTGGACGCCAGAAGGGCCAGGAATAGAAGGGTACGCACGCCGTTATTGTAGACCCGCCGCCAGCCCGCTACGCCTGAGTGCGACAATGAAGGCGTCCCATGCAAGACACATTCAACGTAAAATTCGAAACCACCAAGGGTGACTTTGTCATCCAGGTGAACAAGGAATGGGCTCCCCTCGGTGTGGAGCGGTTCCACTCACTCGTCACCTCCGGCTACTTCGACGGGGCCAAGTTCTTCCGCGTCCTGCCCGGCTTTGTGGTCCAGTTCGGTCTTGCGGCCGATCCGCAGGCGGCCAAGTCGATTCCCACCGCGAGCATCAAGGACGATCCGGTGCGTAGCTCCAACACGAAGGGCACGATCACCTTTGCGACCGCGGGGCCGAACACGCGCACGACGCAGGTGTTCATCAACCTGGGAGACAATCCGCGCCTGGACGGGATGGGATTTGCTCCGTTCGGGCAAGTGACCGAAGGAATGGATATTGTCGAGCAGCTCTACTCCGGCTATGGAGAAGGGGCGCCGCACGGCAATGGTCCGGACCAGGGCCGGGTGCGGATGTACGGCAACGAGTATCTGGACGCCAACTTCCCGAAGTTGGACGGCATCAAGAAGGCAACTGTCAGCGAGTAAGCAACCGACCCTGGGGAGGGACCGTGAAGCTGCACATCACCAATGGCGACAGTGTTGTTGGGACGTTGCAGGATTCATTTCCGGGCGACACGATCCTTCCCTGGCGGGACGTCCTGCACGATGGACCCGTCCCGGCAGGTCGTCCGCTCTCCGAATTCTCGGCCGTGCGAGCGCACTTTCTGGCGGCGGAGTCCGGACTGCCATATGCGCAGGTTCTGTCCGAATTCCAGGAGCGCGACGGGCTGCTGGCGCGATATGCGGAGTTTGACGAAACGGTCCTGTGGTTCGAGCACGATCTGTACGATCAGCTCCAACTCATCCAGATTCTCGACTGGTTCGCGACGCAGGCCGCTGATGCGCCGAACCTGCGGCTGATCCAGGCGGATGACTACCTGGGGCGCATGGAGCCCGCCCACTTCACCGAGCTCTATCCCGCCCGCCAGGCGGTTTCCGCGGCGCAGCTCAGCCTGGCATCGGCTGCCTGGCTGGCCGTTCGCTCAGCCGATCCGGCGGAGTTGGAGCCGTTGCTCGTGCCGAACACGGAGCTGCCGTTCCTGGCTGCCGCGCTCACGCGTCTTTGCGAAGAGTATCCCTGGACGACGGACGGCTTGTCGCGGACGCAGCGGACGATCCGCGAGTTGAAGAACCAGGGCATTACGGATCGCGCCGATCTCTTCACGGCCTTCACACGGCAGGAGGAAGCGATCTGGATGGGCGACTGGTCGTTCTTCCGGGTGCTGGACGGCGAGCCGCCGCGCGGCACCGGATGGCAGTGGAACGCTACTCTACGGCGTTTCGAATCTCACCCTTCATAAAGCAGCTGAACTTCTCAGAAGGCACGCGCAGGCCGATGCAGAACTCGCCGAACAGGGCGTAGACTGCGCTGACCTCATCGAAGCGCATCTCGTAGATGAGCTGCTTGAACGGGACGGGCGATTCCGCGAAGAGGTCGACGGCCCATTCCCAGTTGTCGAGGCCGATGGAGCCGGAGATGACCTGCTTGACGACACCGCCGTATTTGCGGCCGATCATGCCGTGCTCGTGCATCATCTTCTGACGGTCGGCGAACGGCACCTGATACCAGTTCTTGTCTTCGCCGCGCTTGCGGTCCATGGGATAGAAACAGAGGTAGCGCGATTCAGGGATCTCGGGCGCCAGGCGGCCGGCCATGGCCCTGCGCTGGCGGTCGAGCACTTCAGCCGAGGCGGACTCCCATTCGGGGGTGCCGGGCTCGATGCCGCGTTCCTTCAAATCGTCGTGGATCTTGCGGGTGGACTCGTAGAGGCCTAGTTCGACGATGCTGAGGTAAGAGTTCGAGACGTCAAGGAACTCGCTGAGCCGGAGGAGCTGCACCTGCGACTGCGCTTCCAGCAGTCCGACGAAATCCCTCCGGTAGTGGAGCAGCATCAGATCGCCCTTATGGCCCAGCAGGGCGTAGGCCGCCGACTGCTCGCCGCCTTCGGCGCCTTCCTGCATGGTCAGCCACTCTGACCACTCGTGCACGATGGCGGCGCGCGTCTGCCCGTCGAGAGCGCGCCACTCGTCCCAGCGCACATGGAACATCTGGTGCAGGACGGACGCGCCTTCCAGTGTGAAGGGGACGATGGGATTACTCATAGCTCTACCAGCTTACAGTGACCGGGAAATCGAGCCAAGGCGGCTATTCCACCAGGGCGGCGGCGATGCGGCGCTCGAGTTCGTCCTGGGGGATGGCGGTACTGACAAACAACTCCTGCCGGGCGCCGGCGGAGAGGGCAATGGCCTTCCAGCCGTTCTGGGTGGGGACGGTGACGCGAATCTTCACTGCGCCGCGAGCATCCCGGACGGGTTTGATGACGCCAGGGATGATGCTGCGGATGTCGTCGTGGGCGAGCAGGCGCTCGAGCACGGGCCGCAATCCATCGATAATGCTGTGCTCGATCTTGAGCTTGTTGTGGCTGGTACGCAGGCGCATCTGGACTACTTAAACCTCTTGCGGTAGAGGAAGTCCATGGCGAATGTTCCATTTTCATCCTTGACCGCGACCACGGACCATTGTTTGTTCAAATCCCACTCGACGCGCACGATCTGCTGCTGCGACCGGCTGAGGTTCGTGATGTAGGTGAGCGTGATGTCGCGTGAAATGGACTGTTCCACGGAGAGGCGCGCCTGCGGGAGGTTTTCGACACCGGTGAAGTTGGGGTCGATGCGGATACGGCTGGAGCCGAAGAAGCGCTCGACCCGGCTGGAGACGCCGGCACTCAAAGCGCCGCCCAGCAGGGAGTTGGGGGTGTTCTCCATGACGTTCTGGTTGCGGATGCTCTGGGAGGCGGTGACCGAACTGGAGGTGGATTCCGGCTGGCGGCCGACGGTGAGCAGGGCGACGATTTCCGAAGACTGCAGCGGCGGTTCAGAGCGGTAGGTGAAGTTGAGGCGGCTGAGCGGGCCGTTCACGTTGATGTAGACAGTGATGCCGCGGATGCGGGTTTCGAGGTCGAGATCGATCTGGGGCTGGACGACGGCGGTGTTGTAGAACAGGATTTCGCCGCGCGAGACGGTGTAGCGGTTGCCGAAGAACTGGATGCCGCCCTGGCTGGATTTCACGCTGCCCAAGAGGATGGGTTTGGCCGGGCTGCCGCGCAGGCGGAGGTCGGCTTCGGTCTGCAGATCCTGGGTATAGCTGCTCTGGAAGACCGCGTCGGGCGTGGTCCGGATGCGGACGTCGAACTGCAGATTGCGGAGGAAGTCGTGCTGCGACGCGGCCGAGGGGATGGGATTGCCTGAGCCGCCGACGATGCTGGCCAGGTCACTGCCGCTGCTGAAGCCGGAGCGTTGGATGGTGATGGAGCCGGCCAGCAGACTGCGGAAGGTGGAACCGGTGAGCGTCAAAGCCGCGTCCAGCGTGGTGCTCACGCCTTCGGGGTAGCGGACCCGGACATTGGTGGCTGTGGCCTGCAAGCGGTAAGTGAGTTCCTGCCCGGCGACACCGACGAAGCCGTTTACCGAAAACTTGCCGCCACCCGTCTGGCCGCTGAGCTGTTCAATATTGGCGCGGTTCTTTTCGAAGTAGACGGTGCCGGTGGCGTTCTCCACGCCGTTCGGCAGGTCCTTGAGGAAGAACGAGGCTTTCTGGATGGTCATGCGCCCGCTCAACTGGGGATCGGAAGCGGTGCCGCGGACGGAGGCATCGATTTCCGCCACTCCGGTTGAGACGAGATCGGGCCGGAAGCTGCCCAGGATTGCGAGATTGGCTGAGCCCTTGACGTTCAGGTTCCAGGGATTCTTGGCCGGGAAGTTGTAAGAACCGGAGAGCGCCAGGCTGGTATCCAGGGCCTTGACGACGGCCGATTTGAAACGGGCTGAGTTCCCATCCACTTCGATCACGAGCGGGCCGTCGTTGCGCAGCGTCAAGTCGTTGGTGTCGACCTGCGTCTCCAGGGACTGTGTTTCGCGCGGGCGCACCTGGAGGGTTTTGACTGTGAGGACAGCCGAGCCTTTGCGCGGATCAGCCAGCGGGGCCTGCCAGGCCATGGAGCCCTCAATGAAGCCGCGCGCGGGCCAGGGTTCATCCTTGGAGGGGTCGGGCGAAGTGGAGAGCAGATCCTTAATGAGGCGGAAGGGCAGGCGCGGGGAACGCAAGGCGCCTTTGGACGCGTAGTCGCCGGAGAGCTGGATGGTGGCATCGCCTTCCACTTTGCTGCCGGGCAGGTTCAGGCTGGCGGTGACGGTGAGTTGGCCGTTGGAGGTGGTGCCGTTGAGGATCAACTCGCCCAGTTGACGGCCGCCGATATGGAGTCCGCGCACGGCCAGTGCACCGTCGAGCGACCGCAGGAGGGGCGTTCCGTTTTCGAGACTCACCCGCGTCCGCAATTCCGACCGGACTTCGCCGTCGAGCCCGGGCCGCAGCGCCATGGCGTTTTCTGAGTCCCGCAACTGCAGCCCGCTGGTCTGCATCGTGAGGTTGAGCTCGCCGGCCCGGAAATTGGCGCTGGGGTGCTGGTACTGGCCGGCGAGCGAAAGGTGGATCTGATCGAAGTCCGCCGCGCCCTGCAGCGCACCACCAGGTTTCAATTGCAGGTTGCCGGCGATTCGGTCGAACTTTTCCACGCCCCAATTGAAGCCGGTCAAGGTGAAGTTCAGTGAGCCGACAGGCTGCCCCAGCGTACCGGTGAGCGTCACCGCGCCGGCCAGGCTGCCCTGTGGTTGCGCGGTGAGCTTGGCCAACTGCAGCAAATCCGCAAGGCTGGCGTTCTTGAGTTCCAGGCTGCTGTCGAGGGAGCTGCCGGAATCCGGCGTCCAGTTCCTGAGGCCCAAGGCCAGGCGACCGTTCGTCACAGCCTCGTTGCGCCGCAATTCCAGCCCGGTGAGTTCGAGGCGATCGCGGGAGAGCTGGAAGTCGGCACCTGCCTGCTGGAACAGGACCGACTCATAGACCACGTTGACCATGGATGCACGGCCCTGAATCCGCGGGTCGTTGAGGGGTCCGCTGACGAGTGCATTCACGCGCGCCTCACCATTCTGCAGGCTCAACGGCAGCCGGTAGCCATCCTCCCTCAGCAGCAAGCCGAGGATGGGATCCAGGTCGTGCAGTCGCGATGCAAAGAGCCCCACTTCCAGCCGTTCGCCCAGCGTGCCCTGGAAGTTGACGCGGGCGGACTGCGTTTCGAGGTGGGAGGCACCCAGGTCGAGTTTGCCACTATCCTGCGTCCAGGCGGCCTCAATGCGGCCTGATACGGGCAGGTCGCCCGCTTTCGGCTCGACGTCGAGTGCCGCTTTGGCCAGCACATGGGCCACACCGGTGCCGGTTATTTCGCCAGACACTTCGACGGGTCCGTGCAGGTTGCCGTTCCAGGCGTAGGGCTGATCGAGCACGGCCGACTGCACCAGATCCAGCGCCAGTTGGGTCAATTCGCCTTGCAGGCGGAAGCGCTTCCAATCGATTAGTTCGCCGGAGCCATTCCAGGCGCCATAAGGACTTCGGACGCCGAGGCCGGTGAGGGTGAGCCGGGCGGGGGTGAGTTCAAAATGGGACGCAGCACCGACGTTTCTGAGCCGGAGGCCCTTAGCCGTGTAGCCGGCTTGCTCCAGGCGGAGGTTGCCTTGCACCAGGGGGCTGCGGTCCGGGCCAAAGTACGCGATGCCCTCCGCCACCGCGAAGCCTTCCTGGATGGGATTATTTGGCACATCCCTCATCAGCACAGAGGTCTTGAACTTCAGCTCGCCCGAAAGCCGTTTGAAGTCCCTGAGCGGCCCGGAGGCTTCCAGCCAGGAGTCGCCCAGGCTGAGCCGGGCGTGTTCAATTTCCAGCTGATTGGCTTCCAGCAGGGCGGTGGCGTCCAGTTGGGGAGCCAGACCTTCGGGAAGCCGCAGCGCACGGGCCGAGAGTGCGACCTTGTAGCGCGGCTTCACCATGTCGTAGGTGAGCGTTGCGTTCAACCCTTCCGCTACAACCGAGAAGGGAATGGCCTTGGAGTCGAACTCCAGCAGCCCGTCGCGCACGTTCAGCTTCCCGATCTTGAGTGCGATGAGATCCTGGACCGCATTGCCGCCGGTCTTCTGCAATTTGGGCTCGGGCAGATTGGTGGTTCCATCCTGCGCGACGTAGATATGGATGCGGGGCTTTTCCACGGTCAAGTCGTTCAAGCGGACATCGCGGCCCAGCCAGGACAGGACAGTGAGTCCCAACTGAATGCGGTCGGCTTGGAAGAGCGGCGCCTGGTCCCTGGCTTCTTTCCCGCGCAGGACGAACTCGCCGGTGCGGGCCGTCATGGTGCCTAAATCAAAGTCGAACGAGGTGATCGTCGCGCGGCCGCCGGAGGCTCGTTCCACCTCTTCGATGATGGAAGCGCGCAGTTTCTCTCGCAACCAGTCGCTGCGCAGGATCAGCGCGACACCGCCGGCCAGCCCCACCAGCAGCAGGGCGACCGTCGCGAGGATCCACTTCCAGCGCCGTCTCATGGCTTGGACTCCGTGCCCAGGACGGGCTCGAAATAGCGTACTTTGACGGTCGCCCGCATCTGCGACAGCCACTGGTCGACTGCCTGGTTGGTCTTGCGCAGCATCAGCACCTGGGAGACCTGATCCCGCACGTCATCCAGCGGAGGCACGGGCGCATCGGGAGCCCGGCGGCGGAACTGCGGCACGAATTCATCGGTGTAGTACTTCTTGATCTCGTCGTCGCTGATCTGGATGCCGGGCGAGAACCGGAAGTCGATAAAGCGAGTGACACTGATGCGCCACAACACCTCTTCGGTAAAGTCGTCTTCGTTGAAGCCGTAGCGGGCCAAAAGGGCCTCGTACTGCGCCTGGGTCAGGTTCCGTTGCTTGATAAAGTCCTGGATTCGGGATTCGGCTTCGGCGCGGGTGGGTGCGGCATAGCGGCTGAGCTCGATTTCGCGGTGGATGAGAGCCTGATCGATGAGCCGGTCGGCCGCCTTGCGGCGTGCAGCGGGAGTGTCTTCCAGCGGGCTGTTGTCGGCCAGGGCCAGGATCCGCAGGTGCCGCCGGATGGCGCTGAGCGTGACCACCTGCTGGCCGGCAGCCGCGGCTACACGATCGAGCACCACCCGTTCAGCCCGCAGGCTGCCGGCCAGCACCAGAATCGCTAGGGTGCGTCTCAGCATGGCGTTAGAATGCCTGTCCGATGGAAAAATGCCATTGGAAGCGGCTCACTCGCTGCGGCACGTTGTATTGCCCCGTGCCATTGATCAGATCGTCGCGGCTGCCCGAAAATCCTACGAACTTGGGGGTGTTCGGAGCATACGCCAAATCCAGCCGCAGGGGCCCCACTGGCGTCTTGATGCGGAAGCCGAAGCCCATGGCCTGCACCGTATAGTCGAAGTCCTGCTGATTCTTCTGGCGGAAGCGGAACGAGATTTCGTCGAAGGACGAGAACACGTTGCCCATGTCGTGGAAGAGCACGCCGCTGACGTTGGTGCCGATGAGGGGGAAGCGCAATTCGTGCTGGAAGAAGAGAAACGCCGCTCCGCCGATGGGGTAGCCGGTGACGAGATCCCGCGGTCCGGCCTGATTGTCAGGGAAGCCGCGATGGGTGGAGGCGCCGCCGGCGTAGAAGTTTTCGGGCAGGGGCACGGGTTCGTTATCCAGGTTGTGGAGCCAGCCGAAGGAGGTGGTCCGGGCGATGACGACTTCGCGCCGTAAGGGGTGGTAAGTGGAGTTCTTCGCCACGAGGCGGAAGTAGTTCGTGCTGGTGGCGGAGAACGGGACGGCGTAGCCCGCGTCGAGCGTGTTGTAGAAGCCGCGGCGCGCGTCCAGCGGGTCGTCACGATGGTCCTGAATGAAGGACGCCGAGGCCGCGATGGTCTTGACGGGCTGAGAATAGATTGGGATCAGGGTCGGGTCAATCCGGAGCGAGTTTTTGTCAATGAAGACGAAGCGCGCCGTGGCGCGGTATTGCATCGTGATCCCGCGGCTGACCTTCTGGCCGAGCTGCACGGAGCTCTCAGAACGGTTGGAAGTGTAGGTGCGTACGTCGCGTGAACGGTCGACGAGCGAGCTGAAGGTGAGGTTGAAATTCTCGTTCCCGAGAAACTGCGGCGCCAGGTAACTGGCGAGCAGGCGCTGTTGGATGCTGGAGACGCGGATGGTGGCGCTGGCGGTGTGCGCCAGGCCGAAGATGTTCGAGCGGGTGAGACCGATCTGGCCGCGGGGCGAGAAGCCGGAAGCACCGGCCGGAGCATCGAAGCTGCTGCCACCGCCGATGCGGCCGAACTCCGCACCGAAGCCGAGGTTCAAGGAGTACTTCTTGGCTTCTTCCACCTGCAGCAGGACGTACTTGTCGCGCTCGCGTCCATCGGGGTTCTGGACGGCCACGTCGACTTTGGCGAAGATCCCGAGGTCGTACAACCGGCGCTGTGTTTCCACGATGCTGCCTTGCGACAACGGCTGCCCGGGGGCGACCGCCAGGCGGTGGTTGACGAGGTCGGGCCGGGTGGCCTTCAAGCCGCTGACCAGGATGTCCCGCACAAAATTGCGGCGGCCTTCCGTGACGGCGTATTTGAGCTTGATGCGGTTGGGTTCGTCGGCTACAACGACGGAGGCATCGAAGGTGGCATCCGGATAACCATTGTTGAAGTACCAGTTGAGGACGTTGTCGCGGTCGGCGGCCACGCTCGACACGGAATAGGGCTGGCCGGGTGTCGAGGAGAGAAAGGCCTTGATGACATCGAGGAGTTGGAGGTCGACACCCGTCAGCTCCAGGTCGGTGACGAACCACTGACTGCCTTCCGTGATGTCCAGGGAGACACCGAGATCGGTCGCTTTCCCCTTATATCCACGCTCGACGATCGCTTTGACTTCGGCGTCCCGGAAACCGTTGGAGCGGTAGAGATCCAGGATAGACGCTTCGTCCTGCTCCATCAGGTTCTGGCTGAACTGGCCGCGGCGATAGCGGGGGAAGCGGGCGGGCATCATCTGCAGCCGCTCGCGGATTGTCTGTTGATCGAAGTACTTATTCCCGCTGAGAGCCAGGTGCACCAGGCGGTAGCGCCGGCCCTTCTGGATCCGGAACTGGATGGTCTGGGCGCCATCGGGCGTGGGATCAGCCAGGGAATAGGTCACCTTGGCGTCGTAGAAGCCCTGAGCCTCAAAGTAGCGCTCCAGGTTCATCTGGCCTTCCAGCAGCAGTTCGCGGTCGACAGTACGCTCCTGATAGATGGGCAGCAGCCTGCGAAGCTGGCCCTTCGAGATCTTGGCGCCCTCGGTCTTGACGAAAACGCTTGGACCGGCATGGATGAGGAAGTGCGGAGTGACGGTGACGGATTTCGGATCGTAATCGACCGAGGCGATGCGGATGGTGGCCTGGAGGTGCTCGGTCTTCAGGTAGGCATCGCGCATCTTCTCCACGGCACGCTGGATGCGGCGGCCGTCCATGTCCTTCCAACCGCGTAGTCCATACCAGCGCTGGAAATTCGTCAGCCGGATCAGCTTCTTCTCGCTCATCGCCGGCTCGCCCTCGAAGATGGGCCTGGCCAGTTTGGCGCGGGGGCCGGGGTCGATGTAGAACCGGATGTCGGTCTCTTCTGTCTCTGGCCGCGAGGCGGTTTCGTGCCGGATGGTGGCGACATAGAAGCCGTTGTTGCGGAGGACCTCCTGCAGGCTGGTCTCCGCGCCGGGCAGCAGGCTGTCATCGAAGGGGTCGCCCAAGCCGAGTTTGGTAGCGTTGGTCAACTGCGCCGGGTTGGGTGGCTCAGGCACGCCCTCGACGGTGACCCGGCTGACGAAGAAAGCGGCGGTTGTGACAAAGGTAACCTGAACGCCGGCCCCCTTCGCCTCACCTTCGGCCACAATATCGACATACCGGCCACTGGTCCATAGGCGTTCGATAGCCTTACTCAGCGGCACTTCGGAGAGCGTATCGCCAGGCTTCAGGCTAATTAGCAGCGCAAGTTGTTCTTTGGTAAGAGGTTGCTTCTCTGGTTCGAATCGGATCGAATCAATCGTCTTGCCGTAAAATGCCGACAGGTCGTCGTTGCCCCACATTGGAGCCGCACCCGCCAACAGACACGTCAGCAATGCCGTCCAGAGCCCAGGCTGATTCACACACTGTCATCTTAACAGCCTTGGTTGCTAGGATTTTGAGTGATGACTGATTCCGAGCGCGACCGCTATAGCCGACAGATCCTGCTGCCCGGCATTGGCGCCCCAGGACAACAACTGCTGCTCGACGCCTGTGTCGCCGTGATTGGTTGCGGAGCCCTGGGCGCGTTTCACGCCGGAGCGCTGGCCCGGGCAGGTGTCGGCCGCATTCTGCTGGTCGATCGTGACTTCGTTGAACTCAGCAACCTGCAACGCCAGTGGCTTTACGAGGAGTCGGACGCCCGCGATGCGCTGCCGAAGGCGGTAGCCGCCGCGCGCGCGATTGGCCGCATCAATTCCGGCGTACGGGCCGAGCCCCTGGTGGATGACCTGACTGCCGGAAACATTCAGGACCTGTTACAGCCCGCGTCCCTGATCCTGGACGGCACGGACAACTTCGAGACCCGGTATCTGCTGAACGACTACGCCGTGGATCGCGGAATTCCGTGGATTTACGGTGGAGCCGTAGGGACCTACGGCCTGGCAATGCCAATCCTGCCTGGCCGCTCGGCGTGCTTCGAGTGCATCTATCCAGAGCCGCCGGCGGGGGCGCAACCGACCTGCGATACAGCGGGGGTGCTGAATACGATCACGAGCCTGGTGGCGTCATGGCAGGTCTCACTCGCCCTGCGCCTGCTCTGCGGGCTGGATGTAGAGCCGCGGATTTCGACCTTCGACGCCTGGACGGGCGTAGTCCGCCAAGTGTCGATGCCCGCGGCGGATCCCGCCTGTCCGGCCTGCGGCGGTGAACGGACCTGCCGCCATCTGCATGGGGAGGATCGGATCCCGATCAGCCTGTGCGGGCGGAACGCGGTGCAGATTCATGACCTCCGCCGCCCGCTGGACCTGGATGCCCTGGCCGCGAGCCTGGCGCCGCTGGGACAGGTCCGGTCGAATGGGTTCGCCTTGCGCTTTGTCGTGCCACCCTACGAGATGACGATCTTCCCGGATGGCCGGGCGATCATTAAGGGGACACAGGATCCGGGCCTGGCACGGAGCCTGTATTCCCGCTACATCGGCAACTGATTGGCCGGCAGGCAAGTACGAGGTAAGATAGAAACTGCGGGCGGTTAGCTCAGCTGGTTAGAGCGCCTGCCTTACAAGCAGGAAGTCGGGGGTTCAAGTCCCTCACCGCCCACCATACCTGATTGATTCCAGATTAGTTGCGTCTACCCAATACGAAATTTGCTTCGTGCCACGCCCCAATCGCGGTACGTGTAGTCAGGGTCCAACCGGCCACGGGTCTCAGCGCAGCCCGGCCCCTGCGCGTTCGTGGTGACATTGAAAGCCAGTTCCTGCACGCTGCACACCGCACTCCGCCGGCAGGCTGGTTTCGAGGATGTAAGGATCTCGTGTGAGAGGCCAGGAAGCCGCCCGATTCGCTACCGCCGCTTCGAGTTCCCGGCCAGTCAACACAAAGCCGTTCTGGTCGAGCGCGAGGTGGCCTCGCAACCAATCGGTGCGAGGAGATGCCCCCGCCATGACAAAGACGTGCTGGATCGGATGCCGGGACCTTCCGCCTGTAGCCTTGTCGGTCCATTCGACCCACTTCAGCCGGCTATCGCCGCCAAGGGCCGAGATCTCCGTCTCGAGGTGAACCTCAATGTCAGGATTCGAGGCGATCCGCTGAAGCAGATAACGGGACATATCCCACCACATTGCGCGCGATCATCACCTTCGCTCCGAATTCCTGTGCCCGGTGCCTGCGCTGTCCACGGAACGCCCCTGAGTCAATCTGCCGACTTTCCGCGGCTGCGGCTCGCCCTGCTCAGTGGCAGGCAGCTAGCGGGATCCAGGGGCCATTGCCACGCGGCGGATGAGCGGGATGAGGGCTTCGCCAAGCCGGCTCTTTTCCAGGATCGCCACCGCGCCGGCCTTCAGCGCTTCCAGTCCGGACCGGTCCAGCTCATAGGCAACGAGTCCAATGACGGGGATGCGCGCGGCATCGCGGGATAACTGTTGGATCAAACTGATGCCGGCCGTGCCGGGCGGATCGACGTCAATGAGCACAATGTCCGGAGGACTTGCCCCGATGAGGACCAGTCCCGCTTCCGACGTGGCGGCGGATCCGGCTAGCAGCATATCGGGCTGCGTGCGGATGAGTGCGGCAACTCCTTCGAGCAGTAACGCATTGCGGTCGACGATGAAGACGCGGATCAACTCACCCAATACTACCCGGCTGCCAACGGAATCGAACAGCCAGATTCCGGGAGTCTGCGATCCCCTGAAATCAGGTGTTGCGCAGCGTCATCGCAGATGAATGATGCCGCGCTGGGCTGCGACGATCGCGGCTGCTGTGCGGTCATTCACATTGAGCTTTGAGAGGATGTTCTTCATGTGGCCCTGTACGGTTTCTTCGCTGATCCCGAGCTCGGCGGCGATCTCTTTGTTGCGCATGCCCCCAGCTACCTGGCGAAGCACCTCCACTTCCCGCGGAGTCAGGGAGGACAGCGTCACACGGTCAGCGAGTTTCCGAGCCGTATCGGGCGGGATCGGGCGGCCACCGGCATGTACATCGCGAATGATGCGAAGCAATTCTGCTTCTGGCGTCTCTTTGGGGACGAACGTAACGGCGCCGAACTGGAGGGCGCGATAGACGTCCTCATCGCCACGGAGGGCGGAGTACACGATGATCCTGGCGGTGGGAAATTCTTTGCGGATGTCCTGAATGGTCTCGAGCCCGCCGGTTTCGCCCTCGAGGCCGAGATCCATCAGCGTGACATCCGGGCGCGAGGTCCGGAACGCTTCGACGGCTTCCTTGCGTGAACCGGCAGAGGCCACGACTTCCACGTCAGGCTCAGGGCTCAAAACGGCTTCCAAGCCTTTGCGAATAGCCGGATGATCGTCGACGACGAGAATGCGAATGAGTTCCGAAGACATCCCAGTGTTACGCGGTAGGCACCGCCGTTTCGATCATTGTCCCACGTCCGGGGCTGCTCGTCACGGTTGTGACGCCTCCCACCTGGGCGGCACGCTCGCGCATCGTGGCGAGGCCGAAATGACCGGGGCGTTCGCCCGCAGCGCCCTCGAATCCGCAACCGTTATCCGAAATGACAAGCCGGATGGCACGGCTTTCGAAGATCAGGCGGGCCTCGATCTCAGTCGCACGGGCATGTTGGGCGGCGTTGCTGATGCCTTCACGCGCGATGCGCAAAAGCTGCAGCGCGATCTGTTGCGATATGGGGCGCGGCGCGCCTTCGACCTCGAAATTGAATCGTGCCGACTTGCCGGCTGTGAGCTGCGCGCCCGATTCCCGGATGGATGCCGAGAGGTCCCCAATCTCGGCGTCGGCCGATCGCAGGTCCCAGACGGATTGTCGCGCCTCGCGCAGACAGAATTCCGCCTGCTCCTTTAGACTGGCGAGCCGCTCCCTGGCCGTCTCGGGCGCGGTGACGACCTTCGTCAGTCCACCGATCTGGAGGGACAATCCTGTGATGTTCTGGATGAGAGTATCGTGCAGTTCGCGCGCGACGCGGGTCCGCTCGCCCACACGCTCATCAATGAGGATGCGTGTCCGGTGCTCGATCACACGGAGCCGCCAGCCGTAGGCGCCCGCAAGTCCTGCCACCAGAACCAAGCCGGCAAATACCTCGAACCAGATTGTCTGATACCAGGCCGGCTGGATGTACACCTCGACGGTCGCGCTGTTTTCACTCCACAATTCGTCGGCTCCGGCGGCAAGACGAAATCGATACCAGCCTGGCGCAAGATTGGTGTAGACCGCCTCATGTGTGTCGGTGGGCTCACTCCAGGCACTGTCGAAGCCGTCCAATCGATACCGGAAGCGCAGCCGTTCAGGAGCGGGCAGATACACGCCGCCAAACTGAAATACGACACGACGCCGCTCAGGCAATACGCGAACGGAGGGAGCCAGCGGGATTTCCGATCCGTCGGCGGAGATCGCTTCGATGCGGGCTGAGGGCGGAATCGTCCGCTGGGCCAGGCGCGCAGGGTCGACTGCGAACAATCCGGCCACTGTTGAGATCCAGACCCTGCCGCTTGAATCGGTGGCAATCGATCGGTCCCGCGGGGTGACTTCCGTGGAAACAAGTCCATCCGCGGCTCCGTACTCGACTACGTCGCTATCATCCACTGAGTCGCTGGTCAGGCGCTCGCGGCGGATGCGGAGTACATGGTTCGCTGTAGCGATCCAAAGCCAGCCAAAACGGTCCTCGGTGATACCGAAGACACGATCCCGCAGGAGTCGCGGGACCGTTCGGAGCGGCCTGACAGAGCCCGCCCGAATCGCTACCGGACCGGCATCCGTACCGGCCCAGACAATGCCGCCTGAATCCTGGAACACACAGCGCACCGTGTTTGTGGGCAAGCCGTCTTTCGTGGTGAGCGTCCGCCAGCGGCCATTCGCAAAAGTGCTGAGGCCATCGGCGGTACTGAACCAGACTGTTCCGTCCGCACTCTCGGCGATGGAGGAGACGGAGTTCGACGCCAGTCCGTCCGCGACGGTGTAGTTCGTCAGGTGCCCGTTCGACAAGCGGCTCACGCCGGCGGTCAACGTGGCGGCCCAGACCGCATCGGTGCGGTCGACATGCAGGCCGAAGACGGTATTCTCCGGCAACCCATCGCGCGACGTCCACCACTGCGTCGTTCCTTCAGCACCGATGCGGGCCACTCCGCGGTCACGGGTTGCGACCCACAGCCCGGCACCCCGGGAGCTGATGGAGTACACCACAGCTTCGCGAACACCAGGTTGGGTGACTGGGGTCAGCCTGTCCTTGTCGATGCGCACCAGGCCGCCAGATAGAGGCGCGAACCAGGCGGCTCCAACCGGATCCGCGTAAATCGCGCCGCCCGGCAGGGGCAGTCGCATGCTGAAGATGCGCGGCGAGAGACGATCGAGTCCGCCCGTGCTGCCAACCCAGATGCTGCCATGGCGGTCCTCCCCCAGTGTTCGCACCCCGTGGATGGACGCATCAGCGTGAACCGTGCCGGAGGGATCGATTTGGAGGAGCATCCGGTCGGTGCCGATCCAGACGTTCGACTCCCGGTCCACCAGCAGCGCGGAGGCCTGAACCCGGGGCACCACCGTTTCGAAGGTTCCTCCGCTCCACCGGGCCACGCCCCTGTCGGTGGCGATCCAGAGACTCTTTCCGAGGACAGCGAGCGCATTTATACGCTGGCCCGGGAGTCCGGGACCGGCGGCGATAGCACGGCCGCGCTCGAGAAAGTGCAGCCCGGAATCGCGCGTCCCCACCCAGATGCGGCCGCCGGACTTCTGGGCGATGGCGATGATCGGGGAAGACGGCAGGTCAGCGGGCGCGGCGACCGTTGTGAAACTTCCCTTCTCAAAGCGCATCAGGCCATTCACGATGCCGGACATCAGCATCGTGCCGCCATTGCCCCGGGACATTGTGGTCACCGCCATTTCCCGGGGCCGGACGGAATACAGCGGCTGGTCGAACGCGCGGTGCCGCTGCTGCAGAAGGCGGCGATCGCGCAACAGCACCCAGATGTCTCCGCCTTCGTCAGATTGGAGGCCCAGCACCGTCCCAAGCTCCGCCAGGTCGCCAGGAGCGGCATAGACCGGCCGAAAGGTCATGCCATCGAAGCGGAACACACCCCTGCGCGTGCCGATCCAGAGCGAGCCGTCGCTGGCCTGTGCCACAGCCAGGACGTCCTGTTCCGGCAAGCCGCGGTCTGTGCCCCAATGCGTCCGGGAATAACCGGCGGCCAGCGAGCCGTCATCCTGGGCGGGCGCCGGCAGGATTCCAGTCAGCGCCAATACGGCTGACGCTGCGAGCCGTGGTCTCACGGAAAGAACTCGAATGATTCGATGACGACTTCGGCGCCGTGCTCGAGGCGAGTCGGGCCGCGCTGGAAGTCGTAGAAGTTGATCCTTAGTTTTTCATCTCCTGGGCGGGCCACGCCCGAGGTGAAAACACGGGTGAAGACCAGGGGGCCGTTCTCACCGCGGAGTGTGCGGAAAACCGCCTTGCCCGGAGTCCATTCCAGCAGGTGCGTCAAGACCCCGCCCGGCGCCGCGAACGTGACCGTATTGCTCTCAATCCATCCGGGCTGAAGCACGTAGCGCGCATTCGGCGCTCGGAGTTCGCCCCAACGGCTGATCTCAATGTCCATCTCGCGATGGTTCTGCTCCCCGGAAGCGGCTTCCCATGTGTACATGGCGAGCACGGCGGCAGGTTCCAGTTGGGAGATGTCGCGGACAACAAAACGGTAGGTCCCGTAGCCAAGGCTGCGCCTGAGAATGATCTGGGCGCAGGTGAAACTGCCCGGAGTCCCGGCGATCCGAAGGTGCAGAGCCTGTTTCTCGTCGGTAAAGGCGTTGGCGGGATCGTATAGATTCCGGCCTCCGCGGTCGTTGGGCGCGGCCCGGACATCCCAGTCGTAGCCGCCGAAATGGACCGTGTTGTGGACGGCCTGTTTGGAGCGGTCGCCGCCAATAGAGGCGATGGCAACAATCGACCCGCCCGCCACAGGCAGCGTCTCAAAGGACAACGGGGGACGGTAGTCGGGTGTCACCAGGGCGGCGGCATACTCGGTTCCGAGGTGTGTCGGGCTGACCCACGTATTGTCTTTGCGAATTGCGGTGAACGGGCGGTCGAACTCGGGCTGGACCCACCAGCCTTCGCTCTTGGCGAATAGCACGATCCGCTGCCCGGGTTGAGCGCCAGTGACGCGACCCTCAATGGTCAGCATCAGGTCTGGTCCCCCACGGTCAGCGGGCGGAACTCGTGTGAACTCGATGTGGGGCCGGTCCCCTCCAGTGTCCCTGGAGCATCCGTGGACAAACGCCGCCGCGGCTGTGACAAGGGCAGTCCGGCGCGTCAGCAGGTAATGCGCGCCCGTTGGAGACGGAACACTCCGCATTTTCAGATAGCGTAGCAGGATACGGCCAAAAGTGCACTAGTTAGTACGGTTTGCCGGCAGGCGGTCTGCGCGGGGTATGGTCAACCAGCGGCCAACGTCCGATGACCCGGTCCAAAGCCCGCGGCGCCGGCGGCGGGACGAGGCTGGCGGTGACTCCCCCGCTATCAGTGTGAATGTAGCCCCGCCGATCGGGTGGTCAAGATCCACCGGGAATGGGGTTGGTCCCGAACGGGATCGGCTCCAAACTGGCATTCAGAGAGAAACCAAACCAGTCCAATTGGACACGGAACAAGGAGGGATCAACCTGTGATGATGAATCCGACCATGCCGGGAAAATTACACGAGGAGATCGTTGGCCGTAGTCCAGCCTTTGTAAATGTGCTGAATCAGATCCCCATCATCGCCAAGAGCGATTCAGTGACATTGATTCAGGGCGAAACCGGAACTGGCAAGGAGGTCATCGCCGCGGCGATACACGACCAAAGTGCCCGCAGTAACGGACCGTTCGTCAAACTGAACTGTGCCGCTATTCCTGGCTCCCTGCTGGAGAGCGAGCTCTTCGGCCACGAACGAGGAGCCTTCACCGGCGCGGTCAATCAGAGCAAAGGACGCTTCCAACGTGCTGATCGGGGCACCCTCTTCCTGGATGAAATTGGCGACCTGCCGCTGGAGCTTCAACCCAAACTCCTGCGCGCTCTGCAGGAGCAGGAGGTCGAGCCCCTGGGCGGCGGCCGCACCGTTCGCGTGGACGTACGTGTGGTCGCTGCTACGAATCAGGATCTCGCGCGGCTAGTCTCCTTGAAGCAGTTCCGCGCGGATCTGTACTACCGGCTAAACGTAATCCCCATCTACCTGCCTGCTCTGCGCGAACGCTCCAGCGACATCCCGGAACTGGTGGAGTACTTTGTCACGAAGTTCTCGGCGCGTCTCAACAAACCCAAGCTCAGCGTCCCGGAGGAAGTGATGGAGCTTCTGAAGCATCACGAATGGCCGGGCAATATTCGCGAGTTACAGAATTTCGTCGAACGGGCCGTCGTCATGTCGTGCGGACCGGTGCTCCGGCCATCCCTGGCGGACCTGCAGCGGATGACACACGTGGAATCAGCGGCGGAGTGCCAGACACTGGCCGCTGCTGAGCGGGAGCACATCATGGACATTCTGAACCAGACAGGCTGGTTGGTCGGCGGACAGGGTGGGGCGGCCTCCCGGCTCGGCCTGCCCCGAACCACGCTCATTCACAAGATGCGCAAGTTGGGGATCGAAACGCGGCGCTCGCCATCGCCTCGACGGGTGCAGAATGATCCGCCCCCGGCCAGCCGGGCGATCGCAGTTGCGGCCGCCTCGATTCTCTAGCGGGCGCGGCCCGCTTTGCGGAGATGAGACGAGGAGGATCGCTCCTGGCCTCGTATTGTTCTAGCGCTGTCCAAGCGCTGCCAGGACAGCCTCCGGGCGAATCGGCGTATGCCGGATCCGAGCACCTGTGGCCGCAAAGATCGCATTTCCAATCGCAGGAGCAACGGCTGTCGTGGCGGGCTCGCCAAGCCCCACCGGGCCTTCTGTGCTGGGAAGAAACTCAATCTCGATCTCCGGCACCTCCCCGATTCGCAGCACTCGATAACTATCCAGATTGGTGTCTTTGGGTTCCCCCTTGGCGAACTCAGTCCCTTCATACAAAGCAAGTGTCAGCCCCCACAAGGCTGCGCCTTCTACTTGCGCCCGCGCGCTGTCAGGATGAATGATAGTGCCCGCATCAATCACAAGCGTCAGCTTTTCCACCTTGACGTGGCCGGTCGTCCGATTGACCCGCACCCGGGCGGCACAGGCAATCCATGTGGGCATGGTGCGTTCCTGTCCGAAGGTGGAAGCAATTCCCAGCCCCACATCCTTTGGCATCGCCGCACCCCAGCCCGCTTTCTGAGCACAACGCGTCAGCACTGCAGCCTGGCGGCGCGCCCCACCCACAGAATTTGGCGGCGACCCGGCGTTGCGGCCGGCACCGTCGAGTAATCCAAGTCGAAACGCTACAGAATCGACTCTGGCCTCATGAGCCGCCTCGTCCAGGAAGCTCTCGACAGCCCAACTGGTCCAGCCGGCGCCGACGGATCGCAGGTAGCCCGGGCGGAAGGTCCGGTCGGCGAGGTCATTGCGCAGGGCGCGAACGCGCTGTGCACCCACTGTGTACCAATGGTCGGCTCCAGAGATGGCGAAGAGATCGTAGGGGATGCCATTCGCATCTTTGGGCATGAAGGTGGGCGCGATGTGAGCCGTGGGCCATCCGGCAGCAGCCTGATGATCCATCGCTGCAATCCGGTTTCCGTCACCCCAGGCGATCCGTAGTACCTGCCTGGACGCCGATCGCGGACAGTCGAAGCGCATATCGTCGGCGCGCGTACACACCATCTTCAGCGGCTTTCCGAGGGCCTTGGCGGCGAGGGCCGCTGGAACCGCGTAGTCGCCATCCAGGCGGCGTCCGAAGGCTCCACCCAGGAGTGAGCTGCGCATCACAATCTTCTCTTCGCTGCGCCCCAGCGCCTTCGCCAGTACCGGCAGAATAGCCGTTTGCCATTGGTTGCCAGTGTGGATTTCAAAGAGGCCGTCCTTTTCAAACGCCAGGGCGTTCACCGGTTCCAGCGCGAAATGCATCACCGTCGCGGTCGTATAGGTCCGCTCCATCTTCCGTGCCGCCGACCTGAAAATCTCGTCCACTCCTGGATCGTGGACGAAGGCAGCTCCCTTCTTTGGATCGGCAATGAGTTCGGCCGCACGGTTCTGGAGATCCTGTTCTGAAACGTTCGTAGTGGTGCCTGATTGCCATTTCACTTTCACAAGATCGGCCGCACGGTTAGCCGCTGTGAAGCTGTCGGCACAAACCATGACCCATCCGGGCACAGTGCCTGACGGGTCATCCAAGGCGATACTCCGAAGGTAACCAGGCAAGTGTTTCGCGGCCGAATCGTCGATTGAGATGACTTTGGAGCCGTAACGAGTGGGCGGAACTTTCGGGCGGCCGAAGATCATGCCATCCACCGCGACATCGAGACCATAGATGCCTTTGCCGTTGACCTTGGATGGGACATCGAGCGCCAGCGTCTCTTTCCCGATCAAGCGGCGTTCGGCGGGCCGCTTCATGGGAATTGACTGTAGCTGTTCCTGCGTATACGTCCGGCTCAGATTCCCGCGCGCAACGATTTCGCCGTAGGAGATGGACCTTCCCGGGGCGTGCACCGCGCCATTCCGGGCGCTGCAGCGCTGCGGACTGACGCTCAGGAGTTTTGCCGCCTCTTCGACCAGGGCGATTCGGCCGGCCGCCCCCGCCCGGCTCAGCACGGGGAAACTCTGCCACACCGACCAACTCCCGCCGGTGATCATCGTGCCCCACTTCGGATCGGAATCAACGGTGACCACCTTAACTTTCTCCCAATCGGCTTCCAACTCGTCGGCCACAACGCGAGCGAGTGCTGTCCCAACGTGCTGGCCCATTTCGGCGCGCACAATGTTAACCGTCACTGTCCCATTGGGCTCGATTCCATACCAGATTGTGGGTTGAAACAGGTCGCTCGGCTTGCCTGCAACCGGAGCGGCCAGGTTCGACTGAGGGTAGCCCAGCATCGCACCCGCACCCAGCATGGTGATCAGGAAACCGCGCCGCGTAGGGTCGGCGGAGCCTCTCAGTCCGTGGGCAGACAGACTAATCATGAGTCGTGCCTCGCATTCTCGACGCTGCCAGCTTGATCGCGCTTCTAATCCGGACGTAGGTCATGCACCGGCAGACATTGCCGGCCATCACGGCGTTGATGTCGCGATCGGTGGGGTCGGGATAGTCCTTGAGCAGTGTGGCTGCCTGCATGATCTGGCCCGGTTGGCAATACCCGCATTGCGGAACCTGAAGTTCCAGCCAGGCCGTCTGGAGCGGATGCTGCCCCTGCGCATCGAGTCCTTCAATGGTCGTGACCTTCGCACCGGCCACCGCACTGAGTGGAGTGATGCAGGATCGTGTTGCGCGGCCTTCGACGTGAAGCGTGCAGGCGCCGCAAAAGCCGATCCCACATCCGAACTTCGTCCCCGTGAGGCCGAGCTCATCACGGACCACCCAGAGCAATGGTGTGTCGCCGGAGCTTTTCACCGAAACATTGCGGCCATTCAATTCGAACTTTGTCATGGACGGACAACTCCTTTCCTTCTGAGCGTCGTCACCGCAATTCGCGGCGAATCCTGGCAACCTTGCTTTCGACATCAGTCCACGGCGGCAGATTGGTCCGCGTGCGCCGGAGATAGAGCGCCAGCCTTGCGATCTGCACGTCACTGAGCGACGAATACGCCGGCATCACCAGGCCTGGGGCGCCTTCTGCGCTGCCAAACCCCCGGAGCACCGCCTGAATGAAGTTGGTAGGCTCGCTCAGCGTCAGAGCACTGTTGAGCGAGAGTTCCGGGCGTGCCGGCAACGGTATGGGACCACGGTTGTAGTGGCACGAAATGCAGGCGGAGGCATAGAGGTTCGCATCGTCGTCGTTTTCCTGCTCGCTACCCAGATGGGATGTTGCCAGCGCGTTTCGTGTGGTCGCTTCTATTGAGGCCCCGCGCACGCCGGCGTTATCCATCTCACTGAAGTAGACCGCGATCGCTCGAACATCGGAGTCCGGTACGATCGGCAGTTCGAGGCTGTCGCGGATGACAGAAGTCATCGTCGCACCCGTCGCCCCGTGGAGCTTGCTGGCGCCCGTCCGCAGGTAAGTGAAGAGCTCGTCCTCCGTCCAGGGAATGGGCGAAGGATTCGATGAGTTCAGCGCAGGCGCAATCCAGCCGTCGATGATATTGCCCGCATAGGGATAACGAGTCCTCTCCGCGCCAAGAGAGTTGCGTGGAGTATGGCATCCAGAGCAGTCCGCCAAGCCCTCGGCCAAATAGGCTCCGCGATTCCATTCCGCACTCTTCGATGCATCGGGTTGAAAGCGACCGCTCCGGAAAAACAGCATCTTCCAGCCTGCCTGGAATGCGCGAATCTTCAAGGGAAACGGAAGGGTGTTTGCCGGGGTTGTGGCGGCTACGGGGGGTCGAGTCATCAAATAGGCATAGAGCGCCGCGATGTCTTCGTCCGACAGCTTCGTATATGCGTAGTAAGGGAAAGCCGGAAAGAGATGAGATCCGTCGCGGCCAACCCCCTCGCGCATGGCTCGCGCAAAGGCCGCCTGCGACCAGCGTCCGATGCCGGTCTCTGCGTCCGGGGTGATGTTGGTGCCATAGATAAGACCGAACGGGGTGTTGACCGCATAGCCCCCCGCGTAGGCAGCACCGCCGGCCTTCGTGTGACAGGATGCGCAGTGGCCCGCTGCGGCCAGTGCCTGGCCTCGTGCGACGGTCGCAGCGGCAAAGTTCTCCAGCGGAGGGGGCTGAACTGCTGCGATGGCGGGACGCAGGGAGACGAGCCACATCGAGGCGACTCCCAGCAGCCCGATGACAAGCGCCGCAAGCGCAATCCGCCGCATCATTTTGGCCGTCCCTGGTTTCTGGGATCATCTGCTGGGTTGACATATTCGAGCCCAAGCGGACCGATGGCCGTCACTTGCGTGACGTACTCACCCGATCTTGCCCAGTGGAAATGAGAGGTATTGCCTGGCAGCACGACCACGCTGCCCGGTGGGTAGGCAAGCAGCGTGTCGGCGTCGAATTGATCGCCCAATCCGATATAGAAGACCCCGGAGACCACCGTGTACACTCGATCTTCCGGATGTCTGTGCGGCATCAGCTTTACGCCTGAAGGCACTTTGACCCTGATCACGTAGGGCGCCGGCGCCGACGGCACGCCCACTATGATGGCGAGCCGCACGGAAGGCGGAAATGCAGCAAACGGTTTCCAGTCGACCTGTTCCGATAGAACCGATGCAAAGGCAGCTTGTCCAGGCTGATGGGGTCGCACAGCATACTCAGTCGGCTGCACCGCCAAACGACCGTCTTTGGGTTGGGCCTGCTGGGCCAGGCCAGGCTGAATCAGAATGAGCGCTGTAATCACCAACGCCGCGATTGTGTGGTGTTTGACGTACATAACCCTCGTTTGCATCGGGCATTGCAGGTTTCCGGCCACAGTTATCGAGATGGAGATCCGTCGAGAATTGAGACGGTTAGGGTGCTTCAGATGGCGGAGCTGACGGCCCGTCGTCAGCTAACGGTGTCGATCGATGCGTTTTCGACAGTCTGGTGGCAGGGAGAGGCCGCCTGGCTTGGGCTCGCAAGGCATGCGGCAACCGGACGATCCCACGACGACGTGTTCCAGCCAGGAAATCGTCCTCGCGTCGGCAGTCGGACTCCGACTGCGGACACTGCACTGACACTCGGCTTGCGCCCATATGTGAATTCATCGCTTTAGCCCAGGCATCCAAGTTGCAACCAACAAGTTGGATGGGCGGCGGGCAAGACGGAGGAAGTCATGGTCACTACAAATGAGCACAATTCGCGGGCAGGCTCCGCGGAATGGCGGCTGCGGGAGTTGGCTATTCAGCTACCCACTCCCCCTGAACCGTTCGGGACGTACACGGAAGCGGTGCAGGTGGGTTCGCTCCTCTTCCTGAGCGGAACATTGCCGACCGAGGGGCGTACGGCCAGGTACGTCGGACGAGTGGGCAAGGAACTGGACACCGCGGCTGGCCGTGAGGCAGCGAAGCTCGCCGCGATGAATGCGGTGGCGATCGTGCGGCAACATCTCGGCTCCCTGGATCGTGTGAAGCGCATCGTGCGCCTCGGCGTGAGCATTGCGACGGAAGGAGATGTGCGCGACCAACCCAAAGTGGCTGATGGAGCATCCGACTTTCTTCAGGACGTGTTCGGCCCGGACATGAACCCGACTCGTCTGGTCTACGGAGTTGCGAGTCTTCCAATTGGAACACCCGTCGAATTGGAACTCATATTCGAAGTACAGGAATGACGGAGCAAACTAGGGCGATCACCATGGCAACATTCAGCGGATCAGAGGAAGTGGCGTCTGTCTCTAAACAGCCGGCGCAATACCCCACATACTACAGGACCGTCGCGATTGACGGTCTGTCGATCTTCTATCGTGAAGCGGGCCCCAAAGACGGCCCCACCATCCTGCTGCTACACGGGCTGCCGTCGTCCTCGCGCATGTTCGAGCCGCTGTTCCATCGCCTCGCCGATCGCTACCACCTGGTAGCGCCGGACTATCCCGGCTTCGGTCACAGCGACTGGCCGAATCCGAAGGAGTTCGCGTACACGTTCGACCGCTACGCAGAGATCGTGACCAGGTTCACCGAGGCGCTCGGCATACCCCGTTACACGCTGTACATGCAGGATTACGGTGGGCCAGTCGGCTTCAGGATGGTGCTGAATCATCCTGAGCGTGTCGAAGCGCTGATTGTGCAGGATGCGGTAGCGCACAATGAGGGGCTCGGAGACAATTGGAAGGCCCGCCGAGCGTTCTGGGCAGACCGCGCGGCCAACGAGAGCAACCTTCGAACAAACCTCCTCTCGCTGCCCACGACACGTACCCGGCATGTGGGTAACGATCCCAACACCGAGCGCTACGATCCCGACCTGTGGAGCGACGAGTTCGCCTTCCTCAGTCAGCCCGGCCAGGCGGACATTCAAAGTGATCTGTTCTACGACTACAGGACCAATGTGGAAGCGTACCCGAAGTGGCAGGCATGGATGCGGAAACAGAACCCCCGGCTACTCGTGATCTGGGGCAAGTACGATCTTTCGTTTGCTCCATCTGAGCCGGAGGCATATCGCCGCGATGTGCCAGATGCAGAAGTGCATGTCCTGGAGGCCGGCCACTTCGCGTTGGACACCGCCGCTAACGAAATCGCAGGGTTGGTGCGCGCTTTTGTCAGGTAGACGAACGAAGCCGACGCGCATGAGGAGAGAATAGTCGGGCGCCCATCATCGGGCGCCCTCATCTTTCCATCGCCTTGTCTATCGCTTCTTCGTGAACTCAACATCGAGGTCAATGGAGACCTCCTCGCCGGCCATAAGACTGCCGGCTTCCAGCACGACGTTCCATGTGAGCCCAAAGTCCTTGCGATTGATTTTGGCACTGGCGGACGCAGCGAAACGGACGTTGCCCCATGGGTCATTCGTCGCCTTCGATATATCAGAGACTTGGAGCGTGACGGGCCTGGTGACTTCGCGGATAGTCAACTCGCCCTCGACGACCGCAGCGTCGGCTGAAGATCGCACTACCTTCGTGGAGCGAAAGTGAATCAACGGGTAGTGCTCAACATCGAAGAAATCCGAATTGCGAAGATGGGCATCGCGCTGTGCCTCGCCGGAATTGACGGAGGCCGCGTCGATATCAATATCAATGCTGGTTTCCGCCGTGTTGTCCTCGCTCCATCGCAACGAGCCGTTCGAGATCCGAAAATCGCCTCGAACCCATGCAATGGCCATGTGACGCACCTTGAAATGAATCGCCGAGTGGGCCGGGTCAAGCGACCAGGCTGAGACGGCATTCTGTTGAAGAGTGTTTGTTGAAGTCATGTGCACCTCGCTGGATCCATCAGCAAGTGTGCTTCCACGTGGCTTGCACGTCGTATCTGAAGAATACGGGAGATTCAACCGAACTCTGACCGCCGCGGGTGTCGGGGCGTCGACCGAGGGCAGTTGTGAATAGCAGGCTGCCGAGGTGGTGAGTATGTACTCGTCCAGGCAAATCGCATCCACTCGTGTCGGCCGATCGAGACTGCTGGTGAACAGCTGGCTGTTTCGCGTCCGATAACGCGGTTTGCTTTCAATGCCCATGCGATGGCGTGGTGCTTGCACTTCAAGCAGTGCCTGCGCGGGGAAGCCGTTTTTGTAGCGATCACCGCGGGTAGAGAGCACAGGGCCGCGCCCAAGCAAGCTCCCGTGGATCGGAATGCGAGGACGTGCGTACTCGTTGCGTTCTCCCCACGACCACAGCGGCAGGATCGCCAGACAATTCCCGAGGTCATTCATCCCGGAGGGTGATGAAAGCTAGAGCGTCCTATGAACCAGATTGCCTCTAACATTGCGAAAGCCGGAGTCCTTACTCTCCTGGCTGTCTGGCCCCCTGCGTCCGCAGCCGCGCAGGAATTGATCGATACAAAGCTTGAGCGTGGGACGAACAGCCCCTACATGTTAGGAGACTGGAGTGGAGGGCGCACCCGGCTAGCCAACAAAGGCGTCACATTCAACCTCATCTACGTGGACGATGTGCTTTCAGACACGCGCAGGGATGTGGCCAACTGGAGTCGAGTCCGCGGAACGCTGGACATTGATTTCGAGAAAGCGGAAGTGGTGCGCGGCCTGAAGTTTCACATCACAGCAATGTGGCAGGCGGGCGGCAATCTCGGGGCGCACCTTGGCACGATCGCGAATCCCAGCAGCCTGGCCAGTGTCAACCTGATTCGTCTTGACTCCTGGTGGTTTGAAAAGGCATTCGTGCAGCATAAGCTGTTCGTTCGAGCAGGCCAGTTTGCCGGTCTCGATTCCTACGGAGTGCAACCGTACGGCGAGTCCTTCATCAACGAACCGCTTGGCTACGCGATGGGCAACCTCATCCAGGCGACCTATGAAACATTCGCTCCGGCCGCGACGCCGGCCTTCGAGGTTCGGTATGTCCCTTCCAGGCGCTTCTATGTAAAATCTGCCATCTTCTCAGGGAACCGCAATCCGTTCCACGACGACGAGAACGGCGTGCATTTCCGATTCAAGGACGCCCCGGTGATCGCCGCGGAGGCCGGATATTTCGTGAATCCTGGATTGTCACCGGGTGAGCAGGATTACTCAGGGCTGTACGCCTTCGGCACGACGATCAACACCGGTCCATTTCAGAACATCGCCACCGGCCAGCGGACCCGGACAAACTATCTCCTCTACTTCACAGCCAACCAGCAAGTCTGCTGCTCTCAAGCGCGCACCAGCAGGGCACTGGACGTAGCCTTCACTGTCGATTGGACTCCGGAGGATATGACCAGGAACTTCTCGCAACTAACAGGCGGCCTGCGCTATCGCGGTTTATTGCGCCGTCGCGAGCACGACACAGCCTCGCTGGGATTCGTTTACAGCCGCAGTAGTGGTGTGTTGAATCGGGCGCTCTCTCAGTATGGGATGGCGCCATACGCAGCCGAGAAACTGCTGGAGCTGAACTATGCGTTTCAACTAAACCGATGGCTCACCTTTCAGCCAGTCTTCCAGTATTACTTCGACACAGGGGGCGATCCGCGGCGGCGCAATAACGCTGTCGCCGGGTTCCGCACACTGTTTGTCCTCTAGGCCAACCGCCTGGACGGGCACTCTCTACATCGACACCAATGAACCATTACCGCTACACGAGGCTAGTTTCTTCGTACTCGGGAGTCGAAGCGATTCTGGTGTCGACCGGTTGAGTCGGCCCACGAACATTGGCTGATCGCTGCTCTTCCTGGTGCTCATATTTTCAGGGTGTTTGCGATGGCCGGAGGCGTGCATCTCTGAGTTAGCGTGCTGGACCCGACAGGAAGGATAACAACTATGAAAATACTGATGGTGCTCACATCTCACGATCAATTGGGCAACACCGGCCGGAAGACCGGCTTCTGGCTGGAGGAATTCGCCGCCCCCTATTTTGTGTTCAGGGACGCCGGCGCCGAGCTGACACTGGCCTCGCCAAAAGGAGGGCAGCCCCCCATCGATCCGAAGAGTGACATGCCAGAGAATCAGACTGATGCAATGGCAAGGTTCAAGCAGGATTCGGAGGCACAGAAGGCGCTATCCGAAACACGCAAGCTGTCCACCATGAAGTCGGAGGACTTCGACACCATATTTTACGTCGGAGGTCACGGCCCGATGTGGGACCTCGCCGATAATCCGGATTCCATTGCCCTCATCGAATCGTTCTACAACTCCGGCAAGCCGGTCGCCGCGGTTTGTCATTCGCCGGCCGTGTTCCATCGGGTGATGTACAACGGCACACCCCTGGTGAAGGGCAAGCGGGTGACGGGCTTCACCAACGGCGAAGAGGCGGCCGTTCAACTCACTCACGTCGTGCCATTCCTGGTTGAAGACGAGCTGAAACGAATCGGTGGGCTTTACGAGAAGGCGGCCGATTGGGAAAGCTTCGCTGTGGTCGACGGCCGGTTGATCACAGGCCAGAACCCTGCATCGTCAACGGCCGCCGCCAAGGCGCTGATTAAGGTGCTTGCCGAGTCAATGGCTGCGGCGTAGTTCCGGGCGATCCACCGCTCGCCACACAGCGCGTCGCCAGGCCCGCTCTCAAAGCTCGGGGCGGGCCCGGCCACAGTAAACGCTCTTCCATTGAGCCGCAGACAGGATTCTTGGAGATGGATCCTGTTTGGCGTGCGGTCACGCCTCTACTCAATGGCGATATTGACTCTGTTGCTGGAGAGCGTTTGCCCTGACAACCCGAGCAGTTCCAGCTGCACTGGGACGGCGTCGCCCCGGCTGGCCGCCGCCGGAATCCGGACCTGGATCACGCTCACTCCGGCAGCATCCGGGTCTGCGGCAATGTCCACGATCTCAGCAGGCACATCGCTTACCTTGACCGTCAATCCCGTCGGAGCGATGGACGTGGTGCCGAGACCCGTGACGCGGACCCCGATCACATCCTCCAGTCGAGCTGGTTCGCCAACGCCGCGGAAATCACGCACCACACACAGGCGCCCGGAATCCTGGCTGGTAACGAATCCGTAGTTTCCTGGCATGTTCCTGACAGTCAGGATCTCCGGGTTGGCTTCCCGCATCGTGGTATGAACGGGGAGCGCGGAGCCTGCGCCAGTTTCCAACACGACACTGAGTTCAGTTCCGGCAGCCATGGCTGGACAGAGGAATTCCACGCGCGTTTGGCTGGCAAGCAGCACCGGAACCGGAGTGCCGTTCACTTTGACAACGGTGCCACCCAGGCGGGTCGAGGCTCCGCTGGGATCGGAGAACTCTTCTCGCATCCGGCTCAGCCAACGGCCTTCCAGCGTCCCAATTCCCTGTGGGGCGCAAGCAGGCATTTTCGAGCCAGTGATGACCGGCGTATCGGATCCAACCACAATCCGGGTGGTGCGCGTCGCGGACGAACCACCTGAGTCGGCGGCGGCAAATGTGACTGCGTATGCCCCCGCCTGTCCGGAAGCCGGTGTCCACGCAAAGCTACCCGTTTCGGGGCTGAAGGTGGCGCCGGAGGGCAACTCGGCCGCCGAGAGTTGAACCGGCAGCTCCCTGCCGCTCCTGGCCGACACGATGAAGCGAACCAGCTCGCCCGGCCGGGCGAAGTACTCTCCAGGCGAGCTGACGACGGGCGCGGCGCGAGGAATCACAGTGATTGCAGCTGCTGCTTGACCGTCCGCGCCACCCATCGAGATTCGGACAGTGGACAAGGATGCACCCTCGTCCAAAAGCCCACGGAATGTCAGACCGAATGGATTGCCCCGCGCGCGGATCACGGCAGGCAGACGTACACTGCCGCTGCTGGCTTCGCTCCAGAGCGAGGCTTCTCCCACCATGGCTCGCCCGGTGCGTTGGAACTCACAGGAGAACTCCTCGCCGGCATGCACCACAGACGGGGAGCAGGTCAAAGAGTCGCCTGCAGGAACACGGGGGGTCGAGCCGGATACCTCTGTGATGGAGGCGGCCTCGGAGGCTCGGGAAGTCTCCGCCGGCGCAGCTTCGAAGATCACATCCACCCAATAGTTGGCTCCGTGATCGGATTCCGTGGGGAAGCCAGAACCGAAGGAATAGACGCCGCTTGCGCCAGGTTCTCCATCGGCGGAAACTTGGAGAGCACCGTTCTCCACCGGCGCTGCGGCCGATCCCATTGAACTGCGGGCAAAGTGACCGTACGGAGCCTGGTAGGAGACGATGTATGTTGAGCCGGCGGTGACAGGGACGGGATTCGGGAATTGCGCCACCTGCCACCCGAACTCAGTCTCGTTCTCGAACTGTGTGCTGGCCAGAATTGTGCCGCCATTCGCCCACAGATGACCGGTGTGAACGCCGGTATTCCCCGGCCCCTTGAAGAATCGCATACCCGTGAGGAATCCGGTCTTATTGCTACGGAACTTCGTGCCCACTTCCACCGCGGCGGTGGTCGCGGAACTCGCCTCCTCCGGTTCGGCATTGGGATCCCACAGGGAACAAGGGCAGGACGACTCAAGCGTAGCGGGTGATAACGCCACGGCCAATGCCTGAGTGGACTTCTGCGGAGCGGCCAGGGATGTGGATCCCAGTGCGGTCGGCGTGATCTCGATGGCACTGACCATCGGATTGTTGACTACAGGCGCGAATTGAATCAGGATCTGGCCTGAGGAGGTCACAGGGTAGTCGACGTCGACAGTCCTGAATGAACGGCCTGCTTCGGCGAAGACATCGAAGTTCTGGACGACAGCCGTGCCATTGATAAGGATATTGAACAGGCGCTGATTGGCTTGTGTGAACTGGATTTCCGCAAACTTCAGCCTCACATTGTAGGCTCCGGGAGGCGCGGCAAACTGGTACTGCAATGCGGCGTTCTGGGTGTAGCGGTACTTCTTGTAGAGCGCAAGGTCCAATCCGCCGGCAATCACAGCCGTCGTCTGGTAGACAAGGCCGGAGGCATTGCTATCGGCGGCCCAGATCTGCCCCAGGGAGTCGGTGTATTTCGGACCACCGACACTGACACGAGCCAGGGCCGTGGTAGCGACGCTGGGTTTGAGCCCGAGGGTGAAGCTCACTGATCCGCTGGGTAGTGCCGCACGGACGATGACGGAACTGCTGGCCGTCACTGCGCCGGCGGTGGCCGAGAAGACGGCCTGAGTCGCGCCGGCCGGCACAGTCACGGAAATAGGTATTGTCACAAGCGCGCTATCGTCGTACAACGGGATGGCTGCCCCTCCAGTTGGTGCGGCACGATTCAAGGTCACCTTGCAGTTGGAAGATCCCTTTGAAGTTAGAATGGCCGGCGAGCAACTGAGGCCGAGCGGTGCGAGGGGCATCACCAGATTCAACGGGAACCCCAGGGAACTCGCGCCCAGCACAGCGGTGAGGGTGGCTGTTGCGTCGACCGTTAGGCTATTAGCCTTAACGCTGAAGGCGCTGGTAGTCTTGCCCGCCAGGACCACGACCGACACCGGCGCCGTCAGTAGGGAACTGCTGTTGGTTACGGTTACCGAGGTTCCACCAGCGGGAGCAACCTGGCTCAAAGTGACCGTGCATGTGGTAGTGGCCCCGGGACTCAAGGTCGACAGGCTGCAGGTAAACTTCGTGAGGCTGGGGGAGTAACTCAGGGTCACGGTGAAGCTGACTGAAACCCCACCGAAGGCCGCCTTGACGGCCGCACTGCTTGTGCTGGTCAGGGTGGAAGCTGAAGCAGTGAACGCAGCCGAGGTGGCTCCCGCCGGGACAGTCACACTGGCCGGCACGGTCAATAACAGGCTGTCGTCGGACAGCGCAATGACGGCCCCACCAGTCGGCGCGGCCCGGTTGAGGGCCACTGTGCAGGTGGTCGAAGTGTTGGATGTCAGGGTGGCGGAACCGCAACTCAGGCTCGCCGGAACGGTGGGCGAAAGTAATGACAGCGGGTAGTTCAGGGTACTCCCTGACAGTGAGCCGCTAATCTTTGCCGTTGTGTCGGTGGTCACGGTCAGGGCCTTCACTGCAAAGGACGCTGAGGATTGCCCGGCCGCCACAAGCACCGAAGCCGGAACGGTCAATAGAAGTGAGTTGGTGCTGATGGCAACCGTGCTTCCACCTGTGGGCGCTGCCTTGGTGAGCGTGGCCGTGCAGTTAGCACTCGCGCCCGAGGCAAGGCTCGCGGCAGTACACGTCAGGCCAGACAACAGGGGCGGCGGAACCAGGCTCACCGCGTAGCTCGCGGAAGCACCTCCCAATGTTGCCTTTATGTTCGCAGTGCTGACTGAGGTGATGGCGGCGGCGGTAGCGGAGAAAGTCACCGTCTTGGAACCGGCTGGAACCGTGACAGAGGCCGGTATCGTCAAGCCAGGGTTGTCGTCGGATAAGGCGACGATCGTTCCACCGGAAGGCGCGGAGTAGTTCAAGGTCACTGTGCAGAGCGATGAACCTGCGCCGGTAATGCTCGCGGGAGTGCAGGTGAAAGAGGAGATGAGTATGGCGGGCGCTGTGATGGTGACGGTTCCACTCCCACCGGCGGAAGTCAGCAGCTGGCCAGCCAGGGAAGAAGCCATTGTGTCGGAGATTTGGACCAGCCGGGAAACACTCGTCCCCGACGCCGGGGTCAGAACGACAGAGGCAACAATGCCATTGGGAATCGTATTGCTGTTCAATCCCGCCAGCAGGCACGTGACGGTGCCGGATGAGGTGATGCAGGACAGTGTCTTGGATGAACTGGAGGCCGAAGGACCGTTCACCACGTTGAGTGATGAGAAATCCGAGGCCGAATACGAGAGGGTCCATTGAAGGCCCGCAGGTTGCTCACTTACGGCGGACAAAGTCAGATCGAGAGTGAGATTGCCACCTGCTTGCGTGGAACCGGACGACATCAGCAATGATACTTGCGGGGTCGAAGCGAAAGATGGCATCAGGATCAGCACAAACAGCGGCCCCCACCTTTTTGCCACGTCTTTGAATGTGCTAATCAGATCTTTCCTCACACTCATCGATCGGCGCAGACGCGAAGCCTCAATATAGAGAACTTACTCGGAACGGGATGAAGGAAAGACGTAGGTCTAACGTGTCCCACTCAACACGAACGTTGGTGGCTGCTGCCTTGCAGCGACAAGTTGATGCAGATCGCGGTGCGCCCTATGCTCCGTAAGTATCTGATCTTCCAGATCTTCCAGCCAGGCACAGTGGAGACCGTGGGAGACGGTCACCCCTGCAGCAGCCCCGAATGCCCCGGTCCAGGGCAACTACTGAGAATCGCGGCGGTGCACACCTGACCTTCTTTAAGTGTATTATTTTCCCTTCAGGATTGCAGTCCGTCCCCCGTGACGGGTGTCGCAGGAGCCCTTTGACATGGAAACGAAAGACTTCGGTGGCGGTGGGATTGCTCTCGCTCGAATACAAGATCTTCTCCTCCTGTTTCGATGCACCTAAGTAATGTGGCTTCGAGCGTCCAGACTTCACCCATTCAGACGCAACCTGGGCGGCGATGTAGCGCGGAGTGGGGCCAAATCCTACAGCGTCCGCGATCCACAAAGGCTTCACACCGCAAATTCAGCGCGTCGTAGTACAATCAGCCGTTGGCTCCAGACAAGACCTATGCGATGGAAGATGCTGCGGATTGTATCTCTGTTCCTCTTCTACGTCGCGGGTCAATGTGGAGAGTTGGCGCTTGATCCGGCCCGCACTTCGTCGGGCTCGATGGTCCCCCTTATTTTTAGATTTACATCTATCGGCAGTCCCGTGTCGGCACTTCAGTTTGACCTGGATTGCGATCTCGGCCTGACGTTGACGGCGAACGCCGGCACCGGGGCCCTCAGTGCGCAGAAGGACCTTTACACCTCGCTGCTATCGACTCGCAGGGTACGGTTCTTGGCGGCGGGCATGAATCAGAATCTCATCGGTGACGGTGTAGTCGTCACTGCTAATGCAATGGTGAGCTCCGGTACCGCGGCTGGAGTCTACCCCCTGCGGCTCAGGAACCTGATTGCTTCTGATCAGTTCGGCAACCCGGTGCCCTTGGAGAACAGAGATGGCAGCCTGACCATCAGTTCGAATGCGTCAGGACCGGTCTCCGGTGTTTTTCCGCAGGTAGCGACCGGCGGCGGGTGGAAGACGACGTTCTCGCTTCTGAATCTCGCCTCGGTCGCTCAATCGGCAAAGCTTACCATTTGGGACGGGGGTGGCTCACCACTCGCCGTGCCGCTGGCGTTCTCGCCGGAACTCGGCCTGGCCCCCACCAACTCAGCCTCCGTCGAGATGCAGATTCCAGCCAACGGGTTGGCGGTGGTGGAAACGGAGATCGCGCAGACGGATGGGCTAATGGCTGGTTGGGCGAGATTGCAGGCGCCGGTGGGAGTCGTGGGATCAGCTACATTCCGGTACAGGTTGCCCGACGGCCGGGAAAGTGAAGCAGTAACGGCCGTCGAGATGCGTAGCCCGGGCTCGTTTGTCCTCCCCTATGACCATACTGCCGGTTTTGCCTCGGGAATAGCCGTGGTGAACGATTCCGATGACCAGGCAGCAGAGGTGGCCGTTACGGTGCGGGATGCTTCGGGACGGGAAGTGCGGAATGACACCTTGAGGCTAGCGGTGAGAGGCCACTCGTACTTTGCCGTGACAGACCGGTACCCGGACCTCGCCGGGATCCGGGGCACCCTGGAGTTTCGGGAGGTAAACGGAGGCAAAATCGCACTCCTCGGCTTACGCTTCAACCCCTCCGGTTCATTCTCGTCGATTCCGGCAGAGAGTAAATAGGAAGGAACTGCACTGAACCAACAGAGTCACAGACCAATGGGAATGCCGTCTGGATGGAGGATTCCCGTCACCCCGCTGGAACTCTGGCTGGCAGCCATGTTGCGGCGTCCGGCTTTTGCGACGGCCCTTTGCATCGCGATCCTCGTTGGATTCGCGATTGCTGGCTTGTGGCCCTTCCGGCCGATTCACAATGACATCGCCTGGCTGCCGGATGGGCCGGGTATCCAGTTCGGGAGGCACGGAGTTCTGGTGGGCTCGGCCGCTTTGCCAGCATATGAGAGTGGCTCCTGCAGCATCGAGTTGTGGGTGCGGCCCACTGGCGGAGAAGAAGTCGCGACCCTTTTGTCCTTCTATGATTCGGGCCGCGGCCGCGACCTCGCGCTGTACCGGTCGATTTCCGATCTGCGCCTGGATCGGGAGACGGCCGGCGGCCGGCCGGACCAGGCCTATGTGAACGATGTCTTTTCCGACGGAAAACCGGTCTTTCTTACGGTAGTCACCAGCGCACGGGGCACCGCTGTCTACCTGGATGGCGTACTGGCCAGAAAACTATCGTCGCCTCGGGCCATCCGCGGAGACTGCTCTGGCCGGCTTGCCGTTGGTCAGCCCGCGAAAGGGCACACCAACTGGCAAGGAGACATCCGAGGACTCGCCATCTACCGCCGAGAACTGGCCCCGGAAGCTGTCCTGATGAGCTTCCAAGCCTGGAGATCAGGCGGGCGGCCCGGCAAGATTGACGGCGGGAAACCGGACATCTTGTACTTGTTTGACGAGAAGCGCGGCAGCACTGTGCGCGATCACGGCGCGCTTGGCGTGAATCTGAACATACCTGATACGTATCGGACCATTCACAGAACCTGGCTCGAATCGCCGCATACGGCCTTTGAGATCCACTACGGCTACTTCGAGGACATCGTCATCAACATTGCCGGTTTCGCTCCCTTCGGCTTTGCATTGAGTGCTTTGCTCGCCGCTTTCGGTCAAGTCAGGCGGGTGTGGGCGTGGGCGGTGGCGGGCGGGTTCCTGGTCAGTATGACCATAGAATTGCTGCAGGGCTACCTGCCCACACGGAATTCCGACCTCACGGATGTTCTGACAAATACGCTGGGTACTTGCATAGGCGCCACAATATACATGATCTGGATGAAAAGAATTGAAGGCGGACGGCAGCAGGCGGGGTTTTCTAGACTATAGGCCTTTTCTTCTGCTGCTGAGGGGAATAGCCTATGAGGAATGCTCATGGTTGGGTCGATGGAATAACTAGAAGTGCCATCCTGCGGAGCAAAACCGGCTTCGCTCCAGCAAGATGTTGCCGGATCGGAAGTCTGATCGGTCAGCAGGAGTCCAGGTAATGTATAGAAATCAGCGCACAATCCTCATGGTCGGCTTCCTGCTGTACACAGCCGCCGTATCAGCTCAAACAGCGCAACTCAACGCCTGCGATCTGAACGCTGACGGAGTGGTCAGCAAGGCTGACGTCGACTTGGCCGTCACGATGAGCCTCGGGCCGGCGTCGGCCTGCACGGCAAACGTCATGGGTGCCGGGGTTTGCAATGTCCTCGTCGTGCAGCGTGTGATCAACGCCGTAACAGGCACTTGCGTCACCGGCAATCCCCATTCGGTCACCTTGGATTGGGTGGCGTCCACCTCAACCGGGGTTGTTGGCTACATAGTGCATCGTGGAACGGTTCCTGGGGGCCCTTATACCCCTTTGTTCACAACGGCTGTCGCTGGGGTCACCTACACGGACACTTCGGTTCAGGCGGGACAAACCTATTATTATGTGGTGACCGCAATAGACGGCAGCAACACTGCGAGTATCTACTCGAACGAAGCGCCCGCGGTTGTGCCTTACCCGTAAAGCAGCACCCTGCCTGGCATTCCGTTCCAGATTCCACCCGTCAGTTGGCGCACTGCCACACCAGACATCGCTCTCTGCAAACCTCCGCTTCCAATTCGGAATCGTCTTAATTTTGGGGTAAAATCAGACGCTTGCCAGCCCAAGGCGAATGTCTATCAGTGTGATCGGGACCTTCGGGCGCACAAGTACAGTCGTTTGTAGTTTGTACCAGCAGTACCAGCCTCAGCAGAAGTCACAGGTTTTCGTCTGGACGTGCCATCTCGCGCGGGATTATAGTAGGCCATACGAATAGTTCGATCCTCTGTTACAGGTCGAACTTTCTTTCGGTCGTCCAGGCCCTAGAGGTGTTCCATTGATCAGCGCCCAGCAGACCCCGGCAGTGCTTCGCGGCAAGCCCGGAGTGACCCACGCCACTCCCCAAATGAATGAAATCCCAAGCCGCGGCTTCAGATCCGTGCTTCTATTGCTACTGGTGCTGGCCTCAATCCTGCTGGCGAGCTGCTCCAACGATCCCAATGCCCAGAAGCTCAAGTATCTGAGTAACGGCGACAAGGCCTACAAGTCCGGGAAATACCAGGAAGCCGTGATCCAGTTCCGAAATGCGGTGCAGCTGGACCCGAAATCGGGGGAAGCCCACTACCAGCTCGGGCTCACTTACCTGGCGTTGAACAATCCGGAGGCGGCATTCCGGGAGATGACGGACGCGGTTGCGCTCACTCCCGCGAATCTTGACGCCCAGTTGAAGTTGGCGAGCTTGCTTGTCGCGCGCCGTGAGTACGATAAGGCGACTGTCGTGCTCGCGAAGGTGATCAAGACCGACCCGAAGAACGGTATGGCGCACGCCGTACTTGGCCAGAAGCACGCGGCGAAGGGCGAGCTGCCGGATGCGGTCGCCGAACTGGAAAAAGCGATTGAGCTGGCCCCGAGAGAAGTTCAATTCTACAGCGCGCTAGGCACGATCCACTTTGCCTCCGGGAAGCCGGCTGAGGCGGAGGCGGTCTTCCGGCGGGCCGTGGGCGCGAATCCCAAGTCCCTGGTGGCGCATATGGACCTGGCGCAGTTCCTGATTTCCCAGCGCAAGCCGGAGGCTGAAACCGAGGCGTGGAATGCCGTGAATCTCGACAGGAAGGCGGTGCCGCCGCGCCTGTTGCTGGCTCGGGTGTACGCGATACTGGGCAAGCCGGAGGAATGCGAGAAGCAGTTGAAGGAACTGAAGTCGGTCGCACCGGACGTTCCCGTGGCCTACCTCTCCCTTGGCGCCTACTACGCCTCCAGCGGCCAGCGGGATAAGGCGATTGCCGAGTTCCAAAGCTTGATGGCCGCGAAACCGAAGGACGTCGTCGTCAAGCGGCACCTGATTGAGAACCTGATTGAGCAGAAGAGGTGGAAGGAAGCCGAGACCCTGAATCAGGGCATTCTGGAGGCGAATCCGAACGACCCGCTGTCGCACTACGCGCGGGGACGCATTCTACTGGCGCAGGGCCAGAACCAGGAAGCGGCGACCTCCCTGCAAAAGGCCGTGACCGCGCAACCGAAGGCGGCGCCGATTCACTATCTGCTGGGTACCGCCCAAGCAGCGCTGGGATTGACGAAACAAGCCCGGGACTCCTTCGCGAAGGCGTTGGAACTGGAGCCTCGGATGACGGACGCAGCGGTGGCGCTGGCAGGCATGGCGGTGGCGAGCGGAGATCAGGAGACGGCGCTCCGCCTGACAGCCAGCGTGTTGGAATCGAATCCGAATTCCGTTCCGGCGAGTGCCACGCGGGCCCAGTCCTTCCTGGCGAAGGGTGATTGGAAGCAGGCGGAAACGCTACTGCTGGACGGCCTGAAGCGAGATCCAGCCTCCCTGCCGCTGCTGAGCATCCTGTTGAGCCTCAGAATCGCCCAGGGGAAGAGCCTGGAGATGGTTCAGCGGATTCTGCCTCTGGTGCAGCAGCAGCCGCAGAATGCGGGCCTGCGGTTCGTCTACGCGCTGGCGACCTATGCGGCGGGCGACTTGCCGAAGGCGGAGGAGAGCATTCGCGAGGGTCTCAAGCTGGATGCCAAGTTGAAAGCCGGGCACCTGCTGCTGGCCTATGTGCTGCTGGCGAAGAAGGCCACCGAACCGGCGAAAGAGGAAGCTCGGAGATCGATCGAGGCCGAGCCCAAGAACCTGAATAGCTACCTGCTGCTGGGAACGCTCTACGAGCGGGAGCACAATTGGGAAGAGGCAAAGAAGGTCTATGAGCAAGGCCGGAAGGCGGATCCGGACTCCCCCATCCTGGCGAATCAACTCGCCTACATTTACCTGGAGCACGGTGGAGATGCGAACTCCGCCCTGGCGCTAGCCCAGGAAGCAAAGCAGAAGCTGCCGCGATCCCCAAACGTGGCGGATACGTTGGGATGGGCCTACTACAAGCGCGGGATGAACGATCTGGCGACCACGCAGTTCAAGCAGGCCGCCCAGCTTGCGCCGAAGAATCCGACCTACCACTACCACCTGGGTCTGGCTTACCTTGCGTCTCGGAACATGCGTAACGCCAAGGAATCACTACAGGTGGCGCTCAATGACCCGAACTTCCAGTATGCGGAACCGGCGAGAGAGGCCTTGAAGAAGGCCTCGAGTGGAGCCCGGTAGATCACAGGCGGCTTTCAGGTGCCGGCCCCGGTCGAATGTCGGGGAGTGCTGCCTGGGCTTGAGTAGGGGATGTGGCGCGGTTGTAAGCAATTCCGACAGCTCATGGATGCGCATCCTTGCCCTGTTCGTTGCAAACCCTTCTACACCTTCAGCTTGCATGCCGCCGTCTCAGGATTGATGGGGTGTAAGAAGAGCCGACGATCCGGGGCCGATACTTTTCCCAGACAAACCTTCGAAGCGGGGCTGGGTTGTTTGCAAAGATCATTCCAAGTCTTGAGGTTTCAATGCCTTGCGTCTGTTGCCTGCTGCCCGCTGCTCGAGGGGTAGGATCCCCTCCAGATGACCACTCCCGGCGCAATACCTCTGCAACCAATAGCTTACGAGGCATTTTTCGTTCTGGTCCTTTGATTGCCTAGAAGAGAGCGGAGGTTCTATGAAAAACTCAACACGAGTGCTTCTACTCGCCGTGTTCTGTTTCGTGTTTGGCTCGTTGGCGTACGCCGACACCTACAGTTTTGTGAGCAATTCGGAAAACTTGATCTTCGATGGAAGCAATGGCTTCCATTTTGGGGCCGTCGGTGTTGCAGACTCACACATTGTTGCCGCCGCCGCCGGGTTAGGTTCTCTGGTTGGTTTGCAGCAGGACATCGGCGGTAATTTCACTATCGGGGCGATCGACTCATCGGTTCCTAATCTGCAGACTGCGCCGGTGACTGGGTCGGGAACGTATACGATTTGGGCCACCCCATTAGACTTCCTTACTGGGACGATCAAGTGGATTGACATCAGTACCTATGGAACGAGTGGCAACCTGAACGTCAGCGGTATCCTCAATGTAGACTACGATAGTTACTCCGGCGCGAATGCGGGGCTTCAGTACCTCGCCAGCAAGGCCGGCTCCATTGTAGTCACTTTCCAATTTGTCCCTGCGAAGAATCTGACGTATCTGGCGGGTAATGCAGCCAGTACGGCCTTCAGCGGGAGTGCTACCGTCCCAGACGGTGGTACCACTCTCGTCCTCCTCGGAAGTGCCTTGATGGGCCTCACGACACTTCGCCGGAAGTTCCGCGCGTAACCTACCAATCCTGTTCCAGATCGCAAAAAAGGGCCGGATCACTCCGGCCCTTTTTGCTGTTTGCGCACGCCAACCTGGGGTCTTCGCCGAGCGAGAGGGTCAGCACGGCACTGAGGAGGTCCAGAACGAGTTTGAGTTGGCGCGGGCCTGTTGGGGGCTACACGACCGGGGCGGGAGACAGCGGTAGTTCCGGGCCAGCCAGGACAATGCTGCCGTCTTCTCTTTCGTAGCGCACAACGGCGAGTCCCAGTAGGGTCCAACGCGCCATGAGGTAGTCTACGATTTCGGCCGCGCCCCCAGGCAGCACGATGACCACTGTCCCACCCGCGTAAGGCGTGGGAATCAGTTCGCGGAGCGCATCCGGCGCGTCCGCAAAATCCCAAAGTTGCAGGTCAGTATCCGGCATGGCATTCCGATCAGGCGACGTGGCGGTATAGCAAAGAACCCAGCGCGTCTAGAGCGCGGTCGGGCAGATGGGTGCAGGCAGTGTGGATCCAGCGGGAGGTCCAGGTGGAACCGGCGGAGGTGACCGAGGACGGAGCACGCCAGTAGGAGATGGTGGATCGGGCGGCGCCCAGGTGCTCCTTGAACCGAATCAGGCCGGGGTTGTCGCAATCGGTGCGGCCCAGGTCGAGGAATTCGAGTCCGCGCTGGATGGCGTCCTGTATTGCGTGCCAGAAGAGGAAGGGCATGGCCCCGAGAGGGTGGAAGCGGGCATCGGAGGCTCCGTACTTGTAATAGAGGGTGTTCCCGTGAATTGCCGTGAAGATGGCAGCGACGGGTTGGCCGTCCTTGCAGGCCAGGCGAATGACCGCAGCCTCGCCGAGAGCGCCAGTGAGGTTCTGGAACCAGGCCAGCGGCTGTGGGGGGACGCCGTGCCGGCGGCGCGTCTGAAGCAGAAGACGGTGGAAGTGGCCGAGGTCGGCGGAAGTAGTTCCCTCGTTCAGGACGACGCCTTCCTGGGCAGCGCGGCGAATCTTGCGCTGAATGCAGTCCCTGTGGAGCTGGCGGTATACCGAATCGGCTCCCGCCCCGAGGTCGAGCACATGGTGGTAGAACGTCTGGCTGACCTGGAGGCCGGGCGGAGTGGCAGCGAGAGCGGTCAGCGGCCGGAGTTCGAGGTACTTGTGGTGCTCAGTTGCGGCCAGGTGCTGAAGGGCCGCGAAGAGGGGCGCCAAGTCCCCGCTTGTAGCGGCCAGAGGTTCACAGAAGTCGGAGAACGGGAGTGAGATCAGGCGGCGGCCCGTGAGCCAGCTATCGACGCGGCAAAAGACGAGGGCGTTTGCGAGAGGATCACCTGGTTTGGAGGTTGTGAGGACGGAGGGGGTGTAGCCGTAGGTGCTCCGAAGGGCGTCGAGCCAGCCACGGGAGTGAAAGACAGAGGCGGAGGGATGCTGGTTTACGAGCGCCGGCCAGCGCGGATCGGTGAGCGGATCGAGTTCGAGGACCGGGGGCAAGGGCACTTCAGGAGAACACTTCGGTGGTGAGGGAGTCGACGAGGGCCAGATACTCCTGCTTCCTCTTATCCCAGGAGTTCTCCTCGACGTATTGGAGTCCCGCTTTGGCGAGAGCCTCGCCGAGTGGGGGATTGCGGATGATGTCGAGTACGGCTTCGGCCATAGCCTGGCTGTCTCCGGAGGTGAAGAACCGGACGGTCCTGTCGTCGTGGTAGTAGGTGTCTATCCTGGTGCGGGAGGCCACGACGGGGATGCCCTGGGACATGAACTCCATGATCTTCGTGCTGCAGGCTTCATTGCCGAAGGAGTCGGCCCGTTTGGGGACGATGCCGAGATCGGCATTGGCGATGACCTGAGGGATCTCGTGCAGGGGGACGGTGCCGCAGAACTTGACGGAGCCGTTGAGGCCCAGGCGATCAGCGAGTTGAGAGAGGTGGGTGACCGCATCGGCACCGCCTCCGCCGCCGTAGAGATGAAGCTCGACGTGCGGAGCTGTCTCCCTGATTTTGGCCAAGGCCTCCACGGCGATCTCGAGTCCCTGATGCCACTGGAAGGTGCCGTGAAAGAGGAGGACGAACTTGGAGTCTGTGCGGGTGCGGGTGCGGCGGAAGAAGATAGCCGGATCCACATGGTTGAGGAAGACGCCGCATTTGGAGGAAGGCACGGAGCGGCCCGTGATCCTGTCGAACCAGATGTGATTGGCGATGATGACGTGATCGGCGAAGGCGGTGGATACCTTTTCGACGAACTTCAGGAGGCGGAAGTAGAGGGCACCAGAGCGGGCTTTGAACTTGTTTGCGAAGAGTTCGGGGACGATGTCGTGGATATCGAGGATGACCTTGACGCCGGTCCACTTGGGATACCAGGCGGCGAAGACCATGAAGTCGGGGATGTTGTGGATATGGATGAGGTCGTAGCGGAGTTGACGATGGCGGCGGAAGAGCAGAAGGGAAGCGGCCAGCAGGAAGCGCGCGAGGCGGAGAGCATAGGTCCACTTGCCGCGCTCGTCGTGGCGGCGGCGCTGGATGCGGAAGACCCGGACGCCATTGATTTCATCCTCACCGAGAGGGGTGTCGCCGGTGCTGAGGGAGATGACCTCGACCTGATCGCCGCGGCAGGCCAATGCTTCGGCATAGCGGCGGACCCGGTTGGCACTCTCATAGTTGCTGTAAGTGACCATACAGATCTTGCGGCGCGAGTTGCGGGCGCCCCGCGGCAGGGCAGAGGTGTAGAAGCGCGCGACATCGCGGGGCAGAGCGGACCAGACTGCGCCATCGTACCGGTCGCGGACGTAGCGCAGGAGGTCTTCGTAATGGGAGACGGGGAACTCATCCCAAGCCGGGGCCCCGTCAAATGACATGTAGTCGGGGTGGGTATTGAGAAGAGCCATGCCGCCACGGGCAGCGATCCAATCCAACTTACGCTTCCAGATGTCGATGCCTGGTTCGCGCAGAACAGTGAACAAGGTGTGGTCCTGGGCCAAGGTATAGGGCAGTTCCACGAAACCAGTGCCAGCAGGGCCCGCGACCCAGAAGGGGAAGATGGTGCTGACCCCGTCGGGTTCGGGCTCGAAGGGGTCGGTGTCGAAGGTGGACGAATCGTATTCGGCTCCGAGTTGGTGCAGCCACGCGAGGTTGTGCTGCATGAGAGGAGAGCGGAAGCCGGAGGCGTTCCACCTTTCCAGATAGCTGTGAATGCGGGCTGCTTTGGCCTGGAAGCCGGACTTGGAGAAATAGAGTTTGCCCTCGTGACCCAGGCCATGAACGCCAACCTCGAAGCCCGAGTCAGTGAGCTGCTGACGGAGCGCATCAGAGACTCGATACTCCTCTTCAGGAACGAAGTTGAAGGCGGAGCGGAAGCCGTAGCGGGCGTCGAGCTCCATGAGGCGCTGACAGCGTTCCAGCCCCTTGGTCCCTTCGACGTCGTGGGTGAGGACGAAGGCGAAGCGTTTGCCGTCCGGCCACCCGGGCCAGCCCGGGGGTGTGGCGCCGGCGTTCACGTCGATTGGCCATGCAGAAGAGTTTGCGGCGCGGAGGCGTGAGGACCACCAGCGACGGGCAGCGAGGCTGACACGACGTGGGATGACCGGTTTCAGGGTGTAGTAGACCCGGTTGAAGAGGGTTGTCATGAGGGGAGCCGCGAGGGAGGTGGTCCGTGCGGCTATTTGGAGCCGTAGTAGCTGGAGTATTTGTCGTAGAGCTTATTGAGGCCTTCGGCGGCGTTGAGGACAATGGCGGCGACGCGCTTGGGTCCGAGGAGGGCCAAGGCATCGTCGACGGCCGAGCAGGGGGTGCGACTGGCGCGGATGACGAGGAGAGTCGCGTCCACGTAGCGAGCCACGGACAAGGCATCGGTGAGAGGAGCCACTGGGGGAGTGTCGAAGAGGATCCAGTCGAAGTGAGGGGCGAGTTGTTCGAGGATCCCCGGGAAGGGGGCCGCCTGGAGCAGTTCAGTCGGGTTGGCCTCGGGCGTGCCAGCCTGGAGGAGATACCAGCCGAGGGGCTCGATGCGGGAGATTGCCGCGAGAGGGTTGAGGCCGCTCTCCAGGCATTCGGATAAGCCGGGACGGGCAGCGACACCGAGTGAATGGGCGAGGCTGGGGCGATGGAGGTCCGCTTCGACGAGGAGCACAGTGCGTTTGCCGCCCTCTGCCAGTGTGGTGGCGAGGTTGAGGGCGACGGTGGACTTGCCGTCCTGTGGCAGGGGGCTGGTGATGGCCAGGGTCTGAAGTTTGACCAGGCCGCGAAGTTCGCGGAGGCGCATGCGCAGGAGGCGGAAGCGGTCGGCCCCGGGGCTGCGCGGTTCGGAGAACATGACGATGCGGCTGGCGGGGAGGACCGTGATGGTCTCGACGGGGGCGGCAGCGAGGGGATCGGCGGGGGCGGCGGCCGGAAGTTCAACCGGCTCGGGCGCGGGGGGATCGCCGACGATGCGCTGGAGTTCCTCCAGGACTTCGCTGACATTCAGGTTAGGTTTCTGACTAGACACAGTTGACTCTTCTACTTTGACTCAATATCGACTCGGTGGGGCTGATGGCGCAAGCGGAGCCGGAGGTGTGGCCCATCTTCCCCGAGGGGCGGGTATTAGGCGGTGCAGACCGGGACTTCGAGGTTGCCCAAGAATAGGTTTGTTCCCGTCACAGTGGTGAAATGCTGTCTGAGTTGGCTTTGTTGCTACCGCAGGAGTGGAAAATCGCGGGATTGGCTTTGTTCCTGCCGTAGGAGTGGAATCTGGCTGGGCTGGCTTCGTTTCTGCCGCAGGAGCAGAATCCGGGTGCGTTGGCTTTGTTCCTACCGCAGGAGTGGAATCCGGCTGGACTGGCTTCGTTTCCACTGCAGGAACAGAATCCTGGTGCGTTGGCTTCGTTTCTGCCGCAGGAGTGGAATGTTGCTGGTTTGGCTTCGTTTCTGCCGCAGGAGTGGAATGTTGCTGGTTTGGCTTCGTTTCTACAGCAGGAGCGGAATTCGGCTGGATTGGCTCTGTTCCCCCAGCAGGAGCGGAATACGGCTGGGTTGGCTCCGTTCCCACAACACACGCGGCGCGTCTGGCGCTCCGCCTTCGGCCCGTGGCCGATCTGTTCGCGCTTCGCTTCCCTATCGTCATTACAATCATCTCCTGCGAGGAGTCTACTCGACGGGTGCAAGTCACTTTTGCCCATGAACGGCCTAATGTCTTTGTTTTCAAGCGCGAAATAATTCCAATTGCGTGTGACCGCCGTACGGGGAGGGACACCTTGGCTGATTTGCGGCCGCCGGCAATCATATATAAGGATGCGCTGGTGGGGCGGGGTTGCTTAACCGCGCAGATAGACGTAGTACTCGGCGGCGGCGACGATGGCGAACATGAACGAAGCAGCCACCCACTCGAAGGCCTTTCTGCGTTTGGCGGAGCGCTGCTCGATCGTGGTGCTGAGCACGGGAATTCCCACAATCAAGGGAGCCCCCAGATGGTGCTGCACTTCCTTCTCGGTATGATAAGAGCGGTTGCGGAGTTCCATCAGGAGAGCCAAGGCGAACCCGAAGCCCAATCCAGCGCCGGCACCACCAAGACTGATCTTGAGGCGCTTGGGGCTAGAAGGAATGGAAGGCAACGTGGGTGGATCGACGAGCTTGAAGTTCTGACCAGGTTGCTGCTCCTCCAAGTTGGCGGTCATCTGAGAACGAAGTTGTTTGTTCTGAAGGTCCGTGTAGTCCTGCTTGTACAGTTCGTAGTCCCGAAGCAGTCCGGCCAACTGTTGCTCCCGAACAGGTGACAACTTCAGGCGGCCCTGGTACGCAGCTATATCGGATCGCAGACGCTGCTCTTCCCGATTCAGATTCTGCGCTTCGCCCCAGTTAGCTTCGACTTGCCCTTTCAATTGGGCTACGAAGGGGTCCTCTATCACTGCTTGGTCCTGTGGCTTGGGCGTCCCAGACGAACCAGTTCTGAGGTGAGTCAGCAGAGCCTGGACTCTTTCTATCTCCTGGTCCTTCTTGAGGATTTCGGGATGCTTGTCGGTATAGCGCGTCAAAAGGGTGGACCTATCCGACTGGAGGCGAGCAAGATTTCCGTTCAGCGCTGTTTCCAGAGAGAGGCGTAATTGCTGCGCCCGGCTCTGGTTGGACATGGTGTTCTGCAACTGAATACGCAGGTCAGTGAGCATGCCCAGGTTGGCCTGGCTTTGTTCCGGCGAGTCACTGGCATACCTCGTCTTGAAGTCGGTGAGGAGCTTCTCCTGCTGGTCCAGGCGTTGCTTGGCGGCCGATAGTTGTTCAGCGAGGAATCTGGTGGTGGTGGAAGCTTGGCTCCCTCGCTCCTTCATGTTGACCTCAATGAAGAGGAAGGTGAGGCGACTGGTCACTTCCTGAGCCAAGCGGGGACTATCAGCAGTGTATGCGACCTTGAAGGCGGTGAATTCGCTGCGTCCCGCAATCTGGTCCAACGGCTCGATATCAACGTCTTTTCGCATCTGTTCGACGAGTTGATCCGGTGATCGGGTTGCCTTGAGCTTCGGGTACAGGCCGAAGGCATCGATGATCGACATCAATCTCGGACCAGAAAGAATCTCCCGCTTCATACCTCTAACGACATCCGCGCTACTGGTCGTATTCATGGGATCGACATAGCGTTGGGAAACCTGTTGCTGGACGACCACGAGCGCCGCTTCCGAGGTGTAGCGATCCGGGAGGAGGAAGGCTGCCGCGATGGCCGCGAGCGGGACGATGAAGGCGCTGGCAATAATCCACCAACGATACCTGGCGATCATGCCAAGGAGTGGGCCGATCAGTTCGTTCGGATTGTTTTCTTTTTCGCTAAATTTGTCGTCATCCATATTGTGATTTCCAGGGGTTGGACGCGCGGGTTGAGTATCTCAGTCGACAGTTTTTACTATCTAGTGATACCTGCGCGGTCGAACTGCGCGTTAAAGCAACTCTTGATTCCTATACAACCGCCAATACCTGCACTCAGCTAGATGGCCAAATGTCACATCCTGAATGCATGCCCTACATTGCAGTAGTTGAGAGGAATGATGGAGAGAATGTCGATTAAGCTGGTCCGTTCAAATAGGCGAAAGCATCCAGGATGCCTCGGGCTGCTTTATCGTAATTGAACTCCCTCACTGTTCGGTGGGCGCACTGAGAGAATACTTCCCACTTCGACAGGTTGGTGAGCAAATCGCTTGCAGCCGCAATCCAAGCGTTCACCTCGAGAGGTAGGACATAGCCATTGAGGTCGTGCAGGACCAGTTCGCCTGCAGCGGCGGTCCATTCCGTCGTGATCACGGGTGTGCCCGCAATCATCGCTTCGTTAATCACCACGCCCCAACAATCGGCCGAAGTGGGGAGAAGTAGGAGGCGGCTCTGGACATAGTAATCCGGCAGGGCAGCGTGTGGAATAAACCCGGCGAATTCGAAGGAGACGCCGTGTTGCCGAAAGATATGCTTCATGCGGGCTTTTAGGGCTTCCTCACCCTCTCCGATAATAAGCACGTGACATCTTCCCAATCGGGCTTTGATTCCCGCGCACACTTCAGCAAAGAAGATGGGATTCTTCACATCTACGATGCGGCCGGAGAACATGACATCGAAACTGCGGCCTATCTGTTGGCCTGCGAGCCGGGTTTCGAAATAGTCGTTGTCCGCCACCAAATGACTGAGAAAACACTGCTCGTTCCTGATGCCGCGGTTATAGTGCCTGAACATCGTCAGTGTCTGGAGGCTGGCGCCAACATAGGCGTCGCCAAACCTGTTGTAGACGATCCTCCGGGCCCATCGCTGGAGGCGACTGATATCCCGATCTCGCCCCTGCCACGTGTCGGCTAGAAGAGCCACTTTTGTTCCCAGCAACTGACACAGGGCCATGGCCACCCATGCGCTAGGATCTTTGATTGAGGCAGTAATCAGCACCACGCGCGGACGCCGTCGTACCAAGAAGGAAATAATCCCAGGGTTAAAAAAGCGCTCACCACCGCCTAGAGTGAGCCTAATCGCTTTTAGAATTGTCTTGGGATGGTTTCCCATTTTAAATGTCCAGAGACGGCGCGTCTCGTTGTTGTGAAAATACACGACCGGAACGCCACTCTCGAGTTGGTTGTTCACGCGTTCAAACACAGGTTCGCGCCAGGGTGTCGGGATGTCACTTATTATGAGACGGTCCATCTTCACGACCTAAGCCGATCATTACCACGGATGCCATCAACTAACCTTATTGAGGTTGGTGCTTGACGTGCTGTCACTTGATCGAAGATGGTGTCCATGATTCGGGCGGTCCGAAGGATCTCAGCCGATGGAATTGGGTCAGGTCCGCCTTCCCGAATTGCAGTATAGAAGAGTTCCATCAGCTTCCTCATTCCGTAGTCCATTTGAAACTCCTTTCGGGCAAATTGCCGCAGACTCACGAGAGTGTTGCGCGCTTGCTCTCGTGCCTGCGTCAAAGGCGCGAGGAAGTAACGCAGGTAGCTCTTGTGCTGAGAAGGACGAATGCGGAGCACCGTACGGTAAGTGTTGTCGAGCACCAAGGTGCCCGCTCTCCCGAAGAGTCGGAGTTCCTGCGAGGCAGCGCCAAACTGGGTGGTAAATAGGAAGAAGGCCGTCGTTCCACGTTCATCCCGAAGCACCACTCGCACTTCATCCAAGATGTCCGAGCAATTGTGTTGGACCAGGTATGGGCTGGAGAAGCCGAACGATAAGATCTCGGGCGAATTTCCGTCGAGGAATTCAGCCACTTTCGAAACCCCGTGGCTGATGAGATTCTGAAGCAACGAGCCAGGCAGACGACGCACCCAATGGGTTGGATCCGCGAGGACCGCTTTGCCATATGTCGGATCATCATGCGAGTAGCACTGGATGCACTCCACATGAACGGGCGGCCCACCGAGGAATCCCTCGTTGACGACTTGGCGGAAGCGCAATGTCTCCGGACTGAACTGGAGGTTGTGCCCCACCGTTACGCGCAATCGTGCATTGCTTGCCATTTCAAGCAATTCTTCAGCCTCGGTGGAGTTCACCGTAAATGGCTTTTCAAGATAGACATGGCATCCAGCATCCAAGCACATGCGCCCAAGCGAGAAATGGGACTGAGCTGGTGTGGTGATATGGACAGCATCAATCCCACCGGCACGAAGCATCTCAGCCGCATCGGTGTAGACGCGGGGGATGCGAAATCGCTCGGCCAGTTGCAACCCCATCAACTCGTCCGAGTCGCAGGCCGCGACCAGTTCGCAGCCCTTCAAGTATCGCAGTTGATCCGCATGCTGATCAGCGATCATGCCGCAGCCGATAATTGCAACTCGTGTCTTCATTGCTTCAGGCATTTCTTTGGTACTCGAAGTAGCGACTCAGTGCTTCCTTCATCGGCACTCGACATTGCCAGCCCAATCGCTCCTTGAGCTTCTGATTTGAGTAGTCGTGTCCTTTCCAGGCAAACGCACACATACGGCGGTTGAAGACGGGAGGCAATTGTCCCCGGGACTGCGTGGCATACGATTCCCACCAAGCACAGAGGGCGTACGCAACAGGGTACGGAATCGGCACCGACCAAAATCTTCTCACCTTCCGTTTATACTCGCTCAGGAAAGCCCGGCTAGTGGGCAGTTCGTCGTCCACAACGTTGAAAACTTCGCCTTCCACCCCGCACACTAAGCCCGCGAAGACGATGGCATCCGCGCAGTTCTCCACATAGGTCAGCGGGACGCGTCCCGCACCGCCCAAATGCATGAAGAAGCCGAATGTGTCCATGCCGACAAAGCCGGGAATTGCTCTCTTTCCAGGACCAAATACAATTCCTGGTCTCACAATAGTAAACGGAATCCCGAATCGGTCGCCGTAGGCCCGCACAAGTTCATCCTGCTTTATCTTCCCGTATGCATAGGCATCGTAACGTTTGCCAGTGTTGTCCTCAAGCGGGCAACTTTCATCCCACACCGATCCCCGCCTACTGCGAAATCTTGAGTAGACCGCGAATGAGCTAACGTTTACGAAGCGTTTGACCCGCCGGTGTTCGACCACCGCATCCAGGAGGTTCCGAGTCGTAATAGCCGATCCTTGGAAGCAAGACGGGTAAGACTTCCCACGCCCGGCGACGAGGTGGTAGACAACTTCAGCACCGGCAGTCGCTTTGCGACATTCATCCCGCGAAAGAAGGTTTGCCTCTATTACTTGGCAACGCTGCGAGAGATCCACTGGCATCGCCGCGTGCAGCAAGCTTAGATCACTAGAGGGCCTCACAGAACAAAGAATTCGTTCAAAACCAAAACGCAACAGTGAGGCAACTACTCTCGAGCCAACGAAGCCGGCGGCCCCGGTAACCAGGACAGGGGCCGTTCTGTCCACAATCCACTTTTCTTCGAAACTTCGCTCACAGGAGATGGCGGGCATTCTGAGTCCTAGTTGAGAGCTTTGTAAAATGCTGTTGCAAGCCTTGTGCGAAGCGGCAGTCAGCAGCGTCGCGCGCGAGCACGAGTACCTACGAGTACCTAAACGCCGCGTGGAATAGGTTTGGCCAGGACACCGGTGAGAGTCCAAGCCGAGCCGGGTTCGTCACCAGGAGAGGCTAATGAGTATCAATGCACCGTTGTCCGGAGACCGGTTGGCGGGATGACCCCACTGAGCGGAGAAGCTGAATTCGTCCCAAACTCGCTCGCCCCGATATCAGGGGCGGCACCTGCAAGGACTACAGCCCCATCAGATTTTTTGTAGAGCCAAATCTTCGCCCCATCAGCCCACGAAATTGGCGATGCCAGGGTTATTGTATTGGTTGCGTAGTTCACACCGGATATCTGAACTACATTCGACACGGTTCCGATGGCAATCCAGTCGGGGAAGAAGGTGACGCCACGCGCCAAGTCCGATCCCCAGGTACCGTCCTGGAAATACATCGCGTCCTGTACTACTAGCGTCCTGCTCGTTCCACCCGCGCCCACTGCCTGTGTTAAATTAGTCCCGGCGTCGATAGCCGGGGATGACGACTGTAAACCGAGATTGGGGAGGGTCGCGCTGGCGGGATCCGTCACATCGGGATTAATGAACTTTGGGTCACCAACTACAGCGCACGCTCCGGCTCGGGCTTCCGTGCAAGAGTTGGATGCGACGACGTTGTCGCTGTAGATCATTGCGGATCCACCTCCGAAATCTGCCGTGCCTCCGTGCATGAAGAAGATATTATTTTTGATCACGTTCCCAGCGCGGGCGTAGGAGCCGTACCACCGAAATCCCCACCCTTGCCAGTTCGCCGCGGTGTTGCGGTACCTTCCGACTTTGTATACGGTGTTGTTTACAAATCGATTATTGTCCGCTAACGACAAATATCCAGATTTAAACATAACACCGTTATTTTGGGAATTGTAAATTGCATTATATCGGATAAGGTTACGCGCGGCAGTAATTGTTAGCCCATCCCCCCCATCGTCATCGGGTGGCGGCCCGGAGGTACCAAATCGATTTTGCTCTATGAGATTGAATTTATCTTCACCGTAACCGTCGTATATCTGCAGATTTCTGTTTCCATATAACCCATTTGAATCTAGACCGAAAAGACAACCACCCACGGGAGGAGCCATGCTGCCTTCGAAGTGGAAAAAATTCCCGCGAATGACATTATACTTAGTGAAGGTTTCTAAATTGTGATGTCCTCCACTGAAGAATGTGTTATTCTCAATAGTGTTGTAGTTGGAATCCTTGTCGTGACCAGGAACACCCAACTGCATACCGCCTGTATCATCACACGTAGCATCCACTTTCCCGGTATTTTTTATGGTGCAGCCGTGAATCCAGTTATGGGTGACTGATGGCTGCACCCCGACGTCAGTGCTGTCCCCATCCCACATCTGAATGGTGCTAAAACCACCATTCCCATCCAGAGTGCAGTTGACAATTTCGTTGTAAGATGCGCCGTTCGTTATCATCATTAACCGTCCGCCGTTCATTGAAACGGTCACACCACTTACCTTGATATAGCTACGACCGATTAAGGCAATTCCGTGATAATAAGTGGCGTAGATAGTTCCCGTATTGTTGATGACTGGGATCTCTGTTCCGTGGGCCGCATAGGTGATTCGGTTGGCCGCGTCAGACCCGGAAAGACGCGGGAAGATATGGGTGTTGTAAATGCCGCCCCGTAAATAGACTGTATCTCCAGGCGACACCCCCGCATTTGCGGTCGCGAGGGAACAGGCGGAGGCACCAGCCATTGGGCTAGCGCTCCGGCAACTGGCCCAGACTGCCGCTCCGTTCGGGGCGACCCAATATGTGGCGGCGACGGCAGAGCACGGCAAGGTAAAGGCGGCACCGAGCAGAAGCAGAGTCCGGATGGTGGCAGGGGTCCCGGCGATGATCATTGGCGTCTCCTGTAGCATATCTTCACAACGATCCTTGCGCCTTGTGCCCAGTTCACTGGGTTCCTCACAGCCGACGCCTCAATCTTTTACTTCGGCGGCCGGCAGCGTTAGCGTAATAGGCGGATCAGCTTAGCTGGCACGGGGCAAAATGCTCACCGGTTGCGCAATGTAGCCTCACCCAGCCACACTCAATCACTAGAAGCAGATCTCAGTGATCACCAACCGCCATCCAGTCGGTGGCATCGAGCGTCGAACCCTTATCTCTGATGATATCGGCCGGACGATTCTCCTTCAGACCATTCCATGCGCCAATTCCGCTCTACTCACTAGGAACAAACGAACGTGCGTTCGCGTACCACACCGCTGGCGTCATGCGGCTACCCGAACGTTAAGCACTCCACAGAATGACTACCAACAGACCAAGAGCATTCACCTGAATTCATCATCACCTGATTCGGGAGGTCAAACGCAACACTGCAGGCCACAGACAATCGCGGCCAACGTTGCTGTCACGATACAGGCGTCGCTTACGTTGCCTCAAAGGCAGTCATACGGTTTCAGATTGTTCTCTCGAGCCGAACCATGCGCGATGAGGTCTTCCTACCGAGTTGCCCAGACGGCCCTTGACAACGGCTCGGCCCATATCATAGGGCACAGCGAATGCCGCAATGGTTATCACCGCAGTCGCGTGCCATGCCAATCGATTGAGAGTAGTCTCTGTGAAGTTGTAGACCACGATCACGAACACTAATGAGAGCGCCAAACTGGCCCAGTCGTAATCCTCTTCGAGCGCCCGATGTAGTTTTCGCACACAGGAGAGAAGCCAAATAGTAGCTAGAGCAAGCCCTACGAAACCCAATTCCAGCACAATGTCGAGATACCCGTTGTGCGCGTGAGGCACCGAAAAATACATCTCCCGTCGCTCGCCGGTCCAGAAACTCTGGAACCCCTGACCGAAGAGTGCATGCTTCCAGACCTCTGGCATCAATGCTTCCCAAATCCACGTCCTACCCGTGAACGTCTCATCACGTCCAAATGCTGACGTGAAGGTGGCGAGATTCGAACCTCCTAGGAAAGGAGTGGCAACTCCAAGACTGATCAAGAGGATAACCAGGGCCAGAAGTGCCCATTGAGGCAACCGCATCCGCACCTTCCTAGCCAAGCGCAGACCAAGGAAAGTCGCAATTCCTAAAACAAGGCAGCCAATAGAAGTGGCCGAGTAGCCGCGCCCTGGCCCCTTGAGCAGATAAAGAGCGATGAGAAGCACAGAAGCGTCGGCGCATGAAACAGAGCGCCCACCCAGCAAAGACGGCTCCCGCCAGCGGCGGAAGAGTGCCCAGAATAAAAACAAACTGCTGATCAGACAGAGGCAACCTAACGTGTTCTTGCTGGGCGTGACGCCGGACCACATCGTCATGCCGGACCAGCGCGCATAGTCGCGTCCGAGCGACGGGTAATACTTTAGAAGCATCAGTGAGTACGGTATAAGGATGTAAGCGGAACGGCGAAGCAAGCATTCGAGTGCCTGACGCGGATCCGCCTCCGATATTACGATCATCGCCATAATCACGACAATCGTCTCACGCATCCAGCGTTTGAGGGCGATTAAGGTCATGTCCGACCAGAGCGTGCTGATGAGCATGTAGAACAACAAGGCCAACAGCCAGCCGTGCTGACTCAATGCAGCCGCCCAACGAAGCCGGCGCTTGGCCAGCACAACACACCCCACAACGCCCAAACCAGTTAGGATCAGGCGGTCCAGCGGGCTGCCTGATTCGCCTTCGCCAGTTACGCCAGACCACAGGGCCAACGATTTGCTGCTGATAGATAACATCCAGAGTGTGGGAATCCAGAAGGCGCCGGAGACGTGCCGGCACGACAACAACTCCACGCGCAGGAGCACAAGCACAAAAGCCGTGCACATCACGAGGGCAATCAGGGGAGGCATTAATTTGCTTGACGGCTACCGTCTCACTTTCGGGTGAGGCTCAGGCAATCGGAGTAAGGTGTAAGGAATCCCAGTGACATTCCCTGCCCAGCGAAGCCTACTCTTTGTCTATTGGACGAAAGCTTCCCTAATCTAACCGCTACCCCATCAGTCCTTCCAAATCGACCATTAATTTATCAGCGATTATGTTCCAGTCATATGAGGCAACAACAAATTGCCTAGCGCTTGACGCAATCCTCATCCGCAACTCATTCTGCGTCAACAGCTTAATGCTCTGCTCGGCAAACCGCTTGCTGCCATCGGCCAATAGAATATGCTCACCATCAACTACGCCCAAACCCTCGCAGCCTATTGATGTTGAGACCACTGGCCTGCCAAAAGCCATGGCCTCAAGAACTTTCAACCGTGTTCCGCTGCCTGCTCGTAGCGGAACCACACAGACTTTCGCCTTTTTGTAATATGGCTCTACCTCCGGCACTCCTCCTGTGACGAATATGCCGTTACCCTCCAATCCTCTCACAGTTGCCCCAGCGTTAATCCCGACGATACGCGCCTTCGCATCGGCCACATCCTTTCGAATGAGTGGCAACACCTCTTTACAGAAGTACACCGCAGCATCTATGTTTGGCTGGTACGCCATGTTACCAATGAGAAGCATCTCATTGGAATCACCATTGCCTGGCAACGGGCGGCAATACTCTGTATCTACGCCGTTTGGTGACACCGCAACGCTGAGGTCAGCATTTGTCAACAAGAGCAACCGTCGATCAGCCTCAGACATCACCACACATGCACCAAAGCGGCTGGCGAACGCGGGCTGCCATCGTCGCATTGTCGCGGCGTGTACCCATGCGCGCGCCTTCGCTACCTTATCTTGCTCGATACGCGCAATTTGTTTGAATTTCTCGAAGTCAATATCATGCAATATCCAAACCGCTCGCTTGCGCAGATGCTCAGGTAATGCATCCACATACATTCCCATACTGCCGTGGTCAATTACAATGACGTCGAACTCTATCTGCTCGGCGAGTCTTCGAATCTCCTGCGCCAGCTCCTTACAAAACACCAATCTGAGCTCAGGGGGGTCGCCCTGCAATAGGGACGCGAAAGCGACGCCCAAATGCATTGAGTCTCTCAGGGTTTTGCGTTTGACCGTCACTACCTCCTGGCAGAATCTCCGTAAATGATCAGCCCCTTCAGGCTCGCTATCTGTATCTCTGAAGGCAGCCACATACACCTGATTCTTTCTGGCTATTCTACGAAGGATATTATAGACACGAAGTGTAGCGCCAGACATCGGCGGGTAAGGAACTTGGTTCGTAATATTCAGTATTCGCATTGATTGACAATGCCATGTCATCTACATCCAACAACTACATCGCAACGCTCTTTGGCAGCCATTATATCACGGAACAATAGGTTCTAAGCCAATCACCGACAAGGCCTTTCTTTCCTGCAGATCAATTACTTCACTCCCATACGGATTCGTGATCATTGCCAAACATCGCGCCATTTCGTATCACAGCATGATAATGCATTATCCCAGGATCTCTTCAGTGTCCATTTATACGTTTGCATTAAGAGCTGTGCTTGCCTGGCCGCAGGCCGGCCAAACAATTGCTGAATCCACGCATACTTCCAAGACACCTTCGGCTGGATCAGGCGTCCTCCTAATGTTGCCGCCAATTGCACTGCACGCTCATCCAAGTGTGGCTTCCCGAGATTGGAGGTCACTAGAGAGTCTTGTAAGAATTTCACGCATGCCGTGCGGACCCGAAGGCTATCTTCTAGTGATCGAGCATATCTAGTCTGTAATTCAATAGCGAGGAAACGCGACGACAGTTTTTCCCCGGAACACCCTAGATAACTCAGGGACGTTGGGCCAGTTCGACGGTAAAATACCTTCGCTTCAGGGACAAAGCGCGTGCCGCTACTCGCCATGAGAATACGACCGAAGTATTCACCGTCGTCATCTAACGTTAGGCGAGTGTCCCAAGGTCCGACTGCCTGCGTCAGTTCGCGGCTTACGAGCCAATTAGCGTTTGCCATGAATACGGAGTACTCCATCCGACGCAGAAACCACTCGAGGGGGGTTAGATCGCACCAGAGTGGGGTTGGAACGAAATTCGCTGCCTGCGGCCGGTACAAGAAATGCCCCCAGGCACAAGAGAGCACCGCCCGCGCGTCTACCCCCAGAGACATCGCGTACTCCAATTGTCGTGCGATCTTGTCAGGCGCCATCAGGTCGTCAGCGTCCAACCACTGTATATAATTCCCCCGGCTCCGAGACAGAGCAGTGTTTCTGGCCGCGGCAGCTCCTCTATTGGTCTGTGTGACAACGTGGATGGAGTCGGATTCAAACCTTCGCGCAATAGTCAAAGTGCAATCACTCGACCCGTCGTCGACGATTATGATTTCTTTTCGTGACCATGATTGCGCAATTGCTGATTTGATCGCATCAGCAATCCAAGCCTCCGCATTAAACGCAGGAATCAGTATCGAGACTAATGGTTTCATGAGTAAGCAGCCCGCTTGTTAGCGATCATTCACTGAGATTGGTGGAACTAGCAATCAACGCGAGGAGTAACTCTCTGTTGCGCTTTTCGGAACACGTAGTGGCTAGACCAGTGACTGTTGGATCAGCTACTTCATGATGGTGACTACCGCGCCACTTGTACTCGCCGTCGATACTGGCTGAAATCCGCCTCATCTGCCTGGCAAGCACTACAATCTGCTGTCGGAAATAGATTAACAAATTCTACTTGTAATGTTGGCGACTCTAACGTCCACTCGACGTCTGGCAATTACGGCGTTGCACACATCGAGGAACTTCGTCGTCACACAATCTCCCCGTAATTGATTCGCGAAGTCGGCACTCGGGCTGCACGTCCTAAGGGTTCCACTCTTGTAATGTTGGTAAAGCATGGCCAGCGCAGTGTGAGTTGCGGCGGCATCATAGCCAACGCGAATGACGTCACCTGAGCCCGCCAAGTCGGCCAAGAAGCCCCTTGCAGGGCTAAAGGCCAATACTGGCTTGCGAGCGGCAGAATAGTCGGCGAGCTTCGAGGGGAAGAAAATACCCTCCTCCACTGGGGCTTCGATCAAGACACAAACAGACGCGCCGGCAATATGACGCAAGCTCTCCTCGTAACTCACTTGGCCCACGTGTCGGATGTACTGAACGAGATCCATTGCACGAATCAGTTCTTCGTTCGTTGACTGCTTTCGTCCGACAATAACAAGCTTGGTATGTAGCCTAGCCTCGGGGACTGATCGAAGAAACTCTTTTAGCCCGAGCAGTAGAGTCTTCAACGAACGCCCACTGTCTCCATTGATGTCTCCTGCATGGACGATTCGAAATTCATCTTCGTCGCTCTGCTCGGTGCGCTTCGCTACGTATCCGATGTGGGGAATGATCTCCGCCGGATGATCAACGTGTGCCAACGCACGATGGAATTGATGCAACCTGTGACATGGGTACGTAATTACGTCGGCTTTGCGTAATGTACGCCTTAGCCAGAATAAGTGGCTATGTCGGCCCAAAGCAGAAGAGCTAGCCGTCGCGAGAGGGGGGGGGTTAAACGACTTCTCCCAGGGATCGTTGATGTTCGCTATCCAAGGTAGATTCATTTGCCTCGTGCACCAGAACCCCACAATGTGCGCCGACGACGGGAGACTACGACTATACACTAGATCAAATCTATTTAAGACATGCAACTGCTTCACTCTCTCTATGGCAGCAGAAATCCAACGAGCATAGCCAATCGTCTGGAACCTGATTGCTGATTTGATTGAACTCATTCGATTAGCCTGTAACAGCTGGGGTACATCGATTGTCATGCTCCGCAATGACTGCCACAGTGGTGAGGCATCTGTCTCCGTGGCCCAAAGATTGCTACTCGACAACACAGTGATCGAGACTCCATTGTCGTTGAGACATTGGACCAGTTTCGAAGCGCAAAATGCTTCGGCACTGACCGCTGGGGCAAAGAGCGGACTGATGCACAGGATGCGCAGGGGCGAGTTCTTCTGATGAGCGTTCATAAATGGAATCTAGACACTTCGGCAGGGTCACGGCGTAATTGTGTAGATGATCTGACGCATAGGGTGGTAAGGCCTCAATCGCCGGTACATCCCGAGTCTGCTGCGCAGTTCTTGCCAGTATGTCGGCCCCCACGCGACTGGAGCTCGAATCACCTTGGTGCGGACGGCCCCCACCTGCTTAAATGTGTCCCGATATAAGGTAGTGACGTGGCCACTTTCATTCATCGAAGTGATGTCTTTGCCACCTTGCCGTTCCTTGTAGGGTGTCATAACGTATAGGATTTGGCAATGCGAAAGTAAGCTGCGTGCAATGTCAACGTGGTTGACGAAATGTTCCAGTACATTAGAGCAGTAGATCACGTCCCAAGAGCCTTGGAGGTCCTCCCAGCCGGCCTGAAAGATGGTAGCAATCTTTCCATTTATTTCGCGGCATCGCTCGACGGAGGCCGGGACGTAGTCGCAGCCGTGGAGTTTGGCGCGCGAGTAATGTCTACGCCATACCGGAAGGGCATCGCCCAAAGCACAGCCAAGATCAAGAACGGAAAAATCGCCATGGAGCGGAATGTGAATGTGTCGGTGGAAGTATTCTGCAAATAGGCGAGTTTGCTTCCGTCCCTCGTTGAGCTCCCAACGCCCGCCGGGTTTGAAATCGGCCTGCCACTGTTCAGGGGTGTTTAGCATTTGTTGTTCCGTTTCGATGGTTCAACCGAGTCCAAAGATGTGCAGCCACTTTTGGTCGCACCGGCAGTCCTCACACGGAGGCTTGAACCGATGATGCGCGCCGCGTAGACGGTGGCCCACACAGCGTGAAGCGTGTACGCCGTTAACCTCGCGGTGGCAATTCCGAACGCTCCCAAATCGGCCAGCAACCAGGTGCCACCCAAAAAGACCGTAGCCCATCCGGCATTCATTACAAGGCCTGTCCACATCTTCCCGGACGCACTTATGACGTCGCCCACAGGCATTAGAATGGCGCATATCGCCGCTGTGAAGACCACCACGACCAGCGTTGAGCCCGCATGGCTGTAGGCGGGGCCGTACAGTTGCATGATGAGCGGGCTAGCGAGAGCGAGAGCGATTGCACCGGGGACCACGATGACGAGATTCAGGCGCATCATCGCTGAAAGGACCTTTGCGCCTGATTGCCTATCGCCAAGTCCAATACGTTCCGAAAGGACCGGCAGCAGCGCGCCACCGAGCGCCACTGGTAAGAACAGCAGCGCGCCGTACCAGGCGCTTGTCGCGTTGTAGATTCCCAATTCACGATAGCCATTGGGTTGCCTGGCCAGCATAGAGTTGCAGAGCCAGTTCACCGGTCCGACCATGGAGCCGGCAAGGAGTGCAGGTAAACTGAACTTCCAAAGTACACCCAACTCTTGCGTACATTGTGAATACTGGATGTTTATGCCGGCGCGCCGCGCCTGCGCCCGCAGAACCTGCCACCGAATTAAGCAGTCGAGCAGGCGCGTCCCAACCATACCGCAAAGCACACCGTTTAGGCCGCCTGCAAAATAGCCCGCGATCAGAAGGGGGACGTTGACCAAACCCACTAGAACTTCTATCTGCGCTGTAGTCCTGAAAGCCTCGAAGCCGTACAGAGCGCCCCTCTGCGCGCCGTTAATGGCAGACAACAATAACAACAGGCTGCTAATCCGGATGGAACTAGTTAGCTGGGGCGCGGCCAGACTGTGGCTAGCAAGCCATGGGGCCAGAAGGAATAACAATGCGGCAAACACCGTTCCGGTCAGGACAGCAGTCACGCTAGAAAGCGCGAGGATTCGGCCAGCGCGATCAGGGTCCTTCGTTCGAAACTCGGCCACATGCTTGTTGGCGGTGAGCCCCAGCCCGAATCCTGCGAAGACCATGAAGAGATCAATGCTGCTATTGATTATGCCAAGCTCGCCGTAGTGCGATGGCCCCATGTAACGGGCGAGCAGGATGGATACGGGAATCGAGAGTGCGCGCCCCGCAAGGGATCCAGCCAGAGTCCAGAAAGCTCCGCGAACGAGTCGCCGTACGATCGGGGTCCGGTTCAATCTTGCGGCGATCGTGTCAGGTAAGAAGGTAAAAAGCTCCACTGTCGCCTTGCTGATGCGCAAAATTAGCAACGGAGCCGCCTCGCAAGGAGGATGCTCCGCGTCGGTCCTCAGTTGTCAGGCGACGCTTGCATCAGAAGACCTAGGCGTGTTCTGAGGCAGTACTGCATTCAGCGCGAAATTGGCCTGCGGCAGGCCGGTGCGCAATGAGTCCAGAATAGCGAGTGTGGCGACACTGGTAAGCGCAAGTGAGCGGAGAGGAATAGGGGAGGGTTGTCCGTCTCGGATGACGTTCAGAAATGCCTCGACCTCCTGCTGGTGGCCCTTGCCGGGCAGCTTTAGTGTGCGGCGTGAACCGCCGGCGTAATGCTCGCCCAGCCTAAAATCATCGATGATAAAGGTCTGGCCGCCGCCGAAGATTTCAATCCGTTCCTTGTTGAGCGACTTATCACCACAGGAAAGATAGGTGATCTGTCCCGCGGAACCGTTCTGAAAGCGGAGGGCGATGACGACGTTATCCTGGTCGGGCATCTGGTCATTGCCAGCGTCAACGCACATCGCATAGACACCGACCGGCTCAGAACCGGTGAGAAACTGCATCAGGTCCACGAAGTGGCACACCTCGCCCAGAATTCGCCCACCTCCCTGCTCTGTCTGCGTCCAATGGTCCTTTGGTATGAAGCCGGCGTTGACGCGGTAGTTAATGAGAAGCGGACCGGCCACCTTCTGGAAGATTGCCCTGGCCCGGCAAGCCAGGGGGGAGAACCGCCGGTTGTATCCCACCATCAGCCGACATTCGTTACTCCGACCGGCAGATTCCAGAACCCCGGCAAGTTCCTCTTCACTTAGTGCGAGAGGCTTTTCGACAAATACGTTTTTCCCCGCCTCGAGGGCGGCAACCGCGAAAGCAGCATGGGTGTCGTGACGGGTAGCGATAAACACTGTATTTACGGCCGGATCTGAGAGAACTGCGAGCGCATCAGACGAATGAGTTCGAAAACCGAATTTCTCACCCACGCTCTTCGCCGTGATTCCGCGCGAGGTGGCCACGGAGATCAGATCACCGCCCTGCCCCGCGAAAGGGAGGAGGAACTTCTGGGCGAAACTGCCAGCCCCTACGAATCCAATGCCAGGCGTGGTACCGCTTACTGAAGGAGTCTGCGAGACTTCCAGCACGGGTTGCGCCTCGGACACTCCCGAGTACTTGAGAAGAATGCCCAAGTGGCGCTCCGGGGTCTTTCCAGTGACGATGTCATACGCCTTTTCGGCCTGCTCGATCTCAAAGACATGCGTCACGAGCGTTTGCACATCCAAACTTCGATGCTCGAGCAGTCTCACGAACGACTCCATATTGCGGTTTTCGGTCCACCGCACATAGCTGTAGGGGTAATCCTTGCCTTCCTCTTCGTAGCTGTGGTCGTATCGCCCCGGCCCGTAAGAACAGGAGATCTTGAGTTCCAATTCCTTCCTGTAGAAAAACGGTTCCCGTAGAATATTCATTGGTACGGCGCCGACTATGACAATTACGCCCTTTTGCCGCAAGATTGCTGTGGCTAGTTCGACAGGATCGGTGGATTGCGAAGCAGCTGTAATGATCACGGAGTCGAATCCATGCCCGCCAGTGAACGCGGCAAATGCCGACTCCAGCCCCACATCCGACCGCGTGCGCGCAGTGTGGCACGCCGTTTTTGCGGCAAGTGCGGTCATGGACTCTGATGTGTCTACTCCAAAGACCTGACATCCGTTAGCTCTCAAGATTTGCGCAGTGATCTGACCAAGGAGTCCCAGACCGATCACGCACACAAACTCCCCCAGCCGTGGATTGGCCTGGCGGACGCCCTGCATGGCGATTGCTCCCAGCGTGGTGAAAGCGGCGGCGTCCAGGCCCACTGAATCCGGCACTCTGACCACCAGATTCTGCGGCACTGTAACGATACCCGCATGCGAGGCGTAGCCACCTCCACCGCACGCGACACGGTCGCCGGGCTTGAATCGTCCCTGGGTATCCATTGAGACGAGGACTGTGCCGGCGGAACTGTAGCCTAGTTCCTTGAGAGTATCAAGTTTGGTGCGCACCCGCGTCAGCGTAGCGGCCAAACCGTCTTTCCGGAAGCTGTCGAGCACCTGCTTGACGAGATCCGGCCGTTGCCGGGCCTTGCCCAGCAGTGACGCTTGGGCAGTAGAGACGGTGGATCGCTCCGTGCCGGCGCTAATGAGCGAGAAGCAGTTCCTTACCAGCACGAACCCACGAGCTAGCGCCGGCGGTGGGACATCGGCCACTGAGAGCTCACCTGTTTTGAAATTCTGAATGACTTGCTTCATAACGAAAGAACCGCTTCTGCATCACCAGTTGGCCGTGCTGTCGACCCAACTGCCAGATCCCGCAATGCAGCCTCCCCGCTGCCGCAGATCTCGCAATCCAGCCGGAAGACCAACTCAATCACGCGCGTGCCTCAGCCTTGCCCACCGATCCAAGGGTGGCTTCCAGCAGCGCCGCTGCGGCCATAAGCATCCAGGCCTGGGACCATCTCATGTAGGACGTCCGGACGGTGCATGACCTCAGGACCCGATAGAAGAAGAAGCCCCGATCGTCCCACATATGGTTCAAGGCCCATTCGAGGACGGTGTGGGCCAACGAGAGACTGCCGGGGGCCAAGTCTTTCAGCGCCACCAGAGTGAGAACGCTCTGCGCCACGCAGTGAATATCGATGGGATAGTCTCGATCGTGAAAGTATCGGACCGCGCCGCTCTCGCGGAAGAACTGACGGCGGTAGAACTCGAATCCACGGCGTAGAATCGAATCGAACTCAGTTGTCCCTCCATAGCGAGAAATGGACTGCAGCGCACATAGGTTGTACCCAGTATGGAAATTGTCGATCCACCCCTGCGAGGAGGCTTCGCCGTAGGACCATGAGCCATCGGCTTGCTGCCTTGATGCAGAGTAGCGAGCAACTCGCAAGGCGGGGAACAGGAATGATTTTTCCTTACTGTGGCAGTAAGCGCGGCAGAGTAAGGCGGCCGCCAGGAAGTTTGCATTGTGGACCTGGTTTCGAACCGAGGGAAGAGGATAGCTGAAGCCTGCCACACTTCCGTCGGACCAGTACAGCTCATTCTCAACGTATTCGGCCGCGCTCGAGGCAGCAGCGAGGCAGTGCGAACCGTGGCCTTGCTCATAGGCATCGAATAACGCATTTGCGGCGAATGTTGTGGCGATGAGATTGGGCGCGCCCGAAGGCACCAGGATCGAACGTGTTTGCCAGGGAAAGCTGTACCCCCAACACCAGTATTCGGTCCCGGATGATCGAAGCGCAGTCAGGCAGCCAATCAATTGCTCGATGTCAGCCTGGTGGCCGGAGACACTTGCTCTTTCGAGCACGAGGAGTGAGGACAGAAAGAGTGCGATGGCTTTGGGATTCTGAGTCTTAGGGACCCGGAGTAAACCTCTTAGATCGAAGGGGCTGCGCTTGAGAAGCTGCGTGAGAACCAGCCTGGGAATGCGGGCATCCAGGAACGGCAAGGCCTGAAAGATGGGGCTGTTTAGCGCGTCGTAGGGGTCGTGACCGGCCCAGTCGTTGGCACGACAATAAGTGAGCAGTTTTGAGAGCACTCCATGAAGGTCAGCGCCGTGGATGCCCTCTGATTCGGCCGCCCAACTGCTTCTTGAATTAATCACTTATTAAACGCCCCACATCTGTGCTCAGTGTCCGCGATCTGCGTCTGCAATCGCTAGTGACAATGCACCAAATGCTCTTTCGCTCTAGTCGTTGCTGCGTGGACTAGGATTCTGGTTATTCGCTGAGCCGCTCTGCCATCCCAGTTCTCAGGAATAGACGAAGTCCGTTCTGATCTCCTCTGGAGGCGGATGGCGTCGCGGATCCCGGAACACTTCACGCCTGCGAGAATATTCGTACCTTCGGTTATGGTGACGGGCCTTTCGGTATTCTCCCTCACCGTTACACAGGGCACACCCAGGCAGGTCGTTTCCTCTTGGATCCCCCCCGAGTCCGTAATCACCAGCACTGCGTTCTTCATGAGGCACAGGAAGTCTAAATAGCCTAGCGGTTGTGTGAGCCAAATGCCACTCGGCAGGGTTGTGCTGTGCTGCATTTTGACCGCAGCCAGAGCGCGTGCATCGAGTCCCAATTCGTGGATTCGATTCAAGGTTCGAGGATGCACTGGAAAGATGATTGGAAGTTCTGCACTCAGCTCCTGCAGCCCATCCAAGATCTCCTGAAACGCTTGGCGGTTGTCCACATTTGCGGGCCGATGCAGGGTTAGCAACGCATAGGGAGTGACCCCTGGCTCGATGCCATCACGCGGTTCTCCGGCTCGGAATCCGAAGCTCTCCAGAATTCTAGACTTTTCTGCTTTCGCGGTTGAAGCCAGAAGTGAGTCGATCATAGTGTTGCCGACGAAGTGAACCCTTGCTGGGTCGATCCCCTCCCTGGCCAGGTTCCGTACTCCACTCTCCTCGGTCACGAAGAGCACATCAGAGAGTTGGTCAGTGAGGATTCGATTGATCTCTTCCGGCATTGATCTATCGAACGACCGCAGTCCTGCCTCGACATGGGCAACGAGGGGGCGCTTAGCTGAGGATGAGCCCGTGAATTTGGCCGCTACTAAGGCACAGGCTACGGTTGAATTGACATCCCCCACTACAATTAGAGCGTCCGGTTCCTCCCGCATAAGCACCTCCTCGAATTTCCTCATAATTTCAGAGGTTTGAGCGGCGTGCGATCCGGATCCAACACCTAAATGCACATCGGGGGCCGGCAGATTCAGATCTACAAAAAAGGCGCCGGACATGATTTGGTCGTAGTGTTGACCAGTATGCACCAGGACGTGCTCAATTGATGGGAGCAGGGAATGGCTATCCGCAACGACTTGGGCGTCGATCAAGTGGCGATTGTGTTCTTGTACGGCCACTATGATAGGAGCGACTTTCATGAAGTTGGGTCGCGCCCCAACCACACTCATGATCTTCATATAGTGAGGCTTTCTAAACTGCTACTGCTGCGAGCGGGTGACGGGACATCAGAGTTGCGGCCAAAGCTCGATCTCTGCGCTAGCAAAAGGCATCGACAGCTCTCGAGCAGAGTCCTCGGAGTCCGTTTGGAGCGCCGCTGTCGAGCACTAACCCTTCCCCACCTTATGAGTAGAACCAGAGCCAATTACTGTCGCGATGTGGTCGACAACACTCTTCAAGGCTCCCTTGGGTGGGATTTGGACTCCGGTCGCTCGATGCCGACGGCTGACATCCAGTTTCTCCCGCACATCCTTGATGCTAGTGAGCAGTACAAGCCGCCCAGTCTCGGACAGGTACCGGTCCACTGCCCCAATCGCGCCCCTGAAGATACTGTAGACAGGAACACCCAATGCCGCGGCCTCGCGGTTCATCGTGCCCCCACCGCTAATGACGAGATCGGAATGCCACATCAGGTTCAGCCCATCCACCGCACGTCCAGGGATTATCATTCGCCGATCTGAAAAGACCTTCGACCAGGAAGTTCGAATCGCGGAGGCTTGGCGCTCGTTTCGCGGCACAAGTACGATCTTGGTGTTTTCGGTGTGGGAAAGCAGGTCAATTACGGCGTCAAAGAGGGCTTCGCTCTCTGGGTTGTGATAGTGCGCCTCATTGGCCGGAGGGCGAACGGTAACAATGAGTTGACTGTCCGAGAGTCCCAACTCCGTGAGTATCGAGGGATCAGGCTCAAAGTTCGGAACGTAGACGTCTTCCTTAATCCCTGGGTACTTCAGAATCCTTCCGCCGCCGAAATGTACACTGGAGTTCGGTATGACCTCCGGCACCATGACCCAGGTTGGCGCGAATCCAGGAACGGGTTTGGCGAACTCGTAATCCACGATGACGATCGAGGGAATCCGCGCCATCGTAGCGGCAAGCAACTGAGATCGGGAGCCGTGAGAGACAGCCAAGTCGGGTTTTTCCCTCAGCGCCAGAGGCAACAGCTGGAAGGAGCGATATGTTGTCCCAAATGCCTTCATTATCTTATGCTTGCCGTAGTGTCGGCCCACTCGCAGATACTTGAAGTCAAAGAGATCCGCTAAGCCGCAGACTTGAAAACAGTCTCGGGCGGTAAGGAAGACGGAGTAGCCACGGCGCTCCAGCTCCGCCATGATGGGTGCGAAGAATGGGACATGCGGGGTATTGTCCAGATCGATCCAGATCTTCTTCCGCTTCGTCGAGGACGACGGATTATCAGCTTTCATCATTGGGGGGGTATTGCCGGCGCGTGGAAGCCGATTGATCTCGAGGTGGGTTTCACCCATTGCGGGGTCGGAGCTGGATCCAGCGCCTGTGCGCGAGAACGAACGGTCTTTTCAGGGCCGCGCTTGAGAGCGTAGTTGCCAGCCAAGCGGCCACAGTGGGATGTCTTCAGCTGGTGACTGCTACAGAAAGGTGGGTGATTGTTCCGCTCACAACCCGACTCTGCTGGCTCGCTGAGAGTTGCGGGAACATTGGCAGGGAGACGATCTGCGCGGCCACCCGCTCGGTGACTGGGAAGTCGCCCATTGCATAGCCGGATGAGTTGTACGCCTCCTGGAGGTGTAGCGGTACCGGGTAGTGGATGCCGGTTCCGATGCCTACGGCTCCTAACTGCTTCATCAGTTCATCCCGGTGCTGCACTCGCACCACGAAGAGGTGGTAGACCGCTTTGCTCCATTCCGGCTGGTGCGGGAGGATGACTCGGGCGCCGGTTTCGCCGAACAACTCGCGGTAACGGACCGCCGCGGCCTGGCGCTGCTGGGTCCATTCGGGCAGGTGCTTCAGCTTCACTCTTAGGATGCCAGCCTGGATCGCGTCCAGACGGCCGTTGTAGCCTTCTACCTGGTGGTAATACTTCTGGCTCTGGCCGTGGTCGCGCAACATGCGCATGCGGCGCGCCAGGCCTTCGTCATTCGTGGTGACCGCTCCGGCTTCGCCACAGGCTCCGAGGTTTTTGCCCGGGTAGAAACTGAAGGCGGCCGCCAGGCCCATTGAGCCGGCCTTGCACCAGCGGTTCTGCTTGCGGGAGAAGTACTCCGCCCCGTGGGCCTGGCAGGCGTCTTCGATCACGATCAGGTTGTATTGCCCTGCCAGCTCCAGGATCGGGTCCATGTCCGCCATCTGGCCGTAGAGATGAACGGGCGTGACCGCGGCTACGCGGAGGCCGGTGCGGCGGTCGGTGAGCTTGCGGGTTTCCTGGTTGTAGTCGCAGTCCGTTTCCAGATAGCGCTGCAGGAGGGCCGGGTCCAGGTTGTAGGTCGCTTCGTCGATGTCGACGAAGACAGGCCGGGCTCCGGACTGCGAGATGGCTTCGGTGGTGGCGATGAACGTATTGGGGACGGTGACGACGGCGTCTCCGGGGCCGATGCCGGCGGCCAGGAAGGCGAAGCGCAGGGCGTCCGTGCCGCTGCCGACTCCGACACAGTGGCTGGTTCCGCAGTAGGCCGCGAAGTCCTCCTCGAAGCCCTGGACCATCGGACCGCCGATGAAGCCGGCCGTGGAGAGGGCCGCGGTGAAGACGGCCGTGAGTTCTTCCTTTAGTTCCGCGTGGGGGGTGACGAGATCGAGAAAGGGGATATTGCTGGTTCCGGACATGGGGTGCTTCCTTGCCTAGGGGCGTGGATGGGTGGTTCGGGGGACTAGGGAATGGGGGGGGTGAGGTTTCTTTAAGGCGGGGCTGAAGCCCCTTGCAACATAAATGTCGCCCCACAACGTGAATGCCACCACACAAGATGAAGGCCGGCCCACAATTGGGGGCTTGCGGATTAGGGGTTTGCCACTTTGGCGGTTACTCCGTGGGTGGAGGGGACTTTGCGCAGGATTCGGGCCGGGTTGCCGGCGACTATGGTGTCCGCCGGGACGTCGTGGGTGACGACGCTACCGGCTCCGACAATGGCGTTCTCGCCTATGGTGACGTTGGCCAGGATGGTGGCTCCGGAGCCGATGGAGGCTCCCTTTTTCACGAGAGTCCGGTCGACGTGCCAGTCCTGCTCCGTCTGGAGGGCTCCGCCCGGGGCGGTCGCCCGGGGGTAGATGTCGTTGATGAAGACGACACCGTGGCCGATGAAGACGTTGTCCTCGATGGTGACGCCTTCGCAGATGAAGGAGTGGCTGGAGATCTTGCAGCGGGCGCCGATGGTGGCGTTCTTCTGGACTTCGACGAAGGTCCCGAGTTTGGTTTCGTCCCCGATGCGGCAGCCGTAGAGATTGACGAACTGGGCCAGTTTGACACCGGCACCGAGTTGGACGTCGGGTGCGATGGAGCGGAAGTCGTTCATGCGCAGACGGCCTCGCCTTTCCGTTTGAGGGAGGATTCGGCGGCTTCGAGCATGCGGACTACGCGGAGGCCGGATTGGCCGTCATTGAAGGGGCGCTTGCCGGATTCGACGCACTCGAGGAAGTAAGTGAGCTCGAGTTTGAGGGCTTCGGTGGCTTCGACCTTGGGCGAGTACATGTCACCGGAGCGGTAGCTGACCAGGGCATCGTAGACGCCTTCCTGGTTGGTGATTTTGACGCCGCGGTCGTAGATCTTGATCTTCTCGTCGACCTCCAGATCGTTCCAGACGAGCATTTTGTTCTCCCCGCCGATGAGGGTGGTGCGGACCTTGACGGGCGAGAGCCAGTTGACGTTGAGGTGGGCGATGACGCTGTCGGGGAAGTAGATGGTCATGTAGGCGACGTCGGCGTGGCCGTTGAGGTGGCCGGCTCCGGTAGCGATGACGGCTTCGGCTTCGCGTCCGATCAGGTAGTCGACGATGGAGAGGTCGTGGGGGGCGAGATCCCAGAGCACGTTGACGTCGTGCTGGAAGAGGCCGAGGTTGACCCGCATGGAGTCGTAGTAGTAGAGCTTGCCGAGGGTGTTGTTGTCGATCAGCTCGCGGATTTTGCGAACGGCCCCGGTGAAGAGGAAGGTGTGGTCCACCATGATGGTGAGGTGGTTCCGTTCGGCGAGTTCGATGAGCTCTTCGGCCTGGTGGGCGGTGGCGGTGAAGGGTTTCTCGATGAAGAGGTGTTTGCCGTTCTGGAGGGCGCGCCTGGCGAGGTCGAAGTGGGTCCAGACGGGGGTGACGACGGCGATGGCGTCGATGGTTGGATCGGTGAGGAGTTCCGAGGCGTCGGTGGTGACATGAACGTCCGGGTAGGCCTTTTTGACGCGGCCCAGGTTCTTCTCGCTCTTATCGCAAACGGCGGCCAGCATATCGGGGTTGATGCCGTTGATATTTCGGACGATATTGGGGCCCCAATATCCATATCCGATTACGCCAAAGCGGACCATAGGAGGACCTCCGAGGGGTGAGGGGTTACCGCGCGCCTTCTCCGCCGAAAACGGCGCGAGGCGTCTGCAGGATGATTTTGACGTCGAGCCAGAGCGACCAGGAACTGGCGTACTTCAGATCGAGACGGACCATGTCGTCGAAGCCGACGCGGCTGCGGCCTTTGACCTGCCAGAGTCCGGTGATGCCGGGCTTGGCGGCCAGGAGACGGCGGCGGTGCCAGATGCTGTAGACGTTGACTTCATAGGGGATGGGCGGGCGTGGGCCGACGAGGGACATGTCGCCGATGAGGACGTTGAAGAACTGAGGGAGCTCGTCGAGACTGGCTCGGCGGATGAACCGGCCGATGGGGGTGATACGGGGGTCGTCGGCGAGCTTGTATTGATTCGGATGCTCTTTGGACTGATTGGCGGGCGGTTTCCCTCCGGCGATCAGCTTTTTGACGAACTCTTCATGGATAGAAGAGTTGTTGTTGCACACCATGGAGCGGAACTTCCAGAAGCTGAACTGGCGGCCATAGCGGCCCACACGGAGCTGTTTAAAGAGTACGGGTCCCGGTGAGGTGATCTTGATGATTGCGGCGACGACGGCCATGACGGGCAACAGGAGAATCAGGGCTGTCAGGCTGCCGGCGACGTCGATGCCGCGTTTGACGGCGAGGGAGACCTTTCTCGGGGTCCGGACCTCGATGGGATCTGATTCCAGAAGCGATCCGCCGCCGCGGCCGGTGCCGCCGGCGACCCAGTCTTCCGGAAAGACGTGGAAAGAGATGGTGACCAGGTCGGCCAAGCCGGGGCCGAGGGCGGAGGAGAGAACGCCGCTCACCTTGGCATGGAGAGCACTGGTCACGGCAGGGAGTTCGGCGGAACCCAGTTCGGTGAAGATGATGCCCAGGACCGAGTCCTGCTTATACCAACCGGTAATGTCGGTGGCGCGAATGTTCTGGTCGAGGTTATCCAGGATGTGCTGCAGCGATTTCCTGGGGTTCCCGGCCGAGATGAGCTCGGCGCACTGCATGAGGAGAAGGACGAAGCGGCGGCCGGAGCGCTCAGTCCGCTTCTGTTCGATGTTGAGGACTTTCAGGAAGGGCTCTTCGTCCATGAGGTCGAGACCGGAGAGATCCTCGGGGACGTTGCGTGATTTCCAACTGGACAGAGAAAAGGTCGAGGCAGACATTGAGGCCCTCTCAGCTGGTGGACGTGCCATGCGCCAGTCCCGCGGTGAAGGCCGGGCCATGGCACTGATGGCGCGACCAAAGTGAACCCGCCGGAGAATATAGACAGCTCGGCCTACGGTGTTACAGAGGACGGGAAAACAGCAGCACTCAAAGGGGTTTGTCAGCAGCCTAAGCTGGGCAAACCAGGACAGGGGTCGAGCTCGTGAGGAGACTTAACTGGACGGCGGCCTCTTTTGGCCAAGCTACCGCCCTTTCTGTCCCAATCTCATCAGGTTGCATCCGGGCCTCCTAAGCGCTGACCTGCAACTTGTCCCGAATACGTTGGAAGCTTAGCATACGAACTCAGGGAAATCACCAATAAAATTTGGTAAATAGTACTTACCTCGGAGGGCTTCGGAAGGGCCCCCTACAAGAGTTTAGTGCGGGTTCCATCTTTGACCTCAAATGAGCGGAGGTTTGCATTAGCAGGTGCGCCAATATGGATCGACGTTGCCCAAATTAGGGGTACTACATCATAATTGGGGTACTGTCCTCCAAATCGGAGGCTTCCCTACGAAGCCGGAAAAAATGCTGCGTTCGGGCTGGTTCCTGTGTGCAACAACAAGTGGTTTATTCAGGAGACCTGGAATGGGGCTGTAGCGTGGACTGCCCTAGATTAGGGGATTCGAGCCCTCTCCGTGTGGAGCGAAGGATTTAACGGATCCACCATTCGGGAGGCCAGGATGGTGTTGGGATTGCTCCACACCTGGAGCTTTCGCACAGAGGGGCCGGCATCGGATCTCAGAAACCAGGTGATGCCTGATTGGATACTTCTATATTGGACACGAAGCTCAAGTTGCTTCCGGTAATGGTGTCGAATGAGGGGGCGGCCGGATTGCGGCGGCAAGGTTGAGCGGGTTTTTGGGCGTCGCTTCGCAGGACGATCAAACTTGAAACACTCAATAGTTTCTGCCTTATTTCGCCCACTGTGAATTGTGCGACGCCATCCAGGATCGCAACGGGCGGTGGGCCGCTTGCCGACAATTCGCAGGTCGTCCGGTTTCAACTGGAAGTGCGCCGGGAAAGAGAGGGGGCGAGATGAAATTGACGTGCCAGATTACTGGGTGGAGAAGTGGCTTGATGAAGCAGGACATGCTCCATTTTGGTGGAGCTATTTCACTCAAATAGGGGTACTGGAACTACTCTTTATGCCGGCTAGTGCCGAGTTGGGTTGACCCCAGTCCGGAACCACCGTACGCTACATTCGGCAGACTCTTCCGGCTTGCAGTATCTCTTGCCTCTTTAGTCTGTCGCTATCGATTCAGTAGTGGTTTGCGACAAAACTGGTCACGGGACTGGTCGCCCGGGTTGTGTCGGCAAATCTTCAAGGACGGGAACAACGTGATGAGATTCCTCGGTCGAGTGCTGGTCGTCCTCGGTGCGATGACACTCGGATCCATGCTGCGGGCGGATTCATTTGCCGATCGCCTGTACAACACAGGTGTAGACGGCAGCCACACCCTGATCACAACGAACGCGCTGCCGGATGCGCATTACTCCGTGGTGTACAATCCGCCCGCTGCGACTTCCGCGGCCTACGTGATGGTGGTGGGGTGGCCGGTTGGAACTGACTGGCTGGGGGCCGAAGGCAATAAGTCACGCTGGGTCCGGCCGACTGTGCCCACGGGGAGTGACCAGCCACTTCCGGTGGTGGACTTGGCTGGCGACTATCTTTTCGAAACCACTTTTAGCCTTTGGGGCTTTGACCCCGATACCGCCGTCATCGACGGTCAGTGGGCCTCGGACAATACAGGCACCAAGATCTTCATCAATGGCACAGAGGTGAAAGGCGGTTTTGGAACTGGATCTCCGAGTAACGGCTTTCGAAAGTGGACGCAGTTCAGCATCCTGGATGGATTTGTCGCCGGGATCAACAAGATTTCGTTCCTGGTGCACAATGATGTCCAGGCGACGGGAAATCCTGCCGGGCTGCGTGTTGAGTTCAAAACTGCGACCGCGGCTGTGAAGGTCCCGGAAGGCGCCAATACCCTCGGGTTGCTGCTGATGGCGGGAGGGCTTTTGTTCCTGGCCTCACGGCGGGAGCGAGCGCTTCGCTGGAAGTAGGCGACCCGCCCAGGCAGGCAGCGGAGTGTTCGAGGGTTCCGGCTTTCCATTGCGGTTCTAACGCAGAAGCTCACGGCAAAGCATCGTGAGCTTTTGTGCGTTCAAGTTCATAATTCTGTGCGGCTATAGGAGGCCGACGGAGATGCTGTCAATCTGAGTAGCGGTGCCGGTGAGCGCCCCGGGATTGATCTCCGGCGCCATACCGGCCAACGAGCGACGCGCTGGGAGGCGAGGAAACGCGCAAGCAGTACCAGACTCCACTCAAACAGATGAAGAAATCAAACATTTTGGGGTTCGTCCAGATTCTTTCCGTGGATAATAAACCTTAGCGTTCAAATAGTGTAGTTTTTTCACGACAGGAGACCCATGACGCCGCCCTCGGATCAAGAAAGCAGCCCCGCCCTCGGGAGCTACCCTTGGTTCGCGGTTCGCGTCCGCTCGAACCGGGAGCACACGGTCAGCCTGCAATTGCGGGAGCGAGGCTTCGAGCAGTTTAGTCCCTCCTACAAGGTGGACCACCAGTGGTCCGACCGGAAAAAGGTCACTGAGAAGTTCCTTTTCCCTGGTTACGTCTTCTGCCGGGTCAACCCCAATGATCGCCTGCCGTTGCTGATTGTACCGGGCGTTGTGGATCTGATCAGCTTTGGACACACGCCGGCGCCCATTCCGGACATTGAGATTGAGAGGGTGCGAATGATGGTTCGCTCCGGTTTGCCGGTAGCGCCCTGGCCGTATTTGCAATTAGGCGACCGTGTATTGATTGAGCGCGGCCCGTTGGCGGGGCTCGAAGGGATCCTGCAGAGGACAAAGGGGAAGTATCGGCTTGTGGTATCGCTGAATCTGCTGCAGCGATCGGTATCGGCGGAAGTCGAGCGGGATTGGATCCGGCCCATTCCGCATTCGTTGTCACAGAATCCAGATGGAGCCGGGCACTGATCAGGTTTTGTATTGAGGCAGAGGTTAATACGGAATGATAATGCTTCGGTCGGTCATGTTGGGGTTCGTGCTGATGCTGGGGGTAGGTGATCTAACGTGGGGCCAGCGGGCCCAGCGCCCGGCTGGTGGAGCAACGCAACCTTCCAGTCTCGATCAGATCTCCAACGCGGTGAGACCTGACTACACGATGGGGCCGGAGGATCAGATCCTAATTCGATCCGCCCAAGTGCCAGAAATCAATGAGCGTCCATTCCGGATCGACTCCGAGGGATTTGTGGAGTTGCCCATTGTCGGCAAGATCCGAGCCGGCGGGATGACGGTTCAGGCATTCGAGAAGGAACTGACGAGCCGGTTGCGCGAGTATGTCCGGGATCCGCAAGTCTTCATCAGCCTGGCGCAGTTTCGCGGCGAACCTGTGTTCTTTGTCGGCGCCTTCGGCGCTCCTGGCATTTACCCGCTCTCCGGACGGCGCACGCTGGTCGAAATGTTGACGGTCGTGGGCGGCATTTCGCCGAATGCGACGCGCCGGATCAAGATCACCAGGCGGACGGACTACGGTCCGATGCCGCTGCCCAATGCGGTGGAGAACCCCGAGAAGAAGATCAGCACGGTTGAGATTAGCTTGAGCAGTCTTTCCGAGAACATCAATCCGGAAGAGGACATCGTTCTTCAGCCTTATGACGTGATTAGTGCGGAACGCGCCGAACGGGTTTATGTGAGCGGAGAGGTCGGAAGGCCCGCCAGCATCGAACTGGGGGAGAGGAGTTCCATCTCCATCGCCCAGGCGCTGACGGAGGCCGGCGGCTTCACCCCGACAGCGAATCGGAGCCAGGTGAGGATCCTGCGACCCATCTCGGGTACAGACAGGCGAGCCGAGATCCTGATTGACGCAAAACGGGTATTTGAAGGAAAGGAGAGGGACTTCCCCCTCCTGCCCAACGATGTACTGTATGTACCAGGTTCGTCGGTGCAGGCATTGCTTGCAAGAACAGGGTCTGGATTACTGAGCTCCATTCCATACCTTGTGATTACGATACTGGCACGGAGGTAGTCCCATCGTGATTTCTCGCATGCCATCAGGGAAGAGTTGTGTGCGCATCGACCTAAGTAGAGAAGCCGGCCCTGAGGCCGGATCTCGGATCGGGGAAATGGCCTTGTCCTGTTCCAATTTCATAGTTGTTCTACTCTGTGCAGCCCTGCTTTCTCCTGCGCCCCTGGCTGCGCGCCAGCAGCCCGGCCAGCCGGCCAAGCCGGAGGCTGGAGTGCAGACCCAGGCGGCGGCGCCGGTTCCCGGGCAGCAAGTGGCTCCGGGTGGACTGCGCATCCTGGTACTGGAAGGTCAGAACGTTCACAACAGTTTGACGAGTAAATCCGCGATCAGCCCGGTGGTTCAGGTTCTGGATGCCGTTGATCAGCCGGTGCAAGGCGCCACAGTGACCTTTGAAGTCCCTCCGGCCGGACCGGGCGGCACCTTCGATGGCAAGCCAAGCGCTGTAACCAAAACTGATTCGGCAGGCCAGGCGACTGCGCCCCTGACGATCAACAACACGGCTGGCGCTTTCGCTATCCGGGTGACGGCCTCATTCGCGGGTCAGACTGGCGAGACGCGTATCCGCCAGGCTAACGATGCGAATGTCCAGGAGGCAATGGTCCCCGCGCCGCCCAAGCCGTGGTTCAAGAACTGGAAATGGTGGGCCGTGATCGGAGCGGGCGCAGGGGCGGGGGTTGCCACGGCGATGATCCTGTCCGGGCGCAACGACAAGACCACTATTACGATCGGCACGGGCTCGATTGGCATTGGAGGTCCGCAGTAGTTTATGTTCTCCAAGAAATGGCTGAGGTGGGCGGTACTCGGACTGGCGGTTTCGTGTGGAGCTCAGGATTTGCGCGTGGCTGGTCCGATCACAGGTTTGGTCTTTGACGGCCTTACTGGTTCATTGCGTCTGATCCTGGGTATGCCCGGTGCCGCGCGGCTGGACACGACACTGGTTTCCGAGGTGGACTGGGCTTCGGTCGCGCCGGATGGCCGGACTGCGATTATGGTTCGGCACGGCGAAACGCTCCGATTCTCTCGAGAGGAGACGAATGACGCCGCCACGGGTGTCGCCATTCCGGGCGCAATCGAGAAGCCGGATCAATCGGCCTGGTCGGCGGATTCCACCGCTGTGGCGCTGTATTCGGCGACGGCCCGCACAGTTCAGTGGATTCGGTTTGGCAGCGACGGAGCTCACGCCGAGACGGCAGTGCCTCTAACTGGGGTTGACGGTCCGGTTACGGCTCTCACCGGCGATTCCGCATCCACCCTGATTGTCATTGCAGTGGAGAACGCCGGGCTGTACCGGGTTAGTCCGGCTGATGGAACGACGCTGATCCTGCCAATTCTGGACGCATCCTCGATTGCGATGGAACCGGGCGGCCGGACCATCTGGGTGGGCGACAGGAGTACAGCGCAGGTAGTGGAGATTGCCCTGGATCAGGAGGGTGCTACCTCCAAAGTACTCTTCACTGACCCGGAGCACTTCGCGGACCTTTCCATGATCGGTTTGTCGCCAGACAAGAAGACTCTTTATCTCGCTGACCGTCCAACCAAGCGTCTGTACCTGGTCGACCGGTCCACGATGGCAATCCCGGAACCGATATCGCTGGATGCGCCGGCAACCATGCTCGCGCCGATCGGGCGTTCCAGCGTGTTGCTTTTGAGCCCGCGGGAGAAAGCGGACCAGCCGCTATACATACTGGATGCAAGCTCCAGCCCAACAGTATATTTTGTTCCAGTGGCCGAGGGGAGATAGCGTACGATGAGATCTCTCCTACTCGCCTCATCCCTTCTCTTTGCCTCGTGCTTCACTTCGCAAGGGCAGGTCTTAATCCGTGTGCTGCAGGGGAATATCGTGACCCCAGTGGCCAATGGCGGCAGTGTGTCTGTTGGGTCGTTGGGTATTGGCCAACCCAAATCGCTCTCCGTCACCATCACTTATATCGGTTCGACTACCCTGGCCTTCCCCCAGGCGCCCCAACTGCTTGGAGCTCAAGACTTTTCCGTCACCTCGGCTCCTCCGCTGAATGCAGTTCTCAACCCGAACGAAAGCCTGACGGTGCAGCTCACCTATCTCCCATCGAGCAGCCAATCGGCCGTCGCGGAACTAGATTACGGCTTCCTGCAGTCATCCGTTCAGACGACACCCACCGCAACGCAGCCAAATCCCGCGTTCATTCCCCCGCAACCAGGCATCGTTGCCATTGTCCTGAATGGAACGACACCGGAATTCTCCTTGAGCTACGTCCTGGCGCTCGACAACAATGTGGTTAACCTGCCACAGGACGGAGTTCTGCCCTTCACAGACACGCCCGTCAACGGCGCCACCCTGGCCACAATGCTGGTTGTGAACCGGGGCAGCGGCGGGGGCCAGGTTCTCTCGGCTTCAGTAACTGGGGACGCATTCTCGCTGGCCTCCCTGCCCTTGATCCCAGTCAACCTGGCGAGCGGCGCCAATCTGCAGTTCCTCGTGCGCTATCAACCTCGCCAAGTTGGAACAGACACAGGCACCTTAAATGTGGCCTTTGCCGGCGGCACCAGCTACAGCATCAATCTGAGGGGGCACGGAATCAGCTCTTACCTCAGCTACGAACTGCTTCCGCCCAGCGGCGACCCGCAAGTCTTCTTTCCCAACCAAGTAGTAGCGATGCCTGCCACTGCGGTCCTCGAGAAGAGTACTGTTTTCGTCAGAATTCGAAATTCCAGCCTCCTGGATATCACTGTGAACGGGATTGCCGTTAGCGGCATATCCTACCAGTTGCGAGACTTACCGTTCCTGCCGGTCACGCTTGCGCCAGGAGAACAGCGGACTTTCACCATAGTGTTCGCTCCGACTCAGGCCGGCAAACAACTGGGCAGACTTCAGGTCGGCAACGACAGTTTCGAACTGAGTGGTGAAGCGATCGGCCCGATTCTGACGTACTCCTACCGCAATCCGGCTGGTGTGACCTCTGTGCAGCCGCTAGGCGCACTGACCTTCCCTGGTGTGCAGGTGGGGCAAGTCTCACCGGTCGAATTCACTATCAAGAACACCGGGACCGCGCCGGCTCCCATCATCAATATCGGTATTGTCTCCGACGGAAAAGCCGTCTTCACGCTATCGAAGCTTCCCGCCTTGCCGACAGCCATCGAGCCGGATGCGTCGCTCACATTCACGATTCTGTTCACGCCGCTCGCTACAGGTCCCTCCTCGGCATCTTTGCGGATCAATACGGATGCGTTTACGTTGACGGGTATCGCAGCGGCACCGGAGCCATTCCCGGACTACACCATTTCGGGGTCAACCACCGTCCAGGCGTTCGAGCAGCCCACTGTGAGTCTCACACTGGCCGCGGCCTATTCGGTTGCCCTGACGGGCACCCTCACGCTAAGCAGCGAGTCCGACAGCTTTGTCAGTGATCCATCGGTGCTGTTTGTTACCGGTGGGAAAGTTGCCAGTTTCACCATCCCGGCCGGCACCACAAAGGCTGTCTTCTCAAACGGTTCAACTGAACTCCGGTACCAGACTGGGAGTGTCGCCGGCACGATTATCATCACGCCGGCCTTCGCGACCCAGGGCGGCCAGGACCTCACCCCCGAGAGTCCGAAGAGACTGCGCGCTTCACTCGCTGCAGTCCAGCCGAAGCTCTTCAGCCTGAGCGCTGATTCGCGAACGAACAACGGCTTCACGCTGCAGGCCGTGGGCTACACTACCACGAGATCCCTGACAAAGATCACTGTGTCTTTCAAGGTCAAACCAGGCTACAACTACAACCTGACTGAGATTACACAGGACATTACAGCCCGTTCATTCCTGTGGTTTAACTCGCAGGCATCCGCGGCGTTCGGCGGCCAATTTGTGGTGCAGATCCCAGTCACGCTATCCAGCAGTGACTCTTCAAGTTCAGCAGTGCCGCCCATTCAGACGATCGAATCCGTTTCGGTGACTGTGTCGAATGAGAAAGGCGCTTCCACCCCGGTGACCGTACTGCTTCAGTAGAGTGGAGCCGGGAAGATAGACAGACCGCTCTGCTCAAGAATTAGTCCTCATTTGGGTGGAGGAGCCATAAGCAGATAGCACGCGTACTGGATCTCATCCTGCTGTCGCATGGATGGTCGCACTACTTTTTGACCATTGCGCCATCCCTGCCTCGATAGGACATTGAGATTATGGGTAGTCTGCCAAATCAGGTCGAGTCCAGCCATCGCCTTATCTCGACCTCTACTCCGGGGGAACGCCGAGCCAGCCGCCGATTCCAGTTTGTACAGAATCTAGTATTCCAGCGGAAGAACGCCCGGAACATGGAGCCACCCCTTCCGGGAGTGACGCTGAACATGAGCAGCACAGGCATTCTATTTGAAACCAGCGCGCCCCTGATGCCGGGGGAGACCGTGAGAATGGCAATTCAGTGGCCTGCGCAGTTGGACCGGCGGTGCGCCATGAAGATACTGGTCGTGGCAAGAGTGGTCCGCCGTTCCCAGGATCAGGTGGCCGTCGAAATGCTGCAGCATTCGTTCAAGACCAGCGGGAAGAGCGGATTGAGCCTCTAACGGACCAATCGGGCGCCACCCCAGCCGTCCGGAGGCAGAGCCGGCTTCTGCTCAGGTAGAAACTCCTCTCCACTCTGTCTGGGAGAGGTGGGGGCTGCACGGCAATTGCCGCTCAGTTGCCCCGACGCAAGTCGACTTCCATCAGGACCTCCACGTCCACCGCCTCGCCATTCCGGATTGCAGGGGTCCACAGCCACTTCTCCAGCGTGTTCGCAAGTTCGAGAGCCTGTTCTGCGCCCAGGCCCTGGATAACATCCAGGGACATCAATTTCCCGCCTCGGCTCAGTTTCGCTTTGACCCAACACTTCCCCGTCGCTGGCAGGTGCGCCGCTGCCAGCAGGGTCGCTCCTGAGGCCAGGCGTGGCGGACGCATCACACTTCTGGTTCTGGCCGTATCGGAAGCCAGTTCTCCAAACCACAACACCCAGTCTGTATACCCGGTGAGTCCTGCAATCACGGTGCTATACACAGGGCGGCCAGTGAAGGCGCCCTCCACGGCGGGGGGTACACGGCGCGTATTCGGCCATTGAGGAATGGAAACCGACGGGGTGTCAAGGCGCGGCCGGTATGGCGCGGGCCGGGTTGGTGTCATTCCTGACGGGGCCCCTGACTCCGGCATATCGTTGCGTGCCGAAGAGACGACTGCACCACCTGCGCCGCCTCCGCGGACTGTCAGCCCTGGAATCACCAGATCCGCGGACCCGCCTCCAGCGCCTTTTCCTCTCCCCGCCTCACCGTCGGCCCCGCTTTCAATCTGTGCTTTCCGGTTTCCTTCAGGGCGAACCAGGCGGCCATCCGTCGTTGGGTTGGCCGAAAGGATTACGGCGGAAACGTCACTGGGGACTCCAGGCTGACCTCCGGAAGCCAGGAGACCGGGGTCCTCCAGTTGTGCGCCTGTCCCCGGCTTGCCCCCACCGCCAGCGCCGGACTGGGAGGGAGGCAGGACCAGCTTCCTCGCCTGGGGCTTGGCTGCAGTGGACAGACCATTGTCCAGAGACAGTTTGGGGGCATCCAGGGCGGTCCCGCCCTGCGGAACCCCAACCGGTTCCGCGAGCACTACCTGTCCGGGCTGCCGCTGCGTCTTCTCCTCAGGTGCAACGAACTTCCTTGCTGCAGGCTTTCCGGCACGCTGCAGGCTCTCCGGCAATGAAGATTGCTGGGCCTTTGCCAGTTCCGCCGCAGCTGCAATCTGGGGCTCTTCCAGCGAGGCAGTGCCCGGCTTCTTCCGTTGCTCAGGCGGAGGAACGAACGGCCGCGCCTCGCGTTTGGGTGGCGCAGGCGGCGCCACGAGGTCGGTCATCACGACATTGGGCGAAGGTAGCGCCTTCTGCTCGGCGATCTTTGGCTCCCGCAGATTGATGAATTGGTCCTTATGCTGAGCCCCGGGCGGAGCGACATGAATATACAGCCCCTGCCCTTTTACCTGCACTTTCCCGGGTTCGGAGGTTGTGGGACTCGGTGCGATGGTGGGCAGTTTCTGGTCGCGGCGATACCAGACAATCTTCGTATTGTTCCGGCGGGCTTCAGCGATGACAGATTGATTCCGACTTGGCCGAGCACCAAGATCAAAGTCCGGTAGCGGAGGCAGCCACCAGAGAATACCGAACACGGCGATGTGAATCGAGAGCGATACCCCGAAGGGTCTTCTCCGATCGGACTCAATTGTCCTTTCCTCACTGAACAGCACGTGTTCCAGTAATCTTATAACGAATCCCGCACCCATTCCCGAAGGGCAGTTGGAATTGCGGAATCAAAGCCTCCAGCCGGGATGACGACTCTTTTGCTGAACCCAAATGGATGATTGATTCGATCTCCGGACGACATGCTTCTTTGCGGTTTGCGGCGCGCCTGTTCTTTGCGCAGGGCGATGCCAAAGCGCCGCGGAGCGTTATCACTCCTCCCCTAGGAACTTCCGGAGGAAGACCGTTGCCTGCGGGTTGTCGTTATAGCGCTCACAATGGAGATATCCGCGTTTCCGGTACAAGGCAATCGCGACCTTGAGGTCGTCGTAGCTGTCCAGATAAATCCACCTCTTTCCATGACTCCTCGCAAACTCTTCGAGGGCATCCAACAGCTTGTCGGCGATGTGCCGTCCGCGAGCCGAGGGCCTGACATAGAGGCGTTTGCATTCAACGGCGCAGGGAACGGACGGGAGTCGCTTCAGCGCCACGCAGCCCACCGCCTCTTCATTAAGATAGGCCAGCCACAATCCGGAACTCGAGCCGTGGATCATCTTTTCGATGGATTCGTGGTCGTCGCGCTGCACCACTCCAACCGCCTCATAGTATTCATGCAAAAGGCGGAGCGCGTCGTCGTTCGATTCCGAAAGTCGGACCACCTTGACCGCCTCTCCACCCTCCCGACTGAGGATGGTGCGCACCTTCGAGAGGGACTGGACCAGGACTTCGCGGTCTTCCGGGCTGAGATCCGACAGCAATTCCTGGATCTGCAGCGAGGATTGTTCATCCAGACGCGCGACTGCCGCCTCGCCTGCCGCTGCCAGTGTCAGCAGCCTCTCTCGGCCGTCCAGCCTGGAAGCCGTCTGGCGAATCAGCTTCCGCTTCGTCAACAGCGCGAGCAGGCGGCTGATATAACCGGCGTCGAGCCCAAGCCTGCCGCGCAAAGTTGCCGCAGTGGTATTGGGCGTAGTCCCGACCTCGTAGAGAATCCGCGCTTCAGTGAGCGAAAACACGCCGTCGAGATGGCGCTTGCGAAGTAGCCCCAAGCGGGCCGTGTAGAAGCGATTGAAGTCCCGCACCACCGCAACCTGATCCACAACCTTGCCGGAAATGCCCGATTGCTTCATGCGCTCAGTCTAGCCAAAGTAGTTGCCAAAAGCAACCACTTCCCAGATAGGCGCCGACATAGAGGGAATAATCGCGGACTGGCGTCGTGCCTGGGAAGGCCGGCACGATCCACGGTGCGATAGGATGAGAATTCGCGGGTCATTCGAAAAACGAAAATCCGGATTTATTTCACGCACGTCCCATGCAAGTGGCCGGCATTTCGAGATTGCGGTGGCCCAAGTGGAGGTAATTGGAAAAATGCCTTGCCGGTACGGAAGGGTAGCCTTGTGGTGGCTGATGTCACTGACGGCCGTGCACGTCGCCGCGCCTGCCGCGCTCTTCGTGCCGGGCACGGGGCGGACGCTCTCCGTGCATACCGCCGGACTCGCGGCCTCGTTACAGCCGGGTGAAGTACGCCTGTTTGCCCGGGGCGCCCAAAGCCCTGTCAAACTCCGGTTTCCCGGTGCGCGGCCGGTTACTCCGCAGGGGCTCGAGCCGCAGACAGCGCGATTCCACTTCCTCCTGTCGCCGGACCAGCGTCAATGGCGCCGGAATGTACCGTCCTTCGCGCGTGCCCGGTACGCCTCGCTCTGGCCGGGTATCGACGCCATCTTCTACCTCCAGGGCAGTGACCTTGAGTACGACCTAGTGCTCCGGCCTGGAGCCGATCCGCGACGCATCCGGCTGCGCCTGGAAGGAGCGCCCACGCAACTGGAGAACGGAGCCTTGAACGCCCGGCTGGGCACGTCGATCCTTCGCCACGGCAAGCCCAGCGCCAGCCAGGACGGGCACCATGTGCCAGTCGACTATGTTGTCCTGCGGAATGGCGATATTGGACTCAAACTGGGCGCCTATGACCACACCCGCCCCCTGACGATTGATCCCGTCATCACTTACTCCACATTCCTGAGCGGAGGCATTGCTCCCAGCACTCATTACTACTACGGCTCCGACTACATCACGGCCATTGCGGTGGACCCGGCAGGCAATGCCTACGTCACGGGCAGGACGGAGACCGGCGATTTCCCGACTTCCGAAGGCGCTTACCAGCGCTCGCCATCCTCCTGTTTCCTCTCAAAGCTGGACCCCTCCGGCACCAGGCTGCTCTACTCCACTTATTTCATCGGCAGTTGTACCGCCATTGCCGTCGATGCCACGGGCAGCGCCTATGTGGCCGGATCCGACTACGAGCTAAAGTTCCCCCTCTCCCCGGGCGCTCCTTACCAGGGCGATCCCATGCGCAGCAACGGCTTTGTCGCCAAATTCGCGCCGGATGGCTCCCGGCTCCAATATGCGACCTATGTCTATGGGACGCCAACCTCCATCGCCGTCGACCCCGCCGGTTACGCCTACGTCGGAGGTTCCGTCGGCGGCATCGAGCGCTTTCTCGCAACGCCAGGCGCCTCCCAGATCTCGGTGCGCGGCGTCAGCGATGCCTATGTCGTTAAACTGAACCAGTCCGCCACCGCGTTCGTCTACTCAACACTCATCGGCGGCACCGGCGGCGAGTGGAGCCCGGCCATCGCGCTCGACACGTCCGGCAATGTCTACCTGGCCGGGAATACCGACTCAACGGATTTTCCGGTCACCCCGGGTGCGCCCCAGGCCAGCCTGAACACCCCTCCAGACGCCGATGCATTTCTTGCCAAACTCAATCCAACCGGCAGCGCGCTCATCTACGCCACCTACCTCGGAGGACCAGGCCCCGACGAAGCCAAAGCCGTTGCCGTGGACCCCACGGGAGCCGCCTACATCGGCGGATCCACCCAGTCGCTCGCCTTCCCTGTCACCCCCGGCGCCGTACAACCCCAACACATCTTTCACCCCGAGTACTACAGCCCTGACCTGGAAGGCTTCGCCGCCAAGATCAACCCGGCCGGCAACGCCTGGGTGTACTCCACCTATCTCGGAGGCGACGCGCAGGATGCAGTGAAGGGGATAGTTGCCAATGCCTCCGGCCAGGCATTCCTGGTGGGCAGCACCAGCAGCCGGAATTTCCCGGTCACCCCCGACGCCCTCCCCATGGGCGGCAACATCTACGACTACAACGATGCGTTCGTGGCGCGTCTCGATGCGCCGGGCACTTCGCTCCTCTTTTCCTCGCACTATGCCGGCAACGCCCCGGACGAGGGCAATGCCATTGCCATAGGCCCGAGCAACGACATCTTCATCGCCGGTTCCACGATCTCCTCCGACATGCCCATCACCTCCGGGACATACCAGCCTGCGCTTCAGAAGAACCTGAACCGGGGCGGCTTCCTGGCTCGCCTCGCCTTTGGCGATGTGGACCTCTGGCCGCGGAAGCTGCGATTCGACAACCTGACTCCTCACTCCGAGCCTGCTTTGCTTCGCCTCTACGCGAGCTCCGCCGCCGGCGCACGCACCTACCAACTCGGCACCGCCAGCGACGCAGGGTGGCTCGGCGTCGCCGATGAGATGGCCCTCACACTACGCGCCTCTCCGGGAGGTCTGCCGCCAGGCATCTATAGCGGAACAGCCTCCGTCAACTCGCCAGGCGTGCAGGTGCTCCCCTCCCTGCTGCAGGCAACCATGGTGATCTCCGAGTTCAAAGCCTCCCGAGATCGCCTTGATCTCACTCCGGACAGCGAGCCCGCACAGCTCAGCGTCACGGGCGGCACGGGACTCTACTACACTGCCGCTGCCGACGTATCCTGGCTCAGGCTGGATCACCCCGCCGGCGTGACGCCTTCCCTCCTGGCGTTGTCGGCGGACACCACCGGCCTAACAGCCGGAGTGTATGAAGGCATACTCCGGCTGACCCCCAAATCCGCACCCGGCGACACCTGCACCGTGCGCGTCACCCTGGTGGTGCCCTGAGATCACTTCACGAAGATCGTCACCATGGCGGGGTAGGCCCAAACTGTGTAGAGACCCGCCGCGGTGCCCTCCGGGATACGCAGGTTCACCTGCATCCGCCCGATTTCGCCCGGCACCATCCCGGTAAAGGCAGCCTCCAGGGTGCGCATCTGCCACCATCCGGCCAGGGTCTTGGGATCCACCAGCTTGAACTCGATCGGGACCGCGGGCCGCGGCAGCGGGTCCAGTGCAGCCTTACCATCCTCACCGGCCGGCACTGTCTCCCCCTCACCAGTAAGGAACACCGCAATCACACTTCCAGCGGCAGCAGGGTGCGCCTCGGAATTCTGCGTTCCATCCTCGTTCAAGGCGAAGGCGGGCGGGTTGGAGTTGCCGTTGGCGGCGGCCCCGCTGGTGAAGAACTTCAACGAGCGCGGCCAGATCTCCAGGCTGCCCGGTTGTGAGGCCACCCCGCGGTACTCTACCAGCACGGAGCCCGTTACCGCAGCATAGGGCAGCACCGCGGTCACAGCCTTGTTCTGAGCGGACACAAGAGGCGCCGCCACCCCATTCACCGCGACGCGCGTACCCGCCAGTTCCGTCGGGAACTGACCTGCTGCATCCGGAGTCGCCGTCACGCTGGTGCCGGGTCCCAGGTTGAACCCCGTGAACGTCACCCGCTTCCCGGGCGCTCCCGGCTCAGGCAGCAGGGGGCCCGGACTGAATTCGGGGATGGCGGGCGCGCTGCACCGGGAGAGATTCGCAATCTGGCGGATGCGCTGCCCGTCCATGAGATAAAGGCGATCCGCGGCATCCGCCCACAGCCCGGAAACGCTACGCAGCTTCGCCTGCTCAGGCGCCCCCTCATCGCCGCTGTCTCCAGCTTCGAAACCGCCGGCGAGCGTCCGCATCACCTCATCCGGCTCGACGCGCACCACACGAAAGCCCGTGGTCAGGTAGAGCTTCAGGGCCGCATCCACCGCCAGGCTTTGGCTCGCGTCAGAAGCGTAGCCCGGCGCACCGTACTGCGTCACTGTCCGCAGAATCCCATCGGGCCCGACAGTCCTGACACCGCTGGCATCGATGAACCAGAAAGTGCCCGCGCTGTCGAAGACGAACCGCTTCGGCGCATAGACCTGCGCCTCCCTAGCCGGGACGTCCGCCGCCGGTTGGTTCGAGTAGGGCTCCCCCGTGCCCGCAAACACGTGCACGATGCCATCCCCCGTCACCTTCCAGATGCGCGCGCCCGCGTAAATGGCGAAGTAGATGTTCCCCGCCGGATCGACAGTCAGCCCGTTCAGGTTGTATAGGTTGATCCCGGCCGCGGTATCGCCTTCGGCGATATCCAGCTTCGGACCCCCGCCCACTACCGTCTGGATTGTCCCGTCCCGGGTAATCCTGCGGATGCGCCACCCTTCACTGACATAGAGGTTGCCCTGACCGTCCCGCGCCAGCAGCCCCGGATACTCCAGGGCCACCGACGCGGCGGGCACTTCGTTCTCCCCGTGACCTTTGCCGCCCCCGGCCACGGTCCGGATCAGTCCATCCTGCCCCACCTCACGCACACGGTTCGTGCGCCCGTCGGAAAAATACAACCGGCCCGCCTCGTCCGTAATCACGCTCGTCGGGGCAATGGGAACCATCGTCGCGGGCACCCCATCGGCGGCCTCGTTGCCATCTCCTCCGGCAATCACCTCCAGCGCCCCGGAAGAACTCAATTTCCAGATCCGCCCATACTCCGACAGGTACAGACCCTCCGCTGGACCCGCCGCCAGTCCAGTCGCTCGAGCCGTACTGTGAGGCAATGCCGCCGTGCCGCCGGCGGTTGCGGCTCGCCATAGATTCGACCCCGAATAGGACAGGTCGGCGAAATAGACCGCGTTGGCCGCCCCATCCACAGCCAGCGCCTGAATCTCCCGGAATCCGCCCGTCACCATCGGCGGAGGAATGCCCGGCGCTCCGGAGGCCGTGCCCGCATAGGCATGAATCATTCCCTCGGCATCGATCATCCGGATCCGGTAGCCATCGATGAAATACGCCCGTCCCGCCGCGTCGATCCCGATATCCGATGGCTGACCGAGCTGTGCCGAGGCGGCCGGCCCTTCATCCCCCACCGGTCCATTCCCGCCGCCGACGCCCGCAATCGTCCGGATGATGCCATCCGTGGTCACCTTGCGGATCCGGTAGTTCTGCGTGTCGGAGATCAACACGTTCCCGAAGCTGTCGACCGCCAGGCGGCCGCTGGCCTGCACGCGCGCAGCCGCTGCCTGCCCGCCATCGCCCAGGAATCCCGCGCGGCCCGTCCCGGCAAAGGCGTGAATGATCCCATCCGGGCCAATCCTTCGCACCTGCGCGGCGTCGAACAGATACACCGATTCGTCAGGACCAATGGCAATGCCGCTGATCGAGGCGAAGCCCGCATCCCGCGCCGGACCCTCATTCCCCGTCGCTTCACCAGAGCCGCCAATCCCGGCAATCGGATAGAGCACCCCGTCCGAGATGCGATACACGGCGGACCGCGTGGCCACATACAGCGCCCCGCCTGGTCCCATCGCCATGCGCCCGTCTATTCTCTCCAGGATGGCCGGCCGCGGGTCGCCAGCCTTCAGCTCAATCCGGCCGGCTACCGTGCGGATCACACACTCGCCATCCGGCTCCGCCATAGCCCGCGACGCCAGACACGCCGCCAGGGCAAAACCCAAATACCTCGTTCGCTTCATCGCTGTAAATCCAGGATCGTCAGGAACGTGTCCGCAAAGCCGTTCCGAACCGCCTGCAGGGCGCCCGCCGTCGTATGCAGATCCGGCGAATTAGTGTCGCCCACGATGCAGGCCCGTCCCGCAGGCGAGATCGCCGCCGCCGTCGCAGTATCGCCCTGCAACCCGCCCAGGTACGACGAGGAGAACACCTTGCCGTCCGGATCGAAAATCGCGTAGAAGCCCATGCCAAGCTGCGTCGGCGGCCCTGTGCGCTGCACCGCATCGCCGCTGAGGGGCAGATCCGCCGAATTGGTGAAGCCCGCCACAATCGCCTGTCCCGACGCGTCGACCCCCAACCCCAAACCCTGCTCGGCCGAACTGCCGCCGAAATACTTCGCGTACTCCAGCCTCCGCCCATCGCTGCTCAGCTTCGCCAAAAACGCGTCGGAGCCGCCCCCAAAGCTGTTCTGTGCTCCGCGCAGATCGGGCGACTGTGTCGTTCCGGCCAGGTAGATGGCGCCCGCCCCGTCCAGTTCCACACGGTTCGCGCTGTCCGGCGCCACCCCGCCGAAAAACGTGGAGTAGAGCTCCGTGGTCCCGTCCGCGCTCAGCTTGGTCAGGAACGCGTCCGAGGGCCAGTTGCCGCTCACATACCAGACCCCCGGGTGTCCCACATCGAATTGAATATCGACGATGGACGCATTCGGCGGCATCGGGACAGGCGGTTCCCAGGTCACACCGCCATCGCGGCTACTCACAAATCCGGTCCCAGTCCTGAGGTACAGGGTCTTCCCGCCCGAAGGATCGAACATCATCCCTTGCACGTAACCACTCCGGACACTGGTCCAAGTCCCGCCACCGTCAGTACTCCGGGACAGTGAGGAGCCATTCGTGGCGTAGAGCACGCCGCGACTGCCCGGCTCGGCCAGCACGCCCGTAAAGTATGACTGGCTCACCCGTTTCCAGGTGACGCCCGCGTCTTCGCTCCGCAGCACCCCCTCCCTCGTCGCAATGTACAGCGTATTGTGATCCACTGTGTCGATCGCCGGCCTGGCAAACACTACGAGCCCCTGCATGCTCGAGGTAGTCCAGGTGTCACCTCCATCCCGGCTGTACTGCAGGCCGTAAGCGCCGGTAGCGTAGGCGTTCCGCGAATCCGCCGGATCGAACACAAAACCGCAGAATTCGGTGAGCGGCCGCTGCGTCCAGCTTGCCCCGGAGTCCCTACTGACAAAGGAGGAGCAACCGCCGGAAACGCTCGCAAATGCCACCAGATGTCCGGGATCCGACGGATCCACCACAACATTCGAAAGGCTCTTCGACGGGAATACGTTCGCCCAGGACGCACCTCCGTCCGCACTGCGGAATACACCGTGCTGCGTCGCTGCATAGAGAATGTTGGAATCGACGGGACTCACCGTGACGGTGCCCGGAATCACCAGGGTATTCTCCAATCCCGCGCCCAGCACCTCCCAGTGCTGCCCGCCATCCGTTGTCTTGTAGAAATTGCGCCCGGCATTCGAGCCCTGCAGCGCCTCCGGTCCGCGCTGGCTTGCATCCGTGCTGCCCCCGGCGACATAGATGTGCCCCTCCGGATCGAGTGTCAGGGCGTTGACCGTGTCCCGCACCTGGGGCCACTTCGCCACAAAGAAATATCGCGTGCCGGACTGGTTCAGCTTGATCAGGAAATTAGTCGTCGGGCGCTCCGCCTGCAAGGCGCCCAGCGTGGGCTGGAACGCATAATATTCCGTCGTGCCGGAAACAACGGCATTGCCCTCCAGGTCAACCCCAATCGCTTTGCCGGAATCCGTGGATGTGCCGCTTTCCCCCAGCATGGTCGAGTACAGAATCGCGTTCCCCGCCGCGTTCAGCTTCGAGACAAACGCTCTCCTGTACTGGGGCGCCGGGTAAACTGCCGGCACTCCCACCGCCCCTTCCGTCACCGGAAAGTCGCCGGACAGCGCGTACCCGGTGACGTAGGCATTCCCATACCGGTCCGCCGCGATCGCCGTCGCCCGGTCGTCCCCTGCGCCTCCCAGATAGGTGCAGTAGATCAGCTGGCCGCCTGAATCGAACTTCGCAACAAACGCATTCGCCACTCCACTCGCCACCGGCGCCGTCTCGGCATACGCGTCCGGCGACACCGGGAAATCCCCCGAAAACGTGTGGCCTGCCACGTAGAAATTGCCCAGCGCGTCTGTCACCACAGCCGCCGCGTGATCATTGGCGCCGCCGCCCAGGAATGTCGAATACCCCAGGGCCGCCGCCCGGATCCTGTCCCGCTCCCGCAGTGTCAACGCCACGCCGCGGCGCCAGGCCTTTGCATCCCGCCCCAGAAAGTAGTTGGCTGTCGCCTCTTCCTGCGCACCCAGCGCCGCACTGCCCGCTGCCAGCACGGCCGCCACCAGCATCACCGTTCGCTTCCTCATCATTGCGCCACCACCGAGATCAGGCACCAGTTGCTCTTCACACCGTCCAACGTCAGAACCAGCGGGTACTCGCTGGAGGGAAGCGGCGGGATCCGGATCTCCGCCTGTCCCAGCCCCACCTTCCCGGGCGTCACACCCAGATACTCCACGGTTCCTTCTTTCTTGCCCAGCTTCACACTCGACGCCAATACCGCTCGCGCCTTCTCCGCCGCCGCCGCGCCCGTGGCCGGTCCATTCTCCACCACGCCGAATCCTGTCAGATACAACGTGACCACCGACCCCACCCGCGCCGGATTGTCCGGCCCATTGGCGCTGCCATCCTCATTCACCGCCAGCGCCCGCAGCGATTCCGGATCCACCGCGATGTTCGGCGCCGCCCGGCTCACCACCAGCGCCGCCGGCAGGCTTTCACCCTGCGCTGTCCGGATCACCACCTGGCTCACCCGGCCCGGTTGCGTTTCGTAGGGTAGTTGGAAGTTCACACGCCCCGGGCTCACCATCATCAGCGGAGCCGCCAGCCCATCCACGGTCACGCTCGTCCCCACCAGTTCCAGCGGCAGCGGCGGCTCTTCGCTCACTGCGTCCTGCCCCGCCAGGCCCGCTCCAAACACCGCTACGATCGATCCCGGCGCCGCCCGCCGCGTCTTCATCGTGAAGGGATCCACCACTCCGCCCGCCGCCACTTCCGGCCGGCCTGTCCCCTCGCCGAAGCGCACCACCTCAAACAGCACGGCCCCGTCCTTCACCAGCGGGAAGGCCGCGGAACTCCGGCCAGTGCCCGTCAACAGCACATTGCCCATTCCATCGAGGACTAGCCCGGAAAACAATTGCTCGAAATACCCGCTGTATTCCACATAGGGCTGCCCGCCCGGAATGCGCACCAGAAACGACCCCGAGATCAGCTTCGGGTTTCCGCCCACAGGCACAGGCACGGCGCTGTCCGGCGTGAACGGGAATCCACCTGAGGATGTGGTGCCTGCCACGTACAATGCGCCCTGCGCATCCAGACCCAGTCCCGTCACATCATCCTGCTTCGCCCCGCCCAGGTAGGTGGAAAGCTGCAGCAGTTGGCCCGCGCTGTCCAGCTTCATCACAAAACCATCGGCCGCCATGCCGGAACCACTCCCGCTCCAGGCGTCTTCCGACTCGCTGAAGAGGCGCTGCGCCGCCGTTTCCGTCGTAGGCAGGTCGGTGGAATTTGTCGCCCCCGCCAGCCACACCCCCTGCCCGTCATCCACGGCGATCCCGCGGGCAAGCTCGGTGCCATTACCGCCGAAGTAACCGGAGTAGATCCACGCCGAACCATCGGCGCTCAACTTCGTCACGAACGCATCCGGCCGGAACACCGAGGCCGCATACAGGCGCGCCGGCGTCCCTGAGTCAAACCGGAGCCTCATACCTCCCGGCGCCACCCACTTCCTCTCCGTAACTTGCCCATGCTCCACCCTCAACCGGTACACCGCCGCGTCGAACCCCATATAGACCAGATGCGCATCCGCCGGATCTACCGCTCCAATCTGCACGTTGTATACCGGCACCCAGCTCTCACCGCCGTCTTCGCTCATATAGGTATCCGAACCCGTCAGATACAGGACATTCGGATCACTGGGTGCGATATACAGACTTGGGTTCGACGGACCGGCGTATTGACCGCGCGGTTCGCTCCAGTTCGTGCCGCCATCCCTGCTTCGCAGCAACTTCCGGTCGTAGGTCGTGACGTACAACACCTGCGTGTTCGTGGGATCCAGATGCACGGACCACACCTTGTTGCCGCCTGCATCCACGATCTCCCAGGTCGTTCCGCCATCCCGGCTGCGGCGCAGCACCCCACCGTCCGCCAGGTAGACCAGCGCGCTCCGCTCGTCCACGGCAACACCGCTGACGGAGTAGCTGAACAAACCTGCCGCCTTCCAGTTCGCTCCCCCATCGACCGTCCGGTACCACCCGGCCCTCGAGGCCAGAAAATAAGTGCCCGGGTTCTTCGCATCGAAGAACAGCCCAATTCCCTCGGTCGGAATCGGGCCCGCCGGCGTCCAACTCACTCCGGCGTCCGCCGACCGGTACAGCTCCTCACCATTGCCGTTCCTGCGGGGCACGCTCAACAGCAGTTGCGACCTGTCGTTCGGGTGGGTCGCCAGCAGCTTCGGCATCGACTCCGGCAGCCCCCGGCCCGCTTGCGTCCAATGCAGGCCCCTGTCGTCGCTCCACTTCACAGTCGGGCTGCCCGCCAGCGGCTGCCGTGCCCGCACAGCGGGGAAATCGGCCGACGCAGTGGAGCCCGTCACATACGCCTGCCCGGCTTTGTCCACCGCCACCGCGATGACCTGATCGTCTCCGCTGCCGCCCAGGTACGTCAGGTACTCCAACCGCACTCCGTCCGGATCCACCTTGGCGATGAATCCGTCCTGGCGCCCGCCGGACTTCGGCTGCGCCGCCTTGTCGTTGACCTTCAGGTCCGTCGCCAACGTGCGCCCCGCCACATACGCCGCGCCCTGGGCATCAATCGCCACACTCACCGGAGTCACGCCCGGCAGGCACATCTCATAGGCGGCGCTATCCCCGTTCGCGCCCAGCTTCATCACGAACCCGTCGCCGGCCTTGCCGCACGCCGCATAGGGCCCCAGTGAATAGGACGTCAGCGTTCCCGTCACAAACGCATGTCCCGCCTCATCCACCGCCAGGCCCTTGCTTTCTCCGGTGATGAAGGTGGTGAACAATACCATATCCCCACCAGGATTCAGCTTCGTCACATAGCCCGATCCTGGATCGTCCACCGAACTCTTATACGCACCCGGAGTCGCCGCCAGCGCGGTACTGTAGCGGTTCAGATAGCCCGCCACATACCCATTCCCGGCCGCATCGCGTCCAATGCCCACCGGCGTCGCACCCATCGCGGCAAAGGTCCCCGCAAACGTCACCACCGGGTCGATCACCAGCTTCCTTCGCCGGTCGTAATCCTTCACCGCGAAGGCGTACTCCTGGCGCCCGGTTCGCCGGTACTCCGCCTCCACCGGCCTTCTGACCCCGCCATACTCCTGGTACACCACCGGACGGTGCTGGATCAGTGCCCCGTCCGCGGTCCGCATCACCAGGTCGCCTGATTCCGACAACCGCGCCTCCGCCCCTTCGATGCGCAGCCGCACCTGACCGGGATCCGCGCCCGGCCGCAGGATCAGGTCGAACTCGAGATCGCGCTGGTTTCCGTAATACTCGAGATCAATACCCTCGTACACCCCGTGGTATCGCACGCGCCGCCACGTCGGCAGATTCGTCCGCCACTGTGAACGATCCGCACCCACCAGGTAGTTCACCTTGCCCGGCAATGGCTCAACCGCCTCGGGCCGCGCATCTCTGCGGGCACCTTGAAACCGGATCACCGCTGCCGCTCTGTCCCGCGGTCCCACCTCCAGCCCCCGGCTCGAGATGCGGATCACATGGCCGCCCGCTCTGGTGAGGAACCCCGTCTCCACACCGTCGCGGCCGGCCTCCGGCTCAAACGAGAGCGGCAGTGACGAGGGGAGGACCACTCCGGCAGCCGGCCCGGCGGCCCAGCCAAAACTCCCCACCAGGAGTCCGGATACCAGAGTATGAAAGCAAGACCCAATTCGCATTCCATCCCATAGTAATTCCTGTGAAGTTGGAAATACTTTGACGGATTCATGCGGCCGGCTCTTTCCGGAATCGCCTAACGTACCGTATCTGACAATTCCGCGGCGCGCTCGCGATCCACGGAAAATTCCGCCCGAACCCAGCGGTGCCGGGACATCCGCCAAGGCAGGCCGAGGAACCACCGCGGGCCGCCCAGCCGCAACCCCATCTGCCATGTAAGACCAGTTACATTGCCCGCGACTTCGACCGGAAAGTACCGGCAAAAAAAAGAGGGCCCCCGCTGGGACGGGAGCCCTGTTTGCCGGCCTGTTGAACCGGCTCTCACACGTAACTTCGTTCCGGGTCGGGCTTAGAAGCTGAACATGCCCGGCCTCAATACCATCATGAAGCCCGCAGTAATCATCGTCTGATGCTTCGACGCTCCCGGGATCTGCCCTACCTGGAAGAACGGCTGATCCGACCAGTCGCGCCGGTATTCAATCCTCGCGATGAAGCTGTCGTTGAACTTCCATTCGCCGGTGCCGGTGAACTCTTTGAACGCCTGCGGAGTCCCCGTCCAGAAGCCATCCTTGTCGCTGTAATACTCAATGCGTGGCGAAACCGCCAGGTGCTTGGTCAGTGCAAACCGAGCAGCCGACGCCATACCCCAGAACGTGCCGGAACCGCCGCCCACATACTTGCTGTTGCCAATGTCCAGGTTGTAGTAGGCCGAGATCTTGTCCGTCGCCGTCACCGTCACGGCCAGATCGTAGAAGTTCCTCCAGCCCTTGTTCGTGTTGGCATTTTCCGGCCCCGTGTAGTAGTTATTGGCGACCACAACCTTCTTGAGCGTATTCAGGCTCGTGAAGCCGAACGTCTTGCCTGAGTTCGTGTCCCTCATCAGGTTCCACCCGGTGACCGCCTGCCCGCCCACCGACCACGTCGGAGTCACCGGCACCGTCACACGCAGGCCCGTGTGATAGTAAGGTCCAAACGCAAACAACAGCGACCGTGAATAATTCCAGTTCAGATGCGATTCAGTCACTTCGGCGCCCGCCGAGGTGACAAACTTGCCGAAGTCCACCGTGACACCTTTCCAGCCCTTCGGCTTCAAAGTGACGTAGGCGTTAAGCAGGTGCCGCGACCAGTCAGTGTGCTTGGGCTCGCTCAGGAAGAATGAGTCGTATGTCCGGCCGTCGCCAACGTCCACCCGGAATCCCACCGGATTCGCGTCGTAGCTGAACGAGGCAGTCGCACTGTTCAGGCTGAACTTATTCGCCGTGATATTCAGTGCCTGCAGTTGCGAGAAGCGTGAGGACGGGTTGTTCTCATTCTGGTTGTAGTAAACATCCACATAGCCGCTGGCACTGAACCCCTTATAGGTCCAGGCGGTTGGAGGTGGAGCATCCGCCGGCGCCGCTGCCGGAGGCGTTGTCGGGGCCTGGGCGCCTTGGTCTTGAGCGAAGGCATAGGTGCTCAGGCAGAGTGTCAGTGAGCAGAGAATTCCGTAGTAGCGCATGGCTTTGTTGTTTCTTGATGTATTTGCGGATTGGTCCCACACCGGCATTCCTGACGAGGGAAATGAAGCCGTGCGCAGTCCCGGCTGTAACCGCGGCAGTGGGTCGTGGCCGCGCGAGAAACAGGAATCAACCGGGTTTTAGTGAGTATGTCGGCTTTCCACTCCGGTGACAAATCGAGACTTTTTATGAGTGCCATCAATGGTGTCGATTCATTCCCACGGTGTGGTTTCCCGAACGGCCCGGCCTGCTTCATTCCAATCTGCCCGCCCGGTGGCTGGTCCCGCCTCCGCGAATCACCCTTTCATGCTGCGCTTCAATACGTTAGGAAGTCATCAGGAACTCCTATGGGACCCATAAGAATGCAATCAGGTCGGTCCCAATCTCGGATTCCGTAACTTCCAGGAGCGGAATCTCCTGCTCGCACCACTACTTTCCAGAGCGGGCACATGCCCCTTTGACGTGGATGTTACAGATGAATCCGTTCACCCTTTCGCGCCTCCATGCCCGGCCCCTGGTCTCGGTGCTGGTGGCCAACTACAACTACGAGCGCTGGATCGGCCGCGCCCTGGAAAGCTTGCTGGCGCAGACTTATCCCCACTGGGAGGCCATCGTCTGCGACGACGGCTCTACCGATAGCTCACAAGAGATCGTTGCCTCCTATGCCAACCGGCATTCGCGCATTCAGCTCCGCACACAGCCCAATGCGGGCATGGCTTCGGCTTTGAATACCGCCTTCCGCGGCGCGCGCGGCGAACTTGTCGCCCTGCTCGACTCCGACGACGAATGGCTGCCCGGCCGCCTGCAGACTGTCGTCAACCGCTTCCATCGCACCCCGCAAACAGGCACGGTCACTCACTTTGTTCGCGCCGTTCATGCGGGCGGCCACACGTTGAAACCCATCCACCCACGACATCTCGACTCGGGCTGGCTCGCGCCCTCGATGCTGGCTGGCCGTGAGCCGGGCCTGCCTCCCTGCTCCGGCCTCACCTTCCACGCCGAGGTGGCACGCCGCATCTTTCCTTTGCCGGTCCAGTTCCGCCGTTGCGCCGACAAGATTGCCCAGGATCGCGCCGCCCTCATCGCCCCTGTATCCGCCATCCAACAGGCACTCTCGCTCTACCGTCTCCACGGCGCCAACCTCACCGGCCTCAACGGTCCTTGCACTCTCGCGGAGTTGGAGAGCAACTTCGTGTTCCTCGAGCAGCTTTGGGCCGATCGCCGTTCGTTCGTCCACGCCCAACACGGCTTTCTCCCCGATATTCGCCCCTGGCGTGACATCGAGTCCGCTCATCTGCAACTGGCGCGGCGCCTCTTCACGGGCGAGCCCCATTCCGCGGACTATCTCTCCGCGCTGACCTCGCCGTTGCAGCGTCAAATCTGGCGATTGCTGCTCGCCCTGCCCGCACCCGCCGCACAGGCCGCCCTGCGTTTGTGGTGGTCGGAGAATGCGTTCAAACGCCTCTTCCGCAACTCTTGGGACAGCCTCCGCCAGCCCGCCTGACCAGCCCATGCCGCCCATCGCCATTGCACAGGTCGTCGGCTGCATGCGCCGCGCCGGCATCGAAACCTGGCTCATGAATGTCGCGCGCCGCCTGGATCCGCGGCGCTTTGCCCTCACCTTCTGCGTCCATGCTGAGCAGGAAGCCGACTACGATCGCGAACTTCTGGACCTCGGCTGCCGCCTCGTCCGAATCGGCTGCTCAAAGCACTCATTCGCCTATCCGGCCGCTCTCGCCCACTGCCTTCGCAACGCCGGCCCCTTCGAGGTGCTCCATAGCCACGAGCACCAGATCAGCGGTGTCATCCTCGCCGTAGCTCGGCGCCTGGGCATACCGTCGCGCATCGCACACAGCCACAACGACACATCCTGCCACGACCGTCTCCCAAACCTGCCGCGCTTCACTTACCGTGCCGTCATGCGCGGCCTCATCCGCCGCCACGCTACCCACGGGCTCGCCTGCAGTGAACTTGCCGCCCCCTCCCTCTTCGGTACCTCGTGGCGCCGCGACCCGCGCTTCCACCTACTGCCCTACGGCTTCGACTTCGATCGATTTGCCGGCGTGCGGCTAAATCCCACCCTTCGCAGCGAACTGGGTATTCCTCCCGATCGATGGGTCATCGGCCACGTAGGCAGAATGGAGACCCAGAAAAACCACGGCTTTCTGATCGAAATCGCCGCGCACCTGAGAGTCCTCGACCCTCGCTGCCACTTTCTCTTCGTGGGCGATGGGACACTGCGGACGGCTGTTGAACTGGCGATCGCCAGCCATGGATTGGCTGATTGCACCACCATTCTGTCCAGCCGGCCCGACGTACCCGAGATCCTCACCAATGCCGTGGACTGCTTCCTCTTTCCCTCCTTGCATGAGGGCCTCCCCCTCGCCCTCATCGAAGCGCAGGCCGCCGCCCTGCCCTGCATCCTCTCCAGCAACATCTCACCCGAAGCGAACCTGTTTCCCGATTCCAACCTGGTCCTGCCGCTGGACCGCTCTCCGAAGGAATGGGCCGCCCGAATCCTGCAAATGCGCTGTCAGCCCGTCGGGGTGAACCCCATCCAGCGCGTTGCCCGGTTGAAATGCACTCCGCTGGCCATCGAGGAGAGCGTCCGCCGTCTCGAATCGCTCTATGGAGTCCCCCATGCCGCCGTTCACTGAGAAGCTGAACATCCTCCATATCACCGCCCGCTCTGATGCCGGCGGCGGTCCGGAAGTGATTCGCCAATTAATCGCAGGCGGTCCGCCGGATCTCCGCCATTTCGTGGCCAGCCCGGCGAACCCGCCCTACTGGGAGCGGTGGCGCTCATTGCTCCACGACGGGTCGCTGCAGGCGATCCCGGACCGCAGCTTCCAGCTCGGCGTCCTGCCCCGCCTCTCCCGCTTCGCCGAACAGGCGTCCATCCATCTCATTCACTCGCACGGCTTTGGGGCAGGCCTTTACGCCCGCCCGCTCGCCGCATGGCTGCACATCCCCTGCCTGCATACGTTTCACGGGTACTACCCGCGAGGTCTCTCCGGATTCGTCCGGCAGGGCCTGGAAAACCTACTTGCGCCCTTGACCACGGCCGGCATAGCTGTCTCTTCTTCCGAAGCAGCCCGCATTGGCTGCGGCGTGCCGCTGCTCCGCGGCCGGCTGACTGTGGTGCCCAATGGGGTGCCTGCCCCGGACGCCCCCATTCCCCACCACCCGGCGGGTTCCTTTCGCATCGTTGCCATCAATCGACTGGAGCCGCAGAAGAACCCGCTGGCCCTGGTCCGGATCGCGGCTCTCTGCGCCCGCCGCATGGGACACGCCAGCTTTCAGTTGCGCATCATCGGCGAGGGGCCCCTACGGCCCGCGGTCGAACGGGAGATCCTCCGCCAGGGCCTGACTTCTGAAGTCCGCCTGCTCGGCGCCCTGCCCGACTGCCGCCAGGAACTCGCGGCCGCCTCGCTCTTCCTCTCCACCGCCCGTTGGGAAGGCATGTCCCTAGCCTTGCTCGAAGCCATGTCACAGCATGTCGTACCCGTGGTCCCGCGCGTAATGGGCAACATTGATGTTGTGGAAGACAGCGTCAATGGCGTTCTCTTCCAGCCCGGGGATCTCGCCGGCGCCGCCGAATCCATCCGCCTCCTCGCACACGATGAAGCCAGGCGGACCCGCTTAGCCCTGGCAGCCGCGGCCTCCATAGCCCGGCGCTTCCCCGTCTCCGGCACCATCGGAGCGTACGCGGCGCTCTATCGGGCACTCGCCGCCGTGGAGCAGCGTGCGCCGCTGACGGCGGAGGTCCACCCATGAGGGTCGCCATCGTTCACGACTGGTCTGTCGGCTACGCCGGCTCGGAACGCGTCGTCGAGCAACTCATTGCTCTCTTCCCGCAAGCGGACCTCTACTTCGTGGCCGATTTCATACCCCCCACGCAGCGCGCGTTCCTGGCGGGCAGGACGCCGGCTACCACTTTCATTCAGCACCTGCCCTGGGCGCGCCGCTTCGTGCGCCACTACCTGCCGCTGATGCCCATGGCCGTCGAGACCATCGACCTCTCCGGCTACGACGTGATCCTCTCCAGTTCGCACGCAGTCGCCAAGGGAGTCCTCACCGCGCCCGGCCAGACCCATATCTGCTACTGCCACACTCCGCTGCGCTACGCCTGGGACCTGCAGCACGAATACCTCCGCGAAGCCGGCCTCACTCACGGTTTCCGCCGCGCTGCCGCCATCGGCCTGCTGCACTACCTCCGCATCTGGGATGTCCGCACCACTCATAGCGTCGACCTGTTCATCGCCAACTCCAACTTCATCGCGGCGCGCATCCGGCGCGTCTATGGCCGGGATTCCGTAGTTGTCTATCCCCCGGTAGATACGGAGTACTACACCCTCTCAGAGGAAAAGCGAAGCTATTACTTCACAGCCTCCCGCCTTGTTCCGTACAAGCGCATCGGCTTACTGCTCGACGCCTTTCGCCAGATGCCCGGCCGCCGCCTGCTCATTGCCGGCGCGGGTCCGGATCTCGCCCGCTACCGCCATGACGCTCCACCCAACGTGGAGTTGCTTGGCGCGGTACCCCAGTCGACCCTGCGCCAGTTGATGCAACACGCGCGGGCCTTCGTCTTCGCGGCCGAAGAAGACTTCGGCATCGTCCTGGCCGAAGCGCAAGCTTGTGGTACGCCCGCCATCTGCTACGGCCGCGGCGGCGCGCTCGACATCGTCGTCGAAGAAGAGACCGGTCTGTTCTTCCGCCAGCCTTCGCCGCTGTCCCTGTGCGAAGCCGTCGGCCGCTTGGAAGCCCGCACTGCCGGCTGGGATCCGCACCACATCCGCCGCAACGCACTCCGCTTCAGCGTCCAGTCCTTCCATTCAAACTTCCTGCGCGCATTCGAATCGGCCACACTCAATCCAGAAGTGCGCCACCTGCAGCAGGTGGGCTCATGAGCAGCACCGCCATCGCCGTCGGACAACCGGCCGCAGCACGCCGCTCCAGTTCCCTCTGGGCCGCGGACTGCACCATGGTCCTGCTCGATATAGGAGCCATCCTGTCCGCCACCACCCTGGCCGTCCTGTTGCGCTACTGGATCGCCGGCCCCTATGACCTCGGCTTCTATCTGAAGCTCATCCCCATGGCGCTGCTGCACCCGCTCTCGCTAGGAATGGCTGGCATGTACCCGGCGCGCGGCCTCAATCCCGTCGCCGAACTGCGCGGTCTTTGCCGGGCCGCCACATTCACCTTTCTTTGCCTGGCCGCGGCGACATTCTTCCAGCGCGATGCTGTCTCCTATTCCCGCCTCGCGCTGCTCCTCGCCTGGATCCTGACCATGCTGCTCAGCCCGTTTCTGCGCCAGTCGGCGCGCTACCTGTTGGGCAAGGCGGGTTGCTGGGGCGCCAGGGCCGTGATCCTGGGCTCCGGCGCAGCGGGCCGAAATCTGGCCATGGCCCTGGCCGGCCGCCCCTCCCTGGGTTTCGAAGTCGTGGCCGTGCTGGACGCTGGCCCGGAGACCCAGTCCAACGATCCATCTCAGGCCACCGGAGGATTGGAACAGGCGGCGCCCCTCGCCGCTGAGACCGGCGCCACTTATGCCATCCTGGCTATGCCACAGGTCTCCGGCTCCGAGCTCACGGCTCTCATCGAACGCCACCTCTGGCCATACCGCCACGTCCTGATTCTGCCCGGGCTCTTCGGCATCTCCAGTGTCGATGCCGCTACTTGTGATGTCGCCGGCGTGCTGGGCGTCGAATTCAGCCATCGCCTGATGTGCCCGGTGCCCCGGTTGGTGAAGCGCATCTGTGATCTGCTCCTCGCCGTCGCCGGCGGTCTCCTGGTCCTTCCCATGTTCGTCCTGATTCTGCTGGCCATCCGCCTCAGCACTCCGGGACCGGTCTTCTACGCCAGCCCGCGCGTAGGGGAGAATGGCCGCCGCTTCCTGGCCTGGAAATTCCGGACGATGGTGGTGGGTGCAACTGAGGTCCTGCGGCAGCACCTGGATCGGTCGCCCGAACTGCGAGCCGAATACGAGCGGGAGAGCAAGCTCAGGAACGACCCGCGCATTACCTGGATTGGCCGCTGGCTGCGCCGCTCCAGTCTCGACGAACTGCCCCAACTGTGGAATGTGATCCGAGGTGAGATGAGCCTGGTGGGCCCGCGCCCCATCCTCGATCACGAAGTGGCTCGCTATGGCGCGTGTTATCAGCTCTACAAACGGACCCGGCCCGGCCTCACCGGATTGTGGCAGGTCTCCGGGCGCAACAACACTACCTACGCGCAGAGGCTCGGCTATGTGGAGTACTACGCCCGCAACTGGTCGGTCTGGCTCGATCTCTACATTCTTTGCCGCACAGTCAAGGTCGTCCTCACCGGCGAAGGCGCCTACTGAGTGAACCGCACAGCGGTTTGCGGCGACAAGGCACGGAGCGATGGCCACCCGTGGAAGTGCCGGTCGCAATCCCGGCACCGATAGGGCCGCGCACCCAGTGCGCTGAAGACTTGATCCCGGGCCCCTCTGCGGTGCATCCGGCGTATATCCAAACCGCCGCACTGCGGGCAACACAACCTCATAATGCGCGCCAACCAAGCGGAAACCGGAACTGACAACATGACCGCAAACCCCTTCTAGTCGGTGGAGGTGGCGGCCAACACAACTACTGCGATCAGCAGCGAGGCGAAGGCCGGATTCTGATGCATGGGATAGTCGAGCAATCCGTGCACCAACACCACCAGCGCTCCAGCACCCCACAGCGACCGCATCAATCGCGGCGCCGCCATCCCAGTGAACCCGAGCATCGCCAACACCATGGGCACTCCGCCTTCGGCTGCCCATTGCAGCCAGTCCTGATGCGCGGTATTCACGATCAATCCGACATCCATATCGGCATATGCCGGGTAAGCATTGGGAAAACTGCCCAGGCCAAAGCCCGTGGCGGGCCGCTCGCGGATCATTGCCAGTGTCGACTTCCAGATGGGGAGCCGCAAATCCAGTCGCGGATCCAGTCCAGTCAACCGGTCCATCACGCCTGTCCACCCGGCCAGCAGTCCGCCCGACACCGCCAGCAGAGCCAGCGAAACCCCGGACCAGGCCAACGCTTTACCCCGCACTGCGCCGGAGAGGTAGGCCGCCGCCAGCAACAATCCGAGTTCCAGCAACCCCATCAGCAATCCCGAACGGGAAGCACTCGCCAGGATTCCGCCAAACAGCAGTGCCGCGGCGGCCAGCCACAGCAACGTCCGCCGCCTATCCTGCAGCGCCTGGAACAGGACAACCGGCAGAACCAGTTCGATAAACTGTGCGAATTTGTTGTGATAGACAAAAGGTCCGAAGACGCGTTCGGTGTACCCGCTGTCGAACAGCCAGTACACCCTTCCGTCCGACGTCCAGCACTGCAGCAACGCCTCCACCGCCAGCACCGTTCCAAAGGCCGCAAAAAGCAGCCGGAAACGGCGCGTTGCACCGGCCAGTTGCACGGCTACGAAGGCCACCGCGAAGTGGCCGGTCCAAATCAGGACAGATTCAGAGGTATTCCAAGGATCAACGCTCCAGCCCAGCGCTAACTGGCATAGGCCCCAGCACGGCACCGCCGCCAGCGGCCAAAGCACCGCATGCCAGCGCGGCCGCCGGCTTTCTTTCCAGCATTTGACCAGGCACACCGAGGCCAGCAGCAAGGCCAAAGTCTGGAATGAAGCTACCGCCCAGCGGTCGCGGACCCAGAGCGTCAGGATCCCCCAAGCCAAACAAACAAATAGAGCTGTGCTCATGGCAATGGCTCCGCGCGCAATTCCACGTGTCTCAGCGAAACATCGCCCTGCATTCGAATGCGTCCAGGCCGGCGGGACGCAACAAGGGCCAGTTTCACCAACCGGTCCCCTGGCGGCCCCTGGTAACGCAGCCGAGTCGTGCCCCAATCATCCCCTTGCAGGGGTGTCCGGTCGGCCTCGTACGGTAGCGATGTTTCGGCATCGACAATCCGCCAGTAGAGCGCAGAGTCCGTCGCATCAATACCTTGTGTGCAAGCATCCACGGTCAAGCTCCAGGCCTTACCCCCACGCAAGAATAGCCACTGCTGGAGCAGGACGGTCTCCTCAGGCTGGGAACCCGTCAAGGTGAAGCGCACGCCCTGGCCGCCGGTCAACGTGCGGCTCGAAACCCCATTGGCCGCCGGAACCTGCCAGTCAAATCCCGTCCCGAGAAACGGCGCGCGCAGGTCGGGATTCGTCACGGGAGTCTCCACGGACGGTGCGTTGTACCTGATTAAGTGCTGGCGGCACATGGACATCCAGACCTGGAATGCGTCCTCCGGCCGGCCGGCCCTGGCCAACCCGCCGATGGCATCGATCAGCACCGGCAGCGCTTCGCCGCGTTCGTCAGGCCGCGCGCATTCCACAATCGCCTGGGCGACCGGCAGGAGTTGGTCATCCACCGCCTGGCCGGCCAGATAGCGAAGGAGTGCCAGCCGCAGATCCAGCCGCGCCGGCAGCACTTCGCGTAGCAGGAAGGTGGCCGACCCACCTTGAGCCGAGCATTGGCGGAACATTGCGGTACGGTCCCAATAAGAACGGTCAAACGCTTGGGCAGTCCAATGCCAGAACTCCGGCTTCCGCCCTTGTCTTGCGTAAAACAGGGCCAGGCTCCAGCGCGGGAGCCAGAGCTGGTTGAGCTCCGCGCCACGCAGCAGCAGCCGCTCCGCCTCGCTCGAACGCCCCGCAGCTTCCAAGGAGAGGGCCGCGGCCATCGCAGCTTCGGCGTGGCGCGGATCCAATTCCAGGCTGCGCAGCCATAGCGGCAGCGCGTCGCCGCCCTGCTGTTCACGCAGCCGGGCCGCCGCCCGCCAGCAGTCCGGATTCCCTTCCACCAACCGGCAGGCCTGCTCCGCCCGCCCCGGCGACTCCGCCCGCCGCCACTGCCATTCCGCCCGGGCCCGCTGCAAGTTCATCTCCGCGGCGACGGCGAACACCATCAATAGCGCCAGGGGCGCAAATCGACTCACTTTGCTCATAGCCTGCCGATATGTGTAGTGGGCGCGGCTGAGAAAATCTTTCGCGGAAATCCACCACTTTGTGCAGGAAGGTTCGAACAAGTGAACTGGAAACGAGCATTTGGATTGGTCGGGATCTCGCTGCTTTTGGCGCTGGGCGCACTGGCGGCAGAGGCGGTGATCGGGCAGGCGATCTCTCAAGGCAGTATGGATGTTGACCATGCACTGGCGGCTGGGGTTGCCCCGCTTTCCAGCGGATCGGTCGTCAAAACGGCCGAAGCGCCAGGCCGAATCGTCTTGCAGAATGGCGTGCGCGGATCGCTGGGTCCGACCAGCCTGGCCGAGATTTTTGCGGACCGGATGGTCCTTCAATCGGGCCAGGCGGCAATCTCGTCAGGAGCCGGCTATCGCGTACAGGCCGCGGGCTACAGTGTGACACCAGCGGCGGGGGCACAGGCCAAGGTCGAGATCAGGCAGGGCCTGGTGGCCGTCGGAGCCACCAACGGTATCGTCTCCGTCGCCAACCGCGAGGGGATCCTCCTGGCGAGGATAAATCCGGGTACGGCTTTGTCATTCGAGCCGGCACCGCCCACGGAGTCCCTTTCGAAGGTGACCGGCAAGCTGGAACAGCGGGGCAACCAGTTCTTCCTCACCGATGAACTGACGCACGTGCAGGTCGAACTGGTGGGCAAGGGACTGGCCGCACAGGCAGGTCATCGCATCCGTGTGGCAGGGACGCCGAAGACTAGTGGGGATCATCCGGTATTGGATGTAACAGAAGCCATTCGCGAGGAGGGTGCTGCGGGATCGTCCACGACGGCCAAGGCAGCCTCGGGTGTCAGCCACGGCACGAAGATCGGTCTGGCCGTAGTAGGCGGAGCCGTAGCCGCGGCTGGAGTGAGCCTTGGCGCGATCAGCCGCTGAGATCACGTGAAGGTGGGGCGGGTGGCAGTTGCGGTAACGCAGCCAACCCCGCCTCTTCTACCGCACAATAGGCAGTGATGCCACGCGTACTGTTCGTCTTCACAGGCGGGACTATTTCCATGCGCTTCGACCCTGCTACGGGTGGAGCAGTTCCGGCACTGAGCGGCGAGGAGATCCTGGCGTACGACCCCGGGCTCCGCACCTTCGCCGATCTGGAGGTGATCGACTTCGGCCGCTTCCCCGGGCCGCATATGACACCGGAGCGGATGTGGGCCCTCTCCGAGCTCATCGCCAGGGAATTGGCGCGTCCTGAGATTGACGGCATCGTCGTCACTCATGGCACGGATACGCTGGAAGAGACCGCTTACCTGCTGGATTTGCGCCACACCAGCCCGAAGCCTGTGGCCTTTGTCGGCGCTATCCGGAACAGTTCGGAGCTCGGCTATGATGGCCCGGCCAACCTCCGCGCGGCGCTGCGCACCGTCATTCAACCGCAGGCCGGCAACCAGGGCGTTTTCGTGGTGTTGAACCAGATGATCCACGCCGCGTCCGAAGTCACCAAAACCAGCACGCAGCAGCTCGACACGTTCCAGAGCCCTCTCTTTGGTCCACTTGGCATGGTGGACGACGACCGGGTCCTGTTTGCGCGCCAATTGACCGCCCGTACCACCGTCGTGACTTCAGCCTGGGAAACACGCGTCGAGATCGTGGCCATGTACGCCGGTGCCGATAGCCGCTTCATCGACTACGCTCGTGAGCAGGGCGCCCAAGGCCTGGTGATCGAGGGAACGGGCCGGGGCAACGTGCCACCCGCCGCCGTGCCCGGCATCCAGCGAACCCTGGACGCGGGGCTCCCCATTGTCATAGCCTCGCGGTGCGCTCACGGCAGGATCCTCGACACCTACGCCTATGCCGGAAGCGGCCACGACCTGCGCCAGCGCGGAGTCCTGCTGGCTGGCACCCTACACCCGGCGAAAGCACGCATCAAGCTCATGCTCGCCCTGGGCCGCACACGCGACCCCGTCGAGCTCCGCAGCCTGATAGAGGCCGGCTCGTACTAAGCCGCGCAGCCGACCGCCCAGCGAGACGCCCGACTACTGCCCGCCCGCCGGCACATGCTGCCACAGATACCGGGCCAGCAAACTATACACGTGGTAAGACGTACCTTCTCCCTCGTAGATCCCATGCGACCGGTTCGGGTACGCCATCATGTCGAACGGCTTGCCCAACTGCACCAACCGGTTGATCAGGCGTTCCAAGCCCTGATAATGCACGTTGTCGTCCCCCGTACCGTGGACGATCAGCAGATTCCCCTTCAGCCCTTCGGCGAAGTAGATGGGCGACCCCCGCTCATAGCCTGGCTTGTTCGTCTGCGGCACACCCATATACCGCTCCTGGTAGATGGTGTCGTACAGCTCCTGGTCCGGAACAGGCGCCACGGACATGCCCGTCTTGTACACATCGGGCGAACGGAACATCAGGTTCAGCGTGTTGGAACCGCCGCCGCTCCAGCCCCACACCGCCGTCCGTTCCGGGTCGATATAAGGCCGCTCGGCCATCAGCGCACGCAACGCCGCGGTCTGGTCTTCCGCCGATGCCACGCCCACTTCGCCGTATACCACCTTGCGCCACGCGCGGCCCTTGGGCGCCGGGGTACCCCGGTTATCGAAGCTCACCACCAGGTAGCCGGCTTCAGCCAGGGCCCGGTGGAACATCTCCCGGTTCCCGCTCCACACATCATTCACCGTCGTGCCCGCCGGCTCGCCATACACGTGCACCAGCACTGGGTACTTCTTCGACGCATCGAAACCGCGCGGCTTGATCATCCAGCCGCTCATCGCGACACCGTTGGCGCCCTTCACTTCGAAGAATTCGGAGCGGTTCTCGAGCGTCGCGGCCACTGCCTTCCGCAGCTCGGCATTGTCCTCCAAGGTACGCACGGGCTTGTGCTCCGGCAGGCTGACCAGTTCCGTCAGCGGCGGCCGGTCGAACGACGACCATGTGTGGAACGCCCACCGTCCGTTCGGCGCGATGGAGTAACTATGCGTACCTGGCTGATTCGCCGGGGTCAGCCGCTCCGGCTTACCCTGGCCGTTCAGCCGCATCCGCCACAGATATCGCTGTGTCGCGTTGTCGGGTGACGCAATGTAATAAATCCACTGCTCCTGATCGTCCAACCGCAGGAACCGCACGACGTCCGCGCCCACGGGCGTCACCGCCCGGCTCGACTGTCCGTCCCGCGACACGATCCAGGCCTGCCGCCAGCCGCCGCGCTCGCTCAGCCACGTGAATTGTCCGCCTCCGTCCACCCAGTGGAAGTCATCGACAACATCCACCCACGCCTGATCTTCATCCCGAAACGCGCGCTGGGTTTGTCCCGTGGCCGCATCGGCCAGCAGCAGGTCGTTGCGGTTCTGCTGACGGTTCAGGTGCTGCAGCGCCACCTGTTTCGAATCCGGACTCCACTCGATGCGGGCGATATACTGCTCGCGCGAATCGCCAGGCACCTCCATCCATTTCGTCGGTCCGCCCTTGGCCGGCACCACACCTACGCGCACGGCCGAGTTCTTTGTGCCCGACTTCGGGTACGGAATGCGAATCAGCTTCGGGTATAGCCCATCGGTGTTGTTGATCAGCGTGAATTCCCCAACACCCGTGGTGTCGAACTGCCAGTAGGCGATCGACTTGCCGTCCGGACTCCAGCGGAAACCGTCGCGCACCGCGAACTCTTCCTCATACACCCAGTCCGACGTGCCGTTGATGGTCGTTGCCGACCCATCTGAAGTCAGTTGTGTGGCCGCGCCCGTGCGCAGGTCTTCCACATAAATGTTGTTGTCGTGGACATAGGCCACGCGCCCACCGTCGGGTGAAAATTTCGCGAACATCAGCGACGACGGAGCCACGGCGCCGCCCAGTTTCCTCAGCGCGCCGCTGCCCCGCTCCCACACCCAGTAGTCGCCCCGTGTATTCTGCCGCCAGACCCGCTTCGTATTCGTGAAGATCAACAGCCGTTGCCCGTCGGCCGACCATGTGTAGTCGCGGATCGAGAGCGGCGCCGCGTCTGCATCCACCTTCAGCGCAGAGGCTGCCACCAGGATGCTGCGCTGGCCCGTTGCCGTGTCATAGCGCACGATGTCCCTGGGCCCCGGCTTGCTGTCATCTTCTCCGCCCGCGCCTTCCAAGGTCGTATAGGCGGCTCCGCTCTCCACCCATCGGGCCTGCCGGAACGTCTTCGCATCGAAATCGTTCTTCAGGAAGATGCGCTTCAACTGGGCATCCAGCGCATCGGGCAGGCGCGGCGTGATCGCCTGGCTCCAAACCGGGGCGCACGCCAACACAACCAGCACGGCATATTTCATTGGGGTCCTCACTTCTCAGACGGCGATCCAGACGGCAAACGGATTGGACGTTACTCCCAGTCAGACGGCTCGGCCGGAACCAGTTCCAGCCAGCCCTGCGCCGGCGCTGCCTCCAGCGGCAGTCCGTCGCGCCAGAGCGACATCTGCAACTGGATCTTCTCGGCGGCCCGGCCACCCATGCTCAACAGGTCCACACTCATCTCAAAGATCTGCGAGTATGCGCAGGGCACTTCGGCGCCAAGCGTCCGCTTGCGCGTCGACCGCACGACCGTGCCTTTCGCCCCATTCTCCAGCAGCTTGGCGTGGAGTTCGCTCTCATGACGCACCGACTTCACAATCACACGGACTTCCAGCCCGGCCAGCGCGCCCGGCTTCTCCTGCTGCAGGTCCACGCGCAGGAACAGCTTCTGCCCATCGCTGCCATAGCGAACTTCGCGCACAGCCTGGTCGCGCCCGTGCATCGCGCCCTGGCGGTGATCGGGACTATAAATGCCAGAGCCCATCCACTCAAAGTAGGACGAGATCTCGCCGTCGATTAGTGGCGAGATCATGCCACATGGCTGCTGCTGGTAAGCCGGAGTGGCGACACGCAGAATCGTACGCGACAGATGCTCCGGCGGCGACAACTCCAGCGCGCGGTAGACGTGCGCCAGGTGGTCGCGGAACAGCTTGTCAAACTCGGGCCGGTTCTCCGAATGATGCTGCGGACCATACCACCAGCACCAGTCGCTGCCTTCCGCGATCAGCAGTTCTTCCAGCGCCAGAGCCTTGCTGGCTTCACTCAAGCCGGCGCCTTCGGGTCCGTTGACCACGCGGTCGTAAGTTTGCCGGGCGTCGAGCAGGTACTCCCACGCCTGGTTGTCTTCCTCGGCGCCGATCCAGATGTCGTAGTTTGCGTTGATCCACGAGCCCGGATGGATGCGCGGCAGTTCGGTAGCCGGGATCCGCTCCAGCGCTTCACTCACCGTCACGGCGGAGAGACCCGGATCCTCCGAGATCAACCGGTAAAGCTCCTTCAGAAACGGACGGCCATTGTGTTCAAAATGCTCCCAGGCATTCTCGCCATCCAGGATCACCGGGACCATCGCATCGCGTCCTTCGTTGTGCAGCACGCGCGCATTCTCCCGGATGCGGTCCAGGAAGTGATGCGCGGCCGAGCGGGCGTCCATGCGCGAATAAACGAAGCCAATCAGGTCGCTCAGGAAATGGTCGCGAAAGATCATCCGCATCTCGCGGCCATCCTGCTTCCAGACATAGGGCCGGTACGTCTCGCGAACCCCGGCCAGAGAACTCAACGTTGCGCCCAACACTCCGTTGTCGGTGGCCATCCAGCGGACGCCTTCGTCGTAAGCCAGCGCCAGTACCTCGTCGGAGACCGAACCTTCCGACGGCCACATGCCCTGCGGTCGGAAGCCTAGTTTTTCTTCGGCATAGTCCAGAGCCTTGTGCACCTGCAAACGCGCATCGCCCGGGTACTGGAAGCGCCGCGGCAGGGGTACGCCGGGGTGTGACTGCAGGGCGATGTTCGAATCGCAGAGCAGCGGCAGGATGGGATGGTAGTAAGGCGTGACAGACAGCTCCACCTGGCCCTTCAGCGACATGCGCCGGTAAGCCGGCAGCACGTGGCCAATAATCTCCAACTGCTTGCGGCCCATCAGAGCCTGGTCTTCCAGCGTGAAGTCGCGGCCCTTCTCGTTCAACTGCCGGACCTCGGGATCGTTCTCCTGGAAGATCTCATCAAACCACGCGAGCTGCGACAACACCTGCAAATCGCGCATGCCGGGTGCGCCCAGGCTGCGCCGCAATCGCTCCACATTGCCTTCCGCCGCGCGCCACGCATCGTACAGTTCACCGTAGCGGCTATAGCGGTAGACCATCCGCGACGGGTTGGCCTGGAAGAAGTACTTGAGGATGAACTCCTGCTCAGTATCTGTCAGTTCCTCGGCCGGCTTCAGCGCACGATGCAGGAAGGGATCCAGCGCCTCGCCCTTGGCGTACTCCTCGATCTGCACCATCATCGACGGCACCAGGTTGAAGGTCTGGCGGATCGAGGGGAACTCCTCCAACATCTCCACCATGCCGTAATAGTCTTTCAGAGCATGCATGCGCGTCCACGGCAACTGGTATTCGCCCGTCACCAGATCCTTGTAGAAAGGCTGGTGCATGTGCCAGACGAAGACGAGGTAGGTATGCGGCATCTCTACTCCCAAAACAGCTAGGGGTTGCGTTCTTCCAGGTTGTGGCGGGGTGCCACGGCTCCATAGGCCGCGGTGTCCGGCGACGCCAGGAACGGAGCACGCATCACCGGCCCACCGGCGTCGTGCATCGTCATCGGCACCATGCCCAGTACGGCCTCGACGGAGCGCAGCACCGACATCGAGTTGTACATCGTCGAGTCCTTGCCACGGTTGCGCGTGTAGGGTGAGATGACGAATGCCGGAGCGCGGTGCCGATCGATATGATCCGGGCCGCCCTGCGTCGACGTCTCGACGACGAAGATCACGGTCGATGCCCAGAACCGGCTGCGGCTGACGGCCGCCACCAGTTCCCCCAACGCCGCATCGTTATCGGCCACAGCGGCTTTCGGTGTCGGCATTTTCCGCGCAGAACCCGAGGTGCGGTCGTTGTTCAAACGCAGCAGCATCAGTTCCGGCAGCTTGCCAGTGGACTCGGACTCGGCGAGATCTTTCAGGAAGACTTTGACGCGTTCGGTGTCGCGGTAGGCAGGGTCAGCTCCGCGATAGGCGCGGTTGGTGACCTGATTTAACGAAGGCTCCTTCACGCCGGAGACCTGCGGCCCGCTAACCGGCGCCGGCTCAATGTTGATCACCGACAGTCCGTAGTTGCGCAGCGAAAGGTGCCGTTGCAGAGCATTCGACCAGAGGTACCCGGCGGGCGGCTGGGCAGCGCGTTCGCCGCCTTCCAGTGCGTCCAACTTGCGCCGTCCCGCGTCCACTCCGGGCGCCAGCAGTTGCAGGAACGGCGGAGCCAGTGCAGCGGTGCTCCAGCTCAAACCCGCGGCAGCGCTGTCACCCGTCACATAGAAGTTGTCCAGCAGGGCGTATTCCCGCGCCAGTTTGTGATGGTTGGGCGTCACCTCTTCTCCATACACTGCATTGGCCGCATTGCCTTTGCCGGCATCGACATCGCCCAGGATTTCGTCGTAGGTGCGGCCCTCTTTCAGCACATAAATCACGTGCTGGATGGGCGGCTTGACCGTTTCGTTGCGAAACAGCGCATGGCCCATGGGCAGCGGATTCCTGAACTCGTCCTGCACGTGATAGGCGGAAGACTCCAGCGCCGTCTTGCCGTAATCCTCCATCTGCTCCGGCGTGGGGTCGGAAATGATGGAGGCACTGCCGCCGCCGCGCGGGGCACGCCCATTCAGCACCAGCAGGCTCCTGTCTGTCAGCGCACGCACCGAGGTCGGATAATCACCCGCCGGCAGGAACCCTTCCACCATCCCGCGCTTGCCCGCGATGGCCACCTGCGCCACTACGTTGGCGTCTGAACAGACGATGTAGAGTCGGTCCTCATTGCCGGAGACAGCCAGGGCGCTGGGCGTCATGCCGATGGGCTGATTATTGGGCGCCAGGGCGGCATAGATGGAGTCCACCCGGAACATCGTCTTGCTCTCGGTGACCCCGAAAACGGCTACACTGTTCGAGCCCGCCAGCGCTACGAAGAGGCGCGACTTGAACTGCGGCGGCTCCTCACCCGGCTCCACTTCCGGCGCCTTGTCGCGCCATGCCATATCCATGGGTTGCGGGCCGACCGGGTAGCGCGCCAGGATCTCGCCGCTCTGCGCATTGTGATGATAGATTGAGCCGTCGCCCCAGCCCGACACGTAGAACGATTGGCCGTCGGGATGAAACAGGATGCGGTATGGCCGCTGGCCCGTTTTCCATTCCTCAATCACCATTCCGGACTGCGGATTGATCACAAAGATCGAGTTGCGCAGCACCGCGGCGGCATAGATCAGGCGGCCATTCGGCGAGAGTGTGACGTCGCCGATCAGGTCGGTCGCTTTCCGCTTGTCCTCGGGCACCAGTGCGAACTGACGCCGCATCTCGAGCTTCGCCGTCGGGCTGATCCCAATCTCGAAGACCTTGGCGGTGGAGCCGCCGCTGACGTAGAAGACATCGCTGGTGGGTGAAAAACTGAGGCCCAACCAGGCATCGGGCAGCGGCAGGCGGTCGAGTTCGCGCAGTGTGGCGGGATCGTGCAGGCTCACGGAAGGCGGCTGGGCGCCGGCTTGCAGGATGACGAGAAACTTGCCGCTGGGCGACACTGCCGACGCCATGGGCAGGGTCTGGAGCGGCACCTGCCGGCCGGCCGGCTTCAGCAGCCAACCGGTGTTCAGGAGGTAGCCCCCATTCATGGTGGGGCCCACGCGGCGCGGCTCGCTGGTCTGCGAGATCAGCGCTCCGGCGGCAGCCAGCGCACCCGCGAACACAACGCTGCGGATCGGCATTCTCATTCGAAAAACCTCTGTGCGATGGGGAACCGGCGGCCAATGCCGAACGCCTTCGACGTCACCCTCAGCCCCGGCGCGGCCTGCTGCCGCTTGTATTCGTTGCGATCAACTTTGTTTACGATTTCCCGTACCAGCTCCATCGGCACGTTCTGCTCAGAGGCGATCAGCGCCGGAGGCTTCAGCTCTTCGACATAGGCCTTCAGGATCCGGTCCAGCACGTCGTACTCCGGCAGCGAATCGGAGTCCTTCTGGTCTGGACGCAGTTCCGCGGACGGTGGCTTTGTGAAGACGCTCTCGGGAATCACCGGGCCCTTGCGCCGGTTCACCTCGCGGCAGAGCTCGTACACCATTGTCTTGGGCACATCGCTGATCACGGCCAGGCCGCCGCACATGTCGCCATAAAGCGTGCAGTAGCCAACGGCGATCTCGCTCTTGTTGCCGGTGGTCAGCACCAGCGCGCCCCACTTGTTCGACAGAGCCATGAGAGTGAGACCGCGCAGGCGGGCCTGGACGTTCTCTTCCGTCACATCCCGGCGCGCACCCTGGAAAATGGGGGCGAGCGAACGCAGCACCTCGTCGTAAGCGCTGGTGATGGGCGCCATCTCGAAGCGGATGCCCAGGTTCACGGCCAGATCGCGGGCATCCTTCACGCTGTGGTCTGAGGAGTAGGGGCCCGGCATGCCCACACCCACCACGTTCTCCTGCCCCACTGCATCGGCCGCGACGCAGGCGACCAACGTGGAATCGATGCCGCCGCTCAAGCCCAGCAGCACGCTCTTGAAGCCGCATTTGCGCAGGTAATCGCGCGTGCCCAGGACCAGGGCGTCATAGACGGCCGCAGTCTCACTCTCGTGGGAATCGTGCAGTTCGCCGGTGCAGGCCTCGCTCTCGAAGAGCACCATGTCTTCCTCGAACGACTTCAGCGACGAGATCACCGCCCCGGCCGAGTCCATCGCAAAGCTGGAGCCGTCGAAGACCAGTTGATCATTGCCGCCCACCATGTTCACGTAGACGTGCGGCAGGCCGTAGCGCAAGGCCATCGCTGAAAACATCTGGCGGCGCACGGCGCGTTTGGCCGTGTCATAGGGCGAGCCGTTGATCGAAATAACGATCTGCGCACCCTGCCGGACAAGGGCCTCGACCGGGTCGTTCTTATACAGCGGACGCTCCCAGAACTGCTTGTCGTTCCACGCATCCTCGCAGATGGTAAGGGCGATCCGCGTACCGCGAAACTCGACGATCTCCTGCTTCTCGGCAGGCTGGAAGTTGCGCCATTCGTCGAACACATCGTATGTGGGCAGGAGCATCTTCGTCTGCCGGAAATGCACACGGCCGCCTTCGATGAGCGCGGCGGAATTGGTGGCGCGGCGGGCTGAGCCGGCCGGCGCACGCCCCACATAGCCCACAATCAGGCCCAGCGGCAGGTGGCGCGTGGCGTCGACGAGTTCCGTCAGGGCTTCCGCCGTACGGTCGAGAAACGAAGGTTTCTCCACCAGATCGCGAGGCGGATAGCCGGTGAGGGCGAGTTCCGGGAAGACGGCCAATTCAGCGCCCGCCTCGGCAGCCTGCCGGGCGAATCGCTGGATCAGCGCCGAGTTGCCAGCAAGATCACCGACGGTGTTATTGATCTGGCAGAGAGCAATACGCATAGGAGATGGAGGAATCTCCATTGTAGCGGGCGCTCCGGTTCTATTCGTGACGCAGCGAAGAGATGGGGTCGGTGCGAACCGCCCGGCGCGCCGGCAGCAGGCAGGCCAGCGACGCTGCCGACAATGCCACCGCACAGCCAGCCGCGTAGACCAGGGGGTTACCGGGCTGCACGCCGTAGAGCAAGGAACCCAGCGCGCTGCTGAGGGCGTAAGCCGCGCCCAGCCCAAGGGTTAGGCCGAGAACCGCCAGCCTCAGGCCGCGCCACATGGTCAGCGAGAAGATGTCCGCCGGCCGTGCGCCCAACGCAATCCGCAGTCCGATCTCCTGGCGGCGCTGGGTCACGTCGCCCGCCAGCAGTCCATAGATTCCGACGCAGGCAAGCAGCAGGGCGGCCAGTGCGAAACCGCCAATCAGCGAGGCGCGCGTCTTCTGGCTGGAGACCGAACGGTCAATGCCTTCGTCCATGGTGCGGATGGCCGAAGGAATGAAGGTTGGATCCACGGCTTGGATCCCCTCGCGGACTGCCCGCGTCAGCGCGGTCGGATCCCCTTGTGCGCGCAGCGCATAGCGGGCCATTGGCCAGTAGACCGTGGACATGTCGGCGTAGACCTCGGCGTCAGCGCTCTTTTCTACCGACTTCCGCGTATCGCCCACAACACCGGTCACTTCCAGCCACTTCGGATTCTTCCTGTCGAACGTGACGTGCTGTCCCACGGGATTGGTGCCCGCCAGATAGCGCTCGGCGAAGGTGCGGTTGATCAGAACCTGATCCTTGCGGACCGGCCAGGAGCCCTGCAACAGGGGAATGTTCATGGCCTGGAAATAGTCGCCGCCGTAGGCACGCCGCCCGGCCGCGGCGGACTCCAGCGCGGGCGGCAGGGTCCGTCCCTGGATCTGAACCGGTCCGGTCTGCGAGCCGCCCTCCAACGGCAGACGGTCGGCGAAGCCAGCGGTCCGGACTCCGGGAATCGCGCGAAAACGCTCCAGCAGGGCGCTCTGGAAGCGGTCGAGCTCCGGCTTGGCGGTATTCCAAGGCTGCTCGACCATCACGACAAGCACCTGCTGCGGCCGGAACCCCAGCGGGGTCTGCCGCAGTTTCTGGAAGGTGATGGCGAGCAAAGCCGCACCCACCACCAGTACGACAGACAGGGCGACCTGGACCACGACCAGCAAACCTCGAAACCAGGAATCTCGGCGCACGGCGGTGGCGCCGGATCCGCCTTCCTTCAGGCCGGCGGCAAAGTTGATGCGCGAGGCGCGCCAGGCCGGGGCGAGTCCGAAGAACAGGGCGCAGGAGAGGGCCAGCAGGGCGGTGAAGACGAGCACCCGAACGTCCAGCGATGCGCTGCCGAGGCGTGGTAAGTCCTGTGGCAACAGCGACTTGAGCAGATCGATCCCAAAGAGGGCGGCCAGCAGGGAAAGACCCGCCCCGGCTAAGGCGAGCAGCCCGCTTTCGAGTAGGAACAGCCGCACGAGCCCGCCCCGGCCGGCACCCAGGGCGGCACGGATGGAGGCTTCCCGGGCACGCTCCCCGGCCCGCGCCAGCAACAAACTGGTCAGATTGACGCAGGTGAGCAGCAGCACGCATCCGGCGGCGCCCAGCAGGACCAGCAGAGGCGTGCGCGCCTCGCCGGCCACCTCTTCCTGCAAGGGCACGACCCGGGCGTGCAGTGCCCGGTCGGTTGCCGGATACTGCTGCCGCAGCCGGGCGGCCACGGTTTCCACCGTCGTTTGAGCCAGTTGCAGGGAGACGCCCGGCTTCAGCCGCCCAATGGTATCGAGAAATCCCGCCTGCCGGCTGGCATTTTGTACGTCGGCGGGCCCCGGAGACCAGACATCGGCCTCCTCCGGATACTGGAGGCTGGGCGGCATCACGCCGATGATGGTAAACGCCGTGCCGCTCAGCACGATGGAGCGCTGCATCATCCTGGGGTCGGCGCTGAAGTGCCGGCGCCAGGCCGCGTCGCTCAGCAGGACCACCGGAGCACCCAGGCCCCTGGTTTCCGCGGCCGTGAAAGCACGGCCCAAAGCCGGCGCGACGGCCAGCACAGGAAAGATGTCGCCGAAGGTACGGACCATCTGAAGACGCACCGGGCCGCCGTTCGACCGCCAGATCACGCTTTCGCCGTAGAAGGCGGCCGCAGCCAAGAAAGCGTCCACCTGCGTGGCCCAGTCGCGCAGCCGCTGCGGGTTGCCGCCAGAACTTTCCGAGCCTTTGAACTCCTTCACCATCACCAGCCGGCCGGAATCAGGAATGGGCAGCGGCCGCAGCAAGGCCGCATCCACCACACTGAAAATGGCGCTATTCGCTCCTATGCCCAGGGCAAGGGAAGCCAAGGCGGTGGCCACAAACGCCGGCCGGCGGCGCAGGCTGCGCGCGGCGTGGCGCAGATCGCGCAGCAGCGTGTCCAGCCAGACGAACAGATCGGCGTCGCGGGTCTCGTCCCGCAGGCGGAGTTTCTGGCGGGTCATGCTAGAGCCTAGATGACTAGGTAATTTACCGAGATGTAGTATTTTCGCCAGCTTCGGCCGGTAGACTGGAAAGATGGCCCAGGGGTCCAATTCACTGTGGCGCGACATCCGCGACGCCGTAGCCGGCGCGGAACGCGACTATACGAGCGAACCCCTTTCGCGCGCTATTCTCCTGCTGGCCGTGCCCATGGTGCTGGAGATGTGCATGGAGTCGCTCTTCGGCATCGTGAACATCTTCTGGGTGGCGCGCCTGGGCGAACACGCGGTGGCCGGCGTCGGACTCACCGAGACCATGCTCACCGTGCTCTACGCCGTGGCCATGGGCGTGGGTATGGCGACCACCGCCATGGTGGCCCGGCGCACCGGTGAAAAGGACCCCGACGGGGCAGCCGTGGCCGCGGTCCAGTCGATCATTCTCGGTTTGTTCCTCTCACTGCTGACTGCGGTGCCGGCCATTCTCTACTCCGGCGGCTTGCTGCGATTGATTGGTGGCGAACCGTCCGTTGTCGATTCCACCCATCGCTATACAGCGATCATGCTGGGCTCCTCACCGAGCATCATGCTGCTGTTCCTGATGAATGCCATCTTCCGCGGAGCGGGCGATGCCGCCATCGCGATGCGCGTTCTCTGGGCGGCGAACCTGCTGAACATGGTGCTGGATCCCTGCCTCATCTATGGGTTGGGGCCGTTTCCGGAGTTGGGCATAACGGGGGCCGGGGTGGCGACCTCCATCAGCCGGTCGTTCGGCGTCGTACTGCAACTGATCGTACTGTTCCGGGGACGCGGCCGGGTGGCGGTGTCCTGGGCACAGGTGCGGGTGGATTTCACCATTCTGCGGCGCTTGTCCCGCATCTCGGCGACGGGCATGCTGCAATTCCTCATCGCCCATGCGAGTTGGGTGGGGTTGGTAACGGTCATCGCGAAATCGGGCAGCGCGGCCCTCGCCGGGTATACGATCGCCATCCGCGTGATCATCTTCACGCTGCTGCCGTCATGGGGCCTGGCCAATGCGGCGGCGACACTGGTCGGCCAGAATCTGGGTGCGCGGGAACCGGGCCGGGCGGAACAGGCGGTGTGGCGCACCGGCCTCTACAACATGTGCTTTCTCGGACTGATGGGCTTGGCCTGCATCCTCTTCCCTGAGCCGATGATCCGTTTTTTTTCAACGGAACCGGATGTGGTGCGCTATGGCGCACAGTGCCTGCGCATCATCAGTTACGGGTACGTCTTCTATGCCTACGGAATGGTGATGGTCCAGGCGCTGAACGGAGCTGGCGATACAGTGACGCCCACCATCGTGAACCTGGGCTGCTACTGGATGTTCCAGATCCCGCTGGCCTGGTTCCTGGCGATCCATCTGAAATACGGAGCCATAGGAGCCTTCTGGGCCGTACCAGCGGCGGAATCTGTCCTGGCCGTGGTCGGGGTACTGGTGTTCCGGCGCGGTAGTTGGAAGAAGCAGACCATCTGAGCCGGGGAGAATGGCAGTGCCACTGCGACATTGCCATTCGATCAGCTCCGCCTGTCTAACCGGCCGCCGCCAGGATCTTCTCCAGCTGCCAGTCAACCAGATCCCCAATCCGCTCTAGCGACACATCCGCCGCCTCATACTGAGCATTGGCCTTCTGGTCCAGCGCATAGTGACCCTGCCTGACAAACACAGTCGTCACCCTGGGCCCCCAGATCCGCTTGATCGCCGCCAGGATCCGCAGCTTGTCGTCCACCACCACATAGTGCTCGGCCGGATACCGCTCCTCGACATCCGCCAGCTCTAACTCCTTGTGGACGTAGATCAGCACGTTCTTATCGAACGCTTCGTACAACCCGGACCGGAAGACCTTCTGCGGCTGGAATACCACGTCCCCATCCGTCAGGATCACCGCCGTGCCCCACTGCTGCACATGCGTCACCGCATCCATCGATCCCGGAAACAGCCGGTTCGCGAACGGGTAGCCCGACAGATAGTAAGACACCGCCAGCAGATTCGGTTCGTGCGGGTACTCGATGCGGTACCGCTGTAGGGCGCCCAGGTAATCCGCATACCCCAACTCCGCCCTGATCTCTTCGAACAGCTGCCAGTACCGCCGCGCCCGCTCCGGGCCGATGGTCCCGTCCAGGTGCCGCCGCAGGTCGGCGGACACCCGGTCGTGGTTCAGCAGCGTATTGTCGACGTCAAAGAGAAAGACCACTTTAGCGGCTGCCATACGGGACCTCCGGCTCTTACGCCACCGTGATCGAGCTGTCCAGATACACGTCCTGGATCGTGTTCAGCAGCTCCACGCCTTCCTTCATCGGCCGCTGGAACGCTTTGCGACCCGAAATCAGGCCCGTGCCGCCGGCGCGTTTGTTGATCACTGCGGTCGCCACGGCCTCGGCGAAATCGTTGGCGCCCGACGCGCCGCCGCTGTTGATCAGCCCCGCGCGGCCCATGTAGCAGTTCGCCACCTGGTAACGAGTCAGGTCGATCGGATGGTCGCTGGTCAGTTCGCTGTAGATGCGCTTGTCCAGTTTGCCGTAGCTCGAGTCGCCCGCGTTCAGCGCCAGATACCCGCCATTGTTCTCCGGCAGCTTCTGCTTGATGATGTCCGCCTCAATCGTCACACCCAGGTGATTCGCCTGGCCCGTCAGGTCGGCCGACACGTGATAGTCCTTGTCCTTCTTGAACGCGTTGTTGCGCAGGTAGCACCACAGCACCGTCGCCATGCCGTATTCGTGCGCCAGCGCGAACGCCTGGCTCACTTCCACAATCTGCCGCGAGCTCTGGTCGGACCCGAAGTAGATCGTTGCGCCAATCGCCGCCGCGCCCATGTCGTAGGCCTGCTTCACCGTGCCGAACATGATCTGGTCAGCCTTGTTCGGATAGGTCAACAGCTCGTTGTGGTTCACTTTCACGATGAACGGGATCTTGTGCGCGTACTTCCGGGACACAATCCCCAACACTCCGTAGGTGGAAGCCACGGCATTGCAGCCGCCGTAGATCGCCAGCTTCACGATATTCTCGGCATCAAAATAGTCCGGATTCTTCGCGAAGCTCGCACCGCCGGAATGCTCGATCCCCTGGTCGACGGGCAGAATCGACAGGTAACCGGTGCCGGCCAGGCGGCCCGCCTGGAACATCCACTGCAGGTTCCCCAGCACTCGGTTGTTCCGGTCGGAGTGGACGTAAATACGATCGACAAAATCCGGCCCGGGTACGTGCAGCCGTTCTTTCGAAATCTTCGGTTCAGAGAAGCCCAGCAGCGATTCGGCGTGGCTACCCAGCAATTCAACAATCTTGGTAGAGCTCATTTCTTCTCCTTGAGGGAAGGTGGTGCGTCTCCGGTGATCGGCCGGCCGCGGATTCCCATAAATCCGCCATGCGCCGCAGCAGGCATCCCTGTCCTGGATCGGCGCGTACCCCTCTATTCGCTCAGCATGACACACTCCGCCCGGGCCACGAATCCCCCATTTGAGAATTGCCCTGCCCATCCCGGCCCGTCCTGGTGTACATTGGCCTTGACTTCCTAGGCCGGACACCGCAGTGGAGCCCGGCCGGTGCAGTACTTGAAAAGGAGCTCCCGTATGACCCGCCGCGAACTCTTCGCCCTTCCTGCCGCAGCCGCCCTGGGCCTCGCCAAGCCGGCCCCCGCCTCCACTGTGGCCATCGCCCGCGCACGGGCTTACGACGCCAAAATCTACGACACGCTCCGCACCATGTTCGACCAGGTGGGCGGCCTCGCCCCCATCGTTCGCAATAAGACCGTTGCCCTGAAGCTGAACCTCACCGGCAATCCCGCGCGCTTCCCCGTCAAAGCCGAGATGCCCTACCGCACCGATCCGGCCAGTGTCCTGGCCACCTGCCAGTTGATGGCCCGTGCCGGAGCCAAACGCATCCGCATCCTCGAAAGCTTCTTCCCCGCCAAGTCCGACCGCGAACTCTGGGCGCGCTACGGCCTCGATATCCAGGCCATTGAAAACTGCGGCGCCAAGGTCGAGTGGGAGAATACGAATAATCTCGGCCTCGCCACCCAGTACACCCGCCTGAAGGTGCCCGGCGGCGGCCGCATCTTCCCCTCCTACGACCTCAACCACTCCTTCGCCGACTGCGACGCCTACGTCTCCATGTCCAAGCTCAAGAACCACTGGCTGGCCGGCGTCACCATGACCATGAAGAACAACTTCGGCCTCACGCCCTGCTCGCTCTACGGCGGCGATGCCGGGCCCAGCGGCAATGAGGATCCAAAGCAGGAGCGGGGTCCGGTCGGCCACAATGGCACACGCACTCCGCCCAAGGGCGTCCCGCAGGAAATTGATCTTAGCACTCCGCGCGAACCGGGCTTCCGCATTCCGCGCATCGTCGTCGATCTCTGTTCCATCCGCCCCGTCGACCTGTCCATCGTCGATGGCATCGAGACCATCCGAGGTGGCGAAGGTGAATGGAATCAGGGTGTTGAGATCATGAAACCGGGCCTGCTGCTGGTCGGCCGCAACATGGTCTGCACCGACACCGTCTGCACCGCCGTGATGGGTTACGACCCGCGCGCCACTCGCGGCCAGAGCGCCTTCATCCGCGGGGACAATACCCTGCTGCTGGCCGAGGAGGCAGGGCTCGGCTCCGCCCGCCTGGAGAACATCGAAATCGCCGGCCTGAAGCTCAAAGACGCCAAGGTAGACTTCGGCCCCGGCGCCATCGGCAAACGCGTCTTCGCTGCCTGAGCGGGAGTGTTATTGCTGGACGACCGGCGGCTGCGCCTGGGCCGAGTCCGTCCGACCTTGCGCATAGTAACCCGGCCGCGCATGCACTTCCGCCTTCGGGTAGCGGCGGCGTGTGTCGGCGCTCAATTCCACCTGCAGCTTGCGGAATGTTCCCTCCGGAGCCGCGGTCGCCGTAATGCCCAGGCTGTAGCGATTGCGGATTCTCTCCAGCATCTCCTGGAAGCGCGCCCCGGCCTTGTCTGCCCGCAGTACCTCCCCTCCCGTATCTTCCGCCAACCGGAAGACGTTCGCCGGGGTGAAGTCCGTATTCACATCCGCCCCCTTTGGCAGCGCTGGAGGCGGCTTCGTGCCCGGCGCGACAATCGCATTCAGTACGGTGTCGTTCTCGGAAAGCGCCCGCACCACCTTCTCGTCCGGAAGCTGGTAGTGCACTCCGCCGTTATCCGTCAGGATGATCAGCGCCCGGCGGCCAGCGAAGGGCGGTTGCTGCTTCAGGTAGTCGGTCACCTGCAGGATGGAATCATTGATGGCCGTACCCGCCCCCAGGTTGTGATCCATCGGAGCGTCCTGCAAAGCCACCACGGCCAGCCGTTTCTCGCCGGTCAACTCCTGGGTGAACTCTACGCGCCTCGAGAACAGAGCGACCGCGATCTGGTCTTCCGGCTTCAGGCTCGACAACGCCTCCTGCGCCACCATCGCCATCTCCCTCAGCAGCTTACCCATGCTCCCGGAAACGTCCAGCAGCAGCAGCACCTGCAGCGGCTCCGACTCCTGCCCGAAATACTCGATTTGCCTCTCCACCCCCTCCTCTTTCAGGACGAAGTCGGAAGATTTCAGCCCGGGGAGCGGCTGTTTGTTGTTCACCACCTGGACGTCCACCCGCACCAGCGTTGTACCGGCTTTGAAAGTGGGGGTGTCAGCGCCTTCGACCGGTTTGCCGGCTTCGGCTGCCTTGGGCGTGGCCTCCAAGGGTGGCTGGGCAGGCTTGGGCGTCTCCACTTTGCGCCATCCTCCGCCCGTGGGCCGAGGCGGTTGCGGAGCGGGTGATTGCGCCGCTGCCGCCATCGCGGCGAACATAAGTACGAACACCGGCCTCATGAAGAATATTATCGTCGGCACGGCGGGCCATATCGACCATGGCAAGACAACATTGGTGCGCGCGCTCACCGGCATCGATACAGACCGCCTGGAGGAAGAGAAGCGCCGCGGCATTACCATCGACCTCGGCTTTGCCCATCTGGAGCACGCCGGCATCCGCTTCGGCTTCGTCGATGTGCCCGGCCATGAACGGTTTGTGAAGAATATGCTGGCCGGCGCCGGCGGTATCGACATGGTGTTGCTCGTCATCGGCGCCGACGAATCGATCAAACCGCAGACTCGTGAACATTTCGACATCTGCAGGCTGCTGGACATCCGCCAGGGACTGGTCGTGCTGACGAAATCCGACGCCGTCGATGAAGAAGTGTTGGAACTGGCTCGCATGGAGGCCGCCGAGTTCGTGGCCGGGTCCTTTCTGGATGGTGCGCCCATTGTGTCCGTAAGCGGTGTGACGGGCGCCGGCCTCCCCGCGTTGCGTGAGGCCATGGCGGCCATCGCCGGGCGTACGAAGGGCCGCGACACCACCGCCCCATTCCGCCTGCCCATCGACAGGTCGTTCACTTTGAAGGGTTTCGGCACCGTGGTGACCGGCACCCTCACCGCCGGCCAGTTGAATGTGGAGCAGGAGGTAGAGGTTCACCCGGGCGGCCGACGGCTGCGCGTTCGCGGAGTGCAAGTCCATGGCGGAGCAGTGGATAAGGCTTATGCCGGGCAACGCACGGCCGTCAACCTGGCCGGAGTCGAGGCCTCCGAGCTGACTCGCGGCCTGGTACTGACCCCGCCCGACCTTTTCCATTCCACCCAAGCCCTCGATTGCTCTTTTACACTGCTGCCGGGTGCCCAGCCGTTGAAACATCGCGCACCCATCCACTTTCACGCTGGCACGGCGGAGGTGGAGGCCCAGGTTCGTATGTTGCGCGGGACAGAGCCGCTCCAACCAGGCACCACGGGGTTCGTCCGGTTGCTGCTGAACGAGCCGCTGCTGCTGCTGCCGGGCGACCGGTTCATCGCCCGTATGTTCTCACCCGTCATCACGATAGGCGGCGGCGTGGTGCTGGACAACGCTCCGCCGCCGCGGATGAAGAAGCCGTTGGTGCTGGACCGTCTCGCTCAGTTGGAAGGTGCGTCGCTGCCGGTTCGGATGAGCTTGTTCGCCCAGGAAGATCCAGCAGGCTGTACTGTCGCCGCCCTGGCCGCTCGCGTTGGCGCTACACCCGATGCCCTCCTGGCCGCCGCCGCCCTGGCCGGGTTGGTGCCCGTCCGCGCCGCGGAACCGCGCCTGGTCGCCCACACCGCGCTGGATGCCTATGCCGCCGGACTGCGGCTCGCCCTGGCCGAGTTCCATCGCCAGAATCCGCTGCTGCGCGGCATGCCCCGCGCCTCGGCGCCCGTGCCCGCCTTCCTGCTCGATACCCTATTGGCTTCAACGAAGGACGTGGCAGCGGAGGAAGACCTGCTGCGCCTCGGCTCCCATCGTCTTCAATTCAAAGGAGAAGAGGACGAGGCGATTGGCCGCATGGAGGCGCTCTTCCGCGAGGCCGGCCTCAGCGTCCCGGCCGTCAATGAGGTGCTGGCCAAATCCGGAGTGGACGCCAACCGCGCACGGACCCTCCTTCAGATCCTTTTGAAAGATAAGAAGTTAGTCCGTATCTCGACCGACCTCATCTATCACGGTGATGCGATCGCTCAGCTGCGGGCGCTGCTCGCCGCCCGCAAGGGAATCCGGTTCGGGGTCGCCGACTTCAAGGATTGGACCGGCGTCTCCCGCAAATACGCTATCCCGCTACTGGAGTTTCTAGATCGGGAACGCGTCACCCGCCGCGACGGTGACCAGCGCTTGATTCTGTAATACTCGCCCCCGCCTCTCCGATGAGTCTCTTGGAGGCTCGCGTCTTGAGAAGCGTTCACATCGGAATTCTGGCGGCTGCGGTTCTGTTCGCCCTGCCGGCCCATGCCCAGACACTGAAGGCGACGCCGGTCAGCCTGAGTTATTCGTATACGTTGGGATCCACAACGTTTCCGGCCGCCCAGACGCTGGCCGTCGCACCTGCCAGCGGAGCGGCGTTGTCCTTCAGCGCCGTCATTGTCGGAGGTCCGTGGGTGACCGTCACCCCGGATAGCGGCAAGACGAATGCCAGCCTGAAGGTGTCGGTGAATCCAACCAGCTTGCCTGTCGGAACTTACACGGCCAATATCATGCTCACCCCGGTGGGCGGAACGACGTTGAACGTGCCCGTCACGCTGTCTGTCAAGGCGCCGCCCGCCACCCTGGTGGTGACCCCCAGTCCTGTGACCCTTTCCTACACGCGGGGCGATCCGACCCCCGATCCAGTGGCCATTAATCTCAGCGGAGGGGGCGCGCTGCTGTCGTTCACAGTGACCGTTTCCGGTGCTGCCTGGCTTTCCGCCACCCCGAAGAGCGGCATCATCTTCCCTGCCTTCAGCTCACAGGTGGCCCTACTGGTGGATCCAACTGGCCTCACGCCAGGAACTTACAAGGGGTCCATCAAGATAGACGCCCCGTCCGCGGCGAACAAGACCCAGACGGTCAGTTTCGACCTGACCGTGAACCCGGGCACTCCGGTCTTGAACTCCATCTTCCCCACCGGAGCTACGCAAGGCTCGGCCGCCACCACGATCACACTGACAGGAAGCAATTTCTACTCAGGTTCGGCCGTCACGGCCAAAGGCCAAACTCTTGCCTCGACGCTTCTGGGACCAACGGTCCTTCAGGCAACGATTCCTTCGTCCCTCATGGCAACGGCCGCCAACCTGAATGTTCTGGTGACGAATCCGAATCCCGGCGGCGGATCGTCAGCAGACCAGACGTTCACGGTCTTCTCGCCCGGCCCTCGTATTACCGGCATCACCAACGGGGCCAGCTTCCAGTCGGGTTCCATCGCCCCCGGTGAGTTTGTGAGCATCTTCGGAACCGGACTGGGGCCAGACGCAATCGTCACCTTCCAGCCGCCGGCAGGTTCGGTGCCGATAGCCGATACGCTGGCCGGGGTGCAGGTGTACTTTGGACCCACGCCGGCACCGCTGATCTTCGTCTCGTCCACCCAGATCGCCGCCATGGTGCCGTATGGGGTCCTTGGGCCGGGCATCAACGTGTCAGTGGACTACAACGGGACATCCTCATGGGTCTATCCCGTTTCGGTCGCACCCACGGCCCCCGGCTTGTTCGCGCTGGGGTCTTCCGGCGCAGGTGCGGGCGCGGTCTTCAACGAGAATGCTTCGACCGGAGAACTGACCCTCAACACCGAGACCAATGCGGCCGTGAAGGGCTCCACCATCTGGCTGTATGCGACGGGGATCGGGGTTACCACTCCGACCGGCTTCGATGGCCTGATCAGCACCTTGGAGTCAAACCTCACAGCACCCGCGGCGACTCTGAATATCGGGGGTTCCGACGTCACGCCGGCCTACTTCGGACCAGCGCCCGGACTAGTCTCGGGGTTGACCTTGATCAAGGCTGCTGTGCCCGCGGGCATCACAGCCGCCAAAGCAGTGCCTGTTTTGTTGACGTTAGGCTCAGTCACCAGCCAGGTGGGCGTGACGATTACAGTGAAGTGATCTGCGGCAGCGGTTCGCCCGTCAACAAGGCCAGAATCTCGAGCGCCGATTGTTTACTGCGCGCTCCGGTTTCTCCAGCCGGACCAACACAACTCGGGCAACCGCTTTCGCAACCACAGCCCTGAATCAGTTGGCGCGCACCGTTCAACACCTCGGTGGTCATCTTGAACAACGGTGCGCTCTGGCCGATGCCGCCCGGGAAATTGTCGTAAAGGTGCAGATTCGGCTCGAAGCCGCGCACGTCGGCCGAGAGCTCCTCAGTCAGCGTCACGCCCAGGTCGCGCGGGTCGCACATCAGCAGCAACGAAGCCACCGTCCGCAGCGCGTTGCCTAAGCCGCTGAGCGCATTCAGTTTGTCGGTAGGCGTCAGGTTGGGGAACTTGTCCAGGAATTCCACCGGGAAGTGCAGCCAGAACGAGGTGGTGTGCATCTCCTGCTCTGGCAGCGACAGCGTACCTGCGCCCACGTTCTCATTGGTGTAGAACTTCACCTTCTTGAAGCCGACGATCTGCCGGTTGACCCGCACTTCGCCATGGGCTGACTTTGCCGCATCCACGGGCGCCGAGTCAAACTCTTCCAGCACTTTGACTTGCGTGTAGTCGATGGCGTCGGTGAAGTAGTCGCATTCCACCTGGCGGACGTAGGCTTTGCGACCCTCGTAATCCATCTTCTCCACTTGATACTGCCGAGCCTCGTGCAGATAGATCGCCTTCTCGTGGAGCTCTACTAAGGCCGCGGGGAACGCTACTTCGGCAATCAGGCGCTCTTCGTTGGTGATGTCGATCACCACGAAGTTGTCGCTGGTGACCGACCGCAAGCTGATTGCATCGGCCGGATAGCTGTCCGAAGTCCAGTGCCAGGCGCCGCCGCTGTGATGCACCACTCGCAGCTCCTCCAGGAAGCTGCACAGCTCGGCCGTCTCATGGGGCCCGAATTTGCTGCCATCCCGGATGGGCAACTCGAAGGCCGCGCACTTCAGATGGTTGATGAGAATTTCCAGATTGTCCGGGTTGATCTGGGCGTGCTCAGGCGAACCTTCGAAGAAATACTCCGGGTGCTCAACCACATACTGGTCCAGGGGTGCGCTGGAGGCGACCATCAGTGCGAGGGATGTCCCCAGCCGGCGTCCAGCGCGGCCCGACCGCTGCCAGGTGGAGGCGATGGAACCGGGATAGCCGGCCATGACCACCACATCCAGGGAGCCGATATCGATGCCGAGTTCCAGCGCGTTCGTAGCGACCACGGCCCGGATCGTGCCTTCCCGCAGGCCACGCTCGATCTCGCGCCGCTCCCGGGGTAGATAACCGCCCCGATAGCCGCGGATCGTCCCGGCCTGGCCCGGCTTCTCACAGGCATCCTTGAGATAGGTGAGCAGGACTTCAGTGGCCAGCCGGTTGTTGGCAAAGACCAGAGTCTGCTGGCCGCGCTGGATCAGGTCCGACGCAATCCGCCGGGTCTCGTTCAGATAGCCACGGCGGATGCCGAGCTGCCGGTTCACCACTGGCGGATTATAGAAAACAAAGTACTTCTCGCCGGTCGGCGCGCCGCTCTGGTCGACCAGTCGGAAATCCGCGCCGGTCAGGGTTTCGGCCAGGGACTTCGGATTGGCGATGGTTGCCGAGCAGCAGATGAACTGGGGCTTCGACCCGTAGAACTCGCAGATGCGGGCCAGGCGCCGCAGCACGTTGGCCAGGTGACTGCCGTAAACCCCGCGGTAGTAGTGGAGTTCGTCGATGACGATGTAGCGCAGGTTCTCGAAAAGCTTGCCCCACTTCGTGTGGTGCGGCAGGATTCCGGCATGGAGCATATCCGGATTGGTCAGCACGACATTGGCGCGCTCCCGGATCTGCTTACGGGCGTCCTGTGGCGTATCGCCATCGTAGGTGAATGCGCGCACACCGGAGCCCATGGCTTCGACGATGGAGTGGAATTCGTGGAGTTGGTCTTCCGCTAGGGCCTTGGTAGGGAAGAGGTAAAGAGCCCTGGCCTCGGGATCGGCGGCCAGACGGTGCAGAATCGGCAAATTGTAACAGAGCGTTTTGCCGCTGGCCGTGGGCGTCACGACGACGGGATTGCCGCCGTCCTGCAAAGTCTCGAAGCACGCCGCCTGGTGTGTGTAGAGCTGGGTGATCCCCTTATCTTCCAGGACTTTGCGTAAGGCAGCCGGAACTCCGGCCGGCATCGGCACAAACTGGCCCGGTTTGGCGGACTGGTGCCGGATGGCCCGGATGGGCGAGTTCGGCTCCTCCATCCAGGCGCGCAGGCGGGCAATGGTCATCGCCAGATCGGCCCGTCGGGTCAATCCGAGCGAATCCTCTTGCGAGCCTTCGCGATGGGGATCGGGAAAATCGAGACTCAGGTTCATCCGCGCGGCTTCGCCTTTTCTTTGCTAAGCGTACACGAATAGAACACAATTAACAACTGGCGCTTTGCCACGTAGCAGATGGCTTAAGCGGTTGCGGAATTCACCCGGACGAACTCGTAGCGTTCCAGGGTGGCAGCCAGAGCCTGGCTATCGTCGTCACGGCGGACGACCTTGCCCATGCACCGGATGCGAACGTCGCCCATCGACTTGCCGGTGGGCAGGCTGATCATATATTCAATGGGCTGGCCCAATTCGATGGGTTCAGCCGGGTCATTGAAGAGGACTCCTCCAGAACTAACGTTCCTGGTCTCCCCAATATGTGAAATCCGCCGGGAACCAGCACGTACCAGTTCCAATGGCAGCTTCAGTTCAAATCGTCTGGATCTTCTTTGCTCTGACACTGTAGTTCTATCTAAGAGGTTTTTCCTAGGATGGTCAACCCCTTTTCGCCCCTCGTAATGGGGAGAACTACCTAGTACCACCCAAACTCGGACAGCAGCAAAAGCGGGCCCGGCCCGTTTGTTCGCCTTGGGCACAGTACAACAGCGGCCATTCCAGGACCCCTCCGGCTGTGAAGGGGCTTGCGCGCCGCGGACCCTTGATGGCCTTTCCGGCGGCCATCGTGAAGCATCGAGCTGGCAGGTGTGTCAGCGCGTGCCGTTGCCTCGGGCCGTGGGCGTGGAGCTTCTCCGGAATGGCAGCAACCTACTAATAATCAATGGCTTAGATTGCAACTAGTGCGCCCATACGCATGCGGATTCGAGAGTCTCGGGCACCGCGCCAGCCGGAAACTACTGGGGAGTGCCACCACTGGCCGGGGCTCACCGCTTGTGCGGCTCAAGCGGGATCCAGGCCGGGAGAGGCAACCAGCCCCGCTGATTCGTCTGAAAGTTCCCGACAATTGGCATTGGCTTTGCTTCGCCTCGTCATTCGGAACCAGGCTAGAAACGTCAGATTTCCACAGGTACTAAGGTGAGTGCCTGGAAGCCGCCCGGCGGCCAAACTACTAATCCGCACGATCTATGTCAGATTGAAACGCCGGTTGCGCACTGTCTAGGCCCGGGGATGGGCCTTGTCATAGACCCGCATCAGGTCTGTCAGCGAAAGCTGGGTGTACTTCTGAGTAGTGGAAAGCGAGGCATGGCCCAGCAGTTCCTGGATGGCGCGGAGGTCGGCTCCGGCGCTCAGCAGATGGGTTGCGTAGGCGTGACGCAGGGAATGTGGGTGGAGCGAGGAGTCGGCCGAGAGGGCGATGGAGTACATCTTGACGATCCCCCGGGCGCCGCGATCGGTCAGCCGCTGGCCGCGGTGATTCAGGAAAACGGCCATCTCGCCTTCTGCCGGGTGCCGTGCCGCCAGGCAGGCCCGCAGGGCGGCCATGGCCTTGCCTGGGATGGGTACCTGCCGTTCTTTCTTGCGTTTACCGCGTACACGCACCCAGCCTTCTGACAGGTCAAAGTCGCTGGTATCCAGCCCGACCAGCTCGCTGATACGCAAACCGCAGCCGTAAAGGAGCTCGAACAGGGCCAGGTCGCGTTGGGGCGAGGGGCGCTCCAGCTTGCCCTTGGCGATGTCGTCGATCAGGGTGTTGGTCTGCTCCTCGGTGGGGACGTCGGGCAGCGTCTTGGGCATGCGCGGCGTGGTGAGGAGTTTGGCCCGGTTCAAGGTAATGACGCCTTGGCGCAGGCAATGGTCGAACAGGCTGCGCACGGCGGCGAGCTTGCGTCGAATGGTGGTGCGGGCCAAGTCCTGGCCGTATAGGTCGGCCAGCCATTCGCGTAGCATGAGCTGGTCGAAGTCCTTGGGCTCCGGCGGGTTCAGCCCGTTTCGCGAGAAGTAATCGACAAACTGTTCCAGATCAGTCTGATAGTTACGCACGGTGTGGACTGACGAGTTGATCCGTGTGAGCTCGGCCAGGTAGGAGTTGATCCAGAGCTGCAGGTCAGACATACGTGGACATGGCCTCGATGGCGCGGCGGCAGACCTCGGCATGGCGCGCCTTCTTGTCGCGTTTCAAGCGCTGGCGCGCCGCCTCATCCAGCGCCGGCAGCAGGTCGAAGGCAATGTTGGCGGGTTGGTAGTGTTTCGGATTGGCGTTGGTGATGTAGTAGGTCAGGGACCCCAAAGCGGTCTCGCGCGGCACCGGAAGGGGCGTCTCGCCCAGGGCCAGGGCGGCGGCAAAGCGGCCGGCCAGCAGGCCCGTCGCGATGGACTCCACATAGCCTTCGACTCCGGAGATCTGGCCGGCGAAGAAGATGCGCGGATCACTCTTCAGCTGCAATGTGGCGGTGAGCAGTTCCGGCCCGTTGATGTAGGTATTACGATGGATCTGGCCGAAGCGCAGGAACTCGGCGTTTTCCAGTCCGGGGATGAGCCGGAACACGCGCTTCTGCTCCGGGAACTTCATATAGTTCTGAAAACCAACGAGATTGTAGCTGCCGGCGCGCTGATCTTCCTGGCGCAACTGGACCACGGCGTAGGGCCAGCGGCCGGTTTTCGGATCGTCCAATCCGACGGGCTTCATGGGGCCGAAGCGGAGGGTGTCGCGCCCGCGCCGGGCGATCTCCTCGATGGGCAAGCACGACTCGAAGAAGGCGACTTTGCCGTTGTGGATGGCGCGATCTTCATCGATGTGGGCACCGGCGCTTTCGGCCGTGAGCACTGCGTCGACGAAGGTCTCGTACTCCTGCCTGTTGAACGGGCAGTTTAAGTAGTCGTCGCCGCCGTCCAATGACTTACCGTAGCGGGAGGCCGCGAAGACCTTCTCGCGGTCGATGGTCTCGGCGTCGATGATGGGGCTGATGGAGTCGTAGAAGTAGAGCCGCTCGCTGCCAGTGAGACGGGCAATATCGGCCGCCAGCGGACCGGAAGTGAGTGGACCGGTGGCCACAACCACGATGCCGTCGGCTGGAATTTCCGTGACTTCCTCACGGACTACCTGGATCAGGGGATGGTCTTCGATAGCCTTGGTTAAGGCGGCGGCGAAGAGATCGCGGTCGACCGTGAGCGCGTGGCCGCCAGGAACACGGCATTCTTCGGCCGCGCGCATGGCGAGAGAGCCCAACTGCCGCAGTTCGCGCTTCAGCAGCCAGGGGGCGGTGTTTTCGGAGTCACTTTTCAACGAGTTGGAGCAGACCAGCTCGCCGAAATCGCCCGTCTTGTGGGCAGGAGTTTGCCGCAGCGGCCGCATTTCATATAGGATGCAGGAGATCCCTTTGTCCGCGATCTGCCACGCCGCCTCGCTGCCGGCCAGCCCCGCGCCGAGCACGTGAATGGTAACCTTTTTCGTCAAGCTCCTACCATTTTAGGTCTTAGCCCAATGCGCACCATATTTCTTTCACTCGTTCTCTCGATTTCCGTTTTCGCCCAGGCTCCTGTGCGGTACACGCTTAAGTTTCCGGCTGCTCACACGCACTATGTGGAGGTGACGGCGGAAATCCCGGCCGGCCAGCCGGCGGTGGAACTGTACATGCCCGTATGGACTCCCGGCTCCTATCTGGTGCGGGAGTATGCCCGCAATGTGGAGAACTTCAAGGCGCAGGACAGCCAGGGCCACGAGTTGACCTGGAGCAAAACCCGCAAGAACCGCTGGAAGGTGGACGCAAAGGGTGCGGCCGCTATCTCTTTGAATTATAAGGTCTATGCCCACGAGATGAGCGTGCAGGGCAACTGGGTGGACGCCGGCTTCGCCATGATGAACGGCGCCGCGAACTTCATGACCCTGGTGGGCGCCGACAAACGGCCCTATGAGGTGAAGCTGGAGCTGCCTTCCGGTTGGACCCGCAGCATCAGCGGGATGAAGGAGGGCCCGGCGCCGCACACGTATCTGGCCGTCGATTGGGACCAGTTGCTGGACAGCCCCATCTACGCCGGCAACGGGCCGATCCACGAGTTCGAGGTCGACGGGAAGAAGCACTATCTGGTGAATGAAGGGGAAGGGCCGATGTGGGACGGACCGGCTTCGGCGCGGGACGTGGCCAAGATCGTGGCGGAATACAGTCGCCAATGGGGCGGGCTGCCGTACGACAAGTACGTCTTTTTCAATATGATCACGGAGTCCGGTGGTGGACTGGAGCACAAGAACTCCACCTGGATGGGGACTAGCCGCTGGGCCTATGGCAATACCCAGGATCCGCCGGAGATCCCGGGCGGCGCGCCCGCCGGGGCCGGCAACCGTCGGCCGAACCGTGTTGGCTGGCTGGGGTTGGTAAGCCACGAGTACTTCCATCTCTGGAACGTGAAGCGGCTGCGGCCGGTGGAACTGGGTCCATTCGACTATGAGAATGAAACGTACACGCGGAGCCTATGGCTTGCGGAGGGCGTGACGTCCTATTACGGTCCTCTGGCGCTGCGGCGGTCGGGCCTATCGACCCAGCCGCAATTGCTGCGGGCGATGTCGGGGGCGATTGGGCAGTTGCAGACGACGCCGGGCCGTCTGGTCACGCCGGCGGAATCGGCCTCGTACAATGCCTGGATCCAGCTCTACCGGCCGAACGAGAACACGTCGAATACGGCGATCAGCTACTACACCAAGGGCCAGGTGATCGGGTTTATCCTGGATGCGAAAGTTCGGAAAGCTACCAATGGAGCAAAGTCGCTGGATGATGTACTGAAGCTGGCGTTTGAACGATACAGCGGAGCCAAGGGCTATACGCCGGAGCAGTTCCGGGCGGTCGCCAGCGAAGTGGCTGGAGTTGACCTGAAGTCCTTCTTCAAGAATGCTTTGGAGACGACGGAGGAGCTGGATTACACGGAAGCGCTGGACTGGTATGGGCTGCGGTTCCGGCCCCAGGCAGGACGCAACGGCCCGCCGCGGATCGTGACTGGCGTAACGACGGGCACGGCCGCCGGCCGTATCGTAGTTTCGCGGCTGCAGCGCGGGACGGCCGCTTATGATGCGGGGTTGAACGTGGACGACGAGATCCTGGCCGTGAACGGCTACCGGGTGCGGGCCGAGCAGTGGCCGTCGCGGCTGGACAACTACAAACCTGGCGATACGGTGGATCTGCTGGTGGCCCGGCGCGACAAGCTGATGACCTTCAAGCTGCCAATTGTGACGGACGAAGCCAAAACGTGGGCGCTGGAAGTGAAGGCCGACGCCAGCGACGAGCAGAAGGCGCACCTGAAAAGCTGGTTGATGCAATAGGCGCAGGCACGAGGGACCGGATTGCGGACAAGTCTCTTTGATCTCTTCAAGATCGGCATCGGTCCCTCGAGTTCCCACACCGTGGGACCCATGCGGGCGGCCTACACGTTTGTCCGGCAGTTGGACGACCGTGGACTGCTGCCGGCGGTGCGGCGAATCCGGGCGGAGTTGTACGGTTCACTCGCGCTGACCGGACGCGGCCATGGCACCGACCGGGGCATCCTGCTGGGCTGGCTGGGCGAGCAACCGGATGGCGTGGACCCTGAATCGATCGGGCCACGGCTGGCGCAACTGGAGCAGGACGGTCGGTTGGCGCTGTTGGGCCGGCACGAAGTGAAGTTCTCCGCTGCCAGCGACCTCATCTTCCATATGGATATGGTGCTACCGGGCCACCCCAATGCGGTGCGGTTCTCGGTGTTGGGCAGCCACGGCGAAGTGGTCGACAGCCGGGTGTACTACTCAGTGGGCGGCGGATTCATCCGGGAAGAGGGGCAGGCGGCGGCCGAGTCGGCCCGTCCGGCGGTTCCCTATCCTTTCCAGAGCGGCGCCGAGCTGTTGGAACGGGCGAACGCCAACTCGCTGACAATCGCGGAACTGATGCTGGCCAACGAGTTAGCGTGGCGCGGCGAGACGGAAGTACGAGACGGGATCCGGCGGATCTGGAATGCCATGCAGCAGTGTACCCAGCGCGGGCTGGAGACCGAAGGCGTGCTGCCGGGCGGTTTGAACGTGACACGGCGGGCGGCTTCGCTGGTGAACCGGCTGGCTGGCAGCGACGCGAACGATCCGCTGGCTCCGCTGGACTGGGTGAACGTATGGGCGCTGGCGGTGAACGAGGAGAATGCGGCCGGCGGACGGGTGGTGACGGCGCCGACAAATGGCGCGGCGGGCATCATTCCGGCGGTAGGGCATTACTACATGCGTTTCCAAGAAGGTTCCAGCGAAGGCATGGAGCGGTATCTGCTGGCCGCGGCGGCGATTGGGGTCCTCTACAAAGAAAATGCCTCGATCTCCGGGGCCGAAGTGGGCTGCCAGGGCGAAGTGGGCGTGGCGTGTTCGATGGCGGCTGCCGGCCTGGTGTCGGCGCTGGGCGGCGCGAACGACCAGGTGGAGCATGCCGCCGAGATCGGGATGGAGCACAACCTGGGGATGACCTGCGACCCCATCGCGGGACTGGTGCAGATCCCGTGCATCGAGCGGAACGCATTTGGAGCCATCAAGGCGGTGAATGCGGCCCGCATGGCGATGCAGAACACGACAGGCCACCGGGTGACGCTGGACCAGGTGATCAAGACCATGTACGACACGGGCATGGACATGCAGAGCCGGTACAAGGAGACGTCGCTGGGCGGATTGGCTTTGAACGTAATCGAGTGCTGAATTAAGCGGTTTCCGGTGAGCGGCGGCTGCGCAGCACCTGCACGATGACCGGGACCACGGAGACCAGCACGATGAGGATGACGACTTTCTCGAAATGCGCCCGGATGATGGGAAAGCTGCCGAGTTTGTAGCCCAGCAGGGTCATCGAGATCACCCACCCTACGCTGCCGAAGATATTGAACGACAGGAAGCGCGGCAGGCCCATGCCGGCCACACCGGCCACGAAGGCGGCGAAGGTGCGGATGATGGGCACGAACTGGGCGTAAATGATAGTCTTGCCGCCGTGCTTCTCGTAGAAGGCGTGGGTGCGGTCGAGGTGTTCGCGGCGGAAGATCTTCGAGTTGGGGTTGGCGAACAGGCGGACACCGATGAAGCGGCCCAGGAAGTAGCCGCAGGAATTCCCCAGCAAGGCAGCGATGATCAGGGTGATGATGATGCCGGCGAGATCGAGTTGACCCGCGCCGGCGACCACACCAACCGTGAACAGAAGTGAGTCGCCTGGAAGGAAGAACCCGACGAGCAGGCCGGTTTCAGCGAACACGATGCCGAAGAGCATCGCGTAGCTCCACCATCCCGTGAAGACGGTGGTGAGCAACCGGATGAGCGCGTCCGGGTCCTTCAGGGCCAGGACAAAGTCAATAAACTCGCGCAACATCTAGCCGCCGTAGGACGCGACCAGCTTCTTGATGTTGTCGTCGTAGATCTTCACCCGCTTCTGCTTGATGAGAGCCTGGACGACGCCGTCGCCGAAGAGTTCGCGGCGCTCGCTGGCGCGGCGGGACTTCAGCTCCTGGATGAGGGCGGTGCGATTGGCGACGATCGCCGTCAGGTCGGCCGCTTCCTTCTCGAGGACCTTGCAGTAGAAGGTGCCATTGGGCGTCGGGACCGGACCGAAGACATCGCCGACGTTGCGGGTATAGCCTTCACCCACGGTGCTGGCGGAGCCGAGGCCGGTGATGGCGGCATCGCGGTTTACCAGTTCCGAGGTCTTGAGGTCGGCGCCGAACTGCTTGGCGAGGGAGGCGAGATCGCCGTTCGCCGACTTGAGCTTGGCGGTGGCTTCCTTCACAGCGTTCTGCATGGCTTCCTGGGCGCGCTGGCCGAGGAGGGCATCGCGCACCTGCGCCTGGACATCGGCGAACTCGGCCGGATGGGCCGGGATGATCTCAGTGACCTGGGCAACGGCCAGCTTGTTCTGGCCAACCTGGACGACCGGGGTGACGCCATTCTTGGCGAGGCCGGCGGCTGCGTCAGCAAATTGGGGATTGATGCCAATTTCCTGGATGGGATCGCCGGGGCCCACGCGCTCCGCGCGAACCGGGGTAATGCCGTTGGCGGCAGCGAGCTTCTCGGCCTCGGCGGGCGACTTGATGAGAGCCGCGCGGAGCTGGTCCGAGAGGGTCTGCATCTTGTCGAACACCATGGCGCGGGTGGCTTCGCGAGCGATCTCATCGCGGACTTCCGCGAAGGTGCGGAGGTGGGCGGATTCGTGCGCATCCACCTTAATAATGTGGAAGCCGTACTCCGTTTTGATCAGGCCGCTGACCGTACCGGCCGGAGTAGAGAAAGTAGCCTTCTCAAACTCGGCCACCATCTGGCCGCGAACAACCCAGCCCAACTCGCCACCCTTGGCAGCGGAAGCGCCGGGGGCATTGTCTTCGGAGTTCTTCTTGGCGAGTTCGGCGAAATTGGCGCCGCCCTTGATCTGCTTCAGCAGGTCTTCGGCTTTTTTCTGGATCGCGGCCACTTCGGCTGGCGACTTGTCGGTCGTTTTCAGCAGGATGTGGCTGGCCTTGACCCGCTCTGGCGTGCGGAAGGATTCCTGATTCTGCGTGTAGAGCTTCTGCAGCGTGGCGTCATCCACCTTGATGCCGGCGGCGATGGTGGCTTCGTCCACGGGGAAGATGAGGTAGCTGCGGCGCTCCGGCGACTGGTAGAGAGTGCGGTTCTTGTCGAAGAACGCCTTCACCTCTTCGGGCGTGACGTTGACCTTGCCCTTGAAGAGTTCCGGCCCGATGCCGAAGTAGGCGATCTTGATCTTGTCGTGGCGATGCTTGTACTCGCCTTCGATGTCGCCCGGCGTCACGACGGTGCCTTCCAGGGCGAGTGTTTCGAGGCGCGTTTCCAGGGCGGCCATGCGCACATTATCTTCAAACTGCTGGATGGTGAAGTTCTGCTGGCCGAGGAACGCGGCGTAGGCTTCGTTGCCGACAAACTTACCATTTTCAAAGAGTTGAGGCAGGATGGAGCGGACCGTATTGGCAAGGTCCTCATCGCTGACCTTCATACCCATGCGGCTGGCCTGATAAGCCACTGCGCGCTGGGCGACCATCTGCTGGACGGCCAGCGGCACGTAGAACTGCTCCATGCCCTTCTGGATCGCACTGCGTTCGCGGGCCATGAACTGGCGGACATCCTGGGCTGTCACCTTCTGGTCGCCGATTTCCGCGAGGATATTCGGGTCGCCGCTGTTGCCGCCGCTGCCCCATCCGCCACCGTAGCCGGGGACCAGGGTGATCACCATCGAAAGAGCAACCAGCGTCAAAAGCGCACCGAGCAGGTAACGCACAGACTTCTCACGGCTGCGGAACAGGTCAAACATGGGAAGAAACTCCTAGCTGAAGCGAAACTACTATTATAAACCCGCCAGCCCGCCCGGAAAGTAGGGGGCCGGATGCGCTGCTAATTGCCCAGGCCACATTCGGCATGGACGGCGCGAACGGCTTTTTCGATACCGTCCTTGCGGACCACAATGCCGATGGTGAGCTCGGAGGAGCCCTGGGCGATGGCGATAATGTTGACCATCTCACGAGAGATGGCCGTGAAAATCCGTCCGGCCAGGCCGGGGTGGCCCTTCATCCCCTCGCCGACGATGGCGAGCAGGCCGACGTCGAGTTCAACGTCGATGGGGTTCAGGTAACCGTGGGTGAGTTCAATCGAGAAGGTCGCCTCCAGGCGTTCGATGACGGCGGGCAACTCGGCCGTGCGGATGAGGAAGCAGAAATTCTGGCGGTAGCTGGAACTGGTTAGGGCGAGGACTTCGGCATTGGCGGCGGCGAGGGCCTCGAGCGAGCGGGCCATGATCTTGGTGCCGCTGAGCAGGGCGCTGGCGGGATCGAGCGTGACCAGCGCAACATTCGTCATGGAGGTGACGGCGCGGGGCCCGATGGGACCTTCCCTGGTTTCGGGCACGATGCGGGTACCGGGGGCGGTGAGGTTGAAGCTGTTCTTGCTCCAGACCGGGATGTCCTTCTCCATCAGGGGCACCAGGGTACGAGGATGTAGCACTTTGGCGCCGTTGTAGGCCAGCTCAGCCGCTTCGCGGTAAGTGATTTCGTCCAGCACCTTGGCATTGGGGACGAGGCGGGGGTCGGCCGACATGATGCCGTCGACATCGCTCCAGATCCAAAGTTCCGAGGCATCGAGGACGGAGGCCAGGATGGAGGCGGAGAAGTCGCTGCCGCCACGGCCTAGTGTGGTGGCCCGGCCGTCCATGGTGGCTCCATTAAACCCGGTGATGACGGGGAGTTTGCGCTGCTCGAGGGCCGGTTTGAGCTGATTGACGGCCTTTTCGCGGGTTTGATCCATCAGCGGACTGGCATTGCCGAAGACGGCGTCGGTCACGACGAGATCGCGGGCATTGACGGCGAAGGCTTCGACGCCCCGGCTGCGCATGTAAGCGGCAATGAGGTTGGAGGAGAGGCGCTCGCCGACAGCGATGGCTTCGTCGACTGAGCGCGGCGGGCGTTCGCCCAGCATCAGGACGCCGCGCGCGATGCGTGAAAACTCCAGCAGGATGTCATCGAGAAGGGACTGGGTGGTGTTGCGGGCGGCGAGGTCCTGCAGCAGGTCGGCACAGCAATCGCGGTGTTTCGCATCGAGGGCAGCCAGATTGGCGTCGACCCCGCGTTCATCACCGCCTTCGGCGTGGCGCAGGGTCTCCAGCAGCATATCGGTGACTTTCGACATGGCGGAGACCACGACAACTGTAGGCCGTTGGGCGTGCGCGTCTTCGCACAGAGCGGCAGCCGATTTGATCCGCTCGGCGGTGCCCATGCTGGTGCCGCCGAACTTCATCACGAGCAAATTCTTCAACGATGAACTTCCTTTCCATTGCTGGTGCGTTCGCGCACGATGCGCAGCAGCGCTTCTTCCACCTGGCCGGCATCCATGTGACTGGAATCGAGGTAGGTGGCGTCAGGAGCCTGCCGCAGGGGCGAGTCGGGGCGAGTGGAGTCGCGCTCATCCCGTTGTTTCATTTCGCGGAGGACTTCATCGAAGTCGGCCGGGATACCGCGGGACTGGAGATCAGAGACGCGGCGTTGCGCGCGCACTTCGGGGGTGGCGTCGAGGAACACCTTCACTTCGGCGTTGGGGAAGACGACCGTGCCGATGTCGCGCCCTTCCATCACGGCGGAGTGGATCTCGCCCATTTCCTGCTGTTTAGCGACCAGGGCACGGCGCACGCCGGAGACGGCGGAGACGATGGAGGCGCCTTGGGAGATGTCGGGCTCGCGAATGGCTGAGCTGACGTCCTCACCGTTCAGCAGGACGCGGCCGTCGCGCTCCAGGCGGATCTCCGCCTCGCGGGCGAGTTGCTCCAGGCCCTGGAGGTCGTTCCATTCCACGCCCGTGCGGCGGGCCCAGAGGGCGACAGCGCGGTACATGGCTCCGGTGTCGATATAAATGAAAGAAAGGCGGGCTGCCACCCGTTTGGCGAGGGTGCTTTTGCCGGCGCCGGCCGGTCCGTCGATGGCTACGATGATGCGTTTCGTCAAGGCTAACACTCCAGTTTATCGCGCTAGACTGGAAATTATGCTGGGAAAGACAGTTTTGATGACTCTGGCGGCCGCGATCTGCCTGTTCGCCGCCAATCCGAAGGTGACTCAGGCGGAGGCCAAAGTGAAAGCGGGCAAATTCGAGGAGGCGTTCGCGCTGCTCGACCCGCTCTACAAGGCGAACGCCAAGGATGCTGAAGTGAACAAAGCGCTGGCGGATGCGCACTTGAAGTATGCCGACAGCTTCATGAACAACGAGGCCCTGCCGCCGCGGCAGAAGTACCGTCCGGCACTGAAGCAGTATCGCGAGGTGCTGACTTACGATCCGGCCAATAAAGATGCGAAGGCGAAGATCAACCTGATCGAGGGGATCTACAAGCAGATGGGGATGCCTGTCCCACAGTAAACCAGCCGGCCCGGCAGGCGGAGTTCACTCCTCCGCCTGGGCCAGCGGATCGCGCGCGAAGACGAATTCCTCGACGGGCTGTCCGCCAATCAGGTGTTCCTGGATGATGCGTTCGATGACGGCAGGCGTAGCGTTGCGGTACCAGACTCCATCCGGATAGACGACCGCGATGGGGCCCTGCTCGCAGATACGCAGGCAGTTGGCCTTGGTGCGGTAGATCTCCTTGTGGTTCAACTCCTTGAGCCGTGACTTGAGGTAGTCCCAGGACTCGAGACCCTGCTCCTTCGAACAGCACTTTGGGTTCGTCTGGTCGGCGCACAGGAAGATGTGGCGCCGAAGGGAGCCGATGCCGTAGGCGGAGGCAACTTTCTGGATTCGCTCGTCGTCCTGTTCGCTCATTGTGATCCTTTCCCTCGATCCCGCATCTACACTTAAGGCTAACGTATGACTCCGCTGGAGTTCGACCAACTCGTCGAAGAGTGCATGCATGTCATTCCTCCGCGCTTCCGGCGGCAGCTGCAGAATCTGGTGTTCCTGGTCGAGCAGGAGCCTGCCACGCCGGGGTTGCTGGGACTCTACGAGGGCCGCCCCCTCACGGAACGTAGCACCGTCCACTCCTTCTCGATGCCAGACCGCATCACTCTCTATCAGGGCCCTCACGAACGAGAGGCCCGCACTCCGGCCGAACTGCGACGCCTGGTCGAGGAGACGATCTGGCACGAGGTGGCCCATTATTTCGGCCTGGACGAGCGCGAGGTGCTACGAGCTGAGCGGGTAAGGCGCAACCGGTTGCGGCGGCTTCGAGATCTGTAGGACCGGCCGCTATACTTGTGAGTTGCACCCTATGCCTGCGCAAGACCATACGACCGGCGCGCGCGCGCTGGCCGGAGTGGCCGCGGTGGCTGTGGTGGCGCTCTTCGGCGCACTACAGCAGTACGGCCTATCTGACCAGTATGCCTCGCAGTTCCACGACCCCTTCCACGTGATGGCCCAACAGGAGCGGCTCCAGCCCGTGCTGGCGCGCATCCCTGTCACCGAAAAGGTAGGCTATTTCTCCGATCTGCCGGATAGCGACCTGGCGGAGCAGGCGGCGTTTGCCTACACGCAATACGCCGTCGCGCCGCGAGTGCTGGTGCCCTGGACGGCCAAGGTGAAGCCGGTCTGGTGGATCGGCGCCCTGTCCGCGAATGATGCCAACCTGGCGGCGCAGGGCCGCGACCGTGGCATGGTGCTGGTGGAGAATCTCGGCAATTCCGTGGGGCTGTACCGCCGGGAGGGCCGTTAGCGTGATAGGCATTGGCTCGCTACTGTTGGCGTGGGCGATTGGCTGGCCGTGGGTGCGCGCCTCGCGGGCCTGCGACGGGCTGCGGCCACGTTGGATGGCCTGGATCCTCGAAGCGCTGCTGGCGCTGCCGGTGGGCCTGGCGGCTACCGCTGCCCTGTCGTTTGCCCTGCTCTGGGCCGGACTGGGTGCGCAGACTGCCGTCCATGCAGCCGATGGTTTGCTGGCACTGTGCGGCATCGCCGGTTGGTTTCTCCGGCGCGGTTCCATTGCTGGACAGGAGGAGACTCCGGCGCCCCCTGGATTCAAGTGGACCTGGCTGCCGGCCATGGCCTTCGCAGTCGGCATGGTGCTGTTCGCGGCCGGATTCTTCGCCTTCACCAATGGCAATCCGCAGGGGAATTGGGATGCCTGGTCGAGTTGGAATCTGCGGGCCAAGTTCCTGACGGACGCTTCGACCTGGCGCCTCGCAATCACCGCGGAGAACGGACTGGCGAACGCCGACGCGCCGTTGTTGTGGCCCTCCGTGGTGGCGCGCGGTTGGGTCTACGGCGGCGCGACGGGTGATCCCCGTGTGCCCATCGCGGCATCGTTTCTCTTCAGCGCGGCCATCCCCCTGCTGCTTGGGTTCGCCCTGGCGCTGCTGCGCTCTCCGGCGCTGGGCTGGCTGGGCGGGGTGATTCTGCTGACGTCGACACCATTGTGGCGGCAGGCTCCGGGCCAGTATGCCGACATGCCCGTAGGCTGCCTGATGCTGGCGTCGCTGATCGTCGCGGCCCTGGCTGAGCGCAGGAAGTGGGATCCCGGCGTGCTCGCGCTGAGCGGCTTGCTGGCCGCGCTGGCCGCGTCGGCGAAGAACGAGGGCGCTGTGTTCTTCGTCTTACTGGCCGCGGCACTGGCCTGGCAGGCGCGGGTCAAAACGGCTGCCTGGCTGGGAGGATCGCTGCCGGCCCTGCTGCTGGCGGTGGGCTTCCCTCTGCTGCTGGCTCCGAAAACGGCTGGCCTCTCCTTTAGCCTGCTGGCGGACGTAAGCCGTGGCGGCGCCGTGCTGAGGAACTTCCTGGATTCGCTGCTGCAGTTGGGCGAGTTCCCGGCACACCCGGTGCTGCTCTTCGCGGCGTTGGCATTCGTGCTGAAGCTGCGGGCGCCGCGCGCACCGTGGTGGCCCGTCATCGTACCGGCCGTGCTGCTGCTGGCTGACCTGCTGGTGCTGTGGATCACCCCACCCACCGTGGGCTGGCAGATCGACACCGCGCTCGACCGCAAGATGGTGCAGTTGATCGCGCCGCTGCTGTTTGCAGGCCTGCTGTTGATCAGGGTTCCTGAAACCCTGCCAGAGCCCGCCGAACCACAGGATCGTTCCGAAGCTCGATCTCGTCGCCGATCGCAACGCTGATCGACTGATTCAGAATCTCCTGCTTGAGGCGGCGGCGGATGTACTCGCGCTCAGCCGACCATTCGGACAGCCCGGGCCGGATGTTGCGCTTCGATAGCCAGAGCTGGAACTCATCCAGCATGGGGCCGGTGATCTCCATGTCGCGGCTGGAGTCGGCGCGGTGGCCGGCGAGCCATTCCGTGGCATATCCGGCGAAAGCGGCTGAAGTCTCCAGGACATAGCGAAAACGGCCCGGACGTTCAGGGAAGACCACGAAGTCGGGTTCGATCCCGCCGCCGCCGCGCACCGTACGTCCGCCCACGGTTTTGAACTCGGGCCGGGTGGTTGCGGTAGCCGCGGCCAGTTCGTTGTCCTTCAACGGCTTCTGGATACTACGGCCGCTGGGCGTGTAGTAGAACGCCGTGGTCAGCGCCAGCCCGGCGTTGTCGCTGAGCGGGAAGACGCGCTGCACCAGGCCCTTCCCGTACGACGTTTCGCCGATGACCATGCCGCGATCGTTATCCTGGATGGCCCCGGCCACGATCTCCGATGCACTGGCCGTCTTTGAATTCACCAGCACGGCGAGCTTGAAGTCGTAGGGCTTTGCTTCCTTGGGCACCTCGATGTTCTCGGTCTCGGTGCTGCGGCCGCGCGCGCTGAGGATACGAGTGCCGGGCTTCAAGAACAGCGCCGCCGTGGCGAGGCCGGCCTGCAGGACGCCGCCGGGATTCTCGCGCAGGTCCAGCACCAGCCCTTTGAGTTTCGCGCCGCCCAGGCCTTCGATGGCTTCCTGGATGAGCGTGGCGGTATTCGTGTCGAAACTGGTGGCGCGGACGTAACCGATGCCGGGTTCCAACAGGAACGAGCGGTCGACGCTGGGCGACTGCAGTTCTTCCGGCGTCAGGGTGAAGAACATCAGGCGCGCCGTCCCCTGGCGCCGCACGACGATCTGCGCCTGTTGCTGGCGGGTCATCGAAAGCACTTGTACCAACTGATCCAGGTCGAGATTCGCGAAGGGAATATTGTTGACGCCGACAATCTCGTCGCCCGGCGAAAGGCCGGACTTCTGCGACGGCGTGCCGGGCAGGGTCTGCAGGACGATGACACGTCCGGGCAGCACGCTCACCACGCTGCCAAAGCCCTTGGTGACGCTGCGCTCCATCTCCTGCAACTGCTGGAACTGTTCCTTGTCGAAGAAAACGGAGTGTGGATCGAGGCGGCGCAGCATGCCGGGGATGGCTCCGCCATAGAAGGCGGCGTCGGGACTGACCGGGTCGGCCGCATTGTCGCTGGCAATGAGATACACGTCCAGAACGCGCTTCAGCTCGCGCTCCAGCTCCTCCGTATTCGGGAGGGGCCGGTTCGGATTCGCGGGCGGCTTCGGCTGTGCGGCCAGCGGCAGGCACGCCGCCAGCAGGAGTACGGCCAGCGTTCTCATCGTTCGTAGCGCAGGGCCCGGCGCAGGCTGTGACGTTCCAGCGCCAGGCTGATGAGCATGCCCACCAGCATCTCGAACGGGCAGCCGGCATGCTCCCACATCTTCGGGTACATGCTGATGGAGGTGAAGCCCGGGATGGTGTTGATCTCGTTGATGTAAATGTTGCCCGTGGCTTTCTCAATCAGGAAATCGACGCGGGCCATACCGCTGCAGTCCATGGCCTGGAAACACGCGATGGCCAGGCGCTGGACCTCTTCGATCTTTTCCTCGCTCAGGTTCGGCGGGATGACTGTCCGCGCCTGGTCGAGCAGGTATTTGTCGTCGTAGTCGTAAAACTCCTTCGACGGCAGGATCTCGCACGGCGTGGAGGCCTGCGGGCGGTAGTTGCCCAGGACGGCGCACTCCACTTCCTGGCCGACGATGGCACGTTCGACGATCACCTTCAGGTCGTAGCGGGCCGCGTCCAGGATCGCCGCCTGCAGCTCTTCCACCGTATGCGCCTTGGAGACGCCCACGGACGAGCCCAGATTGCAGGGCTTCACGAAGACGGGCAGGCCGAAACGCTCGACGATCTGGTTCAGCGTGGTTTCCCAGTCGATAGCCTTGTGTGGATTGCCGGTTTGGACGATGGCGTACTCGACGACAGGGAGACCGCGCTCCACGCTGAGGCGCTTGAAATGTTCCTTATCCATCGACGCGGCGGAGCCGAAGACGCCGGGCCCGACATACGCCAGGTCGGCCATCTCGAACAGCCCCTGGATGGTGCCGTCCTCGCCGAAAGTACCGTGAAGCACGGGGAAGACGACGTCGATGCCGTCATTGGCGCCGGGCTCAGGCAGAATCGGTTTGGGATCCCACTTGCCATCTTTGCCGATGAGATAGGGGATGATTTCGTAGTTCTCGGTGTTCAGAGCGGCCATGATGGCCTGGGCCGAGCGGATGGAGACTTCGTGCTCGCCGCTGCGGCCGCCGTACACAACTGCGACGCGGAGTTTACTCATAAATGCCTTGTTAGAGGATCCTTTTACCCATGGCCGACATCACCAGTTCGACGCCCAGCAAGGCGGTCCGGTTAGCAGTGTCGAGCACCGGATTTACTTCCACCACTTCCATGGAACGCACGCGGCGCGAGTCGCTGAGGATCTCCATCGCCAGGTGGGCCTCGCGGTAGGAGAAGCCGCCGCGCACAGGCGTACCAACACCCGGCGCCTCATCGGGATCCACGCCGTCCATGTCCAGTGAGAGGTGGATGCCGGCCGTACCTTCCGAGGCGATCATCACCGCCTCTTCCATCACCGAGCGCAGTCCGCGCTCATCGATATCGCGCATGGTGAAGACACGCACGCCGCTCTGCTTCACAATGGGGCGCTCCGACAGGTCGACATCGCGGATCCCCACCAACACGACGTTCTTCGGGTCCACCTTGGGAGCGTAGCCGTAGAGGTGCGTCAACGGCTTGGGGCCGTACCCCACCAGGCACGCCAGCGGCATGCCGTGCACGTTGCCGCTGGGCGACGAGTCCGGCGTGTTCATGTCGGTATGCGCGTCCAGCCAGATGATGCCCAGCTTCTGCTTCTTCTTCAGGAAATGGTGGGCCATGCCGCTGACTGTGCCGACCGCCACTGAGTGATCGCCGCCCAGCACCAGCGGGAACTTGCCCTGCCCGGCCGCACGCTCCACTTTATGCGCCAACTCGACACAGGTTTCGGCGATCGGTTTCAGGTAGCGGGCGTGGGCGGCGCCGATTCGGGAGCTCTCCTGCTGGCTGGCGAACACGTTGCCCAAATCCTCGACCTTGTAGCCGAGGGAGACGAGCTTCGCATTCAGATTCGCCACGCGCAGGGCCGAGGGGCCCATGTCCACCCCGCGGCGTCCGGCGCCGAGGTCGAGGGGAGCTCCGAGAATCGCGATTGTTTGCGCCATATGCTCCTAGGGCCGCGTGCGGTACAGCATGCGCGGGAAGGCGATGGTTTCGCGGATGTGTTCCAGGCCGCAGATCCACGCCACGGCGCGCTCAATGCCCATGCCGAAACCCCCATGCGGCACGCTGCCGAAGCGGCGCAGGTCCAGATACCACTGGAACGCCTCGGGCGGCAGGTTGTGATCCTTGATGCGCTGCACCAGCAGGTCGTAGTCGTGGACGCGCTGGCCGCCGCCGATGACTTCGCCGTAGCCTTCGCTGGCCAGGACATCGACGCCCAGTGCGACTTCAGGCCGCTCCGGTGCGGGTTGGAAGTAGAAGGCCTTCACCGCGGCGGGATAGCGATCGACCATCACGGGCCGGTCGAACTCCTCGCTGAGCAGGGTTTCGTCGGTACCGCCGAAGTCGCCACCCCATTCAATCTCGCTGCCCTTGCGCTTGAGGATCTCAACGGCTTCGTCGTAGCTGATGCGCGGGAACGGCGGCTTGATGGCTTCCAGCTTGGTAATGTCGCGTTCCAGCGTGGCCAGTTCGGTTTTACGATTCTCCAGGACGCGGCCCACCATGAAGACGATCAGTTCCTCGGCGACGCGTTTCACATCTTCCAGGTCGGCGTAGGCCATCTCGGGCTCCACCATCCAGAACTCGGTGAGGTGGCGGCGGGTCTTGGACTTCTCGGCCCGGAAGGTCGGGCCGAAGCAGTAGGTCTTGCCGAACGCGGCGGCCGTGGCTTCGTTGTAGAGCTGGCCGGACTGCGTGAGGTAGACCTTCTCATCCTCGAAGTAGTCGACTTCGAACAGCGTCGTCGTGCCTTCGCAGGCGGCCGGCGTAAAGATGGGGCAGTCGACCAGGGTGAAACCGTTGGAGTCGAAGTAGTCGCGGACGGCCTTGATGATCTCGTGGCGGATCTTGAGAATGGCGTGCTGGCGGCGGCTGCGCAGGTGCAGATGGCGCTGGTCGAAGAGGAACTCGACACCATGCTCCTTGGGCGTGATGGGGTAAGGATGCTCCTCACTGACGCGCTGCACGATCTCAGCGCCTTCGATATCCATCTCAAAGCCGCCCTGGGCTCGCGCCTCGGCGCGCATCCGGCCGCGAATGATGACGGAGGATTCCTGGGTCAGGTTCTTCAGGGCTTCAAAGACATCCTCGGGCAACTGGGCTTTCACGCCCACGCACTGGATGGTCCCGCTGCCATCGCGGATGATCGGAAAGATGATCTTCCCCGACTTGCGCAGGTTGTAGAGCCAGCCGGCAATTTCGACGGGTTCGCCGGTATGCTGGCCCGCGCTGGCAATGGTGATTCGACGGTAGTCAGACATCAAAGGTTCTCCAATCGGTCAAAGGCCTGCCGGGCCGCATCAATGGGATTCGGGAAGGCGGGTGAGTCCTTGACCTCCAACAGGAGCGGATACTGCGACTCCCGGGTGCGTAGCAGATCCATGGTCTGCTTCCAGGGAATGGTGCCGCCCTCGGCCAGCAGCGGAAAGAGATGTTTGTCATCCTTGCCGTCGTTGTCGTGGACGTGTGTGGACCGCAGCCGGTCCTGCAGCAGGGCGAAGGTGGGTGCAATGCCTTCCATCATGTGGGCGTGACCCAGGTCCAGGCAGAATTTCAGGTCAAGGTGGGTGATGCCGCTGAAGTAGAGCAGGCGTTCGGCGCTGCTCAGGCGGTTGGGGATGTTTTCGATGAGGATCTCCACGCCGCGGTGTTTGGCGAAGAGCTGCAAATCCTCCAGCGCGGTGAAGGCGGCATCCAGTTTCTCGTCGCTATACTCTTCACCCGAGACACCGAAGTGCTGGATGAGGTACTTGAAGGGGAACTTCTCGGCCACCTCGATGGCGCGCTTGATCTCCTCGACGGATTGCAGGCGGCGCGGCTTGGAAGTGTCGGTGAGCGTGACGACAGAGGATGGCCCGCTGCGGCCCCAGCAATCGTCGTTGAACATGGGCGAATGCAGCGAGTGGCACTGTAACTGCGCGTCGCGGAACCAGTAGCCCAGCTCATTCACCTGCGACATGTCGCGGTAGTCGAAGTGCTGCCTGGCGCAGAAGATCTCCACTTTGGGGATGCCGGCATTCCATATCCGGTCGAGCCAGACTGTGTTGAGCCGGTGATTGACGAGAACGTGGGTGGAGAGTGCGTGTTCCATACGATTTCAGTAACCGGCCGCTTTGCCGGAAGAGCGTCCATTCTGCGCTCCTGCGATCCAGGTGATGCGCGACATCCAGGTATCTTTACTGCTGTTCGAACGCGAACGGACCGCGGTGGCTCCGTCCGCCACCACCCCGCCCCGCGAGGCTTGGGCGGCTTTGGGCCGTTCCACCATGATCGCTTCGACGCTGGCGACGCCCGAGGTGCCGGCCACTTTATAGCCCATCTTCTCCAGCGCGGCACGGGTGTCCGGCGAGAATCCAGGCTCGAGGTAGAGCGTGTCCGGCAGCCACTGATGATGAAAGCGTGGTTGATCAATCGCCTGCTGCACGTCCATGCCGAAATCGATGACATAGAGCAGCACCTGGGTGACGGCGTTGATGATGCGCGAGCCGCCCGGCGCGCCCAGCAGCAGGAACGGCTGGTTGTCCTTCGTCACAATGGTGGGGGTCATGGACGACAGCGGCGCCTTGCGCGGCTGGATCGAATTCGCCTCACCTTCCACCGTGCCAAACATGTTGGCCTCGCCCGGCTTGGTGGTGAAATCGTCCATCTCGTTGTTGAGCAGGAAGCCCAGGCGCGGCACGGTGACCCCGTTGCCGTAGAGGCCGTTAATCGTATAAGTGAGCGCGACGGCGTTGCCCTGCTCGTCGATCACGTTGAAGTGCGTGGTCTCGGACGATTCATAAGGCGCCGGATCGCCCGCCTGGATGGCGCCGCTGGGTGTGGCCTTGTCGGGCTCGACATTCGCCCAGAGCTTCCTGGTGTAGGTGCGGTTGATCAGGCCACTGACCGGAATCTTAACGAAGTCGGGGTCGCCCACATAGCGCGCGCGGTCGGCGTAGGCGCGGCGCATGGCCTCGGCCATGAAGTGGGTGGCGCTGGCGGATCCGGCACCGGCCTTTTCATAACCCGTGCCTTCAAGCATGCCCAGCATCTGGAACATGGCGATTCCGCCGGAAGACGGGGGCGGCGCGGTGATGATCTGGTAGCCCTTATACTCGCCGATGAGTGGCTTGCGCTCGTGCACCTGGTAGGCCTTGAGGTCTTCCAGCGTAATCTCACCGCCGGCCTTTTTCGATTCCTCGGCAAAAACGCGAGCCGTTTCGCCCTCGTAGAAGTCCTTCGCGCCTAACTTGGCGATGCGCCCAATCACTTGGGCCAGTTCGGGCTGGACCAGCTTCTCGCCGGGTTCGAAACAGGCTCCGCCCTTCAGGAAGATGCGCTTGGATTCGGCGAAGGGCTCCATGACTTCGCGGTTGCCGCAGAGATTGCGGGCTTCGGCGTAGGTGAGTGTGACGCCCTGTGAGGCGAAGTCGATGGCGGGCTTCAGCAGGCTGGCCCAGGGCTTCGTGCCGTACTTCTTGTGGGCGTATTCGAGACCGCGGGCAGTTCCGGGCACTCCGGCCGCGCGCCAGCCTACCTGGGTGTCCTTGGTGAGCTTGCCATCCTTGTCCAGGTACATCGTGCGAGTGGCGCTGAGCGGAGCGCGCTCCCGGAAGTCGATGAACGTGCTGGTCCCGTTGGCCAGGCGGATGAGCATGAAACCGCCGCCGCCCAGGTTGCCGGCCCTGGGATGGGTGACGGCCAGGGTCATGGCGACGGTGATGGCTGCGTCGACGGCATTGCCGCCAGCCTTGAGCACAGCAACACCTGCATCGGTAGCGTTGGGTTCCTGCGAGACCACCATGGCCTTGCGGGTACGCACCGGTTCTCGCGCCGGGGCGGGGATCGTCAGGGCGCAGACCAGCGCCAGGGCGGCGAAAACTCGCGGGTTTCGCATGAAAACCAATTGTACTACCGCGATCGTGCCGCCCTGGACACGGAGTATGGACTAGACGGGCTTTGTCGCGCGGATGAAGGCGCTCATGAACTTCTCATCGACCAGCGGCGCGATGGCTTCTACATCAATGCCCTGGCCGTCGAGGAACTCGCGGGCCTGCTCGACTTTGTAGACGCGGGTGGGTTCGAAACCGATGTTCTCAAAGCCGGCCTTGGCGAGCCGGGCATGATAATCCTGTTCGTCCAGCGCGCCGGCGATGCAGCCCACCCAGAGCTCGACGCTGCGCCGCACATCGGCCGGGATTTCCCCACGGGTGACTACGTCGGAGACCGCGAAGCGGCCGCCCGGCTTCAGCACCCGGAAAGCCTCGCTCAGGACCATGTCCTTATCGGCCGAGAGGTTGATCACACAGTTGGAAATGATGACGTCGACCGAGTTGTCCGGCAGCGGGATGCGCTCGATCTCGCCCTTCAGGAACTCGACATTCGCCAGGCCGGACTTCTCCTTGTTCGAGTTGGCCAGGGCGAGCATTTCATCGGTCATGTCCAGACCGTAGGCTTTGCCGGTAGGGCCCACGCGGCGGGCCGAAAGCAGCACATCGATGCCGCCGCCGGAGCCGAGATCCAACACGGTTTCACCTTCGTGCAGCTGGGCCAAGGCTGTAGGGTTGCCGCAGCCGAGCGAGGCGAGTACCGCGGTCTCGGGGATCTGGGCTGCCTGGTCGTCTGTGTAGAGATTGGCGGTGATGGGGTCGTTCGCACCCAAGGCCACGGCCTTCTTTGATCCGCAGCAGCAGGAAGCTTCGCCTTCCACCACACGCAGGGCAGCCTTTCCATAGCGATCCTGCACTGCTTGTTTTACATCTGTCGTGCTCATAGTAATCTCCTGTTCCTGCAATGGGGTGACTGGAGTTGCCACGGCATTGCTACGGCTTGTTTCTATAATTCTACTATAGTGGAATTATAGAAGAAGGCAAGCGGCAATTGAAGGAATCTTCGATTTTGCTATTCGCGGGGTAGCAGTTTGATGAGGGAGAGGTTGACGCTCAGCAAGCGGCCCTCGCCGGGTTTCTGGTTTGGTTCGGTGATGACGGGGGAGCCCAGGATCTCCACCTGATACTCGGGCGCCTCATCCAGCGGAGCCTCCAGGATGAACAGGCCCGGCCGGTCCAGTTTCCATTGCCCGATGGACTGGCCATTGGCGCGCAGTTCGACCTTCGCCACCGACGGCGCGTAGCCCTGCACGCGCAGCAGGGGCGCTCCGGCCCGCATGCGGACGAGTTTGACCACGGCGCGGGCGCCGATCCAGCGGTACTTGCTGCCGAAGTCGCCTTCCAGTTCGTAGAAGCCTTCGACGAGCCCTTCCTCGTGGCCCGGTTTGGAGAAGTCCAATGTATCCGCGCGGTTACCGGGATAGAGCTCCGCTTTGAGACTGGTGCTCAACAGATTGTAGACATTCGATTCGTTCACCGCCTGATAGGCGCACTGGGGGCAGGCCATCAGCTCAGTCGTCTGGAACGGAAGCGGGGCGCCGCAGTCGGGACAGGCCAGCGCCTCCGTGAGCGGAAGCTCCGCCGGCAGCCGCCCGGGCTTGCGGCAAAAGGCGGCGAGTGTCGCGCCCAGGCAGTCAGCGATGCGCGCCTCGGCATTGCCCGGCATGCGGCGCAGCATCCACTGGACCATCTGGTTCGCCCAGCCGCGCTGGCGCGGGAAGGTGACGAAGCGGCACTCCTCGAAGTACTTATGGAGCAGTTCCGACCATTCGCGCAGGCCGAAGCGGTGGTTCTGGCGGATGCCGAAGGACTCTTCCTGGTCGGCCCCGATCACGTCCATCGCCATAAAATCGAGCAGCCCGCTGTCGTAGAGGCGCTTCTCGAACGGCTTCATTCGCTCGGGGTAAGGTGCGCGGTAGACCCGCATCGTCAACTTGCGGCGGACCGGCTCCTCGGCAAAGTAGTAGACGCCGCCGGGGGCCAGCACGCGGTGCACTTCGCGAATGACGCTCTCGATGTCGAGAAACTGGGAAAGCGTCTGAAACGACATGACAAACGCCAGCGAGTTGTCGCGGAACGGCAGACGGGTGGCGTCGCCGGCGGTGAGGATCGGCGAGCGTTCCAGATTCCAGGCAGTCCGCAGAAACTGGCCGTAGCGGAGCGCGTCGGCCGAAATGTCCAGCGCGAAACCGTCGGCCTGAAACTCATTGGCCAGTAAGTAAGAGGTGTGCCCGGCGTTGGCGCCCACTTCCAGGAACGGGGTCAGCGATGGGATGAAGTCCCGATGAGCTTTCAGGATGGAGCCGCGCCGGAAATTCTCGTCGGCATAGGCAGCCAGCGCCCGTTCCGGTTCGCCCAGCGACGCGAAGTTGTGGAAGTCCACCTGCGCGCGTTTGACCGAGATCGACTGGGCTGGATCTGACATCTTTGCCCCTAAGTTGTACCGCAGGCCAGTATTCACTGGCAACCAATGGCGCGGCTCCGCAGGCTGGCCAGGGACTCCTCATCTTCCCTGGTGGACGAGGGTCCGGCGACGATCGCCGTGAATATACGCAGGGCCTCGCGGGTGGCCGCCTCGTCGCAGCGCTTGTTCCCGATGGAATAGGCGGCTAGGCGGGAGTACCAGGCATAGCCCAGATCACGCGATGATTCGACGTTTGTAGTGTCTGACTCCGCCAGACGCTTCAGAATGGCGATGCCGCGGTCGCAATCGGCCAGCGCGCCGGGCACGTCGCCGGCCCGGGCTTGCGCCTCCGCTTTCATGACAAGCTCGTCGGCCTGATCGCGCAGCAGGGCTGGCTCGCCCGGTTGGAGTTCGGTCAATTTCTGCAAGTAGGCCAGCGCGCGAACGTGACTTTGGAGGCCCTCGGCCGGTTGACCATGCGTGGCGAGGTGGTTGCCGATCCGTTGTTCTACAACTGCAAGAGATCGTAATAGAGCCGGATCGTTGGAGGCCACCGGGGCGAGCCGCTCGCCCAGTGTTCGTGCTTCCGTGAGGCGGGCCAGGCCTTCGGCCGGGGCACCGCCGCTGCGCAGAGTGGCATCGCCCCAGGCGCTGAGCGCGGAGACGAGTAGCACCTGATCTGCTCTCTGCTGCGTGGCGCCAAACAGGGAGACCGACTCCTGCAAGTGTCGTAGAGAGTCCGGCCAGCGGAACAACCGGCTCTCCAACTGGCCGCGCCGCTGCAACACCGTACCCAGGGCACGCCGGCTGCGATCACGATCCGCGTTGGCCACCACCTGCCTCGCCCACTTCTCCGCTTCCTGGTAGCTGCGCAGTGCTTCCGCCGGATTGCCACGGTTGGCGCTCCATGGCCGGCCCTGTGCGTCACCTAACCGCAGCCACGCGGTGGAGATGTCTAGGCTAATGTCTTTCAGTGACTTATCTGACTGTGCGTCGCGGTCCAGTTTCTGCAGGTAGTTGAGCGCGTCACTGGCGATGCGCTCGCGCAGCGCGGTGGAGCCGGGCAGGCGGGCGACGCGGTCGTGGTAATCGAAGAGCAGGTTCAGGGCGAGTCTATGGAGGTCTTCCAGATGGGCTCGGGCCTGGTTTTCGGCCCGGCGCGTCTGGCCCCACTGCCAGGAGAACAGTCCGACCGCCACGACCGTGGACAGGATCGCCGCAGCCAAGATCGTGGTCGCACGGCGGTTGCGGCGGACGAACTTGGAGAGCCGGTAGGAAACCGTATCCGGGCGGGCGGTGACGGGGCGTCCTTCCAGGTAGCGCAGGAGATCCTCAGCCAAACTTCGGGCAGAGGGATAGCGGCGGTCCGGTTCGCGGTGCGTGGAAAGCCGGACGATCGAATCCAGATCACGGTCGACGGCCGGGTTGACGCTGCTGGGTGCGGGCAGATCCTCCCCCGCCGCCGCCTTGGGGCGCTCACCGGTCAGCAACTCGAACGTGATCAGGCCGAGGGAGAAGATATCGGAGGCTGTGGTGACCGGCAGGCCGGCGAGTTGTTCCGGGCTGGCATAGCCGGGCGTATAGAAACCGGTCGCGGCCCCGCTTTCCTCCTCCGGATGTAGTAGTTTGGCGACACCGAAATCCAGCAGTTGGACGCGGCCGCCGGAATCCACCAGGATGTTGGCCGGCTTGAGGTCGCGGTGCACGATCAGCCGCTGATGCGCGAAGTGGACCGCCAGGCAGATGTCGGCCAGGATTCTGACCCGTTCGGGGAGGGACAACTGGCGCTGCCGGGCATAGGTCAGCAGCGGCTGGCCGTCGACGTATTCCATTACAAAATAAGGGACTCCGGGGCCGACGGAGCCACCGTCCAGCAACCGGGCGATATGCGGGTGTTGCAGTTGGGCAAGGATCCGCCTCTCCGATCGCAGACGCTGCTCGGCGGCCGCGGTCACCAGCCCGGTGCGGCTGAACTTGATGGCGACCTGTTGGGCGAACGAGCCGTCCGCCCGCTCGGCCAGCCAGACCGCGCCCATGCCGCCCGAACCCAGTTCGCGGACCAGGCGGTACGACCCGACCACCGCACCTTCCTCCGGGCGAAAGAGCACGGTCGAGAACTCGGGCAGGGGGTCGTGCTCCAGAAAGGTGTTGGCTGACTGGTCGGCCGCGAGCATACGGTCCACCTCAGCGCGGATCGCTGCGTCCGGGGGACAGGATCCGTCGAGGAAGTGTCCGCGCGCCTCAGGCTCCACCTCGACGGCCGCTTCAAAGATCTGGGCGACCTGCCGCCATTGTTCCGGAGTCAGCGCGGGTTGCATGGGTTCAGGTGGACAACCGGGCAAACAACCAGGCCCGAGCGGTGCGCCAATGGCGCTGGACGGTACGCTCGGTGATGCCTAGCACCTCGGCCACCTCTTCGAAGTTGAGGCCGCCGAAGTATTTCATCTCGACGATTCTGGCACATTCCGGATGGAACTGTGCGAGCTGGTCCAGAGCCTGGTCCAGCGCCAGTAAGTCTACCGTGGACGTAGGTTTAGAGGCGGGATCTGAGGAGTCTGGCTCGTCGATGGACATGCGCAGGGCGCCGCCGCCCCGCTTGAGGGCGACATGGGCGCAGGCATAGTTCACCAGGATGCGGCGCATCATCGACGCGGCGAGACCAATGAGCTGGGCACGGTTCGACCAGCCGGTTTCGCGCTGCTCCAGCAGGCGCAGGTAAGCCTCGTGGACGAGGGAGGTTGGCTGGAGGGTGTGGTCCGTGCGCTCGCGGCGCAGGTAGGACGCGGCGAGCCGGCGCAACTCCTCGTAGACCAGCGGGAGTTGGTCGTCGAGGGTGTTGCGCGGCTCGGCGGTATCAGACATAACCGAATGAAACAGTTTAACTTAGCGCAGGGAGGACGCGACGATCTGCTTCCCGGACTTGTGTGTGCGGACCACGATGCCGTGCAACTCGTCGACGACGTAGTCCGGCTCACGGTCGTTAAACACGACTTCCTGCTCGGTTTCGCCGCTGTCGAGGTTCACGCCGACGATGCCCGGCGCACCCTTGTTGTCCATCTCCACGTCGGTGAGCATGTAAGCGTAGTTGAACGTGGCGTTGGCTGCACTAAAGCGCTTGGACCATGCTCCGAACATGCCCGAGATGTTGTCCTGGCGCATGTTGTTGGCCAGGGTGTTGCTGGACGTGCCAAGTTGCGTATTGAGCGCGGTGCCGGTGTTCATGTAGTAGGCCATGGCGAAGGCCGCCGTGGTGGCCAGTTTCTGCCAGCCGGGTAGCCCAGGTGCTTTGTATTCAACGCCCCAGGCGATCTCGCGGGTCGCCGGCTTGAAAGACAACAGGTGTTGTTTAGCGCGAACGACCACCGTGCCGTTCTGGCGCGGCACCAGGGCGAGCGGAAAATCTTCCTCACTGTTGTCCTTGCGGGCCATGGCGCGCACTCCGCCCAGGGCGAACTTGCCGGCCATTTTGGCGGCCTTCTTGCCTCCGCTCGACTTGGCTTTGAACTCCAGCGGGACGCGGAAGGCCTCCTTGGCTCCGCCGGCGGCGTCCGCCTTCAGGCCAACCAGCGCGCGGGCGTCGGCGATCATAACCGTGTTCGATGGGGCGTCGTAGACCATGTTGGTAGTCGATTCCTTGGCGCCGTCGTAGCGCCACTTCAACTGGCCGGAGCCGGAGTCGAGCGCCACGATGCCCAGCGGCTTCTTCAGTTCAAACTCGCGCTTGCTGGAATCGAAGTAGGTGCCGCCCATGCGGGCGATAACCAGGTTGTTGCGGACCAGGATCTCGGGAATGGCCGCACCGAAGTCGGACGAGGTCCACTTGAGGGTGCCGTTGGCCTTGTCGAAGGCGCGGACGATGCCCTTGGCCGAGCTGTAGACGAGCCCGCCGTCGACAACCGGTGACGAATTCGTACGTTTGTAGTGGCCCTCGGTGACGTCGAAGGGAGCGCCCCACAGGACGTTACCGGTCTTCGTGTCGATCTTGTGGAGGCCGGCGTAGGCGAGATACATGGCACCGTCTTCGAAGGTGGGTTGAGCGTGCCCGTCGAGGTCGACGCGCGGCATGAATTTGCCACTCTTTTCATTGATATACAGGTCGGCCTTGTCCTTGATGGCGCCTTCGAACCGTACCTGGCCGGTAGCCATGTCGAAGCCCATGTAGCGGACCGGCACCTTATTGCCGGCAAACTCGCAGGAGAGGGCAACCACCAGGTTCTCGGCGCGGTGCCCGACCAGGTCGATCAGGACGCCTTTCATCTTCTCGGTCTTCCAGACATCCTCGCCGGTCTCGAGGCTGATGGCGACAAGGCTCGAGTTGTTCGAGAAACGGCTGCTGTTTTCGGCGATGAAGAGCAGCGGGATGCCCGCCACTTCTTCGATGTTGAATTCCAGGAGTTTGCCCAGGTCGGCCCGGGTCCAGAGCAGTTTGCCGGATTCCGTATCGATAGCATGCAGCCCCTTATCCGTGGAAAAGAGGTAGGTGCCGCCCAGGATGACGCGCGACCACTTCACCGAGGCAGGTGCTTCCAGTGCCCATTTCTCCTGAGCAGTCAAAGACATAGCCAACCCACAGACCAGCGCAAGCGTAGTTCCGAGATGTTTTTTCATGGTTCTTCCCAGCAGTTGTTTGGGGGGCGGAAAGGACGCTCTCCTCCGTGAACTGGACGCGGCGTATGACCCGGATCAGGATGATGACGCTACACCAAATCAGGCGTCCCTGACAGCCCCTGCCACACTACGCAGCATCCGCGGGGAAAAGCCGACAGCAATCGAGAAAAAAGTAAACAGATTGACAGGACTGTGAATAGTGGTAGATCTTCGACCACCTGTGGCAGTAGACTCTCTACCACATGGAGAAACCGCGGAAGCTCGAAATGCTGCAAGGGACCCTGGATCTGCTGATTCTGCAGACGCTGCAGTGGGGACCGCAGCACGGGCACGGAATCGGACAGGTGATCCGGGCCAAGTCCGATGAATTACTACAAGTGGAGCATGGGAGCCTGTATCCGGCTCTGCACCGCCTGAGGCGTGAAGGCTGGATCGAATCGGAGTGGGGCATGACGGAGAACAAGCAGCGTGCCCGGTTCTACCGGTTGACCGAGGCCGGCAAGCAGCAACTGATCGAGGAAGAGACGAAGTGGAAGCTGTTCGTGAAGACCATGGCGCGGGTGATGCGCCCACAGGAGTAGACCATGCTCGGCTGGATCCGTTGGTGGCGGCGCCGGAATCAGGAAGAGATTGAGCTGGAGGAAGAGCTGCGAGCGCATCTGGCGATCGAAGTCCAGGAACGTGTAGCGGCCGGGGAAGATCCGGCGGAGGCGGAACGCGCGGCGCGGCGGGCGTTCGGCAATCTGACTTTGATCCAGGAGGAGTCGCGAGAGACCTGGGGGCTGTCTGGCGTCCAGCGTTTTCTGGAAGATGCGCGCTACGGACTGCGGATGCTGCGCCGGACCCCGGTGTGGACCGGCGTGATCTGCGCCACCTTAGCCTTGGGGATTGGGCTGAGTACGGCCATCTTCAGTGTGGTCTACGGGGTGTTGCTGCAGCCGCTGCCCTACCCGCAACAGGAACAACTGGTTGCCCTTTGGCCCACGTGGACGAAGACGGGCAACGGGCGATTAAACGTGAACGCGATGCTGTGGCTGCGCTGGCGGCCCGGCCTGACCCAGATGCAGGACGTGGGGCTGACGCGCCCCATCGCGAACTTCAATCTCACGGGAGATGGCTCTCCGGAGCGATTGCAGGGTGCGCGTACTTCCTACAACGTGCCACGCGTGCTGGGCATGAACCCCATGCTGGGCCGCGTTTTCACCGAGGAGGAGCAACGGGCCGATGCCAAAGTGGCTATTCTGAGCCACGGCTTCTGGCGGCGCCGGTTTGGCGGGGATCCCAGCGTCGTTGGGCGCAAGATCCAGCTCAACGGCCAGCCTTTCGAAGTGATTGGCGTGATGCCGCCCGCCTATGCCTACCCCACCAAGGACTTCGAGCTTTGGACGCCGCTCTACATCCCCCCGGATGAGCAGCAGGCCGATTTGAACTACCAGTACAGGGCGGTGGGCCGGTTGAAGCCGGGCGTGCGGATGCAGCAGGCGCAGGCGGAACTGGACGCGCTGATGCACAGGCTGGCGATCGCTAACCCATTGAGTTTCAAGGGAGACCAGGCGGAGCTTGGGGCGATTGTCGAGCCGCTGGCGGAGAGCGACGCGCTGCAGGTACGCGGCACGTTGTACGTCCTACTGGCAGCGGTGGGCTGCCTGCTGCTGATTGGAGCGATGAACCTGGGCGTCCTCCTGATCGCCAGGGCCAGCGCCCGGTCGCGGGAGATTGCGGTGCGAGTGGCCCTAGGCGCGACGGGCGACCGGCTGCGCCGCCAACTGCTGGCCGAGGTACTGCCGCTGGCGATGGTCGGCATTGCCGGCGGAACCTTGTTGGCGTTGTGGCTGCTACGGGTGTTAATCCCATACCTACCTACAGATACGCCCCGCATCGAGTCGATTGGATTGCATGGTCCAGTGCTGCTCTTCGCCATCGGGGTCGCGCTGCTGGTGGTCCTGTTCGCGGGACTGCTGCCCGCACGGATGGCCGCGCGGGAGTCGCCCTCGGCCGGGCTGCGAGCGAATACGCGTTCGGTGGCCGGCGGCGGCCGGTCCAGGAACATTCTGGTCGTGGCCCAGGTGGCGGTGACGGTGGTGCTGCTCTTTGGCGGAGCCCTGTTCCTGAGGAGCTTCTCGGAACTACTGCGGGTGCAGCCCGGCTTTACGGCGGAGCGCGTGCTGACACTGCATCTGGCCGTGACCAGGGCCCGGTTTCCTGAAGACGAGCAGGTGTCGGATTACTACAACCGATTGATTCAACGGGTGATGTCCGTGCCGGGGGTGACGGCCGCGGGGTTGGTGAACCGGCTGCCGATGAGCGGTATTGCGCAGACCGGCGGCATTGAGTTTGAAGGGCGGACGGACCGCTTTACGACCGATTGGCGTTCAGCCACGCCGGGCTATTTTGAGGCAATGGGTATCCCATTGAAACGAGGTAGGCTACTACTGGAGAGCGACCGGGCCCACACGGCAGCCGTGGGTTTGATCGATGAAAAGCTGGCCCGGACTGTCTTTGGGGCGGAGAGTCCCGTCGGCAAGCGGTTCCGCATCGGCGGCCCGTCGTTCAAGGGGCCGTGGGCGGAGATCGTCGGTGTCGTGGGGCATATCCGGAACGACTCGCCGGAGAAGGACGAGCGTTCGCAGGTCTATTGGCCGGAAAGCCAGCGGACGCAGGACCGCGGCGCGCTGGCGGTGCGGACGACCGGGCCTCCAGAGTTGCTGGCGCAAGCGGTGATCGAGCAGATCCACCGCGAGAATCCGGAGCAGCCGGTCTATGATGTGCGGACGATGGACGAGTGGGTGCAGAGGGTCATGAAGGGGCGCGGCATGATGACGGGGCTGGTCTCCCTGTTTGGGTTTGCTTCGCTGCTGCTGGCCTGTCTCGGACTGTATGGGGTGGTTTCGTATACGGCGGATTTGCGGCTGCGGGAGTTCGGCATCCGCATGGCCCTGGGGGCGGACAGCGGGCACGTGCGCGGGATTGTCTTGCGGCACGCGGGCAAGTTGGCTGCTGCCGGCGCCGTGCTGGGACTGGTGCTGGCCTGGCCGGCGGGACAGGCCCTGCGGAGCCTGCTGTTCGGGGTGAGCAGCAGTGATCTGGTGTCGTGGATATTGGCTCCGGCAGTATTGATTCTAGTGGCTTTACTGTCTGGATTGGGGCCAGCCAGACGCGCCGGCCGGGCTGATCCGGCGGTCACGCTGCGGGCGGAATAGCTCAGCCATTCAGGTCGAGCGTCTGGACGGTTGGCGCCTGGCCATCGTAGAAACGCAGCTCGGGATCTTCCGCCCAGAGCTGGTTGCGGTAGCGGTGCAGCCAGAAGGCAACCAGGGCAAGCAGCGTGTAGACGACCGCAAATGCGACCGGGCTGGCGCCGAGATGCAGCTCCACCCTGATCGCTACCCAGGTATAGAAGATAAAGATCAGGAACCAGATGAAGAGGGAATAAGTAACGTTCCACTTAGCCGCACCGAAGGTGCAGGTGAACGGGATCTTCTGGTACCCGACGAAGAGCGCTTCGCCGAGGACGATGGCCAATAGTCCGCAGTAGCCGGAGTGGAGGATGGCGTCGCTGACGGGCAGCAGCAGGAAGTTGATGGGCGTGGTGAGCAGGATGACGAAGGCCAGCATCAGCACATGGAAGGTAACCGGCCGGGCGGGAGCGGCGATGCGGAACAGCCAGTGGGCCGGCAGGTCGGCCGGGATCTCATAGAGGAACCGGAAGCCGGTTAGCAGGAAGAAGCTGACAATGAGTGGTGCGGAGAGGACGATGTCGGTTTCACGGCTGGTGGTGAGCACCATGGTGAGAACATCGTTCAAAATCACAGCGTTAGCGAGAGCCAGAAAGACTCCGAAAAGCAGGCGGTGAGTGTGGCTGCGGAGGAAGGTCTGCAGGACGAACAGCAGCAGGCCGGCGCGACGGCGGTCCTTGCGAAGGCGGCCGGCCAGCCATTCCAGCCGGTCCCAGACCGGCGCGGCGAAGGACGAACCGCGTTCCAGGGTTTCCGGGATGCGGCGGAAGTGGCGGCGGTAGCTGAGGGCATAGGTGGCCACGGCGGTGAAGCAGCAGACGGCCAGAGCCTGGAGGGCCGTGACAGCGAGGGCGCGGTAGGCGGCATCTGCTTTGCCTAGCAGGACTTCATAGAGACCCAGGAACCAGAAGGGCGGAAGCCACTCGGCCTGGGGCAGGGTGTGGAGTTTTCTGGCCAGGTTGCTGAGCGACGGGCAGAGCAGAAAGAGCGTGAGCAGCGCGGTAAGAATGGAGAACTGGATAGCGGCCGAGACGCCGCGGAAGCGCTCCAACCCCAATGTAGTCAGTCCGATGCCCTGCAATGCGATGAGGAACGTGCAGGCGCAAAGCGACAGCGCCATGGTGGCCAGGAAGTGGGCGCCGACGTACCGGATGGCATCCCATAGCGTGCCGGTATCACCCAGGACAACCAAGGGAAAAAGAATGGTGGCTCCGGCATTCACCGCCAGAGCGAACAGGGCCACGAACGAACCCAGCGCCGCGGCTTTCGCGAGCAGAATGCGGGAGAGGCGCAGCGGCATGGGCGCGAGGATGGCGTGGTCGAGCCGGGTGGGAAAGATGGAATCCCACTTGAGGAGCATGGCGAGCGCCGGGATCACGAGGGCGAGCGTGAGATAGATGATCTTATCGGACCAGGTGGCGGCGTCGCGATCGACGACACGCTCCATGCGAATGAAGGCAATCAGGGACGAGTACTTGCCCATCATCCAAAGCGGGAGGATCAGGCCCGGCATGGCCACGAATCCGAGAATGCCGGTGACGCCGGAGCGGAGTTCGCCCTGGGGGGCGACGAGGTCGTTTTCGAAGAACTGCGCGAGGAAGTGCCGGTAGAGGATTTTATACATCGACTGGCTCCTCTACTCCGTGCGGTCCGTGATGGTATTCAGGATGGCGCGAGCGGTGTGGCCGGAGTCGTCCTGGTGGACGAGTTGGGTGAAGATCTGCTCCAGCGAGGGGAGAGTCATCATGGAGCGCAGGTCATCGACGCTGCCGTCCGCGACGATGCGGCCCTTGTGCAGGATGATGACGCGGGTGGCGACGCGTTCAACGACTTCCAGCACATGTGAGGAGTAGAGGATGATCTTGCCTGCCTGGGCGAGGTCCTTCAGGAGGGCTTTGAGTACCTGTGAGGTGGTGACGTCGAGGCCGGAGAACGGCTCGTCAAGCACGATGAGGTCAGGGTTGTGCAGCAGGGCGCCAGCAAGCAGGATCTTCTGGCGCATGCCTTTGGAGTAGGAGGCGAGGGCGGAGTAGCGAGCGGCGGAGAGTCCGAAAAGTTCGAGGAGGGAATCGATGCGGCGGTTCAGCGCGGGCTGGGGCAGTTCCCGCAGGCGCCCGGCGAGCTGGAGGTATTCGCGTCCCGAAAGAAACGAGTAAAGCTGTGGTTCTTCAGGGACATAGCCGAGACGCCGTTTGTAGGTAATGGGGTCGCCATCGAGCGAGATGCCATCCAGCAGGATCTGTCCGTGGGACGGTTGCAACAGACCCGTGACCATCTTCACCGTGGTGCTTTTGCCCGAACCATTAGGACCAAGGTAGCCCAGGATCTCTCCGGGGGCGATGGTGAAGGAGATGCCTTCCACGGCTGGAACTCCGGAGTAATGCTTGGCCAGATTGCGTGCTTCCAGCATGTCTATCGTTAGACTCCGACGGACCACCGTAAGGTTAGTACCAAGTTCAAAGTAGAGGAGGACTTTTTTCCTGGGATGCCAGGAGGAGGGTGAGTGTGCTGGGGCGGGAGGGGGCTGCCAAAGAAAAACCGGAGCCCTTGGAGGGGCTCCGGTATTGCGTCGCCGGCTGGAATGGAGGCGGGCGCTCGTCGATAAAAGTGTTAGCGGGCAGCGAGCAGGGCGCGCAGGTGGCGGGCGCGTTCCGGAGAGCGAAGCTGGCGGAGGGCCTTGGCTTCGATCTGGCGGATGCGTTCGCGGGTGACGTCGAACTGCTGGCCGATCTCTTCGAGAGTGTGCTCGCGCTCGCAGCCGATGCCGAAGCGGAGCCGGATCACCTTCTCCTCTTTCGGGGAGAGTGTTTTCAGAATGTTAGCGGTCTCGTCGCGCACGTTCGAATCGATGACGGCGTCGACGGGAGAGCCCACCCAACGGTCCTCGATGAGGTCGCCGAGGGCCGATTCGCCATCGCGGCCAACGGGCGTTTCGAGTGACACGGGATCGCGGGAGATGGTCTTGAGCTTCTGGACCTTCTCCACCGGGATGTCCATGCGGCGGCTGATCTCTTCGTTTGTGGGCGCGCGGCCAAGTTCCTTTTCCAACTCGCGGGTAGCGCGCAGGAACTTGTTCATGGACTCGTTCATGTGCACCGGGATGCGGATGGTGCGGGACTGGTCGGCGATGGCGCGCGTGATGGCCTGGCGGATCCACCAGGTGGCGTACGTGGAGAACTTATAACCGCGGCGATATTCGAACTTATCGGCTGCGCGCATCAGGCCGATGTTGCCTTCCTGGATCAAATCCAGAAGGTGCAGGCCGCGATTGACATACTTTTTGGCGACGGAAACGACCAGGCGGAGGTTGGCCTCGACCAGGTCTTTCTTGGCGCGTTCCGCTTCGTGTTCGCCATGGCGAATGACAGTGAGCGTGTGGCGCAGGTCAGAAAGGGTGGCGCCCGCGGTGGTTTCGCGCTTCTTGAGCTCACGCTTGAGCTCACGGATCTTCGACTGGTTATCGTTCTTATTCGATTCCAGCCGCTTTACTTCGCCTTCAAGCTGAGCCATCTCCTCGGCTGCCTTTTCAATGGCGCTCGAGAAGATCCGCCACTTGGGCAACAGCCAGGGGGTATGGCGGATGGCGCGGGAGGTTTCCACCCGCGACCGGTTGAACTTCATGATCGCCTTGCGCCGGCCCTTTTTATTGTTGGAGGCGGTGGCGTCGAGTTTTTCGTGGGCCAACTCCTGCTTTTTGTAGAGGTTGACGAGTTCAGCAAACTGCTCGCGAAGCTCTTTGGCGCGCTTCTCGAAAGCGGAGGTAGCTTCTTCGGCATCGCCGAGGTCTACGTAGTCGTCGAGGTCGGCGGCTTCCTTGCGGATGAGTTCAGCGATCTCGACAACCTGGAGTTGAACCAGGACTGAGCGGCTGATCGCTTTCTGCATGCGAAGCTTGCCGCGTTCCATTTTGCGAGCCAAGTCCACTTCACCCTCGCGGGTGAGCAGCGGCACGGCGCCCATTTCGCGCAGGTAGACGCGAACGGGGTCGTCGGTGTAGATTGATTCCTCGACGGGCTGGGAGGCAGCGAACTCCTCTTCCTGCACGTCTTCCGGGTGGAAGTAATTCGTTTCCTCGTCGAAGGGTAAACCAAGAGGATCCGTCGAGTCGGCTAGAAACTGATCTTCAAAATTGTCCACTTGTGGCAAGCCTCCAGGTTCAGACCTCAAAAGCGCATTCCTTCAACAGCCTGAGGCCCGGCGAACCGGTGAATCGGGGCGTAAGCAAACGGGGTTCGAAACTGAGCCACTGGGCTGGTACACGACAAAGAAGATTCCATAAAGTCAAGCGATAGCAATAGCCTGTTCGGACTCCTTGCCGACAGCCGAGGGTGCTCAAAGTTCGTTCGGTGGCAGACCTCCCAATGACCGGGCCCGCAGACAGACCGACCGGGCACCCACGAAATTGGAAGTTGGTATGGGACGGCTAGACGCTCCGAACTAGGATAGCATGGTTTCAACCGCTTGTTAAGTTCCTATTGTTAGGATGCTTGTGGCCGAAAATAGTTACAGGCATCGTCACAAACGGGGTGGAGGTAAAGGCAGGAAATGTGGCCGTTCAGCCACGCTTCTGACGCATTAAGTCCTTCAATTCACTGAGGAAAGCCTCCACGTCCTGGAAGTCCCGGTATACTGACGCAAATCGTACATAAGCGATCTTATCCAGCGGGATCAACTGCCTCATGAGGAGTTCTCCTATTTCTGTAGTAGAAATCTCCCGTTCGCCTTTGTCCGCCAGCCTTCCTTCCACCTCATCGACCAACTCAGCCAGCTTCGTCATGCTAATTGGCCGTTTCTCGCAGGCTTTCAGGAGGCCGCCGAGGACCTTCTGGCGGTCGAACTTCTCGCGCCGGCCGTCCTTTTTGACGACCATGTAAGGCACTTCGTCAATTCTTTCATATGTAGTAAAACGACGGACGCATTGCAGGCACTCCCTGCGGCGGCGAATGGTGTCGCCTTCCTTGCTTTCACGGCTGTCGATTACACGGTCTTCTTTGAAGCCGCAAAACGGGCAATTCATATGGACGCCTCTCGCTCTACTTCGCGCAATTTACGCCAGCTCAAGCCTTCCCGGAAAGCCAGGATGACCCCAAGCGGCACGATCCCGATGAGGGTGATCGCCCAGGTGACCAGGGCGATGCCGGTGGCTCGCTCGATACCGATATGGAAAAACTCCGTCAAAACGAGGACTGCCACGATCTGGACACCGCCGCCGATGCCTGGAATCTGGACCAGGCCGCCAAAGGCCACAAATCCAATGTAGACGAGGGTACTGGTGACGCCCAGATTTGCGGTGGCGGGAAAGGCGAGGAACAGAGCGTGGTAGCAGAGATAGATAATCAGCCACTCCAGGGCGGAATAGCCATAGAGCAAGGCCATGGACTTGGCGCTACGGGTGGAGCGCAAGCCGTCCATGGCAGCGGAGATGACGGGCAGGAGCCGCTCCTGATGATGCTCCTTGAGAATGGTCAGGGCCGCTTTGAGGCGCTCCTCCAACCGGTCTGAATAGCGCTGCAGGCCGATGAGCACTGCCATGCAGAGGGTGCAGGTGATGCCGGTGAACCAACCGCCGGTCTGAAGCACCCATTGGAGAGTAGGGCCGACCTTCTGGCCGGACTGGACGACGGCGGCCAGGGCGTAACCGAATATGGCGAGCACGATGAGCGTGTCGTAAATGCGCTCGAGCAGCCACGCGGCCAGTTGAGACGGAACAGAGACGTGGGCGGCGCGGGCGATGAGGTAGGGGCGTACGAACTCGCCGGGCCGCCCGAGGAGAACAACGGCCGAAAACCCGATGGCAGTGGCGGTGAAGATGTCCATGCTGCGGGCGAGCGGGGCGATGGGGCGAAGCATGACCATCCACCGCAGGACGCGGCCATAGTAGCTGGCGATGGCCAGCACCCAACCGGCGACGAGCCAGCGCCAGTCGGCGTGGGCCATGGTCGTCAGGAAGACCCTGGAGTCAAAGCCGTTATCGGCCGCACGGCGCACCAGAAACCAGCAGCCGGCGGCCGTGACCGCCAGCATAATCCAGATGCCCAACCGCCAGTGTCCTTCCGCCGCAGGGGAGGTTGCCGCTTGGTTGCTTGGAATGTCGTCCTCGCTTCTCCCCCACGTGGGGGATTCGGGCACTGCTGGAGGTTCTGGCTGCAAGGAATTGAACTAGAATAAGAGATCCGACAGCCGGCTCCTGCAGATTGAGCGAACTTCTCATGATAAATCCTCGTTTCTCAAACTGGAAGGCAACGGACGGACTTACCGGCGCGGAACCAGTCCCAAATTTGGTGAAGACTCCGTTTTCAGTTGTCCCTTCCGTGAGAAAGGGAAGAAGGCATGGCTGCGGTACCTCAAGCAATCGTCTCCGGGATCGGCACCAGCGCGACGCCGCTGGCGATGGTCCCCGGTTCGGGCTTGGGGAACACCTGGGGCCGCCCCACCGTGAGTGATCTCGATCTCGACGCACAACTCGTGGAACGTTGCCTCCAAGGCGACGAGGGTGCCTGGGAAGACCTGGTCAAGGCGCATACGCGGCGTGTGTATGCGATCTGCTACCGCTTTACCGGCAAGGACAGCGAAGCGCAGGACCTGACACAGGACGTTTTTCTCCGTGTTTTCAAATCGGTAAAGAGTTTCCGGGCTGGTGAGGGTTCATTCGCAGTATGGTTGACGCGGCTGACGCGCAACCTGCTGATCGACCACTACCGGCGAACCAAGATGGAACGGGCGACGGATTCCATTGAAGAGCAGTTGCCCATGCTGGAGGAAAAGACGGCTTTGGAATCGCGCACGGATGCGATCCTGGCCGGACGCGAGGCGAGCGAGGCATTGCAGTCGGCTTTGGCGAAGCTGTCGCCGGAGTTGAGGGAGACTGTGATTCTGCGCGACTTGCAGGAGTTGGAGTACCGCGAGGTCGCCACCATTCTGGGGGTGCCGGAGGGAACGGTGAAATCGCGATTGAACCGCGGACGGGCTGAACTGGCCCGCATCCTGCGACGGCAGAAGGTGGTCGTATGAAGTGCATCGATCTCGAGGCTCTGCTTTGCGACTATGTCGACGGCGTTCTGGCGGCGCCCGAGAAGGCTACGGTGGAACTGCACCTGTCCACTTGTGAGGCCTGCCGGGAGCTGGTTGAGGATTCGCGTGCGGCGGTAGAGTTCATGGAAAAGGCGGCGGACGTGGAACCGCCGCCGGCCCTGATCAACACGATCTTGTTTGAAGTCCGGAACGGGAAAACCGCTCCGGTAAAGAAGGCCGGCGCGAAGAACTGGATCGGGCGGTTGTTGGAGCCGGTGCTCCAGCCGAAATTCGCCATGGGGATGGCGATGACGATTCTGAGTTTTTCGATGCTGGGGCGATTTGCGGGTATCCCGATCAGGCAGTTGAAGCCGTCGGATCTGGAACCGGCAAGGATCTGGTCGACCTTGGAAGACAAGGCGTACCACTCCTGGGATCGCGCGAAGAAGTATTACGAGAGTCTGCGGCTTGTGTATGAAGTGCAGCAGACGTTGCGGGACTGGAACGAGACCGACGATTCCCAGGCGACGAAGAAGGGTGGAGGGGCAGTAGCACCTGCCTCGGGGAAGACTGAATCCTCGCCAATGGAAGGGCCGATCGAGACGAAGCCCCAGGGGGAACAGCAAGGGAACAAGCAGGACGGGAGGGCGAGACAATGACGGCTCCTAGTGAGAATGTGAAACCCGTGACGGCGTATTGCCGTTCATGCGGAAAGCCGTTAACCGAAGACACGGCGAAAGTGGCGCATGGTACGGTCTATTGCGAAGACCATCTGCCACAGGAAGCCCAGGAACAAGTACCGCCGCAAGCACAGGCGGCCAACCCCTACTCGTCGCCGTACGGCGCGGGGCGGGCAGTCCCGAATCCGGGGGTTTCACCCGGCCTGGCATTCCTGCTGGGCCTGATCCCCGGCGTAGGCGCCATCTACAACGGGCAATACGCCAAGGGTTTGGTGCATGTCCTGGTGCTGGGTCTGATGATCAGCATCAATTCGACGGATGCGGCCGGCGGCCTGGAACCACTGTTCGTGATGTTGACGTCGGTTTTCTGGTTCTACATGGCATTCGAGGCGTACCACACGGCGCGGCGGCGGATGCTGGGCGAACCGGTGGATGAGTTCTCGTCGCTGGTGCAGATCCGCAACTCTCCGGGCTCGGTGCCGGTAGTGCCGGTGGCTCTCATCGGTTTGGGCGTATTGTTCCTGTTGAATAACCTGGAACTGCTGCGGCTGCGTGTGGTGCTGCGATACTGGCCGGCGCTGCTGATTCTGGCTGGTGTGTGGATGCTGTATTCGAGGATGAGCGGTCCGGCGCCGGAGACTCCGGCCGAGCCCTTCAACTCGAATGTGAATCCGCCCACGGGTCCGGGAGGTGTATTGTGAACACCTCTTATATGCTGGTTCGCGCGGTACGGGGGCCGATCCTGCTGATCGCCCTGGGCAGCCTGATGGCGCTGCACAAGTTTCAGGACATCAGTTTCACCAAGACTTGGCCGGTACTGCTGATTCTACTGGGTTTAATGAAGTTATTCGAGCGGATGGCGCTGAGTGCCAGCGCCACTCCGGCAAGCGGCCCGTATGTGGGCCCGGACGGGCAATTGTAAGGAAGGGAGGACAAGGCCATGAGAAGAGGTTCGTTGGTTGGTCCGCTGGTCCTGATTGTGATCGGCGTCGTCTTCCTGCTCAAGAACATTCGTCCGGATTTGCCTTTGTTTGAGCTCTTCATGAGCTACTGGCCGTTCCTTCTGATCGCCTGGGGCGGTCTGCGGCTGGTAGAAATCCTGGTGAGCTACTTCCGGGGCGCCAAACTGCCGACCAGTGGCATTTCGGGCGGCGAGTGGGCTTTGGTGATTATCCTGTCCGTCGTCGGGTCGTCGGTGTGGGGTGTGCAGCAGTTCACACGCAACGGCCTGGGGCGGTTTCCCATCGGCGGGGTGGAAGTATTCGGCGAGAGCTTCGACTATTCAGTTGCGGCCCAGGACGTGAAGTCCGGCAAGACCCCCCGCATCGTGGTCGACAATGTCCGCGGCAATACGCGCATCATCGCCGCCGATACCGAGCAGGTGAGCGTGTCCGGCCGCAAATCGATCCGGGCCCTGAGCCGGATTGAGGCCGACAAGGCGGATTCACTGACCAAAGTGCAGTGCAACGCCGCCGGCACAACGGTGACCATATCCGGGAACCAGGACCGGGCGGACGGGCAGCGGGTTTCCACCGATCTGGAAATCACAGTGCCGAAGGGCTCTTCGATTGAGACGCGAGGCCGCTACGGTGACTTTGAAATCTCCGATGTGACCGGCGACGTGACCATCAATAGCGACAACGCGGGCGTCAGGCTGCAGAATATCGGCGGTCGAGTGAAGGTGGATACGCGGAAGAGCGACATCATTCGAGCAGTCGATCTGAAGGGTGACCTGGAACTGAAGGGTCGCGGCCGGGACGTGGAACTGGAAAATATCGCCGGGCAGGTGACGATCAATGGGTCGTACTCCGGTGAAACGACACTGCGGAAGCTGGCCAAGACCGTGCGCTTTGAGAGTGCGGTAACGGATTTCCGGGTGGAGCGGATTCCCGGGGAACTGCAGCTGAGCCTGTCGACGCTGACGGCGAACAATGTGGTGGGTCCGATGACGGTGCGGGCCAAATCGAAGGATATCCGGTTGACAGATGTGTCGGATACCATCGACCTGAACATCGACAACGGCAACGTGGAGATTCTGCAATCGAAGCTGCCGCTGGCCAAAATGAACGTAAAGGTTCACTCCGGGGCGATTGAACTGGCGCTGCCCAAGGATGGCCGGTTCTCGTTGGACGCTTCCACGCAGCGCGGCGAAATCACGAACGATTTCGACGACAGGCTGAAGGAAACCAGCGAGCAGCGCGGCGCGAGATTGCGCGGGACACTGGGATCGGGTCCGGAAATCCAACTTTCCACTTCGCGTGGCGAAGTGACGTTACGGAAGATGGGTATGGGCGAGGTTTCGACGCAGGAACTGCCTGCTCCGCCCAAGACCCCGAAGCCGCCGGCGCCGCCGGCCCGCGCGGACAATCAATAGCTGATTAACTAATTAGTTCCGAATCAATAAAATACCGGCCGGCGCCAAGCCAGCCGGTATTTTTGTTTGCGCTGTAGGACCACAGGTCCAGGCTCACTGGCAATCCCCCTAGAAGAGCTAGGTAGCACTGCCCACCCGAGATGGGTGCTCCGCTTGCTGTTATTCCCACGGTGAATCCCACAGAATAAACCTTCAATTCTATCGAGAACATCGGATCCTTTCGGCGAGGAAGTATGAGCGGCGGGGGGACCAGATTGAATTGGATGCCCAGGAGGCAACCGGCCCGTAGAGGCTGGAACCGGGCTCCAATGGGTGGTCGAGCAGTTGTGATCAGGTCGTATCCAAACTAGTGGGTATAAATCAGACTCGAAAGCCACGGACTGCCTGCGCGGTCACGCCCCCGGATCACAGGTGTGCTCAGCGTTGAGATTGGGCTGGAAGAAACATGGCTGAAGCGGAACTAGCGAATAAGCACGTGCGACTGCGGGAAGCCGTCGCCGCGGCAAAACTGGGCCATAAGAGTATGGCGCGCCGGTTGTTCCGCGAACTGGTGGACAGCGATCCGCAGAACGAGGAGGCATGGCTATGGAATGCCGCGCTGGCGGAAACGCCAGACGAAGCGCACCGCAGCCTGGTCAAAGTCCTCGACATCAATCCCAACAATCACCATGCGTTGAACGCCCTGGCGCTACAGAGGTTGCGCGAGGCGGCGCTACGGCAACAGCGGGCCGAGGCGGCATTGGGCCAGAAGCAGCAGGCGGCGGCAGCGGCTTCCTCAGGTGAAATCCAGCCCGCGCCGGTCATCGTGCAGAAGCCGCCGGTGCCCTTCCCTACCCCGGCGACGCAGGTTTGGCCCTGCCCGCTATGCATGGCCGAGTCGACGCATCCGATCGAGCGTTGCGAACGCTGTGGCGCCCTGCTGACGCTGGCGAGCCTGGACGACCTGGCGGCCAGCCGCGACGTGGACGAGAATGCACTCAGCGAGGCCATCCAGCGCCTGCTGAAGGAGATGCGGACGCATCCGACCTTCGAGGGCCATCTGAACCTGGCTCGGGCTTACCTGAACCTCAACCATTCGGCTGAGGCGCTGCCGCATCTGGAGAAGGCCAGCCAACTGAAACCGGGCGAAGCGACGGTGAAGCAGGCATTGGAGAAGCTGCGCAACCGGCGGCTGATTCTGGCCGTGGACGACAGCACGACGGTGCGCAAGATCGTGGCGGTGACGCTGGAGCGCTACGGCTACCGCGTGCTCACGGCTATGGACGGCATGCAGGCGCTGGCCAAGCTGGACGAGCAGCGCCCCGACCTGATCCTGCTGGACATTACGATGCCGCGCATGGATGGCTACCAGGTCTGCAAGACGATCAAGCAGAACGCATATACCAAGCCGATACCAGTGCTGATGCTCTCGGGCAAGGACGGGTTTTTCGACAAGGTGAAGGGCAAACTGGCCGGAGCGACCGACTACCTGACGAAACCGTTCCAGGAAGAGGCGCTCGTCAAGGCAGTGGAGAAACATCTGAAGCCGCGGTCCTAGGGGCCGCAGCTCAAGCGAGGGAAGGATTATGGCAAGAACCATTCTTGTGGTGGACGACAGTCCAGCTCACCTGAAACTGATGCAGTCGGCGATTGAGGGGCGAGGCTATGAGATCCTCACCGCGGCCGATGGGGAAGAGGCGCTGCACCACGCGCAGGCCTACCACCCGGACGTCATCCTGCTGGACGTTGTGCTGCCCAAGAAGAACGGTTACCAGGTGTGCAGGCAACTGAAGGCGGCCGGCGACACCAAGGCGATCAAGATCATCATGGTGAGCAGCAAGTCGCAGGACTCGGACCGTTACTGGGGCCTGAAGCAGGGCGCCGACGGCTATGTCACCAAGCCCTTTGAGCCGGCCGACCTGCTGGCCGCGGTGGAGAGCGCGCTGTAGTTCGCAGGCGAGGTACGCACCATGAGCGGCTCCGAACGCGACGATCTCTTTCTTGGATTCGATGACAGGACCCCGGTCGAGGGCGGCGATCTGCCCATGGACGGGCTGCTGGCGGAGCTGCTGGGCAACTGGCAGGATGTGGAGTCGAGTGAACTGGAAGCCGGGCCTGACCGGCTGTACGAGCCGGCGGCGGATGAACCCGTCTCCGTTTCGGCGCTGATGGACCGGCTGCTGCTCGACGACTCAGAAGCAACGGCAGAGGCGCGCGTCGCCCAGCCCGAAACAACGGTAACGGAGCCCCTGCCAGAGACTTTCGTCGATCTGGAGTCGCTATCGATTGTGCTGCCTGGCGAGGAGCCCGGTACTGCGCTGCCGGCCGGGCCTGTAGCCGACAGCCAGGTGACAGAGCCGCAGCCGCTGGGCTGGAAGCACGCTGCGGAGGAAGTGAGTTTCCTGGCGGACCTGCGTCCGGTGCTGCCCGCCGTACCCAGGGAGGGGCTGCCCACAGTCGAGAGGGTGGAACCGGTGGAAGCCGGGCACGCGGAGGCCCCGTCCACAGGTACCGCAACGGAAACCGAGCGTGACGACGGCGCACTGCGGCTGCTGCTGGGCGCCATGAAGCGCGAACTCGCGGAGAGCGTCCGGCCCAGGCTGCCCGAGCCGCCGCCGGGCGCGGGCCGAGTGACGGAGCGGTTCCTGGCCTTTCAACTGGCGGGCGAGAGCTACGCCGTCCCGCTGACTCGCGTGATGGAAACGGAGCGCATGCCGAAGGTGACGACCGTTCCGGGCCTGCCTGCCTTCGTGATTGGAGTGGCGAACCTGCGCGGCGCGGTGCTGCCGCTGGTGGACCTGGCGATGCTGCTGGAGCTGGAGAGCCCCGGCCGTCCGCACGATGCCCGAATTCTGGTGGTGCGGCCGTCGCCCGACGATTCGCCTGTAGCCCTGGTGGTGGATGCGCTGCAGGGCGTGGCGATGCTGGCGAGGGAAGAGCTACATCGCACACCGCATTGGCTGGACGGCCGCACGACCCCGTTTCTGGAGGGGATCGGGTCGCACAAAGGGCGGCTGTTGAGTGTGTTGGATCTCGATAGGGTATTTGCCGCATCAGAGCTGCGCGAACAGCCAGCGGCTTTTTGATCACGATCGGCTCCGGCACGGGGCTGGAGCGGGAGTTGAACGGTTTGGAGAGGTAAGGAGAGTTCGGTCACCATGAAGAATCTGAAGATCTGGCAGAAGCTGATGGTCCTGGCCCTGCTAGGCGCCACACCCATCATCGTATTGATGTTCCTGTTCGTCACCAGCCGGAACGAGCAGATTGCGAAGTCGCGCGCTGAAATTGCCGGACTCGAATCGCTGCAACCGGTGCGGCGGCTGTTGGAACACCTCGCGCAGCATCGCGCGCTGACCAATGTTTATCTCAACGGTGACCTTTCGGTGCAGAACGAACTGGTCAGGTTGCAGGGCAACGTGGCCAGCGATATGCAAGAAATTGCGGCCGATACAGGCAAGCAAAAGGAATACGGCAAACAGTGGGACCAGATCACTGCCACCTGGAACATCCTCAAGGAGCGCGTGCTGACCATGGCCCCGAAGGATGCGTTCTCACTGCACACGGCCGCCATCCAGAATACCCTGACGCTGATCCGCCAGATTGGCGACTCCAGCGGCCTGACGATGGATCCGGATGTTGAGTCGTTCTATCTCGCGGACAACCTGCTGGTGCAGGTGGTCCAGACGGCCGAGGCGCTGGAGGAGTTGCGCGCCCAGGGCGCGGGCAGCACCAGCAAGGGAAAATTGTCGGCGGAAGATACGGCGCAGATGATCTTTCTGTCGCGGCAGATCGAGAACACCAGCGCGGTTGTGGAGCGCAACGCGGACATGGCCATGTCGAAGGACAAGGCGATGCGCGAGTCGCTGGAACCGAAGGTGCGCGCGGCGCGTGAAACGGCGGGGTACTACTCGAAGCTGACGCGCTTCCAGTTCATTGAAGGAATCCCGTCGGTGACGGCAAAAACGTATTACGAAGACGGCTCCAAAGCCGTGGCCGCGTACTTCGCCGTGTGGGACGCCAGCAGTTCGGCCATCGCCGGATTAGTGGAAGCGCGCATCGCGGAACTGAACAGCCAGAAGTGGGTGCAACTCGGCTTTGTTATCTGCATCCTGCTGCTGGCCGCGTTCGCGACGCTACGCATCCAACGCGGCATTACGGGCCAGGTGAGCCACATCATGGCCCTGCTCAAGCAGATTGATGCCGGCAACTTCCAGGCGCGCGCCGAGGTGCGGTCGAGCGACGAACTGGGCAGCATCGCGGTGGGGCTGAACAGCACGCTGGACAATACGCTGAGCCTGATGCAGTCCCGCGAAGAGCGCGACCAGATCCAGCACAGCATTTCGCGGCTGCTGGACGAAGTAAGCGGCGTGGCCGAAGGCGACCTGCGGAAGGAAGCCGAGGTGACGGCCGACATCACCGGCGCCATTGCGGATTCGTTCAATTACATGATGGCTGAGCTGCGCACGATCATTTCGACGGTGCAGAAGACGACGTTTGCGGTAAACAATTCGGCCAACCAGGTGCAGACCACGACCGAGGTGCTGGCACGCGGCAGTGAAGAGCAGTCGGTGCAGATCATCCAGGCCTCGTCGGCCATTGAGCAGATGGCGGGCAGCATCCAGCAGGTGTCGAAGACGGCATCGAGCGCCGCGGTGGTTGCGCAGGAAGCGTTAGGCAGCGCGCAGCAGGGCGCGCAATCGGTGCGTAAGACGATCGAGGGGATGAACGCCATCCGCGGCCAGGTGCAGGAGACATCCAAGCGCATCAAGCGGCTGGGCGAGAGCTCGCAGGAGATTGGCGAGATCGTCGAGCTGATTGGCGACATCGCGGACCGCACGAGTATTCTGGCGTTGAACGCGTCGATCCAGGCGGCCATGGCGGGCGAAGCGGGTAAGGGCTTCGCAGTGGTCGCGGACGAAGTGGAACGGCTGGCGGAACGCGCGACGGAAGCGACGAAGCGCATCGGCGCCCTGATCAAGTCGGTGCAGGGCGACATGACCGAAGCCATTTCGGCCATGGAAGAGACGACGCGCGAAGTGGTGGGCGGGTCGCAACTGGCCAACGAAGCCGGCCAACGGCTGTCGCAGATCGAGGCGGTATCTAAGCATATTGCGGATTTGGTGTCGCAGATCTCGCAGGCAGCGCAGCAGCAGGCCGCGGGCTCGGAGTCGGTCGCCCGCAACGTGACGGGGATCTCTGACGTAACGCAACAGACGGCCGATGGCGCGAGGCAAGCTGCTTCCTCGATTCGTCAACTGGCGGCCCTGGCAGAGGAGCTCAACCGCTCTGTCAGCCGCTTCAAACTGCCGGTGAGTGAGACAAGGACTCCTCTCGCCGCTTAGGCGGCAGAGGCGGAAGTGACAAGGAGCGAGCTATGAGCAATGCGCTCGATCCCGAGGTGCTGCGCGGCTTTCTGGAAGAGGCGCGCAGCTACCTGCCCGGCATGGATCGCTGTCTGGCGTCCCTGCGGGCCATCCCCGGCGATCAGAAGGCCGCCGAGGAACTACACCGGTTGTCGCACTGCGTCAGCGGCGCCAGCCGTGTCATCGGCATGAGCGAATTGGGCGAGGCGGCTCGCGTGGTGGAGACTCTGCTGGATCCGGTGGTGCTGGACGAACAGCCGCTGGATCCGGCCGCCCTCGAACCGATGTCGGCAGGCGTGCGGCGCATGGCGCAACTGTTGGCCGACATCCCGGAACCGGAGGCTCCGGTCGAGCTGCCCGAGCCCCGCTTTGACCGCATTCCGGCCGACCTGCTGGCAGGCTTCCTGGAGGAAGCGGACGAGCATCTGCAAAGCACCGGTATCCAGTTTCGTGATCTGAGTTCGAGAACTTCGGACCGTGGTCCGGTGTTGCGCGAAATCCGCCGGTCGATCCATACCATCAAGGGCGCGGCAGCGATGGTGGGCCTGGAGACGTTCAGCCGTCTCGCGCACCGCATGGAGGATTTGCTCGACCTGCTGTATGAAGGCCGGTTGGAATACTCGCCGGACCGTCATGAGTTGCTGGTGGCAACGTACGATACGCTCAGCGATCTGGTGCGGCAGAAGGGCCGGGTGGGTCCGCTTTCCCACCAGATTCGGGAACTGTTGCAGGTTTTCGACCTGGCGGTGGCCGATCTGGAAGAGCCCAGTGGGATGGAGGCGGAGCCGGCGGCCGCATTCCCGATGGAGCCGGCACCGGTGCCGATTCCAGAAGCGGAAACGGCGGATTCCAGCCGCATGGTGCGCGCCCCGCTGGAACGGCTGGACGACCTGGTCCGCCTGGTGGGCGAGCTGTTCGTGAACCGCTCGGGGTTTGAGCGCCATCTGGCGTCCTACGCGCGGGAGGTGGAAGAGCTCAACCTCAGCCTGCAGCGCATCCGCCGCCTGACGGCCCAGTTTGATTCGGAGCACCTGGAACTGCCCTCGGGCAACCGCTTGGCGGCGCCTTCGGACAAGGGCGATTCCGCGCCTGAGTTCGATGCGCTGGAGTTCGACCGCTACACGCAGCTCCATTTGCTTTCCCGCGAACTGACGGAAACGACCAGCGATCTGGCAACGGCTACCTCGCAGTTGAAGCAGTTGATTGGCTCGTTCGACAGCTATGTGAGCATGCAGGGCCGTCTGACGAGCGAAGTCCAGGACAAGCTGGTGCGGCTGCGCATGGTGCCGTTGAACCTGCTGGCCAACCGCCTGCACCGCACGGTGCGCGTGGCTTCCCAGAAGAGTGGAAAGCTGGCGGAATTGGAAGTCGAGGGCATGACGGCCGAACTCGACAAAAGTGTAGTGGAGCAGTTGGCCGCGCCGCTGGATCACCTGCTGCGCAATGCTGTCGATCACGGCATCGAGTTGCCGGAAGTGCGGCGCGCCGCCGGGAAGCCGGAGCAGGGCCGTGTGCGCCTGCGGGCCACGCAGGAAGGCACCGAAGTGGTGATCCGCCTCAGCGATGATGGGGCCGGCGTGGATCCTGAAAAGATTCGGGAGACCGCGGCCAGCCATGGTTTCCTGACGGAGAGCGAAGCGGCCCAGGCTACTCGGCAGCAGCTTTTTTCGTTGATCTTCGAGCCGGGCTTCAGTACCTCGGCCACGGTGAGCGAGATCTCGGGCCGCGGTGTTGGACTGGACGTGGTCAAGAGTGCGGTGGAAGCGCTGAAGGGCAGCGTCACACTGGAATCGCCGGTCGGGTCGGGCGCCACGTTTACAGTGCGCATGCCTACAACGCTGGCGATCACGAAGGTCCTGTTTGTGGAAGACCAGCAGGAGACGTATGCCCTGCCCCTGGCCGCCATCTCGCAGGTGGCGCGGCTGGAGCCGTCCCAGTTGGAGTATGTGAGCCACAAGCCGGTGGTGCGGCTGGGGTCCAGCCTGCTACCGCTGCTGTACTTGTCCGAAGCACTGAATCTACCGCGAGCCGAAGCTGGTCCTTCTCCGCGGCAGCCGCTGCTGGTACTGCGGTCGGGCAATGAGGAGTTCGCGCTGGCAGTGGATCACATCTCGGGCGCCCGAGAGGTGATGGTGAAGCCGCTGGCCGGCATCATGCGCCGCTCGGCCAGCATCGGCGGAGCTACGCTGACGGGCGACGGGAACGTGGTGCTGATCCTGAATCCAGTGGCGTTGTCGCCGGGCTTCCAGCAGACGCAGAAGGTGCGGGCCGGTGCAGCTCGTGCGGTGGCGGTGCAGCGCCGTCCGCTGAATGTGCTGATTGTCGACGATTCGCTGAGCGTGCGGCGCGTGGTGGCCAATCTGGTCAAAAACAATGGCTGGACTCCGCTGCAGGCCAAGGACGGGCTGGAAGCGCTGGAGATGCTGCAGCACATCGACCACAAGCCCGACGTGATCCTGATGGACATCGAGATGCCGCGCATGGACGGCTTCGAACTCACGGCCACGCTCCGCTCGCAGGCCGATTACCGCAAGACGCCGATCGTGATGCTGACTTCGCGCGCCGGTGAGAAGCACCGCACGAAGGCGCTGTCACTGGGCGCGACCCACTACCTGGTGAAGCCCTATCAGGAAGAGATGCTGCTTTCCATCCTGAGGAATAGCGCCGACGGCGGCTCGAATACGACGAGGGTAGCCTGATGCCGGAACATGTGCTGCAGGTGCTGATGTGCGACCGGCACGGCCAATCGTTCGCAGTGGGCGTGGAAGAGATCGCCTCGATCGAGCGGGACCGTTCGGCCCTGTACCGGACGCTGCTGGTGGATCGCGCCACCGGAGAGCGCATCGCGGTGGACCGCGTGGGTGGCGTGACCGAAATCGAGCGGGCGTCCATCTGCCAGCCGCCGGAACGGCTGGGGCTGGCCGGCCAGGGGCTGCTGGGCGTGGTCGAAATCGATGGCGCCTCAGTGCCTCTGGTGAAGACCGCGTTTCTGGCCACGTCAGAGCCTATCCGGATGCAGCCTGCGCTGATTGCTCGGGCCACACCTGGACGGATCGCTCCCGCCGTGGAAGAGCCGCAGATCCTGGTTACTACCCTACGGCTGGCTCGATCGAATACGCTGCGCCCGGAAGTGGTGGTGGGCATCCCGCTGGAACAGGTGCTGGATGTGTCGGAACCCCTGCCCTGGATCCCTTTGCAGGTGGAGGGTGGCTGGCTGCGGGGCATCTTGGCCTGGCGCGGCCAGACTGCGCAACTGGTGGATCTGGCACGCTGCTTCGGCCTGGAACCGCAACTGGGTGCGGCCGAGGAGCGCTTGGTGGTCGTACGCGGTACGGGTCGTCACGAGCCCATCGCGTTTATGGCATCGTCCGCGCTGCAACGCGTCAATCCCAGCCAGTCGACCGCAATCCATCCCGAGGACGTGGGACTTCGCACCGAGGCGATACGCGGCGTATTCCGCTGGACGGGCCGCCTGCTGGTGGTCCCGGACATCGATGCGCTCCTATAGTTTAGTTTTTGTAATACTACGGCGCTTCGCTATTACACAACTCTTACAGAACTAAAGACAAACCCCTGTTAGCTTGGGATCAGAGATTCCTCACTGGGCAATCTATCCCTGAACAACCCATGACTGCTGACCTTGTCACACTGACCAACCGCCGGCGGATGAACTGGATTACCATCGTCGTGCTGGTGCTGTTCCACATTGGGGCCGTAGCGGCCCTGTTTATGTTCAGCTGGCGGAACCTGCTGGTAGCCGCCGGCCTCTACTACCTGGCGATCGGCCTTGGCATCAGCATGGGTTATCATCGCCTCCACACGCACCGGTCGTACAAGGTGCCGCTGTTCCTGGAGTACTTTTTCGCGGTTTGCGGCGCCCTGACGCTGGAGGGTGGCCCCATTTTCTGGGTGGCCACGCACCGCATCCACCACCAGAAGTCCGACCAGCCCGGCGATCCGCATTCGCCGCGCGACGGCGCGTGGTGGTCGCATGTCGGCTGGATCATCTTTGGTGAGGCCAACCACAACAATACAAAGATGATGGCCAAGTACGCTCCGGACCTGGCGAAGCACAAGTTCTACCTCTGGCTGAACAACTGGCACTGGATTCCGATGGTCGCACTGGGCTTGATCCTGCTGGCCGTGGGCGGTCTACCGCTGATGCTGTGGGGCATCTGCCTGCGCGTCGTCGTCGGCCTGCATGCTACCTGGCTGGTGAACTCCGCCACTCACATGTGGGGCGGCCGCCGGTTCAACACCCGTGACGATTCCCGCAACAACTGGTGGGTCGCGCTGATGACGTTTGGCGAAGGCTGGCACAACAACCACCACGCCCATCCCACTTCAGCCCGGCATGGCCTGGCTTGGTATGAGTTCGACCCGTCCTGGATTCAGATCAAGGTTCTCAAGGCGCTGGGCATCGCCAAAGCGATTCGTGTCGCGTCCATCACCTCCACCGTGGCTGACCGCGAAGCCGCCTAGTATCAAACTATTCTCCATCGCCCCGCTGCCCGGCTGAAAAGGCTGGCAGCGGGGCGATTCCATTTCTCCCCAAACATCTTCATGACCTCCTTCGCTCTGGCATACCCTAGAGGTATGGTTGTCGCCGGACGCCGCAAGTCGATCGCCTTCTTTATCGCCCTGGGCGTCGGCTTGATTGCCGTCACGGTTCTGCTTTACGTCGGCTGGGTCCTGCTCAGCTGGCGCACGGGCATTCTGCTGGCCCTGGGCGTGGTGCTGCTGGCGCTGATCATCAGTGGTGTTGTTCTCAACACGATCTTCCTGGTGCGCGAGATCCGCCGGAATGAGCAGCACGACGCGTTCATCAATGCCGTCACCCACGAACTGAAGACTCCGGTCGCCTCTATCCGCCTGTATCTGGAGACCTTACAAACCAGGCAGGTGGACGAGCCGAAGCGTCACGAGTTCTACCGGATCATGCTGGAAGACAGCGACCGGCTGCTCAGCACGGTGGAACAGGTGCTGCGCGCCGGACGCATCGGAGCTTCCGGCAAGCGATTGACTGTATTGCCCATCGACTTGGATGCCATGGTGACCGAGTGCCTGAACCGGGCGCGGACCCTCCATCGGGTTCCGGTGGAGTCGCTGAAGCATATCCCGAGTTCACCCCTGCAGGTACTGGGGGATCCAGAAGAGGTGCGGGCCGCCATCTCAAACCTGATCGACAACGCGGTGAAGTACTCGGGCAAAGAGGTCGATGTTACGGTGGAAACGACGCGATCGGACGAGAAGTTCGCGGTGGTGCGGGTCATCGACCATGGCCCGGGCATCGCCAAGTCGGAGCTCAAGTCGATCTTCAAGCGGTTCTACCGGGTGCCGGGTCCGGTGGCCGCGCGGGTGAAGGGCACCGGGTTGGGTCTGTTTATTGTGCGCTCGGTGGCCAAGCGGCACGGCGGCCGGGTTTGGGCTGAGAGTGAGGGGCCGGGCCGCGGCAGCACGTTTGTTTTGCAGCTTCCCATCGCATTATGAGCCGTATTCTTGTTGTCGAGGACGAGCAGCACCTGGCCGAGGGGCTGCGCTTCAACCTGGAGGCGGAAGGCTACCAGGTAGAGGTCGTCGACAATGGTGAAGCGGCGCTGGCTTTGCTGGCGCCGGAGATTCCTTCCCCGCAATCGGCCGCCTTCGACGTGGTCGTGCTGGACGTGATGCTGCCGGGCAAGGACGGGTTCACTGTGATCTCGGAACTCCGTCAAAGCGGGCAGTTTATCCCCACCCTGATGCTGACCGCGCGCGGCCATCCGGAGGACGTGTTGCGCGGGTTCTCCGCCGGCGCCGATGATTACCTGACCAAACCGTTCGATTTGGGGATCCTGATTGCGCGGCTACGGGGTTTGCTGCGGCGGAGAGAGTGGCTGCAGTCGTCCATCTCCAGCGCGGTGGCGACACCTCCGGAACCGAAGGACACCTATACCTTTGGCGACAAATCAGTGAACTTCGACCGGCTGGAGTTGGTCGTCCGTGGCGAAGCATTCCCGCTCACCCTGATGGAGGCGAACCTGCTGCGGCATCTGATCCAGCACGAGGGCACTCCGGTGTCGCGCAAAACCATGCTGGAAGAGGTATGGGGCCTGCGTGAAGATACGGATACGCGGGCGATTGACAACTTCATTGTCCGGCTCCGCCGCTATATAGAAGACGTGCCCACACGGCCGCGGCACCTGTTGACAGTGCGTGGAGTGGGGTACCGGTTTGTGGCCGATCCCCCCGCTTCGAAGTGAGCTAGACCAGTTCCTGCACTTTGCTGAGCATCAGGGTGACGACATCCGAGGCATGGTAGCGGCTGCCGTCATCGTGCATAAAGCGTTTAATTTCAGGAAGATCGTCGCCGCTGGTGATGACACCGGCCTCCAGGTATTTACCGTTGCGGATCTGCGGTTGGCCGACGGTGGCCATCAGGGCATTGCAGACGCATTTGCGACCCACGGTCTCGGCAATGTCGCCGCCTTTGGAGACGAAGATGGACACAGGCTCTGAGGCGCACCGGAAATCGATCTGGCCTTCCGAGGTGCGGTAGGCTTCGCGCAGATAGCCCAGGTCGCAGATGCGCGGGCGGGCGTCGTACACCGTGGCATCGGAAACGGTACCGGCCGTTTGCACGACTTTGAACGGGAAACCCGTGGGCGAGGCCAGGCGGTCGGTGAAGACGGTGGCTTCGCCGTCGCGGACGAGTTGCAGCACCTGCTGTTTGTAGTCGTCGCGCAGCCCGGATTCGTCGGAGTAAGCGAAAGCGGTGCCCACCTGGACTCCGGCGGCGCCGGCGTCGATCGCCTCGGCCAGCATCTCGGGGGAACCGTAGCCGCCGGCCAGCCAGAACGGCAGGCCGAGTTCGCACATTTTGGGCAGATCGACCTTGTCACGCTCGCCGTAGACCGGCTCGTTCTTCTCATTCAAAAGGAGTTTGCCGCGCGGCGGAGCGTTGTGGCCACCAGCCGTGGGGCCTTCGATGACGAATCCGTCCACTTTGCCGTTGGCCTTCTTAACGAGGGTCACCGCAAGGGTGTTGGAGGCAATAATCGCCAGGAACATGGGCCGCTTCAACGGCGGCAGGCTGTGTTCGCGGAACTCGCGCGGGTCGAACACCATAGTGGTGTCGTCGCCGGGCTGGGCTCCGGCCACGTAGAGCGGATAGGTGGCGGACTCGTGATTCACGAAGCGGTCGAGCACGCCCGGGATCTTCATGGGGATACCAGCGCCCATAAGGACATAGTCCACACCGGCCAGCATCGCACCGTAAATGGAGGCCAAGTGGGGCGGCTGGATCTTTTCCAAGTAGTTGATACCGACTGGGTTAGAGTGGCCCACCTTGGCCAGGAAGATCTCCACGAAGTTGGCTGCGACGCATAGCTCGGCCACTTCACGCGGCATGACCTTGTCGTGGAGCGGAGCATTCCGATAGGCGGTCTTCTCTTCCTTGCCGCCCTCGATGTAGTACTTGGCGAGGATCGACGCGGAGATCTCGGGGAAAGGGAAAGCGTCCAGCGCCTGGCGCATGTGGCCGCCGGGATCACCGTCCTGCAGCCGCCGGATCAGAACCCGATCCAGGGCCGTACCGGAGACGACGCCAAGCTGGCCCAAACTGGAGACTGTGCGGGCGAGCCGCCAATTCGAAACACCGACGCCCATCCCGCCCTGAATGATCTTGGGGAGGGTAAAACTGGAAGAGTTGCCCATCTATAGAGCATCATCCTATACGCGCAGGGGCTGGATTGTCAGAGTTTTGTAATAACAGATCCAAAAGACCGAATAGCCCTGATTCGGCTAGTCACGTGCTAGGGTTCCGGCGAGCAGGCGGACGCCGGTTTTGCGATCCCAGGGGCGCCCCGTGCAGTGACACACCATGGCCCTTGAATAGATCGCCTTGGACGGAACGGCACACCACAGAATGGTTCCGACGTCCCACTTGTGCTGAGACCGGAACCCCAAACCGTCGCCGGAGACGTCCGACACCACACCGCGCAGCTGCCAGGTTCCCTGTGAACCCTCGCCAAAAAAGTAGATGCTGCAATCTTCGGTTTGGCGCGCCGAGGCCCGGCGGTCTTGTTCATTCGCCATATCTCAAGGAGACCCTATCTACTGCAAACAAACAAGATGGAGTGACACACGAATGGGTGTGAATGGTACTACGTGACGCCAGGTACTACTTTCACTAAAACAGCCGGAGAAAGCCGGCCGGCCAATCGGGAGACGTGAAGATTGCGCCATACCCCAAGGTTCGGACACACCCCATCGGGGGTAGCTGATCTGTGCTCAATGCCGCAGAATCGGGGCAGTGATGGCATTCTCCAGCTCCCTGGAATTGCCTGAACGCGGGTGGATGCCGCCTGTGAAGCATTCCACCGAAGGCATTCCCGCTTCCGGTGCCGAATCCGCCTCTTCGCAGTGCGGCTCCACCCGTGAAGAATCGTCCGAAGCAGGTCCAACGGCCGGCAGTCCAGACTCCAGGCTCGTTGATCCACTAATCAGATGACCCCCTCGACTGTCACCCAACCCGCAAAAGAGCCGGCTAAGGCAGACGAACTGCCGTTGCTGGCCGCGCTGCTGCTGCTCACGTTCAGCACAGGCCTGATCGATGCTGTTAGCGTTCTGGGGCTTGGTCGGGTCTTCACCGCAAACATGACGGGCAACATCGTGTTCCTCGGATTTGCGGTCGCCGGGACCCCCGGGCTGTCGGTTACCCGTTCGCTGGCGTCCCTGGGAATGTTCATCGCTGGAGCAATTGGCGGCGGCCGGCTCGCAAAGGCCATGGCGTCACATTCGACTCCGCAGTGGCTGGTCACAGCGGTGCTGACGGAAGGTGGATTCCTGCTGGCTGCGGCACTGGCCGCAATTGGGTTCGACGCCTCCGCAGAGAACCATTCCGCCGTCCTGTATGCCGCAATTGCCCTGACCGCAGTGGCCATGGGCCTGAGGAACGCCACGGTCCGGCGGCTGGGAGTGCCGGATTTGACCACCACCGTACTCACTCTTACGCTGACCGGGATTGCCGCCGATTCGTCGCTGGCCGGGGGCACCAATCTCCGGATATCACGGCGCCTGGCCTCGGTCTGCCTGATGTTCACCGGGGCCGCCCTGGGCGCGCTGCTGCTCCGGTTTGGGCTGGCAGTGCCTTTGGCTGTCTCAGGCGCAGTCGCCCTGATCTCGGCAGCCCTGCTTTCCACCACCTCACCAGCAAGATAGAGCACGGGCTCGGTCGTTGGCGCCCCCCCCAACCGTTACAGGCATACGACAGCCTCCGCTGGGCGGACATTGCCCATCAGGCGATGGCAATCCTCCCCGGATAAGTCAATTTAAGTACAGTCAAATTTGTTAAGAATAGCGCTCTAAGGCTTGGCGCGTGCGCCTGCAATTTCTGGATTTTGTTTGCATGCCGGATACGCCGCCTGCCCTACTCTCCACGTACCTAAACCTATAGATTCACGCGTCGTCCCAGCGAAGCCTGCCCGGCTTTACTGATAAACATTACATCGCGCTTCGCCGATGCTAAGCGAGTGTAAAGTACTGTAAATAGCGGATTGAGCACGAAACCGCCTGCTTCCGGCGCGCTTCTATACGTTGACCAGGTCAATTCCGAGGTTATGTTTATGAATCGAATTCTTCTAATGCTATTCGTGTGTCTATACCCCGCCAGCGCCTGGGCCCAATCGGTTGTGGGCTCTGGTGTCGTCCGCGGACGAGTCGTAGATCAGCAGGGTGTCGGCATGCCGGGAGCCGAATTGAGCCTGGAAAACCCTGGCATGGGCGTGACGCGGAGCTTCCTGAGCACTGACGACGGCGTGTTCGAGATTACCGGCCTACCCCCTGCCACGGGTTACCGGTTGCACGCCACCCACCAGCGCTACCTCGACTGGGACAGTAAGGAATTCGAAGTACTGGCCGGTAAGCAGTCGTCTTTCGACATTTCCATGCGGCCGCAGGACTCAGCCACAAGCAGTTCCGATACCCCGGCCGACGTGCAGCTGGACAACTCATTGCTGCCTGTCGGCGTGGCCCTGAGCCAGCGTCAACTGCAGCTTCTACCCACACAGCAGCGCCGCTGGGACAGTCTCGTATTGCTGTCTCCGGTCACCAGCATCGACTACACGCAGAATGCACCCGCCATCCGCGGCGACTCCTCCGGCAACGCTTATTTCACAGACGGGATTCTCACGACCAATACCTACTCGGCGCGCCGCACAGTGGCAGCCGGTCCGGTGTCGCAGGATGCAGTCCAGGGCATAGAAGTCCTGGCGGCAGCAGCCCCCGTGGAGTTTGGACACGGCAAAGGCGGGGCCGTCAATGTAGTTACTCGCGCCGGCAGCAGCCAATTGCACGGCGGGCTGTATGAATACTTCAGCAACAACAGCCTGAATGCCACAGACCGCTATGCCCTGGGCAACCAGCTCTTCGGCAAGCGGAATCAGTTCGGCTTCAACCTGGGCGGCAACGTGCCCAGAACCAAACTGTTCTATTTCACCAATCTGGAGATTGCCGACGGTCACGGGCAGCGGCTGAACCGCATCACCAATCCGCTTCTCACCGACAGCACCGGCATGACCGTCGACTCTTCCACCTGTACCGCCACCGCGGTGCAGTGCGCGGCGGCCACCAGGTTCATTCAGAACCAGATGAATGTTCTCGTACCGCGATCGGAGCGTACCATCTCGGGCATCGCCAGGCTCGACTACCGCCGCAGCGACCGCAACACCTTCAACCTCTCCGTGTTCGCGACGCAGGCCCGCTCTCCTCTCGGTCTGCAAGGCCAGGCCGTCAGTGCCAATGGAGGCTTGCTGGACAACGGCAACACCAAGCAGGACACGCAGTACGCCAGGCTTGAGTGGATTAGCGCTCCGACGGCCAGTTCCACCAATGAGATGCGGCTGGGCGTGTTCCAGGATCGCATTGCCACCCTCCCCACCACCTCAACGCTTTCCACTGGCGGCATCGGAATTAATCTTCTGGGCAGCTCCATCGGTGCAAACAACCAGGACAGCGGGATCATGCGCGAGCGGCGCTATCAGTTTGTCGACAACTTTCGTGTGAGCGTCGGCGCCCATACGATCATGGTCGGCGCGGATATAACCAGAACGCGCGACTGGATCGACATGCTGCCCAATGCGAAGGGCACGTATTACTACAATTCGCTGACGTCGTTCGCCCAGGATCTGGCGAGCAGTGCGGGCAAGAACTACACGGAGTTCACGCAATCGCGCGGCCTGTCGCTGAGGAGACTGCCCAGTTCCGAGATCGGTATGTATGCCCAGGACGTCTGGAAGGTTACTCCGAACTTCCAGGTGACGGCAGGACTCCGCTACAGCAAGCAGTACATTCCAAAGCCCACGGCCTGGGACGCCAGTTACTACCAGACACGCCAGATCAAGTCACCCTCGTACAACGCGGATCCCCGAATCGGATTCGCTTTGAAAGCGAACGAGCGCACGGTAGTCCGCGCCAGCTTCGGTCTCTTTCACTCAATGCAGAGCGGCGAGTTGCTCGACGCCCTATTCACAGGCAATGGCGCTTACCAACCCAGCATCCTGGCCTACCCCACCCAGACCGGGTCGCCGTACTTTCCCAATAGCCTCACGGCGAGGACGGCGCCAAGCGGCACCGGCAACCTCATGTACGAATCCGGCAAGCCAAGCAACCCTTACACGCGGCAGGCGACCCTCTCGCTGGAGAAAGCACTGGGCTCCGGTTTCACCATGAACCTCGGCTATGTCGGCAGCCGCGGCTTGAAACTGCGGACCGCGGAAGAGGTGAACATCGCCACGACGACAAAGAAGGTCACGTACACGATCCTGGACGAAGATGGCAGCAAAGACGGAACGTATTCGACTTACTTCTATCGCTATCGCCAGGACACCACTCGGGCCCATGTCTACCAGGTCACGAATGGCGGATCCTCGTGGTACAACGCCCTGGTGGCGGAGCTCAGCAAAAAGATGACACATGGCTTCACCGCACACATCGCCTACACCTGGTCCCATGCCATCGACGACATCGGCAGCCCACTGATTGTTGGAGGCTTGCCGGTGGGTAGTTCAGCGAACGACTTCCGCGCCGACCAGGGAAACTCTGGTAACGACCAGCGCCATCGGGCCGTCATCGATTGGACATGGCAGCCCAGGATCATCAAGAGCGAATCTGCCGCGTCGCGGTTCCTGCTGAACGGCTGGGAACTCTCCTCTGTCACCACCCTCGCATCGCCGCTGCCGGCCACGGCCATGGCCATCGTGCTGGGACAGCAGTTCTCGGGCGTACCTTCCGCATTTGCAAATTCCCTGACAGGAGGAGGCGGGTGGCAACGAGTGCCTTTCCTGCCCGTGAACAGCCTTCGCGGAGACAACGAGTACAGCGTGAACGCCCGGCTAGCCCGTCCGCTCCCGTTCACTGAGCGCTTCACCGGACGGTTGGTCTTCGAAGCCTACAACCTGCTCAATTCGCAGTTCAACACCAGCGTGAACACGGCCGCCTACACCGTAACCAACGGCATTTTCACACCCCTGGCCACTGCCGGCACGGGCAATGGAAGCCGCGGTTACATCACCGGATCCAATGCCAGAAGCCTCCAGGTTTCATTCCGCCTGAACTTCTAGCCGGATCGCTATCCCCTGAACACGACAAACGGGGCGGCCTCTCAGCAGGTCGCCCCGTTTTTCCAGCTGCGAACTGCCCGGCTAGCGGGGGTCAGACGTGGAAGACCGGGGCCAGCGTCGAGACTTTGGCCTTCAACTCCGCCAGTTCCGTACCTGTCAACACTGGCAGGGGCGCCGACGCGAGTTCCAAAGCAAGGTCAAAGATCCGTTCGTCGCCCGGCGGCACTGCCGCTGTGAGGTCCTGATTCAGTGTGAACCGCAGGGCCTGGCGCGCCATCTCCCGGTCGTCGATCGGCTGATACCAGCACTTCGGATACTTGCGATCGCTCTCCTTCAGGGTCTTTGGCCACATGCCGAAGGCCAGCGCCTTGAGAGCCATCCTCGCCATCCCCTTGGACTTTGCCTTGGCCAGGATCTGCGGACCGAAGCCGCCATGCTCCCAGGCGTTGACATTCACCGGAAACAAGACGCTATCCAATGGCAGTGCATCCATCAGGCGGATGGCCGCCGGAGCGTCGTGCGCCGAAAAGCCGAGATGCCGCACCTTGCCTTCCTTGCGGGCGGCCATGAAGGTCTCCGCCGCGCCTCCAGGTGCGAGGATCTTGTCTACGTCGTCCATCGAACCGACGGCGTGGAACTGATAGAGATCCACATGATCGGTGTGAAACCGCTTGAGTGTTTGCTCCAGCTCCTGGCGCGCGCCCTTGGCATCGCGCCGCGTGGTCTTTTCAGCCAGGAAGACCTTGTTACGGTATGGCTGTAAGGCCTCGCCGAGCTTGATCTCCGCCTCTCCATCGAAGTAGGACGGGGCGCAGTCGAAATAGTTCACACCACGGTCAAAGGCTTGGGCCACGCGCCGGTTGGCCTCATCCTGGCCCAGACGACAGACGACGATGCCACCGAAAGCAATGATGGAAAGGTCGATGCCCGGTTTGTACTCGCGGCGCGGCAGGGAGGCTGCCGCCCCGTGCGCGGCCGTGGTCGTTCCCGCTACTGCGGTACCTAGAAACTCACGACGATCCATATAGCAGTGCTCCTTGCCCCATTGTAGAGCGCGGGTCTGCTTCTATGGCTTGCCGGGGAGGCACTCCAGGATCAGCGCCTCGTTCACCACCTTGGCTCCGACAGCAGTCACTACGCTGTACTTGTCGCGGCGGCTGCCCGCGGCGATCGTTCGTAGCGCCGATTTCGCCACGCCATTTTCCTTCCAGCGCTGGGTGATCTGGAGTGGACAGCCGCCTGCCGGCGGTGCTGCTTCGAGACTGAGCCGGATGTCGTCCAGCGCGAGTCCCCTGAAGCTGAACCGAACATAGACTTCGCGCGACCCTGGGGCGTCGACGTGGCGGTCAACCTCCGGCCAGCGGATCGTGCGATCGATCACGCTGCCATCTTTCCATGAAAAGGCCGGGGCGTAACTCCAGATCGTCTGAAAGGGCCCCGTGGGTGAGGTGCTCCAGGCAATGGCAGCGGCCGCTCCCTTCGAATCGAAGGCAGGCACGGAGCGGACCTCGGCAGTCAGCTTGTCCGGCGCCAACCCGCGGCTGAGGTCGAGAAAGCGGCCGCCCACGTTGAATCCGGAAAGTGGTGCTCCATCCTGCGCCGCAAGCCGAAAGACGAATTCGGCGGGACCGGCCCCATCCGGCAGCCAGTAGCCCTGGCCGCCGCTGGAAACAAATCTCGCCCCGGAGTGACTGACGGCATTTTCACCAGCCGTCGTGACCTCGATGGGTGCGGCCACCTGCAGCAGCGGCGGCTCGGAGGCAAAGACCAGTTGATTTTGCCCGGGCGCAAGCGCCGGAAGATTTCGTGGATTGTGCTGGAAGTGGGTGGACAAAGTCATCGAACGGGCCTGCGCGCCTCCGCTCAATTTGAGCCTAACGAGGTAGCTGTAGCGGCCGCTGACGGCGGTCCGGCGGCCATGCGCGGAACTCTGCAGGACAGCGGGCTCTGCCTTCCAGGCGCCCGTAAAGGGGCCGCGGCGCAGGCCGGCCGGCAACCACGAGCGGCCGCCATCCACTGAGGTTTCCAGCTCAATGACCGCGGACTGCCCCGGTAGCGCGACCTCAAGCTTGAATTCGCTGTCGATGATGACGAAGGGACTGCGCACCGCGATCGCCTGCGATGGCGCGTTATCCAGCACAGGCGTGTACTCCAGCCTGCCCGTACCCCAATTCCGATCGTCCTTCTGGGATCGTGGACCATCACTGGTCCGGATGGCGTATTGGGCCACTTCGCGCGGGAACTCCGTCCAGGACTTCCCGTCAAATCGGTAGGGCAGATAGAAGCGACCCGGGCGTTCCGGGTGGAAGTAACGGATCATGCGCTCGTTGGGGCGAAGAACGAAGCCGGGGTGGTAGCCCGCCGGGGCACGCTCGAACGCAAAGACGGAGTTGTCGGCGCTGGTGGAGAAGAGCTCGGCCAGGCCGTCGATGGCGCCCGCGCGAAGGTCCGCCGGGTACCAGGGTTGATCCACAAGCGCCGGGTCTACTTCCTTCGGGCCCTTGAGCTTCGAAAGGAGGATGGATGGATCGGTCTCAAGTTGCCGGACGGAAGCGACCACCGATTGGCCGGCCGCACCCCGGCCGACTGTGGTGTAGCCCAGCATGTCGGAATCGTAGTGGTGGTAGGCTCCGTCGTAGAAGACCTCCGCAACGGTGTGGCCGGTGAGGAACCACACCCGGGCATCTTCCAGTCCAGCGGCCTTCCACGTGGCGGCCAGCACCGGCGCCAGTTGGTAGCAAAGACCAAAGCCATAGCTATTGATCAGCTTCAGCGGATCCAGGATCTCGCCCATCGGCTCTTCGTAGGCCCACCCCGCGATGTGATACCAGGCGCCGGGCGCTACGAAACGTCCATCCGTTAGGAAGTAGCGCCAGATCGCCTCCGCACGGGCGCGCGGAGTGACAGCCTTTGCTCGAGCACAGATGCCGTTGGCGAAACGGGTGAGGTCGGACGGATCGGGCTGCCCCTGCAACAGCACGCGGGGCGAGTAGACTTGCGCCTGCGTCGAGACGGCCATGACCAGCAGCAGCACGATGACCCGCATCAGTGGGTGTCCTCCTTCACGCCGCACCACTGGCAAACGAAGAGCAGTAAAGCCTGCGTCGCGGCCACGACGGAGTCGATCTCAACAGACTCATCCGGACCGTGCGCATTTCTCCCGCAGGCGCCCCAAAGAACAGCGGGGATCCCGAATTCGTGGAAGATGTATAGATCGCAGGGTCCTTCAATCCCTGTCACGGACGGCGCTGATGGCAGCACCTTCCCCGCACAAGCCTGCAATTCGCGAACGACCGGCTGACTCGCGGGAATGGCAGATCCGGGCAGCCAGCGGATGGGATACTCCAGGGAAGGACGGCGCAGGTACAGGTTGGAGGCGGAGGACAGAACGTCCTCAAACCATGCCTGAAACTGGCTCTCGACCGCGGCCTGTTCCTCGCCTGGCATCAATTGCCAGAAGACCTCGAGCCGGCATTCCTGGGGGACAGTGATCGGCTCGGAATTGCCCCAGGGGCCGGTGAAGATCTTGGTGACGGAGACCGGCACTGCATCTTCGCAACCGGCATACAGCGGATGGATGGCGGCTGTGCGGCGAATGGCCGCGAATTCGCGCAATGCGACCAGAAAATGCGTCACCTGCCCCACGACATCACCGGGAGAATGGAAGGTGATCTGCGCCGTCCGGCCTCCGCGCTGACCGGCACAGACACGCAGTGCCGACGGTTCACTCACGATTGCGGCGTCGGCCGTGATACCGGCCACCCGCGCGGCCAACGTCCCGTTCACACCTCCGAATTCTTCGTCGACGACCGATTCAATACTCAGGTCGCCGCGAAGCTCGATGCCGAGTTCGGAGAGCGCCTGGGCGACGAAGAGATTCGAGGCAATCCCGGCTTTCATGTCATTCGAGCCCCGGCCGTAGAGCAGGTTCCCGTCGACGCGGCCGGAGAAGGGGTCGGCGCTCCAATTCTGTGTACCGCGGGGGACCGTGTCGATGTGCCCCGAGAGAATGAGGGATCGGCCTCCGCCTGCACCGCGGCGTCGCGCGACCAGGTTGGGGCGTCCGGAATAGTCGCGGCCAGGGTAGTAGAGGGGATGAGTGAGCAGGCCCGGAACTGCCTCGAGTGCGTACAGCTCAGGCTCGTATCCGGACCGCTGCAGCGCATCGAACAGATAGCGTTGACAAGCCCCCTCCTGGCCGGTCGGCGGTGTGTTTTCCGATGGGCAGCGAACCAGGTCGGAGACCAGGCCCACCAACGCCTCGCGGTTCCGGCTGACATAGGCAATGAGTTGTTGTTCGAGTTCAGGGGTCATGGCAATTCACCGGCGGCAAGGCTGTTCATGGAGCGCGGCGACAGCCGGAAGCCGCGCGTCAGGACGGCAAGGTAAATAAGTCCGCAGGCCAGCCAGCCGAAGCCGGCCAATTGCGCTTTGGTACTGAGATTCAGCCAGATGTAGGTACAGAAGCCCGCGCCGAGTAGTGGAAAGACCAAGCTCCCCAACACCGCAAGCCCCGTGCGCTGATGCTGGCGCAGATAGAAATGGCGGATGACGCTCAGATTCACCAGGATGAAGCCGGCAAAGGCGCCAAAATTCAGCAACTCGACGACCAACTGAAATCGCAGCAGCAGCGAGCCCAGCAGCGAGACCACACCCATGAAATAGATGCCGCGCACCGGGGTGGAGTACCTCGGATCGACATGGGCAAAGATACGAGGCGAAATCACACCATCGCGACCCATGCCCAGAAGGAGCCTTGATGCGCCGGCCTGGCCGGTCAAGGCGCTGGCGAGGGCGGCCACCAGCAGGATGAAGGTCATGAATCCCAACATCCAGGGCCCGCCAGCCAGCGCCCCGATGTCGAGAATCACGGTTTCCGGATCCTTGTAGCTTTGGTAATCCGGCCAGACCAAAGCGGCCATGTAAACAGTGAGAACGCAGAGGAGCGTTTGAACGACGCACACCAGGATGGTGGCAATCGAGATGTCGCGCTCCGGACGAATGGTGTCTTCGGCCAGCGCGGAAATCGCATCGAAACCGATGTAGGAGAGGCTGGCGATCGAGGCGCCCAGCACCAGCGGGCGCATAGAGAACTCGGCCGGGTTGTAGATGTTGCGGAACTGAACCAGTCCGGCCCAGCCGTGGTGGCTGACGGTGTGCCAGCCCGCGAGAATCACGAACAGCGCCGCGCAGACGCACATCAGAGCCATCATGACGTTGCCCGCGCGGGCCGTGACGCGCAGTCCGCGCACATTCACCAGCGTGATGGCGAGCGTGAAGAGGATCGCCCAGACGGCATAGGGCACCTGGGGCAGAGTGCGGCTGGCGGTGAGCGCGGCATACACCACGCTCAGCAGTGGGATGAGGAAGTAATCCAACAGCATGGCCCATCCGGCCAGGAAGCCGACGTGGGTGTTCAGCGCCCGGTTTGTGTAGGTATATGTGGATCCAGCGGACGGGAACGCGCTCGACATCTTGCCATAACTGGCGGCCGTGAACAGCATCGCTGTCATGGCGATCAGATAGGCGAAGACCGCATGGCCGTGCGAGGTCTGCTGGACAATCCCATATACCGGATACGCCGCCGTGGGCCCCAGCAGAACCAGCCCATAGAGAATCAGGTCGCGCCTAGTAAGAATACGCTTCAGCTCGTGGGGTGGTGCCTGTGCTTGGGACATCGTCTGGTTTACTCCGGAATCGCGTTTTTGGGGGCTTCCACGTTCAAATCGAGCCATTGAAATGCGCCAGGCTCGCCGGGGAGCGCATGGGCCGCGGCGTAGGCATTGCGCACATTCAGCAGGGACTCCACCCACCGGCCCATGGGCAGCGCGAGCTCACGCTGGACCAGATAGCTCATATCGACCGTGCGGTCGGGCACATGATCCTTCACGTCATCGAGTTCGTGCAGGTAAGTTCTGCCATTCGCCGCGGCAGTGCGCGGGAACCAGCTCTTCTGCCACGTCGACACCGTATCGCGGAGCGTCCGGTTGCGCCGTTGCTGGATGCCGCGAGCCAGCCGCAAGGTGCGATCCAGTGCCTCTACGGCTTCGCGAGGCTTCTGATTCCGGGCCGCGTCCCGGGCGCCCTGGAGTTGTGTGGAAATACGCCCGAGGTCGAGCAGCAGTTCTAAGTTCTGCCGGCAGAGACTCGCCACGGAAATCGACACTTCGAGGTTGTACCGGTTGAACGCCACGCTGGCCGTGTTCTCGTGCAGCAGCGCCAGCAGTTCGTCGTTCTCGCCAAGGAATCCGGCAGCCAGCTCCAGGCGGCGGGCATTGGCTTTGTTCCAGTCGCCCAGGTCGAGGTCGAGATTGGCGGCAGGAACCGGCGGCAATTCCAGCGTCTGGTCCTTCACAGGCTGGCGGGGATGGAAGATCTCATCGGAATCCCCGAACAGGGGTTTGCGCGCCGCAGGACCCCATTCCCAACTGTCGGAATAGAACCGGGCCTGCTGGCTCAGCAGTTGATAGACGCGGCTCATGTTTCTTGCCCCGTCCCCGTAGAAGTTCCGGTAGAACGCGGTCATCGACTCCTGCACGGCGGGCGTTCCCGGCTGCCAGGCGGCGGCGGAGATGGCGGCGTAGCCCAGCCAGAACGTCTCCGGATGGAGCCCTGCATCCGCCCAGCCGGCTACAACCGATCCGATGAGCTGGGCCTGGCCGCGGGCCGGCTGCGATGAGATCTCGCGAAATCCTTCGCTCACACGCTCACTCTGCGACGCAGCGGGGTGCAGCAGCCGGGCATTCGGCATAGTGAAGTAATTCGGGAAAAGGCGCTCTTCGCCCTGCGTGGAGGTGTACAGCATCTGGCGGATGCCTCGCTGCCGGAAGACTGGGTCATACCGTGGACCGTACACTTCGCCGTTCACCAGGTGACTGGGCAAAGCTGCGATATCTTCGGGCTTCAGCGGGTATTCGCCCCAGAAAATCACCGTGCGGCCCTGGGCATGAAGCGGATCCGCCACCCGGCCAATGAACTCCGCCAGCAGCCGGCCTACGCTGCCGGCCTTCGCAGCCGCTGTCTTTTCCTGGCAATGGGCGCTGTCCGCCAACCCGATGTAGTAGGGTTCATCGGTCGAAAGGTAGACATACCGGCCACCCCGATTGGCGTTGATCAGGTCCTGGAACATGCCGGACAGCAGTTTCACCGCACCCGGGTTCACCGCACAAAGCTCGTAGTTGCTGTCGGGGAACGATCGGAAGGGGGCGTACTCCGGGTGCTTGAGGAGAAAAGCGAGATGAGCCGGGCCGTCCAGAAATGGAATCAGCTGAACCTCGTGACGCAGCGCATAATCGGTGAGCTCCTGGTATTCGGCCGGGGTCATCGCGTAGGGCTCCACCACAGCCGGCGCGGAGGCGAATTGGAAATGTCCCTCCAACTTCAACGCGAAGCCGTTGATTTTGAAGAAGGCCGCCTGGCGGACTGCTCTCTTCAATTCGGACAGCCGCTCCAGATGGTGGGCATCGTCCCAGTAAATGTGCCGCCTGTGCAGGTCCGGCCAGTCCGTGATCCGGCCCGAGGGCAGCCACAGCCCACCATTCCGCCACTGCAGCAGTTGGACCAGGGTCTGCACTGCATAGAACAAGCCGGCCGGGGCGTTCGCCAGCAGGTGTACGCCACTCGGCCCGATCACCAGCGAGTAGGCCTGTTCCGCGATCGCCGCACGGTCGGAATCTTCCGTTCGGCCCGCCGTCACGGCGCCGGGGCGGAGTTCCAGGCGGATGACCGTGCCGCCGGACACAGCCGGGCTCAGGTGGAACCGCTCAGCCAGGTGCTCCCGCAGACTGGCCAACGCCTCCATCCCGGCAGCACCAGCGCCGTTCTGGACCGAAAATGTGGGGCCGAACCGCAGATCGGCCGGCTCGAGCTGAACCTGCTGGGGTAGCGGAAGTACATGGTAGCCCCGCTCCGCCAACGCGGAAAGGGATTGCGCCGAACAGGCGGAGGCCAGGAAGACAGCCACCACCCCAGCGAGCCAAGCGAACCTGGCCGGGAGTGCCCTATGGTCGATGTAGCGTATTCTACTCATATGTTTCGCATTGAACCCTGTTGGCGAAAGCAAATTCTATCGTATGGTACATGTTTGCTTTTGTTTGGTATTGCTTGTACCGCTCAGGAACTGCTGCTGCTGCCCGAGCATATGCGTCCGGACCCCTTCGGCAGTGTAGTCGCAGCGGACCGGACGGCTGGTTTCACACCGGCCAAAGCCCTGACCCTGGAGGGTGCGCGGGCGTCTTTTGTTTCCTGTCATTTGCTTGTCAGCATAGCGAAGCAGGGCGACTACCGCCTGGAGGTGGCCGCCTTCCCGGCTTCCAGCGGCCTGCAGGTGGAACAATTCCGCGAATGGTATCACTACCTCCCGAAGTCGAAGGAGTACTTCCCGGACGCCTTGGCGCCCGTTGCCCTGGCCGTTCAATCGAAACTCCCCACGCCCGACAACCGGATCGCCGCCCAGACCGGGCAGGGCTACTGGCTGGATATCTGGATTCCCGCCAACGCGGTCCCGGGCACCTACGAGACAAGAGCCACCCTTGAGGTAAACGGTCGTAAGTCCTCGGCGGACCTGAAGGTGCGCGTGCTGGCGGCTACGGTGCCGGCCGAAGATGCCGTGACCATGGATCACAACACTTACGGAACCTCCTGGCTGGCTGGCGACTATCCCACTCTCGCCCGCCAGGGGGGCGGAGAGTTCTACCTCAGCGACCGGTTCTTTGGGCTGATTCACGCCTACCACCGCATCTTCTATGACCACCGGGGCACGTTCCATCAGTTGGGCTACGGACATGGAGGCAAGGTGGGACCCGAGTTCGCGCCCGAACTGGCCGGCACCGGCCGCAACAAACGCATCGCGGACTGGACGCTGTTCGACCGCCACTATGGGCCGCTGCTCGACGGAACTGCTTTCGCCAATACGCATCTTGGGCCTAGGCCGACTAAGTTAGTTTACCTTCCTATCAATCCGGAATGGCCAGCCTCCTACCTGTGGTGGGGCGAACCCGGCTATCAGCAGGAGTTCGTCAACGTCGTCTCCGCCATGGAGCAGCATTTCCGCGAGAAGGGTTGGACGAACACCCGCTTCGAGATGTTCTTCAATCACAAGAAGCGCTACAAAGCCTTCGCCTGGGATGGCGACGAGGCCCGGTTTCTCAACGACTTCCCTTATCTGCGGGAGTACGACCGCCTGCTGAAGCTCGCGGTGAAGCGCGATTCACCGGTCAAGTTCGTGTTCCGCGCGGACGTGAGTTGGATGCTCGAGCGGGAGATCGAGGAGTTCGCGGGCATCATCAACATGTGGATCTGCTCCCACAGTGATATGTCCTACCTGCCGGATGCTCCCAAGCGGCTGAAGGACAGGGGCGACATCGTGTGGACATACGGCGGAACCCCGGAAGTGACAAAGCCCTCCTCACATGTCACCCGGGAAGTCCTGTGGCCGTGGATCTGGGGCACCGATGGGTTTGTTCACTGGCTGGCGACCGCGCCGGGACCGGATCCGTGGTTCCATTTCGAGGGCGGCGGCGAAACGTTGATCTACCCGGGCGACCGGTTTGGGATCAATGAACCGATTCCCTCCATCCGGCTGAAAATTCAGCGCAATGCCGTGCAGGACGTGACCCTGCTGAACGAGTTCGCCAAAACGAAGCCAATCGACCAGCTTCGCACCGAGGCGGCCAGGCGGTTCAATGGCACGGAAATGAAAGACTGGCGCTCACCGCGTCCAGCCTATGCGGACAAGGATCCGCTGGATCGAACCAACGCGGATGTGGGGCCCGAGCGAAGTCCCAAGTTCGACGCCGGGTTGGACTCGGGCGCCTGGCAGAGGGTTCGCGAGTACGTTCTGGAACTCGTCAAAGGGGGACAACGATGAACTGGAAACTGCCGGCGGTATGCATGATATGGACCCTCGCAACGGCGCAAGCCCAGGATCTTGCCCAGGCACTCGACAGCGTTGCGCGCACAGCCACGGTGATGGTCGACGGCGATCTCTGCCTGCGCATCCAGACCGATCGTTCCCGCGGCTTCATGATGAAGACGGATCCCCGGGACCCCTACCTGGCAAGTGACAACTACGACGTCGATCACGAGGCCTTTACTCGCACCAAAAAGACGCTGATGCGCCTGGGACGGCTCTGCCCGACGGCTTGCGATGTCAACCTGTGGCTGCCGCTCGATGCGGGCAGGACACGGGTGCAGGTCATGATTCGGAATGTTCACGAAATGAGTTCGTTCTGGAAGTGGGGCGACCTGCATCAACCCATGCCGCCGCAGATGAAGCGCGTGCTCGACAGCGGTGAGCGCGTAACGGTGACTGGTCCGGGTGGCAAAGTCTCCGTCCTGGCCCCCGTGCGGAACAGCCTGGATGACGTAGTCGGAATCATCGAAGTCGTCGCCCAGCAGAAGGTGGATCCACAGGAGAACGTGAAGTGAGAGGACTGTTCTGCGCGTTGATCCTGACTAGCGCCCTCGCTTCGGCCCAGGCTCCTCCCTCCGTCCGGGTCGAGGAAGGTTCGCTGGTGATCCCCACTTACGAACACTCGGGGCGGGAAGTGGAACCGGCCCTCTTCCCTACCTCCACCGTCACTGGTTTGTATCCCTTCCCCACCTACCTGATGCCTTTCAAGGAAGGCGGCCCGCAGCCGAAGCGCTACCAGGCGCTCTACGTCGAGAACGAATACTTAAAGCTGACGTACATCCCGGAATTCGGCGGGCGGCTGTTTTCGCTCTACGACAAACTGCGCGGACGGGAAGTGCTCTACCGCAACGATGTCATCAAGCCGGCCTCTTACAATCCTCGAAACAGTTGGCCGCAGTCGGGCCTGGAACTCACCGGACCCCACGATCTCCACATGCTCACACTGCATTCTGAGCCCTACTGGTCTCACCTGGTGGTCCGGAATGCCGATGGCAGTGTGACACTGGCCCTGGGCGAGACGGATCCCATCTATGGGATGGAGGTGCAACTCTCGGCGACCCTGCATCCCGGCGTCGCCGCCCTGGAGCTTGGAATTCGCTGTTACAACGGGCGCTCCTCGCGGATGCCGCAGATGCTCTGGATCAATACTGCGATCCGGGCCACGCCCAAGACTCGCTTCCTCTATCCCATGAGCCGCACCGTCGGCCACACCACGGCCGATATCGCGGATTGGCCGCTGTATAACGGCCTCGACTACAGTTGGGATCGCAACAACACCCACATGCTCGGCGTGTTCGGAATCGATAGCTACGACAACTACCAGGGCGCCTATCAGTTCGACTTGGACTATGGCATCTTCCGCTACGCCGACCGGCGCGTCGTGCAAGGCATGAAATTGTGGACCTTCGGCTACGGGGACAGCGGCTCCAGCCATGAGGCGGGGTATACCGACCACGCCGGACCATATGTCGAACTCCAAAGTGGACGCTACGTTTGGGACGGCCACTACGAATGGGTGCAGCCTCACAAAACCGAGAGTTGGAGCGAATGGTGGGTGCCGGTGGCAGGGACGAAGGGACTCACCAGCCTCAGCTCCGACATCGCGCTCAATCTGGAGATTCCTCAACCGGCCGGCGCGAAGGCATCGCTCACCCTGGCCGCCACACGCAAGCTGAGCGGCGCCAAAATCACCGTGCGCAGCCAGGCCGGGGCGTTGTTCAGTGCGAAGGCCGACCTGGATCCCGCACGGGTCTACCGCGCGGACATTCCTTTGCCAGGTGACGCCAGGGGCGTGATAGTCACGGTGGAAGAGGCCGGTGGACGCGCGGTGTTTGAGTACCGCCGGCCCGATAGTCCGCCCGGGCGCAAGGAGTACACGCCCTTCACCCTACCGTTGGAACGTCCGCGTAAAACCTCAGCCCAGATGAGCGTGGAAGAACTGGTCCTGGCCGGCGAATACCGCCTCAAGGAGTTGGATGACGCCGGCGCCGCAGCCCTGTTTCAGCAGGCGCTCGATCGGGATCCGGGCGATTCACGGGCGCACCGCCAACTGGGGATCCAGGCCTATCAGCATGCCCGCTTCGAAACAGCCGTGGAACACCTGGAAAAATCTGTCGATCGGGATCCGTACGCGTCCGAAAGCCACTACTACCTGGCTCTCTCCAGATTGGCGCTGGGCCAGGAGCCGGAGGCCGAAAGGGCGCTCTACTTCATCGGGACCGATAGCGGCTATTTCGGCGCACGGGAATACCAATTGGGAAGGCTTGCGCTGAGACGAAAAGAGCTGGGGGCAGCGGTCCGTCATCTGGAAGCCGCCCTCGGTGCGAACGCAGGCGATCTCTCCGCGCGGATCGCGCTTGCCCTGGCTTTGAACGATATGGGGAAACGAACCCAGGCGAGCGGCGAGTTACTCGCGGCCGCGAAGTTGCAGCCCTCCAGCCGGCTGGCGCCCGCCGCACGGTTCCTGCTGATCGGCGATCCCCAGGCAAAAACAGAGCTCCTGGCCCTACTGGGCCGCCAGAGCCAGGAAGCCATGACTGTGGCGCAGTTCTTCACTGACCTGCTGCGGTGGACCGATGCGGTGCGATTGCTGCGCCTGGTGGAAGAGAACAATGGGGATCCATACGGGACTCCCAGCGAGTTTTACTACACGCTGGCCTTTTGCCAGCGGCGCGCTGGTGATGTTGCGGGCGCCGGCGTTTCCCTGCGAAAGGGTGCTGCGGCCAGCGCCAGGATCGACCGCTTCCCCTCAAGAAGAGAGAGCCTGGCTCCGCTGGAAGAAGCGGTGGCCCAGGCTCCCAACGACGGTCAGGCTCACTTTCTGCTCGCTTGTCTGCTCTACCATCTCGGCCAGCCCGCGGAAGCCATCCAGCATTGGCGGGCCTCTGTGGAGAGCCGGCCCCGCGATTTCTCCACCAGGCGCGCCCTGGGGCTCGCCCTCGCCGAAAATGGAGATGCAGATCGCGCCGCCGCTGAACTCCAACAGGCCGTCGAACTCAATCCCGCGCATATCCGCACGCTGAACGACCTCAGCAATCTCTACGCGCGCGCCGGGCGGTTCGACGATCAACTCACCCTGCTGCGGAAAGCCCTGGCTGCCCGGCCCGGAGATGACGACCTGGCCGAAGGCGTACTCACCTCGTTTCTGATGAAAGGGCTGTATCCGGACGCCGAACGCCTGATCGCGCAACACCGCTTCAGCCCGCGCCACCGCAGTTATGGCCTGCGCGACAAGTTCCGGCTGATGCGGTTTGCCCAGGGCTCGGCCGCCCTGAACCAGGGCAACGCCGCTGAAGCAGTACGGTTGTTCGAGGATGCCCGGCGGCCCCCAGCCAGCCTGGGCATCGATGACTTCGCCTCGCAAAGCTCGCCCCGCCAGTTGTACTACCTGGGCCGAGCCTACGAGGCCTTAGGGCGGAAAGCCGAGGCCAAGTCCGCCTTTGAACGGGCCAGTGAAGGCTACGAGCGGCTGTCTGGCGACAGGGATAGCTGGAGCAGTGAGAACTACTTCATCGTCCTGGCAATGGACCGTCTCGGCCGCCGCGAGGAGGCCACAGCGCTTCAGAACCGTTTCGTCAACTTTGGACAATCCGAAGTGAACGACAAGGCGCGGGACCGTAGCGCCGAAGCGCGCTACCTCCTGGCCCTGGTCAGCAAACGGGAAGGCAAGCCGGCTGAGGCGCTGGCGCTGCTTCAAAAAACAGTCGAAGCCCGGCCGGACTTCCTGGCTGCACGCATCGAGCTCCGGGGAGAGGCGCCCGATCCGTTGAAGCCGGGGGATCCGCGCTAAGCGGCGTCTTCCGGTTCCAATTCAGGTGACGTGTGAAAACTGTGATTAACAGGGTTGACACAACGGCAGGCTTATCGTAACTTTGTCTAGGTTCGGAAAGTTAACTTACTATCCGCAGCCGCCGAGTAGCGGTCTCGACGAATAGGTTACCTGGCCTTGCCTTGTCATCAAAGGTGGGAGAGTCGGGTTTGGCTCGTTGTTTCCATACACTTGGCATGGCCGAAGGCCGGACAGTTTCCGGTGGCCACTGGTGCTGTGCCCTGCCGCTGCTCCTGATGAGCGCCGCGACTGGCGCCACAGCACAGCCTTATCAGGACCTGACCCACGACTCCAAGGTCTTTGGCGAGAAACGACACTACCGCCTGTTCCTGCCCCAAGGTTACGAGACTTCCACCAGGCGCTACCCTGTCATCTTCTACTTCCACGGGCATAGCGACCGCTACACCCTGGAAAAGTACGACGACGGCAAGGATACTGTCCCGAAGATCGCCGCCTTCACCGCCGCCCACGAGGTCATCGTCGTGGCGGCTGACGGCTACATAGCCGGCGACTACACCGGGTTCTACGGCGGAGCGCCCTACGCTGTCAAACGCGACGGCGGCCAGTACGACTACGGCGAATACTTCCTCGAACTTCTGCGCCACATCGATGCGTCCCTCCGCACCCTGCCCGGCAGGCGCTATCACGCCACGGCGGGCCTGAGCATGGGCGGCTTTGCCAGTCTCTACCTCAGCGCCCGGTACCCGGATCTCATCGGCAGCGCCTCCGCCTTCAATCCCGGTCCGGAATTCTGGGTGGGCGAAACCGGCCGGCGTTCCCTGTGGCGGCCGAAGGATCACACCTCCAGCCATGCCCAATCGATGGTTCGACTGGTTCGGGCAAGCGGCGACTACATCAGCCAGTATCACGAGGAGACGCGTGCCGCCTATGCGGCCAACCCTCGAGTGGACTTCGAGTTCCGGCAGGACGAGTATCACCGTCACTGGGCCACCTCCATCGCGGAAACCTTCGAATTTCACGTGCGCGCTTTCCAGAACCCCGCCTTGGAGACCGCTCCGAAGCAGTGGGACTACACCAGCGCCCAGCGCCAGTTTGGCGTATACGGCTACTCCGTTTCGTCCGACATCGATGGACCTGGCTTCACCCTGCTGGAGCACGTATCGCCAGGCGGGTTCGGCCTGAGAACACGGCGTTGGGCGCCCGACGGACCCCCATCGGTTTGTTCGTCGCTCACCGTCCTCACTGCGCCCAAGTACCGCCCCGGAGCCCCCTATCAGGTAGCTGATTACGGGTCAGCGGGCCGCAAGATCTCCAGAACGGAGGCGATCGCTGACCCCGCTGGCCGGCTGCTTCTCAAACTGGACTGTGGGATCCACGAAATCTCGCTCACCGGACCGGGCACGGACCCACAGGCGCCTTCGCTCCTGCCCTTAACTGAGCGCGGTCCCTTCCGGCCGCCGCCGGGCGCGCCCGTCCAACTTCCCATTCGCCTCCTGAATCCCAGGACCACCGCGCTATCGAAACTGCGGGCGGAACTCACTTCCAGCTATCCGACTGTCAAGATCCTGAAGGGCGCGGCCGTTAGGCCAACACTGGCGGCTGGCGAAGTGGCGGATCTCAGCGGCGATCTGCTGGTGCAATTCACGGCCGGGGCCGGCGACTTTGCCCGCACCCGGCTGGAGCTGACGGTCACTTTCGAAGGTGGTAAGGCGGTCGAGACATTCGACGTCATGGTGCCGCCGGATCCGCTGCCTCCTCCTACAGAAGTCGTGGTTCTCGATGGTGTGACGCGCACCTTCCCTGTCTTCCATCAGGCGGGCAATCAGGGTGGAGGGGCCAGCATCCAGCGCACCGTGACGGAAGGCGCCGGCAATGGCAATGGCCGCCTCGAACCGGGTGAAACGGCGACGGTTTGGGTGCGGCTCCCGCAAGGCCTCGACCCCTTCGACAAGAACAACTGGTGCCGGGCGAAGGTCTATTCCGATTCGCCCTGGCTCACCGAAGACAACGACATCCAGGAAGATAAACAGCGCGAATGGACCGGTGCACAGAACCGGACCAGTCTCATCCGACTGTCCCGCAATACCCCAGTCGAAGACAGGATCCCGTTGATCCTCGACTGCGAGAGTTGGAGTTTCGGCTTTACCCCGGACGTACGGTTCGGCGCAGAACCGCTTTATCAGGCATTCCAGTTCCACAAACATCACCTGTTTGGGTGGAGCTGGGCAACGAAATAGACCTAGCTTATCGATTTAAAGGAGTAGTCCCGAATGCGAGAGAAAATGCTCAGAAGCTTTGCTGTCCTGCTCTGCATGGCATTCCTGAACCTGTCCAATGCTCAGTCGTTTAACGCCACAATCAAAGGAACGGTGGTAGACGCCCAGGGCGGCGTCCTGCCCAAGGCCGATGTGGAAGTGAGCAATGCGGCCACGGGCGAACGCCGCAAAGGGCAAGTTTCTGCGGTGGGCGCCTATGTCTTCAATGCTTTACCGCCAGGCAACTATGCCGTCAAGGTCAGCGCGGTCGGCTTCGCCGAATGGAACGGCCAATTGACCTTGCGCGTCGCGCAGGAGGCCGTTGTCGATGTGATGATGCAGACGGCGACGGTGCAGACCACGGTGGAGGTAGCCGACGTCACACCGGTAATCAACCCGGAAACCTCCTCCCTCGCCGACGTCAAGGAAGCTTCCCGCATCGAGACTCTGCCGTTGCAGACCAGGAGCTTCCTCGGCATCCTCAACTTCACGCCCGGAGTCGTGGCCAACAGTTTTGCCGGCCAGGGCCAGGGCTTCACCCGCGTCAATGGAATCCCGGGCGGCTCCATCGACTTCCTGGTGGATGGCGCCACCGCCTCTGAGCGCTACACGAATGAACTCCAGCGGCTGCCGCAGTCCCTGCCGACGATTCAGGAGATTCGGGTCAACACCGCGAACACCAACGCCGAATACAGCCGCCCGGGGGTGGTGGAGGTCGTGACCAAGTCCGGTTCGAACTCCTTCCACGGACAGGTCTTCGAACTGAATCAGAACAACCACTTTGCCGCCAACAGTTTCCATCAGCAGACGGTGAGCTTCCTCACACGCAACGAGTACGGCTTCAACCTGGGTGGACCCGTCCTGCTGCCGAAGCTGTATAACGGCCGCAACAAGACCTTCTTCTTCTTCGACTACGAGCAGATCCACCAGCGGTCGGCCGCCAGCCAGAATTTCTACACGGTGCCGGAGGCGCCCTGGAAAGCCGGCGACTTCTCGACGTTCAAGGACGGCACCGGCGTGCCCATCACGATCTACGATCCGCTTTCCACGGCGAAGAACTCAGCCACCGGCAGCTACACCCGCACCCCCTACGTGGGGAACAAACTTCCGGCCAGTGCCATGAACCCCATCGGGCAGAAGATCGCCAGCTACCTGCCGGATCCGAACATGAGCACAAAATGGTACGACGGCCCCAACTGGCAGGATCCCAACGGGAAACTGAAGGACGACCGCGCGATGCTGACTGCCAAGGTCGACCAACTGCTAGGGAACAACCGGCTTTCCGGGCGCTATACCTATACTGACCAAAGTCAGGTGGCGCCCCGCTACTTCCTGAACCCGAACGTCCGCTCCTACGGCGGACACAATGCGAGCCTGGCGTACACGCAGTTGATCAATCCAGCCATGGTGAACGAGATCCGCGGCGGGCTGCAGCGCTTCCACGCCTATAGGGGCCCTGTGCCGATTACTCCTGCGGTCACGGACACGTTGGGACTGCCCACCTATCCAGGCACCATCGCCTGGCCCGGCATCTACTTCGTCGACTATAGCTCCTCCTGGCTGACGAACTACTTCGACGGCATCGACCGCGACAATCCCCAGGATGCGCCCGGCCTGACGTTCACCGTGGCCGACAACTTCTCCTGGAACCGCGGCAAGCACGAGATGAAGTTCGGCTTCATCTTCCAGCGCAACATCGTCAACACCTTCGAGACCGGCCAGCCCGGCGGCGACTACTCCTTCTCAGGCGGCTTTACCGCGATGATGGATCCCGCCACCGTAGGCAGCGGGATCGACGGCGCGGCTCCGCTCGCGAACACCGGCGCAGGTCTGGCTGACATGTTGATGGGCTACACGGACTATGCCGGTCTGAACACCTACCCCAGGTTCTACACGAGACAGAACGATCTCGCCTTTTACGGACAGGACAATTGGAAAGTAAGCCGCAAGCTGACCATCAACTTCGGTCTGCGCTACGAGATTTGGTCGCCGTTCCAGGACAAGCGGAACCAGGCAACCACGCTCAACCTGAGCGCCGCCGGCAGTCCCACGGTTGTCTTTGCAGGTGGTTCTGACATCACCAGCCAGGGTTTCCCGGCCAATGTGGTGGCCGCCTATCAGGCAGCGGGCATGAAGTTCCAGTCATCGAGTTCCGCCGGCCTGCCGTCCAGCCTGTGGAAGATGCAGAAGAACAATCTGGCGCCGCGCATCGGAGCGGCCTATCAACTGACTCCCAAAACCGTATTGCGCGGAGCCTACGGCCTGTACTACTGGGTGATGCCGCTCGTCCAGTATCACCAGCAGACACGCAAAAACGCGCCGTTCTCCTATGGCGCCCAGAGCGTCGTCGACAATAACTTCCCCGGCGGCTACGGTATCGTCCCGCCCGAACTCACCTGGCCGGTCGGGCCCAGCAACTATGCCAACCAGGCCCTCGGCTCCCGGACCCTGGGGCAGGACTTCCTGAAACCCAGCGCCCTCTCCGTCTGCCAGTGCGGCGGTTGGAACATTTCTCCCTGGGATAGCAACTTCAAAACCCAGTTGGCGCACGAGTGGAACTTCACGATTGAACGGGAACTGCCGGGCCGCTTCGGCTCTCGCGCTTCCTACGTCGGCACCCACGGCGGCAACCTGGTGCAATTCGACCCCATCAACGCCCTCGTGCCGCGCGCCCTGGCGCCCGGTGCGAGCGTGGCCCAACGCCGCGCCTATCCCGACTACAACACTTCCAGCACCAGCACGATGGACCTGATTCGCACCAACGGCTACTCCAACTCTCACCAGTTGCAGACCGAGGTCAAACGCAACTTCTCGAATGGGTTTGTCCTGCAGGGGTTCTACACCTTCCAGAAGACATTAACGACCTCCGAGGGGGCGAACAGCAGCTTCAGCGCACTGGAGATGTTGCCCGCGGCCCTCACCAACAATGCTTCGTCAGACCAGCGGCTGCGGCTCATTTACGGTCGTGACGGCGGCCTGCCCACCCACAACATCAGCTTCAACGCGAACTACGAGCTGCCCTTTGGCCATGGCAAGCCGTTCCTGGGCCACTCGAACGGGTTTGTCAGCCGCCTGGTGGGAGGCTGGAACGTCAGCGCGTTCTACTACTGGCGTAGCGGCCTGTTCTTCTCTCCTTATTACAGCGCTCGCGGATCCAACACCTATCTGGCTCCTGGCAAGAACGCCATCCTGCCAGCCGACCAGCGCCAGGGCGCCAAGTGGTTCGACCCCAGCGTCTGCAGAGCCGATATCGGCGAGGTGTGCAATGGTCAGAGTTGGATCCGGCGCACGTCACTCGATAGCGACTTCCTGAACAATGTGCCTCGCAACTATATGACGGGGCCGGGCTTCAACAACATTGACGCCTCGTTCTACAAAGTCACCCAGATCACAGAGCAGTTCAAGCTCCGCCTCGAGGGCCAGGTGTTCAACCTGCTCAATCACAAGAACTTCAACTTGCCGAATCTCACCTCCGGTGTCGTTACCAGCGGCATCGGAAGTGCCCGGCTCGCGCAGTTCCAGCTTAAGTTGGAATTCTGATCCCCGGCTCGTGCTTGAATCTAGGGGTGGCCTGCGGTGCAAACCGTGGGCCGCCCGCAGCCCTGGGTGTGTGCCATGTGGCGGCCGGTTCCGGTCCTGCTTCGGGGTTTACTTCCGGACCCTGCCGAAAAGGACCAGAGGCAATAGCTAAATGCGTCTTCCGCACGAACATCTCATCTCTCAAAACCTGAGCGCGCCGCTGATGCGCAGCATTAACGGCATCGGACTGCTGAATCTGATCAGGGAGCACGGGCCCGTTTCCCGCGCCAGTCTGGCGAAGTTGAGTAACTTGAGTAAGCCGACGGTGTCCAGTCAAGTTGAGACGTTGATGCAGCGCGGCTGGGTCGTCGAATTGGGCAGGGGGGAATCCGGAGCAAAAGGCGGCAAGAAGCCGACCATGCTCACCTTCAACGCAAACGCGGGCCGGTTGTTTGCGGTCGAAATTGGCGCATGGCATGTGCGTCTGGCCGCAGCCGACCTGGAAGGCAACATTCTCGCCCGCCTGGCCATAGCCATCGGCAGCGATCGCCAGGCAGCCAACGTCCTCTCGCTGGCAAAATATGGGCTCGAACAGTTGATGGCGGGCAATCCCTGCTCGGCCGACCAGCGTGTGATCAGCGTGGCCGCGCCCGGACGTGTCGACGTGGTGCGCGGCATCGTCCTGCAGGCCGGAAACGTCTTCAACTGGCAGAACGTAGCGATTCGCGAAGAGTTGGAATCGGCCTTCGGCACCACGGTCATCGTCGACAATGACGTCAGGATGGCAGCCCTGGGCGAGGTGCAATTTGGGGCCGCCCGCGGCGAACAGGACGTCGTCCTGGTGAAATTGGAAACCGGCCTCGGCGCGGCGGTGATCTGCCGCGGCCAGTTGATGCTGGGCAGCCACTGGGCTGCAGGCGAGGTCGCACACATGTTGCTCGACCACGCGAACACCGACACCGATTGGAGCGTCCGCGGGTATCTGGAGTCGATTGTGGGCGCGGACCGCATATTGGCCGCCGCCCAGGAGGCGGGCAGTTCTGCGCAGACGGCCCTGGAATTCCTCCTGACCGCGCGCCATAAGACCGGACCGGAGCGCGTTCTCTTCGACTACCTCTCCAACCACCTTGGCATCGCGATCGCCAACCTGATCGTGGTCAACGACCCCGCCATGGTCGTATTGCAGAGCACCTTGCTGGGTGCGCTCGAGCAGGAATTGAGGGCCATCGTCGAACGTCTCGTGCCCTGGGAGACACGGATCGAAATCTCGACCATCGGCGACGAGGCTGTACTGCTGGGCACGATCGTCGCGGCGCGAAGGCAAGCCTACGAACACATCGCCCGGCTGTTTGAAAATGGCGGGCAGCAACCCCTGGACTCGGGCATTCCCGTCCTGGCTGAACGCTGACAAAACTCGTTGCCTGCGTTCGTCCTGCCACCACATAGGACTCCACCATGCCAAATCAAGTCACACAAGACAGCCAGTTGCCCCGGCGCACTTTACTGCGCTCCGCTGCGTCCATCAGCGCCGCCGCGCTGGCTGCTCCGCTCTTCGCCGCAAACGACCGGATCTCGCTCGCATTCATCGGCACCGGAGTGATGGGCTCAGAGAACCTGGGCGCCGCGATGAAGCAACAGGGTGTCGCCGTCAGCGCCGTTTGTGATGTCTATCAGCCCAACCTCGAACGCGCCGCCGCACTGGCCAGAAGAGCGGGACACCAGCCCAGGGAGGTGCGGGACTTCCGGGAGATCCTGGCCGACCGGTCCATTGACGCCGTCTGCATCGCAACGCCTGACCATTGGCACCCCTACATTTGCGTCGAAGCATGCAAGGCGGGCAAGGACGTGTATGTCGAGAAACCGGCCTGCGTCGCCGCCGGCGAAGGGGCGGTGATGGTGGAGGCAGCCCGGAAGTATAAGCGGGTAGTCCAGGCGGGCACGTGGCAGCGTTCGGGCGCTCACTTTCAGAAGGCCTGCGAGATTGTCCGCAGCGGCGAGTTGGGTAAGGTCACCGCCGCGCGGTCGTGGATCTATAGCAATCAGCCCTCCGCGGGCATCGGCAATCCGGCCGAGAAAGAGCCGCCAGCCGGCTTGGATTGGGACCTCTGGCTCGGTCCGGCGCCGGCACGCCGCTTCAATCCCAATCGCTTCGGCGTCTACCCGAATGCGTATTCCTACTTCCGCTTCTTCTGGGACTACGCCGGCGGCCAACTCACTGATTCCGGCATCCACATGCTCGACATCATCCAGATGGCGTTTGGCGACCCGATGCCGCGCGGCGTCGTGGCCCTGGGCGGTAAGTATTGGTTCCAGGACGATACGGAAACGCCGGACACCATGCAGGCGACCTTCGAATACCCTGGCTTCCTGGGCTCCTGGGAGCATCGCTCGAACAACACCGAACTCACTGGCAACCGCCTGATGGGCGTGACTTTCCATGGCACCCGCGGCACGGTTTATGTCGATCGGACGGTGCTGCGCGTGACGCCCGAGAAAGGCTCTGACCTTGCGCCATTCGAGATGAAGCGCGTGTCCGATCCGCACCCGCTGCACTGGGCAAACTTTCTCGAATGCGTGAGGACCAGGCAACGCCCGAACAGTGACATCGAGACCTGCGTCCGCTCTTCCATCACATCCATTCTCGGGAACCTCTCGCTGCGCGCCGGCATGCGTTTGGACTGGGATGAAGAACACCACACGGTCGAGCAGCAGTCGGCGCGTCCGCTGCTTCACCGCGAGTACCGGCAGCCCTGGAAACTGGAAGCCTGACAGGGCCCGGCCGGCCAACATCCTAAAATAGCGAGCCTTTCCACGTGCAGATCCGTGCGATGGTTGCACGTGCGCACTGCCATTCCCCTTCTCTTTGTATCTACCGGTGAAAAAAAAGTAACACCTTCGTGGAATAGATTTGTGAGCACGCCTCTGGCTTAATCGGAATTAGGACAGAAGCTCAAAATCAGTGTTGCCGTCATATTGATTAGCGGCAGCGAAAGAGAGGTGAACTATGGCGGGTAAGCAGAAGACAGTCATCGTAACGGGCGCCTCGCAGGGCATCGGAGCCGGTGTAGTTCAGGCATTCCTTGCGCGTGGATATAACGTGGTAGGCACTTCGCGCAATGCTACAAAATCGAAGGAGTTGGCCGCGTCCAACTCCCTGGCGCTGGTCGACGGCGACATCGGCCAGGCTGCCACCGCACACAATGTGGCGGATGTGGCCATCCAGCGGTTCGGCTCCATCGATGCTGTCGTTGCGAACGCCGGCATCTTCTTTGTGAAGCCGTTTACCGAGTACACGCAGGAAGATTTTCGATCGCTCGTCTCCATCAATCTCGAAGGTTTCATTTACATCACACAGCTCGCGGTGAAACAGATGCAGGTTCAGAAATCCGGCGGCAGTGTCGTGGCCGTCACTGCATCCTTGAGCCAGAATCCCATCGCCGGTATACCGGCCTCCCTGCCAATGATTACCAAAGGCGGGGTGGAGGCGGCGCTGAAGAATCTGGCGATGGAATATGCAAAGGAACACATCCGGTTCAATGCCGTGGCGCCAGGCGTTGTCGATACGCCTCTACACGCTGACAATCCGAAGGACTTCCTGAAGACGCTCTCGCCCATGGGCACAATATCCACCGTTGAAGATATAGCTGGTGCCGTTGTCTATCTGACTGAGGCCCGTCAGGTCACAGGCGAAGTACTGCATGTGGACGGCGGCGCGCACCGCGGTAAGTGGTAGGCGATCGCATGTCGCTAAATGGCAACTTCAATCGCCGCCGATTCCTGGGGGCAACAGCCATGACATTGACCGGTTGGCAATCCGGACTCGGGGGACCCTCACAGGTGCGGTTGCACGTAGAGGGCAGGATGGCTTCACTGGCTGGCGCCACGGGTTGGCTCAATTCGCCGCCACTGACAGCCGCCGGCCTTCGCGGCAAGGTCGTCCTGATCGACTTCTGGACGTACACCTGTATCAACTGGATGCGTACGAATCCTTATATTCGCGCCTGGTCGAAGAAGTACAGGGAGCAGGGGCTGGTAGTCGTTGGAGTGCACACGCCTGAGTTCGAGTTTGAGAAGGACCCGGCGAACGTCACCCTGGCCGTGAACGACTTGAAGGTCGAATACCCGGTGGCGATGGATAGCGACCGTGCGATCTGGCGTGCTTTCAGGAATGAGTACTGGCCGGCGTTGTACCTGGCCGACGCGCAGGGCCGCATCCGCTATCACCAGTTTGGCGAGGGCGGTTACGATCGCTCAGAGGCGGCCATCCAGCAGTTGCTGGCCGAGGCAGGCACAGGCGCCATCGACCGTGAACCTGCGGCGATCGAGGCCGGCGGCAGGGAGGCGCCCGCCGATTGGAGCAACCTGCGTTCCCCGGAAACCTATCTCGGGTACGAGCGTGCGGCCAATTTCTCCTCTAAAGAAGATGTGGTGTTCGACAAGCGCCGCGACTATAGCGCGCCGCGGAAACTCCAGCTCAATCAGTGGGCCCTCTCCGGCGGGTGGAGTATCAGGAGACAGGCGGCCACCCTGAACAAGGCGGGTGGACGGATCGCCTACCGCTTTCACGCCCGCGATCTTCACCTTGTGATGGGGCCGGCGGCGAGAGGCAGCGAGGTGCGATTTCAAATCCTCCTCGATGGACGGCCTCCCGACACAGCGCACGGATCAGATGTCGATGAGCAGGGCCGCGGAGTTCTGAATCAACAGCGGATGTATCAGCTCATCCGGCAGCCTCAACCGATCGCCGACCGGCTCTTCGAGATTGAGTTCTCCGGCCCTGGCGCGGAGGCCTTTTCCTTCACCTTCGGCTGAGGGCAAGGCGCGGCAGTCACGCCCAGTCTCATCGCTCTGCCCGCTTCAGAACCAGGGGAGACGCAGGCCCGCCGCGTCCTGGTCCCAAACCCGCACCAAACGACGGATCCGTGCCATCGGGCGGTGGACCAATGGCAGGTCGAGCCGCGCCATCCGCAGCAGCCGGCGCCATGCCCGGGCCGCCCCGCCGCATTGGCGTACTGCGCGTTCGACGGATGTCATCCACGGCAGTTCCGGTCCGCCCAACGTCGTTGCCGCCCGCTTCTGGTAGGGCGTGGTTCCCGCGCTAAGCGGTTTCAAACACCGCCGGTCCCAGGACCTCAAAGCGCGGCGCGATCCCCAGTCCCGGCGCCTTCGATGCCGCAAGACGGCCGTGGTTCCGCTGCGGAGCGCCTTCGGCGATGCTGACGGTGACATAGCTATTGAAATCGGTCGACGAAAACAGCAGTTCCGGTGGAGTGCTGTGCGCCAGGTGTGCGATGGCCGACGTGATGATGTCTCCGCCCCAGGTGTCTTCGATCGTCATGGCAATACCCAGCGAGATACAGAGATCGCGGATCTGCCGGGCTTTGGTGATTCCGCCCACCTTGGAGATCTTGAGGTTGATGACATCCATCGCGCGGTCGTGATAGCCGCGCAGCACCTGGAGCACGTCGTCGATCACTTCGTCCAGCACCATGGGCCGGTTGGTGTGCTGGCGGACCGCCAGGCACTCCTCGTAGTGAAAGCAGGGTTGCTCGATGTACACGTCCTCGTGGCGAACCGCATCGGCAATGCGCACCGCCTGATGCTGCGTCCAACCGGTGTTGGCATCAGCCACCAGGACATCTCCGGGCTGCAGTCCCGCGGCCGCGGCCTGGATGCGCTTGATATCGGTATCGGGATTCCCGCCCACCTTCAACTGGAACTTCGTATAACCCTGCTCGCGGTAGACCTGGACCATCTTCGCCATCGCCTCCGGCGCGTCCTGCGAGATGGCGCGGTAAAGGGCAAAGTCATCGCCGAAACACCCGCCCAGAAGGACGGCGACAGGCTGCCCGCTCACTTTTCCAAGGATGTCCCAGCACGCCATGTCGAGCGCCGACTTCACGTATGGATGACCTCGCATGGCCCGATCCATCGTCTGGTTGATCACCGCGAGTTGCGTGGGATCGCTGCCAATCAGGTGCGGCGCGAGCTCCGCGATGCCGGTTCGCGCTCCGGCCGCATAGGCGGGCAGATAGGCGGGCCCGAGTGGACAGATCTCCCCGAAGCCGCTAATCCCCTCGTCGGTCTGGATCTCTACGACGCTGGAGTCGAACACCTCCACCGAGTTCCCACCGGACCATTTGTAGCTCCCCTCGTGCAACGGCAGCGCCACCTGGTACACCTTGATTTTCGTGATCCGCATTCAGCTATTATGCTCCTTCCCTTTCATTCGCCCCAGCCCATCATCTGCCTTCCAGGGCCGCCAGCGCGCTTTCCGCCGCCCGCTTCAGCACGTGGGCCGGTGACGGCATCGCCGCCGCCTCTCGCAGCAAGGGAATCTGCGTCCGGTCACCGCATCCGCCGATCGCCCGCAGAGCCTCTGCCTGGACGGCATAGCTGTCCTCGGCGCGAAATCGCCCGGCCAGGTAAGCGCAATCGTGGAAGGCAGCCAGCTTGCGGATCGCGGCGGCCCGGACCTCTGGTCGAGGGTCGGTGGCGCGATCCGTAAAGAACGCCGCATCGGCGACCAACGCCTGCACTGCCTCTCGCCGCACCGCCCAGAATGGGTCCTGGACCGCGGAGCGCTGAAGAGCCCCCTCGGCGCCCCTGCCCTTTAGTTGCGCGGCAGCCCACATGCGTCCCATCGCATCGTCGTGCACGAGCTGAAACTCAAGTTCATCCCGCTCCTTGGGAAACTCCAGCTCCATCAGCAGGTGATTGCCTTCATCGAATCGAACCAGACGGGGTTTCGAGCCACTGGCGATGCGGAACACTTGCCGCTCCCGCTTAGCGATGAGTACCCTCTCCACCCTCTTACCGGAATCCGTGGTGATGCCGATATCGACAGGCGTCTCGAAGAGCGGAGTCTGTTTCTGGACAACGGTTAACTGCACGGCCTGCTCCGCCTCCAGCCAGTCCCAGCGCACTTCGAACACCGGGTGGCCGGCCTGATACAGCCATTGTTCGAAGAACGAATCGAGCACTTGCCCGGTCGACTCCCTGATCGCGATGAGCAGGTCGTGCGTATCCACTGGCTGGAACGAGTGCTGCTTCAGGAAGTGGGTGATGGCGCGCTGGAAATCCCTGTCGCCCATGGTCCAGCGCAGCATATGCAGGACGGCCGCTCCCTTCTCATATGTATGCCGGTCGAAATTCTGATTGGGCATGGCCCACTGGTGGGAGACGATCGGCCGCTGGTACTTGGCATGGGCCTCCTCCAGATACCGCTTTCTCTTCAGGGCCAGGTTCAGTGCTCCTTCGTCCTCACCCAGAGAGTGTTTCGAATAGAGATACTCGCCGTAGGTGGCGAAGCTCTCGTTGATCCAGGTTTCGCTCCAGCCGCGCATGGTGACCAGGTCGCCCCACCATTGATGCGCTGCCTCGTGAGCCACCAGCCAGTGGCTGGGGTAGTCCTTGTCGGCCTTTTCGTTGTGAATCGTCCCGTCCGCAACGACCGTGGCCGAGGTGCTCTCGGCGCCGCCGCCGATGCCCGGGATGGTGACCTGATCGTACTTCGCCCACGGGAAGGGTACTCCATACTCACGTTCGAAGAACTGAATGATTTCCCGGGTGTGGCCGAAAGAGCGTGTGGCGGCCTGCTCGTCATTTGGATAGACCCAGTAGTTGACGGGCAGCGGGCCACCGCTATCCGCCACCCGCACGTAGGGTCCGGCCACCAGAACGAAGAGGTAGGTTGAGTGCGGCTTCTCCTGCGACCAGTGAAACGTCCGCGTGCGCCCGCTTCGCGTCGTCCCCACCAGGCGGCCGTTGGAGATCACCTGGAAATCGTCCCGGACCGTGGCGATGATCTCCGCCGTGGCCTTATCGTTGGGCTGGTCGTTCGACGGAAACCAGTGGCGGGCGCCCTCCGGAAACGAGAGGGTGTTGATCACCGCCGGATGCTCCGGCGTCGCGTCCTTGAAACTGAGCCCCAGGTCGTAGCCTTTCTGCATGCCGTACTTCTCCGGGTCCACATTCACGTGCTGCGCCTCGTAGGCCACGGTGAACGATAGCGTCTCACGATAAGAATGGGGCCGCCGTAGCGACACGGCGAGCTTGCCCGGTTGCTGCTCGAAGTGGAGCGGGCCCTGGTCGTCATCCACGCCGACAACAGTGAACGACTCGGCATCCAGTTCACAGCGCGTGAACGCGTCCTTCAGGGGCTGCAGCGTGATGGTCGTCCGGCCCTGGAACGAGTGTGTCTTCTCATCCAGCCGGAGCTCAATCCGATAGTGCTGCACGTCATAGTCCCGCCCTCGTTCAAACTGCCTGGGCTGGCCGACCAGGACCACGGAGGCAGCCAGGAGCAGGCAGAGCCGGATCACTTTGTTCTCTCTTTGATGAGCTTCTCGATATCGTCGGGCCTGGCCGGCATGAAGTCTGTAAAGTTCTCGACACCAGTGGCGGTCACGGTGACGACGTCCTCCATGCGGACATACAGGCGTTCTTCCGGGATCCACATCATGGGGTCGATGGAGAACACCTGCCCCACCGCCAGCGGCGCCTTCCGGTAGTCCCCGACGTCATGAACCGTCATGCCTACGGAATGAGAGAGGTGGCCACGGAAGGCCAGCATCCCGCGCGCGCCTTCGCGATAGATCTCCTTGGAGACGGCCAGTGCTTTCACCAGGGGCGCCATCTCCTCCCTGGCGCCGTCCATCACCTCGTCCGCGGTGATGCCGGGGCGAATCCGTTTCAACAGCGCGTTGCGGTAAGCAAGGATGAACTCGCACAAGGCACGCTGGTCCTTGGTGTACTTGCCATTCACCGGCCACATGCGTGTCACGTCGCTGGTGTAGTAGCGATAGTCCGGCGCGTAGTCCATTAGCACGAGGTCGCCATCCTTGAGCCTGGCCGAGTTGCTCATGTAGTGGCCCATGAAGGCGTTGGTGCCGCCCGCGGTGATGGACGGGTAGCCTTCGTACTTTGCTCCATTGGCAAGAAAGACGCGGCGGGCCGCGGCATCCAGTTCGTACTCGAAAACACCCTCGCTGGTGATGCGCATCGCATCCATCAAGCCCAGCGCCGCGATCTTCGACGCTTGCCGGATGAGCTCGATCTCGCGCGCGCTTTTCACCAGCCGGAGTTCATCCAGGATGGGTGACAAGTCGCGGTACTCGAACGACGGGAAGCGCGTCTTCAGCAGCGAAAGGAATTGCGCCGACCTCGAAGGCCGGCCGTCCCAGGGATCGGAAGCAACTTCGGCGCTCGCTTTCAACAGTTCGTCGCGACTCCCCATTACCCCCTGCAGGGGGCTCGCCGGCACATAGACCATCGGCGCTGGAAGCCGGATCTGCATCGAAGCCAGTTGCGCCGCCAGCGCCTCGACCCCGAAGACGCCGTCGACGCCGGAGACCTTCTTCACCTCATCGGCATCCTCCGGCGCGAGCGTCTTGCCTTGATTGTTGTCGCGCGCCACGTTGCGGTGCGGCAGAAACGCCGTAGCCCTGCGCGTTCTTCCATCCAGCAGCAGGTAGGAGTGCGGCACTTCCAGGCCCGTCAGGTAGTAGAAGTCGTTTGCCTGCCGGAAGACTCCAAATCCCTCCGGCAGCGCCGCGCTTTGGACCACGGCCACGGCCCGATTCCCTATCCGCTCGAAGACTTGTGCACGGCGCGCCTGGAAGTCAGACGGACCGAAGTCAGCAGCGCCAAGCAGCGGCATGAGGAAGAACAGCAATGCACGGGCCATGAGAATTTCTACCACGTCCGCCGGCCCGCATGGGAGCAATGCTGAATTGCTAGTGTTCCACCGCATCTTCGGGTGGGGCACGGGAGCGGCAGGCAGACAGGGCAGGGTTTGCTTCCCGATTGGGTTCGTTCTGCCGCGGTTGCCCCGTCCCGCCAGGACTCCGCACTGGTGAAACCGATGCGGGGCCATCGCCTGCATCGCTTTCAATGCGGGTGTCGGTTTGGCTTCGTTCCGCGGAATTGCGAAGGGGGACCGCGGCGGGTTGAGGCTTCGGGTGGCCGCTTGGCCTCAGCGAAAGGTGCGGATGGGCGTCCAGTGACCCGAGCGTTGATGAGCTGTGGAATTGGCCTCGTTTGTAGGCACCAGTCGCGGTGGGTGGGGTCGGGGCGTTGGCTTCGTTCGGGAGTTCCGGCGCCGCGGGGCAGCGGAGATAGAGGCGGTAGCGACCTCGGATGGGACTGATGGTTGGTGGTTTGGGTGGCCGCGGCGGTTGCGGCGGCTGGGGTACGCCGGCACGTTGCGTGAAGAGCCCGGAGAGTCCAGCGAAGCTCCAACCGCTGTCGCTCAAGGAGATGGGAAGCGTGCTTTCGGGACCGGGATCGGAGGGCGTCATCCCGCAAAGCGCCGAGCCCCCGCCCGCTCCGGCGGCCATGGTCTTCGGCGCTTCCGCTTCGACGCCGGCGGACTGCGTGGCCAGCGCGGCCAGGGAGCGCTCCACCTGGTTGATGCGGTGGGCGATCCAGCGACGGTAGGTGACCAGGCCTTTGGCGGCGGCGACCTGCTGCGCGAGCCACAGCGAAGCATCTTCGACGCAGCCTTTGGACTCGTCGAAGGCGACATCGAAGAGGGAACGTTCCAGGGCGGACCAGCGGATCTCGTGGGCCTGGAGCATGCAACGGTGGAGGAGCAGCAGGCGGGCCCGCCCATCGGAGCAGGCCGCGGTGCGGCGGAGGGCGTCGTGGAACCATTCGGCCTCGAACTTCGCAGGCAACTGGAGCGTGAACGGGCAAGGCGGCGTTTTGCGGGCGTTCTGGGAGGAGGCGCGTTTGCCGGCTTCGCTGCGGGGTCCGGTTGATTTCCGCGCGTTGGCCCGGTTGGCAGCCAGGCGGCGGGCGGAAGGCGTGGCAGGGGTCGACACAGTTATCGGCCCTTCCTGGCGGATGATGCCGCGGCGGCGTCCCGGCTACGGTTGGCCTGAGTGAGGCGATCCGCGTTGGCGCGAGAGGAGTGGTGGAGCCGGTGCTGGAGGTCGAGCAGGCTGCGGAACGCGGCCCGCTCCTGGTCAGTGAACGACCGGAAGGCCTGCAGGAGGCGCCGGGCCGGGGCGGCTTCCGGCGTGCCGGGTTTGATTTGGTCCCATTCCTCGAGCAGATGGGCGTTGAACAGGCCGCTTTCGAAGCGGGCGTAGCGCTTGAGGCTCCAGAGGCTGGACGCGACGGAGGCGGCGACGATCTGCTCATGAAGGGAGCGGGGGTGGAACCCTTCGGAGATATCCTGGCACAGCTCGAGGAAGCGGGCAGTGTCCTCGTAGGACGACACCCCGGCCGTCGCAGCCGATTCAAGATCCAAATGGGCATCCGTCTCCTGGATGCCGCGAGCGAGGGCGGCAGCGGCCCTCGCGTCGTTCGTCACAACGTCGTTCCTCATCAATTAGCCTCCAGAACAATTCTAGAGAGGGGCGACCAAATCCCGGCCTATGAGGAGGACATCAACTCTTTGGTAATAAAGGGGATCATGGAATTCTGAAGTGCTGTGACCGCTTTTTGTTCGCCCCATGTGCAGGGGGAGAACTATGACGTGGAGCTCCCGTGCTGAGGGCGGAGTACTTTCAGACGAGTTTGTGGTGCAGTTGCTTCGGTAAACACACGACTACCCCCCTTCCTCCTTCGAAGGCGCCGTGATATGTTCTCCTGTGGGAAACCCAGCGGAGAGACAGAATGAGAGTAAAGAGTGAAGTCTGGCGGGGCACGCTGACCAACGTGGTGCTCAAGACCACTGATGTCTTTGCAGCCTGTGGCTTCGCGGTGGAAGGGGAAGGGGCATGAAACCGTTACGCCGCGCCTGGAACCGGCTCACCGGCAGTCTCGCCGGCAGGCGTCGTGAGGCCGAACTGGCCGACGAGCTGCAGTCGCACATCGACATGCTAACGGACGAGAACCTGCGCCGCGGCATGTCTCCCACGGAGGCGCGGCGAGTGGCCCTGATCACATTCGGCGCCGTGGAGTCGGCCAAGGATTCATACCGCGATCAGCGTGGGTTCCCGGCGCTCGACTCACTGCAGCAGGACATTCGCTATGCGCTACGCGGCATGCGCAGGAACCCGGCTTTCACGGCCATCGCGGTAGCCTGCCTGGCGCTGGGGATCGGCGCGAACACCGCTATCTTCAGCTTGTTCAACGCCGTGATGCTGCGATCCATGCCGGTGAGTCATCCCGAGCAGTTGGTCTTCTTCGGGCATTCCCAGGCGGCGGGCGATATCAGTGCGGTGCGGCGGCTTACCTCCGGGTTCGGTGGGTCCTCGCTGCCCTACGCCACGTTCGAGACGATTCGAGACCATGCCCGGAACCTGGCCGGCGTATTTGTGTATGCCCCGATTGGAGCGGAGAGCAACGGCCTGACGGTGGATCTCGGCGGGCGGCCGTTCGCGGCGGATGGAGAGATGGTGAGCGGCAGCTATTTCGGCGTCCTGGGACTCACGCCGATTGCCGGGCGGAGCATCGTCGAAAGCGACCTGAGTCCGGGCGCCCCGGGCACCGTCGTGATCAGCCACAAGCTGTGGCTGCGCGAGTTTGCCGGGCAGGGTTCCGCCGTTGGACGCAGCATTCGTGTGAACAGTGCTCCGTACACGATCATCGGCGTGGCCCCGGCCGGATATGCAGGACTGAGCGGTACGGCGGCAGACCTCTGGCTTCCGCTACTGCCGTCAGCCGTGGTGAGGCCCTGGGGCTCGCGGTCCAAGGACATTGCGGCCTACTTCTCCGATCGCCGCTGGTGGTGGTGTATTGTTGGCGGCCGCCGCAAGCCGGGCGCGACCGGGGCACAGGTTCAAGGCGAAGCGGACTACCTCTACCGGCAGAGCATTACGGCGGGAGTCAGCAACATCCCGGCGCGCCTGCCTGCGCTCATTGTCTCGGGTGTCAGCCCGGCGTTCCAGAGCGTGCGTCGCAGGCTCTCCACCCCACTGGGCATTCTGGTGGTGACAGCGGCGTTGATGCTGCTGATGGCGTGCGTGAATGTGGCGTCCCTGTTGGTGGCGAGGGCGAACGCGCGCCAAAGAGAGATTGGTGTCCGGTTGGCCATCGGCGCCTCGCGGGCACGGGTGATCCGCCAACTCCTGACCGAGAGCGTGGTGCTCTCCGCTTGTGGCGGCGGGCTCGGCCTGCTGTTGGCGTACTGGGGCGCGCCGGCGCTGCTCAGCCTGATCGCCGGAAGCCGCCAGGCGACTCAGCTCGATGCCGGCCCCGATCGCGTCGTTCTGGCGTTCGCGGCGGCGATTTCGCTGGCAACGGGCGTCCTCTTTGGACTCGCGCCGGCGATTCGCGCCGCCCGGCATGACCTGGCGCCTCAACTAAAAGACGCCGGCCGGTCTGCCACGCAGCGCGGCGGCTGGGGGCGAGCGTTGGTGGGCCTGCAGATTGCGCTCTCAGTCGTGTTGCTGTTCGGCGCCGGCCTGTTCGTGCGCACTCTCCGGAACCTGGATGGGCAGGATCTCGGATTCGACCGCGACAACCTGCTGCTGTTCGATGTGGATCCCGAACGCAGCGGTTACGCGGGCCAGCGCGGTATTGCGCTGCACAATCAACTGGGGGAACAGATCGCCAAGCTGCCAGGAGTTCGCTCAGTGACCTACGTGCAGGAAGCGCTGCTTTCAGGAACCCACAACAGCACGCCCACCACGACCGATGGTCCGCCCCTTCCGGCGGGCCAGCCGAATGAGGACTACTACAACCGGGTTGGCCCGGGGTTCTTCGACACCATGGGCATGCGGGTGCTGCTGGGCAGGGGTATCGAACCGCGCGACACGGACGGAGCACATCCGGCCGCCGTCGTGAACGAGTCGTGGGCGCGGGCGCACTTTCCCAACGAGAATCCGGTGGGCCACTACCTCAGGGCAGGCGGAGAATCCTTCGATATGAGGTTCGCCTACGAGATAGTCGGAGTGGCCGCCGATGCCAAGTACAATCGCATGCGCGAGGCACCTCCACGGACCGTCTATCTCGCCTACGGGGAGAAGTGGGGCCGGACGCGCCGCATGTGTTTCGTGGTGCGCTCCGCCGACGTTGCTCCGGCCGCGCTGATGGACCTGGTGACGGAGGCGATTCATGGAGTGGATTCCGGCCTGCCGGTGTACAACGTAAGAACCCAGCGCCAGCAGGTGGATGAGGCCATGGGCACGGAGAGAATGCTGGCCCGAGTTTCGATCTTCTTCGGAGGGCTGGCGCTGCTGCTGGTGGCGATTGGCGTTTATGGAACGCTGTCCTACGCGGTAACCAGGCGGACCGGCGAGATTGGCATCCGGATGGCGTTGGGCGCTCGCCGGAGGACGGTGGTCTGGATGATCCTGCGCGAATCGCTGGTGGTCGCCGGTCTCGGCCTGGCGGCCGGCTTGCCCGCGGCGCTTGCGCTTTCGCGCTTCGCCGAAAATGCGCTATTCGGCATTGATGCTCACGATGGCGTGACGATCGTGGCAACCGTGCTAGTCCTATCCGCCATAGCGGCGGCGTCCGGATTTTTACCCGCGAACCGGGCGGCGCAGATCGACCCGATCCGGGCTTTGCGCCACGAGTGACATCGCTCGCCACGAGCTTCAGTCCCGATCTACCGGCCGGCAGACGCTCCGTGCCCTGCAGATCCGGCAGACAATCCCGAATCCACGGGCACTCGGATTGGCATCGCTCACTCTTCCTGGTGGAGCGCAGCAGAGCCGGGCCGCCGCGAGAGCCCTACCTGATCTCGCGGATCCGGATATTCCGGAACATCACGAATGTGAACTGGTCGTGCAACTGGAGCCCGATGGGGCCCGTCTTCGACCGCGCCGGATCGCCGGCATACTCGGCTACGACTTCCCCATTGACCTTCACGCGGATCAGGTTTGTGCGCGACTCGATATCCATCGAGTTCCACTCGTCGCGCTTCTGCACGCCCTTCTTAGCCGCCACGAACGTGTAGACACTGCCCGTTGGGTACTTGTCGGCGTTCCCGTCAATGAGCTGGATCTCGTAGCCGATGTGCGCAGGCGTGCCTTTGAGTGTGGTCTGCAGAGGCGGGTCGGCTTTGCCGGCATCCCCGATGGCGTAATGCGCCCGGGAGACGTCGCGGATGGAGATGCCGCTGTTCGTGCGCGCAGGCAGGAAGTACTCGACGTGCAGATCAAACTGGCCGTAGGAGGCAGACGTGTAGAGCCACGCCTGGCGGTACATCCACGACTCCCACTGCTTGCTGTCGATGGGCCACGGCTGGCCGAATGGATCCTCGGGTTTGTCGTGCCGCCGCTGGCCCAGCAGCGAGCCATCCGGCATGACCGTCCATATACCTTCACCTCGGGCCTGCCACCCGTCCAGGTTCTTGCCGTTCAACAGCGGATGCCAATCCTGGGCAGAAGCCGCCGGCGTCAGCCAGGCCGCGACGAGGAAGGAGGAGAGAAGGAGATTGCGCACTCCTCCATTGTCGCGCCACGAGGGCCGAGCCGGGCACATTTGCCCACCGAAATTGCTGATGGACTCTACTCGGCCGAAGGCTTGCGGAAGACCGCGATGGCTTCGATCTCGATGAGCAGGTCAGACCGGCAGAGAATCGCCTGGATGCCCGTCGACGCGGGCAGCGGATCCAGGCCCTGCTCCGCGAAGAACGCCGTCCGCTCTTCGTTGAAGGCTTCGTAGTCGCGTTCCATATCGCGCAGGTAGCACGTCGTGCGCACGATGTCCTTCCAGGTGGCGCCTTCGCTCTCCAGCAAGCCCGTGATGTTCTGGTAGGTCCGCCGCTGCTGTGCGCGGAAGTCGCCGACATGCACGGTCTTTCCTTGTTCGTCGATGCTGGCCGTACCCGATATCAGCAGCACCGCGATGTTGCCGAAGTCCAGGCGGAGGCCACGCGAGAACGAACTCGGCTTCGCATACGCATACGCCTCGTTCAGCACGTTGTGGTTGGTGATCTTTTTCTTTTCGATGGTCGTGGCGCTGGCGATCTCGGCCAGGGCGTCGTCGAGTGTCATGAGGAAACCTCCTGGATTCTTCGGCCTCGTGGGCCAAAGTGGGGCGCAAGCCGGTCGCGAATGAGTGCGCGATTGAGTCCGGCTTCGCGGATGGCCTCGACGACGAACTGGGCCGCGTCGTAGGCGAGAAGTGAAAAATCGTCGGCGGGACGGCCGAAGCGGCTCACCAGCCGCTGGATGCGGGCGTTGTCCACCGTATGCAACCTGGGAGTCACCACATGGCGCCCCGACGAAAAAACCCTGCTGCGCGCCGCAGGTCCGGCCAGCAGTTTCATACCCTCAGGAGCCGCGGCCATCACCGCCGCAGTCTCCGCCGAAGGGGCCAGAATCACACAGGCCGCGCCAGCCAGAGCCGGCAGTTGTAAGGGGCCCGAACCGATATCGTGACGCTGAGCCGGCAGCCGCCGCTGCAGGGCTGCCGCTTTCAGGAACTCCTTCGCGAGATTCCGCGAATCGTGATCGGTGCCCGCCACCACCGTGAAATCGCCTTCCGGCAACTGCCCGGCCAGATACGTGGCAATCGCCGGATCGCCCGGCGCGCACGAGAACATCCACGGGATGTTGGCGTGGTTCACGGTCTGGTCGGTACTCACCGGATCCACAAGCGGCAGCAGTGCCTTGGTCACCACCTGTTCCGCCAGGTGCGTGGTGGCTCCGTCGATGCCGCCGAGAATCGCCCAGACTTCATCTGTATACGCCAATCGGACCACGGCCGAAGCGCCGCTCCGCCAAACATCATCGGACCAGCGCTCCACCAGCTCGAACGGCTTGCCGCGATACCCGCCCGACCGGTTCGCATCCTCCAGCGCCAGCATCGCGCCCATCCAGATGGACCCGGCCCTCGGATGCGCCGCCTCATTGGGACCGAAGAAGCCGATCCGCACCACCTCGACGCCGCGCTTCTCACCCCGCTCCCGGCCCGGACCGTCGTACTCCAACTGAGTCGACCGTTTGTCGAGATAAGGCTCCTGCCCGGGGAGACACGCGGCGCCGCCCAACGCCAGAAAGGCGCGGCGGCTCCAGGTGTCTCCTCGTCGGATCATGGTTATCGGCTCGCTGATTCCAAACCCCGGCTTGTCCTGTCCCGCGCGGGCACAAATCCGCGAGGAATCTGCAATGACTCCCGCGACTCATACTTCCAACGCCCCTGGCCGAACCGCGCCAGAAACACCTCGCCTGCGTCGTCCAGCACCGCGCTCAGCGGGATCGCCCCCGTCACACCGGGCCACGGCTTCGACCGCGTTGAAATCAGGTCGCGGATCTTCGCCCGGTTCAAGCCGCCCTGCTGCACAGCCCACATCAGCATATTCATTCCGTCGTAGGCGTGCGCGGCATACGTCTCCGGATCTTCCTGGAACCGGGCTTTAAACGCCTTGCGGAACTCGTCCAGCTTCGGATCCTTCCGGTCAGGATTCCAGGGATATCCGCAAATCACGCCTTCCGCATTGGCGCCCGCCGCCTGCTGGAACTCCGGCGACACACTGCGATCGGAACAGAAGTAAGGCTGCTTCATGCCGCGCGCCCGCATCTGGTTCAGGATCAACGCGCTCTCGCGCGCATCCCCCCAGTGCACAATCGCGTCGACATTCATCTCCTGGATGCGGTCCAGTTGCAGCGAGAAATCATCGCCGCCGACTTTGTAGGCCATCTCGATCGCGACCGGATGCCCCAGCCGCCGCGAGCTGTCCTTGATCTCACGCACGCCGAACCGTCCATAGCGGTTGCTCGACCGGATGATCCCGATTCGCTTGTAGCCCATCTTGCGAATCATGTAATCCACCAGCAGGTAGCCCTGCTGACGGTCGTCGCCGATGTTGCGCGCCACCCACGGGATGTTCGTCTCGATGAAAGTCGGATCCGTGTCGCCGGTGTTGATCATCACCACCTCGGCCTTCAGCGCCACGCGGATCGCGATGTGCGAGTTGGCGCTGTCGATGGTACCGAGAATGGCCCACACCGGGTTCTCATACGCCATCTTCACCACTTCATTGCCGGTGGAACCCCACAACCCGTTGTCGTTCGCCACGGCCAGCTCGAACGGGATTTTGCCTTTCAGATACCCGCCCTTCGCATTGGCCTGTTCCACGGCCAGTTGGGCGCCCTTCAGCATCATCTTGCCCAGCACTTCCTCGTGGCTCTTGCCGCCCGTGGCAATCGAGACAGTCGACTCAATCGGCCCGATGAACCCGATGCGCACGCTCTTCAAGCCCGCAGGTTCTGGCACGGCCCGCCCCGGACCCGTGTACTCCATCTGAACCAGGAAATGTTCCTTATACGGCTTCACGGCGCCGAAGGGCTCCACATCCGTCGAAGTATGCGCGTAGTTCTGCTCTGTCCGCAGCTTCAAGTCCGGCACTTCATAAGGAGTCAGCCCGTTGATGCGCCGCAGCACTTCCTGCGTCTCGGGATCCGCGGCCGGCGCTGGTTTCTTCGCTTCCTGCCCCATTGCCACCGCCAAACACACCATCACCAGCAGCAGGCGTTTCATTTCGACGCCCTCCCACTCGAAGCCACAGCCTTGGGCCGCTCGCGCAACCCGCCATAGTATCCATCCCCGACGCCCCAGGCCAAACCCTTTGATGTCGCGATGAACACGTCGTTGTCTTCCACGTCGATGGCCAGGATGTAGTTGTGCGTTAAATTAAGACCCATCTCGACGGTCTCCAGAACAGTCTTGTCGCGCGTCACCACGGCCTTGCCCGTCTTCGACTTCGGATCGCGCGTGTAGGTCACCCAGGTGTTCGTCGCCACATCCATAATCGAGCCGACGCCCTTGTCCGTCGCAAACCACGCCTCGTTGCCGCTGCGCGCCCGCAGGTTGTTGTTGAAGTCGCTGGGATTGCCTGAGTCCTTGTTGTAGTACGCCCGCCAGTTGCGCCCGTCATAGCGGCACACCCCGAAATAGGTGGAGACCCACAGCACCTTGTCGATGTAGTTCGCCTGCGTCGTAATCACATGCACGATGCCGTCGTCGCGGTATAGATCGATCTCCATCTCGCCGTCCGGATCCAGGTAGTCCTTCCAGCGGCCGGACGCCACGTCGTACTCCAATACTCCGCTGCCCCACACGGCCAGGTGGATCTTGCCATCGCGGTAGTTCACGCCGTAGTTCCAGATCTCTTCCATCGGCGCATTCTTCTCTGTAAACACAGACCACTCGCGCGTCACCGTGTTGTAGCGCGAAGCGCCGGCCGTGGTCGCCACCCACACGTTGTCGTTCTCCACCGCCACACCATAGGCCACATCATTCACCAGGCCGCTGTTCATCTGGTGCCAGTGTTCAAACCGGCCGCCGCTGAACCGCGCCAGCCCGCCGCCAAACAGCGCCAGCCACACATCGCCTGTCTTTTTGTCGACGTCGATGCCCGTCACGACACGCCACGGCAGGCCGTCCTTCTCTGTCCAGCTCTTCACTTTGCCCGTGGCTTTGTCGACCATCGCCAGGCCGTTCTCCGTGCCCAGCCAGATGCGCGGCCCGTCCGACTTCACCGCGAAGATATGGTCGTTCGGCAAACCGTTCTCCGTGGTGAACTGCTTCCACTTCGTATACACGAATGGCAGCTTGTTCTTCTCCATGGTGGTCTGCGCCGGAGCGGCGCAAGTCGCCAACAACGCTGCTGCGAGTAAGTACTTCATAGTGTTTTCACGAACTCAATCAGATCGTTGAGCTGGTCCTTCGTCATGTCGTTGGTCACACCGTGCTTGTCGTAAGGGTTGAACACGGTCCAGATCTCTTCCAGCGTGTCCGCCATTCCGTTGTGCAGGTACGGCGCCGAATCATAGATGTTGTTCAGGTGCGGTACGTCGAACGTACCCTGCCGGTCCAGCGCCTGCTTCGTCCCGACATCGAACTTCTTGCGGCTGGTGTAATACGGCGGCATGTGGCACGTCACGCAGCGGTTCTCCACCGGAATCACGCGCCGGTCGTTCGTCATCTCCCGCTCGAAGATCGCCTTGCCCCGCTTCTGCGCCGGCGTATACATCTCACCCGGAGTGTGGTGCCGGTTGGGCGGCCGCTGGATCGTCGTGATGTAGTAATCCAGCGCATCCAACTCCTCGTTCGTGAACGGCAGGTTGCGTGTGAAAAACACCGACAGCCGCGGCCCGCACTGCCGCCGCAGCGTCGCATTCGTGCCTTCCCATTTGAACGGCGCCGTGTCATAGATGCCGCGCAACGTCCGGTTGTCCACCGGGCTTACGCCGATCCCATCGGCCTCAATGTCGTACGCCAGCCCATCCACATGCCCGTCGGGATGGCAACTGTGACACGCGAACTGCTGCCGGAACGAGATCTTCGCGTTGTGGAACAGCCGTTCGCCCTTGCGTTGCAGCGTGACTTCCTTCGGCCCGCCCAGGCTGATGCGCCCGGCCGGCTGCAGCGTCTTCAAATCGATCACCGTCAGCTCGTCGTCCAGGGATCCGGCCACATAGGCATACCGTCCGTCCGGCCCTGTCGTCACGCCACGCGGGCTTGTCGAGGTGGGCACGAACCCGGCCAGAAATTCCGCCGATTTGCCCAGGTGATTCGGGATTACTGTTTCGCGATCTTTCTTCGTAGCCGTCTTCAGCATGCGCTCGAGCTTCGTGCAGTCGACCACCGCCACGCGGTCTGTGCCGGAGCTCGTCACCAACGCATAACGCCCGTCGTTCGTGATGGCCACATCGGTCGCATCCGAGAAGCCGGAGCCCGGCTGGTCCAGCAGCACCTGGTCCACCGTGCCGTCGGCCCACAGCACAGCCAGCCCGTTGGTGATCGTCCAACCCTGCATCAGGCGCGTCATCGGGACCAGGTTCTTCGTCCGGTTCATCGTCGCCAGCGCATACTGCCCGCTGGGATGCCATGCGATGCCCGCCATCAGGTTGGTACCCCGCACCATCGCACGATCCGTCACCACGGCCCGCTCCGTCTCGATCACCGTGATCTCCGACTTCAGCGGCTTGCGGAACCCCGTCAGGTTGGAGAACGTGCTGGTCACCGCAATGGTCTTGCCATTTGGCGACAACGCCAGCGACCACGGCCCGATGCCACCCGAGAGTGTTTTCACAAACTTCAGCGTCGCGACATCAAACACCCAGATATCGTTCGACGAGGTATTCAGCACGTACAGGCGGCGCCCCTGCGCATCCGTCAGCACGCCATGCGGCTCGTCGCCCACTTTCAAAGTCGCAGTCACCTGGCGCGTCACTGTATCGATCACGCTCACGGTGTCGCTCTCGCGATTCGACACGAACGCCCGCAGCCCGTCCGGAGTAAAGGCCACATCCGTGGGCGCATTGCCCACCACGATTTCCGCCTGCTTCTGGCGCGACACCGTGTCGACAATCGCCACCACGTTGCCGGACTCGCAGGTGACCCACAGCTCCGTCGTATGCGGCCGGAACGTCAGGTTCAACGGCGTCTTGTAGCGGATCTCGGCCGGAGGCGGAGGAACCTTCGTGGGGTGCGCGATCTTTGTCCACGCCTTGGCCGCGTCGAACGTCTTGCCGTGCGTCTCTCGATGGCAGTGGTTGCAGCCCGTCGTCGAAGGAATCCGCAAGCCCGCCGCCTTGGCCGCCGCCGGATCCTTCATCACCGCCTCGGTTGCGTACTTCTTGCCCGCGCCGTGACAGGCTTCACACCCCACGCCTTCGTTTGCTTCGGCGCCCACCGCGTGGCAGCCCAGGCACTGCTTGCTCATCTGCGGATCGCCCGTCACCTTCATGTCGTCCGCGATCCGCCGCCCCTCCGCCGTCGACAGGACAGCCCATGCCCGCGCATGGTCGCTGCGCCGCCACACGTCCCACTGATGCCCGTGATCCGGTCCCTTGTGACACGCTCCGCACGCTGAGGACCCGATGAAGTCTCCGCCTCGCGGAGCCGGCGGCGCGCGCAACTGCGACGGCTTCATCAGCGGATGGGCAATGCGTGGAATCGCCTTCTTGATATCCACCGTGGAGTTCGGGTTCACTGCCGTGTGCGACCCCTTCTCCATATGGCAGCCCAGGCACGTATCCTCGTTTGGCAGCCGCAACCCGGCCTTCATCGCTTCGGCCCGGTTCCGCATCACCTCTTCGCTCATGTACTCGCTGCCCGGACCGTGGCACGACTCGCACTGCAGCCCGTCTTCCGGCCGGAACGCGTCGTCTTTCTCCCAGTCCTCCGCCGTCGAGGCCGTGGAATGGCACCCCAGGCAGACCGGCTCTTTCCACGGTTGCCCGCGCAGCCCGCTGCGCTTCGTCATCTCCACTGATTCCGGCAGCGACAGCACCGCATAGGCCTTCGAATGCTTCGTCGTCAGCCACTTGCTGTACTGGTTGCCCATGCCGGCGCCGTCGTGGCACTGGCCGCAGGCCCGCGCGCCCACATACACCGGCTTCTTCGGAGCCGCGCCGCCCAGGCCCAGCAGCGCCACCAGCCCGGCCGCCAACACTGCGATGGTCCTTGCCCTCATACTCAGCGCGCCGCCTTTACAGTGGCCGCGTGCTCCAGCTTCAGAATCTGGTTGGCCTTCACGTGTTCCAGCCGCTGCACCTGTCCGTCGGGCCAGCGGATCTCCACCGAATCCGCCTCCTGCGCGCCGGCCAGCCCGAAGTGCAGCCGCGCGTCGCCCTGCGACAGATAACCCCGTACCGGATTCACGTCGTCGATCATCTTCAGGCCGCCGGCCATCACGGTCACACGCGCCCCAATCGCCGTCCGCGACCCGGTGGGAAACTTCAGCCGAGCATCCACCATCAGCCACGGCTTGGCGTTGCCGCCGTCATTGCGCAGCAGCTTCGCCGCGTCGTTGAGGTTCACCACCAGCAGGTCGATGTCGCCGTCGTTGTCGATATCCGCCCACGAGGCTCCGCGGCCCACATACTTCTCGTTGAAATATGCGCCGGACCGCCGCGACACGTCTTCAAACGTGCCGTCGCGCTTGTTTCGCACCAGCGTGTCTTCCTGCACATACTCGTGGTGCGCGTTGCCGTGCACCGTGAACAGGTCGGACCACCCGTCGTGGTCGTAATCGAATACCACCGAACCCCAGCCCGCATACTGCCCCAGCATCACCGACAGCCCCGCCGGATTTGCGCGATTGTCGAAATGCTTCTCCTTCGGGTCGTAGACGAACAGGCTCACGTAGTTCAGGTTCGGCACGAAGATGTCCAGCCAGCCGTCGCGGTTCACATCCCCGAAGAACGGGCCCATCGACGACACGCCCTGCCCGTGCTCGCTATACGCAATGTCCAGCTCCAGCGCCTTCTCGACGAACGTGCCCTTGCCCGTGTTCTCGAAGAAGTAGTTCTCCATGGCGTCGTTGGCCACGAAGATGTCGAGATACCCGTCGTTGTTGAAGTCGGCCGCGCTGACGCTCATCGCCCGCCCGTTGGACTTATAGACTCCGGCTTCCTTCGTCACTTCGGTGAACGTGCCGTCGCCGTTGTTGCGGTACAGTGCATTCGCCTGCCCGCTGTAACTCAAGGGACCCGGATACCCCTGCGCCGGATAGAAGTCCCTGAACTTGCCATCGTCGTATTGCAGGTAGTTGCCGACAAAAACATCCAGCCAGCCGTCGTTGTTGTAGTCGAGCCACACCGCCGAGACGCTCCAGCGCGCATCGGCCAGGCCGGCCTTCTCCGAGACGCCCGTGAACGTCCCATTGCCGTTGTTGTGATACAGCGTGTTCGCGCCGTAGTTCAGCAGGTACAGATCCACGCGCCCGTCGTTGTCGTAATCGGCCGCCGAACAGCCCGACCCGAAGGTCATGCTGGCCACACCGGCCTGCGCCGTGACATCGCTGAACGTCGCGTTGCCGTTGTTCTTATAGAGCTTCCCGGACAGCTTGCCGCGCAGCTCGCGGCCTTCGTTGTCACTCACACTCTTGGTCCAGACGCCGGTGACGAAGTAGATGTCCTGGAACCCGTCGTTGTTGAAATCGAAGAAACACGCGCCGCCGCCCGTGCCTTCCACGATGTTGTCCAGGTGGTGGTCGCCGTAGCTGTGCCGGAACGTGAGGCCCGCGGCTTTGGTGATGTCCGTAAAAGTCGGCTGGGTGCCTTCGTCGCCCGCCCACACCGTCGCCGCGATCAGAATCACCAGCCGGCTGAGCTTCATTTCTTGTCTCCCAATCCCAACCGCACCGGCGTTTTGATCACGGCCTGCGCTTCCACGTTCTCCGGCGACAGTTCCGGATCCTCGTGGCAGCCGATGCAACCCCGGTTTTCCTTGTTGCGCACCCACACCCAGCCGCTGCTGCGCATCACCTGGCCCGCCGCGTCCAAAGTCTGCAGCTTCACCCGCGTATTGGCTGGAAGCTCCAGGTGGAACGATCCGTCCGCTTCCACCGCCAACTCGCCCAGCCGAACTGGCGCTGCGTCTGGTCCGGTGAGCACTCTTACTTTTTTGATCGAGCCCGCCGCCGCCGGCCGGTCGCTGGTATACACGTTCAGGCAGTACAAATGCCCGCTGCGCGCCGCAGTCTCCACCACGGTGCCGCGTCCATCCGGCTCTTCGTGCGGACCCACCACTTTGGCCTGGATTTCGTCGAACTCCGGGCTGTCATAGACCAGCGTCCGCTGCCGCGTCGCCAGGTCCAGCCGCCACAGGCCCCAGCCCGCCGGGCCTTTCATGGAAACGACCACTGCGCCGCTGCCCAAGGCCGCCGGAGCCGCGAATGCTCCGTCCACGGCCGCCGTCAGCGCGGTGTGTGAGTGGAGCGGCCGCTCCTGCGTGACCATCGACAACTGTCCGGCCGCTTCCACAAACACAACCTTGCGGCCTACCGCCGCAGCAGAGCGCGCATTCACACCGCCCGTGAACAAAGCGTAATCCGTCCCATCCAGGTTGATGCCAAACAGCCGGCCTCCCGCGGAGTAGATCATCCGGCCCTCCGGCAGCATGGCCGGACCCGTGTCGCCAGCGGACGCATACGTCAGCCGCTGGACATCCGAGCCGTCCAGCTTCGACGAATAGAGCGCGCCGCCGCACACAAACGCCGCCTGCGGCCAGGGTTCGGGAATATCCAGCGAAAATATGCGCGATTGGTACACCGGCTGGCGGCACCCGCCCTTCTCGTGGCTGATCTGCCGCGCGCCGCTGCCATCCGCGTTCATCTCGAATACCTGCCAGGGATCGCCCGCCGCGCGCCGGCCGGCAAAAAGAATGCGCTTGCCGTCGAAAGATACGTCTGGATCGGCAGCGGCCGCGAAACCCTCGCCCAGGACGCGCCCTTTGCCCGTCCATTCAAGGAGATAGAGGCGCTCTGCGCGGCCCGCCCGGGCCTGCGTGATCACCAGTCCGGACGAGCCCGGAGCCTTTGCCCCGGCCGCCGCAAGTGCGCCATCAGCGCCCCACGCGGCCATCAGGGCCGCGCAGAACAGTGCGCCGCGCACAATCATACTTACCGAATTAAGGAGTATAGAACCTGAAGCTAGCAAACCTAAGCCAGTCTAGGGTAAACGGGTCCGTTTGCCAATATCTAAATCACACTACTTAGTTCATATTAGATTTCCTACTCATCCGCCGCAGGCCCGCGGCTGTAAAATAGCCACATGAACCAATCAGCTGAGGGGCTACCCGGCCGCCGCGGCTTCCTAAAAGCCGGCGCCGTGGGTTTCCCCGCCATACTTTCCGCCGCGCAGAGCGCGAATGCAATCAAGGTTGGACTCGTCGGTGCAGGCGGTCGTGGCAGCGGTGCAGCCGCCCAGGCCCTCAAGGCTGACGACTACGCCGAATTGACGGCCGTTGCTGACATCGACATGGATACGATCGACAAGAGCCTGGCCCGCCTCCAACGCGCCGCCGGCCCTAAGATCAAGGTTGCCAGCGACAAGAAGTTCGTGGGCCTCGACGCCTTCCAGAAGGTCATCGACAGCGGTGTCGACGTCGTGCTGCTGGCCACGCCGCCCGGCTTCCGCCCCCAGCACCTGCGCGCCGCCATTGAGGCCGGCAAACACGTCTTTTGTGAGAAACCTGTCGCCACCGACGCCCCCGGCGTCCGCCACGTCCTGGAAACCGTCGACATTGCCACCAAGAAGAATGTGTCCCTGGTAGCCGGCTTCTGCTGGCGCTACTCCAACTACATCAAGGAGACGTTCGACAAGATTGGCAGCGGAGCGATCGGCGACATCGTCACTTACTACGCCACGTACTACACCAGCCCTGTGAAGCCCATGCCCCCCGAGAGCACTCGCCCCGCCGGCATGAGCGACGTCGAATGGCAGATCCGCAACTGGTACAACTTCCAGTGGCTGTGCGGTGACAGCCTGGTGGAACAGGCCGTCCACAGCGTCGACAAGGTGGCCTGGGCCATGAAGGACCAGCCTCCGGTGAGCTGCGTCGCGGTCGGCGGCCGCCAGATCCCGGCCAATGGCGGCAATATCTACGACCATTTCGCCGTCAACTATCTGTATCCCAACGGGGTGCGGGCCTTTGTAGCCAACCGCCAGACCGAGAATTGCTACAACGAAAACTCCGACTACATTCTGGGCACCAAAGGCATTTGCACGATCGGCCGCGGCCCCAACCCGCGCATCGAAGGCCAGAACCCGTGGGCGTTTGAAGGCCAGAAGAACGACATGTACCAGCACGAGCACGACGTGCTGTTCGCCTCCATCCGCAAAGGCCAGCCCATCAACGACGGCAAGCGCATGGCCACCTCCACCCTGCTCGCCATGATGGGCCGCATGGCTGCCTATACCGGCCAGCAGATCACCTGGGAACAGGCCCTCAACTCCCAGGAACGTCTCGTCCCCGACACCATCGACTGGAAGGGCAGCCTCGCCGTTCCGCCGCTGCCGCTGCCGGGCAAGACCAAGTTCATCTAGCCCGACCCATGCGGAAATTGCGCAAGCTCCTCTTTCTATTAGCTCTGCCGGCGGCCGCCCAAACAGCGGCCCCGGCCAAACCGCCCGCCGACGATCTCAAACTCGTCCAGGGCCTGCAGCGCCGCATCGCCGCCGGGACGAAGGAAAAGAAGGCTTCGGACATGAAGCCTTACAAATCCACCATCCCCGGCACCGATGTCAGCTTCGAAATGGTCCCCCTCCCCGGCGGCGAATTCAACATGGGCACACCCGCCGGGGAAGCCGGCCGTCAAAAGGACGAAGGTCCGCAGCACAAGGTCCGCCTCGATCCTTTCTGGATGTCCGCCCGGGAAGTGACCTGGGACGAATACCGGCTGTTCCAGTTCGCCCGCGTCGAGGGCAAGATGCCCGACGTCGACGCGGTCTCCCATCCCACCCGTCCCTACGTCGAGATGAGCTTCGGCATGGGCCTGGATGGCTTTCCCGCCATCAGCATGACCCAGCACGCGGCTAACAAATACGCCCAGTGGCTGAGCGCGAAGACAGGCCAGTTCTACCGCCTGCCCACCGAGGCCGAATGGGAATATGCCTGCCGCGCCGACAACGCCCCCGTCGATCTGGCCGCTTCGTCGTGGTATGACGCCAATGCCAACGGCAAGTATCAGAAGGTGGGCACCAAGAAGCCTAACGCCTGGGGGCTCTATGACATGCTCGGCAACGTCATGGAGTGGACCCTCGACGCCTACGCCCCTTACCCGGCCGGCGATGCCGTCAATCCCTGGGTGAAGTCCAAGACTTCTTACCCGCAGGTCGCCCGAGGCGGCTCCTGGAACGACCCCCCGTCCAGCCTCCGCTGCGGAGCCCGCGTCGCCTCCGACGCCAGTTGGAAACAGCAGGATCCTCAACTGCCCAAGAGCATCTGGTACCTCACCGATGCCCAATGGCTCGGCTTCCGCCTGGTGCGGCCCCTGAAGGTGCCCTCGGTCGTCGAGATGAACTCCTTCTGGAACAACGGGGTAGAAGTCGATCCGTAAACCCGAACGCTTCGAGCTCGTGGAGCCCGCTATGGGCACACTCGTTCGCGTGGTGATCGAAACCCGCGAACACGACCGGGCCGACCACGCCCTCCGCGCCGCCTTCGGCCGGCTCCGCGAGCTCGATGCGACCCTCTCCGACTACAAGCCCGACAGTGAACTGAACCGCCTGTGCCGCGCCGGCCGCGCCCAGGTCTCAATCGACCTCTTCCGCAACATTGAAGCCGCCCAAAGCCTGGCCGTCGCCACTCAGGGAGCCTTCGACATCACCATCGGCGACCGCACCCGCTCGTCCACCTTCCGCGACGTCGAACTGGACGCCAAAACGCGCACGGTGATCCTTCATAAACCAAACATGAAGTTGGATTTAGGGGCGATTGGCAAAGGCTATGCGGGTGATGAGATGCTGCGTGTGCTGCGGGCCCACGGCTGCCGCTATTCGATGATTGCCCTCAGCGGCGACATCGTCGTCGGCGAAGGCGGCTGGCACGTCATGATTGAAGCCGCCCAACAGACTTTCGAACTGAAGAACTCCGCCGTCTCCACCGCCGGGGACACCGGCCGCCGCCACATTCGCGATGCCCGCACAGGCGAACTGGTGGAGCAGGTGTGGCTCGTCTCCGTGCTGGCAAAAACGGGTCTGGAAGCCGACGGCCTGGATACCGCCCTGCGCATCATCGGCGAGGAGGAGGGCCGCAAACTCGCCGCCGCCCGCCACGTCAAAGCCTGGTTCCGGCGCGTCGCCTGACGTCTAGTGCAGCAGAATGCTGCCGGTGAGCGCCGCGAGCACGGCGGCGGTAATCAGGACGTAAGTCCGGTCCCGTTCGAGGGCAAAGCCGACGATCGAGAACGCCACCCGCAGGATGGGCGTCAGCAGCAGGCAGAGAATCCCCAATTGGGCGATCGCCAGGCCGCGGGCCTGCGTCCCTTCTCCGTGCGCCGCGAACGCCAACCGCAAGACCTGCGAAGGAGAGGCATAGGGCGTAGCTGCGCCGTGAAAGGCCGCATAGGCGGGGACAGGCGGGCTGGAAAACAAATAGAGCGCTCCGCCGAGCAGCCCGATTCCAGCGGCAATGATGACTCCGCCGCGCAAGGTGGCGGAGATGATCTGTTGGAGTTTGTGGTCAGAGGGAGCCATGGCTTCAAATCCTGCCCGACAGGGCGCTGCGAATCATTTCCAGGGCGATGGCTGCCACCACGACGGCGAAAATCCGGCGCAGGATGAGCACAGGCAGGCGCGGCAGCAGGCGCGCGCCCAGCAGCGAACCGCTCAGGACGCCCAGCATCACCGGCAGGGCGATCGCCGGCTGGATGTACCCGCGTTTCAAATAGATAGCCGCGCTGGCCACGGCCGTGACGCCGATCATGAAACTGCTGGTGGCGGTCGAGACCTTGAACGGGATCCCCATGATCCGGTCCATGGCGATCACCTTCACGGCGCCCGATCCAATGCCCAGCAACCCGGAGAGCGCTCCAGCCACGTACATCAGGCCAAAGCCCAGTTTGGCGCGGCCCACTGAGTAGGGGATGTCTCCTTCCCTGGCATGGTAAACGCCGCCCAGGCGCAGGCGGGCCGAAAAGGAGTCGGCCGTCGCAGTGGAGGCGTGATCGCCCTGAATGCGGGTCACCTGCCAGGCCGAGTGCAGCAGCACCACGCCAAACAGCAGCGCCAAAGCCTGCGTCGGCGTTTTGCCCGCCAGCAGGGCTCCGCAAATGGCGCCGATCGTGGTGGCGATCTCCAGAAACATCGCGATGCGGATATTCGAAAGTCCGTCGCGCACATAGGCCGCCGCCGCCCCCGACGAAGTGGCGATCACCGAGACCAAGCTCGCCCCAATCGCGTAGCGCAGATCGACGCCGAGCAGCAGAGTGAGCGCAGGAGTCACCACGATGCCGCCGCCCAATCCAGTCAATGAGCCGACCAATCCGGCCGCAATCGAGATCAGGAACACGGTCAAGGTGAACTCGGAAGCTGGCATGCTTCCAGTTAACGGCCAGTGTCTGTATGTTGTCCAATCGTATGATTGGCACTCTGTGATAGGAAAGTTGGATTACAGAACAGCGTCTTCCTGCGACCGGTGGGACCGTGCCAAATCGACGAATGCCTGGACCAGTTTGGAAGGCTCGGCCGCACGGGTCGCCACCCCGATCTCCGAGACGCCCAGGGACTCGGGTAGCTGGCGGACTTCCACCTTGTGTGAATGCGCCAGAAGCACGGACCTCGGTACGATGGCCACCCCCACGCCCACCGCGGTGAGGGCGATGGCTGTGTACATTTCGCTTGTCTCCTGAACGACATGCGGGCTGAAGCCGGCTTGCGCGCACATGCGCATGGTGGCGTCGAAGTAGCCCGGAGCCCACTCCCGGCCATAGGAGACGAACGCCTCGTCCCGTAGCATTTCCAGTGCGAAGTGGGCTTCCGCGGCCAGCCGGTGGCCGGGGGGCAGGATGGCCGCGAACGGTTCGCTGTGAATGATGGTGATGTTGAGCTGCGGGTGCGTGGTGGGCAGCCGCAGGAAGCCGATGTCCAACGACCCGTCCAACAGGCCTTGCACCTGATTGACGGTGCGCAGGTTCACCAGGTCCAGCCGGACGCCGGGGTGTTGATTCCGGAAGTCGGCCACGATTTGCGGGACCACTTCCAATGCGGCGGAGAAGACGAACGCGATCCGCAGCCGGCCAATCTCGCCCTGGGCGGCTTTGCGCGCGCGATCGCCCGCCGCCTGCGCCCGGGCCAGCAGGTCGCGCGCTTCCAATAAGAAGACGGCGCCGGCGTCGGTGAGCTTCACGACGCGGCGGTTCCGTTCCAGCAGGCGGACGCCGAGATCCTGTTCCAACTGGTGGATCTGGGCGGACAGTGCCGGCTGCGAGAGATGCAGGGCCTCGGCCGCGCGCACAAAGCTGAGCCGGTCAGCGACCGCGACGAAGGAGGCTAGCTGCTTGAGTTCCATAGGCGCAGGTCAGCGCGGAGGGAAGAGCCCGTAACGGGTGAGGATGGCACGGCCGGCGGGGCTGGCCAGGAAATCGAGGAAGGCCTGGGCCGCCTTGGCGTTCCTGGCTCCCTTGACCACGCCGCCGGATTGGCGGATGGGATTGTGATCCTTTTCGGAGAGCAGGATGCCGCCCTGGTCATGGAGCAGGGTCCAGGAGGTGAGGACCGCGTCCGCATTGCCGGTGCGGCCAAACTCGTAGGCCTGGCGCACGTTCTCGGACAGGACGATCTTTGGCTGAAGCTGTTGCCACAGTCCGGCCTTCTCCAGCACTTCCCGGGCGGCCACGCCATAGGGTGCGTGTTGAGGGTTGGGGAGTGCGATGTGGCGGACTTCCGGCAGGCTGAGGTCCTTGAGCGTCCTGATGTGACCGGAGTGCGACCAGAGGCCGATCCGGCCGGAGGCGTAAACCCGAACTGAGCCGGGGAGTAGCAGGTCTGCCTTGGTTAATTCCTGGACAAAGGCTTCATTTGCAGACAGATAGAGGTCAAATGGGGCGCCGGCGCGGATTTGCCGGGCGAGCAGGCCGGAAGAACCGAAGGACCACGTGACGGGCGTTTTAGAATGGGCTGAAAGTGCAGATTCGAGAGGGGTTAGGTCAGCAGCGGCGGCGATGGTCAAGTTTTGCGCCGCAATAGAACTTGACAGCAACACACTAAACTTACATAATACGAACAGGCGCAGTAAAGGCGAGCGGATGGACGCCTGGAACGCCGCGAGATTTAAATCCTGGAAGGACGGGAGCGACATGAGCAAAATCATTGGCATCGACCTTGGAACCACCAACTCTGTAGTGGCGGTTATGGAAGGCGGGCAACCGGTTGTGATCCCGAACCAGGAGGGTGGGCGGACAACCCCCTCCGTGGTCGGTTTCGCCAAGTCGGGAGACCGGTTAGTCGGACAGGTGGCCAAGCGCCAGGCTGTCACCAATCCTGAAAATACCATTTACTCGATCAAGCGGTTCATGGGTCGGCGTTTCGACGAAGTCTCGCAGGAGATGAAGTTGGTGCCGTACCATGTGGCTCGCGGCGATTCGGGCGATGCACGCGTGGATTCGGGCGGCAAGAAGTGGTCGGCGCCCGAGATTTCGGCGATGATCCTGACGAAGCTGAAGGAAGCCGCCGAGGCTTACCTGGGCGAGACGGTGAAGCAGGCCGTGATCACGGTGCCTGCGTACTTCAACGATGCCCAGCGCCAGGCGACGAAGGATGCGGGCCAGGTGGCCGGCCTGGAAGTGCTGCGTATCATCAACGAGCCGACGGCGGCCGCGCTGGCTTACGGGCTGGATAAGAAGAAGGAAGAGCGCATCGCGGTCTACGACTTCGGCGGCGGCACGTTCGACATTTCGATTCTCGAAGTGGGCGACGGCGTGGTGGAAGTGAAGTCGACCAACGGCGACACGCACCTGGGCGGTGACAACATCGACCAGCGGCTGGTGGACTGGCTCATCGAGGAATTCAAGAAGGAAGAGTCGGTCGACCTTTCCAAGGACCGGATGGCGTTGCAGCGCTTGAAGGAGTCGGCGGAAAAGGCCAAGATCGAGCTGTCTTCGGCGATGGAGACGGAGATCAACCTGCCGTTCATCTACGGCGATCCGCAGACCGGGCCGAAGCACCTGGTGAAGACGCTGACGCGTGCGCGGTTCGAGCAGATGATTGAAGACATCCTGCAGCGCTCGGTGGGTCCGTGCAAGCAGGCGTTGACGGATGCCGGCATGTCCACGTCGCAGATCGACGAAGTGGTGATGGTGGGCGGCTCGACGCGTATCCCGCGTGTGACGCAGATCGTCAAGGAGCTGTTCGGCAAGGATCCCAACAAGACCGTCAATCCGGACGAAGTGGTCGCGGTAGGTGCGGCCGTGCAGGGCGGCGTGCTGGGCGGCGAAGTGAAGGACGTGCTGCTGCTGGACGTGACGCCGCTGTCGCTGGGCATTGAGACCCTGGGCGGTGTGTTCACGAAGCTGATTGAGCGCAACACGACGATCCCGACGCGCAAGTCTGAGGTCTTCTCGACGGCGAGCGACAGCCAGACGAGTGTGGAGATCAAGGTCTACCAGGGCGAGCGTTCGCTGGCGCGGGACAACCGCATGCTGGGCGTGTTCCAACTGGTGGGCATCCCGCCGGCTCCGCGCGGCGTACCGCAGGTGGAAGTGACGTTCGATATCGACGCGAACGGCATTCTGCATGTGACGGCGAAGGACCGGGCGACCAGCAACGAGCAGAAGATCACGATTACGTCTTCCTCCGGCCTGTCGAAGGAAGAGGTCGAGAAGATGGCGCGGGACGCTGACGCGCACAAGGCGGATGACGAGAAGCGGCGCGAAGAGATCGAGGTGAAGAACCATCTCGACAGCGCGGTCTACAGCGCTGAGAAGACGCTGAAGGATCATCGCGATAAGGTTTCGGAAGCGGACGCCAAGGCCGTGGAAGAGGCGATCGCGGAAGCGAAGAAGGCGGTGGAGGGCGGCAACCTGGAGGCCATGAAGGCTGCACAGGACAAGCTGCTGTCATCCAGCCACAAGTTGGCCGAGGCGATGTACAAGGCGGCCGGCGCGCAGCAGCCTCCGCAGGGCGGCGACGGCGCCGGGCCGGGTGCTTCGGCGGGTGCGGGCAGCACGGAGTCGAAGAAGGACGACGTGGTGGACGCCGAGTTCGTGGACGTCGACGATAAGAAACCGGGCGCATAAGCGCCACTGAGCCAGATGGAAATGAAAGCCCCTCCGTCCGGGAGGGGCTTTCCTGAAATGAGGCGGGTGTAGCATGCCTTCGACGAAAGATTACTATCAAACTCTCGGAGTCAAAAAGGACGCTTCGGCGGATGACATCCGCAAGGCGTACCGGCGTCTCGCCCGCAAGTACCATCCGGATCTGAACCCTGGCGACAAGGCGGCGGAAGAGCGCTTCAAGCAGGTGCAGGAGTCGTACGACATCCTTTCGGACGCCAAGAAGCGCAAGATGTTCGACCAGTATGGGTTCTATTCGGAAAACGGGTTTCCGGGCGGCGGACCGCAGCCGGGCGGGAATGCGGGTTTCGGGTTTGGCGGTTTCGATTTTTCAGAGCAGTACAATCCGGGCGCGGGACCGGGCGGTGCGGCTGGAGCCGGCGCAGCGGGCGGCTTCGGCGGCGGCAGTTTTTCGGACCTGTTCAGCCAGTTCTTCGGGAACAAGCGCGGGGAGCAGCAGCATGCTCCGGCGGAGAAGGGCAGCGATCTCGAGTATTCGCTGCAGATCGACTTCTGGCAGGCCATTAAAGGGACGCAGGTCCGGCTGAGCATCAGCCGTTTGGACCAGTGCGGCACGTGTCACGGGTCGGGCCAGGGCGGCGGCGCGTCGGTGACGTGTCCGCAGTGCCAGGGTACGGGCAACGTCAACCAGATGGCGGGCGCCATGAAGTTTTCGCTGACGTGCCCGCAGTGCCAGGGCACGGGCCGGCTGCGCAACGTCTGTCCGGTGTGCCACGGCGAGGGGCGTTCGCAGAAGAACGAATCAGTGGAAGTGCGCATTCCGCCCGGGGCGGCGACGGGGTCGCGGCTGCGGGTGGGCGGCAAGGGCAATGCGGGGACGATGGGCGCGGCGGCGGGCGATCTGTATATTACGATCCGGGTGGAACCGCATCCGGTGTTCTCGCGCGAGGGTGACGATGTCTCGATTGTGCTGCCGGTGACGGTGGCGGAAGCGGGGCTCGGAGCCAAGATCGAAGTGCCGACGGTGGATGGCCGGGCGCTGCTGAAGATCCCGCAGGGGACGCAGAATGGGCAGAAGTTCCGTTTGCGCGAGAAGGGCGTTTACAATTCTAGAAAGAACTCGCGCGGCGACCAGATTGTGGAGATTTCGATCCAGGCGCCGGACGTTCGCGATGAGCGGACTCGTGAGCTGTTGAAAGAGTTATCCAGGCTGGACCCGCGGGATCCGCGGTCGGACCTTTGGTCGAAGGTGTGACACAGTGCCGAAGCAACGATCCAAAGCCGCTTACATGATCTCTGCCGTCGCCGATAAGTACGGCGTGCATCCGCAGACTTTGCGGATGTATGAACGGGAAGGTCTGCTGAAGCCGTCGCGTTCCGATGGGAACACGCGGCTTTATACGGACGACGACCTGGTGCGGCTGGAAGTGATTCTGGAGCTGACGCGGGAGCTGGGTGTGAACCTGGCGGGGGTCGAGATCATCCTCAACATGCGCGAGAAGATGTCGGCGATGCAGACGCAGATTGAGCAGTTTGTGGCGTCGCTGAACGTGGAGATTACGCGCAACATGCGGCCGATGGAGCCAGAGCAGAAGAACATGCTGATGCGGGTAGTGCGAGTGGAAACGGCTCCACCCGCACCCGTGAAGAAGCGAACCCGCAACGTTTAGTGCATTTTCTTGACGAACTCGCCGGTGCCGGCGTCGATCAGGATGGAGAACAGGCTCTGCGAGACTGAGGCGCCAAAGACTACGCGCCAGTAGGGTTTCGGATTGGTGCCAGTCCAGTCGAGGATGTACTGGACTGGAATGTCCTTGTTGTCGGCCAGAGCCTTCGCCATCGCCTTATCCTTGGCTACTTCCTTCAAAGCAGTTTCGAGCGCGGCCGTGGTGTCGATGTGCACATCCTGGATGGTGAAGGGGTGGACCAGCGGACTGGCGTTGTAGGGTGCTTCGCCGCCTGCGCGAGGTCCTTGGATGACGCCGCCATCGGAGTCGGCTACGGCGAAGGAGTAGTCGCGTTTGATCTTCTTGGACGGTGACAGGAAGGTGGCGCGCCACAGGCCGTATTTGCCGGGCTGGGCCTTTGCTTCGGGGATGTCGCCATTTTCCACTTTGAGGATCATGGCGTCGGGTGCCCAGGGGCGGGCGATCTGAAACATCTGAAAGAGTCCGGATTGACCGGAAACCGGCTCGATGGGCTTTTTGGCGACTTCAGCCTTCTTGGGCGGAGGGGCTGCATCGCCGCATCCAGTGAGAGCGATGGAAAGCAGGCCGAGGGCCGAAATGGAGAAAAAGGTGCGATTCATGTGTTATTCGGAGTCCCTTAATCATCATAGTTCAGTGAAGACTTCGGGAACAGAGGCGGGCGAGAGGTGGAATGAGTAGACACACTACGACCGGGGCCATTTCGTCAAACCCCATCGCGAGGTTGAGTTTGATCGCCCGGTGGAGCGCAGTACATATCTGACCGCTCCACCGTATTTCTATTCGGGCTCCCCAAGATGAGAACCGGTTCTCGACGCGCCACCACGCAGGGTGACGGCCCGGAATGAGTAACGGCGCCAAATTGACGCCGCCCCTACTCCGAGGCGATAAGGGCTCGCTGGCCAGCGGTTTCTACCCTCGACGACTAGTTTACCTCCACGGGCAGGTAGCCTTCTTTTTCAACCCATTGATAACAAAAGAGAAAAATGCTGAACTGATTTTTCGTGGGAGGCCGGGTTCCCGAATCAGGGCTGAACGGCATTGTCAAAACCTGCCTTGGCGACCTCGACACCATCGACCAGCAGGGTATAGACGGCGGTATAGATGCCAGTGGGGCGGCTGCCCACTGCGTTATTCAGAGGCACCCAGGATCCAGCCGTCACCGCGGCCGGGAAGGTAGCGGAATCGAGCACTAGCGGCCCTTCCGCCGGAATGGTGCCGGTGCTGACAACGAGGCCCATCCCAGCGAGGCTCGACGGCTGGTTAGGCAGGGCCAGCAGCGGGAAGGTGCTGAAGTAGTAGACCGGCATGCGAGACAACGGCACGATGCTGCCGGGCATGGGGAGATTGGCGAGGAAGTCCCAGACGGTGATCCCGGTGCCACTGAAATCGCCCTGGCGCGTTTGAGCGATGGGGGTGCCGGCGGAGGCGGTCCAGGTGCCGGTCGCGGGATCGACCTGGACGGTGATGCCGCCGACGGGCGCTTTGAGTTCGATCTTGAACGGTTTCGCTCCGGGCGCAAGGGTGAGCTTCACGTTGAATTTGGCGGCCGTGAAGAGCGGCGACCAGGTGACCTTGCTCATGGATGCGGCGTCGAACATCGACTCGATGGAACCGCTGACCTCGGTGGCATTCGCCGCGGGCGCGGGCACGGGCAGATTGACGCGATTCAACTCGCGGTTGTCGGTCATGACTGCCACTGAGCCGTCGCCGCCTTCGGGCACAATCACCTTCACGTGATAGAGGGCAACCTGGCCGGCTGCGAGGGTCGCGGAGACGACCTGGGCCTCGGCATCGCCAAAGAATACACGGACAGGCGACAGGATGGCCGGCAGCGGCTCAACAACTGGAGTGGCGGCACCGTCGGCAACGGCCGGTTCCGTGGGACCAAGGCCGGTGACAGGCAGGATGACGGTCTGTCCGGCGGCGACCGAGGAGAGCGGAGTGAGGGTTTCATCAAGGACTACGGCGGCGCCCGAGTCCTCGCGATCGGCCGTCAGGATAACGGGCCGCAGGCCCCAGGTTGCTGCGAAGGGCTCAGTGGAGCCGGCGTCGTTGGTGAGCACCAGGGCGACGTCGGGCGCGGCGGGGTCGGCGAGGGCCATGGGCAACAGGGCAACGGCGCGGGTGGGCGAGACGGAGACCAGGGGGCAGGCCAACCCGTTGGCGGTGACGCGGACTCCGGCGAGTTTTGCAGGATAGGGGGCGACGAGTGCCTGCAGTTCCTTCTCTGCAAAGCCGGTGCCTTCCAGGATGACGAAGCCGCCGGGAGCCAGCGGGCTGAGGGTGTTGAGGGTTCCATGGGCGGTGGTGAGAACAGGCGGAATGGGCGCCTGGGCTCGCAGGTTCATGGAGCTGATGCAGGTTAGAAGAATAACGGATCTAAATCTGCCAAATCTCATGAGCCGTACGATATACCCTGCGCCGCCTGGAAACAATGGTACTTAGGGGCGTGTCCAACACCGCCTGGCGTAAGAGGGATGATGGAAGCAGGGGCATGCGTGCTCCGGGGAGGCAACCATCTCTCAAACGGCAGGCGAAGCCGTCGCAACGCCAGGCGAGGAGATCGCCAGCAGTGTGACGCACGGCCTGGGCGCGGCATTGAGCGTGGCTGGGTTGGTGATGATGGTGGTGGCGGCGGCCACCCGCGGTACGGGGCGGCAGGTGCTGGCGTGCGCGGTCTACGGCTCCAGCCTGATTCTGCTGTACCTGAGTTCGACCCTGTATCACGCGCTGAGGCACCAGCGGGCCAAGCGGGTCTTCCGCATTCTCGACCACATCTCGATCTACCTGCTGATTGCGGGCACCTACACGCCATTCCTGCTGGTGACGCTGCGCGGTCCGTGGGGTTGGGCGTTGTTTGGGGTGGTGTGGGGGCTGGCGGTGTTGGGAATTGGCTTCAAGTGCTTCTTTACCGGCCGGATGGAAATCCTCTCGACCTCGGTTTACCTGCTGATGGGCTGGGTGGCGGTGGTGGCGATCCGGCCGTTGCTGGCGGCGCTGCCGTGGACCGGATTCCTGTGGCTGCTGGCGGGCGGACTGGCATACACGCTGGGGGTGGTGTTCTACACCTGGCGCCGGAAGTATGCGCACGCGGTGTGGCACCTGTTTGTGCTGGCGGGCAGTGCCTGCCATTTCGTGGCGGTCTGGTTATACGTCCTGCCGCACGCGCGGTGAGCTAGCGGCTGTTGATTTCGTGGGCGGCGGGTTGAGCCGTCTCATGCCGGGCCAGGGCCTGGGCCAACTGGAGCATGGAACGGTCGGACAGGACCAGGGCACGCTCGTCGGGCGACTTGCCATCCTGGGCGGTCCAGGGCTGGCGATCGCGGCGCACGAGGCCGAGGCGGTATTCCCACACCAGGGCGATCATGCGCATGCCCAGCTTGAACGCTTTCCAGAAACTGCCGGTGACGGAGGATTCGCCGACGCGGCTGCGGTAGTTGACGGGGATCTCCACGAACGGGATGCCGTGGGAGACGACCTCGAGCAACAACTGGGGTCCGAAGTGCGAACCGCCGATGGTGAGGTGCGGGCGGATGCGCTGGATGGCGCGGCGCTCGAAGAGCCGCAAGGTGCAGCCCATGTCGGTGAGCAGGGTGGTGTTGAACAGCAGTTCCGTCATCTTAGCGACGGCCCAGTTGCCCCAGCGCAGGAAGCGGCCCATGTTGGCGTTGGCCCAAATGAATTCGCGGCTGGTGCGGGTGCCGAAGACGACGGGGACATCGTCGGAGTAGGCCAGAATCTTGACGAGATCGTTTGGATTAAAGGTGCCATCCGGTTCGGAGAGGACGAGGAAGTCGGCGTCGGTGTTGTCGATGCCGCACAGCAGGGCGTTGCCGTAGCCCTGTTTTGTCTCGAAGATCTCGCGGGCGCCGGTGCCGGCGACCTCTTCCGAGGTTCCGGGGGCGGCGTTGTTGTTGACAACAATGACTTCGTCGGCCAGGCCGGTGGCGAAGTAGCCGAGGACGGCGGCGCGAATGGAGTCCTTCTCGTTATAGGTGGGGAAGATGACGGCTACTTTTTTGCCTCGCCACATGGGTTAACGCTCCGGTCTTTCGGCCACGACCAGGAACTGGCCGGCAAAGGGACGCCAGGGGAGGGCGAGGTAGAGGCGCACGAGCCAGCCTCCGGTGGGCAGGCGCGATTTCATGCTAAAGGGCGTGAAGCGCGGCTCGGAGTGAACGATCTGGAAGCCGCAGGCGCACAGGAAGTCGCGGAAGCCGCCGTCGGTATAGGGTGTGCGGTGTGTGTAGTCGTCGAAGTAGCGGCGCGGTTCGAGGCGGAAGTTGGGTTGCACGGCGATGAAGCGGCCGCCGGGTTTGAGGACGCGGCGGATCTCGCCGAGGATCTGGGCGCCCTGCTCCAAGGTGAAGTGTTCAAAGAAGTTCGAGGCAAAGACGGTGGACAGGCTGGCGGAGGGCAGGGGCAGCGGCTCGAGCGCGGACTGGAGGATGGGTTGGACGCCGGGGCCCCAGTATTCCGCGAGGGCGGGGTTGGTGTCGAGGGCCCACTTCCGGCCGGCCTGGATGGAGAGAGAGAACTCGCCGTAGCCGGCCCCGAGGTCGAGGAGGGCTCCGTTGGGTTCGACCCAGCGCTGCAGGTAGGACGCCAGGACGCGCCAGACCGCGGTGCGCCGGGCGTCGGGCGTGAAGCGGACGGCATGATAGGCGGCGAGGGCATCCGGCGCCGAGGGTTGGACGGTGGGGTTCATGGGGTGCCTTGTGGTGGCCGCGAATTCTGGCGGGGTTCGTACAGGTAGAGGCCGTCGAGGTAGGGCCCAGGGATGTGCGCGGCGAGCCGGTAAGCGCCGTGGATGATGGCGTTCTGGGCCGGAGTGAGGCGCGGGATTTCGGCGTTGGTGCCGGCGGTCCGGCTGACGTCTTCATACAGAACGATGCGATCAAAGGCTGCAGCGCGGAGGTCGCGATCGAGGGGTGTGGGGTCTATGCGGCCGGCTTCGACGAGCAGGCGGTAGATGAGGGGCTCGACTTCGAGGTTGCGGCCGGTGCGGATGAGGACGTTGGTATCGGCGGAAAGGATGCGTTTGGCGCCGGCGAGGTGTGGCCGGACGGCGTCGGACTGGCGGGAGAATTCGCGCTGGTAGGCGGCTTCCCTGAGGAAATTGTCGACGTCGAAGCGGAGGTTCTGGACGGCGTAAATGCCGACGGGTAACAGCAGGAGCGTGACCCAGCTTTTGCTCTGGCGGAAGAAGAGCGGGAAGAAGTCGAGGGCGTGCAGGGCCAGGCAGGCGCAGAGGATGAGGGCGAGGGTGGACTCGAGGCGATAGTTGGTGCCGGCTCCGATTTTGCCGCAGGTGCCGAGGAAGACGAGGGCCGCGCAGAGGAGGTAAAGGAACGGGGCGCCGAGACCGCCGCGGATGGCTTTGCGAGCCCCCAGCACCACGATGAGCAGCAGGGTGGGCGCGAGGAAGGCGGCGAACTCCAGGTGCTGCTGGAACTTGTACCAGGCAAAGGGATTGAGGTTGGCAAAGAGAGTGTTGGCGAGGAAGCGGCCGTCCATGGCGTAGTTGAGGCCGAGGACGATGGCGGCACCGAGACCGCCGGTGATGGCGGCGAACTGAAGGGCTTTGGCCGGACGCTGGGTGAGCAGCAGCAGGAAGATGGCGGCGGGCGCGGCGATGACGGTTTGTTTGGTGAGGAGCCCGGCCAAGGCCAGGAGGGCCGCCAGGGGGATGGTGTCGTGGCCGAGGACGCGGTAGCGGGCGTAGCAGTAGAAAGACGCGAAAGAGAGGGCGATGGCCAGCACGTCGGACTGGGCGACTGTGCCCCAGGAGAGCAGCAACTGGGAGACGCCGGCGAGAACAAGTCCAGTGGCGGCGGCGAACCGGTCGGCGGTATAGAGCTCAATGGTGCGCCAGAGCAGCCAGAAGATGGCGGCGAGGGCGGTGATCCCGATGAGGCGCCCAGCCAGCAGCAGGGGCAGTCCGAGCAGGGACAGGCCGGCCTGGAGCAGGTAGAAGACGGGCATGTAGGCGCAGACGGTGTAGGGGTAGCCCTTGAGGTCGTAATAGAGAGTTCCCTGCGCGGCAAAGACGCGCGACTGGGAGGCGATGATGGATTCGACCTGGGTGAATTCGTTGGGCGCGGTGAGGGCGAGGTAGAGCTGGGCGGCGATGGCGACGGCGGCCAAAGCCCCGAAGACTATGAGGATACGGCGGTAAGCGGCCTGGCCTGCGGGGGCAGAGAGGGAGCGTACGCCGGGCGCCAGGATGTCGGTCTCTGCCACGTTGACTTTATCGGCATTGGGAAATGGTTACTTTACGGGGTCTTCGGGATTCAGGGCAGAGGAGGGGGCGGTGCAAACTTACGGGCAAGCGGCGATCTTTCGACAGGTGAATGGTAAACTGGAAGTGCTTCCCTTGGCCAAACTCCTACGCATCCTCTCCGGGTTTGGATTGCTCCTCCTTGGCGTTCTCGGGCTGATCATGCCGATTATGCCGGGGTGGGTGTTCCTGATACCGGGCCTGGTGATCCTGGCCGACTACTTTCCGCCCATCCGGCGGCTGCTGGACTGGGCCAAGCGGAAGTTCGAACAGCAGAGCGGCCGTATGCGGGACAATAGTAAGACTCCGCAATGATCAAGAGCATAACCGTGCATGGGGCGCGGATGCACAACCTGAAGAACATCAGCGTCGAGATTCCCCGTAACACGCTGACGGTGATTACCGGACTGAGCGGTTCGGGCAAGTCGTCGCTGGCCTTCGACACGATCTACGCCGAGGGACAGCGGAGGTACGTCGAGACGCTTTCGCCGTATGCTCGCCAATTCCTGGACCAGATGGAACGGCCGGAGGTGGATTCGATCGACGGGTTGAGCCCGGCGATTTCCATCGAGCAGAAGACGACGAACCGCAGCCCGCGGTCGACGGTAGGGACGATCACGGAGATCTACGACTACCTGCGCCTGTTGTGGTCGTCGATTGGCGTGCCGCACTGCCCGAACTGCGGAGTTCCGATTTCGAAGCAGACGACGCAGCAGATTCTGGAGAACATCCTGGCGCTGCGGCAGGACGACCGGATCATGATTCTGGCTCCGGTGGCGCGGGGGCGGAAGGGCGAGTACAAGAAAGAGCTGGAGAAGTACGCGCGGGCGGGCTTTGTGCGGGCGCGCATCGATGGCGTACTGCGGTCGCTGGACGAAGAGATCGCGCTGGACAAGCGGAAGAACCACACGATTGAGGTCGTAGTAGACCGGCTGTTATTGAAGCCCGGGCTGGAGAAGCGGCTGGAAGCGTCGATTGAGACGGCGACGAAGCTGGCGAACGGGCTGGTGACGGTGGTGGTGGTGAACGGGCCCTCGGGCGAGAGCGAACGGCTGTACTCGCAGAAGATGGCGTGCCCGGACTGCGGCGAATCGGTGCCGGAGATCGAGCCGCGGTCGTTCTCGTTCAACAGCCCATATGGAGCATGCGAGACGTGCCACGGGCTGGGCAGTTCGTGGAGCTTCGATCCGATCAAGGTGATTGTGGATTCGTCGAAGCCGCTGTTTGACGGCGGGCTGGGACCGGGCGGCAGTTCGGCTTTGATGCAGCAATCGGTGAGCGAAGCGGCCAAGAAGCTCAAGATCAACATCACGAAGCCGTTTGACGAGTTGACGCCGAAGAACCAGCAGACGCTGCTGTACGGAGCGACGGGGTTCCCGGGAATCATCAAGATTCTGGAGCGGGCCTTCGAGGATTACAGCGAGGGCTATCGCGAGTACCTGATGGAGTACATGTCGGCGACGCCCTGCGCGACGTGCAACGGCCAGCGGCTGCGGCCCTCGAGCCTGGCGGTGCGGGTGAAGGGCATGGGGATCGCCGAGTTCACTGGGATGCCGATTGCCCGGGCGTTGCCGGCGGCGCGCGAGTGGGTTTTGACGCCGCGGGAAGAGCAGATTGGCGCGCGGATCGTGGAAGAGATCCGGAACCGGCTGGAGTTCCTGACGGCGGTGGGGTTGGACTACCTTTCGCTGGAGCGGTCGGCTGCGACGCTGTCGGGTGGCGAGGCGCAGCGCATCCGGCTGGCGACGCAGATCGGATCGAAGCTGCGCGGAGTTTTGTACGTGCTGGACGAGCCGTCGATCGGGCTGCATCCACGGGACAACGAGAAGCTGCTGGAGACGCTGGGGCGGTTGCGGGATATCGGCAACACGGTGCTGGTGGTGGAGCACGACCAGGAGACGATTGAGCGGGCCGACTATGTGATCGACCTGGGTCCGGGGGCGGGCCGGCTGGGCGGGTATCTGGTGGCGGCGGGGACGCCGAAGCAGATCGCAGCCAACAAGAATTCGCTGACCGGGCAGTATATGAGCGGCGCGCGGGCGGTGGAGATCCCCGAGTTCCGGCGGCCGGGCAACGGGAACAAGCTGGTGCTGCGCGGGGCGCGCGAGCACAACCTGAAGGAACTCGATGTCGAGTTTCCGCTGGGCACACTGATGGTGATTACGGGTGTGAGCGGCAGCGGGAAGTCGACGCTGATCCACGATCTGCTGTACCGTTCGATTTCGCAGTTCCTGTACAACAGCAAGGCGAAGCCGGGGAACTACGACAAGATCGAGGGGCTGGCGCACATCGACAAGGTGGTGGAGATCGACCAATCGCCCATCGGGCGGTCGCCACGGTCGAATCCGGCGACGTACACGGGGGTCTTCACACCGATTCGCGAGATTTTCGCGATGCTGCCGGAGTCGAGGGAGCGGGGGTATAAGCCGGGCCGGTTCAGTTTCAACGTGAAGGGCGGGCGGTGCGAAGCCTGCCAGGGCGATGGGATGAAGCGGATCGAGATGAACTTCCTGCCGGACGTGTTTGTGCCGTGCGACGTGTGCCGCGGGCGGCGGTACAGCTCCGAGACGCTGCAGGTGAAGTTCAACGGCGTGTCGATCGCCGACCTGCTGGAGACGACGGTGGAAGACGCGCTGGCGCTGCTGCAGAACATCCCGCAGATCAAGCAGAAGCTGCAGACACTGGTCGATGTGGGGCTAGGGTATCTGCACTTGGGCCAGAGCTCGACCACGCTGTCGGGCGGCGAGGCGCAGCGCATCAAGCTGGGGCGGGAGCTGTCGCGGCGGCAGACGGGCAAGACGCTGTACATCCTGGACGAGCCGACGACGGGCCTGCATTTCGAGGACGTGCGGCGGCTGCTGGATGTGTTGAACCAGCTTGTCGACCTGGGCAATACGGTGCTGGTCATTGAACACCATACGGATGTGATCAAATCGGCCGACTGGATCATCGATCTGGGTCCGGAGGGCGGCGAAAAGGGCGGGACGATTGTGGCGACGGGGACTCCGGAGCAGGTGGTGAAGAACCGCCGCAGCCACACGGCGCGTGCGCTTGAAAAAGTGCTGAAAAACGGCAAAGCTGGTTGAAGTACCCGAATTGACGAAATACACCCACCAGCCCCTAGAGTTCCAAGGACTTTCCACCGTACCGATTGAAGCGCGCGGCGGCAAGGTGCGCCACGAGCACATGGCCGTGCCGCACACGGCGGGCAGCGGGCTGAGTGCGTGGCTGGACCGGTTGCCGAAGCTGCTGGCGGCTGAGTCGCTGCGCGGGGTGGTGGCGGCCCTGGAACAGGCGCGGATGCGCGGCCGGGGCATCCTGTGGGGCATGGGCGGGCACGTGATCAAGTGCGGGCTGGCGCCGGTGTTCGTGGATCTGATGGACCGCGGGTTTGTGAGCGGCATCGTGATGAACGGTGCAGCGTCGATCCACGATTTCGAAATGGGCATTGCAGGATGTACGTCGGAAGAAGTGGAAGACGTGCTGCCGGACGGGCGGTTCGGGTCGGCCGAAGAGACGGGCCGCGAGATGAACCTGGCCATCCGGGCGGCGGCGGCGCAGGGCATCGGCATGGGCGAGGCGCTGGGCGCGCACCTGGAGCAGATCGTCAAACCGCAATATGCCGAGGCGTGCGTGTTGTGCCAGGCTTGGAAGCGATCGATTCCGGTGACGGTGCATGTGGCGGTGGGGACGGACACGCCGCACACGCATCCGGCGGCGGATGGAGCGGCGATTGGGGCGGCGACGCATCACGACTTCCGATTGTTCTGTTCACTGGTACGGACCCTGCACGATGGCGGCGCGTATCTGAATGTCGGCAGCGCGGTGGTGCTGCCTGAGGTGTTTTTGAAGGCGATTTCGGTGGTGCGGAACCTGGGCTATCCGCTGGGCGAGTTCACGACGGCGAACTTCGATTTCCTGCAGCATTACCGGCCCAGGGTGAACGTGGTGAGCCGGCCGCACGCGCAAAGGGGCGGCCAGGGCTATGCGATCACGGGGCATCACGAGATCATGATTCCGCTGCTGGCGGCGCTGTTGATTGAGAAGCAGTCATGACGCAGCCGGGCTCCCTATTTGCAGAAGAGGCACCGCGCCCCGCGCACCCGTTCTGGTCGTGGATCGACGCGGCGCTGGTGTTTGCACTGGCTGTGCCGTGCCTGTTCCTGTCGGCGCTATTGAGCAAGGGGTTGTTCGCGCTGGCGTCTGCTCCGCCGAGTGACGCGGTGAAGGCGATCACGCTGCAGTTCGTGGCGTATGCGCTGTGGTTCGGGGTACTGGTCCTGCTGTTGAAGACGCGGTATGACGAGCCGTTCTGGCAATCGCTGGGGTGGAAGGTGCCGTGGCCGCGGGTGGGGTGGACGATCATCGCGGGTCCGCTGCTGGTGGTGACGGTAGCGGTGCTGGGCCAGGTGCTGAAGACGCCGGAGATTGACAACTCGATTGAGAAGCTGCTGCACGGGCGGATGTCGATTCTGCTGGTAGGATTCTTTGCCACTACGCTGGGTCCGCTGGCGGAAGAGCTGGTCTTCCGCGGGTTCCTGCAGCCGCTGATGATGCGGACCTTTGGGATCGCGGCGGGCATAGTGCTAAGCAGCCTGCCGTTCGCCCTGCTGCACGGACCGCAATATTCCTGGAGCTGGCAGCACATCGTGTTGCTGGTTCTGGCCTCGACGGTTTTTGGTTACACGCGGCATCGCACAGGCTCGACGGCGGCGTCGACGCTGGTGCATGCGACGTACAACCTCACGTTTTTCGCAGGATTCCTGCTTCAAAGGAAGGAACTGTTTTCCTAATGGTCGAGACCATTCAATGGACCGATGCCGGCGTGGTGATGATTGACCAGACGCGGCTGCCGAGGGTGGAGGAGTTTGTCACCTGCACCACGTACGAAGAGATGGCGCATGCCATCAAGACGATGGTGATCCGCGGCGCTCCGGCGATTGGCGTCGCGGCGGCAATGGGTGTCGCGCTGGGCGTACTGAAGGCCGATCCGGCGAAGCTGGACGCTGAGTTTGAAGTAATCTGCTCGACGCTGGCGGCGACGCGGCCCACGGCGGTGAATCTGTTCTGGGCGATCGACCGGATGAAGAAGCTGTATGCCTCACTGCAGGGCCAGCCGATTGAGGCGTTGCGCGAGGCGATGGTGAAAGAGGCGAAGCTGGTCTACCTCGAAGACATCGCGATCAACGAGGCGATTGGCGCGCACGGGGCTCCGCTGGTTCCGGACGGAAAGACGGTGCTGACGCACTGCAATGCGGGCGCGCTGGCGACGGCGGGCTTCGGCACGGCGCTGGGTGTGATTCGCGCGGCGGTGAATGCGGGCAAGAACATCGACGTGTTCGCCGACGAGACGCGGCCGTTCCTGCAGGGAGCGCGGCTGACGGTGTGGGAGCTGCAGCAGGACAACATCCCGGTGAAGCTGATCACGGACAACATGGCGGGCCACTTTTTGAAGAGCGGCCGCATCGGGTGTGTGGTGGTGGGTGCGGACCGGATCGCGCGGAATGGCGATGTCGCGAACAAGGTGGGTACGTATGGCGTGGCGGTGCTGGCGAAGGAGAACGGCGTGCCGTTCTATGTCGCGGCTCCGATCTCGACGCTGGACCTGACCCTGGACCACGGCGACCAGATTCCGATTGAGCAGCGGCCTTCGACGGAAGTGACGGAAGTGTTCGGGGTGCCGGTGGCTCCAGAGAATACCCAGGTGGAGAATCCGGCGTTTGACGTGACACCGAATCGATATGTGACGGGGATCATCACGGAAAAGGGCGTCGCACGTCCACCCTATGAGGAGAGCCTGCCGAGGCTGGCCCAGGAATAACCCATGAAAAAACTTCTTCTCTTCTTTGTGCTCGCGGTGAGCGCCATCGCGGGGCCGCTGAGCGGCAAGCGGGTGGCCAGTTTCACGCTGCCCGATGCCACCGGCAAGTATTATGATGTGCTCGATTTTCGCGGCAAGGTGCTGCTGATCGACATCATGAGAACCGAATGCCCTCACTGCCAGACGCTTTCGCGAACGCTGGAACGCGTGAAGGAGAAGTACGGCAACAGGATCGCGGTACTCTCGGTGGTCAACCCGCCCTACACCCCGCAGACGGTTGCAGATTATATCGCCAAGTACAAGGTCACAAACCCGGTACTGTTCGATTTCGGCACAGCCACGGGGGCGATGCTGAAGATCACTCCTCAGAATCCGAGCATCAATCTGCCCACGCTGTTGATTGTGGATGCCAGAGGCATCGTGCGGGGAGACCTGACGTACAGCGATTCGGAGAAGGCCAGCTTTGAAGAGGAGGGTCTGTGTGCTCTGATCGACAAGGCGATGGGTGGGGCGGCTCCGGCCGCCGCGCCGGCGAAGAAGAAGTAGATTCGGGGTTTCTGAATTTGAGAAGGGCCGGTGTCGAAGCCGGCCCTTTCGTGTCCCTGCTGTCAGGCGCTTTGGAGATCTGCGAGCTTCCAGAGACCGAGAGCTTTGTCTTCGTAGCCGCCGCCCGCCTCAGTGCAACCTTCCACCAGGATCCTGGCCGGGGCCGGCCAATGGAAGGGTGCCAGTTCGAAGTTCAACATACGCCAGTCGCCGTCCTGGATGTCGGCGTTGTGTTCGCATTCGAGGAACGTGGTGGTGAGCAGCCAGGTGGAGCCGCTGCGCTGGAGGTTGGCGAGGGCGCGTTGGATGTTGGCGAGGGAGAGGTGGACCAGGCAGTCGCGGCAGAAGACGACGTCGGCGCGCGGAAGCGGGTCGGCGCAGAGGTCGAGGCGGAGGAACTCCTTGCCGGGTTGGCCGGCGAACCGGGCGCGATTGGCCTGGACGAGGGTGTCGACTAGGTCCGCGCCGATGTAGCGCTGGACGGGCAAGTCGGCTTTGCTGAGCCAGCCGAAGTCGCCGCAAGGGATGTCGAGGAAGGTCTCGGCGCCGAGATCCGCCAGGAGTTTGGGGAGTTCCGTGCGCAGGTGGAGGGTGGCGGAGTCTTCCGAGCCGAGGCCGGAGACGGACTCTTCGGCGCCCCAGAGGTTGGTGTCGTGGATGGTGGTGAAGACCTGGTCGAGGGGGAGTTGCGCGAGTTCAGCGGCCTTTTCGCGGAAGCGGACGGAGGCGGTGACGGGGGGACGGGGTTTCATGGGTTAGGTGGGGTCCTCCTGTTGGTGCCCCTGCTCAACCAGAAGCGATGCAAAGAGATCTTCACAGACATGATAGAAGCGATCAAAGGAGCGTGCACGGCGTGCCAGGTTCAACTCGAAAATGGAGGTGAGTGCAGGTTGATCGACAGTTGGGGAGTAAATGGAAGAGCCAAGCATTTTCTTGGACAGCCACTGCTTGGCGCCCTGCACTGTTTCGGGTTCTGGATGAGACTGCAAATCGTTGGGGAATCCGCGTTTCCCAGCTAACGAGTCAGCAGAGGCCAAGAACCAAGCCTCGTACTCCTGGTGAGCTAAGGCTACTCGAATATGTTTATCCGCCCGCGCTGCTCTTGCACGCGTCAACAGTGAAGGTCCGAGTTCTTTAGGACAGGCCCCGTCGGAATCGAGCAGAATCAAGATGGCACCCGGGCCCTGCAATTTCGCGGCGGCAAGCGCAACGACGGCCTCAAGTTTCCCAGGCAGCACAATCTTGTCGCGACTACTGCGAATCGGCTTTTCGACCTTCAAATGCAAGGAGGGGCAGAGCTCCGCGGACAGCCGGCGCAACAGGATCGGCACTGCCTCGACTTCGCCCTGGCCTTCAACGATCGGAACAATGGTTGCGCTGGACACGGCTATGAGAACAACCTCATATTCGGTGCTGATGTAGCTGGGTTCCAAGTGGTATCGGGATCCAATTGATTAATCCGCATGAGTTCGCCTGCGGTCCACATGCGTTCGTGCATCACCTGCCTGCTTGCATTGTCGACGGGGGCGATGTGGGTTTCTCCATCGTCCGCAGAGACGGCCAGAATTGACTCGACGGGAATGTCTTTTCTATCGAGAAGATCAGGGCTATGTGTCGTGACCAGAACCTGTCTGGTGAGGGAGGCTTCCCGCAGGCAGTCGAGAAGGACTTCGGCAGCTCCGGGGTGAAGCGCGATCTCGGGCTCCTCAATTGCGACCAGCGCCCTGATGCGATCATCGTAGCCTTCCTGAAGGAGGGCAACCAAAATTGCCAGGGCTCTCAAGGTGCCATCTGACATGCTGGAGGCGTAAAACTCCCGGGTTTCCTTACCGCCATGGACCCGCTCAAGGAACTCCAGCGTCTCTTTCATGCCAACCGAAACCGGCCTGATCCTCTCCACCGCCGGAACCACCAACCGGAAGAACTCCATGACTCGCTGCGCGCGATCAGGATCGAAGCGGAGCATCTTCGACCAGGACGCCACAAGATTGCTGCCATCCCCAATCAGCACCTCACCGTCCCCTTCCGATTGGGGCTCGCGCATGCTGCCGGGAGTGAGATTGTAGGACGCTATCAGGGACAGAATCCGGTAGAGGATGGCCAGATCAGGATCGCCGGACGCTGTCACCAGGTAGATTTGGTGGCTCGAAGCCTGGGGGGGCAACGGGAAGCTGGAGTCCACGACCTGTCCGCTTTGCACTCGGAAGTGCCCGGTCTCCAACTCGGAGTCCTTCGACCACCATTTGCACTCCTCACACAGGACGATGGGGCCGCCATGCTCGCGGAGCCCCACTTCCAGGAAGTACTCAAAATGGAGGTCGATCTCTAGCTTCAACTCGTTGTCAGGTTGTCTGTCCACGTCCAGCCGGATGGCGAATCGGTCCGGGTTTTCGAACGACCGCCGCACGATTTCGCGAAATCCGCCGCGCCTGCGCACTGCAGAGTCCAAGGTATTTCGCACCGCGTCCGCCACAAACCCCAGCGCGTCCAGGAAATTGCTTTTGCCGCTGCCGTTGGGGCCTACCAGGAACGTCAGGGGGCCCAGGTTCACATCGCAATGGGCGATGCTCTTGTAGTCCTTGATGGCGACTCGCCGGATTTGGGTGGATAGGCTCATACTGACACGGCACCGCTCGGGCGGGCGGACACACACAGTCTAGCGCGCTGAATCAGAGAGAGCCGAGGGTTTCCAGATCCACATTGCCGCCGCTGAGGATCACGGCTACACGGTTCAGGCCGGAGGGCAGTTTCTTGTGGAGTACGGCGGCGGCGCCCACTACTCCGCTGGGTTCCACTACCAGCTTCATTCTCGTCATCACGAATTTGGTCGTTTCCTTGATCTCGTCCTCAGTCACCAGGAGGACGTCTTCCACGAGTTCCTGGATGATGGGGAAGTTGAGCGCTCCGGGCTTAGTGGTGCGCAGGCCGTCAGCGATAGTAGGCGGTGAATTGATCTCCACGGGGTGGCCTTCGCGGCGCGAGAGCCAGTAGTCGTTCCCCAACTCGGGCTCGACTCCGAAGACGCGGATGGCGGGATTGAGCGCCTTGGCGGCTACCGCGGAGCCGGACAGGAGTCCCCCGCCTCCGAGACAGACGACCAGGGCGTCGAGCGAGGGAACCTGCTCCATGATCTCCAGGGCGCAGGTGCCGGCTCCGGCGACGATCCAGGGGTGATCGAAGGGCGGGACGAGCATGGCTCCGGTCTCCTCGGAGATCTTGCGGCCGATGGCTTCGCGCGATTCCTTGAGACGGTCGTAGGTGATGACGGTGGCTCCATTGGCGCGGGTGGCCGCCAGTTTGGACTTGGGCGCGTCGTCGGGCATGATGAGCGTGGCGTGCACGCCCAGGATGCGGGCAGCGATAGCTACGGCCTGGGCGTGGTTGCCGGAGGAGAAGCCGACGACGCCCTTGGCGCGCTGTTCCGGTGTCATCGAGTAGAGAAAGTTGGCCGCGCCGCGGATCTTGAAGGCGCCGCCTTTCTGGAGATTCTCGCACTTGAAGAAGACTTCGGATCCGGCTCGATCGTCGAAGCTGCGGGAGGTCCAGATGGGCGTCTTCTGGGCGATGGGCGCGATGCGGGCCGCGGCCGCGCGGATGTCGTCGAGGGTGATGGCGGCCATTAGTAGCCCGCCTTCTTGTCGCTGATGTTCTTCAATGGTTCCCCTTGGGCAAACAATGAATAATTCTCGAGAAAGAGCTCCATGGCATCGTAGAGCCAGGTGGCGGTGTTGTCGGAGCAGTGCGGGGAGAGCAGGACGTTGTCGAGGGCCCAGAGGGGGTGATCCTCGGGCAGCGGTTCCTCGTCGAAGACATCGAGAACAGCGCCGCGAATCCAGTTTTCGCGCAGGGCGTGGAGGAGGGCTGGTTCGTCGACAACGGGCCCGCGGCCCAGGTTGATGAGCACGGATTCGGGCTTCATGAGGCGCAGTTCCGTTTCGCCAATCATGCCGCGGGTATCGGGGGTGAGAGGCGCGCCGACCAGCAGGTAGTCGGACCGCTGGAGGATTTTTTCGAACTCCTCGCGGGTGTGGCGGCGGCCGATGCCGTGGACGTGCATGCCGAAGGCGTTGGCGAGGGAGGCGACGGCACGGCCGATGGAGCCGTGGCCGATGACGCCGAGGGAGGCCCCATGAAGTTCAGTGATGGTGAATTTTTCCCAGCGGCGTTCGCGCTGCTGGCGGCGCATGCGGCGGATGTCCTTGGCGAACCAGAGCATGCCGGCGATGGCGAATTCGCCGAGGGAGCGGGCAAACACGCCGCGGCCATTGGTGAGGGTGACCTTGCTCTCGATGAGCGCGGGGAAGAGCAGGGTCTCGAGACCGGCCCACATGGAATGAACCCACTGGACGCGCGGCGCCAGGGACCAGACCTGTTCGACGACCTCGCGGCTGACCGCGCCGACCAGCAGGATATCGGCTTCAGGCGCGGCGTTGGCAAAGGCTTCGGCGGTGTCGCCGGCCACGATGCGGCAGCCGGAGGGCAGGCGGTCAAGCAGCGTCAAATGCCGGGCAGTTGGGCTATTCAGCACCAGGATCGTATGTCCAGCCATCAACTCTCCATTCCCAGGGATTGAGCCCCGGCTCGCGCCGGGCCTAGCCTCAGTATAAAGCCCGCCTTGCGGCTGCCATCGATACTACGGGACACTGAAGGGGTGGAAGGCTACTGCACCTGCGGAGCGAAGCTCCTGCCGGATTCTCAATTCTGTCACCGCTGTGGCCGCCCGCTGCGAGACGACATCGGCGTGGCGGAAGCGCCGGAACCGGAGCCGGGCGAGATCCCGGTGGAGGCGGCGCCGGCAGAGCAACCGATCCTGATCCAGGTTGCCCCGGCGACACCGGCTGAAATCAACTTCCACAATGGGGTCGCTGTGCGGGTGGGATTCCTGGCGGCGGCGATCGTCCAACTGCTGATGACATTGTCCGCGGCGGTCGCGGGGCCGATCATGATGCCGATCGTTTTGTGTGGCGGCGGCTACTATGCGGTGTTCCTGTACCGGCGTAGAACTGGTGCGGGGCTTACGGTAGCCAACGGCGCGCGGATGGGCTGGATCACCGGCGTGTTCACATTCGTCATCACCACTGTATTTTTCACCCTGGGGATGGCCGCGCTGGCCGGCAGCGATCAACTGATGAAGGCGTACAAGGAAAGTGCCGCGGGCCTGGGCCTGCCACCGGACGCCGCTTCGCAGCTCCAGAAGGTGATGAACGACCCGGCGACGTTTGGGTTGTCCATCGTGTTCACGCTGATTCTGCAGTTCTTCCTGTTGACCGTGCTGTGTTCGCTGGGCGGCGCGTTGTGCGCCAAGTTCGGCCAGAACCGGAAGGCCTAAGCCAACTTCCTGCGCCGCGCCTCGGCGTGTTTCACCACCGCTACGCCCGTGAAGATGATGAGCATGGCCACGGCTTCGCGGAGTCCGAACGGTTCGCGGTAGAAGACCCACCCCAGGAAGACGGCGACCAGCGGATTCACGTAGTTATAGAGCGAGACCATGGAGACGGGCAGGCGGTCGAGCGCGAACACATAGCTGGAGTAGCCGATGATGGAGCCGAAGGTGACGAGGTAAAGGGTGGCCGAGATGCCTCTCGTGGACCAGTGCACGGGTCCCTGCAGGAACAGGGCGACCGGAATGAAGGCCAGGCCCGCGGCGAGTTGCTGGACTCCGCCAGAGACGATGGGGTGGGCCCTGGTTTCCTGGCGGCGCTGCAGCATCGAACCGAGGGACCAGGAGAGACAGCCGACCTGGAGAATGCAGAAGCCGAGGATGAGGTACTGACCGGCGGCTCCGCCAGCCAGTGCGCCGGGGCCGACCAGCAGCGCGGCTCCGCCCAAACCGATGGCCATCCCGAGGAGGGTGGGGCCATGCAGCGGGGTGCGGGGCGGCATGATCGCGTCGAGGCCGACCATCCAGAAGGGCGAGATGGTGATGATGAGGGCGGCGAGTCCGCTGGGGATCATGGTTTCGGCCCAAACCAGGCCGCCGGTGCCCAGGCCAACCAGCAGGATGCCGTTGCCGGCGCTGCGGGCCAGTTCGCGGCCGCGCGGGATGTGGGCGCCCATGAACAGGGCTCCGATGAGCAGGATGGAGCCGGAGAGCGTGAAGCGGACGGCGACCAGCAGGGCGGGCGGAAACGTCTCCAGCGCCATGCGGATGCCGAGATAGGTGGTACCCCAGAAAAAGCATACGGACACAAGGGCGGCGTAGGCGCTGAACTGGGGGTGATTCCTCAAATAGTTAGCGTAGCATCCGGATGTCAGACTCCGATAAACTGATGGTTTGATCCTCACGCTCACCGCGAATCCAGCCATAGACCGCAACGTTGCCGTCGATCGCCTGGTCTTCGAAGACCGGGCCTACATCCTGTCGACACGGGAATCGGCGGGCGGGCGCGGCATCAATGCGTCCAGTGTGATTCACAGCTACGGGGGCCCGACGCTGGCAATTGCGATCTGCGGCGGGAAGTCGGGCAAGTTGCTGGAAGGGTTTCTGAGCCAGGCCGAGTTTCCGTGTGAGTTTGTGCGGGTGCGGCACGAGATCCGGACGAATTTCACGATTGCGGACAAGAACGGGCTGGCGATCAAGCTGAACGAGCATGGTCCGGCGTTGAGCGAGCCGGAGCTGGCGCGGCTGGAGAAGACCGTGCGGCACCGGATGAAGGAAGCGACGTGGCTGTTGCTGTGTGGCAGCCTGCCGCCCGGGGTACCGGCCGAGTTCTATGCGCGGCTGATCCACACGGCTTCGAAGCTGGGCGTGAAGACGCTGCTGGATACGGATGGCGACGCGGTGGAAGCAGCGCTGGAGCAGGGTCCAACGGTGGTGACACCGAACCAACCGGAGGCGGAACGGCTGCTGAATCGCGCGTTACTGACCCGCAACCACTTCCAGGAGGCGGCCGAGCGAATCAGGGGCATGGGCGCGAAGAACGTGATCCTGTCACTGGGTGCGCGGGGTGCGCTGGGCGCCTTTGAAGATGGCGCGATCTGGGAAGCGGTGCCGCCGAGGATCGATGCGCTGTGTCCGATTGGCGCGGGCGATGCGCTGGCCGCAGCCTACGCGTGGGCAGCTCACGACGGCAAGGATGCGAAGGATTCGCTGCGGTGGGGTGTGGCGGCGGGTACGGCGTCAGCAAGACTGCCGGGTGTGAGCTTCGCCAACCTGCAGCAGACGCGTGAGATCTACGGCCGCGTCGAAGTGCGCCGGATGAACTAGCTGGCCGCGCAGATTCACCACGTCACCAATCACCATCACGGCAGGCGAGTTGACCTCGCAGGCGCCGGCTGCGCGCAGGGTGGTGACGACGACACGTTCCCGGGCGGTGGAGCCATTCTCGACGAAGGCAACAGGGGTATCCCCATCACGGCCGGCGGCGATGAGGCACGCGGCGATTTCCGCGCGATGGCCCACGCCCATCAGCACAACGAGGGTGTCGACATGGGCATAGGCTGACCATTCCTGGCAAGCAGCGGGGTGACGGTGTCCGGTGACCACGGCGAAGCCGCCCGCAATGCCACGGTAAGTGACTGGAATTCCAGCCAGTTCGGGAACAGAGATGGCGGAACTGAGCCCGGGGGTAACTTCGACATCCCAACCACGGGCGGCCAGCCAGCGCCATTCTTCGCCGCCACGGCCGAAGACCATGGGATCGCCGCCCTTCAGGCGGACCACGGTTTCATGGCGGCGGCCGCAGTCTTCCAGTAGTTCCAGGATGTGGCGCTGGATCTCTTCCTGGCGACCCTCTTCCTTGCCGACGTCGTGGAGTTCTGCTGCGGGATTGATGGTTTCGAGCACTTCGCGGGAGACCAGCCGGTCGTAGAGGACGGCACCGGCGCGAGCAAGGATGCGGGCGGCGCGAACCGTGAGGAGGTCGGCGCGGCCGGGTCCGGCTCCGACGATGTGGATGGTGCTCATGCGGGAACTAGCCTCAGGCTAGCATATGGCCACAAAGCCTATCAACAAAGTGAAGATTAGGCGCCGGGAGTGGAGTCGGCGGGTGGTGGAAGGTCGTCGGACTCCTTTTTGCGGCGTTTGAAGAAGATCTCAGGCGACTTGACCCAGGTGGCGATGAGGACGGCGAAGAGTACGCCGAGGGAGACAAAAGTGGCGATGGAGCCTACGACGAGGTAGTCGGTCTCCGAGTGCGGCTCGGGCAGCAAACGCAGACCGATTGCGACCGTGACTCCGAAGACGATGGCCGCGCCGGTCAGCAGCATCGCCCACCTGGTTGCAGGGGATTCCATGAGATTGATTTTAATCGTATTTCTCGACGATGATCTGCTTCCGGTCAAATCCTTTCGATTTGAGGGCGGCGCGGACGTCGTCGACCATGGCTTTGAGGCCGCAAACGTAGACATCGAGATCGGTGCGTCCGGCGAGTGCTTCGTCGAGATGCGCCTGGACGCGGCCGGTGCGCCCTTCCCAGCCCGGCGCGGGCCGGGTGAGAGTCGGCAAGTATAGGAATCCAGGGCGGTTGGCGGTGAGTTCCTCGAACTCCAGGCGATAAAGGACACCCTCTTCCGAACGGGTGCCGAAGAGGAGCGTGAGGCTGGTGGAGGCGGCGAGCACGGGCGCCCAGCGAAGGAACGAGCGGAAGGGGGCGACGCCGGTACCGGTGGCGACAAAAACAGCGTCACGCAGCGGGGCTTTGGGGACGAAGTAGCCCAGCGGGCCGCTCATCTCAATGGTGTCGTCGGGCTTCATCTCGAACAGCCAGGGCGACAGGCGGCCGTCCTGGACCCGGTTCAGACAGAGTTCAAAGCGGTTGCCTGAGGGGGCGGAGGCGATGGAATAGGCTCGCGTAATGGACTTGCCCAGGACGTCGCGGCTGAAGCTGACGAACTGGCCGGGGGTGAAGTCCAGCGTTTCCAACGGATCGACGGCGAAGGTGAAGTGGCGGACCTCGGGCGCGATCTCAACGGACTCGACGAGACGGGCTTTCAAGCTTGCGCTTCCTCCGGGGGAGGGGGCAGCAGGCCGTAGAGCGATTCGATGAACGCACGGCTTTTGCGGCGCCCGTTATTGGTTTGCCACTCGGTGCGCTGCCAGAAGACCAGGACGCCCAGCAGGTCCTTGTCTCGAACGGTGTGCGAGCCGCCGCGCTCGGCTACATGTTCACGGAACTGGTGCACTTCATTCTGGAAGCGATCGGACAAAGCGGCGGCGATGCCGTTGACGGGCCGGGTCTCGTAGACAAGGCCGCTATCGGCGATCTTGTAGGTGCGGACAAGGGCGTCGAGGGCGTCGCGCATGTCGAAGTCGTTGGCGCCGGGGGTTTCGAGGGCAGAAACGAGCAGGAGCCGGCCGGTGACAATCGCCAGCGGCTGCTGTTCTTCCATGAACTTGGCGGTGAGTTCAATCTCAGGGTGAGGCAGAGTCTTGGGATCGACCTCTGGCGGTTTCTCATGGCTGCGCGCCTCGCGCAGATACTCGCAATCCAGGGGGCAATCGATCGTCTGCTCCCGCTCAGTCCCACAGCAGACCGCGCAGATGTCTTTCATCAAAGCGGGGCAGGACCGGCGCGGGGGCCGCGACTCGCACAAGTGGCAGGTTACGCGTTCCATCCGTCCGATTTATCGTACCATCCGAATGATGAAGAACATCGATGTCTACATCAAGGTCGAAGTCGACCTGGACGAAAGCGAACACCCGCAGCGATTTGCCGAGGAGCTGTGCCGCGTGCTGAAGCGGGTGTATGGCGTTAGGAAAGCGGAAGTCTCGAATCTGCTGGAGCATACAGCCGAATGAGTGTGCCGTGGACAGGGTTGCAGTTCGGGCTGGGCCTGCTGGAAATCGGCCGGGCCTGGGGCTTCAAACCCTCGCCTGTACCGGACGATGAACAGGCGAAGGAATTCCTGAATGGCGCGTATGAAGCTGGCGTCCGGATCTTCGATACAGCGCCATCCTACGCCTGGAGCGAGATCCGGTTTGGCGCGTTTCTGCGGCAGTTGACGGCGGAGCAGCGTGATTCGCTGGTGGTGGCCACGAAGTTCGGAGAATCCTGGGACTTCGAGACAAATCAGCCGGTGCTCGACCACAGCTACGACGCGCTGAGGACCAGCCTGGATGAGAGTTTCCGGCGGCTGGGACGGATCGACATCCTGCAGGTGCACCGGAGCACTCCGGAGGTGCTGCGGGCGCCGGGCACGATCAAGGCCCTGGAAGCGGCCAAGGCCGCGGGGGTTCAGGTGGTGGGCGCCAGCGTGAAGGACCTGGAGTCGGTGGAGATCGCCTGCACGAACGAGTTGTTCCAGATCCTGCAGATCCCCTACAACCGGCGGAACCAGGCGATGCGGCCGGCGATTGCACGGGCTCGTGAGACGGGCCGGTTGCTGTTTACCAACCGGCCGTTCGGCGAAGGCGAACTATTGCAGGCGGAGGACCGGAATCAGGCGATTCGCGAATGTTTCGCGGCCATCCAGGCGACTCCGTTTGACGGGGCGATTCTGGCCGGCACGAGGTCGGTGGAGCACCTGAAGCAGAACCTGGCGGGATTTCGAGGGTAGCAGCGGCGATCCGCCGGACGGGCCGCCCTCAATCGGCCGCAACGGGGGCCAGGATGCTGGCTGGCGGCAGCCTGCGGACTTCTGAGTGTTCGGGTGGTATGGCCACGGCACTGTCCGGAAACTGCATCGAATACAGGCGCGCGTAGAGGCCATCGAGGGCCATGAGTTGGCGGTGGGTGCCGAGTTCCACGATGCGGCCGCCATCCATGACGGCGATGCGATGGGCCACCTTGATGGTGCTGAGGCGGTGGGCGATGATCACGGTGGTGCGGCCCTGCATGAGGTGGTTGAGGGCCTGCTGCACGAGGCCTTCCGAATCGTTGTCGAGCGAGCTGGTGGCCTCGTCCAGCAGCAGGATGCGCGGGTTCTTGAGAAGGGCGCGCGCCACGGCGATGCGCTGGCGCTGGCCTCCGCTGAGCTTGGCTCCGCGTTCGCCGACCACCGTTTCGTACTGCCGGGGGAATTCCATGATGAAGCCGTGGGCGTTGGCGGAGCGGGCGGCGGCGATCATCTCCTCTTCCGTGGCGTCGAGCCGTCCGTAGAGAATGTTCTCGCGGATTGTGCCGCCAAAGAGCATGGTCTCCTGCGGCACCAGGGCCATCTGCTCGCGCAGGCTGTGCTGCGTGACGGAGCGCAGGTCCCGGCCATCGAGCTGGACGCTGCCGCCTGCCGGATCGTAGAAGCGCGGGATGAGATTGAACAGCGTGCTCTTGCCGGCTCCGCTGGGGCCGACCAGGGCCAGAATCTCGCCGGGCGGGATGTCGAGGGTGATGCCCTTGATGACGGGCACGTTGGGTTCGTAGTGGAACGTCACGTTGTCGAAGCGGAGGTGGCCTTGCGTGCCGGACAGGGTGACGGCGCCCGGCGCGTCCTGCACGGTGGGGTGGAGATCGAGGATTTCGAAGACGCGCTGGACACCGCCGATGGCGGCGCGGAACTGGGCGTAGAGGCCGGCGAGGCCGCCGAGACTGCCGGCGATCATGAGGCCGTACATCAGGAAGCCGTTGATCATGGCCAGGGAGAGGCGTCCGGCGATCACCTCGCGGCCGCCGTACCACATGATGGCGGCGATGGTGCCGAAGCCGAGGAACATCATCACCGAAGAGAAGGAAGAGTGGAGGAAGGCCATGCGCAGGGAGGCGGATAGAGCTTGCCGGGCAGCGGCCCCGTAGCGTGTGGTCTCGTGTTGTTCGCGGCCGAAGCTCTTCACGACGCGGATGCCCTGCAGTGCCTCTTCGGCCACGGTGGTGGACTCGGCCAGATGATCCTGCAGGCCCGTGCTGGACTTCTGGATTCGCCGTCCAAACACCGCCACGAGCAGGACGAGCGGCGGGACCAGCGCCAGGATGAACAAGGTCAACTGAACGTTGATGGAGAGAACGATGACGAGGGCTCCGATGAGGGAGACGCTTTGGCTGAGCAGCGAGGTGATGTTGCTGGTCAGCACGGTCCGCATCTGGGTCACGTCACTGGAGAGGCGCGAGACGATTTCGCCGACGCGGCGTCCGGCGTAGAAGTCGAGCGACTGGCGGTGCAAGTGGGTGTAGAGCGTGGTGCGCAGGTCGCAGACGATGTTCTCGCCGATGACGGCCAGCATGATGGACTGGAGGAACGAGAGCGCAGCCTGGGTGAGAAAAATGGCCAGCAGCATGAGGGCCAGCCCGTTGAGGGAAGAGAGGTTGTGGGTGCGTGTGGCGGAGTCGAGCAGGCGGACGATCACCATGGGGAACGCGAGGCCCAGCGCGGACGAACCCAGCAGGGCCAGGATCGCCACCGCCATGCGTCCACGGTAGGGTTTCAGGTAAGCGAGCAGGCGTTTCCAGGGCAGTGATGAGAGCTGCACGGGCGGCTCGTTTTCTGGGGAGGCAGCGAAGCGGTGGGAACGGTGTACGCCTGGTGGATGCAGCATGTTGGGTCTCCGCGGACCAGATTAGCGGCGGCACATCAACTGAATTTAAACAAGGCTGGGATGTTACACGGCGGGCAGGGTGACGCTGAATTCCGTGCCGGCGCCGGGCTGGCTGCGCACTGTGATCGCACCGTTGTGAATCTCAACGACGCGTTTGGCGATGGCGAGGCCCAGGCCATTGCCTCCGGCGGAGTGGCGGCGGGAGGGATCGGCTTTGTAGAAGCGCTCGAAGACGCGCGGAAGGTCTTCCTCCGCGATGCCAATCCCGGTGTCGGCGACACGCACTTCCCAGAGACTGCCCTGACGGTGAAGGCCGACGCGCACGGTGCCGCCGGGCGGCGTGAACTTGATGCTGTTGTGGATCAGGTTGATCCAGACCTGGCTGAGCAAGTCCTCGTCGGCTGTGATGGCAGCCTCGTCGAGCGCCACTTCCATCTCGATGTCCTTAGCGGTCCACTGCGTTTCGCAGGCCAGGATCAGGTTCCGGAGCTGTACATCGAGGCGGTAGGACGTAGTGGTCAGGCTGGTCTGCTCCGAATCGAGAGAAGCGAGCTTGAGCAGGTTCTCACTGAGCCTGGACAACCGGAGGCTTTCGGCTTCGATGATCTCGAGGTAGTGGAGACGGTCCTCCGCACTGACATTGTCCCGCTGCAAGGCCGCTGCGAAGCCGCGGATGGAGGTGAGGGGCGACTGGATTTCGTGCGACACGTTGGACACGAACTCCTGCCGCAACTTCTCCATTTCGTCGAGCCGTGTCGCCATGTGGTTCACGCTCTGGACCAACTCGCCGACCACTCCGTGCGAGCGCAGGTTCTCGTCCAGGCGTGTGGTGAAGTCGCCGGTGGCGATTCGCCCCAACGCTTCGGTAATGACAGTCAAGGGGTTCTTCGTCCGGTGGCGCCGATGGATCACCAAGCCGATGAAGGCCACGATGGCCAGCATCAGGATCATGCCGAGGAAGGCATTGATCAGCAAGGCCAGCACCGCGTGCGGCTGCCAGCCGGTGCGGGTATAGACAAAGCCGGTGATGTAGAACGCCAGGCACAGCACGAGCGCAAAGAAGGCCAGGGAGGCGACGCTGCGGAACCAGTGGCGGAGTCCCAGCCGGTTTCTCATGAAGCTGCCTCCAGGCGGTAGCCGAGTCCGCGGATAGTGCGGATGCGGAAGGGGGACCCGGCCTCGGGAAAGCGTTCCCGGAGGCGGTTGATGTGGACGTCGAGGGTGCGTTCATTGCCCTCGAAGTCGTAGCCCCAGATGTCTTCGATCAGTTTCGAGCGGGATAGAGTTTTACCGGCGTAGCTCGCCAGTTCAAACAGGAGCTCGAACTCCTTGAGCGGGAGATTGAGCGGCTGACCCGAGAGTGCCGCCTCGTGGGTCTTGCGGTCCATGGTGAGGCTGCCGATCTGCACGGTCTGGGAGCTGGCGACCCGGTAGCGCTTCAGCAGGGCCTTCACGCGGGCGACGAGTTCGACCGGTTCGAACGGTTTGACGAGGTAGTCGTCGGTGCCGAGCTGGAAGCCTTTGAGCTTCTGGCTGGTTTCCCCCTTCGCCGTGATGATGAGCAGGGGAAAGTCACCGGCCAGACGCAGGCGGCGGCAGAGCTCCCACCCATCCATGTTGGGCATCATAACGTCCAGGATGACCATGTCGGCTTTCACGGTCTCGAGCCTGGCGAGGGCTTCACAGCCATCGGAGGCTTCGAAGACGTCGAGGCCCTCCGGTTCCAGGAAGATCCTGACCAGCTCACGGATATGCGGATCGTCGTCAACAACCAGGATTTTGCTCATCGGAGGGGAACCAGCGGCACAGCCGGGCGCCTGGTATCAGGAATAGCGCAGTCAGGTAAACGGAGTGTAAACAGGGGTCCAGGGCGGGCGCTGCACCGAGGCCTCAGGCCAGCAGGCGGGCTGCGGTGCGGCGGAAGAAGCCATCGGTCATACCGGCGATGTAGTCGCAGACGACGCGGTGGGCTGGCATCAGTCCGATGCGTTCGGCATGACCCTCCGGCATTTCGCAGGGGTGGTCGAGGAAGAACTGGAAAAGACGCTCAATGCCATCGCAGGCGCGGATGCGTTCGTCGACCAGGGCGGGCGTCGAGTAGACGTGGTCGTAGAGGAACTTCTTCAAACCTCGATTGGTGTCGGCGGCGGCCGGGGTCATGGTGACCAGGCGGTGTGGGTGGCGGCGCACGTCCTGGACGGAATCAGCCCCGCTCGACTGCACAGCCTGTGCAGTCCCCTCGATGAGGCCGGAGACAAGGAGGTCGATCAGGCGGCGCAGGACTTCCTGGAAGCGGACTTTTTCCGGGGCGCCCGGGAACTGGAATTGGATCTCCGCGGCCAGTTCAGCATAGTGCGGCAGGGCGGCGCCGATGTCGTCCATGTTGAAGAGCCCGGCGGCGTGGCCGTCATCCAGGTCGGCGCTGTTGTAGGCGACTTCATCGGCCAGATCAATGAGCTGCGCCTCGAGCGGCGGCCGCAAACCGGGGAGATACTCGTCGAATTCAACACGTTCGCCGGGTGCAAAGTCGCGGGAGTGCTTGACCATTCCCTCGCGCACTTCGAAGGTGAGGTTGAGGCCGGGGAAGCGGGCATAGCGGACTTCGAAACTCTCGACGATGTGGAGGGCGTGGACGTTGTGGTCGAAGGAGTCGCCGAACGCGCTCATGCAGCGATCGAGAGCTTCTTCTCCGGCATGGGCAAAGGGGGGATGGCCTATGTCGTGGGCGAGGGCGAGGGCTTCAGTGAAGTCTTCAGCCAAGCCCAGGGAAATGGCCAGCGTACGGGCGATTTGGGAGACTTCGATGGTGTGTGTGAGGCGATTGCGAAAGTGGTCGCTGAGGCGTCCGCCAAAGACCTGGGTTTTGTCTTCCAAGCGGCGGAAGGCCCGGGCGTGGACAATACGGTCGCGGTCGCGCTGGAACTCGTTGCGGTAGCGATGCGGCGCCTCGGGATACCGGCGGCCCCGCAGGGCATCAATCGGGTATCTTAGCCGCTCCAGGCTCACCCTTCCAGCTTACTTCCCCGAAGAGATTTCGGCGATAGCTTGGATGGCGATGCGGCTGATGGGGCCGTTGACGGTGCGCAGCGGCTCAAGCAGTTTCTTGGCCTCTTCCGGTTTGCTCTTCCCGATGATGCGAGCCAGGACCAAAGTGGCCTGATCCTTGGCGACGAACATGGTGGGGTTGTCGATGAGCCCGCGGAGAAGCTTCTCGGCGTCGGCCTGCCGGCCGGTGCCGGCGTACAACTGGGCCAGGGACAGTTTGGCCAGCGAGGCGTATTCGGCGCCGCCCTCATCGGCCGCGCGCTTCAGATACCGCTCAGCTTCGTCGAGTTTGGCCGCGTCCGCGGCATTCAACCCGAGCATATAAATCGCGGCGGCGGCCTCGTCGGAGCCGGAGTACTTGGTCGCGAGATCGTTGAGTTCCTTGCTCAGCGCCTTGTCCTTGTCGGCCTGTGCGGTGAATGACTTCACACCGTCGCGAGGCGTGGGCATAATGGGCGCGTTGTAGGTCTCAACAGCGTGCATCAGGGCAACCTGGCGCTCAGCCTTCCGGCTCTGGTAGAAGAACCAGCCACCCGCCGCGAGCACGATGACAGCCAGCGCGATGCCGCCGTAGCGGATCGCCTCAGAGCGGTGCGCCTCAACGAAATGTACAGTTTGACCGACTTCTTCGACGAACTTGTCGGTCTTCAAATCATGTCTGGTGACGCGGTCCACAGAATACTCCAGTAAGCAAAACTCTTATTTTAGCACGCAGGTCCAAACCCGCTGGGATCTGGGCGGGCAGGCAGAGTCCAAACGAGCTCAGGCGGGGATGATCTGGTGCTGGATTGCAAACTTGACCAAACCGGGGATATCGTGGATATCCAATTTTTTCATCAGGTTAGAGCGATAGGTATCGACGGTCTTCGGACTGAGCTGGAGGCGGGCGGCAATTTCCTTGGCGCGCACGCCTTCCACGAGAAGTGAGAAGACCTGGAATTCCCTGGCGCTCAGGCGGGAGATGGGATCCTCGACCAAGCCGCGTTTCTCGGGGGCGAAGAGGCTCTGGACGTCGACGGCGGGCGACACGTAGATGCCGCCTTCGATGACCTGTTCCAGGCAATCGACGAGTTGGGCGCCGGTACTGGTTTTGAGCAGGTAGCCCTGAGCCCCGGCCCGCAGCACTTCGAGGACGGTTTTGCGGTCGCGGCGCATGGCGAGGATCACGCAGCGGGTGGGCGGGGGCCGGACGCTGTCGCCGGGCTCAGTCAGGCGCTTGGCAATTTCGAGGGAATGCAGTTGAGGGATCTGGAGATCGACCAGGATGGCGTCGGGGGTCTTTTCCTGAACAAGTTTCCAGGCCTGCTCGCCATCCGAGGTGCAGCCAACAACCTGAAAACGGCCGGAGAGCTCGCACAGCGCGGCGATGCCGTCGCGAAACAGCGCGAGCTCCTCGGCGATAATGACACTGCGGATCTTGGCGGCAGGCATTGCCGGATTCGGCTCAGCGAGGGCCTGTGCCTTGGCTAGTTAAAGCTCGCCAATCCCTTTGCTTCGTCGTCGAACACTTCGAAAATCGTATACAGCTTGGTGATCTGCAGCAGATCGTGGATGCGTTTGGTCAGGTTCAGGAGCTTCAGATTTCCACCGGCGTTGGAGACGGTGGTGAAGCCGCTCACGAGTTCGCCGATTCCGGAGCTGTCGATGTAGCTCACGTCCGCGAGGTTGAGCAGCACCTTTTTGTGCCCCTTGGTTGTCAGATCCTTGATGGAGTCACGGAAGGTGGAGGATCCCTCACCCAACGTAATTCGGCCGGCGGCGTCGATGACAGTCACATCACCAACCTGGCGCGTGGTCAGTTTTACACTCACTTCTCTAATACCCCCTCGTCAATTGGAGTCCCAAACAGCAACTAAGTTCCCGGAGGAATCGATTTTCGGAGCACAACCCGGGTACCGCCGTGCTCCCCCTTCTCAATCACGAACTCGTCCACGAAGGAACGGATGATCATGATCCCGCGGCCTGATTGGCTAAGCAAGTTTTCTTCCGCCAGCGGATCGGCCTGACGTTCGGGCTGGAAGCCCGTTCCCTCGTCCTCAATCAGGACCTGGATGGAGGATTCCGTACGGCTGAGTACGAAGTGCACGCGCTTATTCGCGCTGTAACGGTTGCCATGGACAATTGCGTTGACCATGGCCTCCCTGACAGCATAGCCGACCTGATACGCGTCGTCTTCGGGCAAGCCGACCTGCTCGGCGACGACCTTGGCCCGTTCCTCGCTGGAATCGACACTGTCCAGGCTCGATTCGAGGTACTCGTCCACGATCACGGTGTTTGGATTCTCCAGGTTGCTCATAGCGTTCTCGTGGAGTGGCTGGGAAATCGCTAAGGTATGCCAGCGGCGCAGCGAAAGTCAAGCGACACCGGAAAGGGCGAATCGGAAGCGGTTCATAGACGTCCAGATTTGATGGTGAGTTGACGCAGTTGTCTCGATCCACCTGAACGGGCCTACTGGCATGAAGCGGACGGCGCGGCTGAGCGGGCGAACAAACAGAATGAAACGGTCAATTTAGGTTTGAGTTACAGATCTCAGCATATCCTTTGATATCTATCTTTCGATATGATAGCGGTTGCACCTCCCTTATGGAGCGGTGCTCAAGGATATACTAAGCAAGCTTCAATTTCGTCTTCTGGAGGTTAGCTTATATGAACCATGTGCGTTCTGTGGCAGTGGTGACACTGCTTCTTTGCGTTCTCAGTTTGGGCGCATTCGCACAATCGGACAACTCCACCGCAAACGGTGTTGTCCGTGATCCATCTTCGGCAGTAGTACCTAACGCCAAGATCACCCTCAAGAACCAAGCCAACGGCCTGACTCGTGAAGTCAAGACCAACGAGTCCGGCAATTTCGTCATCCCGACCATTCCTTCCGGCATGTACACCCTCACCGTCGAGGCGGCCGGATTCAAGAAGTACGAATCCAAGGACAACAAGGTCGACCCCAACCTGCCCGCCAGTTTTGATGTGGCGTTGCAAGTGGGTCAGGCTTCGGAAGTCGTCGAAGTAACCGCCACGGCGGCTGCCCTGCAGACGGAATCCGGCGCTGTCGGCCGCATTGTGGAAGGCAAGCAGATCAGCGATTTGCAGTTGAATGGCCGCAACCCCGTGTTTCTCGCCCTGTTGAAGCCAGGCGTGCGCGGCGGTTCACTGGCCGGGTTCAGCTTTGCAATGGACACCGCCGGTCTCAGCATCAATGGTTCGCGCACGCAGGACAACCTGATCACCTATGACGGTGCGGTTGCAGTTCGTACGCGTTCCAACGGTACGTCGATCGGTTCCGCCGATCTCGACACCACTGCTGAAGTGCAGATCATGACCGCGTCGTTCACGGCCGAATACGGCCGCGCCGCCGGTGGCCAGATCCGCGTGGTCAGCAAGAGCGGCACGAGCCAGTTCCATGGTTCGGCCTACGAGTATTTCCGCAACTCCGCTTTGGACGCCAACACCTGGTCCCGGAACCGGAACACTGCTACGAACTTCGTGGCTCCGTTCCGCTACAACCAGTTCGGCTACAACGTCGCGGGCCCGGTATTCATTCCCGGGAAGCTGAACAAGGATCGCAGCAAGCTGTTCTTCACCTGGTCGCAGGAATGGACCAAGTACCGCCGCGACGACACGACCCTCAAGGTTGTGCCCACGGCCAAAATGAAAGCTGGGGACTACAGTGAGTTGTTGGCTCCCACTTCGTTCTTCAATACGGCCCAGATCATCAAGGATCCGGCCAACGGGAACGCTCCCTTCGCCGGCAACATCATCCCGAAGAACCGCCAGAGCGTGAACGGAATGGCGCTGCTCGCCGTTTATCCGGCTGCCAATCTTGCCGTGCCCCAGGGCGCGAACAACTGGTTTGGCGTCGGCGGTCACCCGACCGACCAGCGCAAAGACAGCATCGGCATCGACTTCCTGCCCACGCAGAGGGATTCGATCAAGTTCCGCGCCATGCTGTACCACTACCTGGACGTTTCGCCCTTCCCGACCGGTTTCGCCCTCGCCCAGCAGACCTTCGACCGTCCGAATCAGACGTCTTCGCTGAACTGGACACACAGCTTCAGCCCGACCCTGATCAACGAGACCCTGATCACGGCCAGCCGCGACCAGGTGTTCATCCGCATGACGGACACGGCGGCCTTCAACCGTACGACTTACGGCATCAACTATCCGTATGTCTACCCCGCCGGCAAGGATCGTCCGAACAAGCTGCCGGCCGTGGCTATCCCCGGCTTCAGCGAGTACACGGGCACTCCTTACCCCTCGAACTCCACTGGCCCGATCTACTCGATCAGCAACAACATCACGAAGATTCTGAACAACCACACGATCAAAGCGGGTTTCGCGTTTGAGCGTGCGGGTCAGAACGACTACGACCAGATCAACGTCAACGGCGTTCCTGGCGGCACCAACAACCAGAACGGCCGCTTCGAGTTCAGCAACACGCGTACCGGTGGCTCCGGCGTGGGCCTCGGCGACACTGCTCTCGGCCTGTTCAACAACTACGCCGAAATCGGCACCCGCAGCTTCACCCCCTACCGCGGCAACATGTACGAATGGTTCGTTCAGGATTCCTGGAAGGTCACCGACAAGTTGAAGTTGGAACTGGGCGTCCGCCACACGATCGTGCAGCCTTACTACTCTCTGTGGGGCAACATGACCGTGTTCGATCCCAAGTATTACGACAAGACCAAGGCTGTCACTGTTAATACCGCGAACGGCAATCCGATCGCGGGCAGCGGTGATCCTTACAACGGCATCGTGATCCCGGGCAGCAGCTGGCCGGATTCCGCCAAGGGCCGCGTGCCTGCAGCGACCGACCCCTCCCTGCAGTATCTGTTCCGTGGCGGCCAGGAGCCGAAGTACTACTCCAACATCGACTACGGCAACTTCCAGCCCCGCATTGGTATCGCTTACTCGTTGAACCCCAAGACCGTGATCCGCGGCGGCGCCGGCAAGTACACGACGCGCCTCGGCGTCAGCGACTCGGTGTTCCTCGGCGGCAACCCCCCGTTGCAGCCCATCGCTTCGATTCCGACCGGCCTGGTGGACAATCCGGGCGGCGGCTCCCTGGCGAGCTTCCCGATCAGCGTCACGACGCAGGCCAAAGTGTTCCACATGCCGCAGTCCTACACGTGGAACCTGACTGTTGAGCGCGAAATCGGCTTCAATACGGTTGTTGACGCTTCCTATGTTGGCCGTCGCGGCCTCTACGGGCAACGCGAAAAGAACATCAACCAGACGGCGCTCGGCGCGGTGTATGCCAACCCGACCATCAACGTCAACGCCCTGCGTCCCTACCTCGGCTATGGTCCGATTCGCGAGACCTTCAACGACGCCAACATGAAGTACAACAGCCTTCAGTTCGGCATCAACCGCAGGTTCTCGAACGGCCTCAGCTATGGCTTGGGCTACACGCTCAGCAAGTGCATGGACGACGGCAGCGCGCAGCGCGACATCGTGCCCAACGCCTACGACGTCCACAACCTGTGGGGCGCCTGCACCAATGACACGCGTCACATCTGGGTAATCAACTACATCTACCAGCTCCCGTTCTTCAAGAACTCCGGCCGCGCCCTCAAGGCGATCGCCGGCGGCTGGCAGGTTAGCGGCGTGACCCAGTTCCAGACCGGCACTCCCCTGACCGTGGCGACTGGCGACGATTTCGCCGGCGTCGGCCCCGGTTCCGGCAGCCAGATCTGGAACGTTGTGGGTGACCCGCAACTCGGCAACGGCGAGAAGAAGTTCGCCGCCGCGGCCAGCGACTCCTCCTTCTGGTTCCGCACGAAGGACGCCAGCGGCGCTTCGATCTTCGCAAAGCCCGCCAACGGCACGTTTGTGTCCGGCTACTTCCGCAGCCTCATCTACAACCCGGGCTTCCAGAACTGGAACCTCGGCTTGTTCAAGACGTTCGCTGTGACCGAGCACCAGAGCCTGCTGCTCCGGTTTGAAGCGTTCAACTGGATCAACCACCCCAACTGGGGCGGCGCCGACAGCAACCCGAACAGCGGGACCTTCGGTAAGATCACCGGCAAGAACGACGACCGCCGCAATCTGCAGTTGAGCATGCGGTACACCTTCTAACCGGAAGTCAAACCAAACTGAAAGGGCCGGAGCCAACGCTCCGGCCCTTTTTCTCGTGTATGGCTATCCTCTGGTGTACAAGGTGGCTGATTTCAAGGCGAATTGTATTCCTTGAGGCGTCTCAGCGTGGGCTTCGACAGTGGCGAAGCCGTTTTCATTGGAGAGCCCGAGGATGGCCGGCCAAAGCCGAGCTCGTGGGGTGGGGATGGCCGGATCCTGTCGATACTGCTCGGGTGTGGGCGAGCGTTGTCCATAGCAGCGTTGGCGGCCCGGCCCGTGATGGACCTGCTCGGAGGCAGGCAAGGCGTAGAAGCTGGCGTCGTTGCGAATGCGGCCGATGAGAGTTGTCCGACCTGGCAGATTGCGGAAAACCGCACGGCAGGTGAAGGTCCCATCGACACAAACCACCAGTGGGCGTGCATGACCTCCGGGATGAGAATCGAGGTCGCAGCGTAACTAGACACACAGAAACACAAGGGATCGTTCTGAGAGCGGCGATCGAAGAGCGGGTCAGCAAGAAAAGCCCCCCTGATCTGGTCAGAGGGCCAAACGCGAGGAAGAGGGCCGGAACCAACGCTCCGGCCCTCTCTGTTGGCCGACGGCCGCAACGCGCACAAAACTCCAGTTCGCGATGCTTCAATTCGTCTTCTGAAGATCAGCGGCGCACAGCACAGACTCTAGCCGGCCAGCACTTGGGCGGCAGTTCACACACCTTCTCCGCCTCTTTTCCTGTCCTGATGGTCACACCTCCACCTGGGATGCCGGTCGCACCTCCTCGAGTTCCTGGTTTCCCAACCAAACTCCGCTAGACAGACTCCAAAGGGGTGCGAATCACACTCGGGTGGCGAGAACTCCCGGCTCGTCCAACCGCGACAGCGCGAACGGCACCACCGAGACCATCATGTTGGAAGTTTGCTACAAAAAACAAGGGGTAACTGTAATCCAACATAAAAATACATTATCAATGTAATTGGAATGTTAAGAACGTAAACCACTCAAGCTCATGAGCATCGCCCGCTCTTCTATTCTCAACGTGTTCGAGAGCTGTGGCATGCACAGAATCAATTAACACAAATATATATTGATAGATTCTGCAGGCAGCAACAGCTTGTGGAAACCAGCAGCAAGTGCATTAGCGCCTGATGCCGAGCGTTCTCACTGTCAGGCGCTCTTGAACGAAGAGAGTACGTTCAGGAGTCATGGCATTCCTACTCCTCGGCAAACTGCTTCAATGTGCACTCTTCAGTCAGACAACTCGACCGCCCGTGGAGTTGCCTGAGATCCCTCGCCTACTGCTGTTCTTAACGCGTAAGTTGCTCTGAAGACTCAAGCTAAGGGTCTGGCACTCGAATCGAATACGAACAAATCAAGTAACTTTTCTATTCACACTATTTCGTCATATATGTATACCGTAACCATCGAACTAGCAACCTTCACGTAATCCCGAAGCAGCTTGGCCGGATCCCATGTTTCAATTCAACCCACTGGCCACCAAGCGTAAAGAATGATAGAATCCCTTCAAATAGTTCTGATTAGGGGGAACAGTGTGAGTCTCACCAGGCAACGTCTGTATGTCTGGACCACTGTTAGCGCTAATTACCAAGGAGTACATTGCATGAAGCTTCAGGCTCTACGTAGAGCAACAAATGCGTTCACGCTACTGCTTTTAGTGGCGGCAGGAGTGTTCGCTCAGTCCGACAACTCAACAATCTCCGGCATCGTCAAGGATCCGACGGGTGCCGTTGTCACCAACGCTAAGGTGACTGTCAAGAACGAGGGCACCGCCTTCGAGCGTCAAACCACTACCAATGAGAGCGGTTTCTATACTGTCACCAATATCCAACCCGGCTTCTACGAGGTCATCGTTGAGGCGACTGGCTTCAAGAAGAGCTCCAAAACCCACAACAAACTGGAAGCCGCACTTCCGATGCAGGTCAATCTCGACCTCAGCGTTGGCCAACTAAGCGAATCAGTCACGGTCGAAGCAAACGCCGCTCAGCTCAATACGGAGTCGGCCGCCGTCGGCAAGACGGTGGAACAGGCCCAGATTCAGAATCTGGCCTTGAATGGGCGCAATCCCCTATTCCTCGCCGTCCTCAAGCCCGGCGTCCGCCGCGGCTCCCCCATGAACGGGTTTTCGTATGGACTGGATTCCGGCGGCCTCACGATCAACGGCGGCCGCAGCCAGGATTCTCTCATCACGTTCGATGGCGCTGTCGGTATCCGAACACGTGCCAACGGCACTTCCATCGGCACGGCCGATCTCGACACCGTGCAGGAAGTCCAGGTACTCACAGCCAACTACTCGGCTGAGTACGGCCGTTCCTCGGCTGGTCAGATCCGCATGGTCACCAAGTCGGGCACCAAGCAGTTTCACGGCACCGCTTACGACTACTTCCGGAACAGCGCGCTGGACTCCAACACATGGAGTCGCAACCGCCGCGCTTCCACGAACTTTGTTGCCCCACTGAAGTACAACCAGTTCGGGTTCAACGTCAATGGCCCGGTGATGATCCCCAAGGTGTTCAACCAGAACAGAGAAAAGCTCTTCTTCCTGTTCAGCCAGGAGTATGTGCGCCGCCGTTTTGAGGACACCCTCGCCCAGCGGGTTCCCACGCTGGCCATGCGTGGTGGCGATTTCAGCGAGTTGCTGCAATCCAACATCTTCTATTCGGGCAGTCGCGTCATCAACGATCCCACCACAGGCACCCCGTTTGCGGGTAACATCATCCCCGCCAATCGCTTGAGTGCCAACGGCACCTCTTTCCTGAAGACCTACTACGCGCCCAACGGCAGTTTCGGCACCAACAACTGGATGATCGTCCGTCCAGGCTGGCAGAATCAGCGCAAGGATACCGTCGCGATCGACTACAACCCCGCCGCCAACCAGTTCGTCAAATTCCGCTTGGCCAACTACAGCTATACGGGCCTCGACACCAACCGCAGCGGTTTCGACTACGCCATCACTAATTGGGACCGTCCCAACCAGACCGCCAGCCTGGCGCACACCTGGACCCTGAGTCCCACGATGATCAACGAGTTCCTGGTCTCCGGCTCGGTGGACCGCGTCCGCATCGGCCTTGACCAGACCGGCCAACGCTTCCTGCGCTCCCGCTCGGGCATCAACTACCCCTACCTCTTCCCGGAGAAGAAGGAGATCTACGACAAAGTCCCGACCATTGAAATCCCGAACGTCGGCACCATCGACGGCGGTCCGTATCCATCGAGCTCCGCCGGTCCCATCTACCAGATCTCGAACAACGTGACGAAGATTGTCAGCAACCACACGTTCAAGTTTGGCGCTCTGTGGGAACGTTCCGGCCAGAACGACTTTGACCAGATCAACGTCAGCGGCGTCCCCGGCGGCACCAACAACCAGAATGGCCGCTTCATCTTCCAGGACACCCGCTCCGGCGCAAACAGCACCGGCACCGGCCTGGCCAACGCCGCCATGGGTCTGTTCTCGACCTACGCCGAAATCGGCCCCCGCGCCTTCACTCCCTACCGCAGCCATATGGCTGAGTTCTTCGGTCAGGATTCCTGGCGCGTCAATAGCAAGTTGAAGATCGAAATCGGCTTCCGCGCGACCTGGCAGAACGGCTACTACAAGTCGTTGTGGGGCAACATCGCGATCTTCGACGCCAAGAAGTACGACCCCTCCAAGGCTGCTGTCATCGACCGCACCACCGGTTACGTGCTTTCCGGCAACCGCTACAACGGTGTCGTCATCCCCGGCTCTTCGTTCCCCGATGCCGCCAAGGGCCGCGTCCCGGCCATCGACTCCGGTCTCTACAACAACCTGCTGACCGGCGGCTCCCCATACCCTTCCGCCAACCAGTGGAACTGGATGCCCCGTCTCGGCATCGCTTACTCAGCCACCAGCAAGGATGTCATCCGCATGGGCTTCGGCGGCTTCGCCTCCCGGCCCGGCGTTTATGACAACGCCTTCCTCGGCGGCAATCCGCCCTTCCAGCCGATGGTCTCCATCACCAACGGCGTCGCTGACAACCCTGGCGGCGGCTCCAACAACGCGTTCCCGCAGTTCTTCCAGACTGTGGATCCGGCATATAAGATCCCGATCAGCTACAACTGGAACGGCACCTACCAGCGGCAACTCACCCCCGACACCACCGTCGAAGTGGGCTATATCGGCACCACCGGCCTCTTCCTGGCCCGCACTCGAGACGTGAACCAGTTGAAGACTGGCACCACCTTCCTCTCGGAGAACGCAGGCGCGAACGTGAACTACTTGCGCCCCTACAAGGGCTTCGCAGACATCACCATGACCGAGCACTCCGGCCGTTCCACGTATCACGCCCTGCAGTTCGAGCTCAATCGCCGTTTCACCAAGGGCCTGATGTATGGATTCGCCTATACCTACGGCAAAGCGATGGACAACAACTCCGGACTTCGCGACCTGTTCATCGATTACTTCAATCCGGGGTTAAACTGGGGCAAGTCTGCCAACGACGTGCGCCACACCGTGGTCAGCAACATCGTCTATGAATTGCCGTTCTTCAACAAAGCCAACTCCAAACTGGTCAAGTCCATCGCCGGCGGCTGGCAGGCTTCGGGCGTCATCCAGTTCCAGACCGGCGCGCCGTTCACCATCGCCCGAACCGACGACTACCTCGGGACCGGCGCGGCCAACGACAAGCCCTGGAGCCTTACCGGCGACACCGACCGCCCGCTGAAGTTCGCCAACGAGAATACGTCCGGCAATTACACCGGCATCACGGACTACTGGTTCAACCCCAAGCCGAACGGCACACTGTGGGCCTATAAGCCTGCCAACGGTACGCTGCCGAACCAGAACCGCAACTCCATCTCCTTCAACAACGTCGGCTTCCAGAACTGGAACCTGGCGCTGTTCAAGGCCTTCCGCATCACCGAAAGCCAGAGCGTTCAGTTCCGCTTTGAAGCCTTCAATCTCCCGAACCACCCGAACTGGAGCGGCGTCGACACCAACCCGACTTCCACTTCCTTCGGTATGGTCACCGGCAAGAGCAGCGAGCGCAACATTCAGATGAGCCTCCGCTACAGCTTCTAAGCCTGGCGCTCATTCGAAACCCAAAAGGGCCGGGGCCAACGCTCCGGCCCTTTTTGCGTTCTGACATTTGTCACCTGCCGCGGGTGACACTCGACACTGGCCGGGCCGCACCACGTGCCGCACGATGGGTCATGATCATTGCGGAACTTCGGAATGTCAGGAAGCGATTCGGCCCGGTAGCGGCGCTGGATGGCTTCGATCTCCAAATCGAACAGGGACAACTGCTGGCGCTGCTGGGGCGGAACGGCGCAGGCAAGACCACCGCCGCCAGGCTGCTGCTGGGCCTGACTTCAGCTGACGAAGGGGCGGCGCGTGTCTTCGGGCACGACCCCCGCCAGCAGGTCGGCCGGGTGCGCACCGGCACCATGCTGCAGGCGGGACAGGTACCCGAAATGCTGCGCGTGGCCGAGCACATCGAGCTCTTCTCCAGCTACTACCACAAGCCTCTTACTGTTGGGGACGCAGTCAAGGCAGCCGGCCTGGAGGGCCTGGAGCGGCGTATGTACGGCTCGCTCTCCGGAGGCCAGAAACAACGGGTATTGTTCGCACTCGCTATCTGCGGCCGGCCAGACCTGCTGCTGCTGGACGAACCGACGGTTGGCCTGGATGTGGACAGCCGCCGCGGACTCTGGAGCCATATCCGCGGTTTCGTCGCCGGGGGAGGCAGCGTCCTGTTGACGACCCACTATCTGGAGGAAGCCGACGCCCTGGCTGACCATGTGACCGTCATCGACAAAGGCCGCTGCCTCGCTGAAGGCTCTCCGGCCGAGATCAAACGCTCCATCTGCGCCCGCCGCATCACCTGCGTCACTGAGCTTGCCGACGACCGGCTGCGCGCGTTGGAAGGCGTGCAATCGGTGACCCGCGCCGGCGGACGCGTCACCCTCACCGCTGTAGACAGCGACACCGTACTGCACAGGTTGATGACAGCCGATCCCCGTGTTCGCGACGTGGAAATCCGGGGTGCCGGCCTGGAAGAGGCATTTCTTGCATTGACGGAGGTGGCCCAATGAATACCTACTGGCTGGAAGCCAAGTTCCAATTCCTATCCCTGCTGCGCACGCCGCGCTTTGCTGTGCCCACACTGATGCTGCCGCCGCTGTTCTACCTGTTCTTCGGCATCCTCATGAACACGGGCCGCGTCCCACCGGTGAGCCTGGCGCAGTCGATCCTCGTCGGCTATGCCGTCTTCGGGGCGCTGGCCGCCTCGATGTGGGGCGTGGCCGTCACCCTGTCCACGGAACGCAACCTGGGTTGGCTGGAAGTGAAGCGGGCCAGCCCCATGCCGCTGGGCTCCTACTTTGCGTCCAAGATTGCCGCCTCCATGGCCTTCTCCCTCACCATTCTGCTGCTGCTCGGGCTGCTCGCCCAGTATCTGGGGCATGTCGGGCTCGGTGCCGCGCAGTGGCTGCAACTGGCCATCTGCGTCGTCGTAGCCAGTATTCCCTTGTGCGGCATGGGCCTGCTGGTGGGCACCCTCACCAGCGCCAGTGCGACGCCGGCCGTGGTTAACCTGATCAGCATGCCCATGGCAATCTGCTCGGGCTTGTGGATCCCCATCGACTTTCTACCCGCCGGGATGCAGCAGGCAGCTGTATTCCTGCCCACCTATCACGCCTTGCAGATCGGTCGTACAATCGTGGGCAGACGCGCCGCATGGCCCATCGGGTGGCATCTGGCGGTCCTGCTGGGTTTCGCGCTGTTGTTCCTGGCGCTCACCGCCGGAGCCTGGCGCCGCCAGCGTCGATAGCGAACCATGCCGAGGTCACTCAAACCGCCGTTTCTACCGCCGGACTCACCGGAGGGCTGGATGCCCTATCTGTGGCTGGTGTACTCTCTGCCCTTCCTGCTCACCCCGGCCTTCGGCGGCAATGGCCTGTGGGATTGGATCACCACGCTCTCGGCCTACACAGTTTTCCTGGCTGCCTATTTCCGCGGCTACTGGGTGCGCGGCCGGCAACTGCCCGCCATCATCGGTGTCTTCTGCCTGTTGGCCATCGTGTTTGCAAAAGGGAATCCGTCGGCATTGGTGTTCTTCGTTTACGCCGCCTCGTTCACGCCGGAATTGGGGGAGCCTCGCAAGGGCTGGCTGGGCCTGGGCCTCGTGATGGCCATCGAACTGGCAACCGTCACCCTGCTCGGGATGCACTGGCATCGATGGGCGGCGCCCGCGATTTTCACGCCGCTGGTCGGGTTGATGGTGATGCACTACAGCCAGCGGCGGCGGCTGACCCTGCGCCTGATTCAGACCCAGGGCGAGTTGGCGCGGATGGCCCAGATTGCCGAACGGGAACGCATCGCCCGCGATTTGCACGACCTGCTGGGACACACCCTGTCGGTCATCGTGCTTAAGTCTGAGCTGGCCTCGCGGTTGGCCGAGATCGATACGCAACGGGCGATCAGCGAGATCCGGGATGTCGAACGGATCTCACGGGAAGCGCTGGCTGAGGTGCGCGCGGCGGTCCGGGGTTACCGTTCAGCCGGCCTGATGGCGGAAGTGGAGAGCGCCCGGCAGGCATTGCGCTCAGCGGGTATCGAACTGGAATGCGATTTGGGCAGTGGACCGCTGCCCGCCGCCCAGGAAGGCGTGCTGGCGCTGGCCATCCGGGAAGCCTGCACCAATGTGGTGCGGCACGCCAGGGCTACGCGCTGCCGCATGGCCCTGCGCCGCGGGCCCCGCCAGTACGAACTGGAGATCGCCGACGACGGGCAGGGCGGCACGGCGAGTGAAGGCGCCGGGCTCAGCGGTATGCGGGAACGTGTCGAGGCGCTGGGCGGCACCCTGGAGCACGACGGCTCCAGCGGCATGCGCCTGCTGCTCCGTTTGCCCCTGGAGGCCGTTTGAAGATCCGGGTACTCATCGCGGAAGACCAGGCCATGGTGCTGGGCGCATTGGCGGCGCTGCTCTCCACCGAGAAGGACCTGGAAGTCACCGGGCAGGCGCGCGACGGCGCCGAAGCCCTGTCCCTGCTCGACACCGCCCAGCCCGATGTTGTGCTCTCCGATATCGAGATGCCGAATATGACCGGGCTCGAGCTCGCCGCCGAGATCCGCCGCCAGAAGCGCTCCACAAAAGTGATCATCCTGACAACCTTTGCGCGGCCGGGCTACCTGCGGCGTGCACTGGAAGCCGGGGTCAGCGGTTACCTATTGAAGGATTCGCCGGCCGCCACGCTGGCCGAAGCGATCCGCCGCGTGCACACCGGTGGCCGCGCCATCGACCCCGAGCTGGCCGCCGAAGCCTGGACGGAACAGGATCTGCTCACCGAGCGCGAGCGGCAGGTCCTCCGCCTGGCCGGCGACGGCAGTTCGTCCTCCGATATCGCCTTGAAGCTGAGCCTTTCAGAGGGCACCGTGCGCAACTATCTGTCCGAGGCCATCAGTAAGTTGGGCGCCGCCAACCGCGTGGATGCGGCCCGCATCGCACGCCAGCGCGGCTGGCTGTGACATCCCTCCCACTGGAACGTCAGAGGTAGTCATGAAGCTTTTTGTACTCTCCCTGTTGTTGTGCGCGGCGCCGCTGCTGGCAGCCGATCTGCCCCAACAACTAATGGACGCCGATCGCGCCTTTGACGCCGCCACACTGGCCCAGGGGCTCGATGGCTGGATGAGTTTCTTCGCAGGCGATGCCCGGCTGAACCAGCGGCCCACTGAGCTTGTCGGCAAAGCGGCGCTGCGGGAGTTCTATGCGAAGATGTTCGCGCGCAGGGAGTTTACCCTCCGCTGGCAGCCCATCCATGCCGAGGCTTCCAAGGACGGCACACTCGGCTTCACCTACGGCGTGAGCCAGATGAGCTTCCGGGACGACAAAGGGGAGCTCGTGAAACACGAAGGCCGCTATCTCACCGTCTGGCGTAAGCAGCGCGACGGCACCTGGAAGGTCACAACGGACATCGGCAGCTAGGACGGTTCCTTCATCATCGCCGCGAAATAGACCGCGGCTAACGACGTATTGAGCAGGTGCAGCATGGGCTGCCACTCCGGGGCGCCCGGCAACGCCGCAACCACCATCAGCGGCCCGTCCGTGGGTGCGAACTCGCCCGGCCCCAGCCCGAGACTCTGCTGCAGTCCACCCAGCACACCTTGCCCCGCTTCGCTCTTCGGATCGCAAGCCATCACCGCGAGAGTGGCCGGCTGGCCGGATTCGTAGAGGGTCGCGAAGGCCACCGAGCCGGTCGCCGAAGCCCATTCCAACTCCACCGACCCGCGCTTCAGAAAGGGCAGGGGCGACCGGAACTGCGCCGGCATCGTGGAGAGAAACTCACGCATCAGGCCGACCACTTTCACCGCCTGCTCCAGCGTCGGAACCGTGTCGAACATACCCTGCTCGACACGCCCGTCCTCGACGTTGATGATCCGCACCTCAAAGGTCATACGAGGCCCAGCCTCGTCAGCAGCGCGCCGGGATCCGGATCGCGCCCCATGAACCCGCGAAACAGGACAGCCGGATCCTCACTATCGCCGCGGGACAGGATGTTGTCGCGGAACGACCGGCCGGTCTCCCGGGAGAACAGGCCCTCGTGTTTGAAGCGCGTGAACGCGTCGGCGTCCAGCACTTCAGCCCACTTGTAACTGTAGTAGCCCGCACCGTAGCCGGTGGGGTCCGCGAACAGGTGCGTAAACCCGGCCAGCATCGCGTAGTCTTCCGGGAACGGCGCCGGCGCGAAGGCGGCCAGCAGACGGTTGCCGTACTTCACCGGGTCTCCATCCATCTCCGGCCTGTAGTCGATGTGCAGAGCGAGATCCACCGTGGCAAAGCCCAGTTGGCGCATCTGAGCATTAGCCGCCCTGAACGTGCGTGCGGCCCGCATCTTTGTCAGCAGCTCGTCGGGAATCGTCTCGCCCGTCTGCCAGTGGCGCGCGAACATGTCCAGCGACTCGCGCTCCCAGCACCAGTTCTCCATAATCTGGCTGGGCAGCTCGACGAAGTCCCATGCCACGTTGGTTCCGGAAAGGCTCTTCACTTCCACCCGGCTCAGGCTGTGATGCAGCAGGTGGCCAAATTCGTGGAAAACAGTCTCCACCTCGCGGTGCGTCAGCAAGGCAGGCGCATCCCCCAGAGGGGGCGTCACGTTTCCACACATCAGCCCGATGTGCGGGCGCCATTCACGGCCGGCCCAACTGCCGGTCATGAAGGCGTCCATCCAGGCCCCACCGCGCTTTGTGTCGCGCGGGAACCAGTCGGCGTAGAACGAACCCAGCAGCGAGCCATCCTCGTCGCGGATCTCGTAATACTTCACTTCCGGATGCCAGACCGGCACCTTCGGCCCCTCGACAACAGTGATGCCATACAGGCGGTGCACCACATCGAACATGCCGGCCACAACCTTCTCCAGGGAGAAGTAAGGCCGCAGGTCCTCTTCCTCGAACGCGTACTGCGCCGCGCGCTGCTTCTCGGCATAGTAGGCGACATCCCACGGCTCCAGCGCGGTGATTGCTCCGCCCGAGAGTTCTTTGGCGAATGCCAGCAGCGCGTCGTTTTCGTGGTGGAAGGCCGCCTCGGTCTTGGACCGCAGATCCCGCACGAACGCCTGGGCGGTGGCGCCGTTTTTCGCCATCCGCTCCACCAGGTTGAAGTCGGCAAAGGTAGAGAAGCCCAGCAGGCGTGCCTTGGCCCGGCGCAGATCCAGGATCTTGGCGATCAGCTCGCTGTTCTGCTCCGCCGCGCGGCGGCTGTATGCCCGATAGAACTTTTCACGAATCTCGCGGGCGTCGAGATAGGTCATCACCGCCAGGTAGCTGGGCGCCTGCAGGGAGAACCGCCAGCCCTGCTTGCCGCGTGCCTCCGCCGCCTGCCGCGCACCCGCCACCGCCGACGCCGGCAGCCCGGCGAGCCGCGCTTCGTCCTCGATGAAATATTCAAAGGCGGCCGTGGCGTCCAGAACATTCTGGGCGAATTTCGTAGTGATGACGGCGAGCTCGATGTCCAGGGCCTCCAGCTTGCGCTTGCCCTCCTCATCCAACTCCGCGCCATGACGCCGGAACGCTTCTACCGTCTTCTTCAGAAACCGGGCCCGCACACCCTGCAACTCCTTTGCATCGCCGGTGGCCGCATAGCCCTGCAATGCCTTCCACAAACCCTCGTGCAGCGGGATGGAGGAGTAGAACGCGCTCACCTCGGGCTGGACTTCGTTCCACGCCGCCCGCAGCTCCGCGGTCATGACGACACCTTCCAGGTGCCGCACCACGCTCACGGCCACATCCAGCGGCTCAGCCGCCATATCCAGCGCGGCCATCGTATTCTCGTAAGTCCGCGGTCCGGGCAGGGACGCCAGATCGTCCAGCTGCGCGCGTGCCTGTTGGATGAGTGCCTCGATCGCCGGCTTCACATGTTCCGGTCGAACTTCATCAAAAGGGAGGGGCAGGCGTATGCCCAGCAGGGGGTTTGCTTCGCTCACATACACTAGGATAGCGATATGCCGGCGCGGACACCCACTGTCATCCAATTGGTCGGCCTCGGCGTCACGCTGGGGGCAGTGGCTGTCTTTTCGATCTTTACTCTGCAACAGTTGGATGGCCTGCGCCGGTTGGAGTCCGATAGCGTCGATCGCAGCCGCCGGGACTCCCTGCAACTCATTCGCATTCAGAACAATCTGACGCAACTCGGCCTCGCGCTGCGGGACATGGCGGAGGGTACCGAACCCTACCCCATCACCGGCTACAAACCGGAGTTCGACCGCATGCGCGGCGACCTGCAGGACGCCCTCTCCGTGGAGGCGCAACTCATGCCCGCCACCCGTACCCCCGCCCAGCAGGAGATGCTCAACACCACCTTCTCCCGGTTTTGGGGCGAGGTGGAGCACCTCTGGACCGTGGCCGCCCAGGGCCAGACCAACGAGGCGCGGGCCCTCATCCGCACCCGGTTGGAATCCGAACGCTCCACCATGACCACCGTCATTGCCCGGCTCCTCGTCCAGAACAGCGAGGCCGAAGGCGCGGCCGTCCAACAGATTACGGCCATCTACGGGCGTGTCGAGAAGAACCTCTACATGCTGCTCGCCGCCGTCGTCGCCGCCATCTCCATCACCAGCGCGCTGGTGATCCGCCACGACCGCCGCGTCTTCGCGCAGCTCGCCCAACTTTCAGAGGAGCGAAAAGAACTGGCCGGCCAGGTTATTTCGGTGCAGGAGGATGTTTTCCGCAATCTCGCCCGCGAGCTGCACGACGAGTTCGGCCAAGTGTTGACCGCCGTCGGCGTGATGCTGCAACGGGTGGAGAAGAAACTCCCCGAAGCCTCGAAGCAGCGCGAGGATATCCACGAGGTGCGCGAGATCGCCAACCAAACCCTGGAACGCGTGCGCAGCATGTCACAAATGCTCCATCCGCCCGTCCTCGACGACTACGGCCTGGAGAACAGCATCGAATGGTATCTGCGCCAATTTGAGAAGCAGACCGCCTTTCAGGTGCACTATGAGAAGATCGGCATAGGCCCGTGGATTGGCGACACCGTCGCGATTCACGTCTACAGGATCTTGCAGGAGGCCTTGAACAACGTCGTGCGCCACTCCGGAACTACCGAGGCCTGGGTGAAGGTTGTATATTCGCCTGCTTCGCTGTGTCTCGATGTGGAGGATCACGGCGCTGGGCTGGAAGGCAAGCCCGCCCGCAAGGGCCTGGGGCTCATCGGCATGCGCGAACGCGCCGAGCTGTTGGGCGGGCAGATCGAGTTTCAACGGCCGGCAGAGGGCGGAACCCGTGTGAAGCTGGTTGTACCGCTGCCCGCGGGAGGTGTGCATGAGTGAGGCGATCACAGTTTTGCTCGCCGATGATCATTCCCTGGTGCGGAAGGGCTTCCGGCGCATGCTGGAAGACGATGAAGCCGTCCAGGTTGTGGGTGAGGCTGCCAATGGTCCGCAGGCCATCGAAATGGCTCTGCGGTTGAAGCCGGCTGTCATCGTGATGGATCTGGCTATGCCCGAACTCGACGGCATCCAGGCTACAGCGCAGATCCTGAAACAACTGCCGAACACCGGGATCCTCATCCTTTCGATGTATTCCGAGGACACCTACGTGCGCAACGCTTTCGCCGCCGGCGCACGCGGCTACCTGCTGAAGAACGCGTTGGAAGTGGATCTCCCTTACGCCATCAAAGAGGTAGCGGCCGGCCGCACCGTCGTCGCACCGGGTCTCAACCTGCCCACCCAGGAACCGGCCAGTGAGGAAAGCAAGCTCACCCAGCGCGAACGTGAGGTGCTGCGCTACATCGTGCAGGGCAAATCCAATAAGGAGATCGCCGGCATTCTTGGGCTCAGCGTCAACACGGTGAGCGTCCATCGCGCCAACCTCATGCAGGCGCTCGGCATCCACCGCACGGCGGATCTCGTCGTTTATGCCATCCGCAAGGGCCTGGTCGCCCTGCCGGAACCCCCTGGACCGGAGTGAGGCAGGCGTGCGACGGCGCGATTTCCTGGGCGCCCTGGCCGCCATGGCCCCGCCCAATAACAATTCTGACCCGGGCTTTCGCCTCCGCGACGTAACCCGCGCCGCCGGCCTCGATTTCGTCCACAACTCCGGCGCCTTCGGCAAAAAATATCTGCCGGAGACCATGGGGCCGGGCTGTGCCTTCCTGGACTACGACAACGACGGCTGGCAGGACATCCTGCTGGTGAATTCCATGGACTGGCCCGGCCATAAACGCCGCCGCTCCACGTTGAAGCTCTATCGCAACAACCGCAACGGCACGTTCACCGACGTCACTCGCGCCGCCGGCCTCGAGGTGGAACTCTACGGCCTGGGTGTCGCCGTCGGCGATTTCAATAACGACGGTTTCGTCGATCTCTACATCACCTGCGTCGGCCAGAGCCGCCTCTTCCAGAACACCGGCCGCGGCACTTTTGTCGACGTCACCGCCCGCGCCGGGCTCGGCGGCCATGACGGCTTCTCCACCTCCGCCATGTGGTTCGACTACGACCGTGATGGCCACCTCGACCTCTTCGTAACAAATTACGTGCGCTGGTCGGAGAACAGTGACGTCTTCTGCTCCTTCGACGGCAGGCAAAAGTCCTATTGCACGCCCGAGGCGTATCGCGGAGCCACCTGCTGGCTCTTCCGCAATCGCGGCGACGGCACCTTTGAGGACGCCACCGCCAAAGCCGGGCTGCTCGACACTTCTTCCAAATCGCTCGGCGTCGCCGCCTTGTCCTACGACAACGACGGCTGGCCCGACCTGTTTGTCGCCAACGATACGCAGCCCAATAAGCTCTATCGGAACCAGCGCAACGGCACCTTCAGCGAGGTCGGCGTGAAAGCCGGACTCGCGTTCAGTGAGGACGGCCGCGCCCGCGCCGGCATGGGCGTCGATATCGCCTATCTCGAGGACTCCGGCCTGGCCTCCATCGTCGTCACCAACTTCGATAACGAGATGCTGGGCCTCTACCGCGCCACCAAGTCCGGAGCCTTCGTCGATCAGGCGCCGAAAACCAATATGGGCCTCGCCACCCGTCGCTCCCTGGGCTTCGGCTGTTTCTTTTTCGACGCCAACCTCGACGGCCAGCTCGACCTCCTGGTGGTGAACGGCCACATCGACGAGACCATCTCCCGCGCCCGCCACGACGTCACCTACGCCCAGTCGCCCCACTTGTTCCTGAATGAGGGCAACGGCAGCTTCCGCGACGTCGCCGGCCTGATCGGTCCCGAATTCTCCACGCCCAAAGTCGCCCGCGGAGCCGCTTTCGGAGACATCCACAACGACGGCGCCCAGGACGTGCTCATCACCACCAACAACGGGCCCGCCTTCCTCTACCGCAACGAACAGTCCAACGGCAACCGCTGGATCCGCATCAAACTCACCGGCACAAAGTCGAACCGCGACGCGATCGGAGCCCTGGTGAAGTACGAAGCCGGCGACCTGAAGGGATCCCGTACTGTGAAATCGGGTTCCAGCTACCTATCCCAGTCCGAGACGGCACTAACCCTGGGACTAGGCCGCCGTGAGAGGGTGGATAGGCTCCAGGTCCTATGGCCGAGCGGACTGACGGAAGAGTACCATGGCTTAATGGCAGGCCGCCGCTACCACATCATCGAAGCTAAGGGCATTTCGCAGCAATAACTTAGCTAGCGCATCGCGAAATTTTCGCCCCCGGGTCTCACAAGTACTTACCAGCTTCCTCCAGTACCATAAGGTCTTTCTTTCCCTGGTCCCCACCGTTACTCTGGTTCCAGTCGAGGGGGCAACTAAACCCCACGACAGAGTCGACGCCGCTACCCCGTAGGGCCAGTGGACGAAGGCCGGAAGAAACGAGAGTACGGAGTGAACTCAAAAGTACTACCGCGGAGACCCCGCAGGCGCCGGTGGGACTGGGCAAGCGCCCGGCCGCTGGTCCTACTGCCGGCCGTCGCCATTGTAGTCGTCGCCGGAAGTCTGACGATACAGCAGCGCCGTGCCCCGGCCGCTGGCTCGCCTACAGAAACCGGCAATTTCTCGCTCTTGGAGCAGTTGTGGATGCAGCGGCAGGAAATGCCTGACCGTCTGGTTTTCCCCTACTCCGTTGTGCCTGGCGGCGTGGAGACACCGGAGGAGGTTCTCTCCGCCGCCCAGCGCGACCCTTTGGTAGCCGCTCACTACCGCGGCTTCGACTTTAAGCGGGCTATGGTCACGACCTTGCACGAGCCGCGCCTGGCCTATGTCTCCTACCGCCTGAATAACAGGATCTACTGGACCAAAAAGAAACTGACGATCGCGGCCGGCGAACGCGTGATCACGGACGGCAGAAACTACATCCGCGGCCGCTGCGGCAACCGCCTGATCGACGCGCCCCAAACCCAGTTCAGCCTCCTGGAGCCGCCGGAAGACGTCCTGAATTCGCCCGAACTCCCCATCCTGGCGCTGACGACGCCCTATCCGGGACCGCCGCAGATGGCTCCTCCCGTCGAAACGCCAACCGAAGTCCCGCCCGGGACCGTGCCACCCGACTTCTATCCGCCAGGACCTTATCCGCCCGGTCCCACCGGCGGCGGCTTCATCATCCCGCCCGTGCCTTGCTGCGGTGGCTTTGTCATTCCGCCGCCCCCCGGCACCGTTCCGCCGCCCACCACCCCGCCGGTGATCGTTCCGCCGCCCGTGACGCCGCCACCCGTGAACCCTCCGCCGGTCACGCCGCCTCCGGTGACACCGCCGCCCACAACGCCGCCGGTCAACCCGCCACCGGTCAATCCACCTCCGGTGAACCCACCACCGGTGAACCCTCCGCCAGTCAACCCGCCGCCGGTGAATCCGCCGCCGGTGACGCCGCCACCCGTGAATCCACCTCCGGTGAACCCGCCGCCGGTGAATCCACCACCGGTCAATCCACCTCCAGTGAACCCTCCGCCGGTGACGCCGCCACCCGTGAATCCGCCGCCGGTCAATCCGCCGCCGGTGACACCACCTCCGGTTACGCCACCGCCGGTCAATCCACCGGTTGGTCCGCCGCCCGTGACGCCGCCTCCGGTGGGACCTCCGCCGGTCGGTCCGCCGCCGGTCGAGCCACCACCGGTAGGACCACCGCCCGTGATTCCGCCGCCCAGCCCGGTTCCTGAACCGGCCACATTCGGCCTGGTAGCGGGCGGGTTAGCGGCCCTGGCCTGGTCCATACGCCGCCACCGGAAGTAATTTCCCGATTTTCCGAACGCAGCCCGGTCCCCAGTACTAACGACGGGACCGGGCCTTTTTTCGATCCTGCAGAACTCGTTGAGTCCATGAGCTTTTGCGGGTGGAGAACTGGCCCGCGGCGGCCCGCAGGTAGGGCCGGAACTGCACCATCCACCACTGCGTCAACCCTTGGGTCCGAATCGACTCCAGAGTGTCGCTGTAGTGCTGCAGTATGTTCTCCGCCACCATATCGCCCGTAGTCCGGGCGGCTACCATCGAACTTTTACCCAACCACGCCATATTGGCGGGCAGCCGCGTCACCGCATCCAGGGCCAGCAGGGCCGAAAGCTCGAATACACCCCGCTGCTCCTTCCGCGCGGTCGACTGCAAGTCATTCCAGCTCCGCTCCAACAGTTCAATTCCAGGAAATCGTGACGGCGCCAAACCGCGCGCGCTCTGCTGCAAAGCCGCCCACTCGCTGCGCAGCGTAGCCGTGTCCAGCGGCGGCGTATTCAAAGTCTCCGCCGCGCGGCCGGCCGTCTCTTCCAGCGCATCCAGAATCTGATCCATGGTGTGCGGGTTCGTCTCGGGGCGGATCAACCCCTCCTGTTTCAGGCTCTCGGCGATCTCCGTGATCAGGCTGCGGCCCGCCCCGCTCAGGTCAGCCAACGCCGCCAGTACCCAAACCGGCGAGGCGCGGAACGTCAGGATTCCGATCATTTCGATCCCGTTGCCCGCCGTCCGCCGCATCAGGAAACCCTCGGCCAACTTCCCTTCCGCCGGAAACACACCTTCCACTTCCCCCACCTGCTCAATCAGAAAACGCAGTGTCGCTTCCACCAGCGACCGGTACAGGCGCGTGCGGCGCAAGGCGACAGGCAGCGCTGCCTCGCCAAGCTGATTCACCAGCCCGCCGGCCAGCGCGGTGGCTGAACGGAGAATCCGTTCAGGCAGCGACAGTATATAGTCCCGCACGGTGATATGTTAGCTGTTTCAGGAGTGGCCATGACCATCATCAATCGCCGTGATTTTCTGGGTGCGGCTGCCGCTGCCTCCACCGTGCTGGCGCAGGAGAAGAAACTGAAGCTCGGCCTGATCGGCTGCGGCTGGTTCGGAGGAGTCGATTCCAGCGCCGCCATCGCGGCCGGTGGAGTCGAGTTCATCGGCCTGTGCGATCTCGATTCCGCGCATCTGGACGAGATGAGCGCCGCCATCGAGAAACAACAGGGCTCCAAGCCGAAAGGCTTCAAGAACTATAAGGATCTGTTGGCCATGGATGGCCTGGATGGGCTCGTCATCGCCACACCGCCCCACTGGCACGCCATGCCGTTCATCGCCGCCTGCGAGCGAAAGCTGCCCATCTATTGCGAAAAGCCGCTGGCCTACGATATCCGCGAAGGCCGCGCCATGGCCAATGCCTGGAAGAAGGCCGGCAATATCGTTCAGATCGGCTTCCAGCGCCGCCAGAGCGAGGCCTACCAGTCCGTAATGGAGTACATCGCCTCCGGCGCGCCCGGCCCCATCATCCAGGTCGACGTCAACATCCACTACACCGCCCAACCGCTCGACAACAAGCCGCAGGACCCGCCGGCCACTCTCGATTGGGACCTGTGGTGCGGCCCCGCGCCCAAACTGCCTTACTCCCCCAACATCGGCCACAAGTCCTGGCGCCTGGAGGAGACCACGGGCAATGGCCACATGGTCGATTGGGGCATCCATTTGATCGACGCCACCCGCAAAATGCTGGCGGAAACCATGCCCAAACGCATTACCGCGGTCGGCGGGCTCTACGAATACAAGGGCCGCATCACCACACCCGACACCCTCACCGCTCATTTCGAGTTCGACAAATGCCCGGTCGTCTGGCGCCATCGCCTGTGGGGCGCCGTGGAACGCGATCCGGAATTCTCGAATGGCGTGACCTTCTTCGGTGAGAAAGAGACGATTTTCGTCACCGACGGCCGCTGGATCGTGATGCCCAAGGGACGCAACGCGCAGCGCCGCGTCACCGAGGTCAAATCCGCCAATGAACTCAGCCAGCGTCACGTCACGGAATGGCTGAAGGCCGTTCGCTCCGGCACGCAGCCCTCCGTCTCACCCGACGAAGCCTTCCGTTCCACGGCCACGGTGCAATTGGGCATGATCTCTTACAAGACCGGCCGCACTCTGAATTGGGATATGGCTTCAGAAAAGATACTGAACGACCCGGCCGCCAACAAGCTGCTGGCCAGGGCCTATCGCGCCCCGTTCAAGCACCCCGGCGTTTAGCGCGTGAGGCGCAGCACGAACTCTTCCATCACGATGCGGTCGTCGACGCGCGAACTCTTCATGTCGCGATCGGCCCGGAAGACGAGTTGCAGCGCCTCTTCCAGCTTCTCTTTCGTGAATTTCGAACTGGCTGTGTGAATCTGGTCGGCGCGCGACCGCCACATCGGCGTGCCCTGCCGCTGGAAAAAACTCTGCACTTCGCTGGAGGAGCGCAGCCCCTGTTCGCGCGCAGCCAGCGCCAACCGGAAGATGCCCCCCAGGAACGTCAGCGCCAGCGGCAGGTATTCGCCCTCCCGCACCAGCGTATCCAGCAGCTGCATCGCCTCCACCCTGCTGCGGCGGGCCAGCGCGTTCACCAGGTTGAAAACCGTGGTCTCCTGCGCATTCGGCACCATGTTGGCGATGTCGGCTGCCGTCACCTTGCCGCCGTTGACCTCGGCGAACAGAGCCAACTTCTCCACCTCGTTCGCCAGCCGCGAGGCATCGGCCGCGGTGGCTTCCACCAGCAGGTCGATTTCGTTCGACCCCAGCCGCAACCCGCGCTCCGCCGCCTGCGACTGCACAAACGCGCGTGCGTCCTGCGGCGTGAATTTGACGAATTCCACCACGGCGCGGATCGCCCCGTAGTACTTCGCCAGACGGTCCATTTTGGTCTTGTCTTCGCCGTCGAAGTCCCACTTACGGGCGTCAAAGACAAGCACGACACCTGGCGTTGGATCCTTGCAATAGGCCGCCAGCGCCTCCGGACCAACCGCCGACTTGCCGGAACCCTCATCGTCCTCACTGGCCGCGGCACGTCCGCGCGGCAGCGCCGATTCCGCCGACGCCACCCAGATCACCCGATTGCGTGCGAACAGCGACATCGAGCGGGCATCGTCCAGGACTTCACTAATCGAGAGTTCGTCCAGGTCGTGACGGGCATAGCCCTCTTCACGATCCTCCTCACTCAGCACCTTCTCCAGCAGGGCCTTGCGGCACGGCGCCCGCCGGTAGCCTTCCGGACCCACAAACAGATACACCGGCTCCGGCTCCTGTTTCGACAACGTGCGTAGGAACTGTTCCGGCGTCATAGCTTGTCTAGAAAGCCTCCAACACGCTGCTCACCACCTGGCGCGCCACTTCCAGGCTCAGCCGCTGCAGCGCCACCGAGCTCTCGTCGAAATACTGCAACTGGTCGGTCGCCACCTCATACCGCTGGCGGAACTCCATGTTGTCGCGCTTGTAGATCACCTTGCCGGTCTTTCGTTCAGTGAGTGAAATGTTCATGATCACCGACACCTGGATGCCGGCCGCGCGCCCCGTTTTCTGATCGAAAATGGTGGGCGCCGTATAGTAATTCACCACCGCGCCGGTCAACACAGCGTCCGCCTGATCCACATTGGGAATGACGCGATAACGCGTGCGCGACAGAAACTCACGGCCGATGGCGCCCGGCAGTTGCTCAGTGAGCTTATACCGCGTAGTCGAGTTGCCGAAGGCTGGAATCGCAATGGATTGCAGCGTTGCCGGCAGCATGTCGCCGTGGCCGCCCACATGATAACCACAGCCGCTTAGTCCGGCCGCAGCCGCCAGGACGAGAAGCCCAGCCCTCATCGGGCCTCCTTCTTCGACAGCAGCCCCGCCGTCAGCAGTGCCGTCTCGGCGCGCGTACGCATGTTGTCCAGCGCCAGCCAAAGCCAGATTCCACGGGCATTGCCGCGATCTTCCGCTATGTCGCTGACTGTGAGGCCACTCTGTCCGGCTACACCCATGTTGGAGCCAGGCTCCAGATCGGCGCCGCGGACATCCAAACCGGCGTCCTTCAGCCAGCCGCTAATCTCGTCCACCGTGGGCCGCGATTCAAATTCCAGCCAGGTGTTCAGGCAATAACCGTGAAATACGGGCGCCTGCACCACGCGCAGGGAAGGCAGCGGCACGGCCAGCGGACCCAGCAGGGAAGCGAGATGGCGCTCAATGCGGTGCTCCGCCACGTCCAGGCTCACTTTCGCTTCGGCGCCCAGGCGCGGCAGCAGGTTGAAACTCACCTGCGCATCAAACAGGTCGCGCGGCATCTGCTGGAAGTTGAACAAAGTGAGAGTCTGCTGGTGCAGCTCGTCGACGCCCTCTTTGCCGCGCTCACTGGCCGGCTCGAGGACGGTCACCACCGCGCTCCGCAGTGGACGTTGCGCGTGCAGCAGCGACATCAGGCGCGCCAGCGCAATGGACGCAGGATGAGCCAGCGAGTGGATCGTGTATTCCTGGGCCGCCACCGGTGCCCGTTCCAGGATGGGCGCCCGCAGGATGGCCTCGGGCAGGTCTTCGAAATCACAGACAGCATCGACAATGGCGGGCCGCTGCGGCTGCGCATGGGCAAGAGCGAGTGCCCGTTGATGCGCCTCCATCGTTCCGGCCATCAGCACCACGTCGGCCTCTTCGACCGTATTCTTGTCCAGCGGCTGCATCACGAGGAGATCCTCCTCGCCCGGCGCCAGCACGATATCGTCGGGATGGGCGCTGGCCAGGCTCAGCGTCACTGGCAGCTTGCCTTCCTCGACAAGTTCACGAATCTCCTTGCCGAGCAGCGTTTCGCCGCCCAGCAGAAGCCACTTGGGCTTAGTCATGGATGTCACCTAACTGGCCTGATGTTCGGGATGCGCAGGCGGAGGCGAAGGTTTGAACCAGCGCCGGATCAGTCCGCCCAACCGCACCAGAATGCCGCTGGACACATAGACAGTGGCCAATACCAGCAGCGCGGGTTTCGAGAAGTTCCAGAACAGGTAGATCACCATGCAGAGCACGATCACGCTCTTCGGACTGCGCGGACTGACCAGGCTGAAGTCCTTGAAGCTGCGATAGCGCCAGGTGCTCACCATCAGGAACGCGAGCAATGCCATCAACGCGGACCACGCGGTGATAATCGGCCACCCCCGCAGAGGCACCGAGTCGACGGCGTAGATCACCGCGGCCACCATGCCGGCCGCGGCGGGAATCGGCAAACCAACGAAATACTTGCGGTCCGGGCGGCCCGGATTGCGCGGCACCGGATTCACCGTAATGTTGAACCGCGCCAACCGCATCGAGCCACAGCATACGAACATGAACAAAATGAAATAGCCCGCCTGCATCAGGTACTTACGGATCTCCGGCGGCGTGTACGGGTCGAGGAACTGGTAGCCCCACACAAAGGCCAGCACCGCCGGAGCGATGCCGAAGCTGATGACATCGGCCAGCGAATCCAGTTCACGGCCGAAGTCGCTGGTGGTGTTGGTCAGCCGCGCAATGCGGCCGTCCAATCCATCGAAGAACACCGAGAGACCGATGACCATCGCGGCCGTCTCCCAGGCTCGGTTCGGGCCGTAATTGCCCGCCGCGGCCCACAGCGCGCCTTCCACTGACTTCAGAATCGCCAGATACCCCATAAAGAGGTTGCCGGCGGTGAACAACGTGGGCAGCGCGTAGGCGGCACGCCGCGGCCGGCGATCCGGCGAATTCGGATCGATCAGTCTTTCACGGAGATTCAAGCGCGGAGTCATGATTTGTTCCTACCGGCGCCGATATGAGCCAGCACGCTGGAGCCGGCGGAGACCCGCTGGCCCTCACGCACATCAATCTCCCATTCGGGTCCAAAAGTCACATCGACGCGAGAGCCGAACTTGATCAGGCCTACGCGCTCACCTGCGGTCACAAAATCACCAGGCTTCTTCGTACAGACAATGCGGCGCGCAATCAGCCCCGCGATCTGCGAGAAGGTCACCAGGGTGCGATGCCCGCCCACGCTGCCGTCGATCGTAATCGTGTTCATCTCGTTATCGACCGAAGCTTCCTCTTTGCTCGCCACCAGGAACTTGCCGGCCTTATAGTGAACGTCAATCACTTTGCCGGCAATCGGCGCCCGGTTCACATGGACGTCGAAAACGTTCAAAAAGACGCTCACCCGCGTCGACTCAGGCCCGCGCCGGATCAGCACCACTTTGCCGTCGCCCGGCGATACAGCCACCGGACCCGGCGGCACCTGCCTTTCGGGATCCCGGAAGAACCAGAGACAAAACAAAGCCAGGATGTAGAACGGGACGCCCGCCCAGCCCTTGGTGAAGTAGCCGAGCAGGGCTCCGGCGCCCGTCAGAAATAATGCGTAATAGATTCCGGTGACTACCATGCGTGAACCGCGATCTTCTTATTGTCCCAAATGCCGGACAAGAAGGGCGAGCAGGGCCGTTCGATCAGCAATCCGGTCCACCAGGATGCTCTCGTTCGCCGCGTGCGCTCCTTCCCCCACCCCGCCAATGCCGTCCAGCGTAGGGACGCCTAAGCCAGCCGTGAAGTTGCCATCCGATCCGCCGCCCGTCGCCGACTCTTCCAGCTTCAAGCCAAGGTGCTTGCCCGCCAGCTCCGAAGCCGCTTTGAACAAGGCGGCCACGCCTTTCGTTCGCTCCATCGGCGGACGGTTCAGTCCGCCGCTGACTTCCAGGCTGCACCGCTTATCCACCGCTTTCAGCCTCTGGAACTTGCGGTCGAGCCCGGCATAATCCGCCAGCCTCGCGATGCGGATATCCACCTCCACCCGCGCCTCGGCCGCGATGACATTCGTCCGCGTACCACCCGCGATAACCCCCGGGTTCACAGTCAGCCCCTTGGGCAGGTTGGTGAATCCGGCTATCTTTTCGATCTGCCGGGCCAGTTCCACAATGGCGCTCGCCCCGGCCGCGAAATCGACTCCGGCATGCGACGCTTTGCCCCGCACCGTCACCGTGTAATCGCCTACGCCCTTGCGCGCGGTCTTGAGCTTGCCGCCCAGACCAGTGCCCGGTTCCGCCACCAGTACGGCGGAACTCTCTTTCGCCAGGTTCTCGGTGAGCGGGCGGGAAACCTCGCTGCCCACCTCTTCGTCCGACACGACCCACAGCGCCACTTGGCGGGAAACCGGCAGGTCCAACGCCTGCAGCAGCTTCATGGCTGAAAGAAAGAAGGCCAGGCCGGATTTCATATCCAGCACCCCCGGCCCCCACAAACGGCCGTCCGCTTCCTTCCACGGCATCGTCTTCAAAGTGCCCATGGGCCAGACCGTATCGCTGTGGCCGACCCCCAGGATGCGCCCGGGCTTCTTCTTCCTCGGACCCGGCAAATCGAATGTCAACAATAGGTTACGGCCAAAGCGCCCACCCGGGAAGGTCTTCACCCGGGCCAGGCCCTCGACTCGCGCCGCCACCAGGTCCACAAACCGGTTGACCGCGGCGGCATCATCGCTGGGCGACTCGCACTCCACCAAGTCTTTGAGAAAATTGACGATTGCAGGCTGTTGCGCCAGTACATGAGGAAGGATTGCGTCCATCGTTTGTTAGAATAACTGTTTCCGATGGCAGTCCTAGAAAACATCGACATCCGCGACATCCTCCCCCACCGCTATCCCATGTTGCTGGTGGACCGGATCGTCGAATTTGGTGAAGACTATATCGTCGGCATCAAAAACGTCACCGCCAACGAGCCGTTCTTCCTCGGGCATTTTCCGGATTTTCCGGTCATGCCCGGCGTGCTCATCATCGAAGCCATGGCCCAGGTTGGCGGCACGCTGGTGCTGAAAGACCTGCCAGACCGCAAGTCAAAACTCGTCCTCTTCGCGTCCATCGAAGAGGCCAAGTTTCGCAAACCCGTGCTGCCAGGCGACACTCTGCGCCTGGAGCTGAAGACCCTGAAACGCAAGTCCACCGTCGTCAAGATGCAAGGCACCGCAACCGTCGACGGCCAGGTGGTCGCCGAGGCGATCGTCATGTGTAAGGTGATCGACCGGCCCGGCAGCGCCGCAGCTCCACAGGCCTAGACTCATGGCGATTCACCCGACCGCGATCATCGATCCCGCGGCTCGGATCCACCCGGACGCCGACATCGGCCCATTCTGCGTCATCGGCGCCGAAGTCGAAATCGGAGCCCGCACCCGGCTGATGGCTAACCTCTATATAGAGGGGCCCACCTGGATCGGGGAAGATAACATATTCTTCCCCTACGGCAGCGTCGGGGTCGCGTCCCAGGATCTGAAGTACCACGGCGAGCGCACCGAAACCCGCATCGGAGCCCGCAACAGGATCCGCGAATTCGTGACCATCCACCGCGGCACCGAAGGCGGCGGCTCACTCACCGCCATCGGCGACGACAATCTGCTGATGGCCTATTCGCACATCGCCCACGACGCCCAGATCGGCAGCCATATCATTCTCGGCAATGCGGTTACGCTCGCCGGGCATGTCACCATCGGCGACTGGGCCATCGTCGAGGCCTTCTCCGGCGTCCACCAGTTCTGCCGCATCGGCCGCCACTCCTTCACCGGCGGCTATAGCGTGGTCACCCAGGATGTCCTGCCCTATTCGCAGACGGTCACTCCACGGCAGTCGAAGGTCTATGGCGAGAATAAGATCGGACTCCAACGCCGCGGCTTTACCGCCGATTCCATCGCCGGGCTGCACAAGGCCTTCCGCCTGCTCATGAGCGACAAGTTGAACACCTCCCAGGCTTTAGAGCAGATCCAGGCGGAAGTTTCGCCGTGTGCCGAGGTGGACGAGCTGGTCGAGTTCATTCGCACCGCCAAGCGTGGTTTCATCAAGTGAGATACGGGCTCATCGCCGGCTCCAGCCGCTTCCCCATCCTCGCCCTGCAGACCGCCCGCCAGCTCGGGCACGAAGTAGTAGTCATCGCCCTAAAGGACAACGCCCCGCCGGAAGTGGAAGCCCTGGTCGACCGCTGCTACTGGATCACGATCGCCGAACTCGGTAAGTTGATCGACATCCTCCAGAAGGAGAAGATCACCCAGGTGATCATGGCCGGCCAGGTCCGGCACACCTCGCTTTTCAGCACCTTACGCCCCGACTGGCGGCTGGCCAAGCTGCTCTTTTCCCTGCCCTCGCGCAACACCGACGCCCTAATCGGCGGAGTCCAGAAGGAGCTCGAGAAAGAGGGGATCACGCTGGCGGATTCCACCCTGCTCCTCAAGCCGCTGCTGGCCGCCGAGGGCCAGATTTCGAAGCGCAAACTGACCGAGGACGAACGGAAAGACATCCACTACGGCCGGCGCGTGGCCGGCGCTCTCTCCGGTTTCGACATCGGCCAAAGCGTCGCCATCTCGGAGCGAGCCTGCGTCGCCGTCGAAGCCATGGAAGGCACCGATGCCATGCTGCGCCGGGCGGCTTCCCTGGTCAACGGCCGCGCATTGCGGCTCATCAAGGCGTCCAACCGCCGCAAACATCTTCTGTTCGACGTGCCCGTGGCCGGGCCGGGCACCATTCTCGCCATGGCCGAGACCGGAACCACCGCGCTCGCCGTGGACGCCGGCCGAACCCTGCTGCTGGACAAGGACGAGATGCTCGCCCTGGCCGCCCAGCACGACATCTCGATCGTCGGCTACCAGCCGGAGGAATCATGAGCGAACCAGCAGTCCTCGTCGCCGTCGCCGGCGCAGGAGCCTTTGGAAAGAATCACTTGCGCGTCATCCGCGAATCCCACGTGGAGCTCGCCGGGGTCTACGACCTCGACCCGGAACGCGCCCAGGCCGCCGCGAAGGAGTTCGGCTGCCGTGCCTACGACTCCCTGCAGGACCTCGCCGGCCACGCCCAGGCCGCCATCGTCGCCGTCCCCACTTCAGCCCATTGCAAGGTTGCCTGCCAGTTGCTCGATGCCGGGCTCGACGTCCTGGTCGAGAAACCCATCGCCTCGTCCCTCGAAGAGGCGCACCAGATGATCGTGACCGCCCGTCAGCGCGGCCGCATCCTGCAAGTTGGTCACCTGGAACGGTTTAACCCGGCCGTCACAGCGGCCAAGTCGCTGGTGACCGTGCCGCTGTTCTTCGAAATCCACCGCCTCAGCGTCTTCTCACCGCGCAGCCTGGATGTGGACGTAGTCCTCGACTTGATGATCCATGATCTCGACATCCTGCTAGCCATGACCGGCACCATGCCCAGCGAGATCCGCGCCGCCGGCATCCCCGTGCTCTCCGGCAAGGCCGATATCGCCAACGTCCGCCTGGAGTTCCCCAGCGGCTGCATCGCCAACCTGACCGCCTCGCGCGTCTCGACCGAACGCGTGCGCAAGCTGCGCTTCTTCCAGCCCAGACAGTATGTGTCCGTAGACTATGCGAAGCAGGAGTGCTTCGCCATCGGCGTCGACGACAACCGCCAGGTCAAGCTGATGCCCCAAATGGTGACGAAACAAGAGCCCCTGAAGCGTCAGTTCGCGTCCTTCCTCGACTGCATCGTCACTCGCGCCAAGCCCGAGGTGGACGGAGAAGCAGCTGCCCTCGCCCTGGAACTCGCTCGAATGATTGAGACGAAGATCGAAGAACATGGCGCGGTAGTAGCCCGTTCGCTCTCATCCACGTCTATCAAGTAAGAGTCCGCTCTTTCCCGGTTCCATGCTCGAATCATTTCAACGGTACTGGCACGGCGACCAGGGGCAGCTACAACTGCTTCTGGACTACGGCGACCAGGAGCAAACCCGGCGCCGCCGCCTGGCTGTGTGCGGGGCCGTGCTCTACCAGTTGGCGGTGATCCTCTTTGCCTTGAATGCGCCGGGTGGGGCGATGCAATTTCATTCCGGGGCGGAGGTCCATGTGGATGTGCGTCGCTCCACTCCGCTGATCGCACCCAGGAACCTGCCCGAGTTCAAGGTGACGCAGAAGGAAGAGCAGCGCAAGAAGCCGGCCACGGAAGTCGACATGGCCGCGCTGATGCCGAAAAAAGCCGTCGTCCAGCCGCAGAGCACCCCACCGGGTAAGCCGTTCACGCCACCGCCCGGTCCGGTCGCCGTGCCGGTTCCACGGCCTCAAGCCGCGGACCCGCCGAAGATTGAGGTGGCCGAGCAACAGGCCCCGCCCAATCTCCCGGCCGGCTTGGCCCCGAAGATCCCCACCACGCCCCCGCCAGTCGCCGAGCCGCCCAAAACGAATCCGTTCGAAAGAGTAGGCGGGCCGCAACCCGGCGTCAGCGCCGCCCAGGGTGTAGGCCGTGTGGCCATCGCTCCACCCAAGACCGGAGTGGATGAGGCGATCCGGGCCGTTGCCCAGGGCGGCGGCGGACGCGGTGTCATGGTCGGCGACGTCGGCGGCGGCGGCATGGGGAGCCTGAGCGAGGGACGGATCCAGAATCCCGCGCCGGGCCGCAACGGCAGCACCCTGGAGTTGCTCAGCGATCCGAAAGGCATCGACTTCAGGCCCTACCTTATTCAGGTCCTCGCCGCGGTCAAGCGCAATTGGCAGGCGGTGCTACCCGAGAGCGCCCGGCTGGGGCGGCAGGGCCGGACAGCCATACAGTTCTCAATCAATAGGATTGGTGGTGTACCGAAACTAGTCATTGCGTTCCCTTCTGGTACGGAAGCACTAGATCGAGCGGCAGTTGCGGGTATCAGTGCCTCCAACCCGTTTCCACCCCTGCCAGCCGAATTCACGGGGACCGAAATCCGGCTCCAGTTGGTTTTCACGTACAACCTCCCCAGATGAGAGCACTAGACGCCATCGAGTGTGACAGATTGAGACGGTCTCGGATCAGTGACACTTAATGAGACAATTAAGGTGTTTTAAGAATGATACCCATCCGCAAACGCTTTAAGTGGGCCTTAGCCGCCTATGGAGCGATAGGACTAGCAGCGTGGTTTACGCTGGATGGCCAGTTTCGACTCATCGTCCTGATTCTGTTAGCCGTATTCGCAATCAAGAGCTGGGTCGCCGTCCGTCGCGACGAACTCAGCTAAGGCTTCTTCCCAACCACCCCCGAATCCCTCCTAGTCCCATATAAGTACATTCTGTCTGGCACCCTGAGGGGTGTCGTCTAGTGGGAAATCCTCAGAAACACGGTACGATCGGCCACAGGTCGAGGTAGTAGCGAATATTCCTCGGTTTGAAGACGGGATATTTGTTCCGGAATGGAACTGGCTGTTTCATGTTGAGGGCATCAACGGTCGTGTTGGCATCCAGGAAGGCCAGAGCGAAATCAGAAGCGTCTCATTCCAGCGCGGAGCTTCCCAACGGGCTCTTCGAGGGTGAGGCGGCGGAATTTCGCGAGAGCCTAAGGAATCTTGGGTTTGCAGCCGATAATCAGGGGTACTGCAGTGAAACCCTGAGTAGCAGCCAGAGTGGTCGCCCGATTGCATATGTAAGTATGTCGGGCGATGACATCCTAAACCGGACGAGCCCGAAGGTCCAGAAAAAACACGGAAAAACCTCCAATAGAGAGGCTCAAGTGGGACCGATTTTTGGCGAGAAGGTGAAGGAGAAGGTCATGGCTGCGAGAGCGACTGCTGTGGTTTTGGCGAAAGATTCCGGCCCCGAACCCGTGAGGAGAAAATCCGCGAGACCTGTACTCATCAGGGAATCGCGGTTGGAGCGGCGGGATCGCGTTGTAATGGAACATCTTCCTCTGGTGAAAGCGATTGCGGTTCGCGTTCACGAGAGCTTGCCCGTACACGTTGAGTTGGATGACCTGGTGCACGCCGGTATTCTTGGCCTGTTCGATGCAGCCACGAAGTACAACCCCGAGAAGAAGGTCGTGTTCTCCAGCTATGCGAAGCACCGCATCAAGGGTGCGATTCTGGACAGCCTTCGGCAGTTGGACTGGGCCTCTCGCGATCTCCGCCGCCGCCATAAGCAAGTTGAACAAGTCACCCGCGATCTCTGCGCCACCCTCCAACGCCAGCCCACTGAAGACGAGCTCGCCGCCAAGATGGGCGTCGAAGTCTCCCGTTGGCGCCAGATGGCTCTCGACCTTCGCAATGTCGGTCTCGTCTCCGCCTCCACCCGCGCCCCTGAGAATGAAGACCTGCCCGCCCCGGAATTCCCCAGCAAGCCCGAAACCCAACCAGACTCCATGTGCGCCCGTGAGCAGATGAAAGAAAAGCTGGAAATCGCCATGGCTGTGCTGCCCGAACGCTACAAGAAGGTCGTCGTCCTCTACTACACCAACGAGATGACGATGAAGGAGATCGGCGGGGTCCTCGGCATCAACGAGAGCCGCGTTTCGCAGATCCACAAGTCCGCCCTCGAGAAGATGGCCGTCGTGCTGCAGAGCAGCGGCATCAGTTCCAGCCACGCCTTCTAGGCAACTCGCAGCTTCAAAACAAAGACCGCGGCCGTTTCACCGGGCCGCGGTCTTTTAGTCTCTAGTGGATAGCAGCTTAACGGATCTGGATGCTAAAGGGCATCACGCGTAGCACGCCACCCTGCAGCCAGGGCGCCACGCCGGCCGGCAGCTGCCTCAACAACATCGAAGCTTCTCCTTCGCCGCCGCCCCAACCACTTTCGGCCCCATCCTTCTTCGTGAACAGCTCGTCCCACCAGGTCCGGCGGGCCGGGTAAGGAACCAGCCGGATCCCGTCGGTCTCAGACAGGTCAGCCTTTTTCTTCAGGAGGGCAACCGCTCGGTCCAGCCCGCCCAGTTCATCGACAAGTCCCTGCTGTTGGGCATGCACGCCCAGCCAGACCCGGCCTTGCGCGACCGGATCGATCTCCGACGGTTTCTTGTGCCGGCCTTCGCCCACTTTCTTGAGAAATCCGTCATAGATGAACTGCAACGACTCGCGCAGCTTGGCGCGGCCTTCCGGGGTCAACGACTGGAAGTCTGAGTCGATATCGGCGAAGCGCCCCCGCTTCAGAATCTCCTTCGAGACACCGATCTTCGCGTACAACCCCTTGAGGTTGACCTTTCCGTAGATCACACCGATGGAACCAGTCAGGGTTCCGGGGTAAGCCACCACCGGGTCGCCGCTCATCGCGATGTAGTAACCGCCGGAAGCCGCCACATCCGACATCGAGATCACCATCGGCTTCTTCCTGGAAAGCTTCTTCACCTCATCCAGGATTTCGTCGGACGCAATCGCATCGCCGCCCGGCGAATCGATACGCAGGATTACGCCGCGGATCGTCGGATCATTCCCGATCTGGCGCAGCTGCCGGCCCATCGTCTGGGGATTGATGCCGCGCTCATCGCCCAGCAGGCTGGCGATGGGTCCGCGCACGATGTCGCCCTGGGCCACGAGATACGCGATGTTCTTCACTTTGCGGCCGCCGGATTCGGGCATCGTTTTCAGATAGTCGCGCGCCGAGATCGACTGGCTTTCACTCAAATGAGCCGCCGACGCCAGCTGCTGCTGGACCGTCGACTCGTAGTTCAGCTCGTCCACCAGGCCGCGGCTCTTGGCATTCGGCGCCAGAAACGGACCATCATCCAACAGGGTGCGCACCTGTTCCGGAGTCATGTGGCGCGATTGGCCGATGGTGGAACACAACCGGAAGTACAGCTCATCCAGAACCGCATTCAGCGATTCCTTCGTCTCCGGGCTCATTGAACTGCGCGAATAGCTGTCGCCGGCGTCCTTGTACTTGCCGATGTGCTCGACTTCCACTTCGACGCCCAGCTTATCCAGCGTTCCTTTGTAGTAAGCGGCCTCGACACGCAGGCCCTTTAAGTCGACTAAGTCCTCTGGAGAGAGGTAGATCCGGTCGGCCGCCGTGGCCGCGTAGTATTCCTTGGTACCCGGGGACGTGAGCCAGGCGTAGACCGGTTTTCCGGACTTGCGCACAAGCTCGAGCCCCTGCCGGATCTCTTCTACTTTGCCCCAGCCGACGGATAGCCCGCGCGGCTTGAACAGAACGCCCTTGATCTTGGGATCCCGGGCGGCGCGGCGCAGCACGCTCCACACCTCGGCCACCGTCAGAGGGGATTTGTCCTCCAACGCCGGGAGCGGGACACCCACCTCCGGAGCCTCCGGCAGATCGCCTTCCAGTCGCAGCGAGAGCCAGGCCTCTTTCGGTGGTTCCGGAGGCCTGCGCGCAAACTTCACCGCCGCAAACGTCAGGACGATGCCCGTGACCACGGCGATCACGAGCCCGGCGAGAATCCCAAGCAGGAATTTCTTCATGCGTTTTCCAGAATCAAATCGACGCGCTTACTCACATCCTTCAGATATTCGCCATCGCCGCCGGACAGCTCCACTGTCGCAACACCTTTATAACCAATGTCTTCCAAGCTCTTGTAGATCTCTTTCCAGTTGATCTCGCCATCCCGCAGGTTGACGAACTCCGCCTGCCGTTTGGCGAACTTGAAATCCTTCAGGTGTACTTTAGCGATGCGCGGGCCCAGCGTCCGGATCCAATCCTGCGGATAACCGTAGAGGACGACATTCCCCACATCAAAGTAGGCTTTTACCCACGGGCTCTTGAACTGGTCGACATAGTTCGCGAACTCGATGGGGCTGAGCAGGAACTTGTTCCATACCTCTTCCACCGCAATGATCACCTTGCTCTTGGCGGCCAGCGGGATCAACTTCTTGATCTCCGCGGTCGATCGATCCCAGGCCTGCTTGTAGCTGACTTCGGGATTCACCACGGCCGGGACAAGTAGAACGGTCTCGGCGCCCCAGAGCTTCGCGTTCGCGATGCTGGTCTCCATCCCTTTCACGCTTTTGGCGACCACGGCCGGATCGGGGCTGGACAGCGGGTACTGCCAGTGGTCCCGGTTCATGACGGAGTGGATGGGCAACTTGACCTTGTCGCTGGCCGCCTTGATCTCCTCCGCGGTGGCGGGGTTGTCCTCAGTGCCGCACTCCATCGCCTCAAATCCACAATCCTTGGCAAGGGTGAATTTGTCTGCGATGGTCAGCGACTTGGGCAGCATCCCCAGCAGGATCGCCTTACGGATGGGCAGGCGTTTGGAGCCTGATTGCGCATGGAGGGAAGTGGCCGCGGCAGCCGCGGCGGTGATGGAAATGAGTTCTCTTCTGTTCATAAAAAAAGCCCGCGCTTCGCGGTACCAGCTCGAAGTCGATTGTACATCTCCTCGAAGCTCGGAATCCGCAAAGACGCGGGCCACGGCGCGCGAGCGCCGCTCTGCCTGTTGAACACCGCCCGGGTTGCCCCCGGCGATATTCCCTCCTCCCCTCAGGCCAAATTGGGGATTTTGATGATCTTCTTCTGGATGGCGTATTGCACCAACTGGGCCTTGTTGTGAATGTCCAGTTTGCGCATCAGGTTGAACTTGTGGGCTTCCACGGTTTTCACGCTGAGGTTGAGATCGCACGCGATCTCCTTCACCGAGTTGCCTTCAGCCAGCAGCTTCAGCACTTCGCGTTCACGCGTCGTGAGCGTGGCAAAGCGCGGCAGGCGATTGGCCGATTTGATGCGGGACCGGAAATCGTCGACCAACTGGGACAACATTCTCGGGCTGAGGTAGCTGCCGCCGCGGCAAACATCGCGGATGGCGGACGTAAGCTGATTGGCCGGGCTGTCCTTCAGGACATAGCCGTTGGCGCCAACTTCCATGCCCTCAACGAGATAGTCCTCGTCGTCGTACATGGTAAGCACCAGCACCTTAATCTCAGGCCGGTTCTTCTTCATCTGGCGGGTGGCTTCGAAACTGCTCAGGCCAGGCATGCCGATATCCATCAGAACAAGGTCCGGACGCAACTCCGCCGCTTTGTCCACGGCGTCGCTGCCATTGGCGGCTTCCCCGATGACTTCCATGTCAGGTTCGTTTGAGATGAGCTGCCGGATGCCCTGACGGAAGAGGGTATGATCGTCGGCCAACAAGATTCGGATCTTCGCCATAAGTCAACTCCAAGAGCCTTTAAGTTCGGCGGGCCACACCGCATTTCGCGGAGGCCATCGCCGGCTAACCAACCTGTACAGTTCGTTTTAACCGCTCTGCCCCATCGTTTCGTGGGGGCAGTGGAAGGACCACCCGGATCATCGTCCCGTGCCGGTCAATACCAATCCTTCCGGTATGCGCTTTTTCCCGTCGCTGGTTGAGGTCCGACCAACCGGCCGATTCCGCGGTTTTCGCCTTGCGGAGACTGCGCACTTCCAGCGCGCCTCCCAACAGAGCCACTCGCTCTCTAAGGCCCGATAAACCGAAGCAATCCCGGCGGGAGAAAGCCTCTTCCACGTCGAAGCCGATACCATCGTCCTCGACTTGCATTCTCAGACATCCATCGGCGGAATCTACGGAAAGGTTTACGCGGGCGGCCAGAGAATACTTAGCGATGTTGTTGAAAATCTCCTGGACCAACCGGTAGAGGATGATGGACATCTTCTTAGGGAGGTCCAGTCTCCGAGGTAATTGCAACCTTACCTCCGCCGAGTGAAGATTGCGGAACCGCCCAATCAGCTGACGCAGCGCCGGAGCCAGCCCCATCTGGTCGAGAATCGCCGGACTCAGCGCGGCAATCAGGCGTCGGATCTCGATGATCGTGTGCTCCGTCATCTCCCGCACTTCGCCCATGCGCTTCCGCCAGGGTGCAAATTCCGGCGGCAGCTCCTGCTCCAGCATCTCCAGCTGCAGGCGCACGCACAGCAGCGATTGGCCCGCCTCGTCGTGCAGCTCCCGGCTGATGCGCCGGCGCTCCGACTCTTCCACTTCCACCATGTGCTCAGCCAGCCGCCGGACCTGCTCCTCACGCCGGGCAAGATCTTCCAGCAACCGCGCCTTTTCGGCTGCCAGCCAGCAGCGCTCCGCCGCCGCCGAGAGCAGTTCCACTTCCCGCGGCATCCATTCGTAGGATTTCCGGAAGGCAAACTGTAATACCCCGCGCAGCTTGCCTTCGGCGCACAGCGGCACGGACCAACAGGTGTGGAACGACCGGTGCCACTTCTTATCCAGCACCATGGGTCGCGTATCAGTCCCGATTTCGATGCAGCGCGGCCGCGCCAGGTCTCGCCGTACCTTAGGGGTAGTGCACAAGGAGACGATCTGCGCCTCGCCGGGCAACGCGCCCCGGGAGATCCAGCTCTCCTCGCCATCTTCCAGCAGGTAAAGCCTGCCGTCGTCAGCGCCCGTATACGTGAGCAGGGCCGCCAGGAACCGCGGCAACATCTCGTCCAGGGTGCGTGATTCCACTTCCACCCGGAATAACTCGTAGAATGCCTGGCTCTCGCCCTCACGCACCTGGTAGAACGCGCTGTTCAGGCTCAGGATCACCAGGAAGTGCAGTTGGTTGCGGACCCAGCCCAGGTTGGCGGCCTGGTCGGCACAGCGCTTCAGCAGCTCTGCACTCAACAGCTTGTCGTACTCACCCAGGGCCGAAACGACCGAAGATGGGGTAAGGCCCAGCTTCGCCAGCCTTCGCCCCCGGTATTGGACCTTCTCCAGGAAGCGGCTCAGCGGCTCGCCGGCGGCCAGGCACTGCGCAGCGGCGCCTGGAGTGATAGAGGCCAGGGACTCCCTTTGGCTGGGGTCCAGTTTCTGCTTCTTCAGCTGGACCAGGAACTTACGCTCCAACCCCGCCAGATGCGGCGCCAGCAGTTCAGCCATCCACTGCAGGTGGGCCTGCAACTGGTGACTGAGCCCAGCTGCGGCCTCGGCCAGCACTTCGGGATGTTCAACTGCCCGCACAAGAGTCCTATCGGTTCTACGGATCCCTTACTTTAGGGATCAGGGAAATGCTTAGGGCGGGCGGACAAAAGTGCGGTGGGGGGACCCGGACTCCTCCGAGCGTACGGAACACTCTCTACGGGCCGCAGCCGCCACCGCCTTCCTACTGTAAGGTCTACACCGAGGTACTTCAATCGCATCAATACTGGTACTGCTGGTGCCAAGCCCCCCGATGAGGAATTTCTTCGGCTTCCGCGTGAGTAAGGAATATTCATCCCATTCGGCCCGTCTATAATGTTAGTGGTCGCAAACCCGCTGACGCGAGAAGATTCGGGCGCCATGCCGATCACCACCAAAGTCAACTCGGGCATTAAAGAAGAGAACAAATTGGCGACGGTTAGCGTCTTTATTCGACAGGAGCTGTGAACTCGTGAAGAGCAAGTGGAAGTGGATCTTAGGAGTGGGTGCCGTTCTCGTGGTCGGCGGTGGCACGGTTGCCAGCGTCAAAATGAGCCAGCGCGGAATCGTTTCCGTGCAGACGGGCAAAGCGGCAAAACAGGACCTGACGAGTCTGGTGACTGCGTCGGGCGAAATCAAGCCCAGGAACTACGTCAACATTGGCGCGAACGTCATGGGCCGAATTGTCGACATCAACGTCAAGGAAGGCGATCGAGTCCACCACGACCAGGTGCTGGCGCGGCTCGAATCCGTCCAGGCGCAGGCCGACGTCCAGGCCCAGCAGGCTGGATTGAACTCCGCCCTCGCTGACTCGTCCGCCTCTGAAGCCGGACTGAAGGCCATGGACGAGAACCTGCATACTTCCCAGGCAGGCATCGACCGCTCGAAATCTGAACTGGAACGAGCCCGTCTGGACTATGAACGCGCCCGCCAACTGTTTAACGAGAAACTGGTGGCCAAGGCGGAGTTCGATTCCAAGAAGGCCGCCTACGACTCGGCCGCCGCTACGTTGCGGGAATCCGAGGCCAGGCTCAGCCAGATGAAGGCACAGCGCGAGCAGACCGCCGCCCAGTTGTCCGGCAGCCAGCGCCGTGTCTCTCAGTCGCGCGCCACCCTCAGCCGCTTCTCCGACGTCCTGCAGAAGCATAACGCCGTCTCCCCCATCGACGGCATTGTCACCAACCTGCCTGTCCGCGTCGGTGAAACCGTGGTGCCCGGCGTCCAGAACTCCGCCGCGTCGCTCATTATGACCATCGCCGACATGAGCCTGATCACAGCCGAGGTGAAGGTGGATGAGACCGACATCGTCAATGTGAAACTCGACCAGCAGGCCGACGTGACCATCGACGCCATCCCGAACCAGACTTTCAAAGGTCACGTGATCGAGATCGGCAACACGGCCATCCTGCGCTCCACCGGCCTGGCCGCCAGCCAGAGCGCCGTCTCCAGCCAGGAGGCGAAAGACTTCAAAGTGGTGATCGCCCTCGACACTCCGCCCACGGAAATCCGCCCCGGTTTGTCCTGTACCGCCAAGGTAATCACCGCTACGCGACAGAAAGCATTGGCGATCCCGATCCAGGCGCTGACTGTACGCCAACGTGGGGATCTCGAGCCCGAAGCGAAACAGGGTAACGTTCAGGCCGCAACCAACGCCGATCCTGATAAGCAGAAAAAGATGAAGGAAGAACTGCAAGGCGTATTCGTCGTCAAAAACGGCGCCGCCGAGTTCCGCGAGGTGAAGACCGGCATCACCGGCGCGACCGACATCGAAGTGGTGAGCGGGTTAAAGGAAGGCGAAGAGATCATCACCGGCAGCTACAAGATCATCCGGACCCTGCGCAATCAGGCGAAGGTCAAGGTCGACAACAAGGCTCCAGTCAAGGCCGAGCCGTAAAGCAGGCCGGAGCGCCGAACGGAACAAAGAAAGAACGAGATCCCAATGGCTAGTGCAATTGTGAAGGAAAAGAATGCCCGCGGCGCGGAGCTGAAGCAGAACAACATCGTTATCCGGACGTACGACCTCTGGAAAACCTACATCATGGGCGACCAGGAGATCCACGCCGTTTCGGGTTGCGATGTCGAGATCAAGCGCGGCGAGTATGTCGCCATCATGGGACCCTCCGGCTCCGGCAAGTCCACTCTGATGAACCTCATCGGCTGCCTGGATACGCCGACCAAAGGCGACTATTTCATCAACGGCAACCTGGTGAGCGATATGTCGGACGACGAACTCGCCCGCATCCGCAACAAGGAAATCGGCTTCGTCTTCCAAACGTTCAACCTGCTGCCGCGCGCCACCGCGCTGCACAACGTCGAACTGCCGCTGATCTACTCCGGCATCCCGGCCGAAGAGCGCTTGGAGCGCGCCAAGCACGCGCTGCGCATCACTGACCTCGAACGGCGCATGTATCACAAGCCGAACGAGCTCTCCGGCGGTCAGCGCCAGCGCGTCGCCATCGCCCGCGCCCTGGTCAACGACCCCTCCATCCTGCTGGCCGACGAACCCACCGGCAACCTGGACTCCGCCACCAGCGTGGAAATCATGGCGCTGTTTGAACGGCTCCACACCCAGGGCAACACCATCGTCCTGGTCACCCACGAGCGCGACATCGCCGAGTACGCCCACCGCATCATCACCATTCGTGACGGCAAGGTGTCTCGCGATGAGATCAACCCGCATCCGGCGGCCACCCTCAACCGCTAGTTCGATCCAGGGCCGGCCTCAACCACCGGCCCTACTTCTTCAGCAACGGCTCCAGATACTTCAGCACCGTCCCCGCCACCTTCTCAGTACCCTTTGCCGTCGGGTGCATCCCGTCCCTCTGCATCAGTTCCGGCCTGGTCGCCACACCTTCCAGAAAGAAGGGGATCATTGTCAGCCTGTGGCTTTTGGTGAGCTCTTGGAACACCTTCTCGAAGTTCCTGATGTAATCCTGCCCGTAGTTGCGGGGCAGCGTCATGCCACACAAGACCACCTTCGCGCCCGCCTTCTGGAACGCGTCGACCATCTCGGTCAGGTTCGCCGCGGTCGACTCCACCGGCAGGCCGCGCAACCCGTCGTTCGCGCCCAGTTCCAGGATGACCACCGCTGGCTTCAGGCGCACTGCTTCAGCCACCCGGGTCACGCCGCCGTCCGTCGTATCGCCGCTGATCCCCTGGTTCACCACGCGGTAGTGATAACCCTTCGCGTCCAACTGCTTCTGCAGGAAGTCGGCGTAGCTCAGCCCCGGCTCCAGGCCGTACCCGGCTGTGAGGCTATCGCCAAACGCAACAATCACCGGCCGCGTATCAGTCTCCACGGGCTCCGGCGCCGGCTTGGCTGCCGCGGCAGGCGCGGGTTCGGCCGCGGGCTCCGGTTGGGGCTCCGGTTTCGAACAGGCAGCCATCAGCAAGGCTACCCCCACCCAGCAGATTCTCCATCGGAAACTCATCCCAGATCGGATTTTCAAGAATGAAAGGCCCTCAACTGCAATCATAAGGGAAGTACCTGCAAGCATGGCAAAATCCATCCTTTCCCTCCGCGGCGTCACGAAGTCCATCGACACCGGAACGCACCGCGTCCAGATCCTGCGCGGCATCGAATTGGATATCCAGGAAGGCGAGTTCGTGGCCATCATGGGCGCCTCGGGCTCAGGCAAATCCACCCTGCTGGGCCTGCTGGCGGGCCTCGACGCTCCCACCACGGGCACCATTCATCTCGATGGGGAAGAGATCTCCCACCTCGGCGAAGACGCGCTGGCTGACCTGCGCGGCCGCAAGATCGGGTTCGTCTTCCAGAGCTATCAACTCATCCCCACCCTTACCGCCGAGGAAAACGTCCTACTGCCCGCCGAACTCGCCGGCGACGTCTCCAGCGGAGCCATGGCCCGCGCCCGCCTTCTTCTCGACACCGTCGGCCTCGAAGACCGCCGCGAGCACTACCCCGTCCAGCTCTCCGGCGGCGAACAACAGCGCGTCGCCCTGGCCCGCGCCTTCATGCGCCAGCCCCCGCTGCTGCTCGCCGATGAACCCACCGGCAATCTCGACTCCGTCAACGGCCGCCAGGTGCTCGACCTGCTTCTCTCGATGAACCGCCAGGAAGGGGCCACCCTCGTCCTGGTCACCCACGACCGCGACCTCGCCACCTACGCCACCCGCATCATCACCCTCAAGGACGGCGCCGTCGTCTCCGACGAACGCAAGGACGCCGCCTGATGTTCCAAACCGCTGCCTGGCGCATGGCGTGGCGCGAAGCCCGTGCCTCCGCCCCCAAATTCATCTTCGTCATCTTCGGCGTGGCCGCCGGAGTGGGCGCCCTCACCGGAGTCCGCGGTTTCTCCGCCGCTTTCCACGAAGCGCTGCGCCGCGAAGCCCGCACCCTCATGGCGGCCGATCTCACCATTCGCCAGTTCATGCCCTTTACCCCGGCGCAGGACTCCGAGATCCAGTCCTGGCTCAAACGCGGCGCCCAGCTCACGCGCATCACTGAAACCGTCTCCATGCTCAGCGCCGAGGGCGCCACCCCCGCATTGGTCTCGGTCAAGGCTGTCGATCCTCAGGTCTACCCCTACTACGGCAAAGTCCGGCTCGATCCGGACCAACCGCTCTCCAAGGCCCTCACGCCCGACACCATCGCCGTCTCCGACGACCTGCTGCTGCGCCTGAACCTCTCCGTCGGCTCCACGGTCAAGCTCGGCGAAGCCCAGTTCCGCGTCTGCGGCGTCGTCCGCATGGAGCCCGACCGCATGACCGGCTCCCTCAACGTCGGCCCGCGTATCATGATCACGCGCGAAGGCCTCGACCGCACCGGCCTCATGACCTTCGGCTCGCGTGCCTCCCATCGCTTCCTCTTTAAACTGCCGGCCCAGGGCATCCAGGTGGCGCAGATGTTCGACGCCCTCAAGAAGGCCTTCCCGGAATCGATGGTGGTGGATTACCGCGACACCAATCCCCTCATCACACGCGCGCTCGACCGCTCGACGACCTTCCTGAGTCTCGTCTCCCTCATTGCCCTGATTGTCGGCGCCCTCGGTGTCGCCACGGCGATCTATTCCCACATCCAGCAGCGCCTGGACACCATCGCGATCCTGAAATGCCTGGGCGCGCGGTCGTCCCAGATCATCCGCATCTACACGCTGCAGACCCTGCTGCTGGGGCTCACCGGAGGCCTCGCCGGCGTGGCCGTGGGCGGCATCGTACAGCGCCTCTTTCCCCTCCTGCTGGCCCGCTACTTCCAGTTCCAGAGCATTCCCTGGAACCCGTCCTTCGCCCTCGAAGGCATCCTCGCCGGAGTCCTAGTCACCCTGCTGTTCACCATCCCGCCGCTGCTGGCGGTCCGCCAGGTGAAGCCGGCCCTCATCTTCCGCCGCGAAATGGCCGAGGTGAAACCGAAATTGCTCAAGCGCCTGGCCATGCAGTGGCCCGCCCTGCTCAGCGGTGTGCTGATCCTGGCCGGACTCGGCGGCGTGGCTGCCTGGCTGGCCGAATCCGTAAAGATGGGCTCGTACTTCGTCGGCGGCCTGGCCGTCGCCCTGCTGCTGCTCGCCCTGGTCGCCTGGCTCCTCCTTCGCGGCCTGAAGCTCTTCCTCCGCTGGACCCCGGTCCGCCTGCCCGTCGCCCTGCGGCACGGCATGGCCAACCTCTACCGTCCCGGCAACCACGCCACCAGCGTCCTGGTTGCCCTCGGCATCGGTGTGATGTTCACCCTCACCATCTATCTGGTGCAGAAGTCCCTATTGGTCGAGGTCGTCGGAGCCGCGCCCAAAGGCTCGCCCAACGTGCTGATGATCAACATCACCAGCCGCGACCAGGAAGCCGTGAAGCAGTTCCTCGACAGCCGCACCGACCTCACCGCCAAGCCGACCCTGACCCCTCTCATCGCCGCGCGCCTGGTCTCCATCAACGGCACAGCCATTGAGGACCTGAACATTCCACAGCAGGGCCCGCAGGCCACGGACAACCAGGGCCGCCCGCGCCGCCGCCGCAGCTTCACCACCCAGGTCACCTGGTCGGAGAATAAACTCCCCGACGTCATCATCCGCAAAGGCGCCTGGTGGCAGCCCGGAGAAAAGACGCCCGCCGCCTCGGTCTCGGAACGCACCGCCACGAATCTCAGGATCGAACCGGGCATGACGCTCCACTGGAGTTCCGTAGGCCGGGAATTCGACGTGAAGGTCGTCTCCGTACACCGTGTCGAAGCCGTCCGCTTCGGCGGCGAACCCGACTTCGTCTTCAACCGCGTTGCGTTGGAGGGCCTGCCCACCCAGTGGTTCGGTGCCGTCCGCCTGCCGCCCACCAAGGTCTCCACGTTCCAGCGTGACGCTTACAAGCAGTTCCCGACGGTGACGGTTATCAACGCCGCCGACGTGATGAACATCGTGCAGGAAGTGGTCGACCAGGTCGCCCTGGTCATCCGCTTCATCTCGGCTTTCGCCATCCTGGCCGGAGCCATCATCCTGGCCTCGACGGTCGCCGGCACCCGCCTGCGCCGCACCCGCGAATCCGCCGTCCTCAAAACCATCGGAGCCCGCCGCAACGTCCTGGTATCGATCTTCTCCGTCGAGTTCGCGATCCTGGGCGCGGTAGCCGGCCTGATGGGCGGAGCCATGGCCACCATCTTCGCCCGGGTACTGCTCCTTCGCCTGCTGGACGCCCGCTTCCAGTTCGAACTGCTGCCCAACGCGGCAACCATAGCCCTGACCACGCTCTTGGCCGTAGTAGCCGGCTGGGCCGCATCCATCCGAATCCTGAACCAGCGCCCGCTCGAAGTGCTGCGCGACGAGTAGCCGTTCCCTCGTCGCCAGCCCCTCGGGGCCGCCCCCCTCAAACCCTCCACCTTTCTGTCACCCCACGAATCGCAATTTGCACCCCCGCGCTTCATTCCTCACAATAGATCTCATGAGTGACCCTTCCTTTACACCGCGCCCCGTCCCCGCCGTGGAGACCTCGTTCCGTCGCATCCACACCCAGTTCCCGGTGCCGGAGTCACTCCCGATCCTTCAAAAACTCCACGACTTTGAACTGCGCGCCATGGCCGGCCAACCACCCGTCGTCTGGGACCGCGCCGAAGGCTTCCAAGTTTACGATGCCTGGGGCAACATGTGGCTCGACTGGTCGTCCGGCGTCCTCATCACCAACGCCGGCCACGGCCGCAAAGAGATCGCCGACGCCATCTGCGCCCAGGCCCAGCACACGCTGCTCACGAATTATTGCTTCCCCTCGGCCATTCGCGCCGAACTCTGCGAACGCCTCGTCGGCCTCATGCCTGAGCCGTTGAAGAAGATCTTCCTGCTCACCACCGGCTCCGAGACCGTCGAGTTCGCTGTCAAGATCGCCCGCATCCACGGCCACAGGATCGGCGGCCGCTCCAAGAACGTCATCGTCTCGTTCGAGAAAGCCTTCCACGGCCGCACCCTGGGCTCCCAGCAGGTAGGCGGCATCCCGGTCCTCAAGGAATGGATCGGCAACCTCGATCCCGGCTTCGTCCAGGTCCCGTTCCCCGACGGCTACTGGACCGAGGACACCAGCTTTGAACTCTTCGAGCGCACCCTCGCCGAGAACGGTGTCGCCCCCAGCCAGGTCTGCGCCGTCATCCTCGAAACCTACCAGGGCGGCACCGCCGCCTTCGCCCCGCCGCAGTACATCAAGACCCTGCGCCAGTGGTGCGACGGCCACCGCGCCCTGCTCGTCTTTGACGAAGTCCAGGCCGGCTTCGGCCGCACCGGCACGCTCTGGGGCTTCGAGCACTACGGAGTCCTGCCCGACCTCACCACCTGGGGCAAAGGCATCTCCAGCTCACTCCCCATCTCCGCCATCGTCGGCAAGCCGGAACTCATGGATCTGCCGAACCCCGGCTCCGCATCCTCCACTCATACCGGCAACCCCATCTGCTGCGCCGCCGCGCTGGCCAACGTCGACCTCATCGTGAAAGAGAACCTGCCTCACAACGCCGCCGTCGTCGGTGAGGTTCTGCAGGAAGGCCTGCGCCGCGTCAAAGCCCGCTTCCCGCAGGCCGCTTACCTGGCCGGCAAAGGCCTGGTCGCCGGCCTGGCCTGCGTCAAGGCCCACAAACAACCAGATGGAGAACTCGCCCACGCCGTCGTCTGGCGCTGCATCGAAAAAGGCCTGCTGATGTTCTCGCCCGTCGGCCCCGCCGGCTGCACCATCAAGATCGCTCCGCCGCTCACCATCACGGCCGAAGCGGTGCGCGAAGGCTGCGCGGTGCTCGAAGAAGCGTTCGGTGAAGTGCTCGCCGAGCGCGCCGCCGCCTCCGCCGACGCCGTTGTCCAGGCTTAAGGATCCACGGAGCCGTACCATGCAAATCGCGATTATCGGCGGCGGCATGATCGCCCACGACCAGATCCTGCCTTCCGTCTACCAGATGCAGCGGATGGGGCTCGTTGGACCCGTTGAGGTCTGCGCCCGTCACGCCGCCACCCTCGACAAACTCGCCGCGGCCGAGCCCATCCTGCGCGCCTTTCCCGGCCACTCGTTCCGGCCCCGCCTGGAGCCCTACTCCGAAGTCATCGCCGGACTCCCGCCTTACCAGCTCGTCGTCGTGGCCCTGCCGGACGATGTCCACTTTGATGCAGTCATGACCGCCCTGCGGCACGATCAACACGTCCTCTGCGTCAAGCCGCTGGTGCTCACCGTCGCCCAGTCCATCGAGATTGAGAACGAAGCCAGGACCCGCGGCCTCCTTGTGGGCATCGAATACCACAAGCGCTTCGACGACCGCTCGCTGCTCGCCCGCCGCCGCTACCAGAGCGGCCTCTTCGGCGAATTCAAGCTCGGGACAGCCTGCCTGCTCGAGAAGTGGTACTACCGCCACTCCAACTTCCAGAACTGGTTCACCGTCGACGCGTCCGATGCCTTCACTTACATCGGCTGCCACTACGTCGACCTCGTCGCCTTCGTCACGGGCCTCAGGCCCACCGCTGTCAGCGTCTACGGCATCAGGGACAAGTTCCCCAATGGCAACGAAGGCTGGTTGTGGACCGATGCCCGCGTGCTCTGGGACAACGGAGCCTGTCTCAACGTCCAGAACGCCCTCGGCTTCCCTGACGCCGCTCCGGGCACCAATATGCAAAGCCTGACGATGTACTGCTCCAATGGCCAGGTGGGCGGTTGGCTGCATCACTCTGATCAGTTCCGCGGCATGCAGTACTGCTACACCGCCAACCCCGGCGGCGATGGCATGAACACCTATGCCGAGCCGTCACCGGACTATTTTCAGTATGTGGATGTGGGAGGCCCCGGACTGACGCCCGTCGGCTATGGCTACCGTTCCACCGCTTACATCGTGGAGCGGGCCCTGGAGATGCAAGGCAGGGACCTGGCGGCCCGCCAGCAGCTACTCACTCAGTGGGATGAGGCCGGCGTAATGGCGACGCCGGCCAATTCACGCTACAACGAGGCGGTCGTCGAAGCGGCCCGTCAATCGATCCGGGACAACGGCCGGATGGTTCCTGTCGCATCCCAGGCCGCTGCCCAAATCCCTTAGTTGCCCTTGTAAGCGGAGTACTTGTTCAACAGGTCGACCAGACCCTTCGCCGCCGGCGGCACTGGCTTCTTGCCCTGCAGCACGGACTTGCGATCGACACCGGAGCCGTACAGCGCCGTGTCGACATCTTCATCAGCGCGCAGCGTCGCACCCTGCAGCGCGATACCGCCAAACACACCGCGCGACCGCGACCAGGACAGAATCTCCGCCCGCATCGACGCATCCGTCTGCGCCGTCGTGTCCCGGCCCACCGGACCCGCCGCCACAGTCGCTTCACCACCCAGTGTGAACTTGCTCGCCAGCAGGCGCTCCATGCCCTTCTGGCTCATCACCAGCATGATCACGTCACTTTCCGCGCCGCCGATCTGGAAACCTACGCTGCCGCCTTCCACCCGCACACCCACCGGAGCCGTCCAGCCCTTCCCGTCCGCCTCCCGGCATGCTGCAAAACCGCGCCCATACTTCGCGCCGAGAATGAATCCGCCCTTCTTCATGGCCGGAACAATCACCGCGCACTGTGCCTTCGAAAACAGGTCCTGAGGAATCGCCTTGTCGCCGGTCGACATGATTTCGCCGAGGACCGTCGAGGCTTCCTGCAACCGCTTATCCTCCGCTTCACCGGCCCAGACCGTGGAAGCGGCGAGAACAGCAAGTAAAAACTTCTTCATATATGTTGATGGTAGCAACGCGCAAGGCCGGTCGCGAGGCCTGGCGGACGTATCTTAGGCGCAAACTTCAGGCGGTGCGAACAAGGGCCTGCGCCGCCGCACGGCCGGTCCGTACACAATCCGGGATGCCAATCCCTTCATACGCATTGCCCGCCAGGTGCAGCCCATCCAGGCCGCGCAGCAAGCCGCGCATCTCCTGCACGCGCGCCGCATGGCCCACCGTGTATTGCGCCATCGACTTGCGCCACCGCCGGATCCGCACAAACGCCGGCTCCGTATCCCAGCCCAGCAATTGCCGCAGCTCCGCGCGCACCGTGGCCACAATCTCGTCGTCGCCGCGATCCAGAATCGCTTCGTGACCAGCCCCGCCCAGGAAGCACCGCAGCACTACATGCGAGTCCGGCACCCGGAATGGAAACTTCGCCCCCACAAACGTGCAGGCCACCAGCGTCTTGCGCTCTTTCGAAGGAATCAGGAATCCGAACCCCGGAGGGATGCGGCCGCAATCGGCCCGGCGGTAGCCCAAGGCCAGGGTCACCGACGAACTGTACTCGATGCCTTCCAGCAGTTCGGACAACCGCGGCTGCACACCGCGCAGCAGTACGCCCGCCTGCCAGGCGGGACAAGCCATGATCAGCCCTTCCGCCTCGACCGCCGTACCGTTCACGCGAACGCGGTAACCCGTCTCCGCCTTCTCGACACCCTCGGCCCGTCCGGTGATGACCTCGCACTGTCCGTCGATCCGCCGCTGCAGTTCATCGGTCAACTGCGCCAGCCCGCCTTTGAGAGTCTGGAACAGCGGCGCCGGTGTGGCCGTCTTCGGAGCCTTCTTGCGCGACTCCAGCACCCCGCGCGTCAAACTGCCATAGCGGTTCTCCAGCTCGACAAAGCGCGCCAGCACGCTGCCTACGCTCAGCCGCGACACAGATCCGCCGTAAACACCCGACAGCAGCGGCTCCGCCAGATAGTCCACCGTCTCCTGCCCGTAGTGATCGCGGATGAAATCTTCCACCGTGCGGTCCGGCAGCGGTTGCGCGGGCGGCTTGCGGAAGTACTCCAGCCCCATGCGGATCTTCGTGCCCCACGACAGCAGCGGGCTCACCGCCACCGGCAGGATCTTCGTCGGCACCATCATCATCAGCCCGTCCGGCATCGCCACCAGTCGGCCGTTCTTCACGAGATAGGTGATGCGCGAGGCGTCGTTCGAACTGATCAGCTGGTCGCCCAGTCCGATCTCTTTGATCAGTTCGTTGGCCGCCGGTTTGGCCGAGAGGAAACTGTCCGGTCCGCCCTCGAGCACACAGCCTTCCACCGTATCCGTCTGGATGACGCCGCCCAACTGCGGCTGCTGCTCGACAATCGTGGGCCGGCGGCCGGCTTTCACCAGTTCATAGGCTGCCGAGAGCCCGGTGATGCCGCCGCCGATGATGACCGTGCGCACGTTAGGGCTTGAACTCGCGGACCATCTGCACCACTGCCTTCACGTTTTCCACCGGGGTTTCCGGCAGGATGCCGTGGCCCAGGTTGAAGATGTGGCCCGGCCGCGTGCCGGTCCGCTTCAACAGTTCATGCACCTTCGTCTTCAACTCAGGCAGGGGAGCCAGCAGAGCCGCCGGATCCAGGTTGCCCTGAATCGCCGACCGGTAGCTGATGTCCATCCAGGCCTGGTCAATGTTCAGGCGCCAGTCGACGCCCATCACATCGCCGCCCGCCGCGTGCAGTTCGCGGAAATAGCCCGCAGCGCCCGTGCCGAAGTGGATCACCGGCACACCCGTCGACCGGATGCGTTCAATCAATGCCCGCGAATAAGGAGCCACGTACCGCACATAGTCGTCCGCGCCCAAGGCGCCCACCCAGGAGTCGAACACCTGGATCGCACGCGCGCCGGCCGCCACCTGCAGCATCGCGAACGGGCCCAGCACGTCCACCAGCTTGCCCATCAGGCGCCGCCACAGCGTCTCGTCGCGGTACATCAGCGTCTTCGTGTTGATGAAGTTGCGCGAAGCGCCGCCCTCGATCATGTAGCTCGCCATCGTGAACGGCGCGCCTACAAAACCAATGACCGGAACCTTGCCCGCCAAGGCCTTCGACACAATCTGGATCGACTCGCCGACATACCCGAGTTCATCCGTATTGGCCGTCGACAGCGTATCCACATCGTGCGAAGTGCGGATCGGATTGTCGATCTGCGGACCTTCACCCGCCACGAACTTCAGCCGCAAACCCATCGGTTCGATGGGCAGCAACAGATCCGCAAAGATGATGGCCGCATCCACGTCCAGCACTTCCACCGGTTGCAGCGTCACCTGCGCCGCCAGGTCGGGCCGCTTACAGATCTCCAGGATGCTGTTCTTGGCACGGATCTCCCGGTACTGTTTCATATACCGGCCAGCTTGCCGCATAAACCAAACCGGCCTCACGTCCGTGGGACGGCGGCGGCAGGCATCCAGAAAACGGCTGCTCATGGGAGGGACACGCATGCGATCTCCGATCTGTCTTCACACAGGAAGACCCGAAACTGCTTGGGCTTGTGCTGGGCGGCCCACTGCCGGCCCAGGATGAAATAAGGTTTCGTCCACGCTTCGGTGTCGATGGTCCGTGGAGCAATCACCGATACAGACAACATCCCCTGCGCCGGATAGCCCGTGCGCGGATCCATGATGTGGCTGTATGTCGTGCCCCCGGCAATGAAGAACTTCTCCGATGTGCCCGACGTGGACATCGATTCGTCCTTCAGAAAATATTCGGCCGCATTGACCTTTGGATTGCGCGGATTGGGAATCGTCACGCGCCACCCCCGCGGTTCATTCGGAGGTGCGCCTATGGCGTAGATACTCGACCGGCCAGCCGTGATAATCCCGCTGGCTACGCCATCTTTCTTCAGGATCGCCGCCATGCGGTCCACCGCATAGCCTTTGCCGATCCCGCCCGGATCAATCTCCACCGGTTCGTCAAACCGTACCGTCCCCGCCTTCGGATCCAGGTGGATATGACGCCAGCCCACACGCTGCATAGCCGTGCGGATTTCCGCCTTGTGCGGCGTGCGTCCCGTACCCTTATAAAAACCCCAGATCTTCATCAGCGGACCGACGGTTATGTCGAACGCTCCTTCACTCTGCCGGCTGTATTCCACACAGGAGTTCAGCAATTGGTACAGCTCGGTGGATACTTTCACCGCCTGCTGGGGAGCCTCCTGGTTCACCCGGCTCCACTCGCTCTCCGGCCGGTAGTTGGACAACAGGTTGTCCAGCCGGCGGGCCTCTTCAAAGGCGTCGTCCAAAGCTGAATCCAAGGCGTACCTGTCGCTTCCGTAAACGGCGATCGTATAGGTCGTCCCCATCGAATCCAGGGAACGTTCCAACCGCAGCAGGGATCCTGGCCCCGGTCCGGCCACTGCCGGCCATGCGGCCATTAACATTAGAAGTAGCACAGAAGCCGCAAAAATACCCCACTTTGTGATATTTACGGACCAGATTTTGAGGCTGCGGCCAGGGGGCGTGGGTTGCACGGGTTCGTTTTGGGCGCCTCGCGCGGCGCGCCCTGATTTTAGCCTACAACTGAGACCCTTGCTGGAGCAAGAAAAGCTCTTATTTTCTTGCAGATGAGTCGAAGCTTATTCCGGCTGCGGTCCCGCGTCCGCCTTCGGACGGCCCCGCCGCACCCGCCGCAGAAGTCTTTCGATTGGAGCGCTTTGCGCCGATCCCACGTTCGATTTGAAGCGCAGCTCCGGCATCCGGAACAGCTCCAGCCTCTGCATCAGCTGATGCCGCAGATACCCCTTGGCCGATTCCAACCCGGCCAGCGCCGACACCCGCTCTTCCGCCTTTTGCGGCAGCACCACCAGCACATCCGCCTGGCGCATATCCGGCGACACCACCACCTCGCTCACTTCCACCTGGTGAATACGCGGGTCGTCGGATTCATACCGGATGAGCTCCGACAACTCCTCTCTCATCTTTTCAGCGACGCGGCGGGTACGAAGTGGATCCACTCTATAAGCCTAGCAGTCTGCTGGCCCTTTGCGAGGATTCTCAGCGGCTCCAGTCGCGGCTCCGATATGATAAGAGATTCTGTCAGATAGGCGCGCGTCTCGGAGGAGTTCGCGTTTCAATCGGGGATGCACGTCAAGAAAGCCATCATCATCGGCGCCGGTCCCGCCGGGCTCACAGCTGCCTACGAACTGCTGACGCGCACAGGCATCCAGCCCATCGTGCTCGAAAAAAGCGAGCACTTCGGCGGCATCTCCCGCACCGCCAACTACAAAGGCAACCGCATCGATCTCGGCGGCCACCGCTTCTTCTCGAAATCAGACCGTGTCATGGATTGGTGGCGCCGCATGCTGCCCCTGCAGGCCCTGCCGCCCGGCACCCCCGAAATCACCTACCACCGCATGCGCCGCTCGCTCGAGTCCGGCGGCTCCGGACCCGACCCGGAACGCGAAGACAACGTCATGCTCCTGCGGCCCCGCAAGTCCCGCATCTATTTCCGCCGCCGCCTCTTTCAGTACCCCATCACCCTCAGTGTCGATACCCTCCGCAAGCTCGGCCTCTGGTCTTCCTTCCGCATCGGCCTCAGCTACCTGCGCACCGCCCTGCTGCCGCTGCCCGAAGAGAAAACCCTCGAAGATTTCTTCATCAACCGTTTCGGCCGAGAACTCTATCGCACGTTCTTTCAGTCGTATACAGAGAAAGTCTGGGGCGTCCCCTGCTCCGCCATCAGCGCCGCCTGGGGCCGCCAGCGCGTCAAAGGCCTCTCCGTCCGCAAGGTGCTTGGCCACGCCGTCGGCAAACTGTTCGGCCGCAATGCCGCCGGCGCCAAAACCGAGACCTCCCTCATCGAACAGTTCCTCTATCCCAAGTACGGCCCCGGCCAGATGTGGGAGGAGACCGCCCGCAAAGTTCGTGAACTGGGCGGCGTCATTCACACCGGCCAACAGGTCGACGGCCTCACCCTCGACCACGGCAAGGTCATTGCCGTTACTGCCACCAACCTGGCCACCGGGCAATCCGAAACTTATCCGGCCGACTACTTCTTCTCCACTGCGCCCCTGTCGGAACTGATCCGCTCCATGACTCCGCCGCCGCCGGAGCCGGTCCGGGCCGTCAGCGAGGGCCTCGTCTACCGTGACTTCGTCACCGTCGGCCTGCTCGTCCGGTCCTTGAAGATCCACGACGAATCCGAGCAGGGCCGCAAGCTGATCCGTGACAACTGGATCTATATCCAGGAATCGGATGTGCAGGTCGGCCGCCTCCAGATCTACAACAACTGGAGCCCTTACCTGGTCTCCGACCCCAACACGGTTTGGCTGGGGCTCGAGTACTTCTGCAACCAGTCCGACGCGCTCTGGTCCAGCCCGGACGAGGACCTGACCGAACTGGCCCGCACGGAATTGGCCCGCATCGGCATCATTGAAGCGTCCGATGTGCTCGACGCCACGGTGCTGCGGGTGGAGAAGGCTTACCCTGCCTATTTCGGCACCTACGACCGCTTCGAGGAGCTCCGCGCCTACCTGGATTCCCTCGAAAACCTCTTCCCCATCGGCCGCAACGGCATGCACCGTTACAACAACCAGGACCACTCCATGCTGACGGCCATGGTAGCCGTGGACAACATCCTCGCCGGCCGCACCGACAAATCCAACCTCTGGGAAGTGAACACCGAAACCGACTATCAGGAAGAAGAGTAGGGGCGCTTCTCCCCGCATCTCCCCAATAAAAAGGGGAGACCGGCCTTCCAGCCTGCCTCCCCGGTTTCACGCAAACCCGTCAACCCTTAAGGCCGGGCCATGTATTTCTTGTACAGCTTCGTGTGCTTCGACTCCAGATCCACCGCGGCGCCTTTGATGAACATCATCTTGACGTTCGTCTTCACTTCCAGCAGGTCTCCATCCGTCACCACAAGGTCCGCCCACTTGCCAGGTTCGATCGACCCGTACTGGTCGGCGACGCCCCAGATCTCGGCCGCATTCAAAGTCACCGATTTCAGCGCTTCGTCATACGGCAGCCCGAACGCCACCGACTGGCCGGCCTCGTAAGGCAGGTTGCGCGCAAACTGCGTCCCAAAGCTGGCGAATGCAATCTTCACGCCGGCCTTGTGCAGAATCGCCGCCAGCGTGAAGGGCTCATCGTAAGCAGCATCGTCATCGACCGGCGTCGTAAACGGAGAGCCCAGAATCACCGGGATCTTCTTCTTGGCCAGCTCCTCGATCATCTTGCCCGGCTCGCGCAAATTGGCCAGCACGATCTTCAACCGCTCGCGCTCAGCCCATTCCACCGCCTCGCGGATCTCACGCTCCCGCGAAGCCAGCACCATGATCGGCCGCTTGCCTTCCAGCACCGGCAGCATCGCCTCGAACTTCAGGTCCGGCTTCAACCCCGGCTCTTTGCCTGACTTGGCTTTCTGATATCGCCGCGCCGCTTCCACGAACTCCTTCAGCTTGCGGACTTCCTCTTCCTGGTTCCGCTTGGCCTGGGCAAACGTCACACGCCGCGCCGCCAGGGCCGGCGGCAGATCGTCATCCGTTGCTCCGCGGCCCCGCGAAGCGATCGCCGGCCACACCAACTGCAGCGCCGCATCCCTCTTGATCTCCATCTCCTCCCAGGTCCAGCCGTCGAGATGCATCATCGACACCTGGCCACTGATGATGCTGCCGCCACCGGCGCCGCGGCCGCCCATCGAGCCCGGCAGCACCATCACCGACGTGATGCCGTTGGCCCGCACCACGGGAATATGTTCGCTCTCCGGGTTCACCGCGATCAGCGCGCGCAGTTGCGGATTGAAGTCACCCAACTCACCGGTATCCGTCGTCTCCCGCACCGAGCTGATCTCCGACATGCCCACCGGCGAACCCGAATCAATCATGCCCGGGTATACATGCAGGCCCTTGCCTTCCACAATCTTGATCTTGCCCTTGGCCGCGATCTTCGCGCCCACTTCTGCGATCTTGCCGTCCACCACCAGCACGGAGACATTCTCCTGCTTCGGGCCGGAGACCGGATGCACGGTCGTGTTCCGGATCAGCAGCGTATCGTTCGCGCCCGCATAAACACTGGCGGCCAGTATGATTCCCAACAGTCCGCGGCTTCTCACGAAGGCCTCCTCGTCTGCGGCGCGTTGCGCCGGTCGGTCTCTTTTTCCTTCTCCAGCAGGCCCTTCTTTTCGGCCTCCTTGCGCGGACGCGCGCTCATGTCGCCGTCGCGGTCGAAATACTGCTGCCCGTCGATGAACACCTTCTCCACCTTCGAGAAGATCGACAGCGGGTCTTTGTCGTAGATCACGATATCAGCCTGCTTGCCGGCTTCAATCGACCCCACATACTGGTCAATCCCCAACTGCTTCGCCGGGTTGATCGTGATCATCGCCAGCGCCTCGTCTTCCGTCATGCCGCCGTACTTCATCACCTTACCGGCCTCGGTGTTCAGCCGCCGCATCAGTTCCGCGCCGCCGGCGTCGTCCGAGTTCAGGCTCACCAGCACACCCTTCTTCTGCAGCACCGCCGCGTTATACGGGATCGCATCATAGGCTTCCACCTTGTACGACCACCAGTCGGAGAACGTCGACGCACCCACGCCCGCTGCCGCAATTTCCTTTGCCACCTTGTAGCCTTCCAACACGTGCTGCAGCGTCGCGATCTTGAAGCCGAACTCCTGCGAAACCCGCAGCAGCATCAGGATCTCATCGGCCCGGTAGCAGTGCGCGTGCACCAGCCGTTTGCCTTCCAATACCTCCACCAGAGTCTCGAGTTGCAGGTCGCGCCGCGGTGGCAGGGCCATCTCGCCCTTGGCCTTCTTCGCTTCGTAATCCTTCCACTCTTTCTGGTACTCCTTGGCATTAGTGAAGGCCTCGCGAATCACGTCCTCCACGCCCATGCGCGTCCCGGGGTAACGCAGGTTCTGCTGCCCCGGCTGCGCGCCAAAGCCTGTCGTCTGCATGCCCTGCCGCTTGGGATTCTCACCCAGCGCCATCTTCAACCCGGGCTTCGCTTCCTTGAACACCAGGTCATCTGCGTCCTTGCCCCAACGCATCTTCAGCACGACGTTGCGGCCGCCGATCGCGTTCGCGCTGCCATGCAGGACATTCGCGGTAGTCACTCCGCCGGCCAGCGCCCGGTAGATGTCCATGCGCTCGTTGTTGACGACATCATCGACGCCCACCATCGAACTCACAGAGACGCTGCCTTCGTTAATGGCATCGACCGCAATGTGCGTGTGGCAATCGATGATGCCCGGGATGACGTGCTTCCCGCTGGCGTCCACAATCTTCGCTCCGGCCGGGGTCATCACCTTCTCCCCGACTTCGGTGATCTTCCCGTTCACGATCACGACAGAACCGGTGATGGTTCCCTTGGTAACCGTATGGATAATTCCGTTTTGAATGACGACCGTGTTCTGGGCCGAGAGGGCCGCCAGGGTCAGGAGGCCAAGTAGGATCGTTCGCATGGTCTAGTTCTCCTCCTGCTCTGTGGTGGACGGACGGTTACCCGGACCGTTTCCGCCCGGTGTTTGCGGTGGATCTGGCGGTGGTAGATACTTGACTCCGTCAACAAAAATCATTGCTACCGTCAACCTTTCGTCGAACAGGTCGCCTTTGACCACGACTAGGTTGGCCATCTTCCCTTTGTCGATTGACCCCATCCGCTGATCGACGCCGTAGATTTCGGCGGCGCTCAGTGTCAAAGCGCGAATCGCGGCTTCCTTGGGCAGGCCCAGGTCGATCGACTTTTTGAGAGCCTTCAGGATGTCCTTGGGCGAATCCATGCCATCGGAGGAAATGGCGAACTTCACACCGGCCTTCGCCAGCACAACCGGGGCCGTGGGCGCCTTGTCCCTGTGCTCCAGAACCTTCATGGTGTCAATGAGATCCGGGTCGCGGTCGCGCTCGCGGGTGGGCCACTTCACGTTCAGCACCACGGCTGTACCTGTCTTTTTGAGTTCGTCGGCCATGCGGTAGCCCTCGGTCACGCCCCACAGCACCACCGGAGTCTGTAACTCCTTGCCCAGCTTGACCATACGCTCCATCTGGACCGGCCCGGCGGCGGGCACCAGCAGGCGTCGCGAGCTCAGTACGCCTTCCAAAGCGCGGTCGTAAGCAGGGCGAGGGATGGTCTGCGGCGACTTGGCGTACATCTCTTTGGCCATCTTGTAGTAGTTGGCATCGATCCAAAGTTGGCGGAAGTAGGCCAGCACCCCCATCAGGGAATTGGGATAACCCAAGTACCCTGAAGGAGTTGTGGACATGTAGAGGCCGGCGTCCGGCTCCACGACCATGGCTCCGGATGTCTCACCGCCCAGGTTCACAATTGCGCCGTGTCCGCCCACCAGACCCTGGCGCGGGAAGGTGACAGCAGTGGTAAACCCTGCGCTGTGAGCAAGATCCACACGGCGTTCGTTATTCTTGACGAGATCGGCGGCCATCACCCAGCTATTGGTGCCGGGCCGGTCTTCCGGACCCCGCGACCTGGGCGGAGCAGCCTGTCCGGGGGTCGCGGCAGCGGCCTGGGCGCCGCGTCCGCCGGCTGCCGGAGCGGCTGCTGGGGCTTCCGGAATGCCCCACGTACTGAAGGCGTCGATCAACCCTGGATAAACAGTAAGTCCTTTCCCATCAACAACCCAGGCCCCAGCCGGAACGGCTGCGTTGGGCCCGACATCAGCGATAATGCCGTCTTTTAAGACGACGGTCCCCTTCTCGATCACGGCTCCACTGACGGTGACGATGCGGGCGTCCTGGATCGCCACGAGAGAGGGAACCTCGGCCTGCAGCGGTATGAACGCGCAGGCCAGGAGAGTGAGGACAAATATTCTTTGGCGCATGGAGAATCCCTGTATTTTAGACTGGTACTTCAGCGATGCCTACTAAGAAAACCATCCGCTACCAAGACGCCGGCGTCAACATTGACGAGGCGGACCGTGCCGTCGGCTACATCAAGGTAGCTGCAAAGAAGACATTTACGAGAGGCGTGCTGACGGATATCGGTAGTTTTGGCGCGATGTACCGGCTGGCAGGTTACAAGCGGCCTGTATTGATCTCCTCCGCCGACGGAGTTGGCACCAAGATCAAGGTCGCCTTCATGACCGGGCGGCACGACACAGTGGGCCAGGATCTGGTCAATCACTGCGTCAACGACATCGCCGTGCAGGGCGCTATGCCATTGTTTTTCCTGGACTATTTCGCCGTCGGCAAGCTGGAAGCCGAGGTGGCGGGACAGATCGGGACCGGTTTGGGCAAGGCCTGCCAGGAGAATGGCTGCGCGCTGATCGGCGGCGAAACGGCCGAGATGCCGGGGCTCTACCAGCCGGGCGAATACGACCTGGCGGGCTTCATCGTCGGGGCGGCCGAGCAGTCCAAATTGTTGACAGGCAAGACCGTAATGCCCGGTGACCTGCTGCTTGGGCTGCCTTCCACCGGGCTGCATACAAACGGTTATTCGCTGGCCCGCAAGCTCCTGTTCGAGGTTGGCAAATACACCCCCAAGACATTTCTACCGGAGCTCGATTGCACCCTGGCCGATGAGCTCTTGAAAGTGCATCGCAGCTACCTCAAGCCCATCCAGAAACTGTTGAAAGCAAATCTGCTTGCGGCTGCGGCGCACATTACCGGAGGCGGCATCACGGACAACACGCCGCGCGTGCTGCCCAAGGGCATGGCGGCCGAAGTGAAACTCGGCTCCTGGCCGGTGCTGCCGGTATTCGAACTGCTGCGCCGGTTGGGCAACGTGCCGGACGACGACTACCGACGGACCTTCAACCTGGGCATCGGCATGATCCTGGTGATTCCACAGAAGAAAGCGGTCAAGGCGACGCGTCTGTTGAAGCACATGAAAGAGCCGTACTACGAGATCGGCAAGATCATTGCCCAACCGCGCGGCAAGGGTCGAGTGATCTACAAGTGAAGAAGTTGGCGATTCTGGTATCGGGCCGCGGATCGAACTTCGAGGCCATTGCGCGGCATATCCGCGAACGGAAACTGAAGGCGGAGATCGCCGCCGTCGTCGCCAACGTGCCTACGGCCAAGGCGCTGGAAACGGCGGAAACACTGGGCTTACCGGCCATTTCTCTGCCGTCGAAGGGCATCGATACCGACACCTATGCGGCGCTGGTGGTGGAGCGCCTGGCTCCGCTGGGCATCGACCTGATCATCCTGGCCGGCTTCATGCGGCGTGTGGGGACTCCGCTGCTGGAGGCTTACCGCGACCGGATTCTCAACATCCATCCCTCGCTGCTGCCGTCGTTTCCGGGACTGCATGTGCAGCAGCAGGCTCTGGACTACGGGGTCAAGCATTCCGGCTGCACGGTACATTTCGTGGATGCCGGGCTGGATACCGGCCCCATCGTGGCACAGGCGGTAGTTCCTGTTTTAGATGGAGATACGGCCGATACCCTGGCCGCCCGAATCCTGGTGGAAGAGCACAGGGTTTTCAGCGAGGCCATCGCCCTGATCCTCAGCGGAGCTTACTGCGTCGAGGGCAGGCGTGTGATTCGAAAGGACTAAGCAGTGTTCAGCAAGTGTGTCCGCGCGGCGGCTGCCGCCCTGTTGATCGGAGCCGCGGCGGACTGCCGTGCTCAGGTGACGCCCGCCGATGAGGTGAACCCGCTCATCGACACGCACAAGTCCCGCTGGTTCTTCTTTTCCTCCGCCAGCCGCCCGTTCGGGATGGTGAACCTGAGCCCGGACACCGGGGTCGACGGCGACTGGAATGCCGGTTACCTCTACGGGGAGAAGTACATACGGTGCTTCAGCCACGTGCATGACTGGCAGTTGGCGGCTGTCCCGGTGATGCCCGCGACAGGCGAGATGAAAGGGCCGGCCGGGTACGAGGCCTACAAATCGGCTTTCAGCCACGACCAGGAAGTCGCCAAGGTGGGCTACCACAAGGTCTATCTCGAGGACTACAAGATCACGGCGGAGCTGACGTCGACGAAGCGCGTGGGCCTGCATCGCTACAGCTTCCCGGCCGCGCAAGACGCTTATATCTATATAGATACGGCGGCCAAGCTGGCGATGATGGACGCTCCGCCGGACGCGAAAATCCGTCGTGTGGGGGACAAGGAACTGGCCGGGTACACGGTGCTGGCGCCGACGATCCGGCGCAAGAAGCCCGTCACTGTGTACTTTGTCGTCCAGTTGGACAAGGCGTTTGACGGCTATGGCGACTGGAGCAAGGGCGGAAGCGCCTTTGTTCACTATAAGTTCGCGCAGTCAGGCCGGGTCCAGATGAAGGTGGCGATCTCGTATGTGAGCGAGGAGCAAGCCCGGCTGAACCTGGCGGCGGAGCTGCCGCATTGGGACTTCGAACGGGTGGTGCGGGAGTCAAAACAGGAATGGAATGAGTGGCTTGGCAAGGTTTCGATCGCCGGCGGCACGCCCGCGCAACGCACCAAGTTCTACACGGATCTGTGGCATTCTCTGCTGGGGCGCCGGACGTTCAGCGATGTGAACGGCAAGTACATCGACAACACGGGGGAGAAGCCCGTGGTGCGCCAGGTGGAGTTGGATGCCAAGGGCCAACCGGTGCGCAGTACCTATAATTCCGACGCCTTCTGGGGTTCGCAGTGGACGCTAAATGTCTTGTGGTCTATTGCTTACCCGAAGTTGATGGGCGACATGACGCAGTCGCTGGTTGATTACTATACGAACGGCGGCATGATAGCGAGGGGCCCGAGCGGCGGCAATTACACGTTTGTGATGGTAGGCGACCAGGCGGTGCCGCTGATTGCGGCGGCGTACCAGAAGGGCATCCGTAATTTCGATGTGAAGGCCGCCTACGAGGGGTCGCGCAAGAACGCGTTTCCCGGCGGGATCCGCGATCATGCGGGCTATGAAGCGGGCCCGAAGGCCGAGGGCGGCGGCATGAAGTATTACGTCGAAAGGGGTTACGTGCCCCTGGGCAACTTCGGAACAGGCGGGCACCGCGAGGGTGCGGCGCAGACGTTGGAGTATGCCTATCAGGATTGGACGCTGGCGCGGTTTGCCGAGGCACTGGGCAAGAAGGACGATGCGGCGCTGTTCCAGAAGCGGTCTGGGAACTGGCGAAATCTGTTCGACAAATCGACGGGGTGGATCCGGCCCAAGAATATGGACGGGTCATGGCTGGAGCCGTTTGCGCCGACGTGCCTGGGGTCGAATTGCCGCGGGTTTGTGGAGAGCAACGCGGCGATTTATACCTACTATGTGATGCAGGATATTCCGGGCCTGATCGAGGTGTTGGGCGGGCGGGCAAAGTTCATTGAAAAGCTGCAGGGGCAATTTGAAAAAGCGGCTCCGGCACGGTTTATTACACCGCATGGAAAGCATGGCGAGAACTGGGTGGATTATGAGAATCAGCCGGCCTGCCACATGGCGCACTTGTTCAGTTATGCGGGGGCTCCGTGGCTGACGCAATATTGGGTGCGGCGCGTGAAAGAGGAAGTCTTTGGGAATGCCTCACCAAGCGGCGGATACAACGGGGACGAGGACCAGGGGCAGATGGGGGCACTGGGCGTATTGATGGCGGCGGGCCTGTTCGACGTGCAGGGCGGAGCCGAGGCAGAGCCGCGGTATGAGATCACAAGTCCTTTGTTTGAGCGGGTTACGTTCCAGTTGGACCCTAAGTTCTACGCGGGCAAAACGTTCACGGTGGCGGCGCGGAATGCCAAGCCGGGCAATGTCTATATCCAGTCGACGAAGCTGAATGGCAAGCCGTTGACGGGCCGGTTCTGGGTGACGCACAAGGAAGTCGTGGCGGGGGGTGTGCTGGAAGTGCAGCTAGGTCCAGAGCCGAATAAGAGCTGGGGGATTGTTAGCCGTTGATTTAGCACTGTGGACGTCTGGTAGAATTGACCGTCCTTTTGTTGGAATAATCTCACCTGCCTCGGTGAATTAGGAAGGTCAACATGTCGATGGATTGGGCGGCCGTTCGAATTGCCGTGGGCCTGATTAGTCTCACGGCTCCGGTGTGGAGTGTTGAGCGGGTTTATCTCCTGGAACAGCAGGCGCAGGGTTCCGCGCCGTATTCGTTCCAATCCCTTGGTGAGATTGAAGGGGCGCGGCGTGTGGCTGTCCCGGAATCAGGCGGGCATGTTCTTGTTCTGACTTCGCTGGGCCGGGTTTGGGGCTGGGGTCAGAACCTGCACGGGCAACTGGGGACGGGCGACACCGCTGCTAGGGCCGGATTTGTTGAGGTTCCGCAGCTTTCCGAGATTACTGCGATTGCCGCGGGGGCGCAGCATTCCGTTGCTTTGCAGAGTGACGGCACGGTCTGGGCCTGGGGTGCGAATACGGAAGGGCAGTTGGGCGACGGGTCGCTAGTGAACCGGTTGAGGCCGGGTGTGGTACCGGGGCTGCGGGATGTTTCGATGATCGCGGCGGGCACCTTGTTCACAGTTGCGCTGAAGCGCGATGGATCCGTTTGGGCTTTCGGCTCGAACTGGAATGGGATCGCCGGGACGGATGTCCGGAAGTTGGTGACGGAACCGGTGCGCGTGGAGCGGTTGACCGAAATTCGCGCAGTGGCGGTGCGGCACGGAGTTGGATATGCGTTGGATGGGCAGGGGCGGATTTGGGTGTGGGGGCGTGGGGTGGAGAATGCGGTGGGTGCTCCACGGATGTTGAATGAAACGGAGCGCGGGCGGGTGTCTGGACTGGTGTCAGCAGGGCCACGGTTGTCGGCGGAGTGGTTGGGGATCACCGTGGATGCAGCGAGTGGTGTGCTGCGGATGAGGGAAAGCAGAGCCGCGCGGACATTTGCGATGGAGAGTTCAGCGCTGGATGTGGCGGCGGGTTGGGCGGTGGCTGTGATCAGCGGCCTGGAGGGAGCCTCCAGCGGAGACGCCCTGGAGATGGGTCCCGCGCGGCAAGGCGGCGGACTGGAAGCGGGCCTGATGAGCCTGGCCGCGACGGGAGCGGGGCGAACGGCAACCCCGGTATTCATGCAGGTGACGGCCGGAAGGGACACGTCCGCGGCGATCAGGGCCGATGGCCAGGTTCGAGCGTGGGGCAGCAACGCAAACGGCACGATCGGAGACGGCAGCGGGGTGCGGCGGATGCGGCCAAGTTGTACGGTGCTGAGCGGAGTGTCGGGTCTCTTCCTGAGCAGTTCCCACGCAATCGCGGTCCTGCAGGATTCGACGGTGTGGACTTGGGGGAACGGGGAGTATGGCGTGCTCGGCAATGGCATGGTGCAACATCACTACCGAGCGACGCCGGATATGGTCCTGGGCTTGAGTGGGGTGGTGGCGGTGACCTCCGGCGAGAGGCACGATCTGGCCCTGAAGAGCGACGGAACGGTCTGGGCATGGGGCGCGAACGACTCGGGCCAACTAGGCGATGGCACGACCAACACGAGCGGCCGGCCGGTGCAGGTGAGCGGGTTGAGTGGCATTGTGGCGGTAGCGGCAGGCGTCCGGCACAGCCTTGCGTTGAAGGGAGACGGAACAGTATACGCGTGGGGGGCCAACGACCACGGGCAACTGGGAACGGGCGGCTATGTGGAAGCGCATGCGCCTGTACAGGTGGCGGGGCTGATGGCGACTTCGCTGGCGGCAGGCGATTTCCATAGCCTGGCAGTGAAGGCGGACGGTACGGTGTGGGGCTGGGGGGAGAACGGGATGGGGCAGTTGGGGCCCGGGGCGGCACAGCCGCAGTTGAGTCCGCTGCAGATGGTGAACTTCACGAATGTGCGCCAGGTGGCCGGAGGAGAGACCCTGACGGCGGTGGTGAGGGCAGACGGCTCCCTGTGGGCGTGGGGGTCGAATTGGGACTACGACACGAACACGGGGGTTTACTCGAGTACTCCGGTGAGCCTGCCAGTTCCAGAGCTGGTGGAGAGCGTCGCATTGGGGCGGAAGCATATTGTTGTTCTGCTGAAGAGCGGGCTGGTCAGCGGCTGGGGCTCGAATGCGAAGGGCCAGTTGGGGCGGAGCGACCTGGCCACTACCGATCAATTCGTTGCGCCGGATGCAGAAGCGCAGTGCAGCGCCACGGCTCCAAATCCTTTGAATCTGGGGCAGCGGCTGAGCGCCGGGCTGGAACAGACGATAATGGTGCGGGACGACGGAACAGTCTGGACCGTGGGTGATACATTCGGGTCGATTGCGACCAAGAACGTGACGCCGATCCAGGTACCCGGGGTGCCGGAGACGGTAGGGGTCTCGGCCCGGCGATTTCTGAATGCGGCGGTGGGGCGGGATGGACTGGTGCGGACGTGGCTGTTGTGGGGCGGCTTGAACCTTCCGGCCGGCGTGACGATGCAAACCTACAATCCGATGATTGCGCCCGGCCTGAGCAACGCAACGAAGATCGCCACGGGGAATACCCATACGCTGGCGATCCGGGCGGACGGCACGGTGTGGGCCTGGGGCTCCAACCCATCTGGCGAGCTGGGCAACGGTGCGCTGAATATCGACGCTCCACCGGCGCAGGTGGCAGGCCTAGATCATGTCATCGATGTAGCGGCAGGGGGTTGGTTCAGCCTGGCATTGAAGAGCGACGGCACAGTGTGGGCCTGGGGCGAGAACGGGACCGGCCAACTGGGGGACGGCACTTACACGAGCAGGTGGACTCCGGCGCAAGTCAGGGGATTGAGTAATGTACTGGCGATCAGCGCGGGGGACGACTTCGGAGCGGCCCTGAAGCGGGATGGGACCGTTTGGACGTGGGGCAACAACCGGTTCCAGCAGTTGGGACAGGGTGTCGAGAACTATGTGGGAGCTGCTTTGGGGATGGAGTCCTACCCCATTCTGGGCATCGTCAGGGTGGCGGATCTGACGGACGTTGTGGCGATTTCGGGTGGGGGCGGCCACCTACTGACACTCCGCTCGGACGGTACGGTGTGGGGTTGGGGCCGCAACGAGAGTGGTCAAGTGGGCGATGGGACTCTGGTGAATGCGGCCAGGCCTATGCAGGTGCCGGGTCTGTACGGTGTGGCGGCGATTGCCGCGGGCTTCTCGCACAGCATGGCCTGGAAGCGCGACGGAAGGCTCATCGGATGGGGCTGGAATGGATACGGGCAACTGGCGTATCCGGTTGTCGCGAGCACTCAAACCCCTGTGCAGAGCGGGTTTGCCCCACAGCCGCCGGTAGTATCGTCACCGACAGACGTCACCCCGGCCAGCGGCAGCGGCGCAGGTGGGATATTTCAACTGAGTTTCCGGGCGGCGGCGGGGTACACAAGCCTGCAATGGGTGCAGATGCTGTTCGGGGCGGCTCCGGATGGGGGCGGTTTGCCTTACTGTTTCCTGCATTACGATGTGCAGGGCAAAGGGCTATGGCTGTATGGCGATGGCGGGTTCTTCGAGGGGCCGGTGGCCGCTGGGACCGCTTCGAACCGGATGCAGAATTCGTTCTGTGCGCTGGACACGCAGGCTACTAGCGTCGCCGGGAGCGGAGTGAACCTGACGGTGCATGCACGGGTGTTGTTCAAGCAGGCGGCTACGCGGAAGATGTACCTGCGAAGCCAGGATGTGAATGGCCTGGATTCAGGGTGGATTGCGGAGGGGTCGTGGGATTCGACGGCGGTGCTGCTGCCGGCTGCCAGCGTGAGTCCAAACCTCGGGAGTGGCGGGACGCAGGCATTTGCCGCGAGTTATTCCGAGGCGTCGGGACTGCCGGCCGGTGCCGGCGGGTGGGTGCAGTTGCTGGTGGCGGCGGCGACCGATGGGGGAGGGCAGCCGTTCTGCTATCTGCACTATGACCGGGCGGGGGATGGGCTTTGGATGTACTCGGGGGATGTGGGGTTCTTCCTGGGTCCGGTGAAGCCTGGCGTGAGTTCGACGGTGCTGGATAGCTCAGCTTGCTCGATCAATACGGCTGGCACTACCGTGCAGAACAATGCGGGGCAGTTGGTGATTTCGGCACCATTTACTTTGAAAGCTCCGATGGCGGGGAGCAAGAAGATCTTCCAACGGTCGATGGATGCGCTGCGGCGGGATACGGGCTGGGTGCAGACGGGGACGTGGACGATTCCTTAGAGGAAGCAGCTAGCACTGGTGGTGGAAATGGGGGCGGCCTGACGGGGCCGCCTTCTGGTTTTTACGGGGGTGCGGCGCAACGGCGGCGGGCGATTGGTTTTCAGGTGATAGGATTGGTTTGTCTTTATTTGGATTTTTTAAACGGTGCGAATTGTGAAGATCTTTCTACCTGTATTTCGTGGGATGGCCGGGCGGCTGATGTTGAGCGCCCTGACGGGCTGGCTGAGCCTGGCGGCTCCGATTTGGGGCGCCGAGCGGGTTTATCTTCTGGAGAGGCAGGCGCAGGGTTCCGCGCTGTATTCGTTCCGATCCATTGGCGAAATTGAAGGCGCGCGGCGGGCGGCTGTGCCGGAAACAGGCGGGCATGTTCTTGTTCTGACTTCGCTGGGCCGGGTTTGGGGCTGGGGTCAGAACCTGCATGGGCAACTGGGGACTGGTGATCGCGCTGCGAAGGCCGGATTTATTGAGGTTTCTGGGCTTTCCGGGATCACTGCGATCGATGCCGGAGCGCAGCATTCCGTGGCCTTGCAGGGTGACGGGACCGTTTGGACGTGGGGCGCGAATACGGAAGGGCAGTTGGGCGACGGGTCGCTGGTGAACCGGGCGCGTCCGGGTGTGGTGCCGGGGCTGCGGGATGTTTCGATGATCGCGGCGGGTGCCCTGTTTACGGTTGCGCTGAAGAGCGACGGGTCGGTCTGGGCCTTCGGCTCGAACTGGAATGGGATCGCTCCGGGCGATGCCAGAAAGATGGTGACGGAGCCGGTGGTCGTTGAAGGATTGAACGGTGTTCGCGCCGTGGCGGTGCGTCGCGGCATCGGGTATGCCTTCGATGGGCAGGGTCGGATTTGGGTTTGGGGGCGTGGAGTGGAGAATGCGGCGGGTGCTCCACGGATGTTGAGTGAGACGGAGCGTGGGCTGGCCTTAGGGCTCATGTCGACTGGGCCGCGGATGTCGGCGGAGTGGTTGGGGACGGGTATTGATGCAGCGGAGGGTGTTCTGCGGATGAGAGAAAGCAGAGCCTCGCGGACGTTCGCGATGGAGGGTACGGCGCTGGATGTGGCGGCGGGTTGGGCGGTAGCGTTGATCACCGGGTCACCGGAAACGGCGCGGGCGAGGGAGTCTGGAGTTGCGGCGGCTGCGGCGATACGGCCGGCGATGGCGGTGGCTGGCGTTGCTTTGGCGGTCGAGGGGCAGAGGAAGGGAGTGAATGCGGCGGCGGCGGTCCAGGTATCGGCGGCCGGACACAGCACGATGGTGTTGCGGCCGGACGGCACGGTGTTGGGTTGGGGCGACAACGATTCGGGGCAGTTGGGCAGCGGCACTCTGATCGGGCGCTTTACGTCGCAGTGCACGGAATTCCGCGGGATGCGCAGCATTGCGGCCGGACGAACGCATTCGCTGGCGATCGCGCAGGACGGCACGGTCTGGAGTTCCGGCCAGGGCTCGAATGGCGCGCTGGGTGACGGGGATGTGTCGACGCGTTACCAACTGGTGCCGAAGCAGGTGCCCGGGCTGAGCGGGGTGACCGCGGCGGCCGCCGGAGCGCACTTCAGCCTGGCGCTGAAGAGCGACGGGACGGTGTGGGCGTGGGGGGCGAACAATCTCGGCCAGTTGGGGGATGGGACGAACACCGACCGGGGTGTCCCGCAGCAGGTGCCGGGCCTGGCGGGGATCACCTCGATCGCGGCCGGGAATGGTCATGCCCTGGCCCGCAGGAGTGATGGCGCCGTGTTCGCGTGGGGCTTGAATGGCCAGGGTCAGCTTGGCGATGGTGGGACTACGAATCGGAATACGCCGGGGCAGATGGCGTCGTTTACGTCGGAGTCAGTGGCCGCCGGCGAGTATCACAGCCTGGCGATCCGCAGCGACCGGACGCTGTGGGGGTGGGGCTACAACGCCACCAGTGCGATCAAAGAAGGCGCGGGGACGACGATCCTGAGCCCGGTGCAGGCGCCTGGGATCTCCGATGTGGTGTTTGCGGCGGGCAGCTATGAAATGACCGGCGTCCAGAAGGCCGATGGGTCGGTCTGGTTCTGGGGTGGGAGCTTTACCTTGCCGTATGGCGGCGGACAGAAACTGGGACCCACGCCGACGACCCTGAATGCTCCGGCGGGCGTGAGCGGTTTCGCGTTGGGTTGGGGCCATATCGTCCTGCTGCTGCAGGACGGAACGGTGATGGCCTGGGGATCGAATGAGGGTGGGCAGTTGGGTCCGCAGTCGATTGGGAGTTCGGCCCAGTTTGTGGAGTCGAAGCTGGAGTCGCCTTGCGCGTACGAAGCGCCGAAGCCGCTCGACACGGATGGGCGGCTGGCGGCGGGATCGGGGTTCAGTGTCGTGCGGCAGGAGGACGGCACGGTGTCGACCTCGGGCAAGAACGACTATGGCCAACTCGGCGACGGGACCACGAACGCGACCGGAATGCGCGGCCCCGTGCAAGTGCCGGGCCTGACGGGGATCACCAAGGTTTCGGCAGGATTTGGGCATACCCTCGCTTTGGCCAGCGACGGGCGCGTGTTCGGATGGGGGCTGAATTCGCAGAGCCAGTTGGCCTCGGATCTCAACCATCTGGTGGAGCCGAGTCCCATCGTGATCCGGGGGCTCTCTGACGTCGTCGATGTCGCGGCGGGCAACGCGCACAGTCTCGCGGTCCGGCGGGATGGGACAGTCTGGGCTTGGGGCAGCAATGGTCAGGGGGAGTCCGGCTCATGGTCGCCAGGGCGCATCTTCTCGCCGCTGCAGGTGGAGGGATTGCAGGATGTTGTCGCGGTGTCGGCGGGCGTCCAGTTCAGTGTGGCGCTGAAGCGCGACGGGACGGTCTGGGCCTGGGGCTCGGATAGTACCGGACAAGTGGGTCAGAACCCAGGGGGTTCCAGCTACACCCCGAAGCCGGTGGCGGGTTTGTCGGACGTGATCGCCATCTCCTCAGGCGCCACCTTCTCGAGTGCGTTGAAGCGCGACGGGACGGTGTGGTCGTGGGGCGACGGGCAGGATGGACAACTGGGCATCGGCGTCAGGACCCAGGCGGTGCGCGGGATTGCGCGTGTGGCGGGGCTGACCAATGTCGTGGCGGTGAAGGCCGGCGCGATTTATGGCCTGGCGATGAAGGCGGATGGGACGGTGTGGTCGTGGGGCTGGAATTCGCGCGGGGAGTTGGGGAACGGCACCGGCATTGAGTCGCTGCGTCCGGCGCAGGTGCCTGGTTTCCAGGGGGCGGCCTCGATTGGGGCCGGAGGGCAGAGCCTGGCCTGGAAGCGGGATGGCCGTATCTGGGCTTGGGGGGCCAATGACTATGGGCAGCTCGGGGTGACGAATGTGGCCGGGAGCGTCTCTCCGATCCTGACGGGTTTTCAGCAGGGATATTTGCTGCCGGTGACTCCGGTGAGCGCGACGGCGGTGCCGCCCAATGTGTCCGCCCGGGACTTCGAGTTTCAGTTCCACTCGGCGGCGGGCCTGCCGGCCTTGCAATGGGCGCAGATGCTGTTCGCGGCGGCTCCGGATGGGGGTGGGCAGCCCTTCTGCTACCTGCACTATGACGTGCCCGGGCAGGGGTTGTGGCTATATGGAGATGAAGGCTTCTTCCTGGGACCGGTCGCGCCCGGTTCGGCGGCAGAGCTGTTGCAGAACTCGTTCTGTGCGTTGAATCCGCAGGCGACGAGCGTCACCGCGAGCGGTTCGAACGTGACGATTCAGGCGCAATTGCTGTTCAAGGCCGTCGGATCCCAGAAGATCCTGCTGCGTAGCCATGGGGCAAACGATGAGGATTCAGGGTGGATCGAGTCCGGGACATGGAACTCGACGGCCGCGGCGGCGACCACGATGAGCGTGAATCCATCCTCCGGCAGCGGAGCCGGTGGGACGTTCCAGGCTGGTTTCTTCAATGCGGTCCTGCCGCCGGTGCTGACTGGCACCTGGGTTCAGTTGCTGGTGGCGGCGGCTCCGGATGGGGGCGGGCATCCGTTCTGTTATCTACATTACGACCGGGCGGGGGATGGGCTTTGGATGTACTCGGGGGATGTGGGGTTTTTCCTGGGTCCGGTGAAGCCTGGCGTGAGTTCGACGGTGCTGGATAGCTCAGCTTGCTCGATCAATACGGCTGGCACTACCGTGCAGAACAATGCAGGACAGTTGGTGATTTCGGCTCCTTTCACTTTGAAGAGTCCGATGGCGGGCAGCAAGAAGATTTTCCAACGGTCGATGGATGCTCTGCGGCGGGATACGGGCTGGGTGCAGACGGGGACCTGGACGATTCCTTAGAGGAAGCAGCTAGCACTGGTGGTGGAAATGAGGGCGGCCTGACCGGGCCGCCTTTTGGTTTTATCGGGGTGCGGCTCAACGGCGGCGGGCGATTGGTTTTCAGGTGATAGGATTGGTTTGTCTTTATTTGGATTTTTTATATGGTTCGAATTGTGAAGATCTTTCTATCTGTATTTCGTGCGATGGCCGGGCGGCTGATGTTGAGCGCCCTGACGGGCTGGTTGAGTCTGATGGCTCCCATTTGGGGCGCCGAGCGGGTTTATCTTCTGGAGCGGCAGGCGCAGGGTTCCGCTCCGTATGCGTTCCGATCCCTTGGTGAGATTGAAGGGGCGCGGCGGGCAGCTGTGCCGGAAACAGGCGGGCATGTTCTTGTTCTGACTTCGCTGGGCCGGGTTTGGGGCTGGGGGCAGAACCTGCATGGGCAACTGGGGACGGGCGACACCGCTGCTAGGGCCGGATTTGTTGAGGTTCCGCGGCTTTCCGAGGTCACCGCCATCGCTGCCGGAGCGCAGCATTCCGTGGCGTTGAAGAGCGACGGGACGGTCTGGGCGTGGGGTGCAAATACGGAAGGACAGTTGGGCGACGGGTCGCTGGTGAACCGGACGCGGCCGGGTATGGTGCCGGGGCTGCGGGATGTTTCGATGATCGCGGCGGGCACGTTGTTTACGGTTGCTCTGAAGGGCGATGGGTCGGTTTGGGCTTTCGGATCGAACTGGAATGGGATTGCTGGGACGGATGCGCGGAAGCTGGTGACGGAACCGGTGCGGATAGAGGGATTGCGCGGGATCCGGGCGGTGGGTGTGCGGCTGGGTTTTGGGTATGCGCTGGATGAGGCAGGGCGGATCTGGATTTGGGGTCGCGGAGTGGAGAATGCGGGGGGCGCGCCGCGAATCCTGAGGGACGAGGAGCGGGCGTCGAAGGCGGTGGTACTCAGCGGATTGTTGGCCGGGGCGCAAGGCGGCGGACGGCTGGCTGCTGAATGGAATACGGCTGCCGGATCGGGCAAAGTCGAGGCGGCGGGCGGTGCGCTGCGGGTTTCGAGTGGGGGTGGAGAGAGGGCTTTCGCGATGGAGGCGGTGGCGCTGGACGTTACGGCCGGTTGGGCGGTGGCGGTGATTGCGGGCGAGGGCCCTGGCGGGACGGTGGCGGTTTCAGGAGGCGAAGCCGGGGGCGGCGCGGAGGTATTGACGCGCGAGGGTGAAAGGTCTGGGAATGGACGGAGGGCGGCGGGACCGGCGATCGTCCAGGTAATTATTGGCGAGAAAAACACGTTTGCGTTGCGGCAGGATGGAACGGTTCGCGCGTGGGGCGACAACCGGCGCGGGTATTTGGGCGACGGCACGGGGCTTGATCGGCACAACCCGGTGTGCACGGTGCTGAGCGGCGTTCAGGCGGTGTCGAGTGCGTGGGGCCACAGCCTGGCGCTGAGGCAGGATGGCACTGTCTGGAGCTGGGGCGAATCGATTTACGGTGAGTTGGGCGATGGGATCACGACCAGGCATGTCACGGCGGTGCCGCGGCTGGTGAAGGTACTGAGCGGGGTGACGGCGATCAGCGCGGTGGGCAACCACAGCCTGGCGCTGCGCAGCGATGGAACGGTGTGGGCCTGGGGCCTGAACGCGGCCGGACAATTGGGCGACGGGACGACCAACGACCGGAGCATTCCGGTGCAGGTGCCGGGATTGGCCGGCATCACGTCGATCGCCGCGGGCTATGCGCACAGCATGGCGCGCCGCAGCGATGGGGTGGTGTTCACATGGGGCAGCAACGCATCCGGGGTGCTGGGGGACGGGACCCGGGTGAGCCGCCTGACGCCTGGCGCCGTCGCCGGCTTCCGCGCAGCCACGGTGGCGGCCGCGCTTTACCAGAGCTTCGCGATTCGAAGCGACGGGACCCTGTGGGGCTGGGGCAGTGCGGGCGGATTTGTGCCGGTGATTGTGGGGCAGGGCGAGGCGATCACCATTCCGACGCAGCTGACGAACTTCACGGATGTGGCGGCCATTTCCAGTTATGGGTGGATGAACCTGATCCTGAGAGCAAACGGGTCAGTGTGGTATTTCGGCAACAGCCTGAGCGAGCGGTATGCCGGGGGGCTGGGCAACGGCACGTTGAGCCAGTTGCCGCTGCCCATGGGGGCCGTGGGGGTGGCGGCGGGCCAGGAGCATCTGGCCGTATTGCTGAGCGACGGGACGGTGAGGCTGCTGGGGGTGAACGATTCCGGCCAGTTGGGACGGCCGGAGCTGACGAGCAGCGCCACGCTGATTGCGCCGGCTCAGGAGATTGGGTGCACGTATGCGGCGCCGAGACGGCCGCTGGTGCAGCGGCGGGTTTCGACCGGAACCAGCCACATTGCCGTGGCGGAGGAGGACGGGACGGTGTGGGCCGCCGGGCGGAATGACAATTTCCAAGTGGGCAACGGGAGCTGGGGCGTGGGCCAGGCGAACATTACGCAAGTGACGGGACTGACGGGCATCGCGGCGACGGCGGCCTGCGGGTCGCACACGCTGGCATTAGGCCGTGACGGACGGGTGTGGAGCTGGGGGGCGAACTCCAGCGGCGAATTGGGGGATGGCACGAGATTGGGGCGTTCGAGTCCGGTGCTGGTGAGCGGATTGAGTTCGGTGACGCAGATCGCATGCGGTGGTTTTCACAGCCTGGCGTTGAAGAGCGACGGCACTGTGTGGGGCTGGGGTGGAAACGGCTCAGGCGCGGTGGGGGATGGAAGCCGCGTGGCGCGCCTCGTGCCGACGCAAGCGGCTGGGCTGCAGAACGTGATCGAAATAGCGGGCGGCGGGACAGGCAGCCTGGCGTTGAAGGCCGATGGAACCGTGTGGGCGTGGGGTATGACCTTGTGGGAGATCGTTCCGATAGACCATCCGACGCCAGTGCGGGTGGAGGAGTTGAGCGAGGTGGTGTCGATCGCCATGGGAGTCACCTTTGGAATGGCGTTGAAACACGACGGCACGGTGTGGACTTGGGGCGACAACAGCGCGAACACGCTGGGCAACGGGTTGGAATCGGCCATGGTGGCGGGCCTGGCGCGGGTCTCGGACCTGACCAATGTGGTGGCCATCTCCGGGGGCAGCAACCATGCCATGGCGCTGGAGGCGGATGGGACGGTGTGGACCTGGGGGGCCAACGACATTGGGCAGTTGGGCGTCGAGGTGCCGCAAGGACAGGCGCAGCCGGTGCTGCCGGTGAAGGTGCCCCAATTGTACGGAGTGGCCTCGGTGCACGCGGGCGAACGCTACAGTGCGGCCTGGAAGCGCGATGGCAGCCTGTGGGTGTGGGGCTCAAACGAATACGGGCAGTTTGGGCTGACGACTTATGGAAGCAGCCCGACGCCGATTGCGAGCGGGTTTCAGCCGGGGTATCCGCTGGCGGTTGCTCCGCTGGGCGCGGCGGCGATTGCCGGGGATAGCGCGGTGCAGAGTTTTGATTTCCGGTTCCGGGCGGCGGCGGTCTTTTCCAGCCTGCAGTGGGTGCAGATGCTGTTTGCGGCGGCGGCGGACGGGGGCGGGTTGCCCTACTGTTTCCTGCATTACGACGCGCAGGGCAAGGGGTTGTGGCTGTATGGCGATGGCGGGTTCTTCGTGGGGCCGGTGGCGGCGGGTACGCCCTCCAACGTGCTGCAGAACACCTACTGCGCCGTGAACACGCAAGCCACCAGCATCACCGGGAGCGGGGCGAACCTGACCGCGCATGCGCAGGTGCTGTTCAAGCAGGCGGCGGCCCGGAAGATCTACCTGCGGAGCCAGGATATCTATGGCGTGGATTCGGGGTGGATCGAGCAGGGGCGCTGGGATTCGACGGCAGTTTCGATGGCCGTACCCAGTGTCAGCCCGAAGGCGGGGAGCGGGGCAACGCAAACGTTCACAGCGTCCTACCAGGAGGCGTCGGGATTGCCGGCGAGTACGGGGGGATGGGTGCAATTCCTGATTGGGGCGGCGTCCGATGGCGGCGGACAGCCGTTCTGCTACCTGCACTACGACCGGGCCGGAAATGGACTGTGGATGTACTCGGGGGACGTGGGGTTCTTCCTGGGTCCGGTGAAGCCGGGGGTGAGCTCGACGGCGCTGGACAGTTCGGCGTGCTCGATCAACACGAGTGGGACCACGGTGCAGAACAGCGCGGGGCTATTAGTGATTGCGGCTCCGGTGGCGCTGAAGGCTCCGATGGCGGGGAGCAAGAAGATCTTCCAACGGTCGATGGATGCATTGCAGCGCGATACGGGCTGGGTGCAGACGGGCGGATGGACAGTGCCGTAGCCGCAGGGCAGGCGGCCCGGTGGTTTGGCGGCGGGTTGGATTGAGATTTGGTGAAAGAGATTGAGTCAGGAAGCATACATGTCGTCAATTCGAAGGACAGTTGGCCGCGCGGCCCTGCGGATGGGCTTGGCCGCGTTCTGGGTGGCAGCCGCGGCGCAGGGTACGGAACGGGTGTATCTCGTGGAGCAACCGGCGCCAGCGGGAGCGCCGTATTCCTTCCGGTCCCTGGGCGAGGTGGCTGGGGCGCGGCGGGCCGCTGTGCCGGAGACGGGCGGGCATGTGCTGGTGCTGACGGCGGAGGGCCGGGTTTGGGGGTGGGGCCAGAATCTGTATGGGCAACTGGGGCCGGGCGACAGCGCTGTATGGGCGCGCTTTGCCGAGGTTGCCGGGGTTACGGAAGTCACGGCGCTGGCCGCGGGCGCACAGCACTCGGTGGCGTTGAGGAGCGATGGGACGGTGTGGGCGTGGGGCGCGAATACGGAAGGCCAGTTAGGAGATGGGTCGCTGGTGAACCGGGCTCGGCCGGGGGTGGTGCCGGGCTTGCGCGAGGTCTCGATGGTCGCGGCTGGTGCTTTGTTTACCGTGGCGTTGAAGGCCGATGGGACGGTGTGGGCTTTTGGTTCGAATTGGAGTGGAATTGCCGGGACGGAGGGGCGGAAGCTGGTGACGGAGCCGGTGCGCGTGGAGGGGTTGAGCGATGTGCGAGGTGTGGCGGTGCGGGTGGGGCTGGGGTACGCGTTGGATGGGGCGGGCCGGATTTGGGTTTGGGGGCGAGACGGGGCAAGCGGCGCAGGTTCACCGCGATTGCTGAGTGAGGCCGAGCGGACGGCGGAACTGGCGGAGATGCTGAATCCGGCGAGGGGTGGGCCGCGCCTGGATGCGGAGTGGACGGGAACGGCGGGCCGTGGCCGCCGGGCCGAGGCGGCGGGACCTGTGCTGCGGATCGCCGATGGCCGGGGACTGCAAGAGTTCCCAATGGAAGGGACGGGTATCGATGTAGCGACGGGCTGGGCGGTTGTGGTGATCAGTGGGAAAGAGGCGGCCTCCGGTGGAGATGGCTTGCCGACTGGTTCCGCGCGGCATGGCAGCGGTCTGGAGCCAGGGCTGACCAACCCGGCAGCGGCGAGCATGGGTGTGGGCCGGGCGGCTTCGACGGTGTTCACGCAGGTCTCGGCAAGCGGGTATACGACGCTGGCGGTGCGGGGAGACGGGGCGGTGCGGGCGTGGGGCAGCAATACGCAAGGGCAAATCGGCGATGGCAGCGGGGTGCGGCGGATGCGGCCGAGTTGCACGCTGCTGAGTGGAGTGGTGGGGCTCTCGACAAGCTATTACCACAGCATTGCGGTGCTGCAGGACTCGACGGTTTGGACGTGGGGTAGCGGGGAGCTCGGCGTGCTGGGCAACGACCTGTTGAAACAGCACTATCGAGCGACACCAGACGTGGTGCCAGGGTTGAGCGGGGTGGTGGCGGTGGCGGCAGGGGAGAGACACAACCTGGCGCTGAAGAGCGATGGATCGGTCTGGGCGTGGGGCGCGAACGATTCCGGGCAGTTAGGCGACGGCACAACCAACACGACGGGAAGGCCGGTGCAGGTGAGCGGGCTGACCGGCATTGTGGCGATCGCGGCGGGTGTCCGGCATAGCCTGGCGCTGAAGGGCGATGGCTCAGTGTATGCCTGGGGGGCCAACGACTACGGACAACTGGGCACGGGCGGCTATGTGGAACAGCATGCGGCGGTGCTGGTGCCCGGGCTGAAGGCCGCTTCGCTGGCGGCCGGCAGCTTCCATAGCCTGGCAGTGAAGGCAGACGGTACGGTGTGGGGTTGGGGGTATAACAGCGTGGGGCAGTTGGGACCCGGGGCGGCGGAGACGCAGTTGAGTCCGGTGCGGATGACGGGTTATACGGATGTGCGCCAAGTGGCCGGCGGACCGACGCTGACGGCGGTGGTGAGGACGGACGGGTCGTTGTGGGCCTGGGGCTCGAATTGGGACTACGACACGAGTAAGGGGATCTACTCGATTACGCCGGTGGGCTTGCCGGTTCCGGAACCGGTAGAGAGCGTAGCGCTGGGTCAGAAGCACATTGTGATTCTGCTGAAGAGCGGGTCCGTGCGCGGTTGGGGTTCGAACGCGAATGGCCAGTTGGGGCGCAGCGATCTGGCCACCACGGCGCAATTCGTGGCCCCGGACGCGGAGGCGCCGTGCAGCACCACCGCGCCGGAGCCCTGGAGTATGGGACAGCGGTTGACCGCGGGGCAAGGGATGACCGTGATGCTGCGGGAAGACGGGACGGTGTGGACCGTGGGCGATGTCTTCGGATCGATTGCGACGAAGAATGTGACGCCGATCCAGGTGCCGGGTCTGCCGGATACGGTTGGGATTTCGTCCCGGCTGTGGATGAATGCGGCACTGGGACGGGATGGGCTGGTGCGTACTTGGCAGATGTGGGGCGCCAGATCCATTCCGGTCGGCGTGACTTCACAAACCTACAACCCGGCAACGGTCCCCGGGGTGATGGATGCAACGAAGATTGCGACAGGGAACAGCCACACGCTGGCGGTCAAGACGGACGGAACGGTTTGGGCGTGGGGCTACAACCAGTCCGGCGAGGTGGGCAGCGGAGTCTTGTCAACCGATATTCCGCCGGGGCAGGTGGCGGGCATCGATCATGTGCTGGATATCGCGGCCGGAGGAAGGTTCAGCCTGGCGTTGAAGAGCGACGGCACGGTGTGGGCATGGGGCGCGAACGAGGAAGGCCAACTGGGGGACGGCACCTATACGGACAGGTGGACGCCGGTGCAAGTGCGGGGCCTGAGCAACATCCTGGCGATCAGCGCCGGAGATAATTTTGGTGTGGCGCTGAAGCGGGACGGGACGGTTTGGACCTGGGGCGGCAACAGGGTTCAGCAGTTGGGACAGGGCGTGGAGAACTACCTGGGGGCGGGGTTCGCGATGGAATCGTTCCCGATTCTGGGGATCGTGCGGGTGGTGGACCTGACGGATGTCGTGGCCATTTCGGGCGGCGGCGGGCATGTGCTGGCGATCCGCGCGGACGGCACTGTCTGGAGTTGGGGCCAGAACAATTTCGGGCAGGTGGGCAATGGGGGCCTGACGACGGTGGCCAGGCCGGTGCAGGTGCCAGGGTTGTATGGAGTGGTTGCGGTGGCGGCGGGGTTCGCGCACAGCATGGCGTGGAAACGGGACGGGCGGCTGATTGGGTGGGGTTGGAACGGATTCGGGCAGCTGGCGTATCCGGCTGTCAGCAGCACGCAAACGCTGGTGCAGAGTGGATTTGCTCCGCAGGCGCCGGTGGCTTCGTCGCCGACGGACGTCACACCGGCCAGCGGCAGCGGAGCCAGCGGGGCCTTCCAGTTGAGTTTCCGGGCCTCGGGCGGGTATGCGAGCTTGCAGTGGGTGCAATTGCTGTTCGGGACGGCGGCGGACGGCGGCGGACAGCCCTATTGTTTCCTGCATTATGATGTGCGGGGCAAAGGACTCTGGCTGTACGGCGACGGTGGGTTCTTCGAGGGACCGGTCGCCCCGGGGACGGCTACGAATGCACTGCAGAATGTCTATTGCGGGGTGAACCCGAAGGTTACGACGATCACCGGGAGCGGAGCGATCCTGACGATCCAGACGCAGGTGATTTTCAAGCAGGCGGGCAGCCGGAAGATCTACCTAAGGAGCCGGGATCTCTACGAGGTGGATTCGGGGTGGATTCAACAAGGGACCTGGGATTCGGCGGCAGCTCCGCTGGCCACGGCGAGTGTCAACCCGAGCACAGGGAGCGGTGCCGCACCCACCTTCGCCGCCAGCTTTGTCGAGCAGTCGGCACTGCCGGCGAACTCAGGCGGGTGGGTCCAATTGCTGGTGGGGGCCGCGGCGGATGGGGGCGGGCAGCCGTTCTGCTATTTGCACTATGACCGGGCGGGGGATGGGCTTTGGATGTACTCGAGCGATGCCGGGTTCTTTGCGGGACCGGTGAAGCCGGGGGTGAGTTCGACGGTGTTGGATAGTTCGGCCTGCACGATCAATACGGGGGGAACGACGGTACAGAGCAGCACGAACCAGTTGGTGCTGACGGCTCCGTTGACGTTGAAGGGCCCGATGGCTGGGAGTAAGAAGATTTTCCAGCGGTCGATGGATGCGCTGCGGCGGGATACGGGTTGGGTCCAGACGGGCACCTGGATCGTTCCGTAGGTGTGGCTGGCGCGCAGGCAGTCATTTGAGCGGATGGTAAGATCGGTTGTGCTCAGCACACTTACGGCCCTGCCGTCCTGAGAATCGGAGACTGCTATCTTGTTTAGACCCAATCAGAGCGGCCGAGCCGCCGCATGCGTGCGTCATTTTCCCTGGCTTGCCGCCGCGGTGTTGACGTGTGTCGCGGCGCCGGCCGGGGGCACGACTCGCGTATATCTGCTGGAGCAGGCGGCCGGAACAAGCCCATCCTCTTATGCCGTGCGCGCCATTGGCGAGCTGGCAGGAGCACGCAAAGTGGCAGTGCCCGAAACCGGCGGGCATGTATTGGCGCTTACACAACAAGGCCTGGTTTACGGCTGGGGCCGGAACAGCTTTGGACAGTTGGGGAGCGGCGATTTAAACACGCGTTCCGAATGGACAGCGGCCGCCGGGGTCTCTGACATCACGGCCATTGCGGCTGGGGCGCAGCACTCGCTGGCCTTGAAGAGTGACGGGACAGTTTGGGCCTGGGGCGCGAACACGGAAGGGCAACTGGGGGATGGAACGCTCGTCGGCCGGGCCCGGCCCGGTATGGTGCGGGGCCTGACTGATGTCTCGATGATCGCGGCGGGCGCGCTGTTCAGCGTGGCCCTGAAGGCAGACGGGACGGTCTGGGTGTTCGGGTCGAACTGGAGCGGCGTGGCCGGCGCCGAGGCGCGGAAGTTGGTGACCGAGCCGGTGCGTGTGGACGGGTTGGGCGATATCCAGGCAATCGATGTGCGGCAGGGCAGCGGGTATGCCCTCGATGGAGAGGGACGGGTGTGGGTATGGGGCGCCGCGTCTCGCACAGACGGGATCAGACTGCTGAGTGGGACAGAGCGAGGGTCCGCCCTGCGGCGGGTGCAGGCGGCGCGGGTGCCGGCGGCGAGGACGGTGCTGGACTGGCCCGGCGCGGCGGCGGCCGGACGGAGGATTGAGATTGCGGGGGCGACGCTGACGCTGACCGGCGATGGGGCGCGGCGTGAGTTTGGACTGGAAGGCGTGGTGATCGATGCGGCGGCGGGCTGGGCGGTGGCGGTGCTGGTGGAAGCTCCGGTGGCGGTTGAAGCAGGTGGGGTTGGAGTGGAAACCGGCGGTGCGGTGAGCGAGAGCGGCGGCGGCGACTCAAACACCGTGCAGGCGGCGGGGGTCCAGCAGCCAGTCCGGACGGCGAACTCGAGTACGGTGCAGGTGAGCGCTGGCGGCAGCAATTCGTTCGCGGTGCGAGCTGACGGCACGGTTCGCGTGTGGGGCTTCAACACGGCGGGGCTGCTGGGCGACGGCACGGGCGTGCAGCAATCGGAGCCGGTGTGCAACCTGCTGGGTGGAGTGAAGGCGGTATCGATATCGGCGTCACACGGCCTGGCGATCCGGCAGGATTCGTCAGTGTGGAGTTGGGGCGTGGGCGCGTTCGGGATCCTGGGGGATGGAGTGACTACTTCGCATGTCGTGGTGGCACCCCGGCAGGTCCCTAATTTCCCTGGCGTAGTGGCTGTATCCGCCGGCTATTTCCACAGCCTGGCGTTGCGCAATGACGGTACGGTCTGGGCCTGGGGATCGAATACTTCCGGCCAATTGGGGAACGGCACGACGAACGACAGCGGGGTGCCCGTTCAGGTGGCGGGGCTGTCTGGGATCACGTCGATAGCGGCCGGGCGGTCTCACAGCCTGGCGCGCAGGAACGACGGAGCTGTGTTTGTGTGGGGCGACAACACCTTCGGACAGTTGGGCGACGGCACGCAGACCGACCGGTGGACGCCCGTGAGGCTGGCCTCGTTCACGGCGGCGTCGGTGTCGGCCAATGACTGGCACTCGCTGGCGATCAAGAGCGACGGGACACTGTGGGGCTGGGGCGATGCAACCAGCCTGGGGCTGGCGGGACCGGGCGCTGTGCAGTATGTAATGTCGCCGGTGAGAATGACCACATTCACCAATGTGACGCAGGTTTCCAATCAGACGGGCCTGACGGTGATACTTCGAGCCGATGGCACGGTCTGGTATCTGGGCAGCGGGTTGACCGCGCGGTATGGGGGGAATCTGATTTCCGGGACGGCGACACACTTCGTGCTGCCGAAGCCGGCGATTGGAGTGGCGGCGGGCCAGGACCATGTATTGGTGCTGTTGAACGATGGCACCGTGCAAGTGATGGGCGACAACTCGAATGGCGAGTTGGGACGGCCGGACCTCAACAGCAGTGATTTGTTCGTGGCAATCGCGCCTGATGCCGCGTGCACGTTTCCAGCCCAAACGCCGCTGGCGACCGGGCAGAGGATCGCGAATGGACGGGGGCAGACCCTGATTGTGAGGGAAGACGGCACGATCTGGGGGTCGGGTGCGAACGATGCGGGGCAGTTGGGCCTGGGCCTGGTTGGTTCGCCTTTGACGAGCCCCAAACAGGTGAACGGGTTGTCCGGGATGGTCGCCGTGTCGACGCGCAACAAGCATGTGCTGGCGCTGGGCAGTGACGGGACAGTGCGCAGCTGGGGTAACAACACCGCCGGGCAACTGGGCGATGGCACGCTGACGAGCCGGTCGAATCCCGTAGTGGTCTCGGGCTTGGATTCGGTGGTGAGGATCGCGGCTGGCGGAAACCACAGCCTGGCTTTGCGGCAGGACGGCACGGTTTGGGCCTGGGGCAGCAATTCGGTGGGTGAACTGGGGAACGGGGTGCCGATTCCGCGGCTGTTCCCGACGCAGGTGGGGGGGATCCAGAACGCGGTGGATATCGCGGCCGGAGACCGGTTCAGCCTCGCGGTGCTGGCAGACGGCACGGTTTGGATCTGGGGCTTCGGGTTGGGTCAGCTGGGCTCGCCGCAATTCCAGACTCCGGTGCAGGTGGCCGAGTTGACGAACGTGGCGGCAGTCGCGGCCGGGGCGGAGTTTGCGCTGGCGTTAAAGAACGACGGGACGGTTTGGGCCTGGGGTTCTGGCGGCCTGAGGCGTTTGGGCAGCGGTCCGGGGACGGACCCGGTGATTGGGGTGGCGCGTGTGGCGGGCCTGACCGGGGTGGCCGGGATCGGCGCCGGAGTCGGGCATGGACTGGCGATTGGAGCGGACGGAACAGTGTGGGCGTGGGGCTCCAATACGAAGGGCGAGCTGGGTACGGGCGTGCCGCCCGGTCCGGCGGACTCTCCTGTGCCGGCGCAGGTTCAGCATCTGTTAGGAACAGCCGATGTGGGCGGCGGTGACGGGTACAGCATGGCTTGGGGCCGGGACGGGAGCCTGCTGGCGTGGGGTTCGAACCAGTCGGGGTCGTTCGGCCTGGTGGGCCTGGGTAGCAGCCTGATTCCGATTCTGAGTGGCTTCCAGCCGGGCCTGCCACTGGCCACGACACCGCTTGGTTTTTCGCCGCAGGGCGGGACTCCGTCGGCGCAGAGCTTTCAAGCGGACTTTGCGGCGCCCGGCGGGGCTGCCTCCCTACAGTGGACACAGTTGCTGTTCGCCACGGAACCGGACGGGGGCGGGCAGCCGTTCTGCCTGTTCCACTATGACGTGCAGGGGGACGGATTCTGGATGTACGGCGATGGCGGGTTCTTCGTGGGTCCGGTGAACCCTGGTTCCTCGTCGAATCTGCTGCAGAACTCACTGTGCGCACTGAATACGGCCACGTCGTCCGTGCAGGGGAGCGCAACGGGTTTGAGCTGGCAGAGCGACGTCATCTTCAAGCAGACAGGGAACCTCAAGTTGTTCGCGCGGACGCAGGATCTGCCGGGCGTCGATTCCGGCTGGATCCAGGAAGGGACGTGGAGTTTCACGCCTGCGCCGGCGGCGACGTTTAGTGTGCTGCCGAACGCCGGGTCGGGTGCGAATCCCATTTTCGTCCTTACGAATGCCGACAATTCCGGACTGCCCGCGACCAGCGGGGGTTGGGTGCAGATGTTGGTGGCCGCAGCGCCGGATGGGGGCGGGCAGCCGTTCTGCTATCTGCACTATGACCGGGCGGGCAACGGGCTGTGGATGTACTCGAGCGATGCCGGGTTCTTCCTGGGGCCGGTGAAGCCGGGCGTGAGCTCAACGGCGCTGCAGAGTTCGGCGTGTTCGTTGAATACGGGCGCGACGACGGCGATCAGCCTGGCGGGGCAGTTGGTGATCACGGCTCCGGTTTCATTGAAGGCTCCGCTGAAGGGGAGCAGGAAGATCTACCAGCGGTCGATGGACGCATTGCGGCGCGACTCGGGCTGGGTGCAGACGGGGACCTGGGTGGTGCCGTAGAGACCGAGGAATGAGGGCGGGGGAGGCCCGCCCTGCGCGACCCTGATGGCTAGAGATCGAGGTCGTCGATAGCGGCTACGGGTTGGACCAGGGCGGCGTATTGCACCGTCACCTTTGACTTGGCCGGAACCCAGCAATAGCCGGGCACGCCGAAGAGGCTGCCGCGGTGGATCATCTTGCGGCGGCTTTCGGGGAACGGAGAGGCGCCGAATTCCATGCCGCGCGTCAGGGCCTGATTGTTCCACGGGGGGACATCGCGGCCGCGGTTTTCCTCCCAGATGCCCATCCAGGGGAAGTCGCTCTGTTTCCAGATGTAGGCGACAGCAATGCCGGAGGTGGGATTCCACGCCGAGAAAAAGGCTGTTTCGCGCTCGGGGTCCATCAGGTGGGTGGAAAACGCGCCTGAGACCTTACGGGGTGTGAAGAGCTGCATGTCCTCCACGCCGCCCAGGATGGTGGGCACGAGGGGCCAGGTGAATTCGGCCCCGGGCTTCATATAGCCGACGTCGGAGAAGCCGGTATCGATGACCTGGGATTTGGTGGCGGAGGCGCGGAACTGGGTGACACCGCACTCGAGGAAGGGCGGGCCGAGGGTGACGTGCTGGGTCCAGGCGATGGGGCGATCCCAGGAATCGAGATTCTCGACGGTCTCCGTGATGGTGGCGCGGCGTGCGCCGGAGGGCAACTGGATGGTGCGCTGGAAGGCGAGGCGGGCGTAGGGGAGGGTCGTCTTCTGGGTGAGGGTATCACCGGCGACGGTGATGTCGTATTCGTTGACGGAAGCTTCCCCGTGCACGGTCATGCCGGCGGCGGCTTCTTCGTCGGAGGGTCCGCCGAAGAGGTCGAGGCAGAGGTTATGACCGAGGATGCCAGCCAGCAGGCGGCTTTCGGAGTTCCCGCCGTATTCGGGGTGCAGGGCGGGATCGTAGGTGGAAGGCTCGATGGTGGGCCAGGGCGGAGACCACAGCGGGTTCACGCCGGTCGTCTTGTCGAGGATGGCGGCCAGGTGTCCGCCCTCGCGGGTGACCACGATCTGCAGGTGCTCGTTTTCGAGTTGGACGGCACGCCGGTTACGGTAGAGGATCTCGCTCATAGTTATGGCCTGACCCTCTATCGTATTCCTGTCGAAGGCTTTGTACTACTCCCTACCAAACTCACGACCCAAAACTCATTGAATTGAAGCGCCGGAGGGGCGGCCGCAGGATGGAAGCATCCCGTTTGGAGGTTTCCCCATGAAGAATTCGATGATTTGCAGGAATCTGGCCTGCGCTGCGATGTTAAGCCTGGTGCTGTCTGGTCCGGCGGCAGCCGCCAATGGCGCGATGGTCGTGGAGCGGCCTGCCGCGACGCAGAGGCAGACGAAGTGGAAGAAGGCTTGGGCGTGGAGCGCCGCGGCGCTGATGGCGTCGGTGGCCGCGGACACGGCGTCGAGCATGGGGCGGACCGAGATGAATCCGTTGCTACGCGGATCGGCTGGCCAGTTCAACGCGAGGAGCGCTGCTTTGAAGTTCTCGATTGCCGGTGCGCTGTTGGGGTCGCAGTATCTGCTGGTGAAGAAGCATCCGGAGCAGGCGGCCTGGGCCGCGACGGGGAATTTTGCGGCGGCGGGTCTGACGTCGGGTATCGCGGTTAGAAATTTCCGATTGCCGAAGTAGGAGGAGCAGGAGCGCAATCGAAAGGGCCGCCCTTTTTGGGGACGGCCCTATTTTTGTTCCATGACCCGTGGCCGGAGCCACAGGAGCAGGGGTTAGCCCTTCTTGACGGCGGCTTTGGCCGGCGCGGCGGGCTTGGCAGCCGGTGCGCCACCCTTACCGAGGGTCTCGATCTCCTTGAAGGAGACGGTGCGGTTCTCGTCGAGGGCCATATTGGAGAGGATGACGGCGATGGAGTCCTGCAGGCCGACTTCGATATCGGCGCGCGGGTGGCCGCCGGTCTTGATGTCGTTGAAGAAGCTCTCGAGTTCGATATCGACAGGGTTGCGCTCTTCCAGCGGAACCATGATGCCCTTCTGATACAGCCACTGGCGGGCGAACTTCATTTCCTTCTCGAGGAAGCTCTCCTGGCCGGTCATGAGGTCCTTACCGAGGAGGATGGGCAGGGGGCGGGAACCGGCGGCGGCGACCATGGTGGAGCCAGCCTTGAAAGCTTCCTTCTTCTTCCCTGCTTCTTCCACCTTGGCGGGCGGGTTGGGTTCGCGGAACCACATACCGATCGGCAAGTTGTTGTCGTCGCCGATGGTGATGTGGATGGTGCCCTGGGTGCCGCAGATGATTTCGCCCATTTCGGTGCGCTGGCCGCCGACGCCTGCCCAGTGAGAGGAGCCGGGGATGCCGGTCCAGACGAGGCGGCGGCCCTTGGGGTACTTGTAGATGAGCTGGACGTTGTCGAGGATGTCGCGGCCATCAAAGAGGAAGTCGTGGGAGCCGAGGCCCTGGACGGATTCCGGGGTCATGCCGAGCATGCGGTCGGCCACATCGATCTGGTGGGAGGCGAGTTCGGCCACGAGGCCGCCGGAGTATTCGCGGAAGAGGCGCCAGTTGGCCATGCGCTCATTGGGCACGCCCTTCTTCATCTTCCAGCCGGGATTGCGGTGCCACTGGGCCTGGACGTAGGTGACGTCGCCGAGCATGCCCTTTTCGATCATCTGGCGGGCGGCCTGGTACATGGCGCTATAGCGGCGCTGGAGACCAACCTGGAGGGTCTGTTTGGGGCGGGCGGTGGCGAGGGCGCGCAGGGCGTGGACTTCCTCGGCCTTAAACACCATGCTCTTTTCGCAGAAGACGTGCTTGCCGGCCTCAAGAGCGTCCTTGGTCACCGGGAAATGCAAATACAGAGGGGTGGTGACGAAGACAGTTTCAACGTTCTTGTCGGCGAGGAGCTCGCGGTAGTCCTTATAGCGTTTGGGGCTGCCGCCGATGGTCTGGTCAGCTTTGTTCAAGGCGTCGTCGGTGAGATCACAGATCGCCACGCAACGGCCGGTGTCGATGCCCTTCAGGTGCTTGAGAAGATAAGTGCCACGGCTGCCGGTGCCGACCATGCCATAGTTGACGGCGTTCGTGGCGGCACGCGCTTTCAAGATCGCGGGCGCTCCCTGGATGTGGGAGGCTGCGACACCTGCGATAGTCGCTGCGCCAGCGGCCTTGATGGCGTCACGACGCGTCAGATCCTTGTTGTCGGCCATTTAGCAAACCTCGGAGAAGATTTTGGAAGTCTAAGATCGGGGCTCGGATTCCGCCCTTATTCTATCTTGAATTGGCGCACGGAGGACGGAGGTAGTTACAGCCTGGCGGACGCTGCGGGCGGTCCATTCCGCTCCGGCGAGCACGACAAGCCCGGCGACGAAGCCCCACGTGAAGATGGTGATGGAATTCACGAAGACTCCGTACTCGTGGGAGAACTTGCGGTACATCCAGGGCCACACCAGCATATTGATCCACTTGAGGGCTTCCAGCACGAGCCCGACGATGATGGCGCGTGGCAGCACATGCTTCTTTGACACCTTGGTATTGGGCAGGTAGCAGTAGACGAGGAACAGCACCACGATGGTGATGGGGATGGAGGCGATCTTGAAGGCAAGGCGAACGATCCAGGTGAATGCGGTGGCGTGGTAGTTCTCGACGCCGGAGAGCAACTGCAGATTAGCGGCGGTGAAGGCGGCGGTGAGCAGGGTGAGGGCTCCGCAGGCAAGGATGAGGCCCATGCTGACGAGCTGATTCTTGAGCAGGCTGCGGTTCACTTTGACGGCCCAGGCGCGGTTGAGAGCGACCTCCAGCGGCAGGAACACGCCGTTGGAGACGAACAGCAGCATGATGAGCGAGATCCACTCGACGCGGTAGGTATAGCCGGCGATGGTGCGCAGGTTGAAGACAAGGAACTCGCCGGTATTGCCGGCAAAGTAATCCTTCACGGCGACGTAGATGGCCTCTTCCGCGGCGCTCCAATGGAACACGTTGCGGCACAGGGAGATCATCACCATCAGAAAGGGCCACAACGCGAGCAGGACGTTGCCGCCGATGGCGAAGGCATAGACATGCACTTCGGTATCGAGGATGTAGTGCCAGAGGTGCCGCCAATCGCCCTTGAGGTCCTTGGCGGAAACCTCAACTTCTTCGAACAGCTTGTACAAGGCTATGCTCCACTTCGATACTATCCATCATGGAACGGCGCGCCTTTCTGGGGACAGCGGCAATCGCACCTTTTACATCGCTGGGGGCCGATGCGGCGTCTGGCGCGTTTCGATTCATACACTTCACGGACACGCACATTCAGCCGGAGCTGCGCGGGTCTGTAGGAACGAAGGACTGTTTCGCGGCGATCAACCGCGAGCCGCACGATTTCGCGATCTGTGGCGGCGACACAGTTATGGATGCGTTCGAGCAGCCGCACGAAAAGGCGAAGGCGCTGTTCGACCTGTATGGAGCGACCGTGCGGGACCTGGCAAAGCCGGTCTACACGGTGCCGGGCAATCACGACGTGTTCGGGGTCTCTGCAAAGAGCGGTGTGGCGCCGTCGGATCCCCTGTATGGGAAAAAGTTCTACGAAGACCGGCTGGGCGCGCGATACGGGTCGTTCGACTACCAGGGGTGGCACTTCATCCGGCTGGACTCGGTGTTTATCACCCCGCAAAAGACTTACGAGGGGCGGGTGGATGACGAGCAATTGGCCTGGCTGAAGCGGGATCTGGAGAAAACGGGCCGAAGGACGCCGCTGGTGGTGGTGACGCACATCCCACTGGCCACCGCGTTCGGCACGTTTCCCTTCCCTGACCTGCCAGAGCTGAGGCCAGTGCTGACGGTGACGAATGCACGGCAGGTGCTGGGGTTATTCGAGGGATACAATCTGAAAGCGGTGTTGCAGGGCCACACTCATATCGCGGAGAGAGTGGAGCACCGGGGCGTGCAGTATCTCACGTCCGGCGCGGTGTGCGGCAACTGGTGGAAGGGCGCGCATTACGGCACGAAGGAAGGCTACGCGGTGCTGACGGTGCGCGGTGAAGAGATTTCCTGGGAGTATCGAACCTATGGCTGGAAAGCCGTTTGAGCCCGTATTGCATTCTGTCAGCTACGCCGGGGTCTGGCCGGGACAGGCGCGACTGACGCTGGACGCGTTTCTGGAGAAGGCGGCGCAGCTGAAGTTTCCGGCCGTGATGCTGATGGCGAAGCGGCCTCATTTCTCGGTGCTGGATTACGACCGCGACGCCTGCCTGCGCTTGAGCGAGAAGCTGGAGATGCTGGGGCTGCGGTGCGCCGTGGTGGCCGGGTATAACAACTTCTCGGCCGATGCGGAGCATCCTGACATTCCACAGCGGGAGATCCAACTGGCCCACATCGAGGCGCTGTGCCGGCGGGCGCGGGACATAGGGGCGCCGGTGGTGCGGATCTTCACGGCCTATGAGCATGCTTCGTTCGCGACGCACACGCTGGTGGATACGCTGCGCGAGGCGGCCCAGCGGGCAGCGGATTTCGGCGTCACCCTGGGCGTACAGAACCATCACGACTGCGCGGGTCACTATCTGTCGTTTTACGATCTGCTGACGGCGGTGGACCATCCCAACTGCAAGGCCTGTTTCGACGCCTGGAGCCCGGCGTTGCAGGGCGACGAGGTGGCAGCGGCGGCGCGGAAGATGGCTCCGCTGACAGTGCATACGACGGCAGCGGATTACCAGTACAGGCCGCGATTCCGGTACGTGCCGGCGCAGGTGAACTACGAGGCGTTGACTCCGGCCGTGCAGGCAGTGCCGATGGGCGAGGGATTCATCGACTACCAGAGCTTCCTGGGCGCGCTGCGGGCCGGCGGGTATGAGGGGCCGCTGGCGTACGAGATGTGCAGCCCGCTGCTGGGCGGCGGGTCGGAGGAGAATCTGGACCGGACGGCGCAGGAGTTTCTGGCGTGGTTAGCCCGCTAGCAGCGCTTTGACTTCCGAGATGAGCTGGGCCACATGGAACGGCTTAGCAAGGAAACGGGTCTGCTCGGGCAGTTTGCGTGCGCCGATTTGCGCGGCCAGTTCCGTATCATCCGTGAAGCCTGAGATGAAGAGGACGCGGGTGCCTGGCCATTTGGCGCGGACACGTTCCGCGAGTTCGCGGCCGGTCTGTCCGGGCATGGTGAGGTCGGTGACAAGGACGTCGATTGAGGCGTCGTCTTCCTCGCAGGCTTTGAACGCCTCATCGGCGCCGGCGGCCTGGATGACATGGTAGCCCTGGCGGTCGAGCGCTTTGCAGATGAGTGAGCGAATGCCGGATTCATCCTCGACCACGAGGACGTTGACCGGTCCGGAGGCGGCCGGCGCGTCATCGGCACGGGGGCAGGTGAGCACCAGGCGTGGGGTTTCACCGGGTTCTGCTTCAAATGCGATGGTGCCTGCCAGAGCCTGCCAGGGACGGACCAGTCCGGCAAGGCCGAGGGGCGGATCCGAACCTTCCTTGGGTCCGGAGAAGGGCTCAAAGAGGCGGTCGCGGGTCTCGTCGGAGACGGCGAGTCCGGGCATATGCAGGGCGATTTCGACGTTGCCGCCGGCGACGGGCGCAATGCGGAGTTCGGCGGTGCCGGGCTCAGGCCGCAGATGCCGCAGGGCTTCAAAGATGATGAGGTCGAGAAGTTGGCGCGAGGTATTGCCCTGGACGTCGGTGTCGGTGGCGGAAGCCAGGCGCCAGCGTGCGACGGCGGTGGTGGCCCAGGCAATGAGCGAGAACTGAGCGGCGGCGGGCACCGGAGGCCGGGTGAGCGAGGAGAGATCCTGGGTGAGGGCGCCCATGCGGGCCGAGGCCTTGACGATTTCGGCGACATCGTCGCGGCGGGCATCGTCGGCGGGCAGGCTTTCCATGAGCTCTTCGGCATAGCCGCCGATGATCATCAGCAGATTGTTGGCTACATGGGCGAGGCGGCCGGAGAGGCGTTCGATGGCGCCGCGCTTGGACTCTTCGATGAGCTCGCGCTGGCGGCGGCGCTCCAGGAGAGGATCCGGCAGCGGCACCGAGGAGGCAGCCGGCGCCGAGGACTCCGAGACATGATCCTCATCAATGGTGAGGAGCAGTTCATCCTCGGCGCCGGCCTGCCATCCAGGGATCCTTTGAATACTGGCGGTGAGCCGCAGGGCCGAGCTATCTCCGCCCAGTTGGACGGGGTGGCCGTTGCGGGGTGTGCCGGATTTGAGGACATCCGCAAGAGCGGCCTCGAGCTGCGGATCCGGCAGCAGATCGGGCAGGCGCATCCGGGAGAGATCAGCATTGCGGAGCCCGAAGAGGCGGCGGAACTCGCGATTGACGGCACTGAGCCCCCATTCACCGTCCACAATGGCGACGGCGACAGGCAATTGGGCGAAGATGTCCTGATAGTAGCGGCGTTCCGTCTCCACGAGCGCAAGCAATCGCGAGACTTCGGAGGACTTCCATTGATCGAGGTCGGCGCGTTGCATGGAGATACGACTTAAGTCTCCTAGGCGGGGCGGGATGGAGCAATGGACCGCGCGAATAGTCCTGCGCGGCTTTGGCCCATTACTTTGCGCACGTTTTTGGACTAGTACCGGGCGGAGAGAGCCGGTCTTGCGGAGTTCCCGATAGAATACGACGAACCATATGAACTTGTCGGTTGGCGGGCTCGATCTGGCGGTGATCCTGGTGTATCTGGCCGGGGTGGTGGCCATTGGCTGTTATGCGGGCTTTGTGCGGCGGCGCGGCGGAGGCGAGGGGAGCCATTACTTCCTGGCCGGCAACACGTTGACCTGGCCCGTGATCGGGTTGGCAATGTTCGCGGCCAACATTTCCACGGTGCACCTGGTGAGCTTGGCGGAGGCGGCCTACAAGTATGGCCTGGTGTTCGGGCACTTCGAATGGATGGCCGGATTCACCCTGATCCTGCTTTCCCTGTTCTTTGCGCCGCTGTACCTGCGGTCGAGGGTGCCGACGCTGCCGGATTTCCTGGAGCGGCGCTTCAACCGGCAGTGCCGCGATCTACTGGCCGTGGTTTCACTGTTTTCCGCCATTGTGATCCACATCGGCATAGCTCTCTATACGGCAGCCTTTGTGCTGCGGGGGATCCTGGGCCTGCATCCGGGGGCGACGCTGTTCGGGTTGGACGCGCTGATGTTCTTCATCATTGCGCTGGGTGTACTGACGGGCATTTACACGATGCTGGGCGGGTTGCTGGCGGTGGTATGGACCGAGAGTATCCAGACCGTCCTGCTGCTGCTGGGCGCGGTGGTGATCACTGTCGTGGCTTGGAACAGGCTGGGCGGCTGGGAAGTGCTGGTGGCCACGCTGGCGGCCCAGGCGCACCCCTTGGCGGGCACAGCGAAGGATATCCCGGCCACCACCAGCAACTTCCTGCATATGGCGCGCGATGCGTCCGACCTGTCGGGGCTGCCGTGGTACAGCGTGATCCTGGGCTATCCGGTGCTGGGCATCTGGTATTGGTGCGCCGACCAGACGATTGTGCAGCGGGTGCTGGCGGCGCGAGACGAGAAACAGGCCCGGCTGGGGCCGCTGTTCTGCGCGTTCCTGAAGATCCTGCCGGTGTTCTTCTTCGTACTACCGGGGACGATCTGCGTGGCCCTGGTGCAGAACAACGCGTTCCAGGGCGAGGGTCCGGCGACAGCGGCGGATACGTATACGTTCATGATCACGCACCTGCTGCCGGTGGGCTTGAAGGGGTTGGTGACGGCGGCCATGCTGGCGGCGGCGATGCAGACATGCTCGGCCGCACTGAATTCGACGGCGACTTTGTTTGCGTACGACATCTATAAGCGCTGGCGGCCGGAGACCACGGATCACAAACTGGTGGTGATAGGAAAGATCACGACCGTGGTGGCGACCGTGCTGGCGATTGTGTGGTCGCCGCTGTTGAGCCACTACAACACGATCTACGACGGGCTGGTGCGGCTGGTGTCCTACGTTTCGCCGCCCATCACGGCGGTGTTCCTGATCGGCGTCTTCTGGCGGAAGGCTTCCGCCAAGGGCGCCTATATCACGATGACCTCGGGGGCGGTGTTCGGCGCGGGTATGTTCGTCCTGGACTTCACCGGACACGGGGTGAAGGACTTCATGTTGACGGCGTTTGGGATGTTCCTGGTGTGTTCGGTGGTGCTGGTGGCGGCGTCGAAGGCGTTTCCAGAAGCATTGAAGGCGGAAGCGGAGCCGCTGGTGTGGTCGAGGTGGAACGAATCGTTCGAGGGGAATGCGGGTGGCAGGGGTCTGGCGGATTACCGGGTGCTCTCGGCGGTGGTGGCCTTGACGTTCGTGGTGCTGTACGCGTTGGTGTGGTAAAAAAGCGCCCCACCGCACGGTTGGTGCAGCGGGGCGCAGGGGCCTCTCTGGAGGTGAGGCTAGAACGCGTAGCGGAGAGCGAACTGCACCTGACGGGCAGCGCCCGCGCTTGTGATCTTGCCGAAGTTCACCGAACTGCGGTTGGTATCGGGGTTGCCGAAGTTGATCACGTTGGGCAGGTTGTAGAATTCACCGCGGAATTCCAGCGACTGCCGTTCGAAGAACTTGAACTTCTTGGCGACCGAGACGTCGGCGGAGACCTTGCCATCGGCGCGGATGGTGTTGGCACCGGAGTTGCCGTAGGCATTGACGGGCATGGTGAAGGCGTCGGTGTTGAACCATTTGCTGATGGAGCGCTGCTCCATGGGGAGGATCGGGACTCCGCTCACATCGGCGCGGCCGATGTACTTGCCGGTGTGGGCGGTGTCCTGGCCGGAGGTCACGTTGAGGGGCCGGCCGGTTTGGATCTGAACGATGCCTTCCAGGGCCCAGCCGCCGAGGACGGAGTCAGCGAAACGATTCCAACTGGCTCCGAAAGTGCGACCCTTGCCGAACGGCAGGTCATAGACGTAGCCGACCTTGAAGGCGTGGCGTAGATCGTAGCTGGCGGGCGACCAGTCGGCGCGGCGGTTGAACATGTCCTGGTATTTGGCTTCGGGCAGGGACGATTGGTCGTCCATGACCTTGCCCCAGGTGTAGTTGCCCAGGATGGAGAGACCCTTGCTGAAGCGCTTGGTAATCTTCACTTCCATGGCGTTGTACTCGGACGCGAACACGTTGCTGCCGCCGTCGAGGTTGCCGGTGAAGCCGGATGCGGCGAAGCGGCGGGGATTGGCAACGCCGGCCGCGACAGGCTTAAGCGCGTTGTTCCAGCCAACATAGCCGACCTGATTGCGATTGGCGGAACCGACATAGCCGACGTCGAGGGTGACGTCCTGCATCAGTTCGCGCTGCACGAAGATATTCCACTGCTGGGAATACGGCGTGCGGTTATTGGGATCCTGCGGCCAGCCGCCCAGGGCCTGGGTGCTGTTGAAGGAGGGGCCGGCGTCAGAGATGGAGGTGTCGGGAACCGCACCAGTGGCATTCGGGCTGAAGACCTGCTGCGGCAGGTAGGGCCAGAATTTGCGGAGGTCGTTCAGTTCCTGCATGAAGGTGCTGTTGAAGAACATGCCGAACGCCAGGCGGACAACGGTTTTCTGGTTGGCCTGATAGGCGATGCCGACGCGCGGTGCGAAGTTCATCCAGCGGTTCTTCATCAGCGTGCGGCCGTAGCCGAAAGTGCGGGGGCCTTCACCAATGCGGCCGGTGACGGGGTCGGTGAGCGGGTTGACACCAGCCCACATCAACTGAGCCTTGTCCTGGCCGTTTTCCCGAGTGACGAGCAGGTTCCCGAGGGCATCCTGGGCATCGTAGGGGCGATTGAAACCTTCCCAGCGGACTCCGAGGTTGACGGTCAATTTGTCGGTGACGCGCCAGTCGTCCTGGAAGAAAGCCGAGTAGGAGTTCTGCCGGCCCTGTGCGTTGGGGATGCCGACGCCGCGAGCGATGGCCGAGGGGTAGCCGAGCAGCGTGCTGGCATAGGAGTTGCCGGCGCTGGCATCTGTGGCGGTGTTGGTCATGCTGGCCCAGAAGTTGGCGCTGCCGTTGGTGGGATTGGCGAAGAAGGCGTCCATGGCGCGGCGCATGTACTGGGCGCCGAACTTGATGGAATGCCGGCCGATCATCTTGGAGAGCTTGGCTTCGTACTGATGGTCGGTGTCGATGATCGTCTCACCGCCGCCACCGGCGAACGTGCCGAACAGACCGTCGGCGCTGAAGTTCGGCATGACGTCGCAAAGGGCGTTGCTGTCGAACATCTTGATGCCGGCCTTCGATAGGACATCGCCGCGCTTCAGGCCATTCTTGAACTGGTCGCAACCGGGGTTGTTGGGGTGGTTGTAGCCGTACTTCACTTCGAGGACCGTAGTGGGTCCGAAGATGTGGTTCCAGCCGACGCCGAAGTTGTCGGAGTCGATGCGCACGGCATTGACGCGGACAGTGGAGAAGTTGGAGGGCGAGTTCTCACCAACGCGCTGCCGCATGTAACGTGCAAAGAAGGTGTCCTTCGAACCCAGGGTGTGGTCACCTCGCAGTACGAGCATGTCGCGATCGTTGGCGGTGGGATCCGTCATCACGTAATTGTTGGTCTGAAGCCCGGCGACCGTAGGCAACGGAAGGTAAGTATCGGTGAGGAACTTCATGCCGGGATTGATTCGAGACTGCGGAATGATATTGCCTGCGAAAGGCTGGCGGACAATACCATTGGCGCCCTGCGTACCAGTGAGAGGATCGTAGATCTGCTTGTTGAAGCTGGAGAAATCGCCTGTACGCCAAGCGGCGATGGGGGTGGAACTGATGGTTGTGTTGCCGCGGCGGCGGCGATAACCTTCCCAACTGGCGAACCAGAACGTCTTGTCGCGGCCGTTGTAGACCTTGGGGACGACGACGGGGCCGCCGACGGCGACGCCGTACTGATTCTGGCGGAAGGGCACGCGCGTGGCCTGGGTGGCTGGGTTAGCCTGTGCCTGGGCGTTGCGGAACCAGTCGTTGGCGTCAAGTTTGTCGTTGCGGAAGTACTCGTACACGCTGCCGTGCAGGTCGCGGGTGCCGGATTTGATGGAGAGGTTGACGTTGGCGCCGGCGCTGCGGCCATATTCAGCCGAGTTGTTGGTGGCGACACGGAATTCCTGGATGGCGTCCATAGGGGGCGCGCCGACGCCGGAACTCATGTACATCATGTTGTTGTCGACACCGTCAATGGTGTAGTTGCTGTCCTGCTGGCGCTGGCCGTTGACCGAGACCATCTGGAGGCCGGCCTGGCCGCCTTTGGACTGGTTGGGGGCGACGTCGCTGACGCCTGGCATCATGACGATGAGGCGAGTGAAGTTGCGGCCGTTCACCGGGATGCGTTCCAGTTGCGATGTGGTGACGACGCTAGCTACGGATGCTTCCTGGGTCTGCATCATCGGGGCGGCGGCAGTGACTTCAATGCGCTCGCTCACCTGGCCGACTTCGAGTTGAATGTCGAGCTTGAGAGTGGCGCCGGTTTCCAAAGTGATGTTGGACTGAACTTTCGTCTTGAACCCGGAGGTGGTGACCTTCACCTCGTATGGGCCGGGAATGAGGGGAGCGAGGGTGAACGCGCCCGAATCGTTGGTGGTCACCACACGATTCACGCCGGTACCGGTGTTGGTAGCGGTAACGGATGCATTCGGAACAGCACCTCCTGAAGCGTCGGTGACGATTCCGACGATAGAGGCATTGGTGGATTGAGCGGAAAGTGGCAGCACGGCGCAGAGGGTGCCGGCCAAAATTAGTATGGTAAGCCACACCCAACTGTGTCTGATGGTCATGACGGAGACCTCCTGATAGTCATCCAGACGCGTTAACGCTAACGAGTCGGTTTGGGTCATTTTATATCGAGTCGGTTTCAGGCGCAAGCGGTTTCACACCACCTTGTCTCCTCTTTGCGATAATCTGTCGGACAGGTAAGCGTTTCCAATGCAGGATCAGGACCGGCGCCTGAATGCCTCGGCCTGCTGGAGACGGGAACGCTCCGACTGGTGGGCAACACGATGGGCGAACGCAAATCGGGAAAACAACCGGAAAAAAAGCCGATCCAAAAGACCGGCGTCACGCTCTCAGACATCGCGAGAGCAATGGGTCTTTCGGCGATGACCGTCTCGCGAGCCTTCACCGGCAGCGAGCAGATCAGCGAGAAGACAAAACAGGAAGTATTAAAAACCGCTAAGGAGCTCGGCTACATCCCAAACCGCTGGGCGCGCAGCCTGGTGACCCGCCGCTCTTCGATCATCGGCGTCCTCATCCCGGAGATCTCGCACACTTATTTTGCAGAAGTAACCTGCGGCGTGGAAGAGGTCGTCGACAAAACCGGCTTCGACCTGTTGCTCTGCCACTCGCGCGGCGACGCGGAGAAAGAACGGGCCGAGATCCATATGTTGATCGGTACTCGCGCCGACGGCCTGATCATCGCCTCCGTGCAGGACTCCAAGACCGAGCGGCCCTTCGCCGAACTGGAGGATGCGGGCATCCCGTTTGTGCTGGTCGACCGGTTCTTTCCCAACCGCCGCTTCAGCTCCGTACTGGTGGATGATCTGGAGGTGGGCGAGATCGCCACCAATCATCTGATCGACATGGGCCACAGGCTGATCGCCCATATCCAGGGCCCTCCGGTGACACCGGCCGTCCTGCGCAAACGCGGTTACCTGGCCGCAATGAAAGCACACGGGTTGAGTGTCGACAAGGACTGGATGATCGGCAAGGACTTCAGCAATCAGAACGGCTACGTTTCCATGCGGAAGTTGCTCCAGTTGAAGCCGCGGCCGACGGCCGTCTTCGCCGCCAACGATCCGCTGGCCATCGGAGCCGTTCGGGCCTGCCGTGAGGCCGGTTTCCGCGTACCCGAAGATATCTCGGTGGTGGGCGCCGGCAGTATCGAGGGCGACCACAACCCAAACCCGTTCCTCACCACCGTTTGGTGGCCGAACCAGGAGATGGGGCGCGCCGCAGCAGAACTGCTGATGAAGGCCATTGCCGATTCCGACGGCGGAGAGACGCACATCCGCACCTTTGCGCCCAAGCTCGTGGTGCGGCATTCCTCCGGACCTGCGCCTTCGAAATAGCGGCGTGAGGCGGGCGCGGTCCGATATGATGCGAGACTGAGCCTACGAGCACGCGTGAAACGAATTCCTCCATCTGGACTGGCAGCGGTGCTGTGTATTCTTGCCGTGGTGCCCCTGCCGGGTCAGGGCCAAGCTGGTCAGGGCCAAGCTGGACAGGGAATGATCAGCGGCGGGGCCACCGCGCTGCCACGGCCAAAGCCCTCCGGACGCCCCTGGCCCGTGACCTTCACTGACGTGGCCGCGCAGGCTGGCCTGCGCATGCAGTACACGTACGGCCATCCGCTGAAGAAGAAATACGTCATCGAAGCCAACGGGGCAGGCGTCGCTTTCCTCGACTACAACGGCGATGGACTGCTGGACGTGTTCCTGGTGAATGGATCCAAACTCGAAGGGTTTCCCGCCGGGACGGCCCCCACAAACCACCTCTTCCAGAACAAGGGAAAGGGCCAGTTCGCCGATGTGACAAAGAGCGCGAAGCTCGACCAATCCGGCTGGGGGAATGGAGTGTGCGCCGGCGACTTCGACAACGACGGGCATACCGATCTCTACATCACCTATTTCGGTCGTAACTTACTGCAAAGGAACAACGGCGACGGGACGTTCAGCGATGTCAGCGGCCGCAGCGGCACCAGCGACAGCGGCAAGGAGTGGAGTACCGGCTGTACCTTTGTCGACTACGACCGCGACGGCCATCTGGATTTGCTGGTGACCCGCTATCTGAACTTTCAGGCGGAGAAGAGCCCGTTACCAGGCGCCGCGCCATTCTGCATGTGGAAGGGCAGTCCTGTCTACTGCGGTCCGCGCGGCCTGCCCTTCGGCTCGCTGGCGCTCTATCACAACAAGGGCGACGGCACGTTTGAGGACGTTTCCGTACCTTCCGGCATCAGTTCGGTGAAGGGCTTCTACGCCTTCACGGCGGTCGCCACCGACTTCGACGGCGACGGATGGCCGGACCTCTACATCGCCTGCGACTCCACGCCGAGCATCCTCTTCCACAACCAGAAGAACGGCACCTTTCGCGATATCGGGACGGAAACCGGACTCGCCTACAACGACAATGGCTCGGAGCAGGCGGGCATGGGCCTCGCCGTGGGCGACTTCGACAATGACGGTCGCATCGACATCCTCAAAACGAACTTTACGGGCGACTATCCCAATCTTTACAGGAACCTGGGCAAGGGCCTGTTCAGCGATGTCTGCCTAAGAGCCGGCCTGGCTGTGAACCCCGACCATGTGTTGTGGGGCACCGGTTTCGCCGACCTGGACAACGACGGCTGGAAAGATATCGTACAGGTCAGCGGCCACGTCTATCCCGAGGTCGCCCAGATCGACGCGCGGGAACACTACCAGCGCGCCCGGTTGGTGTATCGCAACCTGGGCGGCGGCCGGTTTGAGGATGTTTCCGGGATGTCCGGGCCTGGGATTGCAGCCGAGCACTCCAGCCGCGGTATGGCCTTGGGCGATTTTGACAATGATGGAGCGATGGACGTGCTGGTGATGAACATGCACGAGGCGCCCTCGCTGTTGCGCAATGATCTGAAGTCGTCCAATCACTGGGTGAAGCTGCGGCTGCGCGGCGTGCAGTCGAACCGTGATGCGATTGGGGCCGTGGTGACGGTGGAGATCGCCGGCCGCGTCCAGGCGGACGCCGTCCTGAGCCAGTCGAGTTTCCTTTCCCATAACGACCTGCGGCTGCATTTCGGCCTGGGGACGGCCGCCACGGTGGATCGCATCACGGTCCAGTGGCCCAGCGGCCGGAGTGAACAGTTTGCGGGTGTGGCGGCAGACGCCCTTTACCTGCTGGTGGAGGGATCCGGGCAGGCGGCCAAGCAGGAGTTGCCGCGATGACGGGCCTGCTGGCGGTGGCGGCAATGGCGATGTGGCTGCAAGCCCCGCCCGATGCACTCTCCGACCAGGCTCAGCAGTTGGCCATGCAGAAGCGGTACGACGAGGCCGAGGTGCTCTGGAAGAAGGCTCTGCAAGCGGCTCCGAACCATTTTCCCTCTTTGTTCAACCTCGGTTTCATGCGGTATTCCCTGGGTCAGTTTGCCGAGGCGGAAGGCTGGTTTACGAAGGCGGCCCAGGCCAAGCCGGACGACTTCAATTCGCGCTACCTGCTGGGCACCGCCTGCCTAAAGCAAGACAGGCGCGAGGATGCGCTGCGCGCCTGGCGGACCGCTTTGGCCGTGCAGCCGAAGAACTACAAGCTGATGCAGATCATGTCCGTGGAGTACTCCAATGGGTACTACTACAAGGAGGCTTGCGCGGTGGGCAGGCAGGCGGTCGCCTTGCGGGGTGATACGCCGGAACCGTGGTTTGTGGCGATCAAGGCCTGTTTCGAGGCGCGCGATCCCGAGACTCTGGCCCTGACCAAACAGGCGGTGGAGCGGTTTCCGGAGTCGGCCCGCGCCAACTTCGAGTATGGATTCCAGCTCCAGAAGGCCGGGCTGCGGGATGAGAGCCTGCCCTACCTGCGCAAAGCGATGAACGAGGATGCCACCTATGAGGAGCCCTTCTACTTCTATGGCAACCTCATGCTGCTGGACGAACAGTACCAACAGGCCGTGGGGCCGCTGCGAACCGCCCTGAAGCTCAGGCCAGACTATGTATCAGCCTGTGTGGCGCTGGCGAAAGCGCTGATGGGGATGGACCACAATCAGGAGGCGAAAGAGGCCCTGGAAGGTTGCGCCCGCACGAGTCCAACGCACCCGCAACCGCACCTGTTCCTTTCGCAGGTCTATTTCCGGTTGGGCGAGGACGAGAAGGCTACGGCGGAGAAACTGCTTTCCCTTCGGTTGCGGCGGGAAAATCCGACGATCATGGAGTCCCCCCAAGCCCGCCCCTTCCCGGTAACCCCCCGCCGGTGACAGGGGATTTGGGAGTACTGCGGGGCGGGCTCGATTGTGGGGGCCGCGGGAGCGGCACTGCATAGACCGTTATCGGTAAACCTCGGAAACAGCCGCCTCCGGTACAGGTTGGGCCGTAGCATGCTGTTGGAACCAGCCAGCCAGATAGTCATCCGTGACCCGGCGGCGGGCCATGATGTCTCGTCGCTTGTTGATCGCGCGGCGCAGGGATGTCAGTGTGTGCCAGAACGCGGAGAGTGAACTCGGCTCATAGAACAGGCACCCTCCGATAATAAGAACGTCACGAGCCGTCGTCGGGAACCAGATTCTACGGTAGAGGTCCCCGGTCATGTTCTTCACGCGCATCAGGAAGCGGTTCTTCACCGAATGCATGTTGAGCACGGCGGGTACGCTGTTGCGATTGCCGGGCAACATGCGGCGGACGTGGTACGACTCGGCGGTGTGTACGTAAAGGCAGCGCCAGCCCAGCAACTGCGCGCGCCAGGCCACGTCGGCATCTTCGCGATAGGAGAAGAAGTCGGGATCGAAGAAGCCGTCCGACTGGGCAATGTCCAGGATCATTTTGCGGCGGTAGAGAGCCGCGGCAGCGCAGGCGCCGAAGACATACTCCGTCTGGCGGTAGCGTCCATCGTCAGGTTCGTTCCAACCGCGGTCGAAGTGCCGGGCGGTGGAAGTAAAGAAGATACCCGCCGAATCGATGCGCCGTTCATGCAGCGGCGAGCCATCGGATTGGATCCTCAACAAGCGGCCGCAGACCGTACCCACCTTGCGGTCGATCCGTGCGGCATCCACCAGTTGGGTCACGAAGTCCGGCAGCAGGAAGACATCGGGATTGAGGGTGAGCACCCAATCGGAACGGCTGGCGCGGATTGCCAGGTTCTGGCCGGCGGAGAAGCCAGTGTTCCTGGGGTTGTAGATCACGCGAATACGACCCTCATAGCCCGCCAGGATGTGCCGGGTGGCATCCTTGGAGGCATTGTCGACCACAACCACATCCAGCGAACCGTAGTCCTGAGCCAGGACACAGTCGAGGCAGCGCTCGATGACTCGGGCGCTGTTATAGGTGACGATGGTGACGGTGACCGAATCCAGTCGCATCCATGCTCCTGTTCGCGTAAGATTTCCTGTTTCGAAGACCCGGACAGGGGCAATTTCGACTACAGACCGGCGAAAAAAATTAGACAGGCCGATAGGCGAGGCATTTTTTCACAGGGGTGTAGTAGAGTGACCCAGTCGGTGGTCTTTGGGAGTGACACCGCTGCAGGGCGACACCCGTTTGAGGTACGCTCCCCCGGGTCAGACTGAAATGGGTTCCGACGCATTCAGAGAAGAGTGGGCAGGGATCTTGTCATCCACACCATCCACACCGGCGATGCAAAGCCGGGTGGCCAAATTGTTTGAAGAGGCTCGCGACGACGTGTATCGCTACCTGATGACCCTCGGCTTGCATCCACCCCAAGCCCAGGAGGTGACTCAGGAGGTGTTTTTACGTCTCTACACCACGCTCCGCAAAGGGGAAGAGATCCGCAACGACAGGGCGTGGATCTTTCGTGTTGCCCATAACTTAGGGCTTAGGGTGCGGTCCCGGGAGAATGCCCGGGCCGTGTACGATCCAGACTTGGGCGTCAATCTCGTGGATACCGCGTTGAATCCGGAGCGTAGCGTGATCGAACGCGAGCAGATGAGCCGCGTGCACGAAGCCTTGAAAGGATTGTCTGAGCAACAGAAGCGGTGCCTGCACTTGAGAATGGAAGGTCTGCGTTACCCGGAGATCGGAGCCATTTTAGGGATCAGTCCATCGACGGTGAGTGAGTTTTTGCGGCGTGCAATCGCCCGGCTGAAGAAGGTGCGACATGAGTAGTGTCAACGACCGCTCAGGGTATTTGAGCGGCCACCCCAGTGATGGCGAATGGCTGCGATTCGCGGACGGTGAGGTCACCGGCCGGGAAGAGAAGCAACTGCGTGCCCATCTGGCCGCCTGCTGGCAGTGCCGCGCGGCGCTGGAAGAGACCCAAAAGGCCGTCAACGCGTGTGTCGAATATAAGGAAGTGGTTCTCAAAGCTGGTTATCCCGCTCCCCCTGAGCCCTGGTTCGACATTTATAGAGAATTCGAGAGGATTGAAGAAAAGACGGCCGGGCAAACCTGGTTCGCCCGCTTTTCGAATTGGATGACCGCCGCGTGGACGGTTCGGCGGACTTCCTATGCGGCCATCGCTACCACCCTGGTCGCCCTGCTCGTCTGGCAGTCATGGCAACTGCCCGCGGTTCAGGCGGCCAGCCTGCTGCGCCGCGCGGTCGCTTCCGCTGAATCGAGACCGGCCAAGGTGCGCCGCGTGAGGATCAAAACCAAAAGCGCGACGCTCACCCGAGTGATCGGCTCCCCACTGCAGGCTACACAAAATAAAGATCTGGAACCGATTGAAGCACTGTTCCGGCAGGCCAATTACGATTGGGACGATCCGCTCAGCGCCAGGACCTTCCAGCGTTGGCGGTCGCAACTCTCCTCCCGGCACGACGAACTGACATCCACGATGGACGCCGCCGCTCCGGAGAGCCGGTACCACCGGATCAGGACAACCACAGAATCCGGCGAACTGATTGCCGCCTCCCTCACCCTGCGGGCTTCGGATCTGGAACCGACGTCAGGATTGCTGGAGTTCCGGAATCATGAGCCTATTGAGATCCAGGCGGTTGCCGCCGAGCAATTGCCCGCGGCCGATTCTACTTCTGTAGTGTCAGGCGTCGGCACGCCGCAGCCAAGCGCGCTCCCGCCCGGGCCTGAGGCTCCGGCACAGCCTGCCACTTTGCATGACGAACTTCTTGTTTTCAAAGCCTTGCGCGGGATTGGGGCGGATCTGGATCAGCCCCTGGAAGTGACGCGGAACGGCCCGGCGGTGGAAGTGACTGGTGTCGCGGTGCCCGCCGAGCGACGGCAGGAGTTGCATGCTGCCCTTGACGCCTTACCCCGGGTGCGGCTGCAGTTCAATGACGCCGGCAGTGTGAGCGCGGCGCAGCTGGAACGACATCTGTCGAATTCTGGCAATTCGATCAGCCCCGAGATCGAACAGTTGCAGGGGCGCCTGGAGACGGCCCTGGGCGGCCGGGCCGCTTTCACCAATGTGGCGGACCGGGCGCTGGAATCCGGCGATGATCTGATGGCCCGCATGCACGCTCTACGGCGCTTGGCCGAGAGATATCCTACAAATATAGAAAATAGTATGACTGGAGAGGAACGCAGCCTGCTCGCCGGCTTGCGGCACGATCATGCGGCTGCTGTGCTGGCCCAGGCGGCCACGCTGCAGAAGTTGCTGGCGCCCGCATTGCGCAAGGTGGCCCCGAGGGTGGACGCGCGGCCCGCCACCGCGCTGGGCGCCGGTCCCTGGCAAAGTGCGACGGAGCAACTCTTCAACACCAGCCGGCAGGTGGATTTGCTGCTGGCCGGGGCGCTGGCAGCGACGCCCGCGGCGCGTCCCGCTGAGTCGATTCCCGGTGACCTGCTGGCCCGTTTGGCCGACCTGATGGTCCAGGCTGAAAGCTACGAGAAGATGGCCCGGGAGGTGCAGTAGAAAAGTTCGCCAGCCATGCGACACTGCCCGCCGCCCGCGCTGTTTGCCTTTTGTTTCGTACTCGCCCCCCTGACGGCGCAAACCCTCACGCATCTCTCCGGGCAGATTACTGATCCCTCCAGCGCCGCCGTACCGGGCGCGATCGTCAGTGTCTCCAGCGAGGACACCGGCTTCCGGCGTGTGACCATGACGCACTCCGACGGCACCTACCTGGTCGCCGCGCTCCAACCGGGCCTCTACAAAGTCATGGTCCGTAAGGATGGGTTCCGCACCCTGGTCCGCTTCGGCGTGAAGTTAGACGTGGCGCTGGCGGCGCGGGTCGATTTCAACCTGCAGATCGGCAGCATGCAGGAGACGATCACGGTGGAGGACACTCCAAGCGGCCTGAGCCGCGAGGAGACCTCGGTGAGTACCCTGATTGGCCGCCAACCCATTGAAAATCTTCCACTAAACGGCAGGGGCATCCTCAGTCTCCTGGAGCTGGCGCCCGGCACTGTGGTGACCCCGGCGACGCGTGGAGAGGCCGGCCAGTTCACCACGAATGGCCAACGGCCTAATACCCACGGTTTTTCGGTAGATGGCGTCAGCGCGAACTCCAGCGTGATTGGCGGCGGCCTGCCCGCCCAGACCACCGGTGGAACACTGCCGTCCATGACCGCGATCGGCGGTATGGCAGGCATCATCGCCCTCGACTCCCTGAACGAGTTCGTGGTGCAGACGTCTTCCACGGGGTCCGAGTTTGGGCGCTACCCCGGAGCACAAGTCTCGCTCAGCAGCCGTTCCGGTTCGAACGAATACCGCGGTGCGCTCACTGAGTTTTTCCGCCACGAGAAACTGGCGGCCAACGACTGGTTCATGAACAAGCCGGGAGAGGGCCGGACGCCCTTGCGGGTCAATGACTTCAGCGGAGCATTGGGTGGCCCGCTGCTGCGCGACCGCACGTTCTTTTTTCTCAACTACGAGGGGCTGAGGCTGTTGCAGCCCACCTCCTGGATGCAGGCCGTACCGACGGCGCAACTACGCGGCAAGGTGCAGAATTGGGTTCGTCCGGTACTGGAACTCTTCCCGCTGCCGAATGGCCGGAACTTTGACCAGAACATCGGCGAGTGGACCGGACGGATCAGCCGGCCCGCTCATTCGGACAACGGGAGCGCGCGGTTGGACCATGCGTTGACCCAGAAGATCACCCTGTTCGCGCGCTTCCAGGAAGCGCCTTCGTCCAGCCGCTTCGGCAGCTCGCAAATCAGCGATTTGGACATCGATTCGAGAACCATCACCTGGGCGGCCAACTTCCGGCCCAGGCCAGACGCCGTCTTCGACCTGCGAATGAACTTCGCCCGGATTGAGGCCCACTCCGTCTGGCGTCCGGCGGATCCGACGGATTCGGCCGGCTGCACGATGAACGCGGTAGCAAGCACCTTTCTGCCGACCAAGAGCGCCTGCAACTACCTGTACCGGTTCTCCATCGCCGGCGTGGGCCAGACAGTTTCCGGCGCGGAGAGCGTGCAGCGCCAGGGGCAGTGGCAGATCGTACCAAGCGCTTACCTGATCCGCGGCGCACACCAGTTCCGTTTCGGCGGCGATCTACGGAGACTCGATCCCTCGCGCCGCGATGTGGACGGCAGCTTCAGCATCATCGCCGAGAGCCTCGAGGACCTGGTGGAAAGCCGCAATCTCTGGACAGCCTCGTCCACCCAGCAGAGCCGGGCCGGACGCCTGCTGGAGTCCTCGCTGTTCTTCCAGGACACCTGGCGCATCCACCGCACCCTGACGTTCACGGCTGGTGTCCGCTGGGAACTGGCGCCGGCGCCAACGACCAAGGACCTGACCGAGAATCCGTTCGGCGGAACGCCCAGCACGAGTCCCAGCTCAGCAATCTGGCCCATGCGGTATACCAACATCGCGCCGCGAGCCGGGCTGGCCTGGCGGCCGGGCCACGCCGGGCAGATGGTGATCCGCGCAGCGTACGGTTCCTATTACGACTCGAGCCTCAGCTTGGCTACGGATCTTGTCAATGGAGGTCCACTGAACATGGAGCAGTTCACCAGCGGGTCCTCGGCGCCGTTCACGACAATCCTGCAGTATGGCTTCGACAACAATGTCCGCCTGCCGCGCGTGCAACAGGGGAATCTTTCCGTGGAGCGGGCCTTCGGGCTGAACAACCTGCTCTCCGCCAGTTATGTGTTCGCCAAGGGCCAGTGGCTGGTGCGGCGCGAGTACGGCACGCTGGGGGGAAACGAGCTAATCCGGACGGTCCTCTCCACAAATCACGCCTCGTCGGATTACCGGGCCCTGCTGGTTCAGTACCGGCGCCGGATGGCGCGCGCCCTGCAGGCGCATGTCTCCTATTCCTGGGCTCACTCGATTGACGACAGTTCCAGCGACGCGGCCCTGTTCCTGGTGAACGCGGCCACGGTGGGCAGCAGCAACCGGGGCTCCTCGGATTTCGATGTCCGCCACTCGTTTACGGCGGCCTTCACCTTCGCGCCGAGGGTAATGCGGGGCGTAACGCTCGACGGCATCTACCGGGCGCGCAGCGGTTTCCCCATCACGGTGGTAAACCAGGAGTACGCGATGGGTTTGAGCTTCTCGAACGCATTCCGGCCCAACCTGCTGCCGGGTGTGCCGGTTTGGCTAAACGATCCCACCGCGGCAGGCGGCAGGCGGCTGAACGCGGCGGCCTTCCAAACCACGGGGACGACTAAACAGGGCAATCTGGGGCGGAATGCGATCACCGGTTTCGGAATGTCGCAGATGGATCTCGCCGTGCGCCGCGATTTCCGATTGAGCCGCCGCCAGACACTCGAGATGCGGGCTGAGGCGTTCAATCTCCTGAACCATCCGAACTTCGGCGACCCGGTGCGAACGCTGGCCAGCCCGCTGTTTGGACAGTCCACTTCGATGCTGAACCTGATGCTAGGTACGGGCAGCCCGGGCAGTGGACTGGCTCCGGTCTTCCAGTCCGGCGGTTCCCGCTCTGTCCAGTTGGTGCTGCGGCTCCGCTTTTAACCCTCCCTCCGGCTGCGATAACCTATCCACAGCAAAGAAAAGTTGAGGTTTGAGAATGTCCGATCTTTTTGACCTTTCCGGGAAAGTAGCCGCCATTGTGGGCGGCGGCGGCGTGTTGGCCGGCGAGATGGCCCTTGGACTGGCCCGTGCCGGAGCCGACATCGCCATCCTCGATTTCAATCTGGACGCGGCGAACGCGCGGGCCGCGCAGGTTCGTGAGTTGGGCCGCCGTGCCATCGGCGTCAAAGTCGATGCGACCAAGAAGGCCGACCTGCAGGCCGCGCTGGACGCGATCCTGGCGGAACTCGGCCATGTCGAGGTCCTCGTGAATGCGGCCGGGATCAACTCCGGCACCCCGTTCTTCGAGATCACCGAAGAGGAGTGGCACCGCATTCTGGATGTAGATCTCACCAGTGTCTTCCTGGCCTGCCAGGTCTTCGGCCAGCATATGGTGCAACCCGGCAAGGGCGGCTCGGTCATCAACATCTCGTCGGCCTCGTCCGGCCCGCCGCTGTCGAAGGTCTTCACCTATTCCGTGGCCAAGGGCGGCGTGAACCAGGTGACGCAGTTCCTGGCCCGCGAGTGGGCGACCCAGGGCGTGCGCGTCAACGCCATCCTGCCGGGCTTCTTCCCGGCCGAACAGAACCGTAAGCTGCTGACGGACGAGCGCGTGGCGTCCATCATGAAGCACACGCCGATGAACCGCTTCGGCGAAGCTTCGGAGTTGGTGGGCGCAGCCGTGTATCTGGCTTCCGACAAGGCATCGAGCTTCGTGACGGGCTCGATTATGCGTGTCGACGGCGGCTACATGGCAATGACGATCTAGCGCCTGCTGGAGATTGCCGGAATGGGCCGGGGGCGCGCGCCTCCGGCCCATTTCCATTAGTGGATCAACCGGCGGACAGGGACATAGATGTCGGCTGCGGTCAAACCGCACTGCTGTGCCATACGCAGGCAGTAGTCGATCTCGCCCATCCCCTTGACGTGGCTGTTGGAGCCGAAGGAGAACTTCGCCCCGGCGGCTTTGGCACGGCGGATGAACGCGGCACTCGGCACCTGGAAGTGGGCATTGATCTCTATGGCGACATGGTTGCGCACGGCGGCCTGGATCAACCGGTCCATGCGGGCAGTGGTCCAGAGGGCGTCGTATTGCGACTTCAGCTTCTCGGGGACATAGGTCGGATTGGCCCAGATCTGGATCGGCTGCGACAGTACACGCTCGTTGAAAGCAACGTACCGGTCCATGAAGTCCTGGGCTTCGCCCACTTCGATATTGGGCAGCCAGAGCCAGATGCTCTTGCCGCTCCTGTCGGGGAAGACGAGCGCGTCCGCGGCGATGTAGTCGAGTTGGCCGCGCAGGTCGGCGGAGAGGCAGGTCGCCCAGTCAAAGCCGTAGACCTGGAGACCGCGCCACAGCGGTTGGTCCCGCACTTCTCCCAGGAACTCACCCAGCGTCTGGTTGTCGTGAATGTCGCCGCGGCAGCCCCCTTCGGCCAGGATTCCGAAGCGGACGCCCAGCTTGCGGGAAAGGGCGGCGGCATCGGCAGGTTTCATTTCCGGTGTGTTGTGGTCTTCCCCGTGGAGGTGGATGTGCAGGTCCACCTTGGGCAGGTCGGCGGCCAGCAGCACGGGTGCGCAGAGAAGCAGTAAGAATTTAGAGACCATAGGATCTCTTTTACTGTAATCAACCGGGGCCCGCGTCTGTGCCCTTACGCCGGATGCCGTGCTTCTCCATACGGTAGATGAGCGTCTTCCGGCTGATGTCGAGATAGCGCGCGGCGTGGGTCTGATTCCAGTTGGACATCTCAAGCGCCTTCACGATCAGTTCCTTCTCCACCGAATCCAGGCTCAGGCCCTGCGCGGGCAGGTCGAGGCTGACGGCGGCCGCAGACGGACGCGCCTTGCGGATCATCTCCGGCAAGTCCTCTTCCGTGATGGTGTTGCCGCGGCACAGCACGACGATGCGCTCGACGATGTTCTCCAATTCGCGGATGTTGCCGGGCCAGCGGTAGCCCTGAAAGAACGGGATCAGCCTGCCTGGCAGATTCAGGTCGGGCCGGCCCACTTTTTCCTTCGATTTGAGGAAGAAACTCTGGACCAGCTCGGGGATGTCCTCGGCGCGCTCGCGCAGCGGAGGCAGTTCCAGCGGGATGACCGCCAGGCGGTAGTAGAGGTCCTCACGGAAGGCCGCGTCCTCGATCATGGCCTGCAGGTTGCGATGTGTGGCGGCAATGATGCGAACGTCGACGCGGCTGGCCGTAGCCGCACCCACCTTTTCAATCTCACCCTGCTGGATGAGGCGGAGCAACTTGGCCTGCACCTCCATCGGGAGCTCGCCGATTTCGTCCAGGAAAAGGGTGCCCCCGCTGGCCAGCTCCACCTTGCCCTGCTGGTGGGACACAGCTCCGGTGAAAGAGCCTTTCACGTGCCCGAACAGCTCACTTTCCAGCAAGTCCCGCGGGATGGCGCCGCAGTTGATCGTGACAAAAGCACGTTCCTTGCGCGGGCTGTTCTGGTGGATGGCCCGCGCGAGCAACTCCTTGCCGGTGCCGGTCTCGGCGCGGATCAGGATTGTGGAATTGGTCTGTGCGGCGCGCGACGCCATGTCCAGCACGGTCAGCAAGGTCTCCGACTGCCCGATGATGCTCTCGAAACCGTACTTGCGATCGAGGTTGGTGCGCAGGGTGCGGACCTCTTCAATCAGCCGCGAATGCTCCAGCGCGCGGCGTACCAGCAGGTTCAACTCCTCGAAGTCGATGGGCTTCGTGAGATAGTCATACGCTCCGGACTTCACGGCCTCAACGGCGTTCTGGATGGTGCCGAAGGCGGTGATGATCACGACGGGGAGATCCGGATTGGACTCGCGCAGCCGGCGCAGCAAGTCCAGGCCGGAGAGGCCGGGCATGCGCAGGTCTGTCAGGACGAGAGCGGGAGGATCGTTCGCGGCGAGGGTGAGCGCTTCTTCGGCCGTGCCGGCCGTCAGCACGGAATAACCGGCGTCCTCCAATTGAGTTTGCACCACCCACCTGAGATTCGCATCGTCGTCCACCAGCAGAATGCTCTGTGCAGTCATACTCCCTTTCGTTGCAGCGGCAGATGGACACTGAAGGTCATCCCTTTTCCGGGATTGCGGCGTGCGTCCAGCCAGCCGTGCATCTGGCCCACAATCTGGTGGGCCACGGGCAGGCCGAGGCCTGTTCCGTTCTCCTTAGTCGTAAAGAATGGGTCGAATAGTTTGTCGATATCGCCTGGGGCGACGCCGGAGCCCTCGTCGCGGACCCGGATCCAGACGTTGCGGCGGTCCGCACCGGCTTCCAGGACGACTGCCGCGCCATCCGGACTGGCTTCCACGGCATTGATGAGCAGGTTTAACAGCACCTGCTCCAGTTGCTCGGAGTCGCAGTAAAGCGACGGGATCTTGCCCTGCTGGCGGCGTTCGATGGTGATGCCGCGGCGGCCGACGCGATGTTCCGCCAGCGCGGCCACGTTTTCCAGCAGGGGTTCCAGCGCCGCCTGGCCCATCTTGGGCGGCCGCGGCCGGGCGAAATTGAGAAAGGTGGTCAGCAGGCCGTCGAGGCGGGCGCATTCCTGCCCGATGATGGTGACGCAGCGCGATTGCTTCTCGTCCAGGGCGGGTGCGCGGCTCAGGATCTGCGCCGCTCCAGCGATGCTCGCCAGCGGGTTACGGATTTCGTGCGCCAGTCCGGCGGAGAGTTGCCCAATGGCCGACAGGCGCTCAGCCCGCTTCATCGCTTCGGACGTCTCCTGGATCTTCTGGTAGGCGGCGTTCAGCCGTTCCGTCAGGATGCCGGTGCCGGTTCCGACAAAGCAGAACACGACGCTCTCCATGGCGTGGTGGAGCATGGTGTCGGTCTGCTTGAGGGAGAGGATCAGGCCGCTGCAGAGGCCGGCGGTGACAAGGCCACCGCGCCAACCATCATGTACGGCTGAAAACAGGATGGCGACATAGAACAGACGGGGCAGCACGAAATGCCAGTTGACGCGCTCCAGCGGCACGGTAGCCTGCAGCGCCGCGATGGAAAACGCGGCGAGAACGACAGCCGAGCGCTGCACCCATACATATCGTGTGTCGGTCACCATGGCCGTTACTTCCTTATATTGTGCCCATGGGATGGCCTGGACAGGGAGCTGAATTCAGCTCAAACAAAAAGTGGGCCGCCTCCGCGGGCGGCCCATGTTTCAGTTCCAGAATTTGACCGCCCGCCGTGACGGCCGGGGAGAAGGAGTAACCCGGTGTCACGGCGATGGCGGAGTAATACGATTTCAGGCGGCGTCGCATTGGGACCGTGCTTCTGCCTGGCTTGAGGCGAAATGCCACGCACAGGCAACGGTCCAGGCTGGCTCCATGGCCTCAAAGGGCCTCACAATCGTGTCGTAGACACCTGCGTCCTTGGCTTCCTTGATGTGGCGCGGGCCATCGCAAACGGCTACGACCAACGCGGGCGGATCCAATTGCCGCGCAGCATTGACGGCCTGGCTCCAGGAATGATCCGTAACCAGGATGCCGCCCGCCGCCTGAGGCAGCTCCTGGGCGGCATGTTCCCAATCAGCGAAGCAGAGTACATCCCAGCTTTGCTTGGTCAGGACCCGAGCGAGTTCTCCTCGCAGGACGCGATCTTCGCTTACCACCAACAGGGGTGGGTTGAACGGCCAGCTCAAACGGCACCTCCCACCTGCTCTAAACGAGCAGCACGGCGATGCAGGCGGTGTGCGGCGTCTTCCGGCCGGCGCCTGCGCAGAGACTGTTGAATTCGATAACCCAAGCGCCGTGCCGCGCCATCGACAGCGCCGGCAAAGGTCGCGTTCTGCTCCAGGATCTTCACTCGTTCCAATCCGGGCAGTTCGGCCGTGATCTGGCACAGCTTATCCACCCCGCCCTTCGGACCATTGGTGTCGTCCAGATAAACGACCACCTCGGCCAACCGCGTTTCGTAACGGTCCAGGGCAAAGCCGATCCGCCGTTCAACATACTGCTGCAGTTCCCCAGTCAACTCGATGCCGTGTGTCCTGATCGACAGATTCATTGGTGCCTCCTACCCTTCTCAATGGCAATCGCCGTGCCAATCGATTTCCACCTGGAATCAATGAGATATGGGGATGCAAGGCGGTTTTAGTGGTCCTTTTGAGGCAACCCTTACACTTTGAGTGCGATTTCCGACAGTACTTCCTTCCAGACAATACCCTTCGTCCGCTGGGGATTGCCTGCGTCGCCTCATCCGGCGGGATGAGCTACAATTCCGGCACAATGACCTCCCTCGTGCTATTGCTGGCCCTGCTCCAGCCGCCGGACGAAATCAGGGCGAAAATGGCGCAGTCGATCGGCGGGCTGCCGGACGTCCGGGCGGACCTGAATGCGCGCGTGACGGGCAGCTTCGAGCGCCAGGGGTACCGTGTCGAGAAGCTGTTTTTCGAGTCGCTGCCCGGCTTTCGGGTCACCGCCAACCTGTACATACCCACCGGGTCGGAAGGACCGTTCCCGGCGGTTCTGGGTGTGGCGGGACATGCGGACAGCGGCAAGGCCTATCCCACCTACCAGAAAGTCTGGATTACCCTCGCCCGGCGCGGCTACGTCGTGCTTGCCTACGATCCTCCGGGTCAAGGCGAGCGCTTGGAGTATTTCGATCCCGAACTGGGTCTGTCCCGGGTGGGTCCCGGGGTGAAAGAGCACATCACGGCCGGGGTACAGTGCCTGCTCACCGGCACCTCCATCGCCCGTTACTTCATCTGGGATGGGGTCCGCGCTGTGGATTACCTGCTGACCCGCAAAGAGGTGGATCCGGCCCGGATCGCTGTGGCGGGCAACTCCGGCGGTGGAACCCAGGCCGCCTACCTGGCGGTGTTCGAACCCAGGCTGGCGGCGGCGATTTCCTCCTGCTACATCACGCAATGGCGCGAACTGATGGAGGGCCCGGGGCCTCAGGATGCTGAGCAGGTCCTGCCCGGCTTTCTCAACATGGGTCTGGACTTTGTTGATTTCATTAAGGCTTTCGCTCCGAAACCGTTCCTGGTCACCTCCGCCACACGGGACTTTTTTCCAATTGCAGGAGCGCGGGCAACCTTTGCAGCGGCGGCGCGTCACTACGAGTCGGTGGACGCTCCGGGACGGGTTTCGTTCTTTGAGTTCGACGATACGCACGGCTGGTCGCAGCCGCGGCGCGAGGCGGCTTACCGCTTTCTGGATAAGTACTTAAAGGGTGTCGATGCCGAAGTGCACGAGGATTCCATCGATACTGAGCCGGAGAGTTTGCTGTGGGTGACGCCTACGGGTCAACTGGCGCCGTCCTTTGGAAGCGAGACGGTATTCTCGATGAACCGGGCGCTGGCGCAGAGACTCTATCCCGCGCGCAAGGCGCAGTCGGCCACGAATCCCCAGCAACTCCGGGAGTTGATCCTGCGGCGGGTTGCGCCGGCACCGCTTCATCTGATCGCGCGGACGGCGCCGCGCGGCAGCCGGCCAGGCATGGTCACTTCGGGCGTACCGGAGGTGGACCTGGCGGAATTGAGGGCGGCCGGGTATGTCCTGCGAGTGGTGAATTCTCCTCTTCCCCAGGGTGATTCAGGTGGATACAGCGCGGCCTACCAGGCTGCCGCGAAAGAGTGGCTGAACGGGCGGTCGCTTCTAGCCTGGCGTGTGAGCGAGTTGACCAGTGCTTTCTACGACCTGGCGGCCGACCCCGAGGTCGATCCCGAGAACATCTCCGTGTGGGGTCGAGGTAACGCCGGAGTGGCTGCGCTGCTGTTTACGGCACTGGAGCCGCGCGTCGCCCGGGTAATGGCGGAAGACACCATCACCAGTTGGTTTGTGGGCACACAAAGCCACCTGCATTCCAATCTGGCCGAGATCACGATCCCGGGCGTGCTGCTGGATTTCGATTTGCCGGACCTGGTCAAGGTGATCGCACCTCGGCCGATTTGGCTGGTGGATCCGCGCACCCCCACCGGTGCCAGGTCGCCGGCAGTGGAGTATCCGCGTGCGTTCGTCCAACTCTATGAGCGGCCGGAGGGTTGGCCGGTGTTGAAGGCATTCGGCGCCTGGCTGAACGCGCCTGTCCTGCGCTGAGCAGGGGTACACTGATTACTTGCGGAAGCAAGCACTCCTGGTCACCCTGTTTGTGCTGCTGGTGAGCCTGCCCTTTTGGAATCAGGCGATCCAGGGCGACGATTACTACTACCTGGCAGCCGCGCAGCACGCGCAGATCGACCCGCTGCATCCCCACCACGCCGAGTATGTTTTCCTGGGGATTCCCATGAGTATGCGGGGCCACTCGCATCCACCGGGGGACGCCTGGCTGCTGGCGGGGATCCTCGCTCTCGTGGGTGACATTCGCGAGGTGCCATTCCACGCCGTTTATTTTCTGCTGGCTTTGACCGCGGCGCTCTCAATGCTCGCCCTGGCCCGGCGGTTTGTGCCGGAGCGAGCGGTGGAGGCAACCTTACTCTTCTGTGCGGTGCCGGCGTTTCTGGTGAATGCGACCTCGCTGGAATCGGACCTGCCGTTTCTCGCCTTTTGGGTACTGACCGTGGCCTTGGTGGTGTACGACCGCCCGAAGAGCGCCGGGTTGGCGCTGGCGGCTTGCTCGTTGATGGCCTATCAGTCGGTGGTGTTGATCCCGATTCTGGGCCTGTATTTCTGGCAGCAAGGGACGCTGCGCAGGAACTGGTGGCTGCTGACCGTGCCCGTACTTGGGTTCGTGGGCTACCAGGGCTTTGAGCGGATCACCAGCGGCCAGTATCCGGCTCTGGTGCTGGGCCAGCATTTTCAGACATATAAGTTCCAGAGCAGCGAGATGAAGGTGCGCAGCGCCATCGGGCTGACGGGCCACCTGGCAGTGATGTTCACCCCGCTGGGGCTGTGGGCGCTGTTGCGTAGCCGCGACCGGTTTCTCAGCGCCTGGGTGGCGATCTTCTACGCAGCGGCGCTGGTGCTGTTCTTTGCAGGATCGGCGCGGTATCTGCTGCCGCTGGCGGCTCCGTTTGCGATTCTCGTGGCGCGCTATTACGCCGCGAAGCCCCGGTTGTTGTGGCTGATCTTTGGCCTGCAGTTGGCTTTGGGGCTGGGGCTGGCTTCGGTGAACTACCAGCACTGGGATGGTTACCGGAAGTTCGCGGCGGCGGCCATGAAGGACACCGCCAACCACCGGGTGTGGGTGAATAGCGAGTGGGGTCTGAGGTTCTATACGGAAGCCGAAGGCGCGCTGACGGTGACCCGAGGGCAAACACTGCGGCCGGGCGATATCCTGATCGGCAGCCAGCTGTCGGACCAGATTCCGTACACCACCGGCGGAGGGCAGGCGGTGGAACAGATGCGTGCGGAGATCCGGCCCACCTTGCCGCTGCGGCTCGTCGGCCTTGGCTCGCGGTCGGGTTACTCCAGTGTGGCTTTCGGCTTGTGGCCTTTCGATCTCAGCGACGCGCCGGTGGATATTGTCACGAAGTCGCTGATTGTAGAGAAGAAACCGGAGCTTTCCTGGCTACCCATGTCGACTGTGGCGGCCGAGCATCAGCTCGTCAGCGGCGTCTATAACCTGGAAAACCAACAGTGGCGTTGGATGAGCGGGCGGGCGGTGTTTCTGTTGAAGCCACCAGCTACCCCCCAACCCCTGATGGCAAAGGTGTACATCCCTGATGGGGCTCCGGGACGAACGGTGATACTCACCCTCAATGGAGTTGAAGTCGTGAAGCAGACCGTTCCGAAGCCGGAGAGCTACACGCTGGAGACCGGGCCGTTGACCGCGCCGGGTGACACGGCGACGGTGGTGTTGAGCATCGACCAGGAGTTCAGCCCGCCGGGCGACAACCGTCGTTTGGGCATGATTCTCACCGGGATCGGGTTTCAGCCGAAGCAGTAAGCAGGTCGGAGGCCTCGGCCGCGACGCGTGCCGGCGGCCAATCCCAGGCGGCAATGCGGACATGCCGGCCGCGCGGGGCCCAAACGGCGGGATCGGTGGGTCCAAAGACGGCCACGACCGGGACACCGCAGGCGGCCGCCAGGTGGGCGATCCCGCTGTCGTTGCCGACGAAGAGACTGGCAGTGCTCAGCCAGCGAGCCAAATCCCCTAAGTCTTGGAAACGAAAAGCTTCATCGAGGGACTCCTCGGGACCGGCACACCAGTGGACCGGGAGCTGCAGTAGGCGGGCAACCTCCTGGAAGCGTGCCAGCGGCCAATTCTTAGATTTCCCACCGGAGAAAGGGTGAATGACCGCGAAGCCCGCGGGCCGGTGCTCGATGGGCAAGCGGGGGCTTGCGCCGAGCGGCGCGCCGACCTGATCCAGGTAATAGTCGACGGCGTGCAGGGGGGAACCGGTGGGCGGCAGGGCGGTGAAAAAGCGAAAGGGGAGATGGCCCACTTGGGCTCGGAAGTCCTCGCGATTGGCGCCGTACCAGGAGACGATGTCGTCGAATGCGGCGAGACAGTCGAGAGTGGGTTGGGCCAGATGGAGGGCGTCGAGGCCGGTGGAGACGAGGGTGCGTGTGGCACCTAAGTGGCTGAGAAGTGGAAGATTGACGGATGGCGCCCACAGCTCTGTGGATTCTGTACAGAGGTGTTCAAGAGCGGGTAAGGAGACGATAGTATCGCCGATGGCGCCCGGGCGAACGATCAACCGGCGGGTCACTGCATCAGGATGGGCAGTTTGATCTCGACGCTCTTGGGCGGCAGGCACATCTTGTCGTTGCAGGCCTGATAGCGCAGCTTGCCGGTGATGTAACCCGGGCCGAGCGCCGGATTGGCGGCCCGCTTGAACTTGGTTACCACCGAGAAATCGCCGCCGAAGACGGAGATGGGTTTGGCGGCGAAATCGTACTTTTCCAGTTTGGCTTTGGGGTAGATGATCTCCGCCACTTCGAGGGCGCCCGGTTCCCAGGTGAGTTTGAAGGGAATCAGGTACTCCTCAGTGGGGGTATTGGAGTTGGCATGATAGCCGGGGCGAATGGAGAGTTTGAGCTCGAAGGCGGGGTTCTCGGTCCGCTTCACAATGAGCTTGGCAGGTTCCGTGACGGTGAGCACACCGGTGGAGGGCGCCTGGGCAAAGGCGAAGGAGGCGCAGAGCGCGATTCCGGCCAACCTACTGAAGCAGTTCATTGATGTCGCTCTCATACTCTTTTCTGCTGATCAGCCCCACATGCGTATTGGCAATGCGGCCTTCCTTGTCGATGATGAACGTGGTGGGCAGGGCGTCAATTCCGCCATAGAGCTGTTCGACGGACGCATTGCCCGTAACGACCGGATAGTTCACCTGTTTGTCCGAGATGTAGGGCTTAACCACTTCCCAGCCTTCGTCGTCCAGAGCCACACCGATCACGGTAAAGCCTTTATCCTTATAGGTTTTCTGAAACTCGATGAACCAGGGGATCTCGATCTTACAGGGGCCGCACCAAGTGGCCCAGAAGTTGAGCAGCACGACCTTACCCTTGTAGTCGGCAAGGGTGATGGGTTTGCCGTCAACGTCCTTGAGGGTGAAGTTCGGGGCGGGATTGCGGGTACTGGCCGGTTTGGAGCTGGGCGGCTTTTCCAGGCCTTTTTGAGCCTGAGAAGCACAACCCGCCATCGTGACCACAAAGACTGCGAGCGTGGCGGCGCTGCGCTTCCAGGAAGATGTCATTCAATAGGGTCCTAAAGGCGATTCTACCAACTAGATGCGCAGTGCGCCCCCATGGTGACTGGTAAGTTGGTCGAACCAGCGCCGCCTCGTCTTGCGGAAGCGGGGCTTCAAGGTAAACTCTTCATGTTCAGGGACCCCGCTGTAGATCCAGGCGGCTGTGTCGCAGAAACTCTCACAAATGTAGTCGCGCCAGAGCCGGGTATGGTCGTGGCGGTCCTCCATGCTGAGACGTTTTTTGCGGGCTTCAGAGGACCAGCCGAGTTCACCCACGGCGCCGCGGGCGAACTCATCTTCGAGGATCGCCTGCCACTCCAGCCGGTTGGGGTTGCCGAGGCGCCACCAGACGAAGTGAAACATCTCGTGTGTGAGAATCCGAGCCAGTTCAATCGAGTCGCGTTTGAGGGAGCTATCGAGAACCAATTCCCTTTTGCGCAGAAAACTGGCGGCATGAACCTGCTCACCGGGCCCTTCACCGGAGTGTAACCGGCCGCGGTAGGCTCTCAATTCATGCTGCCATGTGATGTTGACCGGTTTGCCCTCGAAATGAGGGAGACGCAGCAGTTGCTTGGCTACTCGATCGGAGACTTGTAGTCCAAGTACTTGTCGTCTTTGAACTGGACGTCGAGGCTCTTCTGCATGCCTTCCATCCACTGCTGAAAACGCTCCCTTTGAATCGTCAGGTAGATGTCGTCGCGGACTTCATCGAAGGGTGAAGTGACAAACTCATCGAGACGAAAGATCCAGAACCCACCGGTCTGGCGTACAGCATCGGAAATCTGGCCCGGCTTGAGGGCGAAAACGGCAGACTTGATCTGGACAGGCAACGAATTGTCGGCCGGCTGGATGACCGGGAACTCGCCGTTTTTGGCTTTGGAATCGGCGTCGTCAGAGTATTTCTGGACCAACTGCGCAAAATCCGCCCCACCGCGAGCTAATTGTATCACCTGATTCGCCAGCTTCTCGGCCTCGGCGCTGGTTTTCGGTTTCTTCGCTTTCGGGTCACCGGCAGTCACGGGCGTGTCGTTAAAAGCGAGGTAGATGACCCTCACTTTTGCCTTGGAATAGTCGGCTTTGTGGGCTTCGTAGTACGCCTTCTGATCCGCCGGTAGCACCAGGGTGGCCGTTTCCTGGGCAGCCATGAAGACTTGGGCCAAGTACAACTGGCGGTTGTACATCAGGCGCCATTTGTGCGGATCCACCTTGTCCATGCCCGAGGTTTCGGCCATGTTGGCAAACTTCGCCATGGTGGCGAGTGTCCGGAGGAAGGCCCGCTTGTCGGAGTAGTACTGATTCGGAATCCTGCCGCCGAGCGCCTTTACCAGGTGCTCCAGATCAGATCGTTTCCACTCTTTGCCCTCAATGACGACAACGACATTGTCGTCTTTTAGAGAGGGGGTAGCTTCGGCGGGAGCGGCGGGCTTCGGTTCGGCGGGAGGGGCTTGGGCGAACAGAACACCGCAGAAAATCGTGGCAAAGAGGGGCAAACACTTCATCGTGATACTTTGAATGTAGCATGGGGTCTTTGACTGAGAATCTATGGTTGGACGTTTCGCTATGGTCAGCGGACCTCGCCAACCTGCAGCAGGAAGTTGCCCGGATGGAGCCATTTGCGGACTCCTTTCACCTGGACGCCTGTGACGGGCATTACGCCCCGTCCCTGTTGTTCTTTCCTGACCTCGTGGCCCGGATTCGGGAACTGACGCGGGTCCCCTTTCACCTGCATCTGATGGCGACACGGCCGATGGATCTGCTGGACGCATTTCTGGATGCCGGGGTGGACCGGGTGACGGTCCCGATTGAGATTGGCAAACGAGTCTGGCAGGTGCTGGAGCGGGTGCAATCCCGAGGCAAGGCTGGCGGTATCTCGTTTGAGCTGGACACTCCGGTGGAACTCGTCAGACCTTTCAAAACAAAGGTAGATACCGTAGTTCTAATGGGTACGGCAATGGGCGTGAAGGGTTGCGGGTTGGACGAGCGGGCGTGCGACCGGGTGACGGCGATGAAGTCCCTGATCGACGAAACCCCCATCCGCCTGGTGGCCGATGGGGGTATTCGTCAGGAGACGGCGCCATTGCTGCGGGCGTCCGGAGCCGATGGGCTGGTCCCCGGATCCCTGATGTACAAAGCGGCGGACCTGGCGTCCACCGCCCAATGGCTCAAATCATTGTGAGATCGGCATGGGTCCGAACGCCGGGGCAGCCATGCCGGCTTCATCCCGCAGGTTGACATAGGGATCACGGCCCACGCCGTAGCGCAGCGTGGCGCCTTCCGGCAGTTTGCCGCCGAATAGCAACTCCACCACGTTCGGATCGTCGGCACTGACGCGCTGCCTGTAAATGACTGGAGCAAAAGCGCCGGCGGCATCGTGGACGCTGAAGCCGTAGAGGCGGCCTGCGTGTTTCAGGCGGCCGTTCACTTCGGCGAAGTCCACGCGGATGATGCCGTCCTTCGCGCGGGCGGAGACAGGACGGGGCCCCTTGCGGGTTTCGCCGGTGGCCAGATTGGCGAGGCGGTGGCCCAGCAGCGGCTGGTCGGAGGTGCCGACGTGGATGCCGTCGTCGAGTTCGCAATCCACACAGGTGACCATGCCGACGTTGGGGATCTTCGACTCGAGCTTGAGCTGCAGGTCCTGGATCTGATTCCACTCATTCTGATTGGTCAAGTTGGTATGGCGGCCGATCTGGACGTAGTAGAACGGTAAGTCGGGCTGGTTGAAGTCCTTGCGGACGGCGGCGATCAGGTTGGTGAACTTTTCGGCGAAGAGCGGCGCGGCCGTGGGGGAGGCGTCGGATTCGCCCTGATACCAAAGCAGCCCTTTGATCTTGCCGCCGGCCAACTGGAAGCGGCGCACCATGCCGCCGTAGAGGGAGTCGCCGCCCTTATCCTTCAGTGCGGGATTCCACTGTTCCATGGAAGTTCCGCCGTGGGCGCACGGGACGAGGCCGATGGGCACTCCGGTGCGCCGGACCATTTCCAGCGCGAACGGCAGCCCCGGGCCGGCGCCCTTTTTGCGGTTGGCGATCCACTTCGCCAGGGCCTCGCCTTCGAGTTTCTCGGGTTGGCGCTGGGCATTGACGCGCCAATGGACGCGGTCGTTGGAATCGGGCAGGCGGTGCAGCGGATCGGTGGCGGTGACCCAGATGTCGGTCATATCCAGGGAGTTGACCTGCGCGCTGGGCAGCGGCGTGTTCTCGAGGTTGCCGACGCCTTCCATATTGGACTGGCCGGCCAGGAGCCAGAGGTCGCCGACGAGGAGATTGGAGACGGCGGTGACGGGTCCGCCGGCCACGCGCAATTCCAGGCGGTACGGGCCGCCGGTGGGGACATTGGGGAGTTCGGCGGTGAAGGCGGTGGCGGTGGCTTTGCCGGAGGGTTTCCAGTCGAGGTCTTTGGCGGGCAGGCCGGCGGCGACCAGGCGGGCTTCGACGGCTTTTCCGGCAGCACCCTGGGCGGAGCCTTCGACGTGAATGGCGGCGGTATTGCCGGGACCGCGCTGGTAGACCTGGTATTCGGCGGCTCCTTTGGTGATTTGGAGGGTTTGCGCGGCCAGGGGCAGGGCCAGCAATAGACAGGACAGCAGGATACGCATAGGGGAATCTCCGAAGGATGATTGTATCGGAGTGGGCGGTCAGTCTTCTCAAGGTTGGTTCGTGGCTATCTTGTGTACCGTTCAAAGGGGATGTGGCTGCACCGTCGCGCTGCTTCTCGTTCCAAGTGCCTGGCAGCGCTTCCGGACTCCGTGAACCGATTACAAATTTGCGTGAACGAACCCGCAGATCGGTCCGCCGGAAGGGGTGCTCCGGGGATATAATTCCTGCATGCCAAGTCAGACTCACGCGCGGCGAGCGTTCCTGCGCTCCGCCGGCCAGGCTGCGATCGCCTGGTCGGCTCTCTCCTATTCCCGGATCCTGGGCGCCAACGACAAGATCAACATGGGCCTCATCGGCGCCGGCGAGCGCGGCCGCGGCGTGATGAGCAACTTCCTGAAGACCGGCGACACGAACCTGGTGGCGGCGTGTGATGTTTACGCCGAGATGATCGACCGGGCGCAGAGGATGGCGCCGGGCGCGAAGGGCTTCAAGGATCACCGCCAACTGCTGGAAGAGAAGGGCATCGACGCGGTTCTGATCGCCACGCCCGACCACTGGCACTCGACTGTAGCCATCGATGCGTTGAACGCAGGCAAGGACGTTTATGTCGAAAAGCCGCTGACGCTGCGGATGGAAGAAGGTCCGCTGATTGTGAAGGCGGCGCGGGTGAACAACCGGGTATGCCAGGTGGGCCTGCAGCAGCGCTCCGGCGCGCATTATATCGAGGCGAAGAAGAAGTATATCGACGAAGGCGTGCTGGGCAAGATCTCGCTGGTGCGCACATGGTGGCACGGGAACGGCTACCACCTGCGGAAGGCTCCGCCGTCGCTGGCGACGCTGCCGTCGAACCTGGATTGGGCGCGGTTCCTGGGTCCGGTGAAGTGGCGCGACTGGGATCCCCAGCAGTTCTGGAACTGGCGCGCGTACCTCGATTTCGGCGGCGGCCAGGTGACCGACCTGATGACGCACTGGATCGACGTGGTGCACATGTTCATGGGCACCGACGCGCCGACCTCCGGCGTGGCCGCGGGCGGCGTGTACTGCTATAAGGACGGCCGCACGGCTCCGGATACGATCAATGTCCTGCTGGAGTATGGCAACGAGTTCACGGCGACGTTCGAAGCCACCCTGGCGCCGGGTATCCGCGGCGAGGGTATCGAGTTCTGCGGCACGAAGGGCAAACTGTACATCGACCGGCGGCGGTATGAGTACACCAGTGCGGAGCGTGGAGCGAAGCCGGTGGAAGTGATGGGGCCGAAATATGACTTCACCTTGGACCATGTGAAGAACTTCCTGGAGTGTTGCAAGACGCGGCAGCGGCCCAACTGCGATGTGTACACGGGACACCGTTCCGCGATGGCCTCACACCTGGGCAACATCAGCTATGTGCAGAAGAGGCGGCTGAACTTCGATCCGCTGCGGGAAGAGATTCTTCCGCTCTAAGCAACGGAAACCGGCAGCTTCGGGTATCATGATCCGAACGGCACACCGGGGCGCTTATCTGGCGTTCCGGTGTGCAGATTCCGCTGAAGCAGCCGATTGAACCGTTGTGAGTCATCCTGAGCCAGCGTCCGCGAGTAAACCGGATCCTGCGGCCCACGGCAATTGGGCGCCAGTGCCGGTGTGGATGTTGTTCCAATGTGGCCTGTGGCGCCAACGGCCCGCGTTGCTACTGCTGGCTGGATGCGTGGTGCTCACCGGATTGTGTTGGGTGTATGGCCTGCATGTGAGCGCGGTGCCGTTCAACCGGGTAGAGGTTGGCACCTGGCCCATCTCGGTTTTCCCTCCCCTGGCGCTGGGCATCGTGCTGATGTTCTGGTTTGGGTTGGAGTATGCCGTACTGCCGGTGATTGCGGCCTGTGCGGGCATCGGCCTGGCGGTGCACCTGCCGCTGCGCTGGTTGGCTCCCTTCGGCCTGACGGATGCGGCGGCGCTGACGATTCTGGCTATTGTCTACCGCCTGAGCGGACTCCCTTACCAATTCACCAATACAGCCGCGCGACTGGGCTATTTCATGAGCGCGCTGCTGTGCACACTGGTCGCTTCCTCGGGTTCGTTCTTTCTCAGCCAGTTGACCGATGCGCAGGCCCAGGTGACGCTGGCGCAGTGGGAGGCGTGGTGGCTGGGTTCGCTGATCGATGCGGCGGCGGCGGCGCTGATCCTGTATACCTGTTCGCCCGCGGTGGAGCGCTGGAAGCAGCGCAGCTTCGGCGTCCTGAACCGGGCGCCTGTCTCCTCGCGCACCGTGTTTGCGGGTGTACTGGCCGGCGCGGTGATTCTGGCGGTGATTGTCTTCGGAGTCACCGATATGATGTGGCAACGGTTAGAGGCCACATTTCACTCGGGCTCGGCTGAACGGATCGGGCGCAACCTGCAGGTGCTCAGCCTACTGTGGACGTTGATGAGCAGGGTGACCATGTCGCTGATCCTCGCGCTGTGCGGAGGAGGCATCGTTCTAGCCTGGAAGTGGAATCAGGACCTGCAGCGCGAAGCCAGCCGCCGGGTACGCGAAGTGGACGAGATGGAGCGGCGCTTTCGCACTACGTTCGCCGAGGCGCCGCTGGGCATAGCGCATGTCTGGCCGACGGGCCGGTTCATCCTCGCGAATAACAAGTTCTGCGAGATCTTCGGCTATCCATGGGAAGAACTGCGGGAGATGAATTATCTCGACATCGTGGATCCGAAGGAGCACGGGGTCGCGAGGCAGAGGGCGTTTGATCTGGTGATGGGCGAGAGGCGCCATCACGATTTTGAGCGTGCCTTCGTGGCTAAGAACGGGGAGGCGGTATGGGCGCGGGCGCGGATCTCCATCGCCCTGACCACGGACGGGCAACCGGACTACTGCATCGTGCTTCTGGAAGATATCCGGCAGCGCAAGGAGATGGAGGAGCAGATCCGCCAGACCAGCAAGATGGAGGCGGTGGGGCGCCTGGCCGGCGGGGTGGCACACGACTTCAACAATCTGCTGACGGCGATTCTCGGGTTCAATGAGATTGCCAGGAATCAAGCGGGGCGCGGGCAGTCCCCTGCCTCCTCGCTGGAGCAGGTGAGAAAGGCCGCCGAGCGGGCCGCTGAATTGACGCGCCAGTTGCTCACCTTCAGCCGGCGGCAGATTACGCAGCCCCGGCTGCTTGACCTGAATGTGGAAATTCGGGAGACGCTGCAATTGCTGCCGCCGCTGCTGGGAGCGCGTATTGAGGTCAACTTCCAACCGGGCAGCGAACTGCCGGTGATCCTGGCGGATCCGAGCCAGATCTCACAGATTCTGGTGAATCTGGCGGCGAACGCAAAGGACGCGATGCCGGGTGGCGGACGGATTCTGATTAGCACCTATCTCTCCAAGTTTGAGAGCGGGCAAACGGGCGAGCTCACCGGCCTGCTGCCGGGTACGCATGTGACATTGGAGTTCCGGGATTCCGGCGAGGGAATCGCGAACGAGCTGCTGCCGAAGATCTTCGAACCCTTTTTCACTACCAAAGAAACGGGCCGCGGTACCGGACTGGGCTTGGCCACTGTCTACGGGATCGTGCGGCAGAACCAGGGCGCGATCGAAGTGCGCAGCGAACCGGGCCAAGGCACCCAATTCGTGATCCATTTTCCGGCCCGGACCGGCCCGGCAAAGCGGATTGATCAAGCGGTGACTGCGCCAGTGGAGACCGGCGCGGGCGCAAGGATACTACTGGTGGAGGATGAGCAGGCGGTACGCGAGTTTCTGGCGACGGCGCTGGAGCGATCGGGTTTTCACGTGCAACCGGCAGCGTCGGGCGCCGCGGCGCTGGAGCTTTTCGCGGGGCGGCCGTTCGATCTGGTGCTGACAGACGTTGTGATGCCGCATATGACCGGAGTCGAAATGGTGGCCAGGATGCGTGCGGTACAGCCCGAGATTCCGGTATTGTTTATGTCCGGCTACAGTCACGAGACGCGCGTCGAGGCGCTGCCGGGGCGGTTCATTCCCAAGCCCTTCACGATTGATGCGTTGATTGATGAGATGCGAGCAGCGATTGCCGGTGTTCCGGCGTCATCTTCTCCGCGGCATAGCGCAGGGTGAGGCGGGTGGCGATTTCGCGATTCTCCAGCAGGAACGAGTGGGTCTCGCGCGGCCGTTTGGGGTAAGTCTCTTTCAACAACCAGCCGATACCTTTTTCCACCATGTCATCGCGGTCCGGCAGCAACAGGCTGGCGATCTCGAAGATGTAGGCGGTGTGGCGGCCAGCCTTAGCCTCCTGCAGCAAAGAGACGGCGGAAGCGCGGCGTTTCCAACGGTTTAAAGAGGTGGTCCAGGGCTTCAGTGCAAATCGCAGCTCGGGTTCGTTCTCGATGCAGGCGGCGAGCAGCCAGGAGGAGACTCCGTCGGTGTGGGCCCAGTTGTGGACATAGCGGTCGAGCCAGCGTTCGAAGAGTTGGAATTCGCAGGCTGTGCACTGCCGGGCGAAGCGGCGGTAGAGGTGGCAGGCGAGAGTTCCCGATTCGAGCTTGCCGGTTTCCCACAGGTGCTTCATAAGGGTATTGCGGCCGGCCAACGGCCAGTCCCTGATGACGGCATAGACCTCGCGGACCAGGGCGTTGAGATGCTGCGTGCGCACACCGTAGGTGTCGACCTCATGCTGGAAGAAGCGCCGCTGGCCGGTGGCGAAGCCGGGATCGGCCAGAGCCAGCATACGTTCGTGGATATGGTCGGAGAGGCCTTCCGGAGTCATAGTGATACACTCCGAGCATATGACGCCTGGGAACCCCTTTGCGATCGTGAACGACAGTTATTCGACCGCGTCCATCCAGGGCCAGGCTCCGCGCATCACTTCGCTGCTGATCAAGCCGGCCTCAGCAGTTTGCAACCTCGATTGCTCGTACTGTTTCTATCTTGATCGCGATGCGGATCCGTACAAGGAATTGCCGGCGCGGCTGATGACTGACGATACGTTGGAGCGGTTGGTGGACAACTACCTGTTCTACTCCTACCCGGCGTCGACGTTCGCGTTTCAAGGTGGAGAGCCAACCTTGGCCGGTTTACCGTTCTTCCAGAAGCTGGTGAACCTGCAGCAGCGTCATGGCCGCAACGGGCAGTCGGTGTCGAATGCGCTGCAAACCAACGGCGTGCTGCTCGACAAGGATTGGGGGCAGCTCTTCCGCGAGTACAAATTCCTGATCGGCATTTCGCTGGACGGCCCGGAAGAGGTGAACGACCTCTACCGCTTCAACAAGGCGGGCCATGGCACGTGGAAGAACGTGATGCGCGGCGTGGAGGCGATGCAGAAGGAGAAGGTGGATTTCAACGTACTGTGCGTGCTGAGCCAGTCGAACGTGCACAAGCCGCGGGAGATCTATAAGTTTTACCGGTCGTTGGGCATCGACTACATGCAGTTCATTCCGCTGGCCGAGTTTGATGCCGAGGGCAAGCCGTTCCCCTTTACGATCACTCCGGAGGAGTACGGCCGATTTATGTGCGAGATCTTCGACCTGTGGTGGCCGGAGCGGCGCAGGATCCGTGTGCGGTTTTTCGACAATCTGGCGGAGTCGATCGCGGGGCAGAAGCCCGGCAGTTGTACGATGCACGAGACGTGCGACAGCTATGTAGTGGTGGAATACAACGGCGACGTGTATCCGTGCGACTTCTTCGTCGAGTCGTCGTGGAAGCTGGGGAATGTGAATCTGGATTCGTTCCCGGAGATCGCGCGGCGGCAGAAGCGCTATTCGTTCGCGGTGAAAAAGACGCTGGCGCATCCGGAGTGCCAGGTGTGTGAGTTCCAGACGATCTGTCACGGTGGATGTCCCAAGACGCGGCACGGGGTGAACCGGCGGTTTGAGGACCTGGATTATTTCTGCCAGGCGTACAAGATGATTTTCAGCAAAGCGGTGGGACCGCTGCGCAAGGATGTGGAGAAGCTGCTGGGGCGCAGCGCGGAACTGGCGCCGCACTCGATCAGTCCCTACTGAGAGAGCTGTCAGCTACTTCACTGCTGGCAGCAATCCGAGACCCCGCATCCACGACTCCGCCAGCTTCGGCCAGCCGGTTACCGGCAACTCTGTGGGACGCAAGCCGTAACCATGGCCGCCCTTTGCGAACAGGTGCATTTCGGCGGGCACGTGGGCGTTCTTTAGCGCCAGGTAGTACACGAGACTGTTTTCGACTCGCACACCGTCGTCCTCGGCTTGAACGAGGAAGGTCGGGGGCGTGTTGGCCGTGACGGGCGTCTCTTCAGCCAGTTTGTCCCCCTGCTCCTTCACTGCGAGGTAGGCGGGGTAGATCAAAACGGAGAAGTCGGGCCGGCTGCTCACCTGATCGGCCGCGTCTACGGTTTCGTAGCTGCGCCGCTCGAATTGAGTGCTGGCGAGGGCCGCCAGATGTCCCCCGGCGGAGAAGCCCAGGACGCCGATCTTCCTGGGGTCGAGCTGCAGTTCGACGGCGCGCGAGCGGACGATGCCGACGGCGCGTTGCGCGTCCTGCAGCGGCGCTGCCCAGCGCGGGCCACCTTTGCGGGCGGGCACGCGATATTTCAGCAGGATGCCGGTGACCCCAATGGAATTGAGCCACTCACATACCTCAGTACCCTCGAGGTCAAGGGCCAGGATGTTGTACCCGCCGCCAGGAAAAACAACCACGGCGGCTCCGGAATTCAAGCGCTTCGGGGCAGGATAAACCGTGATGGCTGGCTCACTTACGTTGCCCAGGCGGATGAGGCGGCGGCCGGCGACGAGGTCTCCGTCTGCTTTCGTTGTGTCTGCTTCCGGGGCGATATCGCCTTTCTCACCGGGCGCGCCCTTAGGCCAGATCTTCTGGGCGGGTGGCTCCGCTGCATAGGCGATGGTACTGGCGATGATCAGGAACACAGTGAAAATGCGCATGGTCGTAGGTATCCTTGCTGAGCCACTATCGTATCCCTTGCTCTATCGCCCTGGGAGACGGGCGCCGATAGTTTTCGATAACCGGGGAACGGTCCCCTGGTGACATCCGCCTCTATTTATGCCCAAGCTGAGCCTGGAGGAGATTCTGGCGCGCCTCAACACAGAGGAGGCCGCTCCGCTGCCGGACCGCGCCGCGTTTCTCGACGCGGCCTGCGGCTCGGATGCGGACCTGCGCCAATTGGCCGGGGCGTTGTTCGACAGGAAGTTCAACACAGTCGACGCCAAGTCGGCCGACTCCTCAGACATACCGCGGATGGGCGGGCGCGTGGGCCCTTACCGCATCGAGCGTGAACTGGGACGCGGCGGCATGGGCGTGGTGTACGTGGCGATGCGCGACGACGATCAGTATCACAAGCGCGTCGCGATCAAGGTGTTGAACATCAGCCAGGACAGCGAGGAGTTGCTGCACCGGTTCCACAACGAGCGCCAGATTCTCGCCAACCTCGACCATCCGAACATCTGCCGCTTGTTGGACGGAGGTGTGACCAGCGCGGGTCTGCCGTATTTCGTCATGGAGTACATCCGTGATGCGCGGCCGATTGATGAGTACGCGAATGCCCACAACCTGTCGCTGCGCCAGCGCCTCCTGCTGTTTCTCAAGGCCTGCGCGGCGGTGCAGCACGCCCACCGGTTCCTGATTGTGCACCGGGACCTGAAGCCCAGCAACATTCTCGTCTCAGAAGAGGGCGAGGTGAAGCTGATGGACTTCGGCATCGCCAAGAACCTGCTGGCCTGCCTGGACGGGAGCTTCCATTCGCAGACGATGGGGCTGCAGCCGATGACGCCCGCGTACGCGAGTCCGGAGCAGGTGAGCGGCGAACCCATCACCACCAGCAGCGATGTCTACTCGCTGGGTGTGGTGCTGTATGAACTGCTGACGGGCCAGCATCCGTCCCGTCGAACCGAGCAGCCCCTGCCGGAGCTGCTGAATTCCATCTGCCTGGCCGATCCGCAGCGGCCCAGCGCGACGGTGCTGAAGCACGCGCCCCCGCAGATGGAGGAGAGTCCCAAGAAGCTGAGCAAGTTGCTGCGCGGCGACCTGGATTGGATCATCCTGATGGCGTTGCGCAAGGATCCAAACCGGCGCTACGCGTCAGTGGAGCAACTGAGTGACGACCTGCGCCGCGTTCTGGGCGGCCGTCCGGTGAGAGCGCGCAACGATACGCTGCGGTATCGCGGCTGGAAGTTTGCGGGCCGGCACCGCTTTGGCGTCACCGTATTGTTTCTGCTGGGCCTCACGCTGATCTGGGGCGTCTGGTCCACGCAGAGCCAGAGGGCTCGGGCCGAGGAGCGGTTCCGGGATACGCGCGAGCTGGCGCACAGTATTCTGTTCGAGATCAGCGATGCGATTCGAGACCTGCCCGGATCCACACCGGCCCGCATGCTGCTGGTGCGGCGCGCGTTGACGTATCTGGACAAGTTAGCCAGTGAGGCTGGTAACGATTTGACGCTGCAGTCGGAGCTGGCCGAGGCGTATCACAAGATCGGCGAAGTGCAGTTCCGGGTTGGCTATCCCAACATCGGTGACATTGCCGGCGCCCTCACGAGTGCCCGCAAGGAGTTGGAGATCCGCTACAAGCTAGCCAACGCTGTGCCCGGCCAGATCTCGCAGTTGAACCTGGCCTCGGCGCACCAGCGTGTGAGTGAGATGTTCGACGGGACGGGGGACTCTTTTAACGCCTCCCATCACCTGGGCAAAGCGCTGGAGATCCGCGAGACATTGCGGGCGAAGGATCCGGAGAACGCGGCCGTTCAAGCGGACCTGGCTTCCACTTACCGCGTGCTGGGCGACAACCAGAAGATCGCGGGCAAGCCGCAGGATGCGATCGATTGGAATCGGAAGGCCCTGGCGATCCGGGAAGCGCTGCTGGCCAGCAGCCCGAGCGATGAGGGGCTGCGGCGACAGATCTCGATGGACCTGGTGCGAATCGCCGACTCGCTGGGCAGCCCGAATGAGACGAATCTGGGCCGCTATGCCGAGGCTCGCTCAGTGTACGAGAAGGCCCTGGTGATCCGGTTGGAGATTCTGGCCGCCAATCCGAACAGCCCCACGGCTTTGCGTGAGGTAGGCAATATCTACCAACGCATGGGCGTGATGCTCATTGAAACCGGGGAGTATAAAGATTCGCTGGCCATGAGCCTGAAGAGCGCCGAGATCTCGGAAAGGTTAGCGCAGGACGACCCGGCGAACTTCGAGGTAAGCCGCGACCTGGGCGTGAAATGCGACCAGATCGGAGTAGTGCTGGAGAAACTAGGCAACATGGCCGGAGCCGAGGCGAGCCTGCGCCGCGGTTTGGCGCTGAAGTCTGCTTTGCTGGCGCGCAGCCCCAGCAGCCAGCGCAGCCAGGAGGATGTGGCCATCACCAACTCCCTGCTGGGCGTCCTGCTGGCACGCGTACATCGCCCCATTGAGGCCTTGACGCACCTGAAGCAGTCGGCTGACGCGTTTCAACAGATTGTCCGGTCGAACGCCGAAGCAGGCCGTTACCAGTTGAACCTGCTCAAGGCGCTCGCCGCCATGGCGGAGATACATGCCACGAATCGCAACTGGCCGGAAGCGCGCGCCTCCTATCAGCGGGCCCTCGATCTCGCGCGGCAGTTGCAACAGGACGGCAAACTGGGGGCAACGGACCAGGAGGAACCTGAGCGCCTGGCCCGCTGCCTGCAGGCAATCCCGACAGAGTAACTACGGGACGAGCTGTCCAAGGGGCACGCCGCTGATCTCCTCACCCTGGTCGCCGGTGGGCAGATTCTCAGTGAACCGGAATACACGGGCATCCACATTGCGGTTGAGCGTGATATCGATCATCACTGTGGCGTTGGGCCGCAGCATGCTGGTGACGCCGCCCACATCGGACTGGAACTCGGCTACCTCGTAGTAGACCAGGCCGCCCTTCACGGGCCGCGCCATGATCTTGAAGCCCAGGCGGCCTTCGGCGGTCTTGCCTTTCAGCTTGGCCATGGCGTCGTAGTTCAGATAGTACGTGAGCTTGCCTGGGTTGCGCTGGTTGCGCTGGCGGTCGACGAAGAAGCCCTCGGGTAAGTCGTCCGGCGAGTACTCTGGACCCGCTGTCAGCAGCAGGTCGTAGTCGGAAAGGTACTCGCCGCGGTCATTCTTTAGCCGGAAGACGAGCATCACATAGCGGTCGGTCTGGTACCGGGTGGTGCGCAGCAGGCCTTTGACCTCTTCCACCCTCTCGTCCTTCTGGGTTTGCGCGGTGAGGGCTTCGAGATCCCTGGAAAGCGCGTCGTAGGCGGCAGCATCCGACACGGCCAGGCAGCGCATCACCCATTCCAGAGTGGGATGATCACCCGTACCCCGCACACTGGCGATGATGCCCATCGCGCGGCCGGAGTGCGACCGTCCCGGCAGCACGCCGAGGGCGGTTTCGGCCGTCTTCTTTTGCCCTGTGAACTGGAGTTTGCGGCCTTTCTGTTCAAAGGAAAGAAGCACCGTATTCAGATTGGCGGCGGCGACGCGGACCACACCGTCCGAGCCTGCTTCGCCCGTGTAGCTGTTGAGGTGGTCGTACAGGCTGCGGTCGATGCGCTGGCCGGTGAGGGTGAACACCCAGCAGGCAGCGGCCCGGCAGTCGTAATCGAGCCACCTGGCGTTGAGCTGCCAGCTGAGCTCGCTGCCGAGTTCGAGCCAATCGAGGACGCGCTGGCCGGGCTCCACGCCGTCGAAGAAGCTCTTGATGCGGCTCAGGCGGCTCTTGCCCAACTGCGCGAGGGCCGAACCGTGATTCGCAGGAGCCAGCATGATGAGGTGCGACATCGGGCAGTCGACCAGATGGCCGGCGCCATAGTAGAGATCCATCCAGAGCCGCGCGACCGGGCCCCCGGTGGAGTGGGTGATGCAAGCGAATTTCTTCCACTGCTTCGTGGCCGGGTCGTAGAGCTTTTCGCGCAGGGCGCAGTCGAACGCCCTGGCGATGTCGTCGACCGTCACCTGGTCGTCGAAGCTCACGTATTGTCCGAGGTAGATGTTCTCCACCTGAACCGGCTGCCCGGCCGCTTTGAAGCTTTTCTTGAGACGCAGGGGCAGTTGCCCGTACGTGTTGGTGTTGCGCACGCTCCATCCGTGGACGAAGACGATGACCATGCTCACCTCCGAAGGTTTTCGTACAGCTTTATGTTTGCGGTGGAAGCCCCAATGCAGACGATATCCGATTTTCCGTCACCCGTGAGGTCCTCGATTTTGCAGTCGGCGCCGGCGATGCCGCCATCGTCCAGCACGGTCCGTTTCCAGTGCTCGCCGGCCTGGTCTTCGGCCTGGTAGACGGAGAGCCGGAAGCCCTTGCCGCGGAAGCCGGAAACGATCTCATCGCGGCCGTCGCCATCCAGGTCGCCCACGGCCAGGGCATGAGCGTTGATCATACCGTCTTCGATCACCACACGCTTCCACGACTTCCCTTTTGGCAGATAGACGACCACCTGATTGCCGTGCCAGGGTTCGATCGCCGTGATGAATCGCTGTTTACCCAATTTGCCCAGGCGCACTTCGCTGCTGCCGCACTCCGGGCACTTACGAGTGTCGCCTTTGCTGAGCTCAGTCCACTTCCAGCCGCCGCCCTTCTTGGGTTCGAACAGCCGCAGACCGTCGAAGCTGGCGGTGATCAACCGCTGGCCGTGCGTGGTCCAATCTACTGGAGCGATGGCGTGAACGATGCCATGCAGCTCTTCCGACACGGTTTCGCGCTTCCAGGTATCGGGGCGGTATAGATACACCGGCGTTTGCCCTTCGTAGAGCGGCGGCCGGGCCGTCAGGCCCACCAGTGGCGACAGCAGCAGTACCTTTTTGCCATCGCCGTTCCAGTCGATCCAACGCAGGCGGTGTGCGGTGGGAATGCGGTCGATTTCCCGCATGGTCCAGGGCTGGCGGACGTCCTTGCCGCTCTTCAGCACATAGACGTCGCCGATGCTCTTTTCCGGACTGGTTTCGAAATGTGTCGCCACCACGCATTCCGGAATCCCGTCGGCGTCGTAGTCGAAGCAGTCGACATTGATGGGACGCGGCGCATTCGAAGCCATGACGTGGCGCTCCCACGTGGGGTTCTCGAACCAGGCAAGTTCCGTCGCGCGTTCGTCGACCGCAATCAGGTCCTTCTTCCCGTCGCCATTCAAGTCCACGGAGACCAACTGGTAGCCCGTCTTGAGGCCGCTGGTAACAACATGCGCCCGGAAGGCCGGCAACTCGCCGCCGAACAGGGGCAGCGCCAGGAGGAACAGATACAGGTGTCTAGTCATGTCAATGAAACCCCGCTTGCGCGGGACACATCCTTTGGAGAAAGAGTTCTCTGTGATAATAGATACTATGCGTTTCGTGCGCACCTTATTCTGGTGCACATTAGCCGCCGTCTGTACTGGGGCGCTGGAGGCTCAATCCGTGATTGAGCCGTTGAGTGTGGAGGATCCGGAGGCGAATTCTGTACCAACGCTCCCTGTCCTGCCACCCGCATTCGTTCGTCCCATCCAGTCCCTGCCGCGTGAGGCCTGGATTCAGCCCAGCCGCCAGGAGGGCGTCAACTGGAGCGGTGTTTTTAAGCAATCGGCCCTGTTTCTGGGGATTGAACACTCCTTCCGTTTGTTGACAGAGCCTGGAACCCGCGCGGGGATGAAAGGATCGTTCCTTTCCGGTTGGCTGGCTGCGTCGGGCAATCTCCATGGCTGGGCCGATGGCGATCCCTTTTATGTAAATTACGTCGGACACCCAATGCAGGGTGCGGTTTCGGGCTTCATCTGGGCCCAGAACGACGGCAAATACCTTGACGCCGAGTTCGGTTCCAACCGGCACTACTGGAAGAGCCGGCTGCGCGCGGCCGCATTCTCAACGGCTTACAGCTTCCAATTCGAGGCCGGCCCGCTGAGTGAGGCCTCCATCGGCAAGGTACAGAACAAATGGCCGCAACAGGGGCTTGTCGACCATGTAATTACGCCATTTGTCGGAACCGGGTGGATGATCGGTGAAGACGCGATTGACCGCTTCATCATTAAGAAGCTCGAAGCGAAGTGGGACAACCCCTACGCCATGGTATTCGTGCGAGGTGTTTTGAATCCCTCGCGCTCTCTGGCGAACATCCTGCGCTTCCAGGTGCCGTGGGTGCGCGACGACCGGCCAGGCCTATGGTCGCCAATGCATTCAGCCTACGTGCGCGACCTGCGCGAGGGTCGAATCACGGGCTTCCCGCCTGACGCTCCGCCGGAACTGGAAGGCGCAGCCGGGTTGTCATCCTTTGAGTTCAGCCTCGACGCCCAGCCGCAGTTCTTCTTCGGCAGCGGGGGGACGGGGCCATGTATGGGCGGCGGCGGCGAGGCCGCGTTCCGTATCACTCCCAACTGGCAACTGGTGACGCAGGTGCATGGCTGCAAGCTGAGCGGTTTGGAACAGAATGTCAGCGGCGATACGCTCAGTTTCTATGCCGGACCACGCTGGAATCCTAAGCCGACCAGCCGCTGGAGCCCCTACTTCCACGTCCTGGTGGGCGGGATGAAGGTGTCGCAGGAAGAGATGTTCCCGGCGCTCAAGGAGGCCGTGGAGAAGGCCGCCAAGGAGAAAGGCGAGCCCGAGGTTTCGCTACATGATCTCTACACCAAAGAATACGAAGCGAATGGCTTCTCGATGGCCGCCGGCGGCGGTGTGGACTTGCGGGTGAATCCGGCGATCGCGCTACGGCTCGCCAATCTCGAGTACAAGCGTTCGTGGCTGCCTGCGGCCAATGGGCGCGACTACAACAATGGCCTCGCGTTCACCGTTTCGATGGTGCTGCGCATGGGCACCTGGTAGAAGTTACCGCAGCGCTTCCGTCACTGGCTTACCGGTCCAACAGGGATGTGGCGCCACGCCGAAGATCGCTGCGATGGTGGCCGCCGTATCGATGGTGCGGACCAGTGAGCGGATCTCGCGCCCGGCCGGCACTCCGGGCCCGGTGAGAATCCAGGGAATTTCAAGATCGCGCTGGGTCGGGTGGCCGTGGCTCTTCTCGGTGCCGCCATGGTCTGCCGTTAGGAGCAGATAGGTGCTGTCCGCGGTACCGGCTTCCTTGATAGCGGCGTTCAGTGGGTCCAGGAGACCTCCGACCATCTCGACTGCCTGGCGGTACTCCGGACCGGACCAGCCGTGATTGTGCCCGGCATGATCGACGTCATCCAGGTGGATGAAGAGCAGATCCGGCTTGGCGGCCTTCCAATACTCGATGGCGGTGCGCATCGTGGCCGGACTGCCTTCCACATGGCGCAGCACTGGCACGGCTCCGGGTTCGATCAGCCGGCCAAAGTCCTTCCAGTCGTGGAACACTGCCATTCGCAGCTCCGGTCTCTTGTCGTGCAGCAGCCCGAAGATGGTGGGAAACCGGCCCTGCGTGTCTTTACAGGACGGAGAGATGTCGAACTTGTCGGGTTGCCAGTCGTTCGATGTAACGCCATGCAATTCCGGCACGGCGCCCATGATCATCGACGCCCAGTTGGGACTGCTGACGGTGGGCAGCACACCGCGCGCGTGCAGCGTCCAGGCGCCATTCTTCATGAGTCCCTGAATCTGCGGAGGGGCCACTTCGCGCAGCATCTCCGCGCCAAGACCATCGACACCGACAACAATCACATGCCGTTGGCCATAGGCGGCCATCGCTATCAGGAGTACCAGGGCCAAACGCATACCGAGCATCATATCGGCATGCGCGGAAGGACGTCACTACCGGGCGTTCAGTGAACGGATTCCGTCGGCCAGATCGGCGGGCCGGTAGATGGGCACTACCTTCCCTTTGGCCGATTTCACCAGGCTGGTAACGGAATCGCCGTCTCCGGCATACGCCGGCGGAGTAAAAGCAAGGAACCAGGTCTTCGGCAACGATTCCCGCAGGGCTGGATCCATGGGCGGCAGCTTGGGACCGGCGCGCCAGGTTGGGCCCACAAACACGAAGGCATCGCTCTGTTTGGGATCCTTGACCTCCTGGCGGAGCATATTCTCCAGGAATTCCTTCGGTGAGGAGCCCTGCTTCAGCGTGGCCATATCGATCGTGCTGAGATCCACCCCTGCCAACTGCCGGATGAGTTGGCGCATACTGCGCCGGTTGAACGAGGCATCCCTGTAGATGACGTTGCGGCGCTCCAGATCGAATACCACGACGCAGGCCGAGGTGAAGTTTCCATCGCGCAGCAGCGAGTTCAGGCTGCTGAGCAGGATCTGGCGATCCCAGGGAGACAGCTTGGTGACCACACGCCGTGGCCACACGGGCGCGGCATTCAGGAAAATCGTCGCGTGCGATTGCCTGGCGCCTGTCGCCGGCGCGGGAAAGCCCGGCCAGATCTCATTGCCCTGCGCCAGCACAGTGCCGGGCGGCACGGTGGGCGAAACATCCTTGAAACTTGCATTCAGCTTCCAGGAGGCTTTACAGCGGCGGCCCTTGCCATCCGCCATCAGCCAGTCGACGGAGTATTTGCCTTGGCCCACGTAGAAGCCACCGCCCATGCGGAGCTCCAGTTTCTTCAGGTCCGCGCCTTCAGGGAACTTCGTGGGCACTTCAAAAGGCACCCATAGATACTTGGTCTTCGCCTGGCCATCCTGCGGCGTGACACGGAACACTACGGCGGAGCTGCGATCCGGCTTGCCCTGGAACTCCGCAGCGGGTATGGCGACCTGGAAGCCGGTCCAGATGCGCAATCCGTAGTCGAGCGCCGGATTGAAGTGTGTAATGGTGCACGCCAACTTGCCGGCCTGCGGATCCTTCCAGAACGATTCGAAGGCTGCGACGGCCTTGCGTCCCGTCTGTGATTCGAGGTCGAGCTCCAGCTGCGCGAGCAGGGGAGTGGCTGCCCACAGCGCGATCAGGCAAATCCGCCCGTTGAACATCACATTCCTTCTCCCTCAATCATAGATGGCTGTGTGTGGTCTGTCGTATTCCCTACTTGCCTGTGAAGGACGATCTGGTAGTCATACAAGGGGCAAAAGCCCACTATTTCGGCCTCTAGACCCCTGTCTGACCAAAAAAGGCCCGGAAAATAGGGGTTTCTGGGTCCAGGCCCCTTTACACCGCGCGCGGCCATCCCTTATGATTGATCTGCAAACGAGACCTTCGAACAAAATCGATTGGTTTTGTTTTTAGCTTCCGATCCTCCTCCCGACGGCCTGTCACGGCCGCGACAACGATCGGAGATGTCAAAGGAGTCGTTATGGCCGAAGTAAAGAAATTGACGCAGACTCAGTTGGTGAAGGAGATCGCCACCGCAACCGGGATTTCCAACAAGCAGGCGAAGGCCGTTCTCGACAAGTATGTTGAGATTGCCATCGCCCAGACGAAGAAGGTTGGCCTGTGTGTGTTGCCTGGCATCGGCCGCCTGAAGAAAGTGGAGCGCAAGGCCCGGACTGGCCGCAATCCTGCCACCGGCGCCACCATCAAGATTCCGGCTAAGAAGGTCGTGAAGCTCACGCTGGCGAAGTCCCTGAAGGATGCCATCGTTCCGGCGCCGAAGCCGAAGGCCGCCAAGAAGAAGGCGTAGTCTCCGGACAGTCGCTGGATTCATTCATTTCCAGTTGCAATGAAGCCCCGCGTCCTGCCCAACCAGGATGGCGGGGCTCTTGCTTGAGATCGGAAGGATTGCCGGTGTCGGGCCGATGCCGGCGTCCAGAAACTGGAAAAGCCCCGAATCCGCTGGGATCGGGGCTTTTCATCTTTGGGAGACTTAGATAGGATCGCCGCTCAAAGTGCGGGCGGTGTTCCGGAAGAGGGCAAGCGCGAAGCGCGGGCCTAAGCCTGCTTCTTCTCTTCGGGCTTCGATTCTTCTTCCTTCAAGGCGTGCTTGAAGTTCTTGATCCCCTCTCCGAGGCCTTTCGCCAATTCCGGGATCTTCTTGCCGCCAAACAGCAGGACGGCGACCGCCAGAATAATAACCAACTCCATAGGGCCAATGGAACGCACAGGGCCTCCTTATCCTCTAACATTGTAGGTATTGCGGAAAACGGGCGTCAAGCACCGCCCTGGGTGGACCACCTCTCTTACGGATGCTATGAAGAAGCCTAAACCATTGGAGATTAAAGAGGATCGCTCTCTCCAGGCACGCCGCCGGGCGCGCCAGGCCGTAGGTACAGTGAAACCGGCTCGAGTTATTATGCCCAAGGTGATGAAGGATCCCAGGCACAAGAAGTTTCAGCTCGACGACCCGGAATCCTGACCTCCGCTGAGAATCCGCTCCTCCTCCAACCACTACTTTCCTAGATGAAAAATCCGCTGGTCGCGCCCGCGGCTGCTTTTGCCGCCGGCATCGTCCTGGTGCGCCTGGCCGACTTCGGCTGGGCGGAACTGACGGTGTGCGCAGGCGGATTCGCTCTTCTCGCTCTCTTCGGGCAGCGCCGGCGATGGACTTGGCTGAGGTGGACCGCCGTCGCATTGTCTATGCTTGCCCTTGGCGGGCTCGATGCCCTCTGGCATCAGGACCCTCCCGTTCCGCCCATCCCAGATGGACCCCTTTTGACTGGCTGCGTGGTGGAGCCTGCCGTGGCCAGCGGCGACCGTCATCAATTCACCCTCGAACTGGGGCCCGGCATCCGCGCCAGAATCAGCACGGGCTCGCACGCGGAGCTGTTTGTGTACGGCCGCCTTGTTCGAGTGGAAGCTGCGCTGCGGCCTGTGCACGGTTTCCACAACCCCGGAGCGTTTGACCTGGAAGCATGGATGGCGCGCCGCCAGATCTACTGGTCCGGCTCGATCGGAAAAAACACGCGCAGTGAGGTTCTGCCTGGTGAGTGCGGCAGCATCTGGCACCGCAGTCTGGAGCGTATGCGTGCCGCGGCACTGGCTCGGGTCGACAGCCTGTATCCAGGCGATACGTATCGCAGTGCCATGATGCGCGGCCTGCTGCTGGGCGACAAGAGCGGTATCCGCAAAGCCTGGACCGAGGACTTCCGCCGCACCGGCACCTATCACGCGCTGGTGATCTCGGGCAGCCACATCACACTCGTCTGTGGAATCCTGCTGCTTTGGCGGCGTTTCTTCGGCTATGGCGGCCGCACTGTCCTCATTGCTTCCGCCCTCATTGCCTGGCTCTATTCTTTGGTGGCCGGCGGCGACGCTCCGGTGCTACGCTCCGCCGCGGGTTTCAGTCTATTTGTCGTAGCGGCCTTACTGTATCGCCGGACACAGATTCTGAATCTTCTGGCCGCCGTGGCCCTCGTCTTTCTTGCTTTCGACCCCGGCCAGCTCTTCGATGCCAGCTTCCAGCTCTCCTTTCTGGCGGTGGCAGCCATCGGAGCATTTCTGCCGTATGAGCGACGGCCGCTGCTAGAATCGCCGGCCGATGCCCAAGTCTTGCTGGAACGCCGCCTGGTCGCCGAAACCATTCATCAACTTCTCCGGTTACCGCTGGGTTTCTGCCTCACCTCCATTCGGTTGCTCGCTCAGTTGTGCCACTTCACGTTTGATGCACTGCGTCTCTCAGCGGCCGTGCAGGTGGGGCTCGCGCTACCGATGGTTCTTTATTTTCACCGCCTGTCCGCGACGGGTCTCACAGCGAACGTGCTCGCGGTGCCTGTGGTGTCAGCCGCGGTGCCTGTTGGCTTCATTGCGGTCTTCACCGGTTGGCGCTGGCCTGCTTCCCTAGCTGGATGGCTTCTTGATGTCTCACAGGCGATTGCCGCCTGGCATTCGCTGCATGAGCCAGCGTGGCGTATTGCCGATCCACCCTTGTGGTTATCCCTTGCACTCGCGGCGAGTCTCGTTGCCTTGGCCGCCCGCTGGCCTTCGCGCTGGTTGCCGGCCGCACTGTGCACCGTGTTTCTCATTCTGCTGGTCTGGCATCCCTTCCCACCCCAACAGCAGGCTGGCGCATTGGAACTCACCGCCATCGACGTCGGCCAAGGCGAAAGTCTGCTGGTCAGCCTGCCAAACGGAGAAATGGCGCTGGTGGATGGAGGCGGAATTCCGCAGTTTGGCCGCCGTACTGCGCCACAGATGGATGTCGGCGAGGACGTCGTGTCGCCCTACCTGTGGGCGCGCGGCATCCGGCGCCTGGCCGTGATCGCCATTTCCCATCTGCACGACGACCATTGCGGCGGTGTGGCCGCCCTGCTGGAGAATTTCCACCCGCGCGAGCTGTGGACCGGGTTTACGCCGAATGCCAAAGTCTGGCGGGTAATCGAAGCGACTGCCCGGCGCTCCGGAACGCGGATTCGTATCGTCAAGGAAGGTGACCGGTTGGATCTGGGCGGCATCCGTTGGCAGGCGCTGGCGCCCGCCCGCGGGCAACGCTGGACCGGCCGGCCGCAAAACAACGACTCGCTCGTATTCCGCCTCAACCACGGGCGCCACTCGTTCTTGCTCACGGGGGACATCGAGCAGGGCGTGGAGCGGCGCCTGCTGGATGAGGCCGCACTGGGCCACGTCGACGTGCTCAAGGTCGCGCATCATGGAAGCAAACGTTCGTCCAGCGACGCCTGGCTCGACGCCATGCATCCTTCAGTGGCTTTGGTCTCCGCCGGAACCGGCAACATGTACGGCTTGCCCCACCCGCGGGTGATCGACGAACTGGACACACATCATGCTCTGATCCTGCGAACAGACCAGGACGGACTGGTCACGGTGCGCAGCGACGGCCGCTATCTGACTGTCAGCAAAGCGCGCTGGGAGCCGCGAGAGTGGCGGCTACTGGATCTGTACTGAAATTTACTCGGAGGCTTCGACGCCCGTTTGCTGTGCGTCGCGTACCACGCGAACCGCTTCCTGCAGTTGGTTGGACGGGACCAGAATCTCGTACGGCAGGTTCGGCATTTGGCTCGCGCCCTGCACGACAACCTGAATGTCATTTGCTTCAAGCAGCGTCTTGATGGAGAGGCACTCCATCTCGGAGAGCTCGAGCTCTAAGCCGCCCTCCGTCAGGGGAACGAGGTTCACGTCCGGGGTGGGGATGCTGGAATCACTCATAAGGCCTCCGCCTTCATTCTACGCATATGGGGCACGTCCGGCCGGGTGGGCGCTACAATGGCGGTCGGAGGCACATTTTCCATGTATTCGGAAATCGAAGAAAATTCGGGCAAGGCTCTGTGGTTTGTAGCCGGCGTCGCCGTGGGCGCCACCATCGCCCTGTTGTTCGCTCCCTCGTCGGGCCTCGTGACGCGCCGACGCATTGGTCGTGTCGCTGAACGCGGGCGCGACTCGCTAGCCGATACCGGCCGTGACATTGCCGAAAAGGGCAAGGAACTGTATGAGAAGGGCCGTCGCCTCGCTGACGAAGCTGCTGACATGATCGATCGCGGCAAGAAACTAGTGGAAGGCTGAGGTTTATGCGTCTTTGTGATTTCAGGAACGAGCCGTACGCCGACTTTTCGAAACCCGAAAACGCCGAGCCTATGCGTGCGGCTCTGGCGGCGGTCCGCGCCGAATTCGGAAAAGAATATGATCTCCGGATCGGCGATACGCACCACCGCACCGGCGACCTGCTGAAGTCCATCAACCCGTCGCAGCCCGGCGAGGTGGTGGGCCTTCATCATAAAGCCACACCCGAACTGGCCAATCAGGCCGTCGCCGTGGCTGACGCCTATTTTCCGGTCTGGGCGGCCGTACCTGCGGCCGACCGGATCGCCAGCCTTCGCAAGGCATCGGCGATTCTGCGCCGCCGCAAGCTCGAGTTCGACGCCTGGCTCGTCTATGAAGCCGGCAAGAGCTGGGCCGAAGCGGAAGCCGACGTCAGCGAAGCCATCGACTTCTGCGACTACTATGCCCTGCTTGCGGAACGTCTAGCGTCGCCCGAATCACTGGTGCAGTTGCCCGGCGAGCACGACGAAATGCGCTACCTGCCGCTGGGCGTCGGCATCGTGATCCCGCCGTGGAACTTCCCTCTCGCGATCCTGGTCGGCATGACTACGGCGGCGCTGGTTACCGGCAATACCGTCGTGGTGAAACCGTCCTCAGATACGCCGACCATCGCAGCCAAGTTCGCTGAGGTGCTCGATGAGGCCGGCTTCCCGCCGCACAGCTTCACCCTCATGGTGGGCAGTGGCGCTGAAGTGGGGGACTTACTCATCAGTCACCCGCGCACCCGCTTCATCTCGTTCACCGGTTCGCGTGAAGTGGGTCTGCGTATCAACGAACTGGCGGCTAAAACGGCGCCAGGACAGATCTGGATCAAACGAGTTATCGCCGAGATGGGCGGCAAAGACGGCATCATCGTGGACGATGAGGCGGATCTGGACGCAGCCGTACAGGGCGTACTCTGGAGCGCCTATGGCTACCAGGGCCAGAAGTGCTCAGCCTGTTCCCGGGCTATCGTCAGTGAGAAGCTGTACGACACGTTCCTTGAAAAGTTGGTGGCAAAGGTGAAGGAGCTCAAGGTAGGCCCGTCCGACGATCCGGCCTACTACATGGGCCCAGTCATCAACGAGCGTTCGATGAAGTCGATCCTGGCTTATGCGGAAGTCGGCAGGACGGAAGGCCGCGTGTTGACCGGCGGCGAACGTCTGCCGGGCGAGGGCTACTTCGTGGCACCGACGGTAATCGCAGACATCGACGTCAAGTCGCGCATCTTCCAGGAGGAGATCTTCGGACCAGTCCTGGGCGTCACCAAGGCGCGTGATTTCGATCATGCCCTGGAACTGGCGAATGCGACTGACTATGGCTTGACCGGAGCAGTGTACACCAACAATCCCGAGAAGATTGCCAAAGCGAAGGAGCAGTTCTTCGTCGGGAATCTGTACATCAACCGCAAGTGCACCGGAGCCATGGTAGGAGCCCACCCCTTCGGAGGCTTCAATATGTCCGGTACCGATTCGAAGGCCGGCGGCCCGGATTACTTACTCTGGTTCGTACAAGCGAAGAGCATCGCCCAGAAGCTGAGTTAGTGGAGCTATACTGATGGTGACCCCGATTAGAAGGGGACCATCAAGTAACAGACACAGGGTCAATTCCGATCCACGTGGCGAACGGCGCAGCTTCGGTTGCGCCGTTCTCCCTTTTCAGGGGTGCCTGTTCCCGGCGGGCACCACAATGAAGCCCTCCTCATTCGACCCGTATACGGTATTCCGTGCCCTGCCCCACCACCACCAGTGGGCAGCGATGTACGCACACAGCACCGCATCGATCTGGTCTTCCACCGGCTTGACAGGACCTTTCTCGGGAATCTCCGGCAGAGTGAGAGCCAGAGGAGGATCCAGTTCCGGTAGTTTCGACAGCATCAAGCCGCGCAAACGCGCCAGTTCCGCGGCCCGCTCCGCCCGACGCCCGCGTTTGTATTTCACGATCCGCTCCAACCCGAACAACCGCACCGACGCTGCGTGCGGATGGATCTCAATCTGGAACCGGCCCTCCGCTTTCGCTGTCAGATCCGCGCCATGAACGAAGCCGGCGTCGGCCAACCGCCGGCTGAAGGACAGCACCAGCGGAGCAAACGGCAGTCCCAGATTCGCGGCGTGGCAGCCAGCATGATAGCGGCGGAAGTCTTTGTTCAGCTCGCGCTCAGCCCGGCGGATCCCGGTCTGCTGCGTGATGATTGTCGGGGCGTCGACTCCAATTACCCCGCCTTCATCACCCGTTTCCGTGCGGATCCAGGCCAGGATGGCATCGGGGGACTCCAACCGGGTGACGTTCCGAAGCCGTAAGCCCGTGCCCTCAGGAACAACCGAAGCCAGGCCGCTTGGCTTCCCATACCAGCCCAGATCCACTCCGATGAACACACTCACGGCTGGATTAACTCCACCTCATCCCCCTCGCTAACCCGGCCAGGCTCGATGACATAGCTATTCAAACCCAGCACACCCTGGAACTCCCGTTGAATGCGCCGCAGCACGTTCACATCCTGCGCGCCGGTATCCGGGTCGTAAGTCGTCGTGATGCACCGCCCACGCAAATCCTCCATCCCAATCAAAACGGGGCCGATTCGCAAGGCAGCACCCTCCCATTCCCGTTCTGCGAGGCCGGGTACTCCACTGATTACCAGATTCGGCCGGAAGCGCCGCGTGTCCACGCCGACCGCCTGCAGCATCCCGTCGGTGGCTACCAGCAGCGGAAGGATATCGAACCGGGCGTTTGCCGGGCCCTGAACGAGTCTTGCGCCAGCGCCAGCAGCGGATTCGACTATCTGACGGACCTCGTCGGACTGCCAGGGAAGTCCGTCCACCAGAGCATCTCCCTCAGGCGTCAAGGTGCCTCGGTGCCGCAGCAGTTTGGGCCGCGTGCGGGCCGTATAAAGCCGGCCCTGTTCGCTGCGCACCTGGATCATGCGGTCGCCGGCAACCCCTGCCGGTCCGATCTGCGCTGTCGATAGACGTTCCCCAGCCATCGACTTCACCGGGTATCGCCAGATTTCCTGGACTCGCATCGCTTTGCCCTCGCTCTCAATCGATGAGTTCAGAGATGGCAAGTGAAGAGCCAAAGGAACAGGGCTGTACTTTCAATAGCTTGCGAAGAGGGCCTGGAACCCATCGCCATGAGATCTCACGCTAAACCTGAGATCTCATGGCCAACAAGAGCGGATTGCCGTCTACTCCGGTTTGGAGTCCGCCCGTCGCCTCACGTCCGCGATCATCCGCTCCCAGTGCTCCTTCAGGAACGGAGGATTCTCCAGGCTGTCCAGGACATATCCACGATCGGCCCGTCCCAGATCCAGCACCGAGGTGATCATCTCTTCCTGGTAATAGCCTGCTTCCGCCAGCGGGATCCCGTTCGGCTCGCGAATGAAGGACATTCCGCTTGAGGTCTGCAGCCCGTCCGGGGACTGGCCGATTGTGTTGGCCACACAGTGGAAGATTTTCGAGTTCGGGCCTACCGGCTGTTGCGCCCGGCCTGAGGTTCGCTTCCAGCACACGGCTTCGATTTCGTCCGAACTGCACGACGGGTGGAACAGGATCTGCGCCCCGGCCATGGCCGGGATCCGGTAGAGCTCGGGATGCCGCCCGTCGCGGCAGATCACCAGGGTGCACACCGCGCCGTCGATCTCGAACAGGGCCAACTTGTTGCCACCCCGGCAATACTCCTTTTCATCCCGTCCGGCCATGTGAACCTTGGCGTATTCGTGCGTGATGGCCCCATCGGGCGAGATCACGTGGGCAAGATTCAGGAATCGGTCGTGCGTCTTCTGGATGGTACCGGCGATTACCCAAACGCCAGACTCCTGCGCAGCCTTTTGGGTTTGTTCCAGCGCCTCCAGCACAGCCTTCTGGTCGAGATTCACGAGATAGGGAAAGTAGTAGCTGGTAAGGTGTGCTTCCGGAAACAACACGACGCGGCTGCCTGCCTCGGCGGCGGCGCGGATATATTTCAAGGTGGTGCGCAGGTTCGCTTCCAACGGGGTGGCCCAGTGCATCTGGACGCAGGAGACCTGCAGCGTGGCGGGCGCGGACATGGCTTCGTTCCTCCTGGATGAATGACAGCTTGCTCCCTCATTGTCGAATGAGGAGGCGCCTGCCCGCTGACTGGGGGTTTGTCGGGCGCTCGCTGAGTTCAGCGTTTGTATTGGTACACGCGCTTGCCTGACTTGTTGATGTACGCGTAGGTTCCGTGACGGTCAGGTCCCGTGTCGGGGGCCAGTTTGACGTGGGCGAGTCCGTGGAAGAAGCGGCTGGCAAGGAGATAGCGGCCCGGGATGGCTTGCTTGCCAGTAGTGTCGATGTAGATGTAGCCCTCGGTCGGTGACCCAATGGCGGATAGTCCTTCGGAGAACGGTTCAGCCTTATGGAAGTCTACGGGGATTTTCAGAGCCCCTGACTTGTCGATGAAACCGCTGATTTGTGCATTTGCAACGAGGGCCAAATCGTCTGAGAAGGAGTGGACCGAGAGGAAGGCGGGGTAGATCTCGTAAGAACCCTGAAGATTCAGAAACCCCCATTGGCCACCGGAACGGACGGCCGCGAGTCCCTCGTGGAACGCCATGGCGCCTTCAAATTGCGAGGAGATCGCTTTTCGGCCGGTCTTGTCGATGAAAATCCACTGGCAAGTGGGGCCCGGATTGGTGGTGCGAGCCCCTCCTGCTTGGGTGGTGGGCGCAGTGGCGGGCGAACCGGCAATGCAGGGGTCGATGGAGTCGTATTTCCAGTAAACGCATGGTCCGCTCACCACAACCCGGGCCAGGCCGTTTTCAAAGGGGGTGCCGGCGGCGAACTGGGGCACGATCACGAAGGCGCCCGTGCGGTCGATGTAGCCGAGTTTTCCCTCCACCTCGACGGCGGCCAGTCCCTCCGAGAAACTGCTTACTACTCCTTTCGGGTAGGAAGGAAACTTCGGCGGAATCGCGAATTTGCCGGTGCGGTCGATGTAGCCCCACATGGATCCGGGCGTCTCCATCGCCGCGGCCAGACCCTCAGAGAAACTCCAGATGCGATAGAAGTGATTGTCCAGGACCCTTTGTCCGTTCGTGGTAAGAAAAGGGCCCTCCGCCATGCCGAGAGAAAGGAGGCCATCTTCGAAGGCTTGGCCGCCCTCGTCGATGACTGGCAGCGTCGGCGGGATGACCACATGGCCGGCGGCGTCGATAAAGCCTGCGCGTCCGTCTTTGACGATGCGGTAGAGCGGATCAGCGGAGTTCGTAGCAGGCATCCAGATCAGGCGAGCGGATGTGCAGCCATAGATGACGGTAGCGATGAGGGCGAAGAGAGCCAGCAGCCGCATATGTGAATTCTAGCCTTGTCGAGAACGTCTGCAATCTTGAAAATGAATCGATACACTAGGTGCTGCCGATTCCGGGAGCCCATGATGCTTAGCCGCCCCAATTGCCCTACCCGCTCAATGATCCTATTGTTCACTGCCTCGATGTTGTTCGCAGTGCACGGCCAATCCCCTGAACCGAAGAACTGGACCGCTGTTGAAGACCATCGCAACATGCTGGAACAGCTCGGCATCAAGGCTCTTCGCCCCGGTCCCAGCGGCAACGAAAACGCGCCAAATCACGCGAATTACGACGAAGCCGCCGCCAATCCTTTTCCCGATTACCCGGTCATTCTGACGTTGAAGAATGGGCAGCCTGTCACGACGCCCGAGGCGTGGTGGAAGCAGCGGCGGCCAGAGATCGTGGAAGACTTCGATCGCGAAGTACTAGGCCGGGTTCCTCCCATCGTCCCCAGGATCACCTGGACCGTAACAAAAACCGTGAACGATATGGTGGGCCCCTATCCCGTCATCGCGAAGGAACTCACGGGGCGTGCCGACAACAGCTTGTGCCCGTCGATCAGCGTGGAGATCCAGATGGTGCTGGTAACTCCGGCATGGACGAAGAAACCGGTGCCGGTGATGATGATGTTCGGCCGGGCTGCATTGCCTTCCACGCCCCTGCCGGCGGCCTATGCACGATTTGCGGCCATGGCGGGCACGGATCCACCCTCGACGATGCAGTTGATAGCGGCAGGCTGGGGTTACGCGATGTTGAATCCTGGCAGCGTGCAGGCCGACAACGGCGCCGGTCTGACGAAAGGCATCATCGGGCTCGTGAACAAAGGCCAGCCGAGAAAGCCGGATGACTGGGGCGCACTGCGCGCTTGGGGCTGGGGCGCTTCGCGGGGTTTGGACTATCTCGAAACCGATCCGACCGTCGATGCGAAGCATGTGGGCATCGAGGGTGTCTCGCGCTATGGAAAGGCAGCCCTGGTCACGATGGCTTACGATGCGCGATTCGCGGTGGTGCTGGTGGGTTCATCAGGCGAAGGCGGGGCCAAACCGCATCGCCGCAACTTTGGCGAGGCTGTGGAGAACCTGACGGGCTCCGGTGAGTATCACTGGATGGCCGGCAACTTTCTGAAGTATGGCGCGGCGGAAGCTACGTTTGGCAGCAAGAACGCTGGCGACCTGCCGGTGGACTCGCACGAGTTGATCGCTCTTTGCGCGCCGCGGCTCACTTTCATCAGCTACGGCATTCCGGAAAAGGGCGACGCGAAGTGGCTCGACCAGCAAGGGAGCTTCATGGCTACGGTGGCCGCGGGCCCGGTATTCCGGCTGCTTGGGGTGAAAGATATCGGCGTGACCGCGGACTACCGCACAGCCAAAATGCCGGCCGTGAATGTCAGCCTGCTGGAGGGCCAACTGGCGTGGCGGCAGCACGATGGTGGTCACACGGACGGCCCGAACTGGAAGTACTTCATCCCGTGGGCGAGCAAGTTCATATCCTATGTGGGCGAGTCGGCGCCCCCGATCGCGGCCGATGTGGCGGCGCCGCGCATGGATGCAAATTCGATCGTCGCTCATGGCCAACTCATGGAGAAGGCCAAAAAAGGACGCATCGATATCTACTTCGAAGGCGATTCGATCACACGGCGTTGGGGCGCGACCGACTACCCCGACCTGCTGGCCAATTGGAAGCGAAACTTCTCCGGCTGGAATGCGGCCGATTTCGGCTGGGGCGGAGATCGGACGCAGAACATCCTCTGGCGTCTCAACAATGGGGAATTGGAAGGTGTGAATCCCAAGGTGGTCGTGCTGATGGCCGGCACCAACAACATCGGCGCAAGGACGCCGAAGGGTTCGGAGGAGGCCATTACGGCAGATATCACCAGGGGGCTGCAGGCTGTCGTGGACCTGATCAAGGCTAAGGCGCCCAACGCCACAATCATCATCACTGGCATCTTCCCGCGCAACGACAACATGGCCGCCGTTCCGGTGATCAACGCTATCAACGCCAACCTGGCTAAGCTGGCCGATGGCGCGAAGGTGCGGTATCTGAACATCAACGACAAGCTCGCGGACGGGAATGGGGTCCTGAAACCGGGCATGATGAGCCCGGACAAACTCCATCCATTGGAACCGGCGTATCAGATTTGGGCAGACGCCCTGAAACCGCTGTTTCAGGAGCTCTTGGGCGCGCCGGCCCAGGAGGATCTGGCTCCGCCGCCGACGGGTGATCCCAGCGCCGGTAGGTAGGTCGCAAATCGACGTTCGCGAGTCGAGGAGCATGGCGAACCTGCAAGGGCGCCATGCTCCTTCTTTTTTGCAGAGCAACTCAACCGCTATGCGCCGGCAAAGGCGAGCCAGACGAGTCCGCCAACCCCAACCAGTGCCATGTACAGCCCCGGCAGCAGGCCTGCCCACAACGCCCAAGGCGAAGCGCAGCGGCAGGTACGCGGCTTCTGAATGACCGCAGGCAAGAGACTCATAGTCCTTCCAGGCCGGGCGGCATGCTGCCGGGTAGTTGATGCGGCGGGTTGAGTCGACGGCCATGCAGCAACAGTTCGAACTGGGCCGCACTTGTATTCATCAGCGCCGCAAGCTGCATATAGGCTTCCGGGGTCAGTGTCAGGCTAACCGGCCCAATACTCAAGTGCAGATTCCCGCAACCGCCGCAGTCGTAGATCCGCCCAAAGCCCGGGATCTCTGCCAGAACATACCCATCCGCTTCCATATTCCCGCCTCTCTTGTTGGATCCCAGCGCGATGCAGCTCAGTGTTGTGTCGCCTGCTGCCGATTGCGGCAGGAGCGGCAATGGCCAGTCGCCCCCAACCGTACGGCCTGCACGGCATAGCCCGTCGTGCGGGCAATCTCGTCCCTGACAATCGCAAACAGAGGGCTGGCTAATTCCTCTATCCGCCCGCAACCCAGACACTCGAGATGAATGCGATCCGTTCGCGGTTCCTTTTTGGCGCCGCTCGCCGTTCTGCCGGTTTCCGTAGGTTCCATGGGGCTCAGTCCGCTCGCTGAGAGCGCGCTGGCGTCCCCAGTCCAGCCTCTCTCCGCTCCAGATTACTAAGGCTCATGGCGTGAGTCAACATGTTTCTGCAAGTGATTTGCATGTTGTGTAGTGACCGTTCACAACATGATTTGGCAGTGACCCGGTAGTTCCCAGAGCGGCTGGCTAGCTCCAAATATCAGGACTATGCTCCGTAAAATCTAGGAATCCAGTCAGTTACTCGCCCTGGGCTTGGTTCACTCCGGCAACATAGTTGAGATTGCCGGCGCAGCTTAGAATGCAAGTCACTTGCCTATTCAACGGAGATATTGCTCCAGCCAGGCGAAGATGCGCCGCCACACATCCTCAATATTCGCCGGCGACTCGATGATGTGCCCCTCGCCCCAGTAGCGGACGAAGTCTGCGGGTTTGTTCTGGCGATACAGGGATGTGAAGAATTCCTCGCCTTGCTGGATGGGCACATAGTCCTGGTCGCCTTGCGCAATGAGAACCGGAGTGGTGACGCGGTCCACCTGCGTAATTGGGCTATTGCGCAGGTAGCGCTCGATCGCCTGCGAGGGCGGCCCGCCCATCCGGTCTTGCCCGGATTCGAGCAGTGTCATGTGCAACAGGCGGTCGCGGGCATACTCGGCGTAGCGGTGGCGCGGGTCCAGTTGCCCGTAGAGGCTCACCAGATTGCAGAAGCCGCCCAGGGCTACTGCGGCCTGAAAGCGCTGCGACTGCGTGATCATGGCGTAGGTGCTATAGCCGCCATAGCTGTGGCCCATCACCGCCAGGCGGCGAGGATCGGCCAAGCCGAGTTCTAACGCTTTGTCGACGGCGGGCAACACGGTCCTGGGGATGTCGAGGTAGGGATCACTCGGCCGGCCTTCGGGCGCGAGGGGCATGCTGGGCATCACCACCAAATAACCGCGCGCCGCGAGAAGCTGCAGGTTGAAGACACCGGACGAGTTCAAAGGAACCCAGAAGGGCGGCGGCTCCGGCCCGAAGGACAGTCCACCGTAGAGCCAGAAGACGGTGGGATAACGTTTCCCCTTCTCATAGCCGTGCGGGCGCAGGCACCAGGCGATCAGCGGCTTGCCGTCCGGACCGGGATATTCGAATCTCTCGAGCGTACCTGCGGCGATCTGCTCCAGAAACTCGTTGGCGGCTTCCACGCGGCGCGGCGGTGCGGAACCTGGGCTGGAGGTCCAAAGGAAGGATCCGCGCGGAGTGACATCCTTAAACAGGGCAGTCGAGGACTGTGGTACAAAGTCGGTGAACTGCGCTGTCGGGCTGGGCGATTCCATGGGAAGGAACGCGCCCTGTGCTGGATCCGCCACGATCAGACGCTGGGACGCCATGACCACCAATGAGTTGGTGGACGACCCGTCCATGGGCCAGACGATATTGTCCAGCCGAGGAGTGGATTGTGCGTCGCCCACCGGAGTGAATGCAGCCGCCCCGGCGCGCATAAGCCACAGCCGGCCATCAGCTACGGCAGCGAGTTCCTGCTTCGTCCCGAATGCCACCAAGCTGGAAGGCGGTCGTGTCAGGGAAGCCGTCATGTTCAGCGGCGCGGCCCCTTCAGCCAAAAGCCAGTCCGCGCGGCCGTTCGCACGAATCTGGACAAGCAGGCGGCCATCCGGAGTCCACTGCACGCCACGCGGAGAGGCGAGAATACCCTCGTAACTGGACGCAAGCCTCAGCGACCCGCCACTGATGTCGAACCGCGAGACACGCGGCCCTTCGGGCGTATTGGCTACACACGCCAAGGCGGCGCTGGTGGGCGACCAGCGGAGGGACCCCGGGATCACGTCGTTCGGGGACGAACCTGCGAACCCCAGGCGTCGCCCTCTTGCATCCACCACAACGAGACTGTATTTGATCGGATTCCGATTGGGTATTGGGCGGCCCGCCTCGGGCTGCAGGATACCGGCAACCTCCAACATCGCCCGATGGAGTCCGTCCGGCGATGGGCTGATGCTGGTGAAGTTGCCAGGTAGCAGCGTCGAAACGGCGCCGGAAGCCAGGTCAAACTGGATTAGGCGGCCCTGTGGGCGTTTCGCCATGTCGGGCGGTGTTCCGCTGTGGAGGACACTGGCCGTGCTCGTGCGGCCGGCCCAGGCCAGGGGCCAGGCGCGCATCGCCTCCTCTGGCGCCTGCGTCTCCAGGGAAAACACACCAGGCTGCCGGCCGGGCGGTGGGGTGGCGCAGAGCACCTTCGCCGGACCGATCCAGATGGGCCGCGCAACCTCTACCGTTTCATCGGCGGCGAGACGTATCGCTCCTGTGGCGCGGCTCCATACCCACAGCCTTATCTTGTTCCCGCGTGTGGACAGCATCGCCAACCGTTGGCCATCCGGCGACCAGACAGGCTGGAAGAAGCCCGCGCCATCCGTGAATCCGTTCGTGATCCGCCGCGGCGTGCCATTCCGCGGGGCGATCCAGATATCGGCACGGTCGTTTCCGTTCATGAAGTCGCGCATGGCATTGGCGGCGGAAGTCCGGGCGCGAATGCGAACAAAGGCGAACAGTTGACCGTCAGGCGAGGCGGCTGTTTCGCCCCACTGCTCGATGCGGAGTATGTCTTGCGGTGTGAGCGGACGCAGAGTGGGCTCAGCCTGCAAGGGCAGCAGGAGGAGAATTGGAATCCAGCGGGAGCTCATGTGCGACTTTCAGCATACTTGCCGGAAACCGCAGCCGCGTGAGGCACCTGAGGATTGACAGGGAAATCGAACCTGTGCGAATCTGCTGCCAGCGCGCCGAGGGGCGCCTCCTTTCCGCGGCAAGGGAGCCTGCTCCCACCCTTGTAGGTGTTCACGATTCACGGACCTTTCATTCCGGCCCTGAATTAAGCGGAATCCGGGCATTGACGGAAGGAAGGTTGCCATGCAGCGAACAATTACCTCAACTACCTCGCTTGAATATCTCAAGCGGGACGCGAAGCGCTGGCTGAAAGCCCTGCGCGAAGATGACGCGGAAGCGCGCGAACGGTTCCGGCAGGCTTACCCAAATGGACCCGGCGTGCCCGTTTTGCGCGATGTGCAGCACGCGCTGGCCCGCGAATTCGGCCAGACAAGCTGGAAAGATCTGAAACAGGCGCTGGAGGCGCGCGATGCGACGACCGCCTCGCCGCAGGCACTGGCGTCCCAGGCAGCCTATGCCCAGGCAGCTGAGGACTTCGTCCAGGCGTATGAAGGAGACGCAGACGCCTTGCAGCGCCTGAATGTGCACTACGAGCGCGCGTTTTCGCACGCCGATGTACGGGCAGAGGCGTGGCGGCGGGTCTACGCCCTCCGGCAACGCTCCTCGAAAGTACCTAAGAACTATTTAGCCCTGGAAGAGGCAAAGACGGTCGTTGCGCAGGATGCCGGATTCGGCAACTGGTCCTCTCTACTGGAGGCTGTGGCGACCGGCGCTCCGCCCTCGGTGGAGGCATTCGAGGTCGATGCGAAGGAGAACCGCATCGCTCCCCGGCGCCGCATGAACCGCGGCGAATGGGACGGTTTCCTCGGCGCGATGAGGGAACTGCGAATTCCCACTGTAGATGCCGGCGGGTTGATGACGGACGCGACGTTGGCGCGCATTGCGGAGTTGGGCCACGTCACCCGGCTGAACCTGGGCGGCTCGCGGGAACTCACCGACGAAGGCCTGTTGCAGTTGGCGCGCATGCCGCAGTTGGAACACTTGAACCTCAGCGAGTATCCCGGGGGCAAGCTGACTGACCGCGGCTTGGAAGTGCTGCGCCACTTGCCGAATCTGAAAACATTTGAGATGACCTGGCAGGCGGGCATTACCGATGCCGGTGCAGCGAATCTGCGGTTCTGCGATCAGCTCGAAGTGGTCGACCTGATGGGGTCGCCCACCGGTGACGGGGCGATTGAGGCGCTGCAGGGCAAAGCGAAACTGCGCCGCTTCAGCACCGGCCGTCTGGTGACCGACACCGGTCTGCCTCTGCTGCGGAACTTCCCGTTGTTGAAGCAGTGGCATGGCCCCGAAATCGCAAGCACCGAGGGGGCAGCGCGGGATAGGGCGGTGAAGCTGCTCATCGACGGTCCATTCACGAATACCGGACTGGCGGGGCTGGCAGGACTGGAAGGAGTCTTTGAACTCGACCTGTTCTGGCACGTCAGCGGCATCACGGCCGAAGGGATGGCGCACCTGGCTCAAATGCCGAACCTGAGTGTGTTGGGCTGCGACGGCGATCTCAGCCGCGACGAGGCTATGCCACACATTGCTGCAATCCCTCGCCTGCAGCGCCTGCGCATACAGGAATCAACCGCGACCGACGCAGGCTTCGAGGCGTTGAGCCAGTCGCAGACGCTGGAAGAAATCTGGGGCCGGGTCTGCCAGCACTTCGGCAGCCGCGGCTTTCTCGCACTGTCGAGGATGCCGTCCCTACGGAGCTTGGCGATTGGACTCGCCAAGGTTGACGACGATGCTCTATCGAACCTGCCCCACTTCCCGGCGTTGCGGGAACTCACACCCATCGGAGTGCTGGATGAGGGCTTCCGGCATGTGGGCCGCTGCGCGAACCTGGAACGCCTGACCTGCATGTACTGCCGTGAGACGACAGACCTCGCGACAGAGTACATCGCCGAACTGGCCATCAATTATTACTATGCGGGCCTGACCCAGATCACCGACCGCAGTCTGGCGATCCTCGGCCGGATGCCTTCCCTAGAGCAGGTGGAGCTCTATCAATGCCAGAAGGTCACTGATGCCGGACTGGCATTCCTGGCCGCGCTGCCAAACCTGCGCGAAGTGCACCTGGACGGAATCCCAGGTGTAACTCTCGCGGGGACACGTGTGTTTCCCCAGCAGGTACGCGTCGCTTACTCCACCTGAGCGGTTGTGCTGAGCGTCCTCCGGAACGTCTCTGCTCCGGAGGGCGGCTCGGCCCAGGGCGCCCGGCGTTCAGAATTCCCATTGGAAGCGCGCGACGATCTCGTCTGTGCTGCCTTGGGCCTGGACTCGGCCGTTTTCGAAGAACGCGGCTTGCTGGCAGAGCGCTTTCGCAAAAGCAGTGTCGTGCGTGACCACAAGTTTGGCTTGAGGCAGTGATTGCAGCAACTCCAACAGATGGCGTCGGGCCGGCGGATCCAGGTGTGTTGTGGGCTCGTCCAGGACGAGGATTTCCGGCTCGACGGCCAGGATCCCGGCCAGGGCCACACGCTGCTTTTCGCCTCCGCTCAGGTGGTAGGGCGGGCGCTCCCAACCGCTGCGGATCCCCACCTGCTCCAGCACGCGCTTTGCGCGGGCTTCTGCTTCGGCTTGACTCAGGCCCGATTGCAGTGGACCAAAGCAGACATCCTCGAGAATGCTCGGCAGGAAAAGCTGGTCTTCCGGGTCCTGGAACAGGAAGCCGACTTTGCGGCGGATGGCGATATAGTGGCGAGGTTCCACCGCCAGTCCACAGACGCGCAACTCTCCCTCCCCCTGCAGGACTCCATTGAGATGCAGCAGGAAGGTTGTTTTGCCGGAGCCGTTGGGGCCGAGTAGCGCCACATTCTGGCCCGGATCCAGGCGGAAATCGACACCGCGCAGGGCTTCGAAACCGCTGTCGTAGTGAAAGCGCAAGCCGCGTGCTTCAATCACGGGGCTCATCGGGAGACTCCTGCAGCTCCGCGGGCGAGCATCGCGCGATGAATGCGCTCGGCCCGGGCGTATGAGCTCGCGAAGAGGACGGCCAGGCTTGCAGCCGAGACCTGAAATGACTTCTCTCCGCCGCGAGCCAGGGCGGCCGTGCGCATACGCCAGGCTTGGGCGGAGATGACCGCGATGTAGCGCCACGTGAAGTGCATGACATCGACCAGCAGGCGCGGCACACCGAGTCGGGCGGCCGCTTCCAGCAGGCGTTCGAGCGGGGTGCAGCCCATGAGCAGGCAGACCCAGAGCGCGGACAAGTAGCTCTTCCAGAGGAGGGCCACCGCGCGCGGGGTGTCGCCCATCCAGGCGGTGAATGCGGCGAAGACCAGTGTGAAGGGTAGAACCACCGCGGCCCTCGCGGCGATCGGGAACAGCGGCAGGCGGGCGGCGAGGATCAGGATCAGCGCTAGAACAGAGAGGGTCCAGGCCAGCGGCCAGGTGCCGGTGGCGATGAGAAGCGTCAGGCAGGCGAGGATTTTGGCGCGCGGGTCGAGGGAGTGGATGGGGCTTTTGCGGCGGCTCCATTCATCGAAGGCGAAGAGAGTGGGTGCTATGCGTTGCGCCACCGGACGATCCACCGACCGAGGAGATAGCAGGCCAGAAATGTGGCCACGAGTCCGGAGAGCCCGAGGGCTGCCTGGCGGAGCCAGGGCTCGGCTGCTGCCGCGGCGACGTCCTTGCTCCCGAGCCCGGCGAGACCTGCGACTCGTTCGAGACCATCGGGCAGGGCGGAGGCGGCGAGGAAGCCGGCGGAGACGAGGACGAGGGCAAAGAGGCCAAGCAGGATGAGCGCGGGGCGGCCATCCGTTTCAGGGGCACGCAACCAGCGCGGGTTCATTTTCTCGAGTGAGCCGAGCACTGCAAGAGTAATGGCGCCTTCGAGGAGTCCGGTGATGCAGAAGACAATGAGGCCGAGGCCGAGCGCGTGACTCGGGATGCGGACGCCCGAAAGGGAGAGTTCACCAAGGCAGAGGAGGGCGGAGACGAAGACACTGAGGAAACCACCGAGGGCGATGCCAAAGAGGCGGGCCCGGGTGCGGGCGAGCAGGCGGTAGGGCCAGTAGCCGGCAAGGACACCGGCGATGGCCATGTTGAAGACATTGGCACCGAGGGCGAGCAGGCCGCCGTCCTGGAAGACGAGGGCTTGAATGATGAGGATCGCCGTCATGACGATGGCGGCGGGGGCGGGTCCGAGGGTGGCGGCGAGCAGGGCGCCGCCAACGAGGTGGCCGCTGGTACCGATGCCGACGGGGAAGTTGATCATCTGGGCGGCGAAGACGAAGGCGCCCATGACGCCCATGAGGGGCAGGCGGGCATCCTTGAGTCCGGCTTGGGCACGGCGTGCCAGCATGCCGATGGAAGGCACGCTGAGTGTTGCCAGGCCGGCCCACACTGGAGTGGACAGGAAGCCATCCGGAATGTGCATGATCGCCTTCACAGTAGCAAAAACGGCTGAGAGTTGCTACGGACTGAGAAAGTGGTTGGATGGGGTCTCGTACGGGGATTGAAGCAGCCCCGTAGGGCTTACCAATGGGTGGCGTCCCGGATGACTCCGGCCATGCGTTTGGACACGATCGCTTCCAGTCCGTTCGACATCTTCAACAACCAGCGTTTTGAGGTAAGCGGTGAAATCTTGCGGATGTGGTCTGTATTGATGATGGTGCCGCGATGGATGCGGCGGAACTGCGGAGGCGGCAGTTTGGACTCCAGCGTACGCAGCGAGTGGTCCGCATAGTAGCGGCCCTGGGCTGTGATGATCTGTACCGTGTCCCCCTCAGCCTGGAAGGCAATGACATCGCCGGGGTTGAGCATGTGGAGGTCAGCGCCCAACCGGCCCAGGATGCGTCGTAGGGGTTCGGCGGCGGGCGGCGGCGGCGGTTGCGATTTCAGCCCTGCGATTTGGGTGCGGGCCTTCTCGAGGGCGGCGGTGAGACGCTCTTTGCGGACCGGCTTGAGCAGGTAGTCGACGGCTCCGGTCTCGAACGCCTGCAGAGCGTGGGTTTCGAACGCGGTGACGAAGATGACGATGGGGAGCGAGTCGCCGCGCAGGGTGCGGGCCACGGAGAAGCCGTCGAGGCCGGGCATCTGGAGGTCGAGAAGGACTATGTCGGGGTGAAGGCGGGCGATCTGCTCGACTGCCTCGAGACCGGTGGAGGCTTCACCGGCCAAGGTCGCGCCCGGGTGCTCTTCGAGCAGCTCACGGAGGACCTGGCGGGCAATGGGCTCGTCGTCGACAATCAGAACGTTCATCCGGATCACCAATTTAGTGGCGCATGGAAGCCAACGACGGTTTCCCCCTGCTGCCTGCTGATTTCCAGTTTGGCGACCTGCCCGTAGCGGAGCTGCAGGCGTTGGCGCACGTTATCGAGGCCGACGCCCGCTCCGGCTCCGGTCGATTGAGTGAAGCCCGGGCCCGTATCCTGCACACAAACGCACAGCATCCCGTTGTCGACATGGGTCCGGATGCGGACGATGCCACCTTCCGGGAGGGGCGAGATGCCGTGTTTGACGGCGTTCTCGACCAGCGGTTGAACACTGAGTACCGGGATGGGCGCGCTTTTGGACTCGGGGGAGATGTCGAATTCGATCTTGAGCTTGGGGCCGAGGCGAAGACTCTCGATTTCGAGATAGGCGCGGATGATTTCGAGTTCCTGCTCCAGAGCTATGGTTTGGCGATCGCCGCGCAGAAAGTAGCGGAAGATGTCGGAGAGATTGAGGACGGTGCGGCGAGCTCCGGCAGCTTCTTTGGGAATGATCCCGTAGAGGGTGTTGAGGGCGTTGAAGAGGAAGTGGGGGTGGATCTGGGCCTGCAGGGCACGGAGTTCGGCCTGGGAGAGCAGGTGTTTGCGTTCGCTTTCGCGATATTGCTCGATGCGCTCGGAGGTTTGGGCTTCGAGACGGGTGAGGATGGCGAGGTCTTCACTCAAATAGGGACGGCCACCGGCCCGGCGACCGGGACCATCGGGTAGCCGTTCGGCTTCCATGAACCGGGCGATTTCGCTGTGGGCCCATTCAAGATAGGCCGGTTCGGATTCGATGGGTTCCTTGCGGAGCCGTTCGAGGAGTTGGTCTGGGTCGCCGCGGCGGAAGACGAGCCGGGTGAGCATAGCTTGGGCGGCGCCGCGCGCGGCGGAGAAGGCAATGAGGGATGCGCCGGTACCGAGGGCCATGAGCGCGATCTGGCGGACGGGCATTTGGTCGTAACGAACCCAACCGGTGCGGTGCGCTACCTCGGCGGCGCCCCAGGTGAAGAGCCCGGCGAGCAGCATGTTAGCCAGGAAGCGGAGGAAGGCATCCAGCAGGAGGAAGCGGTAGTCCTGCATGAGGACAAAGACCGCGAGCGGAATGCCGGCATGGTGGACAGCAAGTTCGGCAGGCCAGGCGTGTTCAGATCCTTCGTTATGGAAGTGGGCGAAAGAAAGGGCGAAGAGGAAGAGGGCCATGGCGGGGATGGCACGGCGGGCGGCGGGCGCTTTCCGGAGAAGGAATGCGGCGCTGATGGCGGTGAGGATGGCGAAACCGATGGCTGTGGCGGCCAGAGTGCGCCGGTGCATCTCAGTGACCGGCATGGGGATCCATTGTTCCGTGGCATGGAGAAGCATGGAAACGGCGCTGAAAGCGTAGCCGGCCCAGGCAATGGGGCGGAGGCGGCCGTCGAGCAGGAGGTCGAGCAGCAGCGCCGGCAGGAGGCTGAGGGAGCAGGTGGTGATAACCAGAAGGAAGAACGAGTCAGTAAACAGGAGAGCAAGGGAGCCGGCGTTCCAGATGAGCGCCATGGCGGCGGCGGCGAGAGAAAGGCGGCTGGTGCGCAGGCGCTGGCCGGCGCGATCCAAAGTAAGGAGGACAAAGAAGATGGCGAAAATGAGGGTACCGGCAGAATAGCCGAGAAGGTTAGCGAGAAGCGGCTCGTGCGGCGTATTCATCGCTCAGGCGAGGCGGCGCGGCTCAGACGGTCGCGGATGCCGGACCACGCGGAGTCTAAAGGTACCTCTTCCACGGCCAGCCAGTCCAGCCCCTGCTCATCGAGTTGGTGGAGAGTGGAATACAGTGCGGCGGCGTATGCTTTTGGCTCGGCGGGCATGTTGGCGCCGTACTGGAGGTAGACTCCGCGGCCGGTATTGGGAAGCTTGCCATTCCGGACGAGGAACAGCGGGGTGCGGGGGCTATAGTGGCGGGCGTGCATGCCGGGAGCGGCGTGGGCTCCGGCGCCGGGGTCGCTGGCGAGGTCTACACGTCCGATTAGCTGCTCAATTTCGTCGCGTCCGATCATGCCCGGACGAAGGAGGATGGGGCGTTCGGCTGCAAGGGAGAGAACGGTGGATTCGATGCCGACCGGGGTGGAGCCACCGTCCAGGATAAGGTCTACCGAGTCGCCGAGGCTTTTGCGGACGTGGGCGGCGGAGGTGGGGGAGAGGCTCATGAACCGGTTGGCGCTGGGAGCAGCGATGGGACAACCGCTGCGCCGAATGAGTTCGAGGGCAATGGGATGGGCCGGCATGCGTAGACCGACGCTGGGTAACCCGGCGGTCACCTCGCCGGGAATGTCCTGTGTTTTCGGCAGGACCAGGGTGAGAGGGCCGGGCCAGTGGCGGGCGGTTAGGAGTTCGGCGGAGCCGGGCCAAGTCGTGCAATAACGGCGGGCCATTTCCGGAGAATCGACGTGGACGATGAGGGGACTGGTGGCTGGGCGGCCCTTGGCGGCGAAGATGAGGCGGACGGCGGCGGAGTTGAGGGCATTGGCGCCGAGGCCGTAAACAGTCTCGGTGGGAAAGGCGACGAGGCGGCCGGCGCGGATGAGCTCGGCCGCCTGATCCATTACTGCTTCGTCCATGGTGCAGTTAGTCGGCGAGATCGTCCTTGGAGGTCTCGCCGAAGGTTTTGCCGGTCTTCTTCCACACAAGATAGGCGTGGAGCATGTCTTCCATGTCGCCGTCGAGCAGGCGGTCGACATCGCCGACGGAGTAGCGGGAGCGGAGGTCCTTCACCATTCGGTATGGGGCGAGCACATAGGAGCGGATCTGGCTGCCGAAGTTGGCGTCGGCCTTGGAGTCTTCCAACTTCTTTTCAGCGGCGCGGCGTTTGTCCATCTCGTATTCGTAGAGACGGGCGCGGAGCTGTTTGAGGGCGGCAGCGCGGTTCTTGTGCTGGCTGCGTTCGTTCTGGCACTGAACCACAATCCCGGTAGGGATGTGGGTGAAGCGGACGGCGGATTCCGTGCGGTTGACGTGCTGGCCGCCGGCGCCACTGGCCCGGAAGACATCGATCCGGATGTCTTCGGTTTTGATATCGATCTTCACATCGTCGTCGATCAGAGGAATGACGAAGACGCTGGCGAAGGAGGTGTGACGGCGGGCGTTGGCGTCAAACGGAGAGATGCGCACGAGGCGATGGACACCGATCTCGCTCTGGAGAAGACCGAAGCAGTTCTCACCATCGATTTCGACGGTGGCGGATTTGATGCCTGCGCCTTCGCCTTCGAGACGGTCGGTGACGGCGGCCGAGAAGCCGTTGCGTTCCGACCAGCGGAGGTACATGCGGAGGAGCATCTCCGCCCAGTCCTGGCTCTCGGTGCCGCCGGCGCCGGGGTGGATGGTGACGATGGCGCCACAGTGATCGTTTTCCCCCGAGAGCAGCATATTGGTCTCGAGGTGTTCGACGAGCTTGCGAAGCTTGTCGAATTCGCGGGCCAGTTCGGCTCCGATATCTTCGCCCTCTCGGCCCAGCTCAAATAGGGTATCGATGTCGCTGACGAGAGTGGACACGGAGCGATCCTGGGCGACGAAGGCCTCCAGGCGTTTGCGCTCCTGCATCACCTTCTGGCTGGCCTCCTGGTTGTTCCAGAAGCCCGGGTCGGCGATGGTCTCTTCTATGACGGCCAGTTGTTTGTTTTTTGAGGGAATGTCAAAGATAGCTCCGCACAGCTTCCGATTGCTGGCGGAGCGCAAGGTATTCCCGCTCGAGTTCGACGAGGGTCATATTCTCTATCCTACCAACGCCGGACGGATTTCCCATTCGAAGGGTAAGTTGTGTAGACTTGGGGGGTTTGGAAAAGGATTGGGACTTGCGTACTGTTCTCTACAGTCTGATCCTTGTGCTGCTGCCAGTGTTATTGACACTGGGCGGTTCCGCGCTGGGTGCGACAGGCAAAAAAGCGGTATCCAAAGGCAAACGGGCCACGGCCAAGCCAGCCATATCCAAGCGCGCGCAGACGACGCACAGGCGTTCAGTTAGCCGCAAAGGAACTGCAAAGAGCACTAGACGGAACATCGGTCCGCTGCTGGAACCTGTCAGTGTGATGCCGAACGGGCTGACTTCGTTGCCGATTCTTTCGCTGAATGTTCCGGCGTACCCTCCGCCTCCGCCGATTCCAGGAACCTGTAGAAACTGCACGAAGCCTCTGCTGGCGACAGCGTACTCGCTGATTGGGACACCTTACCGGTGGGGTGGGAACAGCCCATCCTACGGATTTGATTGCAGCGGGTTTGTCCGATACGTGTACCAGTCGAACTTTTCGCTGGCGCTGCCGACTTCGGCTCCCGCTCAGTTCCATGTAGGAGTTCCGGTTCAGAAGGATGAGCTGATGCCTGGGGACCTGGTGTTCTTCCACCACCGGCGGAGGGGCTGGCACGTAGGGATGTATGTCGGCGGCGGCTCGTTCATCCATGCTCCGAACCGGCGCAAGACAGTGATGGTCACTCCGCTGTCTGACCCTTATTTTAGTGTGACTTACGTAGGAGCTCGACGCATTCCGCTGGCGGACCTGGAAGCGGTCGGCGCGATGGATGTGGAGACGAGTAACTAGGCGGCCGGCGCGAAACATAGCTGCGTCGAATCCCAACTCTGAAGTTGAGGCCAACTCTGGATGGAGAGCTGAGGAATCGCTCAGTCCGGCAATTCCAGCAGGTAGCCCTGTTTGCCCACATTCCGGGCCAAGGTGCCGCCCAGCCTCGTTTCGCGGCCGGCGGCCTCGTGGATATGCCCGCAGAAGAACCAGGCGGGCTGCACCTGGCCGATGAAATCGCGAACGGACTGGCTTCCGAAGTGGCGGCCAGGGGCGGCCTCGTCCAAGTCCGTCCCCAGGGGCGGGCAGTGGCAGATGAGGATCTCAGGGTGGGGGTCGGCTAGCGGGGCGAGGCGCTGGGCCATTTCGGCTTCCGAGTATTCACCGGGGGTATTGAACGGAGTTGGGCTGGAGTGGCCGAGGCCCGCCACCGTATGCGCACCGGCCTGGAAGTGCTTGCCGTGCAGGGTGTTGAGGCCAAATTCCTGACAGAAGGCGTCGATCTGATCGGCGTTTTCGTGGTTACCAGGAAGGACGTAGACTTTGGGGGCTTTCGTTTGAAGGATAGGGCCTACTGAGTCCAACCCTCGCGCCCAGTTGACCATATCGCCGGCGGCGACATAGTAGTCGGCTTCCATCGCCATGAGGCGGCGCAGGGCCGCGAGGTCATGGTGGATATCGGAGAAGACGAGAAGTTTCATTCCCTTAGGTACACATTGTATGCGGAACGCCGTGGGGTGCTTCCAAGAACCCGGGAGGGGGGGCCGCGCATCTGTGAAAAAGGGAGTTATCCTGAAAGCAAGACTGGGCCCAGTCTGGGCGTACCCCGCCGTAACCACACCATGTCCTCAGAACCGCGACAGCGTATCACGATCAACTCTTGGCTGGAAGAAGAGCTGTATCAAGAATTTGTTAACAACAGCCGCAACGTAGACGAGAGCTGGAAAGAGAAGTTTGAGGCCGAGCCGGTCGCAGAGGCCGATGAGCCGGCTGCCGCGACGGCGGTTGTTGCCGCGCCGCCTCCAACTGAGACTCCAGCCCCGGCGCCTGCTCCGCCGCAGACCGTACAAGTGCGGCCGGTGGCTCCGGTTGTTCCGCCGGTGGCGCTGAGCCCCGCCGATCAGTTGGTGCCCTTGAAGGGTGCACCGATGCGGATTGCGGAGAACATGACGTTGAGCCTGACGGTGCCGACGGCGACATCGCAGCGCACGATCCCGGTGAAAGTCATCGACGAGAACCGGCGGTTGCTGAATCACTGGCGGGACCTGCACGGGAAGAGCAAGATCAGCTACACCCATCTGATCGCGTGGGCGATGGTGAAGGCGATCCAGAAGGTCCCGGCCATCAACGACGCTTATGCGGAGATCGACGGGCAGGCGCATCGAGTGGTGCGGCCGGAGATCAATATCGGTATTGCGGTGGATGTGGCGGGCAAGGACGGACACCGGTCCCTGGTGGTGCCGAGCATCAAGAACGCCGGGGCCAAGGGGTTCTATGAATTCCTGACCGCGTTCGATGAGATCGTGGCCAAGTCGCGGACCGGCAAGCTGACGGTGGACGACTTCAAGGGCACGACGGTGTCACTGACGAATCCCGGGACCGTGGGGACGCTGGGCAGTGTACCGCGGCTGATGCCGGGCCAGGGCGCGATTGTGGCGACCGGCAGCATCGATTTCCCGGCCGAGTTCCAGGGTGTCAGCGAGGAACTGCGGGCGACTTTGGGCGTGTGCAAGGTGATGTCGATGTCGTGCACGTACGACCATCGCATTATCCAGGGCGCCGAGTCTGGCCAGTTCCTTGGCAAGCTGCAGTCGCTGCTTGAGGGCAGCGAAGGTTTCTACGACGAGATTTTCGAGCAGACTCGCATGCCCTACCAGCCGTTCCGCTGGCAGGTGGACCGGAAGGCGGCGAGCTCGGCATTCCGCGACGAAAAGCGGATGGAAGAGATCGCCAAGCAGGCGGCGGTGCTGCAGTTGATCAACGCGTACCGTGTGCGCGGGCACCTGATTGCCGACCTGAATCCCCTGGGCGTGCAGCCGAGCTATCACCCGGAGTTGGATCCGACCACGTACGGCCTGAGCATCTGGGATTTCGACCGCGAGTTCATCATCGGCAACCTGGCGACGAGCGGGAAGCAGACCATTGCGACGCTGCGCACGATTCTGGAGACACTGCGGCAGACCTACTGCGGGCGGCTGGGCTGCGAGTACATGCACATCCAGCATCCGGAAGAGAAGCGCTGGCTGCAGGAGCGAATGGAGCCGCAGGCGAACAATTGGCCGCTGGAAGAGACAGCAAAGCGTCGCGTGCTGCTGAAGCTGCTGCAGGCGGAAAGCTTCGAGAACTTCCTGCATACACGGTTCGTGGGCCAGAAGCGGTTCTCGCTGGAAGGCGGCGAGAGCGCCATGGTGGTGCTGGACGAGTGCCTGGACCGTGGCGCCGACAGCGGCGTGCAGGAGATTGTGGTCGGCATGGCGCACCGCGGCCGGTTGACGGTGCTGTCGAACCTGATCGGCAAGTCGATGTCGCAGGTGTTCGGCGAGTTTGAAGGCAATGTGGATCCGGAAGCGACCCAGGGCTCAGGTGACGTGAAGTATCACCTGGGCGCCAGCGGGATCCAGCGGACAGCGTCAGGCAAGGAGATCAAGATCTCGCTGGCGCCGAATCCGAGCCACCTGGAGGCTGTGGACCCGGTGGTGGAAGGCATTGTCCGCGCGAAGCAAACCTGGATGGGTGACGTGAAGCGCGAAAAGGTGCTGCCGATTCTGGTGCACGGCGACGCGGCCTTCGCCGGCCAGGGCGTTGTGGTGGAAACACTCAACATGTCGCAGTTGAACGGCTACCGGACGGGCGGGACGATCCACCTGGTGATCAACAACCAGATCGGGTTCACGTCGACGCCTGACGAGAGCCGGTCGTCAACGTATTGTACGGACGTGGCGCGCACGGTGCAGGCCCCGATTCTGCACGTGAACGGCGACGATCCGGAAGCGTGTGTGCGGGCGACGCAGATTGCGATCGACTACCGGATGCGGTTCAAGAAAGATGTCGTCATCGACATGATCTGCTACCGCCGGTATGGACACAACGAGGCGGACGATCCGAGCTACACACAGCCGTTGATGTACAAGATCATCAAGGCAAAGAAGCCTATTGGAACGCAATACTCCGAACGATTGACGAAGGCGGGCACGGTCACGAAGGATGCGGTGGAACGGATCCGCCGGCAGATCCAGGATGCCCTGAATGCGGCGCACGAAGAGGCGCAGTCGAAGGGCGAGAAGTGGGAACTGCAGGAAGTGACGACCTTCGAGGAGACCACCGTTCCGCTGGTGTGCCCGCGGACGGCCGTGGACGAGAGTCTGATTGCGCGCGTCGTGGAAGGCATGACGACCTTCCCGGACACCTTCACGCTGCACCCGAAGCTGAAGGGGTTCATCGAAAAGCGCAAGGAGATCCTAAAGGGTGGTACGGCGGACTGGGCGACGGGCGAAGCCTTGGCCTTCGGCACGCTGGCCCTGGAAGGGACTCCGGTACGGTTGAGCGGGCAGGACAGTGGCCGCGGCACTTTCTCGCAGCGGCACCTTGAGTATTTCGACTACAACACGGGCCAGGTGCACACCCCGCTGATGCACATCGATCCGCAGCAGGCGCGGTTTGAGGTCTTCGACAGCTCGCTGTCGGAGTATGGCGTGATGGGCTTTGAGTTCGGCTATTCGCTGGGCGACCCTTTGACCTTGACCTTGTGGGAAGCGCAGTTCGGCGATTTCGCGAATGGCGCGCAGATCATGATCGATCAGTTCGTAACGTCGTGTGAAGCGAAGTGGGGGCAGCCGAGTGGGCTAGTGCTGTTGCTGCCGCATGGGTATGAGGGGCAAGGTCCGGAACACTCCAGCGCACGCCTGGAGCGCTTCCTGCAGCTTTGCGCCGAGAACAACATGCAGGTGTGCAACGTGACGACGCCGGCGCAGTACTTCCACCTGCTGCGGCGCCAGATGTACGGTGGGCAGGACCGGCGCGGGTTGCGCAAGCCACTGGTGCTGATGACGCCGAAGAGTCTGTTGCGGCACGCCAAGGCCGTCAGCACACTGGCCGACTTCACACACGGTCACTTTGAACCGGTGATCGGCGATGCGGGCACAGCCGCGCCAGACCGTGTTGCGAGGGTGATCTTCTGCACCGGCAAGATCTACTACGAACTGGTGGCGGAACGGGATAAGCGCGAACTGAACAACGTGGCGATCCTGCGGCTGGAGCAGATGTATCCGTGGCCGGCCGAAGAGATTGAGACGATGCTGTGGCGATATCCTTCGACGGCTGAGGTCGTCTGGGCGCAGGAAGAGCCGCGGAATCAGGGCGCGTTCCTGTTTGTTCGAGACAAGCTGGAGCCGATGCTGGCAGCGACTCGGCGCACATTGCGCTACGCGGGCCGGCAGGAAGCGGCGGCGCCTTCGACGGGGTCCAGCAAGCGGCATGCGCAAGAGCACGCGGCCGTGATGGAAGACGCTTTCAGTGCCGGGCCGGTTCGGCAGCGGCGGTACCGTGTGGTGGCCAAGGCCCAGAAGGAACTGGTGCCGGGCAAGGCCTGAGCGGCCCGATCGCCAAGTTAAGAGAGGCCGGGCCTTCGGGTCCGGCCTTTTTGTTTGGGGGAGATTGAAACCGGAGGATTCAGCTCTGACGAGCGGAGGCCGCGCGATTTGGGGACCAGAGCGTCTCCGGCAGATTTTGAACGTGATTGGCCCAGCGGCTCCACACAAAAAGGGCGTCGCTGAGCCGGTTCAAATAGCGTAGATTCACGGTGTCGATGGGAAGCTGCCGCGCCGCTGTCACCAGCAGGCGCTCGGCCCTGCGGCAAACAGTGCGGGCGATATGCAGGTCTGTGTTCACGCGGGAGCCACCGGGCAGAACGAAACTGCGCAGAGGCGGGAGTTCGGCGTTCATCGCATCGATTTCCGCTTCGAGCTGCGATACATCCAGATCAGCAATGCGCGCCTGTTTGGGATGGACGTGCTCCGGTGTGGTGGCCAGGATGGACCCCAGGTTGAACAGCTCGTGCTGGACGCGAATGAGGATGTCGACCAGGGGCGCCAGCACCGATTCCGAGGAAGCGCTCACCACGGCAGCTCCGACGAAGGAGTTCAGTTCGTCCACGCAGCCGTAGCATTCGAGGCGTGGAGAGTCTTTCGCGACGCGTTCACCGCTGGCGAGGTGGGTATCTCCCTGATCGCCGGTCTTGGTGTAGATGCGGTTGAGCGCGAGGCGGGGTTCGTTGAACGATTGATGATCTTCCATGGGGGCGGACTAAATTTCATTGTAGGTGGAATATACTGAAGCTGAGGGCCCAACCCTCGCATGCATGCGCAGCTAAACCAAATTCCCAGGTCTTTTTGACATCCAGCCACCCGATTGGGTGCGGGGGGGATTGGTCTATGCTGCGAATCCACGAGATTTGCTACGAGATCCAGAGCGGGGTGCCGCTGTTTGCGCACGCCTGTCTTGACATCAACAATGGCGACCGGATTGGCCTGGTTGGGCCAAACGGCGCGGGTAAATCGACCCTGATGCGCGTGGTGGCTGGAAAACTGGAGCCCAGCGCTGGCCATGTCGTTCGCCGCGGCGGACTGCGCGTAGCCTACCTGGCGCAGGAAGCTCCTCGGGGAACTGGCCAGACGTTGTTCGACCGCGTGATGGAGGCCGATGCTGAACTAGCCCGGCTTCGCCAGGATCCGGATTGGTTCGGCGAGTATGTCGCGGTAGGCGGCCCCGGATTCGAAGCACGGGTGGAGCGGACCCTCAGCCGTCTTGGGTTTCCGGAAGAGAGCTGGGGTCTGGCGACGGAGCGATTGTCATCCGGCCAGCGGATGCGGGCCGAGTTGGCACGATGCATCCTCTCCGGCGCGGAACTGCTATTGCTGGATGAACCCACGAACCATCTGGATTCGGCAGCCCGGTCGTGGCTCGAAGGCGAGTTGCGCCGGCTGGAGGCAGCGGTGCTGCTGGTGTCGCACGATCGCGCCTTTTTGAACCGGGTGACGAACAGGACCGTACTGATGGAGCGGGGCGCAGTGCAGTGCTTCGAAGGCAACTACGAGAGGTTCCTCGAACAGCGGTCCTTGAAGGAGCGGCAGGCGTGGCAGCAGTATGAGGCCCGCGAGCGGCAAGCCGCGGCGGAACGGGCGGCGGCCGAGAAACGGATGGCGCTGGCGCGCAAGGTGGCGAAGGCGCCGGAGGGACAGCGGGATGCACGGGCGTGTGGTCCGCATTATGCGAAGAAAGCCGCGAAAGTGGCTCGGACAGCTCGGATCATCCGGGAGCGGCAGTCGATGCTGGAGGCGGTGGAAAAGCCGTGGGAAGAGCAGGGCATTCCTGAACTGGACTTCAGCAGCGTGGAGAGAGGTGATGAGATCGCTGTGCGCGTGGAGGGGATGAGCAAGCGCTTCAGCCAGCGCGTGCTGTTCGAGGAGTTGGACCTGCACATCACGCGCGGAGAGCGCTGGGTGCTGTCGGGTCCAAATGGATCCGGGAAGAGTACCCTGCTTCGCATGATGGCCGGGACCGAGCGTCCGGATTCAGGAATGGTGGCGCTGGGTGGACGGGTGCGCGCGGGTTACCTGGCACAGGAGGGCGAGAACCTGATGTTGGAGCAGACACCGTTGGAGCTCTGCCGGCAGGTGTGTGCGGACGAGACGCGGGTGCGAACCATGCTGGCTTGCCTGAAACTGAAGGCGGAGCAGATACTGCGGCCGCTGGCGACACTGAGTGCGGGAGAACGGACCAAAGCTGGGATGGCAATGCTGCTGCTATCGGGCGCGAACCTCCTGCTATTGGACGAGCCGACGAATCACTTGGAGATGGAGGCACGGGCCGCCCTGGAGGAAGCGCTGGAAAGATACCCAGGCACCGTGGTGCTGTCCACACACGATGAGTGGCTGGCTGAGCGGATTGCCGATAATCTGTTGGAATTGGGGGCTACAATCGAGGCATGAAGAGGGGCGCATCCCAGATGGCGCAACCGCGCACGCTGAGCGGGATTCCGCTGGAGAGCCACTATGGCTCGCCGGCTCCGGGCGAGTATCCATATACACGCGGCATCCATGCGGCAATGTATCGGGCGAAGCTTTGGACAATGCGCCAGTTCTCAGGCTTCGCAACTCCGGAAGAAACAAATGCGCGCTACCGGTATCTGCTGGCGCAGGGACAGTCTGGATTGTCGGTCGCATTTGATCTGCCGACGCTGATGGGCTGCGATCCGGACGATGCGGCGGCGTTGGGCGAGGTGGGCAAGTGCGGCGTGTCGATTGCTTCGCTGGCGGACATGGAGACGCTATTCGACGGCATCCCGCTGGACAAAGTGAGCGTCTCGATGACGATCAACTCCCCGGCGCCGGTGCTGTTTGCGATGTACCTGGCGGTGGCGGAGAAGCAAGGCGTGCCGTTTGAGAACCTGAATGGCACCCTGCAGAACGACATCCTGAAGGAGTACATCGCGCAGAAGGAGTTCCTGTACCCGCCGAGGCCATCCATGCGGCTGGTTACGGACGTGGTGGAGTACGCGACGCGTCATGTGCCGAAGTACAACCCGATTTCGATCAGCGGGTACCACATTCGCGAAGCGGGCTCGACGGCAGTGCAGGAGTTGGCGTTCACGCTGCGGGATGGGATTGAGTACGTCGAATGGGCGCTGGAGCGTGGTTTGGCGGTGGACGAGTTCGCACCACGCCTCAGCTTCTTCTTCAACGCACACAGCGATTTCTTCGAAGAGATTGCTAAGTATAGGGCGGCGCGCCGCATCTGGGCGCGAGTGATGAGGGAGCGTTTCAGCGCGCAGGATGAAAAGAGCTGGAAGCTACGGTTCCACACGCAGACAGCCGGGTGCTCGCTGACGTGGCAGCAGCCGTACAACAATGTGGTTCGGACGGCGCTGCAGGCGCTCGCCGGTGTGATGGGTGGGACGCAGTCCCTACACACGAACTCCCTGGATGAAGCATATGCGCTACCGAGTGAACAAGCCGTGACGTTGGCTCTCCGTACGCAGCAGATCATCGCGCATGAGAGCGGTGTGGCCGCGGTGGCGGATCCCCTGGGAGGCTCGCACTATGTTGAGGCTCTGACGGATGAGGTGGAGCGGCAGGCGTTGGAGTACATCCGGCGGATCGATGAAATGGGAGGGATGATTCCGGCGATTGAACGGAACTTCCCGCAGGGTGAGATTGCGGAGGCGAGCTATCAGTATCAGAAGCGCGTCGAAAGCGGTGAGCAGGTGATTGTGGGCGTGAACCGCTATACCCAGGAGAACGAGCCAAAGCTGGCGATCCTGAAGATCGACGAGGCCGCCGAGCAATCACAGGTAGAGAAGGTGACGGAGCTGCGGGCTGGACGCGATGCGGCTCGGGTCGATGCTGCACTAGCGGCGCTGCAGGCAGCGGCGAAAAGCAACTCGAATACCATGCCACTCATCCTGGACGCGGTGCGCGCATATGCGACGACGGGCGAGATTTGCCGGACCCTGGGCGGGGTGTTCGGGGGGTGGCAAGAGAGAAGTGTTTTGTAGGGATATACTTAAGGGGACCAAGTGCAGATGGATCCAAAGATCCGAGTACTGGTTGCCAAGCCAGGTCTCGACGGACACGACCGCGGAGCGAAGGTCATCGCGCGGGCGTTACGTGATGCCGGGATGGAAGTAATCTACACAGGACTGCGGCAAACGCCGGAAATGATCGTGAATGCGGCTTTGCAGGAAGATGTTCAGGTAATTGGTCTGAGCATCCTGTCGGGCGCGCATAACGCGATTGTTCCGCGGGTGATGGCAATGTTGCGTGAGAAGGAAATGGACGACGTAGTGGTCGTCGTTGGCGGCACCGTCCCGGATGACGACGCCGCGAGACTGAAGGAACTGGGGGTTGCGGCTGTGTTTCAGCCCGGCGCCGCGCTGGATGAGATTGTGGCGTTTGTGAAAAGCGCCGTCCGTGCGGCTGTTTGACGGGCCATGGAGGACGAGGCCGGCTTCCACAACATTTTGCTAGGATTTTGTTACAACACATGCAAGACCGACTCAACATCGCCGTGTTTGTCGACTACGACAACATAGAAATCGGCGTGAAAAGCACACTTCGGCGGGAGTTCGAAGTGTCGCTCGTGCTGGACGCTCTGAAGGAGCGCGGGGACATTGTCGCAAAGTTCGCGTATGCGAACTGGAGCCGCCAGGAAGGCGCCACGCGACAGATGGCGGAAAACGCGGTGCAGATGGTGCAGCGCATTCCTTCGCCACGCGGGGATAAGAACGGAGCCGACATCAATCTGGCGCTGGATGCGCTGGAGATGGCGTTCACGCACGACCACGTGAATGCATTTGCGGTGGTGAGCGGCGATTCTGATTTCATTCCTCTGGTGAATAAACTGAAGGAATATGGCAAGACGGTCTTTGTAGTGGGCGGTAAAGCGTTCACCTCGACCATCCTGCAGCAGAACTGCCACGAGTTCATCAGCTTCGAATCGCTGCTGAACACGGACTCGATTCCGCTGCCGCCTCCACAGTCGCAGACACAGCAGGCGCAGGCCCAGGCTGGACCGCCGGCGGGCGATCGCGAGCGCGAGCCGTATCGCGAGTCCTATCGGGACCGCAAGGAAAAGCGCTTCCGCGAACGCGAAGAGCGGCGCCGGGAACGCGAATTGCGGGAAGGGCCGATGCCGGCCGCGGGTCCGGCGGGTGCGCCTGGCACGGGCCCTGGTCCAAAGGATCAGCCGCAGCAGGGGCGTCCCGCCCCACTGGACTTGGCGTTGGCCATGCCTCTGGTGGAGCGCGCGCTTCAGGTCTTGGAACGCCGCAATGTGCAGCCGCAGCTGGGGCTGTTGAAGTCCACTATGCTGCAGTTGGATTCCGCCTTCAACGAGAGCGCCTACGGTGCGCGCAGTTTCTCTGATTTTGTCGAGAAGCTGAAGCGGGCTGAGTTGGTCTATGTGAAGGGCACGGGCGGACGCTACTTCATCGAGCGGAAGCACAACTACCAGGAGAAGGCACTGCCTCGTCCGGAAGAGGCGCTCCCGCAGCTGCGTGAGGTGCTGGAGATTCATCGTCTGGAGTTCGAAGAGAGCGGACAGACGGCGGAAGACCTGGCGGCGTGGATGAAGGAAGAGTACCCGAGCTTCGACCACGCCAACTACGGGTTCCAGGGCTTCGCGGAGTTTCTGAACTTCGCGCAGGACAAGACGGTGGTCCGTCTGCAACATCGCCAGGAGGGCGGTCTGCTGGTGAGCCTGGGTTCGGAGTTCTATCCGCAGGCGCCGCCGAAGCTGGAAGTGAAGGAAGAAGACCTGCTCACCGAGCACGACTTCAAACAGCCAATTGTGAAAGGCCAGCCGACGGCCACCGGCGAGATTCCGCCGGACGACGAGCCACCCAAGGCCACCAAGAAGCGCGTGACGCGCAAGAAGGCCGACACCAGCAGCCAGGACAAGCCGGTGCGCCGCACACGCCGGAAGGCCTCGGAGTAAGCGGTCATGGGCGACATTCAACGGATTTTTCCGAAGGATACGCCGACGCCGCGCGGTCCCTATTCGCCGGCGATCCGCGCAGGCGATTTCGTCTTCGTGTCAGGGCAGGGTCCGGTGGATCCTGCCACGGACACGATGTCGTATGGCGACATCCAGCACGAAACGCGTATCACCCTGAATAACGTGAAGCGTATTCTGGAAGCCGCCGGCGTTGCCATGACAGATGTGGTGAAGTGCAGCGTATTTCTGCGGGATGGTAAGGACTTCGCGGCGATGAATGAAATCTACCGTGAGTTCTTCGGAGAACAACGGCCCACCCGCACAACGGTCGCCGTGGCGTTCGCGGATCCGACGATGAAGGTGGAGATCGACTGTATCGCCTATAAGCCTGTGTAGGGTTCCGGTTCACTGACTGCTTGGGACAACGCCGCGGGATCGACATCGATTCCGCGGCGTTGTACATTATGGGGCGATGAAGCGATTCCTAGCCCCCGCGGTATTGGGTTTGGCCTGTCTCTTCGCACTGTGGCTGGCCGTGCTTCCGGCAGGTGTCCCCGGCTCGTTGACACGTGTATTGCACGTGCTGGGCGTGTTCGCACTGATGGCCATCGTGAATCTCGGTGTGGGCTATCTGTTCGGGTTGCTGGCCCTGCGGCGCCAATGGAGCCCATTTCAATCCAGGCTCGTAGGCCTGCCGCTGTTCCTGTGTGGTGCGGCCGGACTGGTTCGGACGATGGAGTTCCGGCCCGATCCGTGGTTCTTTGGCCTGATGGCCTTTTCCACGCTCGCCGGGCAGATGAGCCGGAAAGTCGCTTATCCGGAGGTGGGCTGGCTTGAGAGCGATCCGCCGGAGCACTCCGAACACCGGCATTAGCCGGCCACTACTTGTCGGGTTGTTTTTCGAACAGAAGTTTCTGATCCTGCGGGCCGCCAGGCCCTTCAAAGTGACGATAGATCATCACGGCTTTTCCGCCGGGCTGGGACTCCCACTTGTCGATCAGCTTAATCTCGTTGGGCCCGAACTTACCCCACGTTTCGACCACGAGAACCGCCGCCTCCCAGTGAGCCTTGTACTTCAGGGGGTTGCCTTGGGCAGAGACATTTCCCTCCTGGCCGTTGATAACGTACTTGAGCTTGCCTGCGCTGGTACCGGGCGCCGCGTCGTGGAAAACTTCGTATTCGAGTTCTGGCTCCTTGTGCACAATCGCAAATCGCACCGCCCGGGCGGGTTGCTTGGCGAAATCGCTCTTGGCGATGTTCAATTCCCAGTGGCCGGTGAAGTTGGGCGTGTCCTGGGCGAAGCCCAGCATGGCCGTGAGCAGGAGGAGCGCAAGTGTTCTCATAGACAAGATCCAGAATAACCGCATGTTTGCGCGAAAGAGCAAGGATCGGAGTTTTTCACTGGCCGAGCCCGCGTATTGTCGAAACATAGAGGGCCGCGAAACGCGGACTGAAAGGAGCGTAAGCAATGACTGGGATGCGCTATTCGACAACGCAATGTTCGCTGGGCTGGGTCCTGCTGGCAGCCCGCCAGGATGGGGTATGTGCGATTCTGCTGGGTGATGCGCCAGAGGAACTGACGGCAGATCTGCGGAGGCGGTTTCCGCGCGAGGCGGCTTCCCCGGATGCCGAAGGGTTGCGAGCGTGGCTGGAACAAGCGGTGGAGTCCATCGAACGACCGGGGACGCCTTTGACGCTGCCCTGGGCGGAGCAGGGAACCCGGTTCCAGCAGCGTGTTTGGCGCGAGCTAAAGGCCGTGCCCGCCGGTTCCACGACAAGCTACCGGGAACTGGCGGCGCGCGTGGGCAACCCGAAGGCAGTGCGAGCCGTGGCTCGCGCCTGCGCGGCGAATCCGCTGGCAGTCGCCGTGCCTTGCCATCGCGTGCTGCGGGTCGACGGGGCCTTGGCCGGCTATCGCTGGGGTCTCGATCGCAAGCGCGCGCTGCTGGAGCGGGAGGCTCTGGCATGAGCGTGAGCCTGAATGAACGGATGACCGCGCTGAATTGGACAAACCTGACGGGCCAGCTCAATGAGTGTGGATGCGCCGTGGTAAAGGGTTTGCTCAATGCGGACGAGTGCGCCGCCGCCGCGGGCTGGTATCCGGATGGATCGCTATTTCGCAGTCGTGTGGTGATGAGCAGGCATGGGTTCGGACGCGGTGAGTATCAGTACTTCGCGGCTCCGCTACCTGGGATGGTGGCGGACCTGCGATGCGGCTTCTACGAGCCACTGGCGCGAATTGCCAATCAATGGAACACATCGCTGAACCTGACACAGGACGGCTTTCCGAAGTCACATGAGGAATTCCTGAAACGCTGCCACAACGCAGGCCAATCGCGTCCCACACCGCTGTTGCTGCAGTATGGCCCTGGCGACTACAACTGCCTCCATCAGGATCTGTACGGAGCGCACGTCTTCCCGCTGCAGGTTGCCTTCCTACTGAGTGAACCCGGCCGTGACTTCACAGGCGGCGAGTTCGTGTTGACCGAACAAAGACCGCGTATGCAGTCGCGTGTCGAGGTGGTCCCCCTGCGCCAAGGCGATGGCGTGATCTTTCCGGTCCACCATCGTCCGGTTGCCGGAACGCGCGGCAACTACCGGGTCCAGATGCGGCATGGCGTGAGCCGCCTGCGGACCGGCCGGCGTCACACTTTGGGTGTGATCTTCCACGACGCCCAGTGAGGCGCGCCGCTCGCGCTACACAGCCGAAGGTGACGGGAGCGCCCAGGGAGCGCGGTACTGCTTCGTGAGTTGCCGGGAAGCCTCCTCGTCGCCGAGGATCTCCTCCTCCTTCGCATTCCAATGAAGGGTGCGGCGCGTGCGGTAGGCGATGTTGGCGAGGTGGCATGGAACGATGGAGGTGTGTCCCACCTCCACATCGGCGAAGGGGCGCTTGCGGCTCTTCACTGCGTCGAGGAAGTTCTGGACGTGGACGATTTGGATTTCGGGATCGAGCGACAAGCCTGTGACCTCGATCGGCTCGCACAGCGGAGGCGTCGCGGCGGCCGGGCCACGAGGCCGCTTCTCTCCCGTCAGTTCGCGTTTGCGCGAGGCCAGCATGTCTGCCACCTGGTCCACATCGGACCGCACGATTGCCGAGAATTTCGAGGGGATAACCTGATAGCCCTTGCGGTCGACGAACAGCGTGCCTTTCGTCCCATAGAAAATCGTGCCCGCATAGCGGTCCATGCGCATGCCCACCTGGCTGTTCGCGAAACGGACCGTAAAGCCGGGATACTCAAAGGTAGCCAGGAAAGAGTCGGGGGTATCGCGATTATCCTTGAGCAGCCGGCCGCCGGTGGCCGCGACGCTCTTCGGCGCAGTCACGTTCATAATCTGGTGGATGCTGTCGATGTGGTGCGCACCCCAGTCCGTCATGTTGCCGCCGGAGTAATCCCAGAACCAGCGCCAGTTCCAGATGTATCGGTTTCGGTTGTAAGCGGCCTTAGGCGCGGGCCCCAGGTAAAGATCCCAATCCAGGCCGGCGGGAACCGCGGAATCGGGCACGTGTCCAAAGCCCTGCGGATATTCGTTGGATACGATCCAGCAATCGATGTCGGAAACTTCGCCGATGTAGCCGCCCTGCACCAACTCCGCGCACTTGGCGAAGTGCGGCGCGGATCGTTGCTGGCTGCCCACCTGGAAAATGCGATTGTGCTTCCGCGCCGCCTGCACCATGCGGCGGCCTTCTTCCACGGTGTGAGACAACGGCTTCTCGCAATAGACGTCTTTGCCGGCCTGACAGGCCAGGATCGAAATGGGCGCGTGCCAATGATCCGGAGTGGAAACGAAAACGGCGTCAATGTCCTTGCGTTCGATCACACGGCGGAAGTCAGTATAAGCCTCCACTTTGCCGCCGACCTTCTGCTTCGTCATTTCAGCAAGAGGCTGGAACACATCGCAGACGGCAGCCAGGTCCACTCCAGAATTGCGCGCTGTGATCGTAGTCTCGTAATAACCCCGGCTACCCAGGCCTATCTGGCCGATGGTGATGCGGTCATTGGCGCCCAGCACATTTCCCAGAAACGGCCCCGCCGAGGCGGCCTTCACAAAATCTCTACGTTCCATGGCTATGCTCCACGCAGGTTCAACTGCTGCATCATGCGGTTCGTTTCGCGGTAGGCCTCGCGTACCCACTCGACGATCTGCGAAGGATCGGGCGAGTACTCGAGCTCGATGCTGATGGCTCCATCGAAGCCTACTGCCTTCAGGTTCTCGAGGTAAGGCAGGAAGGGCACCACGCCGCGACCGGGCGGCAGGTCGCCGTGCTTCTTTCCATCGCAGTCGGAGAGGTGGACATGGCCGATGCGCCCACGAAGTTCAGCCAGCGACTTCGGATCGGTGTGCGCGAGCTCCAGATGCGAGATGTCGACATTGGCCAGCACCGCAGGGTGATCGACGTCCGCCAGGAACTGCACCATCTTAGGCAGAGTGTTCACCAGAGAGAGATGGAAGGGCTCCAACTCGATGGCGATCTCCAGCCCCAACCCCGCCGCGTGCTCGCCCAACTCCCTCACCGCGTCGATGGCCCATTTCCACTGATCGGCCGGTGTGATCACCTCCTGCTGCCAGATGTACTCTCCGAGCACCAATAGCATATTGCGCGCGGAGAATTCGTAGCCCAGATCGAGGTGCTGCTTCGCGCGCTCGATGTGGAAACGCCGCACTGCCGTATTGAAGTCCGCGATGCCCAGCGCGCAGCAGACCACCGAGACAATGGGCAGGCCTGCATCCCTGGAGGTATCCCGGATCAGTCGGCGTTCGCGGGCGTCGATCTCCAGCGGATCAGCAAAAATATCGATGGAATCGAAACCGATTTCCCTGGTCAGCCGGATGCCCTGTTCAGTGCCGACCCCGGACCCGAACCATGCGGAATTGATCAATCCAAGTTGCACGCCTGGTTGCGCTCCTTGAGTGCAGAGGCCTTTCCATGCCCCGTGAATTTATTTCATGAACGTTCACCAACCGGAAGGACCAATGCTATCATGCTCTGTCGGAGACGGAAACTCGCCATGGACCTGACGCTCGACATCGATCACCTGCCTCGTCCGCCTCTCCGCAATGACTTCGGCATAGGCGCAGTGGGTGCCGGATTCATCATGCGTGACATTCAGTTGGTGGCCTACCGGAACGCGGGATTCAGTGTTGCGGGGATCACATCACGCACTCCGGAGATTGCTCGTGAAGTAGCGGAATTGCGCGGCATCCCGCAGGTCTACTCCAGCGTCGCCGAGATGCTGGACGATCCGGCGGTGAAGATCGTGGATGTGGCCGTGCCGCCCGACCAGCAACTCGGTATCATCCGCCAGATTATGAACGCCAGGCACAAGCCGCTGGGAATCCTGGCCCAGAAGCCCCTGGCGATGAACTACACCGAGGCCTGTGAGATTGTCCACCTGTGCCGCGCGTCGGGCATCCGCCTGGCCGTCAATCAGAACATGCGGTACGACCACTCGATCCGCGCGGCAAAGTCGATTCTGCAGCGCGGGTACCTGGGAGAACCAGTGTTCGCAACAATCGAGATGCGGGCCGTGCCGCACTGGCAACGCTGGCTACCTGACTATTCGCGCCTCACACTGCTCAACATGAGCGTCCACCACCTGGATGCGTTCCGCTATCTGTTCGGGAATCCCGACGCGGTCTACTGCAGCACCAGGACGGATCCACGCACTAAGTTCGCGCACGAAGATGGCATCTGCCTCTACATCCTGGAGTACGACAGCGGCTTTCGGGCTTCCGCGTGGGATGACATCTGGGCCGGACCGCTGACGAAAGAGAAGCATCTCGATCCTTACATCAAGTGGCGCATCGAAGGCACGGAAGGGCTCGCGGAAGGCATGCTGGGCTGGCCCAGCTATCCCGATCACCAGCCCAGCACCGTGCGCTTCAGCTCACTTCGATATCCGGGCTTGTGGATCACTCCGCGCTGGAGCGAAGCCTGGTTCCCGGATGCCTTCGAAGGCCCTATGGCTGCGCTGATGGACTCCATTGCACGCGACTGCGAGCCCGAGAATAGCGGTGCGGACAACCTGAACACTATGGCCTTGATCGAAGCCTGCTATCGCTCCATTCGAGAGAAGCGCTCTGTGCGCATCTCCCAGATTGAGGATGACTACGCCGCCGCACCCGGCACGAGATAAGCAATGGCCCGCCGCTCCTCCAACACGCCGACCATTAGAGACGTCGCGGAACGTGCGGCAGTCTCCATCGGCACGGTCTCCCGGGTGTTGAACGACTTTCGCGATGTAGCCGCTCCCTTGCGGCATCGTGTGGAAGAGGCCATTCGCGATCTGGGCTATCGCGCTGCGCTCCGCCAGGAATCCGGGCGTGATCATGGCAGGACCATCGGCTTTCTGCTCTGCAATGGCACGGGTATCAACACGGTACATGCGCATCTGCTCGTGGGTATCGAAGAGTATTGTTCCAGCCAGGGATACTACACGATCTTTACGCGGCACATGCATTCAACGGAGACTGACGCGGAACGACTCGAGATCCCTGAGATTCTCAACAGCCGCCAGTTGGCCGACTGCACCATCGTGGCCGGTACGGCCCACGAGAATTTCCTCTCAGCACTCGACGCGCGCAAGGCGCGGTACGTCCTGCTGGCCAATCATGCGGCGACAGCAGCGGCAGCCGAGAAGGCGCTCAACCGCGTACGATACGACGATTTCCGTGGGTTCGAGGAGGCGGCGAGCTACCTCGCACAGCTGGGACACCGCAATATCTGGTATATCGGAGATGCGGCCCGTCCGTGGTTTCGCAGCCGGCATGAGGGCTACCTCAGCGGGATGCGGCTGCATGGACTGGAGCCCAGGGCGCACACGTTCGCGATCGCTGACGACCCGTTCGAGAACGGCCGCGCGATCGTGTCGTATCTACTGGAACAGAAGTCGCCGATGTCGGCGCTTCTGTGCGGGTCAGAGGAGTTGGCACTGGGAGCGCGAGAAGCTTTGCGGCAGCACGGCCGCGACGTGCCGAGACATGCGAGCGTTGTTGGATTTCAGCATCAGATTGGACACGTTCGCGCGTCGACGCTCACTGCCGTCTGCGTCGATACCGTCGAGGTGGGAAGGCAGCTCGCCCGGATGGCGATAGCACTGGCCGAATCGGGCGGGCTGGAGCAAAGTGAAGTCCTCGTGCCGTCGGCTCTAGTGAAACGCAGTACATGCAGGCCGTTGCGCAGCGACGACACGATGGTGCTTTAACACTGATCTTGGTGGGTGGAAAACATCACGAAAGGATGAGCCTGAGAAAGGCCCAGGTACCGATTATGGCAAGTGGTCCCCTGACAGCATCACAAGTATCGGAGTATCACGAGAAGGGCTACGTTCTCGCCCGGGGCATGTTCAGCCAGGCGGAGATCGATCTTCTGGGGCGAGCGGCGAAGGAAGACCGCGAATTGGACGCGCGCTCATTTGGACGTAACGACGGCGAAGGACACGTCGTGCGCCTGTCGCTCTGGAACCACCCCGGCGACGCGCTCTACGGCATGTTCGCCCGATGCAGCTCTATTGTCGACTCCGCGGAGACACTGCTCAGCGACGAGGTCTATCACTATCACTCGAAGATGATCATGAAGGACGCGCGCGTGGGCGGCGCCTGGGCATGGCATCAGGATTATGGCTACTGGTATCAGAACGGTGTGCTGTCGCCTGATCTCTGCAGCGCCTCCATTGCAGTAGACCGGGCCACTCGGGAAAACGGGTGCCTGCAGGTTGTACCCGGATCACACAAACTAGGCCGTATCGATCACATATTGACGGGTGAGCAAGCTGGCGCTGACCGCGAGCGCGTGGATGCCATTCTCCAGCGCTTCCCACTGGTCTACGTGGAAATGGAACGTGGCGATGTGCTCTTCTTCCATAGCAACCTTCTGCACCGCTCTGATGAGAACCGCTCGGAGCATCCACGATGGTCGATGATTTGCTGCTATAACGCAGCGAAGAACGATCCATACAAGGACGCGCATCACCCACGCTACACACCCTTGAACAAGGTGCCGGACTCGGCCATTCTCGAGGCCGGGCTGCGCCGCTTCGCGGATTCCAGTGCGGATGTCGCGTGGCTTGAATCCGCACGCGACCAGAGCGCTACGAGCCTGGAGCAGCAGAAGTAGCGCGATGACGGCCGAGTTACGCTGCCTGATGAGCTGGCTCGCACTGGACCAGATGGCCCGGTTTGAGCGGGACAGCTCCGTCGACTACAGGCTGGAAAGCATTCGCGAGGCGGGCTATGTCGGCGTGCAGTTTGACGTCGTCTACACCGCCGAGGAACTCACTCGCTGCCGGGCGCTCGGCCTCCAGGCCGCGGCGTCGGGCCGCGTCAACCTACCGGAAGAGGCCGAGCCTCTGGCAGCGCGGTTGAGCGGCGACGGCTTCCCCTGTGCCACGCTGCACGTGGGCTGGGGTCTGGAGGACGACAGCCAGGCCGCGCGGCTGATTGAATCTGTGCTGGAAGCATCGGTGCGGCATACGATCCCGCTTCACATTGAGACGCATCGTGCGACTATCTTCCAGGACGTATGGCGGACCGTGGGTTTCCTCGATCGCTTTCCACAGGTAACTGTGAACGGCGACTTCTCCCATTGGTACACCGGACTCGAGTTCGTCTACGGCGGCTTCGAAACGAAGCTCGCGTTTATTGAGCCGGTGCTGCGGCGTGTGCGCTTCCTGCATGGACGCATCGGCAACCCGGGCTCGATGCAGGTGGCGATCGAGGGCGAGCCGCCGTATGTGCGACACTTCCGCCAGATGTGGACCAGGGCGATGGCGCACTACCCGCCGGACACGGGGCCGCTCTACTTTGTGCCGGAGTTGCTGGCGCCGCGCATCTACTATGGGCGGCTATTGCCGGATGGTCGTGAGGAGTGCGACCGGTGGCAGCAGTCGCTCCTGCTATGTGAGCTGGCACGGCGCTGCTTCGCCGAGGCGGGACGAATCGTTGCAGGCTAGGCGCAGCCCCGATAGCTGGTGACCCTCAGGCTATCTGCGCACTGCCTCGAACACCATGGTCTCGTACTCGTTCATCTCCCGATACACCGAGTGGGGACGCGCCTCCACCCCGGCCAGGGCCGGATCGTCGCCCTGCCCCGCTTTATACTCGGTTATTTCTTCGAACTTCGCCCGCGCCAGGGCAGCTCGCAGCATTGCTGGCGAATACACAAACTGGTGCCCCCAACTGCGCATTTGCATATTGAGAATGTACGCCGCCGGGTCGGGCGTATTCGGCCAACGATGTCTCGCCTCCTTGCGCTTGATATAGTCCGCCACCTCGGCCGATGGGTGTTCAGCGAACAGGCCGATGAACCTCGTCAAGTCCGGAGTCGCAATTCGGATGCGGCCGCCAGGGGCCAGCACGCGATAGCATTCTTTAAATAGGACATCTGCCTTTTCGTAGGGAATGTGCTCGACGACGTGCTCGCTGAAAACGTAGCGGAACGAGGAGTCTGGCAATGGAAATGGAACTGAGGCGTCAAGATATGCTTGGTCGGCAGTTGGCTCGATGTCAGTGTTCAACCAGCCGGCGAGATTGTTGGTGCCGGCGCCTATTTGCAGCTTCCGCGCGCTGTGGCTGGCCACGTAGTTCCTGATCAGGCTGGGACTCACGATCCGCATCTGGTATTGAGCGTGGATGGTATCCAACACGTCAAGGGGCGCGTCTGGTCGGAGGGCGAAGAAAACCAATAGCGCCGCGAACGATATGCCAACCTTACTCCAGAATACCTTTTTGCGGGACAGCGAGTGGATTTCCATATGCCATATAGATCGGCATTTGGCGGTTTCGCCGCTAGATATATTTCGTAAATAGATGGTTTCTGGCGCGACTCAGCCGGGTTCGACGAGTCTGAGTGCGCCAATGGGGACATAAAAGGTGCGATAGCGCCCCCCATCGGAGAAGAGTTGGCCCGCACTATCCTGCACTAGTACGGTAACCCGCTTGGTGACGCGATTCACGCGGCCTTCATACGTGCGGCCTTCAAATGCGAAGCTGACCATCGACCCGACACGGATCCCTGCCTCCGCCGCCTGCTCGCGCCGCGTGATGAGATTGTGTGTATGCGCCGTGTGACGGAAGTGCCGCGCCGTGATGCCCTGGAATCGCGCGGCCGAGCAATCGCTCTCGCCCCAGCAGAGCATCTCGATGAGATGCACCAGTTCGTGTTCGAAAATCCGCTGCAGGCCCGCGAAGCGGTTGACGCACTCTATGCCGCACACCGTGACAGAACGTGAGTCTTCCTCGAATGAGTCAAACAGCATGTTCACCGCGACAGAAATCTCGTAGCTGACCGCGCCCGTACGGCTGGTGAATCGCGTCGTCTTCCCGCCTGTCTTCGTCATACGCGCCGAGAGACGGAAACTGAGGCTGTGCCCCTCCAGCGCATGCCCGCACAGTCCTTCGAAGAAGAATTTGTCGTACGCCTCAAAGAGCAGGTGAAGATCACGCGGGTGCACGACGTTGAAGTCCTCGCGATGCAGATGCCGCGACTGCCCCAGTACATACTCCCGTACCTGCCGCATACGGTGTGCGACCAGGTCATCGGACCAGTGGAATAGCAGAACGTTTTCGGCGAGCAGTCCGCGCGCCGGTGCTGGGGACGAAGAGGCCATCTAGTCGAGCCAGCGTACGCTCACCGGTTCGCCATGCGTGCATTGCTGCGTTTCCGTCACGCCCGCGGCAATCAATGCGCAAGCAGTGTCTGTGGCGGTCCGCAGAGCTGCATCCTTGGTCTCTCCCGAGGCGACCTTACATGAGTTTCGGCCCTGGTAGGTCATGCACACCTCGACGCGGTTCTTGCGATTGCCCAGCATCAGATAAGTTGTCGCCCCAAGGAAGACCAGGAAAGCGACAACGCCCATCAGGATGAATTTGCCTTTGCTCACGCGTCGCTACTCCGTGAAGAAGTTGCCCATCTGCCGGAACTTCTGGTATCGCTGCTCCACCAGTTGCTCGGGGCTCAGCGGGGACAGCTCGTCAATCGCCGCTACCACTGTCTGGTGAAGATACTGCGCCGCGCGATCGTAATCGTCCTGCGCTCCGCCGGGCGGTTCGGGAATAATGCCGTCGATCAGGCCCTGCCGCATCAGGTCGCTCGCCGTGATCTTCAATGCCGCGGACGCCAGGGCGCCCTTCGTGGAATCGCGATAGATGATCGCCGCACAACTCTCCGGAGAGATCACGCTATACACCGCGTTCTCCAGCATGAACACTTTGTTGCCCACGCCCAGCGCAAGCGCACCGCCGCTGCCGCCTTCGCCAATCACCACCACAATCAGCGGAGACTGCAGGCGCGTCATCTCCCGCAGGTTATAGGCGATAGCCTCAGCTTGGCCGCGTTCCTCGGCATCAATGCCTGGATAGGCCCCGGGAGTATCCAGGAACGTAATGATGGGACGCCGGAATTTCGAAGCCATTTCCATGGCGCGCATAGCCTTGCGATAGCCTTCCGGTTTAGGCATCCCAAAATTGCGGAACAGCTTCTGCTTCGTGTCACGGCCCTTCTGGAGCCCCACCATCATCACCGCGTGGCCGCCGAGCATTGTGCCGAAGCCCGCAACAATGGCCGCATCCTCCCCGTAAAAGCGATCTCCGTGGATTTCTGTGAAATCCGGCACCAGACGGTTGATGTAGTCCAGCGCATGCGGACGCTTGGGATGACGAGCGAGCTGTACACGCTGCCACGCCAGATTGACGCCCTGCTCGCCGCGCAGAGCCTTTAGTTCAGCCTCAAGATCGGCGAGTTGTGCCTGTGCACCTGTGGAGGTGAGCTGGAGCTGCGAAATCTCGCGCTCGATATCGCCAATGCGGGCTTGCGAAGAATCGCTCATAAAAGATGCTTCCTACGAGGCTATCACTTCAAGCGCTTCCGGTCCGCAGATGCGCTCGATTTCGGCCTTGAACTCCTTGTCCGGTCGAATACGCGCCTTCACATCCAGGGTCACCGTAAAGTCTCTCGGCTTCTCCAGCTTCAGTCGCACGGACGTGTCGCCGGGCTTGGTGGAGAACAGCCGTTGCAGCGCTTCCGCTTTTTCATTGCCCGTCGCCGAAAGCCGCACTCTGATGGAAACCAGCGACGGGAAATTCACCCTGGCCAGCTCGAGCGGAATGATTTCCTGGATGTTCAGCTTGATCGTTCCGTCTTCCTCAGGCATCGCCTTGCCGCGCACCAGGACAGCCCTGTCCTCTTCAATCTCTTTTTGAAGATGCTCATAGCGGGTAGCGAAACACAGCGCCTCTACGGATCCAGTCCAGTCTTCAAGCTGCGTGATGGCCCACGGCTTCTGCTCCTTGTTGCGCCGCTTCTGCACGTTGCGCAGGATTCCGCAGACCGCCACTTCCATGCCCTTTTCGAGCCCCGTCAGATTCTCGGTCGTATACGGAGTCAGCTCCGTCACCTTCCAGCGAAACTCATCCAGTGGATGGCCGCTGACATAGAAGCCGATCGTCTCTTTCTCACCACGCAACTTCTCCGCCTGGCTCCAGTCGTTCAGCTTTGGCAGCGCCCGCGAAGACGAAGGTGAGTCGTCCGCGAGCAGCTCACCGAACAACCCGGTCTGTCCACTGATCTTGTCCTTCTGGGCTCGCTGGCCGGATTCGATGCACTCTTCGATAATCGCGAACATCTGGGAGCGGTAGCCATTCAGGCTGTCCATCGCTCCGGCTTTGATCAGGCTCTCCATCACACGGCGGTTCACCGCCGAGAGATCGACGCGCTCGCAGAAATCGTCGAGCGTCCTGAACACACCGCCTTCATTGCGGGCCTTGACGATGGCTTCCACCGCGCCCACGCCTACGTTCTTCACGGCGCCCAAACCGAAGCGGATCTTGTCGCGGCCCACTGGTGTGAAGTTCAGGTCCGACTGATTCACGTCGGGCTGCAGCACCTCGATGCCCAGCGCCCGGCATTCGTTGATGTACTTGACGACCTTATCGGTATTGCCCGTTTCCGACGTCAACAATGCCGCCAGGAACTCCACCGTGTAGTGCGCTTTCAGGTACCCGGTGAGATAAGCAAGATACCCATACGCAGCCGAGTGCGACTTGTTAAACCCATACTCAGCGAACTTCGCCAGCAGGTCGAACAGCGCCTCGGCCTTCTTGGGCGGATGACCGTTTTTCCGCGCGCCATCGAGGAAACGGGCGCGCTGCTTGTCCATCTCCTCTTTTTTCTTCTTGCCCATCGCGCGGCGCAGAAGATCGGCTTCACCCAGTGAGTAGCCGGCAATGCGCTGCGCCACCTGCATGACCTGCTCCTGGTAGATCACCAGTCCGTAGGTCTCTTCCAGCAGCGACTTCAATTCGGGTAAATCGTAAGTAACCGGCTTGCGGCCCAACTTCCGATCGACGTAGTCGTCCACGAAGCCGTTCTGAATCGGGCCCGGACGATAAAGGGCGTTGAGGGCGATCAGGTCCTCGATGCGCTCAGGATGCGAGCGCCGCAGCACGTCCTTCATGCCCGACGATTCAAACTGGAAAACGCCGTCGGTCAGGCCCTGGCCGAAGATGCGCTCATAAGCGTCCTTGTCGTCCAGCGGCAGATCTTCCAGCACCAGCGTCTCGCCACGCGTTTTCTTGATGAGCGACAGCGCTTCGTGAACGATGGTGAGCGTGGTGAGACCCAGGAAGTCCATCTTGAGCAGCCCGAGTTTCTCGAGCATGGACATTTCGAACTGGGTGACAATTTCCTCTTTGTTGGTGCGGTAGAGAGGAACGATCTCGGCGAGCGGCACTGGCGAGATGACGACACCCGCCGCATGCACGCCCGAGTTGCGGGCCATGCCCTCCAGGCGCTGCGCGATGTCGAGAATCTCTTTGACCTTCGGATCCTTGGCCGCAGCCTCCAGGATCGCGGGCTCTTCATCCAGAGCCTTCTTCAGTGTCATCTTCGGATCGGCCGGAATCAGCTTCGACAGCTTATCCACTTCTCCAAAGCTCATATCAAGAACACGCCCCACGTCCTTGATCGCAGCCTTTGGAGCCAGCGTGCCGAACGTGATGATCTGCGCTACCTGCTCACGCCCGTATTTCTCCGTGACGTACTGGATCACTTCGCCGCGGCGATTTGTGCAGAAGTCCACGTCGATATCAGGCATGCTGACGCGTTCCGGATTCAGGAAGCGCTCAAACAGCAGGCCGTAGTGCAGCGGGTCCACATCGGTGATCCCCATGCAGTAGCTCACCAGCGAACCGGCCGCCGAACCGCGGCCCGGCCCCACCGGCACACCCGTTGATTTTGCGTAACGGATGAAGTCCCACACGATGAGGAAATAGCCCGAGAACTGCATCTGCTGGATCAGCTTGATCTCGCGATCCAGGCGCTCGATGTACTCGGCCATGTCGAAGCGCAACAGGCCTTGCGCCGCCATCTTGTCCAGCTTGCCGCGCCGCTTCTCAAACCCCTGCCGCGCTACATATTCGAAATAGCTGTCGATGGTCTGTTCCGGCGGAACGTCGAACTTCGGGAAGGGCTCCTTCACCGGATCCATCTTTACCTGGCATCGTTGCGCGATGTCCCAGGTGCGGTCCAGCGCATCTTCCACCTCGCCGAAGATGGTCATCATCTCTTCGCGCGTCTTGAGGAAAAACTCGTTGGTGGAAAACTTCAGCCGCTTCTCATCGCTCACCATCTTCCCGGACTGGATGCACGTGAGAATGTCCTGTGCACGATGGTCTGAATGCTCCAGGTAGTGCGCGTCGTTGCTTGCCACCAGCGGAATGCCGGTCTCGCGCGACATCCGGTAGACCTGTGGCATCACGACTTTGTCTTCTTCCAGCCCGTGATCCTGAATTTCGAGGAAGAAGTTGTCCTTGCCGAAGAGATCCCGATACTCGTACGCCAGCTTCTGCGCGTCGTCGTACTTGTCATTCATCAACGTTTCGTTGATGTCGCCCTTCAAGCATGCCGATAGCGCGATCAGCCCCTTGCTGTGCTGTGACAGCAGATCCTTGTCGATGCGCGGCTTGTAGTAGAAGCCGTCCAAACTCGCCGTCGACACCAGTTTGATCAGGTTCCGGTATCCCTCCTGGTTCTCGCACAAAAGCACCAGGTGGTTGTAGCGCCGGTTCGTTTCGTCCTTGATCCGCCGGTCATTCGCCGTGATGTAGACTTCGCACCCGATCACCGGATGGACGCCATTGTCCTTCGCCTTGAAGTAGAACTCCGCGGCGCCAAATAGATTGCCATGATCCGTCAAGGCCACCGCCGGCTGGTTCTGCTTCACGGCGAGCTTCATCAGCTTGCCGATTTCGCAGGCCCCGTCCAGCAGCGAGTAGTCGGTGTGACAGTGTAGATGGACGAACGGCTTGTCGGACATCGGTGAATTCGGCAGAAAGAAAATGGTAGGGACGGGCAGATTCGAACTGCCGACCTTCCGCTTAGGAGGCGGACGCTCTATCCAGCTGAGCTACGTCCCCGGAACTTCTATCCATTCTACCGCCCGCCGGAGGTCATCGTCTGCTCGTTCCAACGCTTCAGACCCTTGGCTCCGATGTCTCGGCGGATCTGCATCCCCTCAAACCGGATATGCTCGCAGGCAGCATAAACATTGTCGATCGCGGCCCGCAGCGTCGACCCGCTGTGAGTCACGCCCAGCACCCGCCCGCCAGCAGTCACAAGTTGTCCGTCCGCCATCTTCGTACCTGCCTGGAATACCGTCGCGCCCGTTGCTTCGGCCTGCGCGATTCCTGTGATCGCGTCTCCTGTCCGGACTTTGCTCGGATATCCATGCGCCGCCATCACCACACAGACTGACGGGTCCTGTTTGAACTTCAACAACTCCGGCCGCACCCGCCCGCTGGCCGCGGCATGCAGCACCGCCCCAAAATCGCAATCCATACGGTGCAGCAGCGCCTGCGTCTCGGGATCGCCCAGCCGCACGTTGAACTCCAGCACCATCGCTCCGCGCTCGGTCATCATCAGCCCTGCATACAGGAAGCCGCGGAACGGAGATCCTTCCGCTTTCATCTGCTGGACCGTACGCTCCATCACGTCAACCATGACCGCGTCCCGCTGCACTTGCGGCAGGATCCTTGAATCCGAATACGCGCCCATCCCGCCGGTGTTCGGGCCCTGGTCCCCTTCGTAAATGGTCTTATGGTCTTGCGAGGGCTCCAGGGGCAGTACACGCTCTCCATCGCTTAACCCTATGAAGCTCACCTCTTCGCCGGTAAGGAACTCCTCTATGACCACCTTGCCGCCGGCGGAGCCCACCAGGGCGCCGCTGAACATCCCGTCCAGGGTTTCTTCAGCGTGGCGGCGGTCCGGACTAATCACGACACCCTTGCCGGCAGCGAGCCCGTCCGCTTTGATCACGACGGGGTAGTCGAATTGATCCAATGACTTACGGGCTTCAGCAGGGTCGGAAGTCGAGACAAACCGGGCTGTGGGAATGCCCGCGCGCTCCATGAAACGCTTCGAGAAGATCTTGCTGCCTTCCAACTGCGCCGCGGCCTGGGTCGGCCCAAAGATGAGCCGCCCTTTGGATTCAAAGAGATCCACCACACCATCGACCAGCGGAGCCTCGGGACCAACAACAGTGAGATCCGCGCCAATTGATTCTGCCAACTGTAGTAAATCTACAGGTGTAGAAGAAGATGGCGTCAGACAGGTGGCCACGGACGCGCAGCCGGGGTTCCCAGGCACTACGTAAACCTCTGAAACAGAAGGGCTTCGCTTCAGCCGCCAAGCGATGGCGTGTTCGCGGCCGCCGCTGCCCAGAACCAGAACTTTCACAGCGTAACTCCTCTCGCTACAATTAACTAGGATATCTGGGAACCCCCTCCACTGCCAATGCGACAGATCAACTACGACGTTGTGATCATCGGTGCCGGTCATGCCGGATGCGAGGCGGCCCGCGCCTGTTCGCGGATGGGTCTGCGAACCGCGATGGTCACAATGAACATCGACCTCATCGCGCAGATGTCCTGCAACCCGGCCATCGGCGGAATCGCCAAAGGCCACCTGGTCCGTGAGGTCGACGCCCTCGGCGGAGTGATGGCTGAGGTGGCCGACCAGATCGGCATCCAGTTCCGCCTTCTCAACACCAGTCGCGGGCCTGCTGTCTGGAGCCCCCGGGCCCAGATGGATAAGAAGCAGTATCGCTTCAAGATGCGTGAGACCTTGGAGCAGGAACCCAATCTCCGCATCCTCCAGGCAGAAGTGGCCGAGATCGAATACGACACCCTCCCGGACGATCGCCGCAAGGTACGCTCCATCCGCCTTTCGGACGGCCGGACACTCCAAACCCGCACGGTCGTCGTCACTACGGGCACCTTTCTCAATGGCTTGGCCCATGTCGGTGAGACCAAGTCCAACTGTGGCCGGAGCGGGGAAGCGCCGTCGAACCTGCTGGGCCACCACCTTCGCAGCCTCGGTTTGCAGTGGACGCGGCTCAAGACCGGCACTCCGCCGCGTCTCGACGGCCGCACCATCCAGTGGGACAAGTTCGAAGCGCAACCCGGCGACCCGATCCCGACCCCCTTTTCTTTCCTCACCACCAAGATCGACCGCCCCCAGATCGAATGCCATATCGCCTACACCACCGAGGAGACCCACCGCATCCTCCAAGCGGCGATTCCGCGTTCCCCGCTCTACAGCGGCCAAATTGAAGGCATTGGTCCGCGCTACTGCCCTTCCATCGAGGATAAGATCGTCAAATTCCCGGACAAGACTCGCCATCAGATCTTCCTGGAGCCTGAAGGGCTGGATACGTACGAGGTCTACGTCAATGGCATGTCTACCAGCATGCCCATCGATGTGCAGGAGGCGATGGTCGCTTCTATCCCTGGTTTGGAGAACGCGGAGATGATCCGGCCGGGTTATGCCATTGAGTACGACGCAATTGACCCGCGGGAACTGAACCACACGCTGGAAGTGAAGAAGATCGCCGGCCTCTTCCTGGCCGGGCAGATCAACGGCACTTCCGGCTACGAAGAGGCTGCCTGCCAGGGCCTCTTGGCCGGAATCAACGCCGCATGCCAGGTGAAAGGCATCGATCCCATCGTTTTGCGCCGCAATGAGGCGTACGCGGGTATCCTGGTGGACGACTTGGTGACGAAGGGCGCTGACGAGCCCTACCGCATGTTTACCTCAAGGGCCGAATTCCGCCTGTTCCTCCGCATCGACAATGCCGACGAGCGCTTAACGGCCGAAGGGCGTCGCGTTGGCTTGGTCACGGATGAACGCTGGGCCATCTTTGAGAAGAAACTGGCGCAGAAGGCCCTGGTTCTGCGCCTTTTGGGAACAAACCGAGTCACACCAGAGCATTTCGCTTCTTTGGGCCTGCCAGCCGACGAAAGGCCGATGCTCCAGGTCTGGTTGCGTCGGCCCGACGCCAAGATCGAGCAGATCCGCCCCTGGATCGAGCAGCAATTGGGAGAACCGGCTGTTGCCGCCGTTCTGACCACGGTGGAGACGGAAGTGAAGTACGAAGGCTACCTTCACCAGCAGGAACGGCAGGTTCAGCGCCTCAAGGACTCGGAAGGCCGCCATATCCCCGCTGGATTCGCTTTCCGGGGGATTCCGGGACTCAGCCGCGAGATTTGCGACAAGTTAGAGCGGGTTCAGCCCGAAACACTGGGCCAAGCAGCCCGGATCCCCGGGGTTACCCCTGCTGCCGTCGCAGTTCTGGATTGCTACCTCAGTCTGAACCGCCGCGCCTAGCATTGTTCCACGTGGAACATCCAAACAGCCCGCTTCCCTGCCTCAATCGCCCTTCAGCGGCCATGTTCCACGTGGAACACTCCCAATTCCGGCCCTCAGTGTTCCACGTGGAACGTACGTGGTAGGATAGCGGTTTCGGCGACGCTCCGGAGCTAGCCCTCGCGCTGGCACCTCACCCCAGGATGGAATCCCGGATTGCCGCTGACACGCCATTCCTCTATATAGATAAGGACGCCCCATGGGCAAAGTCATCGCAATCGCAAACCAAAAAGGCGGGGTAGGCAAAACCACCACCGCTATCAACCTCGCAGCCTCCCTGGCTTCGAATGATCTCAAAATCCTCCTCATCGACATGGATCCCCAGGGAAATTGCACCACTGGGGTCGGCATCGCTAAAGAACCAGGCATGCCCACCATCTACGACGCCCTCATGGGTGCCCATTCCCTCGCCGAAACTATCGTTAATACCGAGTTCGACGGCCTCCAACTCGTCCCCGCCGACAAGAACCTCGTCGCCGGCAACCTCGACCTCGTCGATATGGATCGCCGTGAGTTCCGCCTCCGCGACGCCGTCGACGCCATCAAAGCCGACTTTCACTACATCCTCATCGATTGCCCCCCGGCCCTCGACCTCCTCACCGTCAACTCCATGGTCGCCGCCGACTCCGTCCTCGTCCCCATCCAGTGCGAATTCTTCGCCCTCGAGGGCATTTCTCAGCTCATCGACACCGTCGAGCGGCTCAGGGAGTCCCTTCAGCCCAATCTGAAGCTCGAAGGCGTCCTTTTGACCATGTACGACGAGCGGACCAACCTCACCCGCCAAGTGGCCAAGGATCTCCGTGACTTCTTCAAGGAGGAGGTCTTCCAGACCGTCATTCCTCGCAGCATCCGCCTCGCTGAAGCCCCCAGCTTCGGAAAACCCATCCTCAGCTACGACGTCAGCTCCCGCGGAGCAGAAAGCTACATCAAACTCGCCAAGGAGATACTCGGTCATGAGCAACGTACCGGATCAGCCGCGTAAAGCCCTCGGCAAGGGTCTCTCTTCCCTTCTCCCGTCCAACCGGTCTACCTCTCCGGCTCCAGCGCCGGCCCCGGTTACCCCTGCTGCACCTCCGCCCGAACCGGCCAGCGGCCCACTCCAGGTCGAAATCGAGCTAATCGACGCCAACCCCCTCCAACCCCGCACCGTCTTTCAGGAAGAGCGCTTGGCGGAACTGTCCCAGTCCATCAAAGAAAATGGGATCATCCAGCCCCTGGTCGTCCGCAAGTCCGGCACCCGCTACCAGTTGATCGCTGGCGAACGCCGCCTCCGCGCCTCCAAACTCGCCGGGCTCCTCAAAGTCCCCGTAGTCGTCCAGGACTTCGCCGATGACCGCCTCATGGAGATCACGCTGATCGAGAATATCCAGCGCGAAGATCTCAACCCAATCGAAGTCGCCCATGCCTTCGAACGCCTCGCCCGAGAGTTCAACCTCTCCCATGAGCAGATCGCCCAGAGAACAGGCAAGGAACGCAGCACAATCTCCAACATGCTCCGCCTCCTCCGCTTGCCCGAGCCCGTACAGGTGCTGCTCGCCGAACAACGCTTGTCCATGGGTCACGCTCGCGCCATCGCCGGACTGATCAGCGCCGCAGCCCAGATCGAGGTCGCCAACAAAACCGTGTCCGATGGGCTCTCCGTTCGCCAGGTTGAGAAGCTCGTCCAAAGGGCCGTGGCCCCGCACATCGACAAGGAAGAGGAAAAAAAGGAAGAAGTCCGGATCGACCCCAACATCAAGGCCGCTCTCCAGGAACTGGAGCGCACTCTCGGCACCCGGGTCCGCCTCGTCCAACGGGATGAGAATCGCGGCCGCCTCGAGATCGAGTACTACTCAATGGACGACCTCACCCGCATCTACGAGAGCATCGTCGGCAGCTGAATCCAGGCGGGCCGCGCGAGCGGCCCAGCAGACCCATCCGTGCGCATTGCCCACTGGCGCACCCGCGCCTAAATCACAGCCAAGTAGAGTGAATAGTAGAGGATACCTGTGGGACCACAGGTCAAATGGGAATGGTGCCGGCGGGAGGATTTGAACCTCCGACCTACGGATTATGAGACCGTCGCTCTAACCCCTGAGCTACACCGGCAGCTCCAGCTACCAGAGTAAGAAAGCTGACCCCACTCTGTCAAATTCAGATACAAGACTCTTAAATACTGGACTAGATCACGTACAGCATTTGGGGTATTGACACAAATGACATACGGGTTCATATTGTAGCCAGAGATTCGGTCAACGGACAGGATTTCTGCCACCGGCTGATCGGCCAGAGTTGGTCGCCGTGGTATCTGCCTGGCATTTATACCGGGCTCATCGAGGAGGTTGACCCATAGAGATAGACCACCTCACAGGGCGGCTACCGATCACCTGATCCGCCCGTGTGCGCGCCTCCAGCGTCCATCCGGCCTCTCCTAGGCCCAGACGCGCGGACCATTGCACCGCTGATAAAGAGGCTCCCCGCATCACGGACCAAATCCAAGCCTAAACAGGCAAGGATTGCGGTATGGGATTGGCGGTCGCCCTGTTGCTCATTTATCCCCTGAATTGACACGCACTTATGCGGTTCAGTAGAGTCGAATTAGGATCCGGCTGCAACTGGGCCGGCCTCGCGATCGATTTCTGCCGGACCGTGACACCGCCGTGAGCCTGATCCAATTCCAGGCCGTCTCCAAGAGTTACCCCATCTATAGCTCTCCGAGCGACCGACTCAAAGAGCTTCTCACCTTCAATCGCCGCAAGTTCCATCAGGACTTCTGGGCGCTACGTGACGTGTCCTTCGAAGTCCCCCGCGGCGAAACCTTTTGTATTGTTGGTGAAAACGGCTCCGGCAAGAGTACTCTCCTCCAGATTGTCGCCGGTATCCTCGCTCCGTCTTCTGGCAGCGCCGTCGTCAACGGACGTGTCTCCGCTCTCCTCGAATTGGGCTCCGGCTTCAATCCCGAATTCTCAGGACGAGACAACGTCTACCTCAACGCGGCCATCCTCGGCTTTTCCTCCGCCCAAATCGACCGTGTCTACCGCCAGATCGAGGAATTTGCGGAAATCGGCGCCTTCATCAACCAGCCGGTTAAAACTTACTCCAGCGGCATGGTGGTACGACTCGCCTTCGCCGTGGCGATCCACGTCGATCCGGAAATCCTGATCGTCGACGAGGCACTCGCCGTCGGGGACATCTATTTCCGGCAGCGCTGCCTGCGCAAAGTGCACGAAATGCGCGCGCGAGGAGTCACCATCCTCTTTGTTTCCCACGCCGCCGGCGACGTCAAAGCGCTGGGCGACCGCACGATGTGGCTCGACAAGGGCCGCGTCCGCGAATTGGGGAATACCGACATGGTGGTGTCCAAGTATCTGGCCGCCATGGTGGAGAAAGACACCGGCTACCTGGAACTGAAACACCGCGAACCCGTCGAGCGCGGTGGTCCTGTACAAGCCCCCGAGGTGGTCACCGAGATCCCAAACATCGACCACCGCTACGGGGATCGACGCGCCGAGATCATTGGGATCGCCATTCTCGACCCCTATGGCCGCAGGCTCCCCTTGCTCGAACCCCACAGTGACATCGTCGTCCGCATCAGCGTACGTGCTAACGCCTCCGTGCAGATGCCAAATGTCGGCTTCATGCTCCGCAATCACCTGGGTGTCGACTTCGCCGGAACCAACACGACACGCGAAGACATTGAACTCCCGCCCATGGAGGCCGGCGATGTCTATACCTTGGATTTCCACCTCGAGGTCCCCGACCTTTATCCTGCGTCATTCTCCTTCTCGCCCGCCATCGCGGACGGGACTCTGATGAACTACCAGATGTGCGACTGGATCGACAACGCGGTGTCGCTGCAAATGGCGCCTGGGAACGGCCAGGTCTATGGTTTCATGCACTTGCCTTGCAAGGTCGAGGTGAATGCCCGGCTCGACGACAATCGGAAAGTGGCGGAGGCGCAACTTGGTTGAGTTCACCGGAGAGCGGTTGGTCCCGGGCCAGGTCGATCAGGACCTGTTGAATGAGCACATGTCGCGCTACGCCTTCGCGGCCCGGTTGGCGCGCAACAAACGTGTGCTCGATATCGCCTGCGGCATGGGCTACGGCTCGTTTGAGCTGTCCAAACACGCCGCCCGCGTCGTCGGTCTGGACGTCTCGGATGAGGCGGTCAATGCCGCCCGGGACAGATATCAAGCCCCCAACCTCCAGTTCCTCACCGCGCCCGCCCAGCAGATCCCGCTCGACGACCATTCCTTCGACCTCATCGTCGCCTTCGAAGTCATCGAACACCTCGCTGATTGGGAAGCGCTGCTGGGCCAGGCAAAACGGTTGCTGGCGCCGGGCGGCCAGTTTATCGTCTCCACTCCCAACAAGCTCTTCTACGCCGAAACCCGCCGCTTGGCTGGTCCTAACCCCTTTCATGTCCATGAGTTCGAGTTCGCCGAGTTCCATTCTGAGCTCAGCCGGTTCTTCCCCTCGGTGACAATGTTCCTGCAGAATCATGTGCAGGCCATCTCGTTCCACCCGACGCCCGGCGGCTCCGGTCTGGTGGCCGAACTGGAAGCCGGCAGTGCACCCGCCCAACCCGAAACCAGCCACTTCTTTCTCGCCGTTTGCGCTTTGGCCCCGCAAACCGGGTCACCCGTCTATCTCTATCTCCCAACATCCTCCAACCTGCTCCGCGAGCGCGAACAGCACATTGCCCTGCTCGAATCTGAACTCGCCAAGAAGGATGTATGGCTGGAAGAGCTGAAACAGGACCACGCCCGCCTCAATGCCCTGCATGAAGAGCTGCGGGCCGAGTCGGACAAAACCGCCGGTTGGGCCCTCAGTCTGGAAAAGGAGCTGGCGGCATCCCAGCAGCGCATCGTCCAGGTCCAGGATGAACTCGCAGCGGAACAAAGTGCTGCCCGCGAGGTCGTCGCCGCCTATGAGGCGAAGATCGATGAGTTGCATACGGAGCTCCGGACCAAAGCGGAAGAAGCGCAACAGGCCCTGAAACATGTGGAGGAACACCTCCAGAAGAAGGTAGCCGACCTCGCAAAATGCGTCGAACTCCTCGATGCCGCCGAGGAAACCGTGAAGGAACGTACGCTTTGGGCTCAAAGCCTGCAAGCCCGCGTAGAGCAGTTGGAGCAGATGCTCGCCGCGGCACAATCTTCCCGTTGGGTTCGTCTCGGCCGCCGCATGGGCGTCGGCCCCGATCTTCATAACTCCTAAATGTCAGCCTTCCTTACCCGAATCGCCTGGCAACTGCCGCTGGCTTTGCTCTCGCCCCTGTTTGTCCTGGTGGCGCTGCTGGCTTTGTGGCTGACTGACCTCTTCTGGAAACTCCTGGGCTCGCGCCGCTCTTCAATAGACACGAGGCCGGATGTCACCGCCGCCAGCGTCGTCATACCTAACTGGAACGGCAAGCATCTGCTCGAGAATTACCTGCCCAGTGTCGTAGCCGCCATGAGCGGTAATCCAGAAAACGAGGTGATCGTCGTCGATAACGGCTCGGCCGATGGTAGCGCCGAGTTCCTCCGCGAACACTTCCCCACCGTGCGCTGCATCGCACTCCCCCGGAACCTGGGCTTTGGCGGCGGGTCGAACACCGGTTTCCAGGCGGCGAACAATGACATTGTTGTCCTGTTGAACAGCGACATGCGTGTCGATCCCGGCTTCCTTCAACCCCTGCTCGATGGCTTCGCTGACGAAAAGGTCTTTGCCGTCTCCTGCCAGATCTTCTTCAGCGATCCCAACAAACGCCGCGAGGAAACCGGCCTGACCCAGGCATGGTGGAGTGAAGGAGCTCTGCGCGTCAGGCACTGCGACGACCCCCAGGTCGACCGTCCCTTTCCCTGCTTCTACGGCGGCGGTGGATCGAGCGCCTTCGATCGCCGTAAGTTTCTGGAACTAGGCGGCTTCGACCATGTCATGAAGCCGTTTTACCTCGAAGACACCGACCTCGGCTACATGGCCTGGAAGCGCGGCTGGAAAGTCCTTTACCAACCCCTCAGCAAGGTGTGGCACGAGCATCAGGGCACCATTGGTAAGAAGTTTTCCCGTCAGTTCATCGAGAACGTCGTCAACAAGAACTTCCTGCTCTTCGCCTGGAAGAATGTTCACGAGCCCGCCAGGCTCGCCGGCCATTTCTTCCACGCCTGGACCGGCGCTTTGCTCAGCCTCTTTGCCGGCGACTCCCGCGAACGGGCCAGCATCGGCGGACTCACCCGCGCGTTCCTGCAACTCCCGGGAGCCATGGCCGCCCGCTGGAATGCTCGAAACCTGGCCGTCGTCGACGACTCCGAAGCATTTCGCCGTCCCATGGGCGGCTATTTCCGGGATCGCTTCGAGGCGGTGGAGAAGGATCCCGAGCGGCTCAATGTCCTCTTCCTCTCCCCTTACGCCATCTGCCCACCCATCCACGGCGGCGGGGTTTTCATGTACGAAACCGTGCGGCATCTCGGGCAGCGGACTAACCTGCACTTGATCGTCATGCTCGACGATCCCAAGGAACGCCAGGCCCACGCGGCCCTCACGCCCGCCACCCAGTCCATTGAGTTCAGCATCCGGCAGGAGGGCCACCCCAAAGGGGTCGGCGCAATTACGCCCTACGCGGTCCGCGAATTCTACGATCGCGAGTTTGAATGGATGGTCCACCGCCAGATCCTGCTGAAACAAATCGATGTGGTCCAGGTGGAGTACACCAATATGGGTCAGTACGCAGGGCCCTACCAGCGAATCGTCTGGACCCTTTTCGAGCACGACGTGTATTTCCAGTCCATCGGCAGGACCATGAAGAGCTTCGGGCCCGTCGGCAGGGTGAAGGCCTTCACGGAATACCTGCGGGCGATTCGCTACGAATTGCGGATGCTGCCCCACATGGATGAAATCCAAACCTGCACCCAGGAGAATACAGACTACCTGCTCTCCTTCCTGCCCGAGTTGAAGCCCCGCATCCATCACCATCTGCGGGCCGGCATCGACACCAGTGATTACGAGTTCCGCCCTGACGGCCGCCGTCCCAGAACCATGCTGTTTCTGGGCAGCTTCCGCCATCTGCCCAATCAGGCTGCGCTGCGCTGGTTTCTGAACGAGGTCATGCCGCATGTGCTGGAGCGGGAACCCGAGGCTAAACTCACGGTCATCGGGTCCGATCCGCCGGCCAACCACACCATTCCCAACTTCAACGGTGCGGTGGAACTCGTCGGCTTTGTCGAGAACATCCGTACGCCCTTGACGGAGTATGCCGTCTTCATCTGCCCCATCCTCAGCGGCTCGGGTGTTCGCGTTAAGTTGTTGGAAGCATTTGCTTCCGGCATCCCGTCGGTGTCCACAAGGATCGGGGCGGAAGGCTTGGGCGGGGAGGACGGCCTTTACTGTTCGCTGGCGGACGATCCACAGGAGTTCGCGGCCAGGATAGTCCAGCTGTTTGAGGATCCCGAGGGTGCGGCCGCCATGGCGCGCCGGGCCAGGGAGTTTGTCATCGGTCATCGCGACATCGGCCGCATGACCGAATCGCTCGAAGCCACTTACCGGACGACACTGGCGGCTAAGAACAGGAACTGATCGATCCCTACCAGGGACGCCAGCCCTTCCTGCCTGTCGTGGCCTTGCCCTCGTTCTTCAAGGCAATCCCCAGCCGTTCCACCACATCCTTCGCCGTTTCATTCAGGTCATCGGCCTGATTCGTGCGGCTGCGCTCGTACATCGACCAGATCACATTGCGGGTGGAGCGGTTGACCAGAAAGTACGTGCCGCGGCCCTTGCTACCGCCACCCAACCGGTCCTGCGGGGCAATCGGGATCTTGATTGTCGTCTCCGGGGATGCTCCGTTCGGATCTTCGTCCTCTGGCTTCGGCGGCCGTTCCATCTGCACCTCCGGCTTCGCCACCGGGTACAAATCATCCAGTTTCGATTCGAACGACTTCCCCAACCGGTCAGTAAAAATCGCGTCGGCCTTGGCCGGGTCGGTCACCACCTGATATAAACCACTGCGAGTCAGATGGTTAGCAAGGTATTGGTCGAACGAATAGCTCATCGGCAGAAAGTAGACATACTTCACCTGCAGCAATTCGTTGGCGTGAGTCGTGGCCGGCGCCTGTGCAGCCGAAGGAGCTGACTGGGGGGCAGGCGGCGCAGCCGGCGCTTGCGGCGCGGCGGGCGCTTGCATCATCAAAAAAAGAAAAGCGGAAGTCAGCATGTCGACACCTCAATCATATCCCGGCACACATACAATAGACGTTTTGGGCCGCTCGAAAGACGAATCGCCGCGTGTATAAGAATCTGAGCATCACAGTTGTCATCCCATGCCTGAATGAAGAGCAGGGCATCGAGAAGGTTTTGAGCCGCATGCCGGAATTCGTCGACGAAATCATCGTCGTCGACAACGGCTCCACCGATCGAACCGCGGACGTGGCCCGCGGTTTCGGAGCCCAGGTTATTCGCGAGGGCGTCCGCGGCTACGGCCGCAGCTATAAGAAGGGATTCTCCCTGGCCACCGGCGACGTCATCGTCACCCTCGATGGCGACCATAGCTATCCGCCCGATGCAATCAGCTATCTTCTGGAGGCCTACCTTCACCTAGAAGCCGACTTCCTCAACGCATCGCGCTTCCCGGTTCGCGATCGCCGGGCCATGAGCTTCAAACACAAGTTCGGCAACCTGGTGCTCTCGGTGATGATGTCCCTGCTGTTTTTCCGCTGGATTCACGACTCCCAAAGCGGGATGTGGGTATTCAGCCGGAAGATTCTAAAGGACATGATCCTCGAGTCCGACGGCATGGCCTTCTCCGAGGAAATCAAGATCGAGGCCCTCCTGCACCCGACGGCGCGGTTTGAAGAGATCGCCATCATGTACACATCCCGCTTGGGCGAGATTAAGCTCAACCCCTGGCGCGACGGCTTTCAGAATCTGTTCTTTCTTCTCAAGAAACGTTTTGCGAGACGATGACATAGGTACATGCATTCCGATGTGACGGTTGTGATTCCAAACTGGAATGGAGCCGGCCGCCTGGCCCGAGCCATCCAGTCTGCGCGATCGCAAACCATTGAACCCAAAGAGATTCTGGTTGTAGACAACGGTTCCACCGACGACTCTCTCCAGGAAGCCAGCGACGCCGGAGCCCTGGTTCTGCGCTTCGAAGAGAATACCGGCTTCAGCCGCGCCGTAAATGCCGGCGTCAGCGAATGCGCGACACATTGGTCCGCCATCGTCAACAACGACGTTGTACTGGAACCCGATTGGTTGGAAACCCTGCTGGCCGGCTGCAATTCCGACATCGCGTACGCCTCCGGTAAGATCCTGAATGCAAAGGATCCCTCACTCATCGACGGCACCTACGACCTGCTCTCCTGGTCCGGCTGCGCGTGGCGCGCGGGACACGGCGCTTCTGCCGGGCTCTTCAATGAAGCGCGCAACGTCCACTTCCTGCCCCTCACCGCGGCCCTCGTCCAGCGTGACGTTTTCCTCCGCATGGGCGGCCTCGACGTGCGTTACGAGTCCTACCTCGAAGATGTTGATTTCTGTCTCACCTGCGCCGCCGCCGGGCTGAAAGGCCGCTACATTCCAAAGGCGATCGCTTACCACGAGGCCAGTTCCACTCTCGGTGCCTGGAGCCCGCGCATGGTGGAATTGCTCGCCCGCAACCAGCTTTTCCTGCTCACCAAGCACTTCCCCAGACGGCTCACCAGACCTGTTTTGGCGGGCCAGCTTCTTTGGGGCCTGCTCGCTTTCAAGCATGGAGCCGGCCAGGCCTGGCTCAAAGGGAAATGGAAGGGTCTCAACACGATGCGCGGCATCCGCCCTTCCCAGTTCGACGAGGCTCGTCTTACCGCCATCCTGCAGGAATCGGAAGATGAGATCCGCAAACTCCAGGCGGAGCAGCAGGATACATTCTGGCAGCAGTATTTCCGGTGGAGGGGCCGGTGAGGTTAGGCGCCGTTCTCGTCGCCTACAACTCCGCTGATCATATCGACAATTGTATAGCTTCCTGCCTCCAGTTCCGGAATGAATTCGAGGCCGGCATTGTTGTGATCGATAATGCATCCACTGATGGAACAGTGGCTAAATCAAGGGCCCACGATGGTGTGCTGACCGTGCAGAACCCCACTAATCGCGGCTTCGCCGGCGCCGTGAACCAGGGTTGTGAATTGCTTTCCACCGCCGAGGCTGTTCTGATTCTGAATCCTGATGCCATCCTCCTGAATCCTCCCTCCATATTGGCCACCGAACTCAACGACGAAACAGTCGCCGCGGCCGGCGGGCTCCTGCTCGATGCGAGCGGACAGGCGCAGGCCGGATTTCAGGTCCGCCGTTTTCCCACCGCATCCACCCTCGTCTTCGAGAATCTCGGAATTAACAGGATCTGGCCCGGTAACCCCATCAATCGGCAATATCGCTACCTGGACCTGGACACAGGCAAATCCGCCGACGTCGAACAGCCCGCGGGTGCATGCCTGTTGCTGCGTCGAGCTGCCTGGAAAGCTGTCCGGGGCATGGATGAACGCTTTTTTCCCGTGTGGTTCGAAGACGTCGATCTGCTCAAGCGGTTGGCGGACGCTGGCTGGAAAGCTCGCTATGTAGCTGCGTTTTCAGCCCGACATGAGGGCGGGCACTCCGTCAGGGCGGTGGAGTGGAGTAACCGGCAGCTATACTGGTGTGGTAGCCTGCTGAGGTATGCAGGAATCCACTGCTCCACGTTTGGGTTGTGGGCTGTGGCCTTTTCTGTATTGTTGGGTTGGATTCCGCGAGCGGTAACGGGGATGTTTCTGCAGCGGTCTTTCCGGCATTTGACTGAGTACATGAATCTGATTAGGCTTGTAGGTGCCTATCTTTCGGTGGGACGCTCGGAGGCGCGCCTGCCTTGGAATGCGCTATGAGTCAGACCCGGGGAATGTGGGCCTAACGGTTCTTGAAAGGGAACCTATGGGCAGGATGCCAAAACTGCATGGCAAGTAACGACTTAGTCTCGGTCACATTAGTGACCTACAACAGCGGCCGCTATATCAAACGGTGTCTGGAGTCCGTACTGGCCCAAAAGGGACCACAGATCGAGATTGTCGTTGTAGACAATAACTCGACGGATGGTACCCGAGACATCCTCGAACGATACGAGGACCGCTGCCTTATTCTGTACAATTCCAGTAATTCTGGGTTCGCAGCTGCACAGAATCAGGCGATCCAACTTTCCCGCGGCGATTGGGTTCTTACCTTGAACCCTGATGTTTTGCTGATGCCGTACTTCATCCAGGCCCTGCTCGAAGCGGGACGCCTCGATAATCGTATCGGCACCGTCTGCGGAAAACTGTTGACCATGAGCCCGGATTTCGATATCGACGCCAAACCGCGGGTCGATTCGACCGGCATCTACTTCACCCCCAACCTGCGGCACCTCGATCGTGGCAGCCTGGAAATCGACAACGGCCACTACCTGAAGCGCGAGTACGTATTCGGCGCCACGGCAGCCGCTGCCCTCTACCGGCGCTCCATGATCGACGACATCTCGATCGACGGCGAGTTCTTCGACACAGACTTCTTTGTCTACCGCGAAGACGCCGACGTCGCCTGGCGTGCCCAGCTTCTGGGCTGGCGGTGTCTCTACACCCCCTACGCCAGGGGTTACCATGTGCGCGCGGTTCTGCCGGGCAACCGGCGGGCCTTACCGAAGCAGATCAACATGCACTCGGTGAAAAACCGCTTCCTCATGCGGATCAAGAACATGACCGGCGACCTCTACCGTAAGCACTGGTTGTCGATCACCGCGCGGGATCTGGTGGTCGTCAGTTGCTGCCTCGTCTACGAGCACTATTCCCTGCGCGCCTTCGGCAAGGTAATGCAGTCCTGGAGCCGGGTTTGGTCCAAGCGCAGCGAGATCATGGCGCGGCGGCGAGTGACAGATGAATACATGGCCGGATGGTTCCACTACAATCCGGTGAGCCGTCCAGCCCCAAAGAAGGGCTCGGCCGCGATGGCGCCGGCCCGTTCCGATACTCAAGTGGCGGAGAGTTGATTGCCGGCAGGTGGATAGCATTCCCCATTCCGGTTCGCTTCGCATAGCACTGCTGGGAACACGCGGCATTCCCGCCCGCTACGGCGGATTTGAGACCTTCGCCGAAGAACTCTCGACGCGTTTGGTCGAACGCGGCCATACGGTCACTGTCTACTGCAGGGACGAACACGCTGAACCCGCCTACCGCGGCGTACGCTTGCGCCATATCCCGCCCATCCGCCATAAGTATCTGGAAACGCTGGTCCATACTTTCGTCTCGACGCTCGACCTGATGCGCCGGCCCCAACAGGTGGCGCTGTATTGCAACGGCGCCAACGCGATCTTCACTCCACTCGCAAGAATGGCCGGCATGCCGGTCGCCCTCAATGTGGACGGACTGGAACGGAAACGCAAGAAGTGGAATGCCCTCGCACGCGCCTGGTACCTGATGTCCGAGGCCCTCTCCACGTTCTGCCCGACGGAGATCATCACCGACGCGGTCCAGATCCGCGAATACTACCGTTCTCACTACGGAGCCGACTCCACCTTCATCCCCTACGGCGCTCCCACCGGCACCGTCGAGACCGACGAGGTCCTCAGGAAACTGGACCTCGAACGCCGGCGCTATTTTCTCTACGTCACGCGATTCGAACCAGAGAACAACCCTCTCATGGTCCGCCGGGCCTTCGAGCGTGTGGAAACAGACCTGAAACTCGCTTTGATCGGCGATGCACCCTATGCGGCAGACTACATCCGCCAGGTGCGCGACACCAGCGACCCACGCGTCGTTCTGCCAGGTACGGTCTTTGGTGAGGGCTACCATGAACTTCAATCGCACAGTTTTGCCTACATTCACGCCACGGAAGTGGGCGGAACCCACCCGGCACTGATCGAAGCCATGGGCCGCGGCGCCCTGGTGCTTTACCTGATGACCCCCGAAAACCACGAGGTGGCCGGAGGCGCCGGCCTGCCGTTCCACAACGAGGCCGAACTGACCGAACGAATTCGGGAAGTATTGAGGATGACGGAAGACCAACGCGAGCTCCTGCGGGCAGCTTCCCTCAAACGGGTGCAGGAGCGTTACAGTTGGGATGCGGTGACCGATGCCTATGAGGAGCTGTTCCGGCGCTTGTTGGCGCAATAACCATGTACCGCATCTGTGTTGAAATCTCCCTCGATCAGCTGGCGGCCAACTATCACGCCGTACAGAAAGTGGTGGGTCCGGACGTGGCCGTGGCTCCCGTGTTGAAAGCTGATGCCTACCGGCACGGCTCTGTGGAGGTCGCCCATCGTCTGCAGGCGGAGGGCGCTCATTGGCTGGCCGTGAGCAATGCCGAAGAGGGCGTTGTGCTGCGCGAATCCGGCATCCGGCTACGCATTCTGGTGATGGGCGATTTCCTGCCACCTGAGCGGGACGCGCTGGTTGAGTATTCGCTAACACCGGTCATCCACTCCCTGGAACGGTTGAAGGAGTACGACCGTCTGGCCGAATCGCTGGAGCGCACCCTGCCCTGCCATCTGAAACTCGATACAGGCATGGGACGCCTGGGCATCCGGGCTACTTGCGAAGAACTGGCAGCCGCAGCCGCTTCCGCCCGGCATCTGCACCTCGAAGGCCTGATGACGCACTTCGCCTCCGCCGCGGATTTCTCCACGCGCCAGACCACAGACCAAATTGTGCAGTTCGAGACAGCGGTGCAAGCACTGGAGCAGGCGGGCCTTCGGCCTCCTCTGCTGCACCTGGGGAGCAGCGCCACAGTTGCATACGGAATCCGGCGCGCATTTGGCACCATGGTCCGGCCCGGTTTGGCGATCTACGGCTATGTCGCTCCCAGCAAAGGGGATGCTCCGCGGGCCGAGCTGGATGTACAGCCCGCACTCACCTGGAATAGCCGGTTGGTCGAAATCAAGGAGATGCCCGAAGGCGCCTATGTCGGCTACGGGGCCACCTGGCGGGCTGGGCGCAGAACTCGGCTGGGCATCGTGGCGGCGGGTTATGCCGACGGCATTCCCCATGCTGTTTCCAACCGCGGCAAGGTGATCGTGGATGGCTATCTGGCGCCGATCGTCGGCGCCGTATCCATGGATCTCATTACGGTGGATTTGACCGATGTTCCGCCGGCCCGGGTTGGCGATCGGGTGACACTGCTGGGGCGCGAAAACAGTGTGCGCTGGGACGCGGACGACATCGCGGCCGCGGCCGGGACCATCAGCTATACGGTTCTGTGCGGGATTGGCAACCGGGTGAAACGCGTCTACATCTGACGCAGGCAATCTAGACCTTGCGAGCCCGGTCCGGTACCCAGCGTTCGAGCACCGCAGCCAGGCCAGCCATCTGTACCGGCTTGGCCAGATAGTCCGACATACCAGCCTGCAAGCACTGCTCACGATCGCCGTGCATGGCGTTGGCAGTCAGGGCGATGATGGGCACCCGTTCCTCCCCGACCAGCGCCTGGCGTAGAAGTCTTGTCGTTTCAAGACCATCCATGCCAGGTAGCCGCCAGTCCATGAAGATCAGGTCGAAGGTGGCTGCTTGGGCTTTTCTGAGGGCCTCGTGGCCATCACCGGCCACCTCCACTTCACAACCCAGGCGTTCGAGCATGCGGCGCACCAGCCGCTGATTCACCGTGTTGTCTTCCACAACCAGAACACGGGCCATTGACGAACCCGCGTGTTCCTCCGGCTGCACAACGCCGTCCTCTTCCATCGTGTTGTCCGCCGGCCGCAAAGACAGTGCAAGAGTAAATCGGGAGCCTTCGCCCGGTTTGGACTGGACCTCTATGGTCCCGCCCATCATGGCCGCCAGTTTGCGTGAGATCACCAGGCCCAGGCCCGTACCGTCATGCCGGCGGGAAGGCGTGGAATCCAACTGGACGAAGCTTTGAAAAAGCTGGGGGATCTTCGACTCGGGGATGCCGGCGCCGGTGTCGGAGACCTGGATGCTGAGGTCCACCAGGTCTTTGGCGCGGGGCACGACTGCGACGTGGATGGTGACGCTACCCCGATCTGTGAACTTGACGGCGTTCCCCACCAAATTTGCCACGATTTGGCGGATTCGCAGGGCGTCTCCGATCAGCAGCGGCAGGCGTGCGGGAATCTCTACATCGAGTGAGATTCCTTTGTTCATGGCTTTGGCCCGGAACAGCCGGGCGACCTCGCGGCAAATGTCAGCCACCCTGAACGGAGCGGCCTGGAGGCGCATCTTGCCGGATTCGACCTTGGCCAGATCGAGAATGTCGTTGATCAAATCCAGCAGGCGTCGTCCCGAGATATCGATGGTCTCGGCGTACTCCCGCTGTTCGGCCGTAAGCGGAGTGCGAAGCATCAGTTCCGCCATGCCGAGCACGCCATTCATCGGCGTTCGGATTTCGTGACTCATGTTCGCCAGGAAAGCCGATTTTGCCCGGCTGGCCTCTTCGGCTGCGCGTTTGGAGGCGAACAGCCGACGCTCCTCCCAGACCAGAATCAGGATCGTGGCGATCAGGATAGCAAGGCACGACTTCAACAGCCAGGTCTGGCGCTTCAGATCCTGCAGAGTGAATAAGGCGACGCTCTGGCCGCTGGCTAAAGTATTCCAGTTCAATACGATGGAGGCAAAGGTGCCATCCGTGACCATCTTTCCTATTTCGTCGTGGAGGACATCGGCCACTTGCTCACCAGCCCGATTTCCCTTCCTCGTGGCCACTCCGTAATAGTTGGCGGCCTGCTCAAGGTGATGCAGCCGGACCCGGGTTGAACTGCACGCTTCCCGCTTCAATTCCAGTACGGAATCGCCCAATCCATCACCGACCACGGCCACCTCGACGTCTCCGCGGCACATCGCCTGCATCACGGCCGTCTGGTCTGGCAGGCGGACGATCGCTCCACCGGGGGCCAGCCGCTCAATTACACCGTCGATGACCACCCCGGATCGGGCAGCCACCTTCCTGCCGGCAAAACTGCCGTCGAAAGGAGCGCCTTCGCGGGTAATCGCCCAGAAGGTGATTTTGATGTATGGTGCGCTGAGGTAGTACCGTTGGCGGTTCTCAGGAAAGTCGCCAACCATCGGCCAGATGTCCAGATTGTGGCGGTTGACGGGATCGCGAGGCCCTTCCGGCGCAAACACCCATTCCAACTGAATGCCGCGACGCTGCGCAGCCATGGAAATGGTCTCGACAATGGAACCGCGCGCTTTCCCATCGGGGCCCTTCTGGGAGCCGGGCGGCCAGTTGCCATAGCCGACACGGAAGGTTTTGCTATGCGTCAGGTCGCGGAACTGCCACACCCCGGCCGCGCCTAACAAGCACACGACCACCAGGGATACCCGCCAGTATCGCCGAGCAGTACTCACCTAGCGATTTTATCGGCAGAATGTGCCGAATCCTACACTTCCGGTCCAGTTTTGGCTAGACGTCGAGATTGCGAACATCCAAAGCATTGTCTTCAATGAACTTGCGGCGCGCTTCGACGTTCTCGCCCATGAGCGTGGTGAAGATCTCTTCGCATTCGACGGCGTCTTCCATCTTCACTTCGAGCAGCGTGCGGGAATCGGCGTTCATCGTCGTGCTCCAGAGCTGATCCGGGTTCATCTCGCCCAAACCCTTGTAGCGCTGGACGGCGCAGTCGCGCGTTCCCTCGTTCTTGAGGTAAGCAATGAGCTCGCGCCAGTTGTTGATGGTCTCGCGCCGGGCATCCTTTACCACCACGAAGGGCGGCTGGTTGAACTTCTGGGTCTGTTTCGCCAGAACGCGCAACCGCTTGTACTCCGGCATGGACGCCAGCTCGATGCCCACGGTGCGGTCACCGTGCGAATCGTCGTGATAGATGATCTTGAACGCGGAATGCTCTTCGTCCGGCTCGACACGCGCTTTCAGGCGGGGGCCTTCGAGTGTGGCTGCGACCTTGCGCAGCTCCTCCTCGTTGGCGAAGTCGGCCTTGGAATCGAGGGCGAAATCGGGGTTGGCCAGGGCCTCGACGACCACTGTCTCCCTCATGCGGCGCTCCAGGCGAGTGAACAGGACCTGGAATTCGTCCAATGACATCAGGAAGTTACGGAGCTCCCCACCTTCCAGGCGCAGTTCACCGTTCTCGCCGGAGAGGACATGCACGTTCTCGGTCGCGCGGCGCAGGATCTCGCGCACGAACTCTTCGTCGTTCTTGATGTACTTTTCGCTCTTCCCCTTCTTGATGCGATAGAGCGGCGGCTGGGCAACGTACACGTGGCCGCGGGTGATCAGCTCCTGCATGTGACGGAAGAAGAAGGTCAACAGCAGGGTGCGGATGTGGCTGCCGTCGACGTCGGCGTCCGTCATCAGGATGATCTTGTGGTAGCGGAGCTTGCTGGCGTCGAAATCTTCCTTGCCGATACCCGTGCCGATCGCAGTGATCATGGCGCGGATTTCGTCGTGGCCCAGCATCTTGTCGTAGCGGGCCTTTTCGACGTTTAGAATCTTACCTTTGAGAGGCAGAATCGCTTGATACTTGCGGTCGCGGCCGGTCTTGGCCGTGCCGCCGGCCGATTCGCCCTCGACCAGGAACAGTTCGCAGCGGGCCGGATCTTTCTCCTGGCAGTCAGCCAGTTTGCCGGGCAGGCCGCCGGAGTCGAGCGCACCTTTACGGCGGGTGAGTTCGCGGGCTTTGCGGGCCGCTTCGCGGGCGCGAGCCGCTTCCACAGCCTTGCCGATAATCTTCTTCATCACCGACGGATTCTTGTCGAAAAACTCGGTGAGCTTCTCGTTCACGATCGCCTGAACCAGGCCCCCGATGTCGGAGTTCAGCTTGCCCTTGGTCTGGCCTTCAAACTGTGGCTGGGGCAGTTTCACGCTGACTACGGCCGTAATGCCTTCCAGCACGTCGTCGCCGGAGAGGTTGGCGTCCTTCACTTCCTTGAACAGGCCGGCCTGGCGGGCCGAGGCGTTCAAAGTGCGCGTGAGGGCGGTGCGGAAGCCGGTCAGGTGCGAGCCGCCGTCCTTCGTGTTGATGTTGTTTGCGTACGAAAAGATCTGGTCGGAGTAGCTGTCGTTCCACTGCATCGCGATATCGATGACGAGGGTGCCGCCATTGGGCATCTCCCGTTCGCCCTCGATGCTGATGGGCTTTTCGTGGAGAACATTCTTGCCGCGATTGAGGTGCTTGATGAACTCAGCGATGCCGCCCGAGTAGAAGAACTCGTGGCCCTTGACGGGCTCGACACGCTCGTCGGTGAGCGTAATCTTCAGGCCGCGGTTCAGGAAAGCGGTCTCGCGCAGACGGGTGGCCAGGGTGTCGAAGTTGAACTTCGTCGCCTCCATGATCGTCCCGTCGGCCTTGAACGTGATCTTGGTGCCTGTTTTGTTGGACTTGCCGGTACGGGTGAGCGGGCCTTTGGGCAGACCGCGTTCGTAATCCTGCTCCCAGGTAGCCTTTTCGCGCCAGATCTCCAGGTGCAGCGTTTCAGACAGCGCGTTTACGCAGCTCACACCAACGCCGTGCAGCCCGCCGGAGACTTTGTAGGTGTTGGCGTCAAACTTGCCGCCGGCGTGGAGTTTCGTCATCACGATCTCCGCCGCCGATACGCCGAACTCTTCCTTGATGCCAACAGGGATTCCGCGGCCGTTGTCGACGATGGTGATGGAATCGTCGATATGAATGGTCGCCTGAATCTCGGTGCAATAGCCGGCCATCGCCTCGTCCACGGAGTTGTCGACTACTTCGTAGACCAGGTGGTGCAGCCCCATCTCACTGGTGGAGCCGATGTACATGGCGGGGCGGAGGCGCACGGCCTCGAGACCCTCCAGAACCTTAATGCTGCTGGAATCGTAGTTGCCAGGAGTGCTCAAAACTGTCTAATCCTTGTTTCCACCGCTCGCATCACGGTCAGATGCGCATGGGCATCACGACATAGCGGTACTTATAGTCAACGCCTTCGCCGGACGGGGTCAACTCGCCGGCACTTTGCGCGTCCTTGAAGTGGAAGGCCACCTTGGCCTCGGGCACGGCGCGCAGGAATTCGAGCAGATACTGGGCATTGAAACCGATCTCGACCGTGGGGCCGCCGTATTCCACCGCCAGGCTCTCTTCCGACTCGCCGCTCTCCGAGAGCGAGGAATGAATGGTGGCTTCGTTGTCGGCGAAGCGCACTTTGATGGCGCGAGAACGCTCATCGGAAAACTGGGCGACACGCTCAATGGAGGCGCGGAGCTCATCCCGTTCGATCGCGACGGTATGGCTATGGGACTTGGGCAGCACGCGCTCGAAGTCCGGGAAGTTGCCGGTGAGTTTACGGCTGATCAGCAGGCGGGCACCCACCTGGAAGAACAGGTGGTTGTCATCGCCCGAGAAGTCGACGGCGGCATCTTTCGTTTCGGAATCCGAAGCCAACTTGAGGATCTCGGCCATCGCCTTGCGAGGCAACAGAGCTTTGTAGTTGGTCTCGCTCTGCATGGGATTCTCGCACTCGACCAGCGCGAGGCGGTGCCCATCGGTGGCGACCATCGTGATGGTCTTACCCTTCACTTGTAGTAGGGCGCCGTTCAGGGTGAACCGGGATTCTTCCGCGGAAATGGCGAAGATGGTCTTGGAAATCATGCTGCTGAGCAGCGCGAGAGGCAGTTGGGCCAGCGGCTCAGGCATCTCCGGCAGTTCCGGATAGCTTTCGCGCGACATGCCGGCAATACGCGTCTTGGAACGGCCACAGGTGAGGCTGGCCCAGTGGTTGTCACTGAACTTGACCACCACATCGGCGTCCGGCAACAGGCGGACATAATCCAGCAGCTTCTTGGCGGGAATCGTGCCAGCCCCGGCCGACTTCACTTTCGCGGGCGTCGAACAACGGATGCCCAGTTCCAAATCCGTGGCGGTCAATGTCAGCCGCTCACCGGAAAGCTCGAGCAGAACATTCGACAGGATTGGAATGGTGGTCTTACGCTCAACCACGCCTTGCGACAGATTCAGCTCGCGTACGAGATCGGCTTTGCTGACGGTGAACTCCATGGAACCGTTTCCCCTTCTGGTCGGACCCTACGCCTACTGCTATCTCTCTCTCAATGAACAGATCCTATTGCTTCTAGGATTCGTAGGACCTGTGGAAATGTAGATTTCTCTCTAAATTATACAAAACTCTGAGCCTTGACGGATCCGCGAAGTGTGAAAACTCATGTTGGAACCGCCGGATCTTCCGTCAGCCCCCAAGATCCTCACAGGAGTGCAAAGGGTCTGTGGAAGGGCTGCTGTGGAAAACTTTGGAAGTCTAGTTGAATGAATCGGATACGCTGTGGATCAGCCTGTTCAAATCAGGGTCGGACTGGCGCAGCTCCTCCACTTTCCGAATGGAATGGAGGACGGTGGTGTGGTGCTTACCCCCAAAGTGGCGTCCGATCTCGGGCAAGGAAGCCGGTGTGAGCTCCTTGCAGATGTACATGGCGACCTGGCGGGGCCGGGCGATCTCGTGAGCGTTCGTCTTCTGTTTGAGCTGCGAGGGCTGGAGGTTATAGCGCTCCGCCACGGCGCGTACGACAGCGTCGATGGTGATGCGGCGCTCCGGCCCGGGGAGAAGCTGCTTCAGCGCCTGCTGGGCCATCGGCAGGTTGATGGGGATACTCGTGACCGAGGAATAGGCCAGGAGCTTAGTCCAGGCACCCTCGAGTTCGCGGACGCTCGACTTCGTCTTGGTGGCGATGAAGATGCGGACGTCCTCGGGCAGGCGGATGCCTTCCATCTCTGCCTTCTTATCAAGAATGGCCATCTTGGTCTCGAGGTCAGGCGGCTGCACGTCGACCATCAGACCCCATTCGAAGCGCGAACGGAGGCGCTCGACCAGGCCCGGAGTGTTTTTGGGCATCTGGTCGCTGCTGATCACGATCTGCTTCTGGTGGTCATAGAGTTCGTTGAAGGTGTGAAAGAACTCCTCCTGGGTGCGTTCTTTCCCGGCCAGCGAATGGATGTCGTCGATCAGCAGGGCATCGGCAGTGCGATAGTGCTGATGGAAGGCGGCCATGCGATCGGTGCGGATGCAGTGAATCATCTCGTTCATGAACCGCTCGCCCGAGGTGTAGACCAGGCGCAAGGCGCCGTGGTGGTCGATGAGGGCCCGGCCGATGGCATGGATCAGATGGGTTTTCCCCATTCCACTACCACCGTAAATGAAGAGAGGGTTATAGCTTTTGGAAGGTGAGTTGGCCACAGCCAGGGAGGCGGCGTGGGCGAACTGGTTGCAGGAACCCACGACGAAGGACGAAAAAGTGAGGCGGGGGTTCAACTGGCTGTTGACGGCCGGGAATTCCGGAGCGGGCGCAACGGCGGCTCCATTCACCGGACGGGTTGCATTGCGGTCCACGAGCTGAGCCGAAAGCGGGGCGAGCTCGTAGTGGATTTCAGCGATCGGAAGGCGAAGATCGCGGATGGCCGTAGCTACCTTGGGCGCATACTCGCTCTCCAACCAGATCTTGGTAACTTCGTCCGGTACAGCCACGCGCAACCTTGCACCATCCAGTTCCAGGAACTCCGTACGAGAAACCCAGTTCTGGTATGCCTCCGAGGTTAACTTGTGGTGTAGCTGTTCTTTGATTGCTTCCCACGTATTTTTTTCCAACATCGAGTCACAATACTCCCACGAAATTTCCACAGGGTGGAAAGGTCGACAGAAACAGATTTATGGATTGGCTGGAGGCGACCGTTCTGTCTGGCGTCGTTGATCGGGAGCGACCTCCCGCAGCGTACGCCGCCGCCCAAGCGAAGATCAGAATAGCACAATTCACAGGGCATCAAGCACCGCCTCTAACATATTTGTAACCTTCTAAAAATAAAGGATTATCTACGGTTGCAGGGGTTGTGGAAATCGCTCGCATTTCCGTCGGAATTTGTTCTGGGGAAGCTGCAAGAGGCTGAACGGATTGGTACTACTCGAGGCCTGGGTGGATGCGGCTGGAAGGCCAGATTTGACAGATTGGGGGTGGGCGAGCAACAATTAAAAAGTACCGGCGAGCGGGAGTAACTCAGCTGGTAGAGTGCGACCTTGCCAAGGTCGATGTCGCCGGTTCGAATCCGGTCTCCCGCTCCAATACGACCTCTTCGTTCCCCCAAAAATCCATACCCTTTGTTACGTGTGTCTCCGCAGCCGGAGAACTTCTCTGTCACCCTCATCTTCACAAAAGCCGTCAGTAACGGTGTATGCGACCACTTCTGTTTCTACTGGCCGTCCCGCTGCTCGCGGCGGCTCTGCACCTGACGGAAGAGCAACGCACGGAACACCTGCTGAGCCGGGCAACTTTTGGGGCCCGGCCGGGCGATGTGCAAAGGGTTCAGCAACTGGGATGGAAGAAGTGGCTGGATCTGCAACTGCATCCTGGACAGATCCCGGAGGATCCGCAGTTGACCGAGAAACTGCAGCCGCTGGAGTCGCTCCGCATGTCCAGCGAAGAGTTGGCGAGAACCTATCCAAGGCCTAAACCCCAGAAAAATTTTTCGGCGGCGGACGCTACGCGTCCGCCCCGGCCTGTTCGGCCGGGCTTCCGCATGGCGGAAGCAACCACACAACAGCGTCGCGACTACTTGATGGAAGTGGGGCCGCCTAGGGTGATCGCCTACGACCTGTCGGAGGCGAAAATACTGCGGGCTGTCTACTCCAATCGCCAATTGGAAGAAGTCCTGACGGACTTCTGGTTCAACCACTTCAATGTGTTTTTCGACAAGGGAGCCAACCGCTACCTGATCACCTCGTACGAACGGGACGCCATCCGTCCCAACGTTCTCGGCAAGTTCAAGGATCTGCTGACTGCGACGGCGAAGCACCCGGCGATGCTGTTCTATCTGGACAACTGGCAGTCCGTTGCGCCGGGCTCGCAGCCGCGTCAAAAGCAACGTGGATTGAATGAGAATTATGCCCGGGAGCTCATGGAGCTTCACACCATGGGGGTGGATGGGGGCTATTCCCAAAAGGACATCGTAGAAGTGGCGCGTTGCTTCACGGGTTGGACGATCCGGCAGCCTCAACAGGGAGGCGGGTTCTTCTTCGCGCCGCGGCTGCATGATCGGGGCGAGAAGACGGTACTCGGCGTCAAGATTGCCGCGGGTGGCGGCGAAGAGGACGGAATCAAGGTACTGGAGTTGCTGGGCAGGCACCCTGCCACCGCTCGTTTCCTCAGCCGCGAACTGGCGCTGCGCTTCGTCAGCGACAGTCCATCGGCCGCTTTGATCGACCGCATGGCGAAAGAGTACCTGAAGTCTGATGGCGACCTGCGGGCAGTGGTCAGGACGATGTTTGAATCGAAGGACTTCTGGTCGGCCGAGGCCTATCAGAGCAAAATAAAATCGCCTTTAGAATTCGTCGCCAGCGCTGTTCGCGCTGGCGAAGCGAACGTCACCTTCGGGTTCGGCCTCGCCCAAGTTGTGGACCGTCTGGGACAGCCGTTGTACCGCAAGGCCGAGCCAACGGGCTACTCCAACAAATCGGAAGAATGGGTGAATTCTTCGGGCCTTGTGGCACGCCTGAACTTTGCGAGCGCGCTCGCAGCAAATCGCGTGCCGGGGACCCAAGTGGATAGCGCAAAGTACAAGGACGCCGGTTCGACCTGGGGCTCGCCGGAATTTCAGAAGCGTTGAAAGGGGCATGGCGATGGCAACACGAAGAGTATTCCTCAAGAACTCCGCGCTGGCTTTGTTCGGCGCAGGCGTGGCTCCGCAATGGCTGGCGCGGGCGGCCGCCGGACCCGGCAGCAGGAAGATCCTGGTCGCCGTACTGCAGCGGGGCGCGGCCGATGGCTTGAACATCGTGGTCCCGCATGGCGACAAGCGCTATTCGGAACTGCGGCCCACGATTGGGATCGCACGTGAGAAAGTGATCGACCTCGATGGCTTCTTCGGCCTGCATCCTCAACTGGAGCCCCTGAAGCCGCTGTACGACGCAAAGCAAATCGCGATCGTTCATGCCACGGGTTCACCTGATGCCACACGATCGCACTTCGACGCGCAGGACTATATGGAAAGTGGGACTCCGGGGTTGAAGTCGACCAGCGACGGCTGGATGAATCGTGCGCTGGCGCACGAAACGAACCCATCTCCGCTGCGGGCGGTGAGCGCCAGCGGGAATCTCGCCAAGACTCTACGCGGTCCCCAGGCGGCCGTGGCGATCGGGAACATGAGCGACTTCCAGGTGCGCGACAGGAAGATGGCCAGCGAGTACCAGTCGATGTATGCGGCATCCAGCGATGCCCGGCTGCAGACGGCGGGGCGCGAGACGTTCGAGGCTTTGCGCATGATGGAATCCGTGCGGCGCGCGAATCCGACTCCGGAAAATGGAGCGGTATACCCGCGTGGCCGGCTGGGCCAGAGCCTGCGCCAGGTGGCCCAGTTGGTGAAAGGCAACGTCGGCCTGGAGGCGGCGTTCGCGGACATGGGCGGCTGGGATCATCACACCAACGAACTCCCGCAGATGGAGAATCAGTTGCGGGAGTTCGGGCAGGCGCTGGTCGCATTCCAGCGCGATCTGGGCGACCGCATGGAGGATGTCGTCGTTGTGACAATGTCCGAATTTGGCCGGACCGCGCGGGAGAACGGTACGCGCGGTACCGACCATGGGCATGCCAACGTGATGTTCGCCATGGGCGGCGGCGTTCACGGGGGCCGCGTAGCCGGGCGATGGCCAGGCCTCGAAGCCGAACAACTCTATGAAGGCCGCGATCTCGCCGTCACCACGGACTTCCGCGATGTCCTGGGCGAGATCGTAACGACACACTTGGGGCGGACCGATCTGGGGACCGTATTTCCGGGTTTCCGGCCCGGCGCCGCTCCAGGATTGTTCAGGGGTTGATGGACTTTAAGCGGCGCGGCCCAAAGGCGGTTGGGCGGCGGGCTGCGAAGTCACTCGTACGGGCAGCGGAGTGACGGAATGAACTGGCTTGCGCTGCTCTTCCCACGGGACCGCATAAGTGCGGAGGCATTCAGGGCAGCGATATTGACCATTGACGGGCCACATAGGCGCGGGATGCATCACCCGGCACCAGGTTGTGGCGGCTCTTTCCCAGAGTTGCGAAGACCGACTGTTCCAGGAGTGGAACATAAAGGCCCCTCCCTTCACTCCTATTGATGAGAGATCAACCTTTGGGGTTTCATCGTCCTCCTGCGTTCCGCGGAGTGGCACAGCGGCATATGATAGACGCATGCGACGCCGTAGCCTGTTTGCCCTGCCCGCCCTGCTGCCTGCCGTGATGGCGGCTCCGAAGACACCGCCCCTGGCCGAGAAGATCAGTGCCTTCGGGCTGGAGTGGGACGTGATCGCCGCCGCCGATTGGAAGATCAGCACCTCGGAGCTGGAGTTGGTGGTGCCGCGCCCGCAGGAAGCGAACCCGCGCCGGCCAGTGCAATTCGCCCTGGCGCAGACCGAGCCGATCGCCAAGTTCACGCTGGAAACCGAAGTGAAGCGCAAGCCTGGCAAAGGCTCCCTGGTGCTGTTGTACGCGTGGCAGAAGGATGGCTATTTCAACTACGTCCATCTTTCCAACGACTCGCCGGAGAAGGTGGAAGTCCACAACGGAATCTTCCATTGCTTCAACGGCGACCGTGTGCGCATCAGCCCCACCAAGGGTCCGGGGACCCTGCTGACCGAAGACTGGCAGAAGGTGAAGATCACCTACGACGCGTCGAAAGGACTTGTCGAGTGCTGGGTGAATGGCCAGACCTCGCCTGCCTTGAAGGGCGTCGATCTCAGCCTGGGCGCCGGCCGCATCGGGCTGGGCAGCTTCTTCGATACGGGTTCGTTTCGTAATTTCAAACTGACCAAAGGCTAAGCCCGCTTACCACGACACCTGCTCGCCGCCGGTAAATACAAAGGTGACAATACCGCCACCAGCCTGGCTCAGGTCGATTGGCACGAGTTTGCCTTCGTAGGGCTTGCTGATCTTCAGGGTGGCCAAAACCGTCTTAGGGTCGCGAATGCCCGCGGCGCGAAAGAGATCGCCGAGACTGCCGCTGACAGGCACGTAGAGGTTGCGGTTATTGGTCTGGACCAGCAGTTCGGGTCCAATGACCGTGTCCCTGGGGACACCGACGCAGGCCACCCCATTGGCCGCAGCCGTGGCGCAGAATGCTTCGGGGTTCTCGTTAAATGCTCCGGTGGCTGCTTCGAGTGCACTTTGGGACTGCGCGGCGAGTACGGCGATGCGGCGGTCTTCGCGAATACTCCATGAACGGAAGAACAGACGTAAGTACGTCGCGCCGGGCGGCAGGTGGAGCAGTTCGGAATCGACGGCCGTGCCGGCGGTGAGTGTGCCGGCCGTGTTGCTTTCCGAAGCTCCGGCGGAAACCTCGACACCACCGCGGGCGGCCGGCTTCAATAAATAGTAGGACGTGCGGTAGCCGGTCACCTGACCGTTGGTGCGAATGGGTTCGATTCCGGTCAGGCGGAACTTCGAATCCACATCAATGTAGCCGTTCATCGCGAACTCACCATAGCGGAGGCGATAAGCCGTGGCTGTTGGAATGGCCAGATTGTCAATGACTCGTTGGGTGAGTTGAGGGATCTCGGCCGCCGCCAGGCAGCCCTCGGCTTGCTGCTTGGCCAGACCAGGCAGGAAGTCCTCCCGGAACCAGTTCCTGGCAAGAAGGGTCTCACTCGACAGCCCCTGCGGTCCTTTGCTTCCTTCGGCGGCTACCAGCGAACCCGGCATGGATACCAGGGAATCCGCCGTGGCCCGCACTTTGGCGGTACGGCCTTTCCAGCGGAAGGAAACTTCGGGGGTCTCCAGCCGGCAGGCCGGGCCCTTGGGGCTGGCGGCGCGCGCATTCTTCAATGTGAATTCCGGCCCGGCCGGCCGCGGGGGACTCAGTGTTAACGACCTTCCAGTGCCAACCAGGCGCCAGGTCTTCGCCCCCGGCTGGCGGGCCGAGCAGCCAGCCAGGGAGAGTACACCCAGTGTGGCGCTTGACGCCAGAATCAGACCTGCTAGTCTGCAATTATTCATACGGAGGAACCCATGGTTAGGTGTTGGACACCGTTGGTGGTGCTTTCGGTTTCCATCTGTTTGGCCCAGCCGAAGGCAGTTTACTTCAAACGTGTGGCGGAGCCGAAGGAAGGCGCATTCAGCCTCCTGCTGCCGTCCGATTGGCGAGTGACGGGCGGGATTGTCCGGGTGAACCCGATGACCTCGGGCGGAGCCCTGAATGCGATCTCAGCCAAGCTCGAGATGACAGCATCGAGTCCGGACGGGCGCATTACACTGCACTGGCTGCCCGAGACGATGTACATCGACTCGCGCCGCATGCCGGCGGCCGGGCTGTTTCCCCAGGGCAGCAACTACAACGGGGCGCTGGTCTGGCCAGTGTTGGATGCGTTTGGATATCTGGATCAAGGGGTATTCCGGCGCCAGCATGCGCGGGCGTCAGGGCCGCAGGTGAAAGGCCGCTATCCGCTACCCAAGGTCGCGGAATCTTACCGGCAACTATTGCGGACTTCCGGAGTGCCCATCGACATGCAGTACTCCGCGGGACTGCTGGTGCTGAACTATCAGGAAGGCTCGGCTGCGTGGGAGGAAGCGCTGTATACAGCGGTGCAGGATTTTGGTCCGGCGGGCGCGGGTCTGTGGTGCAACAAAGACACGTTCACGGTGCGGGCGCCGGCCGGAGAACTGGAAAAGACGGGCCCGATCGTGGCCACTATCCTGAACTCGATTGAGTTGAACCCGCGCTGGGTGGAAGGGGAGATCCGCGGCCAGATGCAACGCAACGAAATCGCCATTCGAAGCCAACAGGACATCGCCCGGCTCGACCGGGAGATCGTCGAGCACCGGCGCCGCACAAATGCCGAAATCAACAATCAGATGTACCACACGCTGATGGGGACAGAGGAGTATGTCAACCCTGTCACGAAGAAGGTGGAGACGGGGTCGAATGCCTGGAACCACCGGTGGGTAAATGAGCGCGGTGAGGCGGTCTATAGCAACGACCCGAACTACGATCCCAAACAGCAGGGGTTGGACGGATTCCAGCGCAGCCCGGTCCGCAAACGATTTCCCGACCGGTAGGGCGCTGCTATCCTGGTACTTTCCCTGGCATGTTCCTCAAAATACTGTCGCACCCTGTCTTTGTCCAACTGAACTTCCATATGCCGATCGTGGTGGATCTCACCCATCCCCTCGTTCTGCTGACTGGAGAGAACGGCTGCGGCAAGTCGACGCTGTTGCATTCCATCTACTACGCCCTGCAAGGCGAGCAGATCGAGGGCTACATCTACCGCTTCGAAAAGCAGGTGGAGGCGCCGAAGATTTTCCTGTTCGACGCGGAACAGCACAACCCGCGGATGCACCCCGAGCTGTTTGAGGGCAATCCGCAGATGCAGGAGTTCATCCAGGCAGCGAGTCATGGGCAGGTGATGTTGTCGATGTTCCGGGAGACGTTTCCCGCCTTGCCGGAAGGCACCATCCTGCTGCTGGACGAGCCCGAGATGGCGCTGTCGGTTTCGAACCAGCGCCGCGTCCTGAAGATGCTGATGGAACTGGTGCAGGAGAAGAAATTCCGCATTATCTGTGCGACTCACTCCCCGGTGCTGATCGACGCTCCGGAAACCTATGTGATCAACCTGGACAACCACATCAACAAGAACGTGGCGAGCACAGACATGGGGATTCAGGGTTCCAGCACGATCCAGTAAGGTTGGCAGTGCATGGTGCGTGAAACGCTGCTGGACTACTTCCGCACAGTCGCGGATCTGGAAGGCGAATATCTCGTATATGACGACGGCTTCCGGCCGCGCGCTTACAGTTACGCGGGTTTAGCCCGAGCAGCCCGCAACTTTGCGGCAAAACTGCAGGCGGCCGGCATCGGCAGCGGCGACCGCATCATTCTTTGGAGTGAGAACCGGCCGGCGTGGGTAGCGGCCTTCTGGGGTTGTGTACTGCGCGGAGTGGCTGTCGCGCCCATCGACGAACATCATTCGGCGGAGTTCCTGCAGCGCGTAATGAAGATCACCTCGGCGAAGGCGATTGCCGCCGGCGACGAGGTGAAGGTGCCGGCCATGGAGGGCGGACCACCGGTCTGGCGGCTGTCGGACCTGGACTGGAAGAGTGCGGATGCGCGGTTTGAAGAGGTCCAGGCCAAGCCCGACGACATCGCCGAGATCCTGTTCACCTCGGGTGCGACGGCAGAGCCAAAGGGCGTAATCATCACCCACCGCAATATTCTGGCCAACATCGTGCCAGTGGAACGGGAGGTGTTGAAGTACCGCAAGTACGCGCGGCCGTTCTCGCCCATCCGCTTCCTGAACCTGCTGCCTCTGAGCCACATGTTCGGCCAGGCGATGGCGATTTTCATCCCGCCGATGATCTCCGGGACGGTGATCTTCCAGCGCAGCCAGGATCCGCGCGAAATTGTGCGCCAGATCAAGTCGCGCAAGATTTCCGTGCTGGTGTCGGTGCCGAAGATCCTCGATGTCCTGAAAGAGTACCTGAAGGGCGTAGCGCCGGAGACGGCTGAAAATGCTCCGGCGGGTGAGAAGTTCTGGTGGCGCTGGTGGCGCTACCGACGGGCGCACCGGTTGTTCGGGCACAAGTTCTGGAGCTTCGTGGTGGGCGGAGCGGCTTTGGATCCGGGGCTCGAAGAGTTCTGGGGCAATCTCGGCTGGGCGGTGATTCAAGGCTATGGGCTGACTGAAGCGGCTCCCATTGTTACACTCAACCATCCCTTCCATTCGCGCCGCGGCACAGTGGGTAAACCGATCGCGGGCGTCCAGATCCGGATAGCGGATGATGGCGAGGTGCTGGTGCGCGGCGGCAACGTGACGTCGGGCTATTTCAATAATCCCGAGGCCACGGCTGAAGCCTTTGAAAACGGCTGGTTTCACACGGGCGACATCGGTGAACTGGACGACTCCGGCCGCCTGATGATCAAGGGCCGCAAGAAGGAGATGATCGTTCTGCCGGACGGGCGAAACGTCTTCCCCGAGGATGTTGAGCGGGTGTTGAACGGCATTGTGGGCGTAAAAGAGAGCGCCGTCATTGGGATGAAGGCCGACGGCGGGGAGCGGGTCCACGCCGCGATCGTGCTGGAGGGTTCAACCCGCGCGGAGCAGGTGATCGCGCAGGCCAACGGAACCTTGGAAGAGCATCAGAAGGTGCGCAGCTACACCGTCTGGAGCGAACCCGAGCTGCCGCGTACGGAGGGAACCCGCAAGTTGCGGCGGCGCGAGATCCGCAACCGGCTCACCGGGGAAGCCCGCCAGGCGGGGCCGGGCAAAGATGCGAGCGGGATGGAGGCGCTGCTGGGCAAGTGGACGACCGGGCGCGAAGTCAGCGCAGGCACGTCATTGGACGACCTGGGTTTGTCGTCGCTGGACCGGGTTGAACTGTTGGTGGCGCTCGAACGGGAGTTGGGCGCCCCGGTCGACGAGAGGGCGTTCACGAATGCGAAGACCATCGCGGACCTGGAGGCGCTGAAATCAGCTCCGGCCGGATCTTCCGGACCCGCGGAGGTGATGGACTTCCCCACCTGGAACCGGGCGAAGTGGGCGCTCTGGTCGCGCATCTTCCACCTGAACGTGTGGCTGCTGAACCTGGCCCGGATATTTGCATGGGTCCGGGTGGAGGGCCGCGAGAATCTGCGCAACATCGACGGTCCTGTGATCTTCGCCTGCAACCACCAGGGCTATTTCGATGCACCCATCGTGTTCATCGCGATGCCGTGGAAGTGGCGGCACAAACTGGCGCCGGCGATGCGTAAAGAGTTCTTCGACGGGCATTACCACCCGGAGAAGCATAGCCTGTTTTCCCGGTTCACCAGCAACCTGAACTACTACCTGTCCTGCCTGATGTTCAACGCCCTGCCGATCCCGCAACGTGAAGCCGGCACGCGGCAGACACTGCGCTACATCGGCGAGATGGTGGAAGAGGGTTGGTGCCCTCTGATCTTCCCCGAAGGCAAGCACAGCTACGACGATTCAGTGGGATCGTTCCAGCCCGGAGCGGCGATGATGGCCTCGCGATTGAAGGTGCCGGTGGTGCCGGTGCGGATTCACGGCTCCAACCGAATTCTGCACCCAACTTGGCGGTTTCCGCGACCGGGTTTTGTGCGGGTTGTGATCGGCGCGCCTTTGCGTTTGGAAGGCGAGGACTATGTTGAACTTAGCAAACAACTTGAAGAACGGGTCAAGTCCATGTAAGATGCTGGAAACATGAGGAGGAAGGCGCCCGCTCTATCTCTGCTGGTACTGTGCGGGCTATCGTTCACTCTTTCCGGCCAACTGGATCGCCGCTCGGCGGCCATGTCCTATGAGCGGGGCGTTCGCGCCGAAGCATCAGGAAAACTGGATGAGGCGGTCGAGCGCTACAGCGAAGTTCTCTCAGTCGACCCGCGTTCCTCGGGTTCGCTTCGGCGCCGCGGAATCATCTATTACAAGCTCGGCAAGTTCCAACTGGCAGTGACCGACCTGAATCTGGCCTTGGAGACCACGCCTAACGATCCGGAAGTTCTACGGTTCCTCGGCGATGCCCGGCTCGCCCTGAAGCATTATCCGGAAGCGGCCGCGGCATTTGAGCGCGTTCTGGAGGTCCGTCCCGAAGGCTCGGCGGTTTACCGCAGCCTGGCAGAAGCCTACGCCGGCATGGGCGAGGTACCGAAAGCGCTGGAGGCCTTTTCCAACGCAATCAGGCTCAAGCTGGACAATCCGGAACCATATCTCGAACGAGGCAGGATGTATGCAAGATCGGCCAAGTACCGCGATGCGCTGGAGGATTATGACAGGGCGATTGCCCTGAAGCCGGACTATGCGGACGCGTATTTTGAGCGAGGGCATGCGCAGGGCCAGGTAGGGTACTTCGACAAAGCCGTAGCCGACTTTACGAAGGCCCTGGATCTGCACAAAGAGGCCGACTGGCCGGACCGGGCCACGGCCTACATGTACCGTGCAGCGGCACAGGAAACCCTGGGCAAGAATGACGAGGCGCTGGCGGACTATGCCGCCTCACTCCAGGCCAACCCGCAGAATCCGCGAGCTTTGCTGGCCAGGGCGGACTTAATGGTGCGGCTTGGGCGGCCAAAGGATGCCCTGGAAGACCGCAATAGAGCCGTGGAAGCGGATCCGGCCAATCCGATGGCTTACATTGCCCGTGGCGGGAGCTACCACTCCATGGGCGACCACCTGAAGGGTCTAGCCGACAGGACGAAGGCAATCGATCTGGATCCCAATAACGCCCTGACCTGGTATTCACGCGGCAGCGCGTACTTCCTGCTGAAGCAGTATGCAAACGCCCTGGCGGATCTGGAGACGGCGGAACGCCTGGAGCCGGCCAACACGGAGTTCCACGAAGTTGCGGCCAAAGCGCGGGCGGAGGTTGCCTCAGAGAGGGAAAAAGAGAGCGAGGCGGCAGCCCAGCGGGCCAAGCCGGCGGAGGCGGAGGCCGCTCCCCAGCAGGCAGCACCCGTTGTGACGAAGACTGTGTCTCCGCCGCCCGCCCCGGTTCCGCCCCCGGCTCCGGTTACGGTCGAGGCGAAACCTCTTCCGGTTGTGCCTCCACGGGCGCCGGCGCCAGCCCCGGTTGCAGTCGCTATATCCAAAGCGCAATCCGCCGGGACCGCCGAATCGCATCATGCCGCGGGCCGCACGCTACTGCAGGCCGGGCAGTTCAAAGAGTCGATCAGCGAACTGACTCTGGCCGTGGAGATGAACCCGAAGTTGTCGCTGGCGTGGAACGCTCGCGGCTACGCCTACATGCGGCTGGCGCAATGGGAGAAGGCCGTGGCCGATTTCGACCAGGCGCTGCGGCTCAATCCAAAGTATGCGAACGCCCAGCAGAACCGGGACGCGGCGGCTAGCCACCTTAAGAAGTAGCGCGCTTGTAGACTTCCATCGTGAAGCAGCCGGCTGCGCTGGCTCCGCCGTCCAGATGCAGGACTTGTCCCGTCATATAGCCCGCTGCGGGAGAGAGCAGATACAGCGCCAACTCCGCCACTTCCGAAGCCTCGGCCATGCGCTGCATGGGAATCGTGCGGCAGCGCTCGGCCAACTTCTCGGGGCCATAGAGGTGCTCCATCATGTCGTTCCAGACCGGTCCGGGCGCAATGCAGTTCACAGAGATCCTGTGCTGGGCGAGTTCGACGGCCATGACCCGTGTGAGTGCTTCAACCCCGGCCTTGACGGGCGCGTATGCGGCAAATCCGAACTGGCCGAAGGAGGCTGCGATGGTAGAGATGTTGAGGATGCGCCCGCCTCCCGCCTGAGCCATGATTCTCGCCGCGGCCTGGGCGCAATAAAATGCCCCGCTGAGATGGATGTCCACGAGGCGCCGCCACACGGCGGCCTCGAATTCGAGAAACGGCTGCATCTTAACGACTCCGGCATTGTTCACCAGGATATCGAGACGCCCGAATTTCTTGACAGCAAAGTCCATTAAGGCCATCGCGGTGGGTTGGTCGGCGATATCCCCCAGGAAGATGGCGGCGTTTGGCCCGCAGGCCTGGCGAACTTCTTCGGCCCGATCGGCGTCCATGCCGTGAACCACGACACGGCAACCCTTGGACGCGAAGCGTAAGGCCATTTCGCGGCCGAGGCCCTTGGTGGAACCGGTGATGACCGCTACTTGTTGATCCAAGCTCATGGAACTTTCATATCACACCGGGAGCTCCGATTTACATGCTTGTCAGGCGAATAAAGAACAAAGATACCGGGTGGGTTTGAGGGCCGGGTTTTGATTGATATGAACATTTCGTAACAAAGCTTCACGAATTGATCTGGTTACCAGGGGGGGTGCTGAAGAGAGTCACAGAATGGATGTGCAACTGTAACGCAACCGCAGATTCGGTCTGCTATTCTCATAGATGTTGAGTCTTCAGGGAAGGAAAGCTCTGTTCGAACAAGGTCACGCGAACGGCTTGTTGCTCAGGCAATGGCGTGAACTGTCGTCTCTAGCTAAGATGACCGCCTGGGATAACCTAGACGTTCCCCCGCAGGCGGAGTGCAATCCACCATCCACCGGCTGTAGTGCGCAGTTTACCTTACCTCGTTACAGCAATTGGGAGATTCCGATATGAAAATAAGAATATTTTTCCTCTCGGTCGTACTGGTCTTGGCGGCAACCTCCGCCTGGGCTCAGGCCGTCGCGGGATTGGCTGGTGTTTCTGGCAGCGTACGAGACGAGTCAGGTTCTGCCGTCCCGGGCGCAAGTGTAGTCGTTTCCAACGACTCCCTTGGCATCCGCCGTACGATGGATACAAATGAAGCGGGCGCGTTTAGTGCTCCTTCGCTGCCGCCGGCGACTGGTTACGCCGTTTCGGTAAAGAAGCAGGGATTCGCGCTGTGGGAAGTGAAGAGCTTCCAGTTGCAGGTCGGTGCCACCCAGAGCTTTAATGTGACTCTGTCGGTTGCCACGACGGCCACGACGGTGGAAGTCACCTCGGCTGCGCCTCTGGTGTCCGATACCAATGTGGGCGTGTCGCAGGTAGTGGGCCAGTCGCAGATCGACAATCTGCCCATCAATGGCCGCCGAGTCGACTCTTTTGTACTGCTCACCCCGGCCGTGGTGAACGACGGCACGTTCGGACTGGTTGCGTTCCGCGGCATCGCCATGGGCAACTCCTTCCTGACGGACGGCAACGACACAACAAACAGTTTCTATAACGAGAACGCCGGCCGCACCCGCATCTCCACCCAGATCTCCCAGGATGCCGTGCAGGAATTCCAGGTGCTCTCGAATGGTTTCTCCGCTGAGTTCGGCCGCGCCATGGGTGGCGTCATTAATACTGTTACCCGCAGCGGAACCAACGCGACGCACGGAACGGCTTACTGGTTCTTCCGCAACCGGACGCTGAATGCAACCGACCGCTACGCGAACGGTTTGAACGCTCCCGAATGGCGGCACCAGGCCGGCGCCAGCCTGGGCGGCTCACTGAAGAAGGATAAGATCTTCTACTTCGGCAACTTCGAGACGGTGAAGCGCAACTTCCCGGGCCAGAACCGAATCGTCAACAATAACTTGACGGATCCCACCGGGAACTTCATCCCGGTGTCGAGCTGCACGGCCACGGCTGACCAGTGTACCGCCGCTATCAACTTCATCCAGAAGCAGATGAACAAGCTGGTGCCCCGCACCGTGAGCTCCATCATGGGCTTCGCCAAGCTCGACTTCCGGCCCAACGACAAGGACTCGTTCAGCATCAGCCTGAATGCGATGCACTGGCGCTCGCCCTACGGCATTCAGACCCAGGCCGTTCTTACCAACGGCAATATGCTTGGCAACAACGGCAATTCCACAGTGGAAACGCGCTACGGTAAGGCTTCCTGGACGCGCATCGTGACCCCGAATCTGGTCAACGAAGTCCGCTATGGCTGGTTCAAGGACCGGCTGTCCGACCCGGGTGCTTCCGACCTGTGGCCCGAGACCGGCGGCCTCTATGTTACTGTCGCCGGTTCAACAGTCGGCGCCGCGCAGGCTTACCCCCGCACCTATCCGAGTGAGATGCGCCATCAGTTGGTGGACAACCTGAGCTGGACTTATGGCAGCCACTCGTTGAAGTTCGGCCTCGACTTCCAGACCACCCAGGACTGGATGAACCAGTTGTTCAATGGCAACGGGGCCTACAGCTACGCCAACATCACGGCTTTCGCCAAGGATTTTTCCGGCAACTCGGCGGGCGCAAAGAATTACCAGTCGTTCTCACAGGCGTTTGGCAACCCGATCCACACCCTGCGTACCTCGGACATCAATGCCTACATCCAGGACGTCTGGAGACTGAACAAGAAGCTGACCCTCAGCTACGGCCTGCGCTATGAAAAGGCCTTCCTGCCTCAGCCCACCATGACCAACCCCGCGTGGCCCCAGACCGGTCGCGTTCCCTCATCGAATCTGAACTTCGCGCCGCGTTTCAGCCTGGCCTACAACGTCGACGAGAAAACCGTTGTCCGCGCCGGCTATGGCATCTTCTATGCCCGCATCCACGGCAACATGCTGGATACGCTGTTCCTAGGCAACGGTCTCTACCAGACTTCGGTATCCATCAACAGCACCCAGACCGGCTCACCGGTTTTCCGCAACACTCTGCCCAGCGCGACTGGCCTCCCGGCTGGTTCCGTCCAGTTGGCCTTCGCCGACCAGGGGATGCACAATCCCTACTCGCAGCAGGGTAATGTCAGCATTGAGCGTCAACTCGGCAAAGACCTCGGCCTCACCGCGAACTACATCTGGAGCAGGGGCATCGGCATCTTCACGCAGCGCGATCTGAACCTCGGCGCCCCGGGACCGACGGTCACGTATCAAATTCAGGATGCCTCCGGCAATCAGGTTGGCCTCTTCCCGACGACCACCTACCTGTTCGCGAATCGCGTCGACAAGAACTTCAGCAAGATTCTCCAGGTGGAGAATGGCGGCCAGTCCTGGTACAACGCTCTCGCGCTCCAACTGCAGAAGCGGATGTCTCACGGCCTGATCGCTCAGGTTTCCTATACCTGGTCGCACGCGATCGACAACGCGAACCAGCAGGGAGCCAGCTGGAACATCAGCTCCAGCTTCGTCAACTCGACCTATCCTGGCGGCTATGGCTTTGACAAAGGCACCTCTTCCTTGGATCAGCGCCACCGCGCGGTGATTAACTGGCTGTGGGCGCCCACCTTTACGAAGAACAGCTCGGCCTTCAACCGTTTCCTCGTCAACGGCTGGGAACTCTCTTCCATCACGACGATGGCTTCCTCGCAGCCCGCCACAGGTACGGTCACGTTCTCGGGAAACTCGAGCAGCCAGTTCTCGGGTGTGAATCTTGCTTACACCACGCTGAATGGCTCGGGCGGTTGGAATCGCGTGCCGTTCGTGCCGACCGGCAACATCGACATCGATCGCGTATTTCGAGTGGATGCGCGCATCGTGCGCTCTCTGCCGTTCTCTGAGCGAGTGAAGGCGAACCTGATGTTTGAAGCTTTTAACGCTTTCAACACTCAATACAACACGGCGGTGAACGTTGCTTCCTATACGGCGGCCGCGGGCATCCTGAAGCCGATCGCCAACGTCGGCACCGGCACGCAGTCGCAGGGGTTCCCGGACGGAACCAATGCGCGCCGCATGCAGGTCGCGTTCCGCCTGAATTTCTAACGCGGACCCGATCGCGCTATACTGGACAATTGGCGAACCCGCGCTCCACCCGGGGCGCGGGTTCTTCTCTTTAGGAATACCCGAATGATTATCCTGTTCACCATCGTGCACGTGATCGTGTGTCTGTTCCTGGTCATTGTGGTCCTGCTCCAGAGCGGCAAGGCGGCCGATCTGGCCGGTGCGTTCGGCGGCATGGGCTCGCAGACGGCATTTGGCCCGCGCGGCGCGGCCACCGTCCTCTCGAAGGCCACCACGATCTCGGCGGCCCTGTTTATGATCACCTCCCTGACGCTGTCGGTCCTCTATACACGAGCCGGCGGCGGCTCAGTCGGTAGTTCAGTACTGGAGAAGGCTCCGATCACGCAGTCGGCCCCGGCACCCAAGCAGGCAGCTCCGGCTCCGCAGACCCCGATCAAGGTCGACCTGCAAACGCAGGACGGCAAGACGGTGTCGACGCAGGAGATTCCGCTGCCGAACGCACCGAAGTCCGCTCCCGCGCAGACTCCGGCGGCGCCTAAGAAGTAGTCGCCAACCCGCGGGAGTTCGGCGTATAATTGAGTTTTGCCAGAGGGTTTGGAAACTGTTTCAGACCCAGCATGCGGTCGTGGCGGAATTGGCAGACGCACTAGCTTGAGGTGCTAGCGGGAGCAATCTCGTGGAGGTTCAAGTCCTCTCGACCGCACCATTTTCAATGAGTTACAGCCAGCGACAGTTGGCGTAACGCACTAGTTCGAGCGTCGACGACGCGTTCTTTTGGGCGACCGTTTGAACCTGTTATCAATAGGTTACGGTCGCCCAAACTGCATCCGCACTAGTTTTTTGCCCCTTTTGTGACGTGTTTGTGGCAACTCAGAGTTGATCTGCTTGTCCACGTTTGTTAAGCCTCTTTGTATCCATAGCTTACAGTACTGATATGTCAGTCTAATCCGTCACAAACATCTCCCATCACCAATAAGTGCGAGTATGAGCGCAGTCGTTCTTTGCCCAATATTCTTCCCGAGGCCGTAGGTATAGGCTCCCAAAAACCTGAGTTCGTGACTTCGTGGGCTCGTCCGTCGAGGGACGTCTGAGTTCTGGCATCCGTGCAGAATGTTCATGGCTCACCAACTCCAGATGGGCAATACCAAGAGTCTCCTCCGGGTCCTGATCCCGGATCGCTTGCCCAGAGTGCAAGCCACTCCTGCCTACCCTGACGACGATCACCGCTTCGTCTTGGCGTTAGGCGGCTGCGAACACGCAATGTCGAGGAGCTTTCGGGAGCACCCACAGAAATGGCTCGATCTGATGATGGCTCTGCTGACGTGAGGGATGCTGCTCCGAGAGTTGCTGCGGACAGTGGGGCCTCGCCACTTGGCTCTGTTCCTGAGATCCGCGTGAGGGTGCCAACTCTACGCCGGCCGTCCTAACTTGGCTCTATGATCTTGTCAAAATAGTTCCACTTTGGAAAGATATTGGCAGGAGTACGATCCGGAACAAGCCGCTATGCCATGCTCTCGTTTCGACGAACTTACTGCCATTGCGCAGGAGCATGACGGGCTGCTGACCTCGAAAGAGGCGAGGGACGCCGGAATTACCGATTCGGTACTTGCCCGGCTCACACAACGGGGCCGTCTCGAAAGGGTGGCGCGCGGCGTCTACAGGGTGCCGTACTTTTCCCCTGATCGCCTCTCACAGTACCGAGAGGTCATACTTTGGGCCAAGGCGAATCGAGGCCCCGAGGCGGCGGCCTTTTCGCATTTGACGGCCCTCGCTCTATACGGGATCTCTGACGCGAACCCAGACTCGATCCATGTGACTTTCCCCAAGCAGGCGAGGCTGCGCCGTCAGATTCCGCGTGGTGTGGTGATCCACCGTCAAGATCTCGTTCCAGGCGACATTGCCATAGAGGAAGATCTACCCGTAACAACGGTTGGAAGGACAGTTGTGGACTTGCTGCAATCCGGAGGCAGAATCGACTTGATCCGGCAGGCAATCAAGGATGCCCGGCGAGACGGGCGCATTAGGGACACCGAGTCCCGGCAGTTAAGGCGCCACGTGGAAGCACATCTGAGATCGCTGCGAGACAATCGGCAGCAGGAGACAGAGAACGGATGAACTCCCGTCCAAGGCCGCCCGAACGCCTGGAGAAGACGCTGGCGCGTGTGGCTCGTGAAATGGGTATCAACCAAGAGCGGCCGCGACACGGGGTCTCTTTCCTCCGACTGGCAACTCCGGCCGGTGGTCATGACTGACGATCAGGAGCGCCTGCGCCGCGAGAATGTGCGTCTGAAGGCTCTTCTGGCCAAACACGGCATCGAGATTCCGAAAGAGGACACCGGCGATCCGCACTTCGGATCCCCTGAGACACACGCGCTGAGCTCTGAAGAGAAGATCGAGTTGTTCCGCCGCCTGTTCAGAGGGCGAGACGACGTGTACGCCGTCCGTTGGGAGAGCCCGGATGGCCGCAAGGGATACAGTCCACGCTACGAGCGTGACTGGAAGGCCTACTACGCGGCGGCTCCCAAAGATCGCACACGGGTAGACAAGGAGACCCGCAAGTACCTGCCCCTGGCTGATTCTGTCGTCGAAGAGCACTTGAAGGGACGAATTACCGTGGGGCTGTATCCTCTGCTTCCAGACGACACATGTTGGTTTCTGGCGGCGGACTTCGACAAGGAAGCGTGGCAGGAAGATGCAGCGGCATTCCTTGAAGTGTGCCGGGAATGGGCTGTTCCGGCCGCGTTGGAGCGGTCCAGGTCCGGCAACGGTGGCCATGTTTGGATATTCTTCGAACAACGGATCTCCGCGATGCTGGCGCGGAAGCTGGGGTGCGCGCTGCTGACCCGCGCGATGGAGCGCCGCCATCAGATCGGACTCAGTTCGTACGACCGCTTCTTCCCGAACCAGGACACGATGCCGAAGGGAGGGTTCGGCAATCTCATCGCGCTGCCGCTGCAAAAGGGTCCGCGCCAATTGGGGAACAGCGCCTTCGTCGATGACCGCTTCGAGCCCTTTGCTGATCAGTGGGCCTTCCTGAGTTCCCTCTCCCGGATCAGCGCCCCGTCTGTGGAGAAGCTCGTGGAGGAAGCGCAGCGTCGAGGCGATCTGGTCGGTGTGAGGATCAGTATCACCGAGGATGATGAGGAGCCCGATCCGTGGACCCTTCCTCCATCCCGCAAGCGAAAGGATCCGGTCATTGCCGGCCCTTTGCCCAAGACTGTGAACATCGTGAGGGCAAATCTTCTCTTTATTGAGAAGACTGGGCTTCCTCCCGCAATGATGAATCGACTCCTGCGCGTCGCGGCATTCCAGAACCCCGAATTCTACAAGGCGCAGTCGATGCGCCTGCCGGTATACGACAAGCCTAGGGTGATCGCCTGCGGGGAGGATCTACCGAAGTATCTCGCCCTCCCGCGTGGGTGCCTGACCGAACTGACGGACTTATTGGACTCCCACCGGATTCGACCGGTGATTCGCGATGAGCGCTTTGGAGGGCTGCCGATAGCAGTGGACTTCAAGGGAACGCTTCGCGAGGCGCAGACCACCGCGGTCCAGGCGATGATTGCCCACGACGACGGAATCGCCTGCGCACCGACAGCATTTGGGAAGACCGCGGTGGCGGCCTGGCTGATCGCGCACCGGAAAGTGAATGCGATAGTGCTCGTCCACCGGCAGCAACTGTTGGATCAATGGCGCTCCAGGCTGGCGATGTTCCTCGGGCTACCGGTCGATGAGATCGGACAGATCGGCGGCGGCAAGACGGCTCGCACGGGCCGCATCGACGTTGCGGTGATTCAGAGCCTGCACGAGAAAGAAGGGGTCAAGGACTTCGTTGCCGAATACGGCCACGTGATCGTCGACGAGTGCCATCATTTGTCGGCTGTCACGTTCGAGCGAGTGATGCGTTCGATCAAGGCGAAGTACGTCGTTGGACTTACGGCAACGCCGACACGAAAGGACGGACATCACCCGATCATCTCCATGCAGTGCGGCCCAATCCGGTTCAGGATGCAGGCCCGGGCGATGACCGATTCGACGCCCTTCGATCACATCGTCGTGAGGCGCCCAACTGACTTCAGAATGAATGATGAGGCAAGCGGGTTCACGATTCAGGACGTGTACGCCGCACTCGTCGGTGATGATGCCCGGAACGACACGATTGTGGTGGACGTCATTCGGGCGGTTCAGTCAGGACGCTCTCCCCTTCTGCTGACCGGCAGAACGTAGCATCTGGAAGTATTCCGCAGTAGGCTCGCTGGACATGTGAATAACATCTTCGTGCTCAAAGGTGGCCTTGGCCGCAAGCAACGTAAGGCGGTCATGGAGGAGTTGGCCAGCCTGCCGGAAACTGAGCCCCGGGTGATTCTGGCAACCGGGAGCTACATCGGGGAAGGCTTCGATGACTCGCGCTTGGACACGCTATTCCTCGCGATGCCGATCTCGTGGAAGGGTACTCTCCAGCAGTATGTGGGGCGGCTTCACCGATTGCACGACAACAAGCGGGTAGTTGAAGTGTACGACTACGTCGACGGGAATCTGCGAATGCTCGCGCGGATGTATGAGCGCCGGCTGAAAGGATACTCGGACATGGGCTACCGGGTTGTGGATTCAGCTGTACGTCAGCAGGGCCTACCTATCTGATGGCGCCAGTTGATACGACCAATTGCTCCAGACTGTCCAGTGGACAGCAAAACTCCGACAAGCTCGAGCAACAGCAAAGACACGGCTGACCAGGAAACCATCCCCTCCCCGCTCGCACAAAGAGGGCAAGTACGGACCGTTAGCTGGCATCCACTCGCAGCAATCCGCCCGCCAGTGGTTGCCCCATGGCCCGCTCTTCAGGGGGAATGTCCCAGATGGCCGTGGTAACGTACAGGCTAAGGCCATCGTCATCGAAGGCGCAGGATGTGGGGTACTGCACTGGCAGGTCGACCGTCCGATCCACGGTGCCATCCTGCGCATAGCGCACCAGCAGCCATCCGCCGCACTGCGCACTCCATAGATGACCTTGGTCATCCGTGGCTGCTCCGTCCGGCACGCCGGGCAGGCCGGATGTGTCGGCAAAGACTCTCCGGTTGCCAATTGCTCCGGTGGCCAGATCATAGTCCAACGCGTAGATGGCGCGGTCCATACTGTCGGCGATATACATCGTCCGGGCGTCGGGGCTCCAGGCCAGGCCGTTGGGAATGCCGAAACCCGATAGAGCGTGGCGACACTGGCCGTCCAATTCCAGGCAGTACAGCGAACCCATGCGCTCAGCGCCGGTAGGGTGCATGGTCCCGGCCCAGAAGCGGCCTCGCGGATCGCACTTCCCATCGTTGAACCGCGTGCCGGAGCCGGACTCCGGAGTGGCAACGGCGCGCAGGCCTTGCTCCTTCAGGCTGAACTCATAGAGTCCGGATTCCAGTGCGACGACCAATTGAGAGCCCCGGAATCCAAAGGATCCGATCTTCTCCGGCAACGTCCACTCGTCGATAGCGCCGTCATCAGAACGCAGGCGGCGCAGCAGGCGGCGCTCCACGTCGACCCAGAAGACGCCACCCTGGGCACGATGCACGACTGGACATTCGCCCAGCACATCGCCGGTTTGAGCCATCAACTCAATGGAGGTCATAGTCCCTTCGCATAGTTGCCGAACGCCATGATGGCAGACGCGAGAATCAGCAAAGCCAACCCGGCAAACAGCAGCCGCAGCGGGCCGCTGGCCACGCCGCGCCATTCGCCGGTGACGAATCCGGCCGCGTTCCCCACGACGATTTGCATGGTTTGCATGATGCCCCAGCCGATGGATGTACCCAGCGGACCAAGGCGAGAGGCGCCCAGCCCATAGACCACCGTGGAACCGATGAACAGAATGCCCATCAGGACACCCAGCAGAGCCTCTCCGGAGGAAGCAGCCCTGAAGATCGACCAGGTGCGGTTGGCTGTCAGCTTCCACACCGAAAAGCCAAGATTCGGAATCATCCCGCCCAACATCGCCAGGGCCCAGACAGGATAGGTGGCGCTGGTTCCGCTGGCGCCGGCGCGCTCCGCCGCACGGACCGTCCCGGTGGAGAAGGCGAAGCTGAAGTTCAACCCCGCGGCCAGCACTCCGGCCAGCACCGCCATCAGAACGCCCGCGGCGAACGCTCCACTGTCACCGCCCGCCGCCGCTCCGGACTGGCGCTCCCGAGCTTGTCCCGCCTTCGTCACCACCACCAAACCGCCCACCATCACCAGGATGCCGGCGATGACGATCTGTCCCGAACTCTCCGTTAGCAGTTGCGGATAGAACCAGGCCAGCGGCACCAGCGTGCCGGCCGCCGCGCCCAGGCCGATCACCAGCGAGTAAGCGAGAGACAGTCCAATCCGTGCAACGGCCAATCCGCCCAGAGTGGAGGCCACGCCCCAACTCAGTGCAAACAAACCTGGTGTCACCATCGCCGCGCCACTCAGGCCGGCCAGAAATCCTGGGAGGTCCGGCAACGCCCATGCGGCCAACAGCCAGGGAATCGCCACCGTGCCGCTGAGGCTATAGATCAGCCAGTAATTCTCGAAACGGTAGGTGCGCATGAGCTTGGCGGGCGCCAGAATCAGGCCCGCCATCGCCCCGGCCAGGCAAACCAGCAGGAGTCCGGTGAGCATGCCTAAGCGCCCATCGTGTATGTCTTCGTCTGTTGAATGCGCCGATTCACGCCACGCACCCAATCGCACTGGCTGTCGTTCTTCCAAAGCGGCGTGTTGGGACGATAATAGCCGGACAACATGATGCCCCAGTGCCCCGTCGCGATGGCCGCATCCACACCCATCTCCTCGCCCTCGCGCCCTTCAGGCGTCATCGGGTACTTGCACTGGAGCGGTGGGTATAGCATGAAGCCCTCGTCGACAACCAGAGGCAGATTGCGCGGAGCGGCAAACGCCGCCGCTGCCTGGAATTGCTTGTCCAACGATTCCTTGGCCTTCTGGCGATGCTGCGGGTAGTGCTCCACGCACCAGCGGTCGAACTTGTCGTTGTCGAGATTGCCGTACAACCAGGCCAATGGCACCCAGTTGGCGCGAACGTGCCCGGCCTTCCGCGCAATCTCCTCATAAGGTGTCGGATTCGGCTTCAGCACTTCCCGCAGGAACGGATTTTGCGCTTCGTCCTTCGGCTTGGCTCCGTCGATGCTACCGAGCCCCGCCTTCTGCCAAAAGGCCTGAATCACGCCATCGGAGTACGCGTGATGATCGGCGATCTGCGCGTTCTCCGGGAAGATCGTGCCGAAGCCCACGGTGGCCACCAGCCCATCAATGGTGACCAGCAGATCACTGTGCCGCTCGCGCAGAAACCCGACGGCGTTGCTCGCGAACGCACGCACCTGGTCCGTGGTGCAGCCCGGCTTGGGCGACTTGGCCTGACTCCACTCGGCGAAGGTCTGGTTGGGCGTGTTGGGCGGAGCGCACATGATGCGCGGCACATTCAACTCGTTGATCACCTCCACCGAGGCGATGCGCCGATGGAGCCCGCGCTTCTTGAGTTCAGTCAGCAGCCGGTGAAAATGCTGGGCCAACAACATCAGCCGGTCGTTGTAGGGGACGCCCACGATTTCGTCGCGTACTTTGGTATCGACGGTGAAGGCCAGGGCATCCTGGTATTCCCACTCCGTCATGATGATGTAGAGATCGTGCTTGGCAGCCAGTTCGAACAAACGCATCACCCGGTCATGCACGTCATGGACGCCGCCGCCCTTGGCATCCACGCAATGCAGGTTGGAACTCGAGCCGGGGATCCAGGCGCCGAATTGCAGCGGGCCGCGCCGTTTCCCGGTGGGATCGAACATCCAGTTCAACCCCATCTCGGGCCGCACGCAGTTGTAGCCGCGTTCCTTGGTCTCAATAAGCGCGCGTTCCAGGTCGGCAAATGCTTCGCCGGGCTGGGCCGCCGTGATCCAATCCCACCCGTAGTAGCAGATGGATAGGCGATCCGGCAGATGGGCGGGCACCGACTTGGGCCGGGCACCCGATGGAATGGCCGGGGCGCCCGACAGCACGGTCTGGGCACAGGCGGCGCCTACGGCGGCGCGCTGCAGCCACTGGCGACGGGAAAGCGTCCCCGGTTGCTCAAAAGGCACGGTCATCTTGGAATAGTCCTCCCCGCGTATAGGTACAGCCTTGCTCTTGTTCCACCGTCGACCGTGAACGTCTGCCCGGTGATCCACTCCGCTTTCGCCGAAGCCAGAAACTCCGCCATGGCCGCAACATCCTCAGGCTGGCCCACGCGGCCGCGCGGGATCTCCGCCGCCAGCGCTTCGCGGTCGTAGGACGGGTGCTCCCGGAATTTCTCCACCTCAATCGCCCCCGGCGCGATGGCATTCACCGTGATTCCGGCGCCGGCCAGGTCGATGGACAACTGGGTCACCAGGGCTTCGATGCCGCCCTTGCTGGCTGCATACACGGCGTAGCCCGGCATGCTGGCCCGAGCATGCACGGAACTGATGAAGATCAACCGGCCTCCGCCGCCTGGTGGCATCAGCCGCACGGCTTGTTGCGCACAGAAGAAGGACGCCTTCAAATTGGCGCCCATCAACTGGTCCCAAAAGGACTCGTCCACCTCGTCAAACGCCCGAGTCGAGTCGAGGGCTGCATTGTTGACCAGGATGTCCAATCTGCCGTAGCGCTGTCGAACGGTGCGAAACAGCGCTTCAATCTCGGCATAGTGCTCCAGGTTGGCCGTCAGCAGGGGAAAGTCAGGATCATCCCCAGAGCCGGTGGTGGCGCGATCCGGGTGATCGTGCCGGATCACGCTGGCTCCGGCGGCCCGAAATTTCTCCGCGATCACCTTGCCGATGCCACGACCGGATCCGGTGACCAACGCGATCATCCCACGTAGCTCTTCTGACATAGTTGCCTGAATGGATCTGATTATCTAGCCACTGAACCACATTGTCAACATACATTGAAAATATTGACATTATATCTTGTTTGGGTATATTGGTAATACCACATTGGAGCTCCGACCATGACCAATCCGACACTTCCGCCGGCCACGCTGATCGCTCTTTACCGTTCCATGCACCGCATGCGGGCCTTCGAATTGCGTATCCAGCAGGTCTTCCGGTCCGGTGTCATGCCGGGGTTCATCCATCTCTATATCGGAGAAGAGGCCGTCGCGGCGGGCGTTTGCGTTCACCTGGCAGCGACGGACTACGTTACCAGCACGCACCGCGGCCATGGTCATGCCATCGCGAAGGGCCTGCCCATGGAGGAAGTGTTCGCCGAGATCTGGGGCAAACCCGCCGGCAGCAATGGCGGACGCGGCGGCAGCATGCACATTTACGATCCTTCCTGTGGATTCCTGGGAACGAATGGCATCGTGGCCGCCGGCATCCCCATCGCTTCCGGTGCGGCCACGGCGGTGCAGGTTCTGGGTGGTACGCAAGTGGCGGTATCGTTTTTCGGCGATGGCGCCGTCAACAATGCGGCATTCCACGAAGGCATCAATCTGGCTGCGGCGTGGAACCTGCCGGCCGTGTTCGTCTGCGAGAACAATCTCTACGCAACGGAGATGCCGTTTGAGAAGGCCACCCGCAACACGAGCGTCGCCAGCCGAGGCGCGGCCTATGGCATCCCGGGCGTGGCCGTGGATGGCAACGATGTCATCGAGGTGTATGCGGCGGCCGAAGCCGCGGTTGCGCACGCCAGGGCAGGCCAGGGGCCCACTCTGTTGGAGTGCAAGACCTACCGGCCCGTCGGCCATTTTGAGGGGGATCCGGGCATCGGTTATCGCACGCGAGAGGAGATCGCCGAGTGGAAGGCCCGGGATCCCATCCAACTGCTGCACGCCCGGATGCTCAGCGGCGGCGTAGCGGAGGACACCCTGGTTGCCATCGCGCGCGAATGTCAACTGGAAGTAGAGCATGCCTATGAATCCGCCAAAAACAGCCCCGAAGCGGACCCGGCGACTTTCGCTCAGTTTGTCTACGCCTAGCCCAAACGCGAATCAGGAGAGGAAGAGATGACGGATTCCCGGGATATGCAGTACGTAGAAGCCGGTGTCGAGGCATTACGCGAAGAGATGCGGCGCGACCCCGCCATTTTCTACATCGGACAAGGCATTGGTCCGCGCGGCGGCAACTACAAGCAAACGAAGGGACTGTGGGAAGAATTCGGCGAGACGCGCGTCCGCGATACACCCATTTCGGAACTGGGCCAGGTGGGTATCGGAGTGGGCTCCGCCATGGCGGGCGCCCGCCCGATTGTCGACCTCGTCTTTCTGGACATGATCATGGAGGCCATGGGGCAGGTGGTGGAGCAGGCGGCCACCATCCACTACACCTCCAACGGCCGCATTCGCGTGCCGCTGGTGATTCGCGCGGCCATGGGCACGGTGCGCAGTACGGGTCCGCACCATTCCCGCTGCATGTACTCCTGGTTCGCTCACATTCCGGGCTTGAAGGTCGTGCTGCCGGCGTCTGCCGAGGACGTCAAAGGGCTCATGAAGACGGCGATCCGCGATGACGGGCCGGTTCTCTTCATCGAGCACAAGTTCTTCTACAACAAGAAAGGCACCGTCCCCGGCAGCGAGTATCTCATCCCCTTTGGACAGGCGAAGGTCTGCCGGACCGGGAAGAGCATGACACTCCTGGCCATGAGCCTGATGGTCTGGCATGCCCTGGAAGCGGCGGCGATTCTGCAGCGTGAGGGCATCGACGTCGAAGTGATCGACCCACGCACGATCGTGCCCCTGGACGAGGCGGCGATTCTGGAATCCGTTCACAAGACGGGGCGCCTGCTCGTCGTGGACGAGGCGCAAAGCTTCTGCGGCTTCTCGGCCGAGGCCGCGGCCCTGGTGGCCGAGCGCGCTTTCGACGATCTGGACGCGCCCGTCAGCCGGCTGTGCGCCATGCACACGCCCCACCCCTTCAACCCGGTTCTGGAAGCGGCCATGCTGCCCAGCGTCGACAAAATCGTGAACGCCGCCCGCGCGCTCATGGCTCAGTGAGAAGCCTATCCCATGACATTTGATCTGGTAATGCCCCAACTCGGGATGACCATGACCGAAGGGACGGTCGTCCGGTGGCTCAAACGCGTCGGCGAAGTGGTGGCCAAGAACGAACCCGTCCTGGAGATTCAGACCGACAAAGTCGACATGGAGCTGGAATCACCCCAGGACGGTTTCCTGCTCGAAGTGACGGCGGCGGAGGGCACAACGCTCCCGGTGGGGCACTTGGTGGGCCGCATTGGACAGAGCATGGACGAGCAACCGGTCAAGGTGGCCGAAGAGACGCCCGTCGCGGGGAAGGGCGGCCGGAAAGTCGCGGTCAGCCCTCGGGCTCGCCGTATCGCGTCTGAGAATACGGTCGATCTGACGGTCATCCAGGGCACCGGCGCGCATGGCCGCATCTGTGAAGCCGATGTGCGGCGCTTTCTCCAGCAACAACCGGCTGTGCCCGCCACTCCTCCGCCGCCCAAACCAGACCTGGATCCAGCGCGTCGAGCCGTGGCCGAAAGGCTCACCACCAGCGTCGCAACCATCCCGCAGTTCTGGCTCGCGCGCGAGGTGGATGCGGCCGCACTGACGCATCTCCGCGAACGCCTGGTGCCCGTCATCGAGGCGCGGGTCCAGGTCCGGCTGAGCTTCACGGACATGCTGCTGAAGGCGTTGGCCTGTTGCTTGGAGCGCATGCCGGAAATGAAACAGAGCTGGGTGAATGATCGCATCGAGACCGTTCCCGGCTGTGCCATCGGGTTTGCCGCCCAGGCGCCCAACCGGCTGTTGGTCCCCGCGCTGACGGACGCCGCCGCACGCTCGCTCAGCGACATTGCGGTCGAACGGGCGCGGTTGACCGCCAAGACGATGGGGGGCAAACTCACCCTCTCCGACATGGAAGGTGCCTGCGCCACTTTGTCCAATCTCGGCGCATTCGGAGTGGATGAATTCCAGGCCATCATCAACCCGCCGCAGAGCACCATTCTGGCCGTGGGCCGCATCGCGCCGCGAGCGTTCGTCCGCGATGGAGCCCTGGCCGTTAGTCCCACTCTGCGCCTGGTTCTCACCGTCGATCATCGCGTGGCCGATGGAGTGGCCGGCGCGCGGTTCCTGTCCTTGCTCGCCGAGACACTGGAGAATCCCCTGTCTCTACTAATCTAGGAGGCCCGCCTGTCATGCCGTATCAAGTCGTCATCACCGATTGTCCCTGGTCCGACATATCCACTGAGCAGTCGGTTCTCGCCGAAATCGGTGCGGAAGTCCGGCGTTTCACCTGTACACAGGAGGAAGAAGTCATCGCCGCCGCCCGCGACGCCGATGCCCTGCTGGTGGGTTGGGCGCCCATCACCAACCGCGTGATCCGGGCCCTCGCCCGATGCCGGATCATCGTTCGCTATGGGGCGGGCTATAACAATGTCGACGTCGATGCCGCCACGGAGGCAGGCATAGGCGTCGCCATCAATGCGGAGTATTGCGTCGACGAGGTGGCGACCCACGCCCTGGCCCTGCTGCTGGCCTGTCACCGCCAGCTCATGCCGCTGACCCATGATGTGCGGCGCGGAGTCTGGGACCCCATGGTCACCATGAAACCCATGCCCCGCCTGAGTTCTCAAACCGTGGGCATCGCCGGCTATGGCCGCATCGGACGCCGCCTCGCCGCGCTGGTTCGCCCGCTCGTCCAGCGCGTCCTGGTCTACGATCCGGCCGTGGCCTCGACCGGTGATGATTCCGAGTGCCGGACCTGGGAAGACCTGCTGGCCGAATCCGACTACGTTTCCCTTCATGCGCCCCTCACCTCGTCTACACGGCACATGATCCGCCAGGAAACACTCAAGTTTATGAAGCCATCCAGCTACCTCATCAATTGTTCACGCGGCCCGTTGGTGGATGAGTCCGCCCTGGCCGACGCCCTGCGGACTGAACGGCTGGCCGGCGCGGCATTGGACGTTTTTGAGACCGAGCCATTGCCCGCCGAGCATCAGTTCCGCCAAATGCCCAACGTCATCCTCACGCCGCACGCCGCCTGGTTTTCCCGCACAGCGGACTATCAGTTGCGCTCCATCCCGGCCGGGTTTGTCCGGGACTGCCTGCAGGGCAAAGCCGTCCCGCTGCTGAACGCACCGGCCCGCCCTTAGGGCGTTGTGCGCACTCCCGCGTCCACCAAATCGGCCGCCTTCCCATCGGATTCGTATGCGAGGAAACTGAGTTGAGTCACGGCCGCATCATCGAAGAGGTAATATTTGTTCAACGACACGTGCGCCAGCATGGCATTCTGGGCCGCTTCGGCGTCACGCTGCTCAATCGCTTCCAGGATGTGCTGGTGCTCCACCAGCGACACGCTCAGATCGCGCTTCGTCGGGCGTTTCAGCAGCGCGTCATACAGGACCTTGTTGGCCAGCGCGAGAAACCACACAAAATATCGGTTCCCCGACGCGCGGGCAATCGACAGGTGGAACGCCTGGTCGTGTTTGCCGAAGGCGATCGCATCACCCGTGCAGGCCGACATCCGCGCAAACTCATGACGGATCTTCTGCAGGTCGGAGTCGGTGGCCCGCGTGGCGGCGCCAAAGGCCGATTCTCCCTCCATCGCGCGCCGCACTTCGAACAACTCAGCCTGGGAGAGAAATGGCAGAGGCACCAGAGTCCGCGCCGGTTGCTCCAGGATCCGCTTCGCCTCCACGCTGAGATAATTGCCGGATCCCTGCCGGACCTCCAGCACACCCATCACCTGCAGTGCCTTCAGCGCCCCGCGCAAAGAAGCCCGAGAGACACTCAGGATCTCGGAGAGATCCCGCTCCGGCGGCAGGCGGTCCCCCGGCTGGAGCACGCCCTCCAGAATCAGCTTCTCCAGCTTCTCAACCAGTTGCTCCGTCAGTCCTTCGCGGCGCACCGAACCCATGGCCGCGGCAATCGGTTCCAGGCTCCTGGCCGCGCGCGACACCTTCTGGCTTGGTCGGTTCCTGCGAGGCTCTTTGTTTGCCGCTTCCATCACGAGCCCTATGTTAGATCCTCATTCCTGACTAGGTCAAGCCAATAGACCAAATCCAGTCCCGATTTTCGCTGGAATGTAATGAAAAGATTGACGAACCGCCGGTTTCGGTGACATACTCCTATAAATGGTTGTACCAGTATTCCAATAATAGTTCTGGAGGTCAGACCTTGGTTCCCGCTGAACAGTTCACCCATCTCTTCCGCCTCGATGGCAAAACCGTCATCATCACCGGCGCAGGCGGCGCCATCGGGCGATCGTTGGCCTTGGGAATGTCTGCGCACGGCGCCAAGGTGTCCTGTGTCGACCTCGATGCCGCCAAAGCGGAGCAGACCGTCCGTGCCGTCAAGGAGGCCGGCGGCACTGCCTCGGCCATCGTACTGGATGTGTCGACGCCCGAGGCCGGTGAACAGGCCGTCCAATCCACGGTTCAGCAGTGGGGACGCCTCGACGTGGTCGTGAATCTCGCCGGGAATGGCATCTTGAAGCCGTCCCTGGAGTTTGACGTCAGCGACTGGGAACATATGCATGATACTTACCTGCGCGGCACCTTTCTGTTTTGCCAGGCTGCCGGTAAAGTCATGATTCCTCAAGGATCCGGTAGTATTATCAACATCTCCTCCGTGGCTTCCCTGGTCGCCCTCGGCCGCGGTACGGCCGCCTACGCCGCGATGAAGGCGGGCGTCAACGGGCTCACCCGGGAACTGGCGTTGGAATGGGCCGCCAGCGGGGTCCGCGTCAACGCCGTCGCACCGTGCCAGGTGGATACACCACAGTTGCGTGCAGTCCTCCAGAATCCTCAGTTCGACCCCGAACGCCTGATGGCCAAGTGGATCTCCAGTATCCCCCTAGGCCGTCTGGGCCGGACGGAGGAACTCATCGGCCCGTGCGTGTTCCTGGCCTCCGACGCCGCCAGTCTGGTCACGGGGCATGTGCTGGTGGTCGACGGCGGATACACCATCCAGTAGCCGCGCTGAACGGAGACGTAACCGCCTATTGACAGTCGCATGAATGATTAGTATAGTGGTCTGACCAAAAGACAATAGTGGTAATTGAGGTAAGTATGACGAAAGCCCATCTCGCAATCGTGGCGCTCGCGCTACTGCTACCAGCCCCCCTTCTCCCCCAAGCAAATGTTGGGACGATCTTAGGAAACGTATCAGATCAGTCCGGAGCCGCCATCGTGGGCGCCCAGGTCACCGCCGTCAATACAGACACCGGCTTCAAGCGCACCGCTGAGACCACAGTCGATGGCTCGTACCTGATCCAGCTCCTTCCCATTGGCGCCAAATATACGGTCACCGTGGAGGCCCATGGGTTCAAGCAGCAAACCCAAACAGGCATCGTGCTTCAGTTGAACCAGAACCTGCGGGTCGATGCCCAGATGAGCCTGGGCCAGGTGGCGGAAACGGTTGAAGTTTCCGGCGCGCCCCCGCTGGTGGACACTTACTCCGCGCAGCGCGGCGACGTCGTGGAACAGAAACGCATTACGGAACTGCCACTGAATGGCCGCAATCCGCTGCAGCTGGCCGGCTTGGTGACGGGCGTAACCAACATCTCCACGCGCACCACGCTCGACAGCGGCAATCGTAACGGCAGCTTCGCCAACGTGAACGGCTCTCGAGCGAACGAGATGGACTTTCAACTCAACGGCATGCGCTTCGCCGGCAGCTATTCCAACTCAGGGTTGAACTACCCCAATCCTGACGCGCTGCAGGAGTTCAAACTCATCACCAACCCCATCAGCGCCGAGTACGGGATGTTCTCCGGCGCCGTCTTCACGGCCGTCACGCGATCCGGCACCAATCAACTACACGCCTCGCTGTTCGAATTCCTACGCAACGACAAGCTGAACGCGCGCAATTACTTCGCTTCCACCGTCCCCATCCTGCGCCAGAATCAGTTCGGCGTCAGCGGCGGCGCGCCCATCATCAAGAACAAAATCTTCGCCTTCGGCTCGTACCAAGGCATCCGGATTCGCAACCAGGCTTTGGCCTCCTCCTTCCCGCTCACCAGCGCGGAGCGCAGCGGGTTGATCAGCAGTGCTACCCCCGTGATTGACCCGCTGACCAAATCCGCCTTTCCGCGCGACGGCAGCGGCCAGTACATCATTCCGGAGAGCCGCTTCGACCCCACCAGCCGTTACCTTTTGGACAAGGTAATACCGGTCGCGCCGGCCAGCGGCCTGCTCATCACCACCGGCGCCCGCAAAGTCGATGTCAACCAGTACAGCGGCAAGTTCGATTTCAACCTGTCACCCACTGATCAGGTCTACGTCAGCGGCTTGTTTGACCGCACCCGTCCAGACGATCCCTTCTTCTACGGCCCATATACCGGCATCGGCCGCCTCGATCAGTCCCAGCGTGTATACGTACTGTCCGTCGGCCACACCCATACCTTCACGCCGACCATCTTCAACGACCTGCGCGTCGGGTTTTCCGGTCAGCAGGAGTTGAAAACGCCGCAGAATGCGGTGAACCCGGCGGCCATGGGCATCCAGAACTGGGACTACGCCGGGGTGGAGAACGACAACTTCAAGGGAGCCAACATCAATCCGCCGTATATCCCCGTCTCGGGCCGCTTCTCTCTCGGCGCCTACGTCGGCGGGCCCTGGCGGGAAGGCGGCGAGAACTGGCAGGTGAGCGACACCATTCGCGTGCAGGCCGGCAAACACAGTCTCAGCGCTGGCATTGACTTCTACAAGCGCAGCCACTACCTAGACGCCAATGTATTCAATACCGGCGCCTTCACCTTTAACGGCAACGTCACCGGCAACGCGACGGCCGACTTCCTGCTGGGCCGGATGGGTGATCTGACTCGCGTACGCTATGTGAATCACCCCGGCTATCGCTCCTGGACGCGCAGCTTCTTTGTGCAGGACGACTGGAAGATCGCGCCGCGCCTCACGCTCAATCTCGGCCTCCGCTACGAACTGCTCTATCCGTTCGAGGAGTTTCGAGCGCAGGAAGACACCGAGATCGGCTGGAACACGCACGGCGGTCTAGGCATCAATGGCGGAGCCACTTACCGCCAGGGTGTACAGTCCACCGTGCTCCCACTGGCGCCCCGCGGCCTTGTGTTCCCTGGAGACAAGACTCCGGAGTTCCCCGGCGGACTGCCCAATGGGCTGATTCCCCTGGACAAGATGCAATTTCAACCCCGGGTCGGCCTGGCGTGGGATCCGTTCGGCAACGGCAAGACCAGCGTCCGCTCCAGCATCGGCTTCTTCAGCAACGCGCTCTATGTCGACATCGCCGCGCAGGAAGGCCAGAATCTGCCGTTCGTGGTCATCCAGACATCGCCGCAACCTGCCGGTCCACTCTCGAATCCCTACAGCGGCCTTACGCCGTTCCCCAAGCTGACCACTCAGAACATCACCTCGAATCCGGATTTCTTCCAGCCCTACCTGCCTAGCGCCGCTTATGGTTGGGACCCCAACTATCGCATGCCGCGCATCATGAACATGACCTTCAACGTACAGCAGCAGGTCACGCGGGCACTTATGGTGGAAGCCGGCTATGTGGGCAAGCTGAGCCGCAATCTGAACCAGACGCGCAATATCAATAGCGCCATCTACATCCCGGGGCAGTCCACCTTTGCCAACGTCGACAGTCGCCGCCGCCTCGAGCCCGGCGTATTCCAGGCCATCGTCTGGCAGGAATCGGCCAGCAATGCCGGCTTCCACTCGTTCCAGTCCACCATCCGGTGGCAGGCTTCGAAAGGTCTCACCTTGCTATCGGCCTATACCTGGTCGCATTCGATCGACTATTGGAGCACCATCGCCGCTGGGTCGGCTCTCTTCCAGAACCCGGAGAACACGAAGCCCGAACGCGGCTCCTCCGACTTCGACCGCCGCCACGTCTACCGCCTCTCGTGGGTCTATGAACTGCCGGCGTTCAGCAAGGGCCCGTCCCTGGTGAAGAGGACGCTCAACGGCTGGCAGACTTCCGGGATCTTCAGCGCTCAAAGCGGAGCACCCTTCACGGTGGTCACCGGCCGCGACTTCTCCATGACCGGCGCGGGCTTCGACCGTCCCAATCTGACCGGCGATCCCTATCTGCCTTCGCGGTCACAGGGGGCCACTCTGCAGGAGTACTACGCCAAGAGCGCCTTCTCCTTCAATTCGGAGGGAACCTTCGGCAACTTCGGCCGCAACGTCCTCACCGGACCCCGCGCGGTCACAGTCGACCTTGGCATCATCAAGAACATTGCCATCACGGAACAGCACCGGCTTCAATTCCGCGCTGAACTGTTCAACCTTTTCAATCACACCAACTTCGGCCAGCCTAACGGCAACCTGAGTTCCCCCGCCTTCATGCGCATCAGCACTGCCGGCGAACCGCGCCTGATCCAGTTCGCGCTCAAGTACAGCTTCTAGACCGCGAACCCGGGCCGGTCTTTCCACGCGATCCGAACGGCGACCACGCCTGGTTGCCCGTAACGAATCGCCTGGAGGACCGGCCCTCGCTCATTCATAAGGAGAATCCATGCGTCTTGTCACTTACCTCACCCAGAGCGATTCCGCGGGGCCTGGCGTGCTGGCCGGCGAACTGGTGTTCAATCTGCAACCCGCGGGCTTTGCCGATACGCTTGGTGTGATCGCGGGTGGGGTGGAAGCCCGCGCGGCCATCGACGCCTATTTGCGGTCACTGCCCGCCAGTGCCGGCGAACCAATAGACCGGGTCACCTTGCTGGCGCCTCTCCCACGTCCGCCGAAGTTCATCTGCGTGGGCCTGAACTACCTGGATCACGCCATGGAATCCAAGCTGGAGATTCCCGGCGTGCCCACCATCTTTAGCAAATTCTCCTACTGCATCATTGGTCCCGGAGCGCCCATCGTTCTACCCAGGAACTCAACCAAACCCGACTATGAAGCCGAACTCGCCTTCGTCATCGGAACGGGTGGCCGCCGCATTGCGGCTGACGAATGGCGCCGCCATGTCTACGGCTACCTATGTGTCAATGATGTAAGTGCCCGCGATTTCCAGATGGCCACGTCGCAATGGCTGATGGGCAAGACCTTCGATACCTTCGCCCCCACGGGACCGTGGCTTACCACCGCCGACGAAATTGAAGATCCTCATCAGCTCGACATCCGCATGGAGATCAACGGGGAGCTCCTACAGTCCTCCAACACCAGGAATCTCATCTTCAAAATCCCGCAACTCATCGAGTACATCTCCAGCGTCGTCGCTTTGGAGCCCGGAGACATCATCTCCACAGGTACGCCGGCCGGCGTGGGTTGTGCCCGCCAGCCACCGCGCTGGCTCAAGCCCGGCGATGAAGCCGTGGTGACGGTCCACGGACTGGGTTCGCTCAGCAATCCTGTGACCGCTGAAGCCTGACCCTGCGAAGGCGCGACAGGTGGAGATGGCTGTGATCCGCAAGTCCGGCTTCGTCGGCGATGATCAGTCAGTACGGTCCGATAGCTTCAGTGTTGAACATTGCGGCTGGAAGCGGCAGCATCTCCCTGCAAATTCGATTGGGCTACGTATGAGAGTAAGGCACTTGTAGGTGCTGCCACGTGAACGAAGTCGTCTGAGATTTCCACGGCGGATCCCGTCTTCAACTCGCAACTCTGAGTCGATTTGAATCTAGTCGGCTTGGCACGCTGACATACGCGCGCTTCACAACCCCGGGAAGCAGTACTGAGGGTGTCGCGCGAGTTTCACGCCCAATGCAAAGCGACCAGACTATCGGGTGAAGCGGTTTGGAGTGTGTAACCAGAAGCCTAATTGAGTTCCAGGAGCAGCGGACAGAGATCCGCAAGCGTTCGAATCGACGAGTCGGGTTCCGGGACCGAATCGGCAGTGGTCTACTTGGGAGTCACATCTCTCAGCGCTATCGACCCTGATTCCAGGCTGCCAGTCGAGAGCGGCCGCGGTTGGACGCAGTCTGGACAACACGCACGCATGTTCGAATCGGTCCGCCATCTCATGTTGTGCGTGTCGAGACTTGACTCACCTCCGACGGGACTACGGCGAAGGCCCGGCCGACCAGCAGACTGGTTCCCTCTTTGTCGATACAAGCCGGGCAGGTTGGCCAAATCGCTCGAACAATCCCGAGCCAACCTTCCAACTTCTCGCGGAACTTGCGTGGCCGCGCATATTCGACACTTCCGAGTTGACTCACCAAGCCGAACGGGCCGAATAGCGGAATCCGCTCTTGCCCACGCGCCGTGAAGCAACGGTAGGAGAGCCACATGAAAAGATCCAGAGCGGCCGGAGAGGACGAAAGTGCTTTGGCAGCTTCCAGGTCGGTGGGAATTGGATGGTTGAGGATTTCTCGATAGAACTCATCGCTCAAAAGGATCATGTTCTGGCAGTCACCCGGCAGAAGCCGTTCAAGGGTGCTCTGGGAGTACCAGATTCGCGCTTCGGACATGAAACTGAACCGAGCGCTATGGACGACAGCAGTGCGATCGAGTTGTGTGTCTGTGCCGAAGAAGATTGTGGCACCAAAAATCCGCTGAAAGGACGCGACCAGCCGGCGGTATTGAGATCCACCCTGTTGAAGCCCAAAGGCATCCAACATCTCAGCGGCGCTGCTGAATGTTATCCGCGGCGATTGCTGTCTGATCGCCACCGTGGCCTGGAAGATAGGGAGAAGGCGGCCCTGTCCCCATGGCAGCCCGTAGCACGGATGCCCCGTTACCTGAAGCACGAATTGCCCGTTTCTGCGCTCATGAAGCAGACATCCCGGCGTGGGCCGCTTGAGCGGCAGGCCGCACAGGACAAAGGGCCGGGAGGAGAATCCGACATTCTGGCGCTCGGCTTCGCGGTTGGCGCGGACTAACTCAATGGCCTCGGCCCTGCGAAGCTTCTGCTTCGAAACATCAAGGCCTGGGAGTGTTTCTCGGATCAGGGAACCGGCCCGCTGCAGACCAGGATGCCCATTACCTGGTGAGCTGTGAAGATGGGTACAACCGGATGACCGCGATGGCACGGCTAGTCACCCTGAGGCAGTACGGATAAGAGGCCCGTTCGCCGTTCTGACCAACCCCGTGTGACGTATTTGTGCCAACCATGCCGCTCAATCCCGCTCGATGGCACCCTCATACGGCACCTAAACGCATGAAACTGCGTCGGATCGAGTGGATTGAATAGCCTGAGGTGCTAGCGGGAGCAATCTCGTGGAGGTTCAAGTCCTCTCGACCGCACCATTTTCAATGAGTTACAGCCAGTGCCAGTTGGCGTAACGCACTAGTTCGCGCGTCGACGACGCGTTTTTTGGGCGACCGGTTGAACCTGTTATCAATAGGTTACGGTCGCCCAAACTGCATCCGCACTAGTCTTTTCCCTCTTTTGTGACGTGTTTGTGGCAACTCAGAGTTGATCTGCCAGTCTGCAGTTTATAACTTGTCACTTCACCGGAAACTCACGGCAGGTTCGAGCGAGGTCTCTCTCACTTCGGTCTCTTGAATCCGCACCCACAAGCCGGCAACCGAATCGACTAGGGTCTTACGGGTCGATTCTTGGGGGGTCTGAGGATGGGCAAACTCGCTTGTGGAACGCTCGGGTAGTAGCATTGCTTCCCGGCGATGGCTTCGGTGGCGGGCTGAAAAGGCGTAGTCCAGGGCTCGGTGGCCGGGAAATGAACCGGGGCCGGCGGCATTCCGGGTTTGAGGCCCGTCGTAAAGCCCGCGGGCAGCGTAATGCCAATGGCGTAGCAACCGCCCTCCGGACAGTCGATATCCCTGGCCGTCCAGCGGGCACAGACTGAGGCGCTTTCCGCGTACAAGGTACTCATGGGATCGAGCGCGCTGGAACACTGATTGGCGGCGCCGTCCCAGCGGCAGAATCCGGCCGGGGCGCACTTTGCTTTTGAGGCCGCTGTATAGTTGTCGTGGAACTCGCGGAAGCTCATATCCACGGTCACCGTCAGTAACCCCGTCGCGGCGTCGTGCTGCGGTTGGGGCCAGGTGCCGGGCCAGTTGTCACCGCGGGTGAACTTCACCGGTGCAGCCGTGGTGTCCGCCCGGGCCATGAACACACCGGTGGCCGGCTGGAAGCCGGGGCCCACGTAGTATTGGTAGGTCTGCACAGTGGATGATTTCGCAAACAACAACATCGTGTAGTAGGTCTGCCCGGGTTGGAAGGTGGAAAACTGGGTGGCGCCGAGAGTATGCTGCTGGTCGCTGCTTTGGGTGGTGTCGACGTAGTAAAGTCCATGGTTCACGGTCAGTGAACTGCGCTGGGCCGTCGCCTGACCGCTCATTCGGATGCGCGGAGCCGCAGTCTCCGACGGCAGGATGTACTGGCGATAAAGAGGCACTCCGGAACAGGCCGGGCCCGTACAGTCAGGCGACCAATCCACGCAGTCCAGGCCGCATTCCGGAATGATCGCCGTGGTTACGTACTCATAGGGGCTTGTGGTCGCCGTGCCGGGCGGAAGGTTGGCCGCTACGTCGGAGGCGCATTGAGGCGTCGCGAGCGGGCCTTGAAAGAACGGGTCCTGGTTCACCGACACGGTATTTACCAGCCCGGTCAGCGAGCCGTCATCATCGCTCAACTCGGTCTGCCGGTCCACATCGGTGAAGCCGGTGAACATGGCGGGGTTCCAGTTGCAGTAGCGCCGGGCAGCCTCGGTCGAGTCGGTCTGATACAGGCCGTCCGCGGTAAAGGCAGGGCGGATGAGATAGTGCCGGATATCGACATCCTCAAAGAAGAGATTCGACGAGTGGAACGCGGGCGGGTAGTAGAAGCCATTCGGCTGCTTCCAGCCGATCGCCGCGTTGGGCAGATAGCATTCACCCTGTGGCGTCTTGGGCACCGCCATCATGCGGGCGTAGAGATAGCGGCTTGCGTCGCAGATGCCTGGGGTCGCATGTGCCTGGCAGTCTTCCAGCGTCGTGGCCGGGATGCGCAGATACGCGTTCGATTCCTGATAGGCGGGACCATCGTATATATTGAACATCCGCTGGTTGATGCCAAAGTTGCTCATCGGAAAGCTGATGCCTTCCTCGGGCAGCAGGCAGAAGTTGCCCACCATGGAGGAACTGTTCACCTGCGTTGCACAGCGCAAAGGGGTATTCGGATTGATGGGACCCGCGTTCGACGCATAAGGGTTGATGGACGGATCCTGTGCCTGCCCAATGAAAGCGGTGTTCTTCACCAGCGCCCAATGCCCGTCCACGACGTCGGCTTTGGTGTATCCTCCGCCCGTGACAAACGTGAGACCTCCATTCTGCACGTCGCTGATGACACTGTTCACCATCAGGTACCACTGCGGACGCAACCATACGGCGGAGTAGTTCGTTTCCGCCCAGTTGAACGACGTGGTGTAGCGATCCAGGACCGTGGCCGTGCAATGATCGGTGGATCCGGAAGCGCACTTGGGCACCTTGTCGCAGTCCTCTCCTTCCAGGCAGAACGTCGCAAAGCGGCCGCCGCCCCCATCGACCTTCGGATAGTACATGTCCGGATCTTCCACGGGATAGGGATTGGGCACCGCCTTCAGTTGCGGACTGTTGGCATTCGGATCGGAATTGGCGACCCCGGCGCAGGGGGTTGAGTTGCCGATCGTCTGGAACGAGGTCATGGCGGTGGAGCAGTAGTTGCCTTCAAAGCGTTTCAGCGGGGTCATCGAGGCCCGGTCCGGGCCCTGCTGCATATTGGCGTAGGATTCCCAGGTCTGGCCGCGGGATACGCCGCTGTTGGCCATCGGCACCAGCCAGTAGCAGGCGCCGCAGGTACCCGCGCCGGCCGCCATGTTGTAGGCGAAATCGTTGTACGCGTTGGTGATCCAGAACACCGCCGGGTGATCGATGTCTGAATGGTACGGCACGTCTTCCTGCTTCTCGTCGAAAGGCGGGAAGGGGGCAGCCAGAATCCCTGGCACCTTGCGAGGGTTCTGCGGGTTGTCCACCGCTCCGCGAGCCAGGATGCCGATGTTCGAGAAGAATCCGTTGTCAATCTCGGTGCCTTCCTCGAGATAGAAGCCGTGGCCGATCGATTTGTACCCGACGTTCCGGCGGAGCGTAACGCCCTGTGTGGCGTGCAGCGTGATCCAGCGAGTCATCGAATCATGGATTGAGCAGTCGGCGATCAGAGTGTCCTGGGGGACGCGCCGCGCAAGATGGAAATGAACGGGATAGTGCCCCATGCGGCCTCCCTGCCCCAACTGATAGAACTCCACGCCCTGGATGTGCACCGACTCGGCTCCCTGGCGGATGACAGTGTGGCCCCCGAAGTAATATCCGCTGGACTCCGCCGGGAATTCCTCGTCCAGGGCATCGCCAGCCGAGACGATGCGAATGCTGCGGGAAAGCAGTGCCACCGCGGCGCGCGTCTCGGCCTGCCGGCTCTCCGGCCCGATGCCGGCTGGCAGGTTGCTGAGATCCAGCCTCTGGCCGTTGTGCGGATAGCGGAGATTCTCGCGGAGGGTGATCACGGTGCCCGATCCGTTGCTCGCGATGCTGTCGATGGTTACCTGTTCGGAGTGGCCGGGCAGGTAGTCCGTTGTGGTCACGACTAACTGATCCCCGGCCTGCCAGTCGACGCTTCGATCGAGCACCAGTTGGTTGACACCGGCCGTCGTTGTCTGGTTCAGGCGCGCCCAACTGGAGCCGGAGTCCGAATCCGCGGCATCGCCCAGGAGGCTGCCCTTCGCCCCATGGAGAGCCAGCGTGCCGCCATAGGAGACAGCCAACACTTTGTACCCGAAGTAGCCCGCCGGGTCGCCCTTGTCGTACATCATCGGCTCATACGGATAGAAGTAATCGGTGACGCCTCCGGGCAGAGACACCTTGCGGCTGCCCGCCGAGTTCCAGGTGTCGTCGTCGACTCCGCAATGGTCATCCGTTTTGCAGCGGATGCCGGCGCCGGAGGTGCCCTGATCGGGGCCGTAGAGGTGGATCGTGAGCCGGCCGCCGGCCTGGCCGACGGGATGGGCGGAGCTGCCGGCCACGAGAGAACTGCCTTTCTCGACGAGGATCGCCGAAGCCCAGAAGTCGGTCACGGCGTCGGTGAACGTCAAGGATCCACCGCTGTGGATATTGACGTTCCCGTAGCGGTAGGTGCCGGCGGCGACGGTGCAGGCTCCGGTGACTTCCAGAGACTCTCCCTGACCGATTGGCACTGGGCCTTTCGTGCAGACGGTTTGCCCAATGGCCGGCACAGCTAGCAAAAAGGTCCAAAGAGCCCACTTCGAGCTTGATCCCATACCGAAACAGGGGGCAGTGGTGGCGCGGAATTGATCAGCTGAGATACGGATTCTCTGTCCGGATCCCAATGTCATAATCGCGAGCCGTGCTGGGAGATGGCGACAGACGGGCCGAACGCAGCCCAGTCCGCCCAGGGGCGCCTGCGGTGCAGATTGCCTGTCCGGCGCCGCGAACTCCAGGAGAGGCAATCGGCGGCTAGAAGTTCATCGGGAAGAGAATGTTGAGCCCCGTCCGCGGGTTGGGCACGCCGACATTGTTGAGTAGGTAGTTGTACTCAGGCATGCGGGCCAGTTGTTCGTCGGCGTCTGGAATCCAGAGTGCCCCCTGATAGCGGGAGCCCGAGTGCACCGTCCGGGGCATTGCAATCTCCACGGATGTGGACCCCTGCCCATTCAGGGCCGCCAACTGACGCAGGTCGTAGGAGATTGGAACTGGCGTGAATATCGACGAGTCCACAGCGTTGCCATCTGCGTCGACGAGGACAAAGTACATAGGCTTGGCGCTGAACAGCCTGGAATATCCGGTGTTCCGGAAAGCCAGGGTGAGTGTGCTCGTGCTGCCCTGCAGGAAGGGCCGGTCCAAAGAGGCACGCACCAGCGAGATGGCCGGGCCAACTTTGTTCATGAGGCTCGGATAGCAGGACTGTGAGCTCAGAAAGTCCATGTGGAAACCGATGTTAATCATGTTCAGATGCAGCCTGGTCGAGTAGGCATCGAAGGCCGCGCAATTCTGTGTGGCCGGATCCAGACCGCCGACTTCGCCGCTGAAGGGGATAATGTCACTGCGCTGCGCCGCGAAGCTTTTGAGTTCGTCCGCTGTCCACTTCCCGTTGTCCCAGGGATGCGAGATCCAGGTACCAGCATCGTCGCCCGTTGCGTAGTGATCGTCGTGAATGCCCCAGTAAGGGGTCGAGCCTAGTTCCCAACTGAGGATGTTGGCAGGCTGCCTGTTCAGCATGAACGTTGCATCCCCAAAGGCGCGCTGCTCAGCCTGCATAATCTGCTGCATGTTGGATTGGGTGTTGTTGCCGTAAGTGGAGTCGTGACCTTCTCCCCAGAAGCCGATGAAGCCCTGGTTCATCGCATAGATGATGGGCTTGTACTTCTGAACCAGAGGCGCCAGGCTCTGAATATCCTGGAGGATCACGTCGAGCGGTGCGTCGTCGCCGGGGCCGTGGTTGTAGGCGAAACGCAGAACGATTTTGACGCGGGCTTGCACGGCCTTGGCCAACGCGTCATCGATCTTCTGAACGTCTTCGGCGGAGATCGGTTTGGGGTTGGGATTCGTGGCACTGCAGGAGTTGTAATCGATGCCTACCGGGTTCAGGCAGATGTAGGTGTGGATCAGGCGCATCGGACCGACGTTGAAAGGCTGGCCGTCCACGGTGTACGACTGGATGTGGCTTTGCAGCTGCTCGACGCTCATGGTCATCAGGTCGAGGTGGGCCCACGGTCCGCCGTCCCGATTCAGGATAGTCTGCGGCGCCGGCTGGTAGCTGCGCTCCATGGCATAGTCAGCTGCGTACACCGCAGGCGTTGCCACGGAAGTGGCGACAGCGATTGCTAGACCCAGCACAGAGCCGAGTCTGGGGGAGTGGTAGAGCCGCATAAAGGGGGTCTCCTCGATCAAGTTCAGGCGTTTCATTAGAGAAGGGGCGCTGGGGCAGCGAAACTTATCAGCTATCTGGTTGACGAGCTCACGTAACCGCCTGACCTTTGCCGTTCATGGGGCGCCGCGCCCTAACGGCTGTTCCGGACGATGCCGGCTCGCGGAAGAATCAAGGTGATCCTCCACCAAGTCAGCCTGGTGCCAGCCGCCAATTGTCGAGAGGGTCAGGGCTTGACGCGGGCACTCACCATCACAGACAGGTTCTTCTTCATCACCTTCAGGCGCAGGCGTCCGGCATCGGAGCCCTCGATGAGCCGCTCGACGCTGATGAGAAACTCCGGCAGATTCATCTTTCTGCGAAGCCCCCCCAGGAAGGGCTGAATCTTTGCGTATTGAAAGTACATCTCCTGGCAGGTGTCGTAAACGAGTTGAGAATTGAGTGCGCCGCTTGCGACGAAGGCCGCCACCATATCCCAATAGCCATACACCTGAAGCACAAAAGCGCTTTCCTTCGTGCCGGCCGACACAATCTCGAAGAGCTCGTCGGTAGATTGAGGAAGGAACCTTCCTCCAATATAGGACCGGGCTTCCCGCATCACGGTTTCCCTGCGGAGATCGTAGAGTTTCAGGATCAGTTCCGCTTGGCGGATTGGATCAGGGTCGGATTGTTTGCGTGTTTTCATATCAATCGGCAGGTCTGTTCGGAGGATTGTCGTGCACTCCGATTCGGCCAGGGGAGTGAAGGCGGGTTCAGGGTTGGCCATGCACGGAGGTCCTCCGCGCGCTGGTTGTCCAAGCCAAACGCTGACCCACGGCAACGCGAACCCCCGCCGGCCTTCGTGAACAGTCCGGCAGGGCTCACTTGTTCCTGATTGAGCGCTTATCGGCCCACACACCCGGAGTCGCACACGGCCATGGTGACGAGGTTCGAGACTGCGCCGCCGATCCGGATACTGACCGGCACGGCATCACCGCGCTTGCCGCCGGCTGGTACGCGGGCGCGAATCTCATACAAGCCCACCATGCCTGGGCTCAGCCCCGCATACGTCAATGCCGCGTTCACTCCACCGATGGTCACTATTGGAGTCGTCAGAGTATTGTGCACCAGTTTGTCGGAGGCAGGCACACCCGTGGGAGGCTGCTCTCGTACCGGCCCCAGTCCTGTGCAATGGATGACGATGTCGGACCCGGTGTGTGCGGGATGAGCAGGGTCAGCCAATTGGCCATCGGTGGTGTAGATGTGTCCCTGCCCGTAGACCGCGTCGCCCGTGGCGAAGATCGATGGTGAGTAGTCGGACAGCCGCACGGTGAACTCGGCGCTCTCTTCGTTGTAGCCGCGAACGACAACGGTGTCGCGCAGGTAGCCCGACAATTCCCACGGAACCTGGAAGACAGCGAAGCTGGGTGTCCCGGTGAAGATCGGCGCGTACTGGCCATTGGCGAAGCGGAGGCTCAGGCCGCGCATCGCGGTGGGCAGCGGCGTGCCCATGCCTGGAGCGTAGGTGGCGGCGCTCACCGCCAGGTCACCGGAAAGTATCGCGACGCTGCCCGGTGCAAGGTACACACCGCGAACATAGGAGGCGGCGTCCACGATCGTCAGGTCGCTGGGCGGGTCGACTTCCGTCAGATCCGTGTCCGGAAGGATCGAAAGGGTCACATTCGACCCGTCACCCAGCGATGCTGATGGAAATTGGACGCGGTCGCAGTAGGGGAACGAGTAGGCGTCGCCCACGCCGGCCAGATAGCTCGAGTATTGGTCGTAGTGCCCGGGGTTGTTCGGCTGCGCGTACGAAAACGCATTCGAGATCGACAGCGACGGCGCGTTCGTCCCATCAGGCCGGTTGCCGAACCAGGTCCAGGACGGCGAATCGCCGATGGCAGTGCCGGGCAGCGCCGGATTGTCCACCAGGCTGCCAAGCAAGCCCAGGTTCATGGCGGCCAGATAGTCGGTCACGGCGCGTTTTGCAACGCCGTTGATGTCCGATCCCTGGACGATCGTGTACTTCACATCCGCTCCATAGAACGCGGCGGGGGTGACGTTCGCTGCCCGCACATAAATGGAGAGGGGGAGGTCCTGTCCGCCATTGTTCATCGTGCCGTCGATCACCAGGTCGCCAGGATAGATGGCCGCTCCCACGAGGGCATCGTTCCTGTTCGAGATCCAAGCCTTGAGGGTGTAGGTCTGACGCTCTCCGCCGGGCAGCACTCCGTTGTTGCCGGCCAGGCTCGTATAGACCGGATAGCCCCGGCGCTTCGTACTGCCGCTCCGCAGATAACCAAGATACACATCCGGCGCCGGCCAGGCATTGACATCGCCGGCCGCTAGCGAGAACTTCGCGCCGGACGGACCCAGCACGCGCACCACGCTGCCGTTCACTCCGTCGACTGTCACGCCGTTCAGGCCGGTAACCACGGTGCCGGCCGGGTTCTGCGGCGTCAACACGGAGCGGCCCAACATTCGCGCTAGCACTTCCATTACCTTGTCGCTGCCGGTGCGCCAGGACAGATTTGCCGGATAGTAGGCAGCCCAGGACGACTTCAGTTGTAGCGGGAGCCCAAAGAAATCCCTCGCTGTCAGATTCGCGGTCCCTTGCCCGGCGGCGGAGGAGCCAGGTTGGAAACTCAGTTCCACCTGGTCCCAACGCGTAGTGAAGTCTTCTTTGGACGGATCGGCGTAGTTGGCGCGGAACCCGTTGGCCTCGTTGAGAGACCGGAGTTGGGTTCCCAGCGAGACAAAGATCCGGCCGCCCGAGAACTGTGTAATGCTGACGCCGGCGCTCAACTTGCCCAGTTCATACGCGACACCCTTCTGAAGCGCACTGTTGTCGCTGAGGTTTGTTCCGGTCAGTGTCCCCGCGCCGCCGAAGGCAATGTAGGCGGGCAGCGAGCCGCTATCCGGCCGAAGGTTTTCGAACTTGAGCACTACCCCCTGTTGCGCGTATGCGGTGGGGAGTATCGCTTGTGAAACGCACAGCACAATGGCTGCGGTGAGAAAATGGGGCCTTCTCATGGCAGTGCTTCCTTCCTGGGTCCGATGAAGTGGTTTGCCGCCCGGATAGATGTTGCAGGGAATCGGCGGGGAGCCCGTGCGGCGGCGCTCCCCCAGTTCCAGGACCGGCTAGCCGAGGGCGTAGACCGCGTTGGAGATCCCTGAGGCGGTCGGGAATATCCAATCCGTCAGAGCGACACCGAGCCGGATCTCGTCAGTCGCACCGCCAGTCAGTACTTTGTTTCCGCCCGGAAAACTCTGGGCGGGGTTGGCCAGCAGCCCCTTGGGGACATAGTCCAAGCCGTTGAAGAGATTGGAGACCAGCAGGATGTGTCCCGGGCCATCCCATTCGGTCGGGTTGTCGACCGCCAGGCAGATGGACAGGACGATCATCCCAACCCCATAGAGGGAGTAGCCCAGAGGCGCAAAGAAGTTGGAGAACTTGCCTGCCACGCTGGTTGCATCCTTGGCAGCGTTGACGGTTCCCGCCTGCAGGGACGCCAACAGAATCGGGAACGCTCCCATCGCATAGTAGAGATACGTCGGGTCGTTATTCGTCGCAATCGTGCTGGGCAGCGAAAGCGCCATCTCCACCAGCGAGCCAGCAATGTCCAGCTTTGCCGAAAACGAGTTTGAACTCACGTTTTCGAGATCGCAGAAGCCGTCGATTCCACCGGAGAAGAATGACGCCGTCGCGCCGGCCACCGCCATCCACGCCGCCCCGTCAGCGGACATTTTTAGCGTTCCAGCCGGCTTGGCGGAAACCGACGTCGGCGGAGTGATGTTGGCGGCGGAAATGATGATGTGCGACGGAATCGCAACCACCAGCGCGAAGACATTCAGCAAGGTGAGCGGCTCTCCATGGCTGATCAGGGACCAGAGATCCGAAATCACCGGGATGTGGATCGACTCATTCACCAGGCTGAGGATGTCGTTCATGACCGCCGACAGGGTCTGCAGCACGAACCCAACCACCAGCTTGATGGCCGTCAGCAGACCCTTAGCCAGATCAAAGAACAGGTTCACCAGAACCGAGACCTCGGTTTCGATGAAGCCCGCCGGATCACTGAACAGCAATTTGAAGCCGTCGAAGAACGCCTTGATCGAGGTGAGGAGTTGATCGAGCACCGTTTCCAGCAGACTGCCTCCCTGGGTAATCAGGTTGCTGAGCGCGCTGGCCAGCGTGGGATTGTCAGCCGTAACAGCGCCTGTGGAACTGGTCGATGTCGCCTGCCCGATGTTGTTGGAGACCTTTGACGACAACGAACTGGACTGGGCGCGGGATTTCGCCCCATTCACTCCGTAGACCGTCTGCGGGTCGTTGTTGTTGACCTGATTGCCCTTCAGGGAGCCTCCGAGTTTGCTCAGAACGCTGGCCTGGGCGACCGACAGCGCGTTGATCTTGCTATCCAGGAATGCGCCCACGGCGCCGAAGTCCGTCCCCTGGGCCGCGATCCAGGCGGAGAGCCCCTGCACCCCGATGTTGACCTGGTTCACGATGCTCTTCTGCAGTTTCACGATGCCGCCCCAATCGAATAGCTTGGAAAGCCATTCCGCGGCGCGGACGATGTCGCCCACCACTGTGCGGATGAAGCCCGTCACCACCGCCACCGCCTTCTCCACCGTGTCCACGACAAAGCTGAAGGTGCCGCTCGCCAAAGTGGTAATTTCGTGGGAAATCTCATCCGCCACCTTGCAGGCAATCGAGACGATCTTGTCGGTGACATTCTGCTTCAGCCAGCTCTTGAACTCGCTCCAGCCGCCGCCGAGGGCGCTGCCGACACCGTTCACCGCCGCCACGGAAGCCGTCTGCGGAGGGCCAAAAGTCACATTCCCGTCACTATCGATGGTGGTTGTGAAGCTCTGCGCCGAGCCCTTCACAATCGTGCGATCGGTAACCCCGGCCACCTGCTGGTAGAGCATGTTCACCGTGGTGTCCGGAAACGACAGGTACGTGTTGTCCGCCTGGATCGCGGACGCCTGCCCCACGCCCAACTTGCCTGACTGACTGCGGACTCGCAGATCCGCCTCAGCGCGCTGGCGGTTCTTCAGCCGCGTGGCCATCATCGCCGCTGCCGCACCGCCCCCCATCGTGTTCTGGATCGTGTTCGCCACGGCGACGTGATCGACGCCATCCGGCACGATTGGCTTGCCCGCGTAGTCTTTGGCCACACTCTGATCCAGATCGCCGGCCTGGATGTTGGACAGCCGCGCCAAAGCCTCGTGATCCGGATAGACCACGATCGCCTCCTGGTTCAGCATGAACGGTCCCCAGAAATACAGGGCTGGGGTGGTGATGTCGGAAGCCGTGGAGACGATGTTCAGTTGACCCGCCGCATCCGTCTTCAGCCATGCGATGTCTGGCGGATTCAGTGAGTAGGTGTTGACGCCATCGGAGATGGAGACGTCGTCCGACGCCCAGACTTTGATGGAGACGTTGGCTCGGGGATTGCCGCTGCCGTCCAGAAGCTGGATGATCGTGCGGTAGGAGGCGCTATCGGGCTGGTAGCCGTCGGAGTTGGTGGACGAGACGTAGTTCTCCGCCATCAACTCACTCTCGCTGGAGTAACCATGCACCAGATCCGCCATGTTGATGGCTCCAAGGTAGGTGCCCGCGCCGGTGCCAATGGGGCCCAAATAGAAGGCCACGCAGATTCCACTTTCAAAACCCACCAGCGCATCCCCGGCGATTCCCGTGGGGAAAGTCGCCGGTGAGGTTGCGTCGTTAATCCCCTTCGACAGGTCGCACGCGTTGATCACTCCAGCAGCCGAACAGATGTAGAGGATTCCGTCGCTGATGTGAGGAATCCCGGTATTCATGGCGCTGTCGAACTTTGCCGCCCCCAGGGATACGCCCGAGGCGGCATCCACCGCATGCAGCAGGTTCGTGGAATCGCCGACATAGACCACTCCGCCGTAGCTGATGGGTGTGCCCAACGTGCCGGGGGCCAGAAACCCTCCTTTCGGCCACAGCGTGGCGCCGGTCGCGATGTTGTAGGCGTCCAATCCGTTCCCACCGGCGACATAGGCGCAATTGCCGTCCAGGCACACTGCCGAGGATACCCCCTGGCCCGTCACCGAATACACCAGATTGCCTGCCGTACGCGAAATCTCCACCAGGGCGAGATTTTCGCCCGCCGCCACCACCACCCTGTTTGCACCGTCCAGGGCCAACGAGGCTGCGCTACTCGGGGGGCCGAATTTCAGATCCTTGTACCACAACACATTGGCGTCGTAGTTGTTCGACGCCGGATTCCAGACAGGGTCAACCGCGTAGAGGACGCCATCCACCCCGAGGTAGAGCAGGTAGTCGTCATTGCCGACGCTGTAATACTCGCTCAGAGCCGTTTCCGGCGCCGGAGAAGGAGAGTAGAACTGGCACAACGGGCCGAACGTCGAACTCCCGTTTTGGCAGACAACCATGGCTCCGTTGGCGCCCTGTGCCACAAAGGCGCCGTCTCTCCAGGCAGTCATGGTGCCCAGACTTTCGCCGATGTGGTTGGCCGAATTCTGGTCTGAGCCTGCCTGAATGTCGGTGATCAGCACATTGTTGTCGTCGTCCATCATGACGAAATAGCCGTTCCCGTAGGCGGCCTGCTGCAGCACCTTCTCGTTAATCTGGACTATCTCCTGTTGCCAGAGCTGCTGTGGCGGAGTTACCGACACCCGCTGCGGCACGGGCTTCTTCGCCGCCGGCGTTAGTCTGGACTGGGCGCTTGCGGTGAATTGTGTGGCCATCAGGCCCGCCCCCGCGCCGCCCAGTAATGTTTTGAGCATGCTGCGGCGATTCATGCCGGCGCCCGTGATCTCGTTCCGATAGTTCTGTTGGGTCTTCATTCCAGCCTCCAAACGGTGATGTGGGTACTTTGGGCCTACGCCGATCCCGCGGAACCCCCGGATCTCCGAAAGGGCTTCTCGATGCGACCTCACCGCGGTGTTCGGGCTACATGAAGAGGAGGGCGAGCAGCCGGCCCGAAATTATCCCTGCTCAAGAAAAACATCACTTCAGCTGCGATCCGCTGAGACTTGCGGAAACAATGACGAGACCGACCCCTCCGGGACGCGAGTCATCCGCGGACTCATGGGCCTTTTGACCAACACGCATCTTCATCGGAAGCGGTGGCCTGCGTCGTGGTGGATTCGGTGTCCCATGGCGCCGGCAGCCGCGTCGCGCCCTCATGCGGACGTCCGGCGGGTACAGGGGTGCCGGCCCATCCTGTAAATATCGGCGCCTCTGCCTGTCTCAGCTCCAGCCAGGCTGGCTGAAGAACTTCCGGGTGAGCTTGACGACTAGTAACTATCTTCCAACGGGCACTGGACAACCGGCGTCGCCGGACGGACCACATACCGGATGGGACCGTGGCCAGTCACTCACCACTACGGTCACGGATCCGAACGCCGTTGCGTCATAGTACGCATCGGCCGGATAACGGGCAGTGAAAACATGCGTGCCGGGCTTCAGGTGCCGTATGGCCAGGGTGGCGAGCGTGCCGTTCGCCGACAGTTTCGCGGTACCCACCAGCACGTCGCCTTCGTAGAACTCCACCGGATTGGTGAGGGCGGGAGAGCCGACGGCCAGCAGCCCCGGTTGCGCGTTGTAGCCCTTGGGATTGAAGAACGTGCTCTGGGACATGATCGGCTGTACCACCGCATTCAACGTCACTGAGCCGCCGGCATTGATTGTTGCGGTCGGCAGGCTGGTGGGTTCGCCAAGGGGCAGCGTGCGCCCAAGCGTCACATAGAGCTCGCCGGTGACGAATGGCGGCTTCGCCGGGCAGGCGTACGCCAGCGACGGATCGCTGACCGAAGTTGCCGTCGCGTAGAAGTTGGAATCGAGATTGAGCGTTGGACCGGCCGCGTTGGCGGCGGCCTGGTTGTTGAGGTTGTTGAGGATCGGCGGATAGACATTGTTGACAGTAGTGAAGGCGGTACCGATCGCCGTAATCTCCGCCAGCGAGGTCTGCCCCTGGGTGGCATCGTCGAAAACGACATTGTCCAGTGTGATGTCGTTGTAGTAGTTTCTGGACGGATCCGCCTGCAGGAAGAAGCCATAACCGCCCGCAGCAGCCGGTGTGACTGGAACGCCTTTGTTCGTTTTGGGGAACTGGGCCGTGGGTGGCAGAACATGCACGTCGCGGAACACGACGCCGGCAATCGCAGGCAGGTTGTCGGTGGACTTGAAGGGGGCCAGCGGGACAATGTTGATCGGCCGGACGATGTCCTGCACGCAGACGGACTGAAACGTCACGTTGCTGATGGTGTTGCCGGGTTTGGAGCCGGTGCCGGAACTGATGTTGGTCGTGATCTGCATCGCCTTCAGGTCACCGGTCGACGTGGGCAGCGCCTGCGCGTAGCTCTGCAGGCTGTAGGGCGGCTGCGTGAGTGTGGCTTCCGTCACGCCGTTCACCGTGGTCCCCACCACGCTGGGCAGGCTGCCGGTGAAAAGCAGGTCTTCAAACAGCAGGTTCGATGTCAGATGCGAATCCCCTCCGGCCAGGATGGTGATGCCGCCTTTGTTATAGCCGCGAAACTTCCGTACGGTGATGTTGGACGTGTCGATGTTATTGGTGCTGATGGCGATGTCCTGATCCCCGATCGCCACTGTGGTGTCGTAGATGGTTATGTTGCTGCCGTGGATGTCGAAGCCATCGCTGTTCGGCATGGTCCAGGGGGCCTGCACTTTCACGCCCCAAACGGTGAAGCCGTTGCCGCCGAAGCCGACGGTGTGAAATGGCGGATTGCGGATGGTGATCTTGTGGAGCACGACATTGCTGGCAAACGCACCCGCGACCCCAGCATTGATGATCTTGGGGCTGGCCTGCTCATTGGACGAGTTCTTCTTCTTGAAAGCCATGTCCCACCAACTGATGCCCTGATTGTCGCCGCTGAGTATCGTCCTGTTCCCCTGGCCGTCGATTACGCCGTAGCCGTAGATGCCGTTGTCCGTGCGCAGGGTGAACAGCGGCAAGCAGCCCCGGTCGACCTGGTACTCGCCCACCGTGCCGCAGATCGCCCCTTGCGCGTGATCGCTGTTGTCCTGGTACCTCGAGGGATCGCGCGAACCATACACCGTCACGCCTCCATCGATGATGATCGAGACACTCGCTGGCAGGGTGATCGGTTCCAGCAGGAACGCGTTGAACGACGGGTTCGGACCGAGCGTCAGTTCCACCGCCTGGCCCTTCGTGCAGTTCAGCAGCGCCGTCTGCAGCGTGGTCGTCTCCCGGGATGATTCCGCATTCTGGTCGTCGGCGGTGTCGCCGATGACAGGGCCATCCGCCGCGGACTTCAACGGCGCGCGGAGGACCGCGCAAACCTTTGGAGTGATGGGTTCGGTTACATTTCGTGTGTCCTGTGCCATCAGGCTCGCGGTTGTCGCCCCGCAGAAGCACAGGAACAGGGTGCTCCATTTTGTGGTTCTCATCTTCGCTTCCCCAGTTCTTCTGTTCTCGATGATTCGCCCGTGCCGCTGGGCCGCTGCCCGGCGCGATCCGCGCGAATCCCTTACAAACAGGAGGGGGGCATCGGCGGCCGGAGATTGCTCACCTTGATCTTCTTTTTCGGTGCTCCGGCGCCTGCGCGCGGCGTTGGATCCGATCAGGAGCTTCCAACTGATGGGCAGGTCCGCCACCGGCGCGGGTCAAGGCCGGTAACGCAGCCCCCGAGCCTTTCGCGGGCGCGCTGCGCTTTCTTTGGGAGATTCCCTGATGAGTTTCCTGCGGGATGAATCCCCCTATTCAGTGCGGAGCAACACCCCATGCCATTCCAATTCCAACATTCCCGTCTCCGGCAGACCCGGACTCAGGTCATACCGGCCCTTGGACTTACCCTTCGAGTCCTCCTCGAACCGGAGGACTCCGGACGAGAGTTGACGATCATCGAGACCGTCAACGCCCCCGGCTTTGGCCCGCCCTTTCACCGTCACCCGGAGACCGAAATCTTCCGGGTCCTGGAAGGCCGCTACCTCTTTGAAGTGGATGGGACTCGCTACCCCGCCGAAGAGGGTGACCTGGTCACTGTTCCTGGCGGGGCGCCGCACCGCTTTGTGAACGTCAGCGGCAAGCCGGCACGCCAGTTGGTGATGATGTTGCCTGGGCTCGACGCCTACGCCTTCTTTGGCGGATTGGCGGAAACCATGCGCAACGGCATCCCGTCGAGGAGTGTCCTGAACGCATTCGGCGAACCCTGGGGCTGCGAGTTTCTGGGTGGCCCGTTGACGCTGGACCAGCTCACTCTCGCCGAAACCGGTCGCTAACAGGCCTGAGTCTCAGCCAGTCTATTTCAATCGCGGAATGAACTCACCATGTGTTGTGGTTATTCCACTTCACAAGTACTTGCTGAACAGGCTCTTGGCCGCCGTCCGGGCGCGCGGCGGGGATTTGGTTCAGAGACTCCGGTGCTACATAATGAGATAGATTTAGATGGGTTCCGAGCGGCAATCGATCAAGTATCAATTCGGCGTCTTTGAATTTTCCAGCAATACTGGCGAGCTGCGCAAGAACGGGGTGATTGTTCGCCTCGCCCCACAGCCCGCCCTAGTGCTGAAGCTGCTTGTGGCCCACAACGGGGGTATCGTCACCCGGGAAGAGCTCCAGCAGGAGGTCTGGAAGGGCGACACGATCGTAGATTTTGAGCTCGGGCTGAATCGCTGCGTCGCCCGGATCCGGAGCGTGCTCTCCGACGATGCCGACACACCTCGCTATGTCGAGACGATTCCTCGTTCGGGCTATCGATTCATTGCGCCGGTGAAGATCGTCCCGGTCCCCCAGCGTCAGGGAATCCCCGATGAGGCGGTCCGTGTGGCCACGCCTTCTTCCGGACCCAATGCGCCCATCACGCCGGAGCCCTGCTCAGAGGGACTCCCCAAGGCGCCCGAGAGCGTAGCGCCGCCGCTGGTGGATGCTCCACGAGAAGCCTCCAGCCGAAGTCTCGGCCGGAAGTGGAGGATCCTCCTCTTTTATGCTCTGCCGGCAGCCGTGCTCATGATCGTTGCGTTGTTTTGGTCCCGGCACTTCGTTCGGAACCGGACAGTCCAGCTTCGCTCGGACTACTCAGTGGGCCCGTTATTCAGCGAACCCGGGCAGGCTGCGGGTCCGTCGTTCTCCCCGGACGGCTCCAAGGTAGTCTTTAGCTGGAGCGGGAGCCGGCAGGACAACTTCGATCTCTATATCAGGTCAATCGGGACTCAGGACACAACCCGGCTCACCAAGGCGCCGGAAACGGACTACAGTCCTGCGTGGTCGCCCGACGGGAAGTCCATCGCCTTCTGCCGGGGCGGCCCGCAGGCCGGCTCGTCCATCTGGGTGGTCTCCCTCTCCGGTGGCGCGGAGCGGAAACTCATCGATGTGCCATGGACCGCGGTAGTGGGCAGCCGCTTCCTCGCCTGGTCTCCCGACAGCAGGCGGCTAATATTTGCCGGCAGCCTGAACGAAGACAAGACGTCCGGCCTCCTCGAAATGGAGGTCGCCTCGGGCGCCACCCGCTACCTGACGAGAGCCCAGGCAGGCAGCGTGGAGATGCATCCAACCTACGCTCCCGACGGGCACGCCATCGCCTTCGTCCGCGATATCGCCCGCGGAATCAGCCGCATTCTCGTGCTGCCCATGAATCCGGATGGAGGGGCGGCCGGGCCGCCGGTTCCGTTGTCATGGCCCGGTTTCGAGAGTTCCAACGTAGCCAGGCCAGTCTGGACCTCCGACAGCAGCCATCTCCTCTTTGCCTCCAACCGGAACAGCGAACAATACTTGTGGATCGCGAAGGCTGAGCAGGGGGCCGCTCCGCAACTGCTCAGTACCCTGGGTCCGGGCCTGATGGATGCGGCGATCTCTCCCACCGGGGACCTTGCCATGGTTCGCGAACGCCTCGATATCGATATTTTCAAGCTCGACATCGACCGGTTGCGCCACGGTGCATTCTCCGCGCCGGTGCCCGTAGTCAACTCCAGCCGTCTGGAAACTTACCCGAATGTCTCCTCCGACGGCTCGAAGCTTGCCTTTGAATCCAACCGCTCCGGCTTCACTGAGATCTGGACCTCGAATGTGGACGGCACCAACCTCGCGCAGATCACGAATATGGGCCATCCCATCACCGGTTCCCCCGCTTGGTCTCCCGACAATCGGACCATCGCCTTTGACTCGCGGGCCGGCGGCGCTCCGCGAATCTACGTGGTGCCGGCGGCCGGTGGCAAGGTGGAGGCGCTGACCGCTCCGAATGAAATGAGTGTCACGCCCGCCTGGTCCCCCGATGGCGCCTGGATCTATTTCACCTCCGATCGCACGGGGCGGCCCGAAGTCTGGCGAATCCCCTCCAGCGGCGGTCCGCCGCAGCAGGTTTCCACCACCGGCGGATTCTCTCCGTCCACTTCCGCCGGTAAGCTCATCCTCTACTCGGCCAATCGGGCCTGGGTCACCGCACTCAAATCCCTGAATGTAGAAACCCACGAGGAAGAAGTCCTGGCAACGGATGCCGTCCGCCGCAGCTACTATCCGGCCGCGGATGGTGTGTATTACATCGCTGCCCGCGGCGGCGACCACTTCCTGCTGAAGTTCATCCCGTCATCGGGCGGCGCCGCCATAACTCTGTACGAGTTTCCCAGGCGTACGGCGGAGGGCATGGGCATGTCCCGCGACGGCCATTCCCTCTTCTTCGGAGAAGCCGAACAGTCAAATACCGACCTGCAGTTGGTTCGGGACTTCTGGCGGAAGTGACGGGAGCGCACACGGCCTGGCATCTCCCGCCCTTCTAACCACTCCGTTTCGGCTGGTCAGCGACGGTTGGCGACGTCGGCTGCCAGGCGCAGTTCGGCATCTGCCTTGATCAGATACTCTTTCGCTTTTGCGGCGTGCCCACCTAGTTCGTCGTTGTTGTTCGCCTGGGCGGTGCTGATGTGGGCGAAAGACGAGACAATCGCCTCCTGAGCCGCCCGCAGTTCTCCATGGCGCTTCCCGATGTTGACGACCGGTTCGCTCATCATCGCCTGGACACAGCCCACGACTGCTACAACAGCGATGGCTAATTGGATGCTCTTCTTCTTCATGGCTTGAATTCTCCTTAAGTAGGTTGATCCGAACTTCCCTGTCTGGCGGGGTTGTGTCGCAGGAGGAATGCTGAAATCGATGTTGCGCGCCACCGTTCCAGTGGCGCACAGGGCTGGCACCCTCCATCAGGGCCACCCCCTGTTCCTCTCCTGACGTCGCGACCCCGGAGCCGGAAGGAAATCGTCACGGCTTCACTGGATAAGGGGAGAATCTCAAGTCAGATTTCATCAGCCTTTTCATCTGCGCGGCCCGCCGCACGCGCATTCCTCCCTTTCGCCTGCTGCCGCCATTGCCGGCCTCCGGCCAACAGCGCCAGCCCGATCCCTGTTATGCCAATCGTCGTGGGCTCCGGCACCGGCCCCGCGCCAAGCGACCGCTCCTGAATCGTCAGGAATCCGCCGGGCAGTGAGAAACAGCCGTGGCAAAGTCATGAGTTGAACTCCGTGTGAGGTTGATCGGATCGGCGTGCCGCGACTGGCCGCTGCCTCTCCACCCACACTGTGGCGAGCACCGCCGCGACAGTGATCATCGGTTCGCGCGGCACTTTGCTGGCCCCAAAAACGCAGAGCGCCGGGGAGACGCGAAGTCCCCCCGGCGCTCTGCCACTTCTAAAACCCGTCAACCCTCCAGCATCACCAGCCCGTTGATGATGCCCGCCGTTGTGTCACAAACGCCGTCCGTGATGCCCGCCCCAACACGTCCGGGGCTGAACGGCTCGCCCTGCGCCGCCGTCTTGCCCACATACGGAATGTAGGTGAAGACGTTGGCCAACACGGTTTGCCCATCCTGGCCGAGGAAATCCGCATGGTTCAGAATCGCACCGACCGACGCCATGATCAGCATCATCGCCCCGTATCCGCCATTCAGCCGCGAAACGGCCCGCGCCCAGGCCTTCGACACCGCCGGAGAGGTGGAAATCGAGGGCCTCGGCGCCCTGCCGATCCTGCCGGACTCCAGCCTGCAAACCCAGTGGTATTGCCTATCGATCGCCCTGCTCAGGCGTCACCGCAACGACTCTACGCCGCCGGTAGAGCCTTACCCCGCCCAGGCCCATTCCAGCCATCAGCATCATCGACCAACTCGACGGTTCGGGTACCGGGCTCGCCCCGGTCAGGTTCCCGACCTTGATGCTGTTGATGAGAAACTCATTGTTGCCCGTGATGGTCAGGTGCGTGAGGACACCGGCTGGCACTGTGTGGGTGAATTGGTACGTCGTGAACTGGGTGTTGGCCACCACCGTGATCATTTGAGGTGCGCCGAGCTCCGCCAGTACCAGTGCGTTGGCTGCGCCGCCCGCCATCTCGATTTGCACTAGATAGTCGCCGGGGCCGAAGGCGTGGGCCGAGCTCAAAGTCGGATTGATGCCCTTATAGGTGGGCATCTGAAGGCAAGTCGCACTCGATGAGCCGGCCAGGAAGCATGGGTTGCCGGGGTCATTGGCGAGCCCGCCCAGGTAGAAAACGTCTCCGCCGGTGACCGAGAAGGTGTCCGGCGACCCGACAGTCGACCCGGCCGGGGTCGGCGATGTCGGCGACCCGTTGTCGAAGCTCGTCGTCAGGACGAGAGTTGCGGCCTGGGCCGATAGAGTGGAAGCAGCGCACAGTACGCCCAGCGCCGCCAGTCTGTAAAGGAACTTCAGTTGATACATTTCCATTTCTCCTGTCAATAACTCGCGCCAACAGGGCGGCATTCGACGCCTGGCAACGGATCCAGCGAAGACTTGCGGATCTCCGCCTTGCGTTCATCCGCGCTGGACGCCAACCAGAATCGGGCCAGTGGGAGGTCAGGATCAATGAGTGAGGGGTGATTTGCGGGTGTGAAAGATATGCTCGTCTATCCCATTGAAGCAACAGGTTGTTGCGAGCTCTGCGGATCATTGGTGATCACGCCGGCCTGCGTCAATGGGTGGCGCAGGCGTGCTCCACGGCGGCGCCGGAGTGACACACCGGGCCAGCGCGCTCAGTTCCTCCAGAAATCCTGCACCAGCAGAAGATCGGAACCTGACTTCTCCGACTGCCCGTAATACAGCACCAGGCCGTCCGGACTCAGGCTCATGCCTTCCGCCGGCTGGGCCGTGAACTGGAAGATGGTTTTGGGCGGGTTGGGGGTCGAAGGAAGAAACTTGAGGGTATAACCGCCACCTGCGCCTGGCACGATGTAATATACCCCGTCGACCGAAGGGCAGTAGTCACGACGCATTACCCCCGTTGCCAGGTTCGTCTCCTCATTGGTCTTCAGGTTGAGTTCCCGCAGGGAGGTCACGCGAGCCTGGTTGGCGGCATAGATCAGCCGGTTGTAGGCGATCACTGGTGAGAATCCGCCGTTCCGCGTAACCTGCTGGGCCGCTCCTCCCGTGGAGGCGATGCGCCACAGTTCAGACCGGCCGCTGCGGCCGGAGCTGTAGTAGATCCAGGCGCCGTCCGGAGACCAGGTTGGCACGACGCCCGCGAATTCGGCGGCCGTTACTGCCTCCGCCTTGCCGCCCTGTCCCGGGACGATAAAGATCCTGGGGACTCCGCCCACACGGGAATCGAAAGCAATCTTCCGGCCGTCCGGAGACCACGCCGGAGAACCCGAAATCGGGTTCATCAGGCTCGTGACCTGAGTCAGGTTCGTACTGTCCGTATTTGCCGTCCAGATCTCGCGGAAGCCCCCTCGATTGGACTCCATTGCGATCTTCGAGCCGTCCGGCGACACCTGCGGGTTCGACTCCATCTGGGTTGAGTTCAGCACCGGTTTTGGCGCGGACGCCAGCCCGCGGCGCAGAAGGTCAACTTCTAATTGGTAGATATCCACATCCTGGTGGTGCCGGACCAGGGCCAACTGGCCTCTGGATGAAATGGCGCCGTCGGTATTGCCCGCGCCCAGCGCGGCCAATGATCTGGGCTTTGCGCCTGGCGTGGGCCTCACCAGCCAGAGGGCGGCCTGGCCCATCCGGTTGGAGGAGAAAACCAGGTAGCGGCTGTCCGGCGTCCACACCGGGCGCGAGGAAGTGGCGCTCTCGAAACCCGGCCATTCCAGCATTACGGGATTCCCGTCTGCTCCGCCGCCCTGCTTCATCGGCAGCAACCAGATCCGGCTCACCCCGCTTCCGATATCCCGGGCAAACGCTACCTGACGGCCGTCCGGAGCATAGGCCGGATGCAGATCAGTGGCGCCCCGTTGCGCGGAGGTAAGCCGCTGGATTGCGCTAGTGGCTACGTCGAGCTCAAAAAGCCCGTTCACGCGTTCGTCCGTCGCGCTGCCTGCGTACACAATGCGCTTGCTGTCCGGAGACCAGGTCAGGTACCGGCTGCCGGGCGCGGCATCCCATTGCAGCTCTGCCAGTTTCCTTTCCGCTCCATTGGATAGGGAAATCAACCAGATGGCGGAGCTTTCATGCCCACTGCCACGGCAGAATGCGATGGACCGTCCGTCCGGAGACCAGGCCGGACTGTAGTCCGACTCAGGCGAAGTGGTGAGCCGCTTCACCCGTTGTGTGCCAGTCTCCTTCAGATAAATGTCGAAGTTGTCCTGATGCACGCCATTCCACGAGTAGGCGATTTCCCGCCCGTCTGGCGAAAACGCCGGACCGGCCGCAATCCCGGCATCACTGGTGAACGGCTGCACCGTGTAATTGGGACTGAGTTCCACCTCCTGGCCGCCGTGCCACCAGCTGTAGCTGCCGTACCCCGCCGCCACTAATCCCAGTGCAACCGCACCCCACAGCATGACGCTCGACCTGGCCTGCCGAGGCGGGGAGGATCGAGGTTGCCCCCTCTCTTCAGACTGCCGTTCCACGGCCTCCGGCGATTGTCGTACTGCTAAACCGCCTTCGCCAGCCTCCGCCACCAGCGTACCGGGCTCGTTCCGCATCTGCTCAGGAGCTGGGGCGTCCGATCGCTGCTCCGGAATGCACCGCACCGGAGCGATAAAACGGTATCCTACGCGGGGAACGGTCTCAATGTAACGCGGTGAGTCGGCGTCGTCCAGAAGCGTCGCCCGGATGCGGCGGATGCAGCGATTGACTCCGAGTTCGAAGTCGACATTGGTGTTATCTTTCCAGATCTCCTGCCTCAACTCCTCGCGTGTGACCAGTTCGCCGCTCCGCGCGACCAACCGGAGTAGAACCAGCGTAGGTTGGGGGGGAATCCGAAGAACCGCACCGCCCTTTCGGAGTTCTCCTGCCCTCGTAGAGAGCTCAAAGTTTCCGAACTGGTAAATCAATTCCTTTGGTTTTGGGTCCAAGATGCGCTGCTTTAGGTCCGGATTGTAGCAGATGCGCCAGCAGCCACGCATTCGATCCTGCCGGCGCTCGGTCGCCTTGGCGTCGAAGACTCAGGGCAACACAGGGATGGGCGCCACCGGTCCCATTTCCGCACCTCCGTCACAATTGCTGATTAGTTTTGTGCCGGGATTCTCCACCCAACTAGTGGAGGCGCTAATCATGAAACTAAGCGTAAGGATCCCATCCCAGTCGAATTCCGATCCACTTCCCTACAGGGCAAATGCGCCGGTGTCAGTCGAAGTGGACGCGACGAACCTATTGATCGAGGGCGAGATCCCCAGCGGGCTCAACGGCGTCTTCCTGAAGAACAGCCCAACGTCGCTCTTCCATCCCGCCGGCTCTGGATTCCCGGCGGAAGGTGCGGGCAAGGTTCATGCCTTGTATCTTGAGAACGGCCTGGCGCGGTATCGAAACCGATGGGTGCGGACAGCGGAGTATCGGAAGGAACGGGCCGCGGGGCATCCCCTCGCCGCATCCTGCGCCGGCGTGCACCCGGCAAACAGCCGTATCGTCGCTCACGCCGGCCACTTGCTGGCCATGGGCGACGCCGGCCGGCCCTATCGCCTGGATTGGGACCTGAACACGCAGGGACCGAATGATTTCCAGGCTGCATTTCCCGGTGGCATGTTGTCCCATTCCAAACTGGACCCCGAAACCGGGGAGATGGTCCTGCTTGCCAATGAAACGCGGGAGTGCCGGCTGGACTGTCTGACCGTCGATCCCAGTGGCAAACTGGGGAAGATCCTCAGTTTCGACAGCCCGTGGCCCTCCAGAATCCACGATATCGCGGTCACCAGAAACTACGTAGTGGTCATACTCTCTCCCTTCGTCCTGGAGGATCCGCAGCCCCGTTGGCGACCGGTGATGGGAACAGCCGTGGCTTTGATTCCACGCCGCGGTACGGAACAGGGGATCCGCTGGCTCGAGACCCGGCCATTCTTCCACCTCCATGTAATGAATGCCTTTGAGAAGGATCACTACATCGAACTCCAGTTGCCCTGGTATTCCTCGTGGCGTGAGGGCGCGCCACTGGTGGGAGCGGAACTCCGCCGCATCCGCATCAATTTGGAGAACAGGACCGTCGTGGACGAGCAGATCGACGATTGTGCCTGTGAGTTTCCCCGCATCAACGACCGCTTTGCCATGCGGGAGAACCGGTTCGGATACACCGCATTCCGGAACACGCGGCTTGGCGAGCAACCAGCGGAAGGAAGCTTCGAGGGCTTTGCCCGCTATGACTTCAAAGCAGCCAGCCGCACGGTGCACACCCTGCCCCCCGGCCATTTTGTAGGGGAGCCCGTGTTTGTGCCGGCTACGAACGCCGGCAATGAAGGCGAGGGGTACCTGATGGCGATTATTTTCAATGCACTACAGGACCGGACCAGCTTCCGCATCTATGACGCGCAGAACCTGTACGCGCCGCCATTGGCGCAAATCCAGTTACCATGCCGGGTGCCTGCGGGCTGTCACGCCTCCTGGGTGCCTGCCCAGGAGGTCTCATAGAGGCTTAACCAGCGTCCGGATGCCACTCTTCCTTCAACCAGCGCTTTGCGAACTGCCAGTAGCGGTGGACCGTAATCGGAGAGCATTTCAACTCGCTCGCAATTTCGGCGGAAGTCCGGCCCTCAAACACCTTCATCTCCACAATGGCCCGCAACATGGGTTTCATGGCGTCGAGTCGCGAAAGTAGCGACTCCACCTCCGCCAGCCCGCCGTCGTCCACACACTTCACGTCATCCCAGAGAGGTACTTTTTGCGCCTTGGCCGACAGCGGACGCGCGTGGTGGATCAGCAGCCGCTTCATGATCTGCCCCGACAGGGCGAGGAAGGCGGCTCGGTCGTTCGGGCGCTCCTCGTCATCCGGTTGGAGCGCTTTAATCTTGATCAGTTGCAGGTAGAGCTCGTTCACCAGCAACGTCGGTTGCCAGCTGTGCCCCTGGCGTTCGCCTCGCAGTTTGGAGGCAGCCATCCGTTTGAGCTCAGGGTAGAAAACCTCGATCAGCTTCGCGCCTGCGGCGCTGTCGCCCTGCCGGAAGGCAGCCATGAGAGGTCCGATGTCCCGAATCGAATTCCCGGCCACGACAACAGAATATAGCAAACGGACAGGGAAACTGCCCAACCAGAAAATCACCGCGGGTCGTGGTGAGATCTGTACTTCTATGGGCAGATTCCTCCGGTTGGGGCGTGCCCGACCCTCACTTTCGCGCAAAAGAACGCCTCCGCGCCACCCTGGCAGGTGATCATCCTGGCTAATAACTCATTACAATTCAATAAGTTGAACAGTCATAAACAAAACATCCAACGCTCACGCGCTTTCACTTGGCCCAAGCCTCCGTGGGCCGCATAGTAGGGACAGAGAGATTCGTAAAGATGATGATTTCTGTGATTGCCGGTGCCCGCCGGCCGATGATTCTGCTGTTGGGGATGCTCCTGGCATCCGCACTGGCCCCCGCTACTGACCTGGTCGTCACCCTGCCAGGAACCAAACTGCTCTCTCGTAAGGTAGTGCAGTACAGCTGCGACGCGAATGCGGTCAGGATCGGTCTCCCTGCCGTTCCCTTCGAGGTGGAATACATCAACGGCAGCGGCAACAACCTTGCGACGGTGCCCATCCTCGGGGGCCTCCTGATCTTCGCCAATGTTTCGTCGGCTTCGGGTGCCCGCTACGCCGCTCAGCAATATATATGGTGGGAAGCGAAGGGCTCCGCGACCCTCTATCTGGACTCCCCCGCCCAAAAAGACAAGACCGTTTGTCAGCCCGTGACCCGGAAATAGCCCTCCACCATCCCCTTGCTACCCTGGCCGGCCAGGCTTTCACCTTCCTCTTTGGCGGGTGAGGGTCTGGCCGGCTTCTTCATTCCGCGCGCACCACCCGCCGTCCAAGCCAGGCTCGCCAACGACACCCCACTCGCCCCATCCTGCCCCCAGCGCTTCTCTGCTCGTTCGAATGGCCGCCGGAACACCCGGTTGGGGCCGAGTGACCTGCTTGTTTATGTACCGGACCAGAACATTTTTGGCGGCTCTGATCATCCGGCCCCCGATCCGAGGCCGCATCCTGTATCTTTTCGTTTTGATCATTGCGCACCTGGAGCAATATCTTCCTTATTATCTGTACCTTAGATGCGAAGCAGAGAATCATGGAAAAAGCCCTTCCCACACATGGATGCCAAGTGCCGGCCGGCGCAGAATCGCATTCGAGGGAAAAACGATGCAGGCAATTGGCGACGCTGAGTGGCTTCATGTACTGGACCTGGCGCATCAGGTAGCGGATCTTCCGGAATGCGACCGGTTTAGTTTTGTGTCAGGTCAAGATCTGGATGCTGAACTGGAGAGCCTCGTCCTCGAACTGGCGGCGGAGTTTGAACCGGCTCCGGAGTTCGGCGTGGGCTCCCAACTCGGTCGCTATGAGGCCACGGCAGAGATCGGACGCGGCGCCACCAGCCAGATCTTTTCCGCCATCGACCGCGATCTGGGACGGAACGTCGCCTTGAAGGTGTTGAACGCCGAGGGGCCGGGCGAGGGCGATGCCCTGGGTTCTCTGCTTCGCGAAGCAAGGGCTGCGTCGGCCCTCAGCCACCCGAACATTGTCACGGTCTATGAGGTAGTCCGTTCCGGCCGGCTCACCGCTTTGGCGATGGAGTACGTGCCCGGCATGCCGCTCCGGTCGATGATGCGCCGCCCTCTGGACCTCCGGGAATGTCTGCCCGTTTGGAGGCAGGCGGCGACGGCACTGGAGGCCGCGCATGCCGCCGGCATCGCGCATCGCGATCTGAAGCCCGAGAACATCCTGGTGAGGCCTGACGACCTGGTGAAAATACTCGACTTCGGCATGGCCCACTCTTCTACCCACGATGCTGAATGGGAGGAGACCTCCGGCACGCCGCGGTATATGTCCCCGGAACAGTGCCGCTCCCCCCGGGTCGGTGTCGAAACCGACATCTTCTCCCTCGGAGTGGTCTTCTACGAGATGATCACCGGGCGCTGCCCGTTCGAAGGCGATTCCGCCTGGGACACGATGACCTCCATTGTGGAAGACGCTCCCGAGCCACCCTCGAAGTGGAACCCAGCGATCCACCGGCACCTGGATGCGCTGATCCTTTCCATGCTGAGGAAGAAGGCCTCCGATCGCCCCACCGCCGCCCAGGTGACAGAATCGCTCGAGCGTCTGGCGCGCACCGCGGTGGGCGCCCCAGCGCTCTGGTCCGTCGTGGAAGCCGCCATGAGCCGCGCCGCCGCCTGGGTCTACAGGCCACTGCACGCCATTTGGCGGGGCCTCTCGGTCGCCGGCCGCCATACCTCCAGCGCTGTCCCATCGCCGCTGCTGGACTAGGTGATCCCCGGCATTGTTTCGATCGGGCTGATCAGAATCTGCGATGGAACGCCCCCTAAGAGAGTGTGCCGGCGAAACGCCGGAACGATGGAATGAAAGGAAACCAGCCCGATGCGCAGTATCGGTCCAATGGAATTAGTGCTGATTCTTGGCGTCGCAGTCCTTCTGTTTGGCGGCAGGAAGATCCCGGAACTCGCCAAGGGTCTTGGCGACGGACTTAGGAACTTCAAACACGCTTTGCGGGAAGATCCGCAGCTCGTGCCGTCAGGCGATCGGGAGCAATCGCCAAGCTGAAGCGGGCTGTGCGCTGAGTCGTAGGCTCGGCCAAAGCCCTCACGCAGTGCCCACCGAGCAATCACCTCGGTTGCGCGCCGCAGCCCGGCAGCCCTCGAAGGCGCCGGGCTGCTTTCGCGTCCAAAGAAGGTGCAGGGACTGCCTCACTCCCCTCCTGTCTGGGCGAGTCGGAAGGGAAGAGCTCGAGCCTGGCAGTCTGCTGCCCGTTCGGTCCTACTTGTCGAGCGGGGTCAGCTTGACATCGATCGAGTAGTAGTAGACTCCGGTGACCGCCTCATAGCCTGATTCGGTTCCAACCGCAATCCACAACTGTTCGTGGAGCGTTGTGACCGGCTTCGGATGGTCGTACGTTCGTCGCAGCATGACCCACTTCCGGTCTTTGGGGTCCGGTTCGCATTCCTGGCCATTCCAGATGTTCCCGATTACCCCCAGGTCCTCCCTGCCCTCCGACTGTTGCCCTTTGTCGACGTTGATCGAAACGTACTCCCCAATCAGCAGCGGCACCGGCTCCACGGCAGTACCGCCTGCTTTCAGGTAGACGTTGGCCTGGTTGCCGCCCGCGCCCGCGCAGTTGGTCGAGTTCGATGCGACCTCGAATTGCAGGCTGACCTTGTACCGTTGATCCTGCTCGACGCCATCCGCGGCGGTAAGCGGCACCTTCAGAAACATGAAAATATCATCCGGGCGATTGTTGCACGACAGGTAAAAGGCGCGCCGGTTCCGCGAGAAGACGTTCAGTTCCTTCGGCAGCTCACGAATCTCGGCCAGGAAGTTCAGGTCCGCGGTCTGCAGGTGGTAGTCAGTGAATCCCGCCAGGACGCCGCCGCTGCCCTGGCTGAAGTCGAAGTGTTTGATGATCTCCCGACGCCGCTTCCCGCTTCGGGCGGACTGCTCCGCTTGCGATTGCGCCAGCAACGCGGGCGCCGCCAGCATTCCTGGCGCGGCTGCCAGCCAATTCCGGCGCGTCAATCCCGTCTGCGAACTCGAACTCATACTCGTAAGCCCTCCTCGAACCAATTGCGGCAGCGCCGCTATAGCAAGAGGGGCTTCCAGTAGTGAATCCTTTCGCCGCGTCGCAAAGAAAGATCGAGGACCATACGCCTCTGACTCTAGTGCCCACTCCACGCACAAAAAAACCGGGAGCCCGACAGGCCCCCGGTCTTCATTCGCAGTTAACCCTTCTGCTCGCTACCGCGTACAATCGCCATAGTACATGGCATATTTCGGCAGGTAGGCCGGGTTGCGCAGACTTACCGGCGCCAGTGCGAACCAGACTTCCTTGGGCAATCCGCTCATGCCGGTGGCGTCATCCGGCAGGAAGAGGATCTGTCCATAGAGCGCCGGCGGTATCTTCTCTTTCATCTTCGAGCCATTGTTGTCCGTGATCTCGCCCGCGAGGAAGAAGATGTCATTGCCGCCCGTCGTGCCCGTTGAGAGCGCCGGGAACACACCCCGGGCGTTCAAGCGGTCATCGTAAAGAGCCTTGCACTTCTGGATGGGATTGGTGACTTCCACGGGCCCCAAGGCTCCGATCTGGCTCGGCAGAGTCTCCCCCCTGCCGTAGTAGCTGCCGAGCTGGTACGTCTCACTCAGCAGCGCTGAGGTGAAGTAGCGCCTCGCCCCCAGGTTGCATCAAAGCGCTGATCTTATCATCGGTGCACGTGATTGGATTGCCGGCGCAGCCCCGCACGAACCGGGCGGTGATGTCCGTGCCGTTCAGCGCGGCCTTGAATGTCGATTCAGTGGCCCGCGGGCTGATCTGGGCGGACACTCGCACGGTCACACCGCCGAGAGTGGCGTTTCGCTTTGGACTGGTGACCACCAGCAGTGGCGATTGACGCGCATGCGGAGATGGGGGAGATGCCGCCCATCCCAGGGAAGTGAGAGCCAAAAAGGCGGAGATGCCGGAGGAGGCCCAGGATATCGATTTCATGGAGTTCCTTCCTTTCTTCAGGCCAGGCGCCATCCAGCGCCCCCCTACAGGGAGGGGGGACGGTGGCTGGAGGGTTTTCCTCAGGGGTTGGCAGACAATTACCGCGGCAGGGGCCTCTGCCGCCGCCTACGGGTTGACCCGCGGCGGCAACAGGGGCCGCGCAATCAGGGTGGGGAGAGGCCCGCGGGTGCCAAGGGACTGTGCAGATCAGGCCTTGGTACCCCGCGGCTTGCTCCAGCACTTACCGGTTCCTTGCGGAATCCAGCCGCCAGGCTGTGCTGTGAGCGGCCGGGACGAACTCCACTTCGCCCGGCAATCTCGTGCATACGGCGGCCGGCCACGCGCGCGGAGCCCGGCGCCGTCCCTGGCGCGCCCTATGGCAATTTGCTCAGGTCCATCATCCAGCGCGTGCTGGCCCCCGAGAACATCACCCCGAGGTTCCAGGCCGGCGCGGCGCCCATGGCGTCGGTGAACGCGATGTTGATGCGATATGCCTGCGGGCCGTCTGCCATCAGACGGAACGTCTGCGGCTGCACAGCCGGCTGGCACACAGACTGGAACAGGTGATACGTCGTGTCCCACCACTTGAACTCCCCGCAGTACCCCGTCTCCATGCTGATGAACCGGACCGTCGAACCCGGAACCGGGGCGGTGGCCGCCACAACCCAGTTCTGACGAGGCGTCTCGGGCCCCGGCAAGCTGGTGCTGGTCTGGTTGCCCGCCGCATTCCACGTGTGCCACTGCGCACCCGTGGCTTCGGATGTGACCGTCGTCACGTCCAGCGTGCGCCACAAGCCGTTGCCGGAACGCAGCAGCCTCAGGCGTGCCCCGTCTTCCTTCACCAGGTAGTACTGCGGGTGTGCAGCCCATACGACCCAGAAGGTTCCGTTGGAACCGTCCACGAGCCAAAATGCCTGTGTCCCGGAATTGCTGGGATCCTGTTGGCAGGCTGCCAGCACGAGAACATCCGAACTGACCTCCAGGCACAAGCCATTGCGTTCGTTGCGCACCTGGTTGACGTAAGTTCCCTTCCACCTGGCGGGCCAGAAGATCCAACTATCCACGCGGCCGGATCCGAGCGTCGCCGTGTGTAACTCCGTGCCGGGTGTGTCCACGCCGCCATTCATGGTCCACACCGGGCTGAGATCGTAGTCAATCGTCGTCACCGGCCCCCGGCGGTACGAGTCGGACAGCTCGATGTTGCCGTCATAAGTCACCCAACCGTACCGGATACCGCCATCTACCGGAAACAACGACGTCACCCGCGAAGCCTTGCCTCCCGTGGATCCCAGGAAGACCGCATCGCCATAGGCGTGGACTCCGCCGTCCTGTTCCAGCATCCAGTAGCCATTCACTGCTCCGCCCGCCGTCCGGCTCAGCACCAGGCCGTTGTACTCCCGCTGGAAGTGGCCACCCGTGGACCCGAAGAACACCGCGTCACCCCGGGCATGCACGCCGCCGTCGCTCTTCAGGATGTAGTAGCCTTTGCCGCTCGGCGTCGGCGTGATGGCTGTCCCGGCGGCTGCGGTGTCTTTCCGCGCGTCACCGTAGGGGAGGGCCGTTCCCGCGGTCCACACCTGGCCGTCGTCTCCCAGGGCCCAGAAACCGCGGCCATCCGGGGTAGCCGCGGCGTGGGTCACGTACGAGCCGGCGCCGGGATTGCTCGGGAAGTTGCTGCACTTCGAGAGGTGCCCCTCGCACAGCGGTGGAGCCTCTCCCCGTGCGTGGATGTCGCCACGCTTCGTGATCACCCAGTAGCCGTTCTTGCCGGGCATCGCCACAAGCGTGCCAGGCGCGTTCACGCTCTCGAACACCGGGGCTCCTCCCGATACGATGGTCCTGCCGCCATTCACTGTGTCGTTCACCTGAATCCAGAAGCCGCCATTGGGAGCCTGCGCGGCGTTGGTGACGAAGACGTTGCCATCGTAATAATCGGAGGCTTTCGCGGGACGGCTGAACCCAAGCGCCGCCAGCACCAGGGGAACTACAATGCGGATCGATTGAATCGTGATCATTTTCTTTCCTCTCCTGTGGATTTGAGCTTTATGCATACCTGATATGCCCCATATTTGGCCGGCCGCGGAAACAAATCCATGGAGCTGGCCTGAACTCGATATCAACTACTATCTGACTTGTAATCAAGAGCTTATGGATAGAGATAACGCGGCTGGACAGGCATCGAATGGGTTGCGCGGCCCGCGGGAGCCTACAGCAGCTTCAGCGGTTCCAGCACCCACCGCTGGCTCGCCCCCGTGAACATCACCCCGCCGGTGAAGCCTGGCGCGGCGCCGACTTCACTGTGAAAGGCAATGCTGATCCTGAAGACATTTGCGCCATCAGGCACCAACCGGAACGTCTGGTTCTGCACCCCCATCTGGCAGGCGGCGTTGAACAGGTAGTCAGCGGTGCCGGTCCACTTGAACTCCCCGCAGCGTCCCGTCGCCATGCTGACGAACCGTACCGTCGAGCCAGGAACCGGGGCCGTCGTGGCCACCACCCATCTCTGCGGTGGCGTCTGCAGGTCCGGTACGCCCAGGTGCGTTTTGTCGCCCACCGCGCCTGACGTGTGCCACTGCGCTCTGGTGGCCTCGGAGGTGACAGTCGTCGTGGCCAGCGTGCGCCACTGCGTACTCCCACTCATGGAAATCTCCAGCAGCGATTTGCCCGGCTTGATGACGATCGCCAGATATCCGTTTTGAGCCGGCGACACATACATGTTGTCGTCCCCTCCTGAACTGGCCAGAAACGCCTGGGCCCCGGAGTTGGCGAAATTGGCCTGGCACACTGCCTGCACCAACCGGTCTCCCTTGGCTTCCAGGCACAGGCCGTTGAACTCGTGCCGCAACTGATACACCGGGACCCCACCCCACTTGGCCGGCCAGAAGATCCAACTGTCCACCCGGCCGCTGCCCAGCAGCATCGCGTGGACCTCGGCGCCCGGCTTGTCCACATCGCCCTGCAACGTCCAAACCATGCTCAGATCGTGCTCCGTCGTCGACACCGGGCCCCGGCGATACGACGTGGAGTAACCAATCGTGCCGTTGTAGGTCACCCATCCGTAGCGGATACCGCCGTCCATACTGAACATCGAAGTCACTCGGGACGTGTTCCCGCCAGTGGACCCCAGAAATTGCGCATCGCCGTACGCATGCACTCCTCCGTCTTCTTCCAACATCCAGTAGCCGTTCACCGCCCCCGTCGCCGTCTTGCTCAGCACCATCCCGGTGTACTCACGGGTCTTGTGGCCGCCGGTGGAACCGAAGAAGACCGCGTCGCCCCGGGTGTGTACGCCGCCGTCGCTCATCAGGATGTAGTAGCCCTTGCCGCTCGGCGTCGGAACAATGGCGGACCCGTAGAAGTTGCCCTCTGCAGGCCGGTCACCGTAGGGCTGTGCTGTTCCGACGGTCCAGACCTGGCCGTCATAGCCCAAAACCCACAAGCCCAAACCGTCGGGTGTAGCCGCGGCATGCATCACGAAACTCTTGTTCCCCGGATCACTCGGATAGTTGCTGCACTTCGAAAGGTGCCCCTCGCAGAACGCTGGAGCGTCGCCGCGTGAGACGATGTCGCCACGCTTCGTCACTACCCAGTAGCCCATCTTGCCGGGCACGGCCACGATGGTGCCGGGCGCGTTGACACTCTCAAACACCGGAGCCGGACCCGACACAATGGTCTTGCCGGTGTGCGCTGTATCGTTCACCTGGATCCAGAAGCCGCCGTTGGGAGCCTGCGCGACGCTGGTCACCCACATGTTGCCGCTATCATGATGGGCCGACCTGGCGGAGTGGCCGAACAGGAACGCCGCCAACACTGCGGCAACAACGAATCTGCTCAATTGATTGGTCTGCATCTTCTGATCTCTTTCCCTGTGTGGAGTTTTGTTTGATCCGGACATGGCCCATGTTCGGCGAATTTCCGGTTCGAGACCATGGAGCGCGGGTGAACTCGATCTGAACCAATATCTGCCGTGTATTCAAAGATGTAGACGCACCAATGACGTCCGCTTAGAGGGCGGTCAGGCAGGTTACGGGGAGCGCGAAAGCCTGACAGCCTGCGCCAGAAATCCTGCTAGCCGCCCATTGAGTTCGCGCCGGCGTCGGCCCTCCCCATGGAATCAGGCCACTCTCTTGGGAGTCCCGCATGCCCCGCCGAGCCGCCAAACCGAAGGAAACCGCTACGAACCCCGACCGTCAGGGAGGGGTCCCCACCGCGCTACGAACCGCGCACGGCAGTAAGCGGGCCCCTCCAAAGTCGCGTCATCAACGGAGGAATCCCCACCGCGCTGCGAACCGCGACTGGCAAGGAGCGGGCCACGGCCCCCCCCGCGTCTTCCATGGAGTCCCCATGGCCCCTCCGAGCCGCCAAACCGAAGGAAGCCGCAAACGGAGCCGTGAACGTCAGTGAGCGGATAGCCACCGAAAAGCTCCACTCAGCGCAGCAGCGCGACCCATCGCGTGAGCGTCTTCAACGGAGCGGGCCACGGCCCCCACGCGTCTTCCATGGAGTCCCCACGGCCCCTCCGAGCCGCCAAACCGAAGGAAGCCGCAAACGGAGCCGTGAACGTGAGTGAGCGGATACCCACCGAAAAGCTCCACTCAGCACAGCAGCGCGGCCCGCTGCCAGCGCGCCTTCCAGGAAGCCTCTTCGAAACGGGAATTGAGCTTCTATCTCATGCCCGGCGACCGCGCAAACGCGGCTGCGCGACCTCCGCCCCCGGCTGCTACGGCAACTTCGTGAGCTCCAGGATCCAGCGCTTGCTGGCCACCGTGAACATCACCCCGCCGTTGCTGGCCGGCGCCGCGCCGAAGTTGTCCACGAAGGCGACGTTGATGCGGTAGGTATTTACGCCATCGGGCCCCAACCGGAACGTCTGCGGCTGCACCGCCGGCTGGCACAGGGATTGATACAGGTAGTAAGTCGTGGTGTTCCACTTAAACTCCGCGCAATGACCGGTTTCCATGCTGACGAAGCGCACCGTCGAATCGGGAACCGGGGCCGTCGTGGCAACCACCCATTTCCGGGGCGGCGCCTGAAGGCCGGGTGCGCCGAGGGTCGTCAGGTTGCCCGCCGCGCCACCCGTCTGCCACTGAGCCCCGGTGGCCTCGGCGGTAACCGTCGTCGTGTTCAGCGTGCGCCACACCGTGGCGTCTGTGATGGAGATCTCCAACCGGGACCGGCCCGGCATCTTCGCGATCGAGTAGTGGCCCCGCTCGGCCGGCGCCAGGTACATGTTCTCGCCCGCCCCGGCGTAAAGCAGGAACGCCTGCGCCACGGAATCATGGAAGTTGGCGTGGCACACGGCCTGCACCAACCGGGCTCCGCTGGCCTCCACGCACAGTCCGTTGCGTTCATGCCGCAACTGGTAGACCGGAGCGCCCAACCACTTCACCGGCCAGAAGATCCAGCTGTCCACTGGACCGGACCCGAGCGTGAATGCGTGCAGTTCGGCGCCCGGCTTATCCACATCGCCCTGCAGCGTCCACACCGGGCTGAGATCGTAGTCGGACGTCGACACCGGACCCCGCCGATACGACGTGGACAACTCGATCTTCCCGTCATAGGTCACCCACCCATAGCGCACCCCGCCATCCACCGGGAACATCGATGTGGCGCGCGGAGTTTTGCCGCCGCTGGAACCCAGAAACACCGCATCGCCGTAAGCGTGCACGCCCCCGTCTTCTTCCAGCATCCAGTACCCGTTGACCGTACCGCCTGCCGTCCGGCTCAGCACCAGCCCCGTATAGTCCCGCGTGAAGTGGCCGCCCGTGGAGCCAAAGAACACCGCGTCGCCGCGCACATGCAAGCCGCCATCGGTCTTCAGGATGTAGTAGCCATTGCCGGATGGCGAGGCCGCGATCGCCGTCGCCACATACTTCTCGTCGTACATGTCGCCGTGGAACGCGGCCGTCCCCGCGGTCCACACCTGGCCGGACCGGCCCAGGGCCCAGAAGCCACGCCCATCGGGTGTCGCGGCGGCATGGGTCACATACTGTTTGTTATCGGGAGTCACCGGGAATCCCGAGCACTTCGACAGGTGTCCCTCACACAGCGCCGGCGCCTCGCCGCGCGCGTAGATGTCGCCATACTTCGAGATCACCCAATACCCGTTCTTGCCCGGCACACCCACGATGGTGCCGGGCGCGTTGACGTTCTCATACATCGGGGCCCCTCCGGTGGCCACGGTCCGGCCGCCGTTGACCGTATCGTTCACTTGAATCCACAAACCGCCATTGGGCGCCTGCGCCACACTGGTGGCATACACGTTGAAATCGTGGGAATGGGCCGCCTGAACGCCTGGATGGAGGCTGAGCACGGCCACTGCCGCCTGAATGGTGAGTCGAATCGAAGTCCGCATCTGTTCCTCTTTTTGATAACCTTGCTGACCCTATCGTGCGCGCTTCGGCCGCACAGGACCATGGCTTCGAGGTGACTTCGCAATCAACCGATATCTACCGTCTTATCAATGACATCAGAGCCCCGCTGGAGCGGCTTCCCCCAAATAAAAAACGGGGCTCCGAAGAGCCCCGCGCTTTCGACTGTGACCGGTTGTGTTACGGCAGGACGCACCCGCCGTAGCCGTACTGTGGGGAGTCCGCGCCCGATCGGACGGGCAGGGCGCCCATCGTGAACCAGACGTCTTTCGGCATGGCGAACTGGCCGTTGGCCTGCTCGGTTCCGAAGAGCATCAATCCCAGATCGGCGCCCGGAGTCTGGACGGTCATGAGCTTCGACTCGTTGTCCTTGATCGGTGTTGCGATCTGGAACAGGTCGTATTTGCCATTGGGCGGGAAGCTCGAAAACGCCGTTGAGGAGTTCGGCGACGGCGAATCCGTGTAGACGCCCCGGCACTGCGGCGTGCATGAACCGAAGCTGCACTCTTCCTTCATCGATCCGACTTTCAGGGGATCCGTCGTGCTGGTGAACCAGTAGGCGTCATGCGAGTAGTAGGTGCGCATGAACGTCGTGTAGAAGAACCGGTTGGCTCCCAACTGGAGCGTCGGGCTGTGATCAAGCACGCTATAGTCGTCGAGGAACCATTTTGACTTGATCGCCAGGCTGAGCATCTGCAGCCGGTTCCAGTCGGACACGGCGAGGTCGATGATCTGGTCATAGGCGCGATCGGCGTTGCCGACCCACGTGACGTAATTGAACACGAAGTCCTTGATCGTGGTATTCACCGCGTAGCCTGCTGTCGGCACCCCGTTGTTGTTCACATCCATGGCGCCGGTGGAACCCACCGCGATCACCAACTCCCCCAACATCCCCTCGATCGGGGCGAACAGCGGGTTGCCCATCGCCGCTTGGTTGGGAGTCAGCGCTGAGGACTGGTACACAAGATCGTCGAAGCTGAAGCCGATGGGCCCGCTTTGGTTCACCCAGGGCGACTGGTTGAGAATGATCGTATTGCCGGTCACCCAGGCCGGCATCCAGGCGTTGTCGTTTTCAATCATCCGCCCCAGCAGATTGGCGCCCGTGCTGCTGGTGCCCAGGAAGGGCAGAACCTGGGCGAGGGCCCCGAACTCGGCGCGCAACTGCCTGGCGACGCCCGACAGGTCGGACTCGGTGAACGCATAGCTCTCGCCGGTGTCCGGATTGGTGTAAGTGCCCCCAACCGGGTAGGTGAAGGCCGGGTCGGCGTCCGGATGGACTTTGGTCAGCAGATTGGCGGCGGATGAGGTGTAAATGTAGCGGATGTCGTCGGTGGGACCGGCGGGCAATTTGTCCGGCCAAACCACGTGCAGAATCCGGTTGCTCAGATATTTGTAGGCGTTCACACGGCTCGTGCTGTCCATCATCGGCCACGTGGAGTTCGGAAGCCAGATTGTCTTCAGGAAACTCGCGTCGATCGGCGACGCCGAGGACAGGTCGGCTTGCGCGGTGTACATCGAGCGGTACAGGTAGTATTTGTCCCGCCCCAGGGAGCCCACCAACTGTCCGGTCTGGCCGTTTTCGCTGGGCGTCATCGAGAACGGCACACGCCGGTTGGGCAGCGCGATGGAAACCGTCGGATCCGGAGTCACCAGGGCGGCCATCGCCGCTTGGTCGCTGGTCATCTGCTGAATCGTGGTGTACGGGACACCCATGGAAGCCAGGGTGGTGACCAAAGGATTGAGGTTCTGCGGCAGGCTGAGCCCGGGTTGCTTGCCCCACCCGATGACAACCGCCATCTGCCGCCACGTGAGGTTGCTCAGCAGGGTGTTCATGGCGGTGAGATCCGAGGCTTTCGTGGCGTCATAGACGATGCCCTGGGTTCCGGCCATCGGCGCGAACGTATAGCGCGTGAAGGGGAACACCCAGAAACCGGTGGCGGGCAGGGTTGGCGGCGGCGTGAACGTCTGGCCATCGAACGTGGCCCGCTTGTTCGGGCCATCGATCGAATAGGTGATGTAGTCGAAGGGGTGGTAGTCGAAGAGGCTGTGGCCGTTCCGGGTCAGCACGCCCAGAATCTGCGTCAGCGAGGCCTCGTTTACCTCGTAGCCGGTGTTGTACGACTCCATGGCCACGCCATAGGGGGCCTTGCCGATGCCCAGCACCATGTAGCCATAAGGCACTTCCGCCGACGGCGCATTGCCGCGGAAATCGGTGCCCCCAATCGGCAGCGTGTTCAGATTCTGCCAGTCCGCATTGTAGGTGGAGTTCGTACCGAAAACGGCGAACTGGGTGGAAGGAACCGCTTTCAGCGCGGCGTCGACATCAGGGGTGTTGAGGCAGGTCGTGGCAACTTCGTTCAGGTTGTTCCTATCGATCTGGACGAGCGTGTACGTGTAACCCCGTCCTCCGCACATTGGCGGTTGGGCCGGATAGTTCCTTGTGACTCCATGCAGACCGTTGCTCGAGATCTGGAACCACGGCTCGCCGGTGCTTCGATAGCCGCCGGGCGTCAGGGTCGTGAAGTTGTAGTTCGGCTGGGGCAATTCGGTGATGTCGCCGTCATTCACGCCGGTGGGGTTTCCCGGAGTCCAGGCAAACACAACGCGGGCGCGGGTTGTGTTGGCGCCCCAGCCCTTGATGCGCAGGCGCAGGACGTTCTGCCCCTTGATCAGCCCGTCCGCCTGGGTCAGCAACGCCGTTTCGGTGCAAACCGCCCCCCGGCACGGAGCCTTGACCGCAAATTGGCCAGTGATGTCCTTGCCGTTGAGGACGGCGGCGAGGGTGTTCCGGATCGCTTCCGGTTGGATCTGTATCTCTGCCAGCAGGCTCTGGCCGTTCAGTTGGGCGCCCGCCTGGGGGCTGGTGACAGTGAGCAACGGTGCCCGCTGGGCACTGGGCGTGGTCGTGGACGCTGCGTAACCCACCGAAGCCAGCGCCAGCAAGGCGGCCAGGCGGCGGGAGCAGGCCCCGGATATCATCTGCATGGAGATTTGTTCCTTGTCTTGGGGCGGCGTCCAGCGCCTCCCCACTGAATAAGTGGGGGACAACAGCAGGCGGGAAATTATCAGGGGTGGGCGGGGAATTCGCGCGGCAGGTTCATCTGCCGGTGGATCCGCGCAAACGCGGGCTCCGCGCGGAGTGTATCGAAGGGCGGCAACTGCAGATGCAGGGGCAGATTCACATCGTGCAACTCGGCTGCTTTTTCCAACCATTGCAGCGCCAGCTCTCGCTCCCCCAGGCCAAGACAGCCCAAGGCCATCGTCACCGGCCGGACGTGCTCCGTGCGCTGCAATTCCGCTAGACGCTGGAAGCAGTCGTGGGCCTCGCTCGAACGCCCCAGGCCCGAGTGCGCATGCACCATCCCAGCCAAGGCGATCGGAAGCGGCGAAGCCGCATATGCGCGCTCCAGCGCCGCCAGGGCATCGGCGTACCTCTCCACGGCGAGCAGCGCCGCGCCATACACCAGCAGCCCCAATGCGAATTCAGAGTTGCCCTCCAGCAGGTCTTCGCTTTCCCGCAGCGATTCCGCCGGACGGTGCGCGAACAGCAGGATCTGCGCGCGCTCACTGCGCAGGAAGAGCGACGACGGCTCGATCGACAGCGCCCGGTCGACACGCCGCAGCGCCTCCAGCGGCCGGCCTTCCGCCAGCAGCACCATCGCGTACAGATGCTCCGCGTGGGCCGACTGAGGATTGTAGTCCAGCGCGGCCTTCAGCCGTTCCTCGCCCTCTGTCCAGTTCCAGTCGTGCAGCGCCAGGATGGCGCCCATCGTCGCGTGGGCCTGCGCCTGCGCGGGATCGAGGGCCAGTGCCTGCACCGCGTAGCCGGTTGCCAGCTTGGCGGCATCCTGCGAGGGAAGGTGCTCGAAAAAATCCAGCCGCCGGTAGGTCTCCGCCAGGCCCGCAAACGGCGCCGCCCACGACGGAGCCTCGGTAATCGCGGCAAGAAACCAATCGATGGCTTTCACTAATGATCTGGGGGCTCGCACCGACAACAGGTAGTTTGCCTTGAGATAAGCCTCATACGCCGTGGGGCTGATCCGGACTGGCTCCGGGGTATGGTCCGGCCGCAGCGCTCGGGAAGTGGAGGTCACAATCGCCTGCGCCACCTCCTTCTGAAGGAAGAGAATGTCGCACAGGTCGCGATCGTAGGTTTGCGCCCAGAGATGCCGGTCCGCTTCGGCGTCCAACAGCCGGACGGAGATCCGGATCCGGTCTCCGGAACGCAGAATCGAACCCTCCACGATCGACTGCACATCCCGTTCCCGCGCGGCCTGCCGCAGGCTCAGCGGCGAGTCCTTGTAGCGCAGCATGGTCAGGTGCGAGATCACACGCAGCCCCGACTGCTGGGCCAGTTCCGTAGTCAGCATGTCCGTCAGCCCGTCCGCGAAGTACTGCGACTCGGCGTTGCCGGAGAGGTCCCGCAGGGGCAGAACGGCAATGCCGGGGACGTCCTTCGCCAAGCCCTCCTCCATGATCGGCGCCATCAGCCGGTACCCTTTGCGGGCGACTGTCTCGATATAAGTAGGCGAAGCCGCATTCTCCCGCAGCGCCTGGCGGAGCTTCATCACGGCCGTGTTGATGCTGCCCTCGAAGTCAACGAAGTAATCGTCCGGCCAAAGCGTCCGTTGGATCTCCTGCCTCGATACAAATCGCCCCCGGTGCACCAGCAACAGCTTGAGGATTTCGAACGGCTGTTGCTGCAGCTTGATCGGCACGCCCTTGCGGCGCAACTCCTGCTTTTCCAGGTCGACGTCGAACACGCCGAAGCGGAAGAGACTCCCGGCCGGCGCGCCCCCGTCGGCCCTTCGAAAATCACTTGAGTTCATGCGCTGGTTCCTTCCTGGATACTGGGTGCTTGCGCCACCACAGGAATAGGGGCACCGGCAGCGACCAAAAGCATCACCCGAAAGAAATACCGAGAGCACCCTCACCGCGTCCACCCATCGAGCTGAGCCCGGACGATCACCAGGACCACCCCCACCTCACCGCCCCGGTGGACTTCTCCCCTGTTTCTCCACGTTAAGCTTCCTTCATCACACAACAATCGAAAAAATCTTCTCCCTTGCAATCAATCGATTGCAGACATCCAGCTCCTAAATCCTTGGTCCACCACTCCTAACAATGGGTATAGAGGACTTATTCCATGTACATCGCCGAACCAACTGATTGCGCCTTCCCCGACATCGACCTCCTCACCCGCCACGCCCAGGTCGAAGCGGACGGCATTCTCACCGGTCCCAAAGCCACCGGCGTCATCACCTTCTGTGAACGCAAGGAGTACTACAGAAAGGTGCGTGCCGCCGTGCACGAGCAGTACAAACCCGCCACCGTCTACCAGCACATGCTCGCCGACCGCATGGCCGATTGCATCTGGCGCGCCGAACGCTACGCCTCGTTCGAAACCTCGGCCCTCAACCTCCAGATTCAGCGCCAATGGGACAACACCAATGAACTCGTCCCCAAAGCCAGCCCCGGAGTCCACGCCTGGCAGGCCTTCCACACCATGGACCCTGCTCAGCGAAAATCCCTCATGGAAGCCCTCAAACTCGAGGAACGGTACTGGCGCCGCCACCGCGCCCTCGCCGCCGAACTGCGCCTCGTTCAGCGCACCTACCCCATTCAACAGGTGCAGTGAAGCGCAAGGACCCCCACCCATGCCCTCCATTCAAATATCCGAAAAGCGCCTCGCTGCCAACCGAGCCAACGCCCAAAAATCCACCGGCCCTCGCTCCGCTCAAGGCAAGGCCAAAGTCTCCGCCAACGCCCGCCGCACCGGAGTCTATAGCGCCGGCCACCGCATGCCGCCCCGCCTCGAAGCTCACTTCCGAGCCATCGCCGAAACCGGCACCCAGCACCTGGCCGATCCAAACGTGCGCGCCCTCACGTACGAATGGCACATGCTCCAGGGCCACCTCATCATCCACGAGAGCCGCGAACGAGCCCTCTTCAACGCCGGTCTGGAATACGGCCGAGGCAACGAGGACGCCGCGCAGGCGTGGGTCCTCCGCCAGCACGGCTACATCCAGGCCCTCAATCGCTATGCCGGTTGGATCCAGATGCGCCTCCGCCGCGTCGAAAGCGCCATCCGCTCTACCCCAACCGGCCTGGACCACCTAACCCAACTCCTGGCTTCCTGCGAGCACGCCGGGTCCGAAACTACCCAACCCACCGCAGATTTTGAGGGAACAAACCCACCTGCTCCGGAAGCGCCGGCCATCCAGCCCGCCGCACCGGAAGCCACCGCGGAATTTGAGGGAACAAACCCACTTTCCAGTCTCCGGCCCATCGCCGCGGGCGCCGTCCCTCCTCGTCGCGGTGGTTCCTGGGCGTTCCCTGAAGGGCTAGAGGACGCGGACGAAATGCGCGATCGCGTGCCCGCTGGCCTCGCTGGAATACACCACGACGTGGGCGCCGGCCGCAACTCCGTGCGCCGTGTCCTTAGCGGCGGTTTTGGTGGCGTGTTCAGTGAGCTTGTAGGTCTTCACTGTGCCGTCCTTGGCCTTCACCGCCACGGTTCGCGCGCCCTCGTCGATCGCCTGCACCGTCCCTTCGGTCGCCTTCAGCCCCTTGTCGCCGACCTTTTGGATCTTCAGCGCGCTTTGGCGCGTGCCGGCAACGGTGTAGTACACCACCACATCGGAGCCCTTGGTCACACCGCGCAGTGCTCGTTTGACCACACCCTGGTGCTCCGGTTCAAACCCCAGCACCTCGCAGGTCCTCGTTACCTCAACCGTATACAGCTTGCCGTCAGCCGCCTTCACAACCGCGGTCTCGCTGTCCACGGCGATCTCGTCCACGGTTCCGTATACAGCGCGCACCTCCGTCCGGGCGGAACAAAGGGCCGGCACCATCACCAGTGCCGCCAATGCGGACATCATCATTGACTTCATATCGTTCTCCTTGTGTGTTGATCTCGTAGCCGGAAGGCTCTCTTCGCGGCCGCACTCACTAAGGGGCGAATGGGGCGCGGAAAATGATCATCATCACCGGACCGCTTGCTATACTCACGAAACAGCTGTGAGCACCAGCACCGACAACATCACTCAGTTGATGGAGGCCCTTCGGAAAGGCGATGGCCGTGCGGCGGAGCGCCTGACGGAGATCTTCTACCCTGAGCTGAAACGCCTGGCCGCGGCCAAGCTGCGCGGGGAACGCAAGGATCATAGCTGGCAGCCGACACTCCTGGTGAATGAGCTGTACCTCCAGCTCATGAAGATCAAATCCCTTCAGCCGTCTGAATTCGAGCGCCAGGATGACCGCGCTGCCTTCCTGTCGCTGGCGGGCCAGATCATGAAGCGGCTGCTCATCCATCACTCCAGGCCGCTGGCGGCCAAGGCGAAGAAAGTGCCCGTCTGGGACGACATGCGGATCACCGAGGAGAATAGCCTCCTCGAAGTGGAGGGCATGCTATCTCAGCTCGAGAACATCCGGCCCGTGCTGCGGACCGTCGTCGAGATGAAGGTCTTCGAGGGCAAGACCTCGGAAGAGATCGCAGAGGAGCTTGGCTGCTCCACCGTGACGATCCACCGCCACTGGCAGTTCGCCCGGCACTGGCTGCGCGACGCCTGGTCAGTCGATGAGTAGATCGCGGTCCCTCAGGTAAGCACCCCATCCGTCGCCACTACCGCGGCGGGTATCCGCGCTTCCCCGAGTTGTTCCAGCAGGTTGATCTCAATCGTGCGGGAGATGGCCAGCATCGGCGTGCCGTAAACGACACTGTCGAACGGATCCTCCAGGTTCTTGCCGATCCTGTTGAGCGCCAGGAAGATGAACGCGACCACGCCGGTGAATACCGGGGTCATCAGGCCGACATCCTGCACGATGCTCAACGGTACGATCAGGCAGTAGAGGTAGATGAAGATCTCCGGGAAGTAGTCATACTGCCGAGGCAGCGGGGTGTTCTTGATCCGCTCGCAGCCCCCCAGCGTGCTGGTCAATGTGCGCAGCGTCTGGTCGAGAAGGGATAGCCGGAACTCACTGAGGTACCCCGAGTCCGCCGCGGCTGTGATGCGGCGCTGCATGATCTGCAGCAGCGCGGATGGGATGTTGCTCTGGGCCGTCACCGGCGGGATCTCCTCCGGGGCCAGGCGCCCGGGGAGCTCGATCGAAGGATCCTCGCCGCGCAGGTGGCACCGCAGCGCATGCACAAATGCGATCTGGCCGAAGATGACGCGCTCGGCCACGCGGCGCTCCGGCGTGTAAGCCAACACCTGGCGGGCCAGTGTGCGCGATGAGTTCACCAGTTCACCCCATAGAATCCGGGCCTCCCACCAGCGCTGGTAGGCAGAGTTGGTGCGGAAGCCCAGGATCATTCCCAGGCCCGCGCCAATCAGGCTCACCGTGGTGCCGGGTGCCGCCGGAATCGAGAACCAGTGGTACTCCTGCGTGACACTGATCAGCAGCGCGAATCCAATATCGAAGGCCAGGGGCTTGCGAATCTGCCACAGGACTTGGCTCCAGTCGGGCCGGTTCTGAACTAGCATCGGGAGACTCTCCGCCCAGGCGTCAGTGGGAGGCGGGCGGGTTCGCCCACTCCTCGTCCTTGAGGTTCCAGCCGCCGCCCAGCGCCTTGTAAAGCTGGACGATCACTACGCGGCGATTCATCTCCGTCAACGCCTCGGCGTTCTCGGCCGGAAACAGCTGCTGCTGGGCCTCCAGCACTTCGAAGTAGCTCGACCGGCCGGAGGCATAGCGCTTCAGGACAACATCGACGGACTCCCGGTAGGCCGCCACCGTGGCCAGTTGCTGTGTACGGATCTGTTCGAACTTCTCACGCGAGGCCAGGGCGTCCGCGACATCCCGGAAGGCGCTCAGGGCAGTCTGCTGATAGGCGAGCCGCGCCTGTTCCCAGGCCGCCACGGCTTCGCGCTTGCGGGCCTTGAGGGCGCCTCCCTGATATAGGGGGCCCGCCAGGTTCGAGGCGAAGCTGAAGGCGGGCGTCCGGCCATCGACGATGTCGGACAGCGGGGTGCTCAACGCCCCCACCATCGCGGTCAGTCCAATGCGGGGGAAGTAGGCCGCCTGGGCCACGCCCACCTGCGCGTTCGTCTGGCGCACCAGTTGTTCGGCCGACCTCACATCCGGGCGGCGCTCCAGCAGTTCCGACGGCAATCCGGCCGGAATGGAAGGCGGCGTCTGGCGCTCCAGCAGTGAGCCGTGGCGTTCGATCGGGCCCGGGTTCCGGCCCAGCAATACGCTGATCTGGTTCTCCTTCAGCAGGATCTGCCGCTCCAGTTCGGGGATGGTGGCGGCGGCGGCCGCCCGTGCAGCCGCAGCTCGGGAAGTATCGAGACGGGAGGCCGCGCCCCCTTCCAGGCGCCGCTGGAACAGGCTCACCGTCGCGTCGAACGACTCAGTGGTCCGCCTGGCGATCTGCAGTTGGAGATCGAGCCCAAGCAGCTCGAAATAGGCCTGCGCTGTCTCGCTGGCCACCAGCAACCGGATGCCGTGCCGCGCCTCTTCCGTCTGCAGGTAGGCGGCCAGGGCGGCTTCGTTGGAACGCCGGATCCGCCCCCACACGTCGGCCTCCCAGCTCACACGGCCCACCGCCGCAAACGCGCCGCGCACCACGCCACCGTTCACCGTGGGGTTGCCGGCGAACTCGTTGCGGCCCGTGCTGAGGGCCGATTCATAGCCCGCGGCCGGATAGAAGGCGGCGCGGGCCTCCGCGGCCATGGCGCGGGCCTGTTCCACCCGCTGTGCGGCGGAGAGCAGGTCGTAGTTGTTGGCCAGGGCCGTGCGCACCAGGTCCTGCAGAACCGGATCCGCATACACGCCCCACCAGGGCAGGTCCGCCAGCGACTCTGCCTGCGGTGCCATCGTTTCGGCGCCGCGGAACTGCGCGGGCGTCTGGACACGGGGCCGGTGGTAGTTCGGCCCCACGACGCAGCCGGAAAGGGCGAGGATCAATGGGAACAGCGCGGCGAGGCGCATCAGGCTTCTCCTTCTTCCGCGGTCCGCAGGGGTAGTGCGGCGCGGTTGCCTGTGCCGAGCCGCTCCACCAGGTAGAACAGCGCGGGCACCAGGAATATCGCAATCGACGTGACGGCCAGCATGCCGCCGATGACGACCGTGCCGAGAATGCGCCGCGAAACCGCGCCGGCGCCATCGGCGGTCCACAGCGGTACGCAGCCAAGGACAAAGGCGAACGATGTCATGAGAATCGGGCGCAGCCGCAGGCGGGCCGCCGAGATGGCCGCATCGGCCGCGGACATCCCTTTGTCCACGCCCTCCTTGGCAAACTCGACGATGAGGATCGCATTCTTCGCGGCCAGCCCGATCAGCATCACCAGCCCGATCTGCGCGTAGACGTCGTTCTCGAACGACAGGCTGGTGAAGCGGCGCAGCATCAGGGCCGCGTAGGCGCCGAAGACCGCGATGGGCGTGCTCAGCAGGACGCTGAACGGCAGACTCCAGCTGTTGTAGAGCGCCGCCAGGATCAGGAAGACGAACAGCAGCGACAGCCCGAAGATCAGCGCCGGCGGGACACCCTGCTCCGACTTCTTCTCCTGGTACGACATGCCGAGGTAGTCATAGCCCATCCCGCTCGGCATCGTCTCGGCGAACACCTCTTCCAGCGCCTTCGTCGCCTGGGCCGAACTGTAGCCCTCGGCGGCGCTGCCGTTGATCTGCGCGCCCCGGTAGAGGTTGTAGCGCATCGTGAACTCGGGACCCGTACTAGGTCCGATTGTGGTCAGCGCCGACAAGGGCGCCATCGAACCCGACGAGCCGCGGACGTAGAACTGGCCGACATCTTCCGGCTTGGTCCGGTACTCTCCCTCGGCCTGCACATACACCGGCCACTGGCGGCCGAATCGGTTGAAGTAGTTGACGAACGTGCCGCCCATGAATGTCTGCACCGTCCGGTAGACGTCGTTCAGATTGACGCCCTGGCGCAGCACCCGGTCCCGGTCCACTTTCAGCGAGAGCTGGGGGACGGCGGGCAGGAAGGTGGTGAAGAGCCCGCTGAGCTCGGGCCGCTTGCGCGCAGCCTGCATGAACTTCGTGACGTTCGCGGCCAGGAAGTTGACGTCCTTGCCGGCGCGGTCTTCCAGCACGAAGGTGAACCCGCCGGAACTGCCCACGCCGGGGATGGCCGGTGGAGCGAACGAGAACGCGACGCCTTCGGGCAGCGCGGCCAGTGACCGGTTGATGTGGGCCTTGATGGCGCCGAACTGCTCCTCCGGCTTCACCCGGTCCTTCCAGTCCTTCAGGCTGACGTAGAAGAACGAGCTGTAGGAGTTGCTCACTTTGCTCAGCATGTTGTAGCCGATGACGCTGGTGACGTGCTCCACCCCGGGCGTCGTCTGGAGGATCCGCTCAATCTTCCCCGAGGCTTCCTGCGTGCGCTGTAGCGACGCCGCGTCGGGCAGTTGCAGGCCGACGAACAGATAGCCCTGATCCTCTTCCGGAAGGAAGCCGGAGGGCACCTTCTTGCCCATCCACAGGCCGATGACCGTGAAGCCGGCCAGGATCAGGCACGTGGCCGCCGCCTTGCGCAGCAGCAGGCCGCAGCCGCGGACATAACGGCCGGTGAGCGCGTCGAAGGAGCGGTTGAATCGCAGGAAAAACCGCCCCATCGGTCCGCGCTGCTCCGCGCGTGGCCTGAGGAGCATGGCCGACAGCGCGGGGCTAAGCGTTAATGCATTGAACGCCGAGATGACCACCGACACGGCGATGGTGACGGCGAACTGCTGATAAAGCCGCCCGGTGATCCCGGGGATGAATGCGGTGGGGATGAAGACCGCGGCCAGCACGATGGCGATACCCATCACCGGTCCGGCCACTTCGCGCATCGCCTCCATCGTGGCCGCCTTCGGGTCCAAGCCTTGGGCGATGTGGTGTTCCACCGCCTCCACCACGACGATGGCGTCGTCGACGACCAGTCCGATCGCCAGCACCAGGCCGAAGAGCGACAGGGTGTTGATGGAAAAGCCCAGCAACGGGAAGAAGAGGAAGACGCCCACCAGCGAGACCGGCACGGCCAGCAGCGGGATCAGCGTCGCGCGCCAGCTCTGCAGGAACAGGTAAACCACGAGGATGACCAGGATCAGGGCTTCCACCAGCGTCTCGACAATCTCGCGCATGCCGTCCGTTACCGGCTTGGTGGAGTCCAGGGCGATGGTGTACTCGAGACCCGGGGGAAACGACTTTTTCGCCTCCTCCATCAGTTGGCGCACGCCCTTCGCCGTCTGCAGGGCGTTCGACCCCGGCGCCTGGTAGACCGCCAATACAGCGGAGGGCTTGCCGTCGGTCCGTCCGACGATGCTGTAGTTCTGCGCGCCCAGCTCCACCCGCGCCACATCCTTCACCCGGACCACAGACCCGTCCTCATTCACGCGCACGGCAATCTCGCCGAACTCCTCCGGCGTCGTCAGCCGTCCGTCCGTGCGGACGGTGTAGGTGAACTCCTGCCCCTTGGGCACCGGCTCGCCGCCAACCTGGCCCGCCGGGTTGACCGTGTTCTGCGTCTGGACCGAATTGACGATTTCGGGGATCGTGATGCCCATCTTGGCCAGTTGGTCGGGCTTCACCCACAGGCGCATGGCGTACAGGCCCGCGCCAAACACAGAGAGGTTGCCTACGCCGGGCGTTCGCATCAGCTGGTCGTTCAGCTGGATCACCCCGTAGTTGGCCAGGAAACCGGCATCATAGCGGCCGTCCGGAGAGTACAGGTTGATCAGCATCATCGGCGCCGAGGTCGCCTTCTGCACCGTCACGCCCAGCGTGTTGACGTCCATCGGCAGTTGCGAGGCCGCCTGCGCCTGCCGCATCTGCGCCAGAATCTGGTCTGTATTCGGGCTGCTGCCTACGTCGAAGTTGACCGTCAGCTGCATCGTGCCGTTGCTGGCGTTCACCGAATACATGTACGCCATGCCGTCGACGCCGCTCATCTGCTGCTCAATGGGCGTGGCGACCGACTGCTCCATCGTGAGCGCGTCCGCGCCGTTGTAGTTGGCCTTCACCAGGATCTCCGGCGGGGCAATATCGGGAAACTGCGCCACGGGTAGGGTAACCGCCGCCAGCGTGCCGAGAATTACGAAGAAGATCGCCAGGACGCAGGCGACGACAGGATGGTCGATGAAGTATTTGTACATGGCCGTTCTCCCCGCTTAGCGCGAGGCGCCCTCTGCCCGCGTCTCGAACGGTTTCGGTTGGACTTTCATGCCGTCGCGGATCTTCTGGATCCCCTCGGCTACCACGCGGTCGCCGGAATGCAGGCCCTCCTTGATGACCCGCGATGGGCCTACGGCGGCGCCGAGCTTCACCGGGCGCAGCTGGATGGCGTTCTCCGGCGTGACCACAGCCACCAGGTAGGCCCCCTGGATCTCGCTGATCGCGCGCTGGGGGACAGTCAGCGCACCGTGGTCGACCCCGGCCACGGTCGAAATCCGCCCGAATCCTCCAGGCCGCAGCTCCCCGCGCGGGTTCGGGAAAGCAACCTGCACGGCAATCGCCCCGGTCTTGATATCCACATTGCGGTCCACTGCGTGCAGCCTGCCCTTCAGCGGGTAAGTGGAACCGTCGGTGAGCTGCAGGCTGAACTCCAACTCGCTGCTCCGCTTGCCCGCCTCACTGCCTTCCGGCAGGCGGCGGATGCCCAGGTACTCCTGTTCCGAGAACGTGAAACTGACGAGGATGGGATCCACCGTGGAGACAATCGTCAACGCCGGGCTCTGCGGTCCGACGAGGTCGCCGATCTGCGCGGCGTTGATGCCGGCGATCCCGTCCACGGGCGAGACCACCGTCGCAAATCCGAGATTGAGCCTGGCCGTTTCCAGTTTGGCCTGTACCGCGTCGATCGCTGACCTGGCTTGGCTGACCGCAGCCTGGGCGGAGGCCACCTGCGCGGCCGCCACAAGGTCAGCCTGGACTGCGTCGTCCAGCTCCTGGCGGCTGATCGCCTGCTCCGCGGCCAGCGGCCGGGCCCGGTTCAGGTCGAGCTTGCTCTTGCCGCGCTGCGCCTCGGCGTTCTGCACCTGGCCCTGTGCTTCCAGCAGGTGCCCGCGCGCCTGTTCGACGTTGGCTTTCGCCTCGTTCACTGCCGCCTGCAGGGTCCGGGTGTCGATCTGGAACAGCGGCGTCCCCCGGCTCACCCGGTCGCCGTTGCGGTAGAGCTGGCGTACCAGATAGCCCGTTACCTGGGGCCGCACCTGGGCGTTGACCAGCCCGTCCATGGTCGCTACCCACTCCCGGACGTTGGGTACGTCCTGCTGCCGGACCTGGACCACCTCCACGGGGGGCGGCGGCATCGCGTGGGCCTGCTCCTTGCGTCCGCAGGCAGCCAGCGCCAGCGCGCCGCAGGCCAGCGTGAGCAACTGGATCGCGCGCACGCCATGGCGCGGGTTGCCCGTCGATGTCGGATTCGTTCGGTGTGGTGTAGTCAAGCGGTGCTCCGTCTTCCTTCTCGGGCTTCCGAAAGCACTGGGGGGCGGAGGCGGGCAAAAGTGATCAGCTGAACGCAGCTTTTCCGGCAGGAGCAGGCAGGGGCGAGGGAGCAGCCGCGGTTAATGCCGTTCGATCATCCAGGCGTTGGCGGCCACGATCCGGTCAAGGTACGCCACGCGCCGCCCGTCCGGCGACGGCACGGCCCAACCCTGGATGTCTCCGATCAGGTGCCGGCGGCCGTCCAGATAAACGTAGTACAGGTGCTTTCCGACGGTCGTGTTCACGCTGACGAACCACCCGGTGCCATCCGCCGACCAGGTCAACCCCGACAGGTCCGAAAGACCCTTCAGGTCCACCGTCCACTCCGCCGGTTCGTTCGCCCTGTGGTCGAGCCGGACCAGGCGGATCGTCGCTGAGCGGTTGTCGTGATTCGGCAGTGCTACCAGGGATCCGTCCGGCGAGATGTCCCAATCGGCTAACACCCCCACCATCCACGGCGTGCGCGCCAATTCCGCGCCAATCCCCTTCTCGGGATCGAGCGCGTGGAAGGCGTAGTATTCACGGCCGATGCTCCGCCGGATCACACAGGGCTGCCGCGGGCCGAGGCCACAGCGGAACGTGTCCACCGGCGAACCCACCGGCACCTGTTCAGGCGTTCCACCACTCAGCGGCACACGCATCACCGCATCCAAACCCTTCGATTCCTGGCCTTTCGGGGCGGTGCTGTACAACATCCACTTGCCCCGGCCTGCCACCTGGGGCAGCACTTCCGCGCGGGCCGGGTGGTTTACGATGACGTCCGGCAGGCGCTGGTCCGCCCGCTGCTTGAAGATATCCCAGTTGCCGCTGCGATCGGATTCGAAGATCACGGCGGCGCTATCCGAAGTCCAGGCATGTGGGAAGTTCAGACGGTCGTCCAGGGTCAGCCGGCGCGATTTCGAAAAGGACGGCGGCGCATTCGAGTAATCGGCGACATACACCGCCGGCGCGTTGTTGCGCAGCACGAACATGATGCGGTTGCCGTCGGCCGTGCAGGAGATGCCGCTCAGCTGGCCGCGGAAGTTCTCTTCCATGCCCTGGATCTCGTGGGCGGAGCCGTGGATGACGCCTGTTCTGGGATTCATGTGGATCTCCCAGACCGCACTGCGGGAATCCGATCCCCGATCCATCTTGAGCAGCAGCACCGTCCCGTCCTTCAGGGCCACCGCCGAATCGGCCCACATCTCGGGCAAGCTGCTCACGACTTTGCCCGTATCCAGGTCCAGCACCTCCAGGCTTCTGCGATAGTACCGGTCCACCACCACATTGCCGAGATCCTGGTCAGTTGCGTAGTGGCGGCGCTGGAAGATCAGGTGGCGGCCATCGGCGGCCCAGCAAACGAAGGTAAAGGTGTCGCTGGCCGGGCTGGAGAGCACCTTGCGCGGCCGCTCGCCGCTGATGTTCGTGACCCAGATCTCAGACCAGTCCTCGCTGAGCGACGCCAGTTGGGTTCCGTCGAACGACGGCACACCCGCCCGTGCCTCCTCCCGCAACAGCCGCGGAGCCATGCCGGTGATGGAGACCGCCCACACACTGGGCTGGTTGGTGATGGTGGAAAACCCGCTCACCGCCACTCTTGTGCCATCGGGAAACCACGCCATCCGGTCGGCCAGAAAGCTTTCGGGCTGGCGCAGGGTAACCGTCTCCCCGCTTTGGCTGGACCTCAGAAAGACGCCGTCCACGTTGGCGTAGGCGGCAAAACGGCCGTCCGGGGAAATCGCCGCCGCGGTCGCGTGGTTTTCCGCCACCAGGGTGGTCACCTGCCGCAGCACCGCCGTCGGGACCTTGGGGTTCCACCGCCACATAAACACGCCGGCGGCCGCGGCGAGTGCCAGGGCGGCCGCGATCCCGCCGACCCACGGGGCGGCCCGCCTCGACCGCCTCATCAGCAGTTGAGGGGGTGTCCAGTTGGGGTCGGCGCCCTTGCGGAGGGCGGAAAAAGCGGCGGCGACCTTCTCGGCATCCGGCCGGGCGGACGGCTGCGTAGCCAGCATCCGCAGGACGAGTGTATCCAACTCCTTGGGTATCTCCGGGTTCCACGCCGAAGGCGGCCGCACCTCCTGGCCGCGCAGGGCCGCCGCGCTTGCAACACCCGCATCACCCGAGCCGAAAGGCTGTCGCGCGCAGAGCTCGTGAAAGACGATCCCCAGCGAAAAGATGTCCGTGGCCCCGGTCAGGTTTTCACCCCGGCACTGTTCGGGCGACATGTAGCGCCAGGTGCCTACAGGCAGGCCCGGTGCCGAGACCCAGATGCCGGACCGGTTCTCGGCCTCGATCCAGCGCGCCAGCCCGAAGTCCATCACCTTCACCCGTCCGTCGGGACGGACGATGATGTTCTCCGGTTTGATATCCCTGTGAATGATGCCGGCCGCATGGGCGGCCGCCAGCGCATTGGCAATCTGCTCTCCAATGTCCAGCAGGCGCCCGATCTCTAGCTTCTCCTGCCGCAGTTCGCGCAGCGTCTTGCCCTCGACCAGCTCCATGACGATCGCCAGGCTCGATTCCGTCCGGATCACCTCGTAGATGGTGACGATATTCGGGTGGTTCAGCATGGAGGCCGTCCGCCCCTCGCGGATGAACCTCTCCACGGCTCCTTCCACCATGCTGGCTTCCTGCCTCAGGAACTTGAGTGCCACCGGACGGCGCAGTTCCGTGTCCGTCGCCGCATAGACATCACCCATCCCGCCGCTGCCCAGGTGTCCGGTGACCACAAAGTGACTGATCGTGCTGCCGTGCTGCACCGCGGTCTGCGTGGGTGCGTCAAACTCCTCCAGCAGGGTGAGCGCCTGTTGGATCACCACCTTCTCGTGGCCGCTGGCATCCAGGAACCGGCGTCGCTCCGCCGCGGAGACTTCCGCCGCCGCGTGCGCAAGCTCGAAAGCAGCCTTCCACTGCTCTTCGTTTAGTTTCTGGCCCATGTGTTGCAGGCAGGGTGCCAGGTGCGGCGCGCGTACATCCTGGAACTGCCTTGGATTGCGCCGTCAGCCTGGGCTCCAACTAAATCACGATAGCAGTTTCGTTATTGGCCTAAAATGTGCCAAAACGAGTCCCATAAGGATGAACAGGAATTGATCACTTCTCCGGGCCTGCTCTCCACTTATCAAAGTGAAGGCCTGTCATCATGAATGTCGATCCCACACGCGGAAGGGTTCAAGGACCCTCGAGTCAGCCCCGGCGCGCGACCGACGGTCCGTGCGTGCCGCTCCCGAAGACTGCCGTCTTGTCTATGAGGCGATCGAGCCTCATCCGGTGGATTATCCTGCTGGCGCTGGTGGCATTCGTCATCCTGGAAAGCCATGCGCAAAGCGAGCCATTGGCCCCCGCGGCCCAGCCGTTGTGGGTCCGGCTTGAATCTCCGGTGAACTCGGCCCACCCGGGCGCTGAGGTTCAGGCGGTGGTGTTGCGTCCGTTCCCGGCAGGGGACGGGCGGGGCATCCCTGTGGGCAGCCAGTTGATGGGCCGGTCCGTGACGGAAGCCCCGAAGATACGCACCAGGCTTCAATTGCAGTTCGACCGGGTCCGGATCGGCGCTCGCGACTTCCCGATCTCCGCCCGCGTGCTGGATGTGGACAACGCCCGCGAAACCGTGGAAAAAGATGGAACCATCGTCGCCCTGCAGCCGCTGCGCAAGCGGCCGGGCACCGTGGAGGCGGTACTCCTCGCGGCTGCCTATGCCCATCCGGCCTTGCTGGTGTCGCTGGAGACGACGAAATACGTGGTGCGCGAGGTCGACCGTCCGGAGGTCCACTATCCGGCCGGCGTCAACCTGTCGCTGGCACTCACGACGGCCCCTCCCCTCGCCGCGCTCCCGCAGTTGGCCGGGAGTGAAGCCCCCCTGCCTCCTGGCGCCGCTGCCATCCTGAACCAACTGCCCAATCGGACCGAGGCCAAACACCTGTCGGCTCCTTCTGATTGGATCAATCTCGCCTTCGTGGGCAGCCGGGACGAGTTGACGCACGCCTTCCGGCAGGCCGGCTGGCATACCGCCGCTCACCTCTCGCTGGAGTCGGGCACCCGTACATTCCTGGCAGTGGCCGCCCACCACTCGTATCAGCGCGCTCCGGTCTCCACCCTTCTGGTCGGAGGCAGGGAGCCGGATCTTGTGTTCCAGAAGCAGAACAACACCTTCGCCAAACGGGATCACGTCCGCATCTGGTCGAGCGGGGCGGACTGGCGGGGCCGGCCCATCTGGATCGCCGCGGCCACGCACGACATTGGAATCGAGTTTTCCACAAAGGCCCGCACCTTCTCCCATAAGGTGGACTCGAATGTCGACGATGAGCGCAGCAAAGTGATCTTCGATCTGCGGTTTGCCCGGCAGGTGGACTCCGTATCCTATCTGGTCCGCCCCACGGTCCCGCATGAGAGCACCAACGGAACCGGCGACCGCATCTGGACCGACGGCCGGATGGCCCTGGTCGAGCTGATCCCGCCCGTCAAGCCGCAAGGCTAGCGGAATTTGACCTTCCAGACGTTCGCCGCGACAATATGGTCGACAAACGCCACCTTGCGGCCGTTCGGAGCCTGAACCACCGCCTGCAGGTTGCCCAGCGGTGCGACGCGGCCGCTGGGATAGGCGAATACCGTCCGCACCCCAACCGTCGTCGTCAGGCTGAGAAACCAACCGGAACCATCCACGGCCCAGGTCAAGCCCTTGAGGTCCGCGATGCCTGGCAGCACCACCTCACGCTCGGCGTCGCCGGGCGTCAACGCCACCAGGCGGATCCGGGCGGACTTCGCATCGTGATTCGGCAGGGCCGCCCACCGTCCATCCGGCGAGACATCCCAGTCGCCGAGGATGCCCGGCATCCAGGCGGTCTTCGCGATTTCGCGGCCCACACCCCGTTCCGGATCCAATTCGTAGAAGAGGTAGGACCTCTGTTCCTCCGCCCTGCGCAGCACACACCGGCCGGCCGGGCCGGATGAGCAGCGGAACTCGCCCAATGACCCATTCAAAGGGACCTCCACCGGCAGCCCGCCGGTCAGGGGCACCCGCATCATCCGGTCGATCGTACCGCTGCTGTTGCCTGAGCCCGTGGCATACAGGACGTCGCGGCCGCCGGGCGCGAGCTGCGGCAGAACCTCCGCCCGGCGCGCTTCGGCCACCACCGCCTCGGGCTCCGCGCTGTCCACTCTCTGCCGGAATACATCCCACGAGGTATTGCGCTCGGAATCGAAGATCACCTGGAGGCTGTCGGGGGTCCAGGCATGGGGAAAGCTGCGGCCCCGATCCAGGGTCAGGCGCTGGATATGGGTCAGACGTGGCGGCGAAGGGTCGAAGTCGGCGGTGTAGATGGCATGTTCGTCGGTTGCCTGCAGCATGGTGGCTACGTCGCCTCTGCCGGTGCTGGTCAACCCGGCCAGGTAGCCGCCGTATTCCCGCTCCGGCCCGCCGAGGTGGAGTGGCTGCCCTTGAATGATGCCCGACTCCGGCCGCGTTCGGATCTCCCACAGCTCCTTTGCATAGTACGAGCCCGGTGAGGAGTAGCGCAGGAACCGGAGGCGGCCGTCCGGCAGCATGGCCGCCGATTCGATCCACAACTCGGGCACCTTGCTGACCACCCGGCGAGTCCGGAGATCGAACGACTCCAGGCTTCGCTGGAAGTACCGGTCGAAGGCGCCGGAGCCCAGATCGCGAGTGGAAGGCGACCTGCGCTGGAACAGGACGCAGCGTCCGTTTGGGGACCAGAGAACGAACGGAAATGTGTCGCCTGCGCCCCCTGGCAGCGCCTTCTCGGGTTGTTGCCCGTCGGCTCGCGACACCCAGATCTCAGAGCTGTCTTCACTGACGAAGGCAAGCTCGTTCCCGTCCGGCGAAGGCGCGCCGCCCCGGGCGCCCTGCCGCAGCAGGCGCGGCGGTGTATCCGTGATGGACACCTGCCAGATCGCGGGCTGGTTCCGTGTCGCCGAGAACCCGCTGACGGCCATCCGCGCATGATCCGGATACCAGGCGATGTGGTCCACCACGAAATCGGCCGGAACCTGGAGCGGCTGCGTGTCGCCCGATTCCAGCATCCGCAGGCTGATCCCCTGCGAGTTCGCGAAGGCCAGGAAGCGCCCGTCCCCCGAGATCGCGGCAGCCGTGGCCCGATTGGACGGCAGTAGCTTGGTGAGTGCGTCGGCCAGTTCGATCGCCGGAGTCCTGGGGCGTGCTTTCCAATACGCGACTCCGCCCAGCCCGGCCAGGCCGAGCAGGCTGGCCGCCCAGATCGCGGCCCTCACCAGGCGGCGTCCAGGGACGGGCCCCCTCACGCCGGATCCGCCGGACGAAGAGGAGCCCCGCAGGTCTTCCAGGATCGACTCCACCGCCGCGCCCACCGCCCCAGCCGCCGGGCGGGCCGCGGGCGCCTTCGCCATCATGGCTTCGATCAGCGCGTAGAGGGCGGGTGGCAGTCCGGGCGTGCGGTCCCGCAGCGCCGGCGGCTTATCGTTCACAATCGACCACATCGTCCGGATGGGCGATATCTCGGGGAACGGGTGCTGCCCGGCCAACAGCTCGTAGAGCACGGTGCCGAAGGAGTAGACATCGCTGGCCGGGGTCAGCCCGGAACCGTCGCACTGCTCGGGCGACATATACCGGAACGTCCCCGCCCATAGCCCGGCCGAAGAGACACTGTGCAAAGTATCGCCGGAAGCCGTGCGGGCCAGCCCGAAATCGAGGACTTTTACCTGGCCATCCGGGCGCACGACGACGTTCTCCGGCTTGATGTCACGGTGAATGATCCCGGCGCTGTGTGCTGCTTCCAGCGCCGCGGCGATCTGCCGGGCCGCTCTCATGCACGCAACGGCATTCATTGGGTTTGCCGCCAGGACCCGCAGGGAATCCCCAGGCACGAACTCCATCACGATGGCGACGGTCTGTCCTGTGTTGACCACCTCATGGATGGTGACAATATTCGGATGGTTCAGTGAGGAAGCAGTGCGGGCCTCGCGGATCATCGGCTCTGCCCGCTGCCCGGCCTGCGCTGGATCTCCACTGAGGATCTTGATGGCGACCGTGCGGTTCAGTACATCGTCTACCGCGGAGAACACCTGGCCCATGCCGCCCTGTCCGATGCGGGCCAGGATGGTGAACCGGCCGATGTGCGAGCCCGGTTCCATCGCGGGCGCTGCCGCCGGAGCATGGAACTTCCGCGCCAGGTCGAGAACGCTGGAGACAATCACCGGGTCGTCACAGCGCGTCCGGAGGAAGGACTCCCGCTGTTCACTGGGGACTTCCGCCACCTCGTGGGCTAACTCCAGGATCCGCTGCCAGTTGTGCTCGTCGTTTGGTGCTGCCATGGTGGTCGGCACGGCCAGCTTCGTTTGCGGATGTCCCAACGAAAATGGTATGGCTCTGAGCCCGAAATATAGCACATGCCGCGCCACCATAATCAGCGGAGTGCAGGCTGCAAATCGGGGGCGGTACAAGCGGCGTGATCACTTTGGGGACCTTCCAGCCACTTCTCTGATAGAGCCGCCGAGGCCGAACGATCTACACATAGCGAGGACAATACTTCGATGAAAACCCGCCTTCTTCTTTGGGGACTCCTGCTGGCCGCCGCCGGCTTTGAGGCCGGCCGCCTGGCTGCACCCCTGTCGCAGGTACGAGCCGATTACGAAATGCCACAGGTCGACGTCCGCCCGGTGGGCGCCGGCAGCAATCTGGTAGTTTATTACCCCAGCCTCAAGAAGATGTTCTTCTACCAGCCCTTCGCAGGCCAGCCCACCTGGGGGTGCCAGTATGCGATTCAGCTCAGCACCCCAGGAGGCACGGTGGAAAGAAGCCAGTGCGAGTCTGGCCAGTAACCGGGGGGGGCGGCCCGGCTGCGTTGTTGAACCCGTCTGATCAGATTGCGAGAGGTCCGGGCACTACGGACGGCGTAGCGCCACCGCCAGCCCGTTCCAGAGGATCTGCAAGCCCAGGGCGAACAGGACGAACGAGGAAAGCCGGTTCAGGATCTCGGTGCCGGTGCTGCCCAGCAGCTGTTCCAGGCGGTGTGCATTGTGATACACGATCCACACCACCAGGGACAGGACCAGCATGCCCAAGGTAGACGCCATCATCATCCCAATGCCGTTGCTGTTTAAGTGGGCGCCCAGGCCGATCGCCGTCGAGATGGATCCGGGTCCCACGGTCAGGGGCAGCGTCAGCGGATAGAACGCGCGCGTCAGCGGTGCCTGCACAGGCGTCTCCTTGACTGCCGTGTCGTCGACCGGGCTCTCGTGCCGCAGGAGTTCCCAACCTGTGTGCGCGATCACCATCCCGCCGGCCACCTGGACCACATTCAGGGAAATCCCGAAGAAAGCCAGGATCTTCACGCCCAGGAAGAGTGAGCTGACCAGCAGCAGTAATCCGTACAGGGCAACCTTACGGGCCAGGGTCTCCTGTATATCGCGTGGATATTGCCGCACGAATGCCTGGAAGATGGGGGCGCTCCCCACGGGATTGACCAACGGCAGCAGCGCCACGAACGAAACCGACGCGGCCTTGGCCAGCTCCAGAAAAAGTAGTTTGTCTCCCAGCATTCAGTGCCTCCCCTTTGCCTTTTCGCCCGAAACAGGCGGCGGCGAACCGTTCATTTCAGGAGGGGGCGGAAGGCATCAGGATCTGATCAACCGAGCGCCCGGAAAAACAGAAGCCTGCGTCTGATCACTTCCACCGCGCCACCACCCCCTGAATCAGTGGGAGTGCATCCAAGTGAAGTTTCCTAGATTGAGAATGAGCGCGGCTGCCTGTCTGGCCTGCCTGGCGCTGGCCGTGGCTGGCCCGGCAAGGGCCAACGATGCCGGGTGGCCCCGCATCGTCCATGACGGCAGTACGGAGATCATCGTCTATCAGCCCCAGCCCGACTCGCTCGACGGCGTTACGCTGCAGAGCCGCGTCGCGGTTTCCATCAAACGGCCGCAGGACCAGCAACCGGTATTCGGCGCCCTCTGGGTGGCTGCTACCCTCAGCACCGACCGGGATCGCGACATAGCCGAAGTGAGATCGGTCCAGGTGCTCCGCACGCGGTTCACCGGGATCCCTGACGGTGACCTGCAGGGCATCGTCAGCTTCCTGGAGAAGGCGGTCCCGCGCTGGGATCTCTCCCTCTCGCTCAGCAGGCTGCGCGCGACGCTCCAACCGGTGGACTCCGGCGGAGACCCGGGCTATCGCAACGACCCGCCGCGCATCGTCATCGAGAACCGGCCGGCGCTGCTCCTGCTGCTGGACGGCCCCCCTCGCTTCCAGGAAACCGGCAAAAAGGATTTGCAGGTGGTCGCCAATACAGCGCTGCCTGTTATCTTCGACACCAAACATAAGGAATACTGGCTGTCGGGTTCCAGCGTCTGGTTCACTACGCGCGACCTCCTGCAGGGCGAATGGAAGGCTGTCGACAGTGCCCCATCCTCCATCCAGGATCTGGTGAAGGAGTCCAATCCCCAGGCCTCGCCGGGCGTGGAGGGCCAGAATACCGCGTCAGCCGGCCAGTTGCGCTTGGCCCGGATCGTGGTCGCGACCGAACCGACTGAACTGGTGGTGGTGCAGGGCGCCCCCAACTACGCGCCGCTGGCCGGCGGCGACATTCTCTACGTCAGCAACTCAGAGAGCGACATCTTCCTGGAAGTGGCGACGCAGCGCCATTTCCTGCTGATCTCCGGGCGCTGGTACGCGGCGCCGTCCCTCCAAGGGCCCTGGGCCTTCATCACCCCCGACACCTTGCCGAAGGGCTTCGCCCTGATCCCCGAGAACTCGCCCAAGGCCAACGTCCTGGCGTTCATTCCCGGCACCGACCGCGCGAAGGATGCGCTGATGGATAACGTCATCCCGCAGACCGCGGAAGTCTCCCGGAGCAATGTCAAGATCGATGTCGCCTACGACGGGGAACCCCGGTTCTCACCTATTCAGGGCACCACGATGTCCTATGCGGTGAACACGCCGTCGCAGGTGATCCAGGCCGATGGGAGGTACTTCGCCTGCGAAGGAGGAGTCTGGTACTCCGCACCCACGCCGTCCGGCCCCTGGCAGGTCTCGGATGTGCGGCCTACGGCGATTGACCGCATTCCGCCCAGCAGCCCCGTCTATAACACGCGGTATGTCTACATCTACGATTCGACGCCCGATGTCGTGTATGTCGGCTATCTGCCCGGTTACCGCTGGTCGCTGCCTTACCGCGGGGTGATTGTCTACGGGACCGGTTGGCACTATCCGGGCTGGTATGGCACCGTCTACTATCCCCGCCCGGCGACCTGGGGTTTCGCTGTGCGGTACAACCCGTGGGCCGGTTGGAGTTTCGGCATGAGCTGGAACTCGGGCTGGCTGGGGCTCTCCGCCCGGTGGGGCTCGGGCTGGGGCGGCTGGGGTCCGGCCTATCCGGGTCCGTATCGTCACTACAACGGCGGATGGTTTGGTCCGGGCGGGTATCGCCCGCCGCGCCCGCCCGATTGGCGTCCTCCCTACCGGCCGATTGGTCCGCAACCTTACCCCGGCCCTCGGCCGTGGGCCGGCCCTGGTGGCAACATCTACAACCGGCCCGGCCAGCCCGGGATTCGTCCGCAGCCCTATCTGCCTGCTCGTCCCCCTGCCGGCGAAGATCCGCTGCGGCCCGTGCCCATGCGGCCCGACCCCGGCCGGCCGAACAACGTTTACGTCGACCACAACGGGGATCTGCACCGCAATACCGGCGGAGGCTGGCAGCGGAGAGATGGCGGAAACTGGTCGCCCGAACGGCCGTCCCCAACACCGCGCGCCGTGCAGCCCGAACGTCCGCGCCAGTTTCCAGGCCCGCGCGTGGAACCGCGAGGCTCCGGCAGCGAGGACGAGCGCAGGAGCCGCGAACGCGGAGCCGGCATGGCCGGACCCGGCTTCCCCAGAGGCGGCGGCCGGCGCGGCTCGCGCTAACCGCCGTCCCCATTGGAATTGAAACAGACAGTAAGGAGAATTCGGATGAAACGCTTGTTATCAGTTGGCTTCTTTGCGTTCGCGATGCTCGCCGGCGCTGCCGAGGTGAGCGTCAGTGCTCGCTTCGGCCCGCCACCCCCGCCACCCCGCGAAGTAATTGTTGTGCGGCCCGGACCGCGCCATGTCTGGGTCCCCGGCCACTACTTCTGGGATGGCCGGCGCTATGTCTGGGCCAGCGGGTACTGGACGGTCCCGCCGCGCGGGCGGGCGGCCTGGACTCCCGGACGCTGGGAGCGCCGGAATGGAATGCACATCTGGGTGGAGGGGCGCTGGCGCTAGATCCAGTGGCCCAAAACAGGAAGACGCGCTCGTGCGATGCATGGGCGCGTCTTCGTTTTTGAACTCCTCATGGCCCATTCGGAAGACCCTGCCGGCGTCCGCCGCGATTCCGGGTCCAGTTGCGCCTGTGGAGATCAAGGGGGGAGCCTCATGTGGGTGGTGGTGTCGCCAGCAATACGCTGCTGGCCGAACGCCTACGGGCTGGTCGAACGAGGGAGACGGAGCGGATCCGGCGGTGGGTGATCGTCAACAAGCCGCTCTACTTCTACCAGCGGCCGCAACAGACGGGGGGAAAAGATCGGGAGCCGGAGAGGCGGCTCCCGATCGAGGCAACTGTCAGGACTGCTTCTTCACCGGGGGCGGGAAGTTCTTCAGCAGTTTCTCCGCGCCGGCCTGAATGGTCTTCTGCCACTTTTCCGGCTTCATGTTGGGATCCAGGGTCTTCGACGCGACGCCCCGCCAGACCAGTTCGTGCTTCTCCCGGTCGTAGATGTCGAGGGCAAACTCGCCCACCCGGATGGTGGAGGTCTCAGCAGTCGTGATGCCCGGACCGTAGCCGGACCAGCGGCGTCCCCAACCACGCCCATAGCCCCAGCCGGTGTCGAAGGAGGTGATCTGCTTCTCGTTGCGTGTCGACGGCTCGTAGACCAGCAGCAGGTCGGTGCGTCCTTCTTCCTGCCGGACAAGGCCTTTCTTAGTCATCTCGGCGTCTACTGCATCACGCAACTGGCGGTCGGTGATGGAATCCAGCTTCTCCGCCGCCCGGCTCTGGCCCCATTTGTAGGTCTTGTACTGGCTGAAGTCGGTGCCGTTGGCATAGTTGTACCGGACATCCTGCGCGAAGCCCGCCGTGGTGAGGCAGGTCAGCGCCAAAATCGTATTTCTGAGTTTCATGGATTCGCTCCTGTTGATGTGGGCGCCTTTCTCGCGCCTTCACCTGTATCTGGGGCGATTCGGGGGATGAAACTGATCACGACGGAACTGCTTACTTGAAGGAAGTCTGTTTCCGGTGCAGGATACTAAGCCGGATGGAACAACTCGTCGAGCCATACATCGGGTGGTATGAAGTTGCGTAGAAAGCGCTGGCTTTCAGGTACAGCTCGCGTGCGCTGTGGATGCACCCCTTTTGTTCGGCTTCGAAGGCATCCGCCTCCAGGCGCGCTGCAACCGAAGCCGAGAGGCCAAGTGCCGAATCCGTCGTAGAGGTCATTCTTGAAGAGGTAACCCACTGGTCTGTCCTTAGTCGAGGCATTGCCCGCATTCACTCAGTGATGGGATTGCGGCAGGAACTGATCATGCAGATCCTGGGAGTCTGCGCGTCGACACATTAATGCCCGAAGGACTAGTTCCGCATCGATATGACAGGGGTTTCCCGGCAGCCCGGGCTTTGAGTGGCGGAAGGCGATCGGGATCTCCGCTCTTCACGAGAGCCGCATGGCCGAGCCCTTACGGGCTTGGTTATGTTCGACGAGCCTCCGCGGCGACATCGAGCACGGCCTGGGCGAACACCTGCGGCGCCTCCTGTGGCAGGTTGTGACCGATACCCCCGCCGGCGACGCGGTGACGGTACCAGCCGGTGAACTTCTTCGAGTAGACCGCGGGATCCGGGTGCGGTGCGCCGTTCGCATCCCCTTCCAATGTGATCGTGGGAATAGTGATGGCCGGGGCTGCAGCGAGCCGCTTTTCCAGCGCATCATATTTCGACTCGCCATCGGTCAAGCCCAACCGCCAACGATAGTTGTGGATGACGATGGCGACATGGTCGACGTTGTCGAAAGCCGCGGCGCTGCGATCGAACGTAGCATCGTCAAATCGCCACTTGGGCGAGGCCGTCTGCCAGATGAGCCGCGAGAATTCCTTCCTGTACTTTTCATAGCCCGCCTGTCCCCGTTCTGTCGCGAAGTAGAACTGGTACCACCAGGCGAGTTCGGCTTGCGGTGGCAGTGGGGCGCGATTCCCTTCCTGGCTGCCGATTAAATATCCGCTGACCGACACAAGAGCCTTCGTGCGTTCCGGCCATAGCGCGGCAACAATGTTGGCGGTGCGCGCGCCCCAATCAAAGCCGCCGAGAATTGCCTTGTCGATCTTGAGGGCATCCATCAGGGCAATTGTGTCGACGGCGAGGGCGGCCTGCTGTCCATTGCGAGGGGTCTCAGCCGAAAGAAAGCGCGTTGCGCCATAGCCACGCAGGTAAGGAACCACTACGCGGTAACCGGCCGATGCCAACAGGGGCGCCACATCCGCATAGCTGTAGATGTCGTATGGCCAGCCGTGAAGGAGCACGACAGCCTGGCCATCGGATGGGCCGGCCTCGACATAAGCGACGTTTAGCACGCCGGCGTCAATTGTCTTCAGCGCGCCAAATGCCGGCGCGGCCCGAAGCGGCCGGCTCGCCAGCAACCCGCCTCCGGCGGTCAGGCCCGCGGCTGCGAGCAGATGCCGCCGTGAGACGGGTTCCTGATTCATTCCATTCATAGCCAATCTCTCCTGGTTGAACTGCATACCTGGATTAAGAGGGCAAGCAATTGGCCATTCCTAAACTGCTGAAACGGCAACGACTCCGCTGATCCTGGCTGACGGCCGCTCAGCAGAAAGACGAACTACCGTCAGTGCCCAACACTCGCGTCCCAGCACTTTCAGTGCCTTGCGATTGGCATGTCCATTGCCCATACCAATGGATCGCGGCCAGGCGCAGGGGCGTCGTAGTCGAGCTGCGGCGAAGGAATCTTATGCATACCTCGAATGCTCTCGAATTGAACTTTGCGGAACGCGTGCGCGACAACCAGGGCCGGTTACGGTCGTCACTGAAGCGGGTGTATGACTTCATCGTTTGCGGATCCGGGTCGTCCGGCTCGGTGGTGGCGCGCCGCCTGGCTGAAAATCCGGGCGTCGACGTTCTGCTGCTCGAAGCCGGAGGTGAGGATGATGCGCCAGCTGTGACCCACGCGGATCAGTGGCCGCTGAATCTTGGTAGTGATCGCGATTGGAGCTTTCACGGAGAACCAAACGCACATGTCAACGGCAGGTCCATTCCGTTTTCCATGGGCAAGGTACTAGGCGGTGGATCGAGTATCAACGTCATGGTTTGGGCGCGCGGGCACAAAACCGACTGGGATCGATTTGCCTCCGAAGCTAACGATGCGGCATGGAGCTACAACTCCGTGCTCGACATCTACCGTCAAATAGAGGACTGGCAGGGCGCGCCCGACCCGGCGTATCGCGGCACAGGCGGGCCCGTCTTCGTGCAACCTGCTCCCCAACCGAATCCCCTCGCACCGGCCACGGTGGATGCCGCCCAAGCTGCCGGACTGCCCTCTTTTCCGAACGCCAACGGCTTCCTGATGGAATCGGCCCGAGGCGCATCGATTACGGATGTGCGAGTGCGGGACGGAAAGCGCCAGTCCATCTTTCGTTCCTACGTCTACCCGGTGATGGACCGATCGAACCTCACCGTGCTCCCGCAGGCGCTGGTGACGCGTGTGATCTTCGAGGGCAAGCGCGCGGCTGGTGTCGAGTTCGTTTATGACGGCAGAACGCATCGCGTGGCTGCTGCGGCTGAGATTGTGCTCTCGCTCGGTGCGATCCAAACGCCTAAACTGCTGGTGCAGTCCGGGATCGGCGATGCGGAAGATCTGCGGCGGTTGGGGATTCCGATCGTCCAGCATCTGCCGGGTGTGGGTCGCAACTTCCAGGACCATGTCGCATTCGATTGCGTCTGGGAATACCCAGAGGCGATCGCGCCGCGGAATAACATGTCCGAAGCCATTCTTTTCGCAACCACCAGCGCTGGGATGGAAGCTCCGAACCTCTTTGTGTGCCAAGCCGAGGTTCCGAAATCGACAACAGAGAATGCCAAACGCTTCGGGTTGCCGACAGCGGGATGGACCCTCTTCGGCGCGGTCGCGCACCCAGAGAGCCGCGGGCGCCTGCGCGTCACTGGACCTCGTCCTGAGGATCCCGTGCTCATCGAGGCCAACACTCTCGCTGAGCCCGCTGACCTGCGGGCGGCGATTCAGTGCATCGAACTCTGCCGTGAAGTTGGGAACGCCGCGCCGCTCCGTCCGTATGTGAAGCGAGAGGTGATGCCCGGCAACCTGAAGGGTGCGGAGCTTGAGCGCTTTATCCGCGATGCCGCCACCAGCTACTGGCACGAGTGTGGAACCGCAAAGATGGGTCGCGACCCGATGTCTGTGGTCGCTGGCGATCTCAAGGTGTACGGCGTCGACAACCTGCGCATTGCTGACGCGTCGATCCTGCCTGCCCTGACAAGCGCGAACATCATGGCGCCTTGCGTAATCATCGGCGAACGGGCAGCCGCAGCGTTGGCAGGCGCGCACGCGTTAGGCGTCAGGCTTTCCGCCCGTACCGATTGATACCCAACCTCCCGATTCTCAACTCCAGGGCCTGCCGCGGAATGCCCAGTTTCGCGGCAGCACCCATCGAGCCAGAGGCGCACCCGTTACACTCGGCCAGCGCCGGCAATCACTCTTTATTCCCAGGCGACCTCATCAACGAAGCACCACTTCCATTTCTCGCCCGGCTCAAAGGACTGGATGACAGGATGGTGCGTGGTGTGGAAGTGCTTCGTCGCATGCTTGTGTTCCGAGTCGTCGCAGCAACCGACGTGTCCACAGGTGAGGCACAACCTCAAGTGGAGCCACTCATCTCCCAGCTTGAGGCATTCCTCACAGCCGTTTGTTCGCGGCTTGACCGCATTGACCTGGTCCAGGTGTGAACAAGTTGATCGGTACATTTTCCCCTCACTGGCATTTTCTCCGGATTTGCTTTCACCTCGGCCTGCTGAGGCCGACTGGGTCCAGGCAACCTAGGCCCTTGGAACTCATTGCCTTGCTCCGCAGCGAAGGAGCTGCGGCGTGACACGCATGCCACTCCTGCCTGACTGAGCGTTGCAATTTCCTGGCCGCTGCGCACCCAATCTGGACATATCTATGACCCCGGGGCGGATCGTACTCACAGAGATTCAGAAGCGGCCATCTGCGCGGAGCGCTCGTGGTTCAAATGACGGACAGTTTCGACACGACTGACGGTATTCGGTTCCAGCGTCAGCGGGCCGTCTCGCCTCCTGGTTTGACTCCATCCATTGAAGGGTATGAAATTGGACCACCCTCCATGAGCAGGATGACACTCGCTTTCATATTCGCGGTGGTCGCCTTCGCGCAACCAGCCGTCCGCCGCATCATCTCGCCGGAAATCCTACCTGACCACCGCATTACATTTCGTATCAGTGCGCCCAAGGCCGCGGAAGTTGTTTTGCGCTTCAGCGAAGCCGGAACGCAACCAAATCCCATGACCAAAGGGGAGGATGGCGTCTGGAGCGTCACGATCGGTCCGGTTGAGCCCGAAATCTATACATATTCTTTCCTCGTCGACGGAGTGAAGATGATCGATCTCGCCAATCCGATCGCCAAGGTGGGCGCCACGATTGATGCCAGTGTTGTCGAGATTCCGGGCGTTCCGCCCCGCTTCGATCAGGTGCAGGACGTCCCGCACGGTTCGATAGACATCCTCACCTACCCGTCCGCGATCAGCAGGACCCAGCGCGGCGTCTATGTTTATGTGCCTCCGGAGTATTACACGCAGCCGGCGAAGCGCTTCCCCGTGCTCTACCTGTGGCATGGAGGAGGCGGCGCCGAGCTGGATTGGAGCCGCGATGGCCGTGCCGGCGTCATCGTGGACAACCTGATTGCAGCGAAGAAGGCCGTGCCGATGCTGATTGTCATGCCGAACAATGTCAGCGGCGCACCCGCGCCTGGCGTGATGCCTGCCGTTCCGGCGACCCCCGCTGGACCGGGCACAGCCAACTACCCGCTGCTCAAACGCGAACTTCTGGAGGAGCTCATCCCCTTTGTGGCGGGCCACTTCCGGACAGTGGAGAACCGCGAGAACCGTGCCATGGCGGGGCTATCCGCCGGTGGCGGGACGACGATGAATGTCGGCCTGACGAGCCTCGATTCGTTCGCCTGGATCGCCGAGTTCAGTTCCGGGATCTTTGGCGGAGTGGCGAGCTACGGCCCGTTCGACATAGAAAAGATCGCACCCGGCTTCTACAGCGATCCGGCGGCCATTAACAGGAAGCTGAAATTGTTCTACATGTCATGCGGCACGGAAGATCCGCGCATGCCCTTCCAAAAGAAGGCCTTGCAAGACTTTCAGGCGCATCAGCTCAAGGTGACCTTCGCGGAGTTCCCCGGCGCACACGAATGGAAGGTCTGGAGGCATTCCCTGGCTGACCTTGCGCCTCGCCTGTTCCGCTAGCGGCGCGCCCGGCGGATTTTCGCCTTATACTGAATCGCTATCGAGGCGACTCCATGCAACGCAGAAACTTCCTGGCCACGCTCCTGCCCGCTGCCGCGGCTTCGCGGTTGACGGCCCAACCGGAACAATCGTGGGGCGGTCCTGTGCTCGATACTCACCTTCATCTGCGGGCCGATGCCGACGCCTGCTTCACACACATGCGCGGCTGCGGCGTGACGAATGCCGTGCTGCTGACGCCGGCGGCCGACCAGCAGCGGGCCAAGGCGGAAATGGCCCGGAGGCCCGGGCACTTCGTCCGCTCGGTGCGGATCGACCCCTCGTTGGCTGAGTCCGGCCAACTTCTGCGAGACTCCCTGCGCGACGGCGCGGTGAGCATCGGCGAGTTGAAGTTCCACCTGGCTCTGGATTCCAAGGAAATGCGCCGCGTGTATGACATTGCGGCCGAGTTCCAAGTGCCGGTGATGATGCACATCCAGAACTTCCCCCATTTCGCGGGCGAACTGCCGTACAACACCGGCTACCCGGAGTTCGATAAGGTGCTCCGCGCCTACCCACGCACCACGTTCATCGGCCATGGGGACCTGTTCTGGGCCCACATCAGCGCCGACGTCCCGACCGACCGCGGCTATCCCGCAGGCCCGGTCAAGGCTGGAGGGCTGACAGACCGCTGGTTATCCGATTTCCCGAACCTGTACGGGGACCTGTCCGCGAACTCGGGGAACAACGCACTCTCGCGAGATCCCGAGTTTTCGCGCGGCTTCCTCAGCAGGCATAAAACCAAGCTGATCTTTGGCAGCGACTGCAGCTGTTCCGACGGTAACGGCGCAGGAGTCTCGCAGAACAACAACCCCGAGGCAAGCCGCCTGGCGGGCAAATGTGTGGCACGCGAAACCCTGACGCTGCTGCAGCGGCTGGCCTCGTCGCAGGTGTTTCGAGCAGTCACGTGGGAGAACGGGGTCAAGCTCTTCAAGGTCCGGACGTAGTGGACGCGCGGGGCAGTGCGCCCGGCCGGTACATGCGCCAAGGCCCGCTCTGCCGCGTTACACTGCGCAAATGACAGCCCGTCCGGCCGTACCTGCCGACTCCGCGGCCATTGCCCGCATCTATAACGAAGGCATCGAGGACCGCGTCGCTACCTTCGAAACCAGGCCCCGGACCGAGCAGGACATCCGGGCGTGGTTCGATGGCGTACATCCCGTCGTCGTGGTGGAGGCCGATGACGGGATCGTCGCTTTCGCCGCCACTTCCACCTATCGGCCGCGCGACTGCTACAGCGGGGTCGCCGAGTTCTCCGTCTACGTTGCGCGGTCCGGGCGGGGCCACGGAGCCGGCCGGACGGCCATGCTGGCGCTTCAGGACGAGGCCGGGAAGGCTGGGTATTGGAAGCTCCTTTCCCGTGTGTTCACCGACAACCGGGCGAGCCTGGGCCTGCTGGACTCCCTGGGGTTCCGCCAGGTGGGCATCTATGAGAAGCACGGCAAGCTCGACGGCGTCTGGCGCGATGTGGTCATCGTCGAACTCCTGCTTGCCGGCAATTGCCGTTGAGTCCTGCTCAGTGGCAGACTTGGGGAATCGAGGACAGGCAAGGAGGAATCGGGCATGCGTTGGACACCTGGTGGCACAAGTGACGACATCGAGGATCGCCGCGACGACGGTGGCGGTGGCGGCGGTGGTGGAGGTGGAGGCTTCGGCGGCTTCCGTTTAGGCCTGGGCGGCATGTTGGTGCTTGGCGTGTTGAGCCTGGTCTTCAAGACCGATCTCCTCAGCCCGTTCCTGGGCCTCAGCCGCGGTGGGTCGCCAGCCGTCAGCCGCGGCGCACCCGACACTGCACGCACGAAGAGCGAACAGCCCCTGGTGGAATTCGTCTCCTTCGTTCTCAATGACAACCAGAAGACCTGGTCCCAGATGCTCTCCTCAGAGGGCAAGACTTACCAGAAGGCGAAACTCGTACTGTTCCGCGACACAGTAGACTCGGCTTGCGGCATGGCCGAGTCGGCGACAGGCCCTTTCTATTGCCCGGGCGACTCGAAGCTCTACATCGATCTCGGCTTCTTTGACGAACTCCGCACCAAGTTCGGTGCACCTGGAGAGTTCGCGGAAGCCTACGTCGTTTCTCACGAGATCGGCCACCACATTCAGAACCTCCTCGGAATCGAGGCGCAGGTGCGTTCCGCCCAGCGCCGCAATCCGGCCCTGCGCAACCCGCTTTCCGTGAAGATGGAACTGCAGGCCGACTGCTTCGCCGGAATCTGGGGTCACAGCACCAATGAACGCGGCATCCTGGAACAGGGCGACGTCCAGTCCGGCCTCGGCGCGGCCGCCGCTGTCGGCGACGACCGGCTGCAGAAAGCGGCCAGCGGCCACGTCTCGCCCGAATCATTCACTCATGGCAGTTCGGCCGAACGCATGGAGTGGTTCCAGCGGGGATACAATTCAGGGAAGCTCTCGGCGTGCAATACCTTCGCCAAGGACTGATCAGGCCCAGCTATGAAATACCAAACTCCACTCCTCACTCTCGCCATTGCCGCCCTCGCTGCCACAGCCGGTTGGATGGCACGCGGCATCCCCGCATCCGCGGCGGAAACTCACGTTTATGAATTGCGGACCTATCACTGCGAGCCGGGCAAGCTGCCTAACCTGCTGGCCCGCTTCCGCGACCACACCGTCAAACTTTTCGAAAAACACGGCATGAAGAACGTCGGCTACTGGGTGCCGGCCGATGGTCCCGAGCACGAGAACACGCTCATCTACATCCTCGAACACAAGAGCCGTGATGCCGCCAAAGCCTCATGGGACGCCTTCCGCAACGATCCCGAGTGGAAGAAGGTCCGGGAAGCTTCTGAAGTCAGCGGCAAGATTGTTACCAAAGCCGATTCGGTCTACATGGACCCCACCGACTACTCCAAACTCCGCTAGCCCCAGAAACAGCGACGGCTCCGGTGGCCCCAATGGGGCGGCCGGAGCCGTTGTTTTTCGGAAGACCGTTCCTATTCCTTCTGCATGAACTTCTGGGCCATGCCCAGCACGTCATCCAGCGCGGACCCGTCTTTATCCTGATCCAGCATCGAGGTCACCGTGTCCAGCAACCCACCGCCCCCGCCGCCCTGCTGCCCACCTAGAAACGAACCGAGCAGCGGAGCCAGTTGCTGCAGCAACCCGCTGTCCAGACCGGTAGTCTCCGCCGCCTGGGCCGCCGCTTCTTCGTGGCCCGCGCCACCCTGCAGCGCCGGCAGCAGCGCACCCACTGCCGAATTGACCTGACTCTCGTCCAGGCCGAACTGGCCGGCCAACTGGCGGACCATGTCCCCGCTTCCGCCTTGCAGGACGTTCTCCAGAAGATCCATGATGTGAAAAACCGCTCCTTTCACCCGAGGACCCATCATCACATGAGACGCCGCAATTTTCTATCTCTACCTGCTGTAGCGCTGGCCCCGTCGAAAGATCTGGAAAACGCCATCCGCCGCGACATGTTGGGCGTCGATGCCGAGGTCTCGCTCTACGCCAAAAACCTTGAAAACGGCCAATCTTTCGGCTTGCGCGAGAACGCCCGCGTCCGCACCGCCAGCACCATCAAACTCCCCATCATGGCGGCCGTATTCAACAAAGTCGCCCGGAGCCAACTCCGCTGGGATCACCCCGTGCTACTGCGCGAGTCCGACAAAGTCTCCGGCTCTGGTGTACTGCATGAGTTTTCCCCGGGTCTCCGCCTGCCGCTGCGCGACGTCGTGAACGTGATGATCGTCGTCAGTGATAACACCGCCACTAACCTCATCCTTGACCTCATCACCGCCGACGCAGTCAATGCCTTTCTGGACACCCTCGGGTTGAAACAGACCCGCAGCATGCGCAAGGTGCGCGGCGACGGCAATCAACTCAAAGCGCCCTCCGGTTGGAGCAAAGCCGGGCAACTCGAAGAGAACAAGCGCTTCGGCATCGGTTCGACCACTCCACTCGAGATGGTGACCCTGCTGGAACGGCTGGAAAAGGGCGAGGTTGTGAACCCTGCCTCCAGTCGCGCCATGCTCGACATCCTCAAGCGGCAGCAGTTCAAAGACGGCATCGGCCGCCGCATGGGCACGCTGGCGGTCGCCAGCAAGTCGGGAGCACTCGATGCACTGCGCTCCGACGTCGGCATCGTGTATATGCCGAAGGGCCGCGTCGCGCTGGCCATCACAGTGGATGGCCTGAAACAGATCGACGAAAGTCAGGATAATCCCGGCCTTCTGCTCATCGCTCGCGCCGCTCAAACCCTTTGCCGGGGACTGACAGGCATGCTATAACTGTCCGCTATGAAGCTCTTCCGTCTCATCCCCGTAGCGATAGTGGCCTTGTCGCTAGCATTCGGCCAGGGGGCCGCTAAGAAGGCTGCCGACGCCAAAGCAGCGGTCAAATCCGCAGCCGCGGCGCCTGCCAAGGCTGCCGAATTGCTCGACATCAACACCGCCTCGGTAGACTCCCTCAAGGCCCTGCCCGGCATCGGTGACGCCTACTCCGGCAAAATCGTCAAAGGCCGCCCCTACAAGCGGAAGGATGAACTTGTCCAGAAGAGCATCCTGCCCCAGGCGACCTACGACAAGATCAAAGACCTGATCGTCGCCAAACAGAAGTAACTGTCCTACTCCTTGTCCTTGGCGATCGGCGCGTAAATCGCATTGACGGCGCGGCGGTAATCCTCGGGCGCGAGCAGAATCTGCATGCCACGCTGCCCTGCTGAGATGGAAATGCGGTCATACAGTTGCGCGTACTCATCGAGATACACGGGATAGTCTTTCTTTGCTGCGATCGCCGTAACGCCGCCCCGGATATAGCCGGTCAGTGGCTGCACTTCTTTCAAGGGGACCGTATCCGCCTTGCGGTCCCCCATCGCCTTGGCCAGCGCCTTCAGGTCCAGGGCGGTGTTGCCGGGAATGACAGCCAGACACACGCCCGTCCTGTCACCGCGTGCGACCAGGGTTTTAAAGGTCTGCTCCAACGGAAACCCGATCTTCGCGGCAACGGTCTCCGCGGAAAGATCCTCCGGGTCCACTTCGTACTCGCGCACCTCGAATGAAATGCCCAATCCTTCCAGAAAACGTACAGCATTCGTCTTAGCGGCGGCCATCGTTACGATGGTACATAGGAAACTATGCGGATACGCAAAGCAGTAGTCACCGCGGCCTCCCCGGCGCAGCGTCGTCTGCCACTTCAGAATCTTGTCGATCGCGATGGCCAGGAGCGTAGCGTCCTCGGCATCCTGCTGGAAGAGATCGTCCGCGCTCGTGTGGAAGAGATCTGCGTCGTAGTCTGCCCCGGAGATGCCGGGAACTACGCTTCCATCACCGGCGACCACGCGGGCCGCGTGCGCTTCGTCGAACAGACTGAGCCCCGTGGCTATGGCCATGCCATCCACTGCGCCCGTCAGTTTACCGCCGGTGAACCGTTCCTCCACCTGGTGAGCGATCACCTCTACGTCAGCCGCTCCCAGGCCAGTTGCGCGGCCGAACTCATTGAAGTCGCCGAAGCCGAAGACTGCTCGGTCTCCACCGTCCAGGCTACCCGCGAAGGCCACCTCAAGCAGTTTGGCGCCGTCGGCGGACAGCGCCTCGCCGGCCGCGATCGCCTCTACAAAGTAGACACTGTCCTCGAAAAACCCACGCCCACCGAAGCCGAGCAGCGCATCGTCGTGCCTGGCCTGCGCGCCGGCCACTACCTTTGTTTCTTCGGCATGCATGTGCTGACGCCCGGGGTCATGGCGATTCTCGAGGAACTGCTTGTCGAATCCTCCACTGGCGTCGTTACCCTCTCCGCGGCCTTGTCCGAACTGGCGCGGCGCGAACGCTACCTCGCCCTACAGATGACCCACCGCCGCTACGACCTGGGCGTCCGCTACGGTCTGCTCACCGCCCAACTTGCGCTGGGGCTGAGCGGCCGCGACCGCGATGAGATCCTCTCGCAACTGGTCGAGTTGATGGCCTTGCGGGAGACGGCCGCCAAATGAGCGAACTGGCTCGGATCATCCTCTCCACCGACCAGGAGAAACGCAATCGTTCCCTCGATTCCTTCTGCCGCGCAGCCTCGGCTGGGACCCTGCTGGGGGAATGTGAAGAACTCGAAGCCCTGCGGCGCGACAGCGACAATCTCTATACCCGAGTGCGCGCCCTGTTCTTTCTCTCCTCGGTCCACCGCATGTACCTCGCCGGCAAACCCGGCGTCGCTCCCCAGGGCCGCGTACCCTTCGACGGCTATACCCACCTGCTCCACCGCCGCTTCGAGGAGGCGATTCGCTGCTTTCTCGAGGCCCAACAGCAGCAGGGGCCCAATCAGGCCCTCAGCAGCGCCCTCGCCGCCACCTATCGCAGCCTCGCCTTTCAGAACCTTGCCGACCAGGTGCGCCGCAGCGTCCGCAGCGTGCGCGGCAACCAGTGGATGTTTCGTACCGGCCATCCCGCCGACTATCCGTTGCGCCTGCGCGCGGAACTCCTGCGGCCTGATGCCTCCACCGGAGTCTTTCCCGTCCTTCGCGAAGCCACGCCGGTCCGCATGGACCTCTCTCACAGCGGCTGGAGCGATATCTTTTTCCTGGGCATGGACTTTCCCGAGGGTGCCCGCGTCCTCAACACCTCCATCGATCTGGCAGTCCGCGGCAAAGCTGAATCCGCACCCAAGCCGCCTGTCGAATCCTACCTCCGCGTCATCGATGAACCCGTGCTGCGCCTGGCCAGTGTGGACCTCGGCGCCACGGCCGACATCACTTCCCTGGCCGAGGTCTTCGACTTCGGGCGGGACTACCTGGGCCTGTTGAAGGCCGCCATCATCGCCGCCGGTGTCGTCCCGCCGGGAATGGAAGGCTCGGGCCAATCCCTGGCAGACCTCCTGACGGCCCTTACTGGCCGCGCCGGCTACGGACTGGAAGTGACCAGCAAGGTCAACGATATTCCGAAAGGCTCGCGCCTCGCCGTCTCCACCAATCTGCTGGCTAGCCTGATTTCGGTCTGTATGCGCGCCACTGGCCAGATCCACTCCCTCACCGGAGGGTTGCAGGAGAGCGACCGCCGGCTGGTGGCCGCGCGCGCCATTCTCGGCGAGTGGCTGGGCGGCAGCGGAGGCGGCTGGCAGGATTCCGGTGGCGTGTGGCCTGGCATGAAGCTCATCGAGGGCGTCGTGGCTCGCGAAGGCGACGTGGAGTACGGCATCAGCCGCGGGTGCCTGTTGCCCCGTCATCGAGTCTTCCCCCTGGAGGAAATTACCGCCGAGACGCGCGATAAGCTCCAACAGAGCCTGGTCCTCGTGCATGGCGGCATGGCCCAGGATGTGGGCCCCATCCTCGAGATGGTCACGGAGAAATACCTGCTGCGCGGCGAGAAGGAATGGCAGGGCCGCCTGCAGGCCATCGAACTGCTCGACGAAATCATCGACTGCCTGCGTCGTGGCGACATCCGCGGAGTCGGCGCGTGTACCCAGCGCAATTTCGACGGGCCCATCCAAACCATCATTCCCTGGGCAGCCAACCAGTACACACTGCGCCTCATCGCCGGCGCACGGCAGGAGTTTGGAGACGATTTCTGGGGTTTTTGGATGCTCGGCGGCATGGCCGGCGGTGGCATGGGCTTCCTGTTCGCGCCAGAGGTGAAGCTTCGCGCGCAGCAACGCATGGCCGAGATAATGACCTCCGCGAAACGCTCCATGGATCGCGCCGTCCCCTTTGCCATGGAGCCCGTTGTCTACGACTTCACGATCAATGAACGCGGCACCTGGGCCGAACTGCTCACAGGCGAGGATAGCCTTCTGCCGCCAGCCTACTACGCCCTGCGTGTTCCGGAACTCATTCGCCGCGAAACACGCGAGCTCAGCCTCGCCCAGCGTGGCGACCTCATGGCCTTCGGTGAGGCCTGCCGCCACAAACCTGAGCTCGCCGGCATGGTACAGACACTCTTTGACCGGCTGCTGCCGCGCGATACGAACAAAGAAGGCGGCTCAGCACTCCCGCTCCAGCAACTACTGGAGGACTACGGTTTCGATCGCGTCCAGCACGAGAAGATCCGCGCGGACCTCCGCAGCGGCCGCATCGGGCTTGCCCAGAATCGCCTGCCCGTGAGCAGCCGCATCGAGGACGTCTCCCCTGCTGAAGTCACCGATGCCCGCCAGCCTTTGCCCGCTCGCCTGGTGGAACTTGGCGCCCAGGCCTTGGCGGACGGCGCCGTGGCTGTCATCTCTCTGGCGGGCGGCGCCGGCAGCCGCTGGACCAAGGGCGCCGGTGTCGTCAAAGCGCTCAACCCCTTCGTCATGATGGCCGGCCGCCACCGCAGCTTCGTCGAAATCCATCTCGCCAAATCGCGCCAGACGGCCCGCCGCTTTGGCCGCGCCATTCCGCACGTCTTCACTACCAGCTACCTCACCCACCCGCCGATGCAGCAATACCTGCGGGCCGCCGACAACTTCGGTTACCAGGGGCCGCTGCATCTTTCACCGGGCCGCATCGTCGGGTTGCGCCTGGTGCCCACGGCCCGCGACCTCCGCTTCGCCTGGCAGGAGATGCCGCAACAGGCCCTCGACGAGCAGAAGCAGAAGGTGCGTGACAGCGGCCGCGCCGCTCTGATGAATTGGGCGACGTCACTCGGTGAAGCTTCGGACTATACCGACAACTTGCCGCAGCAGTGCCTGCATCCCGTCGGACACTGGTACGAGGTCCCAAACCTGCTGCGCAATGGAACCCTGCGGCGCCTGCTGGAAGACCAACCCCGCCTGCGCTACCTCATGTTGCACAACATCGACACCATGGGCGTCTCGCTCGACCCCGGGTTGCTGGGCCTGCACATCGATTCCGGCGCCGCGCTCACCGCGGAGGTCATCGGCCGCGAGATCGAGGATCGCGGCGGAGGCTTGGCCCGTGTCGACGGCCGTGTCCGCCTCATCGAAGGCCTGGCGCTGCCCGACGAGAAACTTGAGTTTGAGCTGTCTTATTACAACAGCAACACCATGTGGATCAGTGTGGATGCACTGCTGCGTGTGTTCCAGTTGACGGTGGGCGATCTTGCCGATGATGCGAAGACCGCCGTGGCAGTACGCAATCTCGCCGCCCGCATGCCCACTTACATCACCTTGAAGGACGTGAAAAAGCGTTGGGGCACCGGCCAGGAAGACATCTACCCGGTCACCCAGTTCGAAAAGCTATGGGGCGATATGACGGCCTTGCCGGAACTGCCGTGCCGCTACGCCGTCGTGCCGCGCAGCCGCGGCCAACAGCTCAAGGAAGTGGCCCAACTCGATGGATGGCTCTCAGATGGCTCGGCCGCCTACGCCGAAGCGCAGTGCGACTGGTAGCTGCAGCTACTCTTTCCGCGCCACCAGCCGGACAATGGGGGCTTTGCCTTCCGGTCCATTCGACCATTCCGCCTGCATGGTCCTGTCTTCATAGCGCAGGATCCGCAGGCGCTCGAAGGCGCGCACCAGTTGATTCGTCATATAGCCTGGAGGCCCGCCCGAAACCGGCCGCAGCCCCAGCGACTGCACGTCCGCGTGGTGTCCTTCCACAATCAGCAGTCCGCCCGGTTTCAGTGAGTCGATCAGCTTGCGTGCGTTCTTGATCGGCACCATGTGAACGTACATGCAGAGGATCAGGTCGTACTTGTCCCGTCCCAGATCCATCCGCTCGATGTCGCCGGCGCGGGCATCGAACTCCACTTTCAGTTTGGCCGCTTCCTGGCTCGCCTGCTTCACGGCCGCCGGCGAAATGTCGATACCTGTCACCTTCCAGCCTTTGCGCGCCAGGTAGATCGAGTTCCGTCCATTGCCCATGCCCACGTCCAGGGCGGAACCCGGCTTCAGGCTGGCCGTCGTCTCCAGCACCAGGGTGCTTGGGTTCACCGGCACCTTGGCATCCGGGCTGAGATAGATCTGATCCCAGCGCGCCGCTGGATTTCGATGCGTCTGCGCCGCCAGTAGACCCGAGGCTGCAATGAACAGATACACGAACGAAATGCGCATGATTACTCCACCGTAATGCCGGTCAGCCAGAAGAACATGTCGTTCACATTCACCGTGGCGCGGATCGTGGCGCCTGGTTTCAGCTTGCCGAATTCCTCGGCCGAGGGCACGGGGAATTCCATGGTCATGGCTTCCATCCAATCCCCGATCTTCTCATGCTTCACCACCACCACGCGATCTTCGGGCTTCAGGTTTACAACCACACCCTTCAGCTCGTATTTCTTCTTTGCCTCGCCGTAATCGAATCGGCTTTCGCCCTTCTTCGCACACCCGATGCACACCGCAGCCAGGGCGGCCGTCACAAAACTTCTACGCTTCATATTCTCCTCAGCGATAGGCCGGCAGACCCGTCACCCGCTCGCCGATCACCAGCGCATGGATATGGTCCGTGCCTTCATAGGTCTTCACCGTCTCGAGATTGCACATGTGGCGCATGATCGGATAATCGTCGATGATCCCGTTGCCGCCCAGCAGGTCGCGCGACAGCCGCGCACACTCCAGGGCAATGGTCACGTTATTCCGCTTCAACATCGAGACGTGCGCGAAGTCGAGCTTCTTCCCGTCCTTCAGGCGTCCGCATTGCATCGCCAGCAGTTGCCCTTTGGTGATCTCCGTGACCATCCAGGCCAGCTTCTCCTGCACCAGTTGATGCGTGGCGATCGGCCGGTCGTCGAACTGCTTGCGCACCAGCGTATACTGCCTCGCCGTCTCGAAGCAGTCCATCGCCGCGCCCAGCACACCCCACCCGATGCCATACCTTGCCTGCGACAGACAGCCCAACGCCGTCTTCAAACCAATCGCATTCGGCAGACGCTGCGACTCCGGAATCCGACAATCGTTGAACGCCAGCGACGACGTCACCGACGCCCTCATCGACAGTTTGCCGTGGATGTCGCTGGACGTGAACCCCGGCGTTCCCTTCTCCACCAGGAAGCCGCGTACCCCTTCTGAAGTGCGCGCCCACACCACGGCCACGCCGGCCGCCGTGCCGTTCGTGATCCACGTCTTCTCCCCGTTCAGGATCCAATCGTCTCCGTCGCGTTTCGCCGTGGTCGTCATGCCGCCCGGGTTCGATCCGAAGCCGGGCTCGGTCAGCCCGAAGCATCCGATCAACCGGCCCTCGGCCAGTGGCGGCAGGTACTTCTGACGCTGCTCCTCGCTGCCGTAGGTGTGGATGGGATACATCACCAGCGCACCTTGCACGCTGACGAAACTGCGCAGGCCCGAGTCGCCCCGCTCCAGTTCCTGCATGATCAGTCCATACTCCACGTTCGACAGGCCGGCACAGCCGTAGCCTTCGAGATTCGCTCCGAAGAAGCCGAGTTCGCCCATCTCCGGAATCAGTTCCGCCGGGAAGCGGCCCTGGTTGTAACAGTCCTTGATGATCGGGATCACCCGGTCTTCCGTAAACTGGCGCGCCGTCTGCCGGACCAGCTTTTCTTCATCGTTCAACAGGGAATCGATGTGAAGGTAATCTACACCCCGAAAGGGAGCCATATACCTCCATGTTAGTCCCTGAATATTCCCTGAGAGCCGTGTCGTCACGCCAACACTACTTTTTTAAATGCTCGTGTTCCTGTTGCTACTCTCGGACGCCTCCTGCGCCCTATGGCCGGCCGATCCGGCTACGGCAGCCTATACCTCACTGCGTGAGAACCGGCTCGACGCCGCCGTCTCCTCATTCCACCAAGCGCTGCCCTGCAACCCTGCCAACGCCCGCATTCGAAAAGACTTTGCTTACACGCTACTGCGCACCGGAGACCGCTTTGCCGCCCGCCGACAGTTCGAAGAGGCCCTGCGTCTCGACCCCACGGATGAGTCCACCGCTTTGGAGTCTGCGTTTCTGAGCTTCGAAACCGGCCAGCCTCGTGAAGCACGCCGTCTGTTCCTGCGCCTCAAGGAATCATCCGACCCCGGAATTCGCGCCAAGGCGGACATCGCCTTCGAAGGCATTGACGAGCCGCTGCGCACCGGCATCGCACGCTGGCAGGAGGCCCTGCGCCGCGCCCCCGGCCAGTGGTCCGCCCACGAAGAACTGGCTCGCCTGGCCGAGAAGCGGGACGAACTGGCGCTCGCCGCTGAGCATTTCGAAGAGGCTTGGCGCCGGCGCCCGGGTAACTCCGACCTCCTGCTGGATCTCGCCCGTATCTGGACAGAACAAGGCGAGACTGCGAAGGCCCGCGCCGCCCTGGTCTCCGCCTGGCGCACCGGCACACCCCGCGTGGCGGAATCGGCCCGTGAACAGATGCGCGGCGCTACACCCGCTGCCGGGGAACTGGCCCTGGCCGTACCTTCCTCCCCGGCCCAGCAGGACGATGCACCCGGTTTCGAGGCCAAGGAGATGGGGACCCGCTCGCTCGAAAACAGCTACCTCAACGACGCGCTCACCTATCTGACCCAGGCCTATCAACAGAATCCCGGGGACGCCGAGGTGCTCTACCAGCTTGGCGTCACCAACAACATGCTCCACCGCGACGCCGAGGCGCTACAGTGGTTCGGTCTCGCCCGCCGCTCAGATAGTCCCGCCGTGGCTTCCAAGGCCGCCCAGGCTTACTCCGCCTTGCGCGCCAGCCGCCCCGGCCTCCACTTCTCAGCCTGGTTCGTGCCCCTCTACTCCTCCCGCTGGGACGATGCCTTCCTCTACAGCCAGATGACCGCCGAGTATCGCCTGGGCCGCTCCATCTTCACCCCGTACGTCTCACTCCGCTTCCTGGGGGACACCCGCAGCGGGGCGAAATTCAATGCCTACACATACTTATCGGAAACCAGCATCATCGGAGCCCTCGGTCTGAAGGCCCGCCTCTTCCCGCGCGCCTATGGCTGGTTTGAAGCGGGGGAAGCCGTCAGTTACCTGGGCCACCGCCCGAATCAGGGCCTGGCCTCCCCGGACTACCGTGGCGGTCTCGCCTGGTCAAAGGGGTGGGGCCGTCTCTTCGGCGCCCCTGAATCGGGTTGGTTCACCGAAACGGCCCTCGACGGCGTCTATCTCCATCGCCAGCAGGACGACATGCTCCTGTATTCCCAAACGCAGTTTGGCTATACCCTCGCCAAAGACGAGCGAGGTCACCAGTTGATGGCCTATTGGAACTTCAACCTGACGGCCGATCGCCTGGGCGTCTCCTGGGCCAATTTTGCGGAGTTTGGACCCGGTTTCCGCGTCCACCTGCCGGGTATGCCGCACGGCATGGTACTCCGCTACGACATTCTATACGGCAAGCACACGATGCCCGCGGGCTTCCGAAATCCCGGCTACTGGGATATCCGGACTGGACTATGGTATGCGATATCTCATTAGTTTTCTGTTCTTTACGATGACCGTCTGGGGCTCGTGGCCGCGCCTGTTCCAGTCCCTCGGCCTTGACGCAGCCCACGTCTCCATTCTCGAGGGCGCCGTTCCCTCGGAGGGGTTCCAACCCGGCTCCACGACCGTCCAGGTCCGCAGCGTCACCGACCGCTTCGACCCCAGCCTCCAGATCGTATGGAAGCAGACGCTGGCCGTCCCGCGCTACGATTTGCCGCCGGAAGCGATCGTTTTCACCCGCGAACGCTGGACCGGCGCCCCGCTGGCGGCTGGCCTCCGGCGCGGCGCACAAATCATCTTCTGGACCGCGGTTCCAATCGGCGAACAGGGCTATGAGCGATTCCCCTATATCCCCCAGGCCTTGGCGGAATTAGGCCTGCATCCGCGCGTTGAGAGCCGCGGCTTGTGGGCGTTCTTCGACTCTTCCTACCGTCTGCGCGCCGATCCCGACTACCTGGCCGCCCGCTGGCGCTCTGGTGGAATCGCGGCCCTCCACATTGCCGCCTGGCATTACTGGGAGCCCGACCCCGAGCGCGACGCCTGGCTCGGCCGCCTGATAGAAGCCTGCCACCGCCATGCCATCGTGACCTATGCCTGGGTGGAACTGCCTCACGTCAGTGATCGTTTCTGGATCGATCATCCGGAATGGCGCGAGCAGACCGCCACCGGCCAGGATGCCCATCTCGACTGGCGTAAGCTGATGAATCTGAACAATCCGGACTGCACCGCATCGATTGATCAGGGCCTCCGCGCACTGCTTCAGCGGTTCGACTGGGATGGCATCAATCTGGGAGAGCTCTACTTCGAATCGCTGGAGGGCTATCAGAATCCGGCGCGGTTCACGCCTTTCAATGCCGAGGTACGCGAGGCGTTTCGCGAGAAGAACGGCTTTGATCCCAAGGAACTATACGACCCCCGCTCCAGGCGCTACCACGCTCGCGACGCCCGCCCGATGCGCCAGTTCCTCGACTATCGCGCCGAACTCGCTGCCCGGCTCCAAACCGATTGGCTCAACCGCATCGAAACCATCCGCAAGTCCAAGCCCTGGCTCGACCTCGCCTTCACGCACGTCGACGACCGCTTCGACCTCACCATGCGCGACAAGGTCGGCGCCGACGCCGCCCGCCTGTTGCCCGCCGCAGCCGCCCACAACGCCACTTTTCTGGTGGAGGATCCGGCCACGGTGTGGCACCTGGGGCCGGAGCGTTATGCGGAGATCGCCCGGCGCTATGCCCCAATCGCTACCGCCGGACAGCCACTCGCCATTGATATCAACGTGGTCGACCGTTACCAGGACGTCTACCCCACCAAACAGCAGACCGGGGCCGAGCTTTTCCAGTTGGTGCACAGCGCGGCGCACGCCTTCCCCCAAGTCGCCCTTTACTTCGAGAACTCGATTCTACCGGTGGATTGGCGTCTCCTGGCCGCCGCCGCTTCGCCTGCCACGCAAAGCACCGGCGGGGACACCCTCACCATACAGTCACCGCAGAGCATCGCCGTCACATGGACGGGGTGCGCACTGGTGAATGGAGAACCCTGGCGCATCCACCAGGACGGCCGCCTGCTCCTTCCCTCCGGGCCAAGCAAAGTGGAGGCGTGCGCACCTGGAAGCGATGCCCTGCCGCTGCTGCTCGATTTCAACGGTGGAATGGAAAAAGCCGTGGTCCATGACGGTCGTTTGACGGTCACTTACACGGCTCGAACCCGCGCGATTGCCATTTTGCCCGATGGTACCCCTCGCCTCTTGCCGGCGGGGCACCACACCATTACCTTGGGCGCCGTTGAACCTTAGTTCACCCGGACGACGTCGCCTTCTTTGACGCCCTCGAGAATGGCCACCTGTGTGCCGTTGTTCATGCCGAGGCGCACTTCGCGCCTCTCGAACGTATTCCCATTCTTGATGTACACATAGTTCTTGTCGCCGTTCTGCTCGACCGCTGATGCCGGAGCCGCCAGTACGTTATCGGCCTTGCCCAGCAGCACATCGGCCGAGGCGGAGAGGTCCGGAATCACGTTCTTGTCCGGATTCAGCATCTGCACACGGACGGGCACATTGCGGATGAAGAACTGCTGCCGTCCGCCGCTGGTCGCCAGCGCGCCAATCGCGTAAACCTTGGCCTCATAGTGAGATCCAGGGAATGCATCCAGGCTGACATTTGCCGATTGTCCGATGCGGAACGTGCTGCTCTCCGACTGGTTGATCTGGCCTTCCACCTGCATCGTGCGGGCATCGATGATCTTCATGATCGGCTGACCCGGCCGCACCTGGTCGCCCACGGCGAGCGTCACCTGGTCGCCGCCAGGCCGGAACATGGTCTGCAGCACCACCATCCCGTCCATCGGGGCCTTGATCACCATCTTTTGCAGATCGCCCTGCTGGCGCTCGGCATTGATGTCTTCAATCCGCTTGGTGATTTCCAGAATCCGCATATCGGACTTCTGGGAGGCAACTTTCTGCGGCACATCCGTCTGCTGTTCCTTGTACGCCGCTTCCGCTTCATCGACGGAAAGCTGCAGCAGTTCGCGGTCGATGTCCATGCGGATCTGGGTCGTACGGAAGTCGAGCTTCGCTTTGTCCACTGCCGCCTTCGCCTGCCGCAGTGACTGCTGCAGGTTCTCCATATCGAGTTCCTGCTCCACCCTGCGCTTCTTGATGTTATTCTCGTAATCCTTGATCGTGGCGATCTGGTCGTCCATGCGGTCCTTCATGGCCTGCGGGTCAAACTCGGCCACGACATCGCCCTTTTTGACAAGCGAACCCGAGCTCACCAGCTTCAACAGCACCATATTCGGGTCCACGCCACGAAACCGGATGCGCGGCGCAACAATGAAGGCATATTCACGGGCAGAGGTCTGGCCCGTCACCCTCAACCGCATCTCTATGTTGGACTTCTGGATAGGAGCTGTTTTGGCCACCGCCACAGCGGCCGCCTGTGCCTGCTGCGCCGGACGCACCACGTTCCAGTAATACGCACCACCACCCACCAGCGCCAGCAACCCCAATCCCCCCAGTATGTTAGGGAGAGGATTCGGCTTCTTGGGCGGCTCGCCCGTATACTTCGGCATCGGCAGCTGATCCGGGTTGGGGTTCGTCATCGCGGGCATACAGACACACTCAGCCTTTCATTGGACTCAAGGCGCCAACACACGAAAAGGCGCAATCCCGGACTCCTGAGGTTACAGAGCCAATCTTTCAGACAGCGCCATGTTTATGAGCGTCAAACGCCCAGGCGCTCTCCACAATCGACTCCAGGGTGTTGTACTTCGGCGCCCACCCAAATGTTTTCTGCAGTTTAGACGAATCTGCCACCAATTCGGCCGGGTCGCCTTCGCGGCGTTCCCCAAAGGTGAACGGCGCTGGCTTCCCTGTCACCGCCTCTGCCGCATGGATCACTTCCATCACCGAATAGCCTTGACCCATCCCAGCGTTATACACGCCGCTGGGCCCGCCGGAGAGCAGGCTGTCCAGGGCCAGCCTATGCGCTTCCGCCAAATCAGACACATGGACGTAGTCGCGCACGCAGGTTCCGTCCGGCGTTGGGTAGTCGTTGCCGAACACCGTGATCGGCTTGCCCGTCCGGATCGCGCGGAAGATCAGCGGAATCAGGTGCGTTTCCGGCTCGTGCTCCTCGCCGATGCCATACTTGCTTTCCGCCCCGCAGGCGTTGAAGTAGCGCAGCGCGACGTAGCGCAGCGACGAGCACTCATCCAGCCAGCGCAGCGTCGTTTCAGTCATCAGCTTCGATTCCCCATAGGGATTCACTGGCTTCAGTGGTTGGTCTTCAATGATCGGAACGTGCTCCGGGTTGCCATACACGGCTGCGGTCGAACTGAAAACCAGGCGCCGCACGCCATGCCGCCGCATCGCGTCCAACAGTGATAACGACCCGCCGGTGTTGTTACGGAAGTACTTTTCCGGCTCGCGCACCGACTCGCCCACGGCGATGAACGCCGCAAAATGGATCACCGCATCAAACTGTGTCTTGTTGAAGACCCGGTCCAGCGCCACCGTGTCATGGAGATTTACGACATGCAGCCGCCCTTCGGGCACGTTGTGCGCGTAACCCTTTGACAAATCATCCAACACCTGGACGTCATGGCCCAGGGAAAGCAGGTGGTGCGCGGTGTGCGAACCAATGTAGCCGGCTCCGCCGGTGACGAGAATGCGAGCCATAAGAGAAAAGGGTTGGACCGCCGTACAGGCGATCCAACCCTCTAAGCTATCAGATTCAACAGCCTAACTTATTGCAAAGCCTTTTCCACGGCCGCGGTCAATTCGGGCGACTCCGGAGCCACCTTCGACTCGAAGCGCTCGATCACCTTGCCGTCCTTGCCCACCAGGAACTTGGTGAAGTTCCACTTCACATCGCCGCCCTTGGCGGCCGTGAGGTACTGATACAACGGCGTCATGTCCGCGCCCTTCACGCTGACCTTCGACATGATGGGGAACGTCACATTGTAGTTGCGCGAGCAAAAAGTCTTGATCTCCTCGTCCGTGCCCGGCTCCTGGCCGCCGAAGTTATTGGCCGGGACGCCGACGATCACGAAGCCCTTGCTGTGATACTTCTGGTAAAGATTCTCCAGGCCGGTGTACTGTGGCGTGAACCCGCACTTGCTGGCTACGTTCACAACAAGGACGACCTTGCCTTCATAGCTCTTCAGCGGCGTGGATTTGCCGTCGATGCTGTTCATCGTAAAGTCGTAGATGGAGTTGGCGGCAAAGGCTGTCATGGCGACGAGGAGTATCCCTCCCAGGGCGGTGGCAATGGCTTTCATGCGCCATTAGATGCGACGGGTTCTGATTCGGACCAGAAAATCAATGAACTCTGAAATGATTTACATCCAACAGGTTGGAGCTGTTCTGACCATCACTCTGGCCCGGCCGGAGCGTCGCAACGCACTTTCCCTCCAACTGATGCGCGAGCTTACCGGTTGCCTGGCAGCGGCGGCGGAAGACCGTTCCATCGGAGCCGTCATCCTGGCCGCCGAGGGCAAAGTGTTCTCTTCCGGTCACGACCTCTCCGAGATTCCCGGCCGTTCGGAAGCTGATTATCAGGAGATCTTTGAGACCTGCTCCAACATGATGGAGTTCATCCAGCGTCTACCCCAACCAGTCATCGCCATGGTGCAGGGACTGGCCACCGCTGCCGGATGCCAGCTCGTGGCCGCCTGCGACCTGGCCGTGGCCAGCGACCAGGCCGCCTTCGCTACCCCGGGCGTCAAGATTGGGCTGTTCTGCACCACCCCGATGGTCCCATTGACCCGTGCCATCGGCCGCAAACGCGCCCTGGAAATGTTGCTCACCGGTCGGCTGGTCTCCGCGAATGAAGCCGCGGAATGGGGCCTGGTCAACGATGTCGTCCCGGCGGAGCGACTGAGGGAAGCCACCTGGGAACTCGCGTCCCAGATCGTGGCGGCCAGCAGTTATACCGTCGGCTTGGGCAAACATGCCTTCTATCGCCAAATTGACCTCGACCAGCACCGCGCCTACGAGTACGCCTCCGGTGTCATGACAGAGAATGCCATGGCAGCCGACGCCCAGGAGGGCATATCCGCATTCCTTCAGAAACGCCAGCCCAAATGGAACGGCCGCTAAAAAGCGAAAAGGGCACGCCGAAGCATGCCCTTTGTTTTGATTTGCCTGGGAGCCTGCGTCAGCCGGGCAGCAGCTTCGTGATGTCGTTGTAGAGCACGAAGACCACCACCATCATCAGGAACACAAAGCCCAGCTTGAAGACCGTCTCCTTGAGGGCGAGGCTCAGATCCCGCCGCATCAGCATCTCGATGAGCAGCAACAGGATGACGCCGCCGTCAAGAATCGGGATAGGCAACAGGTTGAAGATCGCCAGGTTCAGGCTGACCGTCGCCATCAGGTTGATGAACGACATCGGGCCCTCGCGGGCCGCTTCGCCGGATAACCGCGCGATGCTGATGGGTCCTTCCAGCGACTTCGCCGAGGAACGGCGCTCCAGGATCGCGTGCAGGAATTGATAGATCAGGGTTGCGCCCTTCAAATTCTGCTTCACCGATTCGTTGATCGCCGCTGCCGGCGACAGTTTGGAGTACACCACTCGGGGAGCCAGTTCCACGCCGATCAGCCAGCGGCCGCCACCGCCCATCTGATCGCTGAAGTGCGGCAGAATGCTCACGGTGCGGGTTTCCTGTCCGCGGCGGTAGGCAATATCCACCGCGCGACCGTCAGATTGTTTCAGGACTTCATGAATCCGGTAGATGGTGCGAATGGGCTGCCCATTAATGCTGACGAGCATGTCGCCCTTCTGCAGGCCCTTCTTCTCGGCATCCATCCCAGCCACAAGGCCGCCAACTTCGATGTCCGTCTGCTCCGCCCAGCCAGCCAAGCCGACGCCCACCTTCGGGTCCATCTCCGGCGTGACCGTTAACGGAAGCCGCTCGCCTTTGCGATCGATCACCAGGGGCAGGGCCTTGCTGGCGCTGACCACTTCCTTCAGCAGCACGTCTTCCCAGGTTGGGTTGGCCTTGCTCTCGATCTGTACAATAACGTCGCCTTCACGAAGCCCGGCTTTCGCAGCCGGTGAATCCGGTTTCACATACCCGATGCTGGCCGGCCCCTGGGCGCTTGCCAATTTCGGATAGCGGATCATGTAGAGACCCGCCAGCAGCGCAACCGCCAGGACGACATTCATAGCCGGACCGGCAAAGACGACAATCAGCCGCTGCCACCGCGGCTTGGCCAGAAAACCACGTGGGTCGATCTCGTCGGAAGGTTGCTCACCGGCCATCCGGACGTACCCGCCAAACGGGATCCACGCCACGCGGAAGTCGGTCTCACCCTTCTGGAAGCCGAACAGCCTCGGGCCAAAACCGATGCTGAACGTGTCCACCCGGATATCAAAGTATCGGGCTGCCCAATAGTGGCCCAGTTCGTGGATGACGATCATCACCCCGATCAGGACCAGCAGCCACCAGACATTCTCGAAGAATTGGTAGAAGACCATTCCCCATTCCTTTTCTAGTACTTAGCGGGGCTAGCCATCACCCGCGCACCCAACCGCTCGCGCGTCACCTGACGCGCCACCGCTCGAGATTCCCGATCCACATCCAGCACCTGCCCAATGGATTGGGACGGCTGGCTGGGTACCCTGTTCAATGTCTCTTCGACCACTTCCGCGATTCCGGGGAATGAGATTTCATTCCGCAGAAAGGCCTCTACTGCTATTTCATCGGCAGCATTCAGCGTACAAGTAGAGGTCCCGCCAGTATTCTGCGCCTGATAGGCCAAACGCAAAAGCGGAAACTTATCCAGATCCGGGGCGTGGAACTCCCAGGTTCTCGCCTGCGCCCAATCCAATCGCGGCACCGGGGCACTCGCCCGTTCCGGATATGTCAGGGCGTATTGGATCGGCATTCTCATGTCGGTCGCGCAAACCTGCGCGATCACGCTGCCATCATTGTATTCCACCATGGCATGGACCGTAGACTGTGGATGTACCACGACTTCCACCTGGCTGGTTGGGAAGTCAAAAAGCCAGCAAGCCTCAATGACTTCGAAGCCCTTGTTCATCAGGGTCGCCGAATCGACAGTGATCCGTGGACCCATCTGCCATGTTGGATGGTTCAAAGCCTGTTCAGGTTTTACCAGAAGCAGATCTTCCTTAGGAGTTTTCCTAAAAGGACCGCCCGAGGCGGTCAGAATCAGCTTCGTCGCGTCTTCCCGGCGCCCGGCCCGCAGGCACTGGTGGGCACCGTTGTGCTCACTATCCACGGGAATCAGCTCAGTTCCAAACTGTTTCACGGCTGCCATCACCAGGCTGCCGCCAGCCACCAGGGTTTCCTTATTTGCTAAACCGATGCGCTTACCCAGGCGAATCGCCTCATAGGTGGCTTCCATGCCCGCCACCCCGACGATCGCCGACATCACGAAATCGGTCTCCGGCGCCGTAGCCACTTCCGTATAGGCAGCCAAGCCGGAGCGCAGGTCTGGCGAAAGCACCCCCGCGTCTTTCAACAGGGCTGCGAGCACAGGCACGTCTTCTGCCCTGGCCACCACCGCGACAGCGGGTTCAAACTCTTGAATCTGTTGGGCCAACCTGGTCAGGTTGCGGCCCGCCACCAGCGCGTGGATCGCAAAGCGCTCGCGGTTCTGGCGAACCACGTCCAAAGTGCTTTGGCCGATGCTTCCGGTGGATCCGAGGAGGGTTACTCGTTGCATGAGCGGACGCCCGTAATTCTATCACTGCGCGCCGCTACTGATTGGATTGCGCACATTTCTTTACGGTGACTTACTGCTTTGGAGGAGGAAATGGAAGACCCAGAGGGCGCCAGGGAGGTGAATGCTTCAGGGGTCTTTTGAGGTTAGTCTCGCTTTGGTGGGAGTTGCCTCCCTGGCTTGATTCCAATCTTAGAATACTGTTTCCCGGATTGCAAGAGTTTTCTACGGTTTTCTGTAGGAAAAAAATGAGCAGGGCTATGGATGGCAGTAAGTCATTGATTCTAAGCACATATGAATTTTGAAAGGAACGGAGCGCCAGCAGCCCTCAGGAGTTGGAACCGGGAAAACTCCTTCATCCTCAGCCCGATGGGTGCTTCAGTTTCTCATAATCGACCCAAATCGGCCGGTCGGCGCCCATGAGCTCAACCATATTTGGAATCCCACCCTGCCAAGCCCACTAATCAGGGAGCCGGGCAGAATCTGATCCGGCCGCTGCGAAGGGTCCTACGGGAAAATGGGAATTGATTCTCAACAGGCGGGCAAGGGAGCGACTCGGGGCGTGAACCAGGACACACAAGTCCAGACCGTGTAAAGTTCGTTTGGTTTTCTTTGGAGGAGGGAAGCAAGACCCAGAGGGCGCCAGGGAGGTTGAATGCTTCAGGGGTCTTTTGAGGTTAGTCTCGCTTTGGTGGGAGTTGCCTCCCTGGCTTGATTCCAATCTTAGAATACTGTTTCCCGGATTGCAAGAACTTTCTACTATTTTTGGGAGGGTTTTTTTACTTCGACCCCGGCGAGGCGCTCTAAAACCTTGATAGTGCTGCAGATATCCTCTTCTCCGGCACCTTCAGCGATGGCCGTGCGGAACAACTGCTGGGTGAGTGCGGTGAGTGGCAGCGGTACATCCATCTCATTGCCCGTGTCCAGCATCAGTCCGATGTCTTTGTGCATCCATCTCACTGAAAAATTGGTACTAAAGTCGCGCCGGAAGACATAAGGAGCCTTGAATGACACCAAGCCGCTCTTGGCCGCCGAGTTGTCGAGGATATCCAACATCAGTTCAGGATCCACGCCGGCCTTCGTAGCCAGTACCATACCCTCGTTGAATGCCTGTAACAGGTTCGAAAGAATAAGGTTCTGGGTCAATTTGGCATGCAGCCCCAGCCCAGTCCCACCGCAATAGTAGAACCGCTTGCCCATCAGTTCCAGGAACGGCTTCACTTTTTCATAGACAGCTTGACTCCCGCCTACCATGAAGGTCAGGGTCGCCCCTTCGGCGCCTGGTTTGCTGCCCGTCACGGGAGCATCCAGGAAATCGGCGCCCTTCTCGGCCAGTGTGGCGGCCGCCCGGCGGGCATAGCTGGGGGCGACGGTGCTGCAGTCGGCGATCACGGCGCCCGGCCGGAGGCCCTCAACGAGCCCGTTCTCCCCCAGCGTCACCTTGGCCGACATGTCTGTATCGCCCACGCACAGGAAGATGATGTCCGCATTCTCGGCCACCTGCCTGGGCGTCTCGCAAACAATCGCCTTGCCCAGACCGGTCAGCGCCGCCGCTTTGGAAGCGGTATGCGACCACAACGCCACCTCGTGCCCGGCTTTCAATAGGTGGCCGGCCATGGGACCGCCCATGATGCCCAGACCGAGGAAGCCCAGTTTCGCCATGTTGATTCTCCTGTCTTTCTTTTCTTTACAGCGCCCAGCAATTCATGGAGGATCCTCAATTGTAAGCCCCTCGCCGCTCGTGCGACAATCGCGGCTGACTCTGCCATGTCGAAGATTCTAGTCACCAAACGCGTCTACCCCGAAGCCGTCGAGTTCCTTCGCAAAGACTTCGAGGTGGACTATGAGGGCACCGATGCCGGTTTGACCACCGAGGCGCTGATCGAACGCGCCAAGGGTTGCGACGCGATTGTCAGCCAGCTCACCGACAAACTGAACGCCGAAATACTGTCTCAGTTTGAGGGGATTAAGGTGATCGCCAACGTGGCCGTCGGCTTCGACAACATCGACGTCCCGGCCGCCACGGAGCGCGGCATCCTGGTCACGAATACCCCCGGCGTTCTCACCGAGACCACAGCCGACTTCGCGTTCACCCTGTTGATGGCCACCGCCCGCCGCATCCCCGAGGGTCACGCCTTCGTCCATTCCGGAGAGTGGAAGACCTGGCTGATCGACCTGTTGGCCGGCCAGGACATCCATGGCGCCACATTGGGTCTGTTCGGCCTAGGCCGGATCGGCGCCGCTGTCGCTCGCCGGGCCAAGGGCTTCGGCATGCGCATCCTATATAACGACGCGATGCCCGCTCCGGCCGCCCTGGAACACGAACTCGATGCGCGCTTCGTCTCGAAGGACGAACTGCTGCGCGATTCCGACTTTGTCAGCCTGCACGTACCGCTGACGCCGGAGACCCGCCACTTCATCGGGGCTGCCGAACTGGCTCGCATGAAGCCGACAGCCATTCTGATCAACACTTCTCGCGGCCCGGTTGTCGACGAAGCCGCTCTCGCCGACGCCCTCGAAAAGCGGCTCATCTGGGCCGCCGGCCTGGACGTCTTTGAGCGCGAGCCGCAGGTGGAAGAAAAACTCCTTTCGCTGCAGAACGTCGTCCTGGCTCCGCATATTGCCAGCGCCAGCGTCGCCACGCGCCGCCGCATGTCGATGATGGCCGCGGAGAATGCCGCCGCCGCTTTGAAAGGCGAGCGTCCCGCGAATCTGCTCAACCCCGACGCCTGGACCGCTTAGCGCGCTTCCGGCGGGCGCCCACATCCAGTTGCGGCTTGCACGATAATCGTGTTGATGCAACGCAGAAGTTTTCTCTCCCTGGCCGCCGCCTCGGCCGCGTCATCCGCCCTGCCTTCGCTCTCCGCACAGACCGGTGAAAAGCGCCTCATTGTGCATGCCGACGATGCGGGCATGTGCCATTCCGTGAACGTGGCCACCATCGAAGCCCTCACCAAGGGCTCGGTCAGTTCGGCCAGTATTATGATGCCCTGCCCCTGGGTGTCCGAATTCGCCGCCTGGGCCAAGGCCAACCCCAAAATGGACCTCGGGCTGCACCTCACGCTCACCAGTGAGTGGAAGTACTATCGCTGGCGGCCGGTGGCTCCCATCGATCAGGTGAAGGGCCTGCTCGATCCGGAAGGCTACATCTGGCGCGATGTCCGCAACGCGGCCACCCACGCCACGCCCGCCGAAGTGGAAACGGAACTCCGCGCCCAGGTCATTCGCGCGAAGGAATACGGCATCCAGTTCACCCACGTCGACACGCATATGGGCACGCTCTTCGCGCGGCCCGACTTCTTCGAGGTTTATACCAAGGTCGCCAAGGAATTTAACGTCCCCTGCATGCTCCCGCGCCCCACGCCCGAGGCCGAGAAGGAGATGAAGGAGTACCCCATCACCGTCGACATGCTGAACAAGAAAGCGGCCGCCGGCTATAAGATGCTCGACCGCCTGGTGACCGGCGTGCCCGGCAAAGGCTGGGATGAGCGCACTGCCAACTATCGCAAGCTGATCGCGGAATTGAAGCCCGGCGTCACCAAGCTCATCATCCACCTGGCTAAGGACGACGCCGAGATCCGCGCCGTCACGGGCGCCTGGGAATACCGATGGGAAGATTTCCGCTTCTGGACCAGCCAGGAAGCGAAGGATCTTCTCGCGAAGAACAACGTTCGCCTCTTCACTTATCGCGAACTTGCCGGATAATAGCCACATGCTGCGCCGCGAATTCCTCGCCACCACCCTGTCCGCGCCGGCCGCTTTGGCCGCCGCACCCGCCGGAGCGAAACTTGGTGTGGACCTGTTCAGCCTGCGCTCGCAGAACTGGACGGCGTTCGAGTACCTGGACTACTGTTCCAAATTCGGGGCGCGCACCGTGCACTTCTCTGAGATCCGTTTTCTCGGCTCCCTGGAAGACGACCACGTCCGCAAAGTAGGCGAACACGCGGCCAAACTCGGCATCGAGGTGGAGATCGGCATGCGCTCCATGTGCCCCACCTCCACTGCTTTTGATCCCAAGCTCGGCACGGCCGAGGAACAGCTCATCCGCCTGATGCGCGCCGCCAAGCTGACCAACTCCAAGCTGGTGCGCGCGTTTCAGGGGACGCTGGCCGACCGCAAGACCCCCGGTGGCATCGAGGCCCGCATCGAAGACAGCGTTAAGGTGCTGCGCAACGTGCGTTCGCAGGCGCAGGACCTCAACATGAAGATCGCCATCGAGAACCATGCCGGCGACATGCAGGCGCGTGAGCTGCGCATGTTGATCGAGGGCGCGGGCAAGGATGTTGTCGGCGCCTGCTTCGACTCCGGCAACCCCTGCTGGGTGCTGGAGGATCCGAACCTCACGCTGGAAACGCTGGCGCCCTACATCCTCACCAGCCACATCCGCGACAGCTATTTGTGGAACGACGAGAACGGCACGCAGGTGAACTGGACGCGTATGGGCGAGGGCAATGTCGGCATCGAGGGCCTGCTCACACGGTTCCTGGAGCTCTGCCCCGGCAAGTCGATGTCGCTGGAGATCATCGTCATGGGCCCGCGTCCCTATACCTGGCGCAAGCCCGAATTCTGGGACGGCTATCGCGGTATTCCCGCGGCCGACTTCGCGCGGTTCCTCAACCTGGCCGGCAAAGGCACTCCGCAAACGCCGCGCCCGGCTCCGGCCAAAGACCAGGTGGCCGCGCGCGAACGCGAGGACTTCGAAGCTTCCATGAAATGGACCCGCGAATTCCTGAAGGTATGAGCGGCCAGCAGGCAGGACTCCTTGCTGGCAAGGTCGCCTTGGTGACGGGAGGCTCCCGGGGCATCGGCGCCGCCATTGCCGCTGCCTTCCATCGCGAAGGCGCAAAGGTCGCCATCTGCGGGCGCAGGCAGGAGACGCTCGACGCCGTGGCTGCATCGCTCGGCGAAGGAGTACTGGCCTGCGCTGCACATGTGGGACGCGCGGACGACCTCAAGGTCCTGGTGGCGAAGGTCGAACAGGAACTCGGCCCCATCGACATCCTGGTGAACAATGCGGCCACCAACGTCGCCCAGGGCCCGTGCCTGAGTCTCGACGAAGGCGCCTTCGACAAGATGGTGGAGGTGAACCTGAAGTCCACCTTCCGCCTCATCCAGGGCATTGCCCCGGGCATGTGCGATCGAGGCCGCGGATCGATTCTGAACATTGCCTCAGTGGCTGGGCTGAAGCCGCAGTTCGAGAGCCTGCTCTATTCCATGACCAAGGCCGCGCTCATCATGATGACCAAGTCCTATGCGCAGGAGCTGGGGCCTAAGGGTGTACGTGTCAATGCGATAGCGCCAGGCCTCATTCAGACAAAACTGAGCGAGTTCTTCTGGAAGGACGAAGAGCGCCGTCGAATCTTTTTCAAAGACCAGCCCATCCAACACGTGGGACAGCCCGAAGAGATAGCGGAATTGGCCGTGCTCCTGGTGAGCGATCGCGCCTCCTATGTGACCGGTGAAGTGGTTGTCGCCGACGGCGGATTCCTGCTGACCTGAGAGCCGAATGCGTCGAACCTTACCCCTCTTTTTCCTCATGATCATCACGAAAGTGGCGCTACCGCCCGTATACGCCCAGAAACCGCCCATTGTCTTGGAAGTGCGCGACGCCCTCGATGCGAAGGACTACGCCGCCGCCGTCAAAGCCCTGGCCGCCGATCGCGCCGCTTCCGGTGTGACCCCCGCCTACATCGAAGCCGTCAGCTGGGTGGGCCGCGGCTACCTGGCCGCCAAGAACTACGACCAGGCGGATCACTATGCCACCGAGGCCCGCAAGCTGATCCTGGAAGCCCTCAAGCGCCGTAAGCTCGATGCCGAACCCTCGCTGCCGCTCGCCCTGGGCGCCTCGATTGAAGTGCAGGCCCAGGTGTTGAACGCGCGCGGCCAAAAGGCTGAGGCCGTGGCGTTTCTCCAGCAGGAAGTGAAGACCTGGCACGCCACCTCCATCCGAACCCGTGTCCAGAAAAGCCTGAACCTGATTTCATTGAAGGGCCGAACGGCGCCACTGCTGGACATTCACGAATACGTGGGCGACAAGCCGCCCGCCGTGGCCGCGTTGAAAGGCCGCAAGGTGCTGGTCTTTTTCTGGGCCCACTGGTGCGCCGATTGCAAAGCCATGGCCGGTGTCGTGGCGCGCCTCGCCCGCGAGTATCCTCAAGTGGCCGTCTTCGGGCCCACTCAGCCCTATGGCTATGCCGCAGGCGGAGTGGAAGTGCCGCGCGCGGAAGAGATCAAGTACATCGACGAAGTGCGTCAGCGCTACTACAAGAACATTCCGGGCCTCGCGGTTCCGGTCAGCGAAGAGAACTTTAAGCTTTGGGGCGCCAGTACCACGCCGACCGTGGCCGTGATCGACGCTCGCGGCATGGTGCGCCTCTATCATCCCGGGAAGATGAGCTATGAGGAACTCCTGCCGTATGTCCGCGATTAACGCTTTTCTCGAAGGAATTGTCGACTACGCGGGCCTGTTCCCGCCTGCGCGGCTCGATCTCCCCACGGCACTCGGCAACTACGACTACTACCAGCGGCATCCGCGCGCTTCCATGCTGGCCCGCTTCGTGCTGCCTCTGGATTTGCTCCTGACTGCTCAGCCCCTGCCAGCGCGGGTCTCCCTGGTCTGCCGCGGCGATGGAGTGCAACTGCCCGAGCTTCCGCCGCAGGTGGAGGCCCTGGAAGTCGCAGGTTCCCTGGCTACGCCCACTGGCCTGCCCGTCTTCCACGAAATTGACTGGCGCGGCTCGCTCACCACCCGGTTCCCCACCGCTGGTGGTGTGAAGCTGCGTACCGGCGGACTGACTCCGGACACCATTCCACCTGCCGATGCAGTGGAAAACTTCCTGCTGGAGGCCGCCCGCCGCGCCCTGCCCATCAAGTTCACGGCCGGTCTCCACGCGCCCGTGCCCAATGACGACCCTCAAGTGGGTGCCCGCCTGCACGGCTTCCTGAACCTCTTCGCCGCCGCCTTTGCGGCTTATTCGGGTGAGACCGACCTGGCAGGCTTCATCGCCGGTGCAGGATGGGCTGATTTCCAATTCACCGCAACCCACTTCCACGCGGGGCCATTCTCGTTTACTCTCGATGAGATCGTCACGCTGCGCCGCAAGTTCGTCATCAGCTTCGGGTCCTGCAGCTTTCTGGAACCAATCGAGCACCTGGAACGCCATGGCTTCTTACAATTCGAATGACCCCACCCTGAAGAGCTGGGTGCCGACGCCGCCGGACCATCCGTTCCCGCTCCAGAACCTGCCGTTCGGGATCTTCGCCTCGAGGCCCGGAGATCCGCGGCCTGGCGTCGCTATCGGTGATCGGGTTCTCGACCTCGCGGAACTCGGCCTGCTCGAAGGCGACTCGCTGAACGCATTCATGGCCCAGGGTCCGGCCGCCTGGCGCGAACTGCGAGCGAAGATCTCCTGGCTCCTCAACGCGGACAATCCGGAGCTGCGTGACCATCCCGGCTCCGCCCTGCACCGCGTCGAGGAAGTGGAGCTTCTCCTGCCTGCCCACATCGGCGACTATGTCGACTTCTACTCCTCGCTGGAGCACGCCACCAACGTCGGCAGCATGTTCCGCGATCCCGCCAACCCGCTGCTGCCCAACTGGCGCTGGCTGCCCATCGGCTACCACGGCAAAAGCGGCACCATCGCCCTCAGCGGGACACCCGTCCGCCGCCCCAAAGGCCAGTTGACCGCCGACAACCAGACCGCCGTCTATGCGCCCTGCCGCCGTCTCGACATCGAACTCGAGACCGGCTTCTTCCTGGCCTCCGAAACGGACGTTTTCGGACTCGTCCTGCTCAACGACTGGTCGGCCCGCGACATCCAGCGCTGGGAGTATCAGCCGCTGGGCCCCTTCCTGGCCAAGAGCTTCCTCACCTCGATCTCGCCCTGGGTTGTGACGCTCGATGCACTCCAGCCCTTCCGCGTCGACGGGCCGGCACAGCAACCAGCGCCTCTCCCCCATCTGCACACGCCGGAGCCCCGCAACTACGACATGCACTTCGAAGTCTGGCTCCAGCCTGCATCGGCAGCCCGCGCTACCCGCATCGCCCGCACCAACTTTCGCCACATGTACTGGTCGATGAGCCAGCAGCTTCAGCACCTCACCTCCAATGGCGCCCCGGTGCGTCCAGGCGATCTCTGCGGCTCCGGCACCATCAGCGGACCCACTCCAGACTCCTACGGCTCCCTGCTGGAACTCGCCTGGAACGGCACCAAGCCCATCACGCTCGATACCGGCGAGACGCGCGCCTTCCTGGAAGACGGCGACACCGTCACCCTCCGCGGCTGGTGCCAGGGTGCCGGCTACCGCATCGGGTTGGGCGACGTCGTCGGTACGGTGGTGCCCGCATGATCTGGCGACCTTCCATGCGCCGCATCGCGCAGACCAATCTCGACCGCTTCATGGCCGGCCACCGCGACTACGACTCGCTGTGGCGCTGGTCCATTGAGAATCGCGAAGAGTTCTGGACTGCCGTCTGGCGTTTCTGCGGCGTCAAGGCGTCGCAGAAGTACACCGCCGTGACCGAGCCTGCCGAAGGCGTCCGCCAGGTCTCCTGGTTCCCCGGCGCGCACCTCAACTTCGCCGAGAACCTGCTGCGCTACAACGACGACTCGCCCGCCATCATCGCCTGCAACGAGGGCGGCCAGCGGCGCATCTTCACCCATCACGAATTGCAGCAACAGGTGTCGCGCATGGCCCAGGCGCTCCATGCCTCCGGAGTCCGCACCGGCGATCGCGTGGCTGCCTGGCTGCCCAACATCCCCGAAACCGTGATCGCCATGCTCGCCACGGCCAGCCTCGGCGCCATCTGGTCCTCCTGTTCCCCTGACTTCGGCGTGCAGGGCGTGCTCGACCGCTTCAGCCAGATCGAACCCAAGGTCCTGATCGCCGCCGACGGCGTCCAGTACAACGGCAAGCAGATCGACACCCTCGGGCGGCTGGCCGAGATCGTCAAGGGCCTGCCTACCCTCAAGCTGACCATCGTCGTCACTCTCGACGATCTCAATCCAAACCTGAAGGCCATCCCCCATGCCATCCGCTGGCAGGACGAAATCGCGTTCTATCCGCCCAAGCCGCTCACCTTCGTCCAACTCCCGTTCGAACACCCGCTCTACATCCTCTTCTCTTCCGGCACCACGGGTCTTCCCAAGTGCATGGTCCACGGCGCCGGCGGCACCCTGCTTCAACATCTCAAGGAGCATGTCCTCCACACCGACGTGAAGCCGAACGACCGCCTTTTCTACCACACCACCTGCGGCTGGATGATGTGGAACTGGCTCGTCAGCGCGCTCGCCACCGGCGCCTGCATCGTGCTTTACGACGGTTCGCCTGTCTACCCCCGCCAGGATGTCCTCTGGGATATGGCCGCCGCCAGCCGCGTCACCATCTTCGGCACCAGCGCCAAGTACCTCATGCTGATGCAGAAGGCCGGCTCGTCGCCGCGCACCACCCACGACCTTCTCGCGCTCCGCACCGTGCTCTCCACCGGCTCGCCGCTGCCCTTCGAGAGTTGGGAGTACATCTACTCCCACATCCACCCCGACATCCAGGTCTCGTCCATCTCCGGCGGCACGGACATCGTCTCCTGCTTCGCACTGGGCAACCCGGTCGGGCCCGTCTATCGCGGCGAGATCCAGGTGCGCGGCCTCGGCATGCACGTCGAGGTCTTCAATCAGCAGGGTCAACCGGTCGTTGGGGAGAAGGGCGAACTCGTTTGCCACCCGCCGTTCCCCTCCATGCCTCTCTACTTCTGGAACGACCCCGGCGAATCCAAATACCGCGCAGCCTACTTTGAACGCTTTCCCGGAGTCTGGTGCCACGGAGACTGGGCGGAAATTACCCCTCGCGGCGGCGTCATCATCTCAGGCCGCTCAGACACTACGCTCAATCCCGGCGGGGTCCGCATTGGGACCGCCGAGATTTACCGCCAGGTCGAACAGGTCGACGAAGTGCTCGAATCTCTCGTCATTGGCTTGAATGTAGACAATGATGTAGAGATTATTCTGTTCGTAAAACTGCGGCCTGGGATCGACCTCTCCCCCGAGCTCAAAGACCGTCTTTGCCGCCAAATCCGCACCGGGGCCAGCCCGCACCACGTACCTCGGCACATCTTTCCTGTCAGTGATTTACCGCGCACTGTCAGCGGGAAGCTCAGTGAAGTCGCAGTCCGCGAGACGCTACTGGGGCATCCGGTTCCCAACACCACCGCCCTAGCTAATCCTGAATCTTTAGTCAATTTTATTTCGCTTCCTTTCGTCAGGAAACCCTAGTGCCACCCACTGCATTTGCGCCGGATAACTACGGCGTTCTTCTGCTAGTCCTTTGGTTCTAGTACGTCTAGAATCAAATCCAGAGTGAGGACCTTAGTGGTCCTTTTTGTGGAGGCATCCGTCGCCGCACGTGGCTCGATTCGCGCGTCAAATACGCGTGCCCCGTCACGCTGCGCCGCCGCATTCCCCTCCTTGCAGGATTTGCTTATTTAGACGGAGGACAAAACATGAAACTCATCAGGACTTTTACGCTCACTGCGGCCTTGATTCTGGCCGGATTGATCATCTTTTCCGCCCCGGTGAAAGCCCAGCCGAAAGCGTCGAGCGGAGCGATCTTCACCACGCTGGGTGACGGCACGGCCGTGAACCACAATCAGTATTCCTCCACTTGTGCCGTGTTCCTGGACGGCGGCCCGGGCCCGAATGCTCCGGCCCACGCGGCTGGTTTGGATGATGGTGAGTACTACTTCCAGGTCACCGATCCCAGCGGCAAGACCCTGCTCAGCACCGACGTGGTCGCCAACCGGAGATTCCGGGTGCAGAACGGTGTCATCGTGGCCTATACCGGCGTCGGCGGCCCCGTCCATCCCATCGGCCTCGACCAGGATCATCCCGAGCTCGGCGCTATCACCATCCGCCTCGCCAACGCCACCTGCCCCACTGACTTTGCCCCGACGCCCAACAACGGCGGCGCCTACAAAGTCTGGGCCACTCCGGTCATCAGCTTCGTCGGCGATCCGAACCTCGTCGACAACTCCTGCGGCAACGGCTGCTTCCACGGCTTCATGCCCTCGGCCTCAAAATCGGACAACTTCAAGGCCAAGAACGATGCCGCCACCTTCTGCCTGAGCGTCGAGAAGCAACTGCAGTTCATGGATGGCCACACTGGCATCGGTGCCGGCTGGTTGTTCAATGTCACCGATCCCCTGGGTGTCGTGAACGCCTATTTCACCGATGACAACGGCATCCTCAACATCTGCGGCCTGGCCGCTGGCGCCTATACCGTGGCGGAGGATGCCAACTCCCAAATCCGGGGGCTCGTTGTCAATGGAGTGGAACAGCCTCTCAGTACGACCCTCTCGTTCACTTGGACCACCGGACAGCCGGCACCTGTCATCCTCTTCCAGAACCTCTACGGCAACCCGTTTTAGGCTTGGTGTGATTCCGTTACCATCCACTCCTTCGGAATCTCCCCACCCGACGGCCCGGGGCATCCTTCACCGGGTGCCCCTGGCCACTTCCACCTGTGACATCATGTTCACGCATGAAACGTCGAGCCTTCCTTGGCGCCCTCGGCCTGTCGCCTCTCCTCAAAGGCCTGCCGCCTCTCCTCAAAGGCCTGCCGCCCCTCAAAATCACTGACCTCAAAGCAGTCAACGCCGACGGCTATATCTTCTACCGCCTTTACACCAATGGTGGAGTCACCGGTGTGGGCGAACCCAGCCCCTCCAACGGCCCGCTGAACGTCACCTTCGCCGAGATGCTCAAACCGCTCATCCTCGGCATGGATGCGTTTCGCATCGAGGAGATCTGGCAGAAGCTCTACATCGGCCTCTACAAGACCCGCGGCCAGTCAGCGTCCATGGCCATCTCCGGTGTCGACATCGCGCTCCACGACGTAGTGGGCAAAGCCCTCGGGGTGCCTGTCTCCACGCTGTTAGGCGGAGCAGTGCGCGACCGCATCCGCATGTACGCCAGCTATACCAGCCGCGACCGCGCTCCCGTCGAACAGGCCAAACTCTGCGCCGCCGACATCCAAAATGGCTTCACCGCCGCCAAGATCAAAATCGCCGCCCGTCACGGCTTCGACGCCGATCCCAAATACCCAGATCACGACATGGTGCGCGAAGTGCGCTCCGCTATTGGACCCAAACCCGAGTTCATGGTCGATGCCAACTCCGGCTACAGCGTGCCGCACGCCATCCAGATCGGGCGCATGCTCGAAAAGTACGACGTGTTCTGGTTTGAAGAGCCCGTGCCGTTCACTGACTATGCCGCCACAGCCCGTGTCAACGCGGCGCTCGATCTGTTCATCGCCGGCGGAGAACAGGACCATACCCGCTACGACTTCCAGAAGATGATCGAGGCTGGAGCAGTCGACATGGTCCAGGCCGACGTCACCAAGGCCGGCGGCGTCAGCGAGTGCAAAAAAATCGCCGCCATGGCCGATGCGGCGGGTCTCGGCTATACGCCGCACGACACCTCGCACAACATCGGCCTGGCGGCCTGCTTACACATGGTGGCGTCCACACCCGTCTGCCGCTACTCGCAGGAGTTCATCAGGGAACCCGGCGGCAAACGCATTCTCAAGACGCCCCTCGTGCCCGAAAAGGGCTTCATCACGCTGCCCACCGGCCCCGGACTCGGCATCGAGATCGATCCCAGGTTCGGAGAGTAGTGGACCTCGCTTAGAACGACAGCTTCAACCCGCCCGTCGCCCAGATGCCCGGCGTCCGGAACCCATCTTCGAAGTAGCGCTGGTTCGTCAGATTCTCCGCTCGCGTGAAGAACCGCAGCGCCGTCCGCTCGCCCAGCGGCAGCGTGTAGCTCACCGCCAGGTCCAGCTTCCGCGGCCCGTCGAACTGGTAAGGCCGGTTGCCGCTGCCCACGAAGAACGAGCCCGAGATGTAGTCGCTGGCGCCCAGGAAGCTCAGCGTCACCTGCGTGCGCTTCGACACCTGCTGCGTCGCCACTGCCGTGAACATCTGCGGGAATACACGGATCGACCGCAGCGAACCCCCGATCAGCCCGCTCGTCCTCTCGTCCGCATTCGTGTAGGTATAGGACGACGACAGCGTCAGGCTGCGATAGGGCCGGGCCTCACCCGACACTTCCACGCCGCGCGCTAACCCGCCGCCCATATTCACATAGCCGCCATAGCGCCCGTACGGATCGTTCACCAGCCCGGCATAGCCGATTACTTCCTGCAGGCGCGTGTAGAAGTACGACGCGCTCACGCGATACCGTGAATTGGCGAAATACTGATCCACACCGAAGTCGGTCGATACCGTCCGCTCCGGCCGCAGCCGCGGGTCGCCCAGCGGGCTGAACGCGCCGAAATAGAACGACGAGCCCAGCCGCTCATACAAAGTGGGCGACCGGAACCCGTTGCCCGCATGCGCGCGCAGCTTCGTCGAGCTGGCCGGCACGAAGTAGCTCACCGTCACGTCACCCGTGTACGCGTTCGGCGGCGCTGAAAACGTTGCTCCCTGGTATAGCGGAGTGCCGCCCGTGAACAGCGGCTGCGAGAGCTGGAAATCCTGCAAACGCCCGCTCAGGTTCACCTGCAGCCGCTCGCCCAGCATCCTGATCTGGTCGGTGAAGAACACGGAATGGCTGCGCTGCGTGGCCGAGGCCTTCGCATCCACGCGCTGCGTTGGATCCGGATTCTGGTCCGTTGAGGGATTCTCATAGAACTCGCGCTCCCACTCATACCCGGCGCTCAACACGTTCCACTTGGCCAGCACCCAGTCGGCCCGCGCCTGGATCGTATCCAGCCGTCCGCCAAAGATGCTCGACGAATTGTACGGCGACTGGTAGCCCGATCCCGCCGGACCATTCCTGTTGTCGCGATCCGAGTTCACCGCCTGGTAGTTCACCCGGTAGTTGAACCGCGGCGACACCTGCTGGTTCCAGCTCAATAGCGAGGAGACCACCAGCCCCACCCTCCGGCTGTCGGGATCATAAAGGTTCGGGGCAAACGTGGCGTTGCCCCACGAGAACGGCTTGCCCTGGTCCGCCAACCGGGCCTGGTCGGCCGCCAGTGGAATCCCGGGAATCACCGTCGACGACGGCAGGTTTGCAGCCGGCGCGGCCTGCGGACCCGAGTTGATCCCCACATTCGCTGAGGTGCCCCACACGCGGCCTGAAAGAGAAGTGCTGGCCGAAGGGCGCCACAACGCATAGCCCATCCCGCTGGTGTTGCGGACATTCTCGATACCGTCCACGCCGCCGTTGACGTTCAACTCGGCCACCCCGGCACTGTATTGGAACTTGTCGTTCTTCAGTCCGCCGGCCACCCGAGCCATACCCCGGAACAGGCCCAGGCCGCCGCCTTCGCCTGTCACCTCACCGCGTAGCGTGCCGCCGCCCTGGTCCGTCACCAGGTTAATCACGCCGGCCGTGGCATTCGTCCCATACAGCGACGAGCCCAGCCCGCGCAGGACTTCAATCCGGTCGGTCCCGATCAGTTGCAGATCGCCCAGAAACGCTGTAGCGTCGCCCTGCACGCTGGCCGCGTCACGCAGCCGCATGCCGTCGATCAGGACACCCGTATCCGCCGCGCGCAAACCCCTGGTGAGGATCCGCGTAAACGAACCCGGCCCACCCAGTTGCTGAACCCGCAACCCGGCCGTCAGCTTGATGGCTTCAGTGAAAGTGATCACCTGCCGCCGTGCCATCTCGCCGGAATCCACTACATCCATCGCCTTGCCGGACTCTGAGGTCGACACCGGATTCGCAGTGGCCGTCACCAGCACGCGCGACGCCAGCCCGCGGATTTCCAGCTTCAAATCAACCGTCAGATCCTTGCCGTGTTCCACCGTGACACTCACGGCGTTTGCCTGGTCCAGCCCGCCGGTCCGGCCTTCCAGCAGGAATTCGCCGGCCGGGACATCCTCCATGCGGAAGGAGCCTTGCCCATCGGCGACGGCCGTCCGCAGGAACGAACTATCGCGGTTGTAGAGACGCACGGTGGCGCCGGGCACAGCCGCGGCGGATGGATCGAGCACTCGGCCCGATAGAGATTGGGTACGAGGCGACTGTGCGAAGACACACAACGCCGTCAGAAAGGAAAATGTAAGAACGCGAAACATGCGCCCCTCCCTCGAGAGCTACTTGGAGATGCCGGAAACGTTTCCGGCCCGACGGCAGGTCTTCGGACTTGTGAGCATGTCCCGGATGACTCCGGGCTTTCCTACGATCCGCGGCTTCCCAAGTGCCCTGGGGCGCTCAGTGCCAAACTGCGGAGCTCGTTCTCACTTACCGCTGCGGGGCAGTCCCGGATTCTCACCGGGTTCCCTCTTACGCGGCTGGTTGTTGATGCCAGCCGGCCAGTCGTATTCAGATTATCCCGTCCGTTTTGCCTTCCAGTCAAACTGAAAGTAACCGGGTCCGTGTGAAAGCCCACTAAAGCCGACCAGCCCCGAAGGTTCCGCGGGGCTGCCACACGGTTCCGATTGAGCTCAGTTTGGTATATGCTACCAGTGTGGGAGCATAGTACTGGAATAGATTTATGGGATCAGGACTCCGTCTCCCATGAGAGTGATCGCGTTGCGGACTCTTCGCCAGTTCTGGGAGAGCGATTCGAAGCATGCGGATTCGAAAGCCCCGTTGCAGGCTTGGTACCACGAAGCGAAATGCGCAACCTGGTCCAATCCCGCCGCCGTCAAGGCTCAGTACCGCAACGCAAGCATCCTGAAGGAGAGTAGAGTCGTTTTCAACATTGGCGGAAACAAATACCGCCTGGTCGTCAGGATCAACTACGCCGTCGAGATTGTATTCGTGCGGTTCATAGGGACTCACGAACAATATGACGAGATCGATGCGGAGACCATATGACTGAGACAATTCGCCCAATCCGATCAGAGCAGGACTACGAAGAAGCCCTCGCCCGAATCGACAGTCTCATGGATGCCCGGCCGGGCACGCCCGAAGCGGACGAACTGGATCTCCTCGCGACTCTCGTGGAGTGGTATGAGAAGCAGCACTTTCCCATCGAGAAGCCGGATCCCGTCGCCGCCATCCGATTCCGCCTGGAACAGGCCAATCAGACGAGCCGCGATCTAGTGCCGCTCCTCGGTAGCCGCGCCAAAGTGTCCGAAGTGATGTCCGGCAAACGTGGGCTCACGCTCCAGATGATCCGCGCTCTGCACCGTCACCTCGGCATCCCCGCGGAGGTTCTGTTGCAGGAAACTGCCGCCGCTTCGCCCAGCACCGGCACGGCCGCCGACTGGACACGCTTCCCCATCGCCGCGATGGTGAAAGCCGGTTGGTTCGACGCAAGCCGTCGGACAGGTCCAGGCTGGAAAGCGCAAGCCGAAGTTCTGATGCGGGACCTCATTGAAAGGGCGGGTGGCCTGGATGCCGTTCCGGAGGCCCTATATCGTAAGGGCGTTACCAGCCGGCAGAACGCAAAGACCGACCGCTTTGCACTCAAAGCCTGGTGTTACCAGGTAATCGCTACCGCTCAAGCCAAGCCGCTTTCTGCGAAGTACCGGCCCGGCGTTGTCACTGAGCCATGGGCGCGGAAACTGGCGAAGCTGAGCGCCTCTTCCGCGGGCCCTCAACTGGCAAAGGAATACCTTGAGCGCCACGGAATTCACTTGATCCACGCTGGCCATTTGCCCCGGACGTATCTGGATGGGGCGGCGATGCTCCTGCCCAATGGGACGCCGGTCATTGCTGTCACCCTGAGGTTCGATCGGCTCGACAACTTCTGGTTTTGTCTGTTCCACGAACTCGCCCATATCGCCCTGCACCTGCGCGACAAAAATGATCTTTTCATCGATGACCTCAGTCTGGACGGCTCTTCGGATGGTTCTACCAATCGTGCAGAGGCTGAAGCCGATCGATGGGCCGCGGATATGTTGATTCCCCCAGACCTCTGGCAATGCAGCGCTGCGGCCGAGCGGCCGACTCTCATGAATGTTGTGAGTCTCGCGCAGGAACTCGGAATCCATCCCGCCATCGTTGCGGGGCGGGTGCGCAAAGAACGGCGCAACTTCCACCTCCTTTCCCAAATGGTCGGCAATAGGCAGGTAAGGCAGCACCTGGCTTCCGGTTCCTCTCGGAATTGAAGTCCGCCAGATAAATTTAAGCAGATTTATTTCCGCCTGCGCCGCGCGCCGTTTTGCGCCCATAATGAGCTGACACCAAATTTCCGGCTGCAGAGGATTTGGCCATGGCCTTGCCTGTCTCCATCTTGCAAGCTGCACTGCTCTATGCCCCCGGCCTGCTCCTCCAGGCTCAACCCCGTCCAGCTCCCGATCCACCCGCCTGCATCAGCCTGCGCCTCACTCCAGTGGCGACACCAGCGGATCCCCGTGCCGCCGCGGAGGCTGCCTCTCGCAGCGGCCCTGCCCGCCCGGCACCTGTCACTTTCGATTTCCTCCTGAAGAACGATTGCGCCCAGGGCCTCACGGCCTTCGTGATCAACATCCCGGGTCAGCAGGATTCCGCCGCCGTCATCGCCAATCAGATCCGCTTCGATTCCGCCCTGCAAATGGGACCGGACGGCCAGGCCCTGGTGAAGCCCTCCGCTTCGTTCAGTCGGCGGATGCCGGCCAATGTGCCAGTCGACTCTCTCAGTGCAGCCCATCTCAATGCCGCCATCTTCGCGGACGGGTCCACTTTTGGGGATCGCCGTGAGCTCGCCCGCCTCATCTCCGACCGGCGCAGCCTTCTCGACGGCTATCGCCAGACAAAGTCGATCCTTGAGACGAGCCCCTTTCTCGGCGACGCGGCCCGCTACGCGTCAAACCTGCCCGAAATCCCTGAATATGCACCGGTCAATAGCATGGGCGAGATGGCGCTCCGGAGCTTCAAGGGAAACATCGCGTCGTTCGTGAAATACGGCAATCGCTCCGATTGGGACGGTTACTACCAAGGCAAGCAGAAGTGGGTCCAGCTCCAGATCGACCAGCTCACGGCCGCCCTGACGAGCACGCCCGGTACTCCGCCGGGGCCGGCCGCCCGCTGAGTCCACACAACCGCCCTGCGATTCGACCCAGCCTCCTACACACATGCTTCACTGAAGAGGGGAATGATTATCAGGCAACTCCTGCAGCTCATTTCGTGGCGCTCTTCCTGTGGTCGAGGCGAGTACTTCGTGATCTGGCTGATCGCCTACCTCGCGATTCGCGGAACCAGGAGCGCGGCGCCCGAATTCCGCACTTTGCCTCCTGGGGCCATCGCCTTGATGGTTGCCATGATCTATCTGGTAACCTGTGCGGCTACCCGCAGGCTGAACGAGCTGAGTCTGCCAACCAGTCTTGCCCTGCTGATCGCCGCCGGGATGGTTGTCCTGAGCCTGGATCGAGGCTGGTTGGTGGCGCCTGTCTGGGCTGTCATCCCGTGCGCCGCCGCCATTACGCTTCTTCATTGCATCTTGTGCTTCAAACCTCCCGCACTCGCCAGGCAGACCTGATTTGGAACCAAGGCGCCCTCATGCCCTGCCTAAGATGCGCCTGATGAATTGAGACCATCGCGTCCCTTCCCGCCCCCACAACCGCAAGATCCGAGAAGCGCCCCCACCCTCACCCATGGCAATCTATGCTTCGGGAGGCAGTATCCATGATTCAACGGCTTTCGCACGTGACCATCTACGTTCTCGATCAGGACGAGGCGTACGATTTCTACATCAACAAACTCGGTTTTGAGGTCCGCATGGACGCCAAAATGGACAACGGTTTCCGCTGGCTCACAGTCAGCCCCAAGGGCCAACCGGACCTCCAGATCATCCTCATGCCCACCACGCCTACCCCCATGATGGACAAGGAGACTTCGGATACACTGAGGTCTCTGGTGAAGAAGGGCGTGCTCAGCGCCGGCGTCTTCAAAACCGCCAACTGCCAGCAAACCTACGAGGAGCTCAAAGCCAAAGGCGTCGAATTCGTGCAGCCGCCCACGGAACGGTTCTACGGCATCGAGGCGCTGGTCAAAGACAATTCGGGCAACTGGTTCAGCATGACCCAGCCCAAGGAAGCCTATGAAGTCCCCTCTAAATGAGAAACTTCGGGCCTGGTGGTCGCACCGCCAGGCCCTCGATGGCCGCATGGCCAACGCCGCGCCCGCCGATGTCCTGGCCCAGACCGGTTGGGCCCGCTCCGTCGCCGGAGTAGGTCCCTACTTGACCCTCCTGTCCCGCGCCGGCACCTCCCGCGAGGCTGCCGACAAAGCTGTCACCCAGCTCGAGATCCACGAACTGCCCTGCGCCCGCGGTTGCACCTACATCGTGCCCGCCGCCGACTTCGCCTTCGCGCTCAAAGCCGGAGCCAGCTTCGGCGGCGCCGAATTGAAGACAGCCGCGAAACTTGGCGTGACGGAGAAAGAGGTCGACAAGCTCTGCGCAGCAGTGGTCGACGCCCTCGCCAAGGGACCCATGGAGCCGGACGAAATCCGCGCCGCCACCGGTAACGCTTCCCGCAGCCTCGGCGAGGAAGGCAAGAAGAAGGGACTCACCACCACCCTGCCGCTCGCCCTCGGACAGCTCCAAACGACCGGCGACATCCGCCGCATCCCCACCAACGGCCGGCTCGACCAGCAGCGCTACCGCTACACCCTCTGGCGCCCCAACCCCCTCGCCAAGTCGAAGATGACCCCGGAAGAGCTCCACATCGAGCTCGCCCGCCGCTACTTCCAGTGGATCGGTCCGGCCACCCAGGCTGAGTTGCAGTGGTTTACCGCCCTTAATGGGAGGGACACCAAGGCCTCCCTCGCCGCCCTGAAACTCGAAAAGTCGGAGGACGACAAACTGATCCTGGCCGAGGACCGTGACGCCTTCGAAGCCTTCCAGGTCCCCAAGCAGGCCCACTACGTCCTCACCAGCTCCATCGACGGCCTCAGCCTGCTGCGACGCGATCTGCAAAGCCTGCTCGATCCCGCCGACGCCGCCCACCCGCTGCTGCAGAGCACCAGTCGCGGCGGCTTGTTGATGGAACTGCCCAGCCACGCCATCTTCGACCGCGGCCGCCTCGTCGGCTTGTGGGAATACGACCCCTCCACCGAGTCCATCGCCTGGAGCTCGTTCATTCCAAAGAACAAGGATCTGGAAAAGGCGGTGACCAGTACAGAAGAGTACGTACGCACCCAGCTCGGCGATGCCCGGTCGTTCAGTCTCGATAGTCCGAAGAGCCGTGTGCCGCGGATCGAAGCCCTCCGCCAAGCCAGTCGTTGAATTTAGGAGCTATCAGCGATCAGCAATCAGCCTTCAGCTTCACTGCCGGGAACCCGCCCATGGGAGCTGAAAGCTGACGGCTGACCGTTGAAAGCTATAGGCCCGCCAGATGATAGCTGGTGCTGCGCCCGCCTTCCGGCCCCCGCACCAGCGCCCCGCGCTCCAGCAACGCCGCAATGTCTCGTAAAGCCGTATCGTGTGAGCACTTGGCCAGCTTCACGTACTTCGAGGTCGTCAGCTTCCCCTCGAACCCGCCCAGCATCTTCTTCAGCACCAGCCGCTGCCGCTCATTCAGCGGAACCTGCGCGATGGAGTCCCAGAAGTGCGCCTGCTGCAAGACATTGCCCAGCGTTCCATGTGCGCCGGCAATCGCCCGGTCCAGTGTCTGCAGAAACCACTCCAGCCACGGAGTCACATCCAGCGGCCCCCGCTGCGTCTCTTCCAGGATCTGGTAGTACGCCGCGCGCTCCTGCCGGATCTCGGTGGACATGCTGTAGAACCGCTGCCCGCTGCCTTCTGACCGTGCCAGCATCAGGTCCGCCACCGCTCGCGCAATGCGGCCATTGCCGTCGTCAAAGGGATGCACGGTCACAAACCACAGGTGCGCCAGGCCGGCTTTCAGCACTGGATCCATCGCCGGACCCGCCTCAAACCACTCCAGGAACCGCGCCATCTCCTCGTCCAACCGCGCCGCCGAAGGAGCTTCGAAGTGGACGTGCTCCTTCCCCATCGGTCCGGAAACGACCTCCATCGGACCCGTCGCATCGTCCCGCCAGGCGCCCACCCGGATCTTCGTGATGCCGCTGCGGCCCGTCGGGAACAGCGCCGCATGCCAGTCGAACAACCGCTCGCGCGTCAACGGCTGGTCATACCGTCCGGTCGCGTCCAGCATCATCTCGACGACGCCTTCCACATGGCGATCCGCCGGTTTCAACGCTCCAATATCCACGCCCAGGCGCCGGGCGATGGAAGAGCGAACCTGCTCCAGGTCCAGCCGCTCGCCCTCGATCTCACTGCTTTTCAGGACGTCCGCCGTCAAAGTCCGCAGCACGGCTTCCTGTCGGGATGGAAACCCCAGCGCCTCCATCTGGCCCAGCAACCGCCCCTGCCGGTGCCGCACCCCGCCCAGCAGGTCTGCCAGGAAGTCAGCCCGCCACAGGAACTTCGGCCAGTCTGCCCGTTGCCACAGGTACATTCAACGCATTCCTTGCGTCGATTATACCATCCAATCCACGCACCACCGCCCAATCAACGCATATGTTGCGTCGAATACGCCTCCTAATCGACGCAACCGCTAGTGCGCCGCCACTGGACCAGCAGCCTTCCCCGGCCGCTTCATGATCAGCACCAGCGGCACCAGCGCCAGGAAGATCACCGACAGGATGCGGAAGATCTGCAGGAACGACAGGATCGTCGCCTGCTGCTGCACCAGCCCGAACATCTGGGCGTAACTCTGCCGGTAGGCCACATTGGGAGCCGACCCGTGCGCCATCATCGACTGCTGCATCGCGTGCATCATCCCGGCCGCCTTCTGGTTGTAAGGCGTGATGTGCCGCACCAGGTCGGCCGTATTCGCCTGCCCGAAGCGCGCCACCATCGTCGTCACGCCCGCGATACCCACACTGCCGCCGATGTTCCTCAAAAGATTGAACATACTGGCCGCGTTGCCCATCTTCTCCTTCGGGATCCTGGACATCGTAATCGTGGTCAGCGGTACGAACAGTAATGCCAGCGACAGCCCCTGCACGAACTGCGGCCAGAAGAAGTCCCAGTAGCCCGCATTCAGGTTCAGCCGCGAAAGCTGAAACAGGGTGACCGAAGCGATCACCAGCCCAGCGGCCAGGAACTTGCGCGCGTCGAACTTCGACAGCATCGCCCCTACCAGCGGCATCGCGACAAACGACCCAAGACCGCGCGGAGCCAGCGCCCAGCCCGCCTGCAGCGATGGGTAACCCAGCAGCGTCTGCAGCCAGATGGGCAACAGCACCAGGCTGCCGTACAGGACGAACCCGAGCATCGTCATCAGCAGCGTGCCAGTGGAGTACGTCCGGTCTTTGAAGACGCGCAGGTCCACCACCGGTCCCTTCACCCGTAACTCGTGGTAAATGAACCACCCCAGCGCGACCAGCGCCGTGATAAACAGGCTGAGGATCCAGCTCGACGCAAACCAGTCTTCCTGCTGGCCCTTGTCCAGCACGATCTGCAGGCCGCCGATCCCCACCGCCAGCAACCCGATGCCCCAGTAATCCACGCCCAACTTGCTGCGTTGGATGTACGGCGGGTCGAACACAAACCAGCGCGTCATCATCAGGGACGCAATCCCTACCGGGATATTGATGTAGAACACCCAGCGCCAACTGTACGCATCCGTCAGCCAACCACCCAGCACCGGCCCCAGGATGGGCGCCACCACAATGCCCAACCCCCAGAACCCCATGGCCTTACCGCGCTGGTCAGGCGGAAACGCCTCCAGCAGCACGGCCTGCGACAACGGCTGCAGCGCACCGCCGGCCGCCCCCTGGATCACACGGAAAACGATCAGGATCGGCAGCGTCGGCGCAAAGCCGCAAAAGAACGACGCGACCGTGAAGCCGATCACCGACATCATCAGTAACCGCTTGCGTCCAAAGTAGTTAGCCAGCCAGCCCGTAATGGGCAGAATCATTGCGTTCGCCACCAGATAGGACGTCAGCGCCCACGTGGCTTCGTCTATCGACGCCGACATGCTGCCTGCGATGTGCGGCAGCGATACGTTCACCACCGTCGTATCCAGCACCTCCATGAAGGTGCCGAACATCACCGCGATGGCGACGATCCAGGGATTCACATGCGGCCGTTCGGCCGTGGCGCTCATAGGCGTTCCTCAAAGGACATGGCCTGGACGATCACTGCGGCTGCCTCCGCCTCACCCAGGCCGGAGCTCACCATCAGGTCGTACAAATGCGGATCCGACCATACACAGTCGAAGCGTTCCTTCACATACTGCGCCCGCACTTTGTCCGTATTCACGATCTCCGCCGCCGCGTCGCCGCACTCCGGCACACGCCGCTTAATCCTGCTAACCCGCTGATCCCATGGGGCATACACGAACGTGTGGAAGACGTCGGCCTTGTCCTGCAGCAGGCACTGCGCGGCCCGGCCCACAATCACGCACTGCCCCTGGGCGTAGGCTTCCTTGATCAGGTCCCCGGCCAGTTGCGCCTCCGTCTCGGCGTCGAAGATGTTGGTCCCCACGGGGCCCGCCACGCCCTCGATCGCCCCCTGCCACAGCGCCAACCGGCTCACCCGGTGCAGCCACGAATCCACTTTCTCGTCGTACTGCCGCACCAACTCGGGCGACACCTGCGCCGCCCGCGCGATCTCCTGCACCAGCGTGTTATCCAGCAGCCGCCAGCCCAGACGGGCGGCCACAATCTTCGCCACGGCAGCACCGCCGCTGCCGTATTCCCGGGCCACGGTGAGTGCGCGGTATCGCACTAGCGGACCTCGACCGTCGGGATCACCGACATGCCCGGCCGCAGCACATGGTCCGGATCCTGACCCTTCTCAAACAGGATCTTCACCGGCACCCGCTGCACCACCTTCACGTAGTTGCCGGACGAGTTCTCCGCCGGCAGCAGGCTGAACCGCGCGCCCGTCGCCGCCGCGATGCTCTCCAGGTGACCCTGATACTTCCGGCCGCCGTACGCATCCACCCCGATCTCCACCTTCTGCCCCACCTTCATGTGGGCCAGCTGGTTCTCCTTGAAGTTCGCCACCACCCAGATGTCGTCCATCGGGACCACCGCCATCAGGGGCTGCCCGGCGTTGATGATCTGCCCCACTTCCAGGCTCTTCTGGCTGACAATCCCGCTGGCCGGCGCGCGCACCGTCGTGTAACTCAAATTCAGCTCCGCCTGCTCCAGCGCGGCCTTCATTTGCAACATCTTGGCGCTGGACGAATCCGCCCGCGAGCGCGTCGCCGACACCTGCTGCGGAGCCGTGTCCGCGGCCTTTACGTCGGACTCAGACCGCGCCAGCTTCGCCCGGTGCTCGCCCAATTGGCTCTGCGCCACCCGTACCGCCTGTTCCGCTTCGTGGACCTGGGCCTGCGACGCTTCCACCTGCGCCTGCGTGGCGTCCGCCGTCGATTTCGCCGCGTCGTACTGCTGCTTCGAGATCTCGTCCTTCGCCAGCAGCGCCTCATAGCGCTTGAAATCGCTCGCCGCCCGCAATCCGTTTGCCTGCGCCTGCCGCAGCATCGCCTGCGCCGACTTCACCCGCACCTGGGCCGATTCCACCTGCTGCTCCGCCGTCGCCAACATGGCCTTCGATTCCTGCACCGCGGAATGGGCGGAATCCAAACGGCTCGCCGAAGACGCCGACATGATCGGCACCTCCGTCCGGTCCGCCTGCATCGTCGCCTCGGCCTCGGCCAGGTCCGCCTTCGCCTTGGCCACTGCCACCTCGTAATCCTTCGGGTCGATCCGCGCCAGCACGGTGCCGGCTTCCACGAACTGGTTGTCCCTCACCTTGACCTCGATCACCGTACCGCCCACGCGCGCCGCCACTGAGTGAATACGCCCGTCGACCTGGGCGTCATCCGTCGATTCGCGGCCAGCCGCATGATTCCAATACGCATAGCCGCCGCCGGCCAGCACTATCAGCAGCACTACCGCCGCCACCGGCTTGACCATCGAGGACTTCTGCGGCGGGGCCGCGGGCGTCGTTTCCATCACTTCACGTTCCATGTTGGGGCTCCCCATATACCTATTGCTTTCCTTCCGGGAAGAGGACATCCACGTTCTTTTCAATGCCGCCCATGGCCCGGGCCAGTTGCGCCCGCGCCAGATTGTACGAATACAGGCTCGAGATGAAGTTCTCGTTCGCGGTGGCCACCGCCTCCTGCGCCTGCACCACTTCCAGATTGTTCGTAACGCCCGCCGCGAACCGGTCGCGCGCCTGCTCCGACTGCTGCTTGGCCAGTGACACCGCCGAACGGTTCACATCCAACTGCTCCGCCGTCGATTTCAGGTCGAGCAACGCGCTTCGCAGCTCAAAGGCGATCTGCCCGCGCAAGTTATCAAGCTGGGCCCGCTCCTTCGCCAAAGCCGCCTCGGCTTCCATCACTTCGCCCTTCACCCGGCCGCCCTGGAAGATCGGGATGTTCACGCTGACCCCGGCCATGAACGTGCCATGCATGTTCACCGGGCTCTTGCCCAATACCCCGTAATCCCCGTTGAAGCCCACCGAAGGCAGATACCCCGCCGACGCCGCGCGCGCCGACAACTCGGCCGCCTTTACTCGCGTCGACAGGCTCAGGTAGTCCATGCGGCCCTCGAACGCCCGGGTCAGCGCCTCTTCCATCGCCGGAGCCGGCGGTGTCGCCTCCGGCATCGCATCGGCCAGCCGGATCTCCTGGCCGTCCGGCAGCCCAATCGCCCGGCCCAGCGACAACTTGCTCTTTTCAAAGGAGTTCCGCGCCGCGATCAGACGCTGCTTCTGCGTCTGCAGCTCCACCTGGGCCCGCAGCACGTCGATGCCCGGCACCATGCCTTCTTTTTTGAAGTCAATCGCCTGGTTATAAAGGGCTTGTGCCGCCGCCACCTGCGCCTCGACGGCCTCGATCCGGCTCGACTCCGAATTCGACTGCAGGTACAACGCAGCCACCACCAGCGCCACCGTATCCCGCGCATCCTTGTACGAAAGTTCCGACGCCTTCTGCGCCGCCACACTGGCCTGCGACCCGCGCAGCGACCGGAAGTTCAGGATCGTCTGCGAGACCGCCGCCCGCGTGTCAAAGACGCCAAAGGGCCCGATGATCGGCCGGATCCCCGGGAACGAATCGAACCCGAACGCCGCCAGGTTCACCTGCTGCGAGGTCTCGGCCACCCGGCCGTTGATGTTCGGCAGCAACTGGCTCAGCGCCACCAGCCGTTCCCCCCGCGCCTCCTTGGCCGACTGGCCGGCCAGCACCACCCCCAGGTTGTGCTTCAAACCCCGTTCCACCGCCTGGTGCAGCGTCAACGCCAGCGGCCCGGCCGTCGCCTGGCCCTCCGGCACCGCCCCCAGAAACGGATTCTGCTGGGCCGCAACCGACCCCGCCAGCAGCCCGCCGAGAATCGCTAAGTGTATGCCCCTCATCAGTTGGCAATTCCTTTCCAGGCCAGGTCCGTCAGTGTCTCCACATCCTCGTCCACACTGGTTCCGGTCGGCCAGATCAGCCGCCGCATCATCGTCCCCTTTGCCATGTCGTAAACAGCAGAGGCGATCGTAGGCAGGTTCGACGCGCGGATCTCCCCCGCCTCCATGCCTTCCTTCAGCACCGCCTCAAACGCCACCAGGTTCTTCAAGTACAGATCCCGGAAGTCCTGGCACAGCGCCACCGGATGCATGATGTTGCCGAACTCCGAATGGTAGATCTGGAAGAAATCGCGGTTCTCCTCCAGGTACTGCAGCCTCGTCTGGAAGAACGCCCGGATCTTGGCGCGGAATCCCGCCACCGCCGACATCCGCTGCACCGTCAGGATGCCCAGTTCTTCGGCACCCTGCATCAATGCCGCCAAATAGACGTCTCGCTTCGACGGGAAATAGAGGTACACCGTGCCCTTCGACAGACCGCCCGCCTCCGCGATCTGGTCCATCGTGGCATCGTTAAATCCCTTCTCCGCAAAGACTTTGCGCGCCGCGCTGAGGATTTCAGCGGTGCGAAAGGCGGAGAGCACTTCGTGTTTGGTTTTGCCTTGTACAGCCATAATGACTCACGAGTCAGAAAATCGACCCGTAAGTTACTAGACTGTACGATCAGGTCAACTGATTCAGCCGGCAGCCGAAAGATGGCCCCTAATAGGGCTGCTGCGAGTCCTTTGAAAGTTCCACCCGTCCGGCGTAGTGCTTGCCGATGAAGCCAAAGTAGAACAGCGACAGTACGAACGCCACCGGCCACCACCACGCCGCCGCCCAGAGGCTTGAGGGATCGGCAGACCCGTTGTACGCCGTGATCGAGTTCCGGGCGTCCAGCGTCGAATGCAGGATCACCGGGAACAGGCTCACCGCCGCCGTCGCCAGCAACCCTGCGATAAAGCCGCACCCGCCGAGGAAGACCCGTGCTTCGCGACCCGACCGCAGCCCCGTCCCAATCGCGCCGGCGCTGCCCGCCACCACCGCCGCGGTCAGCCAGGCCAGCGGCCGCCCTGCAATCCCGGAGAACAGTTCCGGCCTCACCATCGCCGTCATGCCGGTCACCCCCGCCAGCAGTACCGCCACCGCCAGCCAAAGCCGGCCCGCCAGGCGCCGGCTGCGTTCGTGGACAACCCCTGTCGTCTTCAGCGTCAGGTACGAAGCTCCGTGCGCCCCCAGGGTCACCACCGTGAAGCCCGCCATGGTGGCTGTGTACCAGTCCAGGATCCCCACGCTGCCCTCTACACCAAAATGGGTGAATAGCGGCAGGCTCAATTGCGCGTCCGGCCCCAGCGGCATCCCGCGAACGACATTGCCCATCGCTGCTCCGAGCAGCACCGCCAATAACGTATTCGAGAGCACGATCACGAAATCCCAGAACGATCGCCACATTCCATCGTCGACGTGGCCGCGAAACTCCATCGAAATCCCGCGCAGCACCAGCGACCACAGCACCAGGAACAGCGCCAGGTAGTAGCCCGGAAACGCGATCGACATCACACGCGGGAAGGCGACAAACAGCACTCCGCCGGTGCCAACCAGCCAGACTTCGTGCCAGCTCCACAACGGACCCACGGCCGCGATCAGCACCCGCCGCTCGTCCTGGTTCCTGGCCACCAGGAAATGGAGCATGCCCGCTCCGATATCCCACCCGTCCAGGATCACGAACAACGTGATCATCAGGCACAGAACTCCAAACCATGCCTCCACCATCAGAGCACCTCCGCGGGGGGTGGGCCGTGCATCACTTCCCGGCCTATCAGGTACAGGTAAATCAGTCCAACCACGAAGTAGAGGCCCGTGAATCCAATCAGCGTGAACAGCACATCGCCCGAGCTCACTGCCTTGCTATAGCCGTCGCTCGTCCGGAACAGCCCGTAGATCAGCCACGGCTGCCGGCCCAGTTCCGCTGTCATCCAGCCGGCTGTATTGGCGATGAACGGGAACGGGAACGCCAGCATCAACACCCACAGCAGCGGCCTGGTCCTGTCCAGCAGCCCCCGCCAGCGCAGCAGGTTGGCCAGCCCCATCAGCCCGATGAAGAGCGTGCCCAGCCCGGCCATCACGTGAAACGAATAGTAGAGCAGTTCGATATTCGTGGGCCACGTGTCTTCTGGAAACGCGCCCAGGCCCTGCACATTGCTGTGGAAGGTGCCGAACGCCAGAAAGCTCAGCATGCCCGGGATGCGGATGGGATTGTCCAGCCGCCGCATCTTCACATTTGGCTGCCCGATCAACGTGATGTCCGCCATCGGCCCGCTCTCGAAGCGCCCCTCCATTGCGGCCAGCGCGGCCGGTTGATGATGGGCCACCAGCTTGGCCTGCGCGTCGCCGGTGGGAAACGCCACCAGCAGCGCCGCGGCCAGCCCCACGGCACAGCCCCAGTGCAGGTACATCCGGCCCTGCTCCGTATGTTCGTTCTTCAGCAGGTAGAACGCGCCCAGCGCCGCAATCGCAAACGAACCCGTCACCAGCGCCGCCGCCTGGTTGTGGCTAAACTGGATCAGCGCCCACGGGTTCCATAAAAACTCCACCAGGTTGGCGATTCTCAGCGTGCCGTCCGCGGCCACGGCGTACCCCGCCGGATGCTGCATGAAGGCATTCGTCACGATGATGAAGAAGCCCGAAGTCCAACTGCCCAACGCCACGCCAAGCGCCGCCAGGAAATGATTGCGCGGCCCCAGCCGTTTCTCCCCCCACACCAGGGCGCCGATGAATGCGCTCTCCAGGAAGAAGGCGAACATCCCTTCCATCGCCAGCGATTGGCCAATCACGCTGCCAGAGTATTTCGAGAACGACGCCCAGTTGGTGCCGAACTGAAACTCCATTGGGATGCCCGTCACTACGCCGACAGCGAAGTTGACGCCGAAGATGCGGGCCCACAGGCGAGCCGCCGCTCCGTACTTCGCATCGCCCGTACGCCAGTGCAGATATTTCCAGAAGACCAGGAACCACGCCAGGCCCATCGTCAACTGGGGAAACAGGTAGTGGTAAACGATTGTGAAGGCAAACTGCAGGCGATGCCACAACGCAGGATCGCCGGTCATGGTCGAACGAAGCCCCTCATTCTTACATTTAAGCGCGAAGGGACGTCCAAAGGGCGAACCCGGCGCCGGCCGCTAGACCCTGGGCGCGTAATAACCCTTGCGGGCCCGCACCACCAGATCCTTGCGCTCGCGCACTTTGATCTGCACGGGATGAAACAAACCATCGGTCCTCAGCGGCTCCGGCCGGAACAGGATGCTGTACTGCGACCGCAGCTCATTGGCGATGTTCTCGAAATCCTGCGCCAGGTCCTCCGCCTTGAACGGGAAGAACGCCAGTCCGCCGGTCTCCTGCGCGAAGTACTTCAGCACCTTGTCGCCGCTCGTCTCGCTACGCGTCGTATTCGTCGAGATCGAGTACACCACCACCTCAGTCTTGTGCACCATCTCCAGAGCCTGGTCGCGCGTGTAATGCGAGTTGTTATCCTCGCCGTCGCCTACCATGATCAAAGCGCGGCGATATTTGTGGCGCGGCACCTCTTTGCCCAGGCGGTCGCGGCAGCACAGGAAGATGGAGTCGTAGAACGCCGTGCCGCCTCCGGGCCGCAACTCGCGCACTTTCTTGTCGAGCACATCCGCATCGTCCGTGAAGTCCTGGACAATGCGCGTCTCCGTGTCAAAGCTGTACACCACCGCCCGATCGACGTTCTTACGCACCACACTCTTCAGGAATTGGCCCGAAGCTTCCAGCTCAAAACGGAACCGGTCCCGAATCGAATTGCTGGTATCGACCAGAAGCCCAATGCGCAACGGCAGGTTCGTCTCCGCCGCGAACTCCAGGATCCTCTGCTTCTTCTTCTCTTCGTAGACTTCGAAGTCGTCCCGGTTGAGGTTGTTCACGAACCGGCCCCGCTTGTCGGACACAGTGTAGAGCAGGTTGACGCGCGTGACGTCGAACGTGATGGTCTGGTTGGAATCGGCCACCTGCTGGCCCAGGGCCGGCAGGCAGGAAGCCAACGACAGGAATGAGCGTCTCGTCGTCATAAAACCTCGGTTCACCTTCGATACCACCTTGATTATAGGAGCCGTTCTTTCCAAGCCTCAAGCTCCGCCGGCAACGGCGCCTCTATTGTCACCTCTTCGCCCGTCGCCGGCGAAATAAAAGTGATCCGCCAGGCATGCAGCCACGGCCGGTTCTCCGGTGCCGCCGGAGCCCCATATAGCGGATCGCCGGCCACCGGATGCCCCAACTGCGCCAGATGCACCCGGATCTGGTGCGTCCGCCCTGTCCCAATCAACACGCGCAGCAGCGTATGGTGCGGCAGCCGCTCCAGCACATAATACTCCGTGTGCGCCTCGCGCCCCTCTTCCAGCCGCGCCGTCATCTTCGTCCGGTTCACCGGGTCGCGCGTGATCGCCGTATCGATTCGCCCCGCGTCCCGTTTGACGTGCCCCATCACCAGCGCCAGGTAAACTTTTTTCACCTTGCGCCCGGCAAACTGTGTCGACAGATTGCGATGCGCCGCATCCGTCCGCGCCACCAGCATCACCCCGCTGGTGCCTTTGTCCAGCCGGTGGACGATGCCCGGCCGCAGTTCGCCGCCCAGCGTGGAAAGCGATTTGAAGTGGTGCAGCAGCGCGTTCACCAGCGTGCCCGACTCGTTCCCCGCGCCCGCATGCACCACCAGTCCGGCTGGCTTGTTGATCGCCAGCAGGCTCTCGTCTTCATACAGGATCTCCAGCGGGATGTCTTCCGCAAAGGCGCGCAGCGGCTTCAGTTCGGCCGGCTCCACTTCCACCGTCTCGCCAGGCCGCAGCTTCCAGGACGCTTTGCGGGCCTCGCCGCTCACCTTCACCCGGCCTTCTTCCACCCACGACTGCAGCCGCGCCCGGCTGAACTCCGGCAGGTGTCCCGCCAGAAAGTGGTCCAACCGCTGCCCCGCGTCTCCATCACCGATCAAAAAGCTGTGCACCCTTTCCAGCGTACACTGAGGCCATGAGACGGATGATCGGTCGGACACTGGCGATAATCGGCGGATTTGTGGTGGTGCTCGGGTTTCTGATGGTGCTGATTGCCTACTTTGCGCAAAGCAATGTGGCCAAGGTGGCCCAGAACACGATCGTCGAACTCAACCTCGAAACCAGCCTTACTGAGCAGGCGCCCTCCGACGCCCTGTCGCAGTTCCAGAACCGTGGCGGCGTCACCCTGCTCGACATCGTCTTCGCCCTCGAAAAGGCTTCGCTCGACCCCAAGGTCAAAGGCCTCATCGTCCGCGTCGGCTCCTCGCCCCTCATGCCCGCCCATGCCCAGGAGATCCGCGACGCCATCCTCGCCTTCCGCAAAACGAAGAAATTCGCCTTTGCCTACGCCGAGGACTTCGACGGCGAGAATTCCGGCCTGACTTCCTACTATCTCGCCTCCGCCTGCGACGAAATCTGGCTCCAACCCCACTCCGATTTCGGAGTCGCCGGCCTCCGCTTCGAGGTGCCCTTCGTCCGCGGAGCCTTCGACAAACTCGGCATCGCGCCCCGCTTCGAAGGCCGCAAGGAATTCAAGAACGCCATCAATACTTACCTCGAAAAAGAGTTCACCCCGGCCCACCGCGAAGCCGAGCAGCGCCTGCTCGACTCCAGCTTCTCCGCCATGGCCCGGGGAGTCGCCCAGGGCCGCCGCATCAGCGCCGAAGCCGCTCAACAGGTGCTCTCGGAAGGCCCTTATTCCGGCGAACGCGCCGTCGCCCTGCGCCTCATCGACGGCCAGGCCTACCGCGACGAAGTCTACGAAAAGGCCAAACGCCGCGCCGGCAAGAACGCCAAACTGCTCTGGCTGGGCGCCTACGACAGCCGCACTGACGACCTCCACACCGAGGGCAAACGCGTTGCCCTCATCTATGGCTCCGGCGACATCGTCTCCGGCCGCAGCGGCTTCGATCCCATGAACGGCACCGAATCCATGGGCTCCGACACTGTCTCCGCCGCCTTTCGCAAAGCCGTCGAAGACAAAGAGGTAAAGGCCATCATCTTCCGCGTCGATTCACCCGGCGGCAGCGTGGTCGCTTCCGAAACCATCTGGCGCGAAGTGCAGCGCGCCCGCCAGGCGAAAAAGCCGGTCATCGTCTCCATGTCGTCGCTGGCGGCCTCCGGCGGCTACTACGTCGCCATGGGCGCGGATCGCATCATTGCCCAGCCCGGCACCATCACCGGCTCCATCGGAGTCTTCACCGGCAAGATGTACACCCGCGCGCTCTGGGAAAAGCTCGGCGTCTCCTTCGACGCAGTCCAGACAGGCCGCAACGCCGGCATGTACGACGGCTACTACGACTTCACCCCGGAACAATGGGCCGTCGTCCGCGGCTCGCTCGACCGCATCTATTCGAACTTCACCCACAAGGTCGCCGAAGGCCGCAAGCTGCCGCTGGCGCGCGTCGAGGAGATCGCCCGCGGCCGCGTCTGGAGCGGGGAAGATGCCCTGGCCCGCGGCCTGGTCGACGAGTTAGGCGGCTTCCCTGCTGCCATCCAGGCCGCGAAGAAGCTGGCCAACATCCCGGAAAAAGACGATATCGAGCTGCGCATCTACCCGCCCGCCAAAGGCCGCATGGAGGCCTTGCTCGCCCTCATCAACGGCGAAGGCGAAGACAGCAGCGATCCGCGCGACCAGGCCATGCTCAGCCTGCTGCGCGGCGTCCAGCCCATGGCCCGCATGCTCCACCGCCTGGGCCTCACCCAGCGCCGCCAAAACTGGCTGCGAATGCCGCCCATCGGCGTCGAATAAATACCTGATAGGGTTTTGCCGCCGTTCCCGCGTTACTCAGTGACGAGCAATTGAATCGGAGGAGACCACCCAGGTATCCGCGGAGGGGCGGATGCTGGGTGGCAGCCTTCGCTCCTGCGAACAGCGCACGTCAGTCGGCGGGCGCCGGCACCCGGGCAACCGGAAGTGCGCCACCGATGCACCCGTGGAGGAGCGGGTGCGGGATGGTTGCCCTCGCTTCCCTTACAAATCAAAAGCCGTGGCATGTTTCGGCTGATACAGCCCTATCACGGCGCCGCTAGGCAGCTTCAGACGTGTCAACCGCCCCCAGCGCTCTTCCTTCACCGCCTCCGTCTCCACCCCGCGCGCCCGCAGCATCCCCATCGTAGACTCCAGGTCGTCGCACATCAGGTACACTTCCGCCTGTAGCATCGAGCCTTCTTTTGAACCCTCACTGCCCGCCTCCACCGGATGCACAGCCGTCTCCGACGGCGGCAACTTGAAAATCAGCCATCCATGCCCGGCATCCACAAAGGGCATCCCCAGCGAATCCCGTAGAAATGCGCGATCCGCTTCGGCGTCGCGGCTGAAAAAGAGAACGTGGGCTCCAGAGAACATGCAGCGAGTGTAACCCGGCTTCGGCTAAAAACGAGCCCGGCAACGCGCGATTCCAGCCAGGACCTCCCGCCTCATCCGCGCCGGATCGAAGTCCCCCACCAGCCGGCCGTTCACCGGCAACGCCCGCAGGTCGGCCTCGGCCCATGTGTAGGCCTGCAGCGCTTCCGCCCACGCTCCGCGCCGCGCGTGCGCATCCCCCAGGTTCAACGCCGCCCACCCCGCATGCAGCCGCAAATCGTGATTCTCCGGAGCCTGCCGCAACTCCGCCTGCAGCCGCCGCCTCGACTCCGTCAGCAGCTCGATCGCCCGCCGCGCATTGCCCGCGTCCAGATACGCCGGAGCCGCCGTAATCATCAGCTTCGCCAACTCGATCCGGGCCCGGAAATCGGAAGGATCCTCGGCCGCCAGCTCCTCCTGGATCGCAAACGTCCGCTGGTAATCCTCCACGGCCGACCGGTCGTCCTTCAGCATGTGGTGGATCCAGCCCATCTCCACCAGCACGAAGGAGAGTTCCATCCGCGCCCTCGTGTTGCGCGGCATCGCCTCCACCAACCTCTTCTGCAACTGCTCTGCCTGCAGAAAGTGCCGCAATGACGACCCCAGGTCGCCCACAGCCTGGTTCGCCCCCGCCAGGCTGCGGTGGCAGCGCGCCAGGGCCCGCGTAATCCCCGCGTCCGCCGGGTTCTTTGTCAGCAACCGCGTGTAGGCCTCAATCGCCGCCTGCCACAACGGAATGGCGTCCCGATCCTTGCCGTCCAGCCCCATGTTGTGCGCCAGCCGCACTTTGTACAGGGCGTCCAGTTCAGGCCGGTCCGGATAGCGCCGGGCCCGCGCCTGCATCAGCTTCGTCAACTCGGAGCGCAGCGCCTGCAGGCCCATGGCATCTCCCTGGATCTCGTAGATGTCGGTCAGGCCCGTATCCACATCCACCAGCAGCCGTTGTGCCTCGTCGTTCTGCCCGTCGGAGGCCAGATAGGCCAGCAGCAGCCGGCGCGCGTGACGAAAACTGTCCTGCGCGCCGGCGAAATCGCCCAGGTTGGCCCTGCTCTGGTGGCCCTGCACATCGCCGATCTTGAGGTACGCCGCCGCGATCTCCAGTTGCAGTTGCCGGTTCTTGCCGCCCGTTGCCTCCAGTTCGTTCAGGTAGTGCAGGGCCCGCTCCACCAGCAGCTTCCGCGCCGGCGTGGAGCCCGGCAGATCCGCTATGGCATCGTGCAGCTCGTAGATCACCGTCCGCGCCAAACCTCGCACCTGCCGGAACCGCAGCTCGCTCTGCCTCCACTGCCACAGGATCGCGGCTACGAAAACGGACGCGGCCAGCACCGCCGCCGCCGATACAATCACACCCCAGCGATGCCGCCGCACAAACTTAACTGTGTTGTAGGTGAGCGTGCCGCGCGACGCCCGCACCGGCAGGCCCCGCAGGTGGTTCTCGATGTCCTGGCGGAACTCGTCCACCGTGGCATACCGCCGGCCCGGCTCCTTCCGCAGAGCCATCAGGACAATGTCATCCAGCTCCTGCGGCAACTTCACCAAGTGGCTGGGCGGCTTCGGCTCCACCTCGCAAACAGCACGGTAGGTCTCCAGCGGGGATGTATCCGCAACTGCATAGGGCCCGTGGCCGGACAGCAGCTCGTACAGCACCACGCCCAGCGAATAGATATCCGTTGCCGTGGAGAGCGGCTCGCCCCGCGCCTGCTCCGGACTCGCATACGCCGGCGTCAACAGCGTCGCGGTCGTCTGCGTGATCGCCGCGCTGGCCGCGTCGTCAAAGACCTTCGCCAGCCCGAAATCGAGCAGTTTCGGAGCACCCGCTTCGGTCACCAGGATATTGGCCGGCTTGATGTCACGGTGGATCACCAGGTTGCGGTGCGCGTGCGCCACGGCGTCGCAGATCCGCGTGAACAGCCGCAACCGTTCCTCGGTGGTGTAGTGACGCGATTGGCAGAAATCGATCAGCGGCCGGCCCTGCACATATTCGAGAACGTAATACAGCCGCCCGTCCGGAGTCGCTCCGCCATCCATCAGGGCCGCGATGCCCGGATGCCGCAGCCCGGCCAGGATCTGCCGCTCCCTGCGGAACAATTCGGCCATCCGTGCCGCACCCGCGCCGGAGCGCATGATCTTTACCGCCACGCGCTGCGTATACGCGCCATCGTCGCGCTCCGCCAGATAGACGATCCCCATCCCGCCTGCACCCAGCTCGTGCAGGATCCGGTAAGGCCCAAACCGCTCCGGCGGGGCATCCGGAACGGGTTCGGGCTCGGGCTCCATTTCTGCCCAGCGCGTCACCGGCAGGCGCTCCGAGGCGTCGCGTTCATACTGCAGATACTCATCCACCTCGGCTCGCAGCGCGGCATCCTCTGCGCACGCCTCGTCGAGATAGGCGGTGCGCCGCTGCGGTTCCAGCTCGAGCACGGCCGCCAGGATGTCCTTGATCTGGCGCCAACGCTGGTCGATCATCGGCGCTGCGCCTCGCTGACGTGCCGCAGCAGCCACAGCCGCGCCGTCGCCCATTCGCGGTGTATGGTCGCCACGGAGATGCCCATCGACTCCGCCGCCTCTTCGGCCGTCAACCCGCCAAAGAACCGCAATTCCACTACGCGTGCCTGCTGCGGATCGATCTCTTCGAGCCGCCGCAGCGCCCGGTCCAGGTCGAGTATCTGCACCTCGGGCCCCCGCAGCATCGCATGGTCGTCGTCCATCGGTACCCTGATCAGCCCGCCCCAACGTTTGGCCGCGCTATGGCTGGCCGCATGGTCCAGCAGGATGCGCCGCATCATCTGCGCCGCCAGACCCAACAGTTGCGCACGGTTCCGCCAGTCGATACAGTGCTGCCCAGCCAGTCGCAGATAGACCTCGTGCACCAACGCGGTCGGCTGCAGCGTGTGGTCGCGGCGCTCGCCATACATCTGCGCCGCCGCGAGCCGCTTCATTTCCGCATAAACCGACTGCATCAGCTCGTCAAGCGAAGGGCTCGAGTCTGGCATCTGCGAATATCGTATCCGAAACTCCCGTGGGATCAACACAATCGTGCGAACCACGGATAGCTTGCGCCACAATCTACGTATGCTCAAGCGCGCAATCTGGATCGGAATAGTGCTGTTGCTGGTGGCCGCGCGCTTCTGCCATCTGCATGTCCTTTGGGTGGAAGAGGCCTATCCCACCGCCGCGGCCATGGAATTGCTTCGGGGCAAGGTGCTCTACCGCGATATCTGGTTCGATAAGCCGCCTTTCTTTGCCGGCATTTACATGCTGTGGGGCGCCCAGATCGGATGGGGCCTGCGGCTGGCCGGCTCGCTCTTTGCCATCTTCACCTGTTGGGTCGCTGCGCGCGCCGCGCGCGTGCTGTGGGGCCCGAAGACTGAGCTCTGGGCCGGTGGCCTGATGGCCGTATTCCTCACATTCGACACGGCTTCCGCCGTCATGGCCCTCACGCCGGACCTGCTCACCGTGCCGCTCCACATGGGCGCCATCGCCTTGGCCGCGGCGGGCTTTCCCTTCTGGGCCGGAGCTGTCGCTGGCATCTCCATCCTTTTCAATGCAAAAGGCTTGCTGATCCTGCTGGTGTGCCTGGCCTGGAGTTGGCCCAAACGCCTGGAACTGCTGGCCGGCTTCGCCGCTCCGGTCCTGATCTCCTTGGCCTGGATGGGTTTACGCGGCTCGCTGGTCGATTTCTGGCAGCAGGTCTGGGCCTGGGGCGCCATCTACTCGCGAGACACCAACATCCCCCACCCGATGCTCGAAGGAGCCAGGAGAACCCTGAACTGGGCGGGCTTCCACATCGCCCTGGTGGTCGCTGCCTGCATCACCGCCTGGAAGGAAGAGGACTGGCGCTGGGCGGTCTGGCTGATCGTTTCGGTCGCCGGCGTGTTCCTGGGACTGCGGTTTTTCCCACGGTATTACTTCCACCTTCTGCCGGTGTTTGTGCTGCTTGCTGCCCGTGGATTTACGCTTCTTCCACGGCGGTTCGCCATCCTGGCGTCATTCCTGCTCATTTTGCCGGTTGCACGGTTCGGACCGCGGTATGTGGCCCTGGCGCAGGACAAACCGTGGGGCGACCTGCTGCTCTTCCGGAGTTCGATGGAAGCTGCCAACACTCTGAAAGCAAAAGCCTCGGCGGGCGATACGCTGCTGGTTTGGGGCTACCGCCCGGACCTCTTCCCGCTCAGCGGGCTGCCGGCCGGGACCCGGTTCCTGGACTCCCAACCGTTGAATGGAGTCCTGGCGGACCGTCATCTGATCAGCGCCAAGGTCAGTTTTCCCCAGGTCGCATCGACAAATCGCGATATGTTGATGCGAAGTCCGCGACCCACCTGGATCGCGGACGGACTAGGCCCCTACAACGGCGTGCTGGATGTCCGCGTCGTCCTGAAAGACCTGATGAAGGATTACCGGCTGGAAGCGACTACGCCGGGCTACCGGTTGTGGCGGCTTCAGCGCAGCGGCGAATAGGCAGCGCCCTTGAAGAGCGAGATCTGCATCGTGCTGGAAATCTGGCCCGCTTTGGCGATGGATTCCGCCCGCGCTTTGATCCAATCGGGATCGGCTCCGAAGGCGGCCCAGGCTTTTTCCCTAGCCGCGAGGTCGTCGAAAGGCGTCAGGTAAACCAGGTTCGGTTTGCTGGGCCCAATCAGCGTCGAACTGTACAGCACCGGATGGATCCCATTGCGATGAAAGATCTTAATCTCGGGGCCCGCGAAGCGTTCGTGCAGGGCTTTCAACTGCTTCTCGGTGGGGGAATGGTAGAGGCGCAGCTCAAAGATACGCGGCTTGCCCGGCGTCGCGGCTTCCAGCGGCGGAGCGTAGGGTGCGGCTTCGAGCAGCACTTCGGAATAGCTCTCATAGGGCGGTTCCTCGCCCGTTTCCCATTGAGCCAGCGCGGCTTGCAGCTTCGAATCGGCGCTCAGCTTCTTCCGGGCATCGCGCATTTCGTCGATCGACGCATAGGCGCTGATGCAGGCGATCTGCGGCATGTGCGGAGCGGCGACGGCCTCCAGGACAAAGCGCGGACCGGGCACGCCTAAGCGGGCTGACGCCTCAATCGGGCCGTTTTTGAGGTAGTCGGCAATACGGGCGGCTTGCGTGCCATTCTTGAGGTAGTACTGTTCGAGCAGGTAGTAATGGGGTGCGGTTTCTTTGCCTTCGGCAGGCAGCATGGCAGCGACTCCCACGGATTGAATGAACGTTCGGCGTTGCACAACGCCTCCTTGCTTTGACAGGCTATCAGAAGAGTACCCGATGCGTTTTCTGATCCTGATTGCGGCCGCCAACATGGCGCTCTGGGCGGCAGAGTATCGCACGCCAGCCGGGATTCGGCCGGCGTCGCGCAGGCCCGGGGCGGAATCGGTGCTGCCGGGCGGCCGGATGATCGCTCCGCTGGGGCGGCAATTCATGACGGGTCCGGGCGCGTACGGCATCGCCCTCAGCCCGGACGGCAAGTTCGCGGTTTCGGCCAACGGCGGGCGCGGCAACTTCTCCCTCAGCTTCCTGGACATGACGTCGGAGCCGTGGCAGATCCGGCAGGTCAATGCCCAGCGCAAGGAAGACAAGGGCGACGACGACGACAAAGACTGGCGCAGTGTTTTCATGGGCCTGGCCTTCGTCGAGGACCGCAAGCTGTTCGTCTCCGAAGGTGGTTCCGGCCAGGTGCGGCTGGTCGCGGTGCCGGGCGGACGGACGATCGAAGTCCTGCAGTTGAACCAGGGTCCCTGGAAAGACAGCTACTCCGGCGACCTGGCGTATGACAGCGACAAGCGGTTGCTCTATGTGGTCGACCAGGCCAACTTCCGCATCGCCATATTTGACACCCGCAGCCGCAAGCTGGTGTCGTCGGTGCGGGTGGGCCGGCTGCCCTTCAAGATCGCGCTATCTGCTGACAAACGCAGGGTTTTTGTCACCAACCTGGGTATGTTCGAGTACAAGGCGGTGCCCGGCGCCGATGCCAAGGATGCTCCGCGGACCGGCCTGCCGTTCCCGGCTTTCGGGTTCCCCTCGGCTGATGCGGAGAAGGGCGCCAAACGGGCCACCGCGGCCGGCGAAGTGGATGTGCCCGGCTTGGGCGACCCCAACGCCCCGGAGTCGAACTCCTTATGTGTCGTGGATGTAGCGGACCCGGCGGCGCCCAAAGTCGAGCGCTTCATCCGTACCGGCGAGCCCTTTGGCCCAGGCAGTTTGGGGGGCTCCAGTCCGTCCGGCATCGCCATGACCGGCACGACGATCTACGTCTCCAATGGTAATCAGGACTCGATCACGGTGATTGACTCGCAGTCCTGGCGGGTGACGGGACAGATCCTGCTGCGCATTCCCGGTCTGGATGCTTTCCGTGGCGTGCTGCCGGTGGGCCTGACCCTGGACGTTCCAAACGGGCGCCTGCTGGTTGCCGAAGCCGGTATCAATGCAATTGGGGTGGTCGACCTGGGTAGCGGGAAAGTGACGGCCCACCTGCCCTCGGCCTGGTTTCCGACCGCCGTCCAGGTGGATCGTGGCCAGATGTATGTGGCCAGCGCCAAAGGACTTGGCACCGGTCCGAACGCCACCAAGACAGGTCCGATGGAGCGCAGCTTCCAGGGTGAGATGCGGACCGGCGCGATCAGCGTCTACCCCTCGCCGCTGAACCGCGTGCTGCCCATCTATACAGAAAAGGTCATGTCGTTGAACGGGTTCCTGGCGAGCCGCGAACAGCCGCGGCCGATGCCGATGGAGATCCGGCACGTGGTGATCATCGTCAAGGAAAACCGCACCTTCGATGAGGTCTTCGGGGACATTGAGGACGATTCGACGGGCTCGTTGCGCAGTGCTCCGGAACTCGCACGGTTCGGGCGGCGCGGGTGGGTGATTCCTGAACCGGGCGCCCTCAAGAGCAGGCTGGACAAGAAGTTCTACAATCTGACGCCGAATCATCACGCGCTGGCGTCGAAGTACGCCTTCAGCGACAACTTCTACGCGGACAGCGAAGTGAGTGTCGACGGGCATCACTGGCTGGTCGGCTCCTACCCGAATACCTGGGTTGAAAGCACGCTGGCCGGGGCTCCGAAGGAGTTCCGGTTCCCGACGGATGCGCCGGGGCGGCTGTCCAACCCGGGCAGCAATTCCAGCATTCATCCCGAGGATCAGTTGGAAGCCGGGGCGCTGTGGCACCATCTGGAGCGCAACGGGATCACGTTCCGGAACTTCGGCGAGGGCTTCGAACTGGCCGGGAATGTGGAAGATCCGGATGAGAAGCCGACGGGCGCGCGGTTCCTGACGAACATGCCGATGCCCGATCCGCTCTATCGGAACACATCCAGGAACTATCCGGGCTACAACACGAACATTCCGGACCAGTTCCGGGCCGACCAGTTCATCCGGGAGATCGATGAACTGTATGTGAAGACAGGCAAAGACCTACCCCGGGTGATTTACATCCACCTGCCGAACGACCACATGGCGAAGCCTCGGCCTGAGGATGGGTATCCCTTCTCGCCGTCTTACGTGGCGGACAATGATTACGCCCTGGGCCGGATTATGGAGTACCTGAGCGGCACGAAGTGGTGGCGCAGCATGACGGTTTTCATCACGGAGGATGATGCCCAGGGCGGAGTGGATCATGTGGATTCGCACCGCACGGTGTTCCTGGTGGCGGGTCCGTTCGCGCGCCGCAATTATGCTTCGCGCACCAACGCCAGTTTCCCAGCATTGCTGAAAATGGCCTTCCGTTTGTTGGGGATCCCGCCTCTGAACCTGTATGATGCGACGGCGGCCGACCTGTCGGATTGCTTCACCAGCGTGCCCGACTTTTCGCGCTTTGACCCCATCCGGCCGGAACCGGACATTTTCGTGCCGGAGAATGCGAAAGACCCGGCGGATCCCAAGCCGGCGCCAAAAATGGACGATCCGGACGTACTGCGCGAGCAGCACCGGCAGCAAAAGCCATGATTAGGCGTACCGGAACCGCTGGTGTATACTGAAATTTAGCGGACCATGGAAGTGGGCGAAAGCCCACTTTTTTATTGGTCTCTACTGTTTCAGCAAAGCAGGAACTGAGATGGCGGGCAGCAACCGGGAAGCCCTGGTCGAGAAGATCACCGAAATTGCCAATCGCGCCGCACAGCGCGAGGGGCTGGAAGTGTGGTCTGTGGAGCTGCTGGGTTCCGGTCCAAGCCGGGTTTTGCGTATATTCATCGACAAGCCGGAGGGTGTGTCGCTGGCCGATTGCGAGACAGTTTCGCATCAGGTGGGCGCCATGCTCGACGAGGCAAACTTCATTCCGGGTGACTCATACCAGTTGGAAGTGAGCTCGCCAGGAGTTGAACGCAAGTTATACCGTCCGGAGCATTTCACACGGTTTGCCGGCAAGAAAGCGCGCCTTGCGCTGCGTGAGCCGGTAGAGAACCAGCGCCGCTGGGACGGCGTGCTGGCCGGCTATGAAGACGGGTGTGTGGTGCTTGAGACGGGCGCGGACAAAGCCATCCGGGTCCGGATGGAACAAATCGAAAAGGCAAATCTGAAATTCGAGTGGTGAAGGCGCCCGGTTCGAGGGCAGCTTATCAGTCGGAAGGGGAGCGTACAGCTTGGCATCCATTTATCAGTCCATTGAAATCCTGAGCAAAGAGAAGGGCATCGATCCTCAGATCGTGCTCGACGCGGTGAAGGACGCCATGCTTGTGGCCGCTCGGAAACAGTTCAAATCCACCGATGACCTGGTGGCTGACCTGGACGAGAAGACCGGCAACATAATTATCTACTCCGTGAAGATCGTGGCGGATCCGGTGACGGACGCGACGAAGGAAGTCAGCCTGGCGGAAGCGCGGCGTTACGACAAGGCGGCTGAGGTTGGGGCGGTGATCCGCTTTGCGAAGCCGACCGAATTGTTGGGCCGGATTTCGGCGCAGACCGCCAAGCAAGTGATTCTGCAGAAGGTTCGCGAGGCCGAGCGGGAGAACATTTTCGCCGAATATTCGGGCCGCGTCGGCGAGCTGGTGAACTGCACGATCAAGCGCGTGGAAGGTCCGGATCTGGTTGTGGACCTGGGCAAAACGGAAGCGCGGCTGGGCAAGAAAGAGCAGTCGCGGCTGGAGAACTTCTCGGTGGGCGAGCGTGTGCGGGCCGTGATCCGCAGCGTGGACAAGACCGGCAAGAATGCGGGCGTGATCGTATCGCGCGCGGCGCCGGAGCTGGTGATGCGCCTGTTCGAGCAGGAAGTGCCCGAGATTTATGACGGTACGGTAGTGATTCGTGGATGCGCCCGGGAAGCCGGCGAGCGCACCAAGATTGCCGTGCTGAGCCGTGATCGCGATGTGGACTGCGTGGGCGCCTGCGTGGGCATGAAGGGCATGCGCGTGCAGTCGATTATTCGCGAGCTGCGCGGCGAAAAGATTGACATTATTGAGTTTAGCGACGATCCAGTGGTCTTCGCCACGCATGCGCTGAGCCCGGCCAAGATCTCGCGCGTGGCGATCATCGATTCCATGGAAAAGCACATGGAAGTGATTGTCGAAGACTCGCAGCTTTCACTGGCGATCGGCAAGAAGGGTCAGAACGTACGGCTGGCGGCGAAGCTGCTGGGCTGGCGGATCGACATCAAGACCGAGGAAGAGAAGCGGCAGGAAGTGGAAGCGCACATGGCGGCGCTTTCGGCCGGGACGCCTTTGTCGGCCCTGTTGGACCATCAGTTGCCTGAGCCGGTATTGGAACTCCTGCTGGTGGGCGGCATCGGCACAGTGGAGAAGTTGGGTTCGATGACTCCGGAGGAGTTGGAGTTGATTGCGGGAATTGATGGCCAGGTGGTGGAAACCATCGGTGCGTCAGTGAACGCCTTCTACAATCATCTGGACGCGCCGGCGGAGGAACCGCAGGCCGAAGTGACTGAGCCGGCTGTGGAAAACCAGCCGGAGAGTGAGCTGGCAAGCGCGCCGGCCGTCGTGGAACAACCAGTAGCGGACGAATCTGATACGATGGGAAACTCGGGTCTTCCTGTCGAGCAGTAGTCTGAACTGGCCACGGGGGGCGGAGCAAGGAGTGAGTTGGGCTAGCCCTGTCTACAGGGCCGGCAGTCTCAACTATGAAGAAGATTCGCATCAACGAGTTGGCTCGCGAACTGGAAGTCAAGCCCGGCACGATCATTGATATGTTGCCGGACCTTGGGGTCCAGGAGAAAAAAACGCATTCCAGCTCCGTCGACGAGGATGTGGCCCTGCTGCTCAAAGAGCGGCTGACCGGGCATGCCACTCCCTTCTCCGCCGATCTTGACCGGCCAGGCGGCACATTTTACGTCAACGAAACTTCACCGAATCAACCAGAATTCGCTGAAGCGGCCGAACCGGCCGCAACGCAGCCGTCCGAGCAAGCTGTATCTTCGAAGCCCGCATCGCCCGTTAAGCCCGCAACAGTTTCCGTATCTGCTCCTGTGAAAGACACCACCGCTGAACAGCCGGCTCCGGCCGCCGCACCTGCCGCACCCGCGGCGCCCACACGGGCCCCGATCCGTCCTCCCTTAGCTGGGGTGAGGGCGGGGGCACAGCCCACACTGCACGCGCCATCGATTCCGATTCCGGCGCGGACGATCATTGCTCACCCGGCACCGGCCGCGGCTCCCGCGGCGACGCCCGTGAAGCCTGCGACGACGGTGAAGGCCCCAGCACCGGTGACGCATCATGTACCGGCTGCTCCGGCGCCGGTTCAGCATGCGCCCGCGGCTCCGGCCGCACCCGCGGTTCCCGCCGCTCCGGTGGTCCACGCTGCTCCGGCAGCGCCCGCCGCTCCGGCAGTTCCCGCGGCGCCAGCGGCGCCCGTGGTTCCGGCCACACCAGCTACTCCGGCGGCAGCGGCTCCGGCCGCGCCCGCGGTTCCGGTACCCGCTCCAGCTACTCCGGCTCCGGCCGCGCCTGTAGCGGCGGCTCCGGCCCAGGTAATGCCGGAAGCGCCGAAACCGGCCACTCCGGCGGCTCCGGCCGCCCCCGCGATTCCGGCGAGACCGCCCGTGGCGCGCACTCCGCAGCGACCGGCGGCGCCCGCGGTTCCACAGGCTCCGCGGCCAGCGGCTGCTGAAGTTTCAGCGGCGCCAGGTGCACCGGCGATGCCGGCTCCTCCGCGCCAGGCTCCGGCCAAGCCGGCGGGTCCATCCCAGCCATTGCCCCGCAACGCCCCCATTGCGCAGCGTTCGGGCGGACCGGGCACGCCCCGTCCTGGACAGATCATTTCCGGGCCGCGTCAACCCTTGCCTGGCGGCGAAGTCCCTCGTCAGCCGATGGTAGCCCCGGGCGCTCCGCGTCCGCAGGCTCCGCACCTGCCGCGTCCGCAGCAGGGCCAGGGTGGACCCAGCCAGCCCCGCCAGCAACAGCAGACCGCCGGTCAGCCGACGCGTCCGCCGCTGGCCGGACAGCCCGCCGCCCGCCCCGTGGTTCCGCCCCGCGCGGACATCCTGGCGCGCTTGCAGCAGGCTCAGCCGAAAGCAACGCCGGGTCAACCGGCCGCTCCGCGCCCCGGCATGCCGACGCCGGGCCAGCCGATTTATCCGGGAGCCCGCCGCAGCGGACCGGGCCAGCCCACGCCGGGCGGCCGTCCTCCGTACGGTGGAGGCCCGGGTGGCCGTCCTCCCTTGCGGGGCCGTGGTCCTCATCCGACCAGTCCTGTCCTGGAAGCGCCGCCGCCGCCGCCCACCGCCGATGCGGGGCGCCGTGACGCGGCCAAACGCCGCGGCCTGCAGCGCGACCATCGCGACCGGGATACCGAGGGTAAGCTCAAGTCGCATTACCGCAAGTCCGAGCCGGCTCCGCCGCCGCCGATCGACCGCGAGATCACCATCTCGGACGGCATCACGGTGAAGGAGCTGTCTGAGAAGCTGGGCGTGAAGGCCGGCCTGGTGATCAAGCAATTGGTCGACCGGAAGATCTTCGCCACCATCAACCAGACCCTGGACATGAAGCTGGCCGACGAAGTCTCGCGTGCCTTTGGCGCGTCGACGGCCAAGATGAGCTACGAAGAAGAGTCCGTGCAGGATGTAGCGAGCACGGAAGTGGACAGCGACCTGTCGATCCGTCCGCCGATCGTGACCATTATGGGTCACGTCGACCACGGCAAGACCTCGCTGCTGGACGCCATCCGGACGGCCAATGTGGCTGGACGCGAAGCAGGCGGTATCACGCAGCACATCGGCGCGTACCATGTGGAGATCAACGGCCGCAAGATCGTGTTCATCGACACTCCGGGCCACGAAGCGTTCACTCGCATGCGTGCCCGCGGTTCGAAGGTGACCGACATTGTGGTCCTGGTGGTGGCGGCGGACGACGGCGTAATGCCTCAGACCCGCGAAGCCATTGACCATGCCCGCGCGGCGAAGGTGCCGATCATTGTGGCCGTCAACAAGATCGACAAGCCGGACGCCCAGCCGGAGCGTGTGAAACAACAGCTCACTGAGCTGGGGCTGATGCCGGAAGACTGGGGTGGTGACACTCCGTTCGTGCCGGTGTCCGCCAAGAAGCACGAGAACCTGGAACTGCTGCTGGAGATGATCCTCCTGGTGGCGGACATGCAGGAGATCAAGGGCAACCCGACGCGGCCCGCCGTGGCGACGGTGCTGGAAGCGCAATTGGATCGCGGTCGCGGTCCGGTGGCGACCCTGCTCATCAAGAACGGCACGTTGCGAGTGGGCGACCACTATCTGTGCGGAACGGTCTTTGGCCGAGTCCGCGCCCTGTACGACGATCGCGGCAACCAGATCAAGGAAGTCGGGCCGTCGATGCCGGTGGAACTGGTGGGCCTGGAATCCCTGCCGGATGTGGGCGACCAGCTCCAGGTGGTAACCGACCTGGCAAAGGCCCGGCAGATCGCGGAATTCCGCGAAGTGCGGGCTCGCGAGCAGCAGATGGCCAAGACGCGCATCACGCTGGATCAATTCCATGCGCAGTTGCGGGAAGGCCAGACCAAGGAACTCAACGTCATCCTCAAGGCCGACGTGGGCGGTACTGCGGAAGTCCTTTCGGACACGCTGCAGAAGCTCTCCACGGAAAAGGTCACGATTCGCGTACTGCATGCCGGCGTGGGCGCCATCACGGAAACCGACGTGGTGCTGGCCTCGGCTTCGAACGCGATCATCATCGGCTTCAATGTCCGCCCGGAGAGGAAAGCCGCGGAATCGGCCGAACTCGAGAAGGTCGACATCCGGTTGCACACCATCATTTACGAGCTCACAGACGAGATCAAGAAGGCCATGGTGGGCATGCTGGAGCCGGTGTTCAAGGAAGTCTACAAAGGCCGCGCGGAGATCCGCGAGACCTTCCGCATCACCAAGGTGGGCACGGTGGCCGGCTGCTATGTGGTGGACGGTTCCCTGCTCCGCGACTGCCAGATCCGGTTGCTGCGCGACAATGTCGTGGTGCATACCGGCAAGCTGGAATCGCTCAAGCGGTTCAAGAACGACGCGAGCGAAGTGAAGTCCGGCTTCGAGTGCGGACTCTCCATCGCGAACTACAACGATCTGAAAGTGGGCGATATCATCGAGGCCTTCGTCAAAGAGAAGGTCGCGCCCGACCTTTCGGCTTAAACGTCTGAATGAAGGACCCCGGGCTTCGGCTCGGGGTCTTTTGCTTTTATGGCAGCTATTGGCGTACTGACTCTCGAATTGGAAATGGTGCAATCGCACTCCCTGAAAGACAAACGGCATTGGGTGAGGGGCCTGAAGGATCGCCTACGGGCCGGGTTTAACGTGGCCGTGGCCGAGGTGGAAGATCAGAATCTGCTGAACCGGTCGGTGGTGACGGCGGTGACGGTATCGGGGTCGCGGGAGAATGCGGCGAAGGTGCTGGAGTCGGCGGAACGCGCCGCGGCGGCGTTTCTGGGACCGAACCTGGTCAGTAGTTGTATTGACTGGCTGGAGTGAGTTCCGTGGGCGCCAAACAGGACTAATCGACGACGCCGCGCCAGGTTTTGCCCTTCTGGTCGCGCAGGATGACACCGTAGCCGTCCGAGACTCCGGAGATGAAGTTGCCGTTGTCGTCACGGAAGCGATAGCGGATGGTGTCGTCCGCCATGCGTTCGGCCATGCCGCGCCACGATTGCCCGAATTCATCGCGAAGATGGATGAACTCGCCATCGCCGGGACCGGTGATGGTGCGGTTCAGGGAATCCGTGAAGCGATAGAAACCGCCGGGCACGGTCGTCTTACTCCGTCTTCTGCGGTAAATCATAGTATCTGGCATAGAATCGGCGTTCTGGAGAGCAGAGTCTATAGGATGAATACCTGATGCGAGCAATAGTGCAGCGAGTCAGCCAGGCCAGCGTCGAAGTCGATGGCCGGATTACGGGTGCGATCGGGCCGGGCATTCTCGTCCTGTTGGGCGTCACTCACCCCGATGGAGAGGCCGAGGCGGACTACCTGTTGGACCGCATCACCGGACTGCGGATGTTCAACGATGCAGCCGGGAAGATGAACCTGAGCCTGCGCGATGCCGGAGGCAGCCTGCTGGTAGTTTCGCAGTTTACTTTGTATGGAGATACGAGGAAGGGGCGGCGGCCCGGCTTCGACCAGGCGGCTCCGGCGGAGCAGGCCCGGAGGCTGTACGAATACTTCGTGGATCGGGCTCGGGCCGCTGGGGTACCCACGGAAACCGGCGAGTTCCAGGCGCACATGAACGTCTCGCTGGTGAATGATGGCCCGGTGACGTTTGTGCTCGACTCCAAATAAGGGCCGGCTGACGAACCGGGCCGGCGGCAGATAATGGGCTGTGCGGCAAAGCGCCATTCTTCTGATCAATTGCCCGGATGCGAAGGGGCTGGTGGCCTCCGTGTCCGGGTTTCTCTACGAGCACGGGGCCAACATTCTGTCCGCCGATGAACACCGCGATGACTCCTCGGAGCGGTTCTTCATGCGCATCGAGTGGGATCTGGCCGAGTTCCAACTGGACGATGCGGGGTTTCGGACGGCCTTTGCAGACCAGGTGGCCCGGCGGTTTGGGATGGACTGGCTGGTTGAGTATTCGCAGCGCCCGATGCGCGTGGCGGTCTTCGTCTCGAAGTATCTGCACTGCCTGGCGGATCTGCTCTACCGGCACCAGACGGGGGAACTGGCCGCCGACATCCGGTTGATTGTCAGCAATCACGAGGACGCGCGGCGGCATGCCGAGTTCCACGGGATCCCGTTCGAGCATGTGCCCGTGGGCCCAGGCGGCAAGGCGGAGGCCGAGGCCCGGGCGCTCGAATTGCTGGAGACGCAGCAGATTGGCCTGGTCGTGCTGGCGCGGTATATGCAGGTGTTGTCGCCAGAGTTTGTCGAGCGGTATGCCGGGCGTGTGATCAATGTGCACCACTCGTTCCTGCCGGCGTTTAGCGGAGCCAAGCCGTATCATGCGGCGTTCGCGCGCGGCGTGAAGTTGATTGGGGCGACCGCGCACTATGTGACGGAGATTCTGGACGATGGGCCGATCATCGACCAGGAGGTGATCCGGGTGTCGCATCGCGATCAGTTGGACGAGTTGATCCAGAAAGGCCGCGATGCGGAGCGGATGGTGCTGTCGAGAGCGGTACGGTGGCACCTGGAGCACCGGGTTCTGTTGTGCGGGCGGAAGACCGTGGTGTTTGAGTGAGGGTGGCCTACTTGATGGTCAACCCCAGCAACCGGGCCAGGTCCATCGCCTGCGGCGCACTGACGGAGGCGCCCCGGACATCTTCCGCGTAAACGGTGATTTCATCGATTTCGGCTCCGCTCAGATCGACGCCCTTCAGGCTTGCATGGCTGAGGTCGGCCTTCTGCAACGAGACCTTGTCGAGGATCGCACCCTCCAGATCGACTGAGCGGAGGTCGGCTTCGGCCAGGTTGCTGGCGCGGAATTCGCAGGTGGCGGTGTGGCCGCCGTTCAGGCGGAGGTAGCGGGCTTCGCAGCGATCCAGCAGGACGTCCTTCCAATGGCATTCAGCCGCACCCATGCCCATCAGGCGGCAGTCGATGAACTCGACCCGGATGGCTTCGAAGCCGCGCCAGTCGGCGTTCGAGAGGTCGCAGTTGAGAAAGCGGACGTCGCGCAGGCGAGGCGCCCGGATGCTGGTTCCGGCAAAGTTGACGCCCTGGAAGACCACCGAGGTGGCGACGAGACGGGGGATGCTGCGGCCGGTGAGGTCGAGGCCCTGGAAGAGCGCCTCCTCCAGATCTTCGCCTGCGATGAGGTCGTCGAGGGAAAGGAGGGTCAGGTCGTCGAGGCTGGCGGGCAGGTCGGCAGGCGAGCGGCGGGGCGTAGTGTCCTTGCGGCGTTTCAGGGCCATCAAGGACAGGGTAGCCTGAACGGGCAAACCTCTGCCGTGCTATCGCTTGGCGCCGGTGCGGGTAGGGTTCCGCTGGGCGAAACGGGCCTCGCGAACGCCAGGCATCGCACGGATTGCTGGCTATTGTAGCCGAACGCGCCAGCGGCGACTAGAGCTCCAACAGGTGGCCGAAGCGTTTCTTCTTTGTTTTCAGATAGCGGGCGCTGTGGCGGCTTCTCACGGCATTGCACGGGACCCGTTCCGTCACCTGGATACCTACGTTTTCCATCGCGGCGATCTTTTCCGGGTTGTTCGTCATCAGCCGGACTGCTTTGATACCGAACGAGCGCAGGATCGCTCCGGGCATTTCGTAGCCACGCAGATCCGCCTCAAAGCCAAGCTGTTCATTGGCTTCGATCGTGTCGGCGCCGGCGTCCTGCAGTTCATAGGCGCGGAGTTTGTTGAGGAGGCCGATACCCCGGCCCTCCTTGGCTTCGTAGATCACCATGCCGCGGCCTTCCGCGCTGATGGTCTCCAGGGCCAGTTCAAGTTGCGCCCGGCAGTCGCAGCGCAGAGAGTGGAAGACGTCGCCTGTAAGGCATTGGGAGTGGATCCGGACAAGCAGGGGCTCGGGCGCTTGGAGGTCGCCCATGGCCACGGCGACGGAGTCCTCGGTATAATCTCCGCGCCGGCCGGCGAAGCCGTAGATGCGGAAATGGCCGTACTCCGTGGGGAAGTCCGCCTCGGCGACCTTGCGGACTTCAATAGGGTTGGGATCTGACATGGAAACGGTGGTTTCTGTCTTTATTTTAGTATGGTCGAGTACAGCGGGTTTGGGCCGGAATGGAAAAGCAGTTCATCATCCTCTTGATCAAGCTGGCGGCGGCAGCGTCCATCGCCAGCATTCTGGCGCGTTCGTCCAAGTTCCTGAACCTGCTTTTGCGGGAGCGGCGGACGATGCTGGAGCAGCTCCAGCTCAGCCTCGGCATCTCCGGCTTCTGCGGCGCCGGCTCCATCGTCAGGATCTATACACAAAGCTACGCCGCGGCCGATATGTGCCTGGAAGGCAGTCTGTTAGCCGGCTTGATCGGCGGCTACATCTCGGGTCTGCTCACCGGTGTGATCTGTTCCATCCCGGCGCTGCTGCATGGCGAATATCTGGCGATGCCGCTGTATGCGGCCGTGGGCGTGATGGGCGGACTGCTGCGGGATCTGGCGTACGACCAGGAAGAAGTCTGGCGCATCTCGCCGTTCTTTGACCTGAGCGTGTACCGCCTGATCCGCTATCCCGAGGCGCGCCGCCGCAGCCTGTTCCAGATCGTGGGCCTGTTTACCATCGTGCTGGCCGAACTCATGCGGTACACCGTCGTGCGGTTGTTTGGCGACCGCATGATCTTCGCGTTCTACCTGCCACAGGGCGGGTGGGCCAATACGCCGGTATTCGTGTCGACCATTTTCACGGTGGCGCTGCCGCTGAAGATCTGGGTGAGCGCGCGCAATGAGCGGCTGCTGGAAAACAAAGAGCGGCTGCTGGTGGAGGCCCGCCTCAGCGCCCTGAGCGCCCAGATCAATCCACACTTTCTGTTCAACACGCTGAACACCGTCAGCTCGCTCATCCGGACAAATCCGGATAAGGCGCGGCAGGTGGTCTACAAGCTGTCGAACATCCTGAGGCGGCTGCTGCGCAAGACCGACAACTTTGCTCCGCTGCGCGAAGAGCTGGCGTTCATCGACGATTACCTGGCCATCGAAATGACGCGATTCGGCGAGAAGCTGCGCTTTGTAAAGGATGTCGAGGCCGGGACGCTGGACTGCCAGATTCCGGCGATGCTGCTGCAGCCCCTGGTGGAGAACAGCATCAAGCATGGGCTGGCTCGGAAGGTGGACGGCGGGACCATTCGCCTGGAGAGCCGCTTTGAACGGCGGCCGGAAGGGTTGCGGCTGCTGCTGACCGTGGCCGACGACGGAGTGGGGATCGAGGAAGAACGGCTGGAGTCGATTCTGGAGCAGCCGGGCATCGGCGTGTCGAATGTGAACGAGCGCCTGCTGGTGCTTTTCGGGGCGAACTACAGGCTGAGTGTGACCTCGCAGAGCGGTGAGGGCACGAAGACAGTGATCGAGATTCCAGCCTGACCGGTACAGCTTTGGACAGGCGAAAATCGGCGATGATGGAGTGCAACCCGATCGGCGAAGATAGCGTCATTTGATCTGTAAAGAAGTTTAAGGAGGCAGTAGTGATCCGGCAAACTACGATTTTGATGATGGCGGCCACGTTGGCCGCACCGGCGATCTGGGCGCAACGCGGCGAACGGAAGACTGTCGACCTGTCCCGGGTGTCCAGCAAAGTGACCTCGGAAGGCGCAGGTGGCGCTGCGGGGGCGGCACAGTTCCGGGCGGCCATGTCGCGCGGGCGGTCTGGCGGGACAACGGACGGGGCAGCGCTCGGTTCTTCCGGCCAGTCCAACGCCACAGCCCTGCCGCAGGCGCCGGGTGTCCTGCAGATGAACCTGTTCGAAGGCTACCGGTCGGGCCGCGAAACCTACTTCGTGGCGACGCGGGCGATTCCCACGGGCAGTGTCTTCCAACAGTTCATCTATCTGCCGGATAACCAGCAATTGGCCTTGAACGCGGTGCGCTTCAACTATGAAGTGGCGCCCGGCGAGTCGTTGACATTAACCAATGTTAAGGATTTTGGGTTTTTCTGGGAGTATGGCCTCACCGCTTATGCGATCAAAATCACCTTGCCGGATGGTACCGAAACCTGGACAGGTACTGATTTCGGCACGGCCGATCTGGAAGGCCAGTATTACCGGAAGTTCGAAGATCTGCCTTATGTGATTCCCGGCCTGACCGGCGCGCGCGAGTACCTCGACAATGGCGCGACGATGGTCGAGATCAAGGGCCGCTTCCGGACCGATTCGGCAGTCCACGTTGTTTTCGAAGACCTGGTGGTGCCGAATAGCGCGGTACAGGTCTTGGATTCCACCACGGTACTGGTGAATCTGAGCGCGGCCTACGGCTACTACTACGACAGCGAAGTGGGCGACCTGGTGGAGCAGACGTTTGATGCCACCCGCGTGAAAGGGTATCTGCTGACCGTGGGGCAAGGCGGATTTACCGATACATTGCCGTTCCGTCATACCCCAATGCAGTAACCGCTCGAAATCACTATTTCAGGAAGAGGCCTCGGGGCGACCCGGGGCTTTTTCGTGTCTTACACGGCACAGAATAGGTAGCGTCGAGCGCATTTTCCGCTAGATTAGGTAACAGAGGTCTCCGTGCCGGTGCGGTTGTGGCGGATCCCGCTTAGGTGGAATTTTCGAATGCGATTTCTTTTTGCACTTTTACTGGCTGGCACGGTTTATGGCCAGAACCTCGTACCGGGCCGGTTTCTGGTGGAGTTGACCGGTGCCCCGGCCATGAAGGCCCAGGACATGGGCGCCCGGCGCACCGCCATCGAGTCTGAACAGGCGGCGGTCGAAAACACGCTGCGGGCCAGGCGCGCCCTGGTGGTCGGCCGCGTCCACACAGTAGCCAATGTGTTGGTGGTCCAGGCGGCCAGCGCCCAGCAACTCGCCGGCCTGCCGGGCGTCAGGCGCGTCGAACCGGTGGAGCAGTTTGACCTGTTCCTGATGAATGCCCTGCCCATCCACAAGGTGCCGGAAGCGTGGGCCGCCACTGGAGGCATGGCGAATGCCGGCAAGGGGATCAAAATCGCGATCCTGGACACGGGCATCGACATGTCGCATCCGGGCTTCGCCGCCGGTGACATGACCCCTCCCGACGGCTTCCCCCAGGCCAGCAGCAGCGAGAACCTGGCGCTGACCAATGGCAAGGTGATCGTGGCGCGCAGCTTCGATGCGGCTCCGGTGACCGATTTCGAAGGACATGGGACCGGAGTCGCCATGACCGCCGCGGGCGTACAGCACGAGAGCCCGAAAGGCATGATCTCCGGCGTGGCGCCGGCGGCCTGGATTGGGGCTTACCGCGTGGCCGACTGGTACGACGGCGGCATTCGCAGCGACACCGTGCTGCAGGCGCTGGACTGGGTGGTCCAGGATGGCATGGACGTCGTCAATATGAGCTTCGGTTCGGTGGGCCGCTATGGCTCGTCCCACACCATTTATGGAGACGCCGTGCGCGGCTTAGCCGATCGCGGGATTATCGTCGTCCGAGCGGCAGGCAACACCTCGGGTCCCATGACGGTGGACGATACCGCGTCTATCGACCGTGTCATCGCCGTGGGCGCGAACAGCGCCACCGTGTCCACTGCCACGCAGGTGGTGCCGTCGGCGGGCCCGGCCATGGACGGGGTGGCGTCGTCGAACATTGGTGAGACTGAGCACGCACCGGTGAGTGGTCCGCTGGTCGACGTTGCGGTGTACGATCCTACCGGCTGGGCCTGCGACGCCAGCCTGTTTCCCGCGGAAAGCATGACCGGGATGATCGCCCTGCTCGAGCGCGGTGAGTGCGACTTTGAAACCAAGCTGGCCAACGTCGCCGCGGCCGGGGCCCTGGGCGCGGTGGTCTTCAATACGGCGGACCCTTCTTACGACCGTTCCGGCGAGGACGTGGTCACCATGATCGTCGACAATCCAGACCAGATTCCCGGCATCTTCATTCCGCGCAGTAAGGGCTTGGAGCTCAAGGACCTGGCCGCCACAGTGGAGGATCTCCAGGTGCAGCTCCGGTTCCCGTTCGGCAAAGGCGCTCCGCGGTCGCTGGCCAGTTTCACCAGCCGCGGACCCAGCGTCGAACTGCTGATCAAACCCGACCTGGTCGCAACCGGCGCGCCCATCTATACCGCGGCGCTGAAAGAGGATTTCGATCCCGATTACTGCCCGGTGTGCGATCCCAGCGGCTACATTTCCACCCAGGGCACCAGCTTCTCAGCTCCCCTGGTCGCCGGAGCGGCGGCTGTGCTGAAGAGCGCCCGGCCCGGCCTGTCCATGGACGAGTACCGCTCGCTGCTGATCGACAGTGCGACGCCTTTCGTCTTCCTGGATGGCACCACCGCGCCGGTGAACTCAGCCGGCGCCGGCTACCTGAACCTGGAGAGCGCGGTAAGTTCGACCATCGCGGCCGCGCCCGTCTCCCTCTCGTTCGGCTCCGGCGGCGGCACCGTCGACCTCACAAAGGACATTACCGTCAAGAATGTGGGCGCCGCGGCCACCACTTACGGCCTTAGCCTGGAATCGGCGGATCCGGTACAGCCCCTCCTGTCGGCCAGTGAAGTAACCCTGGAACCGGGCTCCACCGCGACCTTCCAGGTGAGCCTGGCCGGCGGCGGCGCGGAAGCCGGCACCTACCAGGGGTTTATCCGGGTGGCCGATACACAATCCGGCGCCGTGGCGCGCGTCCCCTACTGGTATGCGGTGGAAGGCGGACCGGCCTCCAGCATGACCATACTGGATTTCACGCCGGCTACCCCCCGGGTGAATGGAGCGCTTTGGATCTACCTGCGGGTCCACGAACAGTCCGGCATAGCCATGGGGAAGAATCAACCCATTGTGGTGCCGGTGTCCGGCGGGGTAACCGTGGTGGGCGTCGAGTCAGCCACGAACCTGTTCCCGAACGCCTGGTTGATCCAACTCCGCATGGGGCCCATACCTGGCGTCAACGCGTTCCGCGTCGAAGTGGGTGACCTGAAACGGACTTACTCCATCACGACGCCGTAACTGTGACGAATCTGTCATACAACGTCCAGAATCCCATTGACGGATCCCGGATTTGAGCTACACTATCAGGAGATAGCTATCTCGAGACGTACTCGCGGCCGCCCCTCCACCAGACTCGGGGGCGGTCGCATTTTTTTGGCTGAAACGGTACGGAATGCGCCCTGACCGGCAGCGATTTGCCAAATGAGAGCCCTGCTGGCGTGCGTGGTCTATAATCGGAATCTGGGAGCATGTTGCACACGCCATGGAGGAATTGATCAAGAAACTGCAGGCGGAGATTACGACGCTCGAATATGAGCTTCGGAATGAACTGCCCAAAGAGATTCTGAAGGCGCGCGCGCACGGTGATCTGAAAGAGAACGCCGAGTTTCATGCGGCCAAAGAGCGCCAGCGCTATGTCGATGCCCGTCTCGCCCAGCTGAAGAAGCGGCTGATGGATTTCTCCCTCATCGACATGACCAAGATTCCGCACGACAGGGTGGGCCTCGGGTCCACGGTCGTGGTGCTGGATCTCGATAAGGAAGAAGAGGTTACCTACAAGATTGTGGCCAGTGAGGAATCGGACGCGGCAAAGCGGATGATCTCGACCAGCTCGCCAATCGGGCGCGGGCTACTGGGCAAACAGGTGGGTGATGAAGTGGCGATTCCGAGCCCTGGCGGGGTGAGGAAGATGGAGATCCTTCAACTGACGACGATTCACGACGTTGTTGAATAGGATGGATTGAGAAGGCAAAGCTCATGACGTACACCCGCGCGATCGGCATTGGAGCGGGGAAAATTCTGTACTGGATTGTGCGCATGCTCGCGCTGTCGCGCATCCACCCGAATGTCCTGACGTTCATCGGACTGCTGATCAATATTTACGCGGCTGTACTGCTGGCATCAGGCAAGTTTTTCTACGCCGGGCTGGTGATTATCGGCGCGGGCCTGTTCGACATGGTCGATGGACGCGTCGCCCGCGAGACGCAGCAAGTGACGCGATTCGGTGCATTCTTCGACTCGGTCATGGACCGCTATTCCGACTTGGCGCTGCTGATGGGCCTGCTGGTCTACTACGCCAACATCAACCGCAATTTCTATGTCGTCCTGACCGCCGTGGTGATGACGGCGTCGGTGATGATCAGCTACACGCGGTCGCGGGCCGAGAATGTGATCCCTTTGTGCAAGGCAGGTTTCCTGGAACGGCCTGAGCGGATTGTGCTGCTGATCATCGGCGCGCTGTTCGACCGCATGGCGCCCGTTCTGTGGGTGATCGCGGTATTAGGCAACATCACGGTCATTCACCGCATGATGCACACCTGGGACGTCACCAAGGCGATGGATCTCGCCGCGGAACAGGACGCCAGACAGGCCAAAGAGATGTCAGCCAGCACGGCCGGCCACTAAACAGAAAAAGGGCGGCTCGCCGGCCGCCCTGCAGTCCTCAGCGCCTTGCCGGCGCGTCAATCCTCAAGTATTAGAAACGCCTGTCCATACTGCGCGGTGTGGGTCAGGGAAAGATGGGCGTGCTTGACGCCCATGCGCTCCGCTATCCGTTGGGCTACGCCGTGGAAAGTGATCGTGGGCCGGCCCGAAGGCAGGTTGGTGACCTCGAAGTCCTGCCAGGTGATGCCGTGGCGCCACCCGGTCCCAATCGCCTTCATCCCGGCCTCCTTAGCGGCAAACCGGGCGGCGTAGCGCTCATACTTGTTGGCCTTGCGGGCCACATAGGCCCGCTCCTTCTCGGTATAGATCCGGTTGAGGAACCTGTCGCCATAGCGCTCGATGGAGGCCTTGATGCGATCCACTTCCGCCAGATCAATGCCGGTGCCTAGGATCATTACTGGTTCTCCTGCTCCTGTTGGGCTCCACCCCGGCCGCCGCCTCCTGTGTAGCGGAAGACGGCGTTGAGGAAGGCCACGTTCAGACCGTCCATGTAGGCGCGGAAGTTGGGATCGGAGGTGAACCCGACCACCACTCCGCGGCCTTCACTCTGCATCGTGAGGAAGGGCTTGTAGGCGAGCTGCTTGCGGTTCTCCTCCCACAGATAGCCGGAAGCGACCAGTTCGTTCGGTCCGGCATAGAGAATGGGGTTCGTGCCGCGGTCGACCTTCGCCGGGGAGTAGATGGCGCGGCCGTCGACCAGCACATAGAGCGTCTCGGGCAGGCCGGCGGTGATCCAGGTCTCCGGATCCACCTTGGCGCGCACCAGCACGCCGGCCACTGAATCGGGCAGTTCCCGGTCAGCCCGGATGGCTTTCTCATAGTCCTGCATGTTGTTGAAAATCTTGCCCGGAGCCGGCCCGGCTCCTGCGGGACCCGCGGCCGGCGGAGCCCCCGCGGCCGGAGTAGTCGACCCTGCGCCTACGCCTGCGCCGCCCGCGGCTGGTTTGGCCGCATCGGCCGGACGCCCGGTGTCCTGGGCCAGGCCTTCCTGGGTGACACCCAACAGGCCCACCTGCGGGCTGGAGAGATAGGAGACCGCGGCGCCAATGCCCACCAGCACGCCCCCCTCGCGCACCCAGTTCTTCAAACGGTCGGTCACCATGGGCGAGAGGGCCCCCGCATAGCCGCCGCTGGGCAGGATCAGCACCTGGAACTTGTCGAGATCGAGCGCGCCCATGCTCGAAGTACGCACCACGGTGACCGGGTAGCCATACTGGCGCTCGAGCACAAAGCGCGTCTGGCCGGCCGAGGCGGACGAGGTGGGCGCATCCCACAACATCGCAATCGCGGGCTTCTTCACAGCCCCCACATAAGCGCTGCCGAAGTTCACGCCGTCTTCCACCCAGCCGGTGTTGGTGGCCACAGCCTCGGCGCCGCTGGCCGCGGCAATGGCGGCGACCTTCTCATGGACGCCCGCCGGATTCTGCTTGACCATCACGATCAGCGTGCCCGACGGATACTTCCGCCCGGCTTGCGTAAACGCCTTGTTGGCTGTCAGGACGCGCAGGTCGGCGCGCAGCGCGGCGGTGAGGAAGCGGCCCGCGGCCTGCGTGCCCCACGGCACGAGATAAGCCACCTCGGCGCGGCCCGAAACCGCACCATGCGGCTCATAGGCGCCCGTGACGGGTTCGAACGAGCCCTGCGATACCTCGGCGGCGCCGACGCAATCCACGTTGAACGACATCGGCAGGTTCCAGCCGGTGACGTCGTAGATCTGGTCGGCCAGCTTCTTCTTGCGGCGGCGCTCCTGCTCCTTCAGGAAGTCAGGCTCCATCGGCGTGTTGGGGTCGAGCAGCGCGTGGATGAAGCGTTTGCGCGGCTGGGCCAGGACGATCGTGTAAGAGCCGGCCGGGTAATCCTTGCCGCCGTTCTTGAACGCCGCCTTCGCTTGGCGGACTTCGATGCCGTGCTCGGCCAGGATGTGGGCCAGCTTGTCGACAGCGCCGGGGTCGCCTTGGCGGGGCAGGATGAATTCCTTGACCGGCTCCTTCTGGCCCTCTTCGATGGCGGTCACCTGATAGCGGTAGAAGCTGTCCAGCAGCTTCTCACGGTAGTCGAGCGCCGTTTCACAGGTCGCAATGGAACCCACGAAGTGCTTTTTGACACTCTCCTGGAAGGTGTACAAGGTCTCGTCGGAGCGGCGCAGCACCAGGCCGCGCACCGAGGCGTTCTCATACGTCATGCCCATGCCGCCGTAGAACCACGGCCACGAAGCGCCATACCCCGGGTAAAACTCGTCGTATACCTCGCGCGTAAAGTACGGCCAGCCGAACTTGTCAAACCACTTGGCGTCGTTCTTGCCAAACCAGTTCATCTGGTCTTTCTGATCCTGCGTCAGGTTCGGGTTGTACGGCAGCGAACCCGGCGTGAAGAAGTAGCTGGAGTTGCCGCCCATCTCGTGCAGGTCCACCTGCACCAGCGGCAGAAACTGGCGCAGGTACTGGATGCGGCCGCGCGTTTCGGGCTGCGTCACCGCGTGCCAGTCGCGGTTCATGTCGAAGAAATAGTGGTTGGTGCGGCCGCCGGGCCAGGGCTCGGCGCGCTCCGCAGCGACGGGACTCTCATCGGGCAGCAGGCCTTCATTCACCCGGAAGTTGTGGACGAACCGCTCGCGCCCGTCAGGATTCTGGATGGGGTCGATCAGCACGACGACGTTCTTGCGGACGTTGTCAATCATCTGGTCGCCGCGCGCCGCCAACAGGTGATAGGCCGTCATCATCGCCGCGTCGGGCGAGGAGATTTCGTTGCCGTGCACCCCATAGGAAAGGCTCAGGATCGAGGGCATGCCGGCCATCAGCTTCTTCGCCTCGGCGGCGGAGGTCTTGCGCGGGTCGGCCAGTTTGAGCTGCGTCGCTTTGATCTGCTCCAGGTTGCGAATGTTCTCCTCGCCGGAGATCACGGCGTAGATGAGCCGGCGGCCCTCCCACGACTTCGCATACTCGCGGATCTGGATGCGCGTCGGAGCGGCCGCGGCCAGCGCCTCGAAGTAGCGCACGATGTCACCGGGCGGCGCAATGCGCGTCCCTGGTTCATGACCCAGCACCTGCTGGATGGTGGGAATGGCTGGATCGTATTGCGCACCCGGCCAGAACTCGGCCTTTTGCGCGTGGAGGGAGAGTGCGAGGAGGGGGAGCGAGACCAATAACTTCCGCATAACTTACTTCACAGGATAGCGTCCGGAAGGCTGTGCGGTCTCTGCCCAGTGGAGGCTGCGGCGATCCTCCCTGCTGCCTTGGGGGGGTGGCAGGGAGGATCGCGGGCTTGCAGCGGGCTGATTATTGCGGGAACATGCCAGACCAGTTCAGCACCGGGATGGTGCTGAAGGCATGCTGCGGATTGAAGCGGAAGCCCAGCGCGGAGAGCCTCGTCGTGCTGCTCTCAAAGAGGATCGATCCGACCTTTCCCTGGGTGTCGGGGAAACGCTCCGGAATCGAAAACGCCGTCTGCGCGCCCTTGGCCAGGTCGATCGTGTCCGTCTTCACCGTATTGCCCTCGGTGTCGAGCAGGGTCACGAATACCTGGCTGTCGAGATTGGCGCCCGGGTTCACCAGCGCCATGCTGGTGACGAAGCCGTTGGTGTTGTCATACGGCATGATGAAGACATAGTCGTCATACGCGCTCAGCGGAACTAGTGCCTCAAAGTCCGGTGAGCCCCCAATGCTCTGCTTGAAGATCGCATAGCCGCCGATTCGCGCGTTGTTCGAATCGTAGGCGATTGAAGACCAGCCGGTCCGTAAGCCCGTACCCTGGTCGAGCAGTTTGATGTTGAAACTCGCACCGGGGTTCAGCGTTCCCTGCGCTGAACTGGTCGTCATTTGCTGTCCATCCGGAATCGATTGGAACGTCACGGTCATGGGCTGGCCGGCGGTATCGAAAAACGCCTGCGAAAAGGTGATGGGTGTGTTGGACAGATTCACCAGGACCAGCGTCGTCTCCCATCCGCCTCCGAACGCGAGATGGGGGAAGATCATGTCGGTGGGGCCGACATAGGTGAACTTGCCCGGATTTTGTGTTCCCGAGGCGGCTCGAAGGCCGGTGGGTGTTCTGGGTGATGCGGTGATCGTGTTCTCCGTGGGAGGCAGAGCCTTCAAGTCCTTCACTTGGCCAGCCGCGCCAAGCGGAGTGAGTACCGCAACAATGATGAGTGTTAAAACGTCATGCCGTTGCATGCGTTGAATATATACCACTCGGTAGGCGACAGGGAGACGAAGGAGTTCCGGCCCTTCGCGGTGGAATACACAGCGAATTTCGGGTCTGTTTGATTTGTCTTGACAGCTCCCCGCGTCCGGCGTATAACTAGTACAAAATCTGTACTACTATGACGAAGCCCAACGCAATCGATCCTTCAGACTTCCTTCCACTGCCGCCGCTGGCCTTCCACATCCTGCTCTGCCTCGGCGACGGGGAACGCCATGGGTATGCGCTGAAGCGGGAAATCGTGAAGCGCACGGAAGGGCGCTTGAATCCCGGCGCCGGGTCGCTCTACGGCACCATCCAGAAACTGGTGGACCAGGGCCTCATCGAGGAATCGGGCGAACGGCCGGATCCCCATCTGGATGACGAGCGGCGGCGCTACTTCCGCATGTCGGAACTGGGGCTGGCCGTGGCGCAGGCCGAGGCGGCGCGCATGCGGGCGCTGGTCGAACTGTCGGAAACGCGGTTCGGCCTGGGAGAACCCGCATGAATAGCGAGCGGCTGTACCGGGCGCTGCTGAAGCTGTATCCGGCGCGGTTCCGCGAGGAGTATGAACGGGAGCTGCTGAGGTCTTTCCGCGAAGATCGGGCGGAAGGCGCGCCCGTGGCGAAGTTCTGGCTGGGGACGCTCTGGGATCTCGCAGCGACCATACCGGCACGCCTGCTGGAAGAGGCGGCGCAGGATCTGCGGCATAGTGTGCGGGTGCATGCCCGCCGGCCTTTTGTGGCCTTGTTCGCCATAGCCGCGCTGGCGTTGGGGATTGGCGTGGCGACAGGCCTGTTCGGCGTGCTGGATTCGATGCTGTGGCGCACGCTGCCTTACGCCGAGCCGCAGCGGTTGGTCTTCCTGCACATGCTGCCGGGTTCGATGAGGCTGACAGAGTCGCCTGCGGCGCTGCACAGTTGGACGCGGCAGAGCCCCTATCTGAAAGCGGCCGCGGTGTATGCCAGCGATGAGTTGAACGTGGCCGGCGGTCCGCGTACGGTGCGCGTGCGGGTGTGCGAAACCTCGGCGAACCTGTTCGCGCTGATGGGCACGCCGCTGGCCTGGGGCCGCGGGTTTCTGCCCGAAGAAGAGACTCGTGGGCGGAACGACGCGGCCGTCATCAGCCATGCCATGTGGGATCAGGAGTTTGGTGGTGATCCGCGTGTGCTGGGGCGCACGCTCCGCATCAGCGGGACACCGTTCCGCATCGTGGGCGTGGCTCCGGCCGGGTTTAATTATCCGGATGGCGCCCAGGTGTGGACCCCCACGGTGTTCGAGTTTGAGCGCATCAGGAAAGAAGGCGTGATCTTCTGGCAGGTGATGGGGCGGCTCAAGGACGGGCTGCCGCTGCAGCAGGCCCAAGCCCTGTATCTGGCTGAAGCGGCACACCAGAGCCCCGGCCGGATGCAGGCGGACGAAGCGAACCGGCCCGCGCTGCGGACGCTGCAGGTGCAGTTGGCGGGTGCGGCCCGGAAGCCGTCCCTCGTCCTGTTTGGCGCGGTGCTCTGCGTCCTGCTCATCGCCTGCGGCAATGTGGCGAACCTCCTGTTGACCCGTGTGCTCGACCGGCGCCGCGAACTGCAGATCCGGGGGGCCCTGGGCGCATCGCGGGCCCGGCTGTTTCAGCAGTTGTTGTTCGAGAGCATGGCTCTCGCGTTGGCGGCGGGAGCGGCAGGGATCCTGGTCGCCCGGCTCGTCGCCCGCATCGCGGCGTCCCTGCAGCCCACCCTGGCCGAGGCGCCAGTCGATGGGCGCATGCTCGCGTTCGCGGTGGGCCTGTCCCTGCTGACCGGCCTCGTCTTCGGAGTGCTGCCCGCGTGGCATGTCAGCCGGCTCCAAACGTCGAATGAAGCGCTGCGGGCGGGTACGGCCCGCGTGCCGGTGGCCCGCCTCCGCGTGGCGCTCACCGCTCTGCAGGTGACACTGTCCCTCGTGCTGCTGGCCGGCGGCGTGAGCCTGGGCCGGACGTTCCTGGACATGCTGCGGGTGGATACCGGTTACCAGACAGCGCAGGTGGCCACCCTGCGGGTATCGGTGACCGGCACGCCCAGGGAGGACGCAACCAGGCGGCAGGCCTACTACCGCGAAGCGCTGGAACGGTTGCGATCGCTCCCTGGCGTGGAGTCGGCTGGGGCTGTGAACCTGCTGCCCCTCTCGCTGCAGCCCATCGGCATGGGACCGTGGTTCCTGGATGACGGGCGAAAGCTCGATGCGGCTGTCGGCGTGGTGGCGTCTGAACAGTACTTCGCCGCTTTGAGCACACCCATTGTGGCCGGCCGCGACCTCCGGCCCACCGACACCGCGGCGGCCGAACTGGTGGCCGTGGTGAACGAAACCATGGCGCGCAAGCTGGGTGGTCCGCAGGCCGCGCTGGGGCGATGGATCCATAATTCCGCCCAGGGGAAACCCCGCCGGATTGTGGGTGTCGTGAAGCCGGCCCTGCACTTCGGGCCGGGATCGGAGCCGCTGCCTCAGGTCTTCACGCCTCTCGGGCAGGCAGCGACGGCCAACCTCACTTTTGTGCTGAAGGCGCGCGGCCAGCTCGATCCCGTGATGGCGGCGGCGCGAGCGGCTCTGGCCAGTGTCGACCCGCAGGTGCCCGTTTTCGCCGTACAGAGCATGGATTCACACCTGGCCGAGCGGATGGCGAAGCCGCGGCTGTACACCGGCACACTCGTGTTCTTCGGCTGCTTCGCCGGGTTTCTGGCGATTCTGGGCTTGTACGCCACAGTCTCTTACTCTGTTTCGCAGCGCACGCAGGAGCTGGGTGTGCGGTTGGCTTTGGGCGGTACCCCGGCGCTGCTGCGGGGCTTGATCCTGCGGCAGTCCCTGCCGGTCGTGCTGGCCGCCCTGGCCGTGGGCACAGCCGCCGCTTTGGCCCTGGGCCGCATCCTGGCGGCACTGGTCTACCAGGCAAAGGCCGTCACCTGGCAGGATTGCGCGGCCGCCGGGCTCGGCCTCATCGTGATCGCCGGCCTGGCTATCCTGCTGGCCGCGCGGCGCATCTCCAGCCTGAATCCGGCGCAGGTCTTGCGTCCCGAGTAGCCTTCCCGGGTACACTGTCCTTCGTGACGCATCCGCTCATCTATACAGCTCCACTGCGGCTGGGGCCGGCGGTCCAGGATGAGTTGTTCCGGCGCCTGGTGCGGTCGCGCGATTATCTGGCGGCGGGCTTCGGCGAGCCGCTGCGCCTGCACGATGCCGCGCGCGAGGCGTGCCTCTCGCCTTATCACTACCAGCGCATGTTCCGCCGGACGTTCGGCGAATCGCCGCTTGAGTTTCTGACTCGGTTGCGGATGGACGAGGCCAAGCGCCTGCTGGCCCGCGACCACCTGGCGGTGACCGAGGTCTGCTTCGCCGTGGGCTACGAAAGCCTGGGTTCGTTTAGTACTCGCTTCCGCAGCCTGGTGGGGCAGGCCCCCTCGGCCTATCAGCGATCGTTGCGGCGCGTCTTCCCTGTGCCCGGACTGGCTGTCCATCGCCTGGTGCCGGCCTGTTTTCTGCAGTTCTGGGGCGCTCGCGTTTTCTAGCGGTTACTCGTTTCTCAGCGCCACCTGCGGATCGATCTGCGCGGCGCGGCGCGCCGGCAGGAAGCTGGCCGCGGCTCCTACCAGCAGCAGTGTGCAGAGGCTCGCCGCCAGCGTGAGCGGGTCGCCCGGTTTGACGCCGAAGATCTGGTTCTCCACCAACCGGGAGGCCGCCAGGGCGGCCGGCAGGCCGATGACGGCTCCAGCGCCAATCAGCACCAGCGATTCCTTCAACACCATCCACGGGACGTGGCCGCGCGGAGCGCCCAGCGCCATGCGGATGCCAATCTCGTTGGTGCGCCGTGTGACGGCGTAGGCAAGCGTCCCGTAGAGTCCGACGGCGACCAGAATCATCGCCAGGCCGCTGAATACCGTGCACAGGACGGCGAACAGCCGCTCCTCACCCAGCCCGTCGCGGAGCAATTCAGTCTGTGTCTTGGGCTCGACCAGCGGTACGCCTGGATCGAGGCCCCGCATGGCGCCGCGGATGGCGTTCAGGACGGCAGCCGGATCGCCCGCCGTCCGCACTTCGAAGTGCATCTTGCTCACCGATTCCGGAATGGCCGGGTAGCTGATGTAAGCCGTGGGATTCACCTCGCCGCGCACGCTGCCGTACTTGGCATCGCCCACGACGCCGATGATCTCGATCGCCTCGGCGGCGTTGTACTCCTCACTCATTGAGAAACGGTGGCCCACCGGATTCTGATTCGGAAAGTAGCGGCGGGCCATCGCCATATTGACCACCGCGACTTTGCGGGCCAGCCGGATGTCTGCCCAGTCCAGGTCACGGCCCTGGATCAGATTCATGCCCATGGTGCGGGAGTAGTTGGGCCCGGCAGTGTTCCAGGTCAGGGAGCGCGAGGGCTTTGCCTCACTGGCCGGAGCCGCGGAATCGGCGGACGCATCCGAATTGTTGGTCCAGCCTGAGAGCAACGCCAGCCCGGACGAGGTGGCCGACTCCACACCGGGCAGCGGCTGGATCGACTCCAGCGCGCGGTGGTAGAACTCCACCCGGCGGTTGCCGCTGTATGCGGTGCGCGGCGGATCCAGGGAGAAGACGAGCAGATTCTCGCTGCGGAACCCAAGGTCCTGCGATTCGAGGTTGCCGAGCGTCCGCAGGAACAACCCCGCCCCGAAAAGCAGCAGCACGGAAAGGGCGACCTGACCGGCTACTAGCGCCGAGCCCAGGTTCAGGCGCCGGACGTGCATCGTCACACCCTCCTGGATGCGTGTGGAAACATTGGTGCGTGTCGCGCGAAACGCGGGCGCGAGTCCAAACAGGATGCCCGTGAGCAGGGAGAGCCCCAGGCAGAATCCCAGCACCGTGCCATCCGGCCGCACGTCCAGCGAAAGCGCCCGCGTGTCCCGGTCCAGCAGGACAAGGCCATGGCTACCCCAGAAGGCGACGAGGACGCCCAGGCCGCCACCGACCAGGGCGAGCAGCACCGATTCGGTTAAGTATTGGCGGATGAGGCGGCCGCGCATGGCGCCCAGGGCGAGGCGGACACTGGTTTCCCGCTGCCGCGCCGTGGCGCGGGCCAGCAGCAACATGGCCACATTGGCGCAGGCGATGAGCAGAACCAGTCCCGTGGCCGCCAGCAGCAGCTGCAATGGCCGGGAGAGGCGGCTGCGTAGATTGTCCAGGCCCTTGCCGGCGTCCGTCAGCTCCAGATGCGGCAGGATCTCCGGCTTGAGGTCCGCCGGGGCGCCGGAAGCCAGGATCTGCCGGAAGCGGGCGTCCAGTTGAAGTTGAGCCTGCTGTGCGGTGACACCGGGCTTCAGGCGGCCCATCAGCATGCACCACCACCATGTGCGGTCGCTGAACATCCGGCTGGCTTTGGGCGAAGTGTTGCCCCAGGGGGCCAGGCCGGGCAGGTCGCGCAGGGGGAGCCAGAACTCGGGTGGCTGGGCCGCATTCACTCCAAAAAAGTCCTGGGGCGCCACGCCGATGACGCTGAAAGGCTGTCCGTTCAATGAAATGCGATGGCCAATCACGCCACGGTCGCGCCCAAACTGGCGCGTCCAGTAGCCATGGCTCAGGACGGCCACGTTGGGCGCACCCGGCTTGAGGTCGTCCTCCGAAATGGCGCGGCCGATGACAGGCGCGACGCCGAGGCCGCGGAAATAGTTGCCCGAGACCATCTCACCGCCCGCGGTGGACGGTACGCCGTCGATATTGACGGTGAGGCCATGCCGGTCGAAATTCATCGGCACAAACGCGAAGAGCTCCGACAGCCCGCCGCCGCTGTCCTGCAGTTCCTGCAGCATGTAGTGCGGGAAAGAAGCACGCTGGAAGCCGGAATTGCTGTGGCGAATGGTCCTGGGCAATTTGGAGTCGCCCTGGAAGCGAAGCTGGACCAGTTGTTCCGGCTGGGCGACCGGCAGGTGGCGGATCAGGACGGCGTTCAGGACGCTGAACAGGGCGGTAGTGGCTCCGATGCCCAGGGCGAGGCAGGCGACGGCGGTGAGGGTGAAACCCGGCCGGCGCCGCATGCCGCGAAAGGCGTAGCGGAGATCCTGGAAGAACGCCTCGACTACGGGCAGGCCTCGCTGGTCGCGATACGATTCCTTGACTGACTCGAGGCCGCCCAGTTTCAACACCGCGGCGCGGCGGGCGTCGGCCGGATTCATGCCGCGTTTGATGTTGTCCGCGGTGAGCAGTTCGATATGTGATTCGAGCTCCTCGGCCAGATCCTCATCGCGGCGGCGGCTGGGGAGCAGGCCTTTGAGGCGGCTCCAGGAGCGGCGTAAAGCCTTTCGATTCATTGTTTTGCTCCTGGTGCGGAGAGGAAGCGGGCCATAATCGAAGTGGTGGCCTCCCAATGCAGTTGCTCTGTGCGGAGTTCCCGGCGGCCTTCTTCGGTGAGGTGGTAGAAACGCGCCTTGCGGTTGTTCTCCGAGAGACCCCAGTCGGAAGCGATCGAGCCTTCCTGTTCCAGCTTGAGCAGCACGGGGTAGAGGGTACCGTGGTTCACCGAGAGCAGGTCTTCGCTGATCTGTTCAATGCGGCGGGCAATGCCATAGCCATGCTGCGGACCCATCATGTCCAGTGTTTTCATCACCATGAGGGCGAGCGTACCCTGCCAGACGTCATTTTTGTCTTTCATCTCAATCTCCGCTGGGAATCCCACAAGAAGAATACGGCGGTTCTTGTGGGAAAGCAATAGGAGGTGGCGGAGATAGAGGTTAATTTTTGGAGATACTCACCCCGGGCGCATCACTAGTTACACTAGGAAGCGCGCTTCTTGACAAGCGCTGCTATACTGTAAGAGTTTTCACTAGTCACCAAAGGAGGCCCCCGGAAGGCCATGGCTCTCGAAGAGAAGGAAAAACAGCGGCTGCTGAGTGTCACGCTTGGCAATATTGAGAAGCAATTCGGCAAGGGCACCATCCAGCGGTTGGGCTCACACGATGCCATCGTTCCCGTCGGCGTCATCTCTTCCGGGTCGGTCTCCGTGGATCATGCGCTGGGCGTGGGCGGTTTCCCGCGTGGGCGCATCATCGAAGTCTACGGGCCGGAATCTTCCGGTAAGACCACCCTCGCGCTGCAGGCTGTAGCCCAGGCGCAGAAGGTGGGCGGCATGGCGGCGTTCGTCGACGTGGAGCACGCGCTGGATCCCATCTATGCCCGCAAGCTCGGCGTGGACGTGGACAATCTGCTGGTTTCCCAGCCGGATTATGCTGAGCAGGCGCTGGAGATCACCTCGGCCCTGATCAGTTCCAACGCCATCGACATCATCGTAGTCGACTCGGTGGCGGCCCTGGTGCCGAAGGCCGAACTCGATGGCGAAATGGGCGACTCGTTCATGGGCGTGCAGGCGCGGCTGATGTCGCAGGCCATGCGCAAACTGACGGGCAACGTATCCAAGTCCAACACCTGCCTGATCTTCATCAACCAGATCCGCGAAAAGATCGGCGTCATGTTCGGCAACCCGGAAACCACCACCGGCGGCCGCGCGCTGAAGTTCTACTCCAGCGTACGCATCGACATCCGGCGCATTGCGGCGATCAAGGACGGCGAGGCCGTCGTCGGGAACCGGACCAAGGTGAAGGTGGTCAAGAACAAGCTGGCTCCGCCCTTCCGCGAAGCCGAGTTCGACATCATGTACGGCGAGGGCATCAGCCTCATCGGCGACCTCATCGACATCGGTGTCGAGCACAACATCGTCGAGAAGAGCGGATCGTGGTACAGCTTCTCCAGCGAACGCATCGGCCAGGGCCGCGAAAACGCCAAGCAGTTCCTGCGCGATCATCCGGAAACGCTGGTGAAACTCGATCAGATGGTGCGTGAGGTTCTCGGGTTGTCGAAGCTGCCGGACGCGGTAGAGCCCACCGTCACGCCGGAGCCTGCTGCTGCCGCCAAGACCGGCCGCGGCTCCAAGAGCTAGATCAATAAGTTAGAACGCAAAAACAACAGCTGTCGTTTTGGCGCGCGGACGAGAAAGCGCCTAAACGACAGCTGTTGTTTTAGTACCAGAGCTGAGACTTGAACCGGCCGGCAGCCTGCTGGCCTGCCGAACTTACGGATTCGTGACGTCGGTCGTGATCGAACGTTCGCGTACGTTCATGTAGACTTTTTCCCACGCACGATGAGCGGGATGGTCGGCGTAGGTCTGAAAGGCGGCTTCGTTTTCAAACTCGATTACGAAGGCGTCGGTGACTGGCCGCAGCTTGATGCTGCCGTCGGCCTGCTTGTAAGGGTAGTTGCCCTGGACGCTGGAACCTTTCAGCCACACATTGCGGATGCCGGGGATGTCCGCGGCCATGCGTTCGATGCCTTCGAGAACTTCCTTCTTCTGCTCATCCGTGGTGCCGTCCTTATACAGCAGCGTGACGATGTGCAGAACCGATTTGGGCTTGTTGTACTTGTTGGCGGCCACTCCGATTGCGGCGCCGAGGAGCACCACGAAGAGCGTGGCGCATATCATCTTCTTCCAGTCACTCGACAATTGCATCCTGACTTTCCCTTTTGACAGTGAGTCCTGACCAATCTTCGCAGATTACAATCGAGTTGGCAGGGTTTCTCGGATCATACTTCACTCCGACGGCACCAATCAACCGATCGGGGAAGAGGGGAAGAAGAGTTCGGATGGCGGAAACGTCCTGCGAGGCGAAGTACATCACGCCCCGCAGTTCGTACTGATAGTGAATGAGATCCTCGCCCGCCTCGGAGATGACCCCTTCGACAGTACGGCGGCTTCGATTCACGAAGACGCGGCGACGGCGCTCCTTCTCCACCGGCGTGAGACGCCGCTGAAAGATGACATAGACGGCCAGGGCAACCAGGACCGCCGTCGCAACGAGTCCGATCAAATAACGAGGATCTCGAATAAGCACTCTTTATCTTCCGGCCGGCGCCTCCTGGAACGCTTTGGCGTAATCCTTCAGGAACTGATCCAGGCCCTTATCGGTCAGCGGATGGTTGAACATCTGATCCAACACCTTGAAAGGCATGGTTCCGATGTGTGAACCGGCTTCGGCGGCCTGCACAACATGCAGGGGCGACCGAAGCGAGGCGGCGAGCACCTGCGTTTTGTAGCCGTAGTTGGCGTAGATTTTGCAGATGTCACGGATGAGGGTCATGCCTTCGAGCCCGATGTCGTCGAGACGCCCGACAAAGGGGCTGACGCACCACGCTCCGGCTTTCGCGGCCAGAATCGCCTGGCTGGGCGAGAAGCAGAGAGTGACGTTGACGCGGATGCCTTCTTTCGAAAGCGTCGAGCAGGCTTGGATGCCGGCCCGGGTCAAAGGACACTTCACGATGATGTTCTTGTGCAGTTTGGCCGCTTCGCGACCTTCCCGCAACATGCCATCGACGTCAGTGGCGATGACCTCCGCGCTAACAGGACCATCGACAATTTCACAGATCTTGCGAATCTGTTCCTGTAAGGGAATGCCTTCTTTCGCGATGAGCGAAGGATTGGTGGTGACGCCGTCGACGACGCCCCAGGCCGCACCCTTCTTCAATTCATCGAGATTAGCGGTGTCCAGAAAAAACTTCATACCGGCCCCTCCTGTCTGAAGTCTTACTACTTACTCTGCCACGATGGAATTTTCGAGGATCCCAAGTCCCGGAACTTCCACTTGGATCACATCACCCGGTTGAACCGGGCCGACGCCGGGCGGGGTGCCAGTGGCAATGAGATCACCCGGCTCGAGCGTCATGAACTCTGTTACGAACTGTAGAATAGCACCCACGCTGAAAATCATATCCGTGACGGGAGCGTCCTGTTTGACCTCTCCGTTCACTCGGGTCGTGACACGAAGTGATTTAAAATCAATCTCTTCGCGAGGAACCCAGCACGGCCCCACCGGACAAAAGGTATCGAATCCTTTGCCGCGGGTCCACTGGCCATCCTTCTTCTGAAGATCACGCGCCGTCATGTCGTTGACGATGGTATAGCCGGCGATGTAGCCGTCGGCTTCCTCCTGTTTGATGCGGCGGGCGCGCCGTCCGATGATGATTCCGACTTCGCCTTCAAACGACACCAGTTGGGAGATTCTTGGGTAGACCACCTCGCCCAGGTGGCCATTCAGCGAAGACGGAGGCTTCATGAAGATGAGCGGCTCCGTCGGCACCGCATTGCCGAGCTCCTTGGCGTGTTCCGCATAGTTCCGCCCCACACAGACAATTTTGGTGGGCGAAACGGCCGGCAACAGGCGGGCCTGGGCCAGCGGCAGCGTGCGTCCCTCGGCGAGGAGGATCTGATCGTCCTGAAGGATTCCGCGGAGGACGCCGGGATGCGAGTCCGGTGCGCTAATGGGCACGGCGGGCTCGCGGGCAATACGAACGTAACGCGTCATTAAAGACTATGGTGCGACATTCGGGGACGGTTCGTCACCCCAGTTTGGGTTAGGGTACGGCGATCTCGACCGCGGCGCTGGGGTCGCTGGTGTTGCCGAGCTCGTCGACGGCGGCGACAGCATAGCGGTACTTCTTGCCGCTCTCCACCTTGCTGTCGTTGAAGTTGGGGCTGGTGCCGAGGTCGGCGATCTTCGCGAGTGCCGCGCCGCCTTCGGCCCGAAAGACAACGTAGGATTTGAGGTCGCTCTCCTGGTTGCGGTCCCAGTTGAGGTCGACAGCTTTGATCCCCGCCACGGCAGTGAGTCCGGTGGGGATGCCTGGCGCGAACTTGTCCTCGTACTTCAACGAAGCGGTGGGCGAAACTTCACTTTCGGCCTCTTCCTTCTCGTTAATTTTGAGAACCTGCTGCAAGGTGTAGCCGTAAGTCTTGCCAAACTCCGCGTTCGGGTCGAGCCACGAGGGACCGCCCGCATTGCCCAGGACAGTGGGCTCCTTCTCCCCTTCCGCCAGCCGCCAGACACGCCATTCCGTGCCGGGGGCGGTGTGCTCGTCCTTCCATTCCAGGTAGATGCCTTTGGCCGTGGCCACAGTGGTGAGTCCGGCCGGCACCGAGAGCGTGGGCACGATGCGCAGGGTGACCAGGTTCGACCAGCTGGACGAACGGCCCTTCGGTCCGGTGGTGCGGACGGCGAAGATAATCTCCTTGCCGGTGAAGCCGGCCGTGGGGATGGTGAGCTCCTTCGGAGTGATGGAAACGTCACTCACCGGAATCTTGCGGGCCGCCTCGGCCCAGCGATTCACTTCAAAGCCGCCCTGGATGTTCTCGCCCGCGCGCAGGTCAATGGCGGCAAAGGACTTGAGCAGAATGTCCTCGGTCGTCTTCGGATTGGGCGTGAACGCCAGCACTATATTGGCGCCGCGCTGGACCCCGCGCAAATCCTGTATCGGCAACGGGATGTCCAGCGCCGGCGGCTTGGGGTCGCCAACATAGCCGCACCCGGAAAGGGCAAGGGTCAGGACTGCGAGGGCGGCGAACGGGCGCATTACAGAATGTACCGGCTCAGGTCCTGGTCGGCCACAATGTCGGCCAGTTGACGGCGCACAAACGCCGCGTCCACCTTGACCTTCTTCTTCTTCAGATCGGGGCCTTCAAAGCTGATCTCCTCGAGCAGTTTCTCGAGGATGGTGTGCAGGCGGCGGGCGCCGATGTTCTCGCTCGACTCGTTCACCTGGGTGGCAAAGCCGGCGATCGCGCGGATGGCGTCGTCACCGAACTCCAACTGAATCCCTTCCGTTTCGAGCAGCGCGGTGTACTGCTTGATCAGGGCATTCTTCGGCTCGGTGAGGATCCGCACAAAGTCATCCTCGTTGAGGGACTTGAGCTCGACGCGGATCGGGAAACGGCCCTGCAGCTCCGGAATCATGTCCGACGGCTTGGAGACGTGGAACGCTCCGGCGGCGATGAACAGGATGTGATCCGTCCGGACAAAACCGTAGCGGGTGTTGACCGTGGTGCCCTCGACGATGGGCAGGATGTCGCGCTGTACGCCCTCGCGGGAGACGTCGGGTCCGTGGCCGCCTTCGCGGCCGGCAATCTTGTCGATTTCGTCGAGAAATAGGATTCCGTTGCGCTCCACACGCTCGATGGCGAGGCGCGTGACCTGATCCATATCGACCAGGCGACCCTCTTCCTCTTGCGTGAGGTATTCGAAGGCCTCGGCCACTCGCAGTTTGCGCTTGGTGGTACGGCCGCCGAACAACTGGGGCAGGAACTCGCGCAGGTTCATGTCCATGTCTTCGTTGCCGGTGTTGGAGAAGACTTCGAAGGACGGGGCGCGGTCTTTGACGTCGATCTCGACAATCTTCTCGTCGAGACGGCCGGCGCGCAGCTTCTCGCGCATCTTTTCGCGGGTTTTGTCGGCGGTTTCGCTGGGCTCGGGCGTAGGCGGCAGCAGGATGTCGAGCAGGCGCTCCTCGGCTGCCTCTTCGGCGCGATCGGCTACTTCTTCGAGCTTTTCTTCGCGGACCATGTCGATGGCGACCTCGACCAGGTCGCGGATCATCGATTCCACGTCGCGGCCGACATAGCCGACCTCGGTGAACTTGCTGGCTTCCACTTTGAGGAACGGCGAGTTGGAGAGCTTGGCCAGGCGGCGGGCGAGTTCCGTCTTGCCGACGCCCGTGGTGCCGATCATGAGGATGTTCTTCGGCATCACCTCTTCGGCCATCTCGGGGTCGAGCTTCTGGCGGCGGATGCGATTGCGCAGGGCAACGGCGATAGCGCGTTTGGCATCCGCCTGGCCGATCACATATTTATCGAGGGCGGCGACGATCTGGCGCGGAGTGAGCTCGTCCAGCAGGGGCTCGTCGCGGTTGGCGTCGCCGGGCAGGTAGATGACCATGCTTAGCCGAGCTCCTGGTAGCTGATGTTGCTGTTGGTGTAGATACAGGTTTCGGCGGCGATGATCATGGCCTTCTCAACAATTTCCCGCGCCGTGAGCTTGGTGTTCTCCAGCAGCGCGCGCGCGGCCGCCTGGGCGAAAGGCCCACCGCTGCCGATGGCCATGCAGTCGCTATCAGGCTCGATGACATCGCCATTGCCGCTGAGAATATAGATGTTGGTGGCGTCGGCGACAAGCAGAAGAGCTTCCAGGTGTCGCAGCATCTTGTCGGTCCGCCAGTCCTTGGCGAGCTCGACGGCGCTGCGCGGCAGATTGCCGTTGTGTTGTTCGAGTTTGGCTTCGAAGCGGGCGAAGAGAGAGAAGGCGTCAGCCGTGGAGCCGGCGAATCCAGCCACGATCTTATCCTTGTGCAGACGGCGGAGTTTGTTGGCTTTCGCCTTCAACACCTCGCTGCCCAGGGTCACCTGTCCGTCTCCGGCCATCACGACTTTGCCGTTGCGGCGGACCACCAATATAGTGGTCCCGTGGATGCTATTCGTCATCAGGTCTCAACCACCTCCAGTGTAGCGCGGAGGGTTGTATACTTCTGTTCGCATGGCAATCGGGTTCATTGGCACAGGCAAAATGGGCGCAATGCTGGTTCGCGCACTGCTGCGAGCCGAGCGTCCGGTGGATGAAGAGATCTGGGCGAGCAACCGTTCCCAGGAGAAATTGGAGGATCTGCAACTGCACTATCCGCGGCTGCGCACCGGCACCAACGCGGAGTTGGGCCAGGAGTGCGAGACGCTGTTCCTGTGCGTCCGCCCGGGCGACACCGCCCAGGTGCTGGAAGAGGTCAAACCACTGCTGACCAGCCGCCATCTGCTGGTGAGCATCTCCAATGTCGTGGAGTTGGACCGCCTGGCGGCCACCACCCCGTGCCGTACGGCGAAAGTGATTCCCTCCTTTACGCAGTTTGTTCACGGCGGCGTCAGCCTGCTGATCCCCGGTCCGCGAAGCACCGAGAAAGATCTCGCCTACCTGCGCGATTTGCTCGAGCGTTTGAGCCGCACGGAGCAGATCGAGGAGTCGCAGAGCCGGGCAGCGACCAACGTGGTGAGCTGCGGGCCGGCCTTCCTGGCCAGATTCTGTACCGAGTGGGCCGCGGCGGCCTACGAAATGCAGCCCGACATCTCACTGGTGCAATGGGAATCGCTGGTGTGGGATACGGTGCGCGCGGCGGCCGATCTGCCGAAAGCCGGCATCGACGGCCGCGAGATGCTGGAAGAAGTCAGCACGCCGGGCGGCATGACCTATGAAGGACTGCTGGCCATGGATGCGGTGCTACCGGAAATGTGGCGTGAGGTGATGCGCCGGACGATGGAGCGGGAGAAGGTGTTGAAGGCGGCGTTCACGTTGTAGGCAGGCGGGTGAGCCCGGGGCCGCATGCATACACCTGCTCCGCGCTTATTCCAGGAAGAAGGCCATCCTCAGGGCTGACGCTAGCGTGGCCCGATCCTCCTGCACCAGTGCGCCGATCCGGCGGGCCATCTCGCTCTTCGCCAGTACTGTGAGCTTGTGAATGCGCATGGTGGAGGGGCTGTTGAGGCCGGCTTCGCGCCACTGTACGATCGGCACGTCGTAGTCCGAGGTGCGGGATCGAGAGGTGATGGGCGCAGCGACGAAGTCGTCGTCATCGGCATCCAGGAGAACTATGGCCGGCCGCACTTTGCCGCCCGGCGTCTGGTGATAGTCAATCCGTATCAGGACGACTTCACCTGGTCGAAGTGTCATCAATTAGCGATTCGTAAATCTCGTCTGCATCCGCATACGCAGCTTCGAACTGGCGGCGGCCAGTTTCGCGCCAAGCCGCATCATCCTGGAGCGAAGCCCACGAGATGACAACCCGAACCTGCGCTCCAGGGGGTACCTGAGCTGCTATTTCGGGAGGAACCGCGATGCGGCCCTCAGTAATCTCGCAATTGAAATCCATGGTTTCTGGTTCCATGCGGGCACCTGAGCCCATCATCTCATAGCCCGCGTCAGGGAGGGCTCAGCGCGCCGCCGGCCGGATCCGCGTGCGCCACAATTCCGCGAAGAGAGTGAACGCGGCCGGCATACGCTTCCCGGCAAGGCAGCGGACTACTTCCACGGCGAACCAAAGGAAATAGATCGCGGTCACAATCCAGTGAATGTGGCCGGCAATCATCCCCCAGGCGCCCGGACCGGGCTGCACCGGCGACAGGATGAACTGGATGAACCACAGGCCCAGCAGAGCGCCTGCTTCCCACCAGGTGAGCATCATATTGACCAGGAAGATCATCCCCACCAGCGACTGCCCGATCGTCATCAGCAGCTCGAGCTCCTGCTGGGAGTCGAACGTGATGGCTGACGGCGTCCCGCGGCTGATGGAGTAAATCACCGGCAGCATCGCGGCCAGCAGCGTCCACTGGTTGATGTTGGAACTCACCATGTTCATCAGGGCCATCGGCGCACGGTCAATGGTGCGGGCCCAGTAAAAGGCCGAAACCTTCTCAGGGAATTCGCTCACGAACGGCGCTACCCACTGCACAAAAACAAAACTGGGGATGCCGAGAACCGCCGACAGCGCCAGCAGGCTGCCCAGGAACGGCTCCGCGCAGAAGTAGATCAGGGCGCCGCCCGCCGAAAACAGGGCGAAGATCAGGAAGGTCCGGACCCGGGGGCTGGATTCCACCACGGCGCGCGGAATACGGTCCAGGTCCTCAATCCCTTCCGCTTCCTGCGGCGGCAGTTTGGACAGGACCATCAAGTAAGCAACGTAGAGGGCAACCAGCACCACGGCGTCCAACAGATTCAGCGAAGACTTGGCCCAGATGACGGTCACGTAGACCAGCGGCGCGAGCAACCCCACCACCTCGACGCAGTGTTCATCCGCCAGGTGGATCGCATTCAGTGCCTTCTTATACTTAATGCGGTGGAACGCGGCGGCTGTGAAGTAAATCAGCGGCCAGCCCAACCCGGTGAGCAGGCGAAGCGCTCCGGTCAGGTTGGCCAGCAACAGCGGAACTTGCTGCTTCCAGGCCAGTACCGCTTCCACCGCGAACTCCGGCAGGGTCTGCAGCCAGGCCAGGATCGCGAGGGCAAATCCCTGGGCAATGTAGAACTGGGCGGATTCGGCAGCCCAGGCGATGAGCATCGCGGCGAGCAGGATGGCGGGGGCCGCCCATAGGGCCGTGGAGGGGCCAACCTGCATGAGTTCCAGCGACGTGAGTAATAGAAAGGCGCAAGCCGGAGCCGTAACAGTGTTGCGTCTATTCAAAATTCACCTCGCGCTGGCTGATCCGGATCCTGGAGTGCTTTTCAAAAGCATCCACTCTCTTAGGATAGTCGGATCGGCGGTGCGCCCCGCGACTTTCTTCGCGGGCGCGAGCACAGCGCGCAATTAACTGCGTGAGGGTGTGAATGTTCGCGACTTCAATATCGGCCCGGGCAACCTGGCGCTTGCGCGCGGCAGGCATGCCCCCCAGGATCGTCAACGCCGTGGTCAAACCGTCGCCGTTGCGGATGATTCCGCAGAAGTCCGTGGCGATGCGGCGGACGATTGCCTCTTTGGTTTGAGGGATTTCCAGCGGTTCAAAGCGCACACCGCGCAGGCGGGCCGTACTGTTGGAATCCACAATCGACTGCCCTGCCCGGGCGCCAAAAACGACACCTTCGAGTAAAGAATTCGAGGCCAACCTGTTGGCGCCGTGGACCCCGGTGCAGGCCACCTCCCCGGCGGCCCAAAGCCCGGGACTGGAGGTGCGGCCGTCAAGGTCGGTCCACACTCCGCCCATGGAATAGTGCGCGGCGGGGTGGACCGGCGCTGCTTCCTGATCCAGGTCGATGCCGTACTGCAGGCAGGTGCTGTAGATGCGGGGAAAGCGATTCTTGACGAAATCCGGTCCGCGGCCCGACAGATCGAGGAAGACGTGCGGGGTCTTCTCACGGCGCATCTCTTCCACAATGCAGCGCGAAACCACGTCGCGCGGCGCCAGTTCGCCCATCTCGTGGTACCGGCGCATGAAGCGTTCGCCCTTGGAATTCAACAGATGGGCGCCTTCGCCGCGCAGTGCCTCGGAGAGCAGGAAGCGGGGCGCGCCCTCGACATGCAGCGCCGTGGGGTGGAACTGGATGAACTCTATATCGGAGATCGTAGCTCCGGCGCGCCAACCCATGGCGACTCCGTCTCCGGTGGCCACATCCGGGTTCGTGGTGTCCGTGAAAACCCGGCCCAGTCCTCCGGTGGCCAGCAGCACGGCCTTGGCGGAGATCGGAATCAGCGAGCCTGAGTTCTCGTCCAGGGCCACCGCGCCCACAACGTTACCATCCTGGACCAGCAGGTCCACTACCGCCGAGAAGCTGCGGAACGAGACATTCTCCAGCGAAGCGGCCTTGTGGTACAGAGTCCGAGCGATCTCTTTGCCGGTGGAATCGCCGTGCGAATGCAGCACCCGGCTGCGCGAGTGCGCCCCTTCGCGGGCGAAAACGAGGCGGCCGCCCTCTTTGTCGAACTCGGCGCCCCAGTCCATCAGTTGCTGGATGGCTCCGGGCCCTTCTTCGACCAATACGTGAACCGCCTGGCGGTTGCACAGCCCGTCGCCGGCGGCCAGCGTGTCGGACTCGTGCAGATCCACCTCATCGTCGTCACTCAGGGCAACGGCAATGCCGCCCTGGGCATATTCCGAGGAAGATTCGCGCAGGCTGTCCTTGGCGACTACCAGCACACGGCCCGCCGGAGCGAGCGCAATGGCGGCGCGCAATCCGGCGACACCGGCGCCTACAACCAGGTAGTCAGTCTGAATCAAGTCTGAGATCGCGCTGATAACTCCCATGGTACAACGAAGATATGCCTGCCTTTGCCGTGACAACAACGGCGCACCGATATGAAGCAACTGTAGAGCGTGGAGTCCTCCGCCGGCTGCGCGATTTTCTCCCCGCCAGGCATGGGAAAGTCTTTGTCGTGGCCACCGACGACGTGTGGGCCCTGCATGGTCCGGCCGTGGCGTCGGGTCTGGATGGGAAGGACTGGCACCGCCTGGTGTTCCCCGGTGGTGAAGAGCGCAAACGGCTGTCCTCCGTCGAATCAATGGCCGACCGTATGGTGGAACTCGGCGGCGACCGGTCCAGCCTGGTGGTCGCCTTCGGCGGCGGCATCGTCAACGATCTCGGCGGTTTCCTGGCTGCCATCTACATGCGCGGCATCCCGGTCATCCAGATCCCCACCACCCTGCTCTCCCAGGTGGACGCGGCCGTTGGCGGCAAGACCGGAGCCAACCTCGTCGGCGGCAAGAACCTCATCGGTTCGTTCCACCAGCCGCTGGCCGTCCTGACCGATCCCGACGTCCTGGCCACCCTGCCGGAGCGGGAATACCGCGCCGGACTCTTCGAAGTGATCAAGCACGGCGTCATCGCCTGCGAGCCGCTCTTCCGCCTGATGCAGAACGAACAGCCGCGCGTCATGGCGCGCGAACCCGGGGCCGTCGAACAGATGGTGGCCGAAAGCGTCCGCATTAAGTGCGAAGTGGTCACCGCGGACGAGAAAGAGATGGGCCTGCGCAAGATCCTCAACTTCGGCCACACCGTGGGCCACGCCATGGAAGCCGAAACGAAATACGCGCACTTCCTGCATGGCGAAGCCGTGGGCCTGGGCATGATCGCCGCCACCCACCTCTCGCGCCTGGCCGGCCGCCTCAGCGAGGACCACTCCTCGGAAATCATTGATGTGGTGAACGCCTATGGCCCGTTCCCCTCGACTGCGCCGCTCAGCGTGGATAACCTGATGCCGAGGCTGGTCAAGGACAAGAAGGCGATTCAGGGAACAGTCCATTTCGTGCTCGCGACGGGCATCGGGTCGACCGAAGTGGTGCCGGGGCTGCCCGCGGACCTGGTCCGCGAGGCCATCGGGTTGACGCTCGCATGACAGCACCCAGGGGGACGACACCGCAGGGCACGGTGACCGAGGAACAAGCGGCGCAATACGTGCGCGGCATGTTCGGACAGGTCGCCGGCAAGTACGATCTGCTGAATCATCTGCTGTCGTTCCAGGTCGACCGCTACTGGCGCGGCACCACCGTGCGGCGCGTCGAGCACATCCTGCGCCGGCCCGGCATGAAGGTGATGGACCTCTGCTGCGGCACCGGCGACCTGCTGCTGGCGCTGGAGGAGCGGGCGTCGGAACAGACCCTGGTCCTCGGCAGCGATTTCTGCCACCCCATGCTGGTGGCGGCCTCCGTCAAGGCGGGTCAACGCAAGGCATTCACCCCGCTGTTTGAAGGAGATGGACTGCGGCTGCCGCTGGCCGACAAGTCACTCGACTTAGTGACAGTGGCCTTTGGTTTCCGCAACTTTGCGAACTACCGGAAAGGACTCAAGGAGTTGCGCAGGGTGCTGAAGCCCGGTGGCATGCTGGCCATCCTGGAATTCTCCACCCCTCCCAACCCCGTCATCCGCGGAGTGTATGGCCTCTACTCGCGCCGCATCCTGCCGGCCATCGGCGGCCTGGTCTCCGGTTCGAAAGAAGCGTATACCTACCTGCCGGAATCCGTCCGCAAGTTCCCCGGAGCCGAGTCGCTAGCCGCCGAAATGGAAGGCGCCGGCTACACCCGCGTGAAGTTCGAACGCATGACGTTCGGGGTGGTCGCGCTCCACACCGGCCTGTCGGGCTGACCAGGGCGGTTCTGGCAGCCCGTCACCCCCCGTCCAGACTCACGATCACCGCTTCCGCCTCCACCACTTTGATCAGGGCCATTCTGCCCACGATCTCCGGATAGCGCGTAGAGGCTGCCACGGTCGCCAGGTAGTACTCGAAAGTGCGGACGCCCTCCGGAAACCAGTCCCAATAATCGGCAAAGACCAACTCGGTGGTCAGGCGTTCAATCCGCCGGATGTCTCCCGTAAACTGTAGACCCCCGGGGCCGCTTGCCGCGGCGCTGACATGGATCTCCGCCCATTCAGTCCCCAGCATGCGGAGTCCACGGGGCCTGATCCGCACGTCGGTCATGCTCACGCTCAGGTCGTGCTCCAGTTCAATCTTGCGGCCCACGAGCTCGCGAAACAGAGTTGGGCTGGCGGCCCGGAAAGCGCTCGCGGTTTCCCCCCAATCGACGGACTCCTCCTCCTGGGCAGTGGCGGGCCAGGGCAAAAAGAAATGGTTCCAGATCCCAATCAGGGCCAGGCGATACTGCTCAAGGATCGAATTGACGCTAATTTCCATACCCGCCAGCCATCACAACGGCCGCCACCACAAATAGAGCCGCGAACGTAAGTGAGCCGGATAGCCCACCGAACTCCCCCCATCCCCAGAAGGCAGCCGCAGCCGGCGAAATCAGGCACTCTCAAAGCTCACCTCAAGCGCTAACCGGCTCCCCAGCCTCCACCTTCTCCGGAACCTGCATCGGCACGATCCCGCCCTCCTGGTCCCCATCCACATCCAACACCTCGCGGAACGCCCCCTCAATCGTGCGTACGGCGTTGCCCAACTGGTGCAGCCAGTTGCCCCAGAATTGCGGGATCGACGGCACCTGTTTCGTCTGCTTGATCTCGCGCTGGACATCCTTCTTGTGCGTGGAAAGGTCGAAGCCCCTCAGCATCGCCGCCCCGACGTCGGTCAGGTTGATCTTGTCGTTCAATTGCACCCGCACCAGGTCCCGCCGGATGATCCGCTCCACGCCTTCCTTGTTCAGCACCGGGATGCACTCCTGGAAGGTGAGGACGCCCGAAACAATCCCGGTGTCGCTCGTCATCCTCAGCAGCGTGGTCGCGCTCGTCGGAGCCTTCACCCCAATCGCCGGAGCCGTAGCGTGCAGCCGGATCATCGCCGGCCCGGAGATCCCCGCCCACAGCCCGCCCGGCAGCTCGGTCATCGAGAAGTAATTCGCCACAATGGCTTCCAGCGCCCGGTCCTCCAGCTTCTCTATCTCTTTCGCCGTGAACCGCTTCGCCTCCTCGGCGCGCTTCACGAAGTCGTCCTCATACCCGGTCTTTTCGTACAGCCGGTTGAGGATTACCTCCGTCCAGTTCGGGGTGCCAAACGTCCACGCCACCGGGATCGTCTGGGCCGCCAGCAGGTTCAGCCGGACAATGATCCGGTAGATCAGCAGCTTGTTCGTGCTCTCGATGTAAACCCGGCCCTCGTTGAAGTCCAGCAGCACCGGCACCTGCTTGCGGACAATCGTGGTGACGCCCAGCGTCTCCTGGTCCACCGTCTTCTTATCGGTGGCCTGCAGAAACCGGTAAGGCCGCTCCAGCAGTACATACGACCGCTGCTCTTTCACGGAGGGCAGGTCGCTCGCCTTCTTCCAGTCGTTCGCTACAGCCCACATTCCAAACCAGGGCATCGTCGGGTGCAACTGGAACCGCTCCGCCGAAACGGCATAGCCCTTGTCTGCCAGGATCTCTTCCGGCAGCGTCTCCTCGGAACCCTCTTCCCGCTCAGTAATCGCAAACTTCGCCAGCTCCGCCTGCTGTTCCTCGTTGAGCTCCTGCTCCTCGTCCAACCGCGGAGCGCTGAACGGGTTGAACCCCAGCGCATCGGCCCCATACAGCCGCGCGATCGCCGACGCCGCCATCTGGGACGAAGCCGCCATCAGCAACTGGTTTTCCAGGTTGGTTCTGAAGACTTCCAGCGACTCTTTCGCGAGCCCGAGAATGGCCCAATTACCGCGTCCAAACATGCAAAGTTCCTGCTTTTCCTCTAGAGAATGTCGACAAACGCCGGAATCCGGCAGCGCGAAGGAGTGCGTCGGCTGGCAGCTCGGAAGGTCCCAGTAGGCCGTGGCGCGTAACTGCGGCAGCCCGGCGGCTGACTCCTGACCTCTCACTCTTTTTACCACGCGGCGCCTTTTGGACGGAACGGCGAAGCCTGCGGCCCAGGCCAAGGAATGCGCAGCGGTTTCCCCCCCCGCCTCGAAAATCCTTGACGGCTCCGGATTGTCACTGTACCATCACACCATTACAGTGAAACAGCACCTCCTTCGCCTCGACCCCGCCTCCGGACTGCCCATCTACGTCCAACTGGTCGAACAGATCAAACACGCCGTCGAGATCTGCGCCCTGCTGCCCGGCGACCAACTGCCCAGCGTGCGCGCCCTCGCGCAGGAGCTCGTGGTGAGTCCCAATACCGTGGTCAAGGCCTACATGGAGCTGGAATTCGCCGGCATCATCGAGCTGCGCCAGGGCGCCGGAGCCTATGTCCTGGACGCCGAGCGCAACCCGCAAGCCGCGGGCAAACTGCTCTCAGCCAAGGCCGAGGTCCATAGCCTGGTGGAGAAGCTGCGCGGGCGCGGGCTGCTGGAGGACGAGATCCGCCGCATCTTCGAAGCCGAACTGCTGAACACCGGCGAAGTGGATGCGCGGAAAGGGCGGCCCAAGTGATCATCGAGACCAGCCGGCTCACCAAAAACTATGGCCCGGTTGTGGCTGTGTCCGATCTCCGCCTGCGCGTCCCCAGCGGCGGCATCAGCGCCTTCCTCGGCCCGAACGGCCACGGCAAAAGCACCACCATCAAGATGCTGCTGGGCATGACGCGCCCGGCCTCGGGGACCGGCCAGGTGTTGGGCCGCGACATCACCGATCCCACGGCCAGCCTCGAGATCCGGCGCCGCACCGGCTTCGTCAGCGAGGACAAACTGCTCTACGGATACATGAGCGTGCGCCAGATGCTGGCCTTCACCCGCTCGTTCTATCCCACCTGGCAGCCGCATCGCGAACAAGAGCTGCTGGTCCGCTTTGAGCTGCCCCTGGATCGCAAGGTGAAACAGCTCTCGAAAGGCATGCGCACCAAACTGGCGCTGATCCTGGCGCTCGCCCGTGGCGCTGAGCTGTTGATTCTCGATGAACCCAGCGAAGGACTGGATCCCGTTGTTACCGAGGTCATGCTGCAGGAGGTCGTACGGTCGGCCGCCGAAGGAGCCACCGTCTTCTTCTCCTCCCACCAACTCTCGGAAGCTGAGCGCATCGCTGACCAGGTCTTCATCCTGAAGCGCGGGCAAGTGGTGCTCGAGGGCCGGCTCGATGAGCTGCGTTCGAAGTACCGCCGCCTGAATGCCGTATTCGCCGGCGCGCCTCCGCTGGAAGCCCTGCGGCCGCTCAACCTGCTGCACACGCAGACCGAGGGGCATGTCCTGAGCGCCTTGACGAATGGCCAGGCGGAGACGGCGGTCGCGGGGCTGCGGCAATTGGGCGCCCTGAGCGTTGAATCGCATCCAGTGAATTTGAGGGAGCTGTTTCTCCAGGTAGTGCAGGAGCAAGCGCAATGATCTGGTACAAAGCCTGGCTGGAGAGCCGCTGGCGCTTCGCCGCCGGCCTGCTGCTGGTCACCGCCATCGCCGCAATGGACATCGGCCAGGCCCGGCTGTTGATGCCGCGGCTCGGTATTCCCGCCGATCAGTTTGGCCAGTTCGTGTGGAAGTCTTACTTCACACGTATCGCCTTTGGCTGGACGCTCAGCGCCTTGCTGCTGGCCGCCGGCGGGCTGGTTCGCGAACAGGCTTTGGGTTCCTGCCTGTTCAGCCTCTCGCTGCCGGTGAGCCGGCGCCGCTGGCTGGCCGTGCGAACCCTGCTCGCCTTGGGCCAATCCCTGGTGCTGGCCCTGATCCCAGCCGGCGTCGTCCCCCTCATGGCCGCACTGCTGGGCTGGAGCTACTCCCCCTGGGACGCGGCGAAATTCTCCCTGCTCCTCTTCCTCACAGGTCTGGCTACCTTCGCGGTCGGCATCCTGTGCTCCTCCCTCTTCCAGAACGAATTTGCGTCGGTGGCCGTCGGAATCGGGTTCGTGTTTGCCTGCGGCATGGTGGCCAACGCCGTAGCTCCGCACAGCGAGTATGGAGCCTACATGACAGGCCGCCAGCACATGGACGCCGCCTGGCACCTCACCAGAGGCTGGCCCTGGTGGGGCATCGCGGCCAACGCCGGCGCCGCCCTCGCGCTGGTAGGCCTCGCACTGAGGAACCTGGAGCGCCGGGACTTCTAGAGGCGCCGTCAGCCCTGCAACTCCGCCCCCCGCTACAATGGCAGCAACGTGCCCACCCGGCACCAGCAAGGACACCATCATGCTCACTTCGCGGACGAACGGTCACCTCCACGGTCTCCGGCACGCTCCGGCCCTCTTCCTCCTCCTCACCCTTCTCACCCACGCCGCGCCACGACCCGCGCCGCTCACCCTCCACCACCCGGTCCAGGACAAGAACTTCTACCTCCTCTCCTCCATCGAGCAGAGCCCCTCCGTCCGCGCCCTCATCCAAGCCGACCCCGCTCTCACCCAGATCGCCACCGCCAAACGCTCCGCCCTCCTCGATGCGCCGCGCACCTGCGCCGCCGATGTCGAGTGCTACGCCAAAGCCATGCGCTGGTCCGACGAGGAGATCGCCCAGGCGCGCGCCGCCCTCGCCCGCCTCGCCGCCAACCCGGCCATGGCCCGCTTCGTCGACGGCGTCCTGCGCCCCTCCGGCATGTTTCAGCGCTATCACGCGAAACCCTCCGCAGCCCTCCTCGAAACCGCCTGGGAAGACGCCGCCCGCAAGATGAACCGCGCCATCGACCTCTTCGCCGTTGGCCAACCGCCGCAGCGCATGCCGGGTCCTCCTCCGGGCGGTCCGCCACCGCAGGCCGCGCCCGGTGCTCCGGCCCAACCACCCCGCGGACCCCGCTTCGACCTCACCTCCTACGACGTCAAATCGCCCGCCTTCGCCCGCATGGTTCAGATCATGGCCGGCATCGTCGGCAGCGATCCCAAGTCGCTCGAGCTCTTCTTCCAGCCAACACTGAAGTTCTCCATCGAGCTCCTCCTGCTCCACGGCCACGACGAAGCCGGCCGCCACGAGCCGCTGGAAGCCGGCGAAAATCGCGCCGCCGTGGCTCGCATCGCCACCACCCAGTGGGCGAACTATCCCTATACCGTCATCGTGGTCCTCGGCAACGGGCCCGAACGTGACGGCGTCGCCCTCGCCCCCGTCGGCCGCCTCCGCCTGATGGTCGCCGTCCGCGAATTCCGCGAGAAGAAGGCCCCGTTCCTGCTCGTCACCGGAGGCTATGTCCACCCCAACCTCACGCCCTACAGTGAGGCCATGGAGATGAAAAAGGCCCTGCGCACGGAGTTCGGCATCCCCGAGGACGCCATCATCGTCGACCCGCAGGCGCGCCGCACCACCACCAACCTCCGCAATGCAGCGCGGCTCATCTTCCGCTACGGCATCCCCGCCGATCGCAAGGGCCTCATCCTCACCGATCAACTCCACAGCGCCACCATCGAGACCCCGGCCTTCCTGGAACGCTGTGTCCGCGACTTCGGCTACGAACCCGTCCGCCTGCTGTCGCGCATCTCCCCCTTCGATCTCGAGTTCACCCCGCTGATCGACTCGCTCCACGCCGACGCAACGGACCTGCTCGATCCGTAAGACCGCCCGTGTCCACCAGGGCTGCCCGAATTCCGGGTAGCCCTGGTGGGACGGAGTCGCAGGCGCGCAAGACAGGCAATCCCCAACGAAGGCGGCCTCTCCAGCGCGCGACCGCTCAGAGGATGGGCCAGGCAGAGCAAGAAAGAGATCTGGCCCCACACGCTCTCTTACGACCATTCAGGTTCCAGTTCGAGGATCACCCGGCAGGAAGGTCGGCGCAGGTCCCGGGAATGGCCGCAGTGGGCCCGCTCAGGCGAGGAGGTGGTAGGCAGCGAGAAACCTGGTCCGACTTCCGGGTTGGCGACGATTCACCCGAAACAGGTACTCCTCTGCAACGCAGGGGCGCAAGCATCACGCGATCTTCCACGGTTGCTTTCAGCCTTACGGCCGGTGCGCGTCCTCGGTTTCGAAATCGGGGAGACACGAGGGAGCACTCCCGAACATGCGCCGGCAGATGCGGCAGAACTGTGCCGAATCCGAAAAGCCGGCAGCGTGAGCGGCCTCGGTCAGCGAAAATCCCAGAGCAATCTGCGTGAACGCCTCTTCAATGCGTAGGGAGAGACGGTACTGCCGCATAGGCAACCCCACATCGCGTCGAAACAGGTGGGCGAATCGGCTCTCGGACAGGCCAGCTCTGGCGGCAAGATCGGCAAGGCTGATGTTCTCATCCGATTCCAGCCTGAGAGACTCGATCGCCGAACGAACTCTCGGGTCGATGGGATCGGCCGCAATTACACCTGGCGCGAGCAGATCCACTATTTGAGCGACGGCGGCGCGCACACTCGGCACATCCCATCTTCCCTGACGTCCGCGCTCGAACTCGCCGCGAACTATCTCGCATTCGGCTTCGGACAGAGGCGCCTGCCCCAACCCATGCAACCGGGCGCGAAGGCGTTGCCCGATTTGCGAGAGCGGGTCGATGAGAATCACAACGGTCGCGCCACTGCACTCCATCAGGTGGCATTGGCCGGAGCCAGTTAGCCAGCCGGACTCGAATCCCTCGGGCTCGCCGTATCCAATCCGTAACGACACGGTTTCAAGCAAACCCACGGTCAGTTGCATCGCAAAGTGGGCGTGAAGGTCGTGTTGGATCAGCGCATCTTGCATCGAGTGGAGATGGAGGGCGCCGCCGCGCCATAGGAACGAGCGAGCTACGGCCGTATCCTTTTCCATTGCTTAACAATACGAATCGCTCAGCAGGTTCGTTCAAGATTTCCCGTCTCGATCCGCCTACGCTAATTGCAGGAAGATCAGATGACGCTCGTTGACAGACACCCCCCGACCCGCGCACGGGTGAACAATTCGGCGAATATGCTGGCCCTTGGATCCGCGATTTTGGTGCTTAGCACCGGACTTCTGCTGCTGACGCACTTTCACGCGGGCGCAGGCGCGCTGCGGGCTTCGGCGCTCGGCCAGTCCCGGCTCGTGTGGGTGAACCTTCACCGAATCTCGGCGCTGGCGTTCCTCGCGGCCGTCGCAGTGCACGTTCAGTTGCACTGGCGCCCGATCCAGGCCCAATTCGAACGCGTGTTCGGCAGGAGGCCCGGCAACGTCTCGCGCGCCGACCTGGTGTTGTACATCGGCTCTGCTGTTGTTTCCGTGACCGGATTGACGGCTTGGTTCGCGGTGTCCGGGTCGCCGCCTTTGTTCGGCCCGGTGACGCTGAGCGGGTTGGCGCCGCAGAGGCTTTTCTGGATTGATCTTCATCATTGGTCCGGGCTGATCGTGCTTCCGGCGGTAGTCATTCACGTTCGGCGCCGCTTTCGTTCGATCCGCCGGGCGATGGGGTGGTGAGGGAAGTGAGAGGAAATATGGAAGTGAACAACCGAATCTACGACGACCTGGGCCACGTGTGGTGGGACGACCAGGCCGGGTTCGAGATTACGAGCCTCAGATTCTGCATGAATCCCGTGCGATACGGCTACTTCCAGAGGCACGTGCAGGCGCTCGCCATGCCGGGAAAGGCCGTATTGGACGTCGGGTGCGGTGGCGGTTTTCTGACAGAGTCATTTGCCAGGGATGGTTATGACGTCGCAGGCATCGATTCGTCCGCCAACTCCATCGCCGCTGCGCGGGAACATGCAGCGGCCAGCGGGCTAGCGATCGACTACCGCGTTGCGCGTGGCGAATGCCTGCCATACGCCGACGGTTCGTTCGACATCATCAGTTGCTGCGATGTCCTGGAACACGTTCACGATCCGAATCAGGTTATTCGCGAGATTTCACGGACACTCAGGACTGGCGGCATATTCCTCTATGACACAGTCAATCGAACCTTCATGAGCTGGCTTCTCGCGATCAAGCTCTGGCAAGACTGGCACATCGCAGGCTTCAGCGCGCCGAACGTGCACGTATGGCGCAAGTTCATCAAGCCCGGCGAACTGGCCGCCATGATGAGTCAGGCTCAACTCTCGCCTCGCGACCAGAAAGGTATTAGCCCCGGAAGAAGCCCGGCGGTCTTGCTGCACACGATGCGGCAAATTCGCAACGGGCGACTGCGCGGACCGGAAATCGCGAAGCACTTCACGCTGCGAGAGTCCGACGACCTCAGCGTCTCCTACATTGGATGCGCACAGAAACTGGGTACCTTGACGCGGAATGCAGACGATGGTTCCCTCCGGTAGTCGCCCGGCATTTTCCGCGGACATGGGATGCTCAGTGAGGTTACGCGCCATCCGGAAGTCAGGTCGGTCCCACTCTCCGGACCCTGCCTCCACCGCGCATACCCTTCAATCTCATCCCTAATCAACTCCGCCGCCCGGCCGCCGGCGTTGTGTAGCTCAGCTCCAGTCTTTGCCTGCTGAACTCAACAGGGTGCGCCAACCTGGCTTCTCCGCCACACTCGGCATGCCCCTGCGCGAAGCCATCCAGTCGCAGCGTCCACCCCCGATTCTGTCCGCTGCGGCGTTCTCCAGACTCGCGGAAACTCAACCCGGCCGGACGGGGCAACCGGTTACATGCTCGATCTACTCGTCGCGCCGGCACTGACCCTCTGCAGCGTAATGAGAGGTGAAGCACCTTGACGACCAGAACCACAGATTTCGCCTCTACGGTTCCACACAAGATTGCGATGCGGCTGCTCCCGTTTCTCTTCCTGGTCTACATCACTGCGTATGTCGACCGTGCGGTCGTTTGAACTCGCGCCCCGTTCGGCTCGGTTCAATTGATGATCGAGCCACACCCGGACTGAAGGCGCGATGCCGTGGCGTGCAACAATCGCGCTAATGTGACACGGCGGCTGGACCGGGTGGAAATAGGGGGCACGGCAGTCGGTCCTGCACTTGATCGCTGACTGGCGCTTCAGGGGTTGGGAGTAGTTGGCCCCGGCTGCAAGTTTCCGAGATCCCCGCTCTCATCCGCGATTTCGGTCCGGGCACAATTCTTCTCGTCTGGGTGTCAGAATGTTCTGGAGATGGTTTCATGAGTCGCGCCGTTCTGTCCTGCTTGTTCGCGTGCTCGATTCAGGTGGTGCAAGCGGAAGAGTTCATATGGAGAGGCAGCATGGCCGAGAACGCGATGGCTGCGACGATCAGCTCGGCGCCCGGGTTTGCCGCGGTTAGGCACACGGATTGGCTGGTTGGGCACGCACTCTTTGTTGCGCGAAGGTACCTTGGAGCTTCAGCCAGCCTGTTCGCGGTGCGACCTTGGTACCCAAGAGTATTGCGTGGCCTCGGCGCGACTCTTCTGCTCAGTGGCTTCGTTTTCACAGCGAAGATCACACTGCGCATATTATGGGTTTTGAATCTGCACGTGTAAGCGTCGAAAGGCAATCGACTCTCCCTGATAAAGGCCGAAAGACTGCGTTATCGAAAAGCAGCAGGTCACTTGGGCGCGTAGACGTCCTCTCGGACTTTCACCACCGGGCACCATCGCTCCTGAACCACGCGCCAACGGGAAGCAATTCGGCAGCAGTCCAAGCTGCGGATTGCCGATGACCTACCCGGAGAAGCCAACTCGCCACTCGTCCTCAAGCCCGCCCGTAACGTACATGTGTCGAGCTACGAGCTTCGGCCAGGTGGATCGGAATTGCGAGAAAGCCCCTTTGACGAGGATTCGGCAAAAGGCGGTTCACTGAATGGTTCGACCGCGATGCACTCATAGCGCACTTCAAGCACAATCAGGTCGGTTGTGCCGCCCGGTGCCCTGAGTTCTACGCGGTCGCCTTCCCCCGACTTCAGCAATGCGCGTCCCAGAGGCGAGAGCCAACTGATGTGGTGGCGGTTGAGATCGACCTCGTCGGAACCCACGATACTGACCACACGTTCGGCACCCGTGGCATCGGCACAGCGCACAGTGGCCCCAAAGTATACCCTTGCCGAGGCCTGCTCCGATCTCGGAGCGCCCGGGTCGACCACTTCTGCAGCTTCGATTCGCTTGCGGAGAAAGCGAATCCGGCCATCGATCTGACGCAGCCGCCGCTTCCCGTACTTATAGTCGGCGTTATCGCTGCGATCGCCGTTGGCGGCCGCCCACGACACCATCTCCGTGACGGCCGGGCGTTCCCTGGTGACGAGAAAGTGGTACTCCTCATTGAGACGCTTCAGGCCGCCTGGCGCGATGTAGTTCTTGCCCGGCGATTCGGGTTTGTCCGGTTGAGGTTGTCGAGTAAACGCTGTTCGCACTTCTTAGTCCGTCCCGCGCGAATCTCGCGGATGAACCAGGGGCCACGAGGAGGGGGCGCGGAAAGCACCGCGGATGTCCGGGTTCCCTGGGAGGCGTGCCTCTACCTACCGATTGTTTCACGTGCCACAATCCGCGTTGAGCCGACTCGCCGCCACGGGCGCTCGCGCCCGAAGGCACGCCGATCGCAGAAGTCCACCCTGCGCTCGCGAGTTGCTAGCGAATCACGCGCAATCGGGAAGTTGGGCGGGCAAGGTTCGTCAGCAGGTCTCAACTTCGGCTTTGCCAACCACTCACCCAGTGGCTGCTGCTGATCCACTTCGGCGGCTCGCGCGTTATCCGTCAAGGTGAGGTGTCGCTGGCGCCGGACAACTCGGGCTCTGCGAGTCACCTCTTCAACTACCAGCACGGTTCCGTTGGGTTCGAACCGATGACCCAGCTGGTGCCGCGATTCGAGCGAAGCCCGAATCTGGGGGCGGTCACCTCTTTGTCACAGGCTGCTTTCGCGCTCCCTTTCTCAAATACTTCTTCTCCACCACACGATTAGCGGCCGACTGCTCCTCGTTGACTATAGACGCATACTAGACTCTCTTGTTGCTGTACTCCAAGCGGGATGTCGGGCGAACAGGGCTGGTGCCGAAGAACGCCCCCAACAACGGAGCCGAATGGTAGAATCGGTGGCCGATTGGAGACAGGTGGGTATGATTCTCTGCAGCATAGGTATCCACGCCTTCGAGAAATGCGAATGCCGCCGTTGCGGGCTCAAGCGTCACACTTGGACGGCCTGCACCTGCTCGGCCTGCGGCGCAACGCGCCACGGTTGGATGGCTTGTAGATGCATACAGTGTGGCTCCGCCCGCGATTCCGAACACTCCTGGGCGGGCTGCAGGTGTGACGCATGTGGCCTGACACGCGACCAGTCACACACTTGGGACTCGTTCCGGTGTACCACTTGTGGCAAGGTGTCCCACTTGGCACAAGCTCTTCTCGAGGAAACCGTTGGGATTGACTGCTCCTTCGCATTGCCCGCTGGAACCCTAGGGCTCCAGCAGGAATTACGAGAAACATGGACGGAGTTTCTGCTAGCCAGCGGCCTTCGTCCTCCCAGTGCCGTATCCAACGTCGATTTCCGCTTCAGCCTCGCAATAGAAGCCGAGGACATCTACGCCGATTATGAACAAATACCGGACCAGGGCCGTGTCCGCACGGTATACAAAACGCTCCGTGTCGGCAGCAGATGCACTGCCACAGCTAGATTGCGGCAGGGAGACGTTCTTCTTTGGTCACATAAGCGGGGCATCACCTCCTCGCCGCCAACTCGAGTGGTATTCCCCACCGGAGTGAGTAGTAAGATCCACGATACGTGCTGTGGTGCGCTCGGGGCGCTGTTGGTGGACCTCACCGCCGAGTTCAGACGACCGGAACTCAGCTTTGCTGCTTTGCGACTTGCCGTCTCGCCTTCGCTTTTAGGAAAGCTCGCCTGCGAGTCAATTACCGACGCAGATCTCTTGACGACTATTGCTCTGTCTCATAAGTCGGCCGCGAAAGAGGTCGCTGTCATGCGCATCACATGCGACGACCACCTCGCGCAGATTGCCAGAGGCAGTGACTCAGATTCGATTCGGTCCCTTGCCATTAACAGGATCGCAGACCAGAATCTTCTTGTTGTAATGGCCCGGTCAGCCGAATCCTACACGGCGAGAAGAACCGCGGTAGCTCGACTTTTCGATCAGTCGGTGCTGTGCGATGTCGCAACGAAGGACGAGTACTCCTCCGTTAGAAAGGAGGCAGTCACGCGAGTTATCGACCAAGATGTCCTGTGTAAAATCGCGACGATCGATGCTGCTGCCGAGGTCCGAAGCACCGCCCTCGCCCGTATCGACAAAGTTGATCTCCTAATGCAGCTAGCGATCGATTGCCCTCAGCCCGACGTACAGGTCGCCGCCATCGCCCGTATTTCGGAAGCATCTTGTCGTGCCGCCATTGCCAGGCGCTCGTCGAACCCGCGAGTGAGAGTCATTGCTATTGAGTCTGTCTCAGACTTAGGGGAGCTCGCCGAGATCGCCCGCCGGGACATCGAGCCATCGTGTAGAGTCGTCGCCCTGCGGCGATTACGGGATGATACTGTAATAGAAGAAATTGCCAGAACCGACCCAGACCCGTCAGTGCGATCTGAAGCGGTTAAGCACATCCCCGCCGCTCATCAGCAATTACTTTTTGAACTGGCGCTGGCGGAGGACATTCAGAAGGTGAGGATAGAGATACTTAACAGAATTACGGATGAGGGTCTGGTCCGCACAATCGCCAAGCGCGGCTCATCAGCGCAAGCCAGGAATGATGCCATGAACTTGATTGCTGATGAGGACGTCATTTACGAATATGCGAAAACAGACGAGTCGTTGAGGTACCGTGCTATCAACAGGATAAATGACGCTGCGTTGTTGCGGATGCTGATCGATGATTCCCCAGACTGGGGCGTCGAGGCGCAGGGTTGGGCTGTCTCTCGGCTCCACTCCGAAGCTTTGGCGAAAGTAGCTACAGACGCTCCGGAGGCGAACGTAAGAATACTCGCTATTAACAGCCGTCGGATTTGCGATCAGGCTATCATAGCCCGTATTTCAGAATGTGATTCGGATGAGAATGTCAGGTTGGCTGCGGTGGAAGGAGTGCTCTGGGAGGGCTTTCGTGATACCGTTCGGCGAGTAGCGATGACTGACAGTTCGGCTGCTGTCCGCCGCGCCGCGGTCCGGTGTGGCATTCTCGGGGATTCTACGAATTTGGAGATCGTTGGCTCCGATCCTGACGAGAGCGTATGCTGCCAAGCAGTCGATTGTCTGAGCGACCGCAGTCTGCTTTTGGTGGCGACGCAGCACACGTCTAGGGTAGTCCGACTTCGAGCCCTTGGAAGAATGTCCGGTAAAGCGGTTATAGAGGAACTCCAGAGGAAGCCGCTACCAGAATACTACGAACGCCTTGCGTTTGAGTTCTCAATCGCAAGTTCCTTGGATCGAAGTGAGAGCCGATTCGCTGTGCGCGCCTGGGCCGCGAGTCAGGTGCGGGATCGGGCGTGTCTTGAGACAATCGTGGAAGAGATGGCAGCGGCGATTCCACTCGGTTTCGGCCAACAAGTGCTGGCTCGGATTGCAGGCGATTCTGCCGATGGTCTGAGGTATTCGGCAATCCGGAATCTGTTTGACCCGGTTCTGCTGGCACGTGTGGCTCGTCGTTCGCGCGACACCGCCATCCGCCAGGTTGCCGTTTCTCGGCTTTCGGAAGGTACCGACCTGGGTGCGATTGTGCGCTCCGACCCTGAAGCATCAGTGCGGCACCAAGCAATCGACAGACTTACCGACCTTAGTATTCTGGAAGATATTGCGCTCACCCACGAAGATCAGGAGACTCGTACCTGGGCAGAGCGCAGGGTCCACGAAATACGCAGCCGGCTTGGCTGATCATATGGACGGAACGGGCGCGATGTATTCTGGGCCGCCTCAACATACCGAGTACAGGAGCCCAGCCTAGAACCCAAAGCGACCGTAACCAGTCGAGCTCCCTGGCTGGTTATCCCACACACTGGCACAGCGTCTTCTGCAGCAGTCAGACTGCACTTCGATCAGGATTCGGGCAGATGCGGTGAAGGATGTCTTCGGGTGGCGCGCGGTATGCGTTGGAGGCCGTGGACAACAGCGGGATCGTAGAACCAGAACAGGCCGACAGGCGAGAGGCCGCTGCGCCGGCACACGAGCGGATATTTGGGTAGCTCCATATTGGATTTCGGGGTACGCGCCCGAGGTGGGTGCGTTACCTCGATTTCTGGATTTCTGCGAGGGATCGTTCGAAGCACTGACGTGAGCGAGAAGTCGCCGTCTCGGAGAATTGGTCGGATTACTCCTGGACCACACGCCATCCGGAAGTAAGGTCGGTCCCACTCCCCCGGAACCTGCCTCCACCGCGCATACCCTCGCCATCGCGACTGGGCCGTCCGGCGCGCACCCGTCACTGGTGCTCAAAACTGACAACCTCACAGCCCGGCTCTTCCAACCTCACAAGGCCTGACTCGCATGAGGTGAGCGCCATGGAACGAGTGCAGAGGCCAGTAGTGGAAAAGCCGGCGGCGAACATCCCGAAAGGTCCAAAGCCGTTGCCCACTCGGGCCTTCCCCTCGATCTTGCCCCGAAGCTGCTCACGGGTCTGCACGTAGCCCACCAGGATCACCGGCACCCTCGTTCCTGGCAACTCCGCCGATAACGCTTCGAGGTGCCGGCGAAGTTCCGAAGACACCACCCAAACGTACAGCGTGCTCGGCCACTCGATCCCGCCTGTCCTCAGCGCGGACGGACAACTCTCGCAAGCAGCCCGCAGATCACCCGTCTTGACATCAAGGGTGCCCGCCACCGAAATCAGCTTGCCCCGCAGCTTCTTCGCATGCTGCATCACATCGCAAACGCTCCGAACCCTCAATCCCTCAGAGCCCGGTTTTGTCTCAGGCTTCTGGGCCCAACAGGAGGTCGCCACGACAACCAGGAGGACCAATTTGGCAATTCTGGGAACCCAGGATTCCGTTCGCATGGATCTAGTGAATCACGACTCGCGAAGCCCCGCCCGCTCGTGTGAGAGGCCGGGCTCGACAACAGAGGCGCCCCGGCGTGGTCACTGCGGATCAGCGCGATCAGGCGCCTCACCCCGGCCCCCACGCTTCAAGCGGAACGAGCCCCACCGCTCGCCACCGCCGCGTCCATCGGCACTGCGGCCGACTTTGGACGGCAGTCCGGATACCGGCCCCCTGGCGCGCACACTCCACCTGTTTCCGGGAAGCTCGCAGCGCCGGGCTAGTAATACACGGAATATATGTTCACTCCGGTCATGATCCGTTGGGCAATCTGTTCAGGCTTCCAGCCCGCTTTGAACTCGAGAGTCCGCAGTTCTTCCGGCAGCGTGCCGACGACTCGCCACTCCAGGGAATTCGATACAACCCAATCCCCGTATTGCCCCGGCTGTTTATCGCACGCCGCCTTTGTGGAGGACCGCATCAACGGCATGATGGGAACCGGCTCCGGCGGGCAATTACCTAAGAACTTCCATTTGCCACCCTTCACCGAGTGGACAACCGAGCTCCCAATTGGAGGAAAGAGGGCGGAGGCACCGCTGAGCAACGGCATCTCGCAGGGAGCAGCCAGTATGACATCCAGCACTTGAACGAAATCGCCCCACGGAGCTTCATGCGCCACAAACCACGCATGCCCCCATCGCCCGTCTGGCAGCGGAATCGCATAGTAGTCCCCAATCTTCGGCTTCCTGCTTCTCTTGCCCGGCCGGGCGGCAAAAGTCGTCAGGCCCTCTTCATAGGCGAATAACGCAAAGGACACACCGGATCGGCAATCGTCCGCTATGTCCCGAAGGTTGATCCTGATGTCTTTCATCTCGTGGCGCAGGGCCAGCAATTCACACGCCTTCAGGAAGGGGCGTGGCCGCGCCACCTCGAAATAGAGGACCAGTGTTCCTCCGCCGATCTCGTGGCCCTGGTAGTCAACACTCGTCCGGCGGGCGAGCATGTCCAGGAAGAGCCGCTCCATCCGATCTGCGTCCGCAAGTCCTTGCGCGTCTGGAAGCCCCTCACTCTGCAAGGGGATGGCAATCTCGATTGTGCAAGCCATGGCGATCCTCTCTAGAATGCCAGCTTGCTGGGCCCGGTAGGTCCTCGCCGCCACCTCCAGGAAACCCGCTTTCGCAGGAAGTTCGAGCCGGAAACAGGCCAGACCGGAGCAGGCAACTGCGTTCCACCCCCCAGCCCCTCACCGTGCTGGCCGGCGCAGCATCACCACCGTCACATCTTTCTCTACCCCCTCGCCCGGCCCGCACCCCTCCGCAATCGCAAGAGGAAAGTAGCCGTCTTTCTCCAGCCACCCGGAAGACTTCGCACCGAACTTCACAGATTGAAAGATTCGGCCAAATCGGTCGCTTTCCTTCGGCTCCGGCGCTGCGGTAGAAACATTCAAGCCGTGGAGGTGGACGCCCTCCACCGCATTGCCGCTGGCGCTCTCATCCCGTACTCGGATCGTCAGCCTGCAACTGAATGGGATCGCCCATTCCTCACCTGCGCAGTTCTCGTACGTCACGAAAACCTGCCGGGTTCGCAGCCAGTACCGCTTCAAGTAGCGAACAGTCACCGCGCTACATCGATTGCCGCCGACGCGAATCTGAATCAGCCGGGCTGGCGCATCACAGAGCCTGGCTACCCCTCGCTTGTCGGTGAGTGCTACCCCGAAGACGCTCCCGTCCTCATCAACCCCTTCTACCCCTTGCTCCTCAAGAAGGGAGCCGGCAGGGGATCGCACCACCACTTCGAACGCACAGTAGCTGTCCGATGCCTGTGCCTTCATCCCGGCAGCGAACACCAGGGCGGCAGTGATCACTAATGCGAGTCTCACGCCAACTGCATTCATAGTCTCGGTCTCTGGCCGCCCACAAGTTCCTGCTGCGCCTTCTGTCTCAGATGGGACGGCGCGTCATGTCGATCAGCCGGCTCACGCACAAGCGTATTCCCGAAAAGTCGCTCATACACCCCACTTCAGAAGGTCCCGCTTCGTTGCCGCTGAGGATAAGTCACCCGGCATTTGCCGGATGTTCCGGGTACCGGACTCATCAGCGGATGACCTCCAGCTTGCCGAGCCTTACCGCCAGATCAGCTTGAACAGCACATCCTGTCCTTCCACCCAGCAATGCCCCTGCGCGCAGGTCGCGTAAGTAATCCGAACAGGCGCCTTCAACTTCTGCCAGGTCGTCCCTCCGTCGCGGGTCTCGAACAATGTGCCCTGGCCGCCCAGCGTCCACCCGATCGACTCTGTCGCAAAGTAGACCCAGCCCCAATGACCGAAACCCACAATTCGGGACCAGATCTCGTCCTTTCTCACCAACTGCTGCCAATGCTGCCCACCATCCGTCGTCTTGAGGATCTCTCCATTCTCGTAGCCGATCCATCCAATCTGATCGTTCCCATCCAGGAAGTGCAGATTGATAGGTGGCGCCACCCAGCCTGCACCCGCTCGGTTCGCGACAGGAACGCGTTCAATCGGGGCCTCCAGCCAGTGCCGTCCTCCATCGTCCGTCCGCAGAATCGAATTCTGAACGACGGCCAGGCCGCGGCGCCCGTCAAAGAAATGGAGGATCTGAACCGGACAGCCATTTCTGATTGGGAGCGGTTGCTCCACCCAGGCGGCGCCGCGTTTCGGCCGGTAATAGATAACAGGATCAAACTGAGGATTGCCGGGGCGCGCCACACAGGCATCCGGGCCGCCCCTGGGCGAGCGCTCCACTCGCTCCTTCATTCCACCCATCCAAATGGCCTCGCCATTGCGCAAGGAGAAGAAGGATTCCTGGTACCATTCCGCTGTCGGCAGCGGAGTTTGCTCCACCCAGGTCCTCCCGCCGTCACTGGTTCGAAAGACCGTCTGTATGTTGCTGGAGCCAAGCGCATCCCGTGGAGCGAGCCACAGCCACGCCTCCGAGGCTGAGCGGGATTCGAACCCTCGCATCTCATAGCCAGTCGACCCGGCCAACGCGGGCGTGGTCAACTCTGCCCACGTGACGCCCCCGTCCGTCGTTCTCCACACGTGCCCTTGATTGTTCGACGACCAAGCCACCAGGGGAGAGACCAAGATCGGGGCGCCGTGGCGCATCGGCCCAACCTCCACGAATCCAGTCCGCCCGGTCTGGCCCGGCAGCAGGACACACGCGAATAGCCCAATAACAACCAGTTTCATTCCGTCACTCTTTCGGCCAGGACAGAAGACTGATGACAGCTCGCCCCTCTCCGAGTGTATGGGCAAACATTCAATCGCAACCAATGCCGATAGGATCCGTATACTTCACGAATATAAAGAGTATGAGGGTCTATTGGTGGCATGGTGGGATCGAGCTCATTCCGCGCGGCGCGTAGCTGCTAAAGGCGAGCGTGGGATAGCATCGGACGAACTTCACTATCTGGTGTGAGAAGTCGGTCCAACGCAACAGCCTCCATTAGCTGCTCGATGAGATAGGGATCTGTCGTCTTCACCAATCTAGCGAGCCTTGAGTGGAGTTGCTCAATCCCCTCAGCAGTCTCCAGATGCCAATCGGAAAGCATGATCTTCTAAAGGCGCGGGGTTAGCGCTCGACTTGGTCGGGCTTGGCGCATTTCGCGCGTTCACGCCTAAACCCACTTCGAGGGCCTTGCAAGGACTCGGCCATTTAGTTGGGTGATCTGCTCCGGGAGCTGTGCAGATGCGAGCTTCTGCCGACCGAGCGGGAAATGGCCATGAACAACCTGCGCGAGCTCTTCTGATCTTCGATTGGGCGGAAATGCCGCAATAATTCGCTTTGTCGGGAAAAGTCGCCTAATCGCTGAAACGGGTGGGACTAGGTCGCTATCAGCCGTAATCAGTATCGCAGTGTCGAACGCATCCTGAAAGGCATCTACCATCATCTCGACCGCGATATTTACATCTGTTTTCTTCTCGCTTGGGACCATGTCAACCCGATGGCAAGACTGGCATTCTCGAGCCTGGGTCTGATACTTCCCGTAGTAAAGTCCAAGGGCCGCTCCAGCGTGCAGCGAGAGCGCGTCAATATACGTTGACTGCCGTTCCCGCTTCTCGACGGGGGATGAGATCCTACTGGTGAAATACTTGGTCTTCTGAAGCATCTGCCCATCTAGCAGCAGGGAAGTGGAGAGCTTGGGTAAATCAAGCCAGAGGTAGCGGCGAAGCTTTGCGTCCCTTATTCCAAAGTAGAGGTTGAACCCGTCTATGTAGGAAATCACCCTTGTCGGCATAGCTGTCGCTGGCTTTTCTGGGCTTGACAAGGTATCGCTCGCTTGATAGGCTCTTATTGCACATCCCCCGAGATCGTATCTCGGGGCCTACGCCCCCAGCCAATGGGGGCGTTTTCATTTATTGGCGTGCTGCCAATATATCATGCGCAAGTTGAGCGCTCCGCCTCGGCTGTGTTCACAGGCGAAGCAACAATTATCCTCCCGACCTGGCGTGGTCACCCTGCTCATATCCGCACTCAAGAGGACTCCTAGTTCATCGAACAGCTCCCACCACCAGCCGCCCCCTATTTCTTCGGCGCCGGCTCCAGCTTCCCACCCCAACTCAATAGGTTCCGGTAAGCCCACTCCATGCTGAGGTCGATCGTGGACGAGGACAGTGCCCCGGTTACCGTCTTGATCTCGATGCGGTACTTGCCAGTCGGAACAGCCATCGCGTACTCGCCCATTCCGTCCGTAGAGGTGCAGCCCACCCGGCTGGAGCCTTTCTCCGTATACGCACAAATCAAGGCGTCCTTGAGAATCCCCTCAGGGTTCCGCAGCGTTCCGGAGAGAATCGACTCCAGCACAACGCTGTCGCCCCGGACGTCGCCCAGGGGGAGCGTGAATACCAGTTCGGTTTTCCGTCCAGCCTCAACTCGAACTGGTGAGTACCGCACATTCAAAAAGCCGGTAAGTCCGGCCTCAATCGCGTAGAGTCCCTCGGGCATCGCCAGGCAGGCCAGTCCGCGCGCGTCCGTCATGGCGTGGTAGCTCTGCATGGGCGAATGGGGGCTTTCTCCTGGGCTGCCAGCTCACCGCATTCACCCACGCATTCGGCAAGGGCGGCCGGTCGCTTTGATCCTGGACGCGGACGCACACTGGGCCTCCGTCCACTGTCGTCGAAAAACAGGCGGCCGCCGAGGCCAGCACCAGGCCACTGCGGACTCTCTCGGAACCCATCGCATCCTCCCACTACCGTCTCAGCCAGCATCATAGTATTCCGCTGGCTCCTCCGGCCTGCCTCAAACCCACTTCTCCCCAGAATTCGGCCCTCCCGGAAAGCGGTCACAGCCTTCCGAAATAAATCTTACGCCCGTAACTCATTGCAAATCAAAGGACTCTGGCCGAACCAGCAACCGCCTCGCAGCCATCCCGCTCACCCGCCCCCTACACTTTGCCCCGAGGTGAAATATGTCAGATAAAACGAAATCTGATCGGGCGCGCGCCAACGGCAAACGCTCGAACGGCCCTGTTACGGCCGAGGGCAAAGCCCGCTCCGCCCAAAACTCGAAGAAGCACGGCCAGTACGCTACACCTGTCGCCGTTGCCCACGTCGCTGTCCTCAGGAACGAGGATTGCGCCGCCTTCAACAATCTCCTGGCTCGCCTGAACCAGGACCTCCTTCCCACCAACTCCTCCGAGTGCTCCCTCGTCCGTGAACTCTGCGCAATCGAGTGGAGGCTCATCCGCAACATGGCCCTCCGGACCCGCGCCATCGACATCCAGATCGCGGCCGAAGGCGCAGCTATCCGCCGCACCCAGGGCTCCCTCCGCGGCGTCGAGCCCATCGACCTCACCGTCATGGCCGTGGCCAAGCTCCTCGAGACCTCCAAACTCCTCACCTACTCCGATCGCGAACTCGCCCGGCTCCACCGCGCCCGGCGCGACATCCTCAACACACTTTTTTCACTCCGGAAGCGCCCGCAGGGTGTCGTCAGATCGCAGGAACCCGCTATGTTTCAAGAACTTGACCGCAGCATCGAAGCAGGCTACCAGACCCGGAACGAACCAACCGAACTCGACCCATGGGAACCCCAACCCTCACCCGAAGACCCGCAGCCGCAGGCCGACGAAACGCAGCACACCCCACAGCCGGAGCAACCGTCTCCCGAAACAGCCGAAGTGAAACCCAATCTCGCTGAAGACCCCGGTAGCCCGGCCCGCTTCCCCGTCACTCTCCTCGCCAAAACGCCCCAATCCAGCCCGGCGGCCCATCCGGATCACTCAACTGGCGACTCCAACGAAGGCCCCACCCGCCTCGAAGGGAGGCCCGCGGCCTGAACTCCCCTGCCTGGCCCCGCCTTGCTCCCCTCACAGGATCATGGCTCGCGCCTCGGCCAGCCGGAATCGCGCCTCCTCGGGAGAACTGCGTCATGACGTTCCTGATCGGCAAATACGAACACCTTCAAATGCCGGCCCAGCTCCAGCTCTATCTCCTTCAGCAGGAAGAGCGTAGCTCGGGGGCCGCCAGGATCCGGGGCAACCACGCCCGCGCCACAGGACCGTCCGGATTGCTCCTGCCCTCCCCTCCACCACCGCTCTCCCAGTGGGCCGCCCAGGCCCTCGACTTCCACCCCTTCCCGGCCCAGGCCGAAATCCTCGATTGCCCGGACTCCCACGTCATGCTCTGCTGCACCCGCCAGTTCGGCAAAACCACACTCACCGCCCTCAAAGCCGCCTATCACGCCCTCACCAACCCCAACACCAATGTGGTCGTCGGCTCCCCCAGCCAGCGCCAGTCGGCCCGTCTGGTCTACAAGGCGGGCGAATTCCTCCGCCGCGCCGGAGTCCGCATCCGTGCCACCAGCGAAGGCACCTACGGAGCCCGCCTCCCCAACGGAAGCTGCATCTACGCCCTCCCCAGGCACGAGACCACCACCCGAGGCTTCGACTCCGTCTCCCTGCTCATCTTCGAGGAGGCCGCCTACACCCGCGACGCCTTCTACCACATGGCCACGCCGTTCCAGGCCGTAGTCCGCAACCGCTCCCTGTGGCTCATCTCCACACCAGCCGGCAAATCCGGCTTCTTCTACGAGGAGTGGTCCGACCCGGCCCGCACCAAGTGGCGCCGCTTCCGCGTCCCCGCGTCGGACTGCCCCCTGATCGACGCCGAATTCCTGGCCGAGGAACGCATCCGCAAAGGCGAAACAATCTTCCGCAACGAGTACGAATGCGAATTCGTCTCCGACGCCACCCAAATCATCACCCGAGCCCTCTGGGACTCCGCCCTGGACGAAGACGACGTCCCCTTCAACGGAGGCAAACCCCTATGGAACGACTAACGAAAGCCCCCGGGGACGTTCATCCCTGGCCCAAAGCGCCGAAGATCCAGAACCCAATGGAAACCCCCAGGTGGCCAGGGTGTGAACGTCCCCCCTCCGAAGAACCCGAAGCGTCAGCCCCCAAACCTCCAACCCCCTCCAAAACCGTGGGGCGAGCCCCCAGGCTTGCGGGCCGGCAATCGTGCCGGCCATCTTCCCCCGCAAACAAGCGCAACCACCCCCACCAGGGCCACCGCCCATGAGACGCCTCCCCCCGCACCTCTACTTCGGCCTCGACCTCGGCCAGCGCCGCGACCCCTCCGCCCTCGCCATCCTCCAACGCATCCACGAGCCCACCGGAGAACGGGACCCGTTCACCATGGAGCAGCAGTGGAAGCTCTACTTCCGCCTCCGCCACGCCGAACGCTTCCACCTCGGCACCCCCTACCTCACCATCGTCGACCGCGTCCGCGAACTCCTCCGCGACGGCGACGGCGCCCTCCGTGCCGGCTGGCCCTTCGCCCCAGGCCAGCTCACCGATCCCGACAAAACCCTAGTCGTCGACGCCTCCGGACTCGGCGCCCCCGTCGTCGAACTCTTCCAGCGCGCCAAACTCCACTCCTCCCTCATCGCCCTCACCATCACGGGCAGTGGCTCCCCTCACAACAACGGTGCCTACCAGGGCAGCGGCTACACCGTCCCTCGCCGCGACCTCGTCACCAACCTCCGCCTCTTCCTCGAACGCGGCATCCTCCGAATCCCCACCCACATGCACGCCTTCGACGACATCCGCGAAGAACTCCTCAACCTCCAGGACGAGGCAGGCCACAACCGCGACGACATGGCCATCGCCCTCGCGCTCGCCGCCTGGTGGGCCTCCAGGAACGTGCAGCTATGAATCCGCAACCGGCTGAAAACACAACATGTGTCACGTTACATAACCTCCATGTCTCCACCTGTCTCTCACGTACGTCCGCCCTTCCGGCGGACTCTGGGCATGCGAGGCCGAAACGATGAAACGAAAAGCAATTCAGACCGCCGGCGCACTGTTGGGAGCCTGCCTCCTGCTGGCCGGCTGCGCCAATAAGAGGATGCAATACCATCCGCCCGCCGCCCCCCAGTTGGCCCAGGCCGAGACCTGGAATACCCCCCCGGCTGGCGGAGCCAAGGCCAGCCCCACCGACGACAGGACCCTCGCCCAGTGGTGGTCCACCCTGGGCGACCCCACCCTCACCGCACTCGAGGAACGCGCCGTCAAAGGCAACCTCGACCTGCGTCAGGCCGAGATGAAGATCCGCCAGGCCCGTGCCCAACGCGAAAGCGCCCGGGCCGACCTCTACCCCACCGTCACCGCCAGCGGTTCCGCCACCGGCAGCCGCGCCAGCACCCGCGCCAACGGCGAACTCGGCCAGTCCTACTCCGCCGGAGTCTCCGCCAGTTGGGAACCAGACTTCTTCAACAGGATTCGCGGCACCGTCGCCGCCTACTCCGCCGATCTCGAGGCCGCCCAGGAAGACCTCCGCAACGTCCTCGTCAGCCTCACCGCCGAGGTCGCCCTCAACTACGTCGACCTGCGCTCCTACCAGTCCCAACTCGCCATCACCCGTGCCAACCTCGCTGCCCAGCAGGAGACCTACCAGTTGACCGTCGCCAAACACGAAAGCGGCCTGGCCACCGAGCTCGATGTCCAGCAGGCCGCCCTCTCCGTCGAATCCACCCGCGCCGGGATACCAACTCTCGAAACCGGAGCCCAGAAAGCGCTCAACGCCATCTCCGTTCTCGTCGGCGAACGGCCCGGAGCCGTCGACGCCCTGCTCGGCACAGTGCAGCCGGTGCCCGTCATCCCCGCTGAAGTCGCCGTCGGCCTGCCCGCCGATCTCGTCCGGCGCCGCCCCGACATCCGCGGAGCTGAGCGCCAGGTCGCCGCTCAGTCCGCCCGCGCCGGCGTCGCCGCTGCCAATCTCTACCCGTCGTTTACCTTGTCCGGCCTGCTGTCCTTCAGCTCCATCGACATCTTGAACCTCTTCACGCCCGCCACCCTGGCCGGCAGCCTCGCCGGATCGGTCCAGCAGACCATCCTCAACCGCCGACGCCTGCGCGCCCAGCTCAACATCCAGGACGTCCTGCTGGAACAGTACGAAACCGCCTACGAAGGCACGGTCCTCGGCGCCATGCAGGACGTCGAAGACGCCCTCAAGGCCTTCGCCAATGAACAACTCCGGCGCAAGTCGCTGGCCGATGCCGCCGCCGCCGCCGAACGTGCCGCGGGCCTGTCACGCAATCTATACAGCTCCGGACTGAAGGACTTCCTCACCGTGCTGGACGCCCAACGGTCGTTGCTGAGCCTGCAGAATCAACTGGCGCAAAGCGATGCCGCCATCACCGCCAACCTCATCCGGCTTTATAAGGCCCTGGGCGGCGGGTGGAGCTGAGGGCAATTCCGCCCACCCGGTCAACAGAACGAAAGGAGATATGGTCATGACAACCTCAGTGGTCGAAGTTCAGGAAAATCTGGGTCTCGCGCCCGGCAAACGCCGCTGGAAGCGCATCCTCGGGTGGCTGGTGTTTCTCATCCTGCTGGGCATCGGCGCAGCCATCCTCGTCGGCCGCTATCAGGCCGCCGCGGCAGAGCCGTCCGTGCACTACCGCACCGAACAGGCGCGTACCGGCGACCTCACCGTCACCGTCACCGCCACCGGTCAACTCCTGCCCACCCGCACCGTCGATGTCGGCAGCGAGGTCTCCGGCATCATCGACTCCGTCCTGGTCAACTACAACGACTACGTCAAGGTCGGGCAGGTGCTCGCCAAGATCAATACAGAGAAGCTGGAAGCGCAGGTCCTGCAGGACCGCGCGTCGCTCGAAACAGCGCGCGCCAAGGTGCAGGACGCCAGGGTGACCGTCGAGGAGACCGAGGCCGAGTACAAGCGCATCGAAGCCGCGCGCGAACGCTCCAAGGGCCAACTCCCCTCCCAGCACGACCTCGACACCTCGAAAGCCGCCTTCGGCCGTGCCAAGGTAGCCGTCACCAGCGCCCAGGCTGCCGTCACACAGGCCGAAGCCACCCTGGCCATCAACCTCACCAACGTCGCCAAGGCCGTCATCAAGTCGCCCGTCGATGGCATCGTCCTCGCCCGCAACGTCGAGCCCGGCCAGACCATCGCCGCCTCGTTCTCGGTCACCACCATGTTCCAGTTGGCTGAAGACCTCACCCGCATGAAGCTGCAGGTGAACATCGACGAAGCCGACATCGGCGAGGTCAAGGAGGGCCAGAAGGTCACCTTCACGGTCGACGCCTACCCGGGGCAGAAGTTCCCCGGCCGCATCACCCAGTTGCGCTACCAGTCCACCACCACCAACAACGTGGTCACCTACCTGGCCGTGATCTCCGTCGACAACCAGAAGCTGCTGTTGCGGCCGGGCATGACCGCCACTGCCACCATCACCGTGCAGTCCCTCACCAATGCGCTGCTCGTACCCAATGTCGCTCTTCGCTTTGAACCATCCGCGCTCAACGCCGGCGGCCAGGGCGATCAGCGCAGCTTCTTCCGGAAACTGATGCCCGGGCCGCCCCCCATGCCGCAACGCAAAGCGGAAACGGAAGACCCCGTCGCCGCCGGCCCCCGGGTCTGGGTCCTCCAGGGACAACAACCCGCGGCCGTGCCGGTGAAGACAGGCGTGACCAACGGCAAAGTGACCGAGATTCGCGCCGGCTCACTGGCCGCCGGAGTCCCACTGATCGTCGAAGCCGTAAAGGGGATGAAATGAAACCCGAAGACACACCAATCCTCGATGGCGCCCGGGAACCGGCGCTGATGGAATTTCGCAAGGTGGAGAAGGTCTACGGCCAGGGCGACGCCTCCATGCTGGCGCTGGCCGGAGTCGACTTCCGCATCGAAGAGGGCGAGTTCGTGGCCATCATGGGCCCCAGCGGCTCGGGCAAGTCCACCTGCATGAACATCCTGGGCTGCCTCGACACGCCCACCGGCGGAGCTTATCTCTTCAAGGGCATCGACGTCGGCCTCCTGCCGCGCAAACAGCGCGCCCGCCTCCGCCGCTACTACCTGGGGTTCGTCTTCCAGGGTTTCAACCTGCTGGCCCGCACCTCGGCCCTGGAGAACGTTGAACTACCCCTGGTCTACCGCGGCACGAAATCGTCTGAACGCCGCGAACGGGCCGCCGTCGCGCTGCAGACCGTCGGCCTGAAGGGCTGGGAAGATCACACCCCGGCCCAGCTCTCCGGAGGCCAGCAGCAGCGCGTCGCCATCGCCCGCGCCATCGTCACGGAACCGGCCGTCCTCTTAGCCGACGAGCCAACGGGGAACCTGGACTCGGCCCGCAGCAAGGAGATCATGGAGCTCCTCTGCCAGCTCAACCAGCAGCGCGGCATCAGCATCGCCATGGTGACCCATGAACCGGACATGGCAGAGTACGCCAGCCGCACCATCACCTTCCGCGACGGCCTGGTCTCCTCGGACGTAGTCCGTCCAGCCAGAACAGTCCTGGCGCGGCAGTGAAGCGAGGAAATCAGAATGAAGCTCCACCCCAAGCCGCCATCCCAAAACCGCCCCGCAAAGCGCCGCGACTCCAAACGGAGCCGCGACCGTCAGGGAGCGGGCACAACGCCAATCGCCTCCCAAGCGAAGCCCCGCGAATCCCAGTCCGCAACCACCCGCGACTCCAAACGGAGCCGCGACCGTCAGGGAGCGGGCACAACGCCAATCGCCTCCAAGGCGACCCGAAGGGAGCCCCGCATACTCCAACCCAAGCGCAAACAACCCATCGACTCAAGGCAGTAACACCCAGGAAAGCAGGCAAATCATGTTATGGGACGCAATTCTACTGGCCCTCTCGGCCATCCGCCGCAACGTCATGCGCTCGACACTCACCGTGTTGGGCATCATCATCGGGGTGGCCGCCGTCATCATCATGGTCACCCTCGGCAACGGCGCGACAGCCCGCGTTGCCTCCGAGATCTCCAGCCTAGGAGCCAACATGCTGATGGTCATGCCCGGCCAGGAACGCCGCGGCATGGGCGGCGGCATGCGCGAAGAAGCCAAGCTCTTCGAAGCCCCTGACGTCGAAGCCCTGCGCGATGAGGTCCCCGGAGTCACCGCCGTCGCACCCACGGCCTCCAAGTCGATGCAGGTCATCTTTGGCAACACCAACTGGTCCACCACGGTCAACGGAATCGACAACTCCTACTTCAAAGTGAAGACTTGGCCCCTCGCCAGCGGCCGTGAGTTCTCTGATGCCGAGCTTAGCTCCGGTGGAGCCGCATGCATCCTGGGCGCCACCGTGCGCAAACAACTCTTCGGTACGCAGGATCCCATCGGCGTGAACGTCCGCCTGCAAGCCATCTCCTGCCAGGTAGTCGCGGTGCTCGAATCGAAAGGCCAGTCCGGCATGGGCATGGATCAGGACGATCTGGTCCTCACCCCGCTGCGCACCTTCCAGCGCCGCATCTCAGGCACCCGCTACATCAGCAGCCTGCTCGTGGGCATGCGGCCCGGCTCCATCTCCTCCGCCGTCGTGGCCGACGTCCAGCGCCTGCTGCGCCAGCGCCGTAAGATCCAGCCCCATCAGGAGGACGACTTCATGGTGCGTGACCCGCAGGAACTCATCAGCACGCTCACCGGCACCACCCAACTGCTCACCATGCTGCTGGGCGCTGTCGCCGCCGTCAGCCTGCTGGTCGGCGGCATCGGCATCATGAATATCATGCTGGTTTCGGTCACGGAACGGACCAGGGAGATTGGGGTCAGGCTGGCGATCGGGGCGTTTGAAAATGACGTGATGACGCAGTTCCTGGTCGAGGCGGTGGTGCTCTCTTCGCTCGGCGGAGCCATGGGCCTCGCCTTGGGCTTGCTCGTCTCCGTCGCCGGCGCCAAGGCGCTCGAAGTGCCCTTCCAGCCCGACATGCGCATCGCCACCATCGCCTTCATCTTCTCGGCGATGGTCGGAGTCCTGTTCGGCTTCGTGCCTGCGCGCAAAGCCGCCCAGTTGGATCCCATCGAGGCGCTACGCCATGAGTAAGGGTCTAGCGAGTCGGGTCGCGCCAAGCCGCGCCAACATGGTCGGTCAGCGGACGCCGCGGAGCCTTCCGGCGGTGGGCGGCTTCCACCCGTGCCGCCGCACATTCGGCATAGCGGCTCATATCGGCCTCGGCATAGGTGAAGGAGTGGCTCGTCGTCGCTTCGTAACCTTGCTCCAACACCGACCGGCACAGCAGCGGCAACTCCTGCAGCCGGATGCCATACTGGCGCGACATCGCCAGGTTCGTCGTAACGCTATAGGGAGTGCGGCTGCGATCCGCCGCAATGCCCTCAAACGCAAAAACGCGCGAACCCAGAATCTCTTTGAACCCGGTCAATACGAACTGCATCTTCGGTTTCTCCATTCGAGTTCTCCTCTCCCTCTCGCCAATCAGCGATTCGGTGCCCGCGGGTGCTGCCCCGTGGGCTTGTACTCGTGCACCAGGCTGGCTAACCTCACTGCCTGGCGGGCTCGATCGCAGACCTCAAATACAAATCCGGTAGGCATATGGCCGGCCGCCTGGCCGCTCCACAACTCCATCCGTTCCAGAAGTGTGTCCTGTATGTTTCCGGCTTCGCCGATGTATAGCCACTCCCGTGCGTTCGATAGCCCGAACACACCAGGCAGCGCCGGCGCGTGCTCCCGGATGGAACTGATCGTGAACGGCCGTGGAAACGGTCGCTCAAATGGCATGCATGGTCCTGTGTTGGATGTGCTTCGACTTCATCCCGTCTTCTTCCCGGGAGGAACGCCCCGCACCTTGTCCTGGTCCAGGATCGCTTTGAGGCGGGCTACCAGGGACTTGCCCAGGGTAATGTCTTCCGATTTGGAGACATGGCCCGGCATCTTGGGATCAATGAATTCACGGCGGAATAGTTGGTCGGAAGCCAGGGAGACCAGCAGCTCAATCTCACGGGTGCTGAGCTTCACCGTCTTGAGCATCACTCGCCGCCTGCGCGGCGTCCCGTAGGGATTCCCACCAGCAGGACCGATGACGGCCTCGCGACTTCAGGACACGAACAGTCCTCTGACATGGCAACCTCCTCCGGTTGTCGGGTTGTGCCTAAGCGGACACGACAGACGGCCTGACTTAGTCCAGGCTGCCGGTGAGTGAACGGAGTTGTCCAGACATTAACCATTATTAGTTAACCGAGCTTGCAAGTCAAGGCGGGAGGTGACACAATTAGGAGCCGCTGATTTACTCAGAGAAGTTAAGTCACTTTTAAGCCGGAGTATACGTGGACGTCTCGCTGTTGATCAGGCAGCGCCTGAGCGAACTGGGCCTGGACCAGAAGGATCTCGCTGCCGCCGCACAGGTGACCGAGTCCTACATCTCCCAGCTTCTGGCCCGGAAAAAGGACCCGCCGGCGCCCGGACGCACCGACATCTATGACAAAGTCGAGCGGGTCCTGCGGCTGCCGGCCGGTGAACTCTCCCGGCTGGCCGACCTTCAGCGCCAACAGGAACTGAAAAAGAAGGTGGCCCAGCCGCCCACACCTCTGTTCAAGGATTGCCGCGACCTGATCCTGCGCAAGTGCGAACCCGGCAGCCGCGAAGAGGTTCGCCGGATCTTCGAGAAGGATCCCTTCGGAGAACTCGAGCGCCTGGTGACGCAGAAGATCCTGGATGTGGCGCAGGGTGTGGCGCGCGAGGAACTGCGCAACGAGGCCTGGTTACGGGCACTGGCAGAGCACGGGGGACGCAGTTTTGAGCAGGTCCGCGTGGCCATGCTGGAGTTTCTGGACACCGACATGTTCCAGGTCTCGCTGGAGAGTTGTGTATCCTTCCTCCATCCAATGATAGACTCCTGGGACATAGACTTAAGATCGTTCGGCATGGAAGTCGCCCTCAACAAGCGGCTCGGGCCGGGCGGTGTGAAGCGTTTCGAGTTCGTTGAGCGCTCGCCCGTGCAGCCACCCGAGATGGAGCCGGGCTTTGAGCAGTTCTTGAGAGATGCGTCCCTCAGTGGGAACGCGACCGAAGAGGAGATCGAGTTTTTGAGAAGGTTGAAGTTTGGCGGAAGGCACCCCTCCCCCCTGTATTACTACCGTGAACTTCAGAATCTAAAGGACCCGCTTCATTTCCCACCCACCCCTTCATCCGGCGGTGTCCAGTGAATCGAGGGCGCGCGTATTGCGCCCGGCACTTCTGTATCTGCAGTACTGCAGATTGGCGGTTTAAGTTCGAGAATCTCAGGAGCCTCGCTGATCCTTCATCCAGGTCCGGCGGCCTTACTGAAAGTGAAGGAGAAGTTTGATGCGCATTATCCTGGTCAACCCAAGCGACGTGGCCTTCGGCGTTGGCGTAATTACTCCGCGCTGGCTTTACGTACTGGCTGCCGCGACTCCGCGGCAGTATGGCGACCCGATCATCGTCGACGAGACGCTGGAAGCTATCAACCCCGAACAGATCCAGTCCGGCGACGTCGTCGGCATCGGCATCCACACAGCTAACGCGTTGCGCGGTTTTGAAGTCGGCCGCCTGGCGCGCGAGCGGGGCGCCACCGTTGTATTTGGCGGCATCCACTCGACGCTGTATCCGGGCGAGGCCGTTGAGTATGGCGCGGCGCATTCCGTGGTGCAGGGCGACGGTGACGAGGCGTGGGGCCAGTTGCTGGCCGATCACGTGGCAGGCAAGCTGCAACCGCTTTATGACGGCGGCCGTGTGAAGTCCGGCCAGTTCCTGCCGGCTCGCTGGGACCTGCTGCCTCCGAAGAGCTACATGTGGGCCTCGGTGCAGACCGTCAGGGGCTGCCCGAAGCACTGCTCCTTCTGTTCCGTATGGCGCACCGACGGGCAGGCCCCGCGGCAGCGTACGGGTGACGCGGTGATCGATGAGATCGTGCAGCTGCGGCGCATGGGCTATCGCTTCATCGCCTTGGCCGACGACAACTTCTACCCGGTCACCCTCAACGACCTCGCACTGGCGGAGCGCCAGGGCAACATGGAGAAGCTGGCCGAACTGCAGAAGATGCGGTCCGACCGTTTCGAGTTCATGGAGTTGCTGTCCGGGTTGCCGGATGACACCATCATGTTCACGCAGATCACGATGGAAGCGGCCGAAGACATCGAGTTCCTGAAGGCGATGCGCAAGGCGCGCATCCGCGGCGCCCTCGTGGGCGTGGAAGCCGTGACTCCGGAGGGCCTGAAGTCGGTCTTCAAGGACTTCAATCTCTCGGGCGACAAGCTGGTGGAGCGCCTGAAGCTGTTCAAGGAGAACGGTGTCCACGTGCTGGGCTCGTTCATCTTCGGCCTGTCCAGCGACCGCGCGGAGACCTTCGATGCGACGGCCGAGCTGGCGAAGAAGGCCGAGCTGACATTCGCCCAGTTCGTTATGATGACGCCCTTCCCCGGCACGGTCGATTTCGACAAGTGGGAGAAGAGCTCGCAGGGCAAGAACGAGAAGGTGGAAGGCATCCCGATCACGCGCTACTGGCTGATCCCGGGCCATCGCCGTCCCAAGCTGTACATGCCTCATCCGAGCATGAGCTCGGAAGAGATCCGCATCCGGACGCAGGGTGTGTGGGACAACTACTACACGCTGGGCGAGGTGTGGAAGCGCGCGCAATGCGTGAAGTCGTGGAAGGGCCGGCTGGCCTTCGTGTTTATCTCGAAGCTCTACCGGCAGATGTACGCCAACACCGGGATCGCGACGGACAGCGCCCGCAGGAAGAGCGCGAACCGTTGGGCCCGCTGGACCGCGCTGATCTGCCTGAAGCTGTTCCGCGGCAAGATGATGCCGGAGCTGGAAGTGCCTCGCCTGGCGACCACCCAGCCCGTGCTTACCAACATCGCTCAGTAGTCAGTTCGAACAGGGCGTAGGGGGCGACCTCTACGCCCTCATTGTTTTTCGGCGTCGGTGTGCCAGCCGGGGTTCGTCCATTGGCCGTCGCGGCGCACGAAGATCTCCGTGACACGCCCTGACGAGATCGAGCGTTTGCCCTTGGTTTCGGTTTCGACGAGGTAGCTGCTCCAGACGATGGCGACGTCGCCGAAGCGCTGCACCTCGGTGCGTGGGAACTCGAGGCGGATGAGCTTGCCGCCGGCGGCCTGGAACTCCGCCGCGCTTTTGAACACCTCGGCCTGGTGCTTCCAGGCCACCTCTCCGGAACTGATCACGATGGTATCGGGTGGCACCAGCCGGGCCAGGGCATTTGTGTCGTTGGCGAACCAGGAGCGCCAGACCGCCTCGCGGACGGTGAGCAAGTCGTCCTGGCCGCAGAGCGGAAGCGTGCCGCCCAGTACACCGGCCAGCAGCAGGCCGGCCATCATCACGCCGCGTCGAGTCTTCATGTTCTCCTCCCAGGAATGTGGATTGCGAGCAGCACCGCGGCCGCCGAGGCGGAGAAGACTGAGTAGTCCAGCGGTGATTTGATGCCGAATGAGATCGCCATGGCGATGCCGAACAGGACCAGCAGCAGGGCGCTGGCAAGTGCTACCCAACGAGGCCAGAGGCCGAGAATGAGGGCGATGCCGAGAACGAGCTCGGCGAGGGTGGCGGACCAACCCAGGAACAGGATGGTGGACGCGGGCATGAAGGCGTTGACCTCGGCTGTGTACTTGAGGAAGTTGGCGAAATTGCCATAGCCGACGTCCTTGCCATAGAGGCCGAAGCGGGAGGCGATGCCGGAGAGGAAAGCCGCTCCCAGCGCGAGGCGGGCGTAGAGGATCGTCGCGCGTTCCCAGTTGGGGGCGGTCATCGATGCTCCCTGCCGGCGGGGACATCCACACTGAGGGGGGCGTCGTGGTCGCAGAGGAAGTAGGCTACGAACTTCGCGCTTTCGGTCCTGCTGGCGTTGGCTGAGATGGCGTGGATTCCATTGGGGGCCTCGTAGAAGCCTTGGCCCGCCTTGTAGACCGCCTCGGGCTCGCCCTGCACCCGGGTGCGGATGGCGCCCTGGACGACATAGCCGAGCACTGCGCAGGGATGGCTATGGGCGGGGGAGGCTTCGCCGGGCCCGTAGTTGACCTCGATCATGGTGGCGGTGAGGCGGCCGCCCGCGAGCGGCGGCAGGTTGTGCGTGAGGACGGGGCGGACGCGCTGGGGCGCCGCGGCGGGCTGGCCGGCGAGGGCGTAGCAGAGGACCAGGCCGGCACTCGCGCGGTGGAAACAGAGGGTCATCGACAGCTCCTTATGAAATCCATCGTACGGGATAGTGGATTAGTCATCAGGACCATTTATGTTATTGTCGCTGTACCAATTTGATGTCGAAGACGGCCACAACATTTGGGCTGGTGCTGCCGGCGCGGACGGCGAAGACCGCGGCTTACCGCTGGCTGTATAGCGCTTTGCGGAGTGCGATTCTGGACGGACGGCTGCGGCCCGGTTCGCGTCTGCCGGCGACGCGGGAGCTGGCGGCGGAGTATGGGTTGTCTCGCGGGACGATCGTGCATGCGTTCGAGCAACTGAAGGCCGAGGGGTATCTGGAAGGGGCGGTGGGATCGGGGACGCGGGTGAGCCAGGTGCTGCCGGAACAACTGCTGGAGACGGCCCGCGGCGAATCGAAGCAGCCGGCGCGGACTTCGAAACCGGCGCGGGCGGTGTCCGACTATGGGCGAAGGGTGCAGCTCTTCTCGAACCTCGAGGCGCGGCCGACGCGTGCGTTCCGGCCGAACGTGCCGGCCCTGGATCTGTTTCCCGCTACGCTGTGGGCGCAGGTGGCGGCGCGGCGGCTGCGGCGGGTGTCGACACAGCTTCTGCTGGGGTGCGATGCACTGGGGTACCTGCCGCTGCGGCGGGCGGTGGCCGATTACCTGAGCACGTCGCGCGGGGTGCAGTGCGTGCCGGAGCAGGTGGCGATCCTGAGCGGCGTGCAGGAGGCGCTGGATTTGACGGCGCGGGTGCTGGTGAACGCCGGCGACCGGGTGTGCATGGAGAATCCGGGGTACACCGGCGCGCGGGCGATGTTCGAAGCGATGGGTGCGCAGGTGGAAGGGATCGGGCTGGATGACGAGGGGCTGAAGATGGACACGGCGGCGCTGAAGGGTGCGCGGCTGGTGTACATCACGCCGGGGCACCAGTTTCCATTGGGCCTCACGATGAGCCTGGCGCGGCGGCTGCAGTTGCTGGAATGGGCGAGGAAGAACAGGGCCGTGATCCTGGAGGACGACTACGACAGTGAATACCGCTACTCGGGGCGGCCGGTGCCGGCGCTGCAGGGATTGGACCGGCATGGGCTGGTGCTGTTCACCGGCAGCTTCAGCAAGGTCCTGTTCCCTTCGCTGCGGCTGGGTTACCTGGTGTTGCCACCGGACCTGGTGGAGGTGTTCTCGGCGGCGATCTCGGTGACGAGCCGGCACGCGCCGGTGCTGGAGCAGGCGGTGCTGAGCGACTTCATCGCGGAGGGGCATTTCGGGCGGCATCTGCGGCGGATGCGGACGATCTATGCGGAGCGGGTGGCGGTGCTGCTGGAGTGCGCCCGGGCGCGGTTGGGCGGCCTGCTGGCGATCTCGGATGTCGAGGCTGGTTTGCAGACCGCGGGGTGGCTGCGGACCGGTCTGGAGGGCGCGGCTGTGCGTGTGGCGGCGGCCCGGCGCCATGTTGACGTGGTGCCGCTGAGCGAGTACAGCCACGGTGAAGGGGTGGCGGAAGGGCTGCAATTGGGCTTCGCGGCGATCGATACCAGGGAGATCCGGCGCGGGGTGGAGGCGTTGGGGCTGGCGCTGGAAGAGGAGTGGGCGCGGGTGCGGAGGCCGCGCCGGACGGCGCGCTAGCGGGTGGATTTGATGGCTTTCTTCAGGTTGCCGACGAGGCGTTCAGCGACTTTGCGGCTGCCGCCGCGTTTGACGGCTCCGATGAGGAGGGACTTGTCGCCGGCTTCTCCGGACCAGAGGTCGAGATGGCCGGCGCGGAGGGTGACGGCGCCGCGGGCCTGGTCCTTGATGCCCAGGTAGCCTCCGGTGACTTTCGAGCCAGTGGTGGCGGTCTCTTCGCTTTTGCCGCTGAGGACGGCGTCCGCTTCGTCCTTGTGCTGGACCACGGAGAGGAAGCCGGCCAACTGCTCAGCGATTTCGATCTTGAGGTAGACGTCGAGGTCGTTCTGCATCTTTTCGACGAAGATGGTGCGGACGTCGCGGAGGGCGCGCACGGTGGGTTTGGCCGGTGCAGCGGGAGTGGGCGCCGCGACTGGGGCCGGGGCCGGAGTGTCGACGGGAGGTGGAGCGGCGGGGCGCGGCCGTTCGGCGGGTTCAGATGGCTTCGTTTCGGGCACGGCGGCGGTGAGCGGAGGGAGGGCGACCTTCTTACGCGGCTCGGGGGTGAGGGCTGGGCGATTGGGCGCCTGGGGTTGGACGGGGGCGCTGGGTGCGGGTTCGTTCAGGATGGGGGTGATGCTGCCGGCCGGGGCGATGGAGGCCGGCGAATCGAGCAAGCCGGGCGGAAGTGCGGGCTCGGGCTGAGGCTGGGGGGGCGGGGGTGGCGGCTGATTGCGGACCACCTCGACCGGAGGCGGCGGCGGCGCGGTCGTCTGCGTGGAGTGCTGCAAGACCCAGACGCCGGCCGCGGCGGCGACCACGGCGATGGAAAGGACGCCCGCAAGAAGGGGCAACTGGGATTTCCGTGAAGGTTGAGCAACGGGTTGAACGGTGGCCGCCAGCCGGGTTTCCGCCATCGGGGGTGCGGCAGGTTGAGCTTCGGCGACGGGTGGGGCGACGCTGGCGAGGCGCGTGGGCTTGATCGTGACGACCGGCACGGCGAGCAGGGCTTCGCGGAATTCGTCCGCTGACTGGAAGCGGTCGCTGGCCTTTTTGGCGAGAGCCCGGTTCACCACGATCTCGAGTTCGCGTGCGCAGTCGACGCCAAGCACCCGGAGGGAAGGCGGCGGCTGCTCGAGGTGGGCCTGGAGAACGGCCCGGTCGGATTCACCGTGGAAGGGGGCAGAGCCGGTCAAGGTTTCGAAGAGGACAACGCCGGTGGAGTAGAGATCGGACCGGTTGTCGGCCTCCTCGAAGCGGATGCGTTCCGGAGCGAGGTATTCGAGGGTCCCGATGACACTACCGACACGGGTGAGGCGCGAGGAACCGAGGACGCGGGCGATGCCGAAGTCTGTGACTTTGACGTGGCCGTCGTCGGAGATCATGATGTTGGCGGGTTTGATGTCGCGGTGAAGAACCCCCAGGCTATGGGCATGGGCGAGGCCCTGCAGCACCTGCTGGATGATGGAAATGGCTGAGTCGACCGGGAGGCGGCCGGAGGCCTTGAGGATCTGGTCGAGGGTGCGGCCGGGGACGAACTCCATGACCATGTAGTAGTCTTCGCCGTCGCGGAAGAAGCTGAAGAGGGTGGCCGTGCAGGGGTGACTGAGCCTGGCGAGGGTGGCGGCCTCGACACGGAAGCGTTCGATGAGGTCGGGCTGGCGGGCGATCTCGCTGTGCAGCATTTTGATGGCGACGCGGCGATCGACCATGACATCGACGGCCTCGAAGACGGCACCCATGCCTCCGGCGCCCAACTGACGGGTGAAGCGGTAATTTCCAATCGTTCTGGCTGTCATTCGTTTACCTCGAGCTGGCGGGTGGGCTTCAGGGAAGCGGACTCCGCGGGGCCGGGCATGTGCGCGATGGCGACGGTGATGTTATCGTAGCCGCCGCGGTCGCGCGCCATCCGGATGAGTTTAGCGCAAGCCAGTTCGGGGTCGAACCCGGAGGCTACATCGCGGATTTCAGTTTCGTTGATGAGATCGTGGAGCCCGTCGGAACAAAGGACGAAGCAATCTCCGTCCTGGACCGGCATGGGCGTGGGCCAGATGGCCGCTTCGAGAGTAGGCCGTGTCCCCATGGCGCGGCAGAGCACGTTGCGGTCCTCATGCTTGCGGGCTTCGGCCAGGGTCATCGTGCCCAGGCGGACCAGTTCCATGCACTGGGTATGGTCTTCGGAGAGCTGGTAGATGGTGCCGGCCCGGACGAGGTAGAGGCGGCTGTCGCCGACGTGGGCGGCCCAGGCCTGGCGATCGAGGATGGCGAGGGCGGTGCAGGTGGTGCCCATGCCGGAGAGGGCGGGGTCGTGCGAAGAGAGGCGGAGGATTTCGGAATGGGCTCGTTGGAAGGCTTTCGCCAGAGCTTCGCCGGGCGAGCCGTGCGAGCCGCGGTATTCGCGTTCGATGATTTCCACGGCGGTCTGGCTGGCGATTTCGCCGGCCTTGTGGCCGCCCATGCCATCAGCGACGACGAGGAGGAGGCCGCGTTCGCCGGCGAGTACGATGCGGGCCGAGTCTTCGTTGATGGAGCGATGGCAACCGGGGTCCGACAGCAGGCTGGCCGGGGGCAAGGCGTGCGGGAGCGCCGCTTCGGGAGCTTTCCTCTTACCGGTCCATTTCGAAAACCAGGACATCTCGTGATTCCTTACTGCCCGGGGCGTTTCCGGCTTTGCAGCGTGTAGGTGTAAATGCTCCGTTCCGTCGGTTCGAACTGGATGGGGAGATCCTGAAACCCCTCCCGGCGCAGCACGAGACTGACGGTTTCTCCAGGACGAACGCCTATCTGATAAGGCGTCATTCCGAGCAAAATTCCATCCCTGTAGACGCCGGCGGCGCCGTCCATGGTGTCGACGGTGACGGATTTCAGATCCGGCTGGGCGGGTTGTTCGACGACGGCGGGTGCTGGATGGGGCCTGGCGGGGCGCCCGCCACGGATGGCGACGGCAGTGACGGCCAGGATGGCCAGGAGAGCAACGGCGGCGGCGATAACGATCTTATACGGCCGGTCTGAGGGCGCCTGGGCCGGCTGTGGTGGTTTGGCGGACAAGCGGTGGAGGGCCTGGTGGAGCTCGGCGGCGGAGGGGTAGCGCCGGAGCGGATCTTTCTCCAGGCAGGTGGCGACGATGCGGGCGACATCGGGGGGAATGCCGGGCCGGCAGGCAGTGATGTCCGGACACGGGGTGAACAGGATGCGGGCGAAGACTTCCTGGCTGCTATCCGCCTGGAAGGGGAGGCGGCCGCTGAGGACCTCGTAGAACAGGATGCCGAGTTGCCAGACGTCGGTGGCGCGGGTGACGGGTTCGGCCCGGAGTTGTTCGGGCGCGAGGGTGGTGGGCGTGCCGGCGACGGCCCCGGCGCGGGTGAGGCGTTCTGAGCGCTGATGCTGGGCGATGCCGAAGTCGAGGATTTTGACCTGGCCGGCCGGGGTGATCTTGATGTTGCTGGTTTTGAGGTCGCGGTGGATGACGCCGCGGGCGTGGAAATGGGCGGCGACTTCAGCGATCTCACGGATGATATCAACGGCTTCGCCGGCGGGCAGGGGCCCGCGGCGGGCGATGAGGGCGGCGAGTGTTTCGCCTTCGACGAACTCCATCAGGATGCAGGGACGGCCCTCGTATTCGTAGAAGCCGAAGTATTGGGCCACGCCGGGATGCTGAAGGCTGGCCTGGATATCGGCCTCGCTGTAGAAGCGTTTGAGGGCGGCGCCGTCGGCCAACTCCGGCGAGAGGACCTTGATGGCGATGACGCGACCCAGATGCGAGTGGATGGCTTTGTACACCTCCCCCATGCCGCCGGCGCCGATGAGGTCGACGACATGGTACTCACCAATCCAGGCATTGCGCATCGAAGCCACGGGTCCTCTCGTTCGGAAGCGAAGAAGCTACTGTCCAGCGGGGTGGACGCCCATGAGCTCCATGCCGTAGCGGATGGGGATGGAGCCGGTGACGGTGGCGCCCTGCTGGTCGGTCCAGCCGAGGGTGAAGATGCCGATGACGCGGCCCTGATCGTCGAACATGGGTCCGCCGCTGTTGCCGTGGCCGGTGGAGTTGATGGTGAGCTGATAGAAGTCGCCGCCAAAGTGTTCCCCTTCGGAGGCGACGACCTGGCCGCGCACGACGCGGGAGATGTTGCCGGCGGAGAGGGTGGGATCAGCGACTTCCTTCTGGATGACCTGCTGGTTGAGGATGTCGCGGGAGGCGGCGACGTCGATGACGGGGACCATGGAGGAGACCTGCGGGTAGCCAAGGATGACGACGGGGTCGCCCACTTTGATGGTTTCCCAGTTGTCGTTGAGGACAACCTTCTTCAAGGTCTGGGGCAGGTCGATCTTGACCATGGCGACGTCCATGCGGTCGGAGATACGGGAGAGTTTGGCGGGAATGCGGATGCGGTTCTTGGCGAAGGCGACGTCGAGGTAGTCGTTGCGGCCTTCGAGGGCTTTGCCTTTGAGGACGTTGGGCTGGATCTGCTGGAGGGAGCCGGCGTCGACCACGAGTTTGGCTTGAGCGGGGATCCAGGACCGGGGGAATTGTTGAACGGGGATGGGCTTCCGCTGCATGCCGCGCTCGGCCGGGATGAGGACAAGTCCGGCGCGGACCTGTTCGTTGCTGAAGCCGTAGGAGGAGTGCCAGGCGGCGGCGACGTGGCGGTTGGTGAGGATGAAGCCGTCGTTGCTGACGACAAAGCCGCTGCCGAAGTGGCGGCCGCCGATGGGGAAGTTCTTCCCGCCGCCTTCGTCCGTGGTGAGGACGGGTTCGAGGCGGTTGTCGAGGATCATGAAGGCGGGCAGATAGTCGCCGGTGCCCTGGACGATTTCCTCTTCCTGGGGTTTGCCATCCTTGCCCTTGACAGGTTTCCCGTCTTTGTCGCGGAGGACCTGGCGATTGGGGACGACGACGTGAAAGAGCTGTTTGCCGCTTTCCATGTCGACGAGTTTCCAGCCGACTTCGAACTCGACGGTAGCGTCGGTGTTGTTCTGGGCGATTTGGGTGGCGGAGAGGCCGGTGGGGGAGAGTTTCTGCTCGATCTTCTGGACGATGACGGTGGGCTTGGAGCGGGCGAAGTAGAACCAGGCGGCCAGGGCGGCGACGGCCAGGAGCAAGGCTCCGGAGACGGCGTAGAGGATGCGATTGGACTGGCGTTTGGTCTCGCCGAGCATGCGTTCGACCGTGGCTTTGCCGACACCACCGGGTGCGGGCGTGGAGGGGGCTTCGCGGGTGGGGGGCAGGTGTGAGCCGGCGCTGACGACGACGCTATCAGCGAGGCGAGTGGCTTTGACGAGTTCGTTGGGCCGGGGGTCGAGGTCGAATTCGAATTCGGGGCCGCCGGCGCCGAGCTGGACGACGTCACCGCAATTGAGTGTAACGGCGCTGAAAATCCGTTGATGGTTGACGAAGGTGCCATTGCGGCTGCCGAGATCGGCGACGGTGTAGCCGGGGGCATCGCCGGGGATCTGAGTGATCTTGGCGTGGCGGCGGCTGACGAGGTCGGTTTCGGCGTCGAACCTGAGTTCGCAGGCGGGATCGCGGCCGATGATGAGTTCGGGGTGTTTGGCCGCGGAGAATTCCTCGGTCTGGCCGGACTTGGCGGCATTGCGAATTCTGATGAGTATGCGCGTTTCCACAGATCCTCCCGGCAGATGTCTGCCGCATGGTTTGGGGGCGAGCGGCGAATGCGCCGCGCCCGACAAATGGAGTCTAGGCGGTGAAAGGGAGAAGAAAGAAGTTAGAACACGTAGTTAACGCGTTAAAGTGATTGATTCCACGGCAGTTGCCGGTTAGCGGAGGAGCCCCATTTTCTGCTCTACCTGACGGAAGCGGGGGTCGTTACGGAGGGGTTCGAAGGCGGGATCGGCCTTGAGAAAGGGCATGTCGCTGCTACGGCTGGACCAGGCGCGGTGGAGCGCTTCGAAGGCTTTGGTCCGATCGCCGAGCGCGGTGTGGACGTAGGCGAGTTCGTACCACGGCGTGGGCGGGGGCCAGTGGAGGAGGGTGTCGAGGAGTTTCAGGGCAGCGGGTTTGTCTCCGGTGGCCAGGCGGACGGCGGCGAGGTGGGCGACGGTGTCGGCGTCGGCGGGATTGTCGCGGAGGGCGGCCTCGAGTTCCATGGCGGCCTGGCGGTATTCGCGTTTCTCCTGAAGGCTGGCTCCGGCGACGGTGTGGGCGAGGTGGAAGTGAGGGTTGAGTTCCATGGCCTGGCGAGCCTGCCAGATGGCCTGATCGTAGCGGCGCGCGCAGTACATGGCGACGCTGAGGTTGGTGCTGACGCGGTAGTTGAGGGGATCGAGCTTCAAGGCGCGACGGGCTTCCAGGAGGGCTTCGTCGAAGCGGGTAGCGGAGGTGAGGTACTGCGCGTACCAGTCGTGGGCGCGGGCGAGGTTGGGGTTGAGGGCGATGGCGCGGCGGAAGCTGAGTTCGCTGCCGGCCCAGTCCCAATCGGCGAAGAATTGGATCCAGGCGAGAACGGCGTGGGCGTGGGCGAGGCGGTTGTCGAGGGTGAGGGCCTGCTGGGCTTCCTGGCGAGCTTTGGCGATGAGGGACCAGTCGGGGGTGAGCTGATAGTAGGCCTGGGAGGCGTAGACTTCGCCGAGAGCGGCGTGGGCGGGGGCGTAGCCGGGCTCCTTGCGGATGGAGTCGCGAAGGAGGGCGGCACTGCGGTCGAGTTCGGCAGGAGTGATGCGGTCTTTGACGTACTGGCCTTTCAAGTAGTCGTTGTAGGCTTCGGGGTTTTGCGGGAGGACGGCGCGGGTGCGACCGGGCAGGCCGAGTTGGGCGGCAACCTGGCGGGCGAGGTCGTCCTGGACTCCGATCAAGTTGCCGGCGTCGGCCTCCCAGGTGCGGGACCAGAGGTGGAAGCCGTCGGCCACACTGATGAGCTGGGCGCTGACGCGGATGTGTCGGCCGACGGTGCGGAGGCTGCCTTCGAGGATGGTTTCGACGCCAAGTTGGCGGCCGGCGGAGCGGATTTCGGGGCTGCGGCCTTTGAACTGGAAGGCGGAGCTGCGGGCGACGACCTTGAGTCCTTCGACCTGGGCGAGGGTGGTGGTGAGTTCCTCGACGAAGCCGTCGGCGAGGTAGCCGGTTTCGGGGTTATTGCTGAGGTTGAGAAAGGGGAGTACGGCGATGGAGGCGGTGTGGCGGCCGGTGGAGGAGGAGTAGCGCCACCAGACGGCGGCGAGGACGACCAGCAGGACACAGGCGGCGAGGGCGATGGGCTTCCAGAGACGGCGTGTTGCGCGGCCCTCCGGTTGAGTGCGGAAGGCGGGCAGGTAGTTGCCCTTGGCGATCTCGATGCGGAGGGGGTCGTTGGCTCCGGTGCCGAGGTAGTAGTCGCGGAGGCGGCTGCGGAGGTTGCTGGCGGCGACGCGGACGACGGAGTCACCGGAAGGGTCGAAGGTGGAGGGGCGGCGGAAGACCTGCATGGCCACCTCGGTCTCCTTGACGGAGGTGGCTCCGTTGAGTTTCTGTTCGACGACGAAGACGAGGAACTGCTGGAGGCGGGCGGCGCTGAGGAACTCCGGCGAGGCGAGGATTCGCTGGAGGTGGAGGCGGACGATCTCGGGCGAAGGCTGGGAGGTATCAGCGGAGGCAGGTCGCGAAATGGGCTGGAGCCATGCCATGCTACGCGGTTCCCAACGTAGGCGCAGCCGGTGGTATGCCGGTGGGGCCAGTTTATCAATATTAGGTTTGCGGATCTGTAAATACGGAATGGCTTAGGGGAGAATGGGCGGCGGGTCGCCTTCGCGATAGCTGCGTGCAGGGTGGGCGATCTTCTCCTGGAGGGTCCGCCAGCGATCGAATTCGCCCTGCCAGCGGCCCATGGCGGTTTCGAGGCGGTAAGGCAGGTAGTCGCGGAGCCAGAGGGTGCGCAGTTGGGCGCGGAGTTCGCCGGCGGCATCCATGAGGTCGAACAGGCGGCTGTGATCGGATTCGCTGGTTTCGATGCCGAACAGGAGGCGGAAGGTGGCGGGTTTGGGGTCGTTGGCGAGGGCCTGGCGGAACTCGTCGAGTTCGAGGGCGTAGAGCTGGCGGAGGGCGATGTAGTCGAGGAGACGGGCGCCGTAGAGGAGGGCCTCGTAGAAAGGGTCGGGGCCTTGTTTGAGGAGGGCCAGGAGGTCGGCCTGGGCGGATTCGGCCTGGATGCGGGCCTGGCGGATGGCGGGGATCTGGGGTCGGGTTCGTTCCAGGCGGTGGGCGTCGAGGGGGTTGGCCCAGAGGGTTTGGAAGACACGGGTGCCGAGGGCCTTTTCCAGCGCGCTTTGGGATTCGGAGACGATGGCCAGAATGCGGCTGACCTCGGTGTGGTGGCGGGGGTGGAGGAGGCGGGCGTAGCGATCGTAGACCTGGGCGTGCGAGAGCGTCTCGTGATTCCAGGAGGCGATGGGGCCGTAGGCGACGGCGGGATCGGCCATGCGGAGGAGGACCTGGCCGCAGTCGGTCCACTCGGTATGGAGGATGCCGAGGGAGCCGTGTTTGCGGGCGCTTTTGATGAGGCCGTCGACGTTGCGGAGGGTGTGGTCGAAATCGGGGACGGCGTCGTAGTAGTTCCAGACTCCGGAGCCGAGGAGGGAGTTGACCTTGGCGGCGGCGAGCGGGGCGACGAAACGGTCGTAATCGGGCTCGTCGGAGTAGCGCCAGGGGATGGCGACGGTGCCGGCGGGTACGCGCGGGAGGACCTCAGGGTGCTGGAGCAGGATGTCGCCCCAGATCATGACGCGTTTGCCCTTGGCGGCGACCAGGGAGGAGACCTGCTGGAAATGGCGCAGGTAGATTTCGCCGGCCTTGGCGGGCTCGAGCTGGCGGCCGGGGACTTTGCCGAGCTCGTAAGTTTCATCCATGCCGACGTGGAACCAGGGGCTGGGGAAGAGGGCGGTGAGCTGGTCGACCCAGTCGCGGAGGAGGGCCTGGGCTTGGGGGTTGAGGGGGTTGATCTCGCCGCCATGGGGCATTTCGGCGAGGGCGGAGTAGGTCTCGATGCGGGCGAGGTCGTGGAGGTGGCCGTAGAGTTCGACGCAGGGGACGACGTCGATGAAGCGGTCGTGGGCGTAGGCGACAAGTTCGCGGACCTGGGCCTTGGTGAGGCGGGCGGAGGCGCTGAGGAGCGGGTAGCCGTCGAGCTCGATGTTGGTTTCGGAGTAGAGGTAGAACTGGTTGGCCTTCCAGCGGGCGAGGAAGTCGAGCTGGCGTTTGAGCTCTTCGAATTTGGGGAAGGGGCCATGGCTGAGGTCGAGCATGAAGCCGCGCAGGCGCATGGCGGGCCAGTCGTGGATTTCGAGCACGGGCAAGGTGGCGGCGGGGGTGAGCAGCTGGCGCAGGGTCTGGACGGCGTAGAAGAGGCCGCGGGCGGTGGGGGCTTTCAGGTGGACTCGGGCGGGGGTGATTTTGAGTGAGTAGGCTTCGGAGGAATTGGGGCCGGGGGTGTCGTCCCATTGCCAGGAGGACTGGTTGGTGGTGCGTTCGAGGAGGATGACGGGGGCGACGGTGGATGAGGTGGCGGGGATGCCGGCCTGTTGGAGGATGTCGCGCAGGGCGCGCTCGACCAGGGCGTCGTCCTTGTCTGGTTTGGCGGCGAAGCCGATGGTGGGCCGGACGAGTTTGAAGGCGCCGGCGCCGCGTTGGACGGAGTGGGGCTGCGGGAGGAGGGGGAGGTCCTGGGCTGGGACGAAGGTGGAAGCGGCGAGGAGGGCGGCGCCGAGACGGGTCAGCATTCGAGGGGTTCTCCGGATTGGTAGCGGCGCAGGGCCGAGTGGTCGAGGCGGACACCGAGTCCGGGGCCTTGGGGGACCTGGGCAAAGCCGCGTTCGAAGACGATGGGGGCTTCCAGGAGGTCGTCCTCGCGGACGAGTTCTCCGAAGATGTCGGAGGGGATGGTGCAGGACGGGGCGGCAGCGCAGGCGTGGAGGGCGGAGGCTTCGAGGATGCCGAGATCGACTTCGCTGCCGTGCCAACAGGGGAGGCCGGCCAGGGCGGCGGTGGAGGCGAGGTCGACGAAGCGGAACATGGGTCCGTTGAAGTTGAAGCCGTCGACGGCGTCGAGGCGGAGAGCGGCGAGGAGGTCGGCGGGGTCCTGGTCGTAGGGCAGGGCGACGTGGAGGTAGAGGGGGATGCCGAGGGTCGACTTGAGCTGGCGGAAGCCGGCGAGGTCGGAGCGGAGGACAGGGTCTTCCAGGGCATACATCGTTTCTGGGCGGACGCCTTGCATGAGGCGGAGGGTGGTGGGGACGTCGTTCCAGCGCTGGTTGGGGTCGAGCAGGATGCGGATGCCCTGGCCGCAGCGGGCCTCGATGGCTTCGGTCCATTCGCGGACGGGATCTTCAGAAGAGCACTTGAACTTGAAGACGCTGTGGCCGCGTTGCATGGCCTCGTGGGCTTTGCGGGCAGCGTCGGCGGGGGTACGGCGGCCGGTCCAGCCGCTGCACTCGACGGAGTGGCGGAAGGCACCTCCGAGGAGTTGGTAGACGGGTAAGTCGAGGGCTTGGCCGGCGAGGTCGAGGATGGCGGATTCGATGGCGTCGTAGACGCGGGCGTGGGGGACGGGCAGGGCGCGCCAGTTGAGCGTGAAGACGTCGCGGCCTACGACGGATTGGAGGGCGGCTTCGACGTGATCGGGATCGGCGGCGCGATAGGTTTCACCGATGCCGACGCGGCCGTCGCTGCCTTGGAGTTGGATGATCCACTTCACTTCGTAGGGGAAGTCCTGCCAGGTTTTGCCGGTGTGGAAGCGGCGGGCGAAGTCGGCGTCAGAGTCGTCGACCTCGCGGGAGTTCAGGCTGTCGGGCCGGGCTGGGACTCGGACGGGCGTGGCGGTGGCGGTGCGGATGGTGAGGCTCACGTCTTTTTCCTTCTGGGCGTGGGGCGATCGCCGATGTCCTCGGGGTACTCCTGCGCTAGGGAGCGGATGCGGTAGCTGAAGTCGAGGAAGAGCTTCTCCCAGCGTTCGGCCTGGCCGTCGCGGTATTTGTAGAAGCCGCGCGCGTTGGAGACGCCCTTGGCGCCGGATTGGGCGAGGCGTTTGAGAGTGGCGGGCACTTCGGTGGCGTTGGAGAGTTCGGGGAAGAGGTCCTTGGCGACGGTGGCGTAGGCGGGGAGGCCGGTGAGGTCCATGAAGCGGAAGGGGCCGGCGAAGGTGATCCAGTAGCCGAGGTCGTTGCGAAGGGAGCGGTCGACATCGGCGACGGTGGCATAGCCGTTTTCAACGAGGTAGAGCGCTTCGCGGATGAGGGCGTAGAAGCAGCGGTTGGTGATGAAGCCGCGGATGTCGCGGCGGAGGAAGGTGGGCTCCTTGCCCCAGTGGCGGGAGAGGGCGAGGACGCGCCGGGCGACAGCGGGCGAGGTGTCGTTGCCGCAGATGACCTCGAGGAAACGCGTGGTGTGGGCGGGTTCGGCCCAATGGATGCCGAGGATGCGCCTGGGGTGGCGGGTCTCCTTCTGCAGGATGGAGATGGGGATAGCGGAGGTGTTGCAGCCGATGGGGACATGGCGGCCGACGGAATCTTCGATGCTCTCGATGAGGCGCTGCTTCTGCGCGCCGTTCTCGGAGATGGACTCGATGACGATTTCGGATTCGCCGAGTTCGGCGACATCGCCGGTGGTGCGGAAGCGCTGCATGGCTTCGTCGACGGGGGCGTGGAGGAGATTCTCCTGGCCCATTTTGCGGAGGAGCGCGGCGATGCGGCGGCGGGCTGTGGAGCGCTGACCTGGATCCTTTTCGACACCGGTGACAGGGTGTCCGGCAGAGAGAAGACACGCCGTGATGCTGGCGCCCATCAGGCCGAGGCCGGCGACACCGGCGGGCATGCGGCCCACGTCCAGTTTTTCAGGCATTGCGTAGATCCTCCATGGGTGGCCATGAGGCAAAGTCATTCAGGAATTCGATGAGGGCTTCGGTGGCGGCGGAGAGCAGGTGCGCGCCCTTGGCGGCGGTGGCTTTGTGGGGTTCGCCGCTGGAGCCGTTGCTGGAGAGGAATTCGGTGCGGCGGACGATGGAAACGCCGCGATAGGGGGCGTCGTCTTCCCAGCCGATGTAGTTGTTGGCGGGCGGGCGAGTGGGTCGGGCGGCGCGGTCCATTTGGACGCGGGCGGCGTCGAGGCGGAGCATCATGCTGGTTTCGTACTCACAGGCATGGCTGAGGGCCGGCGATTCCATGGGAGGCTGACCCGCGAAGGGGGCTCCGGCCAGTTCCCAGTAGGTCGCCAGCGCGACTTCGGCGACGGGCGCCTGGGCGAGGAGGGAGAGCGCCTGGCGAACGGGGGTGATGTTGCCTCCGTGGCCGTTGAGGATGACGATGAGGCGGAAGCCTGAGCCTTCGAGGGACCGGACGAGGTCGATGATGATTCGCGTGAAGAGATCCGGGTTGACGCTGAGCGTTCCGGCGAAGGATGAGTGATGGTGGCTGGAGCCGTAAGGCAGCGCGGGGCAGAGGATGATGCGATCGGTCAGGGATTGCTCAGCGGCGTTGGCAATGGCGGTGACGAGATCGGTGTCGGTGGTGACGGGCAGGTGCGGGCCGTGCTGCTCGACGGCGGCGACGGGCAGGACCGCGATGGCGCCGGGTGCGAGGCGGGCGACGTCGGGGGAGGTGAGGGCGGACAGTTTCAACGGGGCGCTCCGTGGGTGGCGGGTTCGAGGCCGTGTTCCTGTACCAATTGGAGGATGCGGTCGTTGAGGAGGGCGATGTATTGAAGGTCGTGCTGGCTGGGCCGGACGGTGGCGCGGCGGACCGTGACGTTGTGGAGGATGCCGCGAGCCTGGAGCAGGAGCTTTTCTGCGTGATGGAAGAGCTCCATATTCTGGAGGCTGTAGAGGATCTGAGGCAGGATGCCTTCGAAGAGGGGTTGGGCTTCGCGGCGGCGGCCGGCACGGGCCAGGAGGAAGACCTTGCGCAGGAGATCGGTGAGGCCGAGGCCGGGGACCACACCGGCGATGCCGGCTGGAGCGAGTTCGAGGGTGTACATGCCGCCCCAGCCTTCGAGGACGCCCACGCTGCCGGAGGTGGCGTCGCGAATGGCGGCCACCTTATCGGCGAGGCGGGGCTCCTCCAACTTGATGTAGCGGAACTGGGGGTGGCGGCGGTTGAGTTCGGCGATGGCGGGTATGGACATGGAGGCGCCGCCGGGGTTGAAGTCCTGGAGGATGAATGGGACTTCGACGGCGGACAGCAGGGCTCCGAAGTGGTCGAGGAGATCGGCGTCGGAGAGGGCGAACTGGCGGGGGGCGGCGGAGCAGATGGCGGAGGCTCCGGCGTCGACGGCGCGTGCGGCGGCGGCGATGGCGAGGCGGGTGGAGGCGTAGTTCACCTGGGCGATGACGGGCACGCGTCCGGCGGCGCGTTGGACGGCGTGGCTGGTGAGTTGGAGGCGTTCGTCCTCAGAGAGTTTGTAGAACTCGCTGGCGTAGGCGGGGAGACAGACGGCGCAGGCTCCGGCGTCCACGGCGAAGTCGATGAGGAGATCGAGGTCGGTCCAGCAGATCTCCTCGGATGCTTCGAAGGGGGTGGGAATGATGGGGACAATGCCGTCGATTTGAAAGGTCATGAAGAGGTCACCGTTCGTTTGGAGCGCTGTTCGTGCATGGTTACGAGCCAGGCGCCGATGGCTACCAGGAGGCCGCCGGCGAGGAGGGCGAAGCTGACAGTTTCGTGGAGCGCCAGGCCGGAGAGCAGGACTCCGAAGACAGGCAGGAAATAGATGGAGAGGGAGGCTTGGGTGGCGTCGACCTCACCGAGGACGCGGAAGTAGAGGAACATCGACAGGGCGAGGCTGAAGGCTCCGATGATGATGAGGCCCAGGAGGGCTGGGGTTGAAGCGGATTGGAGGCGCTGCAGGGGGCCGGGCTCGTAGAACAGCATGGCGGGCAACAGGGCGATGAGCGAGACGGTGAACGTGGCGACGAGGAGTTGCGCGGGGCCGAGCCACTCGAGGGCGCGCTTGCTGTAGACGTTATAGAAGGCGCTGCCCCAGCAGCTGAGGAAGATGAGCATATTGCCGAGGAAGTAGCGGCTTTCGACGAAGCTGGTTTCGTTCCAGTGGATGCCGGAGGAGAGGAGGACTCCGGGGATGGAGAGGGCGAAGGCGGCCCAGCGGACGGCGCTCATGTGTTCGCTGAGAAGCAGGGCGGCGAGAACGGTCATGAGTACGGGGACTGTCAGGTTGATGACGGAGGCGTTGGAGGCGGGGGCGCGTTCGAGGCCCCAGTTGAGGCACATCTGGGCGACGAGTGAGCCGCTGAGCCCGAGGACGAGGACCTGGGCCAGACGGGCCGGCCAGCGTCCGGGCGGCGCGGCGGGACGGCTTTCCGCCCAGGCGACCGGCAGCATGAGGAGTGCGGCGAGGAGCATGGCGAACCAGGTGAGTGTGAGCGGGCGCAGTTCCTGAGCCGCCACTCGGGATGCAGGGAACTGGATGGCCCAGAGGAGATTCACCAGGGCCAGCAACGCGAAATTGCGCATACGGTTCTAGTGTTCGGCGGAGAGTTTCATGCGGCTCGAGCCGCCCTCCCGCAGATGTTGCGGGGTTTTGAGCTCAGGGATGGTGAAGAGCTCTTCGAGACTCAACAGGCCCGCACCGAGGACGCCGGCAGTATCGCCGAGCGAGCCGAAACAGATGACGAGATCCTCAGTGAGATGGCTGAGGGCCTGAAGGCGCACGGTGCGCTGGATCTGGTCGAGGAAGCCGGCGCCGCAGATTTCGAGGCGTTGATCGAGTACGATGCGGGCGGGGTCGAGCAGATTGACGAGGTTGGCGAGGCCGATGGCGAGGTGGCGGGACATCTCTTCTGAGATGGAGAGGCAGACTTTGTCGCCGGCGCGTGCGGCTTCGAGGACATCCCAACCGGTGACGCGGAGGGGATCGCCGCCCGCCCTGGAGAGAGCGAGAGAGGAGCCGCCTTCGCGGATGATGTCGCGGAAGCGGTGGGCAAGGGCGGGTGAACCGGCCACGGCTTCGAGGCAGCCGAAGCTGCCGCATTTGCAGGCGACATTGGCCATGCTGACGCGAGTGTGTCCGAACTCGCCGGCACTGGTGCGGCGGCCTTCAATGACGCGGCCTCCGGAGAAGAGGGCGGAGCCGATGCCGGCACCGTACTCGACATAGATCATGTCGTCGTTGGATTCGCCGGCGCCCAGCAGGCGTTCGGCATTGCCGCGGCAGCGGGTGGCGTTCTCGACGAAGGTTGGGACGTGGAAAGCATCCTCGAAGATCTTGACCAAGGGGACATTGCGCCAGAAGTCCAACTGGGAGGAGAGGACGGAGATGCCCTGGCTGCGATTGACCAGGCCGACGTCGGCGATGCCGATGCCGCGGAGGCTGCGGGCGGAGACACCAGCTTCGGCGAGGGCTTTGCGGGCACAGCGTTTCAATTGATCAATGAGGGCGGATTCGCCGCCGTCGAGGCGAGTGGGTTCGCGGACGAGGCCGCGGATGTGGGGGGCGAGATCCATGACACCGGCGACAACGGTTTCGGAGTCGAACTCGATGCCGAGGAGGAAGCCCTGTTCCTGATTGACGCGCAGGAGGACCTGTTTGCGGCCGGTGGGGTTGTCGCTGAGTCCGGCGACCTCGAGGCGGCGTTCGCTGAGGAGTTCCTTGGTCAGTTGAGAGATGGTGCTGGTGCGGAGGCCGGTGAGGCGATGGATTTCGACACGGGAGAGGGGTCCGAAATTGCGGACGACATTGAGGATGACTCCGGCATCCCGTTCTTTTTGAGTGTTGACGTACTTCATCGGGCCTCCCAGCGATCGTAGGATGAACGGAATTGAGTGTCAAGAGAAAGTTTCCATAACGAAACATTTACTTCGTTACAGATCGAATTCGATCCACAGAAAGTTTAGTTTCTGTTATTTTCTTCTTGACTGGCGTGAGTGTTCGCCCCTACACTGCGGCAATGCCGGCCGCTGGTGTTCTGGGCAGAGCGGCGGCAACCAGGAGGTCCATCCATGAAAGCTGTGAAGCTGGGAAGTCTGGCAGGGTCAATACTGGCGCTCCTGCTTTTCGTCACATTACTGGCCGCCCCGGCGGCGGCGCAATCCACATTTGGTTCGGTGGTCGGGCAGGTGGCCGACTCGACGGGCGGATGGGTACCCAACGCGAAGGTCGGACTGCAGGAAGTCAGGACGCATGTGACGCGGCAGGCGACGACATCCCCGGATGGACTGTATGAGTTCCTGAATGTGCCACAGGGCGAGTACAGGATTGAGATCGAGATGGCGGGGTTCAAGAAGTTCGTGACGGCGACGTTTGAGTTGCAGGCGCGGCAGATTGTCCGAATGGATGCGGGCCTGGTGGTGGGGGACGTGGCCGCGACGGTGGAGGTGGCGGGCACGGCGCCGCTGGTGAATACGGAGACGCCGACGGTTTCGTCAGTGAGGAGCAACGAGCAGTTGCTGAAGGGTCCGTTCATGTACCGGTCCGCGGCGACATCACCGGCGCGGGTGCTGGGTTTGTTCTCGGAGTCGCAGTTAGGAGTGAGCGAAGAGCGGCAGTTCTCGCTGTCGGGCGGCATGGTGTACCAGAACGACGTTTCGGTGGATGGCATCCTGTCGACGAACATTCGGGACAACGGGATTGGGTTGCGGGCGGAGGGGTTGTTTCCTTCGACGGACACGATTCAGGAGCTGAAGGTGAGCTCGGTGAACAACAACGCGGAGTTCGCGCAGATGGGCAGCATCACGACGATCACGAAGTCGGGCACTAACGCGTATCACGGGTCGGTGCTGTACAACTACTACGGCAACTCGATGCGGGCGAACCCGTCGTATTTCGCGAAGCAGGTGAACAACGGCGTGCTGCCGCGTGAAGTGAACAACGACATTGTGGGCAACGTGGGTGGGCGGATTATTCCGAACCGGACGTTCTTCTTCACGGCGTATGAGCGGCTGACGAAGTATGGGCTGGTACGCAACTCGACCAGTGGAATCACGGTGCCGGAGAATGATATCCGGCAGGGCGATTTCTCGCGGTTCCTGACGACGGCGCAGAAGATTGTGATCAACGATCCGGCGACGAACCAGCCGTTCGCGGGCAACATCATTCCGGCGAGCCGGATCAACAGCGTGAGCCGGAAGATTGCGGACAAGTACATCGGGCCGGTGAACGTGGCGAGCAACCTGTATTTCTACCTGCAGGACAACGCTCCGGAGATCCAGCAGAACTATGACGTGCGGGTCGACCATTACTTCGGAAACCGTCACAATGTTTTCGGCCGGTATAGCTGGAAGGATTACAACCGGAAGGCGGCGACGAACTTCCAGTCCGAGGGCGGGCTGCAGACGCTGACGCCGTCGCACACGATGGTGTTGTCGGACAACTTTGTGATCCGGCCGAACCTGATCAACGAGGCGCGGTTCGGGTTCAGCCTGCTGAAGGATGTGACGCTGTCGGGTATCCGGGCGCGGGACTTCCTGCAGGATACGGGGCTGAAGCTGGTGGCGTCGAGCATCCCGGATATTTCGGGGGCATCGAACGTCAACATCAGCGGGTACACGGCATTTGGCCGTGCGAAGGATCAGCCGTTGGTCACGCACACCTATGAGTTTGGGGACAACGTGACCTGGCAGGCCGGCCGGCATACGGTGAAGGCGGGCGTGCAGGTGCACTGGCTGAACTTCCAGCAGCCGGCGGGCGGCTATGGGGAACTGGGCACGTTCACGTTCGACAACAACCTGACGCGGGGCACGAACCACCCGTTTGCCAACTTCCTGCTGGGTGTACCGACGGTGGTGAACCAGACGCAGCCGGGACCGGGGGTGAATGCGAGCACGAATCACTATGGGTTCTTTGTGCAGGACGAATGGCGGATGCGGAAGGTGACGGTGAGTCTGGGTTTGCGCTATGAACTGCACGCACCGTTCGAGGATGGGGCGGGCAACATCGCGAACTTCCTGCAGGGGTCGGCGAACGGAGATGTGGTGGTGCCATCGGAAGCTTCGCGGGCGCTGGCGACGCCGCGATTTGTGAATGCGATTGGGACGGCGAAGATTCTGACGGCGGAGCAGGCTGGTATTCCGGGACGGCTGCGGTACACGGATCGCAACAATTTCGCTCCGCGGATCGGAGTGGCGTGGCGGCCGTTCAACAACAACAAGACGGTGCTGCGGGCGGGGTACGGGTTGTACACGGTGCGTGTGCTGGGCCCGTTCTTCACCGGCATGACGGACATCCATACGTCAGGGCAGCAGATTTTCACGAACACGTTCAACGACGCGACGAGTGCGCACTCGATCGTGTGGCCGAACACGTCGAACTCGCTGGCGGACCTAGGCAACATCGCGGTGGGCACATTGAATTTCAGCTCGGCCAACGCGATCCGGTTCCGGGATCCGTACACGCAGCAGTGGAGCTTCACGATGGAGCGTGAAGTGGCGCGGCGGAACTCGGTGCGAGTCACGTACACGGGAAATCACGGCGTTGGGCTGGTGACGTCGCCGAACATCAATGAAGTGCTTCCGAATACGGTGGGGTACAACAACCTGCCGGCTTCGGCCCGCCAGTATCCGAACTACCGCCAGGTGCGGCTGCGTGCGAACGGCGGCAGCAGCAGCTATCACGACCTGACGATCCAGCACCGCTTGCTGGGCCTGGGCGGATTGACGGTGACGAACTCGTACAAGTTCGCCAAGGGGCTCAGCAATGTGGAGACGGATCCGAACAACGCGAACTTCTCGAACGAGATTCCGGCGGATTTGAACAACCGGTTCGACCCGCGTTACTGGCGCGGCCCGATGGTGGGCATTCCGTATCACAGGGTTCTGACCGACTTCCTGTGGGACGTGCCGCTGGGTCGCGGGCGGCACTGGGGTCGCAACTGGAACCGGCTGGTGGACGGGATTGCGGGCGGGTGGACGGTGTCGAGCATCATGATGTTCCAGAGCGGTCCGCACCTGACACCGTTCTTCACGAGCCACTGCCAGGCGGGCACTGACTGTTCCTCGCGGAACCGGCCGGATGTGGTGCCGGGGCAGGATCCGGATGCGGGGTTGAAGACGACGGAGGCGTGGTTCAACACGGGGGCATTCACGAAGGCTCCGTTCCTGAGCGCGGACGGCAAGAGCGTTTTCGCGGGCCGGTTTGGGAATGCGGGCGTGGGTACGGTGATGGGCCCGGGGATCATGCAGATTGACGCGGGCGTTTTCAAGGATGTTCGCCTCACGGAGCGTTGGAGCATGCGGGTGCAGGGCCAGGCGAGGAACCTGCCCAATCACCCGAACTTCACGAACCCCAACATGAATATGGACAGCGCGGACTTCGGCAAGATCCGCGGCTTGAACGGCAACGCCTACTCCCGCCTGATTACGGGCGGGGTCCGCATCCTGTTCTAAAGAGATGCGCCGCTGATGACCAGACGTGACCTGTTTGGCGCCGTGGCCCTGGCGGGCATGCTTTCGGAGGAGGGCATGCCCGCGGCGAGCGGAGAGTTCTATTTGCCTTGGCTGAATGCGCTGGTGAAGGGCTACCTGACCAACGCGAAGAAGACGAGTGACAGCCTGGCGGTGTGTGACTTCGAAGGCGGCAGCAAGAGGCCGGATGGGCTTTCGCGATCGGGGAAGACGTATTGCAGCGTGTCGCGGATGCTGCCCGCGCTGGCGGCGTGCGTGGCGGCCGGGCGGGATGCGGACGGGGCGCTGTTCCAGGCGATTCTCGGGGTGTACCGGCATGCGTTCGATCCGGTGCATCGGGACTACTGGGGAGCGCCCCCGGCGGACAAGCCGGATCTGCGGCAGGTGGAGTCGTCGCTGATTGCGTGGGTCTTGTGGTTGTTGAGGGACCGGTTGCCGGGCGCACTGACGGCGGCGGAGCGCGGGAATGTGCAGCAGTGGCTGGCGTCCTGCACGGTGCGTGAGGTGCGGTACAACAATTTTGCGTGGTTCACGGCGGTGAACAACGCGGTGCGGCTGGTGCTGGCCGAGCGCTGGAGTGAGTTCCATGGGGATGAAGCGTTCATGCTGGACGATTTGCGGGCTATGGACGCGATGTATGCGGGCGACGGCTGGTATACGGATGGCAAGGGTACGCACATTCACGATTACTACTCGTTCTGGGTATTCGCGAGCCACTACCTGTATTGGCGCGAGATTATCGGGGCGAAGTACCCGGAGTGGAACAGCCGGTTTGAGGGGCGGGTGAAGGCGTTGATGCTGCACGCGCCGGAGCTGTTCTCGGCGAGCGGGGCGCACGCCATGATGGGCGTCTCGCTGGTGTACCGGTTCGCAGTGCTGACGGCGCTGGTGCTGGCGTACCGGCAGGGATTGTGGCCGCATTCGGCGGGGCTGGTGCGCGGGTTGGTGCGCCGCAATATGGGGTTCTTCTGGGGGCATGGAGCGTTCGACGGGCAGAAGGGCAAGCTGCGGGAGACGATCTCCGAAGTGGGCACGCCGGAATTCGCGGAGTCGTATATCGACAACGGACACCCGTACTGGGGCATGCAGGCGTTTGCGTTTCTGCTGATCCCGCGCGGCGATGCATTCTGGAGCGCGAAGGAGGAAGAACTCCCTTGTGAGAAAAGAGATTTCGTCACGGCGCTGGCCGGGCCCGGGGTGTTGATCTCGGGCTGCAGGAGCAGCGGCGAGTCGAGGCTGCACTTCGTGAACAACGGGCGGTTCGATGCGATCTACCGGGACCGGTACACGAAGTTCTCCTATTCCGGGCAGTTCTTCTTTTGTTTCACGAAGCGCAAGGACCGGGCCACGTGGGACAGCGCGCTGGTATTCCGGGATCCGGCGAGCGGCCTGATTGCGGGGCGTGCGGGCGTGGAGGGGGGACGCCTGGTGGACGGCGGATATGAGACGGAGTGGTGGGCCCTGGTGGAGGGTGCACGGATTCGCGTGCGCAGCAGGATCAGGCCAGAGGGTGACAGGGAGTTCCGGACGCACGTGGTGGAGGCTCCGGAGAGTGCGGTGGTGAGGAAGCTGGAGATCTGGGAGGGCTCGACCGCGCTGCCCTTCGCGGAGAATGAACAGATCGAGTTGAAGCGAGATGGTAAGCGGTTGGTAGCGTCGGCAGGCTTGGGCAGCGTGGGCGTGACGGCGTATGACGGTTATGACGACGCGGGTGTCGAAGAGAAGTTCGAGGCGGTTTTCGGGCGGGAGAACATACATCTGTTTGCGCCGCGCTGTGCGGTAGTCACGCTGAAAGTCGCGCTGCGACAGCCGGTGACCAAACTGGAAGCGGCGTTTCTGTGCAGGCCGGCGCGGGGGAAAGGAGCGAGGGCTTGAGCAAGCAGGAGGTCCGGCATCCGGACAAGCAGGTTTCGACAGGAGCGTATTCGGCGGGCGTACTATGCGACGGCTGGCTGTACATCAGCGGGCAGGGTCCGGTGGACCTGGCGACGGGCGAGGTGCAGCGTGGCTCGATCGAAGAGGAGACGCGGTTCACGCTGGCGCACATCGAGAAGATTCTGCAGGCGGCCGGGTGCACGGCCGGCGATGTAGTGAAGTGCACGTGCCACCTGGCGGACATGCAGGAGTTTGACCGCTTCAATGCGGTGTATGCGGAGTACTTTCAACCGATCCGCCCGGCGCGCACCACGGTGCAATCGGTGCTGTGGGGTGGGATCAAAGTGGAGATCGATGCGATTGCACGCATCCCGGAAGGAAAGAGGTAGCCATGACAGAACGCAGAGAGTTCATCAAGAGTGCGGTAATCGGCGCGGCCGCCGCGATGCAGGGCGCGGCCCAGGATCGCCCGCTACGGGTGGGATTCCTGGGTACGGGCAATCGCGGAGGGGCGCTGCTGGGTCCGGTGCTGCGGATTCCGTGGGTGCAGGTGACGGCGCTGTGCGATGTGGATGAGGCGGCGTTGGCGAAGGGGGTGGATCGCGTGCAGAGCGCGGGTCAGCCGAAGCCAGCGACGTTCACGGGTTCGAAGGAGGCGTACCGGCGGCTGGTGGAGAGGAACGATGTGGATGCGGTGATTGTCGCGACGCCGTGGCAGTATCACGTGCCGATGGCGGTAGCGGCGATGAAGGCGGGCAAGGCGGTGGGGGTGGAGGTGCCGGCGGCGCAGACGGTGGAGGAGTGCTGGGAGTTGCTGGAGTCGCGGGACAAGACGGGATCGCCGTGCATGATGCTGGAGAACTGGTCGTTCCGGCGGGACAATCTAGCGGTGCTGAACATGATCCGGCTGGGATTGCTGGGGGAGATTGTGCACTGCCACTGCGCGCATGGGAACGACTGTGTGAACCGCACGCCCTGGTACTTTGACAGGCAGGGCAACGCGCGGTGGGGCGGCGAGTATCTGATCCGGCGGAATTGCGATCAGTATCCGACGCACAGCCTGGGCCCCGTGCTGAGCTGGATGGACATCAACTGCGGCGATGCGTTGGACAGCATCATCTCGGTGGCCAGCCGGTCGTTGGGGATCAATCACTATTTTGAGAAGACGCTGGGGGCGGACAATCCGGCGGCGAAGCGGCATTATGCGCAGGGGGACATCGTTTCCTCGGTGATCCGGACGAAGCGCGGAAACACGATTGTGTTGAATAACGATATGCAGCTGCCGCGGCCGTACGACAACCGCTGGATGATCCAGGGGACGGAGGGTGTGTACAGCGAGGAGCGGAACTCCATCTACCTGTGGCGGCGCAGCCCAAAGGTGCACGAGTGGGAGGCGTTTCCGCCGTATCAGGAGAAGTACGACCATACCTGGTGGAAGCCGGTGAAGTCGAACAGGCCGGGTGTAGACCAGACAGCGGCGGGCCATGGCGGCACGGATCCACTGCTGACCTACAAGTATCTGGAAGCGGTGCGGGACAAACAACCGCTGCCGCTCTCGCTGGAGGACGGGTTGACGATGAGCGTGGTGGTGCCGCTGTCGCAGGAATCGATTGCCGGCGGCAGCAAGCCGGTCTCGTTCCCGGATTTCACGCGCGGGCGATGGCAGACGGCGAAGCCATATTTCGCGGTGGATGTGGCAGTAGCGCTCGCGTAGAGTGCGGGCTGAGGCGTAATCTGAATCATGCGACGACGACAATTCCTGATGACTGCTTCGGCGGCGGCATCACAATCCTGGGCTGGCGCGAACGACAAAGTTCGCGTGGCCATCATCGGAGTGGGCTCAAGGGGCACAGCGCACATCAAGGAGATGCTGCCGGCGGGGAATATCGAAGTCGCCGCCGTGGTGGATCCGGATGGGCGGCGGACGGAGGCGGCGGCGGGGCTGGTGAAGCAGCAGACCGGCAAGGCTCCGAGGATTGAGTCGGACATGCGGCGGGTGTTCGACGACAAGAACATCGATGCGGTGACGATTGCGACGACGAATCACTGGCACACGCTGACGGCGATCTGGGCGATGCAGGCCGGGAAGGATGTGTACGTCGAGAAGCCGGTGTCGCACAACGTGTGGGAGGGTACGAAGCTGGTGGAGGCCGCGCGCCGTTACAACCGGATGGCGGCTGGAGGCACACAGCGGCGCTGGTGGGGGCGGTTCCGGAAGGCGGTGGAACTGATTCACTCGGGCACGATCGGTGACGTATATCAGGGGAACTTCGTGTTTCCGGGCCGCCGGGATTCGATTGGATTCAAGCCGGTGCAGCCACCGCCGGCCTGGCTGAACTGGGACTTGTGGGTGGGGCCGGCGCCGATGCAGCCGTACCACGAGAATCTGGTGCACTATAACTGGCATTGGTTCTGGGATTTCGGCAATGGTGAGATGGGCAACAACGCGATCCACCTGCTGGACATTACGCGTTGGGCTATGAAGAAGACGCTGCCGGTGCGGGTACATTCTACGGGCGGGCGATTTGGGTACAAGGATCAGGCGCAGACGCCGAACACGCAGAACGCGACGTGGGTGTATGAGGATGGCTCGATGATTGTGGGCCAACTGCGCGGGCTGTACACTCCGGAGACGATGTCGTGGGACTTCTTCGGCACAAAGGGGCACCTGCACATCTTCGACGACGGGCGGGTACAGGTCACCCTGGGGCGGAACAAGCAACCGGAGCCTGAGCCGGCGTATCCGCCGGACATCGATCACTTCAAACAGTTTGCCGAAGCGGTACGGACGCGCAACCGGAGCCTGTTGCTGGCGGAGATTGAAGAGACCGCCATTTCCACGGCGCTCTGTCACCTGGGCAACATCTCGTACCGGGTGAACCGCGACCTGCGGTTCGACCCGGCGAAGATGCAGTTTGAGGGCGACGCGGAGGCGAACGGGCTGCTGACGCGGCAGTACAGAAGCCCGTATGTGGTGCCTAGCGTGGTTTAGGAACCGGCGGCTTTGCTGGCGACGATGACGCCTCCACTGCCTCCGAAGGAGATGACCCGCGGCTGCGTGGGCGTACCGACGCGGGTGGACTGGAAGTTCAGGAAGAAACCGGCCGGGATCTGCAGGGTATCCACGATGGTGCCGTTGGGGCGCGTGACGCGGAAGTAGAAATCAGGACGCGCCTCGGATATCGGGGTTCTGCGGGTGCTGGTGGTTTCCTGGTCTGTGGTGAGATTCAGTCGAGTGGTCGTCACCACTTTGTTGCCGCCCTTGCTGGCCAGTTTGTTGCGTGGGATGTAGATGCGGATGCGGCCGGTGTGATCCGTGGTGGTGGTCTGCACGGTTTCGTCCGAGGTGCGTTCGGAGGTGGTCGCGACGGTGGTGGCGATGTCGCCGGTGGGGAGATGGTGGCTGGTGTGGGTGGTGGTTGGGCGGGGCAGGACCACGTCGTCGCCGGTGGGGGCCGGAGAGTCGCGATCCATCAGGCGCACGGTGACGCCTTTCATGGCACGGGCGATGCCGAGCGCGTCGGCGTCCTGGAAGCGCACGTAGAAATAGGTATTGAGGACATCGGCGCGGGTGCCGAGGTGGGCGGCGATGAGCATGGTGCTGTCGTCGAGGCGGATGAAGGTGCCGGTGAAGGTGGGCAGGAGGTCGGTGCCCGGGATGGGGAAGTCGAGTTCGATGAAGGTGGGTTGGTTGTCGCCGCCGTCTGAGAGGACCAGTGAAAAGTCCTCGCTATCGAATTCCATCATGATGGTCAGCACACCCACAACACCCAGGGCATAGCCGGCGGCAAAGCCGGAGGCGAGGCCGAGACCTTGTGTGATGATGACGGCGATGGCGGCCAGAAGGGCCAGGCCCAGGCTGGTGATGGCGCACAGGATGACGTCGGTGTTGTCGAGGTCGTTGCTGGTGTCTTTCTGGACGCGGATCCGGGTGCCTTCCAGGGTGATGGTGAGCGTGGTGGTGGTGGTGAAGCCGAGGTCGACGCCGAGGGGGCAGAGGTCGACGATCTTGCCCTTGGTGATCATTTTGATGGTGCCGTTGCCGAAGGCGATGTCGGCGCTATCGATGACGGCGTCTGGGTGGGTTTGTTTGGCGATGCGGGTGAGTTCTCCGCTGCGGGCGGCGCTTTGGACGATGAGGCGGAGGACGGAGTCGTGAAGGCGGGTGAAGAAGTTGGTATCGGCGTTGGGGAAGCGGGCCGTGAGGGTGGCTGGATTGCCCGGCGAGGGGGTGCCCTGCACCTTGATGCCGACGAGGATGGCGTCGCCGCGCGTGAGGAGCGCTGTTTCGTGGATCTCCAGCTTGCCGATGGGGAGCGGGATGGAGGCGCTGATGGTCATGCGGAGGGTGGCGGCGAGCTTCTGCTGGAGAGCGTTCTGGAGGAGGATGGCGAAGCCGTCGGCCTGATCGGGCGCGGGGGGATTGGTGCGCTGGACGGGCGAGTTGGCATCGAGCTCAAGGCGGGCGTCCTCGCTGTTGGAGAGGTCGAGCTGGATTTCGAGATTGCGGGCTGCGATGCTGACCGGCACGACGTCTGTGACGAGGCCGACACTGAGGCGGAGGCGTCCGGTTGCGAAGGTCACGACGGTGCGAATGTCTCCAGAGACGATGTGGGAGACGCGCTCGAAATTCAGGCGGAAGGGAATGGTGAGGGCTACGCGATCGAAGCCGTCGCGCAGGGGCGCGATGGTGGGCGGGGCCGTGATCTGGAAGCGGCTGATGCGGCCGCCGGGCTTGTCGACCACGAAGGCGCCCATGAGGAGGTCGATCTCGCCGGAGGAGAGGATTTCGTCGAGGAAGACGGTGTCGGGGATAGTTCCGGCGGCGAGCAGGCCGGCCAGTATTTCATTGGCGGCGGAGGTCCGCATGCCGGCGCTGAATTCGTACTCACCGGGGGCGAGGGCGCGGGCGGCGAGTTGCGGGCGCTTGCCGGCCGTATAGGTGATTCTGCCCGCTTTGGCGGCGGCCTTGTTCCAGGCGGCCCGCTGGTCTGGCTTTACGACGCGGCGCGGCTTGAGGCTGGATTTGAGCGACGGGCTGAACACGCTGCCGCGCTTTTCCAGTGACGCGATGGGATCGTCGGCGGTGGCGACGGATCCGAGAAGGGGGAGAAGATCCTGTGGATTGGAAAGAGTAGGCATGGACGTGGCTCCTCTGGCGATTGCGAAGAGGTAGTGCGGATGAGGAGCGCTTCGTTACAAGAGGCGGCGGAATTGCGCGCAAGTGGCCGTTTGTTCGCCGAACCACCTGGCGGTGGTTTCAGGCGCGGCTTTGGAGGTAGGCTCGCCAGCCTCCGAAAGATGTGATCTCCCGGGCGCCCGTGATGCCGGAGGGTTCGCAGATGAAGCCCTTCACGTGTGTGCCGTCGTCGAGTCGAAGGGTGCCGATGCCTAACGGCGGGGGGATGAGGGCCACGAAACAGCCGAATTCGCTAACGGGGACGCTCCAGACTTCGACCTCGATGCCGGGTCCGGCGAAGCCATCTTCGCGAACGAGGCCTGGTTTGGCGGGCGTCGAATTGGCCAGAGCGTAGAAGCGATAGTCGGGCGAAGTGCGGCAAGTCTTCACGAGGGTGGCGTCGCGTGAGGTGAGCTGGCCGTTCAAGGGCTGACCGGTGAGGTGCGCGCCGACGACGGCGACGTTGACACGCTGAGGGGGCAGGAGGCGGGCGGCCACGCGGGCGAGGGCGAGATCGGCCATGGCGGGTGCGATCAGCGTGACTCCGAAGGGCGTGCCGTTGGGCCGGAAGCCGGCGGGGATGGCCAGCGCACTGAGGTCGAGGAGGTTGACGAAGTTGGTGTAGAAACCCAGGTTGGTGTTGAGGCGGATGGGGTCGGCTTCGACTTCTTCTACTTTGTAGATGGTGCCGGTGGTGGGCAGCAGCAGGAAGTCGATGCCAGTCCAGACTGCGGCGGTTTTCGATTTCAATTCGCCCAGTTTGTATGTGGCCTGGTAGGCCTGCACCGCCGTGAGGGTGCTGGCGCTGGTGATGATCTTGCGGGTGACGGGATGCATGTCCCCGGCGTGATCGTGCACAAAGTCTTCGAGGGCGGCGAGGCGTTCGGCGACCCAGGGGCCGGAGTAGAGGAGCTCGGCCGCGGCGCGGAAGGGTTCGTAATCGACCTCGACCCGCTGGCCGCCGGCTCGTTCGCAGCGGGCGATGGCGGCTTCGAAGAGGTGGCGTGATTCGTCATCACCGAAGAACTCGAGTTGATTGGGTCGGGGTACGCCGAAACGGAAGCGGCCGCCAGACCAGGTGTCGCCGGGGTCGTGGAAGGTCCGAGTGGACCAGTCCGCGGCGTCTGGCTGGGCGGCGATGCGGAAGACGCGTTCGGCGGTGGTTAGGTCGCGCGCGAAGACGGAGACGCAGTCGAGGGTGCGGCAGGCGGGCACTACTCCAGTCATGCTGAAGGTGCCACGGGTGGGTTTGAGTCCGATGAGGTTGTTGAAGGCGGCGGGCACGCGGCCGGAGCCGGCAGTGTCGGTGCCGAGCGCGAAGTCGACGTCTTCCAGGGCGACAGAGACCGCGGAGCCGGAGCTGGAGCCGCCCGAGATGTAGCCTTCGGAGAAGACGGAAGTGCAGACGCCGTAGGGCGAGCGAACGCCGACCAGGCCGGTGGCGAACTGATCGAGATTGGTCTTGCCGATGGCGATGGCCCCGGCTGCTTCGAGGAGGCGGACGACGGTTGCCGAATGCTGCGGAGTGTAAGCGAATACCGGGCAGGCGGCCGTGGTGGGCAGGCCGGCGAGGTCGATGTTGTCCTTCACGGCGAAGGTGAGCCCTGCCAGCGGGAGGGACGGGTCCATCGCCTCGGCGCGTTGGACCACGACTTCTTCAGGCAGTAGCGAGATCCAGACGGGTGCGGCGCCGCGTTGGCGGATGCGCTCGTAAGCCTTGCGGATGCGGTCAACGGGTGTCATCGCACCACCATGAGTGCCTGACCCGGGTGGACGATGGCTCCGGGGGTGCAACGGACTTCGACGACTTCGCAGGCAGCGGGTGCGGGCACGGCCACCTCCATCTTCATGGCCTCGAGGACCACGAGCGGGTCGCCCACTTTCAGCTTCTGTCCGGGCTGCGCCTGGATCTTCCAGACGCTGGCGGTGATGGGGGAGCGGATGGAGCGGCAGCCTGCGGGCACGCTCTCCTCGGGCGGCGCGACGGGTGTGGGTTCTTCGATGTGTTCGGCCAGACCGGCGGCGGCCCAGCGTTCGCGCTCCGCGTGGAAGGCTTCCTGTTGTGTCGCCTTGAAGGCAGCGGCCTCTCCGGCGATCGACTGCAGGAAGGACTGATACTGGGCGAGGTGGAAGACGGCGGGCTCAGTACGCACGGTGTACTCGCCGTGGGGGAAGCCTTCGCGCATCTCCAGGAGTTCCTTGGCGGAGACGGGGTAGAAGCGGATCTGGTCGAAGAAGTCCAAGAGCCAGGGCTTGCCTTGCGTGAAGGAATCTGTAGTGCGCCAGGTGTTCCACATCTGGATGGTGCGTCCGACGAACTGATAGCCGCCGGGGCCTTCCATGCCGTAGACGCAGAGGTAGGCGCCACCGATGCCGACGGCGTTCTCCGGGGTCCAGGTGCGGGCCGGATTGTACTTGGTGGTGACCAGGCGATGGCGCGGATCGATGGGCGTCGCGACGGGCGCGCCGAGATAAACATCGCCCAGGGCGAGGGTGAGATAGCTGGCATCGAAGACGATGCGGTGCACGTCGTCGACAGAGCCGAGACCGTTGATGCGGCGGATGAACTCGATGTTCCAGGGGCACCACGGGGCATCGGGCCGCACGGAACGCATGTACTTCTCGATGGCCAGGCGGGTGGCGGGGTCGTCCCAGGAGAGGGGCAGGTAGACGGTGCGCGAGGGCACCTCATCCACATTCTGGGCGGACGTGGCCGAGGCGCTGACGGCCTCCAGGATTTCTTCGCGGCGAATGCGGGCGGTGTCGTAGTGGATCTGCAGAGAGCGGATGCCGGGGGTTAGGTCGACGACCCCATTGAGGCGCTGCTTGCGGATCCAATCGGCCATGGCCTGCGCCTTGAGACGGAGGCCGAAGTCGAGGTGGGCGTCGCCGAATTCGACGAGGAGGTTGCGATCGCCATCGGCGCGGACAACGACTCCGGGCGCCTGTTGCAGGATGGCGGGTTCCGTGTTCACGCGTTGGAAGTGAACGGTGTCGCCGGCCTTGAGTTGCCCGATTTTCCAAAGTTCGTCGTGGACGATGGTGGCCGGACAGACGAACCCGCCGCAACTGGGGCCGTCGGGCCCGAGGATGATGGGCATGTCACCGGTGAAGTCGACAGTGCCGACAGCGTAGGCGTTGTCGTGGATGTTGGAAGGGTGGAGGCCGGCTTCGCCACCATCGGGGCGGGCCCATTCGGGCTTGGGTCCGATGAGGCGGACGCCGGTGCGATCGGAATTGTAGTGGACCTTCCAGTGGGTCTCGAAGAAGCGGTCGATGTCGCGATGGGTGAAGAAGTCGGGTGCGCCGTGCGGGCCGTAGGTGACGCCAAGCGTCCAGTGGTGGTCGAACTGGGGGACGGACTTGGCGGGTTGGGGATCAGAGGCGGCGGCGGTGCCGTAGTGGAGCAGATCGCCGGTGCGGAGGACGCGTCCGGCAGGACCGCCAAAGCGGCCGAGGATGAAGGTGCTGCGGCTGCCGAGGTATTCGGGAGCATCGATGCCGCCGCGGATGGCGAGGTAGGCGCGGGCTCCGGGTCCGCTGACGGCGCTCATTTCGAGAACAGAGCCGGCGCGGACTTCGACAGGCTGCCAGCGCGGAACGGGCGCACCGTCTAGCGTAGCTTCCATATTCGCTCCGGTGAGAGCGAAGATCGCACTGCTGTGGAACTTCAGCGTGGGGCCCAGCAGCGTGCATTCCAGCGCCGCCGCCGACGCTTCGTTGCCCACGAGTTCATTGGCTTCAGTGAACGATTTCCAGTCCATGGGCCCGGAGGGTGGAACACCGATGGCCCAATAGCCGAGACGGCCCGGGTAGTCCTGGACGGTGGTCTGGGTGCCGCCATCGATGACTTCCATCACGCGGGGCGCGTAGTGGAACTCGCCGAGGAACCTGGTGGGGAAGCCGCCGGTGTGGAAGCGGGGCTCGGCGCAGATGGAGCGGAGGTAGTCGACATTGGTCTCGATGCCAGCGAGGCTGGTGGAGGCCAAGGCGGCCTGCATACGCTCGAGCGCCTCGGCGCGGTTGTCACCGCGGGTGATGATTTTGGCGACGAGCGGGTCGTAGTAGGGCGGGATGTCGGTGCCGGTTTCGACCCACGTTTCGACGCGGGCGTCAGTGGGGAACCTGACATCGGTGAGCAGGCCGGCGCTGGGCTGGAAGTTCTTGAGGGGAGACTCCGCGTAGATGCGCACCTGGATGGAGGCGCCCTGGGGGGTGAGTTCGCGGATGGGGTCTTCGCCGCCGGCGAGCCGTACCATCCATTCGACGAGATCGGCTCCGGTGACTTCTTCGGTGACGCCGTGCTCCACCTGCAGGCGGGTGTTCACTTCCAGGAAAAAGAACTCGCCGCGATCGCTGTCGTAGATGAACTCGACCGTGCCGGCTGACTGGTAAGAGACTTTCTTGCCCAGCCGGATGGCGGAGTCGAAGAGAGCTTTGCGGATTGCGTCGGTGAGGCCGGGGGCGGGGGTCTCCTCGATGACTTTCTGGTTGCGCCGCTGGGCGGAACAGTCGCGTTCGCCGAGGGCGACGACGCGGCCCTGGCCGTCGCCGAAGATCTGAACTTCGATGTGGCGGGCATGTTCGACGAAGCGTTCGGCGTAGATGCCGGAGTCCTTGAAGTTGGCGCGGCTGAGGCGCTCGATGGCGGCGAAAGTGTCTTCGAGTTCCGCCTCGGTGTGGCAGAGGCGCATGCCGATGCCGCCGCCTCCGGCTGTGGACTTGAGCATCAGCGGGAAGCCGACTTCGGCGGCCGCGCGGGCTTCGGTGATGAGGGGTGTGCCGGGCAGGAGAGGGACTCCGCACGCCTGCGCCAGTTCACGGGCGCGGTGCTTGAGGCCGAACTCGACCATCTGCACGGGTGTGGGTCCTATGAAGACGATGCCGGCCGCGGCACAAGCTTCGGCAAAGGCGGCGTTCTCGCTGAGGAAGCCGTAGCCGGGGTGGATCGCTTCGGCTCCGGTGCGGCGGGCGGCGTCGAGAACGGCGTCGACATCGAGGTAACTTTGTTGCGGCGGCGGGGGGCCGATCAACACCGCCTCGTCGGCCTGATGGACGTGGAGTGAGTGCTTGTCGGCTTCAGAGTACACGGCGACCGAGGCGATGCCCATGAGGCGCAGGGTACGGATGATGCGGCAGGCGATGGCGCCGCGATTGGCGATCAGAACTTTCCGGAACACCGGCTCTACTCAGCCTCCCAGATGAGCACGCGTGCCGGAGTGGGGTTGTACGCGTTGCAGGGATTGTTCAACTGCGGGCAGTTGGAGATGACGACGAGGGTGTCGCGATCGGCTTTCATTTCGACGTACTTGCCGGGGTCGGAGATGCCGTCTTCAAAGGTGAGGCGGCCTTCGGGGGTGACCGGCACGTTCATGAAGAAGTTTACGTTGTGACCGATGTCGCGTTTCTCCAGGATGCGGCCGTTGAGGTCGGGTTTCCACTTGAGAATCTGCTTAAGGAAGGTCTGCCGGCAGGCGTGCATGTAGCGTTTAGCGATGTCGTAGCGGACCATGTTTGATTCCTGCGAACAGGCTCCGCCGAGGGTGTCGTGGCGGCCGCAGGTGTCAGCGGTGATGGTCATGAGGATATGGCCGTTTTGAGTCAGCAGGCGGGTGCCGGTGCTGAGGTAGACGTTGGCCTGGGCGCAGATTGTTTCGACGGCGGAGTAGCGATCGGCGTAATCGTGGGCATCGAAGAAGAAGGTGTCGACGGCCTGATTGCCTTCCAGGTCGACGATGCGGAAAGTTTGACCCTTCTTCACTTCGTGGATCCAGCCGTCGCCGGCCGGAATGGTCATGTCGAAGATTGCGTCGACGGGTTCGAGGGTGCTCTCAACGAGACTCATGGGCGGGCCTCCGCACCGAAGTAGCGTTCAGTAAGGGTGAAGCCGCGGCCGTTCTCGGGGCGGGATACGCGGCAGGGGTCATCGGCCGCCGCAGGCGCGGCCTGGCCTACCGTGAGTTGAACGGGTTTGGGGGCGTAGACGGTGCCGGGTTCCATGGGGTGGTGATTGGCGGAGAGCAGCACGAGGACGTTCATCTCGGCTCGCAGTTCGACGTGGGCGCCGGGTTTGGAGTTGCCTGGTACGTAGTGCATGGAGCCGTCCGCTTCGACCTGCACTTTGCTGAAGAAGTTGACTGTGGGAGTGAGGTCGCGCGGACCGAGGGAGTATTTCGCGAGTTCCAGCAGCAGGCTCTCACGGCTGCTCTGCGTCCATTCGTTGCGATGGCGCTGATAGTCCTTCTCACCATACTTAGCGTGGACGATGGCGGCGTTGAGGGTGCCGCCGATGGGGTCGTGCCAACCTACGCTATCCGAGGTGATTGAGCACAAGATGTGGCCCATGTCGGAGTAGAGGACGAAGCCCTCAGTGAGCCGCGCGATATGCTGGGCTTTTAGCGTATCGGGCATGTTATAGCGCTCTTCCGGAAAGTCCGCGTTGTAGAAGAGCGCGCTGACATTCGCGCCGCCTTCGACATCGGTCAACCGTAAAGCGGCGCCGCGCTTGAGGACGTAGGACCAGGTCTGCCCGCCGCGCAACTCCTCTTCCCAGAGAATCGATTGCATCATGAATCCTATTCGACTACACAACCGCCAGGATTGCTGTCACTTGCCTCCGATCTTCGAAAGTTCCAGCCGCCAGATGTTCTGCTCACGCAGATTGGAGAGCCACACGGAGCCGTGGGCGAAGAGGATGGAGTCGCCGCCGGCGCCGGCGAACTGGATTGAGACCTTATTGGTTAAAGGATCGATGCGGGAGATGGGGATCTGGAAGACCGTGACCCAGACGGCGCCGCCGCCGGCCGAGATTTCGCCGCCGCCGCCGGGCACTCCGACGGGGATGGTCGCGACGGTTTTGCGGGTCTTGGGGTCTATTTTGGAGACGGTGCCATCGCCTTGATTCAGGGTCCAGACGAAGCCTTCGCCGACGGTGAGAAAGCGGGGTGCGGGGCCGACAGGAATGGAATCAGTGACCTTGTTCGTTTTGGGATCGATGCGCGAAACGAGGTTGCTCTTGGTGGAGGTGACCCAGACGGCGCCTTCGCCGAAGTCGGCTGTGAAGGAGCCTTCCGGCACGCTGACACTCGCGGTGACCGCATTCGTTTTCGGATCGATGCGGGCCACGGTATCGCCCTTTTCCCCGGTGGGCATCCAGACCGCTTCCTTGGAACAAGCGATGCCGCCTTCGCTATCGGCGGGGCCCACGGGGATGGTGGCCACGACTTTCATGGTTTTGTCGTCGACGCGGGAGACGGTCTTGTCACCGCAGTTGGGGGCCCACACGCTCTTGAAGCCATAGGCGATGCCGCTGCACGGTTTCTGGCCGACTTCGACGGTGCCCTCGACGGCGTTGGTTTTGGCATTCAGCTTGGAGATGGAGTTTTTGGGTTTGTTCGAGACCCAGACGCCATCGGGTGAAGCCGTTGTCCAGTCGGGCACGCCGGGTACCGGGAATACGGCGAGCGGTGTGACCTCGGTCATCGGCTTCTGGACTTCCTTGATGCCGGGCTTGGGAGGCCGGGTGGGCCGTTGTTTCTTGGCTGCGCCTTCAGGCGGAGCAGATTGGCCCAGAAGCAGACCACAGGCCAGGAAAAGACTCGCGAACTTCATTACCCCTCCAACGCCTCACCGAACGATTCATCGAGCGACCGGGCCGTGACCGGGGCTCCTTGTGTAGCCAAGCATACCGTCAAAAACACCACCAGGCTGATGACCGGCGGCAGCAGGGTGTCGAGGCCTGCCAACTGGGGTGGCATCGTGAAGTGGCAGACGGCGCGGGCCAGTGTACCGGAAAGGATGCTGGCGATCGCGCCGCTGGAGTTGGCCTTGCTCCAGTAAACACCGAAGAATAGCGGGATCACGCAGCCGGCGAAGACGATGTCGAACGCGATGACGAGCAGGATGCCCGGCTCGGGTCGAACGTAGGCAATCCAGGCCGCGGCGATGGCCGTAGGCAGGGCTAACGCACGCGACAGGAAGAGCATGAAGTCGTCATCGAGGCTGCGCTGGCTCCAGCGCTGGAACAGGTTTCTCGCGGCGACTACGGAGATGACGAGCATGGCGCCGTTGGCGGTGGACATCGAGGCTCCGAGCACACCGACGAAGACCATGATGCCGATGATGAGCGGCAGATGCGAAGAAGCAAACATCGGCAGCACCATTCGGGGATCGTCCACTTTGCCGAGAGTGGCTACGGCGGCCAGGCTCAGCACCGTGCAGCAGAGGCCGATGACGAGGGTCCAGCCGCCTGCATAGTAGCAGCCGCGCCGCGCAGTTTCGGGGGAGCGCGCGGAGAAGACGCGCTCCATAAAGTCGAGCGCCATCGCGTTTCCGAAGGCCAGGGAGATGATGGTGGCCCAGTTTGCCAGGCTGCCGCCCTTCACGCTGGTGAGGGCCGACAAACTGGTGGTGGCTGCCGGCACGCGCGCCATGATTGCGGTCCAATCCTGTGTCCAGAGTACGTAGCCCGCGGCTAGGACAAACCCGACGATGGCGACGTGAATCTGAAAGAAATCAGTCCAGATCGCGGCATAGAGGCCGCCTGCGATGGTGTAGAGGAAAATCACGCTGGTGGCGATGATGAGGCAAACGCCATAGCCCCAGCCGCTCACTACGGAAAGGATCCAGGCCACAGCGCTCAAGTTGCCGGCCACGAGCACGATGAAGCAGACGATCGTGAGCATGGAGGTGAGTAGTTCGGCGTGCTTGGAGTAGCGGCGATAAAAGAATTCGGGCAGTGTGAGCAGATCCAGCTTGTTGAGCGGTGCAGCCAGAAACCGGCCGACAACGAAAAGGCTCAACGCCAAGCCCAGTGGTATGGCCGCCCCCGCCCAGAGATTACTGGAGTAGGCCAGCGCAACATTTCCGAGTGTCGCGTTGCCATCGATCGCCTGAGCAGCCAGCGCAGTGCCCACCACGATGAAGGGCATCGATTTGCCGCACACCGTATAACGCTTGCTGGAACCCTGCACCTGGGTGTAGGTATACAACCCAATGCACAAAGAAATGGCCATGAATATCACGACCGGCCAGAACATGACCGACATGGCAGAGGTGTCCTTACGATGTTGGATTTTGGAGATCGCAGACGACAGAGCCCAGTGGCCGATGACGGGGGGAGCCCGCGGACAGTGCGGGTAAGTGGATTTAGTCTAGCGCATTTCCTGTTGACTTTGTAACGCGAGTAACGCAAACTTTTGTGAACCTGGGTCATTCAACTCGTCAGCCAAAGACGTCCGGCCAAATACCCTGCTCGTGTTCTCCCCGTAGAGCCTAGTGTTCCCGTCATGGGCCCAATCCAAGTCCGTTCGAATCAAAAATAGGGGACGTACACGTGTATCGATTGCTGCTCTTACTCGCGGTGATGCTTCTGCCATTAGCCGCTCAAACCAGCTCAGTTCAGGGGACAGTCAGTGATTCTCAAGGGGCCACCGTTCCCAACGCCATCGTCAATATCACCAATACCGAGACGTCTGCCGCGCGCAAGACGGTGACCAACGACTCAGGCTCGTATTCGTTCGTACAACTGCCTCCGGGCCACTATCGCGTGGAAGCGCAGGCACCGGGTTTTCGCACCCAACTGCAGCAGGTGCAACTGCAGATCAACGTCCCTCTCACTCTGAACATCAAGATGGAATTGGGCCTCGTTACGGAGACGGTCAGCGTGGAGGCAGATGCGACTTCCGTTAACACGCAGAATGCGACCGTGGGCAGCCCGTTTACACAGACGCAAATCCGTCAGTTGCCACTGCAAACAAGAAACGTGGTGGAGCTGTTGAGCCTGCAGCCGGGCGTTACATCGCAAGGCAACGTAATGGGCGCAAAGCGGGACCAGAACAACGTCACGCTGGATGGCGTCGATGTGAACGACAACCAGAGCGCCGGCACTTCGAACGATGATCGCGGCTTCTTCGCCGCGCTGCCGGTGCCGCTGGATTCGGTGCAGGAGTTCCGTGTGACTGTGGCTGGACAGGGCGCCGACCAGGGCCGCTCGGCCGGAGGCCAGGTGGCACTCGTGACGAAGAGCGGATCGAACCAGTATCACGGCTCGCTGTATGAGTTTCATCGCAATGTGAAGACGGCCGCGAACGACTGGTTCAGCAACCGCGCCGGCATCCCGCGTGAGAACCTGATCCGCAATCTCTACGGCGCGTCCGTGGGCGGAAAGATCATCAAGGATCGTGCGTTCTTCTTCTTCAACTGGGAAGAGCGCAAGGACCGATCGGCCAGTGCGCAAAGCCGCGCGGTGCCCACGGAGACGATGAAGGCGGGCACGGTGCGATTCCGCATGAACAACGGCCAGGTTGGAGAGCTGAGCCCGCAGGAGTTGAAGGCCGTGGATCCGCTGGGTCTCGGCTCATCGCAGACGATGCTCGACATCATGAAGCAGTATCCGGTGGGCAACGACCTGGCGGGCGGCGCGGATCGTGGATTGAACTTTTCGCTGTACCGCTTCAACGCTCCGCTGACGCGCAACGACCGGGCACTGGTTTCGAAGATGGATTTCAACCTGGACCGCAGTGCGAAGCACACGTTGATGTTGCGCGGTACGTTGGCGGACAACTCGCGCGACCAGGTGCTGGCGCAATTCCCGGGGCAGGATGCGGCGGCGCGCAACCTGGATAATTCGAAGGGCCTGGCGGCGCGCTACACCGCCGTTATTTCGCCCACGATCGTAAACGTACTGAGCTACGGCTATACGCGGCTGGGCATCGCGCAGTCCGGGACGCCCGGGCCGTCGATCACCTTCGGTACGCTGGCCACGCTGCAGAACTACACCCGCGGGTTCGGACGGTTCATTCCCACGCAGAACCTGGCCAACGATACAACGTGGATGAAGGGCACCCACACGGTGCAGTACGGGGTCAACTTCCGCTTCATCCAAAACGACCGCAATTCGTTCACGACGTCCTATCCCAGCTACAGCTTCAGCCGCAACACGCTGCGCGGCCTGGGTTCAGACATCACGGATTCGATCAACGGCTATATCCGGACGAAGTACGGCAGCTCGTCGCTGGCACTGTCCGAAGCGACGCAGGTGACGAATGCGATGGGCGCGCTGCTGGGCATCGTGAATCAGTACAGTGTGACCTACAACTTCGGCCGTGATGGCAAGGCGGTGCCGGTGGGCGACCCCATCTCACGCAGCTTCGCCACAAAGGAGTATGAGTTCTATGTGCAGGACTCCTGGAAGGTGCGCAAGGACCTGACGCTGACATACGGCCTGCGTTACGGCAGTTTCCAGGTGCCGTACGAAAAGAACGGTGTACAGGTGGTGCCGACGGTGGACCTGGAGCAGTACTTCGCGGAACGCGTGGGCGCCTCCATGGCCGGTGTCTCGGGCGCCACGATGCCGAACGCGTCGTTGACTTACGCGCTGGGCGGGCCGGTGAACAACGGCCGCGGCTGGTTTGGCCGTGACAACAACAATTGGGCTCCGCGTTTCGGCTTCGCGTATGCTCCGGTGAGCGACAGCTTCTGGGGACGCCTGTTCGGCAAAGGCAGCGTGCTGCGCGGCGGTGCGGCGATGCTGTATGACCGGTATGGCAGCGACATGGTGGTGAACTTCGACCAGTCCGGTTCTCCTGGGTTGGCGACGCAGGTGACGCAGCCGAGGAACACGAACTTCAGCGACTCGGCGCGGTATACAGGCGGCAGCCTGCCGACCCTGCCGGCGGCTCCGGTGAACAGCGGGTTCCCTTATACTCCGCCGACGATCCTGGGCGGCTTCAACTCCAACACGGGTGTGGCTGCGCACCTGGTGGCTCCGTACTCGTTCCTGCTCAATCTGAGCTATGCGCGGGAGACGAAGGCGGGCATCACGGTGGAAGTGGGCTATGCCGGCCGCATGTCCCGCAAGGGGCTGCTGCAGCAGGATTTCTTCCAACCATTGACGGAGTTCAAGGATCCGAAGTCCGGCCAGACCTGGTCGCAGGCGGCCGGAATCCTGCGGAACTACTATGAGCAGGGCATCACGCCCGCGCAGGTGAAGGCGAACCCAGGCATCATCCCCAAGGTTCCCTTCTTCGAGAACATGTTCCCCGGCGCTGCCGGGTATGAGTTTGCGGGCAGCCCCACGGCGAACTACTTCTTCACCACGTATGGGACGTATGCAGGCAGCGATCTGGACGCCCTCAACGATATGGATCGCGAACGGCAGACGGACGGCAGCTGCATCTCGGTGCTGGGTTGCAATACCTTCTTCCCGTTGCAGAATGCGGGCATGCGGGTGTGGGTGAACGCCAACAACTCCAGCTACAACGCGGGCACGCTGGTGGTGCGCCGGCCGGTTTCGAAGGGTTGGGGCTTCGACTTCAACTACACGCTATCGCACTCGTTCGACATCCAGTCGACGGCCGAGTCAGGAGCGGGCGGCGGCGGCGCGGTGATCCAGAACTCTTTCAACCCGAAGGAATCCTACGCCTCGTCGGACTTCGACATCCGCCACAACATCACGGCGAACACCGTGGTATTGCTGCCCTTCGGCAAAGGCAAGATGCTGCTGCACGACATCCCGGGCTGGGTGAACCAGTTCGTGGGCGGCTGGCAGGCTTCGATGCTGAGCCGGTACCGCTCGGCAATGCCGCTGAGCATCTCGGTGGGCGGCGTGTATCCGACCAACTACCTGAACGGCTCCATTGCGATCCTGAAGCCCGGCTCCACGATGCCGTCGACTGGTGTGCAGTACAACCAGAACGGCGCACCGAGCATTTTCGCCAACACCTCGGCTGCGAACAGCTTCTATGGGCAGTTTCCGGGCCGGGTGGGCACCCGCAACATCATGCGGGGTGCGCCGCTGGTGAACTTCGACCTGTCCCTGGGCAAGACGTTCCTGCTGCCCTTTGAAGGCCACTCGGTACAGTTCCGCGCCGAGGCCTTCAACGCCTTCAACAATGTGAATTTCCAGGATTCGTCGCTGTCGCTGACGCTGTCGAGTCCCGGAACGTTCGGCCAATTCACCTCAACGGCTACCCAGGCCCGCGTGATGCAATTCGCCCTGCGTTACGAGTTCTAAAAACCAGGAGCCGTCCCTTCGCACACGAAACAGCGTGGCGCGGGGGGACGGCTTCTTCTTTATCCGGACGGGAACGGATGAGTTAGTTGGCTTCGGCGGCGCTGGCCGGGAACAGGACTTTGCGGACGGCATCAAGGACGCCGTTCAGGAAGGGTACGGCTTCTTCCTCGGAGTAGCGGCGGGCCAGCTCCAGGGCTTCGTCGATGACGACCGCAGGAGGGGTACCGACGTGCTTCATCTCGTAGACGGCCATGCGGAGCAGGTTGCGGTCGACGATGGGCATGCGCTCGAGGCGCCAGTTTTCGGCGCGTTTAGCGATGTAGCTGTCTAGCTCTACTACATTTGCCGAGGTTCCGCGGGCCAGGTTTTCCATGAAGGGGTCTTGACTGGGGGTCTCGGCCGGTTCCTCGCCGGTTTCTTCTTCGGTTTCGGCTGTGATGAGGGAGTCGTAGTAGACCCGGATGGCTTCGTCGATCGGCAGCTTGCGGACATCCCACAGGAAAAGAACCTGGACGGCGCGATGGCGCGATTTGCGTCTTGCTGGCATTCTGTCGGTTCTGCTAACCCTTTGGGCTGAGCGACTTGAGTAGGTTTGCCATCTCGATGGCAGTCATCGCGGATTCGAAGCCCTTGTTGCCACCTTTAGCCCCGGCCCGGTCGATGGCCTGTTCGAGGGTATTGGTGGTGAGGACGCCGAAGGCGATGGGGATGCCGGTTTCGAGCGAGACGTGCGCGAGGCCTTTGGCGGCTTCGCCCGCAACATAATCAAAATGAGGGGTTTCCCCTCGGATGACAGCACCCAGGCAGATGACGCCGTCGTGGCGTTTCTGGCGCGCGATTTGTGCGGCGACGACGGGCATTTCCCAGGAGCCGGGGACCTTGGCGATTTCGATATCGGTTGGGGCTACACCGGCGCGACTGAGTGCATCGAGGGCGCCGTTCAGCAACCGTTCGGTGATGAAGCTGTTAAAGCGGCTGACGATGAGGGCGAATTTCAAGCCCTTCCCGTCGAGGTTGCCCTCAAAGACCTTGTGCGACATATGGGATAATTAGGGGACTCTCCCAGTTTACAGCATGGATCCCGCCTACATCAGGAACTTCTCGATCATCGCCCATATCGACCATGGCAAGTCGACTTTGGCAGATCGGTTGCTCGAATATACCGGCGCGCTTTCGCAGCGCGAAATGAAAGAACAAGTCCTTGATTCCATGGATCTGGAGCGTGAGCGCGGCATCACGATCAAAGCCCACGCAGTGCGCCTGGAGTACCACGCCGACGACGGCAATCTGTACCAGTTGAACCTGATCGATACGCCCGGTCACGTGGACTTTACATACGAGGTTTCGCGCAGCCTGCAGGCATGCGAAGGTGCGCTGCTGGTGGTGGATGCGAGCCAGGGTGTCGAGGCGCAGACCCTGGCGAACACTTATCTGGCAATCCATCACAACCTGGAATTGATCCCTGTTATCAACAAGATCGACCTGCCGTCAGCGGAACCGGAACGGATCAAAGAGCAGATCGAAAATATAATCGGGCTGGATGCGAGCGGAGCGGTGCTCGCCAGTGCCAAAAGCGGCATCGGGATCCATGAGATCTGCGAGGCGGTGGTGAAGCGGGTTCCGCACGCCAAGGGCGATCCGGACGCACCGCTGCGGGCCTTGATCTTCGATTCATGGTTCGACCCGTACCGTGGCGTCATTATTCTGACTCGTATCCTCGACGGCAAGGTGAGGAAGGGCCAGAAGATCCGGCTGTGGACGACTGAAACGACATATGAAGTAGACGGGCTTGGCTTCCAGTCGCCGAAGCCGATTCCGTGCGATGAATTGAGCGCGGGCGAGGTTGGCTTCCTGTTCGCGAATATCAAGACGGTGTCGGACGCGAAGATTGGCGACACGATCTACGAGGCGGCACGGCCGATTACGGAACCGCTGCCGGGCTTTGAAGAGATGAAGCCGATGGTGTTCGCGGGTCTGTATCCTATTGAGAGCCATGAACACGGGTTGCTGCGGGATGCTCTCGAGAAGCTGCGGCTGAATGATTCGGCCTTCAACTTCGAGCCTGAGAATTCGGTGGCGCTGGGGTTTGGATTCCGCTGCGGGTTCCTGGGTCTACTACATTTGGAGATTGTGCAGGAGCGGCTGGAGCGCGAGTTCCAGATCGACCTGATCACGACGGCTCCGGGTGTACGGTACCTGATCACGTTGGGTAACGGCGACGTCCTGGAAGTGGACAATCCCACCAAGTGGCCGAATCCGAGCGAGATTATCAAGATCGAAGAGCCAATCATCGACGCGACGGTGATCACCCGGGAAGAGTACCTGGGCGAGATCCTGAAGTTGTTGGAAGAGAAGCGCGGCGACCAGAAGAAGTTCGAGCACATTGGCGGCGGCCGCGTGATGCTGGTGTATGAGATGCCGCTCAACGAAGTCGTGCTCGACTTCTACGACCGGCTGAAGTCAGCTTCGCGGGGCTATGCCTCACTCGACTACCATCTCTCGGGCCATCGCATTTCGCCGATGGTGAAGATGGACGTGCTGGTGGCGGGCGATCCGGTGGATGCGCTGTCGATTATCGTCCACAAGGATTTCGCCTACGACCGCGGCAAGGGGCTGATCGAGCGGCTGCGGAAGCTGATTCCTCGGCAACAGTTCGAAGTGGCGCTGCAGGCGGCGATCGGGGCGAAGATCATTGCTCGCGAGTCGATTGCGGCTTTGCGGAAGAACGTGATTGCCAAGTGCTACGGCGGCGACATTTCGCGCAAGCGGAAGCTGCTGGAAAAGCAAAAAGAAGGCAAGCGCCGGATGAAGCGGGTGGGCCGGGTGGAGATACCGCAGGAGGCGTTCCTGTCGGTGCTGAAGGTGAGCCAGGGCAGCAGCGAAGACTAGGTTTCGCTGCTACTTCGCCAGGCTTTTGAGGCGCTGGCGGACCTCTTCCATCGCTTTGGGGCTAGATAGACCGGAAAAGCTCCAGGCCACGTTTCCATTTCCATCCAGCAGGACTACGAGCGGATCGTCGTCCTTTGGCGGTTTCAGGATCTGGCGCCACTGTTTTTCGCCCTGATAGAGCAGTACAGCGTGATCCTGCTGGGCGGCAGGCATGTCCTTGCGCATGCCGCTGCGGATCATGGGCCGCACGAAGCGCGGCGCGGCTTCCAGCATCGCCACCGACCAGACGGCCTGGCCGTCACGGATTAGCGGATCGGTCCAGGCGCGGGTGGCCTCGCCCGCTTTCTTACTGAAACTCCAGACAAGTATGGCCGGTTTGGCTCCGAAGGCCTGGGGGATGGTGAGTTTGCGTCCTGTCAGGGTCTCAGCCTGGGTTGCGGGCAATGGTTGGCCCACCGCTAAGAACGCTACCGCGGCCGTCAGAACAAAGCCCTGCAGGATCTTCACGGGAGAACCTTCGCTACAGAAGCCGACACTTGGGCGGCGAGCGCATCGTAGCCTTTCGCGTTGAAGTGAACTCCATCTGGGACGTGGTAGTCGGGGTGATCCTTAATCACTTCGAAGAGGTCGTCGACGGGCAGGCCTTCCTGCTTCGCAAACGCCACGGCGAGTTCGTTCCGTTTGATCATGCGGGCGGTCTTGGGCGCAACCTGATCCAGGTGCTCCTTCACGCGGACATCGGTGGTGGTGGCCCAGATGATGCGAGCCTTCGGCGCCAGGCGGCGGAGGGTGGCCAGCATTTCGGGCAGGGCCGCGGCGTAGGCGTCCTCGCTATAACCGTCGCCGTGCATGCCGTTGTTGAAGTGGATGACGTCGAACGCCTGCTCGTGCAGGACGAGGGAGACCTGCTCCAGCAGCGCCGGATCACCGAGGCTCTTGGAAGTGGCCAGCCTGGCTACATAAGCCTTGTCCTTGAGAAGAGTTTCCACCTGTTTGCCATAGCCGCGCGTGATGGAATCGCCAATGAGCAGCACGCGCGGCAGGGCGTGGACATTGGTGTCGGGCATCCAGACATCGAGCCATTCGATGCTCTCGCGGACAATTTGCCCATGGAGGGGGAGCAGCAGGACGGCGAGCAGGAGAAGGGTCTTCATGGGTATGTCGATCATGCTAGCAAGGCACGGAGGTGGCGGCCATGCGCAGAAAAAAACCTGCCACCGCTGTCGATCCCCTGCGCCGTGAATCGACGCAAGGATAGAGCCCAACTGGAAAGGCTGAGGGATGCAGACCGGACCGGGGGGCACGGAAATTCAGAAGGGACGTGACCTAAATGCGATTCATGATGATTGTCAAAGCGAACGCGGATTCAGAGGCGGGCGTGATGCCGAGCCGCGAGTTGATTGAGGCGATGGGACGGTTCAACCAGGAGCTGCTGGATGCCGGAGTTTTGCTGGGCGGAGAAGGCTTGCACAGCAGCGCGAAGGGCGCACGGATTGTGTCATCGGGTGGCGGGAAGACCGTGGTGGACGGACCGTTTCCGGAGACAAAGGAACTGATCGCCGGTTTCTGGCTGTTGAAGGTCAATTCGCGGGAGGAAGCGATCCAATGGGGGTTGAAGTGCCCGGGTCCGATGGAGGGTGAAGAAGGCGTGTTGGAACTCCGCCAGGTCTTCGATGCCTCCGATTTCCCGGCCGATGTGCTGACGCCGGAAGAGGCTGCCCACGAAGAGGCGATGCGGACGCAGCTTGAGAAGACCGCTGGGAAGGTTTAGTTCAGGAGAAGACCATGAAGCTGATCAGCTATCTCACATTTGACGGACAGGCCGAAGAGGCTTTCAAGTTTTACGAAAAAGCCCTGGGCGGCAAGATTACCGCGATGATGCCCCATGCGGGTACGCCGGCCGAGGCGCATGTGCCGAAGGAACAATTGGCGAAGATCATGCATGCGCGCCTGGAGGTTGGCGACCAGGTACTGATGGCGTCGGACGCCATGGTGAATCACTACAAACAGCCGGCCGGCATTTCGGTGTCGGTGAATGTGAAATCCGCCGAGGAGGCGGAGCGCATCTTCAACGCGCTGGCCGATGGAGCGAAAGCGGTGACCATGCCGATTCAGGAGACGTTCTGGTCGCCGAAGTTCGGGATGCTGACCGACCGGTTTGGGATCCCGTGGATGGTGAACTGCGAGCCGGCAAGCTAGAAAGGGTAAAAGGGGGCGCTGTGGTGGCGTCCCCCTTTGGTCTCCGGTGGGGATGCAACCAACCCGCAGTGAGGGAAGACGCGCGGGTGGGGAAGGAGGGTGAGCATGCGATTCATGATGTTGATGATTCCAAAGGGATATGAGGATGCGAAGCCCGGGACGATGCCCGATCCGAAGGCAGTGGAAGCGATGATGGCTTACAACGAGAAACTGCAGAAGGCCGGGGTGCTGTTGGCCTTGGACGGGCTGCACCCGCCGTCGATGGGCGTGCGGGTTTCGTTCAGGGCCGGGCAGCCGGCAGTGACGGATGGTCCGTTTCCCGAGGCGAAGGAAGTGGTGGGCGGCTATTGGATGATCCAGGTGAAATCGCGGGAAGAGGCGATTGAATGGGCGACGCGGTGCCCGGGGTCGGACAGCGAGATGATCGAACTGCGGCAGGTGATGGAGTTCAACGATTTTCCTCCAGATGTAAAAGAAGCGGCGAGAGCGTTTCCGGAAATGCAGGAAAAGACGGGACAGGCAACGTAATCGCCCTGACGCCCTTGCGGGTGCGGCGCGGAAGGTGGTGTGATCGGTAGTTGTGACAGCTACCGATATACACCGGGCGATCGAAGCAGTCTGGCGAATAGAATCGGCGCGGCTGATTGCCGGATTAGCGCGTATTGTGCGCGATGTCGGCGTAGCCGAGGAACTGGCGCAGGATGCGCTGGTGGCGGCGCTGGAGCAATGGCCGGAGTCGGGGGTGCCCCGCAATCCGGGCGCCTGGCTGATGGCTGCGGGCAAGAATCGCGCCATCGACCACCTGCGCCGTAACAAACGCATTGAGCGGAAACACGAAGAGATAGGGATCGAGCTGGAGGCCCGGCAGATGGCCGTGCCGGAAGTGGAAGCTGCGCTGGACGATCCCGTTGGCGACGATCTGCTGCGATTGGTGTTCACAGCCTGCCACCCGGTGCTGGCGCCTGAGGCGCGTGTGGCGCTCACGCTGAGGATGCTGGGCGGCCTGACGACGGGCGAGATCGCGCGTGCCTTCCTGGTCTCAGAATCCACTGTGGCCCAGCGGATTGTGCGGGCGAAGCGGACCCTGGCCGAAAAGCAGGTGCCCTTCGAGGTGCCGCGGGGCGAAGAATTGGCGGCGCGGCTGACTTCGGTCACCGAAGTCATCTACCTGATCTTCAATGAAGGTTATGCGGCGACGGCCGGCGACGACTGGATGCGGCCGGGTCTGTGCGACGACGCGTTGCGGCTGGGGCGTATCCTGGCGGAACTGGCTCCGCAGGAACCAGAAGTGCACGGCCTGGTGGCAATGATGGAATTGCAGGCGTCCCGGGGGCGTGCGCGTGTGGGGCCAAAGGGCGAGCCGGTGTTGCTCTATGAGCAGAACCGGTCGCTGTGGGATCAACTGCTGATCCGGCGCGGGCTGGCTGCGCTCGACCGGGCCTACAAGCTGGGCGAGGCGCAGGATGGTGACGTGGGGCCGTACGTCCTGCAGGCGTCGATTGCGGCGTGCCATGCGAGAGCGAACACGCCTGAACAGACCGACTGGCGGCGGATTGCCATGCTCTACCGCGAACTGGTGCGGCTGCAGCCGTCCCCGGTGGTAGAGCTGAACCGCGCGGTGGCAGTGGGTATGGCGTTCGGGCCGGCCGCCGGCCTGGAATTGGTGGATGCGCTATCGGCGGCGAATGCTTTGGAAAACTATCACCTGCTGCCGAGCGTGAGGGCCGATTTCCTGATGAAGCTGGGCCGGATGGACGAGGCCCGGCTGGAGTTGGAACGGGCGGTATCGCTGGCGCAGAACGGGCGGGAAAAGGCGCTGCTGGCTGAGCGAGTGCAGAAGTGTGTGGCCGCTACTTCTTAGTTGGCGCGGCCTTGGCATACTCGGCCCGGTAGAGGGCAGCTTTGGCGCTATTGCCTGCGGCATCGTAGAGCGTGATCAGATCCTGGCGGGCTGCCTGGAGCCAACTGACCGAAGGGCTGGTCTGCTTCGTTAGGATGGCGTAGCCGGCCAGGATCTCGGTTTCGGCTTCAGGGTACTTCTGCTGGCGTACGAGGGAGCGGCCGAGCTTAATGCGGGCGATGCCGGTGTTCAGATGGCCTGGCGAGAGGGCGGTGGTGAAGCGCTGGACGACGTCGCGGTAGAGATGCTCGGCGCGGGCATTCTCCTTGCGCTCAATGTAGACGCTGGCCAGGTTCGACAGGCCGATGGCGACCAGGTAATGGCGATCTCCGTTCACCTTCCGGTAGATGTCGACTGTGCGGCGGAACTGCGATTCGGCCTCGTCCAGGTGCTTGCGTTTGAGGGCCACCGAGCCTAGCTCATTCAGTGCGGAAGCCACGCGCGGGTGGTTCTGGCCGTAGACGCGTTCCTGGATGGCCATGGATTGCTGCAGCAGGTCGACGGCTTCGTCGAAGCGCTCTTCGCGGACTAGTGCGCGGCCCAGCATGGTGAGGTTGGATGCCGTGGTGTGATTATCCTTGCCATACCAGGACTGGTTGATCTCCAGTGCCTGGCGGTAGAATGCTTCGGCCTCGGGGTAGCGGCCCTGCTCAAACTGAATGGCCCCGAGGTTGATGAGATCTTCCGCGACATGAGGATGACGCGAGCCGTAGAGCTGACGGTGCATGACGAGCACCTTCTGGTTGAGTTCGCCGGATTGGGCGAAGTGTCCGGCATAGAAGTGGACATTGGCCAGTTCGTAGGTGGCGGAAGCCAGTTCGGGGGTGACTTCGCCATCCGAGCGGAGGCGGACGGCCTCTTCGAGGACTTCGATGGCTTTGTCGTAGGAGCCACGCTCACTGAGAACGCGGCCCAGGGCCGAGGCGGCCAGGGCGATGCCGGCGTCGCCGGGCGGAAGAGTGCGGCGGCTCATCTCGAGGCCGTCGCGAACGAGCTTTTCGGCATCGTCGAAGCGCGCCTGGTCGACTCGCAGCAGACCCAGGTCCACGAGACTTTCCGCGACACGGGGATGGCTGGGACCGAACAGGGCCTGGCGGCGTTCCAATGCGAGTTTGAGCAGCGATTCCGACTGAACGAGGTTGTCGAGCTTCTTATAGATGCCGCCGAGGGTCTGGTAGAGGTCGGCCTGGACGGCGGGTTCGGAGTCGAGACCTCGAGCCTCCTGCAGGCCGCGATCGAGCAGGGTAACGACGCGCAGGTCGTCTTTGGGGCCGGCCGCTTCATCTCCGCCTTCAAAGAGCCGGGTCATGAACTGCTGGATGCGCTGGGTGCGGGCGGCTTCGGCTTCGGCCAGGTTGCGAGCTTTCGCCAGGCGGAAGGTGAAGAACGCGATGAGGCCGATGACGGCGGCGGCGGCGAGGGAAGAGGCGACGACGGCGCTACGGTGGCGGCGGATGAACTTGCCGAAGCGGTAGCGCAGGGAGTCTGGCCGGGCGTCGAGCGGTTGGTTGGCGAGGTAGTGATCCACATCGCGGATGAGCGCCTCGACGGAAGCGTAGCGGCGCTGGACATCCCTGTGCATGGCCGTCAGGCACAGGACATCGAGATCGGCCCAGGAGGAGTCGCTGGCCGTGAGGAGAGCAGTTTTGCGGGCCACGGCGGAGGGGCGTTCGGGATCCTGTTGAACCACGAGAGTCTGGGCCTCGGCGGGCGTTCGATTGGAAAGGTCGAAGGGTAGGCGGCTGGCGAGTAATTCGTAAAGGATCACGCCGAGGGCATAGACGTCGTTGTGGATGCTGGCGCGTTCGCCGCGGATCTGTTCGGGCGCGGCATAGGCGGGGGTCATGAGACGGAGCCCGGTCTGGGTGAGGTCGGCCGCGGAGTCGAGCGATTCCTGGTGTTTGGCGATGCCGAAGTCGAGCAGGCGAACTGAGCCATCCGCCTTCACGAGGATGTTGGAGGGTTTGAGGTCCCTGTGAATGACAGCGTGGCCGTGGGCGTACTGGACAGCCTCACACACAGCGCGGAAGAGGTGCAGGCGGCGTTCGATGGAGCAGGCGTGCTGCTGGCAGAAGGCCGTGAGGGGCAACCCCTCGACATATTCCATCGCGAACCAGGGCGTCCCGTCCGGCAGCGTGTCGGCGTCGTAGAGGCGGGCGATGGAGGGGTGGTTGAGTTGGGCGAGGGTTCGCTGTTCCGTCGAGAAACGTTCGCGTCGGGCGGGTGAAAGCCAGGCATCGCGCAGGATCTTGATGGCGACGAGGCTGCGGAGGTCGTCGCGTTCAGCGAGATAGACAACACCCATGCCGCCTTCGCCCAGCAAGGATGTGAGGCGGTAGGGCCCGAACTGACGAGGCTGGGCGGGATCGGATAGCAATAGACCGGCCATGTTGCCCACGGGCTGATCGAGGAGAGAAGACGGGCGGGCATCCTCTTCGAGCAGCGAGAGGACCTCCTGCAGCAGCTCCGTGTCACCGGCGCAGGCGGAGCGCAGATGCGGCAGCCTCGCGGCTTCCGGCAGATCCGCCGTTTCATGAAAGAGGTTCTGGATCCGTTCCAGGCGTGCGCTGTCCAACCGGCCCCCCGAAGGCGAAGAGAATATCAGGCGTTGCGGCGAAGCTCCCGGGCAAGCCAGGCTTTGGCTACCCGCCAGTCGCGGAGGATGGTTGCCTCCGAAACGTTGAGCAAGAGTGCAGTCTCGGCGACGTCCAATCCGCCGAAGAAGCGGCTTTCGACGATGGCGGCCTGGCGCGGGTTGAGCCGGGCTAGGTCCTCAAGCACGTTGTCGAGCGCGAGTACCTGGTCTTCGTAGGGCTTCGTCTGGTCGATGAAGTCCTGTAAGGTTACAAACACAATTCCCTGGTCGCCGCCTCGCTTATTTGCATGACGGCGGCGGGCGGCCTCGACCAGCAACTGGCGCATGGCGCGGGCGGCGATGCGTTTGAAGTGCAGTTGTGATTCGGCGCTGACCCGTGGGGAGTTCGCCATCTTGAGCCAGGCTTCGTTGACGAGGGCCGTGGGGCTGAGTGTGGCGCTGGGATCACCACGGCGGACGGTGGAGGCGAGGCGCCGCAACTCCTCGTAGGTGACGCTGAAGAGATGATCGAGTTCGCGCCGCCGCTCCGCGGTGAGCGGTTCACCGGACTCGACGCCGTCACCTGTGAATGAATTCTCCGAGGACATGACGGTTTTTCCAGGGTCTCTGCGCATTGCGAGGTGGAGGACAGGGGACCCAGAAGACGACTGTGGGCAGAGGCCTGCGACAGGTGTGCCCTGATGCCGCGATGCTAACACCCAAGGATATTCCCATGCAAGCACTTACGTGCAATCCCCGGCCTGCTTGCGCGCGCTGGGCGCGGGCCGGACAGGCACTGACGCTGGCTCTCGTTTTGATGGGCTTGAGCGGCTGCGGAGGAGATTCGGCCGGTGTACGAGCCCCGGCGCGCAGCGGCGACGTATGGGAAGTCGACCGTGCGGCGGGCCGGCCGGACATGCCGGGCGCGGTGCTGGCTTACGTCAACGGGCTGCACCTGATTGTCGTGGACGGCAATGAGGTTTATGCGGGGATGACTCCGATGAAGGCCGAGACGCGGTCGGATGGCGGCCGTGCCATCCAGCTCGCAAACGGCCTGGAGGCGGTGCTGACGCAGGACGGCCCGGACCGGATGCAGCTCAGGTTCTCGAGCGGTGAATCGATTGGATTGCGCAAGAAGGCGGAGGTGAAGTAGCCATGCGGACGACGCGGATAGCGGTGCTGGGCCTGCTGGCGGCGACTACGTTCTATGCGCAGAACGAAGAGGTGGAAAACCAGGCGATCGCACTCGTCTATCACAAGCTGACCGGCGACCCGCTGGATCTGCAGACGGTGGCGCAGAGCAGCGCGGTGGTGCGCAACGCGTCGAGTTTCGACCGGCCGGATGCGGTGAAGACCGAGGCGGCACGGCTGCAGGGCCAGTTGAACGCGGCGGATCCGGGCAAAGAGTTCGTCATGCGCGTGAACGACTCCATCTCGGAGTATGACCACGAGCGCGGCGAATTCTATGTTGTCCTGTTCCGGCCGGGCTACTTCGTGCCGGTGAGCGCGTTTCGGCAGCAGTACCAGTTGGTGTTTGCGAATGTGGAAGGCGCGCGGGCCATTCCCATGCCGAAGGAGGAGGCCCGGAACTTCGATCTGCAATTGCAGAAGCGCTCGCGGCACGTGACGAACGAGATTCATTTCAGGGTGATCGGCAAGGGCGATCCGGCGGGCGGAGTGACGGGCGAACGTGTCATTCGGGCGGAGATTCTGTCGTCGCGGCTGCTGGATATGAACGGCAACGTGGTGTATTTGCCGAAGATCGCGCCCCTGGCGGCCAGCGCTCCGGCGGCTCCGTTCGATGTGGCGAAGGCGGATGTGGCCGGGTTTAAGGTGGGCGTGAAAGTGTCGGACCTCGAAGCGACACTGGCGCGGACGGCCGGCAAGCCTCAGCGGGTGACCCCGAAGAACGGTGTGGACAAGTTCGCGGGCACGCTGGAAGTGAACAGCATGGGGTGCGCGAGCTATGTCGGAAAGCGCAGCCCGAACGTGGGCACGATGTGCGTGGTTGCCTATTTCGACAAGGACGAGATTGTACGGGCGATTCGCGTGGAGCGGCTGTTTCCCTGGTTCGATTCGGAGATCTTCCGGAAGTCGCTCACGCAGAAGTACGGGGCTGTGAGTTCCGCGAGGAACTCAGGGAGCGGGTTGGAGTTGGGCTGGGGCCCTGACGTCAACGAAACGAACCATCCGGAGAAGAACTACTTTCACAGTGCGCTGAGGGCGCAGTACGCGGCGGACGAAGATTTCATGAGCCGCGGCATGAACAGCCTTCCGCGCATCAAGGTGGTTCTGCGCCTGGTGGACGCCCAGTGGGCCTCACAACGGTGATTTCAGGAGGAATTGCAAGATGAAGAAACGATTGAATGGTCTAGTGCCGCTGGGCGCCGCGGCGGTTTTGCTGGCGATGGGGAGCCCGGCTCAGGCGCAGATGGGTCCGCTGTGCGCGGGGCGTAACGCGTGCGCCGAAGTGACGCCGTTCCTGGCGACCATCAACGATTTCCGGACGAGCACGTCAGGGCGGTACAAGGTGCTGACCTCGTCGATCCGGTTCCAGAACAAGACGAACCGGCCGCTGATCCTCGGTTATGTCAGCGGCTCCGGGATTGCGATTGACGATCAGGGCAACCGCTATGCGGCGAGCACGATCCGGGGCATCGGTGAGATCTCGGGGCGCAACGCGGACTCAAAGTTCGTGCTGCAGCCGGGCGAGGCGAGCGACGGGCGGTTTGAGCTGATCTGGGAGCCGACGCGTGGTGTAGTGTTTGGGTTGAGCTTTGAACTGGAACTGACCATCCGCGAGATTGTGCCGCTGCCGGGCAATCAGATCCGCCTGGGGCCGGAACATGCGCTGCACTTCAAGGCGCTGACGAACAACACAAGTTTCAACGCACCGGGGCAGGCCGCGCCGTCGATGGCGCAACCGCCAGCCGTGGCTCCAGCGCCAGTGGGCGTGCCGCATCCGGCCGCCGCTCCGGCCGTCGCCGCGCCGCAGGCTCCGGTGGCCGATGCCTGCGCGGGATTGCAGCGCTGCTATAACGCGGGTCCGTTCATTGCGGAGGTAAAGAGCGTCATCCCCAGCAATGAGAGCCGCTATCACGTAGTTCATTTGAATGTACGGATCCGCAACGTCTCGGGCGAGCAGCTCATACTCGGGTACAAGGCGGGGACGAGCACGGTCATCGACAACCTGGGTCAGCGGTACTATTGGGGCCGGGCAGGCACCTACGATACCAGCGCCACGGGCATTGGTGTGGTGCAGGGCAACAAGGCCGATCCGCAGTTCGTGCTGAATCCCGGGCAGTCTCGCGATGCGACGTTCCGGCTGTTCCGCAACCGGGCGCCCAATGGCGGGGTGGGCAACGCCTACAATTTCGACGTGGCCCTGCAGCAACTGGCCGTGCTCCAAAGCCAGCAGATCCAGACTGTGCGGGAGTACAGCCTGAACTTCCCGAACCTGCCACTGGCCGGAATGGGGGCGGCGCCGGCGCAAAGCGTGGGTGAAGCGACAAAGGCACTGAAGGACATCTTCAAGAAAAAGAAGTAAACGGCGGTTCCCCTCCCGCCGTCCACGGGCAAGGACTGTGATCAGATGATATCTGTCATGGGACTTGCCCGTTTTCTTCTGACCGCAAGCATGGTTTCCCTCTGCCAGGCGCAGAGTTTCGAGATGAAGTCGCCGGATGGGCGGCTGGTCTTCCACATCGAGGGCAACAAGTACCGTGTTCAATATGGGGGACAGCCGCTGATCCTGGAGTCGGCCCTCGGGCTGGTGCTGGACGGCGCAGCCCCGCTGGGTCCGTTTCTGCGAGTGGGCACGGCCACACATACGACCCATTCCTCGCAGTGGAAGCCGGTCTATGGCGAGCGGACGTTGATCCCGGACCGCTATGAAGAGGCGGTTGTTGAATTGCAGGAGACGATCCCGCCGCGGCGATCGCTGCAGTTGATTGTGCGGGCCTATGACGAAGGGCTGGCGTTCCGCTACCGGTTGCCGCAGGCAGGGGCGATTGAAAACGAAGCCACGGAGTTCGCGCTGCCGCCAGGGACTCTCGTTTGGGAAACACACGGAGCGCAGGCGCGGTATGCCAAGGTGCCAGTGGACGATTTGAAGCCAAATGCGGAGCGCCCGCTGACACTGGAGTACGCGAATGGGGTGTTTGCGGCGATCGCGGAGGCCGCGCTCAGCGACTATTCGTCGATGCGGCTGTCGCATCCGGCCAAACGGCCCGGTGTCGTGACGGGGTTACTGGCTGGCGGCGCAATGGCGTCCGAGACGCCCTGGCGCGTCATCCTGGTGGGGCAGAAGCCGGGCGACTTGCTGGAGCACAACTACCTGCTGCTGAATCTGTGTCCGCCCTCACGGATCGCCGACACGTCGTGGATCCGCCCGGGCAAGGTACTGCGGGAAGTCACACTGTCGACGAAGGGCGCGCGCGAAGCGGTGGACTTCGCCGTCCGGCGCGGGCTGAGCTACATCGAATTCGATGCCGGGTGGTACGGGCTCGAATACAGCGACGAGTCGGACGCCTCGCGGGTGCAGGTGGATCCATTGCGGCTGCGGAAGGAACCGGAGTATCAGGGGCTGGACCTGCCGGCGGTGATCGCCTATGCGAAGAGCCGCAAGATCGGGGTGCTGCTCTATGTGAACCGGCGGGCGATCGAACGTCAGCTCGACCAGATTCTGCCGTTGTACGAGAAATGGGGCGTGAGCGGGGTGAAGTACGGTTTCGTGAACACCGGCAGCCAGGGCTGGACGCGTTGGCTGTACGATGCGGTGGCGCAGGCGGCGGCCCATCACCTGATGGTGGACGTTCATGACGAGTTCCGGCCGACTGGTATGAGTCGAACCTGGCCCAATCTCCTGACGCAGGAGGGGATCCGCGGCAACGAGGAGTTTCCCGAGGCGGCGCACAATACAGTGATGCCGTTTACCCGTTACCTCGCCGGAGCGGCTGACTACACCATCTGCTGGTCGACCCCTCGGCTGAAGAACACGGCCGCGCACCAGATGGCGCTGTCGATTTTCTATTACAGCCCGTTCCAGTTCATGTACTGGTATGACCGGCCCGCGGATGTCGACGAAACGAACCCGGCGCTGGCACTATTCGACCATGTGCCGACTGTTTGGGACGAGACGCGCGTCCTGGACGGCCGTCCGGGCGAGTCAGTAGTCATCGCCAGGCGGTCTGGCCAGCGGTGGTTTGTGGGCGGCATTACAAATGACCAGGCGAGGACCATCCATCTGCCACTTTCCTTCCTGCCTGCCGAGGCCCGGATGACAGCCACTGTCTACACGGATGGCGCCACCGCGCGCGAGGTGAGGCTGGAACGGCGAGCTGTGACCGCCCACGACAGCCTGGAACTGCACCTGGCCTCCTCCGGTGGGTTCGCCCTGGAATTACAGTAAGTTGCGCGCCATAGCCGGGCACGCGCCTCGATCCAGGCGGGACTTCATCACCATTTCGAGGTAGGGGAATCCTGCGAGGAATGGGGGTGTGTTCAGTCCCTCCTTAGAACTATCCTTAATAAAAGTCAGGAATTGTCACCCCGCCGAACTGGGTTTGGCCGAGGTGGTCCGCACTGAGCCCCAAGCCGGAATCCGGCCGCGGAGGGTGTGGGTCTATACGAATCTGTTGCAGACCGGAGGGAGCTATGGGATGCAGCACTGTTTCCCGCTACGCCGTAGTTGTGTTCACACTGGTTTTTCTTTGTACCGGTCAACAGGACCGGGCGACACTGACCGGCCGGATCAGCGATGCGTCCGGGGCGCCGGTGCAAAACATCGACCTTGGCATCAAGGCGATTTCGACGAATGCTGAATATGAGACCCGTACGAATGAGGAGGGGCTGTTTACAGTTCCGAACCTGCCGGTTGGCGCCTACCGGTTGACGTTCCGGGGCAGCGGCTTCAAGACGTTGATCCGGGAGCGGGTGGTCCTCAGCGCCGCGCAAGTGGTGCGCATCGATGCCCAGATGCAGTTGGGCATGCTGACGGAATCGGTGGAGGTGACGGCGGAGACTCCGCTGCTGCAGACCGATGCGCCGGACGTCGGCACCGTACTGGGTCATGAGAAGCTCACCAGCCTGCCGCTCAGTTTCAGCGGCGGCCGCTATGCGGAGAATTTCGCTTACAAGCTGACGCCGGGGGTGAGCGGCAACAACTATGAAAGCCGGATCAACGGCAGTGCGGCTTTCTCCAAGGCGGTGGTGCTGGATGGCGCCGACGCGACCATCTACATTGGCGGGCAGTTCGGCGAATCGAGCCCCTCGCTGGAGGCTTTCGAGGAGCTCAAGGTACAGACCTCGGGGATGAGCGCCGAGTTTGGACGCACGGGCGGGGGTGTTTTCAATTTCGTAATGAAATCGGGCACCAACCGGGTGCATGGCTCGGCCGTCGGGTTCCTGCACAACGAATGGATGGACGCCAATTCCTTCGTGAACAACTACTTTGGCCGGCCGCGGCAACGGGATCGCCGCAACAACTGGGGCGGATCGCTGGGCGGGCCGGTGGTGCTGCCGGGTGTCTACAAAGGCAAGGACAGGACATTCTTCTACACGGCGTATGAGCGCTACAAAGAGTCGTATGCGGGCGGCGGTTCGCCCACGGTGACGGTGCCGCTGGACGAGTTTTGGGACGGCAATCTGAGCCGCCTGCTTTCGGGCGCGGTGTTGGGCCAGGATTCACAAGGACGCAATGTCAACCAGGGTGCGATTTACGACCCGGCCTCTACGCGGACGGTGAACGGCCAAGTGGTGCGCGACATCTTTGCCGGCAACGTGATTCCGCAAAGCCGGATTTCAGCCCCGGCGCAGAAGCTGGGGGCGATCTTCCGGCAGCATTACTCGCCGACGGTCAAAGGCGCCGGCGGACTGGTGCCGCTGTTGAACAACTCTTTCTTTCCCGTGTCGAACCAGGCGGGATTCACGCAGAACCAGTTTTCGGTGAAGCTGGACCACTACCTGTCGGCGGCGCACAAGTTGAGCGGGTCGTTTTCCTATATCGACCGGCCGCGCACCATCCTGGATCAGGGCGGGGTGTGGGATTTCAACGACGCCTCCGGCGGACCGCTGTCGCGCGCCCGGCTGCAATGGGTCCGCAGTTGGTATGGGCGTGCCGCCTACGACTGGACGTTGTCACCTTCTGTTTTGAACCATCTGCAGTTGGGCTTCAACCGCCAGCGCAATCCGAGCCTGTCGGCGCACCTGGGTGAGAACGGCGTGTCGGCGCTGGGGCTGAGCGGATTCTCAAAGGAGTTCAACTTCCCTGAGATCCAGTTTGGTTCCAACAACTACCCGGCCAATTACCCCACCTTGGGATTCCAGACGAACGACTTCGGCGCGGGACAGAATTTCCAGGCGATTGATACGGTCTCGTGGGTTCGGAACCGGCATACCCTGCGGGCCGGCGCCGATTGGCGGCGGTCCTATTTGCGGTGGCGGACGGACAATGGACCGGCGGCGATCAGCTTCAGCCAGGCGCAGACGGGGTTACCGGGGTTCACGCAAACGGGCAACGGCTTCGCCAGCATGCTGCTGGGCGAGGTGGCCGGCGCGACGGTCCCGACTCCGACGCCGACAGGCTCGCGGTTCACGAATTTCGCTTTGTTCCTGCAGGACGACTTCCGCGCCACCAGCCGCCTGACGCTCAACCTGGGCGTGCGTTGGGACTACCAGCCGCTGCCGGTGGAACAGTACAACCGGCTGAGCAACTGGAACACGAACGTGGTGGATCCCGTCTGGGGCTTGCCCGGCGCACTGGAATTCGCCAGCGCGGACCGGCGGACGTTTGCTCCGAATCATTACACCGACTTTTCGCCGCGCCTCGGATTCGCCTACCAGGTGAACTCCAAAACCACCGTACGCGGCGCCTACGGGATCTTCTATCTGGCGCGGAACGGGAACGGCTGGTCCGGCGTGCCGTGGGCGCAGACCGCCGGGTTTGGCCAGGAGAATCGCGTCAGCACGACCGTGGACTACCAGGCGGCCTGGAACTGGAACAATCCGTATCCGGGTGTGAATCGTCCCCTGCCGCAGAACGCTTCGCTGGCGAACGGCTCGCCCGGCATCTGGGGCATCGTGAGCTACGATCCCAATGCCGGCAAGAACGGCTACACGCAGCAGTGGAACCTGAACGTCCAACGGGAACTGAGGGCGGGCATCGTCGTGGACGCCGGCTATGTGGGCTCCAAGAGCACCGGGATCCAGGCCAACGAACTGCGGCGGCTGAACCAGTTGGATCCGCGGTTTCTGGCCCTGGGAGACGCCTTGGGGGTGACCGTTTCGAGCCAGGCCGAACTGCCGGCCCCAGTGGCCGCGGCCGGCGGGCGGTACCCTTTCCTGAATGCGGGCATCCGGGTGCCGGCTTACCAGACGCTGCTGCACTATCCGCAGATGTTGGGCACCAACGAGATCAAGAGCGCGGATAGCCCGCTAGGGTTCTCCACCTATCACGCGTTGCAACTGCAGGTGAACAAGCGCTATTCGGGTGGGCTCTCTTTTCTGTGGAACTGCACCTTCTCGAAATCGATCGACAATGTGCGTTCCGCCTTCGGCGATACGTGGGGCGCCAACAGCGGACGTCCGCTGGACTACTACAACCAGCGCTTGGACAAGTCAGTCTCCGATGCGGACCGCTCGCACGTCTTCAAGACGGCTGTGCAATATGAGTTGCCGTTCGGACGGGGCCGGAAGTTCGGGCAATCGCTGCCGGTTGGGCTGGAACTGCTGGCCGGCGGCTGGACACTTCACTACATCGGCACTTACAACAGCGGCTGGGCGCTGGGTGTCAGCGGGTCGGGTACGCCGAATAGCAACTTCGCGACCAATCGCGGCTATGCGCGTAATCCAGACGGGTTGCCGTTGGATACGGGCTGGGACGCGGGCCAACTCGACATGAGCCGCATCAGCCTGCCAGGTACGGCGAACCGTTATGTCAACACACCCTTGCTGGTGAACCCCACCACGCTGGGGCGCTACCAACGGGGCAACACATCCTATAAACTCTCCCAATTGCGGGGTCCGTGGGAGATGTCGGAAGATCTGGCGGTACAAAAGGCGTTTCACCCGGTGGAGGCGGTGCGCCTGCAGGTTCGCGGGGAGTTTCTCAATGCATTCAACAGGACGCTGTGGGGCAATATCAACGTGAACACCGCGAGTCCGTTGTTTGGCCAGGTGGTGGGGAGCAGCGACTGGTTCACTCCACGAAAAATCCAATTGGGGTTGAGGGCTGACTGGTGAGTTTCCACTCTCCCCGCGAAGGGCGCGAAAATTGAGAATCCGTGGTTGAAGCGCGCAACGAGCAGAGCATGTCGAGCAGGCCGGCGCACAGAGCCGGAGCCGTACTGTTGGCGGTTGGCTGTCTGTTCACGGGGTGCTCCCGGCCGCAGGCGAACGAGGCCAAGCCTTCCATCGAGTTCACCATGGTCCCGGCCGTCGGCCCAGGCGGCCCTAAGCTCATCGACGGCATTGCGGGCCGGGTGAAAGGCGCCAAGCCTGGCCAGAAACTGGTGATCTATGCGCGCAGCGGCGTCTGGTGGGTACAGCCCTTCTCCAATACGCCGAACACCGAGATTCTGCCCGACTCCACCTGGAAAAGCCCGACGCACATGGGTACGGATTATGCGGCGCTGCTGGTGGATCGGGATTACTCGCCCGAGCCGACGATGCCGAGCCTGCCGCACCCCGGAGGCAAGATCCATGCCGTCTCCGAGGTGAGTGGTGTGGGTCCGTCGTCGCTGGTCGCGCCATCCCTGCATTTCGGAGGCTACGATTGGAAAGTCAGGGTGCTGCCCAGCGACCGGGGCGGTGCGGCGAACCCCTATTCGGCGAAGAATGTGTGGACGGATGAGCGTGGAATGCTGCACATGCGTATCTCGAAGGGGGTGGACGGGTGGGAGTGCGGTGAACTGTATCTCGAGCGTAGCCTGGGCTACGGATCCTATGTGTTTGTCGTTCGTGAAGTGGCCAAACTGGAGCCTGCATCTGTCCTGGGGTTCTTCACCTGGGACGACCAGGAAGTAGACGAGAACCACAGGGAAATTGATATTGAGATCAGCCGCTGGGGCGACCCGGGATCGAAGAATTCACAGTTTACGATTCAGCCGTACTATGTGCCAGTGAATGTGGTCCGCTACATGTCGCCGCCCGGCCTGATCACATACTCCTTCCGCTGGGAGCCTGGTCGAGTGGCGTTCAAAGCGCAGCGCGGGAATGGACTGCAGGGCGGCGGACCGGTCATTTCGGAGCACGTCTTTTCGTCGGGTGTCCCATCGCCGGGTGGGGAGGCCATTCACCTCAATCTCTATGTCTATGGGAAATCGCGGACGCCTCAACGCAACGAAGCCGAGGTGGTGATTGAGAGGTTCGAGTATCTGCCCTAACCGCACCAGCTTCCGAGGTTGGTACAACGGCCTGCGGCCCTGGCTGCTCGCCGCGGCGGGTGTGTTGTGCCTGGCCGCGCCCGCCATGGCGGTGGATCCGAACCGGGCCATGTCGCAGTATGTTCGCGATCGTTGGGGAACCGAGAGCGGATTTCCCAAAGGAGCAGTGTATGACATCGCACAGACCGCGGACGGGTACCTGTGGTTCGGAACGGAAAAGGGTTTGGTGCGGTTTGACGGTACGTCTTTCCAGCTCATCCGCGATTCGAATTCCAATTTGACCGTCGGCCACGTGCTGGGCCTGATGGGGGACCGGGATGGCGGGCTGTGGGTTCGTTTGCGCCGGCCGACGCTCCTCCGCTACAAGGATGGCCGTTTTGAGAACGTGATGGCCGCCTTGGGGCGTCGCACATCGACAGTCACCGCCATGGGCCGCATGCAGGACGGTGCGCTGCTGGTGTGGGTGCTGGAAGGGGAAGGCAGCGCCATTAAGTATGAGGGCAACCGCTTCGAGACACAGGTCACGACGACTGGACTTTCCCGTTCGCCAGTCATGTCGGTGTCGGAAACGACGCCCGGCACCATCTGGATTGGGACGCGGGACGCGGGTCTGTTTCGTTTGCAGCGGGGCAAGGCGGAGGCGGTGGCCGAAGGGCTGCCCGATCCCAAGATCAATTGCCTGCTCTCCACAAGAGAGGGTCAGCTGTGGGTGGGCACAGATAACGGCATCGCGCATTGGGACGGGCACAAACTGGTCACGGCGAAGCTGCCGGTCTTTCCGGCGCCGGTGCGCGCACTGGCGCTGACTCGCGACCGGGATGAGAACATCTGGGTGGGCACTAACGCCCAGGGGCTCATCCGCCTGAATGCGCACGGCGTTTCGCTGCTGGACGATGTCTCCAAACATAGTTTTGAAGCAGTGACCGCGGTCTTCGAGGATCGCGAAGGCAACATCTGGATGGGCAGCGCCAGCGGCGTGGAGCGCCTGCGCGACAGCGTGTTCGTGACCTACGGTGAACCGGAAGGATTGCCCTCGGAGAATAGCGGGCCAGTGTTTCCCGAGAGTGCAGGCCGGACCTGGTTTGCTCCCGTGGACGGCGGGCTCTACAAGCTGGAGAACGGGAAGGTCTCGGCGGTGCAGGCGGAGGGCCTGGGGCGGGATGTCGTGTACTCCATTGGCGGCGCGCCCGGCGAGTTGTGGGTGGGCCGGCAGCGCGGCGGGTTGACTGGGCTGCGGGTGGAACGTGGCGTCCTCACGGCGAAGACCTACACAAAGGCCAATGGCCTGGCGCAGAACAGCGTCTATGCCGTGCATCGCGGGCGGGACGGGTCAGTCTGGGCCGGCACCTTGAGTGGAGGGGTCAGCCATTTGGAGCATGGACGGTTTACGAACTTCAAAGTGACTGACGGGCTGGCGTCGAATACGGTCTCATCGATTCTCGAGGGTGCCGATGGGACGATGTGGTTCGCCACTCCGCAGGGCCTCAGCGCCCTGGTACAGGGACGCTGGCGCACCTTCTCCAAGAAAGACGGGCTGCCCTCGGAAAGTGTCAGCAGCCTGGCGGAAGATGCGAATGGCGTCCTGTGGATAGGGACCTCGGCGGGGCTCGCCTACTATCGCGGAGGCCGGATTCAGAAGGTGGCGGGTGACTATGCGGCCTTGAAGGAACCTATCCTGGGCCTTGCCATTGACCAGCGCGGTTCCCTTTGGCTTTCGGGCTCGAACCGGGTGCTGAGGGTGCAGTGCGGACTTCTTCTGAAAGGGGCGCCGCCGGCCGAAGCGTTGCGGGAGTTTGGGTGGGCCGATGGGCTGCACAGTGTCGAGGGGGTGAAGCGCCACCGGTCCGTTGCCGCCGATCCGGATGGACGCATCTGGTTCTCGATGAATCGCGGCCTGTCCGTGGTGGACCCGGTCCGCCAGACAATCGTCTCGGCGCCCTCCATCGCTCATATCCAGTCGCTGGCGGCAGACGGGGCGGCGGTGGCCTTGGGGAACCCGGCGCGGGTTCCGGCCAGGCGGCAGCGCATCACGTTCGGCTTCGTCGGCCTGAGCCTGTCGGTGCCGGAGCGGGTACGGTTCCGCTATGCGTTGGATGGGTTCGACCGGGGTTGGAGCGAACCCACACCGGCACACGAAGCTGTCTATACGAATCTCGGGCCGGGCCCCTACCGGTTCCGCGTAATCGCCAGCAATGTCGACGGGGTTTGGAACGGCAATGAGGCCACCCTGAAGTTCGAGATCGAGCCGGCAGTGTGGCAGACATGGTGGTTCCGCCTCTGCGGCGCGGCCCTGTTGATCCTGATGATCGTGGCGCTTTACAGGTTGAGGTTGATGCAGTTGACCGGCCAGTTGAACATGCGGTTCGAAGAACGGCTGGCCGAGCGCACGCGGATCGCGCAGGACCTGCACGATACGTTGCTGCAGGGCTTCCTCAGCGCCTCGATGCAATTGCATGTGGCGGCGGACACTCTGCCGGATGAGTCTCCGGCCAAGACGAGGCTGGAACGGATTCTGAAGCTGATGTCGCAAGTGATCGAGGAGGGGCGGAACGCGGTGCAGGGGCTGCGGTCACAACGCAGCGAGATCCACGACCTGGATCAGGCGTTCTCCCGCATCCAGCAGGAGCTGGGGATCCAGGAGGACATCAATTTCCGGGTGATTGTCCAGGGGCGTCCGCAGTCGATGCATCCGATTCTGCGCGACGAGGTTTACCGCATTGGCCGCGAGGCGGTGGTCAACGCATTCCGCCACGCGCAAGCCAGGAGTATTGAGGTGGAGCTGGAGTACACGGCCAAGCAGTTCCGCTTCCTGGTGCGGGACGACGGCTGCGGCATTGATCCGCATGTGCTGAAGCAAGGGCGTGAAGGGCACTGGGGATTGCCCGGTATGAGAGAGCGGGCGGAGTGGATTGGCGCAAAACTGCATGTCTACAGCAGCCCGACGGCCGGGACCGAAGTCGAGCTGTCGGTGCCGAACCATATCGCGTTCGGCGGGAAACGGACCGGCAGGACCAAAGATTGAGTGAAGGAGCGGGATGAACGAAGAAAAACAGATTCGGGTATTCAGCGTGGACGATCATCCACTGCTGCGGGAAGGCATCGCGACGATCATCAACAACCAGCCCGACATGGTGCTGGTCGCGGATGCGGCCAGCGGGAGTGAAGCGATCCAGGCATACCGTAACCACCTGCCGGATGTGACGCTCATGGATCTGCGGCTGCCTGACATGAGTGGAATCGACGCGGTCATAGCGATCCGAACGGAGTTTCCCGAAGCGCGCATCATCATGCTCACAACGTTCGAGGGTGACGTGGAGATCCAGCGCGCCCTGGCCGCCGGCGCCCGCGGCTACCTGCTGAAAAGCATGCCGCCTAAAGAACTGGTGGAGGTGATCCGGCAGGTGAACGCAGGCAAGAAGCGGCTGCCGGCCGAGGTAGCGGCACAACTGGCCGAGCATCTCAGCGACGAGGCGCTGACTGATCGCGAGATCGACGTGCTGCGCCATCTCGCAGGAGGCAACCGGAATCGGGACATCGCCGAGCTGCTGCGCATCTCCGAAGAAACGGTGAAGGTGCATGTGAAGCATCTGATGGAAAAGCTCGGGGCCAGCGATCGAACGCAGGCGGTGGCGATTGCGGTGAGGCGTGGGGTCATTCAACTTTGAGGCCCGGAACACCTAACACGATGGAGGTAGAACCATGTGCCGAAGTCGAGGGATTCACTTTGCTCGCCCAGCCGCTACCTTACTGTCAGGTGCGCATTTAGGGCACGGTCGGTGTTGAAGGAGACGCAAGCTGCAGAGGCTATTTTCAACGTTTCCAGGCGGGTGGCCTGGAGTGGGCCTGTTGCTGCTTCGTGCCGCGGCGGGCGTGACGGCAGGTCTTCAGGGCGCTGTCTACCTGGCTGGCCGCGACGACGCGGCGGCCTGGATCACGATCGCGGGACTGGCCTGCATCCTAGCTGGCCTTACCCTGAGTCTTGGCCTGATGACCCCCATCTCTGGCGCCCTGGTGGCGGCGGAGGCGGTCAGTGTCGGCATGTCCTGGCTGCCGGCTCCCGCCCAGAACCTGTTCAATGCGCCGCTGTCCGTCGTGTTGATCGTCATCGTCGCAATCGCGGTGGTCTTCCTGGGCCCGGGTGCATTTTCCCTGGATGCGCGGCTGTTTGGGCGGCGCGAAATCATCATCCCGCATCTGCCGCGAAGCCCCAAGCCGTAGGCCGTGGAAGCCGGCAATCTCTTCGTTGAGCATTTGAGGCCGGCGCGCGTTGGCGTACTACACAAACAGTGTTACCTCAAAAGTGGTAGCGTGTGATCCCGCTTACAGAGGTAGATAACAATCATTACATATCGGGATAGTTTCCTTTTGCGATTCCCGCATATTAGATACGTAGGGTCGAAGCGGCAACAAGGACCCAAAACGGAAGGACACAAGGAACATGGCGGCAATTGCCAGCTCGATGCCACAAGCCTCCTGGGCAGGGCCTGAGCTTCGTTGGAGCTTGAGATCCGCGAAAGCGGCAATTCGGGTCCTTACGGTGGATGCACATCCGCTGGTGAGGGAAGGACTCGCGGCGGTAATCAATAAGCAGGAAGGCATGGTCGTGGTGGCCGAGGCAGCCAGTGGAGAGGAAGCCGTGGCGGCGTTCCGAAAGCTGAGGCCGGATGTGGTGACACTCGACCTGCAGCTTCCGGATGTGTCCGGCGACCTTGTGGCGCGGCAGATTCTGGCGGAGTTCCCCACCGCCCGCATCGTCGTGATCACGGGCCTGCAGGGCGACGCGCATATGCTGCGGGCGCTGGAGGCGGGTGTGAAGGGCCTGGTCCTCAAGGGCATGCCGAACGGAGAATTGCTCGACGTAATCCGCCAGGTACACTCCGGGCGGAAGGCGATCCCCCGCCAGGTGGCGTCGGCGCTGGCCGATCATCTTGGGGAAGAGACATTGACGCCGCGGGAGGTGCAGGTGCTGCGACTGGTAGCGCGAGGCAACCGCAACAAGGAAGTGGCCGCCCACCTGTCCATTGCGGACGAGACGGTGCGGATGCATATGAAGAACATTCTCAGCAAGCTGGCCGCGAATGACCGGACTCATGCTGTGACCATTGCCTTGACTCGCGGGTTTATTGCGCTTTAAGCTGCTGCCGGGGTGACGCTGAAGATCCGGCAGCAAGTATTCCATCTGGCACCCTCAGGTCCGCGTCCTGACCCAGAGGCTGCCCCATCTGATTAGTCCGATTACTAGGTTTACTTATCTTGTTTGTTTTGGCACGAGCGGGGCAAAGAACCGAGTGAGGAGCGAAGAATGAGGTATCCAATCAGCACCGCTGGTGCAATCCGGAAATGGGCCTACTGGCCCGGCTGGAAGTCTACGGTATGGTCGAGCCTGGCAGGCCTGCTCCTGCTGGCCGACGGAGCCGGCGCCCAGGAGCCGACCAGGGCCGGACAGATTGAAAAGCAGCGGGCCGAGAAGGCCGCGAAGCTGAAACCGGACGAAGTGTCGCCTGCCGAGCGCCGCCTGCGCGACTTCCGTGATCAGCATTACATGGAGCGGTTTGCGGCGGGCATCCACGGCTTCCGGCCGAAGATCGGCAATATGGTGACCAGCGGCGGCTTCGCGATCGGGCCGGAGTATTACCGGAACGGGTTGGCCAACGGCCTGATGAACGTGAGGGCGTCGGCGCAGATTTCGACGCGCAAGTACTACAGGATGGACGCGGCCATGAACATGCCGGAGCTGGCCAAGGGCAAGCTCGCCTTCGACGCGGTCGCCGTGCATCGCTACTACCCGTCGATTCAATACTATGGGACGGGTCCGGACACGCCGAAGGAGTTCCGGACGAACTTCCTGCTGGAAGACACCAGTGTGGATGGCACCCTGGCGCTGCGGCCCTGGAAGAACCTGGTGTTGGGCGAGACCAGCGGGTATCTATGGACGAATGTCGGCCGCGGCCGAGACAGCCGGTTCGCCTCGGCCGACTCCGTCTTCACTCCGGCCCAATCCCCCGGGATCGATGTCCAAACCAACTACTTGCGCAACGGTGCCTTTGCCCAATGGGACTACCGCGATAATCCGGCCGGCCCAAAGCAGGGCGGCAACTACGTGATGCAATACACCTGGTATCACGACAACCGCATCGGGACGTACAGTTTCCGGCGGCTGGATGTGGATCTCCAACAGTACATCGGGTTCTTCAACAAGACACGGGTGATCGCCCTGCGTGCCAAGGCTCGGTTGAGCGACACGGATCGCAATGAACAGATCCCGTTCTACATGCAGCCGTTCCTGGGTGGTTCGGATGACCTCCGGGGCTACCGGCCATTCCGGTTCAACGACCGCAACTCAATGGTTCTGAACGCCGAATACCGCTGGGAGATCTTCAGCGGACTGGATGGGGCGATTTTTGCCGATGCCGGTAAAGTCTTCCCGCGCAGGGGTATGTTGAATTTCCGGGATCTGGAGTCGTCGGTCGGATTTGGCTTGCGGTTCAATGCCCGCAACCGGACCGCGGTCCGCGTGGATGTGGGCTTCAGCCACGAGGGCTTCCAGGTATGGTTCAAGTTCAACGACGTGTTTGCGACGCGGCGGTTCGGGACAAACGCCGGCCAGCCACTGTACTAAGGAGAGAAAACGATGCGTCGACTGATCTTATTCCTATGCCTGGCCGGGCCACTGGCGGCACAGAGGTTCTATGTGGATGATCCGCTGGACAAGGAACCGCCGCCCCTTTCCGTGAGTGATCTGCTGAATCGTAAACTCAGCGATTACTATGACTTGTTCTCGAATCAGTTCGGCGATGTGGGTGAGCGGCAGCCGCGCGGCGGCACGCCCATCCGGGCGCAGGGAGTGAACACTCTCGGCGAGCCGATGGATGGCGGCTGGTATCAGAAGCGGCATTACTACCACCGCATGAGCCGTGAGGAACTGGTGCGTGGACCCGGGGCGGAGAATCCCCCTTCGACGAGCGGGAAGTGGACCATTGTGGCAGCGAAGTCGGAAGGCGTGACGCCAGGCTTTGCGGTGGTCGACTCCGAGAAACAATTCTATTACGTAAAGTTTGATCCGCCGTCCAATCCTGAGATGGCGACGGCGGCGGACTCGATCGGTGCGCGGTTCTTCTATGCACTCGGCTACTATGTGCCGGAGAACTACATCGTGCACTTCAAGGCTGACCAACTGCAACTGGGGCCAGGGGTAGAAGTTGAGGACGCTACCGGACGGAAACGAGCCATGACGCAGGGTGACGTCGCGATGCTGCTGGCCAGGGTCCCCGTGGGACCGGACGGACGGTATCGGGCTACAGCCAGCCGTAGCGTGCCGGGCAAACCCATCGGTCCGCCACGATATCACGGGACCCGCACGGACGATCCGAACGACATTGTTCCCCATGAGCACCTGCGCGTGCTGCGTGGTTTACAGGTGTTCTGCGCCTGGCTGGATCACGATGATTCGAGGGCGATTAACAACCTGGACACAGTCGTGACAGAAGATGGCCTGTCGTTTGTCCGACACTACCTGCTGGATTTCGGCTCGGCCCTGGGCAGCGCCACCAACCGTGCGAACAGCCCTCGTTCCGGTGACTACTTCTTCACCTGGAAGGGCAGCGCGGCGCAGTTGTTCACCTTGGGCGCGAAGCCACCGTACTGGGCATTTGCCCACTATCCTAAGCATCCCTCGGTGGGGTTGTTCGAATCCAGGGTATTCAATCCGGAAAAATGGGTGCCGGAGTATCCCAACCCCTCCTTTATGAACCGCTTGCCCGACGATGACTTCTGGGCCGCGAAGCAGGTGATGGCGTTCAGCGACGACGAGATTGCGGCGATTGTCGGTACGGGGCACCTGAGTGACGCCAAAGCCGCTGCCTACCTGGTTCAGTGCCTGCGCGAACGGCGGGACAAGATCGGAATGGCGTATTTTGCCAGGGTGTTGCCCTTCGACTCGTTCCGAATTCAATCTGGCCGGTTAGGTTGGGATGATTTGAGCAAGCAGCATGGATTTGGAGTGGTAGGGAACGTGCAGATCCAATGGTCACGGTTTGATAACCAGACTGGGATCCGGACTCCACTGCCCGACGCAAAGGGAGAGGCGGTGCCTCCAGTTGGCGGGTATCTGGCGGCGGAGTTGAGTTCGCCGTCGAGGCCCAAGCAGACCGTGGTCGTGTATTTGCGGCAAAACGGAGATCGGGCCTCTGTAGTGGGTGTCGACAGGACTTGGTAGCTGAACTGAAGAAAGGGTATCAGGACGGTAACGCCATGATTCGAAAGCAAGGGACCGCGGAATCGTTGAACGAAATCTACACGGTGGCGCTGCTGCTGACGGGCAGCCGGCGCAGGGCCGAAGCATCGGTGACGGAAGGCCTGCGGCAGATCACGGACAGTGATGTGCGCTGTGAATCGCTGCGGGAGACGCTGCTTCAGCGGACTGTGTCCGCGGCGCTGGAAGGACCACAGCACTGCGAGGCTGACCTGGGGCTGCCGCCCGAGATGCAGCGGGTGCTCGCCTTGCCTGTGCGCTCGCGTCACTGCTTTGTCCTGCGTTTTCTGCAGGATACGCCGCTTGAGCAGTGCGCGAGAATGCTGCGCATCCGGCCGGAGCAAGTGGCCGAAGCTGCTGCCTCTGCGGTGCGGATGCTGGCTGAGGTCATGGTGACCGAGCGGGCCGCTTGAAGAACATCAGGCGAAGGGCCCGCAAACCTCACTGACCGCAGGAGGGTAGAATACAAATTGATATGGTTTCCACAAACGACGGACCGCGGAGCGCACCCAAAGCAGCGCCAAGTGCATGAAAAAACCTTACATATTGGCGATCGACGACGACTCCGCGGTCTTGCGCGCGGTGGAGCGCGACCTCAAAGCTAAGTTCTCCCAGGACTATCGCATCATCGCGGTGGACTCACCACAGAAAGCCATCGATGTTGTCCGCCAGTTGACATCCCGTGGCGACCGGGTGGCACTTTTCCTGGTCGATCAGCGGATGCCGCAAATGAGCGGCACTGAATTGCTACAGGAAGTGATCGCACTGCAGCCGGCAGCGAAGCGGGTGCTGCTGACGGCTTATGCGGATTCGACGGCAGCGATCGAAGCCATCAACAAGGTCAAGCTCAACCACTACCTGATGAAGCCCTGGGAGCCGCCGGAGCACAATCTGTACCCTGTGCTGGCTGACCAGCTCGAAGACTGGCAGGCGACCAGCCGCGAGGAGTTCGACGGCGCCATTGTGCTGGGTACGCGATGGGCCCCGGAGACGCACAAATTAAAGGACTTCCTAGCCAAGAGCCAGGTGCCGTACCGCTGGCTGGAACCGGAGGGAGTTGCGGACGCCAGGGTACTGGCGGCCCTGGCCGGCCGGAGTCCCGCGCTACCGGCGTTGATCTTCCCGGATGGGACCCTGCTGGAGCAGCCCGATTTGACGCAAGTGGCGCAAAAGCTGGGCTTAGCCACGGTGCCGAGCCGCCGCTTCTACGACGTAATTGTGATTGGCGCGGGTCCGGCTGGTTTGGCTTGCTCGTTGTACTGCAGCACTGAGGGTTTGAAGACCGTCCTGGTGGAGCGAGAGGCGGCCGGCGGACAGGCTGGTCTCAGCTCCAGGATCGAGAATTACCTGGGATTTCCGTCCGGATTGAGCGGAGCGGATCTGGCGCGGCGCGGCGTGGCGCAGGTACGCCGCTTCGGGGTCGAGGTGCTGGCTCCGGCGGACGCAGTGGGCCTCTCTGTGGAGGGCGAATACCGGGTGGTCCGGCTTTCGAACGGCCAGGAGTTGGCCGCGCACAGTGTCGTGATTGCTGCGGGTGTACAGTGGCGGCGACTGGATGTGCCTGGGATGGAACAGCTTACGGGCGCGGGGATCTACTATGGAGCGGCCACGACCGAGGCGGCCTCGTGCAAGGATGAAGACGTATACATTGTCGGCGGCGCGAATTCGGCTGGACAGGCCGCGGTTCACTTCGCTGAAGTCGCGCGATCGGTGACCATGATCGTGCGCGGCGATGCCCTTTCGAAGTCGATGTCCCACTATCTTGTGCAACGGATCGAGACCATCCCGAACATTTCGGTGATGCCGAACGCCGAAGTGGAGTCCGTCTGCGGGGAAGGCCGTCTGCAGGAGATTAGCGTACGGCGCTTTCCGGACAAACGAGTGGAGAAACTGCCGGCGTCGGCGCTGTTCATCTTCATTGGAGCGGAGCCACACACCGAATGGCTGGATGGCGTGGTGCGGCGGGACCAGAAGGGCTTCCTGCTGACGGGCGCGAATGTCCTGTCGGAGGGCAAGCGACCAGCCGGCTGGAAGATGGACCGCGACCCCTACCTGTTGGAAACGAGCGTTCCGGGAGTGTTTGCGGTGGGCGATGTGCGCGACGGTGCGGTGCGGCGGGTGGCGAATAGCGTCGGCGAAGGGTCGATCGTGCTCTACTTCATTCGCCAATACATGCGGAATCGGTAAGGGATCAGATGCCGGAAGAGACGTACGAGCCAGTAACGGTCGATGACCTGATGCAATCCCCTCTGTTTGAGGAGGAGAGTGCCGAAGCAGTGGCCTGGATCGCGCAACAGATGCACATCCGGCGGCTTGGGGCCGGGGAGATTCTCTGGAACCAGGGCGACGTGGTAACGGAGTTCCAAATGGTCCTGGAAGGCGAACTCCACTACCGGCGGGACGATGATCCGTACGCCCAGTTCATTGTGGGGACCGCCGGCCACCCGACAGGGGTGCTGCCGTTTTCCCGCATGAAGAAGGCAACGGGCCGCGTCTGGGCTGTGGTGCCGACACGGCTGGCTGCAATGGAAGCATCGCACTTGCGGGAGTTGGTATATCGCGCTCCCCTGGTCGCGCAACGGCTGGTGGCCCAGATGACCGACAGGACGCGGGAAATCACGCGCATGGAAGAGGGTTCCAGCCGGTTGTTGGCGTTGGGGAAGCTGGCCGCGGGGCTGGCACACGAACTGAACAACCCGGCATCGGCGGCGGTGCGGTCCTCGGCGCTGCTGCGCGATGTCTTGAGCCGGAGGCGCAAAGCGGGCGTGGCGCTGCATGGCGTCGTCTTCCCCGATGGCGTTCGGGAAACCATGACCGAAATGATCCAGGCGCTTGAAGAATGCCTGAGCACACCCGGTGACATGGATGCTTTGGAGCGGGCCGATATTGAATCGGACACAACAGACTGGCTGGAAGACAATGGTCTGCCGGCGGCGCTGGCATCGGAACTGGTGGAAGCCCGAGTGACCGTGGAGCAGTTGAAGCCGCTGGCTGCGGCGGTGCCGGTCGAACCGCTGGCCAATTTTCTGCGCCTGATTGTAGCGGACCACCAGACCCTGTGCCTGACGCGTGAACTGGAAGAAGCGTCGCGGCGCATCTCGGAACTGGTGCAGGCGGTGAAGCAGTACTCGTACATGGACCAGAGTCCGGTGGCTGAAGTGGACGTGGAGCAGGGGATTGACCTGACGCTGCGCATGTTCCAGCACCAGTTAAAGCACGGTTTCACGGTGAATCGGAAGCTCTGCGGCAATCTGCCGAGGGTGCAGGCCAACGGCAGCGCCCTGAACCAGATCTGGACGAACCTGATCGACAACGCGATCGACGCCATGGAGGGGATGCCGGCGGATCAGCCGAAGATTCTGACGGTGAGAACCTGCCTGGAGGCGGAAGGTATCCTGGTGGAGATCGGGGACAATGGTCCCGGCATCCCGGCGGAGGTGCAGAGCCGGATCTTTGATCCGTTCTTCACGACCAAAGGGGTGGGCAAGGGGACCGGCCTGGGTCTCGACATCGTGCGGCGCATCGTGAGAAGCCACCGCGCGACGATCCTGGTGAATTCGGAACCGGGGCGGACGGTGTTCCAGGTGAGGCTCCCATTGACGCCCGCCTGAGGTGAGTTGTGGGCACTGTGTGTCCTGGCGGCAAGAGTGTTCTAGAATTGAAAGGTGTAGTGATGTCGGGGCGTAGCGCAGCCTGGTAGCGCACCTGCCTTGGGCGCAGGGGGTCGGGCGTTCAAATCGCCCCGCCCCGACCAATGGAATCAAGTAAATACAGCCGCTTCCTCGGAGCCCGAGAAAGTGGCTGTAGTCGTTTTTGTAGCTGCGGCTATCCCCAAGCTTCAACGCTCATATATCCTGAATGAAGTTACACCTGCTTCTAAGCAGGGGGGGCGCAGCTTCGAGTCCTGACGGTGCTACCAATGCTTTCAATCGGTCAGGCAAGATTTCCGCACATTGAAGCATACTGTGTAGGCGGATGTCGATGATCATCTGAAAACGTAGTTTTCTGAACCTTCAGCCGCTGGCGACAACATCATCGCGCCGGAGGTGCCGCATCATCGAGACTGCCTGCCTCCTCCTCTTGGGCGCCTCGACGCTGTTTACGCACTTTCGATTTCGCGCCTGTAGTGAATTACTCGCTCCATGGCTCGACCAGCCGAAGAGGCCAAAGAGTTCGTACTCCGTCATCCACAGCCGCAGTTCCGCTTTTGAACAGCGCATAGCCGCAGCTCCCTAACGATTGGCCTCCATCACCACTGCATCTCTGACCGCCCTAAGATATGCCTCACCGACAATTCCAAACAAGAATATTCTGACTTATTCGGTATGCCACGCCTACCCAGCCGTTCCACCTGAAGTCACAGGACAAGGAGTAGCTTCGGCGGATACTGAGTGGCGGAATCTAGCAAGTGAGAGTGGTTTTGCGGGCATTGGCGTTGCTCCACCTCGATGCGGGAAAGAGTGCTCTTCACGCTGCCCAGGCTGTGCCATTCGCTGCGCAGGCGATCCGAACGATCGGCAAGAGGCACCATGATTTCGACCCTGATCGCCGCTGAAGCGGTCAAGCGGAAACTGGTTCCACGTGCGGGTCCGGAAACAATTCGAATCTTGCTCCAAAGCCACGACCTGAAGCCGCTGCAGGAAGAAAATGTGGTGGGTGGCCAAGTTGGATGATCTCTACTTCTCCAGGATGGAGGATGCTCTGGCGCCGCATGAGAAGCCGTACATCCTCCGGCCCTGCAGTTAGGAGTGCGCCATTGAAATCGGGCCCCTCCAACGCTCAGCCCGCAAAGATCTCTCGCAATAACGCGGTCTTTATGATATAAAACTCGAAGGCTCGCGCCTGGATGCACAACTGTCCCAGCGCGCCCGCTCTTCACGCGTAGCAAGGAGGAACTCTGTGGTGCCGAATCGATTAACGCCTCCGACTCTTGTCGAGGTACTGTGGGAGGCGCGCGGCTACTTCCTCGTCGCGGTAGCTTGCACGTGGGCAGGCTACGTCATCGCACACAAGGCGCTTTGGCCCGCACAAAGTGATTGGCCATCATTGGCGCTGTTATGGTTGCTTCTGTTGCCAGCATATGTAGCCCGCGCAACACTATTTGAACAGACAAACGTGAAATGGTTTGCAGAGAACCACGACAATCGTCAGTGGCTAAGGAAACTCAGCATTCAATTTTCATTAATTACTTTGGCACTCAATGTGCCCCTGGGGCTACTCATCCTTTACGCCTCGCCGACTCCTGCGTTTGACAGTCGCCAAAATATTTTGATCAGGGCTGGGCTTACCATCTTACCGATGTATCTCATGACGTTTCATCTGGCTCTTAAATGGCCATCCGAACCAACCCTGTATAGCTTTAGACTTAGAAATTTCTTCCCTGCATTCTCAACCTGTCTTATGCCATTCATATTCGGCTATTCCGGAGTCAACGATCTTCCGTGCGCAATCATTGGAGTTGCGCTAATTCTCAGCTTCTGGGCGCTCGCTCAGTTTATCACTCACAAAGGCCTTGCCAAGGTCGGTTTTCGCGTTTACGTAATAGTTCTATTGGCCATGATCATCTCCACTTTTAATAGTGACTCTCAGGTGGGAAGATGGATCTGGGTATGCACCTTCGGTATACTCACAACATTGGTTATGGGCGTGTCGGAAGCATGGCGTGTTACTACTAGAATCCTCAAAGGCATAGACTATAGGCCGGCCGGCCCGTATACTGACACCGAGCGCGCCCTCTATCTTGGCGGAACCAATCTTGCGACAGCTTCTCTCATTCCTTCATTTCTTTTAACCAGCCTACATCCAGCAACTACAAGTATCTATCTTTCGTCGATCATTATCCTCCTCGCACTTCAATACATTTGCTGGTTCGTTGACCGAACACCAAATAAAGGAACGTATTGGCCAACTCTCGGACTCGTATTTGGTTTTCTTATTCCATTGGCGATTGGAATGGGTACTAGGTTTGACTCCGGCATAGTCATACTTACAGGAGCAAAACTGCCGGAACAGCTTTCTGACTTTGTCACAATCACGAGCGTTTTTGTGTTAATTATCGGATATTTTATCAAAGAGTATTGGCAATCGTTTCTCCGGCGTGATCAGCGTGTTCAGATGGCATCCATTTTCTTGTCAACAGAAGTGTGCTTGGTTTTCACTGGCATTGTTTCTGCGCTATTGGGTATTCTAATGCCAATCCTGGGGTTCATCTATCCGGCTGTGTTTGGCGCAATCTCGTCGGGACTGGCGAACAGAATGGCCATCCTACTACGCGCCTATCTATTTGGCGCGGCACTCTGCCTCATTGTCATATTCTTCATCCGTCTTCGGCGAGGCTCGGATCCAAGCCCTGCGGCGCCCGGAACACCTCCCACTCAGCCGCCTACCCACACGGCCGCATTCCGTCTCCTGAGTGGGCTCTTTACTTCGACTCGCCCAATTACTTCATCGATACCCGGAATTATGACAGCTGTCGTCATGTTTCGAGCTGACGCAAATATAGCCAACATTATTTCTGGCAGTGCTGCAATGGCCCTCATCACAATGGCTGGCTTTATAGCCAATGACGTTTTTGATCGTCACAAAGATAGACTTGGTGGCGTTGTTCGGCCTATAGCGGCTGGTATTATCCCTCCCATGACGGCTGTCGTATTTGCGTCGCTCCTTTTCTGTGTAGCTGAGTTCATAGGAGGAGTATCAAGTCAGGCTGCGAGAGTCCTCCATCTGACCGTAGCTCTGTTGATTATTTATTCTCCATTTGCGCATCGATACACGAAGTGGAAGGGATTTTATACCGCACTCCTATGCTGTCTGCCAATCGCCTACGCGAGCGCGGCGACCAATCTAGCTATAGACGTTCGCCTATATATTGTACTGGTGCTGTTCGTTCTTGGCAGAGAAATATTGATAGATGTTCGTCAATTGGAATATGATTTGCGTGCTTCCTTTTTTACTCTGTCAGGACTACTCGGAGCCAGGGCTGCGCAGATTATTGCTTCTTTGTTAATGCTCATCGCCGCAATATGCCTTGTCTTTCTTTCATCGACCTCGCCAGGGCGGTTTGCGGCTTTATTGTGCCTTGCACTTACTGTTCTATTTGCCTTCCTGCAGCGGAGGTTGTCCATCGCGAGGCAAACTGCCTGGTCTCGCCTTTCGCTTGGCGTTGGTGCTATTGCATTGGCGATGTCTGTCTAGGTTACCCAAGATGACGCCACCATCGAAGCCGCAACGGTCCTGGAAGGCCCTTCTCGCACCTCTTTTGTATGGTGCCCTATTGGTCGGACTGCAATTGGCTGGTAAACTCGAACTAATCCCGGCTCCATCTCGACTCGCGGAGTGGCTCGTTGGTGTGCTAGCTACAAGTTCGTTGTTGATTATTGGACTTTTTACGTTCCTAGAGAACATTGCGGTGATAAATATATATTTCCCTGGATCGGTTGTTATCCTAGCATCGATGGCCGCTACGCATGGTGACATACGGCGGGCGTTGACTACGTACGTCGTTATACTTTTGTGCGCCTTTGCAGCACATCATATTAACTATTTTTTCGGTAGAAGAGTCTATATCGAGAGACTTGTAACAGCGCGGCGCGCGGGGCTAGGAGTTTTTTGGGGACTGGCCACATATTGGCATCCGCATCTTGGATCCATCTATTCATATCAACTTGGGTCAAAGAAGTATTCTTATCTTGATTTCGTCCGGATTTGCGGCATTGCATGGGGGGCATGGAGTGTGTTCTGGGCTTGTCTTCTGTATACATTAGGTAGCGTCCCTCAGTCCGGCAATACTTGGGTATTGGTTGCCTTCGCGTATGTTTTCGGATGGGCCTGTTGGGAGGCGCTGCAGATTGTTGTCGGTGAGCGTATTTTGCCGTTGTTGCATAAGCGTTGGCATTGGCGCAGGGTGCCGCCTGAATGATCTTTCAACGCATCATAACAATACTCGGTGAAAGCACACGATATTAGGACGCCCACCTTGACCTCTCATGTGGATGTGGGTGATGACATGTACAGCGTTATTGAGCCAATAATAGCATCTGTCCCGTACAGCAGCATGATATATTTGAATTATCATGGAAAATCAACTCTAGCGGCCTGTCCTTCCAGACCTTTCAGCAGCGTCGGGGTACACATCGACAGCTTTCATTTGGCAAGTGAGTACGACTGAAGACACTTTGTGAGGGATAGACTCTAAATACTGTCCATGTGAAGGAGAAAGAAAAGTGCCCAACTCCTGTAGCTTCTACGAGGGAAGATGGGCACCAAGGGTGGCCGAATCGCCGACTTCTTACTTTGCGCGCGAGGCCGAGGGGGCAGATGCTTTCCGGCCCAATAGATCCGAGAGGATCTTGACGATCAGCAAATATACAAGTATCGCTGCAAGCAATGCCTTAGTCTGACCAAGGCGACAAGCAAGAGCGAGGAACACGCTACGACCACTTAAGGCCACAAATGCAACAACGAGAGAAACAAACGCAGCCGCCTTGGCGGTTCCACTCATTGAGCTTTCCTCCTTCTGCTGTCATTTGTTTTTGACAGCGAAGAAGCCATCACGACATCAATCCACATTTACTGTGGACCTCTTCGTCGGCAAAAATGCAACTCTATTACATGTCTAGGAGGAGGTACAGTCATTTTGACAGATTTGACGTCTGTAGGCAAGCAGCTCAGTATTTGTTGTCAGTATTTGTCGGTACTGATGGTTAGGATAGTCGTGGAGCAAGCATTTATGTGGCCAAGCTGTTCTTTCTGATTGTCATCTGATATCCAGAGCGGATGACGCTATATTGAGATTCAATGCTCGCCAAGAAGGTGTTGATTGCTGCCCTTGGGCGCTCCGACGCCGAGAGAATTACTGAAAGATGGTTGTCGAGCATTAAATAGTCGTCAAAGACCAAGATACCGCCTGGCCTAAGCACGCGCCACGATTGCACTGCGTCCACAAGGACATCCTCAGGACGATGTGATCCGTCAACATAGATGAAGTCAAAGTGGTCCTCAGGAAACGTAAATAGAACATCTTGTGACTTTCCTTTGTGTTTGATGACGTTACGCGGGTTTCTGCTCCTAGCTACATTCATCTCAAAAAACAATTCTCGATCATCTTCGAAGATGTCGATGCATTCAATACGCGCGTCCTGACCGGTAAGAATATTGTCTATCAACCAACAAGCTGAATAGCCTTCCATCGAACCAATCTCTAGGAACTTCAAGTGCGGAACGCCTACGAAACGCGCTAAGTCTTCTCGCCAGTTCGCTATTCGTGAAGAGAAACAGTCGAATCTGATTTGATATGGTCCTCGTTGAAGTTGAGCCTGGCATGACATAGTGAAGCGAGCGATTTCGGTCTTTGTTTGCACAGCCAACCACGGAGCAGCTTCAGCGAGCGATTGGACTGCGTACCGGGACAATATTCGACAGTTTTCAGGTGTATCATCAGGCCCCAGGTCGGACTCGGTGCCTAGGTCGAGCTGATGGAGACACTCTTCAAGCGCCGCTATCCAAATGAGGACAGCTTCATCTGTCACCGTTTGCTGCGAGGGGAAGAGTTTAAAAATAAAGTAGCGTCTTGCGAGAGCAAGCATGTTTTCCGTGAGTGTCATAGGTCATTCAAATCATCGCGACTACAACTGCACGAGGAGGAGTGAGAGTATCAACAAGAACCGGGTATTGTATGTATTACCCGTTCCAGTGCGAACGCACGGATGTTGCCGAGGGTGTTTGCCCTGTTGATGTGTAGTGTTAAATTGACAGATTGTCTAGGCGCATGCCTGATTGCCATATTCTCCAATCGCATAGATGGGTGCATTACATCTGCTCCGTCCCCACCCTAACAAATGTCGCGTGGCTCACTCAAGTAGCCACCCGCGATAGAGGGAGCTGGTTGCGGCGAGTTTCGGGCACTGATCAGCTTTTCGAGATCGCCGGACGGCGTACTCCGAGGATGTCGAAACCGCTGGTACGGCCTTTGTGGTTCCGGGAGCAGCTTTTGGTGTGCACGACGGCCGAGTACAAATGGATCGCGAGCCGCCGTTCGGTGATCAAGCCAACTCCTGGCCCGTGTGAGATAGTCCGAGACGGTGGCCTAGCCCAGGGTGCAACTGGCAGCGATCTGGCGCTGATTGAGTCCCTGGGCGGACAACCGTAGGACGCGTTTCAACTTATTCATAGACAACCTCTTCTGCGGCAACCGAACCTCCTGAAGGAGGACTGGCAAGCCGCAGGTTCGATTGTCCAGCGCCGTCCGTTCCGAGCCTAGCCGAAGGTGATCGGCATAAGTTCGGAATCGTGATCGGTCTGACATCGGAACGCTGATCGGCATCGCTCGGAATCAGCATATGGTTGGATACGAGGTGGAGGATCCACACAGCTCAGTTTGCTGGAGATGAGCGAGAGCAATTCTCGGCTATCTGCAAGTTATCACAGGTCTCTGGCAAGTCGACGTTTGAGGCGATCGACGCTGTTAGGAGGGATCCAAGCGCCTCCCGGGCTGCACGCGACGCGGCTTCATCGGCGTTTAAGGCCCGGATGCGCGAAGGCGACGACGGTCCCCCAGTGCTTTGAAGTTAGAAGTTGGGGGCACCGTCCAGTGTCCGAAGCGCGGTTGTGGTATCGAATTCCTTTGTTGTGGTCCCGTTGCGCCACTTTCGAGTGTGCAGCTTTGGTCGCTCGCCTAAGAGAGCTGATGGATTGCGACCACAATGTCCTCTCGCCATCTCCGCCAGGTCGTAGGTATAAACAAGAGGAGAATCGGCGACTGCGAGCCATGCCTGGACATGAATCCGAGGATGTCGAAACCGCTGGCGTGGCCTTTGGGGGCTCTGGGAGTAGATTGGTGGTGTGCACGACGGCCGAGTGCAAATGGACTGTAAGCCGCCATTCGCCAGTCAAGCCAACTCATGCCGCCCCACGAGGCACGAAGATAGAAACTTCCATACACCCGGTCTCTAGCGAACCGCAGGCCGCATCCGCCGCTCACTTTCAACCCCTTCACCAGTCCGGGGTTTTTGTTCGTGGCGTTCGCGGGAGACGGCGTCCGGTTCCGGTTTGGCCGTAAAGCATGGTTTGCCTACTCACTCACGGCTTCCCTGACATACATATTCGAGAGGATTCAACCAGGAACCGCTGCACCCGCGCCGCCGATCATCTCGTATCTGTTGAATCATTCTTGCCCGGAGCACCACCATCCCCGCCGCCATTGCGGTCGGGAAGGATGTGAACGGCGGCGGTAGAGGGAGGGGGAGCTTGCCCGGGTCGCGGCGGGAGATCCGGCACCCAGTATCCCTACGGCGACCCAGACGCTAAGCTGCGGGTAAGAGAACGGTGCGTGCCAAGCGGAAATCGACCGTCCTCGGGCTTCTCAAGGTGGGACGATGAGACGCATACGATCCAACTGTCCCGGAAAACCAGCTTCGCACTCTCCAACGCCGGCTGAGAGAGTGGAGCACAGCGATTGCTAGAGGCCTAGTTCTCGGCACCTCACCCGACGCGCCGGACAACCAGGAAGAGGTCACTTCATGATGGGGGCCGCCCCTAGACCCCCGGGATGTAGCGCCTTATTGAGCGGTTATGTTCTAAGAGTTCTGCAAAAGCAATGAGGGTCATGGTAAGCCTTTCTGATCCGTGTAGCAGCGGAAGGAAGGAAAGGACCGATGACCCGAAAGAAGGATACCGCGGACCGGGTGGACTGGAAAGCGGTGATGTTGGAAGACCAGGATTTCGTGAAGGCACTTGTGCAGAACGTCGTGCAACAGGTGCTGGATGCGGAGATGGATGAGACAGTTGGAGCGGCGCGCTCCGAGCGCACGCCGGCGCGCACGGGCTATCGCAGCGGCTCCTATGTTCGTGGGCTGGTGACACGGGTCGGCCGCATTGAACTGCGGGTGCCGCAAGACCGCCAGGGGCGCTTCCGGACCGAGGTCTTTGAGCGCTATCAACGCAGCGAAAAGGCGCTGGTCGGGGCATTGGCCGAGATGTACGTGCAGGGTGTGTCGACGCACAAGGTCAAGGCGATCACGGAGGAGCTGTGCGGGCACGAGTTTTCGGCCTCGACGATCAGCCGGATCAACCAGACGATGGACGAGGAACTGGAGAAGTTTGCGACACGGCCGCTCGAAGAGGACTATCCCTTTCTGATCCTCGACGCACGCTACGAGAAGGTGCGAGAGGACGGGGTGATCCGCAGCCGTGCCGTGCAGGTGGCGATCGGAGTGAACTGGGACGGCCGGCGCTGCATCCTGGCCGTCGAACTGGCCAACCGGGAGAGCACCTCGAGCTGGCGGGAGTTTCTTGTGAAGCTACGGCAGCGTGGTCTGCGCGGGGTAGAATTGGTCGTCAGTGACGATCACTCGGGCTTGAAGCGCGCGATCGCCGAAGTCGTGCCGGAGGCCGCTGGCAACGTTGTTGCGTGCACTTTCTGCGCAATGCGCTCGACCACCTGCCGCGCAAAGCCGATGACGATTGCCTGACCGAGTTGCGCTGGATCTACGATCGCCGCAACCTGGCCGAGGCGCGGCAGGATCTGGCGGCGTGGCTGAAGAAGTGGGAGTCGCGCTACGCCAGGTTGTGCCAGTGGGTGGAGGAACAGATCGAGGAGACGCTGACGTTTTACCGTCTGCCGCAGGCGCACCACAAGCATCTGAAGTCGACGAACATGCTGGAACGGTTGAACGAGGAACTCAAACGCCGGACCTTGGTAGTGAGGATCTTCCCGAACGCGGCGAGCTGTCTGCGGCTGGTGCGTGCCCTGGCGGTGGAGATCCACGAGGACTGGGTGGAAGCGACCCGCTATCTGAACATGGAGGAACTGAAGGAACACAAGAAGCAGCTCCTACGAGACATGCAGCCCGCCGCCTGACGGCGGCCGGGGGTGACTACGGGATTGAGTGGAGACGGGGACTCGCTGCCCCCGCCTCCACACCTCCACCCCCGCCCAAACAGAAGGCCCCATGAAGCTCAGTACTTTTGCAGAACTTGACACACACAACTTATTGAGCAGGCATTGATTGCAGATGGGGTGGCTCGATGGCCGCCAATCATGCCCGCACCCAAGTCAACCCTCCGGTTCTATCCCTGGAGAGCCCTATCCTCCGGTTGGGTAACACCAGCATAAGCAGCTAACGAATTGCGGTCCAGAGTAATCTTTCACAGCCGAGAATGGTGATTTTCCAACGACAGATGGGCATAGGCAACATGTCCTCGTGAGGCAATGCGCCAGGAGTTCTAATTGTCGCCCGTCACCTGGTTGACGACGCGGCCAGGCCCGTACATGACGCAGTCCTCGGCAGTGCACTCAAACGCTTAGTTGCACACCGACAAGCCGCACCAAGACATCACCGTAAACCGTTGCAAACACCGGCCACCATCGCATCCGCAAGTGGAAAGCTGGCTCCAGAGATAAGTGCCGTCAAGAGCGAGCCCGGCGCCGGGTCGCCCTAGTCCCCGGTGATTTGCGTTGCGAGCAGATAGCAGCTTGTGCCGAGGTGTTCACCTTCCATCAGGTGGACCCGGATTCGCTCGCCTTCCAGCGCTGACTCGACTTCCCCGCGGATACCCGGATCGACCATAATCACTTTGGATTTGCTGACCAATAAAGCTAGGGCCAACTTGTCGGTGTGCTCCATCGCGGAGACGAAGAGTTGCCAGTCGTCCACGTAGAGCACACATCCTGCAGTGCTCAGGGTGTGCATTCGTTGGTTGAGGGAGAATCCATTCGTCGCCGTTTGCCTAAGCCTGACGAAGCCAATGCGAAGGAGGGCACACAGGAGGCAAGACAGACACAGCAGATACAGCCAGTGAGATGCTTTCGCTGGAAACAGCCGCATCTTCGACTCGGTCGCGATCACCGAGCCTCCTCATAACGAGGATAAAGGATATTAAGCAGTACTGATTGGGCTTTTTCCTTGGTCCGGGTCCACCACAAGCCAGTCCTTGTCCAGGGACAATAACGTCCGATACTCGTCGCCAAGGGCAGTGGCGTATGCATCGTGACGTGGCATGGGAGCGTCCAACCAGTCAAGATCAGTCCCTCCAGCGGCGAGGAATTCTTCACGATCAATCTCGGCTCGACGGTAGAGTTCCGTTCTGAGTTCGAGAATGCGGGCCTCGGGAAGTGATGCTGCGACTGCGCTCATTTGGTTGACGATGCTCCTCCATTCAAACAATGACCAGCAATTGGCGCTCCGAACTGCGCCTGCGGCCGGCGAGCACACCTCGGCAATCCAGACAGCGACTCACTGCGCCGCCGTAAACTGTGCAATGCCAAGATGATACATCAGGTCGTCTTCTTGACACGGAAGTACGTATCGCTTCGTCACGACTTCTTCTTTTGGGTGGGATTCCCGTCTGGACGTCGACGTACAAGACGCCTCGCCGCGCCCCGAATGATCGAATTGAGATCTCACGTCTCAAACTGAGACATTCGCGCCAATACCCGCATGGACACTCTTCAAACGAAACAAAGCAACCTTGCCGGACTCTGCCCTTCCCCAAGGAGCCTGTCGGTATAAGTGCTTCCTGCGTCGGGGAAGTCTCCAACACGGAGTATGCCGCCGACAGGGCGCTCTGCCCCCGATTCGATGAGCGGGCGAGTGGGGCATCCGAGCCGATAGTGACTCGCTTTAGGTGCTTGAGTTCGACGTTGAGCCCTTGTCGATCTCCTCGGCGATGATCGCGGCCCTGAGGTGGTCGATGTACTCCCGGAGTTTCTCCGCCCGCTGCGAGCAGAGTGCGCACTCGGCCAGATGAGCCTGGATTTCGGTCATTTGGTCTGGAGTACACCGCCTGAGCAGGGCACTCTCCAATTGTTCTTCGTCAATGTGCTCGTCCATGAATCACGCCCCCCAATTGACTCAGTCCCATATCGATGAAGGTGGTTGCGCAACAACAGCATCCATCGTCATTCGAACACTCATTCGGTCAACGCGTTCTGCTAACGTGAAGCTCCGTCTTCCAATGGCTCTCAAATGTAACACCCTCAGCATCCACTCCGTCGTCTGTTGTCCCGGCCGAACGATGGCCGGCCGCAGTTCCAAAACGCGCTGGATCAGGGCTGCTTCGGACAGGTGGACGGCGAATTGCGAGTTAATTTCGGTGCATAGGCGGTGCGCTGCGTGGAAGCCCTGATGCTCGGTTGAGCGGCCAGCCGATACGGTGTGATTCTTCACAGACTGGCGGGCATCCACGTGCGATCTCATTGGTACAGCTCACTTTCGCGCCGAATGCTGTGCATGTCAATTGATTTCCTGGGTGCGGTGCCTCACGCGGATTGCCGGAATGGGGGAATGAGGTGTTTGGCGGTGCCTCAAGACGCAGCACGCGGCTGTGCGCGCGGCCACCCATGAGAATTCACGCTTGGCGCTCCTATTGTTGGCCGAACAAACAGCAGCTTGCGAGTACCCTATCGACTCATTTCCCTGCCAGGTGGCCTAGGAATTCTCCACGGAAGCAACTGCCTTCGCAGAAAGAGGGTGGCGGTTCATCAGCCTGTCTCCTTCCGAAATCTACGATCCACAGAGAAGTAGGCGAATGAGACAAGTCACCATTGCAGAAATAAGGGTAGTAAGAGCGAAATATCCTATACTGTACTCGTGCTGATCCGTCGTCGAAGCTACCAGGCACAAAGCGGGAACGGGCTTGGCTTGGTGATTAACAACAGTTCATTCGCTTCGTCTGGCAGAGCGGGATTCGCATGCGTTGCCGACGCTGCTAGTGGGGGTTGGTGCCGTCCTTCGCGACGGTAGATGCGTTTTGTTCTGTGCCTTGTGAAAAGCCATGCAGAAGATTCCCTCCGAAGAAGATATCGCGAAGGTCCTCACACAACTCGTCAAGCATCTGAAACATATCGAGTTAGCTCAAGCCGAGGCAGTTCTTGTGCGCCTTTCGTTCCATCGGCTGCTGAACCCGGTGTACAAGTCCAGCAAAGGAAAAAAGGTCCGATTTGATCCCGTAGCCTACTTTGGAACCAGTCGAGTTTTGCAGACGGCTGCGTATGTCGCTGATTGTGAAGAATCTATCGAGCGCGGCAAAGCTCATCGCGCTCATCTCGCAGCGATTGCGGCGGCGACGCGTTGGACTGGCCGCGAACGCGATCTGCAGGAAAGTGCAGAGACCAAAGCGATCTGCACCGCGGCCTAGATACAACGCAGAGCATATCTTTGCTTGAGATCGGGCATCGGAACCTCGGTATAGACTCTTCGGCCTTCAGCTGCATGCTCCACCAGCCAAATGACCTCGCTCGTGACGTGAGCGTCCAATAGTTTAAACTCGACCGCCTTTGTTTCTTGTTCGGGACTACGTGCCTGGCCGATGAATCCGACGAGGAGCTACGCGAGGAACCCCCGCCAACGACGGATCGTATCCAACCGGCTAACGTTCCCCTGGATTAACGAGTCAGGATTGCGTAGTATTTGAACGGGAACCTCATGCATTTCTCACGGAAGGACTTGATGGATCTTCAAGAGGGTTGGAGCGCAGGACAATGCGGGCGGGCTCGGAAATCCCGGAACTGATGCAACCGGTGCGAGGCGTTGGCGTTCCACTTTCCCTCACTGGTGCGATACTGCATCGCTATTTTGGGCCGCGGATGTATCGTTGCTCAAATAGCGTCGTGCCCAGCCGGCCGAAGACGGCCGCCGGGACCAAATCGGCATGTCCGAAGACGCCGGTGATGCTACTCACGGGTTGGGGCCAACGAAATAGTATCGGAAGGCGACGTGCCGATCCGCGTGGAGGTGGTCCTGCGTAGGCTGTCGTACCGTCGCGACGTGCAGATAGCTCTCCAGCAATTCGCGGCAAAAAGAGCGCGAGCTTCTCGCTTGAGACTGGAAGAGGGTGTGGGGTGAGAGGGGGATACTCAGCGTGATGGGATCGACTCGCCCACGGTTGCTCATCGTTGACGACGAAGCGCCCCAGATGCAAGTGCTGCGCAGCATCTTGGAGCTGGAAGGCTACGACACGACGGGATTCGTGTCGGCCAGTGAGGCACTCGAAGCGCTGGCAGGTCAGGAGTTTGATCTTATCCTAACGGACCTGATGATGCCTGAGATGGACGGCATATCGTTTTTGCGAAGTGCGTTTGCGTCCGATCCCAACGTCGTCGGTATCGTCATGTCCGGCCAAGGTGCGCACGACACAGTAGCAGAAGCGCTCAAAGCCGGCGCACTCGACTACATTCTCAAGCCATTTCAACTGAGTGCGCTTCTTCCAGCCTTGGTGCGAGCGCTTACGATACGAAAGCTCCGCATGGAGAACATACAACTCCGCGAAGCCATGAGTATGTATGACGTCGGTTCAACTCTTTCTCTTCCCCTTGATACGAACGCCGTCGCTCAAACGCTTGCCGACACCGTGCTTCGGCAAACCCAGGCCCGCAGTGTATCGGTGTTGCTTCTCGACGTTGACAAGAACGAGCTGCGATCAGTCGCCGCATGCGGCGAGGAATCCGAAGGAGTAAAGGATCTGGTCATTCCGCTTGATCCTCTTCTCGCCGGATGGGTGAGCGACTGTTGCAAGTTGCTCATCAACAACGACGAAGGCGTCGACTTGAGGGGCGGCTTTGTGATTCCCTTGTCGGGGCTTGTGGGGATATCCGTTCCCATGCTGGTCGCACGTCGCCTCATCGGCATCGTGAATCTCCATCCTCGGAGCAGCCGCCAGCCGATTACCCGCGATCAGGCTCGGGCAATGAATATGCTCATCGGCGCCACAACTGCTGCACTGGAGGCATCGTCTCAATTTGCACGGTTAACGACGGCCGAGCAGCGATATCGCGGACTTGCGGATACCGCACCGGACGTGGTCTTTCGCTACGATTTATGGCCACGCCCATGCTTTGCATACGTGAACTCGGCCATCAAGACGCTCACCGGTCATCCTCCCGAGGCATTCTACGCCGATCCGCACCTCGGATTAGAAATTGTTCACCCTGAGGATCGGCACCTGATGGAAGAGGTCTTGTCGGGCGCCTCTCCCAGTGGCGGCACAGTCACATTGCGATGGGTAAGCAAGGATGGTACGGTTGCCTGGATCGAACACCACAGCGCCCATGTCCTGGATGCCTTGGGAACACTGGTGGCGGTGGAAGGCATCGCGCGCGACATTACCGAACGCAAGAATCGTGAAGAGGAGCTGCGACACGCGCAGAGAATGGAGGTCATTGGCCGACTTACGGGTGGCGTCGCCCACGACTTCAACAATCTTCTGACAGTAATCAATGGTTACACCGCAGCGATGCTTGACGAGGTACGGGACAACGCCCACTTGCGGGACTCGCTGGGGGAGGTCCGGAAGGCTTGCGACCGCGCTGGCGTGTTGACCCGCCAGTTGGTTGCGTTCGGGCGAAAGCAGTTTGGGGTGGTGCGAACGTTGAATCTGAACAGTATTGTCAGTGACAGCGAGAACATGCTCGGTCGCGTTTTGGGCGATAACATCGAGTTCGTGACGGTGCTCGACCCGGCATTGTCCAATGTCAAGGCGTACGAGGGGCAGGTAGAGCAGGTCCTCTTGAATCTCGCAATCAACGCACGCGACGCGATGCCGCGGGGGGGAAGATTCACGATTACCACCAGCGATTCACAGCTGGTAGACGGAAGTCGGCATCAGGCCGGCCCCGCTGCGAAGGAGGGGGTCGTCGTGCTTGTCGTCAATGACACGGGGTGCGGCATGGACGCTGCGACGCTGTCTATGGTTTTCGAGCCGTTCTTCACTACCAAGGGGCCCGGACGGGGCACCGGCCTGGGATTATCCATTGTGCAGGAGGTCATCCACCAAAACGGCGGCAGGATTGCCGTCCGAAGTGAACCTGGCAAGGGGACCACATTCACGATCTCTCTGAAATCCACCCACGAGCAGGTCGCCGTCTCGGAAGCATATCGTGTCATGCCTGATCTTCCGCGTGGCACCGAAACGATCATGGTTGTTGAGGACGACGCTGCGGTCCGGCACCTGATGTGCGGCACACTTCGGCACGCTGGTTACCACGTGGTGTCCGCAAGGAATCCTCGAGCTGCTCTGCGCCTTACCCAGGACATCGCTGGAAAGTATGCGCTGGTCGTGGTCGATCTCGGCATGCGACAGATGAGCGGCCCCGCACTGGTTGACGAGCTAACAAGACAGATTCCGTGGCTCAAGGTCATCTACACGTCGGGGCGAGCTGTCGATTCCGGCGAGGAGATCGCGCACCTTGACCCAGCAATGCCGCTTATCCAAAAACCGTTCACTGCGCACACGCTGCTATTGGCGGTAAGAACGGCGCTGGACTTCGGTTCTCAGTAGGCAAGCCGACGAGTTATTCCAGTATCAAGCATTCTGCCCGGCACCAACACCCCAGCGGTTACATTGACGGTCTAGGACCGGAAGTGCGTTATTCCGGTAGTGTTAGGGCAAAGGGGGTTTAACCAGACAATGGGTGTCGCGCAACTTCAGCAGAAATCTGACATTTTCTGCGAACGTGCTGCGAGACAGTGAGACAAGATTGAGTTTCTATGCCGCCGTGCGAGATATCTTCTGATAGGGAAGCACATGCATCAGCGGACTACGCCCACCGTTATGTCGGCCTGGCTCGCTCTGTAGATGCCGCCGAAGTAATCCATCCCACGCAGCCTCGATGGCCCCGCAAACCAGTTGATTGGGCGCGTCTTGTGCGAACTCGTCCATACCTCGCACGCTGCTTGTAACGTGATAAATCAATGAGGCTTAGCTGCATTGCTCCGTGCTTAGTCAACGCGTCGGCCACGGCAAAGTGACGGAAAAGCACCCTCTCCCTGCGTACGCAGCGCGTCTGCAAACCTCGCTCGCGAGCAGCGAATGCAGGTTTGCGCAGCGCCACAGTCGCGCATCGTTCCTTAGCCAGATCGATATGCGCGGGTTTTTGGCTGCTAATGCCAGGGTGCGAACTGGCCGATTACTTCGACGGGGAGAATCCTTTGCCTGCACCCTCCTGTATGGCGATTCGCCGGTACCGTGCCGCAGCGTGTACGACGAGTGTTTGCCGCTTCATCTTGCTCGTGTTCCTGCTTCTTTCTGTTGCTTCGTCGGGCTGGTCGGCGGCTTCAGTCGATGTCCGGCAGCACTGCGCCCCGTCGGAGGCGAATCACATTGCGTTCGGGGCGCCGACCGAACCGGTGTCCGCTTCTTGTCGGGGCGTCGCTGTAGCAGGTTTCCTGCCCGGTTCGTCGTCGACCGTGCCGTTATCGGTAGCGTTGTTGGGACTGGTTGGCCTCTGTGCTGCCCTGTTGATGAGGGCGGTGCTCCGACGTCACAGCGGAGAGATAGCGATGCTTCGCTCCGCTCTCGAGTCGGTTGCCGACGGCATTTTGGTGACAGATCACGACGGCAACTTTCTGACGTTCAACCAGCAGTTCAAAGATGTCGTTTCCGGGTCTACACGCACTGGGGAGTCAGGGTCCTGGCAAGATGAGTTGCGATCGCTCTGGAAACAGCTACGACAACCCGCAACGCTGCTGGTGCAAGTGCAGCGTTTGGTTAAGGAGCCCAACTCCACCTCTGATTTTACTTTGGAATTCCAGGATGGCCGGATCGTGCAATGCCACACGCGGCCACTCAACTGTAACGACTCGGGCGGCCGCCGATATTGGTCGTTTCGCGATGTCACGGTGTCCCTGAGAACGGAGGCTGCACTGCGGGAAGAACGCCATTTGTTCCAAGTCCTGATTGATGAGCTGCCAATGTACATCTATTTCAAGGACCGCAAGAGCCGCTTCACCCGTCTCAATCCCGCGATGATCCGCTTGTTTGGCTGTACAGACGCAAGCCAACTCATTGGTAAATCGGATGCTGACTTCTTCACTGGAGAACACGCCGAGCAAGCGTACAAGGATGAGCAGGAGTTGGTGTGGGGGAAGCGCAGTCTGGTCTCCCAAGAGGAGAAGGAAACCTGGTCCGACGGGCATGAAACCTGGGTGCTCACGACGAAGCTTCCGCTGAGGGATGTGGCTGGCCGCATCGTCGGGACGTTCGGCGTGTCACGAGACATCACCGAACGTAAGCTGGCTGAGCGGGAGCTCCAGGCGGCCAAGGAGGCCGCCGAGGCCGCAAACCGCGCCAAGAGCGAGTTTCTTGCCAACATGAGCCACGAGATCCGAACGCCCATGAATGGTGTCGTCGGACTCACCGAGTTGTTGCTTGAGACGGACCTAAGCTCTGAGCAGCAAGGCTACCTCAGCATGTTGAAGCGGTCTGGTGAAGCGCTTCTGACGGTCATCAACGACATTCTCGACTTCTCAAAGATCGAGGCGGGAAAACTGGACTTGGACCCTGTAGAGTTCGATTTGCGCGATGCAATCATCGACACGCTCCGTGTGGTGGCGCAGGCAGCACAGTCAAAGGGCCTCGAACTTGCGTGCGATGTCAACGAAGCGGTTCCTGCCTCGTTTATCGGCGACCAAGCACGCCTGCGCCAGGTCCTGTTAAACCTTGTGAACAACGCGGTGAAGTTCACGCAAACGGGTGAAGTGGTGGTGTCTGTGGATTGGTCGAGCGACTTGAGCGACACTGGGGACCGCTCGCTGCACTTCACGGTGCGCGATACTGGCATAGGGATCCCGCCGGAGAAGGCGCAACTCATCTTCCAACCCTTCACCCAAGCTGACGGGAGTACGACCAGAAAGTATGGTGGGACAGGGCTTGGGTTGTCGATATCCGCTCAACTGGCAAAGATGCTGGGTGGGCGCATCTGGGTCGACAGCGAACTCGGCGTGGGCACGACGATGCACGTCACCATGGCGCTAGCGCCCACTCCGGTGGCTGCCCTTCTCCCAGTGCCTGACACAACTCGCGTGTACTTTGATCTCGAAGTGCTAATCGTCGACGACAACTCGACGAATCGTCATATCCTGGAACGCCAGCTCTCACACCGACAAATTCGGTCCGTCTCGTGCGGCGATGCAGCAGAGGCACTGTCAGTATTGAGTGAGCGCTCCAAACCATTCGATATGATTCTTACGGATTGCCACATGCCGGGGATGGATGGATTCCACTTGGCAAAGGAGATTCAGACCCGATGGCCGCACTACTGTGGACAGATCTTAATGTTGTCGTCCGCGGCTGATCTTGGGGATGCCATGCAATGCCGAACGTACGGTATCAGCAAGCACCTCCTAAAGCCAGTGAAGGGCCTTGAGCTTATCGCAGCAATACGCCAACTCATCGAGCAGCGCGACGAATTGGGAGGTCGCGCGACCGGCAATGGGAAGGTGTCTTCCACGAGCGCGAGGGTTGCTTCGGCAGGCTTGCCTGATGGAGTCCTCCTCCCATCACTTCGTATTTTGGTGGCGGAGGACAACGAAGTGAATCAGCGCGTCATCCAGCGCCTCCTTGAGAAGGTCGGCCAATCTGTCCATCTCGTGGACTGCGGCCGAAAGGCAGTCGAGGCAGCTGCTCGTGAGCAGTACGACCTCATTCTGATGGATGTGCAGATGCCGGATATTGACGGCTTTGAGGCGACTGCTGAGATTCGTTGTTTGGAGGGAGGTGGGCACCACCGTACGCCGATTTTGGCACTGACAGCCCATACCATGACTGGTGACAGGGAGAGGTGCATAGCGGCAGGCATGGATGGGTATCTTCAAAAGCCGATCGTCCTCAGGGAGCTGTACTTGGCCCTTGCGAACGTGAAGTTGCCGGCCAAACCCGCGCCGATAGCCAAGGGATTCGTCAATGAGACGGAGGGCTCGTTGAATCTGTCTGTATCTGAGCATTGAGGGCATGGAGTGGAGTGGCGTGCCAACGCCGTGGATCGTGTTCTCGCCCAAGTTGCGCTGGTTGAAGGCAGCCAATTGGTGGTCGGCCTTGGGGGCAACACGATTTATCGGGAACTGTGACTGCTGCGTTCCCGGTGTTCCCCGAAGCACATAGCGGGTTGGATGATGAGTGGCCGATTCCCACCCTTGACGCCACTCCATCCCAGCATCATCAAATTCGTGTCTCGCAGAAGACTTGACCGCGCTATCCGTGGAGAGTGCCTGTTGCTCCTTGGCTGTGCCTGTCATCCGTGTGAGGTCAGGAATAGCCAGTGCTTATCGCCGCGAGCGCCCGCAGACGTTCTTCTTGAGCGTCATTGAGCCTTGTTCATGTTTAGGAGTGGGGATAGTTTTATCGTGAAAGAAAAGAAATGTGGGGCGTAGGATGATTGCAGTTTGGGAATTGAACAGCCGTGATAGACTCCATTCAGGAGATGCTATTGTGTCTCCGAACGATGTACTCATTCACGGCCCTCGGCTTCCCCAAGGGCCACTTTTTTGCTTGATAGCGGGGTGAACCGATCAGGGGGGGCCCAGGCACTCACGAATCTGAAGTTGACCCGCTTAGGATCTTGGCGGTCGGCGTACTCTTGGTATGCCCGAATAAAGACCCTCACGGTCTCGTCCAAGGACTACGAAGTAACTCCCGTTCGTGCCCTTGGTGCTCCTGGGAGTAACAGATCGTCGCTTGTTATCCCGTCCTGTGCTTCTCCGTCGTCAAAGAGTATCCTGCTTGGTTATGACTGTCCAAATGCGTGCTGTTGTAGCTTGTGCATTTCGTTGAAGAGTCGTTTTTCGTCGTCGGTCGCCAAGCTGATCAACTCGGTGGCGGATTGACGTATGAGGTTGAACTCGTATGCTGTTATTCGTTGGTCGATTCGTAACGAGAGTGCATTGCTGAGTCGTTGTAGTGCAATCCCCAATGTCGTGTGTAGCGTCGTGATCTGTTCCTGCAGATCAGCGATTTGTTCCTTGATGGCATTTGCCTGCTCCTGAAATAGTAGGATGGCGCCATCGACGCCTCCTATCAATGCGGCTAACCGATCCTCTGTGTAGGGCGCCTCAGGAGTAAAGTGCGTCAGTAATCCCAATAGGGCCTGGTACTGTTCTGTCGGTTCGATATCGGGGTGCTGCAGCAGTGGACATGCTGTTGCCAGTCGGACATCGAGTTCGACTGCGCAGTTGCGGAGAATGACACTTGCTTCTTTGTAGTCATTGAGGGCGTTGCATAGGCCACTGCTGCGACTCATTTCTTGCTGTACACCTCCGTCACGGTCTTTTCTGCTGCTGCGAGCGCCTCGGGGGGAACCTCGACGCCCTTTTCACGCCCAAGTTTCCCCAGTGCTGCCTTGACCGTGTCGAGAGCTTGTGTCTTGGTCAGCTTTATTCTCTTGGCCGAATTCGTGATCCTCGTTATCGACGTGGCCCATCTGATGGTGCCAGCGTCTGCTCGCTTGCGACGCCGTGCGGTAGCTCCTGTGACCTCTACGAGCTCATATGTGATGCCAAGGTTGTTCAATGCCGAGACCTCATCACGTAACATGGTGATGAGTTGGTCGAGGAGTGCTTGTCTCTTGGCGGTTAAGTCGTTGATTTGGTCGACAATAGATGCCATCTCAGCATGGTATCACCTGGCGCCGATGTCTTCGCGTGGCCATTGGATCGTGATGGCATCCCAGCAATCGCCGCCGCCGGGTGTACCAATGGCTGTGAAGGGTCCGGTCAGGAAGAATGCTTCGTCGTCACCATCCTCGCCAGAATACGCCGTGCCGTGCGGCTCCGCATCGTCAGGTTTGGATAGGTGAATCATGCCGCCGTTCCACAACCGCTTGAATGCCGACAACAGCTCACGAACGTTCGCCTCGGCCCCTAGTATTGCCTGAATGGCGTCTTCCCAGTCGTGCCAGTCGCCTTGGTGTTCTTCATCTGGGGTGCGAAAGACGACGGCGAGGATGGCGTAATCGATCCTGTCCGATAGCGGAACATCATGCATTGGGCATCAGCTATTCCTACGGTCAGAGTGTCGCAATAGGGGCTCGTTGTCAACTTGCGCTATGCGCAATGCCGTGACGGAAATATACATATGTAATTGTGAAGAAGATGGATTCAAGGTAGATAGCTGGTTATCCCGTCGCCAACGGCGTGGTTGTGTCGTAGGCTGCGTGATCCCGGCACCCTCGTTGTGGACGTGGACGAGGCAGCCGGAGTTCCCGTAAGCTATTGACATCACTTGACATACACACCGATTGTGTCTAGTATATGGATACAGATTATTAATTTGGCATTCCCATGACCAAACGCATTAACATCGTGCTGCCGGAAGCCACGATCCAAACCATAGATCGGCTGACCAAGCCGGGCCAGCGCAGCCGCTTCGTAAATGACGCAGTGCGGCATTTCGTCGCGCACCAAAGCACAGAGGCCCTCCGCACTCGCCTTGAGCGGACGTCCGTGAGGGATCGGGACTTGGACGGAATAGTTTCCGCTGATTGGGCTGCCATGGACCAACAAGCATGGCGACACCTCGACAAAGAGGAGGCAGCTCAAAAGTCAGATACCCCAAGCGTGGCGAAATCTACCTCACGACGCTCGACCCGACGGTAGGCCGGGAAATCAAAAAGACCAGGCCTGCCCTGGTCATCCAAAACGATATTTCAAACCGTCTCACCGGCTTGACCATCGTGGCGCCCATCACATCCACGGTAAGGTTCCCCATCAATCCCGTCCACGTCTTGCTTCCTGCCGACGACCGGACCGGCCTTCAGTTGACGTCTGCCGCCTTGCTCAATCAGATCCGCGCCGTTGATCGGAGCCGTCTTTCACAGCGCATTGGAATGGCCGATGCAGAGACCATGATGCAGGTCGACGAAGCCATTAAGGTCAGTCTGGGGCTGCTTGAGCTCTAGTCTGCGGGTCAGGTAAGCAACGACCATGAACACCAAGCGCGCAAACACAACCAGGAGGCGGGATGATCCCCAGCGGAGCTTTCAAATTGGCCAACGACTAAGCAGGTGGCACCACGCTGCCAGCGAGATATGTGAGTGGCGCGACCGACTGGGACGGCCGATCGATTTTGGAATGCTGGAGGTCGCGATTGGACTCCGAGCATTTGGCTTCGCAATCGTCGCGGCAAGCGAAGGGAAAGGCGCCCAGTCACCAATTGCTCCCTACGTAGACGTCAAACTCCCAATCAACCGGCCAGTGCGAGACCGTCTGCTCGGACGCCTCTCCCTTCCCTTGCCGCAGCATCTGGTGATAGAGCACGCACTTCGCGTCTTTTACTCCATGCGACCCACTCCCAAGATCCTGAAGCTGGCCCTGAGGCCGTTGAGGAGAAGTGCGACCACTCGCCTCTCCTTTCACAACGGAGCATATCGCGTCAGAAAGGCTCTGTCGCTGCGACCGCCAGGTTTACATCGGCCCAGCGTGTTTCAACTACGCAATGAGATCCAGGATTTCGCTGTCTTTCTCCGCCACCGTTTTCTGACTGATAGGTGAGTCCACTATCCCGTTTTATGCAACTTAATCGGATTCAACGAGGCTTTAGAGAAGTGCCCGTCCAAGACGACGACTTGCAGCCTATTTTAGACAACGGTCAGGTGATCTATTGGCAGTGTGCGCAAGGGGCGGAGGAGCCGCCGTGTATCCCCTGCTTGGAGATCCGTCCTCCCGCCAGTCACTCTAGGATGTCAAGAATGGCGGGTGCATTTATAGGTCGCCGAAGCAGCATTGACTACAACATTGACGAACAACAGGACCGTAAGGAAAAGGCGCTCGCCGGCATTCGGGTTAAGGCATCGCCCGGCCGCCGAGTATTGCGCAGTCTGTGCTGCGAGATCCTGGCACAAGCCCTACTGATCGGATTCGTCGGAATGTGTTGAGAAGGCTGTTGCCGGTGTAGGCGTTTGACAGATTCGCCACAGTTGCTATGCTTCCTTCACTATTAACTCTCGACATTTATGTCTCAACTCACAAAAGAGCACTTTGACCAGGTCATTTCCACACTGGCCAGCAAGAAGCAGGTCGAGCAGGTAGCGAGCCAGGTTGATGACCTCGCACGAACTACAAGCGGCGGCCTCGAAGATGTCTTAGGCCGTCTGGACGTGCGAACACGAGTCGAGAAGGTAGAAGCCCAGTTGCAGAGAATAGGCGAGGCGCTTCACCTCAAACTCTGAAGCCAACAGCAAAAAAAGGCAGGGAAGCCCCCTTGCCTTTTTTGCTGTTTGGGCAACTGATAGGATAGGTGCAGACCTGTTGGAAGCGAGTCGCCGTTGGCCCACCTGGTCGCTCCGGTATCAGGCCGTTTCTTGCGGTCTGGTGCGGCGTCCGTGAACTGTACTGACGCGTAGGAGAACCCTATTCAGTACAACTCCTCAATGTCGACGTTCAGGGCGTCAATCAGTTGGTCGATAAGGACCTGACGCTTTAATGTTAGATCCCGGATTTGGTCTATAATCACCATTGACGGATCAAAACACCTGGAGGGCGCAGTGAGGTCGCCTCTTTGCGACCTCACTGCGAGGGAGATGCGGCCTCGCGACCACTACGGTTACCAGTCTGCCCGCAGGAGGCCGTGACGCCCCAACAGGCGAATCTGTTGTGACCTCCGGGTGTTCTGAGGCAATTCTCATCTCAACTATGCGGGCTACTGGATTGAGACCCCGACGGCCTCTCATCATCTCCGCCAGGCAGTACGCTTAAATAAGCGGAGAATTGACGGTCGAGAACTATCCCTGCCTTAATCCGAAGGCATCGCGACAGCCAGCATGGTTTTTGGTGGCCCCAAGGGAACGTTATAGGCCGGGTCCATATTCCCTTGACTACAAATCTTGACAATTCTTCGTCGGAGTCTTAGTATTCACATTAAGGTGTATTTACGGCTTAGTCAGATCGACCGCGCTATCCTTACTGCGAGTAGAATTACCGCGATGAAAATACCTACTCCAAAGGCAGCGACACCAATACCCTTGTCAAGATTGCTAGCTCCTGCTCCCGCCACAGCCATCGCGACGAGTTCACCACCTTGTCCGAGGACCGCTCTCCAGCTTGATCCATGTCGTTGAGGGGCCGACAGGGTTGTTTCCACACCATACAAATGGAAAAGGCCCATCCGCGCCGGATTCTTGACCGCCGCCTGCCTGGTATCAAAGAGACTACAGGCGCGAGAGTTAGGATGAAGCCATCCGATTGGGTGATTGAGAAGCTTGGTTGCCGAGTTATCGCACCGCGGCCACTGCGGGCCATCAGCGTCTACTCGCTCCCAAACACAAAACTTACATTCAACACAGCGCTTTTGGGTGTTCGGCATGACTGACGTCTCCAATGCTGGATACCCATCTGTTCTGCGAACAGATGGCCTGACGGTGCGACTAACACCGTCAGGCATTCTCCAGATCCACCACCACCACTCCACTCGGAGTGGTGTTTCATTCCAGTCCCATCCTCAATCTAATGGTGATTGCCAATGCTGGCAAGGTCAAAGAATGCGATCGATGCGGCGGTGAAGGATTGTTCTCGGAAATGCGCCGGGCCTGTGATAGACTACCTGCATTTTACGAACCTGCGAGGCAGATACATGAAAGTAACTCCAGAAATCGACCCGGACCGAAAGCGGAAGATTCTACAGTACTGCCGATTCCATCCAAAGGCGACGGTTGGCGACATTGCCGGCAGCCTCCGCAAATCAGAGGCACAGACGGCCAGGTACCTAGAAACATTACAAGCTGACGGTTCGCTCACTAGGAGATGGGTCGTCAATATGGATGAGCTGGGATGGTGCCACAAATACAGGATAGATGTTCGAATCAATCCGCGAGAGCTCAATGAGAGTAGAGACCTGCCACCATCGGGAAGCGAGTGGGGTACCACGAACCCACAGGAGATGCTCGCCCACTATCTGATGGACCAGTTCATGGAGGCGGAAGACGCCAAGGCCGCTCCAGATGCCATCATCGAGGATGTAACGATACTTCTTGGTGATCCGGCAGACTTATGCATATTAGTTCGAGTGAAGGATCCTCGAGCATTGTACACATTCATTACGGAAAAGGTTCGCGGCACCTTGGGTGTGGAGAACACCAGTACATGCACTGAGGCTTGGTCGGCTGCTTCCGCAAGGGAACGAAGGAAGGACATGAACGGCGACTCGGGTAATTCAAGCGACACTCATCCGAGGATAGAGAAATAGTCCGCAACTACATGATCCAACCAGGTTTGTGGGATTCTCTGCTTCTCTGGAGACAACAGCCGCCTCCGCGTCTTCGTCGTCGGTTACGCACCAGACTCGGTCAGCACAAGGAGGTGCAGCCTGTTGACAACCGGGGCTTGACGAGAAACTGTTCGCATTGTATGCTGACAGTGGGTATGAATGCACTAGCAAAACGGATTCGGGAGCTGCGAGATCTGAAGGATCTCTCTCTCCGCGAGTTCGCAAGACAACTCGGGAATATTTCGCCAGCACACGTGTCGGACATCGAGAACGGGCGGCGGAATCCATCGGATGAACTACTCCGCAAGATGGCAGTCGTTTTAGGGGTGGAGTTTGAGGAACTTCACAAGCTAGACGATCGCCTCCCGCTTGAGGAACTCCGAAATGCATTGCGCCTGGATCCTGCCTTGGGATTTGCACTCAGAAAGATGACCGAAGAGAAGGTCTCATCGGAGGAGCTTCTAACGCTTGCAGCAAGGAAGCGGGCGAGCGGGGAGGAAAAGAAATGAAGGTTTTTCGATCCAGACGCGGACCATTCCAAGAGCAGCCGTACTATGAAGACGCCGAGATCGAGGCGATCTGTCTTGATGAGCTCCGACAGTTTGGACTTCTTCCATCCCAACCGGAGCCAATCCGCGTCGAGCGGTTTGTCGAGAAGCGATTCGATGTGACCGTTGAGTCCGCCGACTTGCCCGAAGGCATTCTTGGGTTCACTGAATTCACCGCCAGCGGAGTTAGTAGGATTTTCGTATCTGCTCGACTGGAGGAAGAAGGCAGCAAGACCTCAGAACGTCGAGTGCGTAGCACAATCGCACACGAGGCCGGCCATGGGCTTCTCCACGCGCACTTGTTCGCTATCCAGAACACCGCGCCGCTATTTGCAGACAACACCGACCCCAAAGCGCCGAAGGTCCTCTGCAGAGAGGGCGGGGCCGATCCAGCCAGGCGCAACTACGGCGGCGAATGGTGGGAGTTTCAAGCTAACGCTGCAATGGGTCATCTGCTTGTACCCAAGCCTCTGTTGCCGATCGCAGTTGGTGACTACTTGGTTCCCGCCGGGAACCTCGGAGGCAAGTGCATCAATCCGACACGATACGAAGCAGCCGTGCGGGCAGTGGCAGAGGCATTTGATGTCAATGCAATTGTAGCCAGAATCCGTCTTGAAACGGCTTACCCGGCCAAGAATGACAAGCAGCTAATGCTGTAAATTTTTTTGCCCTTGGTGTTCGCACTGTACGCGTACGCTGCAAGGCTGTATCAATTATTAATGCTGCCAAGCGCAGCAAGGAGAATCACAATGACAGAACAACAAAAAGAGCACGATCCTCACGTCGTGGAGATCGTCATCGATCGCGTGGAGTACAAATCGCCGACCCAAACCACCGGTGCCGCACTCTACGCCCTGGGGCACGTAGCGGCAGGATATAGACTATTCCGCGAATCGCCGGGCCCGCGGGAAGACGAGCCAATCGCCAACGACCAGACGCAAGTCAAGGTCCACGCGCATGAGAAGTTCTATTCAAGCCCCGGTCAGATCACCCCAGGAGGCGCCGATGAGTAGCACTGAGGCGGCTCAGCAGTTACTTTCAGATGAGGATCGCGCTCATCTGGAGCTGAAGGGCTATGAGTACGACGTGAGCCAGACCAATGGTCTGGTTCACGTCATCATAAAGAATTTCAACTTACCGCCAATCTATACCCCAAACGTTACGGATTTGCTCCTACGACTCCCTCCGAACTTTCCCTTGGCCAAGCCTGACATGTTCTGGACCTTCCCGCATGTTCGGCTTGCCAATGGAGCGTTCCCGAACAGGGCGGATCAGTTCGACGTGAGTTATCAGGACCGGCAGTGGCAACGCTGGTCCCGTCATTTCGAAGGGAACTCTTGGCGTCCAGGTTCAGACAACCTTCGGAGTTTCCTGGCTACCATTCGAGGTGAATTGGAGAAGGGGGCCTGATGCGCTACACACTAACCTTCGCCGAGCAGCAATACGAAGAGCTCATGCTTCATTTGTTCAATGGTGATGACCGTAGAGAACGGGCTGCGTACCTGCTCTGCGGTATCTCGACGACAGCAAGTGAGACCCGGCTCCTGGTAAGGCACAGCATCCCGGTTCCGGAGCCAGTAGTCTTGTCTTCATCCGAGACCCATATTTCCATTCCTGCGGAATCTTTCCTTCCTGTCCTAAAGGCTGCTGATGAGCAGTCGGCCTGCTTCGTGTTCGTTCATTCGCACCCGGAACATGTACCGGACCACTCGGCTCAAGATGACCGAGAAGAGCCTGGACTATTTCGGACTGCATACAACAGAATCGCGTCCAAGAACGCGATCCATGCAAGTCTGGTCTTCAGCGGGCCCGACCGACCTCGGGGAAGAGTCTGGCTGGACGGTGGAGGCACCGCTGACGTCGATCTGGTTCGTGTCATCGGATCCAGATTTCGGTTCCACCATAGGGCAAACGGGGAGCCGATAGATACCTCCTATCACGATCGGCAAGTGCGCGCCTTTGGGACAGATATGCATACGCAGTTGAGCCGTCTGACGATTGGGGTGATCGGAGCAGGCGGTACCGGCTCGGCTGTCATCGAGCAGCTCATTCGGTTGGGTGTGGGACGGATACTTGTCGCCGACGGGCAACAGTTGGCGAAGTCGAATGTTAGTAGAGTTTATGGCTCCGGTGTTTCGGATGTGGGAGCATTCAAGGTCCGCTTGACGGAAGAGCTAAGCAAACGCATCGGCTTGGGAACGCAAATTGAAGTGATAGAGCGGCCGATCACCTACCAGTCGGTCATGAAGCAATTCCGAGACGTCGATATCATCTTCGGTTGTACTGACGATCAATGGGGGAGGGCCATCCTCGGGCGCTTTAGCCTGGAGTACTGCATTCCTGTCCTAGACTTGGGCGTGAAGATTGACTCCGCCGACGGTACCATTCGATCTGTCGTCGGCCGCGTGACGACCTTGACGCCGAGCTCGGCATGCCTCTTCTGTCGGGGACAGATCACTCCGGAAGGTGTCGCCGCCGAGATTCTAGCGGAACTGTCGCCTGACGAGGCCGCTACGAGGCGGCGCGAGGGTTACATTCCAGAGCTACCAAACGAGGAACCATCTGTGATTCCGTTCACGTCCGCGACCTCCGCACTCGCGATCTCCGAACTCCTTCACAGACTTACGGGATTTCGCGGGGATGACAACGCGATTGGTGAATTGCTGATTCGGTTCGACCATGCCGCAATCCAGACACCAGGGCCAAGCAGGATCCCTGACTGTTGGTGTAGCAACGTATCATTAATCGGTCGAGGGGACCGCGCGCGGTTCCTCGACCAAACATGGAGACCTGAATAATGATTGAATTCCTAAAGAAGCTTTGGAGGGAGCTTCGAAGGCGACGCAATGTTGGGCGAGTCGTCGTCGTTGAATCGGTGAACGACGTTCCTCAGAGTCTGGATGGAGATGTCTATCTGGTTCGCCGCGGGGGGTTGGATAGGCGAGTCGTCATGAACTGTCCCTGTCGATGCAAGCGGCGAATAGATGTAAGCCTCTCTGGAACTGAGGAGCCTCATTGGACCGTCGAGCTAGATGGTGGAAGCATAACGCTGTGGCCGTCGATCTGGCTTAGGCAGGACTCTTGTCAAAGCCATTTCTTCGTGAGGGGCGGGAAGATCATATGGGTATAGCTCAATCTTCTTCTGCCGAAGGACTTCAAGGAGCTGTTACCCAGCGCGATTTGGAGCATAATTAAACAGAAAGGAGCCTAACATGAGTAATCTGCGCAAATTCACACTGACTCACAATGAGTCAAAAGACAATTGGTCGCTCAAGCAAGACGAGACAGGCAGAGTAGTCAGGAACTTCGAGACGAAGGCGGAAGCCGTTAAGGGCGGAGTTCTTGAAAACGTGCTTGGTGCGGCTGGAGGATCGGTCAAGATTCAGAAAGAGAACGGCCGAATTCAGGAGGAGCGCACCTGTCCCGGCAGCAAGAATCCAAGAGAATCAGAGGGATAGCATCGCCGGGCCGAGCACGGACGCCCGACGCTGAGTCGTGCTCTATGGCCGACCGTGGAGTGGTCGGCATCGGGGCAGGGGCGACAGCAACTCTACTCTGGGAGGCGGCGCTCGCCACGATAGCTTGCCGTACCCATTAGGAGGTGGTGTATCAGGGGTGGATATTAGTACTCTGCCGGTCTCCAATCGTGTCACGGTCGGCAGCCGCATTTACAGGAAGAGCCTGTCGGATGAACAACGGTACCTCGGCACGCAACATGCTGCCAGCGATCCAGTGAGTAGTATTGCAGACCGTAATGGGCCTGTGACGGTCAGGATGGACGGCGTTAGGGAATGGGAGCTCAAATGGATAAGAATCTCAGGGCGGTTTTAGCCAATTGTATCCGCAAAGTCTGCCTGGAGAAGGCTCGGATCGGGGAATTCCAAATCGACGACGCGGCGACGCAAGTGATACGCGAGCTAAGCACCGCGGACGGCGGTGAGTGGAAGGTGCTCTGTGACCACTTCGCGGAACGAGGCGTGACTCGCTATGTCAAAAAGGAGATCGCAAGAACTCGACCCGCCGACTCGGCGCAACTGTCGCTGCCTGGACTGGAATCACTGCCATTATTGGTCCTGTCCGACAGGACAGCAATTTTCGCGCAGCAACTTGTCTATGATCGCTACCGAGCCGAGTTGAGGCGATTGGAGCGCAAGATCGAGTCATACAAGTACAAACGCCGCAAGTCGGAATACCTAGAGCAAGACATTCGGCAGCTTGAGGAAATGAAGAGGTTCGATCCACGGTTCTCGCAATATGCAGCCGAGGATCCGGGGCTCACGTTGGGAGAAGCAAAACGGCGAGAGGGCAAGGACCAAGAGGCACAAAGCAGCACTCGCGGTCGACGGATGCGCGACAGCCATCGACCTGGTCGAGATTCACATAGGGAAAAGTCTAGAACCTAACTGCTTGGTGATCTCAAGGCTTCTTGTAAATGGGAGACACTGCTGTTCCGCCTTCGTGTGAGACCATCTCAATCGGAGGCGTTTGGGCTCCACATCCGGAGGCGGAAAGGCCGAGCCTCTTGTGTCCTCCCGGCACCTTGGTGGAGATTTTCATCTTAGCTATCAGGAGTGCCGGATTGCGACCCTGACGGCCTCTCGCCATCTCCGCCAGGCCGTCGGCATAGATAAGCGGAGAATTGGTAATTGAACGTGGGCAATGCACAAAGGCGGAGTGTTGTGGCCGCCAGAAGCACCCTCGTTGTGGACGTGGACGAGGCAGCCGGAGTTCCCGTAAGCTATTGACAACACTTGACATACACACCGATTGTGTCTAGTCTCCCGCCCCGCGATTTTCTTGGACACTGATTTGAAGGAAGGAGAGTCAGCATGTCCAGCAACAAGCAAGCGGTCCCGGGGGGCTCGGAGGGAGCCCGAAGGGCGACCGGAGAGGCCCCCGGGACCGGCCGCCGAGGCAAGGGCCGCTGGTCGGCCAAGCGCAAGATGGCGGTCGTTCTTGAGCTCCTCCGCGGCGAGGATCTGGAGAGCTTGAGCCGTAAGTACGCGGTCACAGCCGCCACGCTGTCCGATTGGCGCGACGCCTTTCTCGCCAGCGGCGAGGCCGGCCTGAAGATCCGCGAAGACGATCTGGTCGATGAGCAGGGCCGGCGCATGAAGTCCGTCATCGCCGAACTCGCCATGACCGTCGAACTGCAGCGCGAGCGCATCCAGCAACTGGAGAACGCCAACCCTTCTCTGAAGTGGAGGTCGAAGCGATGAGTCAAGCCCAGTCGCCCTCCACCGGCCGCAAGTACGGGCGGGCTCGCGTTCTGGCCGTGTGGGGCCAGCCACGCTCGACGTTCTATAGCCGGCAGCAGAGAGCAAGGCAGCCCGCGGCTTCCCAGCGCCGTGGTCCGAAGACGAAGTACACAGATGCCGAGTTGTTGGAGCAGATCCGCACCATCCTGGCGGCCTCGCCCTTCCATGGCGAGGGACATCGCAAGATCTGGGCGCGACTGCGGGCCCAAGGGGTCCGCACCTCCAAGCCACGTGTGCTCCGACTGATGCGAGCGAACGAACTGCTGGCGCCGCAGCGGCTGCTTGCGCCGGTGGAGCAGAAGTTGCATGACGGTTCCATCCTGACCAGCCAGCCCAACCAGATGTGGGGCACCGATGCCACCGCCACCGTCACCCTCGCCGATGGCCAGGTCACGGTCTTCGCCGCCATTGATCACTGCACCGCCGAGTGCGTGGGGATTCACGCCGTCAAACGCGCCACTCGCTTTGAGGCGCTGGAGCCTTTGCGCCAGGGCGTGCGTGAGTACTTCGGCGCCTTCGGCCCCCAGACCGCCGCCGGTTTGCGGATACGCCACGACCATGGCCCGCAATACATGAGCGACCACTTTCAGAAGGAGCTCCGCTTTCTCGGCATGAAGTCCTCTCCGTCCTTTGTCCGCGAGCCCGAATGCAATGGCTGCATTGAACGCTTCTTCCGCACTCTCAAAGAACAGCTCCTCTGGGTGCAGCACTTCCAAGACCTCGAAGAACTGCAGGCCGCGCTGCGCGAATTCCGCGATCTCTATAACCGCGAGTGGCTGATCGAACGTCTCAGCTTTCAGTCTCCGCGACAAGCTCGCGAGCGCCTCCTTGCGCTCCAGCATGCCGCATGATTATGGTGAATTTACTGTCCAGGAAATCGCGCGCGCAACACCGATTGTGTCTAGTATATGGATACAGATTATTAATTTGGCATTCCCATGACCAAACGCATTAACATCGTGCTGCCGGAAGCCACGATCCAAACCATAGATCGGCTGACCAAGCCGGGCCAGCGCAGCCGCTTCGTAAATGACGCAGTGCGGCATTTCGTCGCGCACCAAAGCACAGAGGCCCTCCGCACTCGCCTTGAGCGGACGTCCGTGAGGGATCGGGACTTGGACGGAATAGTTTCCGCTGATTGGGCTGCCATGGACCAACAAGCATGGCGACACCTCGACAAAGAGGAGGCAGCTCAAAAGTCAGATACCCCAAGCGTGGCGAAATCTACCTCACGACGCTCGACCCGACGGTAGGCCGGGAAATCAAAAAGACCAGGCCTGCCCTGGTCATCCAAAACGATATTTCAAACCGTCTCACCGGCTTGACCATCGTGGCGCCCATCACATCCACGGTAAGGTTCCCCATCAATCCCGTCCACGTCTTGCTTCCTGCCGACGACCGGACCGGCCTTCAGTTGACGTCTGCCGCCTTGCTCAATCAGATCCGCGCCGTTGATCGGAGCCGTCTTTCACAGCGCATTGGAATGGCCGATGCAGAGACCATGATGCAGGTCGACGAAGCCATTAAGGTCAGTCTGGGGCTGCTTGAGTTCTAGGCCGCAGGCTGGATTTCCTCCATCCCAGTCAATGTCCTGCCTCAGTCGTGTTGGTCGATTGGGGGTGTACCTTGAAGCTCACTAGACGTACGAAGATAGAATATCCACATCTCACCTTCCACGAGCAGTGTTGAAACGATACGATATCCAGCCGAGGCAAATTGCTTGATTGATTCGCTGAGCTCTTTTCCGTCTTCGAGTCCAACGTAGTAGTCTTCGTGGGCTTGCTCGTCACGGCGCTTCCGATAGACTTCTAGCTCGTGTTCGTATCCCATGGCTACTTTTTGCTGTAGGCGTCAGCGACGGTCTGCTCAGCCACCGCCAGAATCTCAACCGGAACCTCGACGCCCTTTTCCCTTGCGAGCTTGTCCAATGCCGTCCTGACTGCCTCTAGGGTTTGAGCCTTCGACAGCTTGCCTGCTCTCGAGGCATTGGTGATACGGGTGATGGACGTTGTCCACCTGATCGCTCCGGTATCAGTCCGCTTCTTGCGAGCTGGCGCGACGTCCGTGACCTGTACTAACGCGTAGGAGAAGCCGATTCGGTTCAACTCCTCCACGTCGACTTTCAGGGCGTCAATCAGTTGGTCGATAAGGGCCTGACGCTTCGATGTTAGATCTCGGATTTGGTCTATAATCGCCATTAACGGATCATAACACCTGGAGGCGCAGTGAGGCCGCCTTTTTGCGACCTCACTGCGAGTGAGATGCAGCCTTGCGATGGGATTGGAGGCTCCACCTCATCTCTATGCATCCCAACAGGAACAGCCTGCCGGGGTGCCAACTGCCGTGAATGGCCGTGTCAGGAAGAACAACTCATCGTAAGCATCATGTCAAGGAAGCGTGCGCAGCATTTCCTCGGTGTCCCCGGTTATTGCGCGGACCCGGCCGAAATATCCGTAATTATCACCATGAAGATTGGGTGGCTCCGCATTGTACGCCAGAAACCAGATAGCCCTGAGCACATTATGCAGGAAGCAGAGAATCTCATCGATATCAGCCTTTAGCGTCTTGCGGTAAAGCGCCTCAATGGACTGGTCGTCTTTGAAAATAATGTGGGCGATTTGGTTTCGGATCGGTTTGTAGATCTCTTCAAACTTGGTCTTGTGCGGTCCCAGAGCTTTTCTCAGGGCCCGCAGATCCCGAACGGTAGGCTCCCAGGCGTTCTCGACATATTCGTCGAGCCAAGGTGGGTTCGGCTCAGTGCCGGGTACGGCGAGCTTTCGTGCGCGTAGCGCAGCTTTGCTGAAGAACTCGGGGTGCGCAGTTGTGGCGTTCAAGACTTGGTAGATGGAATGAAGTCTAGGGTCCGAATCGAGTATGCGCGCCAGAACTATGAATAGACTGTTCTGGAGACTGAACGAGGTAATTCTCCAGAAATCGGGATGGCGGTTAACCCGCATCGCCAAATCTGAGTCCGAGGCAACAATAAGGGTGATTGTCCGGTGTGTGTAACAGCTGACCATAGCCGCGTTGACATCGTTGCGAATGATTTCGTAGTCTCGCCAGTATTCCTCTTCGGTTAGCGGAAACTGTCCCGCCGGTACGGGCATCATTTTTGGATTGTAGCGCCTGTCTACCCGCCACTCTGGTTGGCCTGCCCGACTGTGTGCGCCATTCGCTGAGCAGTGTGCGGTAATGGTGGTCCTGCCTCGTGAAGCCGCCTAAAGTCGGCCTGCACCCGGACGCAAAGCTCGACGCTTCTTCATACTTTTGGGCGAGGAGCGCCTGATGCGGGGGACGAATCTACATGGAGGCAGGCGGGTCAAAGGACAATACGGTCTTGGCGGCGCCGAGGCATCAAATTCTCTGCCGACGTGGATTTAATGCAACGTTAATGTCGCCAATCCCGCCAGATCCCGCCACATGATGACACCATCGCGAGGCTATTTAGTGATTGGAATCAACAAGCATATTCCGCCAACTGAGATGTGGCGCGATAGTGGCGCGATCCCGAACGCGTAGCGACGTTGACTCTATGCGATGTGGTGGGCACAGTAAGGATATATGAACGTCGTTGACTCCAATAGCCCGCAGCATGGCGAGTGAATCACATTCTACTGGGCTCGGAGGCCGCGATATTCGCTACATTCAAACCAAGTATAGATAGGAGCTGTGATGCCCGCTTACATTCTCTCGTATGACCTGAACAAGCCTGGACAACACTATGCTGAACTCATTGCCGAGTTGGAGCGGTCCACAGACTGGTGGCACTATCTTAAGTCCACCTGGATTGTCATACGCTCCGAAGGAACCACTGCGGCACTGGGAGAGACTCTGGCGCGTTTGATCGACGAGAATGATCGACTCTTGATTTTAGCCGCAAAAGGACCAGCAGCAGGTTGGTTGACGGAAGATGCGTGGCAGTGGATCAACCAACACGTCCCTGCCTGATGCTTGTCGCCAAGAGGGCTTGTCCCCCGGAGGCCATGACACCACAACTGTCGAATTCATTGCGGCCTCCGGGTATTCTTGGGAAATTCTCATCTTAACTATGAGGGCTACTGGATTGCGACCCCGACGGCCTCTCGCCATCTCCGCCAGGTCGTAGGTATAAACAAGCGGAGAATCGGCGACTGCGAGCCTCGCCGGGACATGAATCCGAGTATGTCGAAACAGCTGGCGTGGCCGTTGGAGGATCTGGGAGTAGATGAGTGGTGTGCACGACGGCCGAGTGCAAATGGATCGTGAGCCGCCGTTCGCCAATCAATCCAACTCATGCCGCACCCCGAGCCGCTATGGCGGGAACTTCCATGCGACGGGTCTCTGACGAAGCTCAGGACGAATCCGCCTCTCACTTCCAACCCCCTCACGTGATAGGGGTTTTTGTTCGTGGTGTCCCCCGAGGTGGTGTTCGCAGGCGACGCCGTCCGGTTCTGGTTTGGTTGTAGGCATGGTTCGTCTAGCTGCTCACGGCTGCCCTGGCATAGATATTCGATGGTCGCCCCAATCATGCCCGCACCCAAGGCGGCACTCAGGTTCCATCCCTGGAGAGCCCTATCCTCCGCCTAGGTAACACCAGCATAAGCAGCCAATGGATTGCGGTCTAGAGTAATCGTTCGCAGCCGAGAACGGTGATTTACCAACGACAGCTAGGCTCAGGTAACATGTCCTCGTGAGGCAATACGCGATAGCGGAATAGTTGACATCAGACATCGGAATGCGCATCTTGGATATGAGTAGTGTCGGATCGAGACCGTGCCGGCTTCAATCCGTCCCCGTGAGGGCGTACACACGGAGCAAGGAGATGGCCATTTCGCGAAATGGACGGTGACGCTGTGACTGTATGTCGACCAATAGCTCGATAATTATTCGAGGGAGGACGGATTCGACTTAGGATCACCAAATGCTCGGATCTGCGAACAGAGGATATCTTTCGCGGCCAATCGAGCGATACCATGCGCCTTGGACACATCCGTGGGCGGTGCAGTGCCACTATGGATAATGGTGCTGCGCACGTCGTAAGCCCAAACGAGATCACGAGCGCGCGATTGCCGTTCCTCGTCCGCCAGGCGGGTGAGGTTACTTAGGATGAGCTGGCGGATGCGAGATCGCAAAGAGGTGTCGCGGCGAAATAATATCTCTCGCTCCAGGGCGCTGAGAGCATGCCACTCCTCCGTGTCCTTGTCGAATTGCAGTTTCTGTCCAGATAGTGCCGCCTGAAGCGAATCGAGCAACTCGTTCGCGATCGGGTGCTTCATTGCAGGTGTCGTTAAAACCTCTAGGGCCATGATGTAAGTGAGAAATTGCGAGCGCATGGAGTGCTCGATCTGAGCATCGCAAAAGAGCTCTACAGCGGTGCGCAGTCGTGGGTCCGCGTACAACGCTGCCGCGTTAGGTGCAAGTATCCCGTCGCGGAGGTGCGGCTCAATGCTCTGAGCCGACAAGGACTGGATCAGTGCCCCGCCAATACCCACCTTTGCCAGACGGATGTTTTTCCCGACGGAAACGACGCTAGGTAGGTTCGCATTGACAATACCATGGACAGGGCCATTGCTCACCAGACCACACGACCGCTCGAGATCCAACGCAGCCTGAATTGGATCCGTGGTGATGGTCACTTGATCAAGCTTCATCTCCGCCTGGAAAGGAATGCCAACACTAACGGCCATCCATGCCACCGCACCCCAGAGGTGTGGCAGGAACGCCTCCGCTGCTTCAACGGTTGTGAATGGCTCGGCGCGCAAGACAAGGTACGGGTTCTCATCAATGACGCGAACGATCATATCTCCGAGGTCGATTGCGAGCGGCGGGTCCAAACCAGTAATCTGATGGTGAGTGCGGATCGGGAATCGTAACGCGAACCTATCAGTCATTTGTCGTCCCCAAGCTTGGCGCAATCTCTCGCCACGTCGGGTACCCAGGTCGAGTGTAAACAGGATGACATTCAGGGAGGGTTCAATCTGGTTGCGCAGAGCCAATGCTCAAATGGGCACCTGGCGACCTCAAACCATCTTCTCTCATTGACCAGTGAAAATCCAGAGAATAGGCACAATCACGTCTCGTGTCGGCGAAAGGGGTAAAGTGCATGTTCGAAAGGCGGGAGTCAGCGAATCCCTGCCGGGTTTTGCCCCTGGATTGGACCAAGTCGCAGGACCTATGGAAGGCTTATCAGCAGAAGGCTGTAGAGGGCACTGGTTCTGATTGAACTGGATTCTCACTTTCAACCCCTTCACCAGTCCGGGGTTTTTGTTCGTGGCGTTCGCGGGAGACGGCGTCCGGTTCCGGTTTGGCCGTAAAGCATGGTTTGCCTACTCACTCACGGCTTCCCTGACATACATATTCGAGAGGATTCAACCAGGAACCGCTGCACCCGCGCCGCCGATCATCTCGTATCTGTTGAATCATTCTTGCCCGGAGCACCACCATCCCCGCCGCCATTGCGGTCGGGAAGGATGTGAACGGCGGCGGTAGAGGGAGGGGGAGCTTGCCCGGGTCGCGGCGGGAGATCCGGCACCCAGTATCCCTACGGCGACCCAGACGCTAAGCTGCGGGTAAGAGAACGGGGCGTGCCAAGTCTGAGCCAATCCAGCCAGTAATCGGCGAGCGGTTTGCCCGCCGCTGGATCGCGCTTGCACGGCTAGGGCGTGGCGCCTAAACCTCCCTGCGGATCATCATGTGGTGGCTGGGGTGATGCAACTGGAGTGTCTCCCGGAGATGCTCCTTACTCACGTGGGTATATCGCTGCGTCATTGCGATCGAGCTGTGCCCTAACACTTCCTGCACAACTCGAATATCCGCCCCATTTCTCAACAGAAGCGTGGCAACAGTGTGGCGCACCATGTGTGGCGTCAACCGCACTTTGATGCCGGCTTCGGTGGCAAGACCGGCGAGCACCCGAGCCACGCCTTGGGTGGACAAAGGCCCCCCAGTCGAGTTCACAAAGAGTGAATCGTGCCCGAGACTCATCTTCCGTCGATTCGGTAGATACCTGCCAAGTGCTGCCAAGGATCTTTGATCTGTGAGAAAAGCCATACGATGCCTGCCCCCTTTGCCTTTGACATGGATGCTCCGCTCGTCCTCGTTCCAATCCACAATGCTCAGTGTCGCCAGCTCCCCAACTCGCATTCCCGTCGCAAACAGGACTTCCAGGGCTGCAAGATTCCTGCTGGCAAGGAACTGTGCATCTCTTGGCGCAGAGATGGCAGCTATGGGGCCAGACACCCGCAGCCAGGCTGCCTGAAGGAGGCGCGTGGCATCAGCAATGGGGATATTGCGGGGTAGCTTTTGCTCCTTGGCAAGATCGAGCCGAATCCTCCAGAGCGGTGAGCTGCCTAGTGTTCCCTTTCGGACCCAGTACCCGAAGAAGACCTTCAACGTAGCGAACTTGCGCCGGACGGACTCAGCAGCATACCCGTCAGCCACCAGCAGTCGCGCCCACTCCTCCAGTGCCTCGGCCCGAATCGCTTCGAGGGACGCCTCTTTGTCGAAATGCGACTGGAACTGCCTTAGGTCAGTGGTGTAAGCAACCTTGGTTTTGTCGCTCCGCTTACAGGTCGAAAAATATCCTTCGACAAACTGGATGGCTGCGTCTTTGATTATCATGTCGTCTTTCTCCTTGGTTCTAGTAGGGATGGCCTCGGGTAGTACGCCATGCCAATGGAGCTATCGACGTGTAGGCATGCTTGCATGAGGGGGAGGATGCGCCGAGTTTAGAGTAGTCCCGGGCTCTGGCGAGTGAGTGCCTCGCCGCTCAACTTATAGATTTGCGCGGCGACAATGCGCGGCGACGACCGCTGGCACTTCACACCACACGCTGCTAGAATTTGGCAGTATTGGATGCCGCCCGCGCTTCATTCGGTGGGCGGCTGGTATAGATAACTGAGAATTATCAATGCGGACTACGTCCAGCGGCGTGCCAGAATGGTTCGGAAGGCGAGTACGAGTCGCGGAGGCACTTCAACCGGCTGTCGGCGTCGTACTTGTCGCCAACATCCAGGGAAGAACTGAACCATTTGGTGACTATGAAGGTGACTCGGTCATCTCCGAGTTCTTGACAAATCGCGAGTTGGATCAGTTCATTGGTTCATTCGAGGACGCGGGCATTTACTGCGAGGTTGTGATCGATGAGGAGGGTTTTCTAAACTGGCTCGCCGACGGAGTGTCCTCTTTCCCTCGACGCGTGGCCCTAGTCTACAACCTCGCCCAGAATGGGACAGGTCCGGCAAGATTATCGTTGGTGCCCGGCCTCTGCCGACTTCGTGGCCTTCCACTGATAGATTCCGATGCTTACGCCGTTTCTCTTGCACGACACAAGTTCCATTCCTGTGCCATTCTAAGGCACTTCGGGCTACCAGTGGCCAACTCATGGCTCTTCACGTCCCGCGGTTGGCTGCCCGATAGGCCGCCGCAAGGATTGCGTGTCATCGCTAAGCCGACCTACGAATCAGCAAGCATCGGCATCGATGCGACAAGCACGTTCTCTGTTGATGCCTCATCAGACAAATACCTAGCTGAGCGAGCGCGGATCTATCGGCAACCGCTCACGGTCCAGGAATTCATAAATGGATTTGAGGTTGAAGTTCCCGTGTTTGATGCGGACGGACCGCAATCGATCATGGCGGTCGGAATCGCGGCCAGCGGGATTCGCCGTCTCGACAGTGCCATTCTGAGGTACGACGACGTCAGAGTCGATGGATATACCTTCTACGACTTCGCCGAGCAAGCTCCATCGGCGGCCATCCGTGCCATGGCGATTGCTGGTCAAGCCTTCCATGGTCTCGGTTTGTCCGGTGTTGGAAGGATAGACTTCCGAATCACTGATAACGGTGAGCCTTTCATCATCGAGGTGGCCTGCAAGCCACATCTGACAGACCATAGTAGCTTTATGTGCGCTGTTCACAATGTTCACGGCACACAAGCGGACATGATGAAGTTTATAGTTGGGGCAGCCGCCTTGCGACATGGAATTTGCGGCTAATCTGTTGACCAGAATTGAATGTCGCTGAAAAGCAGGGAACGTCCGTAAAAGCGCCATTGGGGACCGATGGCACTATGATGCGTAAGAAAAGCGTCAAGGTCTTGAAGGTTCGCCCAAGACCATGACTCCACTGCTTTGCGCATCAAAGCGTGGCGCGCCTCAATGGTTCTTTGTAACGCTGGATAAAAATGGCCGAGAGAAGTGGAAAGTTCTATGAATGTTTGTCTGGCATATGCAATATCGCCGGTCAATGCACGACAGATCGCAAGATTGTTACAAATGAAATAGCGATGATAATGGTCTACATCTTCCATAGAGACCACTCGCTGATAGACGGTTTCGAGTGCATCAATGGCCGCGGCAACATGACCAGAGGCCATCAGATAAACACCACGGTTATTCTCCATCAAAAGCTGATCAGCCGACTCCCCTCCGCTGGCTATCTGCTTCATTGTACTCTCTGCTGTCGTTGCATCCATTTCCCCGGTAAGGTAAGCAGCCAAGACGAAGTTGTTTGAAGGAATTTCAAGTACGGGCCAATGAAACTGTGGATAGTCGCGAACTAACACGTCAAGTTCCTGGGACCTGCGACGCGCCTCGTGAAACCGACCATTCGCAAGAAGGTTTGCAACGAGGTTCGAAAGCGCATAATAGTATTGGAGCGGATGTCGCGGTGGGCCGCTTATGTCTGGTCGTCCAAAATACGCCAATGCGCTTTCAATACGAAGTGTCGCCGTTGGCAAGTGATGCAGGCTCTCTGAGCGCAATCGTAGAGCATTGAGCCCAAACAAGGCCCAAGGATCAACATTTCTATGCGACCAATAGTATGACGTCAGATCTGCCTCCAGATTACGCGCGTCTTCGAGACGACCAACTTGCACCAAGGCTATCATTAATGCCTGAGAAATTCGGGACCACAATTCTCCTTCTTGCGACTTCAGAACTTGCCAACGCTGCAGTATCTCGACGGCCCTCAAGTGATCTGCCGAGCGGTGGCTCTTCAGTAGGATTTGGGCTTCGAGGTAGTCACGTTCCGCCACGAGGATGGCTGGGAGGAACGGCTCGACTCCGTCGAGGATCGATAGTGCGGTCGCTAGTTGTCGGGCGTCGTAGGCATCGTACGCATCAAACATTGCCCGAAGAAACAATCGCATTTCGGCCCACCCCGCTAGTCGCGAAATGCTTTCGCAATGCGGTTGAAGACGGCGAGCACGACGAGCCGAGAGTGCTGCCATGGTGTAACATGTTAAGGCGTCTTCGGCCTTGCTAGCGAGCACAAGGTGGTGTAGTCGATACTCGTACTCTCCTGGCCGCATCACCTGAAGACATTGAGCAAACTTACTGTGGTAGCTAGGATGATCTGGCGTGCCGGCCCTATGAAAATACCTGTGAAGTGCGTTACTTCTGAATCTTACGGTGTCTCCAATTGCCTTCAGGAGATGTTGGGAATCAGCGAGCCGGAGTTCGGCGATCAATCGCTCCTGTGGATGGCCGGTCAGGCACCGTAGATCTTCAAACCAGATGGTCTCGCCAACTACAGCGGCAATCATTAGCAATTCGGCGAGATCTGAAGTCGATCCTATCGTTGATTGTACCCGCCGATCCATGATGTGGTCGTATAGGGAGTCAAGGTCTGATGGTAATTCTCCAGGGCCCGTATTGCGAAGATGATCACCAATATCAGCCAAAAGATCGAGGCGTCCATCAGTAATACTGTAGAGTCTGTCCAACTCATCAGATGAGAGGGCCGGCAGGCCGAGAGCATTAGCAGCGAGCGGCAATCGTGCCTTATCAACGGCCTTAATCGGGCACTCTTTGAGTGGCAAACTGCCTGCGAGCGATCTAACTTGCAGAGCATCGCCGGGCTGAACACCTACCAGAAACAATGCACTAGATATGGCTGAATATGTCGCATCAAGTCGCCGGGACATGATGAGCCTGAGCAAACTCATGGAGGAGTCATCCCATGACTCTACATTATCGATTGCCACAAGAAGTCGATCGTTCCGGCCGGCATTCTCAATCACAAACAGAAGATCCTGCTCCTGCTCGCTGAGGACAATCGACTCACGTGCGAGTTTCTTCTTTCTGTAGTTGAGCAGTTCCTCGACGAGGTAGCTGGTGACTGAACCCAACATTGGGACAGCTTTGCTGCTGTGAGCTAATCCGGTCTTCAGCGCAGCTATACGGGCAAGCTGCGGCGCGCCAGGTTCAGCGAGGGAGATCCACGGAAACAGCCTCCGATCCTTGGCGAACGATTCCCCCTTGGCTAAGAGCGCCACACCACCGCAAGCTTGCCATGCCGCTGAGGCCTTTTCAATGCACCAAGAGACCCCTGTACCACGCTCGCCAACGAGAAGTACGACCTCCTTCGTTCTACTCTTGTAGCACTCCCGCACTTGCTCAATGGCCAACTGTTGACCTGTAACCTGGGCTAGGCTCAACGTATTCATTTAGTCACTGCGACGGGGTCTTCGGGACCGATAATTCTCAGTTATCTATACTGGCCGGCGCTCAAGAGGGGGCGGACCATCTTCGCGGGGGTGTAGTCTCTCCTTAGACGAAACGTCAATACGCAAACGCGATGCTTGACAGGACTTATATGCTGCCGTACTGTTTAACAGAGATAGTCCAGTTCATCTACGAAGCGAAAATTATTATGAATACCACTAATGCCAATAGTTGTTCTTTTATCTCTACCAATATTCACCGGTCTTGCCGTGGTACTGTATGAGCGCATTACGCTCAGATCGGGTCTAACCATTGGCCAGTACATCGTGCTTAGCAATCTGATGTACCTAATCCCGGTACTCATCTGGTGCTTTGTAAAGGGCGAACTTACCGCCTCGTCTTTGAGGGTGCCGTGGACTGCATACTGGAAGGAACTGTCTGCCTATTCATTGCTGAGCATTCTGGTTTCCGTCTGCTGGTGGTATAGCAGTCGCTTGGCAGGTGTGACGCTCAGCAGTGCCTTTGAGTCGTCATATCCGATATTCGTCCTCATGTTTTCGGTATTGTGGAACAACCAGCCGGTGACTGTCCGAGAGGTGGCATCCATCCTAGTGATCGCACTCGGCCTGGTCCTCCTGCGAACTGCCTAAGCGAAAAGTGCTATCTGTGCGCGCGTCCATATCAGGTAGCCTTGATCAAGCGGAATGGTGTGGCTCCGAAATCTACATTTGCCCAAGAGAGCTTCGGGATTCACGCCGCGTGGCGACGCTTTCAGCAGGCAACCTAACATCGGCGGTCTCGCGGTGCCCGGCGGGCGCGCAGAGGTTATTCTCATCATAGAATGAGGAGTGCCGGATTGAGACCCGGACGGTCTCTCTCCATCCCCCTAGGCAGTACGCATAGATAAGCGGAGAATTGGCTGTGTCCGAATGCGAGGATGTTCCCACGAGCTGATTGCCTACCCCCCGCGACCACTCGGGTACGCACGAATACAGTCTTAGGGTTGGTTGCCGCTTCGCAATGTTTACTTCTTTTTCGGTGGCTTGTGATCCGGGCTCTGGGTCAATGCTGACCCAGCCAGTTTCTTGATCTCAGCTGTTGTGAGAGTGCTGGGGGCGCGTAGACCCTGAGCGGCGATGATCGCTATCGTCTTGCCAGTTTTCTCGTTCTTGGCCATGTGATGATACCTCAGCCAGATCATAGCGCAATATCTCTCTACTTGTTTACAGCAATTGCGAGGGCAGCAGGTTACTCACCAGCTCGCATCGACGTCTTCGTGAGCTTCTAATTGATGCTCATGGTTGTCTGCCGCTTCAGCCGCAACGCCTTTCCACTCTCGGCCGCGGAGGCGGCCTCCTGAGATGCGCGTTGGCGGGAAAATCCACTTAGCTAGCAGGCCTTGCACAGCCTGTGCGCCAGAAGGGGTATGCTCAGGTTTATTGGTGCTCAACTCTAGCCTTGAGACAATCCTTCAAGCGAACGGGCGCCATTGCGTTGTTGCGCCGCAAACACACGAGTCAAGATAGGACGGATCTGTGAATACAGCAGCTATTCTGATAGAAAATCTCATTCAGGGTTTCCAAACATTCGCATGGATAGCGCTGGTGGCATGTTCATTGTGCGATGTTAGGTTAGACCTCGCTATCTATAAAGAATACTTAACACCCATTTCATTCGTTGCGCTCATTGCATTCTACTGGCTCGGGATCATTGTCGATACCATGTACTATCACCTATTTATCCAGGGACATGAGGCTCGGTGGGCGAAATCCCAGATCAACGAAAATGGACTCACTCTTTCCACGATGGTGTTCAAATGTATTCTTGCCAACAGCGATCTAGCCAGATTGTTGCTAGAGCGACAGGCTCATCTTCGTCTGTTGCGCGTATCGTTGGTGAATTCTGTATTTGTCACTATCTCCATAGTGATGTCTTTAAATGTGGGGCCTTCACGCCATGCATGGTGGGTCACACTCTACGTAGTGATCGGTGGAGCAGTCATTTTTCTATCCCTCTGTTACACGTGGCGCAGCCTCTATAGGTACTACGTTGCGATAGTACAGACTAGTTATGTCTTAATTACAACAGCGCCGCATGCATGAGCCTGAAACCCTAGTGCCCAAACCACATTAAAGCGCTTCACTTTTGGCGCGGTGGGGGTGGAGGAACGCCTCCCTGCCTCAGGCTGGTCGCTGAAGGGGATTGCCCTCCGGAGGCCATGACACCACAACAGTCGAATTCATTGCGACCTCCGGGCGTTCTAGGGCAATTCTCATCTTAATTATGAGGACTACCGGATTGCGACCCTGACGGTCTATCCCCCGGTTCGCATGTCGGTAGCCCGCATAGACAAGACGAAAAACCGCCTCAAATGCCAGGCGGCCATAACATCATGTAGCTGTTGTGGCACGGTCAAGATAGATTCCAGCAGATTGACGATCCCGCAGTGCCCAGCATTGAGGGGTGCGTGGGGTTAATGTTGTCCCTCGATCGGCGGTCGGCCCTCTGTCATTCCGCCATTGTGGCGGAATGACAGAGGCGCGCCCTTGTAGGGGTAGAGATTTTGATCCGCGCTGGAATCTGGAATGGGACTTCGGATTCCGACTGGGTAGGATTCTCGCCGATAGGAATTCGCCCAACGATCTTGGCGTGGGTGCCGCGGAACTCGACTCGCTGGACCACTGTCCTCAGAAACTCCCGCCATTGATCGGTAGTGAATTCTCGGAGGTTCGTTGCCGCCTCCGCACAGTAGTCCACCACGGCTCCTCCCACTTGTTCAGGGGAGATGTTTGGATTTCTGCTCAGTTCGGCTTGCTGGGTGACAAAAGCATCACGCTCGGCTTTGAGTGACTCAAGCTGCTGTCCGAGTTGAGCAGGCGAAATGACTCCCGTTCGGTATGCCTCAAGGATCCGGCCCTCTTCTCGGGTCAAGCGTTCCATTTCTCGACTCGCCTTCGCGGCCATGGCCCGTTGTTGTTCTTGCTCTTCAGCCTTCAGGTCTTCCATCTGGCGAAGCGGTTCCAGGATTGTATCGGGCGAGAGCATTACCTGCGAAACTGCTTTCTGAACTGCAGCATCCAGCAGGGATTCCCGAACGGTCCGAACCAACCCGCAACGTGCGCTACAGCGGTAGTAAAATTTCCCATGGTTTGGATCGCCCACGAACCTCTTTCCGCAGCCGCCACATTGCACGAGGCCCTTGAGTAGGTAGACATGCTTTTCGTTTCGAGGTGAAAAGGTGGCATTGCGGTCAAGCTGTCGCTGGACCCTCTCCCATCGCCCGCGCGGAACGATCCGAAGTGACTCGGACAGTTCAAGCGGTAGCCATTCGGTCCGTGGACGCTGCCGCACGCTAGACTTTGTGCGCTTACGGTAGCGAGCGCTGGACTGCGGATGCTTCGGCTCGCATCCCTGGAACTTGTTGTAATGCCAGACGCCAGCGTACATTTCACTCCGCAGGATGCGCAGCAGGCTGGATTTGGCCCATTTGGCAGCACCCTTCCGCGGCGGGATACCCAGCTCATTGAGGCGCTTCACGACGCGACGGGCGGATAGCCCCTCCCGATCCACCCACTCGAAGATGCGCCGGACTACCGCAGCCTCCATGGAATTGAGTTCCAGGATTCCGGCACTGCCCGTCCTCCTGTTCATAAGGATATAGTGGAAGCCGTAGGCGGTATTCGAACCTAAGTACTGCTTGCGGCCTTCCACCTTGTGTCGGCGCCCTCTGCGAGTTCGATCGGAGATGAGCTCGCGCTCGAACTCGGCGAAACTTCCAAGGATGTTCACCATCAGGTTCGATGTCGGGCTCGTGTCGGTGGGCAGTTTGCGAAAGATGACTTTGCTTCCCTTGCGTTCGAGGTCGCGCTTGATCACACCCAAATGGGCGACATCCCTAGCCAAGCGGTCTACATCATTGATCAGAACCGCGTCGAACAGTCCTTTCTGGGCATCGTCGCGCAGTCGGTCCAATTCGGGCCTCTCCATCACGCCACCGCTCCAGCCGTCGTCCTTGTATGTGCCGATGATCGGCCAGTTCTGCGCGTTGGCGAATCTCTCAAGTTCGGCTACCTGAGAGTCGATAGTCTGCCCCTCGCGCTGCTCCTCCGTGGACACTCGGACATAGAGTGCCGCTCGCATTGTGGGTTTTAGGATGTCTGGCATGTGGGCTATGGATGATGGTTATCTTGGGGTCGTCTACACAATAGCTCTTCGTCGCCCTTTGTCAAATCCGCACCTGTGGATAACGGGACTCGCCGGTTGAACAGCATGGCGACCGCCTTAAGCAAGGCGTGGGGGTCCGGATCGGGAGAGGTTTCCCAGGACACCGTGATTGATTTGGATGCGGGTGGTTTCTTCATAGCAAGAATCTGAGATGTCAGCATAGGAGTTCTGGGGACTGCCGCAAAGACGGGAAAATCTGAATGGTACTCCCGTAATGGCGGTGGACGCCGTCCAGGTTTTCCCGTCTTTCCACTTCGCGGCAGCAGCGCCATCATGCACCGATGATGGCCGATCTCCTACTCCAATTCGTTATTGAAGTGCTTCGTTCTCTTCTGGCTGAGGAGCTTTCCTCGCGTGTCCGCCGGCGTGCAGCCAAGTACATGATGCGTCGGCGCACCCGACATCGTTCCGGACTGGGCTGGCGCGAACAGCTACGGCACCGCCGCCGTCCGCTTCACAGGTTGCGCACAGAGGATCCCGAAAACCTGTAGTTTTCCACAAGTTTTCCCGCCTTTCGCATTTTCTCCAAATTGCTACAGTGACCTCAAAGCAATGCAGTCATGGCATCACAACCACCAAAACCAAATAGCTTAGTGATCTATCGAAGGAGGATGGGTTTCAGTCAGAAGCAGGTTGCCCGGCTCTTGGGGCATCGAGACACATCCATGGTTTCGCACTATGAGCATGGCCGTGCGGCTCCTCCGCTGCGCGTGGCCTTGGCGCTGGAAATCGTCCTCCGGGTGCCGGTCGCATTCTTGTTCCCCGGCATTTACGACGATCTCAAACGCCGCATTCGCAGCATGGAGGACGAACTGGCCGGTCCCGGCCAGGGCCAACTCTTCTGACTATTAGCATCGCCAGCGTATGAATTCTATCCTCGCGAGGTTTGAGGTAACTCCTCGCACTACATTCAGGCCCAAGACAGCAACCGAGCTGTTCGCCCTCCGGCTCGCCAGCCGCCTCAATGACACCGACGCCAGCGGCCACTACCTAGGTCTACTGGAGCGGTTTTCAGAGGCCGAGTTGCTCGCTGCCTACCGCCGCACCACCAAACCCGGTCTCCACGGAGATGTGGGGCGACGATATCAAACGGAACTCAGGCACAGCCAGGGAAGCGGCCCCCTCGACAAGGATTTGAAGCTGATTGCGGTGCGAGTGGAGCGGCGATCGGTGGCTGTGGCCGTGCTCTATGGCGACCGCCTCGAGTACGTGCAGGTGCGCCAGTTATCGTCCGTGAAGGACAAGGCCCTGGGCAGTGCAGTCTCTTTCGTTGAATGGGTATGCGATCAGTTCCGGCTGGATTCGGCGGCCCTTGAATCTATCTCCATTGAAGATGAAATTCAGCGCAAGGCAATATCCACAGCTATCACCCAAGTGTTCCGCGACCGCCTGATACCCATCTGGGAGATTCCCAAGGTCGACTTGTTGACCGCCTATGGCCATCCACGCCTCAAGTCGCGAAAGGAATTACGTGCGGTGATCACCGGCATCTGGCCGTCATTGGAAGGCACGAACAGCAAGGTCTTGATCCAGGATGCGGTGGCCTTGGGCCTCTATGTCCAGACCGAGCGCCTCTTCATCATTAACTAGTCCAAACTCATGATTGGCCCCCTCCCATACATCGGCGGCAAGAACCGCCTTGCGACCAGAATCATTTCGCTCCTGCCTGAGCACACGACGTACGTCGAACCGTTTGCCGGTGGTGCCCAGGTCCTCTTCCACAAGCCACCTTCGAACGTCGAGGTCCTCAATGACCTCGACTTCGATATCGTGAACTTCTTTCGGGTGTGCCAGTGGCATTACGAGGAGTTGGTCCGGTACCTGCGGTACTGCCTGGCCAGCCGAAAGCTACACGAACTGCATTTGACCGCGAATCCCAGTACGCTGACCGATATCCAGCGCGCGGGACGGTTCTTCTACCTTCAGAAGAACTCCTTCGGCGGCTTGGTGGTCAAGCAGAAGTTCCACTATGGAGTGACTCAGCCGTCGAACTACAACCCAGAGCGGATCCCGGAGATCATCGAGCAGGCCCACAGGCGGCTTGCGCGGGTGCAGATCGAGTCATTGCCGTACGAGCAGATTCTCCTGAAGTACGACCGTCCGACGACCTTCTTCTACCTGGACCCGCCGTACTGGGAGCGTCGGCTATATCGGCACAACTTCACCGAGGTCGACTTCATTGGGCTGGAGAGACATCTACACGAGGTCAAGGGCAAGTTCTTGTTGTCGCTGGATGATCATCCCGAGGTTCGGAAGCTATTCCAGCATTGGCACTTGATGCCGGTAGACATCGCCTATACGGCTCAACGCGATGTCGGTAAACGATTCGCCGAATTGTTCATCACGAATTTCGCCGAGTGAAGGCTGCATACTTAAAGGAGAGGTCCACGAACGTGCCCGAGGTTGGCGCCAGGCAAGGCGGTGCTCCGGAGGCCGTCAAGAGTGTGTCCCGTTTCGGAAGCTCTTTTGCCTGGCTGCTCAGGCGGGAAGTTCCAGCCGACCGTATTGCGGCGCTGTTCGCGACCAAACCCGGCACAGTCCGCGTGGCGGCCCATCGCTGGCGTCAACAGTCGTTGACTGGAGAGCTGACGTGGCCAGCAATCCACGAGCGACCAACAGAGACCGAGCGGCGGCGATTGGGCATTCGTCCGGGAATTGATGAGGTCGTACCCACGCGCAGGCGACGAATTGCTTTGGAGGCACTCGAATCCCGCGTCGACAGCATCGATTCACGTCACCGCGCGGACTATCACTTTCTGGACGGTGCCAAGGAGCTTCGGACTCTACTTCCACTGGTCGGATATTCCGCTGACATCAGGCGAATTCACCTCGCCGCGCTCATTCATCAGCACATCGCCTGGTTCTTCGTTCACAGCGGTCGTTGCCGCTCGGCTATGGAACATGCCGGACTGGCCCGAGACCTGTGGCGCGCCGCCTACAATGAATCTCACCATCAACTCTACGCCGACGATTTCGTTCGCAGTGCGTTGATAGCCTCGCAGGCGGCTCTGCTGAGGCGCTGGCCTGAGGATGCACTGAGACTCCTCGATGTAGCCGGGGAAGCCGCTCGACAGAGCGGAGCGTCCATCGGCTCCGATCACTATCGTCAGCGGGGAGTTGCCTACTTTCAGATGCACCTTGACGACCGTGCGCGATCATTCTTCGAGAGTGCCACGGAAGCAATGGACCGCATGCAGGAGGCGACAAAACCAGCCAGCCTCTTGATGACGGGCTCCCGGCACACCAGTTTGCTCGGAACGCCCAATTGGGATTCGGCCCAAGAGACCATTGCTCAAGTCAGAGGTGAGTTTGGAACCACCAGCCTGGAATGCTCAATGAGCTTGCACTGGGCGACTGCTTGCGCCTTCTCCACCGATAGTCGAGCGGTGAAGGCCGCCGCCAACCATATGCTACATGCTCAACTGGCACCCGCGTCGGATTTCGGCCATCAGCAGACAATCTCGAAACTCCTGTCGATCACTCTGGATTTGGGCCTCGATGATCGTTTGCAGAAGGCGTGGGCCCGACGGGCGCTGTACGAAAACACTGCCTGCGAACTTTAGAATATTCTTCTCCCTGATCGTTACAAAAACGCGAGGGGGTGCCTCTCCTCAAGTGCATTCCGCGGCCTCATCCTGGGGCTGCGATGGAAGAGACCAACTTCGACATCCTACGATTCCGGCGCTGTTCGGACCTTTACGGCAATCCGGTCAGTGTGACCATCGGAAGGCGCAACGGCAAGACGGAGGCCTTTCTCAGGCCGCTCTCAGAAGATCCATCTCCAGCGCCGGAGCCGCAGGGGTTCGAAGACAACCCGAAATACTACGTCAACCTCAACCCGGTTGAGCGCCGAACCTTCCGAAAAATCCTGCTTGGTCAGTCCGTGGCCAATATCGCAAAGGAAGAGGGCATCAAGCGCTCATCCGTCTACGCCCGCATTTGCGGCAACAGCAAAGGTCAGGGCGGCATGATCGCCAAGAACTTCTGGGTGCTGCTCTGGTGGCGTCTACGCCAGAAAACATAAAGCAAAGAACTATGAGCAACTTCATCGAACAATCCATTGTCCAGGCTTGGAATCGGCTGCGAGGCTCTGGGCACGACACCGCGTCAGCCGGTCTTCAGGTCGGCCGCATGATCGTCGACGGACAGTTGACTAGTCGGCAATTAGCCATCCCGCACACCAAGCGTGCAGAGCACATCGCCATCCTCGGCAAGACCGGCAGCGGGAAATCCATGTTGCTACGTCACTTTGCCGGTCAGGATATCCGCGCGGGCCGGGGATTCGTGTTCTTTGATTTGCACGGTGACGCGACACCGATTCTCCTTCGGCTGATTGCCGAACAGGAGCGCAAGCAGCACCGGGACCTGAGCGAGAAGCTTATCGTCATTGAACCTGCCGACCGTGAGTACTCGGTTGGGCTCAACGTCATCGACCAGAGTGCGGGACAAAACTCCTTCGTGCAAATCGCTGAGTTTGCGGAGGTTCTCAAACAGCGCTGGCAGCTGGCAGCATTTGGCGCGCGCACGGAGGAGCTTCTCCGCAATGCGCTCCACGTCCTCGCTGACAACCGGATGTCCTTGCTTGAGCTGGCACCGTTGCTCACCAGCGGACCCTTTCGCGCTACCTGCCTGCGGCGAGTACAGAACTCCGAGGTCAAAGACTACTTCGCCCTTCGATACGACCGTGCCAGCGAGGCGATGCAGGCCGCGTGGCGCGACGCGATTCTCAATAAGGTGTCGGCGTTCACCGCCGACCCGCACTTCCGCCACATCCTCGGACAGGTTGGATCCACCTTCTCGCTCGGAGCGGCAATCGATTCCGGGTACTGGATCATCCTCAATTTGGACAAGGGGCGACTCGGAGAACAGGCGGCAACGCTCGGAAGTCTTTTCCTGACCCGCCTGAAGAACGCCCTCTTTGCTCGCCGTTCCCGCAACCTCATTACCCTCTACTGTGACGAGATCCAGAACCTCATCGTTTTCGACAGCGGTCTGGAAGCCCTGCTGTCGGAGGCCAGGAAGTTCGGCGTTTCGATCGTCAGTGCCAATCAGTTCACGGATCAGTACCCGCCCGCCATGCGATCGGCGCTGGCCGCCGTCGGCAGCCATGTCTACTTTCAGCTCTCGTCCAGCGACGCCGAAAAGGTGGCTAGCACGCTCGATGGCGGGCGGACCCTGGCCCAGGAACTGAAGAATCTGTCCCAGCGTCATCTGGTGCTCAAGTCAGGCAGTAGCCGCTTCGTGCGCGCGGCCGTTCCGACCATCGCCCAACCGGAGGACGACGCGAGCGAATTGCTTCAGCGATGCCTGCGGCGCTGGGCTAGAAGCCGCAGAGAAATTGAAGCCGAAATTCGTCGCCGTCACGAGTCGATGCGGCTGACTACTGGGGAGGTGCTCCATGACTGGGAATAGGCGAGTCGGTCTATTGATCCAGGAACGGGACCGGCGCCTACTGCGGGAACTCGGCGTCATGCGCGTCATCGACCGCGAGCAGGCGCAGGTCGTGGCGGGCTTTCATTCCATCAGGCGTGCCAACGACCGGTTGCTTCACCTGACACGTGCCGGCTTTCTGCGGCGAATCTTTGTTGGCAGCGCGGGTCATGGGCAGAAGGCGCTATACACCCTATCGCCCAAAGGCGCGGCCGTTGTCGATGGCAAGCAGTCGGGGTTGCCTCTGAGGCAGAGCCCGTTTGGCACCAGTCCATTCCTACTCCACCGGTTGGCCGTCAACCAGATCTACCTGACAGTGAAGCACCGCCAGATGCCCCGACCGGATGTTCGCTGCCTGCGCTGGATTACTTTCCGGGAGCCGCTCACCCAGGCAGTCCCGTTGATCCCCGACGGCTATTGCGAACTTGCGACGTCGGGTGCGACCCGTCCGATGTTCATTGAGGCGGATCTCGGCACTGAAGCTCTCACCGTATGGCGGAAGAAGACCCAGATGTACCTTCAACTTGCACTCTCCGGGCAGTTCACACAGCTATTCCGTGAGCCGAAGTTTCGGGTGCTGATTGTCGCCACCACAGAGAAGCGTCTTCAGAACATCCGCGCCACCGTCGCCAAGCAGACCGACAAGATTTTCTGGCTTTCCACTTTCGAACAAATTAACGAGCAAGGATTCTGGTCGCCCATCTGGCTTAGGCCCGAGGGAACCGTCAGACTCCCGCTCATTTAGGAGGCCCCATGCGCTACTGCCCGTTGTGTCATCGATTGACGGCTGGCGATCCGCTGTTTTGCAGTCATTGCGGCACGACCTACGATGCAAAGCTCTGCCCTTCGCGGCACATCAATCCACGGCAGGCCGACGTCTGTTCGCAGTGCGGCTCCCGCGATCTCAGCACGCCCGCGCCTCGGATGCCGCTGTGGCTGCGCCCCGTTGTCTTGGCCGTGTCGCTGTTACCGGGCGTCATCCTTGCCCTGCTGCTCGTGTTGGTGGCGATTGCGATGCTGCAGGCCCTGGCCACCAATGGACAAGTTCAGGGGCAGTTGATCGTCCTGTTCCTTATCCTTGCGCTGCTCTGGTGGATCTACATCCACTTGCCCAAGTTCATTCAAAAGGCACTGAGGTCCATATGGCCATCAAAGAAGCAAGACAGACACTAACCGCTCTAGGCGGCCCCTCTCCCGCTGACACTCGCGCCGCTGCCGGTGGGCGGAAATCCGCGCAAACACGGGGCTTATTGCCGCTCCCCCCCGGCCACCGCTGGCCGAGGGCTTGGCCGGGGCAACAGGGGGCCTTTGGTGGCCCACAGCAGGCCACCCTTGAGCCTCCTGCCTCGCCGCTTGGCCGGCCCTTGGGGCTAGGCCAGGTGGCCAGGCTAATCGGCTGCTCGCCTTGGACCGTAAGACAGACCCTCATGCCACGAGGGCTGCCGTTCTTCCGGTCCGGGGCCAGCGGCCGGCTGATCTTCTACCAGGACCAGATCATCCGCTGGATCTGCCAACAACAAGGCAAAGGAGGAAAACAAATCCGTTGAGTCTGCTCAAACGAGGAAACGTTTACTGGTCGTACTTCTACATGGATGGCGTCCGCCATCAGGCCAGTACCGGCACATCCAACCGCAGGCAGGCCGAAATCATTGAATCCAAACTCAAGGAAGAGGCCAATGCCAGGCGGTTTCAGGTCGTGCAAGCCGATCCGCGTATTACTTTTGGGCAACTTGCCGCCCGCTTCATCGCCAGCGGCATCGCCCACAAGCACCACCTCTATCACCTGAAGTTCCTTCTGCCGTTCTTCTCCGACATGCCCGTCCTGCGGCTTACCAAGCCAATGGCCGAGGAGTTCAGGAAAGTACGGCGCTTGAGGAACAAGGCGATCAAGGACGCAACCGTCAACCGTGACCTCAGCGTCCTGCGTCACATCCTTTACTGGGCCGTTGATGAACAACTCATCCAGGCCAATCCGCTCGCACGCCTGAAGATGGCCCGCGAGCGGAAGATCCGAAGAGCCATCCTCAGCGTTGCCGAAGAGGACTTACTGCTCACCGCCGCGCCGCCGCATTTGAAGTTGATGGCGGTGACGGCACTCGATACGGGTCTGCGCCGAGGTGAAATCACCCAGCAACTCTGGGAGGATGTTGATCTTGCGCGCAGGGTACTGTCTGTCACCCGTTCGAAGACACCCGAAGGAGAAGCCCGAGAGATCCCGCTGACCGATCGGCTCTTCGACCTTCTCTCCGAGCATCGTCAGGAGAAGGGCAATGTTGTCGCCTTCCGCGGCGAATCAGTCCGCATCATCAAGCGGTCATGGGCTGGGGCGCTTAGGCGGGCGAACATCCGCCACCTCCGGTTTCACGACCTCCGCCACACCTTCAACACCCGCCTCATGGAAGCCGGCGTCCTGCAGGAAGTCCGCATGGCGCTCATGGGTCACTCCACAGGCAATTCCGTTCACGCAATCTACACCCACATCGAGCTTCCTACAAAGCGCGCTGCGATCAGGAAGCTTGAGGTCTGGGTGAACCAGCAACGACAGGAACTGAAATCCAAGAAGGAGCACGACAATGCCAGCCCCCAAGGCACAGGAACCGAAAGCGGCTCCGGCCAAGCAGCCGGATGCCCGCAGACCATGGAAGAAGAAGACGCCGGTTGAGGTGCTGTTCGAGCAGGCCGATAAGCTGCGCTCGGAGATCGCCGAAGCGGAAGAAGAGCTGAGCGCCAAGAAGCGCCAGCTCCAGAAGTTCGAAGAGGCCAAGAAGTTGTTTGAGGCCATGTAAATGACCCCGCTTCTAGACGACGAGCTTCGCGCCCGGCTGCCGTCGCTCTACTCGCAGGAAGGCGAGGCGGACCCTGTCGTCCACGCTCGCTTCTTCCTGCCCGGCACCCGCTGGACCTGGTGGGTCACGGAGGGAGAAGCACGGGGAGACGACTTCCTTTTCTTCGGCTTCGTCAACGGCCTGGAGGACGAGTTCGGCTACTTCTGTCTGTCCGAACTTGTTTCCGCGAAGACTCAGCTCGGGCTCCACGTGGAGCGCGATATGACGTTTCAATCAGGCAAACTCACGGATGTTGTGCCAGCGCCCGACGTATGAGGGCCATAGGCACCCAAAAGAGACCAAGACTCGTTCCTGGTCTCTTTTTCTTGTGCGTTGGCTACCGACACCCGACCGCTTTAATTGGAGTGAGAAGCAGTTCCGCTTCGCAGTGCAAGCAAACTCCAGACAAAAACGCAAAGGAGACGCGTGTCCATGAAGAAACTCTCAGTTGTCGTGGCCGGAACCGGCCAGATCCGCGACGTCGAGATCCAGCCCGGCACAACCGCCGGGGACATCCTCAACCAGCTCAGCCTTTCGGACTACCTGCTGTCCAAGGGGCCCAATGAACCCTTCTTCGCCTCCGCCGAGTCGGTCTACGACAAGGTCAAGGACGGCGAGAAGATCTTCGCCTCCACCAAGGCTGAGGTCGGAGTGTTGTCGCCGTGCGCGTGAAAGACAACGGCAGCCGGCCTGCCCCCACATCCATGCGCGAGCTCATCTCGCGGATGGTGCGGGGGCACGGCCCCACCGTGAAGGTCGAGCGTCGCGTCATCCCGTACTGGCAAGAGCGAGGCTGGACGCGGGAAGGGAATCGCTACACCGGCTCGTATCGCACCGGAAGAGGCTCGTTCTTCGGCTACGCCGACGAACAAAGCCGTGGCCACTTCCGCTTCTTCATTTTCCAGCCGCCACGAGAGATGGAAGGGCACAGTCACTGGACTTGCTTCCAGAATCGTGGCGACGGCTGGTACGAGGTGCACATGGCCCGCATGCCGCGAGACGTGAGCTCCGGAATCATGAGCATCGAACGAATCCTGCACGAAGCATTGGAGGCCTAGGCAATATGCAGACAAGCAATCCAAGCCGCGAAGTCATTGAGACCAAGCGGGAGAAGTTGGTGCGGCGCCGCGAGGCGCTGATTGACGAGCTGTCGCAAGCCGCTCGGAGTTTTGAGGACGGACTGGCCCGGCAAAAGCTCGAACACATCGAAGGCGCCAATGAGTTCATCACGACGCTTGATAGCCTGGCCAAGGCTGACCTCGAGGCCAGATCTCAGCGGCGCTATGTGGTGAGTTCGTTGTTTCTGCACGAGAGCTTTAAGAAGCTGACCCTGGACGAAGCTGAGCAGTTCTTCTTCATCACAGGCACGGAGCTTGATGGGGCGCTCGTCCTAGATCAATGTGCCGAGTTTGCCCACCAGAAGCGCACCGCGATGGGAGTCACAGCCGAGCCCAGGGCGACGCACAGCCTGCTCATCCGCTTGGAGCAGTTCGGGCACCGGCTACTGGCGCACTTCCATAGCCATCCGGGTAGGGGAGCGGATGCCACCAAGCCATCGGGCATCGACGAGCGGTTTCAGCAGCGGCTGGAGAGTGCCGGTCATGTAGCCGTCATGGCCATCTTCAGTCGCGATGGTTTCATCCGGTTCATCCGGCTCGACCAACATCTCGAAATCGAAATCCACGGACAGGGGGTTGAAAAGCATGCACCCGGCATTTACAGACTCACCGACATCAGTTGAACTCGCGGGCACGGCGATTCCTGGAGCCGAAGACCGCCAGAAGAGAATTGCGGGGTTTGACCAGGCCGTGTTCTCAAAGAGCCGCGTGCTCTGTGTCGGCGCGGGCGGGCTCGTTTCGCAGATTGCGCCAACTCTCTGCCGCAAGGGCATTGGGGAGATTGTGCTGCTTGACGGTGACTGGGTGGAACCCAGCAACCTGAACCGGCAGCGGTTCTACACCAAAGATCTTTGGCGGAACAAGGCTGTCGCTCTGGCCAAAAACCTCCAGCCCGAGTGCATCGCCGCGACCAGGATTCGCGGCCACGCATTGAGCCTGGAGGCGGCGATCGAGCAGGGAATTGATCTCTCCTGCGGTATTGCGATTTGTGGCGTCGACAACAATCCGACCCGAGTCGCAGCCAGCCGCCACTTCCGGGCACAAGGCGTTCCCGTGGTCTTCACCGCAGTTAGCGCTAGTGGTGATCACGGCTATGTGTTCGTGCAGGACAACCAAGGCTCCTGCCTTGGTTGTCTCTACCCAGATATGGGCAACGACAATCGCTATCCCTGCCCGGGCACACCGGCTATCGCCGACATCCTTCAGGTAGTTGGTGGACTGGTGGTGTACGCGGTTGACACTCTGCTCACGCAGAGGAAACGTTCTTGGAACTACCGCAGAATCAGCCTGGCCTCCGGGGAGTTGGATGCCGCAACGATGATTCCGTCTCGGACTACCTGCTCAATCTGCGCGAGTCACACGGTATGACGCCCGTTCGCAGCATTGACGCCATCGACGTCGGGCTCCGCTACAGGCAGGACCTCGGAGATCTGCGGTCCCTCGCACAGAGTATCGGGGAAGTCGGACTTCTTCACCCCATCGTAATAACTCCAGAAGGGCGCTTGATCGCCGGACAACGCCGCGTGGAAGCCTGCCGGCAGCTTGGATGGACAGAAGTGCCAGTGACCGTGGTGGATTTGCTCCAAGCGGCAAGGGGAGAGGCCCACGAGAACTTCGTTCGAAAGGACCTGCTGCCAAGCGAAATCGTGGCGCTCAAACGGGCCATCGAGCCCCTTGAGCGCCGCGAGGCCAGGGCGCGTCAGGGCAGCCGAATGGACCTCGGCACTTCCACCACAACGGCCGAAGGACAGGGAGAGGCTCGGGACAAGATAGCACGATATTTGGGTGTGGGCCGGACCACCATTGATCGGGCCGAGGCGGTACTCGAAGCCGCCGAAGACGACCCGGAAGGATTTGGCCACCTTGTCGAACAAATGGACCGTAGCGGCAAGGTGGCCGGGGCTTTCCGCAGACTCACCGTGATGAAGCAGGCCAGGAAGCTGGAAGTTCAACGACCGGAACTGCCAACTGGCCCATTCCAGGTTGTTGTGGCCGACCCGCCGTGGCGATACGAATCCGGTAGCGACTTGCCGTATCCGACGTTGAGCATTGAAGAGATCAAGGGCCTACCTGTTAGGAATCTTGCTGACGAGAACGCCATTCTTTGGCTGTGGACGACGAACGCCCACCTCCGGGTTGCCTTTGAAGTTGTTGAATCGTGGGGTTTTGAATACAAGACGCTCTTGACTTGGGTCAAGGATCGCATGGGAACGGGCGAGTGGCTCAGGGGCAAAACAGAACACTGCCTTCTCGGAGCACGCGGCAAGCCCGTCTTCCTGCACGGCAGCGATACCACTGCGCTGGAAGCAACCCGGCGAGAACACTCGCGCAAACCGGCGGAGTTTTATGCGCTGGTTGAGAGGATCTGCCCTGGCGGGCGCATCGACTTGTTCTCCCGACAGCAGCGCGAAGGATGGTGTACCTACGGTGACCAGACGAGACAGTTCAACTTGGCTGCAGGTCAGATGGAGAGAACTCCGAGCAGTTGACGAAATGCGGCGACGTAGCGCGCTCGCGGCGCTGCGATTATTCCCGGAAGCCGAAGCGATCTTCAAGTTGTTCGAAAGTGCATGCCTAGGTTGGAGCGTCGAGTCCATTGCTTGGCAGTAACACGAGGGCTTGTGGGCGTTCAGCAACAGCGTGAAGCCGAAGGTTTACCCGTCGTCCGCCGGATGCTCGACTCAGCAATTCTCCTCACTCTCCTCTCTACACGCATCGGGACCCCATTCCGCCGGGGGCTTGCTCCCTGCCCCCAACGCAAATTGCTTGATTGCTTGGTATACAGTTGAGGTTTACTAATTAGCAAATGAGCAAACGACGCTAACAGTTCCTACAGGATGCCTATGGGTATGGCGATCTTCGTGGAGATATATCTCTCCAGACTGCCAGCAGTCTCTTATGGCATGCGTTTCAATGGGTTACGGAGGGAGGCGGGCCATGGGACATAGCCAACTGCGCTACCTGTGAGTCCGTGTCCGCGTATCCGGTCGGACAGAGTTCACGAGGAATGAGGGCGTACTTCTCGGGGCAAGACCAGCGTGAAAGCGCTCTGATTCTCAGGCTGTGTCCATACTCGATGCCTGCGTACGGTTAATGCGTAGAAAAATATCCTTTTATCTCTTGCGTAGACACTGAAAAGCGCTTACGATTGCTGTGTGTGAATCGAAGAGCGGTGCGAAACCGGTCGTGTTGCGTGCAGGTTGCCCGCCACGCTCGCTTCGATTTGCCGAATTAGGAGCCATATCGTCTTCATGATTCTCTAATGCCGTCGGGCTTCTAGTGTGCACCTGCCACTCAATCTCCGCCTTAGTTGAGTTGCCCCCAGACGCTCGTCAGAACCATATATCCTACTGCCCAGATTGGAGATTGATACCGTGAAGGTCATTACACTTGCCCTTGGATTGTTGCTCGGTGCGTGGTCTGTAACCGGACAGACAAAAACGGGTAGCATTTCCGGGTTTGTACTGGAACGATCAACGCTTCAGCCTGTTCCTGCCGCCCTGATTATGGCTTTCCAGGATGGAAGCGCGCCGTCCGCTAAAAACACACAAACGGGTGCCGACGGCGCATTTCTGATCCAGGATCTGTCAGGCGGCACATACACCATTTGCGTGCAAGCAGGCGAGGCATACCTTGACACTTGTCAGTGGACGGATCTGAATACATCGATTGTCTTGGCGCCCGGAGAGACGTCGACTGGAATTTTGGTTAAGCTAGCGGCCGCCTCGATTCTCGCGATCGAGGTGCGAGACGCGCAGAAGTTAACGTCCCAAATCACGAAAGATGGCCGCCGTCCTGAACTTTCCCTTGGCGTGTGGGGGCCGAAGGGGCTCTACCACCCTGCGTACCCCGTGGCGACCGTGCCCGCGCCACATGGCACGCAGAATACAATGGGTGCGAATACTTTCCATATATCTATTCCTCGTGATACGCCGCTCAACTTCTACGCCGGCAGTCGGGATCTTGTGCTTGGTGATGCTAACGGTGCGGTAATCGCGGGAAGTGAGAACCAACAGGCGTTTCAACATAGGACGGGAGATGCCAAGCCGCCGAGCTTCACGTTGACAGTTCTGGGTCAGAAACCGTGAGGTTCAGAAGCAGAAAGCTGACCGGTCCACTTCGAGGAAGCGGTGCGCATCCGGATCTATCATGGCCTCCATCAGTTGGCGGTTGGGCTTCGATCACCTGGAAGCGCGAAAGTTACATTAGCAGGTTGAAGATGGCGGGTAAAGGAACGTTCAGAGAGGACATGAAATGAACAGCGCGTCGGCAATTCCCCAGCGGCATCTCCGCGAACTAGCCGGTCGACTACTGGTGCTAACGATCGCGATCGTATCGCCGACAGTTCGAGGTCAATCAAGCTGGCCTAATTATCCGAGCAACAGTGCGATTCAAATTACATCGCAAGGCCAAGTGGGGCTGGTGGGGTTGGGGACGAATGCGCCGTTCTCGATACTACACCTTAAGGCGGAAGACAGTAGGTCATATATTACAATGTACAATACCATATCTCAAAAATATTGGTATTTGGGATTTCTCAACAATGGTAAGTTCGCACTCACTTATTCACCCGATCTAATTGCATTTTACGATCGTTTCGTTATTGACACGAACGGTAACATCGGCATCGGTACGTCTACTCCGCAGTATAAGCTAGCGGTAAATGGAACTTTGGGCGCGAAGGAAGTCATTGTGACAAACACTGGGTGGCCTGACTACGTGTTCCGGTCCGACTACCAACTGCTCCCATTGAGCGAGGTAGGTGCGTTCATTGATGAACATCATCACTTACCGAATATCCCAACTGAATCAGAAGTGAATGCGAAGGGCGTGGCCCTCGGCGACATGCAGTCGAAACTGCTTGCGAAGATCGAAGAGCTCACTCTATATCTGGTCCGCCAGGACAAGGAGGGGCGAGAGCTCCGTGAGAACTTAGCAAAGGAGAATCGAGAGCTTCGCGGGAGAATTGAGCAATTGGAGCGACGTGCGCCCTCCGTTGACTTCGCGTCCGTCATTGCGAAATAGGTGAACCTCTCATGCGACCGTCGAAATACCGAGGGCTCCTGAGTGCGCTGGTCCAGTCGGCATCTGGGATATGCGCCTGTATCCTTCTGGTACTACCCATGTCGGCCCAGTGCACCAACCCTGAATCCATTGAGAACCAAACCATCAGTTCCGGGCCCCCTCGACTTATTTCAAATCCCAACGCATTGGTGGCTAACGCCGTCATCATCAACGGCAGTGCCGACGTCAAGTTTGTGGCAGGCAACTGTATTAAGTTGGCGCCTGGTTTTACGGCTACGGGTGGCACACAGGCAACCACGTTCCATGCCTGGGTGGAAACCGCGCCCTCCGCGGACTCCGTGTCACCCATTACGGGCGGAAATGCGACGGGCGCATTTACTTGGACTGTATCTAATCCTTCTGGCGCCAGCAACTTGTCGGAAGTGCAGGCGATCTTAAATACGACAAATACTGGCTACGGTGGCTGCTATATCCGGTATATCGTTAGTTCTGGTGTATTCCAAGTCGCCGACGCCCCCGGAAATAACTGGTCCACGGGGGTTACGCCAGGGTCTGGCACTTCGACCGGCACTTTTAACCCCAACTGCTCCCTCAACGGGATAGGCTCAAGCGTCGCATCGTCCGGCACTCAACTCGCAGTAACCGCTTCAATGATATTTCAATCGAGTTTCGCCGGCTCAAAAACGAACTATCTGATCGCCTTCGCCCAGTACGGATTCAACTCGGGATGGCGCCAAGTCGGAACTTGGAATGTTCCCGGCGCAGCGCCAGTTATTACGGCCCTGTCTCCTTCGGCTGGTCCCATCGGCGCTGGCGTTACAATCAGCGGTTCAAATTTCGGTAGTGGCGGTACGATCTCGTTCGGTGGTGTTCCGGCTACCCCGACAAGTTGGACGGCAACGAGCATCACCACCAAGGTGCCTACCGGTGCGGCGACTGGCAACGTGTTCGTTACTGTAGGCGGAGTAAGTAGCAATAGCGTTCCCTTCAGCATCTCCTCTACGCCGGTCATTACAAGTCTGTCCTCTACTTCTGGGCCAGTTGGAGCCTCGATCGTTATTTCTGGCGCTAACTTTGGGTCGAGTCAGGGAACGAACACAGTCAAATTCCATGGACTAATTGCATTGGTCAGCAGTTGGAGTAGCACAAGCATCATCGCAACCGTACCTACTGGGGCCACGAGCGGGAATGTCGTTGTTACGGTTGGAGGCAATTCCAGCAATGGTGTTAACTTTACTGTGAGCTCGGGGCCCGGAATCTCAAGCTTGACACCAAATCTAGCGCCCATCGGTGCAACAGTCATTATCTCAGGCACAAACTTCGGAGCGACACAGGCAACAAGTACTGTCACATTCAATTCCGTTTCCGCGTCGGTTCAGAGCTGGAGCGCCACCAGTATCACCGTTACCGTCCCAACTGGTGCAGTGAGTGGAAATGTGGTTGTGAATGTGGGGGTGGCCAGCAACGGTGTTCCATTCACGGTAGTCCAGGCCCCAAGCATCACATCAGTGGCCCCGAACACTGGCCAGCCTGGAACAACAGTCATCGTGTCTGGCAGTGGCTTCGGTGGTGCACAGGGCATGAGCAGCGTTAAGTTTAGCGGAGTTACCGCGTCTGTGAGTAGTTGGAGCTCATCCAGCATTACCACCGCCGTTCCCGGAGGTGCCAACACCGGTAATGTTACTGTAACCGTCGCGGGTGTGGCGAGCAATGGCGTGTTGTTCACCGTCACCAATGCGCCAACAATCACCGCCATCTCTCCGTCTTCCGGTCCTATCGGAGCCACCGTGTCGATCACAGGGACGAGCTTCGGGACGACGCAATGCCCTACCTGCGTCAAATTCAACGGAACACAAGCTAGCGTTGTTACGGCATGGAACACGACAAACATATCCGTGGTGATTCCAAGCGGTGCGACGAGCGGAAACGTAGTGGTGACGATTGGAGGGATTGCCAGTAACGGATTCGACTTCTCCGTGGCGCCGCCGCCGACGATCAGTGCGATTGCCCCGACGTCTGGGGCAATCGGTACGGCGGTGACTTTGTCCGGCAGCAATTTTGGCGCGACACAAGGGGGCAGCACGGTTAAGTTCAACGGAACCAATGCAGTCGTGATCTCCTGGAGCTCGACGTCTATCATTGCGCAGGTACCGGCCGGAGCTACGAACGGCCTCGTGTCGGTGAGTGTAAATAGCAGCGTCGCCTACTCCCCGCAGACGTTCACAGTAACTGCCACCGCGGCGCCGAATATCACATCAATTACGCCATCCACTGGAGCGATCGGAACATCCGTGGTGATCACCGGGACAAACTTTGGTGCCTCGCAAGGCAGCAGTACGGTTGGTTTCAACGGCACTGCCGCGACAGCCATTTCGTGGAGCAATACTTCGATTGTTGCCGTCGTGCCCGCCGGGACAATTAACGGGACCGTGGTCGTACGGGTGAACGCCGTATCGAGCAACCCAATGCCCTTTTCAGTCGGCGCGGCGCCACCGACAAGGGAGTACATCCGGATGGGTGGCAGGCTGCTCGCAATCGAAAACTCAGCCGCGCAGGTACTGCCGTTTATCAGTAGCCTGTCGGCGACTTCTGGCGGCGCCGGAACTGCCGTGACGATCTCCGGTACCGGCTTTGGCACCTCCGGTACGGTGACGTTCAATGGCACGGCCGTAACAACTATCACAAGCTGGAGCGCGACTAGTATTTCCACCAGCGTCCCTGTCGGAGCGACCCCCGGGAATGTAGTCGTGACTGTCAACGGATACAGCAGTAATGGTGTGCTGTTCAACGTTAGTGCCACAGAGACCGTGTCTGCTCCTACTGTGCCTTCAGGTCCCTCCATCGGATTTACAACTGGTGTCTACTCCTACACGGCCAGTGGTGCTATATCGAGCCTCAGTAATCCGGTGCAGTACATCTTCTATTGGGGCGACGGTACAGACTCAGGCTGGTTGCCGAGTGGAACTACCACGGCTTCTCATACTTGGACCACATCCGGAAACAATGCCGTTACTGTTAAGGCGAGGTCGGCCCCGAACCCAACCGCAATATCCGCAGTTTCTGCATCTCTGACGGTTGTGGTGTCGGTCGGAACCGCAACACTGAACATTGGATCGGGATTCCACACATACGACACCTGGACGATGTGGGTGAGTTCAAACGTCCCCAACGAGTGGTTTACGCTGTGCGCTCGATTCCCTTCCGGAAGTGTATCCTGCACTCCGAACAAAGGCCAGACTGACTCAAGTGGAATCTGGAATTCGGCACCCGGAACGTTCCCGCCAGGAAATATGGGTGTATGGACCGAATGGATAGTATTTCCAGTGTCAGGCGTACGGTCGGCTAATGTCACTTTCACAGTGTTGGACGGCGCGTCCTTGTCGATATCTTCCGGCTTCCACGTTGGAGACGGATGGACCATCTCGCTGGAGAGCACCCTGCCTAACACTTGGTTTACGATTTGCGCATACTTTCCTGATGGCAGTCAGAGCTGCACACCAAATTATGATTACACCGATACCAACGGCAATTGGACTTCGACCGGTTCATTTAGGACGGACGACATCGGGGCATGGAGTGAGTGGATCGTCTTTCCGACAGCGACCTCAAACAGTATTCCGTTTACGGTGATTGAGTGAGAGGAAGCAATACAATGAAGGCGTTTACTTTGATCGTTTGCGCATGCCTGCCATCCGCGTTCGGGCAGACTGGCGGCATCACAGGATCCGTTTTGGATGACACCGGCGCGCCAGTCGAGGGTGCTCGCGTTGTGGCGAGCTTGTGGTCGAGCACGAAGGCGGTGCCATTTGTTGCCGGGCGACCCCCCGCTTTCATGCCAGTACCGGCAAAAGCGACGTCAGGTGCGAAAGGTGAGTTCCAAATAGAAGGGATCTTCGCCGGCAAGTACTACGTGTGCGTCGAGAAACCAGAGGCGGCACTGTTAAATCCATGCCTCTGGGCCGACCAACCCGAGAGCGTCAACGTCGATGAGGGCGTCACGACACGAGGTATTGCGGTCACAGTCACCAAGGGGGTTAGCCTCAATGTTCGCATCCAGGACTCTAAAGGACTCCTAAGGGCCAATCCCGCCGCAGACGACGTCCGTGTAGGGACATTTCACCGCGTTTCGCCATTCATTCCTGGAACCATCAATGGGAGAGATCCGGCGGGTAGATCTATCAGCGTGATTGTGCCACGTGGCAAGGCAGCGAGTATTTCAATCTCCAGTGCAGCTTTTGATCTGGCCGATGAAAAAGGAACACCACTCGTCGATGTCACTATTCCAGTGACTGCAGCTGCTGTCGGCAATGCGGGAGCGACGCCCATAATCACGATTCACGTTGCAAGTGCGAAAGCAAGCAAACCATGACAGCTAGTTGGTCCGTACAGCCTCGTTGAGAATCACCATCGGAGAGCACTATGACGAAAGCGATACGCATCTGCCTTCTATTTATTGTATTAGTTTATCAGCTGCCGGCTCAGGCGGACAAGAAGGCCGACGCCCCTCGTTACTTTCCTGTTTCGGGTGTAGTTTCTTCCGCAAGGCAGATTGTGGCGGCACTTGGCGATCGTGTTCAGAAGCCTGGAAAAGAGCGAGTTGTGATTGACGGAACGCTGAGCCGTTCGGGCCTCGCCTCCACGGCGCAGGTAATTTACGAAATGCCAGGATTGTGGAGAATTGACGAGACCGGGGGCAAGGGCAAGAGTCTGGTGTTTGACCTGACAAGTTTGAAGGGCAACGGTGCCATCGATGACGAGGACGAAGGGCTGGCCGAGAGTATTCAAAGCGACACAACCGAAACGTTCTTGACGGCGTTTGGTCACGGTGCCTCAGTTCGACATATCGGGGACTGTTTCAAGGTGAAGGGAGAGACGGGCTTTGGGGCGGAGGTTGACATCTTTGAGGTCGTTGCTATTGTCAATGTCAAGCGCGCAAAAGAAATCGTCAGCAAACGTTACATGTTTGATTCAAATACGGGCCTTCTTCGAAGGGTGGCCTACTTTGCCACCGTCGGAGGAAAGCAGGTTTCCGTGCAGACAGTTCTTTCCGATTACGCGATCGGCGGCGGGTACATGCTGCCCGGAAAGATCTCTCGTCAAGTTGACGCCACTGTGGCATTCACCTTTACTCGTACAGCCGCTACTGTTCAGGCCGCGGCCAAGGATAACGCATTCACTTCGGCCGGGAGATAAGCGATGCGACCAGAGCAATGTTCGATTATTCACATTCTCCGCTTGACCGCGCTGCTGGCATGTGCTGCGACAACTTCTTTGCCCGCGCTAGGACAAGCAGAGAGCGTTTTCCGGCCTGCACGTGGATTCCAGCCTTCGGGCTCCTATGCCGTGACCGATCTCGACTCTGTCAATAACGTCACGGGCGGTGTTACGGTTCGCATCCCAGTGGCAAAGGTTGCTGGTCGAAACGGATCTGGCTTTTCGCTGGACTTGGTCTACAATTCCGCACTGTTCAATCTCCAGACTCAGTTGGCAGACGTCTACCGCGTGATTGGCTACGATCCCAATATGGGCAACGTGAGCCTCAACATGCTGAATGTTTCGAACGGGGGCGGTTGGCGGTACAACCATCGATACTCTCTGGACATGGATTCCCGTGGTGGGACTATCCCGAGCAATCGAGTCACACTGATAGCCGGTGATGGTGGCAGCCACCAACTCTGGTTGCGTGTCCCGACAGCTGGACAAAATGACAGCGACGGATTTAGCCAGTTCGATATGATGGGTAAGAACATATTGGGGACTGATATTGGTCCCAACTTAACTTACTATACGACTGATGGGTCTTTCATCAGGGTGGAAGTCGTAGTAGGCAATACGTGGACTGCATACTTCCCTAATGGTGATTATGTGACCGGGCCGATTCGGAATAACAATCCGAAAGACGCAGACAAGATATGTGATCGCAATGCCAATTGCAGTCACATTGTGAATCAAGTCGACGGAGTTACCTTATGGATTTCAACGACCGAAATTGCTGATGATTTCGGACGTAAGATTGTCATCTCTTACAGCGGTGACCCGAATGCAGCAGGAGTAGATCATATCCGCGCTTTGCCATTTGGAGCCTCAACAACGGGAACATGGGGAGACCCTCGCAACCAAAGCAGCCCATTGATGACCACTGTCACGTGGAACACTATTTTTTTCGGCCCTGCGGGTGGAGTGACGGCGAACAATGCTACAAGCGGGATCACGTATGAATGCCCTGAGGCAGGTGGCGGGGCGTCCTATACTTGCATCAACAGCTTTTCACTTCGCATGGTTACGGAAGTGGAGCTTCCGAATGCACTCAAGTACAACTTTACCTACGCTGATGACACTGCGGGAAATGAAAAAGGCCAAGGCGAATTACGCGAGATAAAGCTTCCGACAAAGACCGGAGAGACAACGCGTGCTGAAATGCACTACTACTGGTCCCGAAAAGAGCACCCAATCGTCAACTCCGTACCTACAGCGTGGTTGGATGCCAACATCAATCCCGTCAGCAAGAAGGTTGTCACGTTCGAAGAAGAGAATGAAGCCGGAGTGCTAACCTCCAATTGCGGTACAGGTGTTGGTTGTGCAACTTGGACATATGGATTTGGAACTACGGATGTAAATGGGAACTTCAGCGCATACGGCGATCGCTCCGTAATCACTGCACCTGACGGAAGTGTCACCACTCAGTATTTCTACAACCGAACTGACGCGACAACATGGAGCTCTGGCTTAGTCTATAAGGAAACGACTTCCACCGGTAATATGTGGCGATGTTGGGAAAAGAATGAGCCGTGGATTGGTGTGAGCGCGGCGGCCGATCCCAAGAATCCGTTTGTTCGGATGGAGTTTAGGCAACAACTGCCGACGACGTCTGATCTTAGTGAGACCTGGTTCGATTATGATAAAAACGGCAATCTCATCACGAAGCGCGAATACGATTGGATTGCGGCGCCGGCAAATGGTAACGCCCCATCCTGTGAAGTGAGCGGTACGGTGTTGAGGCGAACGGAGAATAAATACTGGAATCCCCCAGGGGGGGCGACTGTAGCAAAAGCCGCCGACCCACCGACAATTGGGCTGACCAGCGCGTACTGGAATACGGCGAACCACAAACGCGATTCGGTCCTGGAAACACGCGTGTACAAAGGCGAATCAACCGTCGCGGCGGTGTCACAGTTCCAGTACGACAACGCTGATACCACCGGGAATCTACGGTACGAGTATCGTTGGGACGACCAGTTGTCGAGCAGTGCTCCAACCGTTGCTCAAACGGGAGTTACACTCAGTGCTAGCAGCGCAGCAGTCAGTGAGCGGCAATATGACTCTGGTTACGGTTTGATCACGAAGGAAATAGATCCGAGCGGCAACATGACGCAGTACACGTATAGCTCGGTTGCAAACTGCCCCACCGAGATCGCCAATATTTATCCGACGCTGATTAGCTCCCCAGAAGGGCAGACTCGAAAGTACAACTATGATTGCGCAACAGGTCTCGTCAAAGACGAAATTGTCACGTCAAACCAAAACCTCACTGCACACAGCGACTACGACCGATATGGGCGGGTGACATCCACTGCTACCGGGTCCGGGCTCGGATCTCCGAACGAGCACACCACCTCGACCGAGTACTATGACGGCGCCCGCCGAGTGCGCGTCGTGACGGACGGGCTACTTGGGCGTGTTTCTTACTTCAATCAGCTTGGTGCCCTCTACCGGGAAAGTGAGAATGCGGATGACGCGGTTTCTGCAATTGGTGTTGGCAGTACTCATGACATTCGGACGGTGAGCGGAGCGCGGATGGTGCCCTCAATCGGCACCTATTCGCTCACTTCCAATCCGTATGTTTCAGACGGCTCTGCGACTGGATGGGCCTTGCGACTTAGCGACGCCGCTGGGCGCACCACGGATGTGTACTACTATCCAGGGGCGACCAAGCCCGCGCCGTTTGGGAATACCTCCGTTTCTCCTACACATGAGACCTACAGATACTCAGGACTAACTACCACGTTCACCGATCCGAGTGGCCGAAGTCGCGAAACCACAGTTGACGCGCTGGGGCGGGTGAAGTCTGCATCAGAAGGCGTGCTGTCTTCAGCGTCTTACGGCTACGATGCCCTAGACAACCTTACTTCGGTCACGATGGTTGATTCCACCTCTTACCCTGTAGAGGTAACGCAGACGCGCACTTTCGGCTACAGTTCACTCGGCCGGCTCGTTTCGGCCACCAACCCGGAGAGCGGAACTACCACCTACACCTACTACCCGAACGGTGCACTACACACGAAGACGGACGCACTCAATCGGACTGTGACTCATATCGTCGACGGCTTAAATCGGATAAAGAAGAAGGACTACACGGTCACCACGCCGGTGACCCCGGCTGTCCGGTACTGCTATGACGGTGACATTTATCAATTAACAGGTGACCAGTGTGTGGTCGATTCCACGCGTGCGGCTGACTATGCCCAAGGGGCACTTACCGATGCTGTCACGCTCAGTGGCAATTCAGTCGTGTCGGAGACGAAGTACGCTGGGATCGACGCACAAGGGCGGGTCACCGATAGCATTCAGAAGACAACTGGCCTCGCCGACATGCCGTTTTCATATCAATATTCGGCTACTGGCGAGCTGAAGGGCGTGCACTATCCGTCCGGACGGTGGGTCACTTATGACTTGAACGGCGCTGCACGCGTTAAGGCTGTGCGGAGCGGGCAATCAGGCGCCAGTTACTATCTGCAGAACGCGAACTACAAGGCGGACGGAAGCTTTTCAACCGCAACCGTTGGGCTGGATTCCGGAAACCAGTGGGCGGAGACATGGTTCTATAACAGTCGCCTGCAGCCGTGCACGATGCAGGTACAAAAAGGAATACAGACTCCACTATTGGCGTTGCAGTGGAAGCACTCGACGGCTGACCTTGATGGCGTCTGTGAAGGAGCTTCGGGCACTGACAACAACGGCAACGTCCAAGCCGAGCGCCTGCAGTATCCGAATAGCGGCGTACCTCAGACGGTCCTGAGGAGCTATGGGTATGACAACGCCAATCGCCTTACTAGCTATAGTGAGCCAAACCCATTCAAAAGTCAGTTGTATGGATACGACGCATTTGGCAATATATGGCAGACCGGCACGCCGGTCGGCGTACCCGACTTGAGGGCAAACGGGCCTTCCTGGTACCTTCAAAATGGTAACTCGGTGAGCAATCGACTGAACAACACGCAGTACGATGCCGCTGGTCATCAACAACAATTGTCCGCATCTCCTGGTACAGTCGCCAGCTACGACGCCGAAGATCGCCTTTCTATGGTGACTTGGACCGGCGGCGGCACGGCCATCTACGACTACGACGCTGAGGGGCGTCGAGTGAGACGGACCGTCAGCGGTGTGACGACGTACTTCGTCTACGACGCGAACGGGCAGTTGATGGCGGAGTACAATGGGACCGGGACGACAACGGGAACACAGTATCCCGTTGCGGACAATCTTGGTTCGATAAGGCTCCTCTTGGATGGGCAGGGGAACTGCGTGCAACGAATGGACTACGCTCCATACGGCGCCCAAGTAAGCCGAAGCGGGGAACCATGCTATTCATCTCCATCGAGTGGATTGCCGCTATTCACCGGCAAGATGCGGGATACCGAAACGGCGGTCATCAGCAACGAGACGGGGTTGGACTACTTCAACGCCCGGTATTATTGGGCAGTGCTTGGACGGTTTACAAGCCCGGACGAGCCGTTCAACGACCAAGACCCCTTGAATCCACAGTCCTGGAACCTCTACAGCTACGTTCTGAACAACCCGCTCCGCTATACGGACCCAGACGGGCAGGCCCATACCGATGACAACGGGTACTACGTCGGCGACACCAACGGCGAATGCCAGAAAATCGGCGGGGGTATGCTTTGCTGGAGCGCAAAGAACAACCAATGGGAAACGCCTCCTCCTCCTCCGCCGATTATCACGATGGCCGATCTTAATCCGCTCGACGATGGGCCACCGCTCGCCTTCCAGGGATTCGTGAATCTGTTCCTGAACGGACAAGTCAAGCGGGGCGGGGCGCAACTCGCGCTCGGGATATTGCCGTCCGCGTTAGTCAGCTTTGGTGCCGCCCGCATGGGAGGACAGCAACTCTTCCAGGGGTTCCAGGCTGCGGAAGCTGCGGCACTTGCGGCTAAGGGGTTAAGTGTATCAACGGCCTTTAACGCCGGTAGGGGCGTGATCAACGGCGAAACCACCGGCATGACGAACCATGCCCTCAGTCAGGCCCTCGCCCGCGGTGTGACCAAACAGGAGATTGCCGAAGCGTTGACCCACGTGGCGAAGAGCACTGGTGGTTCAGTCCTGAAGTTTATCGGGAGCAGGGCGGAAGTCCGCGTGAACCAGATCACGGGCAAGATCGTCACAGTAATCCGGTTCTCCAGCGCGACCGCAAAGTGATCCATATGCGAATTTTTGCTGATGCCGGTGGAACTATACACGTCCAGTTGCGAGAGGGTGAGGTAGCCGTCGAGCGGCGAGGGGAGATAATCGTCGACCTCAATCACGATGGTCACTGGATTCGCGGTTTTGAAGTGATCGGCGGCATGTTGGACTTCTCTCTGGGCGCTGCTACAAAGCCGTTCTTGTCTTCACGCCTGGGCGGCCTCAGGGTGACGTACGACGAGGAAGCCGACGCCGCATACTTTTACCTTCCATACAATCGCCGGTTTATGAAGCTGCGACGGGATGAGCAACAGGCCGCCGAAACCTATTCGCATTCCGTCAATCCGACAGGCCTATATCGATTCGATGCTCAGGGCGGATTGCTGAGCGTGGTCATCCCTACCGCCGACGCAGTGAAGAGCGCCGAGGATTTTCTGTCCTTCTTTGATCACGAATCACTCGCCGAGTGCAGTGCTCGGGTTCCCCGTGCGGAACCCGAGTAGGGTCAGGGCTCCTGCGAGAACGCGCCGCTGAGTGCCAGGGCGGCGGCGCTGCGCTGGCCGCCGGAGCCGTCGCGGGGGATCAGCGCAAAACCGAGGCGGTATCCAAGGTCAGAAGAAAAAGACGTGAGCGCTACGCAAACCCCATCTTGAAGGCGTCCTTCGCCTGCCCCACTGTAAAGTCATGCGTACGCTCCAACTGATTGATTCCAAGCGCCATCTTGCCGGAGCCAAGTTAGGTTGGGGATTCTCCTGAAACCGATCACCGCTCTCATCTGAAAGCGATCAGTGTTCTCCGCGGTGCGATCAGGGTGTTCGGAGCGCAGCGACGCTGGCAGATTCATTGTTGCGAAGGGTGATCGATTTGGCAAGAGAATTTGCGTCTTCCGGAGCGTAGCGAAGGCTCAGCCTAGCGAAGCGAGAAAGGGGTTCGGGGAAAGAGGCGGAGCCTTTTGCCCCGCCTCAGCACACAGAAGCCCCGGCGAGCGTCAGCTCGGCGGTTGTGCGCCCTGTCGCTTGCGCATGGACTCTCCCTTCAGCTCGAGGCGATGGGCGCGATGGATGATGCGATCCAGGATGCCGTCGGCGATGGTGGAATCCCCGATCTGGCCATGCCACTTGGCGATGGGTACTTGCGAGGTGAGGACAAGAGACCGCGTCTGGCAGCGATCCTCACAAATCTCCCAGAAGTCGCGCGCTTCGCTCTCCACCGTAAGCGTCTCACCACCCCACCTTGACAAGCCCGCGGACGCGGGCCTATCTCCGCTTGGCAGCCCAAGCAATCGGTGTCAGTTCCGGCATCTTCTGGATGCTTACGTCGTTCAAGCCCGGTAGTACGGCAGCGAGGTATTCTCGGATCGGCACGCCCAGCCGCCTGCAGGTTTCTACCACCGACAGAATCGCCGCCACCTTCGGCCCCGCCTTTGCGCTTCCCAGGTGGATCCAGTTCTTCCGGCCAAGGGCGATCGGCCGCATCGAATTCTCCGCCAGATTGGTGCTCAATTCCACAACCGGATGCTCCAGGAAACACACCAGTTTCGGCCACAGCCCCAGCGTGTACTTCGCCGCCTGGCCCAACTTGCTGGACGGCAATGCTGCTCCCATCGCCGACTCGACCGCCCCCTTGATCTTGTCCACCTGCGGACGCGCACGCCTCTGCCGCAACTCATTCCGCGCGGCCACGTCCAGGCCCTCGGCCCGCGCTTTCGCGTCAATCCCAAACAGTTCATCCATCAGCCGCACGATGCCCTCGGCGATGTGTTCGTCCGGGCTCAATTTGTGCGCTTCGTAGAATCCACGCCTCGAATGAGCCCAGCAACAGGCATGCACCATTTTCGGCCCGCCCACTTTTTCATAGGCAATGTAGCCGTCGGTTTGCAGAATACCTTCGTATTGCCCAAGGAATTGCTTCGGCCCTTCGCGCCCTCGCCCTAAACGGAAATCGAAGATGACTCCACCGCCCGGTTGACCGTACTGCCAAAGGTAGGCCTGATGGTTGTGCCCCCGGCCATCGTGCATCTGCACACCCACTGTCGTTTCGTCCGCTTGGATATAGCCGCCGGAAAGCACTTCCCGGCCCATTGCACCGACGATGGGAATCAGGGATTCACCGACTCTCATCACCCATCCGTCGAGTGTTGCCCGTGTGAGATCCAGCCCTGTCTCGCGCTCCAGAATCACGCTCTGCCGGTACAAAGGAAGGTGATCACAATATTTTCCGACCACTGTGTCGATCACCACCCGGTCGCTAACCAACCCTTTGTCGATGATCCGCTCCGCCACCGGAGCCATGGCCACTCCGCCCTGTGGGCAGTGGCGGCAGGCGCGCTTTTCGCGCTTCGTCACCGCCACGAAATACTTGGCCGGCTCCACGTCGAGCTGCTCGCTTGCGTCGTATCCGATTACGTCCATCACCTGCCCACAGTGGCCGCAATGACACCGCTCAGGAGCGCACGGAATAACCGTTTCCACTCGTGGCAGGTGGGCGGGCAACTCCTGCCGTCCTGGATGCTTCTTCTGGTAGCGTGGCCTTGCCGGCGCTTGCGGCGGCTGGCGCTGGCTCTCGGCCTGCACCTCCTCGCGGCTGACGCCCGGCTCCAGTTCCAATAGCTTCAACTGCGCATCGCTCAGCTTCTCGCTGGCCGGTCCATATTTCTTCAACCGCTCCAGCCGCAACTGTTCCTCGAGCGACTGAATCCGCAGATTGGCCCACTGCAGCTTGCGCTTCAATTCGGCGACTTCGGGAGAGTCGGGAGCAGTGGGTGGGATGAATTCAATGCTCACGGGGAATAAACCAATTATACCTGCTTATGGTTGATTGTGTCGTAATTGCTGTCAATATTGCGTGGGTTCTGCCGCTCAACGCCGTCATCCGGGACCATCTTTCGGAACCAGGCGCGGCGGCGGCTGCCGGCCAGGTCGATCCCACCCAGCAAGAGGGCCAGTTCCTCGGAGCTCAACACCACCTTGACCTCATTGCCATCGGCGGCGGGCCACCAAAACCGACCTTTCTCCAGGCGTTTCGTGCAAACCCAAAGCCCGCTGCCGTCCCAGATGAGAAGCTTCAGGCGGTTCCGTTGCGCATTCGAGAACAGGAAGACGTGGCCGCTCAAGGGCTCCAACTGGAGCCGGTCGCGCACGAGTCCGAAGAGTCCTTCGAAGCCCTTGCGCATATCGGTCGCGCCGGCGGCAAGATAGATGCGGGTGGCCGGACCCCAGGAAAACATGCTCAATTGAGCTCCAGTGCCTGCAGTAATTGGCGCAGGGTCTGAGCATCGAAGCCGATGCCAATCTCGATGCGCCGGCCCGCGGCCAGGGCGATCGCCAGGCCGCTGCCGTTGCGCTGGCAGCGAGACTGGCTAGGCTCGGCGACTTCCACAGCGACCAAGCGGCAGTTGGGTGCCGATGAGGAACGAGGATCATTGCGTTGCCGCTCGCGATACCGGCCGAACGTCGACAGACTCATGTGATGGAGTTGGCAGAACTCCCGTTGAGTAAGCCCACTGGATTCAAACTCGGCCAGTAACTGATCCGCCTCCGCCCGCGTCCGGCGACGCCGCAACTTTCCATTCCATCGCTGTTCATGCATGAGCCCACTGAATCATGCTCAGCAACTTGGGGATAGATGGGATGCTGAGACGCTTACTCTCCACCAGTGGGCTCATGGCCCAGTCGTCGACCACCAGCACGTCGATCTTGCCCAGGCGCAGCAGCAGACTGCGCAGGCTGCCGTCGGCGCGGGCGAGCGCCAGATCGCGAAACAGGGCGGCGGCGCGCGTGTAGAAGACCGAGTAGCCATCGCGGCAGGCCTTGTGCGCGAGCGCGCAGGCCAGGTAGCTTTTGCCGACACCGGTGGGGCCGCAGACGAAGATGTTTTCGTGTTGTGCGACCCAGGCCGACTCCTGGATCAGCGCGCGCACCAGCGATTTGTCCAGTCCGCGCGCCGCGCGGTAGTCGATCTCCTCCACGCAGGCGTTGGCTTTCAGTTTGGCGCGGCGCAAGCGGGCCTGGAGCGCCTCGTTCTGCCGCCAGGTCAGTTGCCGGTCGACCAGCAAGGCCAGTCGCTCTTCGAAGCTGAGATCGAGCGCCTGCTCGGAGCCGGCCTGCTCGCGCAGTGCGTGGGCCATGCCGTGCAGCCGCATGGCTTCGAGTTTCTCGAGTGCGGGTTGTTTGAGCATGGCGGGACTCCTTATTGGAAGTACTCCGAGCCCCGCAGGTTTTCGTGCTCCGGGCCGGGCCGGGCCGGCGGCGGCGTGCGGAGAGCCTCGGCGTCGAGGCCGCGGCGCAGCATCGACTTCACACGCTGGTAGCCAATGGCGCCAGTCAGCAGCGCGCGCTCAGCGGCGGCCTCCAGGCGCTGTGGCGTGTACTCGTCGGCCAAGCGGATCAGCCCGAGACAGGCGCGGTAGCCCATCTCCGGATGGGGCTTGTCTGCGAGGATGCGCTCGACCATCTGAGCGGTGTGACGCCCAATCTTGGCCGCCCAATTCACGATCCGCGAGGGCGTCCATTCCAGATGCGCCTGATGGCTCTTGGGCCGATGCTCGGCCTGCGCCACGCTCTGGTACCGTCCGCGGCTGCGCAGATGCGATGCCACCCGCCGACCGCGGTGGAAGATCTCCACTGTGGCAGGCGTCGCGCGAAGCTCGACCACCTGGCCGGCTAGCGTATATGGCACGCTATCCCAATTGGCGTCGAAGGCGACGTGGTAATCGATATTGACGCGAGCCCGCGACCAGTGGCTCAGATCGTAGCGCTCGGCCGGCAGCGGTTGCAGCGCGGGCCGGTCGATTCGCTCAAACAGACTCGCCCGGCTGTCCTCGCGGCGCTTGCGAAAGGGCCGCTGATTCAGCTCGGTCAGCAGTTCGCGCACCGCTTCGTTGGCCTCCACGAGCGAGAAGAATCGACGGTGGCGCAGCCGCATCACGATCCAGCGCTGCACGATCTGCACCGCGCACTCGGCCTTGGCCTTGTCTCGCGGCTTGTACGGCCTCGCCGGCATCACCGCCACACCGTAATGCGCCGCGAATTCCTGATACGTCGGATTCAGCTCCGGCTCGTAACGGCAGGCCTTGATCACCCCGGTCTTGGTGTTGTCGGGAATCAGCAGCGCCGGACACCCGCCGTAGTACTCGAAGGCATGCATCTGGACCTTCAACCAGCTCTCCATTTGTTGGTTCGGCGCGACTTCGGCGTAGGTATAGCTGGAGACGCCCAGCGCACTCACGAACAGCGGTGCCTGGCGCACCGAGCCGTCCTGCAAATGCAGATTGATCGTAGCCCCCGCCCAATCCACGAACAGCTTCTCGCCCGCCCTGTGCTCCTGGCGCAGCACCACGTCCCGCCGCTTGCGCCATCGCCGGTACAACTTGCAGAACTGGCTGTAGGAGAAACCGTCCGGTTGCTGCTGTCGGTACTCTTCCCACAGCAATTCCAGCGTCAGGTCGCGATGCCGCTGGCGCTGCCGCTCCAACTCCGCGAAGTCCGGCAGCGGACGCGACGGGAGCTTCTCCGCCGTCGGACCCGGAGGGAATAGTGCCTCCTCCAGCCGCTCTTCATCCCAGCCTTCTCCCAGCGGCCATTTCAGACCGGCCGCCTCCATCCGTGCCAGATACTCATGCACGGTGCTCTGACTGACGTTGGCACTGCGGGCAATTTGCCGCTGGCCGAGCTTCTGCTCGAAATGGAGCCGAAGAATCTCTCTGATCTTGCGCATGGACTTCCTCTTTCTGGGCAACCTGATTTCGCCCTCCCGGGCGGCTCATGGTAGCCCTCGCGGTTCGTCCAGCGCCGCTTTCGCGCCGTACCAACATTCTCCTCAACAACCGATCAGCATTCTCACGCGCCGATCACCTCTGGCCACGAGTGCCAGAAAGTGATCGCTTTGCCAGGAGAACACTGATCGCTTTCGCAGGAGAACGCTGATCGCTTTCAGCCGAGAATGCTGATCGGAATCAGTTGAGAACGGTGATCGGTTACGAGGAGAATCCCCATTAGGTAGCACACCTGCAGTTGAGGCAGGTGGTCGTCCAGAGAATGCTTCGCAAGAACTCCCAGTCTGTGGGTTGCCGACGATCCGTCCGAACCCGTCAAGACGACACTTCCACGAGGAGGGCGTTCCCGTTCCTAATGCCACACGACTTCCTGGCCGCCGAGCAACGTAGCAGGGGCTGCAGCCACTGAACAATTGGGGTTAGAGAGTCCCGGTGTAGGACCTGGACCGCTCACGGGGAATCCTACGAGGTTCAATCCTAACTGGGTACATTCGCACGGGCACGCCCGAGCAAAAGACCCGAGCAAAAGACAAGCTCACTGTCTTGCCAGATGAGCCGCACAGCTATATGCTGGAATGCTAAGCGGAGGGAGTTGGGCATTCAAAATCATCGAGGATAGGATGGCCCTGCAGCCCAGAGAGTTCGGCGGCACGCTGGTCATGAAGGACTCGATTTCTAAGGATCCGCCGGAAAGGGTCAGGACCTGAGCGTTGTGCAAGCGGCTAAACTTTTCGATGGCGACGAAGCGCACCGCGCTCGCTCGGCAAAAGAGCCTTTGTGCAACCTGCGGCACCGAAATCCAGACGCTCGCCACATCTGGTCGCGAAATGCACAAGTTCGGTGAGGCCGCCCACGCGCATCACATCAAACATGCTAAGTTTGGTGGCGATGCATCTGTGAATAACTGTGTTATCGTTTGTGATTCGTGTCATTACTGCATCCATGAGGGCGGGCGCTATCGGCACGGCACGGTGGTAGGAGAAATCAGCGACTTTCCTTACTACTACGGCGACCCCGATCAGATGTAAAGCAATTCGCCTTAGCGATCTCGCCAACGAGGCCGCACCCACCCAGCACAGTGCCTCTTTGGCGGCAGACCAGAGCGCAAACACCGAGGCGTGGAGCAACGCGTCGGCGCGCCAGTCACGTTGAAGCCAAGGTGCTCAAGCCGCTGATAACCGAGCTGTTGCGAGCTATTTGCTCACGTTAGAATACGGCAAATCTGCGCTGAGCGCATTTGTCGTTACTAACCATGCTCACCTTTCTTCTGCCACGGGATCGTGGGTCGCGCTGACTCTTGGAGTGTGCCGTCGCGCGAGCTTCCGTGCGGAACATGGTTGACGAGGCGCGGATCACGAACAGTGTGTCCAAGACAGACAGATGACGCGAGCCTGGCGCCTGTTAACTCCTACGATCGTGAGTTAACGGAGGGGGATGGCATTTCAGACAATCGTCAGACACCACGGCTGGCGGCGCGTATCGGCGTCGGGTCGCAAGAATCCGAAACCGTTGGCTTAATGGCTTTTAACTTGTAATGAGTTATCTAAAGGGATATGCTTAACCTTCACAAAACGGAGTAGGAGATGTCTGAAGTTCCGAAACTTCCAAAAGATGTGCGGATGCATGCGCCCAAGCGCATGGCGCTAGTGGGAGGCATAGTACTCCTCTGTGGCACCGCACTGGCATCAATGGGTGCCATGACTTCGCCTACGCCGACCTCGGATCCGTCGAATTCCAGGACAATTGTTCGAATTTCGACACCAACGACGTCTCTTTCGCCGACAGCAACTCCCCTTGTGCTTGCGCCCCCAGACGGATTCGATGGTGTTGCCCAACACCGTTCTCATTCATCGCATCGCTCGCATTCGTCGCACGCAAGCCACTATTCAAGCAGTGGCCGCTCACTACCACGGAGCACGGCACCGACGACACCTCCTGCGAGCAGTCCGGCACCGGACAGCTCAAAGGGCGCGGAGAAATCCACGGCGCCGCAGGCCCGCGAAGAGACGCCAGCAAAGTCCGTCACCAACTCCCCAAATCGCGCCGGCACCCCCGAGAAGGTCGTGACACCAGAGCGCGCGGCTGTGCTGGTAACCTCTGTTCCGACGTTTGCCGAGATCGAGATAGATGGCAAGTACATGGGCCATACTCGCTCGAGTCTGCAGCTTACTGCTGGACCCCATCAAATCACTGTTAAGAAGTCGGGCTATGAACCCTGGACGAAGTCGATCGAGGTTACAGCGGGCAGTGAGCTATCGGTCCATGCCGACCTTTCCAGCACTCAGCCGCCAGTCACCAAGAAATCTCCGCCAGACAAGAACTAGACCATTAGCTAGTATGCCATTCGAGATGAGCGATACGACTCCAACGCGTGTTTTACACATCGACGAGCACCTGTATCATAAGTCTGCGGTTTTGAGAACGTGCTACTGGTTCACGGATCGTTGTTACATCTTTGTTTCTCGACCGTCCCCGGGTGCACTTGATGTGGAGATTCGAGCTAAGCCCGATCAGCCCCCCGCCATGCTGGACGTCGTCGCAGGGGAATTTGCGAACGCGCTCCTCGACTACGAGCTCCGGCGGCAAATCGACGAACAAACTGGATCGATCCGGGAGTTGCTCATTGCAAAGGCGGTTGCACAAGCCGGTACGCTCGACGATCCGCCGCCAGGCGACGCGAGCGATTCAGTCGAACTACGGCAGGCGACACACGAAGGGCTTGTTCATATCAGTACGAGGAGATCCTAGTGGTCTACCGACTATCAACAGAAGTCTACACCCGTGACGCCGTCGCCAACGGAGTTGCCGCGTTCGCACATCTGTGCACAGCACAGATGTGCGACGAGATCGACTACACCTTACTCACACTCGATGGTGGCGAACAGTGGCTTCATGCCGAACTGCTTAACTACATCCTTGGCCTTTCTGCCAAGGATCTCCTCCAGTGATGCCGCGCCTGTTCTATACTCCACCAACCTACGGCGGCCACTCCCCGAAATACCAACTGCTCCCATTCCGCTACACCCGGATGGACGGCGAAGAGCTATTGGTAAACGAGGCGGGCGAGTATCAGTTCGTCCCGAATGGAGTCGTCGACCAACTCGTTAGGCACCAACTGTCAACGACGACCGGTCTCTACCAGACGCTCAAGGCCAAACACTTTGTTCATGACGGAGATTCGTCACCTCTACTTGATATCCTTGCAACGAAGATTCGGACGAAGAAGGCCTTTCTGGAGCAGGGGGTCACCTTGCACATCATGGTTTTGACCCTCAGGTGTGAACACTCTTGCCAGTACTGTCAAGTGAGCCGCCAGACGGCGGATCGCACGACCTACGACATGAGCACCGCAAGCATCGAACGTTCGCTGAGCTTCATGATGCGATTCCCGGGCAAGCACCTTACGCTTGAATTCCAGGGCGGTGAGCCGCTCCTGGCTTTTGAAAGTCTTCGGTACGCCGTCGGAGTAGCAAAGGAACTGGCAGCAAAGCACGGCAAAACAATCAGCTTCGTTGTGTGTACCAATCTTGCGGTCAGCACGGATCACATCTTCCGCTATTTGCGGGACGAGAACATCAAGATCAGTACCTCGCTCGATGGCCCGGCAATCGTGCACAATGCCAACCGGTTACGATCCGGTGGCAGTAGTTACGACGTGACCATCGCGAATATCAGGCGGGCACGGGAATGGATCGGGCACGAAAACGTAGGCGCGCTTATGACGACCAGCCGATTCTCGCTCGCATATCCGAGAGAGATCGTGGACGAATATGTGGCCCAGGGCTTCGGCAGTATCTTCTTGAGGGCAATCAACCCCTACGGCTTTGCAGTCAAGACCGTAGAGCGTACCGGATACGACTCATCCGAGTTCTTGAGCTTCTACGGTGCGGCGCTTGACCACATAATCACGCTCAACCGGAACGGCACCAATCTCATGGAGGTGTACGCGACCCTCATTCTCGCCAAAATACTCACTCCCTACACGACCGGCTACGTAGACCTCCAGTCGCCGACCGGAGCTGGCATCAGTGTCCTCGTCTATAACTACGACGGGAAGATCTATGCGAGCGACGAAAGTAGAATGCTCGCCGAGATGAACGACCAGACATTTCGGCTAGGCAATGTTCACGAGGATACATACCTAAGCATGGTCCAAAGTCCCGCATTCCAGTACCTGTTGAGCGCAAGCTGCAACGAGGCGCTTCCAGGATGCGCCGAATGCGCATACCAGCCGTATTGCGGCGCTGATCCCGTCCGCCACCACGCCACCCAGCGTGATGCGATCGGCCACCGGCCAACAGGCACATTCTGCCAAAAGAATCTCGGCATCATCACGGATCTCTTTCGCCGAATTCGTACGGCCGATCCTGCTCTCCAACGGATATTCTTCGCTTGGATTCGAAACAAGCCTCACGGTTCATTGATCTCATGCGACTGACCACTCAAGGGAATCCGTTTCACATCCGCGAACCGATTGTGGGACGAGCCTCCACTTCGCCTTGTCCTGAGTTCTCAGATCCGATATTGTTGACTGACGCGACCGGCTTCGCGCCGCCTCAGCTGCAACATTGCCGGGCTCTGCTGACGACGGCTATTCTCGACCCCGCAACCCTAGCAAGCATTACCATTCCAATCGTGCATGGGCTGCGAGATATCGACCATCTCGATCACGGGGACATCGTTTTGCTGGATGGCCGTGGCGAGGTCCGCACGTTGTTCCGCCCTGCGAGCATTCACAACACGCTATTCCTTACAGAGCGATGCAACAGCAACTGCCTGATGTGCTCGCAACCGCCCAAAGACACTGATGACACCGCCCATTTTCTGAGGGTCAACAAGGAACTCGTGCAGTTGATCCCTCCGGACACGGATGTACTCGGGATAACGGGAGGGGAGCCGACGCTGCTCCGCGATGGGCTCATCGAGCTACTTAGTCTATTGAAGGAACGTCTCCCCAACACACATCTACATCTCCTAACAAATGGTCGGCTGTTTGCTTGGCCCCTCTTTACTGAACGCTTGGCCGCAGTCGACCATCAAAAACTAGTTCTTGGCATCCCGCTGTATGGCGACGTGGCGACTATCCACGACTACATCGTCCAGGCGCGGGGCGCGTTCGATCAAACCATAACCGGGCTCCATCATCTTGCCCGTTTCCGGAGGTCAATAGAGCTCCGCGTCGTACTTCATAAGTTGACAGTGCCCCGTTTGAGGGAGCTTGTCGAGTTCGTGTATCGAAACCTCCCATTCGTCGAGCACGTCGCACTGATGGGTCTCGAGCCGATCGGCCATGCCACCCACCACAGGGACAAACTCTGGATCGACCCGTTTGACTATCGCGATGCTCTAGCGTGGGCAGTGGAGTACCTTACCATTCGGGGAATGCGAGTGAGCATCTACAACCTCCAGCGTTGCGTATTGCCGGAGGTAGTATGGCCCTTCGCCAGAAAGTCGATAAGCGACTGGAAAAACATGTACCTTCCGGAATGCACGGCATGCGGCGACCGGGACTCGTGCGGCGGTTTCTTCGCGTCTGCTCAGATACTCCATAGCGAACACATCAGGCCCCTCTCGATCAGATGACTGGCCCGGACTTGCATTTTCTTCGTTTCGTATCCCGTAGACTATTTTGTAGCTGCTCGGTGCTTCCGAGTTCAACTGGCCTCCACAGACTTCAACGGGTTGGCCGTATCTGCTTGAAACGTAAGTAGATGAAAACAGGGCACTTCGTTGGAAGGCCGAGAACCGACTTGGGCACAGTGGGTCCTCCCGAAATTGTGTCTTTGTTTTCAACAGGTTGCAGAACCACCCTGTTGGACCTTGAGGAACCTTTAGCTACAAAACCGCGTTCGGACCCGTTTCCCCGGCTGCCAGGCCGTTCCCGAGCGGTTCCAACTTATTGATTCTAGGCGCCGTCTTGCTGACACCATGCGAAGTAGCGCACCTGCGATTGAGGCAGGTGGTCGTCCACTGAATGCTGCGGAAGAACACCCAGTCTGCGGGTGGCCGACCATCCGTCCGCGCCCGTCAAGACGACACTCCCACGAGTAGTACGTTTCCGGTCAACTTGCCGCGAGGCGGAGTGCACGGAGTGGTTTGACGCGATGTCGCCCCACGCCGGCCGGGCGGGGTCGTGGGCAGCCGGCGATGAGCCCTAAACTCTGGGCTTCCAGATAGCTTCGTCGAGACTTCGGCTCGACAGGTAGACAGGTCCGCCATCAGTCTGGTGGAGAACGAAATTCAGGCGTCCAGGCGACGGGGATTGACGAATGGGACCAGTGAGCCGCCAATGAACTGGCTCGGCTTCCAACCCGAAACCAACTTGTCAAACAGGAATGAGTCCACAGCGTTCAAGCTGAACCCCGCCAACGCACCGGGAAGACCAGCTACGGTGAGACCGATACCAAGGCCGATCGAGCTAAACAATAGGTACTTGAGCATCCTGTTTGGGAGCTTATCTAGCCACGACAAGCTACTACAGGCCGCGACATACTCGCGCAAGATATCCGCGTCGTCCGACATCTTGTGCGTCCACTCTCGAAACTCTGCAGCCTTATTGATTAGATGTCGCAAATCCTCGAAGTTCCGCTCACCGGACGCGATGACTTGACCTACCGATCTCGTGGGCAGAACGAACTCCTGAAATCTCTCGATGTTTCCCGTACTGCGAGTTGCGTTGTCGATTATGCGGCCAATTTTATGCGTCGACAGCAGTGCCTCGAATGGCTCAGTAACCAGCTCGGAGGCATGCTCGGCACCAGTAACAACATTTGCGATACCCTCATAGAGGTAGCTTAAGATCAGAGCCGGCGTAAGCGTAGAATCCGGATTCGCTCGACGATAGATTTCGTTGGCAGCAGCGAAATCTATGTTTGTCGCAACGACGTATGACCCACTCTCCGAATGAACTCGAAACTCCACAGCCTTCGGAGTTCTGTAACTAGGAGCCAGCGTTTCCAGGAGCGCGGACGCGACCTGATCTGTGTATGTCGTGCCCTCAATGTCCGCCAGCCATTCATGGCTCCGGGATGGATCGTACTTCCGTACTGTTAGTCGCTGGAGAATCCGGCTCCCTATGCGTCGAGCCTTACCCGGCTTACCAAGTAGCTCTTCGAGCACAGCCGGAACGTGGTTTTGAGCCGCGTATCGCGGTGCCTCGAACGCAATGAAGCTGTGCTGATCAACGTTGGCGATCGTCTTGGTCGCCACTCCTAGCCGATTCTCCTGGTAAATTACGTCGAGGTGGCCGTCTAGAACGAGCCCGAGTAAGGTATCTGGACCGCACAGGCGGACGAGGCTCTTGAACCCTTGATGATCCAGCACGAGATGTACTTGTCGGTAATACAGTAAGCATTCTGCCAGCAATCCAAGACCAGCCGTCGTGAACTGGCCTGGCCTGCCCAGACATATCGATTCAAACATGAATTTGGTAGCGGCTCCTTTTGATGGTATACCCTCGCCCTGTTGGAAGCATACGCTCCCGCCAAGCCGCCCAGAAGCCCCGTCGTGTGAAGCTGCGACTTGGGATACGTCCAGGTGAGCCGCCTCACCGCATCCAATTGAGCGAGAAGTCGCCCGGGCATGTGGGTGCGATCAAACCCGAATCGTGGTTGGCTGACTCGATTCGAAGACCGCCTTGCTCGGGTGCCGCCATCGCGCCTATTGCGAAGGCTGGTTGACACTCGCGTTGCTGGGAAATGCAATGGTGCGAGGCGGGCACGCAATTTCAATCCAAAATCAGGTACTGTAGATCTTTCTGTAGCTGCTCAGTCCTTCCTGCTTCAACCGGCTTCCACGGAGCTCAACGGATTGGCCGTATCTACTTGAAACGTAAGCAGATGGAAACAGGGCACTTCATCGGGAGGCCGAAAACCGACTTGGGCGCAGTGGATCCTCCCGAAATTGTGTCTTTGTTTTCAATAGGTTGCAAGACCGCCCTGTTGAGCCTTGAGGAACCTTTAGCTACAAAACCGCAGTCGAGCCTGTTCTCCCTACCGCCGGGGCGTTTCCGAGCGGCTCCTACTGATTGATTCCAAGCGCCATCTTGCCGGAGCCAAGTTAGGTAGCGCACCTGCAATTGAGGCAGGTGGTCGTCCAGAGAATGCTTCGCAATAATACCCAGTCCGTGGGTTGCCGACTATCCGTCCGCACCCGTCAATACAGCACTTCCACGGGTCATGCGTTCACGTCAACTCGTCGCCGAACGTCCCAACTCCCGGATGGTACTCGGTCAGCGCCGGCGGCCTGATCCATGCCTACCTGCTGTCCACACTCCTTCAGACGGCACTTCCAATTGCTGGACGGTTCCCGTCAACCTTGCACTGGACATGCCAGCGCCCGAGCGGCGCAGACAATTCGCCTGGCGTCCTCCTTCTCAGAACGCCGGATCTCGGGAGCGATACTTCGCAGCGTCTGAATCCAGCCCATTCTCCAAGTGGTGCGCCATCCACTCACGCACGGGGCGAGCGAACTTGCGAGTCACATCGGCGCGTCGGCGATCATACGACCAAGTGGATCGTTTCCGGCTGGCCAAACTACTCGGTCAGATATAGACCGTGGCGGCCCCAAGCGACGGCTTCCTGGAGCGGCAGCTACGCGTCGGAGGTCGGGGCTTTGGGGGCCATTTGTCAAGCGGTTCAGCGGCCAGCCCGGGTCGGAGTTCGGCATCAGCTGCACGCGTGCCATGAATGGAACAGCCGAATCTCCCCCGCACTTCCTTGATTTCCCCACAATGGAAATCGCCGTCGATGAGTAGTGACATGTAGAGGCTCGTTCTGCGCTGACAAAATCGGTGAAAGGAGCTTATGTGGTGGGCTCGGGAACCCCAACTGCTCTCGACGACTTGGGTCGGCTAGAACCGGCGAAAGATCCTTGGTAATCGTGCGCCCGCCCCGCACATATCCCACCATCAGACCGTCCTGCATTGCCCATGCATACTCGCCGTCCACAAAACGGCGAATGCCTCGATCGCAATAGTGCGCACCGACGGCATGCTTGCCGTCCACGGGCTTACACTCCACGAATAGGCCATCCTGGGAGGGAAGAACCGGCAGCCGATCCCTTCTGAGTACAACTAGGACTAAGTCTGGCACCACTCTTCGGCTTAGATCGTGAGTCCACACTTCAGGACTACATTGAATACGCCCGAACCGACGCGAGTCAAAGCCGTGCACTTCACCCGTTGCCAGCAATCTGTCTTGCAGAACGGCAAAAACTTCATGAGTCAGGTCCTCTTCCAAGGCCGTCGCCAGTTGGATGCGCTTTTCCTCGCGCAGAATCTGAATCGCGCGAGCGACCGCATGATGTGCCGCAACAATCAATCGCTCTGGCACCCTAGGATGGGGAAGCCTGCGAACGGGAAGTTCGGTGAAAAACCCAGAGGCGCTCAAACTCTTAGCCATCCAAGGCCTCAAGATGATGTTCCTCGACGTAAAGCGAGCAGAGCCGCGCTCGGCTTCGAGTCCAGAAACGCCGTTGATTTAGAATCCCGATCAGAAGCCCGCCTGGAACGCGGAGAGTGACACGGCTCGCGCCGGTAGCGCTCGCCTCTTTCATTAGGCGGGACAACCATGGTCTGGCGATTGTTGCCGGCGAACTTTGAGTTGTGACGGAGACAAACTGCCACGCCGCGAAACCAAACTCGGGTTTGTGCGGCAACGGACGCACGTGGATTCTCTCGTCGGGCAGCCGGAACAAAGCCTGGAGCATCTCTTGCAGATACGCGCAAAAGACATGCAGATCGACTGGCGTTATGGGCGACTCAGCCGGTTCGCGGACAGATCGGTATGGGCCGCAGAAGGTGACCGTGTCGCGGACCACGGTGGCGTCGTGCTCGTCCAGTCCGTAGAGTTCGAAGATCAACTGGTCGATCTGTTCCCAGGGCTGCTTCTCTTTGCTAGCTTTTAGCTCCCGCGCCAGAGTCTCGATTCGAATGCGCTGGCTGGCGGAAAGCGCCCGCATCTCAGGAAGAGGGAATGATTCGATATCCTCCTTTACGATTGTGCGATAACTGCTTCCGCCCTGGCGAGAACTTCTCATGAGGCAGTAATGGCCGAAGAGCTGGCTGTGAATGATGAGATAGAGAGTGCTGGCCAGCACGGCACCGTCCTCGGCCTGTGCCGCGGAAAACCCGTAATTGCTTTGTGAAAAGGCGAGAGGTGATTCGAGGCGAAGGAATGCCTTGGCGTCAGATCGACCCTCCCGCGGGGACTGTGGCACCACGACAAGCGGCGGTTGATACAACCGCTCGGACCTAGGCATGTGAGCCGTTGTTCGGCCGTGGCGGTCATGCCACTTGGAGACCCCGCGGCTAATTTCGAAACTGCCTTCCGGTCGCTCAAAGTCATCTAGGTCAAGCAAATGCGCCGCTGGACTTTGCTTGAGACTTGGGGAGAGATTGTAGCCAAGGCCAGAATGCAACCCAAGGCGCTCCCAGAAAGCTCCAACGGTCTCTCCAGCGAGTTTGTCCGTCACCTCAACATCAAGGACAGTTCCGACCGCGAGCGCCTTCAGTAGCCAAGGTTTTTCGACGACAGCGGAACTAGATAACGTGTGGGCAGACTTGTAATCGATCCGAAACTGCCCGATCGAACTCCTTTGGTTCTCCCGCAGTGGCGTTATGAAGTGGAATTGATGGTCTGGACCCGGTATCGCGTTTCTGCAGAAAAGGATCATGAACGGCATTTTCATGCCAGGCCAGACCTTCGTCTCCTCAAGGTCCGAACCGTTCAGGATCCCAGTTACGGCAAAGCCGCACAGAATCGCATTGCGGGCGGTCCTGCCGGGTGGGCTCTGTCTTAGTACGATACGTGCTGGAAGGGCCATCGCAATGATCCCACCTGTACGAGCCCACTCGGCGGCACGCCACACAAATGGCAGATCCGGATCATTGTCCGGATTCTCGTACATCGTAGCTAGGTCCGTCAATCCACGGGAAATGAGCACCCTGCGGCTGATTTCCGTGAACACCTTGTTGGCCTTTACGATGGCTTTTGATTCAGCTGCCTTCCGCGCGGGGTCCTTTGCAGAAGGGCGCAGCCGCGTCCAGGGTGGATTCGTCACAACAACATCAAAAGAACCGTTGAAAGACTCTGGGACTGTATGCGCAAGGCTGCCCAATCCGAATCGGCAGGCCAAGTCGTTCCCATGCTCGCCGAAGTCGAACAAGACCTCACCGCGCAGAGGCCGAGGAAACTTCAGGCTCGCCGGAGGGCGTGGGCTACTGTTCACCTCGATCGCCGTAATGTAGAGCGCCAAAGCCGCCAGACGCAAGGCGGACTCGCTCACCTCAAATCCCCGCAGTTGGGTATATAGAATCCGCTGGATCGCCCGCGTGTTTGGTCGCGTACCATACTGTTTCCAATACTCAGCCACCAAGCGGCGAAACGCGAGCACCAGGAACACTCCTGCGCCACAAGCCGGATCCAAGACTACAGCGCCTGAAGGATTCTTCACATTTGCGAACGCCTCATCCACCATGAACTTTGCTATGTGACGAGGCGTGTAATGCACGCTCGTGCTCCGGGCGAGTTCCTCATCCCACTGATGGCTGAAGCTCTGATATACCTGGCTGAGCACCCCAATTGGAATGTGTGCAAAATCAAACTGATCCCAATCGAGTGTAGTTTGAAAGGAGCCCGACCCTGCATTCTCCCATCTCTTAAGAATGGCTTGCAGGTGGAGGAAAACTCGCCGGTTGGTCTTGTTGCCCGCGCGCTCATAGTAAGTCTGGTAAGCCCGAAGTCGGCTGGCGCGGGTTCCATGGAGGCCCTGTGGTAGGCCCAGCGGCAAAAGGTCTCCATTGAACGTTTCGTCCAGCCAGCACGATGTCTCCGCGGCGGCTTGCGCGGTGGAGAAGGCATCGCGAAGTGCTTTCGCTGACGGGCAGACCTCAGTCAAATCCGTTTCTCGCACGATGTGGCGGTCTATCAGAAAGCGGAAGAAGAGAGCCCGTCCAGTTGTCGATAATACATCAAGCCCTAGGAGTGGTCCCGGTTTGTCGCCGGTGCCCGCAAGTTCCTCAGACGTTGTGGCGAGCAACCGGTGGATCGTGTCATATACGTAATCCGCTTCCGCCGGCTGGCCCGGGAGTTCAAAATTACGCGTCGCTAAGCTTTGAAAGAAACCTGCGGCTCCGTCGTCGGTCAGAAGGACTGTTTTTAGGTCAGCCTGGGCCAGCGCTTGTGGATTCAAGTTGATGGGGTATACGTCCAGGGTCCCTGGTTTCACCACACCGAGGCAAGCGTGGTCCCCGCGATTTGCGAGCATACGCTGAAGGCCGAGTATCGCTTGCCTGTCCAGCGTCCCACCGTTGACCATGTACAGCAACGGACGGCCTTGAAACTCCGCGACCGCGTCCGGCAGCACCAGCGAGTTTCGACGGCGAAAGAGATCCAGGTAGTCAAGGTGGGCAGCGGTCGGGTCCTGGTTGAGGAACAGCAAGTCGGGACATCCGAGCGCGCGTGCATGCCCGCTAAGAAGCCTGATTGCATCCGCGTTTTGAGCTGCTGGCATGGATCTAGTGGCGTTGGCGAAGACGACCAGAAATCGAAGTATAGCGATGGAAGTGCCTCAGATGCAATGGGTTGGGCGGACCGCGGCCATTCTTCCGCGTTAGAGCAGAGCCGCATCTCCGCCAACTCAAAGCCGACGGCGGGGCGTATGTCGGCGTGGTTTGACGATTCACCGCCCCATCGCGCTTCAACCGGAAGTTGGGCGAGCCAGACCTGTTCTCCCTACCGCCGGGTCGTTCGCCAGCGGTTGCAACTGATTGATTCCAGGTGCCGTCTTGCCGGCACCATGTAAAGTAGCGCACCTGCGATTGAGGCAGGTGATCGCCCTACGAATACCTTGGAGAAAGCTCAAATCACGGGTTCTGACCATACTCTCGATCTCCTCCGCCTTCGGTGGTCGCCCAGGCCGTCGTTTCTTGCCACCATCGTACTTCTGCGCGATCAGGCGGCGGTGCCAGGCCAACTACGTCTCACGCGTGACGATCGTATTCAATTCGAGGAACATTTTGTGCCCGATCCCGTTGGTCTTCGCTGCCAATCGCTGGCGCTGGTCGTCGGTGAAGCGCAGTCGCTTGCCCCCCAACTGCGCCCGTAGCACTCGATTCTCTTCCCGCAGGTATTCGATCAACTACGACTGTCGGCGGTCTAACCAGCCGGATAGGGCGAGCAGGACGAATCGAAAAGGGTCAAGGCGTCAACTCATAGCGGCAGTAAGATTATCGCCCCCCAAGGATGGCGGGCGCTTCGATCTGCTTTCGAATCAGCCGGATCGAGTTTGCGGACACACCGCGCGGTTCACTCAACATGCGCCCGCCTGCGTTTCCCCCAGAACAACAGACCGCCTTCTCCACCCTTATTGGTCGAAGCCGTCGGTAGTCTAGCGGATCACATTCTGCAACAGCTCACCCCGTCTGTGCACTCGGCCGCCGCATCGTGCGCTCGACCCATCCGCGCCGATGCCGATCGCCTCGGTTTGCCGGGGAGTCGGACTGAGCTCCCTACAGGACGCATTGGAGGCGGTTGGTATGATCGGCACAGAAAAGCAGCGGGTTGGAATCGTGGGACATGCGGCGGTGGACGCCAAGTTTCCCCATCTCCGATTTGAATTGATCGACGGGACACTGGTGCGCGTCGCCGCAAACGGGCAATGGATAGACGTGCGCACTTTGGAGCCCGTCCAGTATTCCAAGACGAGAGCAGTCATTCCCGCCGGCCTGTGGGCGTATGCGGCGGACTGGAGTTGCGGGGGTGGCGGTCCGAATTCGGTGATGGGCGCTATGCGGGCCGTGCCCGATCTCAAGGTTCGTTACCTGGAATCGACGCGGCCTGACGAGGTAGTGACCCGCGCTCTCTCGTTTCCGACAGTCGATATGGAGGCGCTCAACCTCCGGGCGACGCCGCGGAACGCCATTCTCGGCGGGGCGGACAAGCTGATCCTCAAGTCGGCGCTGGAGGAGGGACAGCGGTTGGGGGATGGCCACTTCGCTCGCGTGGATTGGGTCGCCGACTGCTCATGGGTCCTGGCGAATTCCCTGAAGGACCGGGAGATCCTTGTCCGGCTGGCGGAAAAGGCGCGGGCCGGCGCGACCCGCCTGTGCATAGTCTTCACCGGGTCGCCTTCGCCCGAGTTCACATGGCGGCACGTTTTGCCCTGCGCGAGCGCAGTTGTCGGCGCGTCGGACGAAGTCCCGGCAGTGATGTTCTGGCGGGTTCGGGCCGGCCTGCCGGGGGCGATCCGGACGTTTCGGCGGTTGCAGGCTGGTGCCCGCGCGGCGATGATTTTCGTCACGATGGGGGCGGACGGGGTCCTGGCCGGCGGGCCCTATCGCGGATGTGCGTATCACGTCCGGCTCTCCCCGGTTGTATGGGAACGGCTGCAGTCCTTGGTCGCGTCCGATCCGACGCGCCTCTCAGGCGTCGGCGACGCATTTGCGGGCGGCCTTGCCGCCTACCTGGTTTCGGGGCGGTCGACGGCCGGATGCTTTACGGCGCTCCCGGCTCCGGCGGCAGCAGCGGCTGCGGGCACTTCGGCGGCCGCGCGCTGGCTCGGCTTCGGCGGCCCGCTGCGGGCCTCGGACTTCCTGTGCACGCCGGCGGCGGTCGTCGCTGTTGTGGCCTGAGGCCGCCGCAGCGCTATTGAGCAATCACCGGGACGGATGTGAACGTGCCGAACGGGCTAAAACGCAATCCGAGGCCACTCACGCCTCCGCTGCTCTGGAACTGCACAATCCCTCGCTTGCCGGCCGTGGCCGGCACTTGGTTCGACAGGGCGAAGGAGGTGTGCCCGTTCCCGGCAAGCGCGATCGGTTGCGAGTCGAGCGAATTGCCGCTATCGTCCCAGGCCGTGGCGGTGACGGTGGCGCTCGAGGTCGAAAGGTTCGCGAGCGCGACGCCCGTGACAAACCCGCCGGTGTTGTCGTACGGCAGGATAACTGCCGAAGAACCTGCTTGAAGTGTGACCGTTCCCTCCGAAGGTGATGCGCTCAAGGAACGGAAAACAGCGAAGCCATTCACTAGACTCGAGCTCTGCACGTCGGCCCAACCTACCACAGACTGTACGGACGGGTCGCCAATCGCGATGAAGATGGACGAGCTTGGGCTCAAGACGGCGCTGACGGTTCCGCCCGTGACGGTCTGGGCCGCTCCATGCTGAGTGACCGTAAGCGGGACCGCACCGAGGGCGGCGCCGTCGTCACCGCGAAAGGCTACATTCACCGTGGCCGGAGAGGCCGATGGGTTGAACAGCGTGACCACAGTGGACCACTGACCGCCGCCGGCGGCGATGTGGGCGAGCACCCCGGTTCGACCCGAGGGAGGAGTGCCTGCGGTGTACTTGATGCTGCGCACACGAACCGTCTGAGGCTGCGGACCGCCGAATACGACCTCGGCGGGGACGTAAACGTGTGTGAAGTCCGTTCGCGCGAAGCGACTCAACGGAATGGTCACGGTCTGCCATTGACTGGAAACCTGTATAGTGACCTTCGATTCGGAGCCATCCGGCCGCTGAAGCCAGTCCTGAACGCCAATATCTACGGACCCAGGGTCGCCGCTGACTTCGAGCACGAGGTTTCCACATCCCGACAGGTCACGGGACTGCCGGCTGCCGACGCTGCCCGCCGCTCCAAAGCTGAAGAAGACCGAGCCCCATGACTGGAGGGACGGGTATTGCATGATCAGTGAAGCCCCGTCGTTCGAGAGCCAATCGGTGCGGCCCCCCGATGTGTTGAGGCCGACGGCGACACCGTTTCCGAGCGAAGCACCGTTCAGGACCACCTGATCCGGTGGGCACTGGCCCGCAACGGAGAGCACAAAGGCCAGCGTGCAATAAACTACGTGGAGCAATCTGGCTACGCGCATATTCGAAACACTCCTTTTCAAAGGAAGCGCCGGGCGCCCCCTCCCTTCTTTCAGGCCGAATTCCGCACAACCAAAGACCGCTGTGACCGCGAAAGCGCCAGCGGGGCGAAATCCCGGCGTTTACTGGTTATGCAGGAACCGGCGCTTTTCTTTCACTCACAGTGCATGGGCGTCGTGCGACGTCCATGCGGGCGGCCGGCAGGATTGGAGGCTCGGAGAGGGGAGAGACAGCCCCCTACATTCGCTAAGCGCTACACACATTGTCCCGTTGCCCGTTCAAACTGGTCGATTCTGGATCCGGTTGCTGCGAAAAGATGATGAGACGCGGTGATTGCTCCGCTTGTTCGCTTTTGCGTGCGTTTCTCTGCCTGCTGCGCCGGGCGCTTTCGCGGAGTGGAAGCTCCCTTGGGCGGTCGAGTTCAACGGGCCCGCCGGGAGCCCACCGAATCCCGAGGAATGAACCTACGACGTCGGCAGGAACAGCGGTCGGGGCAATAACGAAAAGGAGACATTTACCGATTCGCGCGAGAACTCCTAAATCGACAGCAATGGCCGCCTTGTCATTCGCGTGCTTGCGGCGGATGGTGGCTACACCTGATCTATGTCTCCCAGCTGCAAATCAACTTCCAGATTCCCTGGCGGACGTTGCGGCTCGGCAGGATCCGGGTGGAGGTCGAGCACGGCGTCTTCGGCCTTGCGGGTGCGATCGAGGCGGTGGTGGTTTCGCCCGCGATTTTCGCCTCGCCGCTGGGCGTCGCTTTTATGGTCTGCAGCGCGGGCGTCCCTGCGCCCGGCGCGACTTGCAGTGTGTGGGGCAATGGGTTCGGGCCTACCGACCCTCCGCAAGTCGATGGTGCCCCTACCCGGCCCGAGGTCCTGGCGTCGACCGAGTCGCGCTGCGCCGTCGTCACCTTCTGCGGTCTTGCCCCGGCGACACTCATGTATGAGCTCGATTTCGTCTTTCTGGACGTCGGGCGGGCACCCTCCGGGAATTGGTGCGCGGTCTTGAACTCCGCCGGGACGAGCGTCGAGTTTGTGCTGCCTTCGATTTGAAGCGGATCGCCGACTTCTATTCTCCAGGGGAAACGCTGGGCAGCACCTCGAAGGAAAAGGTCATTTGTGCGGCTTCGGTGGTGCGGTCAGCCGGTGGACTCTCCGATTGCTTGAAATCCAATTGGCTGGCCGCCCAGAAAGCAACGATTTGAGCTGGGTTGGCCTCATCCGGCCAGAGTTGTCGCTCGCCGGGGAGTGTGGCGCCGGCGCCGGTGCGGAATGCAAAGCGAATCACGGCACCCTTCAGCTGCGGATCCTCCGTCACGAAACGGACGGTGAGATCGCCGCCGCGGCCAGTCACGATGGCATGCACGCGTCGATCCTTGGACCAGCATTCGAACGCGAAATCGTTGTGCGCATCACCGACGTCCAATGGCTCCATCCGCCCGCGACCAATCGTGGCGCTCGTGGGAAGCAGAAAGGCTTCCCGGCTGAACAGCGGAGGAGAGGAGGGCGTCGCCCCTCGATCCTGCCATTTGTGGACCGTTCCGGAGCGCTCCCCGGGCATATCCCAATGCGCGCCGCCTACGACGAAGATCGCGTCGGCGCGATCCTGCCACTCGCGGATGGCGTCCTGCTGCTGCTCACCGGCCGGGAGAAACACGACTCTCGCATTCAGCATGGTCAGCAGGGGGTGATCCGCTGGGATCCAGACGACGCGGCTGTCGGCCGCTTCGCCGGCGCCGACACGCCACAAGGAGTCGAGAGGCTCAAGAGAAACAAACGCCGCCTCTGCGAATTCCTCCGCCTCCCGGCTTTGCCCTCCATACACGACCACGTTGGCAGCGCAGCGGCGCGCGTCGCCCTCGCCGGGCGTGAGGGCCGCTTTCAACAGATCGGCGCTCCCGACCGGCAGCAGGGTCGGCTCTGATCGGAAGCGCTGGAGTGAGCGGATCGGCCGGACCAGACTCATCAAATTCATAGGCTTGCTCCTGAGACGCAGTCACAGACTCCCGTGCCCCGTGGGACGCGATCGAAGTTCCGGTTCTGCTTGATCCACTGAGTGCTCCGCCACATGGCATCCAGGAAACCGACGACCTGCTCGCCGTCCGCCACATTCAGGCAACTGCTCAGGATCGTGTTTAGGCCCCCGTACAGGTCTGACATCAGCGCGCGATATGCCACATCCCTCTCCAAGATCGGCTCACTGAAGTTCACACCTGGACATTTTACGGTATTTCCGGCGAAATCAATCAGCAGCTCGTTCTGGTTTCTACCCTTAACACGAAGGCTTTTGAATGAAGGGTCAATTCCCTTCCCGGCACAAAAGCTGGCGCCCAAGAAACCACTTCCATAGTCCCTGATCCGGCAACGGCCGGCCAAACCGGTTTCGTTATCGAATTGGGAGCAATCGAGCGGATCGTATTGAATCGCGCACAGGACCCGGACCAGATCGACGTCGTTCAATGGGCCCAGCAAGACCAGCAGCGCGGCAAAATGGGGCAGCAGATCCATGCCGAGCCCCAGGCTCAGAGTTCGCTCACGTTCGGGCTCGACCGGATTCTTCTCCGTCATCTCAAAAGCTACATCCTCAAGTCCGTCGCCCAGCGCCGTCAAGATCGGGCCGAAGTATCTGAGGAGCGGGCTCAGACGCAGCAGGTAGTGGTCGATACCGACGACAGCAGTTTTGTAGGCGCCCTCCACCTCGCTGAGCGCCATGGAATAGAGAAGGCCGCGAAAACGCTCCGCCTCGGTGTCGAACGGCTTTTCCACGAAGATGACGGGGGTCTTGCCGAGCCAGTGCTTTGCAATTTCGACGTGCGTGACGTCCGGCGTAACAATGAAAACGGCGTCCACCTCTCTGAGGTGCTCATACTGCCTAAAGTCGACAGGGTCCGCCTTGTTCCAATAGTGTTCAGAGAGCCATGGCATCTCTTTGCTCCCTCGGGAGCGTAGCGACGAGCGCCATGCCGGGGCGGCGGCCCAGGTTTCATCGTTGGCATAGAAGATGTTGAATCTCCGCGTCGCGTGTTGGGCTATGTCCCGCGCCGCGGGCCGGTAGACTTTCTCGGCCCACTGACCGACTCCCTCAATGACGATATTGAACGGCCGTCGCCGATCTGGCCTTTGATCCACGAGGCGACTGGCAGCATGAAGTCTTGCTTTGAGCTTCTTCTCGAAACCATGTCGCCACGACGGCGTCGGCTTCACGGCTATTCTGTCGCCGAAGAGGTAGGAACGAGCCAGCGAGCCAGATTCCGGCTCATCTTTCAACCGACCGGAGTAGTGGATGGGAGTGGGGAAGTCTTGGGCGCGTAGCGGATCTTCCGGCAGGATCGCTTCCGAAGTGGCGTGGCGCAAACGCAGGCCGAGGGACCGGAAACGCATCACCAGATCCAAGTTGGTCGTCAACTCGCGATGGAGGAATGGCGCGAGGGCCATCCTGCCGCTCCGCGGCACACGCACGGACCTGGCCTCGGGACCAGGTTTGGCCGGCAACCGAACGCCGAACCGATGCGCCCGGGAATTCACGCAAAGGCGGTTCAGCAGGAAATGCGCTTGATCGCGATCGTAGTAGAGAAGAAGAGGCGGTCCCGACTGACTCAGGCAATTCCGCCATTCGTGATCCGGTTCAGGGACAGGGCCGTCATTTGCCAGTTCGAGTGTGATCAGAGTTTCTCCGGCGCAATAGAGCGCGCAGTATGCGCGAGCCGGAATCAGCAGCTTGTCGCCCGGTTCCGCCAGCCAGAGATCGAGAAGTCCATTGCCCATGTCTATCACGGCCATTCCGAACGTCTGGAACTCGCAGAGCCGGTCGATGGGGGAGGTCGGCGCTTTCGCCGGGAAGCGATCCACGCGCGCGCCACAGAGGACGGGATCCGGATCACCCGGGCAGATTTCGGGGACTACTTCGATGCGGAAGCTTCGGTTCCAGGCGGCGGCGTATGACGGAGCGGCCTGCGGACCTCCGCGACCCAGAATGCATGGGTGCAGGGCAGCCCAATCGTGCCAATCACCGTTTAAGTACGGCACCAGCGCCGTTTCGAGGCTGACTTGGGTGTGATCATATCCGGGCGGCACTCGGATCAGGCATCCGACGCCGTGCCCGCATAGGGTAGTTTCCTTCGCGCGGTAGGAAACGCCTTCAGGAAGATTCATGATCGCTCGCTCCCTCCATCGATAGCCGGCTCGCGTTCGGCGACTACAAAACAAGCCCTGACCCTGCGCCGGTTCGGCCGCGGGATCTGGTCCACTCCATTCACGATTTGGAATGCATCTTCCCCCTCGTCGATCAGCAGAGCTTCGGCCGCCCCCGCCCCACAGAATATGGCGGCAGCTTCCTCTAACGTGTAGCCGCGTTGTTCCCCGGGAAAGCCTTTACATGCGAGCGCCAGCACGCGCCGGCCGTCCGCGCTGACGCCAACCAACGTCCACCCGTAGCAGTTGCGGCGAAAGCAGATTTCCAGGCCGACGACCGTCCTGCGTTCGTGGCGGAAGCGCCATTCGCCCGGGCGGAGGAGGCGGCTTGTGCCCCCGACCTCGGAGTATCGGCCGAGCATCAAAGCCCCACGCACCTGCTGCTCGGTGGCGCCGCCGATGGGCCACGGCAGGACCACAGGGCCGGAAAGCGCGGCGCGCAGCAGGTTGCGATTCAAGTCCGCGATGAACTCGTTTTCGCCGAGCCAGATGTGATCCGTCTGGTCATGATCGAAGAACCTGCGCGGCAAATAACGGCCGCAAGTCGGCCTTTCTCCGGGGTAGAGCGGCCCGGGCGGATTCAGGGTCGGCGTCTGGAGAAGGTGCCGCACATCGCCAAACTGCTCACAGCTTTCCAAGGCCGGGACCACCTCACTGTCGCGAAGGACTCGCTGATTCGAAATTGCGAACTCGATCTCGCTGCTGCGATCGAACCAATGTCCATCCCGGAGGACCTCCGCGGTGACGTCCAGACCTTCCGTGTGGGCAAATCTCATCTCTTCGATGGACACCAGTTGCCGCGTTGTCACACGCGCCTTCCATTTGACAAGACAGGTGTAAACCCGGCCCAGAACGTGTTCGCCCCGCAGACATACGAAGTGGCGCCCGGGGGCCAGATGGCCATTGAGGTAGGCGACATTCCAGTAATTCATGGTCAGGTCGCCGCATCCTTGCATACCCTTGATTCGCCACTCTGGAAAGAGATAGGGAAAGAGAAGTTGATGGCAGTTATTCCATTCCTTGTCTCGCAGCATGGCTTCGAGGTCGGCCTTCAGCAATGGGTCAGCCGCTTTGCCGAGGCGCTCGCGCGTTATCATGTGATCCGCAGCTGCGTCCCCGTCCCAGATGAACCAGGCGCCCCGTCGTTGGGCGTGCGGGTCGGTGATGCGGTGGGGCGGGTCGAGCCAGTCCACGGTGGGAGGGCGGTCGCCGGTCCGCTCAATACCGGTCCCGTAATCGCCCACCCCAGAGAGGCGCATGGTCAGAAACAGTTCTTCACCAGCGTCAAACTCCACGACACTCAGCGGAACGGGATTCTCCAGCTTCAGCACGGTCTTCATAAAACTGAATCTGTGAATTGGTCTCGTGACCTACTGTAACCCCGCCGGGCAACCGTCCTCGGAGAAGTGAATATCGTCCAGATAGACTACGGCGCCATTCGGATTGCCGGCGCGCTCCATCACGATCGTGAACGCCGAGACCACGTTCCTCAGCTTTTTGTCCCGAAGGCTAAGACAATATTCCGTCCATCTCGGCGTCAGCGGCCGGAATTGATCAACTACTTCATAGGATGCCCGCTGACCTTCCGGCAGGCCCCGCTTGGTTCCGCCTCCGGATTTGAATTGGACGACCGGTGGCTTTCCGGAAGTGAGATCTCCCCTTGCCCAGATGCGGAGTGACCGAAAGCGGGAAGACTCGTCGACGCCGCTCTCGAGATCTTTGCCTGGGGAATCGCCGAAGTTGGGCTCTCCGTTCGTGAACTGCCAGGCAATGGCGAACCACGTCACTTTGCTCTGTGGCGAAGCCGATTGCGCGGGCTCCGGCGTGTAAGCAAGCCTGATGCACGTCGGCGGTGAGTGCGGGTCTTCCGGGTGGCCCTGATTCAAGTCGACGGTAGCGCCTTCCTGGGCGGAGCCCATGAATCCGGCGGGAATAAACCCAAGTTGCTCGATGTAGCCATCGGTACTGGGCGCCGCGTGTTGCGGTGGAGGATCGATTGCCGGCTTGACGGAGCCGGGCGGCGGGACGACTGCCGGTGAAGCCGTCGATGCCGAGACGGAACCGGAACCGCCAGCCTGGAGCTTGATCTGGGCAATCGCCTCTTTTTTGGAGCCGTGCAAAGGGACAATGACGCATACCACGATGATGTCTTCCGAGGCCGCGTCCGGAGTGAATTCGATCGTCCTCGGATCACTTCCAACGCGGATGGTCCCCTTGCCGCTTTTGGTTGCCCAGGAAAGCACGTCGCCCTTGCCGCCGGCTCCCACCAGTTTCAGGGTGATCGTCTGTCCCGGCTTCGCGTTGTCGGTCTTGTCAGGAACAATCTTCTGGGCGTAGATCGCCGGCGCCAGAAACAGCGCGAGCGTCATATTAAACTTGCTTTTCATTGCTGCCTTTCTCCATATCAATGCACAAACGCTTTCGCGACCACTGTTACAGAGTCGCGTCGAAACAGAGTCAGTTCCATCTGCAGATCCAACGACCCCTCGGCTGAGCGCCAGAAATCGATGGTGGCAGTCCCGGCGCGCACGGGTTTGAGGGTGACCAGGCCAGGCTCGACCCGGGGGTCGGGCGCGACCACGCAGCCTGAAACTTCGCCCAGGGAGAGCGCCTGAAGCCTCCGATAGACGCGTGGAAAATCGGCGGGGAATGTGGTGAGCCAGCCTAGGGGGAACTTCGCTGGTGATTGGATGTACCACTCGTTCTCGTCGCCTTTTGCCAGCAAGTCCTCCTCGATCAGCCCGATCTTGGCATCTACGCGGCCCACCTTCATTCTCTCGACGCCTGCCGGCCTGTCCGCGAGAATAGCAGCGAGCGTCTCCATCGGAGGCGAAGAGAACGGACTACACAGATACACCAGGAGGGTCGGAAACCAGGCAAGGGCTAGCGCATGCCGGAAAGTTCTCCGCCAGACGCGCGGAAGCTGCGGGCGCGGGAGAGGGCCAACCCCCGCCCCATAACGGACCAACAGCCGCGCCTGCCAGCGCAGGAAGCTTCCCAGCAGCAGTCCGCGGCGGTTCCGCGCCGCTTCGCGAAGCATCGAGACCCATGCCGCGACCGGCACGGCCATCTTGGCGGGATCGCGCTCGTCAAAGGCCATCGGAGACATTGGCGGTCGAATCCTCTCCAGACGGCAAACCCCGTAGGCGGAGAGAACGGCAGGGAGTCCGAAGGCCGGAACAAGGAAGGCGTATTCCCACCACCCCTGCCACCAGGGAAACCTCGCTGCAAGGTAGTATTCCGTAAGAAACAGCCAGAGCAGCACGACATAACAGCCCAAAGCGCATGCCATGCGAAAGCCGGCCGTGAGGAAGTACTCGAAGAACAGCAGGAAGCGAGCGAAAAGCTCAACGACACTGTTCATAACAGCACCTGTCCGGACTGCAGCCGAAACAGCTGGCGGTAGCAGTCGTCCGCATTCGAGGCGCGGAGCACCGGAACAGGACCGTCCGGCACTCCGGCGTCGAACAAGAACAAACCAGGTATTTTGGGAGCAGGGGCCAGGGGGACATCCCCTTGTTCTTGAGCGATTGCTGCCACGCGAACGCGTGACTCGGGACGCTCATCCGCTTGAGCCTTCAGTTTGAGAATCAGCGCCCGCGGATCCACGGGCAGGAACTTCCCGCACTCATCAATGGCCGCTGACGCCGCCACCCACTCCAGCCGAACCGCGGTAATGGCCTCTTCGATCTCGCCAAAGTGCGCCAGGGCCCGCCGGTTGAAGTCGCCGAAGCCGACTTTCAAGAGCGCCAACAGGAAAGCGGCACCGGCTGATCCTCCCTCAAGACCCGGGAAATTGAGGCCGTGGCAGGGGCATAGACACCACTTGATCGAGAGACCGGCGCTCAACGCGAAGTGGGTCATGGCGACGCGATGTGCAAGCTTCGCTGTCGAGAGGAATCCGGGTTCGCCTTGCATGACCACACCATTCATACACGGCCCCCGATGTAGACCTGGTTCGAGGGCGGCGTCGAGTTCCAGCGACAGGCGCCCGGTCCGGCCGGCGACGCCGAACTCCAGGGGAACCAAGGTCGTCACCTTAGACATTTCCCTCTCCTTCCTGCGGCGGAACCGGCAGGACTTGAAACTCGAAGGTCAGTTTCTTTTCTGGAACTCCTGGAGGGGCTGCTCCGCCCGGGCTCAGACTCGTCTGGTTCTCACTCCAGAACGCCGCCAACTGGCCCTTGTTCGCTTCATCGGACCGCAGTTCCTTCCTGCCCTTCAATTCTTTTCCCTCGTCCGTCGAGAACTTGAAGGTGACAACGGCCCCCAAGAGGTCGGCGTGCTTGGAAGAGGCTATGAACACAACGCTCAGATCGCCTCCCTTTGCGCAACGGACCGTGGCACGGACCCGGCCGTCGGCGGCCTGGAAGCCCTTTTCAATCTCATTGAAGAGTCTTCCGACGTCCGTTTTGGCCGCAGCCGGGAGTACGATGAGTTCGTCTTCCTGTTCACGACCTTCCTTCGTGAACGGTATCTCGGCAATTCCGACGCCGTGCAACACCACCTCGTGAGGCAGGAGCCTCACAAGGGCTCCGCGACCCAACCGGTCGAGAGGCAGCGGGTATTGCGCACCCGCGGAATCCTTGAGAACCACGCGATAGGCGCTCCAATCGGCCTCAGTACTTCCGAACGCATGGCACAGGACTTCGATGTGGTATTCCCCGCTCTTGACAGGCTCGACCCGGACAGCAATACCTACTCGCTTTCCGAGGGCATATCGCGGTCGGTCTGGTGTTACGGTCAGGCGCTGAAGAAGGTCGTGAGCCTCGTGACGGAGTTCAGTTGCTTCATTCATCCTTGTCATCCTCCACCTCCGGTACGCTCCAGCCCTGGCTGCGCGCGTACTCGATGAGTTCGGCAGCGCGCACCAGGTCGGACCGTCGAAATGCTTCCACGACTTCCTGATAGGTTTCGCGTTCGCGGCGCCGCTCAGCCGATCGTCCGGGCGGATCCGCCGTGTTAATCAAGCACATCCAGCGGTCCAGAAACTCGCTCATGAGCCCCCGCACCAAGGGGTCGCCATCCGGAGGCGGGCCTGCCAGAGGCCGGAAAAGCGGAAGCGGCGCCCAGACAGCCGCGGGCGCGCCCTTCGGCTCTTCCGCTCCACAATCGCAAATCACCTCCTCGACGTGACGGAACCTCCCGCAGCGGCCGCAACGCACGACTCGCACTGGCCCGAAATCGCCGTATGCGCTGAGCAATAGGAAGTTTTCCCGGAGGTCCTGCTTCTCTTCAACCTGGCCCGTTGTCGGATTGATGGCGGTGGTTACGCGGACCATGAGCACGCGCCGGATGCGAGGCAGCCCAGCAGAGTCGGGGCCGGGCGAGCCGCCCCAGCCCTCACGCGAGAGATAAGAGTAGTACATCGCGGCGATCAACGCCTTCGGTTTCAGCGGAAAGTCCCGGCCGTTGATCGCCGAATTCACGAAGTCCTTCAGACCCAGTTTGGGGTCGGGAACCCAAGAAGCCAGGCGATGTCGTTCGGCGCAGGCCCACGACCCGCAACCGCACTCCCACTGGGCCAGTGAGACCGGACCCACGGCGGCGCGGACTAACGCCTCACGCCCGGAATTCAGGCGCAAGAAGCGGCTGAGATTCGCGTCCACCGGAAACGCCACCTCCACCGTCGCAAAGTCCCCCGCGCGGATGACGATCCGCCCCCCCGGTCCGGCCGCCAGAACGCGCGCTTCGGAGACCGCTACGGCATTACCGGACATCACGTCAAAGATGTATCTGGACCCGGCCGGCAACGGAATCAGAGAATAGCCCTGTCCCTGAACCCGCGTGAAGTCGCGACGCGGCGCATCTTCGGCGATCGGGGCGCCATTGATGTCGCGGTTGCCCGCGATGGCGAAGAGATTCTCGGCGGACTCGTGCCTGGAGTGCAGCGGTTTGATCAGCCGGAATGCTAGCGTGGAGGCAATCACCCAGCGGGATTCCCGCAAGTCGTCCATCGCGGAGATTTCGTTCGGGTCCTGCAGGAGTGGCGTCAAAATGGCTCCCAACCGATCGTTTGCCACCATGATCGCCGCTGTGATTTGCCCAACCAGGAGGCGAAAGGCCGATTCCCACAGTCCGTTCACCCCGCAGTCGCCGGTGTCTCGTAGCGTTCTGCGCCAACCGCAGCCATAAGCGATTGCGCAGTCGACGATGAGGCGTCGTTGCGCGCCATCGTCAGGAATGGCACCGACGAGGCCTGCCAGGGCAATGCAATGCGGGAGCAATTCTTCGTCCGAGCAGTCCATCGGCGCCGTCAGAATGGAAATCGCCATGAGTAGGGCCACTTCGCCCTTGCCAAGGCTGGCAAGCGCCGCCGCGTTTCGACTGCGGACTGAGTCGACTCTAGCACTGAATTCCTCCTGTCCCGCCGGACGGAGAACCTCGACATCGACGCCGCGCATCAGAGGCCTGAGAGCTGTTAGTTCGCGTATGGTTGGCATGAGCATGTGAATGAGCTTCCTCTCCCGCCCACTACTGGCACGGCGGCTACCAATACCACAGTCCCGTGCTGAACGTGACGCCGATCCGCACCTCGTAATTCGGTGTGGAAACCGGCGCCCGGTCGCGATAATAGGCGCCAATATGGAGGTACTCGCCATAGATCGCAAACCGGTTGATCCTGGTGACGTCCTGCAGCCGGCCCCGCAGCGACGGGGCAAACCGCACGCCGCCGCCCACCAGCAGCCGATTCTCCCAGTAATAGGTCTGATTATCTGTTAGCGAACTTTCCAGGGCCCCATACGGAGTGATCGCCGAGAGCGCCCCCTTCTGGCTGGCGCGTATCCCGGATCTCAACGCGTTGGCGAATATCCAGCTTCGATAGGTCGGGGTGAATTCATTCGCCGATTGCCGCCACAGGCCGTGCCAGGTCTCGGCCCACCAGGACGATTCCGTGTTGTTCACACGCAAGGAGCGCCAATACTCGGCTCCGAAGCGCGTCTCTTTGTGCGGTCGCCACCTGTTCTCCGCGCCCCAATAGTCCAGGCGGTTGTATTCAGCGAAGACTCGTGTGGGGCCAAAGACCTTAACCCAAGGACTCGAGGAGCCGCGCCGAATGTCAAACGGATAGACTTGCAGACCGACGCCGGGGCCGCCGAGCCACGCGTTTTCCCACGCTTCGGATTTCGAAGCCATGATTCCGCTCAACCGCAAGTACGGCCCCCACGCAAAGTGCTTCCGGTTCGGGTACAACCACCATTCGACTCGCGAATCCCACTGGCCGACAGCCACGTTGTGGTTCTCTTCGAAAAACTGGGTCTTGTGGTATCCGGCGTCGAAGTTGCCGGCAAACGTGAGGTGCGGATCCCAACCCAAGGGACTGTCCGTCTGCGCGAGACAACAACCGGCAGAGGCAATCAAGATCAACAAACGGCCAGTCAGCAAGACGAGCCGTGAATCGGGTATTGTGAGAGCGGACATGTATACTCCAAGAGCGGTCGGCTCTTCTCTGACTCTCTCCTTCATCTATGAGAATCGGTGAACCAATCTTTCAGTAGGGGGGTGGGGCGCCGTTGGATGAGAGCCATCATTGCGCCTCCAACCTTCACGGCGAGAATCGACTGGTTCTGGGAGCGGTGTCCGTAGACGACCAACGTTTAAATGGTGTCTACGAAGAGACTTGCGGTCAAGGATCCGTTCAGCGGCAAGGATCCGGGGACACCGGAAATCGGGATCTGAGTGGCGTGCTGCGTTGTCCAGGACAGCGTCACCGGATCGCCAGGCTTCCTACTGTTGGCCGGAATTGGCGACCGGCTTTCGCTTGCCGCGCCGGACGAACCGCGCAGCAGCCTCCTAGCGCATTCGCGGCACGATGACCGGCACCGGGCCCGCTTCCAAGCCGGGCGGATTACACGGCCAGTGGACGATCCGCAGCCCCAGTCCGACTGGCGCCGGGTTAGCGCCGTTGCACATGAACGCCTCGTCATACCCGGCTTCGGCGAAAAGCGCCGGCTTTTAACCCAAGGGGCGGACATATCGGACCGCGCCGCTACCGGCGCGCTTCAGCCAGGTCGTTTCCAAGAGCCCCACGGTTGCCTACACGTACTCTCGCGACCCGGCCTTCATCGGAAGATTGATGCCGCCTGGTTGCCTTTCGGGGCTATCGGTGGCGCAACGTCCACGGCTTGTCGATCCACTTGGACGGCGAGCCCCTCCACTGCCAGAGCGCCACCCGCCACCAATACGACTCCTCCCCTGGACCCAATGCGGGCCGACCTCTCCGCCGAAGAACACAAACTGCGTGCCGCTCACGAGGCTCGCAGCCTTGATGGCCATGGCATAGAAATGGAGCTTGAGTAACGTCTTCTGTAAGTCGTTGACCTGCAAAAAATTCTCTTTCTCCTTGAGCCCAACAGACATTTCCATTGCGGCATTAAGTTATCGGTGGAGCGGGACCGAAAAACTTTCGCCGCGCGCAAGAAGCGCGGTCGCCTATAAGGAAGTGGGGGCTAGGGGCGCACGACCGTCCACGCGAACGACTCCAGTACGTCGTCGGAATTCTCCACACTACGCTTCACGAATGCTAGATAATTTCCAGGGCCGAGTTCTTCCGGACCGGCGGCCCAGACCAGGCAACGGCCCGATGTCGTCGGAAAACTATGCAGGCCAGCGCGATGGAGGATGGCGCGGCGCCCTTCCGACTCGAGCCGGAAGACGTCCAGCGCGAGAGAAGCATCTCCGGCCAAGCCAGGCAGGTCGAATTGGATTCGGATTTCCTTCAGTCCGGTGCTCAAGGCGACGCGGCGGTCCTGATCGCCGGCAAGTGACTTGGTAACGCCGGGGAGCAGGATCAGGCTCGCAACCGCTTGCGAAGAAACTGCCAATGACGCGGCCGGAACCTGGTTTCGTTGCAGACCCGGCTTGTTGTGGAGGCGGAGAAGGTCGGACCGAAGCCTGGCGTTCTGAAGGACCAGCGCAGCCACAACCATAATTAGGAACGGTAGGCAGGCGAACACCGGTCCTCTGATCTGAGGGTGAAGAAGGCGCTCCCACCAGGACTCCGCGGCGGGGCGCGAAATCCAGGATGAGGCCACCTCTCGTCCCTCCTCACGAAGTTGTTTGGCCACTTCGATCTTCTGTCGCAAGTGAGGATTGGCCAGGTACTTACGCTCGAAGAGGGACGAGTCGGAGGGGGACAACGTCTGGTTCATGTAGCTGCAGATCAGCTCTTCCTCCAGCTCCGCAACGCGATCAAAGTAGACGGTTTCGCAGACGTACTGCTCCTCAATCCTCTCCGCCTCGTCTTCGGGCAGGTCCTTCAGAAGATATCGGATGATCCGGCGGTCTTGCTCAGATTCCCAGCTTGTGCTCACACGGGGCCTCTGCATAAGGATGGCGCAGAATGAGCTCAGATTTCATGCTCCACCCGGCAAACCGAGGGCCGATCGCAATCCCCGTCGAAATCGCTGCCTGGCGCGGCAAAGCCTGAGGTTGATGTTCGGCACGGACGTTCGAAAAACCGCGGCCATGGCTGCTGGCGTCATCAGCTCCGCGCTTAGAATGATTTCTCTGTCGGGCCCGGGGAGTCTCCCCAGCACCTGGCGGACAAGAATCGCGGTTTCGCTACTGGCGAGACCAAAAGACTTATTTGGGCGTTCTGGAATGTCCGAATCGATCGGATCCGTCTGTTTCGGGCGGCTTGGTCGTTGCTCGCGCAGAACGTTGCGGGCAAAACCGTAGCAGAGCTTCGCCAATCCGTCCTTGCCTTCGATCCGGTTGCCATCCTGGAGCCAGACGATCACGCGGCTCAGCGTGTCCTGCGCGAGATCCTCCGGATCGGCGGTGCCGTGGTGTGCAAAGTAGAAGCCCAATCTTGACCGAATCTGCTCCCATTCCTGATCGGGAATATTATTCAGTTTGTATGGTTGGGCGGTATCTCCCATGCCGGTACCCAGTATGTCATCATGCACCGGTATATAGAAGGGAATTTCGGTCAGTCCAACCCCGACACGAGCACGAATGAGCTCCAGTAATACGGGTCTTGCCAGCGGGTCGATTGTCCGATCCGGATCCTGGCGCGCAGCAGCGCGGTAGAAGGCGGCACTGCTCCCCGGTTCAGAACGTTGTCCAGAAAAGCAGCGACGAGGGCGGCGGAGGACTCGGCATCGACGCGGTTGAGCGGTGCCAGCAAGGCCGACGCGCCGGCGAACAGGAAGGCGCGCGAGATGCTCACCAAGCCCTCGCCGCGCACCTGGCGTCCGCGCGCGGTTTCGCAAGCAGAGAGCACAACGAGGGACGACGCGACGGGCAAGTCATATATCTCATAGAGTCTGACCATGCCATCGATTGCCGTGCCTCGTTTCCCCATCATGGAGAAAACGATGGCGGAAAGCTCCGGTTGTATGTCGTCGACAAAGGCGTGAGTCGAGGCAAGCACGTGCGATGATTGCCAGAGTCGCTGATCGAGAAAAGCCTTGCGGGTGCTTTGAAAGCCGCGAAGAACGGTCCGCCGGTCGGGAGGCACGTGTCGAAGAATGGGGGCCAGTTCTTCGTCGGCAAAGGGCAACCGCGCCAATCCGAACCCTGGGCCACCTTTGAGGACGGGTTTCGGGACAGCCTCAGGCAGAGGCTGTCCCGCCAGTCGCGCGTCGGTGGCGTCGAAGACCGGATCCACAAGCGCGGTTACGCGGATCGGCATCCGGCCAGCGATGCGTCGGCGTTCCTGGAGCAGGAGGAACACAGATGCGGATGGCGCCTGGACGAGCTCCCAGCGCATTCCCATCGCGTTTTGCGGATAGGACGACGGGCGCGAGCCGTCGCCCGGGAGAGCCGCGAATGGGGCACGGTGAAGGATGCCGTCAGGAACAACTAGAATCCGGCTTCCGGCTTCCGTGGTTCCGAAAGGCAATCCCAAGGCTTCGGCGAGTTGGCGGATAGCCACCAGGAATTCCACGCGTTTGAGGGGATATGCTTTGCGTTCCTGCGCGTTCTCCATCTGGTCAATGATGGCGCGGGCGCGGGCCTCGATGCGGCTTCGAGGCGCTAATTCCCTCGTCTGGAAGGAGTTTTGCCCGATGATCCAGACATAGCTCCGGCGCTCGCCCAAAGAGTATTCCACGAGTAAATCGTGGGCTCCGAGCAGCCGTTGCGCCTCATCGACTCCCAGGGACGGCGCGGCGAGCGCATCACATTTGGAGTTGACATTTCGAGCCCGCACCCCGAGTTCTTCGTCCTCCGCCAGCAACTCATCGATCTCGCGGCGGAGGAGCGCATCGGATACCGGATCCGGTTTCGGCCGGACTGCCAACTGGGCGGATTTGAAGTTCAGTCGACGGCGGACGGATCGCAGCTGAGCCGCCAACTTCGGATTGTCGAACGGAACAACGAGCGGGCTGCAGGACATACCCTCGATCAGGGTCCGCGCCCGAAGCCGCTCCGCGACCGAGAAGGCGCGTTTCGCGAGCGTGTCGTGTTCGGAAGAAGCGCGGTGGGACATAAGCATCCCGATCAGAAACTCGCCATAGGCCTGCTTGTCGGCGAAGTAACTTCTGCGGAGCGCTTCGCTCTCCACATTCGTCCGCAGCGATTCGACGACGTCGATCGCCTGTCCGGCATGGCGTTCCGCGTCATCGATCTTGCCCTCCTGATTCTCGACCACAGCCAGTTGATAAAGCGTCTCCGCCCGCTGGTCGTGGAGGCGCCTTTCGTTCCTGATGGACAGGGCCTCCTCCAACCGGCGTCGCGCCTCCTCCAGGTCGCCAGAAGCGGCAGCGAGCACGCCGAGATAGTGCAGCGCACTTGACAAGCCGCGCTGGTTCCCTAGGTCTTTGTACAGAGCCAGCGCAGCCCGAATGGACGTCTCCGCCGCGGAGAACTGATTCATCCGAAGCAGAATCTGGGCAATATTGTTGTGAACGTCGGCCACGCCGCCTATATCTTTTGCTGCTTGCAGGATCCTCAGGGCCGCCTGTTCCTGACGGAGGGCAGCTCGCAAATGGCCGGCCAGCATCTGCGCGCGTCCCAAGTTCAGACGAAAGCGCCCTATATCGCGCTGCGACGCATTCGCTTTCCGCGCTATCGCCAATGCTTGAAGGAAACAGGAAGCGGCCCGCTCGTGCTCGGCCATCGACAGGTAGACGAGTCCCAGGTTGTTGGTGACGCGCGCGGCGGAAAGTGGATTCGCTCGTTGGAAGAGCAGGCTTGCTTTGCGATACTCGTCGAGAGCTTGCTGCCATTCGCTGCTCTGCCAGTGGAGAAGGCCCAGATTCGACCGCGTAACCGCCTCGCCGAATGACATGCCGAGCTGCTTCCAGGCACCGCTCGCGTAGGCAAACTGTTGCAGAGCTTCATCTACGTCGGTGAGTCTCAGAGCGGCCAACCCGACATTGTTCGCGGCCTCGGCCTCGCACCTCAGATCCGAGGCCGCGGCGCAACTCGCACGGGCCTCCCGGAACGAGTCCCGAGCCGAACGATCATCGTTATGCGAAAGCAGGACATCGCCGAGCCGGAGACGCGAGCGCGCAACGGACAGCACGTCCTGCAGCTGCCTCCAGGCCTCCATGGAATTCTTGGCCAGGGCCACCGCGTCGGTGAGCGTCGTGCCGTCGTGGACCGACCGTTTGGATCGAGTGGCCAAGTCTTCGGCTACCTTGGCCCGATCGTCGTCCGGCCTGCGAGGGGTTACGGACAACAGGACGATCGAACCCTTCGCCTGCCCGGCATAGCGGACGGAAGGAGCGACGTCAATCTGGTACTCGCCCCCGACGATTGCATCTACCGTGAGATCTTCCGGTCCAAAATCGAACTGATCAACCTCGCGCCGCGACCCGGCCGGTCCGATGATGACTTCGGCCAGATCTCCCTCCAATTGCTCGACGCGCACATGGGCCGCCGTTCCTGGTGACAGTGTGATCGTAAACGAAGCGCGGCCTTGCGGCGTCAGGTAGATGGAGCGTGAGACACCGGGCGATAACTGATGAGTGTCGGCGGAGCAGAATGGAGGCAGAAAAAAGGACGCCCATATCGCGGCCAACCGCAATGAGGGCGTCCCCATGGTGATCATCGAACTCAATTGTAACGGATACACGGCCCCGTCAGCCTAATTGCACGTGGCAGTGCCGGTCTCCTGGTGGATTTCGCAGGACATCGCCTGCGCGCCACCGTCGACAGGCTTCTTTTGCGTGGGGGTGAACGGATAGAGCTGGTTACCCAGGCTCGCAATCAACAGCATCACGATCTGAATCAATTGTTCCATGCCCTAACGTAGGGGGCCGCCGTCTCAAGAGTCCGTCGAGCACGAGTCGTTTGACCGCAACAACCATGGCGCTTGGCAAATCACCCACGGCGCAAGCAGCGCAGCGCGGAAGTTGATGTTCCTGGGCACCATTGCCGGCGCTTAGCTCGTAGCCGTTGACAGTCGGGATCATCAGGTGGACAGCTTCGAAGGCGAGCAGAGCCGAATCTGGATTGCCCTCCATACCGGATTCCGCGGATTCGGCCATCGGCTATATGATCACCACACGTTCCTGAACCGCGCAGTCGCACAGGACGATGTGCGCTCAGCTCCCGCAGCGCTCGATTCCCGCACATCGTAGGGACAGAACAACGTCGCAGTCTGAATCCCGCCGGATGTTAGGCATATACTCGACGCCATCGGGTCTGCGGTCACTGGATGCGCGTGTGCTCGACGCTGGTCCCCAATCATCAGAACTTATCCGGCGGAGAGGCACAATGGCATGATTTATGGGTTGTACGTAACGGGGTGAATCCGGCCTTGCCCGGCAAGCGCAGTTGCGTTAGCGGAACGATCGGGGAGGTGTCGGTAATTCCAGAAGGCGTCAAGAACGATCCGGCTTCGGTGTCTCTGCGCGACCGTCCACGGCGCCGACGCCGTCATGAGCCGGATGGAAGCGAGGGGAAGTGGGTCAACACTGGCCAGCAGACACTGGCGCCGATGCTCAGTGTGGACATGATGGACGCCTGCGCGCCGGGGTGAAGGTCGGCATTCGTGAGGCGGTGTGGGCGAATCGCCGCACTGTTACACGCGGCTCACTGACATTCTCGCCAACTGACAGACTCTGCGCGTGTTCTCCATTCGCTCAATCCATCTGGTGTCGCGATGCCCGCAAAGATGTTCACGTTCCATTCAGGGACAGAGTTGCCCATGGCCTCGTAGCCAGTAGGGAGCTGGGGAAGTGGAAGAGTTCTTGACATTACACCAGCGGGCAACGTCGTGCTCATGCGCAGGGCACCAATTGTGGCGGCAAGCGGGCTGGACGTCACCGGAAGGGATCTCCCTACTATAAAGGGGCTCGTCACGCGTCCCGAAGCGGTTGCGCCGGGCCGCGGCGTTGATGCTCATATCTTTCTCCCCGCGTACAATGTCGACAATGCCCTCGATCCAAACGCTTCGGATACCGTTGCAATCTTCTCGGAGGTCGTCGGCATTGAAGTCCCACTCGCGGAGAGGCTCGACGCGAAGCCGAAGAGTGTTTCGGTGTGCTGTGTCTCCAAGTGCACGCCGTGGACCTTGAGGCGGCAAGTTTATCGTTGGGTGCGCGTCCGATGTCCTGCTGCGAAACGCCGCCTCTTAGATGATCTTGACGCTAAAGTGGCTCAGCACGTTCATCATTGGCACGCTCCAGGCGATGTCACGGTTGTCGCCGCCGATGTGCATGGAAACGACGGGGTTCTCCGGTATGTCAATCACCACCGGAGAACCCGAGTCGCCACCCGCGTTGAACAGACGCGATTCCACCAGGCCTGAGAACGAGAAGCTGCCGACACCGGGGTAGCTGATCAACCGGGTTACGTTTAGCTGCCGTATTATTCCTGAGGTCCAGTTCCCTGTTGTTCCCCGGAACATCCGCACCTGCCGCTGAAGCTGATCGCCACTCGTTACAATAGGCCCGAACGTCGACCCATCGGGGAAGCGGTTCGTCACCTGCGACGCTCTCGTCGGATCCAGCTCCACCAGCGCCGCATCGAGGAAATTGGCTCCAGTAGAATTGAATCCCGTGAACTGCCGCAGCACACCCACCACATTGCCGAGCGACTGAGGATTGTTGTCCGGAGGAGCTTCCACCGGCTGCCCAGGCGTATTCAGTCCAGGCGGCGCCAACACGTGTGCGCATCCGAGTGCGAACACCGTACCAACGGGTGAGTTCGCCTGGACAATTGCAGTTATGGTTCCGGTGGGCCCCACGTTCTGCGCGGCGGGCAATCCGGGCCCGATCGCCTGCATCGCCGCAACTGAGTCGTGTTCCACAACATCGGTGAGAATGCGGCGCCCGAGGTGCTCGAAGCGCAGACGTTTGGGGATCCGGTGCTCCTTGGTGAGCCGCCGGTCCGGGACCTTCCGGCGCACGGTGAACCTGAGGCATAGCGTGCTTTCGTCGATCTTCTCATCCTGACCGGATTGTTTGGCCGCGATGCCCACGCCGACGATCTGTCCTCCCCATGCGAGGCCCGTTAGAAAGCTGCGGTTCTCCGCGCTGAGCTCTTTGCCGCCTCGAAACCGCTTTCCGAGCAAGGCAGACGAGAAGAACCTGCCTACCAAATTGGTCACGTCCCAAAGCAAGTCGAAATTCTGGTCGTTCCGCTTCATTTCGCCGCTTCCTTCTTCTTAGCAAGCCGCTCGACGGCGCTCTTGACGGGAATGTTGATGCCAATCGCGAGCTTCCACGCTGAGCTCGATTTCACTTGGCCCGTCGCGCTCTCGGTCACGCGAGTGACTGTCCGCTGCAGGCCCGCATAGGGCTGGAATGCCTGTAATATTGCATTGTTCTTGAACGGGCCTAGAGCGAAGCCCATGCCGAAGCCGAAGAAGGTGCGGTCAAGAACTCTGCCGCGCAAACCCAAGCCAATGATAAATCTCGGGTGCCAGGTCGTTTTCGGATCCTTAATGTCGATCTTGTGCGGGATGAAATTGGCGAGGCCTAAGATGCTCTCCGCGGCCACCTCGCGTGTCTGGAGCCGATTGTCCGCGCGCACATACTCGAGTTCATCGACCTTTTTGACGGGGAGACCGATGCTGGCGTCAAACCAGTACTTGCCTTCGTTATCAACCTCTGTCTCCCCGGTCACGGGAGTAAACAGGGTATTCGGATCCGCACCGACGGTCCTCCAATCCGCATCCCTTATGATGGAGATTCCTGCCTGCACCCACATATCGCTCGGGACAGGGATATCGGGCATTTGCCCCATCCCGTAGAGGGCGACTCGCACGGGGTTAAGCTCGGTACCCTGCGCGCCTTGAGCGAACTTGGCGAGGCCAAGCACGTCAAGGACGTGGGTGAGCCATGCTGGGTCCTTTTTCTTCGACGCCATAAACTGCGTCAGGCGCGCTATGTCCTCTGGCACGGCGAACACGCGCCCGCCCCGATCTGCAAACGGAACGAACCGGTTGACAAACCATTGGCTGAAGTTGTAGTTCTTCTCCAGCTCATCCTTGAGTGCCACCGTTGCCATTTCGCGCCATTCTTGCGTTTTTGCCGGCTCGCCTATTCGGAGCGCGGCTGTACTCGCCGTAATCTCTCCAGCCAGTGCGTCGACCACCAGGAGCGTCCGAACGCTACGCACGCCCCAGAGGCGCCTGCCTTTGATCTCTGCGAGCTTCTGGCCCCGCCAGTAAAGAAACACGCGGTTGCCGAACGGCCGCGGGCAAAGCGTCAATTCGAACTTCTTGGCATCTATTCCTTGCGCGTCCTTCAGGTCCTTCCGCTCGAAACGCACGACCTGAATGATCCACGTGTCGTCAGCGGAACCGCCGATCCGAGCGAGCAGCAGCCTCGCCGCGTCCACCGGGGAAATGCCTTCCTTGCATTCCACCACCTTGGCGTCCGGTTTGGCCTCGCCGGCGAGGAGCATCGCGGCTAAGCACGGCGCTGCAACCTCCGGCAATACATTCGTTAGGCCAACCGAGGGCCGCCAGTTGCGCTCTACCGGCATCTTCTCTTTACTATCTTCTTCCTCCATCACAGAGGACCTACCCCCGACTTTACCTTCCTTCGACTGCGAACTCGTCTGGGCGAGAGCCACAACGCAGAGCAGCACCGCAAAGCCGAACCCTAGACAGCAGGACTTCATAGATCTCATCTCCTTCGTCATCTCTAAGCGCAATCGCGCTGCAGAAGCGGACACATCGCTGCAAAAGCGAGTCGCTAGCCTGGTAGTCTGCTGCACGGCATCACTATCGTGTGGCGCGTCATCCGCCTCGTTGCGAAGAACGAGTACGTACGTTGCCGCCTCTTCTTGCGGCTTCAAAAGTTTGACCAATTCAGTTCTGAGGTTCAGGCGTTGGAGAACTGACCACTCCGGCGCTAAGCATAAACGATCGCATGTGTCGCCTGACGTGATGGGCAGCCTCGCTCACCGTACTCTTCCGATTGGCCTGGAGCACTGTAGCAAGTTCTGTCAATGTGCCCTCCCGAGCGGACATAGGCGCATGGCAACCCGGTATTGCGTTAACTCCCAAAGCACATCGTTCCATCTGATTGCTAATCCAGGGCGACCGATTAGTCGTCCCGACTCATGGACCAATTCCCCTTGAAGCAGTCCTCTCCTAGTCGGCCGACGGCCGATGGCGGGAAGCGGAGGACAGAAGCCGATCATTCCCGTTGGTCACTTTCCAGTCTTCAGCTCCACGTGTGGGTCGAGCACTGACTAGGACGCAGTGGATCCCCCTTGAGCTAAAGTCCCGAAGCCGTAGTCAATCTTGTAGCTGTTCGTTGCTTCCAGTCTCCTAATCCTTCCACGGGCTTCAACGGGTTGGCCGTATCTAGTTGAACCGTAAGCAGCTGAAAACGGGGCGCTTCGTCGGGCGGCCGAGAACCGACTTGGGCGCAGTGGATCCCCCCGGAATTGTGTCTTTGTTTTCAACAGGTTGCAAAACCGCCCTATTGAGCCTTGAGGAACCTTTAGCTACAAAACCGCGGTCGAGCCTGTTCTCCTCACTGCCGAGGCGTCTCTGAGCGGCTCCAACTGATTGATTCTAAGCGCCGTCTTGCCGGCACCATGTGAAGTAGCGCACCTGCAATTGCGGCAGGTGCTCTCCTCGGCATAACACCCTTTCTTGTTGCCAGAGCCGCAGAGCGACAACGAGGCAGCTCTCACACGCACTACCCAGGGACTGCGAAGAGGCGCAACTGCGCCAGAACCTTGGCGTTGAACATCTTCATAAGAGCATCCCACTGGGCCAGAACTGTGATTTACGAACGACTATTTTTGTGGGAAACGCGCCGTCGTTCGATTCAGGTTTTGAGGTGTCCCTCATTGGCCGGTTTTCAGGTGTCCCCCGAGGTGATGAAACCTCCACGATCGAGATGCCGGTGGCTAACGTCTCTTCGAAGATGCGCAACTTCCGCTCGATCGGCCAGCGCCGTCCCTCTGCAGAATCACTCGTCGGTTGGAATCTCGATCATGTTGATTGTGCTGATGACGGCCAGCATCAGCGCCTGCACCCCACCAGTAACAGGCGGCTATGATCGTATGACTACGGAGCATAGACAAGGCCGCGCTTACACTTAGACGCAATACGGATACTTCCACAATTTTCTTGCACGTTGTATAAGACTTAGTCTAAGATCGTGCTATGGCAACTGACTATGGCGCGTGGCTGAAAAATGCACGAGCAGCACTCACCGAACTGCAGCGCCAGAAGGACAGTTTGCGCGCTCAGCAGGAGAGTCTGCGACTCGAGGAGCAAGAGGTCGACCGTCAGATCAACGGCATGGCGCAGACCGTGAGTGGACTCGCGTCACTGGTGCCTGCGGAGTTGCCAGAGCCGAGTCTTATGGGCGTCCTTGAGTTGGTCGGCAAGACAATTGTCGACGTTGGAATCACCAACCGCATCCGCGCCATTCTAAAGGTGTCCGCTTCACGCCAGTTCTCGGCCGTTGAGGTTCGTGATGAGCTGCGTCGCACCGGCTTCTACGTTGGCGAATATGCCAACGCACTTGCCACGATCTACACTACGCTCAGACGCATGGTCGTGGCTGGCGACGTCGTAGAACATGCAGGTGGGGACGGGAGGCGGTACCAATGGAATCCGGTTCCCTCAGCCCTGAGGTCATTGCCGAATGACTCCGATCCCAGACCTGTAGCAGTCCTCAAGTTGCCTCCCGTAGAAAAAGTGGCGTCACGGCGGCGACGGATTGCGAAGAAGACCATGCGGCGTCCTGTTGTTCCGACGCCACCGAGCGGAGAGGCCTAGGAGTGAACAGGGTAGAGAGACAGGTATGCGGATGAGGCTACCAGCTAAAGAAGAATTCGACGCTATTCGCTTTGTGGTCTGGAGCGTCTTCGAAATCGTGCTCATGCTCATCGCCATGGCAAGCGTCCTCGTGTATTCGTTCGACCACATTCCCCATTTTGGGAAGTAGCCGGCCGTACCTTCAGACGAACAGCATCATGTCTCCAGCCCCTAGACCATTCTGTAGCTGTCCTAAACTTCAACTTCCGGGTTCAGGCAGAATCCAGACTCCTCAACACGCTACCCGCAACCCACCAGACTGTAGGAATTTGAAGTCAAGGGCATCCACGGAGCATGCGGTGGCGGCCCCGGACGAAGTGAATCCACCTCAAGCTGTGTCCAACGCACTCAGCAGGGACAGTTGCCCCAACGCAACTCAGAGTCATTCGTCCGGAACCTGTTCAACCGGAATCGTTTCGACGGAGACTCTCCCTCTGCAGTACGCCCCGAAGCCATCCAGTAGCCTGTGTATCATGTCAAAACAGTGAATGATGAATTCCTCGGTCATAAAGAAGATCCATGGCTCACCGCCGCGAGTTGAGTTCGAAAACCACGCCTGCCAACTCTTCTGCTCGACATGAGCCGCAAACTCCTTACATCTCTCTCTTGGCCATTCAAAGCCATTGTGAAACATGAAATTCCTGTAGTCGAACAGGGCCTCAAGCATCCGGGGGAGGCCATCCGGCAGGTGCTTCTTTAGGCCCACTGCCTTTGCAAGTTGTAAGATTCCCGAGACGAGGTTCTCCGTAACCACTGTCGTCTTCCGTTCGTAGTGGTAGTGACAATTCCAGAAGGATTCCGGATCTGTCATTTTGCAGCGATGATGATCCGACGAAATCCCCGCAGTCACAAAGTACCGCGTCCTGATGCCCTGAAACGCCTGATAGAACATGGACTCGTACATCGGCGCAAGCATCCCGAGCGCCGCCATACTGTGAGCAGCACTTTGGTAGACGGAAAGATAAAACGTCACGCCGAACTCTTCCATTGCCCGTTCGTTGCGCCATCCGGAGCTCTTCCGCGCGTATTCGTCTAGCTCCTTCATTGCAGCATCCACTCGCTTGTCGGCTTCAGCGTTACGCTGCAACAGACCTGAAATGGCGATAAGTTGCTGCTCATAGTCCAAATGCTCAAGGATAAGGCCGGCCATGTCCCGTTCGGTCACTTCGGGGATGCCGATCCCGGCGTCTTGCAGGAACATGTTGTTGAGCGTTTCGGCGTCGTTGGCCTTTTCTTCCATCACCTGTTCACTATCTCATGGTGTGACGATTCCGTGGACCTGCAACCCATGGATTGGCCTGCTGAACGTCAGCATCGAGCAGACGGTGGAATTCTTCCTAGATACGAATGGCGGCACCACTGATGGCGCGTTTGCGCGAATCTGAAGGGGCATAGAGATCGAGGGCTGCGCTGGGTGGTCGGGATCAAGGGCAGGTTCACTAGCCGTACCGATTACGTCCTGAGTGCCCTGATCTGAAAGACGAAATGCAACGGAAACAGGGTGGCGCGAGTGGCATTGGCTATATTCAGATCCGAGTTCGAAATCTCAGGCTGTAGATCATTCTGTAGCTGCTTGGAGCTTCTGGATTCAACCTGCCCCCACAGACTTCAACGGGTTGGCCGTATCTGTTTGAAACGTAAGCAGATGAAAACTGGGCACTTCGTCGGGAGGCCGAAAACCGACTTGGGCACAGTGGATCCCCCTGAAAATAAGTCTTTGTTTTCAACAGGTTGCAGAGCAGCCTTGTTGAGCCTTGATGAACCTTTAGCTACAAAACCACGATCGAGCCTCTTCTCCCTACTGCCGCGGCGTCTCTGAGAGGCTCCAACTGGTTGATTCCAGACGGCGTCTTGCCGGCACTATATGAAGTAGCGCACCTGCATTTGTGGCAGGTGGTCGTCCAGGGAATGCCTCGCAAGAATACCTAGTCTGCGGGTTACCAACTATCCGTCGGCACCCGTCAAGGCAGCGCTTCCACGAGTAGCGCGTTAGGACTTAGAGTTATGCGTTGGCCGACCTCACCCATTACGGGCCGTTGTGAATACCGCAAGTTCCATGCCGAGCTAGATCCGCCCGTTCGACCAGGCCTGGCTCCAAACACGGCACCGAAAGAAACTCGGCAAGCCATGTCACTAAGCGTGACGCGTTCTCGCTTTAGTGTCTGAGAGGCTTAAATGAACGCTTTGACTCGCACCGGAAGCCGCCAGCGGTGTCGGACCCTTGCGGCTTTGATCACGCTGGCATTGATCATTGAACCCGTCCCGGCCGGAACTAGATCCGGCGCCGTCCGCGTAACGGTTGGAGAACCGAGCGTCTGGTCGCTTGAACAGGCTCACTATCTTCTGGAGCGCCTCAGAAACAAGAACGGCAAAATCGAAGCTGCGCCGTTCACACAAACGGATCCCAACGCCGTGAACAGCAGCCGTTTGGATGCCGTGAGACGCCTCTTTGGATTGCGGGTTGAATACGACCAGACGGTTGGCGCGAAAAATCGGGCATTGGAGGGACAATACGAAAGCAACGTCGCTATGCACACGGTTTTCGAATCGCAATGGCGCGAATCTCTCGACGAGCAAGGGAAAGTGAACGCCGCGCTTCATGCGGCGCGAGTTGAGCTTGCGCGTATGGGCACTGCGGCGTCAACTGCGGAAGACCGGCAGGTCAAAACCGCCGAGATCGCCGCGCTTGAGAAGAACAAGGCAGAGATTGAAGCGCGGATCACGACAGTGCAGGAGGCGATGGGCTCCGTCGTTGCCGCGCCTGCATATACGAGACCTGATGCAGGCGGAGTCTTCCCGACCCTTCCGGACTCCATGGATCCGACGGTGATCAAGTCGGTTCTGAAGCGTGCGGCAGACCACCAACCGAGCCTGGATGCTTCCGCAGCTCTCGACAACCACATTCAATTCAACTACGAGTTGATTTCTAAACAGCTCACTCTCCTCAGGGACGAGGTTGGACCTGGCAAACGGATCCTGTTCCTCGAACTGCCGCAAACCGTTTTGGGCGTGCCTGGCAAGGGCGACGATCATCTGGCCCAGTCCTGGTGGCGTGTGGCGGGAGTACTGCGAGGACGACTTGAGGACGGTGACTCTGCTGAGAGCAAGAGGCTGCCGGGCAGATTGCCACCGGAAACCTGGACACAAGCCAAAGAGAACAAGCTGACGACTGGTTCGGTTGACGCAGGAGGCGACCGCTATCGCAGGTGGAAGTATCTCCGCTATGAAAGAGTCGCTAGCGATGACCCAACGTCCCGCTTGGTCGGCTCGGTGCGCAGCGTCGAACTGATTCCACGAATCAGCGCACTGAACGTCGCCGACACCCATTCCGTAGTCAAGACCTCGGCATTCAGTGTAATCGGCAGTTTCCTTTGGGGATTAGGCGCGCAAATGAACTACCAGAAGCAGCGCGAAACATTCGAACAGTTCCTTCAACAGGAAGTCTACGCATCGGGCCACGGAAAGGGCTTGCCGGAATTCGGCTGGATCTTTGGACCGAAACCCGGCTCGAAGGCGATTGCGCCCGGTATTAGGACGACGTACGCGGTGCTAGTCGTACCGGATGACGCGGCCTATCTGGAACTTACAGGACGCGGATGCCAATATCACCGAAAGACGACGCCGGCAGTCGTCTATCCGGACCTCTCCAAATTCCACCTCTATCAAAAGACAGACGACATCGAGTGCGGTGTTGAAACGTCATTTCAAGTCCAAGTACCGCCTGTTGAAGAAGGCTTTTCCATCTACGAGATCGACTACATGCCCGCCAAGACAGGGGAACGCGCGACTGTGATACTTCGAGGTTTCGACATTTCGCCGCAGATCAGCGTCCTGATCAACGGTATTCCGCTCACCAAAGTTCTTGCCCTTGGCAGCCCCAGAGCGTGGGTCGACGAGCACGCCGAGAACAATGAGTCGATTCGCGGGCAGGTGGAATACTTGAGCTCCAACGAGCTGGCGTTTACAGTCTCGATGCCTGCCGGTTATGTAGGCACGCCTAAAATTACACTGGTAACGCCAACCAAGGCGTACACGCTAAACCGACTTCGATTCCGAAGGGTCGCCGGTTGCGGCGTCACCACTAATCGCACGGGCTGTCCAGCGTTTCCAGAAGACGGCATCGTTCTCGACGAGTTCACAAAGGATTCATCACGGCAGCTATTCCAGCCCGCTCTCTCGATCAGTAGGGTAGACGCCGTGTCGTTCGATAGCTCGACACAAAGGATCGGGCTCGCTGCTAGAGGACGAAGGTTCGACGAAAAAGTTGTATGGCTTCTCAACGGGAACAACACGGCATGCCAAGCAAGCAGCATCACCGCCGTAACAGCTCGCCTGGACTGTGACCGGCCTGACGCCTACACATGGATCGCCGGAGCGATCGGCCACCACGCGGATACTCCGGAAACGGACAGTTACTCGCTGAACGACCCATATCCGCCAGTCATTCAGAAGTTCGAAGTTCTGGAGACAAAAGCGGAAGTGGTGAACGAGAAGGACCCGTCCAAGAGCAGCCCTGCAACGGCCAAGATCCTGTTCACCGGGAAATTCTTCAACGCCAAACAGGTCTGGAAACTGGCCGGCGTCGGCGAGATCACTCAACTGGAGTTTCGCTCGTCAAAGGAGGTGGCCGTCTCCATCAGCTTGAAGAAACAGGCACTCAAACTGGAGTTTCAAGCCGCCGGCGCGGTAAAGGACCCCATTGAACAACACTTTGTAACGATCAAGGAGTGGAAATAGCCATGCCTAGCAGTGACTTCACGCACTACGTCAAAGCCGATCTGGCGCGGGTTTACGATTCGACGGAAACGGAAAAGAAACTCCTCGCGACGCTCGCCTGGGGAGACAAGGTCGAAGTTATTTCGGAAAACGCGAAATCCGTGGAGATCAACATCGACGCCGCCACGGAGGACGCCGACGGATCGTTCAACATCGTGAAACGCTCGGGTTTCATTTGCACCGAACCTAGGAAGGTGATCGCTCCCCTCAAAAATAACAAAGTCCTGAAGTTCGACTTCGTCGACGTGCAGCAGGGCGACGGCATGGTGATCGAGACGCCCGGCGGAAAGATCATGCTGGTGGACGGTGGAGACAACCAACTCTTCGCCAGGTACCTTGCGGCGCGATTCCGCGGCTCATCGGATGACCAGCCCAAGGAGATCGATTGCATTCTGGTTACACACGGAGACGCGGATCACTTTGCAGGATTGGTCGAGATTCGCAAGTCGGAAAAGAACTCGAACCCGGCCAAGCGGTTGTTCATTCATCCTTCCCGGATTTTCCACAACGGTCTGGTGAAGCGCCCTTCGGATCGCGAGCAAAAGGACCTACTCGGCCCGACCGTCAAGAGCGGCGATGAACTTCTCTTGACCGGCTTGGTAGACGACCTTGTGACCGATGTGACGGCCGAAGAGATGAACAAGCCGTTCCGCGAATGGCGCAAGGCCATCGAGACGTTCCGATGTCGCGGCGGAGTGCAGATGCAGCGCCTTCAGCGCGGCCGCGACGATGCCTTCGGGTTTCTGTCCGACGGTGAACCTGAGTCAATAAAGGTGACGGTGCTGGGGCCGATTCCTGTGCGTCATCAGGGCAAGGACGCGCTGAAATTCCTCGGCTCTCCTTCAAAAGTGGCGCGCCAGGACGGGGACGGATTGAATCTGAACCTTAAAGAAAGTAGGGGCTTGTCCGCTTCGCACACAATCAACGGGCACTCGGTCGTGCTGCATCTTCAGTACGGCGATTTCGGTTTCATGCTCGCAGGAGATCTAAACGCCGAAGCGGAAACGGTGCTCGTTCGCGACCACAACAAAGGAGAGATATCGCTAAAGGCGGACGTCCTGAAAGTGCCTCATCACGGCTCGGCGGATTTCAAGAGTGCATTCCTCAAGGCCGTGGCCCCGGCGATTTCGGTAGTGTCCTCCGGTGATGAATCGTCACGAAAGGAGTTCATTCACCCGCGGGCAAACCTGGTGGGAGCGCTCGGACGCTTCTCAAGCCTGGACGAGCCGCTGGTCTTCGTCACCGAAATGGTGGCGTTCTTCGAGATGGTTGGCTTCGTGTCGCCGAAGGAAGCGGATGCCAACAAGAAGGACAGTCCTCCCGCTAGATTCTTCGCCTTCCGGCGCTCCGCGTTCGGAATTGTCAAGGTGAGAACGGACGGAAAGCGAATCCTCGTCTACACCAACAGTGGCATGAAGAAGTTGAACGAAGCGTATGCATTCACGCGCGGCACGGACAGGGCGTTGAAAGCCGTGAGTGTCACCCAGGTGTAGCGCCGAACATCACTTAACAGCCAGAGGTCGCTGCCCTGCTGTCATGACTCAATCAAGCCCGGGGCCGCGCTGTCGACGGAGGCGGCGAGGTGGGCAATTCTCAAAAGGGGCGGGGTGCCGGCGGGTGCGCCTGCAAGCGGAGCAAGACCACTGTATTGTTGACTGTCAATATGAAACGGTCAAACGGCGTCTGGCTTTCGCACATCCGGCTGGAGCCGTTGGCTCCTAGCATCCGTTCGCCGGCGCCAAGGCCTCGTCCATCGCGGATTTAGCGGAGCGGGCCCTCGCGTCGGGCTATCGTCGCTCCGGTTGACCTGCAAGGTCCAAGACTCCGTGGGCGGTGGTCGATCCAGACAGCATTAGGCAACCCCAGACTGGGAAGTCAGAGGCCGAAAAGAAGCTGTTTTCTCAATGTTGTGCGACGCTATCAACAAATGGAGAACTACATGCAACGTGCCAAGGAGCGCAAATGCAATCGCCAGTTCCCGTCCGAAATCATATGCTGTAGATCATTTTGTAGCTGCCCGGTGCTTCCGGATTCAACCGGCTTCCACCGACTTCAAGGGGTTCGCCGTATCTGCTTGAAACGTAAGCAGATGAAAACAGGGCGCTTCGTCGGGAGGCCGAAGACCGCCTTGGGCGCAGGGGGTCGGGCGTTCAAATCGCCCCGCCCCGACCATTTACTATCAACCACTTACACGCGTACTTGGACACAAAAAGCAGGGGCTGTGTCAAAATGAGCGCCTGCTTTTCACGTCACTTGCGGGGCACTGTGTCAAAACCCGGCTGACACTCGGCTTACTGGTCGAGGTTCATAAATGGCAGCGTTGACTCGTGGCTGAAGTATCAGCCCTCTGTCTGCAGGATCGTTCGCGTCGTCCGTTCGTGTGCTCGAGGTTCGGATCCCAAGCTAGTCACGCGGTTGGACCCCGTCTCCGCTCCAAAAAATCAATAGCCTGCAGGGAATTCGGACGAGCGAGCGAACACTCACGGAGTAATCGCATTTACTGATTCCGTCGAAGCCAACGCTTATAGGCCTTCGCTGAGACACCCTTGGCGTCGAGGCTGGCATGCCACTGTCGAAAAACTGTGGAAGACATCTTTGCGGCCGATCGCCGAGTAAGCAGAGCAATGTTGTAGACAGCCTTGTTCGGCGACGACCCGCGATGCTGAAGAACACCCAGTCAAAGCCCTTTCACCTACAGGCAGATGTTCCGTGCTCTCTGGAGGTAACGTTCCCAAAACGTCCTCGCGGATGTCGGCCCGAGTGCTGGCGCAAAATGGGAAAAGAGCGCCTCTACTTCTGCCGGTGAACAACTTCCCTCTGTTCGGCCCGAGGAAACCGGATCTTATTTTCCAGATGAATGTGCAGGTGGAGGTCGTGTTCGAGTTCGTTGAGGCTGCTCATGAGGGCGCGAAACGTAACACAGGCGTATTCAGGTAACTCGAAGTGCTTGGTGATGCTCCTGGTCTCTAGCAAAGCTGCGCCCGCATTCTCGTGCTCAAACTCCGTCATGAGCACGTTTGGAAGCTGAGTAAATCCTAGCGGTGGGAGCCTGGCGACAAGATTAGGACCCAACGGCAACGGAACGAAACGCCGCCGCGAGGATGCGCTGGCGGATGGGTCCGAGTAGCAGCACGGTCGCAAAGAAAAGAAGCACGGCGGTGCAACGCAGCGCACCGTCGATGCCAATGTGGGACTTTAGCATGCCAGCCCCTAGTGCGGTAACACCGCCGGTGAACGCTCCGACAAAATTGAACAGCCCGTACGCCGGCGCGCGCTGCTCGGGAGTGGCGGTCAGGCAGAGCAACGGCATGATGTTCGCATCATAAAAGCCGCGGCCGAGTCCATAGGCCGTGATGGCTGCTAACACGACAGCGGCCTCGTTGGCAGCGCCGGCCAAGAACAGGAAAACCGCCGAGATCACGAAACCGACCGCCGGCAGGTACACGCGTGCGAGCGAGTTGACTCGGCTCCACCGGTCGCTTGCCCAACCGCTCGCAAAAATCCCCGCAAAGCTACCAGCCTGCAGGAAGAACGCCGAGGAAAAGCCGGCTTGAACCAAACTCATTCCGAATCGCTCATACAAATACAGCGACATCCACGTCATCACGACCCAACCCGCCATTCCGAACAGGGCGAACACTGCGATCATCGCCGGCAAACCCGGAATGGCTACCACGCTGCGGAAACGAATTGCGGACTGCAGACTCACAGACCTCTTTTGAGCGGAGGACGGGAGGGACCAGGCGAGAAACGCAGTATATATCAGCCCGACCAGACCGAGGAAAATGAACGGCGGTCGCCAACCAAAATGTTCGCCCATCCAACCGCCCAGCGCGCCGCCCAAAACCACGCCCATGTAGATACCCGACTGGTGAAGCGCGGTAGCGCGGCCTCGACTGCGATCATCGTGAAACTCGGCGACCAGCGCCAGGCCTGCCGGCAGGTAGAACGCTTCGCTCAAGCCCATCAGCGCTCGAGCCGCGATCAGTTCCACAGGAGTGCGAACGATGCCGGTGAGCAGCGTGACCGCTGACCAGAAGAGCAGACTCAACAGAATGACACGGCGCACCCCGAGCCGTGCGGCGACGAAGCCGCTGACCAAACTGGCGGCAGCGTAGAACCACAGGAACGAGGTAGCCAGGAGGCCCAGTTGTGCATCGCTCAACCCGAGGTCCCGACGCAACAAGGGCAACAGGCTGAAAACCACCTGCCGATCCAGGTAGTTCAGCAACGCAACAAACCACAGCAGCCAGACGAGACGCCAAGCAGTTGCCATTGAGTTCAGCGCGGTGCAATCACCTCGGCGAAGCCCTCCCGTAGTAAGTCCGTACGCAACGATTCTTCCTCCGCCGTAGTCATATTCACGCGAGGCGACAGCACTGGACCGCAGTCGAAACCCTGCCACCGAAGGATCACTTTGCAGGCAGACAGGATGTCGTAATGCAGGCAGACGTGGATCAGCCGCCGAATCCGCTCACCCGCTCGGGCAGCCGCGGACCACCGTTCAGCCTGGCATTCCGCGTAAAGCTCGAGCACCCATTCCGGCACAACGTTATAGAACGTTCCGATGCCGCCATGGGCGCCGAGCAGGAGTGCGGACGCAAGCACTTCGTCGCGTCCAAACAGAATGTTCGCGCCCGCCCGTACGGTTTCCGACATCCAATCCAGGTTGTCGGCGGTGTACTTCAACCCCGCGACATTAGGCAAAGCACACAGTGCCAGAAGATCGTCGCAACTCCTGACGGCCGGCGACAGACTCGGGAAATAATAGACATACAACGGCAGCGGCGAGGCTTGAGCCAAACGGCCGTACCAGTCCAGCAGTTGGCCGCCATTGCTCGCTCCGGGAGGAGGGAGACTGCTGATTGCGGTTGCACCGATCTTCGCAGCATGGCAGGCAAGATCGATTGCGTCGGCTACCCGCATCGCACCCACGTGGACCACCACCTGTGCATGGGCCGGGGAGTTGCGAACCGCAATTTCGGCCAGCCGCTTGCGCTGGGCACTAGCTAGCTGCCAGCCCTCGCCGGTCTGGCCAGCCACGTATAAGCCGTGCACTCCGCTACGGTATAGACGGCCGATGAGAGCTTCAAGCGGAACGGATTGAACGACTCCGGAACTGTCCATCGGAGTCGGAATGGCGGGGAGAATTCCTCGAATGGTAATCAATCGGCTGTACTCACAGGTTTAGATGATAGCGGACGCATTCGGCGGCAGATTCAGGGACAATTCCGGCCAGATATCCTAAGTACTGCTGATGCTGCGCGTGAAGCAGTTCTGCGGTCATGTCCTTACGGCCGAGGTTGAATGCCGAGACGTAGGTGAAATAAGGGCGGCAGACCCGGCGCAACGCTGCCGCCAGCCAGGCGTTTCCCGACAGTTCCCAGATCTCCTGGTGGAACGCAAACTCAGTTAAGGAGCAGTTGGCTGCTCCTCCTTGCGCGTATGCGTCGTCGATGTCGCGCTGCTTGACCGCGAGGCGGACAAGATCTTCTTTTGTGACTAGCTCCCTGGCCGACTCCAGCGCCATCACTTCCAGGGGTTGCCGCACCTTGACGATCTGCTGCAGATCCTTCATTGTCAAAGACGGTACGCGAAAGCCACGATTATGTTCGTGGCGCAGCAGCCCTTCTTCGGCAAGGATAAACAGCGCCTCGCGGACTGGCCCGCGCGACACCTGGAACTCGGAGGCGAGCAGCGAGTCGGAGATCTCCTGGTCGGCTTGGAACCGTCCACTGATCAAGGCATTGCGCAGGGCGTCCAGGATATTTCGCCGAATCGCAGCTGGCCGTGCTGGCGCGAATGAACTCATTGGCAACCTCAGGTTACGTCAAAGGGAATGGATTGTCAAACGTCAACTGCTGACATTCGCTCCCATCACTTTGCCCAGTCGGCGTACTTTTCCCGCAAGATCGCCTGACATTCCTCGAATACCTCCTCGGAAAAGGTCTCGTAAGGAGAAAGCAATCGAAGGGGCATCGCGATGCCCGCAAGACGGACGATCGCCTTATCATAGGCGCCATCGATCAGGTTCTGCCGGCGCATCGGCGCAATCACCTCTTCGACCGCTCGAAGGTACTCGGATTGAAATGTGAAGAGTCTGTCCCACTGATGGGTACGCCCAAGATCGAACAACTCCCGAGTGCGCTGTGGGATCAAAGGGCCGAACGGAGCGAGGAATGAACACTCGCCGTGGAGACAACCGGTGGGGAACATCGACTCACCCAGAAAGTGCTGCAGATCGGGCGCATTCCGGAGCAGATCCATCGTAGTGAGGACGTTGGTGCCCATGTTCTTGGTGGCCACCAGATTGGGGACCGCATCAGCGATACGGCGATAGTCGGAGCCCGTCAGGACGCGCTTACTCCGCATCAGGTTGTAGTGAAGAAAGTTGCAGTCCGGGAACGACGAACACACGTCAACGAAGAACCGGAGCAGCTCAGTGTCGTTCAGCGCTCCCCAGAACGGCAGCGAGATTTGGAAGTCGCGGAAGCCGAGGTTGTAGGCAATGTGAAGGCGCTCCCGTACCTGAGCTGTCGATAACGCGATCACGCCGACCTGCGCTCGCACGCCCTCCACGGACGTCTCTGCGCGGAACAGCTCAGCCACCTGCCGGAAGCGCGAGGTGTCGACCGCATAGCCCTCACCCGCCGTGCCGAACGTGTAGAGATGCGTGAATCCTGACGCCAGCACATGGCGTATCTCCTGCCGGAATACCTCTTCCAGTAGGTTCTCTTGTTCATCCCACGGGATTTCACAACTGATGAGTATCGCCTGCGGGTAGCGCGCCACGTTTGTCCTCGGTCCAGCGTAGGAGATTACTTTCAAATTGTCAACTGTTGACATTTAACTCCGTGCGAGTTACATTCAAGCTGCTCCCTGGCAATCCAAGGATGTAAATACGAACTTCTATGTGAGGCGACCGATGTGGATGCGAAGCATATTCGTTGCGGCTCTTTTCCCGGTGTGCATGCTGGCGCAAATGGCCGAATTGAATGGACGGATCACCGACGAGAGCGGCGCGAGCGTGCCAGAGGCTTCAGTTCGAATCACCAACTCCGACACGGGCCTGGAAAGGCACACCGTCACAAATGAGCGAGGAATCTACAGCGTTCCGAACCTCGTTCCCGGGCCGTACCAACTCTCCATCAATAAGGACGGCTTCCGTCCGATTACTCGGAGCGGAGTCACCCTGGCCGTGCGGCAGACTGCCGCCATTGACTTCACGTTGACGGTCGGTGGTGTCACCGAACACGTGGAGGTAACAGCCGAGGCGCCTTTGCTGGAGACTGCTCGCACATCGGTGGGGCACGTGATCGAGAACCGCAAGATTAACGAACTGCCGCTCGTCGGCCGCCGGTTCCTGGAATTCGCTTTAATGGGCGCCGGTGTCAATCAGGGTCGACCGGGCGACGTGCGCGCATCGCAGCAGGGCGTCGCGATCAGCGCCAACGGGCTCTACACGAAGAACAACAACTTCATGCTTGACGGCGCCGATAACAACGAGAGTTATCAGAACCAGTTCGGTGTGTCTCCTTCGGTTGACGCTATCGCCGAGTTCAAGGTGGAGACGGGTTTGTATTCAGCCGAATTTGGCCGCGGCGGCGGCGCTATGGTGAGCGTCGTCACGAAGTCCGGCACGAACGACTTCCACGGCGTGCTATTCGAATTCCTCCGCAATGACGTGCTGGACGCCCGCAACTATTTCGCATCCAGCAGCGAACGGAAGCCGCCGCTGCGCCGCAACCAGTTCGGCGGATCGATTGGCGGACCGATACGCCGCAATCGGGCGTTCTTCTTCGCCAACTACGATGGAACCCGGCTTCGCAGCAATGGCACCAGCACTTCCGTCGTGCCTAACGAAGCACAGCGCAGCGGCGACCTGTCGTCGTTCAAGGCAGTCATAGACCCGCTGACACGCGCCCCCTTTCCGGGCAACCTCATTCCAGCCGATCGGGTCTCGCCGGTTTCTCGCAAGCTGCTCGCGTACTGGCCACTCCCGAATGCAACTGATCCAGCCCGCAACTATGTGTCGTTCCCGCGCACGGTGAATGATCTCGATAATGCGCTGGGCCGGGTGGACCTGGCAATGACCAACGCCGACACAGTCTATGTGCGTTTCGCGATCAATCGCAACCCCTATACATCGGCCGGCACCGCGCCCTTGGCCGGCGGTAGGCGCAGCGAAGACACCGCGCACGGAGCCGTACTCAACTGGACGCGCGTGGTCAGTCCAAAAGCTCTGAACTCCGCCTCAGTCAGTTACAACCGATTTCTGCAGGACAGCTTCGGCCAAAACAATGGGCAGCCCTTGGCGGCCGGGGCGGGCGTAACTGGAATCTCGACGAACCCGCGCGACGTCGGATTCGTCGAGAGCATCGGCTTCTCCGCCGGTACGGGCTTTCTCAGCCTGGGGGAGGCGGCTGTACGCATCCGCCACGTTACCACCTACAATGCCAGTGACACGTTCAGTTGGATGACCGGCGGCCATTCGATCAAGGTCGGCGGCGAATTCCGCAATGCGCAGGTCAACGTCTTTCAGACTGCCGGAACCCAGGGACAGTTCACGTTCAACGGCCAGTACACTGGGGGGAACGGGTTCGCGGAGTTCCTTCTGGGCATCCCGTCCAGTTCCTCGACTTCAGTCACTGGAGGCCTGTTGTACCCTCGGCGCCGGGCCATGGCTGCGTTCGTTCAGGATGACTGGAAGGCTTCGTCACGGCTCACCCTGAATCTTGGTCTGCGATACGAGCTGAACTCTTCGCCCAATGACAAGCGCAACCAGCTTTCCAGTTTCGATCACACAACCGGCACGTTGATGTTTCCCCAAGATTCCGAGTTGGGCGATTTCTTTCAACGCGTGCGCCCGGACCTGAAGATAGGGCGCCTCTCGGGGAATACGCTTTACGATACCGACAGCAACAACTTCGCTCCTCGAGTCGGGCTCGCTTACCGGCTGACGAACAAGACCGTGTGGCGGTCGGCATTCGGAGTGTATTTCCTGTCGCCCGAGCTGAATTCCGAAGGGAACACGGGCAATTCGCCGCCCTTCCAACTTCGCGTTGACCAGGTAGGTAACCAGGGCACGCCGAATCTTTCGTGGAACCTGCCCGGCGATCCGATCCTGCTGCGCAATGCAGAGTTTGGGATTTTCACGTTCAACGCCGACCGCGCCTTCCGTCTCGGCTACATCACGCAGTGGATGGGCGAGATTCAGCACGAGCTTGGACGCGGATGGGTGGTGCGGACTGGCTATGTGGCGAACAAAGGGACAGCGCTCGATACGCACCTTGTGCGCAACCAGCGGGAACCCGGCGCCGGTACGGCGTCATCGCGACGGCTGTTTGCCGGCTTCGCCCGCATTCGGTCCTACGAATCGAACGGCTGGAGCAGGTACAATTCCTGGCAAACTACCGTCGAGAAACGAATGGCCCGCGGTCTGAGTGTGCTTGGCACTTACACCTGGGCGAAAGTCACCGACTTCGGCTGGACGCAAGACATCTGCTGTCAGCAGGACATCAACAACCTCGCAGCCGAGAAAGCACTCGCGAGTCATGATCAGCGCCACCGATTCACTACGAACGTGCTTTACGACTTACCCTTTGGCGGAGATAGCCGCGGCGTGCTGAAGAAGGTGATTGCGGGCTGGCGCAGCGGGGCGCTGTTGACGATAGCCAGCGGCTTCCCTGGCAACCCCACCGTGTCCGGCAATCCCGACAACGTGCCCGACAACACCGACCGTCCGAATCGTATTGGCGATGGGAGCGTCAGCAACCCCTCGCCCAATAAGTGGTGGGACGTGACAGCGTTCCAGAAGCAGGCTCCATTCACGTTTGGGAATTCAGGTCGGAACGTTCTAACGGGACCGGGATCGTTCAACATCGACTTCATCGTCAGCAAGGACACGACCATCGGTGAGAGCAAGCGACTGGAGTTCCGATCCGAGTTCTTCAATCTAACGAACACGCCCAACTTCGGCCAGCCGAGCGCCGACATCTCGAATGCAAACTTCGGACGCATCACCAGCGCTCGTTCTGCCCGTCAGATGCAGATGGGGCTTAAGCTCTACTTTTAGATGATGATGACCCGTCGTGATTTCACATTCGGCGCGCTGGCGGCTCCACTCGGTGCCGCGAGCTCAAGCGGTGCCGATCTGGTGGATAGTATCGAAACCGCCACCCTGTTCCGCTATGAGGATTTCGGAAAGAGCTGGTTTACGCCGCGAGCCTGCGTCGTGCCGGGCCGCACCCCGAAACTCGTCATGACAATGCAGCAGGTGACCGGTAGCGACGTATTCCATCACGTGCAATGGCTCGAATCCTCCGATCGTGGGCGAACCTGGTCCAAGCCCGAGCCTATTCCCGGAATGGGGCGGCGGCAAATGGGCGACGGTCTGGAGGAAGGCTACTGCGACACCGTTCCGGAATACCACGCGCGTACTGGCACGGTGCTGGCCATGGCCCACAATGTTTACTACAAAAACAACGTGTTGACGATGCCGTGGGAACGCCGCTGGCCGGTGTACGCCATCCGGACAGCGAAAGGGCAGTGGCTCCCCCCGAAGAGGCTGGAGTGGAACGACCCGGACGCGACCGGAATGTATTCGGCGAACTGCTCTCAACGGGTCACCTTGGAAGACGGCAACGTCATAGTGCCCATCACCTATGGTCCACTGGGCAGGCCGGATCACGGGGTGACGTCACTCCGCTGCGGGTTTGACGGTGAGCGCATGAAGGTGATTCAACGCGGAAGTGAACTTCGGTTGCCGGTCAAACGAGGCTTGCTCGAGCCCTCCATAACACGGCGTATTAAGAGCAGGTTTTGGATGACAATGCGGGCTGAAGACAATCGAGGCTATTTCACAACGTCTAGGGATGGCTTGAACTGGGAGAAGATGCGACCCTGGAGCTGGCAGGACGGCACGCCGCTCGAGATGTCAACTACCCAGCAGCATTGGGTCACCCATAGCGACGCGCTGTATTTGTCTTACACGCGAAAAGCGCCGGGCAACGAGCGAGTGGTCCGTTGGCGAACGCCGCTTTGGATGGCGCGGATTGATGAAGAAAAGGGATGCCTGATCAAGGAGACCGAGCGGGTGGTCCTGCCTCAGCGCGGAGACGGCGGCGCCAACGGATACGATGCCTGGTTTTCCGGTAACTTCAACGTGACTCCACTCGACGCGCATGAGTCCATCATCACCGACGGCCAGTCGAATCCCGCCCGCGGCTACGTCGGAGATGTGCTCATTGCGCGCATCCGTTGGAAGAAGCCAAACCGCCTGGCTTGATAACTGGCTGCAGGAATGCCGCCGCTCCTGCGGCCCCGTTTTGTTCGCGCATGGATGCTGTGTAAGCGGCCCGGAAGGCTCAGGTGTACACTGCCGAGTTAGAGGTGATCTCGTGAATCGACGTAAATTCCTCGCTGGTTCAGCTGCCGCTGGTGCCATATTGTCGACAGCGCCACGCGTGCAAGCCGCGGCCAGCGACAGACCCGCCATTCTCGGCGGAACGCCCGTCCGGCGCAACCCATTCCCGTCGTGGCCCATTACAGACGAGCAGGAAGAGAAGGCCATCCTATCTGTACTGCGCAGCGGGAAGTGGAACCGCGGCATGGGCCAGGTCGTGAACCGGTTTGAGGAGAGCTACTCGAAGCTCATGGGCTCGCATCGCTGCCTCGCCACCGCGAACGGCACCTCCGCCCTTCTGGTCACACTCAACACGATGGGGATCGGTCCGGGCGACGAAGTAATCGTACCCCCGTACACTTTCGTAGCCACCATTAACGCGATCCTGCAGGTGGGAGCGTTGCCTGTCTTTGTCGATAGCGATGGCGAGACGTTCCAGATTGACGCACGGAAAATCGAAGCGAAGATCACGTCCCGTACGGTCGCGATCATGCCCGTGCACCTGGGCGGCAATGTCGCAGACCTCGATACCATCATGGCGATCGCGAAGAAGCGCAATCTGCCGGTGATCGAGGATGCCTGCCAGGCGCACCTCGCCGAATGGAAAGGCAAAAAGGTGGGCACGTATGGAAAAGCAGGCTGCTTCTCGTTCCAGGCATCGAAGAACCTGAACTGCGGAGAAGGCGGCGCCATCATCACGGATGACCCGGAGTTCACCGAGCGGTCCTATGCATTCCACAACAACAGCCGGCGGCGCGCGACGGCAGGCTACGACTTCAGCTACGTCGCGAAAGGCTTGAATCTTCGGCTTACGGAGTTCCAGGCCGCGCTCTTGTTAACGCAGATGACCCGCCTTGGCAAGCAGGCCGGCACGCGCGAACAGAATGCGCAATACCTGACGCAGATGCTGACGGAAATACCCGGCATCGCGCCTGCCAGGATGTATCCTGGCTGCACCCGCAACGCGTACCACCTCTACATGTTCCGGTACGATCCAGGGCACTTCGCCGGCCTCACGCGAGCAAAGTTCATGGAGGCCATGGCAGCCGAGGGCGTCCCGGTGTCGGGCGGATATGCGCCGCTCAACAAAGAACCCTTCATCGTGAACACGATGGAGAGCCGCGGCTTCAAGCGTGTGTACAGCGATAGGCAGCGCTCGCAATGGGCGGAGCAGAACCAGTGCCCGGTAAACGACAAGCTGTGCTCCGAAGCCGTCTGGCTCACGCAGACGCAACTGCTCGGACCCCGCTCGGACATGGCTGAGATTGCTACGGCCATGCGCAAAATCAGGAACTCGGCAAGCGAGATCGCTAAAGGCTCATGAGATTTATAGGTCTGCTCTTGATGGCGGCTGCAATCACGACCGGAGCCGAGTTGCGCTTGATCACTCTGGATCCCGCCCATTTCCACGCCGCGCAGATGCACACCGGACCGCTTGAGGGCTTCTCGCGCGACGCCTACATCTACGCGCCGGTTGGGCGCGATCTCGCGAGCTTCTGGACGGCCGTCAGCGGACTCACCGCGCGCAGTAATGCCCCGGATCACTGGCGCTATATCACTTATGTCGGGCCGGACTTCTTCGAACGCATGATGTTGGAGAAGCGCGGCGACGTAGTGATGTTGTCTGGTCGCAACGCACGAAAGATTGAGTACCTGCGCGCCAGCATCAATGCAGGATTGCACGTGCTCGCCGACAAACCCTGGATCATTGAGCCTGCGGACCTTCCGAAGCTCGAAGCCGCGCTCGACGATGCCGACAGGAGAGGCGTCATCGCGTACGATGCGATGACCCAGCGCTTCGATATTGCATATCAACTTCAACGGGAAATCGTAAACGATCCGGCCATCTTCGGCAAGCGCGACCCGGGTTCACCTGAGCAGTCGGCTGTCGAGATGGTCAGCTCGCATTCCCTGCTGAAGACGTTCAACGGCGTCACCAATTTGCGCCCGGCCTGGTACTTCGACATTCACCAGCAGGGCGAGGCGCTCGCTGACGTCGGGACACATGTAGTCGATCTCGCACATTGGACGCTGTTTCCAGACCAGTCGCTCGATTACAGGAAGGACATCCGTTTGCTTCAGGCGAAGCGGTGGCCGACCACGCTAACGCTGGACGAGTTCCGGAGAGTGACTGGCGAGCCAGGATTCCCTGACTACCTTCGCGACAGCATCAACGACGGCAGGCTCGACTACTACACCAACAACAGCCTTCTCTATACCGCCCGCGGCCTCCACATCACGCTGCGCGTGACGTGGGAGTACGCATCTCCAGCGGGCGATCGCGATTCGATGCTTGCGATCTATCGCGGTGGCCTTGCGGAGGTAGCAGTCCGCGCGGGCAAGGAGCAGAGGTACCTGCCCGAAGTGGATGTCACGCCGAGAAGGACCGCCGACGCGCTCGTCGTGCGCCGCGCGCTCGAGTCAAGGTTGAGTGTACTCTCGGGCCGTTACCCTGGGTTGACCGTGCGCGAAGACGGAGGCCGGCTGCACGTCGTGATCCCACCCGTCTTGCGCATCAACGACGCAGAGTATTTCCTGCTGCTGGCGCAACGGTTCGCCGGCTACATCCGAAATCCAGGCACACTACCCAAATGGGAGAGACCAAATATGGTGACGAAGTATTATGTGACAACCCACGGCGTCGAGCTCGCGCGGAGATCGCGATGAGAGCCGTCTTCAACGTCCTCGCCGGAGTCGCCATTGTCCTCGTGACTTCCTTTGCTCAGCCCGCCGAGCAGAAGCGGTTGATCGCGCAGACGTTCAACTCCGGCTTCGACCTCGCACACGACACTTACAATGCCATCTCGACCGGGAGCGATGGCCGCATCTACTATGTCCTGAGCTCCGAATCGATCGACGTAGGCGCGAAGATGTTCGTTTTCGATCCCGCCACTAAAAAGATCGAACTGCTCGGCGACATCACTGAAGCCAGCGGAGAGAAGGGTAAGCAGGCGATCGCTCAAGGCAAGAGCCACGTCAACTTCGTCGAGTCCGAAGGCAAGTTGTATTTCGCCACTCACGTCGGCTACTACAGCATCGTCGACGGCATGGAAAAGATGGGCATTCCGCCGTCGGGCTACAAGCCTTACCCTGGCGGACATCTTCTTGCCTACGATATGAAGACGCGCAAGTTCGAGGACCTTGCCATAGAACCGCACGGTGAAGGCATCATCACCATGAACATGGATCCCGTCCGCCAGCGCATATACGGGATTTCCTGGCCGACCGGATACTTCTTCCGCTATGACGTAAAGAAGCGCGATTGGAAGCACCTCGGCCCCGTCGCGAACAAGGGCGAAAACGGAAAGGATAAGGAGTATCAGACCATCTGCCGGTCGCTCGCGATTGACCCGCGCGACGGCTCTGTCTATTTCAGCAACTCGCTCGGCGACATCAGCCGATATCGGTACGATACGGATACGCTCGAAAAAGTCACCGGAGACGATCTGCGGAAGGACTATTTTGGCCTTTACGATCCGCACTCAGCGGGTCACATGGGCTACAACTGGCGGCAAACCGCCTGGCACGCTGGCACGCAGATGATGTACGGCGTGCATGGCAACTCCGGTTATCTGTTCCGCTTCGATCCTAAGGCTTCGCGCATCGACGTGTTGTCGCGCATCACATCGCAGCCTTCGCAACTCAGCGGCATGTTCGACCAGTTCAGCTACGGCTATCTCGGCTTTGCACTGGGTCCGGACGGCCGCACCTTGCACTATCTCACCGGCGGTCCTGTATACGAAAGCGGCCTCCGTGTGAAAGGCAAGGACTCCTCGGCCAAGGGCGAATCCAAGGGCATCGAGAACCTGCATCTGATCACCTGGGACATCGAGATTTCGCGCTACACGGATCACGGACCGATCTTCTTCTCCAACGGCGATCGTCCGGCATATGTGAACTCGATGGCTGTAGGGAAAGATGGCACAGTCTACGCACTGACTCGCGTGACCGAGAACGGCCGCACCCGAGCTGACCTGATGGCCATTCCCGCTCCAGGGAAACCGCGCAAATGAAGCTGCTCGTCGCACTGCTGATCGCCTCTTGCGCGCACGCAGCGGGGTACCGGGCAGGTGTCGCGGCCGTGGAAATCACGCCGGAACTGCCGTTCTGGTTAACGGGATTCGCTGCCCGCACGCGTCCCGCTGAGAACGTCACGCTGCCCATCTATGCGAAGGCCCTGGCGCTCGAGGACGGCGAAGGCGGGCGCGTCGTCATCGTCACGGCGGATCTGGTCGGAGTCACTGCCGAGATCACCTCCGAGGTCGCCCGCCGGCTGGAGCAGTCGCACAAGATCCGTCGCGATCAACTCGTGTTCAACGCGTCGCACACGCACTCCGGGCCCGCGGTATGGCCGCGCCTCCACATCGCCCCGGTCACCGACCCGCGGGTCGACCGCCAGGTAGAAGCGTATGGCCGCCGTTTGATCGACGAGTTTACAAAGGTAGCTCGGCAGGCGCTCGATCAGATGTTCCCGGCCACGTTGTCGTTCGGTCAAACCGAAGCCGGGTTCGCGACGAACCGCAGAGTCGATCATCTCGCGCTTGTGCGTCCAGGAAGAAGTTACCCCGCGCCTGTTGATAATGCCGTGCCTGTTTGGAAGGTGACCGCGGCTGACGGCGGGGTGCGCGCGCTCATATTCGGATACGCCTGTCACAACACGGTTCTCACGGCAGGGTTCACCGCCATCAACGGTGACTATGCCGGATACGCGCAGCAGTCGCTCGAGCGCGCATATCCGGGAGCGAAGGCGTTGTTTCTCTCCCTCTGTGCGGGAGATCAGCGTCCAGCCCCGCGGGGCAAGGCGGAGCTTGCAGTGCAGCACGGCGAAACGATCACTGCCGCTGTGCGCAAAAGAGCTTCCTCGCGCATGACCCCGGTCAAAGGACGCTTCCGGTCGGCGTATGAAGAGATCCGGCTTCCGTTTCAGGCTCACACTCGCGAGGTGTATGAGGCCGAGGCCAAGAGTTCTGATTTCTATGCTGCACGCCGCGGCAAAGCAATGCTCGCGGCGTTCGATGCAAAGCGGCCCATCGTGGACACAGCCTATCCGGTAACTGCAATCGCCTTCGGTGATAGCGCCGCATTGGTTGCGTTGGGCGGTGAAGTGGTGGTCGATTACGCACTCCGGCTGAAGAAGGAATTCGGCCCGGATCGCCTCGTTGTGGCAGCGTATTCGAATGACGTAATGGGCTACATCCCCACGCATCGCATTCTCCGCGAAGGCGGGTACGAGGCGGGGGACAGCATGGTGTACTTCGTTCAACCGGGTTGGTTCACCGATGAAGTAGAAGAACTCGTTCTCGACAGCGCCCGCCGCCTCCTAAGGAGAATCGGAGTGCGGGCTGCGAAGTAACCGTCTTCAGGTCTAGCAAGTGGCGGAATGCGCGGGCAGCGCCGAACGGCTGGTGCTCGTGGGCAGTTGCGGCGGTGATACTCACTCTGTAGAAGAAAGTGCGACGCCGACTCTGACCTTTCCGAACCGCAGGCCAGCCGGTTCATCCTCGAAAAGCGCTATCGGGAGCACGGCATACGCGCCGCCGCAGTCCATCCAGGGGCGGCACCAACGGAACTGAACCGTCACCTGGACCCTCGCGACGTTCAAATAACGATCGACCGAATGAACGCGCAACCGGAGCCCGTGGGCACCGCAACCGTTACATGGATAACAATTCCGCAAGGCCCCGCGACCTCGGTTTGGGCCGCGGTGGTTGCTTCGGCAAACGAAATCGGTGGCCAGTACAAGGCACTGGTCCTGGATGCGAACATTCTGATTCGCACGGTACCGGGACAACGCGTTCGCCGCATCCTCGAGTCTCATGCCGATAGCATCTCCTTCTTCATTCCCCAAAGCGCATACGCGGAAGCCGACGAGCACTTAGCCGCCCTTGTGGTCAAGCGTGGTGGCGAGCCCGAAAAAGGGTTGCGCTTGTTGCGATCGCTGGCCGCACTCGGGACAGTCATGACTCACGACACCTACGCCGACTACGAAATTGAGGCTCGAAAGCGCCTGGCGTCCCGCGACCCGGACGACTGGCCGATTCTCGCCGCAGCGTTAGCGCTTGGTTGCCCGATCTGGACAGAAGAGACTGATTTCTTCGGCTGCGGCGTCGCCACGTGGACATCCGCGAGCATCGGCAGCTTCCTCACGCAGTAGCGACCCTGGCGGTCATTGCGTTTTGATCAATGGCTTGACTGCCATCGATCGATCCACAATCAAAGCGATTCCATCCTGATCGATGTGGGCTGGGCAATCGGGCCACATTGCCCGGACTAGTTTCAGCCATCCTTCCAACTTCTCACGGAACTTTCGCGGACGAGCATAGTCGGTGCTACCGAGTTGGCTAACAAGCCCGAATTCACCGAACAGAGGAACGCGCTCTCCACCGCGAGCTGTGAAGCAGCGATAAGACAGCCAGGTGCAGAGGTCCAGCGCAGCTGGGCTGGCGGACAGGGCCTTCGCCGCCTCAAGGTCTGTCGGAATTGGATGGGCAGAGATCTCGCCGTAGAACTCGTCGCTAAGAACGATTAGGTTCTGACAGTCGCCTGGCAGGGACTGCTGGTCAGGGGCTCGGGAATACCAAATACGCGCTTCCGTCATGAAGTTGAAGCGGGCGCAATGGACCACGGCGGCCCGGTCTCTCTGAGTGTCGGACCCGAAGAAGATCGTAGCGCCGAAGATGCGCTGAAATGACGCGACCAGTCGACGATATTGAGAACCGCCCTGCTGGATACCGAATATGTCCAGCATTTCAGCAGCGCTGTTGAACGTAATCCGCGCGGTTTGCTGTCGAACTGCCATAGTCGCGAGAAAGATCGGAACCAGCCGATCTTGCCCCCACGGTAGTCCATAGCTCGGGTGGCCGGTGACTTGGAGCACGAATCGTCCATTCCGCCGTTCGTGAAGAAGGCATCCGGCAGGCGGGCGCTTGACCGGGAGCCCACAGAGTACAAAGGGCCGCGATGAGAAGCCCAGGTTCTGCGCTTCGCTTTCCCTCTTCTGCCGGACCATCTGTATGGCCTCTGCCTGCCGAAGTTTGCGTTTGGAGATGAGCAGCGTCGGGTGCTGTAACAACAGCAGATCACCGGCGCGTTCCAGGCCCGAATCGTTGAAGTCCTCGGCCGTGTACTGTGTTCTGTGATGCAAAGTGTCGATCCTCGGGTAAGTTCCCGGTTAGCGACACAGCGACCGAACTGTGGCAGAACTGTGCCAAAACTCAATCTGTTGACACTGCTGGGGTTAGCTTTCGAGCGAAAAGCAGATTTCCTATCTTGTTGGAAACAATGAAAACGGAATGGAGACGATGGAGCAGTTGGAAACCACGCCAATTCGTTGGGCGCAGGGGGGCGGGCGTTCAAATCGCCCCGCCCCGACCAATAGAATCAGCAGTTTGCAGATTGCCTCTCTGGCGCATTTGGGTACTGAGCATCAGGCGCTACCCAGGTCAATCGAATCTCCACCTTGCGAGACTCACTGTGTCAGAACTCCGAGTCGCGGGCGCTGGCGGGTTATGTTCGATTTCCTCCAACAACATCCCGGGTGGGTTTGCGCAAACCCGAGATCGCGCGAGCCAGTACTGGAAACGGCCAGGCGCGAGGCGATTCAGAATGCAACGACAGCACTTCATCCAATTTGGGTAACGGCGAAAGGATCGCGGAGGGAAACGCGACACTTCGGGCGGGACCGTAAGCACCGGGGCGGGATAAAGTGCTTCTTGGGCAGGTGGCTGCGTAGCAACTAGAATGCGTTCGTCTTCGTGCGACCGACAGAACCAAACTTCGCGAGCACGCCACTGCTGGTTGATGCGTTCTCCCCTGAGAGTCTAGGAGAAGGCTTTGGCGTCTCTCCTCGCATCCGCAACGCCTGGCGCCTACAAACCAATCCTCGGCTGCTGCAATGTCACACTCTAGCGACCTGTCCCGTCTCACAGATGTAGGCTGGAGAAAGAATCTGTGAGACGAATCTTCACCATGATACTCACCGCCGTGGCCGCAGCCGGCCTATTTGCCGGGCTCGTGCATGCCGTGTTGGTTGTGGCGCACGTTTCCGAGCCATCCGCCACCACGGTTTACGGAATGACCCCACGGCGTCTCTGGGCAACCACGGCTGCTGTGATGGGACTGGTTGGCGTGCTTGTTGGCAGTCTGGCCCTGGTGCGCCCCACTAGTCGATTCGGGGCCGCCTCCGGGCGGCTCGGAGCTATTGTTGCTCTGGTCGCTGGATTCTTCGCAGTGGTCAATGGCGGCCTGAATGTGGCTATGGCCAATGGAGGTCCCGGCACCGGCAACGGGGTAGTGGGCGGCGCCGCGGCGTTCGTTCTTGGCATGATTGCCGTCGCCCTTGGCGTGCCGGGGCTGACCCGTCGCCGTCGCGCGGCCTTTGAACCGGGACGAATGACGTGAGCTCGGTGAGTTCAACAAATTCAGATCCGGCCGCGAGCTTCGAGTCCTACCGCCGCCGGCTCCTGGGCCTCGGCTACCGGATGCTCGGATCGATGGCTGACGCCGAGGATGCGGTGCAGGAGACGTACCTGCGTTGGCATGCGGCCGATCGCGGCAAAGTGTCAGATCCGCGGGCATTTCTCATGAGCATCACAACAAGGATTTGTCTCGACATCCTGACCTCGGCGCGCGCACGACACGAGGAATACGTTGGTCCATGGTTGCCGGAGCCGGTTTTGGACACGGCCGCCCTCCTGCCCGACAAACGCACGGAACTGGCTGAGGATTTATCCATCGCGTTGCTTCTGACGCTTGACCGGTTGTCGCCACTTGAGCGCGCAGCCTTCCTGTTGCATGACGTGTTCGATTTCTCCTTCACCGAAGTGGCCGGCACATTGGAGCGAAGCGAGGCCGCGTGCCGGAAGCTCGCAACCCGCGCTCGCGCGCACTTACGGACCTTGCGGCCACGGGGCGTGGGCGCACCGCAGGAAGCGGTGGGCGGGATCGATGCGCAGCACGCGCGGCTCATCTCAGCATTCGCAGCGGCAACCCAGTCAGGCGATCTCAATGCATTGAGGCAGTTGCTAGCCAGTGACGTACGCATCGTCACGGACGGCGGCGGCAAGCCGGCAGCGGCTCTGACCAACGCCAACCGGCACGGGGGCGGCCACGAGATCACCGGCGCCGATCGCGCGCTACGATTCCTGGTGGGCGCCACGCGGGAGCGCCTCGCTCCGGAATGGCGCAAGGACGTCAGGTTCCGCTTTGCACCTGTCAATGGATTGCCGGGCGTTATCGTGGAGGCACCCGAAGGCCCGGTTCAGGCTGCGGCGTTCGAGATTGAGGGTGAGGTCATCCGGGCGTTGTATGTGGTGCACAATCCGGATAAGTTGCGTCACTTGGTGTGTGCGCTTGCAACCGCGGGAGCCGATCGCCAACCGCGATGCCTGTGAAGCGACGCACTGCTTCTTGATGGCCGAAGGGCGGACAAGCCGTTTAGGCCGATCCTCGCGACGCCGCGAGTGCCTTCTTCAGAATAGTGATCTGGCCCGCATGGTAAAGGTCGTGTTGGGGTGCTCCGCAGAACTGGGTATAAGCCGAGTACTCAGAGCCGAGCGCTTCCGAAAGGCGTTCCGTTGGGAACGCGCGCACGGCGCTCTGGAGCTGCTGATTCAGTTCCTCCAAGGTGCGCTGGCACTCAAGCCAGGACTCCGCACTCAGCGCAGGCACTGGAGGCCAACCTTCCTCCAGCGAAAACTGCGCATTCTCGCCGCGAACCCGCCGCAGAACCAACCTGTATCCAGCGGTCATGTGAAGAACAATTCCCCAAATGCTATGAGCGCCTGCGACCGGGTGGGCCGCGGCGTCTTCGGCCGAAACACCCGCCAGCACCTCGAGCACCGACGGCCCATGCCAGGACTCGCCCCGAAAGGCTCGACGGATCTGGTCTGCCATGATTTCGACATCGAGAGTCATTGATGGTCCCCCTGCCGCACAACGCCGTCTCTAGCCGGTCTTTCGATCAGGCAAGCAACAGCTTGCGCACTTCGCCTTCTGGATCGTTTATCATCCGGCAATTGCCATCGAAAACCATCGTCTGCCCGCGCTCCGGCTCGAATGGCTCCCACTTCAAGCCGGGCTGGCTCGGATTGCCCGTCCTGGCGAAATTCGCCCAGGCCGTTGCCATTTTCCTGGCGAGTGCCTGCGCTTCCGGCCCATTGCCGGTTCCTTGGTCGCAGCGCCTGGTATTGTCGAAGCAGAACGCCAACTCCGCCGTGTGCCAGGCGCCCGCATCCTCCAGCATCGGCGACTGCCACGTGAAGTACCACGCATAGGCGGCCGCGGCCTTCTGGTTGTACTTCATGTTTGCCATTCGCGTAACGTTGTTGCGCATGTTCAGGCTGTTCAACCCTGAGCCGCTGCACATATACGACAGGGTGCGGATGCTTTTCTCCGGGTGTGCCTTCTTCAGCCCCTCCACCAGCGACCTGGCCTTGGCTTCCCCATAAGCCTTGGTGAGATTGGCAAGCCACTGGCTTTCCGTTGGCCGCGAGGACATGATGTTCCCTTCCTCGCTGACTGAGCCGAACAACAGCGGCACATTCTTGGAAATCTCCGGAGCGGCATCGTAGAAGGACCGCATGGTAATCAGGCGGCCGTCGACAGTCGGCCCTGGACCGACTCGTGGTTTGGCCGTGCCCGGCGTTGGAGTCGGACCGCCAGCGCCAATGGGCGGATTCATCCGGGCCGCGACAGCATTGGTGACTTCATTGAGTTTCGCCCACTCGATCTTTTGAAGCGCGGCGATATCCTTCACGCCCAACTCCGCGATCACCTGTTTGGCATACTCTTTTGACTCCTCGGCGCCCGGAGGATTGCCGCCCCCGCCCGACTGCGCCGACGCTCGGTGGATCAGACCCTCCGCCGAGGGCATCCCGAGGAGCGTGGTCACCTTGGAGCCCCCGCCGGACTGGCCGTAAATCATGACACAGTTCGGATCGCCACCGAAATTGGCGATATTGTCCCGCACCCAGCGCAGCGCTGCCACTAAGTCCGTCATCCCGACGTTCACGGAGTCGGCATAGGCCGGCCCGCCGATCGAGGACACATCAAGGAATCCGAGAACGTTGAGGCGGTGGTTAACTGTGACCGAGACGACGTCGTGATGCCGGGCCATCTGCGCCCCGTCCTGGGAGGCGAGTTCATAGGCCGAACCGAAAGTGAAGCCGCCGCCATGCAGGTAGACCATCACGGGACGCTTGCCGCTCAGGCTGGACGTCCAGATGTTGAGCTTGAGCATGTCCTCGCTCTGCCATCCATCAGTCCACTGGAAAAGGAAAGTCTGTTCGCTCGTCCAGTTGTGCAGGCGTTGTGGACAGTTGGCGCCATAAATCAAGGTCGGATACTCACCGTCCCACGACTTGGGCGCCTTGGCCGGAAGCCATCGGTTCTCGCCGCCGGTGTCGGCGCCATAGGGCACGCCCTTAAAGGTCAGCACGCCGTCTTCAACGTAGCCGCGCACCTTTCCGTACTGCGTTTTCGCAACTGCCGATCGCGGCGTACTGCAGCTTGCACCCGCGGTAGTGGCAGCTTTGACTTCCGAAGCCGAAGTTGCGCCCGTCAGCGCGACCACTCCCGAGGTGGCCGACAGAAGCGCCTGGCGGCGGTTGAATCCGAAACCTTTATTAGAAGGCGACATGAGATCTTCCTCTCCTCGTTAAAAGGCGGCCGGCTGTCGACGGTCTTTGCGTTTGCCCGCGCCCTCCGACACGGCTCAGTATATAACCATCACGATTGCGGCTCTATGAGTTGATTCCGCGGAGGCGCTGCGGTGTGAGGGTTCCTGCTTACCTCACAGAACTTCAAAGAGGCCGGCCGCGCCCATACCGCCTCCGACGCACATTGTCACGACCACGTAGCGGACGTTTCGTCGACGGCCCTCGATCAACGCGTGGGCCACCAGGCGATTGCCCGACATGCCGTAGGGATGACCAATGGAGATCGCGCCGCCGTTGACGTTCAACTGGTCGCCGGGAATGCCGAGACGATCGCGGCAATAGATCACCTGCACGGCGAAGGCTTCATTCAACTCCCACAGCCCGATGTCCTCCATTGTGAGGTCGAAGCGCTTGAGGAGTTTGGGCACGGCAAACACCGGCCCGATGCCCATCTCATCCGGTTCAGTACCGGCGACGGCCATGCCACAGTAACGGCCAAGCGGCCTCAGACCGCGGGCAGCCGCCAGGCGCGCTTCCATCACCACACAAGCCGAGGCGCCGTCCGATAACTGGCTGGCATTGCCCGCCGTAATGCACCCGTCCGGACGCACTGGCTTCAAGGCGGCGAGCCCCTCCAGTGTGGTGCCGGGACGGTTGCCTTCGTCGCGGTGCAGCACGACCTCTTCCAGCGAAGCCGCGCCGGTGGCCTTGTCGGTCACCAGTTTGTTCGCTCGCACGGCGACGATCTCCTGGTCGAAGCGGCCGGCTTCCTGGGCCTCCGCCGTACGGCGTTGCGACTCGCAGGCGTAGACATCCTGCTGCTCGCGCGAAATGCCATAGCGCCGGGCCACCACCTCGGCCGTGTCGATCATCGGCATGTAGATGTCGCGATGCAGGGCGAGCAGTGCCGGATCGGAGCCGGCGCGGAACTCCGCCGTCTGCACCAGGGAGATGGAGTCCACGCCAGCAGCCACCACGACGTCCATGCGGTCCATCACGACCTGTTTGGATGCCATGGAGACGCTCATCAGGCCTGAAGAGCATTGCCGGTCGATAGTCTGGCCGGCGACGGAGACGGGCAGGCCGGCGGTGAGGGCGGCGGTCCGGCCGATGGTGTGTTGCAGCCCTTGGGGCATGGCGCACCCGACGATGCAGTCCTCGATCTCGCCAGGGTCGACTTTGGCCCGCTCCACTGCGGCACGAATCGCGTGAGCGGCCAGCGTGGGCGCGGGGGTCGCATGGAACGCGCCTCGGTAGGCGCGGCCGATGGCAGTCCGCGCAACCGAAACGATCACGGCTTCGCGGCTCACGTCAGGCCCCCTCCGCATCGGCCGAGTCAGACCCGGCCTTCTTTAGCTCGATCTCGGACTGGACCAGGCCGTATCCCGGTACGATTTCGCCGCTGCGATCGGTCACTGCCCCCCACCGCGCCACCAGTTCTTCGGCTGGGGGCGGATCGCCGGCGACGTGGATCCCTCTCGTCAGGGTGATGTTCGCCACTTCGAAGCTGCCTGCGCCCGCGCACAGGATCGTTCGTGTCGGCGCGCTCTCCGACACCAGCGCGAGCAGGCCGGGGGCCACGAATTCGGGTCGGATTCTCGTCAATTGCTCTTCGGGCAGGATGCCCTGGGTCATCTGCGTGGCGGCCGTCGGCGCGATGCAGTTGACGTGGATTCCATACTTGGCCCCCTCCAGTGCGAGGGTCTGCATCAGGCCCACCAGCGCGAGTTTCGCCGCACTGTAGTTCGACTGTCCGAAGCTGCCGTAGAGTCCCGACGAGGACGTGGTCATGACGATGCGGCCATACTTCTGTCCGCGCATCGCCTCCCAGACCGCCTTGGTGCAGTGCACCGCGCCCATCAGGTGAACCTCGACCACCAGGCGAAAGTCATCGAGCGTCATTTTGGCGAAGGACTTGTCGCGCAGCAGGCCAGCGTTGTTGACGAGGATATCGACGCGGCCCCACTCCGTGAGAGTCTGTTGCACCATCCGCTCGACCGCGTCGGCATCGGTCACCGAGCAGATCGCCGCGCTCGCCTGTCCGCCCGCGTCCACAATCTCCCGCGCTACCAGTTCGGCAGCGTCGCCGAGGTCGTTGACCACCACGCGGGCGCCGCGTTCGGCCAGCAACCGGGCGTAGCATCGGCCGAGCCCACCGCCCGCTCCGGTGACGATCGCGACACGATCCTTCAGCTGGATCACCTGGACCTCCCCTGCGGCAAGATCTTCACTATTGACAGAATGAGTATTGCATGGAGAGGGAAGTTGGGCAATACTGAACTCTCCAACCTGCCATGGATCACCGCACTGCATCCACGCCTGCCCGCACAATCACCGCCGCCGAAGCCGCATCCCTCGTGAAATCGGGGTTCTGGCTGGATTATGGCGCGTGTCTCGGCCAGCCGGATGTCTTTGACCGCGCGTTGGCGGCTCGCGTCTCTGAGTTGACCGATGTGAGCTTCCGGTCCAGCCTGGCTCCACGACCGCGTGCGGTGGTGGAGAGCGATCCGGAAGGGGCGCATTTCCACTGGTTCAGTTGGCACTTCACGGCCTGGGAGCGGGCCAGGTCCGACGCCGGCGTCTGCTACCACATGCCGCCCAACCTGGGCGAGCTGCACGACTACTACCGGCGCTTCCTCGATCCCATCGACATAGTCGTGCTCAAGGTGCGGCCGGCGGGACCTGACGGCTTCTTCAGCTTCGGTCCGACGAATACCTGGCACAGAGCCCTGGTGGAGCGCGCCCGGACGCTGATCGTGGAGACCTCTACCGCCGTGCCCTTCGTTCATGGGGTGGACAACGGAGTCCATTTCAGCGAGGTCGATTACATCATCGAAGGCGACAATGCGCCGCTGCCGGAATTGAAGAGTCCGCCGGTGACGGAGATCGATCGCGCCATTGCGCGCACCATCGCGGCGGAGGTGGAGGATGGCGCATGCCTCCAGATCGGGATCGGCGGCATGCCCAACGCGGTCTGTTCCCTGCTGCGGGATTCGGGCGCCAAAGACCTGGGGATCCACACGGAGATGCTCACCGACTCGCTGATGGAGTTGTACCGGGCGGGCGTCGCCAACGGCGCACGCAAGAACCTGGATCGTGGAAAGGCGGTGTTCACCTTTGGCTGGGGTTCCCAATCAATGTACGACGCCATCGACGGCAATTCCGACATGCTGTGCTGCGGGACCGAACACACCAACCTGCCGCACATCATCATGCAGAACGACCGGGTCTGCTCCATCAACAGCACGACGCAGACTGACCTGCAGGGACAGGCCGCCTCGGAATCGGACGGCCATCGCCACATATCCGGGACCGGCGGCCAGCTTCAATACGCGCGCGGCGCTTATGCCTCGCGGGGCGGCAAGTCGTTCATGTGCCTGCCCTCGGTGTTCGAGAAGAGGGGCACGCGCAAGAGCCGCATCCTCCTGGAACTCACGCCGGGCAACATCGTCACCACGCCACGGACGGACATCATGTATGTGGTGACTGAATTTGGGATGGTGAACTTGAAGGGCAAGTCCGTGCCGGACCGCGCTCGTGCCATGATCTCGCTGGCGCATCCGGACTTTCGTGAGGATCTGGAGCGCCAGGCCTTTGAGAACCGGTTGATCCCGCGGGCGCTGTATCCCGCCTTACGGGGAACTTGATCGCTGCCGGTGGTCAATGGGACCCTGAGGGAATGAAGGTTGGACGTGATGCCGGCCGGTGCTAGCGCGAAGCGCCCGAGCCGTACGAAGGCGCAGCAGCGGGCCGAGAGTCTGGAGCAGATCCTGGATGCCGCCGAATATCTGTTTTCGAGGAACGGCTTCCACGGAGTGACCCTGCGCGATGTGGCCGAGCGCGTGGGCATCCACACGACGCTGCTGCATTACTACTTCCGGGACAAGCACCATCTGTTTGACGCGGTGTTCAAACGCCGGGCCGGCGCCACCTGCGAACGGCGCATGGCCGCACTCGAGCGTTACGAGCAGGAAGCCGGCGATCACCCGACCGTGGAAGGCGCGCTGCACGCCTTTCTCGACACGGATCTCGACCTCTACTACGACGGCGGCGAATCCTGGATGAACTACGGTGCGTTTGTCGCGCGCGTCAGTAACAGCGAGGAGGGAGCGGCCATGATGGCGGTTCACTTCGACCCCGTCGTCCTGCGGCTCATAGGCATTCTGAAACGCGCCCTGCCGGACTACAGTGAACAGGATCTCTTCTGGGGCTATCACTTTGTCACCGGCGCACTGATGAACACGCTGGCGCGCACCGGGCGGATCGATCGCCTGTCGGGCGGACGGTGCCGGTCTGAGGATTTCCCGGCGGTCAAGCAGCGCCTGGCCCGCTTCATGGCCGCGGGATTCTTAGCCTTGAAGGGCTGACTCCGTTACTTGCACTCCGCCGTCTGCGCCGGCAGTTTGGGCGACCAGAGCCCGGCATTCCAATTCCACGGCGAGAGACCTTCCGCGCGGCGCCTGCACATCACCTGCTCATTCAGCTCATACATTCCTGGCAGTAAATGTTCCGCGGCGTGCGGAGCATCGGTGAAGGCCAGGTAGGCGCCCATGGCATTGAACTGCGGCCAGCCGGGCTGCTTCGCGGCGGCCGGGCGGCCGGTGCGCGCGAACGTGCTCCAGTAGCCGATCATTGCGTCGGAGAGGTGGGTCTCCACCGGAGTCGAGGGAATCTTCGGCCAGTTCTGCGGAGTGCCCTCGAAGGTTCCGAACACGAACGGCAGTTCACTCGCGTGGAAGGCGTGAAGGCCCGCTGATTCGGTGGCCGGGTAGCCGTGGTCAAAGAAGTAGAGGAACGCCGGCACACCGAGTGCGGTCTGCTTCCGGACCAGGCGCTGCGCCGTCCAGCCGTAGAGGGCATCGCGCGTTGTGGCCAGGATGCTCTCCTCTAGGTTGATGGCCGGATAGAGACGCAGGAATTCGTTGGCTAGATCGGCGTAGCGCTCGCGGATGGCCCGCTCATAAGCGGCGGCATCGGCGGGAGGCTGCGGCGCGAGACTTCGCAACGACCGGATTTCGCCGCTGTTGAAGCCGGCAAGCAGCGGCACGCGCGCCTGCTCCCCACGGTCGAACACGTCCACCAACTGGCGCTTCAGGACGTGTCCGTCGATGGCGCCCCAGGGACCGAACCCGGCCGCCGGCGCTTTGGCGCTCAGTTCGGCGCCATCCATCGCACGCAAGGCGGCGAGGTTCGTCGCGTGCAATGCGGCGCCGAGGCGTGTCCCGCTTTCCTCGGCGGAGGGCAACCCGAAGCAGCCCGTCTTCAATTCTGGGGTCGTGATCATGTACGCACTCTCGGCGATCGCCTTCGAAAACAGGCCTTGCGCTGCGGGCGAGGCCATCAGGTACATGATGCTGAGGGCGCCCGCGGATTCCCCAGCCACGGTGACGCTCGCGGCATCGCCGCCGAACGCGCCGATGTTCCGCCGCACCCAGCGCAGCGCCTCGATCTGGTCCAGCAAACCATAGTTGCCCGAAACTCCGTCCGCCGACTCGGCGCTCAGTTCCGGATGGGCCAACCATCCCAGCACGCCCAGCCGGTAGTTGATGCTGACCACAACGAGCCCGCGCTCAGCCAGCCGCGCGCCGTTGTACATCTCCTCGCGGCTGGATCCGCCCGTGAGGGAGCCGCCGTGGATCCAGAAGAAGACCGGCGCACGCCGGGCGTTGGCAGGTGCCCAGATGTTCAACGTCAGGCAATCCTCGCTCATCGGCATGGCATCGCGCGCATAGATGTTCGAGAGCTTGGCCTGTGGCTGGTGGCAGGCCGGTCCGAACTCCGCCGCGTTCCTGACGCCCGTCCAGCGGCGTATGGCGACGGGTGGCTTCCAGCGGGCCGGTCCCACCGGAGGCATCGCGTAAGGGATCCCTTTGAAGACGCGCATCTGGCCTTCCAGGCGGCCTTGCAGTTTGCCGGCCGGAGGGTTCACAGTCGCCGGATCAGCCCCGTGTGCCAGGGCGGCGAATAGCAGGCACGTGGATGCCGCGCGAGGAATCATGGGGCGGTTTCTCCAGAGGTAGCAGCACTCTCTTTTCGAAGCACTCGGGCCAACATCAGGAACAGAAACACAGCGACGAAATAGAACGGCGTGAGGGCGTAGAGGGCAAGCTGGAGCGAGTGCTGCGGATGCGTCGCGCGAAAAAACTGGCTGATGGCGCCCACGTAGGTGGGGCCCAGCCCGAGTCCGATGAAGTTCATGACCAACAGCAGCAATGCGCCCGACATGACGCGCTGATCCGCCCGCACCTGTTCCTGGACCAGGGTCACCATCGCCGAGAGATAGAAGTAGTTCAGGAAGAATGTGACGGCCAGCAGGGGGAGGGCGAGGCGCCAGGCGGGCGCCCAGACGAATGCGAGATACCAGGGGATCGCCAAGCTCAGCGATACGGCGGGAGCCAGGGCGTAGGCCAGTTTCGTTCGCCGCGCAAACCGGTCGATGATGCGTCCGCAAACGAACATGCTGGCGCCCATGGCGATCACGACGGTCAAGGCATACCAGACGGCGACCTCCCGCAGCGTCATGCCCTTTTCCCTCATGAGAAAGAGCACGGAGAAGTTGCCGAGTCCATAGGTGACCAGTTGGTTGGCGCCGGCTGCAAGCCCGGCCAGCACCAGCGAAGGCCGCGAGAAAAACAGACTCAGGCTCTTCCCGAAACTGGTCCTGGTGGAGGACAGCGGCCGGTTTGCGACGCCATCCAGTGCGCCCCGGCGGGGTTCGTGGACCACGAACGGGATAGCGATGGCGGTGAGAACACCGGCTCCACCCAGGAAGAGGAAGGCGTAGCGCCAGCTGTAAGCGGCGGCGATGGATGCCCCAAAGGCGATACCCAGGGCGGCTCCGAGGGCCGGGCCGAAGTTGAACACGCCCAGCGCGCTTCCGCGGCGGCCGGTTGGAAAGTAGTCGCAGATGATGGAGTACGAGGGCGGCACACCGCCGGCTTCGCCGAAGCCAACGGTCATGTATCCGCACACGAACTGCAGATAGCTGCCGGCAGTGCCGCAGAACATCGTGGCTGAGCTCCAGACGGCGCAGGCGGCAGTCAGCACCAGGGAACGGTTGGTCCGGTCGGCGAGCCGCGCGACGGGCACCGAGATGCCGCAGTAGAACAGGGCGAAGTAGAGTCCGCCGATCAGGCCCAACTCGGCGTCGGAGACGTGCAGGTTCTCCTGGATCTTGCTCGCCAGGATGGACGGGAGCTGTCGCGAGAGGAAATTCAGGACGTAGACAAAGGTGAGCATGCCCAGCGCAATCCAGGCGCGAGATCCGGAAGTGGCACCCTCTGGCTGCATGGCTCAGGAAACGTTTATTGACTATTGCATGAGTGAATGTCTTTGGTCAACGGAAGCGGAGCGAGTTCCAGCGTCACGGAAGCCGTCGACCCTATGAGACGCGGTCTGCTGCTCAGGCCTTCTCGCTCCGTGGATCATCGAGTCGCTTTTTGGTGGAGATCAGCATCGCGGCTGTCAGCGAACTTGCAATCGCCAGCCCGGCAGCCAACCACAGCACTTTGCGATACCCCGAAACGAATGCCTCCTTCACCGCTCTGTGCGCCCGCTCATCCTGCGTCTCAATCGCACCGAGCTTCGAACGCTGCGCCTCGATGTCCATGCGTACCGCGGGAGCCAGGGTAAGCTGCTGCAGCCTCTGGGTCAGCGCGTCCTGGAAGGCGCCGTTCAGCACCATTCCGAAAACGGCCACCGCTAACAACGCGGCGATGCGCGAGACCGCATTGTTGATTCCGGAGGCCACGCCCGCCCGGGCCTGGTCAACCGAGTTCATCACCGTCGTCGTCAGTGGGGCCACGCTCACCGTCATCCCGAACCCAAGCACGGCCACAGCCGGGAAATACGTCGTCCAATAAAAGGCCCCGACGCCCGGAACCGCCAGCAGCGCGAAACCCGCGGCAGCGATCAAGGGTCCGATCACAAGTGGAGCCTTCGCTCCGTACCGGTCGAGTAGTCCGCCAGACCAGCGCGACAGCACGAACATCAACACGATGAACGGCAGCAGCGCCGCGCCCGCTTCGGTTGCTGAGTAACCCTGCACCTGAATCAGGCTCAGAGGGAAGAAGACCAGTGCGCCGCCCAGCGCCGAATAGAGCAGCAATGTGAGAAGATTCGTGCCCGCAAAATTCCTGGACCGGAACAACTGGAACGGCACCATCGGCGATGGCGCATGCGCCTCCCAGAATAAGAATCCGATCAACGCCGCCGCACCGGCAACGGCCACCCACGGTGCCGATTGAATCAGACCAAAAACGATGCCGCCGAAGGCGAGGACAGCCAGCGGACCGCCCAGCCAATCAGGACGGGCGCTCGCGTCACCGGCGCGGCTCTCCGGTACCTTCCACAGCGTCAACACCAGCACCGCAAGGCCCACCGGAAGGTTGATGAAGAACACCCATCTCCACCACCCGTGTTCAATAAACCATCCGCCCAGCACAGGACCGATTGCGGCGGTGATCGAGGTGAAACCAGACCAGGTACCAATCGCACGCCCGCGCCGCTCCTCGGGAAAACTGGCGCTGATCAGGGCCAGGCTGCCCGGAACAAGCAGGGCGCCACCCACTCCTTGCAGCCCTCTGGCGAGAATCAGTTGTCGGATATTGGGCGCCATTCCGCACCAGGCTGAGGCGATGGAGAATACCGCAACACCCAGGGCGAACACCTTGCGGCGGCCGTACAGGTCGCCTGCAGCTCCGCCCGTGAGCAGCAGCGCTCCCAGCAGCAGCGCATACGCTTCCAACACCCATTGAACCTCTGCCATCGTCGCCGACAAGGCCGTTTGCAGGGTCGGCAGCACAACGTTCACCACAGTGCCGTCGATGTAAGCCATGCTGGAACCGAGAATCGTGGCGGCCATGATCCACCCGGTGCTGACGGCAGGCCGCCCATCACATCGGCCGGCCAGAATCACGCCTTCATCGCATGGGGTGGGTACGATATTCGCCATCGCTAGGAAAGGGCCAGCAACTCGTTCAGCGTTCTTCTCGGCCGCCATTGCTGATGGCTTCGACGGAACGATGTTGGGTCCGCCTCGATCAGCCCAACCAATACCTCCGCCACAATCCTGCCGCCCACTGGACCCAGGCTGCGACCCCCTGTAAAGACATCGGCCTCGCGGAGAATGTAGTACCACAGCGGGGTTTCGTCATGCCAACCGTTGGAAGCGAGGCCCACCTGCTCCGCGGTCAGGGGGGCGAATCCGAGGTGACGGGCGATGGCCTCGCCTGACGGTAATCCGACACCTTGCCCGCGCTGCAGGTCACGGACGGCGAGAGAATGATGCTCCGTAATCTCGCACTGGCCGGTGATGGCTACGGGCAACTGAACCAGTGCGCGCACGATCCTCCCGTCGATCTTCTTGCATCGCTGCGCCGCTGTCGTGCCTGGCGGGTCAAAGAACTGTGCCCAGTCGACCGTACATTCACGCGGCACCGCTCGAAATCCCAGCAGGTCGGGGAAGAGGGGCATTGGATCAGTGCGCGGATTCATTCTGTAGCGGTGCCGAATCTGGGAGTGGCCATACCGGTATGCAGCATCGGCGAACTCCAGCGGTATACACACCCCGCGCTCTGGCCGAAAATACTGCGGGCCATCCCGAAGCACCTGCTCTGCCAGCGACGGTCCAACCAGCCCGGGCAGGAACTCGTGCAGGACGATCCATTGATAATGCCACTGCAGCTCGCGCACTGCTTCGTCAAAGACATTTGCTGCTCCACTCCTCCGCGCTTCATCGACAAACGCATTGTGGGCTCTGAGCAGGGCGAGATGGAGTTGCGAAATGATCATGTGCGAGTCATTACGAGGGTCGCCGATCATGGCAATGCCCTGGGCGTTCCGTTGGAGGTCGGCTCCGTCCAGGCCAAGCAGAAACTTCGCCGGATCTTCACGCTCAAACAGGAAAGGATGGCCAGTCGGACCATCGCCGTACAGGCATTCCAAATTGAGTCGCGGGCTGCGGGCATTCCTCAGTTCCGCGGTGATCGTGCGGGATCGCAGTTTTGACCGGTCAGCCGTAATGTCGTGAGCCACCAACTGCCCGAAGATGGGCCATCCAGCCGCCACATCGCCCAAAGAGTCGGGAGAATCCTCGCCATTTCCGCAATCGCAGGGACCTCCTGCGCGGCCCAGCGCATGTAGGAACGGCTCATCTGCCTCAAACGGAGGAAGTTCGGGAAACATCCGAACATAGCTTGCTGGGACAACGGGTCCTTTGCTGGCCGCGTCCCCGCGTGCCGGCCACGGACATTGACCTGAGGCCGCTGTGGCGAACTGATTCATGGGTGCCTCGATTATTGGCTGGCTGTTCGATCTGCACGCCTGTGCCCAATCAAGCCTCAAGCCTCGGATGCCTGCTTTCAACTCGGCGGCGAGTCGATTGCCGGCACAAGCTCAGGCGCCAGGCGATCCATCCCGACGCTATTTCGTGAGCCGCACCGGACGAAGCATGCCGCCCCTCCGATATAGCGTGAACCCCAGGGGCGCCTCTGTTGTAAATACGTCTTCCACGCCAACTGCTGGAATTGGGCCTGTGTTTGCTCAGTGACCAGCGGGAGTCTCCATCATGCAACTTCGCTTGAATTTCGCACACGCTGCACCGGCAGCAATCCGCACGATGAACAGTATGGAAGCTTACATTCGAAAATCGTCCGGCCTGCAGCCGTCTCTCCTTGAGTTGGTCCGCCTGCGAGCTTCGCAAATCAATGGCTGTGCCTACTGCATCGACATGCACACCAAGGATGCGCGCGCATCCGGTGAAACCGAACAACGTCTCTACACACTCTCCGCCTGGAGGGAAACACCGTTCTTCACTGATCGTGAGCGAGCGGCACTGCTTTGGACTGAGCAAATCACCCTCATTAGTCAGGAGCACGTTCCTGACGGGGTTTATGCCGAGGTCGACCAGTATTTCAGCGGCGAAGAACTCGTCAACCTCACGCTGGCGGTCATTGCCATCAATGGCTGGAATCGGCTGTCCATCGCGTTTCGCGCCCTGCCTGGCGAATACCAACCGCAACACGCTGCCGCCGTAAACTCGTAAGAGCCGATCCGCGGGGGCGGCGGTTTTGCCGTCGCCCTCAGCCGAACCCCCACAGACTCTTCGCGAACCGCGTCGTTCACCGGTGGATCGCCGCGTGCGCGGCAGCCTGCGGCACACGCCGGATGCCAAGTCGGTTCATCAGACTGCGCAGGGTGTTTGGGTGGAGATCCAGAATCGCGCCGGCGCCGTTGGGTCCGCTGATCACTCCGCCTGTTCTCTCCAGCACTCGCAGAATATGCTGTCGTTGGATCTCCTCCAGCGAATCACTGGATCCTGTCTCGATATTTGACCCGGCTTCGCAGACCGGGTCCGGCCCTTCAATCGGTAGAAGATCCGGTCCGAGTTGGAGCATGGAGCTCTTCGTGAGGACGACACCCCGCTCAATAACGTTTTGAAGTTCGCGGATGTTTCCGGGCCATGAATGCTCCACCAGCAACCTCATGGTCTCCGGCGATACCACTTGAACCGGCTTCCCCATCCGCCTCGCAGACTGCTCGAGGAACGCCATCACCAGCTCAGGGATATCCGATCGGCGCTCTCGCAGCGCCGGCACACGCAGCGGTATCACATTCAGGCGGTAGTACAGATCAGATCGAAATCCACCCGACTGGACGGCCTTATCCAGGTCCCGATTCGTCGCGGCGATAATCCGCACATTGACGTGGATGGGGCGGCTGCTGCCCACGGGTTCGAACTCCTGCTCCTGCAATACCCTCAGCAACTTCACTTGGGTCTCGAGTGGCAGCTCACCCACTTCATCCAGGAATAGCGTGCCGTTGTTGGCTAGTTCGAACCGCCCGATGCGGCGGTCGGATGCGCTGGTGAATGCACCCTTCACATGCCCGAAAAGCTCACTCTCCACCAGGCCGGCTGGAATGGCCCCGCAGTTTACCTTCACCAGCGGGTTGTTCCGCCGCCCACTGCGGCTATGGATCGCACGCGCAACCAGCTCCTTTCCACTACCCGTCTCGCCGGTAATCAGAATGGTCGCATCCGTCGGCGCCGCGGCCTGAACGCGGTCCAGTAGCTTGAGCAGTTCCGGACTCTGCCCCAGCATCTCCTCAAAGTCGTGATCTTTCCGAAGGCCCCCCTCCGGCTGGATACTCTCGCTTTCGTAAGCCAGCGGTTCGGGCTCGCGAAGGGCGGCCGAGCCGAACGGTGCCAACCGGCCGATACCTTCCGGCAATGCCGGATAATTGGCGCTGGACCCAACCCAATTCATGCTCGCCATCGTGGTTCTCCTTGTTCTAGCGGCATCGCTAGGCGGCTCTCAAACTTCTTCTGCCGGATCGCTTTCATCTGTCCTGGATTCTGGCGCTTCTCACCCCCGGAATCGTCACCGGATCGATCCCGATCACACCCCTGGAAGGTCTGATGCGCTCCTCCCTCTTTCGGAGCATGTGCCGGTACCTCGCCCAACAATCACCGGCGATGGAAGCCCCTGGCGCCGCTGTTAGCGTTGTGGCTTCCGTGTCTGGATTCGATCGATGTCAAAGCGCCTCCGCCCGAACAGGCGGGCATCGATCGACCACGCCCCGGGGCCGAGCATGGCCAGGCTCACGGACAGTATTGCCACGAATAGGCGAATCCACTGGTCCCCTGGCGGAGCCGGGGAGTCCAGCAGCGCAATCGACGCCTCGTCGAGGGCCACTAGCACTGCCATTACGGGGGTCCATAGGCCTGCAATCAGAAAGATGCCGGCGACGGCGGCGATCAGGTCTTGTGCCGCCAGGCTCGTCTCGGGCGAATTTGGGACATCGGCAATAGCGAACTTCAACAGGGCGAAGGCCAGGCAGAGCCTCAGCAGCAGAAGGCCAAGGCCCGGCCAGCTATTGGGAAAGGTTGAGAATAGACGTTGCAGAATGCTTCCCAGCTCAAGCATATTGAGTTTGCGCCGGGGATCGCCTCCCGAGAAAGAGGCCGTGGCCTTACCTCTTTCAAGGGATGCCGCTGGCCGCGCGGCAAGGGCTCGCAAGCCCGGGAGCGAAGGGCCGGTCGGACTACTGCCGGCCACCCGGAGATCTAACCGGCAGTAGCCCCAGCCGCAACCCCTTGTCGTCCTCGAGCTTCCATCCAGTTACCGGTGCCTACGCGACTCCTGGCACAGGCTGCTACAGCTCGATGATTCCGCGTTTGATGCCTATCGTCCAGGCCTGGGTCCGGTCTCTTGCGCCCAGTTTGGCAAGAATACTCCGCACATGGCTCTTTACTGTTTCTTCACTAAGGAATAGCCGCGCCGCTATCTCTTTGTTGGCATTGCCGCCGCCAAGCAACCGCAGCACATCGATCTCTCTTGGAGTCAAAGCGACCTCGGCCGCATGCTCGACGATCTCAACAGCGAGTTCAGGGGAGACGCGCTTCTGGCCGGCATAGACAGCCCGGATCGTCTCCAGCAGTTCTTTGCGCAACGAGCCCTTCAATAAGTAACCCCTCGCGCCCGCCTTGAGGGCCCGGGAAACCTGGACATCGCCGGCGTGAGTTGTCAGAACGATAATCAGCGCGTCCGGGAACTCGGCGCGAATGGAAGTCATCGCCTCGATGCCGCTCGTCTCCGGCATCTGCAGGTCCATCAACGTGATGTCGGGACGATGAGTTCGGAATACTTCCACTGCTTCCCGTCCATTGGACGCCTCGGCCACGAGCTGCATATCAGTCTGGTTATTAATCATTGCGGCAAGGCCTTCACGCAGAAGGGGATGGTCATCTACTGACAGCACTCGAATCACTTTTCAACCTGCTTTCTCCCGAAGAAACGAAATAGTGGCCGGCCGGCCGGTGAACGATACGCAATCGCGCCGGCCACGGTCAACTCAATCTCAGTTCCAGCTTTGGCTCCGCTCCAGATCTCCAGCTTGGCGCCGATCTGGTGGGCGCGTTCCCGCATCCCGGAAAGTCCGTAATGACCGGAACGGCCCGCTTCCAATATTTCGCGCGGAATGCCTCGCCCGTCATCCCGGATACGCAGTCGAAGCATCCGTTCCCCATAGGCAATCTCCGTTTCGACATGACGGGCTTCCGCATGTTTGAAAGCGTTGCGGACCGCCTCCCGGGTGATGGAATAAAGCTCGTCTCGAATAATTGGGTGCAGGCCCCGCACTGACCCTTCCACCAGCAAGTGGAATGCCGTCGCATCCGGTGTGGTTAGTTCGTCACCCAGTGCCCTCACCGCCTGGGGCAGGTCATTCGCAGCGGTGGCCGATGATCTGAGGTCGTACACGGCCTTGCGCCCCTCTGCGATCGCCTGGTCGGCCCGCTCGAGGCTCTCTTCGAGTTGCTCCTTCGCCCTGCCCGGTGGCAGCAGATCCTCCACCACCTGTAGGCGAAGCATCAGGCCCTGGAAGCTCTGCAGCAGCGTGTCGTGCAACCCGCGAGCGATCCTGGTTCGCTCTGCCAGGCGCTCCTCAAAGCGCAAGTTCAGTTCGGCGTGGACACGCGCCAGGCGATACCGCAACCCGGCGAGAATCACCGCCCCCGTCAGGCACAACGCAGTCACTTGGAACCACCGCGTTTCTGTCAGCTGCGGCTCCACCACCAGCGCCACAGTGGCCGGGACTCCGTTCCACAACCCCTCGCTGTTGCTGGCCATGACACGGAAGGTGTAGCGGTCGGGCTTCAGGCTCGTGTACGCTGCCTCCCGCGATTCGTTGGGGTCACTCCAATCGCTGTCGTAACCGTCCAGCCTGTAGCGATACCGTACGCGCCCCGGCACCGCCAGGCTCAGGCCGATAAAGGCGAAGACTACACGCCGGCTGTTGGAAGGGTAGCGGACGGCCGGACCCTGGCCCAGTGGACGCCCATCTACTGTGACCGATTCCACCTTGACCATCGCCGGCGCCAGCGCGGACGGCAACGACGGATTCACCACGCACAATCCGCCCTGGAGTGAAAACCAGATTCGTCCCGCGGCGTCCTTGGCGACCGAATGATCCCGCCGGATGCCCCGCGTCGAAGGCAAACCGTCCGCGAGCCCAAATTGGCGCACCGTCGCCGGCCCCTTCGACTCACCCAGCAGGGACGCCAGCGAGACACTCACTACGTTGCGGTCCATGGTCGCCCAGAGGTTGCCGGAATCGTCCGCCGCCAAGCCGTAGATCTCTCCACGCAGCGAACCGGCAACGTTCTGCGCGCCTTCCAGGCGCGATCCCGACCAGTAAAACAGACCAGAGGCGGAGCCGATCCACAGCCTTCCCTCTTTATCGAGCGCGAGACTGTTCACTCGGCCGGGTGGTAATCCATCCTCGCCGCCGTACCTCCGCCAGATGCCCTTCCGGTATGCCTCCAGCCCTCCAGTGGTGCCCACCCAGATCGTTCCGTCCGGCGTCTCTTGAATCGTCGTTACTCCATCGGCGCTCAAACCGTCGGCGGTGGTGAAAGTCCTGGCACGATCGTTCTCGATATGGCTCACCGCGCCGTTCAGGTTGCCCGCCCAGGCGGTTCCGTTGCGGCTCCGCTTCACCGCGTAAACCGCTCCGGGCGCCAGGCCGTCACGCGCCGTATACGTTCGCGTTTGCAGCAGGCCGGCTTCCTCCCGCAATCGCGTGACTCCTCCGGTCCTGCGGGCAATCCAAAGCTCGCTGGTCCCGCCAGACAGGGAGTAGATCACATCACCGTCCAGGCCAGGGATCGAGATCGCGCGCTGTTCCCTGCCGCGAATCCATAACAGCCCTCCAGAGGCCGGCCCAACCCAGGTGCGCCCTGCCGTGTCGATGTACAACGACCCGCCCTCACTCGCCACACCCGGATAGCTGAGAAAGGGAGCATCGCGGAGTTGCACCAGTCCCTCGGTGCCGCCTAACCACAGGTTGCCCTCGCGGTCCTCAAAAATGACGTGCGCCCCACCAGGCAGGCTTGCGCCAGTCCCACGAATGGTGAAATGGTCCGGATCCATCACGGTGATTCCGGCCGGAGTCGAGATCCAGAGATTGGCATAGCGATCGCGCGTCAGCGCCAGAATCCGGCTGCGTGCCAGTGCCTCCGGGATGCGTTCGCGCGAGATCGTGCGGCCGTTCCAATGCAATAGCCCGGAATCTGTCCCCACCCACAACTCCAGGCCGGCGCCTGGCAGCAACACATTCACCTTCTGGTCGGGCAACCCAATGTGCTCTGCCCGGCCGTCTCGCACGCGGAACAACCCGGTATCGCGCATGCCCACCCACACGGCCCCATCCGTCGTTTCCGCCATCGACATCGGATTGCCATTCGCCGTACCCGCGGAAACCACCGGCGTGAACTGCCCGCCCACCTTGCGCAGCGGCCCGCCAGGTGTAGCGATCAGCGCTTCACCGCGAACACCCCTGGCGAGGGCGGCCGCACCTTCCTCGCGGGCAAAGGTAAACTCCGGTGGAACTTTCTCGGGGTACATCTGCTCAAAACGCCCGTCGCGATAGCGCATCAGGTAGGGACTTTGCATGCGCACCCAGAGCGCGCCCTCAGAATCCACCACCAGGCCCAGGACGGGGCTCGGTGGCAGCGAGGGCGTGCTGGTCTGATCGATCAGGCGGAAGCTGATCCCGTCGAACCGCACCAGGCCGTTCTCCGCGCCAATCCATAGGTAACCATCCGGCGTCTGCGCGATGGCATTGATTGCTCCGCCGGGAAACGAGTCCCGGCCCCATCGAGTCACGATGTGTTGGCTCAGCGTGCGGTTCGGGTCCAATGCCGAAAGCGTGTACGGACTTAGCACCACGCAGGTGAAAAGCAGTAGCGCCCGGCGGCACTCATGGATAGTACGTGAACCGCTCAATCACGACCTCCATCGGGTGCAGCAGTTTGACTTCGGCTGCTCGGTAGACATAGAACGCCACACGCATCGATTCGATTCCAGGAGGCGGTACACCCACCGTGAAGGCGTGCTCCGCAACCGTCGTAGACCCGCGCAAGGTGCGAAAAGTAATCCGGCCTGGCTCCCAGCGCATCGAGAATGTGAGCTTCCCGGAGGGGATGTTGAACCGGTACACGTTCGTCGCAACATCGAAGGGCTGCAAGGCATACTGGGCGTTTTTGTTCACGGGGTCGCCCCAGCGGCCGATCTCGATGTTCATTTCGCGGTTGCGCAGCGAGCCGCTGGCGTAATCGTAAGTGAACATACTGAAGACCGCGGCAGGCTCGAGCTTCTCCAGCCCGCGCACCACGAATTCGTACGTGCCGTATCCAAGATTCCGGGTCAGGCTGGCTTCCGCGCAGCTCCAGTCCTTCTCCGTCTTGGAGATCCGCACGTGCATGGCGCCTTGCTCGTCAACCGAGATGTTGGACGAGGAGTAGACATTCGTCCCGCCTCGTGAACTCGGTGCGTCTCGCAAACGCCACTGGTAGCCGCTGAAATCGACAACGGGCGAAGGCGGCCGTTTCGCGCCGGGCGCCACCGCAATCGCCAGAACACTGCCGCCGGTTTGCGGCAGCGAATCCAGGACATTCTCCACCCGGTAGCCCTCCTTCACCAGCAGGGCCGCATAGTCAGTGCCGAGATGCGTCGCATTGGTCCACTTGGAGTTCGGGCGGATGCTGGTCAGGGGTTGATCGACCAGGGGCTGCACCCACCATTGCCCGGTTTTTGCATACAGCACGATCTTCTGCCCCGGCAATCCTCCCGTCACCCGGCCCTCAATGATATCGTTGCGTGCCGATCCCGCCGCATCCGCCTGCGGTATGCGGGTGAATTGGATCGAAGGCGCGTCGCTGCTGCGCTCTCGCCGGCACGCCTGGCACACCACCGCGGGTACGATCGCCAACACACGTCGCCGGCTAAGCCTCTCGCACACACAATTGACACACGTTGTCTTTCCCATGGCCTTTCCTCTGATCCCCACGTCATCCTCCTTGCTGGAGCGGCATCGAACAGGCCTGCTGATTCTCTCCGTCATTGCGCTGGGGGCTGCTTGTGACGCCCCATCCGTGAGAGGTGCAACCGTGTACCTGGCTCGGTCCCCGGCCGCTGCTCAACTTCCCTGGCGCTGCCTCCTGATCCACTCCCGGATATAGGGCGGGCAATCCTGCAGCGTGATGCCGTTCGTTTCACAGCGCTCCAGGAAGAGGACCGCGGCTTCGTTCACCAGCGTCAGGTCTTTGAGATTCAGGGCCACGCGGCGGCCGTTTTCTTCCGCACGGAGGAGTGCCTCCATCTCGGCCATCGTTTCTTCGTCCATCTGGCCGCTCAGCGTAAAAACCACAGCCCCGTTCTCTGACCTTTGAATCCTCAGCATTCAAATCCTGCTCGGTTTGAATGCAATCCCAAGGCCAGTCGTAACGCACTGAAACTGCTGCGATTGGTGGACAAGGCAATTGGTCAGGTTGGCCAATTGTCCAAAATTGGACAGTTTTGCGCGGCGGTTGCCAACCCAACCCGCAGAGCCTAACCGGCTTCTGGGGGATCGTCGATTTTGAAGCGGTTCTTGTTGATCCGGAACGACCGGATCTTGTGCTCCAGGGTGGATCGGGGAATGCCGAGCCTGGCGGCCGCGCCGGATGGCCCGTACACCCGTCCTCTGCTCTCTCTCAGCGCAGCCTCGATGATCTCCTTCTCCTGGGCGGGCAGCCTCCTCAGCGACTCATGTCCACTGGCCGGTACTGGCGCCGCCGGCTGCTGCGAGAGCCAACTCTCGTCCACCGCGAATTCTTCCGTGTCGCAGACAATCACCGATCGCTCGATCACGTTCTGCAGTTCTCGGATATTGCCCGGCCACGGGTACGCCTGAAGCAGATCGAGACTTCTCTTGCTCAACGTCCGAAAGCTCTTTCCTGCCTGCCTCGCGAAACGATCAATGAAGTACCCCACCAGCAGGGGGATGTCTTCCCTTCGTTCGCGCAGCGATGGTATTTCAATCGGAAACACGTCCAGCCGGTAATACAGGTCGCTGCGGAACGTCCCCGCGGCGATCGCCGCCTTCAAGTCGCGGTTCGTGGCGGCAATAACCCGAACATCCGCACGAATCGTTCCCGCCCCACCGATGCGCTGAAACTCGCGTTCCTGCAAAACGCGCAAGAGGGCAATCTGGGTTTCGGCGGGTAGTTCTCCCACTTCGTCCAGGAAGATCGTGCCTCCTTCGGCCAGTTCGAAGCGCCCCTGCCGGCGCTGTGTTGCCCCCGTAAACGCGCCCTTCTCGTGGCCGAACAATTCCGATGCGATCAGGTCGCGTGGAATGGCTGCGCAGTTCACACTCACAAAGGCGCGCTCGGAACGCCGCGAGCGCTTGTGGATGGCACGGGCCACCAGCTCCTTGCCCGTGCCGGTCTCGCCGGTGATCAGGACGCTCGAATCTGTCGGAGCCACTTTGGATATGCGGGACAGCACCGCGCGCAGGGGCGGCGAAGTGCCCACAATCTGCTCGAACATCGATGCCTTGTCCACCTCTTCACGCAGCACGATGTTCTCCGACTGGAGTTGATCCTTCAGCTTCTTGATCTCAAGAAACGCCTGCTCCAGCGCCTGCTGCGACTGCCTCGCCGCGGTGACGTCCATGATCGCGCCCACGAAACGCACCTCGTCTGTCGAATCCTCCCTGATGGCGTGCGCCACCACGTGGATGTGTTTCACGGCGCCATCCGGCATCAACAACCGGTGGTCGATATTCCAGTCAGCTCCGGTACGGGAAGCGCGGTCAATCATCTCCTGGACTAGGGCACGATCCTCGGGATGGACTCTCGCCAGGACCAGTTCCGCTGTCGGCGTGATCGCCGGGTCGTATTGGAAGATACGATACGTTTCGTTGGACCAGATCAGTTCATTGCTCGCTGGAATCCAGCCGACGCTGCCGGTTTGGCTCAGCCTTTGCGCCTCCGACAGGTAGGTCTGGGCCTGGTCCAATTCTCGATAGAGGTGCGCATTCTGCAGGGAGATCGCCGCCTGCGATGCCAGCAGCTTCAATACCTTGATCCGGTCAGCGGTGAAGGCGCCCACCGCCAGCTTGTTCTCAAGATAGAGCACGCCCGCGATCTTCGCCTGGTTGATCAACGGCAGGCACAGCATGGATCGCACGCGCGAGGCAGGGATGTAGGCGTCTCCGGAAAACGGGTTCTCGGCGGCTGCATCATCGAGAATCACATCCTCTCGAGCGCGCATGGCATACCGTACGACCGACTCCGGGAGAACTGCCGCGCTCACTGATGTCTCTCGCTGGTCGACCCTGATATCGTCTCCGCCGGTGTGCGCCTCCGCCTCAATCAGCAGGTGATCGCCTCGCGGAAGGATCAGCAGTCCTCGCTCAGCACCGGCGTGCTCGATCGCCGCCCTCATCAGGCTGTCGACTAGTTTCTCCAGAACCACTTCGCCCGAGACTGCTCGCGAGACCTTGATCACCGTGGCCAGGTCCAGCAGGTCCGTAGGCGCCAGGATCGTGCCGGTCGCTGCCGGGATCGGCGATTCCTGCTTAAGTTGCGGGTACAAATGGTCCAGCTGTGCCACTTTGCCGTCGGCGCCCCAGCGTTGATAGCAATACCGCGCTTCCAGCAGATATGCGTCTGCGAACTTCTTTAAGCCCCGCCCTGCGTAGAAACGCGCCGCGGCTTCGTAGGCAATCGCCTCGTTATTGACAAAGCCGTTGCTGTGCGCCGACCGGATGGCCTGTTCGTATAACTGCTCGGCCTCCAGCACGCGGCCTTCCAGGCGCGCAATCTCAGCGCCCACCACGGCCACCCGGTTCTCAAAATTGTCCGGGCAGTGTTCTGCCCATGCCAGAAGCTGTTTGTGGCAGCCGGCCAGCGCCTCGACATGTTGCCGGTATTCAACAGGGTGCGCAGCATCGCAGGCTGCCGCATGGCTCAGTGCGGTATAGAAGCAGGCTTCCGCCTCTTCCAGAAAACGCTCCGATGTCCAGAGCAGGGCTTGTGCCTGCGACGCAGCATCGACGGCGGCCGGATAGTCTCCGGCGAAGAAACGCGCCTGCAGCTTCCGCACCCAATACCAGCACGCGGCGAATGCCGATCCAGGGTCACTCGACAGGCGGCGCTCGACCTGTTGCTCATCGAAGTCCGCTTCGTGGAAGCAGCCGAAAGGCGCCGTAGAACCGCGGAGCGTGTGGATCAGCGCCAGTTGTGTCGAGATGTTGTCGATCACCAGGCCGAACCCGGTCTTCCGGACAAACTCCAGTCCTTGCTCAGCTTCCCGTTGGACGTCGGCCAGCGGTTCGCCCGTCGCGATCAGGTTCCCAATCAGGTTGTGCCACGAATAGGCCGCCCACGTGACATCCCCAATGGTTTTGGCGGCATCAAACCCATTCCGGATCAATTCGCGAGCCATCCGCCAGTGTCTGGTCCAGGATACGGTGTAAACGCCGAACCCGATGTGCGTCCGGGCCTTGAACCTTTTCAGCCCCCGCTTCTCGACCAGGTCGTAACCCACTTGGCCCAACTGGAACCCCGCTCGATTGTTGCCGAAACGCGCACCAGCCAGCGTGCCGCCGTGCACATAGGCATAGCACGACGCATCGGTGTTGCCGTGTTCCAGGCTGAAATTCACGATGCGCCAGAGCAGCAGCGGAAACAGATTCGTGTCCGTGAATAGTGCCGGCGGCAACGCCTTGTCCATCACTTCCACCGCCGCCACCGATTCTGGTTTGCTCATCACGGGCAAATCGATGAGCTCCTCGATCCTGCGGCCCGCCAACAACGACCAGATCCGGTCGTACTCTCGCCGCATCTCCTCTTCCGTCGGGTGCGGCGGCCACGCCGCGCCCAGATGCCGCAGGTAGCTGAGGGCCACCTCGATCGCCAGGTCGCTCCGGTTGAGCGTCGTATAAAGATCAATGCGTACGCAGGTCACGGCTCCCTGGTCCACGGGGCCCACGGCGCAAGTGGCGAGCATCTCCAACCGCGCCTCCGCCTCCGCCAGTTCGCCCGTCAGGAACTCGCACTCAGCACGGTGGAACTCCAGGGCGAACATCAGCTCCGGCCTGCGCTGCCAACCTGCGTCTCCCAGCAGTGCCGCGCCGGCGCGGAGATAGTGCAGCGCCGAAACGTAGGCCGTGGAGGCTTTCGCTCGCTTGCCGGCAACCAGGTTGAACTCTGCCAGCTGGTCCTTCTCCTCTCGCGAGCCAATCAGGGCGGATCCGCGATTCAGCTGGTTGACGATCTCGAAGATCCCCTCTTCGCGTTCCTTCTGGGAGCCATGCGCCGCCAGCCGCCTGCCGATTCGCAGATGAGCCTGCGCCCGCTCTTCCTCAGGGATCAGGGAATAGGCGGCCTCCTGAACACGATCGTGAAGGAAGCGATACGAGTCCTTTAGGCGCAATATGAAACCAGCCCCGGCCGCTTCCTCAAGTTGTGCATGCAGCTGCTCCATGGAGTCCTCGCAGACTACCTGCAGCATCGTGAACTCCGCGCTGTGGCCCAGGCAGGCGAGCTGCTTCAAGGCATTCCGGGCCTCGGGGATCAGGCGGCTCAGCTTCCTGACCATCAGCTCCACGACATTGTCGGTATACCCTTTGGCGTGAATGCCATCCAGATCACAAAGCCATCGCCCCTCGACATGCTCGAAGGTGAGCAGTCCCTCTTCAAAAAGCGCGGAAAGAAATTGGATGGCGAAGAAGGGATTGCCGCTCGTCTTGTCGTGAAGCAATTGCGCCAGCGGGCCAGAGTAGCTCGTGTCGCAATGCAGGGAATCCGAAATCAACTGCTCCAGGTCTTCACGAGTGAGAGGCGCCAGGACGATGTCCTGCAGCAAGGCTCCTGCCTCGCGCATGGCCCCCAACTTGCGCACCAGCGGATGGCCAGCGTCCACTTCGTTGTCCCGATAGGCCCCGATCAACATCAGGTGCCTCATGTCCGGGCTCGATAACAGGTCCTCCAGCAGGTCCAGCGTCGCCGCGTCGAGCCACTGCAGATCGTCCAGAAACAAGGCAAGGGGATGCTCCGGCCGTGCGAAGACACTGATGAACTGACGGAATACCTGGTGGAACCGGCGCTGGGCGTCCTGCTGCGGAAGTTCTGGAACCGGCGGCTGTTCTCCAATGATCGCCTTCAATTCCGGCACCAGGTCCACCATCAGTTGCCCGTTCGCATCCAGCGCCTCATGCAGCGCTTTCCGCCACTGGCCCAACTCCGCTTCACTTTTGCTCAGGAGTGGACGGGTCAGGCTCTGAAAGGCCTGCGCGAGGGTGGCATAGGGGATGTCGCGCTTGTACTGGTCGAACTTGCCGGATGCAAACAGTCCACGCGGAGGAACCAGTGGTCTGTGCAGCTCATTCACTACGGCCGATTTGCCGATTCCGGAATAACCCGAGACCAGCACCAACTCCGGCCTGCTGCCCGCCACCACGCGATCGAACGCGCCAAGAAGCGTCTCGATCTCTTTCGCCCGCCCATACAACTTCTCAGGGATCAGCAGCCGGTCCGGAGCGTCGTGTTGGCCCGGTAAGAAATCCGCGATGCACCCGTGGGCTTCCCATTCAGCGAGGCAATGCCGCAAATCGCTCTCCACCCCGGACGCAGTCTGGTAGCGCTCCTCTGGCGTTTTCGCGAGCAACTTCATCACGATCGCGGAGACACAGGCCGGTATGCTTTTCACTTGTGCGTGAGGCGGCGGCGGGTGCCGTGCAATGTGGCAGTGTACCCACTCAATCGGCTCGGAAGCCGCAAACGGCAGGCTGCCGGTCAGCATCTCATACAGCGTCACCCCAAGGGCATACAGATCGCTGCGCGAGTCGACCGATCGATTCATGCGCCCGGTCTGCTCCGGTGCCATGTAAGGCAGCGTGCCGGCAATGAACTCGGGCGGTTCTGGCGCCTGATGTTCCCGGCGCAGGCGGGAAGCGATCCCAAAACCGATCAGCCGGACCTCGCCTGTGACGGAATTGACCAGGACATTGCTCGGCTTTACATCCTTGTGGATCAGCCTCCTTCCGTGCAACCCGCTGAGCGCTGTTGCGAGGCTGACAGCAATCCGTAGAAACTGCGTCAACTCCATCGCCCCTGCCAGCAATCCATCGAGAGTCTCGCCGCCAGGATCTTCCAGCACCAGCGTGAGCTGCGCGTTACGATCGGAAAGTTCCATCGGCCGCGCCGCCCAGGCCGGGTCCAATTCGCTCCTCAATGAGTATTCGTGATCGATCTTCCTCAGCGTCTCTGGGCTCGGTCGAGTGGACGCCGGGGCCAGCAGGAGAGCGGAAGGCAGCTCTGGCTCCGCCGCGCGAGCGCGGTACAGGACGAGTTCTCCGTCATCACGGAGGCGTTCCAGTGAGTACTCCGAAAGCTGCACGACTATGCTCCGCCGCATCATCGCGCTGGTTGGCTTTCGAGTGGTTCGAGAAGATCCGATGATGCCTATTGAGGCGATTGTACAACCGGATTTCCACAGGAATCAAAAGCGAGTATCTTCGACGCGTAGTGTGGCTGACACCCTCTCTCCACAACCACTCCGCCAATCCTAAGACAAACCACACTCAAAAATACTGATTCCCTCACTTCCCTCCCCTCACACTATTCGTCGAAAAGCGCCGGCGAAGAAAAAGCGGTCACAGTCGGAGGGAATATTTTTTGCGTTATTCTTTTCATTCACTTACACGAAAACCAGCCGTCCATGCCGAGGACCGCCCCTCTATCATCGCTTCGGAGCACGAACTATGAAAAAAGACGATGCCCGATTCGATGCGATGGCCGCTGCCGCCCTCGCTCGCAACATCCGGCTTGCGGATGACCAACTCTGCCTCTCCTCCGCCGACGAGGCCGGAGTGTGCTCGTACGAAGACCCCGCTCGCTTCCACGCCTACTGCGACGACGTGCTCCAGGACTTCCAGCCCCACTCCCTCCACGAGCAGATCGTCGCCAACTCCGTCGCTGCCCATCTGTGGAGCCTCAAGCGCTACCGCGGCGTCGAGAGCGGCCTGATCGATGCCAACCTCCGCGACTCGTGGCACAAAGTCGCGCCCGGTGATTCCGCCCCTACACCCGCCCAACGGCTCCATCAGGCTTTGCGCCCCCTCACCTCGGACGAACGCACTACTCTGACCGTCCTGGACCAACTCCACGACCAGCTCCACCGCGCTTCTCGCGCCAATGCCGATCGCCTCGCGAAAGCACGCCGCCGCCGCGACACTGCCGCGAAAAAGGAAGCCACCCGGGGACGCTAGCCATGTCAGCCACCACTCCACAACCCGCCCTCTCCCCGCGCCGCCTCGACGCTAACCGCGCCAATGCCCGCCGCTCCACCGGACCGCGCACCGAAGCCGGCAAACGCATCTCGTCTCAAAACGCACGCAAGGCGCCGCCCTGCCCCATCGACTACGACCTGCCCAGGCAGTTCTCCCTCGAATGGTTCCAGGAAGCACTCCGCCTCACCGCCCCCTGCGTCTCTGACCGCGCCCGCCTCCTGCTCATCAACCGCTGCATGCTCCAGGCGCACGAGATCCGCTGGCGGACCCTCGAACGCACCCTATTCGACACTGCCTGTGCCGAAACCGGCGGCGACCGCGAACAAGCCGCCCGCTGGGTCGCCCATCAGCCGTCCTTCGTCAAAGCGCTCAAGACTTATTACCACTGGATCGCCCGCCGCATCCTGAACGTCGAACGGCAACTCGCCGCCATCGCCGCCTCAGCCGAGGCGCCCGCTGCGGAATCGGTCAAAGTGATGGCCGCCGGCTCATCTTCGGAGAGGACGGGCGGCGCGTCTGACCTTCAACCGGATGGCTCTTTCGTCATCGCGTGGAATCGAAGCCAATCCGCCGGACTGCTCGATCTGGGTCGAGGCTGGCGCCCGGTGCCGCCCGTACCCCCGGTGCCCCCTGTCCGGCCGGTGCCGCCGGTCTCACCCATCAGGGGACGCTACCGCCTTTACCCCCACTGCCCCGCCGGTCCTCTCGGCCAGTCCGCCGGCCAACAAAACGAAGCCATGCCGGCCCAACCCGTGAGCGCGCACCGCTTCCCAAACGGAGCCGCGAATGTAAATGAGCGGATACCCCGCCCTGAGACTCCAATCAACTCAGCCATGGGACCCCAACCACCCATAGTCCTAAGCGATAGGGAAACGGCTCCAACAAACACTCCGCCGAGCAACCGCGAGACCGGAGCAATCGAACCCAACCGAGCAGCCACCGAGGACCAACTCCCAAACGGAGCCGCGAATGTAAATGAGCGGGTATCTCGCCATGAGGCCCCAATCAACTCAGCCATGGGACCCCAACGACCAATAGTCCTAAGCGATAGGGAAACAGCCCCAGCAAACACTCCGCCGAGCAACCGCGACTCCGGAGCAATCGAACCCAACCGGGACTCAACCGAGGCCCTCCGAGCAGCCACCGAGGACCAACCCCCAAACGGAGCCGCGAACGTAGGTGACTGGATACCCCACCCCGAGGCCCCAACCGGCCCTCCCGAGCAGTCCTTCGACACCTCTTGACAGCTGCAGCGAGCTCGGCGAGAGGCTGAAACCCTAGTGCGCCTGCTGCTTGAGCAGCGCGTCCTCGATCTCCACGATCTTCTTCTTCAGCCAGGCAGCATCGGTCCAGTGATTGGCCGCTTCGCGGTAGAGCTCACCCGCATCGTAAAGCAGGCCAGCCTTTTCCAGCGCGGCTGCGCGGGCCACCACGGCCACGGGGTCAGGACCTGCCGCTGCGGTCAGGACCGGCTCCAGTTCCTTGCGCTTGTCATCGGGCAGGGCCTTCACGCGGTCGGCCATGGTCCCTTTGGGGGCGGCGGCGCTGCTGCCGCGCGTCATCATCACCCCGTAGTGCTGCTGGCTGGCCAGGGAGAGCTTCTGGACTTCCGGAAGATAACAGGCGGCCACACTCTTGCGGCCCACCAACTCACCGGACTTCACCTGCACCTGCGATTCCGTCAGCGCCGCTTCACCGTTGGCCGACAGCGCGGCGGAGTACTTCTCAGGACAGAACAGGAACGCAGCCGAAGCCGAACCAGCCTTCAGGACATCGCCAGCGAACAGGATTTCGCCGGGTTTCACGGCCGCCGCTGCTGTTTTGCCGCGCGCCACCGTGGCTCCGGCGCCCATCACCAGGCCCACTGGCTGTGATTTTCTGACCTGGGCCGGCGCCACCGGCAATAACAATGCCAGCGATGCCCACGCCAAACGACTGCCTTGCATCTCAAACCTCCGCAACGGTGTAGATCGACTGTTCGACACTTTTGCCCCGCACCGTAACCTGGCCAAGACGCCGGGCCTCGACGGAGCCCTTCACGCGGTCCCATGTGGCCGCACTCATGAGAATGCGCGTTTGGAACTCCTTGTTCAAGCCCTCGAGCCGGGCGGCCAGATTGACGGTATCACCCAGAGCTGTGTAATCCATCTTATCGCCTGAGCCGACATTGCCGACGATCGCGTCGCCGGTGTGAATGCCCGCGCCCGTGCGGAACTCCATTGGCTGACCAACCATCTCAACAGCGCACCGGACAGCGCGCAAAGCGTGGTCGCCCAGGGCGGCTCCTTCGGCATCGCTGAAAATAGCCATGATCCCGTCGCCAATGAACTTGTTCACCTGGCCGCCGTGGCGCACGATGCAGGCCGTCATCACGGCAAAGTACTCGTTGAGACGCGCAACGACGGTCTCCGGTTCCTGCGTGTCGCACCACGCCGTGAAGCCACGGATGTCCGTGAACAGGATCGTCACCGCTTCACGCCGGCCGCTCAGCGCGATCTTGCCGGACGCGTCCAGCGCCTCCGCTACCTGCTTGCCCACGAACACGCGCACCGCATTCCGGAAAGTGTCGCGCCCACGGGCAGCGAAGAAGTAGCCGAAAACCAGGGAGAGCAAACCGGAGATCAGCAGCGGCAGCAGGATCTCTGAGGGCGCCACCAGCCAGCCCCCTCCGAACAGGAGAAAGCCGGCGCTGGTGCTCAAGGCGGCCAGCACCACCAGGTAGCCGAAGAGCGGCCAGCCCGCAACCAGTAGGGTGACCAACGAGGCGGCCAGGCTGACCGCGGCCGTCAGCGTGACCTTCAGCGGCAGGCTCAACGGGACGATGTGGCGTCCGCTCAACAGGGTCCACACAGCGTTGGCATGGATCTCGACCCCCGCTGTGTTCGCCGGCGTGCCGGCGCGGAAGGCGTAAAACGGCGTGGCATGCCGGTCTGTAATGAGGTCCGGACCCAGCAGCACGGCCTTCCCGCCCACCCAATCCTGCAACTGCTTGCTGCGCCCGGCGCGGGCGGCATCGACGAAGTCGCATAGGGACACCCTGGGGAAAGTCCCGGCCGGGCCGACATAGTGGATCAACATGTTGTGCTGCGGATAAGTGAGCGGACGGCCCATGAAACGCTCCGAGACCGCCAGCGACATGCTGCGCGAACCTTCGGCTTCCGCCAGTTCAATCGACCGGATGAAATCATCCTCGTCGGCGCGCAGGTTCACATACGCCGTCTGCCCCATCGCAGCAGCAGCCATATTCATGGGCACGGGCCACTTCCTCTGCTGGGATAGCGTAGAAGCGGCATATCCGCACATCACCGGCATGCGGCTTGAGGTGGAAATCACCGCCTGCGCCATCCGTTCGTCATACCCGGCGGCCCATTGATTGACCGGGATCGGGAACGCCACGTCGAGGCCCAGGACTTTGGCGCCGGCATCCGCGGCTGCCTCGATCGCTTCGGCGTAGTAGCCATGCCAGAGGAGCAATGGTTCCGGGAAGCGGTCGAGCGATTTCTGGTCAACCACAATCAGGACAATGTCTTTGGGCTGTTCAGGCTGCGCGGCTACGAAGTAGAGATCGCCGGATTTCAGGTGCAGCAGCCGGATGATGCGGGTTTCGCCCAGGGCGAAGGCGAACACGCTCGCGGCCATCCCAATGAAAAGAACCGCTGAAATCAACCGCCATTTACCGCCCGGCACGCCACCCTTCCTTTCGGCTTAAACCCAGTGTAGACGAAGTGCCCGCAGGCTCCGGCCATGGTATAAGCTCAAGCCCATGCGGTCTCTATTCCTCCTGTTCGCGGCGTCCGTGCTGTGTGCGCAATCCGGCCAGAAGTTCGCCGAGGTGAAGAACCTGAAGCTGGAGGGCGGACAGACGCTGGCGTCGTGCAAGGTGGGGTATCAGACCTACGGCACCCTGAATGCCGCCGGCACGAACGCGATCCTGTGGCCCACCTGGTTCTCGGGCAAATCCTCCGATCTGTCAGGCTTCATCGGCGCCGGACGGATGGTCGATCCCCACAGGTTCTACGTGATCACCGTGGACGCACTGGGGAACGGGGTAAGCTGCTCGCCCTCGAACACCCAGGGCGCCTTTCCGGCCATCACCATCGGCGACATGGTCAATGCCGAATACCGTTTGCTGACCGAGAACCTCGGAGTGAAGAGCCTGCACGCCGTGATGGGCATCTCAATGGGCGGCATGCAGACATTCGAATGGATGGTGGCTTACCCGTCGTTTCTCCGCAGGGCGGTCCCCATCGTCGGGTCGGCCAAACTGACCTCGGCGGATCTGCTGCTGTGGCAGGCCGAGCTTTCTGCGATCGAAGCGGTGCAGAAGGCAGGCGGGGATCCCAGAACCGCCATGCCGGCCGTGCTGGCGATGCACGAGTTCGCCTTGAGTACGCCCGGGCACATGGTGGCCAAGACCTCCGCGGCGGAGTTTCCGGCCCTGAAGAGCCGGCTGGAGGAGAACGCCCGGACGGGCATGGATCCGCGCGACTGGGCGGCGCAGTTGCGCGCGATGATGGCCCACGACGTGTCGAGGAAGTTTGGCGGATCCATGGAGAAGGCGGGCGCGGCGGTCCAGGCCAAAGTGCTGGATGTCGTGGCGCTGCAGGACCACATGGTGAACCCGGCGTCGGCGCTCGTCATGGCGGAGACCGCTGGGTTCGAGGTGCTGCGGTTGATGGGCGACTGCGGGCACGGTGCGCCGGGCTGCGAAGAGGCGAAGTTGAACGCGGCGGTGTCGGAGTTCCTCGGCCGTCCTTAATGCACAGTGCCGCGGATCAGGGGGCCGGCCAATCCCTGTAGGCCGTTCCAGGCGATCTGGACCCCGATGCAGAACAGGATGAAGCTGGACAGCCGCATGACCACGCTCATCCCCGTGGGGCCCAGCGCGCGGCTCATCCGCTCGGCCGAAGCGTAGCAAATCCAGATCAGGATGCAGATGGCTCCGGCGCCGATGATCGACGCCACCAGCGCCTCCAGCGACAGCAGCGACGACGTGTCCAGGCGCTTGGGCAGATTCGCGCCCAGCGTGATGGCCACCGAGATGGAACCGGGGCCGACAGTCAGCGGCAGCGTGAACGGGTAGAACGAACGCGTCAACAGATCGACATCCGTGACGCTTTGCTGGTCCTTATTGGGGCGGTCCGGCTGGTTGAGCAGCGCCCATCCGGCGGCCGCCACCACAATGCCGCCGCCCAGTTGGACGGCGGGCAAGGAAATACCGAAGAATGCCAGCACCTGCGCCCCAATGAACAGCGACGCCATCAACAGGGCGAAACTGTTCAAGGCAATCTTACGGGCGAGGCGGTGCTGGACCTCGTGCGAGTGGGATCCGGTCAGCGTCAGAAAGATCGGCGCTCCGCCCAATGGGTTGACGATCGGGAATAAGGTCGCGGCAATGAATACCGCGGCCTTGGCGACCTCTGGTGCGGAGAACTGGATGAGCATGGGCCTCTCTCCAGTCTAAGCCGCGTGCACTTCAGTTCTGGCCGTAAGTGGCGCCGGGGCCGTGCTTCCGCAGAAAGTGCTCATCGTGCAGGGCCTGGCCGATGGCGGTCAGCGCGGGGTTCAGGCCCACGGTGATCGAGGCCATGCGGGCAATCTCCTCCAGCAGGACGGCGTTCATCGCCGCCTTGGCCGGAGAGGCGCCCCAGGCGAAGGGGCCGTGGCTGGAGACGAGCACGCCGGGGCGGGTGAGGGGATCGATGTTCTCAAAGCGGCGGATGATCGCCTTGCCGGTGTTCAATTCGTACTTCGACTGGATCTCTTCATCGGACAGTGGAGCCGTGACCGGGACGGAACCATGAAAGTAGTCGGCGTGGGTGGTGCCGAAGCACGGAATCTCGCGTTTGGACTGGGCCCAGGAGACGGCGTAGGTGGAGTGGGTGTGGACGACACCCTTCACGCCCGGAAAGTGACGGTAGATTTCGAGGTGCGTGTCGACGTCGGAGGAGGGCCGCAGCGTGCCCTCGACGATGCGGCCGTCGAGGTCCGTGACCACCATGTCTTCCGGCCGCAGTTTCTCGAAAGGGACGCCGCTCGGTTTGATCGCCATGAGACCTTCCGCGGGTGAGAAACCGCTTGCATTTCCAAAGGTATACATCACCAGTCCACGGCGGACGATTTCCAGATTCGCTTCCAGGACTTCAACTCTGAGTGACTCGAGCAGCATGAATTCTCCTCCTTCCAGCGTATGCGATAAGATCCTCTAGACGGAAGGAGCATTCATTTCATGGCCATCGTAGCCGGAGTTGATTTCGGAACCCAAAGCGTCCGCGTGTCCCTGTTCGACAGCGAGCGTGGGCGGTTGGGCGCAGCCGCGGCGGAGTACCCTGTGCTGAGAAAGCGCGACGATCCGGACTATGCGACACAGCGTCATACAGACCACATGAATGCGCTTGCAGAAGCGACCCAAAAAGCGCTGGCGGCAGCCGGTATTTCGGGTGACCTGGTGGGCGCCATCGCGCTCGATACGACCGGCTCGACCGTGATCCCGCTGGGCGAGGGCCTGCAGCCCCTGGACGACTACTATCTATGGTGCGATCACCGCGCCAAGAGCGAAGCAGCCGAGATCACGAAACATGCCCGCGAGTCCAGCCTGGAGGCGCTGAACTGGTGTGGCGGCGTCTACTCGTCCGAGTGGGGCTTCTCCAAGCTGCTGCACTGGCTGCGGCACAATCCAGACAAGCGCGGCTCGATGGTCACCGCGATGGAGCATTGCGACCTGGTCGCGGCCGACCTCTGCGGCATCACCGATCCGGCCGAAGCGCCCCGCAGCATCTGCGCGATGGGCCACAAATGGATGTGGAACGCGCACCTGGGCGGACTGCCGCCGGAAGAGTTCCTGGTGGGCGTGGATCCGCTGCTGGCCGGCGTGCGCGCGCAGCTGGACGGCCGCTATGAAACTTCCGACGTGCTGGCCGGGCATTTATCCGCACCCTGGGCGGAACGGCTGGGCCTGCCCACCGGTATACCCGTGCCGGTGGGCGCCTTCGACGCGCATTGGGACGCCATCGGCGCCGGCATCCGCGAAGGCGACGTAGTGAACGTGGTCGGCACGTCCACTTGTATGATGGCCATCGCTCGCGAAGTGGGCCTGATCCCGGGCGTCTGCGGCGTGGTGAAGGGCTCGATCCATCCGGACTACTACGGCATCGAGGCCGGGCTTTCGGCGGTAGGCGATATCTTCGAGGCGATCGCGCGGCGCGCTGGCTCAACCGTGGCGGAACTCTCGAAGGGGCTTGGCTCCTACAAGGCGGGCTCGACCGGCCTGTTGCGAATGACTTGGGACAACGGCGACCGGACGGTGCTGGTGAATCCCGAGTTGGGCGGCGTGACCCTGGGCTGGACTTTGGGTTCCACCGCGGCCGATGAACTATTTGCCGCGATTGAGGGCACAGCCTTCCATACGCGGATCATCCTCGAACGCATGGCGGGCCATGGAGTCACCATCCACCGGGTGATCAACGGCGGCGGCATTCCCCAAAAGAACGCGACCCTGAACCGGGTATACGCGAACGTATTCAACAAGCCGGTGCTGGTGCCGACGCAGGAGGTCACGAGCCTCGGCTCGGCGATCTTCGCCTTCATGGCGGCGGGCACGTTTAAGAGTATTGATGAAGCGCAGGCGGCGATGTGCCCGACTTACCACGTGATTGAGCCGGACCCGGCGGAAGCGGCAGTGTACGAGCAACTGTTCCAGCTCTACCAGAAGCTGTACTTCGCGCTGGGGCAGCCCGGCTCGGATGCCGTCCATCTCGGAGAAGTGTTGCCGGCATTGCGGAAGTTGCGCGGCCAGTCTTCCGGTGTCTAGACTGGGTTACTCCCATTGGCGTGCCGGAACCACCGGCACGCCGCCAATTTTACACTCCTACTGAAACCGCAGGACAATTCCGCCACTGGCCACGATGTTGTGTTGGCCACCTGACTGTGCGGCGATGCTGTAAAGCGGGCTGCCGGAGTAGAAATCCCGGATCTCCGCGCGCAGGCCCACAAAGCGCCAGAGCTTCGAGTCGACACCGCCGCCGAAATCGAAGACACCGCGGTGGACACGCCGTGCGGCCGGGTTCAGCTCACCATTCACCAGGTAGGTGCTCTGCTCAAACTGGGCGTAGCCGCCACCCACGACAGCGTAGGGCGAGAGACGGCCCGCGGGCCGCAGTTTGACACGGATGCCGGGTGTGACGAAGAGGCTGGCGAAGTCGCGCGTGGCGGCCACGCTGGTAGTGTTCACCGTCTGATTCGGACTGGCGAGGAGATGAGCCTCTCCATAGACGGCGGCCACGCGCCCGCCCCAGAGACGATAGCCGTAGTTGGCCTGAAAGGCGACCCCGGTGCTGGGGCTGAACCTGGCGTTGCCCAGCTCGCGAGTTGGTCCGAAGAGTCCGCCGAGAGTCAGGCCGATCTCGTGACGCGGCCCGGATTCCTGGGCCAGGAGAGCCGTTGCCGCCACCAGACCGGCGGCGAGTATCCGTGGAAGGTGTTTCATGCCGGTGAATGGCCGTTGCGGCGCCGAAAATTCCCGGAGTCCGAAGCGGGAATAACGATGCGGGCAGTGCGGATTCCAGAGGCGCCAGCTGATTTGCGCGCCGCCGCGAATTGAATCGGCTACTCGAAAGGAACGCCCATGCCTCAATTGATAGGGAAGAACGTACTCATCACCGGCGCCTCGTCCGGTATTGGCCAGGCCATCGCCGTGCGCTTCGCGCAGGAAGGCGCGAACGTGGCTATCAACTACAGATCAGGCCCGGAACAGGCGGAGGCCACGGAAGTCCTGGTGAGCGAAGCCTGCATGGCGGTGCGCGACTCCGGCTGCAGGGATCTGGTGATCCAGGCCGATATCTCCAAAGAAGACCAGGTGCGGTCGATGTTCGCACAGGTGATTGAGGCCTTCGGGTCGATTGATGTCCTGGTGAACAATGCCGGGATCCAGAAGCCGTGTTCGACACACGAGATCGAATTGGCGGACTTCGACCGCGTCCTGGGCGTGAACTTGCGCGGGGCGTTCCTGTGTTCCCGGGAGGCCATCCGGCACTTCCTGTCGCGCGGCGGCGGTGGAGTGATCCTGAACAACTCGAGTGTTCACGAGATCATCCCGAAGCCCAAGTACCTGCCCTACTCCATCAGCAAGGGCGGCATGGAGAACCTGACGAAGACGATGGCGCTGGAGTATGCGAGCCAGGGCATTCGCGTGAACGCCGTGGGGCCGGGCGCCGTGGTCACACCGATCAATAGCGCCTGGATCGACAACCCCAAGGCACGCATGGACGTGGAGAGCCACATTCCCATGGGCCGCGCGGCGCGGGCGGAAGAGATCGCCTCGGTCTTCGCGTTTCTTGCCTCGGACGACGCGTCGTACATCACCGGGCAGACCATCTTCGCGTGCGGCGGCTTGACGCTGTATCCGGAGTTCCGTGTGGCCTGGTCGTCGGGCGAGTAAGGAGCAGCCATGCAACTGACAGGCAAAGTGATTCTGATTACCGGCGCCAAGGGCGGCCTGGGCTCGTTTGTGACCAACGCCTTTCTGGCGGCCGGGGCGCAGGTGGCCGGCGTCTCGCGCTCGATCAGGGATGCAGACTTCGACCATTCCTCGTTCCATGCCTTTCCAGCGCAGTTGTCGACCGCCGGGAAGAGCGGCGTGCTGGTGGACGAAGTGTTTGGACGGCTGGGGCGGGTGGATGCAGTGGTCCATCTGCTGGGCGGGTACGCCGGCGGACGAAGCGTGGCGGAAACGAACGACGAGACCTTCGAACAGATGCTCGATTTGAACCTGCGGTCGTTCTTCTATCTGGCGCGAGCGGTCCTGCCGCGCATGCGGGCGCAGGGAACAGGACGCCTGCTGGCGATCGGCAGCCGTGCGGCCGTGGAACCGGTAACGACGGCAGCGGCTTACTCCGCGTCGAAGGCCGCGCTGGTCTCGCTGGTGCGCTGCATCGCGCTGGAGAACCAGGACGCGGGCATTACCGCCAATGTCATCCTGCCGGGGGCGATCGACACTCCAGCCAACCGCGCGGCCATGCCGGAGGGAGACGCGTCGAAGTGGGTGCAACCGGAGCAGATTGCGAGCCTGCTGGTATACCTCGCGGGGGAGGGCTCGCCCCAACTCAACGGGGCCGTGATCCCTTTCTATGGCGGGGCGCTGTAGTTTCCAGGAGATGGCCATGCTGATCATTGAACGGGTGTTGCTTGGTTTCGCCGCGTATCTGGCGGCTGGAGTGATCTTCGGATTCGCCTTCGTGGCGTTAGGCATCCACCGCATCGATCCGATTGCACGGGGCTCCAGCCTCGGGTTCCGCCTGGCTGTCTTTCCCGGTGTAGTCGTGTTCTGGCCGCTGCTGCTGCGGCGCTGGGCCGGGGGTGGGACGCAGCGGGTGAGGGCTTGAGATGATCCAGCCACTGCGGCGGTCTCATCGATGGATCTGGCTGGTGCTGGCCGTGTTGTTGCCAGTGCTGTTCACGGCTGCGTTACGGGCCAGGCGGGCTACGACGCCGATCAATGCCGGCTTCTCCGGGGAGGAACCGCGATGAGCCTGCAGTACACCGCCGTCGGCTGGAATCGCCAGAAGCGGCTCTACGACACGGTGCTGGGCTGCTGTGCGGCCGGGTACCTGCTGGTGTTCACCGGCGTGAGCGCGGCGCTCCATCCCAGCGCCACCTTGGAGACGCTGCTGATCCGCGGGCTGGGCACGCTGGCGCTGTTGATGCTGCACGTGATCCTGTGCATCGGGCCGTTGTGCCGGCTGGATCCGCGCTTCCTGCCGCTGTTGTACAACCGCCGGCACCTGGGCGTCAGCATGTTCGTGACGGCGCTGGCGCACGGGGTGTTCTCGCTGGTGCAGTTCCATGCCCTGGGTGACGTCCCGCCGCTGGTGAGCCTGTTCGTTTCGAACACGCGGTATGACAGCCTGGCCCAGTTTCCCTTTCAGGCATTGGGTGCGGTGGCGTTGGGGATCCTCTTTCTGATGGCGGCCACCAGCCACGACTTCTGGCTGCGCAACCTCTCCGCCCCGGTGTGGAAGCGGCTGCACATGGCCGTTTACCTGGCCTATGCCTTGCTCATCGGGCATGTCGTTCTCGGCGCCTTGCAGTCGGAACCGAGCCTTCTGCTCTCGGGCTTCCTGGCCGCCGGGATGGCCCTGGTAGTGGGGCTGCATTTGGCGGCAGGCTTTCAGGAGCGCAGGATCGACGCGGCGCGCGGGGCCGCCCAGGCGCATGGGTTCGTCGATGTCTGCGATATCAAGGCGATACCGGAGAAGAGGGCGCGCATCGTCTCGCTCGCGGGCGAGCGCGTCGCGGTCTTCCGCCATGACGGCCGCGTCTCCGCTGTTTCCAACGTCTGCCAGCACCAGAACGGGCCGCTGGGCGAGGGCCGGATCATCGACGGCTGCATCACCTGTCCGTGGCACGGCTACCAATACCTGCCCGAGACGGGTGCTTCGCCGCCACCCTTCACGGAGAAGGTACCTGTGTTTCGCACACAGGTGATCGGGGACCGGGTGTTGGTGCATCCGCAGCCGCTGCCGGGCGGCGGGAGGAGCTGCGATGCACGAACCTGAATTCTATGTTGGGTACCTGACACACGCTCCGCCACGCCTTTCGAGGTTTCTTCGTCGGGCCGTGGCTGCGATTGCGGCCGCGGCGGCCGCTGGCGCCGTGCTTCTCGCGCTGGGCCAGGCGCCGTTTGCCGGCTCCACTTTCGAGTACGGGCAGGTGAGAGCGTATGAGGGGCTGATGATGGACTGGCCCTACCCCATGCTGATCACGCCGGCCGGGCGCTATCTGCTAGTGGCGCCTGGCAAGCATGGACTTCACGTGCCGGAGCTGGATGGACAGCAGGTCCGGCTGCAGGGGACGCTCATCCGGCGGGGGGAAGACCGGATGCTGGAGGTGCTGCCTGAGACCCTGGAGCCGCTGGCGGGCCGGGCCCTGGGTGCGGAGCCGGCGTGGACGGATCTCGGCGACGTTGTCCTGACCGGTGAGGTCGTGGATAGCAAGTGCTTTTTGGGAGCGATGAATCCGGGCCAGGGGAAGGTCCACCGCGACTGCGCCGTGCGGTGCATCAGCGGCGGGGTGCCGCCTGCATTCCTGGTGCGGGATGCGGGCGGAGCGGCTCGGGTGCTGCTGCTCACCGGCCGTGACGGACGCAGGTTGGGACGGGAGATTCTCGACTTCGTGGCGGAACCGCTCACGATCCCGGGGCGGCTGAAGAAGCAGGGCACGGCGCTGGTGCTACAGGCGGACCCTTCCGATTTCCGGCGGGAATAAACGAGACAGGCAGTGCGATCTCCCAGGCAGTGGCGACAACAGCTTTGCAACCTGCCATTTCGAGTCTGCTGCCGGTGCCGGCTCCATTTTCCGGATGGGCCGCGAAACTCTTCGCATTGGACCGTGTGGAAGAGGCTTACGCCCGGTTGCGCCTGAGCGACGACGGGCGGCCCTTCCTGCAGCGGTTGCTGGAGCAGTTGGAGATCAGTTGCCAGGTGGCCGGGCGGGACCTGGGGCACGTGCCCCGCACGGGTCCGGCCGTCCTGGTGGCGAATCATCCCTTTGGCATCCTGGAGGGCGCGGCTCTGGCGACCGTGCTGCGAGGCATTCGGCCGGACGTCCGATTCCTGGCCAACGGGATTCTTGGTGTCTTTCCCGAGCTGCGCGACCTGCTGCTGCCGGTGAACCCGATGGGGCGCGCGGAGCGGAGCAATGCGGCCCCGTTGCGGCAGGCGATTGAATTCCTGAATGGCGGCGGGCTGCTGGTGGTGTTTCCGGCGGGCGAGGTGTCGCACTTTCAATGGAAGCGGCGCGAGGTGACGGATCCGGAGTGGAATCCCGCGATCGTCCGCATCATCGCGCTCTGCGCGCGGAAGGGTGTCAGCGTGCCCGTTATCCCGGCCTATGTGGAAGGCAGCAACAGCCTGCTGTTCCAGGCGGCCGGGTTGCTGCATCCGCGGCTGCGCACGGCCCTGCTGGCGCGCGAGTTGTTCAACAAGCGCCGGCAGAGTGTGGACCTGCGCATCGGCTCCCCCGTGGAGAGCGGCAAGCTGCTGGCGGTGGAGGGGGACGGCGCGCGGATCGCTTATCTGCGGTGGCGCACCTATCTACTGGGACAGCGGTGTGCGTTCAAGCCGCTGTCGCGCAAGCCGTTTCCCGCGCGCACGAGTCCAGTGGGCAGGGCTGCGCTGGCCGAGCCTGTGGATTCCTGGCTGCTGGCCGCCGAAGTGGAGTCGCTGCCCCTGGAGGCGCGGCTCGCCACGTCCGGCGCGCTGACGGCGTGGATCGCGCGCCGCGGCCAGATTCCTAATACCCTGCTCGAGCTGGGGCGCCTGAGGGAAAAAACATTTCGCGCGGTGGGAGAAGGGACCGGACAGAGCAGGGACCTGGACCGTTTCGACAGCGAGTACCTGCATTTGTTTGTGTGGAACAGCGAACGCAAGGAGCTGGTGGGCGCCTACCGGTTGGCCGCGACCGACCAGGCGCCAGGCGGGCTCTACACAGCATCGCTGTTCCGCTATGGCGACGCCTTTCTCGAGCGGCTGGGCCCAGCCTTGGAACTGGGCCGGAGCTTTGTACGTGAGGAGTATCAGAAGGGTTTCGCGCCGCTGCTGCTGTTGTGGAAAGGCATCGGCAAATATGTGGCGAAGAATCCGCGCTACCGGACGTTGTTTGGGCCGGTGAGCATCAGCAACGACTATCAGGCGCTGTCGCGGGAGCTGATGGTGTCGTTCCTGGAAAGGCACGCTTTTCTACGCGACTGGGCCGGGCTGGTGCGGCACCGCCATCCTTTCCGGCGCCGGTTGGCCCTGCCGCTGCCCGAGGCGGGGTTCGATGCGGAGGAGCTGTCGGAGGTCATCTCGGACATCGAGCCGAATGGGGCCGGCATCCCCGTGCTGCTGCGGCAGTATCTCAAGCTGGGCGGCAAGCTGCTGAGCTTCAACGTCGATCCGGAGTTTTCCGACGCACTGGACGGCTTGATTCTCGTCGATCTGACGTGCACCGAGCCAAAGCTGCTGCGGCGCTACCTGGGCGCGGAGGAGGCGGCGGTGTTTCTGCATTATCAGAAAGGACAAGATGGAACCATCTAAAGGCCTGAGGATCGCCAGTTGGGTGTTGCGCGGCATTGCCGCCGTCATCCTGCTGCAGACATTGTTCTTCAAATTCAGCGGAGCGCGGGAATCCGTGTATATCTTCTCGACGCTTGGAATGGAGCCGTGGGGACGGATTGGATCCGGCGTGGCGGAACTGATCGCCTCGATTCTGCTGCTGCTGCCGGGCACGGTTGTATTGGGCGCGGCGCTGTCACTGGGCGTCATCAGCGGAGCCATCTTCTTCCACCTGACCAGGTTGGGAGTCGCGCTGCCGGCTGTGAACGATCATGGCGAGCTGTTCGGGCTGGCCGTGGTAGTCTTCGTTTGTTCGGCGGCGCTACTGGTGCTGCACCGCCATCAGATTCCACAACTGCGTGCGGCCGCCGCCGGGCTGCTTGATTAATCACCAGGCGGCGTGGAACCGCAACGAGCGTAACTGCATCAGAAATATGGAAGAGGGGCCGAGAATGATTATCAAGTCCAGACAGCCGGGCGACCTTCGCTATTCGCAGGTGACGCCCAGGGAGCAGTACCTGAACCGCCGCCGGTTCCTATCGGCCGGCTCGCTGGCGCTTGGGGCGCTGGCGCTGCCGAACCAGACTGCCCTGGCGGGTACGAAGCTCGAAGGGGTGGTGAAGAGCAGCTACACCGTCAGCGACAAGCTGACGCCCTACAAGGACGTCACGACGTACAACAACTTCTACGAGTTCGGCACGGACAAGGAGGATCCGGCGGTGAACGCCAGGAACTTCCGGACTTCGCCGTGGACGATCTCAGTGGAAGGCGATGTGGCCAAGCCGAGAAAGTTCGACATCAGCGAGATCCTGAAGATCGCTCCGCTGGAGGAGCGGATTTACCGGCACCGGTGCGTCGAGGCCTGGTCGATGGTGGTGCCGTGGATCGGCATCCCGCTGAGTGCCTTGCTGAAACTGGTGGAGCCGACGGCCAAGGCGAAATATGTCGCCTTCCAGAGCCTGTATGACCCCCGGCAGATGCCGCGCGCGGGTGCGCTCGACTTTCCGTACATGGAAGGCCTGCGCCTGGACGAGGCCATGCATCCGCTGACGATGCTCAGCGTGGGGCTGTATGGCGAGGTGCTGCCCAACCAGAACGGAGCGCCGCTGCGCCTGACGGTGCCGTGGAAGTATGGCTTCAAGGGCATCAAGTCGATCAACCGCATCCGCCTGGTGGGCAGCCAGCCGTCCACGAGCTGGAACACGATGGCGGCGCGCGAGTACGGCTTCTATTCGAATGTGAATCCGGGTGTGGATCATCCGCGCTGGTCGCAGGCCAAGGAACGCCGGATTGGCGAGTTCTTCAAGCGTGACACGCTGATGTTCAACGGGTATGGCGACCAGGTGGCCGGGCTCTATTCCGGCATGGACTTGAAGAAGAACTACTAGCTGCCATGAAGCGCATCCTTACCAGCCGCTGGGCGAAGCCAGTGGTTTTCACGGCGGCACTGACCCCGGTGCTGCTGCTCGTCTGGCAGTTCTTCCACGATGGCCTGGGCGCGAATCCGCTGCAGTTCATCACTTACGCCACCGGCGACTGGACGCTGCGCTTCCTGGTGTTCACGCTCGCCGTCACGCCCCTGCGCAAGCTGCTGAACCTGCCGGACCTGATCCGGTTCCGGCGCATGCTGGGGCTGTACGCGTTCTTCTACGGCTGCCTGCACCTGATGACCTACCTGTGGTTCGACAAGTTCTTCGACTGGGCGGAGATTGTGAGGGACATCGCCAAGCGGCCCTACATTACGATTGGGACGCTTGGCCTGGTCTTGATGCTGCCGCTGGCGATTACCTCCACGGCGGGCTGGATCCGGCGGATGGGCGGCAAACGCTGGCAAATGCTGCACCGGCTGACCTATGTCAGCATCGTGGCCGGGGTGATTCACTACTACTGGCTGGTGAAGCTGGACGTCAGCAGGCCTTTGTTCTACGGCGGGCTGGCGGCCGTGCTGCTGCTCTACCGGTTGGCCGCCTGGATCTCCAAATCACGGTCACGGCGTGCGCCAGTTGGGGTGGCCGCCTGAGCGGTGTGGGCCGGCACACACTGCACGGCACCGGGGCTTCGAATGCCGGGACGCTGACGCCATAGCCGCAGCAGCGTCCCCAGGCTCACCGGTTGCGCGCCGCGCCTGCGCTGCACGGCGCCGATCTCAAAGGCCAACCGCCAGTGCGTGTACATGGCGGAATAAGCGGCCCACAGGCTGACGGAAGGATCGTAGACGTGTGTTGCTTCCGCGCCGACTCCATTGAGCTCGATCACCTGAAGGTTGCGCCCCGAGCGGAAATCCTCCGCGGAGGGCACGCGCAGATCGAACCGGCCGAAGGCAAAGCCGGGGTGGAGCTTGCTGATGCGGTCGATCTCAGCCTCCAGGGCGGGGGTCCACAGAGGGGCGCCGTTGGAGAAGATGGCGCCGCGGCAGTGGGAGCCGATCTCAACGAGCTGCACTGTCTCGCCCCGGGCTGGGACCTCGTGCATGGGGCGGCGGCAGAGTTTCTGGTAAGCGGCGGCCATGCAGACGGCGCGAGCGTCGCGCAGGATGAGGTCGCGCAACGGGGTCTGGCCATCGCCGACGACGACAGGGAAGGTCTTCGCGGTGATGGAGGTGACGCTTCCGGATTGCGAGCTGGGCAGGCGGTGGTAGAAGACGCCGAATTCCAGACCGCCGACATAGCGCTGGATGATGACATCGCCGGACATGCCGTGGAGGTAGAATTCCAACTCTTCGCGGGTACGGGCGATCATCACGCCCTGGCCGCGTTCGCCCACATCGGGTTTCAGGACGACTGGGAGTTGGAGGTTGTGCCGGGACAGGAATTCCTGGGCCGCGGCGACTCGCGCCGGTCCGCTGAGGCCGTGCCGGATGAGATCCCAACTGGCTGCGGCGCTGCCCAGGGGTGAGAGAATCTGCGACTTCGATTCACCGAACAGGCCGCCAGTGGGGATGCCGGGGTTGGCGGCTGTGAATAGCGTCAGGGAACGGTGCCGCCAGGCCAGCCAGAGCAAGCCGGGGATCAACGGCAGATAGGCGGCCCAGGCGGGCCAGAATTCCCAGCGCAGCAGGCGCTGCAGGCGTCCGGAGAATCGACGACGACGTTGAGCGCTGAAGGCGATCCGGGCAGCTTGCAGCAACAGCAGGGCCAGGCTCACGAGAGCAGCGGAGGCCAGCAGGCTTTCGCCTTGGTGAGTAAAGAAGGCACGCAGGGCCGCCTGGCCGAAGAACATGGCGGAGGCGACGAGGAGCGGGGTCCAGAGTGCGGCAGCCAGGGCGAATAAGGCAGTGAAGCGCCAGAATCCGGTGCGCAGCAAGCCTGCGGCGAAATACGTGGGGAGCCGCAGGCCTGGCGTGAAGCGGCTGAGGAAGACCACCGCCAAGCCGCGCCGGTTGATCCACTGTGCGGCGTGTTCCACGCGCGCGGGCGGCAGGAAGCGAGCCAGGGGGGGCCACTGCAAGGCGGTCGCGCCGGCCAACCGGCCCAGCAGGAAGAGCATCACATCGCCGGCGAGAATGCCGCCGGTGCAGGCGAGTACGCCTTCAGTGAATCCGAGCTGCCCCTGGGCGATCAGCACGCCGGTGGCGATGCAGGCGAGATCTTCGCTGGCGAGTGTTGCGAGGGCGATAGCGAGAGGCTGCGGAATCATGCTCGGCGCTCCAGTCGCAGGGTCTGGCCGGGCTGCCACTGGCAGGGGGCGGCCGGGGAGTAGAAGAACTCGATGGAGCGATCATCCACCTTCACCCAACTGAAGCTGACGGTCTGGGCGCCGGGCCGGTGCATACAGGGCGTATAGGCGCTGGCCCCGCTGCCGTGGCTTTCGTGGAAGCGATAGAGAGAGGGAGCATCCAGGCGTGCGCGCGTGCGCAGCGCGAACTCAGTGCGTCTTTGCCGCTGAACGGCGTGAGTGTCGAAAGAGGAGGAGATCAGAGGCATGAAGGGGTCGGCATTGGGGAGGATTGCCAGCTCGGTACCGTTCCACTCAGCGACGGAGGCGGGCAGGCCGGGCTCCAGGGCGACGAGTGTGAACGGCGGCGTCTGGAGCAGGTCCATGCGGGCCAGTTGCTCGCAGGCGGCCATGGCGGACGGCGCGGCGGCCAGTTGCAGGAGGATCAGGCCGCGGCTGGGACCGGCTGCCTTGCTGGCAGGGGTGCTGGCGCCACCGAGGTTGGCGCCGTTGAGCAGGCACAGAGCGACGCCGTGTTCGTTGGCGGTGATCCAGGAGCCGCCGTGGTCTCCGTCGACAGGGGTAAGGAACCGCATGCCGCCGCGCCGCTGCACGCAAGGCGCAGCCGCCGGCTTACGCGTGAGTTTCTCGTCGCGATTGCAGAGGAGCTCGAAACCGGTCTCGTGATGCAGCCAGCTGACCGTGCACATCAGGCGGCCTCGGCTTTCTTCGTCGCCAGATGCCGCAGTGTCGAGGGCGCCATGCCGAAGGAGGGCTCCACGGCCACTCCGTGCGCCAGCAGCGTGACGGCGATTAGGGCGAAGTGATGAACGGTGTGGCTGCTGAGGGTCTGCAATTCGCGACTGACTGAGGACATCAGGAAGCTGTCGTGGACCACGCCGGGCTGGGCGTCTTCCATGCGCACCCACACCGCGCTATCGCAGCGCAGGGCGGGCAGGGTTTCCAGCCGGTGCATGATGGAGAGGGTTCGGGTGGCCGCGGCGGAGCGGCTGTGTTCCACGGTTTCGTCCCGGCGGCGCGCATCGTAATCAATGTGCGCGGCCTCGACCCCTTCCAGGAAGCACTCATAGAACTCAAGGATGTGGCGCAGGTGGCCGCCGGCCCGGTGAGGCGCCAAGCCGGCGGGCATCGTGGAATAGGCCGCGTCGCTGAGGCGGCCCAATAGGGTGTGGGCCTGGCGCAGCCAGCGCAGGTTGGTGGCAATCAGGGAATCCTGCCGTTCGCATACGCGCGGCACGCAATAGGGTGTGGATGTCGCCATGTGGTTCACACCAGCCTCAATCCGTGCGGCGGCCGGGTTTATTCCTGGCAGGCGCTTTGCGCAACGAGCGGGAAAAGAGGTGTGGGCGGATGGAATACTCGCGCCGCCGGCGGTGATTACTTCAGCGGCCGAACGAGTTTTCCGATGCAAGCCGCCAAGTCAATCGAAACCACCCCTGCGCAGGAACGGTCGCTGCTGGAGGCGCTTGCGGCGCACTGGCCGGAGTACCTGATGGAAGCCGCCAACCTGGGGCTCTTCATGATCTCGGCCTGTGTCTTTGGCGTCCTGCTGGATCATCCTTCGTCGCCGCTGCACCAGGCCATCGAGAATCCGGCGTACCGGCGGATGGTGGGCGGCGTGGCGATGGGGCTGACGGCCATCGCCATTATTCATTCACCATGGGGGCAGCGTTCCGGCGCGCATATGAATCCGGCGGTAACACTGTCTTTCTATTTGCTGCGCAAGGTCGAGCGCTGGGATGCCGTGTTCTATGTGGTCTCGCAATTCGTGGGCGGAGTGATTGGAGTGGGCCTGGCGGACGTGTTTCTGGGTCTTCCGCTGCGGCACACCGCGGTGAACTACGTGGCCACGGTGCCCGGGGAGAATGGTCCGCTGGCGGCTTTTGCCGCGGAACTGCTGATCTCGTTCCTGCTGCTCTATGTGGTGTTGAATGTCTCCAATCGTGCGCGCTGGGCTAGGTTGACGCCCTTCCTCGCCGGTGCGATGGTCGCGTTGTTCATCAGCATCGAAGCCCCGGTTTCCGGCATGAGCATGAACCCGGCGCGCACGTGGGGCTCCTCGCTTTTCGCCGGAGAGTACACGGCAGTTTGGGTCTATTTCACAGCGCCGCCGTTGGGCATGCTGCTGGCCGCGGGCCTCTACCGGAGCCAGGGCAAAGTCTTCTGCGCGAAGTTTCACCATCACAACGGGCAGCGCTGCCTGTTCCGCTGCCGGATTCACGAACTCGACGACAACCGGCCTGGTTGACCCCCAGCCAGGCCTGAACCGGGATCCACACACTACCACTGTGCCCATGCGCAGGAAGGACGCCTCATGAACAACAACCACTACGACGTCATCATCATCGGCACTGGCGCCGGCGGCGGCACTCTCGCCCACAAGCTTGCGCCCACCGGCAAACGGGTGCTGGTGCTGGAGCGCGGCGGCTTTGTCCCGCGCGAGAAGGACAACTGGGACCCGGCGAGCGTGAATCTCCACGGCAAGTACCAGACGCGCGAGGTGTGGCGCGACCGCAACGGCAAGGCGTTGCATCCGCACACGAACTACTGCGTCGGCGGCAACACCAAGTTCTATGGGGCGGCCCTGTTCCGTCTGCGCAAGGAGGATTTCGGGGAGCTGCGCCATCATGGCGGGGTCTCCCCGGCCTGGCCGATCTCCTATGACGACCTGCAGCCTTACTACGCGCAAGCGGAGCGCATGTATCACGTGCATGGGGAGCGCGGCGAGGACCCTACTGAGCCGCACGCGTGCGAACCGTATCCGTATCCCGCGGTGAGTCATGAACCCCGCATGCAACAGTTGCACGAGGACTTCCAGCGCCTGGGCCTGCGGCCCTTCCACACCCCACTGGGCGTGATGCTGAATGAGAAGGACAGCCGCGCCAGCAAGTGCATCCGCTGTTCGACGTGCGATGGGTTCCCGTGCCTGGTCTATGCGAAGGCGGACGCCCAGGTGCTGGCCATCGACCCCAGTCTGGGCTATCCGAACTTCACGCTGCTGACGGGCGCCAAGGTGGAGCGGCTGGAGACGAGCGAATCCGGGCGCGAAGTCACGCAGGTTCACGTGGAGCGGGATGGCGTCCGAGAGCGGTATTCCGCCTCCATCGTTGTTGTTTCCTGCGGGGCGATCAACTCGGCGGCACTGCTGCTGCGCTCCGCTTCGGCCCGTCATCCGCACGGGTTGGCGAACGGCTCCGGCGTCGTCGGGCGCCATTACATGGGTCATACGAATTCGGTGCTGATGGCGCTGTCCAGGTGCCCGAATCCGACGGTCTTCCAGAAGACGCTGTCGGTCAACGATTTCTATTTCGGTGCTGAGGATTTTCGGTACCCGATGGGGCACATCTCTTTCGTCGGCAAACTCGATGGTCAAACGCTGAAGGCGGGAGCGCCGGCGATTGCCCCGGGCTTCACGCTGGACCTGATGGCCAGCCACTCACTCGATTTCTGGCTCACCTCGGAAGACCTGCCGGATCCGAACAATCGCGTCACATTGGATCGGGACGGCAACATCGTGCTGTCTTACCAACCCAACAATGAAGAGGGCCACAAGCGCCTGATCGCGAAGCTCAAGCACCTGATGCAGCAGCAGACCGCCTGTCCGGCGCATGGCCACGAATGCCATCAAGGCCTGTTCGCCCGCAACCTGTTTCTGAGTGAGCGCATTCCGCTGGCCGGCGTGGCGCACCAGAACGGCACCATCCGCTTCGGCGCCGAGCCCGCGGCTTCCGCCCTGGACGTCCACTGCAAGGCGCACGAACTGGACAACCTTTACGTCGTCGATGGCAGCTTCTTCCCTTCCAGCGGCGCCGTGAACCCGGCGCTCACCATCATGGCCAACGCCCTGCGGGTGGGCGACCACCTGCTTGAGAGGCTGAACTAGCATGCTGCGCCGCACAATTGTCTCGTTGATTCTGGCGGCAGTCAGCGCCGCGGCCGGGGGTGAACCACCGCTGGTACGGGCCGTCGATTCGATTGGCCTCACGGTGTCTGACCTCGACCGGTCAGTCGACTTCTATACCCGGGTGCTGAGCTTCCAGAAGGTGAATGAATACGAAGCCGCGGGCACTGAAGTGGAACAGGCGAACGGCGTCTTTGGCGCGCGGGTGCGGACGGCCCGGTTGCGCCTTGGCGGCGAGTTCATCGAGCTGACAGAGTTTCTGGCACCGCAGGGGCGTCCGGCTCCGGTGGATGCGCGCAGCAACGATCAGTGGTTTCAACACATCGCCCTGATCGTGAGTGACATGGATCGCGCCTACCAGTGGCTGCGGCGGCACAAGGTGCGGCATGCGTCCAGCGGTCCACAACTGCTGCCGGCCTGGAACCGGAACGCAGGCGGCATTCAGGCGTTCTATTTCCGCGACCCTGACGGGCATCCGCTGGAGATCCTTTCGTTTCCGGCGGACAAGGGCGATCCCAAATGGCACGGTGCGTCCAGCGAGCTGTTTCTGGGAATAGACCACACAGCGATCGTGATTTCAGACACTGAAGCGAGCCTGCGGTTTTACAGGGACATCCTGGGCCTCAAGGTCGCCGGCGAAAGCGAGAACTACGGTCCGGAGCAGGAGCGATTGAACAATGTGTTCGGCGCGCGGCTGCGGATTACGGCTCTGCGCGCCGCGGCTGGGCCCGGCGTCGAGTTCCTCGAATACCTCGCCCCGGCCGGCGGACGCCCGTATCCGGCGGATGAGAAGCCCAACGATCTCATCCACTGGCAGACCAGATTCCTGGGGATGAGCGCGGAAGATGCCGCACGGACTCTCCGGAAAGCCCGGTCCCCCTTCGTGTCCAGCGGAGTTGTGGAACTCCACGGCACGGAAGCGGGTTTCCGGAAGTCCTTCCTGGCTCGCGATCCCGACGGCCATGCCATACAGGTCGTGGAGCGCTAGCCGAACCTCTCGTCCGTAAATTCAACGAACCGACACAAGGAGAAAGACCATGAAACTGATCACCCGAATTCTGCCTGTTCTCGCGCTGGCCGCCCTCTACCTGGGCACCAGCGCCACCTATGCCGCCGACGCCCATAACATGCACACCACGTCCGGCTTCCAGGGACCCAAGGCCAACACCGGAATGGCGGTCCACACACGTGACGGCAACAGGAGCATGTTGAAGGTCACCGACGACTTCAAGGTGCCGGACACGCCCGCCCCCACCTGGCGGGTAGTGGATTCCAAGGGCAACATCTACACGCTGGACGCCTTCAAGATCAAGGGCGGAGAAAAGCGTGAAGTGGTGGTGCCCAACTATGTGCCCAACATCGCCAAGGTCCAGGTCTGGTGCGCCTTCGCGGAAGTCCTGCTGGGTGAAGCCAGCTTCTCTACTGCTGTGAAGTAGCCGGCCCGCGGCGTTCGTTCACCAGCCTCGCCAGACAGGGGACGAACGCCCGCCTATCCAAAGAAAGCTACGTCGAGGGAATATTCTCTCCCGGGAAAGGAATTTCATCCACGTATGGCAGCCGGAGCAATGGAAAGTTGGATGGACGAGAACGTGCCCCAATTCCCGCATAACACTGCGCCCAACTCCGCCGCCCTGCCTCCGCTCCACGCCGGGCTGAGGCAGGATCCGGAAACCGAAGTCCGACTGATCACGGCTGGGCTGGCGCCCGAGCGGCGATTCGAGCTCGAGGCGATGCCGCATCTGCGCGACATCTTCCAGACGGCCACGCGCATTCTGGGTGACCGCAACCGGGCGGAAGACGTGGCGCAGGAGGTCTTCTTGCAGGCGTGGAAATCCTTCAACCGCTTTGAGCCGGGCACGAATTGCCGGGCGTGGCTGTTCAAGATCCTGTTTCACTGTGTAAATCACCATCGCCGGAAGTGGTTCCGCTTTCCTCTGCTGAAGGAGACGGAGGAGTTCATTGAAGCCAATCTGACCTATGTGCCGCCGGTACCCGAGAAGTTGACGGACGAGGAGATCCTCTCCGCGCTTGACCGCATTCCGGGGGATTTCCGGGCCGTTGTGCTGCTCGTCGATGTGGAGGAGTTTGCTTACAAGGACGCGGCGGAGATCCTGGCGGTCCCCATCGGCACTGTGATGTCGAGGCTGAGCCGGGGCCGCAAATTGCTGAGGGAGCAACTCGCCGCGGTCGCCCAGAGCTATGGCATCGGGAAGCCGGCGACGGAAGGGAAGCAGTCATGAAGCAGACGGAATTGAATTGGAACTGCGAGACACTGCGCGAGAATCTCGATCTCTACATGGACAATCATTTGCCTGCTGACGCAGGCCTGGCCGCGCAGATGCACCTCAACCACTGCGTCGATTGCGCCGCCGAATGGCAGTCCCGGCGGATGATCCGCGGGCGGCTGCGCCAGGCGGTGCGCTCGGACACGACGCCACCGTTCCTGGAAGCCCGTATCAAGGCCAATCTGCGCATTGCCCACAGGCCTTCGTTGTGGCAGCGCACCTGGGCGCCGGCCGCGGCCGCGGTCCTGATCTGCCTGGGCTCCGTGATCGCCTACCAATTGGGTGCCTTGCGGTTGACCACCTCATCGCAGGAGTCCTACATTGCGTCCGTCTCCAGCCGGATTCCGGCGCTGATGCGAGTGGGCCTGGGTGACCACATCCATTGCTCAGTGTTCCGCAAGTTCCCGAAGGACGCACCGACGGTGGAGGAGTTGACCCGCAAGATGGGTCCTGAGTATGCGGGGTTGATTCCCATCGTCCGCAAGCACGTGCCTCGCGAATTCACGCTGATGCAGGCGCACCAGTGCCGCTACCATGGGCGCCGGTTCGTCCACCTGTCGTTGAAGAGCGGCGCGCGGCTCATCTCGCTGGTCATCGCGAAGAAATCGGATGGCGAATCGTTCGAGGCGCAAAAGGTGATCCCGGAATTCGTCCACACGGACATCCCCATGTACCAGGCCGGAGTGCAGCGCTTCGAAGTCACGGCGTTTGAAACCGGCAGCCACCTGGTGTACCTGGTCTCTGACCTCGCCCAGAGCAAGAATAACGACCTGATGCTGGCGATGGCCCCTGAAGTAAAAGCCTACCTGAGCTCGCTGTAACTTCCTCCCCAGCCCGGGATCGTGCGGTCCCGGGCTCTTTTTTATTCCCCTCTCCTTCTCCGCTGGCCGGCCCCAAAAATCGCAGTTTCCCCAGGAATACACGCCCCGCTTCGCGGCCTTCCATCACTGCAAACCAACGCAAGAAGGAGCCCCGCAGTGACCGCTGAAGAAGCACGACTCCAACAAATACGCGACCGCCGAGCCCACTGGAACCGCTGGGGTCCTTACCTCAGCGAACGCGCCTGGGGCACGGTGCGCGAAGACTACAGCGCCCATGGGACGGCGTGGGAATACCTGCCGCACGATCACGCCCGTTCCAAAGCCTACCGCTGGAACGAGGACGGCCTGGCCGGCATCTGCGACCGCCACCAGCGCATCTGCTTCGCTCTCGCCTTGTGGAACGGACGCGATCCCATCCTGAAGGAGCGCATTTTCGGCCTCACCGGCAATGAGGGCAACCACGGCGAGGATGCGAAGGAGTGCTACTTCTACCTCGACAGCACGCCCACGCATTCCTACATGAAGTACCTCTACAAATATCCGCAGGCGCCCTTCCCCTACGAACAACTGGTGGCGGAGAACCGGCGCCGCGGCAAGGATGAGCGGGAGTTCGAACTCATCGACACGGGCGTGTTCCACGACAACCGCTACTTCGATGTGTTTGTCGAGTATGCTAAAGCCTCGCCCGACGACATTCTGGTTCAGATCACGGTGGCCAATCGCGGCATGGACGACGCGCCCATCCATGTCCTGCCCACGGTCTGGTTCCGCAATACTTGGTCTTGGAGTGGGGCCGCCCACCGGCCCAGCCTGCACGCTTCCGCGGACGGCGTGATTGAGCTGAATGAACCGAAGTACGGCAAGCGCTGGCTGCTGTGCGACGGTTCGCCCGCCCTGCTGTTTACGGAGAACGAGACGCACTCGGCGCGCCTGTACGGCTACGACGATGGCGCGCGCTTTGTGAAGGACAGCATCCACGACGCGATTGTCCACGGTGCGGCGGACCGTGTGAATCCCGGGCAGCGCGGCACCAAGGCCGCCGCGCATTACCAGGTTACGGTTCCCGCCGGACAGGCCGTGAGCTTGCGTCTCCGCCTGACCGATGCAGCCAGTCACGAAGGACTGCTGGATCGCGCCTTTGACGAAGTGTTCGAGCAGCGCCGGGCCGAGGCGGACGAATTCTACAACACCGTCATCCCGGCCGGTCTTTCCCCGGATGCCCGCAATGTGATGCGCCAGTCGTTCGGCGGCCTGCTGTGGTCCAAGCAGTTCTATCACTACGTCGTCGGAGACTGGATCAAAGGGGACGCCGCCGCTCCTCCACCGCCCGCGCAGCGCCGCCACGGCCGCAATCACGAATGGGGCCACCTCTACAACGCAGACGTCATTTCGATGCCTGACAAGTGGGAATACCCGTGGTACGCGGCATGGGACCTCGCCTTCCACTGCGTGCCGCTGGCGCTGGTCGATTCGGAATTCGCGAAAGACCAGCTCACTCTGATGGTGCGTGAGTGGTACATGCACCCGAACGGCCAGCTCCCCGCCTACGAATGGGCCTTTGGCGACGTGAATCCGCCGGTGCATTCCTGGGCGGCCCTGCGCGTTTACAAGATCGAGAAGAAACGGCGCGGAGTGGGCGACAGGGCCTTCCTGAAACGAATCTTCCACAAGCTGCTGCTGAACTTCACCTGGTGGGTCAACCGCAAGGATGCAGAGGGCCGCAACGTCTTCCAGGGCGGGTTCCTGGGTCTCGATAACATCGGAGTCTTCGACCGCAGCGCCCCGCTGCCCACCGGCGGCCACATCGAACAGGCTGACGGCACCGGCTGGATGGCCATGTACAGCCTCAACCTGCTCGCCATCGCGCTGGAACTGGCGAAGGAGGACCCTTCCTATGAGGACGTCGCTAGCAAGTTCTGGGAGCATTTCCTCTACATCGCCCACGCCATGAACCACCTCGGTCACGACAGCGCAGGCATGTGGGACGAGCACGATGGCTTCTTCTACGATGTCCTGCACCGCACCAACGACGGTCACCTGCCGCTGAAGGTGCGCTCGATGGTCGGGCTCATCCCGCTCTTCGCGGTCGAGACGCTGGAGCCGCAGCTCGTCGACCGGTTGCCCGGATTCCGCCGGCGCCTGGAGTGGTTCGTGGAGAACCGGCCGGACCTCTGCGCGAACGTCGCCTGCATGTGTACTGAAGGCGCCGCCCAACGCCGCCTACTCTCGATCGTCGATGAGGATCAGCTGCGGTCGGTGCTGCGCTTCATGCTGGATGAGAGCGAGTTCCTGTCGCCCTACGGGATCCGGGCGCTCTCCCGCGTGCACAAGGATCAGCCCTACTCCCTCCAGGTCGACGGACAGGAATATCGCGTTGGGTACGAGCCCGCCGAGTCCAGCACGGGGCTCTTCGGCGGGAACTCCAACTGGCGCGGCCCCATCTGGTTCCCCGTCAACTACCTGTTGATCGAGTCGCTGCAGAAGTTTCATCACTACCTGGGCGACAGCTTCCAGGTGGAATGCCCCACCGGCTCCGGGCAGTACATGAATCTCTGGGAGGTCGCGGCCGAACTGTCGCGCCGTCTCACCCACATCTTCCTGCGCGGCCCGGCGGGTGCACGTCCGGTTCACGGCCCGAATGGGGTCTACCAGACCGATCCGCATTGGCGCGACCTCGTGCTGTTCTACGAATACTTCCACGGCGACGATGGTTCCGGTGTCGGCGCCAGCCACCAGACCGGTTGGACCGGACTCGTCGCGAAACTCATGCAGCAGAGCGGAGAATAGCCATGTACACTCAACCCATCCTGATACCCGGATCCATCTGCGCCGACCTGCCTCGGGCATCCACCCGCGAATGGCTCGAGACGAACGGCCTGGGCGGCTTCGCCTCGTCCACCATTACGGGTCTCAACACGCGCCGCTATCATGGCCTGCTATGCGCCGCCACCAAGCCGCCGGTGGGCCGGCTGATGCTGCTCTCTAAGGTGGAAGAGACGCTGGTCGTCGATGGCCGCCGCTACGACCTGTCCGTCAACCAGTACCCGGGCGCCGTGCATCCCACGGGCCACCAGTACCTGCGCGAGTTCCGGCTCGACCCCTATCCTGTGTTCGTTTACCAGGTGGAGGGGCTGGAGCTCGAGAAGCGCCTGTTCATGGTTCATGGCGAGAACACCACCGTACTGGAATACGAACTCCGCGCACTGGATCGCGACGGGCTGCCGGCCTGTGAACTGGAGTTGCGGCCCCTGCTTGCGTTTCGCGACTACCACGCCACGACGCACCAGAATGAGGCCATCCACGGCGGCTTCGACTGCACGCCGGGCCTGGCCGTCCTCACTCCTTATGCGGGCCTGCCGTCGCTGTTCCTCGCGCACGATGCGGGACAGGTGGAGGCCGCGGGCCACTGGTACAACAACTTCGAATACGCGGTCGAGCGCGAGCGCGGCCTCGATTTCCAGGAGGATCTTTTCCAACCGCTCGTCCTCCGCTACGCATTCGACCGGCGCGCCCAGGCGACACTCATCGCCTCCACCGGCCCGCGCGACGCCGCTTCCGCGCCTCAACTGCGCCGCGATGAACAGGCCCGGCGCTCCGCGGTCCTGACCGCCGCACCCTCCCCTGAACCCATTGTCCAGGCACTGGTGGCGGCGGCCGGCCAGTTCATCGTCCAGCGCGGCTCGCTCAAGACGGTAATCGCCGGGTATCCCTGGTTCGCCGACTGGGGCCGCGACACGATGATCGCCCTGCCCGGCCTCACCCTGTGCACCGGCCATCCTGAAACCGCGCGGCAGATATTGCAGGCCTTCGCCGAAAGCGTCGATCAGGGGATGCTGCCCAATCGTTTCCCCGACGCCGGCGAAGCGCCCGAATACAACACCGGCGATGCCACGCTCTGGTTCTTCGAAGCGATCCGCGCTTACCTGGCGGCCACGGGGGACTTCCCCTTTGTCCGCGACCACCTCTTCGCCGCGTTGCAGGACATCATCAATGCTCACTTGCGCGGCACGCGCTACGGCATCCGTGTGGACAACGATGGGCTGCTTCACTGCGGCGAACCCGGGGTCCAGCTCACCTGGATGGACGCCAAGACCGGAGACTGGGTGGTGACCCCGCGCACCGGAAAGCCCGTCGAGATTCAGGCGCTGTGGTACAACGCGCTGAGTATCATGGAGGACCTCAGTCATCGCTTTGGCGATCTCGGAGCAGAGCTGTTTCTCCGCAAGCTGGCGGATCGCACGCGTTCCAGTTTCAACGAGCAGTTCTGGAATGACGAAGCGGGTTGCCTGTACGACGTGGTGGACGGTTCCGGTCACGACGCGTCCGTCCGGCCCAACCAGATTTTCGCCGTCAGTCTCCACCACTCGATGCTCTCGGCCAGCCGCGCCAGCCAGGTGGTGCGCACTGTTCATCGCGACCTGCTCACCCCGCTGGGCCTGCGGTCGCTTTCCCCTCGCGATCCTGCTTACCGGGCGCGCTATGAGGGTGGCGTGCATGAGCGTGATTCCGCTTACCACCAGGGGACCGTCTGGCCCTGGCTCCTGGGGCCGTTCATCTCGGGCTATGTCCGCGTGCATGGCGGTTCCTCGCAGGCAAAGGCCGAAGCGTCCGCGTGGCTCAAACCGATTTCCGCACACCTGTCCGAGGCCTGCCTGGGGCAGATCAGCGAGATCGCCGATGCCGATGCGCCGCATACGCCCCGCGGCTGCCCGGCGCAGGCGTGGAGTGTAGCCGAGATCCTCCGCGCCGCTCTCGAGGACGTCTTTTCGCAGCCCAGTCCTGCCGCCGTTGGCGAGCGGCAAACCGCGCTCGTCCGCTGATTGCTGGCCTGGCGCGAGGCGTCCGTCTTCACTTCCTGTAGACACGGCCGGAATCCGGCCCTACTACGGCGTCTTCGACAACCTGGCTTACCGGGTGGAGGATGGCAGGGTGACCCTGCTCGACCAGGTTGTGCGCCCGGTGCTGAGAGACTCCGCTGCCCGCGCCGTCAAGGAGATCGAAGGGGTGCGGGAAGTCCGGAACGAGATCGAAGTCCTGCCGTTGTCCCGAGGGCGACGCCAACATTAGGAAATATTTACCATTCGTCCTGCAATTCCGTCATGGCGAAACTCCCTGCAGTCGGCGCAAGTCTTTCATTTTAAACAGAAACAACTCTGGCACCCGGCGTGCATCAATTCGAGGGGTGTCATACTCAGTCACACGCGGAGTCAACCTGTGACAGCTCCAATGATGGGAGAAACCCCCCACACGAACCAATCAATTAGAGGCCTCACGTGCCCGCGCTGTGGTTGGAATAGCGTTCGCGCTTCCCTACAGCAAGGCCCCGGTGATACCCTCTTGGCCCTGTTCTGTCTTGAGCCCAAGCGGTGCAGCAAGTGCCTTCACAGGTTCTTCCGCTTCAACCGCCATGCCAAGTATGTTCTGCCTCTCGTGATCTGCTTACTGGTTGGAGGCATGGAACTTAAGAGGCAAATCAAGCAGTACCGGATGGATGAAGCCCGGGAGAGAGCCGTGCAAACCATGGCGATGCCGGGCGGTACCCAGGAGGTGTCCACTCCGAATCAGACATCCCGGGCGGCCACGAAGCCGGAAACGAAACCAAGCCGTTAGTTGGTGCAGGATCCCCCTATCTGCGGGGATCGAATGTTCACTTCGTCTTCCCCCTTGTGCGGGGACTCCCCCTAAGTGGTAAATATTTCCGACCTAGGGACCAGTTCGCACAAATCTACCGGTACCTCAGTACTTCGAGGGAGGCTATCTCCCTAGTTTTCAATCTGACGGTTTTGGCCGGAAAAATGCTTATTAATCTGACGATGCCTATCACAAACGCGTGCTCCATGGATGTGAAATCGCGGCGTAGCCTCCCGTCGAAGGAAGCTGCCAGGCCGCTTGCTTCAAAACAGCGTCCTCACCGTTGCACGAGCACCGAGCGGCTTGCCGAGAAGCTCCTGCAGAGCCCCAAGTTCCTCACTGATCTGCGTATTGTGATGCAGCGCATGGAAGCGGGCGAGTAGTCCGCGCACGAGAACTGACGACTGATCTCTCTCCTCCCTGCCGGGCGGTTCGTCGACCTTACCAGGAAATCGAATCGTCCGGCCTCCCTTTTCGCTCCTCAAGCCCGCGTCCTGCCCGCCTTCTTAATCTTCTCCAGCGTCTCCAGCATCTGCTTCACCTTGTCGGGAAACTGCCCGGCCAGATTGTGCTGCTCACCCGGATCCTCTGAGAGGTGAAACAGTTGGGGCTTGGGGTCGTTGCCGAGTTCGATGTGCGTCTCGTTCGTCTTCGGTCCGGCTTTCGCTTCGATTACCTTCCAGTCGTCCACAATTAGAGAGAGCGATCCGGCATGCTCCACCAGGGACTCCCGCCCTTTCTTCGTCTGGCCCAGCAGTACGGGCAGCATGTCCAGGCTGTCGGGCGCAGCTTCCGCGGGCAGAGCTTGCCCTGTCAGGTTCGCGAACGAGTTCAGCAGATCAACCTGGCAGAAGAGGGCATCGGAGACCGTGGGCTTCACATGGCCCGGCCAGCGCAGCAGGAACGGCACCCGTGTCCCGCCGTCATAGGAACTGTACTTCCCGCCGCGCCAGGGGCCGGACGGCTTGTGCCCGCCCAGTTTCTCCACCGCCTGGTCCTGGTAACCGTCATCCACCACGGGCCCGTTGTCGCTGGTGAAAATGATCATCGTATTGTCGGTCAGCTTGTTCCGGTCCAGGGCGTCCATCACCTGCCCGACGGTCCAATCGAGCTCCGCGATCACGTCACCGCGCGGCCCCATCGGAGTCTTGCCCACGAATCGCTTGTTGGGCATTCTCGGCACGTGGATGTCGTGCGTCGCGAAATAGAGGAAGAACGGATTGGCCTTGTGCTGCTCGATGAACGACACAGCCTTACCGGTGATCGTATCCGCGATATCTTCGTCCACCCAGCGCGCCGACTTGCCGCCGGTCATGTAGCCGATGCGGCTGACCCCGTTCACGATCGTCATGTCGTGACCGTGGCTGGGGTGCATCTTCAGCAGTTCGGGATGAGCCTTGCCCGTCGGTTCGTTGCCCACCTGCTTCTCGTAATTCACGATGATCGGATCCTTCGGATCCAGCCCGACCACCCGGTGGTTCTCGAGGTACACGCAGGGTACGCGATCGCCGGTCGCCGGCAGCAGGAAAGAGTAATCGAACCCAATCTCCAGCGGACCGGGTTTGACCTCTCCATTCCAGTTCACATTGCCCTTGCCTAGCCCCAGGTGCCACTTGCCGACCGCTCCGGTGGAGTACCCGCTCTTCTTCAGCATCGCCGGCAGGGTGTAGCGACCCGGCTCGATGATGAGAGAGGCGTCTCCCGGCAGAATGCCGGTGCCCGGCCTGCGCCAGGCGTATTCTCCGGTCAGCAGCGCATAACGGGACGGAGTGCAGGTGGCGGAGGGCGAATGGGCGTTGGTGAACCGGACGCCGCTCCCGGCCAGGCGGTCGAGATTCGGAGTCTTCACGCGCGTCGCGCCGTAGCAGCTCAGGTCTCCATAGCCGCAATCGTCGGCATAGATGTAGACGATGTTGGGCTTCTGCGGCGCCGCCATCGCCCGGCCCTGGGACAGCAGCGGCAGGGCGGAGCACAGGAACTGCGAACGCGTCATTTGCATAGGGTTACCTCGGAACCCTTCCAAAAGATCGCATTTCGATGCAGCCCGTCAAGCGGGGCGCGTCTAGAATATAGTCAAACCACACGGGCGGTGCAGGCCGTCTGAGAAGTGGAGTGGTTCCGAAGAGAGGCGGATTCATGCGGGCTGGCTGGGTCGCCGCAGCGTTGTTGTTTTGCGCCGCCGCCGGATTGGCGCAGCGCTACTTCCCGTTTGCCCGCCGGGCAGAGGGTCCGCGTCCAGTCTTCGAAACCAAGACGGAGTTCCATTTCGTCCGCCTTGAATACACAGACCTGCCCCAATACCACCGCCGCTTCGGCTTCTCCTCCCGCAGCGCCAGCGGCAATGGCTGGTGGATGATGGACTGGCCCGATGCCGATGAGCACTTCACGCAGGGCATCCAGCGCCTGACGCGCATTCATACCGGCGACCCGCACCACTTCAGCCTCACCGACAAACAGCTCTACGACCACCCCTGGATCTACGCGACACAGGTGGGCTGGTGGGGGCTCTCCGACGCGGAAACCGCCAACCTGCGCGAGTACCTGATGCGCGGCGGCTTCCTGGTGGTCGACGACTTCTGGGGTGACGAGCAGTACGAGACCTTCCGCCGCACCATGGAGCGCGTCCTGCCGGGCGAACCCATCGTCGATATCGAAGAGACCGATTCAGTCATGCACGTTCTCTACGACATCCGCGAGAAAGACCGTACCATCATCCCCGGCACACGCCACCTGCGTCCGGGCCCTAATGGCGCCGCCAGCGCCCAATACCCGCCCGGAGCCGTGCCCGCCTGGCGTGCCATGACCGACGGCAAAAAGCGCATGGTGGTGGCCGTCAACTTCAATACGGACGTGGGCGATGCGTGGGAGTACGCCGATGCGCCGGAATACCCCGAGGCCATGACTACGCTGGCTTACCGGTATGGCATCAACTACATCGTTTACGCGATGACGCACTAACGGCCGGCCTGGATCCATCCTTCATCCAGCACCGCATGCACGATCACCGTTCGGCCCTTCGTCGTATAGACCAGGTGGATCTTGCCGTCCTTCGTCTGGATCGCAACAGGGTAAGCAAACCCGTCCTTGCCCGTCCCGACGTCGCGCTTCCACGGCCACGTCTTGTCCTTGTCGGCGGACAGCGCCACTGTCAGCGGTGTCCGGTCTTCCATCGAGTTGTTGTAGACGAGGAACAGCTTTCCGCTCTGCAGTCGGATGAAATCCACGGCCGCATTGGGATTCGGGAACTGCGAGTCCTGCCCTTCCGTCCAGGTCTTGCCGCCATCCTTCGATTCGGCCCGGATCACGTAGCCATCCTTCACGGGCCCATAGCCGCCGCCCCGCCGGCAGTAAGCAACCAGGTGCCCGGGCTCGATCTCCGCCGCCGCCGGCTGAATGTTGCCCTTCTTTGACCGCACCTGCCCGCTCTCCAGCCACTGCCGCTTCTTTACGTCCCAGCGCAGGAACCACGACGTCGAATCCGGTCCCACGTTCTCGGTATCGCGCCCCGTCTCGTGATAGGCCGGCAGCAGGTATTCGCCGGAAGCCAGCACAATGGGCCGGCCGCGCACCATCATCCCTTCGCGTTCCGACACGACGAAGCTCTCTGACCACGTCTTCGCCTGGTCGTGCGACACCTTGGCCTGGATCCGCGACGTCGACCACGTCTCGCCCCAGCGCACCACGTAGAACAGCCACACCACGCCATCGGGCGCCTGCCAGACCACTCCGTTGCCTACGGACCGGAACGGATCCGAGGCAATCAACTGCGGGGCCGACCATTTCTTCGACGCCTGGTCGAAGCGCGAACCGAACACGCCGGTTTTCACCGCGTACTCATCCGCCCCGCCGTAGTAGACGAGGTAGAGATCGCCGTTCGAAAGCTCCGTGATCGACGCCGGGTGCTTGTAGGGTCCGGTCTTGACCTCGGGCCCGAAAACGCGTTCCGTCACGAGTTCACCCGACCACCCCAGCGTCAGGAAAAGAAAGAAAGCTGCAATGAGTCTCATAGACCTTTATCCGCACTCCAGATTGTGGCCGCGATCACGCGTTCCGTCTGCGCCTGTTCGGGGAAGTAGTACACGGTGACCAACTGGCCGTCCGGCCGCTGCACGGTCCGTGTGTAGCCCAGGTCCCAGGCCGCGCCATCCTGGCGCAGGATGATGTCCTTGCTCCACGTTCTGCCGTCGTCTTCACTCAGCACCGCGCGAATGCCGTAGGGCTCGCCCCGATACCCGTACGTGAGGCACAGCCGCCCGTCTTTCAGCCTCAACATGGACGGCGGATTGCCGCTGAACCCGCCCGTGAACTGCACCGGCCGCGTCACCAGCGTCCAGTTGCTGCCCAGGTCGTCGGAAGCCCAGAGCTCGATCCAGTCCGTCTTGTCGTCCTTCTTGACCCGCACCGCGGTCAACAGCCGCCCGCCGGGCAGCCGTACGGTGGAAGGCATGATGGAGAACAATGGCGGCTCCGGTCCGATCCAACCCTGGACCTTCCAGGTCACGCCGCCATCCTGGGTCCGGATACACAGCGGCCGTCCCTCGCGCCCGTTCTCCTTGGCCGCCGTGACAAAGGCCAGCGCGTCCCGCCGGCCCAGCACGACATAGTCCGTACGCGCCGCGATCCCCTTGCGCCCGAACATGGGCAGCTCAAACGGACCCGCCCAATCCTTGCCTCGATTCGCCGTATGCCAGAGCCGCGACGGCCCCGTATGCACGCCGCTGAACCGCAGCGTCATCGCAAATCCGGGAGCCGTGAAGTCCATCGGCTGGGTCAACGCCACGGCCGCCGGGCCGCCCTGTTCCGGTGGCAGCAGGCTCTTCGGAGCCTCAATCGACCACGTCTCGCCGCCATCCAGGCGGCGCGCCAGCCTCGGCTCTTCCGGCTTGCTGCTGTCGTACTGATGCCGGTCCATGGGCATCTGCTTGAAGTAGGCGGCGCTGAAGCCCACCAGGATCTCCTGGCCCCAGCTCCAGATGCCATGATTCGCCGGCCAGCCGCCAAAACGGCCGCTCTCGCGGTAAACCACCTTGTGACGCGGAGCTGCCGGCGCCGCCCACAGCGCGCTGCCCATTCCGGCCAGGACGGTTCGACGTGTCAATCGCAAAGCCATGGTCCTCCACTCTATATAAAAAATGCCCCCGGACACGAGGTACGGGGGCACGGAGAAGCGATCTGCAGCCAGACTTCTGAGAGATCCGCCCCGGCTAGAAGATGATCTTCATCACCAGGGAGATGATCCTCGTCTCATTGTTCATGTCCGCCTTCAACTGGCCGAAGCGCGAGTTGGTGACGTCCACCGACTGCGGCTGCCCAAACCAGGGGTGATTGAAGGCGTTGTAGGCGTCGGCGCGGATCTGCCACTTCACACGTTCCTTGATGAGGAACTGCTTGTAGACCGAGATCTCGGCCGACTTCACGCCCTGCGCCCGCACGTCGGAGAACCGCGTGGGGAAGTCGCGGACGGTATAAGCCGCCTGCGCCTTCTTCGGGAACAGGGTCACGTCGAACCACTTGTCGTAGGACGGATCCCAGTAAGTGCGCCCGTTGGCCTTCGCCAGTTCAGTGCGCTGGTCGTTCGTCAGCTTGGCGCTGCGAGCGGCGATGTTGGCGGCGTTCGGGAAGTCCATGATGAAGCCGGACTGCAGCGCGTACTGCGCGCTCAGGTTCCAGCCGCCCACGATGCCGTTCACCACGGCATTCGAGTGGCCCAGCACCGGCTTGCCCTTGCCGAACGGCAGTTCATAGATCGCCTGGATCGTGAACTTGTGCGGGATGTCATACTGCGCCAACCGCTTCTCCAGCTTGGTGGAGAGCAGGTCGTTGGTATTGGTGTCGGTCTGGTCCAGCACGCTCACCTGTTCCAGGGTCTTTGACCAGGTGTAGGCCGCCTGCATCATGAAACCCTTCGAGAACCGGCGCGTGAGGCGCGACTGCAGCGAGTGGTAGTTCTGCTTCCCGATGGGCACGTCGGTGATGGTCACCTGCGAGAACTGCGGGAAGGCATACAGCAACTGGGCGCGGGGAATGGTGGCGCCGTTCAGGCCGGAGTTCGGCAGCAAACCCGCCATCGGGTTGTCCACCTTGGCCGTGAAGTACGCCGCGCGCTGATCCACCGGAATCTTCGCCAGCTCGCTGGCAGGAATGAAGTTCTGGTTCAGGTTCACCGGCAGCCGGTTGGTCAGGTTGCCGACATAGGAGATGTCGGTCACCATGTTGAACGGCAGTTCCCGCTGGAAGCCGATGCTGAACTGGTGCGAGTAAGGCAGGGGGCGGTTGATGTACTGCCCGGTGACCGCCTGCCCCAGGTTGGTGGACAGGCCCTGCGTGCTGCCGATGGGCTGCAGCAGGCCGCCCGGATAGATGGACGACGGGAACGGATCGCTCAGCGAGGCCGCCGGCGTCAGGTTGCCGTCGGTCGACGCCACCAGCGGAGTCTGCCGGCTGAAACCGGTTGCCTGGCCCCAGGAGGACTGGCCCAGCATGCTCAAGCCGTAGCCGCCGCGGATCACCCACTTCGGCATCGCGTTCCAGGCGAAGCCCACACGCGGCTGGAAGTTGTTGCGCTTCGGCTGGAAGGCCTGCGCGCTGACACCGTTGACGCCGGCGTAAACCAGGCCGCCCTTGACGTTCAGGCCCGCCACCTTGCTGGCAATCGGGCTGGCCGTGGCTGTGTCGAACGTGCGGATCATGCGGTTGAAGCGTTCCTGCGCGGGCGCTTCATAGTCCCAGCGCAGCCCGATGTTCAGGGTCAGCTTCGACGTCAATTTGAAGTCGTCCTGGACGAATACGCCGTAGTACTGGCTGCGGTAGGCGGGGTCGATGTTGCGGTCCACGTAGCCGCCTGTCGGATAGCCCAGCAGGAAGGTGGCGAAGTCGTTGCCCGACAGGTCGTCGCCCTGCGTCGGGTTGGCCTGCGTCCACGAGGGGTTGAAGTCGTAGCGGCCGCTGGCCAGGCCCGGCTGCAACTGGTTGCGGTTATAGCGCCGGATGTCGCCGCCGTACTTGATGATGTGCCGGCCGCGGACCCAATTCATCGTCGGCGTGATGCTCCACGTGTCGCTGGCTTCATAGCTCTTCACCGTGTTGGCGCCCACTTCTGTGGAATTGCTGAAATTGAAGCGCGGGAACTGGATCGTCGTGAACTGTCCCACCAGCGCGTCGGAGAAGCCCAGCTTGCGCGGGTCGAAGTCCTCGGCGTAGGTGTTGCCGCCGAAGCCCTCATAACGGGCCAGGCCGCCGCGGACACTCAGGACCATCGTCGGGCTGAGCGTGTAGGTCCATTCGGCGCCCCAATTGCGGGAAACGCGCGTCGAGGGCCATTCCGTGCTCGGCTCCGCCGCGTTGGTGCCCCACACGCGGCCGGCATGGTTGATCCAGGGCGTTTCGCCGTAGCGGAACGCAATGCTGCTCTTCTGGGTCAGCTTCAGGTCCATGCGGCCCAGCCAGCTGTTGTAGCCGTTCATGTCCGGCGTGAAGCTGCCGTAGTTGTCGCTGTGCGCCGCGTCGGTGCCGTTGCTGGTGGGCAGCGGGATGTAGGACGTCACGTTCTTGGCGATCGCGCTCATGCGGGTGCCCGGGATGATGTTGCCCGTGAACGGCGTACGCACATACTTGCCGTTGGTATCCAGCCGCGTGGTCGTCGGATCGTAGATGGTCACCATGTCGCCATCGCCGTTCAGCGTCTTCGAGAAGTCGCCGCCGCGTTCGGCTGCCGTCGGCACCGTCCTGATTTCGCCAGAGGTGTTGTGCTCCCGCAGGCTCTCCAGCGACAGCATGAAGAACGCCTTGTTGCGCCCGTCGAACAGCTTCGGCAGGATCACCGGACCGTCGACTTCAAAGCCGTAGGTGTTGTTGCGCATCGGATTGCGGCCATCGCCCTGCGCGTTCGCGATCCAGTCCGCCGAGTTCAGCTTGTCGTTCTTGAAGAACTCAAACAGCTGCCCGTGCAGGTCGTTCGTGCCGGACTTGGTCGTGATCAACGTGACGCCGCCGCCAATGCGCCCAAACTGCGCGTCGTAGGAGTTCGTCTGCACGGTCACTTCCTGCGTCCCGTTCAGCGCCGGGGCGTAGGCCACGCCGCGATCGAGCTTCGTATTCGAGACACCGTCGATCAGCGTCTCGTTCTCACCGCTGCGGCCGCCGCCGATGGAGACGCTGTTGATGTTGCCGAAGGCGTACAGCTCCATCGAACCCCAGTAGCGGCTGTTCTTGATGACACCGGGCAATGTGTACTGAAACTGGTACAGGTTGCGGCCCGCTGTCGGGATATCTTCGATGGCCTTGGTTTCGATCGTCGCCGACCGGGTGGACGTTTCCGTCTGCAGCAGGCTCAGGTCGCCTGTCACCGTAACGGAATCGCTGGTCTGGCCGATCTCCATCCGGAGATCCAGGGCCGGGTGATCGGCGGCCGCCAGGTTGATGTCCGACTTCACCATTTTCTTGAAGCCGGCCTTATCCGCCGACAGATGATACTTGCCGGGCAGAAGAAACTGAACGAGATAGAACCCTGACTCGTTGGATACTGCTTCGGTCGTGGTGCCACGTTCGACGCTGGTGACTCGAACCTGAACGCCGGGCACAATTGCGCCGGTCGGATCCGTCACGATGCCAGACAGGGATGCGCGCACATCCTGGGCCACCAAGCCCAGTCCGGATGCGCACAACAAAACACACAGGGAGAGAAGTCGCTTCACAAGACCTCCGGAAGCATAGTGGATGGTTCTTCATTTCACGAGGTTGAAATAATCGAACCTCGTATCAAAATTCTGTATTGAAGTATAGGTTCTGAAACAAAATCCTGTCAATCGACATTTGTGTATCATTTTCCGGTATTCGCTTACATGTACAGTAAGTGACCGAAAAGTATCGAAAGGTAGGAATTTGGAGGCGTTCAGCCGCCCCGGACAAGCATGAAGCGTTGAAAAATACTACACACCGCCTGTGGAACACGGGCGGTGTTGGCGGTCTTGTTGGACCCGGATTCGGGCTGCTAGCTCTGGCGCAGGCTCAGCGTTTCTGAAGCAGGCACGCCCAGAATCTCGCTTGCGCCCGGCCACCATTCACAGAACCAGGCCTGGAACTCAGCGCACTGTTGTTGACGCGCCGCCGAAGCCGGCAGCGCAAACGTGGCGGTGCCGAATCCGCGCACCGCGGAGACCAGCTTGATGCCCCACGGAATCGGGAAAGGTTCCAACTGAGCCAAAAGTTCGTCCAGGAGTCCGGAAATTCTCTCGAAGAGCCCCGTCTGGCCCGCGACGCCCGCTTTCCACAGCCCGATGGTCAATTCGGGTAGCACTCCAGCCACTCCGGAGATGCTGCCGTCGCAGATTTGCCGCCGGATCGCCTCGGCCAGCACCGTGTCGTTGCCCACCAGGCGTACCCCGGACGGGCCGTCGGGCGTAGTCAGCGAAGTGAGGATATCCAACTGGCCGCTGCTATCTTTTATCCCAGCCAAACCAGGCAGGTCGCGGATCAGGTCCAGGCATAAAGAAGAGTCCAGCCGCGCCGTGAAGGACGGCAGGTTGTAGAGCAGGGCGGGCACACGCAAAGCGCCCACAGCCTGCCGGTAAAACTCCGCCAGATCCTCCTGCGCATAACGGAAGAAGTGCGGCGGGGGGATCAGGATGACGTCAGCGCCCTCCTCCTGGGAAACATGGGCGAATGCGATGGTTTCACGCAGGCTGGCCGCGCCCACTGCGCTGACAACCAAACCACGGCTGCCCGCAATCCGTCTCGCCCGGACCACTGCTTCGATCCGCTCCGATTCCGAGGCGGCGACATACTCACCTGTCGCTCCGTTGACGCACAACCCCACTCCGCCAGCACTCATCAACAGCTCGGCATTGCGTTCAAACAGGTCCCACGCGGGTCCACCTTCGGCATCGCGGGGCAGCAGCACCGCGGGAATTATTCCACCTATCTGTTGATTCCGTAGCATAATACTGAACGGGTACCCCTACAGCCGGTGATACACCGGCGGGAGTGTTCCCGAAATTGTATAATAGATTCAATTGTTGTGATCGTCAAACAATAAAATGAAACGACGTTCCATCGCCAAGCCGGCGCCCGTCGAAGCCGTACAGGAATCCAGGTCGTTGGCCAAGGGTCTGCAGATCCTAGAAACCCTCGCTCGCAAGGGCAACCCCATGAATCTACGGGATATTTCCGAGTTCGCGGGGCTGGGCAAAGCCTCCACCCTACGTTTGCTCCGGACTTTGCAGGCCACCGGCTACCTCGCCCGCGACGCCAACGACAATTATGAACTCGGTCGCGACTGGCCCTCCATCCAGCAGCAGAACCGGCTGCGTTCAGTTCGCGAGCTCTCGCTGCCGTTTCTACAGGGCCTCAACGCCGAACTGGGCGAGACGGTGGCCCTCGCCTTCCTGTTCGAAGACGTAATCCGCGTCGTCGAAGTCATGGACGGCACCCATCACATCCGGATGTCCAACTACCGCGGCGGCATCCTTCAGCCTTACGCCTCGTCGCTGGGCAAGTCCATCACGGCCTATCAGACGCCGGATGTGGCGCAGCGGCTGCTCTACACCTACGGGATCTTTTCCCTGACCCCCAATACACTCACCGACTTCCGCGCCATCCAGGACGACCTCACCATGGTTCGCCAGCGCGGTTATGCGTGGGACCGCGAGGAAACTGTCCCTGGCGGAACCTGCATTGGAGCGCCCATCATCTGCGGCAATGGGGAGGTATTCTCCTCCGTGTCGATGTCGATGCCCAAGGCGCGCTTCAGCAAACAATTGGAAGAACTTCTGCCGGGCATGATCACTGACTATGCTTCCGGTATCGCGAAAGCGCTGAAGCAGGCTGGTGTGTGCGAAGGCGCCCCGGCCAAGCCAGCCGCAACCGTGCTCGCTCCCGCAAAGAGCGGCGCCTGATCCCTGTCTGTCCAACAATGAATCCAACTCTTCCGCAATCATTAGAAATCCTGCCCGGCGCCGGCTCAGCCTCAGGCGCCAAAGTTGCTCTCTTCGATTTCGACGGTACGCTCTCCCTCATCCGGGCCGGCTGGGCCGACGTCATGGTGCCCATGATGGTCGAGGAACTCGCCTCTACGAAGACCGGCGAATCTGAGGCCGAGCTCTCCGCCATCGTGCGCGACTTCGTCGACCGCCTCACCGGCAAGCAGACCATCTACCAGATGTTTGAGCTCGCCAGCCAGGTGGAGAAGCGCGGTGGCACGCCGGCCGAGCCCCTCGTCTACAAACGGCGCTATCTCGACCTGCTCCAGGAGCGGATTGCCGGCCGCCTGAAGGAGCTCGAGGACGGCGGTTCGAAGGAAAAGTACATGGTGCCCGGCTCCCTCGAATTGCTCGAACTGCTGCGCAGCCGCGGCATGACGCTCTATCTCGCCAGCGGCACCGACGAGAGCTATATGAAGGCTGAAGCCGACCTGCTGGGTGTCACGCCCTACTTCAATGGCGGCGTATTCGGCGCCCTGGACGACTACAAGAGCTTCTCCAAGAAGATCCTCATTGAACGCATCATCGCCGGGGCTGAGTGCGACGGCCACGAGATCCTCGGCTTCGGCGACGGCTATGTCGAGATCGAAAACGTGAAGTCCGTGGGCGGCGTCGCCGTTGGTGTCGCTACCGACGAAGGCGAGTGCCTGGTCATCGACGCCTGGAAACGCAACCGCCTGGCAGGAGTCGGCGCCGACTACATCGTGCCCAACTACTTAGGTCTCGCGGAATTGGGCCGCCACCTTTTTCCTGCTTAGCCGGGTGCAGTGTAACCGCTCCGACATGATAGAAAGAATGGAGCGCCCGGCGGTCTCGGGCGCCTCCCTGAGTACAGGACACTTCATGAGCCCCGCTGACATACTTCACGCGCTGTCCGGTCTGTCCGCCCTGGTCGTGGGCGACGTCTGCCTCGATCGCTGGTGCCGCTACGATCCAGCGCTGTCCGATCCCTCGCGCGAAACCGGCATTCCCCGCATCGCGGTCATCTCCCGCGAAACCACCCCGGGGGCCGCCGGCACCGTGGCGTCCAACCTCAAAGCGCTCGGCGTCGGCCGCGTCTCCATCCTTGGTGTCCGCGGCGACGACGGCAACGGCTATGAACTCATGCAGGCGCTGGCGCGCCGCGACATCGACGCCTCTGCCGTGCTGCAGGCCGCCGAACTGCCCACGTTCACCTACACCAAGCTCATCAACGACACCAACTCCGTTGAGGATAAGCCCCGCGTCGACTTCGTCTACACCGGCGACATCCCGCTGAGTGTGGAGTCGGCCGTAGTGCAGCGCCTCAATCAGCTCGCGCCCGAATTTGACGTGATCATCGTCTCCGACCAGGCTGAAACCGAGTCCGGCGGGCTGGTTACCGCGAAGGTCCGCGAAGCCCTCACCGCCATCGCCGCCCAGGATCCGGGCAAGATCATCTGGGTCGACTCCCGCCGCCGCGGCGCGCTGTATCGCAAGGTGCTCGTCAAGCTGAACGAGCAGGAGGCCGAAGAGTCGTGCCTCGCCTACTTCGGCCAGCTCGACTACCAGGCCCTGCGGCAGCACATCGGTCATTCCACGCTCATCGTCACGCAAGGACCCAAAGGCGCGGTCATCGTCGGCGAAGGGTCCACGCAAACCATTCAGACCCGGCCCGTCGAGCATCCCGTGGATATCTGCGGCGCGGGCGACAGTTTCAATGCCGGCGCCTCCGTGGCTCTGGCTCTTACGCGCGACCCTGCCAAGGCAGTCGAATTCGGCAACCTGGTCGCGTCCATCACGATCATGAAACCCGGCACCGGAACGGCGTCGCCGGAAGAAGTGCTGGCTGCTTCGGCGGCCCTACAGAAATAGCAAAAACATGGAATTCTTCACCACTTATCGGAACACTCTGGAAGCCACGCTGAACAAGCTGGATCTCGCCAAGGTCGAACAGGCCGCTGACTGGCTGCGCGAAGCGCGCGACGAAGGCCGCCAGATTTTCGTCTTTGGCAACGGCGGCAGCGCCATGACCGCGTCACATTTCGTCACCGACATCGTGAAAGGCGCCAGCTTCGGCCGCGACAAGCGCTTCCGCGCCATGGCGCTGACCGACTCCCTGGGCACGCTCACCGCCTACTCGAACGACGTGTCGTATGAGTGCGTCTTCGTCGAGCAGCTCAAGAACTTCGCCAACCCCGGCGACGTGGTCATCGCCATCAGCGGCTCTGGCAATTCGCCCAACGTGCTGCGAGCCCTGGAGTACGCCAACTCCATCGGGTGCAAGACGATCGCCATGACGGGCCGTGACGGCGGCAAACTGGCCCCGCTGGCGCAGGTCAACATCCTCGCCGCGGAGCCTCACATGGGCCGCATCGAGGACGTCCACATGATCGTCTGCCACATGCTGGGCTATTCGTTCATGGACCGCGAAATGGCCAAGGCTTAACCCCACTCACGCGTTTAGAATCGAAGGGCGTGCTTCCTCCGGGCGGTACGCCCTTTTCACGTCTGGGTGAGCCGTTTCAGGTCACTTCCCGTCGGCAGAAATCCGCGCAGCCCGCCACGGCTGCCAGCATGCCCAGGGCGGCGCTGATGGAGAGTGCCGCCGCCACGTTCTCCGGTTGCCTGGCCAGCACCAACATCGGCAGCGCCCACGGATAGTATTGGGGCCAGGCCCCAAACTGGCCGGCCGCCAGCAGCATCGCAAAGCTGGTTACCGTCGCGACGATGCCAACACCCGTGGCGGCCGAGAACGAACGCCAGCGCAGCGCCACCCAGGTTTGAATCGACAGGTAGAAAAACGCCAGTCCTGTCATCTGTGCGGCCTGCAGAAGAATCGACGAAAGCGGTACCGCGCCGCCAAACCGGACCTCCGAAGTGAGCAGGTGGAGAATCCCGCCAGCCGCCACCACGCCGGCTACCAGCAGCATCGCGCTCGCCGCCGTCATCGCCATCACAATCAGCAGTTTTGAAACGTAGAAGGTCCAGCGTGGCACCGGCCGCGCCAACAGGGCCTTCCACTGGTTGTCGGTATGGTCCAGCCCCGCCATCAAGGCGGTCTGCAAAGTGACGAAGAGGGGCATCATGAGCAGGCCCCAGAATTGGAAATTCACGCGTGCCAGCGCCTTCCAATCGTCGCTGGCGGCATTCCGGCGCAGCGTGGAAAACGGAGCCTGCGACGCCATGAAGATCGTCAGCAGGACAACTGCCAGGGGTGCCAGCACCACCATCTTTAGCGCGATGGTGCGCTTCATCTTTAGGGTCTCGGCCCGCAACACCCTATTAAGCACCATAGGCCGGCACAGGCTCCCTTCCCGCATGACTCGGGGCGGTGAGTTCGAGGAAGGCTTCTTCCAGCGTCGGGTACTTCATGGCCAGGTGCGAGACGGCAATGCCTGACTGCACCAGCATCGCGTTGATGTCCGCCGGTTCGCACGTGCCCAGCCTGATCCGCAATCGCCGGGAGTCTGCCGGTTGCACGTCGATGCCCGCCCGGACCAGCACGGCTAGGGCCCGCTCGCAGTCATCGACCTCCGTCTCCAGCCAGGGTTTGCTGCGCTGGCGAAGATCCTCGGCTGTACCCTCAAATCGCGACTGCCCCGCCGAGAGGATGGCGAAATGCGTGGCGACCTGTTCCACTTCGGCCAGCAGGTGGCTGGAGACAAACACAGTCACACCGCTGCGCTTCGGCAAGTCCTGGATGAGGGTCCGCACTTCCTGGATTCCTGCCGGATCCAGCCCGTTCGTCGGCTCGTCCAGCAACAGCAGTTCGGGATCGCCCAACAACGCCTGCGCCAATCCAAGCCGCTGTTTCATGCCGGAGGAGTAACCGCGCACAACGCGATCGGCTGCCGCGGTCAGGTCTACCGCCCCCAGAACACGGGCGATTGCCTGCCGTGGTCCATTCAGAAGCCGGCGATGCACTTCGAGGTTCTCGCGGCCGGTCAGGTGTCCGTACAGCGAGGGGGTTTCGACCAGCGAACCAATGCGCGCCAGCAAGGCGGTGCGGTGCGGCTCCAACGGCTGGCCGAATAGGAGAATGCGGCCCCGGTCCGGGCGTTGGAGCCCGAGGATCATTCGAATGGTTGTGGACTTACCCGCCCCGTTGGGCCCCAGGAATCCGTAAACACTCTGCTCGGGCACGCTCAGGCTGAGCCCGCGCACAGCCGCCGTGCTCCCGTACGACTTCCAGACCTCTTCAACCTGAACGAGTGGTGTCGTCATCGCACCCCGTGTCCCCAGGCTTGATCAGACACCAGCGATGAGCTTGTGGTTCCACCAGCAGCGCCACGCCGCGGTGTGCAGTCGCGTTGGGGACGTTTAGCGCCTGTCCCGAGACGCACACGGCCGCAAACGAAAAAGAGGCCCCAGGTGGACGGGCCCGAACGTGCCCACCCACCGAGGCCCCTGTGAACTCCAACTACGCTCCGTGCGTGTCCTCGAGGTACGTGTACCCGTACAGCCCGTCCTCGTAGAACTTCAACAGCCGGCCCGATTCCTCGTAGCCGATCTTGCCCTGCAGCACGGCCGTCTCGATATCCTGCCGGAACTGTTCCAGCAGGTCCCGCGCGTTGAACTGCACGTAATCGAGCACTTCCTTGACGGTGTCGCCGCGGATTACCGCCTCCAGCACCGGCTGGTTCTCGTTGTTCACGCGTACATGCACGGCATGCGTGTCACCCAACAGGTTGTGCAGGTCGCCCAGGATCTCCTGGTACGCCCCGACCAGGAACGTGCCCAGATAGTACGCCTCGCCGTTCACCGGGTGCAGCGGCAGCGTCTTCTTTACGTCGCGCCGGTCGATGAACTGGTCCACCTTGCCGTCGCTATCACACGAGATGTCGCCCAGCACGGCGCTGCGCGTCGGCTGCTGCTCCAGTCTGTGTATCGGCATGATGGGGAACAACTGCTTCACCGCCCAGCTGTCCGGCATACTCTGGAACAGCGAGAAGTTGCAGAAATACGTGTCCGAGAGCATCGCGTCGAGCCCTTCCAGATCCTCCGGAAAGACATCCAGCTGCTTCGCCATCGAGAGAATTCGCCGGCAGATCAGCCAGTACAGATTCTCGGCGACGCAGCGCTGCTTCAACGGCAGATAGCCCAGGCTGAAGAGGTTCAAGGCGGAATCGAGAGCCTGCTGGGCGTCGTGGAACGACTCCAACAGATTCTTCGAACTCATGTTCTTGTAGCTCTCCATCAGGTCGATCAGCGGCTGCTCGGATTCGTCCGGCAGCTCCACCGGAACCTCTTCCTCCCCAAAGCCGCTCACGCCCAGGACATTGAACACCAGCACGCTGTGATAGGCCGCAATCGCGCGGCCGCTCTCCGTGACGATGGTCGGGTGCTGCACCTCGGCTTCGTCACAGACGTTCTGGATGTGATACACGATGTCGTTCGCGTACTCCTGCAGCGTGTAGTTCACGCTCGATTCGAAGTCCGTCTGCGATCCGTCGTAATCGATGCCCAGCCCGCCGCCGACATCCAGGAACTCCAGGCCCGCGCCCTGCTTCTTCAGGTCCACATATACACGCGCCGCTTCGATCACCGCGCCCTTGATGTGGCGAATGTTCGTGATCTGGCTGCCCAGGTGGAAATGGAGCAGCTTGACGCAATCCTCCATGCCCACTGCCTTCAAGGTCTCCAGCGCGCGCACGGCCTCAGTGACCGTCAGGCCGAACTTCGAGCGGTAGCCGCCCGAAGACTTCCAGCGCCCCGCGCCGCGGCTCGCCAGCTTCACACGCAGGCCGATGGCCGGCCGCACGCCCATGGAGGCGGCGTGCTTCAGGATCAGTTCCAGCTCTGTAAACTTCTCGACGACGGGTGTGATGTCGCGGCCCACTTTGCGGGCCAGCATGCACATCTCGATATACTCATCGTCCTTGAAGCCGTTGCAGATGATCGGCGTCTCGTTGTCCGCAATCGCCGCCACGGCCAGCAGCTCGGGTTTGGAACCGGCTTCCAGGCCGAACCCATACTGGCGGCCGTACTTGTTGATCTCTTCCACTACCTGCCGCTGCTGGTTCACCTTGATCGGATAAACGCAGCGGTATTTGCCCTGGTAGTTGTGCTCGCTGATCGCCGAAAGAAAGACCTTGTTCAGCTCCGATAGCTGGTTCGCCAGGATCTCGGGAAACCTCAGCAGGATTGGCGGGTCGATACCGCGCAGCACGAGGGTGTCCACCAGTTTCTTGAGGTCGACGAATTTGTGCGGCTCGGCCGTGGGGTGTACCAGCACGTGACCTTCGTCGTTGATCGAGAAGTAGCCCTTCCCCCAACGATCGATGTCATATAGTTCCTTGGCGTTGACAACAGTCCAGCGGTCGGACGGCTCCCACACGGGGGGCGAGTCTGGCAGTTTCAGGTTCAATTCGTTCGAAGGCCTCTCTCACCACCAAGTGTGAATAAAAACAGAGGAGGGGGCAACTGGAAATTGGTTACATTCGCGCAAGCCACCCCGCCTCAGCTCGATCCAGTAGAATCGACAGGGTATGGGCAACCCATTGGAAGGCAAGTTTGCGCTGGTCACCGGAGCCAGCAAAGGCGTCGGCAAAGGCATCGCGCTCGAGCTGGCACGGCAGGGCTGCGCCGTCGCCGTGAACTACAACAGCGACGAGCCCGGGGCCATGGCGACGGTCGAAGAAGCCACCGCCATCGGCGCCACCGCCTTCGCCGTACAGGCCAATGTCGGCCTTAAAACCGACATCGACGCCATGTTCGACAAGGTGTTTGAACGGTTCCCCAAACTCGATGTTCATGTGAACAACGCCGGTGTTCAAACCTGGAAGCCGTTGCTGGAATTGACTGAAGCCGAGTGGGATCGCGTTCTGGCCGTGAATCTGAAGGGCTGTTTCCTCTGCACCCAGCGCGCCGCCCTCAGCATGAAAGAGACCGGCGGCGGCTCGATCATCAACATCGGCTCGGGCTGCAACAAGTGGGCCTTCCCCAACCTGGTGGACTACACCGCCAGCAAGGGCGGCATCGAGCAGTTCACCAAGGTGGCCGCCGTGGAGCTGGGCAAGTACAAGATCCGTGTGAACTGCGTGGCCCCCGGAGCGATCGAGATCGAACGCACCAAGCATGAGGCCGGAGACTACGGCGCCACCTGGTCGAAACTGACGCCGCTGGCGCGCGTGGGCCTGCCGGTCGATATCGGCCACACGGTGGCCTATCTCGCCTCCAGCCACGCCGACTTCGTCACCGGCCAGACCATCTGGGTCGACGGCGGCCTATTTACCCGCCCCGCCTGGCCGTACGATTGAGGCCTGCTTCCAGCGGGCGGTTGTTATAGACTGCACGCGAAGAGGTGATGCCCATGACGCGCCGTTCCCTGTTTCAATCGGCCGGTTTATTCGCCCTGCCGCTCGCCGCCGCCCCCTCCAAATCGTGGCCGATCCAGGAGAGCGCCACGACCCCCAAGCTGTGCCTGCCCTCCGCCCTGGACGAGAAAGCAATGCGCCGTGTCACGCAGTTGGGCGTGTCGCACATCCTCGGAGGCGGCCCTCGTGCCCCCTGGACCGAGGAGGAGATGCGGCACCGCATGGATGCTTACAAGGCCGGCGGATTGACGCTCTACAACCAGATGATCGGCGGGTTCAACAACGCCATCTACGGCCGGCCCGGACGCGATGAAGAGATTGAGAATGTACGCAAGTCCATCCGTGTCGCCGGCAAAGTGGGGCTCGCCGTGGTCGAGTACAACTGGTATGCCCATCGCGCCATGGAGGGCTACTACGAGGAGACAGGCCGCGCCGGAGCGGGCTACACGGCCTTCGACTACGACCGCATGAAGGACCTGCCGCCACTGCCCGAGGAGGGCGCCCACACGCTCGACGAGATGTGGGCGACGATCACTTACTTCCTCAAAGCCGTCATCCCCGTAGCCGAGGAATCAGGCGTCAAACTGGCGTTGCATCCCAACGACCCACCCTCGCCGATGAGCCGCGGTTCGCAGCAGATCATGGGCACCCTGGCGGGCTGGAAGAAGCTGATCAGCATCGTCGACAGCCCGGCCAACGGCATCACCTTCGACTGCGGCGTGACCCGCGAAATGGGTGAGGATCCGGTCGCAGTGGGCCGCTACTTCCTCAGCCGCAAGCGCGTGAACCACATCCACTTCCGGAATGTGGAGGTGCGCAAACCGTACGAGAAGTACGCCGAGGTATTCATTGACGCCGGCCAGGTGGACATGTTCGGGGTGATGCGCGAGATCGTCAACAATAAGTACACCGGAACGATCTACCCCGAACATCCCAGAGCCCTGGATTATGACCGCGAGCGCGGTCCGATTAGAGGCTATCCGGGCGGCGGCGGCTATACCGGCGATGTGTATGATGTAGCGTATACGCGGGCCATGCTGCAGGCGGCGCTGTCACTCAGCGGAGCTTAGCCGGCTTCAAGGTCCAGGCCTGCAGGCGCGCGAGTTCCAGCAGGTTCTCGGGGGCGTAGCCTTCGGGGTGGATTACCCAGTTGTACTGTTTCGCGGCGTTGGTGCCGATGCGGCTCTCGATGGCCAGTTGACCCTTTCGAGCCAGCACGTTAGCGGCTCCGGTGTCGGCCGCGAGGGTAGCTGCGAAGTCGGGCAGGGCGAGCTCCTGGCTGCCGATCCAGACGGAATCGGGCAGGCGGCCGAACTGGGTGATGGCCCGGACCGCATCCGCCTTGGCGCGGTCGAACACGGCTCGCGGGATCTCTTGTGTTTTCAATGTAGTAGAGATGCGGTGCAGCGGCCCGTCGACGTGGCGGGGCGGCAGGCCCAGCAGCGCCTGCAACTGGTCAGCCGGGGAGTATCCGTCGTGAACTTCAATGCTTTCAGCGAGTTTGCGGGCCGCATCCAGGGCGACGGGCTGCTCGCGGGGCTGGAACACATCGACGGCTTCACGCGCGGTGATGATCTTCACGCCCGGCGTCTTCTGAACATGGTCGACAAACGCAAGAAACAACTGGAACGCCTGCTCAGTCGACTCTTTGGTACGGAGTTTCGGGCGCTTCCAATCGGCCCGTTCGGGGTTGGCTCCGTGGCGGAAATTCACTCCGTCCCAGAACTCGGTGGTGACGAACTCGGTGGGGTGGTAGTAGGTCTGGATGACGCCGCCGGTGGCACGGAGGCGGTCTACCGCACGGTCAAATGCACGGTTAGCGTCCGGTAAAAGTTCCGGTTTGTCGAGGTTCGCGCGCATGGTGTTCGGGCCCAGGTTGAAGATGTACAGCATCGACCCGAACCAGAACGGCTGCTGATCGTAGCCCACCTGGCCGCCGTCGTCCATGTAAACGCGGGCGCCCCACTGCCGCAAAACCTTGTTGGCCTGCGGTCCCCAGGAGTTGCCGGGCTGTCCGTAGCAACTGGGCCGCATCCCGAAGAGTTTCTCAACTGCTTGAAAACCCGAGAGTTCCCGCATGGCGAACTCCTGCTCGCCGTCAATCATGCCCTTGCCGTTCAGATACTCGGCCGGTGCGGGATGAATGCTGTGGTAGTTCGAGTGGTAGCCGATGTCGTGTAATTTGAGCGCAGCTACGACATCTGTCCGATTTCGCTGTTCCAGTACCCTGGCTTTCTCTCCAACGACTTTAAAAGTGGCTTTGATGCCTCTTTTTGTGAGTTCCTGGGCGATGCGGAGGGCGGCATCATCAGCCGCGGGCTCGATGTAATCTTCGGTATCGAACCACAGCAGGTAGTAGATGGGCGGGACTGCCGCCTGTGCTCCAAGAGTAGCTAAGAGGAATATTATCAGTAGTTTGCGCATTGGATTAGCCTGCCAGACCGGGCACGCCGCCTATGGATTTTGCCGACTTCACAGCCCGGACAATCGCCTCGGCCACGGCTTCAGCGGCGGCGACACTCACCGCGTCGACCGAGGCGGTGAGCTTGCCGTAGGACAAACATATCGTCATATCGCCATCCATCGATGTGTGGACCGGCGAAATCGCCCTCACGAACCCCTGGTGGGCGTGGCGCGCGACGGCCGTCGATTCCACTTTGGAGAACTTCGCGTTGGTGGCGACGACCGCCAAAGTCGTGTTGCCGCGTCCGAGCCCGCCGGTGGGTCCAAGCTGTTTCATGAGGTCCGAAGATCCGGCGAATTTGCGGGAGCCGGGTTGCTTGCGGGCGCCGGCCAGGATGCGCCCGGTGGCGGGATCGAGGACGTCGCCGAGGGCGTTTACGGCTACTAGCGCGGAAACCTTGACTCCATTGGGCAGATTCACGGTGGCGGAACCCAGGCCGCCCTTCATGGCGTTCTTCATGCCGAGGGCCTTGCCGATGGTGGCTCCGGTGCCGGCTCCGATGTTGCCCTCGCGGACAGGCTCAGAAGTGGCGGCTGAGGCGGCGGCTTCGCCCATTTCGCGAGTGGGCCGGATGTTCGCCTTCCCTATGCCCAGGTCGTAGAGGATGGCGGCGGGCACGATGGGGACGATGGCGGCTCCGGTGGGGAAGCCGACGCCTTTGTGCTCCAGGAAGCGGCGTACGCCGCTGGCGGCTTCGAGGCCGAAGGCGCTGCCGCCGGCCAGGACGATGGCATGAACGACGGGGGCGATGTGGAAGGGGCTCATCACTTCCACCTCTTCGGTACCGGAAGCTCCGCCGCGGATATCGTAGCCGGCGACGGCGCCTTGTTCGCAGAGAATGACGGTGCAACCGGTGAGCGCTTCGAAGTCTGAGGCATGACCGACGATGATGCCGTCGATGTCGGTAAGACCCTTCATATCCAATTCCAATTGTTACAGAAAGAGCCGTTCACGCCCCGTATGGTAGCATCAGATTTCAAGGGGATCGCTGCGCTTTGCTGGAATTCCTGAAAGCTCCTGTCCTTACGTTCCAGGAGTTCGTCCAGTTGTCGGCCCGCGCCTCCCGTGGCATCGTCCGGAAACCCTACTACTGGGACGATGTTTTCACGCAGATGGACCTCATTGGCGTCGGCAGCCTGCCGGTCGTCATTCTCACCGGATTCTTCAGCGGCGCCGTCATGGCCCTACAGATGTCGCGCGCCCTGCAGACTTATGGCGCGACGAGCCAGGTGGGCATGATTGTCGCCATCACCCTGGTACGCGAGATGGGTCCGGTGCTGACCGCGCTGATGGTGGCCGGCCGGAACTCGTCAGGCATGGCGAGCGAATTGGGCTCCATGAAAGTCACGGAGCAGATTGACGCCATGCGGGCGCTGGGCACAGACCCGGTGATGAAACTGGTGAAGCCACGGCTGCTGGCGACGGCGGTCGTACTGCCTCTGTTGACTGTCCTGGCCGACTTCGTGGGGCTGGTGGGCGGGTATATCGTGGCGTGCGTGATGCTGCCGCTGACGACGGGCGCGCAGTATTGGAATACGGCATGGCGGGCGCTGGGGTACGACGACATCGCCCAGGGCTTATTGAAACCGTTCATTTTCGCTCTCGTGCTCTCGCTGGTGGGCTGTTTCTACGGCATGAGAACGACCGGGGGCACACAAGGCGTAGGCCGTGCGACCACCCAGGCTGTAGTCGTAGCGTCGGTGTGGGTTGTGGTGTTGACCTTCATCATCGGCCGGATCTTCGTCTCGATGTGACGCCGTCATGAGCACGCCACAGGAACCGCCGATTCTCATATTCGACGACGTCAGCTTCGGCTTTGACGACAACCTGTTCCTGCGCCACGTCAGCTTTGAGCTGATGCGAGGGGAAACGCTGATCATCCACGGAGCGGCCGGAAGCGGGAAGACGCTGCTGTTGAAGCTCGCGTTGGGCCTGCTGCCCGCCACCTCGGGGCAGATTCACCTGTTTGGGCAGGAAGTGACGAGGCTGCCAGAGCGCGATTGGTTCGACGTGCGCAGCCGGATCGGGGTGCTGTTCCAGGAGGGCGGGCTGTTTGATTCCTTCACGATCGAGGAGAATGTGGGCTACCCGCTGGTGAACCAGAGGCTGCTGAAGATTCCGCCGGAGCAAGTGCAGCCCAAAGTGGAGCAATCCCTGGAGTTTGTCGAGCTGGGGCACACGATGGACAAGTTTCCCAGCGAGCTTTCGGGGGGCATGCGGCGCCGCGTAGGGATTGCGCGGGCGATCGTGACGCAGCCGGAATTGTTATTGTACGATTCTCCAACGGCCGGCCTGGATCCGATTACCGCGAACAACATCATCGCGCTGATCGTAAAAGGCAGAGACGTGCGTGGGGCGACGACGGTGATTGTGACGCACCGGCACCAGGATGGAGAAATCCTGGAACGATACCGATATAACGAGAATGGCGGCGGTTTGCGGCCGGTGGGGGCGAACGGAGATTCCACACGGACCCGCTACATGGTGATGAAGGAGGGTGCAATTGCCTTTCTGGGGGCATCGAACGATTTTGACTGCTGCAAGGATCCCTATGTCGCCAAGTTTGCCAGCCGCTGAGCCGGGGACTGCTTTCGTGGGAAGCTAAGGAGGAGGAATGCCGGCGTCGAATAAAGTTGCCTGGTCACAGCTTCGGGTGGGCATCATGTCGCTGATCGCCCTGGTGCTGCTGGCCGTCCTGATCTTCCTGATGACGGGTGCGGACAATCCCTTCGAAGAGAAGGCGTCGCTGTACACGTACATGCAGGACTCGGGGGCGATGAGCGAAGGCGCGGCCATCCGGCTGAACGGCATACTCATCGGCAAGCTCAAAAAGATCGATCTGACGGGTGACAAGAACAACGACCGGGCGATTCGCATGACGATGGCGATCGACCGGCGCTACATGGCGATGATCCCCGAGGATTCGATCGTGGGTTTCAGCGCGGAAAACGTGCTGGGCGCGAAGTTCCTGAACATCAAGCGCGGCTCGAGCCCGGTGGCGGTGAAGCAGGGCGGCGAGTTGAAGGCGCGGGACGAAAAGGATTTCCTGGAGATCATGCAGTCGGCGATGCCTCTGCTGGATTCCGTGCAATCGATCCTGAAACGTATCGACAAAGTCGTTTCGCAGGTGGAATCGGGCAAGGGCAGCATCGGCAAGCTGCTGTACGATTCCGAGATCTACGACAAAGTGAACGGGATCATGGGCGATGCCCAGAAGATCACGAAGGCGATGAGCGAGGGCAAGGGCACGATTGGCCACCTGCTCTACGACGAGGGCCTGTACAACGACCTGCGCCAGACTCTGACCCGCATGGATAACCTGGTGGCCGGGCTGGAGCGCGGCGAAGGCACGGCGGGCAAGTTGTTGAAGGATCCGGCCTTGTTTGACGAGCTGAAGAAGTCGACGACGGATCTGCATGTGCTGCTTTCGGACCTGAACGCCGGCAAGGGTACGGCGGGCAAGTTGTTGAAGGACGAGGCGTTGCACAACAAGCTGGTGGCGACGCTGGACAAGATCAACACCACGATCGACAGCGTGAATTCCGGCCGCGGGACGATTGGGCAGTTGATGGTGAATCCGGCGCTGTACCAGAACCTGACCTCGACCACGGCAGAGATCCAGGCCATGATGAAGGACTTCCGGGCCAACCCGAAGAAGTTCCTCACGATTCAATTGAAGCTGTTCTGATGGGCCGCAGACTGCTCGCCGTGAATGCCGACGATTTCGGCTTTACCCGGGATGTGAATGCCGGGATTGTGGAAGCCCACACCAAGGGCATTCTCACCTCGACCACGCTGATGGCGAATGGCGCCGCCTTTGACGATGCGGTGCGGCTGGCGGGCGAGGTGCCGACGCTCGACATTGGCGTACACCTGGTGCTGGTGGGGGGCGAGTCGCTGCTGGCCGGGGGGCGGAGTTTCCCCAAGACCGTCTCCGAGTTGATGAAGGCTGTCACGCTGCGGCAGGTTCGGGTGTACGACGAGCTGCGGGCGCAGATGGTGAAGATCTTCGACGCTGGGCTGCGGCCTACGCATCTCGACACGCACAAACACACCCACCTGTTTCCGCCTGTGCTGGATGCCGTCGTGCGGCTTTCCGAGGAGTTTGGCGTGCACTGGGTGCGGCGGCCGTTTGATCTGCCGATTACGGGGTCACCGCGGGCTGTGCCGCTGACGAAACGGGTGGTGAGCCGGATGTTCGGGTCGGTACGCGGGCAGTTCCACCGGAAGCTGGCCCGGCATGGGTGCCGGACGACGGACTGGTTTGCGGGATTCCAGATTACCGGGCGGTTTCAGGCAGAGGATGTGGTCCACCTGCTGGAGAATCTGCCGGAGGGGTCTACGGAGTTCATGGTGCATCCGGGGTTCTGTACGGCGGAACTGCAGGCGGCGCGGACGCGCTTGAAGGAGAGCCGGGCGGAGGAGTTAGCTGCCCTGGTGGATCCTCGGGTGATGGAGACTGTGAAACGGGTGGGGATTGAGCTGTGTGGATACGGGGATGGGTTGGGCGGGGGGTAGGATTGTTCGCGGGGGACGCGCGGGAGGGGACGTTCACGCTCTGTCCACCTGCTGTCTTTGTTTTGCTTTCTGCCTTATTCGTTTTTGGGACAGAGGATGAACGTCCCCGGGTTCGGTTAGCCCGCCCTTAGGGAGGACATGCGGTCGGCTTTAGCTCGCGGTCGAGGTCCCGCTCGACGGTATTGCGGCGGAAGAGGGAGCGGGCGCGATGGAAGAGGATCTCGAGCGAACGGCGGAGGTTCATAGGGCGGCTCCGGGGGCCAGGCGGATGGCGAGGCCGACGGCGTGGGAGAGATGTTCCCACTGGTCGAGTTCCTTGCGGAACTGGGTGCGGCCGGCTTTGGTGAGCGTGTAGAACTTGGTGTCTCGGCCGCCCTCGGTAGTGCGCCAGTCGGATTCGATCCAACCTTGTTGTTCCAGTCGATGGAGGGCGGGGTAGAGGGCGGTGGGAAGTTACCTCGCCGGAGCAGGTTGGCTTGTAAATTGTGTAGCGCGCCGGTGCGCGGTGGGCGTGAGAAGATGGCAGCCATGACAAGCCTGGATGGAAGGGTCGCGGTGGTCACCGGCGGGACGGCCGGCGTGGGCCGGGGGATTGCAGGTGTTTTGGCCGAGCAGGGAGCGCGGGTCTTCGTGACCGGGCGGTCCGTGCCGGAAGGCGGGCTGGGTGAGGGAGGGATCACAGGTCTGCGCTGCGATCACCGGGTGGATGAGGAGGTGATCCGGGCGTTCGAGCGGATCGTGGCGGAAGCCGGGGCGATCGACATCCTGGTGAACAACGTCTGGGGTGGGTATGAGCGGATGGTGGAAGATGGCGTCTTTACGTGGAGCAAGCCGTTCTGGGAGCAGCCTCTCTGGCGATGGGACGCGATGTTCCAGGCGGGTGTGCGGGCATCTTATCTGGCCAGCCAACTGGCGGCTCGAGGGATGGTGGCGCGGCGCATTGGCTTGCTAGTCAACATCTCGTTCTGGGCGGCACAGAAGCATATGGGGAATGCGGCTTATGGGGTATCGAAGGCGGCGACGGACAAGCTGACCGCGGATATGGCGGTGGAGTTGAGGAGCTTTGGCGTGACGGCGGTGTCGTTGTATCCGGGGCTGGTGCGTACGGAGAAAGTAATGCAGGCCGCGGCGTGGCTGGACCTGAGCAACTCCGAGTCGCCTGAGTTCATTGGGCGGGCGGTGGCGGCGCTGGCGGGCGATCCTGACGTGGCGCGGTTTAGCGGTGCGGTGCTGGTGGCGGCGAGTGTCGCGCAGGAATATGGGTTTACGGACATCGATGGAAAGGTCCCGCGGGCGCTGACACTGGCGGACGTATAGGCGGGTCCGGGAGGAGGCGCTGTCGATGGAGTGTGGGGCAATAGCGGCACAGGATTTCGAGGTAGTGCGGCGGATTGGATTGGCTCTACCTGGGGTGGAGGCGCTGACGAAGTACGACGGGTCGCCGGTTTTGAAGGTGGGCGGCGTGTTTGTGGCTGGGCTGGCGCTGCATCCTTCGGCGGAGCCGGGCACGCTGGTGGTGCGGGCGCGGCTGGACGAGCGCGACTTGTTCGTGGAAGAGGCTCCGGAGACGTATTACCTGACGGATTACTATCGAAGCTACCCGCTGGTGTTGGTACGGCTGACTCAAATCCGGGAAGACGCCCTGCGCGATCTGCTGACCGTGTCGTGGCGCATGGCGAAGAAAAAGGGGAAAAAGACCCGCCGGCCGGACCCACTCTGAACATACTTGCGCTGGGCGGAAAGTTTACACGCACATACTGCCGGATGGGACGTATCTACTGCCGGAGGTCCGTGTGCGCGATTTCTGGCAAGACATTCAATATGGGTTGAGGACGCTGCGAAAGAGTCCTGGATTCACCGTGGTTGCTTTGCTGACGCTGGCCATAGGCATTGGGGCGAACACGGCCATCTTCAGTTTTGTGGACGGGGTGCTGTTGAAGCCGCTGCCGTATGCGAACGCGGACCGGATCATGCGGGTGCTGGAGAAGCCGCCGGGATCGCCGGATGCGCGCAACGGCATATCGACGCTGAATTTCCTGGACTGGCAGCGGCAGAACACGGTGTTCCAGTATATGGCGGCGCGGACCGGCGGGTCGGTGACGCTGACAGGCAACGGCAATCCGGTCCAACTGCGCGGACAGCGCATGTCGGCGCACGGGTTCGACATCCTGGGCGTACAGGCCGTGCTGGGCCGTACGTTCGCCGCGGATGAGGATCAGCCGGGCAAAAGCAAGGTCGCGGTGCTGAGCAACGCGTTATGGGCGACGCAGTTCGGCTCGGATCCGACGGTTGTCGGGCGCGTGATCCAGTTGGACAACGAACCGCACGTGGTGATTGGAGTGCTGCCCGCGGGCAGTGCGTTCGACCGCACGTTTGCACAGATCTTCCGGCCGCTGGTGTTCCAGCCGGAGAATATGACGCGGAACTTCCACTGGTTTGGAGCGATGGCGTTGTTGAAGCCGGGCGTAACGGTGGAAAAGGCAAAGGCGGAGATGGATGCGATTGGCCAGCGGATTGCGCGCGATTACCCTGATTCGAACAAGGGCTGGAGCGTGGCGGTGGATCCGCTGACCGAGGTGACGGTGGGCCCGCAGCTCAAGAAGTCGTTGTATGTCCTGCTGGCCGCGGTGGGGATGGTGCTGTTGATCGGCTGTGCGAATCTGGCGAACCTGACGCTGGCGCGGGGCACGGTGCGCGAGCGCGAGGTGGCGATCAGGGTATCGGTGGGGGCGAGCCGCTGGCGCCTGATCCAGCAGTTCCTGACGGAGAGCGTTTTGCTGTCGCTGCTGGGCGGCTTGCTGGGCGTGGCTTTGGGTTATGCGTTGATTGCCGGGTTGAAGGCCGCGCTGCCGCCGTTCTCGTTGCCGTCGGAGGCGACGATCACGCTGGACTCGCGGGTGCTGTTGTTTGCGATTGGGCTGTCGATCCTGACCGGGCTGGTGTTTGGGTTGGCGCCGGCGATCCAGGCGACGCGGTCGGACCTGGCGGGCAGCATGAAGGAAGGTAGCCGGGGTTCGAGTACAGGCGGAGCCAAGCACCGGCTGCGGTCGGCGCTGGTGGTGACGGAAGTGGCGCTGGCGTTCCTGCTGCTGGCGGGGTCGGGGCTGTTGATTCGGAGTTTCTTTGCGATGCAGCAGGTGGAGACGGGGTTCAACTCGGAGAATGTGATTACAGCGGGGCTGCCGACTTCGGAGAAGCGGTTTGTCACGACGGAAGCGCTGAATACGTATCTGCGGCAGGTGGTGTCGAATCTGGAGAGCCTGCCGGGCGTGCGGGATGTGGCGTTGACGTCGGCGCTGCCGATGCAGGGGTGGGGCTATGGCATGCCGTTCCAGATCGCGGACAAGCCGATCGTGGATCGGGCCAACCGCAAGGCATGTTTCTTCAAGATGGTGAGCCCGTCGTATTTCCGGACGATTGGGATGACGTTCGTGAAGGGCCGTGGACTGGCGGACGGCGATGTGAAGGGCGCTCCGCCGGTGACGGTGATCAACGAGACGATGGCCCGCAAGCACTTTCCGAATGAAGAGCCGGTGGGCAAGCGCATCCTGATCCAGGAGATTGTTCCGGGGAAAACGGCACTGGGGCCGGAGATTCCGTGGGAAGTGGTGGGCGTGGTGAAGGACGAGAAGGTGGGCAGCCTGGACGAGACTCGTGACAATCCGGGGATGTATGTGAGCAAGGAGCAGAGTCCGACCTTCGGGCAGGCGCTGGTGGTGCGGGCAGCGATGGATCCGCTGCGGCTGCAGAATGCGATCGCCGATGCGGTGCACCAGGTGAACAAAGACCAGGCGTTGACCGATTTCAAGACGCTGGACCAGATCAAGATGGAGTCGATGGCCGGCAACCGGCTGAACTCGATCATGCTGGGGGGATTCGCGATGGTGGCGCTGCTATTGTCGGCGATCGGGATTTACGGCGTGATCTCGTACTCAGTGGTACAGCGGACGCACGAGATTGGGATTCGCGCGGCGATGGGGGCCCGGGCCGCGGATGTAGTGGGGTTGATCCTGAAACGGGGCGTGTTGATGGCTGGCCTGGGACTGGGCATCGGGCTGCTGGGTGCGCTGGCGTTGACGCAATTGCTGACGACGCTGCTGTTTGGAGTGGGGGCGCGGGATCCGCTGACGATGGCCGGGGTGGCCGGGGTGCTGGCCGTGGTTGCACTGCTGGCGAGTTATCTGCCGGCGCGGCGGGCGGCGAAGGTGGATCCGATGATCTGCCTGCGGTATGAGTGAATGGCTGGCTAGCGCAGGCCCATCTGGCGCAGGAGGTCCTGGAAGCGCGGATCCTTGTGTAGAGGGTCGAAGGCCGGATCGGCGGCAATTTGCGTAACGACTGGGACGTGGTTGGTCACGGCGATGTGGAGTTGGCGCAGGGCTTCGTTGGTGTCGCCGAGGCCGGTGCTGATGAGGGCCAGGGACATAGGCGGGACGTAGGTTGTCTTTGCCCTGGCGGTGAGCTGATCCCGGATGGCTTTGGCCTGGGTAGGGTCGCCATGGCGGGCGAGCAGGTAAGCACGAAGAGATAAGCCCATGGGGTTGCCGTCGGCGTCCGTGCGCGACATCTCGGCCAGTGCGCGCTGGCCTTGTCCGGAGAGGCTGAGTGAGAGCAGATAGGCGCGGTCGGCTGGGGGGCCGGACCGGGTTTTGCGGAGATCCTCGGACTCGGCCATGGCGCGCGCGTAATCACGGTTGAAGTAGAGCACCTCGGCCAGCATGGAGCGGGTGATGCTGGTGAGGGGATCGAGCGAATGGGCGCGGAAGGCCTCCTGAACGGCTTCGGGGAACTGGCGCGTAGGCACGAGGTACATGATGGAGAACATCAGGTGGCCCTGGGCCCAATCGGGGTTGAGCTCGACGGCGCGGCGGAAACGGTGATCGGCTTCCCGCCAGTTCCAGTCGAGGGCGGCGTAGCTGCCGACGGCGGCGTGGGCCTCAGCGAGGCCAGGGTCGAGTTCCAATGACTTCGCGGCGGCCTGGCGTCCCCTGGCGAGGGCCTGGGGGTTGCGGCCGTCTTCATGAAAGACCATCAGTAGGTAGCTTTGCGAGAGCCAGGCCCAGGCGGGCGCGAAGTTGGGATCGCCGCGCAGTGCTTCGTCAAACAGGGCCAAGCTTCTAGCCAGGCTGTCGCGATCGCCCTGATACCAGTAGTATTGGCCCTTGAGGAACGCTCCGTAGGCCTGAGGCGAGCCGGCCGGCCGCTGAGGGGCGCGGCGGGCACCGGGCGGAGGTCCGGGCACACGGATGCGCGAGAGGATGGCGCGCGTGAGCTCGCGTTCGAGGTCGGTGAGTTTGGCCGTTTCGGTCTCGCGTGTATCGGCCCAGAGGTAGGACTGGGTGCGGACGTCGGTGAGCTTGGCGGAGACGGAGGCGCGGGGGCCGGTGACGCGGACGCTGCCTTCGACGATGAAGTCGACGCCCAGGCTGGAGGCGCGTTCGAAGCGCGAGCCGCCGGACTCGTTGAACTGGATGGAGGAGCCGCGGGAGATGACGCGCAGGCCGGGATTGCCGGCGAGGCCGGAGATGATGGCGTCGGCGAGGGCGCTGCCGAGTTCGGGGTCGGTGGCTCCAGCGAAGGTCTGGAAGGGTAGGACGATGATGGACGCGGTGGAGGGTGGGATGAAGGGCCGGGGGCGGAGGGAGAGAAAGACGGCGGTCCCGGCGGCGCCCACGAGAAGGGCAGCGAGGGCGACGAGCCAGATGCGGCGGGAGTGGAGCCAGGAAGCTGCAGTGGCGCCGGTTGCGGCGGAAGGTGCGTGGCGCTGGGTGAACTCGGGGACGAAGCTGCGCGGGCGCAGGGTGACGATGAGCGGGTCGGCCTGGCCTTCTTCCAGGTAGTACTTCTTGAGGCGTTCGCGGAGGCGGCGGGCTTCGACACGGACGATCGAATCGATGCGGGGATCGAAGGACTCGTTCTTGTTGAAGACTTCGAAGCCGAGGACGAACTCGTTCAGTTTCTCGGTGTCGCCCTTGAGTGCCTGTTCGACGACGAAGCTGAGAAAACGGCGGTGCCGATCGGAGCCGGAGAAGGCGGTGCTCGCCAGGATTCGCTGGAGCTCTGCCCGGATCGAGTCTTTCTGGTCTTCCGCTGGTCCGGTCATGGGGACTACAACAAATTCCAGTCTAGCGCCGGGACCGGGGACCCGCCAGCAATTCCTGGTGTCCTGTGGCCCCGAACTGATTGAGCGGGAGGGGTTTGCGAAATCGCGCGGGGCCCGAGCGCACGGCCGGCCGGCTGCGGCATGCTGGTAGCAGCCTTATGAGAACACCCGCGCTGATGATCCTCGGCACCGCTTCGCACACCGGTAAGTCCATTATTACGGCTGGATTGGGGCGCATTTTTGCGGATGAGGGGCGTAGGGTGGCTCCGTTCAAGGCGCAAAATATGTCGCTCAACTCGGCTGCGACTCCAGACGGGTTTGAGATTGGACGGGCGCAGGCGCTGCAGGCGGAGGCGTGCCGGGTGACGCCGCGGATGGAAATGAACCCGGTGCTGATCAAACCCTCATCGGAGACAGGGGCGCAGATTGTGTTGCAGGGCCGGGTGTGGGGTCAGGTGACGGCGGCCGACTACTTCAAGCACCGCACGGCGGCGTTATTTCCGTCCGTGCTGGAAAGCTACCGGAAGCTGGCCGCAGAGCATGATCTGATCCTGCTGGAGGGTGCGGGCTCGCCGGCCGAGATCAACCTGCGGGCGTACGACATCGTCAACATGCGGATGGCGCATGCGGCGGAGGCGGACTGCCTGCTGGTGGGCGATATCGATCGGGGCGGGGTGTTCGCGTCGCTGTTCGGGACGGTGGAACTGCTGTCGGCGGAGGATCGTGCGCGGATTCGCGGCTTCATCATCAACAAGTTCCGCGGTGACGAATCCCTGCTGTACTCGGGCGTCGAGATGATGGAGCAGCGGCTGGGGATCCCCTGCGTGGGAGTCGTGCATTTTCTGAGGGATCTGGGGTTGGAGGAGGAGGATGGGGTCGCGATCGAGGACCGGAGAACAGCGGGCCGGCAGTGGAGCGGGCCGCGCGATGGCAGGCTCCGGGTGGGTGTGGTGGCGCTGCCGCATATGGCGAACTTCACAGACTTCGATGCCCTGGGGATGGAACCGGCGGTATCGCTGGCCTTCCTGGAGAATCCGGAGGAGGCCGCCCTGGCCGATGTGTTGATCCTGCCCGGGACGAAGCAGACTGTCGACGACTTGAACTGGTTGCAGGCGCGCGGGTTCACGGCGGCGCTGGCAGCTCACACGGGCCCGCTGCTCGGCATTTGCGGCGGGTTCCAGATGCTGGGGCTTTCCATTGAAGATCCCAGGGGTGTTGAGAATGGCGGTGTTGCGCGGTCTACGGATGGCTTGGGCGTGTTGCCGGTCCGCACAGTGATGGATGCGGAAAAGACCGTGCGACGGGCAACCGGCCGGGTGGAGGGTTGGGGCGCTCCGGCGTTCGCGGGGTATGAGATCCACATGGGTGAGACGGTCTACGAGGAGGGGAGCCGGCCATTCTCGCGGATCGTGCGCGAAGGGGATCTCGCGGAACTGGCCGACGGCGCGCACGATTCTTTGGGCCGGGTGTGGGGCAGTTATGTGCACGGGCTCTTCGACGACGATGCATTCCGCCACAGCTTCGTGGACCAGGCGAGGGCGCAATGCGGCCTGCCGCCGGCAGAGGGGCATCTTGCGGTGACCGCACAGCGACAGGCGCGGATCGACCGATGGGCCGCGCACTTGCGGAAATCGTTGAAGATGGATCTGATTCGCGGCTGGATTGCGCAGCAGGTGTGAGCCGTCGCGGCACGCCATTGCGGTGCCAAGTGTCAGAGAATCCATACATGCCCCCCAAGGAGCAACGCCTGCTCAAGATTGGAGTCCTCGGCTGCGGACCCATCGCCCAGGCAGCCCATTTCGAAAGCTGCGTCAAGGCCCGAAACACGGAGCTTTACGCGATCTGCGATGTAGCGGCCGACCTGCTGGAACGCATGGCCGCGACGCACCAGCCGCGCCGCGCCTACTCGGACTATTCCACGATGCTGGCGGATCCGGAAGTGGAGGCGGTGATCGTCGCAACCTCGGATGCCTTTCACGTGCCAGCGGCGGAACTGGCCCTGCGGGCGGGTAAGCACGTCCTTTGCGAAAAGCCGCTTGGGCTGACGGTGGAGGAGGTGGAGGGGCTGCGGGCGACGGTGGAGAAAACGGGGCTCGTGCTGCAGGTGGGGCACATGAAGCGGTTCGATGCCGGGCTGCAGGCGGCACGCGATTTCATCGAGAACGAGATGGGCCAGATGCTGGCGCTGAAGGCGTGGTACTGCGATTCGACGCACCGCTATGCGATGACCGATGCCGTGCAGCCGGCGATGGTCAGCAGCCGGTTGGCCCGGCGTCCGGAGGGCGACCCTAAGGCGGATCTGCACCGCTATTACCTGCTGACGCACGGCAGCCATCTGGTGGATACCGCACGGTATTTGGGCGGTGAACTGGTGGAGGTGGAGGCGCGGCTGAGCCAGCGTTTCGGCGCCTATTGCTGGTTCGTGGATGTTTCCTATGCGAATGGCGCGCTGGGCCACCTGGATCTGACGGTAGCCGTCAGGATGGACTGGCACGAGGGGTTCCAGGTTTACGGAGAGCGCGGGAGCGTGGTGGGGAAGACGTTCAATCCATGGTTCTACAGGTCGAGCGAAGTGGATATCTTCCACGAAGCCACGGCGTCGACGACGCGCGTGCTCGGGGCGGACGGACACTTCTACCGGCGCCAACTGGAGAGTTTCGCGGATACGATTCTGCACTCGTGGCCGATGCTGGGGGCGGGCATAGAGGATGGTGTGGCGTCTGTGCGCGCGATGGTGGCGATTGCCGAGTCGGCCCGCACGGGACGTCCGGTGAAGCTGGCGGACGTGCAGGGCGGTGTCGAATGATTCTCGGGATCTTCGCCAAGACGTTTGCTGAGAGGCCGTTCGAGAAGGCGCGGCGGGCGGGGTACGCGGCAGTGCAGTACAACATGTCCTGCGCGGGCCTGGATGCGATGCCGGACGCAATTCCTGCCGGATTGGCGGCTGCGATCCGCGCGGATGCGGAGGCCGCGGGCATCCAGATTGCCGCGCTGTCCGCCACTTACAACATGATTCACCCGGATGTCGAGGTACGGCGGAAGGGGTTGCAGCGGCTCCGCGTACTTGCGGAAGCGGCACCTGGAATGGGTACGCGGCTGTTGACGTTGTGCACGGGTACGCTCGACCCTGAGGATCAGTGGCGCCGCCACCCGGGGAACGACGGGGCTGAGCCTTGGCAGGCCTTACTCGAAAACATGGAGCAAGCCATCCGGATTGCCGATGAGTATGACGTCGAACTTGGCATCGAACCAGAGCATGCCAATGTCGTCAGCTCCGCGCGAAGGGCACGCCGGCTGATCGACGAGCTGGGGAGTCCGCGTGTGCGGATCATACTCGATGGAGCGAACCTGTTCGAGGCGGAGCCGCTGGACCGGCAGCGGGCCATTGTGGCCGACGGTATTGAACTGCTGGCTGACCGGATTTCTCTGGCTCATGCCAAGGATCGTCTGGCGGACGGGACGTTCACACGGGCCGGTGCCGGCGTCCTGGACTATGGGCACTATCTCGCCCGGCTGCATGCCGCCGGATTTCGGGGTCCCCTGGTGACGCACGGACTGGCAGAGGACGACGCCGCGACGGTGGGCCGGTTTCTGGACCTGCACTTGCAGCAGTTGTCCCCCGCGGTGGACAATTTCCGGGTCAACCGGGAATAGATCGCCTATCCTGAGTCATATCTCACTGTCGGGCCGTTCGCGGACGCGATGGAGAGTGGCATGGAGCATGGGCTGACTGGACGCCAGCTATTCGTGAAGCAACTGATTCCAGACGTAAAGGCGGAGCTCACCCGGGCCGAGTTCGAGGCCGAGGCGATGCCGTATATGAACGATCTGTTCCGGACGGCTACGCGCATTCTGGGTGACGCTGCCCGAGCCGAGGATGTGGTGCAGGAACTGTATCTGCAGGCCTGGAAGTCGTATCACCGCTTTGAGCGAGGCACGAACTGCCGTGCCTGGCTGTTCAAGATCCTGTTCCATTGCATCCAACATCACCGTCGGAAGTGGTTCCGTTCTCCTGTGTTGAGGGAGTCAGAAGAGTTCCTGGAAGCGAACCTGGTTGCGCCTGCTCCGGTCTTCGACGAGCTGAAGGACGCCGATATTCTAGGCGCCCTGGACCGGATCCCCGACGATTTCCGAGCCGTGATTCTTCTGGTCGATGTCGAAGAGTTTGCGTACAAGGAGGCCGCCGCCATTCTTTCCCTACCGCTGGGTACAGTAATGTCCCGCATCAGCCGGGGCCGCAAGTTGCTGCGCGCACAGCTGCAGACCGTGGCTGAATCATATGGGATTGGACGGAAACCGGCAAAGGAGCAAGGGCTATGAGTGCCGAGCCGATGGATACGACACACGAGGATGATCATCTGGCCGGACGCGTGCGTCACGCGGTGCGCAGCCAGGCGGTTCCGCCCGAGTTAGCTGCGAAGATCCGGCAGCGGATGGACGCGGAACCGGAGCACGCCTGGCGTGGCCGGTGGCGCTCTGTCGTGTGGTTGCCCATTGCCGCCGCCATTGTGATCAGCATTGCCGCGGGGATCGCTTTCCGGCAGGGCCGTCCGCGGCTGACTGCGGGTCAGCGTGAAGCGTTCATCTACTCGGTGCTGGTGAAGGTCTCAAATGCGATGCGGCCGGGGCTCGACGATCACCTGCATTGCTCAGTTTACGGGCGCGTGCCGGAGACGGCTGTTCCACTGGCCCAGGCTGTGAAAGACTTGCCGCCGCAGTTCGCCGAGGTTCTGGCCGTGGTGCAGCGGCAGGCGCCGCAGTCGTTCCAGCTCTACTCGGCCCACCTGTGTACGCGACACGGCCGCAAGTTTGTTCACTTCCAATTGAAGTCCGATTCCAGGCTGCTGTCGGTAATCATCACCCGCCGGAGTGTGGAAGAGTCATTTGTGCGTGATCAGATCGTGCCCGGGCTGAAGGAGCACGGGGTGGCTGTGCACGAGGCGCGCGCCGCGCAGTTCCAGATGGCTGCGATTGAGACGCGCGACTATCTGGCCTATCTGGTCTCGGACCTGGATGGCGAGGCGAATCGGGACCTCATGCTGGCGCTGGCGCCGGGCCTCCAGTCGGCGTTGCGGAAACTGGAGAGCTGAGTTTGGCGGCACCCGCCCTATGGAGCGCGATTGTCTCCAGCCCCCGCTTGCGGCCCGTTCTCTTTTCTCTCAATTGGCGGCTCTCTACCGATGAGGCTTTTGAAGGAGAAACACAGCTTTGCCGATTGATGTCCAGGACTCATATTTCGAGAGCCGCATTCTGAATGCCGATGGTGTCCAACTGGTCCAGATCCTGTACCAGGCGGCGATTGATTCATCCGAACTGGCGCGAGAGTGCCTGCGGCAGGGCGACATCGCCGGACGTTCGAAGGCGATCTCCAAGGCGCACGAGATCATCACGGAACTGGAAGTGTCGCTGGATCACGAGGTAGGCGGAGAGATAAGCCGGAATCTGGCGGAGACATATTGTTATCTGCGCGGGCGGCTTCTGACGGCGAACCTCGAGCAGACTGACAGCCCGTTGGAGGAAGTGACTCGCCTGTTGCGCGTCATTCAGGAAGCTTGGCTTGCATGCGAGGCGACTGTTCCAGCGCGAACCGGCGATTGCGACGCGTCTGCGGTTGAACTAGAGCCTGAGCCTCAATCGGAGCCCGTCCCAGATACGCAGTATGGCTGGTCAGGCTATTCCGGTGGCTATGCCCCGGCCTATCCGCCGCCCTGCGAGCCGCAGGAGTATCACCTCTCTGTCAGCTACTGACCAAGGGGGGCGAGCAGATCCGGAGCGGGTTGGAGGATGGATTGCAAGTATTCGGACAGATGTTCCGATTAGGGACGGATTTGTTCAAATGCAAGCAATTCAGACAGCATATTTCGGCGAAGTGAGTTTTCCCGAGGCCAGCGTGATCCGTTTTGAACGCGGGCTTCCCGGATTTGAACACGAGACGCAGTTCGTGTCGATCTCGAGGGAGGACTGTGAGCCGTTGATCTTTTTACAGAGCCTGGCCACACCGCAATTGTGCTTCGTCACAATGTCGGTGTTGCCGCTCTGCGCGGACTATAAGTTCGACCTGCAGCCGGATGATCGTGCTGCCCTCCAACTGCCCGAAGATTGCCAGGCGGGTATCGGCAGCGATTTCGCATGCCTGGCGATTATCTCGGTGAGCGAGGATGGTCCGCCTACAGCGAACCTGATGGCTCCGCTGGTCATCCACGTTCCGGCCGGCCGGGCCGTCCAGAGTATCCAAAGGGAGCCGGCCTACGAACTGCGGCGGCCCATTGGAGGTCCGCCGTGCTCGTGATGCAGCGCCGCGAGGCGGACACCATCCTCATTGGAGACGAAATCGAAATCCAGATCCTGGAGTGTGCGCGCGGACACGTGAAACTTGGCCTTGTCGTGCCGAAGCGGCTTGCGATCGTGCGGGGGGAAATCCGCCAGGTGAGCGAGCAGAACCGTTCGGCCGCCAGGGGTGCGGGGGCGGAATTGCCTACCATGCTGGCGCGCAGGCTACGCGCGGAGATGGGAAATGGACCTGACGCATGCGTCCCTGATGCTCATCCGATTGCGGCAGTGTCCTGCTTCCAGCCACGCGACGGGGATTGATCGGACGACCGTTATGGCCTGATCGGCACACCGCCCGTTTTTTTCTCATCTTCTCGCGGGGCGGCCGATATGGGCAGTGACACCGAACTGAATTCCGTTCGGGATCGCCGGAAGGAATCTCCGGCATTGCACGCATAAAGGATTTGCCAATCGTATGTTTTCAATTCAGACCAACGTAAATTCGCTCATCGCGCAGGAGAACATGCGCGTGAACAGCGACTTCCAGAGCAAGACCATCCAGCGTCTCACCTCCGGCTACCGCATCAACCAATCCGGTGACGACGCCGCCGGCCTGGCAGTTGCCAACAAGTTCCGCAGCGATGTGGCCGAACTGTCCCAGGGCGTGCGCAACGCCAACGACGGTATCAGCACGCTGCAGATCATTGACGGCGGCATGAACAACATCTCGAAGATGATCGACCGGTTGAAGACTCTGGCTTCGCAATCCGCGTCGCAGACGTTCACCGGCGACCGCACGGTGTTGAACGATGAATTCCAGACGCTGATGAAGGAAATCGACCGCCAAGCACAGGCCGTTGGTCTCGATCAAGGCGGTCTCTACGCGAAGTCGCTTTCCGTGTTTGTGGGCGGCGGCCGCACGGCCGGCCTGGGCGCCGTCGACACCTCGAACGGCACGGTGAGCCTGGACCTGGCTGGGGCCGCGGTGGATACCAAGAGTCTCAACCTCAAAGGGATGCAGGCGCTGGCCGGCGGCGATACGACGGATATCGGAACCGGTTCCAGCACGCACACCGTGTCCGACATTCTGGCGGACACCGGGAACACGACAGATATCGCAGGGTATACGGACTTCTACATCTCGGGTGCTGGCTTCTCCGATGCGAAGAAGATCAAGGTTTCGGTGAACCTGACCGGGGTCAGCGACATCGACACTCTTTCGACCGCCATCAACGACGCCATTGAGCAGGCCGGCGCCAACGCCACTGCGGCCGGCAAGGCGTTCAAGGATGCCGGCGTTTCGTCCTCGGTCTATACCAACGAGAGCGGTGGCAAGCAGTTGGCTTTCAACTCCTCTTATGCGCCGATCCAGGTGCAGGCCGGTGACGTAATGGCCAATGCCTTCATGGGCAATTTCAGCGTTCAGAACGGCGACCCGGCCACTCGTGGCGCCGCGATCTCCTCGACCGTACATGGCGTGAACACCCAAGTCGGCACGCTGGCGAACGACGTCACAGTGCGCATCAGCGGCGGCGGCCTCAGCAGCCCGGTGGACATTACCGTAGCGTCCGGTTCGACGACAGCAGCGGCGGTCGCCTCTCTCACAGCCCAGATCGGCTCCAATGAGAGCCTGGTAGCGGGGGGCATCAGCGTGAGCAGCGGAACAGTGGGCTCCAGCCCGCTCACGTTCACGAACGATCGCGGCGACAAGTTCTCCGTCATGGCGTCCGGCGATTCCGCGAACCTGCTGGGCCTCGGGTCATTCCAGAGCGGTGCGGCAGGGGCGGTGGATTACAGCACGCTCACGGGGAGTGTCTACAGCGGCTCTACCACCAGCGACACTTCGACGCTGGAAATCTCGCTGGGCGGCGGCGTCGCACGGCAAGTCACGGTCGATCTGACCGATGGCGATGCGTCGGCGGCCAAGTCTGTGTCAACGGCGCTGGCCGCGGTTAACACAGTCGACAACAGTAACCACACGCTGACCCTGGCGATCGACAGTCAGAATGTTACCGTGACGTTGTCCAACTCTACGGCTGCTACCAAGGGCTTAGTCGACGCCTCGGGCGGCCTCTTCGCCGGCGCCGGGACGCTCAGCGTCACTGCCGCGGCGAACAACAATCAGTTCGACCTGACGGTTGACGGTGTCATGCATACGGTCACGGTTGCGGACAATGTCGCCTACAGCAGCAGCAACATTGTGGCCGCCGTCCAAGCTGGCATCAACACTGCCTTTGGGATGAACATTGCCACCGCATCGCTGGATGCCGGTGGGAATCTGCAGATCGAAAACTGGTTCGGACCAGGAGCCGGCCAAAGCGTAGCGATCAATACCACCACGGGCAAGACCGGGGCCGCCCACCTGGGCTTCACGCCCGGAGACATCGGCTACGGAGCAGACGCCAGCGGGGGCAGCGCCATCAGTATCGCCGGCCAGATCCAGACGCAGATCAATTCCGCCGGCCTCACGGGCGGTGCGCATGCAACCGTGTCCGTCACCCAAGACGGCAAGATCAGCATTGAGAACGACAACAAGGGCGGGGCTCACACGCTGGTTGCCGCAGGCAATGCGGTTACCAGCGGACTGCTGACCTTTACTGCAACGGCCGGAGCCAATCGTTCCGATACCAGCATTGCCGCCAATCTCAATGAGCAGTTTGCGGCTGACACCAATCTGCAAAAAGCGGGGTTGAAGGCCACGGTCAGTTCAGGCGCGCTGAAACTGGACTCCGACGGGACGTACTTCCGTGTGAACGGCGGTGCGGTAACTGATGATGCGGATATCGGGTTTGGAGCTTCGGAGTCGTCGTTTACCGGCGCTGCGGCCACGAATCTGGCGGCCGCCAGTTCCGCCCGTTCCTCCATCGATTCGAATGGGGCGCAGCAGAGCGCTTCGCTCGCCTTCACGGCGCCGGTGTATGCCGGCGACGCCCAGACTCTGACGGTCTCGGTGAACGATTCCGATGGGAAGATGCAGTCCCAGGTGATCTCCCTGCGGAACGACGCCACGTCGCGTTCCGCGCGCAGCATTGATGAAGCGATCAACACCATCAATCAGCAACTGCACCAGTCGAATATCGCTTCCCTGCAGGGTATTGTAGCTGTGAAAGAGAACGTCTCCGGTGTGGAGAAGATCAACTTCCTCAGCAGCGGTAGCTCCTTCCAGGTCAGCGCAAGCGGCACGACGAACGGCACGGGCGTGGATGCGAATGGCGTGGTGGCGGGCACGGCAGGCTCAGTGAAGTCGAGTGTCGTGGGCGACGTCAGCAGCACGATTTCGATCGACTCGATGTCCAATGCCCTCAAGGCTGTCACATCGATCTCCGCCGCCATCTCGAAACTTGGCTCCGCCCAGGCAGCTGTCGGCCGCGGCCAGAACCAGTTGAGCTATGCGCTCTCGCTGGCTCAGTCCCAGATCTCCAGCTTCTCGGCCGCCGAGTCCCGCATCCGGGACGCAGACGTGGCCGCCGAAGCCGCCAACCTGACCAAGGCACAGGTACTGCAGCAGGCCGCGGTGGCCGCCATGGCGCAAGCCAACTCGGCGCCGCAACTGATTCTGTCCCTGCTCCGCGGTTAACAATCCACTGTCGATAACAAGCCGAGTCGAACCGGGCGGCCCTAGGCTGCCCGGTTCGAATCCAATATGAGCAGCACCATCTTCAACGGGAACAGCCGCTACGCCAGTGACTTCCAGACGATTATCGACCGCACGGTGGCGATCGCGTCGATGCCCCTCAACCAGTTGAAAACGCAGAAGACAAGCCTCACGGACGAGTCGACCGCATTGAACGGGCTGGACACGAAATTCCAGGCAGTGCAAGCGGCGCTCGAGGGACTCAATGATGCGATGGGCAGCGGTGCCATCAAGGCAACCTTGACAGACACGGCCACGGTCAAGGCCTCGGTCTCGAGCGGGGCCATCGAAGGCACCTACGATATTGAAGTGATAGAGCAGGGAGCCTACACGACAACGCTCACCTCGGATGCGGGACCACGGCCGGTCACAAACCCGGCCAGCCAGAGCTTGAGCAAGGCGACGACGCCGGCATTCCGGCTGACCGTCGGGACGAGCACCTATGATCTTAGCCCGGCCTCCAACACACTTCAGGGGCTGGTGGATGCGATCAACGCCCAGAGCGGCGCGAATGTCCAGGCATCCAAGGTGAACGTTGGCACGACGGCGGCGCCGGACTACCGGTTGTCGGTGGTCAGCACGGTGCAGGGCGATCTGGGCATCCAATTGAACGACGGCTCGATGAACCTGCTGGCTGAGCAGGTTCGCGGAAACGACAGCGGCGGAGTGACCTCCTCGCGGAGTTCCGAGCCGGGGCCAAATGTCGTTTCCAATCCGGATTCTCAGAGCCTGAGCAACCAGGCGGTACCCTCGTTCCGTCTCACGGTGGGGACCAACACCTTCACCGTCCAGCCGGCCAAGAATACGCTGAGCAGTCTGGTTGAGGCCATCAACGCAAACACACTGAACGGGGTTCGGGCAACGATGGTGAACGTGGGGTCCAACTCGGCGCCAGACTACCGGTTGTCATTGAAGGCCTCGAAGCTCGGGGATTTCGCGGTGTCTTTGACCGATGGCGTGATCCAACTGCAGTCGGAGCAGGTGCGGGGCGAGGTGGCGACATACAAGGTGAACGGGTCCGGCAAGATCTCCGAGAGCGATTCGCGTTCCGTGACGATCGCGCCTGGCCTCAGCGTCAACCTAATCGGTGTCAGTGCGGCTGATGAGTCGACGAGCATCACCCTCACTCGCGAGAGTTCCGTGGTTTCCAGCGCGCTGACGTCGCTGGTGAACGCCTACAACGCGGCGGTGGATGAGGTAGACAAACACCACGGAACGGCCGGCGGCGCACTGGCAGGTCAGGCTGTGATCCGCAATCTGAGCAGTGCCTTGCAGGAGATGACGAGCCATGTGGAATCGGGAGCCGGGGTGAATTCTCTGGCTGCCCTGGGTGTGAGTCTCGACCAGACAGGCCACATGGCGTTCAACGAAATGTCATTCTATGCGGCCAACTTCGCTGATTCCGCCGGTGTGACGAACTTCCTGGGCAACTCCGCGTCCAAGGGCTTTCTGCACGACGCGGTTTCCGCGCTGGACAGCGTGGAAGATACGGTGACCGGTACGCTCGCGACTGCGAAGAAATCGGTGGATGCGCAGGCGACGGCGCTTGATAACCAGATTGCGGACAAGCAGAGCTACATCGACAGCATGCAGGCGGACCTGGAACAGCGGATGGCGGCTGCCGACGCTCTGGTGGCCACACTGGAGCAGCAGTACAACTACATTAGTCAGGTATTGGATGCGATGAGCGCCCAGAACTCGAGCAACTAGAATCATGGACGAGGAAATCAACAGATTGAAGGCGGAGTTTCGCGCGGCGATGGCTGCGGAGCGGCACGCTGCGGCCGCAAGCGCATCCAGGGATATGCTGGACATTCTGACAGTGAGCTACCGCTCGGATGTGAGGCAGTGGGAGGAGGCATTGGAGCTGTGGCATTGGGCCCAGCGCACGGCCCGGGCCCAAAGATCGCATCTCGACCAGGAGAGAAACGCTGTACAGGCCGCGCCTGCCTACGGGAGCTGTAAGTTTCGGATTACGAGTACGTTCAGCCTGGATGGCTAGCCTTCCGGTGCAAATGTCCGGTGCCACTGATGAAGGCCAGGTTGTTCGGGCTCGCCCGACCCAGCTTCGCTAGCCGGCAAAGTCTATCGCGATCACCTCGTTAATGCCGATCGGCGGCACTTCAATTTCGATGCCGTCCACGGTGCGCTTGGGCGACACTGTGCGGTCCGCCACCAGCAAGCGCACGGCAGCAGCCGTCTTGCCTTGCGGCAATCGCACGGTGACGATTTGCGGCGGAGAAGGGATCACCTCGCGGATAGGCCCCTTCATCATCATCGGATTTGTCAGATTGACCAGGTGCACCGTTATGGAGTTCTTCTGGGTCCAGATCGCCAGATCGAAGAGCCCTTTGCCCTCGACCGTCACGGGCTGAGGCTCGTTGTGGGCCCAACGGACGGCGTTCTGCAGCAGGCGGCCATGATCCAGGGACATCACCTCCCAGAAAGTGCGGTCAAGGTCCCAGGGGAAGTACACGATCCGGCTCTTTCCTTTCTCCTGAAGGAATACGCCAGGCTCCTGGCCCGGCGCCTTTCGGACATAGACGGATTCCATCGGCAGGTCAGGATAGGTGGGAACCACGGTCAGGGGTGAGATCGCCGATCCGGCGGCGGCCCGGACCGGTACACGGAACGTCCCGTTGATGATCCGACCCGCATCCTCCATTCCGGACAGCAGAGGATGGAAGCGGCCTGTGGCGGGATGCTTCGCGAGGCTGAGGTAGGAGTTCTGGAGCGGGCCTTCCAGGGCTCCGGTGACTGAGGCTCCGAAGAGGCTGGCGAGACCCAGGTCCTCACGCCGTTTGCCCCACTCATCGTAGAGCGAAGTCTCGTGGGTGGCGACGATACTCCCGCCGGCCGCGGCGAAGGCTGCGAGCTGGTCGCACTGGGCGGTGGAGAGCGCGGCGATGTTGGGCAGAATCAAGGTCCGGAAGCGGCTCAACTGAGCCGGTTCCAGCATACGGTCGTGGACCATTTCAAAGGGGATCCGCGCCTCGAGCAGCGCCTGGTAGAAGCCCAGGGTGTGATCTTCGACCTTTGCGTGAGCGCGGTCACCACCATAGAAAGTGGCGGTCTGCTGGGAGTAGACCAAGCCGACACGGGCCAGCGATTCCTCATTGCGGAGATAACGCTCGTTGCGGTGATGCCAGGTGTATAGCTCCTCGACGACAGGCAGCCAGCGGCGGTCGAGCGGTTTCGCGTTGAATTTGGTGAACCACGGACGCAAACCCTGCGCGACCCCGTCCATGACCCAGAGGCGGATTTCGTCGCCGCTCTGTACGGAGTCTTTCCAGCGATAGGATTCCTCAATGCCGACACTGAAAATGCCGGCGATCGGTTTGCGTCCGAGAGCGGCTCGGTACTCCTTGCCATTCTTGCCGTTGGTCCAGGGTGGCATGAGGCCGTGGCGAGCCTGTCGGTCCGCGAAGAGCGTGGGCGCGAGGGTGCCGATCGTCTTCATGTCGAGGTCGCTCAGGGCTCCGCCACCTGCGTTGGCGATGTAGGCGGCATTGGGGTTGATTGCCTTGATGCGCGCATCCCACAGATGCCACAGGTCGAAGAGGCGTTTCTCTTTCCAGACGATGTACTGGCGGCGCGCTGGGTCCTGCGGATTGTTGGTGCGGGGTAGGTCCAAACCCGAGAAGTCGCGGAAGTTTCTGGCGCAATGGGTGCAGTAGCACATGCCGGAGCCGGCCCAGCGATTGGAGAAAATGCCGTCAACGCGATAAAGGCTGACAATCTCCTCGGTGACGCGGGTCATGAAGTCGAAATTGTACGGACCCAGGGCGCAGGAGACCCAGTAGTCGGGGTCGGCCCAGTGTTTCCGGGGTCTCCCATTGGCCCCGACCAGAACATAGTCCGGATGCGCGTCGGCCATATCCTGATGTAGCCCGTGAGGATCGGTGCGGGCAACGATGTTCATGCCCAGGCCGCGGCAGCCTTTCACCAGGTCACCGAACGCATCGCCATCCTTGAGCCATTTGCTGCGGTAATGGAGTGGAATCTTCGTGGGATAGAACGCCACGCACCCACCGGCACTGAGGCAGGCTGCGTCCGCATGAATGCGGCGGAAATAGTCAAGCCAGAAGACCTGGTCGTATTGGCCAGGGTCGTCCTCCACAAACGCGAGCTGGGCCCAGCGCATGGGCCGGTCGTACCAGGTGGGCGGCGTCACCGAGACCGGATTCTGGGCGGCGGCCGGCAGGGCGAGGCCGGCTGAGATCTGCATGAAGTCGCGTCGATTCATAAAAACGTCCTGCGAGGATTCTATGCCCTGGCGGGGCCACGTGGGCGGCCCCGGTGACCCGAGGGCCCAGCAGCGGGATTGTACGATCGAATAATGATTTCTACCCGCGCCTCATTGTGTACTGACTTTGCCAGTTTGGGTATCCGTCCGGGTGAGGTGCTGATGGTCCACTCCAGTGTGCGTGCCGTGGGCGAGGTGCGGGGCGGAGTGAACGTCATCGTGCAGGCGCTGCTCGACGCTCTCGGGCCAGCCGGCACCCTGGTGGCGTATTTGGATTTCGAACCCTGCTTTGAGGACGAGGACATGGAAGATGTTCCCGTCTTCGACAAACGGATCGCGCACGCAGCCCGCGACCACGGAATTCTGCACGAGACAATCCGGAATTGGCCCGGAACGCTGCGCAGCGATCATCCGGATGCAGGGGTCGCCGCGCTGGGCGCACAGGCGGAGTGGATCACAGCGGAGCATCCCTTCCACTACGGTTACGGTCCTGGCACGCCCCTCGAGAAAGTGCTGCTGGCGAAGGGGCGGGTGTTGATGCTGGGCGCTCCGCTGGACACCATCACCCTGCTCCACTTTGCCGAGCATCAGGCGCAGTTGCCCGACAAGCGGATCCGTCGCTACCGTCGGCTGATGCCCGGTACGAACGGTCCCGAGTGGGTGGAGTTTGAGGAGTTCGATACGGCCGACCCGGTTCATGACCTGTTGCCCCAGAACTGCTTCGAGCAAATTGCGAAGGCCTATCTCGCAGCGGGAGGGGGTGTGCAAGGCCGGGTGGGCGGTGCCGATGCATTCCTGTTTGACGGTTCGAAGCTGGTGCAATTCGCCATCGCCTGGCTGGAGCGGTTCGCAGCGAATGGCTTCCGGTTGGTGTGAAAGCGCCGCTCGGAGAATGAGAATCTACACTCATGCGGATGATTTCCCTGCTGCTGCTCTGCCCGCTCGCGGCCCAGACGTTCGATGCGGCTCGGGTCCAGCCTGGGGTGTTCGACTACACGATTACCGACCAGCAGAAGGAAGTTGCCCGGCTCTCCCTGAAGATCGCACGGACCGATGCCGGCCGGTATGAGTTCTCGGCCGATGCCACGGCAGCGGTCTGCCAGCGCTGGGAGTCCACGGCAACCGCCTCACTGGAGCCCATTGCGGCCCTGCTGAGATTCTGCAAGGACGGGCCCGACCGCCCGATCTTCCAGTTGGACTATGCAGGCCGGCATGTCTCGGGTACGAGGTACACCGGGGTGCCGCCGACGCAGCAGAAGCACGCAGTGGATGCGAATGTGCCGGACTTGACCGTCGACCAGCGGATCGACTGGGCCGCGGTGATGGCCCTGGACCTGAAGCCCGGTCTGCGCTTCGGTTTCAACGTCTATGACCCGGTCACGGGCGTTAGCAGGCTGACCGGACAAGTGGACAGCGTGCAGCCCGTGACGGTGCCGGCGGGCCAATTCACGACGTACCGGTTGCTCTATCAGATGAATAAGCAGGGGCGTGTCGAGCCGTACGAGTCACTGGTGAGCAGGGATGCGCCTCGGGTCCTGCTGAAGATCCGCTTTCCGAACGGATCCTGGAGCGACTTGGTCGGTATGCGATGAGCGACTGGGCGTCCAACTGCCCCTGGTAATCTGCCACTCTGAAAAGCAGGAGGCCCGGCTTCGGGCACCCATGTTAATCGACACGGATCGGGAATACCGGCAGAATTTGCGCCTCAGCCAGTTGGAGTATGAGCAGGGGCAGGTCTATCTCTACAGCCGGCCGCGTTGCCTGGGCCTGGTGCTGGGGAACGCCTGCAATATCGATTGCATTCACTGTTATCAGTCGAAAAACGGGGCCAATCTGTTGCGGCCGGCGGAAATTGGCATCCAGCTGCGACGCGAACTGATGGCGTTTTATCCATACTTGTCCACGCTTCGGATCCAGGGCGGCGAGGTCCTGGCGATGCGCGGCTTCCGCGAGCTGGTCGACGACGTGACGGGGTTGGTAGACCGCAAGCTGATCAGCATCAGCACCAATGGCACCCTGCTGGACGACGCCTGGGCGGAACGATTGGTGCGCGGACCGTTCGTCAATATCACCGTTTCCATTGACGGAGGGACCCGTGCCACCTACAACCGGCTGCGTCAGGGCGCGGATCTGGACCAGGTATTGGCGAACATCAACCGCGTGCGGAACTGGAAGCAGCAACTGCACAGCGACATGCCCTACCTGGATTCGTTCTTCGTCATCATGCGCTCGAACTTCCGCGAGATTCCACGCTATCTGCAGCTAATGGCGGAACACGGCATGGGTGACGTGACCCTGCAGACCATGGAGCTATCCACGGAGAACACCTCCAGGCATCCGACTTTGGAAGCGGACGAAGCCATCCGCGACCGGGGTGAGGTGGAGGAATTGTACGCCCTGATGAAGGAGACGTTGCCGCACCACCGGCAGGTCTTCCGGACACTGCGCGTCACCGGGCTGCAGTCGCTGTTCGAGAGTCACGGACTGGAGACTGCTTTTCTGGAGGAAGGCCGCTTGGGGCTCTATCCGGACAGCGACGGCCTCTCTGAGGGTGCGTTCGAGCTCTGCCCGAATCCATGGACAACCCTGTTCATCGCGGAAAACGGGGACGCGCATGTCTGCTTCATTGCGAAACCGATCGGCAATCTTTACGCAGCTTCGCTTTCAACTCTCTGGAACTCGCCTGCGGCGATGGCCAAGCGTAGCGATATGATCGCGGGCCGCTACCTGGTATCCGGCTGCTCCGCCCAATTCTGCGGCTGGCGGGAAGGGCATGCGGCGGCGCGGGGTGAGGATCCGGCGATTGATGTCGAACGCCGGGCACTGATTGCGGACACCTTCGAACCGGCGCCGGTTGCCGTGTCACCGGATGTCCTACAGTTCGTCAGGCAGCAGGTGGCCGAAGCACGCAGGCAGAAGGAACAGTCCGATGTGCTGTTGACGGCAGGCCAGTCACAGATCGATCACCTGGAGGCCAAGGCGCAAAAGGCGATCACTGATTTTCGCGAACTGCAGGCGGAGTTCGCGCGCTACCGCGACTTCTGGCCGCTGCGTTGGGTGTCCAGAGTGAGACGTCTGCTGCGAGGCTAGTCCCGCATTGTCTCGATTTGGATTGTTGAAAGGGGAACGGCGGCCAGCGAGGAGGAAGGTACGCTGGCCGCCGCAACTTCGGAGGAACCCGGCACAAGCTGTCGAGTTTCCTGGATCAGGTCAATGCCCCGAGTCGGAGAACCCATCCCGTTCTCGAAGTGACCTGAGGGGGTTGACCTTTCTATTACACGTTTATTGCCAATCCTGTCAATTGACGTAAGGTGCCGATTATCAATAAATTGCGATTTAATGCCAGCGCCTGGGGCAGATCCGCCAGGTGATTCGGATTGAAACACTTTACGGCGGGTTGACACAAAACGGGACAGTTCGACAAATATGTACAGCTTCCCGTCATACATAGGGCGGGCACAGCCGGATCGGCTGGCTCCGATCATGAGCGTCCCTTCGGTTCACCCTAGGGGAGTGGCCCGGTACAGCAGGTGGAGAATATTACCCTCCGGATCAGTGAAGAATACGACCTTGTTGCCCTTGCTCTCACTGGGCTCGCTCAGGAAATTGACGTTCTTGGCCCGGAGTTCGGCCAGCGCGGCTTCGAAATCGCCAACGGTCAGGGCCAGGTGGCGCAGGCCGGGCGTTTTGAGGGTATTCTCGCCGCGCGCGCCATCTGAGGGGATGATCTCGATCATCGTGCCGTTGGGGGCCTTGACGAAAAAGGCGGTGCTGCCGCGGTAGTTGATGACGAAGCCGAGGGTATCCACGTACCACTGGGCGAGGGCCGCCGGGTCAGGGGAGGCGATAGCGGAATGTTCAATGCCTAGAATCATGGCATCTCCATCATATCCGCTGGCCCCGTCCCCTTAACCCGGAGCTTGGTGTACGGTTTACGCGACGATATATGGCGCGCGGTATTTACGGGTGAGCAGTTCGTTTGCCGCGGTGTCCGGGCCGAAGTTCATGCCGGCGGCGTTCCACTTCACCGTGTGCTTGACCCGGTAGCTGATGTTGGCCAGGTGACACAGCGACGCCGACATGGCGCCGATCTCGATCTCGGCGTTCAGTTCCTTGTATTTGCGGCTGCGGCAGGCGGCGAGGAAGTTCGTCATGTGAGCGACGGTGCCGTCGGCTCCACGCTCAGCTTTCTCCTCGTGCGTCTTCTCGCTCTTCTCACCCTTGTAGATCTGGAAGCAGGTAGAGTCCACCCACATCCAGCCCTCTTCGCCGTAGAACAGGTTGCCCACTGCGTAGTTGCCGACGGGTTGGCCGCCTTCGGGGCCCGTGAGCAGGCCGCGGACTTCGAAAACAATCTCCTTGCCGGGATACTGCATCGAGGCGAGTTGGGTGTTGGGCGTCTCCTGGTCGTCGTCGTAAGCGTACTTGCCGCCCGTGGACGAGGTGGATTCGGGCCACGTAACCTCACCCAGGCCCCAGCGGCAGATGTCCATCTCATGGACGCCCTGGTTGCCGATGTCGCCATTGCCCGTATCCCAGAACCAATGCCAGTTGTACTTGTAGCGGTTCATCGTGAACTCACGCATCGGGGCAGGCCCGAGGAACTGGCTCCAGTCGATGCCGGCCGGCACCGGCGTGACCGGCGATTTGCCGATGCTCTTGCGGCGCTTGAAGCACAGGCCCTTGGCCATGTAGAGCTTGCCGATTACGCCTTCGTGCAGCATCTGCATGGCGCGCATCTTGTAGGGCGTGCTGCGGCTTTGCGAGCCAATCTGCACCATACGGGCCGTCTTGCGAGCCACGGCAACCATCGCGCGGCTTTCGTGAATGTTGTGGCTGGCCGGCTTTTCGCAATAGACGTCCTTGCCGGCCTGGCAAGCCCAGATGGTGGCCAAAGCATGCCAGTGGTTGGGTGTGGCGATCGAGACTGCGTCGATGTTCTTATCGGCGAACATCTTGCGCATGTCGTCATACTCGGCGGCTTTTTCCAGCGAAGCGCCGGTGAGCCGGGTTTGCGCACGTTCGCGGGCTGCCTGGTTGACGTCGCAGAGCCCCGCGATGCGGGCCTCCGGAATCTTCATGTAGTTCGACTCGTGGTCGTTGCCGCGACCGCCCAAGCCGATGATGCCGACGTTGACTTTGTCGTTAGCGCCCATGACGCGGGTCGCGGAGGCAGCCAGTACGGCGCCCTGGAAGAAATGACGGCGAGAGACGGAACTCATGACAATACCTCGCTGAAAAAATGATAATCCCAGATGCACAATATCACGCCTGGAAGCGGTCTTTCCAAGCCAGGAAACGCCGTTCCAACAGCAGCCAGGAGAGCCGGGCCAATCCGAGCGAAAGCGCCGAGCCCAGAACGAAGGCGACGCAGGCCGCGGGCACCCTGCCAATCACGCGAGCGGCTGGTTCCATGGCGAGGTAGAAGTAGCCGACCAGCGGGAAATGCAGGACATAGACTCCGTAACTGTATTTGCCGAACGTGCGTAGCACCGTGGCGCGCAGCAGGGGCCAGCCCCTGAAGCCAAAGAGCACGACACAAAAGTACAGAATGCCAAAGAGAGTGTAGCCCGTCACCGCCACCACAGGCTCGGAGTTCTTCGTTCCAAACAAAGTCAGGATGACAGCCAGGCCTGTTGCCGCCGCCGCGCCTACGAATTTGGCCCAGTGCAAAAGCCGGTGGAGCCCCGCCTCGTTCCTGACGATCACCGCCAACAAGGCGCCCCACGCGAGTGTGTCGACGCGGAATGGCGTCAGGCGGTAGAGAAACTCCGGTGAGTAAGGATGCACCCGCCAGGCGAACCGCAGCACCGGAGCGGCCACGATCAGCAACCCACACAGCCACGGCAACCGCCGCCGGCCCAGCCAGAGAACCAGCGGCGGCCAAACGAGGTAAAACTGCTCTTCAATCGAGAGCGACCAGAGGTGGCTGAGGAACGCGTAGTCCGGACCCAGTGCGCTGCGCCAGTTTGAGAGATACAGCCAATACCAACCCTGTGCGGGACCGGGCGGCACCGGCCGGTTGAGCGCGTGGGCCAACGGCAGCACCGCGAAGAAGACGGCGATGTAGACGTAATAAAGGGGGAAGATACGCAACGCCCGGCGTGCATAGAACGCGCGGAAGTAGTTCGGCGAGGCAGCGGTATCCAACAGGATTCCGGTGATCAGGAAGCCGGAAAGGACAAAGAACAGGTCGACCCCGCTCCAACCCAGGCGTAGCAGGGAGTAGAGCGGCTCCGGCGGATTGGCCGTAAGGCCGAAGTGGACGGCGAGGACCAACAGGATAGCCAGCCCGCGCACACCGTCGAGTTCGGGAATGCGGCGGGTTGACAACGGCTCGGGCACTACCAGTTATCCTCGCCAGCGCACGCCGAGATCGAGCACCTTCTTGCCGTACTCCACGCTCCGCTCCATGTGCTCTTTCTGCTGGAACTTCAGGGCCTCGACAAACTCCGGCGGCACCGGACGGCCGGGCACGTCTTCGATCACCACGTGTCCTTCGTAAGGGTGGCCCTGCCGTGCGAGTGCCAGGAAGCGCGCCAGGTCAGAGCCGCGCATGTCCGGATACATCTTCCAGAAGCCGGGTTCCAGATAAGGCAGTATGGCAGGCGGACGTCCCGTAATCGGCTTGATGTAGACATAGACGTTGGGGCACAGCTCGCGGGCGCGGGCCATGATGGCTTTGAAGTCGACGACACCTTCACCCAGCGGCACCCACTGAACGGCCACGCCGCGCGGAGTCTCATACACCACGGAGTCGCGCAGGTGCAGGCAGCAGATGTGGGGCGCGAGCGTCTCCAGCGTCGTCATCGGGTGTTCCAACACAAAGACCGGATTGCCCGTATCCATGTAGACGCCCACGAATTCCTTGCCCGCTGCTTCCACCACCTGCTTCAGTTCCCACGCCAGCAGGTCCTTGTGGACCTCGATGATGATCTTCATCCCCGCGTCCATTACCTGCGAGCGCACCGCTTTCAACAACTTGACCGCCGTCTCCATGTGCTGTTCCACCGGGCCGGGCGGGAAGGCAGCGCGTTCACTGGCCAGCACGCCGCGCATATAGGGCGAACCCATCGCCTTGGCGCGCTCGACGTTCTTGAGCAGCGAAGCGACCGCGGGTTGGAACTGCTCAGCCGTGCGCGGCATGATGCCGCCGCCGCCGGTTTCCAGATGCAGGCCCAGGCGCTCGCTGTGGGCGCGGACTTCCTTCCAGTGGTCGGGATCCATCGCTTTGGGATCCAGGGAGTCCTGCAGGAAAACGGCATCCAGCTTGAGCGACGCGGTGTAGTCCAGCAGTTGGGCGTCGTTCCAGCGCAGCGCGCGCAGACAGTATGTGTTCAGCCCCAGCTTCATGGGGGGCAAGGCGTTGGGCATGTGAGCGTCTCCTGAATGCGTCCGCGGCGGATTGCTGTTCCAACTGGAACGAGCATTTGTCCTACCCCACAGGATAGATGCTTTCACGGGGACGCCGGAAATGTCCCTGGAGAGTAGAAAGGGTAAAGATACACAATGGGCCGCAGGGCAATTCAGTTGTTGGTGTGTTCGGCGATGCTCGGGGCGTCGCTGTGGGCAGAGGTGAATGGAGCGCCGGCGTTCACGACAAACGCTCCAGGAGACGGCATCTGTACGGATTGCCACGGCGGGACCATCAATTCAGGGACCGGCCAGCTGACCGTATCCATGGTGGATGCGTCCACCTGGACTCCGGGACAGCAGGTGCGGCTGCGCGTGACCCTGGCCGATCCGCAGGCGCGGCGCTGGGGCTTCAACATTACGGCGCGCCTGACCTCCAATCCAAACTCGGGCGTCGGCACACTGGCCGTGGCCGACACCGCCACCACCAAGCTCAATAACGGCGGCGGCGGGATCCAGTTTGTGACGCACACCTCCGCTGGCACCAGGCTGGGCACTACGGGTTCCTCTACCTGGGAGTTCTTGTGGACGCCACCGGACAATGCCTCGGCCGGAGAAGTCACCTTCTACGCGGCCGGCAATGCGGCGAACGGGAATAACCAGCCCGACACGGGCGACAAGATCTACACCACCACCCTGGCGGTCTCCCCTGCCGGCACGACGCCCGATACGCCCGCGCCGCCACCCCCGCCCACCATCAACCGCATCGCGCCGAGGTTTGTTTTCGGCGAAAACTGGTCAGCCCGGTTGTATCTCTACAACACCTCCGATACGGCGGCTAAAGCGCTTGTCTTCTTCACCGGCAACGACGGTACGCCCATGAGCGGAGTGCCCGGAGGAGCCGCGCCCGCCGTGGACCTGGCAGCTCATGGCAGCGCGGTCATCGAGGCCCCCGCGGGCGGCGCCGTGACGGAAGGGTATGCTTCCCTCGCCCTGCCGGACGGCGTTTCGGGTTATGTCGTGCTCACAAAGTCACCGCCGGACCAGCCGGCGATGGAAACTGTACTCAACTTCTCCGCGCCCGGCGTCAGAAGCAGTACGCTGGCGTGGGACGATACGACGCTCACGACTCAGCTGTCGCTCAGCAACCCCGGGTCAGAGAACACCACCGTGCGCTTGACCCTGGCGGATCCTGGCGGTCAAGCCGTGGCTGGTTCCAGCATCGCTCTGCCCGCCAAAACTAAACTGGAAGTAAACCTGAAGGACATACCTGAGTTCACCGCCGCCGCCGGCAATCGCGGTACGGTTCTACTTACGGTGGACTCCGGCAGCTTCTCGGTGGCGGGTTTCCGCGTTGGCACCACGTCGTTCAGTGCGATTCCCTCAACCGATAAGTAACCAAAAACCAAATTCCGGCATCTGGGTTTCTATCGATATGAGGATGGGGAAAATTCGAATCACTACAAAACTGTCAATTTGCGCCTTCTTTTTTGGCGCTTCTTTACTGGCAAATATCACAGGAGCTCCGACGTTCGTTACAGGGGCTCCGGGCGATGGTATCTGCACAGACTGTCACGGAGGCGTAGCGAATAGCGGAACCGGCAGTGTGAAGGTGGAACTGGTGGATGCCAGTCACTGGACACCCGGACAACAACTGCGCTTGCGCATCACACTAGCCGATCCGTCGGCCCGGCGGTGGGGCTTCGAAATCTCGCCCCGTATGGCGTCCGATGCAAACAGCAGCGCGGGTACCCTGGTGGTGGCCGATTCGACGAATACACGGAGGATCACCTCCGCAGGCATCCAGTTCATCACGCATACCTCCACCGGAACCATGCAAGGCCAGGCGGGCTCCGCAAGCTGGGATGTTCTGTGGACACCGCCGGACGATCCGAACTTCGGCGACGTCACGTTCTATGTGGCCGGCAATGCGGCCAACAACAATGGCCGGCAAGACCCGGGCGACAACATCTACAACAACCTCCTGACTGTCTCGGCGGGTACAGGTCCCACGCCCACCACGACCACCTACGCCTTGCCCCAGCTTGCCTTTGGCGGCGGCTGGTATACAGCGTTGTACTTCAACAACTCCACCGGCAGCGCAGTTTCCGTGAAGGCCAGTTTCTTCGGCCAGGACGGGAATCCGCTCACCGTACCGGACGCGGGCGGAACTACCAAGACACTGGCAATCGCCCCCAGCGGAACAGCCATCTTCGAGGCAACGAACACGGGTTCCCTCACACAGGGCTGGGTGAAGGTCGATTTGCCGGAGGGTGTGACCGGCTATGCGATCTTCCGGCAGAGTATCCAGGGACGCGCGAACCAGGAAGCGGTGGTCCCCCTCACCGGGGTCGTGGACTCTACGAGTACGCTCATCTGGGACGATACGGCGTTTGCCACCGCTGTCGCCATCGCGAATCCAAATGCCAGCGCAGTGACCGTGAACGTGAATGTCCTCGACTCGGCTGGGAACTCCATCGGTGCGTCGACCATCGACGTCCCGGCCAACGGCAAGACCGCCGCATTGCTGCGGGATCTGCCCGGCCTGGGTGGAATGACGGGCTCCAGGGGATTGGCAAAGCTGTCAGTGCCCTCCGGAGGCCTGTCTGTCCTGGGTTTGCGGTTTGGCGGCGAGGCCTTTACTTCGATCCCCACCGCCCCTCCTGTGGGGACTGCCTTCGCGCTGCCCCAGTTGGCGTTCGGGGGCGGCTGGTACACGGCGCTATACTTCAGCAACACCACCGGCAACCCGGTTTCCGTCACCGCCAATTTCCTGGGGGAAGACGGTAATCCACTCTCCGTTGCGGCCGCTGGCGGCACTTCGAAAACGCTGAACCTCAGCGCCAATGGCACGGCCATTTTCGAAGCTCCTAATAGCGGAACGCTGACACAAGGATGGGTGCGGGTCGATTTGCCCAACGGGGTAATCGGCTATGCCATCTTCCGCCAGAGCATCCAGGGTCGCGCGGACCAGGAAGCAGTCGTCCCGCTCACCGGCACCACGCTGCCCACCAGCACGCTCATTTGGGACGACACCGCATTTGCGACAGCCGTTGCAGTGGCCAATCCGACCACGGCTGGGGCTCTGGTGAATGTCGAAGTGCTGGATGCGAACGGTGCTCAAATCGGCCTCACCACCATGGCGGTTCCGGCGAATGGCAAGACGGCGGCACTGCTGCGCGATCTGCCGGGCTTGAGCGGTATGGCCGGGCAACGCGGAGTCGCCAAGTTCTCTGTACCCTCGGCGGGCCTGTCCGTGCTGGGTTTGCGCTTCGGCGGCGAGGCGTTTACCTCGATCCCGGCCGTTCAGCAGTAGAGATTACAACCAGAGGAACTGAGCTTCGATTCGAATCGGGGGGCACCATCACGGCGCCCCCTTCTTCTTGGCCTACTGCACAGGCGCAGCCAGCGCCGGATGCACTTCCACCGGGTTGTGCACCGGTTTGATGGTCCGCAGATAGGTGTAGATCGCCCGCAGGTCCTCTTCCGGCATCTGCGACATCGGCAGCCAGGGCATCAGCGTGAAGTTGCTCTGGTTCATCTTCGGGGCATTGTCGTAGGTCATGTTGGCAAAGCCCTTGAACTTGTCGACGAAACGCTGCTCGCTCCACTTGCCCAGGCCCGTCTCTTCGTCCGGCGTGATATTGGCCGATCGCACCAGCTTGCTCGCGAAGTTGAATTCGTGGCCTCCGGCGAACTCCTTGCCTTCGATAGCTTGGCCCTTCTCCATCTGGCTATGGCATTCGGCGCAGCCGCCCAGTTCGACCAGATACTCGCCGTACTTCAGCCGGTTCGAACGATCGGGCATGGGCACCTTCGCCGTCACCGGCTGCGGCGAGAACTTGATCATCAGGTTGACGGGAAAGTTGAGCTCAGTCCGCGGCAGGCGGTTCTTCACCGGTGGCAGCGAGTTCAGGTACGCGACCACTGAGTACGCATCCTCGTCGCTCATCCTGCTGAAATGCGTGTATGGCATGAAGGGGAATAGCGCACGCCCATCCTTGGAGACCCCCTCCCGAATCGCGCGCAGCTTCTCTCCATCGCTCCAGGAACCGAGGCCGGTTTCGGCGTCCGGTGTGAGGTTGGGCGCCACCACTTTACCGGGAAAACCGAGCTCCGGCGGGAAGACAAATCCGACGCCGGTACGGCCGTCGTACACCGGCGCTCCGAACTTATCCCAGTTCCGTTCGCTGTGGCACCCTTCGCAGTCCGACACGCTCTCGAAGACGTACTTCCCACGCTGCAGGCGTTCCGCCGTGGCTTCCACTTTCTCAGACACGGGTGGATTCATGGCGGGTTTCTTGAGCACCAGGGCGGCATAGCCGCCGCCGACAATCACCACAATGGCGATCACAACGTAAAGCAGAATTCTCTTCACTGCGGGAGCCCCTCCTACCGGGTCCTTCAACCACTACGCGCAAACCAGGCGCTGATGGGGTCGAACCGTAAGGTATTTTACAGGTGTCGGGGCCCAGCGCAATACGGAGTTGTCCGGACGTGCGTGTCAGCCGATCTCGCCGACACGGTGGAGCTTCATCATGTTCGTACTGCCGGGGCGGCCGATGGGCATGCCCGCCACAAAGACCACACTGTCGCGCGGCTTCAGTAGCCCCTTTTCGACGAGGACCCGGTCCATCTGCGCCATCATCTCATCGGTCGATGTGGTATGCGGCGCCACAATCGCGCTGATGCCGAAGACGACGGAAAGAGAGCGCGCCACTTGCTGCGTCTGCGTGAAGACGAAAATCGGAACAGGCGGGCGGAAGCGGGCTACGTGACGGGCGCTGGAACCGGAGGAACTGAACACCACAATGGCTTGCGCGCCGGCCATCTTGGCGGCGTGATAGGCCGAATCGGAGACGATTTCGGCGTGTGTGACGTACTCGCGGCTGGGCAGTTCGCGGAATCCGTACTTTCGCGTAGATTCTTCAGCCTGGGCGGCGGTGCGGTCCATCATCCGGACGGCTTCGACCGGATACTTGCCCACCGAGGTTTCACCTGAGAGCATGACGGCGTCGGTGCCGTCATAGATCGCATTGGCCACGTCGCTGACTTCCGCGCGCGTGGGGAACGGATTCTCGATCATCGATTCCAGCATCTGCGTGGCCGTAATGACGAACTTGCCGGCTCGCCGCGCCGATTCGATAATCGACTTCTGGATGAAGGGTACCTTCTCCATCGGGCATTCCACGCCCAGGTCGCCGCGCGCCACCATCACGCCGTCGCTCTCGCTGAGGATGTCCTTGATGTTCTCGACGGCCTCGGGCTTTTCAATCTTGGCGATGATGGGCAGATTCGAGCCCTTCTCTTCCAGGAACAGCCGCAGCCGCAGCACATCGCTGGAGCGCCTGACAAAGCTCAAGGCCACCAGGTCAACTCCCACCTGGAGCCCGGCCAGCATGTTCTCCATGTCGCGTCGGGTCATGGACGGGGTGGACAATTGGACGCCCGGCAGGTTGATGCCCTTTTTGTCCTTGATTACGCCGCCCGTGACGACGCGGCAACGGGCCCGGATGCCGTCGGAATCGATCACCACGAGCTCGAGAGCCCCATCGGCCAGCAGGACACGGTCGCCGCTCTTTACGTCGCGCGCGAAGTCCTTGTAAGTGGTTGAGGCGCCTTCCGCATTGCCCACCAGGTCATCCGTAGTGATGACAAACTCCGCGCCAGGCACCAGGACGGCTGAGCCGCCTTCAAAGGTGCCGATGCGGATCTTTGGGCCCTGCAGGTCAAGCAGGATGCCTGTGTTCAGTTTGAGCTCTTCGGCTGCTTTGCGGATTTCGATAACGGCTTCGTGGCGCTGTTCCACAGTGCCGTGGGAAGCATTCAGGCGAAAAACGTCGACGCCGGCCTGAATGAGCTTGCGGATCATCTCCGGAGAGCTGCAGGCCGGCCCCAGTGTGGCAACGATCTTGGTGTTGGTCATGCGGATTGGTGAGTGGTTTCGCCCAACGGTGGCCCTCACACCATTATGCCCCGTAATGGGCTCCAATCCCCAGCAACCAAACCGTAATCAGCGGGCGGTCCAGTTCACCAGGCCCATGTAAGCCGTTGCCAGCACGGCCACACCGAAGACAATCCGGTACCAGGCGAAGGCTGTGAAGTCGTGGCTGCTGATGAAGCGCAGCAGCCAGCGGACGCACAGGAAAGCTGAGATAAAGGCGGCGATGGAACCTACGCCAAACCAGCCGGCATCGGCCACTGAAAGCAGCGCCCGCTCTTTATACAGCTCGTACGCACCCGCAACCATCAGCGTGGGCACGGCCAGGAAAAACGAGAACTCGGTGGCCGCCTGGCGGGACAGCCCGAAGAACAGGCCGCCGATGATGGTGGCGCCGGAGCGGGACGTGCCCGGGATCATGGCCAGGCACTGCGCCAGTCCGACCTTGAGGGCATCTGTCCAGTCCATTTCATCGACTGTGTGGATGCGGATCTGGTGTTTGCGCCGCTCCGCCCACAGAATCACGATGCCGCCCACAATGAATGCCAGCGCAACCGGTACCGGTTTGAACAGATGGGCCTTGATGATCTTGTTCAAGGCCAGGCCCAGGATGGCGATCGGCAGGAAGGCGATAAAGAGGTTCACGACAAAGCGCTGCGCGCGCCGCTCGGAGAATAGGCCGGTGAGGATTCCAAGGAACTTTGTACGGTATTCCCAGATGATGGCGAAGATAGCGCCGGTCTGAATGACGATCTCGAAGACCTTGCCCTTTTCCGAGTTGAACGACAGCAGATCGCCCACAAGAATGAGGTGTCCGGTGGAGGAGATCGGCAGGAACTCGGTGAGGCCCTCCACAATTCCCATGACGAGGGCTTTCAGCAGCAGAATCAGGTCCATCGCCGGATTGTAGCGAATCGGGCTGGTCCGGCACGATCACGCCGGGCGGATCTTGTGATCCCTGTCTATTGATTTGGCCGGGGCTTCAGCACTGACAGCAGGATCACCGCCAGCAGCAGCACGCCCGCGCTGCATTGGAAGGCAGCCGCGAGCCCCAGTTGGCTCTTCAGGTATCCGGCCAGGCCGGCCATCACTCCGCCCAGCAGGCACGACAGGCAGTTCATCAGGCCATACCCGGTGGATCGTAGCCCCGGGCTCACAAACTGGCTCAGCACCGGCATCGTATTGCAGTCATACAATCCGCGGCCGAGGCCGAACAGGATCAGCCCCACTACCAGGATGGGAAAGGACTTAGTCGTTCCCATGAGGAACAGGAACGGCGCGGCCACGCCAAGGCCAATCACCTGGGTCAGGATGCGGCCCCGCGAAGATACCTGCTGCCAGCGATCCGAGGCGAAACCACCGGCGAGAATGCCGGCATAGCTGGCCACCTGCAGGTAAAAAGTGGCCGTGAAGCCGGCTTGCGCCAAGCCCAGTGAGTAGTTCTCCACCAGGAATGCCGGTAGCCAGGTATAGACCAGCCAGTTGGCTACGCCAACCAGGCCAAACGCGGCGCCCAGCCGCAGAAAGGCCGGATTCCGCAGCAGTTCCCCGAAGCCATGCAGCGGGTGGGGGACGGTCCCCGGGGAGGGCTCAGTGTGACGCCGGAAGAAGGCGAAAAGGATCACGAAGTATACGATTCCGACCGCGCCGAGAACCGTGAACGCCATCCGCCAGCCGTGCGTCTCGCCCATCCAGCCGCCCCATACGCCGCCCAGAATCACGCCGCTGTAGAGCCCGCTCTGGTGAATGCCGGCGGCCAGCGAGCGGGTTTTCTCGGGATGCGCGGCCACGACCAGAGCCAGGGCGGCGGGCAGGTAGCAGGCTTCACTCACGCCCATCAGGGCCCGCGTCCACAGAAGTTCTTCCACCGTGCGGACATGTCCCGTCAACCAGGTGACCGCGCTCCAGACGATTAAGCCGAACAAAATGATGCGGATGCGGCCGAAGCGGTCGGCCAGGTAGCCGGCGGCGGGCGACAGCAGGCCGTAAGTCCACAAAAACACGGTGCCGACGAGCCCAAGTTGGGTGCTGGTGGCGCCCAGGTCGCGCTGCAGCAGCGGGAACATGGAAAACGCCACCTGACGGTCCAGATAGTTCAGGGCGGCCACCACCCACAGCAAACCCACCAGGAGCCACGGGTGCAGGCTGTGCGCGCGGCTACCGGATTCTGGCAACTTGGGGGTCCGCCGCAAGCAAGTCCAGATGGGGCGCGTAAGCGTGGAGTTGGGCCACCAGATCCTGCTCCTGGTCGGGCGTCAGCCGGACCGGATCCTGCAGGGAAATGCCGTAGTCGAGGCCGCACCAGCCCAGCATCGTCTTCAGCGCCGGGATCATCGGGAAACGCAGGACAATCTCGATGAAATGGTTCAGATGATGCTGGATCGCGCGCGCTTCGGCCCAATGGCCTGAGTGGGCAAAGTTGTAGATGTCCACCACCATCCTTGGGAAGACGTTGTAGAACGAGCCGATTCCGCCGCTGGCGTTCATCAGCAGCCCGGCCGCCAGCACTTCATCGCGCCCGTTGAACACCGGCAGCCCGGCGCGCCGCAGCAGCGACAGCCGGTAGATGTCGAAATCGGTGAACTTCAGGCCCACCACATTCGGGATGGTGCAGAGTTCCAGCACCTGGTCGGTGGTCGAAATGGCGGAGCTGAACTGGGGGAAGTAGTAGATGAGAACCGGCAGGTCGGAGGAGGCGGCCAAGTCAGTGTAGTAGCGCTTCACCCCGGCGAAATCCGCGGCATCGCGGGGCGGCAGGCTGCTGACGGCGCTGGCTCCGCAACCAGCCGCATGGGCCGCCAGTCCGAATGCCTCCGCCGGATCGTAGGCGCCGACGTGGACGACGGTCAGTGCACCCGACGGTGCGTTGCGGCACGCAACTTCCGCCGCCTCGCGCCGGGTGGCAGGCGGCAAAGCGAGCCCTTCTCCCGTATTTCCGCAGACATAGACGCCGTGACAGCCGGCGCTGTAGACCCGTTCCAGGAGCGCCTCATACGGACGGTTCAACAGGGAATGGTCCTCCGCCAACGGCGTGACGAGGGCCGGTAGGATGCCGGCAAACTTAGGCATGGTACTCCTTGGAACGGGCAATCGATGTAACTATCGATAATATGGCCCTCCTGACTGGGCGTCAAGCCAATCGACAATCGGAGCACAAATCCGGATGCGCTTTCTGGTCCTCTTTGACATACTCCGCTTGGGGTGCCCATGCGGAGAACATCGCTTTGGTTGGCTTCGATTGTACTTTTGAGCGCCGGAACCGGCTTGGCCCAACAGCAGGTCAAAGGCCCGCTGCGGGTCCTGAAGTCCAATCCGCGCTGGTTCGAGGACGGCACGGGCAAAGCGGTACTGCTCACCGGGTCTCATACCTGGCAGAACCTCCAGGACAACGGCCTGCTGATCCGTGGCGCCGTTGAAGATCCACCCACCCGTTTCGACTACGACGACTATCTGGCCCGGTTGAAGAAGTACAACCACAACTTCTTCCGGCTGTGGCGTTGGGAGACCACCAAGTGGACCGATGGGTATACCGGCAACGAGGTGAAGTATAGCTGGCCGCACCCATGGGTGCGGAGCGGTCCGGACTCCGCCACGGACGGCAAGCCACGGTTCGACCTGGAGCGCTTCGACGAGTCCTACTTCCAGCGCATGCGGACCCGCGTGGAGAAGGCGGGCGCCCAGGGCATGTACGTCTCGGTCATGCTATTCGACGGCTGGGAGATTGAGTTCACCGACGCCTGGCTCAACCACCCGTTCCATAAAGCAAACAACATCAATGGAGTAGAAGCCGATACCAACGGTGACGACAAGGGTCTGGAATACAACACCCTGGCAACCGGTTCCGCGGCAAAGAGGGTACTCGAGCTCCAGCAAGCCTACGTGCGCAAGGTCGTCGACACGGTGAACGACCTCGACAACGTCCTGTATGAGATCTGCAATGAGGGCTATCCGGAGTCGACCGCCTGGCAGTATCACTTGATTCAATACATCAAGGAATATGAGGCGAAGAAGCCGAAGCAGCATCCGGTCGGAATGACTTTCCAGTACAAGGGCGGTACGAACGCGACTCTCAACCAGAGCCCCGCCGACTGGATCTCGCCCAACTCGGGTGACGCCAAGGAGAGCTACCGGGACGAGCCCTGCGGCGACTGTTCCCCAAAAGTGGTGGTGAATGACACAGATCATCTCTGGGGACACACTGGCGGCGACAACATCTGGGTTTGGAGAAGTTTCACCCGCGGCCTGAACGTCTTATTCATGGAAGAGATGCTGCCGTCGCCCACCTGGCAGGACTCTGCTCGTCTCGCCATGGGGCAAGCCAGGCGTTACGCGAACCGCATGAACCTGGCGGCCATGAAGCCCGAGGGCAAGCTCTCGGGCACCGGCTACGCTTTGGTGGAGGAGGGTCGGGAGTACCTGATTTTTCAGTCGAATAAGGGCGAGTTCACCCTGGACCTGACCGGGGTGAAGGGCACCTTCCAGGGTGAATGGCTAGACGTGAGCGCGGACCGCACCCTGCCCGCGAAGTCAGTGGAAGGCGGCGGAATCCGGACCTTCACCACACCGTTTCCTGGCCCGGCTGCCTTGTACTTGAAGATCAGGGAGTGACCCCCATGCGCCTGCCGCTGCTGATGACCTTTGTCCTGTCCGTGCCATTGCTCGCGGAGATCGGCCCCGCGAGCTTCGCGCACCACTTCATCGCCCGTGAAATGCCCGGCCGCGCCGTAGGCATCGGGTCGAGCGCCCTGGCCGACTTCGACAAGGACGGCGATCTGGATTTTGCCGTCTACAATCGCGGAGACGGGAAGATGTACTGGTTTGAGCAGCGCGGCAAGGACGACTGGGCACAGCATCTGGTGGGCGAATTCAGGATGAGCCAGTTGGGCGCCGCGGCTGTGGATGTCGACCACGACGGCTGGATCGACCTTGTCATCGGAGGCTATTGGTTCCGCAATCCGGGCCGGCCCCGGACAGCCCCGTTTGAACGGTATACCTACGATTCCAGAATCACACGCGAGATCCACGATGTCGTGCTGGCCGATATGGATGGCGACGGGCGGTTGGATGTGGCGGCTATGGGCGACGGAGACGGCTGCTTCTGGTACAGCATGCCCGATCAGCCCGCCCAGGATGCCGATTGGCCCCGGACGACAATCACGCTGTCCGTGAAGGACGACCAGGACGACATCCACGCCGGGATTTACCCGGGTGGAATCGGTGACCTCGATAACGACGGCGACGCCGACGTGGTGCTGCCGGACCGCTGGCTGGAAAACTCGGAGAAGGGGACCAAGTGGGTGCGCCACGGCCTCCCCTTCGGAAGAAAGGGTCCGTGGGGCCTCTCCGCGCGCAGTTGGATCATCGATTTGGATGGCGATGGATTCAAGGACATTGTCATGGTGGACGGCGACGGGCAGAACTCCGGCTTGGCCTGGCTCCGCAACAATGGCAGGAAACCGGCCGGCTTCTCAGCCAGTTACCAGGCGAACCGGGTGCCCGGTACGCGAGGCTCATTCCACTCGCTGAGAGTGGCCGATTTCGACGGCGACGGCGACGGCGACATCCTGGTCGTCGAGCAGGAAGATCCATCGATTCTGCCACTTGGGGCTACGCCACGCTGGTTCATCTACGAGAACCTGACCACCGCCGGAAACGTGAGATTCGAGGAGAGGGTGATCCTGGATGAACGCCTGGGCGGCCACGATGCCTGGATCGGAGACATCGATGGCGACGGGGATATCGACATCGCCGCCAAGATCTGGAGCGTCTGGAGCGGCAACAGCAACGGTGGCCGCGTTCACGTGGATTGGATGGAGAATCTCAGCCGGCGCGCACAGCCCGCACGCTGAAACGGCTTTCCAGGCCACAAAAATCAGCTGTTTGATTGCAGAGTCAAAGGTCTAGAATTAGAGCATGTGCACCGAAGCAACTCCGCGCGTATCGCGCCGGGGCCTGATGCGGACTTCGTTGGCCGCTTTGACTGCCGTGGCCGCTGCCGCGGCGCCCGCCGGATGGAATGATGCGGATCTGATCACGCCGGCTGATTTTGCCAAGCGCCTGGGCCAGAAGGACGCGAACAAGATCGCCATCTTCCATGTAGGGTTTGGGGTGCTGTACCGCAGCAAGCACATCCCGAACTCGGTTTACGTTGGCCCGTGCAACAAGCCCGAGGGCATCGAGCTCCTAAGGAAAGCGGCTGCCAGGCTGTCGAAAGACCAGGAGGTGGTCATCTACTGCGGTTGCTGCCCGTGGGACCACTGCCCGAATATGAAACCGGCCTTGGCGGAACTGAAGCTTTTGGGCTTCAAACGCTTGAAAGCACTGATGATTCAAACCAATTTCTCGGCCGATTGGATCCAGCACGGCTACCCTGTGGAGAACGGCCAAGGCTAAGAGTGCAGGGCGGGCTTGCCTGCCCCCGGGCTTCTGTTATACTTACGTTGCTCTGGCTTTCGCTCGCCGGTAAGGCGGATGAAGGTAAAACTATTTACACGCTTTCCACGCCTCAAAGAGGTGACGGGCATTGTATTGCTCCTCGCCGCTGTGGGGTTTTTGTTTGCTCTGGCCTCCTACGATCCGACTGATTCCAGTTGGAATAACGCCACTTGGCGGACCCCCGCGCACAATAAGATCGGCAGCGTCGGTTCCCACTTCGCCGACTTCCTGTTCCAGTCGATCGGGCTGACGGCCTGGGTCGTGCCCTTCCTTACGGCTTGGCTCGGCTTGCGCTGGATGCGCGCCAAGAGCCTGCGGTCTCCCGTAACGCGCCTCGCAGGCTATTGCCTGATGTCCGTCTCCATCTCCGGCGCTTTGGACCTGATGCACCCGCTTAATCCCTACGACGGCGCCTTTGCCGTGGGCGGCGTGGCCGGGTTTCTGGTCTCCAGCAGCATGATCCGGATTCTGAACGTCACGGGTACGGCTATCCTGTTGACCTGCCTGTTCATTCTGTCCATTTACCTGGTGTCCACCTTCTCCATCGCGGCGATCGGCGAAGCCGTGGAGCAGTGGCTGACCCGGCAGATCAATAAGGTCTGGAAGCGTAAACCGAAGCCGGTGATGGATCCGGCGGATGCGCAAATGCAGGGCGAAGGCGCGGAAACTCCGGGCTTGCTGGCGCAGGCGATGGCCAGCCGCAAGCTGAAGGGTAAGGCCGCTGCCGCAGGCGCCGTGGCGCTGAGCCCGGCCGGCCTCAACGCCGACGTCGCGCAAATGGAAGGCGCTGACCTCGAAACCGAAATCCCGCACTATGTGAATGGCCACGGCGAAGTCTATGCCAACGGCCACTCGAATGGATATTCGAACGGCACTCCGGCTAACTTCCGGAATGGCGGCGCCGCCGTTGAGGACGCGCCCCCATGGGAAGCCGACATTCCCATTCGTTCGCTGGAAGACGATCTCACTCCAGCCGTAGTACCTGCACCGCCGCTGCCCAAGCCGCCGGTGAAGGCCAAGGAAGAACCGCCACGCCGGACCTCGTTCCGCGTCCCGCCCACCAACCTGCTGAACATCGTGCCGGAGCGCGAAGGCTACGACAGCGCCGAACTGAAGGATGTTGCCAGCCGCATCAAGTCGAAACTCGAAGAGTTCAACGTGCTGGGCAACGTGGTGCAGATCAACCCGGGGCCCGTCGTCACCACGTTTGAATTCAAGCCGGACGCCGGAGTGAAGATCGCCAAGATCACCACCCTGACCGAGGATCTCTGCCTGGGCCTGCAGGCGGAGTCGATCCTGATTGAGCGCATCCCGGGCAAGCCAACGATGGGCATCGAAGTCCCGAACTCGCGCCGCGAGATGATCAGCCTGCGCCAGATTCTGGAATCCGATGAATTCATAGAGTCGGCGTCGCGCCTGACCATTGCGCTGGGCAAGGACATCAGCGGCCGCATCCGCATCTCCGAGCTCGAAAAGATGCCGCACTTGCTCATCGCCGGCTCCACCGGCAGCGGCAAGAGCGTCATGCTGAACGCTTTGATCATGTCTGTGATCTACAAGTCCACACCGGACGAGGTCCGCATGATCATGGTCGATCCCAAGCGCGTGGAATTGGGCATCTACGATGGCATCCCGCACCTGCTGACGCCGGTGATCACGGAACCGAAGAAGGCCGTGAACGCGCTCCGCAATGCCGTGCTGGAGATGGAGCGCCGCCTGAAGCTGCTGGCCAGCTACGGTGTCCGGAATATTGACCAGTTCAACAAGAAGATCCGGCTGGCGAACGACAAGCCGATGTCGCTGTTCGACGAGAACAAGCCCAAGGATCCGGTCGAGGAAGAACGGCCGCTGCCGTATATCCTCATTGTTATCGACGAGTTAGCTGACCTAATGATGCTCGAGCGCGCCGGCGTGGAGGAGTCTGTCATCCGACTGGCTCAGATGGCGCGCGCCGTCGGCATGCACCTGGTGCTGGCCACCCAGCGGCCCAGCGTCGATGTCATCACCGGCCTGATCAAAGCCAATTTCCCGGCCCGCATCAGTTTCCGCGTGGCGACTCGCGTGGAATCACGGATCGTGCTCGATGTCATGGGCGCGGAGCACCTGCTGGGCAAGGGCGACATGTTGTTTCTGCCGCCCGGAACCTCGCGGCTGCTGCGCGTACACGGCGCCTTTGTGACCGAGACCGAGATCACCGACGTGGTCGACTTCTGGCGCAAACAAGGCTCGCCCGACTACGACCAGAGCTACCTCATCGCTCCGCCGTCTGACGACGATAATGACGAAGCGGAAGAAGCTGATGGCGAAGAAGACCCGCTCTACCGCGATGCCGTGCGCGTAGTCTGCGAGATGGGCAAGGCTTCGACGTCCATTCTGCAGCGGCGCCTGCGGCTGGGCTACGGACGCGCGGCCCGCATTTTGGATAATATGCAGCGGGAAGGGATCATCGGCCCGCCGGATGGTTCCCGCCCAAGAGACGTCTTGCGCCGGCCCGGCTGGATGGATGCGCCGGACAACGACGACTGAGTTTGTGGTTGAAGAAACCGTGAAAGCCTGGGGTCCGACTGAGCCCGGACCCCAGGCTCTTTTCATGTCTGACCGGGTCCTTCCTTGAAGATGTAGCGAAAATCATCGCATCAGGCTCCTCTCTGCCCTGAATTTCGTGCCCTCCTACCCTCTTCCCGGGATGCCTGCCTGCCCGGCCCTCGCAGCAAACTGGAGTTATAAAAACAGGTTCCAGGAGGAACTCATGCTGCGAAGCCTGAACTCTTTAATCGGTTCGACCATTCACGCGGAGGACGGCAATCTGGGCCATGTGCACGATTTTCTGTTCGACGACCGCGGCTGGACAGTTCGCTATCTCGTTGTGGAGACAGGGAGTTGGTTCTCCAGCCGGCAGGTGCTGGTTGCACCGGCGGCGGCCGGCCAGCCCGACTGGGACAAGCGAGCATTGCCCGTCAGCCTGACGATGGACCAGATCCGCAACAGTCCAGATGTCGACACCGCCAAACCAGTGTCGCGTCAGGAAGAAATCGCTGTCGCCGAATACTACGGCTGGCCTGCCTACTGGTCGATGGAGCCGCCTCTGGTTCCAGTCTTCGCCACAACCCAGACGGCGGTGATGGAGGAAGACACTCACCTGCGCAGCTCCAGGGACATCGTCAGCTATCAAGTGAAGGCGGCGGATGGAGAACTGGGCCAGATTGACGATCTCATCATGGAAGACACCAACTGGTTCGTCCGCTATGTGGTGGCGCGCACCGGCAGTTGGATGAGCGGCCAAAAGGTCCTGCTCTCCACCAGGTGGGTGGATACGATCTCGTGGGCGGACCGGCAGGTGGTCCTGGCCCAGGCGCACGACGACCTCTAGTTCCAACTCCCGGTGGCTGGGATCCCGCGCCTGCGCTAGAGTCAGACGTGCGCATTGTGCTGATCGTGACGCTCGCGGCCGTTGCCGGCGTGTTTATCTGGCTGGTCGGCCTGAGGTTGTTGAGCGGCCTGCTCGACCGCCTGTCCACTAACCGGGTGGCCGTCCAACCAGTGCATCAATTGCGTTTCGACAATGGTGTGCTGGAAATGGCAGGCAAGCGGCTCGACCTGCTCATACCCGGCAGCCTGCCGTCCGGCTTCACCGTATCGCTTTCGTCCAGCGGCCGAGTCTCCTTCGCTTACCAGGGTCAGCAGTTTCCGTGCGGACCCGGCCGCCAGCAGGGTGGTCCCGACGCATTGCCGGATTTCGAGTTCACGCCGGATTCAGGCGATGCAGTGACGTTCACGACCGAACAAAGCCGGCTGAGTTGGCCGACTCCGCTGGAAATGAACTTCATGACCGGGTCCGCGCCTTCCTGGCGCCGCCACCTCTACCACCGGCTGGCGTGGACGAAGCGCAGCGGCGCAAACGTGGAGATTCTGTGGCGTTTCCAACAGGGGTTCTTCCCCGCCGACGGCTGGCGGCCACCTACCGTGGAGTCCGGTTTCGCAGGGTTTTCCCGGATGAGCATCCTGGAAGCCAAAGATCTGCGCGCCGCGGCCAGTGAACATGTCGCGCGGACCAAAGGTTGGAAAGAGGGAGAATTCCGGTTAGAGGATCGCGGTCCGGCCGCCGACGGCAGCGGCGAAGTGATGGCAGTGATTCACCGCGACGACGAGACCGCGCAGCACCCTGGCTCCGGACGCTCGTTGGGGCTGGTATTGGACTACAAATCACGCCGCGTCGCCCGCGAGATCGCGTTTCAATGAGCAGCTACTTCGCGTGGGCTAACTGGTGCTGCTTGCAGTACTTGGAGGAGTCCGAGGTAGCCCGCGTGCAGCGCTTTCCTGAGGCCGTGAGAGCCGCGCAGCGCACGGCCGCCGGCTTCGCATCAGCAGCCGATTCCGGTTCGATGTTGCGCAACGCATTGTAGGCAGTGGGCTTAGTCTGCAAGGCGCCCTTCTGCTCACTCAGGCCGCGCAGGATCGTGTCGATGCGCGACTCCAGGGCGGCGACCTGCGTTTTCATCGCTGAGAGTTCCTCGATTAAGCTCTCCAGCCGTTCCACTTCGGGCTGCGTCCGCGCGGGCGATTGGGCATATACCAGGGGGAGAAGCAGGAATAGGCAAATGGCGATGCGCGGCATAGCACTGAACTAGTGCCGCGCATCCGGATTTATTCTCAGACCTTGAATTCGATGCCCTGCGCCAGCGGTAGGTCCTTTGACCAGTTGATGGTGACGGTTTGACGGCGCATGTAAGCCTTCCAGGAATCGCTCCCGGCTTCGCGGCCGCCGCCGGTCTCCTTTTCGCCGCCGAACGCTCCGCCAATCTCGGCTCCGCTGGTTCCGATGTTGACGTTGGCGATGCCGCAGTCGCTGCCACGGGCGGAAAGGAAGGTCTCCGCCGAGATCAGGCTGTTCGTGAAGATGGCGGAGGAGAGGCCCTGCGGAACGGAATTGTGCCAGGCGATGGCCTGGTCGAGGGTTTCGTACTCCAGTATGTACAGAATGGGCGCGAAGATCTCCTCGCTGACGATGGGCATGAACGCACTGGCCTTCACCAGGGTGGGCTGGACGAAGTAGCCGCCGTCCTGCTCCACCGCCGCGCCGCCATACAGGATTTCGGCACCCTGCGCCTTGGCGCGCTCCAGCCCGTCGAGCATCTCGTCCACCGCCGTCTTGTTCACCAGTGGACCCATGAGGGTCTGTGGATCGAGCGGGTCTCCAATCCTGACCTGGGCATATGCGGCCTTGAGCCGTTCGACGAACGGTCCAGCAATCGATTTGTGTAGGAAGAGGCGGCGAATGGTGGTGCAGCGCTGTCCGGCCGTGCCGACCGCACCGAAGAGGACGGCGCGCAGGGCGAGGTCGAGGTTCGCGTCCTCGGTGACGATAACCCCATTATTTCCGCCCAGTTCCAGGATCGTCCGGGCAAGCCGGCGGCCCACCACCTCGGCTACGCGGTAGCCCATCTGGCAACTGCCGGTAGCACTGACGAGCGGCACTCTCCTGTCCGCCAGCATCTTCTCGCCGACCGTGGAACCGCGACCGATGACGAGGGTAAACACGCCCTGCCAGCCGGTGCGCTCCAGTACGCGGTTGCAGATGTGTTGGACTGCAATGGCGGTGAGCGGGGTTTCCGACGACGGCTTCCATAGGACACAATCACCGCAGACGGCGGCGATCAGCGCGTTCCAGCTCCAGACAGCGACAGGGAAGTTGAACGCACTGATGACGCCCACTACGCCCAGCGGATGCCACTGTTCATACATCCGGTGGCCGGGCCGCTCGCTGTGCATGGTGAGGCCGTAGAGCTGGCGGGACAAACCAACGGCAAAGTCGGCGATGTCGATCATCTCCTGCACTTCGCCCTTGCCCTCGGCCAGGATCTTGCCCATCTCCAGGGAGACCAGGGCGCCAAGATCGTCTTTGTGAAGCCGCAACTCCTCGCCGATCAGGCGCACAATCTCTCCGCGCTTCGGGGCCGGCAGCAAACGCCAGCGTTCGAAAACAGCCGCGGCGTCGTCCATCACGGCGTCGTAGTCGGCGGCTGAGGCCATGGCGATGCTCGCAATGGGCGCACCTGTAGCCGGATTCAGGCTGCGCAGTTCTCCGCCGCCCGGGGCTTCCAGCCAGCCTGCCCCGCAAGCGCCGGAGTTCAAAGGCTGAATACCCAGTCTGTTCAGAATCTCTTCAACTGACATGAAGGCTCTCCGGCCTTCATTGTACGAAGCCGGACGCCGGGCCGGGCAGGGTTATTTCGTCAACCGCTGGACGGAACTCACCAACATTTCGGCCCGCCGCACGGCACAGGTGGCGTTCACCCGGGCATCCTCGCGGCGTTCTTTGTCAGCGAGCCCGGCCAGATCATCCTGCTGATTGTCGACATACGCGCCCAGCAGTTCACTAATAGTCCAGGATTCACGGACAGCCGAGCGCTGTTCATCATTCAGCGAGTCGTAGCGCGCATCCAACTGATCCAACAGCTCCTTAATGGTCTTTACCTTGACCTGCGCGGTCCTGACTAGCGATTCGGCCTGCTTGGGATCCGTTGTTTTGGACTCTTCCAGCAGGCCCTGCAGCGATTTCTCGGTTTGTACAATCGCTCCTGCTTCACGAACGACGTCAGAGACCACTGATTTCGAAGTCTGCGCGGCAAGAGTCCGGCCGACGACGATCAGGCAAACAGAGAGAACAAAGATCACGCGGTACATCATTTCCCCCCAACAACCTCAATCCACAGTTATTCGGCGAAGCGCGCGACGTCTTTTTCGATTTTTTCCGCAAGTTCTGAGGTGCTCTTCGCCTGACGTTTCAGCACACCCCATTTGGGTTTGGTTTCCCCGTCTCCCAGCGTGGAACGTTGCACGGCGGTGAGATCCGTCAGCCGATCGGCTGCTGATTTAAGACGGTCGAGCCGGCTGTCCTGATACAGCCCCCTGGCGCACTCGGCGCGTTCGACCTCGTAGAGCTTGGTTTGGATCCTGGCCGCTCTAACTTGTTGATTTTCAATCTCCTGCCGCACGGCAGCATGATCCACGGCCAAGCCGTAAGGCTTTGCGGCCACATCCTGCGCGGCCACCCGGATCAGGGCTGCTTCGCCTCTTATTTCAGTGGCGGCTGTTTTCCATTCAGACGCAGGGACTTCCGTCTGAGCTCCAGCAAGGCTTGCGGCGAGCGCCGCAGCGAATGCGATTCGCAACATCTGCCGTCCCTCCTATAAGGAATGACGAGATATTAACCTACCGCGGTTGCAGATAATTAAGATAGGCCCTTTCGAGTCACTTGGAACTGGATTCCGCCGGAGCATTTTTGACGTATTTATCAAACCACGTCAACATTTCCCAGACTGTGTGCTCAGAGCTCTCGCGGGCGGCGTAGCCGTGCGATTCGAAGGGCAGCATCACCAGGCGCACAGTGCCGCCGTTGCCGCGAATGGCCTGGTAGAGCCGCTCGCTGTTGATGGGGAAGGTGCCCGGATTGTTGTCCGCTTCACCGTGGATGAGCAAGATGGGCGTCTTGATCTGGTCGGCGTAGGTGAACGGCGACATCTTCATGTAAATGTCGCGGGCCTGCCAGAAAGTGCGGCGTTCGCTCTGGAAGCCGAATGGCGTGAGGGTGCGGTTGTAGGCCCCGCTGCGGGCGACGCCGGCGCGGAATAACTTGCTGTGCGCCAGCAGGTTACCGGTCATGAAGGCACCATAGCTATGGCCGCCCACGCCGACACGGTTGCGGTCCGTCACGCCCATTTCAACCGCTTTGTCGATAGCGGCCTTGGCGCCGGCCACCAACTGCTCGAGATAGGTGTTATTGACCGTCTCCGGGTTGCCCACGATGGGGATTGTGGCGTCGTTCAGGATAGCGTAGCCGGAGAGCAGCAGGAACAGTTGCGAGATGCCGCGCATCTGGACAAACCGCTGCGTCGAACCGCCGATCTGGCCGGCGGTATCGGCGTCGTTGTACTCCAGCGGATAGGCCCACATGATCGTAGGCAGGCGCTGGCCGGGCTGGTAATCCGGAGGCAGGAACAGGGTGAACGAGAGCTGCACGCCATCGTCGCGCTTGTAGGTGACCAACTGGCGCTTGATTTTGCGCAGGATGGGCGTGGGGTCCTGGAAGTTGGTGATGGCCGTGCGGGTTTCGCTGCCTTTTTGCCGGATGTAGAGGTTAGGCGGTGTATTCGGCGTCTCGTAGCTGGTGAGAAACCGGGTGCCCTCGGCATCCAGGAGGCCAACTACGGTTTCGTAGCCCTGGTCGCCGGCGCGGAACAGACGTTCCGTCTCCCAAGTCCTGAGGTTCATGCGATCGAGGAACGGCCGGTCGCCCTGCGGCGAGGCGCCGGTGCCGGAGAGGAACACGTAATCTCCGCTCTGCTGCAGCACCATGCCGCCGGTCGGCAGGCGCTTCAGCAGCGGCAGGCCTGGATCCTTGTAGCGGTCCTGTGCATTGCGGCTGGAAACGAGCTTGGCCTGCGCGGTCGGGTCGTCGAGATAAATGCGAAACATCTGCAGCCAGCGGCGGTCGCGATCGTAATCGCTCACCAGCGCCATGCCGCCGCTTTCGCCGTACATCAGGCCGCGGGCCCGATGCTGGGTCTTGAAGACTTCCACGGGCTGGCCGCTGAAGGGGGCACGCAGCATCATCAGCTTGTCGCGAAACGGCGCCTTGGTTTTGGGATCCCCGCCGTCCAGCGCCTCCCACCACATCAGCGTCGCCCCTTCCGTCGGCCTCCAGCCAATACTGCGGCGTCCGGTAGGTACCCCCTCGATGGGCACGGTGTCTTCCAGCGGGTGGCTGAAGACCTGATAGACAGTGCGGCCGGTGCGATCCCAGACTTCGGTTTCGTGCGGGAAGTTCGGGTATGCGTGCAGATAGGAGTAAGGCTTATGGATGCGGGCAACCAGCAGGTGCTTGCCGTCGGGCGCCGGATTGAGTGAGGAGAAGATACCGGCTTTGCCGATGGGCGTCACCCGTAGCGTGGCCACGTCGATGCTGGCCAGTTGCGAGGTGCAGTAGTAATCGAAGAGCTTCTCGTCATAGGGGCTCTTCAGCATGTCCTGGTAGGTGCGCACCGGGCCCGCATTGCCTGAAGACTCCTGGACATTGGGTCCGGCCGGTGCGGCGGGCGGCTTGGGCGCAGGTCCGCGGGCCGCCACCACCATGCGCACCAGCAGTTCCCTGCTGGAAGAGAACCAGGCGACCGGCTGGCCGATAGTGTCGTTCAGGATAACGCCGGGTACTTTGCGCAGGGCCGGGCTGGTGAGCGATCCGATGTAGAGCTCGATGGTGCTGGCCGTGGAATTGGTGACGGCGAAGTACTTGCCGTCCGGGCTCCAGACCGGGGTGTCGAGGCTGGCTCCTGGCGGCGTGGCGATCTTCACCTCTGCTCCGCCGGCGATCGTCTTGAGGGTCAGCCCCGTGGCTGTGCCCAGCGGCGCATGGGGGCCGTTGTTGGCGGGATTGATGCGCAGGCCGGCGATGCGGTGTACCGGCGCGGCGAGTACGGCGATGGAAGGATAGAGCTGCCGTTGGATGAGCAGGATATGGGTCTTGGCCGGACTGATGGAGGGCACGGGTGAGGCCGGCGCGTGCATGACGTCGAGGATGGCTTGCGGCGGCTTCTGGTAGTTGATTTCGGCTGTCGCCACGAAGGCGGAGCAAAGGAAAAGGAGAGCAGGAACTGTTCGTAGCAAAATGACCCTCGACGAGCTGGGAATTTTGAGACGAGTATATCAGCCGCCTGCACCAGGCTCAGCCAGTGGAGCGTCCACCGCCCCAGGTCACGGCTTGAGAATCAGCGTGCCCTTGCCCTTCACCTGGCTGAATTCCAGCGGGAAACTCAGCCCGGCATAGTAGTGCTCCCACTGATCCTTGTAGTGGCCGCTGAAGATGTGGGCGCTCTCGCCCACTGTGAGGTTCATCTGGCTGGCGTCCCAATTGCTGGTATCGGCCACAAAGCGCATCGAGGGGCCGATGCGTTCGCTGGTCGCGTTGATGGTGGTGCCGAAGCCGTTCAAGGGCAGTGGACCGATATTGAAGAACGACCCGACCCCTGGCACCAGGGAAGCGATGGGGTGCTTGAGCGTGAGCAGATTCTGCACGCCATAGCTCCACTTCGCCATATTGCGGCCCTGCATCCGTTTCCCTTCCTCAACTGCGTCGGCCAGCGACGTCGCCAGCCAAAGATCATAGTCGTTGAACCAGCCGGCCGGCCGCTGCCGCAGCAGCTTCTCCACCACGCTGTGGGCGATATAGGGCTTATAGTCGGCGCCCTCTTTGGGCGCGGCCCGGTCTGCCATGGAGCGCCGCAGGTGCTGGTAGAGCAGGGACGCGAGCAGGGGTGCGGCCTTGTCCCGGTTCATCTGCCCATCCCAGTCGCGCAGCAACTGTGCGCCTTCGCGGGCCATGGCGTTCTGGTCGCCGCGCTTGTCCACCGCCTGCACTGCCTGCGTGGCGAGGTACTTGAGGCTACTGGCATAGACGTCAGTCTGGATGCGCAGCATCTCCTCCGGCTTCCATTTCGGCTTGGAAAGCAGCCGCGCCGTGATCTGCCGGGCGCGGTGCGTGGAAGCGAAGAAGCCGCTCACCTGGTAGGGCGCATCTTCGGGAAAACCGTTCTGATTCGCGCTCACCAACATGCCGGACTTCGGATTGTAGTAGGAGGGTAGCTCTTCGAATGGGATAAACCCTTCCCACTCCTGGACTCCGGCTGAGCCGTCCAGGGGCACATCGCCGCGGAAGCCCTTCCGCTGGGGTAAGCGGCCGGCCACCTGCCATCCGATATTGCCATCCACGTCGGCATATAAAACGTTGATGTTGGGGCCGGTCAGGCGGCTCAGCGCGGCGCGGAACTCCGTCCAGTTCCGGGCGCGATTCAAATCGATCATGGGGAATTCGAACGGATTGTTGGTCGCCGCGGCCCAACGCAGGGAAATGTGAACCTCGCCCTCTGTTCGGAAGATGGGGCCATGCACCGTGTTGAAGGTCACCTCTTCCACGGGCTTGTCGCCCTTGACGGCGATCAGTTCCACTTCCCGGTGCGCCTGTCCGGTCTGGCCGCGGAAGGTGAAGGCGCCCGTACGCATATCAATGTTCTCAAGATAGAGGTCCTGGTTGTCGAATTGGAGGGCGGTGATGCCCCACGCAATTCTGTCGTTGTGTCCGATCACGACGGCCGGCACGCCAGGCAGCGAGGCGCCCACGACGTTCAGTCCCGGAGCCTGCAGCTGAATCTCATACCACGTGGAGGGCATCGTCCACTCCAGGTGTGGATCGTTGGCCAGGATGGGCTTGCCGGTAGTGCTGCGGGCGCCCGAGATGGCCCAGGCATTCGAGCCCGGCATGGGTTCGTTGCCAACGCGCGCCGGGAACAGAAACTCCACCTTGTCGCGATCGCCCAGCGCCAGCATCTTTGCCTTCAGCAGGTCCTGCTCCCAGTTGCCGCTCAGGGTGCGATGCATCTGCAGGGCGCAGAGCAGGGTATCGGAGATCAGCCAGGGGCGCGGTTGATACCCCAGAATGGTGAACTCCGGTGACCACTTGCCGCGGTTGGTTTCGATGTAGTGATTGACACCGCGGGCATAGGCGGCGAGCAAGGCGCGGTCCTTGGCCGGCATGTTCCTGAGCCACATCTGCGAGATCTGGCGCATGCGCAGGCGCCGCGATTTGCGGTCCAGTTCCAGGCCGGACTTGCCGATGATTTCGCTCAGTTCTCCGGCCGCCAACCGGCGCAGTGTGTCCATCTGCCAGAGTCGGTCCTGCGCGGTGGCGAACCCCTGCCCGAACAGTACATCGTCAATGTTCTCGGCGAAAATGTGAGGAACCCCGAGGCTGTCGCGTACGATGCGGACCGGCTTGGCCGTTGGCGCCTGGATCTCCCCTGACGTCTGGGGCGTAGGCCGCCACACAAACCAAAACACGCCCGCCAGCCCTGCGACAACCAGCAGGAGGATCAGGGCATTCACGGCACGCAGGATTCGCGACATCTCTACAATGGTACCCATAGGTCCGCCGCGGCGAGAAAATACCCGCTCATCCATGGAAGAACAACCAGCAAGCTACGGCTACCGCCTGATGCTGATGTTTATCATCATCGGTGTGAATGGCTTCTTTGCGGCCGCGGAAACGGCGCTCGTTTCCGTGCGGCCTTCCCGGCTGCGGCAGATGGCCGATCAGGGCGTCGTCGGCGCCCACGCCGCCATGTCCCTGCTGGCGAATCCGGAACGGCTGCTTTCGGTCAGCCAGGTGGGGCTCACCCTGGCGAGCCTGGCGCTGGGCTGGCTGGGCGAGGCGACCCTCGACGGCATGTTCATGACGCTGTTCGCGCCAGTGCGCACGCCGGCCACCGAGGCCGTGGTCCGCATTGTCAGCCTGGTCTGCGCCTTCGCAATCATGACGTTCACCCACGTCGTGTTCGGCGAAGTGGTGCCCAAGAATGTGGCCATCGACAAGTCAGACCGGCTGGCCGTAATCGTTGCCCCCGTCCTGCTGGTGTTCTACAAGTTGGTGGAGCCCTTCGTGTGGGTGATCGAACGCGCCTCCGGCATCTTTTCCCGCCTGATTGGCGTCCATGGCCACCAGCACGGCGCTCATTCGCCGGAAGAACTCAAGTTTGTCGTCGCGGCCAGCCACTCCGCCGGGCAACTGACCGAGTTTGAACGCGAAGCCATCAGCCGGATTATCGACCTGCAGGAGGTCAGCGTCCGGCAGGTAATGGTGCCGCGCAATCAGATGGTCACCGTGGAGATGGATGCGGACATCGACGAGGTTCTGCAGTTGATGAGCGGCAGCCGCTACTCCCGCCTGCCTGTCTGCCAGAAGTCGCTGGAGAATCCCATTGGCTTTGTTCACGTGAAAGACGTGCTCGATTTCTGGGCGCAGCGCCGTCAGTCGAACTCCCGCAGGCGGGCCGTGGAGCCGTTCAAGCTGAGCCGCATCGTACGCAAGGCCCCCATCGTGCCGGAGTCTCGCGCCTTGCACCTGGTCCTCGACGATCTTCGTGAGAAACACGCACACGTCGCCCTGGTCGTGGACGAGTTCGGCACGGTCAGCGGCCTGGTGTCCATCGAAGACGTGTTCGAACAGATCTTCGGAGAGATCGAAGACGAGTTCGATCTGCAAACGGTGCAACCGGCGCTGGAAGACGATGGCGGCTTCGAGGTTGATGGGGCGACCAGCCTCCGGGATCTGGAGACCCAGTTTGGGGTAGAACTCCCACTGGGCGATTCCTACGAAACGGTGGCGGGCTATCTGCTCTTCCGGTTTGGCCGCATCCCCAGCCCCGGCGACTCCGTCGAGTACGAAGACCGCCGGTTCACCGTAGCCCGCATGGATTTCAACCGCGTAGCCAGGATTCAGATCGATCGATTGGGTATGGAAAAGCCCGCCGTCCCGTAACCGATGTATCGTGCCGCGCATCCGATTAGGTGCCGGGTGTTGGGCCGGCTACATAAAAGCGACTGCTTCCTTTTGGAATAAGTTCGCCTGGGCTGTGCATCTGATAAGTAGTATTGATCTGTGTCATCCATCGCACAATTGTTACTGGCCTCTTTGCTGGCCGCCATTCCCGTTTGTGCTCAGCAGGTTCCGGGCATCGACCTGGGCTACCGGCAGATGTACAACCTGGAGTTTGAAGCAGCGCACAAAACTTTCGCCGAGTGGATGAGGCAACATCCTGAGGACCCGCTGGGACCGGTCTCTGATGCCGCTGCCTATCTATTCTCTGAGTTTGACCGGCTCCATATTCTCCAATCGGAATTCTTCCTGCATGACGATAATTTCCGCACCAGCCAGAAGTTGAAACCGGACGCCGCGGCGCAGCAGGCATTCCATCGGGAACTGGGGCGGGCGCAGGATCTTGCGGGCAAGGTCCTGGCGCGATCGCCCGGGGACTCGAATGCCGTCTTCGCGAAGGTCCTGGCGCTGGGCCTGCAGTCGGATTACGACGCCTTGATCGAGAAGCGCTACCTGAGCTCTTTGAATGCAACGAAGGATAGCCGCCTGCTGGCCGAGAAGCTCCTGCAGTCGGATCCGAAGTTCGCCGACGCATGGCTCGCCATCGGCGTCGAGAATTATTTGCTCAGCCTGAAGCCGCTTCCGGTGCGCTGGTTTCTCCAATGGAACGGCAATGCGACCAACAAGGAGCTGGGCCTGGAGAAATTGAAGATCACGGCGGAAAAGGGCCGTTTTCTGCAACCGTTTGCCCGGTTGTTGCTGGCCGTTGCCGCGTTGAGGGATAAGAACAGGCAACTGGCGCGTTCTATTTTGCAGTCACTGGTGCAGGAGTTTCCCCACAACCATCTCTATGCAGAAGAACTTGCCCGCCTCCGTTGAAAGTAGACTTCTTTAATGATCATCGCCAGCGCGGCCAGCGCCTTACCCAAACACAAATACGACCAGCGGGTGCTGCTCGCGGCCCTCAAGCAGTTCTGGGGGCCGAAGCTCGATAACCCCGAGTTCATCGAGCGCCTGCACCACCGTGTTGGCGTGGAGACTCGCTATCTCGCGCTGCCGATGGAGCAGTATTACGGCATCAAGACGTGGGGCCAGGCGAACAACCACTGGATCGATGTCGCCGTGGATCTCAGCGAAGAGGCCCTGACGTTGGCCCTGGAACGCGCCGGGCTCGACAAGTCAGCACTCGGCGCCATCTTCTTCGTCTCGGTCACGGGCATCGCCAGCCCGTCGGTGGACGCGCGTCTGATGAACCGCATGAGCCTGCCGGTGAACATCAAGCGGGTGCCGATTTTTGGACTCGGTTGTGTCGCTGGCGCGGCCGGCGTTGCTCGGGCAGCCGATTACGTAAAGGCGTATCCGAAGCAGGTGGCCGCCGTGATCGCCGTCGAATTGTGCTCGCTCACGCTTCAGCACGAGGACCTCTCCGTCGCCAATCTGATCTCCTCGGGATTATTCGGCGACGGCGCCGGCATTGCCTTGGTGGCTGGAGCGGATGTCCCTGTAGCAGGGCCGCGGATCCTGGCGACTCGTTCGGTCTTCTATCCGAACACCGAACACGTGATGGGCTGGGATATCTCCGAGAAGGGCTTCCAGATCGTACTTTCGCGGGAAGTGCCCGAAGTAGTGGAGCAGAACCTGGCCGCCGATGTGGACGCGTTCCTCGCCTCGGAAGGACTCTCGCGGGGTGACATCGGAAGCTGGGTGCTGCATACCGGCGGGCCGCGCGTGCTGGAGGCCACGAGCAGTGCCTTGCAACTTCCGCCCGACGCCCTGGATGCGTCCTGGGCGTGCCTGAAGCGTACGGGCAATCTCTCATCCGCTTCGGTGCTGCTGGTGTTGGAGGAGGTCATGATGAACCGCCGTCCGCAGCCGGGCACCTACAGCCTGATGGCGGCGATGGGCCCTGCGTTCTGTTCCGAACTGCTCCTGTTGCGCTGGTGAGGGTATGGAATTACCAACAGAAACCGATGTCTTCATTGCCGGAGGCGGCCCGGCCGGGCTGGTGGCCGCCATCGCCGCGCGCCGCAAAGGGTTCCGCGTCGTGGTCGCCGATAGCGCGCATAGCGCCATCGACAAGGCCTGCGGCGAGGGCCTGATGCCGGACGCCGTGGCCGCCCTGCGCAGCCTGGGTGTCACGATCGCCCCGGACGATTATGTTCCTTTCCGCGGCATCCGGTTCAGCAGCCATGGCCGTTCGGTCGCCGCAACCTTCCCGTCCGGCGTCGGCTTTGGTGTGCGCCGCACGACCCTGCACCGGATTCTGGCGGCCAAGGCCGAAGAGGCCGGAGTCACGCTGCTATGGAACTCTCCGGTCGTCGGGTTGGAAGGCCAGCGTGTGCTGCTCCGCAACCACTCCCTCACCGCCCGGTTTATTGTGGGCGCCGATGGCGCCGGTTCCGCCATTCGCCGCTGGGCCGGGCTCGATGCCAGGGTGAGGGACAGCCAGCGTTTCGGTTTCCGCCGTCACTTCCAGGTGGCTCCCTGGACCGATCATGTCGAAGTCCACTGGGCCTCCGGCTGCCAGATCTATGTCACCCCCGTGGCCGCCGATCGGGTGAACGTCGCTTTGCTCTCCTGCAGCTCCGATCTCCGGCTGCAGCAGGCTTTGCCTCTGTTTCCTGACCTGATGGAGAAGCTGCGCGGTGCGGCGCCGGCCTCCACCGAGCGCGGCTCCATTTCGGCTTCCCGCCGCCTGCGGAGAGTGTGCCACGACCGCATCGCGCTGATCGGCGATGCCTCCGGATCAGTTGACGCCGTCACCGGTGAGGGCTTGTCCCTCGCCTTCCAGCAGGCGTTGGCGCTGGCCGCGGCGATGGAGTTGGATGACCTGGGACTTTACCAGAAGGCGCACAATCGCATCCGCCGCCGTCCGGCTCTCATGGCCGATCTGATGCTGCTGATGGATCAGCGCGACTCCCTGCGCCGCCGCGTATTTTCCGCACTCTCGGCCCGGCCGAAGGTGTTTGCGGACATGCTCTCCATGCATGTCCACGGGTTCTCCCCCCGAGTGCTGGCGACCGCCGCCATTACGCTCGGTTGGAGTATGTTCACCGCCTGAGAAAGGCCACTGCCATGCGTTACCTCCTCTTCCTGTCGCTGCTCGCGGCGGGCCTGCTTGTTCCACTCCACGCGGCCGACACCGTGCTGGTGTTCGATCCGCCCCAAACTCAGATCCACTGGACCCTGGACGCTTTCGTGCATACGGTCCACGGCACCTTCCAGTTGCGCAGCGGGACAATCCACTTCGATCCGGCCACTGGGAACGCGTCTGGGGAGCTCATCGCCGATGCCCGCAGCGGCGCCAGCGGCAACGATAGCCGCGATGGCAAGATGCACAAGAGCGTGCTGGAAAGCGCCAAGTTTCCCGATGTGGTCTTCAAGCCGAAACATGTGGATGGACAGGTGCCAGTGCAGGGCAGCGCCACCCTCCAGGTGCACGGCACCTTCCTGCTGCATGGCAGTGAGCACGAGGCGACACTGCCCATCCAGGTGACCGTGGAACCAGGCCGCATCAGCGCCGACTCGAAGTTCTCCATCCCCTATGTGGCTTGGGGGCTGAAAAACCCGAGCACGTTTGTCCTGCGTGTCGGCGAGAAAGTAGACTTAGAGATTCACGCGGCGGCCCGGATCGTGACCAACGGAGCTCAATAGAATGCAGGAAACCACCAGCCAGCGCGTCATTCGCGTCATCGCCGAGAATCAGCGCATCCCGGTTGATACCATCCAGCCCGGGAGCACTTTCCAGGAACTCAACATCGATTCCCTGGACGGCCTGCATATCCTCTTCGCGCTGGAGGAAGAGTTCGACATCGACATCCCCGATGACGCCGGCAAGGAGTTCACCTCCATCCAGCAGGCCATCGCCGGAGTCGAGACGCTGTTGGCGCGCAAGCAGTCGGCTGCTTCCGCATCCGATCCGGCATGAGACGCGTCGTCATCACCGGCGCGGGGGTGATCTCCGCCCTGGGGCCCGACCTTCCCTCATTCTGGGCTGCGCTGGCGGAAGGCCGCAGCGGCATCCGTCCCATCAAAGCGGTGGACTGCTCGGCGCTTCGCTTCTCCAACGGAGCCGAAGTCCAGGATTTCGACCCCTTCCTCCACTTTGACCCCAAAGTAGCCTCCCAACTGGACCGCACGGTTCAGCTCGGCGGGGTGGCGGCGGCCGAAGCTCTGGGAATGTCTGGACTGACGCTCGATCCCGCCCGGACAGCGGTCGTGACAGGCTGCTGCGTCGGTGGAAAGACAACCGAGGACGAAACCTACCGCCAGCTCTTCGAGGAAAAGAAGACTCGCTTCGACCCGCTCACCATTCCCAAGGTGATGGCCAATGGCACGGCTAGTTGGATCTCCATGCACCACGGCATCACCGGGCCGGCCTATACCGTCTCCACTGCCTGCGCCTCCTCCGCCCATGCCATTGGCCAGGCGTTCTGGATGGTGCGGGCGGGTATGGCCGATGCCGCCCTGGCGGGTGGAAACGAGGCGCCCTTCTGTCTGGGCATGCTGCGCGGCTGGGAAGCGATGCGCGTCGTGGCCCCCGACACCTGCCGGCCGTTCACCGTGGATCGCAAAGGCCTGATCCTCGGCGAAGGCGCGGCCATCCTCGTCATGGAAACGCTGGAGGCCGCTACCGCCCGCGGAGCCCACATCCTGGGTGAGATCTGTGGCTTCGGGATGACCTCGGATGCCTCCCACATCACGATGCCCTCAGCCGAGGGCGCCGCCGCCGCCATGCGCGCCGCTTTGGCCGATGGCGGACTCGCACCCGAACAGATCGGCTACATCAATGCCCACGGCACCGGCACACCGGCCAACGACGTAACGGAGACCAGGGCCATCCGTTCAGTGTTTGCCCAGCCGCCGGCGGTGAGCTCAACCAAATCGATGCATGGCCATACCCTGGGTGCGGCCGGCGCGTTGGAAGCAGTGGCGTCGCTGTTGGCCATGGAGCGCGGCCTGCTTCCGCCCACCGCGAACTTCACCCAGGCCGATCCGGCCTGCGACCTGGATGTGATTCCCAATATGGCGCGGCCTGCCCAGGTGGAGGCGGTGCTCTCTAACTCGTTCGCTTTCGGCGGTTTGAACGCCGTACTGGCCTTCCGCCGTATCAGTTGATCCGCTACGCGTCGGGACGTTTTTCGCGGTGGACGATCACCGCATCCATCGACCGGTCCGGCGCGAGCTTCGCTTCCACAGAGACATACTCTCCCGGCTGCAGGTCCGTAGCCTTGATGCGCTTCTTGCCGTCCAGAAACTCCGTCTTGCGCGTGCAGGTGAACTGCATCGTGTTCCCGTCATCCGACTCAATCGAGAGGACTTTCCCGTCGCTCCCCTTCACCGTGCCCAGAAACGTGGGTAGCGGCATAGCCGACGGCTGGCACACCAGGACCGCCTGAAAACAGAAGATCAGGATCGCGGCGAGCAGAATCGAAGTCGTACGCATAGCTCAATTTCATTCTCCGACATTGGTGCAAACCCGTCGACACCACAAGTTTCCCTCAAACGGCCGCCCGTTTCCCCGATAAGAACTTCGAGGCAGACAAATGGCAGACCTGAGCGTCGCCCTCGCGGGCATCAACAACGGACTTCAGTTGGCATCGGCCACGGCGTCGCGCATTGCCAGAATGCCCACCTCCGTATCCGCACCCACCGACACAGTGGACCTCAGCGCCGAAGTCATGGCCATGCTGCAGGCAAAAATCATGGTGGACGCCAATGTCGAAGTCGCCAAGAACTTCGACAACCTGAACCAGGCGATTCTCAACATCCTCGCCTGACCCTCCGCCGACGCCGTTCGCTACCATGGGACTACCCGTCCTCATGGCCCTCCTCGAATCCAGAATGCGCGGCCTGCGCGCCCGCTACTTCCTTGACCGCATCCAGCTCGACGCCCGCGTGCTCGAGATAGGCTGCGGCTCAGGCTGGGCGGGCGGCTATCTGCGTGACCGGGGCGTTAAAGCATACACCGGCCTGGACTTACACGAGCCAGCGGACATCGTTGGGGATATCCTGGAATGGCCTCGACTGGGCCTGCAGGCCGCCTCGTTTGACGTGATTGTGGCCTTCGAAATCCTGGAGCACGTCGACTGTTTCGCCGCCTGCCGCCAACTGCTGAAGCCGAAAGGCCAGTTGATGCTCACCACGCCCGCGCCCGAATGGGACTGGCTCCTCAAGATCCTGGAAAATGCGGGTATCAATCAACGCCGAACATCTCCGCACTCCAATCTCTTCGACGCTCGCCGGGTGCCCGGCTTCCGGGTGGCTGAGTACCGCCGTTTCGCCGGCCTGGCGCAGTGGGCGGTCCTCGAGAACTCTTCACTCGGTTAGCGGAGGCTTTCGGTGATTAGCTCAACCGTGGCGGTGCCCGGTAAACTTGAAGATCTGGCCACGATCAATCCGCCACCAGGCCGCAAGGCCAGCCCCACCGGCCGCAGTTCGCCGTCGCCCGGCATATAGGTGGAATAAACGACATCAGAGCCGTCGGCGTTCAGGCGCGTCAGGAACGCTGCTGCCGGTGCGTCGCCCATCGGGTTGCGCACCGGAAAGTCGGTCGACCTGGTGTAACCGGCCACGATGACTTGTCCATTCTCGTCGAGCGCGATGCGCGTGGCGGAGTCGTTCGACGAGCCGCCCAGCAGCGTGGAATAGACCACCCCTCCATCGGCGTCAAGCTTGGCCACGAAACCATCCAGTTCAGGCGGGCTGAACCGGAAATCGCCCGGATTGATTCCGTAACTGGGGGGCGCATCGTGCTGGAACGCATTGGGCGTCGTGTACATATCCGTCCAGCGGGTGGCCCCGCAGACGTAGTAGTTGCCCTCTCTATCAATCACGCCGGACAGGATCTCGCCTGGTTGCAGGGTGGTGCTCCACAGAAACGCTGAGCCGTCGGCATTCAGCTTCCACACGCGGGTGCCGGCCGCGTAGGCATTCCCCTGCGAATCCACTGAGATCGTCCACGCGCGGTCGATTCCTCCGTACCCCATAAAGGTGGAGTAGACCAACTTGTCCCCTTCCCGGGTGATTTTCGCCATGAAGCCGTCATTGTGGGTGGGGCCCTGGGGCAGCTGCGGCCAGTCCGTGAAGTAGGGTTGAGCGGAGCCAGGAGTCGCATAGAAACTGCTGCCAGTCGTCCCGGCGAGATAGATGTCTTCGTTTGTATCCAGTGCTATCGAGTTGATGACCCCGCCAGGCGCCCAGGTGGCATACTCCATCTGGCTGCCGTCCGGCGAGAGCCTGAATAGAAGGGTGGACCCTGGAACCCCGCCAGTCAGGCTGGTCGCATTCGGGATCACCTCGCCGGAACTGAATCCGCCGACGATGGCCCGTCCCTGGCTGTCGACGGTGATGGCCGTGCCCGAACTCTGAAACAGGGCTCCGATGTATGTGAAGTACTGCAGGCGGCCCGCCGCGTCGAGTTTTGCCACGAACGCGTCTCCAGTGCTGACATTCGGAAACCGGACCAGCAGTTTGCCGCTGGAAACAATCGTTGCGGTGCCCAGATAAGCCTTGATCTTCATCTGGGTGACGCTCCGGAAACCGTCCGTGCTGCGCAAGATGCCTTCGCTTCCGGTCACCGCAAACACTTCACCCGACTGTGTGTCCTGCAGGAACTGTCCCGGAGCCGTGCTGATCCCCAAGGCCCAGCTCGCACCATTGTCTTCGCTGCGGTAAATACCTGGATCAGTGCCGAAGTCATTGTAACCACTGACGTAGATCCAGCCGGCCCGCTTGCCATCCAACAGAAAGGTCAGTGGTTGCGTCACTGGCCGCCCCGGTACTTGTTGAAACGATCTTCCGCCGTCCGTACTCCTCACCAGGACGTTTCTCGATATAGCCCCCGATTGCTCGGAGACCAGGGCGCAGACGACTCCGCGCTGTAGCGGGTCGAAGGCTGCCTGGACGAGCTTAGTAGGCCACTCGTGCCAAGTCTGGCCTCCATCCCGGGAGTCGTATGACTGGTAGCCATACGCCAGGACGTGGGCCGCATCAAACGGGTCGATCGCAAGACTGCTGACAACGGTCTTCAGATCGGGCGGCACCGATGCGGACACCGGCGGCGCGGCGCTCCACGAGCGGCCGGAATCAGTACTGCGATAGATGCCCTGGGCGAACAGAACGTACAAGACGTCCGGCTGCGATGGGGCGAAGGCCAGGAATAGCGGACCAGCTCCGGGGGGCAATCCGCCACCGACCAATACCCAGGTGGCGCCGGAGTCTGTGGTCTTCAGCAGACCGTCCGGGGTCAATGCGTAAGCTTCGCCATTCTGGCGTGGATCTCCTATCACATCACTGGCATAGCCGCTCCGGGTGGGGTAACTCGGCTCGAACGAGCCGTCGCTGATCGAGTAAGCATATAGGATCGAGCTGGTCCGCTTTGTGCGATATGCGCCCGGGGTCGCCAGGTCCGCTGAGGTCGTAGTCCCGGTCAGGTAAATGTTGCCCGAGGCGTCCAGTGCCATCGACTTCACTTGTGTTGCGCCGTCCCCACTCAGCGCCGCCAGACTCTCCAGGCGGGGCTGCGCGGTCAGGGTCAGGGTGAGCAGTGCAACAACGGCGAGGCACCCGCAACGTCTCGAAAAGGACGGTTTCATCTCAATTCAAAGACTCATGGAGCGTGGCATCACCTACACCGCCGCCAAAATGATGAGCGCGCGGTGCAGCTTCAAGGCCACACCGCGCGCTGAGGGTGCTGCCATCAGCCGCCCCGTCCGTTACCCGCGATTATTCTTCCCGCAAAGCCGACATCGGTTCCAGCGCCGCTGCCCGCCGGGCTGGTCCATACCCCGCGAACAATCCCACGGTCGCCAGCAGCGCGATCGAGACAGCCATCGACACCGGATCCCAGGGCTGCAGGCCGTACAACATGCTGGCCGCTCCGCGTGCCGCCCATTGCGCCAACAGCACGCCCACCACCAGCCCCGCCGCCAGCAGCAGGCCCGTCTCCGCCAGCACCAACCGGATCACCTTGCCCCGATCGGCGCCCAGCGCGATGCGCAGCCCAATCTCGTTGCGCCGCCGAGCCACCATGTACGCAATGACGCCATACAGCCCCAACGTGGCCAGCAGGCCGGCCAGCAGGGCGAACGCTCCGGAAAGCGTGGCCATCAGCCGGTCGCGCAACAGCGACTCCTCCAGTTGGGTCGAGAATGTCTTGAACTCGATCCCGATAGTCGGGTTGACCCCGGCAATGGCGCCCTTGACCCCATTCATCAAATCCAGAGGCGAACCCTGCACACGCAGCACCGTCGAAAGCCCGGGACCCGGTTCGTCGTCCTGCGCCATCGGGAAGAACCCGATCGGCAGGAAATCCTCCCGCAGCTCGTAATACTTCGTATTCTTCACGACACCCACGATCTGAATGAGATCCTCCTGCTTACCCGCCGGTGCCTCCATGTGGAACGTCCGCCCCACCACGTTCGCCTTCCCAAAGAACTTCTTGGCGAACACCTCATTGACCACCGCCACCTTGGGCGCCGACGTGTTGTCGCGCTCATCGAATTCACGGCCGGCCAGCAACTGCGTCCCCATCGTGTGGAAATAGCCGGGCCCCACGCGGTTGAAGAACGACTGCTTGCCGCTGGCCGCCGCCGCGCTGTTGTCAGGACCGATGTCGTTGTTCCAGCCCGAGCCGCTCATCGGCGTCATCATCACCTGCGCCGCCGCCTGCACACCCGGCAGCACCGCCAGCTTGTCCGAAAGCTCGCGGTACAAAGCCGGCCGCCGCTCTTTGGGATATTGGCCGCGGCTGAAGTCGAGGTCCACGGTCATGATGCCCTCCGGTTTGTAACCGGAATCCGTCGTCATCAGGTTGCGCAGGCTGCGGACAAACAGCAATGCGCCCGTCAGCAGCACCAGCGAAAATGCCACCTGGGTCACCACCAGGATGCGGCGCAGGCTGAAGCGCTCCGGCCCGGAGGTCACACTGCGTCCCCCTGCGCGGATCGCGGCCGACGGCGGCATGTTCGTGGCCCGCAACGCGGGCAGCAGCCCAAACAGCAGGCAGGTGGAGACGGCCAGTAGCGCCGTGAAACCCAGTACCCGCCAGTCCAACGTCAAATTCACGAACAGCGGATTGTCGCGCGTGCTGATGAAGGTGATGAGGCCTTTGCTCAACAACTGCGCCAGGCCAGCGCCCAAGGTCGCTCCCATGATCGCCAGCAGCAGGCTCTCGGCGAGCAACTGCCGCACGAGCCTGTTGCGCGAGGCGCCCAGCGCCAGCCTCACCGCGAGTTCCCTCTCCCGCACACTGGCCCGCGCCAGCAGCAGGTTCGCCAGGTTCGCACACGCAATCAACAGCACCAGCCCCGTGGTCGCCATCAGCAGCCACAACGGCTGTTCATACTGGCGGCGCAGGTTCGAAACGCCAGTTCCGCCCTCCTGCGCATCCATCTTGTTCGCCAGGTATTTCTTTGCCTGCTGTGCTTTGTAGGTGGGCGACATGGTGGCCTCCATCATGCCCGGCGACAACGCCTGCAACTGGGCTCGCGCCTTGTCCACCGTCACGCCCGGCTTCAGACGCCCCATCATCGACAGCCACCACGCGTGCTTGATCGGGATCCGCCCCTTGCCGTCGTCCGCCATCATGCGGTCGGCGCAAACCGGAATGGCCACGTCGTAACGCCGGCCCATCTCCACGCCAAAGAACTCGGGCTTGGTAATGCCGATCACGGGAACCGCATGCCCGTTCAGGCTGATGTTCCGCCCCAGGGCACCCTTGTCTCCGCCCAATTCCCGCTGCCAGAATGCATAACTGACCACTGCCCCCGGATTTGGGCACGTTTCTGTATCGTCCGCCGTGGTGATCGTCCGGCCAATCAGTGGATTCACCCCCAGCACGCGAAAGAAATCGCCGCTGACATACAACCCCTCAGCCCAACGGGCTTCCCCGCCGTCCGAGAGGTTGAACCGCGAGGCGCTCCACGCCAGCACTCCGCTGAACGACTGCTGGTGCTTCTGCAGGTGCTCCCAGTGCGCGGAAGTCAACCTGGCAGAGCGCGTCGAAAACCAGCCCGAGCGCGCTGATCCCTTCGCAAAATCGACAGAAACCAGCTCCTCGGGCTTCGCCACGGGCAGCGTTTGCAGTCGAATCGCCGCAACCAGTTCAAAAATGGCTGTATTGGCGCCAATGCCCAAGGCCAGGGAGGCCACCGCAACGAAGGTAAAGCCCGGACTCTTCTTCAGTTGCCGGATGCCGTAACTAATATCCTGCGCGAACGATTCAAACATGATTCACCTAGCCAGTAGTTACGGCCAATCATGCTTCGTGTTCGGAAGATGTTACATTCCCGACCAATTACCAACGGATCGCTGCCCGCAGTTCCGCTTCCTTCATCTGGATGCCCAGCCCCGGCCCCTTCGGCACCTGCCAGTGCGCCTCTTCCACCCGCAGCGGCGACTCCAGAAAGAGGTTCGCCATCCTGCAGACGGACGGGTTGAACTCCAGCAGCGGAGCATTCTCCAGCGCGGCCGCGAAATGAATCGCCGCCGCGATCTGCGGACCCAGGGCGATGCTCACATGCGGCAACACGGCCGCGTTGGCCTGAGTCGCCATCGCCGCAATCCGCAGACCTTCCGTAATGCCAGTCCGGCCCAGGTCTGGCTGCACAAATCGCAGCGCCGGCAATACTGGCGAAATCTCGTTCCGCGTGCGGTAGCTCTCCCCGGCCGCCAGCGGAGTCTGGATCGCCTCCGCCAAACGCAGATGCGCCTCCGCCTCTTCCGGCATGAACGGACATTCCAGCCAGACTGCGTGCCGCCGGTCCAACTGCCGCCCGAAAGCCGCTGCACGCGACTCCTCCAGCCGCCACAACGCATCCACCGCCAGTTGCGCCGATGCACCCAGTGCATCCCGCAGCTCGTCCAGCAGTTGGAAGAGTTCCCCTTCCGCCGCCTCATGAAAAAGCTTGAAACAGCCGAACCCTTGCGCCTGGTAGTCCCGTGCAAAGCGGCACCGGTCGGCGAACGAACCGGAAGGCAGGCCGCTCAGATACGCCGGCACCTTCGTTCGTGCCATCGCGCCGGCAATTAGTGTGGATACGGGCTGCTGCCGCATCTGCCCGGCCAGGTCCCACAACGCCAGGTCCACTCCGCTGATCGCATCCAGCATGAAGCCACCCGTCTGCCCGCGAACGCGCATCGTCCCGTAAAGGTTATGCCAGGTCTTTTCTATATGCCCGGGCTCCGGCTGAAACTCGGCTTCCACCAGGAGCGGAGCCAGCAGCCGCTCGACAATCGTACACGCCACCTGCGGAGCCAGCGGAGCCTGCGCCTCGCCCCACCCCGTCAGCCCGTTATCCAGCGTCACCTTCACCAGCGCCGTCTCGAAATGCCGCGAATAGATGGCGGGCACACTGGCCGACCAGCGGTAATCCGTCACGCCGCTGCGCAATACGGAAGGCGAGCCCGCAGTCCCCGTCGCCTCTTCCAGGTCCCTCGGCAGCCGCACCGGAATCGCTTCCACACTTTGGATTCGCGTCATTCGTCCCTCTTCTTCAGAAGTACACCCATCAGCAGCAGCGCCGCCGGATGCAGGAACCCCATGATGTAGAAGACCGACGTATACGAGTACCGTTCCACCAGTTGGCCGGTCAGATTCGTGAACAGCGTACCGCCCAGCCCCGTCCCAAAGGCGATCAGTCCGGAGACTGACCCCACCACAGCGCGTGGATACAGGTCATTCGTCATGGTGGTCAGGTTCGTCCGCCACGCCATATGCGCAAACAGCACGACGCAGATCAGTGCGATGGCCATCCCTGACGACGGCGTCAGCGCCACCGCAATGCTTAGCGGCATCGACAGCGCACAAGGCAGCATCACCGCCCGCCTGGCTCTTCCTGCCGCCCACCCGCGTTGAATCAACGCGCCCGACGCCAGCCCGCCCGCAATGGAGCCCAGGTCCGCGCACAGGTACGGCAGCCAAGCCAGCACACCCATCTGCAACAGCGTGAACCCGCGATGCTCCACCAGGTACTTCGGCAGCCAGAACAGGTAAAACCACCACACCGGATCCGACAGGAACCGTGCTCCCAGCAGTGCCCAGGTCTCACGCTGCGCCAGCAGTTGCAAATACCCCTGGGCAGCCACTGGAGCCACCGGCGCCGGAGCCTGGATCAGCGCCAACTCCTCCGCCGTGATCCGCTTGTGCCGCTCCGGCAGTTCATACAGCACCATCCACGCAATTAACCAAACGAACCCGGCAGCCCCCGTCGCCACAAAGGCGAACCGCCACCCATACTGCGTCGCCAGCCACACCACCAACGGCGGAGCCACCACCGCCCCGGCCGCCGCACCCGCATTCACCAGCCCGTTCACCACCGCCCGATCCTTCGCCGGATACCACTCCGACGCCACCTTGATCGACGCCATGAAACTGCCCGACTCGCCCATGCCCAACAGCCCGCGGAACACCGAAAGCGAAGCCGCGCCCGATGCCAGAGCGTGCGCCATGTTGCTGGCCGACCACCAGGCCATGAACACCGCCATCGACCGCCGCGTCCCAAAGCGGTCGACCACCCAGCCGTTGATCACATAGGTGATGGTGTACGCCACCAGGAACCACTGCAGGATGCCCGCATACTGCGTCGGCGACAGGTGCAGTTCCTTTGTGAGAATCGGCGCCACTACGGAAAGCGCCTGCCGGTCGATGTAGTTGATCATCGAGGCGGCAAACAGCAGCGCGGCAATGTACCAACGCAAATGCCGGATGCGCATGGCGGGTTGCCGCCGGATCAGGCGTCCACAGCCATCTGTGGCTCCGCCGCCACCCACGTCCGCAGGAACTCCAACTCTGCCAGGCTCTCGCTGGTCAGCGACGACGTCGGGTGCCGCACAAACGCGCTGTCGATCACACCCCGCGCCACCAGGTTGTGCTTCATCGCCGAGACGCCTAGCCCCGGCTGCAGTTCAAACCGGATCAGCGGCAACGCCTGCGTGAACACGCGCCACGCATCGTGCAGCCGGCCGCTCTCCACCGCGTTCCAAATGGCGACAAACTGCGCCGTCAGGTCGCTGCCCGGCATCACTCCGCGCGCGCCGCGCTGCATCTCCTCGATCATGAATAGCCCGTTCAAGCCCCCAAACACCGTCATCGCCCCGCCGCTCGCCTTCACCACCGCGGTCGTCTTGGTGGCCGTCGGCGGCGCTTCCACCTTGGCATAGCAGACATTCGGAGTCTCGTTCACCATCCGCGCCAGCAGTGCAGGCGGCATCGCCACCTGCGTCATCAGCGGAGCGTCCTGCACCATCACCGGAATCTTCACCGCCCGGCCGGTCTCGTTGTAGTAGTGCAACAGCCCCTCGCCATCCGTCTTCAGGAGATAGGGCGGCAACACCATCAGGCCCGACGCACCCATGTCCTCGGCCTGCCTGCCCAACTCCACCGCGGCCGCCGTACCCGTATGGCCGGAGCTCACCACGAGCGGGACACGGCCATCCACCTCCCGCACTACTGCCTGCAGAATCTCGCGGCGCTCCGCCGCGGTCAGCGTATACCCTTCGCTGGCGTTCCCAAACAGCCCGAATCCATGCGCCCCAGCGGCCAGGAGGTACCGCACCAATCGGATCTGGCTGTCGAGATCCAAGGCTCCGTCCTCACGGAACGTGGTCGCCAGGATCGGGAAAACTCCAGCAAGCTGCGGCATGCCAGCATTTTACATCGACACCGCTGAATTGCGCTGATCTGAAATTTTAGACTTCAGCTGGGACGCTGTGCCTTCCTCGCAAAGCAAACCGCCGGCCCAATTGGCGCCGGCGGCAGCTTCACACTCAAAATGTCCACCGGCCGTTAGTGCAGCGTCACCTTCCGCACCGCCAGGTTGTCATTCTCGTCCGCGACTTTCACAGCGACAGTGAACTCCGTCCCTGCCGGCTTATCCGCCTCCAGTTTGTACTCGTGCGACAGCGAGTCCATAAATTGGGTGGTCGGCTTCGCCGAAATCCACTCGCCGCCATTGATCGAATACTCGGCGAACTGCAAGGTCGTCTGCGCATCGCTGGCCTTGAACTCGATCCGCAGCTTGCCGCCGTCCACCCGCGCCGCCAATCCCTCGATTTGCGGTGGAGTGTTGTCGATGACGAACTCCTCGCTCTCCATCACCGTGGTCAGACCCTGCCCCGGATAGTTGTCCGTATCATCGGACGCGGTCACCCGCACCTTATACCGGCCGTCAGACATGGCCGTCGAATCCCAGTTCAGCCGGGCGTCCTTCACCTTGTCCTTGAGCAGCTTCCATTCCCGTTCTTCGGCTCCGCGGATCTCCACCTTGTAGTCCAGCGTGTCGCCATTGGCATCGTGAGCGCGCCAGCGGGCGCCCACTGTACCCTTGTCGAAGCTCAGCGTAGCCGCGCCGGCGCCGGTATCCGTGGCCGACGAAGGCGTCGCCCGCCGGGACTGTCCCAGCGGCGGCAACGACAGGGAGGACGAGGCAGTCAGCGAGGATGACGTCGTGGGGAACTTGTAGTTCGCCGGAGTCACTTCCACCGTCTCCAGCACCGGAGCCACATTCTTTGCCTGATACGCCGCTTCCACCAGTTTCAACACCGGCGACCGTCCGTCCGGCGCCGCGCTAAGCGTGGCCCGCCAGCCCAGGAACCTTGCCGCCGGGGCCGATACCCGCGAACCCGTCGACGCATCAACCGCCGCCCAGGGGCTCCAGTTCTTTTCGGCGCGATCCAGGTTGCCGCTGTGCGCTTCCAGGCTGATCTTGCCGCCGTTCAATTCCGACTCGTTCCGCAGCCGGCCCCAGTAGGTGAAGCCGCCCGCGTCGAACAACTCGCTCTCAATGCTGCCAGTCCGTTCCAGCGTCGGGCCCATCTGGAACACTTTCGCCGGATTCGCCGTCACCGCAATCACTGCACCGCCCGCCCCTGGCGCCAGCGCTGTCACCTGCTGCGGCTCGCTGTCCACCAGCCGCGTAAATGTGAAGTCCGTGTCGATGCGGTAGACCCGGCCCATGTTGCCCGTCCCGGCCAGCAGCTTCCCGGCCTTGTCGAACGCCAAAGCATAAACGGTCAGCAGCGGGTTCGACCAGATCCTGCGCGGCTCGCCATCGGCCGCAATCCGGTAGATCTCGCTGTTGCCTGGAGCGGAGGCCACCCCAATGCTCGGTGGAGCCGCCGCCTGGGGCCGCGCACCTCCGCCGCCGATCTGGATCTGTACTCCGCCGCCTGTGCCTGCCTGCGCCGCCGGGGCCGGAGTGGGCACCGGAGCGACCGGCACCGGCAACGCCGCCGCCGAACGCGTGCCAGATGCCGCCGCGTAGATCGCGCCGTCCTGCCCCGCCAACACCGCCGTCACTTCCCGCTTCGACGTCTGGTAGAGCACAAAGCCTGTTCCATCCGCACCCACGCGCAGCACCAGGCCGCCCGGCTCAGTACCCGCAATCAGGTTGCCCTTGCCATCCATCGACAGCGACCGCACGTGCGTCTCACCGGAGTCGAAAAACACCGTTGCCTTGCCGTCCGTCCCGATCTTCTGGATCTGGCCCGGATTGCCGGTGGCCGCATAGAAACCGCCGCCCGCCGCCGGTACCAGGGCCCATACATAGCCCGCCTTCAGCGTCGAGAACAACGTCGTCTTGCCGCCGCTTTCCACGCGGTAGATCTTCGCTTCCGGCGAAACCGCGGCATACACATCGTTCTTTGTCCCGGCCGCCAGCGCATACACCGCGCCGCCTTCCAACGTCGCGAGAGTCCGTCCCTTGCCTTGCGCGTCGATGGCGAAGACCTTGCCATCCGCGCCGCCCGCGAAGACCTCGCCCTTTGCGTTGGAGACCGCGCACCACAGGTGCGGCACTCCAGCGTCAAAGACCTCTTTCCATGTCGGCGCCAAGCTCAGCCGGCCCTCACTCGAAAGCGCCAGCCCTTTCAGCTTGCCCTTCTCGAACTCGGCCGATTCACTCTGCGTCCACGTCTTCGTCTCAACGGCAAACGCAGAGACAGCGGCCAGCGCCGCGGGCAATATCCAAAATCTGATCTTCATGTGTTCTGAGGCCTTCTACTTCACCGTGAAGCGCAGGGCGGCGTTGCCGCTCACAACCTGGTCGAATGGGATCGATTCCACCAGATGCGCTGTTTCTGCGGTCGCCGCCATCGGGCGTCCGCCCCTTCCGGACTGCATCACGTTTAACACCGACGTCGGTACGTCCGCCAGCGCCCGGTCGTCGGCGTACACCGTCGGCCGCGGATCCACCAGCGATACATACAACCGGTCGTTCGATCGTTCCTGATTGATCAGCGAGACTGTCTGCGTCAGGTCCAGCGTGCGATTCATCATGCCCGCCATCAACTGTGTACGGTTCAATGTGTCCGAGTCGCTCAGCAGCAGCCGGTGGTCGCCCCGCGTCATGCTCTCCGGCACTTTCACCTTGAAGTCGCGCAGCACCCGCTCGCCGCGCCATGGACGCAGCGCCACTTTGCCCGTCAGTTCTCCACCCGGCGAAACTTCCGAGCTGTCCAGCCACGCGCTCTCCACCGTCGTCATTCGCCGCTCCGCATGCATCTCCACTACGACTTCCACGTGTTTCACCTTCGGAATCTCACGCGGATTCGAGAACAGCCGGCTGAACTTCTCCGCCCACCACGAGCCGATCTGCATCGGCGCCGGCATCGGCGAATCACCGCTCACCACCGTCGTACTCGCCTGCAGCGTCTCCAGCCCGTCGAATTCCACTTTGCCATTCAACTTGAACGTGGCCTCATCCGCCGCCGCCGAGTTGATGTCGTTCAGCGTATTGAACGTCGTCAGCATCATCAGGAACGGAGTCCACTTCGGGTGAATGAACGCATCGAAGTGATACTTCTTCTCCACTATCGGGCCGCCTGGCATCGGCTGTACCCGCACCTTCAAATCCACCGGAATCGTCGTGGCCGACGCACCCAACTCGCCCATAATGCCGGAATGCCGGTCCTGGTACAGTGCGCCCGCAATCTCCGTCGCATTCGCGAATTTGTTCGGTTGGAACGCCGAGCTCAGCACCATCAGCACTTCACCCTTGCTCATCGGCATGCTCAACGGACCCAGGTTGAAGAAGCTGTGCCCAAAACCCAGCACCCGCTTGCCATCGTTATAGGTGACCGTGCCCAGGCCCGTGATACTCATGTCGCCGGAAACCAGCACCCCCGCGATCGCCTCACCCGGCTGCAGCGCATTCTGCCACCCGGCGGCAGGCTTCGAAGAGGTCACGGCGCCGGCTGCTCCGCCCTGCACCGCGGTGATGCCCATCTGGTCGAAATACGGTTTGAACTCGCGCAGCGTGGCTTCGTTGAAGCCCGAGAATGTCAACGGGGTGTCGATCTGCACCAGCCGCGCGGAAGGGTCCAGCAACGAAGCCGGAGGAGTCAGCTCCGCCCGCGCCGTCGGCTGCTGCGGTGACTTCGGATTCGCCGGCCGCGTCTCGTCAATCGCGTTGATCTCCAGCATCTGCTCGATCGGTGTGATGCCGCAGATCGCGTCCGGGGAGAACACACTGATGCGCAGCGCAATCGCACCCACCAGCTTCCCGTCAATATAGACTGGGCTCCCACTCATGCCGCCGGCTACATTCGTCTTCGCGGCCTTACCGCCCAGCTTGGCCAGGATCACATCCTGCCGCGGACCCCAGGCGTTCTTCCACGGACCAATGATCTCCACCGGAATCGCCTCCGGTTCTGTGCCCTGGAATACGGTCCACGCGATGCCGTGCATGCCGGCTTTGACTTCCGACGCGCGCATGATGGGCACAGGGCCGGCTTTGGGCCGTGCCGGTATGGTTGCGGGCAGTGTGGGCGCTTCGCCGTAAGGCGAGTGGACGGACGCGGATCGAACGGGCGGCGCAGTCTGCGCACAAACCGGGATGACCAGTGACACGGCGCCCAGTAACGCCGCGCAGAGCTGCTTCATGTGGGGGAGGTCCCTTTCCAGCCGATGTCGGATACTTTCATTATCCGTTACATTGGACGTCGGCGGAGGGTGTTCCGGTATCGCTTACTTTACGAGCTAAAGTCCTACCCGGACCTATCTCTCAATGGGAGGGCTCCATCGTACCTGAGCCAGGAGGAGTGTCGACCGCTGTCCCCCCCGGCCCCACAGTAAGCCTCCGGGCCGGGCACTCCCCTTTCCAGTTCGCAGCTTACTTCCCCATCGCCGCCACCATGTGCGTCGTGTAAGCCCTGTCTTCCTGCATGATGTGCTGCGTGAGCCAATCCCTCAGGAAATCCATCACCGTCACCGACATCGTCAGGGAGCCTGAGGTGTACTCCTGGTGGAACTTGTTCAGCTTCGCCTCGAATCCACGGTGCTGGGCTTCCTGCGTCAGAATCTTGGGGTACGAATGCCGCACCAGCAGCTCCTCTTCAAACTTGAAGTGGTACTTGGTGTACTCTTCGAGGTCCACCAGTACTGAATTGATCACAGTCTTGCCCTTCCCTTGGAGCATGGCGTCCTGCAGGCGATTGATGATCTCAACCAGCCGCTTGTGTTGCGCGTCAATCTCCGGCACCTGGACAGAATAGGCCTCTTTCCAGGGGAACCATACGTTGGTGGTGGCTTGCATGTGTCTCAGATCGTCAGCAGCCTTACACTGCTCTAGTGCATGTTTTTAAATAGTATAAAGAGGGCTAAATATCATTAGATAGGTTATGCTGGTACTGCGTCTAATCTGGTTATTCGTGCCACTCAGGGCGTCTTCTCGAATCTAAAGCGATGAAAGCAAATGGTGACAAGCCCGGAATCATGCCGGCCCTGCCGGTCCAGGACTCCGGGCACTGCGCTGGATGTGGATCTGGTCAAAAGGTGCGATCAGCGCGGAAAAGTCTCAATTGCTGAATGCCTTGACGAGGTGCGCGGAATACGCCTGGTCTTCCTGCATGATGTGCTGCGTCAGCCAGTCCTTCATGAACTCCATCACCTGCACCGACATCGTGATGGACCCGGAACGGTATTCCTCGCGGAGTTGCGTCAGCTTCCCGATAAACCCTCTGTGCTGCGCTTCGTGCCCGATCAGCCTGGAGTAGCCGTGCTTGGCCAATAGCTGTTCTTCGAAGGCGAAATGGGTCCTCGTGTACTCGTCCAGATCATTCAGGACCGACTCAATCACGGCCTTGCCCTGCCCCTGGAGCATTGCGTCCTGTAAACGGTTGATCAATTCAACCAGGCGCTTGTGTTGCGCATCGATCTCTGGCACCCGAACGGAGTAGGCATCCTTCCAGGGAAACCAGGTTGTGGCTTGTGCTTGCATTGTCTTCCCATCGGCGCGAGCCGCAGGCAGCTTCACTCATATCAGGACTTTAAGTTCTGAATCAGCCGCTTATCTTTGGATAGGTTAATCCGCCTTCAACAACCCTTGGAGCCGGTTCGAGCCGCAGGCAACCCGGGCAGTCTCCCCGGTTTCCGCTACACTGGAATCAACAGGCTCTGAACTTCGTCAGTAAGTCCTTTCTTTTCAGCTTGCCCGGGTGGCGAAACTGGCAGACGCAACGGACTTAAAATCCGTTGACCCGAAAGGGTCGTGCGGGTTCGATCCCCGCCCCGGGCACCAACCACCTCTTCTTCCCTCGCAAGCTTCCCCTCCACCGCCTCTCCTCTGCCCGTCTTCCCCCTGGAAGCCCTTTCAAAGAACCCTGCCTATCGACCGCTCCCATCGCCCCGTGCACCTGCCCCGCTTTCTCGATAGAATACCCAGGAATCTTCGCAGTCCTTCTGGAGGCCCTATGTTTCGTGCCCGGCACCTGGCGCTCACCGCCATCGCCTTGTCTCTCTCGTTAGCCCACGCTCAAAGCCCTCAGGCTCGCATCAAGATCGATACGGATCGCAAAGTCGGCGAAGTCCATCCCTACATGTTCGGCAATTTTGCCGAGCACCTCGGCCGCTGCATCTACGGCGGCATCTACGAGGAAGGTAGCTCGCTTTCTGATGCAAGCGGTTTCAGAAAAGACGTCATGGAGGCTACCAAAAACCTCGGCGTCTCCCTCCTTCGCTGGCCCGGCGGCAACTTCGCCTCCGGCTACAACTGGAAGGATGGCATCGGCCCCAAGGACCAGCGCCCCGTCCGCCCCGACCATGCCTGGGGCGACCTCGATTCCAACCGCTTCGGTACCGACGAATTCCTCCAATACTGCGAACGCCTCGGCGTCACTCCCTACATCTGCGTCAACGCCGGTTACGGCACCGTCAACGAAGCCCGCGAGTGGGTCGAATACGTCAACGAAAGCCGCAGCACCTACTGGGCCGACCAGCGCCGCAAAAACGGCCGCGACAAACCCTACAACGTGAAGATCTGGGGTCTCGGCAACGAGATCGACGGACCCTGGCAGCTCGGCCATAAGAACGCCGAAGACTATTCGAAATTTGCCCTCGAAGCCGCCAAGGCCATGCGCCGCGTCGACTCCTCCATCCAGTTGATCGCCAGCGGTTCCTCCAATTTCGGTCCCAACTCCGACTGGATCGCCTGGAACCGCGAAATCCTACAGCACCTGCGCACAGAAATCGACTACATCTCGCTCCACACCTACATCGGCAACAGCGACAATAACTTCGAGCGCTTCCTCGCCACCTCCCAGGACCTGGATGAACGCATTGAAGTCGTCGCCGGTCTGATCCGGGCCGCCCAGGCGGGACAGCGCAATCCGCGCCCCATCCACATCGCCTACGACGAGTGGAACGTCTGGTATCGCGCCCGCAGCAACAGCGAATTCGCGACCGGCGCCACCCGTCTGGAAGAGATCTACAACTACGAAGACGCCCTCGCCATGGGCATGTTCTTCAACTCGTTCATCCGCCACGCCGACGTCGTCAAAATGGCCAATCTGGCGCAGCTCGTGAACGTCATCGCCCCCATCTTCACCAACAAGCAGGGGCTCTTCCTGCAGCCCATCTTCTTCCCCATCGCGGAATACGGCAAACAGCGCAACAACATGTCGCTGAACGCGCTGGTCACCGCCCCCACTTATACGCCCGCCCCAGGCCGCAAACCGCTGGGCTACCTCGACGTCTCCGTCACCCACAACACCAAAGAGAACGCGCTCTACGTCAACGTCCTGAACCGCAGCGAGAAGCTCGACATCGCCACCCGCGTCGACAACGTCGAAGGCGCCGTGCAACCCGCCGTCGGCGTCTGGACCATGAACTACGACGACCTGAAGGCCACCCACACCTTCGGCGCCGATAAGAAGATCGTCCCCGTCAACTCCACCTACACCGCCAAGGTCGAGAAGAACGGCTTCACTTACACCTTCCCCAAGCACTCCCTCACCATCCTGAAAGTGAAGCTCCAGTAGCAAGGCGCGCCCGGACTCACGGGTCCGGGCGCTATCCTGGCTAACATGTCGTCACACAGTTTGCTCGGGAAGACCGCCATCGTCACCGGCGCGTCGCGTGGCATCGGGCGCGCCATCGCCTCCAGCCTGGCCTCCGCCGGAGCTCGCGTCGTTATCAACTACACTCGCTCCGCCGCCGATGCCGAATCCCTCGCGGCCGAAACTGGCGGCCTCGCCGTCCAGGCCGACGTCTCCGTGGTAGCCGACATCCGCCGCCTATTCGACACCGCCGAATCCACCCTCGGTCCCGTCGACTTCCTCATCAACAATGCCGGCGTCGCAAACTTCCAGCCCGTCGCGCCATCCACTGAGGAACAGTTCGACCAGGTTTTCTCCGTCAACGCCCGCGGCACTTACTTCTGCTGCCGCGAAGCGGCCCTCCGCCTCCGCAACGGCGGCCGCATCGTCTCAATCTCCACCGGAGCCACAGTCTCCAGCCCCGCCGGCGGAGCCATCTATTGCGGCAGTAAGGCCGCCATCGAGCAGTTCACCCGCGTCCTGGCCCGCGAACTCGGCCCCCGCGGCATCACCGTCAACACCGTCTCCCCTGGCTTCACCGACACGGATATGTTGAACCAGTTCCCCCCGCTCGTGGCCATGGCCGCCGGTATGTCGCCTCTTGGGCGCGTAGGCCAGCCCGCCGACGTAGCCGAAGTCGTGGCTTGGCTCTGTTCAGAGGAAGCCCGCTGGATCACCGGCCAGAACGTCCAGGCCGGCGGTGGCGCCAGCATGGTCTAGCCGTAGACCCTGACTCGCTCCTCGCCCACCCGCTCGTCCGGGGTGTAGGATGAATCCGTCATGCCCAGCGTTACGCTATTGCGCGGAGCCGTCGCCGCTGGAGAAGGCGTGGTCCGCCTCGCCCCTAATTTCGCCGAAAACGGAGAACGTTGGATCGCCTCCATCTCCGAACCTCACCTCAGTTGCATCGCTATCGGAGCCCGCCGCATCCCCCTCCGCGACGCCTTCGAAAAACTCCCCGACTGGTACCTCGGCGCGCACGCGCCCGGCTGGAATGTCCTCGCCCGGTGGAGCAACGACGACCTCACCCTCCAGCCCCTCGACGACGTGGAACTCGGCCCCTGCTCCGACCAGTGGAAGTTGCGGCCAGGCGAGTCTCGCCATCTCCAAGTCAACGGACCCGCGGCGCTGTTCTGCCTCCGCGGCCGGGGCCTTGTCTCCAAGGTCGATATCCAGGCCCCTCACGCCCTCCACGACGGCAAACTCACGCCCGACGAGCTCTTCATCACCGGCGAGCGCGCCCGCCGCGGTCTCGACATCCTCAATACCAGCGCCGATCAGCCCCTGGAACTCCTCCGCATCTTCTCCGGGGACCCCACCGCATGAACCGATGCGATAAGCTCGAAGGCGCCCTATGACAGCCAACGTCATCCCTGGTATCCGGGGCGTCGGCCCTTTCAATAGCCCGATCGAACCCTGTGCGGGCCGCACCCGCCAGTTTGTGCTCAGCTACCACCCATCCTAAGGACCCCGCATTATGAAATTCGGCATCAATACTCTCCTCTGGACCGCCGCATTTGATTTGGACCATCTGCCCCTGCTGGCAAAGATCAAGTCCTGGGGCTTCGACGGAGTGGAGGTTGCCCGGTTCGCCTTCGACGGCTTCCCCGCGCGCCTCATTCGCGAAGCCGCCCACAACGAAGGTCTCGAAGTGACGTTCTGCTCCGCCCTCACCGGCGACCTCAGCCTCGTCTCCGACGACCCTTCCATCCGCGATCGCGCCCGCGACTTCGTCAAACGCGGCATCGAAACCGCCGCCGAAATCGGCTCTCCCGTCTTCGTTGGCCCCTACCTCTCGCCTGTCGGCTACCTGCCCGGCCGCCGCCGCACCGAGGATGAATGGAAACGCGGCGTCGACGAACTCAAGGCCCTCGCGCCCATCCTGCGCGCCCACGACGTCACCCTCGCAGTGGAGCCTCTAAACCGCTTCGAAACCTACGTCCTCAACACCGCCGCCGACGGCGCCAAGCTCTGTGCCGAAGTCCACGATCCCTACATCGGCATCCTCTTCGATACCTTCCATTCCAATATCGAAGACAAACATGCCGGCGACTCCATCCGTGGCCTCGGCCAGCACGTCGCCCATGTCCACACCTGCGAAAACGATCGCGGCATCCCCGGCACCGGCAATGTGGAATGGACCGGCGTCTTCGCCGCCCTGCGCGACACCGGCTACGACGACTGGTGCGTCATCGAAAGCTTCGGCTCCCGGGTCAAGGAAATCGCGGCCGCGGCCTGCATCTGGCGCGACCTCGCCCCCACCGTCGACTCCATCGCCAGCGAAGGCGTAGCCTTCCTGCGCGAAGCCGCCGGCCAGGCGATCTCAACCACCGCTGCCCGAGCCGTCTGAGTTTGCCCCCAGCCACTCCTCCCGAGTGGTCGTATACACGACATGCTCCAGGCCGGCGTGCACCCGCCGGCCCTGGTTGCGCAGCCCGATCCGCTGCATCACCCGCTGCGACGCCTCATTCTCCGGTCGTGTAATCGAGATCACACTCGCCAGCCCGCACCGCGCAAACGCATCCCGCAGTGCCGCCTGCCCGGCCTCCGTCGCATACCCCCGCCCCCAATGCACCGGAGCCAGCCACCAGCCAATCTCCAACTCCTCCATGCCCGTCAGCCGGCCCACCCCCGCAAACCCGATCGTCTCGCGAGTCTCCTTCAGCTCCAGCCTCCAGCGGCATAGACCCAACTCGGCGTAAAGCGCCACCTGCCTGTCGACAAAGCCGTGAATCTGCTCCGCCGTCATCGGCGCCCCGCCGGTGATATAGCGCATCACCAGCGGATCCGTGGCCAGCGGCTCCAACAGCCACTCGTCGCCCGCTCGCCACGGCAGCAACTGCAGTCGCTCAGTCTCCATGGATCACCGCTGGTCCGTCAGCTTCTCAAACCGCTCTTTCTCTTCTTCGCGCTCGAGGAACGGAATCCCCTTCTCCATCCACTCCGGCTTCGCCGCATCCTTCAAAAAGTAATCGAAGAACTGCTGCATGCGGATCGCGTAGTCCTTCTGGTCCGGCCTCCGCCGCAGCCCGTGCAACTCGCCGTTGTAGTTCATCAGGTAAGCTTCCTTGCCCGTCCGCCGCAGTGCCAGGAAGAACTCGATGCCCTGATACCACGGCACCGCATCGTCGTTGTCGTCGTGCAGGATCAGCATCGGAGTCTGCACCCGCTTCACCTGGAAAATGGGCGAATTCTCGATATACAGCAGCGGATTGTCGTACAGCGACGGCCCAATGCGGCTCTGCGTCTTCTCATACTGGAACTGCCGCGGCATCCCGCTGCCCCAGCGGATCCCGCTATACGCCGACGTCATATTGCCTACCGGAGCCCCAGCTTCCGCCGCCCGGAACCGGTTCGTCTGCGTCACCATATACGCGATCTGATACCCGCCCCAGCTGTGCCCCTGGATCCCGATCCGCTTCTCGTCGATGAACCCCAGGTCCACCACCGACTGGATCGCCGGCAGCACGCACTTCAGCGCACTCGGACCCGGATGGCCCACCGAGTACACGATGTCCGGCGTCAGAATCACATACCCCTGCGACGTGTACTGGCTGAAGTTGATGCTGTGCCCCGGCCGCGGCTCCACAAACGCATGCACGCCCTGCGACAGCTTCTCGTAGATGTACACAATCATCGGGTACTTCTTCTTCGGGTCGAAGTTCGCCGGCTTGTACAGCGCCGCCCGCAGCGGCACCCCATCTGTGTTCTTGAACGACACCAGCTCACCCTGGCCCCACAGGAACCCCTCCATCTGCGCCCCGCCGTTGCTCACCTTCTTCGGAGACGCAAAACTTGTATTCGTCAGCTGCAGGTCCGGGAACTCGTCGAAACGCGACGCCGTAATCAGCACCACATCCGCATCCTTCGCCCGCGTCGCAAACCGATAGTTCTTCGCGCCCCACAACAGCCGCTGCGGAGCGCCCGTGCCCGCCACCCGGTAGAATCCGCTCTCCCTCGTCTCTTCACTCTCCGCACGGAACGTGAACGGCTTCGTCGCATCCACACCCCGGTCCTCGGTCTCGTCCACCGCATCCACGCGCTGCAGGCGGAACTGGATCTTCGACTTTCGGCCGTCGCCCGAAGTCAGGTTCCGCGCCGGCCGCCCATCCGTGAAGACCTGCCAAACGTCGTACTGGTCGTTCAGGAAGAAACTCTGGCTGTCCTTCGCCCAACCCGAATGCCCATACGACCCGGGCGGATTCGGCGTGTCGTCTTCCTCGTCGTAGAACGCTACCCCCAGTGACGAGCTCACGTTCTTCGACGCCCCTTCCGGCAGCGTCATCAGGTGCCACGCCTTGGCGTTGTAGTAGAACGCGTGCCTGCCGTCCGGAGCAATCTGCAGCACCCCGCCACCCGGCCCGCCGCCGCCCGGCAGTTGCCGCAGCATCAGTTTCCGCTGCCCGCTGTTGCCGTCCACCAGGTACACGTCCTGGTACGACGAATCGTAGTCGATCATCCGCCGCCACGGCCGGTCGTCCAGCCCCAGGCCCAACAGCCCATCGTCCGTCGTCAGCACCGTCTGCATCGCCGGCGTCGCCAGCTGCACATACTTCTTCGCCGCAATGTCATATACGCCGCGGTACGTCCGGTTCCGCTCCTGCGTCGCCCGCACCTTCTGCATCGGCTGCACCATGTCGTCGTTCCAGCGCCACAGATCCATCAGGACCTTGTCCTCCGTGGAACCCGCCTCTTCCGCCGGCTTCTCGGCCTTCGGAGGAGCCGCCACCGGAACATACAGCCGCTTCCCGTCCCTCGAAAAACTTACCCCGCCCTTGTCGCTCACCACCATGCCCGCCGGCAGTCCAGCCGTCTGGGCATTCACCACTTCCACTGCCTTGCCGGCCGACCCGTCCCACACCAGCGCGGTCTTCTCAAACAGGAACGCCAGCTTGTCCTGCTCGCGGCTCCACACAACCTTCGAGTACTTGCCCTTGCCCGACGCCAGCGCCGCCGGAGCCCCGTCCGTCCCCGTCGCCACCGCGAACACGCCGTTCTCCTCTTCTTTCTTCGAAGAAACCGCGTAAACCAGCGTCTTCCCGTCCCGCGCGATCGTGTACTCCGACGCGTTCGCAAACGTCCGCTCGCCGCCTTCCGCCTTCGTCAGGTTGCGCAGCACCAAATCCGTGCCGTACTCCTTTTTGCTCGCCGCGCCCCGTCCAGCCCCGCCGCGCGCCTGGTCCTCGCCTTCTCCATCCTGCTCCGTCGTCTTCACCGCATCCGTCGGCTTCGCCGCCACCGCGGCTTCTTTCAGATAAGCCAGCCACGGCCCGCCCTTCTCCGGCACCTGGAAGCTCTTCACGCTCTCCACGCGCACGGCGTCGCCGCTGCCCAGCTTCAGGATCAGCAGCCCCTGCTTCGGCATCTCCTCGGCCTTCTTCTTCGCCTTCTTCGCAGCCTCGGTCGCCGCCTTCGCCGGATACGTCTGCGCCACCAGATACTGCCCGTCACTCGTGAAACCGATCTTCACCGTACGCGGCGGAGGAGGCGTCTCCACATCCACCGGAACTATCGCCGGCGGTGGCAGCGCGCCTACACTCTGGCGCCATTCCTTTCCAGTCGCGAGCTCGCGGACAACCAGGTCCCCGTCTCCATCCTGCGGCATGTACGCGTAGGCAAGGTACTTGCCATCACGCGACAGCGTCTGCCCGGTAATCGACCGCCAGGCATCGAAATCCTTGTGCAGAATGGGCCTTTTCGCTTGCGCGAAGCCCAGCACGGCACACAAAACAGAAAGAGTGAGGACACGGGGAGCGAGGGACCTGAAACGTGCAGCCATGTGTCGGATTATAGGGCTTTTGCGCCAGCCTGCGCGTCCGAAACACCCGATGAGCTAGAATTGTCGTTGTTTCACCCCGGCACTAATTTTCGTTAGCGGTAGCCCTATGCCTGACACCCTCTCTATCACAGACAACCGAACCGGTAAGACCTACGAAGTTCCGATCGAGGATGGAACGATCAAAGCGCTGGATCTGCGCAAGATCAAGACCGACGCGGAAGACTTCGGCCTCATGGCCTATGACCCCGGCTTCATGAACACCGCCGCCTGCAAAAGCCGCATCACGTTCATCGATGGCGACAAGGGCATCCTGCGCTACCGCGGCTATCCCATCGAGCAACTCGCCGAACAGAGCGACTTCCTCGAGGTGGCTTACCTCCTCTACTTCGGAGAACTCCCCACCCGCTCCCAGCTCGACGATTTCAAGCGGACCGTGCTCAGCCACACCATCATCCACGAGCAGACTAAAAAGTTCATCGACGGCTTCCGCCACGACTCCCACCCCATGGGCGCCTTCCTCTCCACCGTGGCCGCCCTCTCCACCTTCTACCGAGAAGTCAAAAACATCTTCGACGCTCAGAACCGCGTCATCCAGTTCGAACGCATGGTGGCCAAAATGCCCACCATCGCCGCCTTCTGCTACCGCCACTCCGTCGGCATGCCGTTCGCTTACCCCGACAACGACCTCAGCTACGCCGGCAACTTCCTGAACATGATGTTCAAGGGCACCGAAACGAAGTTCAAGCCCAACCCGGTGCTGGAACGCGCCATGGATGTCCTGTTCATCCTGCACGCCGACCACGAGCAGAACTGCTCCACCACCACCATGCGCGGCATCGGCTCCAGCCATTGCGATCCCTTCACCGCCCTCGCCGGTGCAGCCGCCGCCCTCTACGGCCCGCTCCACGGCGGCGCCAACGAAGCGGTCCTCAAGATGCTGGTCGAAATCGGTTCCAAAGACCGCGTCCCCGAGTTCATCCGCCGCGTCAAAGCCGGCGAAGGCCAACGCCTCATGGGCTTCGGCCACCGCGTCTACAAGAACTACGACCCCCGCGCCAAGATCATCAAGAAGGTGGCCTTTGAAGTCTTCGAAGTCACCGGCCGCAACCCGCTGCTCGACATCGCCCTCGAACTCGAGCGCATCGCCCTCGAAGACGACTACTTCGTCGGCCGCAAGCTCTATCCCAACGTCGACTTCTACTCCGGCCTCATCTACCAGGCCATGGGCTTCCCCACCGAGATGTTCCCCGTCCTCTTCGCCATCCCCCGCACCCCCGGCTGGCTGTCGCAGTGGGAGGAACAGATCCTCGATCCCGAACAGCGCATCGTTCGCCCCCGCCAGGTCTACCTCGGCTACGACGAGCGCGAGTACGTGCCCATGGCGATTCGCGAAGAATCCACCCAAACCGTTTAGGACTACGATCGAATTGAGGCGGTGCCCCGAGCGGTGCCGCCTCCCGGTCTACCCATGATCGCCCCCCTGCTGCTGGCCCTCCTCTGTTGCTCCGACCTCCATACAGCCGCTCGCAGCGGAGACATCGAAACGGTGGGTACCCTTCTCTCCAAGGGCGCTGATCCCAATGCCTACGATTCCCTGGGCGGAACCCCCCTCCACGACGCAGCCTGGAGCGGTGAATCCGCCATCGTCGAACTCCTCATCAGCTACAAAGCCAACGTCAACGCCCGCCACAAAGAGGCCGGCTCCACACCCCTCCACTACGCCGTCCTCATGAACCGCCAGCAGGTCGTCGAAATCCTGCTCAAAAACGGCGCTGACCTCAACGCGGCCTACAAGAACGGAGCCACCGCCCTCCACCTCGCCGCCAATCGCGGTCACCTCGAACTCGTCCGCTTGCTGCTCGATAAGGGCGCCAACGTCAATATCCGCGATGCCAGCGGCTCCACGCCCCTCGACGAAGCCGCCTGGAAAGGCCACGCCGACGTAGCCAAGCTCCTCCTCGACCGCGGAGCCAAGGTCAACATCCGCAACGAAGAATCCGGCCAGACCCCGCTCCACGAGGCTGCCGTCAAAGGCCACTCCGACGTCGTCGAAGTCCTCCTCGCCGCCGGAGCCGATGTCAACGCCAAGGACAATTCCAACGCCACCCCCATGGACGAGGCCCTGCGCTACAAACACACCCGCGTCATGGAACTGCTCTCCGCCAAGGGCGCGCCCCTCAGCATGGAACGCCAGCTCCGCGAAGCCGTCCTGCGTGGTCAAACCGACGTCGTGGCCATGATGCTCTCTTTAGGAGCCAACCCGAAGCCCCTGCTCTCCGACGCCGCCCTGAAAGGCCATCGCCAGATCGTGGAACTCCTCATCGAGCATGGCGCTGATGTGAACGCCGTGACGCCATCGGGTTCTACGGCCCTTCACGACGCAGCACTGGCGGGTCAGAAATCCGTAGTGGAACTCCTGCTGGAAAAGGGAGCGAAACTCGACGTCCCCGACGCCGACAGCGGATCGACCGCACTCCACGTAGCGGCCAGTTGGGGCCGTCTGGAAGTCGTGCAAGTCCTCCTGGCCAAAGGCGCCAACCCCCGCCTCCGCAACAAAGCCGGCCGCACCCCCCTGGATCTGGCAAGAGCGGGAGGTTTCACCGAAGCCGCCGCCCTCCTGGAAGCCGCCCAAAAACCCAAATAGCCCCCGCCCCAACTTAGGTGAACCCCGCCCCAGCATTACCCCCGGTGTAACCGGGGGCCCGCCGCAACCAGGCAGACGTCTCCACCAAAACCACCAAACCCAAACAGCCAACCACCCCTCACTTCACCACCGGAGCCTCAAACGTAATCGTCGACTCACTCCCAAACTTCTTATACGCCGAATACCGGATCGTCAATTTGATCCGCAGCGGCCCCGTCTTGAACGGCAGCGTATCATCCGCATGCGTCAGCACCGGAAAGTAATGCACTCCATCCAAAGCCCGCCGCAACGTAGTAAACCGGGGAAACAGATTCTCCTGCCCCTGCGCATAAATCGGAGGCACCGCCTGCCCGTACGTCCGCACCACCCCCAGCGACTTCTTGTCCACCCACATCTCGCCCTCGAACAATCGCATCCCTCTCAGAATCTGCCGTGGCTGCAAGCTCAGCACCCAGCACTCCACCCCGTCCACGGTCTCTTCTCCCCGGAACTTCACCTGATACCGAGGCAGCAGCTCTGGAGTCAGCAGCAGCGGCTGGATATTGCGGATGTCCTGGAAATCCTCATCGGTCAGAATCAGCCGCTGCAGCCGCGACGTCGGCTTCTCCGCAAACTGCTCATTCCGCTCGCCTGTCGGCGAAAAAATCACCTCGCGCAGTTCCCGGTAACTCCCGCCCAGCCGGCCCCGCTCCGCGTACTCCTCGATGTTCACCGACTGCCGGTACAGATACTGGCTGCGCACCGACTCCGTCTCGGCCTCGCGCTGCGCCACCTGCCGCAATAAGTCGGGCGGTGGCTCCGTCTGTAAGGTTAGGATGGCTATGATGAGTGCGATCATGTGGCTGCCCACTGGAATGGAGGATATCGCAGGCTCGCTCCCCTGGGTAGCAGTCGCTGTCCTTCTCGAAGTCGCAGCCTACCTCAGCCTCGCCTCCGAACGCGCCCGCCAGGGGTGGACCCGCGAACGCGTCACCCTCCTCGCTCCCGTCCCTTACCTGCTTTACGCCTGGCCGCTCCACGTCCTCGATTGGGCCAGCGTCGTCGCCATCCTCACCGCCATCGCTGTCGTCTCTTACTGGTTCGTCCTGCTGCCGCGCAATCGCTTCACCGACACCGGCTTCGTCGTCCTCATGGCCGCGCCCCTCATCTTCAAGTCCTTCGCCTTCGTCTACGCCCGGCCCCATCCCGACATCCGCCTCGAATTCCTCGGCCAGCTCCTCTGGATCCGCGCCGGTGTCCTCGCCGTCCTCAACGACCGCAAGCCCGAAGGCATCGGCTTCGGCTTCTGGCCCAAACTCAGCGAGTGGAAAATCGGGGCCATCGCCTACCTCGCCCTCCTGCCCGTCGTCTTTGCGCTAGCCTCCCTCACCGGCTTCGCCACCTTCACCTGGCCCCCCTGGACCTGGCAGGAAACCACCCTCCGCGCCGTCGGTACCTTCGTCGGAATCTTCTGGGTCGTCGCCCTCAGTGAGGAATTCTTCTTCCGCGGCCTACTCCAACAGTGGATCGGCATCGCCGCCGCTTCCATCCTGTTCGGACTCGCGCACCTCGGCTTCCGCCAGTTCCCCAACTGGCAGTTCGCCCTCGTCGCCGGAGTCGCCGGCGTCTTCTACGGCGTAGCCTTCCGCCGCGCGGGCGGCATCCGCGCGGCCATGGTCACTCACGCCTTAACTGTCACCACCTGGCGCGTACTCTTCAGGTAAGCACGGTCGCCGCAATGTGGTCTAGCGCCTGCTCAAAGTCCCTCAACAGGTCCCGCCAGTCCTCCAACCCCACTGAAATCCGCACCAGCCCGCCCGTAATGCCCGCAATCCGCTGCTCCTCCTCCGAACAGCCCGAATGCGTCGTACTCCCCGGATGGCACACCAGCGTCTCCATCCCGCCCAGCGACACCGCATTGTGCGCCAGTTCCAGATGCCGCAGGAACTCAAACGCCGCGGTCTTCCCGCCCTGCAGGTCCAACGCAATCATCGCCCCCGGATAGTCGCACTGCGACAGCCGGATCTTGATCTGCTCTGTATCGTCGAACAGCGTCGGATAGTAAACCTTGCGGATCTCTTTCCGGTGCGCCAGGCTCTCCGCGATCCGCTGCGCGTTCTTGCTCTGCCGGTTCATGCGCAGCGACACCGTCGGCAGCCGCCCGTCCAGGATCCAGCACTCGTCCGGCTGCAGGATGTTGCCGAACAACCCGCGCCTCGACCGGATCTTCTTCTGGATCTCCGGATTCGTCCCCAACGCCACGCCCGCCAGCAGGTCACTAAACCCGCCCAGGTACTTTGTGGCGGAGTACAGCACCAGGTCCGCCCCCAACGTAATCGGGTGTTGGAACGCCGGCCCCAGAAACGTGTTGTCCACCATCACCACCGGCTTCGGATCCAGTTCGCCCGCCAGAATGCAGGCCCGCTTGATGTCCGTCATCACCATCGTCGGATTCGCCGGTGTCTCAATCAGGATCACCCGCAGGTTCGGAGTCGTCCGGATCGCTTCATCCAGGTTCGCCGCATGGCCCGCCACCACCGCCCTGCACTGGATCCCGAACGGCTCCAGCAGATCGTGCACCAGGTTCTGCGTCCCGCCATACAACGGCACCGTGTACAGCAGGCAGTCCCCCGGATGCAGCAGCGCCATCAGCGACGTCATAATCGCCGCCATGCCTGAGTTGAAGACCACCGCCCACTCCGACCCCTCTTCCAGGGGAATAATCTGGTCCTCCAGGATCTCCGCGTTCGGGTGATTGAATCGCGAATAAATCAGGTCCGGCACTTCTCCCGGTTCCACCGTCTTGCGGCCGGATACCAGGTCGAAAGCGCGCTCCGCCGCTTCGGGCGTAGGAAATACGTAAGTCGAGCTCCGGAACACCGCCGGCCGGGCTGAACCAACCGAAAGGCGCGGGTCGAATCCGCGGGTCAATACCGCTGTCGACGGATGCGCGCCTGGATTGCCACGTTGTTTGGCCATTTAGAGTTCTCCGCGCCCTCAGTGTACCGCCCCCCAACCTCCATCGCCCCACCGGAATCCCGCACACTCGCTCCGCACCATCTACGCACAGCGCCTGATTTGCGCCTCATTCGCCCGCCACCCCGTACTTAGTACATAGTCCGTCATGGTCCGGGTACCGGTGATGAACTGAGCACCGAACTCAGCCGATTCCCCGATTCAGGCGCGCCCACCCGGACTCATACAATGCCCACAGAGGCGGATTCCGAATCTATGTCAATCCCCCGGCCCGGCAAGGGTTATTACAACGAGACTGAAGCTGCTCAGGCGCTCGGCATCACCATCGACAGCCTGCGCGCCCTCGTGCGCCAGCACATCCTGCAGAGCGAGGATGAGATGGCCAATTTGCCCATGACCACCTTCCAGCCCTCCGATCTCCTGCTCCTGCGGCTGCTCTCTTCGTCCAGAGGGCAACAGACGCCCGTTGAGGTCCGCTGATCACGGTCATTGCACCAGCCCCTTGAGGCCCTAAGTCGAATCCGTCATGATGGATCTCCGTAAGGAGACCCGCGTCATCATGAAACAGATGCTTGCCGGCCAGATGGCCGCCATGAAGGAATACTTCGACCGCTCTACCCGCGCCCTGGATGAGGCCGATTCCGGCTTCGCGCCCCAGGCGGGCATGTTCACCTCAGCCCAGGTCGTCGCCCACGTCGCCCAGACCATCGAATGGTTCCTCGGCGGCGCGTTCGCGGCCGAAGGCTTCAGCCTCGACTTCGAGAAAATGGACTCCGAAGTCCGCGCCGTCACGTCCCTCGCCGCCGCCCGCGCCTGGTGCGACACCGCCTGTGCCACCCTCCAGGCCTCCATCGAAGCCCACTCCGAAGCCGATTGGATGGCCGAACTCCCGCCCGGCCCCATCATGGGCGGCCTTCCCCGCATCGCCATCTTCAACGCCCTCACAGACCACACCGCCCACCATCGCGGAGCCCTCACCGTCTACACCCGCCTCCTCGGCAAGATCCCGCCCATGCCTTACATGGACATGTAGAAACCGCACGCAGGCGTGTAGAATGAACTCCATGCAGCCAGTCAGCCTACGCGAAAAGTTCGCGCAGTTTCAGGAGCATTGGAGCCCGAAAACCGTAGGTGAACTCAACGGCCAGTCCGTCCGTCTCGTGAAGTTCCAGGGCGAGTTCGTCTGGCACCACCACGAGACGGAGGACGAAATGTTCCTGGTCGTCCAGGGCCGTTTCCGCATGGATTTCCGCGACCGCGCCTGCTGGCTCGAAGCAGGCGAATTCATCATCGTGCCGCGGGGCGTCGAACACCGCCCCGTGGCCGAGGAAGAAGTTCAAGTCCTGCTCTTTGAACCAGTCACGACGGTCAACACCGGCAACGCCGGAGGCGCCCTAACCGCCCCCACCACTCACCTCTAAACCAAACAGAGCCGCGAGCGTCAGCGAGCCGGGCAACAACCGTAAGCTCCCCCCTATCGGGAGATCACTTCCCCCCTACAACGCAATCGACTTCAAATACTCCCGGAACGGTCCGCCCAGATCTTCCCTCTTCAATGCAAATTCCACCGTAGCCCGCAGGAACCCCAACTTATCGCCCGCATCAAACCGCTGCCCTTCAAACTTGTACCCATACACCGGCCGGCTCGCCAACAAGTGCTTCAACGCATCCGTCAGCTGGATCTCCCCGCCGCGCCCCGGTTCAATCGCCTCAATCGATTGGAAAATCTCCGGCGTCAGGATATACCGCCCAATGATCGCCAGGTTCGAGGGCGCATCCTCCGCCTTCGGCTTCTCCACCAGGTTGTGGATCCGGAACAGCCGCCCGTTCTCCCCGTTATGCGACACCGGTTCGGCCTGGACAACGCCATACGCCGAAATCTGGTCCTTCGGCACCTCCATCAGCGCCAGCACCGAACACCCGAAAAACCCGTACACATTCAGCAACTGCTGAAGACATGGCGTAGGAGCGTCGATCACGTCGTCCGACAACACCACCGCAAACGGCTCCGGCCCCACCAGGTCTTTGGCCCGCAGCACCGCATGCCCCAGGCCCAACGCCTCCTTTTGCCGCACATAGGCGACATCGATCATGTCCGAGATCCCCCGGATCGCGGCCAGCACATCCATCTTCTTCCGCGTCTCCAGCAGATGCTCCAACTCAAAACTCACGTCGAAATGGTCTTCGATGGCCGTCTTACCTCGGCCCGTGACGATCACGATATTGTGAATACCCGAATGGATCGCCTCCTCGATGCCATATTGGATCAGCGGCTTGTCCACAAGGGGCAACATCTCCTTTGGCATCGCCTTAGTGGCAGGCAGGAATCGCGTCCCCAGTCCTGCGGCCGGGTAGACGGCTTTGCGCACTTTCGGTATCATGAAGACCATTGTAGCCGCCTGTGTAAGTTGATGAGGCGGCGGTGCTTGTAAGGTTCTTTGGAAGTTCGGATGCCGCGCCCCGAAGACAGCCTCGACAGCAAACTCGCGCCTTCCGCCGACCTGCGGAACCTCGCTTTTGAGCTTTTCCAGCGCGCCTGCCAGCTCCACCAGCAGTCCGAATTCGAACTCGCCGCCGAGCTCTATCGCAAGTCCATCCAGGTCCACCCCACCGCCGAAGCCTACTGTTTCCTCGGCTGGACTTACCACGCCCAGGGACGCATCCACGACGCCATCGAACAGTGCCACAAGTCCATCGAGGTCGATCCCGATTTCGGCAATCCCTACAACGACATCGGAGCCTACCTCATCGAACTCGGCCGCCCCCAGGACGCCATCCCCTGGCTCGAACGCGCCACCGTCTGCACCCGCTACCAGGCCTACCACTACCCCTGGTACAACCTCGGCCGCGCCTACCTCAGCCTCGAACTCTTCTCCCGCGCCCGCCATTGCTTCCAGAATGCGCTCGATATCGAGCCCGGCTATACCCTCGCCGACGAAGCCCTCCAACGCGTCCGGCGCCTCATCCAATAAGCGAAAAGACCCCCAAACACCGAAAATTGTGAGGGTTGCAGTGGTGTGCTATATTCCGATCAACGGCACCAAGCTGGAGAATTTTCAGAGAGGGATATTCATGGCGTACGTAATCGCTGAACCTTGCGTCGGAACGAAAGATACTGCCTGTGTGGATGCTTGTCCGGTCGACTGTATCCACCCCAAGAAAGATGAGCCGGCGTTTGAGACCAGCGAACTGCTCTATATCGACCCCGTTGAATGCATCGACTGCGGTGCCTGCGTGCCCGTTTGCCCCGTTTCCGCAATCTTCGCTCTCGACGATCTGCCGGAGAAGTGGGCCGAGTACACCGCTAAGAACGCTGCCTTCTACGGTCAATAACTTCACCTGTCAATCTGCATGAAATTGGAAGGGGCGTGGCTCAGGCCGCGCCCTTTTTCCATCTCCGCCCCTTCCCCTCGCAAAAAATCCTGGCCCGCCCCCTAACACCGCGTTGAAAACACGGTCCAATGGGCAGATGAAAGAAAGTGATGGCGCAGCCATCCAGCGAGTTCTCGCTGGTGACGGCGACGGGTTCCAAGTACTCGTCGAACGCTACAGCCATGCCCTCTTTCGTCTCGCGTACCGCATGACCGGCAACGAAGCGGACGCCGAAGACGTGGTCCAGGAGACTTTCTTGAGAGCCTATCGCAGCCTCGCCAATTACGACGGTCGAGCCGCCTTCAGCACCTGGCTCTATCGCATCGCCTCCAACTACACCCTCGACCGCATCGCCGCCACGAAACGTCGCGCTGAAATCCTCCACCCCCTCGACCAGAAACCCGAAGGCGAGGAAGACGGCCGCGCCTGGCAGCCCGTCGCCCAGGCCCCCGGCCCCGATCGCCTCCTGCTCAGCGGTGAAATTCAGGTCCGCCTCGCCGCGGCCATGGAAGAACTCACCCCCCAGGAACGCACCGCCTTCACCCTCCGCCACTTCGAAGACCTCTCCATCGAGGAAATCGGCGCCGCCCTCCAACTGGGCTCCAACGCCACTCGCAACAGCATCTTTCGCGCAGTCCAGAAACTGCGCCGCAACCTCGCCGGCTGGGCCGGAGTCGCATCATGACGCATCTGACCGAAGAACAACTCGTCCTCTACTACCTGGGTGAGTCCGAAGAACTCACCCAGGCCCGCGCCCATCTCGATGACTGCGCCGCCTGCCGCGCCGACCTCGCTGCCGTCCAGCGCACCCTCAACCTGATGGACACCTGGGAAACCCCTGAGCGCGGCCCCGAATACGGCACCCAGGTCTGGAACCAGCTCCGCCCGCGCCTCGGCCTCCGCGCCCGCTTCTTCTCCTTCCAATGGGTGAACTGGTCCCGCGCCGCCTCCACCGCCGCTGTCGCCCTGCTCATCATCGGAGCCTACTTCCTCGGCCGCGTCTCACCCCGGCCTACGCCCCAGCCCCGTACCGTCGCTCGCAACCAGCCCAGCGATGGAGCCGATCGCATGCTCCTCGTCAGCGTCGGCGATCACCTCGAACAGTCCCAGCGCGTCCTCCTCGAATTCGCCAACACCGGCACCGCCGACCTCCCCCTGGAACGCGACTCCGCCGAACAGCTTCTCCTCGATAACCGCCTCATGCGCCAGTCGCTGCAACGCGCCGGCGATCGCAACATGGCCTCCGTCCTCGAAAAACTGGAACGCTTCCTCACCGAAGCCGCCAACGCCAGGCCGGAAGAGCTCCCCGAAATTCAACGCCGCATGGCCGACGAAGGAGTGCTGTTCCAACTCCGTGTCGCCAACGCGAAAATCCGCGAACGGCAGCGCAAGTTCCTGCCTACCGCCAGCAATTAGCCGGAGCGCCCGCCGGCATGCGGCCCGGTCTTTTTATCAACGAACTGATTACACGAAGGGATGAACTATCTATGAAACGCTACTGCTCCGTCCTGGCGCTGCTGCTCTGCGCCGCCGTCCCGGGACGCGCTCAATCCGCCGCCCCGGCAAAGGCCCCCCGCGGCGAAGCCAGCGCCACGCTGGAATCGATGAAAGCCAAGGCCGCCGCCATGGCCTATACCTTCGACGCCGCCGAAGCCAAATCCCTGGCCGCCTTTCCCGCCGACCTGGCCCAGCTCGAAAAGCTCAAGGAGCTCTCCGGCCTGGATGCCATGTCCGGCAAACTGCAGGAAATGTCCGACCGCTTCCAGTACTCCGGAGAACTCCCCGCCGCCAAGGCGTTTGCCCCCCTGGCCAAGATGGCGCCGATGGGCGACGGCTTCTACGCCATGGCTCAGGGCCTCTCCGCCACTGCCGGCCTGAACTCCAATCAGAACATCAAGAACGGCAAACTCGACCGCACCTACTCCCAGGCCCAGCGCGCCCTCGATCAGCGCAAGTGGGAAGACGCCATCAACGGATTCCGCACCGCTTCCAACGACCCCGCCCGCGCCGATGCCTGCCTCTATTGGATCGCCTACGCCCAGGGCAAACTCGGCCATCGTGACGAAGCCCTCGGCACCCTCGGCGAACTGAAAAAAGCCCATCCCAACAGCCGCTGGAACAACGACGCCCGCGCCCTCGAAGTCGAACTCCGCCAGGCCTCCGGCCAGTCGGTCTCCACCGACGCCAGCGACGACGAAATCAAGCTTATGGCCCTCAACGGTCTCATGCACAGCGACCCCGAGCGCGCCCTGCCCATCCTCCAGAAGATCCTCACCGGCAGCGCCAGCCCCCGGCTCAAGGAACGCGCCCTCTTCGTCCTCAGCCAGAGCGACTCCCCCAAGGCCCGCGAAATCGCCCTCCAACTCGCCAAGGGCGCCAGCAACCCCGACATCCAACGCATGGCCATCCGCAACCTCGCCATCCGCGGCGGCGCCGACAACCTCAAGGTGCTCTCTGAGGTCTACGCCTCCAGCCCCGATATCTCGGTCCGCCGCGAAGTCCTCCGCAGCTACATGATCAGCGGAGCCAAGGATCAGATCGCCGCCGCCGCCCGAGGCGAAAAAGACGCCACCCTCCGCCGCGAAGCCATCCGCCAGCTCGGAGCCCTCGGCGACCAGAAACTCCTCGGCGAACTCTACGGCGCCGAAGGCGATGCCGCCATGCGCTCCGAAATCCTCAACTCCCTCATGGTCTCCGGAGCCACCACCAAACTCATCGAACTCGCCAACGGCGAAAAGGATCCCACCGCCCGCCGCAAAGCCATCCAGCTCCTGGGCGTCATGGACCGCGAAAAGACCGGGCCCGCCCTGCTGGAACTCTACGGCAAGGAGTCTGAACAGGACCTCAAGAAGAAGATCGTCTCCGCCCTCTTCACCCAGGGCAACGTGAAGCCCCTCATCGAACTCGCCCGCAAGGAGAAAGACCCCGAACTGAAGCGCGAAGCGGTCCGCATGCTCTCCATGATGAAGTCCAAGGAAGCGTCCGACTACATGCTCGAGGTGCTGAATCAATGAAACCCCTCATCCTCCTCCTCGCAGCCTTGCCCCTGCTGGCCCAGCAGCCCCGCATCGTCAACGCCAAATTCGAGAACAAGGCTTCTTCGAACCTCAAAGCCGATGTGGACGCCGCCACCACGCGCGGCGGCCCTCTCTGGATCGGCTGGTCCGTGCCGCAAGTTGCCGGAGGCGGCAACTCCTGCTGCAGCACCTCCCGTGACGGCCAGGTCGTCACCCAGGGCTGTGCGCTGGAACCCAATACCACCGTGACCCAGGTCGCCTCCGGACCAATTCACCTCGAAGGCGCCAGCCACTCGGCCATCCTGCTCCGCATCGAGGGCCGCAACATCGACAAGGTCCGCTTCTTCGGCTCCGACTGCAGTCTCGACGCCGGCGGCCTGCCCGTCATCTGGCTCAGCGGCGTGAAGCCCGCCGACAGCGTCAACTACCTCGCTGCCTACACCAGGCAGCACTTCGAGGAGCACCGCAAAGGCGGAGCCATCGCGGCCATAGCCATCCACGACGATCCGCAAGCCGACCGCGTCCTCAACGAGTTCGTTCAGCCCGGTCAGCCCGAGGAACTCCGCCGCAGCACGGTCTTCTGGCTCGGCAACACAAGAGGCAAGTCCGGCTTCGAAAGCCTGCAGCGCATCCTGAAAGACGATCCCAGCCCCAGGGTGAAAGAGCAGGCTGTCTTCGCCATGACCTTGACGAAGGATCCCCGGGGCATGGACACCATCATCCAGGCCGCTAAGTCGGATCCCAATCCGGAAGTCCGTTCGAAAGCCCTCTTCTGGATGGCGCAAAAGGCGGGCCGGAAAGCCCTGGGCGCCATATCCAGCGCGGTAGAGAACGACCCCGATACCAAGGTGAAGCGCCAGGCCGTCTTCGCCCTAACCCAGATGCCCTCGAATGAAGGCATCCCGGCCCTCATCGAGGTAGCAAGAAACAACAAAAACCCGGCCGTGCGCAAGCAGGCCTTCTTCTGGTTAGGCCAAAGCAAGGACGCACGCGCCACCCGCTTCCTCGAGCAGGTCCTGACCGCCAAGCAGTAAATCCTTCAACCCCGGACCCGCCGTCCTCGCACGGCGGGTTCCTCCTCCCAGGCCATCTCCACCCCTTCACTCATACCGGATCGAGCGCAAGGCATCCATCCCGGCTGCCCGTCTCGCCGGCAGCAGCACCGCCACCATCGCCACTCCGAACAGCAGCACCGAGACCCCCGCGAACGTCAGTCCGTCCCGCGCACTCACTCCATACAGGAAGGCCGTTGCCACCCGCGTGACGGAATACGCCAGCCCCAGCCCGATCGCCAGCCCCACGCTCACCAACCAGACGCCCTGCCGCGCCAGCATTCTCAGCACATCTCCGGGCCGGGCGCCGATCGCCAGGCGGATGCCAATCTCTTTCGTCCGCTGCCGCACCGAGTAGCTCATCACTCCATACAGGCCCACCGCCGCCAGAGCCAGCGCAATCCCGCCAAAAACGCCGAAGAGCGCACCGCACACGCGCGGCAACAACAGTGCGCGGTCCACGTGGTCGGCCATGGTCTCCACGTCATACACAGGCAATGCCGGGTCCATCTCGCGCAATAGGCCGCGAACCGGCTCCGCCAGCCTGGTGGCCGCGCCATCGGTCTTCACGCTCAGCACCACGCCCGCCATGCCCCAGAAGTAGGAGTATTCTTTTTCCAGCGAGACAAAGATCTGCGGCCGCGGTGTCTCCGCCAGCGTCCTCGACTTCGCGTTCCCGGCAATACCGATCACCTGGTGCGGCATGCCCTCCCAGTTCACCGTGCGGCCAACCGGATCCACGCCCGGGAAGACCCGTTCCGCCAGCGCCTCGTTCACAATCGCCGCCGGCAGTCCGGCCGGCTCATGGCGCGCGAAGTCCCGGCCGCGCGCCAGTCCGATCCCCAGCGTGCGGAAATACTGCGACGTCACCCCATAGATATCGGCCAGCACCGCATCCCTCTCCCCGGGCCGGGACACCCCCGCCCCATTCGGAGCCAGGCTCAACGGCGGTGTATCCACCAGCCCCGCAGAGCGGACATGCGGCAGCGCCCGCACCCCTTCCAGTACCCGTGCAAACAGCACCTCCGCCCGCTCGTTTGTGTAGCCCGCCGCGCGCGGATCGAAGCTCACCAGCAGCACGTCCTTCGTGTCCATCCCCAGCGGAACCGAGGCCGCGTTGCGCAGGCTCCGCAGAAACAGGCCCGAGGCCACCAGCAATACCAGGGACAAAGCCACCTGTGTCACCACCAGGCTGTTCTTCAGGCCGAAGCTACGCAGTGCCGCAAACCCCGTCGCGTCGCCCTTCAACGCGAAGCTCAACCCGGCGCGTGTTCCCTTCAAGGCCGGCGCCAATCCAAACACCAGCGCCGTGACGATCGACAGCGCGGCCGTGAACAGGAGCACGCGCCAGTCGAGTGTGAGATCCAGCGCGATTGGATACGGCACGCTACTCTGCAACCGCCCCAGGGTGTTCGTCGCCATCCAGGCCAGCACGGCGCCCAGCAGAGCGCCCCCCATCGACAGGAACAGGCTCTCCGTCAATAACTGCCGCACCAGCCTCGACCGGCCGGCCCCTATCGCCAACCGGATGCCGAACTCCTGCTGCCGCGCCGCCGCACGCGCCAAGAGCAGATTGGCCACATTCGCGCAGGCCACCAGCAGCACCAGCGCCACCACCACCATCAGCGTGCTCAACAACGATTTCGCCTGGGGCAGGCCCATCGCCAGCGCATCGGCCGCTTCCAGCCGTAGCCGCCGCTTCTCACGCCCCCTCGGGTAAGCCTCGTCCAGGCGGCCTGCCACCGCCTGCAGCGCGGCCTGGGCGCTCGCGGGCGACTCGCCGTCCTTGAGCCGGGCCGTCACATACAGCCAGCGCTGGTTCCTGTCCTGCTCCAGGCGCCCTCGAGCGCCTTGCTGCAACTGCGGCACCGACTGCTCATGCAGCCCAAGAGGGATCCAGAAGTCCGTCACCAGGCCTCGGATATGCCCCGAGAAACGCGGCGGTGCCACACCCACCACCACATAGCCCTGCCCGCCCAACCGGATCGTCCGGCCGACAATCCCCCGGTCAGCCCCGAATCGACGCTTCCATACCGAATCCGAAATCACCACAACGGAGGAGCGGCCCTCTTCGACAGTGAATCCACGGCCCAGCCTGGGCTCCGCCCCCAGCACAGGGAAGTAGTTCGTGGTCACCAACTGGCCCCATAGCCGCTCCGCGTCATCCTGCGCGCTCAACGACCGCGGCACTGCCGGATAGGCCGCTGCGACGTCCTCAAAGGCCGTCACCTGCCGCCGGTAGTCTTCATAGTCGGGATAGGACAACCGGGCTGCCCCGCTCGGTTGATGCAGCGAGACCAGGCGAGACGCAGCCCGCACCGGCAGGCCGCCCAGCAGGACCGCCTTTACCAGGCTGAACACGGTCGTGTTGGCGCCAATCCCCAACGCCAGCGAAACAACCGCTGCGGCCGCAAAACCCGGGCTGCGCCGGAACGCCCGGCCGCAGTAACTGACGTCGCGCGCGAGATCCTCCAGCCACCCGAACTGCCAGGCGGCCCGCGTCTCTTCCTTCGCCCGGGTGCCTGATCCAAACTCGCGCCGCGCCTGTGCCAGGGCCCCGGACCGCGCCAGGCCGCCCGCCTCCAACTCATCCGCCCTCGTCTCGATGTGGAACTCGATCTCCTCATCCAGTTCCCTGTCGAATCGGCCGCGCCGCAGCAGGTAGGAAAGCCTGTTCAGCAGTTCATTTTTGAGCGACATGGAGTACTCCTCACGCCGACTTCATTACTAATTGGATCGCCCGCACCAACCGGTCAAACTCGCCCGCCTCGCGCTCCAGTTGCTTCGTCCCCTCGGTGGTCAATTGGTAGAAGCGCGCCTTCCGGTTGTTCTCCGAGACACCCCACGCCGCCGTCAGCCAGCCCTTGACCACCATACGGTTCAGTGCCGGATACAGCGACCCCTCTTCCACCGCCAACCCTTCCTTTGACGCTTCCTTGATGCGCTTAGCGATCGCATAGCCGTGCAGCGGGCCACGCACCAGTGTCCGCAGCACCATCATGTAGAGTGTGCCTGGCAGCAATTCCGGACATTCCGGTTGTTTCATGCGGTTCTTCCCTTGTCCAAGCTATGCATAGCATGGAATAGGGAAACGGGCAAGGAAAATCCTCGCCGCGACGGTAGGAATGCGATCGTACTCGCGCTGCGAACCGAGAAAGGTGACGAGCGGGTGCTAGTTCCAACACCCCACAACGGCTCGTGATCACTGACCAAATCAGGCCCACACGCGGAGCCGTCTAGACCTCTGTCTGAACTTCCTTCAATAAGTGGGGATGCCGATCGAGCACGATGAACAGCTTCACCAGCGCCAGGGGAGGCTTGGTCTTCCCGTTTTCATAGCGTGAGAATGCATTGGCCCCACCCCCAAAGAGCTCGGCCGCCTGCCTCTGATCCAGTGCCAGCTTCTTGCGCACTCGAGCGATAAACTCGGGATCAACAATACTGGCATTGACCTGCTTATTGAATTCGAGCATCGCCGCACTCACCCGTTTGGACTCGTCGGACCCCAGCACGCCTTCCCCGCAGACCGGGCAGAACTGCCCGCGCACAGCCCGGATGGCCATCGTCTCGCCTTTGTACGTGTAAGGGAGGTCTCGAGTATCGCGCACGAGTTTCCCCTCGCCGCAAATTGGACACTTCATGCCGACTCCCCGCTGTTTCATGGTTGCGCGCGCCGAGTGCAAGTCGATCAACTCGTAGAAGCCAAGTCCAAGTGCGACGTCCACTCCTCGAATGCTTCAAAATAACCTACTAGGTTGAATTTGACAAGTAGGTTATTTTCAGTAGGTTATTTTCAGTCCGCGATCATCTCGCAGGCGCGGATCCATGGCGTTACATTGCGGAACCGCAGCGGAGCCCTTCGCAAATTACAGCCCCAGTTCCCAAGTCTCCGAAATCATCGAATGCCCGAAGCTCTCATGCGCCTCCTGGCCCACCTTCTGGTACCCGGCCTTCGCGTAGATATGCCTCGCTGCCAATAAAACATTGTTGGTCCACAATGTGATCTTGCGATACCCCGCCTGCCGCGCAAATTTGGTGCACTCATCCACCAGCCGCTGCCCCAACCCCAACCCCCGCGCCGATGGCTCGATCAGCAGCAGACGCAGCTTCGCCACCTCGATGTGCTCCGGATCCTGCACCAGAAACACCGACCCCACCGTCTCCCCAGCCCGCTCCGCAATCCAGCACCGTTCCTTCTTCGGGTTGAACCGGTCGATGAAATCCGCCGCGATGCGCGCCACCAGCGCCTCGAACCGCTCATCCCACCCATACTCCTGCGCGTATAGCACCCCATGCCGGTGCACCACCCAACCCATATCGCCCGGTTGGTGGTTTCGCAACAAATACGGTTCTTTCTGTTCCGGCACCGGCTCCAGCACCGACTCGATGTTCCTCATCGAATCCACCAGCAACCGCTGCTTCTGCTCGTTCAACCGCATTAGCATCGTGCCCACTTCGGCGTTCGCCAGAAACGTCAGATTGGTGAACTCCGTCCGGCCCGCCGGGGTCAGCCGCAGATGACTCGCCCGCCCATCCGCCTCCGACGTCACCCGCTCAATCATTCGAACTTTCTCCAGTTTGAGCAGCAGTCGGCTCAGATACCCTGCGTCCATCCGCAACTCCCGGCCGATCTCCGTCGCCGTCGGGTCCTCCCGATTCGCGATCTCGTACAGGATCCGAACCTCGGTCAACGAAAATTTACTCCTGAGTAAACCTTGCTGCAGCGTGCCAATCTCCCGCGTATAAAACCGGTTGAACCGGCGGACCGCAGCCACGCGATGATCCAGAATCGACGGTGTTCGCATACTTAAAATTACTTGACAGTGTCAACTAACTTACTTGCTTCTGTCAAGTAAATAGAATACGGTCAATCCCCATGACCCGCCGGGGGCTTGAAATATCTGCCCTGAACTCGATATGGTTATAGGTGTTTCCTCTCTTCCTATGAAAGCCAGCAACAGCCAGTGGAAAGACCACCTCGTCGGCAAGATTGAGCCAGGCTTGGCGAGCGAGATTGACGCCTTCGACAGCGAGATCGCCCTCAAGAAGCAGGGCAAGATGGAAGACAAAGTCTTCGCCGAAACCCGCCTCCGCCGCGGAGCCTACGGTCAGCGCTACGACAACGGTCAACGCCACGATGGCCTGGAAAGCCGCAAACTCGCCTACGCGAACCCCAACACCAAGGGCCCGACGACGCTTTGGGATGCGCCCGGCATGCAGCGCATCAAAATCCCCTTCGGCGGCCTGAATGCCACGCAACTCGAAGTAATGGCGGAACTTGCGGAAGAGTACTCGGATGGCATCGCGCACGTCACCACGCGCCAGGACATCCAGCTCCACTTCATCCACATCGAGGACACCCCCGCCATCATGCGCCGCCTCGGTGCGGCCGGCATCACCACTCGTGAAGCCTGCGGCAACACCGTTCGCAATGTCACGGCCTGCCCCCTCAGCGGCGTCTGCCGCGACCAGGCTTTCGACGTCACCCCCTACGCCAAGGCTGCGGCCTATTTCCTTTTGGGTCATCCGGATACGCAGGATTTCGGACGCAAGTTCAAGATCGCCTTCTCCGGCTGCGGCGACAACCCCTGCGCCCTGGTCCGGATTCACGACCTGGGCTGTGTGGCCAAGGTCAAAGACGGCAAGCGCGGCTTCGAAGTCTATGTAGGCGGTGGACTTGGCACCGTTCCCTACGTCGCCAAGCTGTACACCGACTTCCTCCCCGAAGAAGAATTGTTGCCCCTCGCCCAGGCCATGACACGCGTCTTTGCCCGCCTTGGCGAGAAGAAGAATCGCAACACGGCGCGCATGAAGTTCCTCGTCGTGAAACTCGGCCTGGACGAGTTCAAGCGCCTGGTGGAGGAGGAGCGCAAGCTGCTAACTCCCGATCCCCGTTGGACTTCCTACCTCGACGGCATCGAGAATCAGCAGGAAACGCCGCTGCGCGATCCGGGCCTGCTGCAGATCGAAACGGCCCAGCCCGAAGACTTCCGCGCGTGGCGCGAAACCAACGTCTACGCGCAGCGTCAGGCGGGCTATGCTACTGTCACCGTGGCACTTCCGCTCGGCGACCTGACGGCCGACCAACTCCGCGCCCTGGCCGATATCGCCCGCCAATACGTGAACGAGACCGTCCGCACGACAGTCGAGCAGAACATCGTCCTGCGCTGGGTGAGCGAGAGCGATCTGCCCTCTGTTTATAACGACTTAAAGGCCGCCGGCCTGCACCACGCGGGAGCCGGCACCATCACCGACACGGTCGCCTGCCCCGGCACCGACACCTGCAAACTGGGCATCTCCTCCTCGCGCGGCCTGGCTGGCGAACTGCGGATGCACATGGCCGAAAACGGCGCTGCCGGCAACGACGCCATCAGGAAGCTGCGCATCAAGGTCAGCGGCTGCTTTAACTCCTGTGGACAGCACCACATAGCGGACCTCGGCTTCTACGGTGTCAGCCGCAACAAGGGCGGTTTTGCAGCCCCCCACTTCCAGGTGGTCCTGGGTGGACAGTGGACCGAAAACGCCGGCTCTTACGGCCTGGCGATCGGCGCCGTCCCCTCCAAACGGGTACCCGAAGCGGCCGACCGGATCCTCGCCCGCTACACCAAAGAACGTAAGGAAGCCGAGAGTTTTCAAGCGTTTATCCGCCGTATCGGCAAGGCCGAGTGCAAGAAGATGCTGGAAGACCTGATGGTGATGCCGCTCCACAGCGAGGACACTTCGCTCTACTCGGACTGGCACGATCCGCGCGAATACACCACCGGCGACATGGGCATTGGCGAGTGCGCCGGCGAAGTCGTTTCCCCGCTCGAATTCCAGATGACCGCGAGCGAACGCGAAGTCTTTGAAGCCCAGTTGGCCTTCGAAGCCGGCGACATGCCGAAGGCTTCGAAGCTCGCCTACGACTCCATGGCGCGTGCCGCCACGGCCCTGCTGGTGTGGCACAAGTCCTTCTATATCAATAGTCCGGACGGAATCGTCGAGGCCTTCCGCAAGGAGTTCCACGACACCCAGCTGTTCTTCGACCCGTTTGCGGGCGGCAAGTTCGCCCACTACTATTTCCACGCCCATGAGCTCCTGGGCCAGGAGCGGACGCCGGAATCGGCCCACCGCCTGATCGAGGAAGCGCAGTTGTTCATCGAGGCCTGCCATAGTTGCGTGGGCCGCATGACAGCAGCTCCGGTGAAGGGATAACGAGATGGAGCACGTAAACATCAAGATTTTCGCCGAGCCGGGCACCCAACTCTCGCTGGAAGACGCCATCCCGGTGTTTCATCGTTGGATCCAGAAGCGCGACCTGCCTGAATTGCTCATCGACGTGACCGATTATTCGCACGTCATCGCGGGGCCGGGCGTGCTGCTCATCGGGCATGAGGCGAACTATAGTTTGGACAATGCCCGCAATGAGTTAGGGGTTCTCTACAACCGCAAAGCGAGGGTCGAGGGCGACAGCCTGAAGCAGGCCTACGATGCGGCGCTGGCGGCCGCCCAAAGGCTGGAGCAGGAACAGGAGTTCCAAGGCAAACTGAAGTTCCGGCACGACGAAGTTGAGGTGACGCTCAACGACAGGATGCTGCATCCGAACACAGAAGAGGGCTGGACAGCGGTCCGCGGCGAGCTCGAGCAGTTCTTCGACGGGCTGTTCGAGGCCGGGCACTACAGCGTCCAGCGGGCCACCGATCCGCGCGAACGGCTGTGGGTGCGCGCCCGCCGAACCAATTGATTTGATTGGCTTTGCGATGCGCCGCGGCGAACTGGGGCTCGCACCGCGGCGTTGACTTGGGGCTGTAGTACAACCTGTTGGGATGCAAGGAGACGGCTACCATGCTCGCCAGTCCCGCCATTTTGCCGCCCTTGCGCGGCCAACATCTTCTGGCTTTGATCGGCCATACCCCGCTGGTGCGCCTGGAGCAGTCGACAGCCGACCTGCCCGGCATCGAGATCTGGCTAAAGCTCGAGTTCGTCAATCCGGGCGGTTCCGTCAAAGACCGGCCGGCCCGCAACATCATCCTCGACGGCGAGCGTTCTGGCCGCCTCAATCCGGATAAAATCATCCTGGACGCGACCAGTGGCAATACCGGCATCGCCTACGCCATGATCGGAGCGGCGCGGGGCTACAAAGTGAAACTGTGCCTCCCTGCGAACGCCAGCGAGGAGCGCAAACGCATCCTCACCGTGCTGGGCGCCGAGCTCGTCCTGACCGATCCGGGTGAGGGTTCGGATGGCGCGTTCCGCAAGGTGCGTGAGCTGTATGCTGCTGATCCTGAACGCTATTTCTACGCCGACCAGTACAACAACGACGCCAACTGGAAGGCCCATTTTCACACCACCGGGCCCGAGATCATGGAGCAGACGCACGGCCGGCTGACGCACTTCGTTGCCCTGTTAGGCACGACCGGAACCTTTACTGGAACGTCCAGAAGACTGAAGCGAGACCTGCCGCATGTCGAGTGCTGGTCGGCCCAGCCGGCGACTCCGTTTCATGGCGTGGAGGGCACCAAACACCTGCCGGCCTCGATCGTCCCTGGGATATATGACGAGAAGGTAGCGGATGGCAACCTCTGGATCGAGACGGAGGATGCCTATGCGATGGCGCGGAAAATGGCCCGCGAAGAGGGCCTGCTGCTGGGCATCTCGGCAGCCGGTAACATAGTGGCAGCACGCAAGTTAGGACAGCGCCTGGTGCGCGAAGGCAAGCGCGGCGTGATCGTCACCATCGCCTGTGATGGCGCGTCGAAGTACCTGAGCGACGGCTTCTGGAACGAAAATGATTAAATGCCGCGAGTACCATTCCAGGAGCTGCACGAGACCCTCACCCGGGTCCTGCTGAAGCAGGGCTTTACACCAGAGCGCGCCGATCTGTGCGCCCGCATCTTCGCCGAGACCACCCGGGATGGGGTCTACACCCACGGGCTGAACCGATTCCCCCGCTTTATCAACAACATCCGGGACGGAATCGTGCGCGTGCACGAGTCGCCGGAACGGCTGGGCGCGTTCGGAGTGCTGGAGCGCTGGAACGGGCGGCGCGGTCCTGGAATACTCAATGCCCATGCTTCGATGGGCCGGGCGATCGAGATTGCTCGCGAGAACGGGGTGGGGTGTGTCGCGCTATCTCAAACAAATCATTGGATGAGAGCGGGAACGTACGGCTGGCAGGCAGCGGAAGCCGGCCTGATCGGACTGTGCTGGACGAACACAATGCCGAACCTGCCGCCCTGGGGCAGTCGCGTGCGCAAGCTGGGCAACAACCCGTTGGTGATCGCCGTGCCGAGGGCAGGTGGGCACGTGGTGCTGGACATGGCGATGTCGCAATTCTCCTATGGCACGCTCGCAGCTTATAGAAAACGCAACGAGTTATTGCCCGTGGACGGCGGCTTCGACAGCGCCGGCAAGCTGACGAGGGACCCGGCGGCGATCGAGCAGTCCTGGCGTCCGCTGCCGATCGGGTATTGGAAGGGATCAGGCTTGGCGATGGTGTTGGACCTGATGGCAGCCTTGTTATCGGGCGGCCTGGCGACGCACCAGATCAGCGATAGCATGGACAGGGAGACGGGCATCTCTCAGGTTTTCTTAGCCTTACACCCCGGAGGCCTGGCCGCGGCAGAAGAGCTGACCAGGATGGCCGACAGCATAGTGGAGTCGCTGCGGGTGGGCGAAGAGGGTGGGGTGCGCTATCCCGGAGAGCAGACCCTGCGGGTGCGCGAGGAGAACCTGAAACTGGGCGTGCCTGTGGAAGAGGAGGTATGGGCTGCGGTACGTGGCATGGATCAGGCCTGATTCATCTGCATCAGGCATGCATACTGATGCATATGCGAACCACTCTGATCATTGACGATCAGCTTCTGGAACGCGCCAGGGAACTGACAGGCATTGACGAGAAGTCCGCATTGGTGCGGGCTGGCCTGGGGGCGCTCATCGCGCGCGAGGCCGGTAAACGGTTGGCCGCGCTGGGCGGATCACAACCGAAGCTTGCCAATGTGCCCCGGCGGCGTTCCGCCTGATGATCCTCGCTGATACTTCTGTTTGGATTCAGCACTTTCGCAAGGGCGAGCCCGACTTGTCGGTCTTGCTGGCGGATGGGCTGGTGGTGATGCACCCCTTCGTGCTTGGCGAATTGGCATGTGGAAACTTCACGGACCGTAGTGCGATCCTCGCCAGCCTCGGATCCCTGTCAGCGGTGCAACTGGCAACGCACGCGGAAGTACATTATTTAATTAAAGATAGAAAACTCCCTGGACGCGGCCTGGGTTGGCTCGACGTCCACCTGCTGGCGGCATCGCTGGTTTCGCATTGCGGGTTCTGGACTCTGGATCGCCGGCTGGGGCAGGCCGCGCGGGAGCTCGGCTTAGGCCGCATGTCCGCTCAGATGCGTCAGAAACTTGAAGATCGAGATCGGGGCGCCCCACTGGATCAGGTCTATGGCGACGGTTAGTCCAAAGAGAATCAGCAGGTTGCAGGCAACGCGAATGGGAATGGATGGGACCCTCGACGTGAGAAGACCACCTGCTACCAGCCCAACCAGAACGACCACTGCATTCACGACGCTCCAATTGAACACGAGAATCGGGGTGAAGAGGTCAAACCACGGATTGATCCCAAAGTTCCACGTACCCGGCTCGCCGCCGCCACCCAGGGTCAGGAAGTCGCAAAGAGTGATCACCAGCCAAAGAAACCAGAGGCTTGCCGTTACTCTGCCAACTCTGCCTGGCCCCTTCTCTTCCGGCGACCCGCCCGAGGATTCGTCCATGGCCCAGATGCTATCGCATTTCGTGACACCACGGCAGGAATGCGGAAAGGCTCGCCGGTTGCGTGGCCGGCGAGCCTCTTTGCTGGATTGGACCGGTGAAGTTACTGGTTTTCCGGGGCGGCTTCGCGCATCTTGATCGTCATCTTCTTGCGCATGTTTTCGCCGCTGAAGTCGTTCAGCTTGTAGTCGGCCGGGACCTCGAAGAGGGCTCGGGGCTGCTCGCCGCGGACGATGTTTGTCAGCTTGTAGGTCGTTTCGCCGTTGCGCGGATCGGAGTGCTTGCGGAGGACATCGAAGCCGAGTTCGGGGGAGCTCCAGCGCTCGGTGACCATCTCCAGGGCGCGTTCATTGCCGATCTGGCCGGCCGAGATCGTGACGGTGGTGCGGATGCCTATGCATTCCACACCTTCCACCACCTGCTTGCCCAACTCTTCTGTTTTCACATTGTTGCCAGTATCCGGGCGGGCCGTGGCCAAGCCGTCGACGCGGCGTTCGAAGGTCATGAGGGCCGGGCCTTCGGCGGCGGCATCGCTGGTGATCATGGCACCGGCCACACCGGCCGCGCTGCCTGCTTCGAAGTGCACCGTGGTGGAGGCTTCGTGGGTCCGCATCATCGCTTTGCCCGCCGACATCGTGCCCGCTTTGGGCATGCTCATTTTGGTGGCGACCTTTTCAGCGGAATTCAACGTGTATGATTCGCCGCTGACGGGGTCCATGATGTTCACGAAGGTCATGCTCTTGTTCTCGGGCACCCACATGGCGTTGGCGGCGATGGTGGTTTCGGTGCGGGTGCGGCCCTCGCTGTCGCGGTACTGTTTGGTGGACTGTTTGCTCGTGATGCGGTTGCCGTCGGCAAGGACCTGGACGCTTTCCGTTACCGCCTCGGCTGAATAGGGGGCGCCCTTCATCGCCTTGCTGTGCAGGAATTGAGTGGCCACGAGAGGTCCCGGGCCATTCATGACGAAGACTTGGTCACTCCTGACGGCGGACACGCCGCCGCCGACAGCCTGTGGTTCGTCCGTGCTGATGTCGAGCTGCACGTGCTGGAGGTTCGCTGGTTCGCGCGTGTGGCGGAGTTCCTGGGCGCAGGCGAGCGAAGCGGCTGCCGTTGCCAGAATGATGAGTTTGCTGTTCATGGTCACCTCTTACATTTTCCGAAATATGGCCGTTGGGACGGCGCGGTTTTACGAGAGCTGGTTAACGAATGAAGCGGATGGCGCGGGCTACGCCGTCGTCGCCGATGAAGACCTGGGCGGGGACCGCGTTGGATTCGGCTACGATGCCGAACTGGGCGGCGGTGTCGTTGCTGACTCGGATGCGGACGACCTGGCCGCGTGTGGAAACAGGCAGTCCGGTGTAGAAGTACCAGGGCGTCAAGGGGCGAACGGAGCCGGAAATGGGCTGTTCCTCTGCCGGCTCCGGAGCCGGGCGGACGCGCGGTGGCCGGGCGTAGGCGGCGGTTGTCCGAGTGACGGCCGGGATGGGCGCGGGCTGCGAGATTTCGCGATCGGTGCCGATGGCGGGGGCTCGCGAGGGAGCCGGTTCGGGCTCAGTGATGGCGACGACGGGTGGTTGGGGCTGGGCCGCCTTGCGGGGCATGCCGAGCCAGATCCCGAGAATGAGCGCAGCCGCGGCCGCGGCCGGCCACCAGGTGGCAAGGAGGCGGCGGCGGGCCCGGGCGTGAAGTTCCGCACGGAGGGCGTTGTGCACGCGGGCGGAGGCCTGAGCTCCGCTGGTTTCGCCCGCCAGCGCCTTGAGGGCGGTTTGCAGGTTGTCGTTTTCCCCTTGCATGCCGGGCATCCTTTCTCTGAAATTCATGCGCCGCACCGTTCCTGGCTGAGCCGTTCGAGCAGCAGGCCGCGTGCCCGGTGCAGGCGGGAGCGGACAGTGCCGACGGCGACGCCGAGCAGTTCAGCGACGGCGGAATAGCTCATTTCCTCCATGTCACAGAGGACAACGGCCTCGCGGTAGTGGGCCGGCATGGCGGCCAGGGCCTGGCGGACGCGCTCGATCTGTTCGGAGCGGGCGAGACCGTCGAGGGGATCGAGTTCCGTGATCATGGAATCCTCTTCCAACTCCTCCATGGGTTTCGCGCCGAGCTGCCGGAAGAGCAGGTTGCGGGCCATTCCATAGAGGTAACTGCCCAGCGGGCCGGCGGCGGGATCGTAGCCACGGGCTCCGCGGATGAGACCGAGGAAGACCTCCTGGACGATGTCGTCGGCGAGTTCACGCGAGCTGGACATGCGTAAGGCATAACGGAAGATGCGCGGCTGGTAGCGCTCGTAGAGCAGCTCGAAGGCGAGGTCTTCACCGGCCTGCAGCCGGCGCAAGAGCGATGCTTCATTCAGAGTGCTGGAAGGGCTCAGCAACGTGTCTCCGTTTGGAATTGCCGCGGGCTGGGTGGTTAGTTCCAATTTCTTTTTGGAATTGGATGGGCACCACCAGGATAGACGGGGCTGAGGTGGGTTTCGATGGGGACTCTCGGGTGGGGGACGTTCACGCTCTGTCAACCTGGGGGCGGATGGAGGTTGGAGCAGTCTTGCGTCTCGTGACAGAGATGAACGTCCCCATGGGGATTACAATGATTGTTTATGGCTGCTGTTGCACCCGCCCTGGGCACCCCTGAACAGATCGCGAAATATGAGCCGGTGATCGGGCTCGAGGTTCACGTTCAACTTGGCACGAACACCAAGATCTTCTGCTCGTGCCCGAACGAGTTTGGCTCGGCTCCGAATACCAATGTGTGCCCGGTTTGCCTCGGCATGCCGGGGGCGCTGCCGGTGCTGAACCATCAGGCGGTGGAGCTGGCGATCCAGGCATCGTATGCGCTGCATTGCGAGGTCCGGAACAAGTCGATCTTCGCTCGGAAGAATTATTTCTACCCGGATCTGCCGAAGGGCTACCAGATTTCCCAGTTCGACAAGCCGCTCTCCGAGTTTGGCTGGGTGGATGTTGTGCTGGAAGACGGGTCGGCCAAGCGGATCGGCATCACGCGCATCCACATGGAAGACGACGCCGGGAAGAACACGCATGACGGGTATAAGGACAGCGACACCTACTCCTATGTCGATTTGAACCGGTGCGGATCGCCGTTGACGGAGATTGTTAGCGAGCCGGATATGCGGAGCTCGGAGGAGGCGTTCCAGTATCTGACGGAGCTGAAGCTGGCGCTGCAGTTTGTGGGGGTCTCCAGTTGTGACATGGAGAAGGGGCACCTGCGGTGCGATGCCAATGTGAGTGTGCGGTTGAAGGGGGTTGAGCCGTTCGGGACGAAGGTGGAGATCAAGAACCTGAACTCGTTCCGGTTCCTGCGGCAGGCGATCGATTTCGAGATTGCGCGGCAGGTGGGCGTACTGGAGTCGGGCGGGCGGATTATCCAGGAGACGCGGCTGTACAACGCCGACCTGGGGGAGACGTTCGGGATGCGCAGCAAGGAGCAGGCGCACGATTACCGCTACTTCCCGGAGCCGGACCTGGTGCCGCTGCAGATCAGCGAAGAGTGGAAGGCGCGGGTGAAGGCCGCGATGCCGGAGCTGCCGGCCGAGATGCGGAAGCGGTTCATCCAGGAGTATGGCCTGAAGAAGTACGACGCCGAGGTGTTGACGGCGACCCGGCCGGTGGCTGAGTTCTACGAGACAGCGGCGCGTGTTTCCGGGGATCCGAAGCTGGCGGCGAATTGGGTGACGAGCGATCTGTTCGGGCTGCTGAAGGCCGATGGCCGGGAGATTGAAGAGTCGCCGGTGACGGGCGAACGGCTGGGCGAGCTGGTGGCGCTGGTGGCCAAAGGGGAACTGACCGGCAAGCTGGCCAAGGAAGTTCTGCCGAAGATGTTCACGACGGGGGATTCGGCGCGAGCCATTATGGAGCGCGAGGGTCTGAAGGCGATGAACGATACGGGTGAGATTGAGCGGATCATCGATCAGATTGTGGCGGCCAATCCGAAGCAGGTGGAGCAGTACAAGGGCGGCAAGACGACGGTGATCGGGTTCTTTGTGGGGCAGGTTATGAAGGCGTCGCGCGGGCAGGCGAATCCGGCTGTGGTGACGGAGATTCTGACGAAGAAGCTGGCCTGAGGGGGTTGATGGGGCCTTCCGGTGACTCCCCCGCTCCTTTTAGTCGCGGCTCTGTTACTTAGCGGCGGATTTGGTGGTGGTGGTGAAGTGGGTGAAGGCTAGGCGGGCGAAGGCGGCTATGGCGCGCTCGCGGGTGTCCTGGGAGAGCGGGGAGTCCATCACGAACACGGCTATGGCCAGGTGTTGGCCATTGGGGAGTGTAATCAGGCCTACATCGTTCGTGGCGGCCGTCACGCCGTTGACCGTGTTCGACGTGCCGGTTTTGTGGGCTACCACGGTGCCGGGCGGCAGGTTGCCCTTGAGGCGTTTCAGCCCGGTCTCGGTTTCAGTCATCCATTGCAGGAGCAGGGCGCGGCTGGCTTTGGAGAGTCCTTTGCCTTGTTGGAAGAGCTTCAAGAGCTGGACCATTGCTTCGGGCTGGGCCCAGTTGCGGTATTGCACCTGATTGTTGCTGCCCAGGGATTTCTCGGTATCCACCACTTTGATGCCCTGGATGCCGAGGCCTTTGAGCATGTTCTGGACCTTGGAGGCGCCGCCGATGACGCGCAGCAGGACGTCGGACGCGGAGCCATCGCTCTCTGAGACCGCATAGCGCAGCAGGTCCCGGAGGCTCATATTGAAGCCGCCATCGGGGTGCATGTCGCGGATGGGGCTGCGCTGGCGGCCTCCGATGAGGTCGGCTTTTTCCACGCGGATGGACTGATCGAGGCGGAGCCTGCCCTGATCGACCTGCTGCAGCACGGCCATGGCGATGGGGAATTTGTAGACGCTTTGCATGGGGAAACGGTCGGTGGAATGAAAGTCGAGGCGTGATCCGGTCTCGACGATTTCGGCGGCCATCCCGAGCTTCCCCTCGGTTTGTCTGGCGATGTGCTCGAAGTCGGAGGGGCTCTGTAGCAACAGCAGCAACAACGGCAAACCCATGTGCATCACTCGCGAGAGTAGCATGGGGCAAGTGGCTAGTCGAATCCTACTATTGCTGTTTACAGTGGCGGTGTTCGGACAGCCTGCGCCGGAGATCCGCTGGTCGTTCGGGCCGGCTCCGGTGGTGCTGGGTGGAATTGCGAGCATTCGGGCCGGACCGGGGCAGATCTATGTCCAGGGCCGGGAGATGGGGCGATTCCTGGAGGCCAGCGGAAATCCATTGACTGGGCGGGAGTTGGCGGTGGTGGGGCCGGCGGATCTGCAGTGGTTTGCGGTGATCACGCGGGAGGACCGGATCAGTGTGGAGGAGTTGCACAAGGCGATTGTGGACGGGAGTGCGGCGGCGAACCTGATCCGGGGGCGGCAAGGGCGGGAGACGCTGGATGTGCTGGGGTACCGGTCGGCTCCGCGGTTTGATGCGGGGCGGCAGGTGCTGACGTGGAGTTTGGATACTTCGGAGAGCGGCGGGCGGGCGGTGGTCAACAAGTTTGTGTACTTTGTGGGGCGGGAGACGGTGATTGGTTTGGAGATGGTGACGGAGGCGGAGGGCTTTGAGAGCGCCCAAGGGGCGTTTGACTCTTGGGTGACGGGGTTCCGGTTTGCGGGGGGGCATGAGCCGGCGGCGCCGCGGGACTGGGGGTTGTGGGTGGTGTTGGTGGTGTCGGGGGTGTCGGCGGCGGTGGTGGTTTGGCGGTGGCGGAGGTGAACGGGTTGGCTGTTGGTTGGGGCGTTTCGGGTGGGGGACGTTCACGCTCTGTCAACCTGGGGGTGAAATGCTGTTGGGGGATCTGCGGCGTCTTGTGACAGAGATGAACGTCCCCGGGGGGCGGCGTCCTGTGACAGGGATGAACGTGGCTGGGGCTTTCCTTCGATGGGCTGGTGGGCCAATCTGACGGCATTTGTAACCCGATTGGGCTCGGGCGGCGTCAACTTCAGTACGGCCGCTGCGTGCTTTCCGCCGCGGAGGGTCTGAGGAGGTTTTTCAGAATGTCAGTTTTTTCCGCCCGCAAGGTCTTTGGACGCCTGGCTATGGTAGTGCTGGCTGGGGCACTGGCTGCTCCGGTGATGTTGGCCGATACGGTTTGCGATGCCTCGTCGCTGAAGGGCGCGTTTGCGTTCCGCCTGACCGGCACGAACTTTGATAACCAGGGGTACCTGTACTTCCACAATGTGGTGGGCCGGCTGGTGAGCGATGGCACTGGCGGGCTGACGGGCAGCAACACGTATAACTACGACGGGACGGTCTTCCGGCAGACGCTGACCGGTTCGTACACGATCAGTGACGACTGCACGGGGACGATCACAATTTCCGGAGCTTCCTCGGGAACGAGTCATTTTGATATTGTCCTGACGAACAACGGGCAGGAAGCCGAGATCGTGCAGACCGATTCGGGAGTTTCGCTGAGCGGCAGCATGAAGATGCAGAATCCGCCGGTGGCGGCGACGCCCACGACTCCGACGACGCCCACGACTCCTACCGATCCGGCCGCGCAGAAGAAGTAGCGGACGGGGTTTGTCCCGGTATGGCCCAGGTTCATGAGCCATACTGGAAGCTTATCCATGCGAGTTTTAGTCACCGGCGGGGCTGGCTTTATCGGTTCCCACCTCTGTTCCCGGCTGCTGCGGGGCGGTCATGCGGCTGCCGTGCTGGACGACCTTGACGACTACTATGATCCGGCGCTGAAGCTGCGCAATCTGGAGGAAGTAAGGGCCTGCGGGCCGGTACAGTTCCAGGCTGGGGACATTTGCGACCTGGCGGGTGTCGAGCGGCTGATGCAGGAGTTCCGGCCGGAGGCGGTGGTCCACCTGGCGGCGCGGGTTGGTGTGCGGCCCTCGTTGACAGAGCCCCTGCTGTACCAGCGGGTGAATGTGGAAGGCACGGCGGTGGTGCTGGAGTGCGCGCGGCGGTGCGGGGTGGAGCGGTTTGTGTTCGCGTCGTCGAGTTCCGTGTATGGGACGGCCAACCGGGTGCCGTTCTCGGAAGACGACACGCTTTTGCGGCCGATGTCACCCTATGCCGCGACGAAGATCGCGGGCGAGGCGTTGTGCCACTCCTACGCGCATCTCTACGGCCTGAAGACGACGTGCCTGCGGTTTTTCACGGTGTATGGACCGCGGCAGAGGCCCGACCTGGCGATCAGGCGGTTTGTGGAGAACATCTCGGCCGGGCGGCCGATTCCCGTATTTGGCGATGGGGCGACGGGGCGCGACTACACGTATGTCGATGACATTGTCGACGGGATTGTGCGGGCGCTGGGCCACGATCACGGCTTTGAGATCTACAACCTGGGGAACTCGCAGCCGGTGCTGCTGCGGGACATGATCGCGACGCTGGAGCGGGTGCTGGGGCGTGAGGCGGTGATTGACCGGCAGCCGATGCAGCCGGGCGACATGCTGGTGACGTGCGCATCGATTGAGAAAGCTCGGCGGGAGCTGGGGTATCAGCCGGCGACCGCGTTTGAGGCGGGGCTGCGGGCTACGGCCGAGTGGCTGTGCGGCGCTTCAGCAGGCTGAGCACGGGCGGCAGGAAACGTCCTGAAGACTGCAGGTAGGAGTCGTAGCCGGGCAGGCTGCCTTTGAGCAGCGCCTCTTCCTGGGCGGCTTTACGCCAGACGAACCCAATCAACGGCAGGACGAGCAGGACGCCCCAGGAGTTCAGGGCGAGCTCATAGCCCGCGACGAGCAGGATATCGCCGAGATAGATGGGGTGGCGGACGTAGCGGTAGAGGCCCTGGGCGACGAGTTCCTGCTGAGGCAGGACGGTGGCGGATTCGACGTCGGACCAGTTGCGGCCGAGCTGGATGCGGGCGGCGACGGCGACCGCGAGTCCTGCGGTAAAGAGGCACAGGCCGGCTGCCTGGAGCGGGAAGGGATCCCGGGCGATGGGCAGGATTTCAGGCAGGAAGCACTGCAGCAGCAGCCCGGCGAGGACGGCGATCTTGACGGCCTTGATGAGGCGGAAGGGCTGGCGGGGGCCGCTATCGGCGTGGCGTTTGAGCACTTCCCACACGAGTTTGTGGGCGACCATGCCCGTCAACAGGTAAGCCCGCAGCAGCATTATTCTTCAGGGCCGCCGAGTTCCTCGACCGTGACGCTGCTGGGCGCGGCCTGGCTCATGCGGCCGAGGCGAGTGGCGATGGCGTCGCCGACCATGCCGATGAGCAGGATCTGGAGGGCGGAGACGAAGGCGAGCAGGGCCGAGGCGGAGATGTTGGGCTGATGGGTGAGGTCGATGGACATCTTCACGATGCCGTAGACGAGGCAGAGCAGGACGATGGGCAGGAAGACGCGCAGGGGCCGGAAGAGCATGGCGGTGCGGAGGATGAGGACGAGGAAGCTGGCGGCGTCCCAGGGCACAATCTTGGACTTGCCCTTGCGGGGCAGGTAGTCGATGGGCAAGTAGACGACGGAGTACTTGTCGCAGTGCATCGCCAGGGTGATGGTGGTGGTGAAGCTGAACTGGTTGGGGAGGATGCCGAAGTACTGGGCGGCGATTTCGCGGCGGAAGGCGCGGAGGCCGCTATTGAGATCGGGGATCTTTGAGGTGGAGAGGTAGTTGGCGAGGCGGTTGAGGACCCACTTGGCGGGGCGGCGGACGAGCGGGATATTGACGTTGGCGCCGGTGCGGGCCCCGACGGCCATGTCGGCGCGCTCGAGCATGCGGAGGAGCTCGGGGATATAGACGGCAGGGTAAGTGCCGTCGGCGTCGATGATGACGATGAAGGAGTGTTTGGCGGCGACGATGCCGGTTTTTAGGGCGGCGCCGTAGCCGCGGTTGCTGCGATGGCGCAGGACGCGGGCTCCGGTTTTGGCCGCGGCTTCAGCGGAACCGTCGGAGGAGCCGTCGTCGACCACGAGGATTTCGCCTTCGATGGCGTTTTGCGCAAGCACTGCGCGAATCTCTTCCACCACAGCGCGGATCCCGTTGACCTCGTTGTAGCAGGGGATGATGACTGTTGCCGGATTCGCCATGGGTCAGGTACGGACAAACTGCAAAAACAGCCAGAACTGGCTGGCCAGCGGCCGGATTTCGCCCTTCATGAGGCGGGCCCAGACGTAGGAGGGCCTGAGGTAGTAAGACAGGTAAGCCTTGCGCGTCATCGCCTTGAGTTCAGGCAGGGTGAAGCGGCCTTCGATGGCTTCGGGGAAGAGGGAGCCGTCGCTGAAGCGGATGTTGGGATCGTTCTTCACCTGCTCATAGAGACGGGTGCCGGGATAGGGCGCGGCGATGTGGAAGAGGGCGTAAGTGGGGCTGAGGCGTTTGGCGAGGCTGACGATGTTGCCCATCTCGTCCTTGCCGGATTCCGGGAAGCCCATTATGAAGAAGCAGGCGGTCTCGATACCGGCCTGGTGGATGAGGCGCATGCCCTTCTCGATCTGGGGCATGGTGATGCCTTTGTCGACGATGCGCAGCACCTCTTCGCTGCCGGCTTCCACGCCGGTGTGGATGAGGCGGCAGCCGGCCTTCTTCATGAGGGCCAGGAGTTCTTCGTCGACGAGGTCGAGGCGGGTCTGGCAGCACCAGGTGAAGTCGAGTTTCTTCTCGATGAGGATCTTGCAGAACTCGACCACCTGCTTGCGGAGGACGGTGAACTCGAGGTCCATGAAGTAGGCGGTTTTGATGCCGAAGTTCTTCACGCCGTACTCGACTTCGGCTACCAGCCGTTCGACGCTCTTCTTGCGGACGCCGACGCCGTAGGTTTTGAGCAGGCAGAAGGTGCACTTGGAGGCGCAGCCGCGGGACATCTCGAAGAGGGTGAAATTGCCGCCCAGCATTTCGTAGTGGTACTGGTGCATGGGGAGCAGGTGGAAGGCCGGCATGGGGAGCTGTTCCATCTGCACGGGCTTCTGGTCCTGGTTGTGGACGACCTTCTCGCCGTCGTGCCAGGTGATGCCGCGCACCTCGCTGAAGGGCAGGCCGCCGCAGAGTTCGCGGACGGTGGTTTCGGGTTCACCGCGGAGGACGGCGCGGGCGCGGGTCTCGGCCAGCATCTCCTCGGGCTTGACGGTGCCGTGGCTGCCCATGACGAAGACTTCGGGGACGACGGCGTTGAGGGCGTGGACGGTTTTGAGGAAGGGGTGGATGTCGAGGTGGGGGCACTGCCAGCGGTCGAGGCTGGTGGAGGTGATGAACACCTTGTCGTAGCCTTTGGCGCGGGCGGCGACTTCCTGGGGGCCGAGTTGTTCGGCGTTGGCGTCGAGGATGGCGACTTCGATGCCGTCCTGTTCGAGGATGGCGCCGCAGTAGGCGAGATCGAGCGGCGTCCACGTACGGTTGTAGATGCGGCCCTTTTTCTGGACCAGGTCGACCTGGAACGGGTTCACGAGTAAGACCTTCACGGACGCCTCCCTGCGCTCAGGGCCGAGACTTCCGGCCGGACTTGTCTAAGAGTTTTCCGGACGCGCCAGATGCCTTTGATGTCATCCCAGGCGGTGCGGAGGATTTTTACGCGGCTGTCGTCGTCTTCGTTCCATTCGACCGGGATGTCGGCGATGCGGAAGCCCTGCTTTTCGGCGAGGGTGAGCATCTCGGTATCGAAGAACCAGGATTCGTCGCGGACCTGGGGCACGATGGCCTGGACGGCGGCGCGGCTCATGGCCTTGAAGCCGCATTGGGCATCGCTGAATTGGGTGCCGAGGGCGGTGCGGACGAGGAGATTGTAGATGCGCGAGACGGTCTCGCGGAAGAAAGAGCGGCGGGTTTTCGAAGCAGGCAGGAGGCGGGAGCCGGTGGCGACGTCGTAGCCGTGTTTGAGGATGGAGTCGATGAGCAGGTTCAGGTAGCGCAGCTCGGTGCTGAGGTCGACATCCATGTAGCAGACGGCGTCGGCATCGCTTTGCATCCAGGACTGGCGGAGGGCGCGGCCGCGGCCTTTCTGGCGGAGGCTCATGCAGAGCACGTCGGGATGAGCCTCGCAGAGTTCGCGGGCCACGACCCCGGTGCCGTCGATGGAGCCGTTGTCGACGATGACGATGCGCCAGTCGTAGTCGAAGCCGCTCTGCAGGTAGGCGCGGACGGTGGCGACGCTGCGCGCCAGGACATGCGCTTCGTTCAGGACGGGAATGACGATGTCGACGCGGGCCCTGCTCATCCTGTTACCTGGCCGGCCAACTGGGATTGACGGATGCGCTCGAGGGTTTCGTCGAGGCCGATGCGCGGCTGGTAGCCGGTGAGGGCGACGACTTTGCTGATGTCGGGGACGCGGCGGGCGATGTCTTCGAAGCCATGCTCGTAAGCCTGGGTATAGGGAATGTACTCGATTTCCGATTGGGACCCGGTGACGGCGAGGACGCGCTGGGCGAGTTCGGTGATGGTGATTTCGACGGTATTGCCGAGATTGATGACCTGGCCGACGGCGGCGTCGAGGGCGATGAGGCGGGTGAGCCACTCGACGACATCGCTGACATCGGTGAACGAGCGGGACTGCCGGCCGTCGCCGAACACCTGAAGGCTCTGGCCTCTCAGTGCCTGTTTAACGAAGCGCGGAACGACCATGCCGTACTCGCCGGTCTGGCGGGGTCCGATGGTGTTGAAGAGGCGGGTGACGACGGTGGGTACGCCGAATTCGCGCCAGAAGGCGAGGGCGAGGAACTCGTCGATGATTTTGCTGGCGGCATAGCTCCAGCGGCCTTTGCTGGTGGGGCCCAGGACGAGGTCGTCGTTTTCAGCGAAGGGGGCGTGTTCGCTCTTGCCGTAGACCTCGGAGGTGGAGGTGAGGAGGACCTTGGTCTTGTGGGCGGCGGCGGCGCGGAGGACGACCTGGGTGCCGTCGATGTTATTGCCGATGGTTTCGACGGGACTTTTGATGATGTTGAAGACGCCGACGGTGGCGGCGAGGTGGTAGACGGCATCGGCGGAGGCGACCATCTCAGGGAGAGCGGCGCACTGGAGTACGGATGATTCGACAAAGCGGAAGCGGCTCTCGCCGAGCAGGTGCGCGATGTTGAGGCGCGACCCGCTGGAGAGATCATCCAGCGCCGTGACGGAGTGTCCCGCGGCCAGTAGTTTCTCGGCGAGGTGCGAGCCTATAAAGCCCGCACCGCCGGTGATGAGATAGTTTGCCATTCTTCCCTGGTTCCGTACCTTCTTCGACGGGCTTCTTCGATGAAGCTGAAGTAGCGGTCGAAGTGCGCTGGCCGGGTCCAAAGCCGGACAAACGCTTCATATCCGCGAGCTCCGAGATCGGCGCTGAGGCCGGGGCTGGAGCCCATTCTGCGCACTGCCGCCAGCAGTTCCTCATTGTCGCGATAGACCATGCCGCCGCCGGAGTCCGCGACCACTTCCGGCAGGGCGCCTAAGTCTCTCACAATGACGGGCCGCTTGCGGGCGAGTGATTCGATGATGATGATGCCGAAGGTCTCGTACGTCACGGAGGGCACGATGGTGGCGACGGCGTGCGCGTAGAGGCCGGCCAGTTGCTGCTGGGATTGACCGCCGACGAAGCGGATGTGCGGGTTGCCGGCGGCCTGGGCGCGGAGTTGGGCCTCTTCGGCTCCGGTGCCGGCGACGACGAGGTCCCACTCGCGGACCTTGCTCCAGGCGTCGATGAGGGTGTGGAGGCCCTTGATGCGTTCCAGGCGTCCGACGAAGAGGAAGTAGGGGCGATCCTGCGGCCGGGGGCCGGGATTCTGCCAGTCGGCGTCCTGGCGCTCCATGAAGTAGGGGAGCTGCTCGACGGGGTAAGGGAAACCGCGCTCAGCGTGCATGCGGCCGCAGAAGCGGCTGGGGCTGAGGAACTGGTCGACGTGGCGGGCGGCCTTTTCGAGATAGCCGGTGTAGCGCCAGAGTTGGGGCGGGCGATGGCCGTGGACGGTGCACTTCAGGCAGTCGGCGGATTCGCAGGCGTGGGAGCCGTACTTCCACAGGACGTGCATGGGGCAGACGAGCCAGTGCTCGTGGGCGGTGTAGAGTTTGACGAAGTCCGGGGTGGGGGGCTCGAGTTCGAGGACGCCGGGGCCGAGCAGCGAGATGTTGTGGTAGTGGACGACGTCGAACGGCTTGGACCTGACAATTTCGTTGAGCCGCTTCATTGTGAGCAACGGGCGGCCGGTCTGGTGCGTCACCAGGGGGGAGAGCCAGCCGAACGGGCTGCGGAGTTCGTGGCGGGTGACGTTGGGGTGTTCGGCCCAGCGGACCTCGGGCTCGGCCGGATGTTGCAGGTGATAGGAGTCGATGCAGTGGACGACGTCGACGGTATGACCGGCGTCAGCAAGGGCATGCGACATGCGGTGAAGGTACACCGCATCGCCCCCGAAGCTATAGGGCGGGTAAAACGTCGTGAAATAGAGGAACCTCAAGGCGCGAGTTCCCCCTGTGACCACGATTTTCGACCCACCGACTGAGCCGCCAGCCCCCTGTGGGGAAGCTGGAGAACAGGCACCAGCACGGCCTCCTCCAATACAAACCTGTTACGGTTGAATCCAGTATTTTACCATGCGTTCGAGCGGATATCAGGCTTTGGTGCGTGGGGCAAGCCACACCGTGGCCAGAATTACTACTGATGTAAAGAAGCAAGTCCAGGGAAGCCAGGGAGAGAGGGTGGCCCAGCCCATGTAGCGGAGGCGGTCGAGCCAGGCGAGGCTGGGTCCGTTGGTGAGGAGGGCGAGGGGGGCTTTGAGGGCGTGGAGTTCGTATGACGCGGCGATGGACCAGCTATGGGCGACGCTGAGGGCAAGGACGGTCCAGCCGAGCCAGCGGGGCCAGGCCTGGAGCACCTGGAGGCTGAGCAGGAGCATGCCGGGCACGACGGGGACGAGGTAGCGCATGCCGGTATTCCATTGGAGCCAGGAGTATTGATTGGCGGCGCAGAAGAGGACGAAGGCGGCGAAGTAGGCGTAGATCCACCGGGCGAGGATGGGCGGGACGCGCCATCTGCCGGAAGAGACAAACGGGGCGGCGAAGGCGAGCAGGAGCAGAGGGCAATAGGCAAAGAGGCCCCAGGCGGGGTGGAAGAAGTTGGCCCAGGCGAGATCAGGAGAAGGCCAACTGAAGCCGCGGTAGCCCTGGGCGGTGGGGGCGGTGGGCGGCATGTAGTGCTGGGAGGGCAGCAGGGGGTTGCCGAAGGAGAGGGACTGGTAGGCGGCGAGCCCGAGGACACCGGGCAGGGTTCCGAGGGTGAAGGGGATGGCCGATCGCCAGCGGGTGGTGAGCAGGCAGAGGCCGACGATGCCGGCGAGCAGGAGTCCGGTGAAGTCGCAGAGGACGGCATAGCCGCAGAGTAAGCCGGCGAGGAGGAGGCGGTTGCGGGTCCAGGTTCGATCCCAGAGGAGCAGGGCGACGAACAGGCCGAGGTGGCCGACCAGCAGGTTGTGGTTGAGGTAGAGGGTACGGAAGAAGACGGGGGTACCGAAGGCGAGCGTGAGGGCGGCGGTGGCGGCGTACTTTGTCTCAATGCCGGCTTCGGCCAGGCGGCGGCCGAGCAGGGCGGCGGCGAGGGCGGAGACGGGGGCCATGAGTCCGGCGACAGTGAGGAAGGCGGCGACGAGGAAGTAAGCGAGCAGGCCTTTGCGGGCGGCGACCACTTCGGCGCGTTCGTCGGGGCGGATGCGCGGGGTGGGCAGGTGCTTCTCCCATTCGATGGCCTGGTGGAGGAGGGGGCGGCCCAGCAGGAGGGGGACGGCTCCGGCGAGGGAGGCCCCGGGGTTGTTGTTGATGTAGGCGCCGCCGTGGGGTCCGCGGAAGATGTCTTCGATGAAGCCGTCGAAGCGGGCGACGTTGAGGGTGCCTTCTTCGGCGAGGGAGAGGGCGGGAAACTGCTCGCGGATGATCCAGGGGGCCCAGTAGGCGGTATAGACGGTCCAGCAGGTGAAGAAGAGCCGCCAGGCGAGGGCCTTGGGGGTCATGTGGCGTTAATCCTCCACCACGAACTCTTCGAAGGTACGGCGGTGATGCTGCCAGCGCTCGCGATTGAAGTGGCCGGAGTCGTCGATGCACTCGGAGGCGGCGTAGGCCATGGCGAGGGTGTGGTGCGTGTTGTCGTGGGCGAACAGGCCCTGGCGGCCGAGGGTGAGCACGCCGTCGAGCCGTCCCACCCATTGGTCCAACTGTTCGAAGTGGCGACGGAAACCGCTCTCGTAGACCGGATAGGCCTGGCCGAGTCGGCGGGCGGTGGTGGTGAGGACGCGTCCGGTGTAGGGGATGCCGGCGCGGCTCAGCGAGTCGAGGACCAGCTTCTGAAGATCCGCGTCGGAGGCGGTCCAGACGGTGTCGGCGGGATCGCACGGGAGTTCAGCGCAGAGGACCGTGGTGCCGGCGGGCCCGTGGAGGCCGTAGTTTTTGGGTTCAGAGAGGCGGGTGATGGCGATCTCGGCGGCTGGGAAGTAGTGGGCGTCGTACTCAGTGAATTGAGGCGTGTCGAGGGTGAGGTAGATGAGGATCATGGCCCGGTAGCGGAGCGCGCCGCCGGCCTCGAGGATGGCTTCCGGGGCGGTTGGCTGGAGGAGGCGGGCCAGTTGGGGGAGGGGGATGGTGGAGAGGACGAGGCCGGGGGGCAGTGCACGTTCACCGCTGGAGTCGCGGACTTGGACGACGGCCCGGCTGTTGCCGGGGAGGGCGATGCCGGTGACTGAGGTGTTGAGGAGGATTTGCGCTCCGGCCTGTTGGGCGGCGGCGGCGTAGGCTTCGCTGATCTGTCCAAAGCCCAGGCGCGGGTAATAGAAGCGGCCCTTATTGGAAGGCGCCAGGACCTTGCGGACCATTTTGGAGAGAGAGCCGGCGGAGACGCGGCGGCGGGCCTGTTCGGCGTCGAGGCGCTGGGGGTCCATGCCCCAGATCTTGAGGGCGTAGGGGAAGTAGAAGTCTTGGCAGATGGTGGGGCCGAGGCCGGCGGCGAGGACGGAGGCGAAGTTCTCGGGGCCGTTGGGCCGGGGTTTCCAGAGGGCATCGCGAAGGACGCCGGCGGCGAAGGCGGGCGGTGCGTGGAGCAGCAGGTTGGCGGGCTTGAGGGGGAAGTGGAGCCAGCGTCCGCCGAGGTGGATGCGGCCGTGACGGGGGCGGTCGAGCAGGTCGCCACCGAGGAACGAGCGGATGTCGGCCAGGATGGCGGGGGCGCAGGAGGGATGGAGGCGATGACTGCCGAAGTCGACGCGCTGGCCGTCGAGGGTGAGGCTGCCGGCATTGCCGCCCACGGCGGGGCCGCGTTCGACGACGGTGACGGAGAAGCCGCGTCGGGCGAGCTGCCAGGCGGCGCCCAGGCCGGCGGGTCCGGCGCCGAGGACGATGACGGGCGCGCGGTGGGAAGACAAATCAGACATCCCGTCTATTGTCGCGCGGGGATCCGGTGCCGAGCAGGCCGCTGACAAGGAGGGTGCTGCGGGCGTTCGGAATTCCCGTAGAATTGGACCAAGGAGATCCAATCGATGACAACTCGTTCCATTCTGGCCGCTACGACGGCCCTGGCGTTCTCCGCTCTCACCCTGGCCGGGGCTCAGGGCGATCGGAAGGCGGCCACCGCGGAAGTCAAAGACGCGCAGGGCAAGGTAGTTGCCACCGCGAAGTTCAAGGCAGTGAAGGGCGGCGTTCAGCTTTCCGTGAAGGCGACCGGCCTTCCGGCGGGCGTCCATGCAATCCATGTGCACACGGTGGGCAAGTGTGAAGGGCCCGCGTTCACGACGGCGGGCGGCCACTTCAATCCCGCCAAGAAGCAGCACGGCATGATGAATCCGGCAGGGCACCATGCCGGCGACATGCCCAATTTCACGATCAGCGCGAAGGGTACGGGGACGTTCAAGACCGTCATCCAGGGCATCACGCTGGCGGGTGATGGCGAGACCTCGCTGTTCCATGCGGGTGGCACGTCGCTGGTGATCCACGAGAAGGAAGACGACATGAAGAGCGATCCGGCGGGCAATGCCGGCGCGCGCCTGGCCTGCGGCCTGGTTCAGTAAGAGTTTTTTTCGGGGGCCGTGCTTACGGGTGCGGCCCTTTGTTTCCTCATCCCGCCTGGCGCCCCCGCACTTTCCCGCTTGTCTCCTGTTGACTAATAATTCAGACTAATTGCGATATGCGTCCCATTTTGGCGCTGCTTTTTTGTGCGCTTCTCCACGGGCAGGATTTCGCTGAGATCTCCGGTCAGGTCGTCGATTCGGCCACCAGGCAGCCGCTCTCCGGGGCGCGTGTCGTGTTGGTGCGGATGGGGCCGGGGGCGAGCTACAGCATGCGGACCTTCGAGATGGAGCTCTCGCCCGAGTCGCCCGATCCCGCTGCGCCGGGCTTTGCTTTCCTCACTGGCGACCAGGGCCTGTTTCGCTGCAAGGTCACGGCCCCGGCGGAGTTCATGATTTTTGCCAGCCGACCCGGCTATGTGAAATGGGGCATGAGTTTCGAGACCCAGCGGAGATTTTCCGTGAAGCCGGGCGAGAATCCGGAGCCGTTGCGGATTCCGCTGGAGGCGGAGGGCGCCATCACGGGGAAGGTGGTTGATGCGGACACCGGGGCGGCGCTGCCGGGACTGTCGGTGACTGCCCTGAAGTGGCGGGTATTTAAGGGGACACGGGCGCTGATGCCGGCTGCGGAAGGCTCAACCACCACGGCCGGGGGCCTATACGAGATCAAGGGGCTGCCGCCGGGAGAGTACCACCTGCAGATCGAGTTGCCGGTACGCAAGAAGTTCAGCCCCGGCGGGGACGCTGACGAGTTCCGCGATCATCGGGAGATCGCGTATGGCCGCTCGTACTATCCCGGAGTGGAGGCACGGGAACAGTCTAGTCCCGTTACGCTGCTGCCGGGCGCCACGCTGGCGTCCACCAACTTCAAATTGACGAAGAAGCGCCTGGCCTGCATCCGCGGGCGAATCTTTTCCCTGGAGGGGGAGGAGATCCCCGGCGAAGTTCCGGTGATGTTGGGCCGGGTGGAGTATCAGGGTGACTCCGTGAGCTATCAGTCGGTCGCCCAGACGCCACTTGCCCTGGGGTCTTCGTTCCGGCTGGATGGCCTGCCGCCGGGCCGGTATTGGCTGCAGGCAGTGCTGGCCAAGGGATCGCCGCAGGGCCGGCGGGCTGCCTACCACTTCTTCGAACTCGACGACCGCAATGTCGACAATCTGGAGCTCGCGATGACGAAGGGTGTGGCGATGCGGGGGCAGGCGAAGCTGCACGAGTCGGTCGCGGGTACGTATCAGGAGGTGATGAAGCCGGAGTCACCGCCGCAGGTTTCGCTGGCGTATCGCGACCGGATGAGTAATGGCGATGAGCTGGCACCGGTGCGCTGGCAGCCGGACGGGTCGTTCGAGATCCAGGGTGTGATGGACGGGACGTACAAGGTCTATGCCCGGGCACTGCCGGCCGGGCTGGCGTTGGGCGAGGTGCGGTACAACGGCAGCCGCCAGCCTCGCGGGCTGATCACTTTGAATCGCGGCGCTATGGAACAGAAGCTGGAACTGGTGTTGTATCCCGCGACTGCTTCGATCCAGGTCTCCGTGATGGACGGGACGCGTCCGGCGAAGGATGCGCAGGTGGCGCTGCTGGCCGAGGATTACGACCAGGAGGATCCGCAGCGTGATGTGAAGACCGCGCAGACGGACGCCAATGGGCTGGCCACATTCCCGAAGCTGATCGCTGGGAAGTACCGGGTGTTGGCGTTTGGGCCGGATGCGGCGTGGCGCACCACGGGGTCGCTGCGCAATCTGGTGCGGACCGCCGCCAAGGTAGTGGATGTCGGGACCGGCGCCTCGGCGGCAGCCGATGTGAAGCTGACGGCTATCGAGTAGCCCGCGGCTAACGCTTCACCCAGTCTTTGTCGAACGCGGCGTGCTTGATGGTCTGCAGTTCTTTCTCGCCCTTGGCGTGCGGGCCGGTGAAGCTGTAGGTCGCGTGGATCTGGCCGTCGCGGGTTTGAATCACCGAGGGGTAGGAGTAGCCGCCCGTTTCCGTGTTCTCCAGGCTCTTCTTCCAGGGCCAGGTCTTGCCCTCGTCCGGTGACATCCAGACCGAGAGGCGGTTGCGGCCCTTTTCGGTGTCGTTCAGGACCATCACCCATTCGCCAGTCTTCAATGCGATGACTTCCACGCTGGAGCCGGGGTTGGGAATCTCGGAATCGGTGACGGCGCCCCAGTTCACGCCGTCGTCCTTGGACTCGCTTACGAGCACGCGCTGCGGCGGCGGGCCGTTGTCGCGCATGTACGCTACCACCGTGCCGTCCTTCTTCCTGACCAGGGAGGGTTGGACTCCGCCGAGGCTGACCAGGGGTTCGCTGGGACGCCATGTTTTGCCGCCGTCGTCGGTGATCGCCACCAGCGACAGGTTGTAGGTGTCGGAGTAGAGCGGGAGGAGGACACGGCCGGAGGGCAGCTCCAGGGGATGAATGCGCGGCATCCAGCCCAGGCGGTTCAGTAGCTTGTCCGTCGATCGGACGATGGCGGTGAAGGCCTCGTTGCGGTCGCGCTGGACGGTGACGGGCTCCACCAGCTCGCGAAGCCGGGGACCCACCTTACCGGCGAAGCCTTCGGGGATGAGGAGGATGTTGTCGGAGAGCGACCACTTGGGCATGGGCGCGCGGAAGGCGGGCTCCGAGATGCGCAATTTGAGCAGCGCGGTCTCCCAGCGATTGTCGAGGATCGCGGTCCACAGGAACCAGAGGCGCTGTTTGCTGTCGACGAACAGGATGGGGTTGGTGTCCGGGTAACCCGGTGTGTCGTCGAGCGTGAACGGAGCGTCCCACGCTTTCGCCCCCTTCTTCAGGAAGGCGGCCTGCACTTTCACGTCGTCGGCTGTGCGCTCGCCGGAGCCGATGTACCAGCAGGTCATCAGGCGGCCGTCGGCCAGTTCGACGATAGAGGACGAATGGGCGTGGAGCTTCTGGGGCGCGAAGAGGAACTGCTGCTGAAGCGCGGGCTCCGCCGCGAACGCCGCGCCGGCCAGCAGCGTGAGGACGGTCAGTTTCGTGGTCATCGATTACTCCCGGATGAAGCCGTGATAGAGGCCCATGTAGTAGGGCAGCAGGTAGACGCCGCCGTCGCCCAGGCTGCGGCCGTTGCCGCCCTGGTCGAGGGTCCACGGGTCGTGGTTCCAGTGGCCGACATAGCGTTCGTCGATGGGCAGGACTTTGCCGTTGACGCGGTAGCCGGTGGCGCGTTTGCCTTCGTCGCGAACCGGCTCCACCAGGGGAATGATGTCCTTGCGGTGGCTGTTGGAGACGCGCCAGTCGACGCGGTCGAGCGGGAGCCGCTTGAGCGTGTCGATGCTCTCGGCCTGCCAGGCGCCCTCGGGTGAGAGGTCTCGCACACCGTAAGCGTCGGTGTACTTCTGGCCCGCGGCGACGGCCGCATAGAGGAAGTTGAAGACGGGGTTGAGCTCGGGCACTTCGTTCTCCCAGTGGTTGCGGAACGACAGCAGCAGCTTCTGGCGCAGGTCGGGATCGGTCTCATATTTCAGCAGGCTGTAGAAGTTCATGAAGATCATCTCGTCGTCGCTCTGGTTGCCGGCGCCCATGCCCAGGTGCGTTTTCGTGATGAGGACGTTCATGTCGTAGGCGTGCTTCCCGATGAGGTAGCGCGACGCCTTCTCATACTTCGCGTCGCCAGTGATGTGCGAGGCGACCTTGAGATAGGCGAGGATGCTCAGCGAGTTCATGCCGCGCTCCTGCCACCAGTCGCGGTTGTTGTTGATCTCCTCGGGATTGAAGATGGACCAGCGGGTGGGTTTGCCGTCGTGGTCGACGAGCTGGAAATTGTGCTCCACCAGATGATCTGTCAGCGCGGCGACATGATCGCGGACGCGCTGTTTCTCGGCATCGGTTTTGGCCACCAGGTCGTAGTAGAGGGCGTAGAAGAAGTAGTGGCCATCCAGCTCATCGGAGCTGGTGTCGGTTTTCCAGTACCACTGGCCGTCGGCGCTTTTGGGCCAGCGCGGCGTGATCACTTTCCAGCGCTTGTCGCGGGTCTGCTGGTTGCGCAGGTCGTGTTCAGGGGAGTCGTGCAGGTTCGGGTCGGGGCCGCTGACGGGCAGGATGGATCGCGCGACGAAGCCCTTGGGGGCCGGGTGGTCGCCACCCTGGGTGACGGTGCCCAGGAAGCGCAGGGCCTCGAAAGCGGCCTTGGCGCGGCGGGCGGCGTCGGGACTGCCCGTGGCTCCAAAGGCGAAGCACTCGCCGGAGCCGTACATGGAGGTCCACAGGCCGTCGTTGTCGCTGTCGGTCTGGGTCCATTCGCTGAGGTCTCCGGGCTGTTTCAATACGACGGGGTGGACATAGCCGTAGGGCGTGCGGCGGTGGCGTTTGTCGATCGCGGCTTCGAAGAGGCGGGCCTTCCCGGCGAGGGTCATGGGCTTGCGCTCGATGACGGCGAGACCCTGGGCGGTGGCGATCCAGGCGTCTCCGTTGGCGTTGACGGCGATCGCGCGCACGTCGTCGTTGGGCAGCCAGCGCAGGCCCTGGCGGTACTCCCAGACCTGGCCGTCGAAGCGGATGGCGCCCTTGTGGGTGCCGAACCAGACCACGCCATTCTCACCGGCGGCGACGGTGGTGAAGTCGTCGTAGGGCAGGCCTTCGCGGCCGGTGTAGAGGGTCCACGTGGTGCCATCGAGGACTCCGGCGCCTTGCGGGCTGGCGAACCACAGGCGGTCTTTGGAATCGAAGGCGACTCCGCGGACATCGACGGGCGCCCAGCTTTGGGTGGCGGTTTTGGGGAAGACTCGTTGCCAGGGGCCGGCTCCGGTTTTCAGGTAGAGGCCGTCGGCGCGCGCTTCGGCGACGCGTCCATCTTTGGCTCGGGCGTTCTTTGCGGAGGCGGGCGCCTTCTCCTGGGAGGCAGCCCATTTGCCGTTACTTAGGATCACCGCGCCACTGCTGGTGAAGGCCGTGACGGCTCCGGCGGCATCGACGCGCACCGAGAGGACGTCATCGGCGGGCAGGCCTTGCGCCTTGCCGTAAAAGGTCCGGGTCTCGGCTGCAAACTGGCCGACGGTCAACGGCTGGGCCGCCGCGCTGAGCGCGAGGATGCACAGGAACACTAATCTCATTCCATCCCTTTCGTTCACGGCGCTACCGCGAACTCAAACACGTTTTCGGAGATGACCTTACCGGCGGAATCGACAATCTCCGCCTTCAATTCGTAGGGGCCGGGTTGATTGGGCGCAGCGAACTCCGCCGCACCCAGGCGGACCACCGAGTCGGCGGCCAGGGACACGGGATACTCGCCCGTCTTCCCTTCAAAACGCCAGCGGAGCTTCGCGCCGGGCACGGCGGTCCAGCGGTCGTTCACGGCCCACAGGCCGCAGCGCACCGTCTCGCCGGGCTTCCATTGGTCGCGATCGTATTCGAACAGGGCGGCGACGGGCTCGAAGCTGCGGCGTACCGTGTCATAAACCTTGGTGGGGACGCGGTTGAAGTCGATGGCGGCCATGGTGACGGAGGGCCAGATGTCGATGGCGTGGAAGTGGAGGACGCCACCGGCGCCTTGGTTCTTGCGGCGGCGCATGCGCTCCAGCGCGATCTGGAAGAGACGGGCGACATACGCCTGCGTCTGGGGGATGTACTCTTTCAGCGAGAGGGCTCCGGGATCGCCCCAGGCTTTCATGGCCTGCGGAATCTGCAGGCGGCGCCAGATCCACTCGTCTGCGTGATCCCTGATGGGCCACTGGTTGGGCATGAACTGGATGAGCGTCTCGTAGTTCGGCAGGCTGGTGGCTCCGAGCTCGGAGACGAACTGTTCCTGCATCTGCGTGTACTCCCAGAGCGTGCCGTTGTACCAGCCGTGATAGACATGCGAGTCGCCGAAGCGGCCGGTGGAGCGGATGACGGCGCGGCGCTGGGGATCGAGCGTCGAGGGCCGCGGATAGAGGTGCTTGGTGATTTCGCGGTAGTTCTCGAAATCCTCTTCGTCGCTGGTGGCCCACAACGCGATGCTGGGATGGTTGCGTGCGTAGCGGACGTGGTTGTCGTAGAGCATGGCGGCCCGCTGGGCAAAGCCGCGGTCGTGCGGATACCAAGCTTCCAGGAAGTCCTGCCAGATGAGCAGGCCCGATTCGTCCGCCAGGTCGTAGAATTCGCGATTGCTGAAGTGGCAGTGCAGCCGGATCATGTTGATGTTCATGCCGGCCATCAGCTTCACATCGCGCTCGTACTTCGCACGGTCCATCTCGGACATGTACAGGTGGTAGTAGTAATTCGTGCCGCGGATGAACATCCGCTTGCCGTTGAGGTAGAAGTCCCAACCGATCTTCTCGATCTCGCGGATGCCCACCGCCAGGCTCTGTCCATCCACAGCGCGGCCGCTGGCGTCGAGCAGGCGGATGTCGAGCGTGTAGAGATTCGGCTTGCCGTGATCGCGGGTCCACCAGAGCTGCGGCTGGGCGACGGGGATCGTCAGTGTCTGCGCGGTGCGCGCTTCTGCCTTCACCTGGATGCGCTGGGAGCCGGTGAAATTGCGCGGCGACAAGGTCAGTTCCCAGGTGTAGCCGCGATCGACGGCCGCGGCTTCCAACTGGACGCTCACCTCGGCCGCCGCGCCCTTCAACCGCGTATCCACGGCGACATCGCGGATCTGCGTCTCGGTAGAGGCCGCCAGGCGGACGCTGCGCGTGATGCCCAGAGCCGTGATGTCGTCGGGCTTCTGGTCGACGGCTCCGTAGGCGCCCTTGATGGTGTAGGGCCGGTGTTTCCAGTAGTAGTCGACTGGCGTCCAGACGCGGACGAGGAGCTCGTTCTGCCCGGGGCGCGCTTGCTCCGTCACATCGAACTCATAAGGATCGATGTAGCCTTCGTGACGGCCCACGTAGACGCCGTTCAAGTAGGTGTCGGCGTAGTAGTCGGTGGCCTCGAACTGAAGCCGCAGCCGCTTACCCTGGAAACGCTCGGGTACGGTGAAGGTGCGTTTGTACCACCACTCCTTGTAGCTGACCCATTCGGCGTCGCGGCTGTAGATCTTCGACGGGTCGAGCCACTGGACGTGGACGGAACCGGGCACCTGCACGGTCTTCCAGCCGGAAGTGGGTGGACCCTCGCCTTTCTCGACGAACGCCAGGGACCAGGAGCCGTCCAGCGGGAGAGCATCCTGCTGGAACGCTGTGGCCGGGCCGGTTCCGACGGTTGCGACGGCCATGCGTTCGGCCGGCTGCTGGATGGCGACGGCGGAGGCGGTGACCGCGCTCACCTGTACCAGCAGGGGCTGGCGCAGCATGCGGTTCTCCTGGCGGGCCGCGACCGCGGTCATGGAGCCTTGCCACTCAGGGAAGGTCACGGCAATCTCCGTAGCTCCTTCGGGCTTGCGGGCCTCGAAGCGGCGGGTACCGGCTCCGGTCCAGCGGAGAGCGGAGTCGAGGGCGACGATGCCCAGCGCTCCATAATTCTCGGCGCCCTGGTAGTAGACCATGTGACCGCCGGGCAGGGTGGGCCAGTTGCGCGGACCGACATCGCGCGGCAGGGGCTCCTCCTCACCGGGTCCGCCAGGGAATTCGTACTCAGAGCCGTCCTTGCAGCGGTCGAACGGAACGTACGGCGTGGCCGAGATCGCGGCGAACCGGAAGCCGCGCGAGGCCTTCCAGCGGAACCAGGCATTGCCGGAGGTCCAGGTGAGTTCCCAGGTTTCATTGCCCCGCGTCAGCTTCAGGCGGCCGCGCAGGGGACCGGCTTCCAGGAGCTCCACGGAGGTGAAACTGCCCTGGCCGCCCAGCGTGGTCCAGCCGGTGTTCTGGCCGCTGACTCCGGTGACGGGCGCGGGGGAGAAGCGCTCGGCTTCGGGGGTGGTTTCGTGGACATCGCCTTTCAGGGCTTCGCCGCCCTCCGGTGTCGTCTCGACAAGGTTCAGGGACTTCTGCGGACCGGTGCGGAGAGAGTAGGCCTCCACGATCGCCGCAGCTTTCAGGTCGATGACGGCGCGGAAGAACGTGTTGCCGAACTCGACGCGGTTCAGGCCCAGGCGCCGCAGCAGGATGGGATTGACGAAGGGCGCCGCCGCCTTCGCGTCGCAGCACGACACGCTGTAGACCGGCAATTCACCGGGGATCAGCGAAGCTGGGAACAGCAGTTGCCCCGCGCTCACCTGCCAGGGCAGTTCCCTGCCGTCGGCGTTGGTGACGGTGAAGCCCGCGGACTGTCCGCCCAGTTTGGCCAGAGGGACGGCCACCGCTTCATTGGTCCGGCGGTAGAGCCCTGTGGGCTCCTCCACGCGGACCGTCCACACCTGCGCGGCCTGCACCAAGCCGGCCAGCAGCAGTAAGAGACTACCCAACCGCATTGCGTTTACTCCCCGGCGAACAGCTTCTGATAGCGCCCAAACCAGTAAGGCAGCAGGAACGCGGCGCCATCGTCCTCGCCGCGGCCCTCGCCATTCGAATCAATGATGAACGGATTCGCGTTCCACTTCATCACAGGACGCTCGTCAGGCGGCAGCAGGGTGGCGGCTTCGGGCTTCTGGAAACGGTCTTTCGTGCCACTCATGACGACGTCGGCGCGGTGCGAGTTCTTCACCGTCCAGGTGATCAGGTCGATGGGCTGGCGGTAAAGGGTGCGCACGGCGCCGTGCAGATCCACAGTTCCTTGCGGCCGGCCCATGAGGTAGATGAGGGTCCACAGCGGATTGTCCTCGCGCTGGATATTGGCCCACCACTGGTCGAGCGCCGGCCGGTAGTATTTGTCCAGCAGGGCGGGGTCCTTCTCATAGAGAAACAGGCAGTAGAAAGGCAGCATCGCGAGCTCCTCGTCGGAGTAGTTGATCTCCTCGTGAAGCTCCCGGTAGCGGGCCGTCTGTTCGGCGTACTTCAGGTCGATGGCCGCCTTGCGGTACTCGCGCTCGTACTTCCCGTCGCCGGTGATGTGGGCGGCGGTCTTGAGGAAGCTCAGCAGTTCCAGGCTGTTCAGGGCCGAGTCGCCTGGCGCTTCGTCGAAGTACTGGCGGGACCACTTGCCCCAGCGCGTCGGCTTGCCGTCGAGGTCGATGAGGTAGTAGCCGTTGGCCAGGATGTGATCCATGATGCGGCGCGTGGTGGCGGCTATGCGCTGTTTCAGGGCGGGATCCGGCAGCAGATCGTAGGCGATGGCGTAGGCGTACATGTGGCCTACGATTTCGTCGGAGCTGGTGTCGCCCTTCCAGTAGTACTTGCCATCGTCCGTCCAGTGCCATTCGCCGTCGGTGGGCATGGGCTCGCCCTTCTCGATGCACGAGCGGGCCGGGAAGCCGCGCGAACCCGCCACCTGTTCCAGGAACAGCATGGCTTCGATTGCCTTCTTCGCGCGAGCCTGGGCTTCGGCCGAACCGGTGACCGCAAAGCGATAGCACTCGGCTGCGGCGTAGATACCGGTCCACAGGCCATCGTTGTCGTCATCGCGGGTGCGGCTGCTCTTGAGGTCGCCGGGCACGGTCAGGCGCGACGGGGAGACCATGCCGTGGCGGTCGTGGCGCAGGCGGACGCGCTCTTCAAACAGTGCGGCCTTCTGGAGCAGGGTCATTCGGCGGAGTTCGATGTGAGCGAGGCCGGTCGGGGTCCGCACCCACACGCCGCCCTGTGTGTCGGCGACGACGCGCTCGATCTCGTTGGAGGGCAGGTAGCGCTGGCCGGCAAAGTACTGATAGCGGTCGCGCGGGCGGGCGGCGGCGTCCCAGCGAATGAGGCCTTGCGCAGTGCCGTACCAGACGGCTCCGTCGCTGGCGGTCGCGAGATCGGTCACACCGTCCAGAGGCGCCTTCAGGGCTGGAGTCTTCAGGGCTGCGGGCGCTTCCGGGGCTCCGGCCGGATAGAAGGTCCGGAACTTCTGGGCGGTGGGCGTCAGCCGCACCGGTTCGGCGCTCCACAGCACGGCTGTGCTCAAAACAATCAACAGAAACCGCATGCAACCTCCCGAACGGGGACGAAACTGGTGGACAAATCCCAGGCTGGAGCGACACTCAAGATGAGGTGGACCCGCACCTCTGCTGTAACCGGATTTTTCTGTCCGGAAAGGCTGCGGCACCCATTGCCACACAGCTCAATATATCGTAAGCTTGTTTAAAAAGTGAAATACTGATTCAACTTTTTTATAGAGTGTTCGAAAATGCTCCAGCCGTAGAAGGAAGTTCCCATGAGCCAACTCGCCATCCTCGGCGGCGACCCGGTGCGCCGTAAACCCTTCGCTCCCTGGCCCCAATACCAGCCCTCCGACATTGCCCGCATTGTGCGGACGGTCGAGAGCCGTCATTGGGGAGGTTATCCCCTGCCCACGGCGCTGGCAAACGGTTTCTGCAAGGACTTCGCGGCGATGCATGGTGCGGAGTACGCCCTGCCGGTTGCGAACGGCACGGTTTCCCTGTCCATTGCGCTGCAGGCGGCTGGTGTGGGCTTTGGCGATGAAGTCATCGTGCCCGCTTATACCTGGGACGGCACAGCGACGGCGGTGCTGGCCATGGGCGCGGTGCCGGTTTTCGCGGACATCGATCCCGACACTTACTGTCTATGTGTGGAGTCGGTGCGGCAGGCGATCACGCCGCGGACGAAGGCGATCATCCCGGTCCACCTGGCGATGCGATTCACCAACATGGAGGATCTCATGACGCTGGCCCGCTTCCACAACCTGAAGGTGATCGAGGACGCGGCGCACGCGCACGGCGGAGCGTATCAGGGACAGGGCGCCGGGTCGATCGGGGACATGGGTTCGTTCAGCCTGCAGGAGAGTAAGCTGATGACCGCCGGCGAAGGCGGCATGCTCACCACGAACAGCCTGGAGTATTACGAGGCGATGCAGACGGTGGTGAACTGCGGCCGCGCCAGCCTCACTGACAAGTTCGGCCAGCGGTTGCTCGGTTTGAACTACCGCATGACGGACCTGCAGATTGCCTTGCTGATTGGGCAATTGGAGACGTTGCCTGCGTTGCGGGCCTTGCGCGCCGAACGGGCGCAACTCCTCAGTTCGCTGCTGCAAGGCGTGCCAGGCATTCGCGTGCTGCCGGAGCAAGCGGGGATCACTGCGCCCACTTACTACTGCTACGTGCTGCAATACCGGCCGGAACCGGGGCAGCCCGCTCCCCACCGGGACCTGTTCGTGGCCGCGCTGGAAAAGGAAGGGATCCCCTGTGACGGCCGCTTCTACGAAGCCGTCTACAAGAGCGATCTGTTCTACGCGACCCCAAAGAACTGCCCGCAACTGGCGTATGAGCGCGACACTCCGGTCGACTACTCGCAGGACCATTGCCCGGTGTCGGAGCGCGCTGCTTACGACGAGTCCATCTGGCTGTTCCAGTTCTGCCTGATCGGCGAGGAAGAGGACGTGCGTGATGTGGCGCGCGCTGTTGAGAAGGTGGCCTCCAACCTGGAGACGCTGTCGAAGCAGGACCCGGCGCTGGCCGGGGTCAAAGCCATGGGCCGGGCGCAGCGGGCCCGCTTCGAGCGTCAGAAGAACTACTAGATCCCGAGGCTCGACCAGTCCCAGGCTGGGCCCATGTCGGTCTTGTCCGGCCGGTAGTTCTGGTGCGAGGCGATGCCCTTGTAGGCGCTGAAGAAGACAGGGTCGAACTCCGTGCGTTTGGCGGCCGGCGGGATGGTCTTGGTGATGCTGAACTTGTCCGCCAGGTGATGGACGAGGTCGTGCACGGCGGTGACCTGGATGCTGGGGAATGCCGCGAAGTAGTTGATGCCGCGGTAAGTGGACTTCACGTAACGGTCCTTTTCGGACTTGGCGCACCAGCGGGTCTTGTAGTTGTTCGGCCACCAGTTCAACTGATCCTTATTGGCGGCATCCTCCTGCAGGCCGCCGACGTTGACGATCTCGATGGCTACGGCTCGGCGGTCGTTGATGGAGTTCGGATTATTGCCGGTCATGCCCAGATGCCAGGCCCATTTCTCGGGCGGGAAGAACTCATAGATCTTGCCGTCACGATCGACGACATAAGCCGTTGCGACGCGGTAGGGCTTGCCGTTCACGGGCGCCATCCAGGCGCTGAAGACGCTTTGGGCGCTGGAACTGGCCGTGAAATGGAGCATGATCAGGTCTTTGGCCGAGGTCTCGTTGGCGTACTCGGTGGTGGGCAGGCGGAAGGTGGTGCGGTCGATCACGGGCTCGTGTGCGAGGTTGGCCTCGACGGCGAGACCCTGCAGGTCGGTGGTGAGATTCGGGATGACCAGCGATTTGCCCACCGCGATCTTGTTGGGATCCCTGATGGAGTTCACCTGGGCCAACGCTTTGACGTCGACTCCGAATTGGGCGGCGATCTTGGCCAGGGTGTCGCCGGCTTTCACAACGTAGGTATTCATAGCTCCTCCTGATGCTTCGGCCGGCTGAGCCGGACAAAGCGCTATCGCTGATTGTTTGGGGCAGCGTGAGGGAAAAGCAACAGGAATCTTCCAGGCCGGCGGCCTGATCACGGGGATCCGAATTCGGGACAATGGAGTCGTGGCTCCTCGTGTTGGTTTGACCTATCGACTTGAGCAGAAAGCTGTACCCTACCGGGCCGCTTTGCAGGCCGTGGGGTTGGAAGCGGTGAATCTGACTCCGGAGGCCCCCACGTCGCTGGACGGGCTTTCGGGACTGGTGCTGACCGGCGGTTCGGACATCGAACCCTGGCGGTATGGACAGGACGACATGGCGGCGCGGAATCCGGATGGACCGCGGGACGAAATGGAATTGCGGCTGGCGGCCGAAGCGCTGGACCTGGGCATGCCGCTGTTCGCGGTCTGTCGCGGCATGCAATTGCTGAATGTGGTGCGCGGCGGGAAGCTGCTGCAGCATATCGGCGAAGGACACACGGGCGTGATGCACGGCGTGCAGGTCACCAGGGGATCGCGGTTGTACGAGATCCTGGGCTCTGAATATCAAGTGAATTCGCGGCACCACCAGGCTGCGGCAAGGTTGGGCGAAGGCCTGGTTGCGACCGCGCTTTCAGAAGATGGCCATGTGGAGGCGCTGGAATTGCCCGCGGCCCACTCTTTTGTGCTGGGCGTGCAGTGGCATCCCGAAGATCTGTACGAAACCGACTCCGGCCACCTGCGTCTGTTCGAAGCTTTCCGCGACGCCGTCATACACTGGAAGCGGTAGCTTTGGCCCGCCCTTTCTCCATTCGCCAGTTCTTCTCACGCACAGGACCCCTTGCGCAGGCTCATCCTAACTATGAGTTCCGCAAGGGGCAACTGGACATGGCCCTGGCCGTGGAATCGGCTCTGGAAGACAAGCGCCACCAGATTGTGGAGGCCGGCACGGGTACGGGCAAGACCTTGGCCTATCTGGTGCCCGCCATTCTTTCCGGCAAGCGCGTGGTGATCTCCACCGGCACCAAAAACCTGCAGGAGCAGTTGTTTTTCAAAGACATCCCGTTCCTGAACCAGTTCTTCCCGAACGGCATCAAGGCCTGCTACATGAAGGGCCGTAACAACTATGCCTGCCGGCAGAAGATCTACGATGCCGAGCGCGAACCGATCCTCAACGGGTTGGAGGAGGTGTCGGACTTCGCCATCATCCGCGAGTGGGAGAAGACGACCGAAAGCGGCGACCGTTCCTCGATTCCCAACCTGCCGGACGGGACCTCGGTGTGGTCGAAACTCGACGCGCGCAGCGACCTCTGTACCGGCCAGAAGTGCGCCTCGTTTGAGCGCTGCTTCATCACGCTGATGCATCAGCGGGCGATGGAGTCCGACATCATCATCGTGAACCACCACCTCTTTTTCGCCGACCTGGCAGTGAAAGAGGAGGAACACGCCGCGATCCTGCCTGACTACTCAGCCGTGATCTTTGACGAAGCGCACGAACTGGAGGACGTCGCCGGGCAGTACTTCGGGCTCTCCATTTCGTCTCACCAGGTGGAGGACCTGCGGCGCGACATCCTGGCCACGAGCCGGCGCAAGGAGTTCTTCACCCACGACCTGGAGCAGATCCTGACATTGCTGGTGGATCATGGCGACCGCTTTTTCGCCATGTTCCCGCAGCAGGAAGGACGGTCGGGTTTCAACGAGCACCAGAGTTTCCTGGCGCAGAACCAGGAGCAATACGGCAACTTCCTGAGCGTGCTGGAGTTGCTGGCCGCGCACCTGTCGCTGGTGAAGGATGCTCCGGAGGAACTGGTGCCGCTGCACCGCCGGACTATCACCTTGCTGGGCAACCTGCGGCTGTGGATGGCGGGTGAAGATCACCGCAATGTCTATTGGATTGAACGCCGTGGGCGGGGTGCCTATCTGCAGGCGACGCCCATCGATGTCTCGGGACTGCTGAGGGACAAGCTGTTCGCGGAGGTGTCGCCAGCGATCCTGACCTCGGCCACGCTGGCGGTGGAGGAGAAGTTCGACTATCTGCGCGAGCGACTGGGGCTGGATGGAGCTCGCGAGCTGATTGTACCCAGCCACTTCGAATATGAGAAGCAGGCGCTGCTCTACGTGCCGCACCATCTGCCGGACGTACGCGCCTTCGACTTCCTGCGGCAGGCCGGCGAAGAGGTGCGGGTGATCCTGCGGCACAGCCGCGGGCGGGCGTTTGTGCTGTTCACCAGCTATCAACAGATGAGGTTGATCCACGACCTGGTGACGCCGGACCTCGACTATCCCGTTCTCATGCAAGGGGATGCTCCGCAACGGGTGTTGATCGAGCAGTTCCGGTCGACGCCGCATTGCGTGCTGTTCGCGACCTCGTCGTTCTGGCAGGGGGTGGATGTGCAGGGCGAGGCGCTGTCGTGCGTGATCATCGACAAGCTGCCGTTCGCCGTACCCAGTGATCCTGTGGTGGAGGCCCGGGTGCGCGCCATCAAGACGGCGGGCGGGAATCCATTCTACGACTATCAGGTGCCGCAGGCGGCCATCGCGTTGAAGCAGGGCTTCGGGCGGCTGATCCGGGCCAAGACCGATCGGGGAGTGCTGGTATTGCTGGACAACCGGATCACCCGCAACCACTACGGGCAGGTGTTCTTCGATTCGCTGCCGCCTTACCGGTTTACGACGGAGCTTGGGGCGGTGGAGAAGTTCTTCGACGAAGCTGCTGTTTAGGCAGAAATACTACAAAGAGAGTTATTTGCCGATGCAGAAGGTGGAGAAGATGTGGTTGAGGATGTCGTCGGCCGTGGTTGCGCCGGTCAGGGCGTCCAGGGGACGCAGGGCGGAGTAGCAGTCCAGCAGGAGCATCTCGTGTGGAAGCCCGAAAGTCACTGCAGTTGCAGTTCTTTGCAGGGATTCCAGGCTCTCCTTCAAAAGTAGTTCATGACGCAGGCTGGTGATGAGCCCGGACTGCGGAGAGGCAAAACCGTCGGGCGCGATGAGGGCGACCAGCCGCCGCTGCAGCTCTTCGATGCCTTGACCCGTCTTGGCGGACACCGGGAGCAAGGGGAGATCCACCGGCGCAGCTTCGGGTAGATCGCATTTGTTGCCGGCGACCAAATGCAGACCCTGCCCGGCCGCCCGTTCCAGCAGTTGGCGGTCTTCGGCTTCCACACCGGCCGCCAGATCAATCACTACGATTGTAATATCGGCGTCGGCCATGGCCTGGAAGCTGCGCTCAATGCCGAGCTTCTCGACGACGTCGGAGCTGGAGCGGATGCCGGCGGTGTCGACCAGGCGCACGGGAATGCCTTCCAGGGAGAACGTCTCGGAGACGGTGTCGCGGGTGGTGCCTGGGATATCGGTGACGATGGCCCGGTCGCGCTGCAGCAAGGCATTGAAAAGACTGCTCTTGCCGACATTGGGGCGACCGGCGATGGCGAGGGTCAGGCCGTCGTGGACCAGCTTGCCGAAACGAAAGCTCTCGATCAGGCGGGTCAGGCCGACTGAGATGGGTCGGATGCGGCCCAGGATCTGGTCGCTGGAGGCGACACTGACGTCGTCTTCAGCGAAGTCGATGCCAGCCTCGAGCAGCGCGATCAGTTCGACCAGTTGGGCTTTCAGCGGGGCCAGGGCTCGCGAGACGGAACCCTCCATCTGTTGGGCGGCGATGCGTGCCTGGTGGAGAGTGGTGGCTGTGATCAGGTCGTGAACGGCCTCGGCTTGCGGTAAGTCGATGCGTCCGTTGAGATAGGCGCGTAGGGTGAACTCGCCGGGCTCGGCTGGACGGGCTCCACCGTGGAGGGCGCGGGCTACGCAGTGGCGGAGAACGACCGGGGAGCCGTGGCAGGCGATCTCGACCACGTCTTCGGCGGTGTACGAGCGGGGCGCCGCGAAATAAGTGACCACCACCTGGTCGACAGTGTTGCCGCCTTCGTCCAGAAGTTCAGCGAGCGTGGCGGTCCAGGGTTTCCACTCCGGCGCGCCGGAGAACCGAAGCAGTCCTTCGGCGACAGTCCGGGAGCCGGCGCCGGAGAGGCGTACGACTCCGAGGCCACCGGCCCCGGGTGGGGTGGAGATGGCAACGATCGTATCCCGTGTAGACACGCTACAAGTGTAGAATTAACGACGTGGTCCGCGACGCGGGCCGCGATCGCGGTCACGACCGCCGCCGCCGCCCCGCCGGTCACCGCCGCGATCGCCGCCCCGACGATCCCCACCGGGCCCGCTGGGACGCCGTGGAGGAAGGGCTGCCATGGGAGGAGGATCGGGCAGAGAAGCCATGCCTGCCGGGTAGATGACCACGTGGCGGCCCGGCCCGACGCCGGCGCTCTCGCTGCGCAGGTCCGTCTGGTCGCGCATCGCCAGGTGAATCAGCCGGCGTTCGCGGCTGCTCATCGGGTTGAAGCGGTAAGGCACCTTCGATTCGCGTACGCGTTCGGCGACCGTTAGGGCGCTGAGGCGCAGCTCTTCCTGGCGCAGCAGCCGGTAGTCGTTGGCGTCGAAACAGAGGAGAGCATGTTCGTCAGGGGCCATTTTAAGGACCTCCTGCGTCAGCTGCTCCAGAGCAAGCAACGACTCGCCCTTGTTGTTCATCAGGAATTCGAGGTCGGGCCCTGAGAACTTGACTACAAGAGTGGGTTTCTCGAAGTAGTTACCCGCCTCGTGGCCGTCCAGGATCTCATATTCGACGTCGAAGTCCGCGGCATCCAGGACAGCGTCCAGGAAGTCGGCGACATCATCGCCTACCGTTTCAACTGTGTAATTCCGGTTGCTCATGAGCCAAACCGTAGCTGCTTTCTATTTCTTCTTTGAAATGATGACCTGGGGTGTCGCAGGTTTCGCGGCCGCTTTGTTAAAGAAGTATTGCTGGGCGATGCCTACCACGTTGCCAGTGAGCCAGTATAACACCAGGCCACTGGACGCGCCGTAGAACATGAAAGTCATCATGATAGGCATCATATACATCATGAGCTTCTGCTGCTGAGGATCGGCGCCGGCGGCGGGCGTCATCTTCTGCATGCCCACCTGGGTAATCAGCATCGTGACGGGCAGAATGCGAATGAATAACGTTTCGGGCTGCGAAAGATCGGTGACCCACAGCCACTGCGCGCCGCGCAGTTCAATCGCGACGGACAGTACCTTAAAGAATGCAATGAAGAACGGCATCTGCAGCAGCAGCGGCACGCAGCCGCCCACGGGGTTGATGCCGTGCTTCTGGTACAGCGCCATCGTCTCCTCGTTCTGCTTCTGCTTGCGAGGGTCCTTCATCCCGACATCTTTGTAGCGCGCCTGGATCGCCTGCAGTTCGGGCTGCAGCTTGGCCATCTTCTGCGAACTGCGCAACTGCGAGAAGCGCATGGGCAGCATCAGCAGGTTGATGATCACGGTGGCGAAGACAATCGCCCAACCCCAGTTGTTCGTGAGATTGTCGTTGGTCCAGTGGAGGGCCAGGAAGAGCGGCTTGGCAATGAACCAGAACCAGCCCCAGTCGATCATCGTTTCCAGATTCTTATCGGTGGCGCGCAGGACGTCCGTATCCTTGGGGCCGACGAACAGCAGAGCCTCGTTGACGTCTTTGCCGCCGATGGAGATGCCGACGTGCGGTTTCTCTTCGGTGCCGGCCACCGGCACGATGTGATCCTGCCAGGTGGTCATTTCCGTGGTTGTGCCCGGCTGGGGCAGGACCACGGCCGCAAAGAACGTGTCTTCGATACCGGCGAAGTGGAACGATCCGGCGACGGTGACCGGACCCTTGGAGGCAGATCCGGAACCTTCCTCTACGAGCTTGGACTTGATGGCGTCGTAATATACGCTCTTCTGAATGTCCGGAGCGTTGTGGACGGTGCGGTCGCCAAAGCCGCCGCGCCAGGCGAGTTGATGGGCGACACCTTTGCCGCCGCTGGTCACGTCGGAGTGGAATACGGTCTTATAGGTCTTGGGGTCAATCCGGAAGCTCTTCTTTGCGCTGGTCGTGCCATCGGAGTATTCAAACTCGACGGTGGACGGATCCGGCTGCTTCACGGCAAAGAGGACGTTGTTGAGGTCGACTGCCGGCTTCTGGCCGAGGAAGATATAGCTGAAGGGCCAGCCTACCTTGGGCGCCGCGGTGGCGCTGATGAGCTCGACTGGCTTACCCTGGATGTCCTTGTATTTCTTGAGGATCCAGCTATGGACACAGGCGCCGCGATTGGTGAAGACGATGTGGTAGTTCTCGGTCTCGACGACGTGCAGTTCTTCCTTTTGCCCGATGACCGCCGCGGGTGCCGCATCGGCTTTGGCAGCCCCAGGCTTCCCGGGTTTCGCGGGCGCAGCAGCCGGCTTGGCGGCAGGCGGCTGTTCGACGGGCTTCTGGGCGGGGACAGGCTGGGCTGTCTGGGCGACCTGCTGCTTTTCGGGCGGCTTCGGAGCCTGCTTGGGCATCAGGTACTGCGTAACGAACAGCACGATCCCCATCAAGCCAAACGCCAACAGGAGACGCATCTCCATGCTGAGTTCTTTTTTCTCTCCGGTGCTCGGCTTCTTGGAAGCGCCGTTGGTATCGTCGGCCATTCGTCTCTCTTTCTCGACTGCTGCTCAGACTACGGGATCCAACCCGCCGGGGTTCCACGGATGACAGCGGACCAGCCGCCGCAAACCCATCCAGACACCGCGTGTGACGCCGTACTTCTCAACGGCTTGCATCATGTATTCACTACAGGTGGGATGGAAACGGCAGGCGGCGGGCAATAAGGGGGATATCCAGCTTTTGTAGCCGGTGAGCAGCGCGAGAATCAACCGTTGCATCGCGCGAATACCTTCTCTACATCGCTGTCCAGTTGGGATTGGGGCGCGGTCAAACTCGTACGCCGCAGATTCACCACGATGTGCCAGTGTGCACCCAGCATGGGGAGTCTGCGGCGAATTGTCTCTCGGACCCGGCGCTTCATTCGGTTGCGAACAGTCGCCTTGCCCAGTGCTCGAGGCGCCGTGAACCCGATCTTCGGTCCATCCGGCTGCGAACTCTTCCAGCAAAAGGCCACGAAACAAGGGCAGGGTACTTTGAATCCGTTGTCGTATACCTGCCGGAACTCGACCGACTTCAACAACCGCCGGCTTTTGGGCAGAGTCAGTCGGGTCCCGTCAGGACGACTGGAATTAACGCTCGTTGTAGCGGATGGCGCGTTCGTCACTGACTGTCAGCTTGTGACGGCCCCGGGCGCGGCGGCGGGCCAGCACGGCGCGGCCGTTCTTGGTCTTCATGCGAGCTCGGAAGCCATGCGCCTTCGCACGCTTAAAATTGTTCGGCTGAAATGTTCTCTTCGGCATTCTGCTACCTTTGGGTGTCCCAGCGGGCTCGGCGGGGATGGCCCGTGCTCAAGCACAAAGATATCCCTAGCCCTTGCAGGCTGAACTTCCAGTATAGGTTTAGACCGTCGCAACTGTCAAACGTGCCTCTTGCAACGCGAAAGTATTGAAGGCATAAATAGATATGATGTTTCGCCGCATTCTCGCTCTCTCCGCGCTCGCCGCCGTACCGTGTTTCCTCTCTCTGGGCGCCCAGGAGGAGAAGAAGAAGGAAGACGGCCCTCTCGTCAAAGGAGCTGCCGCCACGGAAAAGGCGGCAAAAGCCACCGCCAACGCGACCACTGATGCCGCTAAGGCGACCGGACGTACCACCAAGAAAGTAGCCGGAGCCACCGCGGATGCGACCTCCGACGCCGCCAAGGCCACCGCTTCCGGCGCCAAAAAGGCTACCACCGCCACAACGGACGCCGCCAAGGCTACTGGCCGGAAAACAAAGGAGGTTGCGGGCGCCACCGCCGATGCCACCTCGGATGCCGGGCGCGCCACCGCCTCAGGCGCCAAGAAAGCCACCAACGCCACGGGCGACGCCGCGAAGGCGACCGGGCGAAAGACCAAGGAAGTAGCCGGCGCGACCGCCGACGCCACCACCGATGCAGCCAAGGCTACGGGCCGGGGGATCAAAAAGGGCGTCAGCGCGGTAGGCAAGGGCCTGGAAAAGACAGGCGAAGGCATCGAAAAAGTCGGCAAGAAACTGCACTAAGTTTCCCGGTTCCAGGCCTTCCGCAACACGCCTGGGGCGATATCCAGCGTTTGAACCGGATAGGGGATCGAGATCCCTTCCTTTTGGAACCGCTTGAAAACACGGCGCCGCAGTGCGTCCTGGACCGCATACTGGCGTTCGAACTTGGTCACCTGCACCGAGAGTGTGAAGTCCAGCGACGAGGGTCCGAAGCCTGGGTTCAGGCGTACTGCCGGACCCGGCTCCGCCAGCAGTCCTTCCACTTCCCCTACGGCTGCGCGTGCCTCTTCCAGGAGCAATTCCGTCACCTGGTCGATGTCGCTGCTGTAGCCGACACCAACTACTATAGATGTCGACATACGTGGTTCGGGGTAAGTGAAGTTGGTCACCACTGCCTCGGCCAATTTGGCATTCGGAATGATCACCAGGTTGTTCGAGAGCGCCCGCAAGGTGGTGATGCGCCAGCGGATGTCCTCCACATAGCCTTCCTGCCCATTGTCCAGGCGGATGAAGTCGCCGCGATGAATATTGCCCGCCATGCTGACATAGAACCCGGAAAAGAGGTTGGCGAGCGTGCCCTGCATCGCCAGGCTGACCGCCAGTCCGCCCACACCGAGAGCCGTCAACGCCGGCGCCAGGTTGATCTTTAACATGTTCAGAATCAACAGGGCGGCAGGAATCAGCCAGATTACCCGGATGACGGTACGGGTCAACGTGGTGACTTGTTGGTTTGTCCCGCTACGACTCAAGTAGTACTGGAGCAGCAGGGCGGAGACGCGGGAAGCCGCCATGGTGAACGAGACGGCCACCAGGACGATCATCGCGCCGGAAGTGAACTCCTGGAACGACTTCGGGAGGTCCCGTTCGTCGAGATCGCGAATGGCGGTGATGAGGGCGGCCAGGACGGTCCAGAAGCGGACAGGCCAGGCAAGTGCGGCCACCACCTGATCGTCGATCCTGGTTTCCGTGTGGGCGGCGGCCCGGCGGATGGAGCGGAAGAGGAAATTGCTGATGAGCCAGAAGACGCAGGTGATGGTGAGCCACACCACCAGGAAGCGGCCGGCGCCATGCCACTCGGTGTAAAGGCGAAGAATCTCCTGCATACTCTCGCTCAGAACCCTAGGATTGGCGCAGGCGGTCGCTGTTCATGCCTGCTCCGGATCAATCCACGCGGCGCAGGGGCAGGCCGGCCTGGCGAAGCGCGCTCTCGACGTCGGTGAGTTTCAGGCGCGAGGCATCGTAGCCGACTTTGAGGCGATCCAGGCCGGACGACAACTGCACCAGTTGCATCCCGTACACACCGTGGAGCCCTTCAATCGCCCCCATCCAGGCATCCTGGAAAGGGGCCGTAAACTCGTAGTTAACCTCGACCTTGGTCATAGCACTATACAGAGTAGCATCGGCCCTCCGGGGCAGAGTAGCATCGGGGCAGCATCAGCCTTGCGGATGCTTCAGCTTCCAGAGCACCTGCCGCAACATGCCGGTGAGCACCGCGGCATCCTTCACTCGTAGATGCATGCGGCGCACGAGACGATGGGTCTTATCCCGCCCATTCTTCGCCATGCTGTAGTCGGTGTACTCCGACGCCTGTAGGACATTCTCCAGCAGCTCGGTAAACCGCTCCACTTCCTCTCCCTCGGCTAATTCTGCGGCCTCCGGCAGATGACGGGCGGTGGAGGGTTGTCGAATGAGTTCGTAGAGGCAGACGGCCACCGCCTGGGCCAGGTTCATGGAGTCGTGCTGGGCGCGGGTGGGGATGTGGGTGAGCCAGTGGCAGTGGCTGACGTCGCTATTGCCGAGGCCGAACTTCTCGCTGCCGAACAGCAGCGCGACGTTGGACCCACTCAGGTGGCGTCGCAGCAGCCGGGCGCCCTTCTCCAGCCGGTGCATGGGATGTTGCGGCTGGCGATGGCCCAGGCCGGTGGCGCCAACGACGAGGGTGCAGTCGGCGACAGCTTCGGCCACGGTCTCGAAGACCTTCGCGTCCTTCATCACCTGGGCGGCGCCGACTGCGCTGACCGCTTCCCGAAACGCCACCTCATACGGGTGAACCAGCCGCAGGTCGAAGAACCCGAAATTGCTCATGGCACGGGCCACAGCCCCAATATTCAAGGGGTTACGGGTGTCGATGAGGACGACTTTGAGGCGTTGATTGCGTTCCGGATCCATGTCAGGCGGGTCATGACCAGCATAGCGCCCCGCCCGGATAAGGCTCCACCAGGAGAATCTCTACTTTGCCAGCGACTTGGTCCAGGCGGCGAATAGCCCGTCCAGTTTGGCGTCGGCGGTGTCCCCGGGATGGATGACGACGCGGTAGCGGAAGCGCAGCGACTGGCCCTTTTCCAGGGTATGGCTGCCATTCTTTGTCTTGTCGTTGTAGAAGTCGTGCAGGCCGAAGGGGTTGGCGGCGAACAGGCCGTAGTCGCGGGCATGCCAGTAAGTGGGATGGCGGATGTTGGATGGGGCGTCAAAGATGGCCACGCCGACCTTCTTGCCCTCCAGGGTGCCGGAATAGTCGACCCACGGGAACTGTTTGCCCCAGATCTGCTTCATGCCCGTCTTGCCGTCAGAGCTGACGAGCTTGCCGGTGCCGCGCGTCTCGGAGAGTTCATCTCGCAAACGAATGGCGAAGAAGCCTTCTTTGGTGTCGCCGAAGGTGGCCTTGTCGAGCGCCGTGAAGTTGACGTCAAAGTCGATGATGCGGAGCACCGGGTCGGCCACGAAAGTCATCGTGCGGTCTTCGCGCAGCAGCGGCGTGCCGGTGTCGCCGATCCAGGTGAACGTGGCGCGGACGGTGCCCTGCTTCTTGCCGCCTTTGACTGATTCGATCTTGTCCAGCTTGATGGTGCCGTGGCGGCCCTTGGCGCCGGGTTCATTCATCCAGAAATCGATGCCGTTGATATCGCCGTGGGTGAACCAGAGGCCGCGGTGGTGTGGGTGGTCCTTCGTCTCACCGGCTACGGACTCCATCGGATAGCGGCGGGTAATGACCAGCCCGTCGCCCGAACGGAGCGGCGCCAGGTAGGGCTTCGGCGCATCGCCGCCGGCAAAGAATGTCGTGAACGGCTTGCCGTTGATCTCAACGTCAATCTTCCCGGGAGTCTGCGAGAACTTCACCTGCGCGCACAGGGGCAAGGCCAGGGCCAGCAGCAATATGTGGGGCTTCATCGCATTCAGTAGATCACACGGGCTGGTGGCGCTCAACCACAAGCATGCCAGTGGGATCGCGCCGGACGTTCCAGCCCGGCGGGATCAACGTGGTGGAACCGTAGTCGATGACCAGCGCAGGTCCGGCGGCCGGTTCGGCGCTGAGTTGGGCACGGCCGTAGACCGGTCCGCGAACCCACTTTCCGCCCGTATGGAAACGCCGCATCGAAGGCGGCGTGGAATCGGCGGGCGTCCTATCGCGCAGCCGTGGTTTGCGGACAGCGATACGGGCGCGGACGCGCAGCGTGACGATCTCGATCTCGCGCTGGGGGTTGGCGTAGCCGTAGGTCCTCTTGTGGAGTGTGTGGAACGGGCGGGCCGGTGCTTTGGCGTTCCAGGGGACCGTGAGTTCGTAGCTCTGGCCGAGGTAGCGGAGGTCAGCGAAGCGTTCCAACTGCGCACCGGGCATCTCGGCGAGGGCGCGCTGCTCCAAATGCTCGAACTCCTGTTCCGGATTGGCGAGGCCGAGGGCGCCGGCGGAGTAGTCGCGGATGCGGTCGGCGAGGAGCATGCCGAGGGCGGAGAGTGCTCCGGCGAGGGCGGGTACGAGGACGGTTTGTATGCCGAGATCCTCGGCCAGTTCGCAGGCGTGCAGGCCGCCACAGCCGCCGAAGGCGAGCAGGGCGAAGTCGCGCGGATCGTAGCCGCGCTCGATGGAGACGACGCGAATGGCGCGGCCCATGGTGGCATTGGCGACGCGCAGGATGCCGGCGGCGGCTTCGGTTTCCGAAAGATTCAGCTGGCCGGCGAGATCCTGGACGGCCTGGCGGGCCCGTTCCGGCTGAAGGGTCATCGCCCCGCCGACGAGCTGCCGGGCCGCGATGCGGCCGAGAACCACATGCGCATCGGTGGTGGTGGCGCGGGTCCCCGTGCCGTAGCAGGCGGGTCCGGGATCGGCGCCGGCGGATTCGGGGCCGACGCGCAGCAGGCCGCCCGAGTCGACGTAGGCAATAGATCCACCGCCGGCGCCGACGGTGTGGATCTCGAGCATCGGCAGTTTGACGGGCAGGCCGTCGACGGAGGCCTCCAACGTCTCGCGGGGGGCGCCGTCGCAGAGAGAGACGTCGGTGGAGGTGCCGCCCATATCGAAGCCGAGCACTTTGCGGAAGCCGCTGGCGCGCGCGGTTTCGGCTGCTCCGGTGACGCCGCCGGCGGGTCCGGAAAGGATCGTGCGCACGGCCTGGTCTCCGGCTTCGTCGACCGTGATGGAGCCGCCATTGGACTGGACGACCCAGACGCGGTGATGGGTGGCGCGGCCGAGCTGCGAGAGGTAGTTCCGCATCAGCGGGCCGACGTAGGCGTTGAGGGCTGTGGTGGAAGCGCGCTCGAATTCGCGAAACTCGGGGCAGATGCGATGCGAAACGGAGAGGTAGAACTCATCCCCCAGCGCCTCGGCGACAACCTGCTCATTGTCGGGAGTCCGGTAGGCGTGCAGGAAGCAGACAGCGACGCTTTGGACGCCGGCGCGGCGGAGTTTCGCCCGGAGCGCGGATAGACCGGAGGGTGCGGCTTCGATTGACCCGTCGGCGAGGGTGCGCTCCTTCACGCCAAAACAAAGTTCCGGCGGGATGAGCAGGCGTTTGGGGCCGGGCGTCAGGTTGTAGAGCTGGGCGCGATTCTGGCGGCCGATTTCCAGCAGATCCTCGAAGCCGGCGGTGGTCAGAAAGGCGGTGCGGGCGCCTTTGCGTTCCAGCAGGGCGTTGGTGGCGACGGTGGAGCCGTGAATGACGTCGCAGGGCTCGGGATTGGCGATGCGGTCGAGCCCGGCGAGGATCACCTCGTGCGGCCCTTTCGGATTGGAGCGGAGCTTGAATGCCTCCATGCGCCCATCGTCGTGAAGGACCACGAAGTCGGTGAACGTGCCGCCCGCGTCGATGCCGATTCTCACGCTACTTGGCCTTCCTGGGGAAGAGGAATTGGAGCATGGATGGGACGCGATCGGCCCAGGCGCGTTCGCTATGGTCGGCGCCTTCGGCTTCAAAGTAGGCCAGGCTGCGGCCCTCGCGCCAGCCTTTGCTGACGAGCGTCGCCTTGAGCAGGCGTACGTCGCGAATGGAGCCGAAGGGCGCGTTGCCCTCCTCCGTGCCGATGTCGAGCCACATGCGCTGGCGCTCTGGATGCTGGACGGTTTGGACCATCTTGAGAATGATGCGGTGGTCCCACCAGACCGAGGGTGACATCACGCCGAGACGGCCGAAGACCTGGGGGTGCGTGAGGCCGAGATAGAGGGTCGCCAGACCGCCGAGAGATGATCCGCAGAGGGCGGTGTGGCGGGCCTGGGGCAGGATGCGGTAGCGCTCCCTCAGCCACGGGCGGAGCTCCTGTACCAGCATCCAGGCGTGCAGGTTGGCTCCGCCGCCGCCCAGCTTGCGGGTCTTGGTGGGGGTGTATTCGTGGATGCGTTTTTCGCCGCCATGGTAGACGGCGACCATGATGACGGGCTCGATCAGACGGTTGGCGAGCAGGTCGTCAGCCGACTCTTTCACGCGCCAGTACTGCCCGGGGACGTAGGAGGTGCGGCCGTCGAAGACGTTTTGCCCGTCGTGGAAGAAGAGCACGGGGTACTGGCGGCGTGTGTCGCGGCCGTAGCCGGGCGGCAGGTAGACCACCAGCGTGCGCTGGCAGCCGAGCGCCTCGGAGTAGAAATCGTCATGTACGAGCAGTTGTCCGGGCAATACAGGCTAGCGTAGCCCTTTTGCCTTGAGGTGCTCAATCAGGGCGGCGGGATCGTCGGTAATGATGGCGTCGACACCGGCCGCAATCAACGTGTCCCAGATCTCGGGTTTGTTCGCGGTCCAGGGAACCACCTGGAGCCCGGCGGCATGCGCCTCTTTGACCTTGGCCTCGGTGACCAACAGGTAGTGCGGGGCCACGATCTCGGCATTGGCGGCTTCCTTTGAGATCTCGAGGAAGCTCTTGGGCAGGCCGCTGTAGAGGGCGGAGATCCGGATCTTGGGCGCGATCTTGCGCAATTCAACGAGGGTCCGGAAATCGAAGCTCTGGACAACCACTCGTTTTTCCAGCTTGTGCTTGTGGATGGCGGCGGCGACCATTTTGGCGAACTCGGACGGCTCCACCGAGAGTTCAGGCTTCTTGGGATCGCTCTTCATCTCGACGTTGTAGGAGAACTTGCCCTGCGAGGAGAGGGCCAGCACTTCGTCGAAGGTGGGGATCTTCGCTCCGGGCACCGGCTGCTGTTCGGGGAACTCCGGATTCTTCAGGCTGCCGCAGTCCCAGGCGCGGACTTGAGCCAGGGTGAGCTTGTGGATGGCGGTCTCGCCTTCCGGGGCTTTGCAGATCTTGGGATTCAGCTGGGGGTCGTGGGAGACGACCAGGACGCCGTCCTTCGTGACGGCGAGGTCGAGTTCCAGGAAGTCAGCGCCGGCCTTGATGGCATATTCGAAGGCGGCGACAGTGTTCTCGGGGCGCGCGGCACGGGCCCCGCGATGGCCATGAACCAGGATTTTCGGGGCAGCTTCGGCTAGCATCAGGGAGCCTAGTAACATTACGGCAAGCTTGGCAGTCATCCATCTCAGGATATATTGGGGATGATTTCAACGCCGTGAAGACCTTAACCCTATCTACCATCTTGCTCGCCGCCAGCGCGAGTGCCGTCTATGCAGGCAAGCCGTCACTGGCGGAGCCTTCCTTGTGTCCGACGCGGGCGGAAATCGCTTTCGTCTCGGGCGGCGACATCTGGACCGTACCCGCCAAGGGCGGTGAAGCGCAGTTGCTGGTGTCTAATCCTGCCACGGAGTCGAGGCCGATCTGGTCGCCCGACGGGACCAGGCTGGCCTTCCAGTCGACCCGTACGGGCGGCGGCGACATCTATGTGCTGACTGTCGCCAGCGGGCAGTTGAAACGGGTGACGTTCGACGACGGCCCTGAGAATCCGGACAACTGGTCGCGCGACGGCAAGTGGATCTATTTCCACGCGAACAAGGCCGTGCAACTGGCCGATGTCTACCGCGTCAGCGCCGAGGGCGGCACGCCGATGGAAGTGGTGGCCGACCAGATGATGACGGAGTTCCATGCGGCGCCGGTGCCCGATGGGCAGGGTGTGGCGTTCGCGGCGCGCGGCATCGGCTACAACCAGTGGTGGCGGCACGGGCACAGCCATCTCGATGAGAGCGAGATCTGGCTGTGGAAAGAGGGCGTGGCGACGCCCTTCACCAAGCTGGTGGAGATGGGCGCGCGCAACGAGTGGCCCATGTGGAGCACGGATGGCAAGTCGCTCTTCTATGTCTCCGATCGCGGCGGCGCCGAGAATCTGTGGGCCTGGCAGGGTGGCACGACGAAACAGGTGACGAAGTTCAAGGACGGGCGCGTGCTGTGGGCTTCCATCGGGTATGACGGCAAGACCATCGTGTTTGAGCGGGATTTCAACATCTGGCAGTGCGATACGAAGAATGGCCAGGCGTCGCAGGTGCCCATCACCCTGCGCGGGGCTCCCTCCGGCAGCGGCTTCTCGCGGCAACCCCTGACGTCGTTTGGCGGGCTGGCGCTTTCCCCGGACGGCAAGAAAATCGCGGTGATGGCGCACGGTGAGATCTGGGCGGCCCCTACCAAGGAAGGCGGCGACGCGACCCGGGTCACCACCACTCCATCGGCCGAGTCGGCTGCGGTGTGGGCGCCCGACAGCAAGCGCATTGCGTATCTGTCCGACCGCAGCGGCCATGCGAACCTGTATTTGTACGACTTCTCCACGCGGACCGAGAAGCAGCTCACCAAGGCGGATTTGAACGACGCGGGTCCAAAGTTTTCTCCGGACGGCAAGCAGATCGCCTTTGTCCGGGACCGCAAAGAGCTGCGCCTGTACACGCTGGAGAGCGGGCAGGAGCAGGTGCTGTCTTCTGGATCGATCACGGGGCCCATCTCCTGGTCGGGCGACGGCCAATGGATCGCATTCTCACCGGCTGGAGAGAAATCATTCCGCAACATTGCAGCAGTGCCGGCGGCGGGCGGACCGGCCAGGCCGTTGAGCTTCCTGGCGAACGTGTCGACCTTCGACGCCCTGTGGAGTCCCGATGGAAAGTACCTGATGTTCTCCACTACGCAGCGCACCGAGAACACGCAGATCGGGCGGGTGGAACTGGTGCCCAAGGCTCCGAAGTTCCGCGAAGACGAGTTCCGCGACCTGTTCAAGGAAGAGGCGAAGAAGGCCGATGCGCCCAAGCCGGATGCGGCGAAGCCTCCGGCCGGTGCGAAGCCCGAAGCGGCCAAGTCAGAGGAAAAGAAGAAGACGCCGGTAGAGATCACGTTTGAAGGGGTTCGCCAGCGCTTGTCTCTACTGCCGGTCGGGCTGGATGCGCAGGCGGTGGCGATCAGTCCGGACGGCAAGTGGCTGTTGCTGGAAGCCGAGGTGGCGGGGCAAGGCAATCTCTACCTGTGGCCGTTGGACGAGTTGGCCCGCGAGGCTCCGGTGGCAAAGCAGTTGACGTCGACGCCCGCACCCAAGGGCAATCCGCAGTGGGCTTCGGATTCGAAGACCGTGTGGTACACCGAGGGCGGTCGCGTGATGAGCATCAACATCGACACGCGGCAGTCAAAGCCGCTGGCGCTGACGGCCGAGATGGACGTCGATTTCGACAGCGAGAAGGTGCAGGTGTTCCGCCAGGCCTGGGGCGTGATGCGCGATGTTTTCTACGACGATAAGTTCCACGGTGCCGACTGGAATGCGGTGAAGGCACGGTTTGAGCCGCAGATCGAAGGGGCTCAGACCTCGGACGAAATGCGGCGGCTGATCTCGCTGATGCTGGGCGAGCTGAACGCGTCGCACTCGGGCATCTCCGCTCCGGGTCGTCCGGCGCCGGGTCCAGTGGGCAAACTGGGGCTGCGGTATGACCGCGCGGCCTACGAGACCAGCGGGCAGTTGAAGGTGTCCCAGGTGATTACGCTGGGTCCGGCGGATGTGGTGAAGATCAAGGCCGGCGACGTCATCACGGCCATTGACGGCACCGCCATCGACGGGCATGTGAACATCGACGACCTGTTGCGCGGCACGGTGAACAAGCGCGTGGAGTTGAAGGTGAGCAGCGGCACCGAGACGCGCGAGGTGGTGGTGCGGCCCATCACGACCGCGGCCGAGGGCGCGCTGCGCTACCGGCAGTGGGTGGAAGGCCGGCGGGCGTACGTCGAGAAGGTGAGCGGCGGCAAGCTGGGCTATGTCCACATGCGCGACATGGGCGACGAGTCGCTGCGGCAGCTCTACATCGATCTCGACACGGAGAATCAGACGAAGCAGGGCGTCGTGATCGATATCCGCAACAACAACGGCGGGTTCGTGAATGCCTATGCACTGGATGTCTTTGCGCGGCGGCCCTATCTGCGTATGGAGCAGCGCGGGATGCCGCAGGGGCCGGCCCGCTCAATTCTGGGCCAGAGGGCGTTGGAACTGCCCACAATTCTGGTGACGAACCAGTTCTCCCTTTCCGATGCGGAGGACTTCACGGAAGGCTACCGCACGTTGAAACTAGGCAAGGTGGTGGGCGAGCCGACGGCCGGCTGGATCATCTACACGGGCGGCGCCCAACTGCTGGACGGCAGTGTCCTGCGCACTCCAGGCACGAAGATCTTCGACCACGAGGGCAAAGTGATGGAATTGAATCCGCGGCAGGTGGACGTGCCGGTCACCAGGGCCGTGGGCGAGACCTATACCGACAAAGATACGCAGCTCGACGCAGCGGTGCGCGAGCTGTTGAGTGAGCTTAAGAAATAACCATGCCTGATACGACCAGACGCATTTTTACCAAGACCGCGATGGCGGCTACGGCGCTCAGCTACGGGCGCATTCTCGGCGCAAACGCCAAGATCCAGATGGGCTACATCGGCCTGGGCAACCGGGGCGACCAGGTGCACGACGCATTCCTCGAACACGGCGACCAGGAGACCGTGGCTGTGTGCGACCTGCGCGACGACTACATGGATTTCGCCATCAAGAAGTCGCGTGCTACGCCGAAGAAGTACACCGAGTACAAGAAGCTGCTGGAAGACAAGAACGTGGATGCCGTGGTGGTGGCGGCTCCGGATCACTGGCACGCGCTGATGTTCGTCGACGCCTGTCACGCGGGCAAGGATGTGTACTGCGAGAAACCGCTGTCCCTCACCATCTGGGAAGGACGGCGCATGGTGCAGGTGGCGGCAGAGACCAAGCGGGTGTCGCAGATCGGCATCCACCGGCGCAGTGTGGAGTCGTTGCGGCAGGCGGCGGAGTTTGTGCGCAACGGCGGCCTCGGGCACGTGACGGTGGCTAAGGGCTACCACGTGCAGAACGAGTGGCCAAACGGGATCGGCGATGCTCCGAACTCGGCTCCGCCGAATGCGGAAGCGTGGGAAAAGTGGCTGGGACCGGCTCCCAAGGTGCCGTATAACAAGAACCGCACGTTCTACAATTTCCGCTGGTTCTACGACTACTCGGGCGGCCAGATCACGAACTTCGGCGTACACTACATGGACTGGATCCGCTGGGCGCTGGGCAAGGATGCTCCGAAGTCGGTGGTGGCCATGGGCGGCAAGTATGTGATCAAAGACAATCGGGAAATCCCCGACACCGCCGAGGTGCTGTGGGACTACGGCGACACGATGGTGGTGTTCAGCCAGTACAACGCCAACGGCGCGCCGACCAACGCGAAGAACAGCGAGTTGGAGATCCGCGGCACCAAGGGCACGATGTACCTGCAGAGCGGCAAGTGGGAAGTGGTGCCGGAGAAGACCACGGAAGTGCTATTCGGGCAGCGCACGCCGCTGGACCGGAATCTGGAAAAGGGCTACGGACCTTCGAAGAAGCCGGCCATGGAGGCGGTGTCGAACGGTTCAGGTTTCGCCGAGACCTATCCACACGCCCGCAACTTCCTGGATTGCGTGAAGAGCCGCAAGAAGTGCAACTGCGACGTACTGGACGGGCATCTGTCCACCTCGGCCTGCATCCTGGGCCACATTGCCCTGCGGACCAAGGGCTATCTGGAATGGGACGCGAAGACTGAAAAGTTCACCAACAACGCGGCCGCCAACAAGCTGTTGAGCTATCAGTACCGGGCTCCTTACAAGCTGGGGTAATACGACATGACACGACGCGATTTTGTTATGGCCGCGGCAGCCTTGCCGCTGGCCGCCCAAGGGGCGAAGACCAAGCCGGTGCTGTGCATCTTCTCGAAGCACATGTCGGAATTCCAGTGGGACGAACTGGGCGCGAAGGCGAAAGAGGTAGGCTTCGACGGCGTGGATCTGACAGTGCGGCCAAAAGGGCATGTGCTGCCGGAGCGCGTCGCCGAGGATCTGCCCAAAGCCGTCGATGCCATCCGCAAACACGGCCTCAGCGTGCCGATGATCACTACGGATTTGAAGGACGCCAGCGATCCGGCGGCGAAGCCAACCTTCGAGGCCATGAAGAAGGCGGGCGTTTCGCTGTACAAGCTCGGCTACTGGAACGCGAAGAAGGGCCAGGGGGTGCTGGCGGCGGCACAGGAGAACAAGCGCAAGCTGGATGGCCTGCTGGCGTTGTCGAAACAATACGGCCTGACGGCCGGGCTGCACAACCATTCAGGGCCGTACTTCGGCTGTGCCGTGTGGGACTACCGCGAGCTCATCAAGGACGTGAATTTGCGCGAGGCCGGCTACTATTTCGATCCCGGCCACGCCACCGTGGAAGGCGGCCTCAACGGCTGGCGCGTATCGCTGGACCTGGTGCTGCCGCGGCTCAAAATGTCCGCCATCAAGGACTTCTATTGGGAGAAGTCCAAAGGCCAGTGGAAGAACCACTGGTGTCCGCTGGGCGAAGGAATGGTGAACTGGCAGGCGGTGTTCGCCGAGTACGCCAAAGCCGAGTTCAGCGGGCCGCTGTCGCTGCACCTGGAGTATCCGGGCGGCGATGACCTGCCCTCCATCCGCAAAGATCTCGAATATATGAAGCAGCAGGTGAGCGCGGCCTACGCCTAGTTCGCATCGCCGGGTTGCGGTGGTTGATAAGATGGAGGTTTCACCATGAAACTCCAGTCCTACACCATCACCCAGGGACGGGACCGCGCCCCGGCGCGCGCCCAGCTGAAGGGTATCGGCTTCACCGATGAGGACTTGAAGAAGCCCATCATCGGCATCGCCAACACCTGGATCGGAACCATGCCGTGCAATTTCCTCCTGCGCGACCTGGCGGTAGACGTAGCTCGCGGTATCCGTGAGGCCGGCGGAACGCCGATGGAGTTCAACACCATCGCGATCTCCGACGGCATCACCATGGGTACGCAGGGCATGAAAGCCTCGCTGATTTCGCGTGAGGTTGTGGCCGACTCCATTGAACTCGTCACACGCGGACACATGTTCGACGGCCTGGTCTGCCTGGTGGCCTGCGACAAGACCATTCCCGGCGCGGCGCTGGCGCTGCTGCGGCTGAACATCCCGGGCGTCATCCTCTACGGAGGCTCCATTCTGCCCGGCCGGTACAAGGGGATGGACGTCACCATTCAGGAAGTGTTCGAGGCAGTGGGTGCGAACGCAGCCGGCAAGATCACAGATCAGGAACTGCTGGACATCGAGAATGTAGCGTCGCCCGGTCCGGGCGCCTGCGGCGGCCAGTTCACAGCCAATACGATGGCGACGGTGATGGAGATCATCGGCCTCTCGCCCATGAACACGGCGATGGTGCCCCAGGTGGACGACCGCAAGCACGCTGTGGCGGCCTACTGCGGCGAAGTGATCCTGGATGCAGTGAAGAACAACCGGCTGCCGCGCGAGATCTGCACGCGGGCGGCGTTTGAGAACGCGATTGCCAGCGTGGCGGCGACGGGCGGCTCCACCAATGCGGTGCTGCACCTGCTGGCCATGGCGCGCGAGGCCGGGGTCGATCTGGTCATCGACGATTTCCAGACGGTGAGCGAGCGGACCCCCCTGCTGTTGAGCCTGAAGCCGGCCGGCCAGTATGTGGCCGCTGACGTGGACAAAGCGGGCGGCATCGGTGTTGTGGCGAAGCGGTTGGTGGACGGCAAGTTCGCTGATCCCTCCGCACTGACGATCACCGGCAAAACGCTGGGCGAGGAAGCGGCCCGGTCAGAGGAAACGCCTGGGCAGCAGGTGGTGCGCGCCCTCGACAACCCCATCAAGAAGTCCGGCGGCCTGGTGATCCTGAAGGGTACGCTGGCGCCCGAAGGCGGGGTGATCAAGGTGACAGGCATCGACCGCAAGATCCACCAGGGTCCGGCGCGCGTGTTCGATTGCGAAGAGGACGCCATGGCGGCGGTGACGCACGGCAAGATCCAGCATGGAGACGTGCTGGTGATCCGGTATGAAGGGCCCAAGGGTGGTCCGGGCATGCGCGAGATGCTGGGCGTGACCTCGGCCATCATGGGCGCCGGCTTCGGCGACACCGTGGCGCTGATGACGGACGGACGGTTCTCCGGCGCGACGCGCGGCTTCATGGTGGGGCACGTGGCTCCGGAAGCGGCGGTCGGCGGGCCCATCGCGTTTGTCGAGGAAGGCGACCCCATCACCATCGACATTGAGCACCAGAACATCTCGCTCGACGTGGACGAAGCGATCCTGGCCGAGCGTCGCGCGAAGTGGGTGGCTCCGCCGCCCGCGAGAAAGACCGGCGTCATGGCGAAGTACATCAAACTGGTGAGCTCGGCTTCTGAAGGCGCGATCACCTCCAACGTGTACTAAGCCGTGTTCAAGTTTGCGATGGATGGAAGGGCCCCCGCCGTGGGGCCCTTCCCTTTTGCCGTCAAGCTAGCTCGTATTGGAAAAAAATCGGAAACGGTAATTTTATCCGGTACTCCTTTAGCTTCCAGCAGGCGTCCGTTGGGAAGAGATTTTCCAACGGGTTGGGTGGCAGGCCTCGTGGCCGCCGGCAACGGCCCGTGCTGCTGACCAGGGGTGAACCTGCCTCTTTTAACGGAGATTCAGATGTTTCAGAATCGGCGATCCAAATTGGCTGGAAAGAGAAGCGCGCTGCGTTCGGCTGGTCTTGTCACGCTGGCGCTCTGCCTGGTGAGCCTCGCCTGGGGCGTAACCTACTATGCATCGTATACCTTGAATGGCGGTACGGCGACGCAATCGAATCAGACCTACAGTGCCAGCGCGGCCGATACATCGGCAGTGTGGGTGACGAATGGCGGCACCTTCACTCTTGAGAATCCCACCATCACCACCAGCGGCAACACGTCGTCGCAGGACAATAGCAGCTTCTATGGGCTGAATGCGGGCCTGCTGGCGGCCCAGGGGACGGTTAATATGACCGGCGGCACCATCACCACCACGGGTACGGGCGCCAATGGAGCGTTCGCCTACGGATCCGGGTCGAAGGTGATCATTACGGGTGCGGCCATCAAGGCGAGCGCCGATGGCGGCCATGCAGTGATGGCGACTGGCGGCGGGACGATGGTGATCACCAACGTCGACATGACGACCTCCGGCGGAAGCTCCAGCGCCATCGCCACCGATCGCGGCGGCGGGACCATCGTGGTTACGGGCGGCACCGTTAAGACCTCAGGCAGCAACTCCGCCGGGCTTTACTCCACCGGCTCGATCGTCGTGACGGGCACGACGTTCGAATCCACTGGCGCCGAGATGGCCGTGATCGAAGGGGCAAATTCCCTGGTCCTGACAGGTGTGAAGATGACCACCACCAAGGAAAAGTGGGGCGTCATGATCTACCAGAGCATGTCCGGCGACGCTTCCGGCACCAACGGTCGCTTCACCATGACGGGTGGTTCGTTGAACTACAAGCCCACCAGCGGGCCGCTGTTCTACGTCAACAACTCCACTGGGCACATCACGCTGGCCGGTGTCAGCCTGACCGCCAATTCAGGCGTCCTCATCAAGGCCGCGGCGGGCAGTTGGGGCAACAGCGGATCCAACGGCGGTACGGTGGTGCTGGTCGGGACCGGGCAGACCCTGGCCGGGAATCTGGTGGCCGACAGCATCAGTTCCATCACGGCGACGCTGAAGGCCAACTCGGCGCTGACCGGGCAGGTCAACGCCGAAAACACCGCCAAGTCGATCAGCCTCACCCTGGATTCCAGTAGCAGGTGGACGCTGACAGGCCACTCGTATGTCACCTCGCTGGCCGATTCGGCCGGTATCGCCGGAGCCACGGTGACGAACATCACCGGCAACGGGTTTAACGTCTACTACGACGCCAGCGCCTCGGCCAACAGTTATCTCAATGGCGGGACCTACTCGCTGGTGAATGGCGGGCTGCTGCTACCCAGGGGCAGCAGCGGGACGAGTTGCAGTTACGCCGTCTCCTCGGAGTCGAAGAGCTTCACTGCCGCCGGAGGCAGCGGGACGGCGAGTGTGACCACGACCGGCACCTGCACTTGGAGCGCTTCCTCCGATTCCTCCTGGTTGTCCGTCAATTCCGGGGCATCGGGCACGGGCAGCGGTACGGTGGCCTTCACCGTGGCCGCCAACACCACCAGCGCCTCGAGAACGGGCACACTCACCGTTGGCGGACAGACGATCGCCATCACGCAGGAGGCAGGAACCTCCGGCGGTTCGGGCTGTTCCGTGACGCCCGGTACGACTTCCGTTACGGTGGATGCCGGCGCGGCCACGCGCAGCATCGCCCTGACGGCCGTGGCCGGTTGCGGCTGGAGCGCGGCCAGCGACGCCTACTGGCTCACGCTTTCCAGCAGCAGCGGCGCCGGGGCTGGCGCGCTGACCTTCACCGCGGCCGAGAACACGACCGGGGCCAACCGCGTGGGCACACTGACAGTGGGCGGGTCCACCGTGACCGTCACCCAAAGCACTCTCGGTGTCGCACCGCTGGCGTTTGTGCCCATCTCGCCCTGCCGGTTGCTGGATACGAGGACCAACTCCAGTTTCGGCGGCACTCAGATGGCGGCCGGCGAGACACGCACTGTCAGCGTGCCGTCCGGCGACTGTGGGATTCCCGCCAATGCCGCGGCCTACTCGCTCAATGTCACCGTCCTGCCAGTGGAGGCCCTGGCGGCGGTCACCGCTTGGCCGGCGGGCCTGCCGCAGCCGTCCGCTTACACCGCCAGCGCTCCGGATGGCCGAGTCAAAGCGAATGCGGCCCTGGTGGCAGCCGGCACGGATGCGGCGGTCAGCCTGTATTCCACCGAGGCGACCGACCTGGTGCTGGATATCAACGGGTACTTCGTGCCCGCGTCGACGGCGCCCGCTTCCGCACTGGCTTTCTATCCCGTCACCCCCTGCCGCCTGGCGGATACGCGGCTGGCGGCGGGCGACCTGGGCGGCCCCAGCCTGACAGCCGGCGAGGCGCGCACGTTCCCGCTGGCTGGCCAGTGCGGCCTGCCTGCCATGGCGCAGGCGTACTCAGTCAATATCGCGGCCGTGCCGCATTCCACCCTGGGCTCGTTGCAGGCCTGGGCCACTGGTGCCGCCCAAACCGACCTGGCCACCTTGGTGGACGCCTCGGGTACAGTGGCGGCCAATGCGGCGATCGTGGCCGCCGGCACGGCCGGCTCCATCGACCTGCTCAGCAGCGCGGACGCGGATGTCGTCATCGATGTGAACGGCTACTTCGCTCCCGCCGCGAGCAGCGGGCTCTACTTCTACGCGGTCACGCCCTGCCGGGTGGCGGACACACGCAGCGCCGACGGCGAACTGGGTGGGCCGTTGCTCTCTGGCGGCGCAACGCGCGCGTTCCCGTTACGCTCGGCGGCCTGCACGGTTCCTACGTCGGCCCAGGCCTACTCGTTGAATGCGCTGGCCGCGCCCGTCTCGCTGCTGGGCTACCTCACCCTGTGGCCCGCCGATACGGCTCAGCCGCTGGTGGCAACCTTGAACGCCATCGATGGTGTCGCCACGACGAATGCGGCCATCGTGGCGGCCGGCACCCGGGGCGCGATCTCGGCGTTTGTCACCGAGGCGACACACCTGCTGCTGGACATTACGGGGTTCTTCGCGCCGTAGTGCTGCCAAATCTTCACCACCCGTGATTGATTTCTCCGCGGAACTCCGCTCATTCCGGCATGGGCGACCGCAGAATGAACTTCGCCGAGTGCACCGCGTGCACGAAGAGCAACCGGGAGGATGGTGTTCCACCTCCTTGCTTCCGGGCCGCGGAGGCCGCCGCCAGCCGCAACCGTCCGCAGATGGTGGCGGTGAAGGAGACCCGCATCGGCTCACCCTGCCCCATGAATGCCGACTGGGATGACCTGATTGGGATTCTGATGTCCGGCCGGGCCTATGATGTCAATCACGACGGCAAGTCGCGGCTATACACCATCAAGTCGCAACTGGACCGGTACCCGCGCGGCACGCACTTCACCAAGAGCGAGACGAACCGCAAGACCATTTCCGCCGCCGTCGGCTACATCCCGACAAAGGCCCGGGGCAGCGGGGATCTGTGGTTGTCCTACAGCCAGGACTACGGCACGCTGGGCTTCGTCCGCGGCTTGCCTTCCGATCACGTCTGGTCACAGGTGCTGGAGAACTACTATCGCGACGTCGGCATCGATCCGGCCCTGACCTATGTCGGCGGCGCGGTGAAGGTCGCCGCGACGCCGGGCATCTATCCGGAAGGAATGGACGGTGTGGCCGGCGTGGTGATGAACCTGAAGTCGATGAAGAAATTCGCCGTCTCGGCCACGGTGAAGAAAGTGGCGGGCGGCGGAGGCGTATCCACCGCGTTGCAGGTTGTTGTGGCGTCCAACGTGTCGGATCCGGCCAAGTTGAAAGGCATGAAGTTCCAGGGCGGTTTCGACATCAACGTCACCGTGGGCCTGAAGAACTGGGCCAAGGTGGCCGGAGCGGTCAAGGATGCCAAGAAGTTCGGCGTGCTGGTGAAGATCGCCAAGGCGCTCCACGATAGCAAGGGGATCGTGAAGATCGACAGCATGGGCGATGTGATGGCGGCCGTCAAAGCCCTGATCGCCGGCAATGGCGGGCTCACCACCTATCGGTCTGGAAAGCCGGATTTCATCGTGGCCGACTTGCCGCTGCTGCCCAGCGCCGGTTTCGAATTCAGCCTGACGTTCATGTCGGAAACGACCATCAACAGCATCAAGCCGCTGTAATGGTCGAGACGTGATGCTCCAGGTGGCGGATGTAATCGTCGATCCAGGCATCCAGGGGCATGGCAGAACTGCCGCCCAGGATGACGGGCGCGGAAAGACGGTTCTGCGGAATTCGGGCGATGAGGCGTCCCAGCATCCAGTTGCGCTCCTCCCAATGGCGGAGTAGATGAGCCCACGGCATGTCCGCGTAGCCATGCAGATCGACCCATTCGTTCTGGGCATAGGTGGGGCCTTCGTAGCGCCCCTCCAGCGCGGCTATGGCGATGCGCTGATGATTGTTCTGGGCGGAGTCGAGCAGGTGCCCGAGTTCCTGCTTCTTCAGCCAGCCGCCCGGGCGGGAAGCCTGGCTGGCCGTTTCCTCGGAGATCCCACGCAGCCGGCCGGCCGCTGTCTCAATGGCCGCGTGAAATCGAGCCGCTATCTCCTGGCTGTTCATGATTGCAGTGCTCCCTGGTCTCTAGTTTGACGCGCTACCCGGAGAATCGCTTCCAGCGACCGTGTAACGTCGCCCTCGGTGGTCGCCCAGGACGAGACGCTGATGCGCATAGCGGTACGGCCCTGCCATTGGGTGGAGCCGCACCAGCACGTGCCGTCCTCCTGGATGCCGGCGATCACCGCCTTTGTCTGTTCAGAGGAACCGAAGGAGACCAGCACCTGGTTCAGGACCACGTCATTGAGGACTTCGAACTCGCCCTGGGTCAGGCCTTCCGCAAAGCGGGTGGCGTGGCCGCAGCAGCGCTCGACTAGATCCGCTAAGCCTTGTTTTCCTAATGATTTGAGAGCTGCCCAGACGGGTACGCCGCGCGCCCGGCGTGACGATTCCGGTGTGTAGTGCATCGGTTGGCGCTGGGCGCCGTGGCTCAGGTAGGCGGCGGGCACGTCCAGGGCGTCGCGCAACGGAGCCGCGTCCTTCAGTAGCGCAATGCCGCAGTCGTAACCGGCATTGAGCCACTTATGGGCATCGGTGGTCCACGAATCAGCCTGGTCGTAACCGGCCATGAGATGCGCCCGGCCGGGTGCGGCGGCGGCCCACAGGCCGAAAGCTCCATCGATATGAACCCACGAACCGGTGGCCTTGGCCAGGGGGATGAGCTCGACGGCGGGATCGAACGCGCCCGTGTTGACGTTGCCGGCCTGCAGGCAGACGATCGCGGGCTGGTTCAGTGTAGGGAACGAGTCGGGGCGCATGCGGCCCTGCCCGTCGACGGGCACCTGGATCACACGATCCTTGCCGAGTCCGAGAAGGGAAAGCGCCTTGCGCATGGAGGCATGGACCTCTCCGCCCACCACCACGGGGATGGCCGGCGCCCCAAACAAGCCCTGCGACGAGACGTTCCATCCCTGGCGGGCTAGTAATGTTTCGCGAGCCGCAGCCAGGCCGGTGAAATTGGCCATGGTGGCTCCGGTGACCAGGGCTCCGCCGGTGGCGGGCAGGTGCAGCGCTGCCCCAATCCAGCGCAGGGCGATCTCTTCCAGTCGGGCGGCGATGGGCGACATGACATCCATGGCGGCATTCTGGCCCCAGGCCGCGGCCAGCCAGTCGGCGCCGAGCGCGGCGGGTAGCACACCGCCGGTGACGAAGCCGAAATAGCGCCCTCCAGTGGCGGCCATGGTGGCGGGGCTCCCGATTTCATCCAGTTCCGTGAAGATGCTGGCGGGCGTCGAGGGCCCTTCGGGGAACGGCTGCTCCAGCCGCTGCAAAGCAGCCACGGCGTCATACTCCGGCCGAACCAGACGACCGTCCAGGGAAGCCTGGTAGTGCGCCGCGCGCCTGGCCAAATCATCAAAATCGATCATGGATTGTCCCTTGAAATACAAAAAGGGCGGGCCATCCGGCCCGCCCTATGCTCCGCTTTGGGGAGCCGCTTATCCCAGATGCGGCTCCACCATCTTCACGAGCTCGGATTTGCCCACGGCGCCCACGCGTTGATCCACCACCTTGCCGCCCTTGAAGAGCAACAGGGCAGGAATGCCGCGAATCATGAAACGTGCCGCGGTGCCATTGTTGTAATCCACATTTACCTTGCCCACTTTCACCTTGCCGGCATATTCCTCGGCAAAGGCGTCGACGGTCGGCCCGATCATCTTACAGGGGCCGCACCACTCTGCCCAGAAGTCCACCAGGACGGGGACGTCGGCGTTGAGTACGTCCTGATCGAAACTCGCGTCGCTGAATTCCACTGTGTTCTTGCCAGCCATGATCAAAATTCCTTCTCCAGTCGGATCTGATGAGAGCCGGGGCGTTTTAGATTCAACCTCGCCCCAACAACCGTTGATACAAAGCAGAGTACTCGCGGGCAGAGGCTTTCCAGGAGTAGTCCTTCGCCATTCCGCGACGCATGCGGGCCGTCCACGAATCGCGATTCTCGAAAGCGCCTAACGCGGAACGCAACGTGTCGTACAGCGCGCCCACGGAGTACCAACTGAACTTAAAACCGGTATCTTCCTGAATGGTATCATCCAGCCCGCCGGTGGCGCGCACCACGGGGACGGTCCCATAGCGCAGGCTGTAGATCTGATTGAGGCCGCAGGGTTCGTAGAGGCTGGGCATCAGAAAGATGTCGGCGCCGGCCTCGATGCGGTGGGCGAGGCCGTTGTTGTAACCGGTCCACAACCCGACCCGGTGCGGCAGCCAGCGGCGCCAGTCCTGGAAAATCCGTTCGAACCGGGGCTCGCCGCTACCCAGGATCACCAGTTGGACGTCGCGTTCGGCCACCAGGTTGGCGATGCCGGCGATCAGGTCGAAGCCCTTTTGCTCGGCGAACCGGGAGACAATTCCGATGAGCGGGCGGTCCAGGTTGTCCGCGGGCAGGCCGAACTCCTCCAGCAGCGCGCGCTTGCAGATCCGTTTTCCGGAGAGATCCTCGCTGGAGTAGTTGGCGGGCAGGAGTTTGTCGGTTTCCGGGTTCCACTCGTCGTAATCGACGCCATTCAGGATGCCGGAGAGCGCCATGGAGCGGGAGCGGAGGACGCCATCGAGCCCGAAGCCGCCTTCCGGTTGCTGGATCTCGCGCGCATAGGTGGGGCTGACGGTGGTCACCCAATCTGAGGTCTGGATGCCTGCTTTCAACAGGTTGATGTCGCCGAAGTGCTCGAGTTTGTCAGAGGTGAACCAGCCCCAATTCAGGCCCAGGTCAGGGAAGGCCGCTTTGCCGAAGATACCCTGGTAGCCCATGTTGTGGATGGTCATCACGGTCTTGACGTTGGCAAATTGGGGGTTCGAATGCTGTTGATCGGCGAGGTAGACCGGCGTGAGCGCGGCTTGCCAGTCATGACAATGCAGGATGTCGCACTCGAAGACGGTCTGGGCGATCCCGAGGGCGGCTAGTGAAAGGATGGCGAAGCGTTTGTGGTTGTCGGCGTAGTCGCGATTGTTGACGTTATAGATGCCTTCGCGGTCGAAGAAGTAGGGTGCTTCCACGAAGAAGAAGCGCACACCGTTATGGACCTGGGTGCGGATATCCACCCGGTAGGGCGTGGATCCGGCGAAGACCACCATGTTGTCGTAGGCGCTTTCGGTCTCCAGATAAGGGATCTGGCGATAGCGCGGCATGACCACGGCTACTTCGTCGCCTGCCTCCTGCAGGGCGGCCGGCAGGGCGCCGGTGACGTCGGCGAGTCCTCCCGTCTTGGCGAAAGGGGTAGCTTCGGGGCTGACCATCAGGACGCGACTCATGCCAATCATCATGGCATGCCAACCGGCTGGAGTGAGCCGTCCGAAACGCAGAAACGCCGGCAGGCGGCCCGATGGGGCGTTCTGCCGGCGTTTTGAATCTAAACCGGAGCCGAACTAGGCGCGGCGACGGGCCGGAGGGCCGAAGCTTCTACGGCCGCGAGGAGCCGAGCTCTCGGGACGGGCTGATTGGTGATGATGATGGGCCACGGGGATCACAACCACGGGCGCCATCTTCATATTCTGCTCGAATTCGATCTCGGGCCCGACCGGACGGCGCGTGAGCGTGATCTTGATGGTGCGCTCAATGCGGCGGATGTCGGAGCGTTCGTTGCGGGTGCTGAAGGTGGAGGCGACGCCACGGGCACCAGCGCGGCCGGTGCGGCCGACGCGGTGGATGAAGTCCTCCGGCACCTGGGGCAGGTCGTAGTTGACGACGTGGGCGATGCCGTCGACGTGGATGCCGCGAGCGGCGACGTCGGTGGCGACCAGGACACGATAGTGACCCTGCTGGAAGCCCTTCAGCGCTTCATTGCGCTGATTCTGCGTGCGATCGCCGTGGATACGGGCGGTCTTCACGCCGAGGGCGCTGAGCTTGCGGGCCAGGCGGTCTGTACCGTGCTTGGTGCGGGCGAAAACGAGCACTGAGCCGGCTTCGGCTTTGAGCAGCGAGTGCAGCAGGCCGAGCTTGCGGTCCTGCTCCACTTCGTACACGTGGAGGTCCACCATTTCGGCCGGCTTGGTAGCGGAGCCGATGGCGATACGCACGGGGTTCTTCAGGTGCTCATTGATGAGATGCGCCACCGACTGTTCGATGGTGGCGGAGAAGAACAGGGTCTGGCGCTCGGCCGGCATCGCAGCAAGGATCATTTTGAGAGCAGGCATGAAGCCCATGTCCAGCATGCGATCGGCTTCGTCGAGCACGAGGTGCCGGACGGTGCCGAGACGGACGAGACGGCGATCGAGGAAATCACAGAGACGGCCGGGCGTGGCGATGATCACCTGTGCGCCGCGGCGAATATCATGCAGCTGACGCTGCTCGTTCAAGCCGCCAACGACGACGGCGGCGCGCAGGCCGGTGCCGGCGGCAACACGCTGAAACGATTCCTGGATCTGGATGGCGAGCTCGCGAGTGGGGCTCAGGATAAGAGCGCCCACGCCGGACTTAATAGGTGTCCGGAGCAGAGACTCAAGCACAGGCAGAATAAAGGCAAGGGTCTTTCCGGTGCCGGTCTGCGCCGTGGCGACTACATCGCGGCCCTCAAGGGCCGGCGGAATGGCTTCCGCCTGAACCGGAGTCGGTTCGACGAAGCAGTTTTTGACAAGGTTCTCCTTGAGGACAGGAGACAGAGAGAGTTCAGAAAAGTTGTTCATTCAGACTATGTGGGAAGGCAATCGGCAGGTTCCGGCTAGCGGAAAAGAACAGGGGGGTGCAGATTAACTTCTACTCGAGGTTAAGTATAGCACGAAGTTCAAGTATAATTCAGACGGCCAGAGCCGGGCACGGCGTGACAGGGGGTCCAGTCCGCACGGCGTCCTCCGGCCTGGCCAATCGAAACGAGCCAAGATGGCACTCACGATCATTGGTGAGAGGTCTTTTTTGTGGCCCGCATCTGTCTAGACGATACCTTGAGGGCCACGGTTACGCGCGTTAAGTATTGTGAAATCAACTAATCAAAGTGGAAACCGGATGGTTACTTCCAGCCCGGGGTTCGCATTGCGCGCGACGATGTCGCCATGATGAAGCCTGACGGCCCTTTGTGCGATGGCGAGGCCCAGTCCGACGCCGCCTGAATCGCGGGAACGGTGCACTTCCACTCGGAAGAAAGGCCGGAAGAGATCCTCGAGGGTGGTCTCAGGCACGCCGGGCCCGTAGTCGCGGATACGGACCACGGCATGACCGTTCTCCGTCGCGGCACTGAGCGTAGTCTTTTCCCCGGCCGGTGCATAGCGTTGAGCGTTCTGCAGGACGTTTTCCACTGCGCGCCGCAAGAGAGCGGGCCGCCCATGGCCGGTCATGCCTGGCTGGATATCCAAGTTGAGGTCGTAGCTGGCGGCGATCTCGATGAGGAGGTTCGAGAGATCGAAGGGTTCGCGGGCGTGAGCAGCGGGATCGCCTTCGGCGCGCGTCATTTCTGTCAGCTCTCCGATGAGTGCGGACATGCGCGCGATCTCCTGCTTGGACTGGTCGGGGCGTCCGAGCTGAACGGCCAACGAAAGCCGGGAGAGGGGAGTTCGCAGTTCATGCGACACATCCTGGAGCAGCCGGCGTTCCGCGGTGAGCAGGGTTTCGATGCGATCGGCCATGGCGTCGAAGTCGCGGGCGAGATCGCCGAGTTCATCGCGGCGGGTGGAGCGGGCGCGCATGGTGAGATCGCCGTCGCCGAAGTGCCTGACAGTCTCCCTTAGGGCGCGCAGCGGCTGGCCAAAGTGGCGGGCAAAGGCCCAGGCCATGAGCGCAACCAGGAGGGCGATCCAGAAGTAGTAAGGCAGGAACGACATGAGGTCGGGCCGCGGCATCAGGGCGGCCAGCATCGTGAAGTGCTTGTCGCTGGTGCTGTGCGCAATCATGCTCATGCCGGGGCCGGAATTGGCGACTTCCGCGGAAAGATCCCTGCCTGTGAGCAGGTCATGTCCAGTTTCATCCAGCAGGTAGTGCGAGCCGGGGAACAGGCTGTCCACGCGGTGCATGTAGCGGGCGAGCTCCGGTTTGCCGCCGCGCTGGTAGGCATCGACCGCGGACTCGAGCTGCAGGCGGTGGGTGGAGCGGAACATCCGTCCTGGTTCGAAGACACGCGGGGTGAAGTAACGGTTCGTGATGAAGAAGGCGAGCAGGGATAATGCCAGGGTGGCCAGGAACCAGAGCGTCAGTTTGGCGAAGATGGACCTCATTCGGCTGCCTCCCCGGCCTTGTCCAGGGCAAACAGATAGCCGGCTCCGCGAATGGTGCGAATCATGGCGCCACTCTCGCCGAGCTTGCGGCGGATGTGGCTGAGATGGACATCGATGGAGCGATCAAAAGGCGAGGCCTCGCGCTGGTACAGCCGCAGGGAGATCTCGTCGCGGGAGACGGGCCGGCCGGCGGCGCGCATGAGCTGTTCGAGGATCTCGTACTCGGCGGCGGTGAGGTCTACCGGATGGTCGTTGCTGGTGACGGCGCGGGCTGAAGGGTTCAGCCGGACACCGGCAATCTCGATAACGGGCGAGGATTCGCGGACGGTGACGCCGGTGACGCGGCGCAGGATGGCCTGGATGCGGGCCAGGAGTTCATCCGGATCGAAGGGTTTGGGTAGATAGTCGTCCGCGCCGAGGCGCAGGCCCGCGATGCGGTCGGCTGGTTCGCCGCGGGCGGTGAGCATGACCACCGGCGTATCGCTGAAGCGGCGCAGCTCCGCCAGGACGGCGAAACCATCCATGCCGGGCATCATGACGTCGAGGAGGATCAGGTCGTAGCGGCGGATGCCGGCCGCGCGCAGGCAGGCCGGGCCATCGTGGGCCATCTCGACAGCGAGGCCATTGCTGGTGAGAAAGTCGCTGATGAGAGAGCAGAGGTCCCGGTCGTCGTCGACCAAGAGCAGTTGGGTCATCGAACATCCTTCCAGCCGGGCAGAGAAACCGTCGTCCTATAGTTGGACTCATTGAAGTCGGGATTGCGTTTCGGCGCGTAGAGGCGCATGCCGGTGAAGGGACGGTCCTGGGTATAGATCCAGATGGAGGACTGGTCCCAGAGCAGGATCTCGTCGCGGGCGTCGCCAGTGAGATCGGCCACCATGGCGGCGAGGTCGGGGTGGCCGTCGTCGGGGAACATGACCGCGCGGCGGAGATGTCCATCGATGAGGCCGCCTTCGCGGACGTTGCCGGAGAGCAGGGCGAGTTCCTGGCCATCGCCGCGCCAGTTCACAGGCAGCAGCGGGCTGCCGGAGTGGATGGGCTCCTCCTGTGCCAGGATGTTGCCCTGGGCATCGAACAAGGTAATGATGCCGGGGTTGCGCCAGTAGTTGATCGTCATCAACTGGAGCCCGGGCACGTCGTCGCGGTATCTGGCGACGCTGGGGCTCTGGGCATGGCCAATGAGCAGGTGCTTGAGGATGCGGCCTTCGCGATCGAACAGGATGAAGCCTTCGTCGCTGCCGCACGCATACACCATGGGTTGGGCCTTGGGGTCTCCGGAGAAGTTACCCATGGCGATGCCGTCGGCGTGATCCTTCAACTCCGCGTCGCGGGACCACAGCTTGCGGCCGTCGTGCGACCAGAGGCTGTAGCCGAGCATGAACTCTTCCCTGCCGTCGCCATCCGTATCGTAGGCATAGGGATAGTGGCCGGTCTGGCCATCGCCGCTCCAGAGCAGTTTGAGCTCGTTGTCGTAGACCCAGAAGTGGGCGTAACGGTCCTTGACGAGGATCTCGCGGGGCTCCTTGTGCCCGGAGAGATTCAGGAAGGCGAGGGCGTCGCCGGAGTTGAGCTCATAGGGGCGCTCTTTCATGTCGTCGCCCATGCGCGGCATCCAGACGGAGCGCTTCTGCTGGCCAGTGCGGCCGTCGAGGATCTGGAGTTGGAAGTCGCGGACGAGGACGACTTCGTTGCGGCCGTCGCCATCGACGTCGTGGATCTGGAACGGAGTGTCATTGGTGAGCAGGCCGTTGCGCGCATCGGGCCGGCCCTGCTGCCACAGCACTTTGCCTTCGAGGGTGATGGCGGTGAGGCAGGAGAGGTGGTCGAAGGCGTCGCCGCGGACGCGCGGGATGTTCTGGCCGATCAGGATGTCGGTCTTGCCGTCACCATCGAGATCGCCGAGGCGGATGTTGCGCCCTGCTCCGTAGGCGGGGGTGGGGATCTTCTTCCACAGGACCGGCTTCGGGTTGGAGGCCTGGAGGGTGGCGAGTTCCTGGTTGCGTCTGCCGATCTGAGTGCGGATTGACTGGATCTGGGCATCGGCGGCGGTGACGGCGAAGTCTGTGAAGCGGGCCGGGCGATTGGCGGTGATGCCTGCCTTGCCGGAGAGGATCTCCGGGTCATCGGCTTCGAGCACCAGTTGACCGTCGATGTAAGCCCGCATGTGCGGACCCTGATTTTCAACTTTCAGGGTGTAGTAGCGGCGGGTGTCGTAGCTGAACTTGAAGGCGGCCAGGTCCCGCCAGGCGGCGGTGCGGAGCTTCTCATCCATAGGGAGACGGAGGCGGAGGACGGCCTTGTCGCCATCACGGAGACCGAAGACGTAATAGTGGCGGTTGGTGTGATAGCGGAAGACGACGCCGGCCACGTCACCGAAGGAGAGCGGCTTCACGCGGGCTTCGACGGTGTAGTTCTTCCATTCGGGCTCACCGGTGACGAGCATGGCGTTGAACCATGCGGGGCGATCGGTGAGACCCTGCTGCTCGACGTAGGACTTACCGTTCTCGTCGCTGGCGATCCAGGCGTCCTGATGGACGATGGGGTTGAACCACGGCTCCAGCGGCACGCCGCGGTGGGGCAGGTAGTGATACTCCTGGATGGCCGCGTTCAACTGTCCGACGGGCTGGGAGAGCCAGCCGGGCGGGAAGCGCGAGAAGTCGTCGCGAATGAGGTCGCCGGCCAGCAGGGGCAGGCAGAGCGCGAGCAAAGCAGGAGTGCGCATGCGCGCCCATTTTACAGGGCCGGGCGAGTGAGTTGTAGAGGCGGGCGGTTATTCGCCGCCGCTGACGGCGAGGCCGACGGGCACGAAGTAGACCTTCTGTGAAGCGGTGTCGAGCACCTGGGCGGGCTGTTCGCCGGCGATGCCGTTGCGCAGCAGGAACAGCGAGTTGGAGCCCATGCGGTCGAGGCCGCTGGGGACGAAGTCGAGGTCGAGGGCGCCCTTCAGTGAGTTGGAGCCGAGGTCGTAGGCGAGAATCTGGCGGGACTCGGCATTCGCCACATACAGCAGTTTGCCGTCCTGGGAGAGGGCGACGCCGACGGGGTCAGCCACCCCGCTGCCGGCTGAGGCCACACTGGCCAGATTGGGGTTTTGGGCCCAATTGGTAACGCGGGTGACGGTGCTGAGGCCGCGGTCGGCCACATAGAGAGCATTGCCGGTGAGGAGCAGCGCGCCTGCCTGGGTGAGCGGCATGAGCATGCGGGGTTCGGCGCCGGCGGTGAGGAGATAGAGCGTACCGGAGGATTCACCCTGCGTGGCGGCGAAGGCGAAAGCCGCGTTCTTATCCAGAGCGAGGGAGACGATGCGCTCGGTGATGCCGGACAGGCTGATGGAGCCGGCGAGTTTGGGCTCGGAGGCAAGGCCAGACCAGAGGTCCAGTTGGGTCGCATCCGCGTTGAGGAGCCCCGCGGACTCGGCGCCATCGCTCCAGACGACGCGTGAGGGGACGGCTGCGTCTTTGGCGAACTCACGCCAGACGGGTGCGCCGCCGTCGAGCCGCCGCACCAAATAAAGAGACTGATCCTTGGCAACCAAGGCATTGCGGCCATCGGGCGCGGTGGACGCGAAGTCGAACGAACGCACGAGGGGAGAGCCAGCGTAGGCGGAGCCGGGCATGCCGATGATGGGCCGCACGGAGCGGGATTGTTCATCGATCAACAGGCCGGAGACCGGACCGCTGAGGGCAGATTCCTGAGCCGCGGCGGAGCCTGCGGCCAGAGCCAAACAGAGAACAGCGCGTGTGGCTTTTTTCAACATAAATCGGCCTCCAGAATGTCCCAGTGATCTAACTCTTATAGCAGATTCGCCTTGCGGCAGAAAGGTTGCGCAATCCTTTAGGAAATCGGAGACGGGCCAGGCGGGGGCGATTGGGTTTGTTTCGGCGGCGGGGTTCAGCCGGCGAACTGGTCCAGGGGTTTGCCGGAGTCGGCGTGCTGGACAAAGCGGTTAGAGATGGCCTGGCTGTACTCAATAGCCGTGGGGATGCCGGATTCAAACCTCAGTTTGGCGAGGACCTGTTCGTACAAGGGACCCGAGAAGCGCCCGTTGACGAGCGGCTGGAGGCGGGTGACGTCGGTGAGGGGCGCATTCTCGGCGAAGGACTGGATGGCGGGGGCGCTTTGAAGGAGGAGGGCGGAGCGTTCGGTCTGGAGTTTGCGGAGTTCGTTCAGGGCGCGATAGAGAGAGCGTTCGAGGTCGCGGCGATAGCGGGCGTAGCGTTCGAGGTTGGCGGCTTCGGGCCCGGGTTCGGCCAATGGGTTCGTTTCGGCGAGGATGAGGGACTCGAACGTTTCGATGCGGCGGAGGTTCCAGGAGTGGGAGAGGATGCGGTGGAAGAGCTCTTCCTCGATGCAACCGGTGGGGCGAGTTTGGAGGCGCAATTCGGCTGCGAGGGTGTCGAACTCGATTCGCTCGTATTCGCCGATCTTCAGGGCGAGCGAGGTGAGGCCGTGTTTGCGGGCGTTCTGGGCGGACTGGGCTCTGCCTTCAGCGGAGGCGGGTCCGGTGGAAAGGCGAGCGTTGGCCTGGTTGGCGGTGACCTGAGCGGCGGAAGCCATGATGGAAGTCTCCTTAGAAATAGAAAAAGCCGGCGTGGTGGCCGGCTGCGATTCCACGATAGCTGGTGTGGTCAAGGGCGATTCGCTGTTTGTTCTATCAGGGCTATTGAAAATAAAGGACAAATATATCTCAAAACCCTGTGACGCCCGTTCAGAAGCCAGTGACCGGGAGATGGTAGGGGTGGAGAACGCGCTACCGACACCGTTGAGCAGCGGCAGGCTGGGGGTCATGCAGCCTGGCGGACTTAGGCTCATCCGGGGACTTGCAGGGGACCCTGAAAAACGAGAGACTGGCTCTTGTTTGATCTCGTTCAATATAGGGTAAAAATGTCCTTTTATCGTAATTTGCTCGTGTTTTCAGTGATCACTCTGCCCTGGCAGGAGGCGTCATTGGAAGCAGCGCCCCAGAAGGTTGGGGCGTCACCAATCAGTTTCGAGCAAAACGTGGGACAGATGAGCGGCCAGGCCCGCTTCGCCGTGCGAGGGGCATCCGAAGCGCTGTTCCTGGCGGCGGGCGAGGCAGTGTATGTGCGGGGGCCGCGCCTGACGACTGGACCGCCAGCGCGAAAGGCGATGGTGCCGGGAGGACGGCCGGACCTCACCGAAATCCTGGCCGCGGGCGTCCCGACCAAGCCCGGAGCAACCGCTGCCGCCGCGGATGTTTCCGATCCGGCTGTCGTGCGGATGCAGTTTGCCGGCGCACAGGCGGCGGTCATCGCGGGTCACGAGTCGCGACCAGCCACGGGCAACTGGTTTTATGGCAACGACCGGTCGCGGTGGCGAGCCAATATCCCGAGTTTCGGACGGGTACGCTACGAGGGGCTGTATCCGGGCATTGACCTGGAGTTTCGTGGAGACGACGACCGGCTGGAGTACGATTTCGTCCTCGGGCCGAATGCCGATCCCGACCGGATCCGGTTGCGCTTCCAGGGAGCGCGGTCCCAGCGAATCAATGCCGAAGGAGACCTGGTACTGGAGACGCACCAGGGGCCCCTGGTGCATCGCAAACCGGTGTTATACCAGACGACGGCCACGGGGCGGCGGCGGGTGGACGGCCAATTCGCTCTGCTCGCTTCCGGCGAGGTGGCTTTTCGGGTGGGCGATTACGACCGAAGCCGGGCGTTGGTGATCGATCCCGTGGTGTACAACACCCGGCTGGGCGGCGCCACAGCCGGGGTAAACGACGGCAAGAGCGCACCGTTGCATGTGACCTGGTATACGCCCCGCTACACAGCCGCTGACTCCTCCGGCAAGGTTTACGTCATCGGCTACACCACGGCCTGGGATTTTCCGGTCGTGAACGGGCCCCGCGTCACTCCCACGGGCGGGCTGTACCTGGCGAAATTCGACCCGGCGCTTTCTGGTTCTGCCTCGCTGCTGTACTCGGCCGTGTTGGGCCCTGTGTTGCCCGACTTTTTCACAGGGCGGCATCAGCCGTTTCTGGCAGTGGACGATACGGGCAATGCCTATGTCACCTTCGCGGCAAAATCGGGCTTTCCCATCGTGGGCGGCTTCGACACGAGCGCGGGCGGCATGGAGGCGGCGTTGGTGCGCGTGGACACGACCAAGAGCGGGCTGCAGTCACTCGCCTACTCGACCTACATCGGCGGATCGAGAGACGACACGGTGTGGGGCATGGATCTCGACACAACCGGAAACGTATATGTCGCCGGGCACACCTCCAGTTGGGACCTGTCCATCACGCAGAACGCCTACGACATGACTTGCGGCACGAATGGCACTTGCGATGTGGCATTGACGCCGACCAACACGGACGCGTTCTTCATGAAAATCAACACTCGGCTGAGCGGGCAAAGCAGCCTGGTGTACGGTAGCTTTTTCGGCGGGTCGCTGTTCGAAATCCAGCCGACCATCAAGGTGAGCCGGTCCGGCCTGGTGTACCTGGTGGGACACACGCAGTCGGCTGATCTGCCCACCCGAAATGCTTACGATACAAATTGCGGCGTCTCCAACTGCAACGGAGGCAAGTCCGGGGATATCTTCATCGCCAAGTTCGACCTCTCTGTGGCGGGCTCCAACGGGCTGCTTTATTCGACCTACTTCGGCGGCGATGGGACCATCGATGGGCATGATCCGTTTTCTTCCGGCCGGAGCTGGACTGGAGCGGAGTACGCGATCGATATCGAGGTGGACGAGACCGGCAATCTCTTCCTGTATGGGATCTCGTTCCCCGATTCGCTGGGCAACTTCCCCTTGAAGTTGCCTTTTAACGCCAAATCGCACTGGTCCGATTTCTTCTTCACTCGTATCGACACGACGCTCTCGGGCGAGTCCTCGCTAGTCTTCAGCACATATGTGATGGGACAAACGTTAACAGCCTTCGGTTTCGGCGAGATGGCGCGAGACGCCGAGGGCATGTTGTATCTGACCGGACTCTCCGACGACGCAGCCGCGCCCACCGCCAACGGGGCGCAGGGTGCGCCGCGAGGCGCAGGCGACGCGTTTCTGGTGAAGCTGGACCCCTACGCTACGGGAGCGGCGGCGTTGAAATACTCCAGTTACCTGGGTGGGAGTGGGTCTGAGTTGACATTCGGTGTGGAAGCGTTGGGCGCGGGCGTGGCCGTAGTTGCCGGGACGACGGATTCGGCCGATTTCCCGATGGTGAAGGCGTCGCAGTCCTTCGGCGGGAGCACTGACCTGTTCCTGGCACGCTTCGACACCACCAAGTCCGGAGCGGCATCCCTGCTCGAAGCCACCACCATTGGAGGGGAATCGGACGAAGGGGTTCAGCTTTGGGGTGGATCGTTCTCTGTCTCCTTGGCCACGGACGCCGCCGGGAACGCATACATCCATTCCTGGACCGACTCGTCGGCGTACCCTGCAACCTCAAATGCCTGGCAAACCGGCCAGAATCCCGATGCGGCGGGCCAGGACCAGTTCCAGGAGTACCTGGTGACGGCTGTGCTGGCAAAACTCGCTCCGCCCAATTCGAGCTGCGAATACAAAGTGAGTCCGGGATCCCGGCTGATCCCTTATGTGGGGGGCGGTATTACGTTCAGCGTCGAGACCTCGGCAGGGTGCCCGTGGACGGCGTCGACGAATGCCTCCTTTCTGAGCTTTCCCTCCACCAACGTATTTAACGGCCCCGGCACGGTGGAGGTGCAAGTGGCTCCTTACGCCCGCACCGATTACCCGCGACTGGGCTTCCTGACCATCGCCGGCAAGGTGGTCTCACTGGAGCAGAGTAACGCGCCATGCACCCCAGCGTTGTTGATTACGAACTACATGGAGTTTCCAGTGGGAGGAGGTGCCGCGCTCGTCCAGTGGAGTGGGGACTGTCCGGCTTCCCCGTCCCGAAGTGAATCCTGGATCGACAAAGACTACTCCGCCACCACGGCGAACAGCCAGAATTTCACGGTGGCCTCTAACGGCTACGGGCCGGCGGGATTTGTGCGGCAGGGGCGGATCAAGCTGAACGAACAGGATCTGGTGATCCGACAGGCCGGTCCGTCCTGCCCTAAGTATCTGGCCAATGGCCTGGTTTTGAAGGTGGGCGCGGCCGGCGTCGTCAATTTCCCCACACCTGGAAGCACGTCTGCGGCGTGCCCGATCACATTCTCCAGTTCCGCACCGTGGATCGGGCTGACTGCCGGGATCACCGTGGCCGGTGGGGGGAACCGAACGCTACTGACGGTGCAGCCCAACCCGAGCGCGACTACGAGAACGGGTCAGATCACTGTCTTCGATCAGGTGTATGACGTGGAACAGTCGGGCACGGGCTGCACCTACACGGTGACGCCTTCCCCGCTGGTGCTGAGTGCTACAGACACGGTGGGGACACTGACGGTGAATACGACGGTTGGGTGCCACTGGACTGCCACATCACTGGCTCCCTGGCTCCGAACCTCCGTTTACGGCGCAGCGGGTTCCGGACCGGGCACGTTCCAGGTCTATCCCAGCTACAACCAGACGCGGAACTTGAGAACCGGCTCCGTCTCGGTGGCTGGCACCGCAGTGACGGTGAGCCAAGCCGGGCTGAGCTGCGACTACACTGTCTCGCCGGCTGAGGTGACCATTCCCTATCGGATGAGCGCGAGTAACTATGCTCAGGCGGTGCCCATCACCGTCACCACAGCAGCAGGCTGCCTGTGGGCGGGAGAGTCCAGCGCGGAGTGGGCGCCATTCGGCGATGCGGCCACCAGCTACAGCACCACTGGTGTCAAGGGTGGTTCGGGTTCAGTGAGCCTGTGGATCGATCTGAATCCGGGGCCGCCGCGCCGGAGCGCCACGGTGACCGTAGCGGGCAAGACTGTGACGGTGACGCAGGAGGCCGATCCGAAGTGCACAGCTGTGCAGTTGCAGCAGCCGGCGATTACGATCGGCTCGGAGGTAACCGCCTGGGAGTCCAGCGCCAACGTCACAGGCGTGTGCACGCTATTGATCAGCACGGCGAGCCCATGGCTTTCCGTGGCTAACCGGTTCGTCTCAGCGAACAGCGGGTATGGCCCCGCCGCGGTGGGGCTTACAGCGGCTCGCAATCCCGGTGCGGCGCGCACGGCCACGGTACAAGTGTCCGACCAAGTGCTCACCGTGACGCAGGAGGCCGCTGGCGCCACCCCGTCGGTGACCTTCACCAGTTCAGTGGCGGGCCTGCCGTTCATGATCGACGGTGTACGGGTGGTGGCGCCGGCTGTGTTCAATTGGAGTCCCGGCACCTCCCACATTGCGGATCCGCCGGTCTTCTTTCAGGCCGACGCCTCGGCGCGTAGCCGCTACACCTTCGCCACCTGGAAGGAGGGCTCGCCGCGCGTGATGAATCTCACCGCGCCCTCCGCATCGCGCACCTTCACGGCCGTCTATTCAGCCGAGCATCTGCTAAAGGTGTCCTACAATCCGCCCGAGGCATGCAACCATGCCGCGCCGGCCGACATGTGGCGCGCGGCGGGCAGCGAGGCCTACGGTGGCTGCGACGACGTGGTGGCGCCCTATATGCTGCAGTCGGCGGTGGTGGATTCCGTGCCCGGCGGCAGCACACTGATGAACGGGCCGCACACCATTCAATACAACTATGTGAAGGGGGTCACCGTCACGGTGAATACTGCCCCGGCGGGCCTGCAGATCTACTTGTCCGACGACGAAGAGTCAATCTGGAGTACGCCGTTTGTCCACCGAATGCTGCCCGGGGCCACGCTGCCCATCGGCATCGCTGGGATGCAGCCGGGCCAGAAGGGCATGCGATACCGCTTCCTGTCGTGGAGCGACGGCGGAGCGATCAGCCATGTGTTGACGGTACCCGCGACGCCTGGTAGCTCGTTCCAAGTCACCGCGCAAATGGAGGCACAGGCGCAACTGGTGCTGACATCCTATCCGTCCACGGGCGGCACCTTGAAGGCCGAGCCTGCTTCGGCGGACGGCTACTACGTGGCCGGCACGTCGGTGAGCGTCACCGCCACGGCGACCGCAGGGCAGAAGCTCATGGGCTTTTCCGGCGGACTACAGGGATTGGCCAACCCACAGACTGTCATCGTGACTGTTCCAACTTATGTGGGAGCGACTTTCGGGAGCGGCTGCTGGACTACGGTTTCGCCCACCGCGGTGGATGCCGGGCCTCTTGGCGGCGGGCAGATGCTGCAGGTGGAAGCGCCGGCAGGGTGCCCGTGGGCTGTGCAGGCAGGCGCGACCTGGTTCGGCATCGCGGGAGTGACGTCGGGAATCGGCCCGATGACGCTGACGGCGACCGTGGCCGCCAACTCCGGTGGATCGCGTCAGGGCGTTTTAAAAATCGGCTCAGTCGATGTGCCGGTGCGGCAGCAAGCAGCCTACCAGATCAGCTCTCTGGCTGGGGGCGGACCCGCCCAACTGCCGAAACTGATGACAGCTTCGGGAGACACGCCCGTGGTTGCCCCCGACGGCTCGGTGTTCTTCTCGGAATCCACGCCTTACAAAGGCGCGCGAGTGCTCCGTGTCTCAGCGTCGGGCAAGGTGAGCGTGTACGGCGGCAATGGCACCGCGGCCGATAGCGGTGACGGCGGACCGGCCCTGCTGGCTGGAATTCGTTCGATTAAGAGCATGGCGATGGACCGCGCCGGCAATCTCTATTTGAGCGATTGGTCTTCATACAAAATCAGGAGGATCGCCGCTGGCACCGGCATCATCACCACAGTGGCGGGCGCTGGCATACAGAGCAGCCTCTCTGCAGATGGAATACCGGCCATCTCGGCGGCTATCGACCCGCGGGCCCTGGCTGTGGACGCTCAAGGGGTTGTGCACTTCGTGGATGGAGCCAATCGCGTCCGTAAGATCGAGCCGGCGGGAGGCACGTTGGTGACGGTGGCCGGCAGCGCGCAATCCGGATTTGGCGGAGACCAAGGCCCGGCCGCGGCGGCGCTGTTCAGCTATATCTACGGCTTGGCGTTCGCGCCTAATGGAGATCTATATCTCAGCGATTCGGGCAACCATCGGGTGCGCAGGATACGGGCCGTCGACGGCACGGTGCAGACGGTTGCCGGGTCGGGGATTGTGGGTGCCTTTTCCGGAGAGAACGGGCCGGCAATCACCGCCATCCTGAAGTTGCCTTTCTGCGTCATCCTCGATGCGAACGGGAACCTGTTCTTTACTGATAGAGACGCTAATCGCATTCTGCGCGTGGATGCCGTCAGTGGCACGCTGACGAGGGTAGCCGGCACCGGCGCGACCGGCGTGACCACCAATGGTGGGCAGGCGACCCAAACGCCCTTCTCGAGCCCGTACCGGATTGCCCTCCTGGGCAACAGCCTGATTGTGGACGGCTATCCCCAGACCCATTCCGTCGACCTCGGCACAGGCCTGGTGAGCGGCTTCGCCGGGCAGACAACGGCCTCCTTCACCGCCACCAGCGAGGCCACCCGCGCCGATCTGGCGGTTGGCCCCATGGCTTACGATGCGGCCGCCGGTGCGCTATACCTGCTCTCCGGCTATCAGGTGCTGCGGCTGAATCTGGGAACCGGAGTTCTGGAGCCTTACGCCGGCACGGGCGTGAGTAATTACAGCAAGGTGGAGGGACCGGCGTTGTCGCTGCCGCTGTACCAACCGGTAAGCCTGGCCGTGGACGGATCAGGAAACCTCTACATCGCCGATGGCAACCAGGTGAGGAAGGTGGACGGTGCTACCCGGTTGATTTCGAGCTTTGCCGGCGCCTCGGGGCTGTATTGCGGCGGGGCTTCTCCACAACTTCTCACCGCGGGCGACGGCGGACCGGCGGCCAGCGCCGGCTTCTGCGCCGTCAGTTCACTGGCCTACGATGGAGCCGGAAGCCTGTATATCTCGGACCTCTACAGGATCAGAAAGGTGGACCTGAACACCGGCATCATCACAGCGTTCGCGGGAGCCGGATATGTCTCCGGCGCCTGGAACGTGCTGCGCACGGACATCTACTTCCAGGGGATACCGAGACCGATTGCCGCGGATAGCACCGGCGGGGTCTATTTCCTGGACCGGACCTGGAAGTCTTCCTGCCAGGCCGGCGTCTACCGGATCGACCCGGCCAGCAGCAAGAGCAGTTGCTTCGTCAGCGCGTTGAAATCCGTACCTGCGGCACCGACCACTTTTGCGCTGGGCACTGATGGCTCCATCGCCCTATTCGGCAGCAATGCGGTGTTGCGCGCCAGCGGCCCGCAGGCCGATGTAGCCGGTATCGCGGGCCAGGAGAACTCGCCCGGCTTGGGGGCGCAGAGCGGATCGGCGTCAGCGGCCCGTTTCGGCGGCACCGCCACGCTATCACCCGGTCCTGGCGGCTCCTTCTTCGTCGCCGACACCGACAATGGGCGCATCCGGCAATTGTCGCCGGTCACGGACGGCATGAAGGTCCATCAGGTGGAAACGGCTCCGGCGGGGCTGTGGATCACGGTGGATGGAGCTACTTACGCGGGCAGCCAGTCGTTCATCTGGCAGGATGGCAGCACCCACACACTTACGGTGGCAGCAGCGCAGGACGGATCCTCCACTGCCTATGCATTCAACAACTGGAGTGACGGAGGGGGCAGTTCTCACTCGATCACTGCTCCGAGTGCCGCCACGACCTATACGGCCTCGTACAAGACTCGCTACCGGGTGGAGGGGAGCGCCACACCAGTGGCAGCCGGAACCGTGACACTGACCCCCGCCTCCCTCGATGGTTATTACGATTCCGGGTCGAACGTGAGGTTCCAGGCCAATCCCGCCAATGCCCAATCCACGTTTCTGAGCTGGGGCGGATCCCTGAGCGGTACAGCAAATCCGTTGTTGGCGACAGTCGTCGCTCCGTTGGGCGGAGTGGCGAGTTTCACCTCCTCGACCACCGGCTACACGATCAGTGGGAATGCCGGCGTGGCCGGGGCGTCCATCACGCTGACCGGCAGCAAAAGCGCCACCACACTGGCTGACGCGGCCGGGCGGTTCGCATTCCAAAATCTGCCAGCAGGGGGGAGCTACACGGTCACTCCTTCCGTTGCCAAGTACACCTTCACTCCGTCAATTTCGTCGAGGACCAATCTCCAGAGCAATCAGATCGTTAACTTCACGGCTTTCTCGTCCGGAAGCCCGGTGCAGGCCTCGGTCATGGCCCGCTTGAATTGGAGCCTGAAGCTGAATGTGGATGGCACGTTATGGTCCTGGGGGGCCAATCTCGAGGGTGAACTGGGCGACGGGACACTGCGGTCGCGCAGCCTACCCGCGCAGGTGAGCGGGCTGACTTCGGTCGTGACAGCGGCGACGGGGTCGAACCACGGTTTAGCTGCCAGGAGCGATGGGACGGTATGGGCATGGGGCCTGAACAGCAGTGGTCAGCTAGGGGACGGCAGCGTTCAACTCCGTCCCAGCCCGGTGCAGGTTACCGGCATCACCGGCGTCATCGGGTTGAGCGGGGGCGCCCGGCACAGTCTTGCGGTCAAGTCCGATGGCACGGTATGGGCCTGGGGCAGCAACACCTATGGGCAGTTGGGCGATGGCGGAACTACAACCCGCACGACTGCAGTCAAGGTTTTAGGATTGTCGGGTGTTGTGGCCGTTGCGGCGGGAGACTACTTCAGCCTGGCGCTCAAGAGCGACGGCACAGTCTGGTCCTGGGGCTACAACAATAACGGGCAGTTGGGCGACGGCACGACAACGACGCACCTGGCGCCAGTGCAGGTTCCCGGGCTATCGGAGATCCTGGCGCTGCGTGGAGGGAGTTCGTCCGCATATGCCCTGAGATCCGATGGCAGCGTTTGGGCTTGGGGCGACAACAACTACGCCCAATTGGGGGACGCGAGCGGAACCCAGAGGAGTTCGCCGGCGAAGGTGAGCGGGGTCTCCAATGTTGTGGGCATCGGGGCCGGCAGCTACTTCTGTTTGGCGGTGAAGAGTGACGGAACTGTCTGGGCCTGGGGCATGAATGACTACGGTCAGTTGGGGATTGCGCCGACGAGCAATAGCCCAGTGCCGTTGCAGGTTGCCGGCGTCAGCAGTGCCGTCGCCGTGGCCGCCGGACTCGCTCACGGGCTGGCCCTGAGGTCTGACGGCTCCGTGATGGCTTGGGGTTATGGCGGTTACGGCGAGTTGGGCAATGGCGCCGCGATCCTGCAAGCCGTGCCCTTCGTATCGCCGCTGATCTCCAATGTGGCGCGCGTTGCCCTTGGCAGCAGTCATGCAGCGGCGGCCAGGACGGACGGCACTGTATGGACCTGGGGTGGAAATGAGTATGGTCAGCTGGGCGATGGTACGGTATTGCCCCATGCCGCCCCGGCGGCCGTTAGCGGCAGCAGCGGGTTCAGCCACGTTGCCTCGGGCAATGCACACGTACTTGCGCTGAAGAGTGACGGGACGGTTTGGGCGTGGGGTTATGGAGGCATGGGCGCGCTGGGCAACGGAGCCACGGCGAATGGCACTGCTCCCATTCAGGTGCACGGAATCACAGGGGCGATTGCGATTGCCGCCGGGAATCACTTCAGTCTTGCGCTGAAGAGTGACGGGACGGTGTGGGCCTGGGGCTCGAATGGGGTGGGCCAACTCGGCGATGGCAGCACGACAGATAGAAACACGCCCATCCAAGTGAGCGGACTTTCCGGAATTGTGAGTATCGCCGCCGGCCTGTACCATGGGCTCGCCGCGAAGAGCGATGGAACGGTCTGGGCGTGGGGCAGCAATGATTCCGCACAGCTTGGTGATGGCTCCACCACCGGCCGGAAGCTGCCTGTGCAAGTTATGGGGCTGACAGGAATCAGCCGTGTCGGTTCGAGCTATGCCGCCAACTCATCGTACGCCGTGAAAAGTGACGGCACGGTGTGGGCTTGGGGTGACAACGCGCTTGGCCAGTTGGGGCACGGGGCCCCTGGCGCTGGAGTGTCGACACCCGTCCAGGTATCCGGCCTGGCGGGCATCTCGGCCGTGGCGGCGGGCTCGTCTCATGTATTGGCGCTTAAGAGTGATGGAGCCGTGTGGGCATGGGGATACAACGCCCACGGCCAACTGGGTGACGGCACCACAGCCGACAGGACCACGCCTGCGCAGATTGGCGGGCTCTCCGGGATTGTGTCGGTTGCTGCTGGATCTGACCAGAGTATGGCCGTGAAAGCGGATGGGACGCTGTGGGGCTGGGGGGCGACTGGCTATGGTCAACTCGGCACCGGAGTCTCGATGTTGAGGCCGACCCCCGGGCCGCTGGCCGCGCCTCTCCCGATGGACCTGGCCATCGCAGTGTCAGCCGGCGGGATGTTCAGTGTGGGGAGCCAGGTTACGTTCAGCCTAGCCGTTACGAACGTCGGGGGCCTCCCTTCGACCGGAGCTGTGACGGTAACGGACCAGTTGCCGGTGGGGCTCACCTACGTTTCGGCTACAGGGGCAGGATGGGTCTGTGGGGCAGTGGGCCAAACGGTGACCTGCACGAGCTCGAATCCCATCTTCGCGTCGATGACCAGCACAATCGTCGTTACTGTCAATGTGACCGGGGCGACGAATCCTTCCGCTTCCAATACGGCGAGCGTGGCGGTGACGGGCGACGCGAACGCGGCGAACAACTCAGCCACGGTGGTGTTGACGGCGCCAATTACGGCGGCAGTCGGCGTCACGCCATCCGCCGGAACGGGTGCGCAGCAGATGTTCAAAGCGACCTTCACCGGCGCCAAGGGCTATCAAAGCCTGAAGTGGGTGCAGGTACTGTTCGCAACGGCTCCGAACGGGGGCGGCCAGCCCTTCTGTTTCCTGCACTACGATGTGACCGGGAACGGATTCTGGCTGTACTCCGACGTGCTGGGGTTCTTCGTGGGGCCGATCGCCCCCGGCGTAACCTCAGCGGTGCTGCAAGGCGCGCACTGCGCACTCAACACCGCTGGATCCTCAGCCTCTGGGAACGGCGCGACCCTGGAACTCAACCTCGCCGTTGTCTTCAAGGCGGCAGCGAACCGCAGTATTTACTTGAGGGCCTTCGACGCCGACAACTTCGACACCAACGCGGTTCAGCGCGGGACGTGGACCCAGGCCGCAGCGCCGCTGGTCGTGCCGGTGGTGACACCCGGAAGTGGAACCGGGTCCAATCCAACATTCAATCTACGGTTCCCTGACCCGCAGGGGTTCGAGGGAGCCGCGCTGGGCTGGGAGGAATTCCTGGTCGCCGCGGCGACAGACGGAGGCGGACAGCCGTTCTGCTTTGTGCACTACGACCGTGCCGGCAACGGGCTCTGGATGTACTCCTCCGACGTGGGATTCTTCGCCGGACCGGTTACGCCCGGGGTGGCGTCGAGTGTATTGAGCAGTTCGGCCTGCTCAGTGAACACAGCAGGTACAACGGTACAGAACTCGGCCGGAAACCTCGAGCTCAACGTGCCGGTGACGCTGAAACCACCGATGAGCGGGGCGAAGTTCACCTATATGAGAACGCAGGACGCACTGAACAGAGACACGGGCTGGCTCCAGAAGGGGACCTGGACCATTCCATAGGCCATTGGTCCTGGGGCGATCCGGCTGTTTATCCGCAGCATCGAACCCAACGCGCGGCGGGGCGATGCAAAAGCGCCAGAATTGGGGGAAAGTTGTAGCCCCAAGGCTGGGGTGTATGGATAATTACATAATCACCATGAATCGCGAATCCTCCTGGGATGAAGTAGAGGCGATCTTCGCTGCCGCATTGGAACGACCGGACACCGAGCGTGAGGCTTTTGTGACCGCGCGCTGTGGCTCGGATACCGATACAGCATCGGAGGTGCGGAAGTTGCTGGAGGCGCGGGGCCGGATGGGCGACTTCCTGCAGGCGCCGATGCTGGACTTTCGCGGCCAGGCGTTTGGAGCTTACCGGGCGATTGAGGAGATTGGCCGCGGCGGGATGAGCGTCGTGTACCGGGGCGAGCGGGCGGACGGGCATTTTGAAAAGCCGACGGCGATCAAGGTGCTGCTGATTCAGGCAACGTCCGCGCCCGAGACGAGAATCCTGGCTTCGCTGGAGCATCCGCACATCGCAAGGCTGCTGGATGCCGGCATCACGGCAATGGGGTTCCGCTACCTGGTGATGGAGTTGGTGCAAGGGGTGCCGCTGACCGAGTATCAGGGTGCGGCCACTGTGCCCGAGAAGCTGCGGCTATTCCTGCAGGCGTGCAGCGGGGTGCAGGCAGCCCACCAGGCGCTGATCGTGCACAGAGACCTGAAGCCCGCCAACATCCTGGTGACGCCGGAGGGCGTGGTGAAGCTGCTGGACTTCGGCATCGGCAAGGTGCTGCAGCCGGCGGCGGCGGAGCAGACTACGGGACCGCGCGCGTACACGATCGACTATGCGAGTCCGGAGCAGATTCTGGGCTATCCGGTTTCGACCTCCAATGATGTGTATTCGCTGGGCCTGCTGTTGTGTGAGTTGATTGCGGGGCGGCTGCCGCGGCAGTTGTCGGACCTGCCGTTGGACGAGGCTTTGCGGCGGCTGAAGGAAGATGAGCCGGTGTTGCCGCTGACGGGGGACCTGGCGCAAATTGCGCGCAAGGCGATGCGGGCGGAGCCGGCGGAGCGCTATGAATCGGCCGGAGCGCTGGCGCACGATGTGGACCGGTACCTGGCCGGACAGCCGGTGGAGGCGCGGCCGGCGACCTGGGGGTATAGGGCGGGCAAGTTCATCCGGCGGCACGTCTATGCGGTGGCTGGAGCGAGTTTAGCGGTAGGGGCATTGGGTGTAAGTACGGCGTATGCGCTGCGCCAGGCGCGGCTGGCGGAGACGAGGTTTGAGCAGGTAAGGAGTCTCTCGCGATCCGTGCTGTTTGACCTGCACGATGCCGTGAACCCGCTGCCTGGCTCTCTGGCGGCGCGGAAGCAGATTGTGGACAGCAGTTTGAAGTATCTGGACGCGCTGGCCAGCGACAGCAATGCCAAGGAGGAAGTGCAGCTGGATGTAGCGCGCGGCTACCTGCGGCTTTCGGATATCGAGGGCAAGGATTTGGGCGGGTTCAGCCTGGGACGGTCAGCGGAAGCGCTGCTGCATGCGCAGAAGGCGGTGGAGATCGCACGGCGGGCGGTGGCGCAGTATGGAGCCAGCAATCAGGCTCGTGCGGTGCTGGTGGATGCCCTCGACTTTTCGACGACGGCGCTGCTGTTGCGGGGGGAAGCGGAGAAGGCTGTTGGGCCGGCGGAGGAGGGCGTGCGGCAAGCGGAGCAGTTGCTGGCCGCGGCGCCGCAGTGGGTGGAGGCGCAATTGCGGCTGGCTACAGCGACGAAGCAGTTGGCCCACACGTACCAGCGAGCGGGTAAGAAAGATCAGGCAGCGGCCCTGTTCCGCCGTTCCATCGAGATGCGGAAGAAGCTGTTGGACGAGGCGCCGAGTGACCTGTCGCGGATGCAACGCTATGCGGAGGCGAACAACTGGCTGGCCGCCGCGCTGTTCGAAAGCAAGGACTATGCAGGGGCCGAAGTGGCTGTCCGGGAAGGGATGAGGGTGAGCGAGCAGCTCGCTTTGAAGGACCGCCGGAAGTATGGCGCGAATCTGGCGAGCGATGCGTTGTTGTTGTCGAGTTTGTATATGCGGGGTAAGCGGTATGCCGAGGCGGTGGAGATGATGAAGCAAGTGCTGGTGATCCGGCAGGAGGTCGCGGCGGAGGAACCCAATAGCGTACTGGCTGCGATGCGGGTGGCGTCGGCCTTCGACCGTCTACAGAACGCCTACAGGAAAGGGGGCCGTCTGCCTGAGGCGTTGGAGGCCGGGGAGACGGCGCTGAGCCAAGTGAGGAAGATTCGCCAGATGGATCCCGGCAACGCCGTGGCCAGCCAGGAACTGGTGTATGCGATGGTGGACCTGGCGTTGACACGGAAGGCGGCGGGCCAGGAGCGGAAGGCGTGTGAACTGGCGCGGGAGACGCTGCTCTTCATGAAGAAACCGCCCAAGGGCATGAGCCCATCTGTAGGCGCCAGCGTGAAGGAGGCGGAGAAGATCGCGGAGAATTGCGGCGGATCACTCCCCCGCGGACGGAGTTGAGGAGAGCCGGGCGAAGAGCCAGGTGCGGGCGAACTCCCAATCGCGTTTGACGGTGGCTAGTGAGATCTCCAGGACGTCGGCGATCTCCTGTAGTTCCAGGCCGCCGAAGAAGCGCATTTCGACGACTTTGGCTTTGCGTTCGTCGTGGAGCGTGAGTTCCTGGAGGGCGCGATCGATGTCGATGACGCGATTGAGGGCCATGGAACCATCGGGCCCGGTGAACTCCTCATCGCCATTGAGTGAGAGTTGATCGCCGCCTCCGCGGCGTTCGGCCATGCGGGCGCGGACGGCGTCGATGAGCAGCATACGCATGGTGCGGGAGGCAAGGGCGAGGAAGTGGGTTCGGCTCTTCCACTCTTTGCTGGAGAGGCGCAGCCAGGCCTCGTGCACGAGTTGGGTGGCCTGGAGGCTGGGCCGGCGGACAGAACGGCTGAGGTGGACGACGGCGATCTGGCGCAGTTCGGAGTAAACCACGTCAATGTCGGACTGCTCGGACATCCTCCTATTATGCGCAGGGCGAACGACGGGCCAAAGGTTCCTCCGCCCAGGGCTACCGGCCGCGCCTGATCATCCGCAATGGCGCTTCGAGGAAGACGCCCATGCGCTGATGTGCGTCCAGCATGCGGAGCAATTCCTGGAGCACCTCTGGCTCCTGTGAGCTGAGTTCGGCCACAAAGGATGGCCGGGTTTCCTGGGGTTGCTGCAGCGCCTGGGCGAAGAGCGTTTCGATACGATGCCAGGTTTCGTCAGAGTGCATGGCCGGGTCCTTCAGGGAATCTCCCCGCCGGAGACGGCCTCCGAGGTCCGTCTCCGGCGGCTCCTCCGGAGTCGAAGATGGTTTACGGCGCGTTCGCCGAGATCCAACTGTTGGCGAGAGACTGGCCGCAGGCGAGGCCGCCCAACTGGAAGCCGAGGACCGCGGGGGCTTTCGGCTGGATGCTGAAGCCATTGGGACCGACAGTGGGCTGGATTCCGGTGCCGCCCACGCCGTTGAGTTGGGGTGAGTTGCCGAAGCCCGGCGGCATGAAGCTGGGTGCACCCGGCGCAGTAACGCCGCAGCCAGCCGGGCTGCCGCCCTGGATGCCATTCAGGAAGCCATCCGCAAAAGGCAGCGTATCGGTGTCCAGATAGTCGGCGATTTTGGCGACGGCTTCTCCGTAGTTGGATGCCGCTTTGGCCGACTGGCTCCACGCGGTAGCCAAATCGAATCCGGACGGACTGACCTTCCCAAGGAAGTCGCCCAGGAAGTAGAGGATGTTGCCGCTGAAGCCAAGGCCCGTGCCGGCGACGGCGCCGGAGGCCTTGACCAGGTTGTTCTCCTTGATCAACAGCATGTATTCGGTGGCCGCGACGCGCCCGCTGGGATCGGAGTAGCTGAGCGGGTTGTTCAAGGCGTAGGCGTAAGGATGCTGTGACTTCGGATCGTAGAACGAGCCCAGCACGGGGTCCTTCTGCAGGAAGCGGCCGAGGGTGGGATCGTAGTCGCGGGCCAGCATGTGGTAGGTGCCTGTTTCGATATCCAGGTGGGCACCAGTGTAGGTGAACGGATTGTAGCGGACGGCGGAGAAGAGGAAGCTGCCACTGTTCTGCAGCATCTCGCCCCAGGCGTCGTAAGCGTAGTTGTGGACGACGGCGCCGGTGGCATCGGTGATGGCCCAGATGGAGCGCATCAACCCAGGTATGTAGAAGAAGGCGTTGGCGCCCTGCGTCAGGAAGAGCGGTTCGCCGGTATCCGGATGCAAGGTGAAGCGTTCGAACACGGTGCCGAAGCTGTACATCTGGACCAAGTTGAGTCCTTCGTAGATGTAGTCGAAGTCGGCTGAGCGTTTGATGCGGCGGCCGAACATGTCGTTGTTCGCGTAGATGTTGGCGCCAGTGAGCATCTGGTTCATGACGTCGAAGGTGAAGTTGGTGGCTCCGCGGGCGGTCTGATTGCCCGAGGCGTCGTATGTGAAGGCATTGGCCGCATTCTGCGCCAGGCGGTGATCGGTGCCAAAGACGGCGCCGGAATCCAGGCGATTGCCCACGGCGTCGTACGACCAGGTGCGGCTGCGATTGCCTAGGCCCGTGGAGGTGATGGTCTCGCCGGTGAGGCGGTTGAGTGAATCGTAGGTCCAGGCAATGGTGCCGTCGTTCATAACCGCGCCGGTCTTGCGGCCGACGGCATCGTAGCTGATCAGCCACGAACGGATGACGCCGCCGGAGCCATTCCGCAGGATCAGGCTGGTCAACTGGCCGCGGCCATTGTAGGCATAGGCGACGGAAGACCCGTTGCTGTGCGACATCAGGGTGCGGCGTCCGTTGCCATCGTAAGTGAAGCTGGTGGAGTTCACGCCGGTGGCCACCAGCGACAGGCGGCCGTCGGAGTCATAGGAGTAATTGGTGATGCTGCCGTCGGGGGCGGTGAGTGAGGTGCGGCGGCCGGACAGGTCGTAGGCGAGGCTCACGGTGCGGCCGCCGGTCTGGGTGGTGGTGACCAGTCGGTTAGCTGCATTCCAGGTCATGGCCGTCTGCAGCGTGGACAGCCCTTGTATCTCGGTGCCCTGCAGCAGGCGGGAGAGGGTGTCGAAGGCGTAGGTGATGTTGCGGTCCGGCCGGGTCTCGGTGGCGATGCGGCCGTACCCGTCATAGCTCGTCTGGATGGAGCCGCCGGTGGGGCGCGTGAGGGACGCGAGCATGGAGTCGGGCGACCAGACGGAGGACGTCGAGCCGCCGCCCGGTGTCGTGTGCGAAGTCTCGCGGCCTGCTCCGTCGTAGAGGAACGAGGTCTGGCGGCTGAGCATGTCGATGCTGGCCGACACCTGGCTGCGAGGGGTGCGGGCGTACTGGTGGGTGTGCCCCTGGGCGTTAGTGACGGAAACCAGTTCAGCCGCGCAGTTGTAGCCGTAGGTGGTTGTCTGGTTCAGCCCATCGGTGACGGAAACGAGTTTGCCGAACTCGTTCCAACTGTATTTCGCGAAGGCGACGCCATTCTGCTTCACGGCGGTGACCTTGTTGTAGTTGTCGAACTCCATCTGGGTCTGAACGCCGTTGGCGTCGAACCAGCTCACCAGATTGCCGGCCGAGTCGTAGGAGTAATTCCAGGTGGCGCCGCTCGGCCAGCGTTCGGAGATCATATCCGACGTTGCGTTGTAGGCAAACGTCTTCGTCACGCCGCCGGACGTGCGGGTAATGCGCCGCGCCTGGGCATCCCAGGTGGACGATTCCGACTCCACCAGGACGTTGGCGGCATTGCGGACTTCGCGGGTGAGCAGGTTCCCGGTGGCATCGTAGATGTGCCGCACGGTGTCGCCATTTGGCTTGGTGATGGTATCGATGAGGTTCTGGGCTGTGTACTGGTAGCTGGTGACGAGGGGGTTGCCCACCAGCGGAGTATTGGCCTCGGTGAGCAGGTTGCCGGCGGCGTCATAAGTGAAGACCGCGCGGCGGCCGGAGGGCAATTGGATGCTGGTGAGGTGGTTGCCGGCATCGTAGGTGTAAGTGGTGGTGCGGCCGGTGCCGTCGTTGCGCGACAGCAGGTTGCCCTGGGCGTCGTAGGTTTCCGTCACTATGGTGCCGCCGGGCAGGGTCACGGTGCGGGTGCGGCCCGTCACATCGTAGGCGATGGAGGTCTTCTGGCCGGCGGCATCGGTGGAGGAGATGACGCGACCGGAGACGTCGTACTCCTGCCGGATCCCAGTGCAGTTGTTGGGCGAGTGGATTTCCGTCAGATAGTGCGTCGAGCCGAGGTAAACGAAGGTGGTGACTTTCCCGAGTTGATCGGTGACGCTGAGCAGGCGGCCCAGCGAGTCGTAGGTGTAGCGCAGGCGGGCGCCGCGCGTATCGGCCATTTCGGTGATGCGGCCCGAGCCGTCGCGGGTGATGACGACACTACGTCCAGTCCACGAAGTGACGCCATTGGGAGCGACCTGGGTCCTGTTGCCAGCGCGGTCCTGGATCTCGGTGACGAGGCCGTTGGACAGCAGGAACGTGAGTCCTTCGCGTGTCTTCAGCCGGAAGTTGCGGGGATTGTAAGGCTGGAACGCCGAGTTGCCGCCGAGACAGACCATGCCCTGGGCGCCGCCGAAGAACTGCGGGCAGTCGAGATTGACGAGCTCGTCTCCAGAGCCGGCCGGAGCGACGTAATTGTTGTCCAGAGTCGGGAATAGCGGATTGCTCTGGATGGGGGCGAAGGCGAATTTGGCGCGGCGGCCGCTGGGCAGGGTGACGAAGACGTTGAAGGAGGCGTCGGCGCGGAGGTCGAACTCGCCATAGCCCAGAGACCAGCCGCGGCCGAAGTCGTTGGCATAGGGCTTGGTGGAGTTGTAGATGCGCCGCATGACGATGGGCAGGCCGGCCGTGGCCACGGTCATGTCATCGAAGGTGACCGAGAAGGCGCCTGGTTTGTATTCGCCGGAGCTGACTATGAGTTCCTGGAATGCCGTGGCCACCTGGGTCTGGTCCCGGCCGACCAGCCGGATGAGGTAGGGATTGTCGGTGAGTAACGAGCCTGGTAGAACGGCCAGCGCCGCATTGGTCACATTGGTTGTGCCCTCCGCGAGGCGGGTCCACGAGGAATCGCCCTTCACCTGGTATTCGAGTTCCCAGGACTTGAGATTGGCGTCGCTGACGGAGCCGCGCACGGTGACGTCACCGGAGACTGTGGTGCTGGGCGCCGGCGAGAGAATGGTGACGGTGGGAGGCGTGGTGTCCGCGCCGCTGACGGTGACGACGAAGCTCTGCGTCACACCGTTGCCGAAGGTGTCGCCCACACGCACTGTGACGTTATTGGCGCCGGCCTGGTAGGCCGCCGGGGTCCACTGGATTTTCCCCAGGTTTGAGACGGTCATGCCGGCGGGGGCGGTGAGCAGGTTGTACAGCAGCCCGTCGTTCTCCGGGTCTGTGGCGGTGACCTGGTAAGTGTAGAGTCCATTCACCTGCGATTGTGTGGGCGCGACGGAGGTGATGACTGGCGGGCCGTTGACGACGGCGGACACCGTAACGTTCCAGGTTTGGGTCGCGATGGCGCCGATGATGTCGCGTACTTCCAGCGTGACCGGGTTGCTCCCGATTTGCGCGACGGCCGGATTCCAGAGCAGGACGCCGGTGAGCGGGTTAATGGTCATGCCATTTGGCGCGGTCCGGAGGGACCACGTCAGCACATCGCCGGCATCGGCGTCGGTGGCCTTGGGGGCATAGCTGTAGGTTTGGCCCACGCGACCGGTGGGCGGCGGGGTGGTGGTGATGACCGGGCCGCGGTTCTGGTTCACCACCAGCAGCGACCAGGACTGATTGGCTGTGGCGCCTGCTATGTCCCTGACACGGACGGATACCGGAAATGCTCCGGCGGAGGACGGAGTCCACTGCAGCAGGCCGGTGGAGGGGTTGACGGTCATGCCGCCGGGCCCGCTGACCAGGGCGAAGGCGAGCACCTCGCCGGCATCGGGGTCGGTGGCTTTCAGCGTATAGGCATACACGCGGCCCACGTTGCCGCTGGTGGGCGGACGGGAGCTGAAGAGGGGTGCATTGTTGATGACCTGGGTTTCAACAAACAGGTTGAAGGCCTGCAGGGCTTCGCGGCCCTTCGAATCGCGGACCCGCAGTTGAATGCGACAGGTGCCGCCCTGTCCCGCGCCGGGTGTCCAATCGAGGCGGCCAGTAGAGGAGTTGATGGTCATGCCCTGGGGCGGCGCGGTGAGCAGCCAGGTGAGCACTTCGCCGGCGTCGGGGTCGGCTGCCACTGGCAGGTATTGGTAGGCAACACCGGTGCGGGCCCGCGTAATGGGGCTGCTGGTGATGGTGGGGGGCGTATCGCCGCGCTGGGTTCGAGGGATGGGGGTGGCGGAGGACTCGGTGCCGAGGGGCGACTCCAGGCCCTTCGCGTCGACCCAGCGAACGTTGTAGAAGTAGGTCGTGCCGTTGGTGAGGCCCTGATCCGAGTAGGAGCCCAGGCTGGTCACCAGCCCGTTCCGGATGGAGGCGGCTCCGGCGGCTCCACTGCGCCTGTAGATGTTGTAGGAAGCGGCACCAGGGACGGGTGTCCACTTGAGATCGGCGCCTGAGTCTTTAAACCGGGAGATCAGGTCGTCGACCGTGGTGGTGGGTCCAAGTCCGATCAGGAGTTGTGCGGCGGCGACGTTATTGGTCTCGTCGCCTTCCGTCACCGCGGCGGCCGTATCGGCGGTGACGACGAGGTTCAGCGCACCGGCGGGCGGATTCAGCCAGGCCACCTGGACGTCTTCGAACTCGCCCGGCGCCAGCGGGTGCGAGGTGTTCACCGCGCCCAGCAAGGGCCCTCCGGATCCATTGCGGAACTCCACACGGTTTACGCCGGCTGGGCTCGAGCCGCCGTTGCCGATGCGGGCCAGCAGCAGCGTCTGGGCCGGGAAGTTGGTGTCGATGCGCCGCAGCAGCGACGGGACGAGATCCGGCGCGGAGTTGGGCGCCGTCAACGAAGTGGGCAACAGTCCGTTCACGCGGAAGTTGTTCAGGCCGGGTGTCAGCCAGTTGGGGGTGACGACGCGGGGCACTGTCAGGTCGTCGTTGATGTTGGTGATGGAGTAGGCGTGCTGATTCCACAGTTTGCGCGAGTTGGCCCAATTGCCGTTTGCGCCGGAATAGACGCGTACACCGAGTTGGGGTGTGGCGCCGCCCGGTACGGCCGGGACCACGATGTCAGCGTGACCGTCGCCATCGACATCGGCCACGACGGGCATTTCCAGGGCGGTGCTGGACGAGCGTGGGAACTGATTCAGGATCGCGCCGTCAGTGCCGCGGAAGATGTAGAAGAACTGTTCATCGGCGAACACGACCTCGGCGCTACCGTCGCTGTTGAAGTCGAAGACAGAGGCGGAGGTGACGCCGGAGCTGGCATCGAGGATGGGGACGCTCCATTTCACGCTGCCGCCGGTCTCGTAGACGATGAAGTGCGCGTTGTCGGCGACGCCGATCTCGGGCTGGCCGTCGTTGTCGAAATCGGCGATCACCGGGGGGCCGCCGCGCGCGGAGGCGCCAGGCGCGTCGGAGAACCACTTGAGCGATCCGTCATGCTCCAGCAGGTAGAGGCTGAAGCTGAGGTTGGGACGGACGACGACCTCCGGGTAGGGGTCGGCGTCGAAGTTGCCGACGGCCACAAAACCGTCAAACAGACCCCAACCGCCGTAGGCTGCGCCGGTTTTGTCCCAGTAAATGCTGCCGTCGGCGCGGTAGGCGGTGGGGCCGGCGATGACTTCCAGCTTGCCGTCCAGGTCGAGATCGGCCACGACGGAGGCGCGAGCCGTGGCGCCGAAACCGCCGGTGCTGCCGGCCCCCGTCCAAAGGAGGGTGCCGTTGGCGTTGAATACCATGTTGCCGACCACCAGGTTGATGGTGCCGTTGGCGTTCAGGTCGGCGGCCGAGATGCCCACCCAGCAGTTCGTCTGCGCCAGGGGGCCGGCCAGTTGCTGGGTGCCGCGCCACTTCAAACCGCCATCGTGCTCAAAGGCGATCAGGCGGCATGATTCGTCCGCCGTGATGATCTCCGGGCGGCCATCGCCATCGATGTCGGCCAGTGTCACACCAGCGCCGGGATGCACGCGGAGCGCGGGGTCGGTGATCGACAGCAGGGGGGAGCCGGTATCGCCGGAAACCACGCGCAGCACGCCGTTCCGGAATTCGCCGGTGATGAGTTCGAAGGTCGTGAACACGACATCCGGTACGCCGTCGCCATTCACGTCTCCAACGGCGGGCGTGTTGGTGACGGCGCGGCTGGCGGGGACGTCGAGGAAGGTATCGCGCAGCCACTTCACCTGCGGATTCAGGGCTGTGGAGGCAGGCGGAGTGAACTTACTGTTCTGGCCCGTATGGCGCACGTTGTTCTCTTCGTTCTGCTCAGCGATCGCAGAAGCGGAGTCGGCCAGGACGTAGAGGATACTGCCCTTGAACTGAAGAGTTCCGCCCAGGGTGATGCTGACGGGCGTGCTGGCATTGACGGCCAGGGCCGAGTTCACCGTAGCCGTGCCCAGGGACTGGTCTGTGCCGTTGTCGTATTTCGCATTGCCATTGCGGTCCTCAAACGCGCGCACCTGGAACGAACCGGCCGTTGCGGCCGCGCCCTGGTTCTTCACCGTGGCGCTGAGGGTGCCGGTGGTGACCAGGGTCTGTGAGTCGGTTGTGACGGAGCCGGTGATGGCGGTGACGACGAGGTCCGGCGTGGCCTGGGACCAGAGCCACCCGGCGGCGGCCAGCGGAAACGCAAAGAGAGCTAGAGTGCGAGCGTTCATGATTTCCTCCGGGCAACGGCCTACTGGCGGCCGGAACGGACCGAGGTCCAAATGCGGCGGGACAGGCAGAGCGCCAGGCCCGAGACGAACAGCACCGCGGTGCCTGGTTCCGGGACGCCCGAAGGCGGTGGAGGGGGCGGGCCGGTGTAGGGGCCGAGTTGCGCGTAGGCGTTGAAATACAGGGCGACGTTGGAGTCGGGGTCGACGAGCTGCAATCCGGCGGCGTCTGTCAGGCTGAGCGTGCCGAAGACGTACAGCGACTGGCCCTGGTGCAGCGTTTGAATCAGAAACTGGAGGGCCGCTGATACGTCATCGGGTGCGCTGGAGGGGACGCCGATAGTCTCGTCGAGTGCTCCGGTGAGGGTGTGTGTGTAGATGTTGCCGAAAACATATTCGGGTTCATCGATCTCCCAACTGGAGAACGGCAGCGCGCCTACAGGCGCCAGGACGGGCAGCGCATTGGAGAGGTAGTCGCCGTATTCATTGAAGAAGGAGTTGTTGTCGCGGTCGATGTCCGGGTCCAGGAAGAGCGTGAAACGCAGATTCGAGATATCCGAGCCTGTGAGATTTGTCCAGGTGAAGCTGAAGCTGCCCAGATTCTCGGCATCGAGCGCGGAGGTGTACTCCGGCGATGCGCTGGTGAAGCTGGCCTTTGGGACGGAGCTGCCGCCGTAGTGGATGTAGGCTTCCAGGCTTTGGAGCTGGATAATGGCGGCCGCGGAAGCGATGCTTTGGCAGGCGAGCAGTCCCAGGACGACGCCCAGTCGAGAAATGAACATTTGCAGATCCCCTCGCCTTTAACCCGCAACCGGAGAGCGGGAAGGCTCATGGGAGGAAGGATTATTTTGGCTAGTGGGCTTTGCCTGGTGAATGGAGTTGCGGTGCGAGTGGCGGGGCCATTAAGGCTATACTGACCCCTAACCGTGCGGTTTTTCGAAGGTGTCTTTTCCACGCCCCGCTGGCTGGCATTGTGGGCCGCTCAACTGGGTTTCATGCTCGACGCGATGGACGTGCTGTTGTACGTCTTCGCCCTGACGACCCTGAAAACGGAGTTCGGCTGGACGAATGCGCAGGCCGGCCTGGTCTCCTCGGTGACGCTGATTGCCTCAGCGGCCGGGGGCATCGTTGCGGGCGCCGTTTCCGACAGGATCGGGCGGCGGCGGACCCTGATTTACACCATCCTGCTGTACTCCCTGGCGTCGGCCGGCACAGCCACCTCGCGCGGCATTGTGGACCTGGTCTTCTGGCGCGCATTGGTCGGGTTGGGGTTGGGCGGAGAATGGTCGGCCGGGGCGACGCTGGTGGCGGAGTCGTGGCCGGCGGAGCACCGGGCGAAGGCAGTCAGTTTCATGCAGTCGGGCTGGGCGCTGGGGTATATGGCGGCGGCGGGGCTATCGGCGTGGATCCTGCCAGCATACGGCTGGAGGGCCCTGTTTCTGGCCGGAGTCTTCCCGGCGCTGGTGACGGTGTTTATCCGGCGCAAGGTGGAGGAGCCTGAGATCTGGTTGAAGTCGACTGAAAAGGCGAGCTTCCTGGGTATTTTCCGGCCGCCAGTCGGGCGCCGGACCCTGTTCGCGACGATCCTGGCGACAAGCGTACTTTTCGCCTACTGGGGCTTATTCACATGGCTGCCCGGCTTCCTGTCATCGCCCATTGCCCAGGGCGGAGCCGGGATGAGCATTCTGAAGACGAGCGGGTTCGTGTTTGCAGTGCAGATGGGCGCGTTCTACGGCTATCTGTGCTTTGGCGTCCTGGCGGACCGTTGGGGACGGCGCCCTGCCTTTGCGTTCTACGTCGGTGTGGCCGCCTTGCTGACGCCGTTGTATGGTTTTGCTCCGCGAGTGTCGCCGATGCTGTTGCTGCTGCTGGGGCCGTGCATCGGGTTCTTTGGTACAGGCTTTTTCTCGCTGTTCGGAACGATGCTGGCGGAGTTGTATCCTACCGCCATGCGCGGGGCGGGGCAGGGCTTTGTGTACAACTTTGGACGAGGCTTGAGCGCCTTGGCTCCGTATGCAGTGGGCTCGCTGGCCGACCGTTTCGGCTTAGGTGCGGCGCTGGGCCTGAACTCCGCATTCTTCCTCGCGGCTTCGCTGCTGGTATTCCTGTTGCCGGAGACCAAACAAACCAAACTTGAGACTGTTTAGACGGCCACCCGGGCCGCCAGGGTCAGCGGGCTCAGGTGAAGCGTCCGCTGGGGATGCAGCCGCCGCCCTTGCTGCCGGAGGAAGAGCCGCCGACCGAGCAGGCCGAGATGCGGCGTTCCACCTGCTGCGAGGCGCAACGCGGGCAGACCAGTTGTTTATCCGCCTCGGACATGCGGCGGAGCTGTTCATAGAGGTGGCCGCATTCGGTGCAACGGTATTCGTACATCGGCATAGCTACTCCCAATGATGCCAGATGCCGGAGATGGTGACAGCGGCCGAGGTCACCGTGCAGCCGGGACTGGATGCTGGCCGAGCTTGGTGATGTTCCCCATGAAGTAATGGAGGCACAGCCAGGCAATGATGTGGAAGCCGCCCATCATGACAAACATAGGGAAGTAGCCGAAGTGAGTGACTACGTAGCCCGGAAGCAGGGCGGTGAAGAGGACGCCGCCCAGGCCGCCGAGGAAGCCTCCGATGCCGGTGACCGAGGCCACTGCGCTCTTGGGGAAGACGTCGCTGACGGTGGTGTATAAGTTGGCTGACCAGCCCTGATGAGCCGCCGTGGCCAGCGAGATGAGGGCGACAGCCATCCAGGTTTCCGGAACAGAGACGGCGGTTGCGGCGATGGGCATACAAAGGGCAAAGATGCCCATTGTTGTTTTGCGGGCCTTGCCGTTGGGCCAACCGCGACGCATGAGGAACCCGCTGACCCAACCGCCGCCGACGCTGCCGAAGTCGGCCATCAGGTAGATGACGGGGAGAGCCCAGCCGATCTGCTCGAGGCTCAGGCCGCGGGCTTCCTTGAAGTAGAGGGTGAGCCAGGTGAGATAGAACCACCAGACCGGGTCGCTGAGAAACTTGGCGAGGGCGAAGCCGTAAGTCTCGCGGTAGCCGAGGGCCTGGGTCCAACTCATGCGGGCGGAACCGCGCTCCTCCACATCTGCCTCAATGAGAGCCACTTCCGCCTCATTCGCCATCTTATGTTCGCGGGGAAGACGGTAGAAAGCGAGCCACAGTATGAGGCAGATAACGCCTGAGGTGGCTGTGATGAAGAAGCAGGAGCGCCAGCCGAAGTGGCTGTTCATCCAGACGAAGAGGGGCGGACCGATCATAGTGGCCACATTGGTGCCGGCGTTGAAGATGCCGGTGGCGAACGCGCGGTCTTTCTTTGGGAACCATTCAGAGGTTGCCTTGATGGCCGCGGGGAAGTTGCCGCTTTCGCCCAAACCGAGGAGGGCGCGCCAGAACCCGAGATCGATGAAGGTGCGGGAGAGGGAGTGGAAGCCGGCCGCGAGACTCCACAAGGTGATGGCGGCTGCGTAGCCCTTTCTGGTGCCCGATCGATCAACGACCCAACCCATGAGGAGGAAGCCGATGGCGTAGGCGCCCTGGAAGGCGGCATTGACGTAGCCGTACTCCAATTTGGTGAAGTGCAGGTCCTCCAGAATGACTGGACTGAGGATACCGAGGACGATGCGGTCCAGATAGTTATTGGTGGTGATGAGAAAGAGTAGGGCCAGGATCAACCAGCGCGTCTTCGTGGGTCTGGGATTCACGTGTCCGATTATACTGAAATGTCAATCGGAAGTGAGGAAGGGATAGGCGGGGGCAAAAGAAAAGCGGCGCACCGAGTGCGCCGCGGTTGAAATTGAGGCTGGTTGGACTTCTACTACGCCGCGGCCGGAGTGCTGGTGAGCGACTTCAGGCGGTTGTGGAGGCGGGACTTATACCGGGAAGCGGTGTTGTCCTTGATGATGCCCCACTTGGCGGCGCGATCGACAAGAGAGAAGGTCTGCGGCAGGAGCGCCGTGGCAGCAGCCACGTCTTTCTTTTCGACAGCCCGGCGCATGGCGCGAATGGCATGGCGCAGGCGGCTCTTCCGCATCCGGTTAACTTCCGTGCGACGCTCAGTGATGCGCACACGCTTCAGCGATGAAAAATGGTTCGCCATTGATTCTACTTACAGACCCTTACCCAAAGTTGTACATGTTCAGGATAGCGCACGGGGGGGCCAGGCGTCAAAGCAGGCTGGCGGGCGAATGCGCCGTAAAACACCCAGGTGTAAATCTTTCGGATTTTTAGACTATCCAACGATAACTCTTGTGCGACAATGAAACTAGATCGTCTGGCCTGGCGCGCCGTTCTGACACGATCCATGCCCTTGGATGAACTGTGATGTAGCTCCCTGGAGTGCCGGCACAACTGGAAATGCCGGTCGAGCTTCCTGCGCGGCAACGACCGTACGCAGGACGTGTTCTTTCACCAAATCATGCACTTATTGACCGGTCTAGCCGTCCGCAGCCACTCTACGCTTTGGAGAGCCCTCGCCGCCGGGCTATTGCTGCCTGTGTACTCCTGGCCTCAAACTATTCAATTTATTGAGGTTAGAGCGAGTGGAATTCGTACAGAAAACCAGGCAGTCCGCCCGACGGTCACGCCAGGTGCGGTGGAGACAGCGAAACCCCTGACCCTGGACGAAGCCTTGTCCTTGGCGGAGGAGCACAGCCCGCAACTCAAGGCGGCCGCGGCCATGGCGCGCGGCGCGCAGGCATCCATTACGACTGCTTCGGCCTATCCAAACCCGGAATTCACAACATTTGCTGGGCGGCAATACCGGCGCTTGCCGGGTGCGGAGCCCGGGCTATTGCAGCACTACAGCGTGGAGCAGCAACTGGAATTGCCGTCGGTCCGGAAGTCCAGGATCCTGACGGCGGAACTCGGCCGGCAAAGCAGCCGCTTCGGATTGGATGAGGCACGGTTGGGTGTGCGGGCTGGGGTGAAGCGTGCATTCTACCTGGTGTTGCGGCGGCGGGCCGAGTTGGAGCTGGCGCGCGAGAATCTCCGTTTGGTGGAGGATCTGCGCCGTAGGATCCAGATTCAGGTGGAAGTGGGTGAAGCAGCGAAGCTCGAACTGGTGCGTTCTGATGCGGAAACGGCTACGGCGAAGGTACTGGCCAACAGCGCTCAATTGCGGCTGTTGAACGCAACGACCTCGTTGCGGACGGCGATTGGTGCCCCGATGCAGACGGAGATAGCGCCGCAGGGCTCGCTGACGCCGCAGATCACGCTGCCTCCGTGGCAGACGTTGCTGGGGGCGGCGCTGAGCGGGCATCCGCTGATGGCCCAGGCGCGGTCGGAGATCGAGCGTGCCAAGGCGAGGCTGTCCCATGAGATGGCCTTACGGAAGCCGCAGCCGGCGCTGCGAGCGGAGTATGAAAACCAGCCGGATCTTGGTTTCTTCCGGTTTGGGGTCACGCTGCCGGTGCCGGTATGGAACAAACGGGAGGGGCCGATTGCCGAGGCGGAGGCTGCGCTGGAGCATCTGCGGGCCACGGCCGAGATGAGGCGGCTGGAGCTGACGGCTGAATTGGAGCGAGCTTACGGCCAATACGAGGTGGCGAGCCAGCAGGTGGCTTCGTTTGAGCTGGGGGTATTGAAGGAGGCGACCGCGGCGGTGGACGCGGCCGAAGCGGCATTCCGTTTCGGGGAGCGAGGGATTATCGAGGTCCTGGACGCCCAGCGCGTATTGAGGACCGTGAGGCAGGATTTCCTGACGGCGCAGTATGACGTGCAGGATGCGCTGATCAACCTGGAACAACTGCGTGCGATTGCCCCGGAGAACCATCCATGAAACTTGTCCATAGAATCCTATTTCCAGCCTGCGCTTTGGGGGCGCTGGTGTTGACCGGGTGCACGGGCTCCCCTTCCGTCAGCGAGGCGAAGACGAAGGAAGCGAAGCCACGGGACCCGATGTCCATCCGGGTGACGAAGGACATGCAGAAGCATATCCGCGTGGGGCAACCGAAGATGTCTCCAGTGGCTGCGATTCTGGACGTCGCCGGCCGTGTGGAGGCGGACGAGAACCGGATTGCCCGTGTGAACTCACCGGTGTCGGGCCGGATTGTGGACCTGGAAGTGGTGGAAGGGCAGACGGTGAAGCGTGGCCAGGTGGTGGCCGTGATCCGCAGTACGGAATTGACGAACGCGCAGACGGATTTCCTGAAGGCGCACTCGCAGCGGCGGTTGGCCGAGAAGGCGGTGGACCGGGCGAAGCGGCTGCTGGATGCGGGCGTGATTGGAGAGGCGGAACTGCAGCGGCGCGAGGCGGAACTGGTGCAGGCGACGGCGGAGGTGTCGTCGTCGCGCGACCAACTGGCGGTGCTGGGGATGACGGAGGAGGCGCTGGATAAACTGCAGACGGGCCGGACGATCAATTCGCTGTTCCAGGTGCAGGCCACCATCGACGGGACGGTGCTGGAGCGCAAGGCGACCATCGGGCAGGTGGTCCAGAACGCCGAGGTGGTTTGTGTCCTGTCGGATCTGTCGAAGGTGTGGCTGGTGGCGGATCTGCCGGAGCAGTCGGCCGGCACGATTGATGTGGGGAAGAGTGTGGAGGCGCAGATTCCGGCCCTGCCCGGGCAGGAATTCCAAGGGAAGCTGACCTTTGTCAGTGCGACAGTGAACCCTGAGACGCGCACGGTGCGCATCCGCATGGACGTTCCGAACCCGAGAGGCAAACTGAAGCCGGCGATGTTGGCCTCGATGCTTCTGAAGGACGACTCGCAGAAGCAGATGCTGGTGCCTTCGACGGCGGTGGTGCGGGAAGGGAATCAGGATCACGTGTATGTGGAGGCCGCCCAGGGCGTATTCACAATGCGGCCGGTGCAGCTGGCGGGGGAATTTGAAAAGGCTCGCGTAGTGATGGGCGGATTGACCGGAGATGAAACGATCGTCCTGGATGGGGCGTTCCACCTGAACAACGAGCGCAAGCGGCTTGCGCTGCTAGGGGAATAGCGGCCGATGCTGGACACTCTGGTTCAACACGCGCTGAAGCAGCGTGTGGTGGTGGCGGTGGCAGCGCTGGCTCTGCTGGGCTTCGGGCTGGATGCGACGCGGCGTCTCTCGGTGGACGCGTTTCCGGATGTCACGAATGTGCAGGTGCAGATCGCCACCGAGGCGCGCGGGCGTTCGCCGGAAGAGGTGGAGCGTTTCGTGACGGTGCCGGTGGAAATTGCGATGACGGGACTGCCGGGCCTGGAGGAGATGCGTTCGCTGAACAAGCCGGGCCTGTCGATTGTGACGCTGGTGTTCACCGATGAGACGAACGTCTATTTCGCGCGGCAACTGGTGATGGAGCGGCTGGTGGAGGCGCGGGAGAAGTTCCCCGAGGGGGTGATGCCCGTGCTGGGGCCGGTGTCCTCGGCGCTGGGCGAGGTGTATCAGTACACATTGGAAAACCCCAACGACGGCGACAAGGTCCTGACGAAGGAAGAACTGGTGGAGCGGCGCATCGTCCAGGACTGGGTGGCGCGCCCACTGCTGCGGTCGATTCCCGGGGTAGCCGAGATCAACTCGACGGGCGGGTATGTGCGTCAGTACCAGGTGCTGGTGGATCCGGCCAAGCTGCGCTATTACGGGGTCTCCATCCAGGATGTGGTGCAGGCGCTGGCGCGGAACAACGCGAATTCGGGCGGCGGGATTCTGCCGCAGAACTCCGAGCAGTACCTGATCCGAGGGGTAGGACTGATCCAGTCGCTGGACGACATCCGGTCGATTGTATTGAAAGAAGTGGGCTCGACGCCGGTGTATGTGCGGGAAGTGGCGGAGGTGCGATTCGGGGAAGAGGTCCGCTATGGCGCCATGATCAAGGGCGGCTATACGGAGGCGGTGGGCGGCATCGTGATGATGATCGCGGGCGGGAACGCGAAGCAGATCGTCAGTCAGGTGAAGCAGCGGGTGGAAGAGATCAACGGCAGGAACATGCTGCCGGGCGGGCTCCGGATCGTGCCCTACTACGACCGGTCGCAACTGGTGGATGCCGCGATTCACACGGTGGTGAAGGTCCTGATTGAGGGCATCGTACTGGTGGTGATCATCCTGTTCCTGTTCCTGGGCGACCTGCGGTCGAGCCTGGTCGTGATTGCGACCCTGGTCCTGACGCCGCTGCTGACCTTCCTGGTAATGAACAAGATCCACCTGTCGGCGAACCTGATGTCGCTGGGCGGGTTGGCGATCGCGATCGGCCTGATGGTGGACGCCTCGGTGGTGGTGGTGGAGAACATCTTCGCCAAGCTGAGCCACGACAAGCATGCGGACCGTACGACGACGATGGTGGAGGCGGTGCGCGAGGTGAGCACGCCGGTCATCTTCGGAATCTGCGTGATCATCCTGGTGTTCCTGCCGCTGATGACGCTAGAGGGCATGGAAGGCAAGATGTTCGCGCCGCTGGCGTATACGATTGCCATCGCCCTGGCCATCTCGCTGGTAATCTCGTTGACGCTGTCTCCGGTGCTGTCGTTCTTTCTGCTGAAGAGCAGCAACGAGCACGATACGATTCTGGTGCGCGTGCTGAAGCGGATGTACGGGGCGGTGCTGCAGCACAGCCTGAAGCATGAGCTGCGGACGATTGCGGTGACGCTGGCCATGCTGGTGGGGGCGGTCCTGCTGTTCCCGTACCTGGGGACATCGTTCATCCCGGAGATGAAGGAAGGGTCGATCTCGCCCAATATCGACAGGGTGCCGAACATCTCGCTGGACGAGTCGATCGCGATGGAGAAAGAGGCGCTGCGCATGGTGCGCGAGGTGCCGGGCGTGGAGCGTGTGGTGTCGCGTCTCGGCCGCGGTGAATCGCCTGCCGACGCCGCGGGTCCGAACGAAGCGGACGTCATCACCACCCTGAAGCCGCGCGATCAATGGCCCAAGGGCTGGACGCAGGACACGATTGCCGAGCAGATTTCGAAGAAGATCCAGACGCTGCCGGGCATCAATTTCGTGATGGCGCAGCCGATCTCTGATCGAGTGGACGAGATGGTGACCGGCGTGCGCGCCGATGTGGCCGTGAAGGTGTTCGGCGACGACCTGGAGCAGTTGGTCGCGAAGGCGAACGAGATTTCGAAGGTGGCGGCGACGATTCGCGGCCTGCGAGACAGCCGCATCGATCGAGTGGGCGGCCAGCAGTACCTGAACATCACGATCGACCGGCAGGCGATTGCGCGCTTCGGCCTGAACGCATCAGACATTCACGACATGATTGAGACCGCCATCGGCGGCAAGGCGGCGACCGAAATCTATGAAGGCGAGCGGCGCTTCCAGGCCGTGGTGCGGTATCCGGAGAAGCTGCGGCACAACGTCGAGGAGATCCGGCGAATCGTGATCCACACGCCGGACAACGGCAAGGTGCTGCTGGAGAACCTGGCGAAGATCGACGTGGTGGAAGGGCCGGCGCAGATCAACAGGGATACGGCGAAGCGGCGGATTGTGGTGGGCTTGAACGTGCAGGATCGCGACCTGGGCGGGTTTGTCGCGGAGCTGAAAGAGAAGGTGGGGCAGCAGGTGCAGCTGCCGGCCGGCTACTTCATTGTGTGGGGCGGTCAGTTCCAGAACATGGAGCGGGCGTTGGAGCATCTGAAACTGATCGTGCCCATCACGATTGGAGCGATCTTCTTCCTGTTGTTCCTGCTGTTCGGATCGCTGCGGTTCGCGGCGTTGATCATCACGGTGCTGCCGTTTGCGTCGATTGGCGGTGTGGTGGCGCTGTTCGCCACTGGTGAATACCTGTCGGTGCCGGCCTCGGTCGGGTTCATCGCGCTGTGGGGCATTGCCGTCCTGAACGGCGTGGTGCTCGTGTCGTACATCCGCAAGCTGCGCGAATCGGGGCTGGAGCAGAAGGAAGCAATTGCGCAAGGAGCGATGCTGCGCTTCCGGCCGGTGATGATGACAGCTACCGTGGCTGCACTGGGGCTGGTGCCGTTCCTGTTCGCCACGGGACCGGGGTCTGAAGTGCAACGGCCGCTGGCGATTGTGCTGATTGGCGGTCTCTTCACTTCGACGCCGCTGACGCTGGTGGTGGTGCCGGTGTTGTACCGGTTCTTCGAGGCGCGCGATCCGCAGCCGCCGGACGCGGCTCCGGTCGTCGAACAGGAACCGGAACCGCAGCACGTGTAGCCGCGCTACTCCGCACGAAGCGAGGTGATGGGATCGATACGGGCCGCGCGGCGGGCCGGCAGGTAGATGGCCAGCAGGGCGATGGCGGAGAGCAGGGCCGCGATGGAGCCGAAGGTTGCGGCGTCGGTGGCTTGCACACCGTAGAGCAGGCTGCTCATGACGCGCGTGAGCGCGAGGGCGGCTAGTAGACCCGCGCCGATGCCACAGGCCGCGACGAGCATGCCTCGTGACAGAACGAAGCCGATGATGGAGTTGGGTGTAGCCCCGAGGGCCATGCGAATGCCCAGCTCGCGGGTACCCTGATCGACCAGATACGACATCACGCCATAGACCCCGATCGCGGCCAGGGCCAGTGCGAGGGAGGCGAAGAGCGTCAGCAGGGTCATGGCGAAGCGGCGGCGGGCCATGGATTCCTCGACGCGCTGCGGCATGGTGCGGATGCGATAGACGGGCAGGTCGGGATCCAGTTCACGGATCTCTTTGCGGACCGCGGAGACGAGCGAACCGGGGTCGGAGGCCGTGTGGAGCGCGACGTACAAGGCTCGGGTCGGGTACTGCGTTTGGGGCAGGTAGAAGGCGATGCGGGAGCTGGCATCGAGGCCATACTGCTTCACCTGCCGGACAACCCCGATCACCGTGAGCCAGGGCGCATCGGATTTGAGCCCGCCGGTGCGGATGCGTTTTCCGATGGGATCCTGATTCGGCCAGAGTTCCTGAGCCATGTACTCATCAATGACGATCACGCGCGGCGCTTCCAACTTGTCCCGCTGCTGGAATAGCCGGCCACGCAGCAGCGGGATCCTCAGAGTTTCGAAGTAGCGGCCGCCGGCAATTCGCTGATCGGCATTGATGAACTCCTCACCAGGTTGCGGCGTGCGCCCCTCCACGGTGATGGGCCCCCAGGAGAAGTAGTTGGACAGGGGCAGGGCGCTCACGCCGCCGGAGGACGTCACGCCGGGCAGGCGGTCCAGACGCTGCCAGAGATCGCGATAGGCGCTGAGGACCGCTTCAGACTTCGCGTATTTCCGTCCGCTCATAGTCAGTTCGAGGGTCAGTACACCCTGGGGCTGGAAGCCCGGCGGTACATTCTGAAGCCGGGCAAAGCTGCGAATCAGCAGGCCGGCGCCGACCAGCAGCACTACGCAGAGGGCGAGTTCGGAGACGACCAGCAGGCGGCGCAAATGATTGCCGCGGCCCCAGATGCTGTTGGCGCCGGCGGCGCCGCGGCCTTCCTCCTTGAGAGGCCCGGCGGGGTTGGTGCCGGCCATACGGAAGGCGGGGGCGAGGCCGAAGAGGAGGCCGGAGAGCAGGCTGATGGCGAAGGTGAACAGCAGCACTTCACCAGTGACGGAGATGCTGGAGAGGCGCGGGATGTTGCGCGGCTGCAGGGCGTGGATCCAGTCGATGCCGGCCATGGCGAGGATCACCCCCAAGGCGCCGCCGCCCAGTGAAAGCAGGATGCTCTCCGTCAGCAGTTGGCGCAGGATCTGGCCGCGCCCGGCGCCCAGGGCGACACGGATGGCAATCTCTTTCTGGCGGCTCAATGCACGGGCGAGCAGGAGGTTGGCCACGTTGGCGCAGGCGATGAATAGGACGAAGGCGACCGCGCCCAACAGGATGAGCAAAGGACGGCGCACATCGCCCACGACCTGTTCCTGCAGGGGCACCACGCTGAAGGTGAGGCCCGAGTTGGGCGGATAGTAGTCCGGGAACGAGCGGATGAGACGGGCGGTGATGCCACTCATCTCCGCCTGGGCCTGAGTGACGGTCACGCCGGATTTCAGGCGCCCGATGATGTTGTAGTCTTCCCTGGTCCGGGTGGAGGCGGCTTCGGCGTTGAGCGGGAGCGGCAGAAAGATCTCGCCATCCTCCGCGACGCCGAGCGTGGGCAACACTTCGCGCGGAAGCGAGAACTGCTCCGGCAGGATGCCGACGACCTGATAGCTTTGTCCATTGAGCGTGATGGAACGGCCGACGACGCGCGGATCACTGCCGTAGCGGCGGATCCACGTGGCGTGACTGAGGATGGCGGTGCCGCCGCGTCCGGGGTGATCCTCTTCGCTGAGAAAGAGGCGGCCCAATGCGGCTTTGGCGCCGAGCATGGGCAGCAGGTTGGAGGACACGCGGATAGTGCCGATGCGCTCAGGCTCGCCGTCGCCTGTGAGGTTGTAGTTTGCGCCAATGGCGATGGCCAATTCCTCAAAGCCGCTGTGGCCATTGCGGATATCGAAGTATTGCGCCGTGGAGAACCAATCTTCGGCGATATTGAGGCCGGGCGACCGATTCCAGAGGATGACGAGGCGGTCAGCGTTGCGATAGGGCAGCGGCTGCAGGAGCAGCGCGTTCGCGACGCTGAAGATGGCGGAGTTGGCGCCGATGCCGATGGCCAGGGAGAGGATGGCCGCGAGTGTGAATGCCGGGCTTCCGGCAAAGCCGCGCAGCGCGAAGCGGAGATCCTGAAGCAGCGTACTCATTCGAAATTGTAGGCATCCTACCATGAGCCTGCCGTGCCGCAGATGGGCTGGCGCGTAAACTCACGCCGGCGCCGGCGGGCAAACATAACAAATTTGATGTAAACCACTAGATTCGAGGCATCGTCTGGAAGAGCATCCTGGGCCTGAGCTTCGGCCCGCAGGCATTCACTTCGATTCCGGTTGCCAACGGTTAAATGGTGAGCGGCAGGGCGTGGGGACGAACGCCCGTTGCCGCGAATAACGCGTTGGCCAGTGCGGGAGCGGGCAGGGTTATGGACGACTCGCCCGCTCCGGCGGCCGGAATCTCGCGGCGGTCGATGATCTCGACGCGCAGGTCCGGCACATCCTGGAAGCGGGGGACGCGATATTGCGAGAGCCGCCGGGTCAACTGGCGGCTGTTGTCGAAGAGCAACTGCTCCCACAGCGCTCCACCCAGCCCCTGTATGATGGCGCCCTGCATCTGGTTCTTCAGATTGTCGGGATTGAGGGCCGCGCCGAAGTCCCCGACGGCGACCATGCGCACGACTCGCAGTTGCTTCGCCGCCCCTTCGGTCTCCACAAAGATCGCCAGTCGAGCGAGTTTCTCCAGATTGCAGGCGAGCCCGAAGCCGCGGCCGTTGCCGGGTTTGCGGCGGCCCCAGCCGAAGAGCGCGGCACCCTTCTCCAGAGCTTCCTTCAGGCGTGGGTCGTCCAGATTGGCGAGCCGGAACTCCAGCGGATCCTGCTTCAGCTCGTGAGCCCATTCGTCGACGTGCGATTCGCGGGCGAAGTTGTTGGCGGTGGCGGCGAGAGCTCGGTAGGAGCCCTGGCGTAGCGGCGACTCAGACCGCCAGAACTCATTGGACATGTCTGCAATGACGTAGGGCGGTTTGATGCCCGGTGCTCCGGCGTTGTAGTTGCGGAAGCGCCAGGCGGAGAGCCGGCCGGCTGCATTGACGCCGCTCTCGACATCGACCAGGGCGGCCGGTCGCGAGTAGGCGACCCAGAATTCCTCCTCGCGGGTCCAGGCCAGGCGGAGCGGCGCCTGCGCGGCCTTGGCCAGACGCGCCGCCTCGAGTTCGCATTCGCCGCGCTGTTTGCCGCCAAAGCCGCCACCGGGCATGGTGACGATGATCCGCACCTTGGACTCCGGCACGCCAAAGGCCTTGGCCAGCTCGGCGCGGACGAGGAAAGGGGCCTGTTTCCCGCAACGCACGATCAGGGTCCCGTCGCGCCACTCCGCAATGGCGGCGCGGGGTTCAAGGGCCACGTGGGCGATGGGTGGCAGCCAGTAGGTGGAATGGAGACGGCGGTCAGACTTGGACAAAGCGGCTTCGGTGTCGCCCTGTCGAATCAGGGGCGGATACCGCGTGTCCTTCACCTCCACGGGCGCGATGCTCTTCGTGCGGAAGGTCTCGCGCATTGCATCGAGGGAGGGCAGCGGTTCAGCCTTCCACTTTGCCTGCACGAGGCGGGCGGCCTCGATGGCTGTCTGACGGTCTGGCGCAACGACTCCCAGCAGATCGCCATCGCGGACAACCTGCACGCCGGGCAGGGCCCGGGCGGCTGAATCGTCGAAGGACTCGAGGCGGGCCCGGTAAGCGTCCGGACGCACGATGCAGCCATGACGCAGGTTGTCGATGCGCAGGTCCCCGCAATATTGCAGCGAGCCCGTGACGGCCGCGCGCCCGTGAAGCGGGGGTACCGATTGACCCAGGACCTTCCAGTCCTTCGGTTCCGTCAAGGGGTGACCCGCGAAGGCGGCAGCGTCCTTGCGCACGGCCGGTACGGTCTCCGGTGAGGTGAGCGAGGCCCAGGTGCCGCCGTCATCGGGGACGACGTCGGTGTCGGCCATGGTTAGGCGGATGCGCTCGACGGGCAGGCGCAGCTCTTCGGCGATGGCCTGGACCAGCAGGGTTCGCGCACCCTGGCCCATCTCGATCTTGCCCGTGAAGGCATCCACCATCCCGTCGGCAGCCATGCGCAGGCGGACGGGTGACTCGGCGCCCTGCATGGGGAGGGTGAGGAGGCTGCCGGAGCCCAGAATCCGAAGGAAGTCGCGGCGCTTGTATTCGGCCAGGAGGAGGTCTGTTTCAGCCACGGCGATCCTCCTTGCGCAGCGAGGCGACTGCACGGACGGCGGCCACGATGCGAGGATAAGTCCCGCAACGGCAGATGTGGCTTTGCAGGCCGGCGCGAATCTCAGCCTCGGAAGGGTTCGTGTGTTGGGCGAGGAACGCGACGGCCCCGGTGATCATGCCGGGCGTACAGAAGCCGCACTGAAACGCTGAGTGGTCGAGGAACGCCTGCTGGACCGGATGGAGTTTGCCGTCCACGGCCAGGCCTTCAATGGTGGTGACTTCCCGGCCCTGGGCCGAGGCAGCGGGCAGGATGCACGACTTCACGGCGCGCCCATCCAGCAGGACTGTGCAGGCCCCGCACTGGCCTTCACCGCAGCCATACTTGGTGCCCGTCAACCCGGCATGGTCGCGGATCGCGTCGAGAAGTGTCAGTTTGGGTGGGACCTGCAAGGTCCGTTCCGCACCGTTCAGCCGGAATTTTAGTTCCATGGGCGTGTCTGTCAGATTCTACGCCCAATTCACCTACTGTTTGAGGAGGTCCTGCCCCTTGGACTCCGGCAGGGAAACGCCCAGCAGGACGCCGGTCGTGGTGGCGACGTCGGCCAGATTGCCGTGCGGCAGTGGGCGGGCGGTGATGCCCGGTCCGTAAACGAGGAAGGTGCAGTCGAGTTCGGTGGGGCCGGGCAGGAAGCCGTGCATGCCGCGGGTGGCTCCGGAAGAGGTGACCCAGGCGCCGTTACGATTGCTGCCGGCGGTGAAGCCGCGGCGCATGCTGATGGCGGCGAAGGCGTGCGAGTAGGACTTGCGCTCCGCGAGTTGGGCCTTGTCCAGGATGTGCTCCACGCCCCAGCGTTCATTGGCCTGTAGGGTGGCCAGCGCCTTCATGACGATCTGCTGGGCTTCCTTGTCGTTCGGGTCTTTGGCGACGAAGGCGACGGAGCCTCCGTTGACGTGAGCCGCGACGCGCCAGTCGGAGGGCTTGTCTTCCGGTGCGGCCAGGCCCAGGCTCGACAGGAACGCCTGAGGCTGGAAGGCCTGGGAGACGGGCCAGAAGCCGTGATCACTCAGGATGACCCAGCGAGTGGAATTCTCGACACCGGCTTCCCGGACCGCGGCGCGGATCGTGCCGATGGCCTTGTCGATCTCTTCCAAAGCATGGTTGGCTTCCGGACTGCCGGGGCCGAAGCCGTGCTCCTCGTGATCGAGATCGATCAGGTGAATCAGCGTGAGGTGCGGCTTACGGGTGCGCAGGATGTAGGCTGCCTGCGCCGCGCGCAGGGCATCCGTCTGGGGTCCATCCCATGTATTCTTACCCAGCACCTTTTCCATCTCTTCATAGAGCCCCGGGGTGCTGATGGAACGCTGCAGCGGCAGGGAGTCCTCGCCGTGGAAGACGGCGTATTCCGGGATGTTGTAATCGATACGCGCGCCGACGGTCACCGGCCAGGCAATGGCCCCGACGGTCTTGCCGGCTGCCTTGGCGGCGTCCCAGAGTGTGGGCTTTCTGATGAGTTCGGAGAACCAGTACCAGGCGCCGCGAGTGCGGCCTTCGGGGTCGAACAGGTTGTTGCCCAGGATCCCGTGCTCGGATGGCTGGACCCCGGTCATCATCGTGGTGTGGCTGGGATAAGTGACCGTCGGGAAGACTCCGGTGAGCCCCGCCGATACTGCGCCTTTGTCCCGCATTTCCGTCAGGTTGGGGATCTTCAGTCCGAGTTTTGCGGAGTCCCGCAGGGTCTCTGCTTTCAGTCCGTCGACCGAGATCACAATGACGCGGCGGTCCGCCGTCTGGGCGACCAGCGCCGTGGATAACAGGGCGGCGGCCAGGAGGTTTTTCCACATAAGCTACGACTTTATCAGGACAAGATTGCATCGTTGTGACTGGCGACTAGCCCGGGAGGGCCATGCGCTTTACACTTCTTCAGGCGTAAGCCGGTCATCTCCCAGGCCCCGGCAGCGTCTGTATGAGTGGAAGGGCAACACAATGAGTCGCACAAAATCGACAGGTTGGGCCACGGTGGCGGCTGCCCTGGTGATCGCCGCCGCGGCAGGATCCTATTCGCTGATGCGGGGCCGCAACACCGAGCACTATCGGACGACGGCTATTGCGCGCGGCGACCTGCTGCAGACCGTGTCTGCCACAGGCAACCCTAACGCCGTGGTGACCGTGCAGGTGGGCACGCAGGTCTCCGGCAACATTCAGTCGTTGTACGCCGACTTCAACAGCAAGGTGACCAAGGGTGAGTTGATCGCCCGGATCGACCCCACGCTGTTCGAAGCCAGGGTACAGCAGGCACAGGCGACTCTCGACGCCTCCAAAGTGGCCGTCGTGAATGCCCAGGCGCAGATCCAGGCCCGGCAGGCGGACATCCTCACGGCCAAGGCAAATCTTGCGGCCGCCGCGGCCAACGTCTTGAAGGCCCAGGCAGCAGTGATCGACTCCAGGAGCAAGTATGAGCGCAGGCACGCCATGGAGGACGACAAGCTCTTCTCCAAGGAGGAGATCGAGACAGCCAAGGCTACGTACGACACGGCCGTTGGCAGTTTGACGGCGGCCAAGGCGCAGGAGGACGCGGCCCGGCAGGGGATTGCCTCCGCGGAATCTCAGTTGGCCGTTGCCAGGGCTGGACTCGACTCGGCCACGGCGCAGGTGCGGCAGAGTGTAGCCAATCTGGCGCAGAGCCAGGTTGATCTCGACCACACGTATATTCGCGCGCCGGTGAACGGCACAGTTGTCGCCCGGCAGGTGGATGTCGGGCAGACCGTGGCGGCCAGCCTGCAGGCGCCCATCATCTTTTTGATCGCCGAGGATCTGACAAAGATGCAGGTGGACACCAACGTCTCGGAAGCCGATATCGGCAAGGTCCAGGTCGGACAGGAGTCCACCTTCAGTGTGGACGCGTATCCGGGCCGGACCTTCCACGGCGCCGTGCGTGAGATCCGCAAGGCGCCCATCAATGTGCAGAACGTCATTACCTACGACGTGGTGATCGGCGTGAACAACGAGGATCTGAAGCTGTTCCCCGGCATGACGGCGACGGTCAAGATCGTTACGGGCCGCCGGGAAGGCGTGCTGAGAGTCCCGAATGCCGCACTGCGATTCCGCCCGGACAGCGCAGCGCCGGCAGTGGCGTCGAGACGCGGGCCCAACGCTACCGCGGTCTGGACATTGGGTGCGGAAGGAAAACCGCAGCGTGAGGCGGTGGCGACCGGCGTCACGGATGGCACGTTCACGGAAGTGACAGGTAAAGACCTAGCGGAAGGGATGCGGGTGATTGTCGCCGCCACGGGCAGCGCCGGATCCGCCTCGAAGACCTCAGCCCCGTTCGGCGGCGGCAATCGGGGGCCCAGAATCTGAACGGTTGTCCCAACCAGGGAGGGCACAGTCATGAAGAATCTACTGGAGAGCGCGCGGATGGCGCTGGCCGCCCTATCGGCCAACCGGATGCGGTCGTTGTTGACGATGCTGGGCATCATCATCGGGGTGGCCGCGGTGATCGCCATGGTCTCGGTGGGCTCCGGCGCGACGGAGAGGATCAGTGAGCAGATCGCCAGCATGGGCAGCAATCTGATCATCGTGATGCCCGGCAGCCTGACCAGCGGTGGAATGCGGATGGGCAGCGGAGCATCCCTCACGCTGACCGAGGAAGATGCGACGGCGATCGCCGCCGAGTGTCCCTCTGTATCTGTGGCGGCGCCGATGGTTCGCAGCGCCGCGCAGGTGATCTACGGCAACAATAACTGGGCAACCTCAGTGATCGGAACCGTGCCGTCCTACATGGAGGTCCGCGACCTGACCCTGGACCGCGGCGACCCCTTCACCACCCAGGACATCGACTCGTCGGCACGCGTGGCCCTGTTGGGGCAGACAGTGGTCCAGAACCTGTTTGGCGGGGCCGATCCCATAGGCCAGACATTCCGCATCAAGAACGTCCCGTTCACGGTCACGGGTGTCCTGACGCCCAAGGGGCAGAATCCGATGGGGCAGGACCAGGATGACGTGATCCTGATCCCGATCTCGACCGCGAAGAAACGGGTGCTGGGCACCAGCCAGGCGAACTCCCACTCCATCGGCAACGTTCTGGTGGAGGCGATCGGTCCGGCCCAGATGGACTCTGCCATCGAGCAGATGACACAGCTTCTGCGGCAGCGGCATCACATCCAGCCTGCGGCGGACGACGATTTTTCCGTTCGAAACCTATCCGAGGTGTTCTCGGCCCAGGAGGAATCGGCCAACGTGATGGCGATTCTATTGGGCGCGATCGCCTCGGTTTCGTTGATCGTGGGCGGCATCGGGATCATGAACATCATGCTGGTTTCAGTGACTGAGCGTACGAAGGAGATCGGCATCCGCAAGGCGATCGGTGCCCGCATGGGTGACATCCTCTCTCAATTCCTGGTGGAGGCCGTGACGCTCTCACTGGTTGGCGGAATGGCTGGGATTGTATTGGGCCTGGGCGGATCGTGGGCGATCAGCGCGATTGCGCACTGGTCCACGCAGATCAGTATCTCGGCGATCGCCCTGGCCTTTGTCTTCTCGGCGCTGGTGGGTGTCTTTTTCGGCTACTACCCGGCGCGGCAGGCGGCCCGCCTGGACCCGATTCTCGCGCTGCGCTTCGAGTAGCGGCTAGATGTAGTACATCAGTGCTTCGGCTTCGCCGGCCTGTTCGCGGGCGCCTTCCACCCGCCGGATCACGTCGGCGATGGTGGTATTGTCCAGGATGCCGGCGATGGCGTCGCGCACCTGGCGCATCACCATGCGTGTGCCGCAGGTGGCGATGTCGACGCATTCGTCGCACTTGCGGAAGGCGGTCTCACTGGCGCAGGGTAAGGGCGCGAGCGGTCCTTCGATGCTGCGGATGACTGCTCCGACGGTGATCTCCTCGGGGGATCGGGCCAGCAGATAGCCGCCGCGACGCCCTTTCCTGCTCTCCAGAAAGCCCGCGTTTTTCAGGTCGAGCAGCAGCTTCTCCAGGAACTCCAGGGGGATCACCTCCTCCTGCGCGATCTTTGCGATCAAAACCGGTCCGTTGCCGTAGTGGCGGCCCAGGGCGTACAAAGCGCGCAAGCTGTATTGGGTCTTCTTCGAGAGGTTCCGCATGTGCTGCCCGGATGCTACAACTTCAGTGTCCCACACGGGTTTCCGGGCTGGCGGAGCGAGGCTAGAGCAGGACCGATTCCACGCGCCGGGCGTGCACCATGCCGTCGCATTCAGACCACCAGAAGACCGTGAACCGGCCGTCCTGCGAGGCGACCATGGCCACGGCATCCTGTTGGTCCTGGATGAATTGCGCGGCCGAAAGGTGTCGAGTGCCGCCGAGCTGGGAGGGTTCGATCACCGAAGCGGGTGAGCCCTCGATGGGCTCGCTCAGGGTGACCTGCGCCACTGGGGAGGCGCCGCGGCGACGCATGATCTTGGCGCCAAAGGCCAGCAACTCGAAGCGGTCGTTGAGAATCGTAGCGCCGTCCACGGCTGTGAGGCCGGCAACGCTCTCGATCTTCCGCCGCAGTTCCTCAATCGGCGCGGACCCCGGGATGCTGGGCTCACCAGAGAGCACTGCCGAATAGGCTGGTGAAACCACATAGCCCGGAGGCGACAGGATGGATTCCTGCCAGGATTCCGATACGGCCGGGACCAATAGCAGCGCACCCCCGCGTTGATGAGCCCGCATGGACACGGCGAATTGGAGAAGTATGCCTGGCGCGTCCTGGGACCGGAATTGCATCTCGATGCCCAGCAGGGGCGTGAGGCGCGAAGGGCATTCCGGCAGGCTGGTCGAATTAGGATCGATCATCTTGAGCTGATCGCCCTCGATTACGGCGATGTTCACGAATTTGCCGGTCTCTTCGCCGCGCGTATATTTGATCACCATCAGGCCGGGCGCCACGACATCGAGAACCGTGGTGAGAGGCGGCAGATGGTGGGTGGCCCCCCAGGCCGTCAGGACGCCGTCTTCCTGCCAGACTCCAACATGGAGACCGGGACGGTCGACCGCGGGCGCCACCCGGGTGAGCGATTGGGGTGTGAGGATGAGGGGGGGCGCCAACAGAAGGGGGCTTGTCGTGGAGTCGGGCCGCAGGAAGGCCAGGGACACATGCGGCGCGTAACCTTCTTCCCGGCGCAGGCTCGCCCAAAAGGCGACATCAATGGCGGCCTCAAGGGTGGCGAGGTCCAAGTAGGCAGCCCGCTGTGCCGCGGGCAATTCTGAGGCTGCGAACAAGCGCTGAAACCGCTCGTGGATCCGCAGGGCAGCGGCTTTCGCCATGGGGTAAGCCGATTCAGGCATCCATCCCAGTGTCCAATAGTTGACGGGGTTGTTGTGAATAGCTCAAAACGAGCCGTCCGCCGCGGGTGATGGGTGCCCTACAGCACTCTTTCGGCCCGCACAATGAACCTGCCGGGCGCGGGACCGACGTAGTAGAACGGGTAACAGGTGACCAGGGTGAGACTCTCGCCTTCACCGGGGTCCAGGACGCCTACATCCTGTGGCTCGACCACGCGTGTGGAGGCGACACGGTAACGGAACTCGCCGGCCGGCGTGATGAGCTTGATCTCATCGTTGCGCCGGACATCGCGCAGCGGCCGGAAGAACGTATCCCGGTGACCGGAGATTCCAATGTTGCCCAACTGCCCGGGGAGCGCGGTGCCCGGGATGTGGCCCGCCGCCCGGCGCAGAGTCCGGCTGTCGACGCCTTCCGCCACAATCACCTCGAGACCGAGCCTCGAGATTTCTATCCGGCCGATGATTCCAGGCACTGCGGGCGGCGGCAACGTGTGCGTGCGGTGGAGTACCGCGGTTTGATGCGTGCCGGGCAGGCCAGCCTCCCGATCGGTCACGGCCTGCTGCAACTGGAGGCGGCCCTGACGCTGGAAGTAGAGTGCATCGGCGAGCGCGAAACTGGAGTAGCCGAGCATCGCGGCGCCTCCCGCAAACAGCAGATACTGGCTCCATTGCAGGGCAAACCTGAGGACGCGGCGTGGGGCGACGATCCTCATCTGACCGTCTCCGTTACAGCAACCGGCTGTTCGCCGCGAGCGAAATACCCGGATCGGGTACGAACAGAGAGCTTGCCGTAGGCCCTGGACTTGGCCACCACCCGAATGTTGCGGTATGCCCCATTGCGGGCGGTGTTGGTGGAGACGTAGCCGAGGGCATACTGATTGCGGATCTCGTGTGCGATCTGTTCGCAGACCGTCACTACTTCTTCGAGGTGTTCGGGGAAAAAGGCATCACCGCCAGTGGATCGGGCGAGTTGGCGCAGGACGCCGGGGTTTCGATCGGGATTGCCTTCGTCGAAGATACCGATGGTGTAGACGAGCGCATTCGCGCGTCCGGCGGTCTTCAGGATCACCGGCAGGGTGAGCCGGCTTGCGTTGTCTCCGCCATCGCTGATCACGATCAGGATCTTCTTGGCCCGCTCGCTACCCTGCAAGTGTTCGAGCCCGACGCTGAGCGCGTCGTACAAGGCGGTCTGCCCGCTGACGGGCGCTCGCAGAATCGCCGCCTCGAGTTCATCGGGCCGGTTGGTGAACCGCACAGCCGGGGGCAGGCCGAGCGTGACGTACTCGTTGAAGTTGACGACGAACAGCCCATCTTCCTGATTGCTGGAGCGGACGAAGGTCCTGGCCGCGGCGATGACCTGACTGAGTTTCTCGCGCATGCTACCGCTGTGGTCGACCACCAGTCCGACTGTCACGGGGATGTCCTCGCGGCGAAAGAGCCTGATGGCTTGGGGGACTCCATCCTCGTAGACCAGGAAGTCCTGCTGGCGGAGATCGGGCGCGAACCGGCCCTCGTGATCGCGCACTGTTGCCTGCAGCACCACGAGATCCACATCCACCGAGATGCGATAGGGATCCGGGGCCTGGGCGCGTTCCAGCGTGGCGCAGCACACGAGCAGGACGAATAGGGCGGCAAACGTCCGGCTATGCGAGCGTCCCGGGGCAGCGATGGCGTACTTCATTGAATCGCGCTCAACTAGCCTGGATCCGGCGATACTCCGGTTGCCACATGGCGTCCTGCACCTGCTGGACGATGTCGTCGAACTTCACGCCGGCCAGGTGCTCGACCACCGCCGCTTCGGCCACCGCCACGGCAACCGTGGCTGAGACGCTGCGCAGGTCGTCGATGTGGGGGAGCAGGGGCGAGCCCTGCTGGCGCACGGTCACGAGGCTGGAAACAGCGCTCGCCGCGGCCATGAACATACCATCGCTGATCCTGCTGGATTGCGAGACGATCGCGCCAAGGGCCAAGCCTGGGTAGAGCATGGCGTTGTTCACCTGGGCCACGACGTACGTCACGCCTTTATAAGTGACTGGCGAGAACGAGCCGCCGGTGGCGATGAGCGCCCGGCCACCCGTCCATGCGATCAGGTCGGCCGGTTTCGCTTCGGCTCGATTCCTGGGGGTTGAGAGCACGAAGATGATGGGCCGTTCACAATGAGTGGCCATCTCCTTAACGATCGCTTCTGTGAATGCGCCCATGGAGGCGGAGGCGCCGATCAACATGGTTGGCTGCACGCGGCGGATCACCTCGGCCAGGCCGATCCCCACACCATCGTCTCTCTTCCAGTTCTTTCCCTCGGCTGCCGGACGCGCATAGACCATCTGGTGACCGCCCAACTGATCGCTCATGCCGGTGGTGAGCAGCCCCTGGCGGTCGACGCACCAGAACCGGTTGGCCGCTTCTTCCTTGGAGAGGCCCTCGCGCATCATGGCATTGCGGATCTGATCGGCCACGCCGATTCCGGCTGTACCTGCTCCAAAGATGACAACCCGCTGGGTGCGGAGGGGTGCGCCGCAGGCGCGGACGGCGGAGATGGCGGCGGCCAGCGTGATGGCTCCGGTGCCCTGCATATCGTCGTTGAACGTACAAATGTGTTCACGATAGCGCTCCAGGATGCGGCGCCCATTGGCGGGCGCGAAGTCCTCCCACTGCAGCAATGCATTGGGATAGCGCTTCTTCACCGCGTTCACATAGGCTTCAATGAACTCATCGTAGCGGGGACCGCGAATGCGGGCGTGCCGGTTGCCGATGTAGGTGGGATCGTCGCGGAGGTTCTCGCGATTGGTGCCGACATCGAGCATTACCGGGATCACCCTGGTGGGGTCGATGCCGCCGGCAGCCGTGTAAATGGCCAGTTTGCCGATGGACACCTCGATCCCGCCAACACCCCAATCGCCGATGCCCAGGATCTGCTCAGCATCGGTTGCGAGAATCAGGTCGATATCGGCGGGCAAGGCGCCCAGATTGGCGAATGCCTCTTCGATTCCGTCGATGTGGTCGATGGAGAGGTAGACGCCGCGCGGCGGACGGCACTCATGGTGATACTGCTCCATGGCGATGCCGACGGTGAGGTCGTTGACGATGGGGATCATCTCCCGCAGGTGCTCAGAGAACAGCTTATAGAACAGCACCTCGTTGCGATCGTGGAGGGCCGTGAGGAAGGTATTCTTGCTGAGGGCATCCGCCAGGCCGTCGTACTGGATATAGGCTCGCTTTACCTGTGCTTCCAGCGTGCTGATTTCCGGAGGCAGCAGGCCGATCAGGCCCAGCGCCCTGCGTTCTTCGGCCGAGAAGGCGGTCCCCTTGTTGAGCATAGGGGAGGTGAGGACCGCCAAGCCGCGGGCCTTGGTCTCGTAGCAGCCGTCTCTGTTCCGGCGGTGCTTCGTCATTGGCGAGAGCTGCGGAACTACTCGGTGTCGCATGCTGGAGTCTCCTTATTTCGTTCCGCGGCTCCTCGCGCAGCGTGCTCGTGGAGGCACGCCGCGCGACGGATCGGGGCATTCCTACTGAAGCCGTTTGGCCGCTGCCCTGGCTGCGACCGCCCCGCCCAACGCGACCATACCCAGCAATACACTCAACGGCAACTCGCCAGCGGTGGCCGGAAGTGCCGGCTCAGACGCGGCGGAGGCCGGAGCCTGCGAGGAGGCAACCAGCGTCTCGGTGGCGGGAGGAGGCGTAACCACCTGGGCCAATGTCACTTCCTCGCCGGTGGGTTGAATGGCCATCACAGGCGCGCGCTTGAGTTCCACAACCAGCGGCGCCTCCGCCAGTTTGGTGGGCTCAGCCACTTCGACGGGGAGTTCCGCCGGAGTGAAGAGGACGGGCGTATTCGTGGCCTTGGCCAAGGCGATGGCCTTGGACTTGGGATAGACGAATTCCTCGCCCCAGTTCATTCCCGGGTAGAACCAGGCGCGCAGTGCTTCCGGTTCGCCGGCGGGCCGTTCCCTGAAGGTGACAACGGTCTTGTCGGTTGACTTGAGGCGGTAGTTCGGGATGGCCAGGATCGTGGCGTAGATGGTCGTCTCGTCCTTATTGAAGATCTGGACGATGTGACGGTCGCTCTGCGAATCGACGATCTTGAATACATAAGTCCCGGCAGGCAGGACTCCCCAGCCAGCAAGATGGACACCTGGGATCTCGACTGGACCACTGAAAGTCATCACGGTCTTTTTATTCCATGCGTCCGCGCTTGCGACCGGCGTCATGACCGCGCTGAGCAGCGCGATGCAGGAAACCGTTGTGAATGCACTCAATCGATACATATACTTCCTTTGCTTCGAACTTCCTGATCTGCAATTCGCCATTGAGATTGGTTCTGTGCAGAGCCAGGCGGATTGGCTCCGCACTGCCCTAAAAGCAACCAATGGGCCGTCCGCCCTAAATCGCGGTAAAGCCATCCATGCCTACGTCCCGAGAGGCTCGCGGACCAGAAGAATGAACGTCCAGGTGACCCAGCGCCGTCAGGTGACCACATGCAGTCAGGCGGATTGAGGGGGCTACCGGGGACGCAGATCCTCCAGGCGGCTGGAAATATACCCAAGGGGGACTGCTGCTTATCGCGAGAGGCGGTAGGTGCTCACGTTGGTCCACAGACCCGCCGACCGCAACAACCAGACGCAAACGCAGACGACTACGAAGACATTCAAGATTGTTTTAATGCTGGAAGCCATGGGGATGTAGCGGTTGATGAGATAGAGGCCCAGGCCGACCACAATCAGCGCGATGACGAGACTCAAGAGTGGCATATGCAAGTACTCCTGGGATCCCCTGGAGCAATCGCCCGCCCACTCCCGGGCGGCGAGTGAGGAGCGAGCACGGGTCGAAGTGCGGAAGGCAGCGACTACCGGCCGACGGCTCTTGTGCCGGAGTCCAGCACGAGACGTACTTTCTGCGCCAGGGAGATGGGGCTGAACGGTTTCTGGAGGAAGGCGGCGCCCTTCTGAACCCCTGCCTTCAGGATGACGTCCTGTGTGTGGCCGGACAGGAACAGGACCTTGAGGTGTGGCCACAGCAGGATTGCGCCTTCCGCGAGTTCCCGGCCACCGAGTTCCGGCATGACAACATCGGTCACCAGAAGATCAATGTGGCCTTCGTGTGCCCTGCAGAACTCCAATCCCTGTACTCCATTGCCGGCCTCGAAAATCACATAACCAAGCGACTCCAGCACTTTCCTGGCGAGGACGCGGACCATTTCCTCGTCCTCCACCAGCAGGATCGTCTCGGAGCCCTGGGGCGCACTGGAGAGACTGAGAACCGGTGTTGAACCCGATTCGACCTGCGAGGCGACTGCAGGTAGCAGGATTGTGAACGTGGTCTTTACCCCGAGTTCCGACTCGCAGTGAATGGCGCCTCCACTCTGTTCGACGATGCCCTGGACGGTAGCGAGTCCGAGACCGGTGCCCTTGCCGGTGGCCTTGGTAGTAAAGAACGGCTCGAAGATGTGCGCGCGAACATCCGAATCGAATCCGACGCCCGTATCGTGCACAGTCAGCGCGACGTAGGGCCCCGCTGGGAGGAAGTGCCTGGTTGCCTCTGCCTCGGAGAGGAGGATGTTGGCCGTCTCGATGGTGAGCGTGCCGCCGTCCGGCATGGCGTCGCGGGCATTCAGGGCAAGATTCATGACAGCCCGGCCGATCTCGCCGGGGTCCGCGCGAACATGGCGAAGATTGGTGTCGCAGAGCATCCTGACCTGAATATCCTCGCCGACAAGGCGGCGGAGCATTCTGTCAAAATCCCTCACGATGAGATTCAAGTCCAATATTTTGGGCTGCAGAACCTGACGACGGCTGAACGAGAGCAACTGCTGGGTGAGAGCGGCTGCGCGGTCGCCGGCAGACCTGATCTCACTGACCTGCTGGACCAGACCTTCCTGGCCCGCCAATGATCCTTTCAGAAGTTCGCTATAACCGATGATGGTCGTCAGCAGATTGTTGAAATCGTGAGCGATGCCGCCGGCCAGGCGGCCGACCGCCTCCATCTTCTGGGATTGGCGGAGGTGCTCCTCGGCATTGCTGAGGGCGAGCTGGACCAGTTTGCGTTCCGTGACATCATCCACTGCCAGCAGGATCAACCCGATGTGGCTGATGCAGCACCCCCCGAGGACAAGGCTCCGGCGCCCGGCCCTGGGGAACTCCTGTTCCAGTTCCAGGTCAATGAACGGGGTGCTGCTGCGCAGCAGGGAACCGAGCGAGTTACGGACCACGGGCAGGTCCCAACTGCCGCCGGCGAGCGAGTACAGAGAATGCCCCTCCGCCTCCTGGGGAGACAACTGGAAGGTGCGATAGAAGGCCTGGTTCGCCATTTTGATGTGGAGGTCCGTATCCAGGACAAGCAGGGGCTGCCGGACCGTCTCGACGATCGACATGGCGAAGTCGCGCGCCTGTGCGAGGGCCAGGTTCTTGGCCTGCAACTCATCATTGACCGTGATGAGCTCTTCATTGGTGGACTGCAACTCTTCTTTTGCGGTCTCGAGTTCTTCGTTGAGGCTCTGCAGTTCTTCGTTGGCGGAGAGTGCCTCTTCGGTGGTGGTCTGAATCTCTTCGCGGGTTGACTGGTAGGTTTCGATGGCCGAGAGAAAGCGCTCCTTGGCCTCGGCCAACTGTTGCTGCAGGCGCAAAATCTGGCGGTCGCGGGCCTGGCTGTCCGGGCTGCTTTCCTCCAGTTGACCACCGTGCGGCAAGGATTCCGCCGCGGGCTCAAAGAGGACCAGGGTCGATCGACGGCGCTCTGATTCCAGGGGTAGGACTTCGACAGTCAGATCGGTCGCAACTCCGTGGTGCTCAAAGCGCAAGTGCTCCCGCCGGGCTGGTTCTCCCGTTGCCAAGGCTTCCTGGATCAGCTTTTCCACCTCAAGGAACAGGCTGGTGTCAGGGATCAACTTGATCAGGTTGAAACTGACCTTGCCGGCCGGCAGGGAGAGGAAGGGACTGGTCCGGCCCCGGATCTCCAGCACCTCCAGGTCCTGATCGACGACGACGCCGGCGGGACTGTAGCGCGACAAGAGAACCCGATCGACCTCCTGCCGCAATTCCGTGGCAGTCCACGAACCGGTTGCAGACGCGCCTGGCGGGCGACCACCCGGCGTCATCCTGCGGACTCCGGGAATGCCCACCGGGAAGGGGTGCGATCTCAGGGTGGTGGCGCGCCTGGCAAAGATGCGATGGTCACCGTCCGCCACCGTAAAGAGGTCTCCGGTCGCGGCTGCCTCCGATGAGCCCAACAGCAGGAAGCCGGATGGCTTCAGGGCATAGTGAAACACTGGCAGAAGATCCCGCTGAACCCCGCCCAGGTAGATGAGAACGTTCCGGCAGCTGATGAGGTCGAGTTTCGAGAACGGCGGATCGTCGAGCAGATTGTGCCGTGTGAAGACGCACATCTCGCGGAGTTCCTTATTGACGCGGAAGCCGCCTTCGACGGAGGTGAAGTTCCGGTCCAGCCGTTCCTGAGTCATATCGGCAGCGACACTGTCCGGATATTTGCCGGCTCGAGCCTTGGCAATGGCCTCAGTACTGATGTCGGAAGCGAAGATCTGCACTGGAAAGGCCGTCCCGGTTTCCAGGAAATACTCATGGAGGAGGATCGCGATGGAGTACGCTTCTTCTCCGGAAGCGCAACCAGCCACCCAGATGCGGACGGGGTCGTCGGCTCGCCGGTCCTGACAGAGCAGGGGAAAGACAATCGTCTTGAGGCTCTCAAAGGAATCCAAATCGCGAAAGAACGAAGTCACGCCGATGAGTAAATCCCGCTGGAGAGCGATGAGTTCGGCAGGGTCCTGCTTCAGCCGCTCCCGGTATTCATCCAGGTTGCTGATGTTGCGAAGTGCAAGACGGCGCAGAATGCGGCGCCTGACCATCTTCTCGCGGTACAGAGAAAAATCGATTCCAGAGGCGGCCTTCAGCGCGGCGAGGATTCTATCGAACCCGGCTTCGTCGCCGCCTTGCGGCGATTCCAGCCGTGCGCGCGAGCTCCCGGTAATGTATTTGTGACGGCTGACGCGGGCCAGTTCCGCGGCGATCTGCTCCGGCGGAAGCACGAAATCGACACAACCCGTGGCAATGGCGGCCTGCGGCATCATGGCGAACCGGGCACTAGCTTCATCCTGGGCAAAGGTGAGGCCACCAGCTGCTTTCACAGCCTCCACGCCGGCTGCCCCATCCGCACCGGTGCCCGACAGGATGACAGCGATTGCGCCATTGCCGCAATCCAGGGCGAGGGACCGGAGAAAGCCATCGATGGGCATATGCGAGCCCGGCGCCTGGGTGCGCGCGGACAGCCTGAGCGTCCCATTTGCGATGGTGAGGTCCACGTTCGCGGGAATGACGTAAACATGGTCTGCTTCGACAGGCACTCCGTCTTCGGCATCGCTCACCGGTATCGCCGTGCAGCGCGACAGGATCTGCGCGAGCATGCTTTGGTGACTTGGCTCGAGGTGTTGAACGAAGACGACAGCCAGCCCTGTATCGACGGGCAGTTCGGTGAGAAGGCGCTTAAAGACGTCGAGCCCACCAGCCGAAGCGCCGATGCCGACTACAGGGATTGCACCTCCCGGGGTGCCGCCGGCTGCCGGCTGAGCGAGCAGATGGGTCTCCCCGGGCGGGCCGGGCGGGAAATCACCAGGGTTCTCCATGGCTTCCATATCACCCTTTCAAGAAGTGCCTGCGTCTCGATGCTTAACGGTACTGTACGGTTTCATGGCGCGCCACGCTACCTTATTTTTTTGACGGCGAAGTATTTCTGGCGCTTCCACCAATTTGGGTTTACTTCGGGGCGGCCCTGCATTATGTGTGCGACCAACCTGACTGAACAACGAACCTGGAATACCCGGTTAATGCCGGCTCACTCGGTATGATTCTCATCATAGACTCGAGGGTGAGAAGTTTATCAGATACCATTCTGGCTACCAATTTAATAGAAAAAATAGAAAAAATTCTCAGAGGAATGAGGGGAGCACCGTGGAGCGCCAGTGTGGCAGGGCCAGCGTTCCAGGGCGGAGGGAGTGGCGAAGCCGTCGCGGGCGTATTGGGATGAGCATGTCGACGTGATTGGTTGGAGCACCAGGCGGCCTGACGGTTCTGTTTTCTTGACATTACAGTGAAGTATCTTTCGAGCTCGTGCCTGACGCCAACCGAAGGGCCGGATGAAGGAGCGGATTCAGACCTTCTCGGATATTCAGCTCGCGCCGCAAGGTCTGCCGGGACGGTCAGTTTAGAACAGAAGATACCAGTGCAATTCAATAGCCAATCCCCGCATTGGCCCGAGTGACGAAATGCGGTCATATTTGCGGCTCAGGAATCATAAATAGGTGTTAACATGCATACGCGGTGCCGTATCTGGCATCCGACTGTTTTCGAGATCCTCTCGGCTTCCACCGATTTCCTCTCCTACGCGGCCGCTGGCTGCCGTGATCGACGGCGGAAAGGGGAACCCACCACGCGTTCCACTGCTTTGGGATCAAAAACGGCCGACTGGCTCGTGGAGAACGGGCCAAAAGAGCTCGAACTCCTCTTCAGGGCAATTGTTTATCATCCATCCGCACCAATTCTGCTCACTGATGACAAAGGTTATTCGAGAGATGCGAGCTCCGGTGTCGGCCGGATCCTTGGCATTCCACGCGCAAAGATCGTGGGCCACCGCATCGACGAGTTTGCGCTGCCGGACTCGAAGCCGCAGGTTTCTGAAATCTTCGCCGCTCTCGACGGCCAGGGCGAATTGGAAGGATCGCTGGGATTATTGGGTTCGAATGGTGCACCGAAGCACGTCGCCTATACAGCGAAGGCGAATGTCCTGCCAGTGCGCCATTTGCTGGTGCTGCACGAGAAGGCCGAGGACAACGCGGAAGCGGACGTTGCGGATGCAGCAGTGGACGCCCCGCCTCCGTGGGTGAAAGATTTTGCTCTATTCCTGCTCGACACAACCGGAATGATTGCCGCCTGGTACGCAGGGGCGGAGCGCATCTATGGATTCCCGGCTGGTGCGGTTATCGGCGAGCATGTATCGTCGCTATACCCGCAGGAGCCGGCGATGCGCGGCGAGGTGGAGCAGAAGCTGACGAGGGCTGTCACGGAGGGGCATCTGGCCAGCGAAGGTTGGCACGTGAAGAGCGATGGGACCAGATTCTGGGCCAACGTGATCACGATGGCCTTGCGGCAGGATGATGGAACGCTGCACGGGTTTGCCAGCATCGTGCGGGATTTCAGTGGCCGGCACGAGCAGGATGAGAAGCTGCGCCGCAGGCGGGCCAAGACGCGGCTAAGTCCGCTGCAATCGACCATTGCGGGGGTGGTTTCTGGTGAGTTCGACCAGATTCCCGAAGCCAATGACACATTCCTGGCGCTGGTGGGCTACAGCCGCGATGATCTGCAATCAGGCCTGCTGCACTGGCCGGGATTGACGCCGCCGGAGTTTGCTCCGCTGGATGAGCTCGCCCATGAGGAAGGTTTGAGGTTTGGCGCCTGCACTCCCTATGAGAAGGAACTGCTGAGCAAAGACGGGAGGCGCATTCCCGTGCTGGTGGCGACAGCGGTGCTCAAGCTTTCTCCCTTTCGATGGATCTCCTTTGTGCAGGATCTGCGGGAGCGTGACCGGCGGGAGAGTGTGGAGGAGGTGGAAACCTCCCCGAAGGAAGATTTCGGAGAGATTGTAGGCACCAGCGCGGCACTGAGGCGCGTCCAGAGCCAGGTTGAGGTGGTTGCACCGACAGACGCGAACGTGTTGATTCTGGGCGAAACGGGCACCGGCAAAGAGTTGGTTGCCCGGGCGATCCATCGGATCAGTCCGCGCAGGAATCTGCCCTTTATCACGCTGAACTGCGCGGCGATTCCCACGGGGCTGCTGGAGAGCGAGTTATTCGGGTATGAGCGCGGAGCCTTCACGGGCGCGCTGTCGCAGAAGATCGGCCGTTTTGAGATGGCGCATCGCGGGACGTTGTTCCTGGATGAAGTGGGTGACATCCCATTGGATCTGCAGCCTAAACTGCTGCGCGCGTTGCAGGAGAAGTCGTTTGAGCGTTTGGGCGGCACCAAGACAATCCCCATCGACGTCCGCCTGGTGGCCGCGACCAACCGGAACCTGACGCAGATGATGGGCGACAAGCTGTTTCGCAGCGACCTCTACTACCGCCTGAGGGTCTTTCCCATCGCCACTCCGCCCCTGCGCGATCATCCTGAGGACATTCCGACCCTGGCCCGGCACTTCACGGTGAAGTATGCCAAGAAGATGGGGCGGACGATCGACAAGATTCCCTCGGAGACCATGAATCTGCTCATCAGTTACCAATGGCCCGGCAATGTGAGGGAGTTGGAGAACTTCATCGAGAGGTCGGTAATTCTCACGAGCGGACCGAGTCTCCGCGCTCCCCTGGTGGAGCTGCAACTGGATCAGGCGCCGTTCGCCGGCAATGTGACACTCGAGCAAGTGGAGCGGGAGCACATCATCCGGATTTTTCGGGAATGCGGTGGGGTCGTCACCACGACCGCCACGCGCCTGGGGCTGCACCGGACGACGCTGAACGCCATCATGCGGAAGCTCGGCATCTCGCGCAAGGACCTGTGACCAAATATGGTCAGTTGACCTGTGGTGGCCGCTCGCCGTGCAGCGGTTGCGTAAAGGGACAGCCCACAATCAGGAACCGGAGCATGCGCAGATGCAGCACCGGGCCGCGAGCAGGTGATCCGTCCCGCCCTGTGGAGAGTACGCCACATTGGGTGGATCTGCCGTCGCTGGAAGCGCTGCTCCCAACAGTAAGCGACAGACCCACCCGCCCGGAACCACCCCAGCGCAGCGAGGCGCCGGGTAGCCGTGCGAGGTGAAGTCAATATTCAAATGTCAAAGAACACGCCCGGCCACCAGTAGGCCGTGATCCGGGGCTGTTGTCGAAGAATGGGCTGTGCTTGAGGGCGCCGTCAGGCGGCTGGACTCGTCAGCGGCTTCGTTTCGTCGAAGGGCGGCTACGGTGCCTGGTGGTGATGCTCAGAGGCCTGCGACGTCGAAGTTCCGGTTGGGGAGGCCGTCCGGGCCGACCAGGTTGGCTTCGTTTCGCGGAACGCGAACCGGCCGGAGATCGGCGATGGGGTCCTGGTTGTCCGGGTGGTTGGAATCGACGCCGGTGGTGAGGTACTCGAGGGCTCTACGCGGGTGGCCATACCCTTCATAGAAGAAGAGTTCTTCGGTGTTCTTGGTCAGCCGGGTGACTTCGGCCAGGGGGACGTTCTCGCGAATGCCCTTGACGACGTCGGGGTGCTGTTGGCCGAGGGCGGCGCGTTCGGTTTGTAGTTTGCTGAGTTCCCTGATGGCACGATAGAGGCCGCGTTCGAGATCGCGACGGTAGCGGGCGTAGCGGTCGAGTTTGGCGGCGTGGGGATCGGTTTCGGCCAATGGGTCCGTTTCGGCGAGGATGAGCGATTCGAAGTATTCGATGCGGCGCAGGTTCCAGGTGTGGGAGAGGATGCGGTGGAAGATCTCCTCTTCGAGGCAGCCGAAGGGCCGGGTGTCGAGGCGCAGTGTGGCCTGGAGGGCGTCGAACTCGGCGCGGTCCTCGGGCGTGATGTCGAGGTTGCGGGCGGTGAAGCCGTGGCTGCGGGCGTTCTGGGCAGCGCGGGCCTTGCCGACGGGGGACACGGGTCCTGTTGAGTGTTTCGCGTTCGCCTGGTTGGCGGTGATCTGAGCAACGGTCGCCATGATGTCAATCTCCCTATAAATGAAAATGGCCGGCTTGGTGGCCGGCGCGATTCCAGGGTAACGGGTGGGGTCAAGGGAAAGAGGCTGTTGCGGGGAGGGTCGTGTTGAAAAGAAACCAAATAAAGAGTTTCGGATCCTGTGACTGAATAAACCTTAATGCGGAAATTGAGGGAGAAGTGGGGCGTGAGAGCGGTCTCCTGCCTTTCTGAAGGCGCATTGAGGGCTGACGGCTGGACGGAGGGGGTGGGCCTGCGAGTCAGCCGGGCACGCCGCCGCAGCCGGCCCGGGCGAACTGCCAGGGAGGCAGCCCACCCGTCGCCATTCTGGAGCGTGAGACACAACGCCACGGGCAAGCTGCTCCAGCAGGCCCGAGGGGTTCGATCGGGGAGGGCTCTCGACTTTGTCCCGGATCGACACCAGCCGGCCGTCACCGATGCTGACTGAGGCCGGGTCCTATTTGAAGTTCACCTGCTTATTGGGGGAAGCGTGAACTGTATGCTGCTTTGTGGCTGGCTTCGAAGTCCTTGAGTTGGGTTTCGGCTTCATCCTTGGCCACGCCATAGCGTTCCTGGAGCTTGCCCAGCATTTCGTCTCTCCGCCCGGCAGCCACTTCCAAATCGTCGTCGGTGAGCTTGCCCCACCGCTGCAGAATGGTGCCTTTGAACTGCTTCCAGTTGCCTGCGAGGATATCGTTGTTCATGTGTATGCTCCTGTTGGTTGTTTTCTCGCTTGGGATTCACCCAACGCTACTGGTTGTGAGGCAGTTCGGTGGCCGTCGTGAGCGGCAGTAGGAACTAGAGGTTTCCGTGGACGAATGGGTACGGGCGCCGGGCGGGCCGGATGATGGCGCCAGATTGAGCCGCGGCTGCGGTAGAGGCCTATAGCGCCTGCCGGCGCCGCGATGACGAGAGCTGGTGCCGGTCCCGGACCGGATGCGCGCCGTTGTTTCGCGACCGGTCGTCACATTCCCGGTGCAAGTCCAGGAGATGTTTGCCGATTGTGCACCTGGGCCCAGCCTGACCTTTGAGTGTCAATCGACCGTCCACCGTCAGTGCGGCGGGTGCCGGCTTTAGGGATACGGGAGATCCTGTGACGTGGTGGGCATTCGGGCTGGTGGGGTAGGCTGGTTTTCAGTGGCGGACAGCGTGCTGGAACTGGCCACCACAGCCGCGCTGGACGAATGAACAGGAAATCGTACAACAAAAAATGAAGAAGCTCATCGTGTTTGACCTGGATGGTACGTTGGCGGAGAGCAAATCGTCGCTCGATTCCGAGATGGCGGACCTGCTGCAGGAGCTTCTCGGCATTGTCCGAGTGGCTGTGATCTCCGGAGGAGACTGGCCGCAGTTTGAAAAACAACTGCTTGCCCGGCTGCCCGAGGATGCGAGCCTGGCCAACCTCTCGCTGCTGCCTACCTGTGGCACGAAGTTTTTTCAGTACAAAGGCGGCTGGGAGAAGCTCTATTCAGAAGACTTCACCACGGACGAGAAAGCCAAGATTATCGCTTCCCTCAACCAGGCGGTGCTCGAATCGGGTTTCGGGGCCGAGAGGGTCTGGGGCGAGGTGGTAGAGGATCGCGAAAGCCAGATCACGTTCTCCGCTTTAGGCCAGCAGGCTCCGCTGGAGGAGAAACACAAGTGGGACCCGGACTTCGCCAAGAGGCATCAGATCAAGACAATCCTCGACCGGCTGATTCCTCACTTCTCCGTGCGGCTGGGCGGCTCGACCTCTGTGGACGTCACCCGCCAAGGCATAGATAAGGCATACGGAATCAGGAAGTTGCGAGACGTGCTCGGCGTTGCCATCGACGAGATGGTCTTTGTCGGTGATGCTTTGTTTCCGGGCGGGAACGACTATCCAGCGCAGGAGGCCGGGGTCGTTTCGATTTGCGTCCGCGATCCGCACGAGACCAAACGGGTGATCCAGATGTGCATGGCCTGCCTGTCTGACAAGCGCCGATTGGCACTGTGCTCATGAGCTGACGGCGAAATGCAGCCTTGAATTGCCGGGCCGTGGCTGAGTGGTGGAGCCCCGCCGCGGGCTTCCTTCCAGCGCCGAAGTTGGCCCCTGATGTGCACTCAATGTCATTGAGCCGGACGCGATAGCCGAGAAGCGCCCGTGGCGATTGGCACGGAAGCGTCGGGAGTTGCCGGTGAGCGGTTCGCGGCCGTTCCAGCGTTCGTCACAACAAGCCCCGGGAGGGGTACATCGATGCTCATGAACACGAAGAGTCTGAAGGGCCTGGTTGTCCGGGCCAGCGACGGGGAACTGGGTACCGTCGAGAAGCTCTATTTTGATGACGACACGTGGGGCATCCGGTACCTCACGGTGGCAACGGGCGGCTGGCTGGGCGGGAGAGAGGTACTCATTTCCCCGATCTCGATTACGGCCGCGGACTGGCAGGCGCAGCGACTGGATGTAGTGCTGACGATGAAGCAGGTGGAGGACAGTCCGGCTATCGATACACACGAGCCGGTTTCGAGGCAGCACGAGGCGGCTTATCTTGGCTATTACGGGTATCCGGACTATTGGGGCGGCCCTCACCTCTGGGGCCCCTCCTTCTATCCGGCCGGCCTGGCGCTGCCGACGGGTGCTGCCATCCAGGCGGTGGCGGAGCGGATCAGCAAGGAGCCGATGGATTCGCACCTGCGCTGTACCGAGGCGCTGGAAGGGTACACCATCGATGCGGTGGATGGCGGCATCGGCCACGTCGCCGGCTTTGTATTCGACGATTACGCCTGGGCGATCCGCTATGTCGAGGTGGCAACCCGGCTGTGGTTACCGGGCAAGAAAGTGCTCTTCTCGCCGGGCTGGGTGCAGCGTGTCAGTTGGCCGGAGTCGAAGTTCGTGGTCGGCCTAACCAAGGAGACTATTCAGGAAGCTCCCGCGTATGTGGAGTCGATGCCGGTCACCCGGGAGTATGAGAATCAGCTCTACATTCACTACGGGCGGCCGCCGTACTGGCTGTTCGAAGGGGACCACCGGCCCGCCTTCTCGTACGACAACGTTTGAATTGGGGTGGCGAGTGCTTGCACGCCCTTGCACGAGGCCAGGCCGGACAAACCGCGGCCGGCCTCGTCTGCCGCGCAGTTCGTACCCGGCTGGCAATGGATGGCGCTTACGGTGGGATTCAGGATGATTTTGGAGAGGGGAGGGCCGGGCAGGGCTTCCTGATGCAGGGGATCGCGTGGTTGGGCATCGAAGGATGAAAGAGCGTGGCGACCGGAGCCCGGCAGTCCTGCACCGCCGGGCTCCGGATGGGGTTTAAAGTTGGGCCGCTGCCGCGCGGGCTTCCTTATAGTCCGCACTGGCTTCTCCAGTGGAGGAGATGTCCTGGGCACCTGACTGCTTCAGCAGATCGCGCGCCCGCGCGATCTCGTCGGACGAATCGCAATGGACGGACAGGAGGACGCCGCCGGACCGGATATGGCCTTCGTAGCGCTTCGCTTCATACTCCGGAATGCCCATGCCAACGAGGGCTCCGATGAAGCCTCCGACCGCTCCACCGGCTCCCAGGCCGGCGAGTGCGCTGAGAATTGGTCCGGCGGCGATGAGCGGCCCGACCCCTGGGATGGCGAGTGCGCCGAAGCCGGCGAGTAAGCCCAGCACGCCACCGATGGCTCCGCCGGTGGCGACACCGGCCGTGGTGCCTTCCGGAGCCTTTGTGTTCTTCTCATGCGCAAAGTCTTTGGTGCCTTGATTGTCGGGGAGCAGGACTGAGATGTCGTCGTTGGTGAAGCCGCCCTTCAGCAACCGGTCCACACTCTGTTCGGCTTGAACTCTGGACTGGAAAATACCAAACACTGCGGTCATCTTACTTGCCATGATTTTGTCCTTTTCTGCAACTTGGAATGAAGCCGTGGATACTGCGTTCGTCGAGGCCGCGGTGTCAGCTGCACTGCTAACCGGATGGGGCCATTTTGAATGTTCACGGGGAGCGTGGAGGGTATTGGATTGATCTTCCGCGGCACTGCAGAGCCCCATGAATGCCGTCGATGGGGAATGGGCTTGTTGCCAGGCAGGCTCCGATCCTTGGCGTGCGTCCGCCGCAGTTTGCCGGATTGTTGATGGGTCAAACTGCCGCTATGGATCCAAGGCTGGTGTTGACTGCGATTGCCTGGACGGAAAACCGTGCCGCTGGTGTGCGCGGCCGGGCCTTGGGGGCTCCCTTCCAAGGGTGTGCCCGGACAGAGGGACAGCCACATAGCCGCTGCGATCGCGGTTACTCCCGAGAACTGGAAGAGAGCCATGCACCTTCCAAGTGCACGCCGGGGTCCAGGGATTCGGGGGGCGAGTCCCCTCTTCGATCCGAGGAGGGCACAGGGAGCGAATGGGCGGTGATTGTGTGCCACCAGGCTGGGCACCGGGACTTCCTCTCCAGCCGTAAGCCGCCGAGCGCGGCGCACATGAGTGACACTGTCGCGCCCGCTGTCCGCGGGACAGGGCAATTGAACACAGTGCGTCCCGTTCCACGCAGCATGGCAACCTGAGCGATTTGAGGTGGAAGCGGGGGCGGCAGCCGTGTGAAGTCGCCGGGTGGTGCAGCCTTGGGTGATCGCGCGGGGTGATCGCGCGCGGTCACCTGACCACATATTGCCGACGATCCCGGCCGTTCAGTGATCTGCCCACCCTGGCGAGGCTGGCCTTCCAGGATGAAAACATCGGAGCGATGGGGATTCCCGGAGATTGAAAGCAGGGTGGAGGCAATGGCGCCCGGCGTGCGGCGTGGTTCCGTATGAACGAAGCCAGACAGATTGCCCAGGAGCGGAGGAACCATGCCTCGCAAGCGCACCTTAACGGCACGGAGCATCATGGGAGCGGGGACCACCTGAGCGGACATGAGAGTTCCCGGCAAGCGCTGGAGCACGTCAACCCGACCTACCTGCAGGCGCAGGCGGAGAATCAGAAAACGTGGGGCGAGCCAGGATTGTACGAGGGCACTCCGGAGCCAAAAGAAGAAGAGATCGCTGCCTACGCTTATGAGCTTTGGCAGTTGAGATCGTGCCAGGAGGGATCGCCGGATAAAGACTGGTACTGCGCCGTGGAGGTTCTGCGGGCGCGGACTCGAGCTCATTAGCCGAGTGAGGAGCAAGCCGCGGAGCGCAGTGGTGCGGGTTTGACCCGGAACCCCGCTGGCATCCGGCTGCCCAGGATGCAAATTGCCCTGCCCTGGGCCGCGGTCGCAGCCCGCCACTGCGAGCCGCGGGTCCAGAGGCCACCGTGTGATTCTATTGCGCTGGCCTTCCCGTGCGTCGACGAGAGGGTGACGCCAGCGGCTGGATGATAGGATCGGTTTTGCGCGCCCCAGGGTGAGGGATCCCCCGGGAGAGCGGCGGCGGCTTCTTTCGGGAAAGGCGATCAGCGGAATGCATGAGAGTGGATTCGATCTGCTGGCGGCAGCAAACCAGGAGATGGTTGACGAGGGATTCGACCCCAATTTCCCTGAAGGCACCAAAGAGCAGCTGGCCTCGCTGCGGGCGCGTGCAGAGCCAACCCGCGAGAGCGGCGTGCGCGATTTGCGCGAGCTGATGTGGTCGTCCATCGACAACGACACCTCCCGCGATCTGGATCAACTTGAAGTGGCCGAACGGGTGAGCGGCGGAATCCGGTTGTTGATTGCCATCGCGGACGTCGATTCCGCGGTAAGCGTCGATTCGCCCATTGACCGGCATGCAGCGGCCCAAACGACATCGGTCTATACGGGTATCAAGACATTCCCGATGCTGCCGGAAGAACTGTCGACGGACTTGACATCCCTGAATGAGGCGGAAGACCGGTTGGCGGTGGTTGTGGAGATGGTGGTGGCTGGCGATGGCTCGATTGCGAGCAGTGCCGTCTACCGTGCGTTGGTCCGGAACCACGTGCAATTGACATATAACGCGGTGGGCCCCTGGCTGGAAGGTGCAGCGGCGGCGCCTTCGCGGGTCACGGCGGCGGCGGGCCTGGATGCCCAGCTCAAACTTCAGGATGAAGCAGCCCAGTTGCTGGCGGGCGAACGCCGCCGGCTGGGGGCAATGAGCATCGACCGCATCGAGGTGGAGGCGGTTCTATCCGGCGGGCGGCTGGACGGGATCCATTCGAGAGGAAAGAACCGGGCGACGGCCCTGATCGAGACGTTCATGATTGCGGCCAATGGAGTGATGGCGAATACGCTGCGGGCCGCCGGCGTGCCGTCCCTGCGGCGCGTGGTGCATATTCCGAAGCGCTGGCCGCGGATTGTGGAGCTCGCAGCGCGCTACGGCGAAGTGTTGCCGGAGACGGCCGACTCGGGCGCCCTGAATTCGTTTCTTGAGCGCAGGAAGGCCGCTGACAAGGTTCACTTCGAGGATCTGTCACTGGCGGTGGTCAAGTTGATGGGCTCTGGAGAGTATGCGTTTGCGCGGCCCGGCGACGCGAACCACGGCCACTTCGCACTTTCCGCGCACGACTACACGCATTCCACCGCACCCAACCGGCGGTTCGCCGACCTGGTGACCCAGCGGCTGGTCAAGCATGTGCTTGTCCAGGAGCCGACGCCGTATACAGACGAGCAACTGGAAGAGATCGCGCGAAACTGCACGCTCAGGGAGAATGCGGCCCGCAAGGTGGAGCGCGTGATGAACAAGCGAATCGCCGCCGTGGCGCTGGAGCACCGGATTGGGGCGATTTTCACGGCCATCGTGACGGGTGTCACGCCGAAAGGCGTCTTTGTGCGCGCGTTGAATCCGCCGGTGGAGGGGCTGCTCGTGCAAGGGCAGAAGGGTGTGGATGTGGGCGACCAGCTGAAGGTGAAGTTAGTGGGGACGGACCCGCGGATGGGGCATATCGATTTCGCGGTGGAGGGCTTGATGGAGCGTGCGCCAGAGGCCGGAGAGCGATGAAAAAGGGGGATGCCGGACTGCTTCGGCATCCCCGGGGAGCGCGGTAGGTTTACCCGCTGTCAGGCCGTTGTCCCGGTCTTGGATGGAACGGCTGAACCCGTCCCGGAGTCTCCTCCGAGGAAGTTGATCAGTTCGCGGTTGACTTCGTCCGCGTGAGTCCAGGTGATGCAATGCGGCCCGTCCTTCACTACAACCAGATGGGCGCCTTTGATCAGCTTGGCGGTTCGCAGGCCCGAGGCTTCGAGGGGTACGATGCGATCGGCATCACCATGCAGGACGAGGGTGGGGACGTCGATGCGCGCAAGATCGCCGCGGAAGTCCTCGTGCCAGGTAGCCACGCACGCGAGGCAGGCGGTGGCGGAAGCGCCGGCCGCTACATTCCAACTGGCTTGGATGGTCTGTTCGCTGACGCGCTTGCCCAACAGAAGATCGGCATTGTAGAAGTTCTTGAAGAACGAGGCGAAGAAGCCGTAGCGGTCGGCCACGATCTCCTTCTGGATTGCGCCAAAGACAGTGCCGTCCACGCCTTCCGGATTGTCGGCGGCCTTGAGAAGGTAAGGCGGCACGGCTGAGATGAACACAGCTTTGCTCACCTCAGTGGAGCCGTAGACGCCGAGGTAGCGGGCGACTTCTCCTCCGCCCATGGAGAATCCGGCGAGCACGAAATCACGCAGTTCCAACTGGGTGACAACTTCGCGGAGGTCCTGGGCGAAGGTGTTGTAGTTGTAGCCGGCGGCGGGTTGGCTGGACTTGCCGAACCCGCGGCGGTCGTAGGTGATCACGCGGTATCCGGTGGCTATGAGTGCGGCCGTCTGCCTCTCCCAGGAGGCGCCGCTGAGTGGATAACCGTGGATGAGGACAACCGGTTGACCGGCGCCATGGTCCTCATAGTAGAGGTTGATGTTGCCGGAGTTCTCCCGGCCAACCGTAATATAGGGCATTTGAGCAACTCCTCTGGCTGTGGTGCTGGCCGCCTAGATGGCGAATCGTCCGTGATGGCGAGGCAAGGCGCCTAATACTGCACGTGGGCTTCGAGGAACCAAAGCTGTTTGTCCGCCACGCGGGAGATCTCGGTGAACAGATCGGCGGTCGAGCGATCGTGGTGTTCGTCGGACACGTCGATGGCTTTCCGAATGACGCTGGTGAAGATGGCGTAGCGGTCGATGAGGGCGGCCAGGTGTCGTTGCCCTTCCACGGCGTCAACGGGATATTCGGGCAGGGTGGAATGAGCGGCGGCCATGCGACTGGTGCCGGCTGCTACTCCGCCTAACGCTGTGGCGCGTTCGGCGATTGAGTCGATGAAGGGGAAGATCTCGCCGGCCAACTGGTCGAACATCAAATGGAGTTGGAAGAAGTTGGGCCCCTTCACGCTCCAATGAGCCTGCTTGATCTGGGAGTAGAGGTCAGCGGTGTCGGCGAGACGTGCGTTGAGAAGCTCAACGAGATGCTCCCGCTCGGCATCCGGAACGTCCATGTGCGTTGGGAACGGCAGGGCGATGGTCTGGGTGGTTTGCATGGTGTTATACCTTTCTTCGATCGTTAAGTGCACGGGGATGGCCGAACCTACAGAGTGCGGACCAGGCAGGGTGCGGCCCAGGCACTTGTTCGTCTTGTGAGCCAGGCGATCCAGCTACTTGGAAGGGTCTTTTCCTCGCGTGGATTGGACGCCCTTGAGAATCGCCAGTCCCAGGAGGACCAAGCCGCCGACTGCGATCCAATGGGGCGCGATGTGCAATAGCACAGCGCCATAGATGAGGCCTCCAATCATGATCAGGAAGCCCAGGAGATAGATCGCGAATGACATGCCTTAGTCCTTTTCTCTGCCACCAGAGCAGCGTGGCGTGGTGTTAGTGGCGCGGTGTGCGGGGGAGGCTGCTCTGGTGAGCCAGCCGTTACATGGAGGAAGTTGCCTTCTGACCCTTGACCTGCAACTCGTTGACGACCTGCTGGACATTGAGAACCGCCGCGGCCAAATCCTGCGACTGCAGGCGCTTGGCCGGAGAATCGACTGTACCGCTGAGGGTGACGACGCGATTTTTGACGGAGATCTTCACATTGTCCTCGAGCTTGGCTTGGACGAGGGCTGCGTGCAGGTTACTCTCGATGCCTTTGTCGAGGTCAGAGTTGATTGTCTTGGCTTCGCTTTCGACGCCGGGCGGCAGGACTGCGATCTCATTGGCCACGACCTGGGTGCCCGCGAGGGACTTGGCGAGGGCCTCGGCTTGGGCTTTATCGGTCTCCTGCGCCACGTGGCCGCCGAGGGTTACTACGCCCTTGACCCGATCCTGTTTGACCGAGACGTCCTTATAGCCCGCTTTGTCGAGGGACGCGCGGACGCTATCAGAGACGTCTACGGCTTTGGTGGTTTCTGTGGAACAGCCTGCCATCGCGCCTGCGAGTGCCAGGGTGAGAATGAGTGAATACGAGCCGAGAGTCTTCATGGGTTTCCTTGGAATCCTGTGGATTCAACTCTGTGGCAGAAGCACGCTCGTGGCCGTCTCAGCTACAGACTGGCCGCGGACGGGTTTGCGCCGCATTTTCGGCAGTTGGAGGGGGTTGCTACGTGAGGAGATGCGAGCCCCAGTAACGATATGCGGTCAATTGACCGGGAGCGGTCAGAGTGGGGGAGGGAGGCGGCTGATCGTGAACGGGCCAGCCAAATCAGCGGTGCCGGTGCGAGATGACGGAGGAAGAGCAGCGGGCGTGACCCGGTATCGAAGCGCAGTACCGGCCAGTAGCTTGGCGACTGTTTTTGCGCTCTGTGGCGGCCAGCCATAGGCCGTGCCGCCCGTGTCGCACAGAGCCTAGGGCTCGACAGTTGGCTTGAATTGAGCTCGAAGCTGCAGTGCACGGCGGGTGTCCGCAATCTCTCTCACCAGGACGCCCTCCTCGGGCAAGTTCAACTTATACTCTCGAGCCAGCACCTGGTTATTCAGGTTTCCGAGTGCACAGTGCGCGACGGCATCGTTCCGTTCCGAGCAGAGGACCAAGCCAACCGGCGGGTTCCCGCCGGGCAGGACCCAGTGTTCGCGGGCATAGTTCTGGTGTCTGCCTGGGTGGGATTGCGGGTATGCCCGCAAGAGAGCCGAAGGCTGGTTGGGAGGCATGCGGGATTCGCGAGAGGCCACTCGCGCCTCTGGCGAACGCCTTGCGAGCGTTCAATTCCTGAGTATCCTCGCCGCGCTTCAGTCGTCAACACAGAAGCGCCTGGCCAAACAGCAAGCACCAGGAGCTTTCAACTTTCGCATCGCATCATTCGGGGCTTGTGGCGGGACACGGCCGGTCCCCAGTTCTGACCTCCGGCCAATTGACTGAGCGCGATCCCCGTGCGACCTGCCAGTTCGGGAAAGCGCGGATCCGCGCGAAGCGGATCAATGCCGGGAAACCCGCTGGTGAGCCAGACCATGTCGGCCCTGTTCCGGCAGGCTGCTTCGAGCCAGTCAAAAGCCGCATCGAGATCACCGAGGCCAGCGTAGAGGATCACAAACGCCATTGGAGAGGCTCGCCCCTGGCTGAGGAGTTGGTCCAGTTCCAGGAGAAAGCGTTGTGTTTCCTGCCCGCGGTCAAGCCGCGCGTAAATATGCCCTAGGAAAGCGAGCGACATGGCTTCGCGCGAAAGGCTCAGAGCCTTCTCAAATGCGGCTAGTGCTTCCTCCGTCCTCCCTCGACGCCAAGCTGCCCATCCCAGCACAAAGTGCGGCTGCAGCGCGTCCGGATAGGACTCAATCGTCCGCTTGGCCTGTGCCGCCGCTTCTGAGTAATGGCATGCGTGCAGGTAGACCCAGCCCGCCATCTGGTGCGGAAAAAGTGATGAGGGATCGATCCGCAACGCGAACTGAACCTCTGCAATCGACTCAGCGTGGCGGGCGGCGCCGGATAGGAACGCCGCATAGAGCAGGTGCGCATCCACATTGCTGGGGCTCAGTTCAATGGCGCGCCGGAACTCCCGCTCGGCAGTAGCCGGGTCCCAATCGAGTACCCAGTTCAAAGTAGCCAGGATGTGGTGAGCCGCGCTGAGGCTGTCGTCGAGGGCAACCGCTCGCCTTGCCATCTGCTTCGCGCCGGGGAACACCTCGGCTGCGGGAGCGTTCCCAAACCACCCCAGAGAGAAGAGACAGGCGGCATGCAGGGCGTGCCCGAGCGCGAAATCAGGCGCCTCGATGGTGACGCGGCGGATGTACTGCAGCGCTTTCCCAATGCTCTCCGCGCTCGCCTTGTACAACTCGGAGACCGCCTTTAGATAGTTCTCGACGATTTCCGGCTCCATCGGAGGCGTCGGGCTCGGGGGCGGCATGACGGGTCCGGTGGATTGCAGTGCCAAGGCGACGCACTCGGCGATGGCACGCGCCACCTCGCGTTGCGTCATCAATGCGGTGGAGATGTCGCATTCGTAGCTGTGCGCCCATGCGTGGCGCTCGGGCTCCATGAGAATCAGTTGCGCATTCACGCGCACACGGCTCCTGCCGTGCAATGCGGCTCCCTCCACCACGCCGTCCACCCGCAGATCGCGGGCTATCTCATCCAGTTTCCGGTTGCTTCCCTTCAGGTGGAGTACGGACTGACGTGAGATCACCCGTACGGCCGGAATGCGGGCGAGTTCGGTGATGAGGGCGTCCGTCATGCCGTCGGCGAAATACTCTCGCTCGGGATCACCATTCAGATTCGCGAAGGGCAGCACGGCCAGCGTGGGCTCGGCGAACGCCTTTTCGACCCCGACGAGCGCGATGAAACGATAGCCCCGGCCGCGAAGAGTCTCGATGTAGCGCGGGGCGCGCGCGTGGTCGCACAGCACGGAGCGGATGCGGTTCACGCAGTAGTCCACCCCCGAATCGTAGTCCACGAACGTCGAGTCGCCCCATAGCCGGCGGCGTATCTCCTCCCGCCCGACGAGTCTGCCTGCCTCGCTTACCAGAAGGGACAGGACGCTGGCCGGCTGCGGTTCAAGCTTCAGAACGCTGCCAGACTTCCTCAACTCCCCTGTCGTTAGGTCGAGGTCGAAGTCTCCGAATGCCACCCGGCCGGAAATCGCTGGCATGTTACCGCAAGTATAGATCTGTATCGCGGCAACCTCAATCTTTCCAGCGGCTTGGACCCAAAGGTAGAACTAAGCGAGAATCCAGCCTTTCCCCATGGTTGGGCGACCGCCGCTGCCGTATCGTGGCCTGTGAAAGGAGCGTTTCACATGCGACACTCTCGAAATCTCGCATTTGCGGCAGGTCTCCTGCTAACGCTTTGCAGTTCTTGTTTTGCGCAGTGCTTTCAGGCAATGGTGAAAGGAACCTGGGGATGGCAGAGCCACGGCACAACCATAATGACTCTCCCTGAAAGCTCCACTCCCGTGCCGGTTCCATTTGCCTCGCTGGGAGTGATGAAGATTGACAAGCAGGGTCGCTACACCGCTCACGCGACGACTTCGGTCGGCGGACAAGTCCAGGAACTTGACCTCACCGGTTCCATTCAGGTGAACGCCGACTGCACCGCCACGGAAATTTGTGCCGCCGGCCCGCTGCCATGCGCGGACCGGTTGGTAATCCTAAACGCCAACGAGATGCGTATGATGCCGACGCAATACCCCTTGGGTCCGGCAACCGGCTTGGCCGATTTCCGGCGCCTGTCCTGGGGTGAGCCGCACTGCAGCGCCGCAATGGTGCGCGGTCTGTATGGCGGTTCCGCCGAAGGTACCTTTATGATTCCCATCCCCGGCCAGTCGCAGCCCGTGCCCACCCCGTTCTCGGGACTCTTCGTCATGTCGTTTCAGCACGGCGGAACTGGAACCGGCGCAGCGACGGCATCCATGGCCGGCGCCATCATCGATGTGGAATTCCCGAAGATGTCGATTGAGGTAAACCCGGACTGCACCGCCATGATGAAATACACCGATGGCGTTTCCAGTCAGATGCCTGGGAGGGTCTTCTCGGGAACGCTCAAATACATCGTGTTGGGTAATGGCAATGAGCTGATCGGCATGGAAACCGAGAGCTCCATCGGCTTACCCGTCGAAGTCGAGAACCACAAACGCATTTCGCTGCTGCCCATGGTGCCCTACCGGTAGCCCTGCGGCCGGAGCGGCTCGCATCCCTCTCGCGAACAAGATCAAGGAGGCAGGGGGGGCAAGCCGATACCCCAGGCCTGTAGGAGTTGGAGATTGTGGGCACTTCGGGCCGCGCCTTTTGGGCAGCAGGCTAGACGATCTGATACTTGGAATCGCCTTGGCCCACCGCTCGGCCGTTACACGTCCCAGAGCCTGAAGCGGCCTGCCGGATTACGAATGGATGGACCGGCAAACAGGGAGCCTGACCTTCACGCACTCCCGGCGGTGCGGCGAGGTCGAGGAACCCGCGACTGGCAGGCGGGCGCGCTACCGGGCGCTGCCTGCACTTTTCGCAGCTTGATGGATCCGAGGCGGCGGATATCCGGAGCCGCCTCCAGCGTCTGGCCGAGTTCTGCACGGAGCTCCAGCAGCTACTCTCGCCATGGGCAACGTGAGCTCTGTATAAGAGAGGAAAAACCAGTAAGGTTTCGGAAAGGTGCAATGCTGCCCATGGCGCCCATCCCGTGGAAGCCATGGGGGCCAGACCACCAGCCGTGGGCAGCATTCTGGGGCCGATCCTGGCACGACGCCCATAGGGAGTTTGGACGCCAGTAGTACTCCAGAGAGGGGTTTGGGAGGAGGGAAGGTCTATAACTTTTTGAGGAATTTGGTCGGGCCGCCGAGATTTGAACTCGGGACCTCTTGCACCCCAACAATGTGGCGGGATTCCACGCCCACCACTGTATTGTTTGTTTTCTGGGCGTTACGTGGATTTGGGACGTCTGCTTCCGCTCCCTGCAGATGGCCGAAGGATCTGTTTGTAGCACACATCTTGGCACACACCCGGACGCCGCTTTGTCATGCGAAGAGAACCAGACTTGCACCTCAAGCCACTCGATCAGACGCGGTTTCGGCCGTTCGGTTGCCATATAGGGGAGTGCGCGCGTCAGGGCGGCGGGCAAGGTTGGCACAAGCCCGTCACGAAGGACTGGTCTCGCCGGCGACTGCCTGGCTCTTTATCATTTGAGCGGAGCGAATAGCCGTGTCATCGCGATCAATACTCGGCGACCGCGCTCATGGCTCGAGTTGTACTGGATGTCGGAGCCTGCAGCGGGTCGGTCCACTGCTTCGAAAGACACTGCCGGGCGTCGCCATCTCGAAGCAGAAGCTCCGCCAGGTTGAGGCGATTGAGTTGGTCCGCAGCAACCGCGAAGCGGCGCGCCAGAGTGTTGGATTCTCGTCCCGGCCGTTCGTTCTGTGCGGTCTTCCGCTGAAGCGACCTGCTCCCGGATGCCTTCTTCACGAGCGCCGAAACGGGCAATTCGTGCTCCAAGTGACCGGGCATCCCAGCTACGGGCTACCTCGGGGGCAAGATCGCCTTCTCACCATCTTCCTGGCTACCGTAGCAATTCGACAGGGATCGCCGCGGGTTACATTCAGCAGCGCCGCCGAGATGCTGGGCACCTTCGGACTTCAGCAGGGTGGTTCTCAGTACCGCCGGCTGGTCGCATCTTTTCAGCGAATCTTCGGGGCGACCATCTTCTTCGGAACAGACACACAACTCGAGCGCACGGCGGTCATTCACAGCGCTCGGTTCAATTTCATGTCCGAAGCTACAATCTGGTATTCCCGCAGCAGCCTGGAACGGCTTCTGCCAGGCGACTGCCAGAACATGATCCTGTTGAGCGATGAGTTCTATCGCGAGATTCTTGACCATCCGATTCCCACCGATCTCGAAGCTGCCAGAGCCCTTTCGTGCTCCCCGGCTGTTCTGGATCTGCTTACATGGCTCTCCTACCGCTGCTTCACGGCGCGTGGGCAAGAGCGGATTCCGCTATTCGGTCCCTTTGGCTTGGTGAGTCAGCTCGGAAGTGCCGAATACGCACGTCCGCGCAAGTTCCGCGAGAAGTTGGAGGGCTGGCTCGGGATTGTTCGAGCGATTTGGCCAACCTGCCCGGCTTGTATCGACAAAGAAGGGACTTGTTTGCTGGTCGACCGGGCCTTCGCCGTCGTTCAATCTTGATGGGGCCATGTTCACGTGTCGGCAGTTCGGGCCAATCGGCGTCGCTGATGGCGAGATCCTTGGTGCGCTGCCCGATACATGCGCTAGAGATCGTTGCAGACCGGTCTACCAGACGCGCCGATGCCAATCGTAGAAGTGCTCGCAACTGCGTCGTACTGAGCCCGATTGACCACGCCCCATCTGGAGCAGAGGCGTTCCCGTGACGAGCCCCGGCCAGCCGAATACGAGATCCTGAGGCAAGCACCAGCGAACTGAGGAATTGCCGCGAACCCCGCCGCCCCTGTCGCACAGAGCCTATGCGTCGACAGTTGGCTTGAATTGCGCTCGAAGCTGCAGTGCACGGCGGGTGTCCGAGATTTCTCTCACCAGGACTCCCTCCTCTGGCAGGCTCAACTTATACTCCCGGGCTAACACCTGGTTGTTCAGGTTTCCGAGTGCATAGTGCGCCACCGCCTCGTTCCGTTCCGAACAGAGCACCAAGCCAATAGGCGGGTTCTCGTCGGGCAGGATCCAGTGCTCGCGGGCATAGTTCAGATAGAGATTCATCTGGCCGGCGTCCGCGTGAGAGAAGCGGCCGAGTTTCAGATCGATGAGGATCAGGCTGCGCAGCCGACGATGGAAAAAGAGCAAGTCCACTCGGTACCATTCATCGCCAACCCGCAGTCGCTTCTGACGGGCCATGAAGGCGAAGTCGTCTCCGAGTTCCAACAGGAAATGCTCGAGGTGCTGGATCAATGCCTCCTCGAGTTCGTGTTCGGAGTATTCGTCTTTCAGGCCGAGAAACTCTAGGACGAAAGGGTCCCGGATGTGTTCGTCGGGTGTGAGGTCATCGCCCGGCTGCCTCCGTGCTACGAGATTCCGCCGCGCGGCTTTCGAACGCTCGTAGAATTGAGAAGCGATCTGGCGGTCCAACTGGCGAACGGACCATCCGGAGCTCAAAGCTTGCTTCTCGTAGAAACTTCTGGCCGATAGATCCTGGACGGAGAGCAACCGGACATAGTGGGACCAGGAAAGCGGAAACAACGGCAATTGTCCAGACGCCGTCTGGACAGTTGTGAGCGCCGAAGATTGTTCAGACGGTGTCTGGACAATCTCCTGGAAGGAGAGGTAGAACTGACGCATTTGAAATACGTTGGTTCTGGAAAAACCCTTTCCGAATCTGGCCGTGAGGTCCAAGGCCAACTGCTCGACCAGTTGATCGCCGTAGTTCGCCTTGCGTTGCCCGGATTGTTCTTCCTCGACGATGCGTCGACCTATCTCCCAATAGGCCGAGGTGATGATTGAGTTGACGGCTCGCCCCGCCGCGCGCCGGGACTCTTCCAGCAACGCGACAATCCCATCGAACAGGGGCTGGTATGCGCCGGTTTTCGCGACTCCCGGTTGTTTCGTCACTGTCTTTCAGGTTAACCAGTTTCCGCGGCGCAGTTCGTCCGCATGGTCGTTAGCCCGGGTTCGTCACGATACGGCCGGAGAATGGACTTAGAGGTTCCGGCTCCGTTCGGTCTGCTGCAGAGTCTCCATCACATCGGCGATTGAGCCGAAAACCTTCCGGGAGGCTGAGTCTGGGCTGGAAGAGGAGTCCCTTCTGATCGGCTAAGGGCTCGGTGATGCGGCACGAGTGATTCCCCCGCCGTCGGTGGTGGGCGAAACAATATCGGCGCCGCGGAGCGTAGGCAGCAGTGGGAATGCCCTCATCGGCGACATTGGCGGCGCGTTGAAGACTCCGCCGATTGGGGGATGTGTCTCGATGGGGGCGTAGCGCCTGAGCAGATGCTTGAGCGTCACCCAGAGCACAGAGTCCAGACACGACCATCGCGTGGGCTTTGATGTGGGCGGTTTCTGATGAGACAGCTGGCGTATGGACAACGCGCTCTTCATGGCGCAAAACGGGGATTCGGTTTCGGTCAGTCGAATTTACCTCGTCCACGAGTCTTCGGCCGAACCGGCCTGGAAGTTGATGCGGAGCATGTAGGCCCATTCGCGCAAGGTCCGTCGGGCTTCACGGTCTTCCTACATCATGCAAAAAGGATCGATGCCCAAGGACTTCTTGCGAAGTCCCACATCGCACAGACTGCTGATTTGGGGATGTGTTGCCTATATCGATCCCAGTCGCTGTTACGCCATACTCCGGTCCTTCAGTCGGTCGGTCTCAATCGTTGGGGCCAGACTCCGCAGCGCCGCATCCACACGCGTGGAGAAGCGCTTGCTGATGGCCTTCCCTTTCTCCTTGCGCTCGCGCATGCTGCAGAGAATATCAGTCTCATCGCCGCCCGGAATCGCAATCTGCTTGAGTTCCACTTCATCGAGCCGCAACGCAGTCCAGTCGTCTTTGAGCAGGCCGGCTTCGAGCCGCTTCATCTGGCTGCGCGGCGTACCGACCTGGTATGGCCCGCCACGCTTCCGGATCGCTGCCGGGTCGTCCTCGCTCGTGATGCCACGATCGAAGCCCCAGATCCGTTGTACCTTGCCATACTGCGACTAACCAAGAGGAGAATCGACTCCGCTTGCGATCCGCACCTGCTCACAATCGGGACGGGATGGCGAAAGTAGCAAGCCGTAAGGATTCTGCACAGTCCGGTGCCAATTGGAGTTTTCAGCACGCCAAGTCACGGGGCTTTCGGCTGTCAGGGCTGGCTGCGTTAGTGATCCGATTGCAGGCATGGGACTTAGGAGTCCTTTCGCTACTAGGGACCGCCTGCAAGGCGAGCAAGTGGTTTGAGGCGTACTTCGAGGAATGTGGAATTTATCTAAGTAACTGAAAATAAGGTATTTGGTCGGGCCGCCGAGATTTGAACTCGGGACCTCTTGCGCCGCAACAAGGTGGCGGGATTCCATGCCCACCACCGTATTGTTTATTTTCTGTGCGTTACGTGGATTTGGGGCGTCTGCTTCCGCTCCCTGCAGATGGCCGAAGGATCTGTTTGTAGCACACATCTTGGCACACACCCGGACGCCGCTCTGTCATGCGAAGAGAACCAGACTTGCACCTCAAGCAACTCGATCAGACGCGGTTTCGGCCGTTCGGTTGCCATATGGGGGAGAGCGCGCGTCAGGGCGACGGGCATGGTTGGCACAAGCCCGTCACGAAGGATTGGTCTCGCCCGCGACTGCCTGGCTCCTTCTCACACGAGCGGAGCGTGTAGTCGTGTCATCGCGATTAATGCTCGGCGACCGCGCTCATGGCTCGAGTTGTACTGGATGTCGGAGCCTGCAGCGGGTCGGTCCACTGCTTCGAGACACACTGCCGGGCGTCGCCGTCTCTAAGCAGAAGCTCCGCCAGGTTGAGGCGATTGAGTTGGTCCGCACCAACCGAGAAGCCGCGCGCCAGAATGTCGGATTCTCCTCCCGACCCTTCGTCCTGTGCGGCCTTCCCCTGAAGCGACCTGCTTCGGGCTGCCTTCTTCACGAGCGCCGAAACGGGCAATTCATTCTTCAAGTAACCGGGCATCCCAGTTACGGGTTGCCCTGGGGACAAGACCGCCTACTCCCCATCCTCCTGGCTACGGTGGCGATTCGGCAGAAATCTCCGAGGATCATATTCAGCAGCGCCGCCGAGATGCTGGACGCCTTCGGGTTTCAGCAGGGTGGCTCTCAGTACCGCCGGCTGGTCGCATCCTTTCAGCGGATCTTCGGGGCCACCTTCTTCTTCGGAACAGACACACAGCTCGAGCGCACGGCGGTCGTTCACAGCGCTCGGTTCAATTTCATGTCCGAGGCACGAATCTGGTATTCCCGGAGCAGCCTGGAACGGCTTCTGCCAGGCGACCGCCAGAACATGATCCTGTTGAGCGATGAGTTCTATCGCGAGATTCTTGACCATCCGATTCCCACCGATTTGGAAGCAGCCAAAGCGCTGTCATCCTCCCCGGCGGTTCTGGATCTGTTCACGTGGCTCTCCTACCGCTGCTTCACGGCGCGCGGGCAAGAGCGGATTCCGCCATTCGGCCCATTTGGCCTGGTGAGCCAACTCGGAAGCGCCGAATATGCACGGCCGCGCAAGTTCCGCGAGAAGTTGGAGCGCTGGCTCAGGATCGTTCGAGCGATCTGGCCAACCTGCCCCGCTTGTATCGATCAGGAAGGGACTGGTCTGTTGGTGGACCGGGCCGTCGCCGTCGTTCACCGTTAGCAGAGTTGGGGTGACGCGGGCAGCCTTCTTGTCGGCCGGACTCCAGCGCAGAGGTCCGTTACAAACTGAGGCACCAGCGCGCGGATTGTGATCCTGAGTGCCGGCTTCCCATGCTGGACGCCGTGGGTTCGAATCCCATCTCCCGCTCCATATTATCAACAACTTACCTGCGTGGGCCAAGCTGAATGTCAGTGTCCTCCACTGACCTGCAATGCCACTAAGGCGCCCGCGAAACGGCCTGGCCTTGGTCGTAGCGCGATGCTGGTAGATTCTGACGGACTGGCGCTGAGGCGGGGCCATGCCTATTTCGCTAGTGTATGGTCTCACAGCACACTTTACAGTGGTGCTTTGATCTACACGCGCGACACGCCGCAGAAGGTCGTTCTCCGTGGCCGCTAGCGGGCAACCGAACCGGCGGATTGCCTACGGACTAAGGACCAATCGAGCGGCGGTCATCCTATGGAGGCAGCCTTTCCTCAGCGGCCGTCCGTTAGCGCTCAACGAAGACGAACCCGGGCGCGAACGTAAGGCTGTAGTCTCGGCTGAGAAGGTGTCGCAGATCGCAGATGCCACGCCGCAGAGCCATCCGGCCGCCGCAACGCAGTGGAGCGTGCGGACAATGGCTGCGCCGTAAAGCGTCAGTCCGGCCACGGTGCAACCAATTTGGGATGCTCACGGTTACTCCTCGGCCGTTTCGGCCTCGATCCACGCGGCAAGAGAACTCAAGGCAATGCACAGTGCCCTGCGGGGTTCGGCTGCGACCTGGGCGAGAATAGCGCCGGCGAGCTTGAATTGGCCCTCGACATTAATGTATGCAGCACCTCCGCTATCGGTGGGTACGACCAAGGCGAGGTTGGCGGCGTTCTTGACCACGAAATAGTATTCGGGATCTAAACGTAGCGTCCTGAATCTTTGCGCATAGCCGGCGTAGCGTGGTGTTCCCTTTGTGCCACTGGTTGAACTGGCTTTCGACATCCTCGATCAGTTCGGACAACTGGCCGGAGTAGCGGTTGTGCAGGCAACTCCGTCGAGTCAGTTTCCAGACCCGTTCGATTGGGTTCAACTCCGGGCTATAGGGCGGCAGGAAGTTGAGCGCGAAGCGTGGCGCCAGCTTTTCTCGCCAGGGTTTGTAAAGCAGAGCGTGATGGAACTTGGCGTTGTCTGAGAGGACAACCACCCTCTTCTTGCTGTTCTTGCATGCCCGCCGGAGAGACTTTAAGAAGCACCAACATGTCTTGGCGTTGAAGCGGCCTGGCTCCCTTTGGTAATGGAATCGGGCATCGGACAGCCGGACGGCTCCGAAGTAGCCCACTTGTTTTCGTGTTGGATGATGCAGCGAAACCGGATCGCGCACCTCGGGTGGAACCCACATCCGGCAACGGGAGCCATGCTGCTGGAAGTGAACCTCGTCCAAAGCCCAGACCTCCACTGTGGGATCGGCCATCAGAGCTTGGAGTTTTCTTTATGCGCAGTCTGCAATTCGGCATTGCCGTGGGCGATCTGGGGCCGCGGCTTCCGCAGACGGAAGCCCAAAGACTTGAACAGCCGCTGGCATTGCCGAACACCCAAATCGACGCAAAACTCCCGATGCAGATAGGCACACAACGCCTTGCCGTCCCAATGATTGGCAGTCAATCCCGCCTCTTCGGGTGGTTTCCGCAATCCCTGTCCGATGATCTTGAGGTGCTCCTCCGTCAAGCGTCGCGGCCGTCCCGAGCGGGTGCCCTCCTGAAGCCCAGCCAGACCGGCGCGTTCAAAGTCCCGAACCCAATACTCCAAAGTGGGTGGGGCGTCCCCAAGTACCGCGGCTGCTTGCCGACAGGTCATGCCCTGCGCAACAAGCAAGACAGCATGCAGACGGTGATCGTAACGGGACTCATCCGTCCGGCGGATCTCGTCCTGCAATGCCAAAACCACCATGGGCGCATCGGTGATCGTCAGTGGCCTCATACAAACATGAAATCACGTTTTTTGGTATATGCGCAAAGACTTATGACGCTTAGTTTAGATCAGGCGCTGATCAGCGGACCAAGGAGGTCGATTCCGAATCGGCGAAGTTCGCACAAAGGTGAAGTGCGAAGACAACTAGGGGAGATAGAGGCCGATCCGGCTAGAGTGGTGGCGGGGCAGCGATACAAAGTCCCGGTTCTGGCCCTGCAAATCCCGCCCACTCTGGCCATCAACGACTTTGTTCCGGTCGCGTATGACCCGGAGGCCAGGCGATACGAAATCAGCACCAGTACATCGCCGACTGCCCCCCAGCAGCTTGCGGGTTAAGTGGATCCGCTAATGCAAACGGTCGGATGTTCAGGAGTCATGGCGGCGGCAATCCGTTTTGTGGCCATTGAATTGCTAATCGTCTTCGGACACCTAAACAAACCAATAGGTCAACCGGTAGATAAGTTCGAGGATCTTTCTCAGGATGTTGCGTTTCGGAGGAGCGTGGAGAGTTTTGGGACTAGTGGCCCTTCTGGGGGAGACGGTTTCCGCTCAGATGTCACCAGGCGACTTGTCGCGTGCGCACGAGTCTTTGGACAGCCCCCTGAAATGTGTATCCTGTCACGCCTTCGGTACCGGTTCGGCGCAACTGAAGTGTCTCGATTGCCATGAGGAAATCCGGCGGCGCCTTGCAGAAAAGCGAGGCTACCATGCGCGGGTCGTAAAGGGAACGGGGCCTCAGGCCGGCCAGGATTGCGCGCGTTGTCACGGTGAACACAACGGCCGGCAACACCTGCTCGTGCGGTGGCGCACGCCAAAGGCCCGTTTTGACCACAGGGAAGCAGGATGGGCACTCGAGGGCAAACACGCCCCGCTGGCTTGCGAAAAATGCCACAACGCTTCGAAGATCACGGCTGAGGACCGGGCAGGCATGAAGCGCTCCGACCTCGGTAAGACTTACCTGGGACTTTCACCAAAGTGTACAAATTGCCATGTGGATGAGCATCATGGTGACCTGGGGCCGAACTGTGGCCGCTGCCACAGTCTTGAGACGTGGAAGACGCCGCCCCTGTTTTCGCACGACAAGTCCAGATACCCATTGACTGGTCTGCATGAAAAGGTGGCTTGCGCGCAATGCCACCGCCGTATGCCTCCTCAAAGCGGGCATGTTCAGTATAAGAACTTCGGGTTTTTCGAAAGCTGCAAGTCGTGCCACAAGGACCCGCACGGCGGGTCGTTCGCCGGGGACTGCCAGAAGTGCCATTCCACGAACGGTTGGAAATCGGCACGGCTGGCGGAGGGCAGCTTCGACCATGGCAAGACCGAGTTTCCGCTGAGTGGTAAGCATTCGGCCGTGACCTGCAAGAAATGTCATAAGACCGAGAATTTCAAGGCTCCGATCGCCCATGCAAGGTGCCTGGAATGCCACCAGGACCGGCACAATGGACAGTTCGCCGCGCGGGATAAAGGGGAGTGTGGAGCCTGCCACACGGATTCGGGTTGGAAGCCGGCCAAGTTCACGGTGAAGGAGCATGCATCGACGCGCTATCCGCTGCTTGGACTGCATACGAAGGTCGCCTGCGCTGAGTGCCACAAAGGGACAGGGGCGGCCACCAACTATCATCCTGAGTTTGCGTCCTGCCGCAGCTGTCACAAGGATCGCCACCGCGGTCAATTTGCTGCGGCGCCACATGAGAATCGCTGTGAGGGATGCCACTCGGAGGCGGCCTGGAAACAGACACGCTTCACGCCCGCTGACCATTTGAAATCCAGGATGCCGCTGACCGGGGCGCACATCGCCGTGGCGTGCGCGGACTGCCATAGGCGCGCGGCGAACCCGGAAGAGACGAAGTTCCGTTTCGCGACGCTGCGATGCGTGGAGTGCCATGAGAGCCTCCACGGGGCATTGGCAGAGAAGTTCGGGGCCTGTGAGTCTTGCCACACCACCCGGCGATGGAAGGAGACAGGGCCGTTCGACCACAGCACGACAGGGTTTCCGCTCACCGGAAAGCACCGGGGCGCTGCCTGCACGGCATGTCACAAGCCGGAGATACCCGGCGGCAAGACGCTGATCACGTTCCGGGGCACGACGCAGCAGTGCGGGGCGTGCCATGCCGATGTCCATGAGGGTCAGTTCCAAACGGCGACGGAGCGTAAGCCGGACTGTGGACGATGCCACACTACGACCAACTGGCGCCCTACGGGATTCGACCATCAGAAGCACTCCACGTTCTCATTGGCGGGTGCACACGAGCTGGTGCCGTGCAGAATGTGCCACGACAATCGCCGCGACGTGGGGACACGAAAGATCGTTGCCTACCGGGGGACGCCGAAGAAATGCGAGGAGTGTCATCGATGAGAGGGCTGCGCAACATGGTTCCGCGGATGCTGGCTATCACTGCTGTGTTGTCGGCGGCGATTGCGGCCCAGACACCATCGCCTGCGCGCCGCACGGCCAATCCGCACGGCACGTTGAGGGTGGCCTGTGAGAGTTGCCATACGGCGAATGCCTGGAAGCCGATCCGGCCGATTCCGGAGTTCGACCACAATTCACAGACCAAGTGGCCGCTCCTGGGAATGCATGAGGGCGTCCCGTGCGCTGCTTGCCACGTGAGCCGGGTCTTCAGAAACGTCAGCAAAGAGTGTTCGTCCTGCCACGCTGACATACACCGCCGGCAGTTCGGCGGCAATTGCCAGCAGTGTCATACGGTGAAGGGCTGGCGAGTGGCCGTGCAGCAGACTCGCGAGCACAACAACCGTTTCCCACTGATCGGGGCGCACGCGGCGGCGGCCTGCGATAGTTGCCACAAGAATGCGGCCGTCGGGCAGTTCAAGGGTTTGAGCACCGAGTGCGTCGCTTGCCACACAGCGGACTACGCCAAGTCAGCCAACCCGCCGCACGGCCCTTCGCGGATTCCGGTGCAGTGTGAGCAGTGCCACAGCATGGATACCTGGGCGGGCGCGAAGTTCGATCACGGTGCGGTCACGGGTTTTGCCCTCGAGGGCGCACACACCCGTCTGGCGTGCCGTGAGTGCCACACTAACGGCCAGTGGGCAGGTACATCCACACAGTGCGTAAACTGCCATATCAAGGAATTCAACGCCACTCAGACTCCAAACCACGCACAAGCCGGGTTCCCGCGCGACTGCGCGGTGTGCCATTCCACGGCACAGTGGAAGGGGGCGGCGTTTGATCATACGGTGCGGACCAAGTTCCCGCTAACAGGCGCGCATTTCCAGGTGCAGTGCAATTCCTGCCACGTCGGTGGACGATTCGCCGGCACGCCGCAAGCGTGCGAGGGTTGCCACTTGGAGGCGTTCAACAAGACGACGAATCCAGGACACGCCGCATCGAGCTTTACGCGTGATTGCGCTCAGTGCCACACGACAACCCAGTGGAAAGGTGCGAAGTTCGACCACAACTTGAGCCGGTTCCGTCTGACGGGTGCGCACGATAAGGCTGAGTGCGCCGGTTGTCATATCGATGGCCAATTCACCGGCACTCCGCAGAACTGCGATAGCTGCCACCTGATCAACTACACCCAATCTGTGAATCCGGGCCACGTTGCTGCCGGGTTCCCGAAAGATTGCGCCATCTGCCATACCACCTCGCAATGGAAGGGCGCGCAGTTTGACCACTCCACGCGAACGAAGTTCGCCCTGACCGGTGCGCACGTCAATACGCAGTGCGCCCAGTGCCATGTTGATGGAACCTTCACCGCTACGCCGGCGACCTGCGAGGGTTGCCACCTGGACGCGTTCAACAAGACAACAACACCCAATCACGTGAACGCCGCATTCCCGAAGGACTGCGCCGTGTGCCATACCACGACGCAGTGGAAGGGTGCCAAGTTCGACCACAATGTCGCCACCACATTTCCTCTGACCGGCGCGCATGCGAACCAACAGTGTGCGCAGTGCCACGTGAACAACGTCTACAAGGGGACTCAAGCGACTTGCGAAGGCTGCCATCTGGCCAGCTACACAGGCACAACGAATCCCAATCACGTGGCGGCAGGATTTTCAAAGGAATGCAGCGTCTGTCACACTACGGCGCAGTGGAAGGGCGCGAAATTCGATCACGCCAAGACCCGGTTTGCGCTGACAGGCGCTCACACCAATACACAGTGCGCGCTGTGTCACGTCAACGGCAGATACGCCGGCACGGTGCTGACTTGCGAGGGATGCCACCTGGCCGACTTCACCAAGACCGTCAACCCGAACCATGTGACTGGCGGTTTCCCGAAGGACTGTACGGTTTGCCACACCACCACACTGTGGAAGGGTGCGAAGTTCGACCACAATTCAGCCACCAAGTTTCCTCTAACCGGTGCGCATGTGAATCAGCAATGCGCCCAGTGCCACGTGAACAATGTGTTCAAGGGCACCCAGGCCACGTGTGAGGGTTGCCATCTGGCGGTATACACGGGTGCGACGAATCCTAATCACGTCTCGGCGGGATTCTCGAAGGATTGCAGCATCTGTCACACCACTGTCCAGTGGAAGGGCGCAGTCTTCGACCATGGCAAGACGAAGTTCCCCCTGACCGGCGCGCACGGCAAGACACAATGCGCCGCGTGCCATGTAAACGGCCGGTACAGCGGAACTCCGCTGGCCTGCGAGGGTTGCCACATGCCGGACTTCAATAAAGTAACGAGTCCCAACCATGTGACGGCGGGCTTTCCGAAGGACTGCGCCGTGTGCCACACGACGACGACTTGGAAGGGCGCCAAGTTCGACCACAATACCGCCACGAAGTTCCCGCTGACCGGCTTCCACACGACGGTGCAGTGCGCCGCATGCCACGTGAGCAACGTCTACAAGGGCACCGCGGCTACGTGCGAGGGCTGCCATCTGCCGGCCTTCAACAAGACGACGAATCCGAATCATGTCACGGCCGGATTCCCGAAGGAGTGCGCCGTCTGCCATACCACCACCACCTGGAAGGGCGCCAAGTTCGACCACAATACCGCCACGAAGTTCCCGCTGACCGGCTTCCACACGACGGTGCAGTGCGCCGCGTGTCACGTGAACAACGTCTACAAAGGCACAGCGGCCACGTGCGAGGGCTGCCATCTGCCGGCCTTCAACAAGACGACGAATCCGAACCATGTCGCAGGCGCCTTCCCGAAGGACTGCGGCGTCTGCCATACCACCACCACCTGGAAGGGCGCCAAGTTCGACCACAATACCGCCACGAAGTTCCCGCTGACGGGCTTCCACACGACGGTGCAGTGCGCGGCTTGTCACATGAACAACGTCTACAAGGGCACGGCGGCTACCTGCGAGGGCTGCCATCTGCCGGCCTTCAATAAGACGACGAACCCGAACCATGTGGCAGGCGCCTTCCCGAAGGACTGCGCCGTGTGCCATACGACCACAACTTGGAAGGGCGCCAAGTTCGATCACAACGCTGCCACGAAGTTCGCGCTGACTGGCTTCCACGCTACCGTGCAGTGCACAGCGTGTCACGTGAACAACGTCTACAAAGGTACGCCCGCAACTTGCGAGGGCTGCCACCTGCCGGACTACAACAAGACGACGAATCCGAACCACGTAACGGCTGCCTTCCCCAAGGACTGTACCGTGTGCCACACCACAACCAAGTGGAAGGGCGCCAAGTTCGACCACAACACGGCCACAAAGTACCCGCTGACCGGCTTCCACACTACCGTGCAGTGCGCTGCCTGCCATCAGAACAACGTCTTTAAGGGTACGCCCACAACCTGCGAGGGCTGCCACTTGACGAACTACAACGGCACCACCAACCCGAACCATGTTGCGGCCGCCTTCCCCAAGGACTGCACCGTATGCCATACAACCACAACGTGGAAGGGTGCCAAGTTCGACCACACGGCCGCCACCAAGTTCCCGCTGACTGGCTCCCACACGACTGTGCAGTGCGCGGCATGCCACAAGAACAGTGTATTCAAGGGCACTCCGACCACCTGCGAGGGCTGTCACTTGACGAACTACAATGCCACAACCAATCCGAACCACGTGACGGCCGCCTTCCCCAAGGACTGCTCCGTGTGCCATACGACCACGACGTGGAAGGGTGCCAAGTTCGACCATACAGCCGCCACGAAGTTCCCACTGACTGGTTTCCACACGACAGTGCAGTGCGCAGCGTGCCACAAGAATAGCGTCTACAAAGGCACGCCGATGACCTGCGAGGGCTGCCACCTGGCGAACTACAACAGCAGCACGAATCCGAACCACGTCACAGCCGGCTTCCCGAAGGATTGCGCAGTCTGTCACACGACGACAACGTGGAAGGGCGCCAAGTTCGATCACACGACCTCGACCAAGTTCCCGCTCACCGGCAAGCACGTCAGCCAGCAGTGCGGGGCATGCCACAAGAACAACGTGTACAAAGGCACACCGGCGACGTGCGACGGTTGCCATCTGGCGAGCTACAACGGCACCACGAATCCGAACCATGTCACGGCTGGATTCCCCAAGGACTGCTCGGTATGCCACACCACCACCCAATGGAAAGGTGCCGTGTTCAATCACAACACGACGAAGTTCCCGCTGACGGGTAAGCACACCACTGTTGCCTGTGCACTCTGCCATGTTGGCGGACGTTATGCGGGTACGCCGACCGACTGCTACACCTGCCACCGCAAGGCATTTGAGACGGTGACGAATCCAAATCACGTCGCCGCGGGTTTCCCCACCACATGTGCGACCTGTCACACGACAACACAATGGTTGGGCGCGAAGGTGACACACAAGTTCCCCATCTATACCGGCAAGCACGCCGGCAAGTGGACCACCTGCAATGACTGTCACCGCACTCCTGCAAATTACGCCGTATTCAGTTGTATCGACTGCCACGAGCACAACAAGATCGACATGGACAAGAAGCACAACGGACGGAAGGGCTACATCTACGCCAGTCCGTCCTGCTACCAGTGCCACCCACAGGGGAAGTCCTAAAAATGACCAGGCTCTTCATAACGGCCCTGCTGCTGGCTGCCCTCGTCACCGGACAGTCTGTGCCGCCCGGGCAGGCGCGCCGAAGCTTCGTCGTGAAGCAGGTTGTGCCGGGAATGGTGTATCTGGACGGCGGCAGCGCCCATGGCCTGGCGGAGGGGATGACGCTGAAACTGGAACGACGCGCTCCGGGCGACGCTCGTCTGGCTACGCAACGGATCGCCGACGTTCTGGTAGTCTCTGTCGCGACGCAATCGGCGCTGGCTGAGGTTAGGAATGCTGAGAAGGACGTGCAATCCCAGGTCGGCGATGAAGCGCTACTTTCGGGCAAGGACGCCGAAGCGTTTGAGCGACTGGAAGCAGCCAGCCGCCGCCAGCGTTACGCTCAGGTGATCAGTTTCTCGAGCGGCGACCCGCTGGAAGAGGAGGTTAGGGAGCATGTGCCGATGGCCCAACCAAAGGAAGTCGGCAGACTCCGCGGCCGAATTGGCTTCGAGATGAACGTCCTCAACGACCGGAGCGCGGGCGGGCTGAGTTCGCATCAGGAGGGGATTTCGGCGCGTGTGGATTGGACACGCATCGATGGCACGTATTGGAATCTCACCGGTTACTGGCGTGGCCGCTGGAACACGCGCCAATCCGGAACTCAGCAGCAGACTATGATCGACCTGATCAACCGCACCTACACGATTGGCATGTTCTACAACAATCCCCGCTCGAAGTACATCTTTGGGTTCGGACGGGTGTTGATCCCATGGGCGTCCAGTCTGAGCACGATCGACGGCGGGTATGCCGCGCGACGGATTACTCCGCACGTCACGGTTGGAGTCTTCGGGGGCTCGACGCCGGATCCGACGCAGTGGAACTATGATCCGAAACGGCAGATGTTGGGCCTGTTCACCAGCTTCGAGGAAGGCACCTACGAGAAGGTCCGCTGGACCGGCACGGTGGGTGCCGCGCTCACGCGAGTGAGGTGGAAACCAGAGCGGCAGTTTCTTTTTGTCGAAAACTCCATTTTTGCAGGCACCAAATTTAGCGTGATGCACAGCATGGAGGCAGACCAGAAGAACCCCCGGTATATGAATGGCGAGACGGGTCCGATGTTGAGCCGGAGCTTTCTGACTTTCCGTTACCACCCCTCGAATCGACTATCGTTCGACGTGAACCAGAACTACTTCCGGGGATTGCCGACGTTCGACATGACCCTGATCGGTACCGGCCTGCTGGACAAGTATCTGTTTCAGGGCTTCAGCGGTGGGTTCCGCGCCCAACCGATAGACCGACTGGTGCTCTCCGCCAACTGGGGCCGGAGCAAGCGGGATACGGACACGACGGCCTCGCTGAACCAGATGTACAGCTTGGGTTGGACACGCCTGCCTTGGATCGGAGTTCGGGTGGATGGCCGATACACGCGATTCAACAGCACGTTCGGGAATGGGTCCTATGAGTCGATCAGCCTGATGCGGCAAATTCGCGATGACATCCGCCTGGAGTTGCAGGTGGGCCAACAGAACTTCGCCGGGCCACTCACCCAGCAAACACGCTCGCGATTTATAAACGGGCAGGCAGACTGGAGTCTGGGCCAGAACTATTTCCTCACCGGAGGGTGGCTCTCCTATCGCGGTGGAGTTCAGAACTACGATCAGATCTTCTTCACTCTGGGATACCGATTCTAATGGGGACACAGCCTATCATTCGGAACATCTTGCTATTTTCGACGCTGGCCGCTGGTTTGGCTGTTGCGCAACGTCCGACGGTCCTGTTGGAGAAGGTGGCGCGGCAAGCTGAAGAGTTCGCCACGCTATTCCCCTCGCTCGCCTGCACTGAGAAATTGACGCAGGTGAAGTTCGCTCAGGGCGATAAGGTCGCCAACCGCCGGGAGAGCATTTTCGATTACCTCATCTTGCTAGAAACCGCGGGGGACAGTTTCACCGTCGAAGAGTCAAGGCTTGAGAAGAGCCGAGCACAAAAGGAACCGCCGCAAGCGCTCCTCGCCACAACCGGGTTTGCCGTGATGCAAGTCGTGTTTCATCCCCATTTCCAGCCCAGCTTCGAGTTTCAGGAGATCGCGCCGGATACGACGGGCGGCGTGGTGTGGCGCCGTATCCGGTTTGAACATTTGCCGGGACACGTTTCACCGACGGTGCTGGAAGTGAAAGGCCGTGAGTACCCGATCGCGTGGCGGGGCACTGCTTGGGTTCATCCAGAGACCGGAGCGATCGGCCGGATTCAGACGGAGTTACGTGAACCGTTGGCCGATATCGGACTGGAGTCGCTGACGTCAACGGTGGAGTACGGGCCGGGGGCAGCAGCGGTGACGGTGTGGGTACCGCGGTTGGCTATCGTGGAGGCGCGGACGGCGCATCAGCGCTGGCGCAATCAACACGAGTTTTCCGCCTATCGACGCTTCGAGGTTAGCTCGGAGCAGAAAGTGCAGGAGATCACGAAGGAATGAGTACGGCTGGACATGTGCGACCGACCGGTGTCTCGGGTCACAAAGTGGCTGTGATTACGGTGCTCTGCGCCGCCATCGTGACGGCCATCTATCTGGGCTGGCAGGGGGCTGGCTACTATTTGTTGCCACTGACGGATCGTCCGTTCCATCCCCAGCATGTCGCGCTGCGGCCCGCGGGATACATAGGCATCCGATTAGGACTGGCCTCTCTGGTCTTGTTTGCGGGAATCTATCTCTACCCATTGCGGAAGCGGGTGAAGCCGATGCAGCGCGTTGGTAAGACACGGAACTGGCTCGACATACATGTGCTGCTCGGTCTAATCGTGCCGGTGATCGTCACATACCATTCATCGCTGAAGCTGAACGGACTGGCAGGAGTGGCGTACTGGATTATGATCGCCATTGTGGTCAGCGGCTTCGTCGGACGTTACCTCTACGCCCAGATACCGCGAAGCGTCGGTGCCGCCGAGCGATCGCTACAGGAACTTGAGACGGAAGCCGACGCACTCGCCGCAGAGCTGCACACGCAAAATGTGTTTGGGAAAGCGGAGTTGGACGCGCTACTGCAAATGCCGTCTTCCCGGGAGGTGGCTGCCATGTCTCTGTGGTCGGCGATCTTCACCATGGCGCGCCTGGATCTCAGCCGCCCATGGCGGATAGCGCGTGCTCGACGCAAAGTGCTGAGTCCCGGAGAACTCTGGACGACGCTGGGCGGCCTGCGTCGGAGTAGCCACGAGGAATTGGAGAACGTGCTGGCGACTGCGCGCGCACAGTCGTGGCTCACGTCGAAAATCCTCTTCCTCAACCGCGCCGGCCAGGTGCTCCATCTCTGGCACGTGGTTCACCGGCCGTTCAGCTATTCATTCGTCATCCTGGTGGCGGCACATATTGGCACAGTTCTGATGATGGGCTATTTTTAGGATGCGATGATCGTGGAGGCTTTCCCCGCCGTTACCAAACGCAATTCGCCCACGGTCTCAAGACCGGCTCCCCGGCGAACGACCCAGCGGGGTTGCGGTGATTTGGCATTGCGCTCTGTTCATCGGAGTCAACAAGGGGAAGTCTTTAGCAAACGCATGGGAGACGATGATCGAGATGATTGGAGTTCGAATGCAGGCCAACGATAGGTTCGCAGCGAGTGAGTACGAGTGTCGAAACCGGCGCTTTCCGGAGCATGGCAGCGCGGGTTTCCGTCGGATCCGGGCCAGAGAAACGGCGCAGACCAAAGGTGTCACAGTACCGAACCGCGTGGAGATTGCGAAAAGGGTGGCGGCATGAACAGCTCCAAAGCCGCGCTGGCCGCCGTGGCACTTGCAGTTTTGCTCGGGGGAGCGCTCTGGTTCGGGCTGAACAGGAAGTCTCCGCCCGCAGTCCAGACGCAAGCCGAGCCGGTCGTGCCGCCGAATGCCGCACACGAAAAGGCCTCACTTGTGGAGCAACTTCGCAAGATGCCCGGCCATGCCCCAGTCCTGCTGCGTCTGGCGGAGATCGCTACCGAACAGGGTCAACCCGCCGAGGCACGCGGCCGTCTGGAGGAACTGTTAATGACGGAGCCGAACCACCTGGAGGCACGACTTGAACTTGGACGAGCCTGCTACGAGTTAGATGATCTGCCTTGCGCGATTGCCGAAACGGAGAAGGTCCTGGCTCAAGATCCCAAGCATGTGGACGCCCTCTACAATCTGGGCGCCATCCATGCTAACTCCGGAGACGCCGCCAAGGCTCGACAGTATTGGCGGAAAGCAGTCCAAGTCGCACCCGACTCAGCGAGCGGACAGAAATCTGCCGCCGCGTCGAAACAGTTGGGCGATGGATGAGCAGGTGGAGCATGAGCCGCTGAACGGCGGCGGCGTCTGAGTCTTATCGGAGTAGGATCAACCTGGCAATTCCCGTGATGTCTCAACTTGCGGTTTCACACGTATTTGCTGCCGCCCGCTGCGCCAAGGTTGGGAACGCTCCCGTCAGCACAGCAGTTCCGTCCAGCGTGGCCACCATTCCGGTCTTGATGCCACGCATCGCCAGGAGGCTGTGAAGTGCGGATTCACTCTCGCTCACCCCAATCTCCAATTCCGCCTCGCACCCCGAAACGAGGATGGAACCTACCGCCTCATGATTCACCAACACAGCAAGAGGCGTGCCGTCGTGAAGGTCGATTCGAACCGCGAGATGGAGATATCGCCACCCGGCGTCTTCGAAGGTCTTCACCTTGCCGGCAGCTGACAACCCGCGACCCGACCTCGTCGGTGTCAGATGGATTGAACGGCGGCTTGATGTCGGGCCCGCCTCAACGACAGACACGTCGCGCTGAAACAGTTTCCATATCTTCTGCCACATTCCGTCTCTCTACCTTGCCTGTGACAACCATTGCTGGCGACCGGAACAGTGACGGGCCGCAAAGTTCAGGGCACTCCCGGCACTCCGGAATTCACGCATCGCCAGCTCCGCCCAAACGGCGAGGCCCACCTGGAGATAGCGCAACTATAAGAAACAGCGGCAATTACGCCATTAGGACACTGCGGTATTATTTAAGTAGGGCGTCACCAGCGCCGCGGTGATACTTCGCCGGCAGGCAGCGTTTGGATGCTGCAGATTGTGCCAGTTAATGTCAGAAAATCTACTTACGATTCTGATTGCCGCTCTCGTCCTGGTGCCCGCCGTGGCGTTATACCTGCGGGGGCTTAAGACTCGGGATGCGCGGGCAAGGGCGGCCGCCGAAAAGGGCAAGCTGTACTCGGAAGGGCCCAAGGCCCAACATCCGAAGATCGATACCACCTACTGTATTGGGTGCCAGAGCTGCACTGCCGTCTGCCCGGAGGGAGACGTGCTAGCCATGCTGGGCGGCAAGGCAGTGATCGTCAGCGGGTACAAATGCATCGGGCATGGCTTGTGTGCTGATGTGTGCCCCGTGGGCGCGATCACGCTGGTGATGGCCAACCCGAGCATGGAAGCCAACATGCCCTACCTCACTCCGGAGTATGAAACCAGTATCGAGAATATCTTCATCATTGGTGAATTGGGCGGGCTGGCGCTCATTAAGAACGCGGTGAACCAGGGCCGCGACTGCATCGACACGATTACGGCCCGGATGACGGCAAGGGGCGGCCAGCGGGCGGACGACGACGTGATAGATGTTGTGATTGTTGGCGCCGGTCCGGCAGGCATTAGCGCGTCGCTTCGTGCCATTCAGAATCGACTCAGCTACGTCACATTGGAGCGGGATGAAATCGGCGGGACGGTGGCGAAATATCCGCGGCAGAAACTCGTGATGACCAGCCCGGTGGAGTTTCCCATTTACGGCAAATTCAACAAGCTGGAGCTTACGAAGGAGGCCCTGATCGAGTTCTGGCAGACCGTCATGCGGCGCGTCGATTTCAAGGTCAGAACGGGGGAGTCGGTCGAGGACGTGCGCCGGGGCGATGATGGAGTGTTCACGGTAGCCACCTCAAAGGGACAGCATCGGGCCAGGGCAGTTGTGCTGGCTCTCGGACGAGCCGGAATTCCCAGGAAGCTCGGAGTGAAAGGGGAAGAGCTTCCCAAGGTGATGTACCGGCTGTTGGAGGCGGATCACTACATCAAGAAGAATATCCTCGTGGTGGGTGGGGGCGATAGTGCGATCGAGGCAGCGATGGGGCTCGGGCACCAGCCCGGAAACTCGGTTACGCTGTCCTACCGCAAGGAGGCCTTTTCCCGTATCAAGGAGCGCAATGCGCAGCGGATCGAGGACTGCATCCGTAAGGGCAAGGTGAACGTCGTGTTCAACTCCCTTCCAGCTGAGATTCACCAGGACGCGGTCTTGCTCGAGGTTGCAGGCGAGGTGCGCGAGATCCCTAACGACTACGTCTTTGTGTTCGCTGGCGGCTCGCCTCCGACCGATTTCCTGAAGAAGCTGGGGCTTCAGTTTGGCGTGAAGGACGTGACGCTTGAGGCCAGCCTCGAAGCTCAGCAGGAAGCCAAGGCAGCGAAGCGCCAGTGACAGAGTGGCACAACGCAGGGGCAGTGCTGGGTATGCTGCCAATCCGTCGCCGACCACCTTAGCAGATCCTTTGGAAGCGCAATTACGCCTGCCCATCCAGCCCCGCCGGCTCCGGCTTCGTGAGTTCGCGAGGCTCGAAGAACTGATAGAGCGTCGGCACCACCACCAGCGTAAGCAGCGTTGAGGTAATTAGGCCGCCGATGACGACGATGGCCAGCGGGCGCTACACTTCCGAACCCGGCTCGGTTGCACATACTCACGCGACCAGGCCCAGAGCGGCAACCGCAGCGGTCATCATCGCCGCCAAGAGCAGGTCTTCGTGCCTTCCACCATGGCCGGGTGCTGCTCCATGCCGTTCTCGCGCGGCTTGCGGATGCACGAGACCAGCGCAACGCCATTCAGCACGGCAATGCCCCACGGGCGATGAAGCCGACAGAGACGGGCACCGACACGTACTCACCGCTCGCGTAAAGAGCAAAGACACCTCCTATGGAAGCAATGGGCAATACGGTGGCTATCAGCCCGGCGAAGCTCAGAGCGCCAAGCCTGGCAGGGTGGAGATGGCCGATGTGGGCACGCTATTCCTCGATGAGATTGGCGAACGGCCGCTGGACGTACAGGTGAAGCTGCTGCGTTTGTTGCAGCAGCGCGAAACTGAGAAACTTGGCTCCACAACCCGCGCGGCGGTGGACGTGCGCGTCATTGCGGCTACGCATCGCAATTTGGCTGCGATGGTGGAAGACGGTACGTTCGGTGGGGATCTCTACTGCGGGCTCTCAGTGGTGCGCTGGACCTACCGCCCCTGCGGGAACGCCCGGACGACGTCCCGGATTTGGCTCAGCACGTGTTTGCTCGTGTGAGCACGCGCCACGCTCTAGCGCAACTCCACATGGATCCCGCGCTGATGCCCTACCTCACTGCCTGGCGCTGGCCCAGGAACGTGCGCGAATTGGAGAACGTGATCGAGCGCATGCTGGTACTCTCGACGGGCGAGGTGATCGGCGTCGAGGATCTGGCCGAGAACATGAGGCGTGGGGAGCCGGCTCGCGGGTCGATACTTCTGGAGTTGCCACCCGAAGGAACCAGCCTTGAGGGCGTCGAGAGGGAACTGCTACTCCGCGCCTTGGAGCGCAGTTACTGGAGCCAAGCACATGCTGCGCGGCACCTCGACATCAGCCGGAGAACGCTGATCTACCGCATGGAGAAACACGATCTGCGAAAAGATGGCCGGTTGAATTAGTTACCTGTGGGCAGTCGTTTAGCGACTGTCTGGCAAGACTCGCAGTCGCCTGAGGATTCATGCAATGTCGTCCCCCTGAATGCTGGACATCGCCGACTGAGATGCCGGAGACTTCTGCGGCCAGGTCTTCCGAAATGGCAGATCCGCGCCCTAATCTAGTCTGGAGCGGCAAGGTGAGCGGACGCGACTACCGAGGTCATACTGTGCCACATCGGCGATATTGGCGGTGAGTTGAAGACTCCGCCGATTGGGGGATGCGTCACAGCGGGAGCGCAGCGCCTAAGCAAATGCTTGAGTGTTACCCAGAGCACTGAGTCCAGACACGATCATCGCGTGGGCCTTGATGTGGGCGGTTTTTGAAGAGACAGACGGCGTATGGACAACGAGATCTTCATGGCGCGGAACGAGGATTCGATTTCGGTCCGTTGAATTCACCTCGTCCACAAGTCTTCGGCCGAACCGGCCTGGAGGGTGATGCGGAATGCGTAGGCTCTTTCGCGCAAGGTCCGTCGGGCTTCACGGTCTTCCTTCATCATGCAATAAGGATGGATGCCCTAGGACTTCTCGCGAAGTCCCATATCGCACAGACTGCTGATTTGGGGATGTGTTGCCTATATCGATCCCAGTCGCTGTTACGCCTTACCTCGGCCCTTCAGTCGGTCGGTCTCCATCGTTGCGGCCAGACTCCGCAGCGCCGCATCCACACGCGTGGAGAAGCGCTTGCTGATGGCCTTCCCTTTCTCCTTGCGCTCGCGCATGCTGCAGAGAATATCAGTCTCATCGCCGCCCGGAATCGCAATCTGCTTGAGTTCCACTTCATCGAGCCGCAACGCAGTCCAGTCGTCTTTGAGCAGGCCGGCTTCGAGCCGCTTCATCTGGCTGCGCGGCGTACCGACCTGGTATGGCCCGCCACGCTTCCGGATCGCTGCCGGGTCGTCCTCGCTCGTGATGCCACGATCGAAGCCCCAGATCCGTTGTACCTTGCCATACTGCGACTAACCAAGAGGAGAATCGACTCCGCTTGCGATCCGCACCTGCTCACAATCGGGACGGGATGGCGAAAGTAGCAAGCCGTAAGGATTCTGCACAGTCCGGTGCCAATTGGAGTTTTCAGCACGCCAAGTCACGGGGCTTTCGGCTGTCAGGGCTGGCTGCGTTAGTGATCCGATTGCAGGCATGGGACTTAGGAGTCCTTTCGCTACTGGGGACCGCCTGCAAGGCGAGCAAGTGGTTTGAGGCGTACTTCGAGGAATGTGGAATTTCTCTAAGTAACTGAAAATAAGGTATTTGGTCGGGCCGCCGAGATTTGAACTCGGGACCTCTTGCACCCCAACAATGTGGCGGGATTCCATGCCCACCACCGTATTGTTTATTTTCTGTGCGTTACGTGGATTTGGGACGTCTGCTTCCGCTCCCTGCAGATGGCCGAAGGATCTGTTTGTAGCACACATCTTGGCACACACCCGGACGCCGCTCTGTCATGCGAAGAGAACCAGACTTGCACCTCAAGCAACTCGATCAGACGCGGTTTCGGCCGTTTGGTTGCCATGTGGGGGAGAGCGCGCGTCAGGGCGACGGCCACGGTTGGCAGATGCCAGTCACGAAGGACTTGTCTCGCCGGCGACTGCCTGGCCTCCCTTCTATCGAGCGGAGCGAATAGCCGTGTCATCGCGATCAATACTCTGCGACCGCGTTCACGGCTCGACTCGTGCCGGATGTCCGAGCCTGCAGCGGGTCGGTCCACTGCTCCGAGAAACACTGCCGGGCGTCGCCGTCTCTAAGCAGAAGCTCCGCCAGGTTGAGGCGATTGAGTTGGTCCGCACCAACCGAGAGGCCGCGCGCCAGAATGTTGGATTCTCGTCCCGGCCGTTCGTTCTTTGCGGCCTTCCTCTGAAGCGGCCTGCTCCGGGCTGCCTTCTTCACGAGCGCCGAAACGGGCAATTCGTCCTCCAAGTGACCGGTCATCCGAGCTACGGTTTGCCCTGGGGACAAGACCGCCTTCTCCCCATCTTCCTTGCTACCGTGGCGATTCGACAGAGATCGCCAAGGATCACATTCAGTAGCGCCGCCGAGATGTTGGACGCCTTTGGGCTTCAGCAGGGTGGCTCGCAGTACCGCCGGCTGGTCGCATCCTTTCAGCGGATCTTTGGGGCCACCATCTTCTTCGGAACAGACACACAGCTCGAGCGCACGGCGGTCATTCACAGCGCTCGGTTCAATTTCATGTCTGAGGCACGAATCTGGTATTCCCGGAGCAGCCTGGAACGGCTTCTGCCAGGCGACTGCCAGAACATGATCCTGTTGAGCGATGAGTTCTATCGCGAGATTCTTGACCATCCGATTCCCACCGATCTCGAGGCAGCCAATGCGATGTCGTCCTCCCCGGCGGTTCTGGATCTGTTCACATGGCTCTCCTACCGCTGCTTCACGGCGCGTGGGCAAGAGCGGATTCCACTATTCGGTCCCTTCGGACTGGTGAGCCAGCTCGGAAGCGCCGAATATGCACGGCCGCGCAAGTTCCGCGAGAAATTGGAGGGCTGGCTCGGAATCGTTCGAGCGATCTGGCCAACCTGCCCCGCTTGTATCGATCAGGAAGGGACTGGTCTGTTGGTGGACCGGGCTTTCGCCGTCTTTCACCGTTAGTAGAGTTGGTGTAACGCGGGCAGCCTTTTTGTCGGCCAGACCCAAACGTGGAGGTCCGATACAGACTGGGTCAGAAGCGCGCGGATCGTGATCCTGAGTGCCAGCTTTCCAAAATGGCTTTCGAGTGAAAACAAAGACGATCAGCGTTTTTGTCGGCCCGTTCTGGCGAACCAGAGCACAGAGTTTTCACTCCGAACTACCCCGCTCTTCCGAGTAGTGTTCAAACAGTGTTCACGTCAAGCGTCCTCGTGGCCGATAAGCATGAGTGATACAAGAACCAGAACCGGGACTTGTTCAGCCAGAACGATTGTGAACACGCGATCTGCCTTGAATACACGGGGGCGGCAAGAACGCTGTCGTACCGAACCCTGAAGATACCGGGATCAAGACGCTCAAGGGTGATGGTGACTTCCGAAGCCCGGAGAGCATCGCACTCCTCAAGAAAGCAGACATCGTCGTCACGAACCCGCCATTCTCGCTCTTCCGCGAGTACGTCGATCAGCTCATCAAGTACGAAAAGAAGTTCGTGATCGTCGGGAACCAGAACGCGGTCAGCTACAAAGAAATCTTCAATCTCATCACGGAGAACAAGATGCGGCTCGGCCACAAGAGCGGGGACATGGCGTTCCGCGTTACCCGACTACTACGAGGCACGAGAGACACGGTACTGGGTTGACGAGCACGGGCAGAAGTGGCGCAGTATGGGGAACGCGTGCTGGTTCAAGTCGCCTCCATGAAGGGTGTTATACTGCCTCAGGCCTGCAAAAGTGCGGGGCGGCCAGGGGTTCTTTTTTAATCCAATGTGGACTCGGAGTGAGAAGCTGGCATTTGGTGCCGTGATTGCGGCCGTTGTTGCTGCAGTGGCGGCTGTGATGGTGGTGCCCGAGTTTCGCGCCTGGTTCGGTCTTCCGACGAATTCTCCGGCGACCATCGTGGAGAAGCAGACACCCGTCGAACAGGCGAAAGAGCGCGCAGGTTCACATCAACCAGATCTTCCGAGTCACAATCCAGCCCCCCTGGGACTAGATATTGGAACTGCTTTCACTAAATCTGTTTGGCTGAACGCAAGACTGCCGTGGAATTGGAACCGACCCAGGATGGCAGTACCCCGTGCACCTAAGTACGTCGAGGTGCATTCATGCCCATATCCAACAATTCAACCCTCATCGCCTGAGGAACGGATGATTACCGAAGTGGGCTGGCGCCTTTGCAGTGACGATTGTGCTCCGCTGTTGCGGGGCGAGAAGATGTCTGTTATTGAGGGATTTGCTGCCCGTGACGGGATGTGTCGCCCTAATGCGACACAGGGTTTTGTGTTCTTCGATGGCAGCTTCGCAGGCACAGTGTCACCACAAGTCATGGAATCCCGAAGCGATGGCGACTGGGGCTCTACTTGGACCAATGACGCTGTAATCAGCAGCAAGACTGAATTCGAGATTGAATTTGCACGTTACGCCGATGGGGACCCTTTTTGCTGTCCATCGGGTTTGACTGTGGTGAAGTATCGAATCAACTCGGTAGAAGGTGCTCCGGTGGTCGTTCCAGTGTCGGCCGCAATGCGCAAATCGAAATAGGGGATTCCGTAAAGGACTGTGCTGCGTTGTCGCCTCTGCAGCCCAAAAATCGGACATCCCGCAAACCGTCACTGCGGGTATCGTCGGGTGGATGTGGCCAAGGTAGTCAAGGACGGCTCCGAACAAGACGTCGTTGTGCGGGGTATCGATCCAGGAGCGCTTGACTCCGTTGTGACTCCAGTCCGGGGTGTAGCGCGAAGACTGGGTGAACGGCGTGGACTTCAGTGCGCTTCAGGAAACTCAGTAATGCTCAGGAAACGATGTTGGAGCGTTTTCCCAAGCTGGACGTCGCGGGTTCGAATCCCGTCTCCGGCTCCATAGAGCCCTTCTTAGCGCCATTGGGGAGCGCCCCAAAGTGGGTTTTCGCGGCTCAGCCTTCTGATCAGTTCGCGAATCTCTTTCGGCACCGCCTGCCGGCCCGGCATGCCGTGGCGAATCTTCCACCTCCAGACGAGGCCATAGCCCTTCCACTGCCAGCCAATCACGGTGGCAGCATATATGATGACGAGACGCGATTCCCAACCGTTCCGGACGGACGGCAGCCAAGCCCAGAGAAAGCGGTCCGTGGTTGTCAGTTTTGGGGCGCTTAACGGAATGCTGGAGCAGGCCGATCTGATGTCGCAAGGCGAGGATCACTAACGGAAGGGCGGCGCGGGTCCGAAATGAGGCGGAGAGAACCGCGAGGACGGCGGTGAAAGCTGGTCCGGAACCCAAATGGCGAACGAGCGACAAGTCCCACTTTATCAAGGCGATCGAAGTTTACGAGACCCACGCACCATAAAGACGCTGCAGCGCTGCTCAGCATCCCCACTCAGACTCCGACACGACGCGCCCTTCCGCACGACCAATGGCCATCAGTATCCCCTGCAATAGCGCCTGGGGCCTGGGTGGACAGCCGGGGATGTACACGTCCACCGGTATGACTTCGTCCACACCACCCAATGATGCGTAGTTCCGACCGAAAATCCCGCCGCTGATTCCACACGTGCCGACGGCCACGACGAGCCTGGGATCGGGCGTCGCCAGGTATGTCTTCTTCAGCGCGACTTCCATGTTGCGCGTCACGGGCCCAGTCACCAGCAGCATGTCGGCATGACGAGGCGAGGCCACGAAGTGAATGCCAAATCGCTCTATGTCATATATGGGGTTGTTCAGCGCGTGGATTTCCAACTCACAGCCGTTACAGCTGCCCGCATCCACCTGTCGAATCGCCAGGGAGCGCCCGTAGAGACGAGAGATTTTCTCCTTCAACTTACGGCCGGCACGTTCGGCTGCCGGTTCGCCGGGAAGGGTTCCCGCCCGGAGCGAAGTCAGCTCCCGATGCGAGCCGTCATAGTTGAGGATGTATTCGGCGTGAACGACCAACTCCCCGCGGGCCTCCACAGCCAATTCGAACTCTCGGGTGATCTGGATCGCCCCTTCGGGCGTAGCCTCAGCGCAAAGACCGCAGAAGACGCACAAGCCATAGTCCACCGTCACATCGCGCAAGCCGCCGTGGTCGCTGACGGCGATTGCACCAGTAGGGCAATCGGCGGCGGCGGGCGCTGCGTCATGCCAAGCGGCGTAGTCAATCTTCGGCAAGCCTCTGAATCCCTCCGCGACGTTGGCGGGTGCGTCAGGGTAGCGGGTGGTGACGATCCCGGTCCTGAAGGTCTGGTTGAGGATCTTGAACATATCAGCGATCCGTTCCCGAATAGGATAGGTTGAAGCTCTTGTTGATCACGGGGAAGTCGGGGATGATATTGCCCTGTACGGCCTCAACCAGGGCCGGCCAGTTGTTCAGCGAGGGGTCTTTGATCTTGCAGCGTTCCAGACGATTGTTCTCACCCACGCGAATCCAGTGCATGATCTCTCCCCGCCATCCCTCGACGGCGCTCAAGGCGCAACGTCCCGGTGGGACCTGCACGGAAGGGGTGTATGGATCGCCTCGCAGCACCAATTCGGCCATTTCCAGGATCATGTTCAGAGAGGCCGGAACCTCGTCCATCCGGACCTGCATCCGGTGCCACACGTCGCCAACCCCATAGAGCGGCGGCTGGATCTCCAGGTCACCATATGCGGCATACGGGTGATCCCTGCGGACATCCAAATCGATGCCGGACGCGCGGCCGGCTACTCCGACGATTCCGAGGTCCCGTGCCTTTTCGGGACTAAGGAATCCCGTACGCTCCAGCCGGTCGCGGGTGGAATCGGATGAGAGGATCAGTTCAATCAAGCGGTGGAACTCCGATTCGAACTCACGGACGGTCTGCATCAGCTGCAATCGTTGTGATTCGTCCCATTTGCGCCGAACACCACCGATGCGCACCATGCCGCGGAGAAGGCGATTCCCGGTCAGTACTTCGTTCAGGCCAAACAGGATTTCGCGCAAACGGCTTGCGTGTGCGTTCGCAATGCCAAAGCCGACATCGGTGGCGATGGCTCCGATGTCGGCGACGTGGTTGTACACGCGCTCCAACTCGAGCAGGATCGTGCGCATTCGGGCGGCCAGAGGGGGGATCTCGATCGCGCCGGCACGTTCCACCGCCTGGCAGAACGCCGTGCCATGGGAAAAGCTGGAGTCGCCCGATATGCTCTCGGCCAGGAAGACGGCCTTCTCGACGGGCATGCCCTCGAAGAGTTTCTCCGTGCCCTTGTGGGTGTAGAACATGCGCAGCTGCAAATACAGGATTGGCTCACCAGCCACGGCGAAGCTGAAATGGCCCGGTTCGATGATGCCCGCATGAACCGGTCCTACCGGGATCTGGAAGACGCCTTCGCCGAGAGCGGGCCGGTAGAGATGGCGCTCGCCTTCGAACTCCGGAAGAACCGTGGTGAGGCTGAAGTCCTTCCGCAGCGGATGAATATCCGGCCAGTTGTCGTGAAGAGCCACCCGACGTGGGTTGGGGTGATCGTCGAGGCGGATTCCGAACATGTCCTGGATCTCCCGCTCCTGCCAATTCAGTCCCGGCACTTCGACGGAATGAGAAGGGAATCGAGGGTCGCTCCGGTCGATGGTCGTTGACAGGAGGAGGTACTTCGGACTGGCTGGAAACTCAATGACGTGATAGACGAAGAAGCATCCGTCCGCAGCGCACCGATCCTCCGCGAACACGGCGGCGACCCTGCCATGGTGTTCCTCTCTAAGAATCGAGATAGCGGGGCGGCTGTCGGCGTCGCGCAGTTGGAGATAGATCTCGTTCTCGTCGCGCGCGAGCACTCCGTCTACCTGGTCCCCGAGGCGGTATACAAGATCCTCAAGAAAGGGAAGCATGGCAGCGTCTAGCGAACCTCCGTGACGATGCGCGCGGCGCTTTGGATGAGTGCGTAGAGAGGCGCCGGAAGCCAGAATCCCATCACGAGGATGATGGAGGCCAACCCGAGGAGCGAGTACTTTTTCCACAGGCAAGTCCGGGCTTTGGGGACCTCAGGGTCGGGCCCGAGAACCAATCCGGCAATGTGCACCAGGAAGCCGGCGAAGATGGCAACCAGGAAGGCGACGAATAGCACCGCAGGGAGGAAGTGACCGCCATCGAAGGCCGCCCGAAGAATGGTGAACTCGCTTTGGAACATGCTGAATGGTGGTGATCCAGTCACGGCGAGGGTGGTCATGAGGAACAGGGCCGAACTGATTGGCATTGCGTGGATCAGTCCGCCCTTCGCCTTCCGAAACTGATCGGTGTGCAAGTGCTGCTGGATGTTGCCGGCACAAAAGAAGAGCAGCGGTTTGGTGATGGAGTGGAAGGTCATGTGGAGCAACATGCCCAGCGCGCCAAGAGGTCCGCCAAAGCCCAGCCCCAGGACCATGATGCCGCCATGGTCGATGCTCGAATAGGCCAGGATCCGGCGGAAGCTGCGCTGGACGAGCACGAACGGCACTGCGATGCCCATCGAAAGCAGGCCGAAGAAGATGAGTAAGTTCGACGCAAAATCGGGCCCCACGCAGCGCGACGTCAGAATCAGAAACCGGAGGAGTCCGTAGAGGGCACAGTTCAGCATTCCGGCGGCGAGCATTGCGGCGACCGGCACTGGAGCCTCGCTGTACACGTCCGGCTTCCAGGTGTGCATTGGCGCCAGTCCGGCCTTGGTTCCATAGCCCAGCAGAATCAGGATGAACGCGATCCGCATGGTGGAGTGATCAAACTGCGAGGCTTTCGTCACCAGCACAGACCAATTCAGCCCGGCCAGGGTCTCGGTTCCCAAGACCTCGTGCGCGGAGTAGTAGGTCAGGATGGTACCGAACAGCGCCATCGACAAGCCGACGCCCCCGATGATCGCGTACTTCCACGCCGCCTCCAGAGAGTTGGCGCGCCCGTAGAAGGTGACGAGGAATACGGAAGCCAACGTTGTCGCTTCAATGGCCACCCACATGATGCCAAGGTTGTTGGAAATGGCGACAAGCAGCATGGAGGCAACGAACAACGGTGTCAGGGCGTAGTACTTCCGAAGCTTGCCGAGCATTACGGTTCCAGGCACATCTTCCTCGAACACCTCGCTCTTCTCGTCGTCGCGGAAGTAGCCCACGGCATATATGGCACAAGCCACGTAGACGAACGCGACCAACAGGACCACCAAGGCGCTGAGCGCGTCGGCATACAACATCTCACCGAAGGCGGAGACTACGCCGAACTTAAGGATTGATCCGGCCAAGACGACGGCCAGCGCAAAGGTCAGTACGGCGGCGCAGAGATTGATGCCCTCCATGACGTCACGGCGGCGGGCCGCGAACGCGCCAATCGCCGCGATGCAAGGGACCAGGAGCAGCAGGAGAAGCACCATATTCAGCCCCGGAGCCTCCGCATCTTGCTCACATCCATCGAATCGAACGTCTCACGGATTCTGTAGACCAGAATGCCGAGCACCATAGTGGCCACAAGCAAGTCAAAGAAGACACCCACTTCAACGATGAGCGGCATGCCGTACGTAAGCGAGATGGCGGCCAGGAAGAGGCCGTTCTCAAGCGACAGCAAAGCAAGGACCTGCGTCACTGCCTTTCGCCGGTTGATCATCGTGAAGAAGCCGATGAGGAAGAGCGAGATTGCGACCGCGAGTGTGTTGTGACCCAGGGTGGCAGCGGTGGTGCCTGCCTCGGGGTGGTAGAACGATTCGGCCACCACATAGCCAACAATCGTCAGAGCGCCGGAGATCAGCACGGACAACGGAATGTTGATCAAAGGCTCGATCTCCTGACGTATCCCGATTCTCGCCACAAGGCGCTCCATAAAGACCGGCAGAAAGATGACCTTGACGACCAAGGTCAGAGCTGCCGCGAAGTAGATGTGCGGGGCGTTGTTGTAGTAGGCGATCGTATTGGCAATCCCGGCCAGAAGCAGCGACTGAGCGGCGAATACACGAATATTGGTCACCAGGTAGCGCTGTGCAACCATTGCGATCTGCAACACGAGGACGAGCGCGGCCATCAGTGTGATCATCCGTTCGCCGAATTGAGGGTCCTGATAGAAGTACATAGGGTCGCTTAGAACAGGAAGGTCGAGATCAATGCGAGAGCTCCAAGGATGAATGCAACAGCCAGCAATTCCGGGACCCGGAAGAGCCGCATTTTTGCGTTTGAGGTCTCCACCAGGACGATGAGCACCGAAAGGAGCACCAACTTGAGGAGGTATGAGCCCAAGCCGATCGCGATGCTCACTGGAGTCATGGCGGTGCTCAATCCAAACGGGTAGAAGGTGTTGATGAGCAGCGTCATCAGAATGAGTTGCTTGATTGAAGCGCCCCACTCAATCAAGGCGAGGTATGGGCCCGAGTATTCGAGGATCATCGCCTCGTGAATCATCGTCAGTTCGAGGTGAGTTGCGGGATTGTCCACCGGTACACGCCCAGTCTCCGCAATCAGCACAATGAACAGGGCGGCGAAAGCGAGGATCTGCGAGGGTGCCAGGAAGCGCCAGCTTTGTCCGATGGCCGAACGCGCCACCTCACTCAGATTTGTAGAGTTCGCGCTGAGTGCCACTGTGAAGATGGCCAGCATCATCGCAGGCTCGGCCAGGGCCGAGATCGTCATCTCTCTGCTGCTGCCCAATCCTCCGAACGATGTACCCGTATCCAGGCCGCCCAGCGCGAGAAAGAACCGGCCGAGTCCAAGAAGGTAAACCACAGCCAGAACCCCACCGAACAGGCTGAGGGGAGCATCGGCGGACACCATCGGGATCATCAGACCTACCAACACCGCGGTTGAGAACACGATGATGGGTGCCGCACTGAAGATCCACGAAGCGCTGCCGGGGATGACCATGCCCTTTCGCAGCAGCTTGTTGAGATCGTGGTAAGGCTGCAGGACGCCCGGGCCTCGACGGGTCTGCAAACGCGCCTTGAGGGTCTTGATGATTCCGCTAATCAACGGAGCGATGCTCAGGATGAGGATCAGCTGAAGTGTCGTCGATAACAAGAATGAGGTCATGAGCGCACCGCGAACAAAAGGAGGATGACCAGAGTGATGAAGATATAGGCGAGGTAAGCGTGGATGCTGCCGGCCTGAATGGCACGGAGGCGGCCAGCGCGTTCCAGGATCTTGTCTTTGAACGGCACATAGATCCGGCTCTCAAACGTCTGCTCGACTTCGGACTCGAAGACGATGGACTTCGGGTAATAGGGCGAGACGTCGAACTCCGCCTGTATTTCCCGCTTTGGCTGGTAGAGCGCCGCGAAGATCATGCGCAGCGGCTTAGAGAACGCGGTCGCGGTGTACTCATTTTCGGCCGTGAGGCCGGGCAACCCGCAGTCCCAAGTAGGGCCGCTTCGGCACACTGAGCTTCGCAATCCTTTCCTGGTCAACAGGACGGCGGCGGCGGAAAGGAAGATCAGGAGGCCGGCAATTACTGAAATGGAGATAGTTCCGCCACGCACTGTGCCCGACGAAAGAACCAAGCCCCCAAAGGCAGTCAAGCTGCTCGAAGGCCGCACCGACAGTAGTTGCTGGGTGACGGTGTCGAGGGCCGGCAGCAGCCAGGTGGAGCAGAGCCCGAGCACCAGACAACCGACGGCAGGGACCCCCATGCCCGCCAGCATCGTCCAGTGCGATTCGTGGGCGTGTTCGGCCTCCGGGCTGCGTGGCAACGCCAGGAAGCTGATTCCGAACGCCTTCACAAAGGTGGCCGCGGCCAGTGCTCCAGTCAAGGCCAGCAACGAGCCCGCCACGGGAAACACCAGCCTGATCAGGCTATCGGTGCTTCCGTATCCGGCCAACAGCGCCTGATAGGTGAACCATTCGCTAACGAAGCCGTTAAGCGGCGGGAGGCCGGAGATGGCGATCGATCCGACAAGGAATAGGGCTGCGGTTGCGGGCATCACGCGCAACAAGCCACCCATGCGCTCCATGGCGCGGGTTCCGGTCCCGTGAAGCACTGACCCGGCGGCCAGGAACAAGAGCGTTTTGAAGAGGGCGTGATTGACGATGTGGGCAAGTGCGGCGACCAGCGCCAACGCCGCAAGAGTCGGCCTGGAGAGGGAGTTGAAGATCAGCGACGCCCCAAATCCAATGAAAATGATGCCGACATTCTCGATAGTCGAGTACGCGAGGAGCCGCTTAAGGTCCGTCTCGATCAGGGCATAGAGAACACCCAACAAACCGGAGCAGATGCCTACGGCGAGGACTAGCATAGCGGCCCACAGAGGCGGCGTTCCAAGGAACTCAAAACAGACCCGCATCAGACCGTAGATGCCCGTCTTCACGACGATGCCAGACATGAGGGCAGACACGTTACTTGGCGCCACAGGGTGGGCAGCGGGAAGCCAGATGTGCAGCGGAACGATGCCCGCCTTGACACCAAAGCCGACGAGGAAGAGGACGAAGAGAGTAGCGTACTGAAGCGGCTGAGAAATCCCATGGAAGGAGCTGAACTTAAAACTCCCGGTGAGGGTGTGGAGGACGAGGAACCCAAGGATGAGGCAGCCCGTACCGACATGGGACATGACGAAGAAGAGAAGTCCAGCGTCGCGGGTCTCTTCTTTACGGTGCTCGAAGCTGACCAGACTGTAGGCCGCGAGGGCCATCACTTCCCAGGCGATGAGGAAGAACACTGCATTCGACGCCGTGAAGACCAGGCTCAAGCTCAACATCTCCAGGTTGAGAAAGAAGCCGATGACTCCGGGGCGGCTGTCCTGTGAACCCGCCAGGTATCCGAACGAATAGAGAGACACTGCAACTCCGACCACACCCAGAGCCAGAAGGAAGACCGCGGCCAAAGGATCCAGCCGGAAACTGATCTCCAGCAATGGGACGTAGGAAGGAGTGGACCAACTGATCGTGTTGCCGTCCAGCAAGACCGTAGCAGAGCTCCAGACCTGCAAAAGGCCCGCCACAACCCCAAGCGCCGAGGAGATGAGCCGAGCGCCGTTGGCGTTGCGAAGGCACAGAAGCGAGCCGATGGCGGCGGCCGCATAGGCAAACCAAACAGCCATCCAGGAGTCGATCATGACCTCTGAGACGAGACCGTCAATCACGCTTCACCCTCGCAACGGTTCTCGAAGATGAAGACGCCGGCAATCCGTCTTCGTCGCCCACAATTCTTCCTTTCTGAGTCTGCCAGACTCGCGCGCGCTTCGATCACGGGTTGGCAACTCGCCCGGACGGCAGTACATTCATCCATCCCACTGCAACCAACCTGCCAATTGACGGCACCGCCGTTGAGTTGTGATTCAGCAGACGGTTAGCGGCGATATCGAACGAGCGGCCAATGGCCCTTCGACAGCGCGCCGGCTCCTCCCTGCAAATGTTGCAGCACAGATCAGACTGGGCCTCTTCGGTCAAGCGCGCAGGGTGTAAAGCAACAGTACAATCAGGGTCACAAAGATATACGACAGATAGAGATGGATACTGCCGGCCTGGATGGCCCGCATTCTGGACGAAACCCAATAGACCATCGACTGAATCGGCTTGTAGATCCTGTTTTCGAACGTCGGCTCAATCTCGCTCTCAAAATGGATGGCCTTTGGGAAATAGGGTGAGATGTCAAAGACAGCCTGGATCTCCCGCCGAGGTTGGTAGAGCGCGGCAAACACCATGCGCAGCGGTTTTGAGAAGGCGGTTGCCGTAAACTCATTCTCCGGACCAAGACCAGGCAGTCCGCAATCCCACGTAGGGCCGGTCCGTCGAAGTGTGGTGCGCCGGGCAAAGAGCCACGCGGGGATCGCCCCCACTGCGATTAGCATGGCCGCGATGGCAGCGGTCGAAACACTGCCGCCATGGGGCGCTCCGGATGAGATCACAAAGCCATTTGCCAGGGAGAGGTCGCGACCGACGGCTGCGCCTACCAGTTGGGTGGTGATTCCGTCAAACATGGGCAAGAGCCACGACGCTCCAATGCCCAGGCCAAGGCAGGAGACCGCCAGAATTGCCATCCCGGCAATCATTGTGCCCGACGACTCTTGGGCGTGCTCAGCCTCGGGACTGCGAGGTAGAGCAAGGAAGGTGATCCCGAAGGCCTTAACAAAGCACGCGGCCGCCAGAGCGCCAGTAAGCGCCAGGAGTGAGCCTGCGATCGGGAACATCAGGCCGACAATACCCTTGGCCGCACCATAGCCGGCGAGCAGACTCTGGTAGGTGAGCCACTCACTGACGAAGCCATTCAGAGGAGGAAGCCCGGAAATTGCGATTGCTCCGACGAGGAAGCACGCCGCGGTCCACGGCATCCGGCGGTTCAGGCCTCCAAGCTCTTCCATATTCCGGGTGTGAGTCGAATGAAGGACCGAACCCGCGCCAAGAAAGAGAAGGCACTTGAAGACGGCGTGATTGACGGTGTGGAAGAGGCTGGCGATCACGGCCACGGCCGCTAGCCGTGGATGTCCTGCCGTGCGGAACATCATTGCGGCCCCAAGGCCAAGCAGGATGATGCCGATGTTCTCGATGCTGTGGTAGGCCAGCAGACGTTTCAGGTCGTGCTCCATGAGGGCGTAGAGAACGCCGAGGATCGCTGAAGTCACAGCCACGACAATCACGACGATGCCCATCCAGTTCGGAACAACCCCCAGGAATTCGAGGAAGACACGGACCATCCCGTAGATGCCGGTCTTGATGACGATTCCGGAGAGCAAGGCGGATGCATTTGTCGGCGCAACGGGGTGGGCCGCCGGAAGCCAGACATGGAGGGGGATGACACCTGCTTTGATACCGAAGCCGAGGAAGAACAGGAGGAAGGCGGCTGTCTGGTGTTGGGGCGGCAACCGGGAGGCCGCTTCGCGGAGTGCGGAGAAGTCCAGACTCCTGGCGTTGCTGGCGAGTAGGGAGAACCCAAGCAGGAGACAGCCGGCGTCGACGTGCGACATGATCAGGTACAGCAAACCGGCGCTTCTGCTCTCCGATGAGGTGTGCTCAAACGTCACCAGCGCATAGCCAGTGAGAGCCATCAGTTCCCAGGCGATCAGAAACAGGAAGGCGTTCGAGGCCGTGAAGATGACAGCCAGGCTGAGAAGGAGAGCGTTGTAGAAGAAAGACAGGAGCCCCAGATTGTGTCGCGCGTCCATGGGTGCCAGGTATCCAAGGGAGTAGATCGAGACGGATGCTGAGAGCAGCGAGAGGGCACAAGTAAAGAGCGCGGAGGTGGCGTCCAAAGAGAAGCCGAATACGAAGAGCGGGACGCCTGACGGGACGGACCAGGAGACGGAGGCTCCGAGCAAAGCGGCGAGACCGGCGGCGCCCTGGAGGAGACCGCCCACCAGAGCGAAACCGCAACCGGCGCGGCGCGCGTTGGCCGAAGTATTCCTCAGGAATAGTCCTGAGACCGCCCCAAGAGCATATGCGGCGAGACCGGCGACAAAGACCTCACCCGTCGGAAAAGAGTTCATCTATGGCAGGCGCCCGACCGCCGGAAACACGGAGGCGCACCTTCTCCGGGAGAATTCCTGCAACTGAGCGGCCAAGTACAGTGCTCGTGCTGTGTGAGGTCGAAATGGTGGCATTCGGCGGGAAACTTGCCCGCACGACGGCCTGTGGGCGTTTCCAGAGTCGTCCTCCTGCAAATATTGCAGCCACCCGAGTCGAATCCGTCCAGGCGGGCACCTTTGCCTGAAGAGCGTTAGCCATTATCCATTCTTCGAAGTATCCCCGGGGTCCGCCGGGCGTTCGACCACACCCTCGCTCTCGATGCCCATCCGGCGCAGCTTGTAATGCAGCGCGCGCGGGCTGATCCCGAGAATCGCGGCCGCCCTTTCCCGGTGGGTCGTAATCTCCGCCAGAGTGCGGCGGATCAGGAGTTCTTCCACTTTCTCCAGTGTCTCGCCGAGGGGGACCAGGATCGTTCGCAGAGTGGGCTGGGCCGGGCAGTACTCGTCCGGCAGGTCCTCGGTCCGGACGAGTGTATCGTTCGTGAGCACGGTGAGCCGCTCCATCAGATTCTTTAGCTCGCGGACGTTGCCCGGCCAGGAGTGGCGCAGCAGCGTTTCCACCGCGTCACGGGTCAACCGCTTGGTTGGCCGAGAGTAGGCCGCGCCGAACTCCTGAAGAAATCGATCGGCCAGCAACGGGAGGTCGTCCAGCCGCTCACGGAGTGGGGGAACCGTTACAGGCACGACATTGAGGCGGTAGAACAAGTCTTCGCGAAACCTGCCCGCGGAAACCTCCTCGTACAGGATCTTGTTGGTCGCGGCCACGACGCGAATGTCCACCTTTACGAGCTTCGCTCCGCCGAGCCGCCTCAGTTCACGGGATTCGAGAACGCGAAGGAGCTCAATTTGCGTCTTGGGGTTCATCTCGCCGACTTCGTCCAGAAATAAAGTGCCCCGGTCGGCCATCTCTATCTTCCCTTGCCGGGCACTGTCGGCTCCCGTAAACGCCCCTTTCTCGAAGCCGAACAACTCGCTTTCCAGCAGGCTTTCCGGTATGGCGCCGCAGTTGAGCGAGATCATCGGTCCGGATGCGCGGGCACTCCGTTGGTGTATGGCACGGGCAATCAATTCCTTCCCTACACCGCTCTCGCCCTGAATCAGGACCGTCGCTGGCGTGGGCGCCAGCATTTCGATCATTTCGTAGAGCTTGGCGATTTTGTCCGATTTTCCAACCAGATTTCCATACTCTTCTCGCGCCGAGATCACCTGTCGCAAGCGGAGGTTGTCTTCCGCGAGCGACTGTTTCTCAAGGACGCGTGAGAGCAGGATTGGAAGGCGTTCCTGATTGATCGGCTTCTCGATGTAGTCGTAGGCCCCATCCTTCACGGCCTCGACCGCCGACTCAATTGTGCCGTACGCAGTCATCATGATGACGTCGACCAGGGGATCAATATTCCTGATTTGGCGCAGTAGCTGCAATCCATCCTGACCCGGCATTCTCAAGTCGCTGATGACGATCTGGAAGCGCGCATGACGAAGGATGTCCAACGCTTCAGGCACGGCGGCGGCAGTCTGGACGGTGTGGCCGAGCCTGGCGAGCAACTTTCCCAGCGCCGTGCGGATATTCGCCTCATCGTCGACGACCAGGATCCTACCGGTCATGACGCTCATTGTCCCCGTTTGCAGGAGTCAGAGTGGTGGCAAGCGGCAGCCGCACGGTCATCGTCGTTCCCTCGCCAGGTGTGCTTTCAACAAAGATCCCCCCTCCGTGGTCGGAGACGATCCGGTCGGCGATGGCCAAGCCCAGCCCCGTTCCATCCGGACGGGTGGTGAAGTACGGATCGAAGAGCCGTTGCATATTCTCTTTAGGTACCCCTACACCCTGATCGGCGACGACAATTTGCACGCAGTCACCCGCCTCGCTCGTTGTTCGGCTGCAGGAGATGTGGATCACTCCTCCTTGCGGCATCGCCTGCATGGAGTTGATGAGGAGATTCAGACACACCTGCTCGAGCTTGGTGGAGTCGCCGAGTACCTCAAGTCCGCCGCCCGGCAGGTCCAGCGAGAATGACACGCCTTTCGCGGTCGCCTCAGACTCCAGCAGACGAATGACCTGCTTCAGCGGTTCCTGAATCGGCACCCTCATTTTCGTGATGGGTTCCGGCCTGGACAGTTGTAGAAAACTGGAAGTGATCCTGTTCATGCGCCGGGTTTCCGCAAAGAGCACATCGAAGTACTCTTCCAAGTCGGAACGACCGGGGGACAAGACCTCATCCCGTAGAAGCCGGAGATTGAGCTCGATGGCGCTGAGCGGGTTGCGGATCTCGTGCGCGACGCCGGCCGCCAGGGTTCCGGCTGTCACCAACCGGTCTCTTCTTCGCAATTCCTTCTCCAAGGCGATGATTCGCGTCACGTCCTTGACGAGCACGACCAACCCGACCCTCCGTCCGGATTCGTCGACCTGGGCAGAAACGGTTGTCCGGAGGATTGAGCGATCGCCCCGCGAGTTAGCGAACGCCACATCATCGTCCTGAACATACTCGTTGACCTGGAGGGCCTGACGGATCACTTCCGCAAGCCGAGGATGTCGCACTGCCAATGTCGCAAGATCGGGGTATGGAGCCTGGGAGGGCAGTTCCAAGATCTTACTGGCCGCACGATTGATGATCGTGATCCGCGCTGCTACATCGACCGTCAGGACTCCGCCGACGAGACTTTCGAGAATTGCCCTGGAGGTCGTCTGAATTCTTGCGAGGCGCTTTCTGGTGGAGAAGTAGGAGAAGACCGTGAGAACTGAGGCGGTGAGAATGACACCGAGAAGCGCCGAGAGTACAAAGAGCCTGATCCAGCTGTGGTGAAAGCGTTCGAACAGATCGCTGACTGCCGTCATACTCTGCCCCGGCGTCGGGATGGAGGGCAGAGTCAGCGCCATCAGTGAGACGATCACGAACGCAACGATCGTTAGGGAGACCAGGACGGTCCGGTACCTCAGGCCGAAAAGGCGGATCTCCTGGGTTTCGCTCAACATCTTTATGGAACGAGTCTATCGTTTCGGACGAACGCATCTGCAACGCTGGCCGGATCGAGGCGGCGTAAGGGCTATCGGCGGGGCCATATCCGCCTGGCGATCACAAGGGCCGTCCCGGTCGCGTTCGCAGGCACAATTCCAACAATTTGCGGGCGTCCAGGTGATTGGGGAACATTACGATAACGCTTCGAAGCATGTCGATGGCCTCGTCGAGACAGGAGGCGTCGACGAGTTGCCGCGCAAGTTGGCACCGTAGCTCGGGGTCGTGAGGAGCAAGTTGCACCAATCGGCGCAGCCGTGCCAGTCGTTGTTCCGATGTTTCCGCAGACACCGTTTTAGGGTCCCCTCTTATCCCTGCATGCCCGAGTTGTGCGGCCTTGCCGCAGGTTTGAAAGAAGGCATTTTGTTCCTCGTGTTGAATGTGCTCGGCGATGTTGTGTTCCCTGTGCCTTGGCCTCAATCCCGTTCCCATGCAAGCGTCCAGCCAATTCGCTCAAAGCGCCTCCCTTGCATCGCATTTGAGACAGCGGTGAGGTCCTCCCTGAGATCGGGCCACATTCGTCCAACTTGCTTGTCTGCAACTTTTGCAGATCTGTGCGAGAAACGACTCCGAAAGCTTCCGCGATCCACCCCCACATTCCAGGAAATCGGCCATGAAGGACGCTTCGATCACATTCCGCACTGTGGCTGGCCGCTTGCATACAACCAGGAAAGCGAATTGAGCCTGATCAGGATTAGCCCCTTGGCCTCACGAGGCACACATGCAGATGAACTGGCTTTGGACCCCGCGCGATACTTGGAAGCCAAGTTGGCTGGGCTGCGTTTCCGGGTATTCCGGAAGCCATTTGACTTGCGACCTGGTGGCTGGAGCCACCGCCGCCTCCGTTGCGTTGCCAATTGGAATGGCCGTTGCCATCAATTCGGGGTTTCCACCAGAGACCGGGATCTACTCGGCGATTGTCGCAAGCTTATGCGCCTCGCTCCTTGGCGGCTCGAGATTTCAGATCGGTGGCCCGAGCGCAGCGTTTGTTTTCTTCTCACCGGGCGTCGTCAGGCTGTACGGTGTACACGGGCTTCAAATGCTTACGCTAATGGCCGGATTCATGCTGATCTTCCTGGGGCTAACCAGGCTCGGTAGCGCCGTCAAACTGCTTCCTGCTCCCGTCCTCATCGGGTTTGCAAACGGCATCGCGATTCTGATTGCTGCAAAACAGGTGGGGCTGGTTCTTGGATGGGGGGCGATGGGTGAGCCGGGAGAGACGCTTCCCCTACTGATGAGATTCATCGAACACCCGAGTTCTGCCAATCCTGTGTCGTGTGCTGTGGCGGTCGGCTCCCTTATCGTGATCCTCCTTGCCCGGAAGGTGACCAAACGACTTCCAGGCTCTCTGATTGCCCTTGTCACGACTGCAGGGGCAGTCCGGCTCTTTGATGCACATGTGGAGACAATTGGGAATCGGTTCGGCGGGATCCCGGCCGGCCTGCCGGCGTTCACCCTCCCATTTTTCCACCCGGACCTGATTGCGGCGTTGCTGGTCCCCGCCTTCGCCGCTGCGATCCTAATCGCGATGGAAAGCCTCATGGCTGCAGCCGTGACGGATGTAGGGAGCGGCGATCGTCACAACTCTGGTGCGGAGTTGGTGAGTCAGGGGGTTTCCAACTTTCTTGTTCCGATGTTCGGGGGAATTCCCGTCGCCGGGGCCGTCGCGCGTACCCTCGTCAACGCCAGGTCCGGCGCGAATACTCCCCTCGCCGGCTTGGTCCACGTAATTACTCTATCCCTCGTATTGGTCTTTGGCGCACCATTGGCTGGGTTTGTCCCAATCGCCACACTCGCCGTGGTCATGCTGGTGCTCGCCTTCAACTTGAGCCTCTGGCGGGAGGCTCTTTCGATTATTCGGCTCGATCTCATGGCCAAGATCTCCTGGACAGCAACTTTGGTGCTCACGATCAGTGCCGGCTTAACGGTCACCGTCGAGGCAATGCTGGTCCTCGCTGTTCTTCATTGCGTACAGCGCGTATCGGTTGCAGCTCGTGAAACTGGGGCAGTTGTTTCGGACAAAACGACCGGCACACGAGTCCTGGACGTGGCAACAATTCTCTCAGGCATGAGCGAGGGTGCCGATCACAAGCCGAGTCTAATAGGTCGCAGATACCCAGGAGTGGAGAAACTTGCGCCAATTGTGATTCTGTCCATGGAGGACATCGCCACTTCGGATCTGGATCGCCTGGAGGGGTTCTGCGACAGTCTCAAAGACTCGGGGCGGGTCCTACTGATCTGCGGAATCTCCCGTCAGTCACCTGCCTTGAAGCGGCACCCGGAATTCGTGGAGCACATTGGTATGAGAAACGTCCTACCACACCTACCGGCCGCGATCAGACGCGCGTCGGAAATCAGTGATCGTTTCCTCGGAGTCGGCGAGAGGCTGGCACACAGCTTGGCGGAGGCCGCGCTGTAGATCCAACAGTTGGTCCGCTCTAGGCGGAAACTCCGCCAGGCAGACGCGATACAGATGGTTCGGCAGAAACGGGAAAGCGAAACGCAGAACCTGGGCTTCTCCTCGCGGCCGTTTTTACTTTGTGGGATGCCGGTGAAGCGCCCGTCGAATGGATGTCTCCTTCATGAACGGCGGAACGGACGGTTCGTTCTCCAAGTCACCGGTCATCCGAGCTATGGACTCCCGTAGGGACAGGACCGGCCGTTGTCCAGCGTGCAGACGACGAGTGGCTTGCCCGATAAGATCCTCAAGTACAGTTATGTTCCGGCAGGGCTGTCATCCATGACGTACCCTTCAGGCCGGGTGGTGAGTTGGAGCTACGACGTTGCGGGGCGGCCAGACACCGTGCTGGACGGCGCAGGCGGAACGGCGTTCGCGACGGCGGCGAAGTACGACTTGATGGGCGGGCTAAGCAAACTTTCGCTGGGCAGCGGGTTGGAAGAGAATTGGACGTATAGCAGTACTCGAGGGCAGCTTCGGCAGCTGACGCTGGGCACGTCGGCGAGCCCGAGTTCGGTGGGGAGCTGGCAATACAGCTATTGTGCAGGTCAGAGCTATGCGGCCGAGTGTGCGACAAACAACGGGAACGTCATGAGTCAGACGATTGGGCCGCTGGGTGCGGTACAGACAGACACGTACGACGGGATCAACCGGCTGAAGACGTTTTCGGAAACGGAGAGCCTTAGGCAGACCTACGTCCAATATGGGAACCGGGCCCTGCTGACTGGGTCGACGATGCCGCCTTGGCCCTCCGGGGCGGTAGTGACAAACGACCAGCCGAGCGATGTGGCCACGATCTTCCCGTCGAACCAATGGAGCCAATCGACGGTGGTGAATGGGTATGTAACGAAGCCGAAGTCGGACGAATATCCGACGCTGAGCTATGACGCCGAAGGGAGAGTTGCAAATGCGGTAACGGGCGCGACCGGAAGCGCGAATGCGAGCTATGGGTACGATGGGGAAGATCGGCGGGTGCAGAGGACGGGTTCCGGGGCGCCTATCGGCACGCACGGAGTTCTAATTGTCGCCTGACACTCATCAGGCCAAACGAGGGCCATAGCTGCTTCCGCGGGCATATAAAGGCGTGATCTTGATGCCGTTCTGTCACACCGTTAGCGAGACTTGAAGGCTCGCCCCTTGATTCCGTCTCAAATGTGGCCCAACGTGCGAGCGCCGTACTTCAATCTGTACCGGAGAGCGTCGCGACTGATGCCAAGCAGTCTTGCGGCACCGGACTGATTTCCGTTAGTTCTTGCCAGGGCGTGGGAGATCATGAGTTGCTCACTGTTCTTAAGAGACAGGCCCTGATCCAGGAGGCAGGGGCCCGGTAGCCCTGTCGGAACAGTGCGGCTCGCAGTGAAAGACGAGAGAGAATCAGGCGAGATCAAGCCGGCTTCGCCCAGTAGGACATGCCGCTCGACCCAGTTGCGCAGTTCGCGGGCATTTCCCGGCCAATCGTAGGCGAGCAGCAGCCGAGACGTCTCCGGAGAAAGAGTCGGTGTGTTGCGCATGAACTTGCGGCTAAAACGCTCGATAAAATGCCGGGCCAGAGGCAAAATGTCGTCACGCCTTTCGCGCAGCGGTGGGATCGTCAATTGTATTACGTTAACTCGGTAGTACAAGTCCAGTCTGAATGCGTGCTCGGCGACGGCAAGCGGCAGATCGCGCTTACTCGCAGCCACAATCCGAAAATCCGAGTGAATGTCCTGTAATCCGCCTAGCCGTCGAAAGGTCCGGTCTTCGAGCACCCGGAGGAGCTTTGCTTGAAGTTTGAGGGGTAGCTCTCCGATTTCATCCAGAAAAAGAGTTCCCTTGTCAGCCAACTCAAACAGGCCTCGCTTCGGGCTCCGAGCATCCGTAAATGCACCTTTCTCGTAACCGAACAACTCGCTTTCAAGCAGAGTTTCCGGCATCGCGGCGCAGTTGATCGCGACGAAGGGCTGAGTGCTGCGCCGGCTGTCTTCGTGCAGGAGTCTCGCAATCAGTTCTTTTCCTGTCCCGGTCTCACCACCCAAAAGAATCGTAGTGGCTTCGCTGGCAGCCACTCGCCGGGCGAAGCCAAGGATCTCACGCATTTCGTGCGACTGCGCAACAATCGCTTGAGGTGGGGGTGATGATGTTTCGATGACACAAGTGAAGATGGCGAGCGCGCCTTCCAACGCACCGGCGTCGCCGGTCAATTGAGACACCTTAACAAAAGCCAGATGCTCTCCCCCTGTGTTGGAGCGAATGTGAACCGTATGATCGGTCGTGGCGGGCACCCGCTCAATCGCAGCCATAACGGCACAACCGTGGCCACAGTTGCGGCAATGAAAGATCTCCGAACACGACCGACCGGTTTGGTTCTCGGAAGACGCTCCCAGTAGATCCTCAGCAGCCCGGTTGACCGCTACGATGGTTCCGACGTTGTCATAAATGAACGCTGGGTAGGGGAGTTGATGGAATGTCGCTTCGATCAATCGAGGTTGGCGGTGCGAATCGTGGTTCGCGTTCATCTCTGGCCCCACTGCATTCGAATCTCTCTCGCGGCTGGGATTGAGCTTGCCACTCGCCTGTCGCCCTTCCGGCCCCATGTTGCTATAGGGGCCCCTGTTGCACGCGACCCTACGGCAATTTGGGCGCCATTACCAGATCGCCGGCTCTGATAAAGCATCGGGTTCGGTCCGGGGCGGGCTTGTGTCCGCAAATGTACTGCCTGCCTAAGTAATCGGGCTGCTGGAGTTGACCAGCATGAAGGTCCCGCGTCCGCCGTCGCTTCGGGAGGTAGCGCGAAAGCCCCGAGTCTGCTAGTAATTATGAATTGGCTTCGCCTATCGGACGCGGCTCTCCCAGACTCGTGGAGGATACCCTTTTTGAACAGAGGAAGATCCGCTAGGCCTCGACCGCTGTCCGCTCAGCCCTCAATTCCCCTTCGGCGACGAGCCAGTCTTCTCGTGGTGATCCACCTTGGCACCCACGAGCTTCCCAGTAAGAGTACGCGAGCCGTGCAATCTGCTCAGTATCTTGGGCAACACTCCCTGATTCCGTGTCCAGCAGCCGAGCTTTGCTGGCAGCTGCTTCTTTTGCAGCAGCAGATCTCTTCGAAACAAATCCTGTCGTCATCCGAATTCTCCGTTCTACACATTTGTTCAAAAACTGCGCGGACTGCGGGCACGCATCCGGTAGATGTGACTATGCAATTGGTCGGTTTAGGCCCCGCTGAGTGCGGCCTGCGGTACCGTTTCTTCCCAGCGTCGCTTCCCACTGCTGATGCCAGGATTTCCAGGCATGACTGAAGACGTGGAGGACCTCCCGGGATTCGAACGGAGTGGCCAACACGTCTTGCCCTCCCAAGATCAGCACCTCAACCCAAAGACCGTCGTCCGCGAGTCGTGACGAAACGATGAACCGCGGCGGAAGTCGCAACTTCTCCGCCTCTCGGAACAAGAGTTTCCAGCTCCCGTCCGGCAGGTGCTGGTCGCTGATGACGATCGGCAGCGGGACCGCGCGAATCATCCGCTTTCGCGCTTCCCGAATCGTCTGTACGACATGCAGCGTCCAGTCCAAGCGGGAGAAGATGCCTTGCAGAGAGTGGCGATCCTCCTCGCTCGCGCTGACGAGTAGCGCCGTTACGGATAACTTCTTGGAGCTGATTTTCGCTGGCGTGGCGGGCAATTTGGGTGGTTCCTCTCCACCGCATGGGATTTGCTCTTCCAGAGTCACCGGCACACTGTCGGTACCGCCCTGGATTCCAATGGTCCGCCTCGACGCGTCGCGGCCCTTGGCGTTTGAACGGAATGAGCTAGAGAATCCTGGCGAGAGTGCCGAGTTCATGGCTTCTTTCATCTGTCGTATTTAAACGCGTAGACGCGGTTGGGGTGCGCCTTCTGTTCGTCTCTGGACGCGTTCAAGCGGCAATGGACAACAAGCAATTCGTGTGCCATCAGCAATTGCGGGCCTAATCCGGCAAAAATTCCGTGTTGGTTGCCGGATTTGCGTGTGCAGGCGAGCCCCGCAACACGCTTCAGGAGGTCCGAAACTCGACCAAATGCAGTCGCGTGACCTTATTGAGTCACCTGCACGGCCCCCGAGGATGTGGATTCCTGCCTTCGGTTCGACGGCGCAGAAACGTTGGCGATGCCCGACCGCCCGTACTCGCTGTCGCATCTGGCGATCCTGCCTGGTGCAGCTGGGAACGGAAGCCTTACTTGATCGTGAAGGGTAATGCGGATTCCCAGCGATGCCGATGAGCGTTCCGATCGCAAGCCGATCACGATTCCGAACTTATGCCGATCACGTTCGGAGTGTTGGTCGGTCCAATGCAAGCAGGTCGACCTCTACTTCAAGACAGTGTCCGGTGCGAGGGGTAGTACTTATTTCAGCGCGCTGGCCCGACCGATCGCGCCGGCTCAAGTTTGAAATTCGACGGCAGATTTGACACACTCCAAGCGCTCCGTCAGTACCAGTCCGCAGGAGACCAATTCTGCTGGATGTGCCTGAGTTCCTGTGGGTCGACGTTGATCGGGGCCATGTCCAGGGGATAGAGGGGCAACCGCCACTCGTTAACAATGAAGTCGTAGTCGGATTGAGGCCGGCGCCTGAGAAGGTTGTTTTCGTCAAGGAGTTCCAGTGTCCGACGATTGAGCTCGCGGGTCCGAAATCCTTCGACGCTTTCGTCGAGCACTAGCCCGCGCCAGTGGTCGGCAATCACGCGCAGGGCAGCTGGCCTGCACAGCCCGGCTGCGCGCAGTGCGCGCGCCATTCTCAACACCATCGGTGGTTGACTCCACATCCCGATGCGAAGGCGCTCCGGAACCGGACAGTGCCAAAAATGCCCATCATCGGTGGCGACGTAGTCGACGTATACAGCTTCCTCACGCTCTCGGAGTATGTCGTTCCGGAAGATCCAGTCAACGTCACTGGGTCCGTCCAGGTAGTGGGTCCGCCGGTCCCGCTCCAGATGTTCATTCGCTTCTTGCAGGCTCATCAGCACATAGCCGTAGTACCTGGAGTACAAGCCCTTCGCCAGGTGCTGGTTAAAGTTCCCCAGATGGCGAGTGAAGATGTTGGGTGGCGTTGGCGGGCACCTGACAGCGTCCATCAGGATTAGGAACTTGGCGGCCTCCTCTTCGACGAACATTCGGACGATTGTGAAGCATTGCGGTTTGTCCACGTGGTGCAGCGACCGGCACCCCCTCCAGAGTTGCAGGCTGTTCTGCATACACCGGGAGAGCCCACGCGAAAGGGCGTCCAGCAGATCCGCATCGGACAACTGTGCCAAGTCCTTGATAGCCCTAGGGCGCATGTTGCTCCTGTCTAGCTGTCCTCAAACCCCGAGTTCTCAAACTTAAGCGTCCGGCAGTTCTCCGTCACCGTACGCACCACGTTGTCCGGGGCCCCCCGCGGAATCTCCGCCTCGATCTCTACCGTGATGGTCACTTTGGCATCCAGCAACCCGGCAAGATGCTGCACGACCGAACTCGCGAGCAGATCCACGTCCCGCGACATTCGCGTGGCATCGATCTTCGCGGATCCGTGGAATCGCCGTAACACTCGCGCCTTCGGCTTCGGGTCTCCTTCTCCGGTGCCTGGGCCAGTCCCTCCTCCGGCACTACCGGCACCGCCTCCAGTCGTACCGCTCCCAGTCCCGGCGCCAACACCGTCACCGCTGCCGGAATCTGTTCCTGGGGTCGTGGCCGGAGCCGCGTCCTTTTCAAACTGGGCCGTCGCAACCTCTGGTCTTACCACCACGCTGTTGGCGTTCAACTGAACAACTGGGCGGCTGCCCGCTGCCAACCCCCGATACCGGTCACTGATGGAGTCGTAGTAGTCCGCATAGGCGAACGTATCCTGCGACCACGTGAACAGGCCCACGCCATCCTGAATCGCGTCCAGAAGCACTTGGGCATTCCGGACGCGCGGCAGATAGAGATACTTAGCGAAGTCATCCACCAACTGCTTCACGCCGACGTGATTCCCACGCCACAAGGGCACCTGGTCAATTTCGAATCGCAGGACAGAGCCAGCCAAACTGGTGATCAGCAGCCCGTCATTCTTTAACTTCTTCGCCGCCCGCTCCGCTAGCCACTCCTGCCCCTGGAGCCGGAACTCCTGCCACTCGACTGCTGGGAATGCCTCGCCAGGATCCGGTCGCTTCCGCCCCGCTACCAGAAGCCAGACATACGTTTCCGGAATTCTCCCCTTCACCGCCAGGTCAGAACCAGACAATCTCTGATCCACCTGGTTTGCCTGAAATGGCGTCAGGTTCAGTGAGACCTTTTCCTTTTCGATCGACTTCCATGCCAAGTAAGAGCGGACCGCCTTGTCGAGGTCAACCAGTCGCGTCTTATCAGCCGCCAGGAACACCAGCATATTGCCGCAATTCCGGCCCGCCGATCCGCGACTGAGGATCTCTGCGGCCGATTGCCGGCCCGGACTCGAATCCGCTTTTGCGCTGTGGGTATAGTCCGGACTCAGGATGACCAGTTTCGCCTCGGCTTCATCCACGACGTCACCGGAACTGGCCGGGCACACCTGGACCTTGGAGAAGTCCCCACGGTGCTTCGCCTCGTCGGCCAGCCTGCTTCGGATCTCTTCTGTCACGTCCTCTGGGTGATACCGCTCTGCTCGCTCTTCGGCCAACCGGTTCACGCTCGGCTGAGTCGCGTACCAGTAGCGGCTCCCATCCACGTAGAGGTACGTCGCCTGGTCAGCCAGTTTCCGTAACGCATCGCCGAACGTCCCGGACGTCTCCCCCGGTTGCACGCAGCCGAGCTTGATCTGGCGGTCTTCCAGGCCCTTCTTCGTCGCATCCTGAGTCGGAGCGGATCCAAGGTAGAGCGTCCGCGCCACACGGCGGGCTGCGGAATACCGCCCGAGCATCGGGTTCTCACGGTCAATTCTCAGAGGAAGTGAGTTCGGCCCATCGATGTCCTTCTCGATAATCGGATCCCAGACCGGTGGCAGGTACCGCGTCAGTTCGCTCTGGACGGTGGGCGCGTCCACCGGAACACTAGCTGGCAGAATCATGAGCCCCCTGTCTTCGCGCTCCCACAGGGCATGAATCACCGCCGACATCAGGCGCAGCACACCACGGGTCCGCTGGAACTTATCCAGTGTCGACCAGTCGTTGTACAGGCGATCGAACAGTTCCGGGTGGATCGGATACGCCGCCTTCATCCGGCGCTCATACTCGGCCTTGCCCGCCTCGGAGGGGAACTCCTGCGCAAATTTGCGATACTCGTCCCCAAACGCCTTCACCACCGCATCCCGCGCAGTGAACAGTTCCGGGTCTGCAATCGGCTGGAACAGTCGCCGCCGCACAATCTCAAATCCTTCTTCCGCGCTCGCCGGACGCCACGACGTCTCAACTCGTTCGATGACGTTCTTCAGGCGCTCCAACGCTGCCAGACCGCCCTCGCCGCCGATCTCGTTCTGTGAAGCCGGAATGCTGACCACCAGCAATGCCTTATCCGCCAGCTTCGCCGATTCGCTCAGCGTCTGCGCGAACGTGAAATGGGCGTCAAAGTCCCCGGCGGGCAGGTCTGACTTGTTATAGAGCTGCCGTGCGTAGGCCACCCACTCATCGATCAAAATCAGGCACGGCGAATACTTATTGAAGAGCAGACGGAGTGAATCTCCCGGGCTGACGGCCTTCTCGTCGGCGCTACGCACCATCGCGTAGCCCTCTTTGCCGCCCAATTGCCAGGCCAATTCGCCCCACAGCGTATGGACCACAGTTCCGTCGGGCTTCGTGTGTACATCGGCAGGCGACATTCGGTTGCCGACGAGAACGGCACGCCGCACTTTGGGTGGCTGGGAGACTCCCGCCAGGTTTGTCACCGTCTCCAACCCCGGCAGTTGTCCCGCAGGCACGCCGGCAAACAAATGCCAGAGCGCGAGCATCGAGTGCGTCTTGCCACCGCCGAAGTTCGTTTGCAGCTCAACAACCGGGTCGCCGCCATGGCCGGCCAGCCGGCGTAGCGCGTTGGCGAGCAGCTTCTGCAATCCTTCCGTGATGAAAGTTCTGCGGTAAAACTCGATAGGGTCCTTGTATTCGTCCGAGCCCTCACCCAGATAAACCTGCCACAGATCGGCGGCGAACTCGGCCTGTTGATAGCGGCCAGACGCTACATCCGGGTGCGGTGTCACGATCTCCCGCCAGGGACGCAGGCCTGTAGCGGGTTTGCCTTCCACCGCGAGGCTCGCTTCCTTCCGCTTCTGGCTCCTGAGTTGTTCCTCGAATTTGACGCGCAGGATCTCCGCCTTCATCTGCTCGACGGCCTCAACCTGCTCCGCCGACACCGCCGCCAGCAATCGCGAAACGCTGTCGATCGCACGGTAGGCGTCATCCGTAGAGAAGGGTTTCTGGTGGGCCCATCGGTTCCGCACGTCGCGGAGTTCGAACGCCAGGCTCCGCTCCGAAGGCCCAAGGATCTTCTTGAAGCAGTCGTTCCACATCTCGCACAACACCTGGAGGATGGCTTGGCTATCCCAATTCAGCCCATTGCCATCCTTGCCAACCTTCTGCCAGTCGGGGAAACTCGGACGGGCCGTCTCCACCCATCGATCCTTGTAGGTCGCCTTCAATTCGCGCTCCACGTAGGGGCGCAAGCCGTCTTTCAGTTGATCCAGCGCTTTGCCGACTCGTTCGCTATTCGTGATGGCCATGTTGTCTCGACAGCCTCCTACCTTAGCTCAAATGCTTCTGAGGCCATGGATGGCCATGCGACCACGAGGCTGTTGTAGTAGCCCGCCTCCTCCGCCCAGCCCTTCCGCTCACACAGCGTGTAGAGACGATAGGCGAGGTCGCGAGCGATCTCGGCCATCCCGCCGATTTGGGCTTTCAAGTTAGCGGCCTCCGACTCGCCCTGCTTCTCAAGGCGGCGGATCAAATGCTGCGTCACCTCCCAAACTGTCAAGCGTTTGTCGGATGCCGGATCCCAGTCCGTCGGAAGCTCTTCTCGTCGAAGCAACCGCACCTTACCGGCGCGGGAGTGGAGGATTCCGGCCTCTGCCAAGCCAAGGAGACTGAGTGCCTTCGCAGTTGCCAGCACTTCGGCTTCGCCATACAGACCCTCGTCGAACTGGTGCTGTTCAAACCATGCTAACGCCCAGCGGGTATCTGGATCGAATTCACTCTCCTGTTCGGACAGGACTTCGTCCAGGCCCTGATTGATGAGCGCCAACGCTGTCCGAACACGCATTTGCGAGCCATCGGTTTCGAGGACCTTTTTGTACCGGGAGAAAACTGCCATGCCCGGCCCAATGGCGGCTTGCGCCAAGTCGACAGGTGCGATGTTGCCTTTTTGCAGGTTGCGCAGGGCATGCGGAAGTTCTTTCTTCAGTGAGAAGAGAAAGTCCTTGCGCGTTGTAATCGGCGCAGATTCCGCTCGCGGACGGCAGACAAGTACGATGGACGAGGCGAGCGCATTGGTGCCACTCGCGATCTGTCGGTGCGTCCATTCGCTGCGCATGGGCCAAGTTCCAGTGACCTGAAATTCCGATTTCAGGAGTCCCTCCAACATCGTCTCCCACCCCGTGGAAGCGACTGCTGCGTTTTCGTCAGAACTCTCTTCCGATTCCGACTGTTTGAAGGCGTAGTAGAGGGTGAGTGGGTACTTGGAATCCTGTGCAGCGCGAATGTTCGAGAAGGCCCTGCTGAAGCCGTCCTCGAAGTTAGCCCGGGCTTTTTCTTCACTCCCTTCGAAACGGTATGGGGTGGCAACCAATTCCTGCACTTTTGGTGTCAACAACGTGCTGAATAAATCTGGGTAGATGCTACCAATGGAGTGCCTCAGCCAGACATAGAAGAAGTCAGAGAGGTCAGCATAACCAATGTTGTCATAGTAGGGCGGATCAGTTGAGAACGCATAGCCTGGCTGTCCCGCGTCGCGTGCATCCAATTGAGTCGCCACTCCTTTCTTCCTTACGCAGGCTGGGGCACAGTCGAGGCTCTCTGCAGTCCAGGCCACTGAGCCTTCCAACGTGCCTGTGCCGGCGAGAAAGGGGTTGATCTCGACGAAGTCCCATGTCATTGGGATTGCCTGACGGGCGAAGGTGTGTTGCACTGATTCGCGTTGGATGCCCCAAGTGCAGATTGTGGAACCACGGTCCGCCATCTTGGAGAGCGCAAACGCAAGGTAAGTCGAGATTGCATCTGCACGCTCAGGATCTGCTCCATCAGCGACTGCTTGACTGTGAGCCTCGGTAACGAGCTTCCCAAGGGTTGTAAGAGTGAGGCATTGGCGTGAGCTGAACAGATCGCGGTACGTCAGCAATCCATACCCGGGGGGCGAAAACCACCGTGCGTTGCCAGGCAACGGCTGACTCAACCAGGGAGTAGCAGGGGCCACTTCTTGAAGTTCCTCGATCTCTGGAGAACGCAGGTAGACTCTCCCGCGCTTGCCTTCGGCTACTGTCGCAAGAGGAATTGGGTCTGCACCGTGATTCCGTGCCTGTTCCCTCAATTGGGCGTCGCTAATGGTGTTCCCGCAGAACAGGCAAGTGCTTCGACCTCTGAGCTTGGTTCCGCCAGGGGGGGACCCTTGACCTGACCCTATCTCAAATCGAACCCGCTTCAAAGCGTGATCAATGACCGGCTCAACCCAGGCTTTCTTGGATGCTTTGTTGGAAAGCTCAAAGGACCGCAACATTGGCATCCGGGCTCCACATGCCGGATTTGGGCAGACAACAGTTCGAACCCAGAGCCGTGCAATGACCGTCGCTTCTCCTCCTCCCTGTTCCATGGGCACCTCCACCTTGGGGTAAAGATGTCCGATACGTTCGAACGCCCGATCGCGCATCCACTGACCGTAGTAGCGCACGTCATCCGCCAACCCGCGGGCACCGGTCCACATGCCCTTCCCGCTTAGTTTCGCCTTCGCAGCTGGATTCACCGGCGGCTGGCCAGCGAACTTCGGCGGGATCTCGATGAGCGCCTTTGTGATTAGGACCGCGACTGGGTTCAAATCGCTGCCGTGCGCCTCCAGCCCAAGTCGCTGGGCCTCGAGCGGAATCGACCCACCTCCACAGAAAGGATCGTAGATTGCGGGCGGATGTCCACCCGTGGATTTCAAGATCTCCGCATGCGCCTCATCCAGCACTGCGCGGTTGTTCGAGTTCTCCCACAGCACGAGTCTCTCGATCAGCCGGAAAAGCCGCTGCCGCTCTCGGTCTTGGTCGGCTTCGGTCGGGAACTGCTCGGGAAGGCTCGAAGGGTCATCTACCAGCGAGGCGAACAGGACCGCCCGGCATGCCGCAAGAGGCCGTCGCGCCCACCAGAGATGCAACGTTGAAGGGTGCCCATGCCGGATCGACTTCTCCCGGGCCGACTCCTTGTTGATCGCTTCCAGCGGCAACGCGACTTCAATCAGTTTCTTCTTCATCGCGTCTCTTCACTACCTTCTTTGCACCCGGCAAGCACGATTGGCCTGAAAGATGATGCATATAAGTCCTTGAAAACACAAGCGCTACCTTGCCCCTTTTGCGCCGTTTTGCGCCAAACGAGTTTATTCCGGCGCATAACTCGGGCCCCCTGGAAACCACCGGCCACCTCTCTTCAATCCAGTCAGCCGGATTCGGCCCTCTGCCTTCAATTCCTGGAGGAGCTTCTGCACCTGGTTGCGGGACAGCGCCGGCAACACCTGCTCTAGGTCACGAAAGGCACTTCCGGCCTCCTGGTTCTCCTGGATGTGCCGGCAAAGCAAAGCCTTGTTCGTCTCCCGATCGAGGCCTTTCCGCCGCGTGTAGGCACCATGCTGCCCGAGAAAGGAGTGGAACTTGCGCGAGAGAATGAACCGCACACCGCGTCCGTGACCGATCCGTTCAATAATGCCCTGATCCAGGAGGTGCGGCAGTCGCTCTTTCAGGTCTTCCGGCAGCGGCTCTTCACGTTGGACGGCATCCAACGCAAGCAGGTCCCTGGTGCCAAACGTGGCCAGACGTTCAGCCCCGATCTTTTGGAGAAACCCCAGGAAGGCAGGATTCTGAATCTCGCCACGCAGGGTCAACTCAACCTGGTAGTCATCCGTCCCCTTGAAGTCCGGTCTCGGCTTTCCTTCCTTGATGGACTCCTCGAACATCCTGTTGGCGCCCTGGCCGGATCGTTCCACAAGTCCGCACTTCGCACAAGCGTCAGCAATCCTCCGATTTCGAGGCGACTGCCGCCAGAGCAGGTTCGCGGCGGTGATGCCCGGTGGGAAGCCACCAGGGCTAACGATTTCGAGGCGCCGAGGGTACTGGCGAACAAAGATGGAACCAGGCAGCCGGTAATCCCGATGCGCGAGTGCATTGAGAACGGCTTCGCGCACCACTGCCTCATTGAAGGCGGGAATGTTCCCCACAAAGAACCCTTCCCGGTACTGGAGCACCTCGTTGCGAAGATTGATCGTGTTCCACAACTCGTCCAAGTACCCCAGGAACCCGAAACGGAACTCGATTCGCTGTTGGAAGGGGATCGAAGCCTCGCTACTTCGATACTCAAAGACCAATTCCGCCTGGGCCAGCCGTCTTCCCAGCGCCGGGCGCGTTCCCAGCAGGACCAGTGCGGCATTCGTAATCCTTTCGCCGGCCGCCAGTTCCGCGTCTTCTAGCAACTGACGGGGCGTCATGCTCGACAAGGCGGCATTGCCCGACTTGCGCATCCACATCTCACGGAAGCGCTCGATCAGAGCCGGGTCCAAATCGTCGAGGACGGCATCGGGATGCAGCTCAGAGGAGAAATCCGGTCCGGATTCCTGAAACACCCTGCGCAGCCGATCCGCAGAATACGGCCGTAGTTCGTCACCCGCTCGCGACCAGTACACGCCATCATATTGGATGGGCACACCCACCAACCTGGGCGGAACATGGAACACCAGCACCCGGCCGTTCGCATGCAGGATTTCGTCGAACGTTACGTGGATTCCGAGCCGGTTGACCAGACTGGCAACTGTTCCGCCCGGTTCGGCAAACGCGGTGGAGCCTACAACCCGCCGAGGTCGCCGGTCGGTGACACCGAATATGATCTTGCCACCGCCTTCATTGGCCAGCGCTGCGCAGTATTTAGCCAGTGTCTCGAAGTGGAAGTTCGACTTGGCTTCTTTGAACTCCAACCGCTCCCCTTCCGGTTCGGAGAGCCAGGCATCCAGTTCGTCAAGGGTTGCACTCATGCGGGTGCCTCCCCGCGGCTGAGAAGTTCGTGCAGGTTGTAGTTGATGCTCTCCACCGCGAAATCGGGTTCCTGTTGGAAGGGCTGGCGGATATAGACGAGCTTCTGCTGCCCATCATCCACTTGGCCAATGGCGAGGACGAAGTCGTCCGGCTTGTTGAGCGCCGTTAGGATTTCATTCCGCGTGACCGTCACCGTGATGGCGCCGGCGACACGTCCCTTCACCTCGATGAATCGGAGCTTGCCGTCCGTCGGAACCTTCGATTCTATGTCGTATCCGCACTTCTCAGCACTGACGTCCCGGGGTTGGTTGCCAAGCTGCCGCTCGGCATCCATCACCATCCGCATCGCAAGCAGCTCCATTCTCTTACGGGCCTCCGACGATGCAGCTTCGTCGGCCGCCCAGGGCTGATCGGAGGACGGCAGCAGCTTCTTGAGCAGCCCAACGGGAACCACCAGCGACCCGCCGATGGACACCGGGGGCAGAGGGGAGATCTGTCGCTCCAATTCAAGTTCCGCCATTCGCCTCTGCAGACGGGCTTGCAACTCATCGGCCCGCTGGCGGGCCTTCCCCGAATTGATCTTTGCGTTCGTCTTGCCGGCCAGTTCCTGATCCTTGAGCTGGTTCGCGCGATGATCCCAATACGTGATCTCTTTAGTCAGCCGGTCCTTCACGGCAGCCATGGTCCTGGTTACCAGATCCTCCCGGCGATTCCGAACCTCTTCGAGATGCTTCGGGACAATGTCCGTGATTGCGTGGCCGACAACCACCGACTCCAGGTCGCCCTGCAGCCAGCCGAGAGATTCCAGCGTTATGGTCAGACAGGTCCGTTCTTCCTGTGTCGCAGGCCGATAGTCCAGGTAAGGAGCGTAGCCGGCGTTTGTGGTGGTGCCTGTGGCATCCGTCTCAACAAACTGCAATTGCCGAGAGACCACGCGGCGGTTACCAGCCTTGTCGGTGCGGCCGTCCTGGATAGTGTGCTCCAGGTAGAAGAGCGCGCGGACTGCTTCACCAGGATCGTCTGGGTCCACCAGCATCGTGCCGCGTTTCAGGAGGTCTCGATGGCGCTCCAAGATGAGATCGATCGTCGCCCCGAGGAGTGGCTGGCCGGGACAGACGAAGGTGGCCAGCGGTTGGCCGGGAACCGCGCGCAGGGACTTCTCGAAAGTAATCCGCTCATACTTGCCCAGCACTGGCTCACCGGTACCGATCAGGCGGTCCCGCTGGCGGACTAGTGCGGGGACGTGAGTGATTTCGTAGCGTCGTGCTTCGCGTTCTTTGATCGAGCCACCCAACAGTCGGAAGGCCTCCAGGAAGAATGATTCAATGAAATGCGGTTGCAGGCGCCGTGCCTCGCCCCGCTCCATGTCCTCGCGGATGCGTTGGACCTGGGAGGCATCCATGCTGTCCTTGGCCAGTGCACGCTCTTCCAACAGTTCCTGGCAGTGCTTGCGGTCGGTCAGGTTGTCGACGATCTGGTGCAGGCGGGCCTTGACCTCGGGCCGGTCACCGTACCGGATAGCCTCAATGAGCAGGTCGCGGAGCCGCTGTTCGCGGAAAAGCTGTCCGAGGATATCGAAGACTCCTCCACCCAGGGCTTCCCGCTCCAGCTCGATTTTTTCCAGGAGCCGCTTGTAGACATCGCCCTCCCGCGTCTCTTCCGCCAGCAGATTCCAGAGGTGGCAGACTTCGGTCTGTCCGATGCGGTGAATGCGCCCGAACCGCTGTTCGAGACGGTTCGGGTTCCAGGGCAGGTCATAGTTGACCATCAGATGAGCACGCTGGAGGTTGATGCCTTCACCGGCGGCATCAGTAGCCAGAAGGATGAGAACGTCCTTGTCCTGCTTGAATGCTTCCTGGGCTTTCGTTCGCTCCTCGCGGCCCATGCCACCGTGGACTGTGACTAGCGCCTCGGGAGCACCGAGGAGCGCCCGGAGTCGTTCCGTCAGATAGTTCAACGTGTCGCGGTGCTCACTGAAAATAACCATCTTTCGACGGTGGCCCTGCGCATCGAACATCTCTGCCTCATTTTGGAGCAGGGCCGACAATTCTTCCCACTTCTTGTCCGTTCCGCTGCGGCGCACTTTGAGGGCTAGTCCCTCGAGACTCCTGAGGATCTCGATCTCGGCTTGGAGTTCAGCGATCGTGCGAGCCGCTGTCGCTTGGTCGACGACAGCTTCTTCGGTTTGCTCAACCTCTTCGTCAGGTGCGTCTTCCAGATCGTCGATGTCTTCGTCAGTGAGGCTGGGCAATCCCAGTGCGCCGGTATCCTGAAGCACCGCTCCACGCTTGAGAATCTGTTCTTCGCGTAGGCGCCGCTCGAGCCGCTCGCGCCGGCGCCGAAGGGATTGCAGAATAGCTTCGGGTGAAGATGCGAGACGCCGCTGCAGGATGGTCAGCGCGAATCCGACCGTCCCCTTGCGGCCATCGTTCTCGAGCGAATCTGCCCGGTTGAACTCCTCGCGGACGTAGTCGGTGACGCTCTTGTACAAGACTGCTTCTGCATCAGAAAGCTTGTAGCTGACAGTGTATGCCCGCCGCTCAGGAAAGAGCGGTCGGCCATCGAACTGGAGGAGTTGCTCTTTCACCAGCCGGCGCATGAGATCAGAGACATCAACGGTGTGCACACCGTCGCGCGCTCGACCTTCGAAGCGGTCGCTGTCCAGCAGCGCGAGGAACAGTTGAAAATCCTCGGGCTTGCCGTTATGCGGCGTGGCCGTCATGAGCAACAGATGTCGCGTGAGTTGGCCGAGGAGTTGGCCAAGGCGATATCGCTTGGTGTATTTGACCTCATTGCCAAAGTAAGTAGCCGACATCTTGTGTGCTTCGTCGCACACCACCAGATCCCAATCGGTGTTGGCCAGCTTCGCCTGCACGTCCTCATTCCGGCTCAGCTTGTCCAGGCGGCAAATGGCCATCGGATTCTCGGCGAACCAGTTGCCGGTGCGCGCTGATTCGAGCTTGTCGTTTGTCAGGATCTCGAAGGGAAGCTGGAATCGCTGGTAGAGCTCGTCCTGCCATTGCTCTGCGAGATTGCCGGGACACACGATCATACAGCGATGGAGGTCGCCGCGGATCAGCAGTTCTTTGATTAGGAGGCCGGCCATGATCGTTTTGCCGGCGCCAGGGTCGTCGGCCAACAGAAAGCGGAGCGGTTGTCGCGGCAGCATCTCGCCATACACGGCTGTGATCTGGTGCGGCAGAGGATCGACCATCGACGTGTGGATGGCGAGGAGGGGATCAAACAAGTGCGCGAGATTGATCCGGTGTGCCTCAGAAACCAGACGAAATAGCTTCCCGTCGCCATCGAAACTCCACGGCCGACCTGCCTCCCCAATCTCAAGAGTAGGTTCGCGATCCCGGTAAAGGAGCACCACGCTTGGCTTACCGGCGGGGTCTTTGTAGGTAAGCTCAATTGCGGCAGAACCGTACCACTTGACGTCAATTACCGTAACGAGGCAATCGGGCAGGATTCCCTTAACAGCGGCTCCGCGCGTGAGATCTTCGAGCTTGGCCATAGGTGGGCTGCGGTCTCTGCATCTATTCGAGAATTCGACCGAATGCTCATGATATTACTTTGTGCGGCCGGGTGCGCAATTAGTAGGATTACCTTACATTGCGTCCAGTGCGGTAAGGTACGACGACCTCCTTGAGGATGACGAGACCCTGCCTCCGTGGTCAGGCTTTGAGTAGTGCCAATCCGCCGAGGAGTGGCACCACAGAACAGGTTTCCCGCACGGTATGCCAGCCGACTCCGACAATCCATGGCTGCGGAGTTCTCAGCGTATTGTGGCCTCGCAATATCAGATTCCGGGGGCATGGGGAGGTCTCTGATGCTTCAGTGGAGCGTGACCCGGCCGGCGTCCAGCCTGTCACTCCACCGCCCTTCCGCTGCTCCCCAAATTTGCACGCCGGTGCTCGCAGTCAAGGCCGCACTCCCGGCGGGCATGCGCCGGGCCCTGACTGCTTGCGCGCCGGACGTGGTGGCTCCTGACCGAGCGGGAGGTGCTCGAAATCATCACGATTCGTCGTTCGCGCCGGAAAGGAACCGACCCATGTCTTCCTTAGCATCCGTCGTTCCGAATGATCGAGAACAGACGATTCTCAGTCAGCTTCACCAAGTCGAGCTGCTGGCGAAGCAGATCCATCGCCGGTAGCCCATGATTCCATTCGCGGATTGATCGGTCTCGTTGAGCCCCTCGGATAGAAAGACTAGCGATTTGATGCAGTGATAGTAGGTAGCTCGAAAAGCTGGGCCCATGCACGCAGGTAGAGATCCTGTAGGCAAGAGATCGGGGTCTTCTGTAGTCCGTAAGTGTTAGCGATCCCAACGATGACCGTAGGCTTTTGGACCACAGAGGTGAGGATGGGCCACGCCAGGAGTTGCTCGTAACATATCAGGATTGCGACTATCTGCCCCTCTATCTCGATGGTTGCCGGTCCGGTTAGGCTCAGTGGTACCCCAAAGCCGGAGAAAGGGTTCCACATGCCAATCGGCACGGGAACTCGCTGATCAAGAAATCCGGATTGCTCCCCTCGAACTAGGACTATGTTTCGATAGTGTCGCTCCGCCACCGAGACGGTTCGCGCGCCCCGGCCTCGATCTCCGCTTAGAGCCTCTATTGCGACATCAAGGTCATGGGGTTGAAAGGTGCTGTTGGATGAAGGAAATTCGACGGTGGAACCGAGCAGAACGGTCTTCCCGCTGGCGCGAAGGCGAGCGAGGGGCTCACGCCAATAGACGTCCGAGTCGTGCGCCCACCTCTCTACCGCTGATTCTGGAAAAACGATGACAGCTGCGTTCGATTGCTGCGCCTGACTGAGCACTTCTTGGATCACCTTGTACTCTTGAACGACACCTTCGGCAGGTCCTCGACGCGTATTGATTCCCTCCCAGGTCTTGGGCGCTTGAGGCACCCCTTCGTACCGAAGATTGACCACGGCGATGCCCAGAACGAATCCGAGAGTGGTGGCTCGCGGCCAACCTGATAGTGCAGCTGGAAGAATCAGTACTAGGGCTATGCCCAGCCATCCAGTGCCGGGAAGCATCAGCCCAGCCGCAGAAACCGGGCACGCTACGCCGATGAGGCCAAGTGGTGGAATGATGCTCAACACCTGCGCAAGGGGCGTAAGCCATAACCTTCGCCGACGGTCCTTATTCCAAGCTAGTGCCCAAGGCAGCGAAAGGAGGGCGGCCGCGCAACACCAGATGAGGATGCAGACGAACTCTCCGGGACGGTTCTCATTTGGCATTGCGCGAAGAACACTCGGTACCGGCCAGAGGGCGGCAGTGTAATAGCAGCAAGCAGATACATACGCACTGCGCCTCGACGGCTGAAGTAGCCAAATTGCAGGCACGACGGTGGTTAATGCTAGTAGCGGCGCACTCCCCAAAGTGGCAAGCCCCCCGACCGCGGCGGACATGCACAACCAGACGATAACCTGTGGACGGGTCTCGCGCTTCACGGCTCTGTTGCCAGAGGCTGCAAGTGGCCTCTGATCGACGACACGGCGATTGGGCCAAAGTAGCGGCTGTCGAAGCTTCGGGGATTGTGGGACGAGGCCACCCAGACTGTGCCGGGCATGACACGGTAGCTCCCAACCGGCCACTGGCGCATTGGCCGGCCCATGGTATCGGTTCCGCGGGGCGCCGTATTGGGGAGCAACTTGCCATTAACTGATAAGCCCTGTTCACTTACTTGGACTCGGTCTCCGGATCGAGCTACAACAGGCTTCATCAGCGGTGTGGCCCCATCCGGACAGCTTCCCTTCGTTCGATATCCACGAGCGGCGGCGAGCGAACCGTAGGGTTCCGCTGGGCAGAACTCCACCAATGATGCCTTCAGATCTGACGTCACTATGTATAGTCCCAACGGGAGTGAGGGCGAAGCATTGATGCGGATCCCAAGTGCACCCAGAAGGGCCAGAGACCCGGCGCAGATGGAGAGCGCCACGACTCCGATCCGGGCTGCGATTCGAAGATTGGTGCTCCTAAGCCGGTGCCACAGGCCATGTCTCGTCATGGTGGTTGCCTCCTGAATCTTGCACCACATTCGACAGAGCCATCGTGTCTCCGCACTGGATGGACTCCGGGGAGATCCTTGCGGATGCAATGATGTGGCACGCCTTGACGTGGACTTCGTGGACGGTCCGGGTTGCGCCGTCCGCGGGCTTGAACTTCCTTTGCTGAATGCTGCCTTCGATGTGGATATTCTCGCCCTGCTCGTACGTCATGGCTACGTCGGCAATCTCGTTGTAGAAAACAAGGCTGTGCCAGTTTGTGTGGGACTGCGGCTTTCCGTCTTGTCCAATGAAGCGGTACGTTTCGCCGATACGGACGTTCGCGACCTTGGTTCCCGATGGAAGGTAGCGAAGCTCAGGCTTCGCTGCCAGGTAGCCAGCAAGTTCGATTCTGTTCTTCTGCATTTGCTAGGGCCTCCGTAATTCCTCGATAAACCCTCTCTCCATGCTTGTCGTGGCATCGGCATCGTCGATGAACTCGGGCTCGTCGAGCCTGGTTGGTCGCTGCGGGACTCTTGGGCCGTGCCCTCCAATTGGCGGGGGGATGGCCGCCCGGCGCGCCAGTTCCGGATCCGCAAAATACAACATCTGCATGCCAAGAATCGGGTAGTGCCCCGAGACGAAGATCAGCATGTCTCCGGGCTCTGTGATCACCTCGGATTCTCCGTTGCCCTCTTTCCTCGGTGGCCGGAGCCGCATGATCTCGTCGGTCGTCATGAGCGGCCGCTCGATGTGGTCCACGCTGGCATTGACGTGGGACATGACAGGGGAGAAGCGCGATCCGGAGAAGTTGAAGCTCGCTTTCTGTACAGTGGTCGTTCCGGTCATCTTTGACAGCAGTTCCGCCGTCTCCACTTGATTGGGCGCGAAGGCGATCCGCACATGGCAGTTTGAGACGATGCTCTCGTTCTGCCCGTAAGCGTCCACGATCTGGCGGATGTCCTGCGTGATCAGGTAGGCCTTCAGGCCATAGCCTGCCATGTAGGACAAAGCGTCGGCGAAGATCTCCATCCGGTTAAGACTCGGGAACTCGTCGATCAGGAACAGCAGTCGATGCTTGTTCTTCTTGTGCTCCGCACCGTCGAAGGCCATGCGCTCGGTCAGCCGGTTTACCACCATGGTGAACATGAGCCGGATGAGGCGCCGGAGGCGGATCTTGTCCGATGGCGGCACGACCAGGTAGAGCGATACCGGGTTCTCGCCATTCACGAGATCGTTAATGCTGAAGTCGCTCGCCGACGTATTCCGCGCGACCAGTGGGTCGCTGTAGAGAGAAAGCGCGGTCTTCGCCGTCGAAAGAACACCAGATAACTCCTTGCTCTCTTTGTCGAGCATCTCCTGCGCCTTCTCAGCGACGACGGGATGGGTCGAAGTGGTGAGACCTGCCGGCGTGCGCCAACCGTACCTGAACTCGGCATCGTGGGGTGCGCTCAGCATCTCGTTGAGCGTCTCGCGGAAGTCGATTCCGGGACGGGTGAAGAACCCAGCCAGGTCAGCCAGGCAAGCGGTCCGATCTTCAGCGGCGGCGGCGTAGCAGGCATGCAGGATCATTCCGGTTGTGAGCGAGGCTGCACTGTCCTCCCAATGGCGCTCCATCGGGCTGTCTTCCCCGCTACGGATGATCATGTCGGCTATGTTCTGAGCGTCGGAGACATCTCGCGGGGTGAACAATCGAACCTCTGCCAATGGATTGAATCGGGCGGACGACTCCGCTTCCACTGGTGAGAACTTGAAGCAGAGCTGACCGCGGCTCGCCCGGAAGCCCGCTGTCTTTGCCCAGTTCTCACCCTTGATGTCATAGATGACGGCACTTTCTTCCCACGCGAGTAGTGTTGGAATGACGAGACCGACGCCCTTGCCCGACCTGGTGGGCGCGAAGGCGAGAACGTGCTCAGGTCCGTTGTGGCGCAGATACCGCAACCTTTGAGTTGAAGCGTTGTACCAGCCCCCAACGTAAACACCCCCGTCGCACCGCATGATGCCAGTGGCCTCGATGTCCGCTTGCGTCGCCCAGCGCGCCGAACCGTGAAGGTCCTCTGCATTCTCCGAGAGGCGTCGAGCCTGCCGATTGGCCGCAACGAAGAACGCCAACATCGAGAGGACGCAGCCTCCGAGGACAATCATTTCGCCCTCGAAGAGTGGCTTGCGAACACGCGGATCGCGGCTGGTGCAGTTCCGATAGCCCCAGACAACCCACGCGAACGGCTGGTAGAACGCCGTCTGACGAGTCCGCAGGAGTGGCGTCCCGAGCGCCGCTTGGTATCGGAATCGGTTGGCGACGTATTGCGTTGCCAGGAAGTTGAATCCGACCAGCAGAATCAGTCCCGTGCCGGTCGCCCTCCAGTTGTAGCCAAACGGGAATCCTCCCGGATCCTGTGGCGTTCGATACATGCCGGGCTGGGCCATCATCGAACGAGTTCCCTCTCTCTTGGCTTGTCTCGTAGTGCCTTACACGAACCAAGCCCGTTGGCATAGGCGATGCCGACGTTTTCGCCAACCTCCGGCACAGATTGGAGCAGATGTTTCCTGTGGGCGACCGCGGACTGAGGCGACAACCTCTGAATGACGTGCAGCGCGGTCTCACCGATGATCTCGCCTCGATAGTTGCCACTCTCTGTCTGGGCGGTAAACGTTCGCGCGGAGTCCCCCAACTTCTCGACGGCAATCTGCTTCGCCGATGCGTAGGAACTGCTCAAGCCGCCGTGGGCGTGGTTCCCAGGCGTCTTGCCCTCTGCCTGAATAGGGCCGTTCTGCGAGGAGGAGATCTCTACAGGTGTATGCCGGTCCGTCTCCTGGGTTTTATCCCGAACAGCGATGGTTCCGGATTGCGATTCCAAGCGGGCTACGAAACGAGTACTCTCGCGCTCTGCATCACTGAGTGGTGCCGGCGCACTCACGGTCGATGCTTCAGCGTCGCGTGATCCGGCTAAGTCGCGGTCCTGTTCAAGAATCTCGACTTCATTCCGGACGTCTTGCGCGGCCTCAATTCCGGTTGAGGCCGCTGCGCTCACTTCCAGCGACTCGGCTCTGGACGCTTCGCGTTCCAAGGTGAGGACGAAGTCTGCTGCAGCGGAGGCATCGTGGGCAGCGCGGAAGATCTCATTCTTATCCTCTTTGAGCGCCTTGATCCAGGACCCAACGTACGCCGCATGGTTCGCAGGGTTGTGTGGCAGGCCGACCTCAACGGCGATGAACACACTTGCCAGCTCCGCGCGAAGCTCCTCCTTCGCGTAGTTCAGGTCGCCGAAACGGTAGGAATCGTTCAGTGTGGCCCGGTTCAGCCGAGATGAATGTCCGGTCCAGTGTGCCAGCTCGTGAAGCGCGGTCCCGTAGTAGCCTGGCGCGTCTTTGAACGCTTCTTTCGCCGGGAGATGGATGCTGTCGGTCGTGGGCCGATAGAAGGCGTGGTCACGCTGGTCATGGGCGATCTTCGCTCCAGAATTCGTTAGGATCTGCTCGCCTCTTTGAACGGCCTCAAACGTCGACGGCCGTTCGCGGACAAACGCCGGCACCCCGTCAATCTGTTTGGCATTGAATACCGTATAGACGCGATGAATGAGACGGCTCCGGTTCTCTTTGCCCTGTTCTTCGTCGCCCTGCTTCGCCGGTTCCGGGCTCTTCGCTTCCTGCCTGGTCTTGACCTCCCAGAATTCGACATGGGTTCCCTTTTCGCCCTGGCGGACCTGCCAGCCTTTCTCAGCCGCCTGCTTATAGGTCATCCAGCGGGGATCCTCGTAACCGCGGGCCAACCCCGTGGCAATCAGATGGATCGCATTGCCGCCCCGGTACGCCTTGTCCGTTGTCGGGTTGATCGGCATGCCCGCCGATTCCCAGGGCTTCTGCCAAGGGGCGACGCCGTCTTCGAGCATCTTCACAATCGAGTCGGTGACTTCCTGTCGATGGTCCCGCTTTACTGATGGTGTACAGCCGGGCTGCTCGTGGGGTTTCATTGGTCAGAGCCCTCCTCTTGCGAAGCGCCGGCAAAGCCCTCTTCAGTCGCAGGGTCTTCGGTTTCGAAGCCTGATCCTTCTAATGGCTCACCCCCGACCTCCTGGAGCTCATCCGTGTACGGACTGGTTGAATTCATGTTTGTGTCTCCCGGCTCGCGTGGTGCTACCCGGTAAGGCGCGATCGGGGGAAGCTGTGACAGATGGTCGATCCAGGGGGCGCAGGTAGGTTCGTTCCCTCAAAATCCGGCATGGGTCTGTGGCAGGCGACTGGCCGATGGGGGTGAGAGGGGAGGCGCGGCTGTCCGACGGATTCCGGGTTTTCCCGAGGTGGGTTCGTTCCCTCAAAAACGGAAGTGGGTTGGGCCGCCTGGATTGCGCTGGGGGCGGCGTCCGAGGTTGGGGGGCCCGGGATGGGCTCATTGAGTTCATCAGTAGGATCAATGGGTTCAGGGGCTTGCGCTGGCGCGGGTTCGGCGGGCAGGAGGTCGTGGGGGCGCTGGAGGCGGCGGGTGTTGGCTTCGAACCAGCCGGCGTAGCGGTTGAGGGCCTGGATGAAGCCGACTTGGCGGAGGACCCATTGGGTGGCGGTGGCTTCGTCGGCGCAGCCGTATTCGAGGCCGGCGTTGAAGAGGACGCGTTCGCGGCTTTAGTGGAGGGGGGCGTGGCCCTGGCGCATGTGGACTTCGAAAGAGAGCGTGCGGCGCTGCGGATTGGCGATCTCGCGGTTGGCGGCCTCGCCAAAGGCGCGGAAGTGGGCTTCGTTGCGAGCAAGCATTTGATAGCCCGCGGAGTAGGCTCCGGTTCGGCGGGCATTGCCGGAGGAGGCGGCTTTGCCGGCGCCTGTGCGAGGGCCGCCTTCCGCCTTCCCTGCAGGACTGGCTACCCTAGGGGCACCTGGGCCGCTTTGTCGCCAATGTGGTCGACGCCCTCGATCTGAGTCCCATCCTCGACACGCATGCGCGCAAGGATGGTCGAGGGAAAGCCGCTTACAATCCAATCCTGTTGGTCCGCCTCCTTGTCAACGGTTATGCCGTAGACAAGCGGAGTTCTCGTCAGTCGGAGCGCGCCACGTATGACGAGGTGCCTCTTCGTTTCCTTGCCACCGATCAGCATCCCGATCACGATACGATCTCCACCTTCCGGCAGGTCCACCTATAGAAACTCGCAAAATTGCTTCTGCAGGTTCTCGCTCTCTGCCGGAAGGCCGGCATGGTGCAACTGGGCCAGATCGCCACTGATGGCAGCAAGGTCGCGGCCAATGCGAGCCACCGCAAATCGCATAGCTACGCCAAACTGAGCGAGTGCGAGCAGAAGTGGCTGGAGACCGTAGAGCAGATTCTCAAAGAGGCTCAGGCGATGGATGAGTAGGAAGTCAGCGAGTTTGGGCCCAAGCGGTGAGGCGACGAAATACCGGCGGAAGTGGCGACGGCTCTTCTGGAGTTGGCCGGCATTCGCGCGGCGAAGCAGGGACGAGAAGATGCCCGGGGACGCACCGAGCAGGCCGCGAAAGCTATGGAAGCGCAGGGCAGTAAGGTGAAGGACGAATCACAGCGGAAGCGCTGGTACCCGTGGGTCGACGGCGTGCCGTCGCAGAAGGGGTTGGGCAATCCGACGGATCTGGAATTCCTTGTAATGATTGACGGTGCAAATGCTTGCTGCATCCAGGGCTGCGACACAAAAACTGCGGTGGATCAGAGGCAGCAGATGATCGTAGCTGCGGCAGTGACGAAACAGCAAAGCGATAGAATGCAACTGGCGCCGATGGCAGATACGGGGAAAGCAACTTCCAGGCCATGTGTGGCCTGATAGGTAGTGGCCGACGCCGGTATTGGAATGCGGAAAGCATAGCGTACTTGGTGAACATGGAGTGGACTTGATCGTGCCTCCGGATGGATTCGCGACGTGGCGGCGGACGGGCGAACTGCCGCGCGATGGAGCCGGAGGGTTGCGGGCAATAAAGATGAGAGAAGGGCTGCTGAGCGAACCGGATGCGAGGCAGTACCGAAAACGAAGTGGGATCGTGGAACCGGATTTCGGGCTCATCACGGAGCTGAGACATTACCGCGGCCTTCTGCCCGCATCCTATCCCCGATACCGAAGAGGTGCCCGGCGCAAACGATCAAGACTCACAGGCGCTCATGGCCGGAGCGGATCAGGCTGGCCGTCAGCCTACTATTGCCGGCCGCGATGAGCACAGACAGCCCCATCATCATCAGCAAAAGCGTCGATGGCTCCGGCGTCTCTTCGACCGTGAGCACTCCTAGGTTCGACGTGATATACGGAAAATATCCAAAGGCAGTGTAAGTGCCCGGATTCGAGAACGCCTCCGGGACAAAAAAGAATCCGTATACGATTCCATTCGCGTCAGTAAAACGGATGAGGTCGACAGGAATGACGACATCCAATGCACCATTCGGGACGAAATCGATCGCCGGGCCCGATGAAATACAGGCGACGCAGGCGTCAAGGTCACCTGCCGAGAGGGTCGTCCACGAATTGACAAAGCCCGACGCGGTGAATCGGAAACTCTCCGAATGCGTCGACCCAAAGACCGGATTGGTTGTCCCAGTCAGCGTGTAGACGATGGGAGCCGCGCTGGTCGTAGAAGCGTTCATCAACCATATAAGGAAAGCGGAGGTAAATAGCCGAAATAGCCGATTCATCACCTCAGCGTACCACCTGACAGATCCGCTAACAACGCAGGCATCCTGCAGAATTGTGGAACGACGCGTACGCGGGCCCAAACTTCTCATTCAGCGCGGACATCGAACCGCTCGGAATGGCTGCCCCCTCATTCGGGCTCGGCCAACTCACGATGAAGCGGACTCGCGGGCCTTCAGAATCGGCGGCCTGCTTCGGATTCGGAAGAGAGCCCAAGCCAAAATCGCCGCTGTTAGCAGGGAGGACAAACCTGATATGAAGGACCCCAGCCGGAACCAGGTGGAGTGATAGACGACTGTCACTTCGTTATTCCCCGGGGGGAGGTGGATCCCCGTTAGTGCCAAGTCCACCGGAACAACGGGCACAGGCTGTCCAGAAACTGATGCGGCCCAGCCCGGATAGTACGGTATGGCGAAGCGAATCAATGTGGGAGAGGCGGCAGTGTATCGAATTCGGTAGCTGTCACCGGTGTCTGGCGTCAACTATTCCGCCCGGTCGCTGAATGGCGGGGAATTGTCGGCTATAAGCCTTTCGTTTGCAGGGGCTTGCAGAAGTTCACTGCGGGCTGTCCGCGTTCTGTGATTGTGCCGAGCCGACCCTTGAGTGGGCGGCGCTCGTTGGGCCGCTTCTTCGCGACCTGGGCTCGGAAGCCCCCGCAGCGGGCTCGCCGAACTTCTGCCACAGACTGTCAGGCATGCGTTCATCCAGATGGGCATGAAAGCACTCACTCAAACCCCACATGGTGATGACCTCCCTCCGGCCGACGTAATCTGACGCTCCCAAACTAGGGCTGAAGCAGTCTGGCGCATTACGAGAGACTCGTAGAGCAGAGGCGAAAACAGTGGAATTGGCATGAACAGGCACGACCATACATAGAATTCGATTGGCACTGCCTCCACCAAGTGATACTCTCGCCCTGTCAATGGATTTTATGGTCTGGTGATCTGTTTGCGCTGCGATGTCCGAGGTCGGCTGCACTCATCCTGATGAGTTCACGCGAGACAGGGATGAGTCGACTGGCAGAGGGACAGCAGTGGGCTGTCGCTGGACGCGCGCCTTTCGTGTGGGAGCTGCATCGTGCAAATGAGACTCATTTCCTTTCCGCTGACTTCATTCTTCCTGATCGCCGCACTTGTCCCCGTTACCCAAGCGGCCGAGGCCGCCGCCGGGAAGCCGCAAGGAATTGTTCGCTTGCTGGCGACATCGCCAGCAGATAATGATGCGCGCTACGGAGTATTGGAGGCCGGTCAAATCCCGGGAGCTGTTCGCATCGCGATCCCTGAAGCAGGCGGCCACGTGTTGGTGCTGACGAGAGCTGGCACGGTGTGGGCTTGGGGCGACAACTCGCAGGGCCAGCTTGGCACCGGCGATCGGGAGCAAGTCTCGGGTTGGCGCGCGGTGGAGGGACTCTCGGCGGTCAAGGCGATTGCGGCCGGCGCCGGTCATTCCCTAGCCCTGACTGAAGACGGCGACGTGTGGGCATGGGGCGCGAACTTTGAAGGCCAGTTGGGGGATGGCACGCTGCTGGCGAGGATGCGTCCGCAGAAAGTGCCTGAGTTGTTGAACGTCGTTTCGATTGCCGCAGGCGCAAAATTCAGTGCCGCCCTTCAGTCAAACGGGAATGTCCTGGTGTTTGGCGCGAACTGGAATGGTCTGGCCTCGAACCAGACAGACCGCATTCTGGTGCGGCCCGTCACCCTCCCCAGCGTCAGGTTGACCGGTGAACTGGCGGTGAGCAACGGGCGATTGGTTTCGCGAGACCGGCGGGCAACGGTCAACACGGTTCCCTGGCCGGGAGAAGGCGGGCTGTCCAGAGTGGTGAGGTGGACGAATGACGGGGTAGCAGTCGAGGAAGGGGGCAGCGTACAGCAGAGAATTGACGTGGCCGAAGGGATTGTGGACTTGGCGGCGGGCTGGACGGTGGGGTGGATTGAGGGCGGCGGGGACGAGGGCGTGGAATCGCAGGGTTCGAGTTCCGACGGGAAAGAGTACCGAATGGGCGGTGCGCTGGCCACAGCGGACTTGGCGATCTCAGTGACGACGGGAGTCGGCTTCACGGTTGGGAGCCCAGCGGGCTACGTGGTAACCCTGACAAATGCCGGTGGAGCAGCGACGAGCGGGAATATCACGGTGACGGACGTGCTGCCCTCGGGGCTCGGCTTCCTGGCGGGCGCGGGCACAGGATGGAGTTGCGCGGCGGTGGGGCAGACCGTTACCTGCGCGAGTGCGGGATCCATCGGCGTGGCCGGCACCAGCGTGATCTACCTGCATGTGAAAGTGGGGCTGGCCGCATTTCCTTCGGTATCGAATACGGCAAGTGTGTCGGTGACGGGTGACGGGAATACCGCGAACAATTCGTCGACCACAGTGACGGCGGTTGCCGCGCAGCCGAGCATTCCGAGCACCGGAGCGATCGCCGGGGGTTCTTTCCATAGTCTCCGGTTGGCCACGGACGGGAGAGTGTGGGCGGCTGGGCAGAACAGCTCTGGGGAGTTGGGCGATGGAACCTATTCGCCCAGGATTGCGCCAGTACTGGTGAGCGGCCTGAACGGTATTAGGGCTGTTGCGGCGGGGAGCAATTTCAGTGTGGCCTTGAAGGGCGACGGCACCGTCTGGACTTGGGGCGTCAATTCGAATGGGCAGTTGGGCGATGGAACTACAAGCGGACGCAACGTGCCCCAGGCTGTGACTGGTTTGTCCGGAGTGGTGGCCATATCGGCACAATACGCGCAGGCGCTGGCACTAAAGGACGATGGGACAGTCTGGGCATGGGGCAACAACAACTCAGGGCAACTGGGTGACGGGACGACGACGAATCGATTGACACCCGTTCAGGTGACGGGGCTCAACGGCGTGATTGGCATCGCCGCAGGACGAGTGCACAGCCTGGCCCTGCGGATGGATGGAACGATGTGGGGCTGGGGTAACAATGCCAATGGCCGGATAGGCGACGGAACAACGCAAGCCCGATTGGCTCCCGTGCAAGTGAGCGGGATGACCGGCACGATCGCGATTGCGGCCGGGTACAGCCACAGTATGGCGCTGAAGGGTAACGGGACGGTGTGGACTTGGGGGATGGGCATGGCTGGGGAGCTCGGAAATGGAACGAATTCCACGAATCAGCTTCTGCCCGCACAACTCAATTCTCTGTCTGGGGTGACTTCAATTGCGGCTTTCACCATGGGCAGCCTGGCCTTGCTCGGAGATGGCACGGTTTGGGAATGGGGCGCGCCAAGCATGAGCAGTGTGCCAAAGAAAGTGGGGGGCGTGAGTGGAGCGACCGCAATCGGAATAGGGGGGTGGTGGACTTACAGTTTCGCATTTGCCATCCAAAACGATGGCGCGACGATGTGTTGGGGTGACAATAGAGCGGGCCAATTGGGCACGGGGGCAGCAGTCAGCCGGGTGCTCCCCGCCGCAGTAGCAGGTCTCGCTGGAGTTTCGGCGCTCTCAGCCAGGGAGTATGCGACGCTTGCGCTTAAAGGCGATGGCACCGTCTGGTCGTGGGGGAACAACGACTTTGGACAGTTGGGCGACGGCACGACGGTGAGCCGAGCGACTCCAGTGCAGGTCTCCGGACTGTCTGGCGTGACGGCTGTGAGTTCCGGTGCGTACCACAGCTTGGCGATCCGATCAGATGGGACGGTATGGAGTTGGGGGGATAACGAGGGTGGAATGCTCGGCGATGGAACAACCCTGGGGCGTCAGACTCCAATGGCGATACCTGGGCTGAGCGGGGTTTTGCGCGTGCGTGCTGGATACAGCCAATCTCTGGCAATAAAGAACGATGGCACGCTTTGGGCGTGGGGTGCGAACACACATGGAGAGATTGGAGACGGCACAACTACTACGCGGCTGAGCCCCGTCCCGGTGCCTGGCCTGACAGGCGTTGTCGCCATGGCTACGGGTGATGACTTCAGCGTGGCGCTCAAGAGCGACGGCACAGTATGGAGTTGGGGCGATAACAGCAATGGTCAAGTTGGCGATGGAACAACCGTGCAGAGGCTGAGCCCCGGGCTGGTGCATGGATTGTCGGGAATTGTGGCCATTTCCAGCGGGTATGGACACGGAATTGCACTGAGGAGCGACGGTACGGTCTGGGTCTGGGGTAGCACCGCCGGCAATGGAATGGGCGACGGAACCAATGAGGTTAAGGGCGTGCCGGTTCAGGTTAGCGGCCTAAGTGGAATTGTCGCGATTTCGGGGGGCGGACGGCACAGCCTTGCCCTGAAGAATGACGGCAGCGTCTGGACGTGGGGTGCGAACAGTGAGGGACAGCTTGGCGACGGGACCAGAACCAACAGATGGTCGCCCGTACGTGTAGCAACGCTGGCCAATGTGGCCGGAATTGCGGGCGGAGGCGCCCACAGCCTAGCCTTGATGCCCGACGGAACTGTCCGCGCCTGGGGTTCAGAGGAATATGGACAGGTTGGCGACAATTCGCCTGTCAGTCCTGCGACGCCTATGCAGGCTCTGCCATTCGGCTATGCGGACCTGACAGTGTCGATGTCGGACGACGGGCCTGTACCGGTGGGCGGTCAACTGGTGTATACCGTAACGGTCACCAACCTTGGGCAACTGGCCAGCTCCGGCGTCACCACGGTTACGAACATCCTGCCTGTGGGTACGTATTTTGCCAGTGCGAGTGGGGCGGGCTGGACTTGCCAGGCCATTGGACAGGTGGTGACGTGCACCACTTCCGCGCCCATCGGGCCAAGTGTTGTTACCTCGATCACGATCAGGGCCAACGTGTCGGCATCGGCAGTTCCGGCAGTGAGCAATGTCGCGACCGTTACCAACGCGAGCGATTTGAACTTCGACAACAATACCAGCGGCGACCCCTTGGTGGTGGGTATTACCAGCGCGCTGAGCGTGACTCCGGCTTCGGGCAGTGGGGCCCAGCAGATCTTCCAGGCTGTGTATAGCGGCGCGCTCGGCTTCCAACAACTGCGATGGGTGCAATTGCTGTTCGGGACAGCCCCGGATGGCGGCGGGCAGCCGTTCTGTTTCCTGCACTACGACGTGCAGGGCAATGGGTTGTGGCTGTACTCCGATCAGTATGGCTTCTTCCGGGGGCCGGTGCCGCCGGGCGCCGCTTCGCTGGAGTTGCAGGGATCGCATTGCGCTTTGAATGCGGCCGGATCCACAGCATCCGGGAGTGGGTCGAACCTGACCCTGAATCTCTCCGTCGCCTTTAAGGCCGCGGCGACTCGCAATATTTACATGAGGGCGATGGACACCAGCAATTTCGACACGGGCTGGCAGCAGCGCGGGACCTGGACGCAGGTGGGCGCAGCACTCCCGACGCTGGTGGTGGCACCGAACAGCGGCGGCGGGCAGAACCCAACGTTCACACTGACATTCCCGGATCCTCCTGGATTCACCGGCTCGGCGCTGGGCTGGGAGGAGTTTCTGGTGGCAGCCTCCACGGACGGCGGCGGGCAACCTTTCTGCTTCGTGCATTACGACAGGGCCGGGAATGGGCTCTGGATGTATTCATCCGATGTGGGGTTCTTCCTGGGCCCGGTGCCTCCTGGAACGGCCTCCGGTTACCTGAATAGCTCAGCCTGCACAGTGGTCACCGCCGGCACGATGGCACAGAATGTGAGCGGCAACCTGGTGATGACTGTGACGCTGGGCCTGAAGCCGACGATGGTCGGAGTGAAGAACCTGTATTTGCGCATGATGGACCCGCTGAACCGGGACACGGGCTGGCAGCAGAAGGGCACCTGGACGATCCCGTAGATAAGGGGGGAGCCGGGTTTTCGACAACTGATGTACGAACATAGAGTTTCTTTTGGTTGCGCGGCCATTCGTGTGAACTTGGCAGGGATCGTCTGACCACTCGCATTCCAACATGCCCAGACCTCAGGCCGAAGCCCTGGGGGCAGCGGAATCACGTGACGAACCTAGTGATCCTCCTAGCTTGACTTCTTGGGTGGGTGCAGTAAGTCGGGCCGCCGCGAACGGAGGACTAGCCTCAGCTCCGGCAGTTCCGCCTTCCGTTCTCCCCCCCCCCCCCCGAGGATTTCCGCTGGATGGTAGCCAGTTCCGGTGGCCCTTTCGATCAATTGAACACGCACTTCAGGGTGCGCTTCGGGCGGGGGGGTGGACTGTTGAGGTGCTGTAAATTATTGCATTCTCGAAAGTTGTCGGATGGTGAAGTATGCGGCGGGCCTCCGGACGCATGGAGTTCATGGGCCAAACGGTAAGGAGGCTGCAGCAGTAAGTTTCTTATTTTCTATTGACTGCGGAAATCCGCACGTCAGCGTGTCGCCTTTCCGGTGTGGGCTCGACGCGCGCTCAACGAGCGATCCAAGGGCATCAGCGCGGCCGGCGATGCCAGGAGTCTCAGCTGCGGGCTGAGCGGGCCGAGCGACTCTTCCAGGAGGGGGAAGAGTTCCTACTGCGTGACATGCTCGAACTGCAGAAGAAATCTGACGAGAGGTAAACTCCATATGGGGTGTGCTCGTGGTATCCGGTTTGTTTGGCGACAACAGTTCACTGCGGCCGACCCCATTCCCCCCGACCTAATTTCCCCAGTTCCTTTAGCTTCAACGCGGAGTTTTGCAAGAGCCTCGTGGGCATCAAAGAAGCTTAATGCGGGGAAACGAGGGAGAAGTCGACGGGGCTGGCGCGGTGTGGTGTGATCTACCGTGCTCAGCGGCGGCGTGTTGGGTGGGCGTGATGAATGGGGATGGCCTCAATTGGCCTCAGCTCCGGCATCTCCACCTTCCGCTCCCCCCGAATCTGTCCGTGGGATGGCGACCCGTCCCAATGGCCCTTTCGGTAAACTGAACCCGTACTTCGGGGTGCGCCGCAGGCGGAAGTCGGGACAGTAGGTGCTCCCTAAGCTACTGCATTCTCGTGATTTGCGGGATGGTGAGGCATGAGGCGAGCCACTCAACGCCTGGAGGTAATACACCGAACGGCGGGGAAAGCGCGGAAGTAGGTCATTTATTTTCTTATGTTTGTCCGGGATGCACGTCAGACCGAGGCGCTTCCAACGTCGAAATCAAGGCTTCTCGCTGCCTTGCACTTTCGGCTGTGCAGGCACTGCAATCGGCTCCTTCATGAAATTGGCATGTTTGGCAACAACATACAGCGCTTCCAGATAGTCCACCATCGCAATGCGCCGCGCATCAGACGGTTTGAGCAGTTCAGACACTCGGCTTATTTTGTCAGTGTATTGCGCGAAGTCGTCGTGACGGAGCATTAAGGTAACAAACGCAGCTTCGACCTCACGCTCCACCTCTAGCCTTGCTGCATCCTGGCTGGATTTTGGCGCCGACTCAGCGCTCTTTTGATTCTTTACAGACTCAGCTTCCGCCCGCTTCAAGCGTTCAGCCTCCGCCTCCAGCAGTTGAGTCTGCGCTCTCATCCGTCGCATTTGCTCTTCATGGAGGGATTGTTCCATCCGGAGCCGTTGGCGGTCCGCCTCTATCTTCTCTCGAATGGCGCGGGACTCGACGCCTTTACGGTATGCGTCGACGATGGGTGTTCCCGCGTCTTGGTATGGAGGCTGAGCCCAAGCTGAGGCACAGAACAATACAGCAAAAACTCGAACCACTTCTTCGGATCTCCTTAGTGGGACTTTACACTTGCGCGCCAAAGAAGTCCAGGTAGTGACTCGCTTGAAGACGCGCAGATGGGGTGTCCCTCAGTTGTCCACCCGTAGCGAGCGGCTCTTGGCGTGTCACCAGCAGAAGATACGACTCGCGAAAGAGGAGGAGCGAGGCGGTGCGGGTATGTGGATGAAGCCGATCGGGCGACGCTGCCAAGTGTATGTAATACAGTGCAGGTGCTGGGCACAGTCGCACCCGCCTCAACGGCTTTTTCCTGCCCCTGATTTCCGTCTAATAGATGGGTGGGACGCCTTAAATGCCGAGTCAACGGCGACTGAGGATTCCCGCCAGTCGTGGGGACTTCGTCAGTAATCTGGCGGCTCACGGAGCGGAAGCGAATGGAGGCGAAGCTGCGTCAGATCAATCAGCCGCTCCAGGTGTGGAGGCAAGGGCCTGTGCCGGGGGCGGCGAGTGACTCGGAAGAGTGCTGACGGGTCTCTACCAATGCCACGCGGTGCCGGGTAAAGGGGCGGCAATCAACCGATTCCGGGAGCGGATTGGTCGCTACTGGAGACGGGTGCCGGAAAGGCGGAGCCAACGGGTACGGCTCACCCGGCGCAAAGGGTCACTCGACTGTCTTCACGGGCCTCCAGGGCCGCGGTTCGCTCCTCCGTCTCCTGGATTTCGCTCTCACGCCACGCATCGTAGGCAGGCGCTGTAGGCATCAGCAGCGCAAGTACGGAACTGAGCAGGGGCGGTCACACAGTGATGATCGACGCTACCGCGACCGAATCCTGGGGCCACGACTCGAGCAAGTTACGGATGTGTCGTGTCGAATTCAATCCTCGTGAAATCGCCGCGCCCGGCGGCAATTCCGCCACCACCCGAGACGCTGAACTGAGGTGTGGCCTGAGTCCCAACTGCGCCCTCGATGGCCACAGTGACAGTAATGGGCGGATAGGAAGTCCCATCAGCCAAGGCGTCGGAGCGTGTGCACTGAGAGGCAGAGCAATTCCAGTCCGAACCAGATAGAGATTGAATCGTCATACCTGCGCGGACTGCGGCCGTGAATGTCACCGGTCCGATGGTGGGGGCAGCCCCGAGGGCATTAGAGACAGTGACAGTATAATTCCCCAACTGCCCGGCGGCGAAATCGCCGGTGTGGACTGACTGTACGTCAAGGACCGGCTGACGGCCGCTGGGAATCAGTACGCGGATATTGTTATAGGCTTGGTCGGCGACGTACAGCATGCCTGCAGTGTCTGAGAAGAGACCAGCCGGATTCCGGATGCTGGCATTCAACGGCACTCCTCCATCGCCCGAATAGTCCCATCCCCAGTCGCCGTTGCCAGCGACAGTGTTGATCGCACCGGAGGTGTTCACCATGCGGATGCGCCCATTCCTGGTATCGGCGATATAGACGTTGCCCATGGCGTCCACGGCGACGCCTGCAGGAGAACCCAATTCTGCGCGAGTGGCTGCTCCCCCATCGCCTGAGTTTCCCGAAATGCTTCCCGCGAAGAGGCTGATAGTGCCATTGCCGTCGACCATTCGGATCAAGCTATTGTCAGTATCGGCTATGTAGAGGTTGCCTCTGGAGTCGGCAGCGATTGCCTGGGGTGCGCGCAATTCGGCGCTTGTTGCGAGGCCGCCATCGCCCCCGGCACCTCCGTGCCCATCCCCGGCGACCGTTGTGATGATTCCGTTCGGATCCACCTTTCGTATGCGGTTGTTGCCCGTATCTGCAATAAACAAGCTGCCGGACGGGTCGATGAAGAGGCCACGCGGATAATTGAGCTGAGCCTCCGCCGCCGGACGGTTGTCTCCCCCATAGCAGCAGCCGGTCCCCGCGAACGTCGTAATAGTGCCGTCCGCCGCCACTTTTCGGATGCGGTGATTGAGGCTATCGGCGATGAATACTGCGCTGGAAGAGTCGACCGCTACCCCGGCCGGTTGGTTGAGCCGAGCGTTGGTGGCTCGGCCGCCATCGCCGGAATACCCGGATACACCAGTGCCGGCCAGCGTCGTGATGCTGCCGTCGGTTGCAACTTTGCGGACGGAATGATTGCCGCTGTCAGCGATGTACACATTCCCCTGGGCATCTTTTGCGACCGCGCCAGGCTGATTGAGCCCCGCGAACACTGCTGGCACCCCTTCTCGAAATGCCGCGCCGGCTATTGTGCCAATGATCCCCCCAGAGACCGTACGTATCCGCTGATTAGTCTTATCAACGATAAGTATTCTGCCGCCATTGTCCACCGCCACTCCGGAAGGGGAGGATATCTCAGCGGAAGCGGCCGGTCCGCCGTCGCCTGTATTGCCGTTGCCTCCGTTCCCGGCAACGGTTGTAATCGTCCCATTTGTTCCCACCACGCGGACGAGTCTACTGCCCGTGTCCGCAATGAGTAGGCGGCCCGCGTGATCTAGCGCAATACCATTGGGCGAGTTTAGCTGCGCGCGGTTGGCTGGGCCGCCATCGCCCGAGTAGCCGCGTTCCCCGGTGCCGGCCACGGTGGAGATTGTTCCATCGGAAGATATTTTCCGAATTGCATGGTTGTATGAATCCGCGATGTACAACTCCCCCGAACTGTTCACGGCAGCGGCAATCGGGTAACTGAGTTGCGCCTTTACCGCTGGGCCCCCGTCCCCTGAGTATCCGGCGGTGCCGCTTCCAGCGAAGGTGGTAATGATTCCGGAAGGGCCGACTTTGCGCACGCGCGCTCCGCCACTGTCCGCGATGAATAAATTGTTGTCGCCGTCCACCGCGACGCCTTGCGGAGAGCCCAGTTGGGCGATGGTAGCCGGTCCATTGTCCCCCGAGTAACAGCAGGAGCCGTTGCCTGCAACTGTGGCGATGATTCCCTCCGGGTTGACCTTTCGAATTCGCTGGTTAGCGACGTCGGCGATGAAGAGATTCCCCGCGGCGTCCAATGCTACGCCCTGAGGCTGGTTCAACTGTGCTGATAGAGCCGACCCGCCATCGCCTGAGAAACCAGGTTCTCCCTTTCCGGCGACCCGGGTGAGAATGCCTTCCGTACTCAGCCGGAATACCGAGTGAAGCTGCTGGCTGGCAAAGTAAACGTTGCCGACTGAGTCTGAGGCGATTCCGGTGGAAAGCGGAATCGAAGTATCTACTGCGGGTGCCTGGGTTGCCGGCAGCTCGCTGCCAGCCAAGGTCGTGATGAGACCGGAAGTGACAGGGAGTTGGACGCGATTGGATATCTGCCCGGTGCGGTTTGTCACGGATACGCTGGCGCTGCCAGCGGACTCGAGGAGATCCGCAGGAACCCGCGCTGTGAGCTGGGAAGGACTGACGTAGGTTGTGTCGAGCGCGGTGGAGTTCCAATGCACAACCCCAGTGGGGGAGAAGTAACCTCCATCGACCAGTAGAGTGAAAGGCCCCCCGTTCACTGGCACCGAGGAGGGGCTCACGGACGAAACCTGAGGCGGGGGTGCCAGAATGATAAATAACAAGGCGTCTGAAACCGCGCTGTCAGGATTGGTCACGACCACGCTCCCGGTACCGGCCGAAGCCAGCATGCCCGCTGGCGCGATTGCAGTGAGTTGCGTCGGGCTGACCAAAGTCGTTGACAACGCCACTCCATTCCATTGGACTTGAGACCCCTCCGCAAAACCATTGCCGGTCACAGTCACCGTGAGGTCAACGCTGCCCGAAACGGCAGTCCCGGGACTCAGACTTGAGATCACCAACGCGCCTGCCCGATTTGAGTGTGTTATGCCGATCGGTTGGGCCTGCTGATCGAATATATCTGCCGTTATCACACGGATGTAATGAACCTTGTCAGGAGGCATGGCTGCAGGCACTACGATCGCGCGGATGTGAGGGGCGATATCAGACTGGGTGAATTCGGGGATGCCTTCCCAATCGGGATTGTCAAAAACGTCCACCTTGTAGGAGAACTGAGGACTTAAGCGAGGATCCGCGACCCATGAGACATTGAGCTGGTTGGTTGTAACATCGTACGAGGCGCTGGCGATGGTTGTTTGGCCGACCGACTGCATAGGTCCCGTGCCAACGACCGGGAGTGAAAGAATTGTGCCAGGGTGCAGGGACGGAGTGGTATCGCCCCCACCTTGCATATAAAATGCTCCATCTCGCACTCCAGCGTCATACGCATCCTGACCGTTGCCGGAACCCACTTGAAACAATGCGTGCCTCAGGGCCGCCCAGTTATGCGAAGACGACCTGAGCCAGATGGCATTGTATTCAGCTCTTCGTTTCTCGTTTGCGTTTGCACCATCCTGCGGACCGAAGTACTCAATAAACGATCCGATGCCTCCGGACAAAAGAATGTTGGGAGCTGGGTACGCCAGCGTCGCATGATGTGTCCAGGTATCGGCTGATTCGTCAAGGGACCAAAAGGCAAAATACGTGTTGGAATGATAAGTCCAGGCTTTTAGAACGAACTGATACCAATTTCCGATTTGCCAGGGCATCCCATAGTTCAAATAGCCAGCACCGCCGCCCTCTCCCGTGCCATGGCAAGCATTTCCGGAAGGGGTCGAATAAACCACGAAGGATTGTTCGCCACCCGAAGTGGGGTCCCAAACCGTGAAAATATAGTTTCTTCCGCTGTTGGCCTCGGCGCACCGAGTCCCGCCGCCGGAGGTTGCGTCCTGAATTCCAAGATATCCTCCACCGGCAACCCCGGCGTTCCAACCCGTGATGGAGAAGTAAGTTGCTGGCGCCGTAAGGGTCACACGAGCCCGTAGAAAATACATGTCAGCCGGGTTTGAATGGTTCCAATCCTTAGGCGAAGCAGTGTAACTCAAGAAAGTGGCCGGCCAGTTCTGACCGGAGAGGCATTGTGAAATCGCCAGAGTGAGGAGGAGGTACTTGAAACGCGCCGATACAGAAGCGGATTGCCGGCACGGTCGATGCCATGGGTATGAGCGGCGAGAACGTGTCAGCAACCTGAATGCAAGATCAATGCCGAGCGAACCAAGCCGTCCGAAATTATTGAAGTTCATTCCACTACTCCCCGTTGAGTCTATGCCGGCGTCCACACAGCAGCAAGGGGTCCGGCCTCGCATGTCGCTCGGATGAGAGGAAGGGGCACGGTGCGGCCGGGTTAGCATGCGATCAGAGTGATCGGATCAAGTGGTGAGGGACACTTGATGGGTAAATGCCCTCACTCATTAGTCTGCCGCGGAGGGGGAGCGGACGATGAGGCTACAAGATGATCTGCTGAGGTCACTCTCGGGGCCGAGGGTCCTGGTGGTTAGTTACGGACACCTACGAAGCAGCAGCCACTAGCGTCGGATAGGGCTGCTGGCGTCAGGGGCCGCTTTGGGAGACTCGCCGGGGCAGTTGTCGCGGAGATTGTGACGGTCCATTCTGCCGGCGTCCTGGGTCCCGGCAATACCGACGCAGGATATCGATTCTTGTCCAACCTGAGAGCCCAGAAGGGGCGGATCCTGGCAGGAGCTTCCAGGCAACCCGGGAACGCTCGGCGGCGGCAGGCGGTTCATGCTGATGCCTGAAGGCAGCACGGAGTTCGCTCATTTGGCAAGTCAGCGGATGCGTTTGGCATTCCGCAAAGTGGCTACAGGAGTGAATCCAATGGGTGATACGTCGTGCGCGGCGCTCCAGCGCACTCTGGCGCCGCAGTCACTCTCGATGGTTTGCCTGCCGGTGTGATCGCAACCGAGCTCTGAATATGCGCACTGATCAAGAGCCCCGCGTGGTCCTACCAACATCGGGAAGCAGTTGAATGACTATGAGAGTCGCGGCGTCAAGCGGCCGTCTCGGCACCAGCGCTGGGTTGAATCGGGGAGGTTTGGGGCGATGGGCCTAGCCGCGCAAGTGCGGCATAGAGATCTCTGAAGATGATCGGCTTCTGGAGAAAGCCATCCATTCCGCTCTCGAGACATCGTTCCCGATCCCCCGCCATCGTGTGCGCCGTCAAGGCGAGAATCGGGGTGTGAGTACCGTTAACTGCTTCCTGCCGTCGAATCGCGGCGGTCGCTTCGAAGCCGTCAATATCCGGCATTTGGACATCCATCAGAATCAGGTCGAAGTGTTCACGGGCCGCTGCTGCCACGGCCAGTTGACCGCAATTCACCAGATGGACCGACTGGCCTGCCTTTTCCAAGAGCCGCTGGATTACCCGCTGGTTTACCTCGTTGTCCTCGGCGACGAGGATGCGTAGACAGGGAAGCTCCATCCCCACCTTGGCCGCGGCAGAAACGATCCGTCCGCTCTCACTCGGGCGCTGCTCAGGGCTCGACTCCTGGCTGGAGGCTTGACATTTCAATTCCATCAACTGTCGAATGGCGTCAACCAATTCATAGCCTCTAACAGGTTTCAGAAGATGCCGGCTAATTCCGAAGCTGCGGCACTGCATCGCGTCTCCCATATCGGTGGCGGATGACAGCATCAGGATCTGACCGCGATACGCGGGCCACCGGGACTGAATCTCCTTGGCCAGTTGGAAACCGTCCATGCCGGGCATGTGGCAATCCGTGAGGATCACGTCAAATGGCCTTAGGCGGTCTGCGAGCAGGTCGAGAGCCTCCTGTGCGCCGTTGGCCGAGAGAGAGCGGATCCCACGGTGGGAAAGCTGCTTCTCCATGATCCGCCGATTCGTGGCGTTGTCGTCGACAATGAGCACTTCTGGATCACCGCAATCCTGCGTGAACTCCGACAGTGCCAGTAGATCTGATGAGGCGGCGACATCCAGGTTGACGGTGAAGTGCATGGTTGTCCCCACGCCAAGCTCGCTTTCGAGCCAAATCCGTCCGCCCATCATGTCGACGAGCTTGGAACAAATGGACAAGCCCAAGCCGGTTCCCCCGTACTTTCTGGTGGTGCTCCCATCTGCCTGTGTGAATGGCTGGAAGATCAACTGGCACTTCTCAGCGGGAATGCCAATCCCGGTGTCACGCACCTGGAAATGGAGCGGATGCGATCCGTCAGCATTCGGTTCGCTCCACCTTGCCACAGATACGACCACCTCGCCGGATTCGGTAAATTTCACGGCATTGTTCACGAGATTCAGTACTACCTGCCGCAGGCGCGCCTGGTCCCCAAGGTAGCGGGTGGAAACCTCTTCCGATACATCACAAGCCAACTCGAGTCCCTTTGCGTGCGCCGCCTGGGCGACGACCCGCAACGCGTCGATGATGGCGTCGCGCAGGTTGAATTCCACGGGATCCAAATCCAGCTTGCCGGCCTCGATCTTCGAGAAATCCAGGATGTCGTTTATCACCGTGAGTAGAGCCTCACCGGACCTCTTCAACATATTCAGGTAGTCTTGCTGCTCCGTGTTGAGCTCAGTCTCAAGTAGCAGCTCAGTCATTCCGACGACGCCATTCATGGGAGTCCGGATCTCATGGCTCATGTTCGCAAGAAACTCGCTCTTCGCGCGGTTTGCAGCTTCGGCGGCCTCCTTGGCGGCCTCCAGTTCCCGTTCGGCCAGTTTGCGTGCGGTGATGTCTCTGGAGACTCCGAATGTCCCCACGATTCGGCCATTCATGTCCCGCCAGGGCAACTTCGTGGTGAGGACCCAAGTCTCGTGGCCGTCGGGCCAGGTTTCCTTTTCCTCCTTGGACACCACACTGCGTTTGCCCCAGACGAGTTCCTGCTCGTCCGCGTAGGCTTGTTGGGCGTGTTCCCCAGTGAAGAGATCCGAGTCGGCCTTGCCAATTAGCTGGCTGGCGTCCGTGCACCCAAACAGGTGGACCATCGCGGGATTGAGACTGATGAATCGGCTCTTCCTGTCCTTAAAGTAAATGTGCATCGGGAGCTCATTCATTAGGACCTGGAACAGGTGCCGCTCCTCCTTCAGTTCGGCCTCCGTTTTCCTCTTTGCTGTGACGTCGCGAAATAGCCAAACTCGCCCGTTCACCGAGTCCTCGCTTTTGAGGGGTTCTGTGTGGCATTCCATTGTATGGCCATCCCGAAACTCCAACTCAAAATCGCACCGGTAGTTGGGATCTTTCTGCAGCCGCTGAATGTGAATCATCAGCGTTCCTTGTTGCTTCAGCTGCGGCCAAATCGATCGTGATAGCTCTTCCCACGAGCCGGAATTCCCAAGGTTCGGCGGCAGGTGCACCATTTCCGTGAACTTCCGGTTGTATGTCAGAAACCTCCCTTCGCGATCAGTCAGGAGAATGCCGTCCGCAGTCGATTCGAGGGCCGAACGGAGCGTTGAGATTTCCGAACCGCGGTTCCTGAGACGCACCCATGCCATTGCGACGGCGCAGAGTCCAACAAGCCCAAGGGACACAGCGGATGTCGGAGAGTCCGAAGGGAAGCCCGGCAGGAAGCCAGCCGAAGAGATGGCTATGCTCGCCGGAAGGGTGGACGCTGGACGGCCGCGGTTTTGCTCAACGCACGTATTCGTCCGTGCGAAGTTGTGTCTGGTGTTAGCTGGAGGGGGCAAAAGGACCGTACTCGCGACAAGCACAAAGAACACCGACGACCTGCAAAAGCGCAAAGAGCTGAGTGTGCGAGGTACCGCGCGGCACTGCCCGCAGGTCGTAAATGGGAAGGCAGACAAGGATACTCTCCGACTGATTGATCGGATGGATCCTCGTCAGGCTTTAGCGCCGCATTGGGAAGTCCACCGGAACCGGTAGTTTGGACACACGCAATTGCCCGCCCTGGGTATGCATGACACCGTCACGCCCGCGTAGACGGGGCCCGTGAGATAACCGACGAGCGGCGTAGAATTACGTAATCGACGATTCGACCAACCCGACCCAGTTTTCATCCATCGCAAGCAGCATCTGATACTCCTCGCCAAGGGAAGCCGCAAACGCATCGTGTCGGGGGGAGGCTGCTTCGGTCCACTCCAAGTCATCACCGCCGGTGGCACAGTGATCTGCATAGTCGAGCTCCGCGAGGCGGCAGAGTTCCGCGCGGAGTTCCTCGATGCGGTCTCGGGCGATCAATTCGGAGTCGGTGGCCGCTTCTGCGGACTCGTCTGGGTGAGGGCGCGCCCCGGTAATGAGTGTCTCTTCGGAGTTCCGCCTGTTGCGGAGATTAAGCGTCGCTTCTCCCATAAACCCAGGGTAACAGCCAACTACCAGCTATGCACTTCGTGGACCATCCTCGGACATCGAGACTCGGCGCGAAAGTACGGACCATTCGTCCGCGGAGGGCGGCTGAAGTATTTCAGGCAGCGCAGTTTGAAGCGGGAACGTCCGCGATCGATAAGACGGCTGTAGAGAATTTCGACAGGATTCGAGGAGCCCGACTAGAGTGGAGTGCGACGCTGAAATCCTCGCCGCGCATCTCCATTCACCCCGAAACAAGCTGCCTTCTTAGACTGTAATGGTTCAGACTGTTTCGTCCGATATGCTTTGGGTGAAGTATGCCAATCCATACAGCGTTCCTGCCGGCTGAGCGGTTGTCCGGCGAGCAGATGGAGAAGCAGAGCCGGCTTGTCGGGGAAAATCCGACGCTGATTGCCATGCTGGACATCTCGCCGACCATGGTCGCCCTGGTCAATGCCGAGCGGCAGATCGTCTTCTGCAACGATGCCTGCGCCAAGGCAGGTGGGCTGGCCCACAAGAAGGATGCCGTGGGGATGAGGGCTGGTGAACTGTTGCACTGTGTTCATGCAGCTGAACAGCCGGGCGGTTGCGGTACCAGCGAGTCGTGCCGCTATTGCGGATTGGTGCAGGCGTTGGTGGTGGGTAAAAAGGACACAACGAATTCGGGAGAGTGCCTCCTGCAATGCGATGACGGGGCGGGCTCCGGATCGGCGGAGTATGCAGTGGAGGTCAAACCACTGCCTGAGCTGTGTGAGGGCTGGCAGTGCTACTCGCTGCGTGACATCAGCGCTGAGAAGCGGCGCGAGGCGCTGGAAAGAACATTCTTTCACGACATCATGAACCGGGCCAGTGCGGTGGAAGGAGTTTCAACCGTGTTGGCCGGGGAGCAGATGCCTCAGGAGGAGCAAGCCGAGTTTATTGAGATGCTCTCGACCTCCGCGCATGCGCTGGTTGAGGAGATTCGTAGCCAGCGCATGCTGCTATCGGCTGAGCAGGGCGACTTGTCTGTAGTGAAGGCCGAGGTGGACTCTCTGACTGCGCTGCATGACGCCGTTGCCGCATGCCGGTCATTCGGCTTTGCGCAGGATAAGCGCCTAGTGGTCCAGCACGGAGCGGTTTCAATGGCCTTCGAGACCGACGCGGCATTGCTCGGCCGTGTTCTTATTAATTTGTTAAAGAACGCACTGGAAGCGTCAGAGACGAGTGCCACGGTTACGGCGGCTTGTGGCGAGATTGAACCCGGCCTCGTACGGTTCTCTGTGCACAATGACGCCGTAATGAGCGACGACGTGCGTGCGCACGTGTTCACTCGGTCATTCAGCACAAAAGGGGCCGGCCGGGGCTTAGGGACGTACAGCATTAGGTTGCTTACGGAGAGCTATCTAGGCGGCAAGGCGTGGTTTGAATCAAAACCAGGCGTTGGGACAACCTTCCATGTGGAGTTCAGAACACAAGGATCGCGCGAGGGGACGACTCCGGTTGCAGTGATACCCAGCAAGGTGTAGTCAAGTCCGGCAATTCGCGGGGAAGCCTCGACCTGATCCAACCGCGCGTTTTTCCCCTATGCATCGAGCCCACAAGGCGTTTGGTGGGTGATGGTCGGCAGCTGGCTAAAGTCAGCCGGATGGTGCTTCACCGTTCCGACCCCTCCATTGCCACACCTTCGTGCCAAGATTCGAACTCGGGATGTTCATACAAGGCAGAATAGGTCCAAACTGAGGACAGAGTACCGACATGCCGCTCGAATGCAGTGCCTACACCGACGACGAGTTAGAGGGCTACCTTCTGGGACGTTCCCCGGAGGATTTGGCTGAGAGAATTGCAGCCCACTGCCGTGTATGTCCAGACTGCCAGGCGCAACTGGCGGAGCTGGAGCAGTTTATTCTCAAGCTCAAGGTGGCGCTCGAGCGTGTCGAATCGGAAGGCACCGTCGACGACTGGTTCGATGCCACGGATTCAGAGCGGGTGGAAAGTAGAAGCGCTCATCGACTGCCATGCAACACGCCCGTCTCGGTAAGGTATCTCGACGACACCGGAGCCGGGCAACTCTCCCGTGGTTACCTGGTTGACAGAAGTGTGGATGGCGCGGCTCTCATTCTGCTCGATCCTCTCGCGGTCGGCGACAAGGTGTCGATAGCGTTCAGCAAAAGAAGTATCGATGCGACTGTGAAGTACTGCCAGGCCAATGCAGGGGGCTTCCGAATTGGGCTGAAGTTCACCCAAGAGCCTGCCCCGTCCAGTTCCTGAGTGAGACTTCACAGCATTCGGCAGCCAAGAGACACTTTAGCGCCTGCGGCCCGCAGATCGATCTGTGCGCCATGCCCCTGATTTGTTTGTTCTGTCGGTGACGGCCGCATGGTAGCGGCCCAGCCACCCTCCCCACGCCTCCGCAAGAGGAAAGGCTCCCTGATTGCGAAGTGACTTGGCTCGATCCGCAATGTGCTGTTGGTTACGGAGTACGCGTTCCGCGTCTCCCAAGTCTTCGATCTCCAATAGGGGCCGCCCGTTTACGAATTGCTTCTGGAGCCGCACAAACGAGTTCGCCCTAAGTCCTCCTCTGCTCCGCGATTCTTCCATTTCAGGCGTGTAGTAGATCAGATGAACCTTGGCGTCGGTTCCTTCCAGTAAAAGGTAATGGCGACCGGCGCCGTGCCCTGCTTCCTCTTCGCCATGGCCCAATACCCGACCTTCGGCGGACTTCAGTTTCCTCATGTCCATGACAACAAGCGGCAATCGTTCATCAGAGAGGAGTGCTCCGTGGGAAGCAAGCATTTTTTGACGATCGCTGGTGCGCTGCATCGCCTTCAGCACCGTCTCGAAGTCACGGCGCACCAACCATTCCTGCGGGCCGGTCGGTTCGGCCAGGCCCATCTGTTGCAGAACGAGCAGGCGTGCATCAATGTGCTGCTCTCGTGCCCGGGTCGGGATCTGGCCCGGACGCCGGACGACAAATTGCTCGGCCGTCTGACCGACAGGTCCCTCTTCGACCCTGCCCGCCCGGCTGATCGCCCGATCTAGCGAGGTGAACCGACGCTCCTGGATCTCACGACGCTCTGACTCATTCGCATCCAACTGAGTACGGTGCCCCAGTTGCCTGGTGCACAGATCCTCCGCGATCGCCCTGATCCCATGCCGTATGTAGTCACGCGATAGTTCGAGTGCCGACCTGTCCTCTCGGATTCCGCGCAGCGCGATGTGGACATGCGGATGCTCGGTGTTGAAGTGCGGGACGGCCACCCATTCCAACTTCGTTCCCAGGTCGCTCTCCATGCGAGCCATCAGTTCTCGGGTCAGCCGGTCCAGGTCAATCCGCTCACCGAACTCGGGGGACACGATCATCTTCCACAATCGTGGATCGCCCTCATGCTGCCAGCGCTCCAGTTCCTTGGCGGGATCCAGCGGCCGATTCCCGTTGTCGTCCAGATTGCTCGCACCCCGATTCAGAACAGCCCTGCCAGCACTCTCTCGCGCGATGTACCGGCCATGAGCCTTCCACTGGCCAGGCGTTTTGTTCGAGGTGTACATCGTCCGGACGGCGCAACGCTGGTTGAACTTCTTCCGAATCCCTGCACCTGTGCCGGCACTCATGGATGCCTTGGACCGGCGAGAAGTCCCCGCATAGCGGAGCATGGTCCTCAGTGCGGTCGACCAGGCGCGTGCCTCGCTCTGGCCACCCGACCGTGGGCGATTGGGTCGGACTCGGAACTCCCGCCCGTCGTCAGTCGTCTTTGCCATGTTGCTGCAGCTCCTTCATGGCCGCCTGGGAATCGCCCGCCATTCCGGCTCCGGCGCTCTTGAGGAAGCGATCGTATCGAGCTTTCCCACGGGCAACGGCCTGGTCATAGGCGTCCCTGGGCGGTTCAGGAACGCAGGTCAGCAGGGTCTTTACCAACGAGTCCACGAAAGCGAACAGCGCCTGCTGTCCAAGCCGGATGCCTCGGATCCCGCGGGCGATGCGGTCGAGGCTGGCCGCGATCCGCTCTTCCGCGGCGTCGACCCCGCTCTCTCTTCCGGCCAACTCTCGTTCAATCGCCGCCCTCATGAATGCCGCCGGGCTCGTATAGCCGGCCTCCTTGGCCGCGCTCTCGATCCGCCCTATTAGCTGGCCGTCGATTCGGAGCCCGCGGCTTACAGTCTTCGCCTTGGTTCGGCTCTTCACACTCCGTATGGCGCAGCGGATAGGGCCAGTGACAGACGCGTGCCCAAACGGGCACAATCCGGTTCAGAGCGCGCCCGCTGCAACCAACTCATATCCCTGGGGATGGACGCCATCCGAACCCAAAACGCGCAACGACCCTTTATGTTCCACTACCCGTCTGTATGGCCATCATAGTCTTCGCTGCCCGCACTGCGGTTGCAACGAAGTGGTAAGCAGATGCAACATTCTGAAACCCACCACCCCCGGCGCGAACTTCTGAAACGATCCGAAACATTCCGTGGAAATCGTGAAACTCGCCGTCACAGATCGCATTTCTCGCGGCCTACCGGATAGAGGCCGCTTGGATCAAGAACCAAAGGACAAACTGGACCTGAACCGCCTCAGAGCACGACTCGGAGAAAAACCGCGTACGAAGGCGGGGCAGATCCGGCAAGCATGGCCGGATATCAAGGCGCTGTTCGACGCTGGGCACAGCCTCAAGGACATCTGGATCTGGCTGAACGAGATCGGAGTCGAGATTGGGTACGCCCGGTTGTCGCATTACACGGGACAGTTGAGGAGACGTGACCAGGCCGCCACCCTTGGTGACAATGTCACGGCGAGCCAGGAAGCCGGGCATGTCAGGGACAGCCATTTGCCGGCTTCTTACGAGGTTTCGTCCGGTAGAATTCCGACAGAGAGCGACCGGCCGCCATCTCCAACCGATCCGCTCGCGAACATTCGCGAACGAGAGAGCCGGCATCCCGGGTTTCAATACAATCCCGACCCTGACATTAAAAAGCTGATCTGACTGGAAGGAGCGCTATGGCGAAAGCCACCACCGCAAATGGAGCAAACGGAGTCGAGCCCTTCGGCGCGATTCATCTCACACTGCAGGGCAAGGGCGGCGTTGGAAAGAGCCTCGTGGCCTCGATTCTCGCGCAGTACCTGAGAGACAAGGGCAGCGAAGTCCGCTGCATCGATACCGATCCGGTGAATCGGACGTTCGCGCAGTACGGAGCGCTGGCCGCGGACCGGTTGAACCTGCGCGATGAGCACAACCGGATCGAGCAACGGGCGTTCGATTCCCTGATGGAGCGTTTCCTCACCGAGGAGACGGCTACCTTCGTGGTGGACAATGGGGCCTCGACGTTCCTGCCGCTGTGGCATTACCTGCTGGAGAACAGCGCACTTGACTACCTGCGCCAGAGCGGGCGCCGAGTCTATGTACACACCGTGATCACCGGTGGCCAGGCGCTGCTCGATACCCTCAACGGTTTTCACGAACTTGCGCAGACGACTGAGGAGCGAAACCTCGTTGTCTGGGTCAACGAGTACTTTGGACGCGTGGAGGCCGAAGGCAAGAAGTTCTCTGAGATGGCAGCGTATCGTGACAACGCCGAAAAGGTTTGTGGCGCTGTCGTCATTTCCAAGCGGAATCAGGACACCTTCGGCCGAGACGTCGAGGAGATGATCGCCGGCAAGTTGACGTTCCAGGAGGCGATCAGCACCGCGAAACTCCCGATCATGGCGAAGCAGCGCCTGAAGATCGTTCAACGGGATCTCTTTGAGCAGCTCGATCGGGTGCCGTTCTGACATGACGACTCCACCGGCATCGATTGATTTGAAGCGCCTGGCGGCAGAGGTGTCGGTGCAGCATGGAATCCGTATCGACCCGGACGACCCGATGATGGCTGTGGTCACCCTGAATCGACTGGTCTTTGAGCAGGCGGTTGCCCAGGTATTGGACAGTATGCAGATGGCGGTTCGGGATTTCGAGGCGGCGGCTGAGAAGGTCGAGGTGCGCGCTGGCGGTGTTTTGGCCCAAGAGATCCGGTACTACGTCACCACCCTCCGAAAAGAGGGCTTAAGCGAGGTCGGGCAATCACAGCGGAATTCGGACGGTTTGCCATCGCTTGGCGATGCTGGACCGACCTCGCCCTGGTCATCCTGGAAATGGTTCGTTGCCGGATTGTCCGTCGCCTTTCTACTCGTTAGCCTGGGTATCTGGGTGGGTGGGCAACTGGCTCGGTCGGCGCAGATCAGGTGATAATGGCAGTATGCGAGCGTTCCTGTTGTGGTTCGCAGTGCTGGGCCCGAAGGCAAGATTGGCCTTCATCGCAGTCTGTGCCGTGCTGCTTTACGCGGCGACCCGCTAGCCGCGCTACGGTCGACCTTCGGGACGATACAGCATCGGTGATGACAGCTGGACCTGCCAGCGCATCTCTATTTCCTAGCCTTGATCTGATCCGCTAGTGTCCGGATGGCCAACGACCGAGACGGAGGCGAGAACCTACGCCCGTACGAACAACAAAACCCACCACGAGGGTGATGATCCGATGGTCCTCTGTTCAAGCACACAACTCAGTCATCCCATTTCTTCTTGGCGTCGCAATCCGGCTAACGGGAGGGTACGCGTCTATTGGTGATTCACCTACTGCGTTATGAGTCCTGCTGCTCCGGTCTTCGCTTCAACGTATCGCGTTGACAAGAGCTTCAGGAGATTCCTGCCGTTCTCGCATTCTTGGAGTTCGGCAAGGGAGATGCACACGATAACGCGTGGTGGTGTCTTGAACGCGTGCATGTGAATCTGGGTCTTGACTTTCCCTCTAGGAGCACCACTGGAAGAGATCAAAATGCCGACTTCGGCACTGTGCAGTTCGAGCACTGAATTGAGTTTTCCCACCCAGTTGGCGTTGATGCCGGTCTTGACTAACTTGCATTCGCAAAGAAAGTGCGGGCCCCACTGGCGAATGGCCGGAGAGGCTTGAATACTCAGCCCTACCTGCACAAGGAGATCGATCTCGTTCGTCGTGGTCGCTACGTTCCCCGAAACCGTGAATGCGGGCACGTACTTGAAGACTCTGCGCACGAGCCCTTCGAAAGCGCGGCCTTTGATTCTACTTTGTTTTCCCTGCCACTCCGCTGCTGTCACCCCTGTTGGTCGTTGACGCGTCTCAATTCTGTTTATCCTGACGAGCCATTTCGTCACGGTGTTTGGTGGCAATGGCGGGCACAGGTACTGATAGAGCATGTCCTCGTTCACATTATTATTTAGTGCGAAATCAAGCCACTGTTCCAAAGTGAATGGGGGTGAGCTGCTCCCGCCAGCGACTGGTAACATCATTACTTTGCTCGCTGGAATGCCACTTCAATATTCGATGGAACCCGGAGATCGATGGCATTCCCATACTCATCAGTGACGATTGGCGGGAAATCAAGCAGGCTGGTACGCCAGGTGTTCGCGAACTCCATCAGGAGGTGGTCAGTGTTAACGCGGAAGCAGGGCTGGTACTCTCCTTTTGTAACCGCCGAAGTAAGGACCTTTAGTGCTTCGGTTTGCGAGACACCGTGGTGTTGCGCGATGAGCGGTACGCGCACGACACCGTCAATGGGGGTCATAGCTAGCTCTTTTCGTAACCCATCAACGTCTGGGCCGGCGGTCATATTTCCGTATTGCGTGAGTTTTTTGAGGACGGCATCGACCACACTCGTCGACGGTCCGGCCTCTCGCCAGATGAACAACAATTCTGGGGCCCCCTGGAAGAGTGCGACCCTCGTGAGGATCTGCAGGCTCTTCCATCCCAGGAGGATGTCTGATGCGCCGGAGCGACGCAGGAGGCCCCTGATTTGTGTTTCGGTGACGGGGATATCGCCTTCTGACGTCAGGAACTCTGCAAGGGCGGTGGTGAGTTTGTTTTCCTCGCCGGCATCAAATCCGAATCGTCCACCTTTCTTTGGGCGCACGTTCCGCTTGATGTCTCTTACTTCGTCGGGCTCTGCTTCGAGTAGAGCATCGATTGCTGGCTTGGCATTGAACGGCCGGCCTGTGATCGTGAGTTTCTTCTTGAGGAACGTTGCGGCCTCAGCTGCGATTTCAGCGTAGGGTGTTCGTTCCTCGTGCTGCATTCCTTCGGTGTAGGTGAAGCCGGGGAATCCTATTGTGAGGAGTCGTTCATCGGTCCGGAACGTGATGATGACAGGGTGCCGTCGGCGATGCGTTTCCAGCCTTTTTTCCGTAGGCGAGACGCTGACCCAGCCGGACATTTCCACTTGGTGCACGAGTTTGAGGTACACCCTCTTCAAGAGTTCGTCGGTCACGCATGCTTGGGGGGCCAACTCGTGCAGGTCCGGCTCTACTTCGCGGATGCTATTCAGGAGTTGCGGAAACGCTTCCTTGATTCGTGCGCTGATGGTGTCGTATGTGAATTGGGCGTCGAGCGAGTAGACGAAGAGGTGTTTGTAAGGCGTGACTGTTTCGATGCGGTGTGCGAACAGTGAGAGTGTGGGGTCGGTTGATCGCTCGTTGAGTAGGGTGAAGAGCGCTTCTTTGCTCAGCCGTTGCGCCGGAATTTCCACGCCGCCTCGCGAGTTCATCGCGAACGCGAGGTCCCGCAGTTGGGTGGAAGAGAACGACTTTAGAACTTCCGTGATGACGTTCATCGTTCTCTTTTGCTCGCGCTCCGGTACATCGTGCGTACGAATCCGAATGTCAGTCTAGCAGATCGTACGCATCTAAGCATGTGCCTGAGTGTGCTTCCCGTGGTCTGTTTCTTGAACCAATGAATCTACCGTTGCTCCGTGACTCTGAGGGCCATCCTCACTAATACGCAGAGGTCGAGAATCGCATTTTGGCTTAGGGCTGGTCGGAGTTCCTTTGAGGGGGTGGGTCAATTTGAAGCCTATGGAAGCCAGTTGAGCCCGGAGGCGTCGGACGGCAGCAGAACGATCTAGAGCGCACGATTTCGGACTGAAATGGCCTGTGCGCCCCGCGCCATTGCGCTTAGGGGCAACGTGAGTATTCACCACCCTTCTCAATGAGAGCGATGGAGGCGCCCGAGCAGTGCCGGGGCAAGACGGCGTGCGACTTGCCAGTCAACTGCGAATCAGGGGTGACAGCGGCGCCATGCACAATTATGCGACCACAAGTCCAAGTGAATTGCTTCCGAGCAGTCGACGTATCGCTCAAAGTGGCGATGCTTGCCAGAACTGCTGTTTCTTGTCATGCAGAAAGCATCGAATGGCGCCATCGGATGATGCCTCGCGTTCCGTCCGAAGTCATGGCGCATTGTAGGCCGTCAAGCGAGAATGACATTATGGGAGAAATCGTAGGGACTACGAAGACGCGTGCCGAAATCGTCTTCGAGGGATACCTTTCCGAACGCGGGTTGACGTTTGAGCACGAGGCTGTACCCGGCAGGAGAAAGCCGGATTACCTCATCCACGGCCCCTCGGGCGACTGCATCGTCGAGGTGAAGCAGATCGAAGACCCAGACCCGCATCCTTCCGGCGGGTTTAGCGCTGCCCGTTCGGTCCGCGCCAAGATCAGAAGTGCTCGCCGCCAGTTCGGCGAATACAAGCATTTTGCCTGCAGCTTGGCCATCTACAGTGAATCCATCTTCGGTCCTAACGATCCCGTCATCATACTCTCTGGGGCGTTCGGCCCCGGCTATCAGCAGGCCGGGCGCGACTACAGCAAGATCGACCCGAACCCATCGTTTTACCGATTCTGCACGAAATCGGAGTTGCCACCGGACAAGAGCTTTCTGGCCAACGCTATGCTCTCGCCAGTGGCCAATACGACTTTCAGCGCGCTCATCATGCTCACGTACTATCAGTTGAGCGAGTTGCACCTGGAGGTATGGAGAAGGCTGTATGCGATGCAAGAGGCGGGGAGGCCGGTTGACACGCATGGGCAATTTCGGTTGTTGAATGAACTGGCGCCGATCCTACAGGGGTCAGTCCGGTTTCCGAGTACAGTGCGGGCTATCGTCGTCGAAAACCGGCACGCGCGCATTCCTTTTCCGAAAGATCTCTTTCGCGGACCGTTTGACCAACGGTGGGGCTGGTCTCATGGCTGGTGCGGCCCCACGTGGCTAGGAGCAACGCTGGAAGCGCTTTACGAAGACGGAGTGCCTTTCCACATGCTTTAGGGCATCCGCTCACGCTGCGATGGTGGGCCTACAGACCCTTCCCCTCGGCGGCACCGCAAACGCCGGTTCCGGCCACAGTCTGAGTTGCCGACGATTCGCTCGGGGCTAAACCGAATTGAACTCGACACCGTCAGCTCTTCATGCGCGAAATCAGCACCCAGAAACCCAGGAGAACACAGAGGCCAACTCGAGGTATTCTTCCTCCATTAACGACCCGAAAGTGTGTCGCGAATCGCCCGACCTAGGTCGTCCTTAAACTTCACGTCTGCTCCCATGGTATTGGAGTATAGGATTGTACGAACGTGCCTTACATCAAACGCAAGGTCGTCTGTGGATTGTGCGATAACTATCCACTTCTTCTTCCACGCATCCGCCAATCCCGCCTCATAGTAGACGTTGGGGTTCTTTCCCGTGAAGTCGACGACAACGAGGTCTGCCGTCGCGATGTCTGCCCGAATGTCGTCGATGATTGGTCTCGCGATGGTGCGCTGGTCCCCGCGAACACACTGAAGCCCCGCATTCTCAATGGTTTCCTGGATTGTACGATACACGTATTCGAGCTCCGAAGCAAACGGCATCACGACAAAACAGAGGGGTTTCGTTATGTCCAGTTGAACGCGCTCAAACCGCGCACTGCTATTGTGGGTCCTCAACCCAAACTGTCCAGATAGGTACGAGTCATCTACCGTAGATAGGACTTGGATGTTACCGTCAAACAGACGCAATTGGCTTCCAATGGCTTCGAACCGAAGTCTATAGTTCCGATTGGGTTGAAGAGAGACGGTGCCACCTGCCCAGTCGATTAATTCCCAGTCTCCAGGCTTCATTTTGGCAATGAAGTATTTCTTGCGGTACCCGCCAATGCCCGCGGCGTAGCCCTCTGCGCTGCCAGGGCCGAGCCGAACTAGGAGGGAAGCGTGATACCGAATGCCTTGCTCCGTTTCTTTTCCGCTGAGCAACGTGACCTCTGATTCGATCGCACCATCCTTGGCCCAATCCTCAAAGACCATGAGCTGTGAATTTTGACCTTCTCGCATCGCCGGCGATTCGTAGCCACCGTCACCCAACACAGACCATTCATCGAACCTGCTGACGAAGCTTTTCGGCTTGTTGGCCATCGACAGGAGTATACCGCGCGATCATTCAGGTCGGTTCATCAATTCGCGGAGGAGTGACGCGCTACTCGGAAGGTAGGCAAGCGTCGCGATCGACAGCATGAGGCGCCGTTGACGAGTGATGCGACGGGCCGACACCCGTCGTCACCTACGCGACATGTGAGATTGGTGCTCCGGAAGCCGGCACCGCCTGAACTCCAGGAACAGTCATCATAACGTTCGCCCATCCATCACCCTGAGTGCCTTTGCGAGGGTCCGCTCGACATATTGAGTCTGACGCTTATCATCGCCTTTGTGGGAAAGATCCCGGCTCCTTAATGTTGAAGTTATCCGTCCGGTGTCCAACCCATGGGCGAGCGCGTAGATCGCAAACGCGAGGTCTTCCCGAGTGGCGTCCCCTCCATACCGCGGGTTTGACCGGAAGTCCTCGATGCTCTTGATCTGGCGTTGGATTTCCTTAGGCGCCATGGCTGCGCGTTCGTGTTCGCGTTCCCGCGAGCGTAAGTCGATCTCGTGCTGGACGTAGATGGCCTCGAGAAAGCGGCTTCCCTGCGGGTACGGACCACCCGATGCCTCAACGAGCTGTACATACGGGAACAGCCCGGCCTCGTTGAGATACTTGGGCTTCCGGTTCGTCAGTCCCGCCAGTCGCCCAAAATGCCGCCAGTCGGCAGCGCCCCTGTCGCCGCCGAACTCCTCGGCCAGCCTGCGCGCGACTAACGTACTGACTTCCCGAGGCAAGGGCCTGGGATGCTTCAACCAGGCCTGGAAGTTCCCCGGCGAAGTCTCCACGACGACCGCCGGGGAGAACCCCGTCAACTTCATCCGTTTGAGGGATTCCGCCGTGAGATCATCCACCAGGCTCAAGTCGTGTTCACCCTTGGGCCGCACATAGATGTTGCGGCCGTCGGCGTTCTGCAGCCGGAGCCAGGGAATCGAGCGCAGCAGAGTGTCCCGGTCCCAAGTCCGGGGAATCATCACTGCCTGGCCTTCCTCCTGCGCAGAGGGCTTGAAGAGCCCGACTTCGAAGACCTGAGCCCCCATCGCAGCAATCTGGCGTTGAACAGCCTGCGAAGTTCTGTCCATGGATTCGCCTCCACACGGTCAGGCCAGGTCGGCCCCTATCCTGCACGTCATGCACTCGCGCAATCGTGACATCGAGCAGGTCGCGGCAACACTACTCCCAGAGTGAAAACAAATGGAAACCTTCTGAAACAAAAGGGCTTCCGCCCGCAGTAGGCCCTATCCATCTGAAACCTCCTGGCAACATTCAGCGGAATTTGTGAAATTCCTTGTCCCGAGGCGATGCTCCCGCGGCTTACTGTATGGATGCCCTTCCTTCTGAGGTCCCTCACCCGCCCTTCCAGAGCGATCTCGATTCTGATGCTCGTCGCGAGTAGCGCGGCAGCTCAAGAAGCCCAAGACCTGCTACGCAAGGCCGATGCATTCGCCAATCAGGGGAACTGGTTCAAGGCCGCTCCGCTTTTCGCCGAATCGGAAGCCGCATTCCGCCGGGTCGGCGACACCAGAAATGCTCTCTACGCGAAGTTCGGCCGCCTCCACCGCGATGTCGAATCCGGAGCCTATCGGGCGGTTCATGACGAAGTCTCCAACGACCTCGCCAACCCTGTGGTTAGCCTAGACCCGTTACTCAAGATCCGGGCGCTGGCGCTCTTGGGCAACATCGATCTGAACATTGACACCAGAGCCGGCATCGAGGACTGGCACGAGGTTCTCGACATCGCCACTTCAATCTCCGATGCGAAGTGGCAAAACCGCGCTCGCGGGGAACTCGGCTTGCTTGCCGGCGTGAATGGCGACCTCGGCGCCGCAGCGCTGGCGCTGCAGCAATGCATTGCGAAGGCCGAGTCGCTGGGCGATGTGGCAGGACAGCTCCATTTTTCCATCTGGCTTGCGAACGGGATGGCTCTGAGCGGGCGAGCTGACGGGGCCATGCGCATTCTCGACCGCGCCACTGCCCTGGCGGAAAAGTCCTGGCACGACATTCCACTGGATCTGTATACCGCCAGGGTTCGCGCGCTGACCTCATTACCTGATGACCAGCTTCCAAAAGGGCGGGAAGCGGCTCGAGCCATCCTGAGAACGGCTCTCGACAAAGCACGATCTAGTGGCATTGTTGTCGCCGAAGGAACTTTACTGATCCAGGCCGGACAACTTGAGCTGGATGCCGGCAATACCGCTGAGGCGGAGGCGTCGCTGAGTCGAGCTTTGGAGATCTCTCAGAAGGCCAACCTGCCGCGTGAGGAGGCAGACGCTCTCATGAAGCTGTCAGTGCTCCATCGCAGAATGAAGCAGCCAACGAAGGCTCTGGTCTCCATCGATCGTGCCATAAGGGTCCTGCAACGAGTTGAAGAAGCATACGACTTGCCCCGATTTGTCGCAGAGAAGGCTGCCGTTGAAATTGACCTCGGCAACGTTCAACAAGCGGACGCCCTGTACGACCGTGCCTCCAGCCTGATTGAAGGCCTGCTGGTCAATGCTCCGAGTTCACTGGTCAAGAGCTCCATGATCGGGTCCCTGAGTGAGATCTATGTGGCTCACTTCCGCCTGGCCTGGAACCGCCTCCACGATGCGGCGAAGGCGTTTCAGATCATCGAGAACGTGCGGGGCCGCTCGCTGTACGACTCGATTCGGTACGCGCGTCTCACGAAGCCGACAGACCGCAAGTCGCCCGAAGAACTCCCCATCGTTCACCTTCAGAGATCGCTCCTCCATCAGGAGCTAACCGCACAGCAGACGCGCCGGGTCTTGGCGCAGTTGGACACTGCCTACGACCGCCTGATGCCGCTGGAGTATGGACGCGCTCGGAAGGAGATGACGATTCTGCGCCGGGCACCCGTCTCGGTCGCCGCATTGAGCCGAATCCTAGGTCCAAACGAGACCCTTGTCGAGTACGTCTTCGACAAGCAGGCTTGCTATGCCCTGCAGATCACACAGAGCGGATTGAAGATCCACACATTGCCCGGCCGCACTGAGATTGGCAAGGCCGCAAAAGCGCTGATGATGGCCATCCGTGGCCAGTCTGACCACAAAGTGAGCGCGGCGGCGCTCTACCAGATGATCTTGAAGCCGCTGGCCCTTCAGGGGGCATCCTCCGTTGTGGTCATTCCAGATGGATCCCTGCACCTGGTTCCGATGGGCGCGCTCGTGGACGAGCAGGGCGCCTATGTTGAATCGCGCATGACCGTTTCGGCAGCTCCGTCAGCAACCATTTATTACATGCTCCGAACGACTGGAGCGCAATCGCTGGCCACGAGACCCTTCCTGGGTGTCGCGTTCAGCCCCTCTGCGACCGGCCAATCTACCTCCGCGAGACGAGAGTTGGCGGACCTACGGGCCGGAAGCTTACGGCCACTTCAATTTGGACGTGAGGAGATCGGTGAGGCCGCCAAAGCGATGGGGGCGGGTAGCGTGACGCTGGATGGCGCTGCCGCCTCCGAATCGGCCTTGAAGTCTCAGCCACTGGGTGAATTCAAAGTTCTTCACCTGGCGGCTCACGGGGTAAGTAGCGAATCGGAGCCTGACCGGGCGGCGCTGGTCCTCTCGCCGGGGAGTGAATCGGAGGATGGTCTGTGGCAAGCTCGAGAGATCCGCAAGACCCGGCTGAAGGCCGACGTCGTGGTGCTTTCCGCCTGCGAAACCGGGAGCGGGCGCCTCCAGGGTCAGGAAGGTGTGATGAACCTGGCCCGGGCTTTTCTGACGGCCGGGGCACGAAGCACGGTTGCCAGCCTCTGGTCCGTCGATGATCGTTCGACGGCCACCTTGATGGAGTACTTCTATACACATCTGGCCGGAGGCGCAACGGTGGCGGCGGCCCTGAGACAGGCGAAACTCGACTTCATAGATAACTACGGAGAAAAGGCAAAGCCATACCTATGGGCTGGCTTTGAAGTAATCGGAGATGGCACGAGAAAACTCAAACGGTAGACCGACCGGGCTTACCTTCAACCAGCGGGCACAGATCTTCGATCGCACGGCGGCGAGGGTCACAAAGGAGTATTTCGATCCCAACTTCAACGGGACAAAATGGCCGGACCTGGCGCGCGAGAGCAGGCAGCAGATCCTCGCTCTTGAGGATGCAGACGCATTCGAGCACGCCATGCACGATTTGGTCCGGCGTCTCGGCACCAGCCATACGGGTTTCTTCCATGAATCGGTGAAGCGGGTACCTGCCCGTCTGGCGATCGGTGCCACGTTTCACCGCACAGAGACGGCCGCCGGCACCCTTTGGATCGCGCAGGATGTCCACGAGGGCGGCCCAGCGCATGCCGCAGGGCTGAAGCCTGGCGATGTGGTACGCACCATTGATGGCGTCGCTCCTCCATCAAACGAGCCGCCCATGTTCGCGATGGGTCGTGACGTGGACCTTGCCCTCGATCGAGGTTCGGAACATTTGGCTCTCCGGATCTCGATCCCCACACCGCGCTCCAAGAAGCAGCCCACAGCGACTTTGAAGGCGGTGACGTGGTCCATTGTCGAAGGTAATGTCGGATACCTGAAGGTCCCGATCCTTCCGGGTGCTCTCGGCCTCGACGTTGCCCGCGAGATTGATGTTGCTATGCGTGAACTTGCGTCCTGCGACAAGTTCGTCCTTGACCTGCGCGGGCACGTTGGCGGCGGGTTGGGTGTACTTCGCTTGATGAGCCACCTCACGCCGGATCGGATTCCCATCGGCTACACCGTTACCCGTAAGCGGGCAGAGCGAGGCTACGACAAAGCATCGCTTCCGGTACTCGATCGGCTGCCAACGGATCTGCCGAACCCCCTGGCGATTGCCAGAATGGCGTTCAAGTACGCCGGCCGCGACACGTCGGTCGCGCTGGTGTCAGAAGGGCTTGGGCCGAAGAGGTGGCATGGGCGTGCTGCAATCCTGGTGAACGAACACACAATCAGTGCCGGCGAGATGGTCGCCGCCTTCGCCTCGGAGAACCGCCTCGCGGCGATCGTGGGCGTAGAGACCGCCGGCAGGCTTATTCCCGGGTCCAGCTCCAAGGTCGGTGCCGGATACATGCTGGTCATGCCTAAAGCGGAGTATCGCACCTGGGGTGGGCTGCGGTTCGAAGGGCGTGGGGTTCAGCCGAGCGTGCGATTCGTTTGGCCTGCTGGTCCGGATTTGACGGATCTCTCAGGCCAGCTATCCGGGGCCCTGAGTGCATTGCGCGGCCGATAGAAAGAGATGATGCCCGCCTACACCTCTCGGTGCACCCATCTCGCCGCAAGATAATGGCAATGCGTCACCTGGCATGTCACCTCTCCATTTCCGGATGACGGCTACTCCGCGAACTTGCCAGCTGATCCCCCGATACTCCAAGTGTGGACCGCTGCACGCATAACGTGGTGCTTCGTTGATTGAGGAACCATCGGCAGTCACGCGATGGCTGGCCGGCACTTTCCAGAGAACGCGGCATCCTATGCCTAGATATGTTAATCGCGGTTACAATTATGTAGCAGCCGTTCGTCTACTCCAGACAAGGTGCTGACAGGATAACTATCCCAAGTCGTCCGTCAACAGCCGGCATTCTGGATCAATTGCCAATACGGCCAGTACTATAGATGCCGCCGCAGAATTCAGTCTCGGTTCCGGACGAGTTGGAACGCTTCGCTAGTGTGTTCAAGGACGAAGCTGACCTGCGGCAGTGCCTACGGAAGCTTCTCACGAAAATGGGGCGCGAGGAGGTGCGAATCACCCACGGCACCTTGGAGAAGGGCAAAGACATAGTTTTCTATGCTCGCGGCGGCATGAATGAGCGTGCTCCCTACGCGTGCGTTGTTAAAAAGGACCGCATTACTGGATCCGTCTCTGCGAGAACATCGGCGAAGGCGGTCCTGCAGCAGGCCGAGCAGGCATTCGACGAGCCGTACACGAATCCAAGCAATGGACAGCGCGAACAGATCAAAGGCGTGTACATCATCAGCCCGTACGACACGCCCGTTTCCGCCTCCGAGTCTGTGGGTGATCGTTTGGCGCGCCAAGGTCGCACGATCGAGTTCGTCTGCGGAACACGGCTTATGGAATTGTTCGCCGAACACTGGAAAGATTTCTTGTTGTTCGATTCGGGCGTACTAGCGTCCTATTTGAGTGCCATGCGTGCCGGCCTGTCGAAAGACACGGCGCTCATCGATGTGATCCTTGGTCGCAACCTACCGGCGGAGCTGCCGGGGAGCTTTCAACAGATGTACGTGCCGCAGAGCTTTTCGGCGGAGGTGCGGTGCTGCTCTCTAGATGACACATTGCGTCAGGATCTGTCGCTTCCCTCCGGTTTGATTCGGTTGGCTGATATTCGTGCCATCGAGCAGCGCGTTCGAAAGCTGCTGCGTGTGGTGGACTACCTTGAAGCCTGCCCCGGAATCGCGTTGCGAACTGAAACCGGTGGCAGTACCAAAGTGGCACTTGCAAGCTATATCGATGCGCTGCATCACGACTGGAGCACCGCATGCAAAGCAGCTGCGGCTGCCGCTTTGAAGGACTTCGAGACGCTAACCGCCGAGGACAGAAAGAGAAGCGCCAGTGCAGAAAACCGCCGCCGTGAACCGCCACGCGCTGCCCCGAAGCTGCCAACCGAGCGTACGATAGCTACCACGGTTGAGCTCAGCCTCGCCGCAAAGTCATGGCTGTCTCGGGCAGAAGAAGTTAAAGCGCTCATCGTTCAAGCTCTCGAGGAAGATTGCCTTCGCATCCGAACCGACTGGCGCGCGAAATCGGATCTCGAATGGCTGTTCAGTTCGGAATTTAGGGCGCATTGCCGACTACTCGATCTCGAGGACACCGTGCCGGACTCCGTCCGACGCGATCAAACAGCAGTTAAACACAGGCTTAGTTTTGGCGCTGATTTCCTGGACGGCGCTCCTCGCCTAGTGCTGTTGACTGGACCCGCCGGATTTGGCAAAACCTCGTTTTGCCGCTGGCAATCACTGGCCTGCGCCGAGTCAATGCTTGACGGAACCGGTCGAGTTCTTCCCGTCTATGTCCCCCTCTCGCGTTTCGCATACGGCGCACCCGCCAATGCAGACGAAGCATTCTTCCAAGCACCGGAACTTCGGCAGTTACTCCACTCTTCTAAGCACGACACTACAATACGTCTGTACCTTGACGGATTGGACGAGATGCCAGACCACGGTCGGCAACAGCAAATTGTTAATTTCGCGCGTACCGCCGTTGACCGCCTTCCCAATCTGCAGGTGATCTTCACGGCGCGTGACCACGTCGTGGGACCATGGTTGAACGATGTTGTGCGCCTAAGCGTAAACGAGCTAGACAGCTCCCAGCAGCGCTCGCTCGTGTGCAAATGGCTCGAGTCGGGCGAGGCGACGGACCGGTTTTTCGAACAGCTGTCCCACTACCCCACGTTGCAGCCGCTCATGGGAATCCCCCTGCTCGCAATGCTGATCGGCGCTGTTTACAAACGTCAGCAGTGTCTGCCGGAAACACGCACGCGCCTTTACACCCTGTTCGTGGAACTGAGGTGCGGCGGATGGGACGCGATCAAGGGCGTCCACCGGGGCGGGAAGTTCGGGCAGCATGATAAACGCACTGTTCTAGTTCGACTGGCGGGAATGAACCACCTAGCCCGCCGCCGCGATGCAGCCTTCGACCAGTTCCGCGGCGCGATCCGCTGCAGCCTTGCCGGTCTCGAAGAGTTTTGGGACGAACTGCTAGATGAACTGATCCAGGATGGGCTTGTCGTCAGCACCGGCGGTGGAATACGGTTCAGCCATTTATCGTTTCAGGAGTTTCTCGCGTCCGAGCATCTCAACGAGCCCACAGGCGAGCGCCTGAAAGTGCCACTCAAGGAGTTTCTTCAGGGCGATGACTGGTGGCGCGAAGTTATCGCATTCTACATCACGCGATTCGGTACGCCGAGCGACACGGAAGGGTGGCTGGTGCGTCGCGCGCGAGAAGTCTCAAAAACATCGAACGCCCTGTGGGTGCATAGGGGTGCTTTGGATGAACGCATCGGTTGGCTTCGGTCGTGTCTGCGGGAAGCGTTTCCCACGTTCCGCTCGCAATATCCGGAGGACGGCATCATCGAACAGATCGCCCTCCATCGCTCCAAAACTGGTACACACATCTCTCGCTCACGGCGCAGATTGTCTGGTTTGAATTTAAACGAAGATGGTTGAAGTACTTGAGTGTTCGACCTTACCATAGACAGAGCCCACTAGGTTTGTGGCCCAAAGCTGCGTTGTGCACGCACCTCGTTCAGCGCCGGAACATCTAGTTGGTAGGGTGGAGACGAATGGACGGCAATCATTCCGCCCGGATCTCCACAGGGTAATAGTTCCAATCCCAAGGCACCTGCCGCACGTACATTTCGTACTTCCCCGGAGCGAGCCTCGCCAGATCCAGCCGGACAGTGAAAGCTGTAGTGCCATTACGAATCGCAGCATCCGACGAAGCCAACACGACGGGCACTCTATCCCGGCGCAACTGGAACTCGTACGCACCCGCCTTGCTCCCAACCGGAAGCTGAATCGTCAACTCAACTGTCTTACGCGCGATGACAATTGGCTTACGTTCGCTGGCCTCGCCGGACCGCAGCATTGACGGAATATCTACCGTCTGCCTGACAAGCGCGAGTTCGGCATTCTGGGGGCGCTGGGAGAACAACCAACCCTGACGTGTGGCAAACAGGACAACCAGCCCGAGGATGGCGATGCTGGCCACTGCCGCAATCCACTGCACCCGTGTTCGCCGCGCCATCGCCCGGCGACGGAATTCCGAATTCTCAGCAAGGAATTCCCGATAGCACTCGGAGCAATGGGTGACATGGTGCCAGTGCGGATCATCCTCAACGGTGAGTTCCAACGGCCGCACGGCGAGCTCCTTTAGGACGGAATCGCCAGGACAGCCCTTCCGTTCGGGGTTGGGATAGTCTCTGACGATTGAATCCTGAAGCTGCTTCTTGAGTCGGTCGAACTTGGCTTCGGGCGACTGGTCAGGAGGCATCAGTCCAAAACATTATGGCACTGATTGCGCGTGGCTTACACGTCCTCTGGAACGCTCCTAATGCCACGTAATGCCCGCCGCGTACGCAGCCTTCCGCATCCCGCGATAGAACTGCTTGGTGATCGTATTGCGCTTCTGACCAAACATGGTCGCCAGCTCACTGCCTGAGGCATTTCTGAGCATGAGTGGGAGCAGTTCTTTCACCCGGTGAAGTTCGAGCACATCGAGTTGCTCCACGATCTTGTCCAGAGTGTCCCGGGCGGTCAGATCGGCCACCAGATCGTACTGATCCTCAAGGGCCTCAAGAGTTTCCGTGAAGAGTTCGACGTCCAACCGGCGCCGATTGCGCCGCCCTCCTGCCCGCAGATCCACCGCATACAGCCGGGCCCGATTCAGTACCTTCACACTGGGCCGGTCCCCGATGTTTTCGCCGTGAGTCCGAGAGAGCGAGTGGACTGCATACTCGGTGATCTCCGATGCCCGGTACCGGTCTGACAAAAGACGGTCGGCGATCTTCAGCAGGCGGTCCGTGACCGGCACAACGCCAGCCTCGATCCAGCCCCTGTGAACTATGTTGCCGCGCGAATCGGTGTCAGCGATACAGATGGGAACTACTCTGGGCTGCGTCCGTTCGTCGTAGTCGAATGGAATCGTAATTACCGCCATCACTAGCTCCCTGCGGTTCGGAGTCTCTGTATTGGTGTCACAGCCGCGACGAGTGGCGGCCTACAGAGTAGAGGGAAAACATCCCTTAATGCAGAAAAGTACCACACAAATCGAAACACAATCAAGTCAATTACGAGGTGTTACCGGGCTTGGACAAGACGAGCAACACAATCGTCTGGAGGCCAAGCTGAGGCGAGAACTCGGCGAAACCGTGCTCGCGCTTCTGGCGGGCGGCGAGACGGAAGATATCGTGCTGAACCCCGACTCGACGCTGTGGGCGAAGCGCATTGGCTCGGGTTTTCAATGTGTTGGCGAGATGCCCCCGGCTCAGGCGGCCAGTGCGCTCAACACGATAGCCGCGTGGAAGGGCACAGTCATGAACCACGAGCGTCCCATCCTCGAGACCGAATTGCCGCTCGACGGAAGCCGCTTTGAAGGAATTATTTCTCCAGTCGTCCGACGGCCAGTTTTCGCAATTCGCCTCCGTCCAAAGAGAATATTCTCGCTGGATGAGTACGAACGATCCGGGATCCTCACGCGCAAGGAGGACGCCCTCAACCGGCTGCGGAAGCGCGACACCTTCGTCGACGATGTCCGCGGGCTCAGCCATGCCGCGATCATCCGCGCTGCCGTTGCAGGGAAAAGAAACATCCTGACGGTGGGCGCAACGGGATCAGGAAAGACCACTTTCGTCAACGCAATCCTGGACGTGATGGCCCAGGTGGCGCCGGATGACAGGGTGATTTCCATCGAGGATACGACTGAACTCCAATGCTCAGTCAGGAACCACGTCGATCTGCTGGCCGTCGGCAACGTTTCGATGCTGGATTGCCTTCGGGCCTGTATGCGGCTGAAGCCGACTCGCATCGTCGTCGGGGAAGTCCGCGGCGCCGAGGCCCACACCATGCTGAAGGCCTGGAATACCGGCCACCCAGGCGGTGCCGCGACTGTGCACGCGAACGATGCCCTGGGTGGTCTCATTCGCCTCGAGAGCCTCGTCGCGGAGGCAACAAGCGCTCCGCAGCAGACTTTAATCGCTGAAGCAGTAGATCTCGTGATTTTCGTTGACCATGAGCCCGAGCTCCTCGCTGGGCGCAAGGTCAGGGAAGTGGCTCTCGTGACCGGCTATCGAGATGGCCGGTACGAGATTGAGTACGTGTAAACACCCAAGGAGGTCATTTCAATGAACAACCGGAACATCGTCTGGCTAAACGGCCCATCCGCCGGCGGGTTGAAGGCGCGTGTGGCGGCCGTCTTCGCCCTGGCCTGCGCATTTGCCATTCGGGCGAACGCGGCAGCAGCGGGCACCTTGCCCTGGGAACGTCCTATGACCGCCATCGCGACATCGCTAACCGGACCCGTGGCGTACGCCATCGGCCTGATCGGCATCGCGATCGCCGGCGGAGCAATGCTGTGGGGCGGTGAACTGACTGAATTCGGAAGGCGCGCTTGCATGATCGGACTGGTGGTCTCCGTGCTCGTCTTTGCAGCGCCCATGTTGTCGAGCGCATTCGGGGTGACCGCCGCGGTGATCTAGAAAATGAGCGCAGCCGACACACCACGGGAAACGGCAATTCACCAGTCCGCCAACCGCCCGAATCTCCTTCTCGGCGGGGACCGCGAACTCGCCCTGGTGATGGTAATGATCTCTGGCGGGCTGGCGTTCAGTCTGGCCTCGTGGTGGGGCATTGGGCTCGCGGTTGCGTTGTGGGTTGGCTCGATGGCGGCCTTGCAGCGAATGGGCAAGGCCGACCCTCTTCTCCGTCCCGTCTACCTGCGCCATATTCGCTACGCCGCCTATTACCCGGCAAAGAGCGGCCTTCATGCCCAGAACGCCGAAACGCCCAGGAACTGGAGGTAATGAGCCAATGCAGATCACGGAACATCGGTCGCGAGCTCGTGGCCTTGCCGATCTGCTGCTGCCTTTCGCTCTGATTGAGGATGGGATACTCCTGCAGCAGGATGGTTCGCTATTGGCCGGCTGGTCCTATCGCGGGCCCGACATGCATTCCGCCACACATGCGGAAATGCACGCTCTCACCACCAGGCTGAACTCGATTCTCCGCCTCGGAAGCGGCTGGATGCTGAACGCGGACCTCATCCGGTCCCGCGCGCCAGGCTATCCGGAGCAAGGCGCTTTCCCTCATACGGTGACGAGGGTGATCGACGACGAGCGGCGCCAGCAGTTCATGGATGAAGGGGCCCATTACGAGAGCGACTACTTCCTTACGTTGACCTACCTGCCGCCCATCGAGGCGGAGGAGAAGATCAAGGGGTGGATGTTCGAAGGACAGGACGGCCGCGGATCCAGCGTCGCGCATCAGATCCTCGAGCGCTTCAAATCACGGGTCGAGATGTTCGAGAACGTGTTCTCGGCGCTGTTCCGCGTAGAACGGTTGTGTCGCCAGGAGTTCACAGATGACCATGGCTTCCCACAGTTGCAGGACACCCTCCTGCGCTACCTCCGCCGATGCGTCGCCGGTGACGATCACCCGTTCGCCCTGCCTGACCTGCCGGTCTACCTCAATGAACTCCTGGCTACGCAGGACTTCCGCGCGGGCATCGAACCACGAATCGGGAACAAGCACATCCGCGTAATTGCTCTGGATGGCTTTCCGAAGTCGAGTTTCCCGGGTGTCCTGGGGGAGATCGACTCGCTGCCCATGGAGTATCGATGGAGCACCAGGGCAATCCTGCTCGATGCCGAAGAGGCCCGCGGCCTCCTCGAGAAGACCCGCAAGAAATGGCGTTCCCGAATCCGCGGATTCAAAGACCAGGTCTTCAAGACTCAGAACGGCTCCATCAACCTGTATGCGCAGGCGATGGCCGAGGATGCCGAGCAGGCGATGGGCGTAGCCGCATCCGGCGACGTTCAGTTCGCCCAGTACACCAGCAACATCATCTGCCTCGACGAGGACCTGGACCGCCTGCATGAGAACACTCGCCTGGTGATGAAGCGGATCCAGAATCTTGGGTTCGCCTGCCGCCTGGAGACCATCAACGCGGTCGAGGCATGGCGGGGGAGCCTGCCTGGCGACGGCTACCGGAATGTCCGCCGCGTACTCCTCCATACCCTGAACCTTGCCGATCTTCTCCCAATCACGTCGGTTTGGGCGGGATTGCGAGAGAACCCATCGCGGCTAATGCCCAAGCAGAGTCCGCCCCTGCTGTTCGCCGCGACCACTGGCGCCACTCCGTTTCGAATGAACCTTCACGTATCCGACCTTGGCCACACCCTGATGTGCGGACCCTCCGGCGCAGGCAAGTCGACCGCGCTCGGACTGATTGCAGCACAATGGTTCCGCTATCCCCACGCTCAGGTCTTCGCGTTCGATAAGGGGTATTCGCTCTTCGTGCTGACCAAAGCCGCGGGCGGGGAATTCTACGATCTGGCGGGCGAGAAGACCGAACTCGCGTTCTGCCCCCTCCGCGAGATTGACTCCGATGCGGACTTGACCTGGGCGGTCACCTGGCTGGATGACCTTTGCAGCCTGAACGGGTTGACCGTGACACCGAAGCATCGAAACGCGCTGACACAGGCACTGCTGCAGTTGCGCCTATCACCCTCGCGAACCCTGACAGAGCTCAGCGCGAACGTGCAGGATCTCGATGTTCGGGAGGCGCTCCAGTTCTACACTCTCTCTGGTCCACTCGGGCAGTTACTTGATGCCGACGAAGACGTGCTCAGTGCGGGCCGCTTTCTCACCTTCGAGACGGAGAATCTCCTTCAGTTGGACGACAAGGCCGTTGTCCCCGTGCTCCTGTACCTGTTTCGGCGTATTGAGAAACGACTTGATGGGTCTCCAACCCTGGTGTCGCTCGATGAGGCTTGGGCCTACCTCCGAAACGACGTCTTCCGCGAGCGCCTGCGCGACTGGCTCAAGACTTTGCGCCGCATGAATGGGATCGTCCTGCTCTCCACTCAGAATCTGAGTGACATCTGCAGCTCGGACATCAGCGACGTGATCCTCGAGATGTGTCCGACCAAGATCCTGCTGCCGAACGGCGAGGCCAACAATCCCGCATCAAAGGAATTCTACGATCGCCTTGGGTTGAACGCTCGCGAGTTGGACATCCTTCAATCGAGCATTCCCAAGCAGCACTACTACGTGATCTCCCCCTTGGGCCGACGGCTCATCTCGCTGGGCATCCACAATGTCGCGCTCTCTTTCGTAGGCGTTAATGGCCGCGAGGAGCGGCAACTGGTCGAAGACCTGATAGATGAGTTCCCCGATACGTGGCAGAGTGAGTGGCTCCGTGCTCGGGCCGCCGCCTTGAAGGATGAGCGGCTCGAAGGTTGGGCCAACTATTACGAAAGGCTTCGGAAAGAGACGGAAGGGGGCTACCTGTGCGCAAGAGCGTGATCGCATTGCTTGTTGTATTCGCGTTGACGATCCAGGCACCACCGATCGCCCAGGCCGGCGCATTCGCCATGGAGTACACCCAACTGCTGAACCATGCCCAGCTCGTCATGCAGTATCTCCGCCAGGCAGAGCAGTTGGCGGAATCGATCAAACAAACGGTGGACATGCTGACGAACAGCAAGCTCTTGCCGGGGCAGATCTTCGGGACCATTTCGAATGACATCAATGCGCTCGCGTCAATCGTGCAGGGCGGCCAGGCACTGTCCTACTCCCTGGCGAACCTCGATTCTCTTTTCAAGGAACGGTTCCCGGGCTATGGACCCGTCGGGACAAGTTACTTCACGAAATACAAGAGCTGGTCTCAGACCTCCCTGGATACAACGCTGGGAGCATTGCGCGCGGCCGGCTTGCAGGGGCGACAACTGCAGAACGAGCAATCCGTGCTCTCTTCGCTGCGCTCCATGGCGCAATCGACAACTGGGCGGATGGAAGCACTCCAGGTATTGGGGCAGATCTCCGAACAGCAGGTGCAGCAGTTCATGAAGCTGCGCCAATTGATGTTGGCGGACATGTCCAGCAAACAGAGCTATCAGGCCGCAGTGATTCAGAAGCAGGCTGTCAGCGAGGCCGCGACCGAGAAGTTCTTCAACTGGACGCCAGAGGTATCCGACGGCAAGAAGTTCCAATCCGGTTGGAAGTGAAGTGTATGAGGCTCTCATTGATTTGCTTGGCCTTTGTCGCACTGCTCGGCTGCGCGGGTCTGAAGGAACCGCCCAGCCCCATCGCCCAGAAGGCAGAAGCATGCGGAGCCGGCGATCTGTCGCACAAGTCATTCGTCTCGATGCAGGACTGGTTTGCAAGACATCGGGACTGCGCAGTGGCGGTAGACGGCATGTGCAGGCCGGCTCGGGAATCGGCGACCGTTCAGTGGGCGGATTCGACTGAAGGGCGAGTGTGTTCGGCTGCGAGAGGCGTTGCTCAGTGGGTGAGGAAACCGGCTAACGACCACCAGACGTTTCAGTCGGGCTGGAAGTAGTCGGCCAGCCCAACTGGGGCCTTAGTAACGGCCGTTGCCCATGTGCATTTTCCGACTTGAGGACAGGTGTGTGCCAGTGCAGACAGATCAAAACACCCGAAAGATCATCCACTTCGCAGCGGCCTTGACGATGCTGCTCATCTTCCTGACCCCCTTGGCCGAGGCGCAGGCAAAGGCACCCAGCGCCATCCTGAACCAGTACCGCGCCCAGCGGACCACCTGGTTCACCGCCGTCTGGCCATTTGCCAACACACTCTTCGGATTGCTCGCAACCATCGAGTTCGCCTGGAGTGCCGCGGTCATGCTGCTCGAGAAGTCAGACATGCAGTCATGGACGGCCGCGCTGATTCGTAAGTTGATGTGGCTCGGCGCGTTCTACGCCCTGTTGATCTACGGCCGCTACTGGATTCCGGCCATCACAGACAGCTTCGAGCTGATCGGCCAGGCTGCCTCTGGTACAGGCCCGATGGCACCCAGCGACGTCTTCACCCGTGGCATTGATATCGCCGGTGCCCTGATGGCGACCTCCAGTTCCGCTGCATTCTTCACCAACCTCGGCACCTCCCTCGCGATGATCTTCACTGGCCTCATCACGGCTCTTTCCTTCATAGCGATCACCGTGCAGTTCGTCGTCGCCATGGTGGAGAGCTACATCATCGTCGCCGCTGGTTTCATCTTCGTCGGCTTCGGGGGCTCTCGCTGGACCGCGCCCTATGTGGAACGTTACATCGGCCTTGGCGTCTCGACTGGGGTCAAGATCATGCTGCTCTACCTGTTGATCGGCACTGGAATGAACCTCTCGGCCGATTGGATGACAGACGCGCAGAGCATAGCGTCAGACGCGAGTCCGGCGATGTCCGCCCTCGAGATCATGGGCGCCTCCATCATCTTCATGATGCTGTGCTGGCAGATCCCCAAGCTCTTCGCCGCGGTGCTGGGCGGTTCGCCGGCTCTCTCCGGAGGCGACTTGGTAACGAGCGGAGCGTTCGTCGCTGGTGGCACCGTCGCCGTCGCATCGATGGGACTGAGCGCGCTCGGGGCAGCGGCTGGAGCAACTGGTCTTTTCTCAGGGTCAGGTGCAGCAACCGCCAGTGGATCCGCCGCCTCGGCCAAGGGGTCCGCCATGCCGGCAATGTTGGCGTCTGCCGGTTCCAAGGGCGACGCCGGAGGAACTGTGCCACCTCCAAGCGAACCGGGGCCCGGACCGGCAAACCGGTCATCGCAGCCTTCGGCACCAATGTTCGATGCAGCCAGGAACCTGACGGACATCCCCCGAAGGATCTCCTCTCAAGTTCCGCCGGATGCGGGCCCGCACGCTGCCCCGCCAAAGCTGGATATCGACCATCACGAGTAAAGGAGGGTCTTCATAGTGACCAACGCCGTAAGGCTCGAAGAACCCGTTTCGCTGCCACATGCAGAGGAGACGGCGAAACCACGCGGACCATCGACGGTTGCCACCTACAACCCGTATCTCGCCGCCCGCCGCGAATGGGACGAGAGGTACGGAGATCTGGTCACACGGGCACGCAATTGGAGGCTCATGGCCCTGATCTCTGCGCTGAGCACCATCGTGGCGGTCGGCGGAGTGATTCGCCTATCCACCAGGACCCATATCGTTCCATTTGTCGTTGCGATGGACTCTCTCGGCCGAACGGTGGCCGCCGGTCCAGCGGAGGAGGCGACAGCAGCAGACGATCGGCTCAAGCGGGCAACGATCTTCACTTGGGTGGAGGATCTCCGCACTGTGACGACGGATGGAATCGCGCAGAGGAAGGCGATCGACCGTGTCTACGCGCACATCGCGAGCGGAGCTCAATCCCAAGCCTTCATCAGTGAGTTCTACCGCGCCGCTCCCCCACAGAAGCGCGCGTCAACGGAAACAGTCAGCGTGGAGGTGCGATCGGTCCTGCCAACCAGCGAGCGGACGTTCGAAGTCGAATGGAACGAAACCACTCGCGACCTCTATGGGGCCGTGAAAGCCCAGGATCACTGGAAGGCGGCCTTCACCATCGCGGTCAATCCACCGCAGGATGAGCGAATGGCCCGTATCAACCCGCTCGGCATCTATGTCACGAATGCGAGTTGGGGCAAGATTCTGTAAGCCCGAAAGGAAGGAGTTCAATGCGAGCGCTTATCATCTCAGCCTTCGCCATCGGAACTGCGGTGGTTGTTGTGGGTCAGCAGAATAGTGGTCCTCCGGTTCAAGCCAAGCGGCTACCGCCGGGGAAAACAACAACGAGCGGATCGCCCGGCAACCAGACCTACCTTGATCGCTACGACTTCGGGGCCCAACTCTTCGCGCTGCAGAGCCATGAGGCCACCAACCAAGGGGCAGGCCCAATGAGCCCGTCACCGGCTCCCGTCGATTCCATCGTCCCACCTGGATTCAAACCGAAGACAGACGTTCCGCTAACACGGACGGCGCAGGATGCGGTGCAGATCAGCGAGAAGTGGCTGACGGAGCACAATGAGCCGACCGTCGGACGCGACGGACGCGTCTTGTATTCATACGGGGCCGGCCTCCCAACCGTGGTCTGCGCGCCGTTGCGGGTGTGCATGATTGAGCTGCAGGCCGGCGAGAAACTTGTGGGCGAGCCACACATCGGCGATTCGGTCCGCTGGAACCTATCCCCGGCCACCTACGGCAGCGGAGCTTCAATAACTTCGGTGATTGTCCTAAAACCGCAATCGCCGGGGCTCGACACGAATCTACTCATCACAACGGACCGTCGCGCATACTATCTGCGCCTCCTATCCAAGTCGGATGACTACGTCGCGCGGGTGGCCTTCGCCTACCCGGATGACGGCGAGAACGAGAAGAGATGGCAGCAGCATTTGGCTGAACAGAAGAATCAAGTGACCGCGGCAACACGGATCGCCGAACTCCCGCCCAATGCCGTCGACTCGATGTACTTCAACTACCAACTCAAGGGTGGAGACGAGACTATCCGTCCCATTCGGGTCTTCGACGACGGCAAGAAGACCTACATCCAGATCAGCCAGGCCGTGAAGAACCGGGAAGCGCCGGTGCTCGTGGTCATTGGCCCGGACCGAAAGGCGGAGATGGTCAACTACCGGGTCAAGGATGACATGTACATCGTCGATCGGCTATTTGAACGAGCGCAGTTGATTCTCGGCAGCGGTAAGAAGGCTCGAAAGGTGGAGATCCATCGTGAACGAAAGGGCTGACCCGCTCGCTGGGACGACCAAGCCCGTTGCGACTCGATTCGGTGACTCGCCCACCGGGCTCGATCTGAATCCGCGGCCACCCCGTCCCGTTCGTGTCAGTAAACGAGCGGCCGGCATGCTCATGGCCATTGCCGCCGTCATCCTCGGGCTGTTCGCTTACGGCGGATACAAACGCCAACAGCGGCAGGTCGTTGCGTTGGCCCAAGGCAATACACCCACAAACGTCTCGCCGGCGACCGCCGCAGGCCTGGATATCGCGAAGGACATACCCTCGGGAAATCTACCGAACGCGTCATCGCTGCATGCGGCTTCTTCTGAGTCGGGGACTCTTGTGCCGCCCGGAGAACTCCAACCGGGCTCGGCACCTTTGCGACCCGGCGGCGTTCCGGCCAATGGCGGACAGGTCTTCGTTCGCCAGGCGCCGATACCAGCGCAACCGGTCCCGGCACAACCTCCTCCGCCACGCGAGCCATCTCCCGAGGAGCGTCGTCTCATCGCCGCCTACGAACGGGAGCAGCAGGCAATTGCCGCCCCAACCACCTTGAGAGAAGGATTCGGATCGCCGGGGTTTGGTAGTCAATCTCAATCCGGCCACGGGACGCGCAACGGCGGCGACGATGCCGCCCAACTCGCCTCGATGCTTCAGACCCTAGGGCCGCAGAACGGCGGCTCCCAACTCACTTCAGAGATCCTGCGCGGCCTGGCCACCACGGGAGCGAACGCGCGAACGGAGGGCGCCAACGACGTCGACCCGAACATGCAGGATCGCAAGGAGTCTTTCCTGGCTGGAGCCCGGACCAGTCAGACCGATGACTACCTGAAGTCCACTCGAACCGCCCCGCTGTCCCGTTACGAAATTAAAGCTGGATGGGAGATCCCTGCAGTACTGGAGCAAGCGCTCAACTCGGATCTGCCCGGAGAGCTCAAGGCGTTGGTGTCCTCGAACGTCTATGACACAGCAACCGGCCGATTCCTCCTGATCCCACAAGGCGCTCGCCTGGTCGGCGCATACAATGCCAGGATCGGCTACGGGCAGGACGGGGTTCAGGTGATCTGGGACCGGGTCATCTACCCAGACGGGTCCTCGCTGGACTTGTCCGGTATGGTCGGACAAGACGCGCACGGCTATTCGGGCTTTCGCGACAAGGTGGACCGCCACTACAGGCGCCTGATCGGCTTCGCAGTCCTCACGAGCTTATTCGCTGCCGCCTCCGAGATCGCCCAAAACCGGAATCGATCGCTACTGACGTACCCAAGTCCATCGCAGGTTGCCGGAAGCTCCGCCGGCCAGCAAGCCGCGGATCTAGGTGCCCAGATCACCAGGCGGAACCTGAATGTCCAGCCGACCATCAAGATCCCCATCGGTTACCGCTTCAATGTGCGCGTCAACCGTGACATCTTGTTCGACGCAACGTATGAGGCCGTGCCTCCAAAGTGACGTCCTGCGCCGATACTTACCTCCTTCCTACACCAGCCTTTCGCGTACCGCCATCTTTGACCCATTGACACCACACGGATCGACTTGGTGGCTGTGCTAACTAGAAGCGAATTGATTGCAGAAGCCATTCCGGGAGTAACGGCCAGCGCTGGCGTTGGACCGTGCTGAGACGCCCCAAGGAGCCAAGCAAGCCGCGGGAATCCTCAGATCACAGCGCAGCATTGACTAGCCTTGGCCGCATTGCCGGGTAGGGTCCGGTTGTTGCCGGCCACCATCGCTGAGCCAACGAGATTACGGTGAGCCAGCACGCGAATACGAGGGCGATATGGGAGCCCATCATCACGGACGATTGTGAGGGAAAGTGAGAAGGCAGAATCACAGTCGGAATCGAAGCCAAGAACATCGCTGGCCGTTGCAGGGCCAGTACGTGAGGTGATGGAGTGAATGGCCAAGTGAAGCAGTTGTCCGAGGGCCAGGAACGTATAGAATGGCATCGATGCTCGCTGATCCGGTGCTTGCACTCATTCTCTACGCGGTTTCCCTTGGCGCACCAGATGCCACAGATGCGGATCGTGCACAAATCATGGCCGTATCACCTGCCGAAGGAGTTCAACTGCACGAAGGACAAAAGGTTCAATTTGAGTTAACAATCCACTACTCGTTACAGTCGGTTGACAGCGCCGTCCTGCAGGTCTACGCAGAACGATATGCCGAAGGCGGTCACTATTGCGACGAGGCGCTACTTCACCAGACCGAAGGCGGCACAGTGGTCCACATCAAACGGGGCGAAGGTGACGTTACCGTCCGGTTCCCTTGGATTGAAGGAACAGGGCCCGACGCGAAGGTGCCGCGCGGTGCTGCATCCCTCGCCTTCGGGATGAATCTTTGGACCGAAAGGCACGGACGCCCGGTGAAGCCTATGCTTCGTGCCTTTGCCCAATCGTTCTGCCGCCCCATCAGCGCATCGGGACAAGCCACACAACGCGGACAAGCCTGGGAATGGATGGAATACGTGTATCCCGCCGACGGATTCGCGATGCGATTCCACGCGGCGCCGTCACCGCACCCAGACCCACAGAATCCGAACATAACTGTGTATACCAGTTCTTTCCCGAATGGTGGGTGGAGTGTTCGCGTAGTCAAGTTTCCGCATGGGTGCGATGACGCCTTTCAACGGATCGTAAACGCAGCCAGGCAATCGCCTGACGGGCCGGAGTCGTCTCAGTCCCGCTTTCGAATAGATCCCGCCACGATGACGGAGAGTAGATCCAATGGCAAGGCCGTGTTCGAATATCAATTGAACGCTCGCTGCAACCCCCAGTCTGGAGCGGCTTGTGCTGATGACCGAGGCTCCGAGAGATTCATGTGCGCCGACAGTCGCCTGTACGCTTTCAGTGCATCCTGGACGGGTAACGAGTCCAGCCCCCCGGACCTGAATCGCGCGCTCAGTTCGTTCCGACTTCTCTCGAAATGAGAGCGATTAGTCTGGCCATAGATGGATCTATTTCCACGGCACGCGAGGCGTCCGATATCTGCCGCGAGACCGGCTTCGCGTACATTGCGGTGCGCCGCCTACGCGGCAATGGCGTACAAACTAGAGACGTCAGAAGTCTGCCTTGGCGAAGGGGATCAAGAAGAGGGGACAGCCTCAGGGCCGGCAAGAAATACTGGCTTCGCCGGAAGCGCATACCCGCCTTGACCCTGCGAGACGACACAAGTTCCCGATCCGAACGCCGCGCGGGTTGCTCGCCTTCTTAACCCTTCTCTACCGCGCCTATCCTATCCTTCCAGGTCTCCCATTTCACCTTCAACTGCACGACTATAGACGCCAGATTCCTGGCAACATTGTCGCGGCTGGTCATGGGCAGAGGGAAAGTGACGGCCCATACTCCCCACCGATCCTCCGTCGCGGCGCAGACTTGTTCGAAGACTTGGGCTTCTGAAACCTCCCAGACCAATCCAGCCCGACTGTTGTCCGGCGCGATCACAAAAGCATCCCCGTAACCCGCGGGTTCGGCTTCAAAATCGGTGATCATCCCAAAGGTGAAGCCGTCCACGACGACGTCATGGAGGACCTCAAATCCGTGATAGACGGGCGCATCGCTTGGTCTGGCGAGGAGCCCAGGGAGCCCGGGGGACGCGCTGGGTGCAGCGTGATCAATCGCCATTGGGTGCCCGACCGACGGCGCTCTTTGCGCGTCATGCTCTTCCGGCATGCCCCAATGATAGTGGATCCGGGGTTTGCGCGACCCTCTAGCGTGGATGCTTGAAGCCGGCTACTCGTGTTAGCGGGGTTTTTGTGATGTGCGAATCCTCGCAATCGACGTTTCCCCAGCCGCAGGCGGCGCGGTTCCTCCCCGAGATTTTCCACATTTCCACAGGAAGGCCGCCACCTACTACTGGATCTGTACAGGAGCATATAGGATTATGTGCCCCCAGAATGCCGATCCAGCGCCCCTAGAAGACCGAGAAACGACCGGATCGCCGCCCCCAGAATGCCGTGGAAAACTCCACATTTCCACAGCCCACTGATTGATTGTCGGGGCAAGCGCCCCTAGAATGCCGAGCCCTACATTGGCTTTACCACTGGATGCGTCTTGGTCCCAGCGCCCCTAGAATGCCGACTCGTGGATCCCCTGGCGTTTGTCGTCGCCTACCGACGCAATGGCAACGAGACTCGCAATTGCTTCAAAGCCTCCGGGTCCTAAGACCTGAGGGTGGACTCCCGGTGGGCGGTTTGATTGATCGATGGTCGTCCAGCTAGGGACATGCAATTATTTCGCGCCAAATCTGGACTTCGTCGTATATGTGGTCCCACTCAACCCTTCTCGTGGCGTACAGATTGGAGGCAAATGTGAAGAGCAGCGAGATCGACCAAGTCACTGAGCTATCCCAATTTGATAGCATCCGAAGCGCAGCGGTTGTTCGTGAGTTGCCTCACTCCACCACTTCGCCAGGTGCTGCTGAAGCAACTGCATCAGCTGGCACTGCGGGTGCTACCCCTTCAGGACTTGCACCGCTGAGTCTCGAGCGTCCAGTGGATGTGAAGGCGGCTGCCAGCTTTCTCGGAGTAAGCCCGTCCCTCGTTTACGCTTATGTTGAGCGGAAGCAGATTCCCCATTTCCGAATGATGGGGCGCACTGTCCGGTTCAGGCTGTCTGAACTGGCGCAGTGGCGCCAACAGTTCCACGTGAATGGAGGGACAAATGGCTAAACACGGGCGTCCACCGATGATCGGCGGCGCAGTCTACAAGAGAAAGAACTCGATGACTTGGCAGGTTCGCTACAAGGACCAGAAAGGAGAATGGATACGCGAGTCGGCGGGCACTGCCGACCGCCAGGAGGCGGAGCGGTTCCTTCGAGACCGCCTTGATGCGCGAGACGAAGGGCGTCTCTCTGTTCTGCTTAGAAGCAAGGAGTTCACCTTCAACGCGTGGGCGGACTGGTTTCTCGAGCGACGATCGAAGCCACCATTTCGCAGCCCCGGTAATCACCAACAGAACCTGAATGCGCTGAAGTTCCTGCGACCCGCATTTGGCCATATGGCCTTAGCCGATATCACCGCAGAGGCTGTCGAGGACTATCTCGCGGTTCGTCTGCAGTCGGGACGACGAGTTCGCACAAAGTTCGGTCTGGAGTTGCGTGGAACGATCAAGCCGGCAACCGCGCATCAGGAGCTCCGTATCCTGTCGCACATACTGAATGTCGCCGTGAAGCAGAAGGTGCTGGGCACCAATCCGTGTCTGTCAGTCGAGTTTCCGGCCTCAGTCCGGAAAACGACCAGGAAGCCGCATTACATGTCGGCGAGCGAGCAGGCTAGGATCGAACTCGCTGCTCCGAGCTACCTTCGAAACGTCGTGATCATCATCGCTGAGCTGGGATTGCGATACAGGAAGGAGCTTCTTCCGATGAAAAAGAACCAGGTCGATCTCGAGAACGCGCTGGTTCATATCTCGGATTCGAAGACGGCGACTGGGATTGGTGACATGCCCCTTTCCCAAACGGCTCGAGAGGCGTTCCGGCGTCAGATCGAAGAGACGCCGGGGAGCGAGTATCTCTTCCCCAGCCCTAAACAGAATGCGTCCAAGCCCTACATGACGAATCTCCGAAAGGTCTGGGCCGCGACCCTGAAGAAGGCTGATGTTCCATACTTCGCCCCGTACGAACTGCGGCACACATTCGCAACCAGGCTCAGTGCGGGTGGTGTGGCCGATCACATGGTGACCCAGATGCTCCGGCAGAGCGACGCTGACGTCTTCAAGCTCTACAGTCAAGCCAAGTTGGGGATGATGCGGGAAGCGCTAGCGAAGATCGATCGGCAAGCCAATGAGCGGGGGATTTCGAGCACACACGATGCGATCTGAACGAGTTTCTGCACACTTTCGTGCACACTCTCTGCCGGCAGATGTTTTGAGGAGATGAAGATGGACTGATTCTGAAGGAGTTAGTTGGTCGGGCCGCCGAGATTTGAACTCGGGACCTCTTGCACCCCAAGCAAGCGCGCTAGCCAGGCTGCGCCACGGCCCGACACCGTGAAACGAACATCCTCATTGTCGCACACCCATGTCCCTCGCACCACCGCAATGCTTTCGGGACGCCTTCGGGTCCTCGGGAGCGGCCTGCCCGGTTGTCTATTCATCCTGCCCCGGGGCAGGCACCCCATACCTACTCAATTTCCGCTGATCGAGAGACCGGGTCTGCTTTGTGCCGGGCGCAAGGAGTCATGACCGAGATGTGCCAGCCGCCGCCCAAAATCGAGCATTCGCCGAGGCTAAACGAGAGATCGAATCGAGACGTAGTTTAACTGGATATTAAGCTCAAGGCTAAATCGTTGAGAATCATAAAGGATGTAGCGTGAGTTAGTTGACTTGCCTGGCTGCTCAATGTAGTTTTGCATTGAGGTCTCTTTGCGGTCTGATATCGCTCGCTTTATTCCCCTGGCTTCATGCCTTTTTGTGCTGGGTTCTTCATTTTCCGTCGCACAGGTTAGAGACACGCCTCACCGGCCGGATCTGCTTCAGCGCGCAGCCGGGGTGGGGCTACTCGCGCAGTCCATGGTCTTCCAGTATCAGGCAGGCGCGCATGCAGCGGCCGGACCTGACCTGGCTGTCAATGTCGCTCGCGGGAATAGTTTTGTGCGGGGCCAGATCAATGCGACTTACTTGATTCGAGTGATTAATACAGGTAGCACTTCCACCGCGGGCGCCATTACTGTGACAGAGGCTCTGCCGAACGGCATCTCCCTCATTTCGATGTCCGGCACCGGTTGGTCGTGCCAGGGCCATATTTGCACGAGAAATGATGCCTTTTCGGCCGGACAGATGCTCCCGACCATTCTGGTGCTGGCATCAGTAGCCCCGAGTGCTCCGGAAACCGTCGTCAACTCCATTACCGTATCCGGTGGTGGGGACTCCGACCCGACAAACAACACCAGCATTGATACCTCTCCGGTGGGCTACGGCGGTTATCTGGTCAGGTGGGGGGACTCGGGTGCGATTGGAGGCTATATTCCTTACCAGGCGACGGACGTCGTTGCCGCGGCGACCGGGGATCAACACGCCGTGGCGCTCAGGAGCGATGGCACGTTGTTGTTGTGGGCGGCCTACGGGAGGGAGAGTTCCGTGGTCGGCAGTGCGTTGACTGGGGTGATCGCCGTCGCGGCCGGCAAGGATGCCACCTGTGCGCTGAAAAGCGACGGTAGCGTGGCGGCTTGGGGCCGCCTGGCGCAATTTCCTCCGCCCCCTTCGAATCTGCGCGATGTCGTATCAATTGCGGCCGCGTCCGGGCATTGCCTGGCGCTTAAGGGCGACGGCACGGTCGTGGCGTGGGGCACCTCCCCCGACGGCGAATTGAGCGTACCTCCCAATCTCACCGGGGTTGTGAGTATCTCCACCACGACTGGCCAAGCCATAGCGCTGAAGTGGGACGGGAGTGTCGTGACCTGGGGAAATTCCGCGCCGGCTGTTCCCAGCGGCTTATCCAAACTGGTCAGGGTGCGATCGGTTGGCGGGGGCACGATGGCCGGGGTCCGGGCAGATGGTACCGTTGCTGCCTGGAATACCTCAGGGGGCGGACTCGCCTCGGTTCCTGCGAATCTGAATCATGTAGTGGACCTGGCTGGGGACGGATATGTCCTTGCAGTCAAAGACGATGGTTCTGTGGTTGGCTGGGGTAACAACGACAAAGGGCAAACAGGATACGCTCCTCAACTGGCGCATGTGAGCTCAATCGCAGGAGCGTCCAGCCACGCGGTAGCGGTCATTTCCACGCCTCTCATCAGCATCACGATTCAGCCGTTAACCACTGGTGTTCGGGGTCCCATCAGCGTAACCACGCCCAAACCAGCCATCGTGTTCGATGGGATTTCCTATTCTGAGCCTTACACGCTGACCGTCATACCCGGCAGCCAGCATCAGATCTCGACTACCGCGACACAGGTCTTCGCGCCTTATGTCCGCTATCTTTTCAGCAGCTGGAATATTGGTGGGCCCCTCGCCCAGACGGTCTATCCGAGCGCGGACACCACTTACTCCGCTACTTTCCGGACTCAATTCCAACTGAACACCGCGGCTGGAACTGGAGGATCGATCTCGCCCGGTTCGTCGTTCCTGGATGCCGGGTCGGAGGTGCTGATCCGGGCAGTTCCGCAAGCCGGGTACCAATTCAGCGATTTCACGGTGTCTCAGGTGTCCGAAGGTAACAATCCGCTACGGCTCACCCTGGACTCGGCGAAAGACGTCACTGCCAATTTTGCGCAACCTGCCAGCGCATTGCTGCGCGTCACCCTGCAGGCGCTGCGTCCCGCGATCCAAGGGCAGCAGAATGCCGTCTATCTGGCCCGCATCGTCAACTCCGGCACTGGTCCGGCCAGCGGAATTGTGCTTCAGGCCGCGGGCACGGGCCTCACCGTACTCAAAGCATGGGGCACCGGTTGGACCTGCAACGCCAACTCGTGCACGCGATCGGACACCCTCCTCCAGGGACAGGCGTATCCGGCCGTTGTGCTGATCGCGGCAGTGGATTCTGGTACAGGTTTTGTGGCACCGATGGTCACAGTTACTGCTTCCGGCCCCAGCCAGGTCAAGGGAGCGACTGCGTCGTCGAAGGTGTTTGGCTCCGCGAATGGCATCGTGGCCTGGGGCGACAATACATACAGTCAGGGCAGCTTCCCTGCCGGATTGACGAACCTTGTCGATGTCTCGGCCGGAGCGCGCCACAGCCTGGCGCTAAGGGGCGACGGAACGGCTGTAGCCTGGGGCGACAATTCAAAACTGCAGACGAAGGTGCCCTCAGGCCTCCTGAACGTCGTTTCGATCGCCTCCGGTGCCTATCACAATCTGGCGCTCAACAACTCCGGCGGTGTAGTTGCCTGGGGGGAGAATTTCAGCGGCCAGGCCACAATCCCCTCGTCACTATCACAGGTTGTGGCCATTGCGGCCGGCGCCAACCACAGCCTGGCGCTCACGAGCAGCGGAACCGTGGTTGCGTGGGGCGCCAACGGCAGTGGTCAGTCGACCGTGCCCGCGGGGGTCACCAATGCCATCGCCATCGCCGCGGGCGGCGACCATTCCCTGGCGGTGCTGGGCGACGGCAGCGTGGTGGCGTGGGGCAGCAATACGGCTGGCGAAAGCAACGTGCCGGCGAACCTCACGCGTGTCGTGTCGGTGGCGGCCGGGACCCACTTCAGCATGGCGGTACAGGACGACGGAACTGTGGCCGTGTGGGGCAATAATCCCGCCTCGATTCTCTCCGGGATCCCTCCGGGGCTGTCGGACATCCGTGCCGTGGCAGCCGGCGATGGGCATGGGATCGCCCTGTCCTGGAGCGGCACGCCGCAGGCCTGGGGCGCCAACGGCAGCGGGCAGGCGACCGTGCCTTCCAACTTGATTGAAGTGTCGGCTGTGGCGGGCGGACTGTCCCACAGCCTGGCCATCAGTTCAGTTCCTGCTCCGATCTCGGTGCAGATTTCAATGGGGGTAGCCGGAATCGTCTTTGTGGTGGATGGAGTGTCCTACTCTTCGGGGCAGGCCTTCACTTGGACGGCTGGCAGCCCGCACTCTCTATCCATTGCTTCACCCCAGAACAGCTCCGTGCCCGGCGTCCGGTATGTCTTCAACGGCTGGTCGGATATTGCCGCACCTGCTTCCCGGACAATTCAGTTCTCTGCCAACTACAAGATTGACGCCACGTTGTTCCCGCAATTCCTGCTGACTACCTCCGCTTCGACAGGAGGTGCGATCACTCCATCCACGGGGTATGTGGATGCGGATTCCTACTTAAGCATCCACGCGGCGGCGAATTCAGGGTATGCGTTTTCCGGCTTCAGTGGAGACCTCCACGGGTTGGCTTTTCCCCGGCAAATTCAAATCAGAGGGCCCATGGCCATCGACGCCAACTTTGTTCCGGTCCAACCCCGGGCTTCGCTGAACATTGACCTGCGCCATACCAGTGCATTCCTGCGTGGACAAACCAATGCGGTCTATCTCCTGCGGGTTGGTAACGAGCCGCAAGGTGGACCAACATCCGCGCCGGTGCAGGTGACGCTGACTGCCCCGGCCGGCCTTCAGATCACATCGCTTCGCGGACCTGGCTGGAGTTGCGGGAACAACTCCTGCTCCAGGAGCGATACCCTGGCCGGCGGCCAGTACTATCCCACGATCCTCGTGCTGGCCTCGATCGATCAGAACGCGCCAGCCTCGTTGGCGCTACAGGCGTCAGCGAGCGGGGGCGGTGATCCGATTACCCACACCGCTCTAGATTCCACCGCGGTGAATGCCACGGCAGTTCCGGTCTTGTGGTCGACACTTAGCCTGGTCGAAACCGCCCCAATGCCAGCGAGTCTGAACGACGTCGTAGCAGTGTCCGTGGGCGGAGACCATCTCGTAGCCGTTCGTAAGAATGGGACCGTAGCTGCATGGGGTGGGAACGCCGAGCACCAATGTGAGGTGCCACAGGGACTCACGGACGTCATCGCGGTCGCGGCGGGTAATCTGTTTACGATCGCGCTGAAGTCGGATGGGACGGTCGTGGGATGGGGTTACCCTTCCAACATCGTGGGCATTCCGTCCGGACCCACTGATATTGTTGCGATTGACGCAGGCCAGGATTTTGAAGTCGCCCTGAGGGCGGACGGCACCGTGCAGTACTGGGGCAGGCTGACCGGGGTGAACCCTATCCTGGCAGCGCTGGCCAAGAACGTAGTCGAGTTAGGAGTGGATACCTGGGCCAGCGTTCTGACGGCCGACGGGTCGGTGCTGCAACTCGGCTTCGGAAATGCCAATCTTCCGCCAGCGAACCTTCCGAAGGCCGTCGCACTGGAATCATTTGCCGCCCTTGCCGCCGACGGCACACTCACGCTGTGGGGCGTAAACTTGGCGCCCCCTGCGAGTTGGACCGGCCTGGCCAGAATAGCCCTTGCGGGCTGGTGCAGGCTGGGGCAGAAGAAGGACGGGACAATTCTGACCTGGGGCTGCGAGGACGCCGCCTTCACGGCCCAACCGCAGGATTTGACGAACGTGACGGCGATCGCCACCGGCGGCGCCGGCGCCGTTGTCCTGACGACCTCACTCCCCACCGTGACCTACCAGTTGAAGTCCGCCATCGGTGGCGTAACGGTGGATGGCGTCGCCTATCCCTCCGGACAGACGTTCAACTGGTCCTATGGCAGCAGCCACGTCATCGCGGTCGATTCGCCCACCGCTGCTGTCAACGGGCAGCGCTCCGTGTTCAATATGTGGACCGACGGCGGGGCCGTCTCCCACACTGTCATCGCCTCCTCCCTGCGGCCGCGTGTGATTGAGGCCTTTTTCGCCGACCAGTACTACCTCACTACGACCGCCACGGTGGGCGGCACCATCACGCCACCCAGCGGCTGGTACAACAAATCGTACCTTCAGGTGGTGGCGAAGGCGGATCCCGGTTACATTTTCAAGGACTTCAGCGGGATCCTGGCCGGCAGCAATCCCACGACGAGTTTTTATCTGTTCCAGCCGTCCAGTATTACCGCTTACTTCGAGCCGAATGGAAAAGCGCCGGTGCTCTCGGTGACCAGTACGCATGTCGGCGATTTCACGCAAGGCCAGAAAGATGCTTACTATCTGGTGGTCGTCCGCAATGCCTCGGGTGCTGGGCCAACCAACGGCACCGTGATCGTCACGAATACGCTGCCGGCCGGGCTGACCGCCGTTTCCACGGAAGGCAACGGCTGGTCCTGCGCCACTGCCACGAGTTGCTCCCGCGGCGACGCCCTGGCCGCCGGCGCCAGCTATCAGCCGATCATGGTGAAGGCCGTCGTCTCTTCGAATGCATCGTCTCCACAGGTGAACCAAGTCAGTGTCAGAGGGGGCGGCTCGGCCAGTGCCAGTAACTCCGACTCCACGAACATTCTGACGCTCGTCAATTTGGTGAGTAACCCTCCGGGGCTGAACGTTGTCGCGGACGGATTCACCTACCCGACGCCCAAGGCCCTGGGTTGGGCCGCGGGTTCGAGTCACACAATCAGCATCTCCTCGCCGCAGGGAACCGGAGGCACTCGACGGCTTTTCACAGGGTGGAGTGATAGCGGTGCCCAGTCGCACACCGTGACAGCCGGGACCAGTCCTGTCACTTACACGGCGAACTTCAAGACCCAATACGCCTTGATCACCAATGTCCTGCCAGTTGGTGCTGGGAGCGTGACCACGGTGCCCTCCGCGGCTGACGGCTGGTTTGATGAAGCACAGATCCTGCAGGTGACTGCCAGTCCGGCGTATGCCTATTCCTTTACATCCTTCAGTAATGGCCTCAGTGGCGCAGCCAATCCGCAAGCGCTGACGATGTCCGCCCCGAAGACGGTCACCGCCAGCTTTGCCGCGATTGATCCGCATCCCAGCGTGATCAGTGTCAGTCCCTCGTCGGGTTCCGGCTCGCCCGCGACGTTGACGGCCGGGTATTCCGCCGGACTGGGCTACCAGAACCTGGCCTGGGTGCAATTGCTGGTGGCCGCCGCTCCCGACGGTGGAGGGCAGCCATTCTGCTTCATCCATTACGACGTCCAGGGAGACTCGTTCTGGGTGTATGGCGATGGCGGTTTCTTCGTTGGTCCGGTGAAACGGGGGACGCCGAGCGCACTTCTGCAAAACTCCTTCTGCGGTTTCAATACAAAGACATCGACGGTGACAGGGAATGGGACCGCGCTTACGTTGAAAGCCGATATTCTCTTCAAAGCGGCGGGGGCGCGAAACATCTACCTCCGCGCCTACACGATCGGCGAGCTCGACACGGGCTGGCAGCTGAAAGGCACATGGACGACCTCGGCCGCGGTTTTGGGCGCAATGAGCGCCGTGCCGAACTCCGGATCGAGCGCCCTGCAGACCTTCGCGGTGACCTATGCCGACCCTGCCGGCTTTGAAGGCGCACCGCTGGGCTGGATGCAGTTCCTCATTGCGAAAGCCACCGATGGCGGAGGGCAGCCGTTCTGCTTTGTCCACTACGACCGGGCCGGCAACGGGCTGTGGATGTACTCCGGAGATGTGGGCTTCTTCCTTGGTCCCGTCGCCCCAGGGGTAGCCTCGAACGCTCTCGACAGCAGCGCGTGTTCGATCAACACCGGCACCGCTTCCGCCAACAGCCAATCAGGCGTCCTGACACTGAGCGTCCCCGTTACCCTGAAGGCGCCGATGGCGGGCGCCAAGGATCTCTATCAACGCATGCTCGATCCGCTGAATCGCGACTCCGGGTGGGTCAAGACCGGCGCCTGGACCATTCCGTAGAAGCTCACATTACTGCTACCGCAGATGGTTGCCCGTGGAATCGACCACGGCAACCATCTGCTGAGCAAGGCATTACATTCGGGTGAATCTTCCGATGGGAGAATATCTGCCGGATAAGCAGGCCTAAGTTGACTCGACCAGGGCTCCGTTGTAAGTTTATGCAGGGGCTTCTTGCGTATCACTTATAGCTGTATCCTCCACTGCGGTTTCGCATTATTTATTCTGAATTCCTCTGGGTGTATCGCCCAATCTTCCGTTGTGCAGGCCAGCGCCACGGATTCCGGCGCAACTGACGTCATCCAAGGTACGAAGGATGCCGGCCCCCAGCAGGCTGCCGTGCCGGCCAACGCCGGTTCTCCGGCCGCGCTGAAGATCAGCATTTCCCGGATGAGCACCTTCCTGCGCGGCCAGACGAACGCTGCCTACTTGATCCGGGTTGGGAATGACGCATTGGCCGGTCCGACCGTGGGACAAGTGCAGGTGACAGTGCCCGCTCCGGTTGGACTTCAGATTTCGAAACTGAGAGGCCCAGGTTGGTCATGCAATGCCACATCCTGTGTCCGGACCGACGTTCTTGCCGCTGGAAAGAACTATCCGGCCATTACTGTGCTTGCCTCGGTCGACATCAATGCGCCGGACCCACTGATTTTGCAGGTATCAGTGGCCGGGGGGAGCGATCCCGTTGTGAAGTCGGCTAGCGATGTCGCGACAGTTCGAGACACGGCCGTGCCCGTCGTCTTCACGCCGAGCATCAACTATCCATATGTACCGATGCCAGGCAATCTCTCCGATGTTGTTTCTGTGTCGGCCACCGGTGAGATATTGGCCTTGCGAAAAGATGGCACGGTGGCGGCCTGGGGCTGCCCCGACGACTACCAGTGTGCCGTCCCGGCTGGTCTCAACAACCTCATCGCGGTGGCTGCCGGCTCGTCCTTCGGAGTAGGGCTGAGATCGGATGGGACAGTTGTGGCGTGGGGACCCGGCCCGGGGGGAACAGGCGTACCTGCCGGCTTAACTGATGTCGTCAAGATCGCAGCGAACGACCATGTCGGTTTGGCCCTCAGGGCGGATGGAACTGTCAGCGCCTGGGGGGACACGCAATACATCTTCACGACGACAGTGAAGAATGCCACGGATATTGTGGACGTGTCGGCCGGCTCGAACGTGATTGCCCTGAGGTCCAATGGCGTGCCGGTTGCGTTCAATAACTTTTACTCTCCCATGCCCGCAGGAATCACAGATGCAGTCTCAGTAGTTGCCGGTGCTTCCATGACCGCCGTGATTCATGCAGACAATAGCATCACCATGTGGGCTGACTACGGCCTGCCTGACCTGACCGGCTGGAGCAACGTCGACAGCATGGGGCTTGGCGCCGGGTACTGCGGCGTCGCACTGAAGAAGGACGGGTCTCTGGCCATGTACGGCTGCGAACCGGACCACGGCCACGCGGTTCCTACTGACCTTCAGAATGTGACGGCGGTGGCCGGCGGTGGGATCACCGTTGTATTGCTGACCTCTACTCCCCCAGTGGTTGCCGTGCAGGTCTACTCCGGCGGGATGCCATTTTATGTGGATGGGGTCCTTTACCAGGCGGCCCAGAATTTCAGTTGGGTTTACGGCAGCAGCCACAGTGTGCTGGCCCTTGATTTCATCGGCGGTGGAACAGGAACCCGCTACCGTTTCGACAGCTGGAGTGATGGGTACGGCCCAGCCCATACAATATCGGCCAACTCCATTCGGTCGGCCAGCCTGAACGTGTTTTACAGGCCTCAGTACTTCCTGACCACCATCGCTACCCAGGGGGGCTCGATCTCCCCCGCCAGCGGCTGGTATGACCGCGGTCAGGTCATGATTTCCGCCGGCGCTATCGGCAACAACACCTTTACGACCTTTGCCGGCGCCTATTACGGCAGTCAGCCCGTCTTCAGCCTTTACCTGCAGAATCCGGCCACAGTCTACGCCATCTTCAGCGGCTTACCGCTTCCACTCAGTAAGCTGTCGGTGACACCTGCATCCGGCTCAGGCCCTGGCGTATCCCTGAGTTCCACCTACACAGCCGCTGCCGGGTTTAACGATTTGGCCTGGTATGAACTGCTGGTCGCCGCCGCACCCGACGGCGGAGGCCAGCCTTACTGCTTCGTCCACTACGATGTGCAAGGCAATGGGTTCTGGGTGTATGGCGATGGCGGCTTCTTTGTTGGCCCCGTCCAGCCGGGCACGGCCAGCGGCGACCTCCAGAATTCCCTGTGCGGACTAAATACAAAGACTTCTAGCGTCTCCAGCTCCGGCGCTACAGTCACCCTGAACGCGAACCTCGTCTTCAAGGCCGCCGCAGCGTATAACGTGTATGTCCGGTCATATACGCTCAGCGAGACGGACAGTCAGTGGAACCTGAAGGGGACCTGGAATCCGACGGTGGCGCCCATGGCTGGCATGAGCCAGGTGCTCAACTCCAGTGCAGGCAGCCAGCGAACCTACACCATGACCTACCCGGACCCGGCCGGCTTTGGGGGCACGAACAAGGGCTGGTCGCAATTCCTCATCGCCGCGGCCACGGATGGTGGCGGCCAGCCCTTCTGTTTCCTGCACTATGATCGTGCCGGCAATGGGCTTTGGATGTACTCGAGCGATGTAGGCTTCTTCCTTGGGCCGGTTGCACCCGGGGCCGGATCCAACCTGCTGAGCAGCAGCGCGTGCTCCATCGATACCGGCACTGCCCAGGTCACGAATCTCGCCAGCGGCTTTACGCTCAAGGCAACCCTCAACACCAAGCCGCCCATGTCCGGCAACAAACTGGTGTTTCAGCGTACCCTCGATCCCCTGGGCCGCGATTCGGGCTGGGTTCAGACTGGTACCGCGGTTATTCCTTAGTTAAGGGGAGTGTGTTGCCGGCTACGCGCTGCCGATGAACATACCCGCCAGGAACACCAGCACTCCGCCCAGAACAACTTGCAGCGTGGCGGAAACAATGGGCGTGTCCATGTAGCGGTGCCGCACCCAACTGATCACGGCCAGTTCGACCGCCACCACGGCTACGGCCGAGGTCATCGCGAGATGGAAGTTCGGAATCAGGAAGGGCAGCGTGTGCCCGATGCCGCCGGCCGTGGTCATCAGACCGCAGACGACGCCGCGGATCCAGGGGTGCCCACGGCCTGTCAGGGAACCGTCGTCCGACAGTGCCTCCGCAAAGCCCATCGAGATGCCTGCGCCCACGGAAGCGGCCAAGCCGACCAGGAACGCGTTCCAGCTGCTATGCGTGGAGTAGGCGGCCGCAAATAGGGGCGCCAGTGTCGAAACGGAACCGTCCATCAGCCCGGCCAGGCCCGGTTGCACGATTTGCAGTACAAACAGACGGCGCTGCGCGGCATCTTCCTTCTCTCGCTCACCGTGAGAGAGGTGTTCTTCCTCCAGTGATTCGGCCTGGGCGGAGTGCTTGCGCTCCTCCTCGGCCAGATCGCCCAGCAGCTTGCGGATCGAGGCGTCGGAGACCTGCTGCGCCGCCTTCTCGTAGAAGCGCCGCGTCTCCAGTTCCATGATCTCCGCCTGCTTGCGCACTACATGGATGCCCAGAGGGCGCACTAGCCACACCGGCCGGCGCTGAACAAATCCATTCACGTCCGTGCGCCGGATCAACGGGATGTGTTCTCCGAACTTGTGCTGATAGAGCTCAATCAGACGCGCGCGATGGTTCGATTCCTCGCCACGGATGCCGTCGAACATGGCCGCCGTGGCCGGGTAAGTCTCACGCAGGCCGTCGGAGAAGTCCGCATAGATGCGCCCGTCTTCTTCTTCCAGCGCAATGGCCAGGGCGAGGATCTCGCGCTCGTGCAGGTCTTTGAAATTGCGGGCCATGTCAGAGGGTATCCTGCACCAGGCGCTGCTCGACGCGCTCGACCTTATCCTGCATCGTCTGGGCTTTGTCGGTGCGGGTGCCGATGCGGATGTTGGTGGAGATGCGCGGCACCCCCAACTCGTGCAGTGCCTCGTGACAACGCTTGATGGCCGACATCACGTCGTCCCACTCCCCTTCCACGTTGGTCCCATAGGCGTGGAGCATCGTCCTGAGGCCGGATTCCCGCAGGATTCTCTCGCAGACGGTCACTTCCCGGGACACGGAGGTCCCGACACCGAGGGGGATCACACAAATATCGGCAATGGCATGCATGGCGGTAGACTCGCTACCGCCATTGTATCGGGGTGGGTGTGCCGGCTACTTGCCGGCGGCGATCTTTGCCACGGCCACGCGAGCCTGGGCCCGTTTCAGGGCGTTCAGGGCGCGGGCGACATCCATGTCGGCTGTCGGATGCAACAACCGCTCGTTGGCGCGCTGCAGAGCGGTTTCGGCGCGCTTCGCGTCGATCTCGCTAGCATTCTCGGCCTGTGCGGCCAACACCCGGACGTGGTCCGGCAGCACTTCGACATAGCCGCCGCAAATGGAGATGTACTTCTTCTGCCCGTTCTCCAGTTCGAAGGAGAGCGGACCGCAGCCCAACTCGGACAGCAGCGGAGCATGCTCCGGGAGAATGCCCAGTTCGCCGTCGAGACCGGGCACGGTCACGCCTTTCACCTGCTCTTTCAACAGCAGGCGCTCCGGCGTCGCAACTTCCAGCGTCAACAGTCCGGACATGGCCTAGTTCGCCTTCTTGATCTGTTCGGAACGCTCCAACACTTCCTCGATCGTGCCCTGCATGTAGAAAGCCTGCTCGGGGACGTCGTCGTGCTTGCCGTCGACGATCTCCTTGAAGCCCTTGATCGAGTCGGCCAGCTTCACATACTTGCCCTTGAAGCCCGTGAACTGCTCGGCCACATGGAACGGCTGGGAGAAGAAGCGCTGGATCTTGCGAGCGCGCGAAACGCTGAGCTTGTCTTCTTCCGACAGTTCGTCCATGCCCAGAATCGCGATGATGTCCTGCAAGTCCTTATAGCGCTGCAGAACGCCCTTGACGCGCTGCGCGGTGGAGTAGTGCTCGTCGCCGACAACCAGCGGATCGAGAATGCGCGAGGTGGAGGTGAGCGGATCGACGGCGGGATAGATACCCAGCGCGGCGATGTCGCGCGAAAGCTGCGTGGTTGCGTCGAGGTGGGCGAAGGTCGTCGCCGGAGCCGGATCGGTATAGTCGTCGGCGGGCACATAGATGGCCTGCACCGACGTGATCGAACCCTTCTTCGTCGAAGTGATGCGTTCCTGCAGTTCGCCCATTTCCGTGGCCAGGTTAGGCTGATAGCCCACGGCCGAAGGCATGCGGCCCAGCAGCGCGGAGACTTCCGAGCCGGCCTGGGTGAAACGGAAAATGTTGTCGATGAAGAGCAGCACGTCCTGGCCCTCTTCGTCGCGGAAGTACTCGGCCACGGTCAGCCCGGTGAGGCCGACGCGCAGACGGGCCCCTGGGGGCTCAGTCATCTGGCCGTAGATCAACGCCACCTTTGATTTCGTCCAATCGGTGGGATCCAGTACGCCCGACTCCTGCATTTCCAACCAGAGATCGTTGCCCTCGCGAGTACGCTCGCCCACTCCGGCGAACACCGACACGCCGCCGTGTTTCATGGCGATGTTGTTGATCAGCTCCATGATGACGACAGTCTTGCCGACACCGGCGCCGCCGAACAGGCCGATCTTGCCGCCGCGCAGGTAAGGTTCGAGAAGATCGATGACCTTGATGCCCGTTTCGAACATCTGCAGGCCGGTCGACTGCTCGTCGAACATGGGCGCTTCGCGGTGGATGGGGAACCGCTTCTCGGTATTCACCGGACCCTGCTGGTCCACCGGTTCGCCGAGAACGTTCAGAACGCGGCCCAGGGTCTGCTTGCCCACCGGAACGGTGATGGGCGCACCCGTCGAGATCGCCTTCATGCCTCGCACCAAGCCGTCAGTGGGCTGTAGGGCGACGCAACGCACACGGCCTTCGCCGATGTGCTGCATCACTTCCACCATGATATTGATGGGCTCAGGCACGACGAACCCTTCACTGGTGATCTTCACCGCCGTGTAAATGACGGGGATCTGCCCTTCAGGGAACTGCAGGTCGACGGCTGGTCCGGATACCTGAATTACTTTTCCGAGAACTTCCTGTTGCGCTGCTGTGGACATGATGGAATTCCTATTCGAGGGCGCTGGCCCCGCTGACAACTTCGATAATCTCGCGCGTAATGCTGGCCTGCCGCACCCGGTTCATATACAGGGTCAGCTTGTTGATAACGTCATTGGCGTTGGTGGACGCCGCATCCATGGCCGTCATGCGGGCCGCATGTTCCGCCGCCGCCGATTCCAGGAACGCTTCCAGAATCTGCAGCAGGATGTAGTTCGGCAGCAGCCGTCCCAGCATTTCGGCCGGAGGCTGTTCGAAGATGTAGTCCCGCTGGGGCGCGTCGTCCGCCTGCACCGCCATCGGCAGCAGCTTCTTCAGCGTGACCTTTTGCGTGAGCACGCTCTTGAACTCGTTGTAGAGCAGATAGACCGCGTCCACTTCCTCGTTCTTGAAGCGGTCGGTGATCTTGTCGGCCAACGCCTTGGCGTCGGCCAGCGTCGGGGCTTGCGAGATGCCCGTTATTTCGCCGCTCACTTTGACGGGCCGCCTGATGAAGAAGTCTCGTGCCTTGCGGCCGTAAAGCTCCATCTGTACTTCCTGGCCCGCATGTTCGGTCAGGAATTGCTGTGCCGCTTTGATCAGGTTGGAGTTGAAACCGCCGGCCAGGCCGCGGTCCGAAGTGATCAGGATGAACTGGATGCGCTTCTCTTCGCGAACGGCCAGCAGTGGATTCTCACCCACCCGCTCGTCGCCCGCGGCGGCAGCCGCCACGTTGCGTAGAATCTCGCCGGCCATGCGGGAATACGGCCGCGCATTGATCACGCGCTCCTGCGCGCGGCGCAGGCGGGCCGTGGCCACCATCTTCATGGCCTTGGTGATCTGCTGGGTGTTCTTAACCGAGCGGATCCGGCGGCGTATGTCGATCAAACTGGGCATGAAAACCTCGCTGGATCGGGCCTACTTGCCGGCCTTGCGTTCGGCCAGGAAGCGCTGCTTGAATTCCTTGAGCACCGCGTTCAGCCGCGCCTTGATGCCATCATCCAGGGCAGCCTTCTCGCGGATGTCTGTCAGCAGATCGGCGTGGCCATTCTCGACGAAGCGGTACAGACCGGCTTCGAACGGCAGGCACCACTCGACTTCCATGTCATCCAGCCAGCCGTTGGTGCCGGCATAGATGATCAGGATCTGCTTCTCGACAGGCAGGGGCTGATACTGGCCCTGCTTCAGGATCTCGGTCAGGCGGCGGCCGCGGTTCAACTGGGCCTGCGATGCCTTGTCGAGATCGGAACCGAACTGGGCGAATGCGGCCAAAGCGCGATACTGCGCCAAATCCAGGCGGAGCGAGCCCGCCACCTGCTTCATGGCCTTGGTCTGGGCATTGCCGCCGACGCGGCTCACGGAGATACCGACGTCCACGGCCGGACGCAGGTTCGAGTTGAACATGTCCGACTGCAAGAAGATCTGGCCGTCCGTGATCGAAATCACGTTGGTCGGAATGTATGCCGAAACGTCACCCGCCTGCGTCTCGATGAACGGCAGGGCGGTGAGGGATCCGCCGCCGAGCTTGTCGCTCAGCTTCGCGGCGCGCTCCAGCAACCGGGAGTGCAGATAGAACACGTCGCCGGGGAACGCTTCGCGGCCTGGCGGACGGCGCAGCAGCAGCGAGATCTCGCGGTAAGCGGCGGCGTGCTTGGAAAGATCGTCGTAGACGCACAGGGCGTGGCCCGCGTTGTCGCGGAAGTACTCGCCCATCGCGCAGCCGGAATAAGGAGCAATGTACTGCAGCGCGGCCGATTCCGACGCAGTGGCGGCGACCACGATGGTGTAATCCATGGCGCCGTAGTCCTGCAGCGTCTTGACCACCTGGGCCACCGTCGACCGCTTCTGGCCAATGGCGACATAGATACAGATGACGCCCTTGCCCTTCTGGTTGATGATGGTGTCCAGCGCAATGGCCGTCTTGCCGGTCTGGCGGTCGCCGATGATCAACTCGCGCTGGCCGCGGCCCACGGGGATCATGGCGTCGATCGCCTTCAGGCCGGTCTGCAGCGGCTCCTTCACGGGCTTGCGGTCAATCACGCCCGGGGCAATCCGCTCAATCGCAAAGAAATGCTTCGTGTCAATGGGGCCCTTGTCGTCGATGGGCTGGCCCAGCGCATTGACGACGCGGCCGACCATCGCCTCGCCGACCGGAACCGACATGATGCGGCCCGTACGGCGGACTTCATCGCCCTCGCGAATCGCGTACGCCTCGCCCAGAAGCACCGCGCCGACTTCGTCTTCGTCGAGGTTCAGGGCGATACCCGATACGCCGTGCGGGAACTCAATGAGTTCGCCGGCCATCACCTTGTCCAGGCCATGGACGCGGGCAATTCCGTCTCCGACCGTCACTACATAACCGGTCTCGGAGACCTGAACAGCTTTGTCGTAATTTTCAATCTCTTCGCGAAGTACGCGAGCGATTTCATCGGCACGAATCTGAGCCATACTTTCAGTTCCTTGTCAGGCCTCACTCGTGAGGCGGCGGCGAAGGCTGTCGAGCTGCCCCCTCACCGATCCGTCATACATCGTCGAACCCACGCGAACGGCCAGGCCGCCCACCAGTGTGTCGTCTAACTCATAAGCGCAACGCATCTGCTTGCCCGTCACCTGGGCCAGCGCCGCTTCCAGCGCCACTTTCTGCTCCGGAGTCAACGGCACCGCCGTCGATACCCGGGCCCGCACCAGACCCATGGCTTCGTCCAGCAGCGCCTGATAGCGCTCGCGGATCTCAGCCAGCAGGTTCAGCCGGCGGTGGCGTGTCACCACAAACAGGAAATTGCGGACAAATCCGTGCAGGCCCAGCAGTTCGGCTATCCGGCCAAGCACTTTCTGTTTCTGGGCATGTGGCACCGCGGGGGAAAGTAGAACGGTGTGCAGGTCGTGCGAACTTTTCAGGACAACGTCAAACTGCTCAAGCTGGGTGAGCGCTTCCTCTGACGTCGCCCCACTGCCGGGTTGCGAGATGGACTCAAGCAGCGCTTTGGCGTATTGATTTGCGATCGCGAGCGTTGACATCGTGCTCTTCCCTATCCTCGCAGCTCACGCGAATCGCCGAGATGCTGCGTAAAGCGGTCCACCAGAACGCCTTGAGTCCCCGCCGTCATGCGTGCGCGAATCTTTTGGCCAGCCAGGTCCAGCGCCAGTTTGGCGGCTGTGGCTTTGAGCTGCTGGGTGGCGAACTTTGCGGAGGAGGCGATTTCCTGTTCGGCGGTCTGCTCGACTTTCGCCAGCAACTGCTCCGTCTCCTTCTCGAGCCGGGCCGCTTCCGCTGCCAGTTCCGCGGCTGCCTTCTGGCGGATCGCGTTCACTTCTACCTGCAGTCCCGAGATGCGCTTATCCATCTCATCGGCCTGTACCTTCGCGGCTTCCGCACGGCGCGAAGCCTGGCTCATCCTGTCCAAAATCTGGTGCTGTTGACCCTTCAAGGCGGGCCCGCCGAACTTGATCGCCAGGAAACCCAGGCCAGCGGCCAGAATCGCGAAGTTTACCCACTTGGCGGGCAGCGTCGGATCGGAAGCCTCGTGGCCGGCCGCTTCATGGCCTTCCTTGGCAGGTTCAGCGTGTTCCTGGGCCCAGGCCGTAGCGCCGGCCAGCATCAGGAGGAGGGCTATCCGCTTCATGGGCCTACTGTACCTTTCCCGCAAGAACCAGGCCGGCAATCTCTTCCGCCAGACGGTCCGACTCGGCGGTCAGGCTCGCCGTGGCTTTCTCGACTTCGAGGGCCAGTTCCGCCTTCACCACGGCAACGCGCTCGCCCGCCTTGACGCGGGCCGCTTCGACAGCCTTAACCTGTTGATCTGCAAGGCGTTTCCGCCCGGCTTCCTGCTCTTTGTAGATCTCGGCCCGGGCATCGGCCAGGGAGTTCTCGTACGTGGCTAACTTCTCGTTCACCAGGGCTAGGGTGGCTTCACTGGCTTCTACGGCGCCTTCGGTCTTCTTCCGGCGTTCCTCGAGAACCTTTTCCATCGGCTGGAACAGGACCTTCTTCAGGAACCAATGTAGAAGAATGACGAGAACGAACGTAGGCAGGGCTCGGACGATGATCCCTTTAAGGGTTTCGAAAATCTGTTCCATGCTATCGGCGCCTTACCGGAGGATGTCTCGGTAATTCCGGGGGTGTGGAGGCGGGGGAGTGACTCTTAACCCCAAGCTTGTAGGCTAACACAACAATTTTGAACGGGTCAAACCCGCAAGCGATTGAAATTGAACCAGTGACATGCCAATTCGTAGGATTTGCGGATACGTTCCTCTGAACTGAATCCGAATCAGCAGGTCATGAATAGTAATGATATCTAAAGATAGCTTTTGACGTCAGTGTTGTTCCGCAGGCTGGACAAAAAAATACCCCACGCCGGGGTGCGGCGTGGGGTGTATTAGGGTTCGATGCCCTGAACTAGAAGTTCAGTCGCAGGGAGAGCTGGATCTGGCGGCTTGCGCCCAAGCCAACGTCTCTGGTAACGGTCGAGTTGGCGATACCAAACGTGCCGCCTGCCGCCGCGGCTGTAAACGGCTGGCCCGGCTGCAGTTGGTTGACGCCGGTACCCAGCGCGTTGTTCAAGCGGGCCGACGGATTGGAGAAGTTGGTTTTGTTGAAGAGGTTATACAGTTCGCCGCGGAACTCCATGTTCATCCGCTCGGTGAGGCGGAAGCGCTTCTGGAGGGTCATATCGAACTGGGTCAGGCTGGGCCCATGCAAAGCCCACCGGCCCAGATTACCGAACGAACCCGGCGTTGGGAAGGCGAATGCGGCCGGGTTCAGGAAATAGCGGCCGTCACTGCCGTGCAGGAACGGATCCACACCGGCCACAACATCTGGCCGCCGGTTGTTGCGGAAGGCGCCGCCGTACGGGTTGTTCACGACGGGCGTGGTCAACACCGTAGTTCCGGAAACCACCGGGTTCGAGACAATCTGGCCGGTGGAATTCACTTGGTACGCGATGTCGTTGCGGGCGATGGTGAGGTCGATGGGGAGGCCGGTGCGGGCATTCAGCACCCCGCCGATCTGCCAGCCGCCTGCGAGCAGGTTCACCAGCTTGTTGGAGTTGGCAAGGTACTTCCTGCCCGTGCCGATGGGCAACTCGTACAAAGCCGTGGCATTCACACTGTGGCGGATGTCGAAGGCGTTGTTGCCGCGATCGGCGCCGAAATTGAAGGGGTTCTGCGCGGTCTGGGCTTCGTTGGATCCGCCCGTGTTGCCCAGCGAGTGGCCGTAGGTCCACTGGCCGCCGATGGTCAGGCCCTGGTTGAACCGCCGCTGGACGGAAGTCTGAAGGGAATCGTAGTGGTCGGTACCGCCGCTGGTCTTGTAATCCATCTGTCCAAACCGTGAGCCGAGCTGGAGTTGCGGATTGCCGACACCTGTCGTTGGGTTCATCGTGACCCCGACGATGCCGTTGGTCCACGACCGCAGGAAGAGGTTGCGGCCCTGGCTGCCCACATAGGCCACGGTCAGCACCGTGTTGCCCGGCAGTTGCTGCTGGATAGACGCGGTGTAGCTGAGGACCTTCTCCGGCAGGGTGTAATCCACGGAATAGGCTCTGGGGGTGAATCCGGACAGATTGCTGGGGTTCGTGTTTGCGATGATCTGCTGGCTGTTGACCGGGAAAGCGGAGCCCGTGGGCGCGTTCACCGTAATACGGTCGCTATCAATGGGTTGGACTTGATCTTCCGTCTGGCCGGGGCCGAAGAAGTAGCCGGCGCCCAGGCGGAGCACCGTCTTGTTGTTGAACCGCGAAGGCGACCAGCTCAGGCCCAGCCGGGGACCCCAGTTGTTCTTCGAGCTCTTGTACCACGGCGTACCGGCCGGAGCGATATCCCCTCGCTCCACCTGGAAGAGGGTGTACAAGTTCTGGTCCTCATGCATTACTGAATAGTATTCGTAGCGCAACCCATAGTTAATGGTCAGGTTGGGCCGCAGGCGCCATTCATCCTGCGCATAGAAGACGTAGTAAGCCTGTTTGAGGAAGCGATTGGTGGCGATGCCGTTGTGGAGCGGATTGGGCGCGCTGACGTCACCGAGAATCTGAATGGTGCTGGGCCGGTTGGCCAGCAGGTCAGTCAAATTCGAGAAGGTGTAGGTGGTGCCGCCCAGGCGATCGGTGTAAAGGCGGATCGGCCGGACCTCCGCTCCGAACTTGAAGGTATGGTTGCCTTTCAAGTAAGAGAGGTTGTCGATGAACGACATTGTGTAGTTTGTGTAGGGCTGTGCGCGACCGTTCTGCGAGCTGTTGGACCGGATGAGTCCGCCCAGGCGGGCAGCTCCGGCCGAAGCGCCCTGGCCGCCGATCCCGGGAATCGCAACCGCGCCGGTGAAATCGATCGAGATCGGCGAAAAGTCGATGCCGTTCACTGTCGGGGCGATGCCGTTCAGGCGGGTCTTCGAGCCGTTGTAGCCAACCTTGGTCTCATTGATCAAATTGGACGAGAGCACCTGCTGCAGGCTGATCATGCCGTTTTGGGGGACGGCGGTGGTACGCTGCTGGCTGCCTGTAACATCCATTGGGCTCGAGAGATAGCCCTGGTCGCGAACATAGCGGGCAGAGAGGGAGTATTTGGGGCTGAGGGCGTAGTCGAAACGAATGCTGCCCGAGTATTCATCCAGGCTGGTGGAGGCGTTGAGTTGGGCGAGGTCCAAATCAGGATTGGCGGTGGATTGGGTACCGATGGGGAATGCATTCACGACCGGGGCGATGGTGGGGACGGCCCTCTGGCGGGCGGCCGCGCTGGGTACCGAACCCAGCAGGTTGATGCCGGCGCGCTGGCGCAGCGTTTCCAGGCTAGCAAAGTAGAACGCCTTATCCTTCTTGATCGGTCCGCCGACTGAACCGCCGAACTGATTCAGGCGGAGCGGTGATTTGGTGGTATCAAAGAAGTTGCGGGCGTCGAAGGAGTTGTTGCGGACGTATTCGAAGAGCGAGCCGTGAAGTTGGTTGGAGCCGGACTTGGTGACGACCGAAATCTGGCCGCCGGTGCCGGTACCGAATTCCGCGGGATAGTTGCTGGACTCCACGCGGAACTCCTGAACGGTCTCGAGGCTTGCCTGCAGCCTGAAGCCGGTAGAGGACTCACCGTTCAGGTTGCCGGGCGAGGCATCAATAATAGAGGATGCTTCCACGCCATCAAACCGGACGGCATTCTGTTGATTGGCGCGGCCACTGAACCGGATGTTGTCGTAACTGCCGCCGCCTGCGGTCTGGGCACCGGGCACCATCAGATAAAGTTGTGAGAGCTGGCGGCCGTTCAACGGCATATTGGCCACTTCGCGCTCGTTGATATTGGCGCCTACGCGGGCCGAACTGGTATCGATGACAACCAGGTCGCCGCTGGCAACTGTTACAGACTGTTGCATTTCCGCGGGAGCAAGGATGATGGCGATGGTGCGCTCCTGGCCGGCTGTGAGAGTGACCTGGCGGTACTGGGCGGAAGCCATGCCGCTGGACGAGGCGTCGATAGTGTAGACCGAAGGGGTGAGATTGGAGGCGACGAAGGAGCCATTGTCGGTGACGGTCACTTCGCGCACTGCGGCCGTTTTCTCGTTTTTAATCTTAATGATAGCGCCAGGAATGACGGCGCCGGACGCGTCGGTCACCGTGCCGGTGATGCGAGCAGCGTCGCCTTGAGCGAACAACAGACTGGCAGACAGTGCCAGAGTGAAAAGAAACCTCATGTTGAATAGCGTCACAGGCTTCGGTTACGATTCCGTAAATCTTGCGTGAACGTTGCGCAACCCGGCCAAGAATAATTCGATGGGCTTACAAAACAGAGAATGCCTGGCGAAACCACGAGGAAGTGGTGGCGGCTCTGCAAACAGTAGGTATCTGGCAAGATACCGCTAAATCTAGGGGTTGGCTTCCTGGCAAGCACCTTGTTTTGAAGATTATGTGCTTCCAGTTGACAGCGATTCATGAGGGTGTGTATCCTGGGAAGGTTTGAGGAGTTAGCTCTTCCTCTCTCAGCTACCCTTCCTGTGCCTGGCTAGTCCGGGCGAAACGGCGGGAAGCCGGCTGAGAGGCCGCCCCGAGGTTCCTTTAGACATAGCGCTAAACGGAGCATGGGCGTGTCCGAAGTGACCCTCTTGATTGGCGGGCACAGTGCCCGCTGCAACGGTTGATTTTTTCGAGGTTTTCGCCGGTTGACCTCTTCCGCGAGCAGGATCTGCGCGCGGATATTTGTTGTGTTCGCCGGTTGAGACTACGCTTCACATAGCTGCCCAAAGAGGATAGTTCGTGCCCACTTTCAATCAGCTTGTCCGTAAGGGACGCAGGCCCACCCGATATAAGACTGCCAGCCCCGCGCTGCAATCTTGCCCGCAGCGCCGCGGCGTTTGCACCCGTGTTTACACGACGACCCCCAAGAAGCCGAACTCGGCGCTCCGAAAGGTAGCTCGTGTGCGCCTGACCAATGGAATTGAAGTTACGACCTATATTCCCGGTGTTGGCCACAACCTGCAGGAGCACTCGATTGTGCTGATCCGCGGCGGTCGTGTGAAGGATCTGCCTGGTGTTCGCTATCACGTAGTTCGCGGCACGCTGGACACGGCTGGTGTGACCGGCCGCATGCAGAGCCGTTCGAAGTACGGCGCGAAGCGTCCCAAGGCGGGTGCCGCCAAAACCGCACCTAAGAAGAAGTAGTAGTAAGGATCTGAAGAGGAACGTATGCCCCGCAGAAGACGCGCTGAGATCCGCGAAATTCAGCCCGACGGCGTTTACAACTCGACGCTGGCCGAGAAGTTCATCAACTCGATGATGTGGGAAGGCAAGAAGACCACGTCCCAACGGATCTTCTATACCGCCATGGAAACGATCAAGGACCGGTCGAACGACGACCCCTTGAAGTTGTTCAAGAAGGCGGTAGAGAACTGCAAGCCTTTGCTGGAAGTCAAGACCCGGCGCGTCGGTGGTGCAAACTACCAGGTCCCGATCGAGGTTCCGAATAATCGCCGCACTTCGCTGGCGATTCGCTGGATCCTGACCGGTGCCCGCGCAAGGACCGACAAGAGCATGGCCGAAAAGTTGGCCAACGAACTCATGGATGCCGCCAGCCTTCGCGGCGCCGCGATCAAGAAGAAGGACGATGTCCACCGCATGGCGGAAGCCAACAAGGCCTTCGCTCACTACCGCTGGTAACTAAAAGGAGAATCGTAAGCTCAGCCGCCGCCGGAGCGACGACTAAATATGCCTCGCACCATCGCACTCGAGAAGATGAGAAATATCGGCATCATGGCCCACATTGATGCCGGTAAGACCACCACAACCGAGCGCATCCTCTATTACACCGGCCGCACCTATAAGATCGGTGAAGTCCATGAAGGTACCGCCACCATGGACTGGATGGTGCAAGAGCAGGAACGTGGCATCACCATCACCTCCGCCGCGACGACCTGCTCCTGGAACGATTACCAGATCAACATTATCGACACGCCAGGCCACGTGGATTTCACGGCCGAAGTGGAGCGTTCGCTCCGAGTGCTCGATGGTGCAGTTGCGGTTTTCGACGCGGTGGCTGGTGTCCAGCCTCAGTCGGAAACAGTCTGGCGGCAGGCCGATAAGTACGCTGTTCCGCGCGTTTGCTTCATCAACAAGATGGACCGCGTGGGCGCTGACTTCTTCCATGCCGTTGCCACGATTGAAGATCGCCTGCATGCCCGTGCGGTGCCGATTCAGCTGCCGGTAGGCGCCGAAGACCAGTTCAAAGGGATTATCGACCTGGTCACGATGAAAGCGCGCATCTGGCGGGACGAAACCCTGGGCGCCGCGTTCGACGATGTTGAGATTCCTGCCGACCTGCTGGAGCAGGCCAAGGAATACCGCGAAAAGATGGTGGAGGCGGCTGCTGAAGCCGACGACACCCTCATGGAGAAGTACCTGAACGGTGAAGCGCTGACGACCGCGGAGATCACCTCCGGGTTGCGCAAGGCGACCATCGCGCAGACGATCTTCCCTGTGATCTGCGGCACGGCTTTCAAGAATAAGGGTGTCCAGAACATGCTGGACTCCGTGGTCGACCTGCTGCCCTCGCCTCTCGACATCCCCCCGATCAAGGGCTACGATGTCGACGACCGGAGCATCGAGTTGGTCCGCCATGCGGATGACAGCGAGCCTTTCTCGGCGCTGATCTTCAAGATCATGACCGATTCGTTCGTCGGACAGCTGGCCTTCATCCGGGTTTACTCGGGCAAGCTGAACACCGGTGACACGATTCTGAATGTCAGCAAGGGCCGGCGCGAGCGCATTGGCCGTCTGGTGAAAATGCACGCGAACAAGCGTGAGGAGATCACCGAGATCTACGCTGGCGACATTGCCGCCTGCGTGGGCCTGAAGTCGGTCATCACGAGCGACACGATCTGCAGCGAAGAGCATCCGATTTCGCTGGAAGCGATTGAGTTTGCCGCCCCGGTGATCCAGTTGGCCATCGAGCCCAAGACGAAGGCCGACCAGGAAAAGCTGGGCATGGCGATTGCCAAGCTGGTGCAGGAGGATCCGACGCTGAAGGTGAACACGGACCCCGAGACCGGCCAGACGATTCTGTCCGGGATGGGCGAACTGCACCTCGAGATCATCGTCGACCGGCTGCAGCGCGAGTTTAATGTCGGGGCCAATGTCGGCAAGCCGCAGGTTGCCTATCGCGAAACGATTCGCAAGAAGAGCGACGGCGAAGGCCGGTTTGTGCGCCAGACGGGTGGGCGTGGCCAGTACGGTCACATCAAGCTGCACCTGGAGCCGACTCCGGACAAAGAGTACGAGTTCGTCAATGGCATTGTTGGCGGCACGGTTCCGAAGGAGTATATCGGACCTGCTGAAAAGGGCATCGTCGAGGCTTTGGAAGGCGGCATTCTGGCCGGCTTCCCCATGGCCAACGTCAAAGTGACGGTGTACGACGGCAGCTACCACGATGTCGACTCGTCGGAAATGGCTTTCAAGATCGCCGGTTCGATGGCGTTGAAAGATGCCGCTCAGAAGGCGAAGCCGGTTCTGCTGGAGCCGGTGATGAGCGTGGAAGTGGTCGTTCCGGACGAATACATGGGTTCGGTGAATGGTGACCTGATCAGCCGCCGCGGGCGTCTGGAAGGCATGGAGCTGAAGGGCAACACGCAGATTATCAAGGCGATGGTGCCGCTGTCCGAAATGTTCGGCTATGCGACGGAAATCCGTTCGCGGACGCAGGGCAGGGGCAGCTTCACGATGCACTTCGGACGTTATGAAGAGGCTCCTCAGTCAGTTACCGAGGAAGTAATCAACAAGATGAAGGGGCAGAGCCCCAGCTAGTTTTGAGCGCGCAGGAGACAGAAGGTCATGGCGAAAGAGAAATTTGATCGCAGCAAACCGCACGTGAATGTCGGCACGATTGGCCACATCGACCACGGCAAGACCACGCTCACGGCAGCAATCACGAAGACGCTGGCCAAGCATAACCCGAAGGTGCAGTTCCGCAGCTTCGATTCGATCGACAACGCGCCTGAAGAAAAGGCACGAGGTATCACGATCGCGGCGGCGCACGTGGAGTATGAGACGGCGAAACGTCACTACGCGCACGTGGACTGCCCGGGTCACGCGGACTACATCAAGAACATGATCACCGGTGCGGCGCAGATGGATGGCGCGATCCTGGTGGTGGCGGCTCCTGACGGGCCGATGCCCCAGACTCGTGAGCATGTCCTGCTGGCCCGCCAGGTAGGCGTACCGTACATTGTGGTTGCCCTGAACAAGGTCGACATGATGGACGACGCGGAACTGCTGGAACTGGTGGAGATGGAGCTGCGTGAGCTGCTTTCGAGCTACGGGTTCCCCGGCGACGACCTGCCGATCTGCCGTGTCAGCGCGCTGGGCGCGTTGAATGGCGAGCCGGAGTGGGAAAAGTCGGTGGACGACCTGATGGAAGCGGTCGACAGCTACATTCCGATTCCGCCGCGCGACGTGGACAAGCCGTTCCTGATGCCGATCGAAGACATTTTCTCGATCCAGGGCCGCGGGACGGTGGTGACGGGCCGAATTGAAAAGGGCCAGGTCAAGGTGGGCGAGGAAGTCGAGATTGTGGGCTTCCGCGACACGCGCAAGACGGTGGTAACGGGCGTGGAAATGTTCAAGAAGCTGCTGGACAGCGGCATGGCGGGCGACAATGTCGGCCTGTTGCTGCGCGGCATCGACAAAGACGACGTGGAGCGTGGTCAGGTGCTGGCGAAGCCGGGCTCGATCAAGCCGCACGCGAAGTTCCGCGGTGAAGTGTACGTACTGTCGAAGGAAGAAGGCGGCCGTCATACTCCGTTCTTCAAGGGTTATCGTCCGCAGTTCTACTTCCGCACGACGGATGTGACGGGCGTGATGGAATTGCCGGAAGGCACGGAGATGGTGATGCCTGGCGACAACGTCACGGTGGGTGTGGAACTGATCACCCCGGTGGCGATGGACAAGGGATTGCGCTTCGCGATTCGTGAAGGCGGCCGCACGGTCGGCGCCGGCACGGTATCGGAAGTGGTTCTCGACTAGCTAGCCCGAAAGGCGGCGGGCCGGAAGACGCGCCCGCCGCCAGGGAAATAAAGAAGATGCTCACGAAACGTATTCGAATTCGGTTGAAGGCCTACGATCATCGCCTGCTCGATCAGAGCACGACCGAGATCGTGGAAACGGCCAAGCGGGCTGGTGCCCGCGTGGCGGGGCCCATTCCACTGCCCACAGTGCGGAACAGTTACACCGTGAACCGTTCGCCGCACGTGGATAAAAAGTCCCGTGAACAGTTCGAGATCCGGACGCACAAGCGTTTGCTGGACATCCTCGAACCGACGCAGGACACCGTGGACGCGCTGAGCAAGCTGGATCTGCCGGCTGGCGTGGACGTGGAAATCAAGGCCTACCACAAAGGGGCGAAGTAAGCCGAACACGCTTACCCAGCCCGAGTGAGGACGCGAGATTAGACCGCTGGACCGGGCCGAAGCTGCAAGCAACGGTCGCTGGAGGCGGGTGCAGGGAACTGAGGGAATATGAGCCCAGGAATTATCGGCAAAAAGATTGGGATGACACAGGTCTTCCGGCCCGACGGGCAGGTGGTGCCCGTGACTTTGCTCAAAGCGGGACCCTGTGTGGTGGTTCAGCGCAAGACGCCGGCCACCGACGGATATGACGCCGTTCAGTTGGGTCTGGTCGAATTCGCGAAGAAGCCGAACAAGCCGATGGCCGGCCATCTGAAGAAGGCCAGCGCCGACGGCGTTAAGTACACTCGCGAATTTAAGCTCCGGCCCGGTTCGGGCGACCCGAAGCTGGGCGACCGCGTCTTGGTGGATCAGTTTAAGCCCAAGGACAAGGTGGACGTAACCGGCGTGAGCAAGGGCCGTGGATTCGCAGGCGTCATGAAGCGCCACGGATTCGGCGGCGGCGACAACACGCACGGGTCGATGTTCCACCGCGCACCGGGTTCCATCGGCGCATCGAGCTTCCCGTCCCGCGTTTTCCCCGGCACCCGCATGGGCGGCCAGATGGGCGACGTGAATGTGACGGTACGGAATCTCGAAGTGATCGATGTTGACACCGAGGACAACGTACTGATGGTCAAGGGGGCGGTGCCCGGACCGAATGGCGCTTACGTCATTGTGCGCCGCGCGAAGAGGTAACTAGCCATGCCAAAAGTTGACGTTGTTGATCTGAAAAATACGAAGGTGGGCGAGGTCGAACTGGCCGATGCTGTGTTCGGTGCCCCCGTCAACGAGAATCTGATATACGAGAGCGTGCGCCATCACCTGGCGGGCGTCCGCAGCGGCACGGCCAAGACGAAGGTTCGTCGTGAAGTGGCAGGTTCCGGCAAGAAGCTGTGGCGGCAAAAGGGTACCGGCCGAGCGCGCGTCGGTTCCGTCCGTTCTCCGCTGTGGCGCCATGGTGGTACGACGCACGGCCCGGTGCCGCGCGACTACTCCTATCGCCTCAACAAGAAGATGGTCCAGGGCGCACTGCGTTCGGCCCTGACGGCCAAGCTGCGCGACGGTGAGCTGAAGGTTGTGTCTGAGTGGAATCTTGCTGACGCCAAGACTAAGGTCATGGCCGAAGCGCTGAAGAATCTACAGGCTGACCGCAAGGTTCTGCTGGTGAGCACGAACGACGCGAACCGCAACCTGGAGCTCGGCAGCCGCAATTTGCCGGGTGTGAAACTGGTAGCGACCCAGGACGTGACGACTTACGACCTGCTGGCGCACAAACACGTTGTTTTAAGCGAGGCAGCCGCGAAAAAGCTGTCGGAGGCGTTGGCCTAATGAACCGCTACGAAGTCATTGTGCGCCCCATTGTTACGGAAAAGGGCGTCGGGAAGAAGGATACAGAGAGCACTCTCTGCTTCCAGGTTCATCCCGAAGCGACCAAGACAGACATCAAGGGTGCGGTGGAATCCCTCTTCAAAGTGAAGGTGGAAGATGTCCGTACCGCAACGTTCGAAGGCAAGCTGCGCCGCCGTGGCCGTTACGCCGGCTACCGCGGTGATTGGAAGAAGGCCTATATCCGCCTGAAGCCGGGCCAGAAGATGCCGGAGTACGCGGAGCTCTAAAGGGAGGCCGAATCAACCATGCCGATTAAATCATTTCGTCCTACCACTCCGACCAAGCGCTTCCAGACCGTTGTTACCCGCGACGAAATCACGAAGCAGACGCCTGAGAAATCGCTGACCACGGGTACTGTTGCCAAGTCCGGCGGGCGCAACAACAAGGGCCACCTGGTTATCCGGTTCCGTGGCGGCGGGCACAAGCAGACTTACCGCATCATTGATTTCAAGCGCAACAAGCACGGGATTCCGGCCAAGGTTGCCGCGATCGAATACGATCCCAACCGTACTGCCCGCATCGCCCTGCTGCACTATGTGGACGGGGAAAAGCGATACATTCTCTGCCCCGTGGGTTTGGAGATTGGCCGCACTGTCCTGTCCGGCCCCCAGGCCGACATTCTGGTGGGCAACTCGCTTCCCCTGGAAAACATCCCGGCCGGCACAATTGTTCATAACATTGAGCTGCGGCCTGGCAAGGGTGGGCAGATGGCGCGTTCGGCCGGTGCATCGGCGCAGCTGGTTTCCCGTGAAAGCGGGATGGCGCTGCTGAAGCTGCCTTCGGGCGAAGTGCGCCGTGTGATGACTTCCTGCTACGCGACAATCGGCCAGGTGGGCAACCTGGACCACGAGAATGAGTCGTTGGGCAAGGCCGGCCGCAACCGTTGGAAGGGCGTGAAGCCCCACAACCGCGGTGTCTCCATGAACCCGGTAGATCACCCCCACGGTGGTGGTGAAGGCCGTACCTCCGGTGGCCGTCACCCCGTGACGCCCTGGGGCCAGCCGACACGCGGTTTCAAGACGCGCAACAACAAGCGGACGGATCAGTACATTGCCACGCCGCGGTCGAAGAACAAGTAAGCGATAGGGATTTAAGACCATGAGCCGTTCACTGAAAAAAGGGCCGTTCACCGATGGGCACCTCCTGACTAAGGTGGTGGCGATGAACGAGAAGAACGAGAAGAAGGTTGTCCGGACCTGGTCTCGGCGTTCGACGATCAGACCGGAATTCATCGGCCACACCCTCGCCGTTCATAACGGCAAGAAGTTCATCCCCGTGTACGTCACGGAAAACATGGTGGGGCACAAGCTGGGCGAGTTCTCCCCCACCCGCACCTTTAAGGGGCATGCCGCGAAGGCCGACAAGTCCGGCAAGCCGTCCTAAAGAGCGCCGCGGGAAGGGAAAGGAATCAAGGATATGGAAGCGAGAGCGGAAGCCAGATTCATTCGAGTGTCGGCGCAGAAGGCGCGGCTCGTAATCGACCTGATCCGCGGCCGTAAGGCCGGGGACGCGATTACGATTCTGCGGACCACCAACAAGCGCATTGCGCCAACGGTGGAAAAGGTTCTGCGGTCGGCCATTGCCAATGCGGAAAACCGCAATACTGACCTCGATGTCGACACCTTGTTTGTCATTGAGGCCTATGTCAACGAAGGGCCGCGCCAGAAGAGGGTGCGCCCCGCACCGATGGGCCGCGCCTACCGGTATCAACGCCGGACTTCCCACATCGTGGTGAAGGTTGGCGAAAAGAACGCCGAAGCGGCGCTGAGTCAGAAATAAGCGGAGATACGAGAAGCGCATGGGTCAGAAAGTTCATCCCTACGGTTTCCGGTTGGGCGTCACCAAAAACTGGCGCTCTCGCTGGTTCGCCACCCAAGATTACGCGAAGCTCCTCCATGAGGACCTCGAGCTGAAGGAGTCGCTCCGCGAGCGGCTGAAGGCGGCGGGTGTCAGCTCGGTGGAAGTGGAGCGCCCGGGCGGCTCCAAGCTCCGCATCACCATTCACACTTCACGTCCAGGCCTGATCATCGGCCGCAAGGGCGCGGAGATTGAGAAGCTGAAGACGGAGTTGGCTCAGAAGACAAAGCGTGAAGTGTTCATCGACATCCAGGAAGTTCACAAGCCTGAGATGGACGCGCAACTGGTGGCGGAGTCAATTTCTCTGCAGCTCGAAAAGCGCGTAGCGTTCCGGCGTGCGATGCGCAAGGCCGTGGAAAGCGCTCTGCGTTTCGGTTGCAAGGGTATCAAAGTGCGCGTGTCGGGGCGTCTGAACGGTGCCGAAATCGCACGAAGCGAATGGTACTTGCAGGGACAACTGCCGCTGCACACCCTGCGCGCCGATATCGATTATGGTTTTGCCCAGGCGTACACGACCTACGGTGTAATTGGTGTGAAGTGCTGGGTGTATAAGGGTGAGGTTTCGACCGACGGTTTCTCGCGCCGCACGCGGACTGATGAGCCAAGGCGGAATCCGCGCGGCGACCGTGGGGATCGTGGTGACCGTGGCGATCGGCGTGAACGCCGGCCGTCTGGTGATCGCGGCGATCGCGTGGAGCGCAATAACGCTCCGGCGCCGATCACGGTGAGTGCGGACGCGGCTCCGGTGCAGGCTGCACCGCCGGCTGCGAGCAGTGTTGTGCCCCCGGTGGCGCAGCCTACGGCTCCCAGCTGGAAGCCGGAACCTGAGGCCCAGACCCCGGCCGGCGAAACCGCCGCCGAGTAAGGGACACGAGTTTAGTCAGGGAGATTACGACCCATGTTGATGCCGAAGAAGGTTAAGTATAGGAAGCAGCAGCGCGGCCGTCGCGCCGGCAAGGCGTGGCGCGGCTCAACGCTGTCATTCGGCGATTTCGGCCTGAAGGCCATGACGGTGGGCTGGGTGACGGACCGGCAGATTGAAGCGGCTCGTATTGCAATGACACGCTTTATCAAGCGTGGCGGCAAAGTGTGGATTCGCCTCTTCCCGGACAAGCCGATCACGAAGAAGCCCGCTGAAACGCGTATGGGTAAGGGCAAGGGCGCACCGGAGCAGTGGGTGTGCGTCGTTCGCCCTGGCAAAATCATGTTCGAGATGGAAGGCGTGACGCAGGAATTGGCCGCCGAGGCAATGCGTCTTGCGGCAATGAAGCTGCCCATCCGTACGAAGCTGATTACCCGCGAGGACACGGTTGGTTAATCCGGGTGAAAGGCTAAGCCGGAACAAGGAACTATCGCTATGAAAGCGGAAAAGATTCGGGAACTCGACGAGAAGGAATTGGCCTCCAAGGTCAAGGAAATGGAAGAGCAGCTCTTCCGGCTCAAGTTCCAGATGTCCATGGGGCAGATGGAAGGCCTGAAGAAGTACCGCGAGCTGAAGAAGGATCGGGCGCGCATCTACACGGTGCAGCGCCAGCGCCAACTGAAAGCCGCTGGGGAGGCAAAGTAACTCATGGCCGAAGTGCAAGCCAACCACAAAAACGAGAAGGTGGGCGAGGTCGTTTCGACCAAGATGGCCAAGACCATCGTGGTGCAGGTGACACGACGCGTGCCGCACCCCCTGTACAAGCGAATTGTGTCGAAGCGCAACAAGTTCTACGCGCACGACGAGGACGGGACGGCGAAGGTGGGCGACGTGGTGCGCATCATCGAAAGCCGGCCGTTGAGCAAGTTGAAGCGCTGGACCCTGGGCGAGATCGTTCGCCGCGCGGTGGACACCAGTGTTGCGGGACTGGCGGAGTAGCCGCAGGCCGGCAAGGTTTTAGAAGGGAAACGAGGATACTGCCATGATTGGAATGAGAACAATCCTCGAGGTGGCCGACAACAGCGGCGCCCGTAGGCTGAGCTGCATTCTGCCCCGCGGTGGCGATAAGGGCCTGCAAGCGGGCCTGGGTGACGTGATCACCGCGGCTGTTAAAGAGGCCGCCCCGGACTCCAACATTAAGAAGGGGAAGGTCGTCCGTTGCGTAATCGTACGCATGCGCAAGGAAACACGGCGCAAGGACGGCACCTATATTCGCTTCGATTCGAACGCGGCTGTGCTGGTCAACGACCTCGGCGAGCCTGTCGGCACCCGCGTCTTCGGTCCCGTCGCGCGCGAATTGCGCGACAAGAAGTTCATGAAGATTGTGTCGCTCGCTCCGGAGGTAATCTAACCATGGCGGGCCGTCTGGCAAACCGGCATAACGAGCCGAAAGAAGTAGTTAAGATCCGCTTCCGCAAAAACGACACCGTGAAGGTGATTGCGGGCAAGGATAAGGGTAAGGTTGGGCGCGTTCTTGAAGTGAACCGTGAGACCGGCCGCATTCTGGTGGAAGGTGTGCAGATGTCAAAGAAGCACATCAAGCCGAATCCGGGCCAGGGTATCAAAGGCGGCATCGCCGAACGTGAATCCCCCATCCATGCTTCGAATGTCATGATCGTGACCAACGATGGGCACACCTCCCGCATCGGGGTCAAAGTAGAGACTGTCGGCGGCAAAACCCGCCGTGTTCGTATCGCCCGCAAAACCGGCGAGACCCTCGACAAGAAGTAGAACGAGGAAACGCTGAGAGGAAGCTTCAAGCAATGGCAACGAAGGCGAGACTGAGAGATTTATACGTGACCACGGTGGTCCCGGCGCTGACGAAGGAGTTCAATTACTCCAACGTGATGGCCGTCCCGAAGTTGGAGAAGGTTACGGTCAACATCGGACTGGGCGAAGCGACGCAGAATCCCAAGATGGTTGACGGTACAGTCAACGAACTGGGCTCGATCGTCGGCCAAAAGCCGGTCGTGACCAAGGCTCGGAAGTCCATCGCGGCATTCAAACTGCGCGAAGGAATGTCGATTGGCACCATGGTGACGCTGCGCGGCGACCGGATGTACGAGTTTCTCGACCGGTTGATGAACGTGGCGCTGCCCCGTGTGCGCGACTTCCGGGGCGTATCGACAAAGAGTTTCGATGGCCGCGGCAACTATACCCTGGGTATCAAGGACCAGTTGATCTTCCCCGAGATCGACTACAACAAGGTCGAGAAGACCAAGGGCATGAACATCTGCATCACGACCACGGCTCAGACCGATGCCGAGGCGAAGGCGCTGCTGAAGTTGCTGGGGATGCCGTTCCGGCAAAACTAGGCCAGGCGAATAAGGAGCTAGATAAGAATGGCGACCACGGCGAAAATTGCCAAGGATAACAAGAAGCCGAAGTTTGCGATCCGGCACCGCAATCGCTGCAAGCGCTGCGGCCGGCCTCGGGGCTACATGCGCAAGTTCGAACTGTGCCGCATTTGCTTCCGCCTGCTTTCGCTCGCCGGGGAAGTCCCGGGCGTGACGAAGTCGAGCTGGTAAGCCCCCTCCGTTGGATCCAATCGGCGCAGCTGGCTGGTAGAGAACCCGCCAAAGCACGCCGGAGTGAAAGCAATAGCTTAAGGACGACAGGAAGAGTTTAAGTCATGGTTTCCGATCCCATCGCCGACATGCTCACACGTATCCGGAACGGCATGAAAGCCAAGTTCCCGAAGGTGGACGTACCGGCCTCGAAGCTGAAAACCGAGATTGCCCGCATTCTCAAGGATGAAGGCTACATCCTCAACTACAAGATTGTGGATGAAGGCAATCACAAAGCGATCCGCGTGTACCTCAAATACACGGCGGCCAATCAGCCGGTGATTTCGATAATTGAGCGGGTTTCCCGCCCCGGCTGCCGCGTCTATGTGGGCAGTGACGAGATTCCGAAGGTGCTAGGTGGTCTGGGGATTAACATCCTGACCACGCCGAAAGGCCTCCTGACGGGTAAGGCTGCGCGCAAAGAAGGCGTGGGCGGCGAGATTCTCTGCCAGGTCTACTAGACCGGCCGGATTTATTCAAGTCTGGAAATCTACAGGTTTCCTGGAAAGCGGACTGGAGTTAAGGAATGTCACGAGTTGGAAAAAAACCTATCCCGCTGCCGACCGGCGTCAAAGTGACGCTGGGCGCCGAGATGAAGGTGGAAGGTCCCAAGGGTAAGCTGATGGTGCCGATCCCCCACGGCGTGCGCATCGAAAAGAACGATGCGGTACTCGACGTGAAGCGGGATGGGGATCAATACGCGGCCCTGCATGGTTTGACGCGGGCTTTGGCCTCGAACGCGGTGACCGGAGTCAGCGCCGGATTCACCCGCGAGCTCGACATCGTTGGTATCGGCTACCGCGCTGAAGTAAAGGGTAGCGTCGTTGTATTCGTGCTGGGCTATTCGCACCCGATTGAGTTCCTGTTGCCGCCCGGCATTGACTGCAGGGTGGACAAGAATACGCACCTGGTGCTGACCAGCATCGACAAGCAGGCTCTTGGTCAGGTTGCGGCAAACATCCGCGCGTTGCGCCCGCCGGAGCCCTACAAGCAGAAGGGTATCCGCTATACGGGTGAAGCTGTTCGCAAGAAGGTCGGCAAGACCGGCGCGGGCGGAAAGTAGTCGCGGGAGGGTATTGAAAAATGAAGCGCTCCATCGATAAAGATTCGCGTCGCCGGCGGATTCACGTCCGGATTCGCGAGAGGGTGAAGGGTACGCAGGAGCGGCCCCGCCTGGCGGTATTCCGCAGCCTGAAAAACATCTACGCGCAGGTGATCGACGACCGCGCTGGCCGCACCATCGTTTCAGCCTCAAGCTCCGAAACGAACGCGACCGCGACTGGTGGCAACCTCGCCGGAGCCAAGGAGATCGGCAAGCTCGTCGCCGAGCGCGCCAAGGCACAAGGCGTCAGCAAAGTGGTCTTCGACCGCGGCGGTTATCTGTACCACGGGCGCATCAAGGCTTTGGCCGATGCTGCCCGGGAAGCCGGACTGGAGTTCTAACCATGGCAGCCGTTCCTGTTAAGAAAATCGATCCGAAGGCCTTCAACCTGAAAGAACAGGTTGTCAGCATCAACCGCGTGACCAAAGTGGTCAAGGGCGGTAAGAACCTCAGCTTCTCGGCCTTGGTGGTGATTGGCGATCCGGACCAGCGAGTGGTTGGTTTCGGCACCGGCAAAGCGAAGGAAGTTCCTTCGGCCATCAAGAAGGGCATCGAGGCGGCCAAGAAGAACCTGCATCATGTGAACACCGTGGGCAGCAGTATTCCCCACGTCGTGCTCGGTAAGTTCGGCTCCGGCGCAGTGCTGCTGAAGCCGGCCCCGGAAGGTACAGGCGTGATTGCCGGCGGCCCGGTGCGCGCCGTCATCCAGGCAGCTGGAATTCACAACGTGCTGACCAAGTCACTGGGCACCCACAACCCTCATAATGTTGTGAAGGCGACCATTGCTGCTCTCGACCAGCTCCGCGACAGGGCGGCAGTGGCTGAGCTGCGCGGGTTGGCTGTGGAGAATCTCTAACATGGCTGCCACAATCAAAATCATGCTGATTTCCAGCCCGATCGGTAGCCCCGAGAAGCACAAGCGGATTGTGCGGGCGATCGGACTGCACAAGATCAACCAGGTGGTCGAGAAGCCGGATACGCCGAGCTTTCGCGGGATGGCTATCAAAGTGCCCCACCTGCTGAAAGTCGTCTCCGAGTAAGGGAATAGGATTGCCATGAACCTCAGCGAAGTAAGACCGCCAAAGGGGCAAGTCAAGACCCAGCGCCGCGTTGGACGCGGTATGGGTTCCGGTCGCGGTAAGTACTCCGGCCGCGGCGCGAAGGGCGCCAAGTCGATCAGCGGCTACTCCAAGATGCGCGGCTTTGAAGGCGGCCAGATGCCGCTGCACCGCCGCCTGCCGAAGCGTGGCTTCTCCAACGCCATCTTCAAGAAGGAGTATGCCGTCATCAATGTTGGAAACCTCGAGAAGCTGGAAGGCGACACCTTTACGCCCGCCAGTCTCAAGGCGGCAGGTATCATCAAGAAGTTGGGCGATGGCCTGAAGGTCCTGGCCAACGGCGAACTGAAGCGCGCTATCACTGTGGAAGCGCATCTCTTCTCTGAAGCCGCTCAAGAAAAGATCAAGGCCGCCGGCGGCACCGTCACGGTGATCCCTCCGAAGGTCCGCCAGGAAAAGCCCGCTAAGTAGTCGTTTTCGGGAAGCGCCGCGTGCCGGGAGCATGGCGGCGCATTCGCATCAGCAAGGCAGCCCATGCAAAAGTTTTTCGAAGCTCTGGCCAACATATTCCGGGTACCCGATCTGCGGAACCGTGTGCTGTTTACCCTCGGCCTGCTCGCAGTCTACCGGTTGGGAGCGGCGATCCCGATCCCAGGCGTGGACGCTATCAAGTTCGAGGAGTTTTTCCGGCGCAATCAGGGAACGTTGTTCGGATTCCTGGATCTGTTCTCCGGCGGTCAGTTCCGTAAGCTGACGATCTTCGCTCTAGGCATCATGCCGTACATCACGTCCTCGATCGTCCTGCAATTGCTGACGATCGTCGTGCCTACCCTGGAAAAGCTCCAGAAGGAAGGCGAACTGGGACGCCGGAAGATCACCCAATGGACTCGCTACCTGACTGTCGGCCTGGGCCTCATGCAGTCGCTCTTCATCGCGACGGCGCTGCAGGGTCAAGGTAACTTCGTCGTGAATCCGGGTTTCGGTTTCATTGCTCTGACGATGTTGACGCTCACCACCGGTACGGCGTTCATCATGTGGCTGGGTGAGCAGATTACTGAGCGCGGCGTCGGCAACGGCATGTCGCTCATCATTTTCGCCGGAATCGTGGCCGGCCTTCCCTCCGCCATCGGCAATGTCTATCAGAATACGTTCGTTACCAATACCTGGCATCCGCTGCAGTTGATCATCATCCTGCTGATGATGATCGCCGTAGTCGCGTTCATCGTCCTGGTGGAGCGGGGTGAACGTCGAATTCCGGTACAGTATGCCAAGCGCGTGGTCGGGCGCCGCATGATGGGTGGACAGTCCACTCACCTGCCCCTGAAGGTGAATGCGGGCGGTGTGATTCCCGTCATCTTCGCGAGTTCGCTGCTGGCGTTCCCGCTGACGATGCTGAACATCCCCTTCATCGCGAATAACAAGTGGCTGTCCGGCTTCCTGAGTTCGATTCGCAGTGGTGAACCGCTGTACATCATCCTGTTCATCACGCTGATCATCTTCTTCTCATTCTTCTACGTCAGCATCATCTTCAACCCCAACGAAGCCGCCGACAACATGCGCAAGTACGGCGGTTTTATTCCGGGTATCCGGCCTGGCAAGAACACGGCCGATTACATGAACAAGATCCTGACGCGCATCACTGTGGTTGGCGGTCTGTACCTTGCGATCCTGTCGCTCATCCCGGAATTGATGATCGGCGGCATCAAGCTGCAGCATCTGCCCCCGGCCATTCTTGGAAACTGGATTGATGCCAATTTCCCGCGATGGCTGCTGGATGGCCTGGGCGTCACGTTCGTTTTCGGCGGCACCTCGCTGCTGATCGTCGTGGGCGTGGCCATGGACACGGTCAATCAGGTGGAGGCGCAGTTGATTATGCGCCACTATGAAGGATTCACTCCGCGCGCAGGCCGTATTCGTGGCCGGCGTAGCGGAATGTAGTGATGGAATTCGTTTCGGGCTCCTCCCAGTTCGAGGAGAGCGCCCGCCGAGGCGTCAAGCAATAAGGTGCTTATGCGGCAAACGGGCGATAGACTCCCGAAGGCGTTGATCTTGTTCGGCCCCCCTGGATCGGGAAAAGGCACCCAGGCGGCTCTTCTGAAGGAGCAGCTTCGGGTTCCTCACATCTCGACAGGGGATATGCTGCGGGAACGGATCGCCACGGGCGACCCCCTTGGGTTACAAGTCAAGGATTTGATGCAGGCTGGCCGGCTGGTTCCCGACGATGTCGTCAACCGGCTGGTGAACGATCGGATCTCCTTGCCGGACTGTGCGGGTGGATTCATCCTGGATGGATATCCCCGGACGATTCAGCAGGCTGAGGCTCTGGATGGTGAATTGCGGGCGCGCGGCTTTGAGCCGGTGGTGATCCACTTGAAAGTGGATTACAATAGGATTATCGCGCGTATAGCGGGCCGCAGGCAGTGTCCTGTCTGTGGTGCGTTGTACAGTCTCACTTCGCATCCGCCCAAGTCCCCCGACATTTGTGACAACGAGGGCAGCCGGTTGGTGGTTCGTGACGACGACAGGGAAAGCGTGATTCGCGAGCGGCTGGAAGCTTATGACCGTCAGACCAGTCCTTTGTTGGCGTATTTCGCCGCTTCCGGCGATGCATTCCACGAGGTGGATGGCAGCGTAGGTAGTCCTCAAGTGATCCTGTCGGCGGTGTGTGCGGTATTGAGTTTGGAATGATTATCCGGAAGAGTCCTGCAGAACTAGAGAAGATGAGGCGTGCCGGCCTGCTGGTGCACGCAATCCTTCAACAGGTCTCCGGAATGGCCCAGGTGGGCGTCTCGACACATGACATGGAAGTTGTGGCCGAGAAGATGATGAAGGATGCCGGCGCGAAGCCCGCCTTCAAGGGTTACTACGTGCCCGCGGCGGGGAGTAAGTTCCCCTTTGTTCTTTGCACTTCAGTCAATGATGAAGTGGTGCATGGGATGCCGTCGGCCAAGCGCGTGTTGAAGTCGGGCGACATCGTCTCGATTGATACCGGGGTGAGCCTGGAAGGCTACTTTGGTGATTCAGCGGTGACTGTTCCGGTGGGCGAAGTGAGCGACGAAGTGAAGAGGCTGTTGAGGGTGACCGAAGAGTCCCTGCAGTTGGCGATCGGGCAGATGAAAGCCGGGAACCGGTTGTTTGACGTCTGCAGCGCTGTGGAACGGCATGTCACTTCAAATGGATTTTCGATCGTGCGTGAGTTTGTGGGGCATGGGATTGGGACTTCGCTCCATGAGGAGCCGCAAGTTCCGAACTATGTGGACCGCCGCAACGAGAATCCGAGGCTGAAAGAGGGTATGGTGCTGGCCATCGAGCCGATGGTCAATGCGGGCCGGCCCGAAACCAAGGTTTTGTCCGACCGCTGGACAGCAGTTACGAAGGACGGCAGCAATGCGGCCCACTTCGAACACTGTGTGGCGATCACCGCGAACGGTCCATGGGTTCTGACTCGGCCGTAAATGCGGGCCGCGGGCCGGGCGCCAGCGGCGAAGTGGTTGAGATTTTGCCGGCGTCTACTTATCTGGTGGAGCTGGCGGATCGTCGCCGGGTGGTAGCCCATCTGGCATCGGCGGTCCAGCGTGGGTTTGTGCGGCTCCGGCTGCGGGATCGTGTCGAGGTGGAATTGACTGCCAGCGACCCGAACCGCGGGCGGATCGTAAAAGTTCTAAAGAACGACTAGAAGAGGCACGAGATGAAAGTTCGGGCGTCGGTCAAAAAAATGTGCGATAAGTGCAAGATTATCAACCGCGAAGGTGTGGTGCGAGTGATCTGCACGAACCCCAAGCATAAGCAGCGGCAGGGCTAGTAGGAGAATCGAGGAAAGCTATGGCGCGTATCGCAGGTGTGGATCTGCCGGCTCGCAAGCGGGCTGAAATTGGCCTTACATACATCTATGGGATCGGGCGCACCCGTGCGAAGTCGATCCTGCACCGGGCTCATATCGACCCGAACAAGAAGATCTCGGATTTAACAGAAGAAGAAGTTGCCCATATCCGTCAGATCCTGGAAGACGAAGGGGCCGTAGAAGGTGATCTCCGCAAGGAGATCTCGATGAACATCAAGCGGCTCATCGAGATGGGTTCCTACCGAGGCCTGCGCCACCGCCGCAGCCTGCCGGTGCGCGGTCAGCGCAGTCATACGAACGCCAGAACGCGGAAGGGTCCGCGCCGTGGCACTGTGGCCAACAAGAAGAAAGCCGGAGTGAAGTAAGCGGAGCTCGAGCGCAGGATAGGAGTGGACGTTCAAGATGGCGAAACAGCAAGCTAAGGCCAGTAAGAAGAAATCCTTCAAGAAGAAGGAAAAAAAGAGCGTACCGGTGGGCTACTGCCATATCCAGGCTACGTTCAATAACACGATCGTCACCTTCACCGACCCCATTGGCAACACGCTGGCCTGGTCCAGTTCGGGTTCCCTCGGGTTCCGTGGTTCGCGCAAGGGTACGCCGTTCGCTGCCCAGCAAGCGTCGCTCACTGCTGCCAACAAGGCGAAGGAGAGCGGCCTGCGTCAGGTGGAAGTGCGCGTCGCCGGTCCCGGATCCGGTCGTGAGTCCGCTATCCGTGCGTTGGCCACCGCCGGGATCGAAGTTCGCACCATCCGCGACACGACACCCATCCCGCACAACGGTTGCCGCCCCCCGAAGAAGCGTCGCGTCTGATTGCGGCGAGTCTTCAGGCTGCTGTGTTTCCCGCAGTTGGCGAGAAACGTGCAAGCGTTGCATGAAGCGTGTAATATTGTAAATGGCCCTTATACGGCCAGGAATTGAGGACCGGGCCTTGCGCCCGGCTTCCTCTTGTTAAGCAGGATGAAGGGAAGCTTCCCCAGCATTCCGTAAACTGCACCTCATCAGCAGGTAGTTCGAAGGAGGTCCATTGGCTCGTTACATTGGTCCCGTCTGCCGGCAGTGCCGGCGCGAGGGCATGAAACTCTTCTTAAAGGGCGCACGTTGTTTCAGTGAAAAGTGCGCCATCGAAAAGCGCAATTTTCCTCCGGGACAGCATGGTAAAGACCGTAAGCCCAAGATTGTTGGCTACGGCCTGCAGCTTCGTGAAAAGCAGAAGGCGAAGCGGTTCTATGGCGTCGGAGAAATTCAGTTCCGAAACCTGTTCGAGAAGGCCGTCCGCCAGAAGGGCGTCACGGGCGAGAACCTGCTCAGCATGTTGGAGCGCCGTCTGGACAATATCGTCCACAAGATTGGTTTTGGCACCTCCCGGGCAATGGCCCGTCAGTTCGTCCGTCACGGACACATTGCCGTCAATGGCCACAAAGTTGACATTCCTTCGTATATCGTGAGGCCCAACGATGTTGTTGAGGTGCGCGAGAAGTCGAAGCTGAACTCGGCTATCCAGGGTGCCATCGAGGCAACTGCCCACCTGCCCGCCCCCAACTGGATCGAAGTAGATCGCGAGAATCTGAAGGCACGCGTGTTGAGCCAACCGAAGCGCGAAGATCTCGTCCAGATCAAGCTCGAAGAACAGCTGATCGTCGAGTTGTACTCGAAGTAAGAGGAGCGTGCGATGTTCAAAGGATTCCAGAAACCCAAGCGGCTGGTCGCAAATACCGAAACTCTGACCGAACGGTATGGCATGTTCACCGCGCAGCCGTTCGAGCGCGGTTTCGGGACGACCATCGGCAACGCGCTGCGCCGCATCCTGCTGAGCTCCATCGAGGGGGCCGCGATTACCGCGGTCCGTATCGAAGGCGTCGAGCATGAGTTCAGCCCGATCCCCGGCGTGGTGGAAGACGCCACGGACATCATCCTGAACCTGAAGCAGGTTCCGTTTAAGATGATGGACGACAGCGTAAAGACCATCACTCTGCGCGTTGACCAGCCCGGCGAAGTCACGTCGGCGATGATCGAAACGGGACCGGATATGGAGGTTCTCGACCGAAATCTCCATATTGCTACTGTCTCGGCCGCAGGCAAGCTCCACATCGAGATGCGCATGAAGCAGGGCCGCGGCTATATCAGCCGTGACCGCAACTTCGATGAAGATCTGCCCGTCGGCTATATCCCCATCGATTCCGTTCACTCTCCTGTCCGCAAGGTGAAGTACACCGTCGAAGCAGCTCGTCTGGGCCAGATGACGGACTATGACAAGCTGATTCTCGAGTTGTGGACGAACGGCGCAGTTTCTCCTCAGGATGCGGTTGGCATGGCCGCCAAGCTGCTCAAGGATCACATGGCGATCTTCATCAACTTCGAGGAAACCCCCGATGTTGTGGAAGAGCCGGTGGAGCGCGCGGCTGGCCACATGAACGAGATTCTGAACCGCTCTGTGGAAGAGCTCGAGCTCAGTGTTCGTTCATACAACTGCCTAAAGAACGCAAATATCCAAACGATCGGCGACCTCGTTCAGAAGACGGAAGCCGAAATGTTGCGGACGAAGAACTTCGGCCGCAAGTCGTTGAACGAAATCAAGGAGATCCTCGCCGGGCTCGGACTCTCCTTTGGCATGAAGATCGACGCGTCCGGCCGTCTGATCGGGCCCAGCGGTTCGCCCAGCCCGATTACCGGCGACGACGAAGAAGACGAGAGTGCCCAGTTGGCGGGTGAGTAACACTCGCAGGAGAGCCTAGGAGAAGCGAAATGAGACACAAGAGAGCTGGTTTTAAGTTAAAGCGGGACACGAGCGCCCGCCGTGCCCTCCTGCGCGGGTTGGTCACCAGTGTGATTGAGAGTGAAGGCGAGCGGATCGTGACCACGGTTCCGAAGGCCAAGGCGGCTAAGCCGCTGCTGGAAAAGATGATCACTCTGGCCAAACAGGACACGCTCCATACCCGCCGCCAGGCTGCATCGTTTCTGATGACGCCGGCTTCGGTTAAGAAACTGTTCGACAAGCTGGGGCCCCGCTTTGCGCAGCGCAACGGCGGCTACTCCCAGATCGTTCGCGTCGGATGGCGCAAGGGCGACGGCGCTGAGCAGGCCATCCTGCAACTCGTCGGCTCGCAGCTGATTAAGCGCGCTGAAGATCGTGCCAAGCGGCGCGAAGAACGCCTCAAGGCTATGCGCGAAGGGCGCGAAGCTGAAGAGGGTGGCGAAGCAGCCGAGTAGTTTCAAACACTTACAAATAGTTCGAAGACAAGCGGGCGCTCTCCGGAGCGCCCGCTTTTTTGCGTCTCCAGCGGGGAGCGAAGGCGGGCAGAGTACTGAGTCAGAGAAGATATGAGTGTGGTACGCTAAAGACGCTTGACATAGCCACTAACATAGCGTACAGTGAGGTTGTAAGATTTGTTTGATAGGAGAGCAATAGATATGAGCAACCTCACTCGTCGTAACCCTTTTGCCGCCTTCGAGGCTTTCCCAACGGCTGGTCTCTCACTCTTCGAGGACACCCTCAATCGATTTCTCTCCGAGTCGCCTACGTCGCGCCCCTGGTCGCCCGCTGTCGATATCGCTGAGAATGAGAACGAACTCGTCCTCACTGCCGATATCCCGGGCGTCAAGCTCGAGGAGATCGACATCAAAATTGAAGACGGAACACTGAGCCTCAGCGGCAAACGGGAATTTGAAAAGAAGCAGGAGAAGGGCGGCTATCACCGCATCGAACGCAGCTATGGCTCTTTCCAGCGCGTCTTCACCTTGCCGGAAACCGTCGATGTGGAGAAGGTCTCCGCGCAGTTTGACAGCGGGGTTCTGAAGGTGACCCTACCCAAGAAGGAAGTCGCGAAGCCGAAGAGTGTCAAGATTTCCGTCGGCAGCGCCAACTAAGCTGTTCCGGATACTGCACTTTCTCGTAGCCGGTTGCCCTTGCCCGGGCAACCGGCTTATTATCATGGGGCTATGCCCCAACTCATTGCAGCGCCCACTCGTATTGAAGCAGCGGGGACCCTTCCGAAACTTATCGATGAGTACGTCGGTTGCGTCAATTCCGGTGACACAAAGGTCTCGGTAGCGCACATGCGCTCGCCCGGCGGCTGGTTGGAACCCGGGCAGCGGCCTGAATTTGACGAGTTCACCGTTGTACTCAAGGGGATGCTCAGGGTCGAATTCGAAGGCGGTACGCTGGATGTGGAGGCTGGACAGGCAGTCCATACGAAGCCTGGCGAGTGGATCCGCTATTCCACTCCGTACCCGGAGGGCGCCGAGTATATCGCCGTCTGCCTGCCTGCATTCACGCCCGACACGGTCCACCGCGATCGATAGCTTCGTTATCGGCCAGGAGCCTCGATTGAGCTTGGTCCAGATCCGGTAATGCCCGTTCGCAGGTTCGGTTCTGGCCGGGCGATCGCTGCGGAACTCCTTCCCCAAGGCCTCGAGGAGGATTCCTGTGCACATGCGCGTATTCCTCAGCCGCCAAGGCAAATAAAGGAGGAACTGTCCCTTTCCAGGGTATGGCCGATTCACCTCGCATCCCCGGCGGCACCTCCATCGTCCTCCACTCACCCCTCAAATCTCCCCATTCAGCCGAGCCCATCCCCCTTTACTCCCCAGTCATTGACGCTATTCAAACTCGTCCGCTAGACTGTCTGAGGAACCCTGAAATACCCGTGGCCTGCTCCGCAGAGCTCCCGGGATCAATACTGTCATTCCCAGGAGGGATTTGCATTGGCCGACGTCAGCCGACACATATTTACGTCGGAGTCCGTCACAGAAGGACACCCCGATAAGATCGCCGATCAGGTAAGCGACGCAGTTCTCGACGCGATCCTGAAGGAAGACCCTACCGGGCGTGTGGCTTGTGAGACTCTGGTGACCACGGGTACTTGTATCGTTGCCGGTGAGATTACTACCAGCAACCTGAAGTTCTTCCGCGATATTCCGGACCTGGCCCGCGAAGTCATCAAAGACATCGGTTTTACCAGCTCGGATTACGGCTTCGACTATAAGTCCTGCGCAGTCATCAACCTGCTGCATGGGCAGTCGCCCCACATCGCCATGGGTGTGGATACCGGCGGCGCCGGTGACCAGGGCCTCATGTTCGGCTATGCATGCGACGAGACGGCGGAATTGATGCCGTTGCCGATCATGCTGGCACACAAGCTGGTCCAGCGCCTCTCTGAAGCCCGCAACAAGAACGAAGTTTCTTTCCTCCGCCCTGACGGCAAGAGCCAGGTCAGCGTCGAGTATGTGAACGGCAAGCCCACCCGCATTGACGCGATTGTGGTCTCCACCCAGCACGACCCCAACCCCAACAAGCCGAACACGATGCCCGACGGGCTGGTGGAAGCCATCAAGGCAGACATCATCGGCAAGGTGGTTCCGGCCGACATGGTGGACGCCAACACCAAGTACCACATCAATCCCACCGGCTGTTTCGAAGTGGGTGGACCGCACGGCGACACCGGCCTCACCGGCCGCAAGATCATCGTCGACACCTACGGCGGCATGGGCCGTCATGGCGGCGGCGCCTTCTCCGGCAAGGATCCGACGAAGGTTGACCGTTCGGCCTGCTATATGGCCCGTTACATCGCCAAGAACATCGTCGCCGCCGGCCTCGCCTCGCGCGCCGAAGTCCAGCTCGCCTACGCCATCGGCGTGGCCGATCCTGTGAGCGTCCTGGTGAACACGTTCGGCACAGGCCTCATTGATGAAGAGCGCCTCACCGAGCTCGTGCGCGCCCACTTCCCGTTGACTCCCAAGGGCATCATCGAGCACCTCAAGTTGCGGCGTCCCATCTACCGGGCCACCGCTGCGTTCGGCCACTTCGGCCGCACGGGCGAAGGCTTCACCTGGGAACTCACCGACAAGGCCGACGGCCTGCGGGAAGATGCGCGGATTGCGGCAGCAGCGCGTAGCTAAACCGTGCGAAACTATTAGTTCAGGCTCATTCGCGCCGAAACGATCAACTGGCAAATTCAGCCACTACTGGGCGGGCCTTTGAGGCCCGCCTTTTGGTGTGTGGAGGTTCTTGGAAATTGGCACTCATCGAAGGTTGTAAGCACTCTCTTGACATCCATATCCCGGCCGACGCCGTCGCCGCGGAGATCGAAAAGGTAGTCGAGAAGGTTCGCGCCAAGGCGCACATTCAAGGTTTCCGCCCGGGCAAAGCTCCGGCGTCGATCATCCGCTCCAAGTTCATGGGCGATATCCGGCAGGAGGCTCTCGAAAACCTCATCCCGAAGTACCTGGACAAGGAATGCGAGAAGGAGAACCTCCACGTCGTCAGCCGGCCGAACGTCAAGGACCTTCATTTCCACGAGGGCGAAGCTGTCCATTTCAAGGCTGAATTCGAAGTCGCGCCCGAGTTCGAGCTCAAAGAGACGCGCGGGCTGACCGTCGAGTACGCCGAGCCTGTCGTCACCGAGGCCGACATCGACGCCCGCATCGAAGAGATCCGTGAGAGCAAGGCCGAGTTCGTCAACGTCGACCCGCGCCCCGCTCAGGACGGTGATCACTGCTTGGTTTCGCTGCGCTCCATCGAGGGCATCGAAGGCGAGCCCATGACGCAGGACGACATCAATATCGAGATCGGCGGCAAGGATACGTTCCAGGCGTTCAGTGATGCCCTGCGCGGCGCCGAGCCTGGCGACGTGCACGACGCCGAAATCACTTACCCTGCCGACTATGCGGCCGAGCGTCTGGCTGGCAAAACCGTCAAGTTCGCCGTCACCCTGAACCAGATCCGGCTCAAGGAAGCGCCCGAACTGAACGACGACTTCGCCAAGGACCTGGGCGACTTCCAGAACATCGCCGAATTGCGCGAAGAGATCCGCAAGGCGATCTTCCGCGAGCGCGAGTTCGCCGCCCAAAACGAAGCCAAAAACAAGCTCATCGACAAGCTGGTCGACATGCACGACTTCCCGGTGCCGGAAGCCTACGTCGAAAACCAGATCGAGAATACGGTGGAGAGCCAGATGCGTCAGTGGCAGGCGCAGGGCATCGACACCAGCAAGATCAAGCTCGATTGGACCAAGCTGAAGGATACGCAGAAGGACAAGGCTCGCCGTGACGTGATGGCCTCCCTGCTGCTTGGCAAGCTGGCTACCACCGAGAGCATTGGCGTGACCAACGAAGAGATGGACGCCGAAGTCCAGCGCATTGCCCGCCAGAAGCGCGAACCTGTCGCCGCGGCCCGCATGCGCATGGAGAAGGACGGCTCGCTCTCACGCATCGCCAACCGCATCATCACGGAAAAGACGCTGAACTTCCTCTTCGAACATGCTGTGAAGGAAGCGCCCACCACCCCTCCGGAGCCAGCACCGGCCGAGTAGCATGCTGCCGGCGGCCCGCCATCTTTTGGAAACGGAAGCCCGCGCCATCGCGCGGGCTTCTGAACGTCTGGGCGACGATTTCGAACACGCCGCGCGCCTCATTCTCCAGGCCGAAGGACGCGTCATCACAACGGGCATGGGGAAGAGCGGCTACGTGGCCCGCAAGCTCGCCGCCACGCTGTGCGCCACCGGCACCCCTGCCTCATTCCTGCACCCGGCGGAAGCTGTCCATGGCGATCTCGGCCTGGTCCAGACCGGCGATGTCGTCATCCTGATCTCCAAGAGCGGAGCGACCGAGGAACTGGTCCGGCTCGCTCCCCGCCTGCAGCAGGCCGGCGTGTCCTGCATCGGCATCCTGGGCAAGACCGACAGCCCGCTGGCGCGTGTGTGCCAGGCTGTCCTCGACGCCGGTGTCGATCAGGAAGGCGACCTGCACAATCTCGTACCCGCCGCCAGCGCCATTGTGGCTGCTGCCCTAGGTGATGCCTTGGCGGTATCCCTAATGCAGGCTCGTCAGTTTGGTCCCGAGGACTTCGGGGTCTTCCATCCCGCGGGGCAACTCGGCCGGAACCTGAGGCTCCATGTCCGTGATGCGATGCACACGGGCGACGACGTAGCCTGGGTGACGCCGGAGGCAGCTCTACGCCAGGTGGTCATCGTCATGACACGCCGATCGCTAGGCGCTGCGTGCGTACTTACACCGCAAGGCGCGCTAGCCGGCCTCATCACCGACGGCGATGTGCGCCGGGCGCTGGAATTACACGACGATATCCGTCCATTGCGCGCGGCCGACATCATGACCGTGGCGCCGCAGACGATCGGCCCGGATGCCACACTGCGCGAAGCGTTGGTTTTGATGGAGAACCGGCCCCGGCAGCTCTCGCTGCTGCCCGTTGTGGATTCCGAGAGCAAATCATTGGGGCTGCTCCGGCTGCACGATATCTATCAGGCGGGTTTGGCGAAGAGCAGCCGGGGCGCCGGCTAATCCGTCATTTCGAACCTGTGGTGGCGCGGACTCCAGCGGCGCCGAGCCAGGGCCAAAGCGGCAAGGATCAGTGGGCCACCGGTGAGCAACCCGGTACCGGGCTCCGGAATGGCATCAAGATCAGCGTATTTGTACGCGACTGAGAGGGTTCCAGTGACTCCAACAAACACCGGATCGTGGAAACCCGGGGAGAAGTGAGACTCTTCCCCATAGTAGAAAGTGAATTCCAGCGAAATCCCGCTCACCGATCCGATTCTTCCAATACCACCTTTTGACGATGCGTTGAGCCCGACCTCAATCAACTCCCCGCATTCGTGCGACATCTGTTCTCCGTGCCCATAGTCGAGATGGATACCCGGGAGCTCCGATGGAGTGAACGACCCAGATGCACTCGCAGTGTAGCTGAGCCATCCAAAGCAGCCGTACCCGGGTTCAGGCTCCCATATGGAGATCCCGACTGAGGCAAAGCCTTTCAAGTCCCAACCGAGATAGTACGATTCGAGCTTGCCGAGCCCGTCAGGAAAATCCGGCAACGTAGCGACGTTGTAAGAGCTACAGAACTCGCCGTAACACGCATCGACCGTCGTCTGATACACCAGCAATCCACCGCTGGCAGGGAAGCACAGCAAAGCACCAAGAACCAGCCTGCACCACATGGACATCCTCCTTGATGCGCCGAACACCGGCTCATCCGCCACTCGCCGACATCATAACCGCGGCGCCGGCTCACCCCTCATTTCGAGCCTGTGCTTGCGCTGGCTCCAGTGGCGTCGAGCCAGGGCCAAGGCAACCAGAATCAGTGGGCCACCCGTGAGCAGCCCGGTACCGGGCTCCGGAATGGCGCCGTATTCCACGTATTTGTACACAAGTGTGAGATCAAGCACAACGTAGCCGATCGGCGGATCGAAGTACCCCCACTCAGTCAACTCGTGCTGTTCGTAGCTGATACTCAACCACCCTGTCACTCCCTCCGGAGGTCCTGAGCTTCGACTTCTTCCGTGAGCCGAACCATCCAATCCCACCCCGACCATGCCCGTGCCGCCATCTATACCAGGTCCAAGATGAAGCTTGATCTCAGGGTCGAAGGGTTGTAACAGAATGGCATCTGCCCAGCACTCGTATGTGATGACCGACACATGAGTTTCCTCAGACCAGGGCTCAGGCCAGTGCAGCGCCAACGCACCGCCAGTGAGCTTCCAGTCTAGGAAGTACGCTTCGAGCGTCCCCAAGCCAGAGGGAAATCCCGGCATCGAAATTGGACTTCCGTCCCCAATTGAGGCGTGAATAGTCGCTTGATACACCAGCAAAGCTCCACTGGCAGGGAAGCACAGCAAAGCACCAAGAACCAGCCTGCACCACATGGACATCCTCCTCGATGCGCCGAACTGCGGCTCATCCATTCGTGTTTAAGGTGCGTTTATCGATTAACCAGATTCCTCTCAATACCACCGCCACATGCCGTCGTCAAGGGGCCTCCTTCCGGCCCCCTACCGCCCGCCGGACCAGACGATCGCCCGGTGCAGCAGATTCCGGAACCACGGACTCTCGTGCGCTTCCCGCCCATGCCCCAGCAGAATCACCGCGACACGGGATTTCTCATACGGGCTGATCCAGGCCAGTTCCTTGTCCGAGGTCTTCTCATCCGTTGTCAGCAGCGGTTGGATCCCGGCCGAGTGCCAAACGTTCTTGTACGTCTCATCCAGGACACGCATCTGCGGCAGGCCCTTTGTGATGGCGTGTGTGCCCACCGGTGTGGCCACCATCTCTACGTCGTGCAGGTACGACGACGCCGAATGCTCACCCGTCGCCTTCTCGAAGTAATGACCGCCCACGACGTCTTTCCACCACCACTCCCAGGACTGGAAGCTCACCACGGCATGATGCAGAACAATCAGGCCCTTGCCCGATTCCACAAAGTCCTGCAGATTCCTGCGTTGCGCCTCAGGCAGGTCCTGAATCATGTCATAGAGCACCACGACGTCGTACCGTTTCCGCAGGTCGCCGCGGAAGGCCGCAGGGTGTGGATCCACATTCACCCTTACACCCGGCCAGCCTTCGAAGGCGCCATAGAGCGAAGTCTCGTGATCATGCCCGCCCGCCACCAGCAGCACACGCAGGGCATCTTTGTTGACCGGATGCAGGTCCACCTGCGCGGGCAGGGTCACGGCCCTGGTCGCGGCCCACTCGACTCCGCGCGCGTAGCTGGCCGTGAAACCCGTCGATTGCATCGCATCGAGATCGTGCCCCAAGGCGGTGTGGAACACGCGCCCAGTACCATACACGTTCGTCCACAGCAGCGGCTCTTCTTTGCCATTGCCACCGATCTTCGGAGAATCAAAGGCGGTCGCCAGAATGTGTACGCCCGGCTTCAGACGGAAGTTGTGATACAGCTCATCGCTGAGCAGAAACGACGGTTTCATGCCCGCCGCGATCGGATGCGCGGCATCCTGCCATTTCACCTCGTACGCATGCCGCTGCGCATGCCCGGTCTTCGGATCCTTGTCCGACCAGACGGCGCCCACCATGGCGCCCCACGCGGTCCAAGGCGGCTGGTAGACATCCGTGCGCCCCATCTTCTCGCTCAACACCGCGGTCTCGCCAAATGGGTAGCTGCCTGCATGCACCACCACCAGGCCTTTGCCGCCCTTCACGAACTCTTCCACGGCCTTTTCGGCCGGCATGCCCCAACGGGGTCCGCAGTAATTGGAAATCAGAACATCGTAGGGCCTCAGCGTCTCGGCCGTCAGGCCCGAGGGTTCCTCCGTCACGCGCACGTCGAAGCGCCCCGTCACTTCCAGGACGCGTCGCAGGTAGGGGGTAGTCGTCCGCCAATCATGGTTGTTCCGGCCCGTCAGGATCAGAACCCGGATCTTCCCTTCCTCGAAGAAGAACTTGTCGGGCACCTGCGGGACCTGTGCCTCGGCGGTCAGGCAGAGAAGGAACAAAAGAGAACGGAACATGCTCGAACCTCGGTACTGCGTGCTATCAAACCCCCTCCAGCATACGCGCGTGACAAGGCGGTTGCGCGCCGCCGCCAGAGGACCGCAATTGCCAATAACCTCAGGCCGTTTCGCACGTCCAACTTCCAGAGACAATGAAATCGAAATTTTGGCTGGCGCCCCCGGTCAAGTCCCGAGTAGCTCAGGTTAGACTGTAGGCTATGCTCTCGTCAGACGTAACTCAACTCCTGAGAAGCTGGCGCGACGGCAACAAGCAGGCCCTCGACGAACTCCTGCCTCTCGTTTACACGGAGCTCCGCGGCCTGGCCGAACGCGCCCTCCGCCACGAGCGGCCCGGTCACACCCTCCAAAGTACGGCTCTCGTCCACGAGGCCTACCTCCGCCTGGTCCAACAGGACAATGCGGAGTGGCAGAATCGCGCCCACTTCTTTGCCATGGCCGCGCGCATGATCCGCCGCATCCTGGTCGACCACGCGCGGGCTCGGCATGCCGCCAAACGCGGATCTGGTATGCCCAAGCTGGCCTTGGACGAGGCCCTTGGCGTCGCCGAAAAGAACGATTGGGAAGTACTCGCCCTCGACGATGCACTCAATCGCCTCGCCCAGATGGACGAACAACAGGCCCAGGTCGTCGAAATGCGGTTCTTTGCCGGGCTCACCGTGGAAGAGACCGCTGAAGCCCTCGGCATCTCCACCGCCACCGTCAAACGGGACTGGGCCACAGCCAAGGCTTGGCTCTTCCGCGAGGTCAGCCGCGCCGGCGGGTCATGAAAAGCGAGCAGTGGGCCGTCGTCAAGGAGATCCTATACGAAGCGCTCGAGCGTCCCTGCGAAGCGCGACGTGAGTTCGTACTGCAGTCCTGCGGCCCCGACACCGAGCTGGCGGAAGAGGTCTTCTCTCTCCTCAACGCACAGGACGAGAACTCCGGCTTCCTCACCGTCCATCCTCCGGCCGAAATCGTTCCGGTCCCCGATCTTGAACCTGGTGACCGCATCGGACCCTACCGCATCGTGGAGGAGATCGGCCGCGGCGGCATGGGTAGCGTCTACCTGGCGGTGCGCGACGACGGCGCTTATGAACAACAGGTGGCCATCAAGCTGGTCAAGCGCGGCATGGACACCGATTTTGTCCTGCAGCGCTTCCGCTATGAACGCCAGTTGCTCGCTTTCCTCAGCCATCCCTACATCGCCCGCCTGCTGGAAGGCGGCACCACCGCCGATGGCCGGCCCTACTTCGTCATGGAGTACGTGCCCGGCCGGCCCATCATGCACTACTGCCATGAGGCGCGGGTCGATCTACAGGGCCGCCTGTGCATGTTCCGGCAGGTCTGCGAAGCGGTTGACCATGCCCACCGCAACCTGATCGTCCATCGCGATCTCAAGCCCGCCAACATCCTGATCACCGAAGACGGCATTCCGCGGCTGCTCGATTTCGGCATTGCTACGCTGCTGCTGCCCGACGCGCCGGAAATGGCCTCCGCGCGTACGGGAGAGACGCGCATGCTCACACCGGATTACTGCAGTCCGGAGCAGTTTCGCGGCGAGCCCGTCACCACTGCCGCCGACGTCTACTCACTCGGCACTGTTCTCTACGAACTGCTCACCGGCCAGAAGGCCCACAAGTTCCAGTCCAAGGTGCACTCTGAACTCGAGCGGGTCATCTGCCATGAGGATCCGGTCAAGCCCAGCGACGTCCTCACCGACGAGGTCGTGCACGCCACCATCCTGCCTAAAACCCTGCGCGGCGACCTCGATCGCATCATCCTCAAGGCCATGCACAAGGAGCCGGCCCGCCGCTACACCTCGGTGGAGCAGCTCTCCGAGGATCTGCGCCGCTACCTGGAAGGCCGGCCCGTCCTTGCCCAGCCCGACTCGCTGCCTTACCGTTGGCGCAAATTCGCAACACGAAACAAAGCCAGTGTCGCCGCCGGAGCTCTCGCCGTGCTGTGCCTGCTGGGCGGCATCGTGGCCACCACCTGGCAGGCCCACATCGCCCGCATCCAGCGCGATCGCGCCGAGCGCCGGTTTGAGGATGTCCGCCGACTGGCAACTTCCTTCCTGGTCGAGAACGACACCCTGGCGACTCTTCCGGGCGGCACCGGCATTCGCGGCAAACTCATCCAGCGATCCCTCGAATACCTTGACGGCCTGGCCAAGGAGGCCGCCGGTGATCTCGGACTGCAGCGCGAACTCGCCATGGCCTATGAAAAGATGGGCGACGTTCAGGGCCGCGCCGATGGTCCCAATGTGGGGGATACCGCCGCCGCCCTCAGCAGCTACCGCAAAGCCCTCGCTATCCGTGAATCCATGCAGGCGGCCGACCCGGGCAATGTCGAGAATCAACGCCACCTCGCCGTGTCGCTCTCCCGCATGAGCGGTGTGCTGAAGATCGCAGGCGAATACCCCGCGGGCCTCGAATTGGACCGCCGCTCTTTAGGCATCCGCGAACGACTACTGGCCGGTGATCCCGGCAATCGCGGACTCCAGCGCGAGGTCGCCGCGGGCTACACCACCCTGGGCGGCAGTCTATTCCAGGTGGGCCAGTGGGCTGGAGTCCTCCCGGCCCGCCAGAGTGCACTGAAGCTCTACATCGCCCTCACACAGCAGCCGGATGCGTCCTCTGAGGACTGGCATGGCCTGGCTCTCGCCAATCTGCGCATGGGCAGTATCCTCCGCCATTCCAAGGAGCCGGTCGAGTCGGAACGTCACTACCTCAATGCCATGAAAGCCGCCCGTGGAGGCCTCAAACTCTGGCCGTCCAACCTCGGGCTGCGGCAGATGGAGGCGTCCGCCGCCAGCGGCCTGGGCAGTCTTCAACTGGAACAGGGCCATCCCGATGCCGCCCTCCGCAACTATCAGACCGCGCAGGCGATCTACGAGGATCTGGAGCGGGCCGACCCCGACGACGTCCGCCTCCGTAGCCTCACCGCCACTGAGCACTATCACATCGGCCGGGCCCTACTGAAGCAGCGTCAGGCCAGCCAGGCGATGGAGGAGTTCCGCCAGTCGCTTTCGCTGCGCGAATCCGTCGCAGCCAGGAATTCCCTCAACGCCGGAGCAAAAGGCGAAGTGGCGGAATCGTTGGCCGGGCTCGGCGATACCCACGCCGCCATCGGCAACCGGGGCGAAGCGATGATCTGGTATGGCCGCGCCCTGACCGTCCTCGACGACCTCAAGAGACAGAAACGGGCCAACTCAGCGAGCTTGACTGAGTTGGCCCGGGTCACCGCGGAGATGGCAAAGTTGACCGCGAACGGCCGCTAGGGCGTCTGCCGGGTGTTCAGTTCCACCGAGACTGTCGACGAGAACTTCGGTCCGTCGCCAGTCGTCAGCCACGCTTCCAGTGTGTAGATGCCGTCGGCCAGGTTCGCGGCCGCCGCGGCATCGATTGCGTCTTCAATTTGATAGGCTTTCGGTCCGCCGCCCACAAACTCCTCGCCCACTACGTCAAGGAACGCCTTCCCGTCGGACCAGCGGTAGACGACTTCGCCGGCGGCATTGCGCAGCACCAGGTCATATCGTTGCGAGGTGGGGAACCGGACCTTCACGCTCAGCGCGGAGATGGCGCCCACATGGAGTACCGCCCTTAGGTGGAGCGCCTCGACCGCCGTCTGCCGTTGCAGCGAGTTCTCCGGGACGCTCAGGCGCACGATCACGCTGGGGTCGGCGCTGAATGTAAACTTTCCCACCCGGGCCGCCACCAGGTCGTATTGGACAGGGCCCGCCAGGGTGGACACCACACGGCGAACCAGCCCGACGTTCTCGACGTAAGTCTCTTCCGTGAAGCCCGCGTCGGAGCAGGCGCCCGGCCCATAGGTGACCGTCACCGCGCTGGCGAAGATACCGGCAGGACCCGCATATCCGCCGCGCTTCGCCGAAGCTTCTCCGGTCTGCTGGCAGCCGCTCAACGGCGATTCCCATTGTTTGCCAGGCGCAAAAATGGTGACTGGAGACTCGGTGCCCGCCTCCATATCCACCTGGAGGAGATCCCCCTCGGCCGTGCTCCGCAGGAAGCCGTTGGCTACCCCATAACCCTTAACGGAGTAGTACACCTGATCGTTGAATTGGTAGGGTGTCCCGACAGTGATCGTGAAAGATTGCGAGGCTCTATCCGACCGGTAAGTCCAATAGTTGCCATCTCCCAGCGGTAGGTAATCCTGGGCGAAAAGCGCTGGGCACAACAGTACCGCGAACAGGGCCGTAGTGGTTCTCATGCCGTACACGCGATGAATCAAAGGGCGAAGGATCAAACTTCTGCAATAAGTTACATTTGGAACCGGCGTCCGTAGGCAGGGTACCGGGGGCCTTGGCGGCGTCGACAGCCACCTGGAGGAGGAGGAAGCCAGCGGATGCCGCTCGGCCCCCGCCAGTGAAGGCGTACGGACCCACCGGACGGAGTAGTCAAATTGCTCGACCAGTGGAGGTACGCAGTGTATCTTGGTTCCAATTTATTGCAAGCCGAAGCAGGCAGCCAGAAACGCGGCCGCAGATTCCACAGGCGGCCAGCGATAGAGCACCTCCCTGCAGAGAGTGTAGGCCTAGCCGTGAATATTGGAAAGAAGAATTTGAGATTTCTATCTGCCAAGTTTCGGCAGGTTTTCCAGCGAATTAGAAGAGAAGTAAACTTCCGTCCAGGATTCCGGACGGTGCGTATCGTACATTCCGTGAGGGGTCCAGCACCAGGCCGGGTGCGGTTGCACTTCTTTCCCTCCAGCCATCAGCTTCTCGAAACGCCCGAAGAATATACGCCACATGTCGCCCTCGCGGGGAGGCAGCGCCCGGCCGTTTGCCAGGTGCCGCATGCCCTGCCAAGGCAGCGAGACTTCGGCCCACCAACCCTTGGAAATGTGTGCCGGATCGTTCAACTTCCCGTCAATCTGGATCGACGTCCGCAATCCGGGGAAATCCCAGTCCAGAAACGCCCAGCGCAGTCCGCGCGGATGCGTGCCGCGCCAGAACGTCGCCCCGCTGCGGTCGTAATCGCCGCCGAAAGTCAGTGCCTTCCGGTTGTGGACGTCGAACTCCTCGGAATGAAACTTCTCATACGTATCCCGCCAGATGAAGAAGACCTCGTAGATCGTCCCCAGCGCGTTCATCTCGAACTCGTAGTAGCAGTCGCCGCCGTCGATGAAGACCTCGACATCGCTTTCGAGGAAGATGAGCGAGTCGCGCTCGGTCAGCTTGGCCTCGATGAACCGCTCCTCACTCCAGAAGCGGATGTGGAGCGCCTCGTCGTCCCAGACAGCCGCCGCCCGGGTGTCGAACAGCCCTGGATCGCCCGAAACCATATCGACGAAGCGGGGCGATTGCGGTACGCGGTTCCAGTCGACGGGGCCGTCCGCGCGATAGCAGGTGTAGCTCACGGTTGCAGTTCCAGCATCACCAGGCCGGAGCCCATCTTCGGGTAGAAGTAGGTCGACTTTTGCGGCAGCACCTGACCGCCGAACGAGACCCGCGCCATCCCGTCGATGGGCAAGTCTTCCAGCAGGAACGTGATCTGCGCCCGGCCTTCCTTTACCTCCGCCAACGCCTCTTCCCGCGTCCGCTTATACCGGAGATTTGTGCCGGCGGTCACCACCTCGGGCGTGATGCCCAGCAGCGGCGAAAGGATGGAATCCTGCAGCACCGCCACATTCAACGCACCCTCGGCCGCCGGCACGTCACAGTGGAATTCTCCGCTCTCCATCACTACACCGAAACGGATGGCGCCGGCGGGCGAAACCAGCGGATCCACGCCCTCGCCCACATTGGGCAGCTTGGCCAGAAATGCCTCCGGCTGGAAATCCGGCACGGAGTGCACGATGCGGTGCGTCGCGAAGCAGCGCAGGCCCGGCGAATCCAGGCTGACAAACGTCATCAGCGTCCTGGGCTGGCCCATGCGCAACGCCGTCTCGTAGCGGTGGTGGCCGTCCGCGATCAGCAGTGGCCGGTCGCTCATCAGCGCCTGCATCGAGGAGACCCAAGCCGCGTCGGCCACACGCCACAACTTGTGCTGGGTTCGCTCGTGGTCGGCGTAGGCCAGGTCGGGTTCCGTGGCGCACACTTCGGCCAGCTTGGCCTCCACCGTGCCGCTCGGATCCGGGAACAGCATGAATATGGAATCGAATTGGACTTGCGTGGCCTGCAGCAGCCGGAAGCGGTCTTCCTTAGGGCCGCTCATCGTCCACTCATGGCGGAAGACGTTCGTCCCGTAATCCTCGGTGTCGCCGAGGCCGACAAACCCGCGGCGCATCAGGATCTCTCCTGAGCCCGGCGCGGGGAACGTCTGTTCGTACACGAAAAACGCCTCTTCCGGATCCCTGGCCACGATGCCTTCCTGCTTCCAGGATGCGAGTTTCGCCGCCGCCCCGGCATAGTCGCCCTGCGGCAGGATCAGGTGCGCGAAGTTGTACGGGCTGCGTGACTTATAGTCGGCCTCCAGGGCCGCCGGGATGACATCGTAGGGCAGGGTTGCCAGTTCCGCGATATCTCCGGCCGCAGCCGTATAGCGCAGAGCGTGAAGAGGGTGAATATTGGCCATGGTAAGCGACGAAGCCTTCCCGCTAGTGTATCGACCCGCCGCTAGTATTGCGAGCGCGTGGCCGGATTCGGAGCCGAGATGCCCACCGAGTCCAGCAGTTGGCGCGCGCCCAGTTCCATCAGTCCGATCTCGGTTGGTAACTGGAACAGCAGAAAGCCCTTCTGCCGGAACGCTTCCACCTGCGCCGCATTGCCGGCGGGCCGCCCCAGGAACTTGCCGTGCCGTTGGGCGGCGGCTGCAATCTTGTCGATCGCGTCCAGTAGTTCCGGTGCATCCTGCCGGCCGCGCAGGCCCAAGGAGAACGACAGGTCGCTGGTGCCGATGAAGATGATATCGACGCCCGGCGTCGCGCAGATCTCGTCAATATGCTCGAGGGCGGCCGCCTCTTCCACCACGCACATCACAGCCACGTTGCGGTCAGCGGAATCGTAGTAGTTGCCCGGCTCCGGCCAGGTGCGGACAGCGTTGCCGGCACCGGAGCCACGCCGCCCCAGTGGCGGATAGTGGCAGGCGTCGGCTGCGCGCTTCGCCAACTCCGCCGTCGTGGTGAAGGGGAAGATAACCCCCGTTACACCCTGGTCCAGCACCAGTTTGGCCGTCCAGTATTCAATCACCGGCACCCGTGCGAACACCTGCGCCGGCAAGCCACGCGTCCCCAGCACCATCACTCGCAGGGTCTCCAGGGTAATGGGCGAATGCTCCATCTCGATCCACAGGAAATGGAATCCAAGATTGGCCAGATGGGCCGCCGCCTCCACCGAAGGTGTGGTGACTGTGGCCGCAAAAACAGGCTGGCCCGCGCGAAGGCGGGCCAGTACGGGGAATGGATGGGAAGAAGACGTCACAGCAACGATTGTAGATCGGTGCAGGGGATGTTCTGGCTCTCGGCGACGCCAGGATACGTGACATGGCCCTTGTAGGTGTTGACGCCCAGCGCCAGAGCGGGATTCTCCGCAATCGCCTTGCCGACGCCCTTGTTGGCCAACTGCAGCAGGTAAGGCAGCGTGGCGTTGTTCAGGCCGTAGGTGGACGTGTGCGGCACGGCGGCCGGCATGTTCGAAACGCAGTAGTGCAGTACGTTGTCGACGTAGTAGACCGGATCCGTATGGGTTGTAGCGTGCGACGTTTCGCAGCAGCCGCCCTGGTCGATGGCGACGTCGACAATCACCGCGCCGCGCTTCATCAGCGGCAGCATGTCGCGCCGCACCAGCCGTGGCGCGGAGGCGCCAGGAATTAGCACGGCGCCGATCACCAGATCCGCCAGGCGAAGGGATTCCCGGATGGTCCACAGGTTCGAGGCCAGCGTGATCACGCCGCCGTTATAGATGTCGTCCAGTTCGCGCAGGCGGTTCAGGTTGCGGTCGATGATGGTGACGTTCGCGCCGAGGCCAAAGGCCATCTTCGCGGCATTGTGGCCGACGATGCCGCCGCCCAGCACCACTACGTTGGCCGGAGCCACGCCCGGGATGCCGCCCAGCAAAACGCCGCGGCCACCGTTCGGAGCCTCCAGGTACTGCGCGCCAATCTGCACGGACATGCGGCCGGCCACTTCGCTCATCGGCGTCAGCAGCGGCAGCGAGCCATCCTTCTCCTGGATGGTTTCGTACGCGATGCCAGTGACCTTGGTGTCCACCAGCTTCTGCGTAAGCTCCGGCAGGGGAGCCAGATGCAAGTATGTGAAGAGCGTCAGTCCCTCGCGGAAAAACCCGTACTCCGAAGCTTGCGGCTCCTTCACTTTGCTGACGATATCCGCCTGGTTCCAGACATCGGCTGCCGTGGGCACAATGCGTGCGCCAGCCTCCACATACTCTTCGTCGGTGATCGAAGAGAGGTGTCCGGCGCGGGTTTGTACAATCACCTGATGACCCGACTCCAGTAGCGCGGTAACGCCGTGAGGAACCAGGCCGACCCGGGATTCATGGTCTTTTACTTCACGAGGAACGCCAATGATCATGGGAGTTTTCCTTCTGGTGCCGCCTTGGGTTGAACCGGGGCCGTAGTCTGTGGCGGAGGTTCCCGTTTTGGACCGAGCCCCAAGGCGATGAGCGTGAGCGAGTCCAGCTTGCCCCGTCCGGACATGTTGTTGATGTTCTGGTCTTCCTGAAACTTCTTCAATGCTTCCGCGGACTCGGGCCCCCAGACACCGCTGGCGTCCACGTTGTAGCCCTTTTCCGTCAAGGCCTGCTGGATCTCGCGGACACGTTCTTCACCAGGCTGCTGCTGCGTCATGCGCCTGGGCGCCGCCGCGCGCCGCGAGGCCACTGCGCCCTTTTTGCCGGAACCGGTCCTAGTGGCGGCAGACTTCGTGGCGGCAGCCTTTGTCGCGCCGCCCTTCGTCGCCGGAGCTTTAGAGGCAGTAGTAGCAGCTGATTTCGATGGGCCGGCCTTCCCGGCCGCCCCTTTGCCCGCGGGCGCCTTCGAAACCGGAGCCTTGGCTACTGGTTTCTTCTGCGCGAGGGAGAAATCAGGAAAGCTGAAAGAGAGAAGCAACGCAAATGGGACAAATAGCAAACGAGGCGGCTTCACGATTGAAGGATAGCAAAGAGAGTCGAACATGGACACCACTAAGAAGGCCGAGCCGACCCCTTCCGCGAGTGCCAGGAGCTTAGGGGGAGCGGGAGGGGGGCGGATGGGGGAATATCCCTCCCGCTCCTGGCGGGTGGTGGAGCCTTCATTATACGCACTTCGATATCGCTCTGAAAGCCTCAAATTGAGACAAAGTGGAGAAAAAAATCCAGAATCCGGAGTCTGTGGCTCGATAACTGTACCAAAACATCAAGTAGAGACTCCGGGCCGCCACTTGCTCAGCCCTCAGGGGTCGGGGCACCAGGCAAGGCGTGCGTCGGATCCGCTACAAATCGCATATAAGCGGCGCAGGTTTCCCGTGCCGGAGCGTCCAGGATCAACTGCCCCTGGTGCAGCCAGATAGCCCGGTCGCAGAACTCCAGCACCGTCTCCGGGCTGTGCGAAACGCACAACAGGGTTTTGCCCTCGTCGCGCAGTTCGGCGATGCGTGTGTGGCATTTATGCTGGAACGCCGCGTCGCCTACGCCCAAAACCTCGTCGATGATGACGATAGCCGGATCGCAGTGCACCGCAATCGAGAACGCCAGCCGCAGCGACATGCCCATGGAGTAGGTCCGCAGCGGTTCGTTGATGAACTCCGCGATTTCGGAGAACTCGAGGATCGAGTCGTACCGTTCCTTTACCTGCGCCTTCGTCATGCCCAGCATGGCCGAGTTCAAATAGAGATTCTCGTGGCCCGTCAGGTCCATGTGGAACCCCGATCCAAGCTCCAGCAAGGGAGCAATGGATCCATGCACTTCCACGGATCCCTCGTCCGGTTGGGCCAAGCCGCAGACCATGCTCAGCAGAGTGCTCTTGCCCGCGCCGTTGGCGCCGATCAGCGCAATGCTCTCCCTTGGCTCCACCTCGAAGGAGATGTTCCGCAGCGCATAAAAGCCCTCCTTGCCGGGCTTGGAGGTGAATTGGCGCAGCCGGTCCCTGAGCACTACACGCGGTTTGCGGTGCTGGAAGATCTTCGAGGCGTTTTTGATGCGGATCAGGCTCATGCTACAGGTATTCGTAGAAGCGCTTCTCCGCTCGCCGGAAGATGGCAAACCCCAGCGCCATGGAAAGGGCGGAGACCAACGCCAGTTTGAGGAGTAGCCGCATGGTCGGCGCCGCGCCACCCAGGATGATGGTTTGTGTGGCCAGGATCAGCGCCGCCACCGGATTGTACTGGTAGAGATCCCGGAAATCGGCCGGCACGTTGTCGAATGTATACACGATCGGCACGATCCAGAACAGCAGTAAGTTGATTGACTCCACCACATAACGCACATCGCGCACGAACAGGTTCATCGCCGACGAGGCCAGTCCCAGACCGATCAGGAACATGATCTCGAGTCCCCATACCACCGGCAGCCACAGCCAGTTGATGTTCACCGAGAGCCCCGAGATGAGCACGAAGAACAGCAATAAGCCCAGCTGAATCAATAGATGCGTCAGATTCGAGAAGATCGAGGCGATCGGAATGATCTCCCGCTTCATGGGGATGCGCTTGATGATGGCCACATTCTCAATCAGCGAGTTAGTCGCCGAGAGCCAGGCTATGGTGAAGAAATTAAAAGGGATGAGCCCGCATAGCAGGTGCACGCTGAAGTGCGGCAACGGCCGTGCCAGGATGCGGGTGAACACGTAGGTATACACCGCCATCATCACGAGCGGATTCAGCAGCGACCAGAAAACGCCCAGCGACATGTTGCGGTAGCGGACCTTGAAGTCCTTGGCCACAAGTTCGCGGAGCAGAAATAGATAGTCGCCGTGCCACATGCAGTTACAAAAAGGTGCCGAATTTAGGTTAGCGCAGGCGGGCGGCGGGCAGCTATCAGCAATCCGCCAGGCCCGCCGGAGAACTGGCCGCGGCATCTATTCTCAAACAGATAGCTGGCGCTAGGCCAACTGCCGGGGCAGGTGCTCGTGCTGCCAGGCCCAGGCGCTGCTCACGATCTGTTCCAGTGATGAGTACTGGGGCCTCCAGCCGAGAAGCTCCGCGGCTCTGCTGGAATCGGCTACCAACGCGGCCGGATCCCCGTCGCGGCGCGGCGCCATGACGAGCGGCACACGCAGTCCGGAGACCTCTTCCACCATGTTCACCATCTGGCGCACGCTGAGCCCCGCGCCCGTGCCGAGATTCAGCTTCATACACCCGCCGCCGCTCCGTAACCGGTGCAGGGCCAGTACATGCGCCCGTGCAAGGTCGCACACGTGGATGTAATCGCGCAGGCACGTACCATCATGGGTGGGGAAGTCATCCCCAAAGACGTGCAGCGCATCCCTCTTGCCCATGGCCGCCTCGATGATGCTCGGGATCAGGTGGGTTTCCGGCGTGTGAAACTCGCCGGCCTCCCCCTCAGGATCGCAGCCGGCGGCGTTGAAGTAGCGCAGGGCGGCATAGCGGAAGCCATGGCAACTGGCAAACCAGTGCAACGCTCGTTCCACCATCCTTTTCGACTCGCCGTACGGACTCACCGGGTTCTGGGGCGCATCTTCCCGGATGGGTAGGCTGTCCGGAACGCCGTAAGTCGCACAGGAGGAGGAGAAAACAATATCCTTGACGCCGTGATCCAGCATCACGCGCAAGAGATTCAAGCTGCCTTCCACGTTGTTGCGGAAGTAGCGTACAGGTTCCGACATGGACTCGCCCACATAGGCGAGCGCCGCGAAATGCATGACGGCGTCAGGTTGATGAGTCCGGAAGACCTGGCGAAGCGCCGCTTCGTCCGTGAGGTCAGCTACCTCCAGCGGGCCCCATTTGGCGGCCCAATCGTGTCCCCGGAAGAGATTGTCCACGACAACGACTTCATGCCCCGCCTGACTGAGGGCCTTGGCGGCGTGGGAACCAACGTAACCCGCGCCCCCCGTTAGAAGTACTTTCATCGGCGAGAAGACTCTACGCACCCATGGTAACCCGGTCGAGCGCGTTCCGTTGGCTTTGTCTGCCCAAAAACGAAAGCCGCCGTAGCCCGCGGGGGCCTACGGCGGCTTCTTCTGCGTCGGCTGGAATGCTTAGTTCTGTGGAACGGTGCCCGGCAGGTAGATCCCCGTCCAGGTGATTTCCGACCGGTTGCCCGGCGCCGCGCTCGACCGCATTACCCGGAAAGCGACCGGCGCGCCCGGTTTCAGGCTGCTCAGAATTGCCTTCACATCTTCGAAGCTGGACACTGGCCGGCGGTTGATGCTGGCCAGGATATCCTTCTCCTTGATGCCGATCTCCTCGGCGGGAGAGCCGTCTTCGACCGTGGTGACCATGACGCCGCTGGGCAGGTCGTACTTCATCTCCTTGCGTTCCGCCGGGGTGAGGGATCTCACTCCGAAACCGAAGCGCGGCGACGTCATGGAGGGTTTCTCGGCCCCCGGTTCCGTCATCTCCCGGCGCAGGCCGGCGAGCTGCGGATCGTCCTTGAAGACCTCATCGCGGTCGCCAATCACAACCTTCTTTTCCAGCTTCTGGCCCTCGCGATCGAGCCCGACGGTCACTTCTGTGCCGGCCGGCATCTCGGAGACGCGGCCGACCAGATCGTCGCCATCCTTGATCGGATGGCCGTTGAGGGACAGGAGTACATCTTCACCCTTGAGTCCGGCTTTCTGCGCCGGGCCGTTGGTGGTGACGGACTCAATGATGACGCCGTTCTTGAAGCCCAGGGCCTTTAAGGTCATCTCCATGGACGTCTGGTTGCGCGGGAACTTGATGCCGATGGAGCCGCGCGAAACTTTACCGGACTGGATGATCTGGTTGTAGCTGCGAACAGCGGTGTTCACCGGCAACGCGAAACCGATGCCCTGATAGCCGCCCGACGAGGTGGCGATCATCGTGTTGATGCCGATGACGTCACCATTGATGTTCACCAGCGGACCGCCGGAATTGCCGGGATTGATCGCCGCGTCGGTCTGGATAAAGCGTTGAAATTGCTGGGGTGAGATGTCGCGGCCGGTGGCCGAAACGATGCCGGCGGTGACCGACGTCTCCAGTCCGAAAGGAGCGCCTATGGCCACTGCCCAATCACCCACCTGGACGCTCTCGGAGTTGCCGACGCGGATCGACTGCAGCGGCCGGCCGACATCGATCTTGAGAACCGCGATGTCGATCTCCGGATCGGAGCCAATCAGCTTCGCCTTGTAATCGGTCTTGTCGCCGGTGAGACGGACCTTGATGTGATCGGCCTGTTCCACCACATGCAGGTTCGTCATGATGTAGCCGTTCTTGTCGACAATGAAGCCGGAACCGGAGCCTTCCCGCTTGCGCGGGGCTTCGCCGCCGAACGGCGAACCGAAGAAGCGCTGCAATGGATCGGCGGGGCTGGCCTCGTCGTCATCGTCCTGTGGAGCCGCGTGCGGGTTGCGGCGCTTATTGGACGACTGCGTCTGCTTTGGCGTGTAATCGGTGGCGATGAACACCACCGACGGCTCGAGCATCTGCGCCAGTTTGGTGAATTCATTGGACAACTTCTTCACCGGGGGGAGGGCGAGCGGAGTTGCATCCGGCGCCACGGCCTGTCCCTTGGCGGCGCTGACTCCAACTGTCAGCGCATTGCCGACAAGGACGACCGCGGCAACGGCAAGCAGGGCCATGTTCATCGTAAAGAGCTTTTGCTGGCGGAACTTGTCAAACCAACGCATAGAACTTCCTTGTTGAATCTTTCCAGTGGTGCGACCGTTACCCCTCTTGATGTCTGGAGGGTGGCGCGGGTTTCACTTCTACCAATACGATACCTGACAAGATCAGGCCTGCACCGGTCAACGACCGCACCGTCCAGGCTTCGCCGGCCGCTAACCAGGCCGTGAGGCCCGCGAAGACGGGTTCCAGGGCGAAGATGAGGGCGGCGCGGGTGGCCGATGTATGCTGCTGAGCCCAAGTATAAAGCAGAAACGAGAGGGCGGTGGCCAGGACGGCCGTGACCACAATGCCGAAGAGGAGGCGTGGCGACCAGGCAATGTGGGGTGTCTCCAGGGTTCCGGCGGCCAGCCAGGAGAACGCGGCTACGCCTGCGACCTGAAACAGACTCAAACGCTCGTAGTCCATCTTCCTCGAATAGTGCGCCACCGAGAGCATATGCGCCGTGAAAGCCACCGCGCAGCCGACCGTGAGGATATCCCCTGCATTTAGACGAAGATCCCAACCACCGGAGGTCATCAGGGCCGTGCCGGCGGTAGCGGCTGCCGCGCCGGCGATCTCCGTCAGCCGCGGCATACTCTTATTGACGAGAGAAGCGCCCAAAGGTACCAGCACGATGTACAGCCCAGTGATGAATGCCGACTTGGAGGCGGTGGTCAGGCGTAGGCCAGCCGTCTGAAGAGCGTACCCGAGAAACAGCAGGAAGGCGCACTGGAGGCCGCCCACCCAATTGAGGGGCTGCTTCCGGGACAGCCGGCCACGGAGCACGGCCGCCAGGATCACCCCCGCCAGGGTGAAACGCAGCGCCAGGAAAAGAAAGGTGGAAGCATCGAGCAGGGCTTCTTTGACGACTACAAACGTAGCGCCCCAAATAAAGGCAATTGCAGCCAGTGCCAGTTCGGCCCGCAAGTGGCGGACTGGGCGGGTGATGGAGGAGTTCATGCGGCAAGGGCGCTGTCAGCCAACAGCAGGCACAGCAGTAGGAAGGCGCGCCGCAGCCCCAGGTCCCGGCCGTCGGGGGAATACCACTCGTTGACGGTGTGGGCTCCGCCTCCCTGCCCCCCGGCGCCGATGGAGATTGCCTGCAAGCCCATGGAAAGAGGGATATTGGCGTCGGTGGAGGCGCAATCGAGGTGCGATTTGATGCCCAGGTGCGAGTCGACGGCTTCAATGAACCCGCAGATGGGGGATCCTTCGGCGAGCCGCCCGCCGGGCCGGGCTCCGGTCTCTTTCAGCCGACCGGTGACGCGGCCCGAGACGGCGCGCTCGTTTTCCGCCCGCAACGCCCGCTCGAGTATCGCGGCCAGCGACTCGGCGAGTTCTTCCAGGTCGTGCGCTGCTTCGGCCCGTAAGTCCACTTTCACCCGCGCGCTGGCCGGAATTGCGTTGACGGTGGAGCCGCCTTCGATCACTCCGAAGTTCCAGGAGGACGGGCGCTGCCGCGGCGGTTCTTCCAGGCGGGTATCCGAATACCAGGTGATGGCGCGGGCCAGGGCGTGAATGGGGTTGGCGGCTCCATGGTCAGACCAGGAGTGTCCGCCGGGACCGGTGACTGTGATCTCAAACCGGCGGCAGGCCAACGCTTCCACGGTGATGTGGCTGGTGCTGGGGCCGTCGAGCACGAGGACCGCCCGGAGCCGCGAAGCAAAAGGAGACTGGCGGCAAAGAAAGCGCATCCCGCTGAGGTTTCCCTCGCCCTCTTCACCCACGTTGGCGACCAGCAGCAGGTTACCGAGGGGCAGTTTGGGTTTGGGCTCACTGGCGAGCGCCTTGGCGATAGCCAGCAGGGCCGTGAGTCCGGTGCCGTTATCGGCGACGCCGGGCCCACAGAAGCGTTCGCGGGCCTCGATCCGGATGTCCTCCGGATTGCGGGGAGCAAGAACTGTATCCAGATGGGCCGTCACCGCAACTAACGGGGTGTTCTTCTCGGGGGGACCCAACTGAGCCGTGACATTGCCGGCGCGGTCAATGCGGGCATCCCAGCCGAGTGAATTGAACTGCGCGGCCATCCATTCGGCACGCTTCTGTTCCTGGAAGGTGGGTGCGGCAATCCGGCAAAGCGCCAGGTGCTGCTCGTCGATCCAGCGGCGTTCGCGTGCGAAGAAACGGAGCACTTCCCGCACGCCGGGACTGTTGGCCAGCCATTCGAGGGATTCGACGGCCGGGGGCAGGGCGTGGGTCTTTGCCGCCGGATTGCGCTTGCGCGTCAAGTCGATGGGACCCAGCATTCTCTTCCAGTGTACATTGCCGCTCCAATTCCGCCGGATTCGATCCGTTCCCGGGCGGGCCGCCGGGTTCAAGGTTGGAAAGAATGGGCCGATACGGTAGACGGAAGCCCGCCCACGTGGGGGCAACTTACATATGTTTGTACTCATCGGAGTCGCAATCGTAATCGGCGCGATCATTGGCGGCTACCTCATGGAGCACGGCAAGCTGATGGTGCTCATGCAGCCGGCGGAGTTGGTGATCATCGGAGGGGCGGCGCTGGGCACGATCTTCGTCGGCAACCCGCTGCACACCATCATTGGGATGGGGAAAGCGGTGCTGGGCGCCCTGAAGGGCTCGCCGTTTACCAAGGCCTTTTATCTGGAACAGTTACGGATGCTGAACGACATCTTCGTCTATGCCCGCAAGAATGGCATGGCAAAGCTGGAATCCGATCTGGACGAGCCGGAGAAGAGTGCCATCTTCACGAAGTATCCAAGCTTCATGAAGAATCACCATGCACTGGATTTCTTCTGCGACACGGTGCGCATGTCGATCTCCGGCGGCGTAGGGCCATTTGAACTCGACCAACTGATGGAACTGGACATGGAAGTCCAGCATCATGAGGGGGCGGAGCCGGCGTCGGCGCTGACGACTGTGGCCGACGCATTGCCGGGCTTGGGCATCGTGGCGGCCGTTCTGGGCGTGGTGATTACCATGGGCGCCCTGGGCGGCCCGCCGGAAGAGATCGGCCACAAGGTGGCGGCGGCACTGGTGGGGACTTTCCTGGGGATCCTGCTTTGCTATGGGTTCCTGGGGCCGCTGGCTTCGAATATCTCCAAGATCAATGACGGACACGCGCAATACATGGGCTTCCTGCGCATGGCGATTCTCGCCTTTGTAAAGGGGACGGCTCCTTCACTGGCAGTGGAATTTGCACGGCGCGCGATTCCCACCCATCTGCGCCCGGGGTTCAAGGAAACTGAAGCAATCATTAAGGGTGGGGCTGCTGCAAAGCCGGCCTAGAGGCCGCATTGCAGGGAGAGTCGAAGTATGGGAACAGCAACAACACCTCCGCCGATCATAGTTGTCCGCAAGAAGAAGGGCCATGCCGGCCACCACGGTGGGGCCTGGAAGGTCGCCTATGCGGACTTCGTCACGGCCATGATGGCTTTGTTCATTGTGCTTTGGCTGCTCTCTAGCGACGAAAAGGTCAAGAAAGCGGTGGGCGGCTACTTCCTGGATCCTACGGGCAATGGAAAGATGGTGGGCTCAAATATGTCCGGAGCTGGAACCGGGATCGAGATGACCACGGAGAACATGAGCAAGTTGAAAGAGAAGATCGAGGCTGCCATGAAGGAGTTGCCTAAGTTCGAGCAGATGAAGAATAACGTACAGGTGACCGTGACGAATGAAGGGTTGCGCATCGAACTGCTGGAAAAGGAAAGCGGGATGTTCTTTGAAAGCGGAAACGCCAAGCCTTCGCCCCAGGGAACTGAGTTGATCAGGATGCTGGGCGAGCAATTGAGTCAACTTCCAAACAAGCTCCTGATTGAAGGACACACCGATGCGAAGCCATATGCGTCGGAGGCCGGCTATACCAACTGGGAGCTTTCCGCGGATCGGGCGAACTGTGCGCGGCGGGTTTTGCAGGAATCTGGTATCGCGGTGGACCGGGTGGCTCAAATCCGTGGTTTCGCCGATCAGCACTTAAGGAACAAGGCGGATCCGTTCGACCCGTCGAACCGCAGGGTCTCGGTGCTGGTGCAGTACCGGGATGTCCCGGCGACCAGCAAGCCGGCTCCTGAGCCGCCAAAGAGTGAAACGACGCAGCCTAAACCCGCTGAGCCTCACCACTAAGGGCGGGGGCGATTTCAGACCACCGGCGGAATGGGTGAAACTGCACAGATCTCCGTCTGAGCTGGCCGGCGAGCCAGCCCGTGGCGAACCGGCGTTCGGATGCGACCAGCAACGCGGGTTGCTCGTCGGGAGGGCCATTGCCGGCAAACGCAACGCGGTCGTACCGATTCAAGGCGTCCAGCACCACGGCGGATTTGTCGATGCCGTACGCGGGGTCATAAAACTTCGATCCGGAGGGCAGATCGAGCACGAGTCCGGATCCCTCAACAAACCGGCCCGGGTTGGAATGCACCTCCAGGTGGGATAGGCCCAGTCCCGAGAGAAGCTGATCGATGTACCAATTGGAGCCGTTGGAAACGATCACGACGTCCCAGCCGGAATCCTGGAGTTGGGCGACAGCGGCGGGCAGCGCCGGATCCACTTCCATTTGCGGCAGCAGGGCCTGCAGCACCGCCTCTCTGCAACGAATCTGCGCGAAGATGCCGGCCATGGCTTCGAAATGCGTCAGCCGTCCGGTGGAATAGCCTGCCCAGTAGTCAGGAATCGACTCGGCCGGGCAGTGTGGAAGGGCCAATTCGTAGAAGTCGACACGCGAGATGGTGCCATCGAAATCGGTGATCAGAGCGGAGGAGGGCATGGGGCGGTGCGGTGAGGGTGAAATTGCCCCCGTCCTTGCATGATAATTTATCTAGGAAACACGCGTTTATGTCACAGGTCCAACAAATTGCACTGGCGCCCGAACGGCAGGCGCTGCGGGATGCGAATCAGCTCAGAGCCGTCAACTCCCAGGAAGAGGGGACGGCCATCCGGCACCTGCCAAATGGCGTTTACGGATTCACCGGCGCTCCGGCGACCAACGAAATCCCCTTGTTCTCGAAGCCTGTCTTCGAGTGCTTCGAGGTTCAGAAGAGAGCCGACGGGGAGCTGGTCTTCGTAGGCTATGTCACTGAAAAAGAAAAGCAGACAATCGAGCAGGGGCTGGAGCCCGTCGTTGCGGATCTATACCCGGAACCGCACGGCGAGGCTGTGCAGCTGATTTCGATTCCGGGCACCCGTGTAGACCGGCGCCGTCCGCCGACGCGCGACAACGGGAACTCGATGAAGGTCGATATCGGCCCGCGCTAGTTCAGCAGGCCGAGGCGGAGCAGTTCGATTTTGAGCCGCATGCGGCTCATCCAACCCATGACGCGGCCATCCTCGATCATGGCTGGAGCGGCTTGGCAGCGGTGGATGCATTTCGACTCGCCGATGCGCAGGTCACCAGAGGCGTGCTCGTGGTGGTGCTTCAGGTCGTGCAGCAGGTCGGTTGCGCCGGCATTCCTGCAGGATTCACCGGTGCAGACCACCATCACGTGCCGGTTCCGGCACACGTGCGGGGTGGGTTTGTTCAGCGCTAGGCTTGCCATGGTGCTCCAGTGGCTTCCTTCCGTTGGGGATTCGGCTCGTAGATGCAGAAGGGCTCTTCAGCGTGATAGTCGCCCGTGACACCAAATGCGCGCGCCCGGCAGCCCATGCAAACCTGTTTGAATTCGCAGTAGCCGCACTTTCCGTCCAGGTTATTGAGATCGCGCAGGTCCTTGAAGAGTTCTGAGCCGCTCCAGACCTCTTCGAACGTCTGGCGGCGGAGATCGCCGGCCTCGAGGGGTAGGTAGCCGCAGGGTTGGACTGAGCCGCGATGGGAGATAAAACAGACCCCGGAAGCGGCCAGGCAGCCGCGCGTCATCTGGTTCAGGTCAGTGGGATGTCCACCCTGATGGGGATGGCCGGCGTGTTGGGGGTGCGGCATCTGGGCCGGAACGGCTTCGCCGGCACGGCGGGACTCGGCGCGACGCTGGCGGGCGATGCGGTAGTACTGCGGCGCGCAGGTGGCTTTCATTTCCATGCCGGAGTCCAGGTTGCGGTCGTAAAACCAGTTCAGGATGCGCTCGGCGTCGGCGCCGGTGACGGACTGATCTTCGGCGATGGTCAGCCCGCAACCCACGGGAACCAGCAGGAAGAGGTGGAAGGCGTCGACCTTCAGGCTCTTGGCCAGTTCGACCATCTCGGGCAGTTGATGGGCGTTGTGCTTGGAGACGGTGGTGTTGACCTGGGTGGAAATCCCCAGGTTCTGCAGATGTTGGATGCCGCGGATGGCAGCGTCAAATGCCCCATCGTGACCGCGGAAGGCGTCGTGGGTGCCGCGGTCGGCGCCGTCGAGGCTGATGGCGACGCGGACGATACCGGCTTCCTTGATGCGATCGGCCATGGCTTCGTCGACAAGAGTGCCGTTAGTGGCGAGGGCTACGCGGATGCCGTGGGAGACTGCACGCTTAGCAATATCGAAGACATCGCGGCGCCAGAGGGGTTCTCCACCGCTCAGGACCAGGATGAATGGGGCATATGCCGCAAGTTGGTCGACGATGTCCAAGCACTCCTTGGTGGAGAGGTCATCGGGGCTCATCAATTCGGTGGCGCTGGCGCGGCAATGGATGCACCGGAGATTGCATCCGGTTGTGAGTTCCCAGAAGACCAGCCTTGGATTGGCGATGGCGGGGATGGCTGGCGCGGTCATACAACTTTGTATGCAATTCGGGGCCCACGCAACAGTCATTTAAATTCAATAAGTTAGGGGTGTAGATAGGGCGGGTGGGGGATTACCCCCACCTCGGTAGTGTGTGGAGCAGTGTCGTCCCACCCAATTGGCCCCAGAAAAGAAAAACGGGATACCCCCGGTGAGGGGTATCCCGCGACTGAAAGGGTTAGTGTCGAATCAGAAGTCGTAGCGAAGCGCCATCTGATAGATACGGGGATTCCCGGTGGTGCCGCTGATCCGGCCGAAGCTGGCCGGCGTGGTCAGGGACACACTGGGGTTGGCGAAGTTGACGTTGTTGAGAACGTTGTAGCCTTCGGCGCGGAAGGTGACAGCGTGGCCTTCGTAGATCTTGAAGCGCTTCACCAGGGACATGTCGATATTGAAGTAGCGAGGTCCGCGGAAGGCGTTTCTGCCGCTGCTGCCAAGTTCGCCGGCGGCCGGGAAGCTGAAGCGGCCGGCTTCCTCGGAGGTGAGGTACCACACGCTGTCGCCGCGCCGGTCGATGCTGCCGATGTTCCGGCTGCCGGTGTAGTTGGCCCAGGTGTTCACGGCGCCATTGGTCGTGGTGCGGGAGGAGCTGACAGTGAAGACGGAGCCGCTCTGCCAGATCATCAGTCCGCCCAGTTCCCAGCCGCCGATGGCGGTATCAAGCCACTGCGGCATGTCGGTGCCGAAGCGCTTGCCCTTGCCGAACGGGACGCGGTAGGTGGCGGAGGCGTTGAACGAGTGGGGCCGGTCGAAGTCGCTGCGGGCGCGGTTGAGGGCGAGGTTGAAGCTGTCAATCGGGGCGGTGTAGCCGTTGCCCTCGGCGGAGCCGTTGTCGATGCTCTTGCTGAAGGTGTAGTTGGCGAACACCTGCAACGAGCTCATGTTGCGGCGCACGCTGAACTGCATGGAGTTGTAGTAGGAGCGGCCGTTGTTGGTGCCCTGACGGAGTTCGATGTACTGCGGGTAGTTCCTCAGGTAGAAGTCGGAGACACCGGCGGCGGCGTAGCGGGTGTAGTGGGTGCGGTCCAGGTTGGTAGCCGCGGTGCCCACGAGACCCTGAGTGAAGTTGGCCGCACCCAGGCTGGAGATCGCCGAGGCAGGCGTGCCGAATATCTTGACGAGGGTGTTGTTCGCCGAGATCGGTGCGGATGAATTAGTCTGGAATGCCTGCAGTTCCTTAAAGGAGCTGAGGAAGTCACCGTAGACCCGCTGCTGGTTCTGGTTCACGTTCATGAACAGTTTGATACCGCTGCTGCCCACATACGCGACTTCCACGATGGTGTTACGCATGACTTCTCGCTGCAGGTTTAGGCTGAACTGGCTGGTGTAGCCGGTGCGCAGGTTGGGGTTGAACACCGAAATCGTGTTCTGGCGGTTGTTGGGGAGCACGAGAACCGGGGCGGAGGGCTGCGCGGGCAGCGGAATGCCGTCGGCTGCGCGGATGTCGGTGCCGCTGGCGTTGGGATTGACCGGCACGCTCTGCGAGAAACCAGGGGTGGCGCCGTCGACCGAACTGGTGGTGGCGCCGATGATGCGGTCGAAGAAGACGCCGTAGCTGCCACGAACGGCCGTCTTGCCGTCGCCCTTCACGTCCCAGGCGAAACCGAAGCGGGGTGCGAAGTTGTTGAGATCGTTGTTGTACCAGGAGCCCGACTTGGCCACTGCGAAATTGGCGATCTGGCTGACCGCATTGATCTTCACGGCTTGGTCGATAATGCCCTGCTGTCCGTTGGCCTCCGACGGAACGCTGGAGTATTCCCAACGCAGGCCGAAGTTGAGGGTCAGGTTGCGGCGCACTTTCCAATCATCCTGTGCGAAGTAGCCCTGCTCATTGAAATTGAAGGTTCGGACGCGGGGCGTGCCGGCCTTCTGGAAGGTGGTCAAGTCGCTGTAGAAAGTCTGAACGACCTGATTCATCCGGCCCAGGACGTCGTTGTAGAGGCTCTCGAAGGTCTGGCGGTTACCAGAGGAGATGGTGCCGCTGGCGACGGTCGGTCCGATGTTGGCGGGCACCGCATTGCCGAGGTTCGTACCGGTGGTGACGTTCGCGTAGATGCCGGCATCGTTATAGCCCCACTGCTTGGTGCGCCGGTATTGGCCGCCGAACTTGAAGGTGTGGCTGCCCATCACCTTCGTCAGATTGTCTGTGACCTCATCGACCGGTGCGTTGCGGCCTTGGGCGAAGGCGGCGTTGTACGGATCAGTGAACAGGTTGGAGATGATGGTGGCACCCTGGAGGCGGCCGGGGCGCAGGAAGTCGGAGTTGGCGCTCTGGTGGCCGACGCGCAGTTCATTGACCAGCGTGGGCTGCAGAACCCAATCCGAACCGGCAGAGAAGCCCCACCGCACGCCGCCCTGGGCGCCCTGGGGGAACCCGGGGAAGGTGGCGTCCGCTGAATTCAGGGAGTCGATGGAGTAGGTGCGGAACCAGCTATAGCGGAAAAAGACGTGGTGGTTCTCTGTCAGGTTGTGGTCCACCTTGCCGGTATAGGCGTTGTTGCGGCTGCCGGCAGGATTGTTGAACCGGTAACCGCCGGTGTTGAGGCCGTCACCGGTATCGAAGTTGTTCGGGTCGGGCAACACCTTGAAGATCTTAGCCATCTCGGCGTCGACGCCCTTGCCGCGCGGATCGTTCTGGGCGATGTTGAACGACGAAATGGCGGTGCTGCCAGGGGCGCGCCAACGGAAAATGCCGGCCTTCGCTTCGGGCGTGAGGACGGTGCGGTTGCGGACGACTTCCTGGGAAACGCGGCTGCCCTGGTAGTTGAAGAAGAAGAATGTCTTCCCTTTCTTAATGGGTCCGCCGATGGAGCCGCCGAACAGATTCTGGATGTACTTCGGCCGGGCGATGCCTGAAGTGTTGTTGAAGAAGTTGTTGGCGTTCAGTTGGGTGTTGCGGAGGTAGTCGAACAGGTTGCCATGGAACTGGTTGTTGCCGGAGCGGGTGATGAGTTCCACCTGGCCACCGGCGTTCCGGCCGTACTCAGCCTTGGCGCCGTTTGTGATGACGCGAAATTCGCCGACGGAGTCGGTATTGTTGGCCGTCATGGCCAAACCGAGGCGCGGTGCCACGGCATCGTTCACGTCGATGCCATCCAAGGTTGTGTTGTTGCTACCCTGGCGCGTGCCGTTGACACGGGAAAAGGTCGTGTCACTGGGATCGATCTGAACGCCGGGCTGGAAGACTGCGAGAGCCACCGGGCTGCGGCCCAATTGCGGCAGTGTGTCGATATCGCGCATCGTGATGGAGCGGCCCATCTGCGCATCCGTTGTCTGGACGCGGGCGGCTTCGGCCTCCACGACCACGCTTTCCGTGACCTGACCGACCTCAAGCTTGAAGCGCTGGGTGGTGGCCACAGAGACGTTCAGTTCCACACCGCTGGCGATCGCCTTGCGGAAACCGGGTGCCTCGACGCTGATGGTGTAAGTTCCGGGCTGAAGTGAAGGAAAGATGAACATACCGTCGGGGCTGGTGACCCCTTCGGCGCGCACCTGCGTCTTCTCGTTAAGAACGACGATCTTCGCACCGGGAACCACGGCACCACTTTCGTCCTGGACAGATCCGTCCAGTCGCGAGGTTGCCACCTGTGCGACGCTGAGCGCTGCCAATAGCGCTAGAGATAGAAGTAACCTGAGTGTCGACATGACTAACTCCCCTTCGAAGCTAAGGCACGCGAGCGATGCCTCGCTACCTTTCGATGGGTATTAGTGTAGGAAGAATTGTTACTACTGTCAATGTGTTTGTTACATAACGGCAATTAATGATATTTGTATCCGAAACAGTAAGTAACTTATAATCATTCACTTGTAGGTATTGACTAGCGCTTGCTGCCGAGTGTCGTCGAGGCACACTGAATGACGTGTAAACAGCAAACTCGACATGCGGCTCAATTCGAGGCGTTGCTACATTCTCGTCAAGTAACGCGGCATTTAGCCGGATTGAGACGGACTGGAGTGCTCATGCCGGGCGGCCCGAATGAGGAAGGATCCTCCTCCACCTCGCCGAAATCCGGATATGATGCTTACGACACCAATGAAGCGGCGCACACTCCTTCTCTCTTCCGCGGCCATGGCGGCCGCTCCGCAGATTGCGGCCACGGCGGCTCCGGCGGCTAAAAGGCAGCCGATGCTGATGAAGCTGGGGACCCAGAACAACTCGGATCCGGCTTACCTGCGCATGATTGCGCCGCTGGGGATCACCCACATTTGCAGTACGCTTCCGTCGCGGAAGCTGGACGAGAAGTGGAGTGTGGAGTCGCTGAAACGCCTGAAGGAGGGTGTGGAGGCGACGGGCATTCAATTGGCCATGGTGCCCTTGCCGTTGAGCTCGAGCGTCATTGAAAAGGCGGAGTATCCCAGCCTGCTGCTGGGGCAATCGCCTGCACGCGAGAAGGCCGTCGACGAAATCTGCCAAATGATCCGCAATTGCGCCCTGGCCGGGATCCCGTCGGTGAAGTACAACATGAGCATTCTGGGTGTGGTGCGGACGGCGCCGACCACGGGGCGGGGCGGCGCGCAATACAGTACTTTTAAGTATTCGGACGGGAAGCAGGATCCGCCGAGCGCCGCGGCTCCGATGTCCGCCGATTTGTATTGGGAGCGGATCACATGGTTCCTCGATCGTGTGGTGCCGGTCGCGGCTGAGCACAAGGTGAGGATCGCCTGTCATCCGCACGATCCGGGGATGCCGAAGGGGAAGGGGTTCAAGGGTGTTGAGACCGTGCTGGGCTCAGTGGACGGGCTGAAGCGATTTGTCTCGATCCGAGAGAATCCGTACCACGGCCTGAACTTCTGCCAGGGGACCGTGACGGAGATGCTGGAGGACCCGAACCGCGAGATCGGCGACGTGATCAGGTACTTTGGCACCCGGAAGAAGATCTTCAATGTTCACTTTCGCAACATCCAGGGTAAGTTCCTGGACTTCCGGGAGACCTTCCCGGATAACGGTGACGTGAACTTCCTGAACGCCATCCGCACGTATCGAGATGTTGGCTACGACGGGATGCTGATGCCGGACCATGTGCCTCACATTGAGGGGGATGCTGGCGGGCTGATGGCCTTCGCCTTCTGCTATGGCTACATCCGGGCCCTGATGCAGGTGCTGGAGCGGGAGGGCTGAATTCGCCGGGCGACTGGAGTTCCATGACTGGAATTCTGTTGTCTTAAATAAGGATGAAGCACAGTGAGCCATTGGTCGCGGCAATGCGCACAGCCGCTGGTTCCCGCACTTGCGCTTACTCCTGGTGGCCGAATGGGAGTCGAAGAGGGGGAACAAATGAAGGCAAGCTATCGAAGGGTTCCTGTGCCATAATACCTACACTTAGAACTCAGCTACACCAGCGGAGGGTGCCATGAGTCATTTTCAACTGCTTCCGGCCGGGTGGAAAAAGGCCGTAATGGTCGGTCTGCTGACGGTCTGCGGAACGTTTGGCGCGTTCGCGCAGAAGACCGGCGGCACAGGCTCAACGGGTTCGACCGGTGGTACAACAACCCCCACTATTCCGACGCGGCCGAGTACGACGACCGGAACCACGAATCCGACCACGAGTACAACGCCTTCCATTATGGATTACCAGCGTCCCATCTACTTGTCCGGACGGGTGATGCTGGACGATGGCACTGCGCCACCCGAGCCGGTGGTGATGTTGCTTGTCTGCAACGGGCAACCGCGGCCTCAAGGCTATTCCGATATGAAGGGCCGGTTCAGCATTTCGCTGGGCCAGAACCAATCTATGTTCACCGACGCGAGCATCGGCAACCCCAATGATGCTTTCGGCACAGGAACCAGCCAGAAGAGTTCGTCTCCTGGCGGCGTGCGGAACGGGATGTCGGAGCGCGAGTTGATGGGCTGCGAATTCAAGGCGGATCTGCCTGGCTTCCGCAGCGATGTGGTTCAGTTGAGCGGCCGGCGGATCCTGGACAGTCCGGAGCTAGGTACGCTGGTGCTGCACCGGTTGGCGAACGTGCAGGGTTTTGTTTTCAGCGCGACGACAGGCATGGCGCCAAAAGACGCGAAGAAAGCATACGAGAAGGGCATGGACCTCGCGAAGAAGAAGAAGTACTCGGAGGCCGAGGCTCAACTGCAGAAGGCTGTCGAGGTGTATCCGAAGTATGCCGCGGCCTGGTTTGAACTCGGTAACAGCCTGATGGCACAGAAGAAGAACGAGGACGCGCAGAAGGCATACGAAGAATCGGTGAAGTCGGACGGCAAGTTCCTGAAGCCGCATATTCAATTGATGCAGTTGGCTCTTTCAAGCAGGGACTGGCAGTTGATCTCCGATCGCAGCGACACCGTGCTGAAGCTGGATCCGTATTCCTACTCGCAGGCGTGGTTCATCAACGCCGCTGCCAAGTACAACCTCAAGAAGATGGACGAGGCGGAGAAGAGTGCGAGGGAAGCGGTGAAGCTGGATCCGGACCACCACAACCCGAGGTCGGCTCAGTTGCTGGGCACGATCCTGGCGGATAAGGGCGATTATCCTGGTGCGCTGGAGCAGATGAAGGGCTACTTGAGCTTTGCTCCGAACGCTCCGGATGTGGAGTCGGTGCGGAAGCAAGTGGCTGAGTTGGAGCGTGTGGCGGGCGTGAAGGCTACGGCCCAGGGCGCGCCGGCGACTCCAGCGCAGAACAAGTAGGCCGCGGTCCCCTCAGTTGCGAAAGTAAGGAGCGTCCGAGCCAGATGGCTGGGCGCTCTTTCTGTTTTCGGAGCGGTTGTAATCAGGACTTCGAGATGCGGCGCGCGCGCCAGAAGGCATGGAGGCCGAAGCCAAGCATGACTAGGAAGAAGAAGGCGCCCAGGACGAACTTGACGAAGTGGGCGAAGCCGAGATCGATTTCGTTGTAGCCGCGCCAGAGAGCGCGGATCATGAGAACGGCAATGGCGATGAAAAGAAAGCCGAGAATCTCATTCCACAGCGAGTGGAGAGGCTTAATGATGCCGGGCAGGAAGGCTTGGAGGAACTTTTTGAACATTACTGGCTTGGATGGAACTGGTCCCTAAACATAGTATCAGGCGGGTGAAAAGCGATCGAATGGTGGGGATCACTCAAGCAGGGGCAGAAACCGGCCGATAAATGGGATGGAAGTGGTCCGGAGCCTTGAATGCATCCGGATGGTATTCTGAAAGTGGCCGCACACGAGGCTTACCTTGGACGATCGACTGAAAGAACTGATGCAGGAGCTGGGCAATGCGATCAACGAGTCACTCTCCGACTCGGATCGAATCGCCGCGGCGATTGGCGAAATCAAGCGAGCGGGGTATGACGTGTTCCTGGTGCTGGAAGCGACCATCGGGTTCAACAAGCGCGATGAAGCGGACGGCGAGGACGATGACGGTGCGGTACTGGAAACACGGCTGGAAACCGACTTCGAGGAAGAGTACACGAGCACGGGCAAGAACGAGCAGACGGCCCGTCTGAAGTGGACTTCGCAGGATCAGAAGTTCCTGCGGGCTCTGAAGATCGCCGTGGACGAAGACGGCCGCTAAGCGGTCCTCTACCCGCTTAACTCCTGATAGACCTTCCATGTAAGGTCCACAGCCCGCTGCCAGGAAAACTCAGCGGCGCGAATTTGCCCCGCACGCACCAAGTGATTCCGAAGTCCCTCATCCTGGATGAGGCGGCCGAGGGCGTGACCGATGGCGTCTTCATCGGTGGGGTCAACCAGCAAAGCCGCGTCTCCGCAGGCTTCAGGCAAAGCAGAGCGGTTGGAGGATACAACGGGCAGGCCATGGGCCATGGCTTCCAGCACCGGAATGCCGAAGCCTTCATCCAGCGACGGGAAAGCGAAGATCGACGCTGAGGCGTACAATTCGGCGAGTCGCTGATTATCGACCCATCCGGTGACAGAGATCCGTTCCCGGGCGGGGCTGGCGGCGATGCGCTCGTGAATGGCCGTGGCGCCATAGCCGTCGGAACCAGCCAAGACCAACTTCCAGGGTGGCGGGGCATTTCTTTCGAAGGCGGCTACGAGGCGGGCGAGATTCTTGCGCAGTTGAATGGCGCCGACGTGGAGGATCGTGGGTCCGCGATGCACCTCCGCGACTGGAAGTGGTAAATGGGTGCCGTGGGGAATGATGCGCAGGCGCGCCTCCGGGACACCGAGGAGTTCCTGAACCTGGTTCGCGGTGAAGCGGGAGACGCAGATGATGAGGGCAGCGCGGTGAGCGGCTTCACGGGCCTGTCCGGCGAAGCGGGCCCGAAAATCCGGAGAAGAATACTCCGAGGTAAGGACAAAGAGATCGTGAAAAGTGCAGATAGCGGGAGCGCCGGAACGGAGGGGCAGGCGCTGGTTGAGTCCATGAAAGAGTCCGGTACGGAATAGGGGCAGGCTGTCGAAGAGGGGACGGGCCGCGGCGTTAGGAGGCAGGGGCTCGCGGCGGCCACGCAGGTAGCGGTGCAGTCGATAGCACCAGGTGAAGCGCTGCCCGGGGTGGCTCGCAGCAAGCCCATAGAGGATCTCGCGGCTATAGACGCCGACACCAGACAGGTTCTGTCCCAGGCTGTAGGTGGCGTCGAGAGCGATGTTCAATCCTGGATCCCGTATTCCTTAAGCTTGCGATAGAGGGTCGTGCGGCCGATTCCGAGAAGGTGTGCGGCCATCACGCGATCGCCCTTAGTGTACTGCAGGGCCTGAATGATGGCGCGCTTCTCCATCTCCGAAAGAGGCAGGACCGGCATGACGAACGTGGATTCGGGCGAGGCGGTGGGGCTGGGCGCTCCCTGAACCGGAAGGTAAGAGAGGTTGCCGGGCGGCGACTGTCCGCCGGCGGCGAGGCGTCGTTTCTGCTCGAAGTTGAGAAGATTAGAGGGGGCATCGCCACCGTGGAGGAGCGGGCCGCTATTGACCGCCACCATATGCTGGATGCAGTTCTCCAGTTCGCGCACGTTGCCGGGCCAGTCATAGGCCATCAGGAGTTCGAGCAGTTCTCCGCTTAGGCGATGGCCGCTGCCATAGTTCTCGAGGAAGTGAGCGATGAGAGACGGCAGGTCATCCTTCCGCTCGCGCAATGGGGCGAGGCGGAGGGTGACGACATTGAGGCGGTAGTAGAGATCCTGCCGGAAGGTGCCCTTGTGGACTTCTTCGGCCAGGTCGCGGTTGGTGGCGGCCACGATGCGGAAGCTGGATTTGCGGACCTGCAATGAGCCGACGGGGCGGAACTCTTTCTCCTGCAGGACGCGCAGCAGTTTGGACTGCAAGTCCAGCGGGAGTTCGCCGATCTCATCGAAGAACGCGGTGCCGCCGTCGGCCTGTTCGATGAGGCCGATCTTCTGCGTATGCGCACCAGTGAAGGCGCCCTTGGCATGGCCGAAGAGTTCGCTCTCCATGAGAGGGCCGACCATGGCGGAGCAGTCGATGGTGACGAAGGGGCCGCTGGGGGAGTTGCGATGGATGGTGCGGGCGACCAGTTCCTTGCCGGTGCCGGTCTCACCCAGCAGGAGGACAGGCCAGTGCCCTTTGCCCAATTTTGCAGCCAGCCGGAGTACCTGGCGCAGGCGCGCAGACTGACCGACTAACTCATAACTCTTCTGTGACGAATCCACTGTCATCCAGTCTGGTGTCTCAAAGTGCTGTTCGAGCTGAACTGGCATACGACCTCATAGAGGTAGTGGCCGGGCAGCAGGAAATCTCTTCGTTAGATTGCGAGGCACCTATTATTCTACGCGGGCGCGGGCCGGAGAGAAGGCCCTGTCTATTGACGGGGTCGCATCTCGAGCCGCACGACGTAGCCGGCGCCGACATCCTTGCTGATCTCGTCAGCGATGACCTGGGCCTCACTCTCGGTGGCAGTGCGGCCGACACGGATGAGGTAACTGCCGGGTGTGGCGGGCCGTTCAATGAGGTCGACGGATGGGTATTTCTTAATGAGGCTCTTGCGCAGCTTAGTGCCTTCCGGCTCGGAGAAGAAGCGACCGACCTGTACGGTGTAGGTGGCCGTTGCGGTGGGCGTGCCGGCATAGGAGAGGAGCTCGATGCGGACGCGCGCCGTGCCGGGGCCAATCATATTGATGTTGCGCGCGGCGGCCCTGGAGATGTCCACGATGCGCCCGGCGGCGAAGGGACCGCGATCATTGATGCGCACCTCCACCTTCTTATTGTTGGTCAGGTTGGTGACACGTACGATAGCGCCGAAGGGCAGTGTGCGATGTGCGGCGGTCATCTGCTCCATGTCATAGATCTCGCCGCTGGAGGTGGGACGGCCGTGATAAGGGTTGCCGTACCAACTAGCGATGCCGAGCTCGGACCAGCCTGGAGAGGGCGCAGGCGGGGTGCGGGCCGTGTGTTTGTGCCTGGAACAGCCGGCCAGCGCGAGGAGTGCGCAGGAGCACAGGAGAGCAGCTTCGCGGCGCATGACAACAATGATGCTAACGGTGCGCGGATGGTTTCCACAAGCGTGTTTGCACGAACGTTTCCGCAGGCGATTGTTTCAATCGTAGAGGCACGATGATGGAGTTGCACGCGAAGGGCCGTAAGGACACTTTTTTCCTTGACTTTGGGAAGAGACCAAGTTTATAAAGAGATCACAATGCGATCGCTTGCGATCGCAAAATCTGATGTCACGGAGAATCGATCAATGAAGAACGCAACCAAGAAAGCGGCCAAGAAGGCCGTAAAGAAAGCCGCCAAGAAGGCCGCGAAGAAGAAGTAGAAACGCAGCGTTCCAACGAACGCGGCAACAGGGATCAACGACACGGCCCCGGGCAACCGGGGCCGTAGGTGTTTCAGGGCCCGCCTAGCTGCCTTCCGGCGCTTCCCGCTTCTCCATCACAAGACATCGAAACGTCTCGCCGAGCCCGAATAACAGGCTCTTGAGCTGCATGCGCAGCCGTTGCGCGGAGGCTTCATCGTCTGCATGCAGGGCAGCGGCGAACTGGTCGGTTTCCCCGGCTGACATGAGCAGTTGAGTCAGCGTAAGCAGAGGCCTGGTATGCAATCCGAGCTCGTGTGCGCAGTGCTCCAAATGAGTGAACGGCACATGCGCGGTGATGTCCTGTTCGCCGGGATTGAGCAGCACATCATCCAGTGCTTGGTGGCGACGATAGGCCATGAGTGTGCCACGCGGGAAGCGGATGATCTCACGCTCGGTGTAGCCGTAGTCGATGGCCAGGACGAAGCCGCGCGACAGAGGCTGCGTGATGCTGGCGAGCAATGATTCCAGGCCGATGGGGAGCTCGAGCCACACCTCTTCTTCCTCCCGTATATCCGTTACACGGGCACACAGATTCACAGCATAGGGCAGCCACGGACCTGAGAGGGGTTCCCCTTCCACCCACACGAAGCGGCCGTCGTGGTGGCCCACGCGCATCACGCGCGCCTCACCTTGCCGCACGCGCACGGCCTCAACGGGCAAGGCATCGAAGAGCTCGTTGCAGAAGATGACGCCTTCGAAAGCCGCAGGGACGGTGCCGCCATCGATATCGACAGGGTAGTAGTGGAAGGCATTCAAGAACTCAGCCATCTCACCGCGTCCGGCGCCCCATTCCACCACATGGAATGCACCGGCAAGGCCAAGCTGGCGCTGCCACTGCGTGCACAGCGCGGCGATGAGACGGCCGAAGACGGGTTGGAGTTGGGTGGCCGTGTAGAAGTCGCCCTGCCGGCCGAAGGGATCGGCGCCTTGCTGCCGCCGTGCGCGGCGGTAGTAGCCATGCTCGGGGTGATAGAGCGCGGCGTCCATGAAGCGCGAGAAGAGGATGGGGCCCTGGGCTTCGATCTCGGCGGCAAGCAGTTGTCCGGCGGGTGTCATGAGCGCGGCTCTCTTTCCTGCGGGTTGGAGATGAACATCTCGCAGAGGTAGTCGTGGAGGCAGTCGTAGAGGTACTTCTGAAAGGTCCAGGGAAACTGCGCTTGCTCGATGTCGCGCGGGTGGATGGGCGCGCGATAGGTATGGGCTCCGGGCACTTCTGTCTTCAGATGGATGACGAGTTCGACACCGCCGGAGGGATCGTGCTCGGCTTCGAAGACGAGGAGCAGGTGCTGATAGCGTGCGAGTTCGGCACGAACGCGTTCGAGTGGAGTCACTGCCTCCGATTGTGACTCAAAATGGGGCAGTAGACTGTGAGTATGGCGTTGCCGCAAGAGGTCCGCGTAAAGCTGTCGAGCGAGGCGGCGGAGTATGTCGCGCTGACTCCGGTGGTGGTGCAGGATCTGCCCTTCGCAGAGTTGATGCATCATGTGGCTACGGCTGCCGGCACCGATCCCGTGCGTGTGCGCGAGATTCTGAAACGCGGCACCCTCGTCAGCGGAGCTTCGCGGTTCCGTTGGGAAGGCTGGGTGTGCGAAGAGACTGATGCGGAGGCGGCGGTGGCCATGCTGCCGAAGCCGGAGCCGGGACGGCGGCTGGATCCGGCCTGCTGTCTCAGGGCGACGCTGGCGAGCGCGACGTCGCGCATCGATATCCCTCGGGAGGCGGCGCTGCCGCGGCGGTTCCTGCGCAGGCGCAGCTTCTGGCAGTGCCTGCTGGAGGCATCAGGCGATGCGCGGTATCTCACGTATTCCTATCGCGACCGCGCGGACCACTACCGGGTGGAGCTATCCGCGGAGGTATGCGGGCGGCTCAAGCAAGATACGGCACTGCTGAAGTTTGACGGACTCAAGCAGCAGATCAGGATGCGGGAGTTCGACCACATCCACTGGGTTGTGGGGCGGGCGGCTGCCGGGGCCTAGGCTCGCGCGTCTTTTGGGCCGCGGCGCGCTTTGATCTTGAGCACGATGGGTGTGCCGTCGAAGCCGAACTTCTTACGAATGCGGTTGATGACCTGGCGTTCGGTGGAGAAGTGCAGCGCCTCGCCGCGATCCATGAAGAGCACAAACGTGGGCGGCCGCACGGAAGGCTGTGTCATGAAGTAAATGCGGCGATCGCGCTCGAGCTTGAGCATGTCGACGAAGCGATTGAGCTCACCGGTGGTGACGCGCTTGTCGAAGTTCTCATAGACGGTGGCGATGTGGCGGAAAAGGCTGTTGATGCCCTTCTTCTCCTTGGCGGAGAGGAAGACGATGGGCGCGTAATCGAGGAACTTGAACTCGTCGCGGATGTTCTGTTCGAACTCTTTGCGCTTGTTCTCGGGCAGCAGGTCCCACTTGTTGACACAAATGACGAGGGCGCGGCCTTCCTCGTGGGCATAGCCGCCGATGGTGGCGTCGCTGCCGACCGGGCCTTCGGTCGCATCGATCACCAGCAGGGCGATGTGGGCCATGCGGATGTTGCGGCGGGCCATGACGACACTCAGCTTCTCGGCCATGAGGTGCGTCTTGCCCTTACGGCGAATGCCGGCAGTGTCGACGAAGACGTATTCGCGGCCGTCAATGATGGTGTGTTCGTCGACGGAATCGCGGGTGGTGCCTGCAATGGGCGAGACGATGGCGCGTTCGCCGCCGACCATGGCGTTGAGCAGCGTGGACTTGCCGACGTTGGGGCGGCCGATGATGGAGACGCGGATGGGCCGCAGCTTGCCGGCTTTCTCTTCGGGGTCCTCGGGCTCGACTTCGGTGAAGTCGCGGGTGACGTGATCGAGCAGTTCTTCCAGGCCGAGGCGGTGCTCGGCGGAGACAGAGAGAACATCCTTGAAGCCCAGTTCAAAGAAAGCGGTGGTGAGCGACTCACGCTTGGCTACGTCGATCTTGTTGACGGCGAGAGTGACTGGCTTACCGAGGCGGCGGAGGATCTGGGCGAGATCGCGATCGGCCGAGGTGATCTCGGTGCGGCCGTCGATGAGGAAGATGATCTGGTCGGCCACGTCGAGGGCGACGCGGGCCTGCTTAAGAATCTGGGCGGGAATCCACTCGGCGTCTTCCGGCACGATGCCGCCGGTGTCGATGAGCTGGAACGGGCGGTTGAAGTGAACAGCGTCGCCGATGATGCGGTCGCGGGTGATGCCGGGCTCGTCGCCGGTGATCGACTTGCGTTGACCGAGAATCGCGTTGAAGAGGGTGGATTTACCCACGTTGGGACGACCCACGATAACGACCGTGGGGAGCCCAGTGGCTTGCGGCATGACTCCTATAAGTTTAGCATCTGGTCCTAATTTCTCCCGAAGGAGCGGAGAAGAGAGCGGCGGCGTGCTGGTAAGTGATTGATTCCACGGGGTGATTGTGGTGTGAGGGGCCGGGCACCACGCTGAGTGAGCGATTCCGAGCGCGAAGAGGGGGTTACATGGGACAATGGAAGTTCCCCTTCCGATTTCCCAATGAAAGTTTCGAACCCTAATCTTCGCAATATCGCCATCATTGCGCACGTCGACCATGGCAAGACGACGCTGGTGGACTCCATGTTCAAGCAGAGTGGTATCTATCGCAGTAATGAGACGGTGCAGGACCGCGCGATGGACTCCAACGAGCTGGAACGCGAACGCGGCATTACCATTCTGTCGAAGACCACCGGCGTCCGGTATCACGGCATCAAGATCAACATTGTAGACACCCCAGGCCACTCCGATTTCGGTGGCGAGGTGGAACGTGCGCTGAAGCTGGTGGACGGCGTGATGCTGCTGGTGGATGCCAGCGAGGGTCCGCTGCCGCAGACGCGCTACGTATTGTCGAAGGCCTTGGAGCAGGGACTCACTCCGATTGTCGTCATCAACAAGATCGACCGTCCGGACGCTCGCATTCAGGAAGTGCTGAACGAGGTCTTCGACCTGTTCATCGACCTGGATGCGGCAGAGGAGCAACTGGAATTCCCGATCGTCTACACGATTGCGCGCGACGGCATCGCGAAGCTCTCACCGGAGGACCCTTCGGAGACGCTGGAGCCGCTGTTTGAAGCGATTGTGAAGTACATCCCGCCGCCGGAAGGAAATCCCGATGGGATCCTGCAGTTCCAGGTGGCGAATCTCGACTACTCGGATTATCTGGGCCGCATCGCGATCGGCCGCGTTTTCCAGGGGACCCTGCGCCAGGGCGATGAAGTGAGTGTGTGCCGCCTGGACGGGCAGGTGCACAAGACGAAGATCACGCGCATGTACTCGTTCGAGGGGCTGAAGCGCGTGGACGAGACGGTGGCGACGCCGGGCGACATCCTGGCGATTTCGGGTGTGGAAGGCATCACCATCGGCGAGACGGTGAGCCATCCGGAGACACCCAAGGCGATGCCGAAGATCCGCATCGACGAGCCGACCATCGGCATGGTGTTCACGATCAACACTTCGCCGTTTGCGGGCCGGGAAGGCCAGTGGGTGACGTCGCGGAACCTGCGCGACCGCCTGGATAAGGAACTGCTGACGAACGTCTCGTTGAAGGTGGAAGGCGGTCCGGACGCGTTCCAGGTGATGGGCCGCGGCGAGTTGCAGCTGGCGATCCTGATCGAGATGATGCGGCGCGAAGGGTTCGAGCTGATGGTGGGCAAGCCGCAGATCCTGACGAAGGAGATCGACGGCAAGGTCCATGAACCACTGGAGTTGCTGGTGGTGGACGTGCCTGAGCAGTATGTGGGCGTGGTGATCGAGAAGATGGGCATGCGCAAGGGCAAGATGTCCAAGATGGTGAACCACGGGTCCGGCCGCGTGCGCCTGGAGTTCCAGGTGCCGTCGCGAGGCCTGATCGGGCTGCGCAGCGAGATGCTGACCGACACCAAGGGTACGGCGATCATGAACTCGTTGTTCCAGGGCTACATGGAGTGGCAGGGCGACATTCCGATGCGTCCGACGGGCGCACTGGTGGCCGACCGCGCGGGTTCGACGACGGGTTATGCGATCTTCAACCTGCAGGAGCGCGGCGAGATGTTCATCGCGCCAGGCACCGAGGTGTACGAGGGCATGCTGGTGGGCGAGAATTCGCGCACGGACGACCTGGTGGTGAACATCGTCAAGGAGAAGAAGCTGACGAACATGCGGTCGTCGAGCGCGGATGAAGCGATCCGCCTGGTGCCGCCCCGGCTGCTGAACCTGGAGCAGGCGATTGAGTTCATCAACGAAGACGAGTGGGTGGAAGTGACACCGAAGTCGATCCGCCTAAGGAAGAAGATCCTGAAGGCGAACCAGCGTTAGAGGTTCGGACGATTTGAGTAAAGCGGCGGCTGGGGCACTTCCCTGGCCGCCGTTTTGTTTTGGCGGGTAACTAGAGGCTTCCTCCCTATCGTCTAGTCACATAGACTGGCAACACGATGAATCGCAGAAGCTTTGTACTCTCAGCCGGGACGGCCGCGGCTTCCACCGCGGCGATGGGAGCGAACGACCGCGTGCGCGCCGGCATCATCGGTAGCGGTGGACGCGGGCGCCTGCTGACGGCCGAATTCAAGGAAGTCGGCGCCGAGATGGCGGCGGTGTGCGATGTGTACCAGCCGAATCTCGAAGCGGGCCTGAAGGCTGCGAACACGGGCGCCCAGTCCTATAGCGACTACCGGCGCATGCTGGAGGATAAGTCGCTGGATGCCGTGATCGTGGCGACGCCGGACCACTGGCACGCGCGGATGGTGATCGATGCCGTCAACGCCGGCAAGGATGTCTACGTTGAGAAGCCGCTGTGCCACAAGATCGACGAAGGCTTCGAGATTGTGGACGCGGTGCGGCGTACGAAGCGTGTTGTGCAGGTGGGCATGCAGCGGCGCAGTTCGACTTTGTTCATAGAGGCGAGGAATGTGGCGAACTCCGGCGTGCTGGGCGACGTGCGGCTGGTGACGTCATGGTGGTTGAACCGGCAGGATGGCCTGAGCAGCGCGACGCTGCAAGGTCCGCTGGACTGGAAACAGTGGCTGGGCACGGCCCCCGCGCGTGAGATGAGCTCGCAACGTTTCTTCAACTGGTATTACTACTGGGATTACTCCGGCGGCCTGCTGATCGGCCAGGCGGCGCATGTGGTGGATGCGATCCAGTGGTTTATGAACTCGAAGCATCCGGCGGCGGTGACGTGTTCCGGGGGACGTGTAAACCTGCCGGGGGCGGAGATACCGGAGACGGCCAGCATCATCATCGAGTACCCTGAGAATTACATGGCCACCTTCACGCTAGGGTACAAGGCCATGCGATACTCCACGTCGCTGGATCAGATGAAGCAGTTCCATGGCTCCAAGGCGAGACTGGATGTTGGCCGGGAAGGCTTCCGGTTGTTCCCGGAACAGACAGGATTAGAGTTGAAGGCGGTGAAGGAAGACATCCAACCGGGTTCCTTCGTGCCGGCCACCCGCCAGCATATCCGCAATTTCCTGGAGTGCACGAAGAGCCGCAAGGATCCCAATGCGCCCGTGGAGGCCGGACTGGCAACCGCGATCGTACTGTGCATGACCCTGGACTCCCTGCGGAGCGGCCGCCGATTGAAGTGGAACGCCGAAACCCGGCGCGTAGAAACCTAGAGTGAGAGGACTTCTGAAATGCCCGAGGATCGATTGAATTCGCGCCGTGCGTTTCTGGCTACCGCGGCGGCTGCCGCGTCGGCCATGACGGCGCGTGCTGAAAAGACCATCAAGCCGGGAATCACGGCGAAGAGCGCTTCGCGCACGCTGGGCGCCAACGACCGGATTCGCGTCGGCATGATCGGCGTCGGCATCATGGGGACGGGCCATCTGCGGGCGTTCAAGCGCCAGGTGGACACGGACAAGGACATCGAGATCACGGCGATCTCCGATGTCTATAAGCGTCACCGCGAGCGCGCGCAGGCGATCTCCAAGATCGACGCGAAGAACATCGTGGTGGATTACCGCGACGTGCTGAAGCGCGACGATGTGGATTGCGTGCTGATCGCCACTCCTGATCACTGGCACGCGCAGATGGCGATCGACGCCTTTGCGGCCGGCAAGGACGTGTATCTGCAGAAGCCGATCACGTTGACGGTGGACGAGTCGGCACAGGTGATCGCGGCGGCCGCGAAGTACAAGCGCGTCTTGCAGGTGGGCAGCCAGTTCCTCTCCGACGCCCGGTGGCACAAAGTGAAGGAGCTGATCGGCGAAGGCGCCATCGGCGAAGTTCTCTGGGGCCAGACGACCTACAGCCGCAACTCCATCGTGGGCGAGTGGAACTATTACGTCGACGAGGAAGCCACGCCCGAGAACATCGACTGGACCCGCTGGTTGGGCTCAGCGAAGAAACGGCCGTTCAGCGCCGAGCGCTTCTTCCGTTGGCGCAAGTATTGGGAGTATTCCAACGGCATCGCCTCGGACCTCTTCTATCACCGTGTAGGGCCGATGCTGTTCGCGATGGGCGCGCAGTACCCCACCCGTGTATCGGGCGCGGGCGGCATCTATGTCCAGAAGGATCGCGAAGTGCCGGACACGCTCGGAATCATGGCCGAGTATGGCAAGTTCATGATCGTGGTCGCCGGCTCGATGGCGAATAACTCCGCCAACAAGTACCTGCCGGAGGTCGTTTACGGCCACTCGGGGACAATCCTGGTGGAGAACGACAAGGTAACCGTGACTCCGGAGCGGATCGCCAAAGCCTTGAACCGGCCCACCGAGGTGAAGACCTTCGACTTCCCGACGGCGGTCCGCGACATGGCCCGGCGGCACAGCGACAACTTCTTCTCGTGCATGCGGACACGCCAGACGCCGGTGCTTGGACCCGAACTGGCACACCAGATCATGGTGTCGGTGATGTTGGGGTGTGAGAGCTGGCGGACGGGTGAGATGAAGTTGTTCGATCCCAGCACGCAGAAGCGGGGCAAGAAGGCCGCGACGCGCGAAGGCTTTGAAGGCGACGGGAAGAACAGTCCCGCCGGTCCGAGGAAAGAACCGTCGGTCTAGTTAGAGAATAGGAAAAGAAGAGGGCGGCAGTTCCTCACGACTGCCGCCCTTTGTTTGCAGGAAATCCGTCCAGCAGCGCGCATCAGGCCGCTTGCGGGAGGGTCATCCGCTCTTCGAGGTAACTCTTCATGGCCTGGCGGCCGCGATATAGGTGCACCTTAATGGTGTTGACCGGGATCTTGAGGCGGCCGGCGATCTCTTCAACGCTGAGATCTTCGCTGAGGCGCAGTTTCATGGCCTTGCGGTAGGCCGGTTTCACGGCGCGCAGGCTCAACTGGATGAGGTTCGAGGTTTCGTCGCGCAGGTAGCGCTCTTCCGGATTCTCGGTTGTATCCGGCAGCTCCAATCGAATGGGTTCGCCGTTGTTGTCGGGCACGTCCTCGATGGGACGGAAGTCGTGTTTGCGGCGGCGCAGCAGCGTCAGGGACTCGTTCAGAGTGATGCGCGTGAGCCAGGTGGAGAACGATGATTCGCCGCGGAAACGGTCCAGTTTGGTAAAGGCGGCGACAAAGGCCTGCTGTGTGGCGTCCTCGGCATCTTCGGGATTGCGAACAACACGCAGGGCTGTGCGCAGCATGCGCGGCCAATACTCTTTCGTGAGCTCGTCGAACGCCGTGCGGTCGCCGTTTTGTGCGAGGAGGATCAGCTCTTGCTCTCCGGTCGATTTGGTGGTTGTCATTGTCGTCATTACTGATTCCTCCTGTGCATGTCCAGAATGCACGATGATGGGGTGTCGTCCAGAGTGAGAAATGGTGATCTCACGGTGAGAAGTCTCGCGCTACAATCGGGGAATCCAGTGGGGGAAGCCCAAGGAATGCAAAGGGATAGCGTCGAAGCAGCGCTGGCCAAGATCGATCGGTCGAAGCCGTTCCGGCAGTCGGAACGGATGCGGCGGTTTCTGCGCTTCGTTGTCGAGAAGGTCCTGGACGGTGACAGCGAAGCGCTGAAAGAGTATACGGTCGGCATGGCGGTGTTCGACCGGCCCGCGGACTTTGACCCTCGCATCGACTCGATTGTTCGTGTCGAGGCCCGCCGCCTGCGCCGGAAGCTCAATGAGTATTACGAGACCGATGGCAAAAGCGATTTCGTACGGATCCACCTGCAGGAAGGGACGTATGCGCCGACCTTCCTCACAGGTATGGCACCCGCGCTGCCCGCTCCGGCCAAGCCGGATCCGAACGCGCCGCACATCATTATTGGGGATGCCTACCAATTGCTGTTGGAAGGCCGGCATTTTGCCAACCGGATGACCCCGGCGCACCTGCGGCGCAGCATCGAGTGCTTCCAGCGCGCGATCCATCTGGACCCGAATTTCGCAGCGGCCTACGCAGCCGTGGGCGGCTCGATTCTACAACTGGCACTCTTTGGCAATATTTCGCCCTCGGTGGTGATGACAGACGCGGGCCTGATGATCTACCGGGCATTGAAATTGAACCCGGACCTCGCCGCCGGCCACCTGTGGCGTGGCTTCCTGAACGCCGTGTTGCAGTGGAATTGGGAAGAGGCTGAGGTGGACTACGAGCGGGCGCTGGAGCTGAATCCGAGCCTGGTGCAGGCGCGGCTCTACTATGCAGCGACGGTGATGAATCCGCAGGGCCGTTTTCTGGAAGCGAGGGCACATCTGGGCGCGGCGGCGCTGCTGGATCCGGCCTCGGTGATGCTCAGCGCAGCCACTGGCATGACCGAGTACTTTTCGGGCGATCATGAAGCGGCATTGGGTCACTACCGGCGGGCCATTGAGCTGAATTCGTCGTTCTATGGCGCCCACCGGCTGATGGCCTATGCCCTACTTTCGCTGGGGCGAGGCGAGGATGCGCTGGTGGCACTGGAACAGGCTGAGCCTTTAGCAGGCGGGGATCCCCGCCTGCTGGCCGCGCAGGGCTACGTCCACGGACGTTTGGGCCATGTGGAGCAGGCGACGAGGATCCTGGATTCGCTCGTAGCGCTCTCGGCCGATTCGTATGTGTCGGCTTACGACCGCGCACTGATCCACCTCGGCCTGGGGCAGCATGACGAGGCCTGCCGGCTGTTGGTGGAGGCAACGGCGGAACACGAACCGTGGCTCATCATGCTGCGCGTGGATCCGATCTTTGAGCCGCTGCGCGGGCTCCCTCAGTACCTCGATCTGGTTGGCCGGATCCTGCCTCCGGAGAAAAAATGAAGACCGTCTATCTGGGATTCGTATGGGCCGCCGCCGCCGCGGCGCAGGGGCCCGCGTTCGAGCCGGCTCCGGTGGAGCAGATGGTGGCAGGCATGACCCGTTATCTGCAGAGGCTGACAGCGGAGTCGCCGGCAAGCCGGAAGCCTACGCCCGGAAAACTGCGGCGGATGATCGGCGTAGTAGACGAACGTGTGCAGTTTCAGGAGCTGGATCTCCGGCTGCGAGGGGAGACCTCGGCCTACCGCGTATTTGCGGCACGCTGGCCCGTGCTCGATGGCGTAACGGCCGAAGGGCTTTACTATCAGCCAAAAGCGGCGGCGCGGCTACGTGTCGTCGTGCTGTCTGAAAATGTCATGCGGGCTCGTGAGCTGGCGGCGGCGGGCTGCGAAGTGCTGGCTCCCGTTCTCATTGACACGCTGTCGACATACAGCGGGAATCCCGGTCTGGGATTGCAGACGGAGCAATCGCATCGTGAGTGGATCTACCGCATGGCTTTTCCCGTGGGCCGGCACATCTATGGCTATGAGGTCCAGAAGGCGTTGGCGGCAGTGGACTGGTTTGCGTCCCGGACGCCGGAGGTTCCGATCGCAGTTTACGGGGATGGCGAGGGCGCGGCCGAAGCCGTGTTCGCCGCGGTGCTGGACGAGCGGATCCGCCAGGTGGAGGCACGCGGCTTCTCAGTCGAAAAGCCGGCGCTGTGGCAACAGCCTATCTATCGGAATGTGTTCGGATTGCTGCGCGATTTCGGCGATGCCGAGTTTGCCGCCTTGCTGGGCGCACGGCTTGGGCACCTGTCTGCAGCCGCGCCGCTGCCGGACGGTGTGGAACCGGAGCTCCGCATGCGGCAGCAGGTGCGGGAACTGGTTGACTACACGCAGCGTTTGGTGGCGGCATCAGAGAATGTCCGCGCGGCGCTCTGGGCGGCCGCAGGTCCACGGCAAGTCGCGGGGCAATTCCTGGACGAGGTGATTGGACGCCTCCCTGGACCGGCCAGCACTCCGAACGTGCGGCGCGCCATCTATCGCGACGGCGGACGCTGGGTGGCGTATTCAATTCAGTTCGATGTCCGCCCCGGTGTATTTGGTTCGGGCTGCCTGTTGGTGCCGAAGGATCTGAAGTCAGGTGAGAAACGGCCGCTGGTGGTGGTGCAGCACGGGCTGAACGGCCTGGCGGATGTCTATTTCGGCCAGAAAGAGGGACGCGGGCTGGAGGTGTACCGGAACCTGGGCGCCCAGTTGGCGGATCTCGGTTTCATCGTCTATTCGGCGCAGAACCCCACCGTCGGGGAGTTCCGGCATCTGGCGAGACTGGCCAACCCGCTGGGGTTGTCGTTGTATTCGTTGATCCGGGCGCAATATCAGGCTCTGACCGACTGGCTGGTGACGCTGCCCGAGGTGGACCCGACTCGATTGGGGTTCTATGGGCTCAGCTACGGCGGGAAAACGGCGCTGCGCGTGCCCGTTTTTGATGAGCGGTATCGTGTGGTGGTGTGCGGCGGCGACTTCAACGAGTGGATCCGGAAGCTGACCACGGTGGATGAGCGCTACAGCTATATGTTCACGAAAGAGTACGAGATTCTCGAGTGGAACATGGCGAATGTGGCAAGCCACGCCGAGCTGGCGATGGTCATGGCGCCCAGGGCTTTTATGGTGGAGCGCGGCCATCGCGACGGGGTTAGCAAAGACGAGTGGGTGGCCTATGAGTACGCGAAGGTCCGCCGGTTCTACGAAGAAGCCGGGTGGGGAGAGCAAACGCGGATTGCGTTCTTCAACGGGCCCCATCGTGTCGACGGCCCCGCCGCGATCGAATTCCTGCGCAAGTTCCTCGGCTTGTAGATTTGTGACCGGCAATCATTTTTTCTATTGACTTGTATTAGAGAACTAGTACACTAGCTAACTAGATGAGCAAGTCAGAACCATTCCGGTTTCGATTGGACAACGCCACCGGCGTTCCGGTCTATCGACAACTGATTGACCAGGTTCAGCTAGCCATCGCCTCCGGAGCCATGCGGGGAGGCGATCAGCTTCCAACCGTCCGCCAGGTCGCAGTCGACCTCGCCATAAACCCCAATACTGTGATGCGCGCCTATCGTGAGCTCGAAATCCGTGGCACACTCGCCACGCAGCAGGGGCTGGGCACTTTCGTCTCCCTGAACCGTGTCGAGCAGGATCAGGTGCAGCGCGACGTCCGGCTCAGCCGCCTGGCCGCCGAGTGCGCCACCCGCGCTGGTTCCGAAGGTTTCAGCGTCCGTGAATTGATCGGCCGTCTCACCGATCTGGTACCCGATAACGAGCCCGAACCCTAACGGGCTCAGGAGGATAGAGAGATGTTTGGCAGATGCGCCGTCTGGTTGGCGGCGTGGATGGTCATCGCCATCGGCGTCATGGATCTCATTCAGGCTCGCCGTGTGATCTTCGAACTCGCCGGTGAGCAGCTACAGGAAATGTCGGTCAGGCAAATTGCAAGGAGATAGAAGTTTATGTTTCCCAAGGGTTTCTCGGTAAACACCAGCGGTTCCAGCGTCGTGCGGGCCCAGCCCGTCAGCAGCATCGGCGCCACCGTGTTCGCCATTTGCGTCCTTGTCGGCGTCGCACTCGGCGCCATCCTCAAGACCCCCCTCGTCGTGCTCGCCTTCGCACTTGTGGGCATCTATTTCCTCTTTGCCATCAAAGTGGCTCAGCAGTGGGAGAGAGTGGCCGTCCTGCGGCTGGGCAGATACCAGGGACTCAAGGGCCCCGGCATCTTCACCATCGTCCCCATTGTTGACCAGTTGAGCGATTTCATCGACCAGCGAATCCGTGTTACGGACGTAAAGGCGGAATCCTCGCTCACCCGCGACGCCGTCCCTGTTTTCGTCGATGCCATCGTCTTCTGGGTTGTCTGGAACGCCGAAAAGTCGATCCTGGAAGTGGAGAACTTCTTTAGCGCCATCACCATGAGCGCCCAGACCGCGTTGCGGGAATCCATCGGCCGGCATATGCTGACCGAGATGCTGACAGACCGGGAAGTGCTGGGAAAGGAGCTCCAACGCATCCTGGACGAAAAGACCAACCCCTGGGGCGTCACCGTCCAGAGCGTCGAGATCCGCGATGTCCAGATTCCGCAGGAGTTGCAGGACGCCATGTCCCGCGAAGCGCAGGCCCAGCGCGAACGCCACGCCCGCATCATCCTGGGTACGGCTGAGACGGAAATCTCGGAGAAATTCGCGGTAGCGGCCGAGCACTATCGAGACAACCCCATCGCTCTTCAGTTGCGAGCCATGAATATGCTGTATGAAGCCATTAAAGAAAAAGGCTCCATGGTGATCGTCCCCTCTTCGGCCGTTGAAACCATGGGCTTGGGCGGCATCATGGGCACCACAGCGCTCGCCAGGGGCTCGAGCGACGCGGCTCCCACCAAGTAACGCGTCCGTCATCAAGACTTCCGCCGATTGCGATCGCCGCCTGGCAAGGGCCATCCCCGACGCCAGGCGGCTTTCTTTTTGCAGCCCCGTCATTGCCACAACCAATGCCCCTGCGGGATAGTGGAAGGAAGCCTGGAGGCAGCGATGGCGGATGGCGGAAAACATTCTCTATCTCACAGAACTGCTTGGGCTGAAGGTCTATGATCTGAAGCGCCGAGTGCTGGGACGAGTGCGCGATGCCGCGCTAGTGCCCGTGGTGCATCCGGTGCGTATCGAACGCATCCTTCTCAGCGGCGGCGGCGGATATACCTGGGTCTCGGTCCGCTACGACCAGATTGAATCCATCACCCTCGACGGCATCTACCTCAGTGACGAACACCTGATTCCCTATCACGAGGATGAGTATGTTCTTCGCCTCGTCCGTGACCTTCTTGACCAGCAGATCATTGATGCCCAGGGCCGCAAAGTCGTCCGTGTCACCGACATCACCTTCGACATTCGCCGGGAAGCCTTGCGCGATGTCCTCCACGTCCTGGAAGTCGACATCGGCGTGCGCAGCGTTTTCCGCCGCCTCGTCCAGGGCGTCCTTCCACGGCGTATCGTGCGGAAACTCCAGCATTACATCCCTGTCAACTCGATCCGCTGGGAGCTGTGCAACATTCTCGAGCCCGACCCTCAGCGTCGCCTGCGGCTGAACATCGACCTCACCCTGCTCGAAGAGATGCATCCGGCCGACCTGGCTGACATCGTCGAAGAACTCAGCCCCGAGGATCGCGAAGCCATTTTCGAGGCAATCGACACCGAAGCCGCTGCCGAAGCGCTGTCTGAGATGGAGCCCGACATCCAGGCCCAGATCATCGAATCCCTCGAAACCGAGAAGGCCGCCGACATTCTCGAGGAGATGGACCCTGACGAAGCCGCCGACGTACTCGCGGAGCTTGGCAGGGAGACGTCCGAGGAGATCCTCGAAGAGATGGAAGGCGAACCCAAGGCCGAGGTTGAAGAACTGCTGGAATACGACGAAGACACAGCCGGCGGCATGATGAACACCGCCTTCGTGGCTGTGCACGAAGACGGCACCGTCGCCGATGCCCTCGAGGCCCTGCGCCGCCAGCAGGAACTAGCCGACACGCTGAATACGATTTTCCTTACCGATCTGGACGAGCGCCTCAAAGCCGCACTCCCGGTCGCTCGCGTTTTCCTGGCCCGCCCCACGCGAAAGCTCAGCGAACTCGTCCAGGACGACGTCATCAAAGTTCCGGTACGCGAAAAAGCCAACCGCATCATCGAGCTTTTCGACAAATACAACCTGCTCACTCTGCCCGTGGTGGATGAAGAAGGGCGCATGGCCGGCGTGGTGACGGCCGACGACATCATCTCGGTGCTGAGGCAGCATTGATGCAGTTGCTCAAACGGCTGAAGTACCACATCCTGGTCTTCTTCTCAGTCATTGGCCCCGGCTTTATCACCGCCATGGTCGACAACGACGCCGGCGGCATCTTCACCTACTCCCAGGCCGGCGCCAAGTATGGCTACCTGCCCTTGTGGACCCTCGCCCCCATCACCCTGCTGCTCATCGTCACGCAGGAGATGGGTTCCCGCATGGGCGCCGTCACCGGCAAGGGCCTTTCTGACCTGATTCGCGAGGAGTTTGGGCTTCGCACCACGTTCCTCATGATGGCAGTGCTTGTGCTTGCCAATCTGACCAATGTGATGGCCAACTTCGCCGGCATCGCCAGCGCGCTGGAGATGTTCCACGTCAGCCGTTTCATCTCCGTACCCATCGCGGCTGTTGGAGTCTGGCTCCTCATTGTGAAGGGGACCTATGAACGGGTGGAGAAGGTTTTCCTCTTCGCTACGGCCCTCTATGTCTGCTACATCTTCTCCGGAATTCTGGTAAAGCCCGATTGGAAAGAAGCCGCCATCAACAGCGTCAAGCCTGTGCTGATGCTCGACGAAGGCTACCTGACGATGCTGATCGGCATGGTTGGCACATCAGTCGCGCCGTGGATGCAGTTCTATCTCCAGGCGGCCGTGGTGGAGAAGGGCATCACCGCCAAGGACTATGCCGAGAGCCGCATCGAAGTGATCGTCGGCTGTATCGCTATGTCGGTCATTGCGTTCTTCATCATCGTGGCCTGCGCCGGAGCGATTCACACCATCAAGCCGCGCGATATTACCGACGCCACCGACGCGGCGAAAGGACTCGCACCCTTCGGCCAGTATGCTGTCCTGCTCTTCTGCGCAGGTCTGTTCAACGCCTCGATTTTCGCCGCCTGTATTCAGCCTCTCTCCACCGCCTATACGGTCTGCGAGGGCATGGGCTTCGAATCCGGCGTCAACAAGCGGTTTAGCGAGGCGCCCATCTTTTACTGGCTGTTCACTCTGCTCATCGTGATCGGCGCCGGGGTCGTATTGCTGCCCGACTTCCCTCTCATCAAGATGATCCTGATGAGCCAGGTGCTCAATGGAGCACTGCTGCCCTTTGTGTTGATCTTCATGATTCTGCTCATCAACAAGGAGCGGCTCATGAAGAAGTGGAAGAACAGTACGATGTTCAATGTCGTGGGCTGGTTGTCAGTCGTCCTGATGATCGGACTCACCAGCGCTTTGGTGCTGCTCAGCATCCGCGATATGATGGCAAGCCACTAGGTTCAACCTGCGCCTGCCCATGCCCTGCTCCACCATCGACGAAGTCCTGGCGTGCCTCGACGCCATCATCGATTCGCCCGAGGCCGCCAGTTCCTACCTTGGCTACTTCCCCACCCTCTATCGGAAGGTAACCGCCCAGGTGAAGCTCGGCATCGCCAATGGGCGCTTCCAGGATGGCCCGCGAATGGAGCGTATGGACGTGGCTTTTGCGAACCGTTACCTGGACGCCTACGATTGCTGGCGCGGCGGCCGTCCGGTCACTGGAGCCTGGCGCGCTACCTTCGAGGCCGGCCAGCGCTGGCGGCCGACGATCCTGCAGCACCTGCTGGCCGGCATGAACGCCCATATCAACCTGGATCTGGGGATCTCGGCAGCAGAGATCTGCACCCTGGACGATATCGACGCCTTGCGCCACGACTTTGATGAGATCAACACAATCCTGTTCGACATGGTGCAGGAAGTGACGGATTGCATTGGGAGTGTGTCGCCCTGGATGTGGATTCTCGACAAACTCGGCGGCCGCACGGACGATCGCCTGATCGAGTTCTCCATCTGGAGGGCCCGCTCCGTAGCCTGGCAAAACGCAACGGGCCTGGTCCGCCTGGACAGGGACGGCTTGGCCGCCCGCATCGTCGAGATCGACAACTTTGTAGAGGGACTGGGCCGGTTTATGTTGACGCCCGGCCCAATGCTGCGTCTGGGGCTCTTCTTCATCCGCCTGCGCGAGCCGAACGACCCGCGCCAGGTGATGAAAGCGCTTTGCTGACTTTAGGCCTTCTTCCGCTCGAGCAGGTACACGCACTTCTCTTTGCGAGACTGCCCTCCGCCGTCGTTCACCGCATATTCGAACGACGCCATATAACCGTCCCGCCGGATCCGCCCATTCCACAACGAAGCGCCTGCGTGCACGCCATCCTTGCGTAAGGCGTAGAAGTTGATGTCGAACTGATCCAACTTCTTCTGGTCGTTCTTGTAATTCCTGGCGATCCGCTTCAGCGCATCCATGCACGCGTCCGCCGGCGACATGCCGTGCCGCATATTCTCCACAATCGTGTGCGCCCCGGCGATGCGGATATTCTCCTCGCCGCGCCCGGTGGAGCCCGCCGCGCCCACTTCCTGGTCGACAAAGCAGCCCGCGCCGACAATCGGGGAATCGCCCACACGGCCGGGAATCTTCCACGCCAATCCACTGGTCGTGGTCGTGCCGGACATTTCGCCCTTCGTGTTCAATGCCAGGCAGTTGATCGTGCCGGTCGTCGGATGCTTCGCCATCCACCGCGCCCACTGGAAATCATCCTCGGTTGCATGGGGGAACATCTCCCGCAGCATCGCCGTTCCCTTCTTCTCCGGCGCATCCAGCCCGTCGGTCCAGTTGTTGTGGTTGTCCCCGTCCCGCAGCGACTGCTTCCATGTCATCCAGGCCAGCCGCGCCTTCTCCGTCAACAGGTTCATCTCCTCGATGCCCCAGGCCTTGGCGAACCGCGTCGCGCCCTCGCCCGCCAGCATGACGTGGTCGGTATTCTCCATCACCATCTTGGCCAGCCGTGCCACGTTCTTGATGTTCCGGACACTCGCCACGGAGCCCGCGCGGCCGGTGGGCCCGTGCATCACACACGCGTCCAGTTCCACCACGCCCTCTTCGTTTGGCAGACCGCCAAAGCCGACGCTGGTGTCATTGGGGTCGTCCTCAACTGTAGTGACGCCCTGCACAACCGCTTCCAGTGTGTCACCGCCTCTTTGGATGACGGCTATGGCCCGTTCACAGGCCAACATACCGTTTGCGCTTGAGATCACAATGTTCTTCGGCGCGCTCTGCATCGCCTGCGCTGCCATTGGTAAGGCAGCGCTCGACAACAACCAGTCCCGTCTCCGCATCGGAAGACCCCCTCTCGCGTTCGCTACACTGAAACTTTATGAAATGGTGGTTGCTCGCGTTCATCACGCTAGCCTCCCTATTCTTGTGCGTCGCGCAGGACCAGCGCAAGCAGAAGGGGGCATTGCTCAACGTAGTTGAGTGTAAGGCCGTGCGCCGTGAGGACACCATTCTGCTCGATGCCAAGCTGAGAAACGATGGCGAAGACACCATCCGCAACGTCGTTTTGACGATCTATTTCGTGGGGCCAGGCAAGAAAGTGGTCGCGACCCGCAAAACGGATATCGATGCCACAGATATTGAACCCGGCGGCGAAGCCGAGATCAGCCTTGAGACCCCCTTCCCGGCGCGCGCCATCGCCCTCCGGTTTGAGACCCGCACGCGCATGGAACGCTGGATCAACCTTAAGAACGATGGACCGTTCCCTATTGAATAGAGAGCGGAGGAAAGACACACTTATGAGAGAAATCATCACCCCGGGCGGCGCCCTGGAAGGCACAGTCCGCCTGCCTGGCGACAAGTCCATCTCGCACCGCTACGGCATGCTCGCCTCTGTCGCCGAGGGCGCCTCCACCATTCATAACTATTCGTCCGGCGCCGATTGCCACTCCACCCTCGGCTGTGTCCGTTCCCTCGGCATTGAGGTCGAGATCGACGGCCGCCAGGTGAAAGTCCATGGCCGCGGGCTCCATGGCTGGCAGGCTCCATCAACTGACCTGGATGCCGGCAACTCCGGTTCCACCATCCGCATGATCTCCGGCCTGCTCGCCGGCCAGCCGTTCACCAGCCGCCTCATTGGGGACGAGAGTCTCTCCCAGCGCCCCATGCAGCGCATCATGGGCCCGCTCACCCAGATGGGTGCAACCCTCACCGCGCGCGGCGGTAAGTATCCTCCGCTGGAGATTCGGGGCGCCGCCCTTCAGCCCATCGACTACACCTTGCCGGTTGCCAGCGCCCAGGTGAAGAGCTGCGTCCTGCTGGCCGGGCTGACCGCCAAGGGCGAAACCACCGTCCATGAACCCGCCACAACCCGCGACCACACGGAAGTCGCCCTGCGCGAGTTTGGCGTCGACATCGAAACCGGCCGTGGGTGGGCGCGTGTCAAAGGCCCTGCCCGCCTGGAAGCTCGCGAACTGACCGTTCCCGGCGACCTCTCCTCCGCCGCCTTCTTCCTGGTCGCGGGAGCCATCGTCCCCGGCTCCAAACTCGTGCTGCAGGACGTGGGACTCAACCCCACCCGCGCCACCCTGATCGAGTTCCTCGTCTCCACCGGGGTCGACGTCAAGATTCTCGACATGCGCATGAGCAACGGCGAACCGCGCGGAGATCTACTGGTCCAGGGCTCCAAGCTCAAGGGCGGTCTCATCGAGAAGCAATGGGCCGCGGCCCTGATCGACGAAATTCCGGTCCTGGCCATCCTCGGAGCCGTCAGCGCCGACGGCCTCACCGTACGCGACGCCTCAGAACTCCGCATCAAGGAGTCCGACCGCATCGAAACCGTCGCCACCAACCTGCGCGCGCTGGGCGTCACGATTGAAACAACCCCCGACGGCTTCCACATTCCCGGCGGACAGACCTTCCACTCTGCTGAAGTCGAGAGTTATCACGACCACCGCATCGCCATGGCCTTCGCCATAGCTGCATTGCGTGCCGATGGCCCCGTGGCTATCAACGGATCGGAAGCAGCGTCGGTGAGTTTCCCCGAATTCTGGAGTACACTGCGAGGGATCATTTCTTGAGCCGTGCGGTGGAGCCCTCCGTGGCGGATGACCCGAATCCTACTCCAGACCTGACCTTGGCCGGACTGGTCCACGATCTCAACAATGTCTTCGAGACCATCTCCGAAGCCGCCGAACTCGTCTCAGGTGACCCACAGTCCCGAGCCCTCGCTCAGGCCATTCATCGCAGCGTCGACCGCGGCCGCCGCATCGTCGGCCTCTATGTTGAACAGAGCCGCTCCGGTCCCGAACTCGATCTCGTGGTCGAGCGTGCCGCCACATTTCTGCAGGACTTCCTCACCCACATGCCCGGCACCAGGGTCAAGGTGATCAGAAAGGTTCCTGCCGGGCTGCGGCTCCAGGGCGAGCCCAGTGACTGGGAGCGCGTCTTCATGAACCTGTTCCTCAATGCCGCCCAGGCTATGAAGGAGAACGGTGGTGGCGAAATCGAGGTCGTTGCTCGCTCCGCGGACGGATCCGTGGAACTCCTCGTCTCCGACAACGGCCCGGGCATTCCCGATGCCATTCTCGGCAAGATCTTCAAACCGCGCTTCTCCACCCGCAGCAAGCATGGAGGACTGGGGTTGCATATCGTCCACACCATCGCGCAGCAATGTGGCGGCACCGTCCGGGCGGAGAACCGTAAGGACTCCGCCGGAGCGCTCTTCACCATCACCGCACCGGTCGCCTAACCACCTCTAGGCCTCGTTTGCGCTCTGCAGCAGTTCGTTCAGCGCCGCCACGAACTCGGCCACCTTCGGCTGCTTGGGCAGAAAATGGTAGGGCTCGGCACCCGCCAGTTTGGCCCGGGCCGCCTCTTCCTCGAGACCGCTCCAAATGACGATCTTCATCTTCGGGAACATCGACCGGATGCCGTGGACCATCTCCTTGGCCCGCATGCCCGGAACATGGAGATCCAGGATCACGACATCCAGCGCCGCGCCCACCTGCTCGCACAAGCCCCACGCTTCCGCTGCATTGTCCGCCGAGAACACTGTGTAGCCCGCTCGCCTCAGCAATTTCTCCGCCATATCCCGTACTGCCGGCTCGTCTTCCACCAACAGCACAGTCGCCGGCCTGGCAATGGCTGACTGCTGCATACTGCGTGCCGGTGTCACCATTCGCCATCCGGCGATGGGAGGTATCAATGCCCGCAGCATTACCCCGCCATCGGGCCGCTCCAATACTTCCAGGGCTCCGCCGTGCGACTCCGCGATGCTGCGTGACACGGTCAAACGCAGTTCGGCTGCTTCGGACTGAACCTCCGGCCCTGGTCTGCCGGCCAACCCGACGGCCTCCGTCTCCAGGACCACCACGGGTTCCGCTGCCTCTTCGTCGAACACGGTGCGCAGCCTCAGTTCGCCGCCTTCCTCGCCCAGCCCCCCGCATGCGCCCCAGGCCAGATTCAGAACGAGTTGCCTCAGTTCCGAAGCACGGCCCAGCAGCGGTGGGATGTTTCTCGCCAGGCCCGATTTCACACTCCAGCCTTCCGGCACCGAGACGCGCACCAGTTCGCTCATTTCCTGGACAATTAAGTTGAGATTCAGTGCCTGCCTGGGCGCCCCTTCCTGGTTGCGAGCATAGGCCAACATCTGCTTTGTCAGGTCGCCCGCCCGCTGCGAAACCCTGTCGATCTGAGTCAACCCATACCGCAAGGTCTCCGGCAGCGTCCGGTCCATCATCGCCAACTGCGCATTGCCCTGGATCGCAGCCAGTAGATTGTTATAGTTGTGAGCCAGAGCGCCGGCCAACGTGCCAAGCGTTTCCAGTCTCTGTGCCCTGCGCAGTCGTTGATCGAGTGACTGTTGCGTACGCTTCTCCAGCCGTTCCTTCAACGCCAGCAACCGCACCGCCAGTTCGCGCGTCTCGCAATTGAGGCTAACGTAATCATCAGCACCGGCCGCAAACAGTTGCCCGATCTCCGCTGGATCCACCCATTCGCCGGTTGCCAGCATCACGGCATCCGGCGCCAGCACTTGTCTCAACGCCCGCACCGCCGCGAGCGCGTGTTCCAGCGGGCCGCGGGGGTACGCCATGTGCAGCACGGGCAGCGTCTCGTCCGGTGGGGCTGTCAGGCCGCCAGCAATCGACACGTAACCCAGCATCTCGACCCTCTGCCGCAGGGCCAGTACGCTATCCTCAATCGGAACCGGCCAGTGAATCTTCATTGCATTACTAATACCAACGGATTAGTCTAACCCAGTCAGACGCATGAATTCCCGACTCGTTTGTCTCTTCTTCGTCCCCATCGCCGGACTCTCGGCGCAAACGTCAGCTCCCGATCCGAATGCAATCCTTCGCCGTAGCCTCGAGCGCGACCGCCTCAACAACGCGCGCGCCAAAGACTACACCTACACCCAGCGCGCGGAAAAACGCGACCTTGACTCAAAGGGGAAGGTCAAAAACACACAATCGGACACCTTCGACGTGATCATGATCGGCGAACGTCCCTATAGTCGCAAGATCGCCCACAACGACCAACCTCTACCGGCCAAAGAAGCGGCTAAGGCGCAACGGGAATTCGATAACGAGCTTAGAAAACGCCAGGAAGAGAATCCTGGCGAGCGCCGCAAGCGTATAGGCGAGGAGGAAAAACGGCGGCAGGAGGGCCGCGATTTCCTGGCCGAGATTCCCGACGCCTTCCTCCTCTCCCTGGTTGGCAGTGATATGGTCGATGGCCATCCCGCCTGGATCATCGACGCCCAGCCCCGTCCTGGCTACCAAGGCAAGGCGAAGAGGTGGGATCTGCTCACCAAGTTCAAGGGCCGCATCTGGGTCGACCAGCAGGAGTATCAATGGGTTCGGGTCGAGGCCGAGACCATCGCTCCCGTATCCTTCGGTTGGATCCTCGCCCGCCTCGATCCTGGAGCCAGGCTCACCTTCCGCCAAGCCAGGATTAATTCAGAAGTCTGGCTTCCCGTTCATGCGGTCACCCACCTCGACGCACGCCTTGGACTCCTCAAGAAGATGCGGGCCGATGTGGAAGTCACCTGGAAGGACTACCGCAAATTCCAGACCGATAGCCGGCTCCTCCCGGCCGGAGAAGCGCCCGAGTCGCCGAAGCAATAATTAGCTGCCTCATCCTGATTCAACTTCCGGGTTCCGCCTACCCGCGAGGCCAACCGGCACCAGCAGAAGGCCTCTGTCTGCTCGCCGCGCTTAATCATCCCCAATCGGCTCAGTGCTATCCGAAAAAACTGCTCCTCGTGCCTCGGGATACTCTTCCCAGAAAGACGCTGAGGCCCTATCATGACTCAGGAGATCACCCCCACCCGAGAACCCCCTTCCCTCATTTGAGCTTAGTGCTTTCCCCAAATATTCACTAAGGTAATTCACCGATGACACTAAGGTTTTGCCGCATCCCTGTCGATCTACTCCACAGCGGGGAACCGTGCGTTCAGACACCGCTCCTGGTCTTATGCCCATGACCACAACGCGAAAAGCGCCGAATGCCCTACTGCGAGCCGCTGCCGGCTGGCGGGCCGACCAGATTGCCGACCCCGTCGAGCGTCTGCGCTTCCTGCGCCACACCTTGGGCGATCGCTGCATCTGGGATCCACGGTCTGACGTCGGCCAGGCTTTCTTCCGCAGTCGCCGCACCTCCATGGTGGTCGCCCTGATCGCGCTCCTCCTGCTGCCTGCCGGCACTATGACGAGTGCCAGCCGCCTCTGGAAGCGCGGGCCCATCGTCACCGTTCAGGCCAATGAGACCGGCCCCGAGACCTTCCCAAGTGTCTGGCTTGTCGAAGCAAACCCGGGCTTTGAAACCTACTCCAACGGCCTCCGCATCGAGCGCCGCTACGAAATCGCCAACGAACCGCGCAAATACCCGGTCTTCCGCCGCGGCGACGAGGACGCAGGTCCTGTCGAAGAGCGTACGGCGCCCTCCGGGATCGTTTTCCACACCACCGAGAGCAATCAGGTGGAATTCGCTGAAGACAAGACAAAGACCATTCGCCGCGTCGGCGCACAGCTGCTCGAATTCCTGCAGCATGAGCACGCCTATCACTATATGGTCGACCGGTTCGGCAACGTCTGGCGTGTCGTCCGCGAAACCGATTCCGCCAACCATGCTGGTTATTCCATCTGGGCCGACAACAGATTCACCTACGTCAATGTCAATCGCGCCTTCCTCGGAATCTCCGTCGAAACCATAACGCAGCCGGGGGAGGCCAAGGCACAGGCCACACCCGCCCAGATTCATGCCTTGCGCGTGCTGACCGAAATGCTGCGCGCAAAATACAAAATCAGTACGGCCGACTGTGCCACGCACGCGCAGGTGTCCGTGAATCCCGACAACATGCAGGTGGGCTACCACTACGACTGGGCCTCGAACTTCCCCTATGTCGCAGTGGGACTGCCCGACAATTACGCCGTGCCCGCTCCGGGTCTCTGGCTCTTCGGCTTTACCTATGACCCCTCGCTGGTTCAGGTGACTGGTCAGGCCTTTTGGCGGGGCCTGCTACTTGGTGAGGATCAATTGCGGCAGAACGCCACGGCCCATGGCCTCGACGTCGCCGCATATCGCAAAGAATTGGAGAAGCGCTACAGGAAAGTGCTCTCCCGCATGAAAACTAAGACAGAGCTGTCCAAGGAGAATAAAGGATGAAAACCGAGCAACAACAGGCGACCATGATCGGACTCGACATTGGTACGAGCCGCGTTGTGGCAGTCAAGCAACAGAATGAGCAGGAAAGCGTGCAGGCGCAGCTCAACGCCTTCGTCGCGATCCCCCACTCCAAGCTCACGGAAAACAGCTTGAAACGGGAGAACGTTCCGCACTCCGTCAGCGACGGGCAATTGGTGGTCTTCGGCAATGAGAGCGCCCGCATGGCAGACCTGCTGGGCCGCGAAATCCGCCGCCCGATGACCCGCGGCATCCTCAACTCGAACGAACCGGAGAGCCTCCAGCAGATGGAGGAGATCGTCAACTCCGTTCTCGGCGACCGTCCCGAGGGGGGCGCCAAGGTCTGCTTCAGTGTTCCAGCTCCGCCGCTCGGCCAGGAAAGCAATCTCACCTACCATGAGGCGACCATCAAGCAGATCCTCAACCAACTGGGGTTCCTGGATGTGCGCAGCGTGAATGAAGGACTCGCCGTCATCTACAGCGAGTTGGAAGATTCCAACTATACCGGTATCGGCATCAGTTGCGGCGGCGGCCTCTGCAATGTGGCGCTCTCGTACATGTCCGTGCCCGTGCTCAGCTTCAGCGTCGCCAAGGGTGGAGACTTCATCGACTCCAGCGCGGCCGGCGTCACCGGCGAACTCATCAACCGCGTCCGCATCGTGAAAGAAGAATCCTTCCACTTCAACGGCCACTTCGCTGACAAGGTGCAGCAGGCGCTCACGGTTTACTATGACGACATGATCCAGGCAGTCGTCCAGGGCCTGAAAGAGTCATTCCAGGCTTCGCGGAATGTGCCGAAGTTCGGCCGCCCAGTACCTCTCGTGCTCAGCGGCGGTGGGGTTATGCCGCAAGGCTTCCGAGACCGCTTCGAGAAATCGATCGCGGCCACCAGCCTCCCGGTCGCCATCTCGGAGATCCGCATGGCCAAATCTCCACTGGAAACCACTGCCCGGGGTGCTCTCATCGCCGCCCTCAGCGAGTAACACTGCGGGGACGTCCGGCTCCTGCCGCCAATCGCGCGATCAATTGGACTAATCGGCGACGGGAGACGTAGCCACGCATTTCGACTGAACTTCCATCGCGGCCCGGGTGGCACCGTCCGCCCGGGCCGCGATGGCGTTTAGCCTGCTCCTCGAGTATCCTCAATTGCCATGGCAAGACTCGTGGTGGTACTGGCGTGCAGCTTACCCTTTCTGTTCATCCCCACTGCAACCCTCTGCGCTGAAAAAGCGGTGCGTCCACGTCTGCCTGGTTCTGCCCGACAACATATCAGCACGGCTGGCATCTACTGCAAGATGGCAATTACCAGCCAGGCGCAGGCCGGCCGGTTGATGGACGCACTGGCAAAGCGGGGCTGGCCCGTGCGAACCGAGTCTGCTGAACGCGGTCACGGCCTGCGCCAAGTGCTTGTCGGGCCCCTGGATACCGAGTCTCTGGACCAACTCCGCTTGCGATCCAGCAGCGCGGGCTTCCCCCCTCCCTCTTGCCGTGTTCGCCGTTGAGGTCAAACCCAGGCGATCGCTGTCGCGGACGCCCGGCAGGTCTCCAGGCAGTGTTCCTCTCCAGTCGGCCTTCCGCTCGATATGATCTCATTGGACGCGGACACATACAGCCGCCATGGAGGATCAGGCCAGTGGTACAGCGACGGGATTTCCTGAGAAGCATGGGCGCCGGATTTGCGATAAACGCTGCCCCTCCAACGGCTCGACTGAATGTGGTGCAAATCCTAATCGACGATATGGGCTATGGTGACCTGGGCTGCTTCGGAGGCCCCGTCCCCACACCCAACATCGACCGCCTCGCTTCAAAAGGTGTGCGCTTTACCAAGGCCTGCGTCGCTTCCCCGGTCTGTTCTCCCTCCCGGGTAGGCATTACCACTGGACAGTTCCCCGCGCGCCAGGGCATTCACTCCTACCTCGACACCCGGCAGAAGCAGCGGGAACTCGGCCAGAGAAACTTCCTGGACGCCAAGGCCCCCTGCGTTGCCCGTGCTTTCCAGCAGGCCGGATATGCCACCGGCCACTTCGGCAAATGGCACATGGGTGGCGGACGCGATGTCGGTGACGCGCCCCTGCCCACGGAGTATGGCTTCGACGAATCCTACACCTCGTTCGAAGGGCTTGGCGACCGGGTGCTGCCGCCCGGCAAGCTCTCTGAGTTGAACGAAAAGCTGGGCCGCGGCAGGATCGCGCACGCGCCGCAGAGCGAACTGACCGGGATCTACGTCGACCGCTCCATCGATTTCGTCCAGCGCAGCGTGGCCGCCCGCAAGCCGTTCTACCTGCATCTCTGGCCAAACGAGGTGCACGACCCGTTCGAGCCGAAGCCGGAACTGCTGAAGAAATACGCGCGCTTCGCCGCGAACAAGTACGTCCAGCAGTACTTTGCCATGCTCGATAACCTCGATCAGCAGGTAGGCCGCCTGGTCAACAAGATTGAGCAGATGGGACAGGCGGGCAACACTCTATTCGTCGTCCTGAGCGACAACGGGCCCACAGCGTGGCCCTACTACTACAAGGAGCAACTCGACCCCCCGGGCAGCACCTCCGGACTGCGGGGTCGCAAGTGGAGCCTCTATGAAGGCGGCATCCGCACGCCCCTCATTGTCCGTTGGGACAACCGCATCCCGGCGGGCAAAACCGACTCAACGACCGTCGCCAGCTCCATCGACCTGTTCCCTACCTGCTGCGCACTGGCCGGCGTCGCTCCTCCCGCGAATGCGCAATTCGATGGTGTGAACCTCAGCCAGGCGTTCCTGGGACAACCAATGGACCGCCACAAGGATCTGCTGTTCGACTATGGCCGCTCCCCGTCGATGATCCGCCCGGGTCTGCCACGCGATCAAAGCCCCAACCTGGCGATCAGGAGCGGACCGTGGAAGCTTCTCGTCAACGGCGACGGCTCAAGCCTGGAGCTATACGATTTCCGACAGTCCGATAAAGAGGACTCAAACGTCGCAGCCGCGAATCCTGCGGTCGCCCGGCAGCTTTCCGAAAAACTGTTCGCCTGGCGCCAGTCGCTGCCATCTGTTTAGGGACTACGGCCGCCCCGGCAGCGCCGGCTGCTTCCCTTCAGGGATCAGCGAATGGTATTGCTGCCCGGCCATCTTCTGGTCAAATGCGGCCCGCGCCGCCTTCACCAGTTCCGGACTGTGGAACAGGTCCGCTGCGCTCAACGCCAACGCTTTTGCCGCCACCATCATGCCCTTGCGCCCGATCTCCGTTCCCGCGCAGGCCGTCGACTGCCACGAGTGCAGCGGCGTGCCCGGCGGAAAGGTGCCCGCCCGCATGTGGCCCACCGGCACCACCCAGCTCACGTCGCCCACATCGGTGGAAACCGAACTTACCGTTGTTTGAGGCGGCAGGATCTTCGAGATCGTGTCCAGTGGCGGCAGATTCGGATTGTTCAGCGACTGCCGGATCTTCTCCGCGAACGCCGTCTCTTCCGGTGTATAGGTGAACCCACCGGTCAGGCGCAGGTTCTTATCCAGCAGGTCGCGCAGCACCGGGTTTGTCACGAAATTTGCATAAGCGGAGGCGATCTCGATCTCCACCCGTGTACCGCTGGCCAGCGCCCCGGCCTCGGCACAGTTCTTCACCCGCGCCCAGATCCCGTCCAGCGTCTTCAAGTCAGGATGACGCACAATCATCGACAGCTCCGCGAAGTCCGGCACAATGTTTGCAGCCGCCCCGCCACTGGTGATGATGTAGTGCATCCGCGATTCCTGCGGGATGTGCTCGCGCAGCATGTTCACCGCATGCGTCATCAGTTCCAACCCGTCCAGCGCCGACCGGCCAGCCTCCGGAGCTCCGGCCGCATGCGACGCCTTCCCATAGAACCGCACCTTCGCACTGATGTTCGCCAGGTGCGAGTTGTCGTCCGCCTGGTGAGTGTCGCCGGGATGCCACGCCAGAACCACATCCGCGTCCTTGAAAGCGCCCGCGCGAATCATGTACACCTTACCCGCGCCGCCTTCTTCATTCGGCGTGCCGTAGAACCGGATCGTGCCCGGCAGCTTCGCCTCCACCAGATGCTCTTTCACGCTGACCACCGCCAGCGCCGACGCCGTGCCGAACAGGTTATGGCCGCAGCCATGCCCGGGACCGCCAGACACCCTCGGACTGCGTGCAGGTTCCGCATCCTGCGATAAGCCAGGCAACGCATCGTACTCCCCGATGATCCCGATCACTGGTCTGCCGCTGCCCCACTCCGCGACAAACGCCGTCGGCTGCCCGCCGATATTCTCCTCGATCCGGAAGCCCGCCGAACGCAGTTGCTCCTTGAGCAGGGCCGAACTCTTGAACTCCGACCAGCCCAACTCCGGGTTCTCCCAGATCTGCCGCGACATCGCCTTATATGGATCCGATCGCGCCTCCACCTGCTGCAGCAGTTTCTGGGTGTCAGGCGTCTGGGCGGAACTGAGCGCGGCCAGCGCGAACAGTCCCAGGATAGTGGTCCGTTGGGTCATAATCGAAGTCTCGCGGGAACTCATTCATTTTGCACCATGCCACGCTATGCGGCGATAGACATCGGCAGTAACTCGGTCCGCATGATGGCGGCTGAAACGGAACGGGGCGGACCCCTCAAGGTGCTGGCCGAAGATCGCCAGGTGACTCGCCTGGGCGAAAGCGTCTTCCGCACCGGCAGCATTGATCCCGCCGCCCTGGAGTATCTCTGCGGCATCCTCGCGCGCATGGTGGCCGCTTACCGCCCCCTGGGCGTCCTGGCGGTCCGCGCCGTCGCCACCGCCGCCGTCCGCGACGCCTCCAATGGAGAGGAGTTTGTACAGCGTGTCAGCGGAATCCTCGGCCAGCCTGTCGAAGTGATCTCAGGCCAGGAAGAGGCGCGTCTCATTCATCTGGGTGTCGAAACCCGCTGGCCCCATCCCGATGAACGCATTCTCATTGTCGACATCGGGGGCGGCAGCGCCGAAATCATCGAAGCCGAACACGGACTCATGAAGGCCGCCTTCTCCCGCCCCCTCGGCGCCGTCCGCCTCCATTCCGTCTTCCTCCAAAGCGATCCACCGCTGCCCGAAGATCTCCGCCGCATGGGCGAGTTCATTGAGGAGAAGCTCGCCATAGTCTCGCGCCGCATCGAAAAAGGCGGCTTCGCGCGGGCCATCGGAACTTCTGCCTCCGCTTCCGCCATCGTGTGTGCCGCCAATCGGATCCCCCGCGCCCGCCGTCCTGAAGCCGACCGCCGCCGCGCCAGCCTCGTCCAGATCCGCCGCCTTTACAAATCGCTGGCCACCATGAAACTGGACGAGCGCCGCAAGGTCGTTGGGATCGGCCCGCGCCGCGCTGAAATCATCCTGCCCGGCGCTGCCGTCCTCGCCGCCGTGATGGAGCACTTCCAGATTTCGCAACTGGCCTACTGCTCCGCCGGGGTCCGCGACGGCATCCTGCGCGATCTCGCCGAACGCGGAGTCGGCCGCGAACGCACCCGCCTCGACAATGAGCAACGGCTCCAGGTGGAGCAGTTCGCCCGCCGCTTCGGAGTGGATCTCCGCCACGCCCGCCGCGTCTGCATCTTCGCCCGCGAGCTTTTCCAGGCGCTGGAACCCTGGCATCGCCTTTCCCCCGAGCAATGCCGCCTGCTCGAGGCCTCCGCCTATCTCCGCGACGTCGGCCATGCCATCAACGACATGAGCCACCATAAGCACTCGCAGTACATCGTGGCCAATTCCGACATCGCCGGTTTTACCGACCAGGAACGCATCGAGGTCGCCATGCTCTGCCGCTATCACCGCAAGGCCATGCCCGGCACCCGGCACGCCGACTTCCTGCAACTGCCGCCCGAACGCCAGCGCGTCGTATTTTTACTCGCCCCCCTGCTGCGCATCGCTGACGCCCTCGACCGCAGCCGCGATCAGCGCGTTGCCGGCATCCAGTGCGAGCTCCGCGCTGGTGCGTTCTGTCTCACAATAGAAGCAAGCGAGGACACCGGCCTGGAACAATGGGCGGTCGAACGCGCCGCCGCGCAGTTCCGCCAGGTCTACCAGAAGCCACTCACCGTGACCTCCGCTCGATTGTGAGCTCGACATGACATCGGCTGAACACGCCCGCGATACCCTCCGCCAATCGATTGAGAAACTCGAGGCGCAAGTCGCGGTCACCCTCAAGGACACAGGCGAAGATCCAATCCACGACCTGCGTGTCTCCATCCGCCGCGTTTCCCAGGCCCTGCGGACCTTTGGACCCCTGCTGCCCGGCAAATCGGCGAAGAACATGCGCAAGGCGCTGAAGCCCGCGCTGGATGCCGCCGCCATCGCCCGCGATCACGATGTCTGCGAAGCGCTCCTGCTGAAATGCGGTCTCCCCGCGGAACATCCCTTGCTCGCCGGCATGAAGGCGGAACGGGCCAGCGCCGCCTTGGCGCTCCTCGGGCAGATGTATCTGCTGCTCTCCACCGGCGCACCGGTCTCCTGGCATCAGCGCATCGCCGTCATCGCCGGGCCGGAAGATGACGCTGCCCTGCAGGCGCGCGAGGCGCTGCCGCCATTGGCTTCCGATTTCTTTGAATCCGGCCGCAAGGTGGCTCTACAATCCGGCTCCGCAAAGAAGCTGCACGCCTTCCGCCTCTCGGCCAAACGCTTTCGCTACACCCTCGAGCTCTTCCGTCCCTTCTACGGGCCCGTCTTCCTACAGCGCCTGGAACGGGTCCGCCTGATCCAGTCGCTGCTCGGCAAACGGCAGGATTGCGCAGTCGCCGCCGACCGGCTCAGGCCGCTCTCCGCCTCAGATCCGCAAGTCCTGCCGGCCCTGGCGGAAGTGGACGCCCGTGCCCAGAAGCTCGAGGCGGAATTCCGGGAATACTGGCAGATCACCTTCGATGCGCAAGGCCAGTGCATCCTCTGGCTTCGCTACTTTGCCCGCCGTCCCGCCGCTCCGCATCCAGTTGAGCCCCAGCCGCCCGCCTCAACGAAGAAGCAGCCATCCCGCCCTCCGGCCCAGTAGATCCACATCCCCCGGCATCCCACCGCCGGCAATAGATTGGGCGTATTATTGAGATGTCAAACGGAGTAAACGGTGCGAAATTCCATTAAATTCCTTTTCATTCTCGCCATCCTGCCCGCGTCCAATCTATTTGCGCAGTTCGCCAGCCTGAGCACCACGAATGACGGCAGCGTGCTGTATTTCACGACCCCGCTGGTTCGCACTGGCACTGATCAACCCGCCCACGGAAAGACCTTCCGCATTGGAGCGAACGGCCTGGAAGTGGTGGAGATCCGCACGGTCACGCCTACGGCCGAAGGTTCACGGATTACGAACTACTACGACATTGAACGGGTGACCGTCTCCGGTGACGGCTCGGTTGTCGCGACCGCGGCCCGCCGCGACTGCAACGCCATGGGGTGTTCCCGCATCCCCAATCAGATGACGAACGCCGTTGGCAGCGGCCCCGCAGTCGAATTCACCGGGGCTGCCACCATGAGTACGAACGGCCGGTATCTGGTGAATTATGTGACCCCGGCACCAGACCGGGCGGATCCGCTCGTTCAACTCGATATGACCACCGGCGAGTCCTGGACGCTCCTTGGAACCGTCCCGACTTCCCCGCATGTGCTGACGACGGCGCGCCTCGTGGCGGACAACGGACTGGTGACGGGACTCATCAACAACCGGGATCTCGCAGTCTGGGAGCGTGGCGAGCCCAGACAGTTGACGTTCGGCAGCGAGGCCATTGAGAACGCCACCATCGATGCCCTGGGCAAGTCCGTCCTGTTTGTCTCTCGCTGGCCGGTTCCCTACGACACCTATCCCCGCTTGCGGCGCGTGGACCTTGTCACCGGGGCACTAGTCACCGTGCACGAGGGGTTCCCCTCCTACTCCCAGCCTCGGCTCTCCAATGATGGCAGCGTGATCACCTTCCAGAGCGAGCGCCAACTCTTCGTCATCCACAGCGACGGTTCGGGCCTGCGCAAGCTGACAGACGAGACTGACGGCATCGACTACTCGAATCTTTCCGGCGATGGCCGCGTGGCCTTCGCAACGACGAATGGAGGGCGGCTCGTGCGCGTCGACGTGGAGACGGCCCAAGTGACGGAGATCCTGGGCCGCACCTTGAGTCCCCGTAGCTGGCTGAACTATCCGTCCCCGGGCTCCGCGCTTCTGATCTCAGGTTCCGCCATGGATCAGCCGGGTCTCACTGTCACCATCGGCGGCCTGAATGCGCCCATCATCGAGGCGATACCAGGCCAGTTGACGGTCCAGGTCCCGTGGGAAGTGCCGGTGGATGTCTCTACAACCGTCAGCATCGTCTCAACCGCGAAGTCGGAGTTCACCGCCGGGCTCGACAAAACAGGAGCGCCGAGACAGTGGATTCCCTACCGCCTGGGTGCGCCTCTGCACGAGAATCGAGACCGGCCCGTCACCCATGACGACCCTGCCCAGCCCAACGAGATCATTCACTTCTTTCTGGCTGGTCTGGGCCCGGTGTCCGTTCCTGTGCGAACAGGTGTGCCGCAACCGGCCGAACCGTCGCCGGTGCTGGCCCGCTCGCTGGCGTGCTATCACGGAGGCTCAATTCCAGGCCCAGCGACAGAACTACTGTACGCTGGACTGGAGCCCGGCGCCTTGGGCGTTTACCGTGTCTCGGTGCGCATGCCGATCGAAGGCGACAAAGGCACACCTTGGCTGATTAATTTGGCCTGCCAGGCGGCCGGCTCCTCAACGATCGATTTGTCCCTGGAGGTCCCCTTCGTAAACTGAAGCGGCTGGGATCCCGCACCATCAAAGGATGGGCCGCTCCGGCGCATGAACTGTGGGATAAGGGGTTGTCCGCGAACCATCCCATGAAACAACCTTCCCCGCTTAAGTTCATGGAAGCCATCAACGGCATCCAAAAGGCTGCCGTGGCTCGTGCCGCCGTTGAACTGGATGTCTTCACGCTGGTAGCCCGGGGCCACGACACGGTCGAATCCCTGGCCACAGCAACTGGCTGCGCGCCCAAAGGCATCCGTGTCCTGATGGACGCACTCACCGTCCTGGAGATGGTGGAAAAACAGAGCGGCGCCTACCGGCTTACGCCAGACTCGACTGTCTACCTGAATCGCGACTCGACGGAGTTCATGGCCGACAGCATCCTCTTCACTCACTCAGATTTCGTTCAGCGGGCCTTCCAGAGTTTTACCGAAGCGGTGCGCATAGGCGGCGCTGCTGTCGATGGGGAAGGCACAATCGGCGCCGGCCACCCCGTTTGGATTCAGTACGCGCGCGGAATGATGGCGCTCGCCCGCCCCCAGGCCCGCACAGTGGTGAATCTCGCGCCCGCCGCGCATCGCATCCTTGACATCGCCACCGGACACGGCCTGTTCGGCATCCTGCTGCTCCAGGCGCATCCCCTGGCCACCTGCGTAGCTGTCGATTGGGAAAACGTTCTGCCGAATGCGTTGGAGAACGCCCGCGCCGCTGGAGTGGACGGCCGGTTCCAGGCCATCGCCGGCAGCGCCTTCGAAGTGGAATTCGGAACTGGCTACGATACGGTCCTGCTGCCCAACTTTCTTCACCACTTCCAACCCGCCGCCTGCCTGCGGTTGTTGCGCCGTGTGGCGGAGTCCATGGTCCCGGGCGGGCGTCTGTTCGCCATCGCGCCCATCCCGAACGAGGACCGCGTCTCCCCCTCGGCGCCAGCCTGGTTCGCCACCATGATGCTGGCCACTACCCCGTCAGGTGATGCCTACACCGAATCCGAGTATGCCGGACTGCTCAGGGAAGCCGGATTCGGCCAGCCGGAACTCCACCCGGTGACTGGATCCGCCCGCAGCGTTTTGGTCTCCGTGAAACCAGGCTGACCAGCCCTCCGCACGCTACATGGGTCGAATGTCATAGAATGGCCTGCCATGTGGCAGCAGCACTATACTCCAGTTGTCGGAAGTCTGGGTCTATCCGCTCTGGTGGCCGCGCTACCTCTCTTCACCCTGCTCTATCTGTTGGGTGTGAAGCGGAAAGCGGCCTGGGTTGCGGGCCTTTGGGGGCTCGCCGCCGCTACCCTTGTCTCTGTGGGCGTTTACCAGATGCCCGCCGGTTTGACGATCAGCGCCATCGCCTACGGAGCCGCCTTCGGACTCTTCCCCATCTGCTGGATCATCTTCTGGGCCATCTTCCTCTACCGCCTCAGCGTCGAAACCGGTCAGTTTGAGGTGGTGAAGGACTCCATCGGCGGCCTGACCCAGGACCGCCGCCTGCAGGCTCTCCTTATCGCTTTCGCCTTCGGAGCGTTCGTTGAGGGCGCTGCCGGCTTCGGAGCCCCCGTCGCCGTGGCTGCCGCCATGCTCACCGGGCTCGGCTTCTCCCCGTTCTACTCGGCCGGCATCTGCCTTCTGGCCAATACCGCCCCCGTCGCCTTCGGTTCCATCGGAATCCCGGTCATCACCCTCGCCGGAATTACAGGGCTGCCCCTGGCCCAGTTGAGCGCTGCCGTCGGACGAATCTGCGCTCCTGTGTCCGTTTTCGTCCCCAGCTACCTGATCATGGTCATGGGCGGCTGGCGTGCCCTTCGCGGAGTCCTCCCCGCCACCATCGCCTGCGGAGTCGCCTTCGCCGGCTCACAGTTTTACGCGTCCAACTACCTGGGCCCGGAGCTCACCGATATTCTCGGCTCGCTGGCCGCCATCGGCTCCTGTATTCTACTCACGCTGATCTGGAAGCCCAAGGATCACTTCGTCTTCGATGGGGCGGAAGCCATGACCAAACTGCCTCCGCGTCACCCGCTCGGCGAGGTCGTCAGGGCCTGGGCGCCCTATGGACTCCTCGTGGTTTGTGTTCTCCTCTGGGGCCGCCCTGAAATCAAAACCTTTCTGAACAGTTTCACCGTCCTCATCGATTGGCCGGGATTGCACAATCAGGTCTTGCAGGCTCCGCCTGTGACCACCAAGGTCCTCCCCTATGCGGCGAAGTACACTTTCAACTGGCTCTCCGCCGCCGGCACCGCCTGCCTTGTCTCCTGCCTGCTCTCCATCCTCGTCCTCCGGCCGCCGGCTGCCAAAGTGCTGCTCGCCTTCCGAACCACCTGCAGCCAGTTGGGCAAGCCGGTCCTCACCGTCGGTTCCGTCCTTGGCCTGGCGTTTCTGATGAATTACTCCGGCGCTACCGGCACCCTGGGCTTGGCTTTCTCCGCCACTGGAGCCGCCTTCCCCTTCTTCAGCGCCCTGCTCGGCTGGCTCGGCGTATTCCTCACAGGCAGCGACACCAGTGCCAACGCCCTGTTCGGCAACCTCCAGGTCGTGACGGCCAACCGGTTGGGCCTGAACCCAATCCTGATGGCGGCGTCCAATTCCAGTGGCGGGGTTATGGGTAAGATGATCAGCCTGCAGAGCATTGCCGTCGCGGCTGCGGCCACCGGCATGCCCCTCTCAGACGAGTCCCGGCTCTTCCGCTTCACCCTCCGCCACAGCATCTTCCTCGCCTCGGTGATCGGGCTGGTTGTCCTCTTCTATGCCTACATCATGCCCGGTTGGGTGCCCAGATAGAAAGAAGGCGGAACCATGTCGGTGATGACATGGTCCCGCCTCTCCTCCATCCCGATAGAGATTACTGCTGATTCGCGGCCGGCGGCGGAGGGCCGTTCGGGCGCATCATCATCCGCCCGCGCGGCCGGGCCATCATTCCTGCCCTGCGGCCCATGCCGCCTTGCCCAGCCATTCCGGCCGGAGGAGCAAGCAACCCCAGCGCTGTCGCCTGTCCGGCAGCTTGCATCAGCTTCTGCGCCTGTTCCAGCGCAGCCATCTTTGTTTTCTGGTCTGGCGTCAGCAGGGCCTGCGCCTTCGCCTGCAGGTCCGTCCGATTGGCCAGCATCGCCTCCGTCAACTTCTTGATATCCACCGTCAGTTGACCGATCAAAGCGGAATCCGGGCTCGCCGATTGGACCGCGTCCCGCAGCTGCTGCCGCTTGTCACGGATCTGCTCCATTGCCGGCCGCTGCGATTCCGCCTGCTGCTTCCGCAAGTCCTTCAATTGCTGGACTTGCGTATCCGTTAAGCCAAGATACTGTTTCAGCGCGTCGGCGTTTCCAGCCGGCTGCATTTGCTGCGGCCGTGGGCCCATTCCGTTACGCCGAAATCCCGGGCCCCCAGGCCCCTGCGCCAGCAGACTGCCCGCCAGCATAAACATCACGACCGTAAGGCGTTTCATAACGTGATTCCCTTCAACCTCTTCCGGGCTTCTTCGCAGCGCCTTCCGCGGCGCCGCAGCTTCCTCACCTCTGATGACGGGAGTCTGCGCAAATGGATTACCCCCCTTGCATTCCGCGCTTGCTTAAACTACCCCTAGAGTGGGGTAATGGTGTTTCACCCAATTAGGGTGTATCAGGCGATGGCAACCAACAATGAGGAACGTCGGCATGTGCGGCATCCGCTGCCTGGGAAGGTGAAACTGCACTGGCGCACCGCGGAGGGCCATTCCTTCCACTCCCCCGCCAAGTGCCTCAACATCTCCCGCGGCGGGCTCCGCCTGGAACTGGAGCGTTCCATCCCCATCGACACCATGGTCAGCATCGAGAGCCCCCAGTTCCGCATCGCTGGTGTAGCGTATGTCAGGCACTGCGTGGCCAAGGGAATCCGCTTCGTCGTTGGCATCGAATTCGGCGGCGGCCTGCAATGGACCGAGCCGGATTAGAGAATTCCCCGGACTTCCAGCCACTAGCACGGTGTGGACGGACTCAATCGCGATGAGCCAGAAGAGATGCTGGCCGCCCATCTAGACCGCCTCGAATCCATCCTTGCCCAGAAGGATAGCGAAGTGCGGCGTCTTAGAACCGAGTTGGACCTCAGGCAGCTCTACGTAAACGAATTGCACGCTGTCCTGAACCGGCAGACACGACAGTTACAGGACCTGGACAAGCGGGTACGGTCGTTGGAGCCCCGCAGCCCAGTCGCACTTCCGCCGGCCTCGGCCGACCTCTCGCCGCCTCCGTCTTCCTGGATCGCCCGCATTCGAATCAAGAAAGCCTTCTAATGGCCGAAATGCTCTATGGGCGGTTCCAATCGCCCAGGTTCCACAATGGCGGAAATCAATCCTACTCCCACTGATCGGTCCGCGAAACCGCACGAGTTGCGGGTTCAGGAACTCACGCGCTGGGCTTTGTCTGAGTCTCCCGAGCAATTCCTGGGTCTTCAGGCGCCGCGCGGCATTCTCCTCTCCGGCCCCCCGGGCTGCGGCAAAACCCGTCTGGTCAGAACCGCCGCCCAGGAATGCGGAGCGCGATTCTTTGCGCATAAATGCGGTCATTTGCTCGACGCGTTTCACCGCGATGGCGTGGCCAGCCTCACCAGGGCCTTCGACGAGGCCCGCGCACATCCACCCAGCATCCTCTATCTCGCTGACATCGAAATGATGGCGCCCCGCGCGACATTCGAACAGGGCCGGCCTGAGCTTCCGCTGGTCGCGCATCTCCTCAAGCAACTCGATTGCACTGAGGCCGGCAGCCGCGTTTTCCTCGTCGCCGCCAGTTCCATGCCCGGTGCCATCGCCCAGGAACTTTGCAGCCGCGGCCGCCTGGATCGGGAAATCGTGGTGCCCGTCCCGGATCGTCTCGCCCGGAAGGAGATCCTCGAGGCCTGCGTCCGAAACCTGCCCATGGACGGCGTTATCGATCTGGAGAATCTCGCACGGATTACTTCGGGCTTCACGGGTGCTGACCTTTCCAGCATCTGCGAAGAAGCTGTCCTCTCGGCCTGCCGCCATCAACGCGAGCAACCTCGCCTGAGAATGGACGACTTTCTCATGGCCCTGCGTGTGGTCGAAGGCTCTGCGCGCGGTGAGGTCTTTCTGGAAACGCCCAATGCCCGCTGGAGCGGTATTGGCGGTCTCGAACCGCAGAAGCAGCGTCTTCGGGAACTGATCGAATGGCCCATCCGGCATGCGGAGGCCTACGTCCGTGCCGGCGTCTCCGGCAGTCGCGGAGTCCTGCTCAGCGGGCCACCGGGTGTGGGCAAGACGCTGCTGGCCCGTGCCGTCGCCAGTGAAAGTGGTGCGGGTTTTCTTGCCATCCATGGCCGGATCTTCCATGCCCAACACGAAGACCCGGCCGGGACCCTGCGCGAGGCCTTCCGCCGCGTGCGGCAGTCCGCACCCTGCATCCTATTTCTCGATCACGTCGAAGACCTGATGCAGTCCTATTTGTCCCAGCACCTGCTGGCCGAAATGAGTGCTCTCGCCGGCTTGCGCGGGGTTATCGTTCTCGGCGCAACCAGCAGCATCGATAAGATCGATCCCGCTCTGCTTGGGCCGGGTTTCTTTGACGAGATCATAGAGATTCCCCTGCCCTCCGAGCAGGAACGACGCTCGATCCTCGATCTGATCCTGGGCAGCCGTGCCCCGAAGGTCCACGCAGACCTCGAATATCTGGCCCGCTCCACACAGGACTTCTCCGGTGAAGACCTGTCTGGGCTTTGTAGCCGGGCATCCCGCCTGGCCCTTTTGCGTGTCCTGAACTCCGGCGTCCCGGGCGAGGCCATGCCGCAACCCTCTGATTTTGAAGCCGGTCTGGACGAGTTGCGCCGTCGCCGTCGACGCCACTTCGTCTGACGCGATCTACCAGCCGGCCCCTTTGGTTGTCGTCTTAACCCGGCAGAGGTACATGTCCGCAGTGATATAAAGTGTGGAGCCGTCGTCTCCCCAGGCGACGTTGGCCGTGGCCTCGCCCGTCTCGATGCGACCCAGGCGCGTCCCGTCCGGAGCGAAAACGTGGATCCCGCCTGGTCCGCTCGCGAACAAGTTGCCGTTCTTGTCCACTTTCATGCCGTCGGGGAGCCCTGGATACTGCGCCACCATCGAGGTGACATCTGCGAAAACCCGGCTGGCCCCCAGCGTCCCATCTCCCTTCACAGGAAACGCCTTCCACAACGCATGGGCTGGATCGCTCTGCGCAACATAAAGTACCTTCTCGTCCGGTGAGAACGCGATCCCGTTCGGCAAAGTCATTTCCTTGGTCAGCAGGGTGACCTTGCCGTTCGACCAACGGAAGACTCCGCAGTAATCCATCTCGCGCCGCGGATCCTCCCCCCGGTTCGGGAGCCCATACGGCGGATCGGTGAAGTACACGTCGCCGTTTGATTTCAGCACGCCATCATTGGGGCTGTTCAGCCGCTTGCCCTCATATCCGTCCACCAGCGTGTTCTTGCCACCGTTCGTGTCCATGCGCGCGACGCGCCGGTCCCCGTGCTCCATGAGGATCAATCGCCCCTGCGAGTCAAGAATTAGCCCGTTACTGCCCGGTTCAGCACCCCATTGGGAGACCCCGGTATAGCCCGCGGGTTTCATGTACAGCTCGATCCCTTTCTCCCTCGTCCATTTCATGATGGAGTTGTTCGGAATGTCAGAGAAGAGCAGGAATCCATGGCGCTTATCCCATACCGGACCCTCGGCCCACTCGAACCCGGAGGCGAGTACCTCGATGGTCGCGTTCGGCGGAATCAGGGCGTCCAGCGCCGGACTCTCGCGGTGGATCTTGCCAATGGTCGGATAGCCGTTGGGCGGCTGGGCGGCGACGAAGCCTGTAGCAAGCACAGTCAGGGTGAAGGGCAGGACAAAGCGTCTCATTGGGGATCATTGTAGTGCTCGCCGAGCCGTCGTGCGCAGGAATCTGTGGCGGACCAATCAGGCGTTATCCCCCCAGATGAATGAAGGCGAATACAGCCACATTGAGCTATCTATAGATTAAGGATATTTAACTTTTAATAGTTGACAAGGTCTGCTATTCTGAATCGGTATTTAGATTGCCTGTGTGAAGGTAGGTTAGAGTCCGACCCGCGTTTGTTCCCGCCTGTCTGAACTCCCCCGAACTAGCCAGCTGTCCGAATACGAAGGAGCGTCTGCTTGAAGAATATTTTTGTAGGTAATTTGAGCTTCAGCTCGAGCGAAGACTCAGTGCGGGGCTTGTTTGAAGCATATGGAACCGTGGACCGCGTCAGCATCATCACGGACCGTGAAACCGGCCGCTCGCGCGGCTTTTCGTTCGTTGAAATGCCCAACGACGACGAAGCCGAGCGCGCGATCAACGCGCTGAACGGCGCTGACTTCGGAGGCCGCAAGCTGAATGTGAATGAAGCTCGTCCTCGTGAGGAGCGCCCCTTCGGTGGTGGCGGTGGCGGCGGTCGTGGTGGCGATCGTGGCGGCGGTGGCGGCGGCGGCGGCTTCGGCGGCCGGCGGCGCGAGCCCCGCTGGTAACTACCAACCCAATTCATTCTTCGGGCCGCCTGCTCAGGCGGCCCGTTGTACGTTTAGGGCTTGCTGTACACCACCGGCAGGCGGTGCACAACGAAATACTAACCAGTCGAATGGGTGGGGGCGAAGCGCGGCGAGCGGCCTAGTTGGCCATGACGTGCAGGTCTTCCCAATGGAATTCGCTGTACTGGATGGCGAGTTCCGCCATCCCCCAGAACCTGGTCTGGCTGTTGATTTCCATGGTCTGCGGTACGGCTACGCCCTCTTTGATGGCGTAGTCACGGGTGAAGTCTACCTTCTTGAGGAAAACTGAAGGACTCTTCACAAAGCGCCCAACCTCGCGCACCGGCAGCGCCGTGTCGGTGTCGATCCAGATCTCACCCTTGAACAGGCCTTCCCGCTTCTTCCGCGGGTTCACTTCGAACACATACGCCTGCCGGCCATCGCGATCCCGGATACCTTTGTACTTGAACTTATAGTTCTCGTTGCTGATCGCGACTTTTGTATTTTCTTTGCCGGAGTTCTCCATCTCGCCGTTGATGAAGCGGACGATGAGCTCCTTCTGTACCGTGCTGTCGCCCTGCCGCTCAGTCGGCTCGTAGATGATCGTGCCTTCCTTGGTCACCCGCCGGCGGGCGTCGAGAGTAGCTGACTTCTGCATCTTGGGCAAACGTCCGGCGAAATGAGCCATCATGCTCACGCCCCGGATCAGGTTGCGGCGGCTGGCCTGCAGGTAGCGGGTGAGTGCTTGCTCGCTCTCGCGTTCCGCCTGGGTATCCGCCAATCCCGAGATGATGAGGGTCTCTGGTCTATCTACCGCTACCTCGGTGGCGGGTGACAGCAGTCCCAAAACTATCAGCGCACAAAGCACGGGCAAATAATCAAATCCTCAATCGTCAGGTACGATCTATCCGTTGGATGCGGTTATTGGGGCGAACGTTACTGGATTCGGGGAATCGGGCCCACTCTGCACCGCGCTACTATAATCTCATGAATGAGATCCCGGTTGGAACCACAGGCCAATTGCCACTGCTGGTGACGCCGGAAGTGGCCATCGACTTCCTCGGCCACGAAGAAGCCCGGGTGCTCTCCACGCCCCACATGATCGCCTACATGGAATGGGCTTCCCGGAACACTATCAAGCACTTACTGGACGAAAACGAAGACAGCGTCGGCACCACCGTGAACATCCGCCACCTGGGCGCCACCCCTGTTGGCATGTCTGTAACATTCACCGCCACCGTCCTCGAAGTCGTCGACCGCCGGATAGTATTCCGCGTCGAAGCTAGGGACGAAAAAGAGCTGGTTGGCGAAGGAACTCACGAGCGCTTCGTCATCAACATTCCCAAATTCATCGCCCGTCTTGCCGCCAAAAGGACATGATCGAATGAAATCCGCCCTCCTGTTGCTGGCCGCTGCTGCGACCTTATCCGCCCAGATCGATCGAGTAGAGGGGGAACGCATCCGTCCCCATGTGAAGTTCCTCTCCAGCGACCTGCTGGAGGGGCGTGGTGTCGGCGCCCGCGGTGGCCAACTGGCCGCCGAGTACATCGCCGCCCAGTTCGCTGCCGCCGGACTCAAGCCCGGGGGCGAAAACGGCACCTACTTCCAGCGCGTACCCCTGCGCAGCGTGGAAGTGGAGCCGGGTGGAATCCTCACCGCCTCGGCCGGAGATAAGTCGATCAGTTTCAAATGGCTGGATGATTTCGTGGCGACCTCCCACACGCAGGAGCCCGCGGGCCAGTTCGACGCCGAAGCCGTCTTTGTCGGCCACGGCATCGTCGCCCCCGAATACCAGTGGGACGACTACAAAGGAGTAGACGTCAAGGGCAAGGTGGTCGTCCTGTTCACCAACGAGCCACCCTCCACCGACGCTAACTTCTTCAAGGGAAAGGCTCTCACCTACTACGGCCGCTGGACCTATAAATATGAAGAAGCCGCCCGTCAGGGCGCCGTCGCGGCCATCATCATTCACACCACCCCCACCGCCAGCTACGGTTGGCAGGTGCTGCGCGCCAACGGCCGGGCCCAGCCCCAGGTCCGTCGCGCGGCCGGGGAGCCCGCCCTCACCCTCGCCGCCTGGGTGACCACCGACGCCGGAGCCCAACTGCTGGGCCTCGCCGGTAAAACTTTCGACGAGATGCTGCAGGCCGCCGATAAACGCGGTTTCAAAGCTATGCCGCTCGGCAAGATGCACGTGGCGGGCAAGTTCAACTTCAAGCTGCAGGACATCGAGACGGTGAACGTCGCCGGCGTCGTTCCGGGCAGCGATCCCAAGTTGTCGTCCGAAGCCGTCCTCTACTCCGCTCACTGGGACCACCTCGGCATCGGCCAGCCCGTCAACGGCGACCCCATCTACAACGGCGCCATCGACAATGCGACCGGTTGCGGCCTGCTCATCGAGATGGCCCGCGCCTGGTCTTCGATGGAGCCTAAACCCTTGCGCAGCGGCTGGTTCGTCGCCGTCGCCGCCGAAGAAAGCGGCCTGCTCGGCTCGCGCTATTTTGCCGACCATCCCATGCTGCCGGCCGCCCAGATCGCCGCCAACCTGAACTTCGACTCCTTCTCCCCGTACGGGCGAGTCAAGGATGCCATCATGACCGGGGCCGATCGCACCTCGTTCTTCCCCCTGGTCCAGTCCATCGCCGAGCGCCATCGCCTCACCATCAAGCCGGACGGCCACCCCGAGTCCGGTGGCTACTACCGCTCCGATCACTACTCCTTCGCCCGTGTCGGCATCCCAGCCTTCTCCATCAACATGGGGGGCGAATACGAAGGCCGCCCGTCGGACTATGCGGCCCAGAAGGCAAAGGAAGAGGGCTCTACTTACCACCAGCCCACCGACGAATACAAAGCTGCGTGGGACTTCAGCGGGATGGAGCAGTTCGCCCGCTTCGGCCTGGCCTTGGGCGTCGAGATCGGAAACTTGGAGAAGATCCCAGCCCGCGTCGACGCCAAATAGCCCGGTCTACCGCCGGTGAATCGATACTTTTATGCCGTGTTTGGGCCGCAGCGTCAGTAAGGGCTGCGGCTCAACGGGCTGTCCGGGATCCAGTTCGAACCGCCAGTGCTGACCGATCGCCGCCAGCACCAGAACCCCCTCCAGCCAGGCGAAGCGTTCACCGATGCAGACGCGCGGTCCGCCGCCAAAGGGGAAGTAGGCGAACTTCGGTTGTGCGGCGCGGGCTTCTCCACGAAACCGGTCGGGATCGAAGCGTTCGGGATCCGCCCACAGCGCCGGGCTGCGATGCGTCACCCAAGGGCTGACGGCGAAGATCGTGCCGGCCGGATACTCGACACCGCGTACGGTATGGGCCGCAATCGCCCGCCGCCCGATGCCCCAGGCCGGAGGATAGAGCCGCATCGATTCCGCGAAAATGCTCTCGGTCACCGGCAATTTGGCGAAGTCGTCGTAACCGGGCAGCCGGCCCTGCAGCACGGAATCGAGCTCCTCATGAAACCGCCGCTCGGCGTCCGGATTCCGGGCCAGCAGGTACCAGGTCCAGTTCAGCGCCATGGCCGTCGTCTCGTGTCCGGCGATGAACAGCGTCAGGGCTTCGTCGCGCAACTCCCTGTCGCTCATGCCGTTGCCGGCTTCGTCGCGCGCGTCCATCAGCATGCTGAGCAGGTCGCCCTGGTCGGCGTGGGCGTCGCGATGTTCACGGATGATGCGGTAGATGACCGAATCGAGCCGGCTGCGCGCCTCACGAAACCGCCGGGCCGCCGGCAGCACTGGGATGCGGATCAGCCACTCGCTCATCGGCAGCATCAGCAGGTTGAACATGTTGAGGATCGACGACATGGCGGCGCCAATCTCAGCCGTCTCCGCCTCGACATTCGCGCTGAACAGCGTGGCCGTGACGATGGAGAGGGTGAGGCGCATCATCTCCTGGTCGAGGTCGACAGCCTGCCCATCGGACCAGCGGCCGCCGGCGTCCCGAGCCTTTTCCGCCATCGTGGCGGCATAACACACCAGCCGGTCACGATAAAACGCGGGTTGGACGAGTTTCCGCTGGCGGGTGTGGTACGGCTCCTCGCTGGTGAGCAGCCCTTCGCCGAGCAGGACGCGCGTCCGCTGCAGCATGCGGCTCTTCACGAAGCGCTGGTTATAGGTGACCAGCACGTCGCGGATGTCGTCGGGGTGGCGCAGCAGGACCACGTTTTGTGGACCGAGCCGGAAGCGGGCCACGTCGCCCTGTTCCGCGGACATGCGGGCGAGAAAGCCCACGGGATCGCGGCGAAAATCGGGGAGCCGGCCGAGGAATGGGAGGGGACGTCGCAAAGGGGAGTCTGCTTCCCATTATCGCCGAACCCGCCGGAACGGCTGCTACGCTGGAGCCATGCCGGATGAAGAATTGGTGGTAGTCCAGAGCTACCAGTGGTACGACGAGGCAAAGCTGGCGGAATCCGTACTCCGGGCGGAAGGTGTGCCGTGCGAGTTGTTCGACGAGCATATGCTGGCGGGCAGGCCCATGCACGTGGCCGCTTCCGGAGGCATGCGCCTGATGGTGCCGGCATCGCGGGCAAAGGAAGCGATGGAGTTGCTGGAGGCATCGACTCTGTCGGACGAAGATCTGGCCGCGCAGGCTGAGGCGGCCGTGCCTTCGGCCGAGGACGCTGACCTTCTACTCTGAGCCCCCGCGCGCCGGTTCCGCCAACCGCACCTGCCAAGCCCGCACCGCACCCGCGACACAGACAACCACCAGCGAGCCAATGAGCGCAGCCGCCATGTCCTCGGCCGCGTCCCAGGAGTCGCCCTGCGCACCAATGAACTCCATGCCGAGATCCGGATCCACGGCCGACGCCACCAGCCACTCGGTGATTTCGTAAAGCGCGCTGGCCGCCAGGATGAACTGCACGCCCAGCGCGTAGAGGACGGCGCCTCGCACGCGAGTCAGGGAGCCGATAGCCTCCAGGGCCGGCCAGGTTAGCATCAACCCGAAGAGCAGATGTACCAGCCGGTCGTAATGGTTTCGCTGGGTGTGAAACCACGGCATCATCCACTCACCCAGAGGAGCGTTGCTGTAGCTGTAGAGCTCCATATTCATGAAGGCACAGGAACAGGAAAAGCAGTATCCACGAGATGTTTGAGAGGGGCAGTCGCTTGTACGCAAGCGCCAGGGCGAGCATTACGACAAAAACCGCGAGGTTCTCCAGCCACCAGTCGGCCAGGATGTGAGAGAGGGCGCCCGTGATCGCCAGCACGAGGGGCAACAGGATACAGAGGGCTCGCAGGACCAATGGCACAGTTGCGATGATAAGACGCCTTGCGAGCAGCCAGCGGCGATTCATCGTGAAGACTCAGGATTTGCGCAATTAGATTGTGGCGACTGCCTGATTGATCGCCGCCGCAAGCAGATGTTTCCCCATGCAAGGGGGCGCACCGCTACAGTGCAGGCCAGGCGACGGTCCGCCTCAGGTCAATATGCGGCAGCAGTTCCTGTGCGAGATTTGAATTGGGGAAATCCACCAGAACTACCTGGAGTCCCGCCTTCCGGGCGTGTTTCATAGCCGGGATGCAGTCGGTATCGCCAGCGACCAGAATCACCCTGTCCACAGTTCGCTCGTCGGACATCGTGGCGATGTCCAGGCCAATCCGCATGTCGACGCCCTTCTGCTCGAAGACGGGTTCAAAGTCGCCGTCGACCAGCGCCCGCGTGGGCTGGTAGGGAATTCGCTTCAGTTTGTAGCCGCGGAACTTCAGGACTCCCCGCCTCACAGCGAGATAATCTTCACACGACAAATCCATTCGCCACCGATCATTGCCAGTCCAACTGGTGAGAGCTCCGGACACAGGTTGGCGGTGTGTGCCCGTGTAGGGAGCGCAGTCGTAATAAAGAACCCTTTGGAGTGTCTCAGCGGCGACATCCAGGCACGCTATCGCCGCCTTCTCAATCAACTCCGGATCGTAAATGAGGCCGGCTTTTCTGGTCCGCACGCGTAGATATCCGCCATCAACCAGAATCGCCGCCTTCAACCGAGCCTGCATAAAGGAAAAGCCCTCCCGGTGATACCGAGAGGGCTGTCGGATACGTGCTCGCCTACGAGCGTGGCGGATACGTTTTCAACTTACTCTTGTAGGGCGGTGTTGTCAAACAAGGGCTGGGTTTGAGGCCGGTAAGAGTTGCGCCGAAAACGGCTGCGAGGAGGGAATGGTGCGCCCGGAGTGATTCGAACACCCGACCTACTGGTTCGTAGCCAGTTGCTCTATCCAGCTGAGCTACGGGCGCACATGCGAACAATCTCCAGTATAAACGCTGCGCCCCTCACGGGCAACATTTGGCGGCGAAAATGCTCACAACACCTCAAAGATCAAACACTTGAGGTACAGCGTCTCTGGCACCGTCAGCAGAATCGGGTGGTCCTGCGCCTGTGCCCGGCGCTCCAGCACCCGTAAGGTCTTGCCCGCATCCAGCGCCGCCTCGGCCACCAGTTGCAGCAGCGTCCCCTCGTTCACATGATGCGAACAGGAACACGTCACCAACACTCCGCCCGGCTGCAACAGCCTCAATGCCTTGAAGTTGATCTCTTTGTACCCGCGCATTGCCGCGTCCATGTTGGTCTTCGACTTCGCGAAGGCTGGCGGATCCAGTACCACGGTGTCGAAATGACGCCGCCCGGCCGCCAGCCCGGCCAGGTAGTCGAACGCATTCGCCTCGCGGAATGTCACGTTCTTCAGCCCGTTGGCGTCCCGGTTGGCCGTCGCCGTTTTCAACGCTTCGGCGCTGGAATCGATGCCCTCTACTGACTCGCAGTTCGGCGCCATATGCAGCGCAAACCCGCCCGTCGAGGTGAAGCAATCCAGCGCCCGGCCGCGCGCCCAATGCGCTGCCGCTACATAGTTCTCCCTTTGGTCCAGATAGACTCCGGTTTTCTGCCCATGCAGCAGATCGGCTTCCAGGGACAGCCCGTTCATCTTGACAGGAACACGCTCCGGCAATTCGCCGGACAATACCTTCGGTACCAGCGGTAGCGACTCCAGTTTGCGTACCGGCACGTCATTGCGAGCCAGGATCCCTTTGGGCTGGACCACCTCTTCCAGGCAACTGGTGAGCACTTCGCTGGCGGTGTCCATGCCCTGGTCCAGCAACTGGACGGACAGGTAGTCGCCATAGCGGTCGACGATCAGGCCGGGCAGCAGGTCGCCTTCGGCGTGCACCAGGCGGTAGCTGTCGCTCTCACGAACTACATGCTGCCTGTGTTTCAGCGCTGCCTGCAGCCGGGCCAGGTAGAACGCGCGATCCACCACTTGATCCTTGCGGGACAGCATACGCAACACGATCTGCGACGTACTGCTGTAATGCGCGACGCCCAGGCACTGCCCGCGCAGGTTCAGCACACGCACGACCTCGCCGGGCTGGGCTTGGCCGCGCTCGGCGACGTCGCTGGAGAAGATCCAGGGATGTCCGGACTCAATCCGGGATTCTGCTTTGCGAGTGACTTTGACGCCGCTCACTGGGCGCGCAACCCTTCCAGCCGCGCAATGCGTTCTTCCGTGGCCGGGTGGGTCGAGAACAGCCGGGCCAGGGTTTGGCCCGTGAACGGTTTGATGATGTACATATGCGACATGGCCGGGGAGACGTCCATGGGGATGCGCTTCGACCAGGTTTCGAGTTTGCCGAGGGCGGAAATCAGGCCGTTCGGCGAACCGGTATACTTCGCGGCCGCCGCATCGGCGCCGTATTCGCGCGAGCGGGAAATCGCCATCTGGATCAAGCCGGCCGCGATGGGCGCCAGCAGCATCATCAGGATGGCCACCAGTGGATTCGGCGCGTCGTCGTCATCGTTGCGCCGGCCGCCGAAGAACATGGCCATATGGGCCGAATAGGTGATTGCCGCGGCCAGGGTGGCGGCAATGGAGCTGATGAGAATGTCGCGGTGGCGCACATGGCCCAGTTCATGGGCGATCACGCCTTCCAGTTCCGTATCGTTCATCAGTTGCAGCAGCCCGGCCGTGACGGCGACAGACGAATGGCTGGGGTTGCGCCCGGTGGCAAAGGCGTTCGGAGCCTGTTCGGGGATCACCCACAGGCGCGGCATGGGCAGGCCCATGCGTTCCGTCAGGCGGCGCACCATCGGTTCCAGCCGCCAGTAAACTTCCTGGTTCTGCGTTTCGCTCACAGCGATGGCTCCACTCGACATCAGCGCCATCTTCTCTGAGAAGAAGTAGGTGAAGAAGTTCATGCCCACCGCCAGGATCAAGCCAATCTGCAAACCGCTCCGTCCGCCCAGCAGTTGGCCGCCCACCAACAGGACGCCGCTCATCAGGCCGAGGAGGAGTGCCGTTTTCAAACCATTCATATAACTCTCGCTTCTATCATCTCAGATGCTCCAGGAGGGATTTGCGTTGCCGAACCTGGCCCCGGTTCCTGTATGCTGGTGCGTTGGGGACAAACGGGCCTTTTCTTTAAGTAAGTAAGGAGATGAATAGATGAGCCAGGAACTCTCGAGACGTAACTTTGTAGCGAAAGCAGCCGCTCTGGCCGCTGCTCCGGCCGTGCTGCCGGCGCTGGGCGCCAACGACAAGATCTCGCTCGGCGTGATCGGTACGGGAGGCCGCGGCTACTATCTATCCCAACGCGCCTATGCCGGCAACGCCGGCCGCTTCCAGATCAATGCCGTCTGCGACACCTACTCCGGCAACCTGAACCGCGCCAAGGACCTGGTCCAGACACAGGGCAAGAATACCGCCAAGACGTTTGTCGACTACAAGGAACTGCTGGCCGACAAGTCGATCGACGCCGTCATCATCGCCACGCCGGAGCATCTCCACAAGACGATGCTGCTGGACGCCCTCGCCGCCGGCAAGAATGTCTACGTCGAGAAGCCGCTGGCCCACACCGTGGAAGAGGCGCAGGAGATCATGCGCGTCGTCTCCAAGTCGAAGAGCGTCGTGCAGGTGGGTACGCAGAATCGCTCCAACAGCCTGTATCAGATGGCCAGGACAATGATAGGGCAGGGCCTCATCGGCGACTGCCATTACGTCCGCGCCTTCTGGTACCGCAACGCGCTGCCCAATGGCGGAGCCGCCTGGCGTTACCCCATGCCGCCCGAAGCGACGCCCCAAAACACCGACTGGAATAAGTTCCTCGGCTCCGCGCCCAAACGCGAGTTCAACAAACCCCGCTACTTCCAATGGCGCCTGTATTGGGACTATTCCAGCGGCATCGCCACCGACCTGATGGTCCACCAGACCGACATCATCGCCTATGTGATGGACCGCCACTTCCCCTCCTCCGTTGTCGCCACCGGTGGAATCAATCGCTGGGTCGACGGCGATGACCGCGACGTGCCGGATACCTGGAGCGTTCTGCTGGACTACCCCGAGAGCAAGTTCCATGTGAACTACTCCAGCTACCTGGGCAGCGACCACTTCGGCTACGGCGAGCAGTTCTGCGGCAACGAAGGCACCATCGAGATCAGCAAGCGCTCGACCTTGAACTTCTACCCCGAGAACTACAACGGCGTCTCCGACATCGTGAAGGCCCGCAAGGAACTTTCCATCACGATTCCGAACAACGACCACCTGGCGGTCGAGGCCCATATTCGCAATTTCTTCAATTCGATCCTGGGTGTGGAGAAGCCCATCGCTCCTCCGCAGGCCGGCTACGAAGCGGCCATCCCCGGGTTCCTTTCGGTGATGAGCTATCGCACCGGCAAGAAGATGCTTTGGGACGCGAAGAACGACAAGTACTCCGCCGCCTAAATCATTCGAAAGTAACGAAGAGCCCCGCTGCTTCCCCAGTGGGGCTTTTTCGCGTCCAGACCGGCTCTCCTATGTCCGTATTCTCTGGCATTTCGCGCTAGGAAGGGATATAACCGTCTCACTGGATGCAACATGCCTGATCTCCCTACGCCCGGATTCTCGGACGACAACAGCCGTTTAAACGAATCGCTGGCGAAGTCCATCATTACCGAGCCGCTCTATGGCAAGATCCGCCGGGAGGCTTCCGGCCAGGCCACACCGCCGCCGCAGGGTCACCGGGTGATCATTGAAGTGAACCTGGAGTACGCCGCGGGCCGGCAAGCCGCCGTTCAGGCCACCGCGGATATGGTGGCGAAGGTCCTGGTGCCCCCGGTAGCACCGCCGGTGGGGGGTGCCGATCCACTGCCCGCGCCAGGTTCCCACCTGGCTACACCGTCTCCCACGCTGCCCTTCCTCTTCGCCCAGCTCATGTGGTGGCAGATCTTCGAACTGGTGGAGTTGAACGAAAAGGCGGGGGACGATCGCCGGCGTCGCCCGATTTACCACATCTGGGACGATCACCAGGTGTCCACGATGATCGTGGAGTCAGTCAGGACCGTGAAGGCGGATGCCGCCCGCGTGGCCTTTGGCGCGCGGGGCCAGGGCATTACCTGGGCCGTCCTCGATTCCGGCATCGACGCCTCGCACCAGCACTTCAGCTCGGATTACAAGAACCTGAAGTTGGAACTGCCGCTCTCCCATTGGGATTTCACAGGATTGAGTCCGGTGGCCGTCGAACTGCCTGTGGATCCCTATGGCCACGGCTCGCATGTGGCAGGCATCATCGCCGGCAGCTATACTCCTCCCCCGGAGCCCGCACTGGCGCCCGCCATCAGCTTGGCCGCCAAGCGGCAGGAATCGGCCGGCGGTGTCGGAGCCGCGGGCGTCCAGTACACCAGGTACGAGATGGGCAAGACGCCTTACACCGGCATCGCGCCGGCTGCACGGCTGGTCAGCCTGCGGGTGCTCGACGAGGCTGGCAAGGGCCGCGCCAGTTCCATCATTTCCGCCATTGAGAAGATCCTCGAGATCAACGACTACGGCCGCTACCTGCTCATTCACGGAGCCAACCTCAGCGTTGGCTATGCCTTTGAGCCGGAATGGTTTGCTTGCGGCCAGAGCCCGCTGTGCGTGGCCGTGAACCGCCTGGTTCGTTCCGGAGTGGTGGTTGTTGTGGCGGCCGGCAATACCGGCTACGGCCTCAACCGCGTGCAGTTCGCCGGACCCGGATCCGCCGGCCTGATGGTGAGCATCAACGATCCCGGCAACGCGCAGGACGCCATCACGGTGGGTTCCACCCATCGTGATTCCCCGCATGTCTATGGGGTTTCTTACTTCTCGTCGAAGGGGCCCACAGGCGACGGCCGCCTGAAACCCGACCTTGTGGCTCCCGGCGAGAAGATCCAATCCTGCGCCGCCGGCAAGCTGCTGGCGCAGACGGGGGTGCCCATCACACCCGCTGAGCAGCCTCGGGCGTACCTGGAGAACAGCGGCACCAGCATGGCCGCCCCACACGTCTCCGGCGCCGTGGCCGCCTTCCTGTCCATCCGCCGTGAGTTCATTGGCCAACCCTCGGTGGTCAAAAACATCTTTCTCGACTCCGCCACAGACCTCGGCCGCGAGCGCTATTTCCAGGGCCGCGGACTGCTGGACCTGATGCGGGTCATCCAGTCGGTCTGATCTTTACTGAAGTTTATCGGAGGTGTTCGTTATGGCTTTTCCCGGGAATCTGTCAAACTTCCCATTCTTTCCCTTGCAGTTCGACAAAGACGCCCAAACGGTGGATCCGGGTGAGGAGCAGGCGCTATCCACCTGGCTGCAATCACAGGGGCCGGTGGACCTGATTGTCATCTCCCACGGCTGGAACAACGACGAGCAGGATGCGCTGGATCTCTACAAGCGCATGTTCGCCGCCTTCCGGTCTGTACTCGACAAGAATCAGGTTCCGGCCATGGCCGGCCGCACGATCGCCGTCGCCGGGGTCTTCTGGCCCTCGAAGAAGTTTGCGGACGACGAGAACATTCCCGGAGGGGCCGCCAGCGCCCAGGCCGTGGATCCGCTGGCCGATGCGTTCGCCGGGGCCTCGGCGGCGGCTGACCCCGCCCTCCTCTCCCGCCTGCAGGAGTTGATGGCGCAGGAGAATCTGAGCATCCCGGAGCGTGACGAAGCGGTGGGGTTGCTGCGCCGGCTTCTGGCCGCCGTCCCGCCCAGCGCGGAAGAGGGTTCAGCCAACGTCCAGGCCGCGGCCGCGGATGGCGGCACATTCAGCAATGAGGTCTTCCTGCAACAGTTGACCGGCGAGGGCGAAGCAGCTGCGGCCGGACCCGACTCGGGCGGCGCGGCAGGGCTGTTCTCCAGTAGCCTGGATGATCTGACCGGAGCCGTGCGCACCGGCCTGAACCTGTTTACTTTCTATACGATGCGCGAGCGGGCCGGCCTGGTGGGCCTGAACGCCCTGAATCCGCTGCTGGCGCGCATCGCCAGCCATGCGAATGTCCGCATCCACCTGATGGGCCACAGCTTTGGAGCACGCCTGGTGACCGCCGCGGCGGCCGCCGGCGGGCGGTTCCACCCCAAGTCGATGACCCTGCTGCAGGCCGCCTTCTCGCAGTACGGTTTCTCGACTCTTTACGACGGTCACAGCAATGGCGCATTCCAGCACGTGCTGCTGCAGCAGCGGATCGAAGGGCCGGTGCTGATCACGCATACGAACAATGACCACGCGGTCGGCTGGGCCTACCCGATTGCGGCCAGGCTGAAGAGCATCATCGCGTCGTCCATCGACGGCGGCCCCAATGACCCCTACGGTGGGATGGGTCGCAACGGCGCCCAAAAGACACCCCAGGCATTATCCAAGACGCTGCTCGCCGCAGGGACGGCTGGGTACAGTTTCCCGGCGTCGGGCGGAGTGCTGAACCTGGAGTCGACGACGTTCGTCAACGGGCACTCGGGCATCGCCAACGAGGCGGTTGCCTATGCTGTTCTCAGCGCCATGGCTTAGCTGCGGCTAACGGATGGTGACCACGAAATCGACATCCAGGATGACAGCGTCCTTCGACAGCTTCACCTGACGGAAATCGAAACCTGAAAGGTCGCGCAGGTAGCCGGCCTTCGGGTCTTTCTGCTCCAGCAGTTCGCGGGCCCGGCCTGTGATGTCCAGGCCGAACTCCTTCTCGAGGCTGGATCCCAACGCTTTGCGCACCTTGCGGATGTAGTAGGAATCCTTGCCGCCGGTGTCCACTTTGACGTCGGCCAGGACGAGTACCCCACGCTTCACCAAAGGGGTAGCAACAATAGTGAGGTCGAACGCGTCGCCCACGCCCATGCAGCGGCTGAAGACATCCCAGGCCGTACGGCCGGAGAATTTGGCTTTGATGGTGAGCTGGCCGTTCCACTCACCCACCTGCGGATTCTCAAGGTAGGCATAGTCGCAGCGCTTCGACTTGTCGCCGCGCACATACTTTTTGCCTTCGACCGTGAAGACCTGATCCGCCATCATCTTACGGACCGCCGGAAACGAAATGCGGATCTCGGCGGCTTGCGCCGGGAGGGCCATCAGGGCGGTCAGGATCAGAAAGAACGCGCGCACTGCCTTGAAGCTATACCTTCTGCAAACGGCGCAACGTAAACATCTCGGCGTGCGCGTTGGCGTGTTCCAGTTTCTTCCAATCGTCGTGGATCGAGATCAGCTTTCCGCTGAGGTGGTTGGATCGTTCCGAGGCCAGGAACTGGGCGAGTTGGATCTGTTTGTCCGGCGCTGTGCCGCCGGTGGTCCGAACCTGGGTGGCGTCCTTGGCCTCTTTCCAGCCCGCGCGGTCGCCCGCTTCCAGGATCTCGTCGGTCAGGCTGGTATAGGTGGGCCCGGGATTCATGCAGTTCACCTGGACATTCGCCTCACGAACCTCTTCCGCCAGCGTTTCGGCGAATCGGACCAGGGCTGCCTGCGTAGCGCTATAGGCGCTGAAATTGGGCCGCGGGCCCTCGCTGCCCGGTCCGACGAGCAGGATGATTTTGCCGGCCCGGCGTTGCAGCATGGACGGCAACACGGCGCGGCAGGCGTTCATGGAGCCAACAACATTCGTGGCCGTCGCCTCCGCCCATTGGGCCGGTTGGCATTCCGCCAAGGGTCCGATGGAACCGAAAACCCCGTTGGCGCAGATGAGGAGATCGACTCCGCCGAATTGGACGGAGAGCCGGTCGACGGCTGCCGCCACCTGTTCATACTCCCGGACATCGGCCCGCAGGCGGAGGGAGGTCCCGCCGGCGTGCTCGATCTCGAGATTAGCCAGGTCCAACTCTGCTTTGCTGCGAGCCATCAGCCCGATACGTGCACCAGCGTGGGCAAATCCGATTGCCAGCCGTTTCCCGATGCCACGTCCCGCGCCGATGATGAGAATTGTCTTTTCTTTGAATTGGCGCACCGATCAAACTTCCCATCCAGATCCTAGCAGACTCGCTCCGGGTTGGAATCGGGATCGGCGATCATCTGTGCTTGCAGGTATAGAGGGACTCGTCGGCGCGGGTCATCAACTGATCAATGCTCTCGCCGGGACGGTATTCCGCGATACCGATCGAGAGCGTCAGGTGGAGCCGAAGCGGCTTGCCACTCACGCGGATGGAATAGTCTCCGCTCAGGCTCTGTTGAAGCAGCCGTGTTCGGGCCATAGCGTCTGCCAAGGTGCAAGGCAGCACCACTACAAACTCGTCGCCACCCCAGCGAGCAGCCAAGTCATCCTGCCTTAAATGGTTCCTCAGGCGGGCCGCGAAAGCGCACAACAATTCGTCCCCGGCGAGGTGCCCATGAATGTCGTTGATCAGTTTGAAGCGGTTGAGGTCGATCATCAGCAGGCTGAGCGGGGTGCCCGAGGCGGCGAGTTCGGACAACCGGTCGTGCAACAGCCGCCGGTTGTTGAGGCCCGTCAGTTGGTCCCGGTTGGCCGTGTCAACAACATCCCTCAGCCGCCGCCGGTAGCGATTCATTTCCTCGTCCAACTCCTGCACCATGCGCAGATTGTCCTCCCGCATCCGTGCGAAAAGGTCGTTCACATGCTTCGTCTCCTGGCGGATCCTCTCGCGAACCTGGTCGATCTCATCCAGTTGCAATGCCTCATCCAGGCCGGACGCAACTTTGCGCAATTGACCCTGGCTCTCCTCCTGACGTCCGCAGAGCGACAGCCGGGTGGAGGTCAGCATGGACAACACTTCGTTCAGATCGACGACGCCCGCCAGATGGCTGCGGATCCTGGTGGATGCCGCCGCGAGCTGGGTTTCCAGCCTGGCCCTGGCGTTCTCAAAGGCCTGTTCGTCCGGCTGGGCTCTCAGGGCGCCGGCCTCGGCATCCAAGCTGAGCGGCGCACCGCCCGATTTGCCGGCCAGGGGTGTAAATACATGCTGTTGCACGCCTTGCAAGGCGGAAAGGTAGCAACACAGCGCCTGCCGGAATTGTGCATTTAGGCCATCCAGGGAATCCATGCTTCTGCGTATACTTAACAGCGGCTTGCCCATTTGCCTGGCTCCGTCTCCACAGTTCGTATCGGCCTGGCCGGCCGCTCCTTGACGCATTCCGAGGGCTGCCATTTGGGATGGCCCGGTCGCGTTCTGGGCTATACTTGTGAATGCACGGTCCCCGTGAAGGGGGAAGTGTGCGCATTTCGCATGTTTGGAGGAAGATGAGCAAAGAAGATTGCATTGAAGTGACTGGCACGGTGGTGGAAAAGTTTCCCAGCGGCCTGTTTAGCGTTCAGCTGGATGCAGAGCGTCTCGTGCTGGCCCATCTGGCGGGCAAGCTGCGTCGTAACCGGATTCGTGTCCTGGCCGGCGATCGCGTCACCTTGGAGATGTCCCCCTACGACCTCACCAAGGGCCGCATTACCTACCGCCACAAATAGTCCTCAGTCCGTCCCCCATTTCCATTTCAGCCGCGCCGCCTGATCGCCGGTTCAGGCGCCGGAGTAGTGTTGCGTCGCAATCACAAGGAGTTGACATGCACTCTCCCAAGGTACTTGTTGTCTTCGGCACAAGGCCTGAGGCCATTAAGTTGTGCCCGCTTGTGCTGCACCTGCAGAGCCGTCCGGCGGAATTCCAAACCAAAGTCTGTATCACCGCACAACATCGGGCCATGCTCGACGCCATGCTGGAGCGTTTCGGGGTCCGTCCCGACCATGACCTGAACGTCATGCGGCCCAACCAGACGCTTTCCGGGTTGACCGCCCGAATCCTGGAGGGGCTGGAACCGGTACTGCAGTCGGAAGCCCCCGATCTGCTGATTACGCAAGGCGATACGACCACCACATTCGCCGCGTCGCTGGCTGCTTTCTATCACCGGGTGGCCGTTGGGCATGTGGAGGCGGGTCTGAGAACAGGTGACCTGGGCCAGCCGTTTCCAGAAGAGCTGAACCGCGTCCTGACCGGGCGGATTTCGGACCTGCATTTCGCTCCGACGCAGCGTGCGGCCGGCAATCTGTTGCGCGAGGGCGTGCCGGCGGAACGGGTTTTCACAACGGGCAATACCGGCATCGACGCGCTGCTCTATACGCGGGACAAGTTGCTTTCCGGGGCATGGCCGGGTTACAGCGGTCCGCTGCCCGATCCGGGCAGGCATTTCGTGCTCGTCACCGCCCACCGCCGCGAGAGCTTCGGTGAAGGCTTTGAAGGCATCTGCGAGGCGCTGGCCCGCCTCTCCGCGCGGGGCGACACGGAGATCGTCTATCCAGTCCATCCGAACCCCAACGTGCGTGGTGTGGTAGAGCGCAAGCTGAGCGGGTTGCCGGGCATCCGGCTGATCGAACCTCTGGATTATGTTCCGTTTATCGACCTGATGAGGCGGGCGGACATCCTGCTCACCGATTCGGGCGGCGTCCAGGAGGAAGGGCCGTCGTTGGGCAAGCCGGTGCTGGTGATGCGCGACAAGACGGAACGGCAGGAGGCGGTGGAATCGGGGACCGCCCTGCTGGTGGGTACGGACCCGGACAGGATTGAGTCCGAAGTGGCCCGCCTGCTCGATTCGGCAGAAGCCCGGAAGGCGTTCACACGATTTCAAAATCCCTTCGGAGACGGCCATGCATGCGGCCGGATTGCAGACGCAATCTCTTCATTCTTCAAGTCTTAGGCTGATCGATTAAATCTCGTAAATGTAGGTGCAGGGAGCCCTGCCTACGGCCTGGGATTTGGAGTGCTGCGCCTAGAATGCGCCAGGAGAAAGAAGAAATTCTCATGCGTACTTCGATTGAGGCGATCCGGCCCCGCGGGATGAACGCGGCGGGCTTGAGTGAATTAGCCGCGGGCTTACGGCGGCGGGTAGTGGGACAGGGCGAGGCGATTGCGGCGATTGTGCCGTACGTCGAACTCTTCGAATCGGGGCTGTCTCCGGCGGGGCGGCCGGCCGGGGTATTCCTGCTGTTGGGCCCCACGGGCACCGGCAAGACACGCACGGTGGAGGCGCTGGCCGAGACGCTGCACGGCAGTGAGCGTAACGTGTTGCGGATCGACTGTGGCGAGTTTCAACTGGAGCACGAGGTGGCGAAACTGATCGGTGCGCCGCCCGGCTACCTGGGCCACCGCGAGACGCAGCCCATGATCAGCCAGCAGAAGCTAAACGCCGTCGCGAGCGAACGCAGCGGCCTGTCGATCGTGCTGCTGGACGAGATCGAAAAGGCGGCCCCGTCGATGCGCCGCCTGCTGCTGGGCGTGCTGGACAAGGCGGCGCTGAAACTGGGCGACAACACCACGGTGAACTTCGAGCGCAGCCTGATCTTCATGACCTCCAACCTGGGGGCGCGCGAGATGATGGTGGAACTGCACGACCGTTTCGGCCTGGCGTCGGCTTTGCCATCAAGGGCCGATGCGAGAACACTCTGCCGGATCAGCACCGGCGCGGTGCGGAGGCGGTTTTCGCCGGAGTTTGTGAACCGGGTGGATGTGATGCTGACCTATCAGCCGCTCGACCGGGCGGCGACGGAGCAGATTCTGGACCTGCAGATCGAAGCGCTGGAGCGGCACATCGAGCAGCGGTTGGGTGCCGCGGCGTTCCGGCTGGAAGTGACACGGCCGGCGCGGGATTTCCTGATTGAGAGCGGCACCAGCGCGGAGTACGGCGCGCGGGAACTGAAACGCGCCATCCACAGGCACCTGATCCAACCAATGGCCAAGCTAGTCCTGGACCAAGCCATAGAAGCAGGCGAGGTCCTCTCCATAGCCGTAGGCGAGGACGGAAGCACGCTCCGCTTTGAATCGAAATGCCGGGGTGTGCGAGCAGCATAAATCGAAATTATTCACGCTGGGTTGTTGACTTATGTCGGCGGGTCTTTTATCATTGCAAAGGATAGAGGCGAATGCCTATGACGAATCATTGCCACAAGCCGAGGTTCACAACTCCTCGCTGGTGCGGCTTCTCTGAAGTACCGCATACCGGCATGGTCCGTCTATCCTCCACGATATAGCTCAAGGGTAGAGCAACGGACAGTCACTCCGTGGGTTACGGGTTCGAATCCCGTTATCACACCAAAGGGCTCCAAAAGGGCCCGCCAAGCACACAACACTGACCCCAGGCGCTGGTTCCAGCCGGAACCGTTCCCATTCCTCCCTCGGGCGGGCATGGATGCGGTGAAGGCAACGGCCGCTTCGCTTAGCGCGAAGGCAATGGCCGCCTGACCAGGCCGTCTGAGCCGGCCGGCAAGGAAAGCGGAGGTTCTGAATTTCCGCTCGAATTCCGGTCGAATTATACGGACAATCAGGCGCTGGATTTTCGCCCGCGAAGCGATCGTGGAGCCGCGCCCGGGGCTTGTTTTATCAGGAGGTAAGTATGTTCTGGAAGCGCATTACCGTCGGCGACCGCGAGCGGATCCTGGTGATCCGCGACGGCCGCTTCGACACGATCCTCGGCCCCGGCGAGCACAACCTGTTCGTCTCCCCGCTGACGCGGCTGGAGACGGTGGTTTGCCGCACGGACGGCCTGGTTTTCGACAGTGAGTGGAACCGGTTTCTGCTGAAGCAGCGACTGGACCTGATTGACGCCTTCTTCGTCCTGGTGGAGACCAGCGACGTGGAAGTGGCGATGGTTTCGGCCGACGGACGGCTGTTCCACGTATTGCCGCCCGCACGACGGGCTCTCTACTGGAAGGGCGAGGTCGAGGTGACGGCCGAGATCGTTGTGGTGATCGACACGCCCGAGGTTCCGGCGGCCAAACTGCCGGCTCTCGAGCGCCTGGGCTCCGCCGCACCCGTGACAGTTTCACGGGTGGCGGAGGGCCAGGCCGGCCTGCTCTATCTCGACAACAAGTTCACTCGCACTCTGGAAGCCGGCAAGTACGCTTTCTGGAATGCCTCGGGCGCACGCATCGAAACGATCGACCTGCGGCGCCAGACCATGGAAATTGCCGGCCAGGAGATCCTCACGCGCGACAAGGTTTCGCTGCGTGTGAACATCTCGGCCGAGTATCAGGTAGCCGATCCGGTGGTGGCGGCCCGCACCGCCAAGGATCCGGCCGCACTGCTCTACCGCGCCCTGCAACTGGCGGTGCGCCGCACGTTGGGCCACCGGACCCTCGACGAAGTTCTGGCCGACAAGACCGACGTCGATGAGCTTGTGGCGCAGGAGGTGCGCGAAGAGCTGGCCGCTTACGGCCTGCGCGTGGGCGCCATTGCGCTGAAGGATGTCATCCTGCCCGGAGAGGTGCGTGACATCCTCAACCAGGTGGTCACCGCCGAGAAGCAGGCGCAGGCCAACATCATCCGGCGCCGGGAGGAGACGGCGGCCACACGGTCGCTGTTGAACACCGCCCGGCTGATGGAGGAGAACCCGCTGCTGGTCCGGCTCAAGGAGTTGGAGACGCTGGAGCGGGTGGTGGAGAAGGTGGACCGCATCACCGTTTCCGACGGCCTGGCCGGCCTGCTGACCAACCTGGTGACAATCAAGTGAGCGCGACAAGTGAGCGGTCCGGGCCGCTCACTTTGTTTCAGTGACGAACGGCGCAGTGGAGTTCTCCACCGGAACACCGTGCGCGAATGACGCGACGACCGCCTGAAACTCCGCCAGCCGGATGGGTTTCGCGATATAACCATCCATGCCTGCATTGAGGCAGCGTTCGCGATCACCTTCCATGGCGCTGGCGGTCATGGCCACAATCGGGATATGGCCGCCGTTTTCGCGCTCCCACTGCCGGATCACCGCGGTGGCCTGCAGACCGTCCATCTCCGGCATTTCCGCGTCCATGAGGATGAGCGAGAACTGCTCTTTCCGCATCGCTTCCACCGCGATCTTCCCGTTGCCGGCCACTGTCACCTGGCAGCCACGCTTCTCCAGGAACTGTACGGCGAGCCGCTGGTTGATGGCATTGTCTTCGGCCAACAGGATCCTGAGGCCGGCCAACGATTGCGAGAATCGCTGGGGATCTCCGCCGTTCGCGGCGACGCTGGCCGGAATCTGAGCAGACACGGGCAGGACCGACCGTACCGCCAGGCGGGACGAGAGGACGCGTCCGAGCACGGCGCGCAGTTCCGAGCGGCGCACAGGTTTCGTCAGGTAAGAAGACAATTCCAATTCCCGGCAGCGGACGGCATCGCCCACTTTGCCTGCCGAGGTCAGCAGGACGATGGAAGTTTCCTGCAGCCGCTCATCCTGGCGGACGCAGCCGGCCAGGGTGAAGCCATCCATGTGGGGCATGTGCCCGTCGGTAAGTAGTAGCGGATAGGGCTCCCCGCACTGGTTGGCACGGCGTAGTTCGGCCAGGGCCGATTCGGCGTCGGACATCAGCGTGGGACTCATATTCCAGCTGGTGAGCGTGAGGTCCAGGATCCGCCGGTTGGTTGAGTTGTCATCCACCACCAGCACGCGTACCCCGGCGAGAGGATACGAGGACTCGGGTTCCGGGATCGCGGAAGTGGTGGATTTCTGCACCACCGCGGTGAAATGGAAGGTGCTGCCTTCCTCGGGGATACTTTCCACCCATAGCCGGCCGCCCATCATATTCACGAGCCGCGCCGAGATTGCCAAGCCCAATCCTGTGCCGCCGAACATGCGGGTGGTTGAGTTGTCGGCCTGCGCAAAGGCTTCGAAAATGACTTTCTGTTTGTCCTGGGGGATGCCGATGCCCGTATCCCGTACGGCAAAGTGGAGAACGCACTCGCCGGCCGCATCATCCTGTGAATCCACCATTGCCTTCAACTCGACCTCGCCAGAGGCCGTAAACTTGAGGGCGTTGCCCAGCAGATTCACCAAAACCTGGCGCAGGCGCGCCGCATCACCGATCACGACCTCGGGCAACCCCGACTCGAAGTCGCTGATCAGTTCGAGGTCCTTGGCGTGGGCGCGCAACGCAAAGGTGCGCAGGACGGTGTGAATGCTCTCGTGGAGGTCGAACTCCACACGATCGATCTCAATCTTGCCGGCCTCGATCTTGGAGAAGTCCAGAATGTCGTTGATGACCGTCAACAGGCCATCGGCTGAATCCTTCACCAGTTCGAGGTATTCGCGCTGTTCCTTGGCGAGATTCGTGTCGAGCACGAGCTCAGTCATGCCCAGCACACCATTCATGGGCGTGCGGATTTCGTGGCTCATACTGGCCAGGAACTCGCTTTTTGCCCGGCTGGCCGCTTCGGCGGCGTTCTTCAAGGTCTCTTCCTGGGTGAGTTTGACCTGGATAATCTCGGTCTGTTGCCGCACGCGCCGGCGTAGGATGAACACCCAGGAGAGCGCCAGCAGCGCCACCAGGCCAATCAACCCGAGGCCTTCGAACGTGCGTCGCACTGTCCACCACGGAGCGGTCCGCAGCACGTGGACATCCCCTGCGTCGCCCAGCAACAGAGAGAATGACTCGGGCCTGAGATCGTCGCTGCCGTCGGCGTGGATGGAGCAGATGCCGCGGAGCCGCAGCAGGCTGCCACGCTCCAGCGGAGGCAGGCGCGTCCCGAGATCCAATTTGGCCGGAAACAGCACGCGGCCCGATTGCATGACCAGCGTCTGGTCTACCTGGGTGACCACGCGGTCGACCAGCACCGCGTCCACTTGGACCAGTTGCAGGTCGTGAGCGTCTTCCAGGGCCTGGTCCGCCGTAACGTGCAGCGGCACGGGCGGCTGGCTGGAGCGGATGAGACGCAGTTCGGCATAGCTCATCAGCGGGCTGAACTCGCCCGGACGCGGCACGCCCGCCACGTCAACCACGTCTCCGGCATGCAGTTCCGTTTTCGGATGCTTCTCCACCAGCAGCCCCGCTGAGCCGTCGCTGAGGTAAGTTGGACCTTCCAGCTTCGACATCACCACCTTGCCGTAGACCCGGATGCGGTGCTCCGAACTGCCGTCCGGTGAGTAGCTCATCAGGTCTGAGAATGGCCGCGCGGGCTGTAGGAATGGATCCGCAGAGGGCTTTTCTACCGTGATGAAAGCAAGGGATGGAACCAGCAAGGAGATGCCTACCAACTGGCGCCGGAAGTTGAACCGTGAGCCGCACACCCCGCGCAGGCGGATAGTGGCGTCCAGCAGGCCGTGCGAGGGATTGAGCAGCCCGGGAATGCGCGCCTCGAAGCGGTGCGAGCCCCAGTTCAGTTCCAAAGTAGTGTCCGTGCCCGACACGCGTATGGCCTGCACGACGCCCCGGGCTTCCACCCAGTTGCTGTCCTCCTGGCCCGACAGCAGGTCGTCGATCTCGCGCCGGTGCGGCTGAGGCAGCGGCGCTTTCCCCAGCACCCGTACCTTGGGCGCCGCAATAATGGGTGCGAACTCGCCAGGACCAGTGATGCCTTCCACGGCGATGAGGTCCCCGGTTTGGAGAACCCGGCCGTCCAGGGAGTGGCCCGCGACGTAGATTCCGCCTGTCGAGTCCTGCACAAAGAGCGAGTAGCGCGAGACCTCGTGGGCAGTGACTACGGCATTCAGGCGGACGGGATAGCCCAGGGCGGCCTCCGCCGGTTGCATGCGGTGGATCTCCTCCACGTTCGTCAGTGTACGAAGGTGTGTCTGCGTGCCCGGATTGGCGGGATTGGCGACCGCACTGATGGGAATCAGCCGGGCGTCGGTCAGCACCAGGCGTCCCTCTTCCACCCCCAGGAAGCCGTGTGCTTCCGCCACGTCCGTGGGGCCGGATGGCGCGGCAAAGCCGGCGCGCAAGCGTAGACGGCCTGTCGCGTCGGAGAACTGGTCCCCTTCGATCCTGCCGCGCAATCGGACGCGATGAGCTGGCAGGTGATCCAAACCCTTGGAGAGGATGGACGCGATGGACTGCACCGGAGCGGAAGCGATGGGCACCGGAGGGCTCACCGTCTTGATGTCAGAGAGCCGGGAGACGCGCAACTTGGCGCGGCTGGGTTCGCCGCCAGGGTCGAAGCTGAGGCTGAGAACGCCACGAATCGCAACATCGGTGTCCACCAGTTCGGTATAGTCAGTGCCGCCGTGATTGACCACATAGGCGCTCACCTGCCGGTCTCCCGCCTGTAGTACGGCCTTGATGCGGCCCGTACCTTCGAGGCCAATGGACCGGATGACGCCACGCATCTCCACCAGGCGGTATTCCAGCTCCGGCCGGATGCGCTGTCCGGGCCCGATTTCAATTGCTTTGACCTCGGCGGTGTCGTCCAGGATGCGGACGCTGGGTTGAATGACCAACGGGCTGGGGCCGCCCGCGCCGGCCATGCCGGTGACTTCTACTCGCTGCCTGGGGTGCAAGCCGAGCGGCAGTTCCGCATTCTCGACGCGGACTCCGCCCGTTTCGTCCTGCAGGAACAGGGTCTTCCACGGCAGGTCGACGAAAGTGACGGTCCCCTGCAGCTTCACATGGACCTGACCTTGCAGCGCGGCCTGATCAAGATTCCGCAACTCGGAGATGCTCTTTACGGTGGTGCCTGTGCCCAGTCGGAAGGAGGAGCAATTCCACAGGAGGGAGCACAAGCATGCCAGTGCCACGCGGCACACCAGGCGACCGGCGCGGGTCTCAGTGCATACCACCACGCTTAGATATCGGACTAGTCAGTGGGGTACATGAGCCAATTTCGTACTGCGTACAAAACCTGGCCATCGGATAGGTATATTTTGCGGCGAGGCGCTGAGTCTTCGCTAAATCTTCACGAAGAATTATGGGCGGGCGAACCGGGAGAGACGCATTACTTCCAGGAAACCTAAGAAAATATTGAGGATCCCTAATCCGCTGACGGCTCCACGGAATTGCTGGCTGAGGAGGGTAGGCTGCCAGTCCGGGCGCAGTTGGAGGAGCCAATTCCTGCTCCAGTAGTTGTCGAGCCAGGGGTAGACCAGCAGGAATAAGCCGAGCTCAATGCAGAATACGCAGAACAGAACGGCGGCCGTTTTCTCCATCCAGGTGGCGCGGCGCGGGGTGGAGTGCCCCATCTCGTCCCGTTCGGGCGAGGCGCCGGTGGGGGAGGAATCTTCGGGATTGGGCAGGTCTGGGTTCATAGCGTACGTTGGAGTGCATGGAGCACGGGGGCATAGGAGCGGCGGTGCAGTTCGGTGGGGCCGAGCCGCATGAGCGCTTCCTTATGCTCTGCCGTGGGGTAGCCCTTGTGGCGGGCCAAACCATATCCGGGGTACTGCTCGTCCAGCATGCCGATGCACTCGTCACGGCCGACCTTGGCCAGGATGGAGGCGGCGGCAATTGCGCGCACCCGTGCGTCGCCCTTGATCAGAGCCTGTTGGGGGACCGGCCAGTCGACGGTAGTGGCGTCCACGAGAAGATAGTCGCAGGGCGGATTCAATGCTTCCACTGCACGGCGCATTGCCAGCCGGGAGGCCTGGAGGATATTGATCCGGTCGATCTCGGCGGCCGTGGCGGAGGCGACTGCCCAAGCCAGAGCCCGATCCCGAATCAGCACCGCCAGTTCCGTACGGCGTTCGCACACCAGCGTCTTGCTATCGGCAAGACCACGCAGAGGCTTGCCAGGATCCAGAATCACGGCCGCAGCAAAGACAGGCCCGAACAGGCAGCCCCGTCCGGCCTCGTCGACACCCGCAATCCTGACATAGCCCGTGCGCCGCACCTCGTCTTCCAACTGGTTGGTGCAACGCACGGGACGTGTATCCTGAACTAACCCTTGTGCTGGTCGCGCTCTTTAAGGCGGGCGGCCTTGCCGCGCAGGGCGCGCAGGTAATAGAGCTTGGAGCGGCGCACCTTACCGGAACGCATCACTTCGATATGGTCGATGACAGGCGCGTGGATGGGGAAGATGCGCTCGACGCCCTGGCCGAAGCTGATCTTGCGGACCGTGATGGTCTCGCCCAGACCGCTGTTCTTGCGCGCGATCAGCACACCCTCGAACACCTGCAGCCGCTCTTTGTCACCTTCCTTGATCTTCACGTGGACTTTGATGGTGTCGCCGATGTGAAGTACGGGGATATCGGTGCGCTTGTTCTTATTGAGGATCTTGTTCACGTAGGGGCTGATCATGGTCTTCTTCCTTCTAACCTTTCTTCACTACTCCATCCGGGTCCAGGACCGCCGCCCCCGAGGACAGCAGATCCGGCCGGAGCCGTTTCGTTTTCTCCAATGCCGCCTGCCGGCGCCACTTGCGGATTTCGGCATGATTTCCGCCCAGCAGAACTTCCGGCACGCTCCAGCCACGGAATGTTGCCGGCCGCGTATAGTGCGGACAGTCGAGGATGCCAGATTCCTCCCCGTCTTCCAGAGCCGAAAACGACTCCTGCCGGGAAGATTCCTCGTTGCCCAGTACACCCGGGATCAACCGGGCGACTGCGTCCACTACCACCGCGGCGGCTAACTCTCCGCCGCTCAACACAAAATCACCGATCGAGATTTCCTCGTCGGCCAAATGCTCACTGACCCGTTCGTCGACGCCTTCATAGCGTCCGCAGATCAGCAAAAGCTCGTCCAATTCCACAAAGCGCCGGGCGGTTCCCTGATGGAACACGGGACCCTGCGCCGAAAGCAGCGCCACCTTCTGCTTTTCCGGATTCCGGTTGGGCAGAATCGCCTCCACCGCCTCAAACAGCGGCTGAGGCTTCAGCACCATGCCTTCGCCGCCGCCGAAAGGACGGTCGTCCACGGTCCGGTGAAAGTCGTAGGTCCACGTCCGCAGATCGTGAATCTTGATCTGCAACAGGCCGGACTTATCCGCCCGAGCCACTACCCCATGCCCAAACGGTCCCTGGAAAAACTCCGGGAAGATGCTGAGCACATGGAAGATCATCGGACGTCACCGGGCACTTTCGGCACGGTTTTGTTCAACTCCAGCAAGCCGTCGGGCAGATCCACGCCCAGCCGCCGCTCCGCGGGATTGATTTCCACGCAGATGGAACGGGCGAAGGGGATCGAAAAGCTAGCCCCGGGTTCTCCGGGCTTTGCTCCCTCGGCCAAAACTTCCAGCAACTCCGGCCCGCCGAACTCCTGCCAGCCGGTGACCGTGCCGAGCTTGCGCCCGGTGGAACGGTCGAAAACCTCACAGCCGACCAGGTCGGCCATGTAAAACTCACCCTCATTAAGGGGCGGGCGATCCGACTTTCGAATCACCATCTCGCACCCTTGCAGAGGCTCGACGTCCTCCACGAAAGGCAATCCCGCAAAGGCTACCAGCAGGCCGCCCTTGTGGGGACGAATGCTCTCCACCTGCAGCGGTTCGCCACCCCGGACCCAGGCGCCCGACTGGTTTCTCAACCAGACCAGCGGCAGAGCCTGATAGCGCTCCACATCGTTCCAGCCCTCGGCGAGAATCTCGCCTTTCAGGCCGTGCGTGCGGGTCAACTGCCCAATCATCACCCCGTCATCCGGTGGTGAATCCGGCATGGAACTCCCCATTATTCAAGGATTTCCAGCGTGAAGCGGCGATTGACCTTCATTCCGGCGGCGCCCAGCAGGGTACGGACGGAACGCGCGGTGCGCCCCTGTTTGCCGATCACCTTGCCGAGGTCGCTGGCCGCAACACGCAGTTCGAGCACGGTAACCTGCTCGCCCTGCACTTCACGCACCTGGACTTCGTCGGGCGTGTCCACGAGCGCCTTCGCAATTTCCTCAACGAGATCTTTCATTCCAGACATTGCGAGGACCTCCCGTCCTGCCTCCGATCCTAACATGCTGAGGACACGTAGCAAACACGGCCCGTGCCGGGCGGAAAGCGGCAGCCTATTAGGCTGCGGGCTGTTCCACCGGAGCCGGGTTAGCCTTGACCAGGCGGGCGACGGTGTCGGACAACTGCGCGCCGCTCTTGGTCCAGTGCTCGATGCGGGCATGATCCAACTGGACCACAGCCGGGTCGGCGACGGGGTTGTAATGACCCAAAACCTCAATGGCCTTGGAGTCGCGGGCGCGATCCTTTTCGATCACAACCACGCGGTAAGTGGGCTTCTTCTTGGCGCCGAAACGCGCCAACCGAATCATCAACATGCGTTCTACTCTCCTAGCAAATCTGGCGTGAGCGGCCGGGCCTCACCCGAAGGGGTTTGGAAACGGCAGCTTCAGTTTTCCCATCTTCTTGCCCAGCAGGCCGCCGGATACGGATTTCATCATCTTGCGTGCCTGCCCATACTGTTTCAAAAGGTTATTAACGTCCTGGACACTGGTGCCGCTCCCCTTGGCGATGCGGCGGCGGCGGGAACCATTGATCAGCATGTGGTTATCCCGCTCTTTTGGCGTCATGGAGTCGATGATGGCCACCACGCGGGTGAACTCCTTCTCATCGACCTTCACGTTCTTCAATTCCTTCAGCATGCCGACCTGCGGCATCATGCCCAGCAGCGATTCCAGCGACCCGAGCTTACGCAGTTGCTTCAGCTGGTCGCGGAAATCCTCCAGGGTAAAATCGTCCTCGAGCAGCTTGCGCTGCATCTGCTCGGCCTTCTTCTGGTCGACAGCCGACTCCACCTTTTCGATGAAGCTGAGCACGTCGCCCATGCCCAGGATGCGCGAGGCGGCGCGATCGGGATGGAAGGCTTCCAGGGCGTCCGATTTTTCGCCCGTACCAACAAACTTGAGGGGTTGCCCGGTGATGTGGCGGATGGAGAGGGCTGCGCCGCCACGGGCGTCGCCGTCCATCTTGGTGAGCACTACACCAGTGATTCCAAGGCGCTTATGGAACTCCTCGGCGCTCTTGACGGCATCCTGGCCGGTCATGGCGTCGGCCACGAAGAGGATCTCGGTCGGGTTCAGGGCCTCTTTGAGCTGCGAAAGCTCGGACATCAGGTCTTCGTCGATGTGCAGGCGTCCGGCCGTGTCGACCAGAACCATGTCGCGGCCGCTGATCTCGGCCTGGCGCCGGGCAGAGCGGGCCAGATCGACCGGTTTGGTCTCTTCGGGCGTGCCTTCGTAGATCGGGATATCGAGGTCTTTGGCGAGAACTGCGAGTTGCTGGCGGGCGGCGGGGCGGTAGACGTCGACGGAAACGAGCAGCGGGCGGTGACCGTTCTTGGAGAGATAGCGGGCTAACTTGCCACTGGAGGTAGTTTTACCGGAGCCCTGGAGCCCGACGACCATGACGACGGTCGGCGGTTGGTTGGCGGTGCGGAGGCGGGCGGTGTGAGTACCCAGGACGGTAATGAGCTCGTCCCGGACAATCTTGATCACCTGCTGGGCGGGGGAGAAGGACGACAGGACTTCCTGGCCGAGCGCCTTGGTGCGCACGCCTTCCATGAAGGCTTTTACGACCTTGAAATGGACGTCCGCCTCGAGGAGAGCCACGCGGATCTCCTTCAGGGCCACTTCCATGTTCTCGGCCGTCAGCTTGCCTTCGCCGCGGATATTCTTGAATACCCGCTGTAGCTTGTCGCTTAACGAATCGAACATCTTCTCGATCGCCCGCACGCGCGCGGACGGTTTCCTTTACGCCATCACCAGACTGTTTGGGGTGCGACCTACCGGTAGGGTTCGGCACACTGCCGTCCCACTGGACACGCGTAGTGACACACGACTGCCCAAGGCAGCACCATCCAGTATAGCAACGCTGCTCACTCCTCGGCGAGCAGTTGTGCCAAGTGGGCGCGGATGGCCGGTCCGGTATCTTCTCGTTTCAGCGCAAGCTCAAGAAAACACTTGGCGTATTCGACACGGTTGCCGATGTCGAAGCGTTTGGCCTGCCAAGCCAGAGCGTACACGGGCTGAAGCTGGGCCAGCAAATTCATGGCGTCCGTGAGCTGAATCTCCCCGCCTACCCCGCGCTGGGTGGCATCGATGCAGTCGAAGATGTCGGCGCTGAAGACATAACGGCCGGCGATGGCCAGATCGCTGGGCGCCAGATTCACGGCTGGCTTTTCCACGAGTTTGCGAAGACGCAGCAGATCCGGGTTCTCGCCTTCGGGTTCCCCGTCGACGATGCCGTAGCGGGTGACCCACTCCTTCGGCACGTGGTGGACCGCCACGACGCTGGCGGCGGTCTCCTCGAAAGAATCCAGAAGCTGGCGGAGGCCGGGTTTCTGTCCGGGAGGGGGCTCAATGATGGTGTCGCCCAGCAGGACGGCAAAGGGTTCGCGGCCGACGTGGGCGCGGGCCAGGCGGATGGCGTCGCCAAGACCCAACTGTTCCTTCTGCCGGATGTAGTGGATCTGGACGCGGTCACCGATATCCCGTACCTGATCGACCAGATTCTGTTTGCCGGCTCCGCGCAGGAAGATTTCGAGGTCCGGGTTGAAGTCGAAGTGGTTCTCGATGGCCTGTTTGCCGCGGCCGGTGATGATGAGGACATCCTCGATACCGCTCTGCGCCGCCTCTTCGATGACAAACTGGAGCACCGGTTTGTCGACGATGGGGAGCATCTCCTTGGGCATGCTCTTGGTGGCGGGCAGGAACCGGGTGCCCATGCCGGCGGCGGGGATGACTGCTTTACGTACCTTCATAGACGGATGGCTCCAACTGCTTCGCCGTTTGTTTTGGACACGGCCTGGATCTGCGGCACGATCAATTCGGCGCCCATCTCGGCGTAGGAGATGCGTAGGCGGCGCAATCGCGCGGGATCGCCGTCATAGCAACCGATAATGGCGCCGCCGGAGCCGCAGAACTGGGTGAACGCCCCTTGTTCGCGGCCGCGGCGGACGAGCTCCATGTTGCCGGGGCTGATGCGGATCAGGCTGGCGCGCAGGTCGAACGCTTCGTTCATCAGCGGACCGATCGCCATGCCTTTGCCGTCCTGAAGGAGGATTCTCGATTGTTCGGCCAGGTCAGCCCAATGCTGGATGGCATCGAGGACGTCCTGTTCGCCGCGATTGAAGCGGCTGCGAAGGTCGTAGTGGGTGAGTTCGGTGCCTTCGGCCAGATTGTCGTGATAGGCGACGAACAGCGGCGGCAGCAGGGTGGGGTCGAGCGGTTCGTACAGGCCGTAGCCATCGCGTTCCATGCGGGCCTTCTCGAAATCCATGAAGACCGCATTTTCATAGACCTGGATGACGCGATCCTGCAGTCCGGCGCCGATGCCGAGTTCTTCGAGTTCCACGCTGAGGATGAGGCCGGGCAGTACCGGTTTGGGGATTTCGACGTGGAAAAAGGCCATTAATGCACGGATGGTGGCCGTAACGATGGCGCTGGAGCCGGCCAGGCCGACGCGCACGGGCACATTCGTGTCGTATTCGATAGCGAAGGTGCGGTCCAGCCGGATGTCTTTGGCGGCGCACCAGTCGTTGAATTTCTTAATGGCTGCTTTGATCAGCCGGACGCCGCCATAGTACCCATTTAGGTGGACGTCGTCCAGAAACTCCGAATAACTGGAGAATTCCAGGCGGTCGCGATGGCCTCCGCGGATGATGATGCGGGGGGCCTCGTACATCGTGACGCGCGCCTGGTAGTTTCTGACGATGACTGCGATGGTCTTGCCGAAGTAGCCGTCCGACGGGTTCCCGATCAGGCCGGCTCGCGCGTAAGCGCAGCGTTCGATCATCATATGCTCCTGTCAGTATACTGGTTTGCCCATGTCGGACATGTTCTCTCTGGTCATACAAATAGCGCTGAAAACTGCACGCTTGGAAATAGTTTGGAGGGCAGTTAACAAGCCCCAGGGGCCACGCGTTGGAATGACTGAAGGAAGCGCAAAGGCGCAGCGGAAAGAAGGAGTACAGCGATGGGTACGGAAGCAATTGCGATCATCATGGTCTTCGGGACGGTGGCGTTGGCGGTGGTGATCATTACGCGGGCCCTGTTCGACCACCTGCGGCGGACGAAGGCGGAGCGGGCCCAGGCGGAAATCTTCAACAAGCTGATGGACAAGCTTGGGAATGGGACGGAAGTGCTTGCATATCTGCAATCGGAAGCGGGGCAGAGCCTGATGAGGGGCGCGCCGCCGGAGAAACCGGCTACTTTTGGACGGATTCTGAACTCGGTGCAATACGGGGTGGTCTGCACGGTGATCGGTATTGGCGTGCTGTTCCTCCAGAACATTGTCGACAAGTATGCGCAGCGGGATGTGGCGGTGGTAGGCACGCTGATCCTGACATTGGGGATCGGATTGTTGGCGGCGGCGGGCGCAAGCTACCTGCTGTCGAAAACGCTGGGCCTGCTCAATGGGAAGACGAACGAGCAGAACTAGAACGGCAAGGCTGCTGCTGTGATAGAACCTGAGATGACTCCGGCGATTCCACTCGCGAACATGGTCGCGGCCAGCGGCACGCCGGTGGAGGCGCTACGCATGACCGAGGCGGGCTTCCGCGACCTGCACGCGCTGCATGCGCGGCCGCTGAAGTCGTACCTCTCCCGGCTGACGGGCAATGCGGCGCTGGCCGAGGACCTGATGCAGGAAGCGTTCTACCGCCTGATGCGGTCGGAGTTGCCGGCGATGGACGAGGCGCAACGCAAGAGCTACCTGTACCGGACGGCGACGAATCTGGCGCGGGATCACTTCCGGAGCAAGAAGTTCGAACCGGCGCCCCTGGATGAACGGATTGCGACCCGCGCGCAGGAAGGCCAGAGCGGGGCGGACATTCAGTTGTCGGCGGATATCCAGAAAGTGCTGAATGGCATCAAGCCGAATGAACGGGCGCTCATGTGGATGGCGTATGTGGAGGGAGCGAGCCACCGGGAGATTGCGGCCGCGACGGGGCTGAAAGAAGCCAGCGTGCGGCCGCTGCTGTTCCGGGTGAAGCAGAAACTGGCTAGCCTCTTGCGTGAACGGGGCTTCCGGCAGGAGACTGGACGATGAAGACGATGTGTTCCCACGAACAGGACGTTTTGGCAGCGCAGCGCAATGATGCGTGGACCGAGGAATTGCGCGAGCACCTGGCCGAATGCAGCGACTGCGCGGAGACCCTGATGGTCGCCGGATTCCTGCAGGAGGCGGCGGCGACGGCCGAGGCTCCGGTGCAGGAAGCCGGGCTGGTCTGGTGGAAGCTGCAATTGCGGGCGCGGCGGGATGACGCGGCACGGGCGGCGCGTCCTGTGGTGATGGCCGAGCGGGCGGCGATGGCGGTGGCCGGGCTGGGCCTGCTGGGCGGAATCGCCTGGATGAGCGCGGAAGCCGCGGTGGCGGCCATCGGGCTGATCGTACTAAGCGCGACGGCCGGGTCGGTCGTCTGGTTCGCCTGGTCCCGGCATTAGGCGCGGGTCGCCTAAGATAGTGGGAGCGAGCCTCCCATGTTTAATTTCGCCTTTTACAACCCCACTAAGATACTGTTCGGCAAGGGTCAGATTGCTGCCATTTCGAAGGAGATTCCGGCCTCGGCCAAGGTGTTGATCACCTACGGAGGCGGCAGTATTCACAAGAACGGCGTGTATGAGCAAGTGATGCAAGCCCTGGAAGGGCGCGCGGTGCTCGAATTCGGCGGCATTGAGCCAAATCCGGAGTACGACACGCTGATGGGCGCTGTGGAACTGGCGCGGCGGGAGAAGGTCGACCTGCTGCTGGCCGTGGGCGGCGGATCTGTGCTGGACGGGACGAAGTTCATTGCGGCCGCGGTGCCATTTGTTGGCGAACCCTGGGACATTCTGACGAAGGGCGCGGCGGTCGAGTCGGCCGTACCACTGGCGTCGGTGCTGACGTTGCCGGCGACGGGTTCGGAATCGAACACATTCGCCGTCATCAGCCGGCGGTCGACCGGCCAGAAACTCGCCTTTGGGTCGGTGCATTGCTATCCGAAATTCGCGGTACTGGATCCGGAAACGACGTTTTCCCTGCCGCAGCGGCAGGTGGCGAACGGAGTTGTTGACGCTTTTGTCCACACGCTGGAGCAGTACATGACCTTCCCGGTGCATGCGGAATTGAACGACCGGTTTGCGGAATCGATCCTGCAGACGCTGATCGAGGTCGGACCCAAGACGCTGGCGGAACCGGAGAATTACGACCTGCGGGCGACGTTCGTGTGGTCGGCCACGATGGCTTTGAACGGGCTCATCGGCAGCGGGGTGCCGCAGGATTGGGCGACGCACATGATCGGCCATGAGTTGACGGCTCTATATGGAATCGATCACGCGCGAACCTTGGCTACCGTCGTGCCGCACCTGTTCCGGGTGCAGGCGAACGGAAAGCGCGAGAAGCTCCTGCAGTTTGCCGATCGGGTTTGGGGGATTCGGAATGGGACGGACGAAGAACGATGTGAAGCGGCGATCCGGAAAACCGAGGAGTTTTTCGAGTCAATGGGCTTACCCACGAGGTTGTCGCAATATCCGGAGGTAAAGCCCGAGACGCCGGCACTGGTGGCGAAGCAGTTGGAGAGCAACGGGGCGACCAAATTGGGCGAACGGCAGGACATTACGCCCGAGACGGTGGAAGAGATTCTGTCGCGCAGCCTGGCCGCTTAACTCGTGTGATCGTGGATGATTTTCCAGCCGGCGGCGGTTTTGCGCAGCACGAGCGTGAAATGGCCGGATGCGTTACCGCCGCCGGCCTGGGTACGGGTGAGATCGAAGCGGCCGAGGACCAGGGCGGCGTCCGGGCCGAGTAAGCGCACTTCCAATTCGCTGTAGCGGAGCGTACCCATGGCTTCGGGCGTGCCGTAGTTCTTGCGGTAACGCTCGAGGACGGGTTTATAGCCGCGGGTGACGCCGGCGCGGCCGGTGAAGGTGATGTCGGGGGAATCCATGTAAGTTGTCATGAATTCCTCGAGATTGGCGCGATTCCACGCTTCAGCCTGTTTCTGGAGGGCGGCGGCGACGTCGTCCTGGGCAAAGAGCAGGGAAGAAGCAGCCAACAGACAGACAACAAGGATCCGCATGGCTATCTAGAGTATCAGCATGCAGTCGCCATAGGAGAAGAAGCGGTAGCGCTGCTCGACGGCATGGCGATAGGCGGCGAGCATCAGGTCCTTGCCGCCGAACGCGGCCACCAGCAGGATGAGGCTCGATTTGGGCAGGTGGAAATTGGTAATCATGGCGTCCACGCCCTGGAATGCGCAGCCGGGGTAGAGAAAGATACTCGTTTCACCGGACTGAGGGTGGAAGCCGCCGTTGCGGCTGGCGGTTTCGATGGTGCGGACGGCGGTGGTGCCGACAGCGATCCGGCGAGCGGCCCGGGCGAGAATTTCGGCGTTCGGCGCGGTGATTTCGTAGCGCTCCGAGTGGAGGTGGTTCTTCTCCACTTCATCGGAAGACAGGGGCTGGAAGGTGCCCAGCCCTACGTGGAGGGTTACTTTCGCGATCTCCGCACCGGCGGCGCGGCACGCATCCAGGATCTCCGGAGTGAAATGCAGGCCGGCCGTGGGAGCGGCGACAGAGCCGGGTTTTTCGGCGAAGACGGTCTGATAGCGTTCACGATCGGTGGGCTGATCGGGCCGGTGAATATAGGGCGGCAGGGGGACATGGCCATTGGCCTCGAGTTCAGCGTCGAGATTGCCGTTACACGTGAATTTCAGCAGGCGCTCGCCACGATCGCGGGTCTCGAGGATTTCCGCGAACAGGCGCGGGGTGATGTAGACGCGGGTGCCGATGTGGAGATGACGGCCGGGCCGGGCGAGAGCAGACCAGGTGAGCCGGTCGGCCGACTCGGGCCGGAGCAGGAAGAGTTCCACCTGACGGTCGTAGCCGATCTTCTTGCCGAAGATGCGGGATGGGAAAACGCGGGTATCATTGAGAATTAGGCAGTCGCCTGTGCCCAGGTGGGCGGGCAGGTCGCGAAACGAAGAGTCGTGAAAGGTTCCGGCTTGCCGGTTGACGACGAGCATCCTGGCGGCGGAGCGATCGGCGAGCGGCTCCTGTGCCACCAGTTCGTCGGGCAATTGATAGTCGAATTCTGATAACTGCATAAAAAGGCGAGCGAAAAAAATAAACCTCGCTGCGAATAATATACCCATTTGTGGAGCCATTGTGCGAATCCTGGGAATCGAAAGTTCGTGTGACGAGACGGCGGCGGCCATCGTGACGTCGGAGGGAGAGCTGACGGCGAGCGTCGTTGCATCGCAAATCGACACGCATGGCAAGTACGGCGGAGTGGTGCCGGAACTGGCTTCCCGCGAGCATTTACGGGCGATTGGGCCGGTGGTGCGCGGTGCGCTGGAGCAGGCGCGGCTGGGCTGGCAGGACATCGATGCGATCGCTGTGACGGCGGGACCCGGACTCGTGGGTTCGCTGCTGGTGGGGCTGACTTACGCGAAGGCCGTGTGCCTGGTGCGCGGGCTGCCGTTGATTGGGGTGAACCACATTGAGGGCCACATCCACGCGGTGCTGCTCGAAGCACGGCAGTGCGGCGCGGAGATCGAGCTGCCGGCATTGGCGCTGGTGGCCAGCGGCGGCCATACTCATTTGTTCGAAGTCAGCGAAGCGATGACGTACCGCCTGCTGGGCAAGACGCGGGACGATGCGGCGGGCGAGGCGTATGACAAGGTCGCGAAGCTACTTGGATTCGGGTATCCGGGCGGACCTGTACTGGATAGATTGGCTCCATATGGTGATGCCGACGGGCTGGCGCTGCCGATTTCGAAAATGAAGGGCAATGCGTTGGACTTCAGCTTCAGCGGCTTGAAGACAGCAATGCTGCGGTGGGTGCAGGCGCACGAAATGGAAGGCGAGATTGTGGCGCGGCGGGCAATGATGAAGCTGCATCCGCATCCGACCGTGGAGCAGTGGCTGACCGTGACTCCGCAGACGACGTTGGACGCCGTGGCGGCATTTCAGCGTGTGGTGGTGGAGGAACTGCTGCGGCGGGTGGGACGCGCGGTGGAGGAGACGGCGGCGCGATCCGTGATCATTTCGGGCGGGGTGGCCTGCAACGCGGGCCTGCGGGCGTCGGCGCAGTCGGGGCGCCTGATGTGTCCGGTATATTTCCCGGCGCCGCATCTGTCGACGGACAATGCGGCGATGATTGCGGCGGCGGCGGTGCCGCGGTTCCTGCGGGGTGAATTCGACGACCTCACATTGAAAGCGCAGGCCAATCTCACCCTGGCCTGAGTGCGGGCGGCGAGGGTCGGATAGAATCGAGGGCTGAGGAGCCCACACTTGCGACTATCCGGAATTGCTCTGTTTTGCGTGCTGCCGCTGTGCGCTGGCGTAACGAGCGTCAGCGTTATTGAAAGAAGCGACGTTCTTGGCGGGCAATCCACGGGGCCGGCTGGGCCATATGAGCGGATCATCGCCAAAGTTCAGTTCGCGCTTGATCCCAAGCTGCCGCAGAACAAGGCGGTGCATGATCTGGCACTGGCTCCACGGAATGAGCAGGGGCTGGTCGAGTTCACAGCGGATCTTTACATCCTGAAGCCGCGCGATCCCGCAAAGGGCAACGGCACAGTGCTGTTCGAGGTGTCGAACCGGGGTGGCAAGGGAATGCTGTCGCGCTTCAACTATGCACGGGGCTCGTCGGATCCGCGCACGGAAGAGGAGTTCGGCGACAGGAACCTGCTGGAGCAGGGCTACACACTGCTGTGGGTGGGCTGGCAGTGGGATACGCCGCCCGGCGACAAACTGCTGCGGCTGGATAGCCCGATCGCGTTGGAGAACGGGCAGGTGATCCGCGGCCTGGTGCGGTCTGAATTCATTCCCGATTCGCGCACGAACATGATGCCGCTGGGGGATCGCAAGCATACGACGTACTCGGCTGTGAGCCCTGCAGTGACGCTCACAGTGCGGCCGACGGTGCTGGGCGCGCGGCGGACGATCGTCAGCTCGGAGTGGAAGTTCAACGAGGACCGGACGGCCATCGAGATGGAGTCCGGATTCCAACCTGGCCAGATCTACGAGATGGTATACGAGGCGGAGAATCCGCGGATTGAAGGACTGGGGCTGGCGGCCGTCCGGGATGCGATTTCGTTCCTGAAGTATGGTGGGCCGGAGACGGTGCTGGCCGACCAGCGACGGTTCATCAAGCGGTCGATTGGATTCGGAATCTCGCAGAGCGGGCGCTTTCTGCGGAGCTTTCTATACTTCGGCTTCAATGAGGACGAAAAGGGACGGAAGGTGTTCGATGGGGTCTGGGCGGACGTGGGCGGGGCAGGCCGTGGCAGCTTCAATTTCCGGTTCGGGCAGGCGTCGAGGGATGGCTACGCGCATTTCAATACGTTGTTCCCGACGGATGTATTTCCGTTTACGGACGTGCCGCAGATCGATCCGGCTACGAACAAGCCGAACGGGTTACTGATGGGTGTGAGTGCGGCGACGATGCCGAAGATTTTCTACACGAACGGCTCGTGGGAGTACTGGAATCGGTGCGCGGCCCTGATTCATGTGAGTGTGGACGGGAAGATGGACGCGCCGATGGCGCCGGAGACGCGGCTGTATGTGGTGTCGGGGTCGCAGCACGGGCCAGGGCGGCTGCCTACTGCGGCCGCGGGCGCGCAGTATCCGTTGAATCCGAACGATCACAGGCCGTTGCAGCGGGCGTTGCTGGACGCGATGCAGGCGTGGATCAAAGACGGCACGCCACCGCCGGCCTCGCGATATCCGCTGATCACGGAAGGGCAATTGGTCAGGCCGGAGAAAGTGAACTGGCCAAAGTCGATGAAGGCGGCGCTGCCCGAGCATCCGAAGGCGGCGTATAACGTCTCATATGGTCCGAACTGGGAGACGACCGGCGTAATTACGATGGAGCCGCCGAAGGTGGGCAAGGCGTTCCCGGTGCTGGTGCCGCAGGTGGATGCGGACGGGAATGAACTGGGCGGGATCCGGATGCCGGAGGTGGCTGTGCCGTTGGGCACGTTTACGGGCTGGAATATGCGCACCGCGGCGACAGGGGCGGCGAAGGAGATGGCTCCGACGCTGGGTTCGTTTTTTGCGTTCGACAAGGCGTCGGTTGGGCAAAGGTACGGGAGCAGGGACGAATACCTGAAGAAGGTCGGGCTGGAGGCGGACAAACTGGTGCGGTCGCGCCTGCTGCTGGGGCGGGACCGCCAGCGGGTGGTGGACCATGCGGCCGCGCTGTGGGAGTTCATCCAAAAGTAGCCGGGACGGTACACTAAGAGCTTATGGGTATGCCTCCGCAGAACGAACCCCCGAAGATGCCGATTGACGGCGTCCGGAATCTGATCACGATCGGCTCGGGCAAAGGGGGCGTGGGCAAGACCACGGTTTCGGTGAACCTGGCGATTGCGCTGGCGCGGCTGGGCCAGAAGGTCGGGCTGTTGGATGCCGACGTTTATGGTCCCAACGTGCCGCTGATGATGGGGATCCACGACACGCCCTATGCTGTGGAGAACCGGATCCAGCCGCTGGAGCAGCACGGCGTGAAGCTGATGTCGATGGGGTTCCTGAATCCTGGCGACAAGCCGCTGATCTGGCGCGGGCCGATGCTGCACAGCGTGATGCAGCAGTTCATGCGCCAGGTGGACTGGGGCGAGCTGGATTTCCTGCTGATCGATCTGCCGCCGGGCACGGGCGATGTGGCGTTGAGCCTGATCCAGACCGCGCCGATTACGGGCGCGATTGTCGTGAGTACTCCCTCTGAAGTGGCGCTGGAGGATGGCCGGAAGGCTGTGCTGATGTTCCGCCAGGTGAAGGTGGAACTGCTGGGCTTGGTGGAGAACATGAGCTACCTGATTGTGCCCGGGACCGGGCAGAAGGTGGACATCTTCGGCGAGGGCGGCGGCCGGCGGACCGCGGAAGCGATGGATATTCCGTTTCTGGGGGAGTTGCCGCTGAATCCGCAGGTACGTATTGGCGGAGATACGGGGCGGCCTATCGCGCTGATGGGTGAGCAGGAACCGCAGGCGGAAGGGTTCTACTCGATTGCGAAGCAGGTGATCGCGCGGTGTAGCGCCGGGCCGCTGCGGAAGGCGCCTTCGTTCTCGATTGAGGATTGACGGGGCGGCTGGGGAACTCGCTTGATTGGTTGATTGCGGTCTTTCTGCGGGCTATCCGCTTACCTGCGTGCGCGGCGCCGTTGGCGGATTGTGGATGCGTGGGCGTGTACGATGGAGGGCAATCGCCATGGTACACAGACTCGCTGCATCGATCTTTCTGGCCGCGCTGACCCTGCCGGCCCAGTCCACGCGTGAACTGAATGACCTGAACTGGATGGAGTACCGCCGGCTGGTTCCGGCACAGATCCAGACAGTGTTGCTGCCCACGGGTACGGTGGAGGCGCACGGCGTAGTGAACAACGGGGCAGATAACACGGCTCCGCTGGCGCTGGCGCGGGCCATGGCTCCGAAGTTGAACGCGCTGGTGGCTCCGCCGTTGAACTATGGCGTGACGGGCAGCTTGGATGGGTATGCGGGCACGTTCCAGATCTCCGAGGCGGCCTACCGCGCGTTCGTCACCGACATTCTTACGGGGCTGGCTCGCAATGGGTTTCGGAACATCATCGTCATCAACGGGCATGGCGGGCCGCAGACGGCGATCCTGAACGACGTCGCGGAAAAGGTGGGCCGCGAGCAGCGGGTGCGGATGCTGGTGACGAACTGGTGGGCCATCTGCAGCGACGTCACATTGAAAGTGTTTGGGGAAGACGGCGGACACGCTGGTTGGAACGAGACGGCGTTTATCCAGGCGATTGACGAGAAGCTCGTGCATCCGGAGCTGTACTCGAAAGAGCTGGAAACACCTCGTCCGGCGGCAGGCACGTGGGCGGCGTATCCATTTCCGACACCGGTGATCCTGTATCAGCCAGGGCAGGGCTCAGTCCGGTTCGATAAGGCCAAGGCTTCCGTTTATTTCCAGGCGGTGGTAGAACGGATGGCAGACTTGGTCAAAGGGATTATCGAAAAATGGGACAAAGCTGGGCTCTATCAAGACGTGCGTTCGGGGGCGTTGCCTCCGCGCTGACCATCCTTTCCGAATCCGCGCTGGCGCAGTTGAGCTTCGTGGGGGAACCCGCGGCCGACGCGGTGATGTTGAATGCGAATGAGAATCCGCTGGGGCCGTGTCCCGAAGCGCTGGAGGCCATGAATGGCGTCCTGAAGCGCGGCGGGCGATATCTGTTCGGAGAGACGATGAAGCTGTCTCGAACGCTAGCGCAGCAGGAAGGACTGCCTGACGACTGCGCGCGGGCGTTTGCGGGTTCGAGCGATCCGCTGCATCGCACGGTGCTGGCGTTCTGCTCGCCGTCGCGGAGCTTTGTGGTGGCGAATCCGGGTTACGAGGCGGGTGAGCGGGCGGCGCAATTCATTGGGGCTCCTGTGCACCAGGTGCCTCTCACCAAGAGCTATGCGCACGATGTAAAGGCCATGCTGGCCGCGGGCGGCAACAGTGCGGGCGTGTTCTATTTGTGCAATCCGAACAATCCGACGGGCACGCTGACGGCACGCGAGGACATTGAATACCTGGTGAAGAACAAGCCGGCGGGGAGCATCGTGATGGTGGACGAGGCATACATCCACTTCAGCGACGCGAAGCCGTGCACGGACATGGTGGCGGCCGGCAAGGACGTGATTGTGCTGCGCACATTCTCGAAGATATACGGCATGGCGGGATTGCGCGCCGGCGCGGCGTTCGGACGACCGGATCTATTGGGCAAGATGCTGGGCTTTGGGACGGGCTACACGCCTACGACGGGCATGGTGGGCGCCTCCGTGAGCCTGTCCGTGAAGGATCTGGTGCCGCAGAGGAAGAAGTACACGCAGGACGTGCGGGAAGGCGTGTTCTCATGGATGACACAAAAAGGCTTTTCCTTTGTGCCTTCCGTGAGTAACAAGTTCATGGTGGATGTGAAGCGTCCGGCCCGCGAGGTGATTGCGGGGATGGCCAAGCAGAATGTGTACGTGGGACGTGCCTGGCCCATCTGGCCATCGCACGTGCGGGTGACCGTGGGCACCAGGGAAGAGATGGAGAAATTCAAAACGGCGTTCGCACGGGTCATGGCGTAAGGAGTTTTACACTTCGAACACCTTTCGAGCGCAGCGAACTATTCGTGTGGTTGATCCGTTTAATTCATTGAAGGCGGACGCGACGCAGAAACAAGCGTCCGGCTCACACTGAACTAACTGGAGAAACAGACCATGAAATCGCTGCGCTCGATGTGTGTTTACGCGGCCACGGCTGCGATGATGATGACCTCGATGGTGGCCTCCGCGGCCGCGCCCGAGGTACGAGTGAACATCCCGTTCGACTTTGTTGCTTCGGGCCAGAAGATGCCGGCCGGGCAGTATAGCTTCGTGAACGAACCGACTGCTCCGGTGTTGACCCTGCGCTCATCGAACGGCGCGGCGACGATGGCGTTGGTGAACTACAACTCGGGCTCGATGGCGGTGGCCACGGACCAGAAGAAAGTGAACCTGGTCTTCGAGAAGAAGAACGGCATCCACTATCTGAAGCAGATCCGGGAAGGCGTGCAGCGTTCCAAGTGAAACAAATGACGCGGGTGTAAATTGCACGCCCACGAACGAACGAATTCACGGCGGATGCGTTCTTGAGACTAGAGGCGGGCCGCTGGGAAAAGCGGCCCAGCCAGAAAAAGTAACGGAAGAAGAACGGAGCAACGTGACCATGACTACTGGGAAGAAATTAACGATTTTTGGTGCGATGGCGCTGGTGCTGTGCCTAACGATGGCGATGCCGGCTTTCGGGGCGAGCGCGCGGGTGAGTATCCCGTTCGCCTTTGAGGCATCGAGTGTATCGCTGCCGGCGGGCGACTACCTGTTGGAGACGTCGGACAGCGGCGCGGTGCTGTTCCTGACCGGCAAGGAATCCGGCCGAAACGCAATCATCGTCGCCCCGGCTGGTGAAGCGAAGTCGCGGTTTGACGGGAAGCTGGTGTTTGAGCATTCGGGTTCGACCTATCGCCTGGCGCAGGCCCAGATTCTGGGAGCGACTGCGGTGATGCGCATTCCGGCGACTCACGCCCAGTTGCTGATGGCGAAAGAGAGCCCGTCCGAGCGGGTTGTCCTGGCTCTTAACCGCAAGTAAACACTATTTGAACTGAACGGAAGACCACTTCTCCTCCTCCTCTGAGCGGGCCCGCTATCCGAGCGGGCCCGCTTTGTCAACGTACCCCGCACTCCGAAATTTCGCATACAATAGTGGGTTCCGGGCATCCCAGGTAACGAGATGGGGTGGCCCCTCACACCCCACACCATACCTACGGGGAAAACGGAGTGCCTCGATGAGCTCAATCGCTGTTAACAGCGGCCTAAACAGAACAACAACCTTCTACCAATCAGTCGTCGGCAAGAAAGTGGTCATGGCGGTGACGGGCTTCGTGCTAAGCGGCTTCGTCCTCGGCCACATGTTCGGCAACCTGCAGTTGTTTCAAGGGCGGGAGAAGCTGAACCACTACGCGGAGATGCTGCAAAGCCTGGGCGGGCTGCTGTGGTTTGTCCGCTTCGTGCTGTTGTCGGCCGCCGTGCTTCATGTGACGGCTGCATTTCAGTTGTGGCGCCTGAAGAACGAGGCGCGGCCGCAAGCTTACGTCAAGAAAGCCCACATCGCCACCAGTTACGCTGCCCGGACCATGATCTGGAGCGGGCCGATCGTGGGGGCGTTCCTGATTTACCACATCCTTCACTTCACCACCGGCCAGGCCCTGGGCGATCAGTTCATCAAGGGCGACGTCTATCACAACGTCATTGTCGGCTTCCAAAACCCCGCAGCGTCCTTCTTCTACATCATTGCCAACATCCTGCTGGCGATCCACCTCTACCACGGAGTCTGGAGCATGTTCCAGAGTTTGGGCGTGAACCACCCGAAGTACACACCGAAGCTGAAGACGATGGCGAAGGTCTATGGCTGGGTGGTTGGGATCGGGAATGTATCCATGCCCCTGGCCGTGTTGGTCGGGCTCGTGAAGTAAGGAGGGCATACACACATGGCACTGAATCTGGATTCGAAGATCCCTTCCGGACCGATTGAGCAGAAGTGGCAGAAGGCCAAGTTCGAGATGAAGTTGGTCAATCCGGCCAACAAGCGGAAGTACAACGTGATTGTCGTCGGCAGCGGCCTGGCAGGCGGAGCGGCGGCGGCGAGCCTGGGCGAACTGGGCTACAACGTGAAGTGCTTCTGCTTTCAGGATTCTCCCCGGCGCGCACACTCGATTGCGGCCCAGGGCGGCATCAACGCCGCGAAGAATTACCAAAACGACGGCGATAGCGTTTACCGGCTGTTCTACGACACGGTGAAGGGCGGCGACTTCCGTGCCCGCGAGGCGAATGTTTACAGGCTGGCCGAAGTCAGCGTAGACATCATCGACCAATGCGTGGCACAGGGTGTGCCGTTCGCGCGTGAATACGGCGGCGTGCTGTCGAACCGCAGCTTCGGCGGTGCGCAGGTCTCGAGAACTTTCTACGCACGAGGGCAGACGGGGCAGCAGTTGCTGCTCGGTTGTTACCAGGCGCTGGAACGCCAGGTGGACTCCGGCCGTGTGAAGATGCTGTACCGCTACGAGATGCTGGAACTGGTCGTGATCGACGGCCGGGCCCGGGGCATCATTACGCGGAACATGGTGACGGGCGAGATCGAGAGCCATGTAGCGGATGCGGTCGTTCTAGGCACGGGCGGCTATGGCAACGTCTTCTACCTGTCGACGAACGCCAAGGGCTCGAATGCGACGGCGATCTGGCGTGCGTATAAGAAGGGCGCGGGTTTCGCGAATCCCTGCTACACGCAGATCCACCCGACGTGCATCCCGCAGAGCGGCGATTATCAGTCGAAGCTGACGCTGATGAGCGAGTCGTTGCGCAACGACGGGCGCATCTGGGTGCCGGCGAAGAAGGCCGACACGCGCGACGCGAACACGATTCCCGAGACGGAGCGCGATTACTACCTGGAACGGCGTTACCCGGCGTTTGGCAACCTCTGCCCGCGCGATATCGCTTCGCGTGCTGCCAAAATTGCCTGCGACGAAGGTTACGGTGTGGGGCCCGGCGGCCGCGGCGTCTATCTGGACTTCAGCGAGTCGATCAACCGGCTGGGCCAGAACGTCATTGCCGAACGCTATGGCAACCTGTTCGAGATCTACGAGCGCATCACGGGCGACGATCCTTACAAGAAGCCGATGCGGATTTATCCGGCGGTCCATTACACGATGGGCGGGCTGTGGGTGGACTATCAACTGCAGTCGACCATCCCGGGCCTGTTTGTGCTGGGTGAAGCGAACTTCTCCGACCACGGGGCCAATCGACTGGGCGCCAGCGCGCTGATGCAAGGGTTGGCCGACGGATACTTCGTGATTCCGTACACCATGGGCAACTACCTGGCCGGCGTGAAGCCGGGCGGTGTGGATGCGACGCACCAGGAGTTCAAGGCCGCCCGGGAAACGGTGGATGCACGGACGAAGAAGTTCCTGTCAATCAAGGGTAAGAAGACGGTGGACGACTTCCACCGCGAACTGGGCAAGGTGATGTGGGAGGACTGCGGCATGGCTCGCAACGCCGCTGGGCTCGACCACGCGATTGCCCGCATCCCTGAGCTGCGCGCCGAGTTCTGGGAGAACGTGAATGTCCCGGGCAGCGGCGCCGAACTCAACCAGAGTCTGGAGCGCGCCGGCCGTGTGGCGGACTTCCTGGAGCTGGGTGAATTGCTGTGCCGCGACGCACGCATCCGTGAGGAGAGCTGCGGCGGTCACTTCCGTGAGGAGTACCAGACGGAGGACGGCGAGGCGAAGCGCGATGACGTGAACTTCTGCCACGCGGCCGTTTGGGAGTATCAGGGCGACGACAAGATTCCGGCGCGCAATACCGAACCGCTGGAGTTCGAACACGTCCACCTGGCTCAGCGGAACTACAAATAGAGGCATCCGAAGATGAAGATCATTCTGAACATCTGGCGTCAACAGAACGCCACATCCGCGGGCAGGATGGTGCGCTACGAGGTGCCCAACGCCAACGAGCACATGTCGTTTCTCGAAATGCTCGACGTCCTGAACGAAGAACTCACCCGCAAGGGCGAGGATCCCGTGACGTTCGAGCACGACTGTCGGGAAGGCATCTGCGGTTGCTGCGGTTTCATGATCGACGGCGTGCCGCACGGGCCGCAACGCGGCACGACGGTGTGCCAGTTGCACATGCGTCATTTTCAAGACGGTGATGAGCTTTGGCTGGAGCCGTTCCGGGCGAAGGCCTTCCCGGTGATCAAGGATCTGATGGTGGACCGGAGTTCGTTCGATCGCATTATCGCGTCGGGCGGGTTCATTTCGGTGAATACCGGGTCGGCTCCGGATGGCAACGCGCTGCCGATCATCAAACGGTGCGCGGATATGGCGATGGACGCTGCGGCATGTATCGGCTGTGGCGCGTGCGTTGCCTCGTGTCCGAATGCGTCGGCATCCTTGTTCGTCTCGGCGAAGATTTCACATCTGGGCCAACTGCCGCAGGGGCAGGCGGAACGCGACCGACGTGCGACCCGCATGGTCCTGAAGATGACGGAAGAAGGGTTCGGCTACTGCACGAATACCGGCGAGTGCGAGGCGGTGTGTCCGAAGGGCATCACGATTGAGAACATCGCGCGGATGCACAGGGACTACATCAAGGCGTCGGCGACTTTCCGGGAAGAGGCATCGGGCGGCGGCGCGGGCTAAGGCACGCGTTCGAACAGCAGCCCCAGCATCACTTTCGAGTCGGGTACATTTCGCGGCCACTCTTCGATCAGCGCATAGCCAAGGCGCTGAAGATGGGTGGCCGCTTCGTTCTTGTCGACAAGTTCGGGGTGCTGGCCGCCGAGGTTCTGCATGCTCGCGGGCAGGACGCGGGTGGGGCTGACGGCCGTTGTCATGCCTTCAGGGTTGCGCTGCAGGACGAGGAAGAGATAGCGGGGATCCAGGGCGGCCAGGGTGTCGAGGCCCTTCCGCCATTGGATGTGCTCCAGGACCAGCACTACCGCGGCGGCGTGGAACGGGCCTGTCAGCGCCGAAGCTTCCAGATCGTCGGCGACGCAAAGCGCACCGGGGTTGCGCCGGCGCAGCCTGGCCAGGAAGCGTGGATTGATGTCGGCGAAGACTCCGCGATGAGAATCGAAGGCTCCGGGCGGAAGGTAGTCGAACATCTGACCGGTGCCGGCTCCAGCGATCAGGATGCGGGCGCCGGGCTCGCCTACCCGTGCCAGGAATTCCGCCATGTGGGCGGCGTTGGCCTGAGCCTGCCCGATCGCCGCCATGTGGGCTTCGTAGTCCTCGACTTGTACTCTTGAGGTCCACGCATCCCGTAAAGTGGAAGGCATACGGTTTTATTGTAGAAAGTCATGAACAATCGAGTGCAGGCGTTCGTCCGGCTGGCGTGGGCCATGCTGGGGTGGAATGTGTTCGTGGTGTTGTGGGGCGCGTTTGTGCGGGCCTCGGGCTCCGGGGCAGGCTGCGGCAGCCACTGGCCGCTGTGCAACGGCGCCGTGATGCCGCCGTCGCCGACGATGAGCACGATCATCGAATTCACGCACCGGCTGACCAGCGGTATTGCCCTGATTGGCGTGGCCGCGCTGGTAGTTTGGAGCCGCATCCTATTCGCCAAGGGGCACCTGGCACGCAAAGCAGCCTGGGCGTCACTGATCTTCATCATTGTCGAGGCGCTGCTGGGTGCGGGGCTGGTGTTGCTGGCGTATGTCGAGAAGAACGCTTCGGCCGGGCGGGCTCTCTATCTATGCGCCCACCTGACGAATACGTTGCTGCTGCTGGCAACCATCGGGTCCTGTGGATGGTTCGCGCGTCACCACCGCTGGGTGAAGAGCCGAGTGCCTACACTGGTCTGGGCAGCGATGGGTGTGGCGTTGTGCGCCAGCATTACCGGCGTTGTGGCGGCGCTGGGGGATACGATCTGGCCCGCGGTCTCGCTGCAGGAGGGCATGCGGCAGGAGTTCTCCAAGGAAGCTCCGCTGCTGTTGCAACTGAGGTTAGTCCACCCAGTGATTGCCTCCGCGTCGGGTGTATTCCTGATCCTGGCCGCCCTGCTGCGTTTCCGCGGCCGGATGAAGGCCTGGCTGCTTGGGTTGACCGTGGTGCAACTGGCGGCGGGGGGATTGAACGTCGTGCTGTTGGCTCCGGTGTGGATGCAGATTCTGCACCTGGCGCTGGCGGTGAGCGTGTGGATCGTACTGGCTTTCGGTGCGATGGCGTACGGGAGTGAGACGGAGACCGTCTAGGTCGCCAGCCGATCGAGCAGCTCGCGAAAGCGGCGGCGCGAGACCTCTTCCCGGCGGCCACTCTTGAGCGTGACCTGCCCTGAGCCTCCCGGGAGCGGAGCTACTTCTTTGATCTCGTCCAAGCGCACCAAAGCAGCGCGTGAGATGCGGAAGAAGTGCGCGGTGTCGAGCCGGGTCTCCAGGTCGTTCAGCGTCGGATCCATCCAGTATTCACGGTCGCGGGTGCAGAGCTTGGTTAGGCCCGATTCCGAGAGAAACGCGATGATATCGGCCACGGGGATGACGACGTAGCGTTCCCCAGCGCGGGCCAGAAATCGCTGCGGCGGGGGGAGCTTTGGCGCGGCTTCCCGTGTCTTGGCGAGCGCCTGCTCCAGGCGGGAGCGAGTGACGGGTTTGAGCAGGTAATCGACTGCACGGAGCTCGAACGCTTCGACTGCGTAGTTGTCGTAGGCAGTGCAGAAGATGATGTGCGGTCGGGGCTCGGGTAGAGAGGCGGCCACTTCGGTGCCGCGGCAACCGGGCATCTCAATGTCCAGCAGGACGACATCAGGGCGCAGTTCGCGGATCTGCTCGATGGCGGCCACGCCGTCGCCGGCCTCGCCGCAGACACAAACCCCCTCCAGGCCGCCGAGCAGCCGCTGGAGCCGCTCGCGCGCAGGCAATTCGTCATCGACGATGAGGACCCTGGTCATACAGGCAACTCGATTGTAGCCGTCGTGATGTGACGGGTGTGGTCGCGGCTGAGGGTGAGGCGGCCCCGTTCGCCGTAGTAGCCCGACAGGCGTTCCCGGACATTCTTCAGGCCATGGCCGGTGTCGGATGCCGGTTCCTTCGGGCCCGGGCCGGTGTCGGTGACGGTGAGGACCAGTGTGTCGCCCCGGAGGTAGGCGCGGATGGTGACCAGGCAGGGTTGGCTGGTGACCGCCACGCCATGTTTGAGGGCGTTCTCGACGAGGGGCTGGAGCGTCATGGCGGGCACGCGAGCGGCTAGGGTGTCGCTTTCGGCTTCGATCTCCACGCGCAATCGCTGGCCGAAGCGGGCTTGCTGGACATCGAGCCAGGCGCGGATGAAGTCGAGTTCCTGGGAAAGCGGCTCCATCTCCGCTTCGGAGCGTTGAAGGGTGTAGCGGAAGACTTCGGCCAGTTTCTCGACCGTCTCTTCCGCGAGCTCGGGATTACTGGGAATGAGTCCGGCGACAGTGTTCAACGCGTTGAAGAGGAAGTGGGGATTGATCTGGGCGCGCAGGGCTTTCAGTTCCGAGCGGCTGGCGTCGAGGAGCAGGGCCCGACGTTTGGCTTCCAGGCGCCGGTTCTCGAGCAGGAAGTGGAGCATCTCGGAGAGTGTCTTCACCAGGGCCAGATCCTCACTGAAGAGTGGGCGCCCGTCAGGACGGTCCTCCAGGCTGATGACACCGTCCGGGGTAACAGAGGCACGCGTATGGAAGATGTGCTCGGCCAAGGTGTGAGCTTCGCGCAGCAGTACGGCTTCGTCCTCGCTGCCTTGCAGCTTTTCCAGGAAGACCCGCTGGGCTTCGGCAGGCGAGTAAGGGCGGCCCAGGACGCGGCGGTCCAGCAGCTCGCCCAGCGAGCGGCAGAGGCGGAAGACGCCCCATAGGACCGGCAGCATCAACAGCGCGGAATAGATGGGATCCAAGCCTGCGGGCAGCAGGCTGAACCAGACGGTGAGTGCAATGAGTGCGACCGCGAAGTTCGAGCCCCATTTGGCGAAGAGGTCGAGAAATAGAAAGCGACGGCGGGAGTAGCTGTGGACCATCAGCACCGGCAGGGGGAGCGAGCGCATCAACAGGCTCAGCCAGTCGCCGAAGGTAAACATGGCCACAGGGATCAGCACCATGATGACGATCAGCAGAATCACGCTGGTACGGCCGCTGCCGGGAGCGCGCGCCGCGGTGGCGCAGGTCCAGGCGAAGACGGCACAGTAAGCGATGCTGAGGTCGCGCTGAGCGTGCGTCAGGGTGATGATGTTGACGGTGTGAAGCAACGAAAGAGCGGCAATGACGGCGCTGGCCAGTGCGACAAACGGAATGCCGCGTGAGCCGAAGAGCTTGCCCAGCAAGGCCGGAAAGACGCAAGCGCCTGCGAGCAGAACGAAGTAGTGGCTGGGTACCAGGATGTTCAGGCCGAACCAGGCGGAGGACGTGATGAAGATGGCGGGATACAGCCAGCTGCGCAGTTCCGTGCGGCCCAGGCGCAGTTGGCGGGTCCAGAGCGCGAACAGCCCGATGAAGGCAGCAAGCCCGAAAGTGTAGATCAGGACTGAGATCGTGCGGTACACGTCAATGAGAATGGTACGACCGCTACCTGCTTGCGGCAATCGCCACGATGCCGAATGTGAGAGCGACCAGGCAGTAGACGCCAACGGTTGTGAGGACGACCCTACCGGCGGACATGCGGCCGGCGCGGCGTTCGAGATGGCGGATTTCTGCGTAACGGTAGCTCTGTTCCTTAAGGGCGCCGCTCTCGAGCACAAGGACCGAGATGCCCTCATCCGTCACAGAATGGAGCCTGGCCTTTTCGATGATGCCGGATGGGATTCGCAGCCGTACAGTGGTCCCAATGGGCAGTTGCAGGGCCTTGGAGCGGATGTCACGGGCCGGCACGAGCATGGCGAAACAAAGCAGCAGGGCGACCAGGCGGCACATGGATAACTCCTCAGTTCCCCAGAATGATGGCAGGGATGTACATGATGGCGGCGAGCGTTAGGGCAACGACGACTCCGGGGTGCAGTCCATTGCGTGGATACTTCAGCGACTTCATCTCTTCAAAGGCGATGGTGCGTTGAGTGACCGGTTGGCCGGCGGACAGTTCCACTGTGATGCCCTGCTCTGAGACGGCGCGCAGCAGGCCGGAGATCTTTTCCCGGGAATTCATCTGGACCTCGACCTTTGCACCGTTCGGAATATCCAGCGCCTTGGCCCGCAGGTCCGCGGCAGACAGTCCACAGACCGTCGCCAGCAGCAGGGCCAGCAATCTGTGGACGACACCGAAGCCGTGGCGGTCCAGCCGTCGCACGGACCGGACCTCCTCGAACATCCAGACCGTTTCCCCGTTGCTGGTGTTGATATGTACGGTGTCGTCGGTCGCATATCCAAGTCTGCCCTGGACCTTCCGGCGCGCAGAAGTGGTGAGTTCCAGCGGCACCCCGGGCGGGAGCGAGCCGAGTTTCTCGATAAGGATCGATTGGCGTTCGAGATCGCGTGGCAGCATGGCGTTCCAAACCTCCTGATTCAGACTAGGGCGGAACGCTTGCAAGTCCTATTGAAGGAAGGTGAGCGGCGGTTTGCGGGGGATCAGCGGCGTCAGCTAGAGACCAAAGGCGCGGGCGTAACGAAGCTTGCTGCCACAGCCCTCGATGGAGCCGGGGGAGAGCTCGAGGGCCATGAAGTGATCACCGGGCGGGAACGGTGAATGCAGGGTGGCGGCCAGTTCCGGGGAGAATCCGAAGCGGGTGTAGTAGGCAGCATCGCCGAGCACGATCACGGCGTCCACTCCGGTATGAGCCAGCATGGGCAAGCTCATGTGGATGAGCGCTCCGCCGATGCCGCGGCGCTGGAATTCCGGATCGACCGCCAGCGGCGCCAGGGCGGCCAGTTGGACCGATTCCCAGACCGGCTCCAGCGACAGGACGGAGTAGAGGATGTGGCCGGCCACCTGCTGGCCCGCCTCAGCGACGAGCTCAAGGATCACGGCGCCTTCCGCTCGAAGGGATTCCACCAGGTCTGCCTCGTCGGGCTGGCCGAACGCGCGAATGAGCAACCGCCGCGTAGCGTGCTGGTCACCGGGCCCCCACTCGCGCAGGGAGATCATTTCGTAGCAAACCGCGGCAGGTTCAAATCTTCGCCGGTGAAAGCCTTGGTGAGGAAGATGACCTGGCCGGTATGGAGTGCGAAATGCTGCACCACTTGATAGATGGCGTCGAGCGTGAGCATGGTGCGCCCCATGGGGGCCACGGTCTCCAGGAGACGCTCCGGTGCAAGCTTCTCCATTACGGCGCAGGCTTCCTCCACGCAGGCCGAGAGCTTCGAGAGGAGCTCCTGTTTTGTGAGGCCGCCGCGCGCACCGAACTCAGCGTCGCGCACGCGCACATCGGGTTGACCGCCGATGGAGTGGATGACGAATTGCCGGACATTGCCCTCCAGGTGGAGGCAGAGATTGCCGGCCGAGTTTGCGTTGTCGCCCGTACGGCCCCACACCTGCGATTCCTCCAGTTTTCCCACGCAAGTCTCGACTTGGCCCATCAGCATTCGAAGCTTGGAGGTTGAGAATACGAGGAACGCCTGCTCGACGGTTGCCATGATTAAGGAGTCTCCTGTCCCGCCGGCGGCGGCGGTGGTTGAACGGTTCCGGTAAGGTGCCGGTAGAAGCCTAGATCCTCGCCTGTGAAGGCCTTGGTGGAGAACAGGATCTGGCCGGTATGCTGCGCGAAGTGTTCGACGACGTGATAAACGGCTTCGAGGACGGTGACGTCGTAGTTCTGTGGCCGGACGATGGCCGAGAGACGTTCGGCGGGAATCTGCTCGATGACGGAGCATGCCTCCTGAACGGTCCCATTCAGGCGCTGCCAGAGATCTTCTTTGGAGATGCCTCCGCGCGCCGCGAACTCCGCGTCCCGCTGGCGGTAATCCTCCTGGCCGGCGATGCCGTGCAGGATCCATTGACGCACGTTCCCCGCCAGATGGAGGCAGAGATTGCCGGTGGAATTGGAGGCATCACCAGTGCGAATCCAGATCTGGTCGTCGTTCAGCTTCTCCAGGCAGACATGGATGCGGCTGAGGAACTGGCGCAGCTTCTTGGCTGAAAACTCGATGAAGAGCTGATCACTGGCAGACACGTACAGCATTCCCCCTGCTTCGATTTTATCTCGAAGATCGAGGGGCTACTCGACCTGGAGAGCATGCATCGGTTCGACTCGAGCGCCGCGGCGTGCCGGCAGATAGCAGGCGAGCAGGGCTACCGTGCTCCAGAGCAGGCAGGCGCAGGCGTACGTGAGGAGGTCCGTGGTGGGCACCTCGACCACTAACGTGCCGAGCACCCGGTTCAGGGCCAGGGCGGCGCCGAGTCCGACGAACTCACCCAAGGCGATCAAAGCCAGGGTCTGGCGAGTGATGAGCGTCAACACATCGCTCTCCCTGGCGCCCAATGCCATCCTGATGCCTATTTCGTGTGTGCGGCGATTCGCGTTATAGGCGACCACTCCATAGATGCCGATGCAGCCGAGGAGCAGCGCGAGCAGCGCGAAAACCCCCAGCAGCAACATGCTTGCCCGCCTGCTGGCGATCCACCGGTCGCGCAGATCATCCAGGCTCATCACATCGCTGGGCGGCTGATTGCGATCGATCCCGGCGAGTTGTGCCCGCACGGCCGCAGCCATAGCCATCGGCTTGCCGGCTGTTCTAATAACCAGCGTCATTGCGGGCGCCTCACCCTGAAGATAGGGGACGAAAAGCACCGGCTCTACCGGACGTTCCATCGAGGCGCGCGTATCGCCGGCGACGCCAACAATGGTCATCCATTGCGTCGAATCCTTCCAGTGCTCCACACGGCGGCCCAGGCAGCGCCCTTCGGGGCAGAAACGCCGAGCGAAGGCCTCATTCACGATGGCGACCAACGGCGCGCCAGCCCGATCCTGTGCCGTGAAATCGCGCCCCGCCTTCCAGGGGATCTGCATTGTGCCGAAGTAGCCAGTGCTGATCACTTCCAGATCAGCGGAATCCACCGGCTGCGGCCGGCCCTCCAGTTTGAACTTACTGACGCTCCAACGCATATTGCCGAGAGGAAGGCAGTAGTTGGCGGCGGCCGATTCTACTCCGCCCAGACCCTGGATGTTTTGCAGTGCGCGCTGAAAGAAGTGGATCTGACGGGCGGCGTCCGGGTAGTCAGCGGGCGTGAGATCCACCGACATTGTGAGGACCCGGCCGGAATGGAAGCCCATGTCCAATCCGCGCAGCCGCAGAAAACTCTTCACGAGAAGGCCCGCACCGATGGTCAGCGTGATAGCAGTCGCAACCTGGGTAACGATCAGGATGTTCCGGAAGCCATGGTGTGCGCGGCTCTCACTGGCGCCACGGGCCGATTCCCGCAGACCGTCCCGGTCGCGCATCCTAGCCGTTTGCAGCGCCGGCGCCAGCCCGAAGAAGAGACCGGTGAGGACGGCCAGGCCGAGGGTGAAGGCAAGGACGCGGTAGTCGAGCTGGACCGGATCCATCGCCGGCAGGTTCTTCGAGAGGAAGTTGACGAGCAAGTCCTTGGCCCAATACGCGAAGACAAGACCTACGGCCGCGCCTGAGAAGGCCATGATGAGGCTCTCCGTAAGCAACTGCCGGACAATTCGGGATCGCGGTGCCCCCAGTGCCAGGCGGACTGCCACTTCGCGCTCGCGCGCAGCTGCCCGGGAAAGCAGCAGGATGGCGACATTCACACAGGCGATCAGCAGGAGGAAGCCCACTGCGCCCAGGAAGACCAGCAACGAGGTACGAACGCCGCCGGCGATCTCCTGCTGCCAAGGGACCAGCAGGGCATTGACCTTGCGCGGCCGCCGCAAGGTAGTCTGCAGGATGGAATCCAACTCTGCCTGGGCGGCCGAGATGGTGACGCCGGGCGCCAGCCTGCCCACGGCGCGCAGCATGTAGGGTGGCGCGCCTTCGGGCTGTATGCTGGCGGAGAAGGGCAGCCAGAGATCGTACTCGAAGCCGTATCGATCGGGGACCCGGAAGGAAGCCGGCAAGATCCCGGCGATGGTGTACTTCTTGCCGTCCGCGGTGACCGTACGGCCTACCGCGGCGGGATCTCCGCCAAACCGGCCGCGCCACAGTGCATAACTCAACAAAGCCACTGGCGCACCACCGGGCTGATCCTCCTCCGGCAGAAAGAGCCGTCCGGCTTCCGGACGGGTGCCTAGTAGTTGGAAAAATGATGCGGTACCGATGCCGCAGTTCATACGCTGCGCTTCGCCAGCGCCGACTACGTTGACGCGTGTGTCGATGTAAGCGGCGATCTGGCTGAGGCTATGATTGCCGTAGCGCCAAGCGTTGAACTCCTTGGGGAAGGAGAACGGCATCGGGCCGTAGCCGCCCAGATTCTGCTCGATGTAGACCAGGCTCTCGGGGTGGCTGTACGGCAATGGCCGCAGCAGTGTGGCGTGCACCACGCTGAAGATCGAAGTGGTGGCGCCGATACCCAGGCCGAGCGTAAGCACCACGATAGCGGCGAAGCCCGGATTGCGCAGCAACAGGCGCAAACCGTAGCGCAGATCCTGGTGCAGCACGTCCAACCAGTGCAGCGTGCGGCTGTCGCGGCACTTTTCTTTCAATTGGTCGAGGCCACCCGCCTCCAGCAGCGCGGTGCGCCGCGCTTCCTGCTGATCCATCCCGGCCCGTTGCTTCTCTTCTGCGAGCAGGTCCACGAAGGCGGTCAACTCGTCGTCGAGAGTTTGTTCCATCTCGCTCTTATGGAAGAGGTTCCGTTTCCAGGCGGACAGCCGGCTTCGCAACGACATCAGGGGTACCTCAGGAGGTGGCTAGCGCCTGCGCCATGGCGAGCGAGATTCGCTGCCACTCCTCCGTCTCGGCCTGAAGATGGCGGCGGCCCGAGGCGGTCATCTGGTAGTAGCGGGCGCGCCGTTTTGACTCCGACTCGCCCCACGACGACTTCAGCCAGCCGGCCTCCTCCATGCGATGCAGCGCAGGGAACAAAGAACCTGGCTTCACCTGGAACGTGCCGCCGGTCATCTGCTCGATGCGCCGGGAAATACCTAGGCCATGCAGTTCAGCGGAGAGCAGCGAACGTAGGATGAGCAGGTCGAGAGTGCCTTGCAGAAGGTTGGTGGTGGGCGGCATGGGTTCCTATAGACTGGCTATATGGCCATCATGCGCGCGCTTCTATAGTTTGTCAATATGAGAGCTGAATATCTCAGAAGAACGAGAATCTCTTCTTCTCGATACCCAGGCTCTGCTGCAGGTCCAGAATGAGCAGCCGTGCCTCCAGCGATTTGTGGCGCAGGCCCAGGTCCTCCGGCTGAATCTTGTTTTCACGCAGGTACTCCGCGAAATCGTTGATCACCTCGCCGGGGCTGGAGTCTCCCTCAAAGGTCACGCAGGCGGCGGTCTCGCAGTTGTAGAACTTCTCAAACGACTCGGCCAGCATCTGCGCGGCTACGGCAGCTTTGGCCCGATCACCGTAATCGTACAGTCGTCGCGCGAGCATCGACTGGCTGACCAGGCGTTCGTCGCCGGCCTTGATCTTCGGCGTCACTTCGAGGGCTTCATAGGCGATGGCGATCCTCTGCGGCATTGAGAGTTCCTTCTCGCCGTCCATCACCTCCAGCAACATCTCCACCTCCATCGAGGGAGCTTGTTTGCGAGCCAGCGCGATCCGTTCCGGGGTCGCCAGGCCCTCAATGGGCGGCTTCTCCTCACCCAGTACCTGTTTCTTTTCAAGATCCTCTTCAGTGCCTGCCCCGGCGGCTTTTGCTTTGCTCTCCGCCAGTTTCCGGGCTCTTGCCGCCAATTCCGGCTCGCGTTTCCGGATGAGATTGGCCATGTCGAGCAGGTGCCTGCGCTCCTGGGGCGAGGCATCGGACGAGGGGAAACCTTCCACGATCACTGCGAACTCGGCGGCGCACTCCTCCGGGTGCTCCTTGATGGAGCGCTCCAGGTGGCCGCGGATCTCTGGCGATAGAAACGCTCCGGCGGACAAGGCCCGCCGCGTCAGCGCCTTTTCTCCTTCCCAGGACCGTTTGGTGGAGAACAGGCTGTGGTAACACTTGGCCAGGGGGTCCTCTTTGGCGCCTGACGCACGGCGCGGCAGTAGGCTGCAGATCTGCTCCGCGGCTTCGGCGTCCAGGTGCCGGTACTGGTCGACAATCGCGATCAGGAACTCACCGCGTGTATGCAGGTCCACCAGGGGCAGCGCACGTGAGGTAGCGGCCTGCAGCCAGCGCTCGGCCAGATCCGGATCCTTGGACGCAAGCGTGGCCGCCGTCCGGATCTGCGTGTCGATACCCAGGACCGGGGGCTCCGAGACGGCGATGGCCTCGATGCGCTCCAGCAGGCGATCCTTCGCCGTGGGCTGCGCTGAAACGGTGAGCCCCGCCAAAGCCGCGAGTCCAATGAGTATCTTCACGGCATCGAGTGTGCCACAAAGGAAAACGCCGCCCACCGGTGTTCCGATGAGCGGCGTGTTTTCGCCAATGAACGGGGTTTACAGGACCTGGTCGTTCCAGTTCTCGAGAACCGACTTCACTTTCTGGCAGAACTGATCGGCCAGGGCGCCATCAATGAGCCGGTGGTCAAACGTCAGGGCCAGATATGCCATTGAGCGGATGGCAATGGCGTCATCAATCACCACGGGCACCTTCTCCACGGCACCCACGCCCAGGATGGCCACCTGCGGCTGGTTGATGACCGGCGTGGCGAACAGCGAGCCGAAACTGCCGAAGTTGGTGATGGAGAACGTGCCGCCCTGGACTTCGGCCGGCTTCAACTGCTTGGAGCGGGCGCGTGCGGCCAGGTCGACGATCGAGCGCTGCAGGCCAACGATGTTCTTCTCGTCCGCCTGGTGGACGACGGGCACGATGAGCCCGTTGTCCAGGGCCACCGCGACGCCGATATTGATCTCGTTCTGGTAGAGGATATTGGTGCCCTCAATCGACGAGTTGAAGAGGGGGAACACGCGCAAAGCCTCGGCAGTGGCTCGCATGATGAAGGGCAGGAACGTCAGGCCGAAGCCGTAGCGCTGTTGGAACTCGTCCTTCGATTTCGCACGGACCTTGGCGATCTTCGTCATGTCGACGCGGTGCACTGTGGTGACATGGGCTGAAGTCCGCTTGGATATCACCATGTGTTCGGCGATCTTCTGCCGCATGGTGGACATGGGTTCGACACGCACCTTGGCCGGTTCGACGCGCGGCAGTGGCGTAGTGGCAGCGGGCGCCGCCACCGGCGCGGGAGCCGCCGGGGCAGCCCAGGCAGGAGGAGCGGCTGGAGCGGCGGGTGCGGCAGCCACCGGAGGCGGAGCCTGACGGCTGGCCAGGTAGTTCTCCACGTCCTGTTTGGTGACTCGGCCGCCTGTACCGCTGCCCTTCAGGGCCTTCAGATCAATATTGTTCTCGCGCGCCATGCGGCGCACCAGCGGGCTGATTGGACCGCCCAGGTCTTCTTCATCGGCTGACACCGGCACAGCTTCCACCACCGGCACCGGGGCGGGCGCAGGAACTGGTGCGGGCGCCGGAGCCTCGGCCACAGGGGCCGGAGCTGGTTTGGGTGCCTCGACCGCCGGAGCAGGAGCGGGCGCCGCGGCAGGAGCTGCGGCACCGTCGCCCACACGGGCGACGACGGTATTGATAGCCACCACGGCGCCTTCCTGCACCAGGATCTCGGTGAGGGTGCCGGCCGTCGGCGACGGAATCTCGGTGTCCACTTTATCCGTGGAGATCTCGAAGAGTGGCTCGTCGCGCTCTACGCGATCGCCCACCTTTTTGAGCCACTTGGTTAGTGTGCCTTCGACAATGCTCTCGCCCATCTGGGGCATGACGACATCGGACATTTCGACTTTCTCCCGTCTGTCAGGCTCAGGCGCTCACAAGCGCCGGTTCGTATTCGTACACCTGCGCGAACTCGTCCAGAATCGTCTGGTGCAGTTCCGCGCGATCCACTCTGACTCCCAGTTGTTCCATCGACGTCACCGGCTTTGTCAGCCCGCAGGGCACGATGTACTGGAAATAGTTCAAATCCGTAGTCCAATTCAAGGCGAAGCCATGCGTTGTGACCCAGCGGCTGATGTGCACGCCAACTGCGCAGACCTTCGCTCCGTTTACCCAGACGCCAGCGGCTCCCGGGTCGCGCACTCCCTCAATTCCATAACGCCGCAACGTGCGGATGATCACTTCTTCCAGAGCCCGGATATAGGCGACGACATCCCGTTTCCATTCTCTCAGATCAAGAATCGGGTATCCGACGATCTGTCCCGGTCCGTGATAGGTGATGTCGCCCCCGCGATTGATCTCAAAGTATTCGATGCCGAGCGCGGCCAACCGGTCGCGGCTTAAGAGGATATTCTCTTCATGACCGTTCCGTCCCAGGGTGAGCACATGAGGATGCTCTACCAGAAGGAACTGATCTGGGATGAGGCCCTGCTTGCGCTGCTCGGCCAGGGATTTCTGCAAATCCCATGCCTCGCCATAGGCTAGGCGGCCGAGCTCGCGCACCTGCAGTTTTCGCATCGGGATCAGGCGTTGATCGCCAGGCCGTAGACGCTGTTGAACGCTTCGCCGACCGCTTCGTAGAGCGTCGGGTGGGCGTGGATCGTCGACATCATGGTCTCCACGGTCGCTTCCGCTTCCATGGCCGTCACCGCTTCCGCGATCAGCTCATAGGCATGCGGTCCAATGATGTGGACGCCCAGGATCTCGCCGTATTTGGCATCGGCCACCACTTTGACGAAGCCGCCGTGGTTGCCGAGGATGGAGGCTTTCGAGTTTCCGGCGAAGGGGAACTTGCCCACCTTCACGTCGTAACCCTTCTCGCGCGCTTGCTTTTCCGTGAGGCCGACGCTGCCAATGCCGGGCTCAGTGTACGTGCAGCCCGGAATGCGGGTCTTGTTGATGGGCGTGGCGGTCTTGCCGGCCATATGGGCGACAGCCACCATGCCTTCCATGGTCGCGACATGCGCGAGTTGGGGTGTGCCGGCTACCACATCGCCGATGGCATAGACGCCCGGTTCGGCGGTCTGCTGATACTGGTTGACCTTGACGAAGCCGCGGTCGAGTTCGACCCGGGTGTTCTCCAGGCCACAGTTTTCCGTGAGCGGCTTGCGGCCCACGGCCACCAGTAGCATTTCTCCGTCGAACTGCTGGACTTTGCCGCTGGCGAGCTGCACCTGCAAACTGACGCCCTCGGCCGTGCGCTGTACTTCCAGCACCTTGGCGCCCGTTTCCAGGTTGATCCCCTGCTTCTTGAACTGCCGTTCCAGCTCCTTGCTGACGTCTTCGTCTTCCACCGGCACGAGGCGCGGCAGCATTTCGAAGACGGTCACCTGGCTGCCGAAGCGCTTGAAGATGGAGGCAAACTCGACGCCAACGGCGCCGGCGCCAATCACCAGCAGGCTCTTGGGTACCTGAGGGCGGCTCAGGATCTCAATATTCGTGACGATTGTTTTCTCGTCGGCGGTCAGGCCAGGGATCATCCGCGCCTCGGAGCCTGTGGCGATGATGATGTTCTTGGCTTCCAGCGTCTGAGTGCCGCCGTCGGTGAGCACTTCCACCTGGCCGCGGCCCTTCAGCCGGCCGTAGCCGCGAATGACTTCGACTTTCTGCTTCTTCATCAGAAACTCGATGCCTTTGGCATGGCTGGTGACAATCTTGTTCTTCCGTTCCAGAACTTTGAGATAGTCGAGCCTGGGGTCCTGGCACGAAATCCCTTGTGGTCCGGGGTTCAGGAAGTAGTCCCACACCTCCGCGGTGTGGAGCAGGGCTTTTGTGGGAACGCAGCCAACGTGTAGACACGTCCCACCGAGGAGAGGGCTTTTTTCAATGAGCGCAGTCTTGAGGCCGTACTGGCCTGCGCGAATCGCAGCGGAGTACCCCCCAGGTCCGCTCCCGATCACGATCAGATCGTAGGACATCACTTTTAGTCTAGCATTGGCAATTTTTCACATAATGGATGCAATGAGACTCGCCGTCATCGTCCTCGTCGCCGCCTGCTTGGGGTGGGGACAGGCGCCTGCCCGCCGCCCTGTACCGGCGCGGAATCCTGCTGCCGCGCAGTCCGCACCCAACGAAATCTGGCCCATCCGCGAGTTCCGCGTGACCGGCAACAAATTCTTCACGGCCGAGCAGGTGATCGCTACCTCGGGCCTCCGGTTGGGCGATCTCGCCACAAAACAGAACTTCGAACGGGCGCGCGATCGCGTGCTCGCCGCCGGATTCTTCGAAAGTTTCGGTTGGAAGTACGAAGGACTGCCGGATGTGAAGGGCGTCCTGGCCACGCTGGAAGTGACTGAGCCCACCACTTTCATGGAGTGGTCGCTCGACCGTCTACCTTTGGAGCGCGCGGCCGTCGAAGAGCGGGTGCATCGCACCCTCCCCCTGTTCGGCCGGAAGATTCCGCCCTCAGACACTCTCATCGATAAGGTCGCCGCCATTCTGCAGGCGATGCTCAGCGAGAAGGGGATCAAAGAAACTGTCCAGGGCCGAGTCCTGTTGTTGGGCCAGGACCAGGTAACCATCCTGTTTGGCCCGAATTCAGCGCCGCCCAATGTCACTGAGGTCGCGTTCACCGGGGCGCGGGTTCTCGATTCGCGCTACCTGGTGAAGGCGCTTTCGCAGGTGGCCGTCGGCATGCCCTTTGTTGACACGAACTTCCGACTCTTCCTGGAAAACCAGATTCGGCCCATGTACGAAGCGGTGGGGCACCTCAAAGCGTCCTTCCCGAAGTTCACCGCGGAGCCTTCAAAGACAGCGAAAGGCGTTGTCGTTACGGTGCAGGTTGACGAGGGCCCGGTCTATAAACTCGACAAGATCGAGGTGCGCGGGGTGCCTATGTCTCCCGACGAAGTGCAGAATCTGGCGCAGTTCAAAACCGGCGAGACCGTCAGTTACTCCGCAATAGGTGCCGGGATGCTGCGCGTCCTGGATGAGGTGAAGCAGACCGGCTATATGCGAGCCACTTACAAGGCGGATCGCGCGCTGAACGAAGAAAAGAAGACGGTGGACATTTTCATCAATGTCGATCCCGGACCGGAGTACAAGTTCGGCCGACTGACTATCAAGGGGCTGGACATCGAGACGGAGCCGGTATTGCGCAAGTTGTGGATCCTCAAGCCTGGCGATCCGTTCCGCAGCAAGTATCCGGACGCTTTCCTGGAACGAGTGCGGGAGCGCGGCATCTTCGACAACCTCGGCGACACCAAAGCGGAGACCAGCATTGACGACAAGAACCAGTTGGTGGATGTCCTCCTGACCTTCAAAGGAGCGCCGCCAAAAGTCGAGAAGAAGCCCGAACCCTGGTAACCGCGGTTTTCACTGCGCCACCCGCCGATCCATAGCTAGGAAATGCTTAGGCGAGTCGGTCTGGGAGTTGATTCTTCCGAATCCGCACGGAGCAAATCCACTTAGCCGCGCTTCCAGTTCCGACCCGTCGCGTACCATAGCATTGATGCCCGATGGGATTAGTTCGCCCGCCAAGGCCAAGGGTTCCGGGAGCACGCTTGCGCGCATCGCGGCTTCTCCGCGGCTTGCGCCGGCGATTCTCGCAATACTCGTGGCCTGGGAGTTGCTCATTCTGCCGCTGGCGGCCGGTCGGACCTTCTTCTGGTACGACGAACTGTTTACCGTTCATGTCTCCACGCTGAAGCCGTTCTCCCTCATCTGGAAAGCGCTCTACGAAGGCGCCGATGGGATGACCCCGCCATTTCATGCCATTCTTCAGGTGGTTCGAGTTCTACCGCTCGACCCGATGGTGACGCTGCGGATTCCGTCCATCCTTGGCTATCTGCTCACGCTCTGCGGGGTCTACTGGTTTACCCGTAAACGGCTGACGGGGTCAGCCAGCTTGGTCGCGGTCCTGTTGATCGCCCTGTCGCCGTTCCGCGGATATGCCCTGGAGGCGCGGTGCTACGCGTTGTTCGTGGGACTTCTGGCTGTGGCGGCCTGTTTTTGGCAGAGGATTGGGGAAAAGCCGCGTTTCGTGCCCCTGTTCGGAGTCGTCCTCGCCATGGCTGTCTCCTGCCACCACCTGGCGGTTGCCTCCATCTCGATTTTCGGATTTGCCGAACTCGTGTGGTCCCTGTTGAATCGCCGAGTTCGTTGGGGTGTGTGGATCGCCTGCGTGCTCGCCGGCGCGCCGTTCCTCATTAGCGTGCCCATCGCCATGCACTACCGTGAGGCCTTTGGCACCCACTTCTGGTCGCTGCCGAAATGGGGCACCTTTTTGTCGACCTACCAGCTGTATCTGGGCGGGGAAGTCAATTGGGCCCTCATCCTGAGCCTGCTGCTGGTCGGCGGGGTCCTCTTTGCACTGCCGGGCGTACTGAGAAGGCATCGTGCAAGAGAGGCCGAGGCCGGCTTCTCCCTCCCGGAACTGGCACTGATCTGCGCTTTTGCGATCTATCCCGCATGGTTGGTGCTTCTCGCCATGGCTGGGCGCTCAGGTTACGTGCCCCGCTACGGGTTGCCCGCGATGATCGGGTTGGCCTTGGGGGTGGTCTACCTGCTCCGCCCAGTGTGGCGCCACGGACACGCCGTCGTCCTGCCCGGCGCGCTGCTAATCTTCTTTCTGGTTCGGGCGGGTTTCGAAGTCAGTTGGGTGGCTGAGCACGACCCGCGAGCTTCCACCGGGTATTGGGCAAAACTGATCGAGATCAGCCGCCAGGAACCAAACATTCCCATCGTGGTCACGCCCAGCAGTCTCTACCTCGAGGCCGACGAGTATGCTCCCGCCGAACTCAAGTCCAGGCTGGTGAACGTGGTCGATTCTGAATCCTCGGTTCGATTCACCGGGACCGATACGCTCGACCGGTCAAACCAGGTGCTGGCCCGGTTCATTCCTCTCCATGTGGTCCAGTTGGGTTCATTTCAAGCCGGCAACCCGAAATTCATTCTCTTCGCGGGACCGGCCGAGTTTGACTGGCTCACGCCCTACCTCAAGCAGCATGGTGTTCCGCTGAAGCCGATCGTCTTGAACGCCGACCTGTCGTTATATATCGCCGGTCGGTGAAGCAGCTTCTATCGAGGTGGCAACCTGCACCGTTCTGTGCTGAGGAGGATGAATGGGGGGGATACAAAAGAATGGCGTCCCCAGCGGGATTCGAACCCGCGTTATCGCCGTGAAAGGGCGGTGTCCTAGGCCGGGCTAGACGATGGGGACGCACACAGCGGCTCAGGGCCGCCGACCTTTTTAGTTTAGCCGCCTCACGGCTCCGAGGTCAAATCTTCATCCGCCCGCAGGCAGGGCCGCTGCAATTGTCCGATACTGAAGGATTCGTGCCGATATGTGTTCAGACGCTGACAGATGCGCTGATATAACATAGTACGGATTCGAGGCATCGGCGGAAGTGGAACTGCCGGTTGGCCTGTCGAAATCCATAGGCCAGCCAGATTAAGCGGATGTCACTTGAAGTTCATGTAGCCCGACAGGCTATCTTTGACCGCGCGAATACCGTGGTTGCTTATGAGTTGCTGTTTCGTGCCCTTCCGGACGCCACATCCACCACCCGCAATGATGAGTTGGCGAGCTGGCAGGTGCTCTCCGCCAGCTTCCTGGACATCGGCCTGGATTCGCTTCTGAAAGGCCGCCGTGCACTGATTAACGTGCCTCGCAGCATGTTGCTGGACGATCGCATCCGCTCGCTGCCACCAGACCTCGTCGGCCTGGAAATCCTGGAGAATGTGAAGCCCGATGCGGAAGTCCTGAGCGCCTGCAGGGAGCTGCGCAAGCTCGGATATTTGCTGCTCCTGGATGATTACACAGGCCGGCCGGAGTTTGAGCCGTTGCTCGATGTCGTCGATTGGGTCAAGGTGGATTTGCGCGCCATTTCAGCCGCCGATTCGGCGAAATTGGCACGCCAACTGAGGCAGCGCAAGCTGCGGATGCTCGCCGAGAAAGTCGAAACCGTGGAAGAGCGCGATTCCGCCCTGGCCGCCGGATACGACTATTTTCAGGGGTACTTTCTACACCGGCCGCGAGTGGTCACAGGGCGGACTTTGAACGCCCGCCACAATACTAAGCTGAAGCTGCTGGCGCTGCTCGGTGCCGATCAATTCACACTTGAGAAGGTGGAAGCCGCCATCGCACCAGACGTCGGGCTCTGCTATCGGTTGATCCAATACTCCAATTCGGCGAGATTCGGGGCGCCCCGTGAGATCTCCAGCCTGCACCAGTGCCTGATGCGGCTGGGCGAAAACGAAACCCGCCGCTGGATTACGTTCGTCCTGTTGCCGACGCTTGCGGCCGGCCGCAGTAGTGAGATTGTCGATGCCGCACTGACTCGCGCCCGTATGTGCGAACTGCTGGCCGAAGAGGCTGGCCTGAAGATGGCTAAGTCCCTTGCCTTCATGGCCGGCATGTTTACGTTGATGGATGCGTTGCTGGGAGCGCCAATGAGCGAAGTCGTACAGCAGTTGGGGTTGGGAGAGGAATTGGCGGCCGCTCTGCTTGGACGAAGCCAAGGGCCCCTGGGGGCGCTGGCCCGGATTGTCGAATCCTATGAGCGCGCGTCCCCCCAGGATTTGGCTCCACACTGCCGGCAACTCCAACTGGAGCTTGGGGTTGTTGCCGACGTTTACCTTCGGGCACTACAGTGGACAGCCGAGGTGACTGAAACGGGCGTGCCCTCTAAGTAGTTGAACTAGATGGTCTTGAGATAGGCCATGAGGTCGGCCTTCTCGTCAGCGCTCAGCACTTCATCGAATGCCGGCATGGCGCCCTTGCCTTTGTTAATGATGCCCAGGATGGCGGCATCCGACGGCTTCTGCCCATTCGCCAACTTCGGCTTCTTGTACAACCCCTTCAGGCTGGGGCCCATCTTCTTTTCATCGGTCGTGGCGTTGTGGCACACACCGCATTGTTCGAACACTTCCTTGCCCTTATCCGCGTCGCCCTTCTTCTGCGCCAGCGCCAGACCGGAAACCAGATTCAAGGTAATGGCGGCAGTCGCCAGAACTCGCTTCAGCATTGTTACGGGAGCTCCTTCGGAGAACAGTGATTAACCCCATTTTACAATCTCTTGGACACGGCTGTAGCGGCGGCGGAACAACTCCACAGTCCGGGAGGTTTCCGGCCTTGTGCGCCGCCCTCTTCAGGCTCGTCCCTCAAGTTTAACTTGACGTTAATGTTCGGTCGAAACGAGGCCGCTTCGGCCATGCCCGGCATGCTTCCGGGCTGCGAACCAGTTCCGGCCTTCGGTTTTTGAGGTATTTTTGTCGCCGGAGGCCCGCGCAGCCCTCTTCTGCAAAGGGTTCACAGCACTCGGGGAACTTCGGACATTTGACACCGAATTTCCGGTTGTGATAACCCTGAATGTTCAGTTAGGATTCTTCCATGCCTGACGACCTAAAGCCGGAAGGCGCCCCCGCGCCGGAGCCTGTTCCGCCAGCTCAACCGCCTCCCGCCGCTCCACAAATTCCCGATGCCGCCCCGGTAACCCCGGCCGCGGCGCCGAAACCAGCCGCAGCAGCCGCGCCAAAGCCTCCGGCCGCCGCGAAGCCGGCGGTCCCCCCTGCGCCCAAACCTCCGGCTGTCATGGTTACCGCACCGTGGGAAGGCGAGTTGCCATCCACTCTGGCTGCTGAGTTTCCCGACCAGATCTCCGCCTTCTTGAGTTACCTGGGGCAGAACTTCCTGGTTGCGAAACCAGCGTCCGTGATTCCTATCTTGCAGTCTCTAAAGGACAATCACGGCTTCGATTACCTGGTGGACATTACCGCAGTCCACTGGCCAAAGCGTGATGAGCAATTCGACATCATCTACGTGCTCTACAGCTTCCCGAGAAACGAGCGCATACGGATCAAAGTCCTGCTCAAAGACGGGGAACGGGTTGCGACCGCCACGACGGTTCACATCACGGCGGATTGGCTCGAACGCGAAGTCTACGACATGTTCGGAATCGAGTTCGAAGGACACCCGAATATGCGGCGCATCCTGCTGCCGGATGAATGGTCGACCTTCCCCTTGCGCAAGGAGAACGGAATCCTGAACATGGATCAGAAGTGGGTCCAGGAGAACCTGGGGATCGAGAGCGGACAATAGCCATGGCGGGAACATTCCTCGATTCCACTGAACTCGTTCTGAACATGGGGCCGCAGCACCCCTCCACTCACGGCGTGCTGCGCGTGATCGTAAAACTCGACGGCGAGCGTGTGCTGGGCACCGAGTCGGTGATCGGCTACCTGCACCGCGGCGTCGAAAAGATCGCCGAAAACCGCACGTACACGATGTTCGCGCCCTATGTGGACCGAATGGACTACGTGGCAGCAATTTCCAATGGGTTGGGCTACTGCCTGGCCGTGGAAAAGCTCCTGAACGCCGAGGCCACTCCTCGCGCCCAGGCCGTCCGCGTCGTCCTCACGGAGCTCAACCGCATCGCGAGCCACCTGCTCTGGTTGGGCACCCACGCCCTCGACATCGGCGCGATCACTCCCCTGTTCTACTGCATGCGCGAGCGCGAATACGCGCTCAACATCTTCGAGAAGTACTGCGGCGCCCGTTTGACGACGCACGCCTTCCGCATCGGCGGTCTGCAGTATGAGACCTATGAGGGCTTCGAGCAGGAAACAAACGACTTCTGCGACATGATGCTGCCGAAGATCGATGAGTACGAAGAGTTGCTCACCGGCAATCGCATCTGGCGTGAACGCATGATCGGCGTCGGAATCCTGAACATCGAGGACTGCAAAGCCTACGGTGTGACTGGCCCCATGCTGCGCGCCGCCGGGTGCGCCTGGGATATCCGCAAGGCCCTTCCTTACTCCGGTTACGAGAAGTACGAGTTCGACATCCCGACCGGAGAAAACGGCGATACCTACGACCGGTACATGGTGAGAATGCAGGAGATGCGCCAGAGCGTGCGGATTGTCCGCCAAGCCGTGGCCGACATCCCGACTGGACCCATCATGGCTAAGGTGCCCAAAGTTCTGAAGCCGCCGGTGGGCGAGGCTTACGTCTCTATCGAAGCGCCCAAGGGCGAACTTGGCTATTACATCGTCAGCGACGGTTCCACGCAGCCTTACCGCTGCCGGGTGCGGCCGCCGTCCTTCGTCAATCTTCAATCGCTCGACAAGATGGCGCGCGGTTCGCTCGTAGCGGACCTGGTGGCCATCATCGGCACTATCGATATCGTGCTTGGGGAGGTGGACCGCTAACCCCCGGCGGATCTAAACGACCATGCGTAAGCTTCTGAGAACCATTTTTCTCGTCGACCTTGTGCAGGGCCTGATGGTGACCTTCCGGACTCAGCATCCGAAGAACATCGTCACCGAGCAGTATCCGGCCCAACGCCCCAAGATCGCCGAACGTTATCGCGGCGCTCCACGGTTGAATATCAACCCGGAGAACGGACAGACCCTCTGCATTGCCTGCGATCTTTGCGCCCTCGCGTGTCCCGAAAACCTGATCGTTGTCGGCTGGGAACGCAACCCGGAGACCAAGCGCAAAGATCTCATCAACTTCACCTATGACACCTCGCGCTGCATGTTCTGCGGCCTGTGCGAAGATGCCTGTCCGGTAGACGCTCTGGAACTGACGCAGGACTTTGAATTGGCGAGTTACTCGCGGGAAGGGGCGATCTTTGACCGGCAGATCCTCGAAGAGGGCATCAAGCCTACCAAATACAAGTTCTAAGAGCCCCCAGACTGACAGGGAGCGGGTTCTCATACCCGACGTGTGCCCATGCTAGAAACCGGATTTTTCTATGCGTTTGCCGCGCTGACACTCATCGGCGCGATCCTTACCGTCACTTTACGAAACGCCATCCACTGCGCCCTCGCTTTGATCGGGTCGCTGGCCGGCGTTGCTGGGCTGTACCTGCTGCAAAAGGCCGAGTTCCTGTTTGCCGTCCAGATTGTGCTCTACATCGGCGGCATCATGGTGCTCTTCCTGTTCGTCATCATGCTGGTTAATCTGGACGCTTCCGCACGCGAACGGCAGTTCCACCGCCACTGGATCGCCGCCGTGATCTGCGTCATCGGCTGCGGGGCGCTCATCACCTGGTTCCTGCGCCAGGGGGCCGGCAGCATGCATTTGGGGCAGTCGGCGCCTGAAATCCCCTCAGCGGGCAACGTTGAAGCGCTTTCTGAGGTGCTCTTCAAACAGTATCTGGTGCCCTTCGAACTGGCCTCCATCCTGCTGCTGGTGGCGGTTGTCGGCAGCGTCATCATGGCGAAAAAGAGGATTTGATCCCATGCTGCACCCCATCACCACGGAACACTATCTGGTCCTGAGCGCCGCGTTGCTGCTCATCGGCACCGTGGGAATCCTGCTGCGCCGCAATGCTGTGGTCGTCATGATGTCCCTCGAGTTGATACTGAACGCGGTCAACATCAATCTGGTCGCCTTCAGCAAGCATCTGCAGCAGTTGAACGGCCAGGTGTTCGCCATCTTTATCATCACCGTTGCCGTGGCGGAAGCCGCGGTTGGCCTTGGAATCCTGATCGCCGTCTTCCGTAACAAGGAAACGGTGCTGGTCGACGAAATCGACCTGCTGAAGTGGTAGGAGGAGCCGGCACGATGAACTTCCTCGATCTCATCTGGCTGATCCCCATCCTGCCGCTCTGCGGCGCGGCGATCATGCTGTTCTTTGGCCGCAGTTTACCGAAGGCCGCCATCCGCATCATCAGTCCCGGAGCTGTCCTGCTGTCGTTCCTGCTTTCGCTGGGCGCCGTTCTCGAACTCGCTTCGCTGCCCGTGAAAGTGCACCAGGTCATCCTGTTCCAGTGGCTCCCATTGCTCCACGCCGACATGGGCTACATGCTGGATCCTCTGTCCAGTGTCATGATCCTGGTCGTCACCGGCATCGGGTTCCTGATCCACGTGTACGCCACCGGTTATATGGCCCACGAGCACGGTCCCCGGCACGGCGGCTTCTATCGCTTTTTCGGATACCTCAATCTGTTCGTCTTCTTCATGCTGACGCTGGTTCTGGCCAACAACTACCCCCTGCTGTTCGTGGGCTGGGAAGGTGTGGGCCTGTGCAGCTACCTGCTCATCGGCTTCTACTTCAATAAGAAAAGCGCCGGCGATGCGGGCAAGAAAGCCTTTATCGTCAATCGGATCGGTGATGCGGGCTTCATTCTGGGCATGTTCTTCCTGTTCCAGCTCACCGGGTCGCTTACTTTCGTCGACGTGAACGAAGCGCTGCGATCGGCGCGGTTCGCTCCCGAGGTTGGATTCTTCGGCGTCCTGAGCCTGACGGCCCTACTACTGTTCGTGGGCGCCACGGGTAAGAGTGCGCAAATCCCGCTGTATGTGTGGCTTCCGGACGCCATGGAAGGCCCCACCCCGGTCAGTGCCCTGATCCATGCCGCCACCATGGTGACCGCTGGCGTCTACATGTGCGCCCGGTCTAATGCGCTGTTTGCCCTGACTCCCGAGACCTCGCACATCGTGGCCGCGGTTGGCGCCGCGACAGCCATCTTCGCGGCTTCCATCGGGCTGGTTCAAAACGACATCAAGCGCGTACTGGCCTACTCCACGGTTTCCCAGCTCGGGTACATGTTCGTTGCGGTGGGCGTTGGCGCCTACTGGGTGGGCGTCTTCCACCTCTACACGCACGCCTTCTTCAAAGCCCTGCTCTTCCTCGGCGCCGGGTCGGTGATCCACGCCATGAGCGGCGAGCAGGACATGCGCAAAATGGGCGGGTTGCGGAGCAAGATTCCCATCACGTTCACGACGATGTTCATCGCCTCACTGGCCATTGCCGGCATTCCCGGACTGGCTGGATTCTTCTCGAAGGACGAGATTCTGTGGCAGACGTGGTCGTCGCCGCTCGGCTCCAAGGTACTGTGGGCTGTAGGCTTCTGTACCGCATTGATGACCGCGTTCTACATGTGGCGGCTGATGTTCATGACGTTCTACGGCGAAGGCCGCATGGACGAACACACGAAGCACCACATCCACGAGTCGCCGAAGTCGATGACCATTCCGTTGATGGTGCTGGCCGCCGGGTCCATCGGCGCCGGCTGGATCGGCATGCCGAAGGTTTTCGGGGAAAACGGCTTCTTCCAAGGGCTGGAACACTGGCTCGCACCGGTGTTCGAAACCGGCAAGGAGGTGGCGGAGCATGGAGCCGAGCACCACGATACCAGCATGGAATGGATCCTGATGGGCCTGTCGATTGGCGCGGCCCTTTCCGGCATCTTCCTGGCTCGCCACATCTACCTGAAAATGAAGGAGTCCGACCGGCCGACAGGCGGCGCACTCCATCCAATTCTTTACAACAAGTGGTATGTGGACGAGATCTACGACTTCCTGTTCGTTCGCGGGTTTTCGATGCGCGGCGGCACGCTGATGGGCGCCTTTGACCGGACCGTGGTCGATGGCGGTGTCAACGGCACGGCCTGGCTGACCAAGATGGTCTCCCGCATCTCCATGTGGTACGACACCTGGATCGTTGACGGGCTCGTCAACTTGAGCGCCTACACCGTCCGTGCGCTCTCCTTCCCGGTGCGGTTCTTCCAGACCGGCTTCCTCCAGTCGTACGCGCTCGTCTTTATCGCCGGAGTCTTCGCCATGTTCGGATACTTCTGGTGGGTTCGCTAGCGGAGCTATTGAGATATGCAAGGACACCTACTTTCGGTCATCCTGTTCACGCCGCTGGCCGGACTCTTCCTTCTGCTGTTCATCCCCAAGTCGCAGAAGACATTCATCCGGCTTTGGGCCAACATCACCGCGGCCATCGGCTTTCTGGTCTCGCTGCCGCTGATTATTGGCTTCGACCGTTCCAATGGGGGTTATCAGTTCGTCGAACGTGCGGAGTGGATTCCGTCACTGGGCGTCCAGTATCTGATCGGCGTCGATGGCATCAGCGTGCTAATGGTGATGCTCACGACGATCATGGGCTTCCTGGCCATCTTCTCCTCATGGGATGCCATCAAGGATCGGGAGAAGGAATACTACTCCATGTTCCTGCTCCAGCAGACGGGCATGCTGGGTGTCTTCATCTCCATGGACTTCCTGCTGTTTTACGTTTTCTGGGAGATGGTCCTCGTCCCGATGTACTTCATCATCGGCGTGTGGGGCGGCCCCAGAAAGCTGTACGCAGCCATCAAGTTCTTCCTCTACACGCTGACCGGCGGCGTCCTGATGCTGCTGGGCATCCTGCTGCTCTACTTCAACTACTTTGCTCAGTTTGGCCGCTACACGTTTGAGATCGCGGAACTGATGAAGATCAACCTGCCGCTGGCCACCCAGCAGTGGGTCTTCTGGGCCTTCTTCGTGGGCTTTGCCATCAAGGTGCCGATGTTCCCGTTCCACACCTGGCTGCCGGACGCCCACACCGAGGCGCCGACCGCCGGATCGGTGATCCTGGCCGCGGTCCTCCTCAAGATGGGCACATACGGTTTTATCCGGTTTTCGCTCCCGCTACTGCCCAAAGCGAGCTCCGATCACACAATCGTCACGATTGTGGCGGTGCTGTCGATCATCGGTATCCTCTACGGAGCCCTGGTCAGCCTGATGCAGCAGGACTGGAAGAAACTAGTGGCCTACTCATCGGTCAGCCACCTGGGTTTCTGCACCCTCGGCATCTTCGCCCTGAACCAGAGCGGCATCACCGGATCGATCATTCAACAGATCAACCATGGGATTTCGACCGGCATGTTGTTCCTCGTGGTGGGGGTGATTTACGAGCGCCGTCACACACGTGAGATCAAGGAGTACGGCGGTCTGGCGCACATCATGCCCAATTACGCCATCGTCTTCGCGATCGCCATGCTGAGCAGTGCCGGCCTGCCACTCTTGAATGGCTTCGTTGGTGAGTTCACCATCCTGCAGGGAGCATTCGACGCCAACCAGGTCTGGGCCGCTTTTGCGGTGCTGGGCGTGATCTTCGGCGCCGCATATCTGTTGTGGCTCTACCAGCGCACCATGCTGGGTGAGGTCACCAACGAGAAGAACAAAGGGTTGCCGGACCTGAAGTGGCGTGAATGGGCGGTTTTCATTCCACTAATCATCTGGGCCATTTCGATCGGCGTCTATCCTAAGCCGTACTTCGACATCCTGGAAAAGCCGGTAGCGCAGATTGTGCACCGCGTACATGACACGGCCAACGCCGCGGTTGCGCCTACCACCCACACTCCGGAGGTTGCCTCCCGATGAGCGTGTATTACACGTCGCTCGACAACTTTGTGCTGCTGCCGGTCCTGCTGCTGGCGCTGTTTGGTTGTGCCACCCTGCTGTTCGACTTCTGGGTCTTCCCGGAAGCGCATCAGCGCAAATACCTGCTGATCTTCGTCGGTCTCGGCGAAGCGTTTGCAGGACGCGCTTTTTGGATGCAGGGCAAGAGCCTGGCCAGTTACGGCGGCGAGATCTCGGCCTTTCACGGCGCTGTCGTCATCGACCATTTCTCCCTGTTCTTCCACTGGATCTTCCTCATCACCACCCTGATCGTAGGGCTGATCTCCTACCGCTACCTGGAAGTACGGGATGAGCATCACGGCGAATACTACGGCATCCTGATGCTGGCGCAGTGCGGCATGTTCTTCCTGGCCAGCGGCAATGAACTGGTCACCATCTTTGTCGGCCTGGAAACGATGGCCGTCTCGTTCTATGTGCTGGTTGGCTTCCTGCGCGCCGAACAGCGCTCCAACGAAGCGGCGCTGAAGTACCTGCTGCTGGGTGGGCTCTCCTCGGGCTTCCTGGCCTACGGCTTCTCGATTCTCTACGGAATCGCCGGATCCACTCAACTCAACGATATTGCCAAGGCTGTTGCCACCCGCGGGCATTCCGACACCATCCTGTTCCTGGCCATCGCCACTACGACCGTCGGGCTGTTGTTCAAGATCGGCGGCGCTCCGTTCCATATGTGGGTGCCGGACGTTTATGAAGGTGCGCCGACGACAATTACCGCGTTCCTGGCCGTTGGTTCCAAAGCCGCCTCGTTCGCCCTGTTGATGCGGTTGTTCGCGAGTACGCTCGGCTCGGCCCGCGCCACCTGGGAGCCTCTGCTCATCGCCGCGGCCGTGCTTTCGATGACCATCGGCAACCTGGCGGCGATCACCCAGACTAATACGAAGCGCCTGCTGGCCTACAGTTCAGTAAATCATGCCGGTTACATCCTGCTGGGCGTGATCGCTGGCAACAACACCGGCTACAAAGGCGTCCTGATTTACCTGCTGGTCTATACCTTCATGAACCTGGGCGCGTTCCTGGTGCTCACCTCGCTCACCCGCAGGGGCCTGGCCGGGGAAGACATCAACGACCTCCGCGGCCTCATGAAGAAGTCGCCCGGGCACGCTCTGTGGATGCTGATTTTCCTGCTGTCGCTGGCCGGCATTCCACCCACGGCCGGATTCTTCGGTAAGTACTTTATCTTCCTTTCGCTGATCGAGACCGGCCACTATGTGCTGGCGGTCCTCGGCTGTCTGTATGCTGCTGTCGCCATCTACTACTACATGCGGATGGTGAAGGCGATGTTCATCGAGACGGAGGAAGAGGAGACGCCCGCGTTGAGCACCAGCTTCGGCATGCAGGTCGCCCTGGTGGTGACCGGTGTGATGACCCTGGTGATCGGCGTCTATCCGGAACCGTTCGTCCGCCTGGCGCAGCAGAGTTTCCAACGATGAGAGGCCCTATTCGATGAGCACCGTTTTCACACAACCCTGGTTCATCCCGCTGGTTACAGGGATCATCATCATTGCGTTGGCTCCGTTGGCCGTGGCGTTCACTGTTCTGTTGGAGCGCAAGGTGCTGGCCGACATGCAGGCGCGGCTGGGTCCGATGCGCGTGGGTCCGAATGGCGTTCTCCAAACCCTGGCCGATGCCGTCAAACTGCTGCTGAAGGAAGACATCGTCCCCAAGGACGCCAACCAATGGATCTTCCGATTCGCGCCGGCCATCAGTTTTTTCACCGGCGCCACCTGCCTCACGGTGGTCCCCTTCTCGGACACGATCAAAGTGGCTGACGTGAATGTCGGGCTGCTGGTGATTTCCGCCATGTCCGCCGTTGGCATCCTCGGCCTGATTCTGGGCGGGTGGTCGTCAAACTCGCACTATTCGCTGCTCGGCGGACTCCGTTCGGCCGCACAGTTGGTGAGCTATGAAGTGGCCCTCGGCCTCGCGCTGATGAGCGGAGTCATGTGCGCGGGTACGCTCTCGCTGACGGGCATCGTTCGGGCACAGCAGGCGCAGGGCATCTGGTTCGCCTTTGATAATTTCGGCCTGATGCTGGTGCCGATGGTGATCTATTTCATTAGTTCGGTGGCCGAAACGAACCGCGCGCCATTCGACCTGCCGGAAGCCGAATCAGAACTCGTGGCCGGCTATCACACCGAGTACAGCGGCTTCCGCTGGGGCATCTACATGCTCTCGGAATACATCAACATGTTCGCCGTGGGCAGCGTCCTGGTGACCCTGTTCTGGGGCGGCTGGCTGCGGCCCTTCCCCAGCGTGTCCTGGCTGGCCGTTCCAATGAACTATGGCACGCCGCTGTTGGTCTTTGGCGGCACCGGGCTCGGCTGCCTATATCTCTCCCGCCGCCAGCCGATTCCGGGCTATACCATTGGTATGGCAGGGCTTGGTATCGCCTTTCTGGGTGTGGCGGCGCTCTTCATGGTTCCTGCCGTGAATGGTCCCTCAGCTCCGGTCTTCTGGTGGGCTCTGAAGCTGTTCATCGTGCTCTACCTGTTCATCTGGATGCGTGGCACTTTCCCTCGCTATCGCTACGACCAGCTGATGAATATCGGCTGGAAGATCATGATTCCAACGGCGATAGGCTCAATCTTCGTGAACGCCGTCGTGGGCATGGCCCGGCAGACTTTGGGCAAGTGACCTGAGTCACAGCCTTTCCTGTGGCGAAAGTCCACAATGAGGCCATGAGTGCAGCGCCAGCAGTTGCCCAACCGCCCGCCGCTTCCGGCCGGAAGCCGAAAAAGCCGTTTGTCCGGCGTATCGGAGCCGACCGCTCGCAGATGCTGCGGCGTGCCGTCCAGTTCTCTTTCCTGGGCTTGAATCTCTGGATCGGCTTCCAGTTCTACCTGTTCGTCCGGCAGTTCGAGGGCGCGGGGTTGTCCGGGTACACCCGTCCGCCGGGGGTCGAGGGATGGCTGCCCATCGCGGGCATGATGAATACCCGCTACTTCGTCCTCACCGGGCAGGTACCGCTCGTACATCCCGCGGCGATGGTGCTCTTCGTGGCATTTCTGGCGGCGTCGATATTCTTCCGCAAGGCATTCTGCGGCTGGTTGTGCCCGGTGGGCACGCTGTCTGAGTACCTCTGGAAGCTGGGCCGCGATACCTTCAAACGCAACTTCTACCTGCCCCGATGGCTCGACATCGGCCTGCGCAGCCTCAAGTACATCCTCTTCGGCCTGTTCTTCTATGCCGTCTTCTCCATGCCGCCGATCGCCCTGAAGGAGTTCCTGGAGTCACCGTACGGCTTGGTCGCCGACGTCAAAATGCTGAACTTCTTCCGGAACATGGGAATGGCGGCGGCGATCACGGTAGGAGTCCTGATGCTGGCCTCCGTCTTCGTCCAAAACTTCTGGTGCCGCTACCTGTGTCCCTATGGCGCACTGATGGGGCTGGTATCGATGCTGAGCCCGATGAAGATCCAGCGCAAAGCCGAATCATGCATCGACTGCGGCAAGTGCGCCAAGGCCTGCCCCTCCCGTCTCCCCGTAGATAAACTGATCCAGATCCAGTCGGCGGAATGCCTGGGCTGCCTGGAGTGTGTGGCGGTCTGTCCGGTTGAGGACACCCTCCACATGGCGCTGATGGTGCCCTCCAGGAAACCCGTGCCGGCGTGGGTGATGGCGGCCGGCGTGGCTATGCTGTTCTTCGGATTGGTGGGGGCGGCCAAGCTCACAGGCCACTGGCACACCCCGCTCTCCAACGAAACGTATCAGGAACTGATCCCGAACGTGAACGACTACTCGCACCCAGGCCGGTAGTTCCGCTAGATCCAGCCGGATTCCAGGGGAGCGCGCTTCTGCTTCATCGACAAGAGCGGTTCGTTCAGGAAGCTGATCATGGGGGCCATCGCTTTGAATCGTGAGCAGATCTCGCCCAGCAATTCCGGGCTGGTGGCTAGTTCCGCGGGCAGTTCACGCCAGTAGAAGAACTGCTTCCGCTTCAGCCATTCGATGGCGGGATGGTCGGCAGGGAACCCTTTGGGCGGCCGGCTGAGCGCATCGCCCTTCATCGCCTCCATATCGGCCAGTTTCTTATCCGCCAGCAGCTTCTGGAAGCGTTTGAAGTTGTCCATTATGTGGACGCGAATCAGTCGCAGATTCTCGGCTTCCGGCATGTACACCCCACCGGCGAACCCGACATACTTGTGCGAGATCTCGAAGTAGAACCCGCCGGCGATGTGTTTGCCCAGGTCGTTGCGGTAGAACGATGCGGCGAGGTGGGTCTTATACGGCGTCTTGTCTGAGCTGAATCTGGTGTCGCGGTAGATGCGGTAGATCGCTTTACCCGGTGCTGTTGCCGCCTCCGGAGCAAACTTCGTCATCTCCGCGCCCACGGCCGTCACCAGCGCCTCCAGCGGCGTTTTCACCTTTTCCAGATAGGTGGCCCTGTTCGCTTCAAACCAGTCGCGATTGTTGTTCTTCTCCAGATCCCTCAGGAACTTGATGGATTCCTTGGGCATTCCGGCAAAGCTGGCACGCATTCGGCTGCCTCCCCTACAATTGGGACAATGCTGTCTGTGCAAGAGGCGCACGAGCGCCTCGAATTGGTCCCGTCTCTCCAGATTAGCCGCAACGAACCACTGGCGCGTCACACTCGCTTTGCCTTGGGCGGTCCGGCTACGCTGTTTGTCGATAGCGAGGATGAAGCGGCGTTCCTGCAAGCCCTCCGCATCGCGAAGGAGAGCGGACTGCCGCACCTGGTCATCGGCCTCGGTACGAATCTTGTTGTGGCCGATGTAGGGTACGACGGGATCGTGCTGCGCTATCGCGGCGGCGCGATCGAATCGGATGGCACTCTCGTGCGGGTCCAGGCCGGAGCGGCCCTACAGGAGCTGGTCGACTACACCACCGCGCACGGATTGCAGGGAATCGAGTCGATGACCGGTATACCCGGCAATGTGGGGGCGGCGATCTATGGGAACGCCGGAGCCTACGGCGCGTCGATCTCCGATGTCGTCGAACGTGTCCGCTATTTCGATGGAAAGGCCGTTCGCGAGACCGGCAAGTCTGGCTGCGAGTTCCGCTACCGCGGCAGCATCTTCAAACGCAACCGTCTGCAGGGCGAGCCTTGGCTGATCCTGTCGGCGGAACTGCGCCTGCGCCCCGGTGACGCCGTCGAACTGCAAAAGACATCGTCGGAGATCCTGGCAGTCCGCAACCGCAAGTTCCCACCCGAGATGAAGTGCGCCGGCAGCATCTTCAAGAACCTGATTCTGGCGGACCTGCCTGCCGCCGCCCGCGCTGAAGTTCCGGCCGAGGTCGTCAAGGGCGGCAAGGTGCCATCGGCCTGGTTCCTGGACCAGGTGGGTGCGCGTGGCCTGTCCGACGGAGGGATTCGCGTCGCCGAATACCACGCCAACACGGTTTTCAACGCTGGAGACGGCACAGCGGCCGAAGTCCGCCGCCTGGTGGCCGAACTCAAGCGGCGCGTCCGCGAACGGTATGGCATCGACCTCGAGGAAGAGGTGCAGTACATTGGTTTCGACTCAACGTCGCAGCCATGAAGCTCTACCTCGCCTCACTCATCGCCCTTGCCGCCCTGGCGCAGTCGCCCCGAAAGCAGGCCAGTCCGCTGGACAACCTGCCGAAGAACATCGAAGTGCTGACGCATTTCGGGGAGCGGGCCGACTTCTCGCCCTCCAATTCATCCGTGGCTTTCATGGCCAAGAGTTTCGGCGATGCGTTCACCATTGACCTGAAGACACGCCAGGTCCGATGCCTTACCTGCAATATCCCTGGAGCCGCGTTCCTGCGCGTGATGCATCTCTCCTCAGGCGATTACATCCTGATTGGCGCCGAGCACTTCACCGACATCCACACCAGTCGCGGCCGCGACAACGAGCTCTGGTTCCTGTCGAAGACACCGGGTTCGAAACCCGTGCGGCTGGGACAGAAGATGAGCGAGGGCGCGGCGTTATCCAAGCAGTCCATGCTGATTTCGTTTTCCGAAACCAGCGGACAGAACCCCGCCCTGCCGCGCGGCGCATCGAACCTCATGGTGGCTGAAGTGGATCTGACCGGGCCGCAACCCCAGTTGAAGAACAAGCACGTCGTCCATTCCAGTCCCGACAACTCCTGCACCCTGGAGGCCCAGGACTTCTTCGACAACGATCGCAAAATGACCTTCACCTGCTACGAGCCCAAGGGCCTTGGATCTGTCTGGACGATCGATCTCGCCACCAAGCAGGTGGTGAACCATACCCGGTCGATCGGCAGCTACAACGAGGTGGAAGGCATTTTCCCCGGCGGCACGCACACTTGTGTGGAATCCGACCGGCAAGGCGTTCTGATGGGCTCCACCAAGTTGTTCCGCGACGTGGATATCTGGAAGCTGAAACTCGACGGCACGGGTAGCAGCTTTGAGAGGTTGACGTACTTCAACGACTACGAGGGCTGGAAGTCGTCCAATCCAGTGGTCTCCACCGATGGACGGATGATGGCTTTCCAGGTGGCCAAAAGCTCCGATGAAGCGGGTGTCGGCTATGGCATCCTGCTGATGCACTTCAAAAAGTAATTAACGGTCCAGATTCTGCTTGACCACCTTTCCCATTTTCTCTAGTATGTAGAAAATGTCGAAGGGCGACTACCTGGGCGAATTCGAGCAATTGGTTCTCCTGGCCCTGCTGCGCCTGGGCGACGAGGCTTACGGCATGCGGGTGAGGCAGGAGATTGATGAGCGGACCGGCCGTCAGGTGGCGATCGGGGCCGTCTATGCCACCCTCGACCGCATGGCTGAGAAAGGCCTGGTGACTTCGACCCTGGGCGAACCGACGGCCGAGCGCGGCGGACGCGCCAAGCGCACCTTCCGTGCCACAGCGGAAGGCATGCAGGCGCTGGAACGCTCGCAGCAGGCACTTCGGAGCATGCTCGACGGCCTGAACCTGGCAGGAGGCCAGTCCTGATGGCTGCACCGCCCCGGGCCGCCCAGGCGTTGCTGTGGCTCTGTCTGCCTGAACAGGAATGGCAGACGATTCCCGGCGACCTGGAGGAAGAGTACTTGACCACCGTCCTGCCGCGGCTGGGCGAACGCGGAGCCCGTTGGTGGTACCTCCGGCAGGCGGTCCACTCGGCTGGGCCTCTGCTGGCCATGCGTTGCCGCCAGGGCGCACTCTCCCGTTTACTCGTGTTCCCGCTTCTCGTCTGTGTCCTGCCTATTGCCGGATTTGAATCAGCCTGGTCGCTGCTACTCACCCAGATCCCGCTGAAGGCGGACTCGCTGCGCGGGGCGGACTATGCTCTGATCAGCCTCGCACTAGGCCTGCTCGGCGGTTTCTGCGGTGGTTTCACAATGAGGGCGCAACGCGAGGCCGCCTCTCGTGACTGCGCGCAACTCGCACTGCTCTCTCTGCTGTTCACACCCTGTGTCGTGCTGCCGTTTGCCGACCGCAGCCCGATCTGGTTCCCCGTCTGCCACGTCGTGTTGGTGCCGGCCGGCATCCTGCTGGGCGGCGCACTTGCCGGATGGAGATCGAAACTGCAGAGGAGCGAATAAATGAAATGGGTTCTCTATATCGGGGGCGGACTGCTGGGCGTCCTCCTCCTGGCTGTCGTCATTTTGATGGGCCTCGGCCTGCGTTCGGATGCGGGGCGCATGCAGGCCAGTGTAGTGGTGCGGCGGTCTCCGGTTGATGTCTGGCCATGGCTCACCGAGTCCGGGAAGCTCAAGGCCTGGGTCGGCTGGTTGATTGAGGTGCGCGAGGAATCGCCTGGCGCGCACGGCATAGGCAGCCGCAGCGTTTGGGTGATGGAAGATCGCAATAACAACAATCAGAAGTTGGAGATCGTCAACGAAGTGTGCGAGTGGGTGCCGGCTCGCCGTCTGGCCACCCATGCGGGCTTTCAGAACATGTTTTCTACCGACGCAGCGTATGTCCTGACCGATCTTGGCGACGGCGGCACGCGCATCGAGAGCGACACTCGCGTCCACTATGGCCATCCTTTGGCCAAGGTGTTCGAGCCCCTCATCACCTGGCAGGCCGGCAAGAAGACGGTAGAGGACCTGGGCCGGTGGAAATCCCTCGCCGAACGATAGGACTGACCAGATCATCCTGTAGAACGCTGTTTTGTTTTTGGCACGGCGGCCCGCACCGCGCTATCGTTCTACAAGGCCCATGCAACTCCCCGCGCAGTTTGGCAAATATCAGCTAGACCAGTTTCTCGGCGGCGGCATGTCGCACGTCTTCAAGGCTCGCGACACTGTGCTGAACCGCGTGGTCTGCGTGAAGATCCTTACCCCCGAAGGTGCGGCGGACGTGGAAACCCGCGCCCGCTTCCTGGCCGAGGCCAAGATGTCGGCCTCGCTGATGCACGATAATGTCATCCGCATCTTCGATTACGGCGAGGAACAGGGCAAGCCCTACATCGTGATGGAGTTCCTCACCGGAGCCGACCTGCGCACCGCCATCAAGGACGGTTCCTCCGGCGATGTGCGGACTCAAATCGGGATCGCGCTCCAGGGCGCCAAAGCGCTGGAGTATGTCCACCAGCAGAAACTGATCCACCGCGACATCAAGCCCGACAACCTCCACATCGACCCGCAGGGGCGCGTCCGGTTGATGGACTTCGGCATCGCCAAGTCGCAGGATCTGCACCTCACCAAAACCGGCTTCCAGGTGGGGACGCCCTACTATATGTCGCCAGAGCAGATCATGGGCGACCCTGCCACCGAGCGCGTCGATATCTATGCGTATGGCGTGCTGATGTACGAGCTGTTCACCGGCGTCCGCCCCGTCAGCGGAGATACCATCGAACGGCTGTTCTATCAGATCCTGAACGAGCCGCTGAAACTCGACACCCTGCGCGAAAAGGGCGTACCGGAGCCGGTGGTGGCCCTCGTCGGCCGGATGACGGCCAAGAATCCCATCGAGCGGCCGGCGACTTTTACAGAGGTGATCGCAGTCCTGGATCAGGTGCTGCATCCGCGTTCTGTCCCGCAGCCCCACCCGGTGCCGCCGCCTCCTCCTCCGCCGGTCCCGGTTCCTACACCGCAGCCGCTGCCGCCGGTGCCCGTGCCCCAGCCTGAGCCTGCCGGCATTTCGGGCAAGAAGGTCACCGTGGTCGTTCTCCTCGTGGCCGCCCTGATCAGCGTCGGTTTCATCGGAGTGGTGCTCTTCAAGAAGGATCTGATCTTCAAGGCCGTTGACCGCAACCGCCGCATGGGCCCGCCGCCCGGCATGGCGCTGGTGGAGGGCGGAGCGTTCCTGGCCGGCAACGACAAACAGTCGCACGAACTCCCCACCTTTTTCGTTGACCGCACCGAGGTCACACGTGGCGATTTCGTGAAGTTCTGCCGCACCAAAAACATCCCGCTGCCGAAGGACCTGGACGACACCCGCCCCAACTATCCGGTGACCTATGTCAGCGTCCTGCAGGCCAAGGATTACTGTTCCTGGGTCGAAAAACGCCTACCCACTCCGCTCGAATGGGAGAAGGCCGCACGGGGTAAGGATGGCCGCATCTATCCCTGGGGCAACGAGCCGGATTCCTCCAAGGCCATAGTCGACAACAAGCCGCTGGCTCCTGCCGACTCGATGGCCAACGGAGCCAGCCCGTTCGGAGCTCTCAACATGGCCGGTAATGTCTGGGAATGGGTGGATGAACAGCGCACCCCCAGCGCCGGCGCAGTACAGGCCTTTTCCACCATCCTGAATCCGCCGCCAACCGGCAACGAGCCTTGGTACGCCGCCAAAGGCGGTGCCTTCGACCGTCCGGTGCAGGACGCCGTCTCGGCCGAATTCATCACCCTGCCGGCTCGCTTTACGGCGCCCAACGTTGGTTTCCGCTGTGTGGTGAGCCAGCCGAAAGAGTAAGCCGTTTCCAGCGGTCAGCAATCAGGTGCAACCCGATCGCTGACCGCTTGGTTACTCAACTCCAGAACGTGAGATACGGCTTGCCCGCGATCTCCCGCTGCAGGTACAAAGCAGCCTCACGGGCGTGATAGTCGCCCCACATCGACGACTCCCCGCGCGGCACACCGTCCCCCCCGGGCATGCGGTCCCAGCCGTTCGGGCGGTGATAGACCGAGTGGAGGATCAGCCCCTGGTGCTCAGGATCCGTGCTCAGGTACGGCGTGTCGAAGAGGCTGTCGCAGACCGTCAGGCCCGCCTGCCAGTAGCTACCGTTGCCCAGGTAGCGGCCCAGGCGCAACAGGCCCTGCGCGCCAATCGCCGCGGCTGAACTGTCCACCGGCTCGTGCGGATTGAACGGATCCGAAGCTCGTTCTGTCCACCCCTCCATCTTCGAAAGCCCCGGTGCCCCCGTATCCCAGTAAGGAATGCCATCCACAGGCGTGTAGGCGATGTAGAAGTCGCACGTGGCCTCTGCCGCCTTGCGCATCATCGCCTCGATCGCGGTCCGCCCGCCGAACGGCGCCAGTTCTTCATCGGCCAGGGTCTGCAAGAACTCCAATTCTTCCGCGAAGCCGCACATGGCCCACGCCAGGCCGCGGGTCCACGTGCTGAATGCCGCGTAGCCCTGTTGTGAATTCGGGCAGCGGTAGTTGCCGTCGTTCACGTTGAAGACGCTCTCGTGCGCAGTGCGGCCGCGCAGATCGTAGTGATCGCGTCCTTCTCCGTAGTAGACCGAATACTGCGCCGTGGCGCGCGCATGGTCCACCAGTCGCCCCAGCAGCGAGATCTTGCGATCGTTCTCACCCATCAGGACATGGCCCAGTCGGTGGCCCACCGCCAGGGCGCGCAGCGACCGGATGGTGTCAACAAACAGCGAATGCGGTCCGTTGAATGAGTAGATATACCCGCCGCCATTGGCTGTTCTCGACCAGCGGGCCGCCTGCACTGCGCCAGAGCACTTCAGCGCCAGTTCGTAGAAACTCTTCTCCCACGGATCGGCAGGAATTCGGCCTTCGTTCATCAGGCGCAGCAGGTTGCCGTAGGTGCTCACGTTGTTGAAGCCGTGGTCGTGCACGCCCACATGCGACACATGCGGAGCCATCAAGGCCACCGTGGCTTTGCGGCCTGCTTCCAGGGCTACGCTCTCGCCGGTAGCATCGAACTGCAGGATGGCGGCCCCAAACTGAAAGCCCTGGGTCCACTCGGTCCAGCCACGGCTGGTGTAGCGGCCCTCCACCGTGAATACCGGTGAGCCTTGAGCGGGGCTCCACCCGGCTTCCAGGGAGTGAATCTTCTGCGCGGAAAGTTCAAACAGATGCTGGATCTTCTTCTCCAGCGAATGAGCGGTAAGGGTGCTGTTGATCTTCATAACGGAATAACTTTGCCGCTGACGGCGGCTTCGTGCGCGCCCAGGGTGATCTCGCAGAGGCGGTAGATCTCCGGCAAGGGCAGGGCAGTGGGTTTGCCCAGGTAAACGTGTTCCAGAAACTCGCCGAACACCGCACCGGCCGGCGGCAGTTGCGTCAGCTTCTCCGGCTTCCGGGTGCTCGACATCACCGTCACGCCGGTGGCCGCCATGTACTCGGCGATACCCTTGGTGCCCGCCAGGCGGACACGGTCGTCACCATGGGAACCGGCCATGGCCGGGCGGCAATAATCCATATGCAGGGTCGCGGTCCCGCCGTTGTCCAGCCGGAAGCTGGAGGCCGTGGAGTTCTCCATCTCGCCCTGCCGCAGGTCGCCTGCAATGCCCATGAACGAGCTCACGGCCTTCATCTCGCGACCGCTGGTCCAGCGCATCAGGTCGAACATGTGGATGCCGATCCACAGGATTGTACTGCCGTAGGTGGCCCGTTTCTTCATCCACTCCGGCCGTTCGCCCAACTGATACGACTTCTGCGACGAGATCTGGATCACCTCGCCGATCTCACCGGATTCGACAATCTGCTTCAGGGCCAGGAACTCCGGGTCCAGTCGCATTGGCAGCAGCATGCCGAGCTTGATCCCGCTGTCCGCCACCGCCTTCTTTACCCGCTCCAGGTCGGGCCGTGTCAGCGCCAGCGGCTTCTCCGCCATCACATGCAGTTTGCGATGCGCGCATTCCACAATGGCGGCGGCGCGCTCTCCATTGTTGTTGTTGATGGCGACCACGTCCGGCTTCACTTCGTCGAGCATCTTGCGCGCGTCCGTGAACACCTGCGCCTTGCCGCCAGCGGTCTTGCGGGCCGCGGCCTGGTTCCAGTCCTGGACACCCACCAGTTCAACGTCCGGATATTGCGCCAGCGGCTTGGTGATGTCGCCGGGATGCCCGTCCAGGCCCCACATGGCCAGGCGGATCTTGCGGCCAAGACTGACGGGCGCGGCGGAGGAGAGTGCGTTGGCGGCGGCGCCGGCCAGCATCAGGCGGCGGCTCAGGCGGGGGGACACACTGCGGACTGACATGCAGATATTCTGTCAGGTTCCGGCCGGAGATTATTGAGCTTGGAGGGCTTTGTCGATGGCGGCAATGTTCTGCCGCGCAAACTTGGCTTCGTCCAGTTCCGCATTGAGATCCAGCATGCGCACAAAGCTCTTGCGAGCCGCGGCCAGCATCTCCAGCGAACCGGTCTTCTGCGCTTCGTAACTGTAGTTCAGGGCCAGCAGATAGTAGTTGAACGCGTCACCCGGGTCGTACGTAATGGCCTTCTGGCAGTAACCGATCGCCGCTTCATACTGCTTGGTGTTCTTCGAGTTCTCGCACAGCCCGAAGTACGCCATGCTGCGCAGGTCTTTCCAGATGTCCCTCTGTGCCGCCCGCTTCTTCTTACCCATGCCGAACACGAAGCCCGCCACGTAGTAGTTCAGTTTCCCGCCAATCTTGGAGTCATAGTCACTCAACCGCAGGTAGGACTCATACTCCGCGGTCGACTCCGCCTGCTTCCTGATCATGCGCAAACTCTCCGCCAGCCAGAAATGCGCCTCGGCGTTCGACGGAGTGAGTTGGATCGCCCTCCGCGCCGATTCGATCGACTCCGGGTACATGTCCTTCATGCGATACGCCTGGGCCTGCAGGTAGAACGCGAGCTGATTCTTCTTGTCGCGCAGCGTTACAACGTTGAATTGCCGGATCGCCTCGTCCACGCTCCCCATGCCCAGCAGCATGCCGCCATAGCTGGCGCGCGCTTCCAGGTAGTCCGGATCGATTTCGATGGCCTTTTTGTAGTAGGACGCCGCCGTCTCCTGCTGGAAAAGTGCGTCATACGTGCGGCCCAGGTAGAGCGCCGCCTGGCTGTAGGTGGCGTCGGCGGCCAGCGCCTGTTCAAACAGCGCCGCCGCCTTCTTATACTCTTCCTGGCTGCCCTTGTTGTAGTGGTTCAGGCCGTCATCGAACTTGTCGACGGCCGCCTTCGGCCTGCGCCGCGGGATGACGATTTTGATCGACACGGTCGACTCCGTGCCGGGATAAATGATCTCCTCGCGCGGCCCGTCGGGCTCGTAGCCCATCTTGACGCCCTTCACCGTGATGCTTCCTGGAGGCAGGCCCGGCAGCCGCAGGGACTTGCCTTTGTCCACCACGCCCACGCTGCGCCCATTGACGAAGATCTCTACGCCGTCCATGTTCGCTTCCAGCACCAGCGTGCCGTCTTTCGGTGGCGGCGGCGCACCCGGAGTTACGCCCGAGGGTAGATACGACAACAGCATGTCGCTGTCGAAGCTGCCGCGGTCCGATGTCGGATTCTGCTGGCCGCCGCTGGCCTCGCGCACGTTGCGGCGGACGTATTCAGCCAGTTCGTCAGCCGTCACGATGCCGTCCTGCGATTCATCCGCCAGCCCTTCCAGGCCTTTCACTACGTAGTAGGTGAAAATGCCGTGCCCGCCACCCCACTCCTTGCTCTCATAGCTGCGCTCCCGGTCGCGGCTTGCGGTCAGCGAGAACACGTTTTTGTTGAGGTCCAGCAACTTACCGTTGATCACGGCGGCATCGCCCGCGGGCGTGATGGCGCCGCTGTGGCACGAGTCCGTCAGCATCACTTTCCACTTGCCCTTGATCTTGTTACCGAACACCTCGCCCAGCCGGTCCATCGGGTAACCTGTGGCCGCAATGTTGTCCTGCGTGATGTCGTACGGCGCCAGGTACGCGCGATTCTGGAAAACGAACCCATGGCCCGCGAAATAGATCAGCACCCGGTCGTCATCCTTCGTCACGCTGGGTAGCCACTCTTCCAGTTCCTTGCGCAGGTTGGCCAGCGTTGCCTTGGGACCGATCAGCCGGTGGACGTTTTCCGCCCGGAAGTTGCCGCCTTCCGGGCTGATCAGGATCGAGTACACAGACTCCGCGTCTCTTTCCGGGAACGATAGTTGCGCGTTCTCCGGCAGGTTCTTGTAGCCCGCGATGCCCACCACCAACGCATAGCTGCGCGGGATCTGCGGCGGAGCGCCTGCTGGTTTGGCAGGCGGCTTGTTGGCTTCGTTCTCGAACTTCAGGTCGCGCTGCTTTTGGCCTTGTTTGGCGGGCGGTTGCTGTTGAGCGCCGGCGGCAAGCGCAAGTCCCAGGAGGAAAATGAGGCTTCTCATTTGTGCGACAACCGGAATTCGTAGATCACCGGCCCCTTCAGGTTTCCGGGCGTCGAAACCACGGCGCCCCCTTTTTCCTTGATAAACACCAGCTCGCGCGATTTCAAGCCCTGTACGTCCTTCAGATTATCCGGCAGCGCTTCGACACTCGTCACCTTGCGCGGACCGGCCGTGGAATCGATGCACTCGCCCCGCGCCTTGAAGATCGAGTCGTCGCACCTCGGCGTCAGCGTATTCAGCTTCGTGCCCGGCGGCGGGGGTGGCGGCAGCGGAACGTACGACGAGGCAGGCGGCCGCGATTCGCTGCTCGTAATCTCCACCGGCGTCACCATCCAGTACACGATATCGTGACCAGACGGACCGGTCACTTTGAACGCACCCGCGGCGGCGGGCACGATATAGTCGCGGTCCGGCTCCAGGCGGTTCTGGCTGCCCGTGTCTTCCCGTGGGAACAGTAGGCTGTAGCTGCCCGTCGTGCCCTGGTTCATTACATACAGCCAGCCGGCGAAGTTGGTGCGCACTCGGAAGCGCACCTGCGCGTCCTTATCGAAGACGGTGGACGGATCCACAATCTTCCAGGCCCCTTCCCGGCGCAGTTCAACCTTGATTTCCATGCGGTTTGGGGCCTGCTGCCCATACAAAGCCGCGCCTAGCAAACACACGAGTCCCAGTCGCACTGCGGACCTCCCCTCTCTCCCCCAATATCCGGTCTACCGGTGCTTCAGGCTGATATCCGCCACCAGACGTGAATCCGAGGTCAGGGACGCGTTCACCACATAAGTGGCGGTCTCTTTCCGGTTTCCCGCCGTGGGCGCAGGCTTGCTTTCGTCTACCTTCTCGAACACCAGGTCGCGCGCCATTACACCATCCCGCAATTGAGACACCATCGAATTGCCGATCGCCGCGCTCGCCATCATCGACTTCGGAGTCGACGATGCGGGTGCAGGCTCCGCACTCTTCTGGTTGTCCAACTCGTAGATGAGCTGGTCCATCTCCTTCAGCGGCTGGCGGGAGAGCACTACGAACAGTTTTTCGGTGCCCGCCTGTTCGTCAAAGAAGACACGCGTCCTGCCCGGAACGTCGTACTGACGGTTGGGCACCACGCGATTAGAGCCGGCGTCGATCTCAGGGGCCGGGAACATCACCCGCCACGCACCGCTCGTGCCCTGCATCACGACATAGAGATAACCTGCGTCGTTCACCTGAACGCGCAACCGGATCTTGTCCCCGGAGTGGAATGTGTACTCGGGATCGACCTCAACATAATCGTCGTCACTCGTGTACTTCAGAATGCTGTATCGCAAGCCCAAGGGGACCGAGCTCGTCGACGCCATTACCAAAGACCCTCCTCCGGGCAGCTTCATTTCCATCTCCACCGGCCGCTTTTGCTCCGGCATCTGCTCCACTGCCTTCTTTGGTTCAGGCGTCGATTTGGCTACAGTCGGTTCCTTCTGCGCAGGTTTCTCGATGGCTGCCTTCACAGGTGGCGGCGTTGTTTTTCTGGGCGCCGTCGCCGGCTTTGCCACCGCTGGAGCACTGTAGAATAGCTCCCTCGCTGTCAATCCCTTGGGCGCTTGTGCCCATGCCGTGGACATCAGAACGGTCAGAAGCGTTGCGCCAATACCGAGAATTCTTGACTCTGTCATGTCGCTCTCCAGATTCTTCAATGGGCCCTCTGCAAACTTGAGGCCATTGTACTCCCCCCCGCAAGCTGGTTCAGAATCTCCCATTCGATCGGCATCAAATCGATTCAGCATGGACGTAGTTTTAGCTATACTACGGGCTAACAGTTTTCGGCAGGCTGAACGGGTGATGGGATGTTGAAACAGAATTCGATACTTCGAATCTACTTGTCGTTGGTACTCTCCGCACTCCTGTGCGGCCAGGGAATCACCGCTCCAAAACAACTCAATATCGTGATCGTGGAAGGCGACGGAGTGATCAACAACGTCCGCCAGCGCGTCGCACGCGAGCCTATCGTTCAGGTGGAGGATGAAAACCACAAACCTGTCGCGGGCGCTGTGGTGACCTTCCTGTTGCCCGGCAATGGCCCGGGCGCCACTTTCGCCAACGGACTAAATACTCTAACCGCCGTCACCGGGCCCGATGGCCGGGCTACCGCGCGTGGCTTGCAGGCCAACAACCACAAGGGCCAGTACCAGATTCGCGTCACCGCCTCCGCCAGCGGCCTCGCTGCCTCCGCAGTGATCGGCATGACCAATGCGGCCGTCGCCGGCGCCGCCCTCAGCAGCACCGCAATCTGGTCCATCATTCTGATCGCCGGAGCCGCAGCCGCGGCCGGCATCGCACTGGGAGTGAACTCGGGTGGTGGCGGCACGAACCAGGCTGGTTCCCCCGTTACTGTCACACCGGGTACCCCCTCCGTTACACCTCCGCGCTAATTCAGAGAGGAAGCTGAATTCACATGGCACGGTCTCTTCTATCCCGAAAAGCTCTCACCCCCCGCCTGCCTGCACTCCTGATACTGGCCGCCGCCGGTCTCAGCGCGCAGTCCATGCTGCCTAGCAGCCTCTCTAATGGCACCATCGGAGAGAATTTGAACGGTTCCGGTTACGTGATGCAGGTGACTCCGGAAACCTGCACTACGCGCAACTGGTCTGTCTCCGCCGGAGCTTTGCCGCCCGGCGTGACCTTGACGCAGCCCCAACAGGGTAGCCTCTCCGCGCTTCTCTCCGGCAAACCCAGCCAGACCGGAACATTTTCGTTCACTCTCATGGCTGTCCCCGGCCTGCCTTGCAGCGCCCCCCCGCCGGTGCCGCCGGTCATAAAGTCCTATACGCTCACTATCGATTCATTGACCTTGCTGCCCGATACTTTGGGCGACGGTGCAGTGGGCAGTTTCTTTGAAGGTGCCAGCCTCTTCCCCGGCGCGGCCCAGACCTGCTTCACCTACAGTGTCACGAATGGGGTCCTCCCGCCTGGCCTCACTCTCTCTTCCCAGGGGTACTCCGGTTTCGTCACCGGCACGCCAACGCAAGAGCGGGTCTTTACCTTCACCATCACCGCCGTCGAGGGCAGTTGCCCGCAGGCGTTCAACCCCAAGCGCTCGGCGTCCCGTACCTACTCGATGCATATCCTGGGCATCTCTACGTCCAGTCTCCCCCAAGGTACAGCCGGCCGGCCCTACCCCTCCACTCAGTTGGCCGTCGCGGGCAATCTCGGCTCCGTCCAATTCAGCGGCACCAACCTTGCACCCACCCTGCAGGTCAGTCAGCCTGGGGTGATTTCCGGCACCACCACGACGGCCGGGACCTACAACGCCACCTTCAACGTGTTTGATTTGTATTCGAGTTTTGGAGCCAGCCGGGTGCTCCCCATCGTGGTGAATCCCTTCCCGACATTCCCCGCCAGCACCTTGCCGGGCGGCACCGTCGGTTCGCCTTACAGCGCCAGCGTCGCGGCGTCGGGCGGCACGAATCCCTTCACCTACGCTCTCGAGTCCGGCAATCTGCCGCCCGGGGTCAACATAGGCACCAGCGGCGCCTTCACCGGTACGCCCACCACCGCCGGCACCTTCAACTTCATGCTTCGCGCCACGGACGCCAATGGTGCGGTAGTGACCCAGTCTTTTGCCATTGTCGTTGCGCCGGCCCCCGTACTGACGATCAATCCGCCCACACTGCCCGCCGGCTATCTGGGCACCGCCTACTCTGCCAGCCTCTCCGTCTCGGGCTTCTCCGCCGCATTCGCTTTCAGCGTGAGTGCAGGCTCCTTGCCGCCGGGCATCACCCTCGGGACAAATGGCGTTTTTCAAGGCACGCCGACCCAGGCCGGGCTCTTCTCCTTCACGGCCCGCGCGCAGGCGGCCGGCACCAGCCAAAGCGCAACTCGCGATTACCAGATCCAGGTGGTGAGCCCGGTGGCATTCGTCACCGCAGCCACCTTGCCCGGTGCGCAGGTGGGCTTCCCCTACCACGTCGATTTTCAGGCCACCGGCGGAGTCCCGCCGTACAGCTTCTCAACACAGACCTTCAACATCCCTGGGCTGAAGTTCAATAGCGGGGCGAATGGCAACATCGACGGCACCCCGACCACGGCCGGAACCTACTCATTCGATGTCCTGCTGAATGACAACGCGAACGGGTTCACCTCGCGTACCTTCAGCCTCACCGTGGCTCCGGGGGCGAGCATCACCACCACCAGCCTGCCGGGTGGGTTCCTTTCGACTCCTTACCAGGCGACCCTGGCTTCCTCCGGTTTTGGCTCAGCGCCCATCTGGTCCATCGTCCAGGGCACCCTGCCGGGCGGCTTGGCGTTGAACCCCACCACTGGCGCCATCACCGGTACTCCGACCGCCGAAGGAACCTATTCCTTCCAGGTGAGCGCCGCCTCCGGAAATCAGATTGCCGGGCCGAAAGCGCTCAGCATCGTTGTCGGGATCCCCGGGCTCGATTTCACCCCCGATACTTTGCCCGCGGGTACCATCGGAGTTCCCTACAGCCAGGTGTTCTCGCCCAGCGGCGGTAGCGGCGCTTATGTCTTTAGCCTGACCACCGGACCCCTGCCCCCTGGCCTCAGCTTGGGCGCCGACGGATCGGTCACCGGTACACCCAACACTTCGGGGACCTACAAGTTCGTAGTGCGCCTCACCTCGGCCAACCTGGTCATCGAGCGGCTCATCACTCTTTATGTCGACACCACCGTCCTGGAACTCACTCCCTCGACCCTTCCGGACGCTTATGTCGGACAGGATTACAGCCAGGTGCTCACGCCTGCCGGGGGCACTGCCCCGTACACCTTCCAGGTGATCGGCGGCTCGCTCCCGTTCGGAGTTAGCCTCGATACGGCTTCCGGTACCATTGCCGGCAAACCCACCGCAGTCGGCTTGTATACGTTCGATATCCTGTTGACCGATCTGAACCACAAGCAGATCGTTCGCAACTACAGCATCACCGTTCGGAACACAATCACGCTGCCGGGCACGGTTCTGCCCGATGGAACCCAGAACGAAGCCTATCCCGGAGCTCAAATCACTACCTCGGGTGGGGTTGCTCCGTTCAGCTTCACACTGGACAAGGGCGTCCTGCCAACCGGGTTGACTCTTGCCACGGATGGCAGCATCGCCGGAACTCCGACGAACTCCGGCGACTTCAGCTTTGACGTGAAGGTCACTGACGGCAACGGGGTCAGTTCCACCGGAACTTACAGCATTCGCGTCTTCGCTGTACTTTCCGTCTCGCCCGCCACGCTGCCCGATGGCCTGCTGCTGCAGGACTACACGGCGCAATTGAGCGTTTCCGGCGGTGCCCCCGGCTACATCTTCGAGGTGGCCTCAGGTAGCCTCCCGGATGGGATCCTCTTCAATGCAGGCAACTTCCACGGCGCCCCGACCAAGGCCGGCAGCTTTGACTTCGGCATCAAGGTCACCGACTCGCGTCAGCGAACCACGACCAAACAGTACAACATCACGGTCGGCGGCGGCCCCACCATCAATATTCAGGGCACTCCGCCCGCCGGTGTGGTGGGCTTCCCCTACGTCGCGAACTTCTCCACCCAGGGTGGACACCAGCCGTTCCGCTGGTCCTTTACCGGGAATCTGCCCCCTGGGCTGTCGATGAACGCCAATACCGGCGCCATCACCGGTATCCCCGGTGCTCCAGGCATCTACTCCTTTGTCGTCCGGATTGACGATGCGGACAACCTCGCGTTTACGGCCGGTTTCAGCATCACGATCACGCTCGCACCCGTCGGGCCCATCACCTTCAATCCGGTTCCGCCCAGCGCCAGCCCCGGATCGCAAGTCACCGTCGGGCTGACCCTGACGAATCCTTACCCCGTTGCCCTGAACGGCGTGCTGACCCTCACGTTTGCACCCGATTCCGGCTTCGATGACCCGGCCGTGGTGTTTGCTTCCGGCAGCCGCACCCTCCCGTTCACCATCCCGGCAGGCGCCACCGGAGCCAACTTCCAGGTTCCGAACTCCGCCTTCCAGACCGGCACGGTGGCCGGCCTGATCACCATCACTGCTTCGTTGAATGTACAGGGTGCGGACGTAACACCCACTCCGGTGCCAACGCAGCAGGTTCGAGTGCCTCCAGCGCCGCCAGTGATCACTCGCGTCGATCTCAATAAGACCACCACTGGGTTTGAATTGATCGTCTTCGGGTTCTCCACGCCACGCCAGGTGACCGCTGCTAACGTGAAACTCACCGCGGCCGCCGGGAAGTCCCTCACCACGACAGACTTCCCCTTCACCGTCGGCCAGATCTTCACCACGTATTTCGCAGATTCGGCCTCGGCTCCATTCGGTAGCCAGTTCCGGCTGGTCCTGCCCTTTACCGTCAATGACTTGACGGCCATCGGCAGCGCCGCGGTCACGCTCACGAATAGCGTGGGGACCTCGGCGCCCGGCTCCGTCACGTTCTAGTTCGCGGAGATCTTGAAATCAGCGAAGTGGGCCAGGGTTCCTGGCCCCACCCACAGGGCGATCCCACCTGAGTCGTCACCCAGGAAGAGGTCGTTCACCACCAAGGTGGGCTGCTGCGCGCCGTGTACGAACAGTTTGGCCTGTTTGCCCTTGACCTCGATCCGCATCCTGGTCCATTCGCCCGGAACCAGATCGACATAGGACTCATACTTTTCGGGGAAGTTCTTGCGCAACTGGTGCCAGGGATGTTCCGGTTCGGAGACATACTGCGCCGAGTGGTTGCGCCTCACCTGGTCGTCCGTCCGCCCATTCGTCGGCCGCAGGTAGAACGCCTCGTACCGAAACTCCGGTGGATGTGTCCGGAAGGCCACGCCGACGAAGCCCCTGGCCTCTGTTCCGGCGCCGGCGCCCGGCTCTCCGCTCACCCAGACCTCGATGACGCCATCCTTGAAGGGTTCCCCCTTCAGCATGGCCAGCCGCTCGCCATCTTTTGCCCCCGGATCAGCAATCACCCGCAATGCCTTCCGGCCCTTGTAAGTGACTGATTCTGTTTTGACGCTGCGCAGTTCAAAAGGGCCGGTCAGTCCAGACTGCCCGTACACTGCCGCGGCCACCAGGGCCGCCGGAGCCAACCACCGCATGGAACTACCTCGATTCGAAGAAACTAAGCGAGTTATCCCCTTGGCTCAGGATTCTCACCCGCTCCAGTTTGCCGTAGGTCTCTTTCAGGTGGTGTGTAAATTTCGACGCATGTTGGACGACGACCAGCGGCCTGGGTGCTTCACCCAGGGCATCCAGGCATAAGCCATACTCCTGCTCCCTCGGGTACGGCGGATCCAGAAAGACGATCTCCGCCTCGAACTTCGTGATCATAGTGGCGGCATTGCCGGCATGCACTTCGCAGCGCTTCGAAATCTCCAGCAGCGAGATGTTCTCCTGCAATGCGCGCAAGGCCGGCCGGCTCTTCTCCAGGAAAATGGCCCGTCCGGCGCCCCGGCTCAGGGCCTCGATCCCGACACTGCCTCCGCCCGCGTACGCATCCAGGAACACACAGCCCTCGATGCGCGGAGAAAGAACATTGAAAAGCGCTTCCCTTAACCTGTCCGGAGTCGGACGAACGCTGTCCCCAGCCGGTGACTTCAACCGGCGGCTTCGGAACTCACCACCAATCACTCGCATGACAACTCTGCCTTTCCTCTATCCAATCAAAGCCAATCCGTAGCGGCGCTGCCAGTGTTCACGTACGAACTGCAGCGCTGCCTCCAGCAGTTCCGCCGACGGAGGCTGCTCGACAAAAGAGCGCGCCTCCTCACGGGCCAGTTCCAGGATCTCCTGGTCTCTCAATAGATTACCGATTCGGAATACCGGCAGCCCGCTCTGCTTCGTGCCCAGGAACTCGCCCGGCCCGCGCAGCCGCAAATCCATCTCCGCAATGTGGAAACCGTCGGTGGACTCCACCAGGGTGCGGATCCGCTCCCGCCCGGTGTCGCTCAGTTTGTCCGTCACCAGCACGCAGTAGCTCTGCTCGGCGCCGCGGCCCACCCGGCCCCGCAACTGGTGGATCTGTGCCAGTCCGAACCGCTCGGCATTCTCCACCACCATCACCGTGGCATTGGGGACATCCACCCCGACTTCAATCACCGTGGTCGAGACCAGCACCTGCACTTCGCCTCGCTTGAAACCGTCCATCACGGCGTCCTTCTCGGCGCTCGGTAACTTGCCGTGCAACAAACCCACTTTCAGTTGCGGGAACACCACAGTGGAGAGTTCCTGGTACGCCGCCTGGGCGGCCTTCACCGCCTGCGTTTCGCTCTCCTCAATGGCCGCGTAGACGACATAGGCCTGCCGGCCAGCCTGCACCTGGCGCAGGATGAAGCTGTACACCTGCTCCAGCTCTAACTTGGTCTTGTGGAAGGTCTTGATAGGCTGGCGGCCGGGCGGGAGTTCGTCGATCACACTGACGTCCAGGTCACCGTAAATCGTCAGGGCCAGCGTGCGCGGAATGGGCGTCGCGGTCATCACCAGGACGTCTGGATAGACACCCTTCTGTTGCAGCGACTTGCGCTGCAGGACGCCGAACCGGTGCTGCTCATCGATGATCGCCAGCCCCAGCTTGTCGAACTCTACGTCTTCTTCCAGTAAGGCGTGTGTGCCGATGGCGATGTGGGCGAAGCCGGCTGCGAGGGCGCGCTTCGCCGCTGCCTTTTCTTTCTTCGTCATGGAGCCCATCAGCGGCACCACGCGGTAACCCAAAGGAGCCAGCACCCGCTCCAGATTCACCTGATGCTGAGCTGCCAGGATCTCCGTAGGCGCCAGCAGCGCCGCCTGGTAGCCGTTTTCCACTGCGATGACGGCCGCCTGCGCCGCCACAATCGTCTTGCCGCTCCCCACGTCCCCCTGCAGCAACCGGGACATCGGGGTCTCTGTGGACATGTCCTTGGCGATCTCGCCCAAGACCCGCTTCTGAGCACCTGTCGGTTTGAAGGGTAGGATTTTCTTGATCTGCTCCCGCACCCGATCATTCAGTTCAAACCGGATGCCCGGTTCCGCCCTCGCCTGCCGCCGTTTCAACGAGATGCCGGTTTCCAGCCAGAAGAATTCTTCGAAGATCATGCGGATCTGGGCCGGCGAACGAAACCCATTCAGCAGCCGCAAATCGGTGTCGACCGAGGGGAAGTGCAGTCCTTTCAGCGCGGTAGTCAGGTCTGGCAGGGCCAGGCGGCGGCGGATGAAATCCGGCAGCGCATCGGGCATCTCCGGCAGGTTGTCGATGATCCGCTTCACCACGCCACGCAGCACACGCGCGCTCGTCTTGCCCGCGGCTTCATAGACAGGAACAATCCGTCCGGTATGGAGACCGGCCTCGTCCTCCTCATCGTCGTCGCGCAGGATCTCATAATCGGGGTGCAGCATCGTTAGCTCCCCCTTATACCCATCGAACTCAACTTTGCCGAACAGCGAGACCCTGATTCCGGGCAGGAACACGTTCTTTAAGTACTGCGCATGGAACCACTTGCCCGTCAGCCGCTGACTGCTGGAGTCCTGGAAGACGACTTCCACCAGTCCCAAATCGCGGCGGTGAAACTGCGGAGTGTGCAGGCTCTGCACTTCAGCCAACACCGTAGCCATCTCGCCCGGAGCCAACTGACCCAGCGGCTTGATGTTCGAACGGTCTTCATAGCGGAACGGAGCGTAGGTAAGCAGGTCCGCCGCCGTGGTCAAACCGCGGCCCTCCAGGTCGGCGGCACGGCGTGGTCCGACGCCTTTTACAAACTTAATCGGAGTGGAGAGATCCAGCGGCACGGCTTCGGGGGTGAAACCCTAGTTTACGAGGTTCAGGCGGCCGCCCGCTGCGTGGCTTCTGCTGGGGTTTGATTCGGCTGGGCTGGAGGCGGAATAGCGTCTGTAAGCCATTGCCGATGGAAGGGATAAGAAATATGAACCCGGTTTCATCCTCTCCGTTTCCGTTTCGTTCGATAGGATCTTTGCCCTGTCCCGCTGCAAGTGAGTAGCTAACTGTAATGGAATCCATATCTTTGATTGGGCCCGCTCCATCTTTCCGGTGCTTGGGATAACCTTTTCGATAGGCTTGTCGTCTTAACATGCGGGACAGGCCTGCCGAATCGGCCCAACGCATTCCACTTGGTCAGGATCAAGAGTTAGACCGTATGCAGCCGCAGATGAATCCATCTCCGCAACCTACTCCGCAAGGTAAACCGGGCATCGCTCCGGTTTCTCACGAGCCGAAACGGCCGAAATCGAAAAGCGGCATCGCGCTTCTCGTTCTAGCCCTGTTCGCAGGCGCCGGTTGGTTTGCCTGGAAACAGGCGACGGACCCGGCACGGTCAGGCTCGGGATTTACTGGTGTCCGCACGGCTGTCGTAGCGGCAGGAACCCTGGAGCGGTCGATCCGCGTGACGGGTGTGACCTCCGCCGATAAGTTCGCTTCCCTTGCGGCTCCTCAGTTGCGCGGCATGCGTGGCGGCGGCGCAGGTGGTGGTGGAGGCAACACGGGCGGAGGCACCACATCCTCTTCTTCCTCCTCGTCTTCGTCCAGTTCCAGCGCGTCCTCCGGTACCGGCTCTTCCACAACCGGCGGGGCTTCCAGTTCCACGGGTACCGCGTCGACCTTCCGGGCGACGACAAACCGCTTTGGCTCCGGTTCGACCACTTCCACCTCGGGCTCGACTTCAGGCACGGGCTCTACCGGCTCAGGCACCTCCTCCTCCTCCAGTTCGAGCTCATCGTCCTCCGGTTCCTCCTCTGGTGGTAATTCGGGCGGCGGGGGCGGTGGCGGTGGCGGGGGTGGTGGCGGCAACATGCTGAGCGGCGGCAACGACGACTTCATGCAGGTGCTGCAGAAGGTCGCCTCCGCGGGCAGCCATGTGAACAAAGGGCAGGTCGTCGCGGAATTCGACCAGCAGTTCCAATTGCTCCGGCTGGATGACTATAAGTCGACCGTTGAGCAGTCGGACAGAACGCTTCGGTCACTCGATTCCACGCTGGAAGTGCAGCGTAAGTCCTACGCCCAGAACATCGAACAGGCCAAAGGCGCAGTCGAGAAAGCGAAGCTGGATATCAAGACAACGCCGGTGCGGTCAGCCATCGAGGCCGAGCAACTCCAGTTGGCTCTGGAAGAGGCACAGGCGAAGCTGAAGCAACTGCAGTCCCAGATTCCTTATCAGGAAACGAGTCTCAAGAGCCAGCGCCGGATCTCCGAGATCGACGCCGAGCAGTCGCGCGTCGAACTGAAGCGGGCTGAGCGCAATGTCAGCCTGATGCAGATCACGGCCAGCATGGACGGCATGATCGCCATGGAGAACATGATGCGCGGCAGCGAGTTCTCCCAGATTCAACAGGGTGACCAACTCTTCCCGGGCCAATTGTTTGCGCGCATCGTTGATCCGAGTTCGTTCCTGGTTTCCGCCACCATCAACCAGGCCGACGTGGAGTATGTCCGCGTGGGTTCGAAGGCTACCTTGCGCTTCGATGCCTATCCCGACATGGTGCTTCCGGCTCATGTCACCTCCATCGCGGCGATCACCAAGCCGGGTGGGGCGCGTGCCTCCTACGTCAAAGAAATCCCGATCTATCTCAAGATCGACCGGTTGGACCCGCGCGTAATCCCTGACTTGAGCGTCAGTGCGGATGTCGTGATCGAGACGAACGAAAACCAGGTACTGGCGCCCATCGAGTCCATCTTCCGTGATGGCCCGACTGCAAAGCCGTACGTGTATGTGAAGTCCGGTGAGTCGTTCGAGAAGCGAACGGTCGAACTGGGCGATCGCAACAATATCAAAACGAGTGTAGTTTCCGGACTGAAGGCTGGCGAAGTTGTGGCGCTGGATGCGCCCCGGAAGGCGGATGCGGCAGCCACCGCGTCAGCTGCGCTGCATCCCGGCCAGGTTCCGGCGCCGGCGAACTCAAGCCGCCCCTGGGTATTGGCGCTCAGCGTGCCGATTCTCGGGCTGCGCGGACGGCTCATGCGGGCTTACCGCGGGCTGAATGCCCGTTGGCAGCGAGTTTGAGGCCCGGCCCGATATTTTGTCTTGGAGTGTTGAATGTCTTCTAAAGATATAAAGCCCAGTAAAAAACTTGGGCAAACCGGCAGCGGGAAGGGCCGCATCGTCCTGTGGGTCGTCATTCTATTGGCGCTCGCCGGGGGCAGTTTTGCAGCCTACCGCTATTCCACCGCCAAGCCGGTTGAGGTACCTACGGTCAGTGTCCGCAAGGGCGAGTTCACCATCACCATCAGTGCGCGCGGCGAAATCCGTTCCACCCGGTCCGTTACCCTCACGGCGCCTCAGGTGCCTAACCCCACCATTACGACGCTCGCCGAGTCGGGCAAGATGGTCAAGGCCGGGCAGGTCATCGTGGAATTCGACACCGCCCAGTATGAAAACTACTACCTGAACTTCGTGACGAATGCCCGTACGGTGGACAGCGAAATCGTTCAGACCAAAGCCACCCACAAGATCACGGATGAAGAAGATGCCATGAGCCTGATGACGTCGGAATACGACGTCCAGCGCGCCGGCCTCGAAGCCTCGAAGGCCGAGATCCTGTCCGAGATCGAAGGTGCGAAGAATCGTATCAACGTTGGGTTGTCCGAGGGTGCACTAGGTCAGGTAAAGACCTCTGTGAAGGCGCACGACGTCAGCCAGCAGGCCGACCTGGAACGGTTGGACACCCGTAAGAACAAGACGCTGCGCGATATGGCCCGCGTGAAGGACTATCTCGGCAAGATGACAATCCGCGCTCCTCAGGACGGTATCCTGAACATCCTGCCCAACTTCCGCGCCCAGGGCAACTGGGGCCAGACGCCGCCGTCCTTCAAGGAAGGCGACCGCGCCTGGACTGGCGCCGCCATCGCCGAGATTCCTGACCTCTCTGAGATGCGCCTGGAAATGAAGGTGGAAGAAGTGGATCGCGGCAAGATCCAGATCGGGCAGACGGTGAGGGTTAAGATTGACGCGATTCAGGACAAGGAATTCGAAGCCACCCTCGATTGGATCAGCCCTATCGCTTCCCTCAACTTCCGCGGCTTTGGTTCGGCCAACGAAAAGACGTTCCCGGCCCGTGCCACGTTGAAGTCTGTCGATCCGCGGCTGCGGCCCGGCATGAGCGCGACGGGTGTTGTATTGATTGAAAGCCGTCCGGAAAGCCTGCTGATTCCCAACAAGGCGAGTTTCCTGCAAGCCGGAAAACCTCACGTTTGGATCCAGAAAGGTACCGGATTCCAATCGCGTGAAATCGAAGTCGGAAAGCGCAACGACAACGACATCATCGTCCTAAAGGGCCTGCAGCCCGGGGACCGTGTCGCGCTGGAAGACCCGGCCGAAGTGGCCAAACGTGCAAAGAAGTTATAGCGGGCAGATCGTCGCACCCAGAAAGACACGGCAGTAACGAGATCGCAATCCATGAAGAAAGTCGTTTTCCGTCTAATCCTCATCGCAGTGGTCCTCGGGGCCGGCTATGGCGTGTATCGCTTTTTCCAGGGCATGTCTGCACGGCAGCAATCCCTGCCCACCACCAAAGTCCGGCGCGGCGATGTCGTTGTTCGCAGCTTCACGAGGGGAGAACTGCGGGCGGTGCGTACGGCAACTCTCGCTGCTCCGAATCTGTTTGGAACTGTGCAGGTTACGAAACTGGCACCGCTGGGAGCGCTGGCCCGGGAAAAGAACCTGATCGTCGAATTCGACGACTCGGAAGTCCTGTCCCGGCTGGAATCCCGTCAGCTCGAATTAGAGCAGGTGGACGAGCAGATCAAGAAGGCGCAAGCCGACCTGGCGATCCGCAATAACCAGGATCAGGTGGATCTCCTGCGGGCCCGCTACGCGGTCCGCCGCGCCGAACTGGAAGTGAAGCGCAACGAGATCCTGGCCGCCATCGACCAGAAGAAGAACCTTCTCAATCTGGACGAAGCGCGGCGCCGGCTGAAGCAGTTGGAAAGTGACATCAAGTCGAAGCAGGAGCAGGCACTCGCCGAGATCAATGTGTTGCGCGAGAAGCGCAACCGCAGCCTGCTGGACATCAACCGCGAAAAAATGCGCCTATCGCAGGTGAAGTTGCTTTCACCCATCGGCGGGCTGGTGGCCGTCCGGCAGAACCGCAGCGGTTTCTCCGGCATGTTCGGTACGCAGGTCCCCGACGTTCGTGAAGGCGACCAGGTGCCGCCCGGCACCCCGGTGGCGGACGTGCTCGATCTCTCGGAACTGGAAGTGATTGCCCGCGTGGGCGAGCTCGACCGAGCGAATCTGCGCGAGGGGCAGGAAGTCGTCATCCGGCTGGATGCGCTGGCCGAAAAGGTATTTGACGGAAAGATCAAGAGCATGAGCGGTACGGCCAGTGCCAACGTGTTCAGCTCGGATCCCGGCAAGAAGTTCGACGTAGTCTTCTCCATCGACATGAAGCAGTTGCTGACTACGCTGGGTGCGAAGCCCGAGGCCATCGCCCGCATCCTGGCGCTGGCTGAGGAGAATCGCAAGAAGCCGCTCAGTGTCACCACCGGGTCGATGTTCGGCGGGATGCCCGGCATGGCCGGCCTCACCGGCATGGCGGGGGGTATGCCGGCAGGTGGTATGCAGGCTGGTGGCATGCAGGCTGGCGCGGCGGGCGGCGGAATGCAATCCGGCGGAATGCAAGGCATGCAAGGTGGAGCGGCTGGAGCGCCAACCGGTGCGGACCAGGCCGGCGGCCAAGCCGGCGGACAGCGCCGGGCCGGCGGTTTCGGCATGGGCGCCAACTCCAACATGACCCCCGAGCAGCAGAAGAAGATGCAGGAGATCCTCAAGAAGGCCCTGAACGGCAAAACCATGATTGACCTCTCGCCGGAAGACCGCCAGGCTGTCTTCGCCAAGGTGAGGGAAGAAGCCAAGAAAGCCGGCATCGACATGCCGCAGCGCGGCGGGAGTCGCGGCGGCGCCGAGGCGGCCGGTGGAACCGGTGCCCCCGGAGCCCCGGGTGGAGCGGCTCCTGCTGGTGGGACAGGCACTCGTGCCGCGGCTGGCGGCGCACCCTCCTTCGGACCGCAGGCCCCAGGCGCGGCGGGCGGACGAGGCGGCATGATGGGCATGGGCATGGGTTCGGGCGGCGCCGGTGGCTTCTCGGCCAAGGATCTGGAAAACGCTACCTTGCCTCCTCCACCTGAAGAGGGCGACACCATGGAAGTCCTGCTGCGGCCTGGGCTTCTGGCCGATGTCGAGATCATGGTGGAGAAGGTGCCGAATGCCATCTACGTGCCGAATCAGAGCATTTTCGAGAAAGAAGGCAAGCCGGTGGTCTATGTGCGCACCGGTGACACCTGGGTTGCTCGCAACATTAAGATCGATAAACGGTCGGAATCGGTCACTGTGGTCACCTCGGGCGTGAACCCGGGCGACACCATTTCGCTGGCGGATCCGACAGCGAAGCCCGGGGAAAAGAAGAAGGCGGATGATAAGAAATCCTCCGGCGGAGCCGCGGGCGCACTCCCGGTTGGCGGTTCAAAGGGTGGGCAGTAAGTTATGACGTCGTTCCTGCAGGCAGTCCTGCCTGAAATCTACATGGGGCTCTCGAGCCTCCTGGTTCATAAGCTCCGGACCATGCTCACCATGCTGGGCATGATCTTCGGCGTGGGCGCCGTGGTGGCCATGCTGGCCATCACCGCCGGTGTCGAAAAGGAGATGCTCTCTTACATCGATCTGCTTGGCGTAAACAACATCATCATCGAAGCCAAGGAGGCCGTGGACCGTAACGAGTTACAGCAGCGCCGGGCCGTCAGCCCGGGCATGACCTTCCGGGACTACCGGGCGATCATGGAGAACACGCAGGGCCTGGAAAAGGCCACTCCGCGCAAACGCTTCAAGCCATTGAAGGTTCTGCCGAAGACCGCAGCCGAGCCGCCGATGCTGATCGGCGTGGAACCGGACTACCGCGATATCCAGAGCCTGAAGCTGGTGGAAGGCCGCTTCTTCAACGAGGATGAGAACGCCACCGCCGCGCCGGTCTGTGTCCTGGGTGAGACGACGAAGGTCAACCTGCTGGGTTACGAGCCCGCGGTCGGGAAGTACGTCAAGATCAATGACACCTGGCTGCAGGTGGTGGGCGTGATGGCCTCCCAGTCGGGCGGCGATACGGATGTGGAAGGCGTGGAGATCCTCTCCAGAAATAATCTGGTGGTCAGCCCCCTGCGCACGGTAATGTTCCGCTTCGAAGACGGTAATAGCTATCTGAAGGATGAGATTGACGGCATCTACCTGCGCGTCAAGCCGGGTACGAACTCCATCGAGACGGCCGCGGTGATCAACGCCATTCTGGCTGCCGTCCACAAGGACGCGGGCGACTATACGGTTACGGTGCCCGCCGGCCTGCTGGAGCAGAAGAAGCGGACCAGTGACATTTTTAAAATCGTCATGATTTGTATCGCCGGGATCAGTCTATTGGTAGGCGGAATTGGCATCATGAACATCATGCTGGCGACGGTGTTGGAACGAACCCGCGAAATCGGGATCCGGCGCGCCATCGGTGCACGCCAGGCCGACATCGTGCGTCAGTTCCTCACAGAAGCGGTCATGATCTCGATCATTGGCGGGTTCCTCGGAATTGTGTTCGGAGTGACGTTGGCGCAGATCATCGCGGCCGCGGCCGGTTGGTCCACTGTGGTTACGTTCACTTCCATCGCCGTGGCATTCGGCGTCTCAGTCGGCATCGGGCTGCTTTTCGGCATTTACCCGGCCGTTCAAGCTGCCAAACTCGATCCGATTGAGGCCATCCGTTATGAGTAGTCTTCATAGATATCATCAGGTCCAACCCATGCGTTTTCTTGTTGTTCTTCTTTGCTCCACACTCATTGCGCCCGCGCAACAACCGCCCGCCGGCCAGGCGCCGTCGCCCGCGCCCGCGGCAGCTACTCAGACGAGTTCCGCCCCTCCGCCAGTGAGTTCCGGGGCCGTGGCACGTATGAATGCAGCCATTTCCGAACCGAGCGCGCCCTGGATAGGAACCGGCAACTGGTGGCGGAAGACCTTCGCAGCGAATGACACCACAGTCATCGTGGATGGCCCAGTGCGGTTGAAGGATTTCGTAGTCGACGGCAAGCTGACGCTGTCGTTGAAGAATTACCTCGACCTGGTGGTCGCCAACAATACCGACATTGCCGTGCAGCGACTGACGCTGGAGACTCCCAAGAACGCCATCCAGCGCGCGTTCGGCGTCTTCGACCCGGTCATCAATAGTTCGTTCTCGGCCACGCGCGCCAAGACGCCCTCCACCAGTACTTTGCAGGGCGCCAACATTCTCAACCAATTGGATCAGCCGTTCCAGGCTTCTTACCAGCAGTTGTTCGCGCCTGGCACCCAGGTCAACACCACGATCAACATGTCGAAGTCGTCAACGAACAGCTCGTTCAACCAGTACAACCCGGCGTTGACGACCTCCTGGAGTTCCAGCTTCACCCAGCCTCTGTTGCGCAACCGAGGCATCTACATCAACCGGTTGCCCATCACCATCGCCCGGGCACAACGCAAGACGCAGGAACTTTCGCTGGAGAGCACGCTGCAAACGCTGCTGGTTAACGCCGAAAACGCCTATTGGGACGTGATCAGCGCCCGCGAACGTCTGAAAGTTCAGGAGCAGGCCCTGTTCCTGGCCGACCAGGCGTTGAAGCGCTCGCAGAAGGAAGTGGAACTGGGCGCCACCTCACCGTTGGAAATCTTCCAGCCGCAGCAGAACTACGCTACCGCCGAAATCAACCTGACCCAGGTGAAGTTTCAGCTCCAAATCGCTGAAGATGCCCTGCGCCGCCAGATCAGCGTCGACCTCGATCCCGATGTCCGGAAGTTGCCCATCGTGCTGACCGAACAGTCCATGGCCGCGGCCGACGAGGCGCCGCTGGATTCAGATGCGCTGGTGGGCGTGGCCCTGCAGAAGAGGCCGGACCTGATCTCGTTGCGCCAGACCCTGGACGTCAACGATCTGCAGATCCAGAGCGCGCTCAATCTGCTGAAGCCCAACTTGAGCCTGGGCGGCCGCTACAGCACGACGGGCCGAGGCGGTACAGCCTTCGCCACCGACCCGGTGACCGGAGGTCGAATCCCCATCCCCGGCGGCATTACGGACGCTTTTGGCCAGTATTTCGACTACAACACGTTCGCTTTCAGCCTGACGCTCAACCTCCCGCTGCGCGACCGCGCCGCCTCGGCCAACCTGGCGGATACGGTCGTCAGCAAGAAACTCACGGCCCTCCGCCAACGTTCCCTCGAACAATCCGTACGGCAGGATGTACTTACGGCCGTCAATCAGTTGGAGAGCAGCAGGGCCTCAGTCAAGCTGGCGCAGGTCGCGCTCGACTTCGCCCAGAAGCGCGCCGATGCCGACCAGAAGCGCTATGACCTTGGTGTGATCACGATCTTCTTCCTGCTGGCGTCCCAGAACGACCTGACGCAGGCTCAGTCGACCCTGGTCAACAGCACGGTGAACTACCGCCGCAATGTTCTCAACCTGCAGCAGCGGGTCGGGAACCTGCTGGAAGTCAAAGGTATCGTGATGCAGTAGCGGAAACCCCTATCATGGAAGACAGGGCGGGCTGCGGCCTGCCCTTTTCCTATTTATGGGCCGAATTCGCATTCTCTCCGACAACGTCGCAAACAAGATCGCCGCGGGCGAGGTGGTGGAACGGCCTGCCTCGGTCATTAAGGAGCTGCTGGAGAACTCCCTGGACGCCGGCTCGACCGACATCCGCGTGGAAGTCGAAAGCGGCGGGCGGCGTCTGCTGCGCATCGTCGATAACGGCTGCGGCATGCTGCGCGATGACGCCATGCTGGCGTTCGAACGGCACGCCACCTCCAAACTCTCGAATGTGGACGAATTGGAAGCGATTGCCACCCTCGGCTTCCGAGGGGAAGCTCTGCCGTCGATCGCGTCGGTTTCGCGGCTGGTGCTCGAAACCAGGTCCCCGGACGAAGCCACCGGCACGCGGGTCGAAATCGCCGGCGGCAAACTGCTGAGCTGTGAAGAGAGCGCGCTGCCGTCGGGCACGGCCATCACGGTCCGAGATCTCTTCTACAATGTCCCGGCTCGCAAGAAATTCCTGCGCAGCGACCAGACGGAACTCGCTCATATCGCGTCCCTGGTCACGCACTATTCGCTGGCCCACCGTGAGAAGTCGTTCGAACTCACCCACGCCGGCAAGGAACTGCTCAGGGTGACTCCGGTGCTCAGCGACCGTGAGCGTGTGTTTCAGGTGTTCGGAGCCGACACGCTGGAGGACCTGGTCGAGCTGCCGAAGCGCGATGCAGAGGCGGGACGGTTCCGCCTGTCCGGGTTCATCTCCCGGCCGCAGGTCCAGAAGACCAATCGAAACTCGATCTTCCTGTTCGTCAACCGCCGTCTGATCCGCGACCGGCTGCTGATGCATTCCATCAGCGCGGCTTACTACAACCTGATGCCGCCGGCCTGCTACCCGTTTGCGCTGCTCTTTGTGGACTGCGATCCCGCGGAGGTGGATGTGAACGTCCATCCCTCGAAGACGGAGGTGCGCTTCCGCAACAGCAGCTATGTCCATGACTATGTTCGGGATTCTCTGCGGAAGACGTTGATTGAGCAGCGGCCCGTGCCCAGCGCTCCGCCGCCGGGCATTCCAGTCCTCGAAGGTACGCCCGGGCAATCGGCGACGAGGCTGCCTTACTCCGAGTTCACACAGACCATCGAGAACTTCCGGTACGACGAAGCCCGGCCGGTGCTGCCTCCGCCCGAAGAGGGCCAACCGTCCCAATCAATGCAGATGCCGGAGTACACATTGCGGCCTGTCGCGCCACCGCCGCCGCGTTTCGATTTCAGCAGCGGCGAGCCCATCACCATGGATCCGCAACCGGCTGGGCCGGAGCCGTTGCGGCTCAAGATCCCTGATACGCACGGTGGATTTCCGGCGGGCTACGACCTGGATGCGCCGCAAGGGATGGTCTCGCTCGACGATCTGCGGGTGATGGGGCAACTGCACGATAGTTTCATCATTGCGGCCGGACGGGATGGGCTGTGGATCATCGACCAGCACGTAGCCCACGAGAGAATACTGTTTGAAAAAGTACTGGCGCAACAGGCGGCGGGCCGGGTGGAGCAGCAACGGCTGTTGCTGCCGATTGTCCTGCAACTGACACCGTCGCAACAGGTAGAGTACGAGCGGATTGCGGACGATCTGGCGCGGGCTGGTTTCGAGACGGAACCGTTCGGCCAGCGCACCATTGCGGTGAAGGCCGCGCCCTCGGATCTGTCCACCGGCGACCTGGAGCGCGCGATCTTTGAGATCCTCGAGATCGCCGAAACGGAACTGCGGCGGGTGAGCGTCGACGATTTCCGGCGCGGGATTGCGGCGTCAGTGGCGTGCCGGGCGGCGATCAAGATCAACATGCGGCTGGACCAGATCCGCATGGACTACCTGCTGCGGGAGCTGGCCAGGACGCAGTATCCGATGAGCTGCCCGCACGGCCGGCCGGTCGCGCTGCGCTACTCGATGCGCGAGATCCTACGCAGTTTCCACCGCATCTAGAATGGGGTATGGAGAGTATCCCCGCAACTGCCGCACTCATCCTGATTGACCTGCAGCGCGCCATCGACCACCCCTCCTGGGGTATCCGCAACAATCCCGATGCTGAGCAGGCGGGCGCGTCGCTTCTGGCTGCCTGGAGAGCCAGCGGGCGTGCGGTCTACCACGTCCGTCATGACTCCGTTGAGCCCAATTCCACCTACCGGCCGGGTCAGTCCGGCCACGAATTCAAACCGGAGTTTGTGCCGCAATCCGATGAGCCCGTGACCGGTAAGCATACGGGCAGTGCCTTCGAAGGTACGGAGTTGGGTGAGAGGATGGCCACCGGCTGCCACGAGGTACTGGTGGTATTTGGAGTGATCACGAACAATTCCGTGGAGAGTACGGTGCGGCATGCGGCCTGCCTGGGGTACCAGGTGCTGCTGGTGGCCGACGCTTGTTTCACGTTCGCCAAAGTTGACTGGAACGGGGTTCTGCGGAGCGCCGACGAAGTGCATGCGATGTCTCTGGCGAACCTTCATGGCGAGTACTGTACGGTCACGACATCCACGGAGATTCTGGAGGCGATGTCATGAGCGCGGATTTGCAGGCTAAGGCCAAGATTCTATTGGATCTGCATCACGGCGGCAAGATTCTCGTGCTGCCCAACGCGTGGGATGCAGGTAGCGCCCGCGTCTTCGAGTCGGCCGGATTCCCGGCCATTGCCACCACCAGCGCGGGCGTGGCTTTCACTTATGGCAAGCCGGACGGGCAGCGGATCAGCGGGCCCGAGATGCTGTCGGTTGTGCAGAGGATTGCGGCGGCGGTGAAGGTGCCGGTTACGGCGGATGTCGAGGCCGGTTATGGCGACATCGCCGGGACCGTGCGCGGCGTTCTGGATGCCGGAGCGGTGGGCATGAACCTGGAAGATATGGAAAGCGACGGCGCCACCGACTTGATTCCGTTGTCCGAGCAGGTTGAACGGGTGAAGGCCGTTCGGGCGGCCTCGTCCTCGGCTGGTGTTCATCTGGTATTGAATGCCAGGACGGATGTCTTTCTGGCGGGGATCGGCGATCCTTCGACCCGTTTGGCTCGGACGATTGAGCGGATGCGGGCCTATGCGGAAGCCGGCGCCGATTCGCTGTTTGTGCCAGGAGTGAAGGATGAAGACGTGATTCGGGCCCTGGTTCAATCGCTATCCATGCCGATCAACATCCTGGCGAGCGCGGGTGTGCCGTCGACGGGCCGATTGCAGGAGTTGGGCGTCGCACGAATCAGTACAGGATCCGGACCGTCACGCGCGGCTTTGAGTGTGGCTCAGGCGGTTGCGGATCAACTGCTGGCCACGGGTGAGTACAGCGTGTTCACCGAGTGCTCGTTGAGCTACGCGGCAGCTAACAAGTTGTTTGCGGAGTAAGAGTTACTCCCACTCAATGGTGCCCGGCGGCTTGTGCGTCAGGTCGTACAGCACCGTACATATACCAGGCAGCGCGAGCAGAGCGCTCGTCATCTCGTCCAGCAACGCCTGAGGCATGGCGACGGACTGGGCGGTCATGCCGTCGACCGAATCGATGGGCCGCAGGACGATGGAATCCGGACGATCACCGGCGCCCAGCGGGACGATGATCACGGGGAACTGCCAGACCTTGTGTTCGAAGCCGGAAGAGAGGCAGAGGGAACGGACGATGGAGTCGGCGGCGCGCAGGCGATCCAGTCGCTCGGTGGTGATGTAGGCGGCGGAGGTCTTCAGCTCGGCCACCGGCGTATGCGTGCCGGTGACGGCGGCGACGCGGTTGATGCCCGCCAGCCGGTTGATCATTTCGGTCGCCTTGAGGTGTACTCCGGGCGAGGCCGGCGATTCTTCCAATAAAAGTACGGGCCGATAGGTTCGGGAATCGCCCTGGACTCCGACGGAGTGCAGCGGGGCGAGCCAGCCGGCGTCGAGTGGTTCCACCGGGCGGACTTCGTCCTCGCAGAGGCAGCGGATTGCCAGGCCTGGACCTGGAAATGGATGACGCGAAAGGAGTTCCTCGGGCAGGTTCAATTCTCGCCCGACCTCGCGGACTTCGTCCTTATAGAGCAGGTGGAGCGGCTCCACGATGCGGCCCTCGGCCAGCAGTTTCTGGATGCCGGAGACGCGGTTGTGATGGGTTTTGATCAGGTCGGCCTTGGCCGTGCCGCCGCTCTCAATGGTGTCGGGATAGATGGTGCCCTGGCCCAGGATCCAATTGCCTTCGAGGAACTGGCCGGAGGCGAGGATCTGTTCCTGCACTTCGACGAATTTCTCGCCGATGATGTGACGCTTCTTCTCCGGTTCCCGCACGCCCGCTAACGCGCCCACGAAGCGCTCCTCGGCGTACTCGACCGCGAAAATGCCTTTGCCCAGCGACTCAAAGACACCCTGGACGAACGGGGTTTCGCTGTCGCGCATCAGGCCGGTGTCGACGTACAGGGCTCGCACCCGTTCCGGGCCAAGTGCCCGAAGACAAAGGGTAAAGGCAACGGTGGAATCGACGCCGCCAGATACGAAAAAGAACACATTCCGGTCGCCAACGCGCTGCCGGATCTCTTCCTCAATGCGGCTGGTCTGTTCGCGCGGGCTCCAGTCGGTTTCGCAGCCACAGACGCCGAAGAGGAAGTTCGAGAGGATTTGCCGGCCGCGCTCGGTGTGGACGACTTCCGGATGGAATTGGACGCCGTAGATGCGGCGGGCCGCGCTGCCCATCGACGCGATGGCGCACGTTTCGGTGGCGCCGTAGACGTCAAAACCGGCTGGTGCCGCGGTGACGGTATCGCGGTGGCTCATCCAAACCTGTTGGCGGCCGGTGGCGCCTTGAAACAGCGCTGCGCTGGACTCCAGATCGAGGTGGGCCATCCCGTATTCGCCCTTTTTGCCTGGACTTACGGTGCCGCCCAGGTGCCAGGCGATCAGTTGCTGGCCGTAGCAAATGCCGAGGACCGCACAAGGCAGGTCGAAGATCGCGGGATCTACTTGCGGGGAGCCGGATTCATAGACGCTGGCGGGTCCGCCGGAGATGACAATGCCCAAAACCCCTGCCAGTTCAGAGGCAGGGGTTTCACTTGGGCGAATCTCGGAATAGACGCCGAGCTCACGGATTTTGCGTGTGATGAGGTGGCAATACTGACCACCCGTATCAAGTACGATGATTTGCGGCCGTGTACCTTGGTCAGGAGACTGGTTCAATCGCGACGGGCCCTCTTATCCAATTGAACCATCTGCTTCTTGGAGTTGTCGAGCAGCAAGGCCTTGGCCTTGGGCAACGAATCCATTGCTTTCAACACTGCCGGATCGGTTTCGATGGCATAGCGCAGGGATTCGTCGAGGGAGACAGCCGTGATGAGCGCTTCCCGCTTGAGCTGCGTCTTGATCCAGTCATTGTTCTCTGCCCACTCGGCTTCCGTGAACTGAGCGTTGTTCTTCATCGCGTAGTCGTGGAACTCGTTCAGCATGGCGTTGTCCGGAGTCCAATCTTTCGCCAGCGTGGTGCTGTGCGATGAGAAGTACTTCGGGATGAAATCGCGGAAGGCGCTGCGGCGGGCCAGTTCGATCTGGAATTTGTTGTACTTAACGACGAACTTCTCGTCCGGGGTGATGCCATTGCCGCCGTAGACGGCGCGGCCGGCGTCGGTCATCTTGACGTCGGTGGAATCCTTCTGAGCACCATCCTTGCGATTGAAGTAGTACTCGTAGAAGGAGCCGCTGGTGTAGTCGCGCTGGATGAGGCGGCCGGACGGGGTGTAGTACTTCGCGGTGGTGAGGGCGAGACCGGTGTTCTCTGAGAGCGGGAAGACCGTTTGGACGAGGCCCTTGCCGAAGGTGTTGTCGCCGAAGATCCAGGCGCGGTCATGATCCTGCAGGGCGCCGGCCACGATTTCAGCGGCCGAAGCGGAGTAGCGGTTGACCATCACGACGATGGGATAGTCACGGGCTGCGCTGCCGTTGCTGGCGGTGTAGGGGCGCTCTGGTGAGGAACGGCCGCGGTGGCTGACGACGGTCTGGCCTTTACGGAGGAAGTGACCGGCGACGGCGACGCCTTCATTCAGGAGGCCGCCGGGATTGTCGCGCAAGTCGAAGACGAGACCCTTCACGTTGGCTTCGCCCAGCTTGTGCATCGCGTCTTCCAATTCCTTGGAAGTGTTCTCGTTGAAGCTCTCGACGTCGATGTAGGCGATGCCGGGCTTGAGCCAGAAGGCGTTCTGGACGCTGAATCTTGGGATTTCCCCGCGGATCAGATTGAAAGTAATGGGCTTGTCGACACCTTCGCGGGCAATCAGGACCTGGACCTTGGTGCCTTTGGGGCCTTTCAGCAGGTCGGCCACTTCGGAGGTGTTCATGCCGTCGGTGCGCTTGTCGTTGACTTCAATAATCACGTCGCCGGGGCGGATGCCGGCCTTGTAGGCAGGGGAACCGGTGAACGGAGCCACGACGACAATGCGGCTATCCTTCGGCTGAATGGTCATGCCGACGCCGTAGTAGGAGCCGCGCTGGTCTTCGCGGAGCTGCTGGAAGTCGCGGGGATCGAAGAAGCTGGAGTGGGGATCCAGGGTGCGGAGCATGCCGGGCACGGCACCTTTATATATGGCCTTGTCCGGATTCACTTTGTCCGCGGCATTCTCTTCGACCAGGCGGTAGATGGAGGTGAAGGTCTTGAGACCCGCGCTGAGTTCGTCGTCGGCCGAGGCTGGGGCGGCTGAGGATTCGGCGAGCGCCGAGGCGCCGGGGCCGAAGTTTCCGGCGACAATCGCGCACGACGCGATCACCAATAGAGAAAAGACAAAAGCGCGGATTTGGCGCATGTAGTGGCCTCCCCAGACCTGACCCAAGTATAACGCAGGGCCTCTGAGCCGTTAGACGGCGCAGAGGCCCCGGAGGTTTGAGAAATGTAAAAGTAAGGTCTAAATTCCTGCACCGGAGTCGCTAGACAGCCTTGGACTTGCGCGCGACGGCCGGAGTTTCGCTCTTTGGCGGCTTGCGGGGCGTGACCGTCAGCCGACGAACCTGGTCCGTTACACAGACCAGGAACATCGGCTGTTTGGCGGCTTTGAGCAGATCGATGATCCGCTCCTGGCTCTCCTCGAGATAGATCGACTTACCGTCGGTGAGCAGGTGCAGGTCGCTGCCGGCGTTGAGGATATCGGAAAGGCGTTTACCCATTTCGCGTTGCAGGAAGCGCAGGACGCGACGGATCTTCTGGAGGCTGAAGCCTTTGCGGCGGAGTTCGGCGATGACGCTGACCTCGACGACTTCCTCGGTCAGATAGATACGTTTGTGGCCCTCATGACGGGGTGATACCACCCGCTGCTCATCCCACCACTGCAATTGCCGGAGGCTGACTCCGGACAAACGCGACACGTCAGCGCTGGAAAACGTCCGCTCCCCGGGGGCGGGTGCACCCTGTCGCGATTTTGTTTTGAACATCTCACTCCCTTTCTGTTTGGGGCCAAAACTCATACACGAGTCTATAGGAGGGGGTAGGGAAGTCAATTCGCAAGATCTGGCCCGATTTCGAATCGCGCCACTAGGGAATGGGGGGCAGTTTCAGCGGGCGCCGCCACCGACGAACGTGACGATTTCGAGGGAGGCTCCGGCCTGGATGGCGGTGGATTCCCAGTCCGGCTTGCGAACGATTTCGCGATTGAGTTCGACGGCGACGCGGCCGGAGTCGAGGCCCAGGTGGGCCAGGAGTTGGCGGATATTCAGACCGTCAGGTACGATTCGGTCTTCGCCGTTGACTTTGATAGGGATATCGAGACCACCAAGTTGGTTTGACACGCTCTTCTGAGGGTCATTATAGTTAAAAGTTAACGCCCCGGGGACTCGACTACCGCACTCATGCCCACAACTGTCTTAGAAGCATACTTCCCGGTCCTGGTCCAGGTGATCTTGGCTGCCGCCGTGGCCGCGGGATTGCTTGGCGCGGGCGTTTTACTGGGTAAACGCGTCAAGAATAAAGTCAAAGACACACCCTACGAATGCGGCATCACACCGACGGGCTCCGCGAAGGAGCGCTTCAGTGTCAAGTTCTACCTGGTGGCGATGCTCTTCATCCTTTTCGATATTGAGGCGATCTTCCTGTACCCCTGGGCTGTGGTCTATCGTGACCTGAAGCTGTTCGGGTTCTTCGAGATGCTCCTCTTCATCGGACTTGTGCTGGCCGGCTTCTTCTACATCTGGAAGAAGGGCGTATTGAACTGGGCCGCCGAGGAGAGCCAGCAGGATAGCCAGCGCTAGAGGGGGCGCCAGAATGTTGCCGGACAATTTGAAGGATATGGCCGTGCCTGCCGCGATTGAGGCGTGGGACTCAGCGGTGGTGACAGGCGGAAGCCACGAGTTTGGCGAGACTCTGCTGTTTGTGCAGCCTGAGCGCATTGTCGCGGTCTGCCAATACCTGAAGACTCAGTTGAAATTCGAGCGCCTGTCGGGCGTCACCTGCATCGACCGGTTCCCTGCCGAGCCGCGTTACGAGGTGCTGTACCTGCTTCATTCTATTGCGCGGAATGAGCGGTTGAAGCTGAAGGTCGCCTTGGGCAGCGACGCTCCGCAGGTGGAAAGTGTGACCGCCGTCTGGGTCGGCGCGGACTGGTATGAGCGCGAAGTGTTCGATTTGTTCGGGGTGAAGTTCCACAACCACCCGAACCTGAAGCGGCTGATGATGCCCGAAGACTGGGAAGGACATCCGTTGAGGAAAGATTTCCCTGTTCACGGTCACAAGTACAGCTACCAGAACGACTAAGCGGATCCGCAGTGTGCGTCCGGTTCTGAAGAGGGGAACCATGAACGAAATCGATGAAACGACAGTGCCGGCTGGCTTCGACACGCAGGTGACGGAGAAGCTGCCGGGCGGTGGCCGCAGGATGGTCCTCAACATGGGCCCCCAGCACCCGTCCACCCATGGTGTTCTGCGCATTCTGCTGGAACTGGACGGCGAGATCATCCAGAAGGCGGAGCCGGACATCGGCTTCCTTCATACGGGTATCGAAAAACAGGCCGAAACCCTCACCTGGCAGCAAGTGGTCACGCTGACGGATCGCATGGACTACCTGTCGAACATGGCGAACAATCTCGCCTATGTTCTGCCGGTGGAGAAGTTGCTGGGCATCGAGATTCCCCCGAAGGCGCAGTGGCTGCGGGTACTGCTGACGGAACTGTCGCGCATCAACAGCCATGCGGTCTGGCTGGGCACACACGCGCTCGATCTGGGCGCGATGACGGTCTTCTTCTACTGTTTCCGCGAGCGAGAGGACATTCTCCGGCTGTTCGAGATGTTCAGCGGGCAGCGGCTGATGACGAGTTATATCCGCATCGGCGGTGTGGCCCTGGAGCCGCCGAGGGGCTGGGAGAAGGCGGTCGGACGTTTCCTGGATGGACTATCCGAGAAGATCGATGAGTACGAGAACCTGCTCAACACCAACCCGATCTTCCTGCAGCGAACCCAGAAGGTGGGGTACCTGAGCCTGGAGAAACTGCTCGACATCGGTGTGACGGGGCCTATGATCCGGGCGGCGGGTTTGAACTGGGACATCCGCAAGTCGGAGCCCTATTCGAGCTACGAGAAGTTCGACTTTGACGTACCGGTCTACCAAGACAGCGACGTATACTCCCGCTACCGGGTTCGTTTGGAAGAGATGCGGCAGAGCGCGCGGATCTGCAAGCAGGCGATGGACGGGATGCCGGACGGCGCCTGGAAGGCCGACGCGCCCAAAGTTGTTCTGCCTGACCGCGAAAAGATGAAGACGCAGATGGAGGCGCTCATCTACCACTTCAAGATTGTGACGGAAGGGTTCAGGGTGCCCGCCGGGGAAGCCTATGTTCCGGTGGAATCGCCCCGCGGCGAGATCGGATTCTATGCGGTGAGCGATGGGACTTCGAAGCCTTACCGTGTGTTCATGCGGACCCCGAGCTTTGGCAACCTGCAGTGCCTGTCCGCGCTGTTTGAAGGCAAGTTGATCTCCGACTCCATCGCGTCGCTCGGCAGCATGGACTTCGTCCTCGGCGACGTGGACCGCTAAGGAACAGAGAGACTGTCATGACCTTTTCACCCGAACTCGAAGCCAAGTTCGCGAAGATGATCCAGAACTACCCGGCGGGCCGCCAGAAGGGCGCGCTGATCCCGATGCTGTTGTTCGCCCAGGATGAAGTGGGTTCGATGACCCCGGAGCTGATCGACGAAGTCTCCAAGCGGCTGAAGGTGAAGCGGGTGGAGATCGAAGAAGTCATCGGCTACTACACGATGTTGACCCGCGAACCGCGCGGCAAACACCATGTGCAGATCTGCACGAACGTAAGCTGCATGCTGACGGGTGGCGAAGAGCTTTACGAGCACGCCTGCAAGAAGCTGGGGATCGGCAACAAGCAGAAGACGGCGGACGGGCAGTTTTCGCTGGAAGAAGTGGAATGCCTGGGGGCCTGTTCGTGGGCTCCGGCGATGATGATCGACTACGATTTCCATTTCAACGTGACGCCGGAGAAGTTGGACCGGCTGGTCGAGAGCCTGAAGAAGACGCAGTAGGGGATCCATTCTGGGGAAAACGAAATGCTTCTGAACGAACCGCATCCACTGGAAGTGAAGGTCCTGACACGGCGCTACAGGTATCCGCAGCAGGATCCGATCTGGCTTGAGCAGTACGTGGCGGACGAGGGTTACGACGCCATTCGCAAAGCGCTGACGATGCAGCCGGAAGAGATCATCGAGGAAGTGAAGAAGTCCTCGCTGCGAGGCCGTGGCGGAGCGGGCTTCCCCACGGGCCTCAAGTGGAGTTTTGTCGACCGCAAATCGCCGAAGCCGAAGTACATCGTCGTCAACGGCGACGAGGGCGAGCCGGGCACCTGCAAAGACCGCATCATCATGGGCCACGAGCCGCACCGGTTGATTGAGGGCTGCCTCATCGCCGGCCGCGCCATCGGTTCCAACCGCGGTTGGGTGTACATCCGGGGCGAATATCGCGAGTACATCGACATCATGGATCGCGCTATTCAGGAAGCCTACGACAAGGGCTACCTGGGCGATAACGTGATGGGCAGCGGTTGGGCGTTCCACCTTTCCACGCACACCGGAGCAGGCTCCTATGAGTGCGGCGAAGAATCCGCACTGCTGGAGTCGTTGGAAGGCAAGCGCGGCAATCCGCGGCTGAAGCCTCCGTTCCCTGCGACCTCGGGCGCGTTCCAGGCTCCGACGATCGTCAACAACGTCGAGACCTACAGCGCCGTGCCGGAGATCATCCTCAAAGGCGGGGAGTGGTTTGCGGGCCTGGGTACGCCGCGCAACGGCGGCACGCGCCTGGTGTGCCTGTCGGGCCACCTGAACAAGCCCGGTGTGTATGAAGTACCGCTGGGCATGAACATGATGACGCTCATCAACGAGGTGGGCGGCGGCGTGTGGAAGGGCCGCAAGCTGAAGGCGGTGATTCCGGGCGGCAGTTCCAGCCCGATTCTGCGGGCCGATGAGTGCGACATTCCGGCTGATTACGATTCGTTGGCGAAGGCCGGGTCGATGCTGGGTTCCGGCGCCACGGTGGTGCTGGACGAGACGGCCGACATCGTGAGAATCCTGGCGCGGTTGATGGCGTTCTATGCGCACGAGAGCTGCGGCTGGTGCATCCCCTGCCGCGAGGGTACGAGCTGGTTAAAGAAGATCATGGCGCGCCTGGATGAAGGCGTGGGCACGAAGCGGGACATCGACATGGTGGATCAGCTCGCGCAAGGTATGATGGGCCGGACTTTCTGCGCCCTGGGCGATGCGGCGGCCATGCCTGCCATGAGTTACGTGCGGAAGTTCCGCGAAGAGTTCGAGGCAAAGATTCAGTCGGCGCAGGTCTTTATGCCAGCGCCTCAGACGCAACCCCTGGTTGTGTTGTAGGGAGAAGACATGGCCGATCCCATTACGCTGACAATCGACGGTAGACAGGTGAAGGTGCCGGCCGGCACTTTGGTCATCGAAGCTGCCAAGACGGTCGGTATTGAAGTGCCCGCGTTCTGCTACTACGAAGGCTTCTCGCTGCAGGCCGCCTGCCGCATGTGCCTGGTGGAAGTGGAGAAGATGCCCAAGCTGCAGCCCGGCTGTACCCTGCCGGCGGCGGAAGGCATGGTGGTCTACACCGAGTCGCCGAAGGTTGTCGAAGCGCGCAAGGGTACGCTCGAGTTTCTGCTGTCGAACCACCCGTTGGATTGTCCGGTGTGCGACAAGGGCGGCGAGTGTGAACTGCAGGACATGACGTTCCGCTACGGGGCGGGGGAGAGCCGCTTCGTCGAGATCAAACATCACGTGGATGAGAAGCAGTGGAGCCCGGCGGTCTACTACGATGCGGCGCGCTGCATTCTCTGTTACCGCTGTATTCGCGTTTGCGATGAGGGCATTGGGGTCGGCGCGCTGGGGCTGACCTATCGCGGCGTGGCCGCGGAGATCACGCCGAGCCACGGCGATCACCTGGAGTGTGATGAGTGCGGCTGGTGCATTGATGTCTGCCCCGTGGGCGCACTGACCTCCGGGACCTACCGGTACAAGTCGCGTCCGTGGGAGATGAACTACGCGGGCACGATCTGCACGCACTGTTCTGATGGCTGCAAGACTACGTTGAGTGTGCGCAATGGGGAAGTGATCCGTGCCAACAACCGCGACCGCAGCGGTGTGAACGGTGAGTTCCTGTGTGTGAAGGGCCGTTTCGGATTCGACTTTGTCCACAGCGAAGAGCGACTGCAGTCGCCGCTGTTGCGCAAGGATGGCAAGCTGGAGCCGGTGAGTTGGAGTGAGGCGCTGGCCGCGGTGGCCGCCCGCTTCGGCGAGGTGAAGGCGCGCAACGGGAAGTTCGGTGTCATTGGTTCCACCCATACGACCAACGAAGAGAACTACTTCCTGCAGAAGTTCGCACGGGAAGGGCTGGGGACAGCTAACATCGACCATCACCGGTCGGGTGACGTGCCGGCGCTGCTGGATGCCCTGAGTGGCAAGTCCGGCAAGCTGGCGTCCTCGGCAGATCTGTACAACGCGAAATCCGCGCTGGTGATCGGCAGCGACCTGGCGCAGCAGCATCCTTTCCTCGCCTTCCAGTTGCGTGCGAATTTCCGGCACCACCAAGCCGCGGTCTATACGGTGACCAGCGGCGTAGTGCGGGAAGAGCAGTATGCGGCGAAGAGCCTGCACTGCGAGGCCGGGCAGGAACTGGGCACGGCGCAGTCACTGGCAGAGGATCTGAAGAAGCACGGCGACCTGGTCATCCTGTTTAGTGACGCGATCCGCGGGCAGGCGGTCCGGCAGCTTGTGGAGTTTGGCGAGTCGCTGGGGATTCCAGTGAAGTATGTGTGTCTGGTGGACTATGCGAATTCCCGCGGAGCCATGGACATGGGCCTGCTGCCCGACCTGGGGCCGGGCTATCATGCTGCTGCGACGGCAGGGTTGTCGCGCGACGAGATGCTGGCCGCGGCCGATCTCGACGTGCTATGGGTGGTGGGTTCGAATCCATTCAAGACCACGGCGCCGGCCGGCACGAGCACGTTCACTGTTGTGCAGGACCTGTTCCTGACCGAGACCGCGCAGCGTGCCGATGTGGTGCTGCCCGCAGCCAGTGCGTATGAGAAGAATGGCACGGTCACCAACGGATGCGGCGAAGTGCAGCGGCTGAAGCAGGGTCCCAAGGTGATGGGTACGAAGACCGATCTGGAGATCTTCGGGTTGTTGGCCAAGGAGCTTGGCCTGAATCTGGGTATCTGGACGGCGGACAAGGTTTTCGAAGAGATCCGGCGGACGGTGGCGGGTTATAACGTGCCGTTGCCGGTGATTGCGACCGGCGGCGCGGCGCAGACCGCGGCGGTGAATGGCGGCGTGCCCTCGCAGGGTAAGCCGGAATACATTCGCTCAGCGGGCGATACGCTTTTCACATCGGGCACCTTGGGGCGCTACTCCAAGATGCTCAATCGAGTCATGGAAGCACCGGGACAGTTGTACAAACCGTAAGGCAATGAACTTCTTCCTCCTCAGCCTGATCAAGACCGGCCTGGTGGCGTTCGTTCTGCTCACCACGCTGGCTTACCTGCAATGGATCGAGCGCAAAGTGCTCGCCCATATCCAACTCCGCCCCGGTCCCTATCGCGTTGGACCGCATGGCTTGCTGCAACCGCTGGCCGACGTCGTGAAGCTGGCTACGAAGGAAGGCGTCATTCCTGGTGGCGCCAACGTCTTCTTCTTCCTGTTTGCGCCGTTCTTAGCCGTTACCTTGGCGCTCACGTCCATCTCGGTCATCCCCTTCGGGCCGGAGATCGAAGTTTTCGGCGTGAAGACGAACATGGAACTGACGGGCGTGAATATCGGTGTCCTGTTCATCCTGGCTCTCTCCTCACTGGGTGTGTACGGCATTGCGATCGGTGGCTGGGCTTCGAACTCGAAGTACTCGCTGATGGGCGGCCTGCGCAGTTCGGCGCAGATGATCAGCTATGAATTGCCGATGTCGCTGGCGATCGCAGCGCCGCTGTTGATCGTGAATACCTTGAACTTCCGCGACATGGTGAACGCGCAGTCGGGCTACTGGCTGGGCGTGATTCCGAAGTGGAATGTCTTCGCCGGCCCCTTCCCGCAGTTCTTCAGTTTCCTGATTTTCCTGATCGCGGCGTTCGCTGAAACGAATCGAGTGCCGTTCGATCTTCCGGAAGCAGAGAGCGAATTGGTGTCGGGTTTCCACACAGAGTATAGTTCGCTGGGTTTCGCGGCCTTCTTCATGGCGGAATACGCGAACATGATCACGGTGTGCTCGGTGGCGACGCTGCTGTATCTTGGCGGCTGGCAGCCGCTGTGGCCGTCGTCGCTGGGCTCCGACTTCTTGGCGCCGCTGATCCACTTTGCAGCAGCCGGCATGCTGTTCTATCACGGTGGGCAGACGGTGAAGAGCCGCACATGGGACCGCTTCTCGTTTCCGGCCTTCGGCGTCATCTTCCTGCTGGTGGGGGCGCTATTCCTGGTGCCGGTGTTGAAGCCGATTCTGATCCCGCTGTTCTGGTTTGTGGGCAAGGTCGGCATCCTGCTGTTCATCTTTATCTGGATCCGCGGTACGCTGCCGCGCTTCCGCTATGACCAACTCATGCGGTTTGCCTGGACGTTCCTGTTCCCGGTAGCCATCGCCAACCTGTTGATCACGGGTCTGCTGGTGGCCTTGCAGAGCTAATGAGGTAGCACGCGAAATGGACGCTTTGTTGTTTCTCCTGTTCGCCGCGATCGCGGTGGGCTGCGCCATCAATCTGGTGTTGCAGACGCATCCGATTTCGAGCGCTTTGTCATTGGTTGGCGTGATGGGTTCGCTGGCTGTGTTGTACCTGCTGCTGGGTGGGGAGTTCATCGCCGCCGTGCAGTTGATTGTCTACGCCGGCGCCATCATGGTGTTGTTCATCTTCGTGATCATGTTGCTGAATGCGGGCGCCGAGAAGAAGCCGACGCGGAACATCCTGCGGGCTGCCGTCGCGCTGCCGCTGCTGTTTACGCTGTTGGCCATCGGGGCGTTCCTGGTCGCTTCGCAAACGCCTTCCACCGACGTGGTGAAGTTCGGAACCTTCATCGTCGGCGGCCGCGAGATTGGAAGCGCGCTGTTCACCACATACCTTCTGCCCTTCGAGGCCACTTCCATCCTGATCCTCATCGCCATCCTCGGGGCGATTGTGCTGGCCCGGAAGGAGATTTAACGAAACCCCATGCCTGAGCTGCCCATCGCACTACCCGCCCATGTACCGCTCTCCTGGTACCTGATCCTCAGCGTGATTCTGTTCGTGGTCGGCGCCGCCGGCTTTCTGCTGCGGCGCAACATCATCACCGTCTTCATGTGCATCGAGCTGATGCTCAACGCGGTGAACCTGACGTTCATTGCCTTCAGCCACCAGTTGAAGCAGGTGGACGGCCACATCTTCAGTTTCTTCGTGATGGTTGTAGCCGCGGCCGAAGCCGCCGTCGGGCTCGCCATCATCCTCACGGTGTTCAAGAATCGTTCGACGCTGGAAGTCGACGAAGTCTCCTCGATGAAGCTCTGATCCGATGCATCAACTCTGGCTCATTCCCGCATTGCCGTTTGCCGGATTCCTGGTGAATGGTCTGTTCGGCCGCAAGCTGCCCAAAGCGGCCGTCAACGCAGCGGCAATCGGCAGCGTTCTACTCGCCTTCCTCTGGGTCGTGAAGACAGTGCTTGCGCTGGGCGCCATGGAAACGCCCCATGTCGAGCACTACTTCACCTGGATCCAAAGCGGATACGTGAACATCGGTTTCGACTTCTCAGTCGATCGCCTCAGCGCCGTCATGCTGCTGATTGTCACCGGCATCGGCACTCTCATCCACATCTATGCGGCAGGCTACATGGAGCACGAGGGCGGGTACTACCGCTTCTTCGCCTACCTGAACCTGTTCATGTTTTTCATGCTCGTGCTGGTGCTGGCCGCCAACTACCTGCTGCTGTTTGTCGGGTGGGAAGGGGTGGGCTTGTGCAGCTACCTGCTGATCGGATTCTACTTCGTCAAGAAGAGTGCGGGCGATGCCGGCAAGAAGGCGTTCATCGTCAACCGTATCGGCGACTTTGGCTTCTCGCTGGCCATGTTCCTGATCCTGCTCCACTTCAAGTCGCTGGACTTTCTGACGGTTTTTGCCAAGGCCGGCGCCACGGATGCGGGCGGCGTCACCACGTCGACGTTCACTCTCATCTGTCTCCTTCTGTTGGTCGGTGCGGCCGGCAAAAGCGCCCAGCTCCCGTTGTATGTGTGGCTGCCGGACGCCATGGAAGGCCCAACCCCGGTCAGCGCCCTGATCCACGCCGCCACGATGGTGACCGCAGGCGTGTATATGATTGCGCGGTCTGCCGTTCTGTTTAACCACTCTCCGGCTGCCCTCGATGTGGTCGCCTACATTGGACTGGCGACGGCTGTGATGGCCGCCACCATTGGCCTCACGCAATACGACATCAAGAAGGTGTTCGCTTACTCCACGGTTTCACAGTTGGGCTACATGTTCCTGGCCCTGGGCAGCGGGGCCTATTCGGCCGGTATCTTCCATGTCATGACACACGCGTTCTTCAAGGCGCTGCTCTTCCTTGGCGCCGGATCGGTGATTCACGCGGTGCACGGTGAGCAGGATCTGAGGATGATGGGCGGGTTAAGGTCGAAGATCCCGGTGACCTGCGCGCTGCTGTTCTGCGCCTCCGTCGCCATCGCCGGTGTGCCTCCGTTCTCGGGCTTCCACAGTAAGGACGCGATCCTGCTGGCCGCTCATGCCAAAGCACCCTGGATGTACTGGGTTGGCGTTGTGACCGCGGGCATGACGGCATTCTATGTGTTCCGCGCCTGGTTCATGGCCTTCTTCGGTAGCTACCGCGGACACGCTCATCCGCATGAGTCTCCGCTGATCATGACGTTGCCGCTCGGTGTTCTCGCCCTGCTCAGCCTGGGCGGCGGATATCTGGATGTGCCGCACTTCCTCGAGCCGATCTTCGGCGGGGAGCATGCGGCGCATGATGAGAGCCTAGTCTTCATTTCGGTGGCGGCGGGTGTCATCGGCATCGTGCTGGCCTACATCTTCTATGTGGCGAAGCCCGGCCTGGCCGACGGTATCGCCCGCACGTTCTCATGGCCGTACAAGGTGCTTTACAACAAGTACTACGTGGATGAAGCCTATGACGCCATGATCGTTCATCCCATCCGGGACGGCTCGACCAGCATCCTCTGGAAGGGTATCGACGCCGGGGTGATTGACGCCGCAGTGAATGGAGTCGGGTCGCTGGCGCAGGGGATCGGCGGCGTCTTGCGGCATCTGCAATCCGGCTACATACGAAGGTACGCCGCATGGGTCGTGCTGGGCAGCATTGTCATCGTCGCTGTCGTCAGCTTCTGGGGAGGCGTTCGGTGAACCTTTTGAACATACTCCTGATTGTGCCGGCGGCTGGCTTTCTGCTGACGCTGTTGTTGCCGAAGGACAATCCGCGCCTGATCCGGAATTTCACGCTGTTTGTTTCGTTGATCGCGTTTCTGTTGTCGCTGGGGCTGATCGGGCCGGTGCTGGCCAACCCTCAGCAACTCTCATTTGAGACCAATACGCAGTGGATCGAGTATCCCTCCATCCGCTACCACGTGGGATTGGACGGGCTCAGTCTGTGGCTGGTAATCCTCTCCACGTTCCTCACGCCTCTGGTCATCCTGGTGAGTTGGAAGTACATTCAGAAGCGCGTCAAGGAATACTACGCCTTCCTGCTCTTCCTGCTTTTCGGCGTGCTTGGCGTCTTCGTTGCCCTCGACCTGTTCCTGTTCTTCGTGTTTTGGGAAGTCTCGCTGGTACCGATGTACTTCCTGGTCGGCATCTGGGGCCACGAGAGGCGCATCTACGCAGCCGTCAAATTCTTCCTTTACACGATGGCCGGTTCGGCTCTGATGTTCATTGCGATTGTGTACCTCTACAACAAGAGCGGTACGTTCGATATACCGTTGCTGATGGACATGATGGCCAAGGGCCGGCTGACGCTGACGAGTACAGAAGGCTGCTGGTTGTTCCTGGCGTTCTTCCTGGCGTTCGCCATTAAGGTCCCACTGTTTCCGCTGCACACCTGGTTGCCGGATGCTCACGGCGAGGCGCCCACGGCCGGTTCCGTCATGCTGGCCTCCGTCCTGCTGAAATTGGGCACGTATGGCATCGTCCGCATCTGCCTGCCGCTGTTCCCTCAGGCCGCGCATCAGAACGCGCAATGGATCATCGGCCTGGCCATTGGCGGCATCATCTACGGCGCACTGGTCGCCATGGTCCAGCCGAACATGAAGCGGCTGGTTGCGTACTCTTCGGTCAGCCACCTGGGTTTCGTAATCCTCGGGGTCTTCACCTTCACGCAGGTGGGCCTCGACGGTGCGGTTTACCAGATGCTGAATCACGGTATTTCCACCGGCGCCCTCTTCATTCTGGTGGGCATGCTCTACGAGCGCCGCCATTCGCTGGAGATCACCGATTACGGCGGAGTGGGCACGGTGGCCCCCTGGCTTTCCACGATGTTCGTGATTACCACGCTGGCCAGTGTCGGCCTGCCGCTGCTGAACAACTTTGTTGGCGAATTCTTAGTGCTCCAGGGCGCTGCCGAACGCAACTTCCTGTATGCCGTGTTTGCCGCTGTCGGCGTCATCCTTTCCGCGGTCTACATGCTCTGGATGGTGCAGCGAACCTTCTATGGCGAAACGCCCGACGAGGTGAAGCACCACTTCAGCGACCTCTCGCTGCGCGAATGGGGTGTGATCCTCCCTCTCATCGCCATGATGATCTGGATGGGCATCGGCTCAAGCAGTTTCCTGCCGGCCATCAGCGCCAGCGATTCGAAGATTCTCTCCGTAGTTCAGTCGAAAGCCCCTGTCGCAGGGAAGGAGCTTGCCAATGCCCGCTAGTTTCGTGCCGCCCTCCCCGCAGGAGTTGTTCCGGTTTGCGCCTGAAATGCTGATGACCGTGGTAGCCACACTCATCATGGTGATGGAACCCCTGAGCGCACCGGAGGGCAAGCGCAAGTTTGCCGTGATGACCTTTCTGACGTTGATTGCCGGAATCGTTCTCACCGTGGCCGGCACCAACGATCCGGGTACCGCATTCTCCAAAATGCTGGTGCTGGACGGATTCGCGGCGTTCTTCCGGATTCTCGTCATGGTCGTGGGGCTGCTCATCGTGCTGATCTCCACGAACTATCTGAAGCTCGAGCAGCATGAGTCCGGCGAATACTATGCATTGATGCTGTTCTCGATCATCGGGCAGTGCCTGATGGTTTCCGCGAACGAACTGATTATGCTCTTCATCGGACTGGAGTGCTCGTCCATTGCCAGTTACGTCCTGGCTGGATATCTCCGCGATGACAAGCGGAACAACGAATCGGCATTGAAGTACTTTCTGCTGGGTTCGTTCGCGACGGCCTTCCTGCTCTACGGTGTCGCCTGGATCTATGGCCTCACAGGCACGACGAACCTGAGCGCAATTCGCGCCACCCTGCTGAATCCCACGAATCACCCGAACCTGGTGATGCTCGGCGCGGCCACTGCACTTCTCTTTGTCGGCCTGGCCTTCAAAGTATCCGCGGCGCCGTTCCAGATGTGGGCGCCGGACGTGTACCAGGGCGCGCCCGCCCCGGTCTCCGCATTCATGTCCGTTGGACCGAAAGCGGCCGCCTTCGCGATGTTCCTGCGGATTCTGATGACCGCCTTCGAGCCATTGAAGGATCGCTGGGAGCCCATCCTGTGGGTGTCCGCACTTGCGACAATGATCATCGGCAACTTCGCCGCGTTGCGCCAGACGAACATCAAGCGCCTGCTGGCGTACAGTTCCATCGCGCATGCCGGCTATGTCATGGTGGCCCTCACCACGCACAGTGAGATTGGCACCGCGGCCGCAATGTTCTACCTGGCGTCCTACGCCTTCATGAACATCGGCGCCTTCGCTGTTGTCACCTATGTGGCCCGCCGCGGAGAGAAGCACGTTGCCACGCAGGACCTCTCCGGACTCAGCCAGACGCAGCCCCTGGTGGCGGCCATGCTGACCATCTTCCTGCTCTCGCTGACCGGTATTCCGCTGACAGCCGGCTTCTTCGGTAAGTTCTACATCTTCAAAGCCGCGCTCGATGCCAACCTGGTCTGGCTGGCGGTGTTGGGCATGCTGAACAGCGCAGTAGCCGCCTATTACTACCTGCGAATCATCGTAGTAATGTACATGCAGCCACCGGCCGAAAGTACGGAGGAATTGCTTGCGCCTAGTGCAGGCATTCGAGTCGCTATCTTCTGCACGGCGATCGTGACGCTGTTCCTCGGAATCTTCCCCTCGTTCGTCCTCGACTTTGCGGGCCGCTCCGCGGCATTGATCCGATAGCGTCACAATCTGCGTCAACTCAATACCGAAATAGAGAGGGCTGGCCCGTGCCGGCCCTTTCCTTTTGGCTCAGCTATCCGTGTAACTGTCTTACAGATCTTAAAATACGAAAAAGATCCGGCTGCCCCTCCTATGCGAAGATGCAAGCATCTGGAGGTACCTTCGACTTGGGAATGGGCTCAGACTCGAAGCCAAGGACGTACCGGCCGATCGAATCCTGCGGGATCATCGGCAATTTGCAGTCGGTTGCATTGGTCTCTACGGAGGGTGAGATCGATTGGTGCTGCTTGCCGAACTTTGATTCGCCAAGCATTTTCGGAGCGATTTTAGATCGGGGTAAGGGCGGCTATTTTCGAATCGCGCCCGTGACGGAGGGCGTCAACCGGCAGATGTACCTGCCTGAGACGAACGTCCTGATGACGCGATTCCTGCGGCCTGACGGCGTGGCGGAAGTGCTCGACTTCATGCCTGTGCGGGAGGACAGTGTCTGGCCCGGTGCACAGTCGCCCAGCGAGATCATCCGCATTGTCCGGGGGGTTCGCGGAGTCACGCGCATCAGGCTCGATTGCTCCCCTGCTTTCGGCTATGCGCTGGCCCCGCACGAGACGGAGATCCGCCCCTGGGGTTGCCTCTTCCGCAGTGAACAAGGCAGCCTGGCGCTGAGCAGTCCCGTGCCGATTGCCGATGAAGGCGGCCATGCCGTTGCAGAGTTCACCATCCACCCCAAGGAGAGTTTCACCTTTTCCCTGCGCTTCCTGGAGCATGGGGAGCCGACTCCGGGCGGTCATGATCCGATCGATGGCGAGATTCTCATGGATCAAGCTGTGAAGTACTGGCGCGGCTGGCTGAGCCGCTGTACGTACAAAGGCCGGTGGCGTGAACGCATCATCCGTTCCGCGCTCGTCCTCAAGTTGCTGACCTATCGCCCCACCGGAGCGATTGTGGCGGCGCCGACCTGCAGCCTGCCGGAGGAGGTGGGCGGGACTCGCAACTGGGACTATCGCTACACCTGGATCCGTGATGCGGCTTTCACCGTCTATGCCTTTCTGCGGATGGGTTTCACCGATGAGGCCAAAGCCTTCATGGGGTGGCTGGAGAGCCGTATCCACGAGCAGGAGCGCGTCAACGGGCCGCTGAATGTGATGTATGCCATCGACGGCCGTCACGACCTGACGGAATTCACGCTCGATCACTTCGAGGGTTATCGAGGGTCCCGTCCGGTGCGTGTCGGCAATGGCGCCTATAACCAGTTGCAGCTCGATATCTATGGCGAAGTCGTGGATTCCATCTACCTCTACGACAAGCACGTCACGCCCATCTCGTATAGCTTCTGGAAGCAGGTCCGTTCCATGCTGGAGTGGGTGGCCGCCAACTGGCAACAGCCCGATGAAGGGCTGTGGGAGGTGCGTAGCCATCGTCAGCACTTCATCTATTCCAAACTGCAATGCTGGGTGGCGCTCGATCGTGGATTGCGCCTGGCCGCGCGGCGCAGCCTGCCGCTGAACCGCGCCTATCTCGAGCAGGAGCGCGACCGTGTATTTGAGTGGATCATGACGCATGGCTGGGATGCCGACCAGCAGTCCTTCGTCCAGGCCGCCGGCACGAAAGCTCTCGACGCTGCAAATCTGCTGATGCCGCTCGTCTACTTCATAGCGCCGACAGATCCTCGCATGCTGAGCACGATCGACCGCACCATTGAAGCGCTGGTTTCGGACAGTCTTGTCTATCGCTATCAATTGCACGGTGAGGTGTTCACCGACGACGGAATCTCCGGCGGAGAGGGCACCTTCAGCATGTGCACCTTCTGGCTGGTGGAGGCGCTGACCCGTGCCGGGCGTCTGGAGGAAGCCCGCTTGATCTTCGAAAAGATGCTCACCTACTGCAATCACCTTGGCTTGTATTCAGAAGAAATCGGACCCACGGGGGAGTCGCTAGGCAACATCCCACAGGCTTTCACCCATCTGGGTCTCGTCAGTGCAGCCTTAAATCTCAACGCCCGGCTCGATGGACAGGAGTATGGGAGTTGAGCGGGCCGGATGGACGCCGTTTTGGAGCCATCCTGAAAGCCGATGGCGTCCTATTCCAGGTTTGGAGTGCAGCGGACGGGGTCGAACTTGTCTTGGACAGTCCCGAACCTTGCACACACCAGCTCCAATCACGCCCCGACGGGCTGCGGCAAGTATTCGTGCCAGGACTGGGCGCCGGCGCGCGGTATGGTTTCCGCATTAATGGGCAGGGTCCAATCCCGGATCCGGCATCCCGCTTCCAGCCGGATGGCGTGCACGGCTTGTCGGAAGTGATCGACCCGGAGTTTGCCTGGACGGATGCGGGTTTTTCGCCCAGGCCCTGGGACGAAGCTGTGATCTATGAACTGCACTGTGGAGCCTTCACCGAGGCCGGCACCTTCCAGGCGGCGAAAGAGCAGCTCACAAGCCTGCGCGACCTCGGCGTGACAGCGTTGGAGCTCATGCCCCTGGCCGACAGCCCGGGCCGCCGGAACTGGGGCTACGATGGAGTCTCTCTCTACGCGCCCAATCGGAACTACGGCCGGCCCGAAGATCTTCGCTCGTTCGTGAACCACGCTCACGACTTGGGCCTTGCCGTGTATCTCGACGTCGTCTACAACCACTTTGGGCCGGACGGCGCCTATCATCGTCTGTTTCATCCGGGCTTTTACTCGACTCGAGTGAAGACGCCATGGGGCGACAGTCTCAATTTCGACGATGAGCACTCCCGCGGCACCCGAGACTTCTTCATCGGAAATGCGCTCTATTGGCTGGAGGAATACCATATCGATGGTTTTCGCCTGGACGCCACCCATGCCATCCAGGACACCAGCCCCGTGCATTTTCTGGCGGAGTTCTCGGTTGCCCTGCACCAGCGGGCAGCCGGGTTGCAGCGCCGCGTCCAGGTGATCGCGGAGGATGCCCGAAACCTCAATACAATCCTGCAGCCGGTTCAGCAAGGCGGATACGGCGTCGATGCAGTCTGGGCCGACGACTTCCATCACCAGGTCCGCAGAGCCCTGGCCGGAGACAGCGCCGGTTACTATGCAGACTATGATGGACAGCCCGCCGCCATAGCCCAGACGCTGCGCAACGGCTGGTTCTACGAGGGGCAGCACTCCGTGCATCACGATGCACCCCGGGGTACGCCCTCGGGCGATCTGGAGCGCAGCCACTTCATCATCTGTATTCAGAACCACGACCAGATTGGCAACCGGGCAAAGGGCGAGCGCCTCCACCACCAGGTTCGGGATCACAGCTATAGGGCTGCGAGCGCGTTGTTGTTGCTGGCTCCGGAGACGCCGCTACTCTTCATGGGCCAGGAGTGGGCGGCCACTTCACCGTTTCAGTTTTTCACTGACCACAATGAAGAGCTCGGGCCGCTGGTGAGCGAAGGTCGGCGCAGTGAGTTCGCCCACTTCCCGGAGTTCTCCGAAGAAGCAGCCAGGGCCTCGATTCCCGATCCACAGGCAGAGGAGACGTTCCTCCGCAGCAAGCTGCAATGGCGGGAAAGGGAGCAGCCGGCTCACCACGCGATGCTCCGCTGGTATACACGGCTCATTGCCTTGCGACGTCAGATCCGCGGTCGATCGATGCGGTGCGCCATCAGCGAAAGGGAAGGACTGATCGCCTTGGAATGGCGGGATGAACAGCAGGCCTACACTGCCGCCGTAGCCCTGACGGGGGGCGGCGAGTGGGTCGATGCCCGACCGCCTGGCGCGCTCCTCTTCACGAGCGAAGATCCGGAGTTCGGGCCCGACCCCTCGACGCGGCCTGGGGAGGCGACGGGCCGGCCGCTCCAGTTCGATCGTGCGGGTTGCGCCATTTTCTTTAGCGGGAAAGGAGAAGCCTGAAGTGACAACCGGCATTTTGTCCCATCCCGTCAGTACCTACCGGCTGCAGTTGAACGATGGGCTCGTCTTTGATGCCGTCACGCAGTTGGTGCCGTACTTCGCCTCGCTCGGCGTCACTCATCTCTACCTCTCGCCAATCTGGAAAGCCAGGCCGCATAGCCAGCACGGCTACGACATCTGCGACCTGGCCGAGATCAGTCCCGAACTTGGCGGAGAGGAGGGCTACAACCGGCTGTGCGAGGCTGCCGCAAATCATTCCATCGGACTGGTTCTCGACTACGTAGCCAACCACATGTGTACGGATCCCCTGCACAATGAGGCTTGGCGCGATGTTCTCCGCAATGGGCCATCCTCTCCCTATGCGGAGTACTTCGACATCGACTGGCAGCCCGTGAAGAACGAGCTTGAGAACAAAGTCCTGCTGCCGATTCTGGGGCATCAATACGGTTCCGTTCTGGAGGCCGGCGAACTGCAGGTCGTCCATCAATGCGGCGAGTTCCACCTGCGCTACTGGGACAACAACCTGCCTCTGAATCCACGCCAGTGCCGGCTCATTCTGCGGCATCGCGAAGCGGCGCTCCCCGAGTTACTCCAGGATCAGCCCGAGGTCCAGCAGGAATATCTCAGCATTCTGTTTCAGCTCGACCACCTGCCCACCTACACCGACACTTCGTTGGAGGCGCGCAATGACAGGGCGCGCGAACTGACCATCGCCAGCCAGCGTCTATTCCGGCTGTTGACGGAGTCGGAGGCGCTTCGCGGCCATGTGGATACCAATGTCAAGGAGTTCAATGGAAGCCCGGGCGACCCCGCCAGCTTCGATCTGCTTCACAACCTCCTGGAACTGCAGCCATACCGCCTTTGTTACTGGCGCACTGCCTTGCATGAGATCAACTACCGCCGCTTCTTTGACATCAACGAACTGGCGGGCTTGCGCATGGAATCGCATCAGGTCTTCGAATCCGCGCACAAGAAGGTTGTGGACCTCTTCAGCACCGGCCGAGCTCATGGGCTGCGTCTTGATCATATTGACGGACTGTACGATCCGTCGGGCTATCTGCATGAACTGCGCAAGACCGTCGACAAGGACGAGCGGATCTCTTACATCGTCGTCGAGAAAATACTGGCTTCCACGGAACGGCTCACCTCCGAGTGGCCGGTTGATGGCACCACCGGCTATGAGTACCTGAATCAGCTCAATCGGCTGTTCATCCGGCCCGAGAACCTCGAGTCCATTCGCCGCATCTACCACAGCTTCTCGCGCCGCAGCACAAACTTCGAAGAGATCCGTTACACCTCCAAGCAGCAGATCATTTCCACCTCGATGGTCAGCGAGTTGAACGTGCTGGCCCACGAGTTGAACCGCATGTCGGAGCAGGACCGGCGCTATCGCGATTTCACGCTGGACAGCCTGCAGGAGGCGCTTCGGGAAGTGGTTGCCTGCTTCCCGGTCTATCGGACCTATATCAGCGCGCGCGGCGTGGCGTATTCAGACCGGGTTGCGATCGACCAGGCGATCCGGGAGGCGATCCGCCGAAATCCCGCTATGGAGTCTTCCATCTTCGCCTTCATCCGTGAATGCGTGTGCCCTGACCCATCGGAAGGCGACGAACTCAACCGTGGCCGGCGGCTTCGCTTCGCGCAGAAGTTCCAACAGTACACCAGCCCTGTTCAGGCCAAAGGCATTGAGGATACGGCGTTCTACCGTTATTGCCCGCTCGCCTCACTGAACGAGGTGGGCGGAGAGCCTGCAGTGCTGGGTGCTCCGCTGGATGACTTCCATGCCGCGAACGCCTACCGGCAGACTCGCAGCCCGCGCTCGATGATCACTACCTCCACGCATGACACGAAGCGCGGGGAGGATGGACGTGTGCGCATCAGTGTTCTCTCCGAAGTGCCGGACGAGTGGCGCAAGCAACTGCGGATCTGGTCCCGGTATGTCGCGCCTGCCCGGACTCGCACCGGAGGCCAGGTGGCGCCCGACCGCAATGATGAGTACCTCTTCTACCAGAGCTTGCTGGCCATCTGGCCCACTTCCAAGGGTTGGGAAGATGAGCGTCTGCAAGACCGGATCCTCGAGTACATGTCCAAAGCGGTGAAGGAGGCCAAGACCCACACCAGCTGGATCAATCCATCGAACGAATACGACGAGGCCTTGGCGCATTTCATCCGTAGTCTGTTCACTGAACAGCACACCTCCGCGTTCCGTGAATCGTTTGCTGCCTTTGCTGACCGCATTGCCTATTTCGGCTCGCTGAACGCGTTATCCCAGCTCACGCTCAAACTGGGATCTCCGGGCGTCACAGATTTCTATCAGGGCACTGAGTTCTGGGATCTCACCCTGGTCGATCCGGACAATCGCCAACGCATCGATTTCGATGCCCGGCAACGCTGGCTTAGCCGATGGCAGTCGGAGCATCAGCGATCACTGGATGAGAACCGCGCGTTTAGCTTTGCCCAGATTGGCGCCCATCCCGACTCCGGCGAACTGAAGGCGGCTATTACGACCATTGGTCTCAATTTCCGGCGCCAGAACCCCGATTTGTTGATCGATGGAGCCTACCTTCCACTGTACGCAACCGGTCCCATTTCCGATCATCTGGTAGCATTTGGACGTCTGCACAAGGGGCGTGTGCTGCTGGCTGCGGGCTTGCGTTGGACGGCGGGACTGCTGGCTGACGTTCCGTATACGACGGCTGCCGAGGCTTGGCACGAAACGGTGCTGCCCGTGCCGGATGACCTCGCGGGCAAGAACATCGTCAATGTCCTGACAAACGAGCGCTGGATGTGCGCCGGATCGATTCCATTGCGAGCCCTCTTCGGGCGCCTGCCGTGTGCGCTCATCACCCTGGCTTAACGGCGGACAGCCCGGGGCGTCGCATCCCCAAATTTGTTTGGCGAATACACGGCGCGCGGTGATCCCTTCTTCCCGGTCACCGCGCGTTCTGTGTGTATGCGGAAGATCATCTCACTCTTTGCCTTCGCGGCCGTGCTGGCTGCGCAATCCCCCTCTGAAGACAAGCGCCTCGTCTTCTCCACCTTCAATGGTGGTGACCGCTATGACGATGCTACGGCGGTTGCCGTCGATCCCGGCGGCTTCATCTACGTTGCTGGCGAAAGCGAATCACGTGATATCCCCGTGAAGCCCGTGGGTGGCAAGCCGCTGACATCGGCTGTCTTCAAGGCTTATCTCACGAAGTACAGCGCGGAAGGCAAAGAAGTGCTCTGGCGCGCCCAGATTGGCGGCTCGTCCAACACGGTTGCCCACGCGGTTGCTCTCGACAAGGACGGGAATGTCTATGTGGCGGGCACCACCGGGGCTCGCGATCTTCCATTACTGCACCCCATTCAGGACAAGCAGGGCGGCCTGAACATCTGCTTTGTCATGAAGTTCGACCCGGAAGGAACGCTCCTCTTCTCCACATACTTCGGTGGAGAGCGCAATGAGGAAGGCCTCGCCCTGGCCCTGGATTCGGCCGGGAGCATCTATCTCGCCGGCCGCGCCTCCTCCACTCAGTTGCCGGTGAAAAACGCGATGCAGGCTCAGATCTCCGGCGGCGGCCAGGATGCCTTCATCGCCAAGATCACGCCGGATTTCCAGCTCGCCTACGCCACCTACTTGGGCGGGAACAGTGGTACCGATAACATCTACGCGATTGCCGTGGGTCCCGACGACTCGCTCTACGTGGCAGGCGAGACAATGTCCACCGGCATGGCCACTGAGGGCGCCTACATCACGCAGCCCCAGAGCTACTCCAGCTTCGTGGCCCGCGTAAAGCCCGAGGGCGACGGCCTGATGTACTTCACCTATGTCGGCTGGAAGGGTGGCTACACCAAGATTCAGGGCCTGACCGTGGACCGCGATGGACGCGCCTACGTGGTCGGCCACACCTCCTCCAAGCAGTTGCCTACCTCTGAGAACGCACTGCAAACAGCCTTCGGCGGTGGCTTCCGCGACGCATTTCTCCTACGCCTAAGCGTCGACGGGACCGCCGCCGAATACCTCACTTACCTGGGCGGCAGCTCCTCGGGCCCGACAGATCCCGACGAAACAGCCACCGCTGTAAAGATCGATGCCCGCGGGTATGTGCATGTCACCGGTTACACGAACTCGCCCGATTTCCCCGGCTTCCGAGCCCTACAGCCGAACCACGGCGGCAAGTTTGATGCGTTCCTGCTGCGCCTGGACCTGGATCAGAAACAGCTGATCTCCTCCACTTTCTGGGGCGGTGCGGAAGGCGATGAATCGCTTGCTCTGACTCTGGGGCCCGGCGAGTCTGCCTATATTGCAGGCATCACCTACTCCTCTGATCTGCCTCTGTCGGCCAACGCCCTGCAGACCAAACTCGGCAGCGGGAACGACGCCTTTGTCTGTCAGATCTGCGATCCCTGGCTCGGAATCTGGTTTGGCGACCTCTCAGAGGCTCGCTTTACCTATGTAGTGGGCGGCGAAGTGCCCGCGCCCATCAATTCAGTGGTCTATGCGGGCTGTCCGCAGGCCTTTCCCGCCGAAGGTCCCGAAAGCACCGAGCCCTGGCTGATCCTCGAGAAGGATGGCAATTCGGTCCCTATGAAACTCAAATTCAGCGTCAACCCCGACGGGTTGGCGCCAGGCGAATACACGACAATCATCAAGGTCACTGTCAACGACGCGTTCCACCCGGTACTCGAAATCCCGGTCACCCTCGTTGTTCAGGAGCCTCCGGTGGTTGTCGAAGAGCCGTCACCGGCGAACTAGCCGGCTACGGGCGGGGAGGTGCGCCGGCGCCTCCCCGCAGCGACAGGCGTGGTAGCGATCTCCTCCTCACGCCTGTTGCTACCCTGAAATCATGCGATTCGCCTCCGTGAGTGCGGCCTCGGCCCTCACCCTCTCCCTCCTCCTCAGCGCGTGTGCCTCCAAGCCGGAACCTCCCAAGGTCAGCGCCTTTGTCGATTCCTACTACGACGCCCTCTTTGCATGGAGCCCCTCTTTCGGAACCAGCGTCGGCTTCCATCAATACGACAAGCATCTGGAGGATCGTTCGGCCGCCGCCTATGAGAGGCGCATCGCCGCGCTGAAGCAGCAGTTGACGCAGGCGGAAGCGCTGCAGGCCGCCAAGCCCGCCGAGCAGGATCAGATCGACCTCACGATGATCCACAATGCCATCCGGGCCGAACTACTTGACCTTGAGACGATCCAGACCTGGCGGCACAATCCCATCGACTATGTAGCCTCGCCCGGCGGCGCTGTCGATCTGCTCATGAAGCGCAATTTCGCTCCCGCGAAAGAGCGCCTCGCGGGTGTCACCTCACGGCTGTCGGCCGCTCCGGCATTGATCGCCGCGATGAAGGCGAACGTGAACAATCCGCCCAGGGAATTCACTGATCTCGCCATTCGCGTGGCCGGTGGCTCCATCGGCTTCCTCGAGAAGGAAGTCGCGGTCTGGGCCAAAGAGGCAGCCGGCGATGATGCCCAAGCGTTCAGCGACTTCCAAAAGGCCGATGCGGCTGTAGTGGCGGCCATGAAGGATGCCGCGGCCTGGCTCAAATCGGACCTGCTGCCCCGCTCCAAGGGCTCGTACTCCATCGGCGCCGAGAACTTCTCGAAGAAGCTGCTGTACGAGGAGATGGTTGATCTGCCGCTCGACCGGGTACTGGCCGTGGGCCAGGCGAATCTCGACAAGGACTATAACGACTTCGTCGAGACGGCTAAGAAGATCAACCCCAAGCTCTCACCGGCCGATGTCATGAAGTCGCTCGAGACGGATCACCCGACCGAAGCCGATCTCCTGCCCGCCGCCCGTCGCACCATTGAAGGGACGCGCTCCTTCCTCATCGACCACAAAATCGTCACAGTGCCCTCAGAGGTTCGCCCGCGCATTGAAGAGACGCCGGTCTACGCCCGCGTCGGCAGCTTCGCCTCCATGGACACCCCCGGCCCGTATGAGGAGAAGGCCACTGAAGCGTTTTACTACGTCACGCCGCCGGAAAAAGAATGGGATGCGAAGCACAAGGAAGAGCATCTGCGCCTCTACAACAAGTATGTGATGCAGATGATCACCATCCATGAGGCATTCCCGGGCCACTATCTGCAATTCCTCTATGGCAAACAATTCCCCACCAAAGCCCGCAAACTGGGTGGTGCCGCCTCCAACGCCGAAGGCTGGGCCCATTACACCGAGCAAATGATGCTGGAACAAGGCTACGGCGAGGGCGACCCCAAGATCCACTTGGCGCAACTCTCCGAGGCTCTGCTCCGCGATTGCCGGTACATCACTGGAATCAAACTCCACACAGAAGGGTGGACCGTCGAGCAGGGAAAGCAGTTGTTTGTCGAGAAGGGCTTCCAGCAGCCGGCCAACGGGTTTGAGGAAGCGCGCCGTGGCGCCTACAATCCGACCTATCTCTACTACACGCTGGGTAAGCTGATGATCTACAAATTGCGCACCGACTATCAGCAGGCCAAAGGCTCCGCTTATACCCTTCAGGGCTTCCACGATGATTTCGTGAAACAGGGGCCGCTGCCACTCAAGCTGATGCGGCAGATCCTGCTGCCTGGCAATACCGCACCGCTTCTCTAAACTCCATCAATCGCCGCGCAGCGCGCTCATTGGTTCAATCCGCAGGGCGCGCAGCGCCGGCAGCAACATCGCCAGCAACGAAACCATGGCCAGCAACAGCGGCACTGTGGCAAAGGTCTGTACATCGTGCGCCTGCACCCCATAGAGCAGGCTCTGCACCGTGCGGGCCATCGCCAGGCTCAATGCCACACCCGCCGCCAGGCCCACGCCTGTCGGTAGGATGCCCTGCCTGAAGACCAGTGCCAACACGTGGCCGCGCTGTGCCCCCAGCGCCATGCGAAGACCGATCTCCGGAGTCCTCTCAACCACGCTCTGCGCCACGACGCCGGCCAGGCCCACACCGGTCAGCAACAGCGCCAGGGCGGCAAACACGCCGGCCAGCACCATCTGGAGCCGCGGACCGGCCACCGCCTTCGAGAGGACATCTTCCATAAGCTGGACGTGAGACACAGCCAGGCCCGCATCGATCGACCGGATCTCACCGCGCACCAACGTCGCGACCGCACCCGGTTCCATCGCCGTCCGCACCACCAGGTCGCGCACCATGGGGGCCGCCTGCAGCGGATTGTACATCACAGGCCGCGCCGGTTCGTCGATGTTGTACTCGCGCACATCGGCTACCACGCCAATGATCCTGCACTTCGCTTCCTGATTGCTGTCCACGAACGTGCTGTCCAGGGCGGATCGGCCCTGGAAGAACCGCTTGGCAAATGTCTCGTTGACCATCACCCCATAGACCGGCCCTTGCGTGTCGCGAGCCTCCATCATGCGCCCCTCCAGCAGCGGCATGCGCATGGTGGAGAAATACGACGGAGTCACATACCGGTGCGGTACGACGATTTCCTGCCCTCGCGGTGGCGCCGGACGTCCATCAAACGTCACCATGCTCGCTCCGCCGGCCATGCTCGTCGGGACCCGATAAGTCCAACCGGCGTCGGTCACCCCTGGAATTGCCTTGATCTTCTCCAGAGATGAGCGGTAAAAGGCGACCTTCCGTTCGTCCTTCTCGTAAGCTCGATCCGGCAGCACCAGCCGCATCGTCACAACGCCCTCGGGATCGAATCCCAACTCCTGCCTCTGCAGCTTCAGGAAGCTATGCAGAAACAGGCCCGCGCCCGTCAGCATCATTACGGAGAGAGTCACCTCCGCGCCCACCAGCAACTGTCGCAAACCGGCCCGCCCGCCCACCTGATTTCTGCTGCCCTGACGCAGAGAATCCGCCTCGGCGGTACGCCACGCCAATAGCGCCGGCGCCATCCCGGAAAGGACAGCCGTCAGCGCCGCGGCCAGCATCGAGAAGCCCAGCACGACGGGATTCAACTCGATCTCCTTGGACCCATAGAGCGCCTCCGGCAATAGCCGCGAAACGCCTTCCTTGGTCCATGCTGCCAGCGCCAATCCCAACAGACACGCAATGGCTGCCAGCAAAGAACTTTCCACCAACTGCAGGCGTAGCAGTTTCGCACGCCCGGCGCCGAGCGCGGCGCGAACCGCAAACTCCCGCTGCCGGCTCGAGGCCCTTGCCACCAGCAGGCCTGCCACATTGGCGCAGGCAATCAACAGCAGGAACCCGACGATCCCCAGTAATGCCAGCAGCATCGGCTTCTGACGCCCGCTTAGGGTCTGCCGCAGGCTCGTTACCACTGCGCCCACCTGCGAGTTCGACTCCGGATACTGCAGCTCGAGCCGTTTCGCGATCCCGCTCATCTCGGCCCGGGCCTGCTCCAATGTCACCCTTGGCCGCAGTTTCGCCATCACTTGGAGAAAGTGCGAACCTCGCCGGGTCCGCTCCTCCGGAGTGAACGCCATTGGGGTCCAGATATCCGACTCATAGCCGGCGACGCGGAACCCGGCCGGCATCACGCCGATCACCGTCATCGGGGACCCATCCAGCGACAAGGTCCGGCCGATCAATGCCGCATCGCTCCCGAACCTGTCGCGCCATAACGCATAGCTCACGACCGCCACGCCGGGCGCCCCGGCCTGATCTTCCGCCGCGGTGAAAACCCGGCCCAACCGCGGCTTCACACCCAACAATGCGAACAATTCAGGCGTCGCTTTTACACCCTCAATACGGGTGGCTTCTCCCTCGCCCGTGAGCGTGAAAGCCCAACGCCGGAACGCCGTCATGTCCTCCAGGGTCTTCGATTGCGCCTTCCAGTCGTAGTAATTCGCCGGTGCCGGCGTATTCTCCGGGAAGCCCATCGCCGAAGTCTCTTCCCAGACGTGGACAATCCGGTCTGACTCCGGGTACGGAAGCGGCCGCAGCAGAGCGGAGTGAACCACGCTGAACATTGCCGTCGACGCGCCGATCCCCAGGCCCAGCGTCAACACAGCTACAACGGTGAAGCCTAGGCTCTTGCGCAGTGAACGAAAGGCGAATATTAAATCGGATAGCATCGCGGGTGAGTGATCGCACCCGGACAGCCAAATCCAACTCCAGACGGATCAGTAGCTTGCTGTTGATAGTCCGCAGCGGCGCTGTCCGCTCGTGGGACGTCCTGTTCGCCCTTAAAACAGGCGCCGCAGGTCTGAAAACGCCTGCACAATCTCCAGTTGTCCGGGGCCAGGCTCACGCAATGCCTGCCTCTCCAGGGTCCAAGTCCGTTCGTGCGGTACGAATACTGCGTTCAAGCCTGCTTCCAGCGCTGGGTTGATGTCGGACTTCGGAGAGTTCCCAATCATCCAGGTGATCGCCGGATCCAAGCCCCGCTCGGCCACCAGGCGCTGGTACGAGGCACGGTCTTTCTCCTTGACGATGGCGGCATGTTCGAACCAGATGCCCACGCCGGAGCGGTCGATTTTGAGCTTCTGCTCCTCCTCGTGGCCCTTCGTGCAAATCGTCAGGGCGTGCCGGCCCGACAGGTACTCCAGCGTCTCTGCCACTCCCTCCATCAATATGATGGGCTGCTCCAGAATCCGGAGCGCAAAGCCCTTCACCGTTTCCAGGTCCGCATTCCGGATGGCTCGTCCGGCCAGCCGCCGGTAACACTCCTGCAGATTCCTGCCGAAGTTCAACGATCCGTACCCGTGCACTTTGCTGTTCGCCAGTTCGATCTCGTCCAGGATGCTGCGCACTTCGTCCGCGGTCAGTGTCGAGTGCTCCAGAAACGCGACAAACTGCTCGAAAGCCTCTTCGAAGTAGACGTTGTTCTCCCACAACGTATCGTCGGCGTCGATCAGGAGGTTCAACCGCATTCGTAACCGACTATTCGAGGCCGGAAAGGTCCGGAGTATGCTTACCGTGCCCGTTCAGCCGCGCCACTTTCTTGATTTCTTTTCCGACTTTGTGCCGCTGCAATAGCACCGCAAGATGCTCACATACTTGCTCCATCCGGTCCGCCTCGGAACGCATTTGCAGCAGTGTCTGGCGGAAGCTCAAATCCGTCGAGATCTGCGCCAGTTGAAAGCTCAGCTCAGGATGGTCCGCTTCCGGAGTCTCGGTATCATCTTCCGTGAGCTTGGCCAGCTCGTCAAACCTCTCAAGCGCCTGGAGAATTGTCTGCGAGTTGGACGGTTCCGTGTCCTCGTCGTCGAAGTAGTGAACCTCCGCCTGGAAGAAGCTGCGCTCGGTCTGGATGGAGATGATTTCAAACCGCCGGCGCCCGAGCGTGAGGATGTCCATCCGGCCGTCTTCAAACCTCTGCAGAACCTGCTCCACGGTAGCCGTACTTCCGGTCCGCAGCACCCCATTCCCTCGCGAAAGCACTACGCCGAACGCACGATCCCCGGCAATGCACTCGTTGATCATCTCCTTATAACGCTCCTCGAAGATGTGCAACGGCAAAGCAGTGTTCGGGAACAGCACCACTTCCAGTGGAAACAGCGGCAGCAGGCCCTCCGGCATCTTTGTATTATGGCTCATACGGAGGTATGTCCAGCCCGCGCCGGCGACCGCCCTCAAACATGAAGATTTCCGGCCAGGTCGCACTCGTCACAGGAGCCAGTTCCGGCATCGGAGCCGCCCTTTCCACGCAACTCCGCCGCCTTGGCGCGCGCCTGGTCCTTACCGGCCGATCCATCGAGCGGTTGTCCGCCGTCGCCCTACCGGAGGACCTGGTGATCCACGGCGACCTCTGTGACTCCTCCTTTCGCGAAACCCTCATCCAGCGCTCGCTAGACCACTTCGGGTGCATCGATCTCCTAATCAACAATGCCGGTTATGGTCTTTACGCGCCACCCACGCAGGCTCCGCTTGACGACGTCCGCGCGATGTTCGAACTCAACCTGTTTGCTCCGCTACATCTCATCCAGTTGGCTGCGCCCTTGATGAAAGAGCGTGGAGGCGGCATGATCGTCAATATCAGTTCAGTCGCTGGGAGATTGACCTTGCCGTGGCTTTCCATGTATTCCGCTTCGAAGTTCGCCTTGTGTGCCCTGTCGGAGGGGCTCCGCTCGGAACTCTCTTCCACCGGCGTACAGGTCATGACCGTCTGCCCCGGCTATGTGAAAACAAACTTTCCTCAGAACGTCCGTGGAACAGCCATGCCAGCTTCTCTCACCAACCCCACGCATTTCGCCATCACTGCCGCCGAATGCGCTCGCGCTATTGTCCGGGGCATCGAAAAAGGAGACAGGACCGTAGTGACGCCAGGCAGCGCTCGTCTGCTCCTTCTCGCGGCGCGGCTCTTTCCGTGGCAGACTGAAAGGTTCTTGGCGCGGTTCCACCGCCAATTGGAGCAGCAAGCATGATTCTAAAGTTGAAGCGCACACCAGGCATCTACCTGGTGGGCTTCATGGGTAGCGGAAAAACGACGGTGGGTCGCGCTCTCGCGAAATACCTCGGCTGGCGATTTGCCGACCTTGACGAGGATATTGAGGCGCGCGAGCAACAACCCATCGGCCAGATCTTCGATACGCACGGCGAAGACGAGTTTCGCCGCATCGAGAGCGAAGCCCTCAAACGCCGTGTCTCTGATGTCGCCCGCGGCGTCCCCTGGGTCATCTCCGTCGGTGGCGGATGTTTCGCCCAACCCAGGAATTTCGAGCTCATCCAAAACCACGGACTCTCGATCTGGCTCGATGCCCCGCTGGAACTCATCCGCTCGCGCATCGCCCACTCCACCCACCGGCCCCTCGCCCGGGATCCTGAGAAATTCGAGTCCCTCTATTGGGCAAGGCGCGAATTCTACGACAAGTCGGACTACCGGATCGCCGTCGGGCCGGACGGCTCTCAGGGCGCGGTCGATTCCATACTGAAACTGCCCATCTTCTAATTGCCCATGCCTCTCTCCCGTGTTCTCCGCCGCGACGCCAAGGCCATCTTCCAGGCCGCTGTCGATGCCGCCCAACCGGAGACGGCGGTCATCGCCGCCCTCAAGAGGATCCCCACTCATCGGTTTCGCCGTATCTTTGTTCTCGGTGCGGGCAAAGCCTCCGCGGCTATGGCCCACGCCGTGGAGCAAACCCTCGGCGCCCATGTCACCACCGGCCTCATCAATACCAAGGACGGCCATCTCGCTGATCTCAAACGCATCCGCCTGAATGAGTGCGGCCATCCCGTACCCGATCAGCGCGGGGTCGATGGCGCTCGCCAGATTGCCGCACTCGCCACCGAAGCCAGCGCGGATGACCTGGTCCTCTGCCTGATCTCCGGCGGAGGCTCGGCCCTGTTGCCGTTGCCGGCCGCGCCAATCACCCTGGCTGAGAAACAGGACACCACCAAGCTGCTGCTCGGCTGCGGCGCCACTATCCACGAGCTCAACGCCGTCCGCAAGCACCTCTCCGTGATCAAGGGCGGTCAACTCGCCCGCCTGGCCGCGCCCGCAACCGTTGTCTCGCTAATGCTCTCCGACGTGGTGGGCGACCCGCTCGACGTCATCGGTTCGGGCCCCACCGCACCCGACCCTTCCACCTTCCAATCCGCCTGGACCGTGATCGAAAAGTACGGCCTCGCCACCCGGTTGCCTGCCAGCGTCCGCACCCGGCTTCAGGCCGGTCTCCGAGGCACCGTGGACGATACGCCTAAACTGGGGGATGCCTGCTTCGCCCGGACCCGCAACCTCGTGATCGGCAGCAACCTCCTGGCCGTGAAAGCCGCGGCCGCCAAAGCGAAGGACCTGGGCTACAAGCCCGTCGTCCTTTCCACCACTATCGAAGGCGAAACCAAGGATGTCGCCTTTATGCACGCCGCCATCGCCCGTGAGGCCCGCGCTACGGGACGACCGTCTAAACCCCCTGTCTGCTTCATCTCGGGCGGCGAAACGACAGTCACCATCCGCGGCGACGGGCTCGGAGGCCGAAACCAGGAGTTCGCTCTCGCCGCCGCCATAGTCCTGAACGGCCAGCCCGGCGTGCTCGCTTTCAGCGGCGGCACCGACGGAACCGACGGCCCCACGGACGCGGCCGGGGCCATGGCCGACGGCGATTCAGTCCAGCGCGCCGCCAAGCTGGGGCTGAATGCGGCGTTAGCCCTTGGCCGCAACGATTCCTACCATTTCTTTGCCCCCCTGGGCGACCTTGTCAAGACCGGGCCGACCGGCACCAACGTGATGGATGTCCGGCTCATGCTCCTGCGATAACATCGACGCCCCGCAACGGCTGCGCCGACCGGGGGTGCCCTATGTTAGATTGAGTTGACCGTAAGCCAAAATCCTATGAGTGACCCTTCCGCTGTCCTGCTGAAAACGCCTCTCAACGACGCCCACCGCGCCCTCAAGGCCCGCATGGTGGACTTCGGCGGCTGGGACATGCCCGTACAGTATTCCGGCATCATCGACGAGCACAACACCGTCCGCACCGCCGCCGGCCTCTTCGATGTCAGCCACATGGGCGAAATCGAGATCAAAGGGCCCGAAGCCCTCTCGCTCGTCAACTACGTTTCCACCAACAACGCCGCCAAACTGGCCATCGGACAGGTCCACTACGCCGGACTGCTCTATGACCACGGCGGCTTCGTGGACGACATCCTGGTTCACAAGGTCGCCGATGATTCCTACTTCCTGTGCGTGAACGCCTCCAACCAGGACAAGGACTTCGAACACATCGCCGCCCAGAACCGCTGGGATTGCACTGTCGAAAACGCTGGTCCGCGCTATGCCCAGATCGCTGTCCAGGGGCCCAAGGCGCTGTCTATCCTCCAAAAGCTCACCAAAACCGAACTCAGCCCCATCAAGTACTACTGGTTCACTGATGGCGAAGTTTCCGGCGACTGGGCCCGCATCGCCCGCACCGGCTACACCGGCGAAGACGGCTTCGAAATCTATGTCGACCCCAGCCTGGCTGAGAAGCGCTGGAACGAATTGATGGCCGCCGGCGAGGAGTTCGGGATCAAACCCGCTGGGTTGGGCGCCCGCAACACGCTCCGCATGGAGTCCGGCATGGCCCTCTACGGCCACGAAATCGACGCTTCCATCTCACCGCTCGAAGCTGGCCTGCAGTGGATCGTGAAGTTCGACAAGGGCGATTTCCTCGGCCGCGCCCGGCTGGAAGAGCAGAAGGCTGCCGGCCTCACCCGCAAACTAATCGGCTTTGAGATGTGTGGTCGCGGCATCGGCCGCGATGGCTACGAAGTCCGCGTTGCGGGCGCTCCCGCCGGTTGGGTTACCTCCGGCGGCCCCTCCCCGACGCTCAACAAGAACATCGGAATGTGTTACCTGCCCCTCGACAAGGCCGTCCCCGGCACCTCCATCGAAGTTATGGTCCGGAATGCCCCTGTCGAAGCAGTAACCATCCCCATCCCTTTCTACAAGCGAGCGAAATGAACTACCCAGAAACCTTCCGCTACACGAAAGAACACGAGTGGGTGTCCGTCGACGGCGACACCGGCACCATCGGCATCACCGATCATGCCCAGAACGAACTCGGCGACATTGTCTATGTTGACCTCCCCAAGATCGGCTCCGTGATCGAAACCGGCAAGAGCCTCGGTTCCGTGGAGTCTGTCAAAGCCGTCAGCGACATCTATGCGCCCGTCTCCGGAGAGGTCCTCGAGATCAATACACTCCTTGCAGAGGCCCCCGAAAAACTCAACGAAGACCCGCACGGCGATGCCTGGCTCGTCAAGATCCGCCTGACCAACCCCGCCGAAGTCTCCGGCCTCCTCTCCGCCGAGGAATACCAGGCCTTCATCGGCGGCTAACCCTGCCTCGCTTCCGCCCTCCCCAACTTTCCCCAGTGACCTAAAGCGGCCCGGTAATCTCGAAACCCGGGCCGCAAGGCTACAATAGAGTATTGGGGTGGCCTTCCCGGCCGCTCCATTTCCGGGAGCCATCACAATTGCGATACCTGCCCCACTCTGACGCCGAGCGGCGTGACATGCTCGACGCTTGCGGACTTAAGTCCCTCAATGACCTCTACGCCCACCTCCCCGCGGAAGCCCTCTTCCCTCGGAGCCTCGACATTCCTGCCGGCAAATCGGAGTACGAAATCTCCGACTACTTCAAGCAGCAGGCCGCCAGGAACGCCAACGGCTACGCCAGCTTCCTCGGTGCCGGGGTTTATTCGCACTACCGGCCCGTCCTCTGCGACGTGGTTGTGAGCCGCGGCGAGTTCCTTACCTCTTACACTCCCTATCAGGCCGAGATCGCCCAGGGGACCCTCACGACGATCTTCGAATTCCAGACCATGGTCTGCCAGCTAACCGGCATGGAGGTCGCCAACGCGTCCATGTACGACGGCTCCACAGCCGTGCCGGAAGCCGCCATGATGGCCACACGTGTCACCGGCCGCCATAAGTTCCTCGTCGCCGCCAATTTGCACCCCGAATACCGCGAAGTGCTCGACACCGCGGCCCGCAATGCCCAATTGCACGTGGAATCCTTTGGCTACGACCCCAAGACCGGCGCCATCGACGTGCCCGCCCTTGAGTCGAAGCTCGACAAGGACATCGCCTGCGTCATCCTCCAGTCGCCGAATTTCTTCGGAATCGTCGAGAACATCAAACAGGCCTCTGAGCTCGCCCACAAGCACGGCGCCCTGCTGGTGGTTGTCTTCTCCGAAGCTGTGTCCCTGGGGTTGGTGGAGCCGCCTCGCGACGCCGATATCGTCGTCGGAGAACTGCAGAGCTTCGCCATCTCGCCCAGCTACGGCGGACCCTTCGCCGGCATCATTGCCACGAAAGAGAAGTACATGCGCCAGATTCCTGGCCGCCTCGTTGGCGAGACAAAAGATGCTGATGGCAATCGCGCCTTCTGCCTCACACTCTCCACTCGTGAACAACACATCCGCCGCGAAAAGGCCACGTCCAACATCTGCACCAATCAGGCCCTCATCGCCCTGATGGCTACGGTCTTCATGAGCGTGTATGGCAAACAGGGCCTCCGCGAGCTCGCTGAACAGAACCTCGCCAAGGCGCATTACCTCGCCAAAGGGCTCGACCTCCCCTTCAGCGGCCCGTTCTTCAACGAAGTGGTCGCCCGCCCCAAGGGTAGGACTCCCGAAGAGGCCAACGCGGCGCTCCTCGACCGGAAGATCATCGGCGGCCTGCCGCTTGGGCGCTTCTTCCCCGAATTGAAAGATTCCATGCTGCTCTGCGCCACCGAGATGTCGAAGCGCGCCGACATCGACGCCGTCAAGGAGGTTCTGCTCTAATGCCCAAGACTCTCGGCAAAATCCGCCCCCATCTCACGCAGAACGAATCCCTGCTCTTCGAACTCTCACATCCGGGCAAAACCGGCTACCAACTCCCGGAACTGGACGTGCCCGCCGTGGACGCCTCCGAAGCCCTGGGCGGCGAAAATGTCCGTGCGGAAATCGAAAACTTCCCGGAAGTCAGCGAAGTGGAGGTGATCCGTCACTTCACCCGCTTGTCCACCTGGAACTACGGCATCGATCTCGGCCTCTTTCCGCTGGGCTCGTGCACGATGAAGTACAACCCGCGTATCAACGAAGCCGTGGCCCGGATTGAAGGCCTCGCCTGGGCCCATCCCTACCAGCCCGAGTCCCTCTCCCAGGGCGTCATGGAGATCGCCGCCGTCCTCGAACATTACCTCGGTGAGATCTTCGGCATGGACGCCGTCACCCTTCAGCCCGCCGCTGGGGCGCATGGCGAGTATACCGGCATCATGCTCATTCGGGCCTATCTCGAGTCCCTGGGTAATCCGCGCAAAAAGGTCCTGGTCCCCGACTCCGCCCACGGCACCAATCCGGCCACCGCGATCATCGCCGGCTACGAAGTCGCCACGCTCAAGTCCAATGAGCAGGGCATGATCGACCCCGCAGTGCTCGAAGCCGCCGTCGACGACACAGTCGCCGCCATGATGATCACCAACCCCAACACGGTCGGTGTCTTCGAAGAAAACATCGTCAAGATCGCTGGCATCCTCCATGCCAAGGGCGCCCAGGTCTATATGGACGGCGCCAATCTCAACGCGCTGGTCGGCGTCGCCCGGCCCGGCGACTTCGGCATCGACGTCCTCCACTCCAACCTCCACAAAACGTTCTCCACGCCTCACGGCGGTGGCGGTCCTGGCGCCGGCGCTGTCGGCGTCAAGTCGCACCTGGAACCTTTCCTGCCCACCCCGCGCCTCCGTCAGGCCAATGGCCAGTGGACCTGGGATTACAACTGTCCCCAATCCATCGGCCGCGTCCGTGCTTACTATGGCAACTTCGGAGTCCTGGTCCGTGCCTTGGCCTACATCATGGCCCACGGCGGCCCCGGCCTCCGCAACGCCACCCTCGATGCGCTGCTGAACGCCAACTACCTGCGCGCCAGGCTCGCGCCTTACTTCCAGATCGCCTATGACGCGCCCTCGATGCACGAGTGCGTGTTCGAGGACACTCGTCAGGAAGCTAAAGGCGTGCGTACCGGCGATATTGCCAAACGCCTCATCGACTACGGCTTCCATCCCTATACCGTGAGCTTCCCCATGATCGTGCACGGCGCGCTCATGATTGAACCCACGGAAACGGAATCGAAGCAGGAACTCGACTCCTTCTGCGATTCGCTCATCGCCATCTCCGACGAGATCGACACCGATCCCGAGATGGTGAAACACGCGCCCTACATGACCCGCACTTCCCGTGTGGACGAAGTCACCGCGGCGCGCAAACCGATTGTTCGCTGGAAGCCCTAGCGCTCCCTGCATGGCGGCCGGAGCGGAAGTCCTTTGTCGCCCCTGGCAGGGTGGCATCGAACCCGGCGTGTCCGCTCCGGTCTCACAACTCTTTGGACGGCGGAGCCCTGCTTTTGATAGCTCAGCCCGCCGCTCAACGTTTTCCCTGAATCTGCCTGATTGCCGTCGTCGCCGTGGCCTGTACGCGCGGGATCTTCTCCAACTCGGCCAGCATCGGTAGTGCCTTCGTCGCATCCGCACCAATCCCACCTAACGCGATCGCCACACTGCGCTGCACGTGCGCGTCTTCTCCTTTTACCTGGCCCGCTTCGATCAACGCGTCCATCACCGCGACAGCGCCATGGCCTTGCCTGGCGATCGCGTCGGCCGCCGTCATGCGGACGCCCGTATCCCGGTCTTTCAACGCTGCGGCCAAGGCCGGCAGAGCCTCTCTCGCGCCGACTCCCAAATCTCGCAACGCCAGCGCGGCCACTCCCCGCTGCACCGGGTCCGGATCCTTCAAGGCGCTGATCAGGCTGGAGACACCCTTTGGCGCCACCGGTGCTTTCACTGCTGCCGGTTGCCCCACCTTGGCCAAGATCAGGCCATCCAGTCCCAGATGATACCCCGTAGCCCGCATATCCTTGCCGGCGCAGATAAACGCCAGCCAGTGCCGGCCCTTCGTGAGCTTCCGCCAGCCCAGCATGCGGTCCTCGGCCACATACAACTCCGGACCCCAGCCGCACAACGCCACCCGGTCACCCATGTTCGCGCCGGGTTCATGTTCCAAATCGCCCATCTCCATCACCGGAGCCCCATCCAGCTGGGTTCGGTAGTCCCCATAATCCGGAGCGTGAGCCACCTGCGCCACAATCTCGTAGTAGCCGTCTTCTTCGACATCCAACGGGATCTCCAGCCGAGAGCCTGGCCCCTCTGCTTGGAAGTACAGCAAATCGCGAGACCAGAAGACCTCCTTCTGGATCTCCATGTGGCCCTTCTCCGTGCGCACCTCCCCGGCCAGCGACTCGGCTTCGATCTGCCGCGCATTCCCGTGCGGCAGCCGCGCCGAACCATACGGTGGTTCCGGCAGACCATGCGCCACGCCCACCTGATACCAGAACGCAACGGAGGAGAAAAGATCCGCCCGCTCCTCGAACGCCGACCGCACCGTGCCGTTCTCGTTGTACGTCCAGCCACCGTGCTCAAACACGAACCGCAGACTCTTCTGGAACGGAATCGGATCCCGCACATGCCACCGATAGGCCGACATTCGCGATCCGCGTCCGGTCCCCTCGGCCGTCGTTACGCCCCAGTAAGGACTATCGCCAACCCTCAAGCTCCACGCATCGTTGAAGTAGTCCTCAGTGCCTGTGCCCTGGATGGAAGCCGTCTTCTCGCCATCGATGAACAGATGCTCATCGCCCTCGCCAAACCACCCGGGCGCCACCTGGATCACGTTGAGCAACGTGCCCACATACTGCCCGCGGCCTGTCACCGACAGCACCTCGTATGGCTGCCCAGCCTGGGCTGGCAACTCCTGCCGGTACCACGCATGGAAATAGCCGATGTCCGCCGCCAGCGGCCGCTTCTCCCAATCCACGTGGTAGTAGAGGTTGGAAACCCGGCGGCGGCCTTCATTCGTGATCGTTATCTTGCACGCCTTCCGGAAGGGCATCGCCCAGTAAGAGTTGCGCGACCGGCCCTCTGAGCCATTTACCACCATCAGTGAACGCAGCGACCGCTCGTGCCCCAGTCCGACGCCAAAGAAATCGCCCACCGGCACGTCCACGCTCGGCGTGGCGCTGTGGTCGTAGTAGACCCTCAGCCGCAGCAGTCGCGGCCACGCGTATTCGTTCGCAGCGATGGTCAGCCAGATGTGCTGCACCACCCCCGGCCCTTCCAGGTCGGCCAGCACGACCGTCTCACCAGGAATCGGCCGCTTGCTGTCGTCGTTGCTCGTGAGATCGGTATTGTTACTCGACGACCGTAACGCGCGCCCTTCGTGGATTCGCGCCAAATCAAGGGAATCCTGCGCCCACAACACAGCACTCCAAACACAGAACACCGCCAGCACTCGCATAGAGCCTCCTGCCGCGCTTGCATCCGGCCATACCCGGCCTTCGCTGAGTCAGAATGCTATCACGGCGCACAGGCGCGCTCTCAGCCCTGCTCCGCCCCCACTAGCATCTCCTGGCAGACCTCGCCCAGGATGCGCGTCCACGCCGCCCGAACGTCATCGTCAAAATCGGGCTGCATCGCCTGGGCCAGCGCCCATAGTAGAGCCGTGCTCACCGTTTGGTAGTGCTCCGGCCGCACGCCGTAATCGACGTGCCGGCGTCCCAGGTCCCTCAGTGTCGGCCGTAGCTGCTCCAGCCGGTCGGCACTCTCCACTACCAGCGCCAGCGTGTCCATCAACTTGACGGATTGTGCCTTGAAATCGACGTGGAATAATCCGCGTAGCGTCGGGTCCAGGTCGAACAGCCGACCATAGAACAGCATCGCTGTCGGGGTCGACACCTCCCGGATCAACTCAAAGCTATCGCGGACCAGTTGTGCGTCCTGCCGCATTACTTCCCTTTCAATGCCTTCTCCACCCGCAGCATCTCGTCCTTGTGATAGCGCGTGAATCCGGGCTTGTCCTGCAGTTCCTGAAACTGAGCCAGCGCCTTCTCCCGCCAACGCCGCGCATCCGCCGCCCGGTGCAACTTCTCGTAGGTCGACGCCAAACCTGAATAAGCCCGGGGCGCCAGCGCTCGCTGCGGTACTCCGGCGCCCTTCGCTGTGCTCAACTTCTCTGCTACCGTCACCGCCTGGTTGGCGTACTGCAGCGCCGTCTCGCTCTCACCGCGCCCCGCGGCAGACTCCGCCAGCTTCCTGCCGGTCGTAATGTAAATCCGGTAATACGGCAGCATCTCGCCCAGGTGCTTGCCCGCGAGCTGATGGCTCACCAGGAATTCCTGGTCGGCTTCCTTTGTCCGGCCCGCACCCAGGAGTACATCCCCCAGTTGCTCGTGCAGCGCCGCCAGATTCACCACGATATTGATATTGGCCGGACTGTTCTTCGAAGCCTGCTCCAGCAGGCCCGCCGCCTTCCGGAACAGCACCACCTGCTCCTCCGCGCTCTGCGCCGGCAGCGCCGCCGTCCGCATCGTCGCCATGCCGTAGTCGAACAAACTGCCCTGATCCGAGGGGTTGCTCTCGTGCAGGCTTCCGGCGATCTCCATCATCTTGCGGAAGGCGGCCAGCGCACCCGCCTTGTCGCCGAGATTCGGGTAGTTCGGATTGCCCTTCACGTCGCCCAGGTGGCTGTACGCCAGCATGCGCTGCCGCTGATGGTCAATGTTCGTTGGTTCCGCCTGGCAGATTTTCTCCCAGGCGTCCGCTGAAACCTGAAACTTCCGCACGGCCGCTTCCAGTTGGTTCACACCGGCCAAAGCCATGCCGTAGCCGGCATTCGAGGCCGCCACCGAGGCCTGCAGCCCCCGGTCACCGGGATTCGCGTTCAACGCGTCTTCCAGCAATCCCAATGCCTGCTTCTCGCTCTCCAGCGACTCCTGCGATTTGCCGTTTTCCCGATACACGCGGCTGATCGAATCGTAAATGCCGGCCAGGCTGCGCCGCGCCTGGTTGTTTAGTCCGCTCCTCGCCAGCTCGTCACCGATTTTCACGGCTTCCTGATACACCCGCAGCGCTTCAGCCTTGTGACCGGTATAACTTTCCAGGTTGCCCAGTCGCTGGTAGATGCGCAGGCGCGCCTGGCCCGCTGCTCCGTTGTTCGGCAGCCCCTCTAAGGTAGACAAGGCCTTGCGGAAACTCGCTTGCGCGCCCGTCGTGTCACCGTTGTGCGAGCCCAGGATGTTGCCTTGTACTTCGCCCATCCGCTCGTAAGCCCCCGCCAGTTCCACACGCAGGTCCCCATCGTCCCGGGCCGATGCTGACAGGTTGTCCAGATACTCCATGCCCGTCCGCACAATCGCTTCCCGCGCCGGCAGGGATCCAGGCAACGGCTTCACTCTGTCATACACGTCGAAAATCAGTGCATTCGCCAGCTTCCGGGTCTGCCCGAACCGCTGCCGCGCCACCGCGGCCTCGTGTGCCGAAACGATGACACCCCCGGTCAACGCCGCTGCCACGGCAAATCCGGCCGCCAGGACGCCCCGGTTCCTCAATACGAATTTCCGGGCACGGTAGGTTACCGTATCCGGCCGCGCCGTAATTGGCCGGTTGTCCAGGTGCCGCCGGATGTCGTTTCCAAACTGTTCGACTGAGTGGTACCGCCTGGACGGCTCCTTCTGCATCGCCCGCCCGATGATCGTATCCAGATCCCCGGCCAACTGCCGGGCCCGGGTCTTGTCACTGACCAGTGTGCTCGGCCGCCGGATCTCCTCCTCGCAGATCGCCCGCTCCAGCATCTGCGGCGAGTACTTCTCGATCAGGTGCGGACGCGTGCCCGTCAGCAACTCGAACATCACCGCGCCCAATGAGTAGATATCGCTGGCCACCGTGATCGGTTCTCCGCGTACCTGCTCTGGACTCGCATAGTCCGGCGTCATCATCGCCGCGCCCGTCACTGTCTCTCCCTCACCCGGCTCGTGCAGCAGCAGTTTGCAGATCCCGAAATCCAGCAGCTTCGGAGTGCCCGTCCTATCCACTAGGATGTTGCCCGGCTTCAGGTCCCGGTGGACCACCAGATTCTGATGCGCGTGGGCGACCGCCGCGCAGACCTGCAGGTAGAGCCGCAGCAACGCATCTACACCCAGCTTGTGTTCTTCGCAGTAGGTGTTGATGGGTACCCCGTCCACCCGTTCCATCACAATGAAGGGCAGTCCCTCGTCCGTCGTCCCGCTGTCCAGCAGTCGCGCGATGTTCGGGTGCTGCAGCCGAGCCAGCGTCTGGCGCTCACGCCGGAATCGCGCCAGGAAGAACTCCGTGTCCATCCCCTGCCGCACCAGCTTGATCGCGACTTCACCCTGGTACTGGTCGTCCGCCCGCTCCGCCAGGTAAACCGTGCCCATCCCGCCCCGGCCCAATTCCCGCACCAGCCGGTACGGCCCAATCCGCCGCGTCTCCGGCGCTGCCCGGCGGGAGTGCAGCTCCAGCACCGCCCCCGCCACCTCCTGCTCCACAAACCCCTGGGCCGCTTCGTCACTGTCCAGCAGCGCCAACACTTCAGTCCGCAGTTCCGCGTCGCCCGCGCACTGCTCGTCCAGCCAGCGCGCGCGCTCCGCCTTCGGCAGTTCCACTGCCTCGTTAAACAGCTCTTCTACGCGCTTCCAGTTGTCAGGTCCCATCATCCAGCCGTCTAGGCCGGCGTCCGGCTCATCTCTCTATGCAGCCATGCCTCGGCCAGCCTCTGCTCCCGCCCAACGGTAGCCACCGAAATCCCCAGTGCGTTCGCTGTCTCGTCAACCGTCATCCCGCCGAAGAAACGCAGCTCGATTACCTTGGCCTTCCGCTCATCCACAATCGCCAGTTGATTCAGCGCATCGTCGAGCGCAATCACCCCTGCACTACGCTCCGGTGACATCGATAACGCCTCATCCAGTGGGACATTGACCATGCCTCCGCCGCGCTTCTCACTCCGGTGCTTCCTGGCATTGTCCACCAGGATCTGTCTCATCAGATGCGCCGCCACGCCAAAAAAATGCGACCGGCTCTGCCAGTCCGGCACATCCTGCGCCACCAGCTTCAGATAGGCTTCATGCACCAGGGCCGTCGGCTGCAGTGTCGCCGCATTCCGTTCCAGCCGCAGATAGCGCTCTGCCAGATTGTGTAATTCCCTATAAACAATGGGGGTAAGCAGGTCCAGCGCTTCTTTGTTCCCTTGGCCCCAGTCCACAAGAAGCTTCGTCACCTGTTCCCGGGCAGATCCACCGGGCAAATTGACCATAGCCCATTCTAGACGTGAAAAATATTTTCATCCATTGGTACGTTTCGCCGGTCGTTTGCGCAGATCTATATGAGAGCGAAAATATGCTGCCCCGGACTGGAAGTCGCGTCCATTGCTCTCCTTCGGTGGGCTCTGCCCCACTAGGCGCTCGGAGGCAGCTAACCCAGGATTCGGCTGGCACCCCCGCCCGGACCTAGATTACTCGGAGCTAAGACCATGACGTCTCGTCAGAAATCTCTGGTGCAGGCAAGCTACGCGGCCCTGAAGCCGATCTCAATCGAAGCCGGGGTCATCTTTTTCCACCGGTTGTTCGCCGTGGAACCGTCCCTCCGCTACGTCTTCTGCGCTCCTGTGGAGGAGCAGGCGCAGAAGCTCATGCGTGTGATTGCCGTGGCTGTCCGCAGCCTCGACTTTATGGACAACTCGACGAACACCTCCACCCCAGGCGCCGGCGAGCATATCCCCGATGCGGTCGGCGCCTGTCTTTTGTGGACCCTGCAACAGGCTTTAGGCGAAAAGTTTACCTCCGAAGTCCGCGAAGCCTGGCTGTCCCTCTGCGGCCTCGTATCGTCCACCCTCCAACGCGGCGCCATGGCGTCTCTGGTGGCCGGAAGGTGCTGATCATGAATCGCATCCACAAGGCACTCCGCCAGTCCGTTCGCCAGCACCTCGTCGAAGGCCAGTTGGATGAGGCCGAGGAGCTCTGCCGCGAATCCCTCCTCATCCTCGAGGAGTTTTGCCCTGTTCATACCGACGTCGTCAGCGCGCTCTGCCGCCTCGGCTGGATTCTCGATCGCCGTCAGGAATGGACCGAAGCCCTCGAATGCGCCGAACGCGCCGAGGAGATCCTGGACGAACTCGGCGAATCGACACCGCGCCCGCTGCGGGACAACCTGTTGTTCGAGACCCTCACTCTGCACGGCGTCGCCCTCCGGCAGTTGGGCCGCTATCGCCAGGCCGAGGTGTGTTTCCAGCGCGTCTTCACCGTGGCCGAAGCCAACCGCGACGTCCCCGATCAGCTAGTCACGGCCTGCAACAACCTGGCTCAGAACTACAAACTCGCCGGCAATCTGGAACAAGCCGCCTGCTTCTACGGCCTCGCGATTCTCTTTGCTTCCCGGGCCTTCGGTGAAGTGAACGCCCTCACCGCCGCCATGTGTTACCACCTGGCCTCCCTCCAGTGGTCCCGAGGCCGCTTCCAGGAAGGACTCACGCCTGCGCGCCAGTCCTGGGAGATGCGCCGCACCCTGCTCGGCGACGCCCATCCCGACACTGTCGCGGCCGAAGCCGTACTCCTTCAGCTCCAGTCCGCCATAGAGTCCGAAGCCAAGGCCCGGCCCCGGCGCATCGTCCTCCGCGCCGCTTCCGCCTCTCTTCAACTCAGGACTCAAAACGTGAGTTCCCCCACCCTGCCCAACACCATCACCCTGACTGGCTGCTGCTGCAGCGCCGTCTGACAACCGCCTCCGGTTCACGTAAACTCTGGATCTGGGCTGCCGCCGCAAATTCCGCGCCCTGAGGTCCCTATGTGCCGGTTCGTCTCTACGCTCGCCCTGCTCCTGGCCGCCGTCATCGTCCAGGCCCAGCCCCAGCCGTTCTTTCCCGTCTCGGTCTGGTATGGCGGCGGCAAAGCGCGCGCACCCATGCTCGAATCCGGAGCCCGCGCCAAAAAGGAGCTCTGGCGCCAAGACGTCCGCCAGATCAAAGCACAGGGCTTCAACACACTCCGCGCCTGGATCGACTGGGCCACCGGTGAGCCCGAAGAAAAGAAGTACAATTTCGAGACCCTCGACGTCCTTCTCGAACTCGCCCAGGAGGAAGGGCTCCACCTCCTCGTCCAGGTCTATATGGACTCCGCCCCGCAGTGGCTCGGCGACAAATACCCCGCCGCCCGCTTCGTCTCCGCCGGAGGCCAGGTCGTCCAATCGGAAACTTCCCCAGGCTATTGCCGCGACCATGCCGGCATCCGCGCCGCCGACCGCGTCTTCTACACTGCTCTCGCCAACCACCTCAAACGCAGCCCCGCCTTCCTCGGCTTCGATCTCTGGAGCGAACCCCACGTCATCAACTGGGCTACCCCCGTCTTCATCGATAAACCCGAGTTCTGTTACTGTCCCAATACTCTGGCCCGCTTCCGCGCCTGGCTCCAGAACAAATACGGCTCGCTTGAGCGGCTGAACGCCGCCTGGTACCGTGGCTACCGCTCCTGGGATCAGGTCGAGCCCGGCCGCATGAGCACCATCCTCTCCTTCACCGACTACATCGATTGGAAGGCGTTCATCGTCGACAAACTCGGCGAAGATCTCCACGACCGCGCCGATGCCGTCAAACAAGCAGCCCCCGATCGCCTCGCCACCAGCCACGCTGCCGGAGTCGGCCTCTTCGCCTCGCCCCACCACTGGGAAGGCCAGTCCGACGACTGGTCCATGGCGCCCCAGGTCGACTTCTACGGCACATCCTTCTACCCCAAGCACTCCGCTTTCATCGATCGCGATGTCCCCTGGCGCGCCGCCCTCCTCGACTTCACCCGGTCCTTCGGCTACGACGCCGGCCGCAAGGGCTTCTGGATCGGTGAACTCCAGGGCGGCTTCGGCACAATCGCCCTCAACGTCAGCCCCACCGTCACCCCCGCCGACCTCCGTATCTGGACCTGGTCCGCCCTCGCCCGCGGAGCCAAAGCCATCAATTACTACGCCTGGTACCCCATGAGCTCAGGCTACGAATCCGGCGGCTTCGGCCTCAATCAGCTCGATGGCACAATTACCGAACGAACCCGCGAGGCCGGAGCCATCGCCCGTGTCATCGACCGCAATCAGAAGCTCTTCCTCGATGCCCGCCCGCCCTTGGCCGAGGTCGCCATCATCTACAACCCGCTTGCCCACTTCGTCGGAGGCCGGCAGCGCGCCGCCGTCTATGGGGGACCCCAGGGTGAAGTCGCCGGCATCGAGCGCGACTCCCTCCTCGGCATCCACCGTGCCCTCTTCCCCACCAACGTCTCCGTCGACTACATCCACATCGCCCATCTCTCGCCTGAAAAGCTCCGCCAGTACAAACTGGTCTTCTTCCCTTACCCGCTGATGATGCCGGAAGCCCCCGCAAAGCTCCTCCGTGAATATGTCGCCGCCGGTGGAACGCTTGTCGCCGAAGCCCGTCTCGGCTGGATGAACGAATCCGGCAAAGCCTCCGACCGTATTCCCGGCATGGGCCTCTGGGAGCTGATGGGCTGTCGCGAAGTGGCCATTCAGACCGGCGCCAAAGGCCGAACCACGCTCCGCTGGGACGATACCACCTTCCCCGGACTCAAGCCTGGAGACGAACTGCCTGGCACCTGGTATGAGGAATCCCTGGAGCCGCTAAACCCTGCCGCCCGCACCGTGGCTCGCTTCGCGAACGGCGACCCCGCCGCCATCGCCTCCACCTTCGGCCGTGGCAAAACGTTGATGCTCGGCTCCTATCTCAGCGCTGCCTACCAAAGCAGCCCAACGGCGGCCGCTGCGAACTTCTTCGACAGCCTGCTCGTGTGGAGCGGCGTCGCCCGCCCCATCCAGGCCGCGAATCTGGAAGTCCACACCCTCGAATCCGGAGTCGACCGCCTCGTCTTCGTCTTCAACCACTCCGCCAAGCCCGTAGAGTCTACGATCCGCCTCCGCATGCCCGCCGGTGCATTCCAAGCGATAGACCTGATCGACGCGAGCCTGGTAGCTCTGCAAACCGCGCCGCAGTCGGTCGAATTCCCGGTTCGCCTGGAACCCAACGCCGTCCGAGTCCTCAAACTCTCGCCCCGGCCCTAAGCCAGGACCTCGTCCAATAGGTAGCCCTTTAGCTTCTGGAAATTGTCAGCCCGGCCGCGAGCCGCCGGATCAGCAGCCGCCGCCGGCAATGCCCTGATCTGCTCCTTCAATGGAGCCGCCTTCCGGCCCAACGCCGTTATCGCATTCAGCGCCTGCATCGCCACGTACGCCCCGTTCTTCTCGTAATCCGACAGCCGGATCAACAGCGTCAGCGATGCCTGCAACTCCTCCGCCGTCCCGTACTGTCCCAACGCCTCCGACGCCACAATCGCGGCCGCCGGAGCCGCTCCATCCCGCAGCCCCAGCAATCCAGCACGCGCGGCCTGCGCCTCGTCCGCCCCCTGCATCAATACACCCAAAGCGCCCCAATAACGCACCACCGAATCGGAGTCCTTCATCAGCGCCAGCAGTTCCGCTGTCACCCCCGTCTTCATCGACGAAGCCAGTTGTGCCGCCGCCAGCACTCTCTCCGCCGGATACCTCTTCTCGTCGCGTCCCATCTCATACGGAGCCCCGCCCCGAGCCCGCCCGTGCATCTCGTCTTCCGGCAGCAGCCCCACATCGCGGATCCACCGCTCGTGCGCCACATGCTCTGCCCGCAGCTTCTCCAGAACCGGCCGGTGCTCCGCCGAATCCACTAGATTCTTCACCTCGTCCGGATCCGACCTCAGATCGAACAACTCCTCGGCCGGCTTCTTTTCCCAGAACTTCTTCTGGGCGGCGTTCAGCTTGTCTTCCTTGTATAGCCGCTCCCACACCGGAGTCGTCGGCGTGTCCCACATATACGCCAGGTGCTGCCCGTAGATTTTGTGCGGCATGTAGTTCCGTACGTACACATACCGGTCGTTCCGCACCGATCGCACGCAGTCATACCGCTCGTCCATCCGGCCCCGGAACCCAAAGCTGTACTGCCGCGGAGCCTTCTCGTGCCGCCCCATGAACGCCTGCCCCTGGTGAAACGGCTGCGCCGGCAGTCCCGCCAGGCTGAGCATCGTCGGAGCCAGGTCCACAAAGCTCACGAGCCGGCTGCTCTTGCCGCCCACCGAGTAGTCCTTCGGAGCCAGCGCTTTCCACTTCTCCGGAATCGAGGCGACAATCGATACGTTCAGCCCCGAGTTGTACGGCCACCGCTTGTTGCGCGGCATGCCCGACCCGTGATCTCCAAAGAAGACCACGATCGTGTCGTCGGCCAGCCCATCACTCTGCAGGTCCGCCAGGATGCGGCCCGCCTGCCCATCCATTGTCGTGATGTTGTCGTAATACTGCGCCCAATCGTGCCGCACCTCGGGTGTGTCTGGATGATAAGCCGGGATGCGTGCCTTCGCCGGATCGTGTACCAGCGTGTGCGGCCGCTTCCGGATCTGGCTCTCATGCGTAATCTCCAGGTTGAACACCGAGAAGAACGGCTGCCCGGAAGCCCGCTTCCGCCAATGACCCTGCTTGCTCGATTCGTCCCATGTGCCCGGAGGTTTCTCGAGGTTATAGTCTTCCTTAACGTTGTTGGAGCAGTAGTAGCCCGCGTCCCGCAGATACCCCGGGAACATCTTCCACCCGGCAGGCATCTTCGTCTGGGATCGCATATGCTCTGATCCCGTCGAGGGCGGATACACCCCCGAAATGATGGTGGTCCGCGCCGGAGCGCACACCGGAGCATTCGACCACGCATTCATGTAAATCGACCCGCGAGCCGCCAGTTTGTCGAGATTGGGTGTGACCGAGTAGGCGTCCCCGCAAGCGTGCAGGTGCGGCCCCATATCCTCACAGGTGACCCAAAGAATATTCGGCCGGGACGAATCCGCAGCCCGTGCCGTCACCAGGGAACCGGCGGAAGCCGCAAAAGCGCGTCGAGTCAAAGGCATATGCGTCATGGCGATGCCTACAAACCTATCGCTTCGGTAGGGCGGAAACAACGAGTGGGGGCTGCGTGGTCAGCTCGGCTTTGTGCCGTCGTCAGGCCCTCTGCGTGCCGGTGCTATATTCAGAGAGTGAAGACAATCAGTGCAACATCACGCGCTGCAAAGAACGGTATGCCGACTGATCTGAACACGCCGGAGGCCGTCGAGCATTTCCGCAAAGCGGCACAGGCCTTCACAAAATCCGCCACTGTCTCCCGGGAGGCTGCTCTTGCGGTTCTCGTTAAGGAAGGCATCGCCACCAAGTCGGGGAAGCTGACCAAGCGCTACCGGTAGTTCTCGAGTGCATCGCCTCGCATCCTCCTTTGTCCTCGGCTATCACGGCTGTGACCGTCAGGTTGGAGAGAGCCTCCTGAAGGGCGCTCCGTTCGAGCCGAGCAACAATGAGTACGACTGGCTCGGTCCGGGCATCTACTTCTGGGAAGCGAACCCACGGCGCGGTCTTGAGTTTGCTCACGAATCTTCAAAGCGAAAGCTGTCCTCCATCAACGAGCCATTCGTCGTAGGCGCCGTTGTCGAGTTGGGCCTCTGTCTGGACCTCACCACCTCCAGTGGGGTGGATTGGATGCGCATCGCTTACAAAAGTCTAGTTGAGGTCAGCCTCGCCGCTGGAGTGCCGCTGTCTGCAAACAGTTCCGATCAGCTGCGCCGCAACCTCGACTGCGCGGTTGTTAGACGGCTCCATTCGATCCTTGCGGACCGCAGACTCCCGGCGCCAGACACGATCAAAGGCGTCTTCACTGAGGGCGGCCCCGCCTATCCAGGCGCTGGCTTCCTAGAGAAAACGCATATTCAGATTGCGGTGTGCAATCAGTCGTGCATCAAAGGCGTGTTTCGGGTGCCTGTCGATCAGAGCCGGCCCTAATCCCGCTCCTCCTGAATCAGGCCGCCGGATCCCGCAACAAATCCAAGAACACCTGCGCCGCCCGCGGGAACGTCTTCCGCCGCCGGTGAATGATCCCCAACGGCCGGTTCAACGTACAGTCCAGCGGCACCGTACTCAAACGCCCTTCCGCCACTTCCTCCCGCAACATAGGCGACGGCAGAATCGACACCGCATGGCCCAGGCGCAGTGCCTCTTTCATGCTCTGGATATTGTCGAACCGCATCACAACGTGAACCCGCACCCCGCGCTCCCGCAGGAACCGGTCAATATCCCGGCTGATCGGCAGATCCTCGTCAAAGCCAATGAATTCCGTATTCTCCAGATCGCTGGGATGCACCTTGCTCGCACGCGCCAGCGGATGGTCCGGTGCGCACGTCACCACCATCGGCTCCTCCCGCCAGGGCAGGACAATCACATCGCGTGTCGCTTCCGGATAGCTCAGCAGCCCCAGATCCACCCTCTCGTCCAACACCGCCTGGTAGACCTTCTCCGGCCTCAGGTAGCTGACCTCCAACTGCGCCGCCGGCAGCCGCCGGTAGAATTCCTCTTCCAGCCGCGACATGTCGCTGATCCCCACTGAGTAGATCGCCGCTACCCGCACTGTGCCGCCCGCTCCACCCTTCAACTCCTCCAGCGTCACCAGAAAATCCTGGTTTCGCCGCAGAACGTCCCGCGCAAAATCGTACAGCAATCGCCCCGGTGGCAAAACCTCCAGCGGACGCCGCGACCGGTCCAGCAGCATCGTGCCCAGACAGCGCTCCAATTCCTGCACCGTTTGACTCGCGGCTGATTGGGTAACACCATTCTGCAGCGCGCCCCGGCTGATGCTCCGCGTCTGCACAATGTCTTTGAAAAGTTGGAGTTGCGTCAGATCCACTCGCGCCATCCTAGCATAAGTAGTCCTGATAACGCAACAGCCATATTTTAATTTTGACTGATACAGCGGTAGGGCTTATACTTAAAAAACTTCCCCGAAGAAGCAGGATCACGCCACCATGCAGCCCGAAGACTATCAACCCACCGGATTACCGGCGCCCGCCGGTCTCTACGATCCCAGGAACGAACACGATGCCTGCGGTATCGGCTTCGTAGTCAACATCAAAGGTGTTAAGTCCCACGATATCATCCTCAAAGGTATTCAGATCCTATTGAATCTGACCCACCGTGGCGCATGTGGCTGCGATCCGGATACCGGCGATGGCGCGGGCGTTCTCATCCAGATCCCGCACGAATTCTTCCTCAAAGAGTGCGCCGGCCTCGGCTTCACTCTGCCCGCGCCCGGGGAATATGGCGCAGGCCTCGTTTTCCTGCCTGTCGAACCACAACAGCGCCTCCTCTGCGAAGGCATTATCGAGCGCATCGTGCGCGAGGAAGGCCTCGAGTTTCTCGGTTGGCGCGATACGCCAATCGATATCGAAGCCATCGGCCGCGTCGCCCGCGCCTCCCAGCCTTACATCGAGCAGATCTTCATCCGCCGTGCCTCCGGCATGAGCCAGGACGACCTCGAACGCAAACTCTACGTCGTCCGCAAGCGCATTGAGAAGGAAATTGCCGAGTCCGAGGATGTTCGCGATAAGGGCTTCTTCAGCATCCCTTCGCTCTCCTCCCGCACCATCATCTATAAAGGACTCCTGCTCGCGCCGCAGATCTCCCGCTTCTACAGCGATCTGTCCGACCCCACCTGCATGAGCGCGCTCTGCATGGTGCACCAGCGCTTCTCCACCAACACGTTCCCCACCTGGCAACTGGCCCACCCGTTCCGCTACATCTGCCACAACGGGGAAATCAACACTGTGCGCGGCAACGCCGCCTGGATGGCCGCCCGCCAGCCCATCCTCGAATCGCCGCTGTTTGGGCCTGACATCAAGAAACTGCTGCCCGTGGTCCAGCCCGGCGGTTCAGACTCCGCCACCCTCGACAACGTCGTGGAACTGCTCACCCTGGCAGGCCGCTCCCTGCCGCACGTCATGGCGATGCTCATCCCCGAAGCCTGGGATGCCGACACCACCATGAACCCCGACAAACGGGCGTTCTACGAATACCACGCGTCCCTGATGGAGCCTTGGGATGGCCCCGCCGCCGTCGCGTTCACTGACGGCCGCGTCGTCGGCGCCACCCTCGACCGGAACGGCCTCCGCCCGGCCCGCTATATGGTCACCAAGGATGGCCTGCTCATCGTCTCCTCCGAGACCGGCGTCCTGCCCGTTAAGCCGGAAGATGTGGAGTACAAAGGCCGCCTCCAGCCCGGCAAAATGCTCTTCGTCGACACTACCCAGGGCCGCATCGTCCCCGACGAAGAGATCAAGCGCAGCTTGTGGGAGCGCCAACCCTACGGCAAGTGGATCGAGGATCAGCAAATTCGCCTCGACAGCCTGCCCGCCCCGGCTCGCGTCCACGAAGCGGATCACGACACCGTCCTCATGCGCCAGCGCGCCTTCGGCTATACCGAAGAGGACCTCAGCAAGATCCTCATCCCGATGGCCGAACAGGGCCAGGAACCCGTGGGCTCCATGGGTACCGATACGCCCCTCGCCTGCCTCTCCGACAAGCCGCAGCCCCTGTTCCACTACTTCAAACAGCTCTTCGCCCAGGTCACCAATCCGCCCATCGACCCCATCCGCGAAGAGCTCGTCATGTCGCTCACGTCCTACATCGGCACCGAGCGCAACATCCTCGCCGAGACGCCGCAACACGCCCACACCCTGCGCCTCGACCACCCCATCCTCACGAACTACGACCTCGAGAAACTCCGCCGCGTCAGCTGGGGCGAGTTCCTGGCGACCACCTTGCCCATGCTCTACCGCGTGGAAGGCGGAGGCAAGGAGCTCGAACGCGCCCTCAGCGGCCTCTGCCGCCGCGCCTCACTCGCGATCAAGAACGGCTATACCGTGCTGATCCTCTCCGATCGCGGCGTGGACGAGGAACTCGCGCCCATCCCCTCTCTGCTCGCCCTCAGCGCCGTCCATAACCACCTCGTGCGCGAAGGCACCCGCACCCAGGTCTGCCTCATCATCGAGTCCGGCGAGCCCCGCGAGACGATGCATTTCGCCCTGCTCATCGGCTACGGTGCCTCGGCGGTCAACCCCTATCTCGCGATCGAGACCCTCGAAAACCTCGACAAGCGCGGCTATCTGCCGCCCGGCATCACCTTCGAGAAGGCCCTCAAACATTACAAGAAAGCCATCAACAAGGGGCTGCTCAAAATCTTCTCCAAGATGGGCATCTCCACCTTGCAGAGCTATCGCGGCGCCCAGGTCTTTGAGGCCGTCGGCCTCAGCAAGTCGCTCATCGACAAGTACTTCACCGGCACCTCCTCGCGCATCGAAGGCATCGGCCTCGACGTCATCTCGGAAGAGGCCAACCGCAAACACAAATTCGCCTTCACGCCGCTCTCCGATTCTGAGACCGAACTGGATGTCGGCGGCGCCTATCACGTGCGCACCCGCGGCGAATACCACCTCATCAACTCGATCACCGTCTCCAAGTTGCAGCACGCCGTCAACAACAACAGCTACGCCAACTATCAGGAGTACGCCGACCATATCAACGGCCAGAACAAGCAGTTGGCCACCCTCCGTGGGCTCATGCAGTTCAAATGGGCCTCTCAGCCACTGCCCATCGATGCCGTCGAACCGGCCGCCGAAATCGTCAAGCGCTTCGCCTCCGGCGCCATGAGCTACGGCTCCATCTCCCGCGAGGCGCACGAAACGCTCGCCATCGCCATGAACCGCATGGGCGGTAAATCCAATACCGGTGAAGGCGGCGAGGACGAAGCCCGCTTCCTGCCCGATGCCAATGGCGATTGGCGCCGTTCCGCCATCAAGCAGGTGGCCTCCGGCCGCTTCGGCGTCACCGCCAACTACCTCGTCAACGCCGACGAACTCCAGATCAAGATCGCCCAGGGCGCCAAGCCCGGTGAAGGTGGCCAGTTGCCCGGCCACAAGGTGGACGAGGTGATCGCCCGCGTCCGCCACTCCACGCCCGGCGTCGGCCTCATCTCCCCGCCGCCGCACCACGACATTTACTCCATTGAGGATCTGGCCCAGCTCATCTACGACCTCAAGAACGTCAATCCGGAAGCCCGCATCTCAGTGAAACTTGTCGCCGAAGTCGGGGTCGGCACCGTCGCCGCCGGCGTCTCCAAAGCGCACGCCGACGTCGTCCTCATCTCCGGTGACACGGGCGGCACCGGCGCCAGCCCGCTGACATCCATCAAACATGCCGGCGCCCCCTGGGAACTGGGCCTCGCCGAAACCCAACAGGTGCTGGTCATGAACGACCTGCGCTCCCGCATCCGCGTGCAGACCGACGGCAAGCTCCAGACCGGCCGCGATGTCGCCATCGCTGCCCTTCTGGGCGCCGAGGAGTTCGGCTTCTCCACCATGCCGCTCATCGCCATGGGCTGCATCATGATGCGCAAGTGCCACCTCAATACCTGCCCCGTCGGCATCGCCACCCAGGACCCCAAACTGCGCGCGAAGTTCACCGGCACACCCGAGGCGGTCATTAACTTCTTCTTCTTCATCGCCGAAGAGATGCGCCAGATCATGGCCCGCCTCGGCTTCCGCACTGTCGATGAGATGGTCGGCCGCGTCGACCGCCTCGAAATGCGTCAGGCCCTCGACCACTGGAAAGCCAAGGGCATCGACCTCTCGTCGATCTTCTACAACCCGCCCGCCCCCAGCCGTGTCGCCCGCCGCTGCACCACCAAGCAGGATCACGGCATCGAAGAAGCCCTCGACTACAAGCTCATTGAGCATGCCGCCGACGCCATCGACCACGGCACGCCCGTCGAGTTCAAACTGCCCGTCAAAAACGTCCACCGTACCGTCGGCGCTATGCTCTCCGGTGCCATCGCCAAGAAATACGGCTCCGCCGGACTTCCTGACGACACCATCAAGTTCAACTTCACCGGCTCGGCCGGCCAGAGCTTCGGCGCCTTCCTCGCCAACGGCGTGACCCTCACCCTGGAAGGCGACGCCAACGACTACGTCGGCAAAGGCCTGTCCGGCGGCCGCATCGTGGTCTACCCGCCGCGCAACTCCACCTTCATTCCCGAGGACAATATCCTCATCGGAAATGTGGTCCTCTACGGCGCCACCACCGGCGAAGCCTTCTTCAACGGCATGGCCGGCGAACGCTTCGCGGTCCGCAACTCCGGCGCCACCGCTGTTGTCGAAGGCGTCGGTGATCACGGCTGCGAATACATGACCAAGGGGCTCGTCGTCGTCCTCGGCAAGACTGGCAAGAACTTCGCTGCCGGCATGTCCGGCGGCATCGCCTATGTTCTTGATATGAATGGCGATTTCCGCTCGCGCCTCTGCAACACGGCGAGCGTCGACATCGATCCCATGACTGAGTCGCACGACGTCGACATGGTGCGCCACCTCGTCGAAAAGCATTCCGAGCTCACCGGCTCCCCGCGCGCGAAGTGGATCCTCGATAACTGGTACGCCATGCTGCCTAAGTTCGTTAAAGTCTTCCCACATGAGTACAAACGGGTGATGGGTGCGCCGCGCACCGCGGACATGCCGAAAGTCACACTCCGGCGTCCCGTCGAGCCCAACCCTTCGGAGGTGGCCCGTGCGTAAGACAGTGTGCCCCGATCAAATCTGCTGCCTGGAGGCGCCCCGTGGGTAAAGTGACCGGTTTCTTGGAGTTCCAGCGTGAAACGATTGGCCGCCGGCCCGTCGCCGAACGCATGAACGATTGGTTCGAGGTCTATCAGCCGCTTCCGGAAGACAAAACCAAGCTGCAAGGCGCGCGCTGCATGGACTGCGGCGTCCCCTTCTGCCACACCGGTTGCCCGCTCACCAACCTGATTCCCGATTGGAACGATCTCGCCTACCGCGGCCGCTGGAAGGAAGCCATTCGTGCTCTGCACGCCACGAACAACTTCCCCGAGTTCACCTCTCGCATCTGCCCCGCGCCGTGCGAAGCCGCCTGCGTCCTCGGCATCAACGAGCCGCCGGTCTCCATCAAAACCATCGAGCGCGCCATCATCGACCATGCCTGGCAGGAAGGCTGGATCAAGCCCGAAACCCCCACCGAACGCACCGGCAAACGCGTAGCCGTTGTCGGCTCCGGTCCCGCCGGACTCGCCGCCGCCCAGCAACTGGCGCGTGCTGGCCACCTCGTCACCGTCTTTGAAAAGGCCGACCGCATCGGTGGCCTCCTCCGCTATGGAATCCCCGATTTCAAGATGGAGAAACACCACATCGACCGCCGCATGGAACAGATGAAGGCGGAAGGTGTGACGTTCAAAACCAACGCCCACATCGGTGTGGACATCAGCGTCAAGGATCTCCGCAAGGAGTTCCACGCGGTACTGCTCGCCGGTGGAGCCGAGGCACCCCGCGACCTGAAAGTCCCCGGCCGCCAGTTGAAGGGCATCCACTTCGCCATGGAGTACCTGCCGCTCAACAACAAGCGGAACGCCGGCGATACCGTCCCGGAAGAAAACTGGATCTCCGCCGAAGGCAAGAACGTGATCATCATCGGCGGCGGCGACACTGGAGCCGATTGCCTGGGAACTTCCCACCGCCACAAAGCCAAGTCCATCCGTCAGTTTGAAATCATGCCGATGCCGCCCGCTGAACGCGCCGGCTCCACCCCCTGGCCTCTCTGGCCCCTCATGATGCGCGAAGAGTCTTCCCACGAAGAGGGCGGACAGCGCCATTGGGCCATCCTGACCACCGAATTCGTCGGCGATGCCGATGGCAACGTTCGGGCTCTCAAAGCAGTCAAGGTTGGTCCCGCTCCGAAGTTCGAACCCATCCCCGGCTCCGAAGAAGAATTCGCGGCCGACCTCGTACTCCTGGCCATGGGCTTCGTCGGGCCTGTCAAAAACGGACTCATCGAACAACTCGGAGTCGAGCTCGATAACCGGGGCAATGTGAAGGCCGACGAAAACTACATGACCTCCGTCCCCGGCGTGTTCACTGCCGGCGACATGCGTCGCGGCCAGTCGCTGGTCGTGTGGGCTATGGCCGAAGGGCGCAAAGCGGCCGAAGGCATCGGCGAATACCTCAAAGAGTAGTCGCGAATCCGACCGGAAAACCAAAGCCCCTGCGCCGTGAGGCCAGGGGCTTTGCTATTCAGGGAATTGAGGTTGGCTAGCGGGACATTGTCGCGAAGGCGATGCCTGCACCGGCTCCGCCGCCCACAACAGCCACGATCAGCGCGACCTTCGCCCCATGGCTCATGCCAGTTCCGGAGCCGCCGCCGCTTCCGCTGCCACCGCCGCTGGCGCCGCCGGCCGGTTTCTTCTCAGGCTTTCCATCCGCACCGGACGTGGGCCGCGCCCCGCCGCTCTGGCCAGGCTCTTCCAGCCTGTTTAGGCTGGCCACTTCCAGGATCTGGCTATCGCGATTCGACGTGGGCGTCGCTTTGCCCGAGACCTCGACCGTTCGGCCGAGCTCACCCTGCAAATTGCTCCCACGTAGTTCGACGTCAAGATTGGTGATCTTGTCTGTCAGCAGGAACTTCCCGCTCTCCAGGCGCACAGTGCCGGTCATCGTCGAGGTAGAGTTGCCGCCGCCGCTACCCGGCGTGAGTTCCAGCGCAGTCCCGGGCTTGACGCTGGCGAGCATGACACCTTCCACGGAACGAACCTTCACTGTTCCGTTCACTGCGGTCACGTTCACCACTCCGCCCTTCAGCGCCACTTGTGCCTGGGCGCCATTGACGGCCGGGCTCACTTCAAACCCATTGGTCTGCAAGCGATACGAGGGGGAAGCAACAAGGCTCGAACCCTTCTGCAGCACGAGTCGATCGGCAAAGACCTGCGCTTCGCTGTTCGCGGCTATCGTAGCGCGGCTGCCATTGCTCAACTGAATGCGGCTGGGGTCCGCACTCGTCTTCACACTCGATCCCTCCACCAAATTGGCATTGCCGGTCACCGAGGAACGGTCGACCTGCATCTGTCCATTCGACACGGCCATGCCGATGACATTGTTGCCAGCCTGCGCCGTAAGCAGGAAAGTCATTGAAAGCACGGCGAAAAGGATGAACTTCTTGTTGTATCTCGTCACTTCACTCCAGCCCTTCGTTGCTAGATTCAACCGCGACCGAATCCCCCTCACCAGCCTACTGAAAACGTGCCTGGCTTGCAAGGAGAAACTGCCGCATAAATATCTTCCGTCTCAACTAGTTACGCCCGCTTGAAGTGATAGAATCGCGGTGAGCTTACCGCGCTGCGTAATCCACCGGTTGCCATGGCCGATTCCACTTCAAGTCCCGTTTCCACTCTTCGGCAAATACTGGCTGCTGTCTTAGGAACAATTTGCATCAGCTTCTGCCTGCTTACACTCTGGTGCCGCTACTCAGCCGAAAATCTCATGAATAAGGCGCGAACGCCCGAGGAAATGCGCGCCGCCTCCGCGATCGATCCCCTCAACGATCTCCACCTCATCCGCCTGGCCCAGAAACTCGAGGACGACGGCCAGCCCTCTCTCGAAGCCTGGCGTCAGGCAATCACCGTGAACCCGCGCCGCGACCTCTCCCTCACTCAGGCGGCGATTGCGGCGGAGCTCAGCGGCTCCACGCCGGAAGCCGAACATCTGCTGCTGCAAGCCGAACAATACAATCACCTTTGGCTGCCGCGCTGGTCGCTCGCCAACTTCTACGCGCGCCACAACCAGGCATCCCAGACGTTCCGCTGGGCTCGCGAAGCCATGCTCCGCTCCTACGCAGACCCCAGCGCCCTCTTCCTCCTTTGCCGCAATTCCGGGGCCTCCAACGCCGATTTGCTCCAGTCCATTATTCCCCCCACTCCGGCCGCTCGTGGTGCGTTCGTGTACTTTCTGGTACGCCAAAAAGAGCCGGATTCGCTCGAATTGGCAGCAGCGGCTTACCTGAAATCGGCTCAGATTTCCGGCACACGGCCGATAGAGAAGGTAGAAACTGTTGCCGCCGCAATTACAGCCCTGATCGCCGCCGACCAACCGGACCCGGCATGGCGCTTGTGGACCCTGCTCGACTCCGCCCACTTGTTGCCATACGCCGCGGGCACAGCGGCCCAACCACTCGTCAATCCGGACCTGAGGCCGCCCCTGCGTCCGCCAGCCTTCGACTGGCAAATCCCCGCGGTGGCCGGGGTCGAAACCCTGCGCGGCGTACCTGACAATGGCATCAAGTTCACGTTCTCGGGCACGCAACCCGAGTTCGCGGAACTGCTCGCCCAGAATCTATACCTGCGCGCCGCCAACGAATGGACCCTGGCGTTTGAATACGAAACGCGCGGCTTCTCTCAGCCCAAAGCCGGTCTCCGGTGGAAGCTAGGCGGCGCCGATGCCGTGCAGGATCTGGTACTTACGGAAGATTGGCAGCCGGCTTCCATTACCTGGAACGTCCCACCCGCCAGCGGGTTGCGCCGGTTGTCGCTGGAAATCGTCCGAGTGAATGGACAGCCGCGGGTGGAAGGGGAACTGCGCTTGCGTGCCCTGCAATTCAGGGCCGGAGGTGCGAAGTGATCACCAAAGCCACTCGCATCACCGCCTGGACCCTGGCGGCGCTGCTCGCCTTTGGCATCTCGACATTATGGGTGCGTGAACGCTGGGCGGTGGCACTATTCCAGGGCGGTGTCTTGCTGCTCTCCCTCATCTGGCTTTGGATGAACGCTTGGCTCAAAGGCCCGTTCCGCTGGGATAAAGTGCTCATTCCACTGGCATTACTGCCCATCATCGGGGCCGTTCAGGTGATCGCCGGGCTCACCGTGCTGCCGTGGTTCACTGTGGAATCGACCATTGGCTGGACCGTGACTTTCCTCTCCGTGTTTCTTCTCCTCCAGGCCATGCCGGACCCCGCTTTCCAGCAATCCTTGCGGACCGCCTTGCTCGCCTTCGCCGCCATCCTCACGGTCGTGTCCGTCCTCCAGGTCTTCACCAGCCAAGGCAAAGCATTCTGGATCTTCGACACCGGTTACGACTCCGATGTCCTTGGCCCCTTCGTCTACCGGAATAAGTACGCCCAATTCGTCGAACTAGTCTTTCCCCTCACTCTTTGGCGGGCCCTGATCGACCGGCGCCGCGCTCCGCTGTATCTCACCGCCGGAGCCGTCATGGCCGCCGGAGTCGTTGCCGGTGCGTCGCGCTCCGGAGCATCCTTCTTATTGGCGGAGATCGCCCTGGTCCTGCTGGCCGGGTGGCGGCGCAAGGCGATCTCGGGCCGCGGTGCGCTCCTCGTTGCCGGCCAGGCCGGCGCAATGGTGGTCCTCTGGGGCTTCCTGGCCGGCTGGGACTTCTTCTGGCAGCGGCTGACCGGCTTGGACCCGGCCCAGGATTTCCGCTGGCCTATCATGCACTCGACCCTCGAGATGATCCGGCTGCGGCCCTGGACCGGCTTCGGCCTGGGCACTTGGCCCCTGGTCTATCCTCAGTTCGCCACCTTTGATATAGGAGTGGTCGTGAACCAGGCCCACTGCGACTGGCTACAGTGGACCGCCGACGGTGGCCTCCCCTTCCTGGCCGCGGTCGTCGCCGCGTTCGGCCTGCTCCTCCGGCGGCTCATCCTCTCTGTCTGGGGCATAGGCTTCCTGGTGGTCGCTGTCCACGCCGCCATCGACTACCCCTTCCATCAACTCCCTGCATTCCACACCTTTTTGTGGTGTACCGCCGTCCTCGCGGCCGCCGGAGAACGCAACAGGCACGCTCCACAATCCTGAACAACCGTCGGGCCGTAAGTTGCCAACCGCAAAATCGCCCTGGAATTTGTTCGCCCTTCTTTTTTTGGGGACACACGTACTTTCTTGACGATAAATGCGCCGTGCGCGCACTCTATAGGTATGAAGCGGATCCCGCTCGTTGCATGCCTGATTGCGATTCTCTTGGCTGGCTCCGTCGTGAGCGCGCAGCAGCCCCGTCCCGGGTCGTCGCAGAGTCCGATGACCGATGCGGGCCTGGCGAACCTGCCCGGCCAGAAAATCGGGCCAAACGATCTGCTCGCCATTTCCGTATATGACGCGCCGGAACTCACCCGTACCGTCCGCGTCGGTGCCGAAGGCTACATCCGGCTCCCCATGGTGTCCGATCGAATTCAAGCCCAGGGATTGATGCCATCCGCCCTGGAAAATGCCATTGCTGAAATTCTCGTCAAGGAAGGTTTGCTCGTTAAGCCTGTCGTAATGGTGACGGTGGCGGAATATGCCAGCCGTCCGGTTTCCGTGGTCGGTGCAGTGAAAAAGCCGACGACCTTCCAGGCTGTGGGGCGGGTCACCCTGCTCGACGCCATCTCCCGCGCCGAGGGCCTTTCCGAACTGGCAGGCCCCGAAATCCTGATTTCCTCGCCAACCGGCGAACCCGGCGAAGAAAAGCAGTTAGTACAGAGGTTCCTCGTACGCGACCTCATCGACAACGCTAAGCCCGAGATGAACCTGGTTTTGCATGGCGGCGAAGAGATCCGTGTACCCGAAGCGCGGAAGATCTTCGTGACCGGCAACGTTAAGAAGCCGGGCGCATTTCCCGTCAAGGAAGACAACCAGATGACCGTTCTGAAGGCGCTCGCCCTTTCGGAAGGACTTTCGCCGTTTCCTCAGAAATTCGCCTATGTATATAGGAAGGCGGATAATGAAGGTGGAAAGGCCGAGATCCAGGTAGAACTGTCAAAAATCATGCAACGCAAAGCAGTGGATTTTGCGTTGGAACCGGAAGACACGCTGTATGTACCGGAAGATGTAGGCCGCAAGCGATGGGTGGGCACGACCGAGAAAGTGGTCGCGTTCGGCATGGCTACGGCGTCCGGTGTCCTGATTTGGAAGCGGTAACGGCGCAGTAAGCAGGGATCCAGGCCCAATCAGCCAGGCACGGCTTGATCCCTGTGTGCATTCAAATACCACTCCCTTGGGGATAACTGACCTTGATTGAAGACTCCGGCCCTTTGATCCACTGTCCAGCCTGCGGCGGTACACAGGTGCGCCTGGCGCACGTCAGAAAACTCCGCGACTGGTTTGGTGTAATCCTGTTCCAGACTCCTTACCGTTGCCACGAATGCCGGCACCGGTTTTACGAAGGCGGCCCGTCCGTAGGCGGCAAAGGCAACGCCAAACGCGGCGGTGGTTTTGCCCGTTGGCGCCGCAAGCAAGACGGCCGCCTGGGACGCCTGGTCGCAATCGCCCTTTTTGTTTTGGCCGCCGTCCTGGTGTTTTTCCACTTCCTGACGCGTCCCCCGGCGCCTTGATGGTTCGAGGCGCTACTGGTTGCGGGCCGCGATCAGGTCCCGGACGCTTTGTGCCCCCGCGGGCAATCGAATACTGACCGCACCGGCGAGCACGCGCAGCGCGGCCTGCTCGCCGGTGCGTTGAGCTTCCGGCAGCCCGGCTACGGCCACAAGCTTGTACTCCCCGGGCTCCAGGTCGTTTTCGAAGGTGTACCGGCCGCCTTCGTCGCTCTGTGCGGCCAGGACGCGGCCGTCGCGCGCCGCCACCAGGAACACGCTGGCCTCCGCCGCTGGCGTTCCCTTTTCATCCAGCGACACAAGCCCTGTCAGGGATGGGCCGTCCGCGCCGAGTTCAATCGTCACAGGCCCGCTATCGGGACGCGCGCCAGCCTGCCGGATGTCCAGGCCGCCTTGCTCCATCCTCGTCACGTAGTGCCCCGCCGGCAGGTTCTCCAGCCGCAGGCCGTAGGTGCCCGGGTAGACCCTGGCGAGGTCGAAAGCGCCATCGGCGGCCACGAGGCCCTGCAGCGTGTCAGAGAATAGCAGGTCCCGCTGGCGTAACTGCAGGACAAGGCGGATTCCTGGCGGCAGGGGTTGGCCCTTCTTTTCGCCGCGCACCGTCACTCTGCCCTTCAGGCTCTGGAACCCCAGAACCTGCACCTCTCCGGCGTCCTCATGCTGTTTGCCCACGCGAACCATCGCCTGGCCAAACCCAACCCCGCGGAAGTTACGTTTGACATAGCCGACGAGGTCGAGCATGTACTCTCCGGACGGCACCCCGCAGATCTGCCAGTCGCTCCCCGGGGTAACCTGGCCGGAGCCTACTCCCGGGCCTCTCGCCCCCAGCCACAGGTTGAGACCAAGCCCAACCTGGACCGGTTCGCCAGCGTCCATTGCCGGGCCCGAGGGCCTGACAAACACGCAGTGTACCGGCACCTTCTCCATCTCGACATCCACACCGAGGCGTTCCTGGCCAGCCGCTACTTCAATCACGGCGGCCGCCTCCGGAATTCGTCCGCTGGGCGCAAACGTGACGGGCGGATAGGCGGGCGGCAACTCCGCCGGCGGTTTCTCCGGGCGAAGTTCGGGTTTGTGCTGTTTCACCAGCGTAGTGGTTGCCGCCACCAGGTACGCGCCTGCCGGCAGATGCGCAATTCGATACTCCCCGCGGTCGTCGCTGCGTCCAATGCCTTGTTGCACCAGTCGCCATGCGGCGCGCGGACGCGGCTGATCGTACGCCACCACCAGGACGCCTGCCACGGGTTGGCCACTCCGGTCACGAATCCTGCCGGCAATCACCGCACCTTTGGGCACAATCAGGTCGAAGCCCTCAATGCGCACACCCGGGGCAAGCCGGACCGTTCGTGACCGGGCCGCGCTGGCGTCCTCCGGTTTCTGCATCCGGACCCGGTAAACGCCGGGTGTCGTGCCGCTGATTTGGAAACGGCCCTGTCCATCCGTCCGCACCGCTCGAAGCTGCTCCGGTCCGGTGGTGAGGACATACACCCCCTTTAGCGGCTCGGACTCGGTTCTCACCGTCCCGCTCAGTCGCCACGGGGCTGCGGGCGTTGACGCAGTGGAAGGTTCCGGGGCCGACTGCGCGCACAATCCACCCACCCAAAGCACGCAGAGAAGTCCATGGTTCCTCATGCCTCACTTGTCCCCTCTCAAAGTGATCTCGACCGGGATCGACTGCCCCGGAGCCAGGCGGAATTGCCTGAGAACCAGAGCCACCGGCCGAACCGGTGACACGCCCTCCGGCGGCAGTGCGGTGATCCAGTACTCTCCAGCCGGCAACTTCTCGAAGCGGAAACTGCCTTGCGGATCCGTGGCTGTTTGCCGCCCAAAGGGCCGCCCGCCGGCATACCACAAAGCGATGGGCGAACCAGGAGCCGGCTCCTGATTTCGCACCACGCTACCCGTGACCGTGCCGTTTGAAGCGCTGATCCGGGCCGCCAGCGTCATGGCGGATTTGATAATGATGGATGCCGGCAACTTCCCTCCCTGAACCGTTTGCAAGCCTGTGAACGTGCAGGCCGTATCGAGGTCTGGCAGGTCGAACAGATAAGCGCCGGGCGGAACATTCTCCCAGGTCGTCCGGCCTTCCCCCTCGCGTTGCGAGAAGCGCCACCACTCGGGCCAGTTGACCAGCGGGAGGATCTGCAGCTTGGCGGCTCCGGCACAGGAGGCCGCGCCGGAGGTGGTCACATCAATCGGGAAACCTGGCGTCAATGTAAGGTCCTGCACCAAGTCTTCCCCGTCCTGCAGTTGGACCGCCGCCCCAGCGAAGCGCGCATCGGCATCATCCGGCGGCGAGTCAAATCCGCTGCCCGCATCCGGACCGAACGCCACCAGTTGATACTTGCCGGGCGGCGCGCCGGACAAACGGAAGCGGCCATCCGGTCCGGTTGCCGTCGTGGCCACCGGCAGGCGAAGCCCGTCGTGAGGGATCAGGCCAATCAACGCGCGGCGGCCGTTCCACGCATCAGGCAACCCGCTGATTGTGCCGGACACGGTGGCGGCCCGCCACTTCGGAAAACGGACGTCAATGGAGGTGAGTTCGGCCCCGGGCGACAAGCCGACAGCCCGCGCGTGATAGGGGCCGGTGCTATCCGGGAAGTAAACGATGCCGGAGGCCTGCTCCGTCAAGGCTTGCTCTCGCAGAAATACGGCAATGAAGTAGTTTCCGGGCAGCAGGCCGTGCAGGCGATAGGCGCCTTGGTCGTCCGTCACCGCACCCGGCTCTTCCAGCGTCCCGGCCGGCGCTTTGTCGGCGGGCGCCATGGGCAGCGCCCACACACCAAGTCCCGCCATGGGCCGTCCGTCCTCGCGGAGAACACGGCCCGACATCGCCGCGGTCCGCCTCAGGACCAGCACTTGGGGCAGCGGCTGGTCCGGCTTGAACTCGAACGTCCGGCCGAGTCCCCCTGGATCCGTGGGGTCACGGTAGCCCGCCTTCTCGACAGAGATCCAATAGTCGCCAGGTGCGGCTTCCGGGATGCCTGCCTTGCCCTGCTCGTCACAGGTCAACCGCCATTCGGCCGGCGGGCGGATGCGCTTCACCGTCAGTGAGACGGCCGCGACGGGTTGCCCCTTGTCCGGATCGATGACCAAAATTCTCAGCTCGGCGGAGATGGCTGGACCGGCCAGGCAGGCTGCCAGCATCGGGCTACACCAGATCGCGTGCCACGAGGGGAACAAGCGATGCCTCCTTCCAGTGAGCAAAGCCGCCGGTCCCTTCGATTATGCCCGACTCGCAATCCTGACAAGGAGTACTTGCTGACGTGTGCGGTCAGCGGCGTAGGCGTTCCGCGGGAAGTCCCTCCGCCCTACCGCAAACGCTTGCCGATCTCCCAGTGATGCCCAAACGGATCCACCACCCGGCCCAGCCGCCAGCCGTGCTGATCGCTCACTGGCCACACGACCGTCGCCCCCGCCGCTACTGCCCGCTCGAACGCCGCGTCCGGATCCTCCTCCACCACCATCACCATGCGTACGGTCCCGCCCCCCAACGTCTCCGGACTGTAGTTCCGGTGCTCCGGCGATTCATCCGCGACCCAGAATTCGGCGCCCCCTACGGCGAGCTGCGCCACCACCGCCCCCGCTTCGTCATCGATCCGGAAGAGATCCACCGCTCCAAAAGCAGCTTTGTAGAACTCGATCGCCTGCGCTCCGCGCCGCACCGAAAGCATCGGCGCAATCGACGTTCTTCCCTGGGACTGTACTTGCGGATCCATCGGCGCTGCTCCTCACAGATGTACTTTCGTCTCCAGCCCCGCTACGCCCTTTTCCACACCGTATACGAAGCTCTTCCGCCCGGCGGCGGCGTGAAATCCACTGGCCTGGCGCCGCCCACCGCGGCCATGTGAACCCGCAGCAGTCCGCCTTCGAGCACATAGATCCCCAGTTGGGTCTTGCCTTTGATGGGGCCGGCGACGTGCCGATAGTCGATCGCTGCCGGCACAGCGGAGGCATCCGTACTGAACTCAAACTGCATCATCACCTGCGGACCCGCGGAAATCGTGGTCCTGCCGCCCTCCGTCACCCGCTTGACGAAGCCGGCCGTGGCTGGATCCAACTCTTTCCCGTCGACGATGCCCGACACCATGCGCCATCCGCCGTCCAGCTCCGTCACCGGCCGGTTCTCCGCCGGACTTGGCTCCACCGCAATTGTGGACTCGGTGGCCCCGTCTGTGCGATCTCTCGCAAACGTCTCCAGCGCAATTCCACTGCCCGGCATGGTGGTGAAGGAGGTCGGCCGCACCTGTCCGCGCGTCGCCAGGCACAACTTCCACGTCTCGCCGTCCATCCTGTAGATCCCCAGGTTGGTGTTGCCCGACTCCGGACCGGCGTCGAAATGCATGTCGAGACAGGCAGGCGTCCCGGCTTCGTCAACCTTCATGGTGCCCGCATAGGTAGCACCCATCCCGGTGCTGACAAAGCGGTCGCCCGTGATGGTGATCCTGGCAGCCGAGTGCAGCGACTCCGGCATCCGCTGGCCGTCCAGTTCAAGTGAGGTGATCAGCCAGACACCCTGCAAGCGATCGAGGTCATGAGGCATATAGGGATACCCCGGAATTCTGTGGGGTTCGACCACTATGCCTGGGTATTTACCCAATTTCAAGAGGGAGGCCGCTCTCGAACACGCGAACGGCCCCCAAGCACCAACCTAAACGCCCAGCCGGGGCCGCTCCTCGCGCACCCTGTTCATATCCTGCTTAGGCTCCCCATCGCACTCCACCGCAATGGTGGTAATCGGAGAATCCGGAGCCGCCGCCGGCAACCCCGTAAGCTTCACCCGGAACTCCTCCTGCTCGAACTTCACCGGGGTCCCCGTCGCCAGCAGCTTCGCCGACAGCACCTTCGTCCGCAGCCCGCCGATCGCCACTTCCGACCCCGGCCAGAAGTGCACGTTCGCGAACAGCGTATTCCCCTTCCGCGTGAAGCTCATGTAGTTCGACCGGCTCACGGAACAGGGATCCGTCCCGTACACCGCCGCCCCGTTCTTCGCCGTCCAGTTGCCCACCGCAGTCAGGATCTTCACGCTCTCCGCGGGAATCGACCCATCGGCCATCGGCCCGATGTTCAGCAGGTAATTTCCGCCCTGCCGCGCGCAGGTCAGCAGGTTCCGCACACAGGCCTTCGGGCCCTTCCAGTTGTCGTCCGCCTTGTGAAATCCCCAGGAATCGTTCATCGTCATGCACGCTTCCCAGTTCCTGCCCTTCGACGCCTCAATCCGCTGCTCCGGCGTGTCGAAATCCTCTGGAATCTTGCTGCGGTTGTTCATGATGATGTCGGGCTGCAGCTTCCGCACCATCGCGTTCATCTTTTCGCTCTCCCAGCCTTCGGCCGTCAAAGGCCACGCCACGTCGTACCACAGCACATCGATCTTGCCGTAGTTCGTCATCAGCTCCCGCGCCTGCGTATGGACGTAGTCCACAAACCGCCGCCGCGCCTGCTCGTCCTTCACACACCGCGCGCCGTCCGGATGATGCCAGTCCATCAGCGAGAAATAGAACCCCACGCGCAGCCCTTCCGCGCGCACCGCGTCCACATACTCCTTCACCAGGTCCCGCCCCGCGGCCTGCTTCGGAGCGCAATACTTCGTCGTCGCCGTATTGAAGTGGCAGAACCCCTCATGGTGCTTCGTCGTCATCACCATGTACTTCATGCCGGCCTTCTTCGCCAGCGCCGCCCATTCCTTCGCCGGAGCCGGCTTCGGCTTGAACTGCCCGGCCAGCTTCTCATACTCACCGACAGGAATTCCTTCCTGCTCCATCGCCCATTCGTGGCGGCCCAGTACGCTGTACAGCCCCCAATGAATGAACATCCCGAAGCGCGCCTCGTGCCACCACTTCATGCGGCGTTCACGATCGGTGTCAGATGTTGATTGCATGGCCAGCGCACTGGCGGCCGGCGCGGCCGAAACGAGTTTCAGATATTGCCTGCGAGAGAATCCGGGGTGAATCATGGCGCGGCCATCCTATCACCTTTAGCGGTAAAGCTCAACGCAAGTGGCTACTTCACCGGTTCCGGATAACTCGGGATCTTGGCCGTCGGAATGTCCACCACACCGTACTGGCCCGTCACCTTATCGCGGATAATCACGCGGATCGTCTGCGCCGCCGGACTCGGCTTCCACACCCGCTGATAGCGCGCCGACTCCGGACCCACTTTCCGCGCATCCCGGTCCGGCGCCGCCACTGAACCCTCTTCCGTATGCACCACCACTTCGCCTGTCGCCGCCTTCTCCGCCACGCAAATCTCCACCTGCGCCTGGCTCCTTCCATCCTTCATCTGGAAGTACAAGCCCGTCGGCTCCACCTGCGCCGTCAACCCCACCGTACCCTTCTCCGCCCCCGGCATCATCTCGCACCGCGCATCCACCACCAGTGCCGTCGACGGCATCGGATTGTGAATCGCTGAACGCCACTCCTCCGTCGTCCAGGACGCCGCCTTGCTGGGCGGCTTCTCCGACAGGAACCCCTCTCGCGCAATGATGTTCACGCCCGGCCGGTTCACCTGGATCTTCAGGTTGTGCCACTTCCCGTCCGGCTCGTCATACAGGTAAAACGCCGCCGAATACGACCCCTGCACGTCCGCCGTCGCCTTCTTCAAACCATCCGTGAAGTCGTTCGTATTCTGGATCACCCGTCCGCCCGTAATCCCCGCCATCGTCGATGCCGCCGGAAACGGATCCGCGCTGATCTCTTCCGCCTGCTGCTGCTTCTCAAACCGCCCCCGCCCGCGTATCGTGATCGATCCCGCCGACGACGCCGAGTACGTCGTGTCCCCCTGCAGCCCCCTCGAGTTCACGAAGTACACCGCAATCCCCTGCTGCGCCAGCCGCTGCGCGCTCGCCCGGATCACACTCTCAAAACTCTGCACACCACCCCGTGCCCCAAACCCCATCGCCCCCGTAATCGACAACATCGAAACCCCGCCGCCAATCCAAACCAGGTTCTTCCGCCCCGGTACACCCGACAAATGCCGCCCCAACGTCTCCAACGCGCCCAGCGTCATTTCCATATTCCGCTGCCGCACCGACGCGTTCGCCTGCATTTCGTTCTCAATCTGCGTCGTCAACATCTCCAGGATCGCCGGGTCATTGTTGAACATCTTCAACATCTCTTCCGCATCCCGGATCGTCGCATTCATGTCTGCCTGCTGTTGCTGCGGCAACGCCAGGCCCGCTTTCGCGATGCGCGCCCGCAATTCCTCCACATCCCCCGTAAAATCATGAAGAATGCTCAACTTCGAGCCGAGATGATAGACCGCTACCCTCGTTTGCGGAGCCAGCGCCTTCAAATACCGTGTCAACTGCGCCCGCACCCAGATCGTCTCCGTCGGTGCCGTATTCAACGTATCCAGTACCAGCGCCGTCACATTCCGCGGAGGGCCTGGCGTGAACTCCACCCGGTTCGTAAACAAACCCGGCGGCAGCTTCGCCGGTTGCTTCACCTCCGCCTGTTGCCCCTCAAATCGAAAGAACGACAAGTCCCGCCGCTTCCCCTTATCGAATACCTGGATGTCCTGCATCTTCAGGTCCGTCACCGGCTTGCCGCTCTTGTCCAGAGCCACGAAACTAAACTCCATCAGTCTTGTGGTCGTGCTGAATGTCGGAGCGGGTTCCTGGGCCACGGCTGCCAGAATGGCCAATAAAAGTGCGGCGAGAATCCTCATGTGGACTGAATTCTATCATTTGCTCTCAGAATCAGACTTCCAGGCCCTGTAGCCTGAAGATAAACACTGGAGTTTTTTGAGCATGCGTCGATAACTTGTGTGTGTAGGTGTATGCGCGCTCTTTCCATCTCAGCCGGAGTCCTCCTCCTCTCTACCCTCGCGCCCACAACTCTCCTGGCGCACCAATACCAGTTCCTTCTCTACGGCCGCCAACACGGCCTCGGGAACCTCGCCATCAGCGCCATCACCCAGGACCAGACCGGCTACCTCTGGGTCGGCACCCAGAACGGACTCTATCGTTACGACGGCCACTCCTTCGTCGAAAAGGGCCACAGCGCGGGGATCCCCGCCGATCCCATCGTGGCTGTCCACGCCGATCAGCAGGGCGGTCTCTGGGTCGCCACCCATGCCCGCCTCTACTACTCCACACCCAACGGCTTCCGTGAGATCCAGTTCGGCCGCAAAATCCAGTTCCTCACCCATAACGTCATCGACTCCCGCAACGGCCTCGTCTACGCCGCCACCAGCGACGGCCTGATCGAACTCTCGCCCAATGCAGCAGGCAATGGGTGGATCGTCCGCGAAATCGCCACCGGCAAAACACGGCAGTCCTTCCGCGCGGTCCGCATCGACCAGTCAGGCGCGGTCTGGACCGCCTGCGGCTCCTATATCTGCCGCTCCAGAGCCGGTCAGACGACGGTCTACGGAGAATCCGAAGGGGTCCCGCGCGATAACTGGGACAGCATCGCCCTGGATGGCCGCGGCGGCCTGTGGGTCAGAAGCGTCGCCCACCTCCTCCATACCCCGTCCGCAGGCGCCCGGTTCGAGGCGGAGTCGCCCGGCCCGCCCGATGCCAGCTTCCATGGGGAACTGGCCCCCTCCGCCGACGGCACCCTGCTCGCCACCACGCGGCGCGGCCTCGCTCTCAAACATCACGGCCAGTGGCACATGGTTGGGATCGAGGAAGGGCTGCCCGCCAGCAGCACCACCGCCATCTTTGAAGATCGCGAAGGCTCCATCTGGATCGGTACCTGGGGCGTCGGGCTCTGCCGCTGGCTGGGCAGTTCCTCCGTCGAGTCCTGGTCCTCTCGCGACGGCTTGCCCCACGAAAGCGTCAACGCCATCGCCCGCGACCCCTCACAACGCGTCTGGGTCGGCACCGACACGGGCCTCAGCAGTCTGCGCTCCGGCGAAACCAGCAGCCCTCTACGCGCGCTCGCCGATACCAAAGTCCGCGCACTCCAGGCAGCCGGTAACACGCTCTGGGTCGGCCTCTTCCCTGGCGGCGTGGCCAGCGTCGACACCCGCACCCTGGCCGTCCGGCGCTTCGGCACGGCCGACGGTCTGAAGGACGAACGCGTCAATGGCCTCCTCCTTGATCGCTCAGGCCAGCTCTGGGTCTGCACCATGCGCGGCCTGTTCGTCAGAAAGCAGTCTGGCTTCGTCCCGGCCCTCCCCGACGGCCCCTCCGACGAGGTCTTTCTGCGCGTCGTCGAGGACCCCTCCGGCGGTGTCTGGGTGGCCACCAGCAAGGGCCTGCGGCTCTGGCGTGACGGCGTCTGGCGCCACTACACCTCGCGCGACGGCCTCGCCCAGGACGCTGTCACCCTCGTGCGAGCGCCCAGCCCCAATGAAGTCCTCGTCTCTTACCGCGGCAGCAAAGGCTTCAGCATCCTCCATCTCGACGGCGATCGCATCCGGTCCGTCGAGCATATCCGCGCCCCCAGCCTGCCCTCCAACCATGTCCTCTTCCTCGGGCACGATACCGGCGGCGATATCTGGGTCGGCACGGATAATGGCGTCGGCCTCCGCCGCAAGCGCGCCTGGTCTACCCTCGCCAAAGCCGATGGCCTCATCTGGGACGACTGCAATACCAACTCGTTCTTTGCCGATCCCGAAGGCGGAGTCTGGCTCGGCACCAGCCGCGGCCTCACCCACATCCTCCCCGGCGCCAAACCGCGCCTCACGCTTGGTCCGCCGCCCAGCCCTGTCTTCTCCTCCCTCCAGTTCGGGGGCCACCAGCAGGCCGCGCACACCAACCTAGAAATCCCCTATTCCAGCCGCCTGCTCGAACTGGGACTGGCCTGCCTCACATTCCGCCAGGAAGAGCATCTTCACTACCGCTACCGTCTCTCCGGGCTCGAGGACTCCTGGGTCGAAACCGCCACACCGGAGCTCCGCTTCCCCAACCTCCCGCCCGGCCGCTACCGCCTCGAGGTCTTCTCCCTCAATGCGGCTGGAGAAGCCAGCCCGTCGCCGGCGCTCGCCCAATTCGTCATCCTGCCGCCCTGGTATGGCACGTGGTGGTTCTACGCCGCCCTCCTGGCCGCCGCCGCCCTCTCCATCCGCCAGCTCATCCGCTGGAGAACCGCCAATCTCCGGCGCAAGAGCCTGGAACTCGAGGCTGCCGTCCAGGCCCGCACCGAAGAGCTCCAGAATCAGTACGACCTGGCGGACCGCCAGAAGACCGAGATCGAACGCCTGCTCGACGAAGCCAACCAGCTCCATCGCGCCAAGAACGAGTTCCTCGCCAACATCAGTCACGAGATCCGCACGCCTATGAACGGCATCCTCGGCCTGACTGAACTCGCCCTCCACACCCACCTCGACCCGGAACAGCTAGAGTACGTCGAGGCCACTCGTAAATCCGCCCAGTCCCTGCTCGGCCTCCTCAACGACGTCCTCGATTTCGCCAAGATCGAGGCGGAACGCGTGGAGATCGAAACCGTGCCCTTCAGCATCGCCGGCTGCCTGGACCTCGCGCGCGACACCTTTGCCAGCCAGTCGATCGCCAAAGGGCTGGAGGTTCAGGTCGATGTCCCCCCCTCCGTACCGGAACAACTGCTCGGTGACAGCCGCCGTGTCGGCCAGGTCGTCATGAATCTCGTCGGCAATGCCGTGAAATTCACTCAGCACGGCTCCATCACGCTCAGCGCGCGCGTCGATTCCGCCATCGGCGATATCGTCCGCCTGCGCGTCCAGGTCCGCGATACCGGCATCGGCATCCCCGTCGAGAAGCAGCAGTTGATCTTCGAACCCTTCCGCCAGGCAGACGGTTCCACCGCGCGCACCTACGGCGGCACCGGTCTCGGCCTCTCCATCTCCGCCCGCCTCGTTGAGATCATGGGCGGCCGACTCACCGTCGAAAGCGCCCTCGGTCAGGGCAGCGTCTTCTCCTTCACCCTGCCGCTCAAGCTCGCCGCATTCGGCGGTGTTGCGCCCTCTGAAGCCGTCGCCGGGTCGCAGCCGTTCGCCGCGGGCCACTCCGTCCGCGTCCTGCTCGCCGAGGATCACCAGATCAATCAGTTGGTCGTCATACGCCTGCTGCAGAAGCGCGGCCACCACGTAACGGCCGTCAACAATGGGGAAGAGGCTGTCGCGGCAGCCACAGCCGGCGCCTTCGACCTCATCCTGATGGATATGCAGATGCCCGTGATGGATGGCCTCCAGGCCGCGCAACTCATCCGCGCCCTGCCCGGGCCCGCCAGCCGCGTCCCCATCGTGGCCCTCACCGCCAATGCCCTCGGCGCGGCCCAGGAAGAGTGCCGCGCAGCCGGTATGGATGCCTATCTGGCCAAGCCCGTCACCGCCGAAGACCTCTATCACGTCGTCGAAACCGTCAGCGCTCCACGCCCCGACGCGGTCCTCCTCTAGAACAGCCCCGCAAATAAGTTCACCCGCTCATGCTACGTCCGACGGATTGAATTCACATTCGATCTAGAGTAGCCTGCCTACACACTTGCAGAGGCTCGAAAGGATGTATCGTGAAAAACGTAATCGTCTGCTCCCCCAAGAGTCTGCCTCGGGAACAACTCTTCGCGGCCGCCAAAACCGCCGTCGCCATCAACCCGTTCAACCACGCGCCCCTCGACCGGCTCACGCGCCTCATCCCCTCCTTCCGCCCCACCCGCGAGCATCTCGCCGTCGTCACCACCAAATACTGGGGCCTGAAAGGCGTTCGCCTCACCGTCGGCTTCCTCGATGCCGCCCCCACTGATCTGCGCAAACGCATCCTCCTCCACATGAACGCCTGGGCCTCCAGCGCCAACGTCAAATTCGTCGAGACCAAAACGGATCCCCGGGTCCGCATCGCCCGCGTAGACGGGGAAGAAGGCGGCTACTGGTCCTATGTCGGCACCGACATCACGCACATCCCCAAAAACGAACAGACCATGAACCTCGAGGCGTTTTCCATGAATACCCCCGAGTCTGAATTCCATCGCGTCGTCCGCCACGAGACCGGCCATACCCTCGGCTTCCCCCACGAACACATGCGCGCCGCCCTCGTCGAAAAAATTGATCCCGAGAAGGCCATCGCTTTCTTCAAACAGACCCAGGGCTGGTCTGAGGATGAAGTCCGCGCCCAAGTCCTCACACCCCTCGAGGAAGGCACCCTCATGGGCACCGTGCCCGATCCAAAATCGATCATGTGCTACCAGATCCCCGGCCTCATCACCAAGGACGGCAAGCCCATCATTGGCGGCAAGGACATCAACACCCTCGACTTCTCCTTCGCTGCCAGCATCTACCCCAAAAAGCCCGCTAAACCAGCGCCGAAGCCTGCTCCCAAAACCAAACAGGCCAAGGCCGGCAAACGCTAGTGCGGTCCGTGGCCTCTCTGGCCGTCTTGTCGCGCTTTGTTCCATAGAGAGAGGTCACTGCATTGAAGACAACCGTATTCCTGGGGGCGGGCGCCTCCAAGCCATTTGGGTATCCCCTCACCGCGGAGATCCTGCCCGCCATCCGGAGGAGACTGGGCGTCGAAGCCGCCCTCTTCGGCGGCAATGACATCGAACACGCCGCCGAAGCGCGCCTCAAACTCCTGCTGCCCGCCGTCCTCCCCGGCTTCTACGACGAAGCCCTCGAACTCCCCATGATCACGGACCTCCTGTCCCTCATCGACTACTCCCTCGCCGCCGGCCGCACGCTCATCCCCGGCCGCCCCGCTGCCCACCTGCTCGAACTCCGCACCCTGCTCGACTGGGCTCTGCTCTCCGTCATCGAACCCGATTCCAAGTCGGCCCTCCTCACCCACCCCCTGCTCGAGTCCTTCTGCAATTGGCTCAATGCCCACGGCGGAGCCTCCGGCGAACCCATCGGCGTCATCTCCACCAACTACGACATCGCCGTCGAACGCAAGCTCTTCTCGCCCTATACTTCCCACTACGCCGTCGGCCAGGTCTTCGATTTCGGCATGCGCTGGCGCGACCCCGACATCTTCGGCCTCTACAGCCCGCCCCTCCAACCCGCTTACCGCTTCTATAAACTGCACGGCTCGCTCAACTGGCTGCGCTGCGAGAACTGTGAGCACATCTACATCAACACCTTTGGCGCCATCAGCAACCTCGCTTTCCAGGAACGCAGCGTGTTCAACACCTGCGACTGCGGCCACGGCCCGCTCAGCACCGTTCTTGTCGCCCCATCCATGGTCCGCGATGTCCGCGAACCCAACCTCCTCGGCATCTGGACCCACGCCCTGGAACAGCTCCGCACCTCGCAGGACTGGCTCATCATCGGCTACTCCATGCCGGCCGAGGACATCGCCATCCGCTCCCTCCTCATTCGCGCCTATAACGGCTCCGGCCGCACCCGCCCCCGCATCCGCATCGTCCAGCGCGACGAGAGCCGCTCCACCCTCTCCCGCTACAAGCAGTTCTTCCCCGATTGCGAGTACCTCACCGGCGGCCTCGAAGGCTTTCTTCAGACCGCGTGAGCCATCTGTAAACGAAGCCACACCCGCCTCGGCGGTACGATGAAATGTGACCACCGAGATTATGGGCATCCTCAATGTGACGCCCGACTCTTTCTCTGACGGCGGCCGCTTCGCCCACCTGGAGCAGGCCGTGGAACAAGCCTTCCGCCTCGTGGCGGAGGGCGCCTCCATCCTCGACATCGGCGGCGAAAGCACCCGGCCCGGAGCCGAGCCCGTCTCCGAGGAGGAAGAACTCCACCGCGTCCTGCCCGTCATCGAAGCCCTCGCCGGACGTGTCCAGGCCCGCCTCTCTATCGATACCTATAAGCCCGCCGTCGCCGAAGCCTGCCTCCGCGCCGGAGCTGAAATGATCAACGACGTCACCGGCCTCCGCGACGCCCGCATGGCCTCCGTCGCCGCCGCCCACGGAGCCGCCGTCGTCATCATGCACATGCGCGGCACCCCCGCCACCATGAACCAGGAGACCGCCTATACCGATGTCGTTGCCGAGGTGAAAGAATTCCTCGGCCGCCAGGCCGCCGCCGCCCGCGCCATCGGTGTCGATGAGATCATCCTCGATCCCGGCATCGGCTTCGCCAAAACCGCTTCCCAGAGCTTCGAACTCCTCCGGCGCCTCGGCGAACTCTCCGATCTCGGCTACCCGCTGCTCATCGGTCCCTCCCGCAAGTCGTTCCTCGCTACACTACCCGGCATGGAACAGCCCGGGAACCGCCTCGAAGGCACCCTCGCGGCATCGGTCATTGGAGTCATGCAGGGCGCCTCCATCGTTCGCGTCCACGATGTGAAAGAATGCCGCAAAGCCCTCGCCGTGGCCGACGCGGTCAAAGGTTGATCATGGACAGAATCCTCCTCCGCGGAGTCCACCTCACCGTCAATCTCGGCGTCCCGCCCGAAGAACGCAGCGTCCCGCAGGAAATCATCCTCGATCTCGACGTCGAGTTCGACACCCGCCGCGCCGGCGAAACCGACGACTTCAAACTCACCGTCGACTATGCGGCCATGCACACCACCGTGCGCCGCGTCGCCACCGAACGCCACTACTCCCTCGTTGAATGCATGGCGGAGCGCATCGCCGCCGCCCTCCTCGCCGAATTCCCCATCGCGTCCGCCCGCATCCTGCTCATGAAGCCCGCCGCCCTCAGCGGCCGCAAGGTCGACTACCCCGCCGTCGAGATCGTCAGGCGCCGGCATGGCTGACGTCTACCTCGGCCTCGGCTCGAATCTCGGAGACAAAGCCGCCAACCTGGCAACGGCCCTCGATCGCATCGCCGCGTTTTCCACAGTGCTGGCCGTGTCTTCGTTCCATGCCACCGACCCCGTCGGCTACCTCGACCAGGACCGCTTCCTCAACGCCGCCGCCCATGTCTCGACAGACCTCGAACCAGCCGCCTTCCTCGCCCGTCTTCTCGAAACCGAGCTATCTCTCGGCCGCGTTCGCACCATCGTCAACGGCCCCCGCATCATCGACCTCGACATACTTCTCTGGGACAGCCTGGTGATCGATACCCCCGGGCTGTCCGTGCCGCACCCCCGCATGCACCAACGTCTTTTTGTCCTGGATCCGCTTGTCGAGATTGCTCCGGACGCCCTCCACCCGCGGCTCCAACGCACCATCCGTCAATTGCGCGAAACCCTACACTCCAGCACGGTTTAGCTAACCGCCCCCTCTTCCGTACTGTTCGCTCCCACTTCGCCTCTGCTTCTGGCAGAATAAATTGCGTCTGGGCTGATACACTTCGTTGTCATCGTACGCACTATAATTCAGGGAACCGTGCGCTCATCCATTGGCATCTCCGACGTCGGCTGCGTCCGCAAGAATAACGAGGACTCCTATCTCGTCGACCCCAAACTCGGCTTATACGCCGTGGCCGACGGCATGGGAGGAGCTCAGGCGGGCGAACTTGCCTCCCAAATCGCCATCGAAAGCCTGCGGGAAGCCGTAGCCGCTGCCCCCATACGAACGCACGAAGCTCTCATCCACGCCTTCGAACACGCCAACACCGCCGTGCTCGAAACCGCCGCCGCTGACCCCCGCCTCGAAGGCATGGGCACCACCATGATCTGCGCCCTGGAAACGCCGAATGCGCTCCTCGTGGGTAGTGTCGGTGACAGTCGCGCCTGGCTCTTTCAGGACGGCCATCTCTCTCTCGTCTCCAACGACCAGACCTGGGTCAACGAGGTGGGCCGCCCCCTCGGCATCGCCGAAGAACGTCTCAAAGTCCATCCCATGCGCCATGTCCTCACCATGGCAGTGGGCGTCAGCCAACTCCTCCGCGTTCAGGTCTACCCTCTCCATCCCCCCGCCGGCAGCATCCTGCTCCTCTCCAGCGACGGACTCCACGGCCCCCTTGATGATGAAGACCTCGAAAAAGTTTTATCTCAGCCGATATCTTTGGAGGCTCGCGCCCACTCCTTTATCGAGGCAGCAAAGAAAGCCGGAGGACCCGATAACATTACCGTCGTCCTCCTCGAGTTCTAAATCACCCAATCCCTCTGCCTCTGGAGGGTCTCGTGCTCCACTTGTGCCTGTTCGCGGCACTCCTTGCGCCCGCCGGCGCCTTGACCATTGAGGTCGTCGAAGGCTCCGGCGCCATTGCCGCCCGCGGCTCGGTCAGTCCCCAACGCTTCACCGTTCAGGTGAAGGATGCTGCCGGCGCCCCCGCTCCCTCGGTCACCGTCCAGTTCCGGCTCCCCTCGGAAGGTCCGTCCGGCGATTTCCCCAGCGGCTCGAAGTCTGAATCTGTACTCACCGGGCCAGATGGAAAGGCCTACGTCCGGGGCATCCGCTGGAACTCCACCCCAGGCAAACTGGATCTCCTGGTCCTGGTTACCAATCAGGACCAAAGGGTCGAAACGACCATCGCTGCCGAAATATCGGCGGAATTGCCGGCATCTCGGCAGCTAGCGCCAAAAACGGCAAAAAAATGGATCATTTTAGCCGTCGTTAGCGGTGCAACTGCCGCAGGCTTAGCCGTCGTCCGCGGCGGCGCCACCGCGCCTTCTGTCACCACCGCTCCTGCCGCTGCCAGTTTGCCGCCCTCGCTCGGTGCGCCGGTCATCACCATAGGAAAACCGTGATGCGTTATTTTCTTCTTTTCTTCGCGCTCCCACTTTTCGCCCAATCCACCCCCGTCGTGGGCATCTTTCATGACGGAAAGGGCGCGCTTCGCACCCTGCGGGGAACTGAAGGCGCCTGGACAGCACCCATTCTTGTCCCCGCTGGCGTTCTCTCTGCCGGCTACTCGGGCACGACACTCTGGTACAAGACGGAAACCGAGCTTCATGTCATCGATGGAAACGAGACAGTAGTCCCTACTCCACCCGGCCCGATGGCTGCTAAGTTTAACGAGGCAGGCGACTTAGAGGAAATATTCTTCGCCGGCGGCGAGCACGCGTTGTGGCGCCGCAACGCCCTTGAGTTTCTTGATCCCGTCGCGGAAGTCCCTTGTTTCCCGGAAGATCTGGGGCCGGGTCGTCTCTTGGTCCGGGCCGAAGGTGCCCTCTATGCTTGGCTGCCCGGCTCTGCCCCCGTCGTCATCCCGCTCGCGGAAACTCCTTCGTTTCAACTCTTTAACCGTGCCGACGAAGCCGAATTGCCAGTCGGGGCGTCTTTCCTGATGCCCGGTTCGGCTGTCGGCGAGTCGTCCACCGCCCGCTTCCGCATTCGCAATCCAACCTCTAACCCCATTACCATCAGCCGTTTATCCATCGACCCGGCGCCCTTCCGGACGTTCGACCAGTTCCTGCCGCCTTACCTGATCCCGGCCAATGGGCATGGCGACTTCTCCGTGCGCTTCTCCCCCGTCGAGTCCGGCGAGTTCACAACTACGTTGTGGATCAATGATTTGCAGGTAAAGCTGCAGGGCGGAACAGTCGCTCCAACGAGCGTCGAAATCCTCGAAGGCTCCGTTTGGAAATCCCTGACATCGCCCTACGATCTGGGCTCCGTAGAACGCAAATCGACCCTCAGCCGCCGCCTGCGCATCACCCCGGATGCGCCCCCAACCCTTGCAGGCGCAGGGTTTACGCTCTCCGCCTCAGGCACCGAGTGGATCGTCAACGCCTCCTCCGACACCGCCCGCACGCTGGCCGGAACCCTTCAGGTCGCCGGCCGAACCTTCGATCTCAAAGCTACCTTCACCGAATTCCCCCTGCCTCGTCCTTCCTTCCAACCCGTTTCCGGCAAGCTGGCCTCCGGATCGCAACAGTCGATCTCTCTCCAGTTCGCCCTGCCGGCCAGGGCTACCGTATTGGGATTATTGAAGTTAGACTTTACGCCTACAGCTTCGGATGCAGGCAACGACACCGCCATAGCCTTCCTGCCTCGCATGGAACGGATCGTCAACTTCCGCCTGAATGAGGGTTCGACCACCGCCGAATTCAGCGGCGCCAATTCTGTACTTCTCCAGACGGGTTCAACTGCAGGCACCATCATGCTCACCGTCGATATGGGTGGCCTGACGGAGCAGGCCATGTACCGCATCGACCCCGCCCCCGTCGCCTACTCCTCCGCTAAAGCCAGCATTTCCAGTTCTTTAGCGGAAGTCTTAATCACCGGTCTGGACAACACGCGCTCCACGGGACGCATCGCCTTCACCTTCATCAGAAACGATGGCCAGCCGGCCTCGCCCGGACGGATGGAGGCCGACGTATCTTCCTCATTCAAAAGCTACTTCGCCACTTCGGGCACGGGCACATTCCAGTTGCGAGCCAGCTTCCCGGTGACTGGCGATGCTTCCGGCCTGACAGGCGTCGACGTCGAGATTACGAACTCACAAGGAGTCACCCAGTCGGGACGCCTTCCGCTCAAGTAGTTACACTGGCAATGTGAAGCCCATTGCCCTCACCATCGCCGGCTCCGACCCCAGCGGCGGCGCCGGCATCCAGGCCGATCTCAAGACTTTTCATCAGTTTGGCGTCTATGGCCAGGCCGTCATCACCCTGTTGACCGTCCAGAACACGCAGAACGTCTTCGATGTCCAGGTGCTGAAACCCGGGTTTGTCGTAGCCCAGATTCAGGCCATCCTCGACGACATACCCCCCCAAGCCGCCAAGACCGGAGCTCTCGGCACCGTGGAAGTCGTTGAAGCCGTTGCGGATATGGCTCAGCACTTCACTTTCCCCCTGGTCGTCGACCCGGTCATGATCAGCAAACACGGCGCCCCGCTGATTGCGGCCGAAGCACGCACCGCATTGCTCGAGAAGCTCCTGCCCCACGCCCGGCTGGTGATGCCCAACCTGCACGAAGCCGCTGCATTGACAGGGCTTACGGTCGAAACCCGCGACCAGATGGAAGCCGCTGCTCGGAGCATTTTCGACGCCTGTGGCTGCAATGTCCTGGTCAAGGGCGGCCACCTCGCCGGAGTGGCCATGGACCTGCTTCTGCTTGATGGCAAAGCACTTCACGAATTTCCAGCCGAGCGCATCGACACCCTTCACACGCACGGAACCGGCTGCACTTACTCCGCCGCCGTCACCGCGGGCTTGGCACTCGGTTTGCCGCTACCCCAGGCAGTTCGCTCAGCCAAAGAGTTCATAACAGAGGCGATCCGGACCAATCCCGGTCTCGGTCAGGGCTGCGGACCGGTCAACCACCACGCCCGCAACCACCTTTACAATGAATGAGTGGCATTTCTCCCCGTCGACGAGCAGTTAAACTATTTGCGGAAAGGGTTCTCGGAGATCATCCGGGAAGAGGATCTCAAGGACCGCCTGACCCAGGCGGCCCTGGTGAATCGCCCTTTGCGCGTAAAGGCGGGCTTCGATCCGACCGCGCCCGACCTCCATCTCGGTCATACCGTTCTGCTTCGCAAAATGAAGCATTTTCAGGACTTAGGTCATGCCGTAATCTTCCTGATCGGTGACGCAACGGGCCTGATTGGCGACCCAACGGGCCGCAACGCGCTGCGTCCGCCGATGACCCGCGACGAGATCAATCGCAACGCCGATACCTATAAGGAGCAGGTGTTCCAGATCCTCGACCCCGAAAAGACCGAGGTCCGGTTCAACTACGACTGGCTGGGTGCGCTCCGCTTTGAGGACATGATCCGGCTGACGTCCAAGTACACAGTGGCCCGGATTCTGGAGCGCGACGACTTCGCCAAGCGCTACCGCGAGTCGGTGCCGATCTCGGTGCACGAGATGCTGTACCCGCTGGCGCAGGGCTACGATTCGGTCGCGCTGGAGTGCGACGTCGAACTGGGCGGCACGGACCAGAAGTTTAACTTGTTGGTGGGGCGTGACTTACAGCGCGACTACGGCCAGGCGCCGCAGATCGTGGGCACAGTTCCGCTGCTCGAAGGTTTGGACGGCACCGACAAAATGTCGAAGTCGAAGGGCAATTATGTCGGCATCCGGGAAGCTCCTGAAGTGATGGTGAAGAAGCTGATGACCATCAGCGACAACCTCATGTGGCGCTACTGGGAACTGCTGACGGATGTGCAAGTTTCTGAGATTTCGGCCATGAAATCGAGCGCACGCAACCCGCGCGATATTAAGCTGGATTTGGCGCAACGAATTGCCGGGGATTTCCATCCGGCTTCGGAAGCCAAAGCCGCGCGGGAGCAGTGGTTGCATGATGTGAGCCAGGGCCAGACGCCGGAAGATCTGCCCCTCACGATTGCCGCCGATCCGCGGCTGAAACAATGCCTGTTGCAGACGGGACTTGCGCCCTCCAGTTCGGAAGCAGACCGGCTCATTAAAGCGGGTGCGGTGGCGGCTGGCGGTGAAGTCATCAAGAGTCCGTCGCACCGGTTTGAAGCAGGGGAATACATCCTGCGCGCCGGCAAGAAGTGGGCGCGTGTGAAAGTCTGACCTCTTATGTTGTTGGCTCGCGACACGATGGGCCTGAGCCTGGATGCGCTGCGCTCGCACCGCCTGCGTACCGCTCTCACTGTGCTTGGGCTCACGATGGGTGTCGCGACGCTGATTACGGTGGTCACCATCGTCCAGGGCGCCAATGTGTACGTCGAGACGAAGATCGCCAACCTGGGCGCCGATGTCTTCCAGATGGCGCGCACTCCGTTCGCTGTCACCGATTACGAGATCATCCTCAAGGCTTTGCGCTACAAGCGGATCCACATGGAGGATTACGACTTCGTGCGTTCGGCCTGTCCGGACTGCAAGGTGATGGGCGCTTCGGGTTCGGTGACGACGCGCGCCAACCACCTGACCGAGGAGTTGACCGACGTCAACATGAACGGCCAGACGGCTTCGATGGCTGAGATCGAGGCGCGCACCATCGAAATGGGCCGCTATTTCACGGAGATCGAAGACCAGCGATCGGTGCGGGTGGCCGTCATTGGCGCTACCTTGCGTGACAAGTTCTTTCCGGAGCAGGATCCGGTGGGGCAGAAGTTCCGGCTGGGCAGTGAAGAGTTCACGGTGATCGGCCTGTATGAGCGCGGCGGCAGCGTTTTGGGCCAGGACTCGGACAACTTCGTGGTGGTCCCGCTGAACACGTTCCTGCAGTTGAAAGGTTCGCGGTATTCGTTGACGATCAACGTGAAAGTGCCCAATGATCCGAAGGGCTTCGAGCGGGCGCAGGATCAGGCCCGGCTGGCGTTGCGAGCTCGGCGGCACATCCGGCCGACGCAGGATGAGGACTTCTTCATCGGCACGAAGGACAGCTATATCCAGTTGTGGCAGCAGATCAGCGGAGCGTTCTTCGCCGTGTTTATCCTGGTGAGTTCGATTTCGGCCGTGGTGGGCGGCATCGTGATCATGAACGTGATGCTGGTGAGCGTGACGGAACGGACGAAGGAGATCGGCATCCGGCGGGCGATGGGCGCGACGGGCCGGGACATCCTGAAGCAGTTCCTGACGGAGAGCGTGCTGCAGTGCATGGTGGGCGGATTTTGCGGCATCACCCTGGGGTTTCTCTGCGCGGCGGCCCTCAACCGGTTCACCTCGTTTCCTGCATCGGTGCAGGGTGGTGTGGCGATTCTGGGCATGGTTCTGAGTTCGGCAATTGGGCTGTTTTTCGGGATTTACCCGGCCACGCGCGCCGCGCGGCTGGATCCGGTGGAAGCATTGAGGGCTGAATAATGACGCGCTCGGAATTCCGCGAAAACCTGATCGTGAGCCTCGACACGCTGCGGGCTCACAAGGTGCGCAGCGCACTGACACTATTGGGCGTTGTGATCGGCGTCACCAGTGTGATCACGGTGGCCGCGATCATCGATGGGCTGAACAAGTTTGTCGCGGACAAGGTGGAGAAGATGGGCTCGCGCAGCTACTTCATCACGCGGTTCCCCTTTGGCACGGACCCGAACCGCATGCCGGAGAAATACCGTCTGCGGCGATACCTGCAGTACAGCGACGCCGACAAGATCAAGGACACGGTGCACAGCATCGACAAGATCAGTGCGCTGGGCACGCGCGCCAACTTTTTCGGGGATAAAAACGAACTGCGGTATGCCGGGGAGCGTGTGGAGCGAGTGATCATCCGCGGCGCCAGCGCTGATTACTGTGACGTGATCCCCATGTTCGTGGTGGAGCAGGGCCGCTACTATTCGCAGGCTGAGGTGGACCGTGCCGCCGCGGTGGTGGTGCTGGGCCAGGCGATTGCAGATTCGCTGTTCGGCCGGGCCTCGCCGCTGGGCAAACAGATCATGATGAACGGCTCGCCGTTTGAGGTGATCGGTGTGTTCGCGCATGACGAGGGGCTGCTGGGCGGGCCGGGGGTGGACCAGTTTGCGATGATCCCGCTGTCGACATTCCGTAAGCACTATCCGGAATCGAAGGAAGTGATCATCATCTACACGGTGCAGCGGGATGTGGACCCGATGGTGGCGCAGGATGAGGTGGGCGACGCGCTGCGGCGGCTGCGCAAGGTCTCGTACAAGTCTGACAACGACTTCGAGATCCTGAGCTCGGACTTCCTATCGAAACTGTGGGGTCAGCTGACCGGAGCGATTGTGATCCTGACTTCGGTGATCAGTTCGATTGGCCTGCTGGTGGGCGGGATCGGGGTGATGAACATCATGCTGATCTCGGTGACGGAGCGCACGAAGGAGATCGGGATTCGCAAAGCGATCGGCGCCCGGGCGTCGGACATCCGGGTGCAGTTCCTGCTGGAGGCGTTGATGCTGACAGTGGCGGGCGGGATGATCGGGATCCTGGGTGGGTTCATTCTGGCCCTGCTGATCCGGACGGCGGCGCCTTCGATTGGGGCGACGGTGAGCCCGTTCTGGGCGACGATGGGTGTGACTTTGTCGGCCATGGTGGGGCTGTTCTTCGGCTACTGGCCAGCGAACCGGGCGGCCAAACTGGACCCGATTGTCTGCCTGAGATACGAATAACATACCGGGTGCTCGCGGTTCCGGCGGGGTTCCTGCGAAGATAGGATGAGACCTCAATGAGCCGTAAACGCGTCGATTGGAAGATTAAGAACGAAGTTCTGCACCTGGGTGAGCGCACGTTGATCGTGGGCGCCATGAACGTTGCGCCGGATTCTCCGGTGGATGGCGGGCGTTATGAAGACCCCGACCGGGCGTTTGTGCAGGCCGTGCAGATGGCCGACCAGGGCGCGGACATCATCGAGATCGCGGCCGAGAGTTTCCACTCCGGATCGAAGCGGATTTCGGAAGCGGAAGAGCTGCGGCGGTTGATTCCGATCCTGAAGCGGGTGCGCGGCAAGGTGAGTCCGCTGATCTGCGTGGAAACGTATAAACCGGCGGTGGCCGAGAAGGCGATTGAGCACGGCGCGGTGATCATCAAAGATCCGACTGGGCTGACGCTGGACCAGGAGCTGGCCAAGATCGTGATGCAACACGATGTGGGGTTCATCCTGCAGCACACGCGAGGTACGCCGGATACTTGGCCGAAGCAGCCGTCGATGAAGGGCGCTGTCGGGATGGTGATGGCGGAGTTGAATGCCGCGTTGAACCGGGCGGGGCGCATGGGTGTGGAGCGAACGCGCCTGGCGCTGGATGTCGGCCTGGGCATGGGCAAGCGCAAGGAGACGAACAGCGAGTTGATCACCGGGCTGGCTGAGTTCAACGAGATGCGGCTGCCAGTGGTAGTGAGCCCAGAGGGACATCCCTTCAATGCGGCGATCACTTTGGAACCGAGCCTGGGCACGACGATCGCGGCGGTGACGATGGCCGTGCTGCGGGGCGCGCACCTGGTGAGAGTTTACAGTGTAGAGGCGATCCGGCCGGCGATTCTGGTGGCAGACCAGGCGTTGATCGGGTAGGGGGGGCTTTCCCCGCGGCTGGGGATTCCGGTAGGGTGGGGGGACGTTCTCGCCCTGTCCACCTGCCGTTCTCGTTGAGATTCCTGACAGTTTGCGTTTCGGGACAGGGGATGAACGTCCCCAAGCGTTGGGATTGCGGCAGTTTCTCCGCGGTTCAGCGCATGCACGGGGCCGCTTTTGTTCCTCTTGACCAGCCCCGCGGCTGGGGATTCCGGTAAGGTGGGGGGACGTTCTCGCCCTGTCCACCTTCAGTTCTCTTTGAGATTCCTGACAGTTTGCGTTTCGGGACAGGGGATGAACGTCCCCAAGCGTTGGGATTGCGGCAGTTTCTCCGCGGTTCAGCGCATGCACGGGGCCGCTTTTATTCCTCTTGACCAGCCCCGCGGCTGGGGATTCCGGTAAGGTGGGGGGACGTTCTCGCCCTGTCCACCTGCAGTTCTCGTTGAGATTCCTGACAGTCTGCGTTTCGGGACAGGGGACGAACGTCCCCAAGCGTTGGGATTGCGGCGGTTTCTCCGCGGTTCAGCGCATGCACGGGGCCGCTTTTATTCCCCTTGACCAGCCCCGCGGCTGGGGATTCCGGTAAGGTGGGGGGACGTTCTCGCCCTGTCCACCTTCAGTTCTCTTTGAGATTCCTGACAGTTTGCGTTTCGGGACAGGGGATGAACGTCCCCAGCGGCGTTGGGGCCACTTCCATTCCTCTTGACCAACTTTCGATTTCGGGCCAGTATTGTAGGCAGGCGACAATTGTCGGCTACCGACAATACTATGGCTCAGAATGACGATTTGCTTCCGGGCACTTTGGATGTGCTGGTGCTCCAGATTCTTTCGGGGGGCACGCTGCATGGGTGGGGGATTGCCCAGCGGTTGAAGCTGCTTTCCGGAGAAGTGCTTTCCGTGCAGCAGGGGTCGCTGTATCCGGCCTTACACAAGATGGAGGGCGAGGGGTGGATTTCGGCGGAGTGGAAGGCTACGGACGAGGGGCGGCAGGCGAAGTTCTACGCATTGACGGCTCGCGGGCGGAAGCAACTGGCGGAGGCTCGGGCACGGTGGGTGCGGCTGTCTTCGGCGGTGGGCCTGGTTTTGGACATTGCGCAGGATTGAGGAGCGGCGATGCGTTTCTTCCGGCGAAGGATCCCCGACCACGAGATTGATGCGGAGCTGCGGTATCACCTGGATCAACTGATTGCCTCGAAGGTGCAGGGCGGCCTGACGGCCGAAGCGGCGCGACGCGAGGCCCTGCTGGAGTTCGGGTTGCCGGAACCTACGAAGGAAGCCTGCCGGGATTTGCGGCCCTATGCGGCGGCTACGGCGGCAGCGGGCAGTTTGCGGCAGGCGTGGCGAGGGCTGGCGCGCTCGCCCGGATTCACTACTGTTGCCATTCTTACACTCGCGCTGGGTACGGGCGCGAACATCGCCTTGTTCTCGCTGGTGAATGCGGCGCTGCTGCGGCTGATTCCGGTGCACGAGCCCGAACGGCTGGTGTGGTTCGCTCCGAAGCCGGAGGAGTTCGGGCGGATGCTGAACTACCCGTTTTACCGTTCCCTGGAGGGCGATAGCCGGTTTGACGGGTTGCTTTGCGCGTTCCCGGCGTCAGTCTCGGCCAAGGCATGGAATGGGGCGGCGGAGCGGGTGGATAGCGAGCTCGTTTCGGGCACGTACTTCGAGGTGCTGGGTGTGCGGCCCTACCTGGGCAGGCTGCTGACGAGGGACGACGACCGGGTACGGCTGGGGCATCCGGTGGTGGTGGCTTCGCATGCGTACTGGACTTCGCACCTGGGTTCCGATCCAAGCGCCGTGGGGCGGGTGATTGAGTTGAACGGGGCGGCGTACACGCTGGTTGGGGTAGCGGCTCCGGGCTTTGCTGGCATCGAGCAGGGCTACCCGCGGTCGTTGTTCGTGCCGATCCAGATGAAGGCGGCGATCACGCCGGGTTGGGACGGGTTGGACAAGCCGCTCATTATCTGGCTGTGGGTGGTGGGCCGCTTGAAGCCGAGCGTCGATCGTGAGGCGTTAGGGCAGGAGTTGAATGCGCGGCTGCATGCGTTCCAGGAGCCGTATATCCAAGCCGACAGGCGACTGGTGGCCTCGCAGAGGGCGATGATGCGGCAGCGGACGTTGACGCTGGAGCCGTTGCGGGACGCGGTGCTGGCGACGAGGACGAAGCAGCATCTGCGGACGCTGGCGTGGATCGTGCTGGGGGTGCTGGTGGTGACTTGCGCGAACCTGGCGGGGCTGTTGCTGGTACGTGGGCTACAGCGAAGGAAGGAGCTGGCGACGCGGCTGGCACTAGGGTCTTCGCGGGGGCGCGTGATCGCGCATCTTGTAATGGAGAGCGTACTGATTGGGGCTGCCGGCGGATTGGTTGGCCTGGTGCTGGGTGCGTCGCTGGCTCCGCTGCTGGCGTCGGGGTTCCCGTTGCTGGGTGAGGGTTCGAAACTGACGGCGCCCTTGGATTTGCGGGTGCTTGGCTTCGCGCTGGTGTTGTCGCTGGGGACGTGCCTGGTGTTTGGGGTGGCTCCGGCGTGGCAGTCGACGCGGCTGGATTTGGTCGCGGCGCTGAAGGGCGGTGAGAGTGGGCCGAAGCATACGCGGATGCGGCATGGGCTGCTGGCGGTGCAGACAGGCGCGGCGCTGCTGCTGCTGGCGGCGGCCGGGCTGTTTGCCGTGAATCTGCGGCGGCTGTTCACGTTCGATGCAGGCTTCGCGGTGAACCGGCTGTTGATTGCCGAGATGGAGCCGACTTTAAACGGGTATGACGGCGAGCAGAGGCTGGCGCTGTACCGCGGGTTGGACCGGCGATTGAAGGAATTGGCGGGGACGGCTGGGTCGGGGATCCGGGCAGCGGCGCTGAGCAATGTAGCACCGATCTCGCCGTACTATTGGTCGATGATGTTCCTGCGGGCGGGGCGGACGGAGGATAAGGAACTGGTGCCGCGGGCGGTGGCGGTGGGGCCGGGCTACTTCGAGACGATGGGGATTCCGCTGCGGCGCGGGCGGGTGATTGCGGAGCGGGATGATGTGGGGGCTGCGCGGGTGGCGGTGATCAGCGAGTCCTTGGCGCGGCGTGCGTATCCGGGCGTGGATCCCATTGGACAGAGATTCGTGGGGGATTTGCGGAAGCCACTCGAGTCCACGTTTGAGATTGCGGGTGTGGTGGCGGATGTCCAGTTGAGCGATCCGCGGCGTCGGGTGGGTTTGGAGTGCGTCTATGTGCCGTACCGGCAGTGGCCGTTTCCGGCACAGGCGATTGTGGTGCAGCTACGCCTGACGGGCGCCGCGGAGGGCCGCGCTTTGGAGGTGCTGCGGGGCGTGGTGCGTGAGTTGGACCCGAAGCTGGGGTTGTATGATGTGCGGACTTCGGAGCAGGCGTTGGCGCGGACGTTGAGCACGGAGCGGCTGGCGTCGTGGTTGTCGGGGTTCTTTGCCGTGCTGGCCGTGTTGTTGGTGGGGACTGGGTTGTATGGGTTGCTGGCTCGGGAGGCGGCGGCGCGGCGGAAGGAGTTTGGGGTGCGGTCGGCCCTGGGGGCGGATGGCTCGCAGTTGCTGTGGGTGCTGGTGCGCGGGGTGATGGTGTCGGTTGCGGTTGGGCTGGCGGCGGGGTTGTTGGCGTTGGGCTTGCTGCGGCCGGTGATGACGGGGTTGCTGGTGGATTCGCGGTGGGCTGCGGCCTGGGTGGTGGCTGGGGCGGTGGGCGTGCTGGTGGTTACTGTTGTGGCGGCGGCGTGGGTGCCGGGGCGGGGGGTGGCTCGGGTGGAGACGGGGGCGGCGCTGCGGTATGAGTAGGTGCGGGCTGGTGGGGGTTCGAGGTTGGGGGACGTTCCGCTCTGTCCACCTTCGGCTGTCGTTGTGATTCCCGATCGTTTGCGCTTTGGGACAGAGTATGAACGTCCCCGCGGTGTTGTGATTCCCGATCGTTTGCCGTTTGGGACAGAGTATGAGCGTCCCCGCGCGGTGGGACTGCGGCGGAGCGCCCCTGTGGTTCAGAGGCGGATGAGGCCGAGTTCGCGGATTTTCTCCTGGAGGCTTTGGCGGGCCATGCCTATGGCTTCGGCCGTGCGGGTGACGTTGCCGCTGTTTTCGCGGAGCTTACGGGTGAGGTACTCGATCTCGAAGAGACGTTTGGCTTCGCGGTAGTCCGGTTCGTCGAGCGAGGTGGAGGGTTTGCTGGAGGCCGGGGCGGCGGAGGCCTGGATGTCGGCGGCGGTGACGCTGTCGCCGTGGGCCATGACGAAGACTCGCTCCAAGGTGTTGCGCAGTTCGCGGACGTTGCCGGGCCAGGTGTGGTCCTGGAGGCGGGCGATGGCTTCGCGCGACAGGTCCGGGCCGGTGCGGCTGTACTTGGTGCGGAGTTCGCGCCAGAAGAGATCGACCAGGGCCGGGATGTCGTCGCGGCGGTCGCGCAAGGGGGGGATCCAGAGAGTCACGGCGGCGAGGCGGTAGTAGAGATCCTCACGGAAACCGCCGTCGCGGATGGCTTGGGGGAGGTCCTTGTTGGTGGCGCTGATAGTGCGCACGTTGACGGAGACGGTGTTCACGCCTCCGAGGCGCTCGACCGCGCCGTTCTCGACGGCCCGCAGGATTTTGGCCTGGGTGGGGGGCGCCATGTCTCCGATTTCGTCGAGGAAGAGAGTGCCGTGGTGGGCTTGTTCGAACTTGCCGGCGCGGGCGGAGGCGGCTCCGGTGAAGGCTCCTTTTTCGTAGCCGAACAACTCGCTCTCGACGAGGTGTTCGGGCAAGGCGGAGCAGTTGAGGGCGACGAAGCGGCGGGCGGAGCGCGGGCTGCGGGCGTGGATCTCCTGGGCTAAGACGTCCTTGCCGGTGCCACTCTCGCCCTGGATGAGGACGGGCAGGTCGCTTTGGGCGACACGTTCGGCGGTTTGGAAGAGCTGGCGCATGGCGGGGCTGCCGCCGGTCATGCGGCCGAACTGGCCTTCGCCGGCGCGGGTGTAGCGGAGGTGTTCGACTTCGCGTTTGAGGCTCTGGCGTTCGGTGGCGCGGTTGACGACGAGGCGGAGTTCCTCGATGTCGTAGGGTTTGGCGAGGTAGTCGTAGGCGCCGCTTTTCATGGCCTCGACGGCGAGGCGTTCGCCGCCATAGGCGGTGATGAGGATGATGGCGGGGGCGGCGGGATCGGGTGCGAGCTCCTTGAGGAGGGTGAGGCCGTTTTCTCCGGGAAGGTCGTAGTCGAGGAGGATGACGTCCGGCGGGTCGGTGCGCAGGCGGTGGCGGGCCTCGGGGACGGTGCCGGCCTCGATGATGCGGAACTCGGAGTGGAACAGGCGGCCGATGGCGTAGCGCGCGGCTTCCTCGTCGTCGACGACCAGCAGGACAGGCTTCATGTCGGGTTCCGAACCTATCATGCCAGACCAGGGTGCGGCGAGGGCCATGGGGTTGTCCTCAGTCGAGGCCGGTGGCGGCGGTGCCGATGAGCAGGCCGAAGAGGCCGCCGGCGATGATGAGGCCGATGAGGCGGCGGCGGAGTTGCGGGTTGGCGGCTTTGAGGGAGCGGGCGTCGGCGTAGCGGATGGTGACGATTTCGAGGCGATTGCCGCGGGCGGTTTGGATGTCGAAGTCGTCCGCGCGGATCTGGAGGAGGCGGCCCTGGAGATGGGTGCGGTCGAGCAGATGGACGGTGATGGTGGAGCCGGGTGGGATGCGGGCGGCCTGTTCGGCGGGCGTGGAGGCGGCGCGCAGGAGGACGGGCAAGAGGAGAAGGGCGATGAGCGACTTGGTCACGGTGAACTCCTAGTCCGCTCCGGTGGCTGTGGCGACGATGCCGTAGGCGATGTAGAGGACGGCCAGGCCGGCCAGGATGAAGACCGCGGCGAGACCGGCCTGTTTGGGGCCGGACATATGGGTGGCGTTGCGCAGGCTGCGTACTTCGTCGAAGCGGACGAGCTGGTGGCCGACCTCGAAGCTGTCGGTGGTGACCTGGCCCAGGTTGCCTTTCCATTTGGTGCCGAGGAGGGTCTTGACCTCGACCATGGTGTTGGGCTGGAAGGCGGCTATGCGGGCGCGGAACTTGTCCGGGTTGGCTGCCGGCTTTTGGGCGGAGTAAGCAGGCAGGACCAGCGCGAGGGCGAGCGTGAGTGAGAGGGTAGTGCGCCACATGATGCTGGTTCCTTAGCGGATCTGGATGCCGAAGCGGACCGAGGTGTCGAAGTGTTGCTGGTAGGCGCCGGCGTACTCGTAGAGGCGCAGTTCGGTGCGGAGGCCGGCGCGGCGGGAGAACCAGTAGGTGGCGCCGCCGCCGAAGTGGTAGAGGTTGGCGACTCCTTGACGGAAGCCGAGGGTATAGCCGGCGGTGACGAAGGGGATGAATTTGCGGGGGTTGTCGCGATTGACGAAGTGCCAGGCTCCGCTAAGTCCGAAGAGTCCGACGCCGATGCCGGGTTCAGTGCGGGGGAAGAGGTAGCCGAGTTCCACGCCGGCGGCGAGGCCTTTCCAGACGAAGGCTTCGCCGCCGATGCCGGTGCTCATCATCTGGGCGAGGTTGCCGTTGCTGGGGGCGTCGACTCCGTAATAGAAGTAGCCGTGGCCGTTGTAGCGCTGGGCGGCGGCGGGTAGAAGCGCCAGCGTCAGGAGGAGAAGAGTGCGAAGTGCTGCGTGCATGGAGTGTGTCCTTTCGGACATACAGAAGCACGCGGTGCGCCAGGGGCTAAGTGTTGAAAACAGTAGGGGGCTGGCGTTGAAGTGTCAGGGAAAGGCGACAGCTACTGTCCGCCGTTCTTGCCGGGGGCGGGTGCAGGGGAGCCACTGCCGCCGAAACCGAAGCCGCCGGAAGAGGAGGAGCCGGAGGAGCCGGAACTGCCGGAGCCGCCGAAGGAGCTGCCGGAGCCAAAGCCGCCGGAGCCGAAGCCGCTGGAGGAGCTGGAGCCGCGGCTGGAGCCAAAGCCGGAGGAGCCGGAGCTGCCGTTGGATCCACCGAAGCTGAAGCCGGAACCGGAGCCGCTGCCGTTCTGCTGATTTGGATTCTGGCCCTGGCCCTGACCCTGTCCCTGTTGCTGCGGGTTGAGCTGGCCCTGGCCGTTGGCGGCCTTCTTCTGGTCGAAGACGAACTCCCATTCCTTGACGTTGGTGCGTTCGTTGTAGACCAGGATGCCTTCCATATCGCGTTTGCTGGCGACGCCCACCAGGCCACCGGCTCCGGCGGCGAGGGCGTTGCCGTTGCCCGTTCCGTTGTTGGCGCCAAAGGCGGAGTTGTTATTGTTCCCCTGGTTGGGGTTGGTGAGCATGTTCTGGATGGCGCTGATGGCCTGGTTGGGCGCGGCGTTGCCGGTGCCCGAGCGGCCGAAGCCGGAACTGCCCGAGTTCGAACCGCCGAAGCCGGAGTTGCCGAAGCCACCCTGGCTGTTCGAATTCTGGTTGTTGTTATTCGAATTGGCGTTGGAGTTGGAAGAGCTGGACGAGTTGTTGCTGCTGCTGCCGAAGCCTCCGCCGAAGCCGAAGCCGCCGCTGGAGCCGCTGTTGCTGCCGTTCTGCTGGCCCTGGCCCGTCTGGTTCGGCTGGCCGGTGGCGCCGGGTTGGGCATTGTTGCCGGGCAGGGCATTGCGGCCGGTCTGGGAGCCGGGGACGGCGAACGGGTTGCCGTTTTGCATTCCGGGCGGTTGCGGCGGCGTGGCGGGACCGGAGCGTGAGGAGTTGGGATCGCCCTGGGCAGGATCGACGGGCTGTTCGGCCTGTGCGCCGCTGGAGCCAGCCCCGGGTGCTCCGGGGATGATACGGTCGCTGGCGCGGCGGGTGAGCGCGGCGGCGCTTTGGCCCTGATTGGCCTGGTCGACGTATTCGGCTGAGGCGCCGACACCGACGATGTTGGAGGACAGGGCGCTGGGCCCGCTCTTTTCCTGGTCGTTCTTCTTCTTGTGGATGAGCGAATCGGTGTACTGGCCGGCGCCGTCGACGTGGATGAGGCGCCACTCGTCGCTATTGGTCATCGGGTCTTTATAGCGGCGGCGGAGGAAACGGATGTTATTGGTCGTTTCGAGATCGTCGAGGGTCTGGGGGTACTTCGAATACTTCTTGTAGTAGAGCTGGATGGCGCGGACGTACTGATCGCCGCGTTCCACAAGGAGTGCTTCCTTGTTGCGTTCGTGCTCGAAGGCGATGCGCGGCATCTCGAGGTACAGCATCACTACCGCCGCGGCGGCCATGGCGAATACGAGCAGCAGCGCGTAGCCGCGCTGATTCTGCCGTCGATGCCGTTTCAGTCTCATCCGTTCTGGACCGCTTCCTCAATCGGTATGGTCTGTTGGTGCTTGAAGTCCATATCCTCGACCACGACGCTGGTGGCGTTGATGCGGACGATCTTGTAGCGCCGCTGAATGACTTCGCCCTCGGAGGGCACCAGGATATCGTCCCCCTGCATGCAGAATACCCGTTTTGTGCCGCCTTTCACAGGGACGGCGCTGCCGTAGAACTTGAGAGGGATGGGCGGCGGAGGCGGGATGACGGGCGGCGGAGGAGGCGGGGGCGGCGGCTCCGGGCCGATCATGCGCTTCACGACGGCCTTTTTGACGGCGATGGTGGGCTCGGGTTGTTTGGGCCGGACGACCTCGACGGAGCCGAAGTCGAAGAGACTGCGGTCGACGCGTTCGATCTTGACGGCGGCCAGTTTGGCGAGGAGGTCGAGGCGCAGGGTGGGGTCGATGTCGGCGGCGGCGCGTTCCTCGCCCTTTTTCGGTTTGAGGGAAGGCCGGAATTCCTTGGGGGTCGCCTTGGGGTTGAGGCTCTGCTGTTTGGGCGTGGTGAGGGATTCGTCGTCGAGGGCCGGCAGGGCTTTTTTGAGGATGGACGGGCCTTTGGCGACGGGCCGGTTGTCGCGGGCGCCGGGCGGCAGGTCGGGTTCCGAGAACACGTTGGCGTAGAAGAGATAGGCGGCGAGGAGCAGGAGCGCACCGAGGATGACGGTCTTCTTGGGGTCGGCGCCGAGCTTCATTTCGAGACGAGGTTTCATTGATCCTGCTCCGGGAGGCCGCGCGCGGGGCGGCGGATGGGGCGCTGTCGGGGGCCGGTGGGCAGGGGGCCGGAACGCGGTTCTGAGGCCGGTGGAGGCTGCATGGGCTTCACGGTCTGTTGATTATTGGGCTGCTGCGGCGGAGGCGGAGGCGCGTTCTGGCGGGCTGGCGTAAGCGGCCGGGGCTGGATCATGGGTTCAGCCACCGGAGTGGTCTCCACGACGGTGGAGAGGTCTTCCCTGGTGGCCTCGGGGCCGTCCATGCGGAAGAACGCGTTCAGTTTGACGACGATGCCGAGGGTATTGGTGCCCTGCTGGGGCTGGGCCTGGAGTTGCTCGATGATGAGCAGGCGCTTGCTGCGGTCGATGGCGTTGACGAGCTCGATGAGATCGGCGTAGGTGCCTTCGAAGCTGGCGTTGATGTTGAGCATGCCGAGCGTGTCGGAGCCTTCGATGGGCTCGTAATTATACGACCGCTCTTTGGCGCGGATGCCGGCGGAGTGGGCGGCGAGGGCGAGGTCGACTTCGAGCATGGAATAGGCGTTGCGGCGGGGCAGGAAGAAAGAGCCCAGGAAGGTGTCGCCGGCGTCGCGGGCCTGGGTGGCCTTGGTGAGCAGCTTCTTCAAGCGTTCCAGGGACTGTTGGCGGCCGATGAGTTGTTTGCGTTTGGCGGCCAGGTCGGCGTCGAGCTGTTCCAGGGTGCCGCCGGGGGTCTGGAAGACGAACCAGGCGGCGACGAGGTTCGCGGCGAGCAGAATGCCCAGGACGATGCGGACCACATGGCGCGGGTCGCGGGTGTGTGCCTTGAGGTTGAAGTTAAAGCTTCTGGGCATAATTCACACTCACGCGGTAGCGGTAGAGGGGTTCGTTCTGGGAGGGCGGCTGGGAGCTGAGCAGGGCGGTGGCTCCGAAGAGGTTGGAGCCTTCCAGGCGGCGCAGCAGTTGGATGACGGGTTCGGGCGACTGGGCGCCGACGACCATATCGAGCTGGACGAGGTTGTCGCCGGTGACGTAGGGGCGGACGGCGACGAGGCGCACGTTGCCGGGGAAGACCTTTTCGAGGTCCTCGAAGAGGCGGGTCCAGCTGATGCCTTTGCGGATGAGCAGGGCATTGAGGAGCAGGCTGCGGTCGAGAACCGCCGAGTTGACGGGCTGGCGCAGTTGAGCCTCGATCTTGGAGTACTGCTGGTTGACGATCGAGAGTTGCTGGTCGATGCGGGCCATCAACTCGCGGCTTTCGCGGGCGGCTTCGCGCTCACGGCCGATGATGGAGACGAGCATCAGGAGGACGCCCAGGAGGAGGAAGCCGGTGATGGCCGAGGCGACGAGGATGGGCCTATCCTTGCGGAAGGGCTCCTGGGAGAGATTGATGGGAATTTTGACGCCGCTCATGGCTTAAAAGGCCTCCATCGTTTCGAGGTAGCCATGCAGCCCCGCGTTGTTGGCGCCGGGGGTGCCATAGCGGGAACGCAGCGAGCTGACCGGCAATCCGAATTCATCGCTCCAGCGCTGGAGCAGGTCTTCACTGTCGCGGGCCACGCCGCACTGGCGCAGGACTTTGGGGCGTGCGCCGAGTTCATCCTCGGAGTAAGCGAAGGTAGAAGCCAGCACATCGGTGGCCTCCTGTTCGCTTCCGCCGTGGAGTTGAACGCAGCGGAACATGCGCAGGACGTGCCCTTCCAGCAGGCTGAGCGCGAGGACGTCTCCGCACAGTTTGGCGACGACGACGGGCGAAGCCTGTTCATCGCCGTCATCGCCGGGCAGGGCGAGGGCGGAGAGCGCAGACAGGGTGACGAAGCCGCACTGAAAGCCGGCGGCGCGGAAGGGCGCCTCCAGGTGGGAGGCCACCTCCATGTTGATGACGGCCACAACGACATCGACTTTCTTGACGGCGCCGGTGCGCTGCTGAGGGTAGCAGACGACGATCGCGCTCTCGATGTCGAAGGGTACGACGCGTTTGACGCGGAAGCGGGCGAGTTGGAGTTGTTCCTGGGGATCGCTGGGGAAGGTGTCGAAGTCGACGACGGCGACGCGCGCGCAGTAGTCGGGGAGGATGAGCGCGGCGCGGCGTTGTTTCGCCTTGCCTGACGGATCGGCCACTAGGTTGCGAACCGCGGCTTCGTAGACGCCCGGCTCGCGGACATTGTTCTCGAGGGGCGAGACGACGATAGCGCCTGGCATCAGGGGCGCCCACTCGATGCTGGCGTGGTGGGCCGGCCGCGTCCAGGCGATGCCTGCGCCGGAGACTTCGAAGACGAAGTCGGGCGGCGGATCGGAGACGAAGGCGCGGACTTTGGACAAAATACTCATCTATCCCTCAATGAAGGTCACCTTGTTGATTTCGCGCAGGGTGGTGACGCCGAGTTTCACCTTCTGGATGGCGGACTCGCGGAGGAAAATCATGCCTTCCTCCTTAGCTTGGCGTTTGATTTCGGTGGCGGGCCGTTTCTCCAGAATCAGTTCACGGATTTTCTCGCTGAGGTCCAGTAGTTCGTGGATGGCGCTGCGGCCGCGGAAGCCGGTGCCGCCGCATTCAAAGCAGCCGTTGCCTTCGTACATGGGCACGTCGCGCCACTGATTCGGATCGAGGCCGCTCTCGACGAGGAAGGCGTCATCGTATTGCACCTGTTTCTTGCAGTGCTCGCAGATGACACGGACGAGGCGCTGGGCCAGGATGCAGTTGAGGGCGGAGACGAAGTTGTAGGCCTCGACGCCCATGTTGAGGAAGCGGCCCAGCACGTCGAGCACGTTATTGGCGTGGACGGTGGTGAACACGAGGTGGCCGGTGAGGGCGGCGTTGATGGCGATCTGGGCGGTTTCCTGGTCGCGGATTTCGCCCACCATCACCTTGTCGGGATCGTGACGCAGGATGCTGCGCAGGCCGCGGGCGAAGGTGAGGCCCTTCTTGTCGTTGACGGGGATCTGGGTGATGCCCTTGAGCTGGTATTCGACCGGGTCCTCGATGGTGATGATCTTGTCTTCGTCGTTCTTGATTTCGCTGAGGGCGGCGTAGAGAGTGGTCGTCTTGCCGGAGCCGGTGGGGCCGGTGACGAGCACCATGCCATAGGGTTCCTTGATGAAGCGGCGAAAGCGGTTGATGTCGGAGTCGGAGAAGCCCACGACGTCGAGGCTGAGCTTGGCGAACTTTTCGCTCATCGACTCTTTGTCGAGGACGCGCAGGACCGCGTCTTCGCCGTGGATGGTCGGCATGATGGAGACGCGGAAGTCGATGAGGCGGCCTTTGTAGCGCACGCGGAAGCGGCCGTCCTGGGGGATGCGGCGTTCCGCGATGTCGAGTTCCGACATGACCTTGATGCGGCTGATGATGGTGCTGTGCCAGTCCTTCGCAATGGGCGGCATGGCGTAGTGCAGGACGCCGTCAATGCGGTATTTGATGGCCACTTCCTGGTCGCGGGTCTCGATGTGAATATCCGAGGCACGGCGTTCCAGGGCGTTGAAGATGGTGGTGTCCACCAGCTTGATGACGGGCGCGATTTCGCTGTCCTGGGCGGTGAGCTTCTCGATGGAGAGGGTCTCGTCGGCGTTCTCGTCGTCGCCGACGACATCGAGTGCGAAGCCTTCGGTGATCTCCTCGAGGACGCGCTGGGACTGTTCGGTTTTCTTGAGCAGGTCAGCGATCTGCGAGAGAGTGGCGACTTTGACGCGCAGCCTCTTTTTGAGGAGGATGGAGAGCTCGTCGATCAGGTTGAGGTGGCGCGGGTCGGCCAGGGCGATGGCGAGGTTGCCGTCGGAGGCTTCCAGGGGGACGAAGTTATAGCGGAACATCAGGTCGACGGGGATCGACTTGAAGAGATCGTTGTCGATCTTGGCCGCCTTGAGATCGACGAACTCGCAGCGGTAGCGCAGCGCGAGCTGGCGCGCCTGCTCCGCTTCGCGGGTGGGGTCGATGCTTCTGAGAACGTCTGTCGCCATGGGTTTTGCCTCAGCCGAAGGTATCTGCGAGCGAGAAGATGGGCAGGTAGAGAGAGACCAGTACGAAGGCCACAAAGCAGCCCATGAAGATCATGATTGCCGGTTCGATGAGGGACAACGAGGCCTGCATGCGGGTGTTGACGTCGTCCTCATAGAACTCGGCCACGCTGTTGAGCATGGCGGGCAGGGCGCCGGTGGATTCGCCCACCTCGATCATGTCGATGGCGAGAGGGGGGACGATGCCGGTGGAGGCCAGGGCTCCGGAGAGGGGCTGGCCTTCCTTAACCATTTTCTGGGCTTTGGCGAGGGCGCGCCTCAGCAGCGGGCTGCCGACGGACTGGGCGGCCGTCTCCATGCCCTGGACCAGCGGGATGCCGCCGGTGAGGAGGGTGGAGAGCAGGCGGGCGAGCTGCGCGACCTGGTATTTGCTCCAGATCTCGCCCAGGACTGGAGTGCGCATCTTGACCTTGTCGGACGCGGCCTTACCTTGTTCCGTCCGCAGGTAGAAGCGGATGCCGACGATGGCCCCGACCACGGCAATGGAGCCGACCACGATATAGTTTTCGGCCGCCGAGCCCACGGCCATCAGGAAGCGGGTGGGACCAGGCAGTTGGGCGTTGGTGGTGGCGTAAAGCGAAGCGAACCTCGGCACCACGAAGGTGATGAGGAAGATCACCAGTAGAATGACCAGCGTGATGAGGATGGACGGGTAGAGCAGCGACAGGATGATCTTCTTGCGCACGGCCAGCGCGAGACGCTGATAGTTTACATAGCGTTCCAGCACCTCGCCGAGCGCGCCGGATTTTTCGCCGGCCATGATGGAGGTGGTGTAGATGGCGGGGAACACCTCCTGGCGCTTGAAGGCGTCGGAGAGCATGGAGCCCTTCTTGACGTCGTCGCGGATGTCGCGCACGATGGGGCTGAGCTTGGGGTCGGTGAGGCGGTCGCCCAGCAGATCCAGGCACTTCAGGATGGGCAGGCCGGCGCGGAAGAGCGTGACAAACTGCTGGTTGAAGATGAGGAACTTCTCGACATCGAGTTTCTTTGAACGGCCCCGCAGGCCGGCGGAGAGGCCGCCGAGGGCGGAGCGCGGCTTGACGGAGTAGACGAGGTAGCCTTGTTGCGCCAGCCGGTCGCGAATTTCCTGTTCGCTGCCGGCCTCCATGACCTGTTGTTTGATTTCGCCGCGCGCGTCGGCGTATTTGAGGGCAAACTCGGGCATGGCTACTGGTTCGCCTCGACAATCTCCACGCCTTTGGGCGGGGTATAGCGGAACAGGGTGTCGCTGAGCGCGGGGTTCAGGCGCTCGGCCGTGAACTGGAACTCCATGACGCTGGCGTCGACACCGGTGACGACCAGGCGGCGGATGACGTTCTGGGGGGTGACGGTAAACTCGACCAGGGTGTAGGGCAGGCGGTCTGTCTTGGCATGGGCGACGATGTTCGCGTCGGCGCCGGTTTCCTTGAACTCGAACTGGCCGAAGTCGCGGCGGAAGTCGAGCTTGCCCAGCAGGAAGGCGAGCGGGGCGCGGAAGTCGTCCGCATTCTTCAGTTGGCTGCGCTCGGCACGATTCTCGACAGGGGAGTAGAACCACAGCCACTTGCCGTCGCTGATGAAGAGTTTGCCGGCGGGGTTGGCGTACTGCCAGCGCATGCGGCCGGGCTTGCGCAGGGACAGGTCGCCGGTTTCGACACGAGTGGCGCGGCCCTGGGTCAGGTAGCGCTGCTCAAAGCGGACTTCGAGCGTGGCGGCGCGGTTGTAGCGCTGCTCGACCGACTTCAGCACTTCCTGCAGGTCACGTCCCGTAGCCAAGGCGCAGGACAACATCAATAGGGAGAACACCCTCACACAACGGATAGACGCCGCGGACGGCCTAGATGTGCAGGGAAATCGAGGGGAGCTAGCGGAGGGCAGGCGCCGACTGCCGGGACGGATCCTGTGCATCCTGCTATCCGATTGTGCTGAAAAGGGTTGGGGTGGAATCTAGTAGGACCTCCCTCCGACTATCGGGAGGCCCCCTCATGGCTCGGCCGCGCCGGGCGGCAGCGCCGAGAGCTTGCTAGCGCCTGCGGCGCAGGCCAAAAGTCATGGTCAAACCGAGGCCGAGCAGTCCGAGCGAGGCTGGTTCCGGCACGTCGGTGACGATGGGGAAGATATCGAACGTGGTTGGTTGGGTGGGCGCGTTGAGGTCGCAATTGCCGCAGATGGGCGGTGCTTCAGCGGCTTCGAGGGAAGACTCGTCCGCCATCAGGATGACGGCCGGCTCAAATTCCGGCTTGGACAGCATCGATTGAACCAACAGACTTTTCGCAACTTGCGGAGCCGGGGGCTCAGTCAGTGCCGCGGCCTGCACCGACGACTCTGACAGGGCCAGGACGCACACGGCCACACAGATTGCGAACAACCGGTGTTTGGCGTGGTTTGTGGGCATTTTCCTCCGTACATGGCCATTGGCCAAAGTGTCCTAACAGAGGTAGGACGTAGGACTTACAGAGTACCCCTTGTCAGACGCGATCGTCAATGAAGAAATTGTAATTATCTGATGACAGTGGAAGTTTCACGAAGCTATGGCGAAAGTCGGTCGAGCTGCCAGGCGGAGGCAACCCGGGTGTAGAGGATGCGGTCGTGGAGGCGGTTGGGCCGGCCCTGCCAAAACTCGAAGGACAGGGGTTGAAGGCGATAGCCGCCCCAATCGGCGGGCCTGGGGATATCCCCATTTGGATGAAGCACCTGGAGGGATTCGACACTCTGTTCCAGCCAGGCGCGGCCGGGGATGACGCGGCTTTGGGGGGAGGCGGCGGCCCCGATGCGGGCGAGTGGCGGGCGCAAGGCAAAGTAGTCGTCGGACTCCTGGGGGGAGACGCGCTCGACCGGGCCGGCAATTCTGACTTGGCGTTCGAGTTCCGCCCAGTAGAATGTCACGGCTGCCTGCGGATTCTGGTGGAGCTCGAGTCCCTTACTGCTGTTGTAGTTGGTGAAGAAGACGAAGCCGCGTGGATCGAAGCCTTTCAGGAGCACCATGCGGCAACTGGGGATGCCTTCGCGGGTGGCGGTGGCGAGGGCCATGGCATTGGGTTCCTTGAGGTTGCTGGCGAGGGCCTGGTCGAGCCAGGTGCGAAATTGGGCGAACGGATCGGATAGGACAGTGCGTTCGTCAAGATCCTGGCCGGCGTAGTCGATGCGCAGCCGGGCGAATTCGGTGGTGAGGTCAGCCATTGGGCAGGTTCTCCCAGGGATCGCCCCAGTCCGCTTTGCGGGCCTGTTTCCAATTGAGCTTATCCCTCTTTTTGATGCGCGCCTGTTGGAGTCCGGTGGATTGAGTGCAGAGAGCGAGCTCGATGAGGTGGGGATGGGTGTCGGGGTGGCGTACAACGCGGGCGGCGGCCGGGGTGGCGGGTTCTTTCAATACGAGAACATACGAGAACTTCTCGTCCTCGTAGTTGAGGGAGCCGCCTTTGGCGATGCGGTGTTCGCGGGTGCGTTCGACGCGCACGGCGAAGTGGCACCAGTCTTCGCCAGAGATGGGGCAATCGTTCGGGTGGGGGCAGGGGCCCTGGATATGGGCGCCGGCGGCGAGGAGTTGGGTGCGGGCGGTTTTGACGATCTCGAAGCCGGGCTTGGTGCCGGGTTCGAGGATGAGCAGGGCGCGTTTGGCAAGCATCCAGGCTTCGGCGATGAGGCGCTGGCGGTCGCGTTCACTCAACTCATTGAGGGCGTAGCAGATGGTGACGAGATCGTGGGGTTCGAGGGAGGCGGGCAGGCGGCGCAGGTCGGCTTCTATCCAGCGGGCGTCAATAAAGTCCTGCCAGCCGGAGTTCTGTTCGACGAGGGTGATGGGGCATTGGGCGAGCCAGGCGGCGGTGCCGGGCCCGGAGCCGAGATCGAGCCAGGATTCGGGGGCGAAGGGGAGCTCGCGCAGAGCGGCGGAAAGGGCTCCCGAGGTGGCGGGCAGGCGGGTGACGATGTAGGCTGCGCGGGCCACGGCGGAGTCGAGCCGGGCGGGCAGTCCGGCGCGGTAGGCGGTGGAGAGGGCCTGGGCTGCGGCCGCAAGGTCTGATCCTTTGAAATCAGCGGCTTCGAGCTGAATGGCTTCACGCAGAGCTTGAGGAATGCTGGCTGTTAACATGGCTGGGAAAGGGGGTTACTCGACACAAAAGGGTCCGGTTTGCTATGCTACTATTGTCGAGGTTCCCCCAACAAACTATGGCAGCTAAACCCGCCTTCGCGACTGGAGCTCAGGTGGAGCACCCCAAGTTCGGTCCCGGCAGCGTCATGACTTGCACAGACCAGCATATCGTGATCAAGTTTGACGAGTCGGGCGAACGTAAGTTCGTGCTCGAAATTGCTCTACCCTCCATCAAGAAGATCGACCGCCAGCCGCCCGCCGACAAGAAGCGCGCGAGCAAGAAAAAGGCCGCCGCTCCCGCGGCCGCCGCGAACTAACCAACCGCATTAAATTTGCGCTGCCTGCGAGTGGCGGCTCTGTTAAGAAGTCCGAGGCTCTGTTAAACTGAGTTTTCCCTTCGATGAAATTCGGCGTCGTCGTCTTCCCCGGCAGCAATTGTGATCACGACGCCTGGTACGCCGCGAGCCACAATCTCGGCCACCAGGCAGAGTATCTGTGGCATAGCGACACAGAGCTTAAGGGATCCGATTGCATCATCCTCCCTGGTGGGTTTTCCTACGGGGACTATTTGCGTTGCGGCGCTATCGCAAAATTTTCGCCCATCATGGCCGCTGTGAAGCGGTTTGCGGCCGACGGCGGCCTGGTGATGGGTATCTGTAACGGATTCCAGATTCTCACCGAGTCGGGGCTGCTGCCCGGCGCCCTGGTCCGCAACCGCGGGCTGAAGTTCATCTGTAAACCGGTACGCCTGGTGCCTGGCACGCTCAATTCCCCTTTTACCAACAGCCTGGAACTGAACAAAGAAGTCACCTTCCCCATCGCGCATGGAGAGGGCTGCTTCACTGCCGACGCACGCACGCTGGACGAGTTGGAAGCCGAAGACCGCGTCGCCTTCCGTTACGTTGAGAATCCCAACGGATCCCAGCGGGACATCGCCGGCATCCTGAACGCGCAACGCAATGTTCTGGGCCTAATGCCCCACCCTGAACGGGCTACGGAAACGCTGATGGGTTCGACGGACGGACTCGGCGTATTCCACTCCCTAGTCAACGCCTTCGCCACTCACAAATAACTACTCCAATGAGCCAGATCACCCCGGAAGTCGTCGCGGCGCATTCCATCACCCCCGACGAATACCAGCGGATCATTGCCATTCTCGGACGCGAGCCCAATCTCACCGAACTCGGCATATTCAGCGTGATGTGGAGCGAGCACTGCTCCTATAAGAGTTCGCGAGTGCACCTGAAGAAGCTGCCGACGCGGTCGAAGCTGGTGGTGTGCGGGCCGGGCGAGAACGCCGGCATCCTCAACATCGGGCCTGACGCGGAAGGGCACAACTGGTGCATCGCGTATAAGATCGAGTCGCACAACCATCCCAGTTTCATCGAGCCTTTCCAGGGCGCGGCGACGGGCGTGGGCGGCATTCTTCGCGACATTTTCACGATGGGCGCCCGGCCGATTGCTGTCATGGACGCGCTACGCTTCGGATCGCTGGAGGACGTCGAGAACGGCGTCCGCAACCGGCACATCCTGGAAGGCGTGGTTTCGGGCATTGCGCACTACGGCAACTGCTTTGGCGTGCCGACGGTGGGCGGCGAGACAGTATTTGAACCCAGTTATGCGGGCAACCCGCTGGTGAACGTGTTTGCGCTGGGTGTATTCAGGGAAGACCAGATCTTCTACGGCAAGGCGGCGGGCATCGGGAATCCGGTGATCTACGTCGGGGCGAAGACCGGGCGGGACGGCATCCACGGCGCGACGATGGCGTCGGGCGAATTCACCGAAGACAGCATGCAGAAGCGGCCCAACGTGCAGGTGGGCGATCCGTTCATGGAGAAGCTGCTGCTGGAAGCATGCCTGGAAGCGATGCAGACGGGCGCGATCTCGGGTATCCAGGATATGGGCGCCGCCGGCCTGACCTGTTCCACCTGTGAGATGGGCAGCCGCGCGGGTACGGGCATCGAGATCGACCTGGCGTATGTGCCGCAGCGCGAGACGGGCATGACTCCGTACGAGATCATGCTGTCGGAGTCGCAGGAGCGGATGCTGCTGGTGGCCTACAAGGGCCGCGAAAACGAAGTTCTGGACGTGTTCAAGAAGTGGGGCCTGGACGCGCGCATCGTCGGCGAAGTGAAGGACGACGGCATGATGCGGGTGCGGAATCACGGCGAGATCGTGGCGGAGATTCCGTCGCGTCCGCTGGCGGATGAGGCTCCGCTGTATCACCGTCCGTTCACGAAGCCGCTGCGGAACGTGCCCATGGAGGCGCCGGCGTTTGCTTCCTCCGATTTGAACGCGGATTTGCTTGGCTTGGCCGGGTCGATGGACCTGTGCGACAAGCGCTGGATCTGGGAGCAGTACGACTACACGGTCCGTACGAATACGATTCAGGGCCCGGGCGGCGATGCGGCGATTGTGCGCGTCAAGGAAAACGGGACTTCCATCGCGATGTCGCTGGACGGCAACGGGCGGTACACGTTCCTGGATCCGAGGGAAGGCGCCAAGCTGATGGTGGCCGAGTGCTGCCGCAACCTGGCGTGCGTGGGCGCGCAGCCCATCGGTGCGACGAACAACCTGAACTTCGGCAATCCGGAGCGGCCTGAGATCATGGCTCAACTCGTTGAAGCCATTGAGGGCATGGCCGATGCCTGCACGTTCTTCGAGACGCCCATCACGGGCGGCAATGTCAGCCTGTATAACGAGACGCTGGGCGATCCCATCTTCCCGTCTCCGGTGATGGGTATTGTCGGCCTGATGAAGACCGAGATGCCGACACGCATCTCGTTCCTGAACGCTGATCGCGATATCTACCTGGTGGGCGGCATCGGGGCGGCCGACGAAGTGCGCATGGGTGGAACCCAATACGCGAAACAAATCGTCAAAGAACTGTGGGGGCTGCCGCCGGCCCTCGATATGGAGTTTGAGAAGCGCGTCCACACCGTGGTGAGAACCGTTGTTGCGGGTGGGCTGGCCGAGTCGGCTCACGATTTAAGCGACGGCGGGTTGGCCTGGGGTTTGGCCGAATCGAGTTTTGGGAATGGCATTGGGGCCGAAATTGAGCTCGATAGCGAGCTGCGGCCTGAACTTCTGCTGTTCCATGAAGGACCGTCGCGGGTTTTGATTTCCACCGCCGACGGGGCCGCATTGGAGCGCATTGCTGCCGAGCAGGGCGTTCCCGCCTTGAAAATCGGAAGAACCGCGGAGAACACGCTGGTCATCCGCAACCGTGGAGCAGTACTGATTGAAACCCCCGTTCGCACGCTACGCGAACGTTGGGCGACCGCTCTGGAGGCCCTGCTGCATGACGACGTTCGAGTTTGACGAACCCTTCGATAAACTTCACGAAGAGTGCGGCATCTTCGCCGTCTACGGCCATCCGGAGGCCGGGAATCTCGCTCACCTGGGGCTGCATGCTTTACAGCATCGCGGCCAGGAGAGCGCCGGCATTGCCACCTGCGACGGCAAGGAGATCTTCTGCCACAAGTCGATGGGGCATGTGGCTGAAATCTTCACAGCCGGCATCCTGAACGGGCTGCCCGGTCATTCCGCCATCGGGCATACGCGCTATTCGACTGCCGGCGACACGGCGATCCTGAATGCGCAGCCGTTTTCGGTGACTTGCAACAAAGGCAGCATCGCGGTGGCGCACAACGGCAATCTGACGAACGCCGCGGAACTGCGCAAGGAACTGGAAGACCACGGGTCGATTTTTCAGGCCACCAGCGATACCGAGGTGATTCTGCACCTGGTGGCGCGCAGCGGCCAGAAGACGCTGCCAGCCGCGCTGCGGGAAGCGCTGCTGATGATCGAAGGCGCCTTCTCGCTGGTGTTCCTGGCCAAGGATTGTGTGATTGTCGCGCGAGACCCTTATGGGTTCCGCCCGCTGGCCATCGGCCGCATGAACCTGAGCTCCGGTCCCGTGTATGTCTTCGCTTCAGAGACCTGCGCGTTCGACCTGATTGATGCGCATTACATCGGCGATGTCGAGCCGGGCGAGATGGTGATCATCGGACCCAACGGCATGCAGCGCGAGTTCTACACCGTGCCTCAGCGGCGTGCGCAGTGTGTGTTCGAGCACGTTTACTTCTCGCGGCCCGATTCCCTGGTTTTCGGCCGCAGTGTCCAGCATTCGCGCGAAATGATGGGCCGGCTGCTGGCTCAGCAGATGCCGGTGGACGCAGACATTGTGGTGCCGATCCCCGATTCCGGTGTGGCCGCCGCGCTGGGTTATTCGCATGCGTCCGGCATTCCGTTCCGCCACGGCCTGATCCGCAACCACTATGTGGGCCGCACCTTCATCGAACCGTCGCAGGCGATCCGCGACTTCGGCGTGCGCCTGAAGCTGAACCCGGTGCGGGAACTGCTGAAGGGCAAGAGCGTGGTGCTGGTGGACGATTCGCTGGTCCGCGGTACGACTTCGCAGAAGATTGTCCGCATGGTGCGGAACGCCGGCGCGAAGGAAGTGCACGTGCGCATCTCGTGCCCGCCGACGCTGTCACCGTGTTTCTACGGAGTGGATACGCCGACCAAGCGCGAGCTCATTGCCGCCAACCAGACGGTGGACGAGATACGCGACTTCATCGGATCGGACACGCTGGACTACCTGTCGCTGGAGAACCTGGGGAAGGCCGTGGTGGATGACGATCAGCGCTACTGCTACGCCTGCTACACCGGCAACTACCCCACCGACCTGGTGAACATTGAAGAGTTGATGGTTGCCCGCCCGAATCACTAAGCGCCCATGCCGGAAGTCGCCTCGTCCGCGCTCGCTGTTCCGCACTCGCGGATTCGTGAAATTGCCGATATCGCCATGGCTATGGGCGATGGCGTGTTGCGGCTCTACTTCGGCGAGTCGAACCTGCCGACACCCGATTTCCTGAAGCGGGCCGCGCAGAAGGCGATGGCCGACGGGTTTACTTACTACACCGAAAACGCCGGACTGCCTTCGACGCGCCGCATGCTGGCACGCTATTACGAAGACAAACACAAGGTCGCGATCGATCCGATGTCGGAGATTGTGGTGACCGCCTCTGGCGTCCAGGCGTTGCACCTGGGCATCCGCTGCGTGCTGAATCCTGGCGATGAAGCCATCGTGCTGACGCCTGCCTGGCAGAACCAGATGTCGATCGCGGAGATGTGCAACGCCACGGCGAAGATGGTGGCGCTGCGCTGCGAGAGCGGCCGGTATCGAGTAGATTTCGATGCGCTGGAAGCGGCTGTGAATCCGCGTACGCGGCTGCTGGTGTATACGTCGCCTTCGAATCCGCTGGGCTGGGTGGCCAGTGTGGAAGAACAGCAGAGGCTGCTGGATTTCGCGCGCCGGCACAACCTGTGGCTGCTGGCGGATGAGGTGTATGAGCGGCTGTGGTATCCGGCCGATGGGACGTTGGGCAAGCCGGTGCCGTCGATCCTGCGGCTGTGCACGCGGGAAGACGCGGTGCTGGTGGCGCAGTCGTTCTCAAAGAGCTACTGCATGACCGGTTGGCGCGTGGGCTGGATTGTGGCTCGCAAGGATCTGGCCGGCCGGGCGACGAAGTTGAACGAGTTCATGGTGTCGTGCGCTCCGGCGTTTGCGCAGCGTGCGTCGGAGACGGCGCTGGAGTGGGGCGACGACACGGTCCGCCAGATGCTGGCGCTGTACAAGTCGAACCGCGATTTCTGCCTGCAGGCCTTGCGCAAGGTGAAGGGCGTGACGGTGCCCGAAGCGGAAGGGGCGTTCTACCTGTTCCCGCGCATCGACGGCATGAAGGACTCGTTCGAGTTCTGCAAACGGCTGCTGCTGGATATGAATGTGGGGCTGGCGCCCGGCGTGGCGTTTGGCGAAGGCGGCGAGGGGTCGATCCGCATCTGCTACGCGGTCGACCGGCCGATTCTGGAAGAGGCGATGGGGCGGCTGGTTTCGGTGTTGCGGGGGTAGCGGCGGGTAGCTTTCAGCAGTCAGCTCTCAGCCTTCAGCTTAAGTTAGCCCCGGATTTCGGGCGGGTGTTTGCTCCCTGGACTGCGTGGCCGCTGCGTTTCGACGATAAACACTTCGAAGCTGACCGCTGACCGCTTCAGTGCGCCACCGGAATCTCAACCCTGGCCGCGACGGACGGGTCCCAGGGCGATTGGCCCACTATCACCGAGATGCCGTTAGGCGCGGTCTCCGGGATGCGAATCTTTACCGTGTACCAGCCGTCGTCTTTCGTAATCTCCTCAGCGACGACGTCGTGGAGCGGTCCGCCGATCCAATCCTGCCAGTACCACTGCATGAGCGATGGGTCGCGCCCGAGTCCCACCATGTGGATCCAGACCACCTCGCCGGGCTGCAGTGGCTGGAACTCGCCGGCCAGGCCGCCGCGGGTGCCGTTTTCCAGGTAGGGCAGCCACCAGATCGCTTCGGTGCCTGGAATCTCGCTGAGTTTGATCACGCGCGGGGCGATGGCGCGGAGTTCCCAGGTCAATGAGGACTGGAACGGGCTGGCCTCCTGTTCGAAGGAGAACTTTGCCTGGCCGGGTTCGACCTCCTCCGGGACCAGGAAGGTGATTGCGGTGGCGCTCGACGCGGTCACTCGCGCGGGTGTGCCGTTCACCGAAACCGCCGCGCCTTCCAGGCCGCTGCCTTTCAGGGTGTAACGGCTGCTGGGAGCAGGGAAAGCGTCAGGCGTATCGGGCCAACGGACAACTTGCGGGGTTTTCCCGACTACCGTCCGCACGTCGCCGGATTCCAGATCGCGGCATTGCAGCATGCCTTCGGTGCCGGAGTAGCAGGCGATCTGGCCGGAACTGGTGATGGCGGCATCGGCGCCGTAGCCGGCCGCGAGGTCTGTGCGCTGCTGGGTGAGGGTGTCGAGCACCCAGACACCGGCGGCTCCTTCGATGGAACGGGTGGCCACCAGCACGCGCCGGCCGTCGGCCGAGAGTTGCAGTGGTTCGCAGTTCGGGCAGTTGTCGACCAGCACTGTGATCGCGCCGGTGGCCACATCCAACTTCTTGAGCTGACCCGCGCCAAGGGCGGAACTGCCGGTGCTCCAGACCAGAGTAGCGGCGTGGCGGTCCATCAGGATCACCTGGGCCGGACGCACGCTCTCAGGCAGCGGCCGGAACTGGCCGCCGGGGCGGAGGAGACCCGCGACGTTTGGCTCCTGCAGGACCACGGCGTCACCTTCGTCCGAAACGCCAGGGGCGATGCGGAAGGCGGGCGCGATGGAGTAAGACTGGCCGGTCTGGAGGTCCAGGGCAGTGGTCGTGGTCCAAACCCAGCGGCCGTTCCGGCTGAGGCTGACCGCCTCGGAGAAGGTCCAGTCCCTGTTGTCGCTGTAGCGGTGGACCCCGATCGTGTAGATCCTGGGGGTGATGATCCCGATCTGGGGTGCGATGCGGGCCTGGGTGGCGGAGGAGGTGGGCGTGAACGGCTGGGCGGTGAGCCAGGCGACCACATCACCGTCGTCGCTGACGCCGGTGACCGAGGCCAGCAGCCGGGTGGCTGGCTCGTCCGTAGGGCCGCTGAACAGGCTTATGCCCGCCGAGCCGGCCTGATAAATCAAGGGGTTGGCCGGACCGTCGTCGCCTTTCAATCGCAAGGTGGAACTGAACCAGATGTTGGCGGCCGTGCCATCGATAGCAATGCTTTCAAACTGAGCCGCCGCTGAGAGGCGGAGCAGGAGTAGACACACGAAGATCCGTATAGGAAGAGATGGCGGCATGAGAGCCCTCTTCCTTAAGACTCACGGGCGGGCTTTTTGGGCTACAGGCCGCGGGATTACTTCCTAAGTTGGGGTGGGGCGCTATCTGGGGAACGGTTTCGGGTCGATGCCGGGGATCAGCCGCAATGCGTTCTTGTAGTAGAGCTTCTTCAGCACTTCGTCGGGCAGGCCCAGTCCGTACATCGACCAGAAGGCGTGGCGCTTGCGGTAGTAGGGGAAGTACTCGTCCTCTGTCTCCAGCACGCGGAAGTAGGTGTGATACTCCTGGGGGTTCCACGTATCCTTGCCGAACAGCACGCGGTCCTGATACTTGATGAACCAGGCTTTGGCCGCGCGCGGCTGACGGCCGAGTTCCGCCAGCACGGCGCCGATCTCGGTGTACATGTTCGGGCACTCGTCCATCAGCTTGCCGAGTTGGGCGAGGTCGCCGCCCAGCCAGCCCAGGTGGGCATTGATGAAGATGGTCTTGGGGTGGCGGCGGAACAGGCTGTGCTGCTCCTCGATGAGCGTCTCCCAGGAGGCGGTGCTGCCGTTCGAGCGGCGGCGGCCGGGCATCTCCATCATCTCGATCCAGCGCTCGTTGTGTTTGTCGATGGGGTCCCAGAATTGCTTCGGTTCGGCCGTGTGGATGAGCACCGGAATCTTGAGCCGGGCACAGGTTTCGAAGGCGGCGTCGAAGCGCGGATCGTCGACATGGATGCGGACACCCTTGCCGTCCTTCATGTCCATGCCGAACTGTTTAAAGAACTTGAGGCCGACGGCGCCGTTCTTCACATCCTGTTCCAGTTGGGCGGCGGCGCGCTTGCCATAGCCGGGGTCGTCGATATTCGAGAAGTCGAGGTTGGCGAAGACCATGAAGCGACCGGGCGCGGCGGCCTTTTCGCTCTCCACGGCGGACTTCAGGCGTTCACCAAAGCGGCCGCTGAGGTTCACCATCACCTGCAGGTTGAGGCCGTCCATGTCCGCGACGAGCTTTTTGTAACCGTCGGCAGACATGGGGAAGTTCTGGTGATTGTGGACGTCGATGAAGGGGTATTTGGCCCGCGTTTTAGGATGCTGCGGTACGACGAGCGACGACTTCGGTTCGTACTCGCGAATATCCATCGAAGTCGTGGCAGACTGCGCGGCCAGGCCCGCCGGCAGCAGGAGGAAGAGCAGAGATTTATGATTCATTGTCAGGAGTGTCCCAGGCGCTGCATGGCGAGGATTTCATTGTAAATCCTGGCTGTCAGTTCCGTGCGGGCGCTGCTGGTGAGACCTTCGGTGGGGATGGGGTCGCCGATGCGTAGCGTGACCTGGCCGGGCTTGACGTGATGCGAGTGGATGGGGAGGATATCCCCGACGCCGACGATGGCAATGGGAACGACGGGCACTCCGCCCTTGATGGCGAGGTAGGCCGCGCCGTCCTTGAACTCCGAGAGGCTGCCGGTTTCCGAGCGGCCCCCCTCAGGGAAGACGAGCATGGAAAGGCCGCGTTCTTTCATGGCTTTACCGGCGGCGCTGAGGACTTTCAGGGCTCCACGGGGGTCTTCCAGCGGCACGCTGATATTGCCGGCACGCTTCAGGTGGCCGCCGAGGAAGGGAATCGCGAAGAGTTCCTTTTTGGCCAGGAAGCGGAAGTTCACCAGTACGTACGTGAGCAGCACCGGGGTGTCGAAATAGCTGACGTGGTTCGGGCAGACCACATAGCTGACATGGGGGGCCAGTTTTTCGGCGCCCACCACGCGCACTTTGGCACCGGCGAACCATAGCAGGGATCGAGCCCAGGCGCGGGCGACAGCCAGTTGTTTCCGGCCCTCGGTATCCCACGGCGCCACGACCAGGCTGATGGAGCCCATTACGATGGTGGACAGGATTATCAGTGGTGCCCGCACCAGCACCGCGATCAGGTAGCTCAACGTCATCCCACTTCAACGCGAAAACAAGGTGATTCCGAATCCAGATTATCCCACGAGCAGGGCGCGGACCTCTCCTACCAGGTAAAGCGAGCCGGTGAGCAGCAGGACATCCTCGGGGGCGGCGGCGTCGAGCAGGGAGAGGGCATCCCTTGGTGAAGGCGCGACACGGGCCCGCGATTCGCCCGAAATCTCGCGGATTTCTTGGGCCTGGAAGGCGCGCGCCTGGTTCGGGGTGGTGAAGATCAGCTCGGTGGCGAGCGGGAACAGCATGGGTCCGATGACATGCAAGTCCTTGTCGCGCATAGCCCCGAAGACCATCCAGATGCGTTTGCCGTGATGGAAGTGGCGCAGGTAGCCGGCCAGCGCGCGGGCTCCGGCGGGATTGTGGGCGCCATCGAGGAAGAGATCCGGGTGTTGACGGACGCGCTCCAGGCGGCCGGGCCAGACAGTTTCGGCCAGTCCACGGGCAATCTGAGCCGGAGTGTACTCCAGTTGATCCAGGGCGGAGACGGCGGTGAGCGCGTTTTCCACCTGATGGGCGCCGATCAACGGGCACTCGACCTCCACCCCGCGGCCTGCGCGTGCGGCGTGAAAACGGCTGCCGTAGGCGTGCAGCGCCAGGTGGTCCACCCGCCATTCTGATGCGCGGAGCAGTGGAGCGCCCAGTTCGGCGGCGCGTTGCTCCAGCACCTGCATGGCCTCCGGGTGTTGCCGGGAGACAACCACCGGGCGGCTCGGTTTGATGATGCCCGCCTTCTCGAAGGCGATTTGCGGGATGGTGTCGCCGAGGAACTTCTCGTGATCGAAATCGACGGGCGTGATGACAGAGAGCAGCGGATCGACGACGTTCGTGGCGTCCAGGCGGCCGCCCATCCCCGTTTCGAGAATCGTGACTTCAGCGGCGGCATGGCGGAAGTGCAGGAACGCCATGGCCGTCACCGTCTCGAAGTAGGTGGGGTGCATGTCGATCGCGCCGTCACGCAGCAGGCGCTCGGCTGTTTCGTGCACTTCCTGGAAGGCGGCCGCGAACTCCTGCTGGGTGGCGGGCACGCCGTTCACTCGGATACGCTCCGTCGGCTCAACGAGATGCGGGGAAGTGTAGAGACCGGTGCGGACACCGGCGGCGCGCAGGACACGTTCCAGCATGGCGCAGGTGGAGCCCTTGCCATTGGTGCCCGCAACATGGATGAACCGACCGGAATGGTGCGGGCTGCCGAGGGCCTCCAGGATTGTGGTGATCCGCTCCAGGCCGAGTTTGATGGTCTTGTACTCGTTGCCCAGGGCGTAGAGGAATCGAACGGAATCCGGATACGGCGTGCTCAGGAGGGCTCCTAAACCTCTATGGTAGCGGAGCCCCCGGGAACGCTGCTCAGAACGGTTCGTCGGCGGTGGGTCCGTAGATGGCGGGCACTTTGGCTTCGTTCAGCCGCAGGTAAACGGTCAACTGACCGCGGTGGTGGGCCATGTGCTGGAAGACGGCGTCGCGGATCATCTGGTGGCGCGGCAGGTCGCTGACCACGTTTCCGGCAATGCGGAACTGCCAGTTGGTCAGGAGATGATCCTCGTTGGTGCCTGCCAGGGCCGACTTCGCCTGGGCGACCGAATCGTCCAGCGCCGAGAGGAGCTCGGCCCGGGTGTGCCGCTCCGGCGTCTTGTACTCCGGACCCCCTGGAGGGCGCAGATCCAGGAAGTCCTGATTCAGCATGAGCGCGATCCACATGGGCATGGTCGCGACGAGAGTAGCGAGTTGTGCCAGCGGCATGGATTTCCCGTGAGGTTTCCAGTCGGAGCGGCCTTCGGGGACACGCTCCAGCACGCGCCGCGTGGCGCTGGCTTCGCGCTCGAGTTCTTCCAGAAACAGTCCAGTGAGTTGCATCGGGCCTCCTTGTTTCAACAGGGTCAGGATATTCACTATTGCGGACAGATTCAGTCCGCAAAGAGTGGCACACTGAGTGCATGTTACAGACCTCGGCGCGGTTGCTCCGGCTTCTCTCTTTGTTCCAGGTGCGCCGCAACTGGACGGGCGCCGACCTCTGCCAGAGGCTGGAGGTGACGGACCGCACCTTGCGGAGGGATGTTGAGAGGCTGCGGTCGCTGGGCTATCCAGTGCACTCCGCGTCAGGGGCGGCGGGCGGATATCAATTGGGATCCGGCGCGTCGCTGCCGCCGCTGCTGCTGGACGATGACGAGGCCGTGGCGGTTGCGGTGGGTTTGCGGACCGCTGCCAGCGGTTCGGTGGCCGGTATTGCCGAGTCGTCCGTACGAGCGCTGGCGAAGCTGGAGCAAGTCCTGCCCAGCCGGTTACGGCGACGCGTGGCCGCGCTCACGTCGTTTATTGAGCCGTTGTCGAAGACCGGGCCGCAGGTGGACGCGGGCCTGCTCGCCGCCCTCGCCGCGAATTGCCGCGACCAGGAGGGTGTGGGTTTCGAGTATCGCGATCACCTGGGCACGGCGACCACCCGCAGCGTGGAGCCGCACTGCCTGGTGCCGACAGGGTTTCGCTGGTATCTGGTGGCCTGGGATCTGGCGCGGGCAGACTGGCGGACGTTTCGGGTGGACCGCATCGGCTCGAAACTCAGTCGTGGAGCGCGGTTTGCGGGCAGGCGTCCTCCGGAGGGCGGGTACTCGGCCTATGTGGCACGGTCGGTGTCTCTGGCTCCGTTCACGCACCGGGCACGAGTGCTGCTGCATGCGCCTTTGGAGAGTATGAAGGACCTGGTTCCGCCCACGGTGGGGCTGCTCGAACCGGCGGGCGAGCAGTTCTGCGTGCTGGCGACCGGTGCCCATTCCCTGGGGGCACTGGCCATTCACCTGTCGATGCTGGGTGTGGATTTCGAGATCCTGGAGCCGGATGCCTTGAAGGAACAGGTACGGACCCTGGCCGCCCGGCTGCAACGGGCAAGTCAATAGATGGGGGGCCGGCGGAGGAGCACCGGCCCCGGCCGTTCCAGCGGTCGTCCAACGCTGGAACGGCCAGCTCGTGGAAGATCGTAGATCTTGCCCGGGAAAGGAGTATTACCCTCCTCGGCCGGCTCCGGGATTGCGATCGCACGGATGAAGGTGGTCACCACCTTCAGAGGAACCCGGTGCGGCCGCTGCTCCCGAATCGAGCCAGCCGAGCATGTCTTGAGTTTGCCGCGATGAGTGCTTGAAGCGTATCCCGTCGATAGCGTATTTACGGTCCCGCCCAGATTGGATCGGCTAGCGGAGGCAGGAGTTTAGTGAGAGGGGAAATCTCTACAGATGTGGCTTATTTTCAGTGATTTGAACGAAGCGATGCGCGCTCGGCAGGCGGAAGGGGAGCGGCGGACGTCGACTATCCACGGGTCTCTCCGTCTTTTTCGCCCCATGAATCGTCTTTGCTTCAGAGGAAAGGTTCAGGAACAATGACCAGGGAGACCTGGAGTTGATATTCCGAGAAGTGGAAGACCGCGATCTGGTGCTGCGTGCCCGCAAGGGTAAGGTAGATGCCTATAACGCGCTCGTTTCCCGTTGGGAGACGAAGATGTACAACTACCTGTTGCGGCTCACCTCCCACTCGGAGGATGCACAGGACCTTTGCCAGGACGTGTTTCTCAAGGCGTATCAGCATCTTGCGAAGCTGGACGACCCGGCCCGGTTCGGCCCCTGGCTGTATCGCATCGCGCACAACGAGGCGATGAGCCACCTGCGGCGGCAGCGGCCGGAAGACGAACTGGTCGATCAGGCGGTGGGTTCGATGCCGGGGCGCAGGATGGCTCCGGTGGAGGTGACGCTGGCGGTGGAGTCGGCTTTGGCGCGATTGTCCAGTGAGCAGCGGGAAGCGGTGATTCTCAAGATCTACGAAGGGTTCAAGTTTGATGAGATCGCCGAGATCCTCGATTGTCCGGCGTCGACCATCAAGTCCCGGGTATATACGGGTTTGGATTTGCTGAAGGAGATTCTGGCTCCGGTGGTTCGCGGTCCGGTGCCAGGTGCGGAGTGACGGTGAGACTGATGAGGAGCAAGCAATGACTTGTCCCGGTTTTGATTGGAAGAGTTATATTCTCGACGAAATTACGGCTCCCGAGCGCCGGCAGATGGAGCAGCACCTTGCGGGTTGCGCCCACTGCCGGGAAGAGGTGGAAGGGCTGCGGTTGACGGTCACCGCGCTGCGCCGCCTGCCGGTTCAGGAGATTCCGAAGCGGATTTCGTTTGTCTCGGACCCGGTTTTCGAACCCAGCGCGTGGCAGCGGTTCTGGAACTCCGCGCCCCGGTTGGGATTCGCTTCGGCGGCACTGCTGGCCGGGGCGATTGTGCTGCACGGCTACATGGCCCGCCCGGTGCCGGCCGCCCCTACCTCGGTGGCGTCGGTCCAGATGGAGCAGCAGGTGCAGGCGCGGGTGAACGCGGAAGTGGCGCGGGTGTTGCCTGCCGCGGTCGACCAGCGAATCCAGGCTCAGCTGAAGCCGGCCATGGCGGAGTTTTCGGCCCAACTGCAAGAGGTACGCATGCAGTCGGAGAAGGGCCGGATGGCGGACATGCGGCTGGCTTCCGACGCGTGGGCGCTGCTGGAAAAGCGCTATAACACGCTGTTCGTGCAGGCGAGCCGTCAAGGAGGAGACTGATGCGCGCCCCGATTCTGATGTTTGCGCTCGCGCTGGCGCCCCTATCCGCCCAACTCTCGGCGCCTTCACGGGCTGAGATCGAAGCGATGGAGCGGAATTTCGACCAGAAGCTGCAGCGATTCAGCATGGACGCGCCAGTGGAGGTTCTCGGCCTCACGCGCGGTCTGTATCTGCAGGGTTATGGCGCCGCCTTTACGGCGGAAGTGAACCTGGTGCAGACGCCGGGGGTGTCGCCGTTCCGGCCGACTCTCAGTAAGGATGACATCGCCCGGGTACGTGCCGCCAAGATGCGCCGCTTGCCGGAGATCAAGAACCTGATGCGGGACATGCTCGTGAACTCGGCCGGATCGATGGATCGCGTTCCGATGAACGAGCGGCTGGTGCTGGGCTTGTTCCTCTTTTACAACTCGTGGGAAGACGCGGCCGGAATGCCGCACCGCATCACGATGCAGGCGCCGCGCCGGGGCCTGTTGGATGTAGCGACCAACCGCCAGCCGCGCGCCGCACTCGAGAGTCTGATTCAGGTACGGGAAGAGTAGTCATGCGGTTGGGCGAAATACTGGTACAGCGCGGGCAACTGGCGCAGGATGAGTTGGACCGCGCGCTGGAGATGCAGAAGGAGCGCGGCGACAAACTGGGCCGCATCCTGGTGGATCTCGGCTATGTCGCCCAGCGCGATATCCTTTCCGCTCTGTCCGAGCAGTTGAATGTCGCCATCGCGAAGCTGGATAGTCCGCCGCTGGTGTCGCCGGAGACTGAGCGGCTGTCGGCGCGTTTCCTGCGCCAGGCCAAAGCTTTGCCATTGCGCATGGATGGTGGAGCGCTGATCCTGGCCGTGGCCGATCCGCTGGATTTCGAAACGCTGGCCGCCGCCAAGTCGGCCACCGGATTGCGGATCCGGCCCGAACTCGCCATCGAGTCGGAGATTGTTGACGCAATCGACAAGTACTACGGCGAGGAAGAGAAACAGGACGCTATATTCGCCCAGGACGGCGAGGAGAACGCCGCGGACCTGGAGCATCTGCGCGACATGGCCAGCGAGGCTCCGGTGATCCGGCTGGTGAATGCCATGATCGCCCAGGCGGTGGAGAAGCGCGGCAGTGACATTCACATCGAGCCCTTTGAAAAGGAGTTCCGTGTCCGTTTCCGCATAGATGGCGTGTTGCACGACCAGGAAGCCCCGCCCAGGGAGCTGAAGGCGGCCGTCATTTCGCGCCTGAAGCTGATGGCCAAGCTGAACATTGCCGAGCGGCGCCTGCCGCAGGACGGCCGCATCAAGATCAAGACCATCGGCCGCGAGGTTGATTTGCGCGTGTCGACGCTGCCCACGCTGTATGGCGAAAGCGTGGTCATGCGCCTGCTGGACCGTAGCGCCGGCGACTTCTACGATCTGCTCAACCTTGGGTTCGACGACCACATGCTGCGCCGCATGGAGCACTTCACCGCAATGCCGCATGGCATCTTCCTGGTCACCGGCCCCACCGGCAGCGGCAAGTCCACAACGCTGTATTCGGCGTTGAAGCGCATCAACCAGTCGGACAAGAAGATCATCACCATCGAAGACCCGGTGGAATATCAGATGGACGGCATCAACCAGATCCACGTGAATACGCAGATCGGGCTGAGCTTTGCGATGGGGTTGCGGCACATTGTCCGCCAGGATCCCGACGTCATCATGGTGGGTGAAATTCGCGACCGGGAGACCGCCGATGTCGCGATCCGCTCCGCTTTGACGGGCCACTTCGTTTATTCGTCGCTGCACACGAACGACGCGCCCAGCGCCGTGACGCGCCTCACTGACATGGGTGTGGAGAACTACCTGATCTGCTCGTCGCTGGTGGCCGTGTTGGCGCAACGGTTGGTGCGCGTGATCTGCACGGGTTGCCGCCAGGAGGCGGGTGAACGGCTGACGCCCATGGGCGATACGATTCCCACGTTTCGGGGCACGGGCTGCGAGCGTTGCTTCGGCTCGGGCTATAAGGGCCGCATGGGCATCTTCGAACTGATGGAGATGAACGACGAGCTGCGCAAGCTGGTGATGCGCAATGCGGATGCGGCTGAAATCACACAGGCAGCCCGGAGCAACGGCATGCGCAACCTGCGCGAGGACGGCTGGCTGAAGGTGGCGAACGGCGTCACGACGGCTGATGAGGTGCTGCGTGTCACCCAGGAGTTCTAGCGCGTGGCGATGACCACCTATCATTTCCGGGCCGTCAGCAGCGACGGGAAAGCGCGCACAGGCACGCTTCCGGCCGAGGATGAGAAGCGTGTGGCGCAGGAGTTGCGGCGCCAGGGCCTGATCCCTTTGTATGTGGGACCCGCTCCGCAGGGCCGCGGCGAGATCAAGCTGCCCCAGTTTCACTTTGGGCGTAAGCGCGATGTGCTGTTCTTCACTTCGGAACTTTCGACTCTGTTGAGCGCCGGCGTGCCCCTGGACCGCGCGATCTTCATCACCAGTGAACTGAGCGAACGCGCCGAGTTCCGGGCGGTGATCAACGACATCCTGCGCCTGGTAAAGGGCGGCAAGTCGCTGGCCGACGCGCTCGCCGCCAAACCCGACTACTTTCCGGCGATCTATACAAATATGGTGCGCGCCGGAGAGGCTTCCGGCTCGCTGGCCGCGATCTTCGAGCGCCTGGCCGATTACGAGAAGAACCGCGACGAGTTGCGCGGCTACATCATCAGCTCCATGGTCTATCCGGCGCTGCTCACGGTGGTGGGCTTTGCGTCGATCACGACGCTGCTGTACTACGTGGTGCCGAAGTTCGCTGGCGCATTTGCCACATCGACTGCGCACATCCCGGCCATGACGCAGGCGATGCTCGATCTCAGCGATTTCGTCCGGACCTTCGGGCCGTGGATCCTGCTGACCGCGGTGATTTCTTTCGCCGCATTCCGTTACTACATCAGTACGTCCGACGGCCGCTACTGGTGGGATTCGTTCCGGCTGAAGCTGCCGGTGCTGGGCGACGCGATGCGCAAGGAACAGACGGCGCAGTTCACGCGGGCCATGGGCACGCTGATCGCGAATGGCGTGCCGCTGGTGCAGAGTCTCACGATCTCGCGCGGCATCATGACGAATCGCCGCATGTCCGATGCGCTGGAGTTGATCGCCCAGGGCATCAAGCGCGGCGAAGGAATTTCGCAACCGCTGATCGCGTCGGGCCAGTTTCCGCCGCTGACCGCGCATCTGATTTCCATTGGGGAAGAGACAGGCCGGCTGGATGCGATGTTCCTGCGCGCCGCAGACATTTTCGACGCCGACACCCGCGTGGCGATCAAACGCTTCACTTCTCTCTTCGAGCCGCTCATCATCCTCATCATGGGTGTGGCGGTGGGCTCTCTGATCCTCAGCATGCTGCTGGCGATCACCGGCATCAACGAAATGGCGATGTAATGGGGATAAGACCAGTTACACCTTGAGACCAATCCAATGACCCGCAGAAACAAACTCCAAAACCGCGGCCGGCGCGGCATCACGCTCATCGAGATGCTGGTCGTGCTCACGATTATCGCGCTCTTCTCCGCCCTGGTCGTGCCCAGAATGCTGGGCCAGGGTGATAAGGCTCGTGTCACCGCCGCTCATGCACAGGTCAGCTCGTTCATGACCGCCCTGGGCGCCTACAAGCTCGATACCGGCATCTACCCCAGCACGGAGCAGGGCCTGCAGGCGTTGCGGGTCAAGCCGCAGAACGTCAACCAGTGGCAGGGCCCTTATCTTCCCCAGGAGATTCCCCTGGATCCGTGGAAGAACGCCTACATTTATAAGTTTCCCGGCGAGCATGAGCCCAGCGAGCCCGAGATCATCAGCCTGGGCGCGGACGGCCAGCCTGGCGGCGATGGCATCGCGGCGGACATCGTGAGCTGGAAGGCCCAGTAGCATCATGCGCAGGCGGCGCGCGGATCGCGGCATCACACTGCTGGAGATGATGATCGTGATGACGATCGTCGCTCTGATGGTTGGGGTCATGTACCCGAACATCGCGGCGGGCCTGGATGCCATGCGGATGCGCTCCGCCACCGATTCCGTGGCTGCTTTCCTGAATCAGGGGCTGCTGCGCGCGGAACGGACCCAGGAACCCGTCGAACTGATTGTCCAACCGGGTTCGGGCCGTATGGAACTGCGTGGAGCGCTGCCGGGGTTCCAGCGTACGCTGTTGCTGCCCGACGGCATCACCATCCTGCACGTCTTCCCGGAACAGCCCGGTGAATTGCCGGAGGAGCGCAGTATTCTGTTCCTGCCGGCGACCACGCTGCCGGCCATCGGGATCGAGTTGCTGAACCGCCGCGGCCTGCGCCGCCTGGTACGAATTGATCCGCTTACCGGAACCCCCATCGTCGAAACGCCTTCCGCCAGCGTCTCTGGAGAGGAGCGCTAGCAGCATGCATCGCCGCCGCGGGTTCACCCTGCTCGAAGTGTTGGTCGCCACCCTGATCATGGGTATCGCCGTCACCGGTCTGCTCAGTGCCCTGCGGACATCCCTTCGCAACGCAGCCCGGGTGAGCGAGACCGATCGCGCCGCCGCCCTGGCGCGACGCCAGATGGACGAGTTGCTGGCTACGCGGATTCTGCCCAAGGGCAGCGCTTTTGGAGGCCTGTTTCCGCCCGACGTCTCAGGCGGAATTCCGGCCGGCTGGCAGGCCCGCGTCGTTCCAATGGAGAGCGTGGCGATGCCCGGCCAGATGCCGCCCGTCGGGTCGCGCATGATGGAGCGGATCCAGCTCGAGATCTGGTGGGGCGAGAGCCAGGGCCGCCGTACATTGAACATTGAAGCCTACCGCGGGACGCGCGTCACCGATGCCGATCTGCCGTTCTTCCAGGTGGGCGGCTTCCCCTCTGGAGGCCAGCCATGAGGGGCCGCCGCGGCATGACGCTGATTGAGGTCATGATCGCCGTCACGCTGGTGAGCCTGCTGGCGTTGGGCATGCTATTTGCCATCCGCGTCGGTCTCACCGCCATGGAATCGACTACGCGCAGGTCGAACCTGAACCGCCGAGCGTTGGGAGCGCAGCGCATCCTTTCGGCCGAAGTGGCGGGTTTCCTGCCGGTGATCGCCCGCTGCGGCGGTTCCGCGGTCGCCGAGGGCGGTTCGAATTCACCGTTTTTCGAAGGCCTGCCCACCGTGATGCGGTTCGCCTCGACTTACTCACTGCAGGGCGCATCACGCGGAGCTCCGCAGGTGGCCGAGCTTTTTGTCGTACCGGGCCAGAACGGCGAGGGCCTGCGGCTGCTGCTGAATGAACTGCCGTTCACGGGTCCGGTCGGTGCAGGATTCCTGTGTCAACCGCCGACGGCGGATCCGGCTACGGGCCTGAGCATGGTGCGGTTCGCTCCGCCGGCTCCAACTCCGCGCAGTTTTGTGGTGGCGGACCGCCTGGCGGCCTGCCGGTTCTCTTATCTGCAGTCGAACGACGTCGAGCCCGATCGCTGGGTGCCTGCCTGGACCCGGCAGGATTTGTGGCCAGCCGCCGTCCGCATCGACATCCTGCCGCTGGAGCGCGACGCCTCCCGCGTGCCGCCCATGACCTTCACGGGACGTTTCCGCCCCAACCGCCGCCCGGGAGAACAGTTTGAGTACTAGCCGCAGCCTCTCACGAATCCGGTCCGGGCGCGGCAGCGCCCTGCTTATGGTCCTGTGGCTGTCGGCGGCCCTCTCCGCGATCGCCTTCTCGGTAGCTTTGACCGTTCGCAACGAACTGAGCCGGGCTGATACGAACCTGGACGGGCTGAAGGCGTATTACCTGGCCTGCGGAGCGGCTGACCGGGCCGTAAATCACATGGTGTACGGGCAGGCCATGCGCAACCCGAACGGGACGCCTCGTTTTTGGGAAGCCGGCATGCCGCTGTTGATCTTCGACTTTCCTTCCGGCCAGGCCGTGGTGGAGATCCGGGCCGAGTCCGCCAAGATGAACATCAACACCATGGGCTCGGACGACCTGTTTAAACTGTTGCTGGCCTTGGGCTTACCGCCCGAGCAGGCGCGCCCTGCGGCGATGGCGGTGATGCATTGGCGCGGCGCCGAAGGCGGGCCGTTTGATCAGATGTATTTGGCCCGCACTCCGTCTTTTCGGGCACCGCATGCGTCATTCCAACAGATCGAAGAGCTTATGGCGGTTGCAGGCATCACTCCCGAACTGTTTTACGGCGGCTACTCGCGCACCCCGCAAGGTGCCTTGTTGCCACGTTCCGGCCTGCGTGACTGCCTGTCGATCTTCAGTCCTTCCACTGGCTTCGACATCAATACGGTCGACCCGGCTGTGATGCTGGCTGTGGGTGTTCCGCCTCCGGCCGTCGAGGCTGTTGTCGCGATGCGCCGCCGGGCTCCCATCCTGCGCCAGCAGTTGGGCGCCGTCCAGGCCATGCTGGGACCGGCTGCCGGCCGTTTCCGCATGGGGGGCGAAAAGATCTATACGCTGCGGGCCACAGGCCGCCTGCGCCGTCAGGACGGCACGTTGTCGGATCTCCGCCGTAGTGTCGCGATGACCGTGCAGATCTACTCCAAGAATTCACCGGACAATTTCCGCGTCCTCGCCTGGCAGGACAACGCGGCCGGAAGGCAGTTGTTTGACGTATGGCCCAACTGAGATCACCCCTGCTGCGCAGCTTGTTCCGATTCGGCACCGGCGCCGGCGTCGTTATCGATGCGGACAGCCTGACCGTGTACCTGGCGCGTGTCCGGCCCGGCGGCGCGCGTTTGCTCGACTCCCTGCGGATTGAAAACTTCCGCGAGCAACCCGCGGCGGAATGGGGCGCCACTTACAACAATTTCCTGGCCAGGCACTCGCAGCAGCATCTCTCCGCCCTGGTAGTGTTGCCCCGGCAGGAGGTAATCGTCCGGCTGGTCCATCTGCCGGGCGTGGCCGACCAGGATGCGGCGGCGGCCATCCGGTTCCAGCTGGATACCCTGCACCCGTTCCCTGAGGACGAGGTGGTCTACGACTTCCAGCGTGTAGGCGCCGGAGACGGGTTTGTGGTGGCTATCGCCGAACGGCGGTTTCTCGATTTTTACACGGCGTTGTTTGCCGAAGCCGGCTTGAAAACCGCGGGCTTCACTTTCTCCGGCGGCGCCGTCTTTCCTTCCCTGCGTCTGTTTGGCGCGCCTCCGGCTGAGGGTTTCCTGGCCGTCCAGGGCCTGATGGCCGGAGCCGAAGCGCCGTTCGAACTCTATGGCGAGAGCAGCGCATACCCGCTGTTCTCGGCTGAATTGGACGCGCCGCTGGACCGGGCCGGCGCCCTGGCCGCGGCCGAACTGCGGCTGCCGGCGGAGACGGAGCCCCGCGATCTCATGGATATGCTGCCGGCATGGCAGTCCGCGCCCGAGACGATGGATTTCTCCGATGCCGGCCGTTCGCGTGCCGCGCTACCCTGGGCCGCGAGCCTGGCGGCGGCCTGCCCCCGGCTGGGCACTCCGGTGAACCTGCTGCCCCTGGAGCAGCGGACCATTTCCTCGCGCGCCGCCTATATCCCCACGATTCTGCTGCTGGTGATTCTGGCCGGGCTGACCGGCGCGCTGCTCGCCCAGAACAAGGTGATGGACAACAAGTATCAGGCCCAGTTGGCGAGCGAGATCAAGCGGTTGGAGCCCACCGCCGTGAAAGTGGCGGCGCTCGACCGCAAGATTGCAGACGAGAGCGAGCGGATTCATGATCTTGACGCGTACCGCCAGCGCACGAAGGAATCCCTGGACATCGTCCTGGAGCTGACCAAGATGCTGCCGCCCCCGTCCTGGATTCTGGCCCTGCAGATCGACCCCAAGAGCGTGGTGATTCAAGGCGAAACGGAACAGGCCGACGGTCTGCTGAAGAAACTGGATTCTTCTCCCCGCTTCACCAATTCCGAGTTTTCGGCACCGCTCTCGCGTACGCCCGGCGGAGAGTTGTTCCGCATCAAGGCGAATCGCCGGGGTGCGAAATGAAGCAGCTCAGCCCCCGCGAAAAGCAGGCACTCGGCCTGTGGGTGATTGGTGTCGCGGTGATCCTGGCCATCTACTACTGGCCGGCCGGAGACTCGGGTGCCATTGGCATGGTGAGTTCGGTGCAGACGGACGAGAAGCGGCTGGCCAAGTTGCGCCGCCTGACCGCGGCCGAGCCGGGCCGCCAGGAGGTTCTGAAGAAGGTTTCGGCGGAGTTGGGCCGTCGGGAAAAGGGGCTGATCCAGGCCGAGACCGCGCCCCAGGCGCAGGCGCAGCTGCTCCAGATCGCCCGCCGTGTTGCCCAGTTGCAGCAGCCTCCGGTGATGTTCAAGAGCACGGAGTTCGCGCAGCCCCGGCCATTCGGCTCAGCCTACGGCGAAGTGGCCATGTCGGTCAGCATTGAGTGCGGAATCGACCAGATTGTGAACCTGCTGGCGGATATCAGCAATCAGCCGGAGTTGGTTTCGGTGGCCGATCTGCAGTTTGGACAGGTTCTGAATAAGCAGAAGGTGGTTCCCGTGCGCATCACGTTTACAGGGATCGTGCCCCGCAAACTGGTGCCCGAGAAGAGGGGAGGGTCCGGATTTTGAGGCGGAATCTCATCCTTCTGGATCTGCTGCTGGCGGCGTTGATCGCGGCCGTTTCCTGGCAGCTATGGAACGGTTATAAGGATCGGGCGGTGAAGCATCAGGCGTTCCTGAACGCTCCGGCTCCTGCCGCTCCTCCGGCTTTGGTTTCCATCGCACCGGTGCCCGGCCAGGTGTCGGCGTCGAACTACTACGAGATCGCCTCCGTACTGCCGTTCAGCAAAGACCGGAACCCGACTGTGATTGTGGAAGTGGTGGCGCCGAAGGCGGTGCCGGCCTTCCCGCGCTACTACGGAATGATGAACTGGGGCGGCGGCCCCAAGGTGATTCTGTCGCCCAATCCGGGCGGAGCGCAGAAGAGTTACGTGCCAGGCGACAAGGTGGGCGACTTCAAGCTGGTCAGCATAGCCCAGGGCGGGCTGGTCTTCGAGTGGGAAGGCAAGCAGTTGCCGGCGAAGTATGAGGAGATGCGGGATTCCAATGGCGCCTCCCAGCAGTCAACGAATTCGGGTGGCGGCCAGGCTGCGTCGACCAACACAGCCTCGGTAGTGAATGTGACAGCACCCGGCAGTTCAAGCTCCGAGTCGCCTGTTAAGTCGGTGACCAGCACGGTGGTGTCGGTCATTGGCGGCGACGTGCGGCGTCCGGGTGCGGATGTGGGCGGCGGCATCCGCGGCTGCCAACCGGGCGATCCCAGCCCGGCCGGTGCGATTGTCGACGGGTATCGAAAACTGGTGACCGAAACTCCCTTCGGCAAGAGCTGCCGCTGGGAACGGGTCCAATAACGGCAACTAGAAGAAAATAGGAGAGTTGATATGAAAAAACTAACAATGGCGGCGGTGGCTTTGGCGATTTGTGCCACGTCGGGTTTCGGACAGCAGGGCAGCAGCACGGCGGACAAGACGGTGAAGGCGGCCCAGGCCAAGGCGGCAGCCAAGCGGGTGCCGGCGGCGGCAGGGACGGAATTGCCGGCCGATGCGGTGAAGGTGCAGGAAGGTGTGTACAAGGCCAAGGACGCGAAAGGCAAAACCTGGATCTACTCGCGGACACCCTTTGGCTGGACCAAGACGGACGAGTCGAGCTTCAAGGAAGCGGCGCACGCTTCGGAAGTGCCCTCCATCCGAGCCATCGCCGTCGAAGGCGACAAGGTGAAGTTTGAGCGGGATAGCCCATTCGGGAAGTCGGTCTGGACGAAGCCGGTCGGCGACCTGGCGCCCGAAGAGAAGGCCGCTTACGAACTCAAACTCAACGCCAAGAACGAGAAGTAGTCAAGGAGTGCTCCTGATGCGTGTGTCCCGATTCCGCAGCCCGAAGCTTAGCCTGGTGCTGGCAGTTCTCCTGTTGGAACTGCCGCTCGTCTACGCTCAACAACAGCCGCAGCAATTGCCGCCGGTTGTTGTTCCGCCCGGCTTCGGGCCGCGTGTAAATGATGTCCAGCAGCCGGCGGCGGCCCAACCGGCTCCGGCACCCGCTGCGGCCCAGCCGAATCAGCCAGCCGCTCCGTCCGCGCCGCCGAACGCCCTGGTGGGCGGCATGAGCCTGCAGAACGTGAACCTCCTGGAAGTTGTTGATTCCCTGGCGCGCGAGCTGAAGATCAACTACATCATGGACAAGCGCGTGAATGGCGGTGTGACGCTGAACACCTACGGCGAGATCCGCACGATGGACAAGCGCGCCCTGCTCGACACGATCCTGCGCATCAATGGCGCGGCCATGGTTCAGGCCGGCGACGTCTACCGCATCGTGCCGCTGACTGACGTCGCGCGCATGCCGCTGAAACCGGAAGTGGATGCCCAGAACATTCCGGAAGACGACCGGCCAATGTTGAACCTCGTCTTTCTGAAGTACGCGAACGTGGACGAGCTCTCGAAGCTCGTGGGCGAATTCCTGGGACCCGACGGGAAGGCCTGGCCTTACCCGCCCGCCAACCTGCTGCTGGTGCTCGACAGCCGCCGGAACATGCGCCGGACCATGGAGATGATCTCCCTGTTCGACAGCGACGTGTTGGCCAAGCAGCGTGTGAAGCTCTTCGATCTCAGGAACAGCAAACCGTCTGACATGGCGAAGGAGCTGGAAGGCTTGTTGAAGTCGATGTCGCTGAGCAAAGATCTCAGTTCCGTCAAGTTCGTTCCGGTGGACCGCATCAACACGCTCATCGCGGTGGCTCCGAATCCCGGAGTCTTCGATCAGGTCAGTGAGTGGATCGACAAGCTCGACGTAAAGGTAAAGAACGCCGCGGGAAAGGTGGACACCTATGTCTATCGGGTGAAGTACAGCCAGGCACAGCAGTTGGCCTTCTCCATCATGATGCTCTACATGCAGATGATGCCCGGCTACGGTGGCATGGGCGGGATGGGTGGGATGTATGGCGGCATGGGTGGCGGGATGTATGGCGGTGGGATGTATGGTGGCGGCATGTACGGCGGGGGCGGCATGTACGGCGGGGGCGGCATGTACGGCGGGGGCATGTATGGCGGAGGAATGTACGGCGGTGGAGGCGGCGGCGGAGTAGGCGGCGGAGTAGGCAACCCGGGACTGACCGGCCAGGCGGCCAATTTCAACCCTATCCAGGGCACCAACACGACTGGCACTGCCGGCCAGAACGGGTATGGCATGGGCGGCTACGGGATGGGTGGCATGGATTTGACCGGCGGGATGCTGGGGATGGGCGGAATGTACGGGGGGATGGGCATGTATGGCCCGCAGAGCCCCCGCGTAGTGCCCAACTACTCAGATAACTCCCTGCTGATTCTCGCCACTCCGGAACAGTACGAGAGCATCAGCCGGATGCTGACGCAGTTGGACATACCGCCGCGTCAGGTGCTGATTGAAGCCAAGATCTATGAAGTGAAGCTGACCGGCGCTCTGAGCTGGGGTGTCTCCCACTACTTGTTCAATAAAGACGGTTCGGGCGCCGTGGGAGTCCCGGACGGAGCGGGGCGGAAGTTCGTCGGCTCGCTGGTCGACGGAACGATCGGTTTGTCGGCCGGCACCATGGTCGGGCACAGCCGGCAGTTGTACTCAGCCATCAGTGCACAGGAGCTCTCCAGCAAGACGAAGGTCGTTTCGGCGCCCAGCGTCGTGGCAACCGACAGCATCGCGGCCTCCATCAACGTGGGTGTAGAAGTACCCACGCTGACGGCCCAGGCGGTTACCGGTGCTCAATCCGGCGGCAGTTCGCTGTTCGCAAACACCATTTCGAACCGCAAGTCCGGTGTGACGCTTGGTATTACGGCCAGGGTGAACCCGAGCGGCATTGTCACTCTGGTGATCAACCAGGAAGTGAGCTCTCCACAGGCTCCCACCTCGAGTTCGGCGATTCAGTCGCCCAGCTTCAGCACCCGTACCGTTCAAACCCAAGTCACCGTCCAGGACGGGGACATGATCGCGATCGGGGGCATTATCAACGAAACAAATGGATCCAGTACCACCGGTATCCCGATCCTGGGGCGTATCCCCATTCTGGGGTACGCCTTCTCGAACAGGTCGTCGAACCGTGAACGGACGGAGTTGCTGGTCTTCATCACGCCGCACGTGATCTACGACACCAACGAGATGAATGAAGCCAGCGACGAGATGATGAGCAAGATGAAGAGGCTCCAGAAGCTCATCAAATAGCCCGGCTCAGGTTTATTTTCAGGCGCGGTTGCCCAGCGGCGGCCGCGCCTTTTTGCGTCAGCGGCCCAAAAGTGAGTCAGGCTGTCCCACCCCCTGAGTCACCGGAACACAAGTCTCCGCGAGCCGGTCAATTCGCCGTCGGATGTCCGAAATTTAGGCCTTTGGAGGCCACACGATTGAAACTGAAACGCTTGCGAATCAGGAAGGGGTGTTGCGTTCGCTGCAACCGCGTTCAGTGCGCTGAAAGCGGGCTATCGAATGACACATCCTGCGCGGAAATCCTTGACGGCCTATCACATGCCATGATTAAATGCCAAGAGTAGGGATTACTGCCGGTACCCGGTAAGGGGTCTGAAAGCTGTATTGCTTGACGGCTGCTAGCCGGGGATGGTATGAATGTGCTGACTGCGTCCGGCTGGAAACGGCACTCATGCTGGTCAGAATCCCGCGGGCACAGAAAGATATAACGATCTAAAATGGGGATCCACCTAGGAAGACCGAAGTTGACCAGAAAGGGCAGAGTGGCAATTTTCAAATTTGCACCTCGCACCATTCGGGCGGCGTCGGCGGCATGGATCCCGACAAATACTTCCACTGAGGCTCAGGTTGAAGAGTTCCTTCATCAATTCAAATCCGCATCTTCACAAGGAGAAGGAAATGTCAGGTTTTCGTAAAGCATTTCTGCTCATGGCCGTATTGGTCCTCGTGACCGGTATCGCCTTTGCGCAGAGCACCCCCCTCCAGTGCGTGGCCAACTCGGGCACCACTCCTCCGGTTCGTGCCGAAGGCGTTGCCGAAGAAGTTGGTCAGGTGATCATCACCTGCACCGGCGGCACCTCGACCACGCCCTATGGCGCGGCCATTCCGACCTTTAACGTTCAGATCTTCCTGAGCACCAACGTCACCAGCCGGCTGCTTGGCCACACCCAGTCCATCGACTCGGAAGCCCTCCTGCTGATCGACGAGCCGGCTCCGGCCAACCAGTTGGTTGCGTCCAACGTTCCTAACACCACGATCGTTCCTGCGACCGGCAGCGGCATGTACTACGGCGGCTTCCCTGGCCGTCCGAACGTGTTTGTGGGTCAGGTCGTCGGCACCAATTCCATTGCGTGGCTGAACGTTCCGTTCGATCCTCCGGGAACGACCTCCAACCGCGTGATCCGTCTCGCGAACGTCCGTGCGAACGCCAACCAGCTTGGTGTGAGCAGCACCCTGATCCCGACCTCGATCAACATGTTCATCTCGATCTCGGGCACGGGTTCTCTGTCACTGGCGAACAGCCAGCTGACGGTTGCGTACGTTCAGCTTGGCATGAAGTTCAGCGCGTCTCCGGCAACGTACAACCAGTGCGAACCCGGCACGAAGACCTTCAACATCAAGTTCGCTGAGCAGTTCGGCACCGCGTTCCGCAAGAACATCTCTGCCGCCACTTCTCAGGCCACCATTGGCACCATCTACAACACCGAGTCGATGTTCTACAATCCGAACTTCGCCGGCACCCAGGCTGCGACCGCTGGTCTCGCCACTCAGGCCACCCGCCTGATCGCGCGTTTCTCCAACGTTCCTGCCAACGTGACCCTCAGTGTGCCGATCAACATCAGCACTGCTGAAGGTGACACGGCTACCCTCGTTGCAGCTCCGACCGACGGCTCCACTGCCGGGGCTTCCGATGCTACCAACGCAGCGGTTGCTCTCAGCGGCGGCGCCGGCGCAGCGGTTTGGGAAGTCACGGCTTCCAACCCCGGTGCGATCAGCACGTTCACTGTTGCTGTCAGCGTAGCCTACAAGGCCAACCCGCTGCCGGGTCTGGGCACGGCGACCGTCAGCGGCAACTATGCCCCGACGACCACTGTGTTCACGGCTTCCGCGACGGCTCCGGCTCCTCGGTTCGTCGACAATCCGCAGTCTGCCACCACCTTCACGATCAACTCCTGCCGCACCAACCTGTTGTTCCCGTTTGTGACCAACACGTCTGGCTTCGACACGGGTCTCGTGATCTCGAACACCTCGTCTGATCCGTTCGGCACCGTTCCTCAGCGTGGCCCCTGCACCCTGAACTACTACGGTTCCACCGCTGGCGGCGGCGCTGCTCCTGGCGTCCAGACCTCCGGTACGGTCAACGAAGGGACCCAGCTCATTTGGACGCTGTCCAATGGCGGTAACCTCGGAGTCGCGGCGACCCCCGGCTTCATGGGCTACATCATTGCTCAGTGCAACTTCCAGTTCGCCCACGGCTATGCGTTCGTGAGCGATCTGGGTGCCAGCCGCGTTGCGGAAGGCTACCTCGCTCTCGTGATGGACAAAGATATGTACAACACGGACGAAGGCGCCACCCGCACCGGTGCTTCCAGCGAGAAGTTGGTTCATTAATTTCGGTCTAACCACCGATTGGAAAAACGGGAAGGGCTTCGGCCCTTCCCGTTTTTTTGTTTCCCGCCAAATTTCCCGCGACCAGTTTCCAGGCGTGGTGTTATCATCTATGTAGTTCCCCGCCGCGTTCCTACCCTCCTTGCGCCCACATTCCTTCTTCGAGGTGATCATGAATCTTCGCAGGATTCTGAGTCCGGTAGCCCTAGGCCTGTTCATGCTGGCCGCTGCCGCAGATGCCAGATACGTCTACGTACTTCCGCCCACGGGTACCTCCAGTGCCCAAATGCTCATCTACAATGAGCAAATTCAACCTGCCGGAACTGTCACCGTTCCAGCCGGGTCATTCCAGGTTCTGACGAATGTCCCGGGCGACAAGGCGATTGTCCTCGCCACCAACAACGTCGCGGCCGTCAGTTTTGCGACCCTGCCCAATGGGCCGGTCGCCAGTCTCAGCCTCGATGGGCAACCCGCCACTTTTGGAGCCGTGACTCCGGATGGGTTGCGCCTGCTTGTGCTGGCGGGCAGCAGCCCCGGATCGCTTTACATCATCGACGCCATCAACGGAAACATCCAGACCGGCGGCAAGATATCGATCAACGGCATCCCCAGGGAAGTGGTGGTCACACCGGATTCCCGCTACGCGTATATCGTCTCCTCCGGTTCCCCCACCGCGCTTCTCACCGTCGTCGACCTTTCCACGAATCAGATCGTGAACCAGACGCAGCTTGCTCAAGTGATCGGCGCCCTGCACGCCTCCATCAGCCCGCTTGGCCAGGTCTATATTACCGGCCAGTATCGGATGATCGAGTTCGATGGCCGGCCGCCCTTCGCGGAGCATGCCCGGTCTGAGGTCGTCAGCAATCCCGGACGGCTGCACTTCTCCGCCGATGGCCGTTACGCCATCGCGGCCAATGAACTGCTCAACGGCTCTTCCCTGATCTGCATCGACCTGCAGGTAAAAGGCGCCACTACCGCAGCCGGCACGGAAGTCTCGAAAATCCTAATCAGCACGTCGTCGAACACCGCAGTAAGGATTGACGATATTTTCCCCGTCAACGCGACTACTGCTATCGCCTACTCGGCCCTGGACCAGAAGATGTTCGGCATCGGCTATCCGACTCTCACCGCGAATGAACTTGCGCTGAGCGGGGTAGGTGTCGTCAACGGGGTCACCAGTGTCACGAGGACCGATGAGTTCCCCACCACCAGGAATCTGTACTACACCTCCGGTGGCAAACTCTCCCGCTTTGACCTGGTACAGAATACAGCGCTAGGGACGGCCGATGTCGGTGGCGGGACCGCCGCTTTCGTGGCCGCACCGAACACGGCAGCAGTGCCCCAGACACTGTTCACCTATGGCGGCGGTCAGACCGTTGCACCTGCCGTTACCATTCCGTACTCCGTTCGAGCTGTTGATAGCAACGGCCGCCCGGTCTACGGCGCAACTGTCAGCTTCACCTCTGAGACCGCCACCCTCACCGGCGCCGCCACCAGTACCAACGTGGACGGTTATGCCTGGGTGCTGGCCACCAGTCCGGCCGTAAACGGTGATTTCGTTGTCAGGGCCCTGGTCGGCGCCCAAAGCGCCACCTTGACCAGCACGGTTGCCGGCGGCACGGGCGGCGGTACGGGCGGCGGCGGCGGTACCACGGATCCCGGCAATGTTGCCAAAGTGGTCAAAGTTTCCGGCGATGGTCAGCTCGTCCAGAATCTCTTCTCCGTCGCGGTGCTGCCGCTGGTGGTGAAGGTAGTGGATGCCACGGGCGCGCCCCTCGCCGGCAAGGAAGTCACCTGGAGCGCGACGACGGGCATTCAGTTCTCCAACCTGCCCACCACCGTCACCGATGCAAACGGCATCGCCCAAATCACGTTCTTCACCAACGGCGATTTCCAGAACGCTTCCTACCAGTCGTACTCGGCAACCGCCACCTGCGTCGGCATTGGAAGCACGACGTTCTCCGTCAGCGCCTTCCCAGCCGGTCAGTTCTTCCAGCCGACCATCTTCATTACGAAGCCGACTCAGGACAACCGTTCCATTACGGTGAAACTGGGCACCAAGCTGGATGCTGCGGTCCACGCAATCGTCGCCACAGCCACCGGCATCGCCATCCCTAACGTTGGGCTGCGCGTCTCCACCCCCTTCACTGATCCCGCACAGGGGCCGGTCGTCCACTGCGACGGCCAGACCGCCCTCAACGGCACGGTGCTCACCGCCGCCAATGGCGAAGTGGACTGCAACCTCATTGCTGAGGGCAAGACCGGCAGCACCAGCCTCCTCATCAATGTGGGCGAGCAGCGTGACTTCACCGGCTACACCATTAACGTCACTCCGGGCGACCCGGTGGCGCCTGTGATCGTCCAGGGCAACAATCAGACCGGGAAGCCCGGCGTCACCCTGCCTCTGGCTCTCACCGCCCGCATCGTGGATCCCTCCGGCAACGTCCTGGCCGGCACAGCTGTCACGTGGGAGCTTGTCACCGCGAACAGCATGACGCTGATTAATACCATCTCCGCGGCCGACACCAATGGCCTGGTGTCCACCCGAGTCATCCTCGGGCCGACGCCTGGTAAATACAAGGTCCGCCTCAAGGCCGGCGCCAAGGAGACCAACTTCGACGTCACCGTCGAAACCTCCGCCACCGGGTTTGCCAAGGTTTCGGGCGACGGCCAGGCCGTGACCCCGATCAATACCGCCTTCGCGCAGCCACTGATCGTTAAAGTGACCGACGCCCAAGGCGCCGGTGTGCAGGGTGCGACTGTCACCTGGAGCACCACCGGATCCGTCACCCTCAGCGCCACCACCTCGGTGACCGGCGCCGATGGACGCGCTTCCGTCACTGTGACTGCAGGATCCGTGCCCGGTGGCATCACCGTCACCGCCGCGGTGGCCAACCTGCCCTCGCTGACCTACTCGCTGCAGTCCCGCCTGCCGGGCCCCAGCGTCACGGCCACCAGCTTCACCAACTTCGCCAGCGGCGTCGCTGGAGTTTCGCCCGGCTTGCTGGTTCAGCTCACCGGCGCCGGCCTGGCTCCAGGCGTCAGCGGCCAGGTGAACGCCAACATCCTCGCCGGTAAACTGCCTCTGACGCTGTCCGGCGTAACGGTGGAATTCCAGTGGAACGGCGGCTCCGGCTTCGCTCCAATCCTGCGCGTAGCCAACGAGAACGGCGTCGAATCCGTCCTCGTTCAGGCTCCGTTTGAGATCACCGGCACCACAGTGAATGCCGTGGTCAACGTCTCCGGCGGCAGCACAAACGTTCTGGCCATTCCGGTCAGCCTGGTCTCTCCGGGCGTCCTGGAAGATGTCAGCGGCACACGCCGTGCGGCGGTGGTCATCCGTTCCGACGGCCAGGCCGTTACCCTGAACACGCCGGCACGCCCGGGTGAAACCCTGCGTATGTACGCCATCGGTTTGGGTCAGACCTCTCCGACGGCTATCACCAACCAGGTCGGCACCCCCGAGCAGAAAGTGCTGGCGAATATCGCGGTTGGTCTCGACAATGCCGGCATCCAGGTGGTCTCGGCCCAGATGGCTGAGAATCTGGTCGGTGTCTACGAAATCGTGTTTGTGGTCCCGGTCGGAATAACGCCTGGCGACCACCCGCTCGGATTCGTCATGGAAGCCGTGCCCGGGCAGCCGGCCTATGCCAACGGTTCGATTCTGTTCGTTCAGTAATCGCCACCAAATCAACAACAGAAAGGGGCCTGCCGCCAACCGCGGCAGGCCCCTTTCTGTTGCTACACTTCCGCTCACCGGTATTCTTCAGGCGTCTCAGGACTACGCGCACGGCCCGTCTCCGGCCTCAAACACCTGCCGGATCTCTGTCTCTCCGTCGCCCGCGATCTCCATGAAACGCTTCGTGAATTCGATCGCCTGCTCCTTGGACTCCGCCCGGATCAGCGCGAAGCCGCCCACGATTTCCTTCGCTTCGGCGAAGGGGCCATCGGTGACGGCGAACCTGCCCGCTGTCATCCTCAGGCGCGCTCCGGCGATGCTCGGCAGGCATCCCTCCGTCGCCAGCAGCACGCCGCTTTGAAACGACTCCTGGACGAACTGTCCCATGCGCATCATTTCCTCGTGTGTGGGCGGAGTGCCCTCCGGTTTGCCGGGTCGGTATAAACACAGAAATCGCATTGTTCCATTCCCTTTCTGAATTTGGAGGCCGGCCGCTACCTCTCCCGCCCCGCTAGTGGTGTCTCTACTACTGCGTCGAACAACAGGTGGTCCCGATCGACATCATGTTCGCGGGAATTTTCGCGACTAGTCCCAGCGCAAATTGCCGGGGAATGCGGATCCTCGATCCGGGACCGCCTCACCGCCGTGACGAGCAGCGCCCTGCCTTCGAGCTCCTGCCCAGTACCACCGCGGCCGCATCAATCGCCCAGCTGATGCACGCCCGGCCCCACTCGCTGCTGCTCGGTCCCTCCAGGCAGGGTGACCAGTGCTTCCGTATTGGCCGGAACCGTCAGTGACATCCGGAATCGCCCTGAGGCCCGGGTCCAATTCACAGCGATCGTACCTCGTAATGTTCGATAATCCGCCTTTACCCACTGCAGGTCCTCCACCGGCCTGGGCTGGATGAGTACTCGTTCAAAGCCTGGTCTCCGCTCATCGGGAGTGATGCCGGCCAGACCCTGCCAGAACCAGCGGCACGCTCCGCCGAACATCGGGTGCATGCGCGAACCGCCGCCGTCCCAGTTCTCCCATAACGTCGTGGCGCCGGAGGCCAGCATGTGGCCGAACCCCGGCAGATCGCGCTGGTTCATCAGCCGGTACGCCAGGTCCGCGCGGCCCCACGCAGTCAGCACATCCAAAACCAGCGGAGTCCCCACGAAACCCGTGTCGAAGTGCTCCCGATTGTCGCGCTCCACAATCTCCACGGCGCGCGCGAAGACCGCGCCTTCCACCTCCCTGGGCACCAGGCCGAACGCCAGGGGGAAGAAGTTCGCCCCTTGCCGCCCGTCGACATACTGCCGCTTGCCCGCGTCGTAATACCGCGCCTGCAGCGCACCGCTGGTCCGCTGGACAAGCCCGGCCAATGTGGCCGCCTCTTCCTGTCGGCCCAATACCATCGCCGCCCGACCCAGGAGATCCGCGCAATGGGCGTAGTAGCACGTTGAGACGAACTCGGGCGGAATCGCGATCTTCTGCGGTGGACACCAGTCGCCCAGAAACCACCCCCCGGGCTCCTCCTTCACCACGATGCCCTGCGCATCCATGCGGCTTTCCAGATACCGTACCCATGCCCGCATCGCTTCATAGTGACGGGCCAGCACCATGCGGTCGCCGTAGTAGAGATACAGGTACCAAGGCATCAAAACCATGGCCGAGCCCCAGGGCGGACCGCCGCCGCCGCCCTCGAACGGAGCCGTGTGCGGCACAAAGCCTGTCTGGTGATTGCGCGAGTCGGCAATGTCGTCGGTCCATTTCGTGTAGAACCGCGCCATGTCCAATGCGTAGATCGCCGCCTGCGCCGCCACCTGGCCGTCGCCCGTGTACCCCAGGCGTTCGCGATGCGGGCAGTCGCTGGTCACGCCACCGTGCATGTTCGCCAGTTGCGTCTTCACAAACGTTTCGTGGATTTTGTTGAACAGCGGATTTGAACACTCGAAGCGGCCCGCTGCTTCCACCGCCGAATGCACCGACCGTACTTCCAGCTGCGGCGCTTCCGCCGCGCCTGTCACATCCACATACCGGAACCCATGCCACGTGAACCGCGGCTCCCAGGTCTCCACGCCCGCGCCCTTCAGCACGTAGGTATCGCGTTGCCCATAGTCGCGGCCGCTATCCTCCCGGAAGCGCAGCGTCACCTTGCGCCCGCGTGGTCCGCTGGTGCTGAGCTTGGCCCAGCCGGCGAGATTCCGTCCGGCATCCAACGTGAGTACGCCCGGGGCAGCCTGAACCGCCTGGCCCTGAATCACCTCCATTACGCGATCCGGCGGCGCGACCTGTGCGCACAGCACGCCCGTAGGCGCCCGCACCACCGCCGCTGGGGCCCACGCCGAATCGTCGAACCCGGCAGCGTTCCAGCCCGGCATCTCCAGCCGCGCGTCATACTGTTCGCCCGTGAAGAGCCCGCTGTGCAGAATCGGACCCGCCGTCGTCACGCGCCAACTCTCATCGCTCGCCACCAGCGGAGCTCCGTCGTCACCCTCGAGCTGCGCAATCATCCGCGGCGAGCCGTACCACAGCCAGCCCTCTTCCACACGGTCGCGCTGGTTGTACCAGCCATCGCCCAGCACGACACCGGCCGCGTTCGCGCCAGCCCGCAAGTAGGCCGTGACGTCGTAGGTCAGGTAGTTCACGCGCTTGGCCGTGCGGTCGTCAAAGGGGTACAGCACACGCCGGATGCGGCGCCGGTCATAGTCTGTCTGCGCCGGTGCGAGTACGTCCTCGCTCACCTTCCGCCCGTTCAGATAGAGCTCGAAAAAGCCCAATCCGCAGACATAGGCGCGCGCAGTCTTCGGGACCGAGGCCAGTTGGAACTCACGCCGGAACCACGGGCTGGGCTCCGTATTGACGCCCGACTCGCTTTCCGCCTCCGCCGCCCCCACCCACTTCGCCCGCCAGTCCGATGCCCGTAGCAATGCCATCTCGAACCACGCCGCTTCGCTCCACACGGACGCGACGCCCGCCTCGTTCCAGACCCGAACTTGCCATGAGCAGCGCTGCCGCGACCGCAGTTCCGCCCCCGCGTAGGGCACATGCACCGATTGTGCCGCAGTGACCTTCCCTGAATCCCAGACCGTCGCACCACCGCTCTCCACGACAATCTGATAAGCGCTCTGCATGCCCGCCGTCAGTTGCCACGAGAAACGCGGCGCCGTGACGTCGAGGCCCAGCGGATCCTTCAAATAATCGCAACGCAGCGCGACAGCGCCAACAGCATCAGCAGCAAAGGTGGAGGCAGCGGGCAGGGTAGCGCCGGCCGCCAGAAAACTACGTCGGGACAGCATGACCGATCAGCCGCGCCCAGGGCAGCGGCTGCCAAGCCGTAGTATATTCCAGCGCGCAGGGTCCTCAGAATCTCAGCCGTAGCTCCAGTTCCGCCGAACGCGGACCACCCGCCTGGAACAACGGAGTCAATCCCGAATTCGGAGTGCCTCCGCCGAACATCAGGTTCTGCATCGATGTCGATCGGCCAAACAAGGGGCTGGCCAGATACCGTACCGGATCCGCGAACGCCGGCCGGTTGGCCACATTGAAGATCGACACCGCCAGGTCGAGAGACCACTGCCCGGAGAACCGGAACTCACGCCGCGCCGACGCATCCACCTGCAGCACGCCGCGCCCCGTGATTGCATTGCGCCCCAGCGAGCCTTGCTGCGACTGCGAGGGCATCGCGAACGCGCCGGGATTCAGTCTCCGGCCGCCCGCGGTCGATCCGTCCTCCAACCAGATCGGAGCCCCTGTCACCAGGTCCGGCCGCCCCAGATTGCCGGGCGATACGCCCACGCCCCCGTCCAGCGTCGCGATATCGATGGGGAATCCGGAATGCGCGCGCATCACCGTGTTCAGCCGCCACCCACCAAACGGCCGCCGTAGCGCTTCCGGCATCGCCCGCCTCGACACTTCATAGGTCAACCCGAACGAAAGCGCGTGCCGCACATCGAAGCTCGATGATCCGCGCTCGTCCGCCCCCAGCGCATCGGGCCGCGCCAGCAGCACCGCTGAATCCTGCGAGCCATCGTCGATCGAATGCGACCAGGTGTATGCGGCCAGGCAGAACAGGCCCGGCGCGATCCGTCCGCTATACCGCGTCTGCAGCGAATGGTAGCTCGATCGCCCCTCCGTTTTGGCGAGGATGTACCAGAACAGCCCTGTGTCCGGAGCGACCCCCGCCTCCCGGTGCAGCAGATTGCTGCCCGCTGATCCGACATAGGCAGCCGACACCGTGCCGCCGGCCACCTGCTTCTCCAGCGAGGCCTTCCACTGCGTGGTGCGCGGCAGCCTGAGCGGGCGCAGCGGCTCGACTTGCAGCGGCCCGTCCTCCAGCGTCACTCCACGCACCTTCGCCAGGGAGGTGGTCTGCGTCCCTACGCTCCCAAACTGCCAGCTATTGAACGGCGCGCCGTTGAACGGATTGATCGCCGAGCCCAGCCCCGCATCGTAGTAGACGCCCGCGCCTGCCCGCACCACCACCTCACCCGGAGCCCGCCACGCCAGGCCCACGCGTGGTGCGAACTGTGTAAAACTGGGCCGCCAGATCCATTGGTCCAGCCATCCGCTTCTGAAGTTGGTGAGCCCCCCGTTGGGGTCCCCGTTCCACAACCCCGAGATCACGCTGTTCGACGCCGAATTGAGCGGCGGAGTGCCCAGCCACCGGACCCCATACACCAGGCTCCACCGCTCGCCTAGCCGCGCCGTATCCTGCGCGAACAGCGCCAGTGTGTGCATCGCCCGGCTGCCGCGCGGCAGTTTGGTCACGGTGACGGCCAGCGGTTGCCCGTTCAACAGCGAGTCCACGCTCGCGCTCGACATCGCAATCGCATCGATCGCCCGGTCGCGTGAAGGCGACAGCCGGATGTAGTCGGCGCCCGCCGAGAACTGGTGCCCGCGCATCGTCCTGGAGACCGAATCCACCACCTGCCACTGTGTCTGCGAAGCCGTCGCGCCGCGTCCCGACACCAACTGCCCCACGCCCCCAATCGCAAACCCCAGCATCGAAGCTCCACTGTCAACAGGCAGGCCTAACTGCGATCGGATCTCCGCTGGCATCAGAACGCCCAGGTCCACTGGAGCGCCCAGCGATACATCCGCACCCCAGTTCGAGCTGAACATTGAGCGCGAGAAGTTGAACCGGGCGTCGTGGATCAGGCCGCTGGCTCCGGCCACAGTAGCGCCCAGCGTGATGCTGCGCCAGCCATACTGGCCTGAACTCGTGCTGAGTTGCCGGGCCTCCGAAGACGAGGGCGTATTGCTGAATCGTGCAAACAGCATCGCCGACGATCCCAGCGCGTGGTCCACCCGCAGGCTCTGCGCGGCCACTGTGGAACGCCGCTCCAACTCGAGCGTACTCATCGCCAGGCCTGCGCCAAACTCCGGCTTCATCGGCAACGGGAACGCCCACAGCGCCGCCTGCATCCGCTCCGGAGCCTTCGTGCGCGCCTCCCACGACGGCACCACCGTCGTTTGCAGCGCCGTGTCCGTCATCGACAGACGGCTCGCCGACGCGAAGAAGAAGGTGCGGTCCCTGCGGATCGGCCCGCCCACCGTTGCGCCGAAATCGTAGTACGACGGCCGAGGGAAGGGCACACCCAGTGAATTCGCAAACCAGTCGCGAGCGCTCCAGCCATTGTCGCGGATGTGTGAATACGCCTCGCCGTGAACTGCATTCGTGCCGGGTCTCGTCCGCACCACAACCTCGGCGCCCGGCCGCTCGCCCGAAGCCGCCAGGAAGTCCGGAGTCCGCAGTTCCACCGCCTCCAGTTCCTCGGCTTGGCCCAGGCTCTGAATGCTGCCGATCGACGTCATCGCCGGCAGCGAGCCACCCGGGGCGGCGCCCGGCAGGCTGCTGCCGCCAATGCCATTGTTCACGCTGACTCCATCCACGCGCACTACGTTCGTGTTCGGCCGCTGGCCGTTGGCGCTGAACTGCCCACCGTCGCTGCTCGCGGCGGCCGTCTGTACAATGCCCGGCAGCAGATCGAACGCGCTCCGCAGGTCGCGGCCGTTCACCGGTAGATCGGCGCCCGGGCCTCCGCGGTGCATCAGCAGGCCCGCTCCAGGCGAGGCGCTCAACTCGCCCGCGTTGCTCTCCACGCGGATCTCCTCATGCTGGCCCACTACCTCCAGCACAAAGTCGATGCGCTCCACATGGCCCTCACGAATCGCCACATCCAGGCGCGCCACGGTATGGAACCCCGGCTTCGACGCTGTCACCTTGTAGCGGCCGTCCGCCAGGCCGGCGACGTGAAAGGTGCCGTCCGGCGCAGTCTCCGCAAAGCGCATCGCCCCCGTCTCATCGCGCTGCACGCGGATCCGCGCCCGTTGCAGAATCGAACCCGAGGCATCCATCACTGAGCCCTGGATCTCGCCTGGCCACTGCGCCGCCAACGCCAGGGGCAGCATCGACACCACCAGCAGTCTAGCGCCGCGCATTCGAGTCCATGGCGATCGCCTTCCGCAAATCCTGCAAATCGGGTCGCAACGCGCGAATCGCCCGCTCGCCCTCCGCCTGGTTGTACGACCCCGCAAACAGCAGGCTCAAGTCACGGTTCAGCCGCCGTGCCGCCGCTGTCAGGCGGATCTGGCGGGTGTCATGCAGTTCAATGCCAGCCCCGACCAGCGGACCCAGCAGCCCCTCCATCCGCTCCACCGAGTCCCTCAGCGCCCCATAATGCTGCGCCCGCAGCGATTGCAGCAACCTCCGGTCCTCCGCGGAAAGACCCGCCTCCGCCGAGCCGGGAATCCATTGCGCCAACACCTCCAGGGCATGCGCCCGCGCCAGGCTCACCCCGCTCGCCTCCAGCACCTCTTCCGTCACGGACTGCAGCTTCAGTGGTCCGCCCAGCCGCTCCTCCAGCAACGCCACAATCGTGCGCGGCCGCTGGTCCGACACCTGCGTCGACGGCTCGGGACTACTGCCCGTCATACGTGCGCCGCTCTGCCCCTGGATCCTCAGCTCCACGTTCGACAGGCCCGCCAGTTCGCTCTCCACACGCCGCTGCACTGCTTCACTCAGCCCCGTAGAACGGATCACCAGCCGCTTGCCCGCGGCATCCTTATCCAGCTCCAGGGGCTCCCCTACATCAGCTTCGGCCCGATTCAACGCCGCCAGGACGTGCAATGCATCCTCGGGGCGCAACTCCTCAGCTCCATCCTCCCGCGCCGCCGCAGCAGTGCCCTGCGGCGCAGCGGCATGACGCACCGGCGGTGTGGCCGGCTCCGTGGTCTCGCTGATCTGCACCTGCCCCAAACTGCCGAACTCAAAGCTGCCTTCGATCGGCCGCAGGTCGCCGCCCCGCAACGTGAGCGACGCCGTTCTCAGGGAACTCGCATCCGTCTCCGTGCGCACAATGTAGGTCCGATCCTGGGCCTCGGGCCCGCCCTTCACCAGCACAGCGTCATGCCGCCGGGCCAGTTGCCCGCGCCACGACAGATACGCCTTCGCGCTCAAAGGCTCGGTCCAGTCGTAGCGGGCGTTGACGAACATCGCGCGTACCCGCCCGTCTCCACCCTGCGCACCAGGCCCATCCGCAAGAACGGCCGGCCGGATCACGGCTCCGCCAAACGCGCTCACCCGCACATTGCGCCGGGCCGGTCGCCCGCTGTGCTCAGCTCGCGCCAGCACCTCGTCCACCGTCGGCTCCGTTCCGTTTGCCTGCCGGAACAGCACCACCCCCATCACGAGACTCGCCGCAAGCGCCAGCAGGCCCGCCGCGCCCCACTGTCTGGACCGCTGCCTTGCGTGTTCCTGGTCCACCTCGTCCAGCCTGGAAGCCAGCCCCGGCCAGTTCACCGCAGCCGGCCGCACCGCCTGCCGCTCCCATTCGGCGAACCCGTCGGATGCCGTGCGCAGCCCCGCCAGCCGTACTCCGCAATCCGCGCACTCGTGCAGGTGCGCTTTGACGGCCCGCGCTGCCCGCTCATCCAGTTCTCCATCCAGGAACGCCAGCAGTTGATCTTCGTCCACGTGCACCGACATCCGGTTACTCATTGAGAGACCTCCGCAGCTTGCAAAGTCCGCGCCGCAGAAACTCGCTGACCGTGGAGCTGCTGATCCCGATGGCCTCCGCAATCTCGCGGTACCGCAGCCCCGCCGCTCGCAGGTGCAGGCACTCCTTCTGCTGTGGCGACAACAACCCCACCGCCTCGTTCAATCGCGACATCCGCTGGCGTTCGATCAAAGCTGCCTCCGGGCTGCTGCCGGTCGCCTCAATGGTCCGGTCCAGGTCCGCGTCGATGGCCAGGAAGGCCGAATCACGCGACCGTGCCTTCAGAGCCAGGTTCCGCGCCACCCGGAACAGCCATGGCCGCACCGCCTGGATCTCCTGGCCCTTCGACAGTGCCCTGTACAGCGAGACAAACGCCTCCTGCGTCAGGTCCTCCGCCTGGCTCGCCGGCAGCCGGAAACACAGCAGATATAGATGGAGGTCGCCGCGTGTCTCCTCATAGATCCGCTCCACCTGGCTGTGCAGATTCACGCCGGCAACCACACGGCCGCTCTCTGCCTGTGGTTCAGCCGCGCTCCGTTCATCGGGCACCGTCTGCAATCGGAACTGCACGCCCATACGGTCCGGAAAATCAGAATTTCCCTACAGCGCACAGGAATATATTCGCGGTGTAGGAAAAACACGGCCACCGCCGACCAGATAAACGACATGCGATTCCTACTCGTGTTTCTTCTGCTGCCGGCCGCCTGGGGCCAGGTCGCCACCTTCGGTGTCAAAGGCGGCGTCCCGTTTGGACAGCCCGCGGACGACTTCGACCATCTCAAGATCAACTCCGAACACTGGACGGTCGGGCCTACCGTGGAGTTTCATCTGCCGGCTCGATTCAGCCTGGAACTCGGAGCACTTTACAGCGGTTACAACGTAAGATACGACACAAATATCTCGCTAGTGTCGCCGGTTCCTTTGCCCTATTTTCGACTGGTCGGCCACGGCGACACCAAAGCCTGGGATTTCCCCGCCGCCATCAAATACCGCTTCCGCACCCAGGGCGTCACCCCCTTCGTGCTCGGCGGCGTCAACTACCGGCGCGAAAGCACGGATGTCCGCGTCACCTGCACCGCGGAAGACGGCGGCCACTGCGGGTCCAGCATTGCCTACACCGATCGCTACAGCACCAGTCAGGATCGAGTCGGGCCCACCTTCGGGGGCGGACTCGAGTGGCGCTTTGGCCGCCTCCGGGCCGCGCCTGAGTTCCGCTACACCCGCCTCAACCGCACCGGCGCCAACCAGTTCAACCTTTTGTTCGGGCTGTCGTTCTAGCCGCCCATTGCTTTTCAAATCAGACCAGTAAGGAGACTCATCCATGAAAAAACACAGACGAATGCCCGTTGTCTTGGCCGCCTTGGCTGCCGCATTCATCCTTTGCCCCCAGGGCGCCTCCGCCGCCGAAAACACGGTGCTGGAGCGCTACACCTTTGCCATGGCCCAAGCCGGCGGCCAAACCGGAGCCAAGGACCAGTCCAGTGGTGGCGAAGTTCGCTTCCGCGACCGCTTCTTTGGCAACGGCACCGCCACCAGTCGCCTCACCCTGCTCGAAGAGAGCAGTTCCTCCGACCGCACAAACCGGCCCCTGCTCCTGACCCTCAACGTCGACCGTCAGGTGGAAGAGGGTGAGATTGTGTTCGCCCTCCTCGTCTTCCGGGTGGAAGTGGTAGGCCGCGACCTCGACGGCAACGTCGTCTTCCAGCGTGAATTCCCGGGCTTCCGCTTCGGCGACAGCGCCTCCGGACATTGGTACGAGCGCATGGGCGGCCTCCCCACCAACCTCGCGCAACTCACCGTCACTTACTTCGGTAACTACGAATAGCGGCAACGTCCGCCACCGCTCTCGCTCCGTTTCTGTTGCACGTGTAAACAACCAACCCATCGCACGATGGCCTGTCGATTCCCTCCCGCAAGGATCGACGCACAGTTGAGTACGGAATAACGGAACAGAAACGGAGCGAGTCATGAATACCCCAACGAAGTCCGCCATAACTAACTCCAGGGGCAGCCGCCGTATCGAAGACTTCAATCAATTGGAGAACCACATGAAACCTCAACGCAATTGGACCTCATCTGTCCGTCGGGCGGTCGGCTGCACGGCAATGCTACTGTCCGCGCTGACAGTCCTCCCCGCCGCGGAGGGGCTCAGTGCTTCCGACAGGCAGGCCGGCATCGCACAACTGGAAAGAACCCGCCAGGGCGTGATGGTCGCCACCAAAGGACTCTCCGAGGCCCAGTGGAAGTACAAGGCGGGCCCCGATCGCTGGTCCGTCGCTGAAACCCTCGAACACATCGCGCTCTCCGAGGAGTTCTTCCTCGATATGGTCTCGAAGAAGATCATGCAGGCGCCCGCCGGCAAACCCGATCGCGACTTCAAAGCCACTGACCAACTGGTGCTTCAGCAGATCGTCGATCGCTCCCACAAGGCCCAGGCGCCCGGCCCCCTCACCCCCACCGGACGCTGGTCGCCGCAGGAGACTCTCGAACAGTTTATGAAGACACGCGCTCGCACCCTGGCATTCCTGAAGTCGACAGAAGGACTGCGCGACCACGTGGTCGATTCGCCCATAGGCCAGCCCCTGGACGCCTACCAGTGGTTGCTCTTCTCCTCGGCCCATAGCGAACGCCACACTGCGCAGATGTTGGAAGTAAAGGCTGATCCCGGTTTTCCGGCGAAGTAGCGGCATCGCGCCGGCGGCCCGGATTTGGAAGATTCCAGGAGGAACAATGCAGAACCAAAAACAGAAAGAACACGACTGGCTTCACAAGCTCATCGGCAGTTGGGAGTTCGATGCCGAGGCGTCGATGAAACCCGGCGAACCACCCGACCGCTCCAAAGGCACCGAAGTGATCCGCTCCCTGGGCGGACTCTGGATCCTGGCCGAGGGTGAAGGAGATATGCCCGGCTGCGGCCCGGCCACCTCCCTGATGACGCTCGGCTTCGACCCGCGAACCAAACGCTTTACCGGCACCTGGATTGGGTCCATGATGGCCCACCTCTGGCTCTATGACGGCGAGTTGAACACCGCCGGCACTGTCCTGACTCTCGATTCCCAGGGGCCGGCCATGAAAGACCAGACCCAGCTGGGCCGCTACCGCGACGTGATCGAAATCGTGAACGACGGCCACCGGACGCTCACTTCCCATTTCCAGGACGATGACGGTCACTGGCAGGCCTTCATGCTGGCCAACTACCGCCGGATCCGTTAGTCGTTGCGCGGCGAGCCACCACCATTCCCTCTCGGCGGCTCGCCGTATTTTTCCGCACTCATCGCCCTCCTCCCCCAGCCCGCCGAACGAGGCTTGCCCCGTTTTGACCCCCTCCGAAAAATCGTCCGGCCAGTTGGGGATTTATTTCTGCACTGTTTTCATACACCTGCAAAATTGATCGCCAAAAACACGTACACGGCCCAGGACGATCGCGCACAGGAGGTATTTATATGGCTGCATTGCCATTGCCGAAATACGGGTTGGACAAGTTGTACTTGTTCCCCTACTACCAGACGCGGGCTCAGTACACCGAGGCTACGGGTGCTGAGCCGCCGCCGTTCGACGAACAGCGGCCGCCGCAGTATTGGTGCGATCCCGAGGCGCTGAAATCGACCAAGCGCTCGGTTATCTATGAAAACGTTCTGGCCGTGAACGAGAAAGGTGTGCCGTTGCAGGATGAGGACGGCCGGCCCTACTTCGAACCGGTGGTTATGTTGAAGCAGGAAGCGGGGACGGTTAACCTTCCCAAGCAGATGGCTGCCAACGAACCAGGCACGGAACGGCCCGCGGCCCAGATCCCACTACGGGAACTGGATCCCGACGAGGAGTTGTTCTTTGATTTCGGGGGCATCGTGCTCGTCCGGAACAAGACACTCATCGACAGCAACGCCCCGGTGGGGTTCACACCCCAGGACCGCGAGTTGTTGAAGGCCGTTGCCCGTAAGCTCAACGTGCCCGCATAGACCGGCGCCGCCAACGCTCAGACGTGCAACATCTCCTGCACGGAATTTGCAGTGACATAAGGACTTCTGAGCGTTGCGGCGGCGTCAAAATCCATCTTCTGCCCATTCTCTGTCTGCACTGTGATGCTTCGATTGATCCAATTTCCCCCCGGGAACCAGACCAGCTCTTCCCAATAGGAAACCTTCACAGTCGACGGATCAATGCCGGCGTTCGTCAGCGCAAGAGCCAGGGCCGACTTCGTATCGGCGGCCAGTGCGGGTGGATTCGCCGGAGTCACCAGCGTCATCGGCCACGGCGCGGCAGGACTCGGATCCAACTCAGTGGGGCCGGCCGAAGCCGCGGCCGCTACCGCCTTCGCCGCCGCAACAACAGGCGTCTCCGCTACGACAGGAGTCTCCGGCACAACAGGAGCCTCCGTCAAAACAGGCATCTCCGCCGCAATCGGTGGCTCGGCCGGTGTACCGGCCTTCGGAACATCCGGTGCCGGAACGGTACATTCCTCCGCAGGAACCACTGTCGCCATCGGCCTGTTCACCGTGGAGGCATGCCGCGCCGCACGGCCGGATTCCCCTCCAGCCGATCGCGTGGCCGTCAATTCTTCCCTGAAATCAGTTGTTTGGGTGCCCGCCCCAGGGGACCGGGCACCGGAGAGAGAGGCCGTCTCTTCCAGAAAGCGGCTAATGGAACGGCTGGAATTGTCTACTCGCATGGCACCACCACACAAGTCTTTGCACTTCCCCGGCCACTCCTGCGCCCATCCGGCGAATCACTACTTCTGGATAAACGGCAATTGCTTCTTCACATCTTCGGGAATGTCGAAGACCACCCGCAGCGCGATCACCGCGCCCAGCGGCTCCGCCAGTAAGTTGATGTTATAGAATGACTTCGGCGACTTGTCCGGCGGAGTATAGGTGAGCTTCAACGTTCCATGCTCGCCGCTCTCCAGGACTTTCTTGGACAGCTCCCACTTCAGCCCACCCATCTGGGCCGCTTGTACGTCCAGCCGCACCTGCCCCGGCATCCCATTGAAGATCTCGATCTCGTCCGTTGAGTCTTCATAGCCCTTTAGCAGGAACTCGCGTTTCGACAACTTAAACGCATTCAATAGGTTGCTGGGATCCGGCCGCACCGGCGCCTCGGCCGCGGAAACGCCCTTCGCGTCGCCCTTCTGCTGCATCGCGCCCCACGGACTCGCCACCACCGCCTTGTTCGGCGGCAGCACGTGATAACACCACGAGTCACCGTCCAGCTTCCAGGACGTAGCCAGCGGGAACGAGGCAGGAATCGTGCCCACCCTCGTCCGCATCTCAGACCCCAGCGTCACCACCACCGTGGCCGACTTGAAGTCCTTCTCGAAGTTGACTTTGAGAATGTCCGCGCTCTGCCAGCGGCGCTTGTCGCTGTCATAGTACGTGTCTTTGCTGTCCGCGCAGACGAATACCTCCGCCTGGCGGAACTTGCCCTCCATGTGGAGCGCGTAAAACTGCTTCACCCGGTCCCGCAGCGACTCTTCGACGCCCGCCGGCGGACGGTTGAACGTCGCGCCGCTATCCTGGCCAAAGGCAGCAGGAATGCCGAACGGAATCAGGGCCAGTAAGAATACCAGGCGGTGAGCAATCATTAGGGGAAATCTCAGGCGGGAAAGGAGGTTTAGGTTGGCTGGGAGGCAGGGACTCGAACCCCGATACGCAGATCCAGAGACTGCAGTCTTACCATTAGACGACCTCCCAGTGAGGCGAAACCCCAATATACCATGCCCCCCATGGTCGGGCGCAATCAGATTCGATTTCGGATAAAGTAGTCCCAGAGGTTTGTGCATGAGTTCCGACCGACGATCCTTTCTACGCGGCGCCGCTGCCTTCGCCGCCCCGCTGATCACGACCCGATTGAGCGCCAACGACCGCCCCACCTACGGGCTGATTGCCTCTGGTGGGCGAGGTCGCTATTTGAGTACTAATTTCAATAAGTTGGGCGCGCAATGCGTCGCCGTCTGCGACATCTACGAGCCCAACATCCAACAGGCGCTGCAGATCAACCCTGGCGCCAAATCCTACTTCCATCACGAAGAACTGCTGGCCCAGAAGGGCATCGACTTTGTCGTGTGCGCTGGTCCCGATCACTGGCATTGCCAACACCTCTTAGACGGTTTGAAGGCCGGAAAAGACGTCTACACCGAGAAGCCTCTTTCGAAGTCGCTGCAGGAGAGCGCCCTTATGGTGGACGCCGTCCGGAAGAGCGGCAAGGTCGTACAGGTCGGCATGCAGCGCCGCAGTGCGCCCATGATCATGAAAGCAAAGAAGTTGGTCGATGACGGCATGCTGGGCCGCATCACCATGGTCAAGGCGCAGTGGCATTGGAATGTGGCCAAGCCGCTCAACAACTCGCCCCTCACCGGCAAGGTCGATTGGGACCGCTTCCTCGGTAACGCACCCAAGCGCGCCATCGAACCCATGCGCCTGCGCAACTGGCGCCTCTTCCGCGACTATGCCGGCGGCAATATGACCGATCAGGGTACCCACCTCATGGACGTGGTGCAGTGGTTCACCAACGCCCCGCCGCCTAAATCCGCCTTGGCCATGGGCTACGTCGCCAAGAACGAGGGCGCTGAGCATCCCGAAATCTTCTCCACCATCTTCGACCACGGTAAGTTCATGACCACATGGACTTTAAACTACTGCAACGACTTCGAGGACAGCTGGTCCATCCTGTTTATGGGCGACCAGGCCACCATGCGCCTCAACGACGCCGGCTTCGTCGTCTGGAAGGAGCAGTGGAAGGACAACCGCGAGCCCATCATCCAGGAACAGGCCCCCGTGCCCATCGAAACCCACATCCAGAACTTCCTGGATTGCATCGTCAGCCGTAAACAACCGAACTGCCCCGTCGAGATCGCGCAACGCGCAGTCGCCGGGCCGCATCTCGGGAATATAGCTATGTCGGAAGGCCGGCTCGCGAAGTTGGCCGATGACATGGTGACCGTCTCCTGACCTTCGGATCCTGTACGTCTGTAGCTGTTTGGAGAGTCACAGGGTCTTAGGTTCAGATGGGCTGCGGAAACTCATGCTAAAACTCTGTACATTTCTCCTTTTAATCGCGGGGACGCCGCTCTCCGCTCAACTCCTGAATTGGGGTGTGAAGGGCGGTGTGCCCTTGAATGACGCGGTGAAGGCCGCTGGTACCTTCCACCCCGAATTCCATCGCTGGACCCTCGGGCCCATGGTGGAACTCAACCTGCCTGCCGGCCTCGGCATTGAAGCCGATATGCTCTACCGCAAAATCGGCTACTCCGACACCAGCCTGACCAACGGCGGTGTCTTTGACTCCAGCGCCTGGTCCTTCCCGGTCCTGGTAAAGTACAAATTCCCGGGCAATCTCGCCCGTGTGTATGTCGACGCGGGCTACTCTTTCCGCGCGCTCACCGATGTCCTGAGGCTGGACAGGAACACCTCGCAGGGCTTCGTCATGGGCGGCGGCATCCGCTACGATCTAAAGCTGATCAAGATCAGCCCGGAAATCCGCTATACACGCTGGAACAATGATGTGTTCAACGTCAACGCCGCCGGCGGCAATACTGTGAACTCGAAGAAGAATCAGATCGAGTTCCTGGTAGGCGTGACCTTCTAGTCCAAACCGGGGCGCTCCGGCGCCCCATACCCCGCTTAGCGAATCACGCCTGTGAGCGGCGAACTGGCTGAAGCATACAGCTTCCGTTCCATGCGCCCGGCCAGGAAGGCCAACCGGCCCGCTTCGACCCCGCGATTCATGGCCAGTGCCATCTTCTCCGCATCCTGTGCGGCGGCCACGGCCGTGTTCATCAGGATCCCGTCAAAGCCCATCTCCAGCGCGACACACGCATCCGACGCCGTACCCACCCCAGCGTCCACAATCAGCGGCACTTCCGTGATCTGCTCCCGCAGGATGCGCAGCGCGGCGTGGTTCTGGATCCCCAACCCGCTGCCAATCGGAGCGGCCAGCGGCATCACGGCCGCGGCGCCCGCGTCAATCAACCGCCGGGCGGTGATCAGGTCGTCGTTCGTGTACGGCAACACCACGAAGCCTTCCTTGGCCAGGATCCGCGTCGCTTCCACCAATCCGAAAACATCCGGATACAGCGTCTTCTCATCGCCAATCACTTCCAGCTTCACCCAGTTCGAGAGACCCACTTCCCGCCCCAGTCGCGCGGTCCGCACCGCGTCGTCCACGGTGTAGCAGGCAGCCGTATTCGGCAGGATGAAGTACTTCGAGCGGTCGATGTAGTCCAGCATCGACTCCTTGCTCTTGTCCGTCAGATTCACGCGGCGGACTGCAACCGTCACCACCTCAGCGCCGGAAGCTTCGTGGCACCGGACCATCTCCTGGAAGCTGCGGTACTTGCCCGTGCCGATCATCAGGCGGGAACGGAACGTGCGCCCCGCGATGGAAAACTGGTCGCTCATGCTTCTATTGTATGCGCGGACCACTCTGGCCAGCGCCCAGGTCGCCTACGTGATCGACCGGACGAAGTCGCGGGCGGCCCGGGGGTAGATGACGACAATCCGGTCTTTCAGCCCCGCGTTCCCCAGATTCATCGCATCAAACCCATGCGCCTTCAGCTTGTCCGACGCCAGCGCCTCGGACAGCTTCGGTGCGTAGGATTTCAGCTTCTCCAGCGACTTCAGGTCCTCCACGCTCTTCGGCTGGCAGAACTCGTAGTTGGTTACCCGGCCCGGCCGTGCCTTCACGTGGAAGCCGGCCTCCTGGTACTTCTTGATCGTCCCGTCCGTCATGAAGTCGCGCACCACGAAATCGCCTCTGATCGCCTCGCATTTCCGGAAGGATAGAAACATATTCCCGCTGAGCTGCGCGTTCGACTGGGCAAAGTCCGACAGCGAGCAGTAGCGGAACTTCCCCCAGTGGTAGTGAATCGCCTCATCCGCTCCGTCGTCATACGTCCCGATGATGGTGGCCCAGTGCGCCCTCTCCCCCGTTTTGGCCATCGGGTCGCCGGTGTCGCTCACATCGAAAGGAACGATCACCGGACACTCGATCCCAATCAGGGCCTTCACGATCCTGACGAAAGCCATGGCGCCCGCCGTCGAGATCACATGACCGTCGAACTCCCCGCCATACTGCGCTCCGTTGCCCTGTGCCACCTTCACCAGGTTCTCGGCATTGAAGACCGAGCCGTATGCCGTCAACAGGTTGTGTTTGCCGTAGTGACGCAGCGAGTAGTAGCTGCCCACTGTGGCCGAGAGCGATTTCTTGGCCCCGGCGAATATTCCCGACGGTGACGGCGTTGCCCTGGCATTGTGGGTTCGCGCCTCCAGCGGCTTCGAAAGTCCAAAATCACCGCCATAATGCTGCTGCCGCTCATACCAATACAGCATCACGTAGGCCAGCGCATAAAATCCGCAGTTCGGCCCGCGTTGATTCGGGCCTGCCGACGGGATAGGCGCAATCGTCTGCGCCCCTTTCGATGCAATAAAACCGCCAACTGGGATGGTAATTTCCGGCAAAATGCAGCCCGCCTTCTGCGCTGGATCATACAGGCAGAAAACGTACAGGTCAATAGGCGCCGCCATCTGCCGCACGCTGCGCCCTTTCGGCTAAACTGGGGATTGAGCGCAAGCTCGGCACGCAGCCTCGGGCCCTTAGCACAATGGTTAGTGCAGCGGACTCATAATCCGTTGGTTGTAGGTTCAAGTCCTACAGGGCCCACCACCCCTTCTCACTCCGTCATTAAGGAGCAGGAGTCGCGGCAGGAGCCCCGGTGAAATTGCGCCGCACGGGCAGCGTCCAGGCCGTGACCAGGCTCGCGAAACCGTCATTGTCGATGGCGCGCACGCCCAGCACGACTTCGTCGATGGAGACGTTCTTCAGCGTGAACTGCTCCGTCTTGCCCACATAGATCTCGCGCTCCCAGAACGGTGCGGTGGTCGAGCGCATCAGCACGGAATAGCCGGCCAGATCGGCCTCCAGGTCTTCGTTCTTCCACTTCATCACCGCGTCATACCGGCCGTCGCCGCGGCCCAAGGGCGAGACGGATGGCGGCTTCGGCGCCATGGCCAGCGAACCCAGGGAGACTCCGACACTGCGTGTGACCGAAGCGATATATGGCACGGAGACACGGTCAAACGTGTCCTTCTCGTTGTGCTGATACTCCAATTGCTCCGTCGGCGTCGTCACGCGCACGGCCGCAAAGCCATGAGTCAGGAACGGCGTATGGTCACCGCCGCGGCCGAAGCGGTCCTGCCGGAAAACGGTATTGATGCGCAGGTCGGGCTGGTATCGCTCGGCCACCTCGCGCATGTAGCGCGCCAGCGAACGCGAACTGGAATCCATCGGATCCCCGGAGTAGACGTTCACCCGTCCGCCCGCCTGGATGCCGTTGCCCGTGACATCGTTCCCGATCACGTCGACATTGATCACCGCCTCCAGTTTCTCCTTCGACTTCTCGGCCTCCTCGGCATAGCCGCCCGCGCCCAGCAGGCCTTGCTCCTCGCCGGCGAACGCGACGAAAACGATCGTCTTGTCGAACTCATACTGGCTCATCACCCGGGCCAGTTCCAGCACCAGAGCCGTCCCGCTACCGTTGTCCGACACGCCCGGCGCGACAGACGACGAAGCCGTGGCGTCCGCGTCGAATGCGCGCGGCGTCCCCGATTTGAAGATCATGTTCATCGAGTCGTAGTGCGCGCCGACCAGTACTTCCACCGCCGGCTGGGTCTTGCCCTTCAGCACCGCCACCACGTTGACGACATCAATATCTTTCACGACGCGGGCGCTCTTCTTGACGGCATGCGGGTCGAACCGGACTTCCAACCGCGGGCTGCAACTCCTGAACTGCTCCGCAATCCACTCCCGCGCTGCCTTGATGCCATGGCCCGGAGTCTCGATCACCCCGTTGGTGTCGCGCGTGCCGAAGCTCTCCAGCTTTTTGAGCGTTGCCGTGATCCGTTCTTCTGATACCTCGGCGGCGATCCTCTTGATCGAGGGATGAATGGCATTTGGCGATTGCTGGGCGAAGACCGCGGCAGCCAGCAGGGAGGCGGAGAGCAGTAGTTTGGTCATGCGAGACTCCTGGATTCAGTCATTGTATGTTGTTCCGGCTCGACGCCGTCGACTCGCCCGCCGCCCATGCTGGCTTGGCCTCGCTGCAACTGCTGAGATGCGCGTTGAGGACTTGTCCCGGCGCATGAACTGAAATAGCAGTCGTGCCAGTGGCTTGGGAGTTCTCCAAATAAATGACAGCCCTTGCAAAGCCGTCCGGGTATCGCGGATACCGCGTCCCAGCCGGACTGCCTAGTACCCTTCAGTGCGCAGGAATACCGAACGAACGGGATTGCCTGCCGGCCCTGCCCGGTGTTCTCCTGCCTTGACGTACCATCGAAAGTTTGATTTAATCTCCCAAGCCTAGGAACTTTGAGTTCCGCTCGTTTTAGGGGGTCGAACAGACGATGTGGCGTAAGCTCCTCGTGGGAGTGGCAATCGTTGCACTCTCCACCGTCTCAGCATTCGCGCAGGAAGCCCGCGGCGCTATCACTGGCCGTGTCAGTGATCCGCAAGGCGGGGTCATTCCAAACGCGAAAGTAACTGTAACCAACACACAAACCAACGAAGCTCGTCGAGTTACGACGAACGACACCGGCTACTACGAAGCCAACTTCCTGGAACCGTCCACTTACAGCGTGATCGTGGAATCGGGCGGCTTCAAGAAGCTCAGCCGTACTGGCATTACAGTAAATGTCAGCTCCCGTCTCGAGATCAATCTGGCCATGGAAGTGGGCGCTGTTGCAGAGACTGTTGAGGTCTCAGCCGATGCACCCCTGCTCGAAACGACCACCGCGAGCGGCGGCCGTGTGCTGGATCAGCAGCAGTTGATCAACCTGCCTTTTTCTGACCTGAATCCGTTTGCGTTATCGGCGCTGGCACCTGGCATGCAATGGACGGGCCAGCCGGAATACCGCCGTCCGTTCGACAACGGCGGCACCTCGTCGTTCAACACGATGGGCGGCGTCGGGCAGAACGAATACACTATGGATGGCATGAGCGTCACCGGAACGGGACGCCGCGTCGGCTTCACTCCTCCCGCCGACTCCGTGGGCGAGTTCAAGCTCGAGACTTCGAACTTCGACGCCAGCCAGGGCTTCACCTCGGGCGCGGCGATCAACGTCAGTTCGAAGTCGGGCGGCAACGCGCTGCACGGCGCGGTGTTCGATCAGCACTGGCAACAGCGCTGGAACGCGACGCCGTTCTTCACGCGCGAGCCGTATGACGCGGGCGTGCGCAACGGCACGATCGATCCCTCCAAGAAGCAGAAGCAGGCGACGGGCCGCTCCAACAACTACGGCGTATCGGCTTCAGGTCCTGTCTACCTGCCGAAGATCTTCAACGGCAAGGATAAGGTCTTCTGGACGTTGACCTGGAACGGCATCCGCCAGTCGAAAGCGGAAACGACTTCGGACGTCAACCGCACGGTGCCCGACGCAGCGATGAAGCAGGGCGACTTCTCGTACTTCCTCAACATTCCGAATGGCGCCAACCGTTTCACGATCTACGATCCGCGGTCCGCGCAATTGCAGGGCAACACGGTGGTGCGTTCGCCGTTCCCCGGCAACAAGGGCGTGCCGATCCTGAATCCGGCTTACGCCTACTTCTCGAAGCTCTATCCGACCCCGAACAACATCCCGGGCCTCGTGACGGCCGAGTTGACGAACAACTACCTGGCCACGGCTATGCCGAAGGACGAGAAGTTCAACTCCATCGTGAACCGCTACGACTGGGTGGTCAGCCAGAATCACAGGCTGAACGTCCGCTGGCAGTGGAACGACCGCCTGGCCGACGAGTACGACTGGACGTATGAGACGGCTCGCGGACTGCACTCCAACGGTCTCACCCGCATCAACCGCGGCGGCAACGTCGGCTATCTGTGGACGATTACTTCCACGAACATCCTCGACATGAACTTCGGCATTTCCCGGTTCGAAGAGGGCAGCCGCAACACGACGCGTACGAAGATCACCGCGGCACAGACGGGCCTGCCTGCCTACATCGACCAGCGCGCGGGCAGCTTTACTCAACTGCCTCGTCTGGATTTCGACACCATCTCGGACGTCGGCGGCGGCTATCCGGTCATCGATTCGAAGAGCAATACCTTTGAATACCGCGCGACCATGACCACCATCCGCGGAAATCACTCGTTTAAGTATGGGTGGCAGGAGCGCCGTAACTTCTTCGGTGCCAGCGGTCCCGGCAGCAGCACCGGTTACTTCGACTTCCGCAGCAACGGCTGGACGAAGGCGACGAACGTCGACAACGTCAGCGTGAACCATGCCCGTGATTGGGCGGCGTTCATGATGGGCCTGCCTTCGGGCATGTCGATCGACACGAATGACTCGGCCTATTGGCGGACGCCGCGCCGGGCGCTGTTCTTCCAGGACGACTGGCGCCTCACGAACAAACTGCGCATCTCCCTGGGGTTGCGTTATGAGCGCGAAGGTGGCACGAGCGAGCGCTTCAACCGTGGTATTGCAGCCGCCTATGTGGACGGGGCCAGCCCGATCACTTCCGCGGTGGAAGCCGCGTATGCGGCGGCGCCGATCGCCGGTCTGCCTGCGAGCCAGTTCTCAGCGAATGGCTACACACCTTACCTCGGGACGGGTGGGTATGACACGGCCACGAAGGGCGTACACAACTTCCTGCCCAAGGCAGGCATCGTGTACAGCCTGAACAACAAGACCGTCATCCGCGCCGGCTGGGGTGTCTATGCCGACACGCTGAACGTCTCCAACGACCGTCCGTACACGGATGGTTTCAACCAGGCGACCAGCACCCCGATCAGCAACGATGCGGGTCTCACCTTCTGCTGCGGCGTTGGCAGCATCGGCGGCCTGGCGACCGGCAAGACCCCCATGAACGATCCGTTCCCGGTTCGCGCCGCCAGCGGCAACACCCGGTTTGACGAACCGTTCCGGTCGACCCTGGCTGGCCTGGCACGCTTCAATGCTGACTTCAACTCGCTGCCCTGGGACTACAAGCCTGCCCTCCAGCACCGGTGGCGCTTCGGCTTCCAACGTGAGATCCTCCACAACCTGATGGTGGATGTCTCCTACAACGGCGGCTATGCATCGCAGCCGATCCAGCGCAGACTGAACTACCTGCCGAGCGAGTACTGGACGAAGGGCTCGGTTCGCGACCAGGCCAACGACAATGCGCTGAACGCGAATGTGGCCAATCCCTGGGCCGTCAAGAACCTCGGCGCCATCCAGTCCTCGAATCCGGACCTGTACCGCTGGATGAGTGGCAACTCGTTCTTCACGAGTTCGGTCATCGGGCGGAACCGGTTGCTGCGTGACGGTGGCCAATATGCCAACCTGCGCGGCATGAACCTGCCGGGCCAGAGCCTGCGCACGGGCTACACGAAGTATCATGACCTGGAGTTGATGGTAGAGCGCCGCTTCACGAAGGGCTTCCAGACCAGCTTCATGTACACCTATGCCACGTCGAGAGTCCGCGACTGGTATGCCAACGAGTACGACCTGCTGCCCACTGAGCGTCCGAACAACAACGTTCTGCCGCACCGCATTGCGTGGACCTCGGTCTACGAAATGCCCTTCGGCAAGGGCCGCAGCTTCATCAAGGATGGCCCATTAGCCTATATCATCGGCAACTGGAACATTTCCGGTGTCATGCAGATCCAGAGTGGCCCGGCCACCGGCGACTGGGGCAACCGTTTCTTCTACGGCGACCAAGGCCAGTTGGAGTCTCTGTTCAAGCACGACGAAGTGCACAGCAAGGACTACCTGCAGTGGTTTGACAAGTCCCTGGCCTGGACCACTTCCACCAGCGCACCGCCCAGCGGCTTCGTTGGCTTTGAAGGCCGTTCCGCCGCCCAACCCGGCAGCTATCACGAGCGGGTGTTCCCCATCCGCCTGGATGCGATCCGCGCCGACGGCATCTTCAACATCGACGCGAAGGTGGAACGCGTGTTCCCGATCAAGCCGGAGCGGGGCATGAGCGCCCGTCTTTCGGTAGACCTTCTGAACGCGACGAACCACTCCAACTTCGGCGGTCCGAACCTGGATCCGACGAGCAGCAACTTCGGCCGTGTGACCAGCCAGCGCGGCCTGTCCCGCGTGATTCAGTTCAACTTGCGCTTCCAGTTCTAAGGGACGGGAGAGCGAAGACAACAAGGCCCGCGGCGCCCAACGGCGTGCGCGGGCCTTTTCTTTTGCGGGCAGACAGCCTTCCTTCCGGAAGGTTGGGGACTATCGATTGCTCATCCGCTCGCTTACGCTCACGGCTCTGTTAGTCGAGGCGCTTGTGGAAGCGCAGTGCGCTTAAGGTGAGGATGGTGACTCCGAAGATGGCGAGCATGCACATTTGCGGCCAGAGGACCGAGACTCCGCTGCCTTTCAGGAAGACGCCGCGCACGATGTCCATGAAGTAGCGCAGGGGATTGAGGTAAGTGATCCACTGCACCGGTTCCGGCATGTTGCGGATGGGGAAGCTGAAGCCGCTGAGCATGAAGGCCGGCTGGAAGAAGAAGAACGAGGCCATCATGGCCTGTTGCTGGGTGTCGGAGATGGTGCTCATGAAGAGCCCGGCGCCGAGGGTGGAGAGCAGGAAGAGGGCGCCTGCCCCGGCGAGCGTGAGGAAGCTGCCCCGGAAGGGGACATGGAAGATGGTGAGGGCGATGGTCACCACCAGGGCCATGTCGAAGAAGCCGATGATGGCGAAGGGGATGGTCTTGCCCAGCATGAGCTCGATGGGGCGGATGGGCGTCACCATGATCTGCTCCATGGTGCCGATCTCTTTCTCGCGCACGATGGAGAGCGACGTGAGCATGAGGGTGACGAGCATGATGATGTTGACGACCACGCCGGGTACGAAGTAGTTGCGGCTGCGCAACTCCTCATTGAACCAGACGCGCCGCTCCACCCGGATGCCGGGAATACGCAGCAGGACGGGCCCGTTCTGGGTGCGGCCCACCAGTTTCCTGGTCTGCTGTTCGCGCAGCAACTGCTGGTTGAGGGTGGCGATGATGTTGTTGGCGTAGTTCGAGATGATCGCGGCGGTGTTGGAGTTGGCGCCGTCGAGCAGGATCTGCACTTCGGTCTGGCGACCTGCCATCACATCGGCGCTATAGCGGGCGGGGATGCGCACGAGGCACTGGACCTTGCCGCGATCGAGCAGGTCCTGGGCGGCGCGCTCGTCGCCGGCCTCGGCGGTGATGGTGAAGGTGCGGTTGCCCTCGAAGCGCTTACGCAATTCGAGGCTCTGGGCGGTATTGTCGAGGTCCATCCAGCCCAGGCGGACGTGCTCCACGTCGAGGTTGACGGCGAAGCCGAAGATGATCATCTGGAGGATGGGCGGCCCGATGAGGATGCCGCGCATGCGCGGTTCGCGCAGCGTCTGGCGAAACTCCTTACGAATGATCTCCATCACACGTTCCCACATAGCTATCGCCCTCCTAGGCCATCTTCTGCCGCATCTTGCGGGCAGCGAGTGAAAAGATCAATCCGCCATAAATGAGCAGGAACAGCATATCCGTCCAGAGCAGGGAGAAGCCGATGCCCTTGAGGAAGACGCCTTGCAGAATGGAAACGAAGTAGCGTGCCGGGACGATGCGCGTGAACTGCTGGATGACGACGGGCATGTTCTCGATCGCATAGATGAAGCCGCTGAGCAGGAACGCCGGCAGAAAGCTGCTGAGCAGGGAGAGCTGATAGGCCAGCAGTTGCGAGCGGGTGACGGTGGAGAGGAAGATGCCCCAGCAGAGCGCCCCGAAGAGGAACAGCGCGCCGGAGGAGACAAGCAGGAGAGTGCTGCCGCGCAGGGGGACGCCGAAGATGCCGACGCCGACAAACAGGGCAATGCCCATGTCGAACATGCCGAGGACGAAATAGGCGCAGAGCTTGCCCAGCAGGAGTTCCGTGGGGCGAACGGGCGTCGAGAGCAGTTGCTCCATGGTGCCGCTCTCCCACTCGCGCGCCACGGTGAGCGACGTCAGCAGGGCGGCGATGATCATGAGAATGACGGCGATGAGGCCGGGCACGATGAAGTTGCGGGACTTCATTTCGTTGTTGTAGAGGACGCGCACGCGGGCATCGATGGGGAACTTGGGGCGGCTCATGCCCTGGCGGATCATGCGGGCCTCGCGCAGTTCCTGGGCGTAGGCCATGATCAACGCTTCGGCGTAACCGGCGCCGATGCCGGCGGTGTTGGAGTCGCTGCCGTCGACGAGGATCTGGATCTGTGCCTCTTCGTTGGCTTCGATTTTGTGGGCGAAGCGGTTGGGGATGACGACGCCCATGAGAGCCGTGCTGCGGTTGATGCGGTCGATGATTTTGGGGTAGTCGCCCTGGGCTTCGACGATCTGGAAGTAGCGCGAGCCACGGAGGCGCTGCACCACCTCGCGGCTTTGCGGTGTCTGGTCCTGGTCGTAGATGACGGTGGGGATGCGGTCGACATCGAGCGTGAGCGCGTAGCCGAACAGGAGCAGCAGCATGAGGGGCACGGCGAGGGCCATCATGAGGCTGCGCCAGTCGCGCACGATATGGAGTGCTTCCTTATGGAAGATTGCGTAGAAGCGGCGCCACTTCATTGTTCCCGAGCCTCCTCGCGTTCAATGCTGGCGATGAAGACGGAGTCCATGGTGGCTCCTTCGCCGTGGTTTTTCTTGAGTTCGGCGGGCGTGCCGAGTTCGATCATGCGGCCGCGGTACATGAGGGCCAGGCGGTGGCAGTACTCGGCCTCATCCATGTAGTGGGTGGAGACGAAGACGGTGGTGCCTCCGGCGGCCATCTCATAGATGAGGTCCCAGAACTGGCGGCGGGCGATGGGGTCGACACCGGAGGTGGGCTCGTCGAGGAAGACCACGGGCGGTTCGTGGAGGATGGCGCAGCCCAGCGCGAGGCGCTGTTTCCAGCCTCCGGCGAGTTGGCGGGTCATGCGGGAGACTTCGCCTTCGATGCCGGCCATTTTGAGGACGTAAGCTTTGCGCTCGGGCCGTTTGGCCTTGGGGACGCCATAGACACCGCTGAAGAAATCGATGTTCTCGCCGACGGTGAGGTCGTCATAGAGGGAGAACTTCTGCGACATATAGCCGATGGATTGTTTTACGCGCTCGGGCTCTTTGCCGACGTCGAAGCCGTAGACCTCGGCGCGGCCGGAGGTGGGGCCCAGCAGACCGCAGAGGATGCGAATGGTGGTGGATTTGCCGGCGCCGTTAGGGCCGAGGAAGCCGAAGATCTCGCCTCTGGAGACGCTGAGGGATACGTTATCGACGGCCACGAAGTCGCCGAAGCGTTTGACGAGGTTCTCGACGACGACGGTGGAGCCGTTATGCGGCTGCATGGCGCTCCTCCTTACGAATGAGGGCGATGAAGACGTCTTCGAGCGCCGGGTCGAGGGGCGTCAGGCGGACATCGCCGGCCGCGCGCTCGACCTCGGCGGCGGAGGCGCCTTCTTCGAGGTAGACATGCAGGGCGGCCCCGGCGGGCTCAGCGCCCAGCACACCAGGGGTGTGCTGGAGGCGGCCGCGGGCGGCGCGGAGGTCGGCGGACTCAGCCCGGAAGCTTTGCGGCGCGAGCTGTTGTTTGAGGGTAGCCGGTTTGTCGCAGCGGATGAGCCGGCCTTTGTGCATGAGGCCCACGCGGGTGCAGCGCTCGGCTTCATCGAGGTAGGCGGTGGAGACGAGGATGGTCATGCCTTCGCCGGCCAGCCGGTAGAGGATCTCCCAGAAGTCGCGGCGGGAGAGGGGGTCGACGCCATTGGTGGGCTCGTCGAGGAAGAGCACACGGGGCCGGTGCAGCAGGGTGCACATGAGAGCCAGTTTCTGCTTCATGCCGCCGCTGAGCTTGGCGGCGGGCCGCTGGCGGAAGGGCGTCATGCGGGTCATGTCGAGGAACTCGGCCATCATGCGGTCGCGTTCTGACGGCTCGATGCCGAAGAGGTCGCTGTAGAAGAACATGTTCTCTTCCACGGTGAGATCGCCATACAGGCCGAATTTCTGGGCCATATAGCCGATCTGATCTTTCACGGCATCGAGGTTTTTGCCCACATCGAGTCCGGCCACCGAGAGGCTGCCTTCGGTGGGATCCATCAGGCCGACGAGCATGCGCAGGGTGGTGGTTTTGCCCGCGCCGTCGGGGCCTACGAGGCCGAAGATTTCGCCTTCGGCGATCTCCAGGCTGAGGTCCTTGACGGCCACGAGCTGGCCGAACCGGCGCGTTACTTTGTCGATGCGAATCATGGAGGTGGGCACTAGCGGCCGAGGACGATCTGAGCGTCCACGGGCATGTTTGACTTCAACTCGTGGTTGGGGTTTTCGACTTCGATCTTGATGCGGTAGACGAGCTTCTGCCGTTCTTCCGTGGTTTGGATCTGTTTCGGCGTGAACTCGGCTTCGGCTGAAATGAAGGTGACCTTGCCCTTGTACTCCTTGCCCTGGAAGGAGTCTGTCTTCACGATCGCGGGCATGCCGAGTTTGACGCGGCCGAGGTCGCTTTCGCTGACGTAGCCGCGGACCCACGGCTTGTCGAGGTCGCCGAGGGTGACGACGGTGGCGCCGGCGGCGAGGATTTCACCCATTTCGGCGGATTTGGAGAGGACGACACCGCCGACGGGTGCGATGAGAATGCGGTCGTTCATCTGGACGTCGAGGACGCCGGTCTGCGCCTTGGCCCGCAGGATTTCGGCTTGGCGCATACCTACCTCTTCTTCGCGACGCTTGAGATCGATGCGATTGGCTTCAGCGAGTTGGACGGCGGCCCGGGCGCGGGCGACGAGCGCTTTCTGCTGGTCGATCTGTTCCTTCCTGGGGCCTTCCTGAACCATGTTCAACTGTTCCTGCGAGCGTTTCAGCGCGGCCGCAGTGGCTTCGGCTTTGGTCTTGAACTGATCGCGTTGCGCGGTGGAGATGTCATCGTTCTTGTAAAGAGTCTGGGCGCGCTGCCAATCGAGTTGGGCCTGCTGATTCTGGGTGAGGGCCTCGGCCATGGCGGCGCGGGCGGTCTCGAGTTCCTGGGGCCTGCTGCCGTTGAGCATTTCCTGGAGGCGGGCCTCGGAGGAGGCGAGATCGGCGTGCTTGAGGGCCACGTCGCCTTCGATGCTGGCTTTCTGGAACTGAATGGCGGTGTGGAGCTGCGTCAACGCACTCTGGGCGGAGTCGACGCCGGCCATCTCACGATTCAACTGCTGTTTCAGCTCGTTGGTGTCGGTGCGCGCCACAACCTGATTGGGCTTCACGGTGTCGCCCTCGTCGACGTTGAGCTCGACCAGGCGGCCGGGCATCTTGAAGGACAGGTCGACCTGCGTCAGCTCGATGTTGCCGCTGATCCTGATTAAGTTGGGATCCTCGCCCGGATGAGCCGCCCGCCACGCCAAAGCGCCGCCGGCCGCCGCGACTAGAATCACTGGGATGATCACTTTCCTTTTGTCCACGTTCATCTTCTCCCGGAAATCTCACTGCAGCATCAGGTCGATGTTGCCTACCGCGACGCCCAAATCGATGCGCGCCGACTTCTGCCTGAACACAGCGGACACATTGTTTTCACGCGCCCGGGCCACGCGGGCCTGGGCATCGGTGACTTCGACGCCGATGGCGACGCCGGCCTGGTAGCGGCGCTCGGCCTGCGCCAGTTCTTTCTCGGATTGAGTGAGAGCCTCCATGGCGACCGCCACCTGGCTCTCGGCCGACTTGAGGGCCGTAACGGCGACACGGATCTCGAGTTCCACCTGTTGGGCCGTGTCATGCGTTTTGATGCCTTCCTGGCGGAGCAGGGAAGCGGACTCAGCCCGTTCGGGATCCTTGCGATTCACGCCGAAGATGGGCAGTTTCATTGAGATTCCAGCGGAACGGGTAGGCAGCATCATGTCGGTGGCGCGGCCGAGGACACCGTAGTCGCCGAAAGCGGAGATGCGGGGGAGTTGCTCGTACTTCATGGCGTCGTAGCTGAGTTTGGCGGAACGTTCGCGTTCGGCCTGGGCCTTGAGCTCGGGACGCAGTTCACGGGCCGCGGTGACGGCTTTGGCTGGTTCCGGCACTTCGGCCGGGACATAGGCGATGGGATCGGTGAGATCGAGGCCTACGTCGAGGTTGACGCCCATGGCGCGCAGGAGATTGAGGCGCGCGGTTTCGCGGTCTTCCTGGGCGACGATGAGGCGCTGGCGTTCATTGGCCAATGACACCTCAGTGCGGGTGACATCGATGCCGGTACCGGTGCCCGCGGCCTTCTGGGACTGGGCCTGTTTGACCAGCCGCTCGGCCAGTGCGACGTTGGCGCTGGCTGTATTCCAGGCTGCGTCGGCACGCAAGGCATTGAGGTAGGCTTTGGCGACTGCGCCTTTGGTCTGGTTCACCTGGGCTTCGTTGTCGGCCCGTGCCGCGGTGACCTGCGCCTTGGACGCCTGATAGCGCTTGATGGAGGGCAGGTCGAAGATGCTCTGCGTGGCGGTGAGCCGATAGTCGCTGGTTTCGATGGGGCCGACCAGGGTGGGGAGTTGGAAACCGGTGCTGGCCGGGATGCTGATACCCATGGCCTGCAGATTGTTGGTAAAGCTGCGGAAGGTATAGCTGCCGTCGACGGTGGGCCGGAGAAGGCCCAGGGCGCGAGCCCGCCGGGCATCGGCGGCTTTGATTTGTTCCGCGGCGAGACGGACACGAGTGGCGCCATCGGGCGCGGTGGCGATTTCGACGGCCTTGGCCAGGCTCAGCGAGAGGGCCTTCTGATCCTGGGCGGCACAGGTGCTGACCGCCAACCCGATCAGACAAAGTAGACGCGGTGCGCTCATTGCGCAGCCTCCTTATTCTGAGTTCGCAGGGCGCGCAGGCCGCCGGCCATGTAGGCCACGAGGTGCTTGAGGGCTTCCATGTGGTCGTCGGGGTCGACTGTGCCGCGCGAGATGAATTTCAAGAGTTCGCCGGCGGCCAGGAAGTGAGCCATGGAGCCGATGCCGAAGTGGAGTCCCCAGGCGAGCCCTTCGGGGCTGAGGGTGGGTTCGGCGCGGCGAATTGCGGCCGTGAAGCGTTGGGCGGCCGGCGCCATTTCGCGTTGAAAGAGTTCCATGAGCGAGCCATGCAGTTCCGTGTAGAGCCGGCCGAGCAGTCGCGGCCAGTGCCGCATTTCAGGGCAGGACGTGCGCGCCTCCAGGACGGGCAGGAGAAAGGCGCTGAGGACGTCTTCCAGGACGAGGGGGCCATCCTCACCGACGGTGAAATCCAGGGCATCCATGAGGTCGAAGCGGCGTTTGTTGATGGGGCCGATGCGCCGGCTGAGGACAGCGCGGATGAGGGATTCCTTGTTCTGGAAGTGGTAGTTGACCGCGGCGAGGTTCACTTGCGCCTCGGCCGTGATCTGCCGGAGGGAGGTGGTAGCGAAGCCGTTTTCGGCGAAGAGCCGTTCAGCGGCGTCCAGGATGCGTTCTTTGGTGTCCTGGACCCGGGTAGCCTGGTCGAGTGTTTCAATCGTTTGATTCATACGACTGTTTGAATCATACGAATGCTTGAAACGGCTGTCAAGAGAAAGGGAGATGCGGTGATGTAAACTCTGGCCGGACGCGCCGGGGCGGGTACCGTGTGGAGTAAAGAGGTTTATTTCCAGCAGTCTGGACGTTTGAAGGGTCGATGGCCGCGGCGGGAGCCGGGCGCTCCCGCGATGTTGTCGAGGAGGTGAGGTTGTCAAAGATCCGGTCCGGGGAGAACCCGGGTGGCTTCGTTTCGTCATTCCTGCCGAAGCCCGGCAGGCTGTCGTGATCAGATGCTGGACACGTTGTGGAGCATGAGCGGCACTCCGTCCAGAACGGGGCAATTGGGTTCGTTTCGCGGAACGAGAACCGGCTGGAGATCGGCGATGGGGTCGTGGTTGTCGGGGTGGTTCGTGTCGGTGCCGGTGGTGAGGTATTCGAGGGCTCTGCGGGGGCGGCCATACCCTTCATAGAAGAAGAGTTCTTCGGTGTTTTTGGTCAGCCGGGTGACTTCGGCCAGGGGGACGTTTTCGCGGATGCCCTGCACGACGTCGGGATGCTGCTGGCCGAGGGCGGCGCGTTCGGTTTGCAGTTTGCTGAGCTCTTTGATGGCGCGATAGAGGCCGCGTTCGAGGTCGCGGCGATAGCGGGCGTAGCGGTCGAGTTTGGCGGCGTGAGGGTCGGTTTCCGCCAATGGGTCCGTTTCGGCGAGGATGAGGGATTCGAAGTATTCGATGCGGCGCAGGTTCCAGGTGTGGGAGAGGATGCGGTGGAAGATCTCCTCTTCGAGGGAGCCGTAGGGCCGGGTGTCGAGACGCAGGGTGGCCTGGAGGGCATTGAATTCGGCGCGGTCCTCGGGGGTGATGTCGAGGTTGCGGGCGGTGAAGCCGTGGCTGCGGGCGTTCTGGGAGGCGCGGGCCTTGCCGACGGGGGACACGGGTCCGGTGGAATGTTTCGCGTTCGCCTGGTTGGCGGTGATCTGAGCTGCGGTCGCCATGATGTCAATCTCCTTGTAAATAAAAACGGCCGGCTTGGTGGCCGGCGCGATTTCAGGATAAAGGGCGGGTCAAGGGGAAAGGGGTGGTTTCGGCAAGCGGCTGATGATAATAAAGGATAAAAAGATTCTGAAGTCCTGTGAATGAAGACGGCTTAATGGGGAAAGTAGCGGAGAAGTGAGGTGAGTGCGTGGGGGGTGGTTGGCTGCCAAGATGAAAATGCCGCCATGTGGTGAACGATGTGCAGACTGAGTTGGTGCAGAAAACCGCCTCCTTCCAATATGCAAAGACTACTCGTGAAGTGCTAATTCGCAGAGGGAAATTCTCCCGGATGAGAATCCTAAGTAAATCACCTGCCGCAGCCGATTGATACCCGGGTACACAAAGAGAAATGAAGGACAGGGTCATCCATGTGCTTCTGATTGAGGACAATGCCATCGATGCGCTCTTTGTGCGGGGATCGCTTGTTGGGACATCCAATCCGACGTTCGAATTGCGGCGAGCAGACCGCCTCTCTACCGGCCTGAGTCAACTGGCGGAAGGGGGTGTCGATGCACTTCTTCTGGATCTTTACCTGCCTGATAGTGAGGGGCTCGAATCATTTCGAAGAGTACAAGCCGCTGCACCCGAGATACCCGTTGTGGTGTTGAGCAGCGAAGACAATGACGAAATGGCCATCGCCGCGGTGGCTGATGGCGCGCAGGATTATCTGGTGAAGGGGCATTACAGCACAGATCTACTTACGCGATCTCTTCGTTACGCTATCGAGCGGAAGCGGTCGCAACGGGTGTTGAACGAGTTAGCGGCACGGCTAACGCATCATGTTGAGAATTCCCCCATGGCGGTAATCGAATGGGGGGCAAACCTGGACGTCATTCGTTGGGCTGGGGAGGCCGAGCGGATGTTCGGTTGGACGCCAGAGGAAGTGCTGGGGAAACAATGGGGCGCCTTCCCATTGGTCTACGCCGGAGATGAGGCGCCTGTAGCGGAGATTTTCGCGAGGCTGTACTCGGGCGGAAATCAAAAGTGTTTTTCGGCCAACCGAAACTGCCGCAAGGACGGATCGGTGATTCATTGTGAATGGTATAACTCTTCACTGATGGACGCCCAGGGCAACCTGCGTTCGATCCTGTCGCTTGCATTGGATGTGACCGAGCGGAAGCACGCCGAGAAGGGGCTCAGCCTGGCCAACCAACAACTGCAGCGACTATCCACTGACTTGCTTCGTTCCCAGGATCATGAGAGGAGGCGAATCGCCCGCGAGCTACATGACAGCACCGCCCAGATTCTCGCGGCGCTGAGCATGAACCTCATCCGGCTGCAGAAGCCCGGAGGTGAACCACTGAAGAAGCAGGCGTTACTCGCGGAATCGATCGAATTGGCCGCCTCGAGTTCGCGGGAGATTCGGACAGTGACATATTTGCTGCATCCGCCGCTACTGGACGAGATTGGGCTGGTGAGTGCGTTGCAGGCTTATGCCGAGGGGTTCAACCAGCGTACAGGTATCGAGATTCAGCTGATCCTGCCGCCTGATTTCGGGCGGCTCGAGAGCGAGTTGGAATCGGCACTTTTCCGCATTGTGCAGGAGGGGCTGGCGAATGTCCACCGGCACTCGGGCAGTCCGTTGGCCATCATCCAGCTTGAGCGAAACCTCAAGGAAGTGTGTCTGGTATTGCAGGATCGTGGCTGCGGCCTTCCCTCGAACCTGACTGCCCCGGATAGTGGATATGTGGGGCTTGGCGTCGGCATCCTGGGGATGCGCGAGCGAGCAGATCAACTGGGCGGGCGACTCGAAATCACCTCAGCCGGCAATGGTACGAGAGTGACCGTGAAATTTCCTTTGGCTGTACAAAATGAACAACTTGCGCATATTAGTGGTTGATGATCACCAGCTTGTGAGAAGGGGTGTCGTCGCCGCGATTCGAGACGAGCGACCGGAGTGGGAGGTCTGCGGGGAAGCCTCGACCGGCCGTGAGGCGGTGGCCGCGGCGGAACGCCTTGACCCCGACATTGTTGTGATGGACATCTCCATGCCGGATATGAACGGACTGGATGCGACCCGGCAGATCCTGAAGGATAACCCACGACGGCAAGTCCTGATCCTCTCCATGCACGAATCGGAACAGATCCTGCATGATGTCCTAGAGTCCGGAGCGCGAGGTTATATTCTGAAGAGCGACGCGGGCACAGACTTGCTGGGTGCCCTGGATGCATTGCGCAACAACAAGACTTTCTTCACCTCCAAGATCGGGGATGTATTGCTACGCGGGTACCTGAAAGGCAATGGAGGAGAGAAGACAAGTCCGGGCAGCCTGGTAAGTCCTCGCGAGCGGGAGATTATTCAGTTGATCGCAGAAGGCAAAGCCAACAAGGAAGTGGCGACAACACTGAGTATCAGCGTAAAAACCGTTGAAACCCACAGGGCGCGGGCAATGGCCAAGCTGGATCTGCATTCAGTCAGCGACCTGGTGCGTTACGCGATTCGAAACGGCATCGTCGCGTGCTGACCGAATACGGCGCTTGCTCCCGGGCGGACTAAGAGGACGGACAACGGTCCGGCCTTGGGTCGCCTTTGTGAATTGACAAGGCGGGCGCGTTGACCTGTCTTCGATTCGCCGTCATCTAAGCGGGAGGCCTTTCGCGCAGCAAATCGCGCAGTGGCCAGGGTAACCCGGACACCGTGTACAGGATTGCATCCTGAGGATTCCGGGTTTGTACCGATTGAAGGGCGTGCCGCGATCGATGAAACTAGCAGGAGAGAAGAACATCGAATGGCATGCGCGATCCGGCGCGGAAGGGAGTACAGGTCCAAGCCGTATAGGATTATCAGTCGGGAATCACCGACAGAACGAGAGGCAAGCCTGAACCCGATTCCGGAATGCGGATGGGGATGGTGGCGTCATAGGGGAGACCAGGCATTCTGATGGTATGTTCTCCACCATTAATGACGATAATGTATTGCTTACTTCCGCTATTCGCTTTCAAAACACGGATGGATACCGGTCCCGGTTTCACGGAGAGCCTGAGGCTGCCCCCCTCGGCCGCCCCTTGTCCAATGGTTAGGGATTGTTCCGAGGCAGCCTCGACGTAATAGGACGCCTGGAGATTGCCGGAAATGGCGAGCCTACCGGAAGCCTGTTGAGCGCAGGCTGCTGAACAGCAACCGGCAACCAACAATGCCGCCAGCGGCCGGAGGACGAAGGCTGCAAAGTCATCGTTGATCGTCGCCTTCCAAATTGCCTTCATAGTGCCCTCCGCTACCACGCAGTGTGCTTCAAGTCTTCGCCATCTGCTCTCCTAGCCTATCAGGATCATGCCACGCCCTGGGATGTGGAGGGCCTGCATGGAGAAGCACGCCCGCCCCCAAGACCCGGCCCCCTTCCCCCCTTTGCCTGCACGAGAGCCTTGAAGAGTTGGCTGATCCGAGCTTGTTTGGCCTGACGGGCTAAGCCGAACGACCTAGAGCCCCAAGGGGGGGGCTGTACGTTTTGTAGAAGGCAGCCCTTCGGAGTAGATGCATATTCGTCCTGTCGAGAATCCTGGTTACCACTGATTGTAAGAAGCACTAAATCATCCAACAATAGCAATATAGGCGCAGTTGATTGCACCTAAATTGTAATCAGGAAAATAACAATGAAAAAGACTTTAGCAATGGCGGCCACGATCGTGATGATGCTCACGGCAACCGCTGGCGCCCAGACCACGAACAACGGCTCCCTGGCGCTGACCGGCCAGGTTGATGGATCCATTGTTCTTTCGTTTCATCAGAACACCTCCGGCGGGTTTACACTGTCCTCCGGCGACGGCACGGCAGCCGCGGGCGCCAGCCTCTCGACGGTTTCCATGTACGGCACAGGCGAGGGCCCCGTCGCCGGCAGCAATTTTGTGAAGAGCAACCAGTCTGACGGGTTCACGCTCAGCGGCCCGATGGATGTCCAGGTGGACAAGGCCAATATCACCTCGAGCGGCTATACCCTGACGGCGCAGCTGGCGAGTTCCGATAGCAGCGAGTGGACTCTCGGCGGAGCCTCCCTGAACAGCACGAACCCTGTGATGGTCGTCAGCAACGGTACGTACGCCACCAGGACGCCGTTGTCTTTGTCGGTGAAATTCCCGAGCAGCATGAATTCCGGCAGTGTCAGCAACACGATCAACTTCGTCGCCACTGCACAGTAATGCGCCGTATGGTGTGTACCCGCAGGCCCGTTCGCCCTACTTGTGACCGGGCCTGGTGCGCCACCAGTGTGATCCATCGGACCAGGCCAAGGCTGAACCACTCCATGCACTCTTTACCGCGGATACACGCGACACTCGCGTTGCTTCTGGTGCTTCCGCATGCAGTCGCCGCCGAGCAGCGACCAAGCACGCTGGCCCAGGCGATCGCGGCAGCCATCAACCGAGGAAGGCCGACCGTGACGATATTGGCCGCGGCTTCGGGCGCACCGATGCACGGGCTGGGGACGGCGAACCCCGCATTGTCATTCGGCCACACCTCTTACTATGCAGGGCGGTCGGCGCCGGGAGTTTCCCAGAGGAGCAGCGGCGGTTCGATCGTAATGACGACGCAATTCGCGCTGAAGGTGGACTGCAGCGACACCCAAGCCGTGCTGGTGGAGATTGAGATGACTTTGATCTCCCCGGATGCTTCCTACACGGTGATTGTGGACGGGGCTCCATTGTCCACGATGACGTCGGCCACCGTACAGCGCTGCGGTTCAGTGAGTGAGCACCGATTGGAGATTGAGGTACCAAAGACGAGGCCAGCAGGGCCCTTCGGGAGTACCGTTTCGTTTACCGCGATTGCCAGATAACGCCAAACCAAGGTGTCCAGATGACCACGAAGCCGTACCGATTCAATGCCTTTTGCCTATGCGTGCTGCAGTTTGCCGGCGCCGGGGTGCTCTACTCCCAGCAACCTGGGGTTGTCCCGCCAGCGGCGGCGCCGCAGCGCGCGACAATTGCGCTGTCACCCGCGGTCGCCATGTTGCGCATGAGGCCAGGCCAGAGCGTGACCCAGTCGTTTACCATCGCGAATCAGTTGCCGATGGAGATGCGATTTGCCATCGAGACGCAGGATGTAGTGGTGCTAGACGGAAAGCGCACATTTGTCCCCGCGGGGCAAGTTCCCCTGGGCATCGCGTTCAGTGCGATCGCCGCACCGTCCTCAGTGGTGGTGCCGGCCGGGCAGACGGTATCGGCGAGTGTGACGGTCACGGTTCCTCCAGAGACAGCCCAGCGTGCGGTGGTGGTGTTCTTCAAGGGGCAGATTGCTGCTCCAGATAAGGGTTCTGTCGGCTTCGGCGCATCACTGGGTGCGCTGATCACCTTCAACATTTCCAATGATTCCAACTTATCGGCGGGCGTCTTGACCGTCTCGCCGCAAACGAGCAGCGCCAACCTGGGCTTCTCGGTGGCCCTGGTCAACAACGGTGTCGAACCCGTGGTGCCCAAGGGCGTCATCGCAATTCTGGATGAACAGGGGAAGCGCATAGCCAAGGCCGCTTTTGAGCCACACCGTCTATTGCCGGGGGAGCGGGGTCAGTTCGCCACGTTCAGTCCCGCGGTGCTGAAACCGGGGCGCTATCGAACGTTGTCGTCTTTTGAGTATGAAGGGAAAGTCCTGACCAATGCCGGGGAATTTACCGTTTCCGAGTAGATGGGTATCCCTTCTGTGGCTGGCCATCGGGTGTGGCGGGCTTGATGCGCAAACGTACAGAGTGGAGGCGCACAAGACCATTAGCATCACCGTGGCTGGTGTGACTGCAGCATACTCGCTGGATTCGACGTACGCCGAAGCCAGCGCGGAGAACGGGCTGGTGATGGTTTCGGGAAGGATTGCCGGAGCCACGCATGTGATGGTGGTGACGGCATCCGGCGCGCAGGCTTACGAAATCCTGGTGATCAATGCGCCTGCGAGGCCGAGAACAGATTCGCTGAACCCGCTGAATGTGAATTTAGGGATCGAGAATGGCTATTCGGAGTCGAGGTACGCGTCCTCGCCCAGCCAGGTGCAGAGTACACTCGACCTCTCACGACGCCAGGGCGATACAAACACCCACCTCCATATTGTGGGCACCCGCCAATTGGGGCCGCTCTCGAGTGACCAGGACAGAACCGCACTCTCATCTGCTTCGTACCAAATAACGACGGCGCGCCGCGATGTCACCATCCTGGATCAATATGTGCAGGAATCGCCGTTGGGCATCGCTGGTTCCATCGTGCGCGGGATACATATTCGCCAGGATGGTTGGCTGCTGCATGCGGGCTACACGTCGGTAGCGTCGTTTGAAGGACTATTCCTTCCGACATGCGCGGAGGGAGTCGTTGAGGTGGGGTATCGAAAGCCATTGACAGAGCATTCCTCCCTCACCGCTTCGTTCAACCACTTCAGCGTGCCTTCCTCTGATGCGGTGGGGCGCTCAGGCAGTGTTGGTGTGGTGACGTACGATTACACCTCCGGCGAGGCGCTGCGGGTGAGTGCGGACGTAGGGTTGAGCCGGGGCGTCGGTGCATCCGCGCGACTGGACTACCGCGGTGATCGCGATACGGTCCGAGGCAGCTTTCGTTATGCTCCGTCGACGTTTGCCTCACTGGGCGCCAACAACGTCAAGGGGTTCCATTCGGACCTTTCCTGGACGCGCAAGCTGGTGGGCAGACTCTCCAGCGAAGTGACGCTTTACGGTAACCGCCTGGCGCTACCCGGCCTGCAGCAAACCACGATGACGGCCGCCGCCAAATTGCAGTACCTGATTGGAGGCCACTGGTCGGTCTTTGGGGGTGCGACCGGCTCGACATACAAGACCGCCATTCCTCCTCGTCCGCCGGTGAGCAACGTGAGTGCGCCAGCCGGGCTCAGCTTCAACTCCCGTCATTTCGGGGCCCAGGGGCAGTACCAGTTTTCCGAGGTGTCCAAACAGGACGCGGGCGGGCACCAGTTCCGTGCCTCGGTCCACGGGGGTGGAGGCGGACTTTCGGTCTCAGCATTCGCCGAAAGGCAGACCCACGCGCCCACGCTTTCTTTTCTGCTGGACCAGGCGCACGGTTTGCGGCAGGCGATCGAATTGCTGGGCATACAGGCAACCACCATCGAGCAGGTCGACAGCCTGCTCAGGGACAGTGCGTATCTGTTCGCTGCCGGCTATATTCAGGGCGCCACGGTGAACATCGCGCCGGTGCGCAGCCAGGTGGGCGGGACGCTGGCCTGGAACGGCCGCGGGCGCAAGCCCCAGGTGAGCTACAACTTCCTCTATAACGACAATCAAGATCTGATCGGTAGCACGAGGAGTACGATTCATTCGGTTGTGGGAACGCAGAGAATTGGCACGGAGGAGTTTTCTGCTTCCTACTCCGTAGCGGGCATGAAGTTGCCAGGATTGATGCCCATCTACCGGCCGGTATTCTCGGTAGCCTGGCGACACCCGCTGAATTCTGTTCCTTCGTTTATCATCCCTGAGCGCCATGGCTCCATCTCAGGTACGGTGTTTCGCGACGACAACTCGAGGGGCGCCTACGAGACCGGGATGCAGGGCATGGCGGATGTTCAATTGGTGCTGGATGGGTCGCGGCGCACGCGAACGGCCGCAGACGGGTCGTTCCGGTTCCTGCGAGTGCCGGTTGGGCGGCACAGCGTGGCCGTGTCCTACCGGGCCGACCGGCCGACCTTTTTCTCGACACAGTCGGATGTGGAGGTGGGTGAAGACGGGACCGTCAACTTCGGAATCGGATTCTCGCTTTCCGGTCTCATCGGCCGAGTCGCGAACGATGCTGGGGAAGGAGTGACAGGCGTAAGCGTGTCGGTGCGGAACCAGGACCGGCGGTGGACGGCGACTACGAACGGCGATGGCGGCTTCTTTGTGCGGCAGCTTTCCGAGGGCATCTACGAGGTGGAAATCGACGCGGACTCGATTCCGGCGGGTTATCTGACAGCGCAGTTGGAGGCCCAGCGCGTAAAGGTAGAGCTCGCGGAACCTGGCAGGGCGGAGTTTGCCGTGCGTGCGCTGCGATCGATTGGCGGGCGCGTATTTGCCTTTGATGCGGCAGCTGCCAAGGTTCGTCCGGTTGCGGGCAAAGTGGTGACGCTCAAGGAGCCTGACAAGACCAGCACGACGGATGTCGAGGGTCGATATTTGTTTCGGGACCTGGCTGCCGGCTCGTATACGGTTGTGGTGGAGGCAGGGGCACGCCTGGTTACCAGCCGGGTGAGTCTTCCGGCGTCCCCACTGGCGCTCTCCAGCGTTGATCTCCAGATCACTGACGTGCCGCAGGAGCGAGTTCCACCCGCGCCAGAGCTGAAAGGCCCCGTCGAAGGCCGAATCCTGGCGAGCCCTGTGCGACGCGAAACGAAACCCGCGCCACCCACAGTGGACGCCAGGCCACCGGCAGTCAGCCAGCCGACGGCGGTTGCGGCAGGAAGCGCGGCTGGAGCCGCGGCTGCGAGGCAGCATGATCGCGTGGGACGACAGAAACTGGCGTCCGGGCAATATCAGGCAGCGATCGCGGAACTGGGCGAAGCGATTCGAATGGAGCCGGGGTATGCTCTTGCGTACAACGCCCGCGGGTTCGCCTGGTACTTGTTGCACGACTTGAGCAGCGCCATTGCGGACCTCGACCGGGCTATCGCCCTGAACCCGAATTATGCGAATGCCTATCGCAACCGGGCGGTTGTGCGAAAGGCAGCAGGGGATCTTCCAGGAGCAGAAGCGGACCGCCGCCGTGAGGCGATGATCATGGCGGGGGAGCCTGATCTCGCGAAGAAGAAGAAGCGGAACTGAAGTCTTGGGCCGCTAGCGGCGGTTCAGACTGCACAGCGATGGAAGACGCGACTCCGTGGCGGATACGGAAGATCGGACACAGGAGAAAGACATGACGAATAGCAAGCTGATACTCTTAGCGGTTCTCGCACTGGGACTTGGAGGGGCGGCCCACGCGCAGCAGTCGGGCGGCGGGTCGGTCGCGATCACGGGTGAGGTCCAGGGATCCATCGCCTTGTATTTCTGGCAGGATCCGACAGGGTATCAATTGAGCGAAGGCGGGGCTAGCACCCTGGTCGAGATTGGCGATGTATCGGCCTATGGAACCCCAAACGGCCTGCTCGCCAACAGGTTCACAAAAGGGATGCAGAGTGATGGTTTCTACCTGAGCACGCCTTTTCTGGTGCAAGTTCTGCGGGCCAACCTTCCCTCCAGCACCGGCTACACACTGACTGCCCAATTGGGCGACGACGATGACACCATGTGGGTGATTGATGGCAACCTGCTGAGTACCACGCCGGTTTTGATTTCAGCCACCGAAGCCTACACGACCAAACGCCAGCACGTTCTATTCGTGAAGTTTCCATTCTCAAAGGCAGCGGGGGGACTGAGCGACACCATCACCTTCACGGCAACAGCGAACTGAAGGACAGCTAGACGCGGACTCAGGTACGTCACGGGAGCTTTCAGGCTGGATTCTGCTATCGGCCTATTGCCCGAGGTCGTGCGGACCCAAGCCGAGGCTGGTCAGATGCTCACAGAGGGGGCCTCAGCATCACTGGCAGATCCGGGAGAGTGCGGTGCTGTTGGGATCCAGACAGCCTGGGGCTATCGATCCTGGGATGGCGCGTGGCAGGAGTTGATCCGATCACCGCGCTGCGAGACGAGTGAAGCGCAACAGCAAGGCGCTGATGGCGAGATGCGGTGGGACGCGTATTTCGCGCCAGGCTGCTTGGGGATACTGCCATCAACTTATCTTCCTGAACCTGACGCCTTTTGCGCCAAAGTTTGAGATCTGGAAGCCGGTGATCTGGTGGTTTCCGTCTCTAGTAAATTCCACCTCAACCGGAAACTCGATTCTTCCTTGAAACCTATCCTTGGCTGCCGCGGTCAGTTCAACATCACCGATGCGGCTATGCGAGAAGATCAACTTGCCGGCTGCCGCTTTCACCTGATAAGTTGCAGAAAGTTCCTGGCTGTGGAACTCCCCTTCAAAATCCCTCAAGTTTGCAGGGCGGGTTTCGGCCGGTTCTGGCGTTTTGCCGACAGTGGTAGGGGCAACCGAAGGCGACCGCTCTTTCAGGTGGTCCTTGAGGTAGTAACCAGCGATGGTCAGTCCGGACTTGAGGATTTCGTAGTGCTCATCGTTGCTCAGGGTGATGATGGATAGCTTTTTTTCCGGAAAGCGTACCAGGTAGGATCGGAAGCCGGCGTCGTGGCCACCATGGTTCAGGAGAGTGACGCCTCTGTAGTTTCTGATGATCTGGCCCTTGGCGTGGTAGTTCGTCTCGCCCTCAATGACAGCATAAACAGCAGGCTCCCCATTGTCCAACAGCGATGGCGCATTGAACCGCGCCAGCAGTGCAGAGTCGCCGACCACTGGTGTTTCAAAGTTCAGGGTCCATTTTGCCAGATCCTCCACGGTTGTCAGGAGGCTGGTTGCTCCGACATTGGAGTAGTTCAGGTTCTTCTTTTGGTAGATCTGGTTTTCCAGTTCATAGGAATAGGCCCTGTTTTTTACTATTTTATTGAAATCGTCATAGAACTGTGTTTCGGCCATACCGAGAGGGCTAAAGATATTCTCCCGGGTAAACTCCGCGAGCGTCTGCCCGCTCACCCGCCTGACGACTTCGGCTAAGAGCGTGTAGCCAGAATTGCTGTAGCCAAATGCGGTGCCTGGCTCGAAGTTGAACTCCCGCTGTTTCCTGAGGATGTTGAGGATGTGATCCGTCGTGATAATGTCGTCCATCCGCCACCCGGCCAGGGTGAGGAGAGCCCACTGATCCCGGATGCCGCTTGTGTGCGCGAGGAGGTGCTTCAGCTTGACCGGTCGACCCAGGCCGGGCATCTCCGGGATGTGTTTTCTGAGATCATCCTCGAGCGAGAGCTTACCCTGTCTCTCCAGTAAATAGATGGAGAACGCGGTGAACTGTTTCGACACCGAGGCAATGTGGAAGACGGTCCTCGGGGTGATGGGAATGCCATATTCCAGGTTGGCTGTTCCATACCCTTTCTTGAAGATGACCCCTCCGTCCTTGACAATCGCGACTGCCACGCCGGGGGTGTTGGAGTTATAAGCCGAGAAGAGCTCGTCTATCTTGTGACCGATCGGGTCCTCTGCTGGTTGCCCATAGAGAGCGCTGCCCGCGGAGGCTATGAGGACTGCGAGCAAGAGCAGAAGTTGTGCCGGAATTCGGTGTGTGTTCATGGTGGTGTGGAGGACTATTCAATGGCGCAGTCAGTGGATGACTGGCTTGGGGGCAGGCTGTCCAGCTTGGGGGATTCCTGTCCAGCGCGACGAGGTCCGGATTGGAGAGAAGGGTGGACAGCAGAGATATCCTCCACCAGGCTGGCGGTGTCGCGGTGTGGATTCATGGAACATTTGGCCGACAGAGGCGGAGTCGAGCGGTCATTGTTGAGCCCAGCAGAATTGACGTGACAGGAGACTAAACGTTTGATGCCGTGATGCTTGTGGGGCTTCTGCCACCGATTGATATGATGAAGGCCAGCCAGTCAATCACTCCGATTTCGGGAGATTGGGACTTGCCCAACGGGAAGGGATGGTGATCATGACGTCCCACATCTCAGTTTTCACCCTGCCGATGGGGCTTGTCCTGATTTGCGCCCTGGTCACTCCTGCTTCCGCGACGGGTGCCCAGGAGCCTACTCCCTCCTTCGCGCAACGCAGCCCATTTGAGACCGTTCCCGAACCACTGCGGTCCCGGCCGGCAAAGGCCTCCGGGCCAGCCATCGTGGCGGTCGAATTCCGCGGCGCGGCGCGCCAGCCGCAGTCTGCTTTGCGTGTTCTGATTGCCTCCCGTGCGGGCGGCCCCTGCGATCCTGAGACTCTGCGCCGCGACGCGCTGGCGTTGAATAGCACCGGCCGTTTCTCCGATGTCGGCTGGGAAATCGAGGAGAGCCGCTCAGGCCCGATCGTGCGTTTCGTCGTCGTCGAGCGGCCCGTGATCCAGGCCATTGAATTCCGGGGCAGCGACGCAGTGACCCTTCCGGAGATCCTGGAACGGTTTGCGCAGCAGAAGGTCAATCTCCGGGTAGAGACGCTGTTGCAGGAAACTGAACTCGCGCGGGCGGCAGCGACAGTCCGGGCCCTGGTGGCTGAGCGGGGCCGCAGACAAATCGCGGTCTCCCCCTATGTGGAGCCGATCTGGCCGGCATCCGGTGTTCAGAAGTGGCCGCCTGCAGCCGTGAAGATCATCTTCCGAGCTGAGGAGCAGTTGCTGCCATAGCTCCGCCGTCACGGTCCGGCCCGGCTTCCAGGAGCCCCGGTCATACTGTGCGGCCGGTAGCCTCCGCAAATGCATCGGCAAGCACGGAGAGTCCTTCGCGCATCGCCTCTTCGGTGATCACCAGGGGCGGTGCAATCTTGACCGTCGCCCCGCCGTAGCCTACCGGACTGAAGAGCAGCAAGCCGCTCTCGACGCAGCGCCGTACTACTGTCCAGGCCAGATCGCCATCGGGCTCCTTCGTTCCGGGCCTCACGCAGGCCAGGCCGGCTACCAGTCCTTTGCCTGCCACGGCGCCGATTTGCGGAAACCGCACCTTCAACGCCTCCAACTGCTGGTGCAGGATTGCGCCCACGCGGCGCGCGTTTTCCGTAAGGTCCTCCCGCATCAGAATATCCACGGAAGCCAGGGCCGCCTCGCAGCAGAGTGGATTGCCCGTGTGCGTGGAGGTCATGCTGCCGGCGGCCGGCAGGTCGAGGATTTCCGGCCGGCCCGCCACGGCCGAGATGGGTAGAGAGCTCGAGATGCCCTTGCCAAATGTCGCCAAATCCGGCACTACGCCGTAGTGTTCGAAGCCCCAGAGACGCCCGGTGCGCCCGAAGCCGGCCTGTACTTCGTCGCACACCAGCAGCGCGCCGTTCTGGGTGCACCAGCGCCGGAGAGCCTGCATGTACTCCACGGGAGCAAAGGCCGCGCTGCCGCCCTGATAGGTTTCCAGGATTACCCCCGCCACCGACTGGGGTGCGACTGACAGTTGCTCCAATGCCCGCGTGAAGCCGCCAAAGGACGAGTCCTCGGTGCGGAAGCCGTCGGGGAAGGGGACCTGAACAAAGCCCGGATCCAAATGACCGATCCAAGCTTTCAGAGCCGGAATTCCGCCGGCCTGCTGCGAGCCGAGTGTGCGGCCGTGAAACGCGTTGTCGAACGACACAATCACATGGCGTCCGGAAGACTGTCCATGGATGCGGCAAAGTTTGATGGCGCACTCTACGGCTTCGGATCCCGTGGTCAGCAGGAAGACCTTTTTGAGCGGTTCAGGCAGCAGCCCGGCGAGCCGCTCCACCAGCCGCGCGCGGCTCTCGCTGGGGAAACAGTAGCTTGTGAGCAGGTGCGCATCCGCCTGGCGCTTGATCGCCTCGACGATCTCGCGCCGGCCATGGCCCGCGTTGGTGATCAAGACACCGGACGACCAGTCGAGCCAGCGGTTGCCCCAACGGTCGAAGACCTGGAACCCTTCGGCGCGATCCCAGATCACGGGCGGCTGGCCGCGCATCGCCTGTGGTTCGTACTCGTGCAACCGATTGAGGATGGGGATGGATTCCGGTACAGGGAACTCCGTCGCGATGCGCCGGAACTGAGTCTCGACCGTGGGCACACGTCGAGCGATGGTGCTGTATTCTCTTGCCATGTGTTTAAAATGCCGCGGGCGTCAGGCTGCCGGCGGATGGTCCATAATCTGTTCGTTTTTGCGGTCCCAGAACATTTTGCGGCCTTCGCGATAGCTGCGATTGGCCATCACCACGGCCACCGCATGGGCGAAGCCCGTCTCGATGCTGCCGTTGGGTGTTTTGCGGTTTCGCATGCACTCCAGCCAGTTGTCGGTGTGGTACTTCAGATTGTCGTCCTGGTCGACGGGCGCGAGTTCCGTTGTGCCCGGCAGCAGCAAGGGTTCCGGCTTCCCCTTCCCCTTGTGCAGGTCGAACACCACGTTGGACCCCCAGGCGCTGCGGGTCTCTTCCTGAAACCACCACTGAGGACTGCCCTCGCCGCCGGGCGAGTAGAGGGTACCCTTCGTCCCGCGGATGATCGTGTGGTCGCCATAGGAGTTGCCGAAGGTGGTGCTGTAAGTGTAGAGCACCTGCTTCTCCTGGAACGTCGAAGACATCATCATGGTGTCCGGGTTTTCCCGTACGTCGTGCCAGGCGAAGATGCCGCCGTTGGCCATGGTGTCGTCGGGAATGAACGTATCCAGATAGAAGTGGGCGAGACCGGAGCCATGGCTGTACCACTGGTCTGTGATGCCGCCGGAGAAGTCCTTGAAGATGCGGAATTCGAAGTAGACGCGGGGGTTGAAGGGCCGATACGGGCGCCCCATCAGCCAGCGCTTCCAATCTGTGTCCTCTTCCCGGATGGCGGCGATATCCGGGTTTTTCGGCACATGCCAGCGCGGGCCGCTGAAGTTCCAGCTTTGGTCGATGGCCACGATTTTGCCGAGCTTGCCGCCGCGGATGAAGTCGCGGACCAGTTGCTGATAGGGATCACTCAACCACTGCGACCCCATCTGCGCCACTCGTCCGCTGCCGCGTACCGCGTCGCGAGCCAGTTTGGCGTCTTCCAGCGTGTTGGCCATCGGCTTTTCGCAGTAGCAATCCTTGCCGGCCTTCACGACTTCGGCGAGGAGGCGCGCGTGCTGGTGGTCGCCGGTGCCCAGCATGACGGCGTCCAGTTCGGGATCGGCCAGGAGTTCTTCCGAGTACTTGAAGGTTTTTGGCTTCATGCCGAACAGGCGTTGCGCGTCGTCCGCCGCGCGCTCACGGTTCACCGACCAGAGATCGCAGACGCTGCGGAAATCAAACTTCGGATCCGTGGCCAGCGATTTCTTGAGCATCTTGCGGTGGCCTGACGCGCGGTGCCCGCAGCCGATTGCGCCGATCTGAATGCGGTCGTTCGCGCCGGGAATCCGTGAATAGGATAGAGCGGTGGTGGGCAGAGCCGCAGCCGCCGCCGCGCCCACGAAGCCCCTTCTGGTAACTCCGTACTTCATTGCGGACCTCCTTCGAAATCGCTTCTTATGCGGACGGGCACTCGTCGCCCGGCCGGATCAACAACAGAATGCTGAGCGTTGCCAGCAGCGGCAGAATGCCGGCCGCGACAAACGCGGGCCCATACGAAAACCGGTCCACCAGGACGCCAATGGAGAGGGTAAACAGGGTGGAAACGGCTCCGGCGCCCAAGCCGCTCAACCCGGTGACGGAGCCGACCACCTCCCGGGGAAACAAGTCAGAGGGGAGGGTCAACCCCATGGTCGACCAGCTTGCATAGCCGAACAGCGCCAGGCAGATGAGGGCCAGCGCCCAATAGGGACTGTGCACCGACGCTGCCGGGATGCCGGCCAGCATCGGCAGGCAACTGCCAACACAAACGGCCTTGCGGGCCTTCATCACCGGCATGCCGCGAGCGATCAGGCGTCCGGACAGGTAGCCGCCGGCGAAGTTCCCGGCATCGGCCGCGACAAAGGGGATCCAGGCGAACAGGGCGATGCGCTCCAGGCTGAACCCGCGTGCGTCGCTGAGGTATTGGGGCAGCCAGAACACGTAGAACCACCACACGGGATCCGTCAACGACCGGCCGAGCACGACGCCCCAGGTGGCCCGGCGCCGGAGGGTGGGGAGCCAGAGCCGCATTGAGCTCGCCGCGCCGCCGTTCACCCGTGTGCCTGCCTTTGGCCGCGGATAGGCCATCAGCCACCAGGCGAGCCAGGCGAAGCCCAGCAAGCCGGAGAAGGCGAATGCGGAGCGCCAGCCAAAACGGAGGGCGATCCAGGGGATGCAGAAGGCGGCCAGGGCACCGCCCACGCTGGAACCGCTATCAAAGATGGCGACCGCGAGCCCGCGTTCCTTGGGCGGAAAGACCTCCGCCACCGTCTTGCTGGCTCCGGGCCAGTTGAAGCCTTCGCCGATGCCCAGGAGGAACCGCAAAGCGCCGAACGAGGCCACCGAGTTTGCGAAGGAGGTAGCCAGGCTGACGAGCGACCACCAGATCACGGCTAATGACAGGCCGAGGCGTGTCCCGACGAGGTCCAGCGCGATGCCGCCGAGCAGCCACATTACGGCATAGGAGACCTGGAACGCGGCGAAGATTCGCGACAGGTCGCTATGGCTGAGGTGAAGCTGCTGCGAGATGAGCGGCGCGAGAACCGACAGGGTCTGGCGGTTGAAGTAGTTCAAGACCGTCGAGCCGAAGAGGGCCCAGACGATCCACCACCGGCGCTGGTACGCCGCGCCGCCGGCTGATTGCTCAGGAACCGTGTCAGTCGCCTGTTTCATGAATCCCACTGGTCGTCGTCACCAAGCCCGCTTCGGGGTCCACCGGCACTGGCCGATCGGCCCACACGGGCCGGGTGGAGGCCCGCACGACAACCCGCGTTGGAATGATCAACTGCTGCGCTTCGCGATCAGGCTCCTGGACCCGCCGCAGGACAAATTCCGCCAGGTGCTTGCCGAGTTCTTCGGGAAACTCGCGGACGCTGGTCAACGGCGGATCCATCAGCGCGCCTTCGCTGTCGTTGAAGCCGGCCACGCTGATGTCGGCGGGGATGCGCAGACCGGCCTGCTGGAGCGCTTCATAGACGCCGCGGGCGATCTGGTCGCTGCCCGCGATGACGGCGGTCACCGGCTCGCGGCGCGACAGCACTGAGCGCATGGCCAAGTAGCCCAACTGGCGGTCGTCCGAATGGATTTCGCTGAACCGTGGTGTCAGGCCCGCATCCACCATTCTCTGGCGGTAGCCTACCGCGCAGCGAGCGTACCACGGCAAATCGTTATCGCCGATAAACCAGATGTCGCGGTGCCCTTCGGCGATGAGATGCCCCGTGAGGTCGAAGGCGCCCTGTGTATCATCCGAATACACGGCGTCCACGCCTTCGGAAGACCACTGACCCAGCACGTTATTGCCGAGCACCGAGAAGGGAATCTCGCGTTCGCGCAGCGCCTCGAGCATGTTTGGGGAGTTGGTGCCACCGAGGATCACCGCCCGAACGAGGGCGCGCTGTGTCAGGATTCGCGGCAGGTGCAGATCCCGAGACGGCACTGAGGGGGAGTAGCGCAGCGTGAGGAAGAGCAGTTCCTTGCTTTGCGCGGAGCAGTAGTTTTCCGCGCCGAAGAGAATGCGCGCCTGAAAATTGTGGAGAATGTCGCGGTTGGCGAGAAGGAACGCGATGATGGTCGACTTCTCGTTCCTGCGCTGATCGAGGTCGATGCCCAACTCTTCGGCCGCCACCCGCACCCGTTCCCGGATTGCGGCATCCACATTCACCTGACCCCTGGCAATTCGCGACACTGTGGCCGTGCTGACATTGGCTCGCCTGGCCAATTCCTGAAACGACGGCTTCTTCATCCGGCTATGCTCCTTGCGCTCACTGACCTGGTGTTCGATTCTGTCAATCCAAGCCGCCTCTCAGTATAGGATGCGTTTCCCATTTCACAAGCAGAGGGAGCGCAGCAGTTCTTCGCTCCAATCGGCCTCGGCCCGCACGGATACGTGTCCGCCGCGGAGACCTGCTGAATAGATCTCGTTCATGGATGGCAGGGAGTGGTGCTGTCCCGCCGCATCCACCGCTCCGCCGATGATTACCGTTCGTGGCGCCAGTCCCGCCACCAGTTCCGGCAGGTCCGTCTGCCCGAGCACACCTGGTATGAAATCGGCCAGGGAATGGCGGTAGTCCTGAGTCTCGACGAGACTGCGGAAGGAGGACAAGCCGCCCGCGACATACAGCCGCGCGATCCCCGGATCCAGAGCGGCCGCGCACACCGCCGGTACCGCCAGGGCTCCGAAGGCGGCCAGCGCCACCTGTCGCCCGCCCTGCCGTAATGCGGCTGCCAAGGCGAGAATATCGGTGACACGCTGCCCGACCAGCGGGCGTCCCAGGATCAAGGAGCCCCAGGCGTAGTCTTCTTCGGACTGGTGGGAGCGCGTATAGCCGGGAGCACCTCCGCTGAACTCCGGCGCGAGGTCGCCGATGCCGCGCAGGTCGGCCGCGCAGACAGTGACACCGCTCAACGCCAGCCGCTGGCACAATTCCCCCTGATGCCAGGCCCGATTCCGCCCGCCGGGGTGCAGCAAGAGCAGCACAGGGGCAGCCGCCGCCTGCCTGGGGACAAACCGCCAGGCCGGCAGGACGACACCCGGAGCGGAGGCGATTTCCAAAGCCTCGACCGAAACGCCGCCGGCCGAAGGGACGGACTTGAGCACCTTGGCCGGAGTGGCAGCCGGACGTTCCAGCCGCAGCAGCTTTTCCAGCGAAGCGTCCTTTGCTACGCGGGGCAGTGTGGCTGCCCGGGCCTTCGTCAGGGTGAACGGCGTCTCCCCGCCAAAGGCGGCCACAGTGCTCGCCTGGGCTGTTACGCACAGCGCCGCGTCCGGCTCAGGAGCGGTGCCGGTTTCCTCGGAGACCGTCCGGGTTTCCCCATTGAGGTGACGCAGCATCCAGTTGTAGAGCTGCAGGCGGCTGTCGTAGGAAAGTCCGTGGGGCAGCGGCGTATCGACCCAGCGCACCGCCTCCGCTGCCCCCAGTACACGGTAGACTCCGGCCAGTTTCTGGAACTCCGGCCAGCCGTCGTGGAGGTAGTTGGGAGAGTAGGTGCCGAAGCTGTCCTTGTCGCTCACAGAGATCAGCATGGGCTTGGGCGCGAACGGGTAAAACAGATCCCAGCGATCAAAGCCGAGCGGACCCGAGCCGACAAAATCCTGCTCCGCGTCGTCGGTGGAGCCCGGCGGCAGGAAGTCTTTACAGGCCACATTTTCCGTATTCCCGCTGAATACGGCCGCGGTCTTGAGGCGATCGTCGACCGCGCACAAAAGCATGGTCAAGGTCCCACCGCCGGACTGGCCGGTGGAGGCGAGACGAGTGGTATCGGCCAGCGGGTGGCTGGCGAGGTAATCCAGGCTCCGCACGGCGTCCCACAACTGCAACTGCGTGGAGGACGTTCCGGCGAGGAGCATCTGCATGCCAGGGGTCGTGTGTTCGCCATCGGCCCCGCCCTCGAGACGCGAGCGCTGACCGGGCACGCCCGGATAGTAGATGCGTTCGCCCTGGCCCATGGGGTCGAAGGCCAGCACCAGGAAGCCCAGTTTCACCAAGCCCTGGCAAGCCCGTTGATAGCTCTCGTAAGCCTTCCCATTCCCCGAATGACCCAGCTGAAACAGCACAGCCGGGAAGGGGGGCTTGCCGACGGTTGGGATGTACAGGTTGGCCGGGACGTGGAAGGCGGGGCGGCTCTCATAGACCAGGTTCTCCACCCGATATCCGGAGCGCTGCAGCGAAGCCACTGTCCGGGCATTCAGGGGTGTCTTTTCCGGGAAGCCGCCGATGATCGAGATCAGCGTGCGACGGACCCAAGCCTGGCGCGCCTTGACCGCCGCCGGTGTTGTCAAAGTGGCCAACGCCGACTGCCGCTTCTGATAGGCAGCCGCGGCCAGCCTCCGGAGGTAGTCCGGCAGGCAGCGCGAATAGAGTGAGTATTGCGTGCCTGGAAATTGCGCCTGTCCGAAGAGGGCGGGGGCGCCGAGCGCGCCCCCCAGGAAGCTTCGCCGCGAAGAGACTGTCATGCCCATCTACTTTAGAAGGTCAGCCGGAGTGCCATCTGCAGGGTCCTGGGCGAACGCGCCCCAAGAATGCGGCCGAAGTTCGTATCGCCCACGGTCGTATCGGGGTTTTCCAGTTGGGTGTGGTTGAAGAAGTTGAAGAACTCCGCCCGGAACTGGAGTTGACTCTTCTCAGTGAACCGGAATGCCTTGTGCATGCCGAAATCCAGGTTCACTGTGCCCGGCCCGGTCATGATGTTGCGGCCTGCGTTCCCGAACGTGTTGTCCGCCGGGATGCCGAAGCATTTTGTGTCAAACCAGCTGGCGATGCGGTCGCCGCGCGATCCGCTGGTGTATTGCGGGCTGCAGGAGAGTTGCGCCTGATCGTCGCCCACGGTTGGCAGGCTGAACGACGTGTCGTTGGCTGTCGAGAAGTTCAGCGGGAAGCCGCTCTGCCATGTCAGGATGCCCGACGCCTGCCAGTCGCCTAGCACGAGTTTGGCCACGCCGTGCGCAGGGGAGGGGAGTTGCCAGAGCGAATTCAGAATGAACCGGTGCGGCGTGTTGAAGTCCGATACCCCGCGATAGGCGTTGACATTGTAGGGGTTGATGACGTTGATTCCGTCGAGATCGGTGGCGTAAGACATCGGGTCGATGCTCTTGCTCCACGTGTAGTTCGCCGATAGAGTAAAGCCCTTCGAGAAGCGCTTGTCCACGGAAAGCTGGAGGGCATTGTAGTTCGAGTTTGCGCCGGAGAGGTTCTGCGTGAACTGCAGGAATTGCGAGTAAGGCCGCCGGTCGTCCTCGTTGTCGGCCGTTGCCGTGGGGCTGGGCAGCGGAGCATTGATGTCCGTGTTGTAGTTCAGATGCGTTCCCTTCGAGCCGACATAGGAGATGCGGGCCAGCAGGTCCTTTGTCACCTGTTGCTCCACTGTGAAGTTCCAGTTGAGGACGCGCGAGGGACGCCAGTCCGGCGAATAGGAAACCGCCAGGCTCAGGGGCAGTTGGAAGGCGACGTCCGCGGCCGGCAACGTGGTGGAAAACTGCGAGGGGAAGGGGTTGAACGCCGAAGCGTAGGGATTGGAGAACGGCACCCGGAACAGCTGGACCTGCGGGCTGAAGGGGGCGCTATCCGACATGTTGTTGAACGCCTCGAGGAAAGGCGGCTGATAGAACAACCCGGCGCCGGCGCGCACCACTGTTTTGCCGCCATTCGGGTTGTACGACAGCCCTACGCGCGGCGCGAACTGCGCCCAGCGGGAATTGAAGCCGCCGGCCGGGCAGCCGCTGTCGCCAGCGTATAGATATCCAGACGGAGCGTTGCGGAACCGCGACGATTGCGCACCTGGAACGAAGCACTCCACCTTGCCGTCTTTTTCAGTGAACGGATAGAAGGGATCCCAGCGCAGGCCCATGCTGATGGTCAGATCCCGCCGCACGCGGTAATTGTCCTGGATGAACAGGCTGGCCATGTTGCCGCGCCGCGTCTGATATTCGCCGCCGCCCTGGATGAACCGGTCTGCGTAACCCAGCACCACATCGGTGAGGGGATTGCCGGAGTAGCTCGTGCCCCGGAACCGGTATTGCCCGTTCTGGCGGTAGGTATTTGTCCCGTCGAAGTTCGACCGCAGGTAGTCGCCGCCCACCGCGATCTCGTGCTTGCCTTTGATCCAGTGCAGACTGTCAGCCAACTGGAAGGTGTCGCGCACAAAGCTGCCCGGATGGCCACTGTTGATGCTGAAGTAGCCGGAGACCGCGATCACCAGCTCCGCCGGATTTGTCGTGGCAACATTCTGGATGCCCAGCGCCGAGTAGTCGAACGGAGCGCCGCTGAGTACCTGGGAGGAATTCCTCGTATAGGAGGCGATGAAGCTGTTCAAGAGCGTCGGTCCGAGCGTCATGGTGTCGTTGAATGACGTTGTCTTCGTCGGCAGGTCCACGCCACGGCTGGCGGTGATCAGATATGCACCATCTGAGACCGCGTCCCGTTTGTAGGTGTTGTCGAAATAGCGGGCATAGAGCCTGTGGGAGCCGACCAGGTAATCCACGCGCCCCATGAATTGGTTTTCCTGATCCCGATGCGGCAGTTCGTAGTAGACGAGCCCATCGGCGGAGGCCGAAACGGGCAGGTGCGTCAGCAGTTTGGCTGCCGCCGGGTCGAACCGGCTGAGCGGGATGCGGTTGCCCGCGAACGGCGTCTTCGTTATGGGGTCGACAATCTGCCGGCTCAAGCCACTGAAATCTCCGCCCTGCTGGGCCGCCGTATACACTGTGGCCGATTGCCCGGCCTGCACGTCTCGGAGTTGGGTCCCCTGGTAGGTCCCGAAGAAGAACAGTTTGTTGCGAACGACCGGTCCACCGAAGCTGCCACCAAACTGGTTGCGTTTCAGTTCGTCGTGGCGTTCGGCGAAGAAGTTTCGCGCGTTGAGATTGCCGTTCCGCAGGAACTCGAACAGGCTGCCGTGAAACTCATTCGTGCCCGACTTTGTCACTACGTTCACGATTGCGCCGGACCCCCGGCCATATTCGGCGCTGAAGCTGTTGGTCTGCACGCTAAACTCTTCAACCGCGTCCGGATTTGGGAACGGATTGTTCACGTTGGTGTACGTGTCCTGGTTGCTGCCACCGTCCAGGCTGTAGTTGGCCGTGTCCGCGCGCCCGCCATTGGCAGAGACGGACACAGCGCTGGGCGACGAGATGGTCTGCAAGGTGTCGCCGGCGCCTCTCGAATTGCTCGCGCGGAGATCGACGGTGCCCGGCGCCAGCAGCACCAAAGAGGCCGCATTGCGTCCGTCCAGCGGCAGTTCCGAGATCTTCTGCTGATTTACCACCTGGCTGAGCGCACCGGAGCGTGTTTCCACCATAGCCGCGCCGGCCGTGATTTCCACTGACTGGCTGGTGGTTCCCAACTGAAGGTGGATGGTCACCGCGGCTGATTGGTCGGCCGCCAGTTGGATCCCCTTCTGTTCAAACCGTCCAAAACCGCCGGCTTCGACGGTCACGCGGTAGGCGCCGACCGGAAGCAGCGGAAAGACGAAGCTGCCATCCGTGCCGCTTTCCCCTTCGCGCTTCAATCCTGTTTGCGTGTTGATGACTGAGACCTTCGCGGAGGGCACCACGGCGCCCGCCGGATCCAGGACGGTGCCCGTGAGCGTGCCGGTCGGTTCGGCAGCCGAGAGGATACTCACCACAAACATAAGCAAACAAATGAGTAGACGAGTCATAGGCTTCCTTTTCATTCCCACGGTTGAGTTGTGATGTGCGGAGACAATTAGTTCCGGAGGTTCGTGCTTCTCATTGGGCCATAGAAATTTCTCTGTGACAAGAGAAATTTCTCCAAAGATAGGGCGAAAGAGTCTCGTCAGAAGTAAATGTTACTCGGCGTGGTGTCGTGACGGGGGTGGTGTGCTGTCTGGTGCCGCGAGGGAGACGATTGGGCGAATGTCACTTTGCGGCGAGAAAGGTACTTGGTAGTTGACATGGCACTTAGTGCCAAATATACTTGCGGACATGATCCGCGCACTTCGCTGTTCCGGTGCGGCGACGGGTCTGTGGATTCCGCAGCAAGGAGCGACCGCAATGAAACTGCTGATGGTTTTAGGCTTGATAGTCCTGGCCGCACTGAGCCTGAGCGCGGCCGATCTGGCGGGCGCCTGGAGGGGTTCCATGGAGACACAGATGGGCGTCTCGGACGTGGTGATCACGATCCAGCCTGGAGCGGCGCTGGCCGGCAAGGTGAAGGCCGGCGAATATGAAGCCGCTATTGAGAAGGGGCGGGTGGACGGCGAGAAGATTGCTTTCGAAATGAATATTGAGCACGGGAAGATCCGTTACGAGGGGACCGTGGCCGGCGACGAGATGAAGCTGAATGTGACGGGGATTCAAGGCGACAAGTATCTGCTGGTGTGCAAGCGGCAGAAATAGCGGGTATTGGGCGTGGATTTGGGGCGTTTCGGTGGGGTAGCCGCTCACTCACGTTCGTGGCTAGGTCTGGCTTCCAGTTCTTGCACCAACCGCTCCGCGTCCAGCAGCGCGTGCTGAGCAAAGACCGCCACGCCCTCCGCCTGGAGCAGGGCCGCTGTTACGCCCATTTGCCCTGGCAGCATGCCGGGGCCGAACTTCCCGTCGTGAATGGTGGTGCTGCCACACGACGGGCTGCGGTCTGTGAGTACGGCGACCTGTGCTCCGTGTGCCCGGGCGAGCGCCAGGGTCCGGCGGGCTCCTTCGACGAATGCCGCGGTCACCTGCCGGCCTTCGGAATCTTTCACCTGCGCCGAACCCTGGAGCACCGCCAAGCCTCCGCCCTCACCCTGGATCTCCGCCGGTGACCGCGGGACCCCCAGGCCGCCCGCCAACTCCGGGCATACCGGAACCAGCCGTCCTTCGGCCTGCCAGCGAGCGAGAATGTCATCTTCCACTCGTTTATCGCCGCCATCAAACCGGACAGGTTCCCCCAGAAGGCAGGCGCTGACGAGGACTCGAATCATCTTTCCATTGTCGCTGAGACCGAGTTCCGGGGTCTTGTTGCGCACCCATGTTGGGCCTCTTCGCAATGAACGGCCGCCTGCGGGCCATTGACATACGCTCCGGCGCCTGGTTGTGTGGAGTGCCGCAGATGATGCGGGAATGCGTAAGTCTGAAGGACGGAAGTGCGACTGAAAGCTGTAATTTATCACGGTAATCCGATCTGATAATAATCTGGACGAAGCATCCGTGACTTACCAGGTACAGGGTTGTCTTCTGGCAATCGCGTGGATTTGTGCAGCGCACGCGTGGACTGGTGAAGGGCCGAGTACGCTTACCTGCGTATCCGCCGCCAGTCTGCAGCCCGCCACCGCGCCAGGCTCGCTGGTCAGCGTGTTCGGGACGCAGTTAGCTGCCACGTCAGAGAGCGCACCGCCCACCCAAGTGGCGGAATCGCTGGCAGGACCCTTGCGGCGGTCCGTTCCGCCGATGAATCGCGGCCGTTATTCAAAGAGGCGAATGCGTGTGGAGGCTCCATGCCACGCCCCTGTTGAGATGTCTCTCAGGGTGACCAGGGGGAGTGCCCTGCGCAGCCGTGCGTGTGTGCCTTTCAAGGCGCGAGAGATGGAACATCCTTCCGCAGTGGAAGCTCTACGGCGAGCCGCAGACGCGTTTCGCCAGAGGGCAGACGCGTCAGCTTCAGTTCAAGACGGTTGCGCACCGAAGTTCGTCGTAAGGCTGCTCTCGGGGTGATGGCGTTTCGATTACCAACCGCCGGATAGTGACAGAATATACGTCGGAAGGCGGTTCGAATTCGGAGGCGCTCCGATGGTTCTCAGGGTATTTCTGTTTTGTGCGGCGGCCGGATTGTGCGCGGAGGAGCGCAACAGTGCGCTGGAGTTGATTGAGCGCGCCAGGAGCGCTCCGGCGGAGATCCATGCCGATGTTGCCCTGCGGCTGCTGCAGGTACAGAAAATGTCCGCGGCCGAGCGTTTGAAGGTTCTGGAAGAGGTGTATGGGCGCGCGGGTGAGGCCCGAGAGGCGCACCCATGGGTGCTGGTGTCCCCGGCATATCCACGCGGCATTCAGGCGTTCCTAGTTCCGGTGCAGTTGCTCCGGCTGGACGGGTTGTCCATTCGGTGCCGGGTCGTGCATAGCCTGATCAACGTGAATGAGCGCAGGGCGATGGAGCTTTTCGACGAGATCGCGCTGCCGGAGTATTCCAGGCCGAAATGCGAGGAAGGATTTGTTCCAGGGAGCGGCGAATATTATTCCACGTTGGCCCAGGTGGTCCGTCGCAAGGCTTTCACCAAGGAGGAACTGGCGAGGCAGCGTCCGACGGAGATCGTCACGCGTGCCTTGCGGAATCTGCGGACGCCGGTGGACGTGGAGGCGGCGAGCGCGGCCGTCCTGACTCTGCTGGATGCCGGCTTCGATGCGGCGGCGCTGGGGAGCGCGTTCACATCGGGTCTGGCGAATGTCCGGTCGAGCGACCGGGTCTTCTCGGCCGCCCTGCAACAGAAGCACCTGGCGACGGCGGTGATCCAAACGGCCGCGCAATTGGCGGAGCGGAGCGTTCCTGCGACCGGGACGATGCAGGTTTTGCGGCAGTTGCTGGTGGAGCAGTTGAGCGGTCCTCGATGCCAGGATTCCTATGATTGGTTGTCCGGGACCGGCAAGAACGAGGCCTGGCGCAGGGAGTTCGAGACTGTACAGGTGTTCAACCGGTTTGCGCTGTCGCTGGGTGGCGGAGAGGTGCAGGCGATTGCGACGAAGGAGACGCAATCGGAGAAGGTGGAGGGCCGCGTGATGGACCGGCCGTATAGAAATGAAGCGGCGCTGATGCAGATCGCGGGCGAAGTGGAGAGGCTGCGGACAGACGGGACCTCCGAGCGGTGGCTTTCGGCGGAGGAGAAGACGAGCCCCGAGTGGGAGTTCCGCGCAGGCCCTGTGTTTCGCCGGGTGCAGGACTGGCGGGCGGAGGACGAACGGGACACGGTCCGGCAGCGGACAATGCTGTGGACTGCCCTGATGGACGCGTGTCCGCCCGGGGATTGGTTTCGTAAGGCGGCGCGGGGTTGGGTGAAGGGGATGAGCGATGCAGCGGCCCGGAATGCGGCTCCTGCGGAGTGGCTGGCCTCGCTCGAGTATGGGATGCGGCTCTCGCGAGGATTCGATGAAGAGGGCCGGCGTGACCTGGAGCGGACACGAGAGCAGATTCCGAACATCCGGATTCCGGGGCTGCCGCATCCCAGCGGTGCCGAGATTCCTGAGCTCATGCGCGAATCGGGCGATCTGGTCCTGACGCTCTACGCGGATTTGGAGAAGATTGCTCCGCGTGCGCGCAGCAGTTGGCAATCGAACTGAACGGGAGGGTGGGCTTCCACGACGGATCCCTGGAAACAGGCCACGCGAACCTGGACCATTTCAGCGAGCGGCCCACTCAGCCAGGCTTACGCCTGGTAGACGGCGGGCTCAGCCGGTGGAAGACCGGCCACATCTTCTTTGTGGTGGACCAGATAGTAGGCAGCCGGCACCAGGAAGACCGTAAGCGCCACGGAAACGGCGAGGCCGCCGATGATGGTCCGAGCCAGAGGAGCGTAGGCTTCGCTGCCGGTGCCCAGCTTGAGGGCCATGGGGAGCAGGCCGATGATGGTGGCCAATGATGTCATGAGGACTGGCCGCAGGCGTACGCGGCAGGAGAGAACGACGGCAGCCTTCACGCTCATACCCTCGGAGCGCAGGTGGCGCGCGAACTCCACTATCAGGATGCTGTTGGAGACAGCGATACCGGCCAGCATAATGACACCCATGAGGGACATGATGTTGATGGTCGTGCCGGTACTCAACAAGACGGCCATGGCCCCCATCAGACCGGGAGGTACGGCGATGAGGATGATGGCGGGATCGATGAACGACCGGAACTGGGCGATCAGGACGAGATAGAGAAGCACCAATGACATCGAAAGGCCGATGCCGAAGCTGCGGAAGGAAGACCGCATGTTTTTGACCATTCCCTGGATGGAGACATTGACGGCGCTGGGCTTCTGGATCGACTGGGTGATGTCGTCAATCGCGGACGTGATGCGGCCCAGATCTTCGCCTTCCGGCCGGACATAGACATCGATGACGCGCTGCAGTTGATAGTGATCGACCTCGGTAGGCGCGGACAGGCTCGAAATCGAAGTGATGGCATCGAGCCGGGTTGCCTCCGTGCTCGAATCGCCGCGAAGGGGGATCGCCTTCAACTCGTCGACCGACTTCACATGTCTCTCGGGGTACTGAACCGTCAGCATGTAGTCATTCCCGTTCTTTGGATCGATCCAGTAGCTGGGTGCGATCATCTGGTTGCTGTTGAGGGCCGTGATGATGTTCTGGACCACTTCTTTCTGGTCCAGGCCGAGTTGCGCTGAACGGGCGCGGCTGACATTCAGCATCAGTGCCGGATAGTCGATGTCCTGCGGGATGAAGACCTCGCCGACGTTCGGGACTCTGCGGATGCGGTTGGCAAGCTGCGTGGCGACCTGAAACGTCTCCTGGAGATTGTAGCCGGAGACTTTGACATCAATGGGGGCGGGCAGTCCCAGGTTCAGGACCGCATCCACCATTCCGCCCGGCTGGAAGAACACCGAGAGCCGGGGCAGATCTTCCTGCACTCTCTGCTTGAGCCTCGACATGTATTCGAAGCTGCTGACGCGGTGACCCTCTTTGAGACTCACCTGGACAAATGCGGTGTGCATGGCGGAGTTGCTGGTGTAGATGGACGAAAAACCCGGAACCGTGCCGATGTTGGACACGATCATATCCAGGTCGTCGTTGCCGATGACCTTGCGGATAGTGTCTTCGAGCCGGGCGACGAGTTGCTCGGTGACGCCCAACCTGGTCCCGCTGGCGGCCTTCACAAGTACAACAAACTGGCCGGCATCGGTGCGTGGGAAGAACGAAACGCCGATAAAGGGGAAGCATAGGAAGCTGGCGGCAAAGAGTACGCCAAAGACACCCAGCGAGACCGCAGGGCGGCGAAGGAATCCGGCGACGAGCTTTTCATACCCCGTCAGGAGGCGGTCAAATCCGCGATTGAACCAGGCATTGAAGCCCTTGGCCCGGGTGGGGGCGCCGGACGCCGAATGCGGCTCCGGTGCGCGCTTGAGGAACATCGCGGCAAACAACGGCACCACGGTGAGAGCCACCACGTAGGAGGCGGCCAAGGCCAGAACGACGGCGAGCGCCAAAGCGGAGAAGAGGAACTTGCTGACTCCGAAGAGGAAGGTAACAGGGAAGAACACGACGGCGGTGGTGACCGTTGCGGCCAGCACCGGCATGGCCACCTCCCGGCCCCCCTTCTCCGCGGCGACCGCCGGCTCTTCGCCCAATTCCAGATGCCGGAAGATGTTTTCGAGCACGACCACCGAGTTGTCGATGAGGCGCGAGAATGCCAGGGCCAAGCCACCGAGGACCATCGTGTTGATGCTGCCTCCGCCGAAGTAGAGGGCCACGAAGGTGGCCAGTGCGGAGAGAGGCACCGAGAAGAACACAGCGACGGTGGCGCGCATGCTGCCCAGAAAAGCGAGGATGAGCACCGAAGTGAGGAAGAGGCCAAGGGCACCTTCATGCAGCAGGGTTTCGACCGCTTTCTTCACGAAGTCTGATTGATCGAAGACGACCTTGCTGACCAGTTCCCTGGGCACATTCTGAAGGTCCGCCACCTGTTCGCGCACCCCGTCGACGACTGCGATTGTGTTCGTGTCACCGCCCTGTTTGAGCACGGGCAGGTAAACCGAACGCTGCCCGTCGATGCGCACGACGTTCGTCTGAATCTGATTCGCATCCCTGGCGACGCCGATATCCGAGATACGGACCAGCGCCTGCCCGCGAGCCTTGATGGGCAAATCATTGATCTCGGAGATTCGGTCGAGCTGGCTGTTGGTGTAGACGTTGTAGTCGCGATCCCCGATTTGTACATCACCGCCCGGCAGGATGAGGTTTGCGTTGTTCACGCGCCTCACAATGTCCATCGGGCTGAGCTGGTAAGCCTCCAGCTTCGAGGGGTCGACATACACCATGATCTGCCGGTATGCTCCGCCGAACGGAACCGGCACAGATGCACCCGAGACGCGGGCCAGTTGGTTTCGCACGGTGAACTGGGCGAGATCGCGGAGCTTGGTTTCGGTCAGGCCCTCACCCTTGAGCGTGACCAGGCATACCGGCAAGCTGGATGCATCGAACTTCAGGACGACGGGCGGGAGGGTTCCGGGTGGCAACCGGCGCAACTGGGCCATGGCCAGATTGGAGATCGTGGTGACCGCGGAATCCGCATTGAACCCGGGTTGGAAGTAGACCTTGATCACACTAACACCGGGCAGTGAGCGCGATTCGATGTGTTCAACACCGCTGCCCAGCGTGAAGAACCGCTCAAACCGGCTGGTGATGTCCGCTTCGATCTGCTGGGGAGCCATGCCGTTGTAGAAGGTCGCAACCACGACAACGGGGATGTTCATCACGGGAAACATGTCCACTGGCATCCGAGTGAGTGAGACCCCGCCGACGACGGCGATGATCAGGCATAGCACTAGGATGAAGTGGGGGTTCAGGATGGCGAACTTGGACATAGCGGGCCCCTCTCTGGCTGAAGGTCAGAATCGGCGGGTGGGTTGAAGACCCATGAGGACGGAGAAGAAAGGGCGCAGGACACTCGCCCGGCTCTGCGCACCCAATGTTGCTTGCCTCGACAGTGTCGTGCGCATTCCATATTGAGCGCCACAATGGAGAAACTCTCCGTCCTTTGGAAGCAGGTTTAACCATACTCCCCTGGTCAGGTATCCAGTCACCAATCGATTGTGTCTTTTGATGCAATCGTACGATAGCATACTGATTCCTGCCGGGTTGAGCACGTCGGCATGTCGGAAGACGATTGGCGATGGAATCAAGCCTCCCGGCTTGATTCACATCGGAGGGGCGGAGGAGTCAGAACACGGCAGTGGCGGAGCTGGTCGAACTGGCCGGGGAACTGTGAGCCTGCACCGGCCTCCGCCTCAACCCGCAGGAAAGCGGGCATGCCTTGAATCCCGTTCTCCCAGCTGGGCTCGCGAGGTCTGGCGATGATAAGCTCTGAAACACTGAGAGCAATTATGAGAATGGATCGCAGTGTGATTCTCGCGCTGGCTTGCCTGGCGGCCAGTGCTGACGCGGGCCTGGCACAGAATCGCGGGCCAGCGCAGATCGAGAGTTGGGTTACCAATCGGGACCGGTCCGCCCTGTTTGAAAAACAGGCGAGCCCGGTGGCGTTTCAGACTCATGCGAACGCCCGAGGGCCGGTGATTGTGGTGGACCCGGGGCTGCAGATGCAGTCCATGGACGGCTTCGGCTTTGCATTGACCGGCGGAAGCGCCGAACTGCTGTCGAAGATGAGCCCACAAGCTCGGGCCGGGGTGCTGCGGCGTACGTTTGGTACGGACGGCGATCACATTGGCGTCAGCTACCTGCGGCTCACGATCGGCGCGTCGGACCTGAACAGCTTCGTTTTCTCTTACGACGACCTGGCGGCGGGTGAGACGGATTTCGAGCTGAAGAAGTTCGATCTCGGCCAGGACCGGAAAGACGTAATTCCGGTTTTGAAGGAGATTCTCGCCATTGCCCCGGGGATTAAGATTCTAGGCTCACCGTGGTCGGCGCCTGTCTGGATGAAGACGAACGGCGATGTCCGCGGGGGCGCGCTGGCGGAGCGGTGCTATGCGGTCTATGCACAGTACCTGGTGAGGTATGTGGAAGAGATGAAGAAGGAAGGGATCGCGATTGATGCGATCACGATCCAGAACGAACCGCTGAACTCGAAGAACACGCCGAGCATGCAGTGGCAAGTGAGCCAGCAACTCGTGTTTTTGCGGGATCATCTCTATCCGGCATTGACGAAGGCGGGCCTGCAGACGAAAGTGATCCTGTTCGACCACAACTGCGACCGTCCCGACTTTCCCTTGACGCTGTTGAGCGATCCGGTGATTTCGCGCTTTGCCGATGGTTCGGGCTTCCATCACTACGGAGGAGACATTGCGGCGATGGGCCTGATGCACCTGGCCCGACCGGACAAGAATGTCTACTTCACTGAGCAGATGATCATTGAGAAGCCTGGTAGCGCGACGATCGACATCGCGGCGACCGTCAAACGAATGATCATCGACACGGCGCGCAACTGGAGCCGGAATGTCGTGTTGTGGAACCTGGCGGCCGACCCGGAGAACAAGCCTCACACCGGCAACGGGGGGTGCCCGATGTGCCAGGGCGGCATCACCCTGGACAAAGATGCGGTATCGATCAACCTCGCGTATTACACCATCGCGCACGCTGCCAAGTTCGTGAGGCCTGGTTCGGTGCGGATCGGGTCCACCGCGCCAGGGGATCCGGCCATTGGCCTGACCGAAGATGAAGAACGTCCGGGGGTGAAGCGTGTGGCGGTGATTGAGAATACCCGAGTCCTGCCGAATGTGGCGTTCCGCACGCCGAAGGGGCAGATCGTCCTGGTTGTGGCGAACGACACGCAGTCGGTGAGCGGCTTCACCATTCAGTATCGAGGGGCAATGGCGAATATCCGGCTGAGCCCCGGCGGGGTGGGCACGTATATCTGGCCAGCCGAGTAAGGCGGCGATAGCTCTGGCCAGATGCCGGCAGCCGCCCCACAAAGGGGGTTCACCGTGACACGCGTCTCCAGGCCTGCAGGGTCGATTGAGGAGCTCTGTTGATTTCCGCGGAATCCCGTATGCGGTGACGAGCCGCCAGGACCGCGAGGTCCGCGCTGTCCAGGAACACGGGCCCATCGAGCGCCAGGAAATACATGACCGATGACGAGTTGGCGCTATGCGGCAATCCGAGCAGGTGTCCCAATTCGTGGACGACGGTCACGAACAGTTCATTCGCGGGCAGGGTGGCTCTTGGGTTGAAGGCGATCCAGCCCTGGAACGCAGAGTGTCCCGGGAACTGGGCGCGGGCGACTTCGCCGGGCCGGAACAGACCGGGGCCGCCATCGACGGCCTGTATGGCACAGGCCCGGCTATCTTCCTCATGCCAGGTCAAGTCGAGGACGCCGGCCCAGAAGTTCATGGCGCGGGCAAACTCCGCTTTCAAAGCCGGGTTGGCGGTGGCGAACCGGACACCCAGTTTCAAGGGTTCCCGCTTCAGAACCTCGGCGTGGCCGTCACAAGGGAGAAAGGGTCCAGTCCAGGCGCCAGGCGGTTCGTCCGCCCTGATGGCGGCTGTGAGGAGCAGGCCCAGCAGCATGACACGTCCGGGTTGGCGGCAGTCCAGGACGGCTTTCCAGGTTCGGCCGGAGGGGGTGTCTCCGTTGCGCCCGCAACCAGGCCTGCAGGGGAAGAGTCGCCCGCGATGGCGGCTGTTGCTTGCCCTATCCCCGAGCTTCCAGTTGCAGCCGTAGAGAGCCATGATTCTCCAGGAGGCCGTCGCCGTGCAGCGATGGGCACGACCTTCCCCCTGCTTATCGGCGGACGGGGGGCGAACCTGCAGAGCGATTCCTACGGTGACCACGAAGTCCCGCGACGGCACCGGGATTGGGAAGATTGCCTCTGAAACTGCGAGAATAGAAGGGAAATGGATTATCTTTCGCCGGCGCAATGTGCCGGGTATGTGGCGCTGGTGTTGGGAGTGGGGGCGTTTCTGAGCAGGGATGACCGGCGGATGAAACTACTGCTTTCGGCGGAGAGCGTGGTGTATGGGGCACATTTCCTCATGTTGGGGAACCTGGCGGCGGCGGGGTCGGCCGGCATTTCAGCGGGCAGGACGTATCTGTCGCTGCGATCGCGGTCGCTCTGGCTGGCAGCGGCAGCCATTGTCCTGAATGTCTGGGTTGGGTTCCGTGTGGCGCACAACGGCATGGGCTGGCTGCCCATTGTGGCGTCGTGCATCGCGACGGTGGCGTTTTTCACCCTGGACGGCGTACGGCTGCGCCTGGTGCTGTTGACGACGACGCTGATGTGGCTGGTGAACGGGTATGTCAGCCGCTCGATTGGCGGGACGGTGTTGGAGTCGCTGATTGCGACAGCCAACGTGTCGACGCTGGTGCGGATGGGACTGGAGCGGGCGAGGCTGCGGGCGGCCGCTTAGCCGGACCGCGGCATCCTGGGTTGCTCAGCCGGACGGATCGCTTCCCGCAATTGCCCGCCTTACGGCCGGATGCCTTCCGGTTGGAACTTGCCGCCATTCACGATCAGGTTGAGCAACTCCCGGGTTCTCTCGGGGCAGGCGCGTACTTTCCGTGGCGTGAGGTTATCGTGCTCCGATTCGAGGAGGGGCAGCGGTTCCTTGGGGCCGGGTATCTGATTCAACACGGTCCAGATGCCGGCGGGCGGAGAGATGGTGTCGATGAAGCCGATGCCCGCCATCACCGCCGCTTTGATACGCGGCGCAAAGTTGACGGGATCGAAGTATAGGGCGGTTTTCAAGGCATCGGGGTTGTCCGACGGCCAGTATGGATAGCCGGGTTTGCGGCCGTGCAGAGCGCCGTTGGTATCGGCTCCGGCTGGTACGCAGACTAAGGCGGCGGTGATCTTCTCCGGACGCAAGCCGGCGAGAGCGAAGGTTTGCTGGCCGCCCATGCTGCCGCCGGTGAGGACAATGGTCGTGCCATCCCAATCGGGACGGGTGAGCAGGTAATCCAGGACCCGCGAGTCGCGCAGATACATATTCAGGAAATAGGACTGCTCCCGATCTGTATTGCCGATGGCCTGATAGTTCCTCGGGATATTTCCGGAGGGGTCCGAGGGCAGCTTGTCATGCGAATCGACGTTGAGAATCAGCCAGCCTTCGGCCGCGCGCTGTGCCGCGGCACGGGCATTCAGGGCATAGACGCCGGCATATTGGAGTTGAATCAGGGCAGGGAACTTGCCTTCCCTGGCAGGTTTGGCCAGGTAGCCATGCGCCTTGGAGCCGAGCGCATCCAGAACGAAAATGTTCATCTCGACGCCAGGGACATCGGTCGGAACCGAGGTGAGTTGCGGGTTGATGGGGACCTTGGCCTGCGCCGCCAGTTTGGCTTCCCAGAATGCGTCGAAGTCCGGGGGCGGTGGAGTCGAGAGTCCGATTCTCGCCGGTGAGACAGCGGCGCCGACTGCGTAGAGTCCGGTATTGCGGCCGGTGTTGCCGCCGGTGATGGAGATGGGCGCGGGACTCTCCGGCTTGCCTGCAGGGGCTGTGCCCGGCTGTTCGGACGCGAGGGGCGCATACGGCTCGATCGCCACGTAGAGCATAGCGGGCTCATCGGCCGCGATTTCGATCGTAGCCTTGCCCGAGGAGAGGTCGAGCCGGCCTTCCTTAAGCACGACTGCATTGTTCCGGCGGATGGTCCATTTGTAGGCGTAGGACGGCGCGACCGGGCCGGGCGTGACCGTCCAGCCAACCATTTCACCCGCGGCATAGATGCCGTTCGAGTGATAGGGCGTGAAGGTGAGCTGTTGGGGGGGCTCAGACGGCTGCGCGAAAGACAGCACCGCGGAGAGCAGGGCGAGTGCGAGTCGTGTACAGGCTGAAGTCATGCGTTGCATCCGCGGGGGTTATGCAGTGGCGAACTTCCTGCGCCGTTCGGCGAGCTGTTCCTGGATCTGGACGTTCAGCTTCTTCCCGATCGGGTAGCAGACGAGGCAGACGAGGCCGAGGGCCATAGCGATGGCGGGATAGACGCTTGCGCCGAGGCGGATGCCGAGCAGAGCCCGTTCGGTCTGCACCGCATTCGGAACGTAGCCGAACGCGTCGATCACCCAGGCGCTCAATGCTCCGCCGAGGCTGAGGCCGGCTTTCAGGGCGAAGAGGATTCCGGCAAACATGAAGCCAGTGGCGCGGCGCGAGGTCTTCCACTCCGAGTAGTCGGCGACGTCGGCGATCATGACCCAGAGGAGCGGGACGGTGGGGCCCCAGCCGATGGCCCAGAGGATGCTTAGCGCGAACATGAGGCGGATCTGGGTGGGATCGACGAAGAAAACCAGGAAGGTGGCGACCATGGTTGCGAACATACCGGCGATGAAGACGGCCTTGTTGCCGAAGCGGTCGGCCAGGGGTTTCGAGAAGAGGATGCCGACGATCTGGACCAGGCTCCCAATGACGAAGAAGAGACTGAGACCGACGGCCGAGGCGTTGGAGCCATCGGGGTTGACCAGCAGGCCCAGCGAATCGAGGACGGTGCGCCAGCCGGTGACCGGGCCGGCGGTGCCAGCCAGGCCGAAGCCGGAGAGGAAGTCGCGAATCTGCTGCTGGTCCAGGTAGTAGGCGAAAAAGTAGTTGGAGGAGCTGCCGCGGATGACCAGCATCGTGAAGATGAGCAAAGTGAGAACGAACATGACGATCCAGGGGCCGCAGGTGAAGACGTTCCTGAGATCGGAGCGCAGATCGGATTTCTGCCGGGGATCGGGCTGGACGCGCTCGCGGGTGGTGGCGAAGGTAATGAGGTTCAACAGGACGATGAGGGCGCCAAAGATGCCCATTGTGAGGGCCCAGCCGCGGGCAGGGTTGCCACCACCCAGCTTGGCGACCAACGGCAGCGGCAGGGCCTGGATGAGGAACTGGCCGATCAAGGCGCCGACGAAGCGATAGCGGGCCACGTTGTTGCGTTCGCTCACATCGGGGGTCATGACGCCCATCAGCGCGGAGTACGGCGTATTGTTCGCCGAATAGAGGATCATGACGAGCGAATAGGTGAGGTAGGCGTAAACCAGTTTGGCTTGCGGCCCGAAATCGGGTGAAACGTAGACCAGCCAGAAGATCAGGCCGAAGGGCAAGGCGGTGCCGAGGATCCACGGGCGGAACTTGCCCCAGCGGCTCTGCGTCCGGTCAGAGAGTGCGCCGATGACGGGGTCGAAGATGGCGTCGGCGAGCCGGAGCACCAGAAACATGGAGCCGACCGCGACGGCGGAGAGTCCTACCGTATCCGTGTAGAAACGGGTCTGGTAGAGAATCATCGACTGGAAGAAGAAATTCGTGGCGATGTCGCCGCAGGCGTAGCCCAGCTTTTCGCGGACCGCGAGTTTTTGCACACTATCGGCCATGTTGGATGCCTCTTTCGTAGACCCCGTCAGTTCACGCGGAGAGTGACTTTGCGCAGATCGCCATCGCGTGATGAGTTGCCCGTCATTAAGTCAAATGCGCCCGGTTCCACCGTGTAACGCATATTCACATCCCAGAAGGCGAGCAGTTCCGGGGTGATCTCGAAGTGGACGGTGCGCGTTTCACCCGGTTGGAGAGACACACGCTGGAAGCCCTTGAGCTCTTTCACGGGCCGCGTCACGGAACTCACCTGGTCCCGGATGTAGAGCTGGACAACCTCTGTGCCGTCCCGCGTGCCGGTGTTCGTCACGTCCACCGACAATCGCGTGGAGCCATCGCGGCGGATGCTCTTCTTTGACAACCGCGGGGCTGAGAATTCAAACGCGGTGTAACTGAGCCCGAAGCCGAAGGCGAACAGCGGAGAAACATCGTCGAACAGATACCCGCGGCGGGCGGACGGTTTGTGGTTGTAGTAGGCAGGGATGTGGCCGGCGGAGCGCGGGATGGTGATGGGCAGTTTGCCGCTGGGGTTGACGTCTCCGAACAGGATTTCGGCGACCGCGGTGCCTGTTTCCTGCCCGAGGTACCAGCACTCGAGAATCGCAGGCACAGATTGGGCGACTTCGCGGATGGAGAGCGGACGGCCGTTGAACAGCAGGGCTACGATGGGTTTGCCGAGGGCCAGAAGGGCGCGGACCAGTTCGTCCTGGCGTCCGATGAGGTCGAGGCTGGTGCGGTCGCCCATGTGGTTCAGGGACCAAGCTTCGCGCGACGTCTGCTCGTTGCCGCCGATGGCCAGGATGATGACATCCGCTTTGCGCGCCGTGCGGACGGCGGCCGCGATGAGCTGGCGATCTTCGGCCGGGTCAGAAGGAAGCACCTCGTCCTGGTTCCACGATCCGGGCTGGGTAATCCGGCAGCCTTCGCTGTAGAGGACCTTCACGCTCGCACCCACGCGCGCCCGAACTCCTTCAAGGACGGTGGAGCAGTATTCCGGTTTGCCGCTGTAGCCGCCGAGCAGCGGCCGGTCGCCATTCGGGCCAATGACCGCGATGGTCTTGAGGGCAGCGGCGTCCAGGGGCAGAAGACTGCCTTCATTCTTCAACAGGGTCACCGTTTCACGGGCCGCCTGCAGCGCGACCGGGCGGTGTGCTTCACAACCGGCGACGGACGCCGCGAATTCCGGATCGACGTACGGGTCGTCGAACAGGCCGAGGCGGAACTTCCAGAGGAGCATCGGCGCCACTAGTTCGTCGAGCTGGGCTTCCTTCAGAACGCCCTTGCGGACGAGTTCGACCAGGTGCAGGTAGCAGTCCGGTTCCGGGAGTTCGATATTGACTCCGGCTTCGACGGCCAAAGCGCAGGCCTGTTTCTTATCCCCGGCGAGAAAGTGACCATGGGTATCCGGGCGGTCGGAGAGTTCCCAGATGGCGTAATAGTCGGAGACCGTGTAGCCCTGAAAGCCCCATTCCTTGCGCAGCACGTCGCGCAGCAGCCAGCGGTTGGCGTGCGAAGGGACGCCGTCGATCTCGTTGTAGGAGGGCATGACGGAGATCGCGCCGCCGTGGCGGATGGCCTGTTCGAACGGATAAAGGAATGTCTCGCGCAGGACTCGTTCACTGACGTTGGCGGGCGCGCAGTTCATGCCGGATTCTGGCTGGCCGTGGGCGGCGAAGTGTTTCAGGGTGGCTATGAGGCGCGTCTTGTCGCGGAAAGTGACGTCGCCCTGAAAACCGCGGACGGCAGCGATGCCCATGCGGGAGACGAGGAAGGGATCTTCGCCAAAGGTCTCTTCGACGCGGCCCCAGCGTGGATCGCGGGCCACGTCGACGACTGGGGTCAGCGCCTGGTGGGCGCCGCGCGATCTCGCTTCCAGCGCGGTCATCGTATAGAGGGATTCGACCAGGGCAGGGTCGAATGTGGCGCCCAGGCCGATGGGTTGCGGGAAGCTGGTGCCGCCGACGGCGGCTTGTCCGTGAAGGCACTCCTCGTGGAAGACCACGGGGATACCCAGGCGGCTTTCCTCCACGAAGAAACGCTGGATGGCGTTGGTGAGTTCGGCCATGCGGCGCGCATCCAGGCCCGGACCTGCATCGCTGGGGCGGCCCACCTGTCCCAGCCCATGGCCTTTCCTGAAGGCGGCCCTGGCCTTCGCCGGGTCAAACCGGCCGTCCGCGTCGACGAGGGTTTCCGCCTTCTTCTGCCAGACGCAGATCATCTGCGCGGCCTTTTCCTCGAGAGTCATACGGCCGAGCAGGTCCTTGGTCCTTCGTTCCGGCGTCAGCTTGGGATTCTTGTAAGCTGGCGCATTGGCTTTGCTGTGGGGGGGCATCGCGGCCGAACCGGACTTCGAGGTGTTTTTCATGCGAATCTAATTTATCGCAAGCGCTTGCGGTTCGCACCGGATATTCTGATGTACCGGTTCAATTTTCTGCTGGGATACCCAGACGAAGGCTCCGATCGGGCGTTGGAGCAGGGCCGACAAGCGCTCCCGCACCCGCTGTGATATATACACGGGAGTCAGCAAAAGGTGCTCCTGCCATGTTTCGTTTCATCTGCTTGTCCCTGTTCATCCTAGGCGCGGCCGTTGCCGCAAAACCCGTCCATACGGATCGCGGACTGGTGGAAGGAGTGCCTACGGCCGATAACGCCATCACCGTGTTCCGGAGCATTCCCTACGCGGCGCCGCCGGTTGGAGATCTGCGCTGGCGCGCTCCAAAGCCAGCCGTGCCGTGGAAGGGTGTGTTGAAGGCGGAACATTTCTCACGGTCTTGCATGCAGGCGGCGGCCAGTTCGCTGGGCCCCTGGACCGAGGAGTACATGGACCAGAACGAGCGTAGCGAGGACTGCCTGTATCTGAACGTGTGGACGGGCGGTACCACAGGGAAACGGCCGGTATTCCTCTGGATTCACGGCGGCGCGTTCGACCAGGGCTCCACCTCCGTGGCGCTATATAACGGCGAGGCCCTCGCGCGGAAAGGCATCGTGGTGGTCACGATCAACTACCGCCTCGGGGTCTTCGGATTTCTCACCCATCCGGAGCTGACCCAGGAATCCGGGACGCATTCCTCCGGCAACTACGGATTGCTGGATGCCGTGGCCGCCCTGCAGTGGGTGAAAGCGAACATCGCGGCATTCGGTGGCGATCCGGATCGAGTGACCATTGCGGGGCAGTCAGCCGGCGCCAGCGCGGTGCATGCGCTGCTCGCGTCACCACTGGCGAAAGGGCTGTTCCACGCGGCGATTGCACAGAGTGGTTCGAGGATCGGCAACCGGCAGCGACCCCTGGTGGATGTGGAGAAGGATGGATTGAGGTTCCAGGAGGTGAAGAGAGCTGGATCGCTGAAGGAGTTGCGAGCGATGCCGGTGTACCTGTTGATGGCGCCGGTGGAAGGAGCGGTATTCCGCTGGGGCCCTGTCGTGGACGGGGCACTGTTGCCCGACACCGTGGCAGCGATCTTCGAACAGGGCAAGCAGAATGACGTGGTGACCTTGACAGGGTGGTGCGCCGACGAGAGTAGCGCCGATGCGAAATATGGCAAAAGCACATCGGAAGAGTTTGAGCGCTTCGCGCGGCGTTTGGCGGGTGACCTGGCCGACGAGTTCCTCAAGATGTATCCGGCCTCGACGCCGGGTCCCTCGCAGATTGAGAGCGCCCGCGCGCAAAATATGGTGTCCACGCTCCTTTGGGCGCAACAGCGGTCGGCACATTCGAAGACCGCGGTTTATACATACCTGTGGGATCATCCGCTGCCGGGGCCCAAGCGGGACCGGTATGGGGCGTTCCATTCGTCAGAGCTGCCGTATATGTTCAACAGCCTGGGCAGTGTGAAGCGGCCCTGGGAGCCGGCGGATTCGGCGATGGCGGAGAAGACGACAAGCTACTGGGCCAACTTCGTCAAGACCGGGGATCCGAATGGCGAAGGACTGCCGAAGTGGCCGCCCGTGGATGTGAATTCCGCTGTGACGATGGAGCTTGGCGAGCGCTTCGAAGTGCGTCCGATCGCCGATGCCGCGCGAGTGAAGTTGCTGGAGGCGATTCTCACGCGAGCGATGGGTGCCGTCGGGCGATAGTTGCACCGCCGTTCTCCGGGTTATTCCTGACGCAGCGAAGTGGCCGGGTCGATACGCATTGTGCCTGTCAGCGGCACCAGCGCCGCCGCGGCCGAAACCAACAGTAGCAGCAGGGCCGCGCCCGCCTGGACGAAGGGATCGGAGGGCGCTATGCCAAACAGCATCGACTTCAGGAGCCGCGCGAGGATCAAGGCGAGGAAGGATCCGGGCAGGATGCCGAAGCAGACCGGCAGTATCGCTTGCCGCAGTCCCGCCCCGATGAGGCGGCCGGCGGTGGCGCCGAGAGCGAGCCGAATGCCGAATTCCCTCTGCCTGCTTGCAACTGCATGGGCGACGGTTCCGCTGAGGCCCAGCCCGGTTAGCAGTAAAGCGAAGAGACCCAGTGTCACGGAAACAACGGAGAGAAGCCGCTCCCGCAGCAGCGAGCGCTCAACCAGTTCGCGTTGGGGCCGGAGGCGGCGAACCGCCAGGCCGGGCGCGGAGCATTGAATCACACGGCTTAGTTCCGGCAGGGGTAATCGCCTTCCCGGCAAGGCCCGAATCTCCAGTGAAGCGGGCATGTCACTGGTGCCCCGGAACTCGGATTGGAAAAAGGGCAGATAGATCATCGGTGGCGCGGCTTCCCGGAGGCCGTTCAACCGGGTATCTTCGACCACCCCGACAATTTCAAGTTTCTGCTTTGGATCGAAGATGGAGAAGCGATGACCCAGGGCCGAACCGTTTCCGAAATAGAGACGCGCCGCGGACTCGTTCAGGATGGCGACGAGAGGCGATGTTTGAGTGTCAGCGTCGCTGAAATCGCGGCCCCCCAGCAGCCTGACGCCCATGGTCGTGAAGAACCCCGGTGAGATGGAGAGGAACTCCGAAAGGTCTCCCGTGACAGCGCCGGAGGGACTCTCCGGAAGGATCGAGGCCCGCCGCGAGTTACCGCCGAAATAGCTCCAGCCCGACAGGCTGACCCGCGCCACTTCCGGCAACCCGGCCACCTGCGCCAGCAGAGTGCGGTAGACGGAGTTGGTGTACTCGCGGTTCCCCTCCCTCTCCCACTGAAGTTCCGCGATGGAAAGGCGCTGTTGGTCGAACCCGGGATCCAGCCGCTCGAGGTTGGACCGGGTGGTCTGCAGAAGTCCGCCACCGACGAGCAGGACGACCGCCAGGCAGGCCTGGCCCGCAACGAAGAGTGCGCCGGAGGGGAATCCAGTGTGGGGCAAGCGGAAGAAGGGCGACAAGCCGCGGCTGGACGCTCCGGTGTTTTCGCCTGGCAGGCGGAGCGCCGGCAATGCCGCGGAGAGCGCCGTGACGAAGGAGCAGAAGGCGATGGCCACCAAAGCAAAGCGCCAGTCCCACTGCCAGGCGAGCCGGATGGGCCGGTCGGGGTCAGAGGCCAAACCCAACAATACGCTGGAGGCGATGGGCGCGAGGATCGCCCCGAGCAGGCAGGAAGCGGCCGACAAGGCAGTGGTCTCCACCACTACCTGGCGGACGAGCCTCCGCCGGCTTGCGCCGAGGGCCATGCGAATCGCCATCTCCTCGCGGCGCCCATCGTGGAGCGCAACCAGGAGCAGGCCCGAATTCGAGCAGCCGATCAACAGGAGAAGGATCGCGGCGAGTGTCACAGTGGTGAGCGGAGTGGCGAACTGGCTCCGTAGCCCTGACCGCAAGCCCTTCGAAGCGTCCAGCGCGCGAAGCGACATCGCCGGTTGGCGCGCATCCCGCTGCTGGCCGGGGGGCAGTGGTTCCTTCTGCAGATAGTCTTCCCAGGCTGGGCGTAGCGAGGCTTCCATCTGGAGGGGGCCGGCGCCTGGACGAAGCACCACTAGCATGCGACCGCCCTGCGCTTGCGCGGCGGGAAGCCAGGCGTCGGGCGAATGGCCGAGGTCCAGTTCCGGGAAGCGGCCCGGCAGTATGCCGATGATCCTGACCTGCCTGCCGCGCCGACCGAACAGTTTCCCGAGTGCGTCAGGCGCTCCCCCAAAGCGCCGCTGCCAGTAGTCGTAGCTGAGAATTGCTACTGGTTCCGCGCCGGGGGCGCTGTCTCCGGATTGGAAACCTCTCCCCATCACTGGCCGGACTCCGAGGACTTCCAACGCCCGGACGTCCAGGCTCTGCAGCCGCACGGGTTCGGGTTGGAATGCCGCTCCCCCATACGAGACCAACTCGTCGCCCGGATAGCCCACCACGAGAATTGTGCCGAGCGGTTCCACGGCTGCCCGCAACGGGGTGATGGCCGAAGCGCGAAAAGACTCCTGTGGGACACCGCCGCGGGCGCCGGGCCGCACCAACTGGAAAAACCGGTCCGCGCAGTCCACAGGCAAGGGCCTGACCAGCAGGCGATCCAACAGGGAAACCAGGGCCATGGATAGACCGATGGTTAAGCCCAGTACGGCCACTGCGCTGACGGAGACCGCTGGATTCCGGCGGAGGACGCGAAGGCCGACAACCAGGTCCTGCCGGACTGATCCAATCGAGTGAGTCAACCGGTGTGTCATCACAAGCCCCATGGACTCTCAGACGCGCCAGCCGGCAGTATCGTGGAGCTCGACTGACCGCTAAGCCTTCGAATTGTTGCGAAGCTTGTGCGGGCCCCCCGCCGTGATCGGTACAGTGCCGGTTCATCTCTATTGAGTTCATCCATTTTGGTAGTTCCCTCGAAATCGGTGACAAGTATGAGGGGTGAAGGAACTTTGATTTGACTAGACAAGTAAGATGGCCTACAGTCTTTTGCAGACAAAGGAACCCGTATGTCCTCAGCAAATTGTCCCCGGATTAGTGTACTGTCGTCCTTCTTGTTTTCATTCCTGATGGGGAGCCTTCTTCCCGTTTATGCAGCGCAGCCAGGCCGGATCCGGCTGATTGAAGAGACCGGTGGTGCTGCTTACGTGAGCAGAGACCTGGGTGCGATCGCAGGGGCGGCGCGCCTGGCGGTGCCGGCTCAGGGCGGACATCTGCTGGTGCTGACGAGTTCCGGCCGGGTGTGGGCCTGGGGCGATAACAGCTCGGGGCAGTTGGGCACCGGCGATATGGAGCGCGTAGAAAGCTGGCGCCTGGTGGACGGGTTGGAGGACGTCGTCGCAGTGGCCGCGGGTACACAACATTCAGTGGCACTGAAGAGAGACGGTACTGTTTGGGCTTGGGGCTGCAACTACGAAGGCCAGTTGGGCGATGGGTCGCTGCTGTGCCATGCGCAGCCACGGATGGTGGAAGGTCTGACGAAAGTGAAGTCCATCGCGGCGGGCGATGCATTCACCGCGGCGCTGCGGAGTGATGGTGCACTGGTCGTATTTGGAGCGAACTGGAGCGGCATCGCACCGGGCGAAGCGCTTGGACTGCTGCTGCGTCCGACAGTGGTGCGTGGGGTCAGCCTGAAGGGTGAACTGGCCGTGCGGGAGGGGCGGATTGTCGGAGTGGAGAAGGCGCCCGGTGCGTCGGCCTGGCCGGGCAGGATCGGAATAGAACGCAGCGTGTCGGTGACGGAGAGGGCCATTGCCGTGGCAGAGGGTGGACGGACGGTTCTCAGCGTGGCGCTGGAAGTGAAAGCGACGGCTTGGGCGGCCGGATGGGCGCTGGCCTGGATCGAAGGCGGGTCGGAAATGGAGGTCCAGGAGGGCGAGTCAGCTGAGGCATCGAGTGGCGGCCAGAAGGCCGTGGCGGGGGTGTCCGTGGCCCGTATGGCGGCGTCCTGGATTGGCCAGCCTCGCAATGCGGTGGGGCCCGGTTGGGTGGCTGCTGGGCAGTCGCACAGCCTGAAGCTGAATTCCGATGGGACGGTATGGGCATGGGGCCGCAATGCAACCGGTCAATTGGGAGATGGTACGACGGCACAGCGGAGCCGGGCGGTGCAGGTAAATGGCCTTAGTGGAATTGTGGCCCTCTCGGCGGGCAACGGACATAGCGTCGCGTTGAAGAACGACGGGACCGTGTGGGCATGGGGCCAGAACTGGGCGGGCCAAATCGGGGACGGCACCACAATCACCAGGCTGATTCCGGTGCAGGTGCTGGGCCTGTCGGGTATCGTCTCCATCGCCACGGGCATGGAGCACAACCTGGCGTTGAAGAGCGACGGGACGGTGTGGGCATGGGGCTATAACTCCGATGGCCAGATCGGTGATGGAACCAACACCAATCGGACACTGGCCGTTGCCGTGACCGGGTTGACCGGCGTCAGTGCGGTTGGCGCGGGTGCGTACTACTCGCTGGCCGTAAAGAGTGACGGGACCGTGCGCGGATGGGGCAACAATTCGCAAGGGCAGTTGGGCGACGGCACCACAACCTCGCGGGTCTCACCGGTGCAGGCCACCGGAGTCACGGGAGTCACCGCGGTAGCCGGCGGCAGCAGCCACACATTGGCGCTCAAGAGTAACGGCACAGTCCTGGCCTGGGGTGCGAACTATTCCGGATCGCTGGGCGACGCGACGTCGAGCCCGAGGCTGACAGCGGTCCAGGTGAGTGCAGTGAGTTCCGCCGTCGCGATCGCGGCTTGGCAGAACCATAGCGTGGCCGTCAAGTCGGATGGCACGCTCTGGGTGTGGGGTGAGAACGGGCAAGCCCAATTGGGCAATGGCTCAGTTTTCGACCAATTCACGCCCATCGCCCTAAGCGGGCTGAGTGGGGTCGCTGCCACAGCTACGGGCCGGTATCACACATTGGCGATGAAGGCGGACGGGAGCGTCGTTTCGTGGGGGTTTGACGAGGAAGGGCAGTTGGGGACCGGTAACGTGACCGTTTTTACGTCTCCGGTCAGCACAGGGTGGCTGAGCAGCGTCACCAGAATTGCGTTGAACAGTACGCATGCGCTGGCCTTGAAGAGCGACGGGTCGGTGTTGTCGTGGGGCCAGAACGCATATGGCCAATTGGGCAATGGTTCGAACGGACTGGCAGCGAACCTGCCGGGCGCGGTTGGCGGCCTGAGCGGAATGACCGCCGTGGCGACGGGCTATGCGCACAGCCTGGCCTTGAAAAATAACGGCACCGTTTGGTCATGGGGTATAAATTGGGGCGGCCAACTGGGTGATGGAACAAATACGAATCAGAACACGCCGCTGCAGGCGGTGGGACTGACTACCGTGACGGCGATTGCTGCGGGCCTCAACCACAGCCTGGCGGTGAAGGCCGACGGAACCGTCTGGGCCATGGGTTACAACGGCTATGGGCAATTGGGTGACGGCACTACCGCCAACCGCAATACGGCTGTCCAGGTGGCCGGTTTGACGGGTATTACGGCGGTGGCGGGCGGCAATACCTCCAGTTTCGCGCTGAAGAATGATGGCACGGTGTGGGCCTGGGGGCAGAACGGCAACGGGCAACTCGGCGACGGTACGACGATCCAGCGGAATACTCCTGTACAGGTGTCCGGACTCACGGGCGTTGTCGCGATTTCCTCGAACAACAATCACACGCTGGCTCTCAAGAGCGATGGCACGGTATGGGGCTGGGGGCAGAACAGCAACGGGCAGCTCGGCGACGGCAGCACGTCGGGCCGGGCGCTTCCAGTGCGCGTGACCGGATTGACCAATGTGGCGGGTATCTCCGCCGGGCAGAACCACTCGCTGGCTGTCCTGACGAACGGCACGATCTGGTCGTGGGGTTATAACGGTCTCGGGCAGTTAGGCGATGGTAGCCTGATCCAGCGCACGACTCCCGTTCAGATCCTGGGAATCAGCGGAGTGAGTTCCGTTGCGGCGGGCGTGAACCAGGGTATGGCCGTACTGACAGACGGAACGGCGGTGGGTTGGGGCTCGCGTGGACATGGACAACTGGCTGAAGGCTCTACCCTGCTCTCGGCGACGGGTGCCGCCGCACTGAATGCTGCTGCGGCCGATCTGGTCCTGACCAAAACAGCGGCGCGGCAGTTCCGCCTGGGCTCCTATGCGGCGTACACACTGGCGGTGACCAATGCAGGTGGAATGGCCAGCAGCGGGGTCACCACCCTGACCGATGTGTTGCCGGCAGGCCTGACGTACGTGTCAGCCTTTGGCTCAGGCTGGTCGTGCGGAGCTTCGGGGCAGACGGTCACGTGCGTATCCGTGAATCCGGTGTATTCCGGAGTCGGCACCAGCGTCGCCATTCTGGTCAGTGTCAGCACCTCAGCGCCAGGCACGATTACGAACACTGCGACGCTGACGAATACTGCGGATACGAATACGGCGAATAACACCTCCACCGCGGTGACGAAGGTGACGCCGCAACTGCCGAGTGTCGGGTTGATCGCCTCCGGGCGCAATTCGGGATTCCGCGTGACCGGCAGCGGAGGCCTCTTCAGTTGGGGCGACAACTTGAGCGGACAACTGGGTGATGGGACAACGGTTTCGCGCTCCACGCAACAGCAGGTGCTGGGATCACTTAGCGGCATCATCGCGATGGCCGGCGGGACCAGCCACATGCTCGCGCTGAAGAGTGACGGAACCGTCTGGGGCTGGGGCGGCAATGGCTCCGGGCAATTGGGAGACGCCAGCTATACCCAAAGGCTCGTACCAGTTCAGGTGAGCGGATTGACGAATGCAATCGCCATCTCAGCCGGGGACAGCTTCAGCATGGCACTTAAGTCGGACGGCACGGTCTGGTGCTGGGGCACCAATGGAAACGGGCAGTTGGGCGATGGCACGACGGTCACGAAGAACACACCCGTACAGGTTACCGGACTCACCGGAGTAGTGGGCATCGTGGCTGGTTCCGCTTTCGCCCTGGCAGTGAAGAGCGATGGAACTGTTTCGAGTTGGGGCAACAACAGCGCCGGGCAGTTGGGCGACGGCGGGACGACGTCACGCAGTACGGCGCTGCCGGTGAGTGGGTTGGCCGGGGCCATCGCGGTTTCGGCGGGCGTCAGCCATGCCTTGGCCCTGATGGGCGACGGCACGGTTCGAGGCTGGGGACTGAACTCAGTTGGCCATCTGGGCGACGGGACTAGCAGTCAACGCCTCACCCCAGTGCAGACGCTGGGGATCAGCGGGGTGATTGCGCTCGTTTCGGGTGTCGACCACAACCTCGCACTGCGTAGTGATGGATCGGTTTGGGGTTGGGGCTATGCGAATGACGGACAGCTGGGCAACAACAGCATCCAGAACGTGTTCACTCCGACCTTGATTGCAGGCGCCGGGCCAGCGGCAGGTTTGGCCGCGGGTACCTTGCACAGCCTGATCTTGCGCACGGATGGCAGCATTTACTCGATGGGGAGCAATATCTACGGCCAGTTGGGAGACGGTGCCGCCGTTCAGCGTGCCGTCCCGGCGACAGCCGGCGGATTCACCGGCGTTGTCTCGGCCGCTGTCAGGTATAACTTCGGAATTGCGGCCAAATCCGATGGAACCGTCTGGACGTGGGGCCGCAACCTCAACGGGCAATTGGGGAATGGAGCCACGGGCTGGAGCACGGGCGTTCCTGCTCAGGTAGCGGGGCTCGCGGGCGTTGTCAGCGTTGCGGCCGGCGATACTCACGCGTTGGCGTTGAAGAGCGACGGCACTGTGTGGTCGTGGGGAGGGAACGGCAGCGGACAACTGGGTGACGGGACGACGTCCACACGGACAGCGCCGGTGCAGGTGACAGCCTTGACGGGCATCACCGCGTTGGCGGCCGGCCAGTCGTTCAGTCTTGCTCTCAGGAACGATGGAACCGTCTGGGCCTGGGGGGCGAACGGTTCGGGACAGTTGGGCGATGGGACCACCACCAACCGATCGACTCCGTATCAGGCGCTCACAGGAGCGGTAGCAATTGCGGGCGGGTCTGGTCACGCCGTTGTGATGAAGAGCGATGGGACCGTCTGGACCTGGGGCAGCAACGGCAACGGTCAACTCGGCGACGGAACCACAACCAATCGTCCGACGCCGCAACAGGTGAGCGGGCTGACCGGGGTTATCAAGGTAGCGGCGGGCAATTCCCTCAGCGCCGTAGTCAAAACCGATGGAACGGTTTGGACGTGGGGGTGGAACGGCTATGGACAGCTAGGCGACGGCACGACGACCCAGCGGACGACGCCGGTACAGGCGGCAGGAATCACATCGGTCACTTCTCTCAGCGGAGGAGGGTATCATATGCTCGCTCGCCGGAGCGATGGCACGGTCTGGTCCTGGGGCTACAACCAGTTTTCGCAACTGGGAGACGGCACCGTAGTCAATCGTCTATTGCCAGCGCCAGTCAGCGGCATCAGCGGCGTGACGGCAGTAGCCGCGGGCGGATACGAGTCCTTCGCCCTGAAGAGCGACACATCTCTTTGGAGCTGGGGCTCGTTCAGTTATGGCCAGCTGGCGAATGGTGTGGTACTCACAACGGCAGTGCCCACTGCTATCGCTTCCGTGCCACCGCCGGATCTGGCACTGACCATGACGGCTGGTATTCAATTCGCGGTTGGCGCCAAGGCGACTTACCTGCTCTCCTTGACCAACCAGGGTGGATCCGCGACCAGCGGCCCCATCACGATCACCGACACGCTCGCCTCCGGGCTCGGCTACGCGTCAGCCTCCGGTCCCGGGTGGAGCTGCTCCGCCAGCGGACAGACTGTGACGTGCACCAGCAATGCGGTGATTTACCCCTCCGGTAGTACCAACCTGGCGTTGTACGTGAATGTGGTTCAGGCGGCCTATCCCTCTGTTTCGAATACGGCCACCGTGGCGACAACAGGGGACGTGAATACGGCCAATAATTCTTCGACGGTCGTCAGTCCGGTCAGCCAGCAGGCCACCAGCCGTGCTCATATCGCGGTTGCTGTCGGCTATGGCCACTCACTGCGGACGACGCCGAGCCTTACCGTTTGGGCATGGGGCTACAACGGGTACGGACAACTGGGTGACGGGACCACCATTCAACGCAACGCACCCGCACAGGTTCCGGGCCTGACCGGCATCATTGAGGTGGCGGCCGGCAACTACCACAGTCTCGCGTTGAAGGCGGACGGGACAGTTTGGACGTGGGGGTACAACGGCAGAGGCCAACTCGGCGATGGGACTACCAATAGCCGGAGCACGCCGCAGCAGGTGGCGGGGCTGAGCGGTGTGGTGGGAATTGCCGCCGGCCCGTCAGCCAGCCTGGCCCTGAAGTCCGATGGAACTGTCTGGAGTTGGGGCTACAACAATGCCGGCCAACTTGGTGACGGAACTACGATCGATCGAAGCAATCCGGTGCAGGTAGCAGGATTGGTGGGCGCCACCTCGATCGCGATGGGCAATCAGAGCGCACTGGCCGCGCGAGCCGATGGCAGCGTGTGGGCATGGGGGGCGAACTCCTACGGCCAACTGGGCGACGGCACGACAACTACCAGATTGACAGCCGTGCCCGTGAAGAACGCAAGCAATGTGGTGGAGGTGGCGAGCGGCTACTATCACAGCCTGGCGCTCCGTTCGGATAACACCGTTCTGGCGTGGGGAAACAATGTGAATGGCCAGCTCGGCGATGGCTCCACGACCATGCGGTCACTTCCGGTGCAGGTTGCCGGTCTTTCCAACGCAGCTCAAGTGGGCGCGGCGAGATACAGCTCCTTTGCGCGGTTGAAGAATGGAACGGTGATGGCCTGGGGTGACAACATGGGCGGGCAGCTCGGCGACGGGACCATGACGCAGAGGACAACGCCCGTCCAGGTCAGCGGCCTGACCGGTGTTACCGGCATCGCTGCCGGTTGTCTTTCTTCCTACGGGAACGGTCTGGCGGTCAAGATGGATGGCAGCTCCTGGGCCTGGGGCTCGAACAACTATGGACAGTTGGGGAATGGACAACCCCTCTTCCGTTCCACTCCGGTGACGGTTAGCGGGCTCAGCGGAGTTTCGGCGGCATCCGGCCGTGAGAATCACTTCCTGGCGCTGAAGACGGATGGAACTGTGAGGGCCTGGGGCAACAACGTCTTAGGCTTGCTGGGGGATGGCACGGCCATGATGCGTTCCACCCCGGTGGCTGTCTCCGGCCTGTCGAGCGTCAAGCAGGTGGCCGCGGGCATGGGTCACAGCATGGCTTTGAAGACGGATGGGACTGTCTGGACCTGGGCCGATAACGTCTACGGGCAACTGGGCGACGGCACCACGACCAGCCGGCTGACGCCTGCACAGGTGGGCAGCCTGAGCGGTGTGGCCAGCATCGCGGCGGGTATGAGTCATAGCTTGGCGGTGCTCCCGAATGGAACGGTGTGGAGTTGGGGTTACAACTCCCAAGGTCAACTGGGTGACGGCACGACGACCAACCGGCCCGTGCCGGCCCAGGTACCTGGATTAACCGCTGTTGCGAAAGCGGCTGCTGGCGATCTCTTCACGCTCGCGTTGAAGACTGATGGCACGGTGTGGGCGTGGGGTGACAATTCGTCGGGTTCGCTCGGCGACGGCACGACCACCTCTCGCCTGTCTCCGGTCCAGGTGGTGGGGCTTTCCGGAATCCAGGCCATCTCGGCGGGCTACCGGCACAGCACAGCGCTCGGCTCCGACGGAAGCGTCTGGGTTTGGGGGAACAACGACTCCTCCGGAATGGGGGACGGAACCAATACCGTACACGCGACCCCACTCAAGCTGCCGGCGCTCGCGGGCGTGGTTGCGATCTCCGGCGGCGGGCAGCATACGCTGGCGCTGAAGAATGACGGAACCGTTTGGGCATGGGGGCGGAACACAGCGGCACAACTGGGTGATGGCACCATTGTGAACCGTTGGACTCCGGTGCCAGTCGCCCTGCTGCCGGGCGCCACTGCAGTGGCCGCCGGCGGCGAGAACAGCATCGCGATTCTGAGCGACGGAACGGTGCGCGCGTGGGGTAGCGAGGACTTCGGCAAGGCAGGTGACGGCCAGCCCAGTCTGGCCCTGGTGCCGGTCCAGTCGCTACCCAACGGCTACGCGGACCTGACGATCGCCATGTCGGATGGCGGGCCGCTCACAATTGGAGGCCAAGCCACTTACACCCTGACAATCAGCAATCTTGGCCAGATCGCCAGCAGCGGAACAATCACCGTAACGGATACGCTGCCGGTTGGGTTGAGCTATCTGAGCGCCAGCGGCACAGGCTGGAGCTGCGCGGCGGCGGGACAGATCGTCACTTGCACCAACTCCAATGCCATGGCGGCGGGCGCTGCTTCAGCCATCACTCTCAAGGCGACGGTTCTGGCGACAGCTTACCCGGCGGTGAGCAACATCGCCTCCATCGCAGGTGGAGGCGATATCAACCTGTCCAACAACACCTCGGGCGATCCGCTGAGCGTCAGCGGCACCACGGCGGTCAGCATCACGCCCGCGTCGGGCAGCGGCGCGCAGCAGCTCTTCCAGGCCGTCTATAGCGGCGCGCAGGGCTATCAGAAGCTCCGCTGGGTCCAGTTGCTCTTCGCCGTGGCGCCCAATGGGGGCGGCCAGGCCTTCTGCTTCCTGCACTATGACGTGCAAGGCAATGGCTTCTGGCTCTACTCGGACGTCTTTGGTTTCTTCGTGGGGCCGGTGACGCCAGGCGTGGCTTCCAGCGTCCTGCAGGGTTCGCACTGCGCCCTGAACACCGCTGGTTCAACTGTCTCGGGCAGTGGCTCGAACCTGACGCTTAATATGGCGGTTGTGTTCAAAGCGGCCGCAGTCCGAAACGTGTACATGCGAGCCATGGACGATACGGACTTCGACACCGGCTCAGTCCAGCGCGGCACCTGGACTCAGGTGGCCGCTCCCGTCGGGAATCTGACAGTGAGCCCGGCCAGCGGCACCGGCGCCAGTCCTACCTTCACGCTGACCTTCCCCGATCCGCCCGGCTTCACGGGATCGGCTCTCGGTTGGGAGGAGTTCCTGGTGGCTGCTGCGACGGATGGCGGCGGTCAGCCGTTCTGTTTCGTCCACTACGACAGGGCTGGAAACGGACTGTGGATGTATTCCTCCGACGTCGGCTTCTTCCTGGGGCCGGTGGCGCCCGGAGCGAATTCGAATGCACTCAGCAGTTCGGCCTGTTCCGTCAACACCGCGGGAACAACGGTTCAGAATGTAAGCGGCAACCTGATCCTGGGTGTGCCGCTGACGCTGAAGGCGCCGATGAGCGGAACCAAGAAGTCGTACCTGCGAACGATGGACGCGCTGAGTCGCGATACCGGCTGGCAGCAGAAAGGGACGTGGACGATTCCATAGTTGGATAGGAAGGAAATCTACGGCAGAGCGCGCCGGTGCACGATTGCCGGCGCCCGCATACTGCGGGCCATCTACCTCGCCGAATGCGTCGGCGAACTAGCGAGTCCTGCGGCCAACGCCGGAGCCGATTTCCAGAACTTTGGAATCGCGGGGCCATAACGCTGAGTAAGACGGGCAGGTAAGGGCGGATGAGTTGGTCGCAATTGGCGCTGACGGACGCATTGGCGTTGGACTCATCCGCCTGGGAATCGCGTGTGCAAACAAAGTGCTCGGAATTCAGGCAGGTCCGTTCGTTCCAGTCCCTCTTCACCCGCTCTGCGCCCGCGCTTCAACCGGCTGATTCCGATACACAATGTTCATTGAACGCCAGCAGCCACGAGTATTGAGTGCGAGGCGGACAAGTTTCCTACGGGTTTCTCTCATGGATTGGTAATTCAGGTGGGCGTATTGTCCGCCTGTCCCGTGGTTGCGTGATCGCGCCGTTTCTTGGTCCAGAATACGAAAGCGATAAGTAGCCCGACAAAGAGGCAGAGGATGGCAGTGGCCAACGCCGTCGGGCCTAGATTCTGCCTTGTTAGCGGGTAGCGCCGCAGCTGGTCGATCAGCCCCGAGAGCGAGCCGATCAGGCATAGGCCGAAGAACGCCCGGGCTGCGTACTCGGTTGCGCGCTGGTAGGGGGGGCGCAACCAGAACCCCATCGTCCATTTCCATTGAAGATTCCACAACAAGGTCATGCCGGCTGCCACGAATGCGAATGCTGTCTCGATGGCCTGGAGGACCGGGTCTCCCGCCTGTTGCTTGCCAACTTGCTCTCTCGAGAGCTCGGCGGCGATTCGTGATTCCAAGGCCGTCGGCATCTGGTCCTTCGCGACTTCGAGGCGCAGGATCGTTGGCCCGAAATATGTCACTCGAACGGAGAGGCCAGGGCGGATCGGGCCGCCATGCGAAGCGGCATTGCGGAACCCGGGCGACACGTCGTAATCCGAGTAGCAGAACCGCTTGGACCGGACCGAGAAACATTCAGCATCATGTCCGTTGTAGGGCATTGGGTGGAAATCGGTCACCATCCCTTCCACGATCGAGTAGCGGCCGGATTGTAAGGCTGTCATCGCCGCCAATCCCTCGTTGTGGAACCAGATGCCCAGGTAGATCCAGATGAGACCAAAGGCGCAGAGGAAGAATGGCACGATCCAGTGCGGCTGCCGCCATTTGAACCAGAGTTTCGCGGATATGACAATGCCGGCGGCCAGAACCAGAACGAGGCCCAGAAGCCCGAAAGAAGAGTTCGAGGATTCGCCTGAAACCTCGAACGCAGTTACGTATTCCTGCATCTGGGATTCATCATCACATGAGCGGCCCATCGCCCGACAGGACTTCGCAGCGTCGCAGGCCGCGGTTAGAACGAAAACCGCGCGCTGAGCTGGATCTGGCGGCCCGGAGTGGACGACTCGGTAATGGTCCCGAATTGCGCGGTGTTCACGAAGCGGTTTGGGGTGCCCAGGTTCACTTTGTTCAGCGCATTAAATGCCTCGAAGCGAAGTTGGAACCGGGCGGTCTCGGTGACGGCGAAGGTGCGGGCGAGGGCGAAATCGAGCGTCTGCTGGCCCGGCCCGTAGACTGTGTTCCTGCCTGTGTTGCCGAACGTGTATGGCGCAGGTGCGGAAAAGGCCAGGGGATTGAACCACTGCTGGGCGTTGCGCGTGCCCGGCCCGAAGACGGGCTGTCCGCTGTAGTTCGTACGAACGGAGTTCTCACCAAGCACTGCGCCCGTATTGGCCGTATCGCCAAAGACTGAGATGGTGAAGGGGAAGCCGCTCTGCGCCTGGTAGATCGTGGACAACTGCCAGTTGCGCGTGGAGGCGCGGGACCATTTCCAGTGAGGGAAAGAATGTACGTCATAGACGGCACTCAGCGCGAAACGGTGCCGGATGTCACAGGAAGGTCCCTTCTCTGATCTCAGGTCCTGGTTGTTTTGTGGAATGGCCGCTTCGAACATGGGCGAGCGGAAATCGGGCGCATCACTTAGATTCTTGGCGTAGGTGTAGTTGGCCAGCAGGCTGAGCCCTCCCGAATAGCGGCGGCGGAGATTGACATAACCGGCGTCGTACCAGCTCTGGGCCGTGTTCTCGAGCCAATTCACCGCGCTCACCGGGATGGTGTTGCTGACGACAGTGACGCTGTCCGGGAAGATCGTACCGGCAGGAACGTAGCGCTGCCGTAAGGGCGACGCGGCTGGATGAGGCCGGGGCCGGGCAGGGCATTGTTGATCAGGTGGGCCCGCTGCAGGTGAAAGCCGCGATCGCCCTGATAGCCAATTTCGAGGGTTGTAGCCTGGCCGAGGCTCTTCTCGATGGAGGCCGACCATTGCTGCACATATTGCGGCGCCTGGTAGGGGTCGAACGCAGTAAAGCTGGTGACCGTCCTGCCGACGACGGGCGCGGCGAAGTCGAATGTGCGGATGGAAGGCGTGAAGGCGTCGCTCTGGTTGGTTTCCGGAAAGATGATGGGTACGTTATGGAGGTTGTTGCACCAGGTGTTCATGTCGACCGGTGTATAGAAAATGCCATAGCCGGCGCGCACAACGAGCCCGTAGCGGCGGACTTGCTGCGCGATGCCCACGCGCGGCGCGAAGTTCAGTTTGTTGGGGTAGAAGAGGCCCTTCGGCGTGCCCATCTGTCCGCCGATGTACGCGGTGAGCTTTTCCCGCGTCACGAAGAGGCCGGCCCACTGGTTGGAAACGTCGGTGAGCGGGCTCATGAACTCGTAGCGCAGGCCGAGGTTCAAAGTCGTCGAGGTGGTGACGCGCCAGGTGTCCTGCACATATGCGTCGGCGTACCATTGGCGCAGGTTCATGCGCGGAGAGCCCACCTGGCGCTGCCGGACAGCAGGTAGGCCCAGTTCCATGCTGGCCAGGGCTGAGCCAGTGCCATCGTTCGTGGCTGTGCGTGTCGTATAGCCGCTGGTGAACTGATAGTAGCCTCGGCTGAGGACATAGGCCCACATGGGCCAGATGAAGCGGCGCTAAGCGCCGCCCACCCGCAAGCTATGGCGGCCGTGCTGCCACGAGAGCGTGTCGCGGCCTTCCACAATGGTGTCCCAACTCTGCATGGGTGTGGCCTGGAAGGTGTCGCCGAATGCAGAGTAGCCCTGGACGTTGAAGTTGGGAGCGCCCCAGGCGCGGGCCCCGCCGAAACCAACACCCTGGATTCCCAACTGGCCGACGATGTCGTTGACTCCGGCATTCTCTTCGGAATGCGTCATAGCGAGTCGCGAGTAGGCAATCAAAGCTGTATTGACAAGATTGGGCGTCAGGACCCGGGTCCAGCCGATGTTCGCGTTCTGTGAGAGATTGTCGTGGAACAGTCCGAAGCCCGGCAGGTTCTGGGGTGTGAAGCAGTGCTCGGCTCCGCCTGAGAACCGTGCGGTGATGTTGCCAACCTGGTCAAAAACGCGGTCCACGCGGAGCGTGCCTTGATTGTTGGTATTGCGCTGGTTGCGTTGATCGAGAAAGTTGTTTGAGTCGTTTCCGGCGCCGACCACCGAAGGCACCCCGTCCATGATCATCGCGCCCATATCCATTGTGTTGGGGCGTGGCACGTAACGGTTCAGCATGAGCTGGGCGGCGGGATTCAGCAGATTGGAGGGAATGACATTGCCAGGGAAAGGATCACGGAAGTTCTGGGGATTGGTCTTGCTGACCGGCTTCGACGGATCGTAGTCCGGGTTGGCATGCTGGCTGAACGGGTTGTAGATGTCCACGCCCGCGCCACTGAAATCGCCGTTGGCCTCCTCTTCCATGGGGACGGTGCCGATGGAGGTGACGGCCTTCACGCGACGCAGCGCTTCGTAGTTGGCGAAGAAGAATGTCTTGCTGCCGATAAGCGGCCCGCCCAGGGCGGCTCCGAAGTTGTTTTGGACGAGGAATTTACCGCCCGGGTCTTCGTTGAAGCTATGAGCATCCATGGCGCCGTTGCGCAGGAACTCGTAGGCCGTGCCGTGATACTTCGACGTGCCGCTCTTCGTGACGATGTTGATCTGCCCGCCGCCTGCGCCGCCCAATTCGGCGCTGTAACTGCCGGTCTGCACCTGGAATTCGCGAACGGCGTCGGGCGAGAGGCTGAGGTTCTGTGTGTTGAAGGTCGGGTCCGTATTGACAGCGCCGTCAATGAGGAAGTAATTAGCGTTGGGACGGTTGCCGCCGATGGTCAATGAGGAGTTCTGGCCCGGCCGCCAGTAGAGCGGATTCATTGAGCCGGTCTGGGCGCCATGACCCTGGTGCGAGCCGGGGACGGTGAGCGCGAGGTCCAGCAGGGACCGTCCGTTGAGGGGCAGTTCCTTGACCGATTTCGTCTCAACGACTTCCCCAATGGCTGCGTCCTGGGTCTTCAGCATATCGACGGTAGAGGAGACTTCCACCGATCTTCTGGCTGGACCGACCGTGAGGCTTAGATCGAGGCGCATATTCTGTCCCACCTCTAGACGCACGGCGTGGGTCGCCGTGGAGAAGCCCGGCGCTTGTGCCTCGATGGTGTAGGGTCCAGGCAGCAGGCCGACGATCTCGTAATGCCCGGTGGGGTCCGTGGAGGCTGAGCGAACAGAGCCTGTCTCATCGTTGCGCGCCTGCACTACAACGTTCAGGACCGCATCCCGGCGGAGGTCCGTGATGATCCCATTGACGTTAGCCAGGTTGCACTGCGCGGTGAGCAGCGGGCAGACGGAGACCAGGGTTGCCCAGAAGAAGATTCTCGCCATCGTGGGGGCAAGTATAAAACCGTGCAGTTTTAATTCTTATAATTTGAACCTATTAGGAGACTTGGGTTTGTAGGCAGATGCGTGCGAAGAAGACGGACCCGGTTCGGCTGCCCGGCCTGTCCCACTTACCTGAGACGCGGGTAGCGGCTATGATTGCGGTGTTGCCGGAGCGCCCCGAATTGCTCATGGACCTGACGAAAGAGATGTGATTCTTACTCGAACGACTCCAGCATGGTGTGGGATCGGCCTATGCGGATCATCCATTTTCTGACGATTGACGGCGATGACAAGGCAATAATTGCCCGGCTTGTCGGCTTGGGCTTTGAGCTCTCTGATGCTGGCCCTCGCGGGAGACCGGTATTCTTCCAGGTGGCCGAGGATGATACGCGCTGGAATGAGGTCTCCCGGTTACTCGCGGAACTTGAGGCCGGCCAGGGTTACATCGGCTGGCGGATAGAGACAGCCTTCACCAGCGAGGAAAAGGCAGCGGCGGGTTATCTCGCCTTTGACTACTGCTGGACGAGTGGATACCCTGAGCCTTCCGATATCACCGCGGTCCCTGGGTTGCGTTGTCTACCCTTTGAACTTGTGAACTACGACATGGGCGAACGGTGCATGGCCTGCGGCATTGGTACGCGGCAGAAAGCGCCGTTTCGGATGAAGAAGGAACCGGCGTGGGGGCGCAGGTCGATTCTTAAGCTGAACTGGGTGCCGGACGAGGTGTTTGTCCGGAGGGATCGATGGGAGTCGGTGTTCCGCCCGTTCGGAGTCGAGTGCGGCCCAGTCTTGCACCATCGATCGGGCACGGCTCTGGAAACGGTAGTCCAGCTGAAGTTGGAGAAGACGGCCAGCCTGAATCTGCAGGGCGTGGCGCCCAGGGTGTGTCCGGCCTGCGGCAGGCAGAAGTACGCGCCGGATCCCAGAGGCCCATTCCCGGCCGTCCTCAGCGCGAGTGCCGCCATCACCAAGACTCGAGAGTATTTCGGGCATAGCGGAACCGCCTTCAACGAAATCCTGGTGGCGGCGGCGCTCTTTCAACGCATGCAGTCAGCGGAGTTGAGAGGCGCCGGATTTCGTCCTTGCGCCAGCCAGGGGACCACAGTGCGATAGGCGTCGTAGCGCGACGCAGACGTAACAACTCACGGAGACCGCCCAAAAATCCATTGTTATGATGACTGTCTTTATATAGACTGTCTCCATATGGACCTCCTCCAAGGAACCCTCGAGATGCTCGTGTTGCGGACTCTCCTGTTTGCCCCACTTCACGGGTATGGCATTGCCAAGGCGATCCGCAGCAGTTCGAACGAGGCGCTCGACATTGAATTCGGCTCACTGTACCCCGCGTTGAAGCGGCTTGAGCTGAAGGGCTGGATCGAATCCAGTTGGGAGGTCTCCGAGCACAAGCGGCGCGCGAAGTACTACCAACTGACCTCCGAGGGCCGCCAACAACTCCAACAGGAACATTCGAAGTGGGCCGAGTTCGTTACCGCTGTCGGCCATGTCATGGGGCCCATGCCGGAAGGAGGCAAATCATGAGCCTGGTTCGAAGGCTGAAGTATCTCCTGCCGTCCTACCGGCGTGAGGAAGAGCGAGACATGCAGGAGGAACTGATGGCCCTGGCCGAAATGGCCGAACCCGGAGAACTCGGCAACCTGACCCGGGTAGCAGAAGAAGGACGCGCGGCCTGGAACTGGACACTGCTTGAGCAGTTGTACCGCGATGCGCAATATGCGTTCCGGACGCTGCGGCGCAACCCCGGCTTCACGGCGACCGCCGTACTCTCGCTGGCCCTGGGGATTGGGGCGAACACCGCGATCTTCAGCCTGGTGGATGCGCTGATGTTGCGCTGGCTGCCTGTGCGAGACCCGCAATCGCTGGTCCAGGTCAAAATGGGAACCTCGAAGTCCGACTTTGCCGGTGATACCTTCTCTTACGCGATCGTCAACGCACTGGCGGAAGAGCGGACGATCTTCGAGGGCGTCTGCGGCTTCAGCGGCGCCGAGTTCACGGTTGGCCTGGCCGGCTCCCTGAACCGCGTGCCCGGAGCCTGGGTCACCGGGTCCTTCTACGAAACGCTGGGCCTGAATCCGGCGCTGGGCCGGCTGCTGACAAGCGAGGACGATCAGCCCGGAGCCGCGCCGGCGGCCGTGATCAGCGATGGCTACTGGAGCCGCCAATATGCCCGCAGCGCCGAGGTCATCGGGCAGATGATTTCGATCCATGGCGTGGCCGTCCCCATCGTTGGCGTGAGCCCGGCCGGCTTCACGGGAGCGAACGTCGGCTCTCCCGCCGATATCACCGTCGCCGTGGCTGCTTTACCAATCCTGCAGCCGGTCGACGAGCCGCTCCTGGGCCGGGGTATCTACTGGCTGCGCGTCCTCGCCAGGCCGCGGCCCGGCCTCTCGGTCCAGCAGGCCACGGCCCACCTGGCTGCGGTTTGGCCGCAGATCGCGGAACGCGCGGTCAGCCCGGCTTGGCCGGCGGCCCAACGGAAGGAGATGAAGGAAACTCCGCTGATGCTTGTGCCGGGCGGGACCGGCTACACCTTCCTTCGGGCGATCTTCCAGAAGCCGCTGATGGTGCTGCTGGGTGTAACAGGGCTGGTGCTGCTGATCGCATGCGCGAACGTGGCCAGCCTGCTGCTGGCGCGAGCCACGGCCCGCCGGCGCGAGATCTCCGTCCGGCTCGCGATTGGCGCCGGGCGGGGGCGCATCATCCGGCAGTTGCTGACCGAGAGCACTCTGTTGGCATCCATTGGGGCCGTCCTTGGAGTTGGTGTGGCCTGGATCACGGCCCGCCTTCTGTTAGGCACGCTGCTGTCCGGCGGGCAGTTCCGCGGGCGGCTGGTGCAGTTCGACCTGACACCGAACTGGCGGGTGCTGGCCTTTACCAGCGCGGTGGCGCTGGCGACCGGCATACTGTTCGGCCTCGCTCCAGCGCTGCAGGCAACCGCGTTGGGCGGAGCGAACACGCTGCAGGAGGACGCACGCGGCGCCCGTTCGCGGTCCCGGCTGCTCTCGTCCCTGGTCAGCCTCCAGGTGGCGCTTTCCCTGATGCTGCTGATCGGAGCCGGGCTGTTCGTGCGCACGTTGCAGAATCTGCAGAATGTGGATCCGGGCTTCCGCCGTGAGGGGGTCCTGCTGGTGGACGTTGACGGGCGGCGCGAAGGCTACACAGACGAGCGCTTGCTGGCGCTCTACAAGGACGTGCTGGAGCGGGTCAGGAGGCTTCCCGGTGTTACCTCGGCGAGTATTGCCAGCCACACTCCGCTGAGCGGCTCCACCTGGTCAGAGGCGGCCGTGCCCAAGGGACAGGTTCTGCCGGAGAAAGACAACGCCATATTCGTGGCGGCCGGACCGCAGTTCTTCTCCACGATGCAGACGCGCCGCATCGCAGGGCGCGAGTTCAGTGAACGCGACGACGGCGAGGTCAGGGTGGCGATCGTCAACGCCGCCTACGCGGCTCGCCATTTTCCCGGCCGCAGCCCCATCGGGGAGCATCTGACGGCGACGGTAGCCAAGCCTGCCGGGGACCTCGAAATCGTTGGCGTCGTCGCGGATGTAGCGGCCGGTGCGCTGCGAAGACCGCCGCATCCTACGGTCTACGTGCCCTTCTTCCAGCAGGCGCCCCGCTCGGCCGCCTTGGAGATCCGTGCCTCCGGTTCGCTCGCCCATGTAGCCGAGGAGTTTCGCAAAGAACTTCAGCCCACATTCCCCAGCAATCCGTTGGAGGTCCGGGCACTGTCCGATCAGGTGGAACAGACTCTGGTGCAGGAACGGCTGATGGCGAATCTCGCCGGCGGCTTTGGTGTGCTGGGCCTGTTGCTGGCGTGTGCCGGACTCTACGGTTTGCTGGCCTACAGTGTGGTCCGGCGGACTAAGGAGATCGGCATCCGTGTGGCGCTGGGCGCCAGGCCGCAAGTCGTTCAGTGGATGGTGGCGCGCGGCGCGCTGCGCCTCATCGGCATCGGTGTGCTCCTGGGGTTACCCGCGGCCTGGGCAGCGTCGCGCTGGGTCCGCTCAATGCTCTTCGGATTGACCGAAACGGATCCGAGGATCATCGCGGCCGCGGTGGTTCTGCTGGGCGCCGGGGGATTGATCGCCGCTTACCTGCCGGCGCAACGCGCAGCGCGTGTCGAGCCCATGACCGCCCTGCGGCATGACTGACTGGCAAATCGGTGGGCCGTCGCAAACTTGGTGGGGGCAGTGTCGGACGGAGCGCCGCCAGATCACTTACGGTTCCCACTCCAATACCGGCAGGTTAGAATTGCGACAGAGGACAAGCTCGATTCTGTCGGGCGGCTGATTCATTGCATTCGTAAGGAGGCAGCGCTTGTCATTGGAGGATCTGACCTTTGGACAGCGGGTGGAGCGCACATTGAAGCCACTCGGCCTTCCCATTTACCTCTGCATGCTCGGCTGGCATTACTACGAACACAAATCGATCGATATCTTCGTGATCCTGTTCATGGCGGTCTATCTCTTTGCCGGCGTCCTGCTCGACTGCGCGATGGAGCACTTGTTCTTCATGAAACCCAAACCTCGCACGGATCGAAACAGTACGCCGTGAGACCGCTGACTGCTAGGCCGTCAGCGTGCGAGTCAGGTGCTGCAGCCCTCGCTCCTCAATTTCGACCTCGCGGATTCTGAACTTCTGCACCTTGCCGGTGACCGTCAGCGGGAACTCGTCGACAAAGCGGATGTAGGCCGGAATCTTGAAGTAGGCGATCTTGCCCTCGCAGTAGCTCCGGATCTCCTCCTCGCTGGCGGTGACCCCCGGTTTCAGCCGGATCCAGGCCAGCACCGCCTCCCCCAGGCGCGCATCGGGCAGGCCCACCACCTGCGCTTCCGAAACTTTGGGGTGGGTGTACAGGAACTCCTCGATCTCGCGCGGGTAAATGTTCTCGCCGCCGCGCAGGATCATATCCTTCAACCGTCCGGCCATGCGGAAGCAGCCGTCCGGCCGCATCACGGCCAGATCGCCGGAGTGCAGCCAGCCCTCGGAATCGATCACCTTCGCCGTGGCCTCGTCGTCTCCGTCATAGCCGCGCATCACCAGGTAGCCGCGAGTGCAGAGTTCACCGGGTTCCCCGGGGGGCAGGGTGTGGCCGCTGGCGGGATCCACGATCTTCACTTCGGTGGCCGGCATCGCCCGGCCGACGGTGGTGCAGCGCAACTCCAAGGGATCGTCGATACTCGACATCGTGCTCACGGGCGAGCTCTCGGTCTGCCCATAACAGATGGTGATCTGCGGGCAGTGCATCTCGTCGACAACGCGCCGCATCACCTCAATCGGGCAGGGTGCGCCAGCCATCACGCCGGTGCGCAGCGAGGTGAGATCGAAGCGCGAAAACGCGGGGTGGGTGAGCTCGGCGATGAACATGGTGGGGACGCCGTAGAGCGCGGTGGCGCGCTCAGCTTCCACCGCTTCCAGCGTCTTGACGACATCGAACGAGGCAGCCGGCAGGACGATGGCGGCGCCCGTCGCGGCGGCGACCTGCGTCCCGATCACGCAGCCGAAACAGTGATAGAGCGGCACCGGCAGGCAGATGCGGTCGAGCTCGCTGGCGCCCAACCGCTCACCGATGAAACGGCCGTTGTTGATCAGGTTGCGGTGCGTCAGTAGCACGCCTTTGGGCGAACCGGTGGTGCCGGAGGTGTACTGGATGTTGGCGACATCGCCGGGCAGGATCAGCGGGGCTCTGAACTCTTCGCCGGCGTCCAGCATGGCCTGCCAGTCGCGGGTGCCGAGGTAAAGCGTGCGTTCCAACTCACATTCCACGCCCGCCACTGACTCGGCCAGGATGGCGCGGTAATTTGCCCGGGCATCGGATTCGTGCAGGAACAGGACGCGGATGCGGCTCTTCTTGAGGACATAGCGCAGTTCGTGCGACCGGTACGCCGGGTTCACGTTCACCATCACCAGGCCGGAAAGCGCGCAGGCGTACTGCAGCAGGACCCATTCGGCGCAGTTCGTCGACCACACGCCCACGCGGTCGCCTGGATTCAGCCCGAGGGCAAAGAGGCCGGCGCCGACCCGCTCCGCCTCATGGATGAGTTCGTCCCAGGTATAGCGAAGATCCTGGTGGCGTGAGACCAGGGCCAGGTGGCTCCCACACGACGCCCGTGTGGCTTGCAGCACCTCTCCGATGGATCTCTCCCAGACTCCTGCGTCCGGTCCGTGCGTATAGCTACGAAGGTCACACTCCATGGTGGTGCTGGTCATCTTACCTCTGCCCAAAGCCCCAATGTACTGCGCCCGGAGATAAACCGCGAATAGGTTCGATCTATTCAGGCATGAATATCTTTAATGAGGCCTTTGGGGCTGGAGCCGCTGCCAGAGGGTACGGGGCTCGGAATCAAACAGGAGGGCGGGTTTGCCGGGCACGACACGCCACAACCCCTGGCGGATCTCGTCTCTGAGTTGGGCGCTGGACCAGCCTGTGTAACCGGCGAAGGTGCGCGAATCCGCGGTGGCAGGCTGCGCCCGGTCGATGAGATGGACGCCGTCCAGCAACGCCGGTCCCGCTGGTGGTTTCCGGCCCTGTGGGATGCGGACCAACGACCGGAAGCCTGTGGCAACGGGTCCGCCGGCAAAACGCCCATCGCCCAATGGCCGGTTGAGGACTAGTCCGAGGGCAGCCTGCCCGTCGTTGCTGATGATCAGGATCACCGTACGGGCGAATCCTTCGTCCCGAAGTTGCGGGCTGGCGACTAGCAGTACTCCAGGGCGAGGCTCCTGCGCGGAGAGGATCGAGGCAGCCAGAAGTGCCAGGGCGGCCAGTTTCAATGGCATGGATATCCGCGCCGGGAAGCCCGGGCGAGGCCCTATCGCTTGATGGGGGCCGGCGCCATCAACCCGCGGACGGCCCGCAGGTTGTCGTCGATCTTCTCCCAGGCGCCCTCATAGAAGCACAGGTCCGCGCACCACCACCCGATGTGGGGGATGCTGAGCAGCTTCGGGGCCAGGAACGGCCAAGGCACGTGCCCCTCCCCGATGGGTAAGTGGGTGCTGGTGTCGTCATTTACCAAAGTGCCATCGGAATCAATAACATGCACCGCGCCGATAGAGCCGTGGAGCTTGGCGATAAACTCGGCTACGCCGCCTTCCAGGATTTCGCGCTTGCCGTGTTGCCGCGCCCCCACCACGCCGCACATATAAGCATGCGCCGTGTCGAACAGGATCTGGAACCAGGGATGGCCCACAAGCTCATGCATTTCAATGACTTCTGAAGGCTTGTTGAACAGGAAACCGGGCTCGAACTCCCACGCCATCAGGACATGGGCCTGGCGGGCGGCGTCGGCGCAGTCGCGCCACAGGTCGGCCAGGCGGTGGAAGGCGGTGTGGTAATCCTCATCCGGGATGGACCCGGGTGCACCGACGGAATCCACACGGATCATGGGGCTTCCCAGGTCGTGGCACAGTTCCAACAGGCGCCGGAAGATGTCGAGGTAGGCCGTCCGGTTCTCCGGAATGGTCGGATTGGCGGCGCCTAAGTCCGAGGAAAAGCCGGAGATACCCAAACCCAGGTCGGAAAGGAGCGTCTTCAGTTCCGCGCGAGCCGCGGAGGTGGGGTAAGCCTCAAGCGTCACGTGCGGGGGATATCCGCTCAGCTCAATGCCGTCAAATCCCGCCGACGCAAGGCGCCGCGCGATCTCTGGGATGCTTTTCGGACTCGCGGCATAAGGCCCGAAAGCAAACGACCACGTACCCATCGAGAGCTTCATCTGTTTACTCTCAGCACGCATCATTGTCGCGCAAATTCCGGTTCAAGTGGAGGGAGATGTGCCCGGAGCGTGTAAGGTGCCTCTCCGAGGGTTTCGCCAAAAATCCTCCTGTGAATATGAAGCTTGACGGAACCCCTGCCGATACAACAAAATAGGGGAGTCTTATGGGGGCGCTCTGGTCGGCGCTTGGGGGAGTTCGGAATTGATTGACCGGAAGGCAGAATGAAGCAGAACTTCCTAATCCCGCTTGGCATCATCTCTACACTGATCCTCTCTGCTGCTGTACCGGCGTTTGCAGTTACCGCCACCACACAGAAGAGCCCCACCGCCACCTCCACCAAACGATCAAAAACGAAGCGCGCGTCAGCCGCGACCGTATCCCGGTCGACCACGGTGAAGCGCAGTCCTGCCGTGAAATCGTTCGCCGGTACAACTTCTGTCACCGCTAAGGCCGTTTCCACCCGGGGCACAGCTGCCGCCGGAAAGCGCCGTGTGGTGAGGCGATACTACAGCCCCTGGGATACGCCTACCTTTGCCGATTCCACCTACGGTGACGTGGTGGATGGCGAGGATCTGGCGATCCGCCGCGCCGCCGTACAGGCCCTGGGCCCGTACAACGGCAGCGTCGTGGTTGTGGATCCCACCTCGGGACGCGTCATGACGATGGTGAATCAGAAACTGGCCTTGACGGGCGCCTATCAGCCCTGCTCGACGATCAAGCTGGTGGCTGGCCTGGCAGGCTTGAGCGAAGGCATCATCGAACGCGAGACGCGGCTGCGGTTGTCCCGCCGCGAGTCGATGAACCTGACCACGGCCCTGGCCAAATCGAACAACGCCTACTTCGCCAATGTTGGTGAGAAGCTCGGCTTCGAAAAGATCAACTATTACGGCCGGCTGTTCGGCCTGGGTGAGAAGGCCGGCATCAATATCGAGGGCGAGAGCGCAGGCATCTTCCCGGAAGAGAAGCCCAAGGGTGTTCCGAACGGAATGATGACGAGCTTTGGCGAGGCCATCGGCCTGACGCCTCTACAGCTTGCAGCCATCGTTTCCTCCATCGCCAACGGCGGCACACTCTACTACCTGCAGTATCCGCGCACCCTCGCCGAGGCCAGCAGCCTGGTTCCGCAGGTCAAACGGCAGTTGGATATAGCCCAGCAGATCCCCGAGATGCGCCCCGGCATGATGGGTGCTGTGGAGTTTGGTACCGCGCGCCGCGCCAACTACGACACCAGTGAGCCGATCTTCGGCAAAACCGGAACATGTACAGATTCCCGTACGCACCTGGGCTGGTTCGGCAGCTTCAACGAAGTGGGCAAGAGCAAGCTCGTTGTGGTTGTCCTGCTGACCGGCGGCAAGAGTGTCAACGGTCCGGTGGCGGCCGGCATTGCCGGTCAGGTTTATAAGAACCTGTCGGAAGCCCAGTTCTTCACCACGCAGCAGCCGCATGCCATTGCCCCCACGGCGATGATTCATTCCGGCGACGTTCGCTAATCCTCGCACCTTTCAGCCGATTGCTATAGTTGGGGTAGTTCGCTACCCCGGCTATGGGCATCGGTCTCACACTCAGGCATTTGCGTACGCTCGTTCTCGCTGTAGCTTGCCTGCTGCTGGGGCCTTACTCCTGGGGATTCCTCCCCGTACTCTCCCTGGAAGATGGCGCATCCTGCGGCATGAGTTGCTGCCGGCGCAGCGGGATCTGCTGCTGCCGCAATACGCGAACGGCGCAGGCCCAATCCGGATGGCAGGCCGCACGGGGTTGTCCTTCCGGGTGCCTGCAGCGAGCTGTCCTCCCCACCGCATTCCCCGGCTTGACCGCGCAGGCCGGCGGGATCAAGGTGGCGGCTGCTCCCTCCGTAGAATCGTTGACGCGGCCCGATCCGAGCTTGCCGCGCGGAACCGCGGCCTTTGCCCTCTTCCAACGCCCTCCACCCGCTTCCTCCTGAAACCTGTATGTCGAACCACCCACGGAGGGTGGCTCCACCATTGTGTACACCAAGGCTCAGGAGGCCTCCTATGTCTTTTATATTCAGGAGCCTGGCGATGGGCGCCACGCTTTTTCTCGGTAGCGGGGCTTTGGCCGCCGGAACTCCGGATGAGGCCATCCGCCGGCTGCAGGAGAAGTTCATTGCTCCGTGTTGCTGGAGTGAGAACGTAGCCGTGCACCGGTCAGAGGCAGCAGCCGAAATGCGAGTCGAGATAGAGAAGCTTTATCGCTCTGGAGTATCGGAACAGCAGATCACGCAGCGCTATGTGAGCCAGTATGGCGAACGAATCCTGATGGAGCCTACGGGGATTAAGTTCACCTGGCTGATCGTGATTCCGGTGCTCGTCACCCTGGCGGCGGCATTCGCTCTGCTGGTATTCCTGCGGCGCCGTGCCCGGACTGAACCGGCTGCGGAGCCGGCGCGTCTGGCGACCGTTCCGGACGAAGACATCGATTGGTAAATCGGGGCGGGCCGGCGTCCACCGGCCCCTGGCTCTGACGCCCGGCTACGGCCGGGCAACCACTGCGTTATTGCTCGTCGGCGGAAGGGCCGTAAACAGCCGGCACAGGAATGTCCAGCAGCCGGTAGTAGACGCCCACCTGCGCCCGGTGGTGAATGAGGTGATTCAGGATCATCGAGCGAATAACGGCGTAGCGCGACATCTTGAACATCACATTACCGTTCATCATCAGGGCCCAGTCCGTCAGGAAAGCGTCGTCCGAGGCTGCGGCGACAGCGGCCGTAATGTCCGCGGCGTGCTGGTCAAAGCGAGCCACGGCGTCGGCGGCGGAGGTGATGCGTGCCGGTTGTTCCAAGGGCTTGCCGCCGGGCGCGAGGTCGAACTCAGTCGATTCCATTGTCATCTTGCCCCACAACGGAATCGTGGCCAGGTGCGTCGCCAAAGCGCCAAGCTCAAAGGACTTATCGTGCGGTTTAAAGGTTAGTTTGTCTTCCGGCAGACGCTCCAGCGTCTTTCGGGTTTTGGCCAATTCCTGCTCAAGTTCAGATTTCAACAGCTCGCTGATTGCCATCGGGGTTTCCACTCCTGGATCAAGATAGCAGCCTGACCGGCTGCTTTAGATATCTTAATGGGAGTCTTGCCCGATGGCAAATAAAAAGCGAAAGTGAAACCCTGGATTGGCGCGGAGTTTACATTACTCTTCCGGCTGAGGTTCTTCCGGCTCGCGATCGTGCGGGCGCACCATCGGCGGAGCGGGCGGCGGCGGCGGCTGTTCCGCGGCCCTGATCTCGATGAGCTTGGAGTCGACGGCGCGCAGCAGCTCCTTTAGCCCCTTGCCGGTCACGGCCGACATCTTGAACAGCGGCATGCCGTGCTTCTTGGCGCGGCGCTCCAGCGCGCGCAGCCGGTTCACGTCCTGGGCGACATCCAGTTTGGTGGCCACCACGAACATGGGCTTGCCGGAGAGTTCTTCGCTGAAGCTCGCCAACTCATTGAGAATGATGTCGAAATCGGTTTTGGGCTCGCGGCCGCTCATCTCGCTGACATCCACCAGGTGCAGCAGCAGCTTGGTCCGTTCAACGTGACGCAGGAACTGAATCCCCAGGCCGTGGCCTTCATGGGCGCCTTCGATGATGCCGGGGATGTCCGCCACGACGAAGCTGCGCAGGTCGTCCAACTGGACGACGCCCAAATTGGGTTCGAGTGTCGTAAACGGGTAATCGGCGATTTTGGGCTTGGCGGCGGAGATACGGGAGATCAGGGTGGACTTGCCGGCGTTGGGGAAGCCGACCAGGCCCACGTCCGCCAGAAGCTTCAATTCCAGGCGAATACGCTTTTCCTGCCCGGGCGAGCCCGGCTCGTGCCGGGTGGGCGCCTGGTGGGTGGAGGTAGCGAAGTGCTGGTTGCCGCGACCGCCTCGTCCGCCGTTGGCGATGGTGTAGCGGTCACCGGGGAAGGTGAAATCATGCAGAATCTCGCCGGTTTCCCAGTCCCAGGCGATGGTGCCAACGGGGACGGGCGCTTCGACATCGCGGCCATTGCGGCCTGTGCGGTTGCTGCCCTCGCCGTGTCGGCCGCGCTCGGCCGTATGTTCCGGATTGAAGCGGAAGTGGAGGAGGGTATTGTGATGCTCGCTGGCGACTAAAACGACGTCGCCGCCGCGGCCGCCATCGCCGCCGCTGGGTCCACCCTTGGGGACGTATTTCTCCCGGCGGAACGCCATACAGCCGTTGCCGCCGTCGCCCGCTTTTACCTTGATAATGACTTCATCAACGAACATCCATGCACCTGATCCGATCAACCGACTGACAATAGAAAAGGCCGCCCGCGGTAGCACCGCCCGGCGGCCTGATACTTTACGCGCTCATCAATGAGCGAAAAAACTAGCCTTCGAGAGCGAAGACGCTAACCCACTTGCCCATCCGGCCGCGATCTCTCCACTCGACCCGGCCCGGGATGGTCGCAAACAGGGTGTCGTCTTTGCCGATACCCACGTTCTCGCCAGCCTTGTAGCGCGTGCCGCGCTGCCGCACGATGATGGAGCCGCCGGTGACAACCTGGCCGCTAAAAACTTTGATGCCCAGACGTTGCGCGTTCGAATCACGCCCGTTTTTTGAGCTGCCGAGACCTTTTTTATGCGCCATTACTAATCTTCTCCTAGCTCAGAAGGCCTACGCCAAGATCTCGGCGATGGTCACCGATGTCTGGTTCTGCCGGTGGCCGATCGTCTTCTTGTACTGCTTCTTGCGCTTGAACTTGAAGACCAGGATCTTGGGCGCGCGATCGTGACCCTTGATGGAGCCCTTCACCTTCGCGCCGGCCACGTCTTTACCCACCACAAGCTCGCCGTCGTCCTTGCCAATTGCCAGAACTTTGTCGAACTCCACAGCCGCGCCGGCATCACCGGTCAGCGTTTCCACCACAATGGTGTCGCCCGGCGAGACGCGATACTGTTTTCCGCCCGTTTCGATCACTGCGTACATAGCTGGAATCCTCTTGAAGTCACGCGCGCTTTAAACAGCGACGCGGGAGGGAGTAACTTACGCGCACGCACACTGCTTGTGCGCTGCAAGTTCCGCAATCTCTAATATGGCACGGTTGGCCCGGCTGGCGCAAATCATGATGCGGGGAAACAGGGGCCCAGGAATGGGTGGATCGGACGGCGAACTCCGCTTACTATACTGTCAAGTTATCGTTTTGACCTATCCGATCGGAGGAACCCGTCATGCGTTGGAGCCTCGGACTCTGCGTACTGGCTTTTCCTTTGCTGGCATCCGATGTCTATGTGCCGGCCGTAACCACTGAAGCCATCGACGGGCAAGCGCAGCGAGTCCAACTGCGCATCCGGAACGCCGAAACTCGGCCAGTCCAGCTCACCTTCCAGATCCTTCCGCTGGATGACGCAACCCCGCCCTCGCCTGCAACTCGTTCCATCGAGCCGACTTCCACCGTGGACTTCGCTGACGCCCTGGCTGCGCTCTTCCCCGATGGCTCGCCCGCCGGCACCCTGAAGATCTCGGCCGATGGGGCCATTCTCGTCTCCGCGCAGCGGTTCTTCGACAAGGAGGGACGGACCTACGGTCTGCCCCTGCCGGAGGTAACATCCGAGACTGCGTCTATCCCTGGAGCAGTGCTCGATGCCCCCTGGCTGCCCACTTCCAGCGAGCGCACCTCCGCAGTCTGGATTTCGCTCGACGGCGAGGCGGAAGCCACCCTGCTCGCCTACGACCCGGCCGGCAAGGAACTGGCCCGCCGCAAGCTGACTGGCGCTGGGAAAACGTTCCGGTTGACCCCCGCCGACCTCACCGCCGACCCGCCCTCCAGCATGCGAATTAAGCTGCTGACGGCGAAAGGCTTATTCTCGGTCTTCGTCGAAACCGCACTCGCTTCCACCGGCGATCGCTCAGGCTATCCGGCCGTCGAAGTCGCCAAGCTGCCGAAGGAGCTATCCTTCCTACCAGCGCTGCGGCTTCCGTTCAACGGGACTTTCGCTTCCACCTCGGTCGTTTTGTTCAATCCCTGGGCCGCCGACCTGCCGGTCACCTTTACCCTGCGCGGCGTAAATAAGCGGGTGACAGTGCCGCCGCTTGGCATGCTGGAAGTGGCCGATCCCATCTCGACGCTGTTTGGTATGGAAGAGGGGGTGGACGTGCTGTTTGCTTCCGCCTCGTATCCCTTCTTTGCCTTGGCCGCGAATGACATCCGGCCCGACGCAGCCGGCGCCGTCATGGCTTCGGACCTGCGCCTGTTCACCGATCCGGATGACACGCCCGGACCGGGCGACGTGGCCTACCTGTTGCTGCCCGTGGTGGACGGCGCACAAGCATTCTTTGCCCTCACCACCCGCGCCGAGGACTTCACGGGTACTCTGCAACTGGAAGATTCCGCGGGGCTTCCCAGCGGAACCCCGATCACCTACACGTTGCCGTCCTCCACCCTCCAGATTCAGGCGCTGGCCGACACGCTGCCGGGAGCCGGGTCGGGTTCGGCATTCAGCGTCATCCCGGGAACCGGCCCCGCGCAGATGGGCCTGCCTGTCTACCTGCCCGGATCGAACGACCCGTTGTGGGTGGGTGCGCGCACAGCCACGGCTTCAACTGCGTGCGAGCCGCCTTACTTTTCCGAACTGGCCGGTTCCGCCTACACGCTCAGCGCTGCCGGACCGGTTACCCTCACCTGGTCGGCGGCGGGTGCCGATTCGGTAGAACTCCAACCTTCGGGTGACATCCTGGCCGCCAGCGGCTCGCTGGTTGTGAACGTCACCGCGGCGACCCAGTTCACCTTCCGCGCGGCGAACGCCTGCGCCACGGTCGAGCAGTCATTCCGCGTTTCGGTGGGACCGGCTGTGGTGAGCTCCGTTTCTGCAGGTCCGCGAGGGTCGGTCCGCGCGCATGGCGCTCCGGGGGAACTCCTCACGGTCTCCTTCGAGAATCTGACCGAACCGGAACTTATTGACTCGCTAGTGGTGTCGAATGCGGCAGGCGTATCAGTGCCAGTGAAGATTCTGGCTCGGGGGGCTCAGGGGGAGATCTTCGCGCTGGTTCCGCTGATCATGACCGGGGCCGACACCGCGAAAGTGTTCAGCGGCGATGTGACGGTGCAGGCGGCGCTGACAGACGGGAAAACCACCGCCGGGGTGAATTTCACCATCGATAGCGCGGTTTACGACGGCAATCCGGTCGCCGGTTTTACGGCCCTGGTCGACGACCTCGCGGCCTGGACCCGGGAAACTTCCGCCCAATGGAACGAATGGGGCCTTGCCGGTTCAGCGGCGCTGGAGGCAAATGCCGCCCGCGAGGAAGCCGACCTGCGCCAGATGCTGGCCGGCATTGCGGCTTCGGGCCAGGCGACGCTCTCGTACAATCACCTGCCGTTGACGAATGCGGAGGCGATTGCCGTGCCGGTCAAGGCGTCTGACCTGGCGGTCCTGCTGGCGTATAACCGGAATGCGGGGCAGGCCTGGCGGAGCATCCTGGGTGCCACCGAGACGGAGACGCCCGCCGCGGCTTCGGCCCGGCTGGCCGGCTCTTCCCGCCTGGCCGGGACTTGCCTCGCGACGAAAGTTCCGCTGCTAAGCCCCTGTCTTGCCAACGACTTCCGTAAGAAGTTCAACGATGCCATCGGAGCGCAGGTGGATGACCTGTTCCAGGACTTCGACAAGGAGGTGCCGAACGGCCGGGACGCCCTGGTGAAATGGCTGAAGAAGAAACTGGCCCAGAAGGCCGTCAACGCGGCGGCGCGGCGTATCCAGGCGTGGCTCAACTACCTGTCCGTCGCGTGTCTGGTGGCGCCCATCGAATTGAGCGACTTCCGGGTGGAGACCCAGGGCCGCCTGATCACCGCGTCGCCGCGCCGCAATCGCGCCCTGCGTGACAAGGAAGTCCTGTATTCGCGCCACGATAATCTGTTCACGGTGGTGCGGGTGATCGCTGTGCTGGTGCCGGAAATCCCCATAGACAAGGTGCGCAGCAAGGCGCGAAGCCTGGAACTGGAGGCCTTCCGGAAGGGGCTGCAGAAGGCGGGGGTCAAGAAGGAGACGGCAGACCTCCTCGCCTCGATTTTCGACAAGACACTGGATTCCGATCCGGTGCTGGATGAACTCGTCAAGATGGCCCAGGCGTACGCGAACAAGACCAAGGACGAGCAGCAGGTGGGGGCCTGCGATCTCGTGACCGTGTATCCCAAAAAGAACGGGAGCGGGCGCGCAGGCAACCCGGATCAAGGCTACAAACCAGGTGTCAGCGTGCTGAAGCTGTATACCGGCCGGGTTCAAGGCGAGGACGACTACTTCTTCATCGGGAAGCGGATCAACCGCAGCGACCTGCTCTGCATCGTGCCGATCGACAGGCATTTCCTGTTCAGCCAGGACGCCCAGCGGGTGGAGAAGCAGCGCATCTCCAACAATCCATGCGCTTTCTCTGAGCAGCTCACGGTGACTCGCCGTGCGGACTCGTCGCCCACCGACTCGGCACGGCGGCCGTCCGTGTACTCCGACCGGGTCTATGTTGGGCCTGGGGAGGCGCTGGCGCTGGTGGCGAATGCAGCGGTGGGCGCGCCGGGGACGCCGGGGGAGATTGCGACTCCGCCCATCATCACTGTGAATGTGAACGCCCAACTGGACCAGGACAACCCCTATGTCCGGCAGGCCGGTGGAGGCATATCGGTGGCGCGAATCGAGGCCCGGCAGACAGGGGACCTGACCTGGACGCTGGACTTGAAGGTATCCGGACACCAGGAGCCCATCCAGGATCCGGACGGATTCCGACACTATGACCTGTGGACGGCCTACTCCATGCTGGACGTCTATATCCTCTTTCCGACGCCGCCGCGCGATCAGCCGCGCAAGGTGAAGATGTCCGCCAAGTCCACCTCGGATGACATTTGCCAGATGCCCATCATCCTGGCTTCCGACCAGGAGATCAAGTCATCGACGTCAAATGTGTACGTGAGCGCGAATTCGCTGGACTTTTCGGGCTCCGGCACGATCAACCAGCTCCGGACCCGGATGCACCTGTATGTCCCGAACCGGGGCTTTGGCGGCCCGTTCGAGCCGCGGGATACAAGCTGCCAAGGGAACGCGAAGATCGAGGTGGTGGAGCCGCCGGATGAACCGCCGCCGGCTGAGCCGTAAGGGCTTAGCCCTGGGCCATGCGGTCGGCCCAACGGAGGAAGCGGACGAGTTCTGAGCGGTGCTGCCAGGAGAAACGCCAGAACTCGGCCGCCGTGATGCGCTCAGCGTGCAGACCCCAATAGGTCTCGATGCGCCACAGCAGGTAGGGCGACCGCCAGGGCGTCAGGCGGTAGCCGCGGGTCGATCTCCAGAGGAAGCGAATCATCTGGTTCGCGCTACTGCAGGGAGCCGTTGGGTGCGGTGGATTTCTTTCTGGGCGCTTCCGGCGAGGCATAGTAACCGCTGCGGGTACGGACGGTATATCGGCCGCCATTCGCCTTGACGCTGATGGTCCTGAAGGTTCCGTCCAGATTCTGGTTCGTCGGCGAGTAAGCGATCACGTATTGGCTTCGAATGTCCTGCGCGACCTGTTCGGCGAGGGCTTCGACGTCCGCCACGTCACCGGGGTAGAAGCTGGCGCCGCCAGAGGCCTTGGTGAGGGCGTCGATGGCGCGTTCCGCCTTCTTGCGGGAGCGGGCGTCTTCCTTACCCAGAACGCCAATCCCATAGATGATGACTTGGTCCAGTTTGTGGGCCTTCTCGACCAGTTTTTCGAGGGTGATGCCGGTGGACGCGGTGTCATCGCCATCGGTGACCACCAGGATGACCTTCTTATCCTTCTTGCCTTCCTGCTTCAGGTGATCCATCGACATGGAAATCGCATCGCGCATGGCGGTACCGCCTCGAGAGTCGATGCGGGCGACGCCCTCTTCCATCTTGGCGACATCGTTCGTGAAGGGGACATCCAGGTAGGCGTCGTCATTGAAGTTGACGATGAAAACCTCGTCCTGCCGGTTGGAGGCTTTGACGAGTTTGATGGCCGCGGCTTCCACGCGCTGGCGTTTGTCGCGCATGCTGCCGCTGTTGTCGATGACCAGGCCCATGGAAACGGGGACGTCTTCCCGGCGGAACAGCTTTACGGGCTGCTCCACTTTGTTTTCATAGACTTTGAAGGCACTTTGGGGGAGATTGGTGATCAGCTTGCCCTTGCTGTCAAGCACGCTGCAGTGCAGCACCACCAGGCGTGTATCGACGCGAATGACGCTAGGATCGTCCGGGGTCTCGGGCTTCACCTGCGCATCCATGTGTCCGAGGACCAGGGAGGCCAGGAGGGCGAGGGGGCCGAACTTACTGGGTAGGTGCATAGTATCCCTGCCGGTGGAGCGGCTTTAACGGCGGCATTCCGCGCGGCTGGTTTAATTTTACCGTGACTCGCCGGTACTTCCCATCCCGGGTCTGGTTTTTTGACATGTAACCCAGAACATACTGATTTCTCAGCTCAATTCCAATCTTTGCGGCGATGTCAGGTAGATCGTTGAGGTTGTCGACAGGGAAGTTGCGGCCTCCGGTCATCTCGGTGAGTTCGCTGAGCAGGCCGGGGCCGGAGAGCTCTTCGGCGCTGCGGCTGCGCGAGCCGATGGGTTCGTAGATGCCGATGGCGTACATCTGGGCGTCCGCTTCCCGCAGCAGCGTGCGCACTTCGTTTTCGGTGTAGCGGCTGGAGTTGTCGCCTCCATCCGAGATGATCAGCAGCGCCTTGCGTGGATTCTTGGCTTTCTTTAATGTCTGGAGCGCCATATAGATGCCATCCAGCAGAGCGGTGCGGCCTTTGGCCTGGGTGAACGTGAGGCGGCTTTGGATGTCTTCGGTGTTCTGGGTGAACGGTACGACGAGCTGCGGCCGGTCGTTGAACTGAATGAGGAAGAATTCATCTTCCGGATTAGCAGTTTTGAAGAACTGGGCGGAGGCCTGGCGGCTCTTGCTCAACTTGCTGCCCATTGAGCCGCTGGCGTCGAAAACGAGACCGACGGAGAGCGGCGCGTCGAAGCTGGCGAAATAGGTGATCTCCTGTTCGACCTTGTCTTCGAAGACGCGGAAGTTCTCTTTTTCCATGCCGGTAACGAACTGGTTGAGCGGTGTGGTGACGGTGACCGGGATCAATACGACGTTCGTATCGATGCGCAGATTGGGGGTGATGCGATCGTTTTCCGGGGTCTCGGCGCCGGGTTTGGGGCGAGGGGTAATCTGAGGTCTCGGCTGTTGGGCCGAAAGGGCTCCAGGGATCCCGAGGATCCCACCCAAGAGACAGAAAATGAAAGAGTTTCTACTGAAATGCAACATCTGTCTCCCGGTCTGGTGTCCCAAGTATATCATGCGTACTTTTTGTGCTATGCTCGATTGTGCCCCCCAAAATTCTGGGTGTCATACCCGCTCGTTTCGCGTCCGTCCGATTCCCAGGCAAACCCATCGCTACACTCGCCGGAAAACCGATGATCCAGCATGTGTGGGAGCGGACGAGGCTTGCGAAGCTGCCACAGCGCACACTCATCGCCACAGACGATGAGCGCATCGCCGACACGGCACGCGGCTTTGGGGCTGAAGTAGTCATAACCCGCCACGATCACATTTCCGGCACAGACCGTGTGGCTGAAGCAGCCGCCACGACCGATGCCGAAATTATCGTCAATATCCAGGGAGACGAGCCGCTCATCGATCCGGACGCGATCGACGCCGCCATCACTGTTCTGTTAGACGATCCAGAATGCCAAATGGCCACATTGAAAAAGCGCATTGTGGAGCGGGATGAGATTGAAAATCCTAATGTTGTCAAAGTGGTCACCGGTCACGACGGGCGTGCGCTGTACTTTTCCCGCCACCCGATCCCATACAACCGGGGCGGCTCAGCGGAGTACTGGAAACATATTGGGCTGTATGTGTATCGCCGGGCTCTGCTGCTCGGCTACTCTACTTTGAGACTTGGCGTTCTCGAAGAGAACGAAAAACTGGAGCAACTCCGTGCGCTGGAGAACGGCATCTCCATCCGGGTGGCCGAAACACGCTACGAAACGATTGGCGTCGATACGCCAGAGGATCTCCTGCACGTAGAATCGCTGCTATTCACTGCTTCTATTCCCACCACCAATCATGGCTAAGTACATCTTCGTCACCGGCGGCGTCGTCTCCTCCCTGGGGAAAGGGATCGCCGCCGCGTCCATCGGATGCCTTCTGGAGAGCCGGGGGCTTCGGGTGAACATGCAGAAGTTCGACCCGTATCTCAACGTCGATCCCGGCACCATGAGCCCCTTCCAGCACGGGGAAGTATTCGTCACCGACGATGGCGCCGAAACCGATCTCGACCTGGGTCACTACGAGCGGTTTACCCACGCGCATCTTTCTCAAAACAATAATCTGACCTCGGGCCGAATCTACGAGCGGATCATCACGAGGGAGCGTCGCGGCGACTATCTGGGCAAAACAGTCCAGGTAATCCCCCATGTGACCAACGAGATCAAAGCCGCGGCCCACAAAGTGGCTGACGGCGTTGATGTGGTCATCTGCGAGATTGGCGGCACGGTGGGTGACATCGAGTCGCAGCCGTTTACGGAAGCCATCCGGCAGATGCGGCACGAACTGGGCCGGCGGAACACGCTGTTCGTCCACGTGTCGTACGTGCCCTGGATCGCCGCCGCGCAGGAGCTGAAGACGAAGCCGACACAGCACTCCGTCAAGGAGTTGCGGGCGATGGGTATCCAGCCGGATATCCTGGTGTGCCGCTCCGAGCGGCCGCTGCCGGATGACCAGTGCGACAAGATCGCCCTGTTCTGCGACGTGGACAAGAAGGCTGTCATCTCGGCCTACGACGTGAAGACGGTGTACCAGTGTCCGGTGATGTTTGCCGAGCAGGGCGTCGACGACCTGATTGTCGAACTGCTGCACCTGGATACGGCCGGTCCGCGCAACCTGAACGAGTGGACCTCGATGCTGGAGGCGCTGGAGAATCCGAACGATGAAGTCCATATTGGTCTAGTCGGCAAGTATGTGGAGTACGAAGACTCCTACAAGTCGCTGAAAGAGGCGCTGTTACATGCGGGGATCCACCATCGCGTCAAGGTGAAGATGAGCTGGATCGAGTCTGAGGAGATGTTCTGGCCGGAGTGTGTGGACAAGCTGTCCCACTACGACGGCATCCTCGTGCCGGGCGGCTTTGGGAAGCGCGGCGTGGAGGGGATGCTGAACGCGATCCGCTATGCGCGCGAGAAGCAGGTACCTTACTTCGGGATCTGCCTGGGCATGCAGACGGCGGTGATCGAGTTCGCGCGCAACGTCTGCGGGATCGCCGGCGCGGATTCCACCGAATTCGACAATGGTGCTCCACATCCTGTTATCTACAAGTTGCGGGACTTGCTGGGTGTGGAGGAGTTGGGCGGAACGATGCGCCTGGGCGCCTATGAGTGCCTGCTGTTGGAAGGTTCATTCGCCCGCGACGCCTATGGGACCGAGGTGATCAGCGAACGCCACCGGCACCGTTACGAGTTCAACCGTACCTATGAGAAACCTTTGACCGACAAGGGTTTACGGATCACGGGGCAGTCTCGGGACGGCAAGTTCGTGGAGATCTGCGAGTTGCCCAACCACCCCTATTTCCTGGGCTGCCAGTTCCATCCGGAGTTCAAATCGAAGCCGTTGGAGCCGCATCCGTTGTTCCAGTCGTTCATTGGGGCGGCCCTGGAATTTCATCAGAAACGTATGGAATCCGAAACGAATCCGCTGTTTGCTGGATAGATGACACCGATCACCGTAATACCCGGCGTGGTTTTCGGAGATGGCTCCCTGCAGTTCATCTGCGGACCGTGTGTGATCGAATCCGAGGAGAGCATCCACCGGTTGGCGGCCGGGATCGGCGCGAGCCTGGGCGCCCCTTATGTATTCAAGGCGTCCTTCGACAAGGCGAACCGGTCGTCGGTGGACTCCTATCGCGGCCCCGGGCTGAAGGCGGGATTGAAGATCCTGGCCAGTGTGAAGAAGTCGATGGGGCTACCCATCCTGACGGACATTCACGAGCCGGCCCAGTGCGCCAAGGTGGCGGAAGTGGCCGACATTCTCCAGATTCCGGCGTTCCTGTGCCGGCAGACGGATCTGCTGTTGGAAGCGGGCAAGACGGGCCGTATCGTCAACATAAAGAAGGGTCAATTTGTGGCGCCGCTGGACTTGCGGCATGCGGCGGACAAGGTGGCGTCGACTGGGAATTCGAAGGTGATCCTGACGGAGCGCGGATCGTCGTTCGGCTACAACAACCTGGTGGTGGATATGCGCGGGCTGGTGATGATGCGCTCGATCGGGTACCCGGTGGTATTTGATGCGACGCATTCGGTGCAGCTGCCGGGAGCGGCCGGGTCGAAGTCGGGCGGTTCGCCGGAGTTTATCGCTCCGTTGTCGCGCGCGGCGGTAGCGACCGGGATCGACGGCGTGTTTCTCGAGGTCCACGACAACCCGGCGGCGGCGCTTTCCGACGGTGCGAATGCGCTGAAACTGGACCTGTTGCAGCCGCTGGCGGAGACTTTGCGCCGGCTGCACGCGGCGCGAATCGGGTAACATCTCCTGCACGCCGCGGGCCTAGCTTGCGTCTAGAATAGAGTCAAGGACGATTCTCAAAGGAGAGAGTAGCCATGCGCCGTGTTCAGGACCGCCGCCGCCGGGGATTTTCGCTGATCGAACTCTTAATCGTTATTGCCATCATCCTGGTGATTGCGGCTATCGCTGCCCCGAAACTGAACAATGCCCGTATGCACTCGCAGGAGATGGCGGCGATCCGCCAGATCAATACGGTGCACACGGCGCAAACGCAGTACTTTTCGCAGTTCGGCAAGTTCGCTGAGAACCTGGCCCAACTGGGGCCGCCTGCATCCGGCAACGCCGGGCCCGCCGCGTCTGACCTGATCCCCGGTGATCTGTCGTTGGGCCAGAAGACGGGCTACATCTTCACGGTCGCGATTACCAAGGAAGGGTACACGGTGACCGCCGTGCCGCAGGCCTTTAATAACACGGGCCGCCGGACCTTCTTCTCCGACCAGTCGCTGGTGATTCGTGAAAACTGGGGCGCTGAACCCGCCACGGTCGCCAGCAAAGAGATCAAGTAGCTCCAGATTAGTGAGTTCCCTTTGTTCCCGGGCTCCGGCTGACGCCGGGTGCCGCGCTCGAGTCTCGTCCACTCAACCCGTTTAGCCAATTTGCGATGGTCCCAGACGCTCTTGCCGGCGCCCTGGGAGATGTGCGTCCAAACATCTGAAATTTAAGGAGATAGTGCCATGAAACTGGTCCGGAAGCGCCGCCGCGGCTTCTCTCTGATTGAACTCCTGGTCGTAATCGCCATCATCCTGGTGATTGTGGCCATTGCCGTCCCCAAGATGGATGCAGCCCTCGCGAATGCGCGCGAGATGGCGGCCATCGGGCATGTGCGGACGATTCTTACCGCGCAGACGCAGTACGCGTCGCAGTATGGGCGGTTTGCGGAACGGTTGAGCCAACTGGGACCGCCTGTTTCTGGCGGGACGGGACCGGATGCGGCCAACCTGATTCCGGGCGACCTGGCAGGCGGGCGGAAATCGGGCTTCCTGTTTCAAGTGGCGGCTTCCGGGGAAGGGTATGCGATTCAGGCGGTTCCGGTGGTGTTCAACGGTACGGGCCGGCGGACGTTCTATTCAGACCAGACAATGGTGATTCGGCAGAACTGGGGCGGTGAACCAGCCACCGCCCAGAGTCCTGAACTGCCATAAGGATTAGAAACTAAACGTGAAGGTTGCGTAGGTGTTGGTCCAGCGATCATTCGTTTTGACGGACGGAGTGGCGCCGATGGGCGGTCCGGAGGTGTCGACGACATAGACGCGGGACAGGACACCGAGCCGGAAATGCTGGCCGCGGTCGAGGGCCACGCTGCCTCCCAACAGCGCGTAATAACCCCAGCCGTCGCGGGCCTGGCAGACCGGGCAGCCAATCTGGAAGTAGTCGCTGGGCTGTTTGAGGAGTTCGGTGTAGCGGGCATAGGCTCCGCCGCCGCCACCGTAGAACTCCACTCTGCCCTTCGCCAGGGGGGCGACAACGCGCGCGCCCATGGGTACGAAGAACTGGAAATCACGGATGCGGAGCGGTCCGTAATCGGTGTCCAGATAGTCATTTACATCGGCTGAGTTGTAGGCGGAGTCGAGGCCGATGTCGAGCTGCAGGTACTTCCACGGCCGGAAACCGTAATCAAAGGTCCAGGCTGGCGCGACCTTGTAGTAAGGTTTCAGGTCGGCCCCAGGGACCGCGGCACCGATGCCGGCCGTGATGTGGTTGCGCTGGAAGTCTCTCCCCCACGACTGCGCGAAGGCACTGCCTGCCCCAATTGCCGTAACGATCAAGCAGACCAAGGCTTTTTTCATACGCCCTCCTGACGCGGCTGTGAGAGGGTCCGTTTCAATTCAACTAGTATTGTGATTTGTTTGGTTTGCGGGTGGTGTGGGGACTAGGAGTGCAATCTGGCCCATGTTGACAGAGAAACTCCAGATTGGATATCCTACAGGCACAAACGTGATTCGAATCGAACCGCACCCCTGGGACGTGATGTTGCGGCACGCTCTCGACAATTACCCCCGTGAATGCTGCGGCATCATGCTGGGCACTTTGCAGGACGGGGACGAACGCACCGTCACCACCGCCATCGCCTGCCGCAATTCCTATGAGGGCGACCAATCGGACCGCTTTGAGCTGGATCCGAAGGACCAGCTTGCCGCCCAACGCCTGGCACGGGAACAGAAGCTCGAGGTTCTGGGATTCTTCCATTCCCACCCTGATTGCGACTCGTATTTTTCGGCGACGGACCTGGCCAACTCCTGGCCCTGGTATTCAAACGTCGTCATCTCCATCGTGGGTGGGGTGTTGAACCAAGCCAAGGCCTTCCGGGCCAACGAGACACAGACTGAATCGACTGAAGAGATCCTGACATGGCCACAATCCTGATTCCGACCCCCCTCCGCCAGTATGCCGGCGGACAGAGCAGTGTGGACGCTACGGGCGCCAGTGTAAGTGAGGTCCTGGCGTCACTTACATCGCAACACCCCGCCCTGAAGAACCATCTTTACAACGACGAAGGGCGCCTGCGCTCGTTCGTGAACATCTATGTGAATGATGAGGATATCCGCTACCTGGACAAGGAAAAGACAGCCGTGGCGGCGGCCGATACGCTGAGTATCGTCCCCTCGATTGCGGGAGGCGTTGCGTGAGCCTGACGGCGGAAGAACTGGACCGGTATTCACGGCACATCATGCTGCCCGAGGTGGGCGCCGAGGGCCAGGAGAAGCTGAAGAACTCGAAGGTCCTGCTGGTGGGCACCGGCGGCCTGGGCGCTCCGCTGGGCCTGTATCTGGCAGCGGCCGGCGTGGGCACGATTGGCCTGGTGGACTTCGACACGGTGAGTGTCTCGAACCTGCAGCGCCAGGTGATCCACGGGACCAAGGACATCGGCCGGCGGAAGCTGGATTCGGCGGCGGATACCCTGCTCGACATCAATCCGAACGTCACCATCGTGAAGCACGAGGTGGCCCTGACCAGTGAGAACGCGCTGGCGATTGTGGGCGCCTATGACGTGGTGGCCGACGGCACGGACAACTTTCCGACGCGGTACCTGGTGAACGACGCCTGTGTATTGACGGGCAAGCCGAACGCATACGGTTCGATTTTCCGGTTTGAGGGCCAGGCCTCGGTGTTCGCTACCGAGGAGGGGCCTTGCTACCGCTGTCTCTACCCGGAACCGCCGCCTCCCGGGCTGGTCCCGAGCTGCGCCGAGGGCGGCGTGCTGGGCATTCTGCCGGGCGTGATCGGGCTGATCCAGGCTACGGAAGTAGTGAAGATTCTATTGGGGTTAGGGCAGACGCTGGCCGGGCGGCTGCTGCTGTACGACGCCCTGAACATGAAGTTCCGCGAGCTGAAGCTGCGTAAGAATCCGGATTGTCCGGTGTGCGGCACGAACCGGACTGTCACCAAATTGATCGATTATCATCAATTCTGTGGAATGCCCAAAGAAATCTCTGCCCTGGAAGTGAAAGCCAAACTGGCGCGGAAGGACGACTTTGTCCTGATTGATGTGCGGGAGCCGCACGAGCATCAGGCGCGGAACATTCCGGAAGCGACGCTGATCCCGCTGGGCCAACTGCCGCAGCGGATGCTGGAGATCGACCGGTCGAAGCTGGTGATTGTGCACTGCAAGTCGGGTATGCGCTCGGCGAAGGCGTGTACGCTGCTGCGCGAGAGCGGTTATCCGAATGTGCTGAACATGACGGGCGGGATTGACGCCTACCCGGCGAATTAAAGATAACAACTTGTCGGTACTAAACCCGGCGCAGGCGAGTCCGAGGGGCTCTCCTGACGCCGGGTTTCTTTGTTGCGGGGGCTGGCTCAATACTGAAGTTTCTGCTTGACAATCAGGTCGACTGGCTTAATACTCAAGTCATTACTTCAGTGTTGCCGGGATGCAAGAAAGGAAACAGTATGGCCGATCAACCCGTGGTTCACAGCACCTTCGTGATTGAGCGAAGGTATCCGCAATCGCCTGAACAGGTGTTCGCCGCCTTCTCCGATGTGGAGAAGAAGAAACGGTGGTTTGCCGTGGGCGAACATCATAATGTGGAGGAGTTCGAGATCGATTTCCGGGTGGGCGGCGCGGAGCGGCTGCGCTACCGGTTCAATGACAAGAGCCCGTTTCCCGGGGTGCCGCTGATCAGCGAGGGCAGATACCTGGACATCGTGCCGAACCGACGGATCGTGTCGGCGTCGAGCATGGCGATGGGAGAACACCGGTTTTCCAGTTCGCTGGTGACCATTGAAGTGGTGCCGGCGGAAGGCGGGACAGATCTGATCTGCACGCATCAGGGAGCATTCTTTGAACGTGCCGACGGTCCCGCAATGCGCGAGGCCGGCTGGAAGAAGCTGCTGGACAACCTGGGGGCTTCGCTCGGAGTGAGATGAGCAGTTCCAAGGACGACATCGACCGCATTTTCCACGCGCTGGGCGATCCTACGCGGCGCGCGCTGGTGGAGCGCCTCAGCGCGGGTCCGATGTCGGTTTCGTCGCTTGCCACGCCGCTCGACATTACGCTGACGGCGGTGATGCAGCACCTGCAGGTACTGGAAGAGAGCGGGTTGGTCCGCACGGAGAAGCTCGGCCGGGTGAGAACCTGCCGGATTGAGCCGGCGGGCTTTGCGGTGCTGCAGAAGTGGCTTGGGGATCGCAGGTCGTTGTGGGAACGCCGCCTGGACCTTCTGGGGGACTTTCTCGCCGAGGAAGGCGAGGGCGGCTAAGGCGCTGCCGCGGCGATTGCCAGCATGGGGGCCGGGGTCCTGGCTGCCCGCACCTGGGGCCGCAGGGCATGGATCGGGATGGCCGAGCCGCCACCCTGGACTGCGTAACCGATGCAGTCAATGGTGAGGTGGATCGCGCTCAATTGGGAGAGATCGATCACCGAGGGTAACGAGACCTGCAGTCGAAAAGTGGTGGCGACCCCGCGGCCCCAGAAGGAGAAGGGCGGACCGGGCTCCGATGAGGATTGGGGGTTCGCGGGGATCTTTGATTTCAGGGTTCCGACGCCGGGGCTGCAGGCGAACAGTTCGGAGCGGGGCAGCAGGATGAGCTCGGCGGTAGTCCCGTCGGTGCGGCGTTTCATGGTCCAGTGGCCGGAATGGGTGATCCAGATATTGGCGCTTTGGGCGGAGGTGGCTCCGGTGAGTTCCATGCTCATTGCATTCACTTTAAGCTCGAACATTTTGTCGGGCATGTCCGTGAGTTCGAGGCTGAAATCCAGCGTCGCGCCGCCGGCAAAGGCCTGCAGTTTCGCGGCGTCGGTGATGGTGACGCTGAGTTGTGGATGGATGACGTCGAAGCCGATCTGGGCCGTATTCAGCTGCTGGAAGATCTGATCCCAGGCGAGAACCTGGATCGCCATGCCGGACAGGCTGGTGAGGCTGGAACTGGCGCGGGTGGCCGGTGACAGGCTGCGGTCGACGTCGGGGTGGAGGAAGCCGAAGTCGAAGCGTAGACCGGCGATGCTGTCGAGTTGGTAGATTTCGCGGGCGCGTTGGGCGAGGAAGACGTCTTCCATCACCATGTCGACGATGTCGCGGGCGGAGCGGATGAGGAGGTCGGTTGCGGCCTTGAGGGCGGTTGCATCCGCTGACCAGTGGGCGAGGGTCGACTGGACCTGCGCCAGTTCCGAGGCAAGATTGCTGGCCCGGAATTCCGCCGCGGCGACCCGGGATTTCGCCTGGTTTTCGCGGAGGCCGGCCACCATCTTTTCGCGGACGAGCAGGATCTGCTGTTTGAGCAGTTTACCGATGGCATCCTGGCCGGGCAGGGACATGGCGTTCTCGAGATCGGCCATGACTTTGCCGAAGCTGATGAAGGAGTTCGTGCCTTCGATCAGATCCTTGAAGCCGCCGCCGAGCTTCTTTACTTCCTCGATGTCTTCGGAGGTGTTGCTATGGGGGTCGGGCTTCTCTTTCATGAACTTCAGGAATTGGACGAGGTCGATGCCGTCGGTGACGCGCTGCAGGGTGGCGAGTCCGCCGGCGACTGAGACGATGGCGCCGACTCCGGTAGCCATGCCCGCGACCACGGCGGCGATGGAGCCGACATCGGAGAGGATGCCGGTGATGCTGAAGCGGTTCTCTCGGATGGTCTCGATCTGTTTGTCTATGTCCTTGATCTGGAGCTGTAGATTCGCCCCTTCGGCCTGGGCGATGCGTACGTCCTGCTGGGCGATGGCGGCATCGGCCTGAGCTTCCAGACGGCGGTTCGCCAATTGTGTGGCCATCAGCGTGAGGCTGTCGCGGATGGATTCGGCTATGGTTTCGAGGGAGACGACCGAGACATACGCCTGGAAGGAGTTCTGGACGACGGCGATTTCGGCGGCCAGGTTCTGGGAGAGGGCCTGGAAGTCCGGAGCGATGTCGAGGTCGCGGGCCTGGCCGGACGGAGTCTGACGGTTGGCGATGCGGTCGCGAACGGTGAGGGCGTCGGGGTCAGAGGGATTGATGGTGAGCGCTGACCGCGCCTCTTCGAACGCGAAGAGCTGGGAGCCGGGATCGAACTTGCGGAAGAAGAAGCCAGCGACCTCGGCACGGTAAGCGGCCCAAGCCTGGGCGGACGCGGAGTCGAGGAGGGTCCAGGCCTGCTCAGCGGTGATTTGGGCGATGTTGATGGTGCCTACTCCGCCGGACCGGCCGGGTTTGCCGCTTTTGCCCCGTTTGCCGCGCGGGCGACCGGTCCCGCCGGCTCCACCGACTCCGCCGCGGCCGCCTTTTCCTCCAGGCGCCGTGCCGGTGGGTGACGGTGTGGCCGAAGCGAAGCGGATGAGGATGCTGCCGCCGCGGCCGCCATTGCCGCCATTCTCGCCGTCTCCTCCGGCTCCGCCGGGCAGCAGGACGGGTTTGCCGCCGCCTTCGGGATGGATGATGCCACCTTCCCCCGGCTCGCCATTGGCTCCGTCGACGCCGACGAGGCCGGCGGCGGTGATGGCCAGAGGGGCTCCGGTGATGACGCGGGCGAGGACGGTGACGGCAGGGGAGGGGTTGCCGGCTACTCCGACAAGGGAAGTTCCGGCATTGGGGACGACGGCCAATTGCTCGGCGGCGATGACGTAGTTGAAGTCCGGCCGCAGGGTGACGAGGGTCACCTGCCTGGCGCCCAGCACGAGGGTATCGCCAGGTTTGGCCTGGAGGGAAGCGGGTACGCCCTCATCAATGGTTAGGGTGTCCCGGAAGAAGCGGATGGTATTCGGCATGGTCGAGCCCTCCTGAGCGCACAGCAAGATGGGCATGCCCGCTGGAATGGCGGGCGTACGGCAGCCTCGGAGTATAGTGCCGGCAGGTGTGCGATCGTTACTAGATTTCCGGCGGTGAGTGGCCAGTTTCAATCCACGCGGTTGACCAATTCGACCGCGGACTCGATTGCGTCGGGGCGGAGGAGTGGTTTGTACCAGTCGACATTGGTGGAAGCGCTGATGATCTCTCCGGAGCGGACGAACTCCATGTGATAGAGGTTTTCGCGCCTTTTGGCCTGGCCGTAGGCGAACCATTCCCAGCGCACGCGCCGGGCGTCCGCGATCTGAAAGCCGGAGTTGCCGATGGTCAAACCCTTCGGGGACCAGATCGATAGGGTCTCACCCTGATCGAACAGAAGGCGCAAGGCCGTCTGCTCGAAGTCGCAGGAGACCAGGGTGTGCACGGTGTCGTGAGGGCGTCCGAACCACTCGCCCCAGAAGCGGAGGCTGCCCCTGAGTCCGGCCGGGATGGCCGCCTGGAGGTGGCTGGTGAGCATTTGGAGCTCCGCGATTACGACCGAATCGGCCATCCGGCCGAGCGAAGAAACTACGGCTCCGTCGGGGGAGGAGACGAAGGGGATGCGGTAGAGTTCGGTCCAGTTCGTTTCGAAGGCGGGAAATGCCACCTTCTGGAACCAGTCGGCAGGGGCGAGGCAACCGGGCAGGTGCCTGGGGAGATCCTCCACCAGTTGCTGGTAGCCAGCGTCATCCTCGGAAACGGCCAGACGGACCTCGCCGCCGAGGTCGACGAAGGTGATGCAGATCTGGTCGACAGTCGCACAGTCCTGTTTGTAGGCGAAGACGGCACCGACGTTCTTCCAGGCGATGTGGTGCTGCGGTTCGGTGTTGCCGGATTGGCTGGCGAGGGATACTCCGAGTTTGTTGAAGATGACGGCTCGTGGAGACGAGGCCCGGCCGGTGAGGAATTCGGTCCACCAGTCCCGGACCCGGCTGAGCAGCGTCATCCCCTCCATTGTGCCCGAAGGGGTTGGAGATACAGGGGATCCATGGCGCTGGAAATGAACAGGAATCGTCTGGTGAACGAAGGGTATTCACCTTAGGTGGGGGCGCCACCTGTCAAAAAGTTGTAGTGACGGGTACCCTTGCCGTGGCATGACGAAATGAGGATTCCCGCCTATAGTCGAGGCAGATATGAGCAATGTGAAGGTCTTGAACCAGTCGATGATGCTCGTGGGGCTACTTGCACGAGGGCGGCAATCCCCGGCGGTTGTCGAGACAGCCCTTGCCCTAGCGGAGCCTGATGCTTCCTATCGGGCGGGCTCGACTTCAGGAGCGGCATCGAGGTGAGCATCCAGCCAGAGGTGGAAGCCTACGATCTGCTGGTGCTGGGCAGCGGCGAGGCCGGCAAGTATATTGCGTGGGATGCCGCGGCCTCCGGCAGGAAGACCGCCTTGATTGAGCGGCGGTATATCGGCGGATCGTGTCCGAACATTGCGTGCCTTCCGAGCAAGAACTTCATCTATTCGGCGAGCGTGGCGCATCTGGCGGGTCAGGCGGACCGCTTTGGGCTGCATCCGGCACAACCGGGCGTCGACATGGAGGCCGTGCGCGGGCGCAAGCGCGCGATGGTCGAGGGATTGATCAAGGTGCACGAGGGACGGTTCGCGCAAACCGGTGCAGAGCTGATTCGAGGTGAAGGGCGGTTTGTGGCGCCCAAAACGATCGAGGTGGCATTGAATGGTGGCGGAATCCGTGTTCTTACCGGTGCGCATGTCGTGATCAGCACCGGTTCGCGCGCCTCGATCGATCCGATTCCCGGGCTGAGGGAAAGTTGCCCGCTGACGCACGTCGAAGCGCTGGAACTGGGAGTGGTACCGGCGCGACTTGTGGTGCTGGGCGGCGGATACGCCGGGCTGGAGTTGGCGCAGGCGTTCCGCCGGCTGGGGAGTGAAGTTACGATCATTGACCGCAATCACCGGCTGTTGCCGCGGGCGGACGAGGATGTGGCGGAGGCCGTGACGCGCGCGTTCCTGGCCGAGGGGATCGAACTGGTAACCGATGCCCGGGTGACCAGGGTGGAGGGGCGGTCGGGTGAGGATGTGAGATTGCACCTGGAAGGTGGCATGGGCCAGTTACAGGTGGGTGGTACGCACTTGCTGGTGGCGACGGGCAGGAATCCGAATACCGCGGGAATCGGGTTGGAGGCGGCGGGGGTTGTGCTGACACAGGCGGGCTTTGTCCAGGTGGACGAGCGGTTGCGGACCACGGCGGAGGGGGTGTTCGCCGTGGGGGATTGCGCCGGGAGTCCGCACTTCACGCACATCGCCTTCGACGACCACCGGGTGGTGCGTGAGACCCTGGCCGGCCGGAATCGAGTCACGACCGGGCGGCTTGTGCCGTCGTGTCTGTTCGTGGATCCGGAGTTGGCGCAGATTGGGTTGAGCGAGACAGAAGCGCGGCGGACGAGCACGCCTTACCGGCTGCTGAAGCTACCAATGGCGGCCGTGTTGCGGACGCGCACGACCGGGCACACGGATGGGTTTCTCAAGGCGCTGGTTGGCCGGGGCGATGACCGGATCCTGGGCTTCACGGCGCTGGGCTCGTGCGCCGGCGAGTTGATGGCTACCGTACAGTTGGCGATGAGCGCGGGGCTGCCGTATACGGCCCTACGAGATTCCATCTTTGCGCATCCGACGTATTCCGAGGGACTGGTTTATCTATTCTCCGGATCGCCGACGGCGGTTGAGTGATGGTGCTGGGGGGCGGGAGTAACTCGCTGGCTGAGCGCATTCTGAAGGAGTTCGGCACGGAGCAAAGTGAGTGGCGGATTGCGCACACCCTTTGACCTGATCCAGGAACTTGTCAGATATTGGTATCGGTAATTCTGTAAGATGAACAGCCTGAAATTCGCGCTGATCTTCTGCTCGGTATTGTGCTGCCTCCGGGGCCAGACGGTCACTCACCGCACTGCTTTGGAGCAAAGGCAACTACAGGAGTTGATGCGACGGTCGCCGGCCGCCGCTGTAGCCACTGCGCCGGAGCTGCGCGACCTGTATGAAGGCCCAGTGGAAGTTTCCGTGGCGGATGACTTTGAGCACGGGGTGAGTACTACGGCGTTCCGGTTCCGACACGCGGGTCATGATGTGACGGCGTATCAGCAGTCTTCGACAGCTCCGAAACTGCAGTGCGGCGACACCCTCCGGGTGGAGGGGGTTCGGTTGGGCGACACGATGGCGGTGAGCCGGGCGGTGGTGACGGCGCGAGGGGCGGCTGAGGCCGATTGTGGGACCACCGGACCTCAACGGGTGGCCGTTATTCTGGCGCGGTTCCCAGGATCAGGCGGCTCTCTGCCCTCGGCGGGCGATCTCCAGCGCAGGCTGTTCGATGAGAATGGACTCTCGGCGAATACCTGGTACCGGGAAATGTCCTACGGAAAGCTATCGCTATCCGGGGCAGTGTTCGGACCGTATACGCTGGACCGTTCGTACACCTGCGCCGAGTCGGGGCTTATGCAGGCGGCTGCTATCCGGGCCGCGGACCGGGACATCAACTTCCAGCAGTTTCAGCGTTACATTCTGGTCTTTCCGTTCGTTGCGGGCTGCAGTTGGGGCGGGATGGGCACGCTGGGCTGCGGCGAGCTGCAATCGAGCGACGGGACAGTCCGAGCCTCCTGGATCTGGGCGAATTACGGTTCCAGCCTGGATCACCTGCTAAACCTGCTGCTGCACGAATTCGGGCACAACCTGGGGCTGGGCCATTCGCGGCTGCTGCGTTTTCCGGGAGTCTCCCTGGAAGCCGACAACTTTCGCGCAATGCCGGTGGAGTATGGCGATTCCGCGGCGATGATGGGCAACTCCTGGTATGGAGATTTTGCGGCAGGCCACAAAGCGCAGATGGGGTGGCTGGAGTCGGGGACGGATGTTGTGAGTGTCGAGGCGGATGGTGAATTCACGATACCGCCACTCGGGAATGACTCGGGTGTAAGGGCGTTGCGTGTGCGGCGGCGAGTGGGGGTCGATCAGTGGATTTGGCTCGAGTTTCGCCGCTGGCGTGAAGGGAGTGTTGCGGCAGTACACGGCGCGACCCGTTCCGGCATGGACGGCGTGCTGGTGCGGCTGGAGGGGGGAGCCACCGAGACCTGGACGAATTTGCTGGACATGACGCCGCCCACCTTGGACGAGGCACGGCTGGATTCGGGCGCGGGCAGTGATGCGCAAATGGAGCTGATGCCAGGCGCTACCTGGGTGGATCCTCACAGCGACCTGACCATCACCGTGGGTGAGATTGGCGAGGATGGCATTTCGGTGGCGGTTCGCTACGCCGAGCGATGCGCCGTGCCGGAGCGACTGGAGATCAATGCCTCCGCCGAGGAGCAAGTGGTCTCCCTGCCGGTGGCCGTTGCTGAGGGATGTGACTGGCAGGTGACGAGCGGCCGGTCCTGGCTGAGTATCCCACCCGCGCAGGAGGAAGCCACGGAAGGCGGTGCGCCAAGGGCAGCGGCGGTCGTCCATCTCGCTGCGGTGACGGACAACCTGGACCGCAGTGGGGTGGTCTCCGTTGGCCGGCATACTGTTCGCGTGAACCAGAGAGGCCCAGTGCACGAAATGGCGGTCCTGTCGGTTTCGCCGCCAGGTTCGGAGCTGCCGGTTGGCTCGCCTGTGCCGTTCCTGATTTATCTACGCGACCAGAATGGAGTGAGCGACCTGCAAGCCATTCAGCTCTCCGTGCTCCCTCGCGAGGGATCTACGGCTGCCCCCTGCTATTTCCGCTATTCGACCGTGCGCCGGGTGGTCGAGGTGAGCTATGACGGGAACGAGTACAGGGACTCCGAGTCGCCGTCTACCGGATTCTCCGGGGCCTGTGCGCTGGAGGGATCCACTTACCAGCCAAACGGTACGGATCTGATCTTCTGGTTCTCGCTGCTGTTTGCAGGGGACGTTGGAGAGGGGTTGACCTTTTCCGTGAGAGCGGAGGACGCCCATGGGGTGGCCGGCCCCTGGGTAAAGGCGACGGAGATGAATGCCGTCAACCGTTGCCGGGTGCTGCCGAAGTTCGACTACTTCACCTACCTTTCCGGGGGCGGCACGAACAATTCCATGCCCATCATGGCATCGACTTCGCCTTGTCCCTGGACGGCCAGTTCCGATTCCGCCTGGCTGCAAGTTGCTACGGCTGCCGGTAATGACAGCGGGGATCTGCGATTCACAGTGGCCGCGAACACCTCTCCCGTCACGCGAGAGGGCCATATCTTCGTCAATGGCACACCGGTGCGGTTCACGCAGTTCGGCCTGGGAGAGATCCAGCCGTACTATGTGACATTGCGGCCCACAGAGACTGTCGTTTCGGGCCTGGGCGGAGTTGGCACGCTTGCCTTCTACTACGGTTTAAGCGATCTCGTGCCCGCAGAATCCCAGGATTCGTGGCTGCAGGTGGTGCGGGTGGAACGAAGTGCGGATCAGAAGCAGGTCGTCTTCCTATTCGAAGCGAATCCGGAGCCGATGCCGCGGCTAGGCAGCATTGTGGTAGGAGGAAAGCGGTTCAGCGTGCTGCAGACAGCCGGCACAGGCCAATAGTTGCGGAGCAGTGCGGCCGAGCCTCGGGCGGCGAGCAAGTAGCGAAGGCGCCGTGTAGTTCTTACATGCCTGTAAGGATGGCGAAACCTCCCGGCCGGGCGGTGGTGCCGAATTTCAAACAGAGGTGGTGGTTTTCGGCCACCGCTTCCGCTTGCTGTGCCCTCGTTATTCCTTTCCTTCCAAGCAGATACGGGTTCTGGCAGCGGAAATGCAAATACCTCAGTGAGTCCAATGCGGACGAAAGTGAGGACAAAATGAAGAGATTCGTTGCTATTGGAGTATTTGCACTGGCGTTGACGAGCGGCGTGGCGAGCGCGGCGGATGTGTTTGTGCGCTTCGGACCGCCGCCTCCGCCTCGCGAAGTCGTGGTGGTGCAGCCCAGCCGGCGGCACGTCTGGGTGCCCGGTTACTACCAGTGGCACCACGGGCGCTACGTCTGGACGAATGGATACTGGGCGGTGCCTCCGCGCGGGCGAGGGGCCTGGGTACCCGGTTATTGGGCTCCAAAGCGGGGCGGGTACATCTGGTTCAACGGCCACTGGCGGTAATGCAGTGAAGGAGCGGGGCCGCTTCCCGAGAGCGGCCCCACCTGCTGAACTCAGGCCACAGTAAGGGCTAGAAGCTGGTCTTTTTGAGGTACTCGAAGCTCTGCTTGAGAGAATCCAGAGGATTGCCTGGCGTCTGGTCCTGCTCGACGAAATAGTGCCTCACACCAACTTCGGAGGCGGCTTTCAGGACGGCTGGGATGTCGATGGAGCCATTGCCGACTTCCCGGAAGGCTTCCTTGGCGACCTTTTCGTTGAACTGAGGCCCGACACCGGCTGCGACATTCTTCAGGTGCATGAGCGCGATGCGTTTGTTGTATTTCTTGAGGATCTCCACGGGATCGTGCCCGCCGACCTTCGACCACATGATGTCGAGTTCCAGGCTGACGTATTTGGGATCAGTGGTTTGCATCAGCACGTCGAGCAGAGTGCCACCGGCAGCGGGTTCGAATTCGAAAGCGTGGTTGTGATAGCAGAGGCTCAGGCCGGATTTGGCGCAGGTTTCGCCGGCCTTGTTCAGCGTCTCGCCGAGTTTCTTGATGACATCAACACCGCCGCGATCCTTGGGGGCAATGTAGGGGCAAACGGCGAACTTCAGTCCCCGCTTCTTTGCGTCTTCCAGGGCTGCCGGCAGTTTGTCCTGATTGGTGGTGAAGAGTGCCGTATCGAGGTGCACGCTGACCGGTTTCAGCTTGGTCTGCATCAGGCTGGGCCAGACCGCGTCGAGGCTGCCGCCGATCACCTCGGCTTCGGTATAGCCGATCGCTTCCAACGCCTTCAGCGTTTCGAGCGGCTTCTCCGGCAGAATGGCGCGGAGGGTATACAACTGTACGCCCACAGTCTTCAAGGTGCGGGCGAAGGACGGGACCGCGGAAACGGCGAGCGCGGCGAGGAAACCACGGCGGTGGAGATTCAGCATCTCTATATCCTATTCCCGAACTTCCCGGCGCGGTAGAGCCTGGCGCTCACGAAGTGAGAGGCCGCTGGAGTCAGAAGTCGATGCTGCTCTTCCTGGCTTGGACGGCGGCTACCTTGAGGCCCGGCACTTTTAGCAGATCCTCGACAGTCTTGAATTTGCCATTTTCCGTGCGGTACTTCACGATGGCGGCGCCCTGCGCGTCGGGGATACCCAGGCCGGCGGACAGGTCTTTTTCGTCGGCGGTGTTGACGTTGATGCGGGCCACGGGTGTGCTTTTGGAGAGGTGCTGGGTGAGGTAGTCGACGACTTCGCCCCACTGATCGTCGTCGCCTTTGGCGCCGCGCTGAATCATGTCTTCGACGATGCCGCTCCAGCCCTCCCGGCTTTCGCGCCGGTTGAGGAAGATATTCGTCCCGTGGCAGGAGCCGCAGAGTTTCTCCGTGGTGGCGCGGCCCGCCCCATCAGGCAGTTTCGATTTCTGCTGAGCTTCGACGGGTAGTGCGCCGAGCAGGCCAATGAACGCGAAACAGACAATCGACCTGGAATGTGTGTGGCGGCCTGGTTGAGATCCTGTCATGCACCATCCTTGTATGCTGGAAGTAGAGAGCGCTCGCCCAGATGCGCTAGTTTTATTGTGTATCAAACCGAGGGATGAGAGGGAGAGGCTGGGATTGCCTATGCGACTACTGCTATTGGCCCTGATTGCCACTACACTCGCTGTTGGGCAGGACGGTCCGCCGCCGGGACGTGCCCCCTTGAAAGTGCGCGCCGCGCAGGGCGACGCCGAAGCGCAGTTCACCCTGGCCAAGAATTACGAGGCCGGCCGAGGCGGGCTGACGAAGGACTACGTCCAGGCTCATCACTGGTACCTGTTGTCGGCGAATCAAGGCGATCCGTGGGCACAGGCGAGCCTCGGGTTGCTTTACCGTTTTGGGAAGGGCGTACCCAAGGATCTCGTGCAGGCTTACATGTGGCTTTCGCTGGCTACTTCGGCGACCCACGGGCCGGATTCCGACTCGCTGGCGGAACTGCGTGACGCCGCGGGTGCTCATATGACTAAGGACGAGATCGCGGAGGCCACCCGATTGGCCCGGGCCTGGCAGCCTTCACCCGCCACACATCCATGAAGCTGTTGTGCTGTATTGTCGTTCTCCTCGCCATGATGGCGGCCTCGTGCCGGCAAAGTTCGAAGGCGGGTTCTGACCGGCCTCTTGGGCAGGCCATTCAATTGAAGACCCCGCTGGGGTTGCCGGAGGTGGCGGCTCCGGCGGACAATCCGGTGACTGCGGAGACCGTGGCACTGGGGCGCAAGCTCTACTACGACCGGCGGCTTTCGGCGGACGACACGATTGCCTGCGCCAGTTGCCATGATCCCGCGAAGGGGTTCACCGATGGCCGGCGCTTCTCCACCGGTTTCCACAACCAGCAAGGTACGCGGAATGCGCCACCCGTGGTGAATGCGGCGTACAGTTCGCTGCAGTTCTGGGATGGGCGGGCCGCGACGCTGGAGGATCAGGCCGGCGGGCCGATTGCGAATCCGGTAGAGATGAATCAGAAGTACGAGGTGTTGGTAGCCAAGCTCCAGGCCGATGCGGAGTATCCCAAGCTGTTTGAGAAGGCGTTCGGCCCGGGCGCTATCACGATGAACCAGGTGCGGAAGGCATTGGCCAGTTTCGAGCGCACAGTGGTCAGTGGGAACTCGCCTTTCGACCGGTACCAGTATGGCGGTGACAAAACTGCTCTTTCGCCTGCGGCAGTGCGGGGGCTGGCGATCTTTCGCGACTCCGGCAAGGGCAACTGCATCGCGTGCCATCCCATCGGCGAAAAGAGCGCGCTCTTTACCGACGGCAAGTTCCGCAACATCGGCGTGGGCGTCAACGAAGAAGGCGTACTCACGGATCTGGGCCGGTTTCAGGAGACGAAGGCCGAGCGGGATCGGGGCGCCGTGAAGACCCCCTCGCTGCGCAACGTCGCCATCACGGCGCCATACATGCATGATGGCAGCCTGAAGACACTGCGCTCCGTGCTGGAATACTATGCCGGCGGGGGCAACTCGAATCCGGCGCTCGACAAGGACCTGAAGCCGTTACGGTTGAACAAGGCAGAGCGCGAAGACCTGCTGGCGTTTCTCGAATCGCTGACGGGCGAAATGCCATCCGATGCGGGCCCGCCGGCCAACTGAGTACACTGAACACCAGACATGAAACACAGCCCTGCGTGGCGTATCGCCCTGGGAGCGGCGGCGCTGGCGGTTCTTGGCGGATGCTCCCGTCCTCAGCCTGCACAGAAGCAAGAGAAGGCGAAACCCGTGTACTTCCACGTCGACACTGGGACGGCAGGCACGATTAAGGGCGTCATCCGGTTCAGCGGGAAGAAGCCTGCCAGGCGTGTGATCGACATGGACCAGGAACCGGAGTGCGCGCACCTGCACAAGGACGGCAAGGTTCTGGCCGAGGACATCGTCGTCAATGCAAACGGCACCCTGGCCAATGTCTTCGTCTTCCTGAAAAAAGGGCTGGAAGACAAAAATTTCGAGCCGCCCACGGCGCCTGTGGTGATCAACCAGAAGGGCTGCTGGTTTGAGCCGCGCGTGTTGGGCATGCAAACCGGGCAGGCGCTGAAAGTAACCAATTCCGATCCGGTGACGCATAACATCCATCCAATGGCGAAGGTCAACAACGAGTGGAATCACAGCCAGGCGCCCGAGGATCCGCCGCTGTCGCGCCGCTTTGTGCGCGAGGAGGTAATGATCCGGGTGAAGTGCAATGTTCACGGATGGATGCGGGCCTGGGTGGGGGTGCTGCCGCATCCGTATTTCGCGGTTACGGGCGCGGATGGCTCGTTTGAAATCCGCAATGTGCCTCCGGGCAACTATACGCTGGCGGCCTGGCAGGAGCGGTTCGGATCGGAGGAGCAGGCGCTGACGCTGGCCCCTTCGTCGCAACAGAATGTCACGTTCACATTCAAAGGAGACTGAGGTGACGACACGGAAAAGTGCGCTGCTCACGGCCGGTTTGACGGCTCTGCTGGCTGGTTGTGCGCGGCCACCCGCTGCCCCGCCGCCTTCGTCGGCCTATAGGATCTATGTGACGAACGAGGCATCGGGTGATATGAGCGTCATCGATTCGGCCACGATGAACGTGATGGCGACCGTGCCACTGGGCAAGCGTCCGCGCGGCATTCATGCGAGCCCGGATGGCAAGACGATTTACGTGGCGCTGAGCGGCTCTCCCATTGCGGGACCCGGCGTGGACGAGAGCACTCTGCCGCCGCCCGACAAGAGCGCGGACGGCATTGGTGTGTTCGATGTGAAGCAGAACAAACTGGTGCGCGTCATGCACAGCGGCTCTGACCCGGAGAACTTCGATATCAGCAAGGACGGTAAGCGCCTGTATGTCTCCAACGAGGATGTGGCGGGGATTTCGGTAGTCGACTTGGAAACGGAGAAGGTGATCGCGACGCTGCAGACGGGGGAGGAGCCGGAAGGCGTCCGGATCAGCCCGGACGGCAAGTGGGTCTTCGTCACTTCGGAAGAGGCGGGTACGATCGCCGTAGTGGATACGACCACGAACAAGGTGGTGGATACGTTCAAGGTGGGCCGCCGGCCGCGTTCCATCGCATTTCTGCCGGATAGCGCCATGGCGTGGGTCAACGCAGAAAACGACGGCACGGTTGTGTTGGTGGATGCCGTGAAGCACAAGATTGTGGATAGCGTGCAGTTAGGGGAGCGCGGGGTGGTGAAACCGATGGCGGTGCTGCTGTCGCCGGACGCGAAGACGCTCTATGTGAGTTCAGGCCGGGGGAAGAGGGTTTTTGTAGTGGATGCCGCGAACCGCAAGGTGGAGGCGTCGGTGGAAGTGGGGCAGCGGCCATGGGGGATTGCGCTTTCCCCGGACGGGAAGACCCTGTTTTCGGCGAATGGGCCGTCCAATGACCTTTCCGTTGTGGATTTGGCGGCCCGCACGGTGAGCCGGAAGGTAAAGCTGACCGGCTCGCCGTGGGGCGTGATTACGCTGGAACAGTAAGCGGCCTCAGATCTCCATGAAGATGCCGAAGCCGTAGACAGTGTTGTCCGTAGTGGTGAAGAAGACGCGGCCGTTCGCCAGGGTAAGCCCGGTGAGGCTACCGGGCACCGTAACCTGATTGCCGGTGGAGTAGAGTTCCTTACCGCTGGCGGCGTCGAGGCCGTAGAGTACAGCCTGGCCGGAAGTTGAGAGCGCGAAGACGGCCCCGCCGGTGATGACCGGGGCTACGGGCGACTTGAGGTCGCGCGAGGTCCAGGCAGGTACGAGTCCGATCTTGCCGTCCTTTTCTTCTACCCGCAAGGCAACGATGGAGCCATTGGGCGCCGCACCGTTGGCATTCGCGGGCTTAAGCGCGGTGTTGAGGGCTCCCCACACCGGGGCGGCGAGCCAGCGCACGCCATCCGCGTCTTCCCAGGTGGAGAGACCGCCGAAGAGTCCGCCTTGCGAGGAGGCGATGACGGGGCTCTGGGCGAGTGGTGTTTTGTGGTCGGCGCCGCCAAGGGACTTGGAATCCAACAGGACAATGCGTCCGTCCGGCGAGGCGGTGGCGATCACGTCGCGCCCTTTGAACTCGAAGACCACGGGGGTGGTGACATTGAGGGCCGGGTTCTTCCTCGCTGTTGATTTGGGAAGGAGGAAGTAATCTTTCTGCTCGACCTTCTTCGAACTCAGCGCTAGCAGCGCATTGCCCCACTTGCCGGTGGCTGGATCGGATGCCCCGGAACCCGTCTGGACATAAACCGTTCCCTCGTTGCCCACGGCAAAGCCGCCGGTGCCATTGGGGTCGGTGCCGGCCAGGGGGAAGGAGACAGCGGACGGCTCTTCCTGGGCCAGATCGATGGCGTAGATCGCGTTGGCGACGCCACCGCAGCCGCCAGTGGTCATCGCGTACACCGTGTTGTCGGTCATCAGCAGGCTGGAAGGCTTGCTGTTGGCGGGCAGGAAATTGAGGGCAGGGAACTGGTCGCTGCCGTCAGAGGAATTGACCATGTGGAGTTTGCCGTCACCGGCGAGTACGTACACGGAGCGGGAGCCGCCGAAGCCGCCGCCGCCCAGGCGAGCGGGCAAGGTAGGACGGGGCGCCGCGGTCGCGGCAGCGCCACCGGCGGGACGCGGAGCGCCAGGACGGCGGCCGAAGACCGCTGGCGGAGTCAGGGTCGGAATGGTGGCAAGGCCGGCGCATTCAGGTCCACCCTGCGCGGATACATTCAGTTTGGTCTTCCAGAACGGGCGGTCCAGGTCCAGGTCAATGGCCCACAGATCGCCGGAGTTGCCGTATACGAAACCCAGTTCCTTGAAGCCCTTGTACGAGATGAGCAGGCCGATGACGACAGGTGGCGTCAGCGCCTTGGCGCCAGCGGTTGGCCCATCGATCTTGCGTTTCAGGACGAGCCGGAAGTCTTTGACGTTGTCCCTGGTGATGCGGATGTCGCTTTTCTCCCAACCGGAGCGGCGGGCGTCGCCGCCGGCGGAAGGCCAGTCGACCGGACGGCCTTGCGGCGTCGCGATGCCGGCGGTCGCCATTGCGGTCAGAACCAGTGCGCCCATCGATCTCATGAAATCACCTCGTAGAATTCCCGTGGCACGGAGGTTGTGGGGTGGAATCGTCATTATTTGCTGCATGGCGCGTTATTTCCCCGGTAGACCGAAGCAGTAGAGGACACTGTCGAACGAGCCGAGATAGACCCGGCCATTGGCCACGGACAAGGCTCCGAAATGGACGAAGGAGGAGATCTCGTCGCCGCTGTTATAAAGCTCCTTGCCGGTCTGCCCATCGAGCGCGTAGAGGACGGCGTGGGTGGAAGCCTTGATGCGCAAGGGGCTGTAATCGGCCAGGCCTTTGTCGGGGTACGCTTGGCGCGTGTTCTCTCCACTGCCATAGGCAAAGACGATGCCGTTGGCGATGACCGGCGGCTCCGCCTGATCCATATCGCGCGACATCCAGGCGGGACTCAACTGCGGCTTCCCGTTGACGTCTTCGACCTTGAACGCGACGACAGCGCCGTGCTCGACGGGACCGTGTGACACAGGCGGCTTGAAATTCGGGTGGGAGGGGCCCCAGAAGGGGGTGAGCGCCCAGCGTGTGCCGCTGTCGTCGAGCCAACTGGCCATGCTGCCCCAGATGCCGGCGGACTGGAAATCGACTTCCTCATTGCACAGCAGCGGGGTGCGGAACATAGGATCCATGTGGTTTTCGCCGCCGGCGGAACGTGTGTCCAGAAGATAGACCCGGCATTCCTTGCTGCCCGTGACCATCAGTTCGCGACCCTTGTAGTCGAAGATGGCGGGCGTGACCTGCATGTCGAGGTCGCGTTTCTGAAGCCAGACCCAGTTGGATGGCTCAAACCAATCGCGGATCTTGAGTTCGCCGCCTGTGACCTTTGCGCCGATGAGACCGTTTCCATAGACCTCGTTGGCGGCGTCGTACCGGCCGTCGCCGGTGGGCGCCCAAGCGGTGCCAGTGGAGTCGATGGCGACGCCGCTGCGGCCCCAGAGGCCCCCGCTTTTCGGGTGGGCAACCATCACCTTGTGGTCAGGGTCCTTCAGGTTGACGGCCCACATTTGATTGGGATTACCCGCGCAGCCCTGCGAGGTGGACGTGAAGATAATGTCGTTCCACAGGTTCAGGGAGTAGTGCTTGCCGTTGGGGTAGCCGAAGGGGAAGGGCTGCGCGACTTCCTCTCCGTCGCCGACGTTCAGTGAATGCAGCTTGCCGTCGCCGGCGAGGGCATAGAGCGTGCGGGCTCCGTTGGCGCCGGCCGGACCCACCGTTGGCGCCGCGGTCATGCCGGGCGGGCACAGCGGATCACCGGGGCGGCCGCGTCGTTCCGGTTCAGAGTACTCAAAATGCTTCTTCCAGAGTAGTTTGCCGGTCTTGAGGTCGACCGCGTAAATATTGTCGGAGATGCCGCCGACGATGCCGATCTCTTTAGGGCCACTGGAGGTGGGTACGTTCTCGACGACCATTGGCGCGAAGAGAGAGTGCATCTCCTGCGGCACATTGTCGAGCTTCAGTTTCCACAGGACCTTCAGATTCTTCACGTTGTCCTTTGTGAGAATCTTCTCGTCCTTCTGCCATGCCGTACGCTGTGGGTTGCCGCCGTCCGTGGGCCAGTCGGCGCCCCAGAGCAGCCCGCAGCCCACTAGTCCCAGGATCCAAACAGGGTGTCTTCGCATCAGTGCCATCTCCTCATCTCGGCCAACAAACGGGGTGCCAGAGCACGCATAGGATTGGAATTGCACGCAATGACGGACGCCATCGCGACTACCGGTCAAAATCCTTCAGCCAGCCAGCCTCTCCGCCGATGTTGAGTAACATACCACCATTGAGGCCAGCGACGGGACCTGTCGAGGCAGACGCTGGACGACCAGGCTGGGCCGCAGCATGGAATTGAACTCCTGCCAGCAGCCGCGCTGCTTTGGCGGCGATGATGGCACAGCGAGTCAAATCAAGCGTACTAAGATTGCTCATGTCCAGACCCTTCGGTTGGCCCTCCTTGGGGGGCTACTGTATTGCGGGGGAGTGATGGGTGTCAAGTAGGTTCGATCAATCCGCGGCAGGATCGTGCGGGATTCTGGCCGCTATTGCGCGGTTTTGGGATCTGATGCTCCTTGGAGTTGTCAGCCGGGTGGGCTGGAGGGCGGGCATTTTGCGGTGGGCACAGTTGATATAATCGCGCCGGGCTATTGCCACTTTACATAGAGGGCCAGGAGCAAGGTATGAATCTGATTGGCGTTCCATCCAAGCTGATGCGGGTGATCGTATGCGGTGTGGCGATCGGCGCCGTGGTTTGCGCGCAGCAGGCGGCACCGGCTGGTGCGGCTGCGGGCGCGCAAGGCCGTCCGCGGGGAGCGGGCCGTGCAATGAACCAGGCGAATCTGGTGCCGCCGCTGGAAGAGGCCGGCTTTACGCAGATCTTCGACGGCAAGAGCCTCAATGGCTGGGATGCGGATCCGGACTTCTGGCGGGTGGAAGACGGCGCGCTCGTGGGCGAGACCAAAGCCGATCATCAGCCGAAGCAGAACATCTTCGCGATCTGGCGCGGAGGGAAGCCGGCGGATTTCGAGTTCAAGGCCCAATACCGGATGACCGGAGGCAACAGCGGAATCCAGTACCGCAGTATCGAACGGCCCGATGTCGCGAAGTGGGTCCTGCAGGGCTATCAGGCGGACATCGACGCGCAGCAGCAGTTCACGGGCCAGATCTATGAAGAACGAGGCCGGGGCTTCCTGGCCCTGCGAGGAATGTTTGCCTATGTCGGCGACGGCAGGAAGACAGGGATGGTGGGCAAGGTCGGCGAGAATGAGGAGTTGAAGGCGCTAATCAAGGGCGACGACTGGAATGAGATCCACATCATCGCTCGTGGCAACACGATCATCCAGCTGATCAACGGCCATGTGATGGCGGCGCTGGTGGACGACGACACGGCGAAGCGCAAAATGGATGGCCTGATCGGCCTTCAACTGCACCTCACGAACACAGGGATGAAGATCGAGGTCAAGAACATCCGGGTCAAGACGTTCTAGTTGGACGGGGCAGGCCGGGTTCTTGCGAATCCGGCCCAGCCCGCTAATATTTGCAGGCTGAGTTGTCGGCCTTGACGTAGTAGGATTTGAAGTTCTTGGCCTTCGGATCGATGCAGCCCACAAGGTTCAGCAGTTCCACCTTGCGGAATTCTATTGGGTGGCTTTCGCTTTGCAGGGAGATGTAGCCTTCGTTCAGCAACAGGCCATCCGGCTTGGCCGCCGGATCGAAATTGGTGACCGAACCACCCCCGATCTGCGGCATCTCGTACGTCAGGACGGTCTCTCCATTCACCACGTGGCGCACGACGCTGTCACCGTGGACCACTGCCTCCACCCGCACCCATTGATCCCCGTGGAAGGTTTTCGACGTGGAATTGATGCAGTGTTTGGTCACCAATGAGCCGTCCATCACCAGGTTTGTGCCCGGCGTGCAGACATTGGCGTTTGTGCGGGCATCCTTGCCATTGCCGCCCAATAGCTGCACTTCAATCGAAATTGGGAAATCCTGGTCTTTACCAATCGTCTCGGGCCGCTGGCAGTGGATCATGATGCCGCTGTTGCGGAACGCCCAGGCCGGACCGCCTTTCGCCTGGTCCCCGGTAAACCGGTATTCCACTGCGATGATGTAGTGCGAGAACTTGTCCTTGTAGAAAATGTGCCCGAAGCGGCTGTTGAACTGATCGTACTTGTCGTAGGAAACCTTCAACAGGCCGTCCTCTACGCGGAAGGTGTTGCCGAAATTATCCCCAAAGGCGTAGCCGGTGATCTTGGGCTTCCACCCGTCCAGGTTCTTCCCGTTGAAGAGCTGGACCCAATCCTTCTGGTCCTGAGCTCCGGATGGAGCCTGCGCGAACATGGGAGCCAGCAAGGCAAACGGAGCAAGGGCGAGGAGTAGCGGTTTCATGACGTGCCAAGTATATCGAGTAGAGGCCAAAGCGGAAAGCGGCGTCCGCGCCATCGTCGACGCGGCCGGAGTTGAATGCGATGGAAGGAGCAGTCAGGCCTTGAGTGCGTTTGGCTTGCGCTCCACCGCCTTGGGGCCAAAAGCACCCGGAACAAAAAAGTCCTGCCAACCCAGCTTGCACTCTTTGATCATCTGCAGCCCATACTCGCAACGCAGAAGATCAGCGGGTCCGGTGTTATTCGTACCCATGGTGAACTTCACGCCCGCCTCCTTGGCCATCTGGACAAATGAAGCACTGGGTAGTTTGTAGCGGTTGTTGATCTCCATGGCCACGCCGTTGCGTGCCAGGGCGGCCACTACCTTCTTCATTCGTGCTTCGGTCCACAGGGTGGCGTAGTCCTTGGCGATGATCTCCGGCAGGAAGGTCGGGTTGACATAGATGTCGACCGGTTCCTTGTCGATGATGCCGACGGCGCGATCGACCAGGGTGTCCATGAACTCCTGCGGGTCGGCGATAGCACCCACTTCGTCGGGCAGCCATGTGCGCATCCGCCGGCCGCGGTTATCCGTCCAGGTCATCGAATCGGTGAAGACGTAGTCGAACAGGGCTGCCGTCTTGCTGGAGAACATCTGTGTCCATTCGCGGCCTTCCGCCTGCATGGCGACGAACACTGGCTGGCCCTTCAGGCTCTCTACGAACTGCCTCGCCGTGGCGTCGTCCTGCACCGGGAAGCCCTTGCCGCAGTTGACGGCGATGCCGTACATGATGCCGTCCTGACGCGACTTCTGCAGCGCCTGTTCCAGCGTGAGGCCGAGCTTCAGGTGCACATGGAAGTCGACCATCGGGATGTTGTGGGCGCCGTAGTTGATGATGTCCTGGAAGGTCTGGTCCGGCGGAGGGTAGGCGATTTTCGTTGTGGGCAGTTCGTCGGCCAATGGCCGGACGCGGATGCTCTTGTACATTACGTGCGATCCCGGATCGTGCCCCTGCAGGGCGAACGTCCCATGATCCAGGAACCGGCCGCGCTCCGACCCCTCGGCGATCACAGGTGGCGTGGGTTCGTTGTAATCCACCATTAGCATGTCGTTCAGGCGCACCTGAACATTCTTCATGCGCACTGAGATACGAAGCTTGAACCACTCGTTGTCAGGCACGAACTGCTTGTACACATTGCGGACGCCATATAGCGAAGCGGTCCTCTTGCGCTCGCGGTAGCTGCCTTCGCCGGACGCCGAATTGTTGACCTGAACCTCGAAGCCCTTCTGGGGGAAGCCCTTTTCCTGATAGGTGGAGTGGAAGTAAATGCCAGAGTTGCACCCGGGCTTGGTCATCACCTCTGCTTCGAGCTCGAAATTCCGGAAGTCAGCGCCCTTCACGGGGCCGTCGTAGAAGAGGTGCGAGCGGCCGCCGTCGTTGGAGAGCATCCCGTCGACCACCTTCCACGTTCCCTTATTCTCACTGGGTTTCCACCCTTTCAGGGAAGAACCGTCGAAAAGGGAAACCCAGCCGTCATCAGCGGCGGATAGCTGGCTGGCAGCGGCGAGGGTGGCGACAAACGCGCGGCGGGAGATTTCGGAGGTGGGCATCGGCAAAGTTCTCTGCCGTCAGTATATGGCGAATCGCCCGCTGACTGTGCGCCGGCCCTCAACTCAAAGGCTTCCCGCGTGCATGGGAGAGGGCGTGAACCAACTGGCGACCGACAACCGCGAGCAGGGGAATGCCGATCATGAGGAAGCCGGTGCCCATCGCCGCGTCGAGCGCGTGCTTTGGCCGGACGGATGCGTTCACCGCCGCCAGGCAGGACAGGGTGAGCAGTCCCGCAGCTGTCAGCAGCCAGGTCAGGCGTTCGCGAGCGGGCAGGCTCCGCACCGCATGCCAGTGCAGCAACACCGCGGCGGGCAGGCTGAAGACAAGAAATGCGTACTCAAGCCAGTAGGAATCCTCGCGTCCCCAGGCGATATCGTGAAGCGCGCCGAACACCGCATAAGTGATGCCCAGCGCGCCTAGAATGAAGAGGATCAGCCGCCCATCGCGCATGCCCGCAGCATACTCCGCGGCGGCGCCGGCGGCAAGCTGGCTCAGTGCGACAGTGACTCAACCATGCCCTCGAGGTTTTTGCGGTTCACTTCATCGGGTGCCTGTGCCAGCGCTTTTTTCGCATGTTCCAGTGCTTTCGGTTTATCGCCCACGGCCGCATACGCTCGAGCCAGTCCCACATTCACTGGCCAGACCTCGCCATTCCGCTTCGCGTTCAACTGGAACACTTCCAAGGCCTCCTGGTTCTTCTTGTCGTTCAGCAGTTGCCGTCCATACTGATGAATGAGCAGGGGTGTCGCCGTGGGGTGATTCAGCGCAGTCAGCATGATCTCCTTGGCTTCGGCTTCGCGATTCAGCTTCGAAAGAACCTGCGCCTTGGTGCTGAGCGTCAGGAAGTTAGCTTGTCCGACGAAGCGCATGTTGATGGCGGCATCGGCCCATTTCAACGCCTGTTCGAGATGGGTATTCTCAGCCAGGCAGAACTGCACCGCCGAGACATAACCCTCGTGGCTGAAACCCGGCGTCGTGGTGAGTTCCTTCTGCAGGTGCGAGATGTAGACGTCATTGGCATTCGGGACCTGGATAGTCCACGGAACCGACAGGTCCTCCCATTGAAGCTCTGCCGTCGCCTGCGTGGATTTGCGGCCTGTGAACTCATATGTGAGCCATTCGCGATACTCGTGTTTTTGCGGCTTCACAGTCACCCGCAACGCATCCTGGCCTTCCTCATAGAAGAAACTGCCCCAGGCGCCGGAATTCTTCGAGAGGATCAAAGTCCACTCCTCAGGGCCGGTGAGCATGTGGAGCCCATAACGCCCGGCGGGCAGTGGCTTACCTTGGATCATGACGTCGCTGGACACAGCGAACACCGTGTTCTCATTCGCGCCAGCTCGCCAGGGGCCGGGGTTTCCGCTGCCAAACCCCAGGTTGGTCATGCCGTAGGGGACCAGCTTGCCCCAGATCTGACCACGTCTATCCTTGCCGTCCGGACCGTGTACGGCCGGGCTGGAGTACTCGATACTCACCTTCACCGGGCCAATGAACTGGACTACAGCTGCTTTCTGGTTGTTGCCGCTCGGCGGCAGTGTCAGGCCCGGATATTGGGCCCAGGCAGCCGCGGCCAGAGCAAGTGGGAGAGAGATTCTGAGCATTCGCATCAGTGTCGTCAGACGCGAAGGCGCGGGAAGGGTACTTGGCGGGCCGGAAGAGTTTGCAGCGGGCAGGGAAGGGGGCGGGAGCATGCCCCCTCACACCTGTGGACGACTTCTAGCCGTGCAGCTTCTGGAACGATTCCAGGCAACGCTGCGCGGTCTCAATGGGGGAAAAGCGGCTGCCTTCCTGCTCTACCAGGTAGTACTCAATGCCGCCCTTCTTTTCCGCGGCTTCAAAGATCTTCTTCCAGGGCGCCACGCCCTCACCAAACAGCACTTTGTAGCCCAGTTCCTTGTCCGGAGACCAGTCCTTGCAGTGGATGCAGTTAATGCGGCCCGGGTTCTGGTTGATCCAAAGTACAGGGTCGGAGCCGGCTTCAATGCAGGTGCCGACATCCAGTTGCAGCATCAGCGTTTTGGGCGTCTCCTTGGCCAGGATCTCGATTGGCCGTGTGCCTTCCAGGGGCTTAAACTCCGTCTGGTGGTTGTGATAACCCCCACGAATACCGGCCTTCATGAACTTTTCATGGCCCTGCGAGAGCGTGGCTGCGACCTTCTTCCAGCCGTCGAGCCCTACTACCTTGCCCGAACTCGCCATCACAATGAACTTGCTGCCGATGATCGTATTCAGCTCGATGGCCTTGTCCACGTTTTCGGGCGCGAACGAGCTAAAGCTGTTATGCGTCGAGAACGCCTTGATATTCAGGTCGTCGAGCAGCTTGCGGACATCTTTGGCCTGGGCCGTGGTCCAGGAGAAGTAGGGAGAGAAGAACTCGACGCCCTGATAACCGAGCTTGCCGACCTGACGGACTGTGTCCATCATGTCCTTTGCCAGCATGTCGCGAACGGAGAACAGTTCCAGGCCGACCGGAATCTTCTTGCCTTTGGCCGAAACAACGGTGGCAGCCGCTGCCGTTGCCAGGAAGGAACGACGAGAGAGCGTTGAACGTAGCATCGTGGGCAAGATATCACACTCGCGTAGGCTGGATCACTGTTGCGATATCACGGGCCACAGCCTGCAAATCCCGCTGCTCCACAAGTTCGGAAAAGATCTGCTCCAGCGAAGAAAGGTGCATCAGGCCCCGCAGGCGCTCCACTGAGTCGTTGGCCATCACGCGGCCCTGGTAGATGATCACTACCCGCTCACAAACGCGCTCCACTACTTCCAGCACGTGGGAGATGTAGAGGATCATTTTGCCCTGGCGGGCAAGTTCGTCCAGTAGGTGCTTGAACAATTGAGCAGACGTCACGTCCATGCCCGAGAGCGGTTCGTCGAGGATCAGCAGGTCCGGATTGTGCATCAGCGCCGCCGAGATCAGGATCCGCTGTCGCATGCCCTTCGAGTAGGTCGAGATGGCGCCATGACGGAAGGCACTCAACGAGAACAACTCCAGCAGGTCGTTGGCCCGTTGCTCCACGTCCCGTTCCCGCAAGCCCCGCAGGCGGCCGATCAGGCGAAGGTACTCGAGGCCCGTGAGGTACGAGTAGAGGATCGCCTCTTCCGGCACGTACCCCAGACGGCGTTTGAACCCGGTCCAGTCCTGGCTAATGTCTCGGCCATCCAGAAGGACTTTGCCGGCGCTTGGCTCCAACAGGCCGGTGATCATTTTGACCGTGGTCGACTTGCCTGAGCCGTTGGGTCCCAGGTAACCGGTGACCTCCCCCGGCAGCACCTGGAAGCTCACGTCGTCCACCACGGCGTTGTTGCGGTAATACTTGGTGAGTCCAACCAGTTCCAGCATCGTGAACCTCCAGCGTTAACGAATCACCAGCCCGAGCGTGTGAATGGAGCTCTCATCAACGTCCTCGAAGTTGACGCGCGTCGTCTCCTTCAACAGAGCCCGCCTCCAGATGCCCAGCAGGACCAGGACCGTGGCCACCGCCCCGTAAAAGGTCGAAGTCGCCAGCACTGATCCGTACATCCACACCTCCAGCCGGGCCATCCACTCGCTGTAGGTGGTGAAGCCCAGGACGTAGAGCGCCATCAGCCCGACAAGGTTCACTTTTCCGGGATAGAACGAGCAGGTGAATGGCACTTTACGGTAGCTGAGGAATAGGACTTCCATCATCACCAGCGAGAGCGTTAGGCCGAACGCCAAGTGGTAAACGGCCTGTTGCCATGGGAAGTAGAAGAACTCCATTACGGAGAAAGCTGTGAACATCGGCACCATCGCACACAGGCAAATCCACTTACGAGTGGCCCGCAGGCAGGGTTTTGCGATCTGGGCGTCGGTCATCTGGAACAGCCAGTTTGCACTGAGCTCCGACGGAAAGTTGAATGCCGCGCGCAGCCCGGAGACGAGGATGAAGGACAGCACCAGGGGTAGCTGCAACCTGCCGTTCCGGCCCATGGTGAAGTGGAAGAAGGCCAGTGCCGCACCCAGGCCGCCGTACATGGCCAGAAACAATCGGTGCTTGGCGCTGCGGGCGATCGTCTCGCTGATGAAATGGAACACGGCCCGTTCCACCGCGCTTGTCAGGACAAACCGGTTGAGCAGGCGATCCAGCGCACGCCACGCGATGCCCGGCCCGCCGGGGCTGGGCTCAGGCGCCTCCACCACGCGCCGCACCTGCAGCCGGTAAGCCGGCAGGTAGGTGATGGCGAACAGCAGCATCACGACGCCCAGGGCCACTAGAGCGACAGATCCCATGGCCCGGAACTCCAGATGCCCGGTGGCTGGACTCAGCCATTCGTACAGTGCTGTAAACCACACGCTCGGCAGGCAGTAAAGCACCCAGGGCCTGGAGTTCACCAGTTGCCGCGTGCTCATCCCGATGAACGGCGTCACCACCAGCAGCATGACGAACAGGCTCATCAGCAGCGTCTGCAGGATCACGGAAAGACGGCGCAGCAGCCAACCGCTGAACAGCACAACCAGCAGCCCGCGCAGTATGGCTACGGCCAGCGCCATGAACAGTCCTGCCGTGCCCACCACAAATATGTGCCTGGCCCAGTTGTCGACAAGACCTCCGCGGCTCTCAATGCCAGGCCACAGCAGCGTGCCGAACAGATTCACATCCACCAGGAAGATGGCCATCAGTAAGGCGATGGCCATCAGTTTGGCCGTGAACATCTGGGATTGCTTCAGTGGCAGTGGCGTCAGGATCTGATAGTCGCGGCGGTCCGGGAACAAAGCATCCCACTCGAAAACGAGGAGGAACCCCAGCACCAGCATGGATAGAGAGACAAACATGTGACGCAGCGTGACGAGCGACCAGCCTGTCATCCCGAAAGGCCGGAAGAGCAGAACAAAAAAGGCGCTGGGCGCCGCGAGAATGCCCAACAACTGAGCCATGCTCGCTCCCGGATCACCTTGCGGGGAGAGCGCCTCCTTGTCGAAGAAGCGTCCGAAGAAGTGCGCCACCAGAACCGCGTGAACGTTGGCTTGCTGCGCTCCGTTCTCCGCCACTGGCTTGCCTGCCTCGGAATGGAGCAGTTGCTGCACGCTGGTATAGACGCCGGTTCCCTCCCATTGTTCCCGGGCTCAACACGCACGAATACTGCTCCGGTGCAACGGGGCTGGCTCCTCCATCGGGGTGGGAATTGCGCTCAGGCGGGGATGTCGGTCGGCCAGTTTCGCAGTACTTCGTCCCGGTTGACGACGGACTTCCAGCGCAGGTTCAGGCGGCCCGCGACGTCCGGCCGGTCGTGCAGGACGTGGCCCAGGCCCAGTTGCAGGTGCGGCTGTTCCACCTCGTCCTCATAGCTCAGCCGGCTTTCGATTTCGTGCCACTGATTGGTGAGGCCGCCGGTATCCAGCAGGACGATGCGATCGCCCGTCACGCCGTAGTTCTTCAGGTGGGAGTCGATGGAGAAAACGCCGTGCTGCCAGCCCTGGCGCCGTGTGTCCAGCAGGCGGGCCAGCCAGCGCTCCATCTCTTCATAGTTCCCGGCAGCAGCCAGTTCATTCAGCCGCTGGTAAAGCGTGGACTCGACTCGTTCCGTAGCCTCTGAAACCGTCAGCCAGCCGGGCCAGCCGCCTACGCGGACCTTGGCCGGCGGAAAGGTCACAATTTCCGGCATCAGTTCGGTTCCGGCCAGACGCTGCCGGGCCAGTCCTTCGCCGCGTTTGTCCCGCTTGCGGTAGATGCGCCACATCTCACCGGCGTGCGAGGTGAACCAGACACCACTGGGCACTACCAATACCAGCGCATGCACAATCACGCGCAACAGCCGAATTTGCCTCGAGGGGTGCTCCAGCAGGCGACGGGCGAAATTACCCGGCGTATGACGTTCCAGGCTTCGCAGTAGCTTCCAAACCACGATCAAAGCCAGGATTTCAGAGGGCGTGCGTTCGCGCTTCACGACCCATTGCGGCGATGCGTACACTACTTTCCCGATGCCCTCGCCAAGCCGTACAAGCCTCTGGCTGGTCAACTCCTGCGGTGCCCGGGGGAGCACCCTCGGTTTCCCCGCGCGGCTTTCTACTTCAGCTCGACGCGACATAGCCATCCTTGTCCTATCACGGTTTCGGTTGTTTGTGAATCCCCGGCAGGGACAGTCGGAGCATCGGCGGCAGTCTGCCGGTGCTCCGTGCGGTCTCAATCCGGGTGTATCCAAACAGCCGATCGTGGGCTACGCCAGCGTCTTGATCCGGATGTTTCGGAATTCCACCTTCGTGCCATGCCCGAGGAAACCGATATGCCCGCTCTTCCGCAACAGCCCGGGGTGCTTCTTCAGTACCTCGGGATCCTTCACCGTGGCCAGATCCACATCCGTAATGACGGTGCCATTGAGCGTAACTTTGATGTTCGTGTCCTTGGCCATGATCTCTTCGGAGTTCCAAACGCCATTGCGCTTCACGAACCCGTGCTTGGCGGCGAAGACGCCATAGACTGAGCCGGTATACTGCTCGGGCTTGATGGGGTTCTTGCCGTGGTACATGGCCGATTCTTCGTCGAGAACCTGGATCTCCATGCCAACATAAGCGGCATCACCTTCCAGCGGAGCACGGATGCCGACTCCGTTGTTGCTGCCTTCCCATACCCGCCATTCCAGCCTCAGCACGAAATCGGAATACTCCTTCACGGTGAACAGATTCCCGCCGCCTTCCTGCGGGCACTGGATCACTCCGTCCGTCACCACATAGCCGGGACCGCGGCCATGCACGAGAGTCCAGCCATCCAGATCCTTACCGTTAAACAGCGGCGTGAAGCCGGGTTCTTTCTGTGCAAGCGCCACGGGCGCTGCCGCGAGAGCAGCGAGAAGTGCGCGTCTGGTGGTCATTTTTGTTCCTGAAGTCCTTTGAGTAGTTGGATGCATTCGATCATCGCACGGCCGTTGTGGTAACCGGCCTTCCAGGCATTGGCTTTGTCGCCCGAAGACTCTAGCCGTTCACTCACCGCTGGCCACCATTCTCCATGCACCCAGTCGATCTGGTGGCGGTTGGTGAAATCCCATGTCTTTTCGAAGATACCCCAATACAGGGGGTCCTTGGTCAGTTTGAACATGGTCAGTGCGCTGACTAACGCTTCCGCTTCCACCCACCACGTCTTGCGGCGGGCCGTGGCCGGTTGCAGGAAGGGCCCCCAGTCCCAGAACCCGCCGTCCTTCTCGTCCCAGCCGTACTTGAGCGAATACGCGAAATTGCTGCGGAACAAGTCCATCATCGGCGATACAGGGACCTGGGCCGCTTCGGCCGCGTCTACCAGCAGCCAGATGTTCTCCAGGTCGTGTCCATAACTGGAGCGCGCTCCTCCGCCCTCGCGAATCGGCGTCCAGTCGAGCTGGTACTGGTCGCTGCACGAGCCCACATCCTTGCGCACCACCGCGTTGCTCTCGATCGTCATCAGTTCCAGCAGCCTCTCTCGAGCTAAAGGCAGCCGGGAGGCCCGGTAGAATGTCGTCATCGCCTCCATCAGGTGGAGATGGGTGTTCATGAGTTTTACACTGCTGTCCACGCCCATGTAGCCCGGCTCCCCTGCCGGTGACGGAGTCCAGTCCTCCTCGAAGGTCTCCCGGTAGCCGCCATGCTTCGCGTCGTGCGCCTTCTTCTCGAACAGGTCAAAGACCTTTGTTGCGAAGGCCAGCACGTCCTTGCGGCTGGAGGCCTGCGCATATTCGCTGATCGCATAGAGCGCGAACGACTCACCGTACATGTGCTTCTTCGGGCGCGTCTTCTTCTCGCCCGTAACATCTACTTCCCAATAGAAGCCGCCGTCTTTCGTGTCCCACATTTTCGTGGTGAGGAACTGGTAACCGTGTTCGGCCGCGGCCAGCATCTGCTTGCGATCGCCATAACCCGCGCGGGCGGCGCGCGCGAACAGCCACACCATCCGCGCCTGCGTCACAATCATCTTCGGCGCGTCACCCTTCGACTGCCCGTCCGGCCCATGGTTGATCGTGTAACCGCCGTATTTCCGGTCCAGCGATTGTGGATACCAGAAGCCCAGGATATTCTCGCGTAGCGCTTCTTCCATCGGTGCGACGGCCGTCGCTGGCGTCAGGCTTTGAGCGCCCAACGACCCGAGAACAGTACACATTACGAGAAGCCGGCCCGCGACATTCATGCGTGCGATTGTATAACGTAAGGGCATGTGGAAAGTCCTTCTTCTCGCCTTCTTCCTCTCCTCCCTGCTGCCTGCGGAAACGCTGCGTGTCATGACCTTCAATGTCCGGTATCCGAATCCTGGTGACGGCGCCAATGTCTGGTCCGCCCGGCGCGACCTCTTCGTCGAAACAGTCAAAGCCAGCGCTCCGGACGTAATGGGCACTCAGGAACTGTTCTATGAGCAGGGCCAGTACATCGTGGAGAAGCTTCCCGACTATGCCTGGTTCGGTGTCAGCCGCCGCGGCAACCACGAAGACGAACACATGGGCGTGTTCTACCGGAAGGACCGGCTGCGTGTGGTCGACTCGGGCGATTTCTGGCTCTCCACAACTCCGGAGCGTGCCGGCAGCAGTTCCTGGCAGATGAGCCTGCCGCGCATGGTTACCTGGGCGCTCTTTGAGGTGCGCGGCGGAGCGAAATTCCTGTTCCTCAATACCCATTTCCCCCACCGCGACATCGACGAGGCGGCCCGGGTGAAATGCGCCCGCCTGCTGGCCGGCCGTATCGGCCTCTACGACGAGGACTTGCCCATCGTCCTCACCGGCGATTTCAACGCACCTGCCACCGGCGGAGCTTACGCCATCCTCAGCCCGTTGATGAAGGACGCCTGGAAGGCAGTGCATCCGGGGCGCGAAGAGGGCACGTTCCACGGCTTTCGTGGGACGCCCCGCCCTGACCGCATCGACTGGATCTTCTATCGTGCCCCCTGGAAGGTGACCTCGGCCGAAATCATCACCCACCACCAGGGCGCGTTGTACCCGTCCGACCACTTCCCTGTTGTGGTCGCGTTTGAGCTGCCCTAATTCTGGTGCGGTGTTCGTGCTCGGCGGGCCTGCCATTCGAACAGCGTAGTGATCACGTGCGACGGTGCGCCGGTCATTGCCTGCCTATACTCATACCCGGTGCCAACCTTTATCCGGGAGTTCATTTTCCACAGGACGCCCGCCGCATAACGTCCGTACCACACGCCACGTTCATGCAGCGCCTCCCCGCTGGCATAGGGCTCACCGAAATGGAGCTTCTTCGTGAGCAGCGCCCGTGTCCGCCAACGGCGGTAATCCAGTAACTGGGCGGAGTGGAAGCTTTCCAGTGCGGCGCGGGCATCGACTGACCATGTTTCGCCGCGCAATACCCGGTATTGCAGCCCCCCGAAGGCTCTATGGATGTCGTAGTTCGTGTGGACCGCCCGCCGGTTCTGGTTCGAGAAGTAATAGCCGGAGATGACCAGAAGACGCGGATTGGCCTGCCAGAGCAGGACAGGGCCGCCGCGGAACTGGTTGTAAGCGGCTATGTTTTCAAAGGCCCGAAGGCGAGTGTGCATCTGCAGCGTGAGGCCGCGCCGCCACTCGAAGTTCAGGTTGAATGCATGTAGCGACTCGACATCGTCCGCGTAGGCAGGGGACTGAGCCAGCGCTGCCAGCATGGCGCCGGCCAACAGCCACTGTTTCATTTCGGTTTATTTTTCATTACAGCACGGTGGCGGCGCGGTATGGCATCCTCTTAGGTGTCTTTCGATTTGGACCTCGTAGAAGCCCGTGTGCTCGGGTGCCTCGCGGAAAAAGACTTGGCCACACCGGAGTACTACCCGCTGTCGCTCAATGCCTTAACCAACGCCTGCAATCAGAAATCGAACCGCGAACCGGTCGTTAGTTACGACGAAGTTACCGTCCGGGAAGGACTTTGCTCGCTCCGCGATCGTGGCTTGACGACCTTTGTCTCCGAAGCCGGCAGCCGGGTGGAGAAGTTCCGGCACCGGTTGAACGAGCGGTTCAATTTCACCCGTGGTGAACTGTCAGTGTTGACTGTACTGCTATTGCGCGGCCCGCAGACGCCCGGTGAATTGCGGCAGCGCACCGACCGCATGCATGCGTTCGAGGATCTCGACGCCCTCACGCACACACTGGAAAAACTGGCTGCTCGCAATCCTGAGCCGGTGGTCCGCCAACTGGACCGCGTGCCGGGGATGAAGGAATCCCGCTGGGCCCACCTGCTCTCAGGAGAGCCGGTTCTTCCGGCGATGCAAGCCATCGAGTACGTCACTGCCCAGCCGCACGGGTCCCCCCTGCAGGAGCGCGTAGATCAACTGGAAGCAGAGTTGAAGTCGCTGCGCGAGGAGTTCGAGCAGTTCAAAGCGCAGTTCGGCTGATTCTGGACCTCTTAGGCGAGCTTGGCTTCGAGTTCCGCCCAGCGAGCATACAACCGGTCGACTTCATCCTGCGCCGACTGCATAGCCGTGTAGGCGGCTTCCAGGCGCCGCGGCTCGCCCGCAATCGACGCGTCGTGGACCTCGGTATGTGCCTGTTCCAGCGCCGCTTCCGCCTGGAGAATCTTCGCTTCCATCCCATCCCACTCGCGCTGATCCAGGTAGGAAAGCCGCTTCTTGGGCGCCCCTTCCGCCGGTTTGTCCGCGGGAGCGGACTGTGACTTGGCCTGCGCCGCTTTGGCTTGCCTGGCTTCTTTTAACCCTGTCTCCCACTGGGATAGGTCGGCATAGATCCGCGCTCCGCCGTCCCCGTCCAGGCCCAGCACGGCGTTGGTTACGCGGTCCATCAGATACCGGTCGTGGGTGACCAGCACCAAGGCGCCCGGAAACTCCGCCAGGCTGTCTTCCAATACCTCAAGGGTCGGAATATCCAGGTCGTTCGTGGGCTCGTCCAGCAGCAGGACGTCGGCTTCTTCCAGCATCAGCCGGGCGATGTGGACACGGGCCCGCTCGCCTCCGGACAGGCTCCCCACCGGCTGTACCAGTTGCTCTTCCTTGAAAAGAAACTGCTTCGCCCAGCCGTTCACGTGGATCGTACGGCCGTTGAAGACGACCGAGTCACCTTCGGGCGCCAGCGCGCGTCGCAGCGTGAGCGCCGGGTCGATCTGCTGCCGGTTTTGCTCGAAGTAGACGACTCGCAGGTTGTCGGCCCTGCGGATCTCGCCCGCCGTCGGCTTCAACTGGTCCAGCAGCAGGCGCAGCAGCGTCGTTTTGCCGCTGCCGTTCGGGCCGGCCAAGCCCAGGCTGCGGCCCGGTGCCAGCACGAAATCAAGATTCTTCATGAGAGTACGGCCGCCGATGCCATACTCCAGTCCCGCCACTTCGATTAGTTTCTTGGTCTTACGGTCGCTGGCGGTGAAGTCAATCTGCGCTTTGGCCGTGCGCGTTCTCGTTTCGATATCATCCAGCGCGGCAATCATCTCATTGGCGGTTCCAATGCGGGCCTTGGATTTGCGCGTGCGGGCCTTCGCTCCGCGTCGCAGCCACTCCACCTCTCGTTTTACGCGAATCTCCAGCGCCTCGCGGTGTTTGGACTGTGCCTCGAAGTACTGTTCCCGCTTCTCCAGAAAGCTGCTGTAGTTGCCGGCCACCCGGAACAAACCGTCCGGGTAAACACGGTTCAACTCCATCATGTTCGTGGCCACGTTCTCGAGAAAGTAGCGGTCGTGGCTGACCACCACGCAGCCAAACGGAGCCGCGGCCAGCATCCGCTCCAGCCAGGCAATCCCCTCAATGTCCAGGTGATTGGTCGGCTCGTCCAGCAGCATCAGGTCCGGGCGGTCAACCATCGCTACGGCGATCGCCAGCCGTTTGCGCCAGCCGCCCGAAAGCTCTCCGGCGCGGACTTGGGGATCGGTAAATCCAGCCTGTCCCAGCGCCACCGGGACCAGAGTGGGTTCGAATGCCGCTTCGTCCAAAATCTGACGGACGGTCTTGGCCGGCTCGAACACTGGGTCCTGTGGGACGTAAGTCATCCGCACGCCTTTGCGCAGCGCGACCTCGCCCCGGTCGGCATGGTCCAGGCCAGCCAAAACTTTGAGAAGTGTGGATTTGCCGGCTCCGTTGGGGCCGATCATGCCATGGCGCTCGCCGTCGCTGATGGTCAGTGACACGTTCTCGAACAGAGTTGTGGCCCCGAACTGGCGGGCGATGGATTGGCAATTGAGCAGCAGCGCCATGCGTCTCATTCCAGTGAACCACAGGCTTGCCCGCGGCATCGTCCCGGCCATCGGATTGCTGGAGTATAATGACCTTGGAGGTGGGTCTTCCCGAGTTTCCACTTCGCGAAACCCTCATCGCACTTTTCCGCAACCTGGCTTCGGAGAGCCGGGACCCCACTTCTTGCGCTCCTCTTCCCCGATGAATGCCGAATTTGCGGCACCGAACTGACTGAATTCCGCCGGGTTCCGATCTGCGCCGAGTGTCTCGAGGCCCCCTCCGTTCTGCAACCGGAGCACTTCTGCCTGCAGTGCCGGACCCCTTTCCTGAACGACAGGCCCCTGAACAGCGACGGAGTCTGCGGCCTTTGTGCCGCCGGCCTGACAAGGTACGACGCAGCTTACGCCTACGGTGACTATGACGGCGCATTGCGCGACCTGATTCACCTGTTCAAATACCATCGAATGCGCGCGCTGGCCCGGCCATTGGGCCGGTTGGTGACCCGCGCACTACCAAGGGACCAGATCTTTGACGCCATTGTCCCGATGCCCATCCACTGGCGCAAGCTTCTCTCCCGGGGATTCAATCAGAGCCGGCTGCTAGCCGGGGAGGTAGCACGCAGAACCGGGTTGCCTGTGGCAGCCTGCCTGCGCCGCAGAAAAAGCGCGCGCGCGCAGGCGGGTTTGAGCGGAAAACAGCGCCGGGCCAATGTTGCCGGCGCTTTTTTAGTACCCAAAGACAGCCAGCCCAAGGGGCAACGCCTTCTTTTGATTGACGATGTCTTTACGACCGGTGCCACGGCCAATGCCGCCGCCACTGCCCTCAAACGGGCAGGCGCCGCGCACGTCAGCGTTCTCACGCTGGCCAGGACCGACCGGCTGAGCGGATTTCAAGTGGTAAGAATCGCTGATGGAATGGAGAGGAGTGACTGAATGATCACGACACCCGACCGCCTGCACAGGCCGGTGCTCGTGCTGAATGCCAGCTACGAGCCCATTAACATCTGTGCCGCGCGCCGTGCCCTCGTGCTCGTCTTGAAAGGCGTTGCCTTGACCGAAGAACACACGCCGGGCACATTTCATGCCCAGCGAGCGGCCGTCCCGATGCCCAGCGTTATCCGCCTGTTGGAGTACCGTCGAATCCCGCATCAGACACGGGCGCTGTCCCGCAAGAACATCATGATGCGCGACCGCTACACTTGCCAGTACTGCCACAAAGTGTTCAACAGCGCCGACCTCACGCTGGATCACGTCATTCCTCGCTCCCGTAGCGGCGAAACCACTTGGGAGAATCTGGTTGCCTGCTGCCATTTCTGCAACAACAAGAAAGGCAACCGGACGCCCGAAGAGGCGGGTATGCGCCTGTTGCACCAGCCGCGCCCGTTCAATCTCCACACCGGCCGTCATCTCATGCGACTTCTGGCGAAGAGCGACGAGCAGTGGAAGAAGTATCTGTTTTATTAATGGGATAGGGGCGGTCGGCGACCGCCCCCGGATTTTAGGCCCGGCCTGAGTCGGGTGAAGCGGGCGGAGGCGGCGGCTTGGGTGCTGCCGACTTCGGCTTCTCTTTGACAGCTTCCTTCTTCAGGGGGCTGATGATGACGTGAGCGTTACGCCCTTCCAGTTTCGGAGAGCCTTCCACCGCACCGTGTTCCGCCAGATCGCCGGCAAAACGCAGCAGCAGCTTCTTGCCCAGGTCGACGTGAGCAATCTCTCGTCCGCGGAACTGCACCACGGCCTTCACCCGGTTGCCCTCGGCGAGAAACCGCACGGCGTGGTTCATTTTGAAGGTGTAGTCGTGGTCGTCGGTGTTGGGGCGGAACTTCAGCTCCTTCACCTGGATCACGTGCTGCTTCTTCTTCGCCTCGTGCTGCTTCTTCTTGACCTCATACTGCCACTGGCCGTAATCCATGGCCTTGGCCACCGGCGGCTCCGCCGTCGGTGCAATGAGAATGAGGTCGAGCCCAAGATCCTGTGCCCGGCGGATGGCCGCCTGGGTAGGCATCACCTCTACCGAGCCATCCGGAAAGACAGCGCGCACTTCTCGCGCCCGGATGGCCTCGTTGACGTTTTCTCTTACTTTGATTCGGGGGCGGGGAAACCTAGAAGGATACATGCGGGAGGTGCTTCTGAGAGATGTTCATGAGGTAGACTTCGATGCTCCTAAAACAGAAAAAGGGCATACCGGAGGGATTCTTTCCCGCCAGCGCCCCGGTCTGTTCAAACTCGATAGCGAAAGGAACCGTCAGTAATTGACCCTCTCCAGCCAACTATACACCACAAAGTCAAGTGGATGGAAGCACCTGGAGTGATTAGGAAGTTCGTCCGGATCAACTTTTTCTCATCCTCACGGTTCCTTTCTCTCAATCTTCGACTTAAAGTCAGGATTCACGAGCGGCATACGCGCGCCAGACGCCTTCCTCCAATTCGCGAGCCTGGCTCGAAGGGATCGAACCAAGTCCGGAAGTTTTGCGGCCAGATCTACGGATTCTCCTGGGTCCTCCCGCAGGTCGAACAGTTCCAGCCTGCCACTGTCCAAGTACTCCAATAGCTTCCAGGAGCCCGACCGGATCGCCGAAACCGGAGACGTGGTCGGATAGTAGTGCGGAAAATGGAAGCAGAGGTCCCGCTCACCGAGGGAACTCTCGGGTTGTTTCAGCAAGTTGGTTATCGAGACTCCGTCCCTCGTTCTGGTCCCGTTTGGGAGCCCGTTCAAACCTTGCAAAGTCGGATAGAAATCAGTCGTGATCACCGGCTCATGACAAACTGCATCTGCTGGAGTGATACCCGGTACCCGGATCATCAGCGGCACCCGCAGCCCGCCCTCATATAGCGACCCCTTCCCCGACCGCAAGGGCAGGTTGTTGGTTACCGGGATGCCGTCGAACTTCTCGGTGTACCCTCCGTTGTCCGACGTAAAGATGACGATCGTATTGCGGTCGAGTCCGGTGCTCTTCAGGCGGTCGAGCAGCCGGCCGACGTTGTAATCGTATCGGGCCAGCATCGCGGCATACGCCGGGTTCCGGTGCGTGTGCCGCGGTTCCAATTTGCGCCGGAATTTGTCGACCAGATCCGCCGGCGCCTCGATGGGCGTGTGAACTGAATGGCACCAATAGTTCAGGAAGAACGGAACCGCTGACTTGCGATCAATAACATCCAGGGCGGCGTCCGTGAGCAGGTCCGGCAGGTAATCTCCTGGCTTCGAATAAGGCAATCCTGGCACGTACCGGAATTCTCCGCCATACCGGCGGTCTCCGCTGAATGGATGGAAGAAGGTCTGCGGCGCGCCCCAAAAGGTTCCGCCGACATTCAGATCGAAGCCATGCGCTTCCGGATAGTATCCGGCGGTCCCCAGGTGCCATTTGCCGACATGCGCCGTATAGTACCCGGCCTGGCGGTACAGTTTCGCCAGCGAAATCTCGGATAGGGGAAGATTGCCGTCCGAAGGCGCCGGCAGCATCGGGCGATCCGTGGGAGGATCCACCGAGGCCTCATGCCACGTGGTCATTCCCAGCCTGGCAGGGGACTTGCCGGTAAGCAGTGCTGCCCGGGTGGGCGAACAGACGGGGGCGGATGCGTAGCCATTCGTAAACCGGACGGCGGTGCGCGCAAACGCGTCGAGATTCGGCGTCTCGTGGTAATTCGAGCCGTAGCACGCCAGGTCGGACCAGCCCAGGTCGTCGGCCAGAATAAAAAGAACATTCATCCGGCTCGCGGCAACCTGTGATGCGACAGCCGGCATGGCCGTCAGTGTGGAAAGAAAGCCGCGCCGTGTGGCCTCACTGTACGAGTACTTCATGACTGCAAGTGTTTACCCATTCTAGGCGAGACGTAACAGCCGGGGATTAGGCTATCCCTACCCGACCGTGCGTAAATAGATCGGATGTCCCGCATGACCTGGCCGGCAATTCTCGCCGTCGCCTTAGCCCATTCCATCGGCTGGGGCGTGCGTGGTCAATGGGGACACGAGGCCGGCGCCATGATTCCCGGAGCGCTTTCCGCCCTGGCCGCGGTGAGCTTCCTTGGCCGCTCCGACTGGTTGAGGCGCTTCCTGCCCTGCGCTTTCTTTGCCGCCCTAGGTTGGTCGTTCGGCGGCTCCATGTCCTACATGAAAGTGCTGGCCTTTACACATTCCGACTCAGCGCCCGACGTTGTCTACGGCTACGCGATGATCTTCGTCATCGGCTTCCTGTGGGGGATTCCGGGCGGAGCGGGTCTTGCCCTGCCTGCCACGTTGGACACCACCAGGCTGAAGAGTTTCTTCGGGCCGATTCTCGCGATCTCGGCGGCCTGGGTTGTCCTGGGCCAAGTGACTGAGTGGCTGGGCTGGGATCCCAACTGGTACGACAGTGATTGGCTGGCCGTCAGCCTGGCACTCGGCGCAATTCTGATCTACAGGGTTTGGAAAGGGCCGTCGTTTGCGGCTTCCCTGCTACTTCACATGGGGATCGGATGGTGGGTTGGTTTCCTCCTCTTTCCCGTTCTCCTCCGTCTTCGCATGACACCCCCGCGTGGCGATAATTGGGCGGGCACTATCGGGCTCTGCGTGGCGATGCTGTGGTTCTTTCGTAAGAATGATCTTCGACCCGTGTTCGAGGCGTCGATCATCACAGGCTTTGCCTCCGGCATCGGATTCGTTGTGGGCCAGTGGCTCAAGCTGTGGGGTTCCTCCACTGGCATTGTGACCAACTGGCATAGCGTAACCGAGCAGTCATTTGGCTTCATTGCCGGACTCGGAGTGGCACTGGCGGCCTATCGCCTGGCCGCGCAGACCCCTCCACTGGCACCAGAGGGCAACGAACTGAGAGCCCAATCCGCGGCCTATGCGGCCTTTCTCCTTGTGGTGATGACCTGGGTGAACATTTCCAAGAATCTGAACTCAGTCTGGCTGAAAGCCGGAACTGTGCCTGCCCATTTTTACGGGTTGGATGCTTACACCTGGTTCTCGCTGGCTTACCTGGCGCTGGCCGCAGTCATCCTTCTGCTACTGCGCGCGCATCTCCAACACACCCTGGCTGTCCTGCCATCGACCCCCTTAGGCCGCAGCCAGCTTCTCTTCGCGGTCCTGTTGTGGTGGATCGTGCTGGGCAACCTCTCCCGTGTGCTACCCTTCGCGCCAGAGCGGCTGGTCACTGAGGGCATCATCCACCTGAATGCGTGCGCCGTCACACTCCTGGTGTTGATCTGCCCCCGAGAGCACCAGTCCGTGATCGCGTTGTCCGGGTGCCCGCGCTTCCCTATCTGGGCGGCTGTGTCGCTGGCCGTGGTGGGCCTCCTCTCGTGGCACACGCTTTCGTTATATGATGGCCCCGCAACGGGTGCGCAGTTTCGGTTCGGTCCCCGGAGCAACAACCAACAGCGCTGATGTCAGATAACAACTCCTACACCGGGATTATTCCCCCGCTCGTCACTCCCCTGCTTGAACCGGAACGGCTCGATATTGGCGGCCTGGAACGCCTGATCGAACGCGGCATCGACGGCGGAGTCGACGGCTTCTTTCTGCTGGGCACTACCGGAGAGGCTCCCAACCTGAGCCACCGCCTGCAGCGCGAGTTCATCAAGCGCGCGTCCCAGATTATTGGTGGACGGAAGCCGGTGCTCACCGGGATCACCGACTGCTGCCTGACAGAGGCGCTGGACCTCTCGCGCTACGCGGCCGGATGCGGCGGAACCGCGGTAGTCTTTGCTCCTCCCTACTACTACCCGCTCTCGCAGGAAGAGCTGCTGCGCTACTGCCTGCGCCTGGTCGACTCCCTGCCGCTGCCCTTCTTCCTTTACAACATCCCCAGCCACACCCGGAACTCGTTTGAACGCTCCACTGCCCGGGTGCTGAGCCATCATCCAAATTGCCTTGGGATTAAGGACAGCTCCGGCGACTGGCCGTATTTTCAAGGACTACTGGAGGACTATCGCGACAGGAAGGACTTTTCCGTCCTGATGGGCCCCGAGGAACTGCTCGATCAGGCGGTGCTGGCCGGCGCATCCGGCGGCGTCTCCGGCGGAGCCAACCTCTACCCCAAGCTCTATGTCGACACCTGCCGGGCCGCGCGGGAAGGGCGTGCCGGCGAGGCCCGCGCCCTGCAGGCCACCATTCTGCGGCTGAGCGAGAAGATCTACGAGCCCGCCGGCTATCTGCGCGGCATGAAGTGCGCTCTCGACCTGGCCGGTGTATGCTCCGGCGTGCTTACTGAACCGTTTGCGCCGCTCGAAGATGAACAGCGAGCCGGAGTCCGCCAGGCGCTTCTCGAACTCGGACTGATCTAGTCCGCGCGCGGGCAGGGCCCATACGATATATCCGCGACTTCCCGGCAGGGCCTGCTCGAATCGAAGGCCGCCGTCGCGATCCCTTGTCCCGTGTCGCCGGGTCACTACCAGGACTTCATCCATTCAGTGAAATCGCGCAATGAAGATTCTGACCCCCGCGGAAGTGGCGCTGCGCTCCGCCATGCCGGAAAGGTTGGGGAACATTGCCATGTTCACCGGCCGCATGCTCAAGTGGGATGCCATGAGGATGGAGATCGCAGGTGACACGATAGCCTCCACAATACTGGGCCCGATGCTGCGGGCGCCGTGGGAATTGTAATCGGCTTAATCGATGTGAAGATCTGAAAAGCTGATTGCTGTGGAAGAAAGGCGTAGAATTGCAATCGGGATTTCTATGCGCGTTGCTCAGCATGTTTCGGTGCCGGTTTTCATTGCTCTACTGCTTGCAGGATTGCCGCCAGCACGGAGCTTTGCCGCTTCGCCGCAGGATTCGGGACCAGGCGCTGTCCTCCGCTCCCTATCCATTGCTCAATTCGAGAGCGACAACCCCGGGGTGATTCAGGCCATCGCGAGTGACGCTGCCGGAAATGTCTATGCCGCGGGGCGTACCATCTCGCCGAACTTCAAGTTGGAGAACCCGTTCCAAATTGGCCTTGGCGAATCTACCGGCATGCGCTCGCTCGACATGGGGCTGACCTGGAAGAGGCTGGGAATTCCTCCCGATGCCATCCAGATGATACTGCCAGATCCGGTCGATCCAAATGTGCTGTTCGCAGCCGGCGATCAGGTGATATTCAAGAGCTCGGATGCCGGCGAATCGTGGAAGGTCGTTGTTGCCAGGAATAAAGAGCCTGGGAATCCGTTCTACCTGCAACCCGTTGTGGATCGCGGCAACTCACAACGCCTGGCCGTTGCGGTAGGGAAAGGGATCCTGCTTCGCAGTTTCGACCGAGGGGAAACCTGGGCGGAGGCAGCCTGTCCTCTCTATAATTGCGGCACTGTGGCGGATGATCCCTCCGGCGCGGGCCGCTTATTGGCCTACTCTGCGGGACAGGCGGATATTTATCTATCCCCGGACTGGGGGCAGAGCTTCCAGCGCGTTGCCACCCCGCAATCAGCCAATCCGCTGGTGCGAGCTGCCAGCCTGGATCCAGCCCACCCGGGATGGATCTACGCGGTGACAGACAGCTTCACACAAAGCGAATTGTGGCTGTCGAAAGACTCTGGCGCCTCGTGGATCCGCAGGACACTCCCGCTGGATCCCTACAACTCCGTCAGTGCGTTTGTGCCTGATATCGAGCGAGCTGACACCTGGTACATTGTTTCGCTTTCCGATTTGTACCGAACGGAGGATGGTGGGGCGACATGGGTTCCGGTCCGCTATAAAACCAGCGGTTCGTTTGCGTTGCCCAGCCACCAATGCGGGTCGGGAGGCGGGCTGGTCGCGATCACCGGCTCTGGGACTGTGGCCGCCAGTTCCGATTTGGGAGCCAGCTGGGGGCCCGATCGACTGTACGGGTTCAGCCGTATCAGCGCAGGCCCGGATTGCGCCATTTATGGAACCAAGACCTTCAGCGGGGACGCGTTCCTTGTCAAGATCGCCCGGGATGGAAGCGTCGTCTGGTCCACCTTGCTCGCCGGTGCAATGGACGAATGGGTCACCGCCCTGAAGCTGGATGCCCACGGGGACATCGCGGTGCTTGGGTTCACTCGCTCCCCCGATTTTCCCAGGACCGCGCCGCATGTAGGTGTTGCCGGTGAGCGGGACCTTTTTGTAGCGCGCTTTTCGAACTCAGGCCAACTCCTGGGCGCAGTGACCGTGGGCGGCCAGTCGGACGAGCAACCCGTGGCTTTGGATATCGGTCCCCACTGTGATGCCTACGTTGCAGGGATCACCGCCTCCAGCGATTTTCCCGTCACACCTGATGCGTTGAATACGCGGACCACTACCAGCATGCGCGGCTTTGTCCTGCGGATCAATGCGGAAGGAGTATTGCAGTGGGCGACCTATTTTGGCGATACCATCACACCCTTCCCGGGCATCGAGTTCAGCGGGCCATCCGCTGTGCTTGCGGGCGCTGACGGACAGGTGTGGATCGGCGGCATCGGAATCCTGCCCGGAACCGAATTGCCCCCAGAGACGGAAGCCGGCTACCTGGCGCGGCTTGCGGCGGACGGAACACGGCTCAACGCTTATCGCTACCTGGGTGGGCCCGTCTCGCTCAGCCACATGGTTAACTATGGGCCGCGGGCCTTGGCCACCGATTCGCAGGGCTATCTGTATGTTGGCGGCACCACGCGCAGCGGTGCGTTCCCCAGGACCGCGGGTGCTCTCGATCGCGGCGTCGCGGTGGGACAGTGCTGGTCGGCGTACCAATTGTCATCCAGTACACCCGCCCAGCAGATCTATCTGATGAAGCTCATGCCGGACAACCTTGAGCCGGTGTACTCCGCATTGCTCGGTGGGCATTGCGACACCCAGTTCGGCTCGCTGGCCGTCGATGAGCAGGGAGTGGCTGGCTTCTCCGTATCGACAGGCCAAGGGTTCCCCCTGAGCGCCCCCTTGCAGGCCGCACCTTCCATCGCTGATCCAGTCTCAATTCCGGCGGCCAGGCTTGTGGCCCGCTTAAGCTCCGACGGGAGTTCGCTGCTCTTCTCTTCCTACCTGGACGCCTCTTCGGCGTTGCCCGCGCCGTCTATCGCAAACGCGCCGGAGGGTGGATTGTACGCCGCCGTCCAGAGAGGCTCGCAGCAGAGGGTCTTGCAGCTTCCCTCTGCTGTGACGGCAGCACTGACGCTCGATCGAGTCTCCAATTCGTTCAGCGGCGATGGGGCCGGCGTAACCGCAAACTCAATCTACACTCTTGATGTCCGAGGACTGGACGCCGAAACTACCGATTCTGGCCTGAATCCGGCACAAGGTCTTCCAACGGAACAGGCCGGCGTGCGTGTGACCTTTGATGGTGTGTCTGTTCCGATTCTCTCCACTACGTCCGGCCGGGTCACTGTCGTGTCTCCCAATGAACTCGACCAGTTCACCGCCATCCAAGTGAGCTACCAGGGGCATCAGTCGAACATTGTGTTTTTGCCAGTCCTCCCTGAAGGAGCTCCCACTCTCGCAACACGCGACTATTCCTCGGAGGGCGTCCCGCCATTCGCCGGGGTCATCTACAACGAAGATGGGACCACCAACGATGCAGAGCACCCCGCGCGGCCTGGCTCGACCATTCTGGCTTTGGTCTCCGGAGTCTCGATCGCCGGGTCCGCTCCTGTTCCGGGTGCAATCCACGCTTCGGATGCAAGCTGGCCTACGAGGCTGTTCTACTACAGCTGGGGCAAACTCCCTCTCCAGGTGCAGGTGAGGCCGCTGCCCGGCTTCCTGACCGCCATCTACCAATTGGTACTGACTGTTCCGGACTCCCCGGAGCCGGGCGTCCTCCAAGCGTTCCCGTTGACAGTTTCGGGATATAACATCGTCCGGAACAACCTGTTCGCCTTCATTCCCTTCGGGACAAATCCGTATGGGATTCTCCCCAGCGCTGTTTCGGTCTATGTGAAATAGACACGGCGCCTTAGTGCGCCGCCACCGCGGGATGGCAGAATAGAGGAATTCCTCATGCTCTCCCGACGCGAGTTTCACGCTCTCTCGGCCCTCACTTCCATGTCAGCCAACGCCCCTGTACGCACGTTTGCTTTTGAATGGTGGGACGTTTTCACCACGCAACCTCTCAGCGGCAATCAGCTTGCCGTCTTCCCCGATGCCACCGGGCTCAGCGACGCCGAAATGCAGCGCATAGCCCACGAGATGAACCTCTCCGAGACGACTTTCGTGCTGCCACGCGACAAGGCCACGGAAGCACGTCAGGGTGTGAAAGTCCGGATCTTCACCCGCGAGCACGAGATCCCCTTCGGCGGGCATCCTGCCCTCGGCACCGCGTGCCTGTTGCGCGAACGCGTGGGTGATCTGGTCAAGCTTGATCTCGGCATCGGGCTCGTACCCGTTACATTCACCAGACAGTCCAGCGGCCTGGTGTTCGGCGATATGCTGCAGGCCGACCCGGTGTTTGCCGAGACGCACGAACACGCCAGGATCGCGCCGCTGCTGGGCCTGCGCCTGGAAGATCTCGACACCAGCTTGCCCATCCAGAATGTTTCTACCGGGCGGCCCAATCTCCTCGTGATGCTGCGGTCGCTGGACGCGATCCGGCGGCTTAAGGTGAATTGGAACGATGCCCGCCCGTACTTCGCCGCCGGGGACAACCAGCGCGGATTCTATGTGATGACCCGGGAAGTCGAAACACCGGGCGTGTTCCTGCATGCCCGCAAGCCCAGTGCCGCGCAGGAGGATCCGGCAACCGGCTCAGCCGCAGGCTGCGCGATTGCGTGGCTGGTGAAGCAGGGGCTGGTCGAATCGGGACAGAGAGTCCGCTTTGAGCAGGGGCTGGAAATGAAAAGGCCAGGGGAATTGCACGTCAGCGCGGTGAAGTCAGGGGAGCGGATCCACGACGTCCGCGTCGGCGGTTACTGCGTGCGGGTGATGCGGGGCGCGGTTTCGCTCTGAGCGGTCGGATCCGGCTCCATTCCGCTCTCGCCAATCTGTACCATCCGCCGGACGACGGCCTCTTCGATCCTGCCCAACTCATCGTCCGTGACCACGGCAAACATCTGCCGCTTGCCCTTCGCCAGGTGCCCGTTGTTTTGCAGCAGCAGCTTCACCAGCAGCCGCAGCCGGGTGTCTGGCAGTTCCACCACGGCCTGCGTGTCCCGGTAGGCCCCGTCAAACAGTTGCAGGAAACGGAGTTCCTCCGGCCAGTCCTTACGCAGCGTCTCCTCGATGCACTCATAGAGGAATTCGGCGTGGCGGGTCAGGTCCGGATACCGGTACAGGCCTCCAGTGGCGTTCTGGACCGCCATCCTGTTGTCGGCATCCAACTCGTACCGCACGCCCGGGTTCACCAACCGGGATACGGTCTCCAGCACCGCATCGTATTCTTTCATCCGACGCTGGATCGCCGCTGAGACCGGGAAGATAATGCCCTCCGGCGTATACTGTGCCGCTGCCAGGATGTGGTGAATCAGGAATCGGTGCAGCCGCCCGTTTCCATCCTCAAACGGGTGTAGGTACACGAAGCCGAAAGCCACACAGGCTGCAAGCGGGACGACATCGCCGAGCTCCACCTTGGCGATTCTGGCGACCAGATCGGTCCACCCTTTCATCAGCTCCGGCAGGTCCTCCGGTTTTGGGCAGACATAGCGGACATCTTCGGAGTAGTCGACGCGGGTGCGCCCGACGTAGTTCTGGATCGTCCGCCAGCCTGTGGCGGCAAACCGCCGATCCTGCACGATCTCGTTCTGGAGCCGCACCAACTCCAACTCGCCGGCCACCTCCTGACGGCCAGCCTGTGCCAGCACCGCCAGGAATCGCTCTTCGCGGCCCGGCGCCGGTGTCTCCCCCTCAATGGCATAGGAGGAGCGGGTCTCACTCCGGTACAGATAGTCGGCGGCTCGCCGAAACAGGAGAGGGTCCAGGCCCAGCGTCAGCGCCCGCGCTTCGGTGCCGTAGTTCTTCTCCCCTCTCTCTTTCAGCGCCTTGGATCGTCGCACCAGAGGACAGTATTCGATGGGGCCCAATAGATTCTCGCGGATGTGGTGCCGCTGCGAGAGGGGCGTATCGTAGCGGCTGCTGCGCAGGACGATCTGGAGATCTCCATCCGCCAGATCTGCAAACGGAGCCCGGCTGTCATTCAATGGCAGACGATTACCCGTCAAGCGCTCGTATAGATACCAAGCCCGCTGGGCATACTTGCTGTTCGGCTGGCCGGAGACCCAGCCGGTGACCACCTGTGCCGGCAAAGCGTCCATTACCCGATGCCACACGCGCAGGTCCAGCGGCTCATGGCGCAACGCAAATTGCAGATGCTTCTGCAGCGTGCCGCACGCATACGTCTGTGGATAGGTTTCCAGAACCAAGTCCTGGCTTTCTACCGTCCGGCGAGCCGATGCCCGCACCTCGCTCCGCACGAACGGAGGTTCCACATCGGAGAGCTGTAGCTCCTGCAACAGGCCCATTAAGCCGATTGGCCCGATCACTCGACCCTCCCCGTGGAAATACGTATCGCGGCAGCCGGTTTCATGACAGGACGCAAACCAACTAGTGGTTTTATGTCTTGTCTGCCGTCTCCGTGTAGATTCGCTCTCACTCATCCAGAATTATATGTCAGCTCTACGTTTCATGTGGAAAATATCGACCAGTGTTTCTGTGTTCGCCATTTATTTCCTGGTGAGGAAGTAGTGTTTGCTAGGGTGCTCACCCACCCTCCGCTACAATGCGAGTAATGACGACTTCCCATCTGGTGCTGCTTGCGGTAGCTCTGGGCGCCTCCGCCACGGCCGCCGATCCGCCTAAGCTCCCCGCTCCCTACCACACGCCATCCGCTTCCAACGCGCCTCGTGTCGTCGACCGGCCCGATGGCGCTCGTCTCACCGTACCCGCCGGCTTCTCCATCGAGGAATATGCCTCCAACTTCTCCACGCCCCGCTACATGATTTATGGCCCCTCCGGCGAGATCCTGCTCACGGAAAGCGGCCGCCAGGGTGGTGTCTACGCCCTTGTTGATAAGAACAAGGATGGCAAGATCACCGAGAACGAGAAGACGCGCCTGGTCGACAAACTCAACCGGCCCTTCGGTCTCGCGATCTGGAAAGACTATCTGTATGTCGGGGAAGTCACTTCCATCAAGCGCTACAAGTACGACTCCAGGACCCTGAAACTCGGGCCCGGAGAAGAAGTGGTTGCCTTGAAGGATGCGGAGGAGGGCCACTGGACCCGCAGCCTCCTGTTCGACCGCAAGGGCGAGAAGTTCTATGTCGGTGTCGGCTCGAAATCCAATGTGTCGCCCGGTGAGCCGGAGATCCGGGCCGCCATCTCGCGCTACAACCCCGACGGCAGCGGCCGCGAAATTGTTGCTGCCGGCACGCGTAATCCCATCGGCCTGGCGCTCTATCCCGGCTCCGATAGCCTCTGGGCCGCGGTACAAGAGCGGGACGGCCTCGGCGATGACCTGGTGCCCGACTACTTCACCTCCATCAGGCCTGGCGGCTTCTACGGCTGGCCCTATTCCTACATCGGCCCCAATGAAGATCCGCGGAATAAAGGCCAGAAGTCCGACCTGGTGGCAAAAACCATCGTGCCGGACGTCGTTCTGCCCGCGCATGTCGCGGTGCTCGATGCCCGTTTCTACACCGGCAGGATGTTCCCGGCCAAGTATCAGGGCGGCGCCTTCCTCGCCTTCCACGGCTCCTGGAATCGCTCGCAGCGCATCGGCTACTCCGTGGCCTTTGTTCCATTCAAGGACGGCAAGCCCAGCGGGCCCCGGGAGGACTTTCTCAGCGGCTTCATGCCAGATCCCACTTCCAAAGAAGTCTGGGGCCGGCCCGTCGGCCTGCTGCCTATGGCGGACGGCAGCCTGCTCGTCACCGACGACGGTGGCAACAAAATCTGGCGCATCTTCTACAGGAAGTAGCCTTCTCGTCCTGGCGTACGCCAGATACGTCAGGATGAGATCGCCCTGTAGAATGGCAGAGATGCAATTTCCCGCTCTTTTGATGATTGCGGTGGCGGCACTGGGAACCACCGCTGTCGCCTCTGACCCCCCCAAGCTGCCCGCCCCTTACCAGACCCCCTCCGCCAGCAACGGCCCGAAGGTTGTAAAACAGCCGGACGGCGTCTCTTTGAAGGTGCCTGCCGGGTTTCACGTCACCGAGTTTGCCTCCGGCTTCTCCAAGCCGCGTTATTTGCTGACAGGACCCGCTGGCGAGATCCTCGTCTCCGACAGCGCGGCCAAGGGCGCGGTCTATGCCCTCACCGATCGAAACAAAGACGGCAGGATCAGCGACGACGAGAAGAAGAAACTGGTTGGCGACCTGGATCGCCCCTACGGCCTCGCCATCTGGAAGGGCTACCTCTACATCGCCGAAGCCACTTCAATCAAGCGCTACAAGTACGATTCCGCCAAGCAGGAGTTGGCTGCCGGTGAGGAGATCATCCCGCTGAAGGGCGAGGGCCAGGGCCATTGGACACGCACCCTGTTGTTCGATAAGAAGGGCGAGTCGCTCTATATGGGCATCGGGTCCCGCTCGAATATCACGCCGGGCGATCCGGAGTACCGCGCCGCCATCCTCCGCTACAATCCGGATGGAACCCAGCGCGAAGTCATCGCCGGCGGCATTCGCAATCCTGTGGGCATGGATTGGAATCCCTCTTCCGGTAAGTTGTGGGCCTCGATCCAGGAGCGTGATGGACTGGGCGACGATCTCGTGCCCGACTACTTCACCTCCATTCAGCCCGGCGCCTACTACGGTTGGCCCTACGCCTATATCGGACCCAACGAGGAGCCCCGCAACAAGGGTCAACGGCCCGATCTCGTGGCGAAGACCATTGTGCCCGATGTCATTCTTAGCCCGTCGCACGTCGCTGTTCTGGACGCGCGTTTCTACACGGGCAAGCAATTCCCGAAGAAGTACCAGGGCGGCGCCTTCCTCGCGTTCCACGGTTCATCCAACCGCGCATCGCGTGCCGGCTACTCCGTCGTCTTCATACCTTTCAAGAACGGCAAACCGTCGGGACCGCAGGAGGATTTCCTCAGTGGTTTCATGTCCGACCCCAACTCCAAAGAGGTTTGGGGCCGCCCCGTCGGCGTGCTTCCGGCAAAGGATGGTAGCCTCCTGGTCTCCGAGGATGGAGGCAATAAGCTTTGGAAAATCACTTACGCAAAATAATCGTCCTGCTGTCCCTGTTTGGAGCGGTTGCCTTACTGGCCGCCGCTCCGAAACGGCCTTTTTCGCACAAGTATCACCTCACGCAGGTCGCGTCCTGCGAGAACTGCCACACCACCGCCACCACGTCGACCAAGGCGGAAGACAACAACCTGCCCGATAAGAGCGCCTGCGCCACCTGCCACGACGAGGTGGAGATCAGCGAACCGCGCCCCATCGGCGTCCAGAAGTTCAATCACGCGAAGCACGTGCCTATGGGCAGCATCGCCCCAGTTGTCGCTGCCGCCGTGAAGAGCGGAACATACGTCGGATCCCATCCGCCCACCACCGCCGAACTCGCCGTTGCCAAGGACGCCTGCACCGGCTGCCACCGCGGCATCGCCGAGAGCGAGAATGTTCCGCACGACAAGATTGTGAAGGCGCACTACCCGCAGATGTCCGATTGCCTCGTCTGCCACAACAAGATCAACCCGCCCGAATCCTGTGAGAAGTGCCACGTAGCCAAGGTGCCGAACTTCCGGCCCACATCGCATACAGCTGAGTTCGGCGATAAGCACTCAAGTAAAGAGATGGCCAAAATGGAGTGTGCCTCCTGCCACGGACGAAAGTTCACCTGCAAGGGCTGCCACTAGTCCTGCTCCTCCTCACGCCGCTCCAGGCCCAAATCCGGGGCGGCGCGCTGGTGGCCCATCCTAAGCCGGCGCTCCTCACCTGGGGCTCAAAGCTTCAGTTGTGGCCCCTCGACGGAGGCGCGCCCAGGACGCTTCAGAACCAGGCTGATTACGGCCCGGGCGGTTGCGTGGCCGATGTGGATGGGGATGGACGGGACGACCTCCTCGTTCAGCAGCATCCCGGCTCCTCACCGCTCGTTCTCCTCAAAGCCCCCTCCTGGCGGCCTAGCATTGTCGAGAAGGAGACCGATTTCCACGATTGCCTGGAGTTCACCCTGGCCGGCCGCCGCGGTGTACTCGTCCCCCACTTCAATTCACAGCTCCGCTTCTATCTCTTCCCCACCTTCGAGTACAAGGAGATCTATTCCATCTATACCGCCTCGCAGCAGGGCGGCATGCTGGTTCATGATGTCGACCACGATGGCTTGCCTGATCTTTTCCTGGGCAACTACTGGGTGCGCAATCCAGGCCAACTTGACGTCGACTGGCGCATCTTCGCGGTCAATATCTTCCACGACACGCCCAAAGCCGCTCTCGCTGCGCTCGGAATGTGGAAGGACGACTGGCTATTCTGGGCCGAGACAACCGCCAAAAACGCCCGCATCGTCGCCTACGAACCTCCGCCGGACCGCAAACAGCTCTGGATCGAGCATCGCCTGGAACCCCTCGACGAACCGCGAGCCGTCCTGGTCCATCCACAGGGCGTCTTCATCGGTCATGCCGATGGCGTGGTGCTGGAGTCCCTCGAAGGCTCATCCTGGCGTCGTAGCACCATCGCCAGGGGCATTCGTGTATTGAAGCTCTTCAACGACCGCGACAACGTCATCGCCCTCACGCCCGAGGGGCCCCGCTGGGTCTTTCCCTTGCGTTAACCTTTGCCGCCGCGCAGGTAGGCGTCGTCGCCGGAGATCCAATCCTCGCGGCGCGGAGTGAACAGGTCGATCGCGACGCTGTCCTCCAGCACTTCCACCCCATGCGTCTCATGCGGAGCCAACGTCAGCACCTGCCCCGCCGAAACCAGGACGGGCCCGTCTTTGAGTAAGAACCGCAGGCACCCGCTCTGCACCGTCGTAATCTGCTCATTGTGGTGCGAGTGCACCGGCACAACGGCTCCGGCTTTCATTTCCAGTCGTGATACCGTCATGAGCGGCGTGTGAATCACCTGACGCGTCAACAGCGGGGTCATTGCCTCACGCGCGATGCTGTTCCAGTCGAATAGGCTCACGGCTGGCTAGTGTATCATGGTGGCGATTAATGGTACTTAACCTACAGAGAAGCCCGGCATGAGGGGCGTCATCCTGGCTGGAGGCAAGGGCACCCGTCTCTTCCCTCTGACCAAAATCACCAACAAGCACCTGTTGCCCGTCTATGACGCGCCAATGATCTACTACCCTATACAAACATTGGTGAATGCCGGCATTCGCGACATTCTCATCGTGGCGGGCGGGAACTACGCCGGAGACTTCCTCCAATTGCTGGGCAACGGGCGCCAGTTTGGGCTCACCAGCCTGAACTATACCTACCAGGAGGGCGATGGCGGCATAGCCGACGCACTGGCCCTGGCCGAGCACTTCGCCGACGGTGACAAGATCTGCGTCATTCTTGGCGACAACATCATCGAGTTGGGTATTGATGCGGCCGTCAGCGAGTTCCACAAGCAGGAGTCCGGAGCCCGCATCCTGCTGAAGGAGGTACACGATCCGGAACGCTTTGGCGTCGCCGAAGTTCGTGGCGGCCATGTTGTCAACATCCAGGAGAAGCCCAAGCTCCCCAGGTCCAACTACGCCGTCACCGGCATTTATATGTACGACGCCTCGGTTTTCGCCAAAATCAGGACTCTCGATCCATCCTCCCGCGGCGAACTGGAAATCACCGACGTCAATAATGCCTATATCCAGGAAGGATCCCTGCGGTTCTCCTATCTCGATGGGTGGTGGACCGATGCCGGCACCTTCGACTCGTTATTGAGAGCCAGCAGCCTGGTATCGCAGAGCAAACACAAGGATGCCTGACCTGCTCTACTATGGGGTCAGCTGCTGTACCCGCGAAGCCTGGTGCCGTTGACTTGCCGCCGGTCGGCCGCTAGACTCCCTCATAAGGACGACACGATAGACCATGCCTGGGAAGCCTGCCGCTCGCATCGGAGACATGCACGTCTGCAACGCGATGAATCCTGGAATGCCGCCCACTCCGCACGTCGGCGGACCCATCATCCAAGGCGTTGAGACGGTCGTCACCGGCAATCAGAAGCAGTCCACTGTTACTCACAAATGCATCTGCCGCGGGCCCGAGGACGAAATCGCCGAAGGCGCGACCACCGTCCTGGTGAATAACCTGCCTGCCGCGCGCCTGGGCGACCACACCGTCCACGGCGGTGTGATTGTAGAGGGTGACGCAACGGTTCTCATCGGCAACGAAGGTGCACCTGGAGCCGCCAAACCCGGTAGCCCGAATCTGCCTGAACTACCCGGCCCCGGCAAGCTCATCAGTGGTTTACCGGGGGAGGTCCAGAAAGCCATCGGCCTGCCTCCCCCTACTGTTGCCTAGAACTTAGAGCTCCAGCCGGGCGCCCACCACCGGCTCGCCCGTATCCCGCTTCAGCTTGAAGCCAGCCCTTTCGCTGATCTTCTGCATTGCTGAGTTCTCTGCCAGGATGTCGGCGACAATCACCTTCACGCCTTCCGCCTTGCCGATCGAGATCAACCGGTTCAGCAACTCGCTGCCCAGGCCCTGCTTCTGGAAGTCATCCGAGATGACAATCGAGAACTCCGCCTCGGGTACGTCAACCAGTCCCTGCAGCCGGCCCACGCCAATGATGCCCGCCACGCCGGTCTTCGGATCGGTGCGCTCCACCGCCAGCGCCATCTGCCGCGCGTAGTCGATGTAGCAGATCCTCGTCAGCCGGTCATGCGCCGTCCGCTGGCTTAGGTTGAGCAGTTGCAGGTAGCGTTGATAGACCGTACGCTCGGAAAGCGACTCGTGGAATTTCACCATCGCCGGTTCATCCTCCGGCCGGATGGGCCGGATCGTGACCGTCTCGCCGTTCGGCATCGTCCACTGCCCCGCGTACTGAATGGGGTACGGGCGGATCGCCGGCTTCGGCAGGTCCTCTTCCTTCGTGTCCGGTTCGTGCAGTACGACTCTGGCATCCAAAGCCAGCAGCCGTTCCGGGGACGCCATCAGCGGATTGATGTCGAGCTCCTTGATCCAGGGCTGCTCCACCACAAGCCGGCTGAAGGCTACCAGCAATTGCTCCAGGCCCGGCAGGTCCACCGGAGCCCGGCCGCGCACGCCTTTCAGGGCTGTGTAGATCTTCGTCCGCTCCATCATTCGCCGCGCCAGTGTGGAATTCAGCGGAGGCAGCGCCAGCGCCCGGTCCTTGAATACTTCCACCAGTTGGCCACCCATGCCGAACAGCAGCACCGGGCCAAACTGCGGATCGATCGAGGAGCCCAGGATCACTTCATAGCCATCCAGCTTCGCGAACGGCTGGACATTCACGCCATTGAAGTGCTCCAGGCCCACCTTGGCCGCCACGGAATCCCTGATCGAGCGGAAAGCGCCCCGCACCGCATCAGCCGTCTTCAGGTTCAACTGCACGCCACCCACGTCGGTCTTGTGGGTAATCGTCAGCGAGTGCAGTTTCAGTACCACGGGGTAGCCCATGGATTCTGCCGCATCCGCGGCCTGGTCTTCCGTCGAGGCGATCCGCGAAGGCAAAGTCGGGATACCGTAAGCCGCCAGAACATCCTTCGACTCAAACTCGGTCAGGATGGTCCGGCCTTCTCCTCGCACCCTTTGAATGATGGCGCTGGCCGCGGCGGCATCCACTGAGCCGCCATCCTTGGCATAGCTCGGCGTTTCGTACAAGGCCTTCAGGTTGCTCGCGTAACGCCACATGTAGTTGAACATGCGCGCCGCCGTGTCCGGATACGGGAAGGTGGGAATGCCCGCCTGGTTCAGGATCTGCTCGCCGGCGGCCACATCGACGCCGCCCATCCAACTCGCGATCACCGGCTTGTCGCCCAGCTTCGCGTACGGTTTCAGCATCTGCGCCGTCTGCGTGGAATCCGTCATCGCCTGGGGCGTCAACACCACCAGCAGGCCGTCGCTGTTCGGATCCTTCGCCGCCACTTCCAGTGACTTCGCATACCGCTCCGGACCGGCGTCGCCAATGACATCGATCGGGTTGCCATGGCTCCACGACGCAGGCAGGAACTCGCTCAGTTCGCTAATCGTCTTTTCGGAGATCTCAGCCAGTTCGCCGCCGCCCAGCAGCAGCGAATCCGCCGCCAGCACGCCAGGGCCGCCTGCGTTCGTCAGGATCGTCAGCCTCGGGCCCTTGGGCCTCGGCTGCTTCGCCAGAACTTCGGCCATGTAGAACAGGTCCGAAATGTTCTTCACACGCAGCACTCCGCTGCGCTGGAACGCGATATCCAGTACATCATCCGATCCCGTCATCGAGCCCGTGTGCGACGCCGCGGCTTTCGAGCCCGCCGCCGTCCGACCGGCCTTGATCACGATAATCGGCTTCGTGTAGGCCACCTCGCGCGCCGCCGACAGGAACGACCGCGCATCGCCTACGCTCTCCATGTAAATCAGAATGGAGCGCGTCTTCGGGTCGTTGCCCAGATAGTAGATCAGGTCGCCCCAACCCACATCGGACATCGAGCCCAGCGACATGAACGCACTGAAACCAACCTGCTCCTTCAACGACCAGTCGAGGACCGCCGTGCAGAGAGCGCCGCTCTGGCTCAGGAAGCCCACACTGCCCGTCCGCGCCATGCCCGCTGCGAACGTGGCATTGACGCCCGAAGGCGGCACCATGATCCCCAGGCAGTTCGGCCCGATAATCCGGATACCCGCCGCGCGCGCATTGGCAAGCAGTTGCCGCTCCAACTCCTGGCCTTCCGGCCCGGCCTCTTTGAAACCGGCCGAAATCACCACCGCTGACTTCACGCCAATCTCGCCGCACTCGGCCACCAGGCCGGGAATCAGCTTCGACTGCGTCACGATCACGGCCAAATCCACTTCGGCCGGGATCTCCTTGACAGACTTGTACGACTTAATGCCCAACACGCTGTCCCGCTTGGGGTTAACGGGGAAGACGGCGCCTCCAAACGGCGTGCTGATCAGATTCCACAGAGTGGTGCGGCCTACGCTGCCCGGATTCTCTGTGGCGCCGATGACGGCTATATTCTTAGGTCGGAAGAAGGGGTCAAGCGGGTGCTCCGCATGACCTAGGAAATCGTGAGCGGACTTGAGGGCCTTGCCAGACGAGGGTTTCATTTCAATTAATCCGATCCGAAACGGCTTTAATAGGAGCTACACATCCATAATCCCTCCATAAGCTGTACAGGGCAAGACCCTAACTTGCGGGTCCAAGGCGGGCCGATCGAGAAAGTACTGTGATGTGAGTAAGATAGGCTGCCGGCCGCAAATGTCCGCACACCCCACGGCCATGTTAAATGTTGATGAAACTTTCAGGATTCACGCCGCGGGGAGCCCTCCGGTCCTGGAAACTACCTCAGTTGGCGCTGGATGTAGCGCCACACTTCCACCTCCGGGGGCCGGTGGGGGTAGCAATCCCTGCGCGACTCCCAGTCGTAGAAATTCCGGATCGCCTGCAGCATCTCCGCGTCGTTCGAATACTCCTGCTGCCCAGGCTCGTCTCCATAATCTACCCGAACAAAACTATGCCCGCTAAAGGAAAGGATCGACCCGCCTTCCTTGTGCGCCGTGCTGAACCTCTTGCCCCCGCGCAACGCGGCCAAAACCGCCTGCTGGAGAGCCTCAATCGCTTTCGGGTCTTCCTTGACCCGGGATTTTTTCTCCTCGCGCTCGAGGCTTTCCTGGACCTGCCGGTCGTACAGCGGCCTCAGTTCGTCTGCCCAACCGTTGCCGCCCGACCCGCACTGCAAGCGTAGCGTCCAGCATTCAAACGCCCGGTTCAAGTCCCGTTGGAACGCTTCCTCCTTCACCCACCTGCGAGGTGCAGCCATCTCCACCCACAGCGTGAACTGGTTCCGGTATTCCCGCGGGTCCGTCCACGGTTCGAACATGTAAGGCCGTCGCGGCGTTACGGCCTCAAACCGCAACCTCAATACGTGCTTTGTACCGCCCGTCTTCGACTCGCCAACGTAAGTGAGGCGTTCGGTCTGCTCCGGGTCCCGCACCAGCAGGGTCCCTGTCAGTTTCTCGATCTCGAATTTCACCTCATACGGGGTTCGGTCGTGCCAGAAGAACGCCTCCCGGTGATCGATCCACTCCCCCGTCTGCGTGTCGTCCGGCTCGACGAACTTGCTATTCCTGGTGTCCACGTCACTGCCGCTCATAGCGCATGGGCCGGTCGCCGCCCCAGTAGCGCAGGATGAGATCCTTGCCGTCGATGACCATCTTCTCGTCCTTGAACCGGACCGTCGTGATCGCCTCGCCGTTGATCTCGAAGTAGTATTCGTTTTGCGCTGGATCCAGGCGGAAGGGCCCGGCCTCCAATCCGTAGACGGGCACGGAAAACATCACCTCCCGAGCCCGCTCAGATCGCGGAAACAGAGCCGCTCCCTCGTTCGAGGTCTTGCTCTCCTTCACATCGTCCTCAGCTTTCACCGCCACCCGGATGTGCGGCACCGGTTGCCCGTTCGCCGCCTTCACCCAAACCCGGGAGAACTCCTCTTTGTTCGATTCGCCCTTCACCATCCGGAAGGGCGGCAGGACAGGCGCCTGCGTGTTCAGCACAACCACACCTTCCTGCCTCTTCCACGATCCTCTGGCCGAGTAGTCCGCCGCCCCGTAGGCCAGCATGTATTCAAAACGGCCATCCGGCTTCAACAGCAGTTCCGACCCCACCTCATGTGCGCCGCGCAGCACATAGTGCCCCGCCAAGTCCTGCGCCCGCATGGCAACGACAGGGAGAAGCATAATCAGCGCGAATCTCCTCAGCATGCCCTTACAGGCGCTGTTCCAGCAGTTGCCGGATCTCTCCGTCGCTGAACATCCCGCCTGCCCCCAGCGCGTACGCACAGTGCATTTCCAGCACCCCGCCATTGAAGGTGATCGCCATGGATTCCCGATCCTTCACATTCTTCAGCTTCACCTCCTTCAGGCCTTCCCTTACCGCCTGTTTGCCCATGTCATCCTGGCAGATCATGCGCAACGCCATGTTCAGGCGGTGGCACGAAATGTTATCCACGAAGTTCAGCGCCTGGCCGTCGTCCGCCATGCTCTCCCAGTCCACCTGGTAGGGGATCGGCGCTCCGCAGATCTCCTCGATCTCCTTCACCCGGCCAGGCAGCGTCACTTCCTGCATCTCTTTGATCTTCCGGCGTTCATTCAGTCCCATTTGTCATTACCTCTCAGTCATCTTTCCAACGTCTAATCCAGCGCGAAAGGTCCGTAAAATCGATCACGCCTCTCGCAAAATCCTCAGTGCGCGTGTGCCTTCAAAGTGGCGTCAATCTCGTCCGCCAGGTCGTTCAGGCCCTTCAGCGTTCGCAGATAGTCGCGCCAAGCCGTCAGCGCACCCGCCAGGTCGCCGCCGGCGTCTTCCAGTCGTGTCGCCGCTTGAAATAGAGGCGCCAGTTCGCGCCTCCGGTCATAAGGCGTGGAAGCGTCATCCAGAACCGGGCGCCACGCCGCCAGTTGCCGCTCCAGAAACAGGCCATAGTCAACGGCCAGCGACGCCGGCGGGTGTTCGTAGACATCCGCAATATAGTTGACCACCGAAGACTGCAGCGTAGGGTAGCCCAGGTATTCAACCAGCTTCGTGTTCAAGTCGGGGCGGTTTGCAATCAGCGCGCGGCAACGCTGCTTCTCCGTCTCGTTCTCCAGGTACATATAGCCGAAGTACTTCCACAGCTCCGCGTTCTCGCCCAAGGCATGAAACTCGTCGATCCTCGACTGTTCCCGCGCGCGAACCCGCTCCATGTCCGCGATGCTCTTCCTGTTCTCGCTCTGAACATACAACCCAATGCCCCAAAGCACCAGCGCCCATCCAGCCACACCGCCAGCACCCAGTACACCGGCGATCACGGTCTTCATCCCCGGCGACGGCTGGTTGCCGCCGTGCACCGCCAGAAATGCCCCTGCCACCAGGACCCAGGGCACCAGTGCCGCCAGTTTCTCCCACAATGAATCCGGGGTGGCCACCAGGAACCACATCGTCACCATCGCCGCGATACAGATGCCGGCCGCCATGCCCCAGGCCGTCAACCGGCCGCCCGGCACCCAGTCGAGCACGCCATTTCCCGCCAGCTTCACCAGCACGCCGCCCAATAAGAAGAGAGGCGGCACCAGCAGCAGCCATGCCCCAACAGGACCCTCCGGCCCGCTCGGCTGGTTTCGCAGGTAGACCATCAGTCCGAGAAAACCGAGCGTGGCGGCCAGCGCAAAGTCGAGGAAAACTACCGTCGTATTCGTCATCCATCCCTACCAGCGCCGTCCCGCGGCGATTCCGATCATGGATTGCTGTTGTTACGACCGCTTCGCCACCGCCGCCACCGCGTCGAACCGCAAGCAGCCCCACGCAAACTCGCACAGCGTCATGGCCGTCGCCCGGCGCCTAAGTCTCGTCCACGTAAGCCAGATACTCGCGGCACTTACGGCACCTGAAAATGTAGGCCGTCGGCTGGTCGTCCTTGCTGAGCGCTGCCAGAAACTCCTTCAACTCCGCGCCCGAAAGGTCGAAGTCTTCCTTCAGGTGCTGCCGCACCGCCGGCATCGCGTCCGGGAACTGCGTCTTCAGTTCCTTGCTTCCGGCCGCACCCAGAAATTCGGCGCCGTCGCCGCAGCAGACAAGCCACTGCGTCTCCTGCCAGCTATGGAAACCTGGGGTCCTTTGGGCGATCTCATCCCGCACTTCCTGGGATACCCCCTCCATCGTTCCGGAATCCGCGAACTCCGCCCCGAATTGCCGCGCAGCGGAGCCGTCGGCAATGCACCACGGGCACAGGCAGTGCGTCAGGTGGTGGAATTTCTCAGACGTCACCGGGCCGTCGTAAATGTACCCGCGAATCCGGTTACATGAGAGGCACGGGGCGTCTTCGTCGCGCACCACCACGCCGGTGGCTACAGGGTCCGGGTGGTACTTGAACTCCGGGAGTGTGGCTGTTTGGTCCATCAACCTGATCTGCGAAATCGGTCATCAGAATCGCTCATGGCATCGGAAATTCTTCCACGGCGCCGGCCGCCGGCTCAGAGAACCCTTCCAGCACAAGACGGCGAAATCCGCCCACCAGCGGGTTGCTCGCGTCCCGCCGGTAAACCAGGTCCAGGTGTGTGGCGCCGCCCTGGGGCGTCAGCTTCAGGCACCTCACATCCGCATGTGCGATGCCCGCCACTGAGGCCGGGGCCACCGTCACTCCCAGCCCTGCGCCCACCAACCGCAGCACCGTCAACCACTGCTCCGCCTCCTGGACAATATTGGGCCGAAAGCCGAACCGGGTACAGTTCTCCATCGTCCGGTCCCACGCCTTCTGCCCGGCTGAGCGTTCAAAGAAGACAAACGGCTCGTCCTTCAATTCAGCCCAGGACGCCGTCTCCTGCTTGGCCAGGCGGTGAGTCTTCGGCACCGCCAGAATGAAAGGCTCGATCACCACAGGCTCCACTTGCAGCCAATCCTCGGCTCCGGCGTCCCGCGCCAGTCCTGCGTCCACCAGTCCATTCCGCAGGGCATCGACCAATTGCTGCGTATGGAACTCGTGCAGCCGTAACTGCACTTTCGGGTACACCGCGCGGTAGCGTCCCAGCACCGCCGGCAGCCTGCTCAGAATCGCTGATTCGACGAAGCCCACCGTCAGTGACCCAACCTCGCCCCGGCCTGTGCGCTGCACCGCCTCGACATCCTCCCGCACCTTCGCCAGCGTTCGGCGCGCCCGTTCCATCAGCACCTGGCCCGCCGGCGTCAACTCCACTGATCGGGACGTGCGTACAAATAGCGCATGCCCCAGCATCCGCTCCAGTTGCCTGATCTGCTGCGACAACGGCGGCTGTGCCATATGCAGCCGTTTGGCTGCCTGGCCAAAATGAAGGTCCTCCGCCACCGCCAGGAAGTAGCGCAAGTGGCGCAGTTCGATCTCTTCATTGATATCCATAACGTCTCAATTCGTATGAACAGTATATTGGACGTTCTGATTGATTCTGTCTAGATTGAAATCAGGACTCTTATGGACACTACTCCAGATGCTGTCTTCATTCGCCCCTTTCGGCCCGGCGACGAGAAAGCTTTCCGTGAGCTGAACGAAGCCTGGATCGCCGCTCTCTTCACCATTGAGGACAAGGATCGTGAAGTGCTGGATCACCCTGTGGAGGAGATCCTGAATCCGGGCGGACACATTCTGATGGCCTTGTCCGGCGGACGCGCGGTGGGTTGCGGAGCTCTGCTGGCCATGCCTGGCTGCGCTTACGAGGTGGCCAAAATGGCCGTGGACGAAACCCTGCGCGGGCAGGGCATAGGTCGCAAGCTATTGATGGCGTTGATAGAACACGCCAAGCAACTGGGCGCTACACGCCTCTTCCTGGAAACCAACCACCGGCTTGTCAATGCCATCCACCTGTACGAAAGCTGCGGGTTTGTTCACCTGCCGGCCGACCGTGTGAAGCCGTCGCCCTATGTCCGTTCCGACGTCAGCATGGAGATGCTGTTGCCCTCCGGCGAAGCCCTGTTGCGCTAAGTCAGCTCAAACGTATCGCGTCGACCGCCGCCGCCGTCTGCTGCTTCTTGCGGTCCTGTAGGCTGTCGATCACCTCGGCCAACTTCTTGGGATTGATCGGCTTAGGCAGGTACGCATCCATGCCAGCCGCCAGGCAACGCTCCGCATCGCCTTCCATCGCGTGGGCCGTCAGTGCGATCACCGGCAGATGCCGTCCGCTGCCGGACTCGCGCGCGCGGATCGCTGCCACCGCCGACAGGCCATCCATGGTCGGCATTTGCACATCCATGAGCACCAGGTCGTAGGGTTTGATCTCAACGCTGTCCACAGCCTCCTGGCCGTCAGCCACCACATCCACCTGGCAGCCCAGTTTCTGCAGCAGGCTCACCGCCACGCGCTGGTTGATTTTGTTGTCCTCGGCCAGCAGGATCGCGAGCGGAACCAAACCATGCGGTTCAGCCTTGGGCTGCTCCACTGCCGGCTCTGCCGCAGCCACACCTCTCTGGACGCTGAGCGTGAAGTTGAAAACACTGCCCTGTCCGGGCACACTCTCCATCCAGATGCGCCCCTTCAGGGCAGCCACCAGGCGTGCGGAAATTGCCAGGCCCAGTCCAGTGCCGCCAAACTGACGGGTGGTGGAATTGTCGGCCTGCCGGAACGGCTCGAAGATCATCGACTGCTTTTCCGGTGATACGCCGATTCCGGTATCGCGCACGGCGAACTTCAACACCAGGTCATGCCCGTCCACACTCTCCACGCCCGCCATCACCTTCACAGATCCTTTTGAAGTGAACTTGATCGCGTTTCCAACAAGGTTGAGGAGAATCTGCCTCAGCCGCACCGGGTCGCCCACGACAGAGTCCGGCACCTCGGGTGACAGGTCGAAACTCAACTCCAACCCCTTCGCCGCCGCCCGCGGAGCCAGCACGCCCAGCGAATCCTCCACCAGTCGCTTCAACCGGAATGGTGTGGATTCCACCGTCAGATGACCGGCATCGATTTTCGAGAAGTCCAGGACATCATTCAATACATGCAGTAGCGCCTCGGCCGATTCCTCCGTTAGGCGAAGGTACTCCTGCTGCTCCTTGCTCAACGGCGTCTGTAACGCCAGTCCGACCAGGCCTAGGATCCCGTTCATCGGAGTACGGATTTCGTGACTCAGATTGGCGACAAACTCACTGCGCGCCTGGCTGGCATCCTCTGCCAGTGTCCGTGCGATCTCGAGTTCGCCAATGAGGGTGCTCAGTTCTTTGTTTGCTTCCTCCAGCCGCGAGGTGCGCTCCACTACCCGCGACTCCAGTTCCTGGTTGACGACGGTCAGATTCTTCATCCGCCGGTTGTGCAGCAGCCAGGCGCAGGCACATCCCGCGGCGAGTAGGGCCAGCAGGAACGACCTCGTCTGGTAGAAGTGGGGGTGCAGCGTCACTTCCAACGTCGCGCCGCTTTCATTCCACACTCCGTCATTGTTGGCGGCAATCACCTGGAACTTATAGGAACCCGGCGCCAGATTCGTGTACATGGCGGAGCGGCGAGTACCCGCCTCGACCCAATCCTGGTCGTAGGGCAGCAGCCGGTAGCGAAACTTCACTTTGTCCGGAGCCACCAGGCTCAACGCCGTATATTGAATCTCCAGGTTGCGGCTTCCCGCCGGCAGATCGACCTCGCTGGTTGGCGCGTAGTCCTTCCCGTCCGCATGGAACCGCTCCACCTGGACCGGGGGCGCCAGAGGGTTCGACACAATCAGGCTGGGCTGCACCATGGCCAGACCCTTCATCGTTGGAAACCACAGCCGCCCATCGTGGGCGATGTCCCCCGCGGGTTGGCCCCCATTGCACTCGCGGCTGATGAGCCCGTCTGCAATGCCATACGCGATCGATTTGATCCGCGTCTGCTTGCCGTCAATGACGTCGTTCAACTGGCTCTTGCTCAGCCGGAAGATCCCGGTGCTCGAAGAGACCCAGAACCCTCCTATGCGGTCTTCGAGAATCTGGAAGACTGTCTTGGCCGGAAATCCCGCGGATTCGGGCACTGACGTGAACTTCCCATCGCGCAAGCGGGTCAGCCCGCCGTCAAAGGTGCCGATCCACATCGTGCCGTCCGGATCGTCCCGCATGGAAAAAATGAACTCGCCGGACAGGCCGTCGCTCTTGTGGAAATTGCGGAATCCGCCTTTCGACCTGAGACTCAAGCCCTCCCGTGTGCCGATCCAGATCTGACCCTTCCGGTCTTCGTGAACAATGCGGATGTGCTCCGAGGGCAAACCGTCAGCTTTGTTGTAGATGCGGGTTTTTCCGTCCTTCAGTACCGCCAGCCCGCCGCTGATCGTGGCCACCCATACCGCACCCTGGCTGTCCTCTTTCACCGAAAGCACCGGATTGCCCGGCAGGCCATCCTTCCGCCCGTAGCTCCGGCGCCCCTGCTTCGTGAAATGGGTGATCGTTCCGTCGTAGAATCCGGCCCAGATTCCACCATGACGGTCTTCCCCCAGGGCCCACGCATCGTCCGAGGTCATCCCGTTCTTGCGGCTGAAACTCTCCAGCACCTGCCCGGAAGCGGTCATGTGTGCCAACCCGCCCCCGTTCAAACCAACCCACATCGTGCCGTCCCGCGCGGCCAGCACGGTCTGAATCTGGTTCCCCCGGAGGCCGTCTCCCGTGGTGAGTGTGTGGAAGGGAACGGATCTCAGCCGCCCCAGTCCGCCGCCGCTGGCGCCGATCCAGAGCGAGCCTTCCCTGTCTTCATAAAGTGCCGTGATCGCCTGGCTGGCGGCCTTTCGCGGATTCTCGAAAGGTTCCGTCTTCTCATGCAGATACCGGACCAGCCCGCCGCCCAGCATGCCAATCCACAAGGCGCCGTCGCGATCCTGGAGGAACGACCAGATCACCTGCTCTTTCACCTTGCTGGCGTCCAGGCCTTTGGGGAGTCCCTTCAGCAGCTTGCCATCGCGCGCGCAGACCAGGCCGGAGGCGGTGCCGATCCAGATTAAGCCGTCTTTGTCTTCATGGAAAGACAGGGCACGTTCGTCGGGCAGTCCGTCCTTCACGGTGAGTTGCTGAATCTGGCCGCCCGTATACAGGAACAAACCCGTATTCGTGCCGATCCACAGATTGCCCTTCCCGTCTTTCAGCAAGGCCCTGACTGTGCGATTCGCCGCCCCGACTGAGAGTAGTTTTCCGTCCTTCAACAGGAAAACCCCTTTGCCCACCGTCCCAATCCAGAGTTCCCCGCCGGGCGCCGCGAGCAGGTACCGAACCGATACCTGGTCGATTTCCGGCAGTGCTACCCGCTCCAGCCGCCCATCCTTCAACTTGAGCAGGCCTTTAGTTGTGCCTATCCAGATATTTCCGTCCGCATCAGGCTCCAGCCGCCATACCTGGTTCTCGGTCAGTGCGGGCGTGTTGGCGTGGTCAAAGACGTCAAATTTCTTGCCGTCAAAACGGACGAGACCGTAATACGTTGCCAGCCAGAGGTAGCCGTCCCTGCTCTGTGCGATGGAGTTGATGCTGTAGTGCGGCAGCCCTTCCGCTTCTTCCCAGGCTTCAAACCGGTACTCACCAACGGGTTTAGCGGGATCCAGTGCCCAGGCACACGGGATCACCACGCTGGCCGCCCAGACCAATCTCAACCACATCTTGCCAACTGCCTGTAAGCGCACGAATCGACCCTGCTCTCAGTATCGGCAGGCCTGTCAAGAGTCTATACGCCAAAAGCCGCCCGCGTTCGCGCCGAAGGCACCGTAACAAAGGGCTCACCGCCGCGCGACGCCCTTGGAGCTCTCCAGCCCCTCCGCCTTCGCCCCGTTTCCGCTCACTCTGCGTCCCACAAGCGGACACCCGATTGTCCGCCCGAAATCCAGCCTGCATCGTAACTGTCTCTAATTTCACCACATATGCTGAGAAGCCGCGCTTGGTATGCAACATGCCATGATGCTCTGCGAGGTTCCCCATGGACGTTCCACGCGAAGGCGCGAAAAAAAAGAAGATCATTCGCCGAGCCATTCTAGTCACCGTGATTGTCGCTGCCATCCCGCTGATTACCTTTGGGTTGTCGAGACTGAAACCGGCTGCTCCCTCCGTTGAGGGCGGAACGCTCTGGACCGATACCGTCAAACGCGGACCCATGATTCGCCAGGTTCGCGGCCTCGGCACCCTGGTGCCCGAGGATACTTTACTAATCCCCGCCATCAATGAAGGTAGAGTCCAGAAGATCGTGCTGCGGCCCGGAGCGCTGGTCAAAGCCGATACCGTCATTCTTGTTCTCGCCAATCCTGAATTGGAACTCGCCGCCGAGGATCTCAAGTGGCAGGTCAAGGCCGCCGAAGCCACGATGCGCGATCTGGAAGTGAAACTGGAGACCGCCAAGCTCGATTTGCGGTCCGCCGTAGCCCGCGTGGAGAGCGAATTCGTGCAGGCCAAGCTGAAAGCTGAGCGTGATGACGCACTGGGCAAAGAGGGTCTCACGCCTGATCTGACCATCCGTCTCTCCCGTGCTGCCGCCGACGAGGCCGGCAAACGGTTCGATATCGACAAGAAACGTCTGGAAATCAGCGGCGCCTCGGCGGAAGCCCAGACTGCCGCCCAGCAAGTGAATATCGAAAAACTGCGCGCCGCCTACGTCCTGAAGAAGCAGCAGGTCGACGGTTTGCGCGTAGTCGCCGGTTTCCCCGGCGTACTCCAGCAGATGGCTGTGGAAGAAGGCCAACGCGTAGCGCCCGGCACGATTTTGGCGAAAGTAGTTCAGCCCACCCACTTGAAAGCCGAGATCAAAATCCCTGAAACGCAGGCGAAGGATATCACTATTGGGCAATTGGCTCAGGTAGATACGCACAACGGCGTCATCCAGGCGAAGGTTTCCCGCATCGACCCGGCGGCGATCAACGGCAATGTGACCGTCGACCTGCGGCTGGAGGGCGATCTGCCTCTGGGCGCCCGTCCTGACTTAAGTGTTGACGGAACTGTGGAACTTGAGCGGCTCTCAGACGTATTGTATGTGATGCGTCCGGTATTCGGTCAGCCCAACAGTGTCATCGGCCTCTTCAAAGTTACTCCCGACGGGAAGGAAGCTTCCCGCGTCCAGGTAAGAATTGGCCGCGTTTCCGTACAAACAGTTGAAGTTCTGGACGGTCTAAAGGTGGGCGACCGAGTGGTGCTTTCTGACATGGCCGCCTGGGATGGCCACGACCGCCTGAGGCTGAATTAACAAAAGTATCCGTCCGGCCGTTGAATGATGAGACGACAACCCTAGCCAACGCGAGCAAAACAGGAGATTGCAGTGCAACTGAGCGACCAGTCGATGATCAAACTTGACGGCGTCACCAAGGTATTCACCACCGAGGACGTCGAAACCCATGCCCTCTCTGGCATCCACCTGGATATCAAGAAGGGTGAATATGTCACCATTGCGGGACCGTCTGGCTGCGGTAAGTCTACGCTGCTCGCCATTCTGGGCCTGTTGGATTCGCCCAGCGGCGGCTCCTACACGCTCAATAACCAGGCGGTGCAGAGCCTGAAGCTCAGCGACCGGGCGCGCATCCGGAACCGCGAGATCGGCTTCATCTTTCAGGCATTCAACCTCATCGGCGATCTCACGGTGTACGAAAACGTAGAGCTGCCGCTCACCTATCGCGGCATGGGCTCGGCCGAACGTAAGAAGCGCGTCCACGAAGCCCTGGAACGCGTGGGCATGTCGCATCGCGTAAAGCATTACCCCTCACAGCTTTCGGGCGGTCAGCAGCAGCGTGTCGCCGTGGCTCGCGCCCTGGTCGGCAGCCCCTCCATCCTGCTGGCTGACGAACCTACCGGAAACCTGGACTCCGCCAATGGCGAATCCGTGATGGAACTGATGACCGAGCTGCACCGCGGCGGCGCAACCATTTGTATGGTGACGCACGACCCCCGTTACGCCCTGCTGGCGCAGCGCACGGTTCGTTTGTTTGATGGCCGTATAGTCGAAGAAAGTGTGGGCATGGCGTCATGAAACTGAAGTTCTCCTCATTTCTGCGCACGAACCCCGATGTCGTCGCGCTGGCGGTGTTGCTCGCCGTGTGTCTGCCCATGTCGGCAGTCGCCCGGCCGAAACTCCATCTGACTTTCGCGTCCGACCAGCAGCACGAGCGCACCTTGAACAAGCTGGAAGAACGCGGGCAGCGTGTCTGGCAGCGTCTCGAGGATCGCATGCGGCGTTTTGAAGAGAAGTTCGACAAGATGTCCCTGCCGCGTACCAAATCCACCTACTGCGACGGAGTAGAGTCAGACTGACCAGGCATTAAGAGGTTTGACATGCTCGACGACCTGCGCGGCGCACTCCGCCGGCTTTGGACGAACCCGGGTGCGAGCGCGGCCGCGGTGCTCGCTTTGGGCATCGGCATCGGCTTCAACACCGCCATCTACTCCGTGGCGGATGCACTGCTGTTGAGACCGTTGCCGATCCCGGAGATCGACCGGGTCGTCATGCCGGCCGGCCAGAACGAAGGCGATCCCCGCAGTTTCCGCTCCATTTCGCCAGCCGATTACCGCGAGTGGCGGGCTTCCGCCCTGTCGTTCGAGAGCGTGGCGGTCTCTCATGGCTGGTCTGCTAACCTGACCGGTTCGGGCGATCCGGTGCCACTGGAAGGTTCGCAGGTCACCGCCAGTCTCTTCAATGTTCTGCAGGTTCAGCCCATGCTGGGCCGCGCCTTTCTGGCCGAGGAAGAAGAGCCAGGCAAAGACCGGTCGGTCATCCTGAGTTATAACCTCTGGCAGCGCCAGTTTGGCTCCGATCCGGCGATCCTGAGCCGTTCCATCGAATTGAGCGGGCGCAAGTTCACCGTCATCGGAGTCATGCCGAAAGGCATTACTTTCCCCCAGCCCAGCGAATTCTGGGTGCCGTTGCCCATGAAGTCGGAGGATTGGAACGAAGCCGGCAGCTTCTACTTAAAGCCTGTGGCCCGGTTGCGGGCCGGGGTGACCCTGGAAGCCGCACGCGCCGAACTGCAGGGAATCGCCCGCCGCATGACGGCCCAGAATCCTGTGAACCACCGCAAACTGGGTGCCCGCGTGGAAACCCTGCGAGAGCGGATTTCCGGCGACCTGACAGCCAGCTACACGCGGGTCACGGTGGCCGCTGCCCTGTTTTTGCTTCTCATTGCCTGCCTGAACGTCGCCAGCCTCCAGTTTGCGCATGTTGTCTCGCGGACCAGGGAGATGGCGATTCGCGGAGCCCTGGGTGCGCCCCGCCTGCGCCTGGTGCGCCAAGTTCTTACCGAGAGCGTGCTGGTGGCATTGGCGGGCGCTGTCTTCGGCCTGCTGGTCGCCGTCTGGTCGCTCGATCTGATGAAGGCGAATATGCCCGCCGAAGTGGAGCGCTGGCTTCCGGGCTGGCAGAAGCTGGGGTTGAACGGGTTTGTTTTGGCTTGTACGACCGTGACTGCCATGGCGGCTGGGCTCCTGTCTGGGCTCGGACCTGCCCTCTGGCTCAGCCGGACGCCCATCCTGGGGAATCTGCATGATTCCGGGCGCGGCTCCACGGGTTCGGCCGCCAGGCAGAAGCTTCGCAACCTGCTGGTGGGCGGCGAGATCGCCCTGGCCACCGTCTTGCTCGCCGGCGCCGTGTTGATGGTGAAGGGCTTCCACTCGATCGGGCAGTTGCCTCTTTCCGTCGATCCCGGCCGGATTCTCACGCTCCGGGTGAACCTGCCCCAACAGCGTTACCCCGGCCATACCGACGTCGCCCGCTTCGAGCGTGACTTGCTCAACCGGCTGAATGCGACCCCCGGAGTCACCAGCGTCGCGGTCACCTCCAATCTCCCTTACTCCGATTTCATGAACCGCTCCTACGTGACCTTCGAGGGGCGGGCCGACGACGGACGGCCGAAGGCAATCGCGCAGATCCAGAACGTATCCGGCGGGTTCTTTGGCACGCTGGGCGTCCCCATCCTGGATGGCCGGGCCTTCGACGGGTCTGAGGCCGAGGATGGCCAGAAGGTCGCAATCGTCACGTCGGCATTTGTCCGCCAGTACTTCCCGGATCAAAACCCGATGGGCCGCCGATTCCATCTCGGGGACGGAAAGTGGTGGACCATCAAGGGCATCGCGGGGGATGTTGCGCACGACTTTACGGAACGGACACCGCAACCGGTGGTTTATCTGCCCTATACCCAGTCGGGGTGGGGTGCATTCGACCTGGCCATCCGAACCGCGGGCGACCCCATGGCCATGCTGCCTGCCGTGCGGTCCGCTGTCCGGGCGATCGATCCGGCCCAACCGCTGGCGCTCATCCGGTCGTTCCGCAAGCTGATCAACGACGCCATTCTGGGTATCGGCCATATGGCCGCGATGCTGACCGTGCTGGCCGCCGTGGCTTTGTTCCTGTCCGTGCTCGGGATTTACAGCCTGATGGCCTGGTCAGTGCGCGAACGGACACGCGAGATCGGGGTGCGCGTCGCACTAGGCGCCCAGCGCGGCCAGATCCTCCGTATGATCCTGAAAAAGGGAGCCTGGATCGCCGGCCTCAGCCTGCCGCTCGGAGTCGCCGGGGCCGTCGCCCTGGCCCGGCTGCTGAGCCAGTTGCTCTTCGGTGTCTCCGCATTGGATATCCTGGCATTCATTGGCATGCCTCTGGTTCTCGCACTTGCCCTGACGGCCGCCTGTCTGGTGCCGGCGCGGCGGGCCACACGCACAGACCCGCTTACGGCATTGCGACACGAGTAGAAACAACATGATTTCCTTAAGAAATATCGAGAAGTTCTATCAGCAGGGTCCCGACCGGTTCTATGTGCTGCGGCGCATTAACCTTGAAATCAAGGAAGGCGACTTTATCGCCGTCATGGGGCCATCGGGCGCGGGCAAATCCACCCTGCTTCACGTGCTGGGGATGCACGATACCTCCTGGACCGGCGAGTATTCGCTGTTCGACCACAGCATCCACCGCATGGATCGCAAACAGCGCATGGAAGTCTACAAGAAGTACTTCGGGTTCGTTTTCCAGAGCTATCACCTGCTGGACGACCTGACCGTGGCCGAGAACCTCGACGTTCCGCTCTCTTATCGCAACATCAAGAAAACAGAGCGGCAGGCGATCGTGGCCGATACTCTCGACCGCTTCCAGATGGTGGGCAAGAAGGACCTCTTCCCCAGCCAGCTCTCCGGTGGCCAGCAGCAGTTGGTGGGCGTGGCGCGCGCTATCATCGCCAATCCAAAGGTCATCCTCGCCGACGAACCCACAGGCAATCTCCACTCGTCACAGGGCATCGAGATCATGGAGATGTTCAAGAAGCTCAACGAGGCTGGAGCCACCATCGTCATGGTGACGCACTCCGAGACGAATGCCTCCTATGCCCACAAAATCGTCCGCATCGTGGACGGCTGGATTGAAGGCGATCCGAGAAGTTAGGCACAGGCACGGTGCCCGGTTCGCCGGAGTGGACCCGGCACCTGCTTTGCGCTACGAATAGTAGTTCCGCAATGTCATCCTATCGAACCCAAACCCGGCTTCTGGTGGCCGATGACCAGGAAGACGTCCTGGCCGCACTCAGACTCCTGCTGAAGCCGGAAGGCCTTGCGCTCGATTGCGTTACCTCGCCCCATGCGGTGTTGTCCGCGCTCGACCAGAAGGAATACGACCTGCTGCTGATGGACCTCAACTACACCCGCGACACCACGTCGGGCCAGGAAGGGTTCGAGCTGATGAGCAAGGTGCAGCAGGTGGATTCCATGCTGCCCATCGTTGTGATGACCGCCTGGGGCAGCGTCGAGGTGGCCGTCGAAGCCATGCGGAGAGGGGCCAAGGATTTCATCCAGAAGCCCTGGGACAACGCCAGGCTGCTGGCCATCGTCAAGACTCAATTGGAGTTGTCCGCCGCCCTGCGGCGCGGGGCGCGGTTGGAAGCGGAAAACCGCCTGTTGCAGGCCGATGGACGCCCGGTGATGATCGCCGAGGCGCCGTCCATGCAGCCAGTGCTGCAACTGGTCTCCCGTGTGGGCCCGTCAGACGCCAACGTCCTGATTACCGGCGAGCCCGGCACGGGTAAAGAGGTGGTGGCCCGCACGCTCTTCGCCATCAGTGATCGCTCCACGCAGCCGATGGTCACCGTCAATATGGGCGGGCTGGCCGAAGGCATCTTCGAAAGTGAGCTTTTCGGCCATGTGAAGGGCGCCTTCACCGACGCCAAAACCGACCGCGTGGGCCGTTTCGAACTGGCCGACGGCGGGACGATCTTCCTGGACGAAATCGCCAACTTACCCTTCAACCTGCAGGCCAAATTGCTGCGCGTGCTGGAAACCGGCGAAATGGAACGCGTGGGTTCGTCCAAGACCAAGCGCGTGAACGTGCGCGTCATCTCGGCCACCAACGCGAATCTGCACCAGGAAGCGGCGGAAAACCGGTTCCGGCAGGACCTGCTGTTCCGCCTCAACACCATTGAAATCCACCTTCCTCCGCTACGCGAGCGCAAGGAGGACATCCCACTCCTGGCGGCTCATCATCTCTCGCAGATGGCCCGGCGCTACCGCAAACCGGTGGGCGGCTTCGATCCGCCGGCGCTGCAGGCCATGCTCGAGCACCCATGGCAGGGCAATGTCCGCGAATTGAACCACGTGATTGAGCGAGCCGTCCTGATGGCTCAGGATCACGTCATCCGCAGCAGCGACCTGGCTCTCCGGCCTTCCCGCGAAACCGGCGGACGGCTGGAAGACATGAGCCTGGAAGAGGTCGAGGCGTTTCTGATCAAGAAAGCCCTGGCCCGTTACGGCGGCAATGTCAGCCAGGCAGCCGGCGCCCTGGGGCTCAGCCGCAGCGCGTTGTACCGGCGCATCCAGCGTTACGGTCTATGAACCCATTCCGCCGCATCTCCTACTGGTTCGCCTCCCACGAGAATCGCGTCCTCTACGCCTCGTTGATGGCCGGCTCGATGGCGGTGGTCTTCTCGATGGTGGTCTTGTGGTCGGGCGATACGTTCTCGGCCAAAGTGCGCTGGACGATGACCGTCCTGATCATGGGGTTCTGGCTCGGTTTCGCTTTCTCGGCCCGCGAGCGCGTCGTCTCGCCGCTGCGGACCCTGGCCAACCTGTTGGAAGCAATGCACGAAGGCGACTACTCCATCCGCGGCCGGGGCGCCCGCCAGGACGACGCCCTGGGCGAAGTGATGATCCAGTTGAACGCCATCGGCACCACACTGCGCGCACAACGCCTGGGCGCCGTGGAAGCGACCGCCCTGCTGACCAAAGTGATGGAGGAGATCGAGGTCGCCCTGTTCACCTTTGACGACCAGGAGCGGCTGAAACTCGTCAACCGCGCCGCTGAACGCCTGCTTGCCCTGCCGGCGGCCCGCCTGCTGGGCCGCACCGCCACCGAACTCGGGCTGGACGAGTTCCTCCACTCGGAAGCTTCAGAAACCATCGCCCGGTCCTTCCCGGGCAGCGCGGGCCGCTGGGGCATCCGGCGTACCTCCTTCCGGGAGAGTGGGCTGCCGCATACCCTGCTGGTCGTGGCCGACCTGACGCGCGCCCTGCGCGAGGAGGAGTTGCAGGCCTGGCAGCGCCTCGTCCGCGTGCTGGGGCACGAGCTCAACAACTCGCTGACGCCCATCAAATCGATCGCAGGCAGCCTGGCTCAACTGCTCAACCGCCAGCCCCGGGCCGACGACTGGGAAGATGACATGAAAGACGGTCTCAGTGTCATCGCGTCGCGGTCGGAATCCCTCAGCCGCTTCATCGGCGCCTACTCCCGCCTGGCGAAACTGCCCCGGCCCGTCCTCGCTCCTGTGGAGCTGTTCCGGCTGATCCATCGCGTGGCCAACCTGGAGACCCGGGTGCCCGTGAAGGTGCACAACGGACCCGCCATCACACTCCAGGCCGATGCGGACCAGTTGGAGCAGATGCTCATCAATCTGGTGCGCAACGCCGTCGACGCCTCGAAGGAGACCGGCGGCGGCGTATCCGTCACCTGGGAGACGGAAGGTCTCATGGCGACGGTCCTGGTGCTGGACGAAGGGCTGGGCCTGTCGAATACCGCCAATCTGTTTGTCCCGTTCTTCACCACCAAGCCTGGCGGCTCCGGCATCGGCCTGGTGTTGTCGCGGCAGATCGCCGAGGCGCACGGCGGCACGCTGACCCTGGCGAACCGGACCGACGTCCGCGGCTGCCAGGCCCGACTGCAATTACCGCTGTAGCCCTGGTTTCCGTCATAACCTGCGAAATCACCCAATTTCAGGTAGGATATTCTCTTCATGGGGAGTTGTGTGTGCGAAGCCTGTTGGAAGACCTGAGATATGCCGTCAGGCTGCTTTTTCGCCAGCCCGGCTTTACGTTGGCCGCGGTGCTTCTGCTGGCGTTGGGCATTGGCGTAAACAGCGCCATCTTCAGCATTGTGGACAGCGTCCTGCTGCATCCGCTGTCGTACAAGGAGCCCGAGCGTTTGTATGTGATCTGGACGAAAAACCAGCTCCGCAACAAGCTGCAGGGTGCGTTTGCGGCGCCTGAGTTTCAGGAATATGCCGAACGCCAAAAAAGCTTTTCCCAGTTCGCTGCCTACATGATTTATCCCGCCACCCTGACCGGCCGAGGCGAACCGGCCCGCGTGACCGCCACCCTGGTGAGCGCCGGATATCTGGAGATGCTCGGGATATCACCCGTGCTCGGCCGGGGCTTCGCCGCCGAGGAGTATCAGATTGGCCGCAATCAGGTGGCTTTGCTCACGGAAGAGTTCTGGAAAGAGCGCTTTGGCGGGGATCCGGGCATCGTCGGCAAGGTAGTTCGGCTGGAGAACGAACTGCACGTGGTCGCCGGCATCCTGCCGCACATAAAGGGCGAAGATCGCAAGGTGGATATGTACCTTCCCCTCGCGCTCACGCCTGAGTCGGCGGCTTCGTGGGACTCCCGGTTCCTGTTTGTAACCGGCCGTTTGAACGATGGCGTCAGCGGCGAGCAGGCGTCGGCGGAACTGAAGTCGATTGGCGCGGCGATCGCCTCAGAACATCCAGAATCCAACATCGGCACAGAACCATACCTTGTCCAAGCCGAACGCGAAGCGCAAGGCGATGCGCGGCAACCCCTGCTGGTGCTCTCGGCCGCCGTTGGCCTGGTGCTGCTGGTCACCTGTTCCAACGTGGCTAACCTGCTGCTGGTGCGCGCCGCCGCCAGGCACAAGGAGATCGCCATCCGCAGCGCCATGGGTGCATCCCAATGGCGCGTCTTCCGCCAGATGATCACGGAAAGCCTCACTCTGGCGTGGATGGGGGGAATCGTCGGCCTCTTCATCGCCTGGTGGGGTGTGCGGATCATAGGCAAGTGGGGCTCAGCCACAATGCCCAAACTGGCCCAGTCCCAGGTGGACTGGCTGGTTGTGGGCTACACCTTCCTGGTCTCGGCGGCGGCGGGTATCCTGTTCGGCGCGATTCCCGCCTGGCAGGTGCTGAGGCTAAACCTGGCCGATACCCTCCGCGACGAGTCGCGCGGCAGTTCGGGCGGCACACGAAAGGGGCTCACCCGCTCGCTGCTGGTTGTCTCCGAGGTCGCCCTCTCGGTGATCCTGCTGGTGGGCGCGGGTCTTCTGCTGAGAACGTTTATCGAACTCAATCGCCTGGATTTGGGATTCAAACCCGACCGTGTACTCACGCTCCGTACCACCCTGGCCGAATCAGCCTATGGAACGGATGCCGCCAAGGCGGGCTACGTGCGGCGCATCATTGACCGGCTGGAACGGGTGCCGGGCGTCATTTCCGCCGGTGTCAGCACCGCGCTGCCCATGATGCAGGTGAACTGGCTGACCGACTTCACCGTGGATGGCCGGCCTGCGCAGTCGGGGCAGAAAGAATCGGCCACATATGCGGCCGTCACGCCGCGCTACCTGGAAACTATCGGCGCACGCCTGGCCGGCGGCAGAATGCTCTCCGAGAGCGACAATGAGACTGCGCCTCCGGTCGTGATGATCTCCGAGGCGCTGGGGAAGCGTGTCTTCCCGGGTGAGAACGCCGTTGGCCGCTTCATCAACATGCGGGTGGGCCGTTTCAAGACCCACGCCCAGATTGTCGGGATCGTCCATGACATGGCGTATGCGAAACCTGACGAGAAGCCCCGTCCTGTGGTCTATCAGCCGCACGCCCAGCGGGCCTGGCCCTTCCTGGCATTCGCGATCAGGACCAGCGCCGAGCCGATGTCATTAGAAGGAGCGGTGCGTCGCGCCTTCTTTGAAGTCGATTCCGAATTGCCTGTGGAACGCGTCCAGCCGATGGGCGCATTGATGGATAAGGTCCTGGCCCAGCAGCGATTGGCGCTGGTTCTCCTGATTGTCTTCGCCGGCCTGGCGGTCGTCCTGGCGGCTGTTGGCCTGTTTGGGGTGCTGGCCGTCGCCGTGGCGCAGCGCAGTCGCGAAATGGGCATCCGGATGGCGCTGGGGGCGAGCGGCCGCGACATCCTCAGGTTGGTGCTGACGCAAGGCATGGGCCTGACCCTGGCGGGGATCCTGGCCGGATTGCTCGCCGCCCCCTTGGCCAGCCAGGTGATGCGGCAGATGCTCTACGGGGTACAGCCGCTGGATCCCATCACGTTCGCAGCCGTGGCCTTACTGGTGTTGGCCGCGTCCTTCGCGGCTTGCGTGCTTCCGGCGTGGCGGGCTTCGAAGGTGGATCCGGGGCTCGCACTGCGCGGTGAATGACGTTGCATGCAGCGATGCGGCGCACGGAGAGGCCTCGCCCCCTGAAGCAAGACAGGTGATCTGCTCGAGACCTCCCCGCGGCGGTCCGGCAGGCGGCGGATCAGAGGTGTAGGCCAGCCCGCCACCGGACAGGATCCCCGGTTCGGCGTCCTGGCAAGGACCCGTGGTCAGGGACACTGAATCAGACAGCGGTCATTGGCGCACGGAATCAAATTATTTGCGGCGCCGGCTATGCGGACTCTTCGAACATCCCGGTCTGGCGGTTCTTGCGGACTTTGCCGGTCTGGAAATACCGGCCATTCATGGCGACATACACGCCCGGTGGCAGGGTCTGGGCGAAAGCCAGGGCGCTGCCCAGGTTGAACAGGCCGTCTGAGCTGCCGAATTTGTACGGCACCATGGCGCCCGTCAGCACGATGGTCTTGTCCTGCACCTCGGCCGCCAATAACAGAGCGGTATCGGTCATCGTATCCGTTCCGTGCGTGATCACAATCCGATGCTCGGCGGCCGAGCGGCACTGCTCCACCACCAGGCGCCGGTCTGCTTCGGACATATCCAGGCTGTCGATCATCATCAGCGTGCGAACCTGCAGCGGCAGCCCACAGCGGCCCAGTTTCAGCATTTCGGGCAGGTGCGACTCCTGGAAGAAGAGCCGGCCGGTGAGTTCGTCATACTCCTTGTCGAACGTTCCGCCGGTGATCAGGATGCGGATCTGTCCGGCGTCCGGGGATGTGGCCATGGCTTCATTGTGAAGCAACCAGCACTTCGCTGCCGGGCCCTCCCTTCAGGGGCGGATTCCTCTCTTCTCATTCCGTTTTGGACGTGATACATTCGCCTCAGCTTATGGCGAAATTGCTCGTACTTCTCATGACGGCCCTGGCAGTGTTTGCGGCCGACGATCCGTGGACCAAGGTGCGCGCCGTGAAGAGCGGGACGGAATTGCGCATCCTCAAGAAAGCATCGAAGCAACCGGTACTCGCAAAAATGGATGAATTGACCGATTCCAGCCTGATCGTAATCGTGAAGAACGAACAGGTGGCGATCCCGAAGGAAGACATCGAGCGCATCGATGCCCGGCCGGCACAAACCGGCAGCCGCATGACGAAGCAGTCGACAACCAGCCGCGATGTCTCGGCGCCCCGCGATGCGGCCAGCCCGAAGCCGAACCACGATGGCGGTCCTTCCACCTCCAGTTCCAGTTCGGTTGCCTTCGGTTCGAAAGGTGACTTCGAGACGGTCTACAGCCGTCTGGCGCCCGCGCCCATGAAGCGTTAAGCGGCCCTGGCTGCATCCGTGACCGCGCCGAGGATCTCGTAGATCCGGTCGAGCCATTCCTCGTGCTCCGGCTTCATCAGGACGGAGCGCAGGCAGACCATCGTCGGCTGATCCGCCTTCAGTTCCGGCCAGGCGATGTGGAAGATCTGCGCCGGCAGGTGGATCAGGGCCAGGTGGAGTTGCTGCTCCGCGGCCAGATCGAAGATCTTCTGCGAAAGCGCCGAAGCCTCAGATGCGGAAGCCGCTTGCGGCGCCCAAACGACGATATCGAGCTCAGGATCGAAGGGCACTACGAAACGCGGGTCTTCTTTCAATCGGCTCGAGAAAGCCAGGGCGGCGCGCCGCGATGCTTCCAGTCCCTGTGCGAACGCCCCTCCGGGCACTGGCGGCAACAATCGTTGTGTCGCCCACAACGCAACAGCGGACGCACCTGGCCGCGAACATTCCAGGCTGATCTCGCCCAGGTGCAGCTCGTGCGAAGAGAAATACGTGTAGGGGGATTCGTGCTTGTACAGCCGCCCGATGGCAGGATCGCGAAACAGGATGCAGCCGCAACCGTAGGGCTGTAATCCATGCTTGTGCGGATCGATGACGATGGAATCTGCTTCACCCGCCAGTTCAAAGGCGGCGCGAGCCGATGGGGCCAGGTTGCCGGCCAGCCGGAAGTAGCCTCCATAGGCCGCATCGACGTGCAGGCGAAACCCATAGCGTTCGCGAAGTTTCAGGATCTGCGGCAGTGGGTCGACCGCCCCCACCCCGGTGGTGCCCAGGGTCGCCACTACACAGCCAACTCCTCCCTGGTCCAGCAGTCGTTCCAGCGACGCGCAGTCCAGCCGGCTATGGTCGTCCGCCTCCACTTTGGCGAACGGCAGTCGCAGTACACCGCTGATCCGCTCGTGCGTGTAGTGAGCCTGGCTGGAAGCGGCAATCGTCTTGCCCGGCTGCAACTGCCCGGCAACCCACAGGGCTTCCAGGTTTGCCATTGTGCCGCCGCTGGAGAGGTGCCCCAGATGCTGGCTCCACCCGAACATGGCCGCCAATTCCGCCACGGCTTCCTTTTCCATGGCAGAACTCGCGCGCCCGCCGTCCAGCGCGTGGTTGTTGGGATTGATCCAGGTAGCCAGCGCATAGGCGGCCCGCGCCAGGGGGTGGGGCGGCTTCAGCATCTGGCCGGCGTAGAGAGGGTGGAAGTAGGGAAAATTGTCGCCCAGGCGGGCGGCGGTCTCGCTGAGCACCGTCAGGATGCGGTCCTGCCCCGGCACCTCGGCCTGGAACTCGGGCAGATGCGCAAACGAACCGTCCAATTCCTCCAGCGCCTGGATCAGCGCGCCGGGGGAGAGTTTCTCCAATGCCATCTGTCGGGGTCCTCCACTCTCAGGGGGAGACCCTCTTCGGGAGAAGGCCTCCACCATTTATCATGCGTCAGCGGGCTCGCGTTCAGGCGGCTGGAGCCGGGGTAATCCTCAGCGTGGCCGGCCCGGTCGTCGGCACGTTGGCCGGGAGTTCGAAGGAAGTCCCGTCGCCTTGCTTCTTCCAAGGCACGCGCCCCCCGCCCAGCAATTGCACCTTCGTTCCGGCGGCGAGATTGAGTCCCGCGATCGTCGATTCACCGGAATGCGGTCCCATCAGGAACGCATACAGTGCATCCCCCTTCTTTGTGAACCGCACCTCGCCGCCCGCCGCGGTCTTTGCTGACGGACGCACCCACGACCGGCTTCCGAAGATACCTTCGCCGTTTGTTGTGAGCCATGCGCCCAGGGCGTTCAGCCGGTTCAACTGGATCTCCGAGATCGTGCCGTCCGGCTTCGGACCAATGTTGAGCAGCAGGTTGCCGTTCTTGCTGACAATATCCACCAGCAGCTCAATCAGCGCTACCGAAGCCAGCACATGCTCCGGCCCTTCCACCTGGTTGTAACCAAAGCTGAAACCGAGGCCGCGGCAGGACTCCCACTTCTTGGGCGTGATCTTGTCATATTTCGCGTATTCAGGCGTCGTGAAGTCCGCATACTCCACGCTGAAGCGGTTGTTGATCACACCTTCAGGCACTGCGTTGTAGTAGTCCGCGAAGAGCGCTTCGGGCTTGCCCAGCTTCGGATAGCCGATGTCGTTCCACATGACCGAGGGCTGGTAAAGCCGAATGAGTTCACGCCAGTGGGCATCGGCATAGCGGGCATACTCCTCGGTCTGGGGCGCGGTCGTCCGCAGGTCGGCCATGGTGGCGATGGGCCGCGATTCGAAGGTCCAGTCCAGGCCTCCGGAATAGTACAGACCCATGCGCAGACCTGCGCCGCGCACGGCTTTCGTCAGGTCGCCGACGAGATCCCGCGGTGAATTGATGCCGCCCTGCGGCCGCTTCGGGTTCTGGACTTTGCTGGGCCACAGCGTGTAGCCGTCATGGTGCTTGGTTGTCAGCACCACATAACGCGCGCCGCAATCCTTGAACAGGGATGCCCAGTTCTGCGGTTTCCACGAGCGGTTCTGCTGCTCGAAAGCCTGGCCGAAGCGGTAGTAGTCGTAGTCCGCTCCATACTTCTCGACGTGATGCCGGTAGCTGGGTGAATCCTTCAGGCGAATGGAGTTCAAATACCACTCGGCGTAAGCATTCTCATAGAACCAGCGGCTCATATCCACCTTGCCCAGTTCGCCGGACGGCGGAGCCCAGGCCGGTACCGAATAGAGTCCCCAGTGGATGAAGATGCCGAATTTGGCGTCTTCATACCAATTGGGAACGGTGTGTGCTTTCAGCGAGGTCCAATCGGATGAGTATTTTTGCGCGAAGGCCACAGGCAGCATGGAGCCTGCGGCGGTCAGCGTGGTGAGGAAGGCTCGGCGATTCATGGGTACTCCGGATTCAGGCCGTAAACCCTTGCGGAGCAAAGGCGTCCGCCAGGGCGGTCCCATTGTATCCGGATCCGCATCCCATGCCGCCTTTACGTTCCACGCACAGCCTTTACATTAGTTAACGCCTTTGTGGCCAAAGGATTGTACGCTGCGGCCAGCCGCGCCGCGTCCACCCGATATGCCCCAACGAATCGGGGTTCGTGAAGAACAATGATCAATCAGAAACGCATTGCAGTTGTTCTACCCGCCTACAACGCCGCCAGGACTCTCCGGGCCACCGTGCAGGAGCTGCCGGACATCGTCGACGACCGGATCCTGGTGGATGACCACAGTACGGACGATACCGTCGACGTGGCCCGCAAACTGGGGCTCCATGTCGCTGTGCACGATCGCAATCGCGGCTATGGCGGCAATCAGAAGACCTGCTACGCCCTGGCATTGAGCCGGGGCGCCGACATCGTCGTCATGATCCATCCGGACTACCAGTATTCGCCCCTGCTGGTTTCCGCCCTGGCCAGTATGGCCGCCTACGGGGTCTATGACCTCGTGCTGGGTTCCAGGATTCTCGGCGGCGAGGCTCTCCGCGGTGGCATGCCGCTGTACAAATACGTCTCCAACCGCCTGTTGACGCTGTTCCAGAACCTCGTTCTCGGCGCCAAGCTCTCCGAGTATCACACCGGCTTGCGCGCCTATACGCGCGAGCTGCTGGAAGCCCTGCCTCTGGAGAGCAATTCCGAGGATTTCGTCTTCGACAACCAGTTGATTGCGCAGAGCATCGTGCTTGGCGCGCGCATCGGGGAAGTGTCCTGCCCCACACGCTACTTCCCGCAGGCCTCATCCATCAGCTTTCGCCGCAGTGTGACTTACGGACTCGGAGTGGTCCGGACCACACTGCAGGCGCGGCTGGCGAAATGGGGCCTGTTGCGCGCGGCGGTTTTTCCCGCGTCCCGCTGGCCCATGCGGCCGCCTGTGTTCCTGCCGTGGGCTGAGACCGAAGAATGACCCTGGAGGGAAGCCGGCGCTGGCTGAACTGGCCGCTGGGCCTGCTGCTGACGCTGTGTATTGCCCGCTTCTGGCTGCTTCCTCTCAACACCAGTTTCTGGGTGGATGAAACGGTGACGGCGTTTGTGGTGCGACAGGGAGGCGATCATCCCTCCTTGTCGATTGCGCCGCAGGTGCCGCAGTCCATCTACTACGCGCTGCCCGCCGCCGTGCAGTCGGAAGCGGGTTTCTCCGAGGCCGGCTACCGGCTGCCCTCGGTCCTGGCGATGGCGGTGGCCCTCTTCTTCTGCGCCCGCATCGGCATGCGGTTGATCCACCCCGACTGCGGCTGGCTGATTGTCCTCAGCAGCTTCCTTCTGCGCGGGTTCAGCGACGCTGCTACCGACGCACGGCCCTACGCCTTCGGGCTGTGCGTCGCGTCGCTGAGCGTGTGGTCGTTGATCCGCTGGCTCGATCGCGCCGCCTGGCTGGATGCCGCACTGTTCCTGGGCTCGGCCGCCTTGCTCTGGCGGACCCATCTCGTCTATTGGCCCTTCTATCTGGTCTTCGCGTTCTACACCGCTGCGCGCCTCTGGAGGCGGGACACTCCGGTACGCTGGATCCCCGCCTGCAGCTTGTTCGGCATACTCGGGTTGCTGCTGGCGCCTGTGGCCATGAGCGCCCTCGCCCTCGCTCGCGAGGCGCAGGCCCACGTCGTTCAGCCCCCGCCCGGTTTCCGCCAATTGCAGTACGCTCTCAAGTTCGGGCTCCTCGTCAGCACTCTTCCGGCGGCCTGGCTGCTCAGCCGCATCCTGCGCCGCAAGCCGGTCTCCCTCCGCCTCACTACCGCCGTGCTGCTGCTGGGCTGGTGGTTCGTCCACCCGGTCGCACTGTTTGCCTACTCTGTCGGGACCGGAAATAGCGTCTTCCTGCCCCGCTACCTGTCCCTGGCCTGGCCCGGAATCCTTCTCGGCACCGCCTTCCTGCTCGCTCGATATCTGCCTTCCTCGTTCTGGCGGCCGCTCGCCCTCCTGGTCGGTCTCTGGGCCCTGGCGCAATCTCTCCGGTTGTCGCCAGATGCGCCCGCCCATGGCTCGGATTGGCGAGGGGCGGCACAGGCCATCGCGGCGCTCCACGATCCGGAAGTGCCGGTCATCTGCCCCAGTCCCTTTGTCGAGGCCAAGGCGCCCGTCTGGCGGCCCGGCTACGAAATGCCCGGGTTTCTCTACGCGCACCTGGCCACCTACCCCGTGGCTGGGCGGCCCCTTCTGCTTCCTTATGAGCCTTCGGAGGAGGGGCAGCGATACGCCCGTGATTTGTCTTCGACGCTGCTGCCACGGGCCGGCCGGTTTGTCATCTACGGCGGCGATCTCAACGTGCGGTTCTGGCAGCACTGGTTTTCGCAACGGCCCGAATTGAGTGGCTGGAAAGTCCGCAGGTTGGGGTCCTTCGGAGACGTGGAAGCTGTGTACTTTGAGAAAGCGCAGGGCACGGCTCCTATGCCCGGCAGAGTCAGCCTCCTGAGCCCCTCCGCTTACAGATAAGCATGCGGGACCAACTGCGAGACCGCACCGCACGGTGCTGAGTGCTTTCTTCCAGCCCAAGCCTGCCAATGCCGGCGGGACCCGGATTTGCTCCTGGATTTAAGGCAAACCACTTAGTGCGAAACTATTTTGTTGACCAAGTTGTACTCCGCCCGCTAAAATTACGCCAATCTGAGCAGTACGTCTGGAGGAGATTCAATGAACAGGAAACCTGTGCTCAATCGGAAAGTTGCGGCCCTGTACGGCTGCCTTCTGTTGACACTCATCGGAATGGTTGTCGTCGGACCGGCGGCGGGCGCCGCCTTTACCGCCAGCGATAGCACCCCTTACATCAACGCTTGGGCCAATGCGGCCAATCAGGTCAAATACGCATCCTATGTCGACACGAATACACGCTCGCTGGATGCGGTCATCGATGGTTGGGGCACCGTGCTCTTCGACGCGGTTTTCACTGGCGATACCTTCCGCATCACCAATGCGGTGGTAACCTGCACCTCGACCGGGGATGACTGCGGTCCCATCACGCTCGCCGCGGAGTTTTGGAGTTTCTCTTATATTCCGCTGAACGAGTTGGCTGTCGACGGAACCAGCACGCAGGAGTTCACCGGCAGCTTCTCCGCCCAGAACTCAGTTCAACCAATTGTCTCTTCAACGATCGGCCCCGGTAACTTCAATGTCACGCCTTGCACGAGTTGCGTATTCGCCGCCTCTGTTCCTTACGTAAGCGCGGAAGGCGTGGTCGCCATCCGCATGACGATCGACGGCCTGAAATCAGGCAGCATAGTGAATCTGCCCAGTTCCCTGGTATTGCAGAACACGGTGGGAAGCACGGTGCCGGAGCCTGGTTCCGCGCTCATGCTCGTAGGCGGGCTGGCTGGCCTGGCCTTCCTGCGGAAACGCATGTACCGCTAAACCCTTCGATGCTTGAGCAAAGGCCGCCTGCCCACTGCCGGGCCGGCGGCCTTTGCTATTTTTGTTAGCGGTCTCCCATGCCCAAGTCCAGCCGCCTACAGCCTGTCTCGAAGATGCCATCCGAAGCACTCGGAGCGGCGGCTGGTGAATCCGGGAATGAAGCAGACCAGATCGGCTGGCTCAAGTGGCTGGTGCCCGATTTCCGCACTATGGCGGCTCTGGCCCTGGTCCTCTATTGCACCGTGATCACCTCGGCTGCCCGGCTCTTCTTTAGCGATGCGGATGCCGGGTGGCATATCCGCGCCGGAGACTGGATCCGCCTGAACTCCGCCGTCCCCCGGGACGATTGGTTCTCGTTCGTGCAGGTGGGGCACCCCTGGTACGCCTGGGAGTGGTTGGCCGAGATCGGGATGTCCTTCGTACATCAGGCGGCCGGCCTGCCGGGCATTGCCGCGGTCTCCATTGGCGTCATCGCCTGCGGGGCCTGGCTCTGGATGCACTTTCAGCGCCGGTTGGGTGGCAGCATCCTGGTGGCTACCCCCCTGGCTGCCCTGCTCGTGCTGTGTACCCGCGTACACTGGCTGGCCCGCCCCCACCTGATCAGTTGGATCTTCGTGCTGCTGCTCCTGATCTTCGTGGAAAGCGCCCGTCCGCCCTTCCGGGTCCGCCATTTTGTTGTCCTGGCGTTGGGCACTGCCTTGTGGACGAACATCCACGCGAGCTTCTTCCTGGCTTTCCTCATCCCGGTGGTCGTGGCCGCCGCTCTGGCGGCGCAACGCTGGATCCTCCCTGCGCAGGCTGCCCCTGGCGTCGGGGCTCGCATTCGTCTTCTCCTCTATGCTGCCGGCGCGGCACTGGCCGGCTCGTTCCTCAATCCTTACGGGTTCGCTGTGCATAGCCACGTAGTTGCGTTTCTGGCCACGGTCGGTTCAACCCCCATCGTTTCGGAGTACGAGCGGCCCGACCTCTTCCGGCCGGGCATGTTCCTCTTTGCCCTGACTGCCATTCTGAGCGCTGTGGGCTTTCTGTGGTCCCTGGTGCAACGCCGCTGGGACCGCGCCGCGCTCGCGGCCTTGTTTCTGGCCATGGGCCTCCAGACCAACCGGGGCATCCCGCTGATGGCCCTGGGCTCGCTGCCCTACTTCAATGCGGCTCTTTCTGATTGGTGGCGCAACCGCCGGAACGCTGCCCCCTGGCCCTCGTTGCAGGCCGTTACCGCCTTGGAACCTCTCCTGAACGGCGCAGCCTTGCTGCCGCTGGCCGCTCTCTTCCTCGTCTATTGGGCCGGCCTGCCCTCCACCCGCCGCCAGGCGTCGTTTCAACCACCCGTCTATGCTACTGAGGCGCTCCCCTCAGTGGATCGCCTGCCCCTGTCGGCTCGCATCTACACCACTGATTTACAGGCCGGACTCCTGATGTATGTCTACTCCGGTCGCCGCAAAGTGTACCTCGACAGTCGCATCGACTACTTCGGGCCCGATCTGTGCCGCGAGGGCATCCGCTTCTGGCGGGCCGAGTCCACCTGGCCCGAAACGCTGAAGAAGTATCGGTTTACGCATGCGCTGCTCGACCGCAAGGCGCCAATCCTCACCCAGTTGCGTTCGCTCGGCTGGAGCGAACTCTATCAGGACCAGAACTTCGTTCTCCTCGCTAATCCAACCCCCGAATAATGTGCCAGGGAATTTTTTCGCTCCCCTGATCTGTTTCCTGTCCAATCCGCGCATGTATAAGTAGACCATCGCTCACACCTGACTGCCGGCGGCCGGGCAAGGCCGCCGGCGATATTTCATTCATACCGGCCGTGGGTGGCCGGCTGGGACTGGTGCGTACCTGCACCGGAGAAGATTCCTGTGATCAGACCGATATTGAGGACCCTGGCGCTGGCTGTGCTGAGCCTCGCGGCTTCCGCCCAAACTCCGAATCAGGCATGCGTGGCCATTCTGCCGGCCGCCTCGCAGGCAGCGGATGACGCCGCCGTCGAACCGCTCCGGCAGATGCTCCAGGCCGAGCTGGCTGCTCGCGGCATCAGTGCGGTGCTCGCGCCCGGCATCCCGGAAGCCCGCGAGATGGGCTGCAGTGTCGCCTTGGCAATGACCCTGAAACGGAAAGACCGCCCCGGCCTCGGGAGCATCCTGCGGTCCGCTGTGCCCGGCATGGCGACAGACCAGGGCTCCGCTACATACAGCGGCAATCCTCCCGGCCGGTCCGGAACTGACCAATCCCGCCGTCCCGCTCAATGCAAGGCGAAAGAAGAGATCCAACTGGATGTGTGCGCGACGCCCCTCGTCCTGGGCGAATCCATTGCGCGCCGCACCTTCAAGGCCAGGCCTTCACAGGCTGGGGAGGACCTACTCCGCTCGCTCGTTGTCCAGGCCGCTGCGGTTGACTGGTAGGCCCGCGCCTCGGGGTTCCCGCCCCTTCCTCTCAGTCCGGATTCAGGTAACAATCAGGGGGAGTGGTGCGTGTCCGCCCATGAAGTACCTGAACGAATTCCGGGATGCTGAAGCGGCCCGCCGCATCGCGGGCGAGATCCGGCATATCGCTACTCGCCGCTGGGCCATCATGGAAGTCTGCGGCGGGCAGACGCACTCCATCATCCGCAATGGCATCGACCAGATGCTGCCGGCGGAAGTGGAACTCATTCATGGTCCCGGTTGCCCGGTCTGCGTCACACCTCTCGAAGTCATCGACAAGGCCCTGGCCATCGCCGCTCGCCCCGAAGTCATCTTCTGCTCCTTCGGCGACATGCTGCGCGTTCCGGGCAGCCTGCGTGACCTCTTCCAGGTGAAGAGCGAGGGCGGGGACGTGCGGGTGGTCTATTCGCCGCTGGATGCCGTCACCCTGGCCCGTCAGAATCCGGGGCGTCAGGTCGTCTTCTTCGGCATCGGCTTTGAAACCACGGCGCCGGCCAATGCCATGGCCGTGCATCTGGCCAAGCGCCAGGGTTTGGAGAACTTCTCCCTGCTCGTCTCCCAGGTTCTGGTGCCGCCGGCGATCGAGGCGATTCTGGGCGCACCGCAATGCCGCGTGCAGGCCTTCCTGGCCGCGGGCCATGTCTGCAGCGTCATGGGCCTCCAGCAGTATCTGCCGCTGGCCCGGCGCTATCGCGTCCCCATCGTGGCCACGGGCTTTGAGCCGCTCGACATTCTGGAAGGCATCCGCAGGGCGGTCGCCCAACTGGAAGCGGGCGAGGCGCGCGTGGAGAATGCCTACGAGCGCGCAGTCACCCTGGAAGGCAACGCCGCCGCGCGCAGGATGCTCGACGAAGTCTTCGAAGTGACCGACCGCACGTGGCGCGGCATCGGTATGATCCCTCGCAGCGGCTGGCGGCTGTCTCCTCCCTACCGTGCCTTCGATGCCGAAGAGCGCTTTCCCGTCTCCGGCATCCAGGCGCTGGAATCGCCGCTCTGCCAGGCCGGGGCGGTGCTCCAGGGGGCCATCAGGCCGCACCAGTGTCCCGCCTTCGGACGCGAATGCACGCCGCGCACTCCGCTCGGCGCCACCATGGTGTCCACCGAAGGCGCCTGCGCGGCGTACTATCACTATGGACGCTTCCTCGACGATGAGGCCCTGGCGTCCCGTTAGGGCGCCCGCATGGCGGATACACTGCACTTCGAAGCTTGGTCTTGTCCCCTCCCGCTCAGGAACTATCCGCGCATCGTCCTCGGTCATGGCGGCGGCGGCAAACTCTCTGAAGAGCTCATCGAGAATCTGTTCCTGCCCGCGTTTCGAAACCCCGCACTGGAAACCCTGGGCGATGCGAGCGTTGTCGAGCTACCGGCCGGCCGCGTGGCGCTCACGACGGATTCCTTTGTCGTCCGGCCGCTGTTGTTCCCGGGCGGCAGCATCGGCGAACTCGCCGTCAACGGGACGGTGAACGATCTGGCCATGTGCGGAGCACGCCCGTTGTACCTCACCGCCGGCTTCATCCTGGAAGAAGGACTGGAACTTTCACTGCTCGCCGAGGTAATTGAACGCATGGCCGCCGCCGCGCGATCGGCGGACGTCCAGATTGTCGCCGGCGACACGAAGGTGGTGGAGAAAGGCCATGGCGATGGGATCTTCATCAATACGGCCGGGGTGGGCGTCGTCCCGCCAGGCTTGGTCTTGGGGCCCGCCTGCGCCCGTCCGGGCGACAAGGTGATCGTCAGCGGAACTCTCGGCGATCACGGAGTCGCTGTCATGAGCGTGCGCTCGGGACTGCAGTTCGAGACCGCCATCCGTAGCGATTGCGCCGCCCTGCACGGCTTGACCGCGGCCATGCTGCAGGTGGAAGGCGCCGTCCATGCAATGCGCGATCCCACGCGCGGAGGACTGGCCGCTACTTTGAACGAAATCGCCCGCGCGTCGCGCGTCGGCGTCATGCTGGAGGAGACGGCCATCCCCGTCGACCGCCAGGTGCAGGCGGCGTGCGAGTTGCTCGGTCTCGATCCGCTCCAAGTGGCCAACGAAGGAAAGTTGGTGGCGATCGTGGAGGGCGGCCGGGCGGCGGAAGTCCTCACTCGCATGCAGGCTCATCCGCTAGGCCGGCAGGCGGCGATCGTCGGAGAAGTGACTGCGGCCCGCCCTGGCTTGGTGGCCGCCCGCACGGCTCTCGGCGCCATCCGGGCGATTCCACTCCCCCTGGGTGAACAATTGCCCCGGATTTGCTAAATCCCAACCAGGAATTTGGAACGAAACCGCAGGGTAAACGCGTCTGATCGTCGATGATTGCGCGCCTGGCGATTCTCCTGCTATCGGTTCTGCCCCCCGCACTCGCCTGCTCCTGCGCCGCCCCCACCCCAGCCTGCCAGCGGATCGACGGCATCCAGTACGCCTTCCTGGGCCGCGTGCTGGCGACAAATGAAACGAAGGATGCAGGCGGCGGTCCCTATTGGTACCGCTTCGGTGTGGACGAAGCCTTCAAGGGAATCGGGCCGGAGGTGCGCGAACTCATCGTGGATCCTGATAGCTTCAGCTCGTGCCGCAGGTCCTTTGAGCTGGGTCGCCTCTACCTCATTGTGGGGCGCCAAAGTCCATTGAACGGCCTGGCCGGCGATGCCGCGAAGGCCCATGGAGCCTTGGGCGGCGCCCGCGGAGTCCCACTCACCGCGCCCATCGTCTCCGCCGGCCAGTGCACCGGGACCAAACTGGCCGAGTATGCTACGGAAGATCTGAAGTTCCTCCGCAAATATCGGTCCGGCCACGTCCAGCCCTCTGTGTACGGCTCTGTTCGAATCCACGCCGATGAACAGCGCTGGGAAGACCGGTTGCCTGGATTGCCCGGGACCTTCCTCCACCTCACGGGTGCCGGACAGGAACAGACGGTGACGGCCGGGGCGGACGGGCGCTTCGAGATCTCCGGCGTGGCGCCGGGTACCTACGAATTGACTGCTTCCGCACCAGGCTACTTCCCGGCATCGCCTGAGTACGAAGTCAACGTACCTGACCGTGGATGCGGCTTTGTGAATATCGGTATGTTCTCCCAAGGCTCATTCACAGGCGTGGTGACGAAACCGGATGGGAGCCCCGCGCCCGATGTCTCCGTGGAGTACCGCTATGCCTCCGCCGAGGCCCTGAATCGCCCCCTCCCACTGCGCTCTACCCGCACGAACGACCAGGGCGAGTTCTTCTTTCCCACCGTGCCCCCCGGCGACTACCATCTTGGAGTTCATCTCGAATCGGCCCCGAGTGCCGGGGAACGGATCACGCCTGCCTATTGGCCGGGAGTCGCCAGCGCGTCAGAAGCGGGCATCATCCATCTCGCACTGAACGAGCAGAAGTCAGGCCTTCGGCTCCCTCTGGGGCCCGCCGCTAAGCTGCGCTATGTGAAGCTCAGAGTGTTGTGGCCGGATGGACGGCTTGCCGTGAATACCAGGGTTTACGCTCAGGTGCGTCAGGAGATATCGGCGGCCGGCCGGACCGATGAATCCGGGGTCGCAACCCTAACCCTGTTGAATGGTGTGGACTACACCCTCAGCGCCATGGAAACCTACAATTTCCGAAAGGCACGACCCTATGGATACGAGGTGGACACCGCCGAGGCCGGGCCGGTGCCGCTGCCGGCAGGCTCGGACCAGGTGGAGTTCAGCCTGGTCCTGCAGAAACGCGAATCGGGCCAGTGAGGAACACAATCGAACTATGATCCGCTCCGCCGCGTTTCTCCTTGTCCCGTTCAGCGTCTTTGCCCAATCGGTGCCCTCGATCCAGGTCCGGTTCACTGACGTAGCAGGGGCAGCCATCGTCGCGTCAGCCTCCGTGCTCCAGTCGCGGGATGGGACGCAGGTCTACCACGGAGAGGCTGATTCCACCGGAGCGCTCCGCACCCCTGAGTTGGAGCCGGCGGCTTACCGGTTAATCGCACACGCGCCCGGTTTTCGACGGTTGGAGCTGACGGGGCTTCAGGTGGAGGCGCACACTGTTTTGGACCTGGGCGCCCGCGTCATGGAATTTGCCGGTTGCGACGCGCCAGGGGTTCACTGTTCTCCCATCGGGACCCCCGAGCACCCTCCGGATCTCCGCGCGGAATTAGGGGACTACCGAGGTTCGGTTCGATTGAACCGGCAATGTGGAGTGGATATCGACACGGCAGCCAAAATGACGTGTCCTGTGCCAGCAGGCATCCACGCCGGGTCAATCGAAACCGGTATCGACCTTCAATTGACCGGGGAGCAGGGCAGCCTCTATCTGGTTGCCGTGAACGGGGCGGTCTTCTCCACCCCGAATGCCTCGGATGCAACCTGCGGGAACGCCAGGTTCACACTGTCCAGAATCCTCGTCGAGGGGCCGGTCAGGGGTATCGACTTCTGCACTCGGAGCGTGGAAGGCGCTGTCGCCCACGTATTCCTCACTGAAGACGTAGTACGGGGCAGTGAATCGGTCGCGCTATGGATCGTGACGCGCAAACGCTAACCGTCTTCGCGCACGCGCGGTCGAATCCGACTTACCGATTCCTTGTGCAGTACGAACAAAGAGGATTTCCCTATATTTCGGAAGGTGCCGATGGCACCCCTTGGTCCCGCATGCCGCGGATGTGTCCGGCCGAGCGACGGTACAATGCTTCCGAATGCCAAAGAAGCCGCCGCCCTCAGCCGGTGAGCCCGCATCGCCAGCCGGCGAGATCGTTCTGTACCAGACCGAAGACGGCCGGACGCGGGTCGAGTGCCGGTTTGTCGACGAGACGCTTTGGCTGAGCCAGTCACTGATCGCCGAGTTGTTCCAGAAGGGTGTCCGTACGGTCAACGAGCATCTCCAGAACCTCTACGCCGAAGGGGAGATCGAAGCGCAGTCAACTATCCGGAAATTCCGGATGGTTCGCAGGGAAGGGACGCGCGAAGTCGAACGGGAAATCGAGCACTACAATCTAGATACCATCCTGGCCGTCGGTTACCGGGTGCGGTCGGCGCGCGGGACACAATTCCGCCGCTGGGCGACGGAGCGCCTGAGCGAGTACCTGGTGAAGGGATTCACCATGGACGACCAGCGGCTGAAGAACCAGCCGGTCGACGGCTCCGGCGTTCCCGATCATTTCGACGAGCTCCTGGAGCGTATCCGCGACATACGCGCCAGCGAGAAACGTTTGTACTTGCGCGTGCGTGAGATCTTCAGGCTGGCCGGCGACTACGACCCCGGACGCAAAGAGACCACGGAGTTTTTCCAGATCATTCAGAACCGGCTACATTTTGCCGCGACCGGCAAGACTGCGCCGGAACTGATCGCCGGCCGCGCCACCATTCCAAACCCAACATGGGCTTGACCGCCTGGAAAGGGGGGGTGGTGCGCAAAGCGGACGTCACGGTGGTCAAGAACTATCTGAGCCAGGAGGAGATAGGGGAACTGAACCGCATCGTAACGATGTGGCTGGATTTTGCTGAGGACCAGGCGCGCCGCCGCAAGCACGTCTTCCTGAAGGACTGGGAGACGAAGCTCAACGAGTTCCTCCTATTCAATGAGCGGGCGATCCTGGGTGACCAAGGGGGCGTGAGCAAAACCGCGGCTGACACCTGCGCGGAAGCCGAGTACGAAGAGTTTGCCCTCCGACGCCGTGCACTGCTGGAAGCGGAAGGCGAGCGCGAACAGTCGCGGTCCCTGGAAGTTGCGGCACGGAAGTTGTCCGAAAGACCGAAGCGCAACCGGTAGTGGAGGGATCAATCCCCGGTATCGAGCTCGCCGATTGAGAGTATCTTGGCGCGCTGGCGGGTGGTTTGCAGAGAGGCGTGACCTGCTCGAACATACCCCTTCGCTGTATGTGGTAAAAGACCGTGCGCCGACAATGTTCCGCACATTTTGGGACGCCTGAATAACACCGATATTCAACCAGGTCAACCCGCAAGAGAAGGCGTAATCAGCCACGGCATACGGGTATCAAAACGCTTACCATCGCTACCACGCACACCAACTGGTTATGTAATCAATAAGATTGGGCGGGGACGAAACGCGGTTCAATCCATACCACGCCGAGCACTGTGGAAAATAACCTCTTGGATCGTGTTTGAACCTTGTGGAGGGTGACCGTGGAAGAGGTTACGCCCACACATGGGAGTACCTAGCGGGTTGTGGGATAGGATTGGTGGACCTGGTGAGATTCGAACTCACGACCTCTTCCATGCCATGGAAGCGCGCTCCCAACTGCGCCACAGGCCCACAGACTCGACTTCCCCAATATAACATCGCCCTACGGCTGTTCGCTACTATGGACTCAACATCTCATGAATCGCGATCAAGCTTGGTCCATCGTTTGCGAGTTCATTCAGAACGACGCCCTGCGCCGCCACTCCCTCGCCGTCGAAGCCTGCGTACTCGCATACGCCCACAAGTTCGCAGCCGAGGGCCATGCCGTCGATCCCGAAACTTGGTCCGTCACCGCCCTGCTGCACGACTTCGACTGGGAGATCCACCCCCAACTGCCAGACCACCCCGTCAAAGGGGAGCCCATCCTCAAGGAACGTGGAGTCAGCGACGAGATCCGTCGCGCAATCCTTTCCCATGCCGACTTCACGGGTGTCCCACGCGAGTCCCTCCTCGAAAAGACCCTCTTCGCCTGCGACGAGTTGGCCGGGTTTCTCACCGCAATCTCCTACGTCAAACCCACTCGCTCCATTCTTGACGTCGAAGTGAAGGGTGTCCGCAAGAAGATGAAGGATAAGGCCTTCGCTCGCGCCGTCAATCGTGACGACATTGTCAACGGGGCCGAGGGGCTAAAAGTGGATCTCGACGTGCACATTGAGTTCTGCATCCAGGCCATGCAATCCAAGGCAGGCGAACTTGGGCTCGAACGCGTAGCCCCTTGATCTGTCAATACGATAGCTATCGTTCAGTCGTCCTTCGATACGATCAAACCAATCAAAATTATTGATTGGCGCCGGAACTTCACCTTACCTAAACTGAGAAACCAAGCTGGTCCGTTCGCCCAGCACAAGCCAGGTAGCGCTTGTTGACCCCACAGCCGGGTCTCCCGTCACCTTCGCCAAATCCCAGTTGTACATGGAGGTCTCTCATGGGTGCCAACCCAACCCAGGCGCTCGCGTTCCTGCTCTTCCTTGTCGCCTTTGTCTTCATTGGCGCTGGCCTCTTTAGCGGTGGCAGCGTCCTGTTCATGCTGATCGGTCTGGTGCTGCTTGGCGCCTCGGTCGCAGTCTTCCTCAAAGCCAAACCTCTCGAACATCTCGAAGGCTAGCCGGTCGGCGGAAAGGACTTAAAGGATTTCCACATGGTCTACGTTGGTCTTCTGATTACCGTGGCCGGCTTCGTGCTGAGCCTACTGAGTCTCTCAATGGCATCCTCGACGGGCGCCAGAATGGGCATGGTCCTCGCCGGCATTGCCATCAGCTTGGTCGGCATTATCGGCATCATCAACCAAGCTTACGTAAAGAATGCGATCTGGAAGAGGTAACTGCGGAATGAAGAGAAGCCTGCTCATCCTCACCGCAACGCTACTCGTTGCCCTGACTGCCGGAGCGCAGACTCCGGCTGCTCCCGCCGCTGCCCCTCCCGCAGCGGCCGCCCCAGCCGCTGTCCCCATTACCGATGCCGACCTGAAGGGAGTGGAAGCGCCCAAGGCTGAACTCCGTGCCAAGGGAGATCCCGACGGCAACTCCACCGGCACCGTGGCTGACGTGGCTGTCTCCGACGCTAAGAAAGGCCTCACCATTTCCGATCTGGTCAATCAGGTTGGCCAGAATAAGATCGGTATCAACTTCGTCTGGACTCTGATCGCCGGCTTCATGGTCATGTTCATGCAGGCAGGCTTCGCAGTGGTGGAAACCGGCCTCTGCCGGGCCAAGAATGCCAACCACACCATGATGATGAACTTCATGGTCTACGGTGTTGGCATGCTGGCCTACTGGCTGATCGGCTTTGCTTTACAAATGGGCGGTGTCGGCGCCGTCGGGAACCTGGGCGGTACCCCAGTACTCAACTCCGAGTTCAGCATCACCCTCTTTGGCAAGAGCTTCGGCCTCTTCGGTCAGAATGGCTTCTTCCTGATGCACAACGGCAGCTACGACGTCGCTGTGATGGTGATCTTCCTCTTCCAGATGGTCTTCATGGACACGGCTCTGACCATCGTCACCGGTTCGGCAGCGGAACGCTGGAAGTACGTCGCGTTCCTGGTTTCCTCGTTTGTTCTGGGCGCCTTCATCTATCCCGTGTTTGCGAATTGGGCTTGGGGCGGCGGCTGGCTGGCCACTCTCGGCACCAACTTCGGACTGGGCAAGGGATATGCTGACTTCGCTGGCTCCGGCGTCGTCCACTCTGTCGGCGGCCTCACCGCTCTCGTCCTCGCCATCATCGTCGGGCCCCGCATCGGCAAATTCGATCGGGAAGGACGTCCGCACGCCATGCCCGGCCACGACATCGTGCTGGTCCTCACCGGCTGCTTCATTCTCGCGTTCGGCTGGTTCGGCTTCAACCCCGGATCCACCCTCGGCGCCTCCGGCAGTGGCAACCTGCGCATCAGCAGTGTCGCCGTGAATACCATGCTGGCCGGTATGGCCGGCTCCTTCGGCGCCATGTTCTATATGTGGCTCCGCTACGGCAAACCGGATTCGTCGATGTCCGGCAATGGCCTGCTGGCCGGCCTGGTCGCCATCACGGCGCCCTCCGGCTTTGTGAACCCCGTCTGCAGCGTGATCATCGGGCTCATCGGCGGTGTCCTGGTTTGTCTCTCGGTCGAATTCGTCGAACGGGTGATGAAGATCGACGACCCCGTGGGCGCAATTTCCGTCCACGGCGCCAACGGCCTCTGGGGCGTCATCTCGGTCGGCTTGTTCGCCGACGGCAAGTCAAACTATGGCGGCTCCTGGAACGGTGTCGCCGGCTCAGTGACGGGCCTGTTCTACGGTGACCCCGGCCAGTTGGTCGCGCAGTTGATGGGAGTCTCCGCCCTGTTGGGTGTGGTCTTCACTGTCGCTTTCGTCGCCAACCTGGTCATCGAGGTCGTCGTCGGCCAGCGCGTCTCCGCCAAGGCCGAAGTGGAAGGCCTCGACCTCCCGGAAGTCGGTGCCGTGGGTTATCCGGAGTTCGAGCTCAAAGCGAGTGCACATTAGAATGGATACCTCGGTAATTCCCTTGAGCAATGAGCGGGCGCCACTGGCGCCCGCCCCCTTGCCCGCCTTGATGCCTAAACTCTGGCGTGACCCTCATACGGTGCCCGCCGAAGAGATCAAGGCCATCATCAAACGGCTGGAAGAGGCCTGCGTCGCTTACCCCGAGTCGCCCGACCTCCGCACCTGTCTCGGCATGGCGCATGCCGTCAACTACGACGCATATCGCTCCATGGACGCCTTCGAAGAAGCCCGCGCCATGGCGCCGGACTATTTCTGGGCTCAGTATAAATTCGCCGAACTGCTCTACCGGCTGCGGGCGCTGCCCCGGGCCGAAGAGGAAACCTCCCGCGCGCTACAACTCGCCGAGGATGGCTACCAGGTCGCCATGGCGCGCAAACAACTCCAGGAGATCCGCCGCCTCATCCGCGAAGGCACCCAGAAGCCGGCTTGGACTAAACCCCTTGACCGCCCCGCCTCCTGGCTCGTTCTCATGGCCGCCGCACTCATGCTGGCCGTGAAGATATTTCACTAATCTACTGGAGGCACCGAATGAATTGGCTCTGGTTCAATATGGCGGCCTGCATCGCCTTCTTTGCGCTCGTTCTTCATGGGGCACCCTTCCTGCCGGTCCTCATCGGCATCTCCGGCGCGGCTTTGTTGAATCGCCACAAAAAACGCAAAGCCCGCGTCGTCTAGTCGAATGTCGCATCCCCCGGAGTTGACCCTCCCTGTCCTCATGCTGGTGGTCTTCGCGGCCGCCAAGCTCTTCTCGGAAATCTTCGAGAGGCTAGGCATGCCGGGGCTCGTCGGCGAAATCCTCGCCGGCGTCGTCATCGGCCCCAGCCTCCTGCACTGGGTCGCGCCCGTGCCCATCCTCCAGGACCTCTCCGAACTCGGAGTCCTCTTCCTCCTCTTTAACGTCGGCCTCGAAGTCAAATCCTCTGAACTTCTCAAGGTCGGGGGCACCGCGTTCCTCGTCGCCATCGTCGGCGTCCTCGTTCCCTTAGGTATGGGCTGGGTTATCCTCCGCGCCTGGGGCTACGGCCAGATCGAATCGATCTTCGTCGGTGCCGCCCTCGTCGCCACCAGCGTGGGCATCACCGCCCAGGTCCTTAGCGCCAAGAATAAACTCCATGAAAAATCCAGCCAGATCATCCTTGCCGCCGCTGTCATCGACGACGTGCTCGGCCTCATCGTCCTGGCGGTCGTCAGCAGCATGGCCCGCGGCGAATTCAGAATCATCGACATCGGCCTCACCGCCGTCCTGCCCATCGTCTTCATGATCGTAATGGCCAAGTGGGGCTCCCATACCGTCAGTAAGGCTGTACCCGCTTTGCAGGCCCGCCTCCGCGCCAGCGAGGCTCAGTTCCACCTGGCGATCGTCCTGCTCTTCGCCCTCTCCGTGGTCTCCATGTATACCGGCGTCGCCGCCATCGTCGGAGCCTTCCTCGCCGGCATGAGCCTCGGTGAAAGCGTCAGCAAACGTGTCCACACTCTCGTCCACGGCACCACCGAATTGCTCGTGCCCTTCTTCCTCGTGGGCATCGGCTTGAAGATCGACCTCTCGGTCTTCAAGGACACTTCCATGATCCTGCTCACCGCCATCATCCTCCTGGCCGCCGTCGTATCGAAATTCGTCGGCTGCGGGGCCGGAGCCCTCAGTCTCGGCCTTCGCGACGCCACCCGCATCGGCATCGGCATGGTGCCGCGTGGCGAAGTAGGCATGGTGGTGGCTCAACTCGGACTGGCCATGGGCGCCGTCTCCAAGCCCATCTATGGTGTGGTCGTACTCACGGCGCTCGCTACTACCCTGGTAGCCCCGCCGCTGCTCAATCTTGCCTATAGACAAACACCCGCAGTGGGTGATTGAGGTTGCAATGGCAGTCTCTGATCTATACGTTGCGCAGTTTCTCCTCGATGCCACGCAGACCCCCCAGGCCCCTCTCGAGTGGCTGGTGGAGGAAGGCGGTTCCTTCTCTGCCCACATCAACGGCGTGCGGCTCTCCCTCTTCCACTCCCGCACTATGGGCTGGTCCGGCTTGTGCCTCAGCTTCTCTCGTGGCGACGAAGTGGCCTACATCGAAGAACCCCGCCCTGTCGCACTCTTTGGCCGTAAATTCCGCAATGACGACGACCAGCGCCTCGCCGCGGCGCTCAAGGACCTTTACCAGTCCGTCAGCAGTCAGTGCCATGCCAGGAGACTCCGCGCCTGGGACCTGCGCGACTCCATCCGCGAGAGCCTTTATCGCCGCATCCTCTTTCGGGACGCGGACCAGAGCTGATCATCCCTCCAGCTTTCCGCCTTCTTTTCTCCCCGGCTCCTGTCGATTCCAGCCATCTTCAATCGACGACATTGTGAGAGCGCACTCAACTGCGAGGAGAAGAAGATATGAAGTTTCTGTGCATGGTCTTCGTCGACGAAGCGAAGCTCGACGCCCTGTCCGCCGCGGAGTCACAAGCCCTGGATGACATAAGCCTTGCCTATGACGCCACCCTTCGTCATCAGGGCCGTTTTCTGGCCGCGCAAGCCCTCCAGTCCGTCAGCACGGCCGCTACCGTCCGAGTGCGCGATGGCCAGGTCGTTGTGACCGATGGCCCCTTCGCCGAGGCCCGCGAACAGGTCGGAGGTTTCATCCTCATCGACGCCAGCGATCGAGAGGAAGCCATTCAGGTGGCTGCCCGGATTCCCGCCATTCAGTTGGGCGGCATCGAAGTACGGCCCATCAAGGAACTGGTCGCCAGCGCGGACCTGCTTTGCAGCCTCTAGCGGATCCACCGCTTGCCGAAGAGGGAAGCAATCATGGATCTCGGGCCTGGATGGTGGAATCGCATCATCAATTGGCCGGACAGAATCGCCACGGGCCCCTTCGGACTGGCAGGAACCATCCCTTTCGCAGGAAGCGGTTCTGCGGTGAGTGCGGACCCGGCTCATGTTCGGCCCGGCTCGCGAGCCGCTCCCCATTCCATCGATTCCAGTCAACCCAAGTCAGTCAGCCGGACAGATGAAGCCGGGGACTTGGTTCGCATCGGGATGTCGTGGGATCTTGTCGATCCTCTCGATGGCCACGAACGACTATGTCCAGTAGCACGGGGAGGGGCCTCGTCACTCCTTGTGCAGGCCGTGTTTCTCCATGCGGTAGATGAGAGCGCTGCGCGAAATGTCGAGGAAGCGGGCGGCCCTGGACTGGTTCCACTGGAACTTCTCCAGAGCCCTTAACAGCAGCTCCCGCTCGACTCCTTCGAGGCTGATGCCCTGGTCAGGCACTTCCAACAGCAGCGACTCCCGCTGTGGCGCGGCCGGCCGGATCGAGTCGGGTAGGTCGCTCAGTGTGATCTCGTCCGCAGTGGAGAGCACGATCATCCGTTCTATGGCATTCTCAAGCTCTCTCACATTGCCCGGCCAGCGGTACGCCTGAAAGGCTGAGATCACAGGTGGAGCCAGGCGCAGAGCGGGCAGGCTGTGCCGGGCCTTCAGCTTCCGGAAGAGATGCTGCGTGATTTCGGGGATGTCTTCCTTGCGCTCTCGTAGCGGCGGCAAATGAAGCGGAACAACCGCAAGGCGATAATACAGGTCTTCACGGAACGCTCCATCCTCGATCATCGCTTGCAGGTTTCGATGGGTGGCCGCGATGACGCGTACATCCACGAGGCAACCCCCCACCGAACCGATCTTCTCCACTTCACCCTGCTGGATCAGCCGCAGCAGCTTCACCTGCAACTCAATCGGCAGTTCTCCGATCTCATCCAGGAACAGGGTGCCGCCGTCGGCCAGCTCCACTTTGCCGGGCTTGGCGGCCGCCGCGCCCGTAAATGCGCCGCGTGTGAAGCCGAACAGCTCCGATTCCAGCAGGTCTCTTGGGATCGCGCCACAGTTGATGGTGACGAAAGCCTGGTCCTTGCGCAGGCTGTTGTGGTGAATCGCCCGGGCCAGTAGCTCTTTGCCCGTGCCCGTTTCGCCATGGATCAATACGGTGGAGTCGCGGTTTGCAACCCGTGAAGCCATCTCCAGTACACGCAGTAGAGACTTGGATCGCCCGATGATACTCTCAAACCCATACCGCTCATCCAGGGCCGCCCGCAGCTTCCTGACCTCCTCGATCAGGTTCTGACGCTCCATCGCACGATGCACCACCAGCACCAGGGCATCATAGTCAATCGGCTTCGTGACGTAATCGTAGGCGCCCGCCTTCATGGCTTCCACAGCTGTTTCGACACTGCCGAACGCGGTGATCATGATCACGGTGGTCTCGCCGTGCTCGCCGCGGATGTGGCGCAGCAACTCCAGGCCGCTAGTGCCCGACATGCGCAGGTCCGTGATGACGAGCTTAGGATTCCTTCGCTCCAGGACGCCCACCGCCTCCTCGCCGTTCGCGGCCAGTGCGACGTCGTAACCGGCTTCCTCCAACTGGAGCTTCATGATGCGGCGCAGGCTCGCGTCGTCGTCGACCACCAGGATGAGGTTTCGATTCATGTCTTGGGCACCGCTTTCAGGGGCAGGTCGACTGTAAATGTCATCCCTTGATCCCGATTATTGGCGCCGGACAGGTTCCCGCCATGTTGCTCGATGATCTTCGCGGCCACCGCCAAGCCGAGACCTGTACCATTCTCTTTTGTGGTGAAAAATGGATCGAACATGCGGTCCAGTTCCTGCTGGGCCATGCCGCATCCTTCATCGTGCACGCTGATCTGGATGAACCCATCCACTTCCCGCGCCCGCAGTTCTACAACGCCCGGCCCTCTAGCCGCCTGGATAGAGTTGATGATGAGATTGAGCAGCACCTGTTTGATCTGCTCCGCGTCGCAGCGTACCTCCGGCAGTGGGCCGGCGATGGATTGCCGCAATTCGATCGTCGTCGCTCCTGCCGCATGATGCGCCAAGGAGATCACGGAATCAAAGACATCCGGCAGTTGCACCGGCTGAAACTTCGGCGCTCGGGGCCGGGCAAAATCGAGGAAACTCGTCAGCAGGCGATTCAGTCGCTGTGTCTCCTTCTCGATAATGTCGAGACACTCCCGGCAGTTCTCAATCGAGCCATGCCCGCGTTTCAGGATACCGACGGCGCCGGTGATGCTGGCCAGCGGATTCCTGATCTCATGAGCCATGCCCGCCGAGAGCTGCCCGGCGGCGTAGAGCCTCTCTGCGCGCTTCAGCCGCTCGAAGTTCTGCTGAAGTTCGTGGTACACCTCCTCCAGTTCCTGCTTGGTTGTCTCGAGATTTGTCCTCTGCCTCCTCTCCCGCTCGGCCAGGTGGCCGGTGATCGCCCCGGCCAGGCCAAACACCGGTAGCTCCAAAAGGACATCGGTAGCGTAGAACGACAGTGGTCCCCAGCTGAGCCAGATGTGTGGTGCTTGCATGGCGAATGCCGCCGCTGTCGACAATGTGGCCCCGCGCCATCCGAAAAGAAGGCCCGCCAGTACGATCGGCAGGAAGTTGAGATGCTGCAGAAAACTGTGCAGGTAAAGATACGAGCTTGGGACTGCCCAGTGGAGAGCCGCCAAACCGGCAATAGCGGCTCCAACGCCCAGCGCCTGCCTGCGTGGATCCGTCATACTGCTGGACAGCTCCGTCATGGAATCCACATTCTGGCACGCCAGTGCTTCAGCTCGCTGTTCCAGGCGCGAGAGCGCGGAGGCTGATTCGGCGGCAGTCATGACTGAGACTCCTCTTGCAATTCCCGGGCCTCCTCACGCCGCTGGCCCTGGAGCAAGGGAAGTGTCTGTTTTCGGACAATCAGCTCTGCAAGGCTGTGTAATAGCGAACAGGTAGATCCGCTTAGGTCCAGCGAAACAGGGATGTTCCGCGACGGTCTCTCGATTGCTAAGACCCCTGTCGTGACAAGAAGTGTGAAATGGGCGGTATTCACCGGCGCGGCCTTGGCGCTGGTCTTGCCGGCGGCCGGTCCTCTCACCCTGGACCAGGCACTGGCCCTTGCGGAGAAAAACCATCCGCAGTTCCAGGTCGCTTCAGCGATGCTGGAAGCCGCGCAGGCGGGCATCACCACCGCCAGGGCATATCCGAACCCCGAGGCTGGTGTCCTCGCCGGCCACCAGCGGGCCAGAGTCCCGGGAACCGTGCCAGGTCCCGTCCTGGTCTACAGCTTTGCCCAGCCCCTTGAGACACGCAAAGTGCGCGAGACCCGCATCCTCGCCGCCGAACTTGGGAGATCCGCCAGTGAATTCGCACAGGCGGAAGCAGCAATCATGCTGCGATCTGTGGTCCGCCAGGCATTCTACCTGACGCTCCGCCGGAAGTCGGAGCTGGAATTGGCAGTCGGCAATCAGAATCTGGTCGAAGATCTGAGACGGCGCATTCAAGTCCAGGTATCCGTCGGCGAGGCTGCCCGCCTTGAGTTGACCCGGGCCGAAGCTGAGGCAGCCATCGCCAGGACTTCCACCAAGAGCGCCCAACTACGCCTGGTAACAGCCTTCGCCGCGCTTCGTGCCGCGATCAATATTCCTCAGGACGAGGAGATCGACCCGAGTGGCCAGTTGGATCCCCCCGCAAGCCTGCCACCCTTGAGCGCCTTGCGCACAGAGGTGGAGCGGAACCATCCGGCCATGCGTCTGACGGAGTCCGAAATACGCCGCGCGGACATGCGGCTTCAGAACGAACTCGCTCTTCGCACGCCCCAGCCGACCCTGCGCAGCGAGTACGAACATCAACCCGATGTTGCGACCTACCGGGTGGGCGTATCATTGCCCGTCCCTCTCTGGAACAAGCGGCAGGGGCCCATCGGTGAGGCGGCCGCTGCCGTGCGGTTGGCTACCTCGACCCTGAACCTCCGTAAGCTGGAGCTCTTCGCCCAATTGGAGAGCTCCTATGGCCGCTATCAGGTGGCCAGCCAGCAACTGGCCATATACGAGGAAGGCGTACTGAAACAGGCTGAGGCGGCGCTCCAGGCCGCGGAGGCTGCTTACCGCTTTGGAGAACGGGGTGTGATTGAGGTGCTGGATGCACAGCGCGTCCTGCGAGGCGCGCGCCTCGACTTCCTGAACGCCCAGCACGAGCGCCAGGCGGCGCTGATCGAGTTGCAGCAACTGCGCGCCGCGGACTTGCGGGACACACGGCCATGACTACCAAGACTTCACTCCAGATCTCATTTGCCGCAGCACTTGCCCTCACCTGTGTCATCTCCGGCTGCAACGCGGCCGGTTCAGGAGCTGCCACGGAAGCTGCCGGGCAACAATCGCCGGTTCCGCAGGACCCGCTGTCGGTGAGAGTCTCTCCTGCTTTGCGCACCCAACTCCGCGTCGGCCAGCCAGCCTGGGAGAACGTCCGCGGGAGCCTGAGCGTGGCCGGACGTGTGGAGGCCGATGAAACACGCCTGTCTCGGGCCGGCTCGCCTGTGGCTGGCCGAATCACCGCCTTGGAAGCAGTGGAAGGTCAGAGAGTGACACGCGGGCAGGTACTGGCGATCTTGAACAGCACAGACCTGGCCGACGGGCAGTTCGGCTTCCTCCGGGCACAGTCCCAGGAACTACTGGCGCAAAGAGCATTAGTGCGCGCCAGGCAACTGGTCGATGCCGGAGTAATTGGCGTCGCCGAATCGCAGCGCCGGGAAGCGGAACACGCTCAGTACAGCGTCGAATTCGCCACCTGGCGCGACCGCCTGCGAGTGATGGGTATGCCGCCTGACGCAATCGCCGCACTGGAACGGACCCGTACTGTGAACTCGCTCTCTCAGGTGGTCGCCAACATCGAGGGTGTCATCCTCGAACGCAAGGTCACCACGGGACAGATCGTGCAGCCCGCCGACACTCTTTTTGTCATCGCCGATCTCTCCCAGGTCTGGCTGGTGGCCGATGTGCCGGAGCAGGCGGCTGGCCTCATCCAGGCAGGCAAAGCGCTGGAAGGGGACATCCCCGCTTTGCCCGGAAGCACCGTGCGCGGCCAGTTGTCCTTCGTCTCAGCCATTGTCAGCCCGGAGACACGCACCGTCCGCGTCCGCATGGATCTCCCAAACCCGGGCCTGTTGTACAAGCCCGCCATGCTGGCCAATATCCGCCTCCAGGACCGGCCGGAGCGCAAACTGGTGGTCCCCGCGACGGCAGTGGTCCGTGAGGGTAACCAGGATTACATCTTCCTCGAGACGAAGGCGGACGAGTTCCTGATGAAGCCGGTACTCCTATCGGACGAACTTCGGGACAAACGGGTGGTTGCGGAAGGCGTGGAACCTGCCCAGCGCATCGTCCTCGACGGCGCGTTCCATCTGAATAATGAACGCAAGCGGGCCAGCCTGCACGGGGAGTAATCGATGCTGCATCACCTGGTTCACGCTGCCCTGCGCCAGCGCCTGGTCATCGCCGTTGGCGCGCTGATTCTGCTTCTCTTCGGAATCGACGCAACCCGGAAGCTCTCCGTCGATGCCTTTCCGGACGTCACCAATGTGCAGGTGCAGGTGGCCACCGTGGCCCCGGGGCGTTCTCCTGAGGAGGTGGAACGCTTCGTCACTGTGCCCATCGAGATATCGATGACAGGCCTGCCGGGCATGACGGAAATGCGCTCCCTCAACAAGCCCGGCCTGTCCCTCATCACTGTGGTCTTCACCGACGAGACGAACGTCTACTTCGCCAGGCAGGTCGTCATGGAGCGTCTCGCCGAAGTCCGCGACGCACTCCCGGAAGGTGTGAGCCCCGTCCTCGGTCCCGTCGCCACCGCCATGAGCGAGGTCTACCACTACACACTGGAACGGCCGTCCGACGGACAGACTCCGCTATCCAATGAGGAACTCGTCAAGCGCCGAACCATTCAGGACTGGGTTGTGCGCCCCCTACTGCGCTCCATCCCTGGTGTGGCCGACATCAACTCCACGGGCGGGTTCATCCGCCAGTACCAGGTCCTCGCGGATCCGGCCAGATTGCGTCACTTCGGAGTCACTCTCCAGCAGGTGTGCGACGCGCTGGCCCGCAACAATGCAAACTCCGGCGGAGGGATCCTGCCCAATCATGCGGAACAATACCTCGTGCGGGGAGTCGGTCTCGTTCGCACCCTCGACGATATCGGCATGATCATCTTGAAGGAAGCACGAGGAACCCCGATCTACGTCCGCGATGTGGCCGCCATCCAACTGGGTGCGGAAGTGCGCTACGGCGCCATGATCAAGGGCGGCTACACTGAGGCCGTCGGCGGCACCGTCTTCATGGTGGCGGCCGGCAACGCCAAGCAGGTAGTCACGCGGGTCAAGGAACGCGTGACCGAAATCAACGATCGGGCCATGTTGCCCGACGGCCTACGGCTTGTCCCCTACTACGACCGTTCCGAACTGGTCGATGCGGCCCTCAGCACGGTGAGCAAGGTGCTCATCGAAGGCATTGTCCTCGTCGTGGTGGTCCTGTTCCTGTTCCTCGGCGACATCCGCTCCAGCCTCATCGTCATCGCGACACTCCTGCTAACCCCTGCGATGACATTCATGGTGATGAATCACTACGGCATCTCCGCCAATCTCATGTCGCTCGGCGGCCTCGCCATCGCCGTGGGGCTCATCGTCGATGGCTCCGTGGTGGTGGTGGAAAACGCCTTCGCTCGCCTCGGCCGCACAAAGCATGAGAGCCGCATCAGGACGGTCCACGAAGCCGTCATGGAAGTCGGTGTTCCCGTGGTCTTCGGCATCAGTGTCATCATCATCGTCTTCCTGCCATTGATGACGCTGCAGGGCATGGAAGGCAAGATGTTCGCGCCGCTCGCATACACCATCGCCATCGCTTTGGCCATTTCACTCGTGCTCTCCCTCACTCTCTCGCCGGTCCTCGCCTCCTATATGCTGAAGGGCGGGCGCGAGCACGACACCTGGCTCGTGGCGGTCATCAAACGCCCCTACCTGAGAATCCTCGATTGGACTCTCTCCCACTCCAAAACGACCATCGCTGCGGCCCTCACGCTCTTCGCCGGGGCGGTGCTCCTGTTCCCTTACCTGGGCACCTCCTTCATCCCGGAACTAAAGGAAGGCTCGATCTCGCCCAACATCCATCGCGTGCCCAATATCTCGCTGGACGAGTCGATCCGGATCGAGATGGAGGCGATGAAGATTGTCAGTGGCGTCCCGGGCGTCACTCGCGTGGTGTCGCGCATCGGCCGTGGAGGCTCTCCAGCCGACCCCGTGACACCGGACGAAGCGGAGGTCATTGCCACCCTCGCCCCTCGCAACCAATGGCAAAAGGGGTGGACCCAGGAGACCATCGCCGAAGAGGTACGAAAGCGCCTGGAGCACATTCCCGGCGTCAACCTCGTCGTAGCACAGCCCATCTCCGATCGCGTCGACGAAATGGTAACCGGCGTCCGCGCCGATGTGGCCGTAAAGTTGTTCGGCGACGATGTGGACGTCCTCATCGAGAAAGCGAACGAGATCGCCCGCGTCGCTGGCACCGTGCGCGGTATGCGTGACTCGAAGATCGAGAAACTGGGCGGCCAGCAGTATCTGAATATCACCATCGATCGCCAGGCCATCGCCAGGCATGGGCTCAACGCGGAGGATGTCCACGATGTCATCGAAACCGCCGTGGGCGGCCGCGCCGTGACCCAGATCTATGAGGGCGAACGCCGCTTCCAGGCCGCTGTCCGGCTGCCCGCCAGCCTGCGTGACAGCGTGGGCGAGATACGCCAGTTGGAGGTGAATACACCGTCCGGCGGCAAAGTGTTGCTCAAGGATGTGGCGTATGTCGAATTGGCCGAAGGGCCGGCCATGATCAATCGGGAAATGGCCAAACGCCGCATTGTGGTCGGCCTGAATGTCCAGAATCGCGACCTCGGCGGATTTGTCGCCGAACTTCAGCGGAAAATCAGGAAAGTGAGCCTGCCTGCCGGCTACTACATCACCTGGGGCGGCCAGTTCCAGAATATGGAGCGCGCGCTGCAGCACCTGATGGTGATCGTCCCGGTGACGATCGGCATGATCTTCTTTCTCCTGTTCCTGCTCTTCCGCTCGCTCCGCTATGCCGCCCTCATCATTCTCGTGCTGCCCTTCGCTTCCATTGGGGGAGTGTTCGCGCTCTTTGTCAGCGGCGAATACCTGTCCGTGCCGGCGTCCGTTGGTTTCATTGCCCTGTGGGGGATCGCCGTCCTAAACGGCGTGGTCCTTGTCTCCTACATTCGCAACTTGAGAGAGGGGCGAATGGAGCAGCGGCAGGCAATCCTGCAAGGCGCGCGCCTCCGCTTCCGGCCTGTTATGATGACCGCCACCGTCGCCGCACTGGGCTTGGTGCCGTTCCTCTTCGCAACCGGACCGGGCTCCGAGGTACAGCGCCCGCTGGCCATTGTCGTCATCGGTGGGCTGATCACCTCGACGCTCCTCACTTTGGTGGTCCTGCCGACCCTCTATCAGCACTTCGAACACACGAAACTCCCGGAGGAATCAGCCGATCTCACCTGAGCGGTGTGCCGGTTGCGTTACTGACCACCGGCATTGACACTCGCCAGTGAATAACTCTCGCCTGGTCTTGTCGCGAACTCGATAACCCCGGCCTCAGGCCGTGTGATCACCACGGATTTGCCCCCGCTCGTGACTGCGAACGAATTCGGCGTTCGGATCCGGCAACTCTTCCCGAGGCGCGACACAATGGTCGCCCTCACCAGTCTGCCGGCTTGCCACTCGAAATCGACTTCGAACCCGCCCCTGGCCCGCAAACCCTTCGCCGAACCCGATGTCATCGACTCAGCCAGCGCCGGCACAAACCGGATCTCGCCGCCATCCGATTGCAGCAGCATCTCGCTGATCGCCGCGCTCAGCCCGAAAGCCCCATCCACCTGCATCGCATTCGAACAGATCGAAAACAGGCTCGCCGTCGTGTAGTGCCCCACTGCGTACTGCACGTTCTCCATCGCCTTGTTCCCATCGCCCAGCCTGGCCCAACACGCAGCCTTCCAGGCCGACGACCAACCGTTCCCCGGCAAGCCGCGCTGCTCCAGCACCACCTGGCTGGCCCTCGCGAACTCCGGCGTCCTGCGCGGACTAATCTCGTCGCCCGGATACAGGCCCCACAACCCCGAAATATGCCGGTGGCTCTTCTCCGTCTCATCCCAGTCGTCCAACCACTCCTGCAGATTCCCCTTCCGGCCCACCTGCAGCGGAGCCAGCTTGGCGCGGGCCGCCGCCACCCGGCCACGTAGTTCCGCATCGACACCCAGGATGCTCGATGCCTGCTCCACCTCGCTGAACAGCTCCCTCAGAATCTCCATGTCGATCGTGGAACCCACCGTGAGGCTCGTCCCCGTCTTCATCGTCGTCACTTCATCGAAGAACTTCACATTCGCCGGACCAGCCGGGAAGTTCTCCGGAGAAGTGGACGGATTCGTCACCAGCCAACCCCGCTTCGGATCAGGCCGCAGGAAGTCCAGGAAAAACTCCGCACTCCCCTTCAGCACTGGATAGTATTCGCGCAGAAACTGAACGTCGCCGCTGTAGAGATAGTGCTCCCACAGATGGGTCGCCAGCCACGCTCCGCCCGTCGTGAACGCACCCCAACTCGGCCCGTCCATCGGCGCCGTCACCCTCCATAGGTCGGTGTTCTGGTGCTGCACCCACCCGCGAGCCCCATAGAACTCTCGCGCCGTCTCACTCCCCTGGTCCGTCAACTCCCGGATCATGCGGAACAGCGGCTCCGCGCACTCGCTCAGGTTGGCCGTCTCCGCCATCCAATAGTTCATCTGAGTGTTGATATTCGTGGTGTACTTCGCATCCCACATCGGATTCATGTCTTTGTTCCACAGCCCCTGCAGGTTCGCCGGCTGGCCGCCAGGCCGCGACGACGAAATCAGCAGGTAGCGCCCATACTGGAACAGCAGCGCGGCCAGCGCCGGATCATTGGACCCATCAAACGCCTTCAGCCGCTCATCCGTCGGCAGCTTCGAATTCTCCGTGGCTGGCAGCGTGATCGACGCTCGCCGGAACAGCCGCTGGTGCTCCTGCACATGCGCCTGCTTCAGTCTCTCGAAGCTCAACCCGGTCGCCGCCGTCATCACCAGATCGACGCGCGCTGCCGGATCCCCGCTCACATCGCGGTAGTTCACAAAGTTGGTGGCGGCCGCCATCACCAGCGTCACCGCGTCCGCCTTGCTCACGCTCAGCACATCATCCTTCACCACCACCGTCCCACCCGTCGCGGCTGCCCGCAGCCGGGCCTCGTACCGGATCTTGCCCGCCACGCCCAGGTAATCCGCCGACTTCCCCCGCAACACCAGCCCGTCCGCCCCCTGCCCATCCATCTGGAAATAGTCGGAAGCGTAATTGGAATGCGCCGTATTCCGGTAGCCCCGCAATTGCGCCGTAAACGACAGCCGCCCCGGCTTGTCTGCCCTCAGCCGGACAGCCACCACCTGGTGCACCGGACTCACCAGCACCTCGCGCGTATACTTCACTCCGCCCTGCAGGTAAGTCGTCGTGATGACGGCGCTGTCCAGGTCCAACTCGTGCCGGTACCCCGAGACCTCGCCCCCAGCCTCCAGCGACAGCACCAGGTTCGCCAGCGCCTGATACTTCTGCTGCTCTACCGGATAGCCCATCATGCGCCGCCCAAACAGGACATGCGCCTGCTTGTACTGGCCTTCAAACAGCAGTTGCTGGATCTCCGGCAAGGCGGCCCGTCCGCCTTTCACCACCGTGGAATAGGGCCCGCCCGACCAGTACGTGGACTCGTTCAGCTGGATCTGCTCCTCCGCCGTTCCCCCGAATACCATCGCGCCCAGGCGGCCGTTCCCGGCGGGCAACGCGTTCTCCCACTTGTCCGCCGGATGCGTATAGAACAGCACCGTCTCCGGTCCAGCCCAGGCCTTGCCCGGGCGCGTCGCTCCCAGGAGACAGAGAATCAAACCTGCTGCGATGCGCACCGCGCTCGTCCCACCCGCCGTAGTCATTCAGTCATTATGGCGGAGACCAGTTGCTTCCGCGTGCGCCGGCTACCTGGAGGATGTCACTGCGGCGCGATGGCTTCCTTGCAGCGATGGCAACTGGTGCTGCATCAATCCATCTGGAAGCAGGCACCGCAATGGCTGTCTGCTCCTGGCGCCGCCGTCGCCCGAGTGATCACAAATCCGGGCCTGCTCGCCACCTTATCATTGGAGTGTAGTTGCCGTCGTCCCCTGGGAGGGAGATCTCTATCATGATCAGCCAGTCGCTTTATCTAAAACTCGCCGCAATTACCTTCTTTCTGCCGCTTTGCCTTCCGGCGCAGGACGCTGGCCGGGGTTCCACCTTGTCGGTCGACGGAGTGCCCGGCGAGGCTGCGACCGTCACTGTGAAAGGCAAAGTGTATGTTGACGTGGACACGCTCGTGCAATTGCTGGGCGCCAGCCAGCAGCGTGCCGGCAGCCGCGTCACCGTCTACCTTCGGAATCGCGGTGCGGACGATCCCGACAATCAGGCGAAGCTGTCTCGGCCCTTCATCGTGGCTGGCATCGAGTTAATGAGCACCATCCGGGAATGGCGTCACATGATCATCACTTCCACCGCGGGCAGCGTGCCATTTCTGGAAGAGAGGGCCGGACCCTACGGCAGGAACGCCGACAGCAAGCTGTCCCTGGCCTCCACCGCGGCGGCGACGGACGCCGATCGCAGTGTGCTGGACCTGCTGAACAAAGAAACCGACCTCATGCGCAAGTTCAACGACAAATATGTCGCGTTGCGAAAGTCATCCCTGGGCGTCCTTCCGGAAGCAGTGGAGAACGACCCGCTCGGCCTCCAGATTCTGGAATGCGCCAGGGGACTGGCCGCGCTTGCGGGTTCCCAGCGTTTTCAGGACGTGCTCGCCTGCCACTGATGCTGCTTGGCAGGCGCAAGCCCGGCGTTCTCTACATCACGCCCCGGCGATGCCGCCTATCCCCTCCAACTCCGCCATCACCTCCGCCGGAATCTCCAGCTTTGCCGCCGCCAGATTCTCCCGCAGATGCCCGCGCGACGAGGTCCCCGGAATCAGCAGCATGTTATGAGCCCGTTGCAGCAGCCACGCCAGCGCCACCTGCATCGGCTTGGCCCCCAGCGCCGCGGCCGCCTCATCCAGCTTCGACGACTGCAGCGGACTGAACCCGCCCAGGGGGAAGAACGGCACGTACGCGATCCCTTGCACGGCCAGTTCGTCGATGAACGCCTCATCCGTCCGGTGCGCCAGATTGTACAGGTTCTGCACGCAGACGATGTCCGTGATCTTCTGGGCCTCCGCCAACTGCAGCGGCGTCACATTGCTCAATCCGAGATGACGGAGGAAGCCCTGCCGCTTCAGCTCGGCCAGCACCGTCAACGGCTCTTCAATCGAGCCCTCCGCTGGACCCATGATTCCGCCCACCCGCAGATTCACCACCTCCAGCACGTCCAGCCCCAGGTTCCTCAGGTTGTCCTGCACCCCGCTGGTGAGCTCCTCCGCCGAAAGCGCGTGAATCCAGGACTTGTCGTCCCCACGCCGAGCACCCAGCTTCGTCACAATCATCAGGCCGGCCGGATAAGGATGCAGCGCCTGCCGGATGATCTGGTTCGTCACATGCGGCCCATAGAAGTCGCTGGTATCAATATGATTCACCCCCGCCGCAACCGCCTCGCGCAGTACGGCAATCGCCTCATCGGTATCACGCGGCGGACCCCACACCCCCGGTCCCGCCAGTTGCATCGCGCCATACCCCATGCGGTTCACTGTCCATGCCGTCCCCGGTAGGGTGAAGCTGCCGCCCGGCAGCATCGGTGTCGTCATTGTGGTTTTTCCTCGCTCTCCTGTTACCTGAACTACCGCGTATTCATCTGATTGGATGTGCCGTCGCGCCCAAAAGGAGTTCGCATTTGCCCCCACGTCCGCCCGTCGCCCTGGAGCCCCGTAAATCGCCCGTGCAAGCACGTTCCACTGCCAGTGTCGACGCGATTCTGCAGGCCGCTATTCAGGTTTTGCTCCAGGTCGGGAAGGAGCGTCTCACCACCACCCGCGTAGCCCACCGGGCCGGAGTCTCCATCGGGACTCTCTATCAATACTTCCCCAACAAGACCGCCCTCCTGCAGGCCGCCCTCAAGCGCCACCTTGCTGAGGTTGTCAGCGTAGTCGAGCACGAATGCAGGGAACAACAGGGAAAGACCGCCCGGCAGATGTTCACCGCGCTCATCACCTCGTTTCTCAATGCCAAAATGCGCAAGGCCAAAACCAGCGTCGCCTTCTATTCCGTCAGCTCAGATATCGACGGCGCAGCCATTGCACAGCAAATGGAAGCACGGGTCAGCAAGGCAATCGTTCGAATGCTGTCCACCGCCTCCGCCCCCCTCAATGCCGATCCGCAGCTCATCGCCGATATGCTCCAAGGAACGATGTCCGGTGTCACGCGCCGCTTGCTCGAATCCGGGATGCCAGAACAGAGATTCGAGATCCTGAAGAACGAACTGATCTTCCTGGCCTGCGCCTACCTGGACGCCTCTTCCACTCGCGACTCGCCCGGCTCGGCCGGCGCCTGATTCCTCGACTCCTGACCCTTACTCCTCCCGCAGGTACGCCGCCGGATCGATCTCCGCCGCTCGCTTCGCCGGACCATACATCGAAGCCAGTGCCGCTGTGCCCACGAAACAGATCACGAACAGAAAGGCCGGCGGATCGTAGGGACTCAGGCCATAGAACGACCCCATCAGCAACCGCGCCAGCATCGCCGCGCCAAACACCCCCAGTCCCAGGCCCACCGACAGAATCACCGGCTTGCTCGCGCCCAGCGCCACCCGGATTCCAAACTCGCGCCTCCGCTGGCTCACCAGGTACCGTCATCAATGGAGCATGGTCCCATTGGGAGAGGCTTGCATCCACGCCCCATTACCCATAGGCCCGCCAAACAGGAACAGACCAAACGAACCACGACCGTAAGGAAGTGGTCCCCGCGCTACGAACCGAGCACGGCAGAAAGCGGGCACCCGTCTCCGTCGCGTCCCCCTTCAAGCCGCCAAATCGAAGGCCGCCGCAAACGGAGCCGCGAACGTCAGTGAGCGGATAGCCACCGGAAGCCTCCCCTCATCTCAGCCGCGCGACCCATCGCGTAATCGTCTTCAATACGTCTCCATCCCCCCAACTCCCCGCCAGCCACTGCTCCACCAATCCCCAGCCACCAATCGCTGCACCCGGAATCAACTTGCAAGCGAGGACTCCCTCCCCCCCGCAACTCCTCCTCATTCCATTTGTGTTAGCGTTGATTCGCGGCGATGGAAAACACTTCATCCCGCGGCAATCCGGATTTCCAGTCACAATCACTAAAAAAGGAGCGGGCATGGGAGACAAGGGCGGCAAGAAAGACAAAGACAAGAACAAGCAGCAGCAGTTGACGAAGCAGAAACAGGAAGTGCAGAAGAAGCACGACAAAGCCCCCGCCAAAAAGCCTGGGGCCTGAACAGCACAGCCCGGTGCGTCGGCGAGCCGAACGGAGCCAATCAGCCGTTCCCTGGAGCAAAGCCTCAACACCTCTGGACGCAGGGCCGCAGCTCCGCTCTCCGCGCGCCAGCACCGGCGGCCTTCTGTCTTCCTCGCGAAGTCACCAAAGACAGCACCACCTCGGCCCATTCCCTCCTGGCTGGTCTGGGCCGAGGTGCGGCACGTGCTTCGCTACTGGCTAACCGAAGAAGGCTTCAGTGCGCTACGGGTCGTACCTCTAAGCCCTCCTCCGCCTCGCGTCGCATTACGCGCTCTGCGACTTCGCCGACGCTTCCCCGGTAGAGGAGATATCTTCGGCGCCCGATTGCTTCAGCAGATCCTTCGCCCTCGAAATCTCCGCCGACGTATCACAGTGAACCGAGAGCAGCACGCCCCCGTCCTTCACCCGGCCTTCATACCGCTTCGCCTCATACTCCGGGATGCCCATGCCGACCAGCGCCCCGATCAATCCACCCACCGCCCCGCCGACCCCGAGGCCCGCAAGAGCCCCCATGATCGGGCCGGCCGCGATCAGCGGACCAACGCCGGGTATCGCCAATGCCCCAATACCGGCCAGCAACCCGAGCGTGCCGCCCAGGGCGCCGCCCGCGGCAACACCGGTCGTTGTGCCCTCCGGAGCCTTCGTGCTCTTCTCGTGCGCGAACTCCTTCGAGCTCTGCACGTCCGGCAGCAGCACCGAGATGTCGTTGTTCGAGAAGCCCGCTGCGGTAAGGCGGTCGACCGCGCTCTCTGCATGAACGCTATTCTTGTAAATCCCAAAGACTGCTGTTTTCTTGCTTTCCATGTGTTGTTCCTTTTCTAAATCCACTCGAACGTTACCGCTTCACCGAAATCTGATCAGTCACCTTGCTGGCATCGCCCGTCGCGTCGACGGCCATCGCTACGATGGACTTCTTCTCTTCCTCAGACTTCACCGGCCCCTTCAAGGTCACCACCCCGTTTTGGCTGATGATCTTGACGTTGTGTGCATAGCTGGACAGTGACTTGTCCGCCATAACGGCCTGCCTGATCTTTTTGGTCAGCGCCCGGTCTGTCTCATTTCCCTTCTGCTGATCGGCCGTGGCTTCTCCGGCGTTTCGGTCACGCTTGTTCACCTTGGTGTTATCCGCCTTCGGAGTCGTGGCGGGAGGATCCTGTCCGTAGCCGATGCCGGCCACGGCACAGAAGAGAACGCTGACAAATGTTTTTGGATATCTCATGGAATGACTACAGCCCGGAATGCCTCGCGCATTCTCAAGCCGTACTCCTTTCTCTATTTGTGTTCTTGCCAATCGCCTGGATAACCTTCACTCATCTCTTGGCAGCGACACCGGCCGGTCGCCTGCTATACAGGCCCGCCCCTGCGCTGCCTCAGATGCCGTCGCCCTTCACTTGCTCGTATGCAAGGGAGGAAGAAGAAACAGCCGCAAAACCTACTTCATGAGGATCCAGAGGATAATGAGAACCCCGGGAACGCCCAGTGCCCAAGCTGCCAAATACTTCATGGAGTGTCTCCTTTCTGCGATCTTCCACCTGCGCAATGACACAACTGCTCCCGGCAATGGCCAGGCGGCTAGTGGCGACTCGCTGCCCTCCGCGGGATGCACATCGCGCAGTTCATCAACAAACAATTCTCTGAATTGGTGCGTCTTGATTGCCCGTGATAGCCAATTCAGAATCCCGAAGGCTGCCGCCGCTGAACCCGGCCGTCGCGTTGCGGCTGCGCCGGCCAGCGCGCCCTGGAATCTCGTCCCGGTTGTCGATGTCTGCCCGCCTCGGGCGGCTATCCCTGCCAGCGGGCAGCACCGGGTGCGGAACTGGATGAATATCGCTGTCCGCGCGGTTTGCCTCGTCCAGGACTTTCCCAATTCACACTGGGTGCATGGTCTTCCTGGACATCTGTCCTGCAAAAAGCGACGCTGCCTCGACTGGCAGGTCATACGATAATTCTGAATTAGTCTTCTGCAGGATTTACTCCTCACGCCCTGTACTGCACGCACAGGGCCAGCCGGGTGTCTGCCTGCAACGAAACAACAGCGCGAGCCAATAGGACCAATCGGAATGCGTATTTCTTCCCCTCGATTATGCTGGCTGAGGCAAAATACTCGTTCTATTGGATCGTGCGTGTTTCAAAAAGAAGATAGATCGCCTTTCCTTCGCGCATGGGGCCTGTGCCCCGCCTCGGTTTCGTCCGTTGTTTGCCCGCCTGCTGCGCTGGTTGTGCTGGTTCCTGTCTCCCCAGCCTTCGAGGCTGGCAATAGACTTCGCGCAGCCCCTGGCCCACTGTCTCGGGTAGTAATTGTTACCTGACCGGGCCCGGAGCAAGTGGAACCGAACGGTCTATTGACCCGATTGCTGGCCAAACCGCCTCCGCCCCGGCCTGGCGCCCCTCCACCTCATTTGCTCAATGCCCCGGCGCTGACTCTGGCCGGCGCGGCTCCGTTCCGTATTCCTACCCCAGTCCGGCAACCATCACAGTCAACCCGTCCTCTACCGCTCCCGCCCTCGACTTCTCCCCCATTTCCACCCCACCCCGAAAATCAGTTCACCAGTTCGGAATTTATCTTCGCCCTCGAATCAATCAGTTACGCTCCTCTTCCCCAAAAACGCTAGGTCCGCCGCAGTACAACCTCGGCCAAGGAGCAAGAACTATGGAACTGTTCAAACAGACTACGGACGACTTCAAACCGTCGCGCCGCTTTCTGCAAACCACTGGCGCCGAAAACGCTCTCCTCCTCGGAGACGATTCGGCCAACCTCATCACCTGCATCGAGGATCAAGCCCTCTTTTCAGGCCTGCGCGACGACGTGCACCAGAACTTCATCCCGGCCAACCGCTTCGAACAGCACCTGGCCGATTCCATCGCCGAGGAACTCTGGCGCAAATCGCGCTACGCCCTCGTCGAAACCACAGCCCTGTCCGCCGCCATCGAGCGCGATTGGGAAGCCGTCAAAAAGGAGTGTCCTAACGCTGACCCCGCCTACCGCACCTACGTCGCCTTCCGGAGTATGGATGCCCGCGACGCCGCCTGCGTCCGCACCGGCCAGGACTTCGAAAACCGCTCCTGGCGTCGCAGCCGCGCCGACATCGCCGCCCTCCACGCCCTAAAGGCCAAACCCCGCTGACCCCCATCATTGGGATCAACCTCGAACAGGAGAAAACCATGACGATTGTGAAATGGCATGACCAGACAGCCGGGCGGTTTCGCTACAACCCGCCCGGCGGGCCGCCGCTAGTGCCGGCCCCCGCCAGCGCCCCCACTCTGCCCTCGCAATGGGTCCGCGACACCTTTCAATTCACACCCGATGCTGCCCAGGCCGCGGTCCTCGACACCGCCGGCCGCCGCGTCCTCCTCTGCTGCACGCGCCAGTGGGGCAAATCCACCGTCACCGTCCTCATGGCGCTCTATCACGCCTTCAACACGCCTGAAACGCTCACCCTCTGCGTCAGCCCTACTCTGCGCCAAAGCCGCATCTTCCTCCAGAAAGCCGCCCGGCTCCTCCGCCGCGCCCGCGTCCCCTACACCCGCGACCCCCGCGACCCGCTCTCCCTCCTCCTCCCCAACGGCTCCGCTCTCATCGGCCTCCCCGCCCGCGAAGCCAACATCCGCGGCTTCGACGACGTCTCCTTCCTCATCCTCGACGAGGCCGCCAAAATCCCCGACAAAGTCTATACCGCCATCCGCCCCACCCGGGCCATCGCCGACGGCCGCCTCTGGATCCTCTCCACGCCCGCCGGCCAGTCCGGCTTCTTCTTCCGCGAATGGCACGACCCCTCCGCCGGCTGGGCCCGCTTCACCGTCAAGGCCACCGCCTGCCCCCGCATCCGCCCGGACTTCCTCGCCGCCGAACGCCGCGCCCTCGGCGAACACGACTTCGCCCAGGAGTACCTCTGTGAATTCCGCCCCTCTGAACACCAACTCATCCCACGCGACCTGATCGACCAGGCGGTCCTCCCCGGGGAAACCTGCTTCGGCGAAGAGGACGATGCCCTGCTGGCCGGCCCGGACCCGGACGCAGATCCAGCCGCCGCCGAACAGGAGGAGCCGGCCGCCTGAAGCCTGGCCGCCAGCCACTCACAAAGCAAAAGCCATGCGAAAACCAAACCCCCATTCCACTTACCACCTCGGGCTCGACCTCGGCTTCAGCCGCAACCCCTCGGCCCTGGCCTGCCTGGAGGACCTCACCCGGCCCACGGGCGAATTCGACTACGCCTACCGTGTGGAGAAGACCGAGACGGTGCTGATCCTCCGCGCCATCTTCCGGCTGCCGCTGCGCACGCCCTATGCGAACATCCCGCTCTTCCTGGCCAACTATCTGGAGCGGCTGGACGCCCGCACACCGCACTACCGCCCGGTCAAACATCTGGCCATCGACGCCACGGGCGTAGGCCTGCCGGTGGTGCAGCACCTCCAGCGCGCCGACCTGCCCGTCAGCCTGGAGCCCATAGTCATCACGAGCGGCGAATCCGTAGGCCAACTCGGCCACGCCGTCTCCGTCCCCCGCAACGCGCTCCTCCACAACCTCCGGGTCTTGTTGGAAACCCAAACCCTCCGCATCCCAAGCGGCCTCCCCAACCTCCCGGACCTATATGCGGAACTGGGAGGCCTGGGCGATCCCAAAGCAACAACCCCCAACGACATGGCCTTTGCCCTGGCCCTGGCCGCCTGGAGCGCCCGCCCCCACCCCTACGTCGGAGAGCGCGACCACCCTTTGCCCGTCCACCTGGTAGGCCCCAAGCCAAGGCTGTATTGAGGCAGTCGCCGCAGCAACATATGCATTGGTTCGTGGATGCCTCCAGCCGCTTCTGGGGTAGTCTTCAGGCTATGAAGGGCTCTAGACTGCCTCTGCGAACCCGAAGAGTTGCGGCCTCGCAAGTTTAAGCGGCCACGCCTACTCGCTCTGCCCACAAAAAGCCATGGAGTGACGTAATCCTTTCCGTCCAGCGACCCTTCCACTCCACGGCCTGAGAGGTCCGAAACCGACGCCGCTCTGAGCCTATCCCCCAAGTCATTCTCACCGATTCCCCCCTTCAATCGAGATGTGTCTGGGACCATGTTCTGGACCTCAAATGGATTGTCATTAATGTGCCTTGACCCTGTTCCAAGTACGAGGAAGCTAGAACCCCGCAGGTAATTCCGTGCTGGCGTTGGTTCGGAGAGCGGAGCAATTCGGCAGTGCGCGGCCCGGGGGCGACAGGTTCACATCAACAAGCGGCCTAGCCTATTGATGCAACACGCCTGACGCAAGAGCATAGCCCGTGCTAGCTCGCCTCAGACGATGGGCTGCCTCGGGCGTCAGCGTAGCTGACGTCGGCCCAGTCCTAGCATCGAGCCATTAGCTGTAGGCAGGCTTTGGGGTGGCTCAGTTGCATATTATTCGATATTCTGACCTGATATGCTTGATATGAAAGGTGATCCATCCGAAATGATGTCTGACTGGCTCCCCGACACCCCAACTCAAGCGGCCCCGCTCGGGTTCTTTGCCTATGCGTCTGCACCTCCCAGCATTCCCGAAACGATCAAAGCGGCCATTCAGGGCATCAATCGCAGTCAAGTTGCCAGTATCAGATCATGGGAAGATCTGGAAATCGGTGGGAAGATTATCATCGGCGACATTTGTGCTGCCATCGACCGTGCCGACTTCTTCTGTGCGGATGTCACAACAATAAATCCCAACGTGATGTTCGAGCTAGGCTACGCAATTGCTCAGAATAAGCGCATATGGCTAATTCGTGATGAGAGCTATGCCGATTCACGAAAAGAATTCGAGCAACTTAAGGTACTGACGACCGTCGCATACTCGCCATACGAGAACTCGGAAGAGATCATCAAAGCCTTCTTTGCCCACAAGCCTCACACCGCAACAGACGAAACTGTTTTCAGTCGATCGATTGAGCCCCTCCTTGCGCCCGCAGCTCCGGATGCACGCACTCTCGTCTACCTCAAGAGCCGTTTTGATAGTGAAGCAAGTGTGCGTATTACGCGAGTGCTGCAAGATACCACCCTGCCACTGACTATCGATGATCCTCGAGAGACGTCGGTTCGACCTCTAACATGGTATGGGCAGAAACTGTACGAAGGCATGGCATTCGTGGCCCACTTCTTGAGTGCTGCACGAGAGGGGCATCGCCTCCACAACGCAAGGTATGCGCTAGTCAGTGGTTTGGCTCGCGGCTTCAGGCTTAAGGCTCTCCTTCTGACTGAGCAAGACGACCTTCTCGCACCAGTGGACTACAGGGACGCCATTCGCGTGTACGCAACCCCGAGCGAGGCGGCTCGCCTTATCACTGAGTGGGTCGAGCCGATCACCGCCCAACATACGCCGAAGTCCATCAGTCCCAAGGCCTACGTCGACGTTGTCCGTCTCGCCACTGAACTAAAGGGATTTCACCTGCAACTTGGGGAGTACGTTGCCGAGAACGAAGCGAGTCGTCTAAACGAGTATTTTGTTGAGACGACAGCATATACCGACGTTCTGAATGGAACGCATACCGTTTTCGTTGGCCGCAAGGGAACTGGAAAGACCGCCAATCTATTACGCGCCGCAGATGCAATCGGTGGTGATGTGCAAAACTTAGTTGTACTGATAAAGCCACCTGGTTACGAAATCGAAGGGCTCGCGAGACTATTTGCATCATACAAGCAGCAGGATCAAAAGGGTTATGTGATTGAGAGCTTATGGAAATATATGCTCTATTCCGAAGTAGCGCATGCGCTTGCGCGCCAAGTAGAGGATGTTGCCCTTTGGCAACTGGCAGAGAAAGATGCGCAAGAATTAGTGGCACTTCTGGAAGAACCGAATAGTCCGTTCTCTGGTGACTTTACGGTGCGACTGGAAAGAGCCGTCAGCGCCCTGGCCAATTTAAAGCCAACCTTTGAGCCTGTCGAAGTATTTCGGCGAGGGATATCTGAGGCGCTGCATTCCGGCGCGTTAGGTCGACTACGCGAAAGGCTAACGGAGATTCTAGCAAGAAAACATCAGGTTCTGTTGCTTGTCGACAACTTAGATAAGCCCTGGACTAAGAGCGCCGACCTTGAGCAACTTGCTGATTTTCTATTGGGTCTACTTGGTGCTGCAAACAGGGTCGCCGAAGAATTTCGCCAGAAAAGCAGGCAAAAACGAACTGTTCGTTTCAATAGTGCCGTGTTTCTTCGCAGCGACATTTTTAACCGAGTTGCCAGTGTGGCGAGAGAGCCGGATAAATTATCCTTCACTCGGCTGCGGTGGGACGATCCTGAGTTACTGCTGCGTGTAGTGGAGGAACGCTATGTTGCCTCGCACGGGACGGCCAGCGACCCTGCCGAGATGTGGCACCGGTACTTCGGAACACAAGTGCGTGGCCTGCCGATGAGGGACTATCTGGTAAGCAGAATCCTGCCTAGACCGCGCGATATAGTATTCTTCGTCAAAGCTGCCCTATCATTTGCAGTCAACAGAAAACATGACCGAGTCGAGGAGCGAGATATACTCGACGGGGAAAGGCAGTACTCGCAATACGCGCTCGATAGTATCTTGGTTGAAAATGGTATCAGTATCCCGGAACTAGAAAGTGTCTTGTTGGAGTTTGTAGGTAGCCCGGCCATCATTACTGAGGCTGTAAGTCGCAGAATAGTGTCGCGCGCTGGAATTAGTACCGAAAAAGTCGACTCGGTAATTGCCCACTTGGTGAATCTTACATTTCTAGGGTTAGAAGTGACAAAGAATAAATTCGTTTACTCGGATGAGCCGAAAGAAGTGAAGAAAAATCGGGTTCTTGCTGAGCATTTTCGCCGCGAAAGTTTCATCGCCGAGCAGAGATATGAGATCAATCCTCCGTTTCGGTCATATTTGGAAATTAGAGAAGTATAGTATCCTTGATTGATCGTTCGATCGCCCCCCCCCTCCTGTCGATTGACAGGCAGAGGCATTGCTCCTCTGTCCAATCTGGGGGGAATGACTTGGCAGTTGGCTGGACTATGCATTAATCGATTCAACTATGAGCCGATTAAGTATTCTCAACCAAGGTTGTATTTTTGCCGTTTGTTCGCAGCTTTTCAAACTATAGCCGCCGGAATAGCGGGCGCCACCCCCTTTTCTCTACCCAGAGCACAGGCAGGCAGTTGTTAGGTACCTTGTTCTCAAAAACTACGGTAGCCTCGCTTCCCCCATAGCCAAGGGGCGAGTCAGGGAGAAGCTCCAATCCGTATTTGTATGCCACGTCACGTGCTCTATTGCGTTGAGCCTCCTGGATGAAGGCTGTAGATGACTCCCCGAAGACGCTTCCCGTTAGAGCCACCGTATCCATGACGTGCAAGCGAATTCGCAGACCCAGTCGATCAATGGCATTCTGCACGTTGGCCACTCCCGCCCCTAGCCCACAGATAACGCAAAGAAAGAATTTGTCCTCAACTATGGCGCTCATCTCTTGAAGATCCTTGCAGTGGCTCGTGAGGAGGCCGGAAAGAGTATCGCCCGTTCCAATGAAGTCATCAACCATCGCAACACCTTTAATGTCAGGTCGCTTCTTTGCTGCTTCTTGCAATTGCTCAATAGAAACGATATTGTCAGGATGAATCTCGTTCTCATCGCCATAACGTCGCGCGTACTCGGCCCCGCTGTGCCCTGGACCGTCCAGATAGGTGACTATAATATCACGACGTTTTGTACTTTCCCTGTACCTTCTGTGCCAAGTCGTGCCCCGGGTTAGAATGCCATGTGCCTCCCTGAGTTTTGCCCTTATCTGATCAGCCGAATAGAAATGGAGACCTTTTAGCACACATAGCATCAAATGGCGTTCCTCGAGAGTGGCAAACTGGCCGAGCCATGATCGAATCTGTTGCTCAGATATGCGTCTACCTAGGAAGAGGTCCCACGAATCAACAAGGGAGAGGATATCTTCATCTTTAATTCGGAGTGTTTCTTCGTCTCGGGAAGCCTGCGAAAGTCCTTCTTGGTCGACAAATGTCGTAAGAATCTGATAATAGCCCTGAGACACCAACCAATCTTGGAACAGTCGGACTTTGCAGGCATAGACTCCGTTTCGGCTTTCTAATACTTTACGCCGCTCGAAGCTTCTCAAATCGTGCTCAACCATGTGCTCATCCAATCCGAAGCCCTTTGCCCGCTTGGCAATCGAAGAGGATGTGGCCATCTCGCCGTTGCGCACACACTCGGTAAGAGAGAGCAGCACCTTGGCTCGACGAACCGCAATTTCTTCAGCGCGAGGTGGCGGATCGATGATTCCATCTTGCCAGAAGTACTGGACGCTATGGGCGCCCATTTCTGCGATTGTTTTGCTTACCCCTCTAGCTACTTCAACTTCAGTTACGTGAGAGTCACGTTTCTCAGTCATAGACTCGTAGATTGATCGACAAATCCATTTTGCAAAAAAGGGATTACCAGCTGAGTGCGCTTGTATGCTCACAATCGCAGAATCTGAATACTCCAAATAGGCAGAAGCAGGGCGCCTGACGAGATCAGCGAATGCGTTCCATTGCGATTCTTTGTCGAAGTAGTCGACGGGTATCTTTACGAACTTATTAAGAGAGTCTCCCTGATTGCTTAGGACATACTCCATCTTCTCACTTCCAACTAGCACAAATCCAAATTGTGATTTACTGCTAATGCTTCGGATCGTCCTGAAGAATGCGTCTCCAAGCGAGCCACGCTTGTAAAGATCGAGCGGAAGCTCGTCGAACTCGTCAAGAATAAATAGTAATCTATGGCGCGGTAGTCTATCCGTAATCTCTTCCAGGTACTCCGTAAGAGGTGAAAGCGCATCTATGAAGTGGGGTTGCGGTAAGTCAGTAAGTGATTTTATAGAGCGTCTAATGCTTCTACAGATTTGACGACCAAGAGTCTGTATGGTTGACGTCCCGTCGGGGGTTATATAATCACCTGCTTCCAAATACACCACGCAGTAATCGTGCGGGTGGAGTTCGAGAAGGCGTGTCTGAAGGGTCTTTGCTATCGATGTCTTGCCAACTCGTTTCTGTCCTCGGATGAAGGCAGATCCCATGTCGGAATTCGTTGTAAGCGCAAGGAGGCTCTCAATGATTGAATCGCGGCCAACGAGAATATCGAATTGCGAAACAGGCGATAGGCTGTATGGGTCATTCAGTCGCGCAGACTCCCAGTCAACATCGTCCTTTTGAGAATACACTTCAAGTAATTCCAAGAGAGAGTTAACGGTGTCGTCCGCGTTTCTCCACTCGACATGAATTTCGAGAAGAGCCAAGTCGCTTGGTTGCGTTACCAGTGCAGCTATTTCGACCAATGTCTCGCCAGGCTCCAGGCCGCCAATCTGAAGGGGAATAGCTGAGCAGGAGAGATTGTCAGAATGTTTCTGAACAGATATCTGAACTTCCAGGGCTACACCATCACTCGAGTTTCTGACTTGAATTGCGATAGGAATTGATTGGCCTAGCGATTTCAGCGGGTACTTCTTTGTCGAAGCGCAAACTGTTAGCGCTGCTGGGCGGCTGAATGGAGTCGCCTGGAAGTGTTGCAATAGGACTTCGCCGAGTCGTTTCGCGGCAACGCCGCAGAATCTCTCAGTATAGTCACCATCTATTGATTTACAATCATCGATGAATCGTGAAATGAGGGCTTGTGCGCGCCTGTATGCGACGATCGTTCCGGGTCCAACGCAGCCGGCGTACTCTTGGGCAATTTTAAAGATGGCGGACAGGTCAGAATCTCGCGCAGGTTTTGAGATGAATGGGTGGATTAATAGACAAGCCGTACCCGAGTTAAGCTTCTTTAGGTACTGGCTACGGAAGGTCTCGAGAGACTCAAGTGTCTTGAAGCTGTCAAGTAGTTCGTCTAGCTCTCTCTCTGTTCTTTGAACTAAATCAACGATAGCGCTGGCCTTCTGGAATGTCTGAGCGTCGCGACTTACCTTCGCTAAGCGATACACCGAATCATCAAGTACTTCATCAAATAGTTCAAAACAACGAAAGGCGATACGCGGCGAATTAATGACATTTGGATATGCTGCAAAGAGACGAACGAATAGCAGTGCGATTTCTTTTCTCTTTAGCGTAGAGTGTTCTCTGGACAGCAGCAGGGAGATTGGATCCGATGCCGTTGGGTCACCTTCGCACTTTGCAACAGCTGCAGCGGCCTTGCAGAATAGGATGAGAAGTCTTGCCTCGTGTTCCTCCGATTTCTTAGCATTAAGAGCTTGGGTCTGTCTGGAGAGCTCGGTGAGGGCGTTCAGGCAGCCATCCAGAACTGCGACTGGTCGGACTGTCATAAGGCTGGCCAGCATCTTCTCTAGTGCGTCGAGGGTCGGGGCGGGGTTGAGTTGGTGTGTCGGCATGCAAAGACAAAATCCCGGGGATATTCTATCGAATTAATCGATTCGGTGTCGGCACTCGAATATCTGGGGATCAATTCCGTATGTCTGCCTGGAGGGGGGACAGCCTGATGGACCCTTTCCAGAAAGGGCGACAGCCTGACCCGTCCCACCGCAATTGACCAGAATCCGAAAGGGCGGAAAGGGCGACAGCCTGACCCGCCCCGCCGCTATTGATCAGAATCCGATCTCCGGTTGGGCCTCCTCACCCACAAAAATGGCACCCGGACTCGAGTCCGCCATCCATCTCGACACGCCCTCCGCCCAACCTCCCCGAAATGACCGCGTCCATCTGCCCAACTCGCCCAATCCTGCGCCATATCCCACAAAAAATACAAAGTAGTCGGAATTCAGCTCGGACAAATTGCCATCGGGACGGGTGCCAGTGTCCCTAAACCAGCAAGGGTATAAACACCGCCGCGAAGACCCCACACCCGCCCCACTTCTCCCCCATTTCCACCCCACTCCGAAAATCAGTTCAGCAGATCGACATTTATCTTCGCCCTCGAATCAATCAGTTACGCTCCTCTTCCCAGAAATCGCTAGGTGCGCCGCAGTACAACCTCGGCCAAGGAGCAAGAACGATGGAAATGTTCAAACAGACTGCGGACGACTTCACACCGTCGCGCCGCTTTCTGCAAACCACTGGCGCCGAAAACGCTCTCCTCTTGGGAGACGATTCGGCCAACCTCATCACCTGCATCGAGGATCGCGCCCTCTTTGCCGGTCTGCGCGACGACGTGCACCAGCACTTCAACCCGGCCAACCGCTTCGAGCAGCACATGGCCGATTCCATCGCCGAAGAACTCTGGCGCAAATCGCGCTACGCCCTCGTCGAAACCACAGCCCTGTCCGCTTCCATCGAACGCGATTGGGAGGCCGTCAAAAAGACCTGCCCCAACGCCGACCCCGCCTACCGCACCTACTTCGCCTTCCGCAGCATGGACCCGCCGGACCTAGCCTGCGTCCGCACCACCCAGGACTTCGAGAACCGCTCCTGGCGTCGCAGCCGCGCCGACATCGCCGCCCTCCACGCCTTGCGGCACAAACCCCGCTGATGCTGGGCACCGGGAACCACCACCATGACGAAACAACCCATCTCCGAGCGCCGACTCGCTGCCAACCGCGCCAACGCCCAAAAATCGACTGGCCCCCGCACGCCCGAAGGCAAGCGCCGCGTCGCCCAAAACGCCAGCCGCCACAACCTCTATTCGAAGCTCCATCACCTTCCCGAGGAGGTCGCGGACCTCCTCTACCGCCAGGCGCTCGAGGAGACAGCGGACATCGCCGACCTGCGCTTCCGGGCCCTGCTCGTCCACCGCTTCATGCTCCGCGCTCACGAACGCCGCCTCTTCCAACTCGAAGGCAAACTCTGGGCCGAAGCCCTCCGGGTGAACGATGGAATCATCCCCAACGCCTCCCTCTGGATCCGCGGGAAGCAAGGCGACGTGGTCCAGGCCCTGGGCCGCTATCATGCCTGGATCTGCGTCCGCATCCGGCAGGTCCAGAAGGCCGCCTTCCCCTATCTCATAGGAGACGAAGCTCATCAGGCCTCCCTCCCCGCCAGGGCCGTAACCCTCCTGGCCTCCGTGGCCGGCTCCGCCACGCCCATAGCCGTATCAGTCCAGGCAGCCCCACCCCGCGAAACCGAGCGAGAGTCCTCAACCACCGGCAGTCCAAACCCCACCTCAATGAACCCGGGCCTGCAACTCCTCTTAAGAGGCCGCGGCTTCCGAGCCGTAAGACCCGTCCCAGCCCCCCAGGCAGTAAAGGCCATCCGCCCCCCCACCGTCCCCGGCCTAAGCCTCCGCTACCTGAACCAATCCCGCAAACCAAGCCCGTCCACCAAAACGGACACCCCTGCAACGAACCACGACCGTGAGGGAGTGGTCCCCACCGCGCAACGAACCCCGACTGGAAAGGAGTTCCGCATGCCCCTCCGAGCCGCCAAACCAGAGGAAGCCGCGCACCCGGCCCCAGTCCCCGAGCGTCAGCGACGGACTGACCCGACCCAATCCCCTCGCCCCGAGGCATCAAACCCAACGCCCGGGCCCACCCCAGCCCAGTCCCCAAGCGCAAGCCCCGCGTTATCCGCAAACGCCGCCGTGACGCCAAACGGAGCCGTGAGAACAAATAGAGCCGTGGCGCCAAACGGAGCCGTGAGCGTGAGCGAGCGGATAGCCAACCGAATCGCCCCAACCTCCCGATCCGTGACATCCCCAACCCCGCAATCCCCTCTCCCAGAAGCATCAAAGCCAATACTCTTGCCACTCGCCGCTCAGACCCCGAGCGCAAGCAACCGGATAGTCCCCCCAAAGCCCCCAACCCTCCCATCGGAAGAACCCTCAACCCAAGCGCCCACCGAGTCCAGCAAACCCCAAACACCCGAGCCCCAGCACACCACCGCGCTCACAGCCGCGCCAGAAAGGAGCGAGCGAGCCCCATCAACCCTCCAACCACCAACCAACCAGGGCGCCACCGCCCCGAACACAACCCCGCAATCCCCTCCCCGCGAGCCATCAAAGCCAACGCCTCCCCAACCCAACCCGCAATTCGACGCCGCACACCCCCGCGCCCCGGCCCCCACAGGCCAACCCTTGCCCTCTTCGTAAGGGCATAGCACGTAGCTTGGCCCACCCCATCCACGACCCCAACCACATCGTCCACACCAACACCGGCGGCCAGACGCACCCCAGGCGTCCCATCCCGCTTAGGTCATGATCTTTGACAATTAAACCCAGAACCCATCCAGCGCGCGAGCCACTCCGCCCGGAGGCCCCTTCCGCCTCCGGGCAATGCCGGCCGGCACAAGCAACCATTCACTCCATAGGAGCGATCAAACCCAAAACGCCCACAACCCGCCTCAACCCCGCCCCTCGCCGAACAGCCGCTCAAAATACTCCCGCGTCCGCCCCTGGATCTGCAACAATTCCAGCCCCAGCGGCTGGTCGCACAAATGCTCCGGCACCCACCGCCGCACCAGCTTCGTCAGCATCTGCAGTTGCCATTCCGAGTTCGGCAGGCTGCCCTCGGTATGCCCGGAGATCAGCCGCAAACCATGGTCCACCGCCCGGTAAAACGTCGCCGCGTTCTTCAGGAAATGAGCGTCGTTCGGATCCAGGTGCCCCATCTGCTCCAGCACCTCGATGCGGGCCGGCGTGTTCAGCACTTTGAAGAACAGGCCCGCACCCCGCAGCCGCAAATACATCAGCGAGAAGTCGATGTCGTAATACCCGCCCACGGCCGTCTTCAGCGGATTGTCCTCGCTCAGCTCCTTCTCGATCCGCATCCGCATGTGCCGCAACTGCTGCTTCGACCGGCCGCTCTGCCCATACCGCCGCCAGTCCACCTTTTGCAGGTCCGCCAGGAACGCCGTGGCCCGCTCCACGTCCCCAGCCACCGCCCGCGTCTTCATGTACGCCACGCCCTCCCACGCCTCCGCCGTCTTGGCGAAATACTCGTGGTACGTGCTCTCGGTCTGCACCAGCGCCCCGCCCTTGCCGTTCGGGCACAGCCGCGTGTCCACCGCGAACATCGTGCCGTCGCCCGTGTACGACGACAGGATGCTCACAATCTTCTCCGCCACCCGCGTCCAGAAGTGCAGCTCCGGCAGGTCTTCATCGGGGAGCACAAACAACAGGTCCGCGTCTGAGGCCAGGTCGAACTCCTGCATGCCCAATCGCCCCAGCGCGATCACCATCATCTTCGAGCCCGGCGCGGCAGTCTCCCCCGCCGTCTGCAGTACCGCCAACCGGTAAGCTGCCGCGATCGCCGCATCGGCCAGCGCGGAAGTCCGCTCCAATGTCTCGAAAATCGGAACCTGCAGGCAGATGCTCTCCACCTGCAGCCGGAACATCTGCCGCAGGAAGAACCGCCGCATCTCCACGGCATCCTCCAGCAGCGGCAGGATCTCTGCAAACGCCGTCGTCGACCGGCCGCGCAGCCGCATCGTCCGGATCTCTTCGAAGTACTCCGGCTGCCGCATCAACTGCTCGGCAAAATACGGACTGTGCGCGAACAGGTCCAACAGATACCCGCTCAACACCGCATCGTCGTTCAACGCGCCCAGCCACTCGTCCCGCTTGATCACGCGTTCCAGGAAATGCTCGAACGCGCTCAACGACCGCCCCAGCCGCGCCCTCGCCACTGAGCCCGCGAAGCCCGGCGCCTTCTGGTCCAGAAACCGGATCAGGTTGCTCGACGGAGCCGCATCCGGCCCGCTCGGCTCCGGCAATGTCTCCACGCTGACACCCCCCGGCGGAGGCTGCGCCGGCGTGTGCGTGTAATACATCGTCTGCTGCGCATGGATCACGCGCTCGTAGATCTCCTGCACATGCTCCAGATGCGCGTTCAACGTCATCAGCAACGCTTCCGGCGTGCTCTGGCCGCCCAACAGCCCCGGCGGCATCCGGCGCGCCACCAGCGCCTGCTCTTCCAACTTCTCCGGCAGCAGGTGCGTCTGGCGGTCCGCTGCAAACTGCAACCGGTGCTCCAGATGCCTCAGGTACTGATAGGCCGACGCCAGCCTCGAATACTCCGAGTCCGACAACAGGTCCTTGTCTCGCAACCGCACCAGCGCCAGCAGCGTCGACGAATTGCGGATCCACGTCTCCCGGCCGCCATGCAGCCGCTGCAGGCACTGCACCAGGAACTCTATGTCCCGGATCCCGCCTCGCGCCAGCTTCACGTCGATCCCCGTCGCCCGGCGCCTCGAACTCAGCTTCTCGTTCAACCGCTCCCGCGTCTCCGACATCGACTCAATGTGCGAGAAATCCAACGTCGTCGAATAGATCTTCGGCTGCACCCACTCCAGCAACTGCCGCCCCGGTTCCTTATCGCCCGCCGCCGTCCGCGCCTTGATCAGCATCTGCAACTCCCAGTCCCGGGCCCTGGTGTCGTAGTAGTTCTTCGCCGCGTCCATCGATAGGCAGACCTCGCCCAGCCGCCCGTCCGGCCTCAGCCGCAGGTCCACCCGGTAGATCATCCCTTCCGCCGTGTAGGTGCCCATCAGGTCCGTCAGTTGGTTCGAGATCTTCTTGAAGAACTCCTGGTTGCTGATCGGCTGCAGTCCGTCCGTGTTGCCCGGACCCTCGTACACAAACATCAGGTCGATGTCCGAGCTGTAGTTCAGCTCCCGCCCGCCCAGCTTGCCCAGCGCCAGAATCGAGTACCCGCACTCGTTCCCGTCCGCCAACCTCGGCAAGCCATACTTCTGCGCCAGTTCCGCCCGGATCCTGCCGTAAGCCGCGTCCAGCAGCGAATCCGCCAGGTTCGAAAGCTCTTCCGTAATCTCCGGCAGCGCCCCAAACCCCAGCACGTCCCTCAGCAGGATCCGCAGGATCTGCTTCCGCCGGAACTCGGCCATTCTCAATGCGGGCGAAGGCGATGACCCGGAAAGCAGCCAGTCCGCCAGCTCCGCATCAATCTCTTCCCGAGTCCGTCCGCGGTGCAGCCAGCCCGCATGCAGCAGGCCCAGCAGCCACACCGGATGCTGCAGCAGCTCTTCGGACAGGAAGTCGCTCGCCGAAAAGACCGCCACCAGCGCCTGCAAGCCAAACGGGGAATAAGCAATCTGCTGGAATTCGCTCGGATAGCGCGCGCAAAACGTCTCCAGCCGGCGCACCGCCACCTGCGGGTCGGCCGATTGGCTCAACAGGATTTCGAGTCCTTGCCGCAAATCCGGAGGGATGTCGTGTTCAACTGCCAGTAGAGGGTCGTGCAACGAGGCCGCCAGTCCGACTTAGACCTTCTGGTCTACTAGTGCGATTATAGCCCCGGGATAGATTCGGCCCGGCTGCACGACGCTGGCGTAGAACCCGCAACGGGCCCATTTCGCCGTGCCGGGTATCCCGTCCTTTTGATACACCGCCCGTTGAATCTTGCCCGGCTCGCCGCTGTTGTACACTTCCAGCGTCTTGCATGGCTGCCGCAGTTGCGTCAGCTCCAGCACCGCGTCGCCGGCCCGGAACCGCTGGCCCTCCCGCAGTTGGCGGAAATCGATGCCCTGCACCGTCAGGTTCTCGCCCAACGCACCCGGCGAGACCGTAAACCCCTCGGCCTGCAGCCCGTCCAGATCCTCCAGCGAGATCAGCAGCACCGCCTTGCGAGGCCCGCCGTGATACTTCAGGTTCCGCTGCACATCCCCCTCGAGGCCCAAAGGCCCAACCCACGCTTCCGGGATGGCAAGCTTAGGAACTCCGCCCTTCGAGATGCTCACTTGAACGATCTGGCCTGTCATTTATTTATGTGAGGCGCCGCGAGGGTGGAAGTAGTCCGCCGCGTTGAAGAAGTAAATGTGGGCGCCAGGGATGAAAACTCCATTCACTGACTCCCGATCGTAGGATTCGTCCTGCTTATTGTCCATGCCGAATGCGAGGTTGAGAATGGTAATCACACTCGCCTTGGGACTGACGAATTCGACAGAGCTGTAAAGCGACGAGGGAAGAGCCGGGGGGGCCTCCAGAGCGAGCCTCATCTCTTCGTAGAGCCGCAACGGCCCGATTGTATCCACATTCGGGCTGGCCAGTAGAAGTCGCCACTCATCATCTCTCAGCCACCACAACGCGGCAATGAGCGGGATCTGACGGCTGCGAATCCGTTGTACCAGGTCCCCTCCGTCGAGGATGTCGGGCATTACCAATGCTGTTTGACCCATGACAGTACCCCTTCTTCGTCGTGTCCAATCGCAAGGAGTAAATCCCTCGCTTCGGCTTCGCTCCGTGATTCGTACCGGCTCTGCTCCGACCAGCTACTGACAACCTTCCAGAAATTCTTGAAACTCGGCGACCCCACTTCCTTCGCCTGGCGTTCCTTTTCTAGCCCAGCCTTCTTCAGGAGCTTGGAAAGGTCGTGAATGTACAGGTCACTCAGGAAGGCCTTATCAGGGAAGTCGTACTGCTTGATCTGCTTGGCTACGCATGCCTTGAGGGCGCACTCAATAGAGTAACCAGACATGTAGAAAGCTGCCGACCACCGCTCTGCCGCAAGCAAGGCCTTTGCATCCTCAATCCGGTCTTCCGAAAGTCGCTGCAACTCGTCTCTATTCATGCCAAGGCACGCTCTCTTCTCATCGTAGCAATGCTGTCGGACGGCCTCCAGTGGAAGGCGAGACGATCAACCTTCCACTGGAAGTCAGAAAACATCCGGCCTAGATGTCGTAATACAGAGCGAACTCGTACGGATGCGGCCGCAACCGCACGGCATCCGCTTCATTCTTCTGCTTATACGTGATCCAGGTCTCCAGCAGCTCTTCCGTGAAGACATCGTCTTTCAGCAGGAAGTTGTGGTCCTCTTCCAGGCACTGCAGGGCTTCATCCAGCGACGCCGGCATCGAGGGGACGGCCTTCAACTCCTCCGGCGACAGGTCGTAAATGTCCTTGTCCAGCGACTCGCCCGGATCCACCTTGTTGATGATGCCGTCCAGGCCGGCCATCAGCATCGCCGCGAACGCCAGGTACGGATTCGCCGACGGATCCGGCGGCCGGAACTCCACCCGCTTCGCCTTCGGGCTCGACGAGTACATCGGAATGCGCACCGCGGCCGAGCGGTTCCGCCGCGAATAGGCCAGGTTCACCGGCGCTTCATAACCCGGCACCAGCCGCTTGTACGAGTTGGTCGTCGGCGCAATGATCGCCGAAAGAGCCCGCGCATGCTTCAGCAGGCCGCCGATGTACCACAGCGCCATCTGGCTCAGCCCCGCGTAGCCGTCACCGGCAAACAGCGGCTGCCCGCCCTTCCACAGGCTTTGGTGGCAGTGCATCCCACTGCCGTTGTCGCCAAACAGCGGCTTCGGCATGAACGTCACCGTTTTGCCGTGACGGTAGGCCACATTACGGATGCAGTACTTGTACAGCATCATGTTGTCGGCCGACTTCACCATCGTGTCGAAGCGCTGGTCGATCTCGCATTGCCCGGCCGTGGCGACTTCGTGGTGATGGCACTCGATGTCGAGCCCCACCTTCAACATCGTCTCCACCATCTCCGCGCGCAGGTTTTGATAGTGGTCCGTCGGCGGCAGCGGGAAGTAGCCTTCCTTGTAGCGCGGCCGGTAGCCCAGGTTGTTGGCCTCGCGCCCGGAGTTCCAGCGCCCCTCTTCCGCGTCAATAAAGTAGTACCCGCTGTGCGGATTCTGATCGAACCGGATGTTGTCGAAAATGAAGAACTCGGCTTCCGCACCGAAGTAGACGGTATCCGCGATGCCGCTGTTCTTCAGGTACAGTTCGGCCTTCTTGGCGATCCAGCGCGGATCGCGGTCGTACTTCTGCCGCGTGATCGGATCCTGTATATCGCCGATCATGCACAGCGTCGGCGTCTCGAAGAACGGATCCATATAGGCCGTGTTCGGATCCGGTATCAGCAGCATGTCGCTCTCATTGATCGCTGCCCAGCCGCGGATGCTTGAGCCGTCAATGCCGAAGCCTTCCTCGAAACTGTCCTCGGTCAACTGGCCGATAGGGTATGAAATGTGCTGGGCGAGGCCGGGCAGGTCTGTGAACCGCAAGTCGATCTGCCGTGCGCCCTGCTGTTTCGCGTACTCGATTACTTCATTGGGGGTCATCGTTATATTGGTCCTCTGGGGCCGTCGCAGTGTCGATTCTAACAGCGCAAGCCGGGGGCAGGAAGCGGAAACCCCTGTGTCATAAGGGCAACTGATGCCTCCAGACGCCGGCGCCACGGCCTGGCGGAACACCTATCGTCCAGGCGGGCGGCGTGCGCCGCTCTTTGCCCGCCCTTCTAAGTGATGACAGGTGAATAGGTTACGGGCATCGCTGGCCCCTCATCAATTCCACAAACCAAGCCCATAAAAAAATCCGATTACTAAAGACGCCCAAACCCGTTGCTGGCACAGGGGGGCTGTGGCGGATAATCAGTCTTTGGTTGTACTTGCTCGGTCGAAACTCGGTCGGGTGTGTCGTTGGGCCGGAGTCGACGCAGGTTGATGGTGCCCCTTCGATTGGTTCGTTCACGGCTTTCCACCCAGGAGAGAAATCTTAGATTCGTACGTCAGAGGAGATAGATGTCTAACCCACTGCAAGACTTTCTGAACCTTTCTTACGCAGAGCTCGAAGACCTGAATTTGGCTGCCAAGGAGCAACGTAAGAACCGCGTTCCCGCCGAGCAGATTCAGGAAGAGCGGCTGAAGTACCTTACCGATGAGAAGCGGATCAAGGCCGTCACTGTCCTGTTTAGCGACCTGGAAGGCCGCCTGCACATGCTCGACTATGACAAGAAGTTTCTTGTCAAGAGCTGGGACAACCTGACGTTCGATGGATCCTCCATCCGTGGCTTCACCGCGCAGCGCGAGAGCGACCTCCGCCTCGGCATGGACTGGAGCGCCTTCTACTGGGCGCCCTCCGACATCTTCGGCTCCGGCAAAGTGCTGGTGTTCGGTGAAGTCATCGACAAGGACGGCTCCGCCTATACCGGCGACATCCGTGGCGTCCTCAAGACCTTCTCCAACGCCCAGTTCCAGAAGAACGGCTACACGCTGAACGCCGCCAACGAGATTGAAGGCTTCCTGTTCAAGGGCGCCGACGCCGAGCGGACTTACAACGAGACCGGCAAGTTCGAGTACGTCAACACCGGCGGCTACTACCACTCGCTGCCCGGCGATCCGCTGCGCCAGTTCATCGACACCTCCGCTGAAGTGCAGCGCGCGATGGGCTTCGAGAACGAGAAGGATCACCCCGAAGTCGCCCCGTCCCAGTTCGAAATCAACTACGGCTACGGCGAAGTGGTTGCCGCCGCCGACCAGATCCAGCTCTACAAGCTGATCTGCCGCCAGGTCGCCACCAAGATGGGCCTCTCCGCCAGCTTCCTGCCCAAGCCGGTCGTCGGCGTCAACGGCAGCGGCATGCACACCAACGTGTCGATCAGCAAGAACGGCAAGAACATCTTCTGGGATCCCAAGGGCGAAGAGAAGCTCAGCAAGTTCGGCTGGCAGTTCATCGACAGGATCCTCACCCACGGCAACGACATCTGCCTGGCCCTCAACGCCAGCGTGAATGCCTACCGCCGTCTCGATCCGCACTTCGAAGCTCCGAACCAGATCAAGGCTTCGGCCGTCGATCGCGGCTCCATGGTCCGCATCCCCATCGGCAACGAGCGCAGCTCACGCGTCGAAGTCCGCTCCGTCGGTCCCGACGCCAATCCGTACCTCGTGCTCTTCTCGGTCTTCAAGACCGGTCTCGAAGGCGAGATCGCCAAGATCAAGAACCTGCGCCAGGCCGACCGCTACCTGCCGGACAACATCTATGACGCGCTGGCGAACTTCACCAACGCCGAATGGACCAGCACGATGCTCGGCGCCGACGTCAAGGCTCGCTACGCGGAACTGAAGCAGGCTTCCGCCGACCGCTGCCCCCGCCTGCTGGGCACGTTCGTCAAGCCGCAGGAAGTTCAGTACCATCACGAAGTCTACAACCAGTTCCTCTGGAACCAGTTCTAGAACAATCTCAACCTTCAACCAAAACGCCCCGGCACCCGCAGCCGGGGCGTTTTGCTGTCTGTGCGCCTATCGTGGGATTGTTTACGACTGTTGCAAATGTGACAAATCAATTTACCTTGATGACATCATGGGGGCGAAAGTTGATTTGAGCATCGGCCTGATCGATTTTAGTATCTAATTGGGGTAACTCATCCCTTAGCTTCAGGGATGTAATTTTGAGGTCCCAATGTACAGAATCGTCAACGCCACAAGTCTCACTATCCTTTTGGCGGCTGCGCTGTTTGGGCAGGCCGCCACCTCAGTCAACGGTACTGTCACCGATCCAAGCGGGTTACCAGTCCCGGATGCGAAGATTCAGCTCCGCGATCCGCAGACAGGCTCCAGCCGCGAAACCACTTCTGATTCACAAGGCCGTTATGCGCTGCCGCAGGTGAAGCCGGGTCTTTATCAGATCACCGCGAAAGCCAGCGGGTTTAACGACTTAATCGTAAATGAAGTCCGGCTGCTGGTAAACACACCCGCTACCGTGAACTTAACATTTGAAAGTGTCGGCTCCGTATCAACAGTAGTCTCCGTCTCGGCCGAATCCACACAAATCAACACCACTGATGCATCTATCGGAAATGCGATCGGCGAGAAGCCGATTCTCGAACTTCCGCTCGAAGCCCGCAACGTTGTAGGGCTGCTCTCCATCCAGCCCGGTGTCACCTATTTGGGGGAACCGGAGCCGGGCGTGCAGAGCGACTTCCGCAGCGGCTCAGTCAACGGCGGCAAGTCCGACCAGGCCAACGTGACGCTGGATGGCGTCGATGTGAACGACCAGCAGTTGCGCAGCGCTTTCACCAGCGTGCTGCGCGCCACGCTGGATTCCGTGCAGGAGTTCCGCACCATCACCACCAACGCCGGAGCCGAGTTTGGCCGCACCAGCGGCGCCCAGGTGAGCCTGCTTACCCGCAGCGGCTCCAACGACCTCCACGGGGCGCTCTACTACTTCCTGCGCAACACCGCCACCAGCGCCAACAGCTTCTTCAACAACTCCGCCGGGGTGCCGCGCGAGAAGCTGAACCGCAACCTGTTCGGCGGCCGGTTGGGCGGTCCCATCCAGAAGAACCGCCTGTTCTACTTCCTGAATTATGAAGGCCGGCGTGACAGCAGCGAGATCAATGCCGTCCGGGTGGTGCCCAATGCCGACTTCCGGAACGGGCTGTTCCACTATGTGCGCAAGGACGGCAGCATCGGGTCCCTCGGGCCGGCTGACTTCAAGCGGCTCGACCCGCTGGGCATTGGCCAGAACCAGGCGGTGCTCGACCTGCTGAAGACCTACCCGATGCCGAACGATTCGACCTCCGGTGACCTGTTGAATACAGCCGGGTTCCGGTTCAATGCGCGCGCTCCGCTGACGTGGAATACCTATATCGCCAAGGTCGACTGGACGGCCGACGCCTCAGGCCGGCACGTCTTCTTCCTGCGCGGGAACCTGCAGAATGACGACTACACCAACTCGCTGGGCGTCCCGAAGTTTCCCGACCAGCCGCCGCAGCGCAAGTATCTCGACAACAGCAAAGGTCTTGCCGTGGGCTACACGGCGACCCTCACGCCTTCGCTGATCAGCAGCTTCCATTACGGCTTCACGCGGCAGGGGTTGGACAACCTCGGCTCGCTGACGGCGAACTTCGCGGACTTCCGCGACATCGACGACCGGTTTGCCACCACCAGCACGTTGTCGCGCATCACGAGCGTCCACCAGGTGTCCGAGGACTTCTCCTGGAACCACGGCGCGCACAACGTGGCCTTTGGCGGGGTGATGCGCTTCATCCGCAACAACCGCCGGGACTTCGGCAACTCGTTCTCGAACGCGCTGACGAACGCCAACTACCTGTTGGGCAGCGGCCGCGAGTTCGAGGTCGCCGACGCGCAGGGCGGCACGGCCTACCGCCGGCAGTTCGTGAACCTGCTGGGCCTGATGACGCAGCTCACGGCCAACTACAACTACGATCTGCAGGGCAACCTGCTGCCGCTGGGGCAGGGCATCCAACGGAGTTTTGCCTCGGAAGAGTACGAGATGTACGTGCAGGATACGTGGCGCGCCACGCGCAGCCTGACCATCACGGCCGGTCTGCGGCTGTCGCTGATGCCGCCGGTCTATGAGCGCAACGGCTACCAGACGAATCCGAAAGTGCCGCTGGCGGACTGGTTCCTGCAGCGTCAACTGCTGGCCGACTCCGGCCAGTCACAGGCGGGGGTTGCTCCGGTGGAGTTCGACCTTGCTTCCCGGCTGGGCCGCGACCTGTATCCGTATCATAAGAACTGGTCGCCCCGGCTGGGACTTGCCTACTCACCGCAGGGCAACGACGGCTGGTCGAAGAAGCTGTTCGGCGGGCCGGGCAAGACGTCGATCCGCGCCGGCTTCGGGCTGTTCTACGACCTGTTCGGCCAGGGCATCATCACCAACTACTCCGGCAGCGCGCTGGGCCTCACCAGCCAACTGCAGCCGGCGCCGACCTTCACAGCCAGCGATGCGCCGCGCTTCACCGGCTTCTATAACTGGGATTCGTCGATCCTGCCGCAGGCGCCGGCCGGCGGCTTCCCGCAGGTGCAGCCCGACAACTTCGCGATCACGAACTCGATTGACGAGAAGCTGAAGGCGCCGTACACGATGAACACGAACTTCAGTATTTCGCGCGAGTTCGGTGGTGGCCTGATGATCCAGGGCTCGTATGTGGGACGGCTTTCGCGGCGCTCGCTGATCAACTTCGACATGGCGATGCCGACGAACCTGCGCGATCCCTCCTCCGGCCAGACCTATTTCCAGGCGGCGCAGCAGTTGGCGCTGATGGCCCGCGCCGGCACCTCCACCGCGAACGTGAAACCTATCGCGTTCTGGGAAAACATGTGGCCCGGGGCCGCCTCCGGGACCCGTACCGCGACGCAGAACATCTACAGCCTGTTTGCGGGCGCCTATCCCGACATCACCTCGGCTTTGACGGCCATCGACCTGCCGGACGAGACCGGCGAATGCTTCCCGTCGTGCAGCAAGCTGGGGCCGTACTCGATGTTCAACAGCCAGTTCTCTTCGCTGGCGGCCGCCCGTTCCGTGGGCAAGGGCTACTACCACGCCATGCAGTGGACCGTGCGGAAACGCTTCTCCACGGTCCAGTTGGACTTCAACTACACCTACGGCAAATCGATCGACTACTCCTCCTCGCGGGAAGTGGCTTCGGCTACCGGCGGGCAGATCATCAACTCCTGGAACACGCGCCAGATGAAGGATGTCTCCGACTACGATGTCACTCACCTGGTGAGCGCGCTGGGCGTGTGGGAGCTGCCGGTGGGCAAGGGCAAGCGCTGGTTGAGCAGCCCCAACCGTGTCACCGACAACCTGTTGGGCGGCTGGCAGTTGAGCGGCATCTGGCGTCAATCCAGCGGCTTCCCCACCGGCGCGTTTGCCGGTGGTGTCTGGCCGACGAACTGGAACGTGCCCAGCTTCGCTTCGCAGACCGGGTTCGTCCCCAAGACCGGCACGACCAAGAACGCGGGCGCGGCCATTGACGGCGCGGCCGGCGGCCCGAACATGTTCTCGGATCCCGCGACCGCCATCGCGGGTTACGACTACGCTCTGCCCGGGGAGAGCGGCCAGCGCAACGGCCTGCGCGGGGATGGGTTCTTCACCATCGACCTGGGCATGGCCAAGCGGTTCACTTTGTTCACTCACCGGGATGTGCCGCACACGCTGCAGTTCCGGGCCGAGGCTTTCAACGTGACCAACACGGTCCGTTTCGACGTGGCGACCTCGAACACGGATATCAATGATCCGGGTTCGTTTGGTAAGTACACTTCGCAGTTCGGCAGCCCGCGCGTCTTCCAATTCGCGCTGCGCTACGAGTTCTGAGGTTAGGTGAAGGCGGGGGCCGTGACGTGTCGCGGCCCCCTGGTTTATGCGGCGTTCAACTCGAGTTCGACGACGGAGACTGAGCCGGCGGGGAAGGTCCATTTCGGCGCAGAGCCCGCCGGGAGCTTGGTTTCCACGGGTTTGAAGGCATCCGGTTGGTCGAGGCCGACGTACTGGCGCAGGTCCTCCGGAGCAATCGCGATCACCCGACCGCCCTGGATCAGGCTGCCTTTTACGGCGAAGGACACTTCGACTGAGCCGCGGTAGTTCAAGTTAGCTACGTGGAGATAGACGCGGCTGCCCGTGCGGCTGGCCGCGATGTCCAGGCCGGAGGGAGCGCTCGATACGGCAACGCCCTGCTTCCCGTTGTGCCGTTTGAAGAGGCGGGCGATGGAGCCTACCGGCATGGGGTAAGTGAGGCCGCGCGGCGTCTGGAGGGTGAGGGCATTCACGGTCCAGCGATTGCCCTGGAAGTCGGCGGCGGTGGCGATCTTCACCGTTGCTCCATGCCGTTGGTAGATGTTGAGGGACCGGGCGTGATAGGCGGCGGTGAGCCACTCGGCCAGGATCGGGTTGGCATTGTGCGGCGGCAGGCTCAGGTGGCCTTCGGTGACGGCGATGCCCTTCTTCATGCCGGAGGCTGCGATGACGTCCTCGAGTTCCTTGACGCGGGTTTCTACGTTGTTGGAGAGCTCGAGCAGCTCTTCCCAGGCGCGTTCGGGTTCCTTCTGGTAGCGGAGCCCCTTGAGCACCGTGTCAGGCCGCTTGGGGCTCTGGCCCATCAGGTGGATGGCGACCATGTCGATGTGTTCGCCGGCCTGCTTCAGGAGCTCTGCCGCCCACAGCTCGTCGGTCTTTTTGCGCCGGTCGCCCCAACCGATGAGCTGAATCGACGGATCGCGCTGCCGCATGGCGCGCGCAAACTCGATGGTGTGCTGGATGGACTGTTCGCGGCTGAAGGTCATATCGCCGTAGGACGTCTCGTTGCCGAGTTGCCAGAGGCGGATGTTGAGAGGCTCCGCGGCGCCGTTCCTTTTGCGCTCGGCGTGGCCGGGGTCGTTGGCATAGGAGACCCAGTCGGCGGCTTCACGGGCGTCGCCGGTGCGGTCGCCTTCCGGCGTGGTATGGAAGCGTTTCTCGCCATCGGCCAGGAAGTTGACGCAATAGAGCGGCTGGGCCCCAACTCGGCGGCAGTAATCGACAAACTCGTGGGTGCCGACGCGGTTGGTCTCCTTGCCGCCCCAGAAGTAGTTGCGAATGGCGGGGCGCTTATCGGCCGGACCGACGCCCTCGCGCCATTTGTAGTGGCGGGAGTAGAGTCCGCCAAAGCGGATGACATCGGGCGCGAGGTCGCGCGTGGCTTCGACGAAGTCCTGCCGCCAGTCGTCTTTGTCATAGTCCCAGGCGGCTTCGACGCTGCTATCAGTGGTGCCCAGGGGTTCCATGAACTGCATGTAGAGCCAGGGGGAGATGTCGAAGAGTGGGGCGGGATCGACCACCAGGTTGCCCGCGGCCGCGGCCTGGACCGCGGCCGCACTACCCAACGCGGGTAGGACCCGTACGAAGGCTCTGCGATCGATTCCGTGACTGGACATGGGACTGCACCTCTGGAAGAGTTTCCGTCCCTATCCTACTGCACGGCCGGCGGGCTGGTTTCTAGCGCTGGATCTCGTCAAAGAACTGCTCCAGGGCCAGGCGCACCAACTGGCTGCGGGTGCGCACTTCGGTCTTCGCGAAGAGCTGTTGGAGAGAGGCCTTTACGGCGCTCTCCGAGATGAGGAGATGGGTGGCGATCTCCTTATTGGACAGGCCCTCGAGCAGGCAGCGGAGGATCTGTTTGTCACGCTCAGTCAAGCGGGGCGCCGGAGCCGGAGGCGCGGCGATGCCGGATTGGACCAGCGTGCGCAGGTACTCCTGCTCGATGAGGATCCGGCCGGCCGCGACCTCGCGGATGCAGCGATGCAGGGCTTCCGGCGACTGGTGTTTGTGGAAGATGCCGGAAACGCCTTCGCGAATGAGGCGCAGCGCTTCGCTATCGGGCAGGCCGGCGGTGACCAGCAGGGTTCTGCCGGTGAACCTGCGGGCGCGCAACTGCTCCAGCAGGTGGACGGCTGTGCTTTCGCCCAGGTCGTAGTCGAGGATCAGCACGTCCGGGGAGACGCGCGGAATCGAATCGAGGGCATCGGCGGCGGAACCAACCGCTCCGGCCACATGCAGGGTCTCGTCGGAGGCGAGCAGGCGAATGAGTCCCTCGCGGAAGAGGGCGTGGTCATCCACGATGAACAAGCGAATCGGATGCTCCGGCCGTGAGGGGCGGGACTCCACCATCATGCAATCTCCTTACAGGCTTGAGAGTCAGGTCAAAGCGGCAGCCTGAGGACCGCGGGACATGGACGAGGTCGCCCGAGAAGCTGCGGGCGAGGGCGCGCGAGATGTACAGGCCGAGGCCGGAGCCGTCGGAATTAGAGCGAAAGGGATGAAACAGAGTCTCGGGCTGGGAGACGCCGGGGCCGGAGTCGATGAAGGCGATGCGGACCGAGTCGCCGCCCACCTCCACCTCGACGCGGAGGGTTCTGACTGCGCCGCCGTCCACGGCCCGCAGGGAGTTCTGGGCGAGGTTGAGGAAGATCTGGAGAAGACCGTGCGAGTCGGCCTGGACGTCGGGCAGGTTGGCGGGCAGCAGCCATTCGAACTGGCCATCGATCTCGCGCCAGTCGGTTTCGACGACGACGCGCAGGTTGTCGAGAACGGCGGCCAGTGAGGCCGAGCGGGCGGTGGTGTTCTTGGCGAGTTCGAACGAGGCCAGTTTGGTGAGGCCGCCCACCAGTTGGTTGAGAGCCTGGAAATCGGCATCGACGGCGACTTCGGGGCGGCGGCCCAGGTTGGAGGCGACCATCGAGGCGGCGGAGCACAGGTTCCGGATCTCGTGCGAGACGGCCCCGGCGAGCAGGCGGTTGTAGCTGAGCACGTGCCGGAAGTTCTCCATCTCGCGGTCGCGCACCTCTTCCGAGACGTCGACGACGATGGCGGCCAGGTGATGATCGGGCCCGTCGCCGTAGGTGGAGAACCAGGTGGCGATGGGGAACATGGTGCCATCGGCGCGTTTGGCCCAGGTCCAGGCGGAGGTGCGGACCTGGCGCTGGCCGGCATGCAGCTTTACGGCGCTGCCGAGGGTAGGCACGAGTCCGCCGATGTCGCGGTCCATGAGGGTATCGGGTGGAGTGATGCCGAAGATGTCGTGGGAGGCCCGGTTGGCGGCGATGACCTTGCCGTCGTGATCCAGGGTGAGGATGGCGGCGGGGCTGCTTTCGGCCAGGATCCTGAGCTGTTCCTCGGCACGGCGGCGCAGTTCCTGCTCCAGTTTGAGGCGTGCGTAGTGGGCGATGACGATGCGCCGGTTGCGGCTCATCTCGAAGATGAGCAGGCCCATGCCGGAATAGGCGAGGAGGGCCATGGTGTAGCGGAGCCCGAACTCCAGGCCGGAATACTGCGGGGTGAAGAGACCGCGCAGGAAGGCGCAGGCGGCCGCCACCGCCAGGATCTGCCAGCGGCTGAGGGCGGTAGCCGCCACGGCTATGGGGAAGACGTAGAAGATACCGAGTGATACGTCGAGCTTGGAGCGCCACTCGAAGAGAACAAGAATGGCTACGAGTACGGCGGCCAGGGGCACGACCGTACGTGGTCTAAGTACTGTTTCTGAAAGGGGAACCCCCAGAATTGACAGCCTCGTCGGCAAGTGGAATCTCCTTCCTGTCGCATGCTGTCGTTTTTAGTTCAGACGGGCGAAGCCTTACTTTAGATACCAATCTTACGATAGACGAGAGATAGCCCGCCAAGGCGTTTGATTCCCAACCGATATCTGGTTCGGGACGAAAGCAGCGGGTAGTGTGGGGTCAGACACTATGATTGTTCGCGACCACCTTCCGCTGAAGCGAATCTGGCCGCAAGTATCGCAGCGGCTGTTACTGCTTCTCTTTTTCGATATCTCCGTGAGCGTGTTGTACACGTTTGGGGGATTCACCTTTCTGGCAATTCCGTCTGTCCCCCTGGCTCCGATGGCAGGGGCGTTGAGTATCTTCCTGGCGTTCCGCACCAATTCGGCGTATGGCCGGTGGTGGGAGGCGCGTACGTTGTGGGGCGGGCTGGTGAACAGCTCGAGGACGTTTGCGCGGCAGGCGTTGACGTTGATCGACGGCACGGGCGGCGATATGGCCTGTGTGACGGATCTGCGCAATCAACTGGTGAGGCTGCAGATCAGTTTTGTGCGGGCGCTGCGGTGCCATTTGCGGCGGCAGAATCCGTTCCCCGAACTGGAGCGGCTGCTGCCGCCTGAGGTCACCAGCCGGCTGCGGGCGCATACGAATGTACCTTCGGCGATTCTGCTGGAATCGGCGGCCATCCTGCGCAAGGCCAAAGAAGAGGGGCGGATGGACTCGTTCCGCTGGATCGCGATGGAGAACACGTTGACGGAGTTGACGAATATCCTGGGCGGCTGCGAGCGCATCAAGAACACTCCGTTGCCGCGCCAGCACGACTATTTCCCGCGCATTCTGGTGATGGCGTTCTGCCTGATCCTGCCGTTTGCGCTGGTGGAAGGGCTGCGGATGCTGACGCCGATCGCCTCCACTTTGATCAGCTTCATCCTGGTGGCGCTGGATACGGTGGGGCGCGAGATTGAGGCTCCGTTTGACAACACGGTTCACGACACGCCGATGACGAGCCTGACGCGAACCATTGAGATCAACCTGTTTCAGCAACTGGGCGAGCGCCGTGTGCCCGCCGAAGTCCACCCGGTGGACGGCTTCGTTTACTAGACAAATCGTACATAGGAGAAACCCGATGAGGAATCAATTTGGGAGACGCCTGCTCTTTCCCACGAGCTTTTCCGATGCCTGTTTCCGCACGACGCCCGTGCTGTCCGAGTGGATGGACGACCCGGAGGCGCGGCTGACGCTGCTGCACGTATATGACGCGAAGAAGAGCGGACGGCGGGAGATTGAACGGCAGTTGCAGTCGTTCTTCGCCGAGGCGGATCAGTATGGGCGCTGCGAGCGGATTCTGCTGGCCGGCGATCCGAAGGCGCAGATCCTGGAGCATTGCCGGCGGCACCGGTACGACCTGCTGTTCCTGCCGGCGTCGGAGCCGACGGGCTTTCCGCGGATTGGGCACCGGTCGTTGCGGGCGAGCCTGCTGCGGGAGGGGCATGTGCCGGTCTGGACGAACTCCGACTTTTCCAGGAGTGGCGCCTTGCGGCAGGCGCCGAAGAATGTGGCTTATGTGATGACGAACGAGCCAGGTTGGAAGGAGCACTGCGTGGAGGCGGCCGCCGCGGCGGCGCGTTGGAATGCGGTGTTCCACGTGATGTACGTATTCCCTGTGCCCGATGTGGATGACGGGACGATCGCCAGCGATCTGTTCACGGGCCGGGAGACGGGTCCGCTGGAGACGCTGCGGGCGATCGTCTCTCAGTTGCCGGTGACTTTCAAGGTGCACACTTCGACGGGCCACGAGCGGTTTGAGGTACGGCGCCTGCTGAAGGATGCGCACGCCGATATCGCCTTTATCAGCAGCGCCCGGGCGATGACCCGGGGACTATTCGGTTTGCGGATGAGCCCGATTCTCAACTCGGTCCAATGCCAGTTTGTGTGTTTCCCGGACAATCCGAGACCGGAGGTGCTGGAACAACCCAGGCTGGTGGACCGGGTGGCCTTACCGGACGCGGGCTAGCGTGCAGGGGACGCTGCTGAGGAGATGGCCGAGTGCGCGGAAGCCAGGGCTGCCTGGGCCGCGCCGGCCAGCAGCGTATTGTCTACGCCGAGGGCGATCATGGTGTAGCCGTCTTCCAGTGCCTGGCCGATGTTTTGGGGCGTGGGGTGCACGAGGTGCATCCCCGCCGCGATGCCGCGGCTGTTACAGGACGAGCGGAAGGTGCTGAGGGCCTGGACCATCTCCGGGCAGTCGAGTTGTCCGGTCTTGCCGAAGGAGCCGCTGAGGTCGAGCGGTCCGATGAAGGCTCCGTCTACGCCCTGCACATCGAGGATGCCGTCGAGGGCGTCGATGCCGTCGCGATGCTCAATCTGCATCACGATGGCAATTTCCTTGTTCGCTTCCTGGATATAGGGCGTGAAGTCGAGGCCGTGCGAGTTGGCCCGGCTGTAGCCGTAGCCGCGGCGACCCAGCGGCGGATACTTCGCCTGGTCCATGGCGGCCTGGGCCTCGGCCGGGGAGTTCACCATGGGAATGATGAGTCCGCCGGCTCCGGCATCGAGGACGCGTTTGATCCAGATGGGGTCGTTGAAGGGGAGGCGGGCAATGGGCACCGCTTCGTAGCGCTCGATGGCGCGGAAGAGGTTGGCGGTGGATTCCAGGTCGATGACGCCGTGTTCGAGGTCGACGGCAATCCAGTCGAAACCCACGCGGCCGAGCACCTCGGCGATGGCGGGATGGCCCATCTGGATCCAGGCTCCAAAGGTGGGGGTGCGATCGAGCAGCGCTTTGCGGAAAGGGTTCTTCATGACTTTTTCCCGGGGTCACAGGCATCCAGCATGCCGTCGGTGATGTATTTGCCCAGCAGGTAGTGCTTGCGGTCGGGGTACCAGAGATAGCGCTTGCCCTTGGACTCGAAGTAGCTGGTGTAAGTGGCGATTTCAGTGCGTTTCTCGGTGCCGAGGGGTTCGGCGTGATTGTCGACGAGGATGCGCGGCTGGCCGAAGCGGATGGGCTGGATGGGGTGGTTGGGGATTTCGCGGCCGACGGTGTACCAGGCGGGGGTGCGGTTTTTGAGCCAGGCTCCGGGGCCTGAGGGGCCGCCATCGTTATTGAAGAAGACGAGCAGGTAGCGGCCGTCGCCCAGGCGGTAGAGCGGGCAGGGGGCAATGGGGTTCAGGATGGGCGCGCCTTCTGGTTCGTAGCAGAGCGGGCGGGGCGTACCCCAGGTGCGTGCGCCATCGGGGGAGAGGGCGAAGTAGACCTTGCCGGTGTAGGTGCGCATGACGCAGAGCATGCGGCCATCCTTCAGGGCGTGGAGCGTCGGTTCCTGGATGATGCTCTTCTTCGGCTCCGGTTCGGCGTAGAGGCGGATTCCGGGGCCTTTGGGGTAAGTGGTGACCTGAAGTTTGGCCGGGTCCTTCTCGCGCAGGATGTTGTCGAAGGACAGGAAGGCGACTTCCGTGTTGCGGCCCCAGTTGCGGGGATCGGGGTCGGCAGCTTTGCTGGCCCAGCGGGTGAAGCCGGCGAGGACGCGGCCGTCGGGGGCGTAGAGGGGATTCTGGTAGACGATCCAGGTCTCGGGGATTTTGGGATCGGGATGGCTGAAGTCGGTGCGGCCCACGGGGTAGTCGTGGAATTCGCGGCTCCAGGTCTGGCCGCCATCCTCGGACCACTTGATGCGGAGGGCTCCCGTGTCGGCGGGGCGGACGTCCTGGATCCCGATGTTCTTGTTGTAGACGCAATAGACGCGCTTGAGCCTGGGGGCGACGATGGGGAACGCCCAACTGGCTACGCCGACCATGCGTGGTTGGCCGGGTTGGGGGCCGTCGACCTCGATGGGCGTGGTCCAGGTGCGGCCCTGGTCAGTGGAGCGGCTGCTGACGATGCGATGATTTGGAGCGTTTTCGCCGGCGCCTTGCGTCCAGATGGCGAGGAATGCGCCGTCGGGGAGCGCGACGACCTGGAAGTGCTGATTGGTGTTGTCGGCGCCGCCGGGTTTCTCCGGAATGTAGACCTTGAGGTCAGGCTTGGAGACGGCCCAAGGCGGGTCCTCGGCGCCGTGGAGGCAGGCGGCTAAGGGCAGGGTCAGGAAAGAACGCCGGTGGATCATCGTGGTCAAGTTCCTATGCGCCGCTGCTGGGCGGCAGGGATTGGAGTACTTCCGGGTTGAGCAGGTTCATCTGGCTGTAGGCGCCCTGTTCCGCGAGCAGGACATTGCGGAGTGAGTGCTGGGCCATGCGGGTGTTGGCGTCGGCGGTGTTGCTGCCGATGTGGGGCGTGAGGACGGTGTTGGGCAGCGTGCGGAGGTCCTTCGCCGGGTGGACGGGGGCGTAGGGTTCCGTTTCAAAGACATCGAGGGCGGCGCCGCCGATGGCACCCTGGGCGAGCGCGTCGTAGAGGGCGGCTTCGTCGACCACGGCTCCGCGGGCGGTATTGATGAGCCAGGCACCGGTTGGGAGGAGCGCGAGGCGCTGCTGGTTCACGAAATGGGCGTTGGCGGGTGTGGCCGGGATGTGGAGGCTGGCGAAATCGGCTTGGGGGAGCGCCTCAGCGGGGTCGCTGGTGAGTTTGGTGAAGAAGCCGGGTTCGCGCGGCGGGGTGTTTTGGATGACGCCGATGACGCGCATGTCGAAGGCGGCGGTGGCGATGCGGGCGACAGCGGAGCCGATGGGGCCGCAGCCGATGATGACGAGGGTTTTGCCGCGCAGTTCGCGTCCACCGACGGGAGCCCAGGCGCCCTGGGTCATGGCGGCGGCGACTTTGGTGGTGTGGCGGGCGGCGGCGAGAAGGAGAGAGATGGCGTGTTCGGCTACGGATTCGTTGAGGACGCCGGGGGTATTGGTGCAGAGGATGCGGGCCTGGGTGGCCTGGGCTTTGTCGATGCCGTCGTGGCCGACGCCGAAGCGGGCGAGGACGGCCGCGGGCTGGAGGACATCATATAAGGAAGAGCGGTAGGGCTGGATGCCGACGATGGCGTGGCGGGCGCCGTGGTGTTGGATGGCGGCGCAGAGGTCGGCTTCGGCGGGAGCGGAGGGGAGGCAGTTCAGGCCGGAGGCGGTGAAGATGTGTGCGCCTTTGGAGAACTCGGGTTCGGTGATGATGATGGTCGGCACAATTGAGATATCAGAATACTTCAACAACCAACTGAAGACAAGCGCGTATTTTATGTTCTCTGATATCTCACTAGCTTGCCCGGTAGACGGATCGGGCGTAAACTAGCTCGTGGTGATTCCATGAGCTCCTTCGCTGGCAATCTGACCGAACAGGTCTACATGACGATTCGCAACCGCATATTGCGAGGTGAACTACGGTTTGGAACGGGGCTTTCGCGCCGGGTCCTGGCCGAGGAACTGGGCGTCAGCATTGTCCCCGTGGGGGATGCGCTGCAGCGGTTGGAAAGCGATGGGCTGGTGGAGAGCCGGCCGAGGGTGGGGACGCGGGTGCGGATTCCGACGGCGCGGTCGATTCGCGGTCACTATATCCTGCGTGAGGCATTGGAGACGCAGGCGGCGCGGATTTTCGCGGAGAAGGCGAGTCCGGAGGAGCGGGACGAGATCCAGCGCATGGCGCACCAACTGGATGCGCTGCATGTGCTGCAGATTCCGGAGGATGACTCGGGTCGGGACCGGCTGTTCGAGATCCACCGTTTCCACATGCGGTTCCACATGCGGATTGCGGAGTGCACGGGTTGCGACGAGTTGTGCCAAGCCGTGGAAAAAAATCAGGTTCTGATCTTCAACTGGCTCTATGACACTGCTTTGGGGAACCAGCCGCCGCCGGCCGCATGGCATTCGCAACTGGCGGAGGTCCTGGTGTCCGGGGGGCCGGAGCAGGCGGATGCGGCGATGCGGAAGCACACGCGGTACCGGATGGAAGAAGTGCTGGCGCAGATGGAGCCGTACTTCGGGTGGAACGAGTCGCATGTGCAGACGTTTTCGAAGAGGTCGCGGAAGCATGGGCAGCAGGCGGCCGCGGCTCCGGCGGCTCCTGTACAACCGGATGGTGCGGAATGATGGGGCTGGGGGCCTCCTCAGCCGGCGGAGTCCAGACGAAGGTCCGGTTCCGGGTGCTGGCGATGCTGGTGCTGCTGGCCGGGATTACGTATCTGGACCGGGTTTGTATTTCGGTGACGGCTCCGCGGATGAGTGCCGATCTGGGGCTGAGCCGGATGCAGATGAGTTTTGTGTTCGGCGCGTTCACTTTGGCGTACGCCATCTTTGAGATTCCGACGGGGTTGTGGGGCGATAAGGTAGGGACGCGGCGGGTTTTGACGCGAATCGTGACCTGGTGGTCCTCTTTCACGATGCTGACGGCGGGGGTGTTCAGTTTTCCTTCGCTGTTGGGGACGCGGTTCCTGTTTGGCGCCGGAGAGGCCGGGGCGTGGCCGAATGTGGCGCGGACACTGTCGCGCTGGTTTCCGCAGCGGGAGCGCGGGACGGCGCAGGGGATCTTCTTCATGGGCGCGCACCTGGGGGGCGGAGTGACTCCGCTGCTGGTGACGGCGCTGCTCGTCCACTTTCACTGGCGGGCGCTGTTCCTGATCTTTGGCTCGATTGGGTTCCTTTGGGCGATCGCGTGGCGGTACTGGTTCCGGGACGAGCCGCACGAGCACAAGGCGGTGAGTCCGGGGGAGTGCGAGTATATCGAGTCGGGCCGTGCGATCTCGGCCGGGCACTCGTTGGAGGGCGGCGGCTGGAAGCGGCTGCTGTTGAATCCAAGTGTGTTAGCGCTGTGCGCGATGTACTTCACGCAGACATATGGGTTTACGTTCTACGTGACCTGGCTGCCGACCTATCTGGAATCGTCGCGCGGTTTTTCGGCCGGTCTGCTGGGGATCTTCGCGGGCCTGCCGCTGACCTTGAGTGTGCTGGCGGATCTGTTTGGCGGGATCACGACGGACCGGTTGACGGCGAAGCTGGGGCTGCGAGTGGGGCGTGCGGCGGTGGGCGGCGTATCGCTGGCCTGTGCCGGCATCTTCCTGATTGCGGGGACGATGGCGCCGAATCCACTAGTGGGGGCGACGTTCATTGCGCTGGCGGCGGCTTCCTCGAACTTCCTGCTGGGGGCGAGTTGGGGGGCGGCGGTGGACATTGGGGGACCGCACGCGGGGATGGTCTCGGCGGCGATGAACACCTCCGGCCAGATTGGCGGGTTTTTGAGCCCGATCATCCTGGCATACGGGGTGGACCACTATGGGAGCTGGATGGGTCCGTTGTATCTGACGGGGGCGCTTTACCTGGCTGGAGCGGTGTGTTGGTTGTGGGTGGACGCATCCCGGCAGATGGATTGATGTTTTCTGAGATATCACAATTGACAGAGACCAATTCCGGTGATAGAGTTCTGATATCTCAGAGTTGTAACCGGAAAGGGTCTCCATGTCGAAAGCTCACCAGCTAATGCTCGCCCTCGTTGCGGCGACGGCTATCGCCCACGCTCAATCCAGTTCTGGAACTATCCTCGGAACGGTCCGCGACAGCCAGGACGCCGTTATTCCCGGAGCCGTAGTCACGGTGACGGATATTGCGAAGAAGACCGTGCGCACCTTTACGACGAGTTCGGCAGGGGAGTACGTGGTGACCTTCCTCGACCCCGGCCAATACGCGATCACGGTGGAAGCGGCGGGCTTCAAGAAATACAACCAATCGGGCCTGACGGTGCGGGTAGCGGACCGGCTGACGATGGACTTCCATCTGGAGATCGGCCAGATGGTGGACCAGGTGACGGTGGAAGCGGTGACGCCGCTGGTGAATGCTGTGACGAATACCTTAGGCCAGGTGATCGAGAACCGGCGGATTATTGACCTGCCGCTGAACGGACGCGAGCCGTTTGCGCTGGCGACGCTGGCTCCGGGTGTGCTGCCGACGCCGAATAATACGGCCCAGCACCAAGGCGGGTCGGTGCCGAGCATCAGCGGCGCGGCGAACTTCACGAGCGAAGTGACGATTGACGGCATCCCGAATACGGCGCCGCGCAACCAGGGCCGGTTCAACTTCCTGATCTACACGCCTTCAGTGGATGCGGTGAGCGAGTTCAAAGTGCAGACCAATTCGATGAGCGCTGAGTATGGCCGGTTCAACGGCGGTGTGATCAGCGTGGTGACGAAGTCGGGCACGAACGAGATTCACGGGACGGCGTACGAGTTTCACCGGAACTCGTATTTCGACGCCAACACCTTCTTCAACAACCGGGCGGGCATTCCGTTGGGCGCCCTGCGGCGCAACCAGGCAGGCGGCGCGATTGGCGGTCCGGTGGTGCTGCCGAAGATCTACAACGGCAAGGATCGCACGTTCTTCTTCTTTGACTATGAGGCGTTCCGGGAGAGCACGGTGGCCTCGGCGAACTACACGGTGCCGACGGCGCTGGAGCGAACGGGCGATTTCTCGAAGACGGTGAATGCCGCGGGTGCGGCGGTGGTGATGTATGACCCGACCACGACACGGGTGGGTTCCGCCGGCACACTGATGCGGGATCCGTTCCCGGGCAATGTGATTCCGACGAACCGGATCAATGCCGTGGGCAACAATCTGGTGAAGTTCTTCCCGCTGCCGACGAATGGGCGGCTGACGGCGAACCTGGACATTGGCGCGGCGCGCGTGAATCGCGATGATACCTTTGACATCCGGATCGATCACTATGTTGGGACGAGCCACAAGATCTTCGGGCGGGTGTCGCGCCAGGAGCCATTCACGGGCGAGCCGAACTACTTCAACAACATTGCGAATCCGGGCAATCCGTCGCTGACGCAGCACCGGCGGTCGGCCGCATTGCAGGACATCTGGACGCTGACGCCGACGACGATCGTGAACTTCAACTACGGGCTGTCGCGGCAATACGGCACGCGTACGGCGTGGGGTGATGGCTATGACATTACGCAGCTCGGGTTCCCAGCCAATTTCCAGGCGAATCAGCAGGTGAGCGCGCTGCCGACCTTCTCGATTAGCGGCTACTCTGGACTGGGGAATGGCAACCAGAATTACAGCTCGCAGATGTCGCACATCCTGCAGGCGACGGTGACGCGGATCCAGGGCTCGCACACGCTGAAGGCCGGTGCTGACTATCGTGTGTATCTCGACAACCAGTTGCAGAATCCTTCGGCGCAGGGCGCGCTTTCGATCAGTTCGGCGTGGACCCAGGGTCCGAATCCCAACCAGGCGAGCACGACGGCAGGCAACGGCATCGCATCGCTGCTGCTGGGGATTCCGGGCGGGTCGCTGATCAACCAGCCGGCGATTGCCTCGGCCAGTCGCTACTGGGCCGGGTTCGTACAGGACGATTGGCGGATGAACCGCAAGCTGACGTTGAATCTCGGCTTCCGGTATGAGGTGAATGTTCCGCGCACAGAGCGATTTGACCGCATCAGCATCTTCGATGTCGGCGCGGCGTCGCCCATTGCGGCCCAGGTGCCTTCGATTCCCGGATTGCGCGGGGCGATGGCATTCCGCGATGCGAGCGACCGCCAACTGGTCGCGGGCGATAAGAACAACTGGGCTCCGCGGTTTGGGTTCGCGTATCAGTTGAACAAGGACACGGTGCTCCGCGGCGGATACGGCATCTTCTTCGGGCTGTCCTCGACGGACGCGGCCGGTGCCGCGGGCGGCTTTGTGGATGGCTTCCAGGCGACTACCAGCATTGTGACGTCGCTGGATGGCACGACACCGATCGCGAGCCTCTCGAATCCGTTCCCGAATGGCTTCAACCAGCCGTTGTCGCGCAGCCAACTGACGGACCGTTCGCTGCTGGGTCAATCGAATACTTCCGGCTTGCTGTCGCTGGCCACTCCGTACTTCCAGCAGTGGAACTTCTCGGTGCAGCGATCACTGGGCCAGGACCTGATTGTGGAGATCGCCTACACGGCAAACAAGGGTACGCATGTGCCGTATACGAACTTCAATCCAAACACGTTGACACAGGCGCAGAACGCGCTGGGCGCGGTGAATCAGCAACTGGTGGCGAATCCGTTCTACGGCATTATTACGGATCCGACCAGCTCGCTATCGCTGGCGACGGTGCAGCGCGGGCAACTGCTGCGGCCTTACCCGCAGTATGGGTCGGTCAACCTGGTGAACCCTTCGATCGGCAATTCGAACTACCATTCGATGCAGGCGCGCGTGGAGAAGCGGTTCAGCAAGGGCTACACGCTGCTGGCGGCGTATACGTGGTCGAAGAACATCACTGACTTTTCGAACGCGGCGGTGGGTTCGACGACGGGCGTGATGGATCCCTTTAACCTGAGGCTGGAACGGTCGCTGGATTCCCAGGATGTGCCGCACCGGCTGGTGTTGAGCGGGGTGTATGAGCTGCCTTTCGGCCGCGGCCGTTGGATGGGATCGCACTGGAACCGGGCGGTGGACATGCTGTTTGGCGGATGGCAGATGAACGGCATCGCCAGCTTCCAGAAGGGTGAGCCGCTGGTGATGAGCGCGATTTCGGGGACAAGGCCGATCCGGCTGCAGCAGAGTGGAGAGCTGAGCGGCTCGACACAGAGCCGGCTGTTGAAATACTTCGATACCAATGCGTTTGCGGTGCCGGCCGCGTTCACTTTGGGCAACAGCTCACGGACGGCTCCTGATCTGCGCGGGCCGGGGATTGCGAACTACGACCTCTCGTTGTTCAAGACCTTCGCGATCTATGAACGGTTGAGGGCCCAGTTCCGCTTTGAGACGTTCAATGCGATGAACAGGGTGTGGTTCGGGATGCCGAGCACCTCCATTGGTTCAACGAGTGCGGGTGTCATCAGCAGCCAGGCGAACTCGCCGCGGCAACTGCAACTGGCGCTGAAGTTCCTGTTCTAATCGGAACAACGACCATGACCAGACGAGACTTCTTCGCCACGAGCGCGATTCTAGGTGTTCCTTTGCATGCGGCCGGGCCGGGCCAGCCGGACTGGCGCAACGTCAAGCACGGCTGGCAGATTCCACGGGAAGGCTATAGCGATCAGCCCTACGTTGTGGTGACGCGCGATGGCAACTGGCTGTGCGTGTTGACGACGGGGCGTGGCGTGGAAGGGGAACCGGGGCAGCACATCATTTCGACGATCAGCACGGACCAGGGACAAACCTGGTCCGCGCCCATCGACATCGAGCCGGCGGATGGACCGGAAGCGTCGTGGGTGATGCCGTTCATTGCTCCGGGTGGGCGGGTGTACGTCTTCTATACATACAACTCAGAGAATCTGCGGCTGGACACGCGCAGCAACAATCCCAGGGTTGGGCGGCGGGTGGATACTCTGGGCAAGTACGCATACAAGTACTCGGACGATCACGGGCACAGCTGGTCGAAGGAGCGGTACTTTATTCCGATGCGGCCGATGCGGATCGACCGCGAGAACGCCTGGGCAGGGGAGTTGATGTACTTCTGGGGGGTGGGCAAGCCCATCCTGACGAGCAAGAAAGAGATGATCTTCGGGTACGCCAAAGTGGGGAAGTGGGGCGATCCGGGCAGCATGGTGACGTCGCAGGGCGTCTTTATGAAGAGCTCGAACATTGCCACGGAGAAGGATCCGGCGAAGCTGCATTGGGAGCTGCTGCCGGAAGGGGAAGAAGGACTGCGGGCCCCGAAGAATCCGGTGTCGGATGAAGCGAACCTAGTGGAGTTGAGCGACGGCAGCCTGTATTGCACGTATCGCAGCATCGACGGGTATAACTGTGCGGCGTATAGCAGGAACGGCGGGAAGACTTGGACTCCGCCGGCGTACGCGACGTACACGCCCGGAGGCCGGCCGATCAAACATCCGCGGGCGGCGAACTTTGTGCGCAAGTTCAGCAACGGGAAGTTCCTGCTGTGGTACCACAACCATGCGGGCGAAGCCGTGCACGCGCAGAAGTGGCCGTATTACACGGGCAGGAATCCGGGCTGGATTACGGGCGGTGTGGAAAAGAACGGGTTCATACACTGGAGCCAGCCGGAGATCCTGCTGTACGACGACAACCCGGATACGCGCATCAGCTATCCGGATTTTGTCGAGGACAAGGGGCGCTACTACATCACCGAGACGGTGAAGACGTACGCCCGTGTGCATCCGATTGACCAGACGCTGCTGGATGGGATCTGGAACCAGCTGGACAACAAGACCGTGGCGACGGGCGGGCTGGTGGCTACGGCGGCCGGGCCGGCTATGTCCGTGGCGCTGCCGAAGCTGGCGGAGCTTTCGGCGGGCGGCGGTTTCTCGCTGGAGTTCTGGGTGAAGCTGAGCGAACTGTCGGAGGGCCAGGTGCTGTTCGACACGGTGACTTCGTCGGGGCAAGGCGTATCGGTGCGGACGAGCGACCGGTTCACGCTGGCGCTGGCGATGAATGACGGGCGGACACGCGCGGCGTGGGACAGCGATCCGGGGACGCATGCGGGTACGCTGCGGTCGGGCACGTGGCAGCACGTCGTGTTCATTGTCGATGGCGGACCGAAGATCATCAGCGTGATGATTGACGGGATCCTGAACGATGGCGGAGCGGTTCGCGATTACGGGTGGGGGCGGTTTGGCGCCGAGCTCGGCGATGTGAATGGCGAGGCCCAGGCCAAGGTGGGCCCGAAGGTCTTTGGAGAGATGCGCAAGCTGCGGGTTTACAGCCGGGCGTTGCGGACCTCTGAGGCTGTTGGCAACTATCGCGCCGGCATCGACGCGTAAGAGAGTTTTCTCCCTCTGCCGGGGCTCGGCGAACTGGCCATCGCGATTCGCCGAGCCCCGATGAGCCGCTGTTTCCCGGCGGCTACTCCCCTATTGGTGACTGCCGCGTTGACGCTTCGGTTGCGCAGTGCTATCGTGAATCGACGATAGACTATGAAAAAGAAACCTGAGCCGACGCCGCTGTGCTGTCCCCCGTTGGAACCGCAGGCCGAGTCGCAGTTTGTGTCGCTGGAGGGGGCTGGCGCCGATGAAGAACTGGCTCGCCTGGCCAAGGCGTTGGGGCACCCCGCGCGGGTGCGGATCATCCGGATGCTGTCGTTGAAGGAAGCGCGTGTTTGCAGTCAGATTGTGGACGAATTGCCGCTGGCCCAATCGACGGTCTCGGAGCATCTGCGAATCCTGAAGGAAGTGGGGCTGGTGCGGAGCAGCCAGGAGGGTACGCGCATTGGCTATTGCATCAACTACAACACGCTGCGGAAGTTGAAGGCGCTGGTCGCGATCATCTAGGAGTTTGTCTGCCCATCGTCATCTGACGAAATGAGTATGAATGGGGCCCGGTGCCCGTGAAGTATACGAATATGTCCTCTGCCACAACAGCCCGCCTGTCTTTCCTGGACCGCTACCTGACCCTGTGGATCTTCACCGCCATGGCCATTGGCGTTGGGTTGGGGTACGGGATGCCGGGGATTGTCCCATTTCTCGACCGGTTCAGCGTGGGCACCACATCGATCCCCATCGCGATCGGCCTGATCCTGATGATGTATCCGCCGCTGGCGAAGGTGAAGTACGAGGAGATGGGCCGCGTGTTCCAGCACCGGCGAATCCTGGTGCTGTCGCTGATCCAGAACTGGGTGGCCGGGCCGATTCTGATGTTCACGCTGGCGGTGCTGCTGCTGCGGGACAAGCCGGAGTACATGACCGGGTTGATCCTGATCGGCCTGGCGCGCTGCATTGCGATGGTGATTGTGTGGAACGACCTGGCTGGTGGAGATCGTGAGTATGCCGCGGGCCTGGTGGCGCTGAACTCGCTGTTCCAGGTGTTCTTCTTTTCGGTCTACTCTTACTTCTTCCTGGCCACGGTGCCGCGCTGGCTGGGGCTGCGGGCGGTGGAAGTGGACATCTCGATGGGCGCGATCGCGCAGAGCGTCTTCATCTATCTCGGTGTTCCGTTCCTGGCCGGGATGCTCACTCGCTTCGTGCTGCTGAAGGCGAAGGGCCGCGACTGGTATGAGCAGAAGTTCATTTCGCGGATCAGTCCGCTGACGCTGATCTCCCTGCTGTTCACCATTGTGGTGATGTTCAGCCTGAAGGGCGAGATGATCGTCCAGTTGCCGTTCGACGTCATCCGGGTGGCGATCCCGCTGACGATCTACTTTGTCCTGATGTTCTTCGTCTCGTTCTGGATGAGCCGGAAGGTGGGGGCGAACTACGCGGAGTCGGCTACGTTGTCGTTCACTGCGTCGTCGAACAATTTTGAGCTGGCCATTGCGGTGGCGATCGCGACGTTTGGGATCCACCACGGGGCGGCGTTTGCCGCGGTGATTGGGCCGCTGGTGGAAGTGCCGGTGCTCATCGGCCTGGTGAATGTGGCGTTGTGGATCAATCGCAAGTGGTTTGGGGGCGTATTCGGGGCGGTGGAAACCTGCCGGCCCGGGCGGGTGTGAAGGAAGGAATCCCGATGAAGCGAATCCTGGTTCTGTGTACGGGCAACTCGGCCCGCAGCCAGATGGGCGAGGGCCTGTTCCGGCAGGCCGGGGCGGGCGCTTACGAGGTGGAGAGTGCCGGCACGAAGCCGAGCCTGGTGCGGCCGGAGGCCATCGCGGTGATGCGGGAGTTGGGGATCGATATTTCGGGGCATCGCTCGAAATCGGTGAAGGAGTTCGAAGGGCAGTCCTTCGACTACGTGGTGACGGTGTGCGACAACGCGCGGGACAGTTGCCCTGTTTTCCCTGCGGGCACGCAGCGGATTCACTGGAGTTTCGAAGATCCGGCGGCGGTGGAGGGCAGTGAGGCCGAGCGGTTGGATGCGTTTCGCAGGATCCGGGACCAGATTCGCGCGCGTGTGGACGAATTCGCCGCGCGGCACGCAGGCTGACAAGCTCCGGTTAATTCGTCATTTCATTTTTTACCGGCTATTCTGATACAACCTGAGTGGGCCGTTTGCGCCGCGCAAAGGGGGTTGTTTCGAATGCACCGAATCGCCGGGTTATCCAGTTGTCGAGGACAAAGACCGTGTGGGCGACGCCTGCCGGTGTTGCTCGTGCTGGCTCTGGCGGCCACCGCGTTCGGTCAGGCGCAGACCGGGGCTGCGGCGCCCGCACAGCGTCCTAAGCAGGTTCTGTTTATCGGCGACGAGAAGGGTTTCCGGCATGAGGCGATCTCTCATGCGATGGCTACTGTGGAGCGGTTGGGCCGGGAGACCGGCTTGTGGGAGACGCACCTGCGAACCGACACGGAGCCGTTGACGAAGAAGAAGCTCGAATACAACGCCAAAAACCTGAACGATTTCGATGCTGTGATTTTCTATACGGGCGGCACGCTGCAGATGGACGAGCAGCAGAAGGCGGACCTGCTCTCGTTTGTACACGAGGATGGCAAGGGCTTCCTGGGCATACACAGCGCGGCTATCACTTTTGTACAGTGGCCGGCTTACGGCGAGATGCTGGGCGGCTATTTTGACGAGCATCCATGGGGCACTTTCGACGCGCCGGTGGTTGTCGAGGATCCGAACTTTCCGGGGATGCAGAAGTGGCCCGCGGCTCTCCAGCTAAAAGACGAGATCTACCAGATGAAGAACTACTCGCGCGCGAACACGCGGGTCCTGATGCGGCTGGATGCGTCGAAGGTGGATCTTGCCAACAAGAAGGTGAAGCGGGCTGATCGTGATTTCGCGGTGAGCTGGGTGAAGAGTTATGGGAAGGGACGCGTCTTCTACACGACGCTGGGCCATGTCCCCTCCAATTGGGACCGGCCGGACATGCAGGCGATGATGATTGGAGCGATCGAGTGGGCCACGGGTCAACTGGATGCGGATCTAACGCCGCGGCCGTTGCCGGCGAGTGCGCAGAAGTAAGAGGAGTTCACGGAATGATGCAGACGCGGCGCGGTTTTGTTCGGGTGTTAGCCGGGGGCGCTGCCTGTGCTCCCCTGATCGCGGGCAGACGCCTAAACATCGGCATTGGAGCGTATACGTATCACGCGATTTCGGTGGACGCGATGATCGAGCAATTGCGGGCCCTGAAGGTCACCGAGATCGAGATGTCGCGCGGCGAGTTCATGAATTTCAACAAACCGCCGGCCGAGTTGTTCGGGAGCTTCCGGAGCAAGATCGACGCGGCCGGGATCCGCTGTGTGTCGTACTATGCGCCAACCATCAAGGATAGGGCGGATCTGGATGGCGCGATCCGGTTCGCGCGGATCCTGGGCTGCTCGAACATCACGGGCGACCCGACGGGCACGGTCCTGAAGTATGTGGATGAGCGGATGAGTTCGGAGGGCATGAGCTTCGGCATCCACAACCACTATTTCAAGAACCGGAAGTTCGACTACGAGAGTCCGGAGGACATTCTGCGGGCCTTGGACGGCCTGTCGAGTACGGTGGGCTGCACGTTGGATGTTGGCCACATTGTGTCTTGCGGGCATGACACCGTGGATGCCGTCAGGAAGCTGGGATCGCGGCTGAAGCTGGTCCACCTGAAGGACATTCAAGCGCGGGGCGGGGAAGTGAACGTGCCGTTGGGGCAGGGGCTGTGCCGGATTCCCGAGGTGATGAGGGAGTTGCGGCGGATCGGATTCAAGGGTCTGATCGCTTTGGAATACGAGAAGGACGGCGACATCCTGGACGATGTGCGCCGGCAGATTGCGGTTGCGCGGAAGCTGGCGTAGGCGGCGTGGGCGCGAGCTGGCTTGCCGACACCAATCACGATGAACCCGGCCAGCCATGCCTGGCGCCCCGGGGTGGCAGTAGCCGGACTGGATCGCATCTCGATGGCGCCGGACAAACCACGCCCGGCGCCCCCTGCTGCAATGCAATGTTCGCGGACTAGTCAGTGACTACGGCGCCGGTCGTGGCGTTCACGTAGGTAAAGTAGCCGTCCTTCGCGCTGCCCCACATGATGTACCACACGGGAGCCGGGAACCGGGACGAGTTACCGAGAGTCATTGTGTACTTCATGCCTGCGTGAGTCTTCAGCCAACCCGCGGCCTTTTCGCTGGCAGTCTTGAAAGCGGCGTCAGAATCGACAAGGAACTCACCATTGACGAAAGCCTTGCTGTTCGGCGTAGCGCCGCCCCAAGTCTGCTTGTCGCTGATGTTCATGCCCTTATGGATGTCGGGGCCGCTATCGGCCACAGCCCAACTGAACGTCCGTGCTTCCTTCTTGCTGGGGGAAACGAAGACCGCCGTCCAAAGACCAGCCTTGCCGTCTTCATTCTTGATGTTCGCGACCTCGCCGCTCTTCAGATTGAGCGTCAGGAGATCGGGCGCCCAGGTCCGGGCGACTTTATACATCTCGAAGTAGGCCATGCGGGCCGCGACGGGCCCGGCAGGCTTCGCGGCTTCCTTCTTGGCCTCGGTCTCGGCTTTCGCACTTGGCGGTGGAGCCTCAGAGCAGCTCGACAAAAGAATGGCGGCAACAGTCACGGTTGCGGCAGAGAAGAGTTTCATACCCATTAGTCCATACCTCCGGACAGCACAATCATACACACTCGCATCGCCGATTACATCCCTCCCCCGCGGCCCGGCGGATGGCGCGGTGTTCATCTGCGAGCACCTCAACGAGTGAGGGTCTGAAGCTCCCCGCGGCAAGCGGTCTTTCTCTGCATCCGTTTATGGACGCTCGGCTGACGCCTCTTGATGATCGAATACAGGTAATTTAGGATCTGATTAAATAATATGCATGCAGACTGAAGTTTAAGGAACCCAGCCAGGCAGCGGCTCGTAGTCAGGAAGGAGTCTGACAAACTCCGGGCGCGCCGCGGCGCTCCACACAGAAACCATGAACCCATCGAATGTCCGCTACCACGCCCTGGACAGCATGCGAGCCTCCATGATGTTGTTGGGGATTTATCTGCACGTCGTTGTGGGATACTCCGGCGACGGGCACTGGCCCTATATCGACCCACATCCCAACACAGCCTTGTCGTTCACGCTCGGCATCATCCATTCCTTTCGCATGCCGGCGTTCTATGTGATGGCTGGTTTTTTCGGCGCCCTGCTTTGGAATGGGCGGGGGCCGGCCTCTTACATCAGCAATCGAGTCAAACGGGTTCTGGTGCCATTCGCCCTGTTCTGGGCCCTGTTGTTTCCCGTAATGGCGGTAATCGTCATCAGCCTGGAGAAGGGCACCCAGTACGTGATCCCCGCTTTTCTCAGCGGCGCAGTGTTGCGGCGGCTGCATCCGCTGCATCTGTGGTTTCTCGAGTATCTCCTGATTCTCTATGCCGTCGGCGGAATAGCCGCGTGGGCTTCCCGGTGGTTCCCCTCGGGACTGATGCAGCGCATCCAGTCCCTGTACCGCTGGGCCCTGCTCAGGCCGTACGCGCCCGCCCTATTCGCTCTTTTCTCCTGGCTGCAACTAACAGCCATGCGCGGGAATTTGAAAGACTGTGACGGGTTCATGCCGGAACTGCCGATCCTGCTGGCCTACATTCCGCCATTCACTTTCGGATGGCTGCTCTACGCGAATCGCGATCTCCTGGATAGATTCAAGCGGCATATCGGCATTTATGCGGCGCTGGCCGTGCCGGCATTCCTGGTATATGGCCTGGTTCCCGGCGGCACTCATCCGTACATAAAGGCCGCGGGCAACGTTTTGCTGTGCTGGTTCAATATTTTCATCTGCACGGGTCTGTTCCTGAAGTTGTGCAGCCGGCCGAGCCCGCGCTGGCGTTATATGTCTGACGCCTCCTACTGGCTGTTCATCATGCACATGCCGGTTGTTGTGGGCCTGCAGGTGGCGCTGCTTCCACTGCCGTTGCCGGCGTTGGCCAAGGTGCCCATTGTCCTTCTCCTCGCCGTCGGGATGCTCATCCTCTCGTATGACCTCATGGTCCGCTCTACCTGGATTGGAGCGCTGTTGAACGGACGGCGGTATCCGCGGCGACTGCCGGTGGATACTCCGGAACCGCAGCCGAAGATTGGGGACATTCGCCGGATTGAATCTGCCTGATGTGGGACCTGCTGGCCGGGCCGGAATGGGGCACGATGGGCCGACTGCAAACGACGAAGCCGCAACCCGATGGGGCTGCGGCTTCGTCGTTTGGAACGAGTGGCGGAGGACGGCTAGAAGGTAATTCTCAGCCGCAGGCGAATGGCGCGCCTGCTATCGACACCGTCCTGCGTGTAGCTTGTCAGCAGCCGGCCGAAATCTGGATTCGCCTGGACATCCTGGATCTCCGGCTTCAGCGTTGTCGGGTTGACCTTCATGGTGAAGTTACCCAGCGAGCCGATGTCGTAATTGTCGGGCGACTTCAGCGGGTGGTTGAGGACGTTGTTGGCGTCGGCGCCCAACTCGGCTTTGATGCGCTCGCCAAAGCGGAACGACTTGCGGACCCCGAGGTTCAGTCCGTAGGTGCCGGGTCCGGTCAGCAGGTTGCGGACCGCGACCTTGGGATTCGTGAACAGGTCTCCGCCCAGTGGCATGAGGCCGAAGGCATCGGGATTCCAGATGCGATCGCCGCTCTTGAGATTCGGATCGCCATTGACCACCGGCCGGAAGGCAGTGCCGTAGAAGCCGCCGGTGGCATCCACCGAGCCGGAAGCCAGGTTGCCGGGCGTGATGGGGTCGCAGTTGTCGCACAGCCAGAACGGGGAGAAGCCGGTGCCGGTTTTGGCGAACGCCTGCCAGGAGAGCTGCCAGCCGCCGACAAAGGTATCGGCCAGGCGGGACATGCCGGAGCCGAAGCGGGCATTTCGTCCGAACGGCACCTGAGCTACACCGTAGGTGATGAAGCGGTGGCGGGACGTGAAGGCGTCCATGCCGTAATCGGCTTCCGGATTGAACTGATTGTAGGACGTGCCGCCGAGGCTGGCGTTGCCGGTGTCGGGAGCGGTGGATTTCTGGTCCAGGAAGGTATAGGACGCGCTTAGGGTGAACCCGCCGGAGAAGCGGCGATTCACTTCGGTCTGGAACGCATGGCTGCGGCCATGGCCGAAGTTGCCGAAGCTGGTGAGATAGTTGCCCAGGTTCGGGTAGGGCAGGCGCTTGCGATCGGCGTCGGAGTAATCGCAGTCTCCGTCATCCGGCGTGCAGGCCGTGACGCCGTCGCCGATCGTCGTGCCAAACGGCTGATCGCTGGGCGGAATCATGTTGGCGTCGACACCGGAGATGAGGCGGTGCATCAGGGTGCCGAGATATGACACGCGGACCCCGGTTTGCCAGCCCAACTCGCGCTCCACGGTCACGTTGTACTGGTGAAAGCGCGGCTGCTTCAGGTCGAACGGCACCCAGTTGCCTGAGGTGATGCCGCTGAGATTGTTCAGCGCGCCGCCCGACATCGGGCTGGTGCCATGCGTCGCGCCGGGCCAGCCGGAGAGGGGTGAATCCGCGGTATTGGTCTTCGTGAGGCCCACCTGGAACGAGTTGGTGGCCAGGGGATCGCGAATGCCCTGTGCGGCCGAGGTGGGGTAGAACATACCATAGCCACCGCGTAGCACGAACTTGTCGGTCATCCGCCAAGCCAAGCCGATGCGCGGAGCGATGTTCCCGTAGTCCGTCCGCACGAGCGAGCGAGGCAAGTCCAGTTTGTCGGCCGTTACCACGCCGTAGGCGATATAGCGAGGGTCAACATAGGCCAGCGTCTTCTGGGAAGGCACGACGTAGCGGCCGCGCTTGCCGTTGCCCACGAAGTTTGGGTCGAAGTTCACCATCAGGTCGTTGTTCTCGGTGAACGGAGTGACGATCTCATAGCGCAGGCCCAGGTTCAGGGTCAGGCGGGGATGGATCTTGAAGTCGTCCTGGACAAAGTAGCCTTGTTCCCAGTTGTGCACATCCATGGGCGGGCGGAACTGGTTCACAAAGCTGACAGTATTGGCTGGCAGGCCCATCAGGAAGCGGGCCAGCGGATCGGTGCCTGCGCCGCTGTAGTTGATGAGACCGCGCGGGTTGCCGCGGCCGCTCGTGAAGCCGTCTTTCGCGGCATTGTACACCGCGTCAGCGCCGGCCTTGATCGTGTGCCGGCCCTTGAGCCAGGTGATGGTGTCGCCGAAGGTCACGAGGTTCTGGTCCAGAGGCCGGTAGGTATTGCGGCCGCCATTGCCCAGCCCCTGGAAGTTCGCGCCCAGATTGATGGCGGGGTGGCCGAAGGTGTCCAGGGCGGAAGGCGTGATGACATCGCCGTAAGCTTTGATGTCCGCGTCGTTGAAGCCGATGTTCTGCAGGAACTGACGCAGGGTGTTGTTGGAACGCCGCAGATTCGGCACACGGTTGAAGCCGCCGCGGGCTTCGTTGATTACTGTGGGCGCGAACATGTGGATCTCCGAGATGGAGAGCGTGTCGTTGCGGCGGTCGTTCTGCGTGAGACCCAGCGGAAGGAACGGCGCCACAACCGCGGCATTGGCCGAGACCTGACTTTGGGCGTTATAGACCACGTACAGGCGGTCGGCCTCCCGGAAGTCGTGATCGACGCGGATCGTGCCCAGGTTGCGCACCGAGGTGCCGGGCGCATTCGTCGAATACTCCACCAGGCGGCCATTGGCGGCATTGATCGGAGCGCTGGTGCTGATCTGCGGGAAGTAGCTTTGGACCAGTTTCGCCGTCGTCGAGTTCATCAGGCGCTGTGGAATCGAGGTGAAGCGTACTCCGGCGCCATCCACGGTATTCTGTGCGATCTCGGACGGGGTCAGGCTGACGCCGGCAGGAACCAGGGGCTTTACGGAATCCGCGACCTTGGTGAAATCGCCGGCCAGCAGCGAGGGGTGGGGCAGCCTGGTATTGCGAATGTATACGGGGCTGTTCAGATACTGCCGCTCGTACGCCGCAAAGAAGTAGGTGTTCTTGATCTTTGGCAGCGGTCCGCCGAACGAACCGCCGAACTCATTCAGGTTGAAGTACGGGTTCGGGTAGGTGGCGGTGGCCGGCGTTGGCACGAAGGCCGCCTGGCCGTTCTTGTCCCGGATGTCCCAGGCTGCCAGGGCTGAATTCTTGTTATCCCAGAAGGCCGAGCCGTGGTATTGCGCATCGCCGCGGCGGGTGCTGACGCGGATGTTGGCGATGCCCGCATACTCCGCCGTAAAGTTGTTGGAAAGTACGGTGACTTCGCCTACGGTTTCGAGAGACGGCTGGCTGGTGGTGGGACCGCCGAAGACACCACCATTGGTGCGCTGGCCATCCACCGAGAAGCTCGCCCCGTAGCTCTGGGCGCCCAGGAATTTGAAGCTACCGTTGGAGCTGCTCTGTGTGATGTTGGGGCTGAGATAGAGGAAGGACGTGTAGTCGCGGCTGTCGCGCGGCAGAGCTGTTACCTGCTCGTTGTTCAAAGAGCCGCCGACGGTGGGGTTGTCCGTCTGAACCATCGGCGCTTCTTCCCTGACCACTACCACCTCATTCGCACGGCCGATTTCCAGGTGGCCGTCCAGACGAGCCGTTTCGCTGGTCCTCAAGGTGACCCCGCTGATTTCCAAGGTGTTGAACCCTGTGGCTGCGAAGGCAACCTTGTAGCTTCCCGATTTGAGGCCCGTGGCCTCGTATTCACCCTCTGAGTTCGTCACGAGCGATCGGACAGATTGTGTCCCCAAGTCTGTGATCGTCACCTTGGCATTGGGTACACGGGCCCCGGAGATATCGGTGACCGTGCCGCGGATGCCGGCCAAGTCTGTTCCTTGTCCCCAAAGAGCCGCTGGTGCGACGCAGACTGCGACCGCAAGCATCAAGCTTGTGATCAAACGTCGATTGAGATGCAGCATAAAGCGCTCCTACCCCACAAGACTTCGCACTAGGGCAACTTGCCCCTGCGAGATGGTACGAAAGTGATACCATGCGCGAAATCCAAACACAAGTCAAAAGGAAATCAAACGATAGCATTGGAAATGATACACAGCGCCTATGATATGAAAATGAAGGACTTGCGCCAAACGTGCACTTCTAGTTCCAGTTAGACTCCAGGTCCCACTGGCCACAACTTATGTGCGTCCCGGGCAATAGTAGTGATTCAGTATGTTCTGCCTACCGGAATGTGAGGGGCAAATCACGGAGGGATTATCTGGATTAGAGGAGCGGCGCGATTGCCTCGGAGGGGATGTGCTGTCTCGGGTGACAAAGCCAGGTGGCCTGCGTACAATGACCAAACGGTTCAGATTTCGCGGCCTTGCCGCCAGGAGAGGTGATTGCTGATGAAACTCAAAGTCGGGCTGCTGTTGGCGGTCCTTTCGGTCGGAGGGCTGCTGGGGCAGGACGAAGCTCAGTTTCCCGGATGGATGAAGACGATTGGCGGCAACATGGGCGCCACGAAGAAGGCGATTGAAGCCAAGTCGGTCGACGCCGCTACCTCGGCGGCCAAAGTTGCGGATGCTTTCGACAAGGTGCACGGCTTCTACAAAACCAAGGCCGTTTCGGATGCGGAGCAGGCTGCAGCTACCGCAAAGGGCGCCGCGGCGGATGTCGCCAGGTTTGCGCAGGCCGGCGAATTCGACAAGGCGTCCACTGCATTCGCGGCGCTGGGCGGCACCTGCAAGGGCTGCCATGAAGCGCATCGCGAGAAGGCCGCGGACGGCAGCTACAAGTTGAAATAGCCCTGGCGTTCCCGCTGCCCCGCCGCTGGATCACCCCGCAGTCCGGAACCCGATTCCGGACTGCGGTGTCCCAATCGTATGGTCCGAGTTCTGTTGTTGCTGGCTGTCGCCCTGTTGTCCGGATGTGGCTCGCCGTTCGAGTTCAACCCCAGCGAGATGACACCCGACCAGATTGTTGACCGTTCGAGCCATCTCATCATCGGCGTCATCGAGTATCAGGTGCTGGAGAGTTGGCCGCTGGTCAGGACACCGGGAGAGAGGTCCAAGTACTGGAAGATCCTCCGCCGGCGGGTTCGTGTCGAGACGGTTCTGCGCGGAACGGAAGACCGGCGATCAGTCGACATTTACGAGGTTTACTGGGTCGGAGGTGCCTCGGGCCAGTGGAACTCGACCCGAAATGGCGAGAGATGCCTGTTCCCCTTACGCGTGGAGCACGGGCGATACCACTTGACCCGCGATTGGCTGCGGAGTATCTACCCCATCAACAGCGGGCGACACGATCGCTTGCCCCTGGACGGTTCGCATCCCTTTGGGGAGCGCTTTGCGCTGCTGAACAACTCGGTCGGACCCGGTTGGAATTCACGGTTGGCGGACTGGACTGCCGATCCCTTTGGCGCTCTCAGTCAGTGGCGCAAGGTAAAGCTCTGGCGGGGCCTGCTCAAACATCCGGATCGCGATGTGCGCCTCGCTGTATGCGAATCCCTGCTTTACTTCGGCTGGGCTCAGGATGAATGCTGGGATCAGTTTCCCGAGGCTGAGCGGGCCCTTCTGGACCGGCATCACTACATCATTCCTCCGGAGCGTGCCTGGCGCGAGAATCGCCAAGCGGAGAGTCGAATGGCTGCTCGTTGGGCGATGAACATCTCCAGAGCTACAATTGCGCCGTGGCAGATGGACAGACTTCGGCTCCACACCACCGTGAATAGCCGCCCACTCCGCACCCGGTTCTGCCGAGACTTCCTACGCCGCTTTCCCCTCGACTAGGACAACGGCTGTCCGGCCAACCTCCCGCCCCCCGCCACCATCGTTACGGACGATGGAGGCGTGCCGTTGCGCGGGGAGTGGCCCAAAGAACTCGTGGAGGAATGGAAGGCCGCGAGGCAGTAGACGCGTCATCGCATCCTCCACGGGCTTCGCTCCAGCCGCCATCACCTGTCGTATGCGACCCTAATCCTACGGATGGAACAACTCACCTTCGACTCTGCGCCCTCCGTCTTCACCGTCACTGAGGTCACGGCGGCCATCCACCGCCTGCTCACCCTCAATTTCGACGACGTGCGCATCTCCGGTGAGATCTCGGGCTACAAGGTTTGGACCTCCGGGCACGCTTATTTCACGCTCAAGGATTCCGGCTCCCAGCTTCGGTGTGTGCTGTTCAAGAACACACTGCGCTACATGCGGTTCAAACCGGCGGATGGACTCGCGGTCGTCGCTCGCGGCTCAGTCGAAGTCCGCCAGGAGCGCGGCGAGTATCAACTCATCGTCTCCTCGCTGGAGCCCCAGGGGCTCGGAGCGCTGCAACTGGCCTTTGAGCAGCTCAAGGCCCGGCTGGCCGCTGAAGGTCTCTTTGCAGCAGAGCGCAAGCGTCCTCTCCCTGCGTTTCCACGCCGCATCGGTATCGTGACTTCGCCGCGTGGCGCTGTCATCCGCGACATGCTGACCGTGCTGCGCCGCCGCTTCCCTGGACTCCACATCCGCCTCTTCCCGACGCCCGTCCAGGGGGATGGCTCCATTGACGGCATCTGCGAAGGGCTGCTCCACTTCGCGGAATCCGGCTGGCCCGATGTCATCATCGTCGGCCGCGGCGGTGGCTCCATCGAGGATCTCTGGACCTTCAACGAAGAAGCCGTAGCGCGCTGCATCGTCGAATGCCCGATGCCTGTGGTTTCCGCCGTCGGACATGAGACCGACTTCACCATCGCTGACTTTGTGGCCGACCTGCGCGCGCCCACTCCTTCAGCGGCCGCTGAACTCATCGTCCGCAACCGTGCGGATGTTCTCGCAGCGCTCGACACGACAACTCATCGCGTGGAACGGGCCATTCACTTTCGTCTTTCGCAAGCCGGCCGCCGGCTGCACGAGCAGGGCATCCAGCACGCGGCCAGCCTGCTGCAGCGCCGAATCGCCCGGCTCGGCCAGCGGTTGGACGATGTGGATCAACGACTGCGCCAGCACGACCCGCGCACACGCCTGGCCACCAGCCGCCGTCGCCTGGATACCGCTGTACACGCGCTGGACGACCGTATGCAGCGCCGGATGCTCGCCGCGGCCCAGCGTGTCCAGAACGCGGCCCAGCCTCTGCCGGAACTCATGCGGCGGCGCCTCGATGCGGCTTCGCTACGGCTGAACCCGCTGGCGGCGCGTCTCCAGGCGCTGAGCCCCCTCGGAGTCCTCGACCGCGGGTATGCCATCGTCCAGAACGACTCCGGCCGGATTGTGAAGTCGCCGTCCGATGCGCCGCCAGGTATGGGCTTGGACATTCGGCTGCGCACAGGACGCGTCCGCGCAACGGTTGATGCCGGAGCTTCCGATTCGGATGAACCGCCGCCCGCCACCTGAATAACACGTACCCCTCGAGGGGTGCGTGTTATATTGGCGCCAAGGGATGCTGGGTTCCGCTCACCACAGTCGCTGGGGGCAACGTGTCGTTGCCGGAACACTGCTCGCCTTGTATTCGCTCCTGCTGCTTTTGCCGCTGGCGGCGGCTTCACCTGAGCGTTCCACGTCCGGGATGGCCTGCTGCCGCACCGGGAAGAAATGCTGCTGCCGGAAGACCAGCCCGGCCAACGCCATCCTTTCTGACAAGTCGTGCGGAAGCCAGTGTGGCCAGACCGCATCGGCCACCCGGTTGGGCGTGGATCTGCTGCTATGCTCTCCACGCGCCGACGCCCCACAGTGGCTTACCTCGACCTTCGTGACCGTTGCCGCCGCTGTCGCCGTACCTTCGGTGGAGACCTACAGCCTGCAGCAGCGCCCACCCCCGACCTCGTTCGCCTGACCCACTTCCAACCCAATCCAACCGGCGGATCGGAATCCGTCCATTCCGGGAGTCATCCATGCGAACGCGCGTCTGCGTGCTGCTTTATCTCGTTTCCTTCGGCCTGTGCCTGCCCGCACAGGAGAGCATTAATAACGCAACCGTCAGCGGCCGGGTCACTGACCCTGCCGGACTCGTCGTCCAGGGCGCGGTTGTCGAGGCCGGCCAATTGGAGACCAACCAGTTCATGTCCAGCGTGACCAACCGCGACGGCCGGTTCCGCTTTCCTTACCTGCGCCCGGGCTCCTACGAAATCACTGTCAAACAACCGGGCTTCACGCCCACCACACAGCGCGTCAATCTCACCGTGGGCGCGGCCTTCGAGTTGCCATTTGAACTGCGGGTGAGTGGGGCGGAGACTGCCGTGGAAGTCAGCGCCGAGGCCAGCCTGGTGGAAGCCGGCCGCAGCCAGGTGGCGGGCACCGTCCCCCAGGCCGAGGTGGCCAGCCTCCCGCTGAACGGCCGCAACTTTACCGACATCGCACTGCTGGTGCCGGGTGTCTCGCCCACCAATACGGCCAGCACCCAACTTTTCCCCGAAACGTCAGCCGTACCCGGCCAAGGCATCTCCATCGCCAGCCAGCGCAACTTCTCGAACAGTTTCATCGTCGACGGCCTCAGCGCCAACGACGACGCGGCCGGGCTGGGAGGCATGTTGTATAGCGTCGACGCCGTTAATAACTTCCAGGTGGTCACGGCTGGCGGACAAGCCGAATTCGGCCGCGCGCTGGGCGGCTATGTCAACGTGATTACGAAGAGCGGCACCAACCAGCTGCACGGGAACCTGTATGGCTATTTCCGCAACCAGCGGCTCAACGCCAGCAACACTCTCTCCGGAACCCGTCTGCCTCTCACCCAGGCTCAGTACGGCGCCAGTCTCGGCGGTCCAGTCCAGGCCGACCGCACTTTCTATTTCGCCAACTTCGAGCAACGCAACCTGAACCAGTCCGGCCTGGTGACCATCTCTCCCGCGAACGTCGCCTCCATCAATTCACGCCTGGAGGCCACCGGGTATCAGGGGCCTCGACTCGCTACAGGCATCTATTCGAATCCGGTGCGGCTGACCAATGTCATTGGCAAGCTCGACCACCAGTTCCGGCCGGCAGATCAGTTCAGCCTGCGGTTCAGCCTTTACGACGTGAGCAGCAACAACACGCGCGGCGCCGGCGGGCTGAGCGCTATCACCGCCGCGGCCGGTCTCGAGAACACCGACTACAATTTCGCTGCCAGCAACATCATCACGCTCTCACCCCGGCTGGTGAACGAGACTCGCGGCCAGGTCACGGCAAGCAGCCTGGCGGCTGAACCGAATGACGCGTACGGGCCCAGCGTCAGCATCGCCGGTGTAGCCACGTTCGGCCGCCTCGCCGGCTCGCCTACCGGCCGGAAGAACAAGCTCTTCGAACTCGTGGATAACGTCTCTTATCAGGCCGGAACCCACGCCTTCCGCGCTGGCGCCAACTTCCTCTACAACTCCACCACCATCACCTACCCCCGCACGCTGCGCGGCAGCTATTCGTTCTCGTCCCTGGCCAACTTTCTCAGCGGCGTCTACAATAACGCCGGCTTCACGCAGACTTTCGGCAACTCGGTCAATTCGCAAACCAACCCGAACGTGGGGTTCTATCTTCAGGATGAGTGGAAGGTTGCGCCGCGCCTCACGCTGAATCTCGGTGTGCGGTACGACCTGCAGTTCCTTGAATCCATCCACACCGACTCCAACAACATCTCGCCCCGTGCCGGCTTCGCGTGGTCTCCTTTCGCGGCGCGCCGCACCGTGGTTCGCGGCAGCTTTGGACTGTTCTACGACCGCGTGCCCTTGCGCGCCCTGGCGAACGCCCTGCTCTCCAGCGGCAACTCGACCGCAGTGTCTCCGGCCAGCCAGATCAGCGTCAGCCTCAGCCCAACTCAAGCAGGAGCGCCCGTCTTCCCGAATATCATCGGAGCCCTGCCGGCTTCCGTCCTCCCCAACTTCTCCACCATGGACGTCAACATGCAAAACGCATACTCCACGCAGGGCAGCCTGGAAGTCGAACAGCAGTTGGGCGCCCACAGCACCCTGAGCGTGGGCTACGAACATCTGCGCGGTCTGCACCTGATTGTGTCCATCAATCAGAACGTGCCCACCTGTGTGGCCGCCGGCACGAACAACGGCTGCCGGCCGAATCCAAACTACGCCAACAACACGCAGTACGCGCCGCAGGCCGATTCCCGTTACGATGGCCTACACGTCTCGTTCGTCCAACGGCCGTCACGCCGGGGGAGCTACCGGATTTCGTACACCTATTCCAAAGCACTCGCCAATGTAGGCGAGTTCTTTTTTAGTTCACCGGTCGACCAGTACAACATCTGGCAGGATTGGGGCCGCTCGGATGACGACCAGCGTCACCGCGTCGTTTTCAACGGCACTATTCATTCACCCATGAGCCCGGCGAAAACGGCATGGCAGATCCTGAGCCACGGGTTCCAACTCGGCGGCATGCTGCAGTACTATTCGGCGCTGCCCTTCAACATCACGTCCGGCAGCAACACGGTGCAGGGTACGGCGGCGCGGCCCATCGTGAACGGCGCGTTCATCGAGCGCAACGCCGGCCACGGCTTTGATCTATTCAACCTGAACGTACGCCTCAGCCGCGGTTTCCAGTTCACAGAGCGTCTGCGGGTGGAAGCCATTGCCGAGACTTTCAACTCACTCAACCGGACCAACGGCGTTACCCTGAATGGAGTATTCGGATCGGGCGCCTACCCCGCCGCTCCTTCATCCACCTTTGGGCAGGTCACTTCCGTGGCCGATCCTCGCACCACGCAACTCGCCGTCCGCATCTCGTTCTGACAGGAGACCGTCATGCTCTTTCTCGCCTTCCTGATGTTGATGAACTCCGATGGCCCGGCAGCGCCGCCCGGGCCCATGAGGCAGTCCCAGGTGGCCGCCGCGAATGGACAGGTGGCCATGACGTACGGTGGTCCGGGCGCAGTGTACTTTGCCGCGTCCCCGGATCAGGGCAAAACCTTCGGTGCCCCCGTCAAGGTGGCCGCCACACCCGCCCTGGCGCTCGGGCGGCACAGGGGCCCGCGCCTCGCAATCACCGCTTCCGCACTGGTCATTACCGCTGTCGCCGATCCCGCAGCCGCACCGGGATCACAGCCCGGCAACCTGTTGGCCTGGCGCTCCACCGATCAGGGTAAAACGTGGAGCTTCGCCGGGCCGGTGAACGATGAGCCGGGCTCGGCGCGCGAAGGCCTGCACGCCATGGCGGCCGGTCCCAATGGCAGGATCTTCGCCGTCTGGCTCGACCTGCGCTCGAAGGGCACCAAACTCTACGGCTCGCAGTCGGCCGATGGCGGCAATACGTGGTCAAAGAACGTTCTGGTCTACGAGTCGCCCGGCGGCACCATCTGCCAGTGCTGCCATCCCTCCGCCCTCTTCGATGCCCAGGGCAACATCTGGGTGATGTGGCGGAATGCATTGGATGGCTCGCGCGATCTCTATGTCGCCAAGTCCAGCGACGGTGTGCACTTCGAAGCCGCTGCGAAACAGGGTGAAGCGACCTGGAGACTGGATGCCTGCCCCATGGATGGAGGCGGGTTCTTTGTTGAGAACGGCAAGGTCACCTCCTCCTGGAGGCGCGAGTCCGACATCTTCCTGGCGGAACCCGGTAAGCCGGAGCGGCGCCTGGCCGCGGGCAAAGACACGGCCATCGCCAAGGGACGGAAGGGCGCCTATGTAGCCTGGACCAAGGGCACCGGTGGCGTGGAACTCCTGACGCCCGGCTCCAGCCAGCCGCAGTTGCTGTCGGCGGATGGTTCCTTCGTGAACCTCACATCCCTGCCGGATGGCGCCGTACTGGCTGCGTGGGAAACGCCCAAAGGCGTCGAGACGAAGCGGCTGGATTAGCTCTTCTTGGCGTGCCGGGCTTCCTTCATGATGGGCCCGTAGACCAGCTTGTCGAAGGGTGGGCACCCCGCTGGGTACTGCCCCAGTTCGTTCGATTTCTGGCGCATCAGGAAGGTGCAGTAGGTGAGGGTCTTGCACACCCGGATCTCGTCCAGTTCGCCCTTCTCGATGACGTCCTTCGCAAAGTCGGGGTAGGACAGCACGCCCCGGCCCAAGCCCAGGAACGACACGTTGCCGTCTTCCACATTCGCCGCGCCCGCATTGATGGCATACTTCTGCAGCCAGCTATAGCCGGTGCCGACAATCGGCAGTTTGGGGAAGGTGCGCTGTAGCTCGCCGGCGATGCGGAAATGCCGGTCCACGCCGTGGAACGGATGCTCCGGCTGCTCGTAATTCCCATCGTCGGGCTTTTCAAAGGGACGGCCGATGTGCGGGTTGTAATAGGGGCTGCCCAGCGAGACATTCAGCAACTGGATGCCCCACTCCTGGAACCAGGTGATCGCCTGCTTCACTTCGCTGAGGTCTTCTTCCAGCGGATTTTCGGGATTCACCCCCCAGCCCCAGGGATACGGGGTGGGGAAGGGCAGTGGACGTCCCAGGCCGGTCGCCTCATCGCGTACGAACGGCACACTGTCAAAACAACCCAGCCGCATGCAGAGCAGCATGCTGTCGCCGAACCGCGCGCGCATCTTGCCCAACACATTCTTGAGGAACCGCGTGCGGTTCTCCAGCGATCCGCCGTAGCGCCCTTCCCTCGTCTTGGCGCCCAGTAGTTCCGCCAGCAGATAACCGTGCGTCGCCTTCAGATCCAACGCCGTGAAGCCCGCGCGCTGCGCCAGCGCGGCGGTCTCGACATAGGAGTCCTCCAGCCTCTCCAACTCGTCATCCGAGATCACCGGGTAGTCGGCCGGCACGCCGTTCTTCTGGTCAATCAGCGGATTGTGATACGCGAGGGTGCGCGTCGGTACGGAATACCGGCCCGAAGAGGTGAGTTGGATCGGGATGAGCAGATCGTCGGTCGTGCCCCACACTTCCGTATGGGACCGGATCATCATCTCGTACAGCCGGGCAAACGAATCGTAAGTGTTTTCGTTGAGCCAGATCTGGCGCGGATTCGCCCGCCCGCCCTGGTGGACGGCCGTGGCTTCAAACCAGATCAGCTTGCAGCCCCCGCGCGCAAACCGTTCGTAACGCCGCCAGGTCAATTCGTCCGGATGACCTTCCAGCGTGCCGTCGCAGCCCTCCATGGGGTGGATCGCCATGGAGTTGCCCGCGATGCGGTCGCCTACCGGCACCTTGCGCAGCAATGCCTGCTGCACCTTGGCGGGGTCGTGCTGAAAGCGTACGTGTTGTGTGCCAAGATCCCGAGCGCCGGCTTCGAGCTCAGCAAGAGAACGGTAAATGAAGTGACGCATCCGTAGTATCTAGTTTAGTTGGCCTGGCTGAACGACTTGTGTCGGGGCAGCAGGGCAATCGCCAGTGCGCCGACAAAGGCGACGCCCAGGACAACCCCCATGGCGCCCGTATACGAGCCCAGCTCCCGGCGCAGCACGGAAACGAAGAACGGAAACCAGGTCTGGCCAATCGTGTTTACCGGCAGAATTACCGCCATCGCGCGGGCCAGGGAATTGACGCCAAACTGGTCGGCCGCCATCAGCGGGATCATCATGTAGTCCGCGCCCATGCCGAAGCCGAAGAGGATCGCGAAGGCGTACAGGAAGAAGTCAGCGCCCGGCTTCACCTGCAGCAGCAGTGGGATGGTTGCGGCCACGATGAAGTAGGTGGCGAACATGACCCACTTCTTCGAGAAACGGTCAGAGAAGTAACCAATCGACAGCCGCCCGGCAATGGAGGACCACAGGATCAGCATCGAGGCAATACGCCACGCGCCGTCCACCTCGCCGCCCTGGGTAAAGCCCTCGTCCAGGAACACAAACTTCATGTGGAAGTTCACTGCGCCGATGGAGCCGATGGAGCACAGGCTGCCGATCAGCAGCAGCCAGAATGCCTTGCTGGCCGCCAGTTCTTTGAAGGTCTTGGAAACCACCGCGGCTTCCGCACCCGGTTGATCGTCGCCGTCTGGATTCTGGCCAATGTCGGACGGGCGGTCCTTCAGCACGAAAAGGACCAGCGGCCACGAGAGGAACAACATTCCGCCCAGGACCATCAAGGCTGTGTGGTAGCCGAATTTCTCCGTCAACGGCTTCACCAGGTAGCTGCCCAGCGAACCCATCAGGCCGACGCCGACATAGACGATCGCCATGGCCTTGCCGCGATTGCGCCGGAACCACTGCGAAACCATGATCTGGTGCGGGGGCGGGCCGGACAGGAAGTAGCCGATGGTATACAGCACCCAGAAGCCGTAGTACATCCACAGCACGCCGGGCATATTGCCGAAGCCCACCAGCGCGACACACGTCAGCGCCGTACCAATCAGGATCAGTTTGCGCGGGCTGAAGCGGTGGATGACTAGCGGGCCAATCCAGATGGTCAGCGCCGCGGCCAGGGGAAAACCGAGGGTGATCTGTTCACGGGTCCAGCCGAAGTCGCGGGCAATGTAGTCGTAGAAAAACCCGATGTTGTAGTACGGTATGCCCGTGGACAGGCCAAAAGTGAAGCAGGCGGCGGCGACGATCCACCAGCCGTAAAAGGATTTCTTCATTCGAGTGCGAGGCTCCTGGCGCACGGCCCGCCAGAGAGCGGGACGGCAATGTGAAATGCCAGTTATATCACACGATAGGGTCCGGGGCCCGAAAGGATCCAGGCCCGTGGACGCAATGCGCTAGAGAATGCGCAGGTGGAAGCCGCCGTCGGCGTTGATCACCGTGCCGGTGCCGTAGTCGATCAGGCCGTCAGCGATCGCCCGGATCGGCTTCGCGACATCGGCCGGATCGCCCAACCGGTTCTGCGGCAGCAGGCCGTTCTTGGCCTTCTCCTCGTAGATGTCCTTCACCTTTTCGATCATGTCGGTGCGGATGATGCCCGGCCGCACCTCAAACACCTGCACGTTGTGCGGAGCCAGTCGCGCAGCCCACAACTGCACCGCCATGCTTAGGCCTGCCTTGGAGACGCAATACTCTCCGCGCATGACCGAGGCGGTATAAGCCGAAATCGACGTGACGAACACCACGCGGCCCGAACCCTGTGTGAGCATCTGGCGGGCGGCCAGTTGTGTCAGGAAATAGGGCCCCTTCAGATTCGTGTCCAGAACCTCGTCGAAGATCTCTTCACTGGCCTCGAGAATGTCCTTCCGCTCCCGAGGAGCGATGCCGGCATTGTTCACCAGCAGATCGATGCGGCCATACTTCTCGACGGCATAGGCAATCAGCGCGGCGCGGTCAGCCGGACTGCCGATGTCGCACTGCAGGATGTCTGCTCCGCACTCGGCCTGGAGCGACTCAGCCGCATCGCGGCGGCCGCGATAGGTCCCAATCACGGTGTGGGTGCGCGCCAGTTCAAGCGCGATGCCGCGGCCGATGCCCCGTGAGGCGCCGGTCACAATAGCGACAGGTTTGGTACTCATTGAATTCCGTTTTCTTTCAAAGCGGCGTCGATCCCTTTCGAGATCTCTTCAGCGGTGAAGGTCTCGATGAAAGGGGCGCCATTCACCAGGGCGGTGGGCGTGTGGGCGATGCCGCGCGCCACTCCGTCCTCGAAATCTTTCTGGACCAGAGCTTCCAGCTTTGGATCCTGGAGCGCGGCGAGGGCTTTGCTTGAGTCCAGCCCATTTGCCTCGCAGAAGCTGGCCAGCCAGGCGTTGAAACTCTCCGGCTTGATCCCCGACTGCGACTTCATCGTCTGCTGGCGAAACTTTACCGCCTTGGCCAGATCAACGGTCTGCAGGTAGCGGGCAGCGATGGCCGCGGGACGGGCCCAGGCGTGCTTGGCGAGAGGAAAATCGCGGTGCTCGAAGGCCACTTTGACGCCATACTTCGGCAGCAGCTTCTCATCCAGCATGGCCCGGAAGACGGCGCAGTCTGAGCACTGCAGGTCCTCGAAAATCAGTACGCGGACGGGGCTATCGGCTTTGCCCTCCACCAGGCGCTGTTGGCTGGACACAGAAATGGCGAAAACTGCTGCCATCACGACCGGGTTCATTTGCGGCGTACCTTGTCCAGCAAGCCAGCGGCGACATCCTTGCCCTTGGCGAGAGCGGCGTCATACGCCTCTGACCGCTCATCGCGGGTCAGGCCGTAGCCGATGCGATAAACCCGCTCCAGCGAAAGTCCAACTACGTAGGTGCCGGCGTAAGCGATGGCGGCTTTCGGGATAATCCCGCCGCCAAACGGAATCTTCCCTACCAACTCCCGGGCGGCGGCACGCCAGCCCCAGGCTCCGGCCACAATGGAGCCGATCTCGGAGCGTTGCTCGCGGAAACCCACCGCGCGGTCGCTGGCCGCAGCCAGCAGGAATGCCATGCGGATCTGGTTCGTGGTGAGAACGGCCGTATCCGACGCGAATTCACCCACCATCCATGGCAATTCCGCCAGGCTCGGGATCACATTGGGCAGGGCGGTGAGGATGGAGAACAGCGCATTCTCTTTTGCGACAGTGTGGATCGTCTTGTGAATCGCCGCCTGCCGGAACGGAGGGAACAGCCGGGCCAGCGGCAGCGTGGCCTCGTCGAAGTTCTCTATCACGTTGTGGACCAGTCGCTTAGGATGCGCCGGGTCGAAGATGAAGGCGTCTTTGTTCAGATCCCAGCCCGCCGGGATGGCGGAACCGGCTTCAGCCACAACCAGATGGTAGCGGCCGTCGGGGTCGGCATCACCGGCACGGCTGAGAGTGCGGGCGATCTCCATTCGCTTTTCCCGCGAAACATCAGCCGGAGCCAGGAAGTCTTCCAGTTGCGCATAATACGCGCTGGACGACCCCAACATCAGAACCCGCACAGGCCGCTCAGCGGACTGCCGGATCTCGTTCGGATTGATGCGCGATATCGCGGTGCGCACCTGATCGAGGAAGCGGAGCGACATGTTTTAGAGGTCCGTCTGATCCCACTCCGGGCTTCGCGCGCCCGAGGCGCGCAAAACGACGCGGGGTATCCTTTGCCATTCTACGCCAAGGCCGATTCTCTCCACTTGTATGTTAGAGGCGAAGAACCCCAGCAAAGTTTCGGTGGTGGGATGGAACTGCAGCGCTGGGGCCACCAGCAGTAGCCTCGGCGGCTTGCAACTGATTGGTAATCCAGAGAAATATCCGTTGGCGCGAAAGTCGGCCCGGGCCGCATGGTGGGCTACTCGGATCCAGTAATCGAGTGCTTGCAGGGGGAGATTCGGGTCTTCCGATGCTTTGAGTTCGATCACGGCCAGCCGTCCGCTGTGCTCAACGGCCAATAGATCCAGGCACGCCCGCTCGCAGCCGGTCAGCGCCGGCACCTGACCATACACCGGCCGGGGTAGCAGGCTGGCGTCCAGCATGGTGACCTGGTCGCGCACCAGCGACTCCAGCCACGATTCCGGCTGTCGCAGCAACCAGGGGTGTTCGGGTGCCGGTCCCCCGGAGTGACGAAACAACGCGACCTCCCGCGCCAACTCCTCCACAGCGGCCAGATTTGGCGCAGGCTCTTTCCGGAAAACGCCCGTCCACAACAGGCCCGCCTCGTACCGGGCAAACTCCAGGCCGTTGACGCGCAGGCTGCGGGCGCCCCCGGTGAGTTGGACGCCCTGGACCGAGGGTTGGAGCTCCACCTGGCGTGTCCAGGATTGAGCTTCGTTCACCGGCTCCGGCGGCCCCTCCTGCCAAGGCTCGAGCCTGGTGATCAGGTTCCCGTGGTCTTCCGGATCGATGGGCGCCTCGAAACCGCTGTCGTCGTACTGGAACGGGCGGCAGGCCACATTGAGGTGCTGCAGCCGCAGCAGCGTCGTGGTCTGGGTGCCGCAAGGCAGAAAAATGGCAATCTCCTGGACCGGATGACGGCGGCGCAGATACGCCAGCCACAGCAACGCATGGGTCAGCGCATCGGCGGCGTGCGGCAGCGGAACCGCCACTGCGGCGATCCGGCGATCCCCTTTCGTCAGGCACGCCCTCGGGCAAGCCGGCGACAAGGTGTGTTCCAGATCGGCGCCCGAGGAGACCTGATCCAGGGTCCATCCGGGAAATTGCCGGGCCAGCCAGCGGCGCAGCAACTCGCGCAGCACCGACCTTGAGCTCTCCAGCAGCGGTGCCGCCGACTGGGGCCGGCCCAGATCCGTGAAGGTCAGCAGCCCGGGTTTACCGCCGAATCTCGCGGTTTCCACCGTCAGCCGCGCGGTGCGCCGCTGGTGAATCCCCGTAATCCGCCGCATCAGCGTGCGCTGTTCGTCCCAAATTTCGAATTGGAGATGCTTCGGGAAGTCGGTGAAATGGAACGCAGCCGGAGTCACTTCGAACGGTGCTTCACCGGGTTCCAGGGCGGCGGGTTGGCGGCAGCCAGCGAGAAAACTCTCGATTTGCTCGCGCAGCGCGGAGACAGGCGTTGGGCGGGCCGCTTTCTTCTGAGCGGACACCATGGCCATTATAGAATGTCTGGAAGTAGCTGCAGGTATTACCCTACTCATCTGTAGGGGTATAGCCATCGACGGGATTGCAAAGGAGCAGGATTGGAGACGCTGGCCGATCGGTTGACGGAAGTCGAAGGGCGGATCGCCGCCGCGTGCCAGGCAGCCGGACGTGCGCGCGAGACGGTTACCCTTCTGGCTGTGACGAAAGTCTTTCCCGCCCAGGTGCTTCTGGATGCCTACGCAGCCGGCATGCGCGAGTTCGGTGAGAACTACGTCCAGGAGTTCGAAGGCAAGGCTCCGCAACTCGGGCCCCTGCCCGGCACCCGCTTCCACCTGATCGGGCATCTACAGTCGAACAAAAGCCGGAAGGCCGGTGAGCTTTTCCAGGTAATCCAGACGGTGGATTCGGCCAAACTGGCGCGCCGCCTCTCTGAGATGGAGAAGCCGCTCGAAGTCATGATCGAGGTGAAGCTTTCAGAGGAGGACTCCAAACACGGCTGTGCCCCCGAGGATCTTCCGGCGTTGGTTGCCGCTATCCGCGACTTGCCGCACCTCACCCTCAGCGGGCTCATGACCATGCCGCCGTGGTCTGAAAACGTGGAACTTTCCCGGCCCTATTTCCGCCGCCTGCGCGAACTGGCACAGCAGCATGGCCTGCCCGGACTCTCGATGGGTATGTCGCACGATCTGGAAGTGGCGATCCAGGAAGGCTCCACCATGGTGCGCGTGGGCACAGCCTTGTTCGGTAAGCGCAAGAAGGTCTAGATCCCCATGCGCTGGATCCTGCCGTTGCTGTGGTTGGCCGGTTGCTCTGCTGAGCCGCTACTGACTCTGCACGTCAAGATTCCGATGCGTGACGGGATCCGCTTGTGTACCAACGTCTTCCGCCCGGCTCCGACGGGCCGCTTCCCGGTGGTGATCCAACGCACGCCCTATCGCAAAGTCTCCGAACTCACTCCTGGCCTGCAGGCGTTTTTGAAGCGTGGCTACGCCGTCATCACCCAGGATGTCCGGGGCCGCTACGACAGCGACGGCGAGTTTAACCAGTACAACCAGGAAATGAATGACGGCGACGACACGATCTCCTGGGCAGCCCGCCAGTCCTGGAGCGACGGCCGGGTCGGCATGTTTGGCGGGTCGTATGTTGGCCTCTCCCAGTGGCGCACCGCGCTCAGCGGGAATCCAGCCTTGAAGGCGATCACCCCGGCGATGGCCGGCGGTGACGAGTACACCGATCGGTACTACTCGCGGGGCGGGGCCTTTAAACTCGGACACCGGCTGCGCTGGATCGCCGAGAACTACAAGCCGCCGGAAACACCGGTGGTCGATTTCCAGCGGATGGTGACCTACCTGCCGCTGCGCCGGGCCGACCGGTTCGTCAGCGGGCGCATCCTGGAATTCTTCCAAACCGTTTTGAATCATCCCAGTTACGACGACTACTGGCGCAAACTCAGCACCTTGGAGCATATCGAGCAACTCCACATCCCGGCCTTCATCGAAGCAGGCTGGTATGACAACTACGCGCAAAGCGACCTCGAAATGTGGAGCGGGTTGCGCGCGCTCGGCCGTCCGGCGCGGATCATCGTCGGGCCCTGGGGCCACAACCTGAGCCCCGTGATGCCCGGAGCGCAATTCGGCGACATCGCCAATCAACCGCTGCGGCGCATGGAGATCGAGTGGTTCGACGCCTATGTGAAACAGACCACGCAAGCGCCCGCGTCCGCCGTGCGTTACTTCCTGATGGGTGCGAATGAGTGGAGAGAGAGCGACACCTGGCCCCCCAAGCCCAACATGCTGACGGCATTCTACTTAACGAGTAAGAATGGCGCCAATTCACTCAATGGGGACGGCAAGTTGGTGCTCAAGCTGCAAAAGAAGGGGGCGTCCGACTTCTACACCTACGACCCCAGGGTAGCCGTGCCCACCGTCGGCGGCGCGCTCTGCTGTAATAACAGAGTCTTCCCGTGGGGTCCGTTCGACCAGAGCCGTGTGGAGGGCCGCCATGATGTGCTGGTCTACACCAGCGACCCGCTGAAGAAAGCGATGGAAGTCTCAGGGCCGATCAAGGTCATCCTGCACGTGGTGAGCAGCGCGGAAGATACTGATTTCACAGCGAAACTAGTGGATGTGGGGCCGGATGGGCGGGCGACCATCCTGTGTGACGGCATTCTGCGCCTGCGCTACCGCCAAGGGATTGAGAAAGCTGTGAAATACGTTCCTGGAGCTGTGGAGCGCATCGAGATCGACGCCGGTGTCACCAGCAATCTCTTCAAAGCCGGCCATCGCATCCGGGTCGACATCTCCTCCAGCAACTTCCCGAAATACGATCGCAATCTGAATACCGGCGGACCGCTAGCCGACGGGAAGGCGATGCGTACCGCCAGGCAGGAAATTCGTCATGGCCAGGAGTGGGATTCGCACGTTCTGCTGCCCGTCATACAGTGACAGCACGGGTTGGGCTGTTACCATAAGAAGAAATCATGCTGCCTGAGTCTCTCACTGAAGGCCTCACGTTTGACGACGTACTGTTGAAACCGGCAAGAAGCGGACTGGTCCCCGCGGAAGCCGACACGAAAACGCAATTCACCAGAAACATTGCCCTGAACATTCCCATCGTGAGTTCAGCCATGGATACGGTGACAGAGAGTCACCTCGCCATCGAACTCGCGCGCCAGGGCGGCATCGGCATTGTTCACAAGAACATGTCGATCGATAAGCAGGCGGAAGAAGTGGACCGCGTGAAACGGTCGGAAAGCGGGATGATCGTCGATCCCGTGACCGTGGATCCTGACCAGAAGATATACGAAGCGCTGGACATCATGAAGCGCTTCCGCATCTCGGGCGTGCCCGTGGTGAAAGATCAGAAGCTGGTGGGCATTCTCACCAACCGCGACCTGCGGTTCGAAAACCGTTACGACCTGCCCATCCGCGAGGTGATGACGCACGAGCCGCTATTCACGGTCTCCGTCGGCACCACACTGGAACAGGCGCAGGAAGAGCTGCACAAGCACCGCGTCGAAAAACTGCTGGTGGTGGACGAGAACTTCGCCCTCAAGGGCCTGATCACCGTCAAAGACATCCAGAAGAAGCGCAAGTACCCCAACGCGACAAAGGACGAGAAAGGCCGCCTGCGTGTGGGTGCCGCCATCGGGGCGACCGGCGATTTCCTCGAGCGGGCGCAGGAATTGGTCAGCAAGAAGGTGGACGTGCTGGTGATCGACACCGCCCACGGCCACTCCGAGCGGGTGATGCAGGCCGTTGTCGCCATCAAGCGCAGCCTGCCGAACGTGGATGTCGTGGCCGGTAACGTAGCCACCTACGACGGCGCGCGCGACCTGATTGCCCTCGGCTTGGATGGCGTTAAGGTCGGCATCGGGCCGGGTTCGATTTGTACGACGCGCGTCGTCAGCGGCGCCGGCGTACCGCAGATCACCGCCATTGCGGAATGCGCGCGGGCCTGCCGCGGCACCGGCGTCCCCATGATTGCGGATGGCGGCGTGAAGTATTCCGGCGACGTCACCAAGGCCATCGCCGCGGGTGCGGATTCCGTCATGATCGGCAGCCTGCTGGCCGGCACGGACGAGAGTCCAGGCGAGATGATTCTCTATCAGGGCCGCACGTTCAAGGCGTACCGCGGCATGGGTTCCATTGGCGCCATGTCCCAAACCCAGGGCAGTTCCGACCGTTATGCCCAGGAAGGCGGCGGCAAGCTGGTGCCCGAGGGCATCGAAGGCCGCGTTCCCGCAAAGGGTCCGCTGGCCGACCTGGTGTTTCAATTGGTGGGCGGCCTGCGCGCCGGCATGGGGTACTGCGGCTGCCGCACGATTCCGGAATTGCAGGAGCGGGCCGATTTCCTGCGTGTCTCCATCGCCGGTCTCAAGGAAAGCCACGTCCACGACGTAATCATCACAAAGGAAGCTCCGAACTACCGCCTGGAGTAGCCTTCGAGCCCGAATTCGCCGAATCAAGGGGAGCGGTGCCGGCCCGGTTGGGCGGGCGACTCGCTCCCCTTTTATTTGCCCCGCTGACATCACAGTTGGATCGATTCAGTCTAAACTTGACGCCCAACCTCTGTTAAACTCAATCCAAAAGCAGGAGGCTGGGATGGCTGTCCCCGATGACGTCGGTCGACCTCTGCGGATCCGTTTGCTCCCTGGATTGAGCGGCGCCCGCCACATAGCCGGTTGGTCCATCATGGCCGCGCTTGGTGTGTACGCACCCTTACAAGCCGCGGAAACACAATCCAATCCCACCGCCGCCATCCTCAAGAAGAACTGCTTTCTCTGCCACGGCCAGGCCAATCACATGGCCGGCATCAATTTACAGGAGATGACCGCCCAGCCTGACATCGGCGCCAGCTTTGAGAAGTGGGAGAAGGTGGCCGCAGTTCTCGAGCAGAAGCGCATGCCGCCGGCGCGCATGCCCCAGCCCGACGACGCGCAGCGCACGGAAGTCATCAACTGGGTTCGTTCCAGCCTGAAAGACTACGCCAAAAAGCACGACGGAGATCCGGGCCGCGTCACCGTCCGGCGGCTGACCTCCGGCGAATACGGTTATACGATTCAGGACCTCACGGGGCTGGAACTCGATGTGCAAAAGGACCTCGTGAATGACGAGGTGGGCGGCGAAGGCTTCACCAACTTCGCCGATGTCCAGTTCACCCAGGACGCGAACATCGAACGCTATCTGGAAGTGGCCAAAGTTGTGGCCGCCCGCGCCGTCCTCGGGGCTGGCCCCATCAGCTTCTACCAGGACCCCGGGAAGACGGGGTTTGAGATGTCGGCCATCCACCGCATCCAGAAAATCTACCAGGCCACAGGCTTCCGTACGGTCTCCGGCGAGGGCGGGCAGCCCTTCGGACTGGAGCGTTACGGCAAGGCCTTGTTCGTGGCGTGGAGCTATCAGCACCGCGCGGCACTGGGCCAGCCGGCGGCGACCCTCAAAACCCTGGCGGAACGCGAAGGCATTACCCCGCGCTTTGCTGAGCACATCTGGACAGTGATGAATGCCCCTGCGCTGATGCACCCCTCCTCGGATGTGGCAGGCCGTTGGCGCAAGCTGCCGGCGCCGGTTGCAGGCAAACCCGCTGATCTCACCGCCACGCGCAAGAGCTGCGAAGAAATCCAGAAGTACCTCACCACCTGGCCCAGTTGGCTGTTCGCGCGCGGCGACCTGGCCGCGGGCGGAGCCGGCGACGAACGCCCGCTGATGTTCAACGACGAATCGTTGAAGGCCGAGGTGCGGCAGAAGTTCAAGTTTGTCCGGCTGGGCCGGCGCGGCGGACCCACCGCGCCGCCTCCGGTCACGGGCGGCATCGTCCGCATCTATCTCAATGTGGCTCTCGTCAACCCGAAGGGGGACGAGAAGCCAAGCATCGTCTGGCGGAATCCGACCATCCAATTCCGGTCGGCCAGAATGGCGCTGCCGCCTGCCACGCCGCCAACGCCCACCAGCGAGTCGACCTCCAGCCAGACGGCCAGCGGATCACAGAAGGCGCCCGCGTCCGGTGTCACAGACCTCCAATTGGCGAATCCGAAGTTCATCGGAGCGGACAAGCTGCCGCGCCTGCCCCTGCAGGGCGTGATCACGGACGAGTCCGCCGCGAAGCTCGGCTTCGGCCGGACGATCGACGGCACCGAGGTGGGGCCGGCCGATTTTGCGAGCCTGGGTTCGACGTTCTTCGACGTCAAGGTGCCGGACGGAATCTCCGTCTTTGAATTGCAGGTGGACGCCGAGATCGGCGGCAATCACGACCAGGTTCTGCGTGTGACCTTCTCCGATCGGGCCGACGGCAGTACGCGCGGCGTGCCGGTCTGGGGCCTGGTGGGAGATCAGAAGAGCAAGGGCTATCAGGCGTGGAAAGCCGGCGTGCTCGAGTTTGCCCGTCTGCTGCCGCCGAATTCAAATGCTGAGGCTACGCCCGCTGACAAAGACCCCATTCCGGAGCCCTTCGACAACACCTACAACGTCCCGGAGCACGACGACTTCGTAATCAAGGTGAAGTACATCCGCGATGACGACTTCCTGGTGAATCACGTCCTGGATGCCGCGACCCGCACCCGGCTCGACCAGGCCTGGACGGACCTCTACGCCTCGTTCGACTACCACGACTCCTACATGCAGCTGCTCGCGGCCAAGTTCAAATACGACCTCAAGGGTCGGACCATGGCCAAAATGTCCAAGGCAGACGTCGAGGCGATGCCGGACCCGCTGCGGAAGTACCTGCGCCACGTGTTTGCACACTACGGCACGGTGATGGCCGCGGAAACCGCCGGGCAGGCCGGACACTTGAACGACTGCCTGCGCTTCGCCAGCCGCGCCTGGCGCCGGCCGTTGACGGAAGCCGAGAAGCTGGAGTTGCGCGCCTTCTACACGCGGCTGCGCCAGGTGGACGAACTCGATCACCAGAAGGCGATCCGGGCGCTCATCACGCGCATCCTGGTCTCGCCTGCCTTCCTCTATCGTGTCGAACACGCGCCCCAGCAGGCGGGCTTGCGGCCGCTGAGCAATTGGGAAATGGCCAGCCGCCTGAGCTATTTCCTCTGGTCGTCGATGCCCGACGAAGAGCTCCGGCGGGCTGCCGGCGCGGGTGAACTGGTAAACCCCGCACTGCTGAACAAGCAGGTGAAGCGCATGCTGGCCGACGAGAAGGCGCGGCGCATGGCGACCGAGTTCTTCGGCCAGTGGCTGGGCTTCTACCGCTTTGACCAGCACCGCGGAGTGGACACGACCCGCTTCCCCGAATTCAGCGACGAAGTGAAATCGGCCATGTACGACGAGTCGATTTCGTTCTTCGAACACATCATCCGCAAAGACCGTCCGGTACGCGACATCCTGCACGCCGACTACACCTTCCTCAACCAGCCGCTGGCCAAACACTACGGAATCCAGAAAGAGATCAAGTCGAAGGACGACATGGTGATGGTGGAGGGCGCCACGGCGTTCCAACGCGGCGGAGCGTTGCGCCTGGGTACGATGCTGACCGTGACCTCCGCGCCGTTGCGGACCAGTCCCGTGAAGCGCGGTGACTGGGTTCTGCGGCGCATCCTGGGCACGCCCACGCCGCCGCCCCCGGCCGATGCCGGTTCGATTCCCGCTGACGAGAAGGCCTTCGGCGGCCTGACCCTGCGCGAGAAGCTGAAGGCGCACCAGCGCAATGCATCCTGTGCCGGCTGCCACACCCGCATCGATCCGCTGGGCTTCCCCTTTGAGCGTTACGATGCCGTGGGCCGCGTGCGGACCAAGTACAACGACGGCAAGCCCGTGGAAGACTCCACTTCGACGGGCGACGGCACCCAGATCTCCGGTGTCGATGGCCTGCTGAAGTATCTCGACACCCAGCAGGAGCTGGTGAACCGGACCATGGCCCGCAAACTCCTGGGCTACGCGCTGGGCCGCACCATCCTGGCCTCCGACCAGTTGCTGGTAGATCGGCTGAGCCATGAAGGGCCCAATGCCACGTTCTCCCAACTCGTGAACGAGGTGGTGGCCAGCAAACAGTTCCGATACCGACGCGGACCTGAGCCCGCCCCGGTGCGGCCCGCTGCCACCAACTCAGCTTCCGCCGGGACACTGCCCCGCGGATCCCGCAACGACATCCTGACCGCGAAAGCAGGTGCGCAATGAGAGGCACAATCACCAAAGCCGGACGCAGGCCGTCGCGGCGCAATTTTCTGCGTGGGGCCGGTGTCGCGCTGTCCCTGCCGTGGCTGGAATCGCTGCAGTTGAAGGGTGCGCAGACCGCCTCCGGGCCACCTTTGCGCTTCGCCTGCCTGTATTACTCCAATGGCGTCGAGCCCATCCACTGGTGGGCCAAAGGTAGCGGCGCGTCCATGGAGCTTGGCCCCGTGCTGGAGTCGTTGAAACCCCTGAAGGAAGACATCGTCTTCGTGCGCGGCCTCTTCAACCAGCAGGCCTTCAAGTCGACCAGTCCGCACCTGGGCCGCATGCCCAACATGCTCTCCGGCGCCACGGTGAGCCTGGACCCCGCCGTCATCCGCGTCGGCACCTCAATGGACCAGGTGCTGGCCCAGCAAATCGGCCATCAAACCACGCTGCCGAGCCTGGTGCTGGGCATCGAGCCGAATGAACTGCGGTTGGAAGACGGCCTGTCGATGATCTACGGATCGTCGCTGTCGTGGACCTCGCCCTCCAAGCCCGCCACCAAAGAGATCTATCCCGCACGAGTCTTCGATGCCCTGGTGGGCGACCCGCGCGGCCGACGCCTGGACCGCAGCATCCTCGACGCCGTTCTGAAGGATTCACACGACCTGCAGCCGCGCATCAGCGGCAGCGACAAACAGAAGCTGGGCGAGTATCTGGAATCCATCCGCGACATCGAAAAGCGCATCGACCGTGCCGCCAAGGACGAACGCCTGGAAGGTTGGCGCCCGACCCTCAAAGAGCCGAACATGCCGCGGCCGGCCGATCAGCTACCGCAGGATGTGCCGGACCACATGAAGCTGATGCTCGACCTGATTGTCCTCTCGTTCCAGATGGACAAGACGCGCATCGCCACCTGCATGCTGAACAACGACCTGTCGCAGATGAACTTCAAGTTCCTGAAGGGCGTACAGGGCGCGCTGCACCTGGACCTCACCCACAACGGCAAGGCTCCGGCCGCCGAGGCGATGTACCTGAAGACCAACCAGTTCCACCTGGCCCAGTTCGCCTACCTGGTGAACCGCCTGAAGTCGATCGACGAGGGCGGACAGTCGCTGCTGCACAATTCCATCCTGCTCAGCGGGTCGAACCTCTTCGATGGCGACACCCACGGTGCCGACCAGATGCCGTTCCTGCTGGCAGGACAGGCGGGCGGGGCGCTGAAGACGGGCCGGATTCTCGACTTCCTCGAAGCCGGCGACGACAACCGCCGCGCCTGCAGCCTCTATCTGTCGCTGATGGACCGCATGGGTGTGAAACTCGACCGGTTCGGCGATTCCGACAAGCGGCTGCCTGATCTCTGGTCACACGACGTCTAGCTCAGCGGCCCGGCATCACGATGCGGTGACGCAACTGGAGGCCTGTGTTCAAGTCCTGCCACTCGCTCCAGGTGGGTTGCGGATTCGCCTGGGACTCGACATCGATTGTGGCCGTCACCCGCTGCCGCTCGTTCATCAGCAGTGCGAAGAGCTTGGTACGCAGGAACTCCTGTACTTTGAACGACGCGGGGACGATGGCATATCCATCCTCGCGGCGGATCCGGTCGCGCTTCCACTCCGCCTCCACCGTTCCGTCGCCGCTTCGCAACTGGTAGGCGATGCGCGCGTCCTGGCCCAGGATCTCGATCTCGGCTGCAGGGAAGCGGACTTCAATCTCGAAATCCGGCCGGACGCCCGGGCCGAAGTCCTCGCGCGGCGCGCTGGTGGGCAACAGCGCGTAAGTGACGCCGATGGCTAGTGCGATCAGTCCGCCCACCACCGCCAAGGCCACAGAGCCCGCCTGCGCCGCGTCCGCCAGTGTTTGCCAAACGATATAGCCGCCGCCGGCCAGCCCGATCATGGCCGCCACCGGACCGGTCACGACCGCCCCGGTCACCCCCTCCGTTTCTTCGCGCGGGCCGCTGGACGTCCTTACCAGGATGGAGGCCGACCAAAAGACGAATATGCTCCAGAAAGCGGCCGCCCAAACCAATCCGCCCAAGCCGGTGAGTAGTATTCGTGACATCCACACACTAAAGCGTGCCGGCCCGGCGAAATCGATCAGGCCTGGTCAGTTTTCTAAGCGGGCGGCTTTGCCGTGTCAGCCGGAGGCACGATGAAGAGGTAGAGCGTGCGGCCTTCCACGATGAGTTTGCGCTGGGGCGGCCAGTCGCGAAAGGGGAAACTGTGCGACACGATGCGGGTGCCCGCAGCGAGCTCGTGCAGAAAATGCGGGCGGAACTGCTCCAGCAGATTGGGCATCAGGAACACTGTGATCACGCTGGCTCGCGAAATATCGGCCTGGAAGAAGCTCTGCTGGAAGAAATGCGTGCGGCTGGTGACCCCTGCGCGAATGGCATTCCGGCGTGCCTCGGCGATGCGCTGCGGGTCGATGTCATAGCCAATTCCCTCGGCGCCGAACTCGCGCGCAGCAGCGATCGCGATGCGGCCGTCCCCGCAGCCAAGGTCCATTACGACGTCTCCCGGGCGGACCTGAGCCAGGCGCAGCATAGCAGTGACCACGCCTGGAGTCGTCTGGACATAGGGAACATCCAAACCGGCGCCAAACTCCAGGGAAGGGCGGCTTTTGCAGGAGAGGCCGGTCAGCAGGGAGGCTGCCAGAAGCAGGCGGGCGGACGAGCTGTCGCGATGATGGGCGATGGGCATGGACGGCTTCGGCCAGACCGGTCGGCCCCATCTTCACATTCGAATCCGAAAAACAGGGTCTTAGGGTCTCTCCACCATGTTTGACGCCACCCGCCACGGCCCGGTTCCTGGCACCGGATACCGGGTGGCCGTCCGGCGGCAGACCACCCGGCTATGACATGCGTTAGCGGACCGCGAGATCATCCTTGGCGGGCAGCTTCGGGAACGGGTTGTGCGGCTCCATCTGATACCAGTAGCCGACGGAGGCGATATCGTCCTTCAACGGCAGGTAGCGGCCGTTCTCCTTCCAGCCCAGCGCCTGGATGGTGACGCGCAGATCGTTCTCAAAGCGCACCGGATCCGTGATGTGCCAGCGGTAGAGCCCGAAGCGTTGCTGCGACTGATATAGCCCGTCGGGCTTGATCACCTGCGCCAGACCCGTGTACGGCGTCGTGAACGGCTGGTACTGGTGCGTCTCCTGGTTCTCGAAGTTGTATGAGCCGCAGAAGTAGTCCTCCGTGCCCGTGCCGCTGATCGTCGGGAAGGCCTTGTCGCCATCCATGTAGAACTTGATCTCGCCCTCACCCCACCAGCCGTTATTGTTCACACCCCACGCCATGTACGTGCCCACATAGTGCCCGCGGCCTTTCACGTTGTCGAGAATCGTGTAGACCTCCTTATAGGGAAGCGGATTCGTACGCCGGAACTGGGCATGGAAGTAGGCGGCATCGGCCGGCACGGGCGCCTGCGTGTAGTCGATCTGGTAGTAGATCGTCATCGGCTTCTCGTCGATGTTCTCCAGCGTGAACTTGGCCTTCTTGCGGAAGGGCATCGGCCAGTAGGAGTTGAAGGCGCTGCCCGGATTCACGCAGATCGCCTGCGACGTGAGGGGTGCGTATTTGCCCCAACCCATGGCGAAGAAATCGCCCACAGGCACTTCCACCGAAGGCGCCGCCTCGTCGTCCCAGTACATGCGCAGGATGGAGTAGCGCCAGTTGCCCGTGGGCGTCATCCAGATGTGCTGGACCGCACCAGACCCTGTGATCTCGCCCAGCGTGAACGTCTGCCCCGGGGCGATCACAATAAACGGGTTGACCTTCCAGCCCTGCCCCAGCTCCGAGGCCGCGCGTGAGGCCGACCCCTGCGCCGCCATAGCGCCCTTACCCTTCTCCCCCGTGAGGTTCTCGGGGCTGATGGAGAACGTCTTCGCGCTGGCGACCCGATAGAGATTCTCCAGGCTCGAAGTGAGTCCTGTAAACGCGCCGTCCTGGGCGGCAGCCGGCTGCGCCAGCCAGCAGAGTGCGCCGATCACTGCAATCGTGGATGCCTGTTTCATGGGCTGTTTGTCCTTGTGTCGAGATGAAGTGCGGCTCCGTCCCATGCGGAGGCACGGATCCTATTCGAAGACAGGATGTCACAACTGGGCGGCGCGAAGAACCGGCTATGTGCCCACTGTGGCTTTGCGGTCCAGCTTGCCCCAGCCGACCAGCCGCCCCTGGATGGCGTACAGCACCGATTTGCCGATCACATAGTTCATCAACTGCCGGTAAAACAGGCGTTGCGGGAACAACAGCACCAGGTCGCGCGGGCTCTCGCCCTCCAGGTAGTAGGCCAGGAATCCGGTGAGCAGTTCCACGCCCAGGAACGCGAAGTAATACAGCAGGATCACATGCCAATTGCCGGCGAAGAGAGTGGCAATCATGGCCAGGTCGGCCAGCGGCGAGATGGCCCCCAACAGCACCTGGAAGATCCAGATGCTGGGCAGTGCGACAAACCCCAGGGACCCATGGGCGTAGTTGAACAGCGCGTCCCGATGTTTCCAGGCAGCCTGCATGGTTCCAAACGACCAGCGGAAGCGTTGCTTGGCCAGGCTGCGGATGTCCTCCGGAGCCTCGGTGTAGGCCACGGCGCTTTCCTCATAACGGATCTCGTACCCCAGTTTGCGAATCGCCAGCGTCAGGTCTGTATCCTCGGCCGAAGTATCGTGACTGAATCCTCCAGCCTGCTGGATCAGCGATTTGCGCCACGCGCCCACGGCGCCCGGCACCACCGGGATGGCATTGACGAGGTCGAGCGCGCGGCGGTCGAGGTTGAAGCCGTAGATGTACTCCATCGACTGGAACCGCGTCAGCCAGTTGTGGCGATTCCCCACCTTGGCATTCCCGGAAACTGCGCCCACTTTGTCCGACGCAAAGTGCCGCACGAGCAGCGCAATCGTGTTCTCGCCGAAGATCGTATCCGCATCGACGGCCACCAGAATGTCGTGGCGGGCCGCGGCAATGGCCCGGTTCAGGGCGGCGGACTTGCCGGCGTTCTCCTGGCTCAGCAGCGTCACCCGGGGGTCTGCTCCAAACGCATCCTGCAGCACCTTTAGAGTTTCATCGCGGGAGCCGTCGTCCACCACCAGCACCTGGAGGTTGGGATAGCCGTTGGCCAGCACGGATTCCACAGTCCGCCGGATGACCTTCTCCTCGTTATAGGCCGCAACCAGCACACTGACCGGTGGCTGCCAGTTCGTCTCGAAAACGCGCCCGCGCGTCTTGCGTTTCTCCACTACGGCCATGGCAGCGTAAGCCAGGCTCCGCAGCAGCGTCAGGAAGATCACCGAGAGAAACGCCACACCCAGCAGGTAGCTCAGCAGGCCCTTGAAATCCAGCGCCTGCCCCTCGATCAGGGCCCAGCCGCTCTCCTCCTCCGCTGGCTTCGGCATAATCTCGCCACGCGACTTGCCCAGCAATTCGCCAATGGTCACGAACTGATAGCCCTGGGCTCGAAAGGTGTCGATGACACGTGGCAGCGCCAGCAGCGTCGCTGACCGGTCTCCCCCCGCATCGTGAAGCAGGATCACGCTGCCGTTGTCCTTCTCTTCCAGCACCTCCTGCAGGATGGCGTCGGATGTGATCCCCGGCTGCCAGTCGCGCGGATCGATCCGCTCGCCTACGGTCAGGTAGCCCATCTCCTGCGCGCGCCGCACGGGCTCGATCTCCTGCGGAGTCTGCGGTTCGCTATCCGCGTTGAAGGGCGGCCGGAACAGTATCGTGGAACGCCCCACGGCATGTTCGATGATCCTCTGCGTCGCATCGAGTTCCAGCCTCGTGCGCTCCGGCGAGGTCAGGGCGATGTTGGGATGCGAGTAGCTGTGGTTGCCGATCTCATGGCCCTCAGCGTACATACGGCGCAGCAGCGACGGCTCAGCCTCCGCGTTCGCGCCGACCACGAAGAACGTGGCATGGACTTTCCTTTCCTTGAGGATGTCCAGCATCGCCGGCGTGAAGCGGCTGTCCGGGCCATCATCGAACGTGATGCACAGCCGCTTTGCTTTGGCTTTGCCATAGCTCTCCATCACGTAGTAGGTCGGCGCGGAAAGGTACTGTTCGGCAAACGAGCCGTCCTGGTCCTTCCACACCCGGCGCCGCCCCTCATGCGGGGTCTCGGCGATGCGGATGATCTCGCCCTGGCCATACTGGTTCACACTTTGCTGGACGCCCAGCGTCGCCAGCCCCGACGTGTCGAACCCGTGCGTAGGCCAGTTGGCATGCGAGAGCACGTGCCATAGGCCCGGATCCTCACCGCCCAAACGCCACACCCCCACGCCCCGGAAGCCCCTGTCAGCCACTTCCACCGCGTGGTTGAGGGCTGTGATGGCATCCAGGAACCAAACCTCATGCTGTGTGCCGCCGCGCGTGTAGCGCAACACCGGGTTGTCCGTGTCGTCATCCCACTCGACACTCGTCTTGTTCGAGACGGCCGCCGCCATCACGTCGTTAAAGGCCACCTCGGCGGCGCCCCGACCGCCGATCACCCAGTCATACCCGTAGTTCCCAACCCCAATGACCACCTTGTTCGCCGGAGCCTCCTTCAACAGGCGGTCGAGCTGCTTCTCGAACCACTCCTGCGAAGCCACCGGTCCCGGCGTCCCGCTCTGGTAATGCTCGTCATACACCATCGGCACGATGAAGTCGCACAGGTTGGCCAGGCGGCGCAGATCATAGGCTTCATCGTCCGTCGGTACCGCCTGGGTGACCATCAGGCCAGCCCGCTTGAGCTTCTCGCTCACCTGGGCGACGAAGTCGACGAGCTTGTCGCGGTCCGCCCGCTTAGCCATCTCGAGGTCGATCATCACCCCGGCCAGCTTATGCTCCACGACATTGCTGTAGATGTTATCCACCAGGTTCTCGCGCGCCGCCTTGCTGTTGAGCAGCTTGTGCAGGTCATCCGCGCGCCAGCCATCCCGGAAGTTGGTGAGCATCGCCAGCACCGGCAGGTCGGCCTGCCGCGCGATCTCGATGACGGTGGGATCGGATTCGTCCTCAATATCGCCTCGCGCGTTCTTGAGCACCAGCCACTCCGGCGCCAGGTGCGTGAGATGCCGCGCATTCAGGCGCAGCGAGACCAGGCTGGCGCGATCCCAGTTCACGTAATAGCCGACCACGATCGGCTTGTCCTCAGTGACCCTGGCGGCGCGGACCGGCTTGGCGACCGGCGAGGCGCTGCGGACATACTTCAGATCCCTGGCCGCCCTGCGCATCTTGAATGGGATGTTCTTCTCCGCCCGCTCCCCGCGGATGATGCTCGGCACTTCGCCGAAACTGGTGATGTGCTGCACCACGGGCAGGCCGAGCACCGGTAGCTGCGGGCTGGAAAAGGCAGCCAGGCCCAGCAGGACCACCAGCATGGCGACGACGACGGCGGCCGCACCCACGGTGCGGTGGAATCGCGCCCGGCGCCGTCCGGTGGGGTCGTGAAAGACGATTCTGCGTTGCATCCAGGCCAACCTGAAACCTGGGCGGTCCGGACCGGGACCCCCTGCGGATAGGCCAAATTGCGGCCGCCACCTCATCCTGCCACGCCTCACCGTGAAAGAACATCGGAGGTGGTGCATGTGGGCCACCTGCTGGAAATCAGCCACCAGGCGTCAGGCCTGCCCGTTCGCAACTTCTTTGATTTCAAGCTCCTTACTGTTTGGCCGCCGAATTGCACCAGCAGGGGGCAGAGAGTGTTTAGGAGAGCAACCAATGCGTGCCCCAATGATGAAACCAACGTGGCTGGGTGTTGCCGCGGTAGCCTTGCTGGCTATGCCCGTATCCCTTTCTGCCCAACCGGGCAGGCGTACTACCTCCGATAACAGCGGCGTCGGTGTCGCTCGCGTCAGCATGGTGGCCGGCGATGCCAGCCGCCGCCACGGCCGCGATACGATGTCCGCTGAATCCGGCATGCCCCTGGTCAGCGGCGATTCCATCTCCACCGGGCCCGCCTCCCGGGCGGAGCTCAAGTTGGACGATTCGAACTACATTCGCCTCGATTCCAGCAGCGAAATCCTGTTGAAGCAGCTTGGCGAACGGGCCTTCCAGATCAACATCGTGCACGGCTCCGTTTCGTACACAATGATGAAGTACGGCGAGGCCGACGTGGACCTCCGCACCCCCAACGCCAATGTGGTGCCCCAGAAAGACGGCACTTACCGCATTGAGGTGATGGGTCCGAAGGAGAGCAAGATCATCGTGCGCAACGGCGAAGCGGAAGTGCTGACGCCCGCACAAAACCTGCATGTGAAGAAGGGCAAGAGCTTCGTCATCCGTGAGTACGAACACGGAGCCCGCCAGGAGGTCGTCTCGGCGCCCGATAAGGACACCTTCGACGAATGGGCTCAGCGGCGCGACAGGATGCTGGACGACCGGCGCGGCGGCCGCTGGGCTGGTAGCCCCTGGTATCCCGGCCGCGTCCACCTCGGCGTGGGCTGGGGTGGCTACCCCTACTGGGGATCGTATTGGGGCGATCCGCTGTGGGGTCCCTACTGGGGCGGCTACGGCTTCTACCGTCCCACTGTCATCGTTCGCGGTGGCCGCGGGCACAGGCGCTAAACACCATGCCGAGTACGAAACAGGGGGAGCCGACGGGGCTCCCTCTCTTCGTCTCTACAGCCAGCTCGCGGGTTGACCCGTCACGGCCAGGACCCCTTTCCACAGAGCCCCTTCCAAGCCCACCTTCTTCCGGCCATTCGTCGCCATCTCCATCGGCACATGCACCATCCGGTTGTGCACATACCCGATGATGAGCCCCGACCGTCCGGCCATCGCCGCATGGGCCGCATTCCGCGCCAGCATGTCGCACAGCACCGCATCATCCGTATTTGCCGCCAAGCCCCTGATCGCGTAGCTCGGATCGATATAGCGCACGTTGATCGTCTGCCCCAGCGCCTTGAAATGGGCCGTGATCCGGTCTTTGAGAAAGACCCCGATGTCCCCGAACTTCAGATTCCCCGATGCGTCGACTTCCTGCTCGTCCTGGGCCAGGATGTTCTGGCCCGCGCCTTCCGCCACCACGATCACCGCATGCCGCTTCCGCACCAGTCGCTTCTCCAGCACCGCCAGCAGCCCTCGCTCCCCTTCCAGCGCAAACTCCTGCTCCGGAATCAGGCAGTAGTTCACCTCGCCGCTGGCCAGCGTCGCCCCAGCCGCAATGAAGCCCGAATCCCGGCCCATCAGCCGCACCAGCCCCACCCCATTCAACACCGCCCGCGCCTCTGTGTGCGCAATGTCGATCATGGCCCTCGCCCGGTCCACCGCCGTACCAAACCCGAACGTCCGCGTCACGTATTGGATGTCGTTATCCACCGTCTTGGGCACGCCGACTACCGCCAGCGGATATCCCTGTTTCCGTGCCTCCGCATGCAGCTTCAGAGCCCCGCGCTGCGTGCCGTCTCCACCAATGGTGAACAACATCTGCACACCGAGATTGCGCAGGTAGTCCAACATCACAGCCGGGTCCTCCGGACCGCGCGACGTGCCGATGATCGTCCCCCCAATCTCGTGAATGTCGCTGACATCGTCGACATCCAGCTCCATCGGGGGGAAGCCATGCGCCGGATTCAGGCCATGATAGCCGTAGCGGATGCCCAACACCCGCTGTACCCCGTAATGGCAGCGCAGGCTCAGCACCAGTGACCGGATCACGTTATTCAGCCCGGGACACAGCCCCCCGCACGTCACAATCGCCGCGCGCGTCTGGCCTGCATCAAAGTAAATCGACTCCCGCGGTCCGGCCTTTTCGAACAGGAGATTCCCTTCACGCTCCCGCTCCAGGTCCACCGTGATCTGCAGCGGAATGAACTCGCTATCCCGCACGAAGACGTTCGGGTGCGCGGGGTCGGCCTCATTCAGTTTCAACGGAGAAAGATGTACGGCATCGCCGAGCCGGTCGACGGCCACGGTTCTAGGTGTCATGCTATGCGCCAGTCTATCCACTGGCGGACCGGCCCGCCACGATAGAATCGTCGTCGCCATGACCTCCTTCACCCGCCGGACCTTTCTCGCCGCTGCTCCGGCCCTGGCCCAGCCGCCGGCCCGCAAAATCAACATCGCTTTCCTGGGCGCCGCCCACTCTCATGCCGAAGGGAAAATCGCCGCCGTGCGAGCCAATCCGGCATTCTCCCTGGCCGGCATCGTCGAGGATGATCCCAAGTACCGCGCCCGCTACGAGGCCGCCGGACTCCCGCTGCTGCCTCGCGAAAAGGTCCTCTCCGACCCCTCTATCGAAGTCATCGCCGTCGAGTCCGAGGTCAAGCGCCATGCCAGGGACGGCTTCGCTGCTCTCAATGCCGGCAAGCACGTCCACCTCGAGAAGCCGCCCGCCGACAACATGGCCGAGACCCGCACCGTGATCGAGACCGCGCGCCGCAAACAGCGTCTGCTGCAGCTCGGCTACATGTGGCGGCACCACCCCGGCATGAACCTGATGCTCGACGCTGCCCGCCAGGGCTGGCTCGGCGACATCTACCTCATCAAGGGCATGATGAACACCCTGATCACAGCGGAGCAGCGCCCCGAATGGAACCTCTTTCCCGGAGGCCAGATGTTCGAGCAGGGCTGCCATCTCCTCGACCCCATCGTGCGCCTGCTCGGCCGGCCGGCGAGAATCAGCTCTGTGCTGAAGACCAGCGGCGATTTCAAGGACACCCTCAAGGACAACGCGGTAGCCGTGCTCGAGTATCCGCGAGCCGTCGCCGTCATCTCCACGGCAGTCCTCCAGCCCGCGGCAAACCCCTACCGCTGCCTCGAAATCTTCGGAACCAGCGGTACGGCGGTGCTGCGTCCCATTGAGCAGCCCGTTCTGGAGATCGACCTCGCCAAGCCCGCCGGACCTTACAAAGCCGGCCGCCAGAAGGTGGACCTGCCGCCCTTCCGCCGCTACGAGGGCGACTTCGCTGAACTCGCCCGCTGCGTCACCGAACATAAACCCCTCTCCGTAACCCTGGAGCAGGAATTCCTCCTGCAGCAGGTCCTGCTCGAAGCCTCACACATGTAAGGGATACAATCAGGCCCATGGCACGCATCACCCGTCGTACGCTCCTGGCCGCGGCGCCCGTCCTGGCTTCGGCCGCACCGGCACCCACCGGCGTCACGCAGTTTGTGCGCTACCTGCGAGGAAATGAACCAACCCATGGGATCGTCGAAGGAGACCTCATCCGCCGCATCACCGGAGACCTCTTCGGTTCCTTCAAAACCTCAAAGGAGACTGTGAAGTTCAGCACCCAGAAGCTGCTCTATCCCGTCCAGCCCTCCAAGGTGCTGGCCGTGGGCCTGAACTACAAGTCCCACATCGGCAACCGCACCCCTCCCGCGAATCCCGAGATCTTCTACAAGCCCATCACCTGCCTGCAGCACCCGGGCGCCGACATCGTCATCCCCAAGGATTCGAAGAACACCCACTACGAGGGCGAACTCGTCATCGTCATCGGCAAACACACCCGTAATGCCTCCGCCGCCGACGCCAAGGACGCCATCTTCGGAGTCACCTGCGGCAACGACGTCAGCGAGCGCGACTGGCAAAATGGCGCCCAGAAAGACCTGCAGTGGTGGCGCGCGAAAGGCGCCGACACGTTCGGCCCGCTCGGCCCCGGCATCGTGCGCGGCCTCGATTACGCCAACCTCGAGCTCTCCACCAAGCTGAACGGCAAAGTCGTCCAGCACTCGAACACCTCCGACCTGCTCTTTGACTGCCCCACCATCGTCAGCTTCATCAGCCGCTACGTCACGCTGCTCCCCGGCGATCTCATCTATACCGGCACGCCGGGCTCCACCCAACGCATGAGCCCGGGCGACACAGTCGAGGTCGAGATCGCAGGCATCGGGACCCTCTTCAACCGCGTAGTTTAGAAAACCCTGCGTTCCGCCTCTTCAATGGGTGCGTCGTTGATGCTGGCCTGCCGGCGGCGCATCAGTCCATCGTCGTCGAACTCCCACAGTTCCACACCATACGACCGGTACCATTGCCCGGCCGCATCGTGCCATTCGTATTCGAAGCTCACCGCCATGCGATTTCCGCGGAAACCCCATAACGTCTTCTTGAGCTTGTAGTCGAGTTCCTTCTCCCACTTGTGCCGCAGGAACTCCACAATCTCCGCTCGACCCTTCACGAACGTGGTACGGTTGCGCCACTCGGAATCCTCCGAGTACCCGCGCGCCACCCGCTCCAGATCGCGCGAATTCCAGGCGTCCTCGGCAAACTGAACCCTCTTCAGCGCCGTTTCCTGCGTGAATTCCATGACTATTGCCCCAGCGAGACCAGTGGCCAGTCGAGCTTCGTCTGGGCCACGTTGTTGAAGTAATTCGTAAAGATCATCAGCGCCACGTTGGCGACGATCTCGGCGATCTCTCCGTCGTCATACCCCGCCTCACGGATCTCCGTGAAGGCCCCATCGGTCACCTTACCGCGCTCGGCCACTACAGCCAGGGCGAAGTCGAGGGCGGCCTGGGCCTTGGGGTCGGCGGACTGGCCTTTGCGCGCAGCGGCCAGTTCTTCCGGCGGGAGGCCACGCAACTTGCCCAGCGTGGTGTGGGCCGAGAGACAGTATTCGCAGCCATTCGCCTGGGACACGGCAATGGCGATCTGCTCCCGCAGTTCCGGTTTCAGCGCACCTTCCGCCAGCGCGCCGGTGAGGCTCAATGCGCCGCTGAGAACGGCGGGCGACTGTGCCATCACCTTCATCATGTTGGGGACGCGCCCCAGTTGCGCCTTGACGCCGTCGAGAAGCTCTTTGGCCTTGCCGGCCGCATTCGTGTCTACTGCAGTGATTCGTGACATGCTTCTGTAAAAGCAGCTGGGCGGCCAACACGTATACCATTCAAAAAAAGTGACTTAGCTAGTCCTGAGACGTCATGAAATCTCATGAATTATGAAGATTCATGAGTCGATCGTGAAATATCAGCATCTTCCTGCTATGGACATCAGCCTGCTGCCGTCGATCATCCTCGCCATCGCCGAACAGCGCTCCCTCGATGCCGTTCTCGGCTCCATCATCCAGGCGATCGTTCAACAGGCCGACATCGGCCTGGCCCGGATCTGGTTGAAGGAGACGGGCTCCTCCTGTCCCTCCTGCGATGCTTCGCCTGAGGTGGCGCTCCACTTGCGTGCCAGCGGAGGATGCCCCCTGGAAGCCGGAGTCGACTGGCGCTACACCGCCGGCCGGTTCCACCGCGTACCCCTCGATTCGAAGCTGAAAGTGGCGGGCATCGCCGCCACCGGCCGCGGCGTGCGCATCGACGACCTGGCGGCCGACTCACAATGGGTAGGCGAGCCCGATTGGATCCGTCGCGAGAAGCTCGTCAGCTTCGCCGCGCACCCCATGGTCTTCCACGGCGAAGTCCTGGGCGTGCTGGCGGTGTTCCGGCGCGTCATTGCCGATGATGCCTGCTGGGAGTGGCTGCGCGTACTGGCCGATGCCGCCGCCGTCGCCGTCGCCAATGCCCGTGCATTTGAAGAGGCGGATAAGCTCCAGAGAGAACTGCGACTGGAACGTGACTACCTCCGCGAAGAGGTCTGCGAGGTGGGGTCGTTTGGCGAGATCCTGGGCCACAGCGCGGCACTCCAACGCGTCCTGCGCCAGGTCGAGATGGTCGCGGCGACGGAAGCGACAGTCCTCATCCTCGGCGAAAGCGGCACGGGCAAAGAGCTCATCGCCCGCGCCATCCACCAGCGCAGCGCCCGTGCCCGCAAACCGCTCGTCAAAGTGAACTGCGGCTCCATCCCGCACGAACTCTTCGAAAGCGAGTTCTTCGGCCACGTCCGCGGCGCCTTCACCAGCGCGGTCAGCGACCGCGTGGGCCGCTTCCAGTTGGCCGACGGCGGAACGCTCTTCCTCGATGAGGCCGGTGAGATCCCCATGGACCTTCAGGCCAAGTTGCTGCGCGTCCTCCAGGAAGGGGAGTTCGAGCGGGTCGGCGAAAACGTCACCCGCCAGGTAGACGTCCGCGTAGTGGCCGCCACCAATCGCGATCTCAAGGAAGAGGTGGCCAAAGGACGCTTCCGGCTGGACCTCTACTACCGGCTGGCCGTGTTCCCCCTGGAGATGCCGCCCCTGCGCGATCGCCGCGAAGACATTCCAGAACTCGCGGCCCGGTTTGTCAGGCAGGCCGCCGCTCGCTTCCATGTGGCCGAGCCGCGCCTCAACCACCGCGAGCTGCAGCGCGCCTTGCGCTACGACTGGCCAGGCAACATCCGGGAACTGCAGAACGCGATCGACCGCGCCGTCATCCTCGCCCGGGATGGCCGCCTGGAATTGGACCTGCCCGAGGGATCCGCCAGCTTACCCGCAACGGTCGCCTCCGAACCGGCCGGCGTCATTCCGGAGTCCCGCTGGCGCGAGATGGAAAAGGCCAACCTCACCGCGGCTCTCCAGCGCACCAACTTTCGCGTCTCCGGCTCTGGAGGCGCCGCCGAACTTCTCGAACTGCATCCGGCCACGCTCAGCTCCCGCATGAAAGCCCTCGGCATCCGCCGCCCTGGCATTTCCTGAACCCTGTGTTATTCTTGCTCCACGAAAGGGACTACCGGGATGGAACGTAAGAAAGCATCTGACTATCCGCAGGAGCTGTTGAACCTGTTCGACCGCTACGTCCACGGCGACATCGAACGCCGGGAATTCCTGGAAGGGGCCAAGAAGTACGCCGTGGGCGGCATCACGGCAACGGCGCTTTGGGAGAGCCTGAAGCCCAACTACGCCTGGGCCCAACAGGTGCCCAAGGACGATAAACGCATCACCACTGAGTACGCGACGGTGGAGTCCCCCCAAGGCAATGGCAGCATCAAGGGCTACTTCGTCAAACCCGCCGGCGCTAAAGGCAAGTTGCCCGGTGTCCTGGTAGTGCACGAAAACCGCGGCCTGAATCCCTATATCGAAGACGTCGCCCGTCGCCTGGGCACTTCGAACTTCATCGCCTTCGCCCCCGACGGGTTGACCAGCGTCGGCGGCTATCCCGGCAATGACGAAGCTGGGGGCAAAGCGTTCGCCCAGGTCGACAGGGCTAAGATGGCGGACGACTTCGTCGCGGCCGCCAAGTGGTTGAAGGCGCGACCGGACTGCACAGGCAAGATCGGCGTCGTCGGCTTCTGTTTCGGAGGCGGCATCTCGAACCAGTTGGCCGTCCGCATGGGCTCGGATCTGTCGGCCGCCGTGCCTTTCTATGGCGGACAGCCGCCCGCGGCCGAGGTGGCGAAGATCAAGGCGCCCCTCCTGCTGCAATACGCGGGCCTCGACACCCGCGTGAACGCCGGCTGGCCCGCCTACGAAGAAGCGCTCAAGGCGAACAAAGTGGACTACAAAGCTTACATCTACGAAGGTGTAAACCACGGCTTCCACAACGACACTACACCCCGCTATGACGAAGCCGCGGCGAAGCTCGCCTGGCAGCGTACGCTCGAGTTCTTCAATCAGCACTTGAGGGGCTAGAATTCAGGGGGGCTATGCGATAATCGCGGGCATGCGCATCGCCCCGACCCTGACTGCCGCAGCGTTGCTGCTCAGCTTTACCGTCTCCGCCCAGCCTCCTGCCGGAGCACGCGGACCCGGCCCTGGTTCCATGTCCGAAGGCCTCCGCCAGGCAACGGCTCTCGATCTCGAGGGTAAATACGCCGAGGCGCGCCAGCTCATCCAGAAAGAGATCGACTCGGCGTCCGACCCGCGCGCCAAAGCCAACGCCCAGCGCGCCATGGCCATGTCCTACGCCTTCGAAGGCAACTGCAAAAAGACCACTGAGTACGAGCAGATGGTCATGGCTTACTGGAAGACGCGCGAATCGGAAGAGCCCAAAAACGCGTTCTACCAGCAAGGTGAAATGGCCAACGAAGCCGCCCGAGTCTGCATCGATTCCGGCGACATCGATGCCGCGGCCAAGCTCTACAAGCTCGGCACCGAATTGGGCCTGAAGGAGCCGGAGATCTCCTCGGATCGCAAGGCGCTCTGGGAGTTCCGCCTCGCCCACGCCGAAGCCCGCGTCGCCGCCCGCCGCAACAAAAAGGCCGATGCGGAGAAGGCGATCGTCGCTGCCCGCGCGGCTCTCGACCGCATGACCGACCTGAAGCGCCAGCAGGAAGCCTTCTTCCCTTACCTCACGGGTTACGTGGCTCTCTACCTGGGCGACTACCCGAAGGCGCTGGCCGACCTCCAGAAAGCCAACCAGAACGACGCCTTCATCCAGTGCCTCATCGCCCAGACCTACGAGAAGCTGGGCGACAAGGAGAAGGCCATGGAGTACTACAAAAAGGCCTCCGGAGCCCGCGCACACAACCCGCCCGCCGCTTACGCCGTGCCGCTGGCTCGCAGGAAACTCGGCTGAAGATTTCTTTCGCCGGTGTGTCGATTCCCCGGAAGCTGCTTCGTTATTACTGCGGACGCGGCGGACATCCGGCCACCGGATGAATCGCCGCCGCGCTTTCAGACACACGAGGAGAGAATCAAATGCCGCAGTACATGCTGTTGCTTCATGAAGATCCCACCGGCTGGGCCAAGCTCAGCCCGGAAGAGATGCAGACGGCCATCGAGAAATATATGGCCTGGGCGAAGAAGCCCATTAACCGGGGCGGCAAGCGCCTGGCGGAAGAACCGGGCAAGGTTATTCGCCATACCCCCGACGGCCCACGTGTGACCGACGGCCCCTATAGCGAAACCAAGGAAATGATGGGCGGCTTCTATACCATCGAGGCCGCCAGCTACGAAGAGGCGGTGCAACTCAGCATGGATCACCCCCATCTCGAACACGGCACCATCGAAGTCCGCCAGATCTTCGAGATGTGAGCGGCGCCCCGCAGACCAGAGTCCTGCTGGAGCATTTGTTCCGGCACCAGGCAGGCCGGATCGTGGCGCACCTCGTGCGCCTGCTCGGTCCGGCCCACCTGGATCTCGCCGAAGAGATGGTCCAGGAAGCCATGCTCAAGGCTCTTCAGTCCTGGCCCTACAAAGGCCTGCCCGAGAACCCGGAAGCCTGGCTGTTCCGCGTGGCCCGCAATGCCGCGCTCGATGCCGTTCGTCACCGCCGCATGGCTGGCGGCAAGGCCGAGGCCCTCACGGCCGAACTCGATCGTCCCGTGGAGCTCAATGAGACCGATCCGGATTTCGAAGAGCAACTCCGCGATGACGAACTGCGCCTGATCTTCATGTGCTGCCATCCCGAGATCGGCCGCGACGCCAGCATCGCGCTGAGCCTCAAAATAGCCGGCGGCTTCAGTGTCCGTGAGATCGCCCGGGCGTTCCTGGCCGACGAAGCGGCCATCGCTCAACGCCTGGTCCGAGCCAAGAAACAGATCCGCGACAAGGCCCTGACTCTCGAGATCCCCAGCGGCCGCGAACTGGCTGAACGGCTGGTGGCGGCCACTGACGTGATTTACTTCCTGTTCAACGAAGGCTATGCCGCCCACGAAGGCGAGGATCTCATCCGCCAGGATCTCTGCACGGAAGCGTTGCGCCTGGGGTGGCTCATGGCGCGGTCGTCCATTGCCAACCCGCGCGTGCATGCGCTGGTGGCGGTGATGGCCCTGCAGGCGGCCCGCCTGCCCGCACGCATCGACGCAGCCGGAGATCTCATCCTGCTGGAAGAGCAGGACCGCAGCCGCTGGGACCAGCACCTGATCGCCATGGGCTTCCGTGAGTTCGACCTGTCCTTGGCGGGCGACGAAATCACCGAGTTCCACGTGCAGGCCGCCATCGCGGCGACCCACGCACGCGCCACCCAAAGGGATTCCATCGACTGGCCCGTCATCCTCGCCCTCTACGATCAGCTCTTTGAATTGAACTCGTCGCCGGTCGTGGCCTTGAATCGTGCCGTGGCCATCGCCAAGGTCCATGGCGCCGGCAAAGGTCTGGCCGCGCTCGAGCCGCTATCCGGAAACGAAAAGATGCAGGGTTACTACCTCTACCTGGCCGTCCGCGGACACTTGTTGCTGGGATTGGGCGAACATGCGGCCGCCGGAGAGTGCTTCCAAGCCGCACTGGCCTGCCGCTGCTGCGAGCCCGAACGGCGATTCCTGAGGAGAAAACTGAAGGAGTGCGGCGGCGCCTGGGCAGACGCCGCCGCGGAGACTGGCTAGCGGATCTGCGAACCGGCCATCGGCGTCAATAGGACATTGGAAATGTTGGAGACTGTCTCCCCATCGCTCAGGCCCGGAGTCACGCGCAGCTTGCCCCACTCGGGACTGGTCGCGAATGCCTTCCAGTTGGCTTCCCGCGCGGCCAGGTTGTCGAAGGCCACCATATAGGTGAGGTTCGGCATCTTGGGTCCCACCAGCGTCTCGCCGAAGAACACCGGCAGCAGGCCGTACTTGCGGAAGATCTCGATCTCGCCGTTCTCGAACATGCCAATCTTCTTGGCCAGCGAAGCCGGCGTGTTCGACTCGTAGGTGCGCAGCTCGAAGATCCGGCCGGGGCGCTTGGCGTCGCCGGAAGGCAACTCCACTCCGGGAAATCCCTTGAAGCCGCGCAGCAACTGGACGTCCATGCGCTCGAACGGCAGCGCCGGATGCGTGTTCAAAGGACGGGCTGCCGCCAGCACGCCTTCATCGGCGTTCATCTTGTCCCAGCAGGTTTCAAACGCGGCAATGTTCGCGTGCTGGACCAGCAGCAGGATATAGGGTGTATCCGGGCCGATGGAACTGCTGAACAGGCCCACGGCGCCGGAACCCGCGCGCTGCAGGGCCGCCACGACGGCATTGCTGAGGAAGTCGGAGACCCGGCTCTTCTGGTTGTCCATCGTGTTGCGGAGGCGGAAATAACGCAACTCGAGAATGGAGGGTGATTTCGTCTGAGCCTGTGCGGATGTCATAAAGGATGCGCCGGCGGCGCCGGCCACGAAACTGCGGCGTTGCATAATGACGCGATTCTATCGCACGGCTTGCAGCGGAGTGACGGCGCCAAAGCGGCGCTGCCTGGAACGGAAGTCGTCCAGGGCCACGCGCAGGTCAGTCGCGGTGAGTTCCGGCCACGCGACCTCGGTGAAGTGGAACTCGGCGTAGGCGCACTCCCACAACAGGAAGTCGCTCAGCCGCTGTTCGCCGCTGGTGCGGATCAGCAGGTCCACGTCGGGGCCCAGGGCGGCCGACAGGCTCTGCTTGTCCCGCGCCCCTGCTTCGACTGCGCGCAGGATGGCGTCCCGCGAGGAGTAGTCGATGGCCACCCGCAGATGCAGGCGGGTGCAGGCGCTGGTGTGCGCCTCAGTCTCTTCGATCAAGGAGACCAGCGGGCCGGCCAGGCGGTCGCGCCGCCCAATCACCTCGAAGCGCACGCCCTCTTTGCGGAGCTTCTCCGCCTCCTGCCGCATGTAGCGCGCGAAAAGGCGAAAGAGCGTCGATACCTCGGCTGGGGGGCGCTTCCAGTTGTCTGCCGAAAAGGCGTAGAGCGTAATGGTGCCGATGCCGAGATCCGGCGCGGCTTCCACCACGCGGCGCACAGTCTCCGCGCCCGCCCGGTGGCCGGCCGTACGGGGCCAGCCCCGCGCCTGCGCCCAACGGCCATTTCCATCCATGATGAGTGCGACGTGAAGCCGCGAGGAGTTGTCGTTCATCGCATTGCCGTGGAAATCAGACACGGGGGCCCCGCATGGCCCGCACCAGCGCTTCCATGTGGTCCAGGTAGCGCTCCAGCGCTTTTCTGCCATCGGGTGTGAGCTTGTACTCTGACTTGGGCACCCGGCCCTCAAACGACTTTTCGCACAAGATGTAGCCCGCCTCCTCCAGCTTCCGGGCATGGACGCTGAGGTTTCCATCGGTCGTATCGAGCAGTTTCTTTAAGTTCGAGAATGTAAGCGTGGGCGCCGCCGCGAGGGCGCTGACGATGCCCAGGCGGAGCTTCTCGTGAATCAGCCGGTCGAGCTGCGGGATATCCTGCTGCACCGACGTCAGGCGGACGTCGTCACCGGAGGGGTCTAGCTTGCGTGCCGCTCTAGCCACCGTACCTCCTATAGATCCAGAATCCGAACACCATGTGGAGACCGCCAAAGCCGGCGGCCAGGGGTAAGTCCTTCAACGCGGGCGGCGCCAGCATGGCGACCAACCCGAGCGCAAAGTAAGCGACGCCCATGGCCGGGACGATGCGCACGGAGAACGCTCCGCCGGCCACGATGGCCGCACCGTAGAGCACCAGCCAGGCCGCCGCCACGATGTGGAGCAGGCCGGCCTGGTACAGCGGCCAGGTGAGCAGCGCGCCCGCCAGGATGGGCGGCGCAAAACTGAGTGCGAACTTGCGGCCGGCGTCGCACCACAGCGGAGCGCCGGAACGACGGGCCTTGTGTACCATGGCCAGCGAGCCAATGGCCACGGCCAGCACCATCTCCGTCAGCCAAACCGTGATCCAGCCTTCCGAAGTAGTCTGGCGGTGGGCCAGCCATGCGGCAGGGAGGGCCGATGCCCCCATGACCATTCCGCCCAGCCCGGGTACCGCGGTAAACGAGCCGGCCCGCTCCATCGCTGAGCGGATATAGCGCAGGTTCTCCAGCGCGTGATCGTGAATGGGGATTGGTTCTACTTGTCCCACGGATCCATTGGATCACAGGGTGTCAGGATCGTCAAGTACTTTGTGATGCAAAGAATCGGGCCGGCTGGTTACAGATCTTCAGGGAACACGGCGTAACCCACGGGCGGCGGGTAAAGATCCTTAAACAGCTTCAGGCGGCGGCGCAGCAGGTTGGAGGGCAACTGGCGCGGCCCGGTCTCGACGTCGATGTCGCAGCAGACGCCGTGCATATACAAGGTGAGCGTATCGACGAAGCTTTGGCGAATGTAGGCCTTCATCGCCTTCGTCGGACGCAGGGCTTTCTTATCTTTGTCCTCGAGTTCCAGTTTGCGCTGCCAGGAGTCTTCGTCGACTTCGCCGTGGGCGCCCTTGGCCAACTCCTCGGTGAGCAGTTGGGCGTAGCCGGCCGGAATATCTTTGCCGGTCTTGCCGGCCAGCAACTCGGCGATGCCGCGGTAGAAGCGGTAGTGGTAGTCGGCGACCTCGGTGTCTTTCACCGCGAAGGCAAAGACGGCGCCAGCCCCGGTAAGCAGGGAGCCGAAGGAGACGGCACGGGAATCCTGGGGCTTCTCGTTCGAAACCATGGGGCCATCGGCCTGGGTGGTCTTGGCGGTTTCACCCTTTTCCAGATAGGGGACAAGCAGGATGCGGATCTCAGGAAGGCGCGCGGCGATAACGGGCGGCAGGGCGGCCACCGGCTCGTCAAGGTATTCGCGCAAGTCCTCTTCGCTGAGGGCAACGGAGGCGCAGAAATAGCAGAATCGGCTTCCGAGCGGAATCATCTCGTTCCGGAAGCGATCGGCGAACTGTCCCAAATTAAGGCTTTGCAGGGGGTTCTGCGCTGGCATTTTCACTGGCAACTCCAGTCTACCAGAGAGATTCGCGAAGACCTGACGCTAGACTATGACTTGTGTCCTTAAAGATTCTGGTGTCGGCGGGGGAGGCATCGGGCGACCGCTATGCGGCCGGCGTGGTGTCTGCGTTGCGCCGGCAGCGTCCGGAGGTCGATTTCTTCGGCTGCACCGGGCTGGAAATGCGTGCCGCCGGGGTGCGTACCGTGGTGGATGCCGCCAGCCTGTCGGTGGTGGGGTTGGTCGAGGTATTGCACCACATACCAAGGATTTACGGGGAATACCGGAAACTGATCGCGGCCGCGGAAAGAGAGCGGCCTGACCTGGCAATCCTCACCGACAGCCCGGACTTCCATCTGCGCCTGGCGCGGCAGCTCCACCGGCGCGGGATCCCCGTTTACTACCTGGTGGCGCCCCAGGCCTGGGCGTGGCGGGAAGGGCGGGTGAGGCAACTCCAACGAAACGTGAGGGAACTGCACTGCATCTTTCCCTTCGAGGAGAGTTTCTTCCGGCAGCGCGGTGTGAACGCGTTCTACATTGGTCATCCGCTGGCCAGGGTTATCGGGCCGCGGCTCAGCCGGGAGGAGTTCTTCCGTAAGCATCGGATTCCTGGGGATCGTCCATTGATTACACTTTGTCCCGGCAGCCGGCGGGGAGAGATCGCCCGGCATTTGCCCACATTGCGGGAAGCGGTGACCCGGATTGCGCTCGGGCGAGCCTGCACGTTCCTGTTGGCGGCGCCGGCGGGTACGGCGGAGCGGTTTGGCGCCGGGTTTTTTGACGTCCTCACGGGCGATGGAACCGTGAAGATGACCGAGGGGGAGACCTGGGATGCGATGGCCCACTCGACTGTCACCCTGGCGGCCAGCGGGACGGTGACCATGGAAGCCGCGCTGCTGGGGGCGCCGATGGTAACCTTCTACAAAGTAACGCCGGTCTCGTGGGCGATCGGTAAGATGCTGGTAAAGGTTCCTTACTTTTCCATGGTGAACCTGGTGGCAGGCCGCAAGGTGGTAGCCGAGTTGATTCAGCAGGATATGACGGGCCAAGCGCTGGCCACGGAGACTCTTCGACTGCTGGACTCGCCGGAGTCCATGGCGAAGATGAAAGAGGAACTGGCGGCGGTGCGTTCGGCGCTCGAGACCGGCCATGACCCGATGGAAGAATCCGCCCGGCGGATCCTGTCGTCCATCAAAGAGGAAGTACGATGAAGTCCCCCGCACTCATAGTCAATAAGATGGCCGCGACGCTGGTGGTTCTGGCGGCGGCGGCGTCCGCGCAGCCGGATCGCCGGGCCACGATCGATGTGGACTCCTATAAGATCCAGGCGACCCTGGATCCCGCCCAGCAGACGGTCTCGGCGAAGGCGCTGGTGACTTTCACACCATTGGACGACCGCATGAGTACGGTCACTTTTGAGCTGAATAACGCCCTGAACCTGAATGGCGTGACAGACGGGACCGGCCAGACGCTGCAGACTACCCGAGGCAACCAGGACTTTTCTGTCCGGGTAAACTTCCCGCAACCGCTGGCGAAGGGGACTCCGGCGACGCTGACATTCGACTACAGCGGACGCCTGGGCGGGACCGAGGAGTCGCCGGTCTACGGCATCAATTTCGCGGCCATCAAGGCGGACCATGCCTACCTGATGTACCCGGCGCGGTGGTTCCCGGTCAGTGGCTATACGACAGACCGCTACCAGATGGAGTTGACGGTCTCCGCCCCGGCCGGCTTCAAAGTGATCAGCAGCGGCCTGGAACTGCCGGGCCAGGGCGGCACCTTATTCAGATCGACGCAGCCGGGTTTCTATGGCAGCCTGGCGCTGGTAAAGGGTACGGCCAAACGGATCAGCGCGGAAGGTGTGATGACGGAAATCTGGTTCGAGGCCGACCGGCAAGGTGTGGCCCAGGCGATTGGCGAGGAGACCGCCAAGCAGATGAACTTCTTCACCGGCATCTATGGGGTGCCGCCGCAGAAGAACCTGACGCTGGTGGAGAGCGGAGAGGGTGCCCCGAATGGTTACTCGGCGCCCGGGATTCTCTTCCTGTCGCCGGCCGGGATCGGCAAGCAGCCCTCGCAGCGGCTGTTGAGCAACCAGATTACGCGGCAGTGGTTCGGCAACCTGATCTCGCCGGTGAACCGCAATCACATCTGGATTGTGAACGGGATGGCGCGGTATGCCGAGATCATGTACCAGGAGCACCTGAACGGACCGTCGGCCCTGGAATCCGAGATCCACGACCTGTATGTGGATGCGCTGACCGTGACCGACGCTCCGGTGCGCCAGGCGGCGCGCTATGACGACTATTCGCCGGAGTTCTTCGCGGTGACCGGAAGTAAAGGCGCGGCCACCTACAACATGCTGCGCTGGATCATCGGCGACCCGGCTTTCCAGAAGACACTGAAGTCGGTGATGGACCAGTACACCAACAAGCCGATTTCGACGGACGATTTCCGGAAGGTGGCCGAGGCTGCCGGCGGGCAGAACCTGCAGGGCTTCTTCATCCAGTGGCTGGAATCGACAGGAGCGCCCGAGTTCAAGATGGACTACACCATCTACAGAACGCAGAAGGGGTTCCGGGTGATGGGCAAGATCACGCAGGACCTGGACACCTTCCGCATGCCGGTGGAGCTGCGGATCGAGACGGAAGGGAATCCGGAGGACAAGCGCGTGGACGTGGTGGGGCCGACGACGGACTTCTCTGTGGACACGTTTGGCAAACCGCGCAAGGTGACGATTGACCCGAACGGGCGCATGCTGCGGCTGAGTCCGGCGATGCGGGTGGCGGTGGCGATCCGGCGTGGTGAGCAGTTTGTCGAGATCTCCGAGTACAACGAGGCGCTCCGCGAGTATCAGAAGGCGCTGGAGGTGATGAGGACGAGTTCGCTGGCGCATTACCGGGTGGGCGAGGTGTTCTTCCTGCAGGGCAACTACCAGTCGGCCGTGAACGAGTTCCGCGAGGCCCTGAACGGCGACAACGAGCCTAAGTGGACCGAGGTCTGGAGCCACATCAATATGGGTAAGATCTTCGATGTGACGCAGCAGCGGGAGCGCGCGGTGAACGAGTACACGCTGGCCATCCGCACCAAGGACAATACGCAGGGTGCGCAGGAAGAGGCGGCCAAGTACCGCCAGACTCCCTATCAGCGCAAGGATACGAACTAGCTTCCGCCGCCAGCCAGAGCTCGCTGGCGCCGATCGGAGAGAACCAGCGGCAGCCAGGCGCATGACAACAGCAGCGCGCAGACGACCAGGGCACGGTTGTGGAGGGCTGACGTCACGCCCGCGCCGACGACCGCGCCGACCGTGAAGGCCAGGCAGACGGCCGCCAGGAGTATAGCCTTGCGGGCGCTCTCCGCGTCGGGCCGGGAGAAGACTGCGGAGAAGGCCGCCTCTCCGAACTGGCGCAGGTTCCCGGTGGTCATGGTCGAGTTGTAGGCCCACTTCTCCACGCGCGGAAATGTCGAGCTTTGCAGCGCGGCGAGGAACGAGATGGCCAGGACCAGCGGCTGGCTGGGGAAGCTGCGCGGAAGCCAGCCGGCAGCGCACAGGAACAGAATCTCCAGGCTGAGGGCCGGCAGCGAGGGATCCCGCACGAAGCGGCTGAAGCGCGGGAGACGCAAGCCCCTGGCGACGGCCACTCCGAGCAGAAAGGCCAGGATCGGCCACAGGTGGCTGAGCGCCTGTCTGGTTTCGCCCGCGGCGGCATTGATGCCGAGCAGCACGACATTGCCGGTCATGGCGTTGGCGAAGACGTGGCCGTGACCAAAATAGGTGAAGGCGTCGAGGAATCCGCCCGATGCCGCCAGCAGCAGTGCGACGGACAAGGAGTTGTGGGCGGCATTGGACCAGACTCCGCCAGTGCTACCCAGTTGGTTGCCGGTGGGCTGATCCGGCTGGATCCCAGGCGCCGCAGCGCTTTGCCCCATGAATTCAGCATAACTCCGGCGGTTCAGCCCAGCCCGAATGGGTTTGATCACTCAAAATGCCGGAATGAAGACCCGCTGGCGGCCGGGGAGCCATTTTCTCCCTGATCGCCGGACCTCCGGGCGAAGTGGGTTTGATCACTCAAAATCTCCAGCGCAGTCCGAAACTGACCGGAAGGCGCCGATCCCCGCGCGGGAGGAGCGAATGGGTTTGATCACTCAAAATCCATGGAAATGGGAGGACTGCCGGGTTTGCCCAGCCAGCCGGACGCCAGAGCAGTGGCAGAAACGACGGCGGTGCAGTTTTCAAACAGTGATGGCCAGTGGCCACCCACGGGCATGAAAATTGATTGGCGCGGGTGTACGATTGTGGCGCGCCAGACGAAGCAGTGACCGAGACTCCTACTGGTGGGCAAACCCCGGTTTTCAAACTGGTCCGGCCAGCGGACATGGACCCAGGAATGGTGCTTCGAGCCCGTGAGGCAAAGTGGTGAAAGGAAACGCTGGCTGCTCGTCCGCGCAGAAAGGACGAGTTATGATCACGATCCCGGTAATTCTGGAACGGTGTGCGGGAATCGATGTCGGCAAGCGAGGGCTAGCAGTAGCCGTGGCAGTGGGTCCGGCGGACAAAGAAGCGGAGATCAAAACTCGGTCGTACGGAACGACAGTGCCCGCCTTACAGGAGTTGCGTGCCTGGTTGCAGGAAGAGGGTTGCACCAGCATTGCGATGGAGAGCACTGGATCCTACTGGATTCCGGTGAAAAACGTCCTGGAGCAAGACTTTCAGATTACGCTGGTGTGCGCGCGCAAGCACCAACCAAGGAAAGGAGACAAGACTGATTTCCGTGATGCGATGGATTTGGCGACTTATCACCGTCATGGATTGCTGACGGGAAGTTATCTGCCCGAGCGGGGCATTGTGGAGCTTCGTGATCTGACGCGCCGGCGCAAAAAACTACTTGGCCACATCCGGAGTGAGAAGAACCGGATTCAAAAGGTGCTGGAGACCGCCAACGTCAAGATCGGCAATGTGGTGAGTGACGTCTTCGGCGTCTCCGGCCAGGAGATTCTGGAGGCGTTACTCGACAACAAGCCGGTGACGGCCGCAGATCTGGCTGACAAGGCGAAGTGCCGACTCCGGCAGAGGATTCCAGAACTCACCGAAGCGCTGGAAGCTCATCAGCTGAACGATCATCACCGGTGGCTCATCGATCAGAGCATCGAACACTGCAAACTGCTGGATCAGCAGGTGGAAGCGTTAGAGGCCAAGATTGATCAGCACCTGGAACCGTACCGTCGACAGTACGAATTGTTGAGGACGATTCCGGGGGTCAAGGAGACTACTGCGGCGAACATTCTGGCCGAGATTGGCCCAAACATGGATCAGTTTCCAAGCGCCGATCATTTGTGCAGTTGGGCGGGGATTTGTCCGGGCAACAACCGGTCGGCGGGCAAGAACAAGAGTTGCCGAATCAAAAAGGCCAACAAATTCCTTTTGACTGCACTAGTGGAAGGGGCCTGGGCGGCGGGCAGGAAACAGGGCTCCATGTTCCAACGGAAGTTTCACCGATGGGTCCACAAGTTGGGCAAGAAGAAAGCGAACATCGCGATGAGCCGGAGCCTGCTCCGGGTGGTATGGACGATACTGAAAGACGATCGGCCGTACGTGGAGCCCGACATCGGATTGATGAAGGCCAGGGAGTGGGAGAGGCAAGTTCGCAACCATGCATACCAGCTCCGCCAGTTGGGGGCTGACGAAAAGACGATCCAGGGCTTGGTTGAGGCCACGCTCGAAGCACATCCGACCATCACCAGTCCAAGTGCCGACCCGGCGCCGACAACCGACACCACCGCGTCCGCGCGCCAAGCTGCGGTAAAGACCTCACCGCTGAAGATGCAGGGAGGTCACTCGCCACGACGCCCACCCGCGCGCGGAGTGTTAGGGTTCAGGATCAGAACAAAGGCCACCAAACAACATTCGATTATCAAAGAACCAACGGGGAAGCCGTCCACATTGACGCACCCCGAAACAGCTTCAGAATCTTCGCGCCGAAAACCCAGGGCTCGCATTAGTACAGCCCCCGGCACCCTCGGAGATTAATTCACGAGGCAAAGATCGAGAGCCGGCTTAGCAAGTGCCAGCTCGAGGTGGAGTATAGGGCAGTGCCGCACGGCATTTTTCGCAAGTGATAGCAAAAAAAGAGGAACCACGCTGAACCAGGACGTCCTCAACGACGAAATGGACGAAGTGTTCTGTTGCCGATGCACGAGATTCCGCCCACAATCACAATCGTCGGCCGCAGAAAGAAAGGCGGCTGCCCGGCCCTAACGCTCCGCTGTTCCCGAGGCGCGGATGAGCTTTCCGATGAGCTCCAGCAGGATCTCGCGCTCACCTTGCGTGAGGGGCGCAAGCATGCGGCTGGCCATGGCCATCCGGCTTTGCTGGATGATCTCGTGCAAAATGTGGCCCTTTTCGCCCGTCCGCACCGCCACGACACGGCGGTCCTCTTCAGAACGAGCGCGTACCACCATGTGTTTTTTCTCCAGGCGGTCGACGACTCGGGTGACGGTGCTCAGCGGAGCCTGCAGGGACGCAGCCAGGTCCGTCATGATCATTTGGCCGTGAGTTCCCAGCAGCATCACGGCTTTGACTTCGCGCGGCGACATTTCCATGTCCGCCAAGCCATGGGTGACCAGATCGAGCGGCGGTTCGAGGAGCTGCGTCAGCAAGGCTTGGAGTTCCTGGGCCTGCTCCTTTAAGCGCCCATCAATCGGTTGGGATTGACTTGGATCCGTCATCGCTTCCAATGTGCAATATTTCCACGGTCTTGTCAACTTGGGCCCCGGAATAGAAATTGCGAGATTCTGACCGATAAGCAGAGCAGCAGGCGCGACGGAGCGAACAATGGTCACATCACCTACCTACCTACTCCCGGTCTTCCGAAGACGTGATTCTGCATTGTAAGTTCAAGATTGTTTCCGAAATGCAATAGTTGTATAATGGGAATATATAATGATTGAGCTAGACGCTGAGCTGAAGTCTACGTTCGCCGGTGAAGTAGTGACTGCCCTGGACCGGGTTTTCGACTATCTGCCCGGCATGACTCCCGTGCACCGTCTGGAGGTCAAAGGCGTGGTGGTCCGGATGCGGCCGAAGCAGGACTGCCCGCTGCTGGTGGTGCGGGTATTGCGTCAGATTGCGGGCAGGCGGCTGCCCGCTGGCCCCGGACCCGGGGCGACAGCCCTATCTCAAGCAGGTTCAAGGAGTTGATTCGCGTCATGTTCTCATATAGACGGCCTTATCATGTTCTGGCAGGATGGCTGGTTTTAGCCGGCCTGATGTTGTTTTCCGCGTGCAAACCGAAGTTGGCCGCGCCACCGCCCGGCGGACCCGTCGAGGTGGGGACGGTGACCCTGAAGGCGCAGGACCTCACCCTGACGACGCAACTGCCGGGACGCACGGCGGCCTACCTGACGGCCGAAATCCGGCCGCAGGTGAACGGCATCATCCAGAGCCGCAAGTTCGAAGAAGGCTCTTCTGTGCACGCCGAAGATCTGCTCTACCGCATTGATGCGGCGCCCTATGAGGCGGCCCTGAGCCAGACCAAAGCGACGCTAGCCACGGCCGAGGCCGACCTGGCGACGGCCGAAGCGAGCTTGCCTGCCCTCAAGTCGAAGGTGGAGCGCTACCGCGGACTGGTGGAAATTCACGCCGTCGGGCAGCAGGACTATGACGATGCCGCAGGGACGCTGGAGCAAGCCCTGGCCACAGTGAAGGCGCGGCGCGCGTCCATCGAAGCGGCTCGCGCCAACCTGGAGAGCGCGCGAATCAACCTGGCGTACACGCCCATCAAGTCACCCATTTCCGGGCGCATCGGTAAATCGAGCATCACGGTAGGGTCGCTGGCTACGGCGTATCAGGCGACCGCGTTGGCCATGGTGCAGCAACTGGACCCGGTCTATGTGGACGTGGTGCAGTCCAATGCCGAACTACTGCGGTTGCGCCACAGCATGGAAGCCGGCACCCTGCGGCGCGACGGCGCGGGCGGCCGCAAGGTGAGGCTGGTGCTGGAAGACGGCAGCAGCTATCCGATTACCGGAACGCTGCAGTTCCGCGATTTTTCGGTGGATCCCACGACGGGCGCGGTGACCATGCGGCTGGTGTTTGCCAACCCGAAGGAAGTGCTGCTGCCCGGCATGTTCGTGCGGGCGGTGGTGGAGGAGGGCCTCCGCAGCCGGGCGATTCTGGTGCCCCAGCAGGGCGTTAACCGCGACCCGAAAGGAAATCCATTCGCCCTGGTGGTGAAGGACGGCAAGATCGAGCGGCGCATGCTTGAGTTGGAACGGGCCATTGGGGACCAGTGGCTGGTGATTGGCGGCCTGGGCGGGGAAGAGCAGGTGGTGGTCGAAGGCACCGACAAGGTGCGGGCCGGTGACATGGTGCGCGCCGTTCCCGCCGGAAGCCCGGCGCCCGGCCCCGCACAGGGCACGCCGAACCCGGGTGCCAAGGCGGGCGGCCATGTCTAGATTCTTCCTCGAACGGCCCGTGTTTGCCTGGGTCATCGCCATCGGCATCATGGTCCTGGGCTGTCTGGCGATTTACCTGTTGCCGATCTCACAATACCCGCCGATCGCGCCGCCGTCGATTGCGATCAGCGGCCGCTACCCCGGGGCTTCGGCGGAGACGGTGGAAAACACCGTTACCCAGATCATCGAACAAAAGATGACCGGGTTCGACAACCTGCTGTACATGTCGGCCACCAGCGACAGCTCGGGCTCAGCCCGCATTGAGCTCACCTTCAAGCCGGGCACGGATGCGGACGTGGCCTGGGCGCAGGTGCAGAATAAGCTGCAGCTCGCCACCGCCAGCCTGCCCGAAGTGGTGCAGAAGTCCGGGCTCACGGTGAGCAAGTCGACGCGCAATTACCTGATTCTGATCGGCCTGGTCTCCGAGGACGGCAGCATGGACGGCGCCGACCTGCGGGACTATGCGCAGTCCAACCTGGAAAAGGTGCTGTCGCGCGTTCCGGGTGTGGGTGAAGTGACCACGTTCGGCAGCCAGTACGCCATGCGAATCTGGCTCGACCCGGACCGCCTGACCAATTACGGGCTGACCGTGGACGACGTTTCGATCGCCGTGAAGGGGTATAACGTCCAAGTCTCGGCCGGTCAGTTTGGCGGCCTGCCCGCGGTGGAGGGGCAGCGGTTGAACGCCGCCGTCATCGTGCAGGACCTGCTGAAGACGCCCGAGGAGTTCGGGGCGATTCCGATCCGTACCAACCCCGACGGGTCGATTGTTCACGTGCGCGACGTGGCCCGCACCGAGATGGGCGCGGAAAGCTACGACATGGAGTCGTTTTACAACGGCAAGCCCTCCAGCGTGCTGGCCATCCGCCAGGTGGCCGGCGCCAACGCGCTGGACACGGCCAAGGCGATCCGCGCCAAGGTGTCGGAGATGAGCCGCTATTTCCCGCACGGGTTGAAGGTGATCTACCCGGTGGATACGACGCCGTTCACCGAAGTGGCGATCCATGAAGTTGTGAAGACGCTGATTGAAGCGGTGATCCTGGTGTTCCTGATCATGTGGCTGTTCATGGGCAACATTCGGGCCACGCTGATTCCGACCATCGCGGTGCCGGTGGTGCTGCTGGGCACGTTCGCGGTGCTGGGGGCGTGCGGCTACTCGATCAACATGCTCACCATGTTCGCCATGGTACTGGCGATCGGGCTGCTGGTGGACGACGCCATCGTGGTGGTGGAAAACGTGGAGCGCCTGATGAGCGAAGAGGGCCTGGCGCCGCGCGAAGCCACCGCCAAATCCATGGAGCAGATCACCAGCGCGCTGGTGGGCATCGCACTGGTGCTTTCGGCGGTGTTCGGGCCGATGGCGTTCTTTGCCGGCTCCACCGGCATCATTTACCGCCAGTTTTCCGTGACCATCATCGCCTCGATGCTGCTTTCGGTGGTGGTGGCCCTGGTGCTGACTCCGGTGCTGTGTGCGTCGCTGCTGAAGCCGGTGAAGGCCGGCCATTCCACCAGCGAAGAGGCCTTCTTCCTGGTGCGGCCGTTCCTGCGTGCCTTTGAACGCAGCTTTGCCTGGGTACGAGACCGCTATGTGGATCTGGTGGGCCATTCGCTTGCCAAGAAGCTGCGCTACGTGGCGGTGTACGTGGCGATTGTCGTCGCGGTGGGCATGTTGTATTTCCGCCTGCCCACCGGCTTTTTGCCAGATGAGGACCAGGGTTCGCTGATGACCATGATTTCCCTGCCCACCGGTTCCACCACCGAGCAGACCCGGGCCGTCGCCGCGCAGGTGGGGGCCTATTACACCACGCACGAGAAAGAGGCGGTGGAATCCGCCATGTCGATTGTCGGCAGCGGCATGGCCGGTACGGCGCAGAACCAGGGGATGGTATACGTGCGGCTGCGCGACTGGGATGCGCGGCAGCGCGACGACCTTTCGGCAAAGGCCGTGGCCGGACGCGTGATGCGCACCTTCGGACGCATGCGCAATGCCACGATTATCGCCGCGCCGCCGCCTTCGGTGATCGAGCTCGGCATGGTGACGGGTTTCGACGCCGAGCTGGTGGACTTCGGCAACCTGGGCCACGACGGCCTGATGCGGGCGCGCAATCAACTGCTGGGCATGGCCGCCCGCGACCCGCGGCTGGTGCGGGTGCGCCCCAACGGCCTGGAGGACGTGCCGCAATTCCGCGTGGACGTGGACTGGCAGAAAGCGGGCGCGCTGGGTGTGAGCCTCTCCACCATTCACGACAGCATCTCGACATCATTCGGCAGCAGCTATGTGAACGATTTCGTCAAGGGAGGGCGCGTCAAGCGCGTCTTCCTGCAGGCGGACGCACCTTTTCGAATGCTGCCGCGCGACCTGGACAAGATCTATGTGCGCAACAACTCGAGCAAGATGGTGCCGTTCTCCTCTGTGGCGGCAACCCACTGGACCAGCGGTTCGCCGCGCCTGGAGCGCTTCAATGGATTCGCGTCCATGAACATCCAGGGCGAACCGGCCCCCGGTATCAGCTCCGGCGTGGCGATGCAGGCCATGGAGGAACTGGTGGCGAAGTTGCCGAGCGGCGTTCGCCTGGATTGGAATGGTCTCTCCTACCAGGAGCGGATGGCCACATCGCAGGGGCCGGTTCTCTACGCCTTCTCGATCCTGGTGATCTTCCTGTGCGTGGCGGCGCTGTATGAGAGCTGGACCATTCCGTTCGTCAACCTGCTGATGCTGCCGCTGGGCGTTTTCGGCGCGCTGATGGCCACTACGCTACGCAGCCTGCCCAACGACGTCTATTTCCAGATCGGCTTCCTGACCACGCTGGGGCTCTCCACCAAGAACGCCATCCTGATCATCCAGTTCATCAAGGAGCAGATGCGGCAGGGTGACGGGTTGATCGAAGCCACGATGGCGGCGGTCCGCATCCGTTTCCGGCCGGTCATGATGACGTCGCTCGCGTTCTTCTTCGGCACGCTGCCGCTGGCGCTGGCCACCGGCGCCGGGGCGGGTGCGATGAAGGGCATCGGGACTTCGGTCACCGGCGGCATGGTTTCGGCCACGTTCATCGACCTGATTTTCATTCCCATGTTCTTCGTACTGATCTCGCAACTGTTCGAGAAGAAGCAGCCGCCGGCGGGTGGTGCGTCCCCGGTTGCCCAGGAGGTGAGCTGACATGCAGAAGAGCTTTCCCGCAATCGCTTGCCTGGTGCTGCTGGCCGGTTGCGCCGCGCCGCGACGCCAGACCTACTCGCAGCCGCCGCCGCCCACGCCACCGGCCTGGACCAGCGGCGGAACCGAGGCCCAGGCGGCCACGGGCGCCACGGCCGCGGCCGATCTCAAATGGCAGGAGTTCTTCACGGATGGCAAATTGCGCCAGGTGATCGAACTGGCGCTGGCAAATAACCGCGACCTGAGGTTGGCCGCGCTGAACGTGGAAAAGGTGCAGGCGCAGTACCGCCTGCGACGTGCCGCGCAATACCCGGCGGTGAGCGCGGGCGCCAGCGTCGACGCCTACCGCATGCCGGCCGACATGACCAAGGACGATCGGGCCTACATTTCGGAGAGCAATAGGATAGGCTTGCAGGTTTCGTCGTGGGAGCTGGATTTGTTCGGCCGTATCCGAAGCCTCAAGGCGCAGGCGCTCGAACAGTACATGGCCACGGAGCAGGGGCGCATGGCCAGCCAGATTTCGCTGGTGGCGTCGGTGGCCAGCAGCTATCTCAGCCTGGCCGGCGACCGCGAGAGCCTGCGGGTGGCGCAGGCCACGTTGAACGCCCAGAAGCTCACCTACGACATGGTCCGCCGCACCCGCGACCTCGGGATTAAGTCGGACCTCGACCTCAGCCAGGCGCTGAGCCAGGTGCAGTCGGCCGAGGTGGACGTGGTGCGCTACAGCGGCCAGTTGACGCTCGATGAGAACGCCCTGAACCTGCTGGTGGGAGCGTCAGTTCCGGCGGAGCTGCTGCCGGCCAGCCTGGGGGCGGACGAGGCACTGCGGGACGTAGCGGCGGGGGTGCCCTCCAGCGTGCTGCTGCGGCGGCCGGACATTCTGCAGGCCGAGCACCAGTTGAAAGCGGCCTACGCCAATATCGATGTCGCGCGCGCGGCCTTCTTTCCAAGGATCTACCTGACCGGCAGTGGCGGTTTCCTGAGCGGTGCCCTGCAGCAGTTGTTTTCGTTCCGCGCGCTCACCTGGGAGTTCGCCCCGCAGGTGACGCTGCCTATCTTCGATGCCGGCACCCGCAAGACCAATTACCAGATCGCCCAAGTGGACCGTGACACGGCCGTTGCGGATTACGAAAAAGCCATCCAGACGGCGTTTCGCGAGGTCAGCGATTCGCTGAGCCAGCGCACCCGCCTGCTCGAACGGCAGAACGCGCAGCAGGCGCTGGTGGACACGCTGGACCAGACCTACCGCCTCACCGAGGCGCGCTACAAAGCGGGGATCGACAACTATCTGAGCGTGCTGGTGGCGCAGAGGTCGCTGTACAGCGGCCAGCAGTCGCTGGTAAGCCTGCGGCTGTTGCGCCTCACCAATCTGGTGACCCTCTACAAGGTGATGGGAGGCGGCGCATAGGCACTAAGAAGCTAGCAATCGCAGTTTCTCCTCTTCCCGCCCGCTTGATTGGAAAGACACATGTTGTAGTGACGACCAGCGCAGCCCGGTCTTGAAAACACAGGTAGTTATTCGCCGAACTGCGGAAGTCGGGTCAAAGGCCGGCGAGGCGAGCCTCGACGCTGGTTCGAAACCCGCCTTCCGCCAGGTAGGCCAGGTTGATGTCGACGTTCGCCCGGGCTCCGGTCATCGCAGCCTGCGCCAAGGCCCTGGCGGTAATGACATCGCTCCCGAATTTGGCGGGAGACGAAGCGGCCAGGGCGGCCAGGCGCGCGCTGAGGGCGGCGGTGTGTTCCAGGACTTCCAGTGGTACGACGGTCGCGCCTTCCATGGCGGCGTTGACGAACGGGCCCCGCTCGTCCTTCGGTCTCTTGTAGGCGGCGACCACGGCGCTGTAGGCGTCGGCATCGCGCTGGACGGCAGCCGTAAGGAACGCCCGGTCTGACTCGAAAGGCTCAGGATCCTGTTTCGACAGGCGAGCCACCATTGCGCCGAGGGCGGCGGACATGGCGCCCGCAGCGGCGGCCGCGCTGCCTCCGCCCGGTGTGGGTGTGGCGGCGGCCAGGGCATCCAGGAATTCGGCCATGGGCGCACGCTGCGCCAGTGCTTCGGCGACGCGGTTTTCCAGCACAAGGCCGGGTTGGAAGTTCTCGAAGCGGAGGTAGAAATCGGCCGTCGCTTCGAGCGCCTTTTTCGGAATGAGTCCGACGATCTCGCTACCGAGCACGGGGACGCCATAGCGCGCGGCTTCGCTGCGCACGCACTCGAAGACGCGGTGGATGGGGGTCTGCTCAAAGTCGGTGAGGTTCATGGAGACCTGCGCGAGGTTGCGCGAGGCCAGGGGGACGCCCATCGACTTGACGAAGCGGAAGCCGCCGCTGGAATGGCGGATGCCCTTGGCGATGCGCTTCGCGATTTCGATGTCCGGCGTGCCGAGGTTGATGTTGTAGGCGATGAGGAACTTGCGGGCACCGACGACAGTGGCTCCGGCGGTGGGGTGGAGTTGAGGATCGCCGAAGTCGGGTGCGCGGTCGGGGTTGGTGAGGACCTCGGCGCGCAGGCCTTCGAACTGGCCTCGGCGAATGTTCTCGAGATTCGTACGGTCGGGGCGGCGGGCGGCGGCCTCGTAGAGATAAGTGGGCACACGGAAGCGTTTCCACATCTCGGCGGCGGCGCGTTCGGCGATCAAAACGCATTCGGCCAGGGTCATCCCTTCGAGCGGGACGAAGGGCATGACGTCGATGGCGCCAATGCGTGGATGGACTCCGGAGTGGGTGGTGAGGTCGATGGTTTCGACGGCTTTGGCGGCTGCGGCGAGCGCGGCTTCCATCACGGTTTCCGGCGGGGCCACGAAGGTGATGACGCTGCGGTTGTGATCGGCATCGAGCTCGAGGTCGAGGACGAGGGCGCCGGGCAGCGCGGCGATGGCGGCGGCGATAGCGTCCACTTTGGCGCGGTCGCGGCCTTCACTGAAGTTTGGGATGCATTCGACGAGTTTGCGAGTCATTTGGTCGGAGTGTCCTTATCGCAGTAGATCACTTCGCCGCGTTTGACGGTCATGGCGACGTGGTTGATGCCGAAGGAGTAGGGCAGTTCGCGGTAGTCGGAGACATTGAGTACGAGGAAATCGCCGTACTTGGTGGCTTCGAGAGAACCGCATTGGGCGGCGAGGCCCAGGGCATGGGCGCCGTTGATGGTGGCGGCGACGATGGCCTCGGCGGGGGTCATCCGCATTTGAGTGCAGGCGAGGCTGAGGGTCATCTGCATGCTGCAGGAGGGGCTGGTGCCGGGGTTGTAGTCGGTGGCGAGGGCGACGGCGGCTCCGGCGTCGATGAGGGCGCGGGCCGGGGCATAGCGGGAGAGGCCCAGATGGAAGACGGAGCCGGGCAGCAGGGTTGCGATGGTGTTGGAGCGGGCCAGGCTTTCCATCTCGGGTGTCCCGATGGCTTCGAGGTGATCGGCGCTGATGGCTCGCATTTCCAGGGCGAGGGCGACAGCGCCAATTTCCGCGAACTGGCTGGCATGGATCTTGGCTTCGAGGCCGAGCGCGGTGGCGGCGGAGAGGTAGCGGCGGGCTTGTGCCAGGGAGAATGCACCGGTGTCGCAGTAGACGTCGGCGTAGCGGGCGGCGCCGGAGAGGGCGACGCGCGGCAGCAGGATGTCGATCAGGTGTTGAATATAGCCATCGGGGTTGCCTTCAAATTCCGGAGGTGTGGCGTGTGCACCGAGGAAGGTGGGCACGACGGTGAGGGGGTCTTCGTCGAGTGCCCTGGCGATGCGGAGCAGGCGCAGTTCCGTGGCTTCGTCCAGGCCGTAGCCGGATTTGGCTTCCACGGTGGTGGTGCCATAGCGGGCCAGGGTGGCGATGCGGGTTTTGGTATCCGACGCGAGGCGTTTGGCGGAAGCGGCGCGGACGGCGCGCATGGTGTGGCGGATGCCGCCGCCCGAGGCAGCGATCTGGGCGTAGGTTTTGCCCTGGATGCGTGCCTCATAGTCGTCGAGGCGCGAGGGACCATGGATGAGGTGGGTGTGGCTGTCGACAAAGCCCGGCATCACGACGCGGCCGGTGGCGTCCAGTTCCTGGGCGTCGCGCGCGGCGGCCAGGTTCTCAATTCGGCGGGACGGGCCGATGTGAGTGATGACGCCATCTTCCACGAGCATGGCGCCGGAGTCCATCAAAGAAAGTTCCGAGAGCTGAGCCCCGCGCCGGGGGGTGGAGGCGCCGCGCAGAGTCAGCATCTGGCGGGCGCCGCGGACAAGCAGCCGTTTATTCATTCAACGCAACCATGATGTCACGGCGGGTCAGGGCAAGCGGATGCCGGCGGCTGTGGCGAAGTCGCGGGCTTGCGGGTAGCCGGCATCGACGTGGCGGACGACGCCGAGTCCGGGGTCGCAGGTCATGACGCGTTCGGCGCGCCGTTCGCTGGCCAGGGTCCCTTCGACGACCGTGACTTGGCCGGCATGCTGGGAGTAGCCGATACCGACCCCGCCGCCATTGTGGACGGAGACCCAACTGGCGCCGGCGGCGGTATTGAGCATGGCGTTGAGGATGGGCCAATCGGCGATGGCATCGCTGCCGTCGAGCATGCCCTCTGTTTCCCGGTAAGGCGAGGCGACGGAACCACAGTCGAGGTGGTCGCGACCGATGACGATGGGCGCCTGCACTTTGCCCTGCTGGACGAGCCGGTTGAGGCCGACGGCGAATTCGGCGCGTTCGCCGTAGCCGAGCCAGCAGATGCGGGCGGGCAGGCCCTGAAAGTGGACATGTTTGCGGGCCAGGCGGATCCAGCGCTGGAGGCTCTCGTTGTTTGGGAACATCTCGCAGGCGAGGCGATCGGTGGCGGCAATGTCGGCGGGGTCGCCGGAGAGGGCCACCCATCGGAAGGGGCCCTTGCCTTCACAGAAGAGCGGGCGGATGTATTCAGGGACGAAGCCGGGGATCTGGAAGGCGTCCTTCACGCCGTGGTCGGCGGCCATGCGGCGGATGTTGTTGCCATAGTCGAAGGTGATGGCGCCGGCGCGCTGGAGGGCGAGCATGGCTTCGACGTGGACTGCGATGGAGTCCATGGAGCGGGCGAGGTAGTCCTGAGGGTCGGCCAGGCGCAGTTCCGCCGCCTGCTGGACGGTGAGGCCGCCGGGAATATAGCCGTTCAGGGGGTCGTGGGCGCTGGTCTGATCTGTGACGATGTCGGGTGTGATGCCGCGGCGAACGAGTTCGGGCAGGACTTCGGCGCAGTTGCCGGCGAGGCCCACCGAGAGGGGCAGGCGATTGGCGCGGGCTTCATCGATCCAGGCCAAAGCGTCGTCGAGGGCGGTGGCCATACGGTCGCAGTAGCCGGTTTCGAGGCGTTTCCGGATGCGGTCGGGATCGGCTTCGACGCAGAGGATGGCTGCGCCGTTCATGGTGGCCGCGAGCGGCTGTGCTCCGCCCATGCCGCCCATGCCGCCTGTGAGGACGAACCTGCCGCTGAGATCGCCGGAGAAGTGGCGGCGGGCGGCGGCGGCGAAGGTTTCGTAGGTGCCCTGGAGGATGCCCTGGCTGCCGATATAGATCCAACTGCCGGCGGTCATCTGCCCGTACATGATGAGGCCGGCGCGCTCCAATTCGCGAAAGTGCTGCCAGTTGGACCAATGGCCGACGAGATTGGAATTGGCGATGAGGACGCGCGGTGCTTCGTCGTGGGTGCGGAAGACGGCGACAGGCTTGCCGGACTGGACGAGGAGGGTCTCGTCATCAGCGAGGCGTTCGAGTTCGCGCACGATGGCGTGGAAGCAGTTCCAGTCGCGGGCGGCCTTACCGCTGCCGCCGTAGACGACGAGGTCCTGGGGGCGTTCCGCAACCTCGGGGTCGAGGTTGTTCATCAGCATGCGGAGCGCGGCTTCCTGGCGCCAGCCTCGGGCGGTCATCTGCGTGCCGCGGGGTGCGCGAACAACTGGGTTCATGCCGTCAGTTTACGCCCGCGGCCGGGTGGGGGCAGCAGGAATCGGATGGACAGATCCGGCCCGGGGCGTGGAAGCTGGAGGAGTATGCACGTGATTCCGGTGACGAAACCGTTTCCCTGGGCGACCATGCTGGACTACCTGGCGGTGCGTTGCACGCCCGGGCTGGAAGCGGTGGAAGGCGGGGTGTATCAGCGGCACGGGCGGGCGGTGGTTCGGTTGACGGAAGGAGGTTTGGCGGTGGAGGGCGAGCCGGCGCCCGTGGAGCGCTTGTTCGACTGCGAGTGTCCGGTGAACGAGGTGAAGCGCGTTCTGGGGCGCGATCCGCTGTTGAAGGGGCGGCTGAAGCGATTGCCGGGGGTGCGTGTTCCGGGTTGCTGGTCTCCCTTTGAGCTGGCCGTGCGGGCGATTCTGGGGCAGCAGGTGAGTGTGCGCGGCGCGCATACGCTGATGCGGCGGCTGAACGAGAGGTGTCCGGAGTTCAGCCCTGCCCAGGTGGCGGAATGCGACCTGCGGTCGATCGGTTTGACCAACAGCCGGACGGCGACCATCCGGGCGCTGGCGGAGAGCGGCATCGACTTAGGTGGCGAATGGGCGGCAGTAGCCCCGCAGTTGCTGGCGATTCGGGGCATTGGCCCGTGGACGGTGAGTTACCTGGGGATGAGGGTGGGGCGTGACGCGGATTCATTCCCGCAGTCGGACCTGGGTCTGTTGCACGCCTATGGGACGAAGGATCCCAGGGAGTTGTTGAAAGCGGCTGAGCGCTGGCGGCCCTTCCGGGCGTATGCGGCGATGCTTTTGTGGATGGCGCCGCAAGAAGCGGATATTCCGTAAAGGCGGCGGCGCGTAGGCTGGTGACTATGACGCACGAAGATGCACGGATGCAGGCGGCCTGCGACTATATCCGGTCGCACAGCGAGGAACCATTGTCGCTGGACGACATGAGCCGGCAGGCGGGGCTGAGCCCGTTCCACTTCCTGCGCCGGTTCAAGGCGTTCACGGGGCTGACGCCGAAGCAGTTCCTGGACGGGTGCCGGCTGGACGCGCTGAAGGGGCATCTGCGCGGCGGCGGATCTGTGACGGAGGCGATCTACGAAGCGGGCTTCGGGTCGAGCAGCCGGGTGTACGAGAAGGTGGACACGCGGTTGGGGATGACGCCGAAGGAGTACCGCACGGGCGGTGAACGCGTATCGATCTCCTATGTGGCGGAGCGGACTGCGGTGGGCCTGATGATGATGGGGGCGACAGACCGCGGCCTGTGCTTCGTGCAGTTCGGAGAGAGCGAAGCGGAACTGCTGGAGATGCTGCGCGGCGAGTATCCGAAGGCGCAGCTGACGGCGATGGCGGAGCCCTATCCCGAACAGTTCCAGGCCTGGATGCAGGCACTGGGGGCACATCTGGCGGGCGAGCAGCCAAACTTGTGCCTGCCGCTGGACCTGCGCGCGACGGCGTTCCAGTGGAAAGTCTGGCGCTATCTGCAGAGCATCCCGTATGCCGAGGTTCAATCCTATTCGGAGGTAGCGGAGGGCATTGGGCAACCGAAGGCGGCGCGGGCGGTGGCCAGGGCGTGTGCGACGAATCGGGTGGCGATTGTCATTCCCTGCCATCGGGTCATCCGGGGGACGGGTGAGTTGGGCGGGTACCGGTGGGGTTTGGACAGGAAGCGGGCGTTGCTGGATGGAGAGAGGGCGGCGCGGGCACGGGGCACGCGCCGCCAGGTGGGTGGAAGTTAGAAGCCCATCGGTCCACGGCCTTCGCCACGGGGCTCCGGCTTGGGTTTGCGAGGCATCATGTGTTCGCGGTTGGCGGTGTCGACGACGAGCGATGCGACGATGGCGGCCATCTGCATCATGTCCTCGCGCGGCACGCGATCGTAGGAGTCCATATTCGAGTGGTGGGTGCGGGTGCTGTACTCGAGCGGATCCTGGATGAACTGGAAGCCGGGCAGGCCGACGGCATCGAAGCTCTGATGGTCGGTACCGCCGGTATTGCGGCTGGTGACGGTGGAGACGCCGAGGTCTTTGAAGGGCGCCAGGAACGCTTCCAGCACGGGGCGGGCGGCTTCATTGCCCTGCAGGTAGACGCCACGGATGCGGCCCGCGCCGTTGTCGACGTTGTAATAGGCGGAGAGCTTTTCCCAGGCGGGCAGGGTCTTCATGGTGGCGCGGTCGCCGAAGGTCTTGGTGACATAGCCGCGCGAACCGAGCAGGCCTTCTTCTTCGGCATCCCAGAGGCCGATGCGGACAGTGCGGTCGAGCTTGAGGTCGAGTTTCTTGAGGATGCGCATGACTTCGAGCATGACGGCGCTGCCGGTGCCGTTATCGGTGGCGCCGGTGGCGGAATGCCAGCTATCGAGGTGGCCGCCGATCATCACGATCTCGTCCTTGTGCTTGCCGGAGCCGGGGAGTTCGGCAATGACGTTGAAGTTGTTCTGGTCGGGCTCGAACCACTGGTTTTGGACTTCGATTTCAAGTTTGGAGGCGATCTTCTTTTCGGCCAGGCGGTAGATGCGGTTGTAGTGTTCGGGCGTGAGCACGACCATCGGGGGCGCCTGCGGATCCTTAGGATCGCGTGAACCGCCGTTCGAGGTGAAGTAGGTCCCGAAGTCGCCGCGCGTGCCGCTGAGGACGACGCCGACCTTCTCATCGCGGAGGAAGTCGTTCATTTTGCGGCGAAAGGCCATGATGGCGACAAAGTTCTGGGGGCCGCCGGCGGTGGGACGGCGGAAGAGGCCGGCCGAGATCTGGCCGGTGGCGAGTTCGGCGAGTTCGGCATCGGTGTAGCGGGAGTCGTCGGCTTTGTCGTGAAGGGCGATTTCACGAGGGGCTTCCGTGAGGACGATCTTGCCGGCGAGCTTGCCTTTCCACTTGGCGAGGTCTTCATCCGTACGCAACAGGGCGATGATGGGTTCACCGGAGATGACGCCTTCGGTCGACGAGGTCCAGGCCTGCGGGGCGCCGATGAGGGGCATGTAGGAGGGTTCGAGGAGGGCGGCGGAGAACTTCTTATTTTCCCAGCCGCGGCCGAACTTGCCCCATTCTTCGAGGCGGGCGTTGTCTAGGCCCCAATCCTTGAGTGTTTTGACGGCCCAATCCGCTGCAGCTTTGTAATGAGGAGAGCCGGCGAGGCGAGGTCCATGCACTTCGGTGAGATACCAGAGGTGGTCCATGACCTTGGAATTCTGGAAGGCCTCCTGCTTGATCTTGTAGATGGCATCGAGGTCGACCTTTTCCTGCGCGAAGGCGAGTGCAGCCAGGGCGGAGGTACAGACAACGAGACGGAGTAGCTTTTTCATAGAGGTTATTCCGGGCGCGGGCGGAGGGGCGAGACACCCATCACAAAACAACGGCGTGGGGAATCCACCGTTCGTTACCGGGGATGGGCCTCGGCATGCGGGTAGACGGTGCTCTCCTTAGAAAGGTGACTATCCCGGTAGGAATTACGGGAGTGAAAGAGGGATGGAGTTGAGGGAAACCTGGGGGCTGGTACGGCCATCGTATAGCGGGGGGGCGGACCTACCTCAATACTGGATTGCCACATTCGTGCGTTTCGGTAGATAATGAGGGTACGGGTCGCGTGGCGAAGGGGCGCTCTGCCTTTCCACCCCTGCCGCGAGGAGTCATTATCTGTGAAGCGTTCCGCGAACGACGAAACTCTCCGGTGTTCTTTTTGCCACAAAAGCCAGGATGTTGTTGGGAAGCTCATATCCTCCCCAAGTGACTATCCCCGGGCCTACATCTGCGACGAGTGCATCGCTGTTTGCAATTCCATCCTGGAAGACGACCGTCCCGAGAAGCCCTACGGGGCGCCGCACAAACTCCCTAAGCCGTTGGAACTGAAGGAGTATCTCGACGCCTACGTCATTGGGCAAGAGGCGGTGAAGAAGAAGTTGGCGGTAGCGGTTTACAACCACTACAAGCGGATTCAGATGAACCGGCAGCGTGTCGGTGAAGTGGAACTGGCGAAGTCGAACATTCTGCTGATTGGGCCGACGGGCACAGGCAAGACTTTGCTGGCGCAGACTTTAGCCCGTATTCTGGACGTTCCGTTCGCCATCGTGGACGCGACGACGCTGACCGAAGCCGGCTATGTGGGCGAAGATGTTGAGAACATCATCCTGAGGCTGCTGCAGAATTCCGATTGGGATGTGCAGCGGTGTCAAACGGGGATTATTTATATCGACGAAATCGATAAGATTTCCCGCAAAGATGAAAATCCCTCAATCACTCGTGATGTCTCCGGCGAGGGTGTTCAGCAGGCGTTGCTGAAGATCCTGGAAGGTACCGTCGCCAATGTTCCGCCGCAAGGTGGACGCAAGCACCCGCACCAGGAGTTCACGCCCGTGGACACCACGAACATCCTGTTCATCTGCGGCGGGGCTTTTGTGGGGCTAGAGAAGATCATCTCGCGCCGGACGGGCAAGAAGACGCTGGGCTTCAAGGGCGAAGAGGAGAAGGTGGATCCGCGCCGTGCCGCCATGCAGCGGGACATGACCCTGTTGGAGCAGCTCCAGCCGGAAGACCTGATCCGCTATGGTTTCATTCCCGAGTTCATCGGCCGTATGCCGGTGGCGGGGGTACTGGAAGACCTGGACCGTGGCGCGCTGGTACAGATCCTGACGCGTCCGAAGAACGCGATCATCAAGCAGTACCAGAAACTGTTTGAATTCGAAAATGTTAGACTGAAGTTCAGCGACGACGCGATGGAGGCGATTGCAGAGCTAGCCCTCCAGCGTAAGGTCGGGGCCCGGGGCCTCCGGATGATTCTGGAGGAATTGATGCTCGACCTGATGTACTATCTCCCCTCATATAAGAAAGTTCGCGAGTTCATGGTGACCAAGGAGATGGTACTTTCGCAGAAGATCAACTGGGCGCTGCTCGAAAAAGCGGGTTGATCCTAAGGACATGGGGTACTCGTGTACCCCGTAAATGTAGGCGGGGTAGTCCGGCGCAGCGCGCCGGGACTCGCTATTATCTAACCAGACATTCCCCCCGACATAACGATGAGCACAGCTAAAGAGAAGTCCGACAACCGGCGCTACCCGATGATGCCTATTCGGGACGTCGTCATCTTCCCGCATATGATGACGCCGTTCGTTGTGGGCCGTGAGTCCAGTGTTCGTGCGCTGGAAGACGCGCTTGCCGGTGAGAAGAAGATTTTCCTGGCCACGCAGCACGATGCAAGCGTGGACGAACCCCGCGCCGAGGATATCTACCAGGTCGGGACGGTCGCCAACATCGTACAGTCCGTGCGCATGCCGGACGGCAACATCAAAGTTCTTGTGGAAGGTGTAGAGCGGGCGAAGATACTCGCCGTGATCGAGGAAGACGGGTTCTTCCGCGCCACGGTTCGCAGTTTCCCGGCCAAAGTCGAGCCCGGCCCCGTGCTGGAAGCGCTGACTGCCCGTGTGACTTCCCTGTTCGAGCAGTACGTCAAGCTGAGCCAGAACGTCAACTACGAGACGATGATCGCGGCGATCCGGGTGGACGATCCGGGCAAGCTGGCCGACACGGTGGGCGCGAATCTCCAGTTGACGATTGAAGAGAAGCAGGAACTGCTGGAGATCTTCGATCCGCTGGACCGGTTGACGCGTGTGGCGGACATGCTGGACATCGAGATCGAGAAGCTCAATGTCGACCGCACGATTCAGGGCCGCGTGAAGCGTCAGATGGAAAAGGCGCAAAAAGAGTACTACCTCAACGAGAAGATCAAGGCGATCCAGAAGGAACTGGGCCGCGGCGAGAAGTCGGAGTTCGACGAGCTCCGCAAGAAGATTGAATCGGCGGGCATGACGGGCGATGCGAAGGAAAAGGCGATGGCCGAACTCCGCCGCCTGGAGCAGATGCCGCCGATGTCGGCCGAGTCCACGGTTTCGCGCAACTACCTGGACTGGATGCTGGCCGTGCCGTGGAAGAAGAAGTCGAAGGAGATCCGCGACCTGCGCTTTGCCGAGGACGTGTTGAATTCCGACCACTACGGCCTGGAGAAGATCAAGGAGCGCATTCTGGAGTTCCTGGCCGTACGCCGGCTGGTGAAGAATCCGAAGGGCTCGATCCTGTGTTTTGTTGGACCGCCTGGCGTGGGCAAGACGTCACTGGGCATGTCCGTGGCCAAGGCGACGGGTCGCAATTTTGTGCGGCTGTCGTTGGGCGGCGTGCGGGATGAAGCCGAAGTGCGCGGCCATCGCCGCACCTACATCGGCGCCCTGCCCGGGCAGATTCTGCAGATGATGAAGAAGGCTGGGACCCGCAACCCGGTGTTCATGCTGGACGAGATCGACAAGATGTCGACGGATTTCCGCGGCGACCCCTCGGCGGCGCTGTTGGAAGTGCTGGATCCCGAGCAGAACTTCATGTTCCAGGATCACTACCTGGACGTCGAATATGATCTGAGTGAAGTGTTCTTCATTGCGACGGCGAATGTGATGCACACGATTCCGCCGGCCTTGCAGGACCGCATGGAAGTGATCCGACTCTCCGGTTATACGGAGATTGAGAAGATGGAGATCGCGCGGCGGTTCCTGGTGCCGAAGCAGATGAAGGCCACAGGCATGGAAGCCGACAACGTCGCATTTGACGATTCGGGCCTGCTGGCGCTGGTGCAGGGTTATACGCGAGAAGCGGGCGTTCGCAACCTGGAGCGCGAAATCGGGAACGTATGCCGCAAGATCGCACGTCAGATTGTTGTGGCGCAGTCGGCCGCGGAAGCGAAGGCTGAGGCGGAAGGCGGCCCGAAGGCGTCGAGTGATTCGGTGGTGCCGCCGACCAGCGTTTATCCCAAGGTCGAAGTGGATGCGGCCAAGGTGGGCGAGTTGTTGGGGCCGGCCCGGTACCGGGACCTGACGACGGAGAAGAAGCCGGAAGTCGGGATTGCGACAGGTTTGGCTTGGACGGAAGTGGGCGGCCAGGTGTTGACGACGGAAGCCAGCATCATGGAAGGCCGCGGCCGGTTGATGATTACCGGCAAGTTGGGTGATGTGATGCAGGAATCGGCGCAGGCCGCGATGAGCTTTGTGCGGTCGCGCGCCAGTATGCTGGGTCTGCCCAGGGACTTCTACCGGCACCTGGACATTCACATCCATGTCCCCGAGGGCGCCATCCCGAAGGATGGGCCATCCGCGGGCATTACGATTGCGACCACGGTCGCCTCGGCACTGACGAAGTTTCCGGTGCGCGGCGATGTGGCGATGACCGGAGAGATCACGCTGCGCGGGCGGGTTCTGCCCATCGGCGGAGTCAAGGAGAAGCTGATGGCGGCTCACCGTCACGGCATTTTCGAGGCGCTGCTTCCGCGCGATAATGAGAAAGACCTTGCGGACGTTCCCGAGAACATCCGGAAAGAGATGAAGATCCACCTCGTCGACTGGATGGACGAAGTGTTGAGAATCGCTCTGGCCGGGGATCTGGACTCTCTTGCTTCGCAGACGCCGGTGCATCCTCTCGAGGTTGTGCCTGAGTTGCCGGCGGAAGAGAACCGGGCCCACTAGTTGCTCGTCCGACAGGAAGAGAATTGAAATAAGCCGGCCGTGGTAACACCCGCGGAGTTTCTATTAAGCGCGACGAATGCCGGGCACTTCCCCCCTGAGGGGATGCCGGAAGTGGCGTTTCTAGGGCGAAGCAACGTGGGCAAGTCCACGCTGCTGAACCGGTTGCTGGGCCAGAAGCTGGCATTTACCTCCAGTACGCCAGGCCGGACGCAGTCGGTAAATTTCTTCCGGGTGGAGGATCGGATGCTTTTTGTCGATCTACCCGGGTATGGATACGCGAAAGCCCCGAAAAGTGTTTCGCGGGCGTGGCAGGAAGTGGTGGATGCCTACCTGCTGCAGCGGGAACGATTGGCGTTGTGTTGTGTCCTGTTGGATTCACGGCGCGGCTGGATGGAGACCGATCTCCAGTTGAAAGAGTGGCTGGAGTTCCATCAACGCCCCTACGTGGTGGTGGCGACGAAGGTGGACAAGCTCAACCAAAAAGAGAAGAATGCGAGCCAGAAGGCGATCCGGGAGCATTACCCTTCCGGAGAAATCATCTGGTTCTCGGGCCTTTCCGGCCAAGGAGTAAAAGAGATTTGGCAAACGATCTGGAAAAGAACGGCTCGGTAAACCCCGAGGCCGCGCCCACTGAAACGACGCCGGAAACCAGGCCGTCCGAAACCCCCTCCAAAGAAACCCAACCGTCCCGGAGAAGGACGGAATCTCGTGCAAAGGGTGATAACGGAGAAGCGAAAAGCAAGTCCGAGAACGGTGCAGAAAAGCCCAAAGTGGAGCCGCCCGTGAAACAGGAAGAACCCAAAGCCGCCACGCCCGTCGTGGCGCCGAACGCCCCACCGGCGGCTGCCCCTCCGGCAGTTGCCACCACTCCCGCGCCGGCTGAAGGCGCGCTGCCACCCCTGACAGCGGAAGAACGCCGCCAGGGTGCGCTCAACAAGCGAGGCAATCTCGACTTGGGTGAGCTGAAGGAAATGTCCATCTCGCGGCTGAACCAGATCGCTCGCGATCTCGATATCAGCGGCGTGGCCGGCATGCGCAAGCAGGAATTGATCTTCAAGATCCTCCAGGCGCAGGCCGAGAAGGCCGGCCTGATCTTCTCGGAAGGCGTAATCGAATGCCTGCCGGACGGATTCGGCTTCCTGCGCGCTCCGGAATACAACTACCTGCCTGGCCCCGACGACGTGTACGTCTCGCCTTCGCAGATCCGGCGCTTCGACCTGCGTACGGGCGATACGGTGAGCGGGCAGATCCGGCCGCCGAAGGAAGGCGAACGGTATTTCGCGCTAATCAAAGTGGACGCGATCAATTTCGAGCCGCCAGAGCAGTCGCGCAACAAGATCTTCTTCGACAACCTGACGCCGCTGTATCCGCAGGAGCGGATCAAGCTGGAGACGGTGAAGGACGGCTTCACCGGGCGTGTCATGGATATGCTGACGCCGATTGGCAAGGGCCAGCGCGGCCTGATTGTCGCTCCGCCGCGCACCGGCAAGACGATGCTGCTGCAGTCGATTGCGCACTCCATCACGGCCAACCATCCGGAAGTCGTGCTGATCGTCCTGCTCATCGACGAACGTCCGGAAGAAGTCACCGACATGCAGCGTTCGGTGAAGGGTGAAGTGATCAGTTCGACCTTCGACGAACCGGCCCAGCGCCACGTCCAGGTGGCCGAAATGGTCATTGAAAAGGCCAAGCGGCTGGTGGAGCACAAGCGCGACGTCGTCATCCTGCTCGACTCGATTACGCGACTGGCGCGTGCCTACAACACCGTGGTGCCGCCCAGCGGCAAGGTGCTCTCGGGCGGTGTCGATTCCAACGCGCTGCAGCGCCCCAAGCGCTTCTTCGGCGCGGCCCGCAATATCGAAGAGGGCGGCTCGCTCACCATCATGGCGACGGCGCTGATCGATACGGGCAGCCGCATGGACGACGTGATCTTTGAAGAGTTCAAGGGCACGGGCAACATGGAAATCCACCTCGACCGCAAGCTGGTGGACAAGCGCATCTTCCCTGCGATCGACATCAACAAGAGCGGTACGCGCAAGGATGAACTGCTGATCCCGCGCGATGAGCTGAACCGCATCTGGGTGCTGCGCAAGGTGCTGGCTCCGCTATCGCCGGTGGAGAGCATCGAGCTGCTGCTGGACAAGCTGGCCAAGACGCGCTCGAACTCAGAGTTCCTGGCGTCGATGAGCGCCTAGTCCGCTTACTGCCGAATCAGAATCAAAGGGCGGAGAGCCTGTTCCCACCAGGGAGCGCGGCCTCCGCCCTTTGTGTTTCGATCCTGGTTAGAATCGAAGACGCATGGCGCGTGTCACCCTGATTCACTGGAATGCCGGAGAGGCCGCCGGGCGGTTGGAACAACTGCGCGCGGCGGGTCATGAGGCCATTCACTGGGCGCCGACTTCGGGCAATGACCTGAAGACCTTTGAAGCTGCCGACCTGTTCGCCATCGACCTCTCGCGCGTGCCTTCCCGCGGTCGCGATGTCGGCACGGCCCTACGGCGCGGCAAGGCCACGCGGCCCATTCCCCTGCTGTTTCTCGACGGTGAACCGGACAAAGTGGAGCGCGTGCGCAGCGTGCTGCCGGACGCCGTATATAGCGATTGGGCGCATGTGCGCGCAGCCGTTCTTCAAGCATTGAAGACGGTTCCCTTGAAGCCCGCGGTGCCGGACGCCATGGCCGGCTATTCCGGCACGCCGCTGGTGAAGAAGCTGATGATCCGCGCGAAGGATTGCGTGGCGCTGATCGACGCTCCCGACGGCATGGAGGAGAAGCTGGCGCCGCTGCCGGAAAGTGTGCGCATCGTGACACGGCTGAGTGTGCAGTCGGACGTGATCCTGCTGTTCTGCCTGTCGCGGCATGACCTGGAGTCCCGGTTTCACAGTGCTTCGAATGCACTTGTGAAGAAGGGACGCCTGTGGCTGGCGTGGCCGAAAAAGTCTTCCGGGTTACAGTCCGACCTGACTGAGCCGTTCGTGCGCGAATACGGCCTGGCGCAGGGTTTCGTCGATTACAAGATCTGCGCGATCGACACAACGTGGTCGGGGCTCTGCTTCGCACGCCGCTAGAAACGTACAATGAGCCCTATGAGGGTTTTCCTTTTTCTTTTGGCCGCGACGGCGCTGCCCGCGGCCGACCTGCGCCTGGGCATCGTCGGCACCGACACCTCGCACTCCGTTGCCTTCACCGCGTTGCTGAACGATGCGGCGAACAAGAACCACCTGGCCGGCGCACGTGTCGTGGCTGCCTATAAGGGCGGCAGCAGCGACATCAAGGAAAGCTCCAGCCGCGTTGATAAGTTCGCCGAAGAACTGAGCACGAAATACGGTGTGGAGTTGACGCCCGATATTGCCACGCTGCTGACCAAGGTCGACGCGGTGCTGCTGGAGAGCGTCGACGGCCGCAAGCATCTCGAACAGTTCCGGCAGATCGTCAAGGCCGGCAAGCCCGTATTCATCGACAAGCCGCTGGCCTCCAGCCTGGCCGATGCGCGCGAGATCGCACGCCTGGCCCGTGAGAACAATGTGAAGTGGTTCTCAGCCTCGGTGCTGCGGTTTAGCGATGTGCTGCCCGCGCTGAAGGTGGACGGCCTGAACGGAGTTTATGCGTGGGGACCGGGGCCGCTGGAAGAGCACCACCAGCTGAGCCTGTCCTGGTATGGCGTGCACACCGTGGAGACGCTGTTCACGATGCTGGGCCGGGGCTGCGAAGAGGTGACGTTCACTGCATCGGACGATGCGGATGTAGTCACCGGCAAGTGGAAAGACGGGCGTATTGGCACGATTCGCGTGATCCGGCCCTACTCCGCGTTTGGCGTCACGGCGTTCTCTCCGAAGGCCATCAAGACCAATGAAAAAGACCTCTACACCGGCTATCAGAACCTGGTGAAGGAGATCATCCAGTTCTTCCAGACTGGCAAGGCGCCGATCGATGAACAGGAGACCCTGGAGATGTTCGCGTTCATGGATGCCGCGCAGCGCAGCAAGGAAGCGGGCGGCGCGCCCACGAAGCTGCGGTAGCGATCCGCCATGCGTACGGATTTCGTCCTCTTCGGGCCGGCGCACTTCGCCATCATCGCGGCCATTCCCTGTTTCGGAGCCCTGCTCGCCTGGGCGGTGCGAGGTAAACCGGAAGCCGCTCGCCGCACCCGGCTCGGCTTCGGCTTGTTCCTGCTGGTGAATGAACTGGTGTGGTATGGCTACAAGCTGGCCCATGAGGGCAGCCGCTTCCCGGAGGGGCTGCCGCTGCAGCTCTGCGACCTGTCGCTGTGGCTTACGGTGATCACACTGCTTGCGCTGCGCCCCTGGACGTTTGAGCCCGGCTTCTTCGTTGGCATTGCCGGCGCCGGCATGGCGGTACTGACGCCGGAACTGTGGGCGCCCGCATGGTCGTACCCGACGGCCTATTTCTTCGTGGCGCATGGCGGCATCATTGCGGCCATGCTGTTCCTGGTCTGGTCGGGCCAGGCGCGGCCCAGGCCGCACGCCATGTGGCGCGGTTTGCTGGTGCTGAATGGCTGGGCGGCCTTTGTGGGAACGTTCAACGCCATATTCCACACCAACTACATGTTCCTGTGCCGTAAGCCCGTCAGCGCGTCGGCATTGGATGCGATGGGCCCGTGGCCCTGGTATCTGCTGGGCGGGGAGGCGGCGGCGCTGGTGCTGTTCGCGCTGATGTCGCTGCCGTTCAGGAAGCCCAAGGCGGCTTAACCCCGCCGCTACGCGCCCAGTAGTTCCGGTTTCTCGAGGCGGCCCTTCATCACGGGCGGCAGGCGGAACACCTGGCCCTTCTGATTAGCGAAGTAGAGGCACGATTCCGAGGGTTTCAAGGCATTGCCGTCCGCCCAGAAGGCGTAGAAATCTGGATGCGCGTTCAGCGGCCGCCGCACATAGGAATGGTTGCGCTCGCTGTTCTTCGTCAAAGCCTGCGTCCGCTTCCAGGTCAGGCCCTCATCGAGGCTCTCCCAGTTCTCAACTTCGCCGCCGGTGCTCCAGGCCTGGGGGCCGGCCCCCGTGGGTCCGATGAAGCGCCACACGCTTCCCTCGAGATAGAGCGACCCGTGATCGTAGTTGTGATCCGTCTCCGTGATTGTGGAAAAGCGCCATTCCGTACCCGCCCAGCGTGCCAGGCAAAGCTGCCGCGGACCATTCCGCGGACCAGGCTCATAGCCCTTGCTGGTGAGATAGAGCAGCACTGGGCGGCCCTGCGCGTCATACTGGATGTCCTTGAGGTAGACCAGCAGCCCTTCCTTGCGGTAGTTGCGGACGAGGGCTGGGCCTTCCTCCGAGGAGATGGGCAAGAGGAGGCCCTCGCCTTCCACGGATTCCCAGGAGAGACCCGCATTGACGGTCTGCATGAAGTAGAGATTGGTGCGCTGGTTGAGCCCGCCGGGGTCCGGATGGAAATCGAAGGCGGTTCCGAGACGCGTCCCGGCCTGGTTGGGCCAACTCACCTGATAGTGGCCCTGGCCGGCGAAGGCGATCTCGCGCGGCTTGCTCCAGGAGACCCCATCCAGGCTGCTCATGGAGTACAGCGCGCGGCCCGAGGCGCCCTTCTCGTCGCCCAACTGGCGGTAGCGCGTATGCAGGAACAGGAAGCCGTGGCCGGTCAGATACCAGGGCTGCGTGTAAGAGAAGTTCGTCTCCAGGACACGCTCGAAGGCGTCGATGGAATAGGGCCGCTGGCTGCGATGGATGAAAGACGGCCGCGTGGTTCCATGCGAGCTGGAGAAGATCCAGATGTAGCCTCGATCGTCGAGGGCGATGGTCGGATTGTCGTGTGCGTCGTCGGTGTGCTTGTTCAGGAGGATGGTGGGCCTGGGCACCATGCCGGTCTTGTGGTCGTAGTAAGAGACCATGTGCAGCAGTTCCGGCTTGTCCTTGAGCGACCCGCCGTAGCAGAAGAAGGTCTTCTGTGCCGCCTTGGAATAGATCGCGATGGGTGCGTGCTGCTGCGGATAGGTGGCAAAACCTCCGCTGTACTTGTAGACGTACTGATCATCCGAAGGCTGGTTGAAGTACCAGATCCCGCGGTAGCCGTCGTCTTTCCTGGGTTGGGCGCCAGCCTGGGCCTGCAACTTCCTGGCGATGGCCGGCGCGCCCGCCAGGGCTCCGGCCAGGAATTTTCTCCGGTTGAACATGGATGAGAACAGTCGACTAACTGGACTCTATCATGCTCCTTTCGCAGGTTTGAAGGGGGCTTTTCCCTAGATTGTGCTAGACGGAGTGCAAACGGCGGGCGGCGTCGACCCTTGAAGCCCGCCAGGCGGGGAACGCCGCGGCCGCGATAGCCGCCAGGGTGACGGAGACCCCGGCAGCCAGCAGGGTGGCCGGACTGCGGGCGGTGACCCCGAAAACAAGGTCCTCCAAGCCGCGGGCGGCGGCCCAGCAGCCGGCGCAGCCGAGGGCGATGCCGGCGAACGCCAGGCGGAGTGCGTGAAAACCTGTCCAACCGAGGATTCTGGAGGGTGTGGCGCCCAGGGCAAGCCGGATGGCGATTTCCGGCTCCCTGACGCGCACCCAGTAATTCAGCAGGCCGTAGATGCCGACGGCGGCCAGGCTGAGGGCGAGGGCTGCGAACAAGCCCAGCAGCACGGTGATGAACCGGCGGCGGTTCAAGCCGTCCTGCAGGCTCCCGGCCAGGGGGAGGAGGCGCTGCACAGGCAGATTGCGGTCGAGTTCCGACACACGTGCCCGGATGGCCGCAGCGAGCAGGGCCGGATCTCCGCCGGCACGGATCATCACGGCCATGGCGCTGCCGGTCTGCTGGGCGAAGGGCTGGAAGATCTCCGGTTGGGGTTCGCTATCCAGGCCGCCCTGTCGGACGTCGCCGGTGACGCCCACGATTTCGAACAGGGGGCCTTCCATATAGGGACCGCCCACTTTGATGCGGCGGCCCACGGCGGATTCGCCCGGCCACCACCGGCGCGCGAAGGTTTCATTCACAATGGCGGTCTTCGGGCCGGTGCCGGTATCCTCCGCGGTGAAGGCCCGGCCCTGCCGGATGGGCACGCGCATGGTCTCGAAGTAGCCCGGCGTTACCGTGTTGAATAGGGCGATGGGGACTTCGTTGCGCGCGGGCGCCGGCCGGCCCGGGATGGAATAGAACCAGTCGCCGCAGTCGCCGTTGCCGGGCGGGCAGTGGACTGCACTGACGCTGGCAACCCCCGGAATGGTCCGCAGGCTCACCATCAGGGTGTCGTAGAAGTGGCCGCGTGCCTGTTTGTTGGCGTAAGTGGCCTCCGGCAGCAGCAGTTCGAGAGAGGTGACCTGCCGCGGATCGAAGCCAGGATCGGCATTCCGGGCCGCCGAGAGGCTCTTCAACAACAGGCCGGAGCCAAAGGCCAGCACGAGGGTCAGCGCGATCTCGGCGACTACGAGGGCGCTGCGCAGGGCCTGGCGGCGTTTTCCGCCGGTCGAACGCACGGAGTCTTTCAACGCGGTTGTCAGATCGACTCGCCCGGCTGTAAAGACAGGCGCCAGGCCGGCGAGCAGGCCTGTGGCTAAGGTGATGGCCGAAGCGAACAGCAGCACGGGCAGGTCGAGCGTAATCCCGGCGATGCGCGGGATGCCCTCCGGGGCAGTCAGGATCAGCAACCGCAAAGCCCAGCCTGCCAGCAGGACACCGGCCAGGCCGCCGCACAGGGCCAGCACCAGATTCTCGGTGAACAATTGCCGGACCAGACGCCCGCGACCCGCTCCAATGGCCGTCCGAATGGCCAGTTCGCCTCCGCGCGCCGTGTTGCGCGCCAGCAGCAGGCTGGCCACGTTGGCGCAGGCGATCAACAGCACCAGCCCGGCGGCGCCCATCAGCACCAGCAGCGTACCCTTGACGTCGCCGGTGGTCTGTTCGGCATAGAACCGCCCGAAGCTGCTGTGTTCGTTCTCGGGACCCGGGTCCGCCTCGGCCAGGTGGCGCATGATCGCGTCCAGATCGGCGCGAGCTTCCGCCAGCGTCACGCCCGGCTTCAGGCGCGCCAGGGCGCGGATGGAGCCGTGTTTGGCACGGTCAGTGGTCGACCCTTCCACGGCGCCCAGCGCGACATAGTAATCCACAGGACCCGGGCTCCAATAGGGCGCGGCCACGCCGGCGACTTCATACAGTTGCCCGTCCAATGTCAGGGACTTGCCCGCAATGCGGGGATCGCCGCCCAGTTTCTCAGACCAGAAGCGGTGGTTCAATACCACGGAGCGGGTGGCGCCGGGACGGTCGTCCGCCGCGGTCCAGAACCGCCCCAGCACCGGCCGCATGCCCAGAAGGGAGAAGTAGTGACTCGTGACGGCCAGGCCGCGCGTCATCAGCGCCTCGCGGCCGCCGGTGAGGGTCATGCCTACGCCGCGAAAGGCAGCCATGTCTTCCAGGGTGTGGTTGCCGCCCAGCCAGTTCTGATAGTTCACCCAGGTGACACTGATCCCATTGGCTTTGCCGGTGGACTCGCCCAGCCAGATGAGCCGCTCACCCGCCGGATAGGGCAGAGGCTTGAGTACCACCGTATTGAGAACGCTGAAGATAGCCGTATTCACGCCGATGCCCAGCGCCAGCGTGAGGACAATCACCAGGGTGAGCGCGGGCGTCCGGCGCATGGCACGGAAGGCGTAGCGGACGTCCTGCAGCAGGCTTTCCAGGGCAGGGAACCCCCAGGCGTCCCTGGACTGTTCGGCCACCCGGACCGGATTCCCGAAGTGGCGCTGTGCCGCCCGGCGAGCCTCTTCCCGGCTCAGGCCGTGCGCCTCACGGTCGGCCGCATCCAATTCCAGGTGAGCCTGGATCTCTTCGGCCAGGTCACCGGAGATCGCGTCGCGGCCCGTCAACCAGCCTTTCAGGCGGGACCACCATTGGCGCATACGTGTCAGCCCTCCGGATTCAGCACGCGGGTCATCGCTTCGACAAACCGCTGCCATTTCGAACTTTCGCGGATCAGTTGCTCGCGCCCGCCAGGGGTGAGCGTGTAATAGCGTGCCCGCCGTGAGTTGGGCGAGACATTCCATTCGGCGGCCAGCCAGCCGCGCTGCAGCAGTCGTTGCAGCGCCGGGTAGAGGGAGCCGTTGTCGACCACAAACTCATGGCCCGATTGCTGTTCCAGGAACTGGGAGATGCCGTAGGCGTGGTTGGGGCCGGCTTGCAGGCTGCGCAGGATCAGGACTTCCAGGGTGCCCTGTAGGAACTCGAGTGGTTCCCGTGGATCGTCTACCGTAGACATTCTATCTGTAGAATGCGGGCAGACAGCCGGCAGGTCAAGAATGAAAGCAGTCGAGGCGGTGAGTTGTTACAGGAGTGACGGAAGGGAGGAGGAAGAGGGGAGCTAACACAAAAAGAGCAGGTCGCCGGACCTGCCCTTCTCGCGAATTCGGTTGTAGAAGAGGGAAGTTACTTCGCCTTCTTCTGTTTCTGCTGACCGACGCGGACCTTGAACTGCTTCTGCTGCATATCTTCCCAGGCTTTCCAATCGAAGCGCTTGGAGGCATCGGCAAGGTACTGGTCTACGTCCGCACCCTTCGGCAGGACAGCCATCAGGGTTGCTTCCTGGCCCGTGGGGCCGGTGATGCGAAAACGGCGGACATTCGGGATCGACATGACCACTTCACTATAGCAAATCGGATAACGCTTCGCCTAGTTCCGGGCGTTGAAACTGGAATCCCTGGTCCAGGGCAGCTACCGGCATCACCCGCTGGCTCTCGGTGAGCACAGCCGCCATCTCTCCGTACAGCAGCTTCAAGGCAAAAGCCGGTACAGGCAGGAAGGCCGGGCGGTGAAGGGCGGCCGCCAGGATTCGCGTAAAGTCTTTATTCGTAACGGGATTGGGTGATACGCAGTTGATGGGCCCCTGCACCTCCTGGTTCGAGACAGCCCAGCCAATCAGGCGCACCATGTCCTGCACGTGGATCCAGGACATCCACTGCCGGCCACCGGCCAGCGGCCCACCGATTCCGGCCCGGAATGGCGGCAGCATTTTTGCCAGCGCTCCGCCGCCCCGACCCAGGACGACCCCGGTGCGCAGCTTCACGACGCGGATGCCCAGCGCCCGGGCGAGGTCGGCGGTGGCCTCCCACTCCCGGCAGGTGTCCGGCAGGAACCCTCGGCCGGGCTTCGAAACCTCGCTGAGTACTTCCGCCCCGCGATCGCCGTAGTAGCCGGTCGCCGATGCGCTGACCAGCACCTGCGGACGGGGCGACAGCGTTGTCAGGGCCTCCACCAGATGCCTGGTTCCCTCCACCCGGCTGCGGCGGATGGCGGCTTTGACGGACGGGCTCCAGCGCTGGGCAACCGGTTCACCCGCCAGGTGAACGACGGCATCGGCGCCGGCCAGGCTCGCTTCGGGCGGCTGTCCCGACTGGGGATCCCAGGCGAAATAGCCTGCGCGGCCTGCCGGATTCCGGCTGAGAATGCGCAAGTCGTGGCCCTCGGACCGCAGATGCGCTGTCAACGCGCTGCCGAGAAAGCCGGTGGCTCCGGTGAGTGTAATCTTCATGGCCTTTTTAGCGGACCCGGAACGGATCCTTTCCCGTCTGCTGCAGGTGTCCGATCTCGCGCAGATAGGCGTCGACGCCGGTCTTGCGCTTCATCCCTTCCAGGTTCATATATCGGATCATCCCGAAAATCGGACGCTCCTGCCAGGGCCTGTCGTGCAGTCCGAAACACCACAGGATATTCGTATAAGTATTAGGATCGCGCCCGTCGAGCGCGTAGCGGTCGTGGATATGGACCATGGTCTCCAGCGCAGCCTGGCAGGTGGGTGACCACTCGATGATCTTCTTGCCCCAATACATACGGTAGTAGCCGTGGATCTTGCCCCGCAGCAGCATCTCGGCCTGGCAGGCGTTCCACAGGGCATCATGCGTTTCGGCCTGCTCGAATTGCTGCAGGGAGTAAACCGGAGATCGCTGGTCCGCCGCATGTTTGTTCAGCGTGGCCTGCGCCCAATTCGGCAGATTGCGGAAGGAATCGGGCTGCTCCACATGCCGGGCGTAGTTGAACGCCAGTTCGCGGCGGACGATCAGCTCTTCCAGGAATTCCGATGCAATCAGGTCGTGTTCCTGCGCGTACTCTGACGCAGCGAGCGCAAGCTCCAGCGATGAGATGTGCCCGAAGTGCAGGTACGGGCTCATGTCGGACGTGGCGTGGGCGGCGGGTTCGTTCCGCTCCCGCGCATAGCGCCGCAGGTTGTTGCGGAGGAAATGCTGGAGCAACTTCTCGGCAGCCAGGCGCCCACCCGTAAAGGAGATCGACGGCGCCACCGAGTGATCGATTTCGCACGAGGCGACCAGCGCCGGAATCTCCTCCGCGGCCAGCGGCACGTGCCACTCAGGAGCGGCCGCCGCCCACGCGCGCTTCGGCTTCGTCACGACGCACGGTGCCAGATACTCCGGCAGCAGGCGTGTGATCTTGGGCCGGATCGTATACGCTGCGTACTCGCGCTTCTCCAGGACGTTCATCGGCACCACGCAACTCGAGTCCACCACGCTGAAGGAGACATCGAGCTTCGCGGGTACAGACGCGTTGTGACGGGCCGCGATAAACGTGGGATAGTCGTCCGTTACGACACAGGCAGCCCGCCGGGCCAGGCGGTACAGCACGTCATTTGGATCCGCGCGCCGCCGGCGTGGATAGAAGCAATAGCCGATGCCGAGCCGGGCCAGGCGGCGCGCCATCTCGGGCACACCTTCCAGGATGAACGTATGCAACCGGTCATTGGCTTGCTGGTAGGAGCACGTCAGGCCCTCATAGCAAAGGACGGGCAACTTCAATTCATTCGCGCGTTGAATGGCCCAGGCCAAGGCGTGGTTCGCATCCACGCGCCGGTTCATCTGGGACCAGTACAGGACGTACTCCGCATCGGGGCGGACCGGCGCGCTGTTGAGCGTCCGCACGCGCTGTTCAAGTTTCGTCGTGGCTGCCACTAACTCTCTGGATGACAAAAAAGCACGCGATGGAACAAAAGCGTGTTTGTTACATCCATGCTAGATCCTTTTCGCACCGCTCTTGCGCGTCTTTTCACAGCGGGCCACTGACGCAGAAAACAAGACCCGCGCAATCTTAAGGAGATTCAGCATGAGCAGAACAGTATGGGCGTGGTGTGCCTTCATCGGGGTATCCACTGTCTTTGGTCAGCCAGTCATTGGGAAGAGGAGCGTTCGTCCGGTCGCGCCGACTGCCTCGGCGGCTGGCCTGGCGCGCGGTTCGGCCTTCCGCATCCTGGGCGACAACCTGGGTCCCCTGGACACGGTGAAGGCCGAAATGCCCTACCCGACGGAGATCGATGGTGTGAAGGTCATCCTCAAGAACAAAGCCAGCGGAACTGAGGTCCAGGCCTATCTGTCGCTGGCAGGCGCCTTCGAGATCCAGGGTGTCGTGCCTTCCGCCGCGGAAGCGGGCGCCTCCACCGTGCGCGTGCAGACCAATGCCGGCACCAGCAGCGAGATCGAGGTCAACGTGGCCGACCAGGTCATCGGCATTGTCACCACCACCAACCTGAACGGCGCGCTGGCCGCGGCGAACATCGTCCGGCCTGACGCTGATCCGCAGCGGTTGCGGCTGACGGCGCCCGCGCACCCAGGCTCCACGCTCAGCATCCTGGCCTCCGGCTTCGGCCCCATCAACACTTCAGACGGCGACCCGGCCGTTGAGCAGCCCCTGCTGGAAGGAGCGGAACTCCTCGTCGGAGGAGTGGCCGTGCCCGTCCGCTACGCGGGCCGCTATCCCGGCAAAGCGGGCTATGACCAGATCCTGGTCGACCTGCCCGAGACCGGGCTGCAACTCGGTTGCTATGTGCCCGTCTCCCTGCGCTCCGGCGACAAGCTCAGCAACGCTGCCTTCGTCTCCATCGCTGCCGCGGATCAGCCCATCTGCGACGCTGGTGGTGCCCTGACCCCCGAGGCGATACAGGCGATTGACGAAGGCCGGCAGGTGGTCATCCCCGGGTTCGAGATCACGGACAGCGCCACCGAGTTCGAGTTCGGCGACGAGTCGATCGAATTCCACACCCGCGCGGCCAGCGGCGCCTTCTACGCCTACAGCAGCTATGAACTCGAGTCCGGCCTGGCGTTCCTCAATGGCAGCGTCCAGAACCTGAATGGCTGCTCGGTGGTGACGCTGGAAGGCTCTTCGGACGAGTATGAAGCCGCGGAAGCCTCCGGGCTCGATGCCGGCCAGATCCTCAAATTCAATGGCCAGGCCGGTGCGCAATTCGAACTCGAGCGGCAGCCGACCATTGTCTACACCGGCGACCTGGGCAGCAGCATTCCCGTGCTGCCCGGCATGTTCAGCCTGGAAGACAAGGCAAACAACATGATCCGGCAGGCCAAGTCCGCTGCCGTCAAGCAGGCCGGCCGGCGCCGTGCGGATTTCCCCGTGATTGCGCAGGATCTTACACCCGGCACCTACAGCCTCATCGGCACGGGCGGAACGGCGATTGACGCCTTCTCCGCCACGGTGGACCTCGGCGCGCCCATCACCTGGACGAACAAACAGGCAATCAACGACATTGACCGCGGAAATCCGCTCTCCATCGTATGGACGCCTGGTCCGGACGCCGACATCGTGACAGTCACCGGTTTGGCCATCGGGCCCGTACCCGGGGCCCCCAAGGCCCTGGGCCGCCTGTTCACCTGCCAGGCCCCGGCCAGCGCCGGCGGGCTGACCGTTGGAGCCGATATCCTGCAACTGATGCCCGTCACGGGCGGGTCGGAAGACAGCATGGGCCTGCTCTCCGTCCTGCAGAGCAACACACCCCCGAACGGCCGCTTCAAGGCTCCGCTGGTGGGCGGCGGCGAGACCGAGTATGGCAAGATCGGCTACACCTACGGCGGTCAAAAGAGCGTCAATTTCCAGTAAACCGCTAGAATGGTACCAGGTGAGAGCCTGGAACCGAGCCAAATTGTTGTGGGGCTATGCGCGCGGCCGGATCCGGCTGCGCGCCCTGCCCGTTGAGTACATCGTCGAAACCACGGCGAAGTGCAACATCTACTGCCCGATGTGTCCGCGGGAAACCCACCCACAGCCCAAGGAAGACATGACCGACGAGGTCTTCGAGACGCTGGTCCGCCAGGCGTCGGAGACCGGCGAGCACATGATGCTGATCGGCCTGGGTGAACCCTTCCTCGATCGCAAGATCTTCGACCGTATCCACTTCTGCGACCGCCACGGCGTCTCTTCGCTCATCTCCACCAACGGGACGCTGCTGGACGAAAAAGCCGCTGCCCGCCTGCTCGACACGCCGCTCGAACACATCACGCTCAGCTTCGACGGCTACAGCAAGGAGACCTTCGAGTTCTACCGCAAGGGCGCGAAATTCGAGCGTGTGCGCGACAACTTCCTGAGCTTCTGCCGCATGAAGCACGACCGTAAGTCGAAGCTGCAGGTCGTGGTGCAGATGGTCCGCATGGACGGCAACCGCCACGAGGTGGACGACTTCACGAAGTTCTGGCGCGATGTTCCAGGCGTTGACCTCATCCGCATCAAGGAAGACGAAACGAACCTGATGCGGCCCGATGCCGGCCACGGCGCGGCTGAATGGACGCACCCCTGCCATTACCTGTGGCGCGGGCCCATGTACATCAAGCACAACGGGGATGCGTATCCGTGCTGCCAGAGCTACATGCTGGATGGCGCGCCGGTGGGCAATGTGACGCAGTCGAGCATGGTGCAGATCTTCGACGGCCCCGAGATGCAGCGCATGCGGCGTCTCCACCTGGATGGGCGAGCCGGAGAGATCGACATCTGCTCCCGCTGCTGCACCACCATCCCACACCCTTTCCTGGTGGCCGGCAGCCTGTTGTTTCACGGCCGCACGGTCCGCACCCTGCTGCCGTTGGTCGAACGCCTGGTTTACCTGGCGAAGTTGCCCGCCCGCTGGTTGAATCCGCCCAAGCCGGCGGCAGTCAATCGCCAAAGCTCAGACTCGCCTGCCGCTCCGCTGGTTCAGATAGGCCCGCCTCAACCCCGCAAGTCCTCTGACTCCGCCAGGCCGGAGTAAAATCCGGCGTCACGGTCCAACGCAGCATGCGCCAGTACTCGAAATCGCCGGGAGCCGTATCCAGATGCGCGCGCCAGCGCTCCGCTCCGAAGTTCGAACCCCAGGCTTCATCCGCCAGCGGTACATAGGGCCGCTGCCCTGCGACGTGTTGTGAGGCGCTCGACCACGGGTAGTCGCCCGGCGCTGCCGCCAGTCCGATGCGTTGGGGTTCCAGTTCGATGCAGGCGAGCGCCGGCCAGCGCTGTTGACCCGCCAGTTCCCGCACTCCATAGCCGGCATGCCAGAGCCTGCGCCGGTCACCGCGGTCGTCGCGCAGATAGCTGGAGAAACTGCGGCGCAGCCAGCGGATGCCGGTGTGAAGGTCCTCTGGTCTGGGCACACTCAATAGCAGGTGGGTTCGTTCCGGCAGCAGGCAGTAGCCCGATATGCTCCATGAGAAGCGCTGCACGGCCCGCCGCGCCAGGGCCAGGTAGACGTAACGGTCGCGGTCGCCGCGAAAGAGTGTGCGATGCTCCAATGCCGCCTGGGTCACGAGCTTTGGGCAAAGCAGGGGCCGGGCGGCGACTTCACTAAGCATACTCACTTAGTCGCCGGGCAAGAACATTACTCTCGAAAATGTTTCAGAAGTCCGGATGCTTCTCTGGTTGAACTTCCTGCGGGAGCAGCGGATTGTACAGATTGTGGTCGAAGTAGTAGCCGGGCCGGGCACGCTCCACGACGTTCGCCACGGAGCGGCTGATGACGCGGAAGAAGGGCCGCGGTCCGAGGCCGATCCAGAAAGTGAGGATCAGCAGCGGGGTGAAGTAGGCGATTTCGCGCCAGTTCAGGTCCTTGAGCGTCTTGTTCTTCTCATTCTTCAAGTCGCCCAGCATGGTCCGCTGGAACAGCCACAGCAGATAGGCCGCACCCAGGGCGATGCCGATGCCGCAGGCCAGCGCCCACCAGAACGACATCTCGAACGCACCCTTGATAATCGTGATTTCGCCGATGAAGCCGTTCAACGGCGGCAGGCCCATGGAGCTGAGCGCCGCGATCAGGAAGATGAAGGTGAAGATCGGCATCACCCGGAACAGGCCGCCGTATTCGGCGATCTCGCGCGTGTGCCGCCGCTCGTATACGACACCGACGATGAGGAAGAGCATGCCGGTTGAAACACCGTGATTGATCTGCTGGATGATCGAGCCGGAGATGCCGGCTGGATTCAGCGCGAAGATGCCCAGTGTGCAGAAGCCCATGTGACTCACGGAGGAGTAAGCCACCAGCTTCTTCCAGTCCTTCTGCATCAGGCTGACCAGCGCTCCGTAGATGATGGCGATGATCGAGAGCGCGACCACCGTGCCCAGTACCTTGGGATCGCGTGCTGTTTCGGGCAGCATCGGGATGGAGAAGCGGATGAAACCGAAGGTGCCCATCTTCAGCAGGATACCCGCCAGGATGACTGAGCCGGCCGTGGGCGCTTCTGTATGTGCGTCGGGCAACCAGGTATGCAGCGGCCACATCGGCACCTTGACGGCGAAACCAACGAAGAATGCCCAGAAGACCCACCAGGCCATCTCAGGCGGCATCTTTGTCTCCAGCAGTGCCGACATGTCGAATGACAGGCGGTGGAACTGTACGTATTGCTGCCAGTAGAAGGCCAGAATGCCCAGCAGCATCAGCACCGAGCCGGCCAGCGTATAAATCACGAACTTGATGCTGGCATAGCCGCGCCGCTTACCGCCCCAGATGGCGATGATGAAGTACATCGGGATCAGCGTGAGTTCCCAGAAGATGAAGAACAGCAGGAAATCACGCGCCGCGAAGACGCCCAGCATGCCGAACTGGAGCATCATGAACCAGCCGTAATACTCCTTCAGGCGCTCAGTGATCGCACTCCAGGAACACAACACCGACAGAAACCCGATGAGTGCGGTGAGAATCACCAGCAGCATCGCGTAGCCGTCGACACCCAGATTCCAATATGCCCCTATGGACTTGATCCACGGAACCTTCTCGACAAACTGGTAATCAGCCCGCCAGTCAAATTGGAACCACAGCGGTAACGTGACGAGAAATCCGACAAGGAAGACGAAGTTAGACCAGAGCTTGATCAACTTCGGGTTCGAAGAAGGCAGGAAAAAGAGAGGAATCAGTCCCAACAGGGGGATGCACAGAACTAGCGAGAGCAGGTGATCCATAGCGACCGTCCGGCCAAGCAGCCATTCTATCCCAGATGGGACAGAAATGGAGAATTGTATCTGAATTCACTGAAAGGAAAGGGCGGGGCCCTGCGAGCCTCGCCCTCTGTGTATTCAGACCCGGACGTATGGTTACTGGTAGCTGAGCGTCTTGGTCCAACCCACCAGCCAGGCGAAGGCGCCCGGTTCGGTGTTTCCGCCGGCCACCAGAGGAGCCGTAAACAGCCCGTTGATGGGCAGGCTTACCTGCTGCAGCGACAACGAACCCAGCGAAACCTGGGTTGGATCGGTGCTGATATCTACACCCGAGGAGACCGGCAGCTGCTGGAGGAGGGAGGACGGCACCACAATCTGGTGCACCGAACCCTTGGCCCAGCAGGTGAAGACGCGATTGACTACCTGGCTGTTGTCCTCAGGCGCAGGCCCGCGGGAAAGCCCTGTCACTTCAACAAGATCCGAGTCGGCTCCGCCAGACCACAGGACACTGAGGTTGTTGGCCCGGGTCACGGCCGTAATCGCATCCTTATTGGTCCAGGTGATTGGCGAGGTCATGTCCGTCGTGGCTTCGAATGGACCGACCACGGTTCCGCCCGGCCCGGTGAGCTTATACTGGCCGGCGACCAGCACATTCGCCGTCGCGCCAGTGCCCGGCAGGCCTGGGATGTTCGGCAGGCCTGGGATGCTGGGGATCCCGGGGATGCTGGGGAATCCACCGCCGCCGATGCTGGTTGAGGTGCTCAGCGAGAGTGTGTAGGTGTTTCCTTCCACTCGGGGCACGTCCTTGGTCAGCCCGGGTCCTGTGAGCGCCAGTTTCTCGCCCGCGTCCACTGCTACGGCGGAGGGACCGCTCACGGCGGGATCGGAATCCGTCACCGTGAAGAGGTAGCACCCGCTGTCAGGGTTCACCAGATATTGCGGCATGAAGTTCTGGGCGGCGTAGAGCGCGAACGCCTCGGCGTTGTAACTCTCAAAGCCGCCGGCCACCGCCTCTGTCGTCGTATCCATGGAGATGCCTTCGATCGTGGCGGAAATCGACTGCCGGGTGAGGGTAAAGCCGCCGAAGACGATCGAGCCGCCGCTCACCAGTTGGTCCAGGGAAGCAGGCGAAACGCCCATTGGATTCGTGCAGGCCGCATCGGCCGAGGCCACAAGAGGCATCGTGAAACTGGACGAGGTGGTGCCCCAGTACTTGATCTGGAACTCGACATCGCACCCGGTAGGTACGTTTTCCGTAGGCAGCGTGAACTGCACGAGGTCGTAGCCGGGACGCGCCGGATTCCGGCCCAGGTAGGTGATGGGAATCTCCTGGCCCGCCACAACGATGACCGCATCGCCGATGACTGAGCCGCCGGCCGGAAATTCGTTGTCCGGTGTTTCGATGGGACCCCAGCCCGTGGCGTCGAATTCCACCGCGGCGCCCGGCGTGACGGCCTTGGTGTAGGTCACGGCCACCGCGCCCGTTTCAGGCACCAGGACGCGGCCAGCCGCCTGGCCTTTGACCAGTCCGGCGGCGGTGATCAACCCAAAGTTCTGGTCGGCGACCTTCACGGCGAACGGATCACTCGTCTCGCCGTTGTAGGTGACGGTGACCTTGTAGTCGCCAGCGGGAGTGCTGGACGGGACCAGCGCGACAATCTTCCCCGGGGCGGTGGAAAGGAGATAGGCCTGGACTGTGGCGGCGTCGTCGGCCGTGGTCAGGGCAACGGTCAACCCGCCGCCGTCCTGGGGATAGGGCACGTCAAATGTGACCGGATCCACCCCGGCCAGTTCCTGGCCCACGATGGAGAAGACCGAGCCGCGCGCGAGTGTAGTCGAAGCGGCGGTCGCGGCCAGGGTGCGGACTCCATTCTTCGCATTGATTTGCGGCTTGGCGAAAGCCAAACTGGCACACACACTTGTGGCCAGTACGAGATACAGCACTTTGTTCATATTCCTCCTAAACGAACAACGGAAGGACCAACACAAGCCCGGAACGGGACGTATTCAGGACCTGTCTCCGAAAGTCTTCAATCAAGATTAGAGAAAACACCCCCGCTGCGCAAGGAAGAATGTATCTAATTGAAAGATAGCGACTTGTTGTGAAACGGATGTGTAGCAGCCGTCACAGATCTAGGGGATCGTCAATGGCCCCACCGCATAGGAGTACCCATAGCGGAAGCCGGCCGACTCCGTGGTCCCGCCATTCACCAGCGGCGCTGAAAAGAAGCCGGTATTGTCCGGATTGGAATGCGCCAACGACACGTTGGCCATCCAGGCGCCGGTCGGATCTGTATACTTGATCGCGGCGATCAGTGGCAGTTTCTGCACCTGGCTGGCTGCCAGCGTGACCTGCCCTTTGTCGGCCGTCGTGTAGCAGGAGAATGCGCGCGTGACCAGCTTCGAAGCATCCTCCGGAGCCGGTCCGTGCGCATACCCGCTGGCGACGATCATGTCGTTCGGTTGCCCGCCCGTCCAGGTGAAGACAACGTCTTTCGAACGATCCAGCTTGTCCGTGAAAGCGCCCTGATTTGTCCAGGTGAAGGGATCGCTGACGTCGAGGCTGACCGTGAAGGGGCCGACGACCGAGCCGCCCTGCCCGGAGAGTTCGTAGTGCCCACCCACTATGTTTAAGCCCAAAGACGGTGTGATCACGGGCGTTGGTAGCCCGGTGAGCAGTGAATTCAGTGTCACGTTGTAGATGTTCGGATCCGCCACGTTCCTGGGTACGGCGGTGTTCCAGGCTGGCCCGGCCAGCGCCAAGCCGTCGCCGGCATCCACATAGACTCCACCCGATGTGACCGGGACGTCCCACACCACACAGCCATTGGCGTCACGATTGGCCAACTGGAACTGGCCGCGGGCCAGATTGTCCAGATACTGGGCGGCTGTCCACTGTATAAAGCCGCCGCTGAAGAAGTCACTGGTCTGCGTATAAGTGACCGTGCCGGAACGCGTGGTGGAGATCACCCGGTTTAGCGTCATCCCGCCCCCAATTAGCGTTCCGCCCTCCGAGAGTGTCTTCAAGCCATCCACCGAGACGCCCGCCAGGCCGCTGCAAACTGCCCCCGAAGCTTCAACTGGTTCGCCCTCGGACGGAAGTGCCGCCAAAGGTAGGGAATACTGTGAACTGATTGCCTCGCCTATCCGCAGTTGGAACATGGTCAGGCATCCGGTCAGGGTGACATCCGAGGGCAAGGTGACCACCACTTTGTCATAGCCCGGCTTCAACGGGTTCCGGCCGATGTAGGACACGGGGATCTCCATCCCGCCCAGCACCAGCACTACCCCTTCCCTTGCATTCACCTCCAAGGGAAACTCGTTATCCGGTGCTTCGACCGGACCCAGGCCCGTCGCATCCAGTTCCAAAGTGGAACCAGGCAGGGCGCTGTTGACGAAAGTGAGCGCCGATGGCTCCGCGCCTTCCTTCAGGATCCGGCCCACCACGCCGCCGCCGGCCGCTCCCGTATTCGTCACTAGTCCGAAGCTCGAGTCCGCCACCTTCACGGCCGTACCCACGCTCGGCTCACCGTTGTTTGTCACCGTCACCACATAGTCGCCCGCGGGCAGGGAAGACGGCACGATCGCTACCAGTCGCGTCTCGGCCGTGGATACCATGTAGGCCTGCGCGCTGAGCGATCCGTCGGCCGAGGTGATCGCGATTGAGACGCCGTTCAGCTCCTGCGGGTAAGGAACCTCGGCGCTCACCGCGTCGCCCTCCGCCAACTCCACACCGTTGACAACAAAGACTGAGCCGCGTGCCAGAACGCCCCGGTCGGCCGTCGTCGCGAGGCTCAAGACTCCGCCCGGACTGGCCACCAGTGGGTGGGCTCCCGCCACATTCGTAAAAATGAAGACACTTGCCGCGCAGGCAAGAATTGCTTTGACCAATTGTTCCTCCACCAGGAGCCAGCCCCAGAGGCAGACCCGCCGCTCGCAGATATTCCCTCTCGGAGGCTACTCTCCTCCGATCCCCAATTAAGGCTAAGCAGAATGGCGAGGCGATTCAAGTTAAAACTGACAGGATGGTTCTGATTCCGCCCTGTCCTGGGTGGCTACTCGCGCGGAGCAATGCCCAACGCCCGCATCTTCTTATAGAGGTTGCTGCGCTCCAGCCCGAGCAGTTCCGCAGTCCGGCTGACATTCCCACTGGATTCATCCAGTTTCTTGAGGATGTAATCGCGCTCGGCTGCCTGCCGGACCTCCAGCAGACTCGCTGTGCGGTCCGACGGCTTCGGCGTTACGCGCCGCGTGACCGGCAGGGGAATGTGGCGTGCATCGATCCGCACCTGCGGATACATGATCACGATGCGCTCCATCAGGTTCTTGAGCTCCCGGACATTGCCCGGCCACGAATACTCCGCCAGCGCCGAATATGCTTCGGGCGTGAGTTCCTTCCCCTTGCGGCCGTAGGCCGAGGTGAACTCGTTCAGGAAATGCTCGGCCAGCAAGGGGATGTCCTCGATGCGCTCCCTCAGCGGCGGAACCTCGAACGGAATCACATTGAGCCGGTAGAACAGATCCTCGCGGAAGTTGCCCCGCTCGATCTCTTCCTCCAGGTTCTTGTTCGTTGCCGCGATGAGGCGCACATCCACCTGGATCTGCTCGGCCGAACCCACAGGTTCAAAGCGCTGCTCATCCAGCACGCGCATGACCTTCGCCTGGGTTTTCAGGCTCATGTCACCCACTTCGTCCAGGAAGAGGGTGCCACCGTCGGCCTTCTCCAACTTGCCGATCTTGTCGCCGTCCATGCCGGCAATGCTGCCCTTGCGATGGCCAAACAATTCACTCTCGATCAGCTCTTCCGGAATGGCGGCGCAGTTCAATTCGACAAACGGCTGATCGGCGCGGGCGCTCTCAGCGTGGATCGCATGGGCCACCAGCTCTTTGCCCGTGCCGCTCTCCCCATATATAAGGACCCGCCCGTTCGTCGCCGCCATCAGCAGGATCTGCTGGCGCAGCGCCTTCATCGGAACGCTTTCGCCGAAGATCCGCAGCCGGCTGCGGCTGGTGTCCTTGATCTCACGCAGTTGCAGTTGCATGCGCCGCTGCTCCAACGCGTTGTTCAACACGACCATGACCTTCTCGATCGTGAGCGGCTTTTCCAGGAAATCGAACGCGCCCAGTTTGGTAGCCCGGACCGCCGACTCAATGCTCCCATGGCCCGAAATCATAATGACGGCCGGCAACGCCGCATGCGATGCGCTCTTCACCCGCTGCAGCACTTCCAGCCCGTCCATGCCAGGCAGCCACACATCCAGCAACACCGCCTCGTAGGCGCCGTTGAGAATCTCCTCGACCGCCATCTCGCCTGTAGGCACGGCCTGGACCTCGAATCCTTCGTCCTCAAGGACGCCCCTGAGTGACTCGCGGATTCCAGGTTCGTCGTCGACGATCAGCACCTGGGTGGGCTTCATGCACGCACCTCTGCCGGCCGGGCGTCAAACTCAGCGGACGCGATGGCCGGTATTTCGATGATAAAGCGTGCACCCACCGGATTGTTGTCTTCCACACGGATCCGCGCGCGGTGTTCGGCCACAATATGGCTGACAATGGCCAAGCCGAGCCCCGTGCCGCGCTGTTTGGTGCTGAAGTACGGCAGAAACAGCTTCTCCTTGTCGTCGGTCGTAATGCCGCAGCCGGTGTCGGCAATCACCAGTTCGACCACTTCCGGCGAGGCGGCATGCGTCTCGATAAAGAGGTGGCGCAGCGGCGACTCCGCCATGGCCTCGGCTGCATTGTCGACCAGATTCACGATCACACGCTTAAACTGGTCGCGGTCCAACGCCACCATGGGCAGCAACGACGAAAGCGACACATGGATCGAGATATCCTCCAACCGGCCGTGGAATACCGCCAGACCTTCTTCCACCACGGCGTTCAGGTCGGCCGGAGCCGGGTGCGCCGACGGGAACCGGGCAAAGCGCGCAAACTCGTCCACCAGCGTTTTGACGCTCTCCACCTCCCGGCCGATCGTTGCGCAGCACTCGCTGACGATCCGCCGCACCTCGGGCGGAGCCGCGGTCTTGTCCAACTGCCTCAGAATGCGTTCGGAACTGAGCGCGATCGGCGTCAGCGGGTTTTTCAGCTCATGCGCGATCCGCCGCGCCACCTCGTGCCAGGCCGCCGCCCGCTGTGCGCGCATCAACTCGCTCGTATCTTCGACCACCACCACAAAGCCGCTGGTGACGCTCGCCTCCAGGGCGGCCGCCGTGACCGAGAAATGGCGGACTCCGTCTTCTGTCCGGATCTCTACCTGGCGGTCGGCTGTCCCCGTGCGGCGCGCCCGCTTCAGCAGCCGGGAGAACTCTTCCTGCCGGTCCCGCGGCAACAATTCCATCAGCTTGCGCCCGGGCTGTACCCGGCCGTCCGGAAAGATGCGCAGCAGCGCCCCATTCACCAGTTGCACCGTGCCGTCATGCGTCAGCGAGAAAACACCCGTCGGGATGCTCTGGAGCACCGCCTCGATAAACCGCCGCCGCCGCTCCAGTTCATCCTGGTTCGCCTGCAGGTCCTGGGTCATCTCGTTGAAGGCACGGACCAGCGAGGCCAATTCGTCGGTTGCCTCCACCTTTACCCGATATGACAGATTACCGCCGCGCACCGCGCGCGCCGCCTCCAGCAGGGCCGCCACCGGGGAAGAAATTTGTCGCGCCAGGAACAGCGCCACCCACACCGCTATAAATAGGATAAAGATCGTAATCAGCACCAGAAGTTGCAGATAGAAGCGGCGCGTCTCCTTTCGGCCTGACGCCAGCCGGTCGTAGTCGCTCACCTGCTGGTCCATCTCCTTCTTCCTCTGCACCAGGTCGAGTGGCAGACGCGCCTCAATCACCACGTCACCCACCCCATCGATGGGAGCCGTGGCTCTCACCGGTCCGCCCTTCTCCGGTTTCTCGCCTTTGGGGTCAGGATTGGTCTGGCAGATGGAGATCTGGCCGCCGTCCGAGCGATGCACATACGCCCGGTCAGCTCCGGCGAGATCGCACACCGAGGCGAAGAACTCGGCCGGCACGTGTCCGGTCTTCAGGAAGGAACGCAGGTCTTCACTATCGGCCACCCAGCGGGCCGAAGCCTGCAGCCGCCCGCTCGCCTCCCGATCGATCACGGCGCTGATCTCCTGCATGTTCAGCTTCATGATCTCGGCCGGCCGGCTGAACCATTTGTCGAGATTGCGATTGAGTACGGAGATGCTCCACAGGACGAGGAAGATGGTGGGCAGAAACGTCAGGCTGAGTGCGCCCACCAGCATCTTGGTGCGGATGCGCGAACCTTCCACTCCGGCGCGCCGGGCGAAGTACAGTTTCACCGCGTCGCGGAACAGCATGAACGCCAGCAGCACCGTGAGCAGGAACGTGAGGGTCGACAGCCCCCAGAAGACATACGTCTGCTCCGGGGTCGAGGGGCCGTAATCGCCCACCGTGAACGACCCTTGCAGGACGACGAGGTAGATCAGGATGGAAAGCACCACTAAGCCGGCGCCGAACCGTACCCGCTGTCTCATGTGCCTATTCTGCCATTTCGGACTTGACGAGTTGCCTCAAATATCTGAGCCTTGCACAAACAAAACCGGCTTCCGTCCGTTGGGAGGGAAGCCGGTTTGATGCGGGCGTACCCGCGCTTAACTGGAACGCTTCTCTAGAAGATGAAGCGCAGGCCCAGGCGGATCTCTCTGGGGCTCTGGTAAGCGAGAGGCAGCTGGTAGATCGGGCTGTAACGGGCGTTGGTCGATTTCCCAGTGATCTTGTTGATGTTCTGCGGATTGACGTAGTCGCTCAGCTTGTAGCCGCCGAAGAACTGGCTCAGGGGCAGTTCCGCCGCGGTGATGGCCGCGCTGCGGTTGATCTGCTGCTGAACGTTGGTCACCGCCGCCTGGTTGAACAGGTTGATCGCATTCGCTTCCAGGCGCAACCTGGACCGCTCGGTCAGCGGGATTTCGTGCGAAACCTGCATGTCGGTCTGCGTGTAGAACGGCGTCCGGCCCATGTCGCCGCGACCGTTGGTATAGGTCGGCGCCGACTGGTAGATCACCGACGTCGACAACGGCGTGCCGCTGTAGGCGTACTGGCTCAAACCGAAGATCGTCGAGCCTGCACGCGTCTTCAGGTCGTAGCTCGTGAACACCTTGAAGGTGTGCGGACGGTCCGTTGCCAGGCGTCCAAACACATTCTGCTGGCTGCCGCTGCCATCGAAGTAGTAGTACGGCAGGTCGAACGCGCGATCGTTGTTCGGGTTCGAACGGCCGTTTTCATCCGAGTTGGCCAGGCCGGCGTAGTTGCCGTACAGGCGGCTGTAAGTGTACGAAGCATTCATCTGGATCCCGCGCGCTACGCGGCCGCGTACGCTGAGTTCCACGCCATCATAGTCTCGGGTCGCCTGCGGAACCAGAAACTCCTTGCCGTTCGGGGTCTTCTGTCCGTAAACGGAACTGGTGTCGCGGGTCAGACCGCGGCCCGGGTTGCCGATCAGGTAGACTTCGTTGTCTTCCGCATCCAGCACGCCGATGTCGTCGATCGAATTGATCAGGCGCTTGCGCGTGTAGCGGATGCCGCCAACCATCTTGTCACTCAGTTGGTGATCCAGGTTGAAGAAGAGCTCCTTCGTCTGGTACGGCTTCATGTTCGGATCGTTTCCATCAATGACGCCGGCCGAGTTGATCGGCAAGGTGCGGTTGTCGTAGCTGATGATCTGGGTGCCCAACACGCCAGGGTTTCCTTTGGCCAGGTTCTGCACGTTCGGATCATTCAACTGGTAAACGTGGGTAACCCAGAACTCGCCGCCGAAGGAGCCGCGAGCCAGGTTGAACTTCATAACGTCAAACACAGAGGCGTAGCCGCCGCTGAGCTTCCACTTGCCGTCGCCCAGGACGTCCCAGGCCACGCCGATACGAGGAGCCACCTTGTCGCCCCAGCCGAACGAAATCGGGTTGGCAATCTTCACGCCAGCCTGTTCCTTTTTGTAGGGAGGCAGGAACTCGTTCTCCAGACGGATACCCAGGTTGACAGTGACGCGGGAATGAATGCGCCACGCATCCTGTACGTAGAAGCCCATGTTGCGGCCATTCACGTTGGAGTTCAGGCGGACCCCGTCTTCCCAGGTGTAATAGCCATAAGTGCCGGTGGCCTGGTTGATGCTGCCGCGGCTGTACTTTTCACCCCAGTAGATGAGGAAGCGGCCGTTTGTGTAGTCGGTGGCCACATCGTTCGACTGGCGGTTCAAGGCGAAACCAAACTTCACCGAGTGCTGGCCCTTGGCTTCGAAGATCTTCGTGGCGTCGACATAGACGTTGTTACGCGTCGTGATGTCGCGAGCCGTGGCCAGCGTCGAGCTTGAACTCGAGAAGCCATTGGAACCCGCCACACCGGAGGGCACTGGCACAGGAGAGGATGCTGACGCTGTCTGATAGGTGTAATAGGGAACACCCGGCAGACCGTAGTTCGAGGACTTGGCGTTCTCGTACTTGTAACCATAACGGGCCGTGACCAGGAATTTGGGGGTGACCGTGTAGGTCGCCGAAGCCGTGAAGGCCTGGGTTGGCGCCCAACCGCCGGTCACCGTCAGGTCGTTCGACGGCGGAGCGCGACGGATGTCGGTGGAGGGCAGCGTGCCCGACAGGCGGTAGGGAGACCACAGCCAGGAGGTGTTGATGTTCAGCTTGGAGGTCGCCGAATAGTCAACGCGCGCGATCGAATAGTGCTGGATCTGCTCCTGGTTGTACTGACGCGTGCCGAGTGTCTTGTTCGCGGTCACCGGGTTCGAGGCTGCGTCGTAGTGGTTCGTGCGCATATTCCGGATGAACTCCGGCATGTAGCCCACAAAGAAGTAGATGCGGTCCTTCAGGATCGGGCCACCAAAGGTGAAGCCGGGGTACTGTTTGCGATAGGTGTCTTCGGTAGGGGCAAAGAAATCGGCCACGTCGGCGTTCAGGGGAGACGTCTGCCACGCGCCGCGGGGCCGCGGGTTGAGCTGATTGCTGGTGAACTGGTAGTTGAGTTCCCCATGGTATTCATTGCTGCCGCTCTTGGTGGCCAGATTGACCACGCCGCCGGTCGCACCACCATACTCAGATTCAAAACCGCCGCTCTTCACCTGCACTTCGCGCAGGAACTCGAACGGGATGTTGGCGGAACCGCCCAGCGAGCCGTTCAGCGTGTTGCTGACTTCGACGCCGTCCAGAATAAAGACGTTTTCAGAGCCGCTGGCGCCGTCGACGGAGATACCGCCGACACCGGCGGAACCGGACTTGGATTCCAGGCGCACGCCCGGGGCCATGGCAAGAAGGCTATTGAAGTTGCGCGACTTGGGCAGCTCAACGACTTGGTCGGAAGTGATGTTGGTTGAGGTACGGCTGCTGGTGACGTCCAGCGAAATCGCGGTTTCCGTGACTTCCACGGTCTGGGAAACCGTGCCGACACCCAACTTCGGGGTCAGCGTGATCTTCGCACCGAGGGTGACTCGGATGTTCACCTGCTTCGACGTGGTGAAGCCGGTTTTCGTAATGGTGATGGAGTACACGCCAGGCGGCAGACTCGGGAAAGCAAAGTACCCGGCTCCGTCCGATACGGTTTCCAGGTCTCTCGGCAGAATTGGCGCCGAAGCCACCAGTTTCGCGGCTGGCACTGCGGCACCAGTCTCGTCAAGCACCGTGCCGTCGATCCGGCCCGAGTTTTCCTGAGCGAAGAGAGCGCCCGTTAACCCCAACAGAACTGCGAGCAGGAGAACACACGTCCTCACTGCCGCAAAACTACGCTTAAGCATACAGATCTCCCTTTCCTTTGCTAAGCACCCTGGTTAAGTGGTGCTGCGCGATGCCTCAAAGCCCACTCCTTGGTGAGGAGGATTTTGCAAGAGTAAAATACGGCATCCCTGTATGTCAATGAAGAATTTACAAATAGCCTCAATTGTATTAATTCTATCGACATCGGGTACATTGCTTCGGTGTCGTATTCCGCCGCAAAACTGCCCCGTTGCCTCGGCGGCGTGCCACCAGCCGCAGGGGGTGCTGATACGCCTGCAACGCGACCAAGTAACTCCAAGTGTTTGAGTTACCTGCCTGTCACTGTCGCTGGCCGCTCGCGGGGCGAAAGGACCTGCCGGTCCGGTCCCCACTGCAGCCAACTGGATTCCAGTTACAAGTTTTCCCTTTGAAACATTTATGTGTAGATTGCAGGGATTTGCTCGAAAGATAGGTTGTCTGGATAAATCACTACACTTCCGTCTGGAGACGCACTCGAGATTTTGAAGCAGATACGCAGAAGCTCAGCGGCGAGCACCTGTCTGGCCGGTGTAACGGAGGCGAATATCTGATTTTTGATGCGAACTTCAACGGTTTTGAGAGCCAGATCGTTCGATTGGGGCGAAGCGAAGGCGAACTTGCAGTGAATCTCCGATTGGTTTGTTTACTTTTGTTTCGTTACACTTGCAAAGTTACGGTCTTGAAACCGCGGATGCCCGGCAACGGGTGGGGAAGTTAAGAACATCAGATCCGCGTATGCTCAATTTGATGGCTTGATAAGCTCCCGTGATGTTACAATCAACACATTGACGTGTGATCTCTGTTTGGGGAGTTTAGGAGTGCTTTGGATGATAGCTTCTCCGGGGGGTTTACCAACCGTCCGAAGAGCTCGAAATCGAGTTGGAGCAACTCCTGCGACCAGGTTGCAGGTGGCCATTCACACTAGTTGTGACCCGACCACTCCAAGCGCCAAAACGCCACCCTGCCCCAACTACGAAGCAAATCTCCCGGTCCCGATCGGACGCTCCCAGCAGAGTTTCACAGTCTCGTTCCAGGCCCACGTTGGTTTATGGACTCGGCGGGGTGAAATCGTTCGGGAGTAGCCAATCAACCTAATTTTGGGAGGTTTCAGTGTTAAGTAAACTAATCAAATGCTTCAGGGGCTCAAAAAGCCTCTTAACCGTGTGCCTGGCTCTAGTCACCTTGCTGGCAGGCATTGCGGTCGGTCAGGAGACCACTGGCACTATCGCCGGACAGGTGACCGATGCCTCCGGCTCAGCAGTTCCTAACGCCAAGGTCGAAGTAACCGGCCCTTCTCTTCCGCGTCCCATCGTAGTTAATTCGGACGCGACCGGCCAATACCAAATCAGCCAGATTCCTGCCGGTATCTATACGGTGAGTGGCACGGCTCAAGGGTTCTCTATGGTCAAGAAGAACTCGGTCCCCGTGAACCTGGGCCGTACAACCCGCCTCGACTTCAAGATGGAAGTCGGACAAGTCACTGAGAGTGTTGTGGTTAGCGCGGACGCCGTCCTCGTCGACACGAACTCCAGCTCTTCGGCGGTCGTGGTTGACAGAACATTCTTTGACACCCTGCCCAAGGGCCGCGGCTTTGACAGCCTGGTTGCCCTGGCTCCCGGCGCCCGCAACGAAGGCAAGGGCGGCGGCTATCAGGTGGACGGTTCCTCCGGTTCCGAAAACACGTTCTATCTCGAAGGTCTCGAAGTCGGAAACGTGCAAAACGGCACCCTGGATAAGCGGAATCAGATCCCGATGGAAATGATCCAGCAGGTGCAGGTGAAGAATGGTGTCATGGAAGCCCAGTACGGCGGCGCCATGGGCGGCGTGGTCAACGCGGTCCTCCGCAGCGGCTCCAATGACATTCACGGCTTCGCCGGCTTCTACTTCAACAACTCGGCCATGCAGGCCCGTCCGCGGCCGACTCTCCAGTTGGATCCGACCAGCGGCAGTGACGACACCTACCGGTATTTCAATCGCAGCGACAAGCAGGTCGACCAGTTCACCACCTGGAATCCGACGTTCAATCTCGCTGGCCCCATCCTGCGGAACCGCCTGTTCTTCTTCGCCGGCTTCAGCCCGACGACGACGAACACCGATCGGTATGTCGTTTTCAATGACGGCCACACCGGTAACTACCACCGCAAGGAATTCAATCAGAACACGATCGGGAAGCTCGACGCAGTGCCATTCGGCAAGCTGCGGCTCAACGCGACCTGGATCTGGAATCCCAGTTACGGCCGCGGCAACCTGCCGGCCGCCGATGGCACCAGTTCGTTCACCAGCCCTTACTCCGGCCTCGGCAATTATAGCCCCGGAAACGTTCTCTCCGGCCAGGCCGACTACATTGTTAGCAGCAAGTTGATCCTGTCGTTCCGCGGCGGCTACAACTACAGCAACAACAACACCGACTATGGGTTGCCCAGCTTCACGTCGATCTACTACTCGGGCGACTCGACTACCGTTCCGCCCGCCGATCTGCGGGCGCCGAATGGTTACATCCAGAACCCCACGACGAAGGTCGTGTTCGACATCTACAAGCGCACCAATCTGAACGCCGATGCGTCCTACACCTTCAGCTTCGGTGGCCAGCATACGCTCAAGGGCGGCTGGCAGGCGAACCTCCTGTCCAACTCCGTCAATCGCAGCGATTGGGCCAACGGCTACTACCGTTACTACTGGAACAACAAGTGGACCTGTATCACCAACCAGTGCTCTGGCGCGCAAACCGGTACCCTCGGTTTCTACCGCTATCGCCAGATTGGTACTTATGGCGACGCTTCCAGCACCAACCACGCGATCTTCCTGCAGGACAACTGGCGCGTAAACAAGCACCTCTCCCTGAACCTCGGCATCCGTACCGAACGCGAATACCTCCCCAGTTTCTCGGTGGCCGGCCAGACGACAGCCGCTCCGCCCATCGAATTCTCCTGGGGCAAGAAGTTCTCCCCTCGCGTCGGCGCCTCCTGGGATCCCAAGGGTGACGGCAAGATGCGCGTCTACGGTTCGTTCGGCTACTTCTACGACATCATGAAGTACGAAATGCCTCGCGGCAGCTTCGGTGGTGACGTGTGGCTGGAGTACTACTACTCCCTCGACGATGCGAATGTGGTCAGAACCAATACCGGCATCCCGGCCGATCCGCGCAAGCTGCCCGGCAAGCTGTTCGAAGTCGTGAATTGGCGCATTCCGTCCAACGACCCCTCGGCCCAGTTGATCGACCCCGATCTCAAGCCGATGAAACAGCGCATGATGGATTTCGGTGTCGAATACAGCATCAACCCGATGCTCGTCGGCGCCGTCCGCTACACCAACCGCCGCCTCATCCGGACCATCGAAGATACCGGCTACATCGGCGAAGATGGCGAAACCTACCTCATTGCCAACCCGGGCTATGGCGTCACCGCCAGCGCCGCCAATTGGCTGAAGTGGATGGGCCCCGGCATCCCGACGTCGCCGAAAGCCCAGCGCGACTACGACGCCGTTGAGTTCCGCCTCGACAAGCGTTTCGCCCGCAGCTACAACTTCACGGCCAGCTACACCTGGAGCCGCCTCTACGGCAACTACAGCGGTCTGGCCAGCTCTGACGAAAACGGCCGCACCAGCCCGAACGTCAACCGCTACTACGATCAGCCCTGGGTCGGCATCGATCAGTCCGGCAAGTACAGCTACGGCCGCCTGGCTACCGATCGCCCGCATACCTTCAAGTTCTTCGGCACCTACAGCGCGAAGAGCAAGCTCGGTACCACCACCTTCGCTCCGAACATCCAACTCTATTCGGGTGTTCCGCTCACGACTGAAGTCAACGTTGTGTCCACCACCCCGGCGTTCCCCTACGGCCGTGGCGACCTGGGCCGCACGCCCGTGTTCTACAACTTTGACATCAACCTGATGCACGAGATCACCCCGTTCAAGAGCCATGAAGCGCTGAAGGCCCGTTTCGAACTCGCGGTCTTCAACCTCTTCAACAGCTCCATCGTGACCGACAAGAATAAGACTCTCCTTCACGAGAACGACGGGCAGATCGGCTTCGATGACTACGCGGACGTGTTCAAGGGCTTCAACGCCCTGCAACTGATGAAGACCCAGGATCTCCGCACCAACCCGATGTACGGCTTGGCCAGCGCTTTCCAGTCTCCTCGTCAGCTTCGTCTGCAGGTTTCTTTCCTCTTCTAACCGATCAGGAATCAGAACTAATCCAGCAAGGCGGCGCCCACCGGCGCCGCCTTTGCTTTTTCCGACTAGAAAGTCAGCCGGAACGTCAACCGCATGCTCCGCGGATTCTGCCACCCGTACGGCATCCCATACAGGCTGTTCAACGTCCTCGATTGCGAGTTCGCTGCTCCGATATAGTCATACCCCTTCGACATCAGGGCCCCGTAATCAAAGCCCGACTGGTTGATCTGCGTCGGAGTGCAATTCGTCCCCGCCGTTCCGCATTGCGCCGGATTCAGCCCCGATGTGCTGATCAGGTTCTGATTCACCAGCGTCACGCTCTTCTGGTTGAACAGGTTGAAGATCTCAACCCCGACCCGCGCCTTCATCTTCTCGTTCGACTTGCTCACATTGAAGTCCTGCGAGAAGCTCAGGTCCGACTGGCTGAAGATCGGCGTTCTTTTCGAACTCACCCCACTCGCCGACCAGTCGCCCGTCGTCGCATCGCGCGTTACGTTCACGAAATTCCCGCGCCCTTCGACAAACACTGGAGCGCCCCACACGCTGATATAGCTGCTGAGCGGTGTGCCCGAGTAGATCTGCTGGAACCCGCCGATCATTGCGTTCACCTTCCACCACCGCAGGTTGTAGTAGCCATACCCCTTAAAGGTGTGCGGACGATCTGTGGCCAGCGGACCATTGGCTACATTGCCGTGCGCGTCAAACTGCATGAACGGCTCGTCGAAAGCCCGGTCGCTGTTCGCGGCGTTCCGTCCGCCGCCGCCGTCACTCACATCCGTGGCCGTCAGGCCGCTGTAGTTGCCGTACAGCCGGCTGTACGTGTACGAAACCGAACCTGTGAAGTTGGAACTCATCCGCTTCGTCAGGCGGAATTCGATCCCGTCATAGTTGCGGATTGCCTTCGGGTTCGGCGGACAGCCATTACAGTCCTGCACGCTCTGGTTCACGCCATAGCCCGGATTCACGATGTAGTAGACCTCGCCGTTCTGCGTGATCGTCCCCGCGTCCTCAATCGTCCGGTCCAGCCGCTTTCGCGAGTACCGCGGCTCGAACACCAGCGAGGGGGTGATTTCCCATGCGGCGCCGAAGACCATCTCGTGCTGCTTCATCGGACTGAGGTTCGGATCGACCAGGCCCGTTGATCCCAGCGAACCCACCTGGTTCGGATCGTTTGCCGGCTCGCGGTAATCGAAGTTCTCGATGAACCGCAGCCCGTTGGCCGGGAAGTTGCCCACCGCCGGAGTGGCGCCGCCGCCCAGCGGACAGTAATGCCCCTGCGCATCCCGCTGCGGCAGGATCTGCGTGAAGTTTGGAGTGTCCAGCGCGTACACGCAGTCGTGCCAGTAGTCGCCGCCGAAGCTGCCGCGCGGCAGTTGGTATTTCATGATGTCGAAGAAGTAGCCGAAGCTGCCGTAAACCTTCAGCTTGCCCTTGCCGGTCACGTCATAGGCGGCGCCCAGTCGCGGCGCCACCTTCTGGCCCCAGCCGAAATTGATGCCCTGGAAGCCGGGCAACGAGTTGTAGGAGGGCAGGCTCTCTTTGTCGAGCCGCACGCCCACGTTCACTGTCAGCCGCGGCCCGATCGTCCACGCATCCTGCGCGTATAACGCATGATTCCAGCCGCCCACCTTGCCTGCCGTACCCAGGTCGCGCAGGTTCACCGTACCCCACAAGCCCTGGCATGAACTGCCATCGGCCGCTCCGCCCGGTTGCCCGTACAGGCTCTGGTTCTGGGCGATGATGCCCTGGCATCGCGCGATGCCGTTCGTGGTCTGCGGTCCATAGGGCACGTTGTACGCGACAAAGACGTCCGCCGAGTTGTAGCCGCTGATCGTATTGTTCGTGCCGTGGTTGAAGGTGTAACCGAACTTCAGGTTGTGCGTGCCGAAGCCCCGCTTGAACCACGCCAGGTCCTGGCTGAAGTTGTACTTCTTCCACTGGTCGAACACGGTCTGCGTGTTGTTCCCGATGTTCGTCCAGCCCGTCGAGTTCACATATTGCGACGGCAGCAGCGTTCCATCCAGCGCCTTCGTAGTCGCCAGCGCCGGAGCGTTGCCTGTGCTGTACGGATAGTTGGTGTCGCGGTAGATATACTTCAACCCACTGGCCAACCCGCGGTCCTGATAGTCGTAGTAGAAATACCCAAACCGCGAGGTCAGCACCAGGTTCGGCGTCAGGGTGATGTCCGCGCCCGAGCTGTAAATCACGTTCGGAGCCACATAGCCGATGCCGTTGTTCCAGTTGTCCGGATTCGTCGTCGAGTTCGAATTGAACTGGCTGCTCAGGTCGTCGGCCTGGGGCAGGGAAGTGCCGGTGCCCTTCGCATACGAGTACGACCACGATCCATACAGCCGGATCTTCTGCGTCGCCAGATAGTCCAGCCTCCCCGTCGAGTAGTAGGTGTCAATGTTGCGGTTGAACGTCCGCAGGCCAGGAGTACCTGAAGCCGCCGCGAAGTTCACAGTCCGTCCCAGAACCTGATACTCGGGCGCGCCGGAGGCGAAGAACCACAGCCGGTCTTTCACCAGATATCCGCCCAGCGTGAAACCAGGTGTCACTGTGCGGTAATGATCCTGCGCCGGCTGATAGGTCTCAGCGGGCTGGTCCAACCGCTTCGCGCCATTGGCGTTTGTCGGCACCAGCGGGTTCTTGATCAGTGTCGGATTCGGTCCGACATCCAGGCCGGAGCCCGAGTAATACGTGAACAGGCTGCCTGTGAACTGGTTGGATCCGCGCTTCGAGATGACGTTGACCACGCCACCCAGCGCGCCCCCATACTCCGCCTCAAAACCGCTCGTCTTCACCTGCACTTCCTGGATGAAGTCCATCGGGACGTTCGCGGCCGAATGACCATCGAACAACGAAGCCGTCTCCATGCCTTCCACCAGGTAGGCGTTTTCCGAATTGCTCGCGCCGTCGATCTGGTAGCCGGCCTGCAACGGTTCGCTGCGCGCCCCCGGCGCGAACTGAATCACGCTCTGGAACGACCGCGATTGTGTCGGCACGTTGGCCAGAATGTTGCTGCCGATATTGGTCTGCACCTTGCTCTGGCTGACGTCGATGGTCACCGCATCGGCCGCGACCTCCACCACCTCGGCGGTCGAACCTACCTCCAGCACGATGTCGAGCGAAGGCAATCGGCCCACTTCCAGCGCAATGTTCTCTCTCCGGTACCCGCGGAATCCGGAGGTCGTCACCGAGACCGAGTACAAACCCGGCGGCAGGTTGGCGAACCGGAAGTAGCCGCCCTGGTCGGTCTCCTGCTTCTTGACCCCGATCAGCGCGGGGCTCCTGACTTCCACGGCCGCGTTGACGATGACAGCGCCGCTTGGATCCTTAACGGTCCCTTGCAGGCCGCCCATGGTCTCCTGCGCAACGGCGCCCATAGACAATAGAGAGAGTGAGAGCAACGTCCTGAGAAGGACGGCTCCAGATGGTCTTAGACCATCGTTGATTACGATGTTCTGTCCGTAGATCTTCCTATTCATTTCAACTCCCAGCGAAAATCCGGCGTAGCCAACGGATGCTTCGCGCGCCCAAAGCCCTCGAAACTCCAGGCGGCTGTTGATCCACTTGGAGTCCGCTGTCTTCATAATGCCGTTTACAGCTTCACATTTAAAGTGATTAATGTAACTCAAAAGGGCTATTGGCTCACCCTGGATAATTTGCAGGAAGAGTTCATCGGTGGAAGTAGATGGTTTATAAAACCTTTCAAATCAGTTGGTTATGTCGATTCATGGAGATGGAGCCAGGAAAGAGCAAGCTGGAGAGTCCTTGTCCGAAAGATTGGGAATATCGTTTTCCGCAATACTTATTGCTGATTCTGGCTGGTACGTAACAGAAGCAAGTAATTACAGTTGCGCCGCGATATCCAAAAGATTGGATAATTCTGGATGCTCTGTGCCAAAGTGAGTACGGCCGCCGGCTATTTCGATCAGGCCTGTGGCGTCCCGCTGCCATCCCAAACCAAAAGATCTACTGATTGCGGTGAATGATCGCAGTACAATGCGCTTGTCCAGGCCCGCCGGATCTTGACCTGCTCGCTCGAGCGCACCTATCCCCGATGACTCCGGAGCGCTGGGTGCTGTGACGATTGTTTGGCTCGGCCCGAATGGCTCAGTCGCCGGTATCGGCGATGTAGGCATCCACTTCGATCTCTACGAGTAGTCGCGAATCTACCAGGCCGCTGATCTGGACCATTGTCGCCACGGGCCGCACATGGCCCACCGCCTCGAAATGCGCCCGCCCGATGGCATCCTGGTGGCTGAGATGCGTGATGAACATCCGCGTCCGCACCACGTCGTCGAGGCTTGCGCCCGCCTGTTTCAGCGCCCGCCCAATCTTCTGGAAGACATACTGCGCCTGTTCATACGCGTCGTCCTCGCCCACGATCTCGCTGTTTTCGTCCACAGCCGTGGTCCCGGCCACCCAGACGTGCGCGCCCACCCGCACTGCCCGCGAGTAACCCACCACCGGTTCCCACTTGGCGCCAGAGGATATGTTGATTCTCTGCTCGCTCACGCCGCCTCCATCGCCAGGACGAACGCCCCGCTCAAACCCGGATACTCCAGTCCCGGCGGCACAATCGCCGGCAACGGCAGATAGCCCTGGCTCAGCTCTTCGGCCCGTGTCCGCACCAGGGGAAACAGGTGCCGTTGCCCCATGACGCCACCGCCCAGGACAATCACCTGCGGCGACACCACGCATGCCAGATTCACGCAAGCCTGCGCCAGGTAGTCGGCCTCAATCCGCCACGCCTCGTGCTCCGGTGGAAGTTCGTGGGCCGGTACGCCCCACCGTGCCTGCATCGCCGGACCGCTCGCCAGGCCTTCCAGGCAGTCGCCATGGAACGGACACACGCCCGCGAAATCAACCTTTTCTCCCGAGGCGCGCCGCACCAGCAGGTGTCCCATCTCGGGATGCATCAGGCCGTGCACCAGTTGCCCGCCCACCAGGGCTCCGCCGCCGATGCCGGTGCCTACGGTGATGTACACCAGGTTCTCCAGTCCCTTGCCCGCACCGCAGCGGGCTTCGCCCAGCGCCGCGCCGTTCACGTCGGTATCAAACCCGACCGGGACATTCAGCCCGCGCCGCAGAGCATCGCGAAGCGGAAAGTTCTGCCATGCCAATTTCGGAGTGTTCGTGATCGCGCCGCTGGCGAAGTCGATGGGCCCGAATGTCGCCACGCCCACGCCCTTCAGCGGACCCCGCTCCTGGAAGTACTGCACCACTTCCGCCAGGGTTTCCAACGGATTGTTGGAGGTCGAAAAACGCCGCACCTCGCGCGGCTGCAACGGATCATCGCCGACGGCCACGACAAACTTGGTCCCGCCTGCTTCCACGGCTCCGTACAAACTCATCCCTACAGTATGCCGCGACCGCCAGACCCTTGCCCGCGCCCGACTAGAACGACTCGCCCGAATCCGCCAGCAGGTTCATCACCGCGTCTCCACTGCGCCGGATCTCCTCCCGCGCCATGGCAACACTCCGCTGGCCCGCTGGAGCCCAGGGTTGCAGCATCCTCCGGAACTGCGCCATCCACTCGGCCGGATGATCGCTCTTCACCGGGGTGTCCCGCAGAAACCCGACATACGACGCCAGCGACGCGTTCAACAAGGCATCATCCGGCGCCACATCCAGCAGTTTCCGGTACAGGCCCGCCTTGCCCTGGAAGAACTCCATCGCGTCCTGTCCCTGTTCGGGGCGCCAGCCCTCCACACGGTGCAGCACGGCTGTGAATCGAGGCGTCCAGTCGTCAGCTTTGGCATCCGACGCCATGCGCAGTTCATTCAACGCCTGTCCGAGGTCCCGCGCTAAACCCTTCGCCGAAAGCGGTTCCGGCGCCTCGTCCGCCGGACATGGCTTCGCCTGCTGCACACCCACGAAGTATTTGTAGGCAGAGGCCAGCAGAGTGCCTTCCTGCGACCCTTGCACCAGCCCTTCCACTTCCTCGTCCAACTCCGGAACTGCCGCAAATGACCGCGGATCCGCGGGCGCCGACCGTAGGGCCGAGCCCAGCGCCGCGATCAACGCCGTCCGCTCCTTCTCGCCCGTTTCAAACTGCGCCACCAGCCGCACCGCACCCAGCAGTTGCCCAGGCGTCGACGACATCGCGATGATGTGTGCCAGGTACTGCGCCGGCCGCCCCTCCTCGCGCTGCTTCGTCGTGAAGCCGCGCCGTGCAATCGCCAGCGCCAGCCCGTAATACTCGTCCACCCGGGCCACCAGCAGGTCCGCACACGTAGCCTTTGGCGGCGCCGGGACCTGCATCGACAGCGCCATCTCCTGCGCCCGGGCCGGACTCAGGTTCATCATGGCCAGGACCGCCCGCACTTGTAGCCCCAGGCCATCCAGGTTCTGCAGGCTCGCCTCCTGCCGCTTTCCGGCCACCGAGTCGAACGAGACTTCCGCGCTAGCCCGCACCAGTGGATACGGCATGCTCGCTCGCGACGCCAGTTCGAACGCCTCCTCCAGCACCGCCATGCGCCGCTCTTTTGAGGGGATCCGTTCCGGTGTCGCCTGCTTCATCAGCAGCCAGGCCGCGATCTCCGGCGGAGCCTGCGCCGCCCGCTGCACCAGATCCTCCGGCGGACTCGCCGCCAGGCAAATCCCGGCGCAAGCCCCTGCCCACAGCAGCGCGCGCGCAATCACTATTTCTTCACCCTGGTCATCGCCTTCGTCACTGCCTCCTGGATCCGGGGCTCCACCTCTTCCGTGAATGGTCCAGGGTGCCCGTAATAAATCATGCTGTCCACCGCTTCATATCCGCCTTCCCGCAGCACACGCGCACTCGGGATGTAGCAGGCGACGTCGTTCGAATAGCCTGCCACCATCAGACGCTCTCCGGGGAACGTCCGTTGCACCCACAGCGAGTAGTCGATCACTACCTCGCCGCCCAGGGCCACCAGCGTGAATCCCTGGTCAAAGCGGATGATCTGCACCGGATACTGCAGAGTCCTCGGCGCCCGGCCCTCTTTGTAAAGGGCCAGCATCATAGCGGCTCGCCTCGATTTGAAGACGTTCTTGTCATTCAGTTCGTTAGTAAACTGCTCACTGGAGTGCGGAGCGAAGGGCAGCTCCACCATCTGGTATGCGCTCTTGATTCGCCCTGCTACCGCCTTCATCGGACTCTTCACGACCCGCGCCACTTCACTGCCCAGCGCCCCACCATGCCGCTCGGCAAACTCCAGTTTCGACCGCGGATTCGGATTCTGGTCCCCCGCGCACAGTTGTACAAACAGAGCGATTGCCCCAGGGAAGGTCTTCTCCACGGAAGACTGCGCATACCCCGCATAGTCGCCCGTAATTTCGTAAAACTCCGCCGTCAGCGTCGTGTTGTGGCAGGCATACCCGAACAACACCGCCCGCACCTGCCCGTTCGGCGCCAACACCCGCAGCACCGGCACCTTGTGATCCACTGGCCCATTCGGGTTCACGCCCAGCAGCACGCCCTTGTCCGTCACCACCCGCCGGTTCGTCGCAAAACCCGTTTCGCCGTAATCGAACGCCAGCGTCGCCGGCTGAATGTCGCCGAGCGCGGCCGCGATCACCGTCACCAGTTTGTCGCGCAGCGTATTCGCGTACTCTTCCACCACCCGCTTCTGTGCCGGCTCCTGCGCCCCCATCACCGACAGGTTGTTCCGCACCACCGGCCCCGTATGCGTGTGTGAGGAGTTGAAGACAATCTGGCTGCGCTCCAACTTGTACTTCTCAATCACCTGAGCCGAGACCACGTCCGTGATTGTCCTCGGCAGGCCAATCAGGTCGGTCGTCACAATTACAGCCGTTGTGCCCTTTGAATCCTGCAAAGCCAAGGCCTTCGCCCAGATGGGCGTAGCTCCTTCGCTCGGCTTGGTCCGCGCCGCGTACCCCGCCATCCAAATTGGACCTGAGGGTGTGATTTCCACCTTCGCGACCCCCGCTTTGGAGCTCGGAGCCGCAAATATATACGGTGAAGTACTGAATAAGGCGATCAGAAAGAGCGTAGGTTTCATATCAATGTAATGTTAGAATCCCTCTGTTCATGTGTGAGTCGGCGTTCCTGGAGTCGCTCATGATGCTGTGCCGTACCCTGTTGACGTTAGCCCTGTTGCCTCTCGTCCTGTATCCGCAGGCACAGAGTAACGCCGGAAGCGTGAAAGGTTCCGTTCTCGATCAATCAGGCGGAGCCATTTCGAATGCCAAGCTTACCATCACCGACGCGGCGCGGGGCATCTCGAGAAACGCAGAGACCAACCCGGATGGGGCCTACTACTTCGCCCTTGTGCCGCCCGGTCAGTATCGCCTCAAAATAGAGGCCGACGGCTTCACCACCAAAACACTGGAAGGCGTCGATGTCCGCGTCGGGGATACCCTTTCGCTTCTCATTCAGATGGTGGTCGGCGGAGTCCAGCAGGAAATCAGCGTCCAGGCGGAAGTGCCCGTCGTCGAAGGGGAACGCGTCCAACAGGCCAACACGATTGAACTCGGCCGCATTCAGGGCCTGCCCATCAATCGCCGCAATTACCTCGACTTCGCCCTTCTTGCGCCCGCTACCGCCGACACTTCCGCCATGGTCGACGGCACCGACTACCGCGTCGCACAGACCCCGCAATCGGGCATCAGCTTTGGCGGCGGCAATGGCAGAGGCAACGGCTTCTTCATTGATGGCGTGGAGAATTACATCAACTCCGGCGGCGTCCGCCCGTCCATCAGCCAGGAAGCTGTCCAGGAGTTCCAGATCAATCGCAACTCGGCCTCGGCCGAATTCGGCTGGGCCGCCGGAGGCACCGTCAACATCGTCACCCGCGGTGGCAGCAACGATCTCCACGGCAACGTCTTCGGCTTCCTTCGCAATCGCAGCATTCAGGCCCGCAACTTCTTCGATCCTGAGAAGTCCGGCTTCACCCGCGTCCAGGCCGGCGCCACACTCGGCGGGGCCATCCGCAAGGACCGTACCTTTTTCTTCGCCGCCTATGAACGCCTCTCCCGCCAGGAGACCGCCTTCGTCCCCATTCTGCAGGACCGCTCGGCCTTCAACGCCCCCACCGTGCCCCAGCAGAATCTCCTCGCCGCCCTCAACGCCTCCGGCAGCCCCACACTCATCGGACTCGGCCGCGCACTCACCGCCGCCCTAACGCCCGGCGCGAATCCTTACGTCACCAAACTCTTCCAGTCCAACAGCGGCACCTTCCCCTTCAGCGAAGGCGATAACGCCGTCTCCGTCCGCCTCGATCATCGCTTCTCTGATCGCCACAGCATCTACGGCCGCGGCAACCTCTCCACCCTCCGCAACCAGAACGATCAGTTCGGAGCCCTGGTCGCCTACAACCGGGGCCGCAACTTCAAGCTCTGGGACGGCACCACCATGCTCAGCGATATCTTCGTGCTCGACAGCAATTGGGTGGTGGAAACACGCGCCATGTTCAACTTCAGCACCGTCTTCGTCACGCCCACCGACGGCGCGGGGCCGGAACAGAACGTCACCGGCTTCGGCTACTTCGGCCGCGAGATCTTCCTGCCCTCCCGCACCTACGAGCGCCACTATCAGGTCATCCAGAACTGGAACCGCCACTCCAACGCCCACGACATCAAGTTTGGCGTCGACCTCAATCCTGTCCGCGACACTGCCGACACCGAGACGTTCTTCAGCGGCCGCTTCAGCTTCGGCGAAGCCATCCCGCTTTCCAATGTCATTGCCGGAGCCGCCGGCAGCACCGCCGTCGTCCAGCAGATCTCGCAGTTCCTCCAGGCCGCCGGTCAAAGTGCCCTGCTGCCCGTCCTCAGCCAGCCGGTCAGTGCGCTCCAATCGCTGTCATTGGGCCTGCCCACTTACTATCAGCAGGGCTTCGGAAACCCCAATTGGATCGGTTGGTCGAAACGCTACGGCTTCTTCCTGCAGGACCGCTGGCGCGTCCACCCCGACCTCACGCTCAGCGCAGGCATCCGCTACGACATCGAAGTCAACGAGAAGGTTCTTGGCACTGACAAAAACAACTTCGCCCCACGCTTCGGTTTCGCCTGGAATCCGGCCGGCAGCCGCGGCTTCGTCGTGCGCGGCGGTTATGGCATCTACTACACGCCCACCAACCTCCAGGTCGCCAACGTCGCCGACGCTCTTTCCGGCCGCTCCATCAACCAGGTCTTCGTTCCCATCACTGGCATCCCGCAGATCGTGAATCCGCAAACCGGCCGGCCTACCACCTCGGCCGATATCTACCAGAGCATGTTGAAGCAGGGCATTCTCGGCACGCGCACCATCACCCCGGCAGATCTTCTGCCCCTCGGCATCCGCGTCGGCCCCGGCCTTCCCCTCCGCGTCGAATTCGGCAGCGACCGCCTCCGCCAGGGCTACTCCCAGCAAGGCAGCTTCGAGCTGGAACGCGCCTTCGGAGACTGGGCCGTCTCCGCCGGCTACCTCTTCAATCACTCGCTCAAAATCGCCCGTACCTCAGGCCGCAATCTCTTCTACACCGGAGCCACCAACGCCAATGGCACCCCCGCCTATGGCCGCATCGATCCCACCCTCCTGCAGAAGAATATCTTTTCCTACGACGGCAACTCCAACTACCATGCCGGCGTCCTCCAGGTGCAGCGTCGCATGGTCAATAACCTCACCCTCAACGCCCACTACACCTGGTCCAAAGCCATCGACGACTTCACCGATTTCAACTCGGACTTCTCGCCGATGGATCAGCTCTGCAAGCGCTGCGAGCGCGCCCTGTCGCCCTTCCATCATTCGCATCGCGTCGTCATCAACGCTGTCTACGAATCGCCCGCGCACAACTACATCCTCGGCGGCTGGAGCCTAGCCCCCATCTTCCAGGCCAACTCCGGACGCCCCTTCAACCTGCTCGCCGGCGTCGACCTGAATGGCGACAATTACAGCACCAACGATCGTCCCTTCGGCGCCGGACGCGACATCGGCCGCGGTCCATCCTTTGTCTCCGTGGATCTGCGCCTGTCCCGCCGCTTCCGCCTCGGCGGCTCTGAGCACACAGCTCTCGAATTCCTGGCCGAGGGCTTCAATCTGGCCAATCACACCAACTTCAAGACTGTGAACAACACCGTTGGCGCGGTCCCGCTCAGCGCCATCCGCCAGCCCATCGCCGGCATCAAAGGCGCTTCGCCGACCACACCACTGGCGTTTACCTCGGCCTACGATCCCAGGCAGTTCCAGTTGGGTCTCAAGTTGAGTTTTTAATCGCGGACTCGCGCCGCCCTACGTCCAGACCGTCTCGACCGCACCGGCGATCGTAGTCTTCTCCGCCGCCTCGGCTGAGTCCCAGTAGTACATCGCGTCCAGCTTCGCCAGGTAGTAGAACGGCAGGTTTCCGAAGCTGGGCGTCTCCGGATTTGGCTGGTACACCACCACCGCCAAGCCCACCACCTTTGCGCCCTTCGATTCGATCAGCGACTTCAGCTCTGTCAGCTTCCTTCCGCTACGCAGCACGTCGTCCACCAGCAGCACTTTGTCGCCCGGCGCCGGCTCCAGGTACGGACGGAAGCGCATCGGCCCGCCGTCCTCACCGCGTTCAGCCCAGTACACCTGCTTTGCCCGCAGCGCCTCGCATACGCCATAGGCCACGGGCAGCCCGGCGGTCGCCGGAGCCACCACGGACAGCTCGCCGATCATCGCGCGAATGTCCGTATGCGCCCTCAGTTTGCGGCTCAACGCCACGCTCAGCATCTTGGCTACGTCATAGTGACGCATGGCCAGCGCTACCTGCAGGTACCGGTCGGAATGCAGTCCATTGGGATACTGGAAATGGCCCGAACGGAGGGCGCCCGTCTCTCGCAACACGGCGACGACTTCATCTTCAGTAGGAATCAGTTGCATAGCTCTCTCGAAGCTCCTTCTGCCTCGGCCGCGCGCCCGCTCACCCTGGTTAGGGAGCCTGCAGCGCAGCCGCCGCCCCTATTGTGTCACTCGCTGGCGTGCCGCGGGTGGCGGGCCCGCTGCCCTATACTCAGCTCGACGCCGGTCCCAGAATGGACCGTACTTTCTCTCCCAGTTGATCCGGCGTGAATGGTTTCGGCAGAAACTCCAGCCCCTGTTCCGCCACATCCTGCTGCGCGATCACATTGGCGGTATACCCGGAAATAAACAGCACCTTCAGATCGGGCTTCTTGGTCAGCAGCTTGCGAGCCAGTTCCCGCCCGTTCATCCGTGGCATCGCCACATCCGTCAACAGCAGATGCAGCGGGCCCGTGTGCGCCGCCGCCACCTGCAGCGCTTCTTCGCCGTCGCGCGCCGTCAATACTTCGTATCCAAGGCCTCGCAGCACCGATTCGCTGAAGCCGCGAACCTGATCGTGATCCTCCGCAATCAGAATCGTCTCCGTCCCCTTCGAGTTAGGCTGCTGCGCCACTCGCTCGTCTGCTTGCTCCGGCCGTCCGTCAGCCGGAAGGTAGATCTTGAAGGTGCTCCCTTTCCCCGGCTCGCTGTAGACCCAGATCCAACCGCCCAACTGCTGCACGATGCTGTACACCGTGCACAAGCCCAGCCCCGTTCCTTCGCCGCTGCGCTTGGTCGTGAAGAATGGCTCGAAGATCTGGCGCACCGTCGCTTCATCCATCCCGCAGCCCGTGTCACTCACCGTCAGAAGGACATATGCACCTGGCCGCACCGGTTGCTGGCCTGAGCTGTAAGGCTCGGTCAAGTTGGCATTGCTCGATTCAATGATCAGCCGCCCGCCGTCCTGCAATGCATCCCGCGCGTTCACCACCAGGTTCATCAACACCTGCTGCAGCTGCGTAGCATCTCCCATTACCGTTTGCAGGTCCGGCGCCAGCACGGTGGTCAACTCGATGTCCGATCGAATCAGGCGCCGCAGCATCTTTTCCAGGTCATTGATGACGTCGTTCAGATTCAAGGGGCGTGTCTCAGGCAGCTGTTGGCGGCTGAACGACAGCAGTTGCCTCGTCAACATGCCCGCGCGCAGCCCCGCACTCCGGATCTCCCTCGCCTGCGCATAATAGGGACTCTCCAGAGGCAGCTGCGACATCAGCATCTCCGCGTAGCCTTCGATTACTGTCAGATGGTTGTTGAAGTCATGCGCCACGCCGCCCGCCAGGCGGCCCACGCTTTCCATCTTCTGTGCCTGCCTCAGCCGCTCTTCCAACTCTTTGCGTTGTGTGATGTCGACCATCGTCCCTACGAAACGCAGCGGCTGGCCCTCTTCGCTCCAGACAATCACTTTGCCGCGGCCCACCAGCCACACATACTTGCCGTCCTTCCGGCGGGCCCTGCATTCGATCAGGTAGCCCGGGGTCTCCCTGCGGAAGTGGCGCTGCACTGCTTCCATGTTCCGGGCTGCATCCTCTGGATGCAGGCGGCTGGTCCATTCGTCCAGGGAATCGGAAACCTCTTCATCGCGGTACCCGAGAATCTCTTTCCACCGTCGCGAGTAATACACTTTCCCGCTCTCGAGATTCCAATCCCAGACGCCCTCTTCCGCGCCCTCCACCGCAAACTGCCAGCGGTCTTCTATCTCCTGCAGGGAGCCTTCGGCCTGCTTCTGCGCGCTGAGATCCAGCAGCAGTGCGACCGCGCCCGTCGTCACTCCTTCGGCATTGCGCAGCGGAGCCGCCGTCAGCTCCAGCGGAATCATGCTGCCATCCTTTCGTTTGCGATGCACTTCCCGGCGTTCGATCGTGCCCCCATCCACCACGCGCTGGAACTCGGCCCGGAACTCTGCATCCGTCTCCGCGGGTACGATGGGGATCTGACGGCCAACGATCTCCGACGCCGTCCAGCCAAACACCCGCTCCGCTGCCCTGTTCCAACTGGTCACTACCTGATCCGGGTTCAAAGTCAGAATCGCCGTCGGCGCTGAGTCCACAATCGCACGCAGAGTCTCGGTGACCGAACGCAGCGCCTGCGCCGACTCCAATTGCTGCTCATAGTGCGCCGCCTGCTGGTTCCTCCAGATCACGATCCCTGTCGTAGCGCCGGCCAGCATCAACGCAGCCAGGATCAATCCCAGCATCCGCGCCTGATTGTTCAGCGGCTCGAATACTTCGGCCGCGTCCACCTTGCTGCCGACTATCCAGTTCGTTCCGCGTACCATCCGCCACGCCGCAACAACCGGAATGCCGCGATAGTCGAAGATCTCGCCCGTTCCCGGCACACCGGCAACCGGCTTGACGTTCTGCCCTGTGAAGCGCTCGATCTGGGTTCGCGTCATCTTGGTGCCCGGCTGATGGCGCAACTGCGTCAACAACACCACCTCAGTACCCTCGCGTCGCAGTAATACTGCCTCCGCCGTGGGACTTGCGGTGGGCCACGTTTGAATCAGCGGAATCAAACGCGCCTCGGGGTCCACTTCCAGCAGGAGTATGCCCAGCACCGCGCCATCGCTTGTGGAACGCAACGCGGCGCTCACTCCCACATGCGGAGAGAGGCGGTTCTCGGCCACGTCGAAATCACGGAACACCGGCGTCCGTGATGAGGCTGCTTCGTTCGCCGCCGCTGCCAGCTGCGTATGCGATGCTTCTGTTCGGCCCACCTCGATCAACGGACGCCCGGTCAGGTCCGCCAGCGAAAGATGAGCATAGCCGTAGGTGCCGCGCAAAGTCTCCAGCCAGGAGGCGATCGATGCCCGGTCCTGTCCGCTGGCATGCCCGTCCAGCAGTCGCCCCACCTCCGGCATCAGCACAGCTGCCGTCGCCGCCGCCGAGGCATCCGCAATCCGTTCCCCGCGCCACGCCGAAAGTAACGTCGCCTTCTCTTTGGCGATGGATGCAAGATCCCCAGCCACTTCCCTGCGGATCGCGATTCTACTCGTCGCGTAGTAGTAATAGCCCGCCCCGCCGATACCCAGGATCAAGCCGCTGAGTATCAGGGATAGCCGGATGCTGCCGCGCGCACCATGGAGATTGGACCGCATGCAAAAACTTCCTACACCAGGACTCGACCTGCTTCAGGTATCGTCCAATGTACCGCTTTGTCCGTTGTCGCAGGGGACGGGCTGTCTAGTTCGCGCCTTTGCCCAACACTACCGTTGGAATCGTCTGCAGAATGATGCTCCAGTCCAGGCTCAGAGACCACTGGTCGATGTACGCCAGGTCCAGACGCATCACTTCTTCGAAATCCAACTGGTCGCGGCCATTCAGCGCCCACAGGCAGGTGAGACCCGGTCTCATGCGGAGCCGCCTGCGCTGCCACCGTTCGTACCGGACCACTTCCTCCGGTACGGCCGGTCTCGGCCCCACGATCGCCATCTCGCCCCGCAGCACATTCCATAGCTGCGGCAGTTCATCAATGGAGAACTTCCTCAGCCACTTGCCCAGAGGGGTCAGCCTCGGATCGTTCGGGATCTTGAAATTGGTCTTCTTGACGTTCAGGTGCTCCAGTGCGGCCTGCTGCTTCTCCGCATCCGCCACCATCGTCCTGAACTTGAACAGCGAAAACTTGCGGCCGTTCAAACCACAGCGGATCTGCCGGAATAGGATAGGCCCCGGCGAGGTCAGCCTCACCAACAGCGCCACTGTCGCGAGCAGCGGCGAAAGCACAATCAGGGCCAGCGAGGCGCCGGCCAGGTCGGTCACCCTCTTGATGAGGAGCCGGATCTCGTCGTGCGGAGCGCCGGCGAAAGTCAGCATCGGCTCACCCTCCAGCCGCTCCAACCCCACCCTGCTGTGGATATGCGGAAAGTAATCGACGTGAACCCGGGTCCGGACTCCTTCCTCTTCACATAGAAGGAAGGTCTCTTCCATGAGGGGTAGCTTGTCCGCCGAGACAGCGAAAACCAGCTCATCCACCACCCCGGTCCGCAGCAGCTCCGGCAGCCGCTTAAGGGGAGAAACCGAATACTCACGGGACAGCCTGACCGGTCCCTCGCCATCGCCCAGGAATCCCAGCAGCCGCAATCCATACGGCTCACTTTGTTCAATCAGTCTGCCCACCCGCAGCGCCGTAGGTCCGGTCCCCACTACATATAAGTGACGCAGCGACGAGTCAGCTCCAAAAAACGCCGGAGCCGATAGCCGGGCGAGCAGTCGCAAGGTAGAAAGGAAGACCAGTGCGTAGATGAAATGGAGCCCAATGAAGGGGCGGCTCAGGTCAATGCGCTGGGCGTACTGGAAGAAGACC
>NZ_JBPJAQ010000001.1:3102500-6666565 GCF_051172195.1 Paludibaculum fermentans
TAAGTTCCGACCTGCACGAATGGCGTAACGATCCTGCGACTGTCGTGACAACCTGCCCGGCGAACTTGTGGTTCCGGTGAAGACGCCGGATGCCCGCCACTAGACGGAAAGACCCCGTGCACCTTTACTGCACCCTATCAATGAATTATGGGTCGGTCTGCGCAGCATAGGTGGGAGGCTTTGAATTCGGACTCTTGGGTTCGAAGGAGCCAACATTGAGATACCACCCTGATCGTTCTGTGATTCTAACCTAGCTCCGTAATCCGGAGCAGGGACATTGGTAGGCGGGTAGTTTGACTGGGGCGGTCGCCTCCTAAATTGTAACGGAGGCGCTCGAAGCTTGGTTCAGGAGGTTTGGAAATCCTCCTTTGAGTGCAATGGCATAAACCAGGTTAACTGCGAGACCAACAAGTCAAGCAGGTGGGAAACCAGGACATAGTGATCCGGTGATTCTGTATGGAAGGGTCATCGCTCAACGGATAAAAGGTACGCCGGGGATAACAGGCTGATCGGAGTCAAGAGTTCACATCGACGCTCCGGTTTGGCACCTCGATGTCGGCTCATCGCATCCTGGGGGTGTAGAAGCTCCCAAGGGTTAGGCTGTTCGCCTATTAAAGCGGTACGTGAGCTGGGTTCAGAACGTCGCGAGACAGTTCGGTCCCTATCTGTGGTGGGCGTAGGAGATTTGAGAGGGCCTGCCCTTAGTACGAGAGGACCGGGGTGGACGAAGCTCTTGTGTTCCAGTTGTCACGCCAGTGGCACGGCTGGGTAGCGAACTTCGGTCAGGATAAGCGCTGAATGCATATAAGCGCGAAACCTTCCTCAAGATGAGATCTCCCAAGCGAAAGCTAAGAAGGGCCGTGGTAGACGACCACGTTGATAGGCCGGGTGTGTAAGCACAGTAATGTGTTTAGCTTACCGGTACTAATAGCCCGTTCGGCTTGACCATAAAATTTACTCTTTGCACAGAGCTCCCGCTCTTTTGGCAACAAAGTGGACCCCGTCAATATTCAATGAAGAACAAAGCTCAAACGAGTTTTGGGTGACCATAGCGAGAGGGACCCACCCGTTCCCATCCCGAACACGGAAGTTAAGCCTCTCAGCCCCGATGGTACTGCGTGCGCAAGTGCGTGGGAGAGTAGGACGTTGCCCGAATTAAAACAAAAAGCCCCGGAGTCAATCCCGGGGCTTTTTTGCGTCTGCGATCACACACCGTCACCCCAACCACCCCTCTGCCAGACACTTGACCGAAGCAAGTAAGATACTTGACGATGTCAAGTAATTGTAGGGCGCAGTTTACCGTCACTTTGCGGTCGTTTACCGGTACTCCACCGTCGACCAGCCGTAGCAGGAAACATCCACAGTTCGTACGGAATCATTGGTTCGTGCGGCGGGTTGATCGTCTCAACGGAGGTGTTGGCCGGGAACACCAGGTTGAAGAAGCCGACCATCATTTCATCCCAGCTCTGATCGCCCCATTGGACCTCCTTGTTCGGGTCCGGGTTGAAGCGGTTGTTCATCGAATTGTCGAAGTAAGCGGTACAGGTTCATTGGAAGAGCCTCTGGTCCCGAACCCGATTTCGAGGAGGTAACTGAAAATCCAGAAGCAGGTCAAATGCGGGCTCCGGCTGAAGTGCAGCTCCGGATGCAACAGCGCCCCGATGAACTACTATTTGCGGCAAGGCAGCGCGTAGTCGATGGTGACGTTCAAACTGTTGCCTTTGAGAGAGCCGGGTTCGAAACGCCAGCGCCTGGCTGCTTCTATGGCTGATTGCCCGAGGAGCCGGTGGCCTTTGGCGGCTTCCGCCTTTAGGACTTCGCCGGTTTCCGGATTCACTTTCAGGACGAATTCGACCTCCCCCGAAATCTGCGCCTGCAACGCCAGTCGCGGGTAGCTGGGGGTGATGAAGTTGGTGAAGCGGTAGACCGCGGCGTTCTGCAGCTTCGGCTCCTCGAGCCGTTTTGCCTGCGAGGCCGTGATCGGTCCGTTGTAGTCAGAGAGGATAGCTCGAAAGCTGAGCTGTTCCGCGCTTCCCACATTGCCGCTTCTTGCTTCCATCAGGCCTCTGTCATAACGGCCAGCTCTCAGTTCGGGGACGAGTTTCTCGCCTGCCTGCTGCAGGGCCAAGTCCTCCGCTTCTGACGGGTCTCGAAACACATCTTTGTTGCCGAACGCAGCTTCGGTGATCTCCGAAGCGAGACTCCACAGGCGGGCCAGAGCTGGGTGGGCTGATTGGAGTTGTTCCATATCTACTTCCTGGGCGATCGGCAGGCCCAGTGAAATCGAAGTTTCGCCACATTGCGCGACGACGCCATAGCTGGCGGCTTCGAAGACGGATTGATTCTCCTTTGATTCTCGAAGGGCGGCGCGCAATGTGTCCGGATTCACGGCACATGGGTTGTTCTGGCCGACGAGTTGCGCGGGCGTTTTGCCGCTTACTCTTGCCTCGGTGGCCTGCACTATCATGCGAGGACAGTGGACGATATCCGGTGCGACGCGTATATAGCGGATTACGGAGTCGGGGCCGTCCTGTTTGACATCGATCAGCCTGTAATAGAACTGGAGGCCATGATCGGAGAAAGACGCTGAGACCACATAGAGTTCCGAGGGCCCAGGCCGGTCCGCTGCCTGGGCGAGCAGCGAGGTCAGGCAGCGGAGCAGGAGGCACCGAAGCATGTCAGCCACAGTGTACAACTGGGGCATCTTGGATTGGGGGGGATTGGAATACGGGAGGGGGATGGTAGCGCTAAGGGGATTCGAACCCCTATTAGAGCCTTGAGAGGGCTCCGTCCTAACCCTTAGACGATAGCGCCACGCTACTTCTTCACTATAACAAAGCCCCGGGCGTTTGCGAAGGGGGCGGTTCGTGCCGGGATTGGCCGCGCATGGGCCGGGTTCGATACAATTTGGGACAGCGAGGTTCGAAACTATGTCCGATTTCTATTCCGCATCGCGGCGCGGGTTTCTGGCCGCGGCCGTGGCCGCTCCCGCGATTTTGCGGGCGCAGGACGCGCCAGCCCGGATGAAGGTGGCGTTCATCGGTGTCGGCAACCGGGGCGGCTATCTGCTCAAACAGATGTTCGAGGTGCAAGGTGTCGATATCATCGCCATCTGCGACATCGATCCGGAAACGCTGAAGAAGGCCGTGGATGCGGCCACGGAAAAGGGCCATAAGCCGCAGGGCTATGCCGATTACCGCAAGATGATCGACCAGCGCAAGGACATCGAAGCGATTGTGATCGCGACTCCGGTGGACACGCACATCGGGCCGACGATTGCGTCGCTGGAAGCGGGCAAGCACGTCTACTGCGAGAAGCCGATGGCGCTGTCACCGGCGGAGTGCACCACGATTCTGAAGGCGACGGAGAGCGCAAAGGGCATCTACCAGGCGGGATTCCAACTGCGGCATGATCCGAACCGCGCGGCGTCGATCAAGTTCCTGCAGTCGGGTGGAATGGGCAAGATGCTGTACGCGCAAGGGTACCGGCATACCGGTGATTTGCCGCGGAACGAGCCTTGGCTGTTTGACCGGGTGCGTAGCGGCGACAACATTGTGGAGCAGGCGTGCCACATCATCGATCTCTTTGTGTGGGCGGTGGGCAAGGCTCCGCTGCGGGCAATGGGCTCCGGCGGAATCAACCTGTATAAGAATGTCCCCCCGGGGCGGACGACCATGGACAACTACTCCGTGATCTACGAATTCCCGGACGATATCCGTGTGACGTTCTCGCACATCTACTTCGATCCGCCGGCTTTCTCGGGCATCAAGGAACGGGTGTACGGCAGCGAAGGTGCGATCGACCTGGCCCAGGCGAAGTGGGTGAAGCTGGAGCAGAAGGGCGAGATCGCGCTGGAAGTTCCCGATGCCGGGCAGCGCGGGGATTTGCTGAGCGTGAAGGCGTTTATCGAGAATGCTCGAGCCAAGAAGCTGCCACTCAACAACGCTGTATCCGCGAAGAGGTCGACTCTCACGGCGATGATGGGCCGCAAGGCGATCTATGAGAAGAGAATCGTGACCTGGGAAGAGATGGGCGGCTAAGCCAACTGCCGGATCCCCTCGAGGATCCGCGCAGGGTTCACTTCGGGACACAGGATCAATGTCCCGACGGGGACGGTTGAAAATGCAGGGGGCGCTCCGGTGTCAACAGGTAGCCTGTTGGCGGCGGGGCGCCTTTTTGCGTCCCGGGCAGGTTGGGGCCGATGTAATCGTCATCCTGCCAATTGGCGGAGATAGGGTGGTCCATCAGGAGGTAGGAGAGGAAGCGGCGCAACTTGTAGTGACCCTGATCGAAACCCTGCAAGGCCACCGACCCGGGCGGGGCCTTGCGCAGAAGGTCGTCGAGTAGCTGCCAGCAGTTGGATTCGCAGCCGAGTTCTTCCTGCATGGTGAGGAGGCGCGGTTCGGCCAGACGGTAATGCTGGATGGCGCCGGTAGCCAGCCAGAGTGCCAGCAGGAGGCGCAGCACGGGCCGCAGACGGGTTTTCTCCCGCCACAGCAGGGCCAAGCCGGCACCCACGAGTACGAAGGCAGGGTAGGCCGCGTAGGTGGCTGCACGGGCCTGCCGCCAGGGGTCGCCGGTGGTGCCATCCCAGGGATTGACTGACCCAAAGCGGAACCACGTCCAGGCGGCGAGAAGCAAGGCCAGGATGGCTGCGAAGGGCAGCAACGGGGCGAGTCGTTTGGCGCGAGCCAGCCCGCAGGCCGCGGCGAGCAGGGTCAGCAGGCACAGCACCAGGTTGAGATGCGGCTGGAGGAAGAGGCTCATGCGGTCCTGCCAGGGTCCGGCGTTGAAGCCGGTGGCATGTTCCAGTGCCTCATGGGCCGAGAACGGCGAGTTGACTCCGGCCACGGCAGCGATCTGATAGCCAAGGCTGCTGGCGACGCGGGGCCACTCGGGTGCGGCGAGCAGGGCCCCGGCGGCGAGCGTGAGCAGCGCGGAGCGGCGGGCCGAGGGGGCTAGCAGCAGCACCAACAGGCTGGCGGCGGTGAAGGGGAGGGCTTCAGGGTAGGTATAGACCTGGGCACTGAAGCAGAGGGCGGCGGGGAGCCAGAAGCGGCCGCCTGCGGCAGCCAGCGCGGTGGCTGCCAGACCGAACACGAGGCCGAAAGACTGGGGCAGGAAGGCGTGCACGGCTCCGAAGGTGATACCGGAGAGCGTGAGGCCGGGCAGGAGGCCGAGGACGAGGCAGAGGCGGCGGCGAGCGGGGACGGCCAGGGAGATGGCGCCGCTGAGGGCGAGTCCGCCGCAGGCGAGTGGAAGCGCGATGACAGAAGGGAAGACGCTGTGCGGCCACTCGCTGCCGGTGAGCGACTGGATCCAGGCCAGCAGGAACGAAGCGCCCATGCGGTGGTGGCCGTTCTGGTAAAGAAAGACCTGCGACAGGGCGGGGTGGAGGGGGTCGCGGGTGACGGCTGCGAGGAAGGCGTGGGACTGGAGCCAGCGGGCCTGGACGAGGTAGGTGAAGGCGTCGTTGAAGGGATTGAAGGCGTGGAAGCGAAGCAGGCAGCAGAAGAGGCTGACGGCGCCGGCTAGAGTGGCGGGCAACAGCAGCCAAAGTTTCCCGGTGAGAATTTTCGCCTGATCGCGCAGGCGCCAGGCGCTGAGGGCCAGCAGGAGGAAGGCTGCGACGAAAGCCGCGAGGCGAGGGAAGCCGGTGGTCCAACCGAGCAGGGCGGCGGTGTGGATCCAGACAGCGAGCCCGGTGACGGGCGAGAACCAGAGGGCGGCGTGGGGTTTGTGGTGCGGCTTACAGAACGTGAAGACGGCGCGGCCGGTGAAGGCGCAGGCGAGCAGCAGCACGAACAGGAGCAGGACGCTGCCCGCCAGCCACACGGATCAGGATCTTCCTTTCAAGCCCGGACCTTTCAAACCCAGCATGCGGCCGGCAGCGCGCCAACTGATTTGGGCGGCCCAGTCCTGGAGGAAGCGGACCGGATGGCGGCTGTTCTTGGTAAGGCCTTCGGGGAGGCAGGCGAGGTAGGCGTAGAGCGAAGGCTCCAGCGGCTCGAAGAACTGATCGCGGCCGTCGAGCTTGTTCACGCGGCGTGAGTAAATCCACGAGAAGGGAACGTACTCGAAGTGGCGCAGCAGCACCTGTTCGCCTTCCTGGAAAGCCTGCTGGCGCTGGCCGAGGCTCTTGTTGGCGGAGTGCATACGGGATAAGGCCCATTCACCGGGCACATAGACCATGCGGCCGAGGCGGGAGAGGCGGATCCAGAGGTCGTAATCGAAGGCCGACTGCAGGTGGGGGTCGATGCCTCCGCAGGCGCGGTAAGCGTCGGCGCGGAAGAAGCAGGCGGGCTGGCAGATGAGGCATTCCTCGGAGAGGTGGCGGGCGGCATCGGCGATGACGGGATAAGGGCGGATGAGTTGCAGGTTCTGGTCGACCCAGGAGGCGCCGCTATAGACGGCGACAGCGTCGGGGTAGCGTTCGAAGGCCTGGGTGACCTGGGCGAGGGTCCCGGGCAACAGGACATCGTCGGCGTTCAGCCAGGTGAGGATGCTGCCTTGCGCTTCCTGAAAGGCGCGCTGGAGGGCTGCGGCGGCGCCGCCATCTTTCTCGGAGCGCCAGCGGAGGCGGCCATTGAAGCTACGCAGGAGCTCCACCGTACCGTCAGAGGAACCACCGTCGGCGACGAGGTAGTCGCACTGAGCACACTCCTGGCTGAGCACGCTATCGATGGCGCACTGAAGATATTCCGCCATGCCAAATGTCGGCGTGACGATGGAGATTGTGTTATTCAAGCGACCTACTACAGTATGTTACGGTGAGAGCGGAAATAGAACCCTGCCCACCGAGATCATGCGCATCGCAGTCAACGTCCGGCACTATCTTAAAGGGCGTATCGGCGGACAGGAGAACTACCTGCAGGGTATCCTGCGCGGTTTGGCGCAACGCGGGCAGGAATTGACGGTTTTCGCCCAGCCTTCGGAGAGGGAGGCGGTGCGCGAACTGGTGGCGGGTCCGGTGGATGTCAGGCCCATTCCGGAAGAGGGCCGGCCTATGATCCGGGCGATGGCCGGGGGCGGATTTGACCTGCTGTTCTGCCCGCTGCATACCCTGGAGCCGCTGGATCCACCTATCCCTTCCGCGGTGATGATACCTGATCTGCAGCACGAGTTTTTCCCTGCTTATTTTGACGATCGGGAGCTGGCGCGGCGTTGCAGGAACTATGAAGCGAGTGCGAAGAATGCGTCCCAGGTACTGACGTGTTCGGAGTATTCCAAGCGCACGATTGTCGAGCGGTATCAGGTGGCAACGGAGAAGGTGGTGGTGTGCGGGCATGGCGTGGACGGGGCGTTCCTGGCAGGCGGGCCAGCGCCGGAGGAGTTGATCGGGGCGCTCGGGCTACCGGATGAATATCTGTATTTCCCGGCGTTCTACTGGCCGCACAAGAACCACGCCAATGCGCTGCAGGCCTTGCGGCTGGTGCGTGAGCGCGGGGCGGTGCGGCTGCACCTGGTGTGTACAGGTGGGGGCGATCGGGCGAGGGTGCAGGCCCTGGTGGACGAGTTGGGCCTGGGCGAGCGTGTGAGGCTGCTGGGCCGGGTGGAGAGCGAACTGGTGCCCGAGCTGTACCGGCGGTCGCGGGGGCTGCTGTTCCCCACCCTGTTTGAGGGCTTCGGGATTCCGGTTCTGGAGGCCATGCACCTGGGTGTGCCGGTGATTACGTCACAGGGTGGTGCGGCGGAAGAGGTGGCGGGCGGGTGCGCGGTATTGGTGAAGCCCGAGGATCCGGCTTCGATTGCCGAGGGGATAGGACAGGTGATTTCCGGCGGCGAGTTGATCCGGCGATTGGAGGGCGAGGGACGCGCACGGGCTGCTGGCTTCACGTGGGAGCGGGCCGTGGACACGACGCTGGCGGCTTTGCAGCGAGTGGCGGTGGCGGGGTATCGGGCTCCGCCGCAGATTGAGGTAGCGGAGTGGCCGGTGGTTTCGGTCGCGCTGGTGGGAGAGGAACCGGCGATGGCTTCCGCGCTGGATTCGGTGGTGACCCAGGAGTATCCGCATGTGGAATGGCGAGCGGTGCGCGAGGCCGGGGCGGCTGGCTTCACTGGGGCTCTGCTGAATGTGTTGCGGCCAGGAGATGCGTGGCTGCCGGGTGCGGCGGCCAGGGTGGCTCAGGCCTGGCGGAGGAATCCGCGGGCCGGCGTGATCTATGGACTGGCCCGGGTGGGCGAAGGGTTGATGGGGACGGCGCCCTTTGTTTATGAAGACTTGAACTACGGGCCGGTTTGGGCGCGGGCGGCCGCGTTTTACGGACGGGCGGCGTGGGAGCGGGCCGAGGGATCCGCGCCCGCTGACGGGGGAGGACCCGAAGGCGCGGTGCTGGGCGAACTGAGGGTGGCCCTGCGGGTGGCTCGCGGTCATGCGGTGATCGGACTGCCGGAATGCCTGGCGGAATGGGGCAATTTGGCGGCGCTGGACAGTGTGGCTCTGGAGCGGCTGCGGAGTGAGGCGATCGCGTTGATGCTGGAGCACTTTGCGTATGTCCCGCCAGAGTGGATGGATGGCCGGTCGGTGCTGCGGTTGTTGGGCGGCTCGGGTGCGATGAGCGGCCGGTGGCGGAGCCTGTGGAGAGGGTTGGCGGCCAACCGGGGCCGGCGGCAGCGGTACTGGCGCGAGTGGCGGCAGGATGGGGGCTCGCGGTGAGCGAAACGTATCATCCGCTGGTGACGATTGTCACCCCGTCGTACAACCAGGCGGAGTTCATCCGCGCCACGATTGAGAGCGTGCTGGGCCAGGACTATCCACGAATCGAATACCTGGTGATGGATGGCGGGTCGAATGACGGAACCAGGGCGATTGTGGAGGAGTATGCCGGGCGCCTGACCTTTGTCTCCGAGCCGGATGGGGGGCAGAGCGGTGCGATCAATAAGGGATTCCGGCGGGCGGCCGGCGAGATTGTGGCGTGGGTGAATTCAGACGATGTGCTGCTGCCGGGCGCGGTAGCGGCGGCGGTGCGCGCGTTTGCCGAAGCTCCGCTGGCGGGCGCTGTGTATGGAGAGGGCTACTGCATCGACCGCGAAGGTCGGATCACGGGCCGGTTTCCGGCGACGGAGCCCTTCAATCTGTGGCGGCTGACCTGGGTTTGCGACTCGATTCTGCAGCAGAGCGCATTCTTTCGGCGGGCCGCGGTGGAGCAGGTGGGATGGCTGCGGCAATCGCTGTACTGGTCGATGGATTGGGATCTGCTGGTGAAGCTGGGCAAGCGGTTCGGGCTGCAGTATTGCCCGGACTACCTGGGGTGTCTGCGGGAGTATGGCGAGACGAAGACGGCGTCGGGCGGGGGGCGGCGGTTCCGCGAACTGTGGGCGACGCTGCGGCGGCAGACGGGGTGCTGGTGGGCTCCGGGGTGCTGGTATTACGGGTTGGACACGTATGACAAGATCTGGAGCGCGGCGCTGCGACGGGTGGGGTTGGCCTGGTTGGGTCAGCGGGTATTCCAGTTGTGCCGCTGGAAGATTGACAGGGTGGCGCTGCACGCACAAGGCTACTATCCGGGTGGTTGGGCGGGGCGCAGGATGCACTGGATGCTGCCGGGCGGGACGAGGCGATTCGTGGTGAAGGGGGAGATTCCGGCGTGGCCGGAGGCTCCGTCGGAGCAGAGGATCCAGGCGAGCTCGGGTGCCGTGGCATTGGCGGAGAAGACGTTTGGGCCGGGGCCTTTTGAGTGGCTGGTGGAGTTGGGCGAGGCTGGGGCCGGAGACGCAGTGTCCCTGGTGTTTGTGGCGCGGTGGAGTGTGCGGGGGGCGGCTGGGGTACGAGTGAGCTGGCGGATGAGCGAGATTCGCATTTCATAGTCTTTTCCTCCGATTCGGGCTTCCTGGTCCGATATGCCGGACGTGACTGGAATCTCCCGGTCCGCAGCGCCGGCCCAGTGTGGCGGCGCAGCGAAGACCGCACGGCAAGCCGCACGCCGAATCATCGCAATCACCCTGTTGAGCGGGGCCATGGCCATGTTTTCGCTTGCCTGGGGAGCGCCGCGCAGTGTTGGGGCCGGGATGGCCGAATTGCGGCCCGCGGGGCTGCCTGTGGTCTTCCACGAAACAGGCGATGGGCATTGGATGGCGCGAGGCGGCCTGCAGCAGGCGCGGATCGACGCCGAAGGGTTATGGCTGCGGGATGGGACGAATTCCATTGGAGTCTCCTTTGAAGGACGGAGCCGGCACGCCCGGGTAGAGGCGGAAGGTGCGGCCGCGGGTACGGTGAATGTGTTGCTGGGCAACGAAGCGCGGCAGTGGCGCAGCGGTGTGGCGGCTTACGACGCGGTGTGGATTCGTGGATTATACCGGGGCATTGACCTGCGGTTGACGGGTGAGCGCGGTTCGCTGAAGTCGGAATATGTGGTGGCGGCGGGCGGGGATCCCGGGTTGATCCGGATCCGCTATGCGCCGGCGCAGCGGGTTACCGTGGAGAGCGGCGGGGACCTGCGGATCGAGACAGGCACTGGCGCCTGGCACGAAGCCGAGCCGCTGATTTACCAATGGCTGGACGGGCGCATGGAACGGGTGGGCGGGCGCTATGTGGTGCGGGCGGACGGCACCGCGGGTTTTGAAGTGGAAGAGTTCGACCACAACCGGGCGCTGGTGATCGATCCGGTGGTGACGTTCAGTTCGCTGGTGGGCGGGTATGGCGCCTCGGCGGCGACAGGCGTGGCGGTGGATGCGGCGGGCTATGTGTATGTGGCCGGGTACACGGATGCGGCCGATGTGCCGGTGGTGGGGCAGGCGGTTCCGCGAGTCGGCGGAGTGGATGCGTATGTGGCGAAGATCCAGGCCTCGACCGGGCGACTGGTGTACGCCACGTACATTGGGGGATCGGGGGATGACAGGGCGTTCGCGCTGGCCGTGGATTCAATGGGGTCGGCCTATGTGACGGGGTGGACGACCTCGACAAACTTCCCCGTGCTGGGTGCGGCGCAGCCGGCGATCTCGGGCTACAAGGATGCATTTCTGTTGAAGCTGAACCCGGCGGGCAGCGCGTTTGCGTTCAGCACCTACTTCGGTGGGGCGCAGAGCGAAGCAGGCAATGCGCTGGCGCTGACGGTGGCACAGGTGTGGATGGGGGGTGACAGCAGTTCGGCCAGCCTGCCTGGGGGCAATGGTTGGCGCGGCAGCAATGGCGGGATGCAGGACGGCTTTCTGGCACGCTATTCGCAGACAGGGACGCTGCTGGGCTCGACACTGCTGGGCGGATCGGGCGACGAGAGCGTGAAGGCCGTGGCGGTGGATTCGCTGGGCAGCGTGTATGCGGGCGGGGTGACGGCGTCGTCCAACCTGACGCTGCCGATGGGCGGGGCGCAGATGTCGTTGAAGGGCTCGCAGGACGGGTTTGTGCTGAAGTTCGACGCGACCGGTTCGCAACTGATCGCGGGCACGTATTTGGGCGGAACGCGGGGCGACGTGTCGAATCCCGAGATGGTGTTGGGGCTGGCGGTGGATGCGGCGCAGAACGTGTACGTCACGGGGAGGACGCCGTCGTCCGATTTCCCCCTGGTGACGCCTTGGATGGGGACGCTGCAAGGCTTGCAGGACGCCTATGTCGCGCGGCTGGCGAGTGGGTTGGGGTCTGTGGTGTGGAGCACGCTGGTGGGCGGGGCTGGCAAGGACTCGGGCACCTGCATCGGGCTGGATTCTGGCGGGCTGGTGGTGGTGGCCGGGTCGACTACTTCGTCGAACTTCCCTTTGCAGGGCGCCACACAGGCGGCGACGGGCGGCGGTTCGGATGGGTTTGTCCTGCGGATGGCGGCGAGCGGTGCTTCGATGGCCTTTTCGACCTACACGGGCGGGAGCGCGGCGGATGGCGTGGCGGGTTTGGCGTTGGGGCCCGGGGGGACGGTCTACGTGGCGGGACAGAGCGGGTCGGGCGACTACCCGCAGAAGAACCCGGCGCAGACGGTGTCGGGCGCGGCGCTGCGCATGTTCGTGACCCGGATCGCCGTTGGCGTGTTGCCTGGGTCGCCGAGCGTGGCGCCGAATGCCGGTTCCGGGACGACGCGCAGTTTCGCTTTTTCGGCCACGCATGCCTCCGGGGCAGCGCAGATAGGGGCGTTGGAGCTGATGGTAGGTTCATCGGCCGCGTCGGCGCAGGTATGCCGGATCCGGTATGACCGGGCGACGGGCCTGCTGGGGTTGGCGGCGGACTCCGGGCTGACGTGGAGCACTGTGGCCCTGGGGGCGAGCACCGCGGTGGGGAATAGCCAGTGCACCTTGACGGGCGGCGGGGCTACAGCGGTGAGCGCGGGTAATACGCTGACGGTGACCGCGACTTTGAGTTTTGCGGCGGGCTTCGCGGGGGCGAGGCAGTTGTACCTGAATGCGGCCTCGTTGAATGGCGAGGAGACGGGTTTTGCGCCGGCAGGAGCGTGGACGGTAGTGGCAGCCACGAACCAGACGCCGGCGGCCAGCCTGGTGACTCCGGCCAGCGGCAGCGGCAGCGCGGTGAAGTTCAGTGTGGTGTTCTCTGATGCGAATGGCGGCGAGGACATTACGACTGCGAAGGTCATCGTTCATACATCCGCCACGGATGCGAACTCGTGTTCGATCCGGGTGCAACGGGCCGCGGGGACGATTGAACTGGCCGCGGATTCGGGAGCGGCTTGGAGTTCCGGCGTGGCCGGTGGCGCTGGAGCGCTGCAGAATAGCCAGTGCCAGGTGAAACTGGCGAACTCGTCGCTGGCGGTGTCGGGCAGCACCTTCACGGTGGCGCTGGACCTGGTGTTTCAGTCTGCCTTTGCGGGTGCGCGGAACGTCTATGGGATGGCCACGGATGGCTCGGGCGGGTCTGGCAGTTGGAAGCAGTTGGGTACGTGGACGGTGACTGGAGAGGCGGTGAATACCGCTCCGGTAGCGGCGTCGGTGAGCCCGTCGAGCGGCAGCGGCGCGGCCCAGGTGTTTACGTTCAACTTCACGGATGCGAACGGCGCAGCGGACGTGGCGCTGATGCGGGTGTTGATCAACGCTCAGCAGACCGCGGTGGCGGGCTGCTACTTCGCATGGGACCGCAGCGCGGGGACGATCTGGCTGGCGGATGACAGTGGGGCGGTGTGGTCGGCGTCAGCACGCGTGGGGACTACTGAGTCGGCCAGCAACAGCCAGTGCAAGGTGAATGCGGCGGGCTCGTCAATTGCGTCGAGCGGCACGGGCCTGAGCATGGCGGTGAGCGTCAGTTTCTTCGCGGGCTTCAATGGAGTGAAGAGTGTCTACGCCAATGCCACGGATGCGGCGGGGGTGACGAGTGCCTCGCCGCAGTTGGGTGCGTATACGGTTGCGGCGGCGAGTACTCAGCCGACGGGACCGCTGACGGTGGAGCCGGCGGCGGGCAGCGGTTCGAGCCAGATATTCACTTTTACGTTTACTGATCCGCGGGGCGCGGCGGACCTGACGTGGCTCCGCGTATTGATTCACTCGCAGCAGACGGCCGTGGGCGGCTGCTATGCGGAAGTCGACCCGGTGGGGCTGATTGCCTATCTCTATGACGACGCGGGTGCGGGGTATGGGGCGGCGCGGTTGGGCACGAGCGATACGGTGCAGAACAGCCAGTGCCGGATCGCAGGCGCAGGTAGCAGCGTTTCGTTGACGGGGACGCAAGCCACTCTGAAACTGGACCTTCAATTCCAGACTGGGTTCGGGGGGGTGAAGTCGATCTGGGCGAACGCGAGCGACCAGACGGGCTTTACGAGCGGGTCTCCGCAGTTGGGAGCGTTCACGGTGGACGCGGCCGGGGGGCAGGCGTTGGGGCCGGTTTCGATGACACCCGGTAGCGGCAATGGCGCGGCGCAGGTGTTCAGTTTTGTCTTTGCCGATCCCAAGGGCGCGACGGACCTGGCCTGGATGCGGGTGCTGATCCATGCGCAACAATCGGCGGTGCAGGCGTGTTACCTGGCCGTGGAGCGGTCGACTGGAATCGTCTACCTGGCCGATGACGCGGGTGCGAACTGGGTGCAGGCGGCGATGGGGAGTAGCGCCATGGCGAAGAACAGCCAGTGCACGGTGAGCGGGAGCGGGTCGTCGATGAGCCTGAGCGGCAATGGGGCGACGGTGGTGCTGAATGTCTCTTTCACGGCGGCGTTCAATGGGGCGAAGAGCGTGTGGGCGAATGCAACGGACGAGGCAGGTGCGACGAGTGCGTCTCCGCAGATCGGGTCATACCTTGTGGCGGTGACGGGCGGGAACCAGATGCCTGGTCCGGTTTCGGTGACGCCGGCGAACAGCAGCGGGTCGAGAAAGGTGTTCACGTTCACATTCAGCGACGGCAATGGGGGTGCGGATGTGGAGACGCCGCGGGTGCTGATCCACTCCCAGCAGGCGGGAGACCACGCCTGTTACTTCCAGTTGACGCGATCGACCGGGCTATTGGGGCTGGCGGATGACGCGGGTGCGGCGTGGACACTGGTACGGTTGGGAACGGCAGACACCGCGCAGAACAGCCAATGTGTCCTTTATGGTGCGGCTTCATCGTCGGCTGTCGCAGGTAATTCCCTGACTCTTGTGGTGGATGTCGGGTTTAAAGCAGGCTTTGCGGGTGCGAAGAGTATCTGGATGAACGCTACGGATGTGGGGGGATTGACGAGCGCGTCGCCGTTGCTGGGCTCGTTTACTGTGACGCAGTAGGAGTTGCTGGAGATGTGGGGTGGCTGGGCTTCTGGCGGAAGGCGCTGATCCAGATAGCCAGGCAGAGGAAGTGGGAGACGATCAGGACGAAGTTGCCGAGGAACAGGACGTCCCTGGACATCAGGCGGAGCGACTGTCCGATGGCTTCACCGGCCATCTGAACGCCGAGACCGCTGGTGACCGTGAGCAGACGGCGGTCGAGCGTGCGGGAACTCAGCAGAAGCATCCACAGGATGAGGTTCATCACCATGGCAGTGACGCTCAGATTACGGGCGACGTTGGTCATGGAGCGGCTGAAGGTGCGATCGGGGTACAGGATCGCATAGCTGAGAAAGATGACGGCCAGGAAGGCGGCTCCAATGATGAGCCAGCGCCCCATCCAGCGTTTGTCACCCTGGCTGGTGAGGGCGCGATAGACGAGGGAGATCACCAGGATGAAGACCATCGACTGACGGAACATGTCATCGATGTAGAAGACCTTCGCGTAAACAGTGGAGCCATACAGACCCAATTCGGCAACATTTGTCAGGAACAGGACAATTAAGTCGAGGAATAAGGCCAGATAGGGACGAACGTGGCCCTTCAGGAGGAGGTGCAGCAGATAGGCGTAGCAGAGGATTGCGATGCCGCTGAGGGAGAAGAGGAGGGCAGAGACAATCATTGGGACCCGGCCGCGTACTGCGATCGCCGCCGAGCCCCAAAGAAGGCGGATTGACTACTATTAGCGGATGCCGAGCGGGTCGCCCCACGGATCGGGCGGCGGCAGCGGGCTGATGCCGAGCGGGTCACCCCATGGATCGGGCGGAGGCAGCGGGCTGATACCGAGCGGGTCGCCCCATGGATCGGGCGGAGGCAGCGGGCTGATGCCGAGGGGGTCGCCCCATGGATCGGGCGGCGGCAGCGGACTGATACCGAGCGGGTCGCCCCACGGGTCAGGCGGAGGGAGCGGGCTGATGCCGAGCGGGTCGCCCCACGGATCGGGCGGCGGCAGCGGGCTGATGGAGAGGGGATCGCCCCACGGGTCGGGTGGCGGAAGCGGGCTGATGGCCAGCGGGTCACCCCACGGATCGGGCGGCGGTAACGGACTGATAGACGGGGCATTCAGACCTGTGCTGGCGGGCACAACAGCCGCGAAAGACGAGGCTGAGAACACGAGAAGTGTAACACAGGCTACGCTCAGGCTAATTTTCTTGCACATTATGGTGGCTACCTTCGCAGTGCACAAATAGAGACCGGTTTTGCGCCGGCATCCAAGTTTGGTCCCCATTACTAAGGGTTCTACCTGAGCTTATGGGAGGACGAAGGTGCCAATGGGTAGGATTTGTCCTAGGTACTATGGTAGGCAAATCTCTAATGTTGTCTAAGTGGTTTTATACTGCCACCTTAGGCGAGTTTAGAGGGAAGAAGTACCTATGGGAGAAAGGCGAAGATTACCCGGCAGTACCCCTAGACGGATTAGTACTGTTCTCGCGAGCTAAGGAAGGAGGGCGGTTCCGCGGGGTCGTTCGGCCCGGGGAAGGAGGAGCGGCCGCGCAGGCGTTTGCCGGGCCATTCGAGACGCATATCCTGGCAGACCTCATCGAGCATGTCCATGGAAGTCGTCTTCTTCTCGAGTGCAAAAGCGGTGAGCAGGAGATTATCGCAGATCGCGTTGATAAGACGAGGGATGCCCTGGCTACGCAGGTGGACTTCCTTGATGACTTCTTCGGAGAAGACTTCCTGGTCGGGCATGCCTGCCTTGCGCAGACGGGAGTTGATATACTCCGCGGCCTCGGCGAGGCCGAAGGGGGCGAGAGTGCAGCGGAGGACGATGCGTTGCTTGAGTTGGCGCAGGTTGGGGGCGTCCAGCTTCCGGTCGAGTTCGGGTTGGCCGGCCAGGACGATCTGGAGAAGTTTGCCGAGACGGGGGTTTTCGAGGTTGCCTAAGAGGCGAATCTCCTCCAGTACGTCCCATTCCAGATTGTGCGCTTCATCGACGATCAGTACTGTAGTACGACCTTCGTTGGCTTGCTGGATGAGGAGCTGATTCAAGGCGAACAGGACCTCGGTCTTCGACTTATGTGCGCAGCGAAGGTCGAGATCGTAGGCGATCATCTCGAAAAACTGTTCGGTGTTGATGCGGGAATTGAACAGGAAGGCGAACTCGATGTACTGCGACTCGAGGTAATCGCGCATGCATTCCAGCATGGTGGTCTTACCTGTGCCGACCTCACCGGTGAGTACGATGAACCCCTTGCGGCTGTGAACACCGTAGATCAGGTTGGCGAGAGCTTCTTCGTGCTGCGGGCTCCTGTAGAGGAACGCGGGATCCGGGCTTAGGTTGAATGGGTTTTCCCGAAATCCAAAGAACGCGTTATACATAAGCTCCGATCACTGCCCCCGATCCGCTTCTCGTTTGGCTCTTCTTGTAGATGAGATCCCTCATTCTAACATGCTCCATCGGCATGGCCGTGTTTCCACCTTAGACCAAACCTGCAGGAAAGCGGTCAACGGATGCAATGAGTTCAGGCGTGATGCTCGGCGGCATCGAACGCCAGTTCGGCCCACCCGGGCAGGGCCGCGGGCTGGTCGTTCATGAACACGACGCGCCGGGTCTTCGGGAAGGGAAGTCCGGAGCGTAGAGGCTGACTGTAGACTGGCAGACTCTTGAGGATCTGGCGGAACGGGTCGGCCGCGAGGTCGATGGAGGCGCTTTTTGACAGGATCCCTGTACCCCAGCCGAGGCAGACGAGGCAGGACGAAGCCGATTCGCTGATGGCGGTGAGACGCTGGGCGAGCTGGTCGAGGGATTGGACGACCCCGGCCAAGCCTGTCGATTCCGCGTATTTCCTCTGCACTTCCAATAACTTGGCGGCTGCAGCGTTGGCGGCCTGGGCGAAGCGGCGGGCCCCGGCGGGCTCTTTCCAGCGCAGGGCGCGCAACATTTCGGCGCTGGCCATGGCGGGGGAGTCCTGATATTTGCCCTGAAAGACGGTACCGGGCACGGCCATTTCGGCGAACATCGGGGTGGAGTCGGTGGGGCGGCGGGCTTCGACGGCACCGCGGGGGCTCATCTTCCAGCCTAGTTCCAGTTTGTTTCCACGCGGAAGAATGGTGGACGTCCGGACCAGGTAGACGCGGGTGGCGCCGCCGGAGGAGAGGCTCTCGGTGTCGGCGAGCATCATGGAGCGGGTGCGGCTGACTCCGGAGGCACCGAGGGTGGAGGTTTCGAGGCCTTCGGCGGGCGACCGTGGTGTGCGTTCCAGGGCGGCGAGGCGGCCGGCGAAGTCCTTCCACTGGCCTTCGCTGGCGCGATCGATGAGCAGAGCCGTCCGCAGCGGTCCTTTGACGGCGCTGGCGGGCACATAAACACCGCCGGTTGGTGTCGTGGCGAAGGTGGGGATGAACAAATGCTCCGGCGATGTACGGGCGTAGTACAAAGCGCAGGAAGGGTGTTCGAAGGGGATGCGGCGGCTGGCGTAGTTCTGGGCGTAGCCGCCCCAACTGGCGAAGTCGAGCCGTTCCGCCTTCCGGATCTGGTTCAGATAAGTGTCGAGGCGCGGTCCTTTGGCCAGGAGTCGGAAAATGCGGCGCTGGTCGAGGACGTTGACCTGGTCTTTCCAGACCATATAGTCAATGGGCGCGAGTTTCTGGCCGTCGCCGACCAGGAGGGGTGTCAAGACGGTGAGGCGATAGTTCTTCATGCGGTCACCGGCCATGGAATTGGCAATGCCACGGCGTAGCCGGAGCGGTAGACGGGATGGGGGCAGCCGGGCGGCGCTACATCGCGGACGGCACCGAGCGGCGGTTGGCCGGCGAGCAGGACGGAGCCTTCGGCGACCATGCGGGAAGCGAGTTTCTGCTGGCCGCCGCCCTGGGAGGCACCGACGCGGCCGGTGCGGCGGGTGAGCAGGTAGTCGCCGGCGGTCCACTCGACGGTATCGGAATCGGCGGGCGAGAAGAGGGATAGCAGCCAGTAAGCATTGCCGGCCGGGGGCAGGGCGGAACCGAAGAGCAGTTCCGGCAGCAGGCCGGGCTGGAAGTCGGGATTGCGGAAGCGCCCGAAGCCACGGGAGCGCAGGCCGCCGAGGCCGGTGTCGGCCAGTAAGCGGAAGGCTGCCTGCAACTTAGGGGCCCAGACAGCATAGGTGATGGGGTTGGAAAACTGGGCGGCGCACCACAGGCCGGAGGCGGGTGCGTACTGGACGCAGGTCACGCGGTGCGGCTCGATCTGGCCGCCGGTGACGCGGTCGACCGCGGCGCTGGAGCGTTGAACGAAGCGGAACGGCCCGGTGGACGAGCGGCTGTTGCCGGGGATGAGGCAACTGCTGTGCCCGTCGACGGTCCACTGCTCCTCGGAGGGTTGTTCGCCCTTCACGAGGCCGGCGATGACCGAAGTGGGGACGAGAGTGGCACCTTTCCAGCGCACTTTGGAGGCGACGGTCGGGCTGGCGGGCGGAGGCCACAGGCCGGCGGGCGGCGGGGCGTAGAGGTGGCCGCGCTGCCAGGGGAAGCAGGAGCTGAAGCGGACCGCGGGTTCGGAGTGGGGCTGCGCGGTGGCGTTGAGCCACTCTTCCAGCAGGCCCAACTGTTCGAAGCTGGAGCACAGCGCCGAATAGAGGGCGTCGCTATGAAAGATGGACACGGCCTGATCGCGGGCGCCGGTATCGGGACCGATGCGCCAGGGCGTGGTGGGCCGTAGTCGAATGAGCAGCGCGGGGTTCATCGGGAATCCGCCGTTCAGGAGAGTCTGCCGGAGAACTCGGGATCGCGGACACCGGCCTGGAGAGCAGCCGTTTCGGCGGCATCGAGCAGGGCCTGTTCTGCCTCACCGGCGGCGTAGTAGGCCTTATTGCGCCAGGTGAGTTTCCAGTTTGCGAAACGAACCCGGCCGCTGCCGCGAGAGCCGCCGCCGCCGAGGGCATCATCTTCGAGGAGGCGAAGACCCTGGACGAGGGTGGGCACGAGTTCGCGATCAGCCGGGCAGAGGATATCGACGACGAAGCGGACGCGGAAGCGGGCGCCGGCCGGCACGCGTTCGAGGGTGCGGGCATTGGCCTGGGCCGTGATGCGGTCGATGGCGTTTTCGCTCTTGACCTCGGTGAGTTCGTCGTCCAGATTTTCGCGCATCTGGGCGGTGATGGACTCCATGTCGAGAGGGGCGTCGTAGGCGGTGAGGCGGGCCGGGGTGGCCGATTTCGGCTCCAGGGCATCACCGGAGACCCGCTCCATGCGGCCGGGGTTGCGGCCGAAGAGCACGCCGACCTCGTCGGCCGGGTCGTCGGTCTGGTGGATGCGGACTTCCTGGCCGCGGCGGCGGGAGAGGTAGATCAGGTCGGCCGGGGAGACCAGGCCGGAGGACTGCTCGAGCAGGCTACGGATCTTGCCGCGCAGCGAGCTGCCGGGGACATAGGGGCGTCCGAAGGCGTCCTTGACCACGGGGTTATCGGCGCCACCGAGGTCCAGGGAACCCTTGCCGGCTCCGATGTGGAGGCCGGTCTCGCAGATCATCTCGCCATCCAGCAGCAACTTGCCAATCAATCCGAGCTTGGTATCGGCGGTGTGAGAGCTCATGTGAAACTCCGGAAATCTTTCTTCCTGACGGATGCTATTCGTTGTAGGCGACGATGGCCTCGAAGAGGTCGCGGAACCGTTCGTAGCCGCGGGCGTCGTTCTTACGGGTGACCTGGAGCAGAAGGCGCTCGAGGGGGTCGAGGCTGCGCAACTGGTGGCGCGCGATGGTATAGGCCAGGCGCGCACGGAGCATCACAAAGTGGTGCTGGCGGTCGCCCTCGCCGGCGCGGCAGGCGCGGCGCACCGCACTGAAAAGACGGCGCAACTGGCTGCGGGTGCCGGAATCCATATCGCGCATGCGGGCGACGATGGCATGGGCCGCGTTGTCGAGGTAGAGGCTATCGGCGACCAGTTTATCCAGATCGATGTCGGACGGCGGCTCCATGGGGCGGCCGCCGCGATCGGGGCCTTTGCCATGTTCGCGCGGACCACCGCGGCGGTCTCCTTCGCGATCGGGCCGGCGTTCGCCGCCAGGCTGGGGTCCACGTTCGGGCCGGTCGGCGCGGGGCGGGCGGTCACCGGCGGGTTTGTCGCCCTGGGGCGGACGTTCGCCGCGGGGCTGGCGCTCAGGCCGGCCGCCACCGGCGGGCCGTTCGCGGCGTTCCTGCGGAGGCCGGTTATTCGGTTTGGCGTCGGGTTTGTTCTCCGGCTTGGGGGCGGGCGCGGCGGCAGGCGTCGGTTCCGCCGCTGCCGGAGCCGGGGCCTCGGCCGGGGCTGGGGTTTCCTGGCGCGTTTCCGCGGCTGGTTCAGACTGGGGCGCGGGCGCAGCCGGTTGCGTCTCTTCCGGTTGGCTCTGCTGCGGTTCGAGTTCGCTCATATTACTCAGCCTCTTCCAAGAATCGCGCCCATTCGAGGGCGACGCGGCCCGCCGGTCTCAGCTTCAACTGAGCCTGGCCGCGGGTGAGAAATGCGGCCAGTACCGTGTTACGGGTCTTCTGAAACTCTTTATTGCGTTCGGGACCGTCCAGGACGCGATGGAGGCGGCGATGAAGCCGCCAGGGGCGTTGCTGTGCCTCGACCGCGCGCCGAGTGGAGCGGGCCGGGAGGGTACGGTCGGTTTCCCGGTAAAACGAGCCCAATTCGCCGAGGAACTGCGGCGGGCAGCCGAACTCCTCCACCAGGCGGAGCATGGAGGTCTTAAGGTCGGCCGCTTCAGCCACCTGCTTCCAATCGAGCACGCGTCCGAGCAGGGAGATGGAATCGCGGCCCACGCTCTTGGCGATTTCGAGCTGGTGGCCAGCTTCGGCGTAGACGCTGGCGGGGTCGACGTCGGGTGACGGAGCCAGAGCGAGCGCCATGGAGAGGGTTTTGCCTTCAGCGCCGGGGAACTCGCGCAGGAGTTCCGTGGCCGAGCGCTGGAACAGGCGCTCAATTTCGCGGGCGAAGGGGATGAGGGCGTCCCAGCTTCCGATGACGGAGAACTCGTCACCGCCAGTGTGGAGCACCGAGACGCGGTTCTGGAAATCAGGTTGAGAACAAAGAACTTGTACTTCCCCGGCGAAGAATTGCCGGAAGAAGACAGAGAGCTGGAGGTATTCCTCGATGCTCTGAGCTTTGCGCAGGCGGGTGGAGAACTGGTCGGCGTCGCCACGCAGGATGCCCCAGGTTTTGCGGCCGTGGGCGCGGGCGGCGAGCTCCAGACGGGAAGCCGGCTGGGGCCCGGAATCGGCCGGGGCGTAATGGGTGGCGAGCCAATGTTGTTCGCCTTCGGCTTTGAGCAGGCCGGGGGCATCGGCGTCCCAAACGGCGGCGGAGGTGGCGGGCAGTCCGCGGTAGAGGTCAGAGAAGAAGCGGTTCAGGCGCGAATCGTCGGCGAAGGGTTCGAAGACGCCTTCGGGTTCCAGGGCGTCGGGACCGCGCCAGCGGGCCATCTGGTCGTCGAGACGTTTGCGGACGTCGGTCCAGGCTCCGAGATTCTCGGTGGCGGACCAGGCGAGGCGCAGCCGGTGGCCGCTGAATTCGGCCAGGCGGCGGGTGACGTTGACCAGGAAGGCGTTGGCTTCGGGGAGACTCTGATCAGTGAGGACGGCGAGGAAGTGGCCGCCTCCGCTGGCTCCGAGGAGTTCGGGCGCGAGGCCCAGGTGTTTCAGCAGGGCCCGGGGGATCGCCTCGGACAGAAGGGAGACGTGAAGGCAACGTCCGGCGAGCGACGCGAGGCCGCCTTCCGAGTCGCGAATAAAAGGCTCAATGCCTAGGAGCTTGCCTTGAAGGAAAATCTGCACGAAGACTGCCTCAGGCCACAATCAAATTCTGAATCTAGCACAGAGGCGGAACTCGTTGTCGAAACTTCGGTTTCCGGACCCCTAGATGCCGGTTCTCGGGCGGTAGCCGGGACGGGCACTGACCCGGAGTTTACGGGCCACATCGCTTTTGATCTCAACGGTGATCTTGCGGAAACCCTCGTTCGGGTTGGGCGCCGGATAGTAGGTGACGGTATAGGAATTCCCCAAATCTTCGCGGATGGCCTCGAAGGCCTCCACCTGTTTTTGCCAGGTCTTCGCGAAGAAGCTCTTGCCGCCGGTGCGGGAGGCGAGGCGGCGGAAGACGCCGGTGGAGATGGGATCCCGGCTGACGTCGCTGGTGGAGATGACATAGATGGGGATACCTTCGTCCTCGGCCACGGCCCGGACGTCGTCGGGGGCGACCATGGAGGCGGAGTCGGGTCCATTGGAGAAGACGATGACGACCTTGCGTCCGGGAACCTTGGCGGCGTCGCGCAGGGAGAGCAGGAGGGCGTTGTAGAGGGCGGCGTCGTCGCCGGCGACGGCGGTGCGGAGGCCCTGGAGCACGTCGTTGCGATCGCGAGACAGGGAGGCGGCGCGGGTGAGGTTGCGGGAGAAGGTGTAGACAGCGACGGAGTCGGCGCGATCGAGGCCGCGCACGAAGTCGGCGATGGCGTCCGAGGCGTAGACGAAGCCGCGGTACATGTAATTGGACGTATCGAACAGGACGAAGACGTTGGTGCCGACGAAGGCATCGGTGGCGATGCCGCCCTTCTCGGGGTCGGCCTGGGCGGTGACCATGGGCTTGGTGGAGCCGTCGTCCAGGAGTTGGAGGGGCGGCTTGTTGCCCTCGGCAAACGTGTTCACCTTCTGTGAGATGCCGTCTTCCAGGATGCGGAAATCAGACGGCTTGAGGCCATTGACATAGCGGCCTTTGGAGTCGGTCACGGTGAAGCTGAGCACCACCATGTCGACTTTGACCCGGAAAGTGGGTCGTGCCTGATCCTGCCCGAGAAGGAGAGCCGGCGCGGCGGCCGGGATCAGGGCTCCCGTACTGGTAGCGAAAAAGTGTCGGCGTGTGAACTTCATCATCCCTCCGGTGAACTTAGTCTTCGAGTGCGGCCTTGGTTTCGAGCGCCTGGAGCTTGCGTGTTTGAACGCGGACGCTATCGGCTACGGTGCGCATGGAGCGCAGCAGGGCGGGCCAGTCTTCGAGGTGGGTAGCGAAGATCTGTTCCACGGTGCGCTGGGTCCATTCGGGCAGCAGAACGTTCAAACGGGAAGGCGGCAGGTAGAGTTCGTCGGCCAGGGCGGCAAAGAAGAGATTGTTGGATTCCCAGCTCTCGGCGAGGATGCGGCTGGAGTACCCCATGAGGGTAGGGAAGGTCCGCAGGTTGAGGAGTTCGGGGTGCTGGGAGTTGGTGAGCGTGGGCTTGGGGGTGCCGAAGGCCTCGGAGATGGCGGCCTGATTGCAGCGTTCGGGGCAGGCGGCGGTGAGGTGGCGGATCTCGTCGGCCACGAAGACGCCGGAATCCATGCGCTGGCTGACGGCCAGGGTGCCGATCTGATAGAGCTCGGCCGGGGTGATCTGTTCGAGGGCGGCGGTGACATCGCCGGCGGCCAGCAGGTCGTCCACGTGACGGACGCGGGCGGGCGGGGCGAGGCGATCGAGGATGTCGAGGGCTTTGGTGCGGGTCTCGGAGGAGAGGGCGGCATCGGCGACGACGGTTTCCCCGAGGCGCATGTGGAGGTCGACATAGTGGAGCTGGGCCGGATCGACATTCCAGAAGCGGGGGAGCTTGCTGGAGACGAGCATCTGGGGTACGAGGTCGCCCCAGATGAGGGCCTGTTCGCGGGTGGGAATGAGGAAGTTCTGTTCGGCTTCGGCGAGGGCGTAGGGCAGGTTGGCGAGGGAGCCGACCAGGCGGCCGCCGGCGCTGGAGGGCCAGCCGGTGCCGAGGACCTCAGTCGTTCTCCAGGTCTGGTTATTGCCCTGGACTCCGATGAAGTCGTGGCTGCGGGCAAACAGCGGGTTGGTGTAGAGGATCTGGGCGCCGGGCGGTGCGTAGTGGAGGTAGAGCAGCCCGACGAGGGAGTCGCGCAGCAGCGGGGTGAGGATGCCGCGGGCATCCTTGAGTTTCTCGGGATTGCCGGCGGCCTTTTCGATGACGGAGCGGAAGTTGAGTTTGCGCTGGGCATCGATGTGCTTTTCCGTCCAGAAGCCAAAGGAGAAGGAATTGCGCTCCTGCGAGGAGAGCGTGCCTTTGGGCAGGTTGAGGTCGGAGACGCGGGCGGCGAGGCGGTTGAGCAGGGCGGCATTGGCCTTCTCGCCTTTGGCGAGGGCATCGAGGTGGTCGGCCAGGTCGAAGAGGGTCTTCACTGAGACAAGCTTCTGGGCTTCGAAGCCCTTCATCATGTCGGTGAGCATGAGCTGGTGGGTTTCGTCGTCGTTGGGGGCGACGGCGCCGGCGAGGAGATCGAGCAGGCGGTCCTGCGGGTTGACGCCGGGCGCGGCGCCGGTGGCTTTCAGGATGATCTGGACGCCGCCGCGGGCGCCGTCGAAGAGGTCGCGCTCATTCTTGATTTTGGCGAAGGGCTCGATGAGGGCGGCGAGGACGGTATCGGTTTGATCAGCGGGGATCAGCTTCTGGCGAACGAGAATCTGCCAGAAACCGGCCAGGGCCTGCATGCTGCCGGCGACATCGGAGCGGACACCCATGTCGCGGATGTCCGAGATGGCTTCGGCGGTATCGAGGTAGAGCTTGATGGTGCGGTCGCTGATATTGGGCGATTCGGAGAAGAGCGAATACTGGGCGCCGAAGGTGCGCCACTTGACGGCGAGCTGGCTGACGGTGGCGGCCTCGAGGGGCTGGCGGCGGTTGCGATCGAGGTCGCTGAGCGACATGAAGATCTTGAGCGGCTCGTTTTCGACCGCCTTGCGGGAGAGGCCGAAGAGGGCTTCCAGGAGTTCCTCGGGTTCCTTCCAGTTGGCGGCGGACTTGGTGAGTTTGCCGTCGTACTTGCCGTTGGGGTGTTCGACGAAGAGTTTGCGCCAGACTTCGATGCCGCCGGGGATTTGCGCTTTGCCGTTCTCGACGCGCAGGCGGGTGGAGAGCAGCATGAGGTCGGTGTTGGCGCGGAAGACGGGCCGGGCGGGACCGGGGCTGGTGACGCGGCCGCGGAGGGCGGTGTAGAAGCGCTTGAGGTGGGCCGGTTCGGAGAGGTAGTCGAGCGTGGGGCCGTGGATGCGGAGCAGGGCGTCAAAGTAGCTGGCGAGCCAGCCGTCGTCCTTGGTGACCAGTTTCTCGATGAACTTGACGCCTTCGTTGGGGTTGGCGCCGGCGAGGTCGGCCCAGCCCGAAGCGGAGCGATCGCCGCCGGGCACGCTGACTTTGCCGTTGCGGATGCGGAACATGCCGCCGAAGAAGTCGAAGACGTGGGCGAAGGCGCGGATACGGGTGACCGGGAGCGACTTGCGGAGCTCTTCGGCGGTCTCGGGATCGAGCTTGGCCATGCCGAGGTAGAGGCGGCAGAGGGAGGGGTCGTTCAGGAAGGCGTCGATGAACTCGCCGCTCTGGCGTTCCTTATTGGAAAGCCAGTATTCGGGGGCATAGAGGACGGTGACGCGGGTGGGTTTGAAATCGTAGCGGAAGGGCCGGTTGGTGCGCAGGGCCTGTTCCAGGTCGGCCAGGGGGAAGCCGGAGTCCATGGCGAGGAAGGCGCGGGTGGCATTGACGGTCTCGAGGACGACGTCGCTGCCGCAGCCGCCGCGCATGCGGAAGCCGAGGACACGGAGGAGTTCACCTGTCTGGGTGGAGTCGCAGTTTTCGATCTGGATGGTTTTGGAATCGCCGGCGAGTTTGTCGAGCTCGCGAGCCTGGCCCAGGTAGCGGATGACGAGCTTGAGGTACTCGGTGGGTTCCAGCGAATCGCTGCCGCTGACGGCCTGGTAGCCATTGGTGACGACGTTGCGGGCGAGGGCGAGGAGAATGTCGCGGGAAGGCAGGTCGGGCGAGAGGGCGGCCATGCGCGAGAAGCTGCGGATGGGGCCGGGGATTTCGACGATGCCTGTGGGGATGGTGGCGATGGTGGGCGCCTGATCAGCGAGTGTCAGCCCGCTTCCACCCGCCTGGCGCCAGGCGGCGAGGTGGCGGCTGGCGGCGGCGCGGTCGCCGGTGATGAGGTTGAGTTCCACCAGGCGCCGGAGGGCATTCTTTCCGGCGGGGGTGGTGGGCCCGGCGACGGCGAGGAGTTTCTCGTAAGCGGCGCGGGCGCCGGGGTCGCGGCGTAAGTCGAGGAACTGGGCGTGGGCCGCGAGGGCAGCAGGATCGCGAGGCGCGGCTTTCGCGGCGTCTTCGAGAATCTGCCTGGCCGCGCGGGCCTGTCCGCGCAGTTCCATTTGGCGCAGGCGGTCTGCCTGGTCGTCCGCCGGCCAAGCCAAGGTCAAAGAAAACAGGGTCCCCAATAGGGCGAAACGAGCGCTCTGCTTGAGCTCCATCATCCCCTCCCGATCCCAACCAGTCTCACGCCGTGGTGATCGAATGTATCACAGCTGGCAACCGGAGTGTACGAGGACAGCGGATGAACAGATTTCCGTGTCCGGCCACAAGCGGTTATTTGAAATGGATGCACCGGGCGGCGTTTGGATGCAAGACCCTTGAAAGGACGCGGGTTGCGAGGCGCCAGGGACCGCGGCGTATTCTGAATGCGGAGGTCGGTATTCAGAATGCGTCTTTTCGCAGTTTTGCTCATGGGTCTTATGAGTCTTCCGCTGGCGGCGGCGGAACACACAATTGCAGTGGTGGGACTGGTGCACTCGCACGTTTGGGGTCATTTGAACAAGATGGTGCAGGGGCAGCCGGCGCGTCTTGTGGGCGTGGCGGAGAGTGAGCCTGAACTTGTGGCGGAAGCCAAGCGCCGCAAAGTGCCGGAGAACCTGATTTTCTCCGACTGGAAGAAGATGATCGATGAGAAGAAGCCAGAGATTGTGTGGTCGTTTGTCGAGAACAACCGGCACCGGGAGATTGTGGAGTATTGCGCTCCGCGGAAGATCCACGTGATGTTCGAGAAGCCGCTGGCTTCCACGTACAAAGATGCGCTGGCGATTAAGGACCTGGCTGCGAAGCACGGGATCTACATCCTGACGAACTACCAGATGGCGTGGTGGCCGTCGAACTATGTGGCCAAGGAGATTGCTGATTCGGGCCAACTGGGCAAGGTCTGGCGGATCCGGGGTGTGGTGGGGCATGGCGGGCCGGGCGGTCCGACTGGGTTGAATAAGTACTTTTTCAACTGGCTGACGGATCCAGTGAAGAACGGAGCGGGGGCGCTGGTGGATTTCGGCTGCTACAACGCTTTGTGGAGCCTGATGTACCTGGGCCGGCCGGAGACGATTTACGCGCAGGTGAATCATCTGCGTCCCGAGGAATTCCCCCATGTGGAAGACAACGCGACGATCGTGCTGCACTACGCGCAAGGTGTGGCCGTGCTGGAAGGCAGTTGGGATCTGCCGCGGAGCTTCCAGGATCTGGAACTGTTCGGGCGGCAGGGCAGCGTGTACATGACAAGCCAGAAGGTGGAATTGCGGAAAGGGCGCGGGGCTGTGGAAGAGGTTCCGATCAAGCCGCTGGCTCCGGAAGCGGCCGAGCCGATTGCGGCCATGGTGCATGCGATCGAGACGAAGACGGCGCCGGGCGGGATGACGGCCATCGACCTGAACGCGCAGGTGGTGGAGTTGATCGAGGCGGCGAAGGAGTCGATTAAGACGGGTAAGGCGGTTCGGCTGAAGTAGAAGATTCCGGCTGGCTGCAATAGAAAAGGGGCGCCCTTGCGGGAGCGCCCCTTTTTTGCGTCTGGCCGGCAGCCGGTGGGCTTACTGGGCGATGCGGAGGATTTCACTGGCGATGCGGACGAACGCGTAGTTCAGATCCGTGGGGGTCGGAGCGTACGCGTACATGCCGGCATTCTGAGTGTCGGAATAGATGGGGCTGGCCGGATCATTAGCGATGCGGCGCAACAGTTCGTGATCAACGCCGCCGTTGCTGCCGAGGCCGATGGTATAGAGGGCGGGCTTCAAGGTGGCGTTGTTGCGGGCCGCGGTGGCGATATTGTCGGCCACGTTCATTCCTGCGCCGGTGACAGCCATGGGAACATCCGGCCGTTTCTGGCCGCTATAGTTGCCGGAAGAGAAGGTGGCGATGGCCTTGTAGCCGGTTGTGTTGAAGCCGTGGATTTCGGTGTCGGGGATGTAGGCGACGTCGCGCCGGACGGCCGTGGCGCTCCCGGCGAAAGCGCAGCCGGAACCGCTGATGAGCGGATCGCTCACGTCGGTTGCGGAGGATGCCGCCTCCTTGATGAGGCCGTAAGTGGCGCCGGTCGAAAGGCTGTATGTGTCGCCGGCGGCTTGGGTGAGCCCGCCGACGAGGTTGGCCGGGGTCCAGTTCGGATTCCAATTGGGGGCAGAATAGTTGGCGGAACTCTGACCGGAATTGCGGTCGTACTTATCGCCGTTGGCGTCGGTACAGGTGCTGGGCAGCATCGTGCAGGTGGATGACTCACTGGTGCAGCCGCTGGGGCCGCCGTTATAGCCATAGCGGGTATCGGATTTCTTTTTCACCGGGAAGCTGGCATGGAAGAGGTTGGCGTAACCGTCCGTGAACAGGACGATCATGTTCAAGGTGCCGGGTTCGTTGATGGTGACGAGTTGATCGTAGGCCGCATCCAGAGCTGAGCCGGTGCCGGTGCCGCCGCTGCAGGTGATGGCGGCGATGCGGGTGAGCATGGACGGCGAGCCGGTCTTGAAGGTCATGGAAGGGGCGAAGTTCAGATACCAGGCACCGCCGAACGTGACGAGACCGAGGCGATCGCGCTGCTCGGCGAACATGTTGACGAAGGTGGTGGCGGCTCCGCGCATGGTGGTGCAGGGCTTGCCGTTGGTGGTAGTGTCCTGCATGGAGCCGGAGCGGTCGAGGACGAGCAACAGATTGACGTCGCGGCGCGAGGCTTTACCGGTGGCCACGACGTGCGTCGTGGTGAAGCCGAGGTAGCGCATGAAGTACTGGGGCGCATCCACCGACGCCGTGACCGTGACGGTGCGGGTGCGGTAAGCGGACTCAGCCACGGCAACCGAGACAGCCTGATTTTTGGTGCCGAAGCTGCCGGCTTTCAGATTCGCGTTGAAGAAGTCGATGGCGCGAGCCTGAGCGGCAGCGGTTTGTTCACCAATGGTCAAGCCGACACTGAGGTTGCGGGCGGCGGCGATCGCAGCGGCGTCGGCGGAGGCGGAGATCATGGTCTTCAGCACGAACAGGACGCCCGCGTCGACGGCCAGTCCCACGATGGGGATCAGGACCGCGATGAGGACCGCCGTTAGTGGAAGGAAAATGCCTTTTTGCCGGGCTGTCCAGCGCCGGGCGCGAGATTTGTGGACAGTGGCGGTTTTCATGGATGACATCATTCACCTCTGCGAATCGAACTACAATGCCTCAGGCTGAAACGGTTAGAAGATATAGCGGCGTGTGATCAGGTTGCCGACATTTGAGCCGGGCACGCTCCACGCCAAGCCCTTGAAAAAGCCTTCTGCCATGAAGGCGAACTGTCCGCTGGTTAAGGTCAGGGTATTGCCGAAGTTGGTGGCGCGGGCCGATGAATCGGTCAGGTAGTTGACGACATCGCCGTTTGCCGAGATATTGCCTGGGGTGCCAAAGGTACTGGTTTTGAAGCTCGCGTTGCCGACGACGATGCGGTTGATAATCACGTACTGGTTCATGTTTGTGCACTGACCGGTGGTTAGGCCGGCGCCGGTGCAGTCGCTGCTGGCGATGTACGTGACTTTCGAAAGAATAATGACGCCGTTGCCGCCGGAATCCGTCATGTCGAGACCAGCGGCCAAGCGCACGAGCAGGTTGCGGTTGGCGGTGAGGCTGAAATCGACCCAGCGTGCGTACATGTTGGCGGCGTCGCGAGTGACGGTGGTGACCTGAATGGCCCGGCTGGTGTTGAAGCCAACTGAGATGGTCGCCATCATGATGGGGACCAAGAAGAGGCTGACCATTGCGAAATCGATCAGGGAGTGGCCCCCCTGGGTCTTCCTTTTAGATAGGCGTGCGATTCTCATGCGCGTTCCAGCTTTCTTACCGGCAGGGCGGTCCGGAGGAGCCGCCTGGCAGGCCTTCCATGCGATCGCTTGACCGCGCGAGGACGGTCATGGGTGTTGCGGTGCGCCACAGCGGCGCGATCCACCTGAACTGGTAGCCCTCGACTGACACCTCCACGATGTTGCCCGGCATGTTGGCGGACGTCTCTACCTGGGTGTCGGGCTTGTAGTACCGGATGAAGGTCTTCGTTGAGATGTCGGTGGCGTTCAGAAAGCCGACCGAACTGCGGCGGACTACTTCCTTGATGGAAGCGTCCTGGCACATGCCCGACATGGTTTGGAAGGTGACAGCGTAGCGCGTACCGGCCTGAACGGCATACTGGATCGCGGTACGGGCATAGAATGCCCGGCCGAAGTCGATGATGCCCAGGACGATGGCGAAGAAGGGAAGGATGACAATTGTAGCCTCAACCATCGCGTTACCGCGCTGGCGACGCCTGGACGGCCTAGAGTGCATGGGATTCGCCTGGGTGGCCATGAGAAAGTTCGACCTGCAACAAGTATCGAGTGGTCCCGGTCAAATAACGATTGGGTGGATACCTTACCAGGGGTGGACTGGTACTAGTTGAGAGGTACTTTCCAGGTAGGGATTTACTGAGGTGACGCCTAAGGTTCAGGGTTTTTCGGGAGAAGGTTAGGCGCAATGACTGAGGTCGCAGCTCTGGAGGCGCTGGTTCAGCAGGGCAGTCGCAAGACAGCTGGGCTACGCGGAGCGGGCGGGCCGAGGCCAGCGCGTGCGGTCGCCTGCACCCGTTTGGGCGGAACGCGCTGTTCGGGATTTCCATTCCTGCATCTGTCATGGTCTCTCCGCTGTCCATGGGATCCGGCTGCACCGGCAAGGATTTGCTTCCCTGATTGGTTCTATCGGCGGAAGCGCGGGGAGACTTGATTGGGCTGATGCCCTACAGGATTTTGAGATGGAAGGATTACCGGGGATGGGCCTGTAGCGGCAATCCCTGGTTTCTGTTAAGGTTCCGGCCCGAACGGCACTGGTATTGACGGGTGTAGGGTACTGGGGCTCAGCTCGTTAGAGAGAGATGGGCGCCGGCTATCCGCTGACGGAGGTTCGCGGCTCCGTCTGCATTCGCGGGCTGGGGCGGAGGAGGATCGCCGCTCCCACGGCACCGAGGCCGAGCGCGATCCACTGGGTCCACGTGAAAGGGCCGCCCCAGGGAAGTGCCTGCTCATGAAAGCGGAAGAATTCGATGGTTACGCGGGCGAACGCATATAGAAGAAGATAGAGTCCCAGGATCCGGCCGTCCCGGTGAGGCCTGCCGCTCTGCCGGTAGAGGAATGCGGCGAGGAGCGCAACCACTGCCGCTTCATAGAGTTGCGCGGGATGGAGGGGGATGCCGAGGGGCACTCCGGTGAGTTCGTGGGCAGCGGGGTTTTCGAAGGTCACGGCCCAGGGGCGGTCGCAGAGGGAGCCCCAGCAGCAACCGGCCGCAAAGCAACCGAGCCGGCCGATGGCATGCCCGAGAGCGACTCCGGGGGCGAAGACGTCGGCGGTTTTGAGCCAGGGCAGGTTTTGCCGTTTCATGTAGGCCCAGGCAAAGGCGAACGCGCCCAGGAAGCCGCCATAGTAGACCCCGGCGGAGAGCAAGGTGTCGAACGAGAAGATTCGGCCGGGGTTCTTGGCGTAATAGTCGAAGTCCATGACGAACATGAGTAGCTTCGCACCAGCCAAGCCGGTGAGGGCGCAGTAGATAGCGAGATTGCTCACCTTCTCTGGATCGATTCCGGCGCGGCGGGCCAGCCTGGTGGTGAGCCAGATGCCGGCGAGGAAGCCCAGGGCGACCAGCAGTCCGTAGGTGGGCAGGAAGAACGAGCCGATGGAGATGAGTTTGGGGAACATGGTTCAGGCGCGTTTGCGCGCCGCGATGCGCAGGCGGCGGTAGTCCATGCGCCACTGGCCGGACTCCGCATCATACAAGGTTGGACGGGCCATTTCCGCGTAGCGATTCAGGACCGAGGCGCGCCATTGCGGGGCAAACATTTCCATCCAGTTGGCAAGACCGGCCTCGCCGCCGTCGAGTGGGGTGAGGCGGTCGAACAGGAGGGCGTAGACGACTTCGAAACCGGAGTTCTCGAGGACGGTAGAGTATTCGCCGATGCCGGGGAAGTACCAGGGCGACTCGACGGGCTGGCCCTGTTCGCCGAAGATCTGGCGGGCGGCGTTGAGGAGAGAGGCGACGTTCCCAGCGCCGCCGAACTCGGCGACGAGGCGGCCGCCGGGTTTGAGGGCGGCGAACATGCGATCGGCGGCCTGCTGGGGCGGGCGGATCCAGTGGAGGGCGGCGTTGGAAAAGATGGCGTCGAACTGTTCGTGCGCGATGTAATCTGGCAGGCTGGCATGGATCCAGGAGCCGGCGGGATACGCGGCGCGGGCCTGTTCGAGCATGGGCTCGGAGTAATCGAGGCCGGTGAGGATGGCGCCCGTGGCCCCCAGTTTGGCCGTGAGCTGGCCTGTGCCGCAGCCGACGTCGAGGATGTGTTCGCCGGGGGCGGGGGCGAGCAGCGCGATCAGGTCTTCGGCACTCTTCCAGACAAACGAGTGGCGCTGATCATAGAGGGAGGCGTTCCATTCCACGGCGTTGGTGATTCCCATCAAAGATGGTACAGCATCAGGTAAACGACCACGCCTGTGACGCTGACATAGAGCCAGATGGGCAGGGTGATGCGGGCCAGTTTGCGGTGTCGAGCGAGTTGGCCGGTCCAGGCGCGGTAGAGGGTGATGATGGCCATGGGGGCGACCGCCGCGGCGAGGATCGTATGGGTGAACAGAATGGTGAGGTAGACGGTCCGAATGGCGCCGGGATGCTGAAAGCGGACGGACCCGACCTGGTAGTGGTAAGTGAGATAGCTGATCAGGAACAGGGTGGAGGTGGTGAAGGCGGCCAGCATCACCTTCTTATGAGCGTCGAAATTACGGCGGCGGATGAGAACGTAGCCGATGACCAGCAGGATGGCGGACAGGCTGTTCAGGCAGGCGTTCAGCGTGGGTAGATCACGCACTTCCATGTCACAAGACCTCTTTCCGGACCTTGCCGATGTCTTCCACCAGTTGGGGCAGGGCGGTGGCGTCGGTGGTGTCGTAGTAGCCGCGGATGCGGCCTTTGCGGTCGATCAGGACGAAACGGGTGGAGTGCTCCAACTTGCCGTCGCCGACGTTACCGAGTCGAAAGGTGTCGAAGCTGAGTTTGTTGAGGGCGTCGGCGGGGCCCGTGAGGAAGGTCCAGCGCTCGGGGTCGGCTTTGAACTGTTTGGCGTAGGCGGCGAGGACCTCGGGGGTGTCGGTTTTGGGGTCGACGGTGAAGGAGACGAGTTCGACGTCGGAGAGATCCTTCGTGTCCTCCTGCAGTTTGTGCATCTGGGCGGTCATGCGGGGGCAGGGGCCGTGGCAGGTGGTGAAGATGAAGTCGGCCACCCAGACTTTGTTGGCGAGGGCGGCGGTGCTTTCGTACTTCTGCCCATCCTGGTTGGTCAGGGTGAAGTGGGGGACATCCCCTAAAGTGGGGAGGCCGGAGTTCAGACACGCGGTCAGGCAGAGACAGGCCGCACCCAGGGCGGCGGATTGAAGAAGCTTCATTGCCAACTTTTAGAATAGCTTGTAGCTGTCGATGATCAGGGCCAAGTAGAGGAGCGGCAGGTACATGACGCTCGCTTTGAGGACGCCGCGGGCATTCAGGGACGTGCGGTCGCGGCTGAGGCGGGCGGCCGATTTCAGGAAGAATCCACCCAGAACCAGGGCGGCGGCCAGATAGAGATTGCCGGTCATCTGGAAGAAGCTGGGCAGCAGGCTGATGGGAATCAGGGCGATTGCGAAGCCCAGGATCTGGCGGGAGGTGGAGGCGCCGTCGGGCTCGACCACGGGCAGCATCTGGATGCCGGCTTTGGCGTAGTCGTCGCGGTACATCCAGGCGATGGCGTAGAAGTGGGGAAACTGCCAGAGGAAGATGATGGCGAAGAGGATCCAGGCATCGATGGTGAGGACGCCGCGGGCGGCAGCGAAGCCCAGCAGTGGGGGCATTGCTCCGGGGAAGGCGCCGACGGTGGTGGACCACCAGGTGCGCTGCTTCATCGGGGTGTAGAGGCAGAGATAGCTGGCGACGGTGAAGAGGCCGAGCCAGGCGGTGAGGGGATTGACGCCCCAACCGAGTTGAAGTTCACCGGCGACCAGCAGTGCGATGCCGAACAGCAGCGCGTTGCGCGGGGTGACCTTGCCGGCGGGAATGGGCCGCTGGCTGGTGCGGTTCATCTTGGCGTCGGCGTCGTGTTCGTACCACTGGTTCAGGGTGGCCGTGCCGGAGGCGATGAGCGCCGTGCCCAGCAGGCAGTTGAACAGCAGGAGGAAATCCACCGAACCCTGATGGCCGAAGAAATAGCCGATGCCTGTGCTCATCAGGATGAGCCAGGTGATTCTGGGCTTGGTGAGATCGAGATAACTTCTCATGAATGATGCCCCGGGGATGCCAACTCGTGGCGCGAAGAGCCCGTCTCCGGAGCTTGCTCCACATGGCGCAGGATTTGCGCCGACAGAACTACGGTCAATGCGAGGACCAGCGCGCCGGTGCCGGCGTGGGTCATGAGCGCGGCGCGGATGGCCAAACCGGCTTCAGCGCCCATCATGCGGGCGACGAGTGCGGCGACTCCGAGGACTACCTGGATACCAATGAGGCTGAGCAGCCAGACGCAGGTGCGTTTCATGCCCGCCAGGGCTTGCGCGTCGGTCATTACCGAAACGGCGACCATCATGACAACAATGGCGGCGATGAAGGCCCAGACCACGTGCGGGATGGCGCCCATGACTTTGTGCCGATAGGCGGCTCCGAGGGCTACTTGGAGGACGACGACCGCTGGAGCGGCCACGGCCATGGAGCGGAGCGAGGGCCAGCCGGAATCGGGGACCACGGCTTGGGAGGCTGCCGCGGGAGAAGTTCTCCAGGCGGCTAAGGCCAAGCCGGCGAACAACATATGAGCCAGCCACGCGGTGAGTGCTTCGACTTCGGGCGCGGCCAGGGAGCCCACCGGCGGTACGCCGTAGACAATGGCAGCCAGCGCGCACGCCGACAGCAGGACGAGAATTCGGTGCAACCACGAACCCGACATATGTTTACTGTGGAAACCCAGTGGGGTCCTGGAGACAGGATCCCTTGGGGACCATTCTACCCCGGCAAGAATTTTTCCGCACTTGTCAGATGCAGCAATTGACGGGAACGACGCGAATGGATTGAGCCGTGAGTGGATTTTATCGGGGATTGGGTGGGGGGTGTCGTGGGAATTTACGACAAGCGAGATAACAACCGGGCTGTTTGCTTCGTTGAGGGAAAAGAGGACTCATCCATCATGGCTACCTGGCGGCAGGACATCACTTATGCATTCCGGAGATTGAGGAAGTCGCCGGGTTTCGCGGCGGCGGCGGTGCTGTCGATTGGATTGGGCATCGCGGCGAACTCGACCATCTTCTCGATGGTGAGCGCGTTTGTGCTGAAGCCGGCTCCGGTGGGGGATCCGGCCACGCTGCTGAGCCTGTATACGCAACACAAGGGGAATTGCTGCAGCGAGTTCTCGCATCCGCTGTTTGAGGATGTGCGCGACCAGACGAAGTCGTTCGAGGGCGTGGCGGCGTATTTCCCACTGATGCCGGCCTCGATTGGGGGGAAGGGCGAGCCGACCCGGGTGTGGGGGCAGGCTGCGTCGGCGAACTATTTCGAGTTGGCTCGATTGCGGATGCCGCTGGGGCGAGGGTTTCTGCCAGGCGAAGATAAGGCCCCGGTTGTGGTGCTGAGCTACGGGCTGTGGCAGCGGCGCTTTGGCGCGGATCCGTCGATCCTGGGTGCAGGCGTGAACCTGTCGGGCAAGCCGTTCACCGTGGTGGGCGTGACGCCGGCCGGTTTTCGCGGGCTCGACCTGGGGTTGAATACGGAGCTATGGGTTCCGCTGGGGACGGTAGATCAGTTGATGCCGAAGCTGCCGGAGCGGAACAGCCGCCATGCTTCCTGGCTGATGGTGATGGCGCGGATCAAGGATGGGGTGAGCCGCGAGGCGGCGCAGGCGGAATTGACCGGTTTGGGCGCTCGCATTGCGCAGTTGTATCCGAAGAATGATGAGGGCCTGGGGTTTCATGCCGAGCAGGCCGGCGCGATGATGCCGAATCTCAAGAAGGGCGTGACGCTGTTCCTGGGTGCGCTGAGCGTGGTGGTGCTGCTGGTGCTGTGCATCGCGTGCGCGAACGTAGCGAACCTGTTGCTGGCCCAGGCTTCGGCGCGGCAGAAAGAAATGGCGGTGCGGCTGGCGTTGGGGGCGACGCGCGGCCAGTTGATCCGGCAAATGCTGGCGGAGAGCACGATGCTGGCGCTAGGCGGCGGACTGTTCGGGCTGGTGCTGTCGTTGTGGTCGACGCAGGCATTGTCGTCCTTCAAGTTGCCGATTCCGCTGCCGGTGGATTTGCGGGTGGGGGTGGATGCCCAGGTTCTGTTGTATACGTTCCTGCTAAGCGTGGGGACCGGGTTATTGTTCGGACTGGCTCCGGCGCTGGCGGCGTCGCGGCCGATTTTGGCGAGCGCGTTGAAGGGGGAAGACGTGCTCGCCCGGCCGGGCCGGCGATGGACAATGCGGAATGTGCTGGTGGTGGGGCAGGTGGCGATGTCGCTGACGCTGCTGTGCGCGACGGGGCTGTTCCTGCGGAGCCTGCAGAGCGCGTCGAACATCGAGATCGGATTCCGGTCGAAGGGGATCCTCATGATGGCGGTGGATCCGCGCTTGCACGGCTACACGCCGGAACGGACCAGCCAGTTCCTGGAGCAGATCCGCCAGCGGGCGCTGGCCCTGCCTGGGGTGACCTCGGCGGCAGTGACGGATATTGTGCCGTTGTCGATTGGCGGGACGACGAATGGCATGCATCCGGAGGGGCGTCCGGCGAAGGACGGCGAGTCCAACACGAGTGTCGATTTTTATATGGCTTCGGCCGGATATTTCGAGACGATGGGGATTGCGCGGGTGGCGGGCCGAGATTTCGCGGATGAGTCGCCGACGGCGCCCAAAGTTGCGGTGGTGAACGAGACGCTGGTGAAGAAGATGTTCCCCGGCGAGAATCCGATTGGGCAGCGGATGGTGGGCGGCGGCGGAGGACCCTACGAGATCATCGGCGTGGTGAAGAACTCGAAGTCGCGGACGCTGGGCGAAGAGCCGAGGCCGATGATGTACCGTGCTGTTTCGCAGGAGGCTGGGACGGATGTGTCGTTCATGGGGTACTCCGTGATGGTGCGGACAAATGGCAATGCTGCGGCGCTGGCGCCCGCGCTGCGGCGGGAGATCCAGACGCTGGATCCGAATATGGCGATCTTCAATGCCGAGAGCATGGAGGAGCATCTGCGCAATTCGCTGTTCCTGCCCAGGCTGGCCGGGACGCTGTTTGGAGTGTTCGGCGGGGTGGGGCTGCTGCTGGCGGCGGTGGGTTTGTATGGGGTGATGAGTTACTCGGTGAGCCGGCGGCGGCGGGAGATCGGGATCCGCATGGCGCTGGGGGCGCAAGCCGGCAATGTGCAGGGCATGATCGTGAAGCAGGGTCTGGTGATGACCGCAATCGCGACAGTGGTGGGGCTGGCGGCGGCGCTGGCGAGCGCGAAGCTGGCGGCGGGGATCCTGTATGGGGTGGAGCCGCACGATGTGACGACGTTCGTGGCCGTGCCGCTGTTCCTGGCGAGTGTGGCGCTGCTGGCGAGCTGGATTCCGGCAAGGCGGGCGGCGAAGGTGGATCCGATGACGGCGCTGCGGTATGAGTGAGCTATCAGCGGTCAGCTTTCAGCTGTCAGCTTTTGGGCGGGGGATGTTGGCAACTCAGTTTCCGCCAGCGCTTGTGGGACTGGCTCGTGCCTAGCGGGGATAGAATCGGAGCGTGCCCCGATCAGTCAGCAAGCAACGCCCAGTAGAAGTCGTTGCCGCCGCTGTCGCTGAAGAAGCAGAGCGTATTGGCCGACCACTTTCCGAGGTGGAAAAGTCCATGCTGCTGTTCTCCGAGACGAGCTGGACTCCCGGCAATACGGAGGAGATGAACTATCGGTTCGAGCAGGAGTGTGATCAGAGGCTTTTTGAGAAGAAGATGGTGGGCCTTCTCAGAGGACTCCGAAAGCGGTTGAAGCGGGAAGACCTGCAGCGGTTTGAGTCTTTCCTAGACGCTGTCCGGGCAACGGAGAAAGAAGACTACTACCTGCTAGTGATGCTCCGAGAGGCCGGCCTCGGGGTCCGGCCGCGGCGATCAATCCTCGAACGCTTGGCTGGGCTCGTGAAGTTGGTCCTGCTGGCCATCGCGATCCTCTGCGCGATTCTGGCATGCTTGTACATCCTGGACTGCTTTGGTGTGCCCGTTACGCGGGAGTCGTTAGCTTTCTTTGGCTGGGTGATCGCCATCGGGATCGCCGCGGTTTATGGAACGCTGTATCTCACGCTCGGAAAGCCGCGATTTCAAATCCTGTGGGACAGAATCGCCGACAAGTTCAAGTGGCTGGATTGAAGGGTTGGAACGTGGGTGGCCCCGCGGGTGGGGACGTTCTGGTCTGTCCACTTGGGTGGCTTCGTTTGGGTTGGAGACGTCATCGTCTAGGACAGACGAGAACGTCCCCTCAGGCCAGTTCCTTGATGCGGATGTTGCGGAACCAGACTTCGATGCCGGGGCCGGCGTGCACTTGTAGTGCTATCAGGCCGCGCTTTAGGATGCCTCGCTCGGTTTCGGTGTAGTCTACCGTGCGCATGCCGTCGAGGGTGATGGTGATGTGGTTGCCCAGGGCCTTGACCACGTAGGTGTGCCAGCCGTTCTTGTCGATCTTCTCGATGGCTGGGGCGGGGGCTTGCGCCAGGATTTTGCGGCGGCGCGATTCGTCGTAGAGACAGCCCCAATACTGCTGGCCGATGTCGGCCTGGTAGCCGAAGAGTTCGTGCGGCTGCAGGTCGTTCACGCTGCGGAACTGCACTCCGCTGTTGCCTTCGCCATTCAGGAGGCGGAACTCGAGGGCTAGTTCGAAGTCCTCGTAGGTGTCCCTGGTGCGCAGGAAGTCGTTCCACTTGAGGCCCGTGTGCTTGCCGACGATCATGCCGTCGCGGACGCTCCACAGGCCGGGCGTGTCCTGGATCCAGCCGTCGAGGTCGCGGCCGTTGAAGAGAGGGAGCCAGGCGCCGTCGGCCGGCGGAGTGGAGATGGCGCGCCCACTACGAATCGCCTCGTTGCCCCAGTGGGCGGCGTTGGCTGCGTCGACTGAAGATTCCACGGGCGCGTTGGGCTGCTTGCGGGTCTTGATGCAATCCATCCAGTTCAGGACGTGATCGATGGTGCCTTCGCGTTTGGCGTCGACGGTGAGCGAGGCCTTCCGGACGTGGGTGCGTTTGTCGTCGACACCCTTCTCCGGGTAGACCTCGATGAAGGGGCGCGTGAGGCGGAGAGTGCCTTCGGTGCCTCGGAAGAGAATGCCGCCATCTTCCATGCCCGTCACCATGGTGCTGACGTAGGAGACCTGGAAGTTCTTGGGATAGGTGAGTTCGACGCTGACGGTGTCGGGGCACTCATACCAGGGAATGAGGAAGCGGGAGCCCTGGCCTCGTGCCTCAGTGGGAACGCTGTCGCCCATGACCCAATGGACGGTGTCGATCCAGTGGGAGAAGAGGTCGGTGAGCGTGCCGTTGCCGTAGTCCCAGAACCAGCGCCACTGGCTGTAGCGCCAGGGATCGAACTCTCGCGGGCAGGCGTTGCCGAGGAACTGCTGCCATTCGAGCTTGGAGACGTCGATGCGCGGCTCCTCGCGATTCATGTAGTTCTGGTTCCACCAGGTGAGCACCTGGGTGACGGTGCCGATGCGGCCGCCCTGGATCAGCTCGCGGGCCTGCGCCATGTGCGGATAGCTGCGCTGCTGGTAGCCGACCTGGACGATGCGGCCGGATTTGCGGACGGCGTCGATGACGGTGCGGCCCTCTTCCACGGAGTGGGTGAGCGGCTTCTCGACATAGACGTCTTTGCCGGCAGCAACCGCGGCCACGGTCATAGGCACATGCCAGTGGTCGGGCGCGCCGATGACGACGGCGTCGATGTCCTTGCGGTTGAGCAGCTCTCGGAAATCGCGATGGGCGTCACCGTTGGCGTTGAGCTCCTGCTTCGCCTTGTCGATGCGGGGCTGGTAGATGTCGGCGAAGGCGGCGATGTCGGCGTTGCCGAACTCCTTGGCATAGCGGGCCACATAGGTGCCGCGGCCACCGGCGCCCACCAGGCCCACGCGCAGACGGTCGTTGGCGCCCAGGATGCGCGCATAAGAGAGCGCGCTGCCGGCAGCGATGAATCCCCGCCGCGTCATATTCCGCATATCCACCTCACTTGGCGGACTGTCTTAGTCCGCGTCAGACTTCCAGCCGAACTCGTGGTAGGACTCCAGCGCGGCTTTCACCGTGCGCATATGGAGCGTCACCGTATCTTCCAGTTTGCGCGCATATCCACCGGCCAGCGTGACGGCCACCGGTACATGCTGGCGGAGCGCGGCGTCGAACACCACGCGATCGCGCAGATACAAGCCTTCCCGGGTGAGGGAGAGCCCACCCAGCTTGTCATCATAGTATGGGTCCGACCCTGCTACGTAGACCACCAGGTCGGGCCGGAAGCCGCACACGGCGGTGTCATAGGTGGAGCGCAGTTTTTCCAGGTACTCCTGATCACCGACCCCGTCGCCGAGATGGATATCCACCGTAGAGGGGGGCTTCTCAGTGGGGTAGTTGTTGAAGTGGTGAATGGAGATGGTGAAGACGGAGGGGTCGTGCGCGAAGACGGCGGCGGTGCCGTTGCCGTGATGGACATCGCAGTCGATGATCAGGGCGGTTCGGATGAGGTGTTCCTGCTGCAGGACACGGATGGCCACAGCCATGTCGTTGATGGCGCAGAAGCCTTCGCCGTGTCCTGGGAAGGCGTGATGGAAGCCTCCGCCGATGTTGAAGCCGATGCCGTGTTGCAGGGCTTTGCGGGCGGCCAGCAGGGTGCCTCCGGCGGCGAGGAAGAACGCCTCGACCATCTTGCGGGAGTAGGGCACTTCCAGCTTGAGAATCTCGTGGTAGGTGAGCTTGCCGCTTTGGAGCTTGCCCACCCAGTCGGGGGTATGCACCAGCAGGAGTTGCTCGACCGTGGCCTGTTCGGGCGTGAGGAAGTCTTCCGGTCCGGCGACAAATTCATCGATGAGGCAGGCGCGGATCAGGCGGTACTTCTGGGAAGGGAAGACGTGTGCGCCGAACTTGAGATCGTAACCGTCGTGATAGATCAGCGGGAACGGCAGCATGGTCAGGCGCCGGCTTGCAGCGCGGTGAGAATCCCCAATCGGTAAATATCCTCGCCGGTGCAGCCGCGCGAGAGGTCGTTGGCGGGCTTGAGGAAGCCCTGGAAGAGGGGTCCGGTACAGACCGCGCCACCCAGGCGTTCCACTAGTTTGACGCTGATGTTGGCGGAGCCGACGTCGGGGAAGATGAGGGTGTTTGCCCTGCCGGCCACGGTGGAGCCAGGAGCCTTGGACTGGCCGATGCTCTGGATGAGGGCGGCGTCGGCCTGGAGTTCGCCGTCGATGTGGAGATCGGGCCGGCGGGCTTCGACGATGCGGCGGGCTTCCTTGACCTTCTCCGCCAGGGGGTGTTTGGCGCTGCCCTTGGTGGAGAAGGAGAGGAGGGCGACGATGGGTTCGACGCCGATGACGTTGCGAGTGGTTTCGGCGGTGGCGATGGCGATGTCGGCGAGTTGGGTGGGGGTCGGGTCGATCATGAGGGCCGGGTCGGCCATGGCGAGGACGCCGTTTTCACCGCATTCGCTGGCATGGGTGCAGACGATCATGACGCCTGATGCTGTTTTGATGTCGTGGCGCATGCCGATGGTCATGTGGGCGGCGCGGAAGGTGTCGGCCGTGGTGGTGGCGGCTCCGCCGACGAAGCCGTCGCCATCGCCGGAGTGGACCATGAGTCCGGCGAAGACCAGGGGGTTGAGGGCGATCTTCTCGCACTCGGCCATGGTGATGCCGCGCGACCTGCGGCGGTCGTGCAGGATGGCGGCATAGTCCTTCAGCCGGGGATTGTTCTCCGGCTGCTCGACGACGACGCAGGAGGCGACGTTGCCTTTCGGCCGGCCCATGAGGATGGGAATGACCAGTTCCTCGTGGCAGAGGCGGGAGGCGGCCTCGATGACGCGCGGGTCCTCACCCTCGGGGAAGACGATGCGTTTCTTCTTGAGCTGGCGGCGGAGCTTCTCGGTCTGCCGGCCAAAGTACTCTTGTGCGGATTCCGGAACCTGCATGAACCATCTATTCTATCCCTGCCGGGGCGCCGTGCTCGCGCGGGCGCGAAGCCGTTACAATCAGATGAGGCCGTCCGCTTTCCACTTCGGATCGCCGCGTACTTCTAATCATTCGAGAAGGGAATTTCCATGCGTAAGAAAGTTACGGTCGTAGGTGCTGGCAATGTTGGCGCAAATTGCGCGCTGCGCATTGCGGGCAAGGAACTCGCCGATGTCGTCCTCGTCGATGTGGTCGAAGGCGTCCCCCAGGGCAAAGGCCTGGACATCCTGGAATCCGGACCGGTGGAAGGCTATGACGTCATGGTCACCGGCGCCAACAGCTATGAGCCGACGGCCGATTCCGACATCGTGATCATCACGGCCGGCTTCCCGCGCAAGCCCGGCATGAGCCGCGACGACCTTCTGCTGGCCAACTACGAGATCGTGAAGAGCGCCACGGAACAGGCCGTCAAGTATTCGCCGAACGCCATCCTGATCCTGGTGACGAATCCGCTGGATGCAATGTGCTGGGTGGCCCAGCAGGTATCGAAGTTCAGCCGCAACCGCGTGATCGGCATGGCGGGCGTACTGGATACGGCGCGCTACCGTACATTCATCGCGATGGAGCTGGGCGTGTCAGTGGAGAACATCACCGCCCTGGTGCTGGGTGGCCACGGCGACACGATGGTGCCGATTGTGCGCCTGACCACGGTGGGCGGTATCCCGATTACTGAACTGTTGCCGCAGGACCGGATTGACGCGCTGGTGCAGCGCACTCGCGACGGCGGCGCCGAGATCGTGAAGTACCTGAAGACCGGCAGCGCCTACTACGCTCCGTCGGCCGCGGCTGTCGAGATGGCGGAGTCGATCCTGAAGGACAAGAAGAAGGTTCTGCCTTGTGCGGCGCTGTTGGAAGGCGAGTATGGCTATGACGGGCTGTATGTCGGCGTGCCCTGCAAATTGGGTTCGAACGGCATCGAAAAGGTCTACGAAGTGAAGCTGGAAGAGGCCGAGAAGGCCCAGTTGGATAAGAGCGCGGCCGCTGTGAAGGAACTCATTGAGGTCCTGAAGCAGAAAGCCGGCATGTAAATAGCTGATGAACGGGCCCGTCCGCGAGCCTGCCGGAGAGCAGGCAGGGCGGGCCCGCCGGCATAGGTTCGACTAAGGATTCCCCTCGTCCAAGCCGATCGTATACAATACACTGTCCATACGGACAGTTGTTCGGAGGTTTTGCCTTGGACGAAAACATGGTTCGCATTGTCAGCGGTGTCCTTGCCGTTGCCTGCGTGGTGATCATTATTCTGCGCCGCAGAGCAAAGCAGCAGAACAGCCAGAAGGACGACTTCTAGGAACAGACTGAGCCGTTAGCCGCCTGGCAGCCGGCCGCCCTGCTGCCTTCCTGAAAACCAGACTGCTGATCAGACTCTCCATGCCTCCAGCCCCTTCCAAGAAGGAACCAGCCCCCCAGATTGACGAGAAGAAGGCCTGCTTCGCGCTCGAAGTGCGTCCTTCCCCCATTCACCGTTGGGGGATTTACGCCAAAGAGCCGATTCCCAAAGGCCGCAAGATCATCGAGTACACGGGCGAGAAGATTAACCGCAAAGAGACGAACCGCCGTGCCGATGGTCCGCTGAACTACCTGTTCACGTTGACCAGCTACTGGACCATCGACGGCAGCGTGGGCGGCAGCGGAGCGCAGTACATCAATCATTGCTGCACTCCGAACTGCTATGCCTGGATCCACAAAGGCCACATTCTGTACATGTCAGCCAGGGAAATCCAGACAGGGGAAGAACTGACGATCGATTACCGGTTTGATCACGATGTCGCGGCCGTGCCCTGCGCGTGCGGAGCCGCCGACTGCCGGGGCACGATCAATCTCAAGAAGGAACCAAAGCCGCGGAAGCCGGCGGCCCGGGAAGCCGCGAAAAAGGCCGTGAAGAAGACGGCAAAAAGCGTCAAAACCACGGAGAAGAAGCGGTCCAGGTGAGTTGGCCGTCGCGCTCGAGTGCGAGAAGCCGGTTGTACTTCGACAATCTCGACGAGCGGGTAATGGATCCGACTTTGATCTGGCCCGCGCCGGAGGCACAGGCGAGATCGGCCAGGAAGTTGTCTTCCGTCTCGCCGCTGCGGGCCGAGACGACGGCGCGCCAGCCAGCCTGAGCGGCAAGCTGGAGGACTTCAAATGTCTCGGTAATGGTGCCAATCTGGTTCATCTTCACCAGCACGGCGTTGGCCGATTGAGCGGTGATGCCCTGGCGCAGACGGATCGGGTTTGTGGTGAAGAAGTCATCTCCAATCAATTGCATACGGGCGCCGAGGCGCTGTGTCAGGCGGGCCCAGCCGACCCAGTCGTCCTGATCGAGACCGTCCTCCAGCGACCGGATGGGGTATTGCCCTGCCCAGGTTTCGTAAAGGTCGATTAGTTCATCGACGTCCAGGGTGCGGCCCTCGGAACGAAGGACATAACGCCCGTCCTCATAGAAGTGCGACGAGGCGGCATCGATGGCGATGGAGACGTCTTCCCCGGGCCTAAACCCTGCGTTCTCAATCGCCTGCGTCAGGATGATGAGGGCTGCCTCGTTGGAGGGCAGAAGCGGCCCCCAGCCGCCCTCGTCGGCCACTCCCGTGACGGGATAGCCGCGTTCGTCCAGGATCCTGCGAGTTTCCCGATGGATGGTGACGATGGCGTGGAGCGATTCGGAATAGGTAGGCAAGCCATGCGCAACGGCCAGGAAGTCCTGGAATTCCACCTGGCGGCCGGCGTGGAGGCCCCCGGAGAGAATGTTGACCATCGGCAATGGCAGGGTCGGCTTCGTATTGTGCTGGCGGGCAAGGGTTTGCCAGAGCGGCTCGTGGTTGGACCGGCTGACGGCGCGGGCGACGGCGCAACTGATGCCGAGAATCGCGTTGGCACCCAAACGGGCTTTGGAGGAGGTGCCGTCGAGCTCGATCATGCGCTGGTCGATGGCGGCCTGGTCCGTCGCGTCCAAGCCGGTCACGGCGGCGGCCAGTTCCGTTTCGACGTTGCGGCAGGCGCGGGTTACGCCTTTGCCGGCATAGAGTTGTGGGTCCCCATCGCGGAGCTCGACGGCTTCGTGACGGCCGGTGGAGGCTCCGGATGGCACCTGGGCGGTCGCGGAGATGCCGTTACTCAGAGTGGCCTCGACCTCGAGGGTGGGCACTCCGCGGGAATCGAGAATCTGCAGGGCGCGCAGTTTGGCGATGGTTAAGCTCATGAGAAGGCTCTTTCGAAGGCTTCGGCGGCGGAGGATGGCGGGGCGAGGATCAACTGCGTGGCGGCGGTCCGGACATGGTTCCTGACGGGCTCGGCCAGGTACTCGGCTGGGGATTTGCCATCGACCCTGGCGAGGAGCAGGCAGCCGAGGTGGCGCATGGCGGCGGGTTCGAGCCAGGAGTAGTGTGGTCCGGTGGTTTCGAGGAGAGCACTCCAGAACGTGGACGAGGCTGCCGCGTAGTCACGACGGCTGGCGGGGCGGTGGAAGGCCTTGAGCAGGAGATGGTTGGTGAGGAAGGCGGCATCGAAGGAGGGATCGCCCCAGTGGACGACCTCCCAGTCGATGGTCATCATCGACTGATCGGTGACCAGCAGGTTCTTCGGGCTAAAGTCGCCATGGACGAGAGAAACGCGGCGTTCAGAGGACTCCTCTATGAGTGAGGCGAAGTGTCTGGCGAGAGCGGGATGCCTGGCGGCGGTGCTGCGATAGTACGGGTCCACCCGCAGTTCATGAAAGACCGTCTGGTCACCAAAATCGGACTGCCAGCGCGGATGCAATTCACTCTGGAGGATCCAGGTGCCCAGCAGGGTGCCGGCCCGGGCGGCGTGGTCCAGGCGGATTTCGCCTTTGAGCAGCGGCGACTTCCAGGGTTCGGCTTCCTGGGGTGCGGCTTCCATGGCGAAGAGGAAGTTCTCCTGATCTTCCATCAGGATAGCGGGCACGCTGCCTGTTGGGAGCAAGCCGGCCAGCTCACGCATGATCTGGGATTCGCGGAAGATGCGGTCGCGGCGGCAGAGCCACTCCTGTTCGACCCGCAGGCGTTCGAGTGACTGTTTGAAGACGCAGCGCAGGCCGGGGGCGCGCACGAGCAGGACGTGGTTGGAGACACCTCCGCCCAGTGATTCCACGTGGAGGTTGGCGGGATCGATGGACAACCGGGCGGCGATCCAGCTCTTGGCTTGGAGTGAGTCGAGTTCCAGCAAGCTTCGACGATTGTACCGGAACCGGCCCGCGCGGGTTACTTGCGAAGGAAGCTGAAGAGACTGGAGAGCGAGGAAGTTTTGGGCGCCACGCTGGTGGCTTCCTTGCCGGAGAGCTTTTCGGCGAGGCTCATCAGGCTGCGTCCGACGGCCGCCCCGGGCGGAATGGGCTTGCCTTCCACTAGGGCCTTCTGAACGTCCTCATAGTCGCTGGGGATGAGGTGGTAGACGTCGCAATGGAGTGCGGCTTCGATGACATCGCGGCTGAGGCCGATGTCTTTGTGGTAGCGATTGACCAGGATGCGGACCTTCGAACGGTCGACTCGATTGCGGTCGAGGTAGGCGAGAGAGCGCTGGGTGGCCTGGAGGGCTGGCAGTTCGTTGGTGGTGACGAGCAGGAGTTCGTCGCAGAGTCGTGCGAGCGTGAGGCTCCATTGTCCATAGGCGCCGTTGCAATCCAGGATGACGACCTCATACATCGAGCGGGCGAAGTCGACAATGGCGGCGGCGTTATAGTTTTCGTCGATACCGTGGACGGGCTGGTCGGGCGCGAGGGCGACATCGACGCCTCCGGCGGACTGAACCATGCCTTTCCAGATGTCTTCGTCCAGTTGGCCGCCACGGGTGAGTGCTTCCATGAAACTGTAGTTCTGTTTCAATTTCAACTGGAATGAAATGGTGCCGGTGAGCGGGTCGAGATCGGCCAGCAGGACCTTTTTGGCGCCGAGTTTGCGGTAGTAGTGAGCCAGGTTGCAGGCAATGGTGGAGGCGCCGCACGCACCCTTGGCCGGCATGACGCAATAGACCTTGGCGCTGGCTTGGCCCTTGCCGCGATGCTGGGCGGAGAGCCGTTCCATCGCGGAGATGAAATGCTCGGCGGTGAGCGGCTGAAACAGGAATTCGGTGGCGCCCTGGCGCAACGTGCGCAGAATGAACTCGGAATCGTTGCCGGCGTGCAGGGCGACGATGGGCAACTTGGCGTCGAGCATAGAGAGGTCGCTGAGGAGCGCGAGCGCCCACTCGCGGTTGGTCTCGACATCGACGAAGCAGAGATTGATGCCTTGTTCCTGCAAGGCGTCGCCCAGCAGCGCTCTAGTGGGATAGTCCTTCAACTCGATCACGGGAGAGAACGGGACGTGCTCAGCCAACAACGGCGTGAGTTCACCACTCAGTTTGGTGTTGGGGCAAATGACCAGGATTTTCCATTGGCCGAAATTGTGACTGGTCGAAGAAGCGGACATCAAGTTTCCTTCTGCGGCTGAACCCTACTAAGGACCTATCGGTAAGACAAACGGAAAACTTGAGAGGGTTGCACCCCGCTTGGGACTAAGTTCCCAGAAGACCGTTCCGCAGGGCGGCCGGCGAGGCAAAGAAAAGCCAGCAGGCTGGCCGGGGAGCGGGTTCCGTACGCAAGTTATTCCTATGACTCACGGTAACTACAAGAGTAGTGTTGGTTTATGCGAGACCCAGCCTGCCACGGCCGAGGGAATCAGAGCCCTGTTGGGCGGCAGTGAAGACCTGAGCTGCCGGTGGGCGGTTCCGAATCTGCTGGTTGGCCTGCAACTGGCGCGGCAGCAACCCGTGCAAACCCTGGTGCTGGACAAGAGTTTCGGGCAGCAGGCGGTGATTTCGGCCCTGGGCGAATTGCGGGAGACGCTGCCGGACGTGGGCGCAATTGTGTGGGGGAATTCGATGAACGAGGCGGAGGCGCTGAGGTTGCTGCAGGCCGGGGCGCGCGGATTGTTGCGGAAGACGGCGGATCTGGCCACGATCCTCACCTGCATCCGGGCGGTATCCGACGGGACAACCTGGATGGAAGATTGCGTTTTCCGGGAAACGGTCAGGGCCGACCGGTCGACCCGGAACGACCTGACGATGCGGGAGCAGCAGGTGCTCGTGCTGGTGGAGCAGGGGATGAAGAACAAGGAGATCGCGCTGGAATTGGGTATCAGGCCTGGTACGGTGAAGATTCACCTGAAGCATATCTTTGAAAAGACAGGGGTCCATGGGCGGTATGGATTGGCCCTGAATGGGATGCGGGTGAGAGGCGTAATTCCCGTTCAGCCCGTCACGGCATACTCTCCGCTGGTCTAGGGTTCCGGACAGGGCGCCGTGAGGGCGCATGATATCCTGACAGTCGTGCGTTTCAAGGGGCTCATTTTCCAACTGGCGGCCACGGCATTGAGCCTGGCTCTCGTGGGCGCGGCGCCACCGGCAGCCAAGCCGAACGCGGCCAAGTCGCCGGCTGAATCGGTGTTGCTGGACACTTTGGCGAAGGAGTTGGACCGCAACTTCCAGGCCTTGAAAGCGAAGGCTGATCCTGCACCTTACTTCATCTCCTACAGTGTGACGGACGAGGAGAGCAGCGGCCTGACGGCGTCGCTGGGCGCTATCCAGACGAAGGGTGTCTCCCGCCGGCGGTTTCTTGATTGTTCGGTGCGGGTTGGTTCTCCAGAACTGGACAACTATCACCTGCTGGAGGGTGACCGGCCGCGATTTGCGGCGGCAGCCAGTATTCCAGTGGAAGACAAGCCGGATGCGATCGCGCGCCTGGCCTGGCGGGAAACTGATCGGGCCTGGCGGGCGGCGGCGGAGCGATATCTGCGGGTGCGCAGTTCTTCCCAGGTGAAATCCGGCCAGGAGAAGGCGGCTCCTGATTTCTCCGCGGAGCAGGCGGTCACCGCTGTGCAGTCGGTACCTCGCTATAAGTTTTCTGTTGAAGAGTGGACGCCTCGCATAAAGCGCATCTCCAACGAATTTGGACAGTATGGCGGTGTGCTCCGTTCGGAGGTCAATCTGGCCTTCCGGCGGGAAGTGCGGACGTTTGTATCGTCGGAAGGCAGCCGGATTCAGCACGGCCGCAATTTCTACCGGATTTTCATTACAGCGCGAGCCAAGTCTTACGACGGCAACGATCTGGTGACGACCGACAGTTTTGAAGCGGATGACCCGGCCCATTTGCCGAAGGACGACGTCCTGTTGGCCTCGGTACGCAAGATGGCCGACGATCTGGCAAAACTGCTGAGAGCGGCGCCGGCAGATCCGTACGTTGGACCGGCTATCCTCTCCGGACGTGCGGCCGGCGTGTTCTTCCACGAGATCTTTGGCCACCGGGTGGAAGGCCACCGGCAGCGGGACGAGACGGAAGGGCAGACGTTCTCCAGTTCAGTTGGAAAGCCGGTGCTGCCTGAGTTCCTGTCAGTGCGCTTTGACGCGACCAAGACCTCCATCGACAAGACCGACCTGAACGGCTGGTATGCCTTCGACGATGAAGGTGTGGCGGCGCAACCGGTCCAATTGGTGGACAAGGGCATCCTGAAGACCTTCCTGATGTCGCGGACGCCCATTCCAGGCTTCGCGAAGTCGAACGGGCACGGGCGGAGGCAGCCCGGCCTGGAAGTGGTTTCGAGGCAATCGAACCTGTTCGTGGACTCGACGAACCAGGTCTCGGATGCCGAACTCAAGAAGATGCTGATCGCCGAACTGGTGAAGCAGAAGAAACCGTACGGATTGTATTTCGAGCAGGTAACAGGCGGCTACACGACGACGCGGCGCCAGGGTTTGCAGGCCTTCACGGTGATTCCGCTGGTAGTCTACCGGGTCTACGCCGACGGCCGGCCGGACGAAATGGTGCGTGGAGCGGACATTGTGGGTACGCCACTGGCTAGCTTTGCGAAGATCCTGGCGACGTCCAACCGCAGCGAAGTGTTCAACGGCTACTGTGGGGCGGAGTCGGGGAGTGTTCCGGTGGCTGCTGTTTCGCCTGCGCTGCTGGTTTCCGAGATCGAGATTCAACGCAAAGCCGGGGGGAAGGATCTTCCGCCCCTACTACCGCGGCCCCGAACCGACTTGAGCCAGGCTGGGCCGGAGGTGATCCGATGATTACGCGGAGAGGATGGCTCTGGACGGGGTTGGCGGCCTCATCCCGGCTGCTTGCGCCGAAGGCATTGGCACAGGATAAGCCGGCGACTGGAGCGAATGACCCGGAACTGGCGGCGCGCCAAGCCAAGCTGAATGCGGCATTGGCGGCGGATCCGGTTCTGCGAGCGATTGTGCAGGAGTTATCCCGGGCAAGGACTCTCCGGACGATGGGTGAGTCGATCTACTACGCGGATGTGGCATTGGACGATGCCGACTCGTTCACTGTCTCGGCGATGCTGGGTGCGTTGTTCGAGCCCAATCGCGCGAAGCTGCGGCCGATGCGGGTTCAGGTTCGGGTGGGCACTCCGCAGATGGACAACTCGAACTCCATCTTCACGGATTACTATTCGGGCACGCGCTATGACGACAGTTCACTGCCGTTGGACAACGATCCCATTGCGCTGCGGACCCAGATCTGGCTGGCGCTGGATCGCATGTACAAGACCGCGGCGGAGGCGATTGGCCGGAAACAAGCCGCCCTGCGCGGGGTGACCGTGGCCGAGCCGTTGAACGATTTCTGGCCTGCGCCGACGCGGTTACTGTTTGAAGAACCCAGGCGGATCAAAGTAGACGATGACGCCTGGAGCAATCGGGTGAAAGCCCTGTCTGCCATCTTCCTGAAGTACCCGGGCATCACCTCTTCCAGCGTCGATTTCGAGACATCGCAGGGAAACACATACCTGGTCAACACAGAATCGACGGTGGTGCGGGTGAATGACCGGATCGCGTACGTGCGTGTGCGGGGCTCGCAACAGTGTCCGGATGGCATGGCGGTTTATGACGGAGCTTGCGTCACGGCGCTGGATCCGGGCAGGATGCCGGCGGAACCGGAACTACGCGCGACGGTGGAAGAGGTTGCGAAGAATCTGAGCACGATTGCCGCGGCCCCGGTGGGCGAATCGTACACGGGGCCGGTGTTGTTCTCGGGCCAGGCGGCGGCGCAAGTCTTCGCTGAAGTGTTCAGCTATCAGCTGTGTCCGCAGCGCCGGCCGGTGACTGAGCCGGGGCGATCGTATCCGATGGCGGCGACCGAGTTGGAGAGCCGTTTGGGTTCGCGGGTGCTTCCGGAGTGGATGGACATGGTGGATGATGCCACCCTGCAGGAATACAAGAAGCGTCCCATGGTGGGGCACTACGCCACGGATTTGGAAGGGGTCGCGCCAGAGCCGGTGACTGTCGTCGAGAAGGGTGTCCTGAAGACTCTGCTGACGACGCGGACGCCGATTCGCGGGCTGACGAAGACGAACGGCCACGCACGGCTGCCTGGCGGTTTCGGCGCCAAGACGGCGCGGACTTCGAACCTGTTCGTGAAGGCTTCGAAGAGCGAGAGCGAAAGTGCCCTGAAGGCGCGGCTGCTTGAGATGGTCAAGACGCAGGGCAAGCCGTACGGGATGCTTGTCAAAAAGATGGACTTCCCGTCCGCGGGTTCGGCCGACGAGTTGAGGCGTACGATCATGCGGGCTAGCCGCTCGGGTGCCGGTGGGCGGCCGGTGTCCTCCCCTGTGATGGTCTACAAGGTATTCCCGGATGGCCGGGAGGAACTGCTGCGCGGGATGCGGTTCCGGTCCCTGGGGACGAGAGCGTTTCGCGATATCGTGGCGGCGGGCAGTGAAGAATATCAGTTCGACTGGCTCGAGAATGGGGCGCCGATGGCTTTGATGGGTGCCGGCAATTTTGTTGTCGGAGCATCCGTAGTGGCGCCGCCGGTGCTGTTTGAAGAACTGGAGTTGGAGCCCAATACGGACGACCTGCCGAAGCCGCCGATTGTGCCGCCTCCGCCGCTGACGACCAATTGACCCGTCTTTTGGCTTGATCCCGCCACGCGCCGCGATGCGGCCGTGCGCGATATGGTGTAGTTGCTATTGGATCAAGGTGCGCGCCATCTTCCAAGTTCCGGCACGGCTTGCGGTGTTCCCCGTTTGCTGCGTGGTAGCGCTGGCCCAACCGCCCTCCAACCCTCCGCCTCCGCTGACCGTAGCAGACTGCATCCACAAGGCTTTGGCCGTGCCTTCTGCCGCCAGTGTAGCTCGCAAAGAGCGCGAGATCGCTTCGCTGGAAGTGAGGCAGGCGCGCGTGGGGCTGTTGCCGCAGTCGGAGATCACGTCGAGCTACCAGTACAACAGTCCGAGCCGGCTCGACCGTTCGACCATGAGCTTTGTAGCCCTGAACGGTATACGTGAATTCACGGCACTCGTCAACGTGATTCAGGAGATCGATACGTCCGGCCGGTTGAGGGCCAGCCTGGCCCGGGCGCGGGCCACGCGAGACGAGGCTTCCGCCTCGGTGGAGATGGCGGAGCGCGATCTGCGGAAGGCAGTTGCAGAGGCCTACTACCGGACGCTGCTGGCACGGCACATTGAAGCCGCGCTGAAGACCTCGCTGGGCGAGAGCGAGGCGTTCGAGCAGCGGGTAAATCTGTTGTGGAAGGGCGGGGAAGCGGCGCGCGCCGATGTAGTGAAAGCTTCCGCGCAGACAGCGTTCCTGCGGCAAGCGGCGGATACAGCTCAATTGGCGGCGCGCCTGGCGAATCAGGAACTGGCTTCGTTCTGGACAGAAGACGTGGCGGCCTTCGTACCGCTGGCCGATGTGCTGGACGACCCGCTGCCCTTGCCGGACAGCGGCGCACCGGCGGATGCCGCCTATATGCGGCGGCCCGAGTTCAAGCTCTATGACGCGCAGTTGCATGGGTTTCGGGCGGACTCGAGGATCGCGAAGTCGAACCTATATCCCAGGTTGAGCGGGCTATTTCAATTTGGCGTCGACTCGGTGAGTCCCACTTGGCAGGACCGAGGCTACCTGGCCGGGGGTTCGCTGACGATTCCAGTGTTTGACTGGTTCCGGTCGTTGAGTTTGGCGCGGCAGTTCCAGGCGCGCGCGGCGCAGGTGCAGGATAGCCGCAGCCAGGCCCAGCGAGCCTTCTCAGCCGAGTACGAGTCGGCGCTGTTGCGGGTGAAGCAGCTGTTCGGGCAGGTGGAGATGACTCGCCAGCAGGTAGCCCTGTCGGAAGAGGACCGGAAGCTGAGCCAGGTTCGATATGAGGGCGGTGAGGGCGCGGCGCTGGACGTGGTTACCGCCGAGAATCAATTGGCGCAGGCGCGGACAAATCTGTATTCGGCGATTGCGTCGTACCTGACGGCACGTCTGGAACTGGAGGTCGCAGCCGGGCGATGAGACGCACCAGGGATGGACGAAACAAGACCTCGATCCTGCTGGTCGTGCTGGCGGTGGGCGCTGCTGCCTGCTCTAAGCACGAAGAGGAAGAGGCGGTCAAACCGCTTGTGCAGGTAAGCGTAGTGCAAGTGGAGCGCGCCAACCTTGCCGTCAGCGTACAAGCGCCAGCGTCAGTCTTTGCGCGGGAGCAGGCGAACCTGGCCGCGCGTTTGACGGCCCCTATTCGCGAATTGCGGGTACACAAGGGTGACATGGTGGCGGCTGGGCAGGTGCTGGCCCGGTTGGATGACCGGGACCTGAAGGCCCAGAGGGACGAGGCGGCGGCGGCTGTGGCGGATGCCCAGGCGACACTGGAGAAAACCACGGGCTCGACGCTACCGACGGACATCGAGCGGGCCCGTGGGCAGGTGGCGACCGCGCAAGCGGCTTTGAACCAGGCCCAGAAGTTCTACGACCGGCGCAGGCAATTGTATGAGCAAGGCGCAATTCCGCAGCGTGACCTTGTGATGGCCGAGACGGACCTGGCTCAGGCGAAGACGGCCTACGAAGTTGCCCAGAAGTCGCGGGCGCTGCTGGAAGGGCAGTCGAAGGAGCGCGATATCACGATTGCGCGCAGCCGGTTGGAGCAGGCGAAAGCGCATCTCACTTTGGTGGAGACGCAACTGCAGTTCGCCGAGATCCGGTCTCCCTTTGGTGGTTTTGTGGTGGAGCAGTTTGTGTTTCCCGGTGACATGGCGAAGCCCGACACGCCGATGTTCACTGTGGCAGACCTGTCGACGGCGGTGGCCCGGGCGCAGGTGCCGGCCGGCAGCGCGGGCGGGTTGAAGGTGGGGCAGCGCTGTGTCTTCACGGCGTCCGACCGGCCGGAGCAGAAGATGGATGGCCGGATCACGGTGGTGAATCAGGCGGTGGATGCAGCGCGGCGCACTGTGGAGACATGGTGCGAGATTTCGAACGGCAAGCATGCGTTGAAGGCCGGGGAGTTTGGCGGACTGTCGGTGGTGACGGGCCAATTGGAGCAGATACCCTGGGTGCCGTTGAAGGCAGTTCAGTTCGAGGAGGGCACCCGCAAGGGGATGGTTCTGGTGGTGGAGCAGAAGAAGGCCAAGTGGCGCGAGGTGGAGACCGGGCCGACGATTGAGGGCAAAGTGCCGATTCTCTCGGGCCTGAAGGGTGGGGAGATCGTCATAGTAGACGGCGGGTACGGTCTTGTCGACGATACGGCCGTGGAAATCGTGGCGCCGAAGGCCGACAAACCATGACCAGATCGCTGGCCGGCTTTGTGGAAGCGCATGGCCGGGCGATGCTGCTGATTGTGCTGAGCTTCGCCGTGGCTGGGGTGTTCTTCGCCTTTCAACTGCCGGTAGCGATTTTCCCGCAGACTGATTTTCCGCGCATTGTAATTCTGGTGGACAACGGAATTGCTCCGGTAGACGTGCAGATGCTGACCGTGACCAGGCCCATTGAGGAGGCCGTGCGGATCGTGCCCGGCATCTCGACGATCCGGTCGACGACGGCGCGCGGGTCCACTGAAATCAGTGTCTTCTTTCGCTGGGATGTAGACATTCTGAATGCGCTGCACCTGGTGCAGGGGCGAATCGCGCAGATTACGCCATCCCTGCCGCCGGGGTGCCGGTTCTACATCAACCGGCTGACATTCTCAGTGTTTCCGATGTTGGGCTACAGCATCACTTCGCCCTCGCGGTCGCAGTCGGAGCTTTGGGACCTGGCCTACTACAACCTGGCGCCGCGGCTGTATAACCTGCCGGGCGTGGCGGAGACGCGCATTGTTGGAGGGCGGCCGCCGGAATACCACGTGCTGGTGGATCCCCAGAAGCTGAACAGCTACAACATGCCGCTGACGAAGGTGACTGAGGCGATCCGTTCGTCCAATATCATCACGGCCGCCGGTATGCTGCAGGAGAACTACCATCTCTACCTGACAACGGTCACGGGCCTGCTGCGGTCGAAGGAGCAAATCGAGGACACGGTGGTGGACATGGTGCGCGGCACTCCGGTGACCGTGAAGAATATCGCGAGTGTCGTGCTGGGCGAGCGGCCTGTCTATAACATCGTGACGGCTGACGGGCGGCCGGCGGTCCTGATCAACGTGCTGCAGCAGCCGGACGGGAATGCGGTGGAGATTGCGGACGCGGTGAAACGGGAGTTTGCGAGCATCCGCAAAACGCTGCCGCCGGATATCCTGGTGAACACGTTCTACGATCAGTCGCTGCTGGTGCGCGATTCCATCAGCGGGGTAGTAGAGAGCATCCTGATCGGGCTGGCGCTGTCTGTCGCGGTGCTGGTGGGCTTCCTGAAGAGCTGGCGGACGACGCTGGTGGCCTCGATCGTGATCCCCATCGCGGTGCTGATCGCCATCGTCTGCATGCGGCTGTTCCACATGAGCTTCAACCTGATGACCCTGGGTGGACTGGCGGCGTGCATCGGTGTGGTAATCGACGACGCGATTGTGATGGTGGAGAACATCATCGTGCACCTGTCGATGGGGCTGACGCCCGCGGCGGCGGCGCGCAGCGCGATTGAGGAACTGACTCCGGCGCTGATCGGCTCGACGTTGACCCCGATAATGGTGTTCCTGCCGCTCGTGTTTCTGGGCGGGATCACGGCGGTGTTCTTCCGGGCGCTGGCGATGACGATGGTGACGGCCCTGCTGGCGTCGCTCTTCATCGCGATCTTCTTCACTCCGGTGCTGGCGACATGGTTACTCAAGAAACGGGAAGGTGAGGCCGTCGCGGATCAGGAGCAAGCCGAGCAGGCGGGCGAGGGGCGCTGGCTGCGTTGGCTGACGGTGCGGTATGAAGCGTCGCTGCACTGGGCACTGGAGCACGGCGGCATAGTCATGCTGGCCGCGGTGGTGATCCTCGCCAGCACGGTGGGGCTGTACTACCAGCTTGGCTCCGGATTCCTGCCGGAGATGGATGAGGGGGCGTTCGTACTGGACTATATTACGCCCCCGGGCACGTCCCTGCAGGAGAGCGACCGGATGCTGCTCCATATTGAGAAGTTCCTTCGGGAGACGCCGGAGGTGGAGAGTTATTCGCGGCGAACCGGCGCACGGTTGGCTCTGGCGATTGCTGAGCCGAATACCGGAGATTTTCTCATCCGGTTGAAGAGGGACAGGAAGCGGTCGCTGGAGGAGGTGACCAGCGAACTGCGGCGCAAGATCACGACGGCGGAACCCGCAATCGAGGTGGAGTTTCCGCACATCCTGGAGGACCTGGTGGGTGACCTGGCGTGGTCGCCGCAACCCATCGAGATCAAGATCCATCACGACGACGACAAGGTCTATAAAGACATCGCGAAGCGCGTGGAAGAGTGGCTGCCGAAGGTGAAGGGTGTCGTCGATATCGTGAACCGCACGGTGCCGATCGGGCCGGCGGTGAACTTCCGGGTGGATCTGGAGAAGGCGCAGCGGGCGGGCTTCAAGGTGCAGGATGTGGCGGATCTGGAAGAGGCGATCCTGGATGGGGCGCTGGCGTCGAACATGATTCGAGGCGACCGGCTGATTGGGATCCGTGTGCGGTATCCCCTGAAAGACCGGTCGTCGACAGAGAAACTGGAGGCGCTGCTGCTGACCTCGCCGACCGGGCAGACGGTGCCGTTGTCCTCCATCGCGCACATTGAAACCGAAGAGGCGACGTACGAGATCCTTCGAGAGAATCTGCGCAATCTGTCGGCGGTGACGGCGCGGCTGGAGGGCCGGGACCTGGGCTCGGCGATGGACGAGATTCAGCGGCGTTTGCCGAAGGAGATTGCGTTGCCGGCCGGGACCGATATCGAGTATGGCGGTCTATACAAGATCCAGCAGGAATCGTTCCTGGGGCTGAGCCAGGTGCTGCTGGCGTCGATCCTGCTGATCTTCATCATCCTGGTGTTCGAGTTCCGGTCATTCTCCCATCCCATCGCGATTCTGGCCGCTACGATTCTGTGCGGGTTTGGGGCAATGCTGGCGCTGTTCGTGACGAAGACTACATTGAACATCAGCTCGTTCATGGGCGCGATCATGGTCGTCGGCATCGTGCACAAGAACGGCATCCTGATGCTGGATGCGGAGCAGGAGTTCACGGCGCGCGGGTTCATTTTAAAGGATGCGATTTTCCACGCCGGGCGGCGGCGCTTGCGGCCGATTCTCATGACGGCCCTGGCGACGATCTTTGGGATGCTGCCCCTGGCGCTGGGTGTTGGCTCGGGGGCACAGATGCTGCAGCCCCTAGCGATTGCCGTGATCGGCGGTGTCACCGTGTCGATGGTGTTGTCCCTGCTGGTGACGCCGGTGCTGTTTTACCAACTACGCGGACGCGGGCTGTAGCGGTCACTCATAGCGGAGCGATGTTGCGGGGTCGATGTTGAGCGCACGGCGGACGGGCTCCAGGGTTGCGAGGAAACCAGTGAGGGTGAGGACCAGGACTACCGCGAGGTAGGTGAGCGGATCGTTGGGGTGGAGTCCCGGGACCAGAAACATGCTCAGGGGTTTGGTGACGAACAGGGCCACCGCGAGACCGGCGGCGGAGCCCCAGGCGATGAGCTTGATGGAGTCGCTGAGCAGCATGCCGGAGATGGCGCGCGGATTCGCGCCGATGGCGATGCGGATTCCAATCTCGCGTGTGCGCCGGGCGACAGTGAACGACATCACTCCGTAGAGTCCGACGGCCGCGAGCAGGAGACCAAGCAGGCCGACGGCGCCGAGGAGGCCCGCGCCCACCTGACTGGGGAGAAACGCGAGGCCGATGCTGGAGTAGAGGGTGGCGACCTCAATTCCGGAAGACGGTTCCAGGCGGTGCAGGATGTCGCGGACGGGTGCTAACCGGGTGGCGGGCGGGGTGGACGAGCGCAGGACAAACTGCAGGCGCGGCCTAGGGTTGGTGGACTGGGAAAGCGCCTCATAGAGCTGCGGCGCGGGCTCTTCCCCGATGGTGATGTTTTTGGTGTCGCCAACGACGCCGACAATACGATACTGCGCTTTCCCGTCGTGCCAGAGGAAGGCGGTGCCGACGGCTCCGCTGCCTGGGAAGTAGCGTTCCGCGAAGGTCTTGTTGACGATGACGACCTTCTCACCGGTGCGGTCGGCATCAGCGAAGGTGCGGCCTTGAAGCACCGGGATGCCCATGGCACGGAAATAGCCGGGCGAAACAGCGTTCCAGTGGAAGCTGATGTGTTTCTTCTCCCCAGTGCCTGTTACGCTGATCTCCGTGCCCATGCGGCTCATGTCGGTGAAGGGGACGATGCGTGCCGCGCCCACCGCCTCGATGCCTGGAATCGATTCCAGTTCACTGAGTGCGCGCTGGATGTAGAGAGCCTTGCGCTCGGTTGTTTCATAGGCGTCGGGTGGCAGGAAGACGTCGGCCCGCAAAGTCTGGCGGAGGTCGAATCCGGGGCTGATTGCGGTGGAACGCAGCAGGTTCCGGAGGAAGAGGAAGCCGGTGCTGAGGACGACTACGGAGATGGCCACCTGGGCGGCGACCAGGAGTCGCCTGAGGTGCAGGCGGCGTTCCCGGCGCACGTCCGACGCAATGGAATCCCGCACCGATTGCCAGGCCGGCAGCAGGCCGCAGACCACGGTGGCCACGGCGCCGAGGGCCAGGGAGTAGAAGGCGACCCGCCAGTCCGGCTCGATCTGCAGCCGGATGGGAAGGGGCAGCGGGAGCTGGATGCGGGCCAGCAGGCTGGCGGTGACCTGTGCCAGAAGGAGTCCCAGCAACGCGCCCAGGGTGGAAAGTACCAGGCTCTCCGCCAGCAACTGCTGCAGCAGGCGCGACCGCGATGCGCCCAGCGCGAGGCGGATGCCAATCTCCTGACGGCGAGCCGATGCGCGTGCCAGCAGGAGACTTGCCACATTCACACAGGCAATCAGCAGGACCAGTCCGACCACCACCAGCAGCATGGCGAAGAACAGGCCGATGGTCTGGAGTTGGCGTTCTTCCTGCAGCCGGGCGAAGCCGGCGATGGGAGCCGCTTCGGCGATATGAGCGAAGGGGAAAGGGTGCGGCACAGCCGAGTCCATCCGTACGGAGAGAGCATCGAGGCCGGCGCGGGCTTCACCCAGCGACATGCCGGGCTTCAAGCGGCCATAAGCGGCGAGCACCACGTCAGGTCGTGTGGCCGGCAGATAGACATCGGGGGCGAAGCCAAACCCCAGCAGGGTGCGATGGTTCTCGGGCAGAATGCCGACGACGGTGTAGGACTGCCCTTCGAGATTGATCGTCCGGCCCAGAATCGAGGGGTCGCTGTGGAAGCGGCTGCGCCAGAAATCATAGCGAAGGACGGTGACCCCGGGCGGATCGGTCTCGTTCCAGCCGCGCCCCATTGCCATGGGCACTCCGAGGGCGGTGAAGTAGTTGCGGCTGGTCAGCACCGCGAAGAGCCGGTGAGTTTCCGTGCCGTCATTCCAATTGATAAAGGTCTCTTCGTTCTCTCCGGCCACGGCTTGGAAGAGTCCGCTGTTCTGGAGGTATTCGAGGGTCTGGCGGTCGGCGTGGCTGTTGCCGCCCAGGCGGATGGAGACGAGGGATCGGGCGTCGGTGACAGACGGTTCACTGAACAGGAACTCGACCGCGAGGGAGAAGATGGCCGTGTTCACGCCGATGCCCAGGGCCAGGGAGAGCAGGGCACTGCAGACGAAGCCGGGGCTGCGGCGGAGGCCGCGCAGGGCGTAGACGAGATCGCGGCCAAGGTTCTCGAAGAACGTGAAGCGCCATTGGTCGAGGGCCTGCTCCTGGATGGTCTCGATGCGGCCCAGCGGGATCGGATTGGCATGGACCTGGCTCATCTCGCGATGAAAGGCGAGTTCGGCTTCGAGATCCTGGTGAAGCGTGCGGCGGCGCAGCAGTTTGAGGAAGAAACGGCGCATGGCAGGCTACCTCGCGAGTACTTTCTGAACGGCTTCGGACAGCCGGCTCCAGGTCTCCTGCTGCTCGGCCAGCAGCTTGGCGCCGCGCCTGGTAATGGAGTAATACTTCGCCTTGCGGTTGTTCTCCGAGAGCCCCCATTCGGCGCTGATGGAGCCGTCCAGTTCCAGGCGGTAGAGGGCGGGGTAGAGGGAGCCCTCTTCCACCTTCAGCACTTCGTCGGAAAGCAGGTGAATGGTTTGGGCAATGGCGTAGCCGTGCATGGCTCCGCGCTGGAGGGCATGGAGAATGAGCAGGTCGAGCGTGCCTTGGAGGAGTGTCGGAGTTGCGGATTTGGCCATGCGGCGTTCCCTTTGATGATCTAGGGGAAGTGTGCCGTCTTGCTCCCTAGATTGTCAAGGGGAGGCGGTGAAATGTTACTTTCCGCCTCCGCCGGGCAGGTGGGCTTAGAGGATCCAATCGTGGGGCTGGTAGGGTTCTTCCAGGGCGCTGATGTCCTCGGGGGTGAGTGCTACCTCGAGGGCGGCGATGGCGTCGGTCAGGTGGTGTGGTTTGGTGGCGCCCACGATGACGGAAGAGACGACGGGTTTGTGCAGCAGCCAGGCGAGCGCCACCTGGGCTTGGGGCAGGCCCTTCGCTGCGGAGACCTCGGTGAGGCGCTCGACCACGGCCTGATCGGCGGCCTCGGTGCGGCTGTACAGACGTTGCGAGATGGGATCCGACTGACCGCGTTTGGAGTCGCCGCGTTGCGCCCAGGGGCGGGCGAGACGGCCGCGGGCCAGCGGACTCCAGGGAATGACGCCGATACCGTCGGCGGTGCAGAGAGGGAGAAGTTCGCGCTCCTCTTCGCGGTAGACGAGGTTGACCTGCGGCTGCATGCTGACGAACCGGGTCCAGCCGCGCAGGTCAGCGGCATGAAGCGCCTTGGCGAACTGCCAGGTGCGCATAGTGGAGGCCCCGATGTAGCGGGCCTTGCCGGATTTGACGACGTCGTGGAGGGCTTCCATGGTCTCTTCGATGGGGGTTGTGTCATCCCAGCGGTGGATCTGGTAGAGATCGACGTAATCGGTGCCGAGGCGCTTCAGGCTGGCATCGATCTCAGCGAGGATTGCCTTGCGGGATAGGCCCTGGCCGTTGGGTTCGTCCCTCACTTTGCCGTGGACTTTGGTGGCGATGACCAGTTCATCACGGCGGGCGAAGTCTTTTACCGCGCGCCCCAGGAATTCTTCGCTGCTGCCAGCGGCGTAGACATTCGCGGTGTCGAAGAAGTTGATGCCGGCGTCCAGCGATTGCCGGATGAGCGCACGGCCCTCTTCCTCATTGACCACCCAGGAGTGCCAGCCTTTGCTTGCGTCGCCAAAGCTCATGCAGCCGAGGCAGATGCGGGAGACTTTGAGTCCGGTATTGCCGAGTCTGTTGTATTGCATGTCGGTGTCCTCTCCTGACTTTAGTATGCCTTCCCGCGGGAGCCGGCCGGCGGGTGCTTCCAGTGGAGCCGCCGTTCCAGCTAAGCTCAAATGGTAAGCGCCTTCGTCTGGCATGGGCATTCTCTCACGTACGATCTTTCGCGAAATAGCGTCCAGCGCCCTTTTGGGTGCCTTGATGTTCATATTCGTGCTGTTCCTGCAGAAGGCGGGGCAGCTCTTCACGATCCTTGTCTCCTCGACCACCTCGCCCGAGACTGTGGGCTATTTGTTCCTGCTGCTGCTGCCGGCCACCATGCCGCTCACCATTCCGCTGGGCGTGCTGGTGGGTACGCTGATCGGTCTTTCGCGGATGTCGAGCGACGGCGAGATCACCGCGCTCCGCGCGGCGGGCGTACCCGCCCGGCGGGTGACGCTGCCTGTGACTGCCTTTGCCCTGCTGGCGATGAGCTTCACCGGATATTGCTCGCTGCAATTAACGCCCTGGTGCCAGGCGGAGATGATCCGTGTCATCAATCAGATGGGCGCAGCGCAGTTGACGGCGGAGATCCAGCCACGTGTCTTCGATGAATCGTTCCCGAACAAAATCCTGTATGTCGGGGATGTGCTGACCGGGCAGCCGGTGCACTGGCGCAACCTGTTCATGGCGGATCTCACGCCCCCATCCGAACGCAAGAACAACAGCGGGCAGGAGCGGGGCGAAGGTCCGGTGCTGACGATCGCCTCCGAGGCGCTGGTGGTGCCGGACACGGTGGGCAACCGTCTGCAGCTCTCACTGCGCAATGGCTCCACCTATGAGGCGGCGAAAGACCCTCAGGATTACTACAAGGTTGGGTTCCCCACTGGAGAACAGGCCCTGGAGGCGCGCGAGCGGGGCGAGGTGAAGGCGAAGAACTACACGGCCACGCCGACGCTCGAACTGATGGGTGAGACGAAGAAGTCGCTGGAGGCGCGCATCGAGTTCCACCAGCGGCTGGCGCTGCCGCTGGCCTGTGTCCTGCTGGCGCTCACCGGCATCCCCCTGGGTGTGTCCTCGCGGAAGGGCGGTAAATCGGCCGCTTTCGTCATCACAGTCGTGTTCGCGTTCTTCTACTTCACCATGCTCGTCTCGCTGATCAGCCTGGCGCGGGAGGGGAAGATGCCCGCTGAAATTGCCGTCTGGACTCCCAATGCGCTGTTCGCTGTGGCCGCGCTGGTTCTGCTGTTGCGGCTGGAACTTCCGGGAGACCGGGACCTGTTCGATTCGATCCGCGGGTTTGTGGTGGACCGGTTCCAGGCACTGTCCTCGTTGCGGGAGGGTCCGGCGAAAGGGAATGGGCGATCGCGCCCGCGCTCCACCACCCGGCTATTCCTGCTGCCCCAGGTGATCGACACCTACGTCGTCACCAATTTCCTGTTTTACTTCGCGATGCTGCTCTTCTGCTTTGTGATGCTCACTGAGATCTTCAACTTCTTTGAGCTGCTGGGCGATGTGTTCAAGAACAACATCGCCATCGCGGAATTGTTCCGGTATCTGTTGTTCCTGGCGCCCAAGCTGATTTACGACGCGGCGCCGGTGAGCGTGCTATTCGCCGTTCTGGTCACGTTCGGCGTCATGGCCAAGGCCAACGAGATCACGGCCATGAAGGCCTGTGGTGTCAGCCTCTACCGCCTGGCGGCTCCCGTGCTGGTGGCCTGCCTGTCCCTGTCCGGTGTGCTGTTCGCTTTCGATCACTATGTGGTCACAAACGCCAACCTGATCCAGGACATGCTGCGGAATCACATCAAGGGCAAGCCTGTGCAGACGTACTTGAGCCCCAACCGCAAATGGATCTTCGGGCACGCGTCACGGATTTACTACTACAAGTATTTGAACGAGAACGAGCACGTCCTGGGCGGGGTCAGCGTATATGAACTGGACCCGGCTTCCTTCCGGCTGCGCCGCCACATCTACGCCGAGCGTGCCCTGTGGGAACCTTCACTCAACACGTGGATCTTTCAGAACGGCTGGGTGCGCGATGTGCGCCCTCGTGAGGACTCGTACCGCGACTTTCAGGGCGGCACCGCGACCTTCACTGAGCTGGACGAGTCGCCGGCATGGTTCCTGAAGGAAGTGAAGACCTACAAACAGATGAACTACAGGCAGCTCTCCAGCTATATCGCCGAGCTGCAGCAGTCCGGCTTTAACACCACCCCATTGCAGGTGCAGTACCACAAGAAGTTCAGTGTTCCGCTGTTCGCCCTGGTGATGGCGCTGCTGAGCGTGCCGTTCGCTTTCCTGACCGGCAATCGTGGAGCGATGACAGGGGTCGGCATCTCGATCGGTGTGGCCATCGCCTACTTCGCGATGTCCTACTTCTTTGAGCAACTGGGCAATGTCGGGCAGTTGCCCCCGGAGATTGCCGCGTGGTCCCCCGACGCTGGTTTTGCGCTGGCCGGGATCTATCTGATGACTCGCATGAAGACCTAGGCTGCCCTCGAATATCCGTGGAACACATGATTTCGGATCTGCGTATCTCGAATCATGCAAATAACACGCACAGGATTCCTGATGGGTCTGGCCGGCATCGGTGGCGCTGCCGCGCAGACACAGCCTCGCCCCAAGATGCACCGGTTCGAGCGACAGCCGCTGAAGGTGGCGGATTTCGACGCGGAGGGCTATGTTCTCGATATCGGCGGCGGCGGGGAGGGCATCATCGGCCGAATGAAGCCGAGCCAGGTGGTGGCGATCGACCTCTATAAGAACGAGCTGATGGAGTCGCCCGCCGGTCCTTTGAAGATCGTCATGGATGCCACCGAAATGAAGTTCCTGGATGGCCAGTTTGCCACGGCCACTGCCTTCTTCTCCCTGATGTACATGCAGCCGGAGGTGCAGCGTAAAGTGTTCGCTGAGACGGCGCGCGTGCTGAAGCCGGGCGGGCGCTGGATGGTGTGGGATGCGGTACTGCCCATGCTGGCCGATCCGGGCATGGAGCAGGGCACGAAGGGGCCGCTGTTCTATTTCGAATTTCACCTGCCACGAGAGGTGGTGAAGACCGGCTACGGCACCTTGTGGCCGCAGGTTCGCATGGACTTGCCCTACTACCGTTCGCTGGCTGAGGCCGCGGGGTTCCGGATCGCTTTGGCGGAGGAGACGGGCGGCCAGTTCCGGACATTCCGCATGGAGCTCAGGAAGGCGTAGGCGCGTGCAGGGGCGGCGGCGCGCTACGCTGTGACCATGCGGCTACTGCTCGGCGAACCGGGCTCGGGTAAAACAACGGCCATTCTGCGAGAGGTGCGGCGGCAGCTGCGTGCAGGCAGCGCCAACTTCCGGCTGATTGTTCCTACGGCCACCATGGCCGAACATCTGCGCAATTCGCTTGCGCGCGAGGGGCTGGTGGTGCGCGGCTCCACGATCACCACGATCGCCGGATTCGTGGACAGCATGCGGCCGGCGCACCGGCTGGCGCCTTCCACGGCGGTCACTCTGTTTCTAAGGCAGATTCTGGCGGAAGGGCAACCTCGCGCATTCGCCGCACTGGCTGGTAGCCCCGGCTTTGCCTCAGCGCTGGCGCGTGCGTTGGAGGATCTGGCCAACGCAGGCTGCGATTCGCTCCAGTGGGCGGCTCTGCGGGGGCTGGGGGTCCATTCAGGGCCATTCTCCGCCGGATTGCAGCAAGTGTATGAACAACTGGAAGAACGGCTGGGCGCGCAGTCGATGGTCTTTCGGGCGCAGCAGTTGGCCTCCATGGCGCGCGCCATCAGGGAACAGGGTGTGGGCTCTCTCCAAGCCCTCTACTTCGATGGATTCTTTTCGTTCACCCGCTCTGAGATCGAGCTTCTACGGGCGCTGAAATTGCATGCGGATCTGACGGTCGCCCTGCCCGAATGGCCTGGGGCTGCCGCCTCCCTGGACGCGCTGCGGCAAATGGGGCTGCGTGAGCAGCGGTTTTCGCCGGTCCGGACAAGCCCGGAGACCACCCTGGTGGCAGCATCGAGCCGCGAACGGGAGGTGGAGGAGATCGCGCTCCGCATGCTGGCGCTGCATGCCGGGGGACGGCCCTGGCGCGATATGGGTGTAGTGCTGCGGTCGGCCCATCCCTACCTGCCGTTGTTCGAGACGACACTCGCACGTTTGGGTGTTCCGGCGCGATCCTATTTTGTCAGGCCGCTGGCAGGGCATCCGGTGTGCCGGTATATCGCATCGTTGATCGATGCCTTGCAGAGCGGGTGGGAGTGGAAGCGGACCGCGCAGGCGCTGCGCTCCGCCGTGACGTTGTCGGGGCAGGAGCCGGCGGCCGATCTGTTGGAGCTGGAGGTCCGTGAGGCTCTACCCGGCGCAGGTCTGGCGGAGTTGGCTGGCCATGTTTCTCTGCCCGCCCGGTGGTTGACGGCACTCGAGGGGATGAGTTCCTGGAGCAGCGTTCCGGCTCCAGCTGCCGAGTGGGCGCAGCGAATAGCGGGACTCGCTTCGCTCATCGCACCCCCCGAACCGGGCGGGGATCCGGCAACCCTGCAGGTTTGGCGGACCAGGGCCGCGGCGCTGCGTCTGATGAGCTCTACGCTGATGGAACTGGCCGGCCTCCTCGGAGCCGAGCCAATGCTGTTGGAAGGATTCTGGCGGCAGGCCCAGGAGGCTCTCAAGGAAACGTCCCTGCGCGTGTCCGATCCACGGCGTGAGGCCATCCATCTGCTGGACGTGCATGAAGCGCGGCAATGGGAGCTGCCAGTCGTGTTTCTTTGCGGCCTGCTGGAGGGCGACTTCCCTCGCAAGGTGGCTCCGGATGCGGTGCTGTCGGAGGAGACACGATTCAAACTGCGGACCAACGGGGTGCCTGTGTCCAACCGGGCCGACAAGCAGGCGGAGGAAGCGTTTCTGTTTCGGTTCGCGCTCACACGCGCCTCCCAGTCGTTGGTGCTCTCGTGGCCCACCAAGGATCCTGAAGGCCGGCCTACGCTGCGTTCATTTGCACTCGATGAGATTCAACAGGAGCCGCGGGAAGCGCGAGGCTTGCGCGTGACGCCGAGCCTGGCTGTGCCACTGGCGCCGCTGCCCGCGCTGCAATCAGAGCCAGCATTGGCCTTTGTCCGGGCCAAGCACCGGCAGCACCGGCCCACGTCTCTCGAAAACTATCTGCAATGTCCCTTCCAGTTCTTTGCGGGCAGGACCCTGGAGCTTCAGCCCATGCCTGCATTGCCGCACGAACGCCTGGACTTCGTGACCCAGGGCATCGTCATCCACGCCGTGATCTCCGATTGGCACCGCGGACTGGGCTCCCTGGAGCAGTTGTTCGAACGGCATTGGGCCGCGATGCTGGCGCAGCGGCGCATCCCCGCGTCGCACCGGGTAGAACTGGCACGCCTACTGATCGAGCGCAGCCTGCGGTTCTATGAGCAGAACGCACGGGTTCTGCCTGGCTGGAAGGTGGAGACGGAACGTCCGTTGCGGCTGATGATTGAGGGTATGCCAGTGGCAGGCCGAGCCGATCGGGTGGATACGTCGGAGGCCGGCGAGTCGATCGTCTATGACTTCAAATACTCCGGGCAGTCTGGAATCAAGCGCCGCCTGGAGCAGTTGGAGGCGGGATTGACGGTGCAGGGCGGTCTGTATCTGGCGGCTGTGAAGGGAGAGGGGCTGGATCCTCTCGCCTTCGTCTATGTAGGCTTGCGCGGTGAGACGATCTATGAAGAGTTCACCCAGCGCGACCAGGTGGAGTCCCTCATGAATCAGGCGGTGCAGGCGGCGGGACAGAGCATTCTGCAGATTGCGTCAGGCCGCATCTCGGTCCAGCCGGCTGATGAAGCAGCTTGCCGGTACTGCAATTACCTGGATGCCTGCCGGGTGCAGTCCACTCAACAGACAGAAACCGCAACCGGGTGACCCCGAGTTGCTGGGCTTGGATCGAGACGCGCCATGGAGACGGAAGGTGCACGGCCCGGTGCCCGTCCCGGGCCGCTTCCAATCTTGGCGAAGAGCCGGATCAGGCGCTCGCGCTCTTTGCCCTGGTCTTCAGGACGAAGGCGACCAATGCGGCAGCACCCAGGGCGAACAGGGTGTCACCCGGAGCGCGCATCCAGCGCAAGGTCTGCATCATCGGCGTCTGCAGGAATTCCTGGCTTCTGGCGTACCAGTAGCCGTGATCCACAGAGGCCCAGGTCTGCATCAGGCCCACTGGAAGCAGGCTGCCCACGCACATGGCGAACAACCCGATGTTCATTGACCAGAATGCAAACTTCATCCAGCGATCGTTCCATTCGCCTTCCTGTCCCATGGCCCGCAGGCACACCAGCATCAGGCCGATGCCGAGCATGCCATAGACTCCAAACAACGCCGCATGGCCGTGCAGCGGGGTGGTGTTCAGGCCCTGCATGTAATAGAGGGCGATGGGCGGATTGATCATGAAGCCGAACAGTCCGGCGCCGACCATGTTCCAGAAGGCCACGGCCACGAAGTAATACACCGGCCACTTGTAGCGAAGCGCCCATTGCGTAGCCCGGCCGCGGCGCAGATCGTCGAGGGCGGCGTAGGCCACCAGCACCAGGGGAACCACTTCCAGGGCGCTGAAAACTGAGCCCCAGGCAATGGCGACAGTCGGCGTACCGGAGAAGTAGAGGTGATGGCAGGTGCCGATGATGCCGCCGGCCAGGTAGATAGTTGCTGAGAGCAATGCGCTCCTGGCCGCCAGGCCGGGCCGTACGAGCCCCAACCGTGTGAAGAAGAACGCAATGATGGTGGTCGCGAAGACCTCGAAGAAGCCTTCCACCCACAGGTGGACCACCCACCAGCGCCAGTATTCCACTATGGAAAGATTCGAGTGCTGGCCCCACGTGAGGCCGGCGCCATAGAACAGTCCGATGGCCGCGCTCGAGACCAGGAACAGCCACAGGAGATGCCTCTGGTCGCCGGCTACCTTCAGCGCCGGCCGCACGCTGCGCACCACCAGCGCAAGCCAGATCAGGAGTCCGGCGAAGAGTAGGATCTGCCAGCCTCGCCCCAGATCCACATACTCGTAGCCCTGGTGGCCCCACAGGAACGATTGCACGTCGGTGAGCCGGTTCTGGACACTCATCCATTCACCGGCCAGCGAGCCGGCCACAATCACCAGCAATGCTCCGAAAAGAACGTTTACTCCCAGGCGCTGGAATTTCGGCTCGACGCCGCTCACCAGCGGTCCGATGTAGAGGCCGGCGGCCAGCCATGCTGTGGCAATCCAGAAGATGCCCACCTGGACATGCCACGTACGGGTGACGCTGTAGGGCAGCCATTTCGACAGAGGGATCCCGTAGAATCCGTCGCCTTCCACACCGTAGTGGGCTGTGACCATGCCCATGATCATCTGCACGAGGATCAGGGCTGCAACCACCCAGAAATACTTGAGGGTAGCGACCTGGGAAGCGGTGGAGCGCCACCCGGCGAGCGGGTCGGTTTTCGGTGTCTCGCCGATCGGCTCCTCTTTCTGCGAGGCGTACCACCAGACCATGGCGCAGATTCCGGCCAGCAGCATGAGAATGCTGACTCCGGTCCACATCACACTCTCGCCCGTGGGCCGGTTGCCCACCAGCGGCTCGTGCGGCCAGTTGTGCGTATAGGTGATCGTGTCGTTTTTGCGATTGGTGGAGGCTGACCAGGCAGACCACCAGAAGAATGAGGCCATCTTCCGCGCGCGTTCAGGATCGGGCACCGCGCCCTTCGGGATCGCATAGGCGGTCTGCCCATTCGCAAACAGCGCGGTGTAATAGGCGACATTTGCCTGGATGGCGCGCGCCCGGACAGGCTCAATGACGATGGTCTCTCTCGCCGGATCAAAGGTGTTCCGGCGGTACATCTCCTCCAGGCGTCCGCGGAGGCCCGCCTGCTGCTCGGCGCCCAATTGGTCGTAGCCTTTGTTCCACTGGGCCTGCGCCCATTCATTGAGCACGAACACCAGTTCCCTGTGCAGCCAGTCGGCCGTCCAGTCAGGCGCCACATAGCTGCCATGTCCCCAGACGGAGCCAACCTCCATGCCACCCATCGACTGCCAGACATTCTGCCCGGCCGGGATATCGCCCTGACCGAAGACGGCTTGGCCTTCCGTCGTAACGACGCTCGCCGGAATCGGCGGCGCTTCCTGGTAGATTCGTGTTCCAATCCACCCCAATACCGAGAACGAAAGCACCAGCACCGCGCCGAATGCCATCCACAGCCTCTTCATTGACTCAACTCCTTGGCGAATCCAATACTGACGCTGTGAGTATGGTTTATTCGGCCCCGGGTTGATATGACTAAAGTCACATAAGGAGTCCAGAATCGATTTCTCTTGAATGACAGCTATCAATGTGATATCACTTTGGCAGCTCAACGGTCCAAATGTCGGAGTTCCTCATGGAGGAAGTATGTTCAAAGAGAAAGTGATTGCAGCCTGGCCCGGAATCCCGGTCCTGTTGCTTGCCTTGGCGTTCCTGGTCATTCCGGTCGCCGGAATCGTATTCGCTGTACGGGGCTCGGTCGAGTTCGAGAAGCCTGTTGGCGTGATCATTGCGTGGGTCGTGGTCTGGGTACTGGACGTCATCTGCCTGGGCGGCTTCTTCAGTGTCCAGCCCAACCAGCGCGTGGTGCTCACCCTATTCGGTAATTACATCGGGACAGTGGCGAGCCTGGCTTGAGGTTCGCCAATCCGTTCTACTCGAAAAAGCCCATCTCCTGCCGTGTCAGGAACTTCGAGACGTCAAAACTGAAGGTGAACGATCAGGACGGCAATCCCATCGAGATTGCGGCCGTAGTTGTCTGGAAGGTAGTGGACACCGCGGAAGCCTGTTTCCAGGTGGACAACTACGAGAACTATGTCCATGTCCAGAGTGAGGCGGCGGTACGCAATCTGGCCACGGCATTTCCCTACGACTCGCATGAGGAGCACACGGTATCGCTGCGTGGGCACACCTCGGAGGTCGCGGGCCGGCTGAAGAGCGAGATCCACGAGCGTCTGTCCGTTGCCGGCGTGGAGGTGATCGAAGCCCGGCTTTCCTACCTTTCCTATGCACAGGAAATTGCCGCCGCCATGCTGCGGCGCCAGCAGGCCTCGGCAGTCATCGCCGCTCGCCAGAAGATCGTGGAGGGCGCGGTGGGCATGGTCGAAATGGCGCTGGACGCGCTCGCTACCAAGAACGTGGTGCAACTGGACGGCGAGCAGCGGGCCGCCATGGTTCAGAACCTGCTGGTCGTGCTGTGCTCAGAAGCGGCTGCTCAACCTGTGTTGAACACGGGTACGCTGAGCCACTGATCCTGCCATGGCGGAGCGCAAGTCGTTTCTTCTACGAGTGGATGGCGAGGTTCTGGACGCCTTGCGGAAGTGGGCGGATGATGACTTGCGCTCGCTCAACGGGCAGATCGAGTTTCTGTTACGCAAGGCTCTGCGCGACCGGCGCCGCTACCAGGGACCGGCGGAGCCTCCTGAATCGAAGGACGGTCCTATCTCCTCGTGAACCAGTCGTTCCAGCCGGCCCGAAGCCGCTCCAGGAGGCCCGGATGCGGCTTCGCTGGTTCCGACTCCCTGGAGAGTCGCCAGCCATCCAGTTCCTGCCGGTAGGCGAACACTTGCGGTTTGCCCCCCACGAGCAACCGCCGGACAGGCAGGCCCGATTCCCGTTCCCAGCGCTGGATGGTGCGCACCGAGCGGCCCAGGTGTGCCGCCATTTCTTTCCATCCCTCCATGCGTTCCTGCGTCATCAGACCTCCGTTACCTGCTCAGTAGACGGATCACGACACTCCACGTCATGAAGCGACAGCGTTTTGTGACGCCTCTCTCAAATGAAACAGGATCGTATTGGCAGGCATGCGCTGGGCAATTTGTCTTCTCCTCACCGCGGCCGTCTCCGCTCAGGAGCCCGCCTCCAAAACTCTCCTGCAACAGGCCGCCGAGGCATACCGGACGGCGACGTCCCTTTGCGACGAGGGCCGCTTCCTGGAGGCGGAGCCCGTCTTCCAGCGCGCCTTGGCGGCGCATCGTTTGCTAGCGGAGGGGAATGAGAGCTACATCATGGCCGAACTGCACAACCTGGGCGTGATCGCCCGCAAGCGCGGCGACTTCCAGCAATCGCTCGACCTGCTGAACCAAAGCCTCGCTATCAACAGGAGGCAGAACGCACACCGTGCGAGCGCGAACACGCTGATCGAATTGGCCAATACCTATCGGGCTATGGATAAGCCGTACGACGCGGATCCCATGGTTCGGGAAGCCATCACTCTGAGTGAACAGCTGTCACCGCCGGATTATCAGGTTTATGCGGGCGCTTGTAACACATACGGCGCGCTGCACATGCGCCTCCAGGATATCGAAGGGGCCACCCGCTGGTTCCAGCGCGCCTTGGATGCGGCGCGGAAGCTGCCCTCGATCCAGCCCGACTTGGAAGCCTCCGTCATGGCCAATCTGGCGACAGCGGAGTTTGCCAGCGGGCACAGCGATCAGGCGCTGGAGCTCTTTCGCCAGTCCATTGCCATGCAGGAGAAGTACCTGGGGTCCAGCCACCCGAAACTGGGGGAGACGCTGGCTTCCTACTCCTCCGTCCTGCGCCGCCTGCGCATGAAAGACGAGGCGGCCGAGGCGAACCGGCGGGCGGTTCATATTCGAAACTCGCTGGTCGCCCCGAAGCCGTACATTCAATAACTGACGCCACATGGATCGTCGGGTCCCTGCGGCGTCGCGGAGTCAGGAGGCCGGGTTTTTATCAGAGTAACTCGCGCCGGTAATGTTCCAGCGCCACTCGCACCAGTTGGCTGCGGGTACGGACCCCGGTCTTGCTGAACAGTTGCTGCAGCGAGGCCTTGATGGCGCTCTCACTCACATGCAGCCGGTCCGCAATCTCCTTGTTCGCCAGGCCTTCGAATACGCCACGCAATACCATGCGGTCGCGTTCCGTGAAGCGTGCCCTGCGGGCGGCTTCCCCGGTGGTGGTCTCTCCGACATTGCTGCTGTACTTCGGATCCATCCAGGTTTCACCGCGCATGACGGTCTGGATGGCCTGCATCAGCAGGTCTGGCGAGTTGTTTTTCAGGAACACTCCGCTGACGCCGTGATTCATCAACTGGCGCAGTTCCGCCCGGGTAACCCCGACAGTGACCACGAGGACCTTTCCGGCATAGTTCTTCTGGCGGATGGCGGCGACGACCTCGTTGCCGCGCCGGTCTCCCAATTCGTAGTCGAGCAGAATCAGGTCGTACGCATTCGATTCCAGAATCTGCAGTGCCTCCTCGACGGTGGCGCATTGAGCCGCCACACGGACATCCGATTCAGCGGACAGCAGCCGCGCGAGACTCTCGCGAAACAGCGCGTGGTCGTCGACTAGCAAAATATTCGTCATGCCGTGATCTCCGTGTTCTGCAAATCACCAGCCTGGTCAGGAGTGAGGTGCGGTTTCAAACGCACGCACATGGTGCAACCTGACTCGGATGGTTCATGGTACAACTCCCCCTCGTTGGCCCGGACAATGGCCCTCGAAACGAAGAGACCCAGGCCCACTGCGTCCGCACCTTGCTGGAAAGCCTGGAACAATTTCTCAGGGTTTTTGACGCCGGGTCCGGAATCCCTGAATCGGACCTCCACTGTGTGGCTGGTCACCTGCACGTCGACCTTCATCCGGCGCACCTCGGAGCTTTCCATCGCCCGCACGCTGTTCCTCGAAAGGTTGAGAAACACCTGGAGCAGGCCGTGATGATCGCCCACCACCGGGGGAAGATTCTCCGGAATGTCGAGCTGCAACTCGATCTCTTCAGCATCCAGAGTGGGTTCGACCACAATCCGGAACTCCTCCAGCAGCGTCTCGAGGCTGGACGTGCTCAACTCCTGGTCGCCGGCGGAGTGCAACTCGACCGTAGCCAGCCGAGCCAGCCCCTGGGCCAATGTGCCGAGGGCTGTATAATCTTCACTCTTATCCACCCCGGGGATGCGGCCGAGGTTGGCATGGACGACGGAAATCGCGGCACAGACATTCCGGATCTCATGAGATACGGATCCCACCAGGACGCGGGTGCTGCGAAGGAGGTTCTGCAAGCTGGTCTCCTGCCAGTCTCGGAGATCGTCCGATGCATCCGTAATGATGGCGGCCAGACGTTTGCCGGCCCGTGTCGGGTAAGTGGCAAACCATACGCAGGCCAGGAAAGACTCGCCGTTCGCGCGGCGGCCCCGCGCGTTTGTCGCAGTACGGTAAGGCAGGTCGCCATCCGTGGCTTGCAGCAGATCGGCCATCACCGGCAGGTATTTGCGGATGCGTTCGCCATAGAGCGAACCCATGGGGACGACCAGTAGTTCATGCGCGGCCTGGTTTGCGAGATCCACCCGGCCTTCCGCATCCAGCGTGATGATCGCAGCGGGACTCGACTCGATCAGAGTCAGCATCTGGTTTTCAGCTTCTTTGCGGCGCTGGATCTGCTCCTGTAGTTCGCGGGAATATTGCAGGGCCATGCGGCGGCTGCGCACAACCTCGTTGGCAAAAAGCCCGGCCCCGGCGAAGCCGATGAAGGCATACCCGATACGCGCGACCGACTCCAATTCCCAGCCGAACGGCGACAGGTGCTCCTTCAACAGGGAGTAGACCAGAGCAAGGCACAGAATCTGAAACCGGCTGAGGATGAACGACACCAACAGCATCGGAATCAGGTACAGGATGCCGATCGAGACGTTCGTGTCGATCCAACCATCCAGCAGGATGATGAAGATCGACATCACCAGCGTCCAGAACATAATCGTCCGCCTCGGCGCCTCGAAGACGCGCGCGAGGCTGAATGAGGAGTTTCCTACCTCCTCCTGCATAGGGTTTTCGGTCTGGATCTGCGTTTCCCTGCTCATTACGAGTTACACACTTGCCGATCTTGTCTCATTTATATCTTATTGACAATACCCGTGATAAGGGATGTCCCCGCGGCCTTACCGGCGCGGGGCGTCCGTCGTGGGATAGCCAATTAGTTCGAAGCGTCCGTCGGAAAGCAGCCGATACTGCCGGTTGCGCCAGATTATGGTGTTGCCGAAGAAGCCTGCCACCCAGAAGACGCAGCTCAACAGGTCCTGCCACAGGATCAGGGGCCACCAGGTGCGACAGAGCGGATCGTGCAGAACCCCCTCTGAGATGGTGAACGCGGCGGCGGCGCGTAGTACACACGTGACTACAGCCGCCGGCCAGGCTTCCGGATGGAGAACCAGCAGCCCCAGGGCGATGGGCAGCGGGTTGGTGAAGATCTGGCCCACATAGCCGGCCGGACGCGACCTCCGGGTCGACCGGTTCCAACGCAGGCGGTGCGCAAAGTTGGCGCGCATTTCCTGGGTGCCGATCCGGTGTTCGATCACGTACGAGGAAAGAATGACGCCGTAGCCGGCCGCCGCCGCAAACTGGCCGAGCACGAAATCCTCTGCCAGGTACTGGCTCAGGCGCTCCCAGCCGCCCACGGCCTGGACAACAGCGCGGCGCGCCGCGATCGTCGGCCCGACTGCAAACTTGACGCCCCCCTCCACCATGCGGGCCGTGATCGCGCCGCCCCAAAACTCGGTGTTCATGCCGATCGCTTCCAGTACCGACCATAGACTTCCGCCAGGTACGGCCCGGTAGGGGCAAGTGGCCACCCCGAGGTTGGGATCCTGGAATTCGGCTGCGACCGTCCGCAGCATCGATTGCGTAACGCGGATGTCGCTATCGCTCATCACCAGCAGGTCGTGCGCCGCTTCGGCCAGCATGCGCTGCAGGCTATAGACCTTTGCATTCGGATAGGGCGGCTCCCCCGTGACGAAGACGCGCACTGGGACGTCGGGATAGTCCAACCGGAGCCGTTCCACCACTGCCAGCGCGGGATCGGATGCTTCTCTAGCGGCAAACAAGATTTCAAAGTCCGGATAATCCTGCGAGAAGAAAGTCCGCAGGTTGTCTTCGAGTCCCTCGTCCAGGCCGTGTAAAGGCTTCAGAATGGAGACGGGTTCGCAGGTGAGCAGGGAGGGCGGGTGGACACGCCGGTACCGGACTGCCGCGATGACGGTCAGAACGCAGAAAACCCACGACCCTAGCAGCAGACAGCCGAGTAGGATCGTGGGTATCCAGGACATCAAGACACCGGCGGGCGGCCGCCTATTCGGTCACGGCCTTCGATTCGACGAGCTGGGCGATTTCAGCGACTACTTCGTCTACAAGCTTGGCACCGAGATCGCCACCCTTCCGGGTGCGCACGGCCACCTTGCCATCGGCTGCTTCGCGGTCGCCCACCACTAGCATGAACGGGATCTTCTGAAGCTGGGCTTCGCGGATCTTGTAGTTCACTTTTTCGCTGCGGGCATCGACTTCCACTCGCAGGCCGGCAGCCTGGAGCTTGGCTTCCACTTGTTTGGCGTACTCGGCGTGACGGTCGGCAATCGGCAGGACTATCACCTGGACCGGCGCCAGCCAGATGGGGAACGCGCCGGCGTAGTGCTCCAGCAGGATGCCGAAGAACCGTTCCACGCTGCCGTAGAGGGCGCGGTGCACCATCAGGGGCTGGTGCTTGCCTCCATCTTCGCCGACATACTCGAGCTCAAAGCGTTCAGGCAGTGTGAAGTCGAACTGTACTGTGGAGAGCTGCCATGGGCGGTCGAGCGCATCCAGCAGCTTCACATCGATCTTCGGGCCATAGAATGCCGCTTCGTCCGGAATGACAGTCGCTTCCAGGCCGACGCGTTCCACAGCCACCTTGAGCGCATTCTCGGCGAGGGCCCACTGCTCCGGCGTGCCAACGTATTTGCCGCTGGTGCCGCCGTCCCAGGTGGAGATTTCCGCCTTGTAGCGGTCGAAACCATAGGTCTTCAACACGTCGAAGGCGAACTCCAGGCAGTTGACGATCTCTTCGACGATCTGGTCAGGCCGGCAGAAGATGTGGGCGTCGTCCTGCGTAAAGCCACGGACGCGGAACAGGCCGTGTAGGGTACCCGACCGTTCGTAGCGGTAGACGGTGCCCAGTTCGCCCAGCCGGATGGGCAGGTCGCGATAGCTGCGCTGCCTGTCCCTGTAAATCAGGATGTGGCCGGGGCAGTTCATCGGCTTCAGCCGGTAGCGCGCGTCGTCCAACTCCATGGCCGCATACATGTTGTCCACGTAGTGACCCAGGTGGCCGGAGGTCGCCCAGAGCTGCTCGCGCATCACGTGCGGTGTGTTGACGAGGGAATAGCCGCGCTTCAGATACTGCTCGCGCATCCAGTCTTCCAGCAGCTTGCGCACCAGCGCGCCCTTGGGGTGGAAGAAGATCAGGCCGGGGCCGGCCAGTTCCTGGATGGAGATGAGGTCAAGCTGCTTGCCCAGCAGGCGATGGTCGCGCTTCTTCGCCTCTTCCAGTTTGTGGAGGTGATCGTCGAGATCCTTCTGGGAGAACCAGGCCGTGCCATAGATGCGCTGGAGCTGTTGGCGCTTCTCGTCGCCCTTCCAGTAGGCGCCGGCGATCGACAAAAGTTTAAAAGCTTTAATGCGCTTGGTGGTCGGGACGTGCGGACCGCGGCAGAAGTCGATGAACTTCGGCCCCAAGGTGTACTCGCTGAAGATCTCTCCGGCGCGCTCCTCGATCAGCTCGCACTTCATTGGCTCGCCGAGTTCCTTGTATTTTGCCAAGCCCTCGGCTTTGGGTACGAGCTGGCGCTCGTAAGGCAGAGCGCGGTCGCGGATCTCCCGCATCTTCGCTTCAATCTTCTCCAAATCGTCAGGAGTAAAGGGCGAAGGCCGATCAAAGTCGTAGTAGAAGCCGTCCTTGATGGGCGGTCCTATGCCGAGCTTGGTCTCGGGGTACAGCTCCAATACCGCCGCGGCCAGCAGGTGGGCAGTGGAGTGGCGGTAGACCTCGAGCGCTTCTTCGTTCTTCGAAGTGAGAATCTCGAGGGTAGTATCTCCTTCCAGCGGCCGCGTCAGGTCCCACAGGGTCCCATCCACGCGAGCCACCACCGCGTCGTCGGCCAATCGCTGGCCGATCGAACGCGCCACATCCAACGGCGTCGTGCCCTGGGGCACCGCCTTTTGGCTGCCATCCGGCAACGTGATCGTAATGGTGCTGCTCATTGTCCTAAAGGGGTAAATTCCAGCCTATCATGACACAGCGCGAGTGCCGGTTCACTGCTATCCTTTAAGATTCGGAGCCCACACTATGGAAGGCGAACCTACCCAGTCCGCTGTAGTAAGTGATGCCATATCTGCCGAACAGCCCTTGGTGGACCGGGCTCGCCGCGGAGATGCCGCGGCATTCGGCGAGCTGATTTCCAAGTACGAGCGGCGCGTCTACCGCATGGCGCGCCAAATCACCCAAAACGATGAGGACGCGGAAGATGTCCTCCAGGAGACGTTTCTAAAGGCGTTCGAACATCTCGATTCTTTCCAGGGGCAGTCCAAATTCTATACCTGGTTGACCAGAATCGCCGTGAACGAGAGCCTGATGAAGCTCAGAAAGCGTAAAAGTGACCGAACCGTTTCGCTCGATGAAAACATCGAAACGGAAGAGGAACCGATCGTGCGGGAGATCGCGGTGTGGGACGACACGCCGGAGCAAAAATACAGCCAGGAAGAAATGCGCGAGATCCTGGACAAAGCAATCGATAGCCTCAAACCGATCTTCCGGACGGTTTTTATTCTTCGCGATGTCGAAGAACTCAGCACGGAGGAGACCGCTGAAGTACTCGGTCTGTCAATAGCAGCTGTGAAAAGCCGCCTGCTGCGCGCGCGCCTGCAGTTGCGCGAGAAACTCACCCGGATTTTCAAACGCAAAGGGGATCAGATCCTTGGCTATGCAAAATGAGGCAGCGCACACGGAAGCGCTTCGAAAAGAGATGGTCACCTGTCACGACTTCCTGAAGGAACTCAACGACTTTCTCGACGAGACCACTGACCCCGCGCTTCGGGCCGAACTCGAAAAGCACATCACTGAGTGCCCCAACTGCTGGGTGATTTGCGACACGACTCGCAAAACCATCAGTGTTTACAAGGGGATGGAGCCGCAACCGATACCGGCGTCGATTCACCAGAAGCTCATGGGCCTGATTCAGAAACGCTGCGGCTGCGGTTCAGAAACTCACTCTGACCAGGAGCCGCCGTCCGAAGGACAGGCCCCCTCAAAGTAAGGACACCACTGGCAACGGGGTGCTGCCCGCAAAGGGAAATCCCCCGTCGTCTCCGCCTCCATCAGCGCCCGCAATCCGGCGAGGCGTTCCTCCCTTCCTCCCAACTCAACAGGGTGGGCTGTGCCCTGGCGTAAGGAAAAGAGCCATGCTTCGTCCACCGGCCGGCCCAGCATTCTCTCCAGCGCCTCGGCATAGAGCCTGAGCTGGACCGAGTAGGCGCCCATCCTGACCTCATCCAGATTCCGGTCGGTCTTGTAGTCCACCACTACCAGCCGTCCTTCGTGCTCGAACCAGAGGTCGATCTGGCCGCGCAGCAGGACGCCTTCGAGTTCTACCAGGAAGTCGAACTCCCGCTCCACCCGGCCGGCCCGCTGAACCCGCCCTGCCAGCTCGCTCTGCAAGAAGACCTCGGCCAGTGCCTCCGCTTCCGGCGAAGCCTCTTCCAATACACCGCCGAGGAACTCGTGAACTTCCGTTCCAAGGGCTGCTCCGCCACCGGAGGCGCCTTCGATCATGGGCTGGGGCCAGCCCACCAGGGATTGCAGGAAGTAGCGCCGGGGGCAGTCTGCAAAGACCGCCAAGGCGGTGACAGGCAATTGCGCGCTGGCTTGGCGGGACTCCGTCAAAGCGGGCACTTCAAGAGGCTCCGGCGTTCCACCCTCCAGCACCGGGGCATCCAGCGTCTCTGGCGGCCCGCTACGCCTGGTGACCCGAAGTTCGCCGGTTTCCCTGACGGCATTGATTTCACTGGGCCAGTCAACTTGCAGTCCAGTTTCCACCTGCAGCACCCATGGCGGAGAGGTTCTGGCCGGTTGGGTCCATGAGAGGATCAGCCGCTCTTCCGCCCGTGTCATGGCGACATAAAGCAACCTGTCAGCCTCGGCCCGTTCCCGCTCGGACGTCAGGCTGGCACAGGCTGCCAGGGCGGGATCCGGCTCTGACGATTTGCCGTCCGTCATGCGCCATCGCAGGCCCAACCCCGCTTGCGGGGTCCACGCCAGGGGCTCGCTGAAGTTTTGGGTTCCTTTCTGCATCGCCGCCAGTACAACCACCGGAAACTCCAGCCCCTTCGCCGAGTGGATGGACATCACCTGCACCGCGTCGGAGAATTCCACCTCAGGCGCATTGGGCTCCTTACCGCGGGCCCGCAGGTCGTCGATCTGCTCCAGATGGCCCGCGAGGTCGCCGGGTGTGGCCGAGTCCAGGTCACGCACCAGTCGCAGAAACTTGTCGACATTCGCGCGGCCGCGGCGGGCGAGGGCATCGCGATAGCCTGTTTGGTCCATCAGCCGGGAAAGCAGGCGGTCCGCTGGAATCTCCTCACGGAACGCGCGTGCCTCCACTATCCGTTCCCAGGCTGCCGGGGGAGCGAGTCCGCCTTCAGCACGCGCCAGCAGGATCGACTCATCGCTCAAGCCGAAGAAGGGCGAACGCAGCAGGGCGAAGAGCGGGATTTCGCCGGCCGGATTCTCCAGCACCCGTAGCCAATTGGTAAGGTCCAGGATCTCCTGCTCTTCAAAGAAGTTCTTCCCCCGGTCGATCTGGCAGGGGATGCCGAACCGCTCGAACGCCGATTCCAGGGCATCGAACGGAGCCTTGGTGCGCGCCAGTACGGCCATATCGCGAAATCGAGACGGGTGGGGCGGATCTCCCACCGTCAGTTCGCCGTGCAGTTCCCGCAACCGCCTGGCGATCCACAGTGCTTCAATTTCGGCCTCGCCCTCCTCCATACGCTGGATCTCAACGAAGGGAGGGTCGTGTGGCGGATACACCCGCCGGCCAATCAGTTCATGTTTCGTCACGCCAACACTAGGTGTCGTTACCAGGGAGGCGGTCACCGCTGCCAGGATTTCGGGCCGGCTGCGATAATTGCTTTCCAGTCGGTCCACCGCGCCGCCCTGCGCCAGGACAGTCTCCTGGTAGGCCACGAACTGCTCAGGCACAGCATGGCGGAAACCGTAGATCGACTGGTTGATGTCGCCCACCGCGAAGAACCGGCCCTCGCGCCGCACCAGGTTCAGGATGCGCCACTGGACCGGGTTCGTATCCTGAAGTTCGTCCATCAGGATCGCGTCGAAACGATCCTGCGTCTCACTTCGGATTTCGGGATCGCTTTCCAGCAGGCGCAGGGTCTGCTCCTGCAAGTCTTCAAAGTCGAGGGCCGCCCGCGTGCGCTTGCGCCGCTGGAACTCCTGCTCGAATTCGACCAGGGCATCGCGCAGCACCGCACGCTCCTTCACATGCGACGCGCCCAGCAGGCAGCGCCTGGCCTGGTCCCGCAGCATTCTGACGCGATCGAGGCCGTCGTAGATGGGATGCCCGGCCTTGAGCCCCTTTTTGTCCATTTTGAACTCGGCCAGCCAGGACAGGGAGGGCTCCTGGCTGAGCCACGCGCGCCCTTCCGCGATGCGCCGCCGCTGCGGGTCAGTTGTCGGCGACGGCGACTCGTCCAGCATCTGGCGCACGGACCGCCGCAGTTCCTCAACCTCCGCTTCCGGGTGAAACTCGGGCAGCCGCTGGAGCGCGATCCGGGCTCCGCCGCCCATCCGCAAATCTTCGTAGACACCACGCAGGGCCAGCGCCATATCGTTGGCCGGCCAGGCTTCCGCCACGGCGACAAACTCGTCGCGCCGCTCCTCGGCCAGGCGGTCGAGCACCGCCTCCATGGCAGCCGCCTGCTCAGTGTCGGACTCCCGCTCGTCCAGCACGGCGAATTCCGGATCGAGTCCGGCGCGGATGGCGTGTTCCTGCAACAGGCCCATGCAGAACGCGTGGATCGTGGACACCTGCGCGCGCTCTACGCCGCGCCGTCGCTCCAGGTCCGTACTGAAGCGCTTCACGAGACGGGCTTTGATTTGGGTGGCCGCCTTCTCAGTGAAGGTAATGGCCAGGATTCGCCCTGGATCCATGCCCTGCTCCACCAGCCACGCAAACCGCTCCACCAATACGGTGGTTTTGCCCGAGCCGGGACCGGCCACGCAGCAGGCGTCCTGGCCGCTCCGCCGGACCGCATCGAGTTGCTCCTGCGATAAAGCCATTGCGGTTTCTATTGTCGCCTCTCCCCCTCGCTGCCTGCTGGCCGCCCTGTAACGCCCGTGGCGGGATTTTGTAACAAGTGTCTACCAGCCCGGCCGGGGTTCACGTCCTGAGAGGAGCACGCCCGCGCACATTTGGCACGGCACCGCTACCTCGGAATCATGCTTCCACTTCTCGAACAATCCCTTGCCGCCATGGGCGGCCGCTCCCGTCTGGAAGCGATCCAATCGCTTCATATTAAAGGATTTGGCCACTACTACCTAATAGAGCAATCCGAGCGCCCGGCCGGCCCCTGGATTGTCCGCTACGAACAAACCGAAGAGTGGCGTGACCTGGTAAACGGCCGCCGCCGCGTGGACAGGATTGAGCGCCCAGGTCAGGTGGATCGCCAGGCCACTATCTCCGGCGACGGATTGCAGGCCACCCTGATGACGGTGCAGGGCCGGGAATTCCCGCCCCGTGTCATGCCGGCCGACACCGAATGGCTCGACCTGAGTCCCCAGCGGGTTCTCCTCACCGCTCTCGCCGCTTCCGACCTGCGCACAGACGGATCGACGCTCTACCAGGAGGTGATGCACCACGCGGCGGCCTTTACCTGGCAGGGCTTCCCGGTGCGTATCCTGTTCAATGCCGACACCGCGCTGCCCACGGTGGTGGAACTCGTAAGGACTTATCCGCGCGATACCTTCTGGAACGTATGGGGCGACGTCACTACCCGTTGGATCTACTCCTACTGGTATCTGGAACAGGGTGGCCTGCATTATCCGCGCCAGGTGGACATCGAGAAGGGCGGCTACGCCTACCGCTCGTTCAGTATTGACGAGATGACGATCAACGCCGCGGTGCCCGCCGAACGCCTGGCATTGCCGCCGGATGCCGGGCAACTGGCCCTGAAGGCTCAGCCCGAGGTGGAGGCTCTCCCCCTGGGAAGGCCGGACCGGCCCGCCGTCGAACTTGCCCCCGGCTTCGTCAAAGTGCCGGGGAACTGGGACATCGCCTACATCCGGCAGGATGACGGCCTGCTGATTCTGGAGGCGCCCATCTCGGCTGGATACTCGCAGCGTGTCCTGGAAGAGGCCGCACGGCGGTTCCCGGATACACCCGTTAAGGCGGTGATCTCGACCTCCGATGCGTGGCCGCATTTTTCCGGCGTTCGGGAGTATGTCGCGCGCGGAATCCCGGTCTACCTGCTCGACCGGAATGAACCAATCGTCCGGCGCCTGCTGTCCGCCCCGCGGTCCCTCCGACCTGATGCCCTCGCGACCCGGCGCCGCGAACCGGATCTGCGCCTGGTAGCCAGCCGGACCCTGCTGGGCAGCGGCGCCAATCGGGTGGAACTCATCCCCCTTCGCACCGAGACCGGCGAACGGATGATGATGGCCTGGTTCCCTGAACACCGGATTCTCTATGCCAGCGACCTGGTCCAGGGCCCGATGCCGGATGGCAGCTTCTTCATGCCGCAGTACCTCAGCGAAGTGCGGGACGCAGCGGCACGCGAGAAAATCCAGCCGGAATCCGTCTTTGCGATGCACGCTCCCAAGACATCCTGGTCGAAGATCCTGGCCGCGATCGACGTTGTCTGAGTCCGCCTACGCCTTGGCCGCGAGGGTGATGTGAGCCGCCTGCGGAAACACGAAGTCGTAGCCGGGGTTGAGCTTCTGTTCGCCCACCAGTACTTCGTGGACGTCGTACGGATTGGTGGTGTGGTCCAGCACGGCATTCCGAATGACTTCGAAAGTGTGCTGCAGATACTGCGCCTCGTCAATGTCGACGTCCACCAGATAGTGGTCGCCGGTTTCACCCTGCCGGAAGAACGAGAGTTGCAGGTTGCCGTACTTATCGAATGTCTTGAAACTCTTCGCGGACTGGTACCCGTCCGGGGGATGATGCAGCGCGCCCGACACCTCGTGGAAGAGCCGCGAAGCATTCTGCGTCTCCTCAAACAAGGCGGCCGTGGTCCTGACGAAGAAGCGGTCCCTGCGCAGCTTCAGCAGGCCGCCCATATGGCTCAGGCAACTGGAACCGTCACCCAGTGTTGTGCCCGCTGCCTTCGCCGCGATGTTCAGCAGGCAGGCCTGGCGCTGCGCGTCCAGCGCATCATACAATGCCTGCCCCTGCTGGGCGGGCTGCGTGTCGATCGACGAAGTCTCGAGGATCGTCCTCAACTGGGGGGGCAATTTCGCATATGCCGGGGCATCAATGGCCGACACCTTGTCCGGATTCACCGGCAGGGTCACGGTCTGGCGTGTATTCTTGCCATCCTGCACCCTGAGGAAAAAGGAAGCCGGCCGGTATCTCATGGGCCACACGGTCACCTGATAGTCCTTTGCCGGTGACGCTTCGATCCCTCCAATCTGGACCGTCCCGCTGACCTGGACCGAGTTTTCGTAGTGTGTCGACCCGTCCCTCGCGACGATGTCCATGTGTATCTGGTCCTGGAGCTTGGCTCCTCCGACAGTCACGAAATCCAGTCGAATTGATCCTGTACCCATTTGTCCTCCTTTCAAGGAGCTTACTCCACCCTCCGCCCGGCCCCTAACGAAAAATCGCCCGTCTGATGACAGGCATCCAACTCGCGGCATAGTGGAGGGATGTCCTTCCCGCTGATCCTCCGCGAACCGGGGCCGCTGCTGACGCTGCTGCTGCTGGGCGCCGCGGCATTCCTGGAAGCTTTCGGCGATTCGTGTTTCCAGTCAGCCATCTATCGATCCACTGGCGTGGCCCGATTCCTCTCGGCTGGACTGGGTGTGCTCGCCCTTGCCGTTTACGGCTTTACCGTGAACCTGCCGCGCTGGGATTTCGGACGCCTGCTGGGCGTGTACGTAGTCTTCTTTTTTGTCTTTGCCCAGATTCTCGCCTGGTTCCGGTTCCAGCAGAAGCCTTCGCTACCGGTCTGCGCCGGGGGTGCGCTCATCATCGCCGGCGGCTGCGTCATCTCATTCTGGCGAGCCTGACCCCGGCATTCTTTCCTCCGGCTCTGTAACGTTTTGACATTCCGGCCGTACTCCATTTGACAGCCAAATGGAACGACGGTAGGTTGTATTAGATTGCCAAATAGAGAACCCGCTTCCCCCAAGGCCGGAGTGCTGCAGGGCACGCTCGACCTCATGATCCTCAAGGTCGTCGCAACTCTCGGCCCCGTGCACGGCTACGCCATTGCGGAACGCCTCTCGCAGGTCTCCGGCGGGGCGCTGCAGTTGAACATGGGCACCCTCTACCCCGGTCTCGTGCGCCTGGAGCAGCGTGGCCTGCTGCGGGCCGCGTGGGACCAGACTGAGTCGAACCGCCGTGCCCGTTTTTACAGCCTCACCCCGGCCGGCCGCCGCCGTTTGGAAGTCGAACGCCAGGAATGGTCCCGCATGACGGACATCATGCGGCGCCTGCTGGACGACGCTGTCTGATCGAAATCGAGTAAGGAGGCGCCCATGCGCTCAGTACTGGAGTTCTTCTCGAAGTTGCGCTCTCTGTTTGGAAAAGCAAATGCTGATCGAAGCCTCGCGGACGAGATTGAGTTTCATCTTCAGATGGAGACCGAGGCTGGCCTGCGGCGCGGACTGGATCCACTGGAAGCCCGCCGCCAGGCACGGCTCAAGTGCGGATACGAAGGCGTAAGCTCCGAGGCGATCCGCGATCAGCGCCTGCTGGGCTGGCTCGATGGCACTTTCGCCGACCTCCGGCAGGCGGTGGTCGCCCTACGCCGCCACCGCGGGTTCACCGCGATCGCATTGGCCGCCCTCGCGCTGTCGGTCGGCCTGAATACGCTCATCTTCACCATGTTGGACGGCGTCTTGTTGCGCCCGCTGCCCTACCCGCACCCCGACCGCCTGGTCCGCGTCTTCGAGTCGACGCCGCGCAATCCCAAATGGCCCGTCTCCATCGGCAATTTCTTCGACATCCGCCGCCTGAACAAATCGTTCGATGCCGTTGCCCTCTATACCGGTGACGACCTCCAACTCATGCATGGCGAGGTGCCGGAGCGTCTCAGGTCGATGCGGGTCTCTCACGATTTCTTCACCACCGTAGGCATCCTGCCCGCCATGGGCCGCAGCTTTGAACCGGCCGATTCCAAGGTGGAAAAGGCACGCGTCGTGATCCTCGGCAATCGCTTGTGGAAGACGCGCTTCCAAGCGGATCCGGCGATTGTAGGCAAAACCATCCGGCTGAACCGGGAGGCCTGGACCGTCGTGGGCGTCCTGCCGCCCGGCTTCCAGCATGTTGGCGGAAGTTACCGTTCTCCGCTGCAAGGCGAGACCGTGGATCTCTGGTGGCCTCTGCCGGTGGGGCCCGAGAGCCGCGGCTCCCACTTCACCAATTTCATCGGACGACTGAAGCCTGGCGTTTCCCTGGAGCAAGCGCGTCAGGATGTGCATGGCATCGCGAAAGAACTCACCCGCATCCTTCCTGGTCCCAATCGGGATCTCATCTTGCGCATCGAGCCGCTCACCAGCGAACTCGTCGGCCAATCGCGCGAAACGGTCTGGCTGCTCACCGCGGCCGGCGGGCTGGTTCTGCTCATCGCCTGCGCCAATGTCGCCGGACTTTGTATCGCCCGCAGCCTGGCGCGCCGCAAGGAGATCGCGGTCTGTCGCGCGCTGGGCGCCGGAACCTGGCGGCTGGTGCGGTCCGTCCTCTGCGAGAATCTGGTGCTCGGCTTGGCAGGCGGCGCCTTGGGCTTGGCGCTGGCTGCCTTGCTCTCTCCCGGATGGCGCGCATTGATCCCAGCTGATTTCCCGCGTGTCCACGAGGTCCAACTCACCTGGACCGCCGGTCTTTTTGCGCTCGCCTGTGCCTTGCTCACCAGCTCGCTGGCTGGCCTCGCTCCGGCCCTGCGCCAATCACGCGTCGATCCCGCCGCCAGCCTCACCCAGGAGTCTCGCGGGGCCTCGGCCGGCCGCGACGCGCATCGCCTGCGTGCCGTGCTCGTTGCCGGTGAGGTGGCCTTCGCCACGGTCCTCTGTGTCTCGGCGGCCCTGCTCGTCCAAAGCTCGCTCCGGTTGCGCGCCCGTGACAATGGTTTCGACCCCGCTGGCGTCCTGACGTTCCAACTGGAACTGCCGCGAGCCGGCTATGAAAAGCCAGAACAGGCCGCCCGGCTGTACGAACAGGTGGCGGCTCGCTGGCGGTCCCTGCCCGGTGTCCAGGCTGCCGCACTGGCCACCAATATTCCCTGGACCGGATACGACGAAAACAGCGGCTTCTCCATCCCCGGCGTGGCCGAGCGTCCGGATGATCCAACCCAGGCGCGCTACCAGATGGCCTCGCCCGGCTACTTCGAGGCCCTACATATCCCGCTCCGCGCCGGTCGCTACTTCGAGCAGCGCGACAACACGGCCGGGCCGCTGGTCGTCATCGTCAACGAAGCTCTGGTGCGCCGCTATATGCCGGGGCTCGACCCCGTCGGTCGAACCCTCAGCATCTGGGGCAAACCGCGGCAACTCGTTGGCGTTGTTGCCGATAACTTCGACCGCCCGGCCGACCTCAAGGCCGAGCCCGGTTTCTGGATGCCCCTGGCCCAGGTGCCGATGGGTGAAGTGAATGCCGTCCTTCGCACTGCCGGCGATCCCATGTCGTTGTTGGCTCCGGCCGTCACGGCTTTGCACGAGATCGACCGGGAACTCCCCGTGGCTGAGCCGCGGGCGATGACGACTATTACACGGGCCGCCCTGGCCGAGAGGAATCTTGCCAACTGGCTGCTGCAGGCGTTCGCGCTACTGGCCCTGATGCTCGCGGTGTTCGGCATCTATGGTCTTCTCGCCTACGTCGTCGAACAGCGCCACCGCGAGTTCGGTATCCGCGTAGCCATGGGCGCCACACGCCGCGACATCCTCTGGCTGGTGTTGAAAGGCGGACTCGCCCAAGCCCTCGCCGGTGGTGTGGTGGGAGCTCTTCTTGCGCCCTTGGCCGCCCGCTCCATGGCCAGTCTGTTGTATGGCGTGAAATTTGGCGACCCCGTGCCTCTCCTTTGGGCCCTGGCCTTCGTCATCTGCGCGGCGCTGCTCGCCAGCTTCACACCCGCGCTGGGAGCCGCCCGCGCCGATCCCTCTATCGCTTTGCGCAACGAGTGATCAATCCCGGGGCGGGGCAGGCGCCCCGGCTATTTCAGCGCCTTGAGAAACTGGCCCGTGTAGGATTCCGCGCATTGGGCCACCTGTTCCGGTGTGCCGGCCGTGACCACTCGTCCGCCGCCGGAGCCGCCCTCCGGCCCCAGGTCAATCACCCAATCCGCGTGGCGGATCACTTCCAGGTTGTGTTCGATGACCAGCAGGCTCGCGCCGTTGTGTACCAGTCGCTCGAAGGCATCCAGCAGCTTCGCGATGTCGTCGAAATGCAGTCCCGTCGTCGGCTCGTCGAACAGATACAACATGCCCTTCGAATCCGCCTGGGTCAGATGGGAAGCCAGCTTCACACGCTGCGCCTCGCCGCCCGAAAGAGTCGTCGCCGATTGGCCCAGCCTCAGGTAGCCCAAGCCCACATCCGACAACGGCTTGAGCCTGGACACCAGCTTCGGTTGATCCGCGAAAAACGCCAGCGCCTCGCGGATCGTCATCCCCAACACTTCGTGGATGTTCATCCCGCGGTACCGCACATCCAATACCGACGACTTATAGCGCGTGCCTTTGCAGTCCTCGCAGATCAGTTCTACATCCGCCAGGAACTGCATCTCCACCGTGACCGTGCCGTCCCCCTGGCAGGTCTCACACCGTCCGCCGGCAATGTTGAATGAGAAATGGCCGGCCGTGTAGCCGCGGCGATCCGCCTCGGGCGTCGAGGCAAACAACTCGCGGATCACATCGAAGGCCTTGCAGTACGTCACCGGATTCGAGCGTGGCGTGCGCCCAATCGGCGACTGGTCCACCATCACCATTTCACGGATCAGTTCCGCATTCTCCACCTTGCGGCAGGTTTGCTTCTCCGCCTTTTGGGCCAGGACCTCGTCCTCTTCCTTGGCGCCTTCTTTCGACAGGTCTCGCCGGTAGCGAGTCTCCAAGGTGCGGTGGATCACGTCGTGCACCAGCGACGACTTGCCCGAGCCCGAAACGCCCGTCACCACAGTCATCATGCCCAGCGGCACTTCGACATCAATGTTCTGCAGATTGTTGGCCCGGCAGCCGAAGAACTTCAGCAGCCGCTTCCTGTCAACCGGCCGGCGCTCCGTCTTCAACGAAGTGCTCAGGTCGCCCTTCAGGTATTTCGCCGTCAGCGAGGCGCTCTTCTTGCCGCTGGCGGAGAGCATCTTGGCCAGCGTGCCTTCAAAGGTCACCATGCCGCCTAACTCTCCGGCGCCCGGACCCATGTCGACGACATGGTCCGCCGCCCGCATCACGTCGGCGTCGTGCTCCACCACCAGGATCGTATTGCCCAGGTCGCGCAGTTCTTCCAGGATCTTAATCAGGCGCTCAGTATCGCGCGAATGCAGCCCGATCGAGGGCTCATCCAGGACATAGGTGGCGCCCACCAGGCGCGAACCCAGGCACGTGGCGAGCTGAATCCGCTGCGCCTCTCCGCCCGACAACGTGGCGGACAGCCGGTCGAGCGTCAAATACTGAAGGCCGACATCGTTCAGGAACTTCAGCCGCTGGCGGATCTCGACAAGCACTTTCTCCGCAATCGCCGCCTGCTCCGGCGCCTGCTGCAGTTCATCGAAGAAGTCCTTCGCCTCGGCGATATTGAATCGCACGACGTCGGCAATCGTTTTGCCGCCCACGCGCACGTTCAACGCCTCGGCCCGCAGTCGCGAACCGCCGCATGCCGGACACTGCGTGTAGCCGCGGTACCGGCTCAGGAACACCCTTACATGGACTTTGTACTTCTTGGTTTCCACCTCGAGGAAGAAGCGCCGGATCGCGTCCAGCACCACGCTCTTTTCCGCGGGCTTGAGATCGACATACGGTACAGTGGCTCGCACTTTGTTGCGCGACTTGCCGATGAACTCCTCGCGCATCCACTGGTATTGGGGCTTGTTCCACGGATCCACCGCGCCATCGGCGATCGAAAGCGACGGATCCGGAATCACCAGGTCCAGGTCGTAATCGATGGTGTTGCCGAAGCCCTGGCACTTGGGACATGCGCCATAGGGGTTGTTGAAACTGAACAGCGACGGTTCCGGAGTCAGGAACTCGACGTTGCAGGTCTTGCACGAGAACCGCTCGCTGAAGCGAATCTGCTTCGGCTCCGGTTCCCCAGCCTGCTCGAATACCACTTCGCCGGCTTCGCGATAACAAATCTCCACCGTATCCACGATGCGCTGCTTCTGGTCCGGCCGCACCACCAGCCGGTCGGCCAAGACGAAGACAGGCTTCGAGAAATCGACCTCCAGCAGGGACTCGGGCGTCGAGAACTCATACACCGTCGAGTTCTGGAACAGCCGGTTGAAGCCGCGTTTCCGCAGGTCGAACAGGTGGTCGCGCAACGCCGCTGCATCACCCGGCTTGAACATGACAATCGGGAACAGGGCGTACCAGCGCGAGCCGTCCGGCTGCGCCAGCATCTTGCGGGCCACCGGATCCACTGTGTCCCGTTCCACCAATTGGCCGCAAGTGGGGCAGTATGTCTCGCCGGTGCGCGCATACAGCAGCCGCACGAAGTCGTAGATCTCCGTCGAGGTGGCTACCGTCGAGCGGGGATTCCTGGTCGTATTCTTCTGCCGGATCGCAATCGGCGGCGAAATGCCTTGGATCTCATCGACATCCGGCTTTTCCATGCGGTCCAGGAACTGCCGGGCATACGCCGACAGGCTTTCCACATAGCGCCGCTGTCCTTCCGCATAGATCGTGTCGAAGACCAGCGATGACTTGCCGGACCCGGACACACCTGTCACCACCGTCAACTTGTTGTGCGGCAGGTCGACACTCAGGTTTTTGAGATTGTGAACCCGCGCCCCGCGGATCCTCAGGAGTTCGTCCACTGACTTACCATTGTATCAATCGGATGCTCATCCCCCCGCCCCGCAAAGCCAATCAGCTTCTGCTCGACTGGTATACCGCCGCCGGCCGCGATTTACCGTGGCGGCGCACTCGCGACCCGTGGAAGATCATGGTCTCCGAGATCATGCTGCAGCAGACCCGCGTCGCTGCGGTCATCCCGTATTACCAGCGCTTCCTCGAGCGCTATCCCGAACCGAAGGATCTCGCCCAGGCGCCGGAACAGGATTTTCTCGCCATCTGGTCGGGATTGGGCTACTACTCCCGGGCCCGCAACCTGCAGCGCGCCGCTATCCAGATCACCGCGGCCGGTGGCTTTCCCGAAACCTACGAGGAGATCCGGACCCTGCCCGGAGTCGGGGACTACACCGCGGCCGCCATCTCTTCCATCTGTTTCTCTCTCCCCTACGCCGTGCTCGACGGCAACGTCATGCGCGTGATCTCGCGCATGACCCTCGAGAAGGGCGACATCTCGAACTCTTCCGTCCGGGTTCGCCTCAAGGAGCACGCCCAGCGTCTGCTCGACCCCAAGCGCCCTGCCGATTTCAATCAGGCCATCATGGAACTCGGCGCCACGGTCTGCCTGCCCCGCAGCCCGCAATGTCTCCTTTGCCCATGGCGCGAACTCTGCCAGGCACGCGCTGCCGGCATCCAGGGCGAACTGCCCATCAAGTTGAAGAAACGCGATCCGGTCAAGTTGGCCATGGAGCTGTTTCTGGTAGAGAAGAACGGTAGCATCCTGCTGCGCCAGCGCGGTACCACCGAGTCCAAACTGGCTGGATTCTGGGAATTACCCGCGGCCCGTGACATGCCGGCTGCGGAACGCGGCGAATGCCTGGGTTCGTTCAAGCACTCCATCACCCACCACGATTATACGATCGAGGTCTACCGTGCTTCGGCCGCCAAAGCTCCTAAAGGCTTTCGTTGGTTCCAGATGGAAGAGCTGGAGAATGTGCCGGTCGCTACCATGACTCGCAAGGCACTGGCTTTGGCATAAGCGATCTACCCCTCTGAAGAAGTGGGGGTATGGACACGGCCGCCGACCGGGCGTAGAATCTGGATCGATCGCCCATGCGCCCAATCTGTTCGGCGCTGGCCCTCCTCTTGTGTGTCATCACGGCCAGGAGCGAAACGCAGAGGCAGGCGCCGTCCTACTCCGCGGACAGCATCGTTAACCTTGCCAGCGGCGAGATCGGCCGGCTGGCGCCCAACACGCTTGCCGCCATCTACGGCAAAGACCTGGCTCCCTACAGCCGGGCTCGCGTCGACAGCGACCTGCAGGGTGACACGCTGCCCACCTTGCTCTCAGGCACTGCCGTCGTTGTGAAGGTCAGTGGTCTCCTGGTGCCGTTGGAGTATATCTCTCCGGATGTTGTGACCTTCCTGGTTCCGTCTGAGCTTCGCCCCGGACCCGTAAATATAGTCCTCACCTACAAGAACCTGAGCGGTCCAACCATCCGGGTTCAACTCCTGCAGGCCGCGCCAGCCTGGTTCCTGATGGAAACAGGTTTTGTCCTGGGCCGTCATCTGGACTCGATGGAGTGGATTGACGCCGCCCATCCGGCTCGTCCCGGGGAGTCGGTTGTCCTCTATGCTGCCGGCCTGGGGGAGTCCCGGCCCATCCTCCCTTACCGCTCCATGCCCCGCGCCAAGGCGCCCCTGGCTCATCTCGATCAGTTTTGTCTTCTGTTTGACGGCGAGTGCGTGGTGCCTGAGCGGCTCGGATACGTCGGACTAAGTCCAGGATTCCCCGGGGTTTATGAGATCCATGTGCTACTTCCGGAGCAGCTGGCCGAAGACCCCGAAGTCACTCTCGACATCGCCGGCGCCGGCACGCAAGCCGGCAACCGGCTCAGATTCAAACCCAACCCGCCGCAACCGGATGCCCCACCTCTACGTTCAATCAAGTGAGCCCGGCCTCTGCGGGTGCTTCGCTGTCGCGCATGGGTGGACCCAGTGGATTCATGCGGTTTCAGTGTGGAAAAACCCATCCCAAACCTCAGCCTTGGGGTTAGTCTATGAGTAGGGAGCACATTGTGCACATCCGAGCTGTCTGCATCACCCCATTGTTTGCCTTCGCCCTGCTCGCCCAGCAGGCCGGACAATCCGGCTGGCCTGCTGCCCAGAACGCTCAGTCCGCAGGCGATCAGAGGGTCTATACCGTCGCGGCCGGCAGCAAGATTCCGCTCCAGTTGATCAATAGCATCAGTACTAAGTCCGCCGCCGTGGGTGATCGCGTCTACCTTCAGACCAACTTCCCCATCCTTTCAGATGGCCGCATTGTGATTCCCCCCGGCTCGTATGTCACCGGTACCGTCACTCAGGTGAAACGGGCAGGTAAGGTGAAAGGCCGGGCTGAACTCTATGTCCGGTTCGATTCCCTCACGCTCCCGAACGGCGTCACCCGCGACTTCCGCGCCTCGCTGGGCACCGTTGACGGCTCCAATCCGGGTAAGGTGGACCGTACGGAAGGCAAAGTGGAGGGGGACGGTTCGAAGGCTGCCGACGCCACCAAGGTGGGTGAAGCAGCCGGCTGGGGCACCATGATCGGTGGAGTTGCTACCCGCACCGGTACGGGCGCCGGAATCGGCGCGGCCGCCGGGGCAGCCGCCGGATTGGCCGGTATCCTTATGACACGCGGCCCCGACGCGATCATCGAACGCGGCTCGACCATCGAGATGGTCATCGATCGTAGTCTCAAGTTCTCCGACGAGGAATTGGCGGGCATTGCTCCGCCCCGGGTCGGCGGACCCCAGGTTACGCCGCCGCCCGCGCGGTCGTCTTCCTCCTCCTCCGGCGGGCTCTCCCGCCGACCGTATCCTGCGAATTGACCTGATCCCGTGGCCGGGAAATTCGCTGGTGAATAGAGCGGGAACACCTAGAGTACTAAGCTGTAAACCTTAGAACTATTAGGTATATCGACCCACTCGGCTAGTACGATTGCTCCCCCTAAGCCGAGCTAAGGTACCAGTGCCATTTGAGTCCCTAGTCCTATTTGCCTGACTACTGCCAACCCCTACAATCTTGCTTAGGGTATTTCCATGGGCGCAATTGAAATCCAGGTTTTCGTTAGCCTGGTAGTCATTCTCGGGGCCGCCTTCGTCGCGCTGATCTGTGATTTCCTGAAGGGCAGTAATGAGCAACTTCGGGAAGCCAACATCGTCATGCGTGTTCGTGAGGATGAGCGCGACAAGCGTGACGACCTTGTCGAGAAGGTTCAACAGCAGACGATTGAGGTAGTTGCCAAGGTGCAGGGAGCTCTGGTCGGCCGTCCGGCCGCCGCCCCGGTGCCGGTGGCACAGCCTGTCGCCCGGGCGCAGCAGACGCCTGCTCCGCAACCTGCCCCCCTCTCCACTCCAGTCACCGACGCCCGCGAGCTCTTCGAACGCGCTCAGTCGGAACGCTCCGCCCGCGGCCGCCGCGGTGGCCGCCGTTCAGAAGAAAGGCCCGTTCCTCCGCCCCGCCAGGAATCCGTCGCGAGCTGGGCGCAGGATATCGTCATCCGCAAGCATCAGGAAGTCGAACCGAAAGCGCCCGCCGTCGAGCCGGTTCACCCTGTCGAAACGGCCCCGGCCGCGGCCGCCCAGGTCTCCGTCGCGCCGGCTCCGATGCCCCTTGCGGTGCCGGTGGCTCAATCGACCAGGCACGAATTCGCCGCCCAGCCCGACCAGACCGGTATCCCGTCCGCCCAGCCGCTTCTGGCGCAGTCCGAAGCCAGGGTGCTCATGGCCCAGGCTCAACGCCTCGAGCAAGCTCCTGTAGCGGCGCCGGCCGCTCAGGCGGTGCCCGCCATTGCCAACCTCGAATCGCCTGACGCCCGCGAGATGTTTGCGGAACAGGCGCAATCGAAATCACAAACCGTTCACGCGCCGGCGCTGGTCGATGCACAGCAACCGCTCACCACTGCGCCCGTCGCGCCGCAAGTGGCCGCGGCTGCCGGTCAGCCAGAGCCCGCCGAAGTGGCAGCCGAGTCCATTCTGCCCTTCGCACAGCAGCCCGCTGCTGTGTGCCAATTGTCCCAAGCGACTGAACTCTCCCTGGTAATGTCTGCTCCCGCTATCCTCTCCGGTAGCGTGGCCAGCCTGCCCTCGGAGACGATTGTCGCCCGGACAGAGTCCTCTCTCCCAGCTCTCCAACTCCACACGGAAGTGCCGGAGTTCGAGATCGTTCCGCCCTCCATCGAGCAGTTTGCCCAGACGGTCGAGCCCTTGGCCACCTCAGAGGTGCCCAGCGCCGAGTCTCAGCCTCTCATGGTCGCCGCCGCGGAAGAAGTAACGCTGGAATCCGCCACGTTCGAAGCACCCCTCGTCGAATCGACGTTCGAAACACCGGTCGAAGTCGCCGAAGTGATGGAATCGCCGGTTCTGGAGCAGGTCGAACCCCTGGTTCCCGAAACTGTGGCCGCCGCCGCGATGGCAGAAGTACCGGAAACGGTCGAAGTCGCCGACGTGATGGAGTCGCCGGTTCTGGAGCAGGTCGAAAGCCTGGTTCCCGAAACGATTGCCGCCGCTGCGATGGCCGAAGTGCCGGAGACGGTCGAAGTCGTCGAAGTGATGGAATCGCCGGTTCTGGAGCAGGTCGAAAGCCTGGTTGCCGAAACGATGGCCACCGCTGCGATGGCCGAAGTGCCGGAGACGGTCGAAGTCGCCGAAGTGATGGAATCGCCGGTTCTGGAGCAGGTCGAAGCTCTTGCCCCCGAAACGGCGTTCGCCACCGCCATCGAGGAGCCCGCGTTTACCGCTGACTATTCTCTGATTGAGGATATGCCGGTTTATGCCGAGATCCCGACACTGGCGCGCATCGAACCCGAGTTGACACCGGTCGTTGAGCCGCTGGTGCTGGAGACCGCGGCCGCCGCGATCTTCGAGCCCACCATGTTCGAATCGGGCGCCGACGAAGAGATCCAGGTCGTGCGGATTCGGGTACTCCGGGACGACGATGTCCTGCCCGCTTCGGAGTTCACCGATACCTTCCTGTCTCTGGATCAGCTTTCCGGCTCCTCCTCGAGTCAGTCCACGTCGGAACCCGAGCCCGTATTCGCTCCGCTAGTTGCCGAATCTCCGTCCGAACCCATTGCAGTGCCTGAGCCCGTCGCAGCCGAAATGGCGGCGACCTGGCCCGAGGCGATCTCCGAACCGGAGCCCGTCGCAGCCGAAATGGCGGCGACCTGGCCCGAGGCAATCTCCGAACCGGAGCCCGTCGTAGCCGAAATGACCGCGGCAACTTGGCCCGAAGTGATCTCCGAACCGGAGCCTGTCGTAGCCGAAATGACCGCGGCAACCTGGCCCGAAGCGATCACCGAACCTGAGCCCGTCGTGGCCGAAATGACAGCGGCGGCTTGGTACACACCGGTTGCCGAAGCCGGGCCTGTCGTCCTCCCTGCGATGTCCGACGCTATGTGGGCTGAAGCGGTTGCGGAGGCTGATCATTCCGTGGCTCCAGCCTGGTACGAAGCGCTGGCAGACTCTCAGCCTGTTGGTGCCGGCATGACGCCCGAAACTTCGCAGCCTGCCGACGCGCCCTCCGAGCCCTCTATCTGGCTGACAGGCGCCGAGCCCTCCACCTGGAGCCTCGGGCCGGATGCAGCCCAGACTGAACCGTCCTTCACGGAACCTACGTTCGCCCAGGCGGAGCCTTCGTTCTCAGGAGCCGCTTCGCTTGATCCGGCCCCCTCCGATGATCCGTTCGCTTACAGGCCGGCTGTCCCGGAGCCGGTCGCCCAAGCTCCTGTCGTCGCGGCCCCGCAGAGCGAAATGCGTCCGAAGGTCGTGGAAATGCGCTCCGCCGCGCAAGCCCGGGCCGAACAGGAACCTCCGGCTCCGCCCACGTTGGTGCTGCCTGGCGGCTTCCACGAACCAACGGCATTGGCTCGCCTTCTTGAGGACGAAGCCCCATTCTCCGGCCTGGTAATCGCCGTCAGCGTGGTCGATTACGTCCGCCTCATGGCCGATCAGGGTAAGCCTGCCATCGAGCAGATCATGGCCTCCGTCACCCGTCTGGTCATGTCGCTCACCCGCGAACAGGACTTTGCCTGCCGCATCGCTGAAGACGAGTTCATCCTGATCTTCAGCCGCGAAAACGGCGCTTCCGCAAAGCGCCGCATCCAGTTGGTATCGGAACGCCTCTGGGATTACCAACTGCGCTCGCTCGGCTCCGTCTCCATCATCTTCAGTTGGGGTGCTTCCGAATCGCAACTCCAGCCCATCGTTCAGGCGGTCGAAAATGCCCGCGAACAGATGCTGGAAACCCGCCGCAACCGTCGCAACCTCACCGGCGTCTCCCGCCGCTTTGGCCGCCAGGTCGCCAACAGCTAATTGACTCCTAATACAAATCAGGCCCGCTTCCCTCTTCGTAGGGCAGCGGGCCTGATTTGTTTAGATCGAGCGACTAGAGGACCTAGAAGGCCAGCGCGTCCGACACGGCCTTCAGCACGGTCGACAACTGCAATGGCTTGGCGAGTGTTCCATGCGCTCCCAAATAGCCCGCTATCCGCAGGTAGTCGCCACCAAAAGCCCCTGACATTGCAATCACTCGCACGTCCGGATAGTCGCGCCTGATTACTTTGATGGTCTCGATGCCTTCCTGTTCAGGCATAACCAGATCCGTGATGATGACCCGGAACTGCTCACGCTGCAATGAAGTCAGCGCCTCCCGGCCATTCGCGGCCAGCGATACCGTATAGCCCGCGGTGCGAAGCATCGAGGCGACCACTTCGCGTACCGCCGCGTCATCGTCGACGACGAGAATTTTTGCCGAAGCGGGCATCGCGGAGTCCATCGTTTTCAAGTGTACATCTTATGGCCGAATAATTCGAGATGCCATTGTCCCAATATGGGTTTATATTGCTGGCTAGCGCTGCCTTGCCAATCGGTCCAGGGCCTCGATTTCTTTGCCGGCCTCGGCAAACTGACCCTGTGCCATCAATTCCTTATAACGCTTCAGATGTGCCTGTATTTCATCCTTCAGCCGATTCGCCGCATCCTGTGTGGCACTGCCCGGAGACGGCGGCGTTCCGCTCCCCGCTGAAACCGGCTGCCCCTTGCCCTGGGGAGCCGGGATTGGAGTCCCGGTGAGTTCGCTCAACGCCTGCTCATAGGTATCTGTATAGATAAGCCGGTTGCCCATCGCCACAACCACTTTCTTCAGTTGCGGCATTCGCGCCTCGGACGCCTGGATGTAGATCGGTTCAATGTAGAGCAGCGTGTTCTCCACCGGCAGGACTAACATCTGTCCTCTCAACACCTGGGAGCCCTGTTGGTTCCACAGCGTCAGGTCCTTCGAGATGTTCTGGTCCTGGCTGATCCGCGCCTCAATCTGCATCGGCCCAAAGATCAGTTCCTGTTTTGACAGCTGTAGAAATTGCAGTTCACCCAGCGCGGCACCGTCGCACCGCGCCACCATCACGCCGATCAGGTTGTCCTTGTTCCGCGGAGTGAACGTGGTCATGAGGAGGAATTCGGGTTCATCGCTGCCAGGCAGGGTGGCCACGACATACGTCGGAGCGACAGGTTCCGGCTTTCCAGATGGTCCGTTCAGGTTTCGTGCGATATCCCACTGGTCTTCCTTGTTGAAGAAGGCTTCGGGATTCGTCATGTGATAGGTCCGATATACCTCTGCCTGCAATCGAAAGATTAGCTCCGGGTATCTCGCATGCGCTTTGAGATCATCCGGCATGGCGGACCAGGGCTTAATCAGCTTGGGGAACAGCTTTTGATAGGCGGCCAACAGCGGATCGTGCTCGCCAAACGCGAAAAGGTTGACGCTGCCGTCGTAGGCATCCACGGTCGCTTTGACCGAGTTCCGGATGTAGTTGATCCGGCCGACGTCACCCAGATCGAACGCGCGTGAGTAAGGGTGTGCATCGCTCGTGGTGTAGCCATCCACCATCCACATCAGGCGCCCTTCCTTGGTGATCACCAGGTAGGGATCGGCATCCCAGACCACGAAGCCGGCCATAGCCGCCAGCCGGTCGCGCACCTTCCGCCGGATCATCATGCGGCTCTCCGGAGCCAAATATGAAGTCAGCAGGATGTTCCAGTCGCCGGTCGACAGTGCTGCTGCTAACCGCATGGGAATAGACGAGATCGGGAATCCGCCCTTGCCCTCGTAGCGGGTCTCCACATTGCCCGCTCCGGAGGGGTAATTGAATTCCGGCTGCTTCGTGTGGACGAACACCGGGTCGTGCGACACCTCTCCGTAATACAGTTCCGGCCGCGTCAGCTTCAGGGAAGGGGTCTTCACCACCGCCGGAGCGTCCTGCACTAGCAGCAGCGGCAGGCCCTCCTTGGTGATTCGGGCGGCCTCCGCCACCACCATCCCGTATCCGTGCGTGTAGATGAAGTGCGGGTTGATCCACCGCGCCCGGGCGTCTCCAGGCAGCTGCGCAACGTCGATTTCGCGCGGGGTCACCAGTACTTGCCGCAGTTGCCCATCCACCTGATAACGGTCCACATCGCTATCGTGGAAGACGTAATACGGCCGCAGTGCCTGGATCTGCGTCACAGTGTCATGGAACGCGCGCCAGTCCCAAAGCCGGACATTGTCCAGCAGTTGGCGGTGTTTGGAGAAGTCGATGGGCGCCTCCAGCTTGGCGGCATAATCGATTTCTTTCGTACGGGTGCCCAGGCCGTAGGCCGCCCGAGTCGCTTCAATGTGCCGCTTGATGTACGGTTTCTGGATCGTGATCTCACTGGGCCGGACATATACCGTCGTCACCACCATGGGTGCAGCCACCAGCAGCACATAGGTAGCCACCAGCAGGAGCAGCATCTTCGGTTTCCGCATCAGAATCCCGGCAGCGGCAATCAGCGCCGCGCCGATGTTGAGCCACAAGAGCGGCAAGGTGAGGTTCTCGGACACCCAGTCGACACCCACCAGCGAGCCGTGATCGTCCAGCAGCAGGTCATAGCGGTCCAGGTAGAACTTGCCCGCCCAGGCCGCCAGGAAGAATACCGCGATACCTCTCAGGAATCCGGAGTCCAGCGCGCCGTGCAGGCTGAAGCTGCCCATGTCGAGCTTTATGCCTTCCTGCGGATTCCAGTCCGGGAGTTGATCCTTCAGGCTCCAGCCGCGCGCCGTCAGCCAGTGCGCCAGCGCCGCCACCACCGACACCGTCAGCAAATACCGCAGAATCACGCCCAGAAACGGCAGGTCGAAGAAATAGAAGGAGAGAGGATGACCGAAGACCGGATCGCGCCAGGCGCCGGAATCCAGCCCGTGACCGCCAAACCAGCGCACCACAGTCCACGAATCCACGGTCGACACGGCCACCAGCGTAGCCAGCAGCAGCGCCACGAACGTAGCCAGCTTGGCATAGCCCGGATGCTCCCGCAATCCGGTGCCGGCATGCTTCATCCCACGCGCATGGGCTAACCAGAATGCCAGGAACGCCAGTAGTCCCGCACCGATTACGGGCACTGAACCGTAGCTCAACATCTGGATCCAGGTTTCCACCTGGCCCATCTCGTGCCACCACTCATACTCGATCGCAAACCCGGCCACCCACCGGCTGCCCATCAGCACCACCACAATCAGGGCCAATATCCAACCGCGTCCCATGGATTTTCCTCCACACCCAGTGTATGCTTCCCACCCCACGGCCATTCTGGAAAGATCTGCGGCATAATCGCAGCATCTGCCCCATTGCTTACAAGGAGCATAACGCTTGGCCTCTGATCTCTCTCTCCTGCTGGACGCCATCGACGAAGCCTTTGATCGCAAGTCGTGGCATGGGCCGAACCTCCGTGGTGCCTTGCGGGGCGTCACCGCGCAGGCCGCCGCTTGGCGTCCGGCGCCCGGCCGTCACAGCATCTGGGAGCTGACATTGCACTGCGCCTATTGGACTTACGTCGGCCGGCGCCGTCTCACGGGCGATAAACGCGGTTCGTTCCCCCTGAAGGGCTCGAACTTCTTTCCTGTGCCCGAGGATGCTTCGGCGATGGAATGGAAGAAGGCGATTCAGCTTCTGACGGCTCAACACAAGGAGTGGCGGGCCGCCGTGGCGCAGATGGCAAATCTCGACCGGAATAAGATCCACCTCATTCGCGGCGTGGCCGCGCACCACCTTTACCACGCCGGTCAGATTCAACTGCTCAAACGCATGCAGCCCTAGCGGGAACCGGCCCCGGCGGCTGCCGATCGTCCAACCCCTTCCAAGTCCTTCACATCCGAAACCGGCCCGTCCCCTGGCCGCTGTTTGTGATACATTCGCACCTTGCGCGCGACAAGCTCCGCCGCTATCGCGCAGGCCGCTATCTATGAAGCTCAACTCCTATCTGTTGAAGGCAACCATTGTGGCCGCCCTGGGTGGGCTGCTCTTTGGGTTCGATACCGCCGTCATCGCGGGTGCCACCCACGCCCTCACCACCGTCTACGCCCTCACGCCCAGCCTGCTCGGGTTCACTGTCGCCTCCGCCCTCTACGGCACGATTCTCGGTTCCATCTTCGCCGGCATTCCGGGTGATAAATACGGCCGCCGCGCCAGCCTGCGCGTCCTGGCCGTCTTTTACCTGCTCTCCGCTCTCGGCTGTGCCTTCGCCTGGGATTGGTATTCGTTTGTCACCGCCCGCTTCCTGGGAGGTTTGGCCATCGGCGGATCCTCGGTGCTCGGGCCCATGTATATCGCCGAAATTGCTCCGGCCCGCTGGCGTGGCCGCCTGGTGGGCATGTTCCAGTTCAATATCGTCTTCGGCATCCTGCTCGCTTACTTCTCTAACTTCATGGTTGGGCTGGCCGGTTTGGGCGACTCGGAGTGGCGTTGGAAACTCGGCGTAGCCGCGTTTCCCGCCGCGTTTTTCCTCGTGATGCTCTTCACCATTCCCGAGAGCCCGCGCTGGCTGGTCAAGATGCGCCGCGCACCCGAAGCCAGCGAGATTCTCCGGCTCAGCGGTGAACCCAATTACAAAGCAGAACTCACCGACATCGTTAAGTCCATTGATGCCGATCACGGCCATGCCAACGAGCCGTTGTTCTCCTGGAAATACCGCTTTCCCATCTTTCTCGCGGTCACCATCGGCATGTTCAACCAGTTGAGTGGCATCAATGCCATCCTTTACTACCTGAACGACATCTTCGCCCAGGCCGGGTTCTCCAAAGTCTCGGGCGACCTGCAGGCCGTGGCCATCGGTGCCACCAACCTGCTGGCGACCATGCTGGCCATGACCGTCATCGACAAAATCGGCCGCAAGACCATGCTGCTGGTCGGGTCAGTCGGCACCGCCATCTGCCTGGCCGGCGTCTCCTGGATCTTCTCCACCAAAGCCAATCAGCACCTGCTCGTCTGGCTCCTGGTCGGTTTCATCGCCTTCTTTGCCTTTTCCCAGGGCGCGGTCATCTGGGTCTACCTCAGCGAAGTCTTCCCCAATCGCGTTCGCGCCAAGGGGCAGTCACTCGGCAGCTTCACTCACTGGGCCGCCAACGCCGTCCTTTCCGGCATCTTCCCGGTGATTGCCGCCACCTCCGGCGCGGCGCCTTTCGTCTTCTTCGCGGTCATGATGGCTGTTCAGTTCTTCGTCGTGCTGCTGTGGTATCCGGAGACCAAGGGCCATTCCCTCGAAGAAATGCAGAAACGCCTGGGTATCGAATAATCCAGAGCGCGGCCGCCGTCGGAGATTCGGATATAGTAGTCCGTGAATGCGCCGACTTGTCTCTGTACTCCTTCTGGCTGCGGGCATCCTGCACGGTCAGGCCGCCCGTCTTGACCTCTCCGGTGAGTGGACGTTCGAAGGCGGCCGGATCTTCCTGCCCGGCAGCACCGACCAGGCGGGCTATGGCAAGAAGACCGAAGGCGCCGAGAAGGGCTGGCTCTCCCGTCCCGCCACCTTTGAAGGCGCTGTCCATTTCGAACGCTCCATCCTGATACCCGAGCCGTGGCGCGGCCACCACATCACCCTGTTCCTGGAGCGTGCCCATTGGCAGACAACCCTCGAAGTCGATGGCCAGGCGATCGGTACCCGCAACAGCCTCTCCACGCCCCACGTCTATGACGTCTCGCAGGCCCTCACCCCGGGGCTGCATAAGCTGCGCATCGAAGTAGACAACAGTTACAAGATTGATGTCGGCCGCGACGCGCACAGCGTCGGGGAACACACACAAACCAACTGGAACGGCATCATCGGCCGCATCGAACTGCGCGCCACGCCACCGGTTTGGATCGAAGATGCCCAGGTCTACTCCCAGGGCCGCGTCGAGGTCACCTTGCGCAATTCGACCGGACGCCCTGTCGATGCCGAACTTCGCGCTGGGAACTCTTTCCTCAAGGTCACGGCCCTCGACGCCGAGCGCAAAGTCGTTCTCACCCTGCCGCCCGATCCTGCCGCCAAGAAGTGGGACGAGTACGAAGGCAACCTGCAATCCCAGGAAGTCACCCTCATCGCGGGCGCCATCAATCAGCGCTACCAGCTCAACTACGGCCTCCGTGAGTTCACCACTGCCGGAGGGCAGTTCCGGCTCAACGGCCGGCCCCTGCTGCTCCGCGCCACGCTCGAGTGCAGCATCTTCCCCCTCACCGGCTATCCGCCCACCAGCGAAGCCGCCTGGGAGCGCCTGTATCGCATCGCCCGCGAGCACGGTCTCAACTCCTTCCGCTTTCATTCCTGGTGCCCGCCCGAGGCTGCCTTCGCCGCGGCCGACCGCGCCGGGTTCCTCCTCTACGTCGAGCTTCCTGTATGGAGCGGCAAGGCCGGCCTCGACGAGAAACTGGATGGTTTCATGCGCCAGGAGGGCTTCCGCATCCTTCGCGCCTATGGCAACCATCCCTCGTTCATCGCCATGGGACTGGGCAATGAACTGCGCGGCGATTTCAAGTTCATGGACAATCTGGTCGGCGAATTCATCCAGGCCGATCCGCGCCGCCTCTTCACGTTCTCGGCTGACTACGTGCGCCTCGTCCCGGGCGAGACCTCTGAGTTCTACATCGCCCAACGCACCAAAGGCGGCTACCTCCGCATCCACGGCGATCGCTGGGAGAAGACTTTCACAGGCACCGATATCGACTATGCCAAGCGCATGGAAGGCATCACCGTGCCACTCGTGGCCCACGAACTGGGCCAGTGGGTGACCTATCCCGACTACCGGGAAATTGCCAAATACACCGGCGTCCTCAAGCCCCGTAATCTGGAAGCCTTCCGCGCGAAGCTCGAGTCCCAGGGCATGCTCGATCAGGCCGAGGCTTTCCAGCAGGCCTCCGGACGCTTCGCGTGGCAACTCTACAAGGAGGACATCGAGTCCGTCCTGCGTACGCCCGGCATCGGGGGCTACCAGTTGCTGCAGCTCCAGGACTTCCCGGGACAGGGAGAGGCCCTCATCGGCTTGCTGGACTCGTTCTGGGACTCCAAGGGCCTCCTCACACCGCAGCAGATGAATAACTTCGCCGGCCCTGTCGTGCCGCTCGCACGCTTCTCCAAGTTTGTCTGGACCAACGACGAGACTTTCACCGCCAGAACGGAGATTGCCAATTACAGCAAACGGCCACTCGCCGGCGCCGCGCGCTGGACGCTCACCGATGAGTCCGGTCAGTCCATTGGTACAGGCACCCTCCCCTCAATCAAGGCTCCAGTGGGCGAACTCACGCCCCTCATGGAAATCCACGCCCCGCTGGCGGCCGTGCACCGGGCCGCCCGGCTCAAACTCACCGTCTCTCTCTCCGGCTTCCAGAACGATTGGGATATCTGGGTCTATCCGAAACAGCTCGAAACGGCCGCGTCCGCGGGCATCCTTGTCACCTCGTCATTCAACGAGGCCGCTCGCCGCGAACTTCAGCAGGGAGGCCGTGTCCTGCTGCTGGCGAAGTCCGCCGGGCTGCCCATGAGCTTCCAGCCTGTCTTCTGGTCGCTCAGCTGGTTCCCCAAACAGGACGGCACGATGGGCGTCCTGTGCGACCCCGCCCACCCGGCCCTGAAAGCCTTCCCCAACGAAGGCCACTCCAATTGGCAGTGGTGGGAGCTCACTCACCAGGCCAAGGCATTTCTCTTGGACGGCCAGCCCCTGGCCCTGCGGCCCGTGGTCCAGGTGATCGATGATTACCATCGCAACCACCGCCTGGGCGCGGTCGTGGAAGCCGCGGTGGGGAAGGGAAGGCTCCTCGCCGTTTCGCTCGACCTCGAGTCCGATCTCGACCACCGGCCCGTCGCCCGCCAGCTCTATCGCGCTCTGCTGGACTACATGGCAAGCCCCGCCTTTGCGCCAGCCGTCGAGCTCACTCCGGCGCAGGTGGAGCAGATTCTTAAGCCGGCGAAACCCTAACGCCGGCGCAGGCTCCGTCTGCATCCTCAGCGCGCTGGTTGATCTCTGGGTGTCTGGGGTACCTGCACCGCCGGCAGCCAAACCTGCATTCTCGCCGGACCCCTGTTGTGAAAGACGTAGTAAGGAACGAAGGTCAGCTCAGCCTGTTTGCCCGGCTTCAACTCCTTCGTCGAATAGAGCGGCGAGGACTCCAGCGGCGCGCCGAACGTCAGGCCCTTGTGATGCAGCACGGTGATCCCGCCCAGCAGCCCGGGCTTCTGCTCCGGCACCAACGCCGCAGGCAGTGAGACCGCCACATCGAAGACCGGCGTCCCCGCCTGGTCTTCCTGCTCCAGGCAGTACACCAGAGGGCCTCTCTGAACCGTCACCTTGCCGTAATCCTCCGGCACCCGCGGATTCGCCCTCAGCAGCCGCGGTTCCATGTCCAGGCCCACCCGCACCCGGTCGCCCGCCTTCCACTCGCGGCGCAAGGCCACATAGGTGTTGGGGCTGACCTTCTGACCTGCCGCCTTCCCATTGATCCAGATCACACTCTTCTCCGACCAGCCCGGGATCCTCACGTAGAGCGTAAAGGTCTCCGGCTTCTCCGGATTCACTGCAATCTCCACATCTCCGGCCCACGGTTGCCCGGTCTTCACCTCCGCCTGGATCCTCGTTCCCGACTCCAGTCGCCAGTCAAGTTTACTGTTGTCAAAAAAATGAACCCAGATCCCATCTTTTGAAGTGGAGTAAAAATATCCGCCCAGGGCCGCGAACGTCCGCTGCAGGTTCGGAGGGCAGCAGCAAGTGTCATACCAGGGATTTCGGATCTTTTCTCCGCCACTCGCCAGCGGATTCCGGTAGCAGTACAGCGTGCCGTCCAGCGACATCCCGGAATTGATCCCGTTGTACAGCGCCCGCTCCATCACATCCGTATACTTCGCGTCGCCCGTCGCCGCCAGCATCCGTTGGTTGAACAGGAAGCCCGCAATCGCCGCGCACGACTCCGTATATGCCTGCCGGTTTGGCAACTCATACGAGTCTCCAAACGACTCGCCCGATGCTCTCGAGCCCACTCCGCCCGTGACGAACATCTTGCTGTTTACCAGGTCCGCCCACAGCTTCTCCAGCGTCTTCCAGTAGGCCGGATCGCCGGTTTCCAGGTAGTAGTCTGCCGCGCCCGTCGCCGCATACAGCGCCCTTACCGCGTGCCCCTCGAATTGGGTCCGTTCAGTGAATGGACTGCCGCTGAACATGTATTCGAGTTGCGACGGCCGCAGCTTCAGCCGGTCCCGCTCCACACCACTCAGCAGATAGCCCGCAAGTTTCAGATACCGCTGGTCTCCCGTGGTTCTGTACAACTCCGCCAGGGCCAGTTCCAGTTCAGGATGCCCCGTGAGCAGCGGCTGCTTCCCCGGTCCCGTCTCCCGCAGCAGGTACTCTACAAATCGTATAGATCCGTCCAGTAACTTCCGCTTGCCTGTCACCCGGTAGTAGGCGATCGCCCCCTGGATCATGTGACCCAGGCAATACAGTTCATGTCCCGATGTCTGCTGCTGCCAGCGTTGCCCGGCGCGCTCCTCCACCCAATAGGTGTTCAGGTAGCCATCCGGCTGTTGCGCCGCCAGGATCACATCGACCAGTCTGTCGATCGTCCCTTCCAGCTTCGGATCCGGCCGCGCCGTCAACGACCATGCGGCTCCTTCTATCCACTTATACAGATCCGAGTCCGTGTACAGCGGACCCCGCCTCGGCGTATAGTCCGTCTTCGATCCCAGCCTCCGGAAGTTGTCCACCACGCCGTGTTCCTCCAGCAAGGTGAGCAGTGTCGGGATCGACCGCTCTACGGTGACTCTCTGCCTTTCCGTCCAGAACCCGCCGGTGAGTTGAACGGCTCTCACGGGCACCGGATGCAGCTTCGCCTGCGGGCTACGTGATAGCTCCAGCAAGCCTTCCTCGCGCCATGCCGGCTGGCCAAATATAGGAAAAACAAGGAGAAACAGCAGCGCGCAACATCTCATGCTTGAGTTGTACCAAATCAAAAACTGGCATGCCACATGAATTTAAGATGAAAACCAATCAGGCGTTTCAAAAAACTGGAATCCGGTTCACTTTGATGCTACACTCCATCTCGAATGCGTCTGGGAGTTCAAATGCACCATAGACTTCTTGCTTTGTTTTGCGTGTTGGGCATGTCTCTCTTTGCCCAGAACCGGGGCTCGATCTCGGGCGAGGTTCTGGATAGTACGGGAGCCCTCATCCCCAACGCGAAGGTGACTGTGTCGTCGCCAGCCATCGGCTTAACCCGCGACACGGTCAGTAATGAAAACGGATTCTTCACTGTCCCCACGCTGCAGGCCGGCAACTACGAAGTTAGGGTCGAAGCCAGTGGGTTCAAAGTGCTGACCCGTACGAGCATCAGGCTGGACGCGGATCTCGCGCTCAACCTCAAGCTCCAGATGGAAGTCGGCCAGGTTTCCGAGAGGGTGGAAGTCACCAGCGACGTCCCCATGGTGGAAACCTCCAACGGCGAAGTCTCGCGCACGCTCACCATGCAGCAGTTGCAGAACTTCGCTCTGCCGGGCCGCAATCCTTTCTACATGCTCGGCATCATGCCGGGCGTCATCTCCCGTTACGGCAACTTCATGACCGACTTCCGCGGCGGCAGCTACTCCATGGGCGGCCTCCAGGTGAACGGTCAGCGTAAGGACACCAATTTCATCGCGGTCGACGGCATCAACAATGGCCGCAACCGCGACGGCGTCCAGCAGAACAACATCCTTGGTGTCGATTTCGTGGAAGAAGTGAAGGTGGAAACCACCCACTACGCGGCTGAGTACGGCCGCTCCACCGGAGCCCAGATCAACTTCATCACGCGCCGCGGCATGCAGGACTACCACCTCTCGCTCTACGAGTTCTGGTTCAGCGACGGCTTCGCGGGCTGCCCGTTCCTGGTTCCTTGCAGCAGGAAGGGTAGAATTCGCTATCACAACTACGGCTACACGTTGGGTGGCCCCATCTACATCCCTGGCAAGTGGAACACCGAGAAGAACAAGCTTTTCTTCTTTGCCGGGTTGGAACGGCGCTATACCGCCGGGTTCAATTCCAAGACCTCTCAGGTCCCGACGACGCTCGAGCGGAATGGCGACTTCAGCGCCAGCACGATCAAACCAATCGATCCCCTCAGCGGCGCCGCCTTTCCGAACAGTATCATCCCCGTGTCCCGCATCAGCGGCCTAGGCAAAGCCCTGCAGAAGATCTATCCGGATCCGAATGCCTCACTTCCCGGGTCCAACTACTTTGCCAGCAACAGCCAGCCGACAGACAGCACTGACATGGTCTATCGTGTCGACTACAACATCAGGCCCAACTGGCAGCTGAATGTCCGCACTTTGCCGGGAACCCAGGACTTCACGTCCTACTTCGACAATACCGGCAACAACATCCCCCTGTTCCAGGTCCATCGCAAGCGATACGGCGACAACTGGGTGGCCAGCCTCAACACAGCTATCAACGCGACCACCATCAACGAGTTCAGCGTCGGCTACTCGGGCTATCGCGAAGGCTTTGACATCGTCGGCAACGGCGGCAAGCGAGCCACCTACGGTATCAGCTTCCCGTCGCTGTTCTCCATCAACAACCCGGACCGTATCCCGGCCGTCAACATCAGCACCTACACGGGGCTTGGTGGTGGACAGGCCAACTACGCTCGCACGCCCACGTTTATCGTGAGGGAGAACTTCACCAAGATCCTGGGAGCGCACACGATCAAAGCGGGCATCTACCTGGAAAACATGAACATGAACGAGGTGAACAATTCGAACGACAACGGTACGTTCAATTTCACGAGTTCATCATCCAACCCCGGGAACACCCTTAACCCATGGGCCAACGCACTCTTGGGCAACTTTGATTCCTACAGCGAGTCAGGTCCTGCGGTGCAGACGGTATACAAAGCATTCGACCGCGAATTCTACGTGCAGGACAACTGGCGTGTGAACCGCCGCCTTTCCGTTGAGCTTGGGCTGCGTTGGGCGCTCATCTCTCCCTGGGGCGCCAAACTCAATAACCTCGTGGCCTTCATGCCCCAGTTCTACGACGCCTCAAAGGCGCCGCAGTTGGCTGCGAATGGGGCAATCGTGGCCGGCACCGGCGACGCGTACAACGGCTTGGTGCTGCCTGGTTCTGGATTCCCGGATGCCGCGAAAGGGCGCCTGCCCCAGTATGGCGACGCCAGCATCACCCGCCTCTTCCGCGGTTTGCCTGACCAGTTCCACCCGCTTCGCAAGACCAATTTCCAGCCCCGCCTCAGTGTGGCATGGGACGTCTTCGGCAACGGCAAGCTCGCCGTCCGTACTGGCGCTGGCATCTTCCAGGGTGTTACCGGCATCGCTTACTCCGGCTGGTATCTTGGCGCGCGCTCTCCGCTCACTTTCAACACCACCGTGACCAACGGCAATGCCGACAATCCCGGAAGCGGCCTGGTTGGTTCAACCCAGTTCCCCATTGATGCGGGCGCACTGCCGATCGATTACAAGATGCCCACTATGTACAACTACAGCTTTGGCATCCAGACAATCCTTCCCTACAAAACCCAGTTGGATGTGAGCTACGTTGGCAACTCTGGCCGGCACCTCTCCTATCAGCGTCCGCTCAACTTCCTCACTCCGGACCAGCGCGCCGCCCATCCGACCGGCGACCTCCGTCCGTTCTATCCCTATCGCGGCCTGGGTGGCCTGAACATGGTGGAGCCTTCCGCCACGTCGAGCTATAACTCGATGCAGATGTCGGTCCGGCGCCGCACTGGCGCTCTCACCTACGCCCTTTCCTACACCCTCGGCAACATCATCGGCTACGGCAATGAAGGTGTCGCCGGTGGTCCCCAGGATCCGCTCAACGTCCGCGCGGAGAAATCCGAGTTGGAAGAAAGCCGCCGCCACTACGCCGTCATCAGCCACACCTACGAGACCCCCTGGTTCAAGAACCAACAGGGCATCCTGGGACGAGTCCTCGGTGGCTGGAGTGTCTCAGGCGTCTGGACGCTGAACAGCGGCCGCCTATTTGCCCCCTCCGTTGCCAGTTTCCCCGGCCTGATCGCGAATCGCCCTGATGTGGTCGGCAATCCCTTCCTGTCGGCCGATCAGCGCACCCTCACTAAGTACTTCAACACCGCCGCTTTCAAAGCCCCTGCTGCCTGGACCTACGGGAATTCCGGTAAGTGGGTCATCCGCGGACCCGGCTCCATCGACCTCAGCGCCTTCGCACTCAAGAATGTCCGTGTCGCCGAGAGAGTCAACCTGCAATTGCGTCTGGAAGCCTTCAACGCCCTGAATCACATGAACCTCGCCGGCTTCAATACTCAAGTCGGCAACAGCGCCTTCGGTGCGATCAACGACGTCGGCTCACCGCGCTACCTGCAGATCGGCGCCAAGCTGATGTTCTAGCCCAATCATCCAAGCCCATTCAAAGAACGCCCCGAGCCCAACCGGCCCGGGGCGTTCTCTTTTCCAAGCAAACGGAGCCGCGATCGTAAGAGAGCGGATAACCCGCGACCAAACCGCAACGACCCAATCCAGACGCAAACTCCACCAGCCCGCAAGCGCCGAACCCACCCCCATCCCGTCTCCAGTAAACTTGGATCGTCACCAACCCCATGCCACCGCAAGACCTCTCCCGCCGGGCCTTCTTCACCAGCACTCTAGCCACCCTCACCACCACGGCCACCCTGCGAGGCGAGGCCCCATCGCCAGCCTCCCCGCTCACCCTCTGGTACCGCCAGCCCGCCTCCACTTGGGTGGAAGCCCTCCCCGTCGGCAACGGCCGCCTCGGAGCCATGGTCTTCGGAGGCGTCGAGAAGGAACGCATCCAGCTCAATGAGGAGACCGTCTGGGCTGGCCACCCCCACGACGGCAACAATCCCATTGCCCTCCGCAACCTGCCCGACGTCCGCCGCCTCCTCTTCGAAGGCAAGGAGAAGGAAGCCACTGAACTCGCAGGCAACACGATGATGGGCGTCCCCAAAACCATCCAGAGCTACCAGACCCTCGGCGACCTCTGGATCGAACTCCCCGGCGCCACCCAAGTCACCGAATATCGCCGCGCCCTTGACCTCGACCAGGCCATCGCCGCCACCACCTTCCTCGTCAACGGAGCCCGCGTCACCCGCGAAGTCTTCGTCTCCGCCCCGGACCAGGTTCTCGTTGTCCGGCTCATCTCCGAGAAACCCATCCAGGCCCGCATACGCCTCGACCGCCCGGCCCAGTCCCAAACCACAGCCGACCCCGCCAACGCACGTCGCCTCTTCCTGCGCGGCCAGCTCGGCGAAGACGGCCTCCGCTTCGAAGCCCACCTCGACGCCACGGCCACCGGCGGCACCCTCAAGGCCGACGGCAATTCGCTACTCGTCGAAGGAGCCACGGAAGTCGTGCTCCGTCTCGCCGCCGCCACCAGCTACCACGACCAGCCCTGTGAGGTCATCCCCGCCAAGGCCCTGGCCAAAGCCCCCAAGACCTGGCAGGAGCTCAAAGCCCGCCACCTCGGCGACCACCAGGTCTACTTCCGCCGCGTCTCCCTCCAACTGCCCGCCAACCCGGCACTCTCGACCCTCCCCACCGACGAGCGCCTCAACAAGGTGAAAGCCGGCGAGCGCGACGAATCCCTGGCCGCCCTCTACTTCCAGTACGGCCGCTACCTCCTGCTGGGCAGTTCCCGCCCCGGCACCCTGCCAGCCAATCTCCAGGGCGTCTGGAACGAGCACCTGAAGGCCCCCTGGAACAGCGACTACCACACCAACATCAACCTCCAGATGAACTACTGGCCGGCCGAGGTGACCAACCTCTCCGAGTGCCACTTGCCGCTGTTCGACTACATGGACTCGCTCGTCCAGCCCGGCACGCGCACCGCCAAACTCCACTACAAGGCCAAAGGCTGGGTCGTCCATCACCTCTCCGATATCTTCGGCTTCACCCAACCCGCTGACGGCACGCAGGGCATCTGGCCCATGGGCGCCGCCTGGCTCGCCCAGCACCCCTGGGAGCACTACCGCTTCACGGAAGACCGCGACTTCCTCGCCAAACGCGCCTATCCCCTCATGAAGGGCGCAGCCGAGTTCATCCTCGACTTCCTGGTAGAAGCGCCGGCCGGCACGCCCGTCGCGGGCATGCTCGTCACCGCGCCCTCGCACTCGCCCGAGAACCGCTTCCGCAAGCCCGACGGCACGGTCTCGATGTTCACCTACGCCGCGACCATGGACAATTCCATCATTCGCGACTTGCTGGGCAACGTCATCGCCGCGTCCAGGATCCTGAACACCGACGCCGACTTCCGCGCCCGCTGCGAAGCGGCCATCGTCCGCCTGCCTCCGTTAAAGATCAGCGAGCGCACGGGCCGCCTGATGGAGTGGGTGGAGGACTACGACGAACCCGAGCCCCAGCACCGCCACGTCTCGCATCTCTTCGCGCTGCACCCCAGCGAGCAGATCAGCGTGCGCAAAACGCCCGAGCTCGCCGCCGCCGCCCGCAAGACCCTGGAAGTGCGAGGCGACAAATCCACCGGCTGGTCAACTGCCTGGAAGATGAACTTCTGGGCCCGCCTCCAGGACCCCGAGCGCGCCTACAAACTCTGGACGATGCTAATCACCACCTGCACCCTTCCGAACCTCTTCGACACGCACCCGCCATTCCAGATCGACGGCAACTTCGGAGGCACGGCCGGCATCGCCGAAATGCTGCTGCAGAGCCACAGTGGCGAGATCCATCTGTTACCGGCGCTACCGGCCGCCTGGGCAGACGGGAAGGTGACGGGCCTAAGGGCAAGAGGCTCAGTCGATGTAGACATGGAGTGGAAAGGCGGAAAGCTCAAGAGCGCGCAGCTCCGGTCGCGGGTGGCTCGGACTGTACGAGTCCGTTACGCAGGAGATCTGAAGGTGAGGTCCGGGAAGTCGGAAGCGAAGACCAGGATAGAGGACGGAGCTGTGGTTTTCGAGGCGGCGGTGAACCGCGGCTACACGATCTCGTGAACCGGTACGCAATCACGAACTACCCGCGCGTCCCAACGCCGCCCCCCCAGGACTCGCCGTGACGATCGCGTCCGGCTACCCGGTAGGCATAGTATGTGTCGCGTAGTACACTAAACATGTATGATTCGTTCGTTCCGCTGTGCCGAGGCCAAAACGATCCATGAGGGATTTGGCAGCCGGATGTTTCGCGGAATCGAACTACAGGCGCGTAAGCGGCTGCGCTGGCTGGATGCGGCAACGAGCTTGGCTGATCTTGGGGCCATTCGAGGCAACCACCTGGAAGCCCTGAAGGGGGACCGACTCGGCCAGTACAGCATCCGTATCAACGAGCGCTGGCGGATCTGCTTCGTGTGGCGGGACGGAAACGCGCACGATGTCGAGATAGTGGATTACCACTGAGTGGAGAATCATGGCACACCGAAAAAAGCTTCCCCCCATCCACCCGGGCGAACTACTGCGGGATGAACTGGACGAAATCGGAGTCAGTCTGAACGAACTGGGACGCGCTCTCCGAGTCCCCATGAACCGGATCAGTGCGATCGTCAACGGCAAAAGAGCGGTTACGGTGGACACCGCCATGCGCCTGGCGCGGTACTTCGGCACCTCTCCGCAGTATTGGTTGAACCTCCAGGTCGCTTACGACCTCGAGGTCGCCGAACAAGCGATTGGCGCCCGTGTCGAAAAGGAAGTGCTTCCTCGGACAGCCGCCTGACACCTGGGAAGGAATGCTCTCAGTCATATGGCACGCGGCAATCCCTCGCCGCCGGATGGAAGCCGCCACATTCCTACGATCGTCACCCGCGTCGTCGGGCATCCTCTCCACCACCAACGGGCGATCGCCGTCCATGCCCCCTTCCCCCGCCGCCCGCTCAGTAATACCATAAAAGTCCAAATGACCCGGAACTCCCGTCTACTCCTCCTGGCGCCCATCATCCTTGGTCTCACCCTACCCGCCGCCACGCCCCCCAAGCTCGCAGCGCGCAAGGCCCCCCTCCTCACCAAGGACAACCTCCAGTTCCGGGACCTCAACAAGAACGGCACCCTCGAGCCCTACGAAGACTGGCGCCTCCCCCTCGACAAACGCGTCGCCGACCTCGTCTCGCGCATGACTCCCGAAGAGAAAACCGGGCTCATGATCCACTCCTCCCTCTCCGGCTTCACCGGACCCAACGGCGAAGTCCTCGGCGTTCCGTCCACCCCCGGCCGTGGCGGTCCGCCCCGCGGAGCCGCGCCCGCGTCCAACGCCAATCGCGCCTTCCTCGGCCGCACCAACCAGAACAACGTCGAGCCCATGGGCAGCGCCAACCCCACCCAGTTGGTCGTCGAGCGCAACGTCCGCTACATCCTCGTCCGCCCCAATGCCGGGGAGCCGCCCGAGATCACTGCCAGGTTCCACAACGGCCTCCAGGAACTCGCCGAGGCCAGCCGCCTCGGCATCCCCATCGTCTTCAGCACCGACCCGCGCCACGGCATCGCCCGCCTCGGAGCCGGCAAGCCCGTCCTCTCCCAATGGCCCGACCAGCTCGGCCTCGCCGCCGCCCGTGATCCCGAACTCACTCGCCAGTTCGGTCAGATCGCCGCCCGCGAACTGCGCGCCATCGGCATCCAATGCCTCCTCGGACCCATGGCCGACATTGCCACCGAGCCCCGCTGGAACCGCATCAGCGGCACCTTCGGCGAAGACCCCAACCTGAACGCCATGCTCATCAAGGCGATCGTCGAAGGCTTCCAGGGCAAGCAACTCGGCCCCGAAAGTGTCATGACGGTGACCAAGCACTTCCCAGGAGACGGCCCCGTGAAGGACGGCTACGACGGCCACAACAACTACGGCAAGTGGACCATCTACCCCGGGAGCCAGTTCGACCTCCACCTCCTCCCGTTCCGTGCCGCCTTCGAAGCCGGCACTGGCGGCATCATGGGCGGCTACTTCATCCCGGTCGGCAAGGACACCGTCGCCATCAACTTCTCCAAAGTCATGATCAACGGCTTGCTGCGCGAGAGAATGGGCTTCCAGGGAATGGTCGTTACAGACTGGCTGCGCAACATGCCGTGGGGTGTTGAGAAGCTCTCTGAGAAAGAACGCCAGAAGATGATGGTGCTCGCGGGCATCGATCAGATCGGCGGAGATAACGACCCCTCCGTCATCCTCGCCAGCGTCAAGGACGGCGGCATCCCCACGGCTGTCCTCGACACCGCCGCGCGCCGCATCCTCCGGCCCATCTTCCAGCTCGGTCTCTTCGAAAACCCTTACGTCGATCCCGGCCAGGCCAAGGCGGCCGTAGCCAGCGACGCGAGCCTCGCCAAGGGCTACGAAGCGCAGGTGCGCTCCACGGTCCTCCTGAAGAACGCCGCCAACGCCCTGCCCGCCGCCACCGGCAAGCGCATCTATGTGGAAGGCATCGCCCCCGAAGCGGCCGCGCACTACGGCACCGTGGTCGATGATCCCAAGTCCGCTGACCTCGCCATCCTGCGAGTCGCCACTCCGGCCACCAACTATCCATACGGCGGAGCCTTCGCCATGGGCATGCCGCGCGGGAACGCAGCGCCTACACCGCCGCCGCCGGTGGCGAACTACGGCATCACCCTCGCTTACGGCAACGCGTCCAACTGGACCGTACTGGAAGGCATCCGCAAAGTGGCCGCCTCCGGCACACCCACCGTGGTGATCGTGAACCTGGACAAACCGGCCATCCTCACCGAGTTCATCGACAGCGTGGCCGGAGTCTTCGCCGCCTTCGGAGCCAGCGATGCCGCCGTCCTGGACATCGTCTTCGGCAAGGCCAAGCCGACCGGCAAGCTGCCCTTCGACATGCCCAGCGACATGCCCTCAGTAATGGCCCAGGCAGCCGACGTCCCCTTCGATGTGGATGACCCGCTGTTCAAGTTTGGATTTGGATTGACGTATGAGCACTGACCGGGCAACGGTCGCGCAAGGGACATAACCATCACAGTTGCAACCGGCCTCCGCATCCTGCTCCTACTCGCTCTGGCCTGCTGCTGGGAGCCATGTCCGGCTCATGCTGCAGAGGACTCCGCGCAGGAGATCCTCCAGAAGGTCGTCGAGCGATACGCCAGTGTCACGGACTATTCCCTGCGTGTCACCACCAAGTCCAGCCAAGGCTCTTCCGGCTTCACCCTCGCTGCGGTACGCCCGCATCAATTCATGCTCCGTCAGAAGTCGAGGACCAACGGCCCCTTCGAACTCCTGCTCATCGCCGACGCCACCACTGCCTGGGGCTACCAGCCCCAACGCAAGCTGTACACCAAATCCGGCCCGGAACCGGGCGAGGAGCGATCCGAGCTGGCCCGGGCTCACAACCAATACTTCGGCCGCTTTCAGCACCTCCACCGGTTGACCGCCGCGAAAGTGGTCGGCCACGGCTCAGTGCGGTCCTACGGGCAAACGGTCCGCTGCCTCCGGGTACGCATTGAGCCCTCTGCTGAAAGCGGCGCCGAAGAACTCTGGATCGACACCACACGTCATTCGTCCTGAAAACCGTCGCCCGTCACAAACGCCCGTTCCCGGAATCCGGCGACCTCGTGACCACTACCATCTGGCACGAATGCGATCTCGACCACCCCGTCGATCCCGGCCTCTTCACCTTCCAGCCGCCGCCAGGATCGCATCGCACCAATACTCTCGAGTACCGCCAAGCAGCCATCAGGGCCGGCTGGTCATTTGCCAGTCCGGCCCTCCTGATCACTGCCTTACCTGCGCCGCGTCACTTCCGCCGACCGCACTTGCCCGCTCGCCAGGTCGACCGAACAAGAGAACCGGAATTTGGTATTGCCCCGCCAGCCCTGCCGCCCCACAGCCCGGCCCGTCACAAAATCATTCCGGCCGGGATTGTTATCCGGAGCCACATCGCTGAACGAAACATTCCGGAATCCATCACTCTGCATCCGCCGCGCGACTTCGCTCTGGCAGACCCTGATCGCCTCGGCCGTACCGCCGGCGTTCCATCGCCCGTTCTCGTTGTAATACCGGCCGTCGCGGCGGCCGCCGCCATTGTCGATTTGCGCCGAAACACCAGGATCGCCCCGCCCATCGGGCCTCTGCTCGCCTCTCGCGGAATTGCCGCCCCGGCTATCGGGCCCCATCCAGCCGCGCGTGTCCTGGCTGTTCCATTGGCCATTAGCCGACCCCCGCCATTCCAGATCCACGGTATAGCCTTCCCGGCCCCCTTGCGGGTCTTCGATCCGGAACACGATCCGGCCTCCGTTCTGGCGCGGATCCTGCAAGAGTTGTACATTGCCTCGTCCGTCGATGCCACGGAATCGGAAATCGTGTGGATTCGCGGGCATCTGTCCGTCACAGACGAACCGGCGCCAAACGGCCGGCTGCCCGGATAGATTGCGCATGCGGCCTTCGCCACCCCGCACCTCCACCTCAGCGGCGCCGTCCACGTTCACTTCGATCGTGCATTTGCCGTCCACCGCATTGCCCGTCAGCTCGGCGCGCCGCGTCACCTGCTGGGCCCCTGCCGGGATCACCATCGACGACGCCGCGATCAGCACTAGATAAAACTGATTCATAGATTCTTCCTCTTGAGACAGGTCTTGAAGAACGTGACGGAGTGCGCAGGCCGGGACAATCAAGCCCGTCTGGATTCCGCGGTTTCCGTCCCCGGCGCGGCCAATCCCTCCGCCAGGCGGTGGCGTAGCTTCGGCCCGGGCAGTCGCGCCTGCCCGTCATGGCCGAATTGCTACGCCGCCGTCGGCAGCCTCCAGGAATTGCCTTGATCGCCGGTGACACCCGGCAGAAGTGCACGCCTTGGGCCAACCGGGCACTCCACCACTTCCCGCGGCGGCAAACCCTAGGCGCCAATGGCCGCTCGGCCCGTCGGACCCGGGCAAGCCCCGTCTCAAAGGCCCACCGGCGCCGTCTGCAATTGATCGTAGGAAGTCATCTGACCGCCCGCGGTCGCCTAACTGCGCAGGCCGGCGAAGCACTCTGATAGGCGAACGCCGGGAGTAGGGAACCGTGTGGCCGCATGGCGCCGCAAACAGCTTCGAGTCGGTGGCTACGTGAGTCAGCGGCGATCCATGTCACCGCACAACCGCGCGCCTCTCATCGAACCGGTCAAAACTACGAGCCCAGCTCCAAAACTCCGCCCATTTTGTTCTCCGCACCCCTACCTCAACACATAGAACGTGCTCTGCCCCGAATACGCCCCGCCATTCGCCGTGAACCGCACCGTGAATCCCACCCGCGTCGCCGCCACCGGCCACGGAAACGTCAGCGTCTGCGAGGCCGTCTGCCCCGGCGCAATCGTCCCAAACGAAACCGGCATACCGCCCACCGTCACCGTCCCGCTCCCGGCCACCACCTGGGCTGTAATCGAGGTGACACTCACCCCGTCCGCCGCACCCGCCCCGTTATTGTTCAGCACAAACGCCAGCCGCGAAGCCGCCGGATCACTCGTGTTCCTCGGCCCCGGCACCGCCGCCAGGCTCGGCGTGCCGGCGCGGAAGTTGCCCGTCACCGACGCCGGACCGTTCATCGCCACCGAAGCTGGGTTCGTACTCCCGCTCGCCGCCCCGCTGAACCCGTTGAAGAGGAATCCACTCGCCGCTGTGGACGTCACCCGAGCGGTCACACCAGCCCCATACCAGCCGCCTCCTGCCAGCGTGCCGCCCGTCGACGGCGCCGCCGTAACGCGCAGCAGATACTGCCGCTGATACGTCGCTACGTAGGACTTGACTGCCCCGGCGGTAACGGTCCGCGAAGCCGTGGCCACTCCGTCGGACCACTGCACAAACACCTCACGTACGCCCGCGGCTCCATCCACCACCGGGGTCACCCCAATCTGATGCTGCGATCCTTCCACCCACGGGAAACTCCCCGGTGCCGCATAGGTCCGGCCATCCACGGTGAGATTCACCTGTTCTCCCAGGCTCGTGCTCAACAGGTAGTTCCCGACCACTGAGAAGTTTGCAGTCACTGCCAGTGGCGCATCCATCGTCCAGACGAATTGCCCACCCGCCGGAGCAGGGGTCACCCCGCTGAACGATCCAAACGAATAGCCCTTCGCCGGGATGCCGGACACCGTCACCTGGCTGCCCGCCAGGTAGAATCCGTCCGCACTCGCCGGCGCCGCCAAGACCATTCCGCTACCCGCTGGAATCACCACCGAAGTCACCTTGTGATACCGGTTGTACTGCGCGGCATACTGCCCTCCAGTCACGGGCACCACGATCTCGTGATCCGCCGCGCCGCTATCTGACCACGATACAAACCGGTCCACCGTCGAGGCCGCCAGCGTCCTGTCCAGGGCCACAACCCGGTGCCGGTCCCCGGGATACCACTGGAACGTCTGCGGTGAAGGATACGTGGCCTTGTCTACCCCAATCGGAGCGCCCAGGCTCGAACTCACCACCACGGGCACGGCCGCCAGGTTCACCGTCACCTTCAAGTCCGAGTAGCCCGCAACCGTAGGGTGAATCACAATCGTCGAACTGCGCGAAAAGCTCGCCGCCACCGGATTCAACTTGATCGTCAGCTTGGCGGGTGTCGTGTTGCTGGAACTATTCACCGCCAGCCAGCTATCCTTCGCTGCGAGCGTGAACGGAATGGCCCGCCCCAGCAGCGTCGTCACATCCACCCTCTCGGTCTGGGCCGAACTCAAAGTCACCACTCCTGGCGTCACTGTCATGGAATCGGCGCCCAGCGAAACCACGCTCACATCACTGGCGGTGTAGACGGAAGCGCTCGCTGCCCGCACCGGAATCTGCACCGTCACCTCCTGGCCCGCGGTCAACGTCTCGAAGTCCAGCGTGGTGTATACCGGTCCCAGCGCGCAGGTCTCCTGAAACAACACGTTGTCCAGCGTGTCCCCGTGGATGTTCGTCACCTTCAGCGCGAACGGGCCCTTCACCGTGTTCGCCGTATTGTTCTTGATCTTCACGGTCTTGCCCGTCACCGATATCGTGAACGGTGCCGTGAGTGGCGGAGCGCCCGTCAGCCGGCGGCAGCCCTTGTCTCCGGTATTGAAGAAGTTCCGCGAGAAATAGGGGATTCCGATATCGACAATGTACGGACGTGCGAGGTTCTCCGTCTCATTCCATTCGAAGGGCACCACATCCATATACTTCTCCGTCAGGCGCACCGCGAAGAATTGACCATCTCCGCCAATCCCGCCGTTGCCGCCTGTGAAATTGTCCAGCCTTCGGCCGCACAGTTCCACTGGCTCTGAGGTGTACATGCCGGTCCGATGCTGATGGCCCGAGAAGATGCCCACCACGTTGTAAGGCTTGATGATGTTCAGGAAGGTTTGCCGATTGATCGGGCCCCACCAGAGTTCTCCATCAGAAGCGTGCAGTGAAAAGTCGTCCCAGCCGAAGTGCTGGAAGAAGATCACCGGACGCCCTGAGTTGCCCACCGAATTCGCCAGGTCTTGTCTCAGCCACTCGATTCCGTCGGGATGCGTAACTTTGAACTGGAATGCCGTATCGGTACCCAGCCGGATGTCCCCCACCCACTTGTTGAGTTGCACGAGATGGTACGGACCCCAGTCCCACGAGTAGCTGTGGCTCTCCGGATCCACATTCGCCGCGCACGACGCCGCGATGCCCACATAGTTGAACATGCGCCGCCCGCAGTTGGCCGCCTCGCACTCCCCGTCCAGGTCGTGGTTGCCCAGGCCCGGCAGCATCGGGTACTGCAGCGATTCCACCAGTTGCCCCCGTTCGTAGAGCATCCGGTACGCGCCCAGTTCCTCCTGGTGCCCGTAATTCGTAATGTCACCCGTGGCCACCACCGCCTGCGGCTTGGCGATCGCGATGGGATCCATGCCGCTGCCCGCCGCCGACCACTGGATGCCCAGCGACGGCAGCATATTCATGGCGGCGACGTGCTTCACATGCTGCGCGTCCGTAATGTCGTATCCCTTCCTCAGGTGTAGATCCGTGGCCACCAGGAAGGTCACGTCCAACGGGTTGCCCTGCGGCAGCTTGAAAGCGGTGCAGTAAGGACCGGCCATGTCGCAGTTGCTCTGCGCCGTAAACGGATCGACGCGGACCGCGTTCCCTTCAGGCAGGCTGCATTTCAGGTTGCTGCACACACGCAACCCCGGCTTGCCACACGCCCCAAACGTGTCGTTCCAGTTCTGTACCACGCCAAACTGCGCCATCACCGGCGCCGCCGTTGCGGCCAGCATCAGCACCCGTCTCCAATACCGGCGAAGCCGCCACAATCCCAACACTGCCAGGCCCGTCCCCATCAGCCAGCCCCCGCCGGGCTCAGGCGTATTCACAATCACCACTTCAAACGGGAGGTTCATGCTGAACTGCGCCGGAATACATTGGCAGATCGCCGGATCGGTCGCGTAGCTATCCCACACCGTCCGGATCAACCCCGAGGTGCTGTCGCCCACCGCCGCCGCCGGATCCACCTGGTAGGCCCCGAAGCCCATCATGGCAGCGAGGTCGAAGGTCTGGCTCCACACCGCGCCGGGCGCCAGGACGAAGTTCACCGGTCCGCCCTGCGGCCCAACGTAATCGTAGTAATAGCCCAGCGCCGGATTCGTCTCCCCGAACGTGTACGAAGACACAAAGGAGATCCACTCCGCACTGTTGTTCACAATCTCGAAGCCCCAGCCCTGCGTCGAACCGGCGGTGGCATAGATCACGCCGCCCGCCGGCTTCAGGTCGATCGTTGCGCCAGGCAGACTTCCTCCCAGCCCACCCAGCATCGCCAGCAGCAGCCACATCCGCATCTTGCCTCCCCCTCCATCTCCGGCGGACGGCGGCCCGCTCAGTGCAGACAGTCTGCGGTACCGCGATCCATGCCAAGGAGTAAGAGCGGGGAGCGCGGGAGTAGAATCCCGCCGTTCTACCTTCGTTAACACGACAGAAACGAAAAGATTTAGCTCGCGTCCGTGATATCCTGAGCCCTTACCGTGTGAACCCCGAGCCTGACCTCGCACCTCAAATCCTGGATGAGCTGGACCGCGTACTGCGCAGTCCGGAGTTTGCCAGCGCGGGCAAGGTCGGCCCCTTCCTCCGCTTCGCAGTCGAACGCACCCTCGCCGGCGACCGCGAAGCCCTCAAGGAATCGGTGATCGGCTCCCACGTCTTCGGCCGCGCGCCCGGCTACGACCCCAAAGTGGATCCCATCGTCCGCACCGAGGCCCGCCGCCTTCGTGCCCGGCTCGACGAATACGCAGCCCGCGTTCAGCCCTCTGTTCGCATCACCCTGCCGAAGGGCGGGTATGTCACCGCCTTCGAAATCCGCCCCGTCGCACCGCCCGCTCCCGCCGTCCCGGTCCCGGAGCCCCCCTCGCCGCCTGCGTCCAATCCCGCCTGGCGCCACCCAGTCACCGCCCTGGCCGCCGCCGCCGTTTTGGCCCTGGCCGCGCTCGCCTTCTATTACGTCCCCAAGACCGGAACCCGTTCGCCCCTCCCGGTTCTCACCACCATCACCAGCTATCCCGGCTTCCAGTTCCACCCCAGCCTCTCGCCCGACGGCAACCAGGTCGCCTTCATCTGGACCGGCGAGAACGGCGGCCCCGCCAACCTCTTCGTCGCTCCTCTCAATGGCGGGGAACCGCGGCGCCTCACCACCGGCGGACGCGGCGAAGCCTCCCCCGTCTGGTCGCCCGATGGCAGTCGCATCGCCTTCGTTCGGCGCGGCAAAGGTCTCATCATCATACCGGCGGGGGGTGGAGAAGAGCGCATCCTGGTCGATTCCGCCTACGCCTCGCAACTCGACTGGTCGCCCGACGGCCGCTCTCTCGCCTTTGCCGACTTTCCGCCCGGCTCTGACCAGCCGGCCCTCTTTCTCGCCGATTCGCTCACCGGCACCCGCCGCCTCCTGCCCAATACCAGCCGCGGCCTCTACCCCGCCTTCTCGCCCGATGCGGCCCTTCTCGCCTTCGCCCGCTGCGACATCGGCAATTGCGAACTCTACGTCATGCCGGCGACCGGCGGCGAACCGCGCCAGGTCACCCGCCAGCGCAGCACCATCCTCGGAGTCACCTGGAATCCAGCCGGCCAGGAGATCGTCTTCGCTTCCCGCCGCCTCGGCGCCTCCACCCTCTGGCGCGTCCCGGCCACCGGTTCCGGCACCCCCGAACTCATGCCCTCCGCCGGTGAAGAAGCTCGCTACCCCCGCTTCGGCGCCAAACGCTCCGCCAGTCCCCGGCTCGTCTATGAGCAGGGTATTTCCGACAGCAACATCTGGCGCCAATCGCTGGAACTGGGCAAGGATGGCCCGCTCAAGTTCACCGGTGAGCCGCACCGCCTCATTGCGTCCACCCGCGTCGACAGCAGTCCGCAGGTCTCCCCCGATGGCCGCCACATCGCCTTCATCTCCACCCGCTCCGGTTTCGAGGAACTCTGGACGGTGGACATCAACGGCGGTCATGCCGTGCAGGTCACACAGATGCGCGCCCAGGCCATGGGTTCACCCCGCTGGTCGCCCGACAGCAGTCGCCTGTCGTTCGACGCCGTCAGCCCGGAAGGCCGCTCCCTCTACATAGTTGATGCGGCCGGCGGGCATCCCCGCCAGTGGACCGCCCCCAACGTCGCCGGCCGCAGCAGTTGGTCGCATGACGGCCGCTGGCTCTACCTCGCCCAGTTCGACTCAAAGCACGTCGCTCAACTGGAACGCATCTCCACTACGGACCAGGCCCAGCGCTCCATCCTCACCTCCGACGGCGGCTTTGAATCCTTTGAGTCCGAAGATGCTTCCACCCTCTTCTACATCCGCGACCGCGAACTCCGTCGCATGCCCAGGGACGGAGGCCCTTCCACGGCAGTCCTCCCAGGTACGCTCATAGCTCACGGCTGGTGGGGCCTGGCGCCGGGAGGAATCGCCTATGTGGATCTGTGGGACCCGGCGCTCTACTCCGTCCCGCCAGTATCAAAGGGGAAGAAGAAGGTCACCTATCTGGACCTGAAGACCGGTCAGCGCCGCCAGTTGGGCACGATAGCCGGAGACCTGATAGGAGTCTTCCCCGACTTCTGCATCGCCCCCGGTGGCAGGCAAATCTACTATTCAGTTCTGGAAGTCTCCGTCTCCCAAATCCGCCTGATCGAAGGTTTCTAGCCGCCAAACCGCGCCGCAAACGGAGCCGCGACCGTCAGGGAGCGGAGGAATCCGCAAAGATCCCCAGCCACCCAAACTGAGCCGCAACCCTCAGGGAGTCTTCATGCCCCTCCGGGCCGCCAAACCAGACGAAGCCGCCCACCCGTCCGCAGTCCCGTCAGCCGCGTGCTCCCCTCCCCGTAGCCCCGAAACCAGCGACGCTCCCTCCGCAGCCGGAGAGCGTGCCGTTCGTCCATGCGCCGAAAAAAACAAAGGGGGCACGATCTCAATGATCGACGCCCCCCATTTCAGACGATATGGAACTCAGTCCAGCCAGTGCTGAACCTACACCTTCAAATCCCATCCCTTCCGCAGGAACGGCTGCAGATACTTGTTCCCTTCAGGGCTGTTCGTGAACCGGCCCTTCTCGCCGTCATAATTCAGCTTGCCCGGCACCCGCAGCGCGATCGCACCCAGCGCCAGCCACTCAATGTACTTCGCCGCCACCGGGAACTGCGACACACCCGGAGCGCCGCCTTTACAGGCGCGGATCCAATCCTGCTGGTGGTTGATGCCCCGCTGCAGCATCTGCGGCGGCAGTTTGTACTCCGCCCAACGCGACGCCGGCAACAGCCACACTCCCTCGCCGCGCGTCGTCGTCGCCATGTAGCCCTTCGACCCCACGAATACCGCTCCATTGCCCGGAGCCCGCATCTTCGCATCCGCCCCCTGCGGGCCGCCCGGCCCTCCAGGTCCGCCCGGTCCACCAGGTCCACCCGGTCGCGGACCCATGCCCGGCGGCCGCGGTCCACCCGGAGCAAACACACCCGGAGCCGGCTTCCCATCGATGCCCAACCGGTCGCCCACCATCATCGTCCCGTCGCCCGTACTCAGGAAGGGCCGCCCCTTCTCCGCCAGGTTGTTCATGGACGGGAACAGCCGTTCACCTTCGGCCATGCCGGCCGGATTCTCGAAATCGCCGCGCATGTTCTGGTATGCGTGGACAGTCACTGGTGGCATATTCGCCCGGGCAGGGAACTCAAACACCAGGTGCGCCCGCAGCGGCCACAGCCACTCACTCTTGCCCTCGACAAAGACACACTCCACGCTCGTTGGCGAAGCCTTGTCCAACTGCAGCGCCAGGTGCGCCGGTCCCAGGTTGTGCACCAGCCAGTCGCCCAGCGAGCCGCCGGTCGAGAAGTCCTGGAAAGCCCGCCACTGATTCGTCATCAGCGGATTGAAGTCGCGCGGCTTGGCCGGACCGAGCCACAGATCCCAATCGAGCGTCTCGGGGATCTCCGTCTTTTCCGGGCCCGTCTCAGGAATCTTCGGCTGCCCGCCATAAATGCCGCCCGTCCAGGCGTGCAGTTCCTTCACCTCGCCGATATCGCCGGACCAGAGAATCTCGCACGCGGTCTTCGTCGCCTCGTGGTTGAACCCCTGGTTCCCCATCTGCGTCGCCACTTTGTACTTCGCGGCCGCTTCCACCAGTAGGCGGGTCTCGTGCACCGTGCGCGTCAGCGGCTTCTCGCAGTACACATGCTTGCCGCTCTGCATTGCGGCCAGCGCGATGGGCGTATGCATGTGGTCCGGAGTGGCCACCATCACCGCGTCCACCGTCTTTTCCGTCTCCAGCAGTTTGCGGTAGTCCTTATACTTCGTCGCCTTCTCGTAGGTGGTGAAAGCCTTCCCGGCCCTCTTCTCATCGACGTCGCACAACGCGACAACATTCTCCGTCGGCGTCACGCCCAACAGGATCTCCGGACCCCTGATGCCCACGCCGATGGCGGCGATGTTCAACTTCTCGTTCGGAGATTTGTAGCCGGCGGCCCGAAGCGAAGCGACGCTTCCAAATCCGCCCGTCGGAATCGCGCCGGCCAGTAGAGAACCATAGAAAAAATAGCGTCTCGAAAATCCGCCGTCTGCCATCGTGGCCTCCTAGTCAATAGAAAATGCGGCTGCTGGGCCCTGACAGTTGTACCTGTCAGGAGGGTGCACCCGCCCGGCATCTCCTGACGCTGATAGGCGCGGCACTCATCCGCTCATTCCTGGTCGTTGATTCTATTGCGATTGCGCGCCGGGAGCAAGCCGCCGTGTCAGTCGGAGATATCCGCCTCACACGGCCGGCATGCACTCAACGGTCCCGGGTCCTACTTCGTCATCGACGGCGGAGCCGCCTCCACCGCCGCCGCAAACTGCATGTTCGGCTCGGCCCCCATGCGGAACACAATCTTCCCGCCATTCGCAATGGCCGAATGCGGGAACCACGCCTTCTCATACGGCTTGCCGTTCAACGTCACCGACTGGATGTACTTGTCCTCCGCTGACTTTCTCACCGCCTCCATCACCAGCTTCCGGCCTTCGCCCATTTCGATGGTTGCGCGGTCGAACAGCGGAGTCCCGAACACATAGTTCCCACTCGCCGGATCCACCGCATAGAAACCCAGCGCGCTGATCACATACCACGCCGACATCTGCCCGCAGTCTTCATTGCCCGACACGCCATCGTCCGGCGTGTTGCCGTAGAGATGGTCCAGCAGATACCGCACGCGCTCCTGCGTCTTGTAGGGCGCTCCGCCATAGGCATAAAGGTATGCAATGTGATGGCTCGGCTCGTTCCCGTGCGCATACTGCCCCACCAGGCCCGTCATGTCCGCCACCTGCTCGCCCACCGTCTCCGTCGTCTGTGTGAACAGCGCGTCCAGCTTGTCGATGAAGGCCTGCCGCCCGCCCAACAGGTTGATGTAGCCCTTCGGATCCTGCTGCGCGCCCCACGTCGCCTGCCACGAGTTCGCCTCTGTGAAGTCCCGCCACTTCTTCGAAACACCGGTCGTCTTGGGGTCGAACGGACCCGCCCATTCGCCATTCTCCAGACGTGGCCGCACAAAACCCGTCGACTTGTCCCAAAGGTTTCGGTAGTTCGCTGCCTGGCCCAGCAACTTCTCGTAGTCGCCCATCTTGCCGAGCTCTCGCGCAATTTGAGCCACCGCCCACGCGTCGTAGCTGTACTCCAGCGTCTTTGTGGCCGATTCCTCTTCCTTATCGCTCGGGATGTAACCCAGCTTCCGGTAGTACCCCAACCCGCGGTAATCGTCGACCATCGCCCTCTGGTACAGCTTCGTGTAAGCCCGTTCGTAATCGACGCCCTTGATGCCCTTCATCATGGCTTCCGCAATCACCGGCGCCGAATGGTAGCCCGTCATGCAGAACGTCTCCCGCCCCTGCAGCGGCCAGATCGGCACGCCCTCCGGGCTTTCCTCGCCCTGCCGGATCAGGCAGTTCATCAGCCCGGGCAGCCGGTCCTGCTGCATCAGCGTATACAGCGGATGCAAGGCCCGGTACGTATCCCACAACGAGAATGTGCTGTAGTTGTGCTCTCCTGCCTTCAGCGTGTGGACCGCATTGTCCATGCCGCGGTACTGCCCGTCGACATCGTCAAACAACGTCGGCGCCAGCATCGTGTGGTACAGCGCCGTGTAGAAGATCTGCTCCTTCTTCTCGTCCTTGGTTTCGATGGCTGCCCGCGAGAGCTCCTTCTTCCAGCTCTCCCGCGCCTTGGCCGCCACCTTCGCGAAATCCCAGTCCGGGATCTCCGTCTCCAGGTTCTTCAGTGCGCCTTCGACGCTCACCGCCGAAAGCCCCACCTTCACCTCGATCACTTCGCCCGCCGACGTTTTGAAGTGCACCAGCCCTTTGACGTTGCGCCCCTTGACTTCGCGCAGCGCGGCATCCAGCGTCTTGCCGTCGGCGATGATCTCGGACTTTCCGAAAGGCTTCGAGAACTTCATCGCGAAGTAGATATACCGGCCCTTGGCCCACGCATTCACGCGCCGCCCGCCCGTCACCGTCGAATCACCCACGAACCTCAGTTCCGCCTCGGTGACCCTCTGCGGACCGCCGTTGGCGTGCGACAGATCCACAATGAAATGGCTCGAATCGCTGGCCGGGAACGTATACTTGTGAAACCCCGCGCGCTCAGTCGCGGTCAACTCCGCCTTGATGTTGTAATCCTTCAGCAGCACCGAATAGTAGCCGGGTACCGCCGTCTCGTCCTGGTGCGAGAAGCGCGACCGGTAGCCCTGCTCCGGATTCTCCCGCGTGCCCGGCTCAGTCTTGGCCGGGCCAGTACCCGGCATCACCAGCACGTCCAGCAGGTCTCCGACTCCCGTACCGCTCAGGTGCGTGTGGCTGAATCCCATAATCGACGCATCCGAGTAGTGATAGCCCGAGCACCAGTCCCAGCCGCTGTTGAACGTGTCGGGACTCAGTTGCACCATCCCGTGCGGCAGCGTCGCCCCGGGATAAGTATGGCCGTGCCCGCCCGTGCCGATAAAGACGTTGACGTGGCGTGTGGGATCTCCCGCGGCGAAGAGTGAGACAGACGTAAGCAGTAAAACCGGTAGGAAACGATGAAACATAACTGCGTAAAACCTCACTTTGAGTGTATGCCCCTGCCACCCGCCATACTCCAGGGTCCCTTCCGCGCCGCAATCGCTGTAGAATAGCCCTCGGCCATCCCTGGCCGCGACGAGAGGATCTTTGTATGTCCCGACTGCTGAAGCCCGCCCTGCTGGCGGCCGCCCTGATCTGTTGCGCCGTTGCCGCGCCCATGCCGCAAATCGTCAAACAGGGGCGCAAGTTCACGCTCCTGGTCGATGGCAAGCCGTATATCGTTCTAGGCGGCCAGGTGAACAACTCCACCGGTTGGCCGTCGCGCATGCAGGAGATCTGGCCCGTCTACAAGGCGCTCCACGCCAACACGGCCGAGATCCCGGTCTATTGGGAAATCGTGGAACCCAAGCCCGGCGAGTTTCACTTCGAGGCCATCGATCAGATCATCCGCGACGCCCGCGCCCAGAACATGCGCCTCATCCTGCTCTGGTTCGCCACCTGGAAGAACGGCGTCATGGACTACGCGCCCGGGTGGGTGAAGGCAGACACGGTGAAGTACCCCCGGATGATCGACTCCGGCGGCAAGCCCGTGCGGGTCCTCTCCCCTCACAGCGAAGCCACCATGCATGCCGACCGCACCGCCTTCGCCGCCTTCATGCGCCACTTGAAGGAAGTCGACGGAGACGCCCACACCGTCATCATGGTGCAGGTGGAGAATGAACCCGGCTCCCTGTTTACCGATCGTGATCACTCACCCGCCTCCAACAAGCTCCTCGAAGGACCAGTGCCCGCCGCGCTCACCACCGCCCTCAAACGGCCCGCCGGCACGTGGGCCCAGGTCTTCGGCGCGGAGGCTGACGAAGCCTTCGCCGCCTGGCATGTTGCGAAGTATGTGAATGAAGTCGCCGCGGGCGGCCGGAAGGAGTACGGACTCCCTCTCTACGTCAATGTCTGGCTGCGCGAGCGCAAGAACTTCATGCGGCCCGGCGAGGCGTACCCCAGTGGCGGAGCCACCTCCAACGTCCTCGATATCTGGAAGGCGGCCACCCCCGCTGTCGACGTCATTGCTCCGGATATCTATGTGATGGACTATGCCGGCTACCGCGCTGTCTGCGAGAGCTACGGCCGGCCTGACAATGCGCTGCTCATCCCCGAAACAGGCGGCTTCGGAGCCTTTGCCCGCTACATGTTCTACGCCCTCGCCGACTACGACGCCCTGGGCTTCGCCCCCTTCGGCATCGATCGCATCGGTGCGGCCACCGTCCCGGATGGCGTGCCCGGAGTCAGCCCCGGCACCAGCCTCGCCGATCTCGTCCGCCCCATGATGGACAACTACCGCCTGCTGGGGCCCGCGCTCGACCAGATCGCCGCCTGGCAGGGCACCGGCAAACTCCATTCGGCCGTGGAGGAAGACCAGATCACAGAACGCCTGCTCACCTTCACTGACTACGAAGTCCTCGCCCAGTTCGGCCGTCCCGAAGTCAGCTACGGCGGCACCTTCGCTTCCGGCACGGCCCGCAAGACCGGCCGTTCGATGGTCGCCGAGCTCGCTCCGGACGAGTTCGTGATCATCGGCTTCGACACCACGGTTCGCTTCGAGCCGCGCCGCGGCTCCAAGCTCAAGAGTGCCCAATTCCTGTGGGTGGAAGAAGGCCGGTTCGAGAACGGCGAATGGAAGGCCGCCCGCCGGCTCAACGGCGATGAGACGTTCTTCCGCCTCACGCTCCCTGCCCAGGGGGCGATCCTACGAGCGAAGCTGATGTCCTACTGACCCTCAGTGCGCACGGACGAAAGCGATGACTTCCGCCAGGCCAGGCTCATCGCCGTAGACACGCAGATGCGAGTCCAGCATGTCCTTGTAGCCCATTCCATCGGGCGTGCGGTACTGTTTCCAGTCGGCGCCACGCTCCAATAACAGCAGCGCCGCCTTCCAGTTGGAACAGGTGGAGGCCGCGAACACCGCGCTGTTTCCCTGCGAGTCGCGCGCCTGGAGGTCCGCGCCGTGCTCCAGCACCGTCTTCAGGATCTCAATGGGGATCGTCCGGCCCGCCGCCGAGAAGAACACCGGCGTGCCGAAGGAGTTCTTTGCATTGGGCTTGGCGCCCGCTGCCAGCAGCATCGTCACCGGCTCAGGCCCCGTCTCCGAGCTGAGTTGAATCGCCAGGCTCAACGGCAGTTCGCCGCCTGAGCCGATGTTCGGATCGGCGCCGGCCTTCATCAGCGCGCGCAGCACCTCCAGGCGATCCGGAGTGACCCGCAGTTGGCGGAAGGCCAGCATCAGCAGCGTGATATCGGAGAAGCCTCGGCTGTTGATATCGACCTTCGGCGCCAGGGCGGCCACAGTCGCGGCATCATTCTGAGATATGGCCGTCGCCATGTCACGGGTAGGGCCGGACCGGAAGAAGGTCATGTTGCCCTTGGAGTCGCTGTTCAACCGCACCTCGGCCTCGGTGTAGCCCTTCAGCAGCACCAGGATCAGGACGGGAGACATCGCCAGCAGGAACCCGGTCCCGCGCAGCAAGCGCGACGAAGTCCCGTGAAACAGGAAGATCGAGAGGCCCAGAACCAGGCCGGGCACCACGAGCATGAAGCCCGCAACGCTCAGCGCGTTGGTCTTCGAGCTGGTGGCCGCAGCCAGGCCGAGCAGGAACATGAGGAAGATCCCGGCGAGGTCGCAGAGAACGATAATCCAAAACAGAAGCTTCATAGGTGCATCACCGCCACAGGGTCATTGCCACTCGGTAAATCGACCCCTGGTGTTCCGGGTCGGCCTGAATCACCGCATGAACGCTGGCCGGAACGAGTGCGGCGCCGTGGACATCCCGCAGTTCGAAGTCGCGCTCGCCCGGAACGATCTCGTAGCCAAACCACGCCCGCAGCAGCGGCGCCGTCTCCTCACGGTGGTCGGAACACAGCCGCAGAAAGTCGTAGTAGCTGATCTCGTAGCCGGTTTTCAAAGTGGAAGCCCCAGGGGTACTAGCGTTCCAGTATAAGCCCTCGCCGCCCGAGCGCAAGACGCTCGATCTCACGGCGCCGTTTATCCTGGAACTATTGTATGGAGCGTTACTATCACGATCTGGCCACCGCCTTTGTACGCGGCCGCGTCCGGGACCAGTTCGCCACGATTGAGGATGGGCTTCAGGCCGGATTGCGCCTGCACAAGTTCAAGGTCGGACCCCCGTTGCCTCGCATTCAAAAGGTTCTCGGCATCCTGAGAAGCCTCGCTCCGGTTGATCTGCTGGACGTTGGCAGCGGGCGCGGCGCCTTTCTCTGGCCGCTGCTGGCGGTGTTTCCCGGCCTGTCGGTCACGGCCATCGATTTCAACGAGCAGCGGGCCTCCGACCTCGGCGCTGTCCGTCGCGGCGGCTGCACCCGCCTCACGCCTGTGCGCATGGACGCCCAGCGTCTCGGCTTTGCGCCTCGCTCCTTTGACGCTGTCACCATGCTGGAAGTACTGGAACACATGCCGAACCCGCAGGCCGCACTCACCGCAGCGGTGGCAGTGGCGCGCCGCTGTGTGATCCTCAGCGTCCCTTCGGTGCCCGACGACAACCCGGAGCACCTCCACCTGTTCACTCCGGACCAACTCCAGCGCATGGCCGCCGAGGCCGGAGGCGCCCGCATCACGGTGGAACACGTGCTCAACCACCGCGTCGCCGTCATCCGCGTTGCATCATGAACCAGATCCTCAAATACCCCCGCACACCCCACATCACCGGGTCGAGAATCCAGCCGGGCGACGAGGACCTGCGCCCGGTGGCGCGGGAGACATTGGGCGGGCTCCACATCGTCGTGGAGGAAAAGCTGGATGGCTCCAACTGCGGCGTCAGCTTCGACGCCGAAGGGCGGCTCATTCTCCAGAGCCGCGGCCATGTGCTTTCCGGCGGTCCCCGGGAACGCCAGTTTGATCTGCTGAAGCGGTGGGCCAGCCACCATGTGACAGCGCTGGGCGGCATCCTGGGCCGCCGCTATGTGATGTACGGCGAATGGCTCTACGCGCGCCACACCATCCCCTACGACGAACTGCCGCACTACTTCCTCGAGTTCGACGTGCTCGATCGTGAATCCGGTGCGTTCCTCAGTACAGACCGCCGCCAGGCGCTGCTGCACGCCTCGCCCGTGGTCTCTGTGCCGGTTCTGGCCATGGGGCAGGTGGCGGACTTCGAATCGCTGCTGGGGCCCTCTACCTGTTCGGCCTCCGAGAAGATGGAAGGCCTCTACTTCAAACACGAGGAGCAAGGCCGTGTCGTGGGCCGCTTCAAGTATGTCCGGCCCTCCTTCCTCCAGGCCGTTGTGGACTCCGGCGAGCACTGGTCCGATCGTCCCATCGAGCCCAACCGGCTGCGCCGCGGAGTAGATCTGTTCCCATGAGCCTGCTTCCATGTCCTCACCCCGAACCGCCTGATTGGCAGGTGGACTGGCCCGCCATCACCCGCGAGTTCGACTGGATCCGCCGCATGCAGGGCTGTCCGCAGGACCCTGTACATCACGCCGAAGGCGACGTGTGGACTCATGTAGGCATGGTCTGCCGAGCCATGGCCGGGCTGGACGCGTGGCGAGCCCTTCCTGAATCCAACCGCGCCCTGCTCTTTGCGGCGGCGCTGCTCCACGACGTCTCGAAACCCGAGTGCACACGCCATGAGAATGGCCGCATCACTTCGCGCGGGCACTCTCACCGTGGTGCCGTCCGCGCCCGCGGCATCCTGTGGGAGCACGGGGCAAACCTGCTGCAGCGCGAGGAGGTCGCGGCGCTGATCAGCCATCACCAGGCTCCTTTCTATCTCATCGACCGGCCCGATGCGCAGCGCATGGCTTACCTGATCAGCCAAGCCGTCCACTGCGACCTGCTGGCGCTGCTTGCCACCACCGACGCGCTGGGCCGCCAGTGTGAGGACCAGGTCGGCATTCTCACACGGGTCGAGTTGTTCCGGGAGTTCTGCCTGGAATACCAGTGCCTCAACGGTCCCAGCGCCTTCCCGTCGACGCTCAGCCGTTTTGAGTACTTCCGCCATGAAGGCCGCGATCCCGGCTACCTGGCTCACGACAAGTCGAGTTGCGAGGTCATCCTCATGTCGGGCCTGCCTGGAGCCGGCAAGGATACCTGGGTCGCGACCCACGCTGCCCATCTGCCTTGCATCTCGCTGGACGAACTGAGGCAGCAGATGGGCGCCGCTCCGTCGGGGCATCAGGGCGCTGTGATCCAGGCCGCCAAGGAAGGGGCACGCACCCACCTGAGGCAGCGACAGGGCTTCGTCTGGAACGCCACCAATCTCAGCCGCGACATCCGCACCCAACTGGTCGATCTGTTCACCGCCTATCAGGCCCGGGTCAGGCTGGTCTACGTGGAGGCTCCGCGCGAGAGGTTGCTGAAGCAGAACAGGGAGAGAGCCAAGGCCGTGCCTCTCGCGGCCCTGGAGCACATGCTCGAGCGCTGGGATGTGCCCGGCCCCACCGAGGCGCCCCTTGTCGAGTGGTGGGAGAACACTGGCGCCTGGACCCGCCGCGCCTAGGCCCGCAGGAATGGCTTCGAGAACTCGACTGCCTCGCGCAGCGACTTCATGCCCGCCTCTGTGAGCTTGCCGCCGTCCTGGCGCGTCTTCCAGGTCTGGAAGACACCCCGCAGCACCAGTGGGTACTTCAACCCTTCCAGTCCATAGAGCCCCATGTCCGTCAACACCAGCAAGGTCCGGCCGTGCATCTCCATCGCCTCTTTGTGTTGTCCCGCTTGCCACAGGTCCCAGGTCTGGGCATAGAGGTCGGCGAACGCTGCGGCCGGCATGCTGCCCGAGAAGCCGCGCCGCATCTCCTCGATCAGCGTTCGGCCGTGCGAACCGGAGAACACCTTCAGGCGGCCTTCGCTCCCGGAGAGTAGCTGGCCGATGCGGTCCAGCGGCTGCCCGGCCTCGTCCTTCACATAGCGTAGCGTGGGGATGGTGCGGTACATGTCCAGCAACTGTTCAGGTGTAACCTTGCCTACTGCCTGGGCAAACAGCGGCAATTGTGTGGCGCTGCCCACCTGCTTGTAGTACTCGAGCACCGCCTTTGGATCTTCGGTCTTCGGTGGCAGCGAGATGATCGCGTCAGCGCCCAACCGCTCGGCCCGTTGCGCATAGAGAACAGCGGCCGCCGGATCCGGGCTCTGCACGCCCAGCACTACGGCCAGCTTCAGCTTCCTGCCCGTGGCCGCGATCGCTTCGGCGCCCTCCATGCGCTCGCGGTTGCTGAGTGTATCCCACTCGCTGGCCAGTTGAGGCCACACGGCCCCGTGCGCGCCGCAGCGGTCCAGGAATCGGATCTGCGCCGCCAGCGCTTCAAGGTCCAATGCCCCTTTGTCGTTGAACGGCGACTGCGCGATGGGGAAGATCCCCCGCAACGGCTTCTCTGTCGCTCCCGTGGCGAGGCTTCCGCAGAGCGCCAGGAAGTGCCTCCGTGAGATGCCCGCGTACATGGCGCTACCTCTCTATCGACTTCGTCAGGCGGTCGAGCACCGCACGATCGATCTCATACCCGAGACCCGGCTTCACTGGCGCATCGACATAGCCGTCTTTGGCAATGCGGATCCTGTCCTTGATATACGGCCGGTCGCCGACGCCTTGCGGCACCGTCATCTCGAACCAGACGTTGTTCGGCATGGCCAGTTCACAGTGGAAGTGGACGGCATGGTCGAAGGTCTCGCCCCAGTTGTGCGGCGCGCACTCCATGCCGAAGCACTCCGCCAGGCGCGCGATCTTCATGCCGCCCGTGATGCCGCCGACGTTGTCCGTGATGAAGCGAACCACGTCCATGGCGCCGCGCCGGATGTAGTCGGCGTAGTTGTAGGGCGAGAAGAGGAACTCGCCGATGTGCACAGGGATGTCCAGCGCCTGGCACAACTGCACCAGGCCTTCGATGTCGGTGGTCGGAATGGGATCCTCGAACGCCACGTAGTTGAGCTTCTCCAGCAGGCGGCCGACGATCATCGCCTGCTCGCGGGTGTAGACGCCCACTGGATCCATCAGGAGAATGAAGTCGTCTCCTGCCGCGGCTCGTACGGCCTTGCAGACTTCGAGGTCGAGCTTCAGGTCGGAGCCGCCGTCCGGCATGCTGGGCGGGTGGATCTTATACGCCTTGAACCCGTCGGCCTTGCACTGCCGCACCTCGTTCACGAACTCTTCCACGGTCTTGTGGTGTTGCGAGCTGGCGTAGGCCATCACGCGGTTCCGGTAGGCTCCCAGGATCCGGTAAATGGGTAGCCCCACCGCCTTGCCCAGGATGTCCCACAGACAGGCATCGATCGCCGACGCATAGGACGACTGCCCCAGTCGGCGCTTCGGCGGTTCGTACTGCGAGGTCAGCGCGGGTAGGTCGAGCACGCTCCTGCCGACTAGGGTGCGTTTGGCGAAGTCCAGCCAGCCTTCGTTGCTCCAGTTGGGATGCCAGTAGCGGCGGGCTAGCGTGTAGTTGCCTTCCAGGCCGCTGTTGGTCACGACCGCCGCGATGCGGGCGTAGCCGGCGTTCGTCACCGCCGTGCCCGGTTGTCCCGGATCGACGACGTAGACCTTCACCTCTTTGACGGTGAGATCGGGCAGGTCGCCTGCCTTTACACCGACGGCCTGGGCGGCCGCAGTTCCCGGATTCAACAGGGCGCCCGCGCCCATGGCGAGCATGTTCCGGCGGCGGATGGAGTCTGGATTCATGACGCCTCCTACTTCACCGTCACGTCCCACACCTTGGCCCGGCGGGACTTGCCGGCCGGTCCTTCGACGTACAGGGTTGCGACGTACTGGCCGGCCTTCTCATAGGCGTGGACCGGGTGCTGTTCCGTCGATTCCTTACCGTCGCCGAAGTCCCATTTCCAGGACGTCACCTGGCCTACAGTCCGGTCTGTGAAGGCGATGGTGCGGCGGTCCATGTCCGTTACTACGAAGGACCATTGGGCTTCGAGCCTCCTGCGCAGGCTCGGCTCCAGCGGCATCAGGCGGAAGGCGACCAGGTCGGATGCGTTGCCGTACATCGTCTGCTTGTGGGAGAGGTTCCAGAAGCCGGTGTGCGTCTTGGCGTTGACGTCGTCGTAGTCGAGGATCGACCAGGAGAGGCCGATGATCTTGTTCTCCCAGAGCCTCGATTCGACGGAGCGGTCGGGGCCGTCGCAGCTGGCGTAGTCGAACGGGGTGATCCAGAACTCCAGCGTCAGGCGGCCGGACTCGCCCGGCTTGAAGTTGTACTTGTAGGCCGCGTTCATATAGGGCAGCTCTTTGATCCACGGCTGGCAGCCCCATGCCAGGGCCCAGTCCTTGCCTTCGGCCGGAGTGAAGATGTGATAGTTCTGCGCATGGACGCCGTGCATGGAAAAGTGGGCATCCCAGCGGGGGATGTCTTTGTTGGGGTGCATCTGGGCGATGAGCGGTCCGCCGCTGAGGTCGCCGTCCACCACCACTTCGAAGATGTCGTTGTGGAGGTCGTTGCGGGCGAAGTCCCAGTAGTTGTCGTAGGCCTCATAGAGGAAGTAGAGGCGGTTCATGCCCTTCACCCAGCCGACCTTCACTCGGACATCGAGGTCCTTGCGATCGATGTTCGTGCCGCGGCCGTGGACGGTGTCCATCAACTGGTCTGTGCCGATCATGTAGCTCTCCGGCACCATGGCCCAGTCGTCCGTGTTGCCGTCCACGCGGGGGATCTGGTCCGCCGGGAACTGGAAGATCTGGAAGGTGACGCCAGGACGGGCCAGCGACTGCGGTTGCGCATGCAGCAGCGCGGCCAGCATGGGCAGCAGCAGCAGGCGGAGGGCGAGATGGGGACTCATGACACTCCATCTAATGCGAATGCGCGCTGCTCGGCAAGCCCCTCGTGCTACTTTGAATCCCTGAAGGACTCACCCCATGCGATTCATTGACCGCGAGGAAGTTGCCCGGCGCCTCACTTATCCGCTCTGCATCCCCATTGTTCGGGAGGCGATGATTGCGTTCTCGAGGGGTGAGACCATCCAGCACCTGCGCTCCATTCTTACTCTCTCGCCGGGCCGCCTGTTCGGGATCATGCCCGGGGCGATGGGCGCCGATGCCGCGTTCGGCGCCAAGCTGATCAGCGTCTTCCATGGCAACGCCGCGCTGGGCCGGCAGTCGCACCAGGGTGTCGTAGTGCTGTTCGACCCCGTCACCGGCGCGCCCGTCTGTGTGGTGCATGCCGGCGAGCTGACCGCGATCCGCACGGCTGCCGCTAGTGCCGTTGCGACCGATGCTTTGGCCCGGCCCGATGCCTGCCGGCTCGCCATCCTGGGGACTGGTGAACAGGCCGGGACGCATATCCGAGCCATTGCCGAAGTCCGGATGCTGGAGTCGATCCGCATCTGGGGGCGCTCCCTGGAGCGGGCTACCGCACTGGCGGAACGGACTGAGGCCGCGTGCCCGGTGCTGCCGGCCGCCTCTGTGGAAGAGGCCGTTGCTGACGCGGACATCGTCTGCACCGTCACCTCTTCGGCCGAGCCTATCCTGCTGGGCCGGTGGCTGCGGCCGGGCACTCACGTGAACGTCGTGGGCTCCAGCCATGCGGGTCCAGTGGAGGTCGACAACGACCTGGTGGTGCGGTCGCGGTTCATCGCGGACAGCCGTGAGGGGGTTCTGCAACAGGGCGCCGAGTTCCTGCAAGCGAAGCGGGCCGGCCTGATCGGCGACGAGCACGTGGTGGGCGAGATCGGCCAGGTGCTGGCCGGCACGCTCCCCGGGCGCCAGTCGGCCGACAAGGTCACGGTCTACAAATCGCTTGGCCACGTAGTGCAGGACCTGGCCACGGCCTGGGCGCTGTACACGCAGTCTGAGTAACACCGCATCACCCCTTGAGCAACTTCGTGACGTAGGCCGGGGTCAACGGGATGCGGCGCGGGTGAACTCCGGTGGCGTCGAAGAAGGCGGCGGCTATGGCTGGCGCGCAGATGCCGTTGGCGGCCTCCCCTCCTGTGCCGAAGCCCTGGTCGTCGCGGGAGATCTGCACGGTGCGGATCTCGGGCATCTCGGCCATGGTGAGGATTTTGTAGGTGCTCCAGTCCGTGCTGGTGACGCGTTCCTTGTCGAAGGTGACCTCCTCTTTGAGGGTCTCGCTGAGCCCCATGACGAGCCCGCTCTTCATGCAGCGGTCGAGCTGGCGGGGGTTGATGATCTTGCCGCACTCCAGGCCGAGGGTGAACTTCGTGACCTGGACAACCCCGGTCTCGGGCGTTACGGTGATCTCGGCGATGCCTGCCCAATAGGCGTTGGAGCGCTTCATGATATTGACTCCGCGGCCGGTGAGGGTGCCCTGTCCGGACTTGCGTGCGCCCGGCTTGGGGGAGTGGCGCGGCTCCCAGTTGGCCTCCTTGGCGGTGGCCTTCAGCACGTCGATGAGGCGTTGATCGGTGGTGTGGTCGAGGCGGTATTGGATGGGGTCGGCGCCGGCTGAGGCGGCTGCTTCGTTGATGAGACCTTCCAGGACGAAGTTCTGCTGGCGCTGGCCGGGGGTGCGCATGATGTTGCCGCGCAGGCCGCCGGCGGGTGTTTCGGCGGCCAGGTTGGTCATGCCGAAGCCGCGCTGACAGACGGTGGGGATGCGGTCGTAGACCCACTCCAGCGCGAGGAAGTTGGAGGGCTTCGAGGTGCTGCAGGGCAGGCCGGCGAGGATCGCGCCGAGCAGACGCGCGTCCATCTGCTTGGGCATGTAGGAGTCGTTCTGCAGGACGACGATGCGGCCATTGGCGTCGAGGCCGGCCTGGATGTCGGCGACCCAACCGGGGGAGACGGTGGACCAGGCGAGGTCCTCCTGCAGGGCCCACTGGACGCGGACGGGCTTGCCGGTGAGCTGCGAGAGGATGACGGCATCGGCCTCGGCTCCATCGCCACCGAAGGTGGTGCGGCCATATTGGCCGGCCTGGTCGAGCCAGCGGACGACGACCTGATCGACAGGGACGCTGAGGGCATGGGCGAGCTGCGCGCGCAGGCCCTGGGAGTGCGACGAATGGGTCCAGACGGTGACCGCGCCATCGGGCTTCACGTCGGCCACGGCGACGTAGGGACCCATGGGCGCATGGCGGACATAGGGCTGTTCGTAGGAGGCGGAGATGGTGCGGGCCGCTCCGGCCAGCGCGGTGGCGACGGTGGCAACGTTGCCGTGGGTGTCGCAGGGTGCGCCCCAGTTGACGGCGCGCAGGGCGGCGGTCAGGTTGTCACTGCCGGGCAGGCCGGCCCAGGCGGTCCACCTGGTGGTGTTGGCGACGGCGCGGGCGGCGCTGATGGCCTCCCACTCGTCGGGCGAGACGACGGCGACGAGGTTGTTCTTGCGGACGACCTGGGCGGTGGGGAAGCGCTGCTTGTCGAGGGTGCCCAGGGAGATCAGCGTGGAGCCGAGGGTGGCGGGCCGGATCATGCGGGCGTGCAGCATGCCGGGCAGTTTGACGTCGCAGCTCCACTGGGTGCGGCCGGTCACTTTAGCCGGGATGCCGGGCATGGGGTAAGACTGGCCCACGACGCGGTACTGGCCGATGGGCTTCATGGGCGGATCGCCGGTGACGACGTAGCCATCGAGCCCGGCCAGGCCGTTGCCGGACGTGGCATCGACGCGGGCGGGCGTGCCGGAGATGGGGATCTTCAGGTCGAGGTGCTGGCCCTGGACGAGCTGGCCATAGCTGAGCTGCCTGCCGCCGCCGGAGACGATGCCGTCGGCGACTGTCAGCTCGGTCACAGGAACCGCGAGTTGGGCGGAGGCCAAGGAGAGCAGGGCCTGGTAGGTGTAGGCGCCGACTTTGCGGAGGTTGAGGGCTCCGGTGAGGAAGCCGGCCGAGTAGCCGCCGTCGGGGGTGCGGTCCGTATCGCCGAGGATCAGGGTGATGGATTCGGGGCGGACGTTGAGCTCCTCGGCGAGGGTCTGGGCGTAGAAAGCGCTCATGCCGGTGCCGGTCTCGGTGCGGCCGGTGCGGGCGGTGATGGTGTTGTCGGCGCGGATCTCGAGCCACGAAGGGAGCTGCGTGGGGTCGACTGAATTGGCGGCGGGCGCCTGGGCCTGCTGGGCCGGGAGGGCGAGCGAGACGAAGAGGGCGCCTCCGGCGCGGACGAAGCCGCGGCGTGTGAGTGTCGAGGGGAAGGGGGCTTCGGTAGGGGTCCGCATATCAGCCGGCCTTCCGTGTGGACATGGTCTTGGCGGCGAGCATGACAGCGTCGACGATGGCGGAGTAGGTGCCGCAGCGGCAGAGGTGCGGGGAGGGCGGCGTGTTGGTGAACGCGTCCCTGACCTGGGCGGCGGTGGGGTTGGGGTTCTTTGATAGCAGGTCGACGGCGGCGATCATCATGCCGCTCTGGCAGTAGCCGCACTGGGGGACCTGTTCGTCGATCCAGGCCTGCTGGACGGGGTGCAGGGTGGCGCCGGCGGCCCAGAGGGCGGGCAGGCCTTCGATGGTGGTGATGCGTTTGCCGTTGACGGAGCCGGCGGGGGTGACGCAGGAGCGCACTTCGCGGCCGTCGACGAGGACAGCGCAGGCGCCGCACTGGGCCACGCCGCAGCCGAAGCGGGGTCCGGTGAGGTTGAGTTCATTGCGCAACACGTAGAGCAATGGGGTTTGCGGCGGAGCGGCGATCGCCCGGGGCGCGCCGTTCACGGTGAACGCGAGTTTCGTAGCCAAGCACGGTCCTCCTTTAGAGACACGGGTGGTGTGTTGAGTGCGGTTGATGAGATGTGGGCCGCGGCGCGAGCTCAGCCGGTGATCCGGTGGGAGCGGAGGGCGGCGGCCACCAGGTACCACGCGGGCCAGCTGAGCGCCCAATTGGGGAGCCAGGGTCCGTTGGCGGTCCAGGTTGGAATTGTCAGCGCCGTGACAGTGACGGCGAGGATGACGGCCGGCAGGGGCCGGATGCGTTTGAGCCGCAGGCCCTGGCTGACGCCCCAGATGGCGGGGATCAGGAAGAGCAGCAGGCAGAACCTCGACAGCGATTCGATATCGAACCGGGCGAAGCAGAAGAGGCAGGGCAGGCCGCTGAGGGCCGCGCTGACCCAGATGGTGCGGCGCGAGAGGGAACCGACGGCGAAGCCGCAGGTCCAGGACCAGCCGGCGAGGAGCAGCACCTGCCAGCAGAGCAGGGACAGGCCGGGCGGGAGGGACCAGCCGATGCCGCGGAAGAGGGCGGCGTCGAGGGTCTGGAGCCAGGTCCGGCTGACGGTGAGCGAGAAGCCCATGAGCAGCAGGGTGCAGGGCCAGGCGAGGCCGAAGGCGGCGAGCCAGGGGCGCCAGTTCCGCCAGAGGAGCAAGTGGCGGCGGAGGGCGAGGCCGGCGACCTCGAAGAGCATGCGCGAGTGGCTTTCGCCAGCTTCGAGGAGGTCGCCGAGGACGGCCTCGCGCTCGTGGTGTTCGAGGAATTGGGATACCGCGTCGACCAGGGTCCAGCCGATGGTTCTCATAACCAAATCTCCGTCATGCCAGCGTCTCGGTCAGGCGAGCGAGTGGGCTCGGGTTTCGGCCCAGGAGACTCCGATGGTCAAGCGGATGACGGCATCGTAGAAGTCTTTGGCGGCGGCGACGCCCATGGGGGTGACGCGCACCATGCGTTTGGCGCGGCCTCCGCGGAGTGCGGTGGCCTCGCCCATCCAGGTTTCGACGAGGCCTTTGGACTCGAGGCGATCGACGGTAGTGTAGAGGGCGCCGAGGGAGCAGCGGCGACCGGTGGTGGATTCGATCTCTTCGCGCATGGCGGCTCCGTAGGCGTTGTTGCCGAGGCGGGCCGCAGCGGTGATGAGAAGGTATTCAAACTCGCCCAGCATGATTTGAATCACATTGTGCTACTAATGCCGGGTGGTGTCAAGAGGGGGCGGCCTCGGGAACGCGGTTGGGGACTGGTCGCGGTGTGTGGGGTTGGGTTTGATCGCTCGTGGGCGTGGGATTTTGGGGGAGTGGCCGTGGGGCGGATGGGGTTGAGGGGTTGGTGAATTTGGTTGTGTTTCTGTGTGGGGCGGCAGTGGCGGGGCTCGATGCGGAGTTGGGCACGGGTTGCCGCGAATGGGTTTGTTCGCTCATTTCTGGAGGATTCGGGGGAATTGGCCGTTGGGGGGATGGGGTCGAGTGGGCCGAGTTGGGGTGAAGAGGTTGGTTGGTTTGGTTGTGATTCTGTGTGGGGCCGCACCGGCGGGGGTACGGTGCGGAGCTCGGAAGGGGTCGGCGCGAATGGGTTTGTTCGCTCATTTTCGGAGGATTCTCGGAGGTCCGCTGCGGAGCGGCCGTGGTTGAGGGGGCCGGCTTCAGTCAAGAGATCGAAGTTTGGCTTCGTCTGGACAGAGGCGACCGGGGGGTGTCTGCGGATTTGGAGGGTGGCCGCCCCAAAGGGTTGGGGCTGTGACTCTGCAATTGGGTTTGTTGCCTCCTGTATGGAGGATTCGTAGGAACTGGGCGTTGGCCGGATGGGGTCGAGGCTGCGCCGCCGAAGTTCGTGGATGAGTTCGGCTGCGATGGTTTGGGCGAGCCTGTGTTCGACGAGGGCGTGGGGGTGGGATTGGCTGATGAGGGTGGGGAGGAGGCCGTGGAAGTCAGCACGGTCCTTGGGCGTAGCTCCGATGGGGTTGGTGCCGTTCGACGCCTGCAACCGCCCATGGGCGGTCTGGGCTGAGCGAGCGACTTGGCGGCGGGTCGCGGTGAGCGCCTCCCTCCGAGTCGAATCCTTTGCAGGCATAGTGCCTCCTTTCGCTTCGGAGTGTAGACCGCGTGGAAGCGAAGAAAAGGAGATGATCTCTGCAAGCGGTTGAAAAGAGGACGTCGATTTAGTTGGAAGTGCAGTGAATGAATGTCGCCTAATGCAAAAAGACGGAGGTTCCTGCTTGGCCCGCCAAATTGTGTCCCAAGGCACGTCTGGAGGCAGTAATCGTGCGCACGTCTGCTGGGCGTCGTAACGACCGCCCAGCGGCGGCCCCCCTTGTTGGCCTTACCCAAGAACCGAATGGCTCCGCTGATTCGTGCAGTGATTAGTCGTTCGGGATCTTGAGGTTCTGAACCTGGTATTGTTCCTATTTCGGCGAAGAAACACGCTACTGATATGTCCTCCAATACAAACCCGCTAGCTCCGCTTGTTGATCTCATCCATTCCGGGACTTTGGACAACTGGAAAGCTCGAAACGAAGCCGCTTTGGCAGAGTTGTTCGGGCGCAGATACCCGAAGAAGGCTAAAGACTCGGTAGCTTTGCGGGCTCCGGAGATGAAGGGGAATGACACCAATGTTCCCTATGCGGCGTACATCCATCCTTCGAACGCCGACTCCGGCGCCTATGGAGGAATGAGCTTCGTCGTCTTTCCGGTTGAAGAGGGACCTTGCCTGGTTGGCTTGGTGATTGGGACTCAGGGGTTGGCGCCTGATGAGGGGATTCTGGGGCGGCCCGGGCACGCTCGGAAGCTCAATGCGATTGCCAAATGGTTGAATCACGAGTTTGGCGGTGGCAACCAAGTGGCCTGGGCCAAGCAGGATCCAACACGGGTGGATATCGATGTGCCGGAATCAATCCGGCAGGGTTGGTCCAGCTACAGTCGCGTCTTCGGGCGATATGGGAGAGTCCTGTACGCGCTGTACAAGCCCTCCGCGGATCGTCAAGCGACCACCTCTGCTGTGGCCGCCCTGCTCGATCTGATGTTTGAGGAGCGGGGCCACTCTCCTATGAAGGAGTTCGAGGCCGAGTCGGATGGCATACAGTCAGCCTGGTTTTCGCAGTTGATGCCGAAGACGGACGAGAACCAGGTGGTTGACCTGTTGAACAACCGCCGGTTTGTGGTGTTGCAGGGTCCGCCGGGTACGGGCAAGACGCGGATGGCCCGGCAGATTCTGGCTGGACGCTATGCCGGGTTTGGCCGCTCCATTCAGTTTCATCCTGGCACCACCTACGAGAACTTCATTGGAGGGTTGGCCCCGGTCCATGGGGCCGAGGACGGGGGCGGCGCGCTGGGATTCCGATTTGCGCCGAAGCCCGGTTTTCTGATCGAAGCTGCGGCGCAGGCGGCGCAGGCGGCGGAGAAGAACGCTCCTTATCTACTGCATATCGATGAGATCAACCGGGCGGACCTGGGGAAGATTCTGGGAGAAGCGATTTATCTGTTCGAGTCGAAGCAGGAGTCGCGCCGGGAGATCGATCTGCCGTACGATTTTGGCGCGCCTTTCCACGGGCGGTTGCATCTGCCAGAGAACCTGCATGTTCTGGGCACGATGAACAGTTCCGATCGGAGTATCGCGATCCTGGATGTTGCGGTGCGCCGACGATTCGCGTTCCTGTCGCTGTGGCCGAGCCTGTCGGTTGTGGAGGAGCATGGCTGTGCCCTGACGCAACACGCGTACAAGGACCTGGTTTCGATTTTTGTGGAGCACGCTCCGGATGAGGCGCTGGCGCTCGTGCCCGGTCATTCGTATTTCCTGGATAAAGACGAGGCACAAGCGCGCGTAAGTCTGCGAACCAGCCTCGCCCCGTTGCTTGATGAGTACCTGGCGCAGGGTTACGTGAGTGGGTTTGCCGAGTCGATTCGGGGGTACATGCAGTGGCTGGAAAGCCTGTAGCGGCCGCCCTGCGCGCAGGCTCGCGTCGACCTCGGCGGGCTGTCGTCTCACCGCTGAACGGTATCAAGCCGACCCGGGATATCTGCCTCGAGTTGCAGGACCATAGCCGGGTGACCAAGTCGGCCATCGAGTTATTTGGGAGCAAGAACTCAGCCGATCCGCAGGCGCAGGCAGCGCGGCTTTCGGAGTTGTTCATCCGCCAGAATCTACCGATCTTCCAATTGCTGCAGGTGGACGTGCAGAGGGACTTCGATGGATCAGACGTTCTGCTGAAGATCGAATCGCATAGCGCGGTAGGGGCCGTTCCGCTGCGATCTCCGCTGACCTCGAAGAATGATTTTGGCCTAGTGGTCCAGCCGCGATTTCCCTGGGCGGGCATTGGGCCGATGTTGGCCGAGATGGGGTGGCTGATCAGCCCAACTCCACTGAAGCTGCCGCTGCTGAAGCGGTCAGAGCGACGGGTGCCGCTTTGGGTCCTCTCGTACATGGTGCTGACCAGGTTCAAGGCGCTGTTGGACAAACTGGAGCGCCGGTTTGAGGTGACGAAGGAGACCCGATCGAGTCCGAGGGGCCGGATCGAGTGGTCCGAGTACGTGACGCGTGAGATGCCTCGGGGCCGCTTTCTGGCGGTTCCGTGCACTTTCCCTGATCTTCGAGATGACCGGCTTCTGAAGGGCGCCATCCGGTTCGCGGTGGAGAAGCAACTCCGCTCGCTGGAGACGCAATCGGGGCAAGGGGCGTTTGTGCACCGGTTGATTGCTTTCGCGGAAGCTCTGCTGCAGCGGGTTCGAGATGTGGCGGGCCGCCGGCCCGGCGTCGGAGAAGTCCAGAACTGGTTGCGACGGCCGCTGCGGGCGGATGCCTTTCTGGAGGGGCTGCAGGCGGTCGACTGGACGATTGACGAACGAGGACTGGCAGGAAGCAGTGATCTGGAGGGCATTCCGTGGACCATGCCGATGGAGCAGTTCTTCGAGGCGTGGGTGGAGACGATTGTCCGTTCGGTGGCCCAGCGAACTGGGGGCGTCCTTCGCACAGGCCGCAAAAGGGAGACGGTGTCTCCGATTGCCTGGGATCCGCCCTATGTGGGTTCGCAGCGATCACTGGTGCCGGATCTGATCCTGGAGACTGAGGACACCGCGATCATCGTCGATGCCAAGTACAAGCGGCATTGGGAGGAGATGCAGGTAGGCGACTGGCGGGGCCAGTCCGAGGAGCTGCGAGAAGAGCACCGAGCGGACGTTTTGCAGGTGCTGGCTTATGCCAATATGGTGAGCGCTCGGGAGGTTGTCTGTTGTCTGGTGTATCCGTGTGCGATGACGACCTGGGCGTCGCTGGTGAGACGAGGACGTCTCTTTCACCAATCGGAGCTGCCAAATCGCGGGCGGAGAGTAAGACTCTGGTTGACAGCGGTACCGATGTCGGGGGTGGCTGAGGAGGTTGGTGCGAAGCTGGCGGAGCAAATCCGAGATGTGAAGCCGATGATGTTGGTCTAGGCCGGCGGGAACAACGTCGGGGGTATTTCAACGTGGGTGGAATCAGAGCTGCTTGGACGTTCTGTGTATAGATCTCAGTCTAGGTACAGGAGCGCAGTGTCGGGCTATGTATAAACAAGGCGCTTGGAATCAGCGGTTTGGTGGCACCGCGACACGGCTCTGTGCATAGAATCGCCTCGATTCGCTTGCTTCCAATGGTGATTCAGAAAGGCTGGTTCCCCACCAATTCGTGAGAAGTGTGTCGGAGTGGTCCAAGTTGAGGAAATCCGAGGTCGCCTAGCAGTCAGGCCATCAAGCCCTCCAGCCGAGCAACTGAAGCACTAGAATGGAGGATCCGTGGCCCCCGCGAACCCCAAGATCTACCACATCACTCATCTGGAGAATCTTCCCCGGATTGCAGATGGTGTCCTTTGGTCCGACGCGGAGCGACTGCGGCAGCAGTTGGATTGCACGGTGGTCGGAATGACTGAGATCAAGCGGAGGCGACTCGAAGAGTTGAAGGTGGATTGTCACCCGGGCACCAAAGTGGGAGATTACGTGCCGTTCTACTTCTGCCCCCGCTCCGTCATGCTGTACTTGCTGTGCCAGAGCAACCACCCGGATTTGGCCTATCGAGGAGGGCAGCGACCGATTGTTCACTTGGAAGCCGACCTTCGAATGGTTGTCGACTGGGCTGATTCCGAGGGGCGACGCTGGGCGATGTGCAAAGGCAATGCCGGCGCGTTTTACACGGTGTTCTCCAGCCATTTGAAGATGTTGGACGAGTTGGACTGGAGCGCGATCCAAGCAGTGGATTGGAGGGACCCGATCGTGAAGGACAGGAAGCAAGCCGAGTTTCTTGTGCACGAATCCTTCCCGTGGCACCTTGTTGAACGGATCGGTGTGCTCGACAGTCAGATCGGAGCGGAGGTTGCAGGAGCGGTTCAGAACGCGCGCCACCAGCCGATCGTCACGATTGAGCGAAACTGGTACTACTAGAGAGGGCCTATGATCGAACTCACGCACGGAGACATTTTGCGCGCGAACGCAGAGGCACTCGTCAATACAGTCAACTGTGTCGGAGTGATGGGGCGTGGAATCGCACTGCAGTTCCGCAAGGCTTACCCGGATAACTTCAAAGTGTACGAGGCCGCCTGCCAGAAGGGTGAAGTTCAGCCCGGGAAGATGCTGGTCTTTGAAACCCAGCTCCTCACGGGTCCTCGCTATATCATCAACTTCCCCACGAAGCGCCATTGGAAGGGGCAGAGTCGGATGGAAGATATCGACTCTGGGTTGAATGCACTTGTCCGTGAGATCCAGGACCGCGGTATCCGATCCATCGCCGTGCCCCCACTAGGCTGTGGGCTTGGGGGGCTTGATTGGCGCAAAGTGCGGCCGAAGATCACCTCCGCGCTGGAGGCACTTCCCGAGGTCGAGGTTTTGCTGTTTGAGCCTGGCGGCGCCCCAGCAGCGGAAGCGATGGTGACGGCGAAGCAGGCGCCGGAGATGACGCCGGGCCGGGCTGTGCTCATTGAACTGATGTCGCGGTATCTGGCGGCGGTGATGGACCCTTTTGTCACACTCCTCGAGATCCACAAGCTGATGTACTTTTTGCAGGAGGCGGGCGAGAATCTCAGATTGCGGTATGAGAAAGGCACCTATGGCCCGTACGCCACAAATCTCCGCCATGTATTGAACCTCGTCGAAGGTCATTTCCTCAGCGGCTATGGGGACGCCGAGGATGATCCGCAGCGCCCTATCGAACTCCTGCCCGGCGCTTCGAAAGCTGCTGCCGGATATGTCGAAGGACATCCGGAGACACGAGCGCGCTTTGAGCGAGTGGTGAAGCTGATTCATGGATTCGAGACACCGTACGGATTGGAACTGCTCGCCACCGTGCACTGGGTATGCCAGCAGGAGGGCGCTCGATCCGAAGATGAGGCAGTAGAAGGAGTCCACGGCTGGAACGAGCGCAAGAAAGGCTTTGACCGGAAACAGATCAGCCTTGCTCGCAGGGTGCTGATGCAGCAGGGCTGGATTGAGGAACTCGTCGCATAGTTCTCCCTCAGCTTGATCTGGCGGTGCGACTTCACCACCTAAAAGTCCGGCTTGCCGAACTCGGAACTGACTGGAAGTTCCTGCCAGTTGAACTGTCAAAGTTTCTTCGACAGTCTCCTGCCAAGTCGAATTGCGATATTGGCATGAACCACCGTGCGATTTAAGGCGGGCTCTGTTGGCTCCAAGCGCCGGCGGTCAGGGAGCAACCTGAGTGCAGTTATCCGCGTTCCGGCGCGGCCCCGGCCCATCGGGCGATAATGGGGGTTGATCCAGACTTCTCAGTTGTCGGTGGCTCGGGATTGGCTGCGCTCGGCGTCTCGCGTTGCTGTGCTTACCGGGGCTGGGATCTCGGCCGAAAGCGGGGTTCCTACGTTTCGATCGTCGGAGGGGCTTTGGCGGAACTTTCGGGCTGAGGAACTGGCTACGGCCGAGGCGTTTCATCGGGATCCGGGCCTTGTTTGGGCCTGGTACAACTGGCGGCGGGAGACTATCGCCGCTTGCCGGCCTAACCTGGGGCATTACGCTTTGGCTGAGCTCGAGAAACAGAAACCCGGGTTGACGCTGGTTACCCAGAATGTCGACGGGCTCCATAACCGGGCCGGGAGCCAGCGGGTGCTCAAGATCCATGGGGATATCTGGTGGGTCTTGTGCCTGGCTTGTAACCGGATCACTACGGATCTGCGGGTGCCGCTGCCGGAGATTCCTCCGCATTGCTCGTGCGGGGGGCTGCTGCGGCCCGGGGTGGTGTGGTTCGGGGAGTCGCTGCCTACCGCGACCTGGGCGCAGGCCGAGGCCGCTGTTTCGGAGTGTGAACTGCTGGTGGTGGCCGGGACCAGTTCAGTGGTGTATCCGGCCGCGAGCCTGGCTCCGCTGGCCCGGAGCCGCGGGGTGCGGGTGATTGAGATCAATACGGAGGAGACGCCGCTGAGCGGCGCGGCTGCTATTTCGCTGCGGGGGCCTTCCGGCGAATTGCTGCCGCTGCTGATCGAGTCGGCTTCCAAAGAGTAACCATGAGACTTGCCTACATTGATGCGTTTGCCGGGATTGCCGGCGATATGACGGTCGGCGCGCTGATCGATGCCGGGGCCGATACGGCCGCGTTGTTTGCGGGGCTGAATTCGCTGGGGACGGCGGCCAAGTTCCGCTTCGAGAAGACGAAGCGGCAGGGGATCGCGGCCACCAAGTTCGATATTGAGTTCGAGGACCAGAAGAAGCACAGGCACCTGCCGCATATCGTGAAGATGATCGAGGCGGCTATGCTGCCGGACGCGGTGAAGGCGAACGCGATCCGGGTGTTCCAGGTGCTGGGCGAGGCGGAAGCGCAGGTCCACGGGACGCCGATCGAGAAGGTCCACTTCCACGAGGTGGGCGCGGTGGATTCGATCTGCGACATTGTGGGGGCGTGCCTGGGGTTCCACCTGCTGGGGGTGGAGTCGGTGCACTGCTCGGCCATCAATACGGGCAGCGGAACGATTACGGCGGATCACGGGGTGATGCCGGTGCCGACTCCGGCGACGGCGCTGCTGCTGCGCGGGAAGCCTGCGTATGCGCGGGGTCCGGAGACGGAATTGACGACGCCCACGGGCGCGGCGATTGTTGCGGCGCTGGGGCAGAGTTTCGGGCCGATGCCGGCGATGACGATTGAGCGCGGCGGGTTTGGCGCGGGCACGAAGGATTTCCCGGGGATGGCGAATGTGGTGCGGATCCTGATCGGGTCGAACCACACGGCCAGCGAGGCTACGGTGATTTCGGTGATTGAGGCGAATATTGACGACTCGTCGCCGGAGGTGCTGGGTTACGCGATGGACCGACTGTTCTGCGCCGGCGCGCTGGATGTGACGCTGCAGCCGGTGTTCATGAAGAAGCAAAGGCCGGGGACGCTGATGCAGGTGTTGGCGCTGCCGGCGGACCAGGAACGGTTGGCGGCCCTGATTCTGGAAGAGACGTCGACCTTTGGGTTGAGGATTACGCAGGCGGAGCGGCGGGTGGAACCGCGCACGCTGGTGCAGGTGGAAACGCCGTTCGGGAAGGTGCGGGTGAAGGTGGCCGGGAACGGTACGGCTTCGCCCGAGTTTGAAGATTGCCGCGAGCTGGCCCAGGCTACGGGACAGCCGTTGAAGACGATTTACGCGGCCGCGATCGCGGCTTACAGGAATTAGCGCATGTCCGGGAAATACTATCTCACTACGCCCATCTATTACGTGAATTCGGCGCCCCACCTGGGCACGACGTACGCGACCATGGCGGCGGACACGATCCGCCGTTACCAGGGGATGCTCGGGAAGGAGACGCTGCTGGTGACGGGCAGCGACGAGCACAGCCAGAACGTGGAGCGGGCGGCCCGGAAGAAGGGCCTGTCGCCGTTCGACTTCTCGACGGAGCTGTCGAACGAGTTCAAGGCGCAGTGGGACAAGTTCGAGATCCCTTACCGGTTCATCCGCACGTCGGATCCGCAGCACCAGAAGACGGTGCAGTGGCTGTTTGAGCGGTGCCGGGCGAACGGGTATATCTATCCGAGCACGTACACGGGGCAGTATTGCGTCAATGACGAGCTGTATGTGAACGATGCGCAGCCGGGCGATCCGTGTCCGGATTGCGGGCGTCCGACGGAGACGGTGACGGAGGAGAACTACTTCTTCAAACTGTCGGCGTTCCAGGACCGGCTGCTGGCGTTGTATGAAGAGCAGCCCGACTGGGTGGAGCCGGAGTACCGGAAGAACGAGATTGTGTCGTTTGTGAAGGGTGGGCTGCGGGATCTGTCGATCACGCGGACGAATATCGCCTGGGGCATTCCAGTGCCGGTGGACGGGAACCACGTTTTCTATGTATGGTTCGATGCGCTGATCAGCTACCTGTCGGCGGTTAAGGACGAGGGGCTGTGGCCGGCGGACCTACACCTGATTGGCAAGGACATCCTGCGGTTTCATGCGATCTACTGGCCGGCGTTTTTGATGGCGGCGGACCTGCCGCTGCCGAAGAAGATCCTGGCGCATGGGTGGATTCTCAAAGATTCGATCAAGATGTCGAAGTCACGGGGGAATGTGGTGCGGCCGGAGCCGCTGCGGCAGGTGATTGGGCCGGATCCGCTGCGGTATTTCCTGCTGCGCGAGATTCCGTTCGGGCAGGACGGGAACTTCAGCTACGACGTGCTGATTACGCGGATCAATGCGGATTTGGCGAACGGGTTAGGGAACCTGGCGAGCCGGACGCTGACGATGATCCGGCAGTACTTCAACAGCGAGATTCCGGCGAGTGCCGGCGATGCCGAGTTCAATACTTTGGCTGAGCAGACGCGCGATCAGTATCTGGAGTCGTTCAACCGCTTTGAGTTCAACCGGGCGCTGGAGAATCTGTGGTCGATGATCAGCCGGTTGGATAAGCACATTGTGGAGCGGGCTCCGTGGGTGCTGGCGAAGAAGCAGGATGCGGAGAGCCGGGCGGTGCTGGCGGCCACCTTGTATAACGTGGCGGAGGCGCTGCGGTTCATCTGTGTGCTGGTGCATCCGGTGATGCCGGATGCGACGCAGAAGCTGTGGAGCCAGTTGGGGATGACGACGGAGCTGGCGACGACGAATCCGACCACGCTGGCGTGGGGCGATCTGCCGGCCGGGCAGAAGATCCAGCCGGCGGAGGGGATTTTCCCGCGGATTGACGCCAAGACGGCTATCGACAGAATTCAGGAAATCGACGATATGGAAGCTGATCGGATCAATATGTTGTTAGGGAAGACGGACGCTCCGGCGGCGGAGGCGGCTGCGCCTGTTGCTCCGGTTGCTGCTCCGGTTGCGGCTGAACCCGCTGCTGCGGCTGCCGCGGAAGCCGCGCCTGCTGGGGGTTGGACGCCGCCGGCGGGAGTGCCGCCGCTGGCTCCGGTGATCACGATTGACGACTTCGTGAAGGTGGATCTGCGCGTGGCGCAGGTATTGACGGCCGAGAAGGTGAAGGGTGCGGACAAGCTGCTGCATTTGACGCTGGATGTGGCGGAAGAGAAGCCGCGGACGATTGTGGCGGGGATTGCGAAGGCGTATGAGCCGGAGCAGTTGGTGGGGCGGAAGGTGGTGATTGTGGCGAACCTGGCTCCGCGGAAGCTGCGTGGGATCGAGTCGAATGGAATGATTGTGGCGGCTTCGCTGGAAGACGGGTCGCCGGTGCTGGCGGCATTTTTGGAGTCCGTGCCGGTGGGCGCGCGGCTGAAGTGATGGCGAGCCTGATCGACAGCCACTGCCATCTGGATGGGGAGCGGTTCGCGGAGGACCGCTCCGCCGTGATTGAGCGTGCCCGGGCGGCCGGGGTCGAGTTGATGGTGGCGATTGGGACGGGCGAGGGTCCGCCGGATCTGGAGGCGGGCATCCGTCTGGCGGAGGAATATCCCTTTATCTACGCGACGGTGGGGGTGCACCCGCACGAAGCCGCGAAGGTGACGGAGGAGACGTGGCCGGCACTGATCGCGCTGACCGGGCATGCGAAGTGTGTGGCGGTGGGGGAGATCGGGTTGGACTACCACTACGATTTCTCGCCGCGGGCGGTGCAGCAGCAGGTGTTTGTGCGGCAGATGGAGATTGCGCGGGCGGCCGGGCAGCCGATCATCATTCATACGCGAGAGGCCTGGGCGGATACGGTGGCGCTGATCCGCGAGCATTGGGCTCCCGAGCTGGGCGGGATCTTCCATTGTTTTTCGGGTGGTCCGGCGGAGGCTCAGGAGGCGTTGGACCTGGGGTTCCACGTGAGTTTTTCGGGGATCGTGACGTTCCCGAAGGCGACCGATATTCATGAGGCGGCGCGGATGGTGCCGGCGGACCGGATCCTGGTGGAGACGGATGCGCCCTATCTTGCGCCTATTCCGTATCGCGGAAAGCGCAACGAGCCGGCGTATGTGGTGGAGACGGCGAAACGGGTTGCGGAGCTGCGCGGGGTCCCCTTTGAGGTCCTGGCGGAGCAAACGTCGGAGAATTGGCGGCGTCTGTGTTTGCAGGCAGGCAGGCGCAACGGATAAACTTGGTTCAGTCGATGGCAACCGGCAAGCTGGGTCTCGCACTCACTACTCGTGAAATTCTAAGCCTCGTCTCGAAAGATCTCGAGAAGGTGGAGCAGGAGTTTCGCCTGGAGTCGGTGGCCTCGGTGGAAGCGGTCTCGCAGATCGCGCAGTATCTGCAAGGCAATGGCGGGAAACGGCTTCGGCCGATCATGCTGCTGGTGTCGTGCCGGTTGTTCCGCGAGCCGTCACCGGAAGCGATCCGCCTGGCGGCCGTGGTGGAGTTGATCCACACCGCGACGCTGGTGCACGACGACATCATTGATGACGCGAAGACGCGGCGCGGCAAACCCTCGGCTAATGTTCTGTGGGGGAACCATACTTCGGTCCTGGCCGGCGACTGGCTGTACATGCAGGCATTCCAAATTGCCCTCCGCATGCGCAGTTTTGAAGTGCTGGACCTGCTGATTACGCTGACGCAGCAGATGGTGGACGGCGAGTTGCTGCAGTTGGAGCGGATCGGCCGCATCGATATTACGGAAGCGGATTCGATGGAGCTGATGGACCGCAAGACGGCCACGCTGTTTTCGGCGTGTACGCGGCTGGGGGCCATTGCGGCGGGCGCCACGGAGTCGCAGCAGACGGTGTTGGGCGAGTTTGGGTGGAACCTGGGGATGGCGTTCCAACTGGTGGACGACATTCTGGACTTCACGTCGCGGGAGTCGATACTGGGCAAGCCGGTGGGGAATGATTTGCGGGAAGGCAAAGTGACCTTGCCGCTGATTTATGCCTTGCAGGATGCGAGTCCGGCGGACCGGGTGAAGGTGGAGACCGTGCTGAAGGAAGGGAACTACGAGAAGGTTGCCTTCGAGGAGATCCGAGGGATTCTCGATAAGCATCGCGGGGTGGAACGGGCCCGGGTGCGCGCGCATGAGTTTACGGCTAAGGCTCGTACGCTGCTGCAGACGTTTGATGAGTGTCCGGCGCGGACGGCGTTGTTCGCGGCTACGGATTTGGTGGCGGATCGGGATCGGTAGAGGGGCGGCGGCTGCAGAGTTAGACTCCCTTTTGGATTGGTTGGGGACTTTTCGTTATTCCCCCGCTCCCTGACGGTCGCGGCTCCGTTTGCGGGCGGCTCCGTTTGCGCGGAGCTCGGGTTGGACCGGCGGGACTCCTAAACACTTACACTGGTGACGGCACCATGAACCGCCGGGAATTCGCTGCTACTCCTTTGCTGCTCACCGCCTGCGGCCGCGCCCAGCCTGAAACCGGCTGGCCGGCGAAGTGGGACCGCGAGCTGATCCTCAAATCCGCACAGATTGCCGATGAAAAGTTCGATCCGGAACACAAGATGATCTCTGTGATTCTGGGGCCGGAGTATCGCTATCACACGAAGATGCGGGAGTGCCGGGCGCACCCGACGAGGGACTCGCTGGCGTATGCGTTGTTCCTGCTCGAAGAGGGTTCGAAGGAGCGGGTGGAGCGGGCTAAGGAGATTCTGGATCGCGTCCTGAATTTGCAGGTGGTGGATCCGGAGTCGAAGTGGTATGGCATCTGGGGCTGGTATATGGAGGAGCCTCCGGACAAGATGGCTCCGGCGGACTGGAACTGGGCGGACTTCAACGGATCGCTGCTGCTGGTGATCGAGTTCCGGAACGGGAGCAAGCTGGGGGCGGAGCTGCGGGCGCGGGTGCGGGCGTCGATCGGGCATGCGGCGCATTCCGTGAAGCGGCGGAACGTGTCGATGTCGTATACGAACATCGCGATGAAGGGCACGTTTGTGACGCAGGCGGCGGCGGAGCTTCTGAACGACGAAGAGCTGCGCGCCTATGCGAAAGACCGCATGGTGCGGCTGTGCCAGGCGATTGACGAGACCGGGAGTTTTGCGGAGTACAACTCGCCGACGTATGCGCTGGTGAGTCTGACGGCGCTGACGCGGATCCGGATGTTTGTGAAGGATGCGGAGGCGAAGCGGCGGGCGGCGCTGCTGGAGCGGCGGTTGTGGCTGCATATGGCGGCGCATTGGGATGCGGCGCGGAAGCAGTTCGCGGGTCCGATGAGCCGGTGTTACCGGAACGACATAGGGTATCCGGCGTGGCTGGAGAAGGCGCTGGGCGGGCGGCTGAAGCTGGTGACTCCGCAGAACCGGACGGACGACGGGGATACGGGGATCCACGATTACCGGTGTCCGGTGGATCTGGCGGACCGGTTCCTGAAGGCGGAGCCGGAGCGGGAGCAGCGGGAACTGTTCGTGACCAAGCCTGAGACCGCCGGGACGACCTATTTCTCGAAGGACTTCTCAATTGGGACGGCGAATCGAGGGGACTTCTGGGTGCAGCGGCGGCCGCTGATTGGATTCTTTGGTGATGATTCCAGGCCGGCGCGGACGGTGCAGCTGCGGGTGGTGAAGGACGGGTACGATTTCTCGTCGGCACTGTTCTTTAGCGCGCAGCGGGGTCCGCGGGTGTTGGGCATGATCAACTTCCGCAGTCCGGGGGGCGACAAACACATCTCGCTGGATCCTATTAAGGATGGGGCGTTCGACTGCGGGCGGCTGTTCGTGGAGTTTGACGTCGAGGGGTTGGACGCGTTCACGACGGAGCAGATTGAGAACACGGTGTTTGTGAAGTCGAAGAGCCTGCAACTGCGGTTTCGCGTGCTGGATGCGCGATGGGGGGCGCTGCGGCCGGAGTTGAAGGTGTCGAAGACGACACAGAGTGTGACGGTGACTTTGGATCTCAAGCCGGCCACGGCTCCGAAGCGGGTGCGGTGGAGCGAGGTGCCGGCGGCCTATGCGGCGTTTGCGCTGGAACTGGCGGACGGCGACGGGACTTTCCCCGATTCGATGCCTGTTTCGAAACTAGAGGGATCGCTGCTGCATGCGGAGTGGGGTGAGCTGAAGCTGGCGGCCTCGACGCGGGTGCAGCCGGTGGAGCGGCACCAGTTGGATTTCCAGGGGGATGGGCGGCCGGTGCCCAGGCTGGAAAACCGGCTGTTGGCGGGGATTGCGCCGGGCATTCGGGTGGGGTAAGCTGCTGTTTGGCTCAACACTATCGAAAGGTGTGTATTCCATGCTGAACCGCCGGCAGTTCCTGATTTCCTCGGCCGCTGTCTCGACGTCTGTTCTGAGCGGGGCCCAAAGCAAGCTCAAGATTGGGGTTACGGACTGGAATCTGCGGATGACCGGTCAGGTGGAGGCGGTGGCGACGGCGGCGAAGCTCGGCTTTGACGGTGTTGAGGTGAGCCTGGGCCGGAAGCCGGTGGATGGGAAGCTGCCCCTGGACGATGACTCGGTGATTGCGAAGTATCTGGCAGCGGCCCGGGAGCAGAAGATCGCCCTGGCCGGGACCTGCCTGGACATTTTGCACGTCAACTACTTGAAAAATGACAAGTTGGGGCAGAAGTGGGTGGGGGATTCGATCCCGATCACGAAGAAGCTCAACGCCAAGGTGGTGCTGCTGCCGTTTTTCGGGAAGGGCGCGTTGGAGACGCGGGCGGAGCAGGAGTATGTAGGGGACGCGTTGAAGGAGTACGCCAAGGAGGCGGAGAAGGCGGGGATCCTACTCGGACTGGAAGATACGATTTCGGCCGAGGACAATGTGAGGATTCTGGAGCGGGTGGCGAGCAAGAACCTGAAAGTCTACTACGACGTAGGGAATTCGACGAATAACGGGTTCGATGTATTGAAGGAGATCCCGTGGCTGGGGGCTTCGAGAGTGTGCCAGTTCCACCTGAAGGACAAGGGTTACCTGGGCGAGGGGAGCATTAACTTCCCCGAGGTGATGAAACGAATCATGGCCCTGGGCTTTGTGGGGTTTGCGAATTTAGAGACAGGTTCGCCATCGAACGTGATCGCTAACGACATGAAGCGCAATCTTGACTTCGTCAGGAAGTTGGCAGTGTGAAGGGGTTGAGTTCCGTAACCCCTTACAAAGTCACAGCGAAGGTAACACTCGCGGGGTGTGGTATCTTTGTATACAGAGGACCTGGTGGTCTTAAATGTAACGTCGGCAGCTGCAATGCCAGAATGGATTAACTGGTGTAAATGCCAGCGAATGAGGGCTTTGCCACTCTTTCCCATTGACATTCGGATGCGGTCAGTTTACAGTTGGGTTCTACCGTAATGTAGATTTATCTACAACCTCAGGATAGTGGCAGCGAGGTCCGTGCATGACCTTTCAAGTCGGTGAGAAGGTGGTCTACCCGAACCATGGAGTAGGCACAATCGAGAACATCAGTTCTCGTTCCTTCGGCATTCAATCCGAGAAGTTTTATCTCCTCCGTCTCTCCTATAACAGTCTTACCGTTATGGTTCCGTTCTCGCATGTTGACGTGGTTGGCCTGCGGAAAGTGACTAAGAACGGTGAGATCACCAAGGTCCTGAACTATCTGGCAACGGGCGAAAGCAAGAGTTGCCAGGACTGGAAAGATCGATTCAAGGAAAATTCCGCCAAGATGCAGAGCGGTAGTCTGCTCGAAGTGGCGGAAGTCCTGAAGTGCCTGGTAAGGCTTCAGTCCGCGAAACCGCTTTCTTTCCGTGAGAAGAAGATGCTCGACCGAGCGCGGATCATGCTGGTGACCGAACTGGCGACGTCGAGGGCTATGAAAGAGCCCGAGGCGGCAGATGTACTAGGACGTGCGCTTTCCAAGTCTAATTTGAAGTTCCCAGAGCCCCTGTAACCCTCCCCAGGCCAGCTTTGGTAGCGAGTCCGCCCAGAATCCTTCACGGATGAAGATTACACTAGTCGAAACGGTGCGCCTGCGGCGCGGTTTGACCGTGCACGCAGGCCCCATCGGCTGGTTGTGGGTTCGAATTCATACCGATGAAGGATTGATTGGTTTAGGAGAGACCTACCCCCATCCGCCCAGTGAACAGGCCGTCATTCTTGACCGCCTGGCTCCCCTTTTGATCGGCCGCGACCCCCTTGCCATTGAGAAGATCTGGGGAGACCTGTTTCTGGAGGTCGCCTATAGCGGTTGGGCGGGCGCCGAGATGCGGGCGATGAGTGCGATCGACATTGCACTTTGGGATCTGGCGGGCCAGGCGGCGGGGCAACCTATCTATAGGATGTTAGGCGGACCGTGCCGCGACCGGATCAGGATCTACAACACCTGCTATGACCATTTCGACTTTCTGACGCAGCCTGTGGAACTGGCGAGGTCGTTGAGGGAGATGGGTGTCCGGGCGATGAAGATCTGGCCCTTTGACCCGATTGCGAAGGAGACGGGCGGCCAGTGGATTACGGCGGAGCAGATGCGGCGCGGGCTGGCCGGCCTGGAGGCGATCCGGGCGGAGTTTGGGGACAGCATGGACGTGGCGATGGAGTTCCACGGCTATTGGAATCTGCCTTGCGCGATCGAGATTGCGAAGGCGCTGGAACCGCTCAAGCCCATGTGGCTGGAGGAGATGCTGCCGCAGGACAATATGGCGGCCTACCGGGAATTGGCCTTAGCTACGAGCCTGCCATTGTGCCTGAGCGAGCGGCTGATGACGATCTGGCAGTTCCGGGAGCTATTGGAGCTAAGGGCAGCCCGGGTGGTAATGCCCGACTTGGCGTGGTGCGGGGGCTTCACGCAGGGCCGCAAGATCGCGGTGCTGGCCGAGGCGCAATACCTTCCGGTGGCTCCACATAACTGCGGGGGGCCGGTGCTGCACTGGGCCAGCGCGCACTATGCGGCAGCGGTGCCGAATCTGCGCATTTGCGAGACGGTGCGGCGTCACTATCTGGATGAATATAAAGGCCTTATGGATGCGGAACTGGTGCCGGTCGAAGGCTGGCTGCCGTTGCCCCAGGGCACGGGGCTGGGCGTCCGTCTGAACGAAGACCGGATGAAGCGGGATGATGTGGAGATCCGCCGGTATCCGGCCTGAGGCGGATCATCTAGGTGATCGTACCTAGTACTTGCCTCGCACCTTAGTCTACCTACCCCAAAACTAAGCGCTATCGCGCATAGTCTTCACTTTAAAGCGTGCCGATTATTGTGATGGAAGGGTACGGATCGACGCATGCGTTGTCTGCACTGCGGCAAGCGATTATCCTTGCTGCGAAAATTCTCGGACGGCGAGTTCTGCACGGCTGAACACCGGCAGGTCTTCCAACAGCAACAGAGCGATCTGGCGCTGGCCCGTCTGATTGAATCGCAGAACAGGATAGAGCGGCCCGCGATGCCAAAACCGGCTCCGATGCCCGCAATGCGCACCAAGGCTGTTGTGGCCGAGGTGGAGCATGCGGTACCGGAGGCGCGCCCGATTGCCGAGTGGTTCAAGCCCACAGGCCGCAAGATACTTTTTGTACCGCGTGCCACTCCATTCGACCCAAAGGTGAGCAGCTCAAACCCCGGCTGTATCCTGGCGTTGCAGCAGCAGGGATTCGACGCGCCGGAGGGCATGGCCCTGGGCCTGGAGCTTTCTCCGCTGGCACGCACTTCCCGGCAGGTTGTGCTCAACCCATTGTTCCGGCTGGGCATACGGTTGCCCAACGGCGCCAAGCCGATGGCGCCCGGGTTGGAACTGGCGGCATCCGGCCTGCAGCCGTTGCCGGTGGAGAAGAGTCTGACTGGCGGCGCCGCGATCCTGGAGACGCCGGCGGAGAGTGTGAGTTTTGCCGGGGCAGCCTGTATACCGGTTCTTTTTTGCGGGACGGTGGCTCCCGACCGACAGGATGCCCTGGCGCCAGAACCGATGGGGTTGGCGGATACCCTGATGCCGCTGGCCTGTCCGATTGTCGGACCGGTGCCGGTGCGAACGGTGACGGAAGTGGAGCTGAATACGGCCCATCCTCCGCAGCGCTGGGCGGTATTGCCTGCGATTGCAGCGGACCGGGCGGCGGAGCCGGATGGTCCTCCTCTCCCCATTTCCGAGACGCTGCTGCCGGTATCGCTGCCGGAGTTGGAGCGAGGTTCCGTCCTGGCGATGGCCCAGCCGGATCTCGCTGCACAGCTGGCGGTGGAGGGCTGGAGGATCGAAGAGGATCCAGGGCTGCCGGCCAGTCCGAGGTACAGCCTGGCCGCAGAGCTCCGTACGGAAACCGAGATGGCCGGGATTGCGAGCCCTCGCGCCTTGTCCATTGCGAGCACAGTGGTTGAGCCTGAAGTGGCCGCAGAGGCTGCGCTGCTGGCACCGGCTATGCCGTTCGGGTGCAGTGTGCTGCCCGAGGCGGCGATGGCGACTTCCCACCGAACGGCCCGGATGAAGATGAAGGCCATGGTTGCCGCGGCGGGTTACGGCCAGCTAGCGGTGGAGGCGTTGTCCTGCGAGCGAGCCCCGGGCAAGCCGGGCGGGCTGGTGCCGCAGGGTGGGACTGACCTGGCCCAGGATTGTACGCTGCATGGGATTGAAGTCCGGGGTGCGCTGGATGCCGCCCGCCCGTTCGCGGTGGAAGCGCCCGGCGTTGAGGCTCTGGTCGCGGCGAGTGCTCCGCGCCTTCCGATAAGTTTGTTCCGGACTGAGCCACCCGAGCCCGTGGTGACCGTGCCTGAGTTCGAGGACGTGCCTACTGCGCTGCCGGCGGAAGAGTTTGGCGAACCCGTGTTTGTGCGTGTGGTGCGGCCCCTGATTGATGACGAAGCGCCGGCCGCGCTGTCCGGCATGGACGCCGAGGAATTCGCTCCGGAGTTCGCGGTGCGGATGATGGGGAGTGAGTTGGCGGAAACGCCGGCCGCGGAAGCGATGCTTGCCGAGATCCCAGTTTCTGTTGCAGAGTCCGAGCTGACCGAGGCGCCTGCTGTTGTTGCCGCTGAGGTGGAGAGCGCTCCCCTGGCGGCGCAGGAAGCCGCGGCGCAGGAGATGCCACTGGTTGCTGAGGCTGAGCCGCAGACGGTGGAAACCCTGGCGCTGATGAGTTCCGTGGAGCCCGAGACGGTCGCGGAGGAAGCCGCGGTGTTGGCGCACATGGAAGCGTCGACCCCGGAACCCGAGCCAGAGGCGGTGCTGGCCGCAATGACGGCGTTGCCGCCGGAGCCGGGTGCGGCGGAGGATGAAGCAGAAGCCAGTCCGCTGACGATGCCGGCCGAGCGGGTGAGCCTGGAGGGCGAGACGGCTGTCTACCCCGCCGTGCCGGCCCTCGAACAGGAGAGCGTGGGTGTCCTGGCTGCAATGTCCGAGGTGACGGCTGAACTGGAAAAGGCGCCTGTTGAGGCAACCGGCGAGCCTGCCGGACTGGCAGCCGCGGAGGCCGTGCAACCGGCGGCCGTTGAGCTGACCGGACCGCCTGAGTGCGATCAGATCAGGATTTTTGCGGGGCGCGGCGAGACCGGACAACCGACGAAACCACGCTTTAGCCGGGCGGACGACCATGGCATGTGGCCGGAGGCGCTGTCGACCGAGCCGATGCGGCCGAAGTCGCGCCTGATGATCGACCAGGCGGATGGGTCGGGCCCGCGACGGGCCAACGGGGACCGGACGACGAAGAGCTCTGCCGGGCTGCTGCGGTTTGATACGAGGAAGCTGCCTGGGCGCCGGTTCTGGGCGCACGCACCTTCCGATTTGAAGTGGGTTGCGGTGGGCCTGCCCCTGATTCTCGCGTTGATAGTCTACAGCTTTAAGGCCTCTCCGCCGAAGTCTGAAACAGGGCGGCCTGTCGCGGACGGCAGAACGCACTCGGTCATCGGCGGCGAATTGAACTCGATCCAGAAGGTGATTCTGGACCGGGCGGCGATCAAGCTGTATGACGATTTCCGTGGGGGCCTCGGGTCGTGGCATGGATCCGACGGCTGGGCGAAGACCTGGAAGTATGGCGAAGCCTCCTTCCTGGAGCCGGGACAGCTGGCGTTGTACGCGCCGACGGTCAATATGAGGGACTACACGATGCAGTTCCTCGGTCAGATCGAGCGGCGCAGCCTGAACTGGGTGTTCCGGGCGACCGACAACAAGAATTATTACGCGATGCGGATTGTCATCACGAAGGCCGGACCGCTTCCCCAAGCCAGCGTGGTGCGATACGCAGTGATTAATGGGAAGGAAGTGGGACTGAAAACGTTGCCTCTTCCATTTCCGGTTCATAGTGACACGTTGTACCTGGTGAAGATGGAGGTCAGAGGAGATTCGTTCACGACCTACATCCAGAGCCAGGTGGTGGATAACTTCAGCGATTCGCGCCTGGAGGGCGGGGGCATAGGCTTCTTCAGTCCCAAAGGCGACAAGAGCTATCTCCGATGGGTGGAAGTGACTCATCAGTACGACGTTCTGGGGCGTCTGTGTGCGTTCCTGGCGCCATACAACGTGCAGGCCGAGGGGAGGAAGACGGAATGAGCGGAAAGCGCGAAAAGGCGGATTCTATGCGGGACTCGAACAAAACTAAAGATATTCAGGCGACCATCGACGGCGGAACCGCGTTGGCGAGGGCCGTGGCGCTGCACCTGGAAGGCAAAGGCAAGGAAGCACTGCGAGAGCTGGACCGGGCCGTGGAATCCGGTGATCCGCCGCGCGAGGTATATTCCGCCAAGGGCCACATCCAGTTTGAGCTGGAGCTGTACGACGAGGCTGTGAAGAGCTACGAGTCACTGATCGGGCTGGATCCGAACTCGACGTCCGCGTACTTCAATCTTGCCGTGTGCCAGGAGAAGCTGGGCCGGTGGAACGAGGCGGCGAGCAATTTCCAGCGCGCCCTTTCGAGCGACCCCAAGCGCATGGACGCGAAGCTGGGCCTGGGCATTTGCCTGCTGCACACGCGCAGCGCGGAGAAGGCACTGGAGTGCTTCGATGCGTGCCTGGGCAAAACGCCCAACGAAGAGACGCCGCTGTTTGGCAAGGCTGTGGCGCTGGAACTGTTGGGCCGTTACGACGAATCGCTGGAGCTGTACCGGCAGATCATTGAGGCGAACGCCAATGCCGAAGAGCCGATGGCGAACATCGTGCACATTGGCATGCGCAAGGGCGACACCTCCCTGGTCCGCGACATGAGCGAGAAGCTGCTGACGTTGCGTCCGTTCTCACAGGCGGCGCTGGAAGGCCTGGCCTGGTGCGCATTCGCGGCGGAAGACTACGAAGCGGCTTCGAAGTACTGCGCCAAGCTGGTGGAGCTGACGCCGGAGCACTTTGAGCGCTGGTACAACCTGGGCGTGGCTTATCAGAAGCTGAGCAAGCACGACCAGGCGGAGAAGGCGTATGTGGAGGCGGCGCGGCTGAAGCCGGAGCATCCGCAGACCTGGGCCAACCTGGGTGTGGTGCGGCAGAACCTGGGCAACCCGAAGGGCGCCCGCGAATCTTATGAGGCTGCGCTGCGGCTGAAGTCGGACACGCCGGAAGTTCTGTCGAACCTGGCGGGTTTGCTCGAGGAGCAGGGCCAGACCGCGGATGCGGAAGAGATGTACGGCCGGCTGCTGCACAAGAATCCGGAATGGGATGATGCCTGGTTCCGCCTGGGCTACCTGCAATTGACGCGGGGCGACGCGATGAACGCCATCCAGGCGTTTGAGCGCTGCATTTCGAAGCGGAAAGACTGGCTGGAAGCGCTGATCAACCTGGGCCTCGGCTACAAGCAGATCGGCGAGAACGAGAAGTCGATCCGCAGCTTTGAAGCGGCGCTGGCGGTGAAGGCGGATAGCGTCGAAGCGATGCGCGGCCTGGCTGCCCTGGCCATTGAGCGCCAGGACCATCCGAAGGCGCTGGACCTGCAGGGCAAACTGATCGACCTGGGCGAGCGTACACCTGAGCTGTTCTACAACACGGGTCTGCTGCTGCAGAAGCAGGGCCAGGTGGACGATGCGGTATCGCTGTACCGGGAAGCGCTGGGCCTGCGCCCGAACTTCCCCGAGGCGCTGCTGAACCTGGGCCATGCACTCAAGCTGCAGGGCAGGGCCGAAGAAGCGCGCTCCTGCTGGCGCCAGGCTCTGGAAATGAAACCCGAACTGGCGCAAGGCTATTTCGGCGACTAGTCCGATCTTCCGGCGGGCTTGAGGAGGCTTACCGGATCCTGCGAGTGAAGGGCGGTTGGGGCAACCCAGCCGCCCTTCCGTTTTTCGGCAGGCGCCGGCACACAATGTCAGGGCTTGGCAGGAGCCAACCGGGCGGCATAACCGCCGCCGGGCGCCAGGAGGAGTTTCAAGGTCCTGGCGCGGTCGACAGATTGGTTGCCGATCGACACGTTTTTGGGAGAGGTTGCGGCATCCGGAGCATCGGCATAGGTTACGGCGTTGAACGAGCCTGCCGGCAGGAACGACAGGGGGATCTCGATCTCGCGTTGTGTCCAATTGGTCATGGCGCCGAGGAACCACTCATTGCCGTGGCGGCGGGCCATGACGATGAACTCTCCGGGCAGTCCGGCCAGAACCTTGCTTTCGTCCCAGGCGGCGGGGACGCTTTTGATGAACTCGAAAGACGGCTGGCCGAGGTAGGTGGCGGGGCTGTCGGCCACCATCTGGACGGGCGCGTCGAAGATGGCGTACATGGCGAGATGGTGGGCGCGGGTGCCCATCACCATGGGCGCACGGCCGCGCGGGACGAAGCCGGCCTTGGTGGCGTTCTCGAAGCCGCCGGGGGTGTAGTCCATCAGGCCAGTGAGCATGCGTGTGAACGGGAGTGTGACGTGGTTGTCGGGGTTGTCACGGGCGCCGGCTTTGGACTGTTCCATGCCGAGTACGGCCTCATAACCCATGACGTTCGGCCAGGTGCGCTCCATACCGGTGGGTTTGGTGGAGCCGTGGAAGTCGACCATCAGGTGGTGGCGGGCGGCGCATTCCGCGACTTTGTAATAGAAGTCGATGCCGGCCTGGTCATCGCGTTCGATGAAGTCGATCTTCATGCCGGCGACGCCCCACTTCTCATAGATGGAGAAGGCCTCTTCCATCTGCTTGACGACGCCCCGATAGTGCAGCCAGATCCAGATCTTGACGTTCTTCGGCGCGGCGTATTTGACGAGTTCCGGGACGTCGACGCGGCCGTTGATCTTGGTGATGTTGTCGAGGCTGCTCCAGCCGGCATCGACGAGCATGTAGGGGAAGCCGGACTGGGCGGAGAAGTCGACGTAGTACTTCATTGTCTCGGTGGTGAAGGCGGACTTGCCATCGCGACCCTGGCTGCCGTTCCACCAATCCCAGGAAGCCTTGCCTGGATGGATCCAGGAGATATCCGTGATGGCGGGCGGCGGATTCAGATTCGTGATGACGGTGGATTCGACCAGCCGGCCCGGTTCGGCGCCGGCCATGATGATGCGCCAGGGCGAGTTGTGCGGCAGGGTGGCGCGCACGGCGACGGTGGGGTCTTCCACCTGCGGAGCGAGGCGCGATTCGAAGTAGTGGCCGGCCCAGCTGCCTGAAGGGTTCTCGAGGTACATGGCGGCATTGCCGCGCATATCGGCTTCAGTGATGGCGGCCCAGGCGACCCCGGGGACTTCCATGAGCAACGGCAGGCCGATGAGCGAGGAACTCTTGACACCGCCCTGGTTGGAGAAGGCGCTGGCCGGCAGCTTCAGGAATTCGCTCTCGTACATGGAACGGTAGTTGGGCAGGACCAGGGCATAGGTGATGGGATCCTTCGCGATACGGAATTCAGTGGTTTCGCGGGTGAGGACGAATTCGCTGAGCGCAGGCTGAGCGGGTACCAGATAGCGGAAAGCGATGGCATCGTTATAGGCGCGGGCTTCGACGATGAACTTACGCGAGGGCGCGGCGGTTTCCTCCAGTTCGAGGCGGAGCACCTGGCATTGGTTGCGGGCGGTACTGGTTTTCCCGTGCGGCAGGCGGTAGGTCTCGTCGATGGTGGAAGTGGAGGCGTTGGCGATGCGGACAGCGGCGCCGAGGGGCGGCTGATCCTTCAGTTCCAGCCGCAGTGCAGATGGCTCCACCAGTTCTTTCCCCTGGAAGGTCACCCGATAGACGAGCTGCCCTTGTGGGGAAGGCTGGAGTTCCGCCGGGGGCTGGCCGGGCGTGGCCGCGGGCCGGGTAACGGTCTGGAAGGTGACGGCGAGCTGGCCGGCGGGCGACGTGATGGTCTGGGCGGCGGCGGTGCCAACTACCAGCAGGACAGAGAGGAAGCTAAAGAGGCGCATTTGTCCGAATGAATCCTTGCAGGAATCATATAGCTTCCCCTGGCAGGGGTGGTAGCCGGCGGCGGACGATCAGGCGGATCTCAGGAAGACGGCCATGGCTTCGATCTCGATGAGGAGATCGGAGCGGCAGAGGATGGCCTGGATGCCGACTGAGGCGGGTAGCGGATCCAGACCCTGCTGCTGAAAGAAGCGGGTGCGTTCTTCGTTGAAGGCTGCGTAATCGCGTTCGATGTCGCGCAGGTAGCAGGTGGTCTTGACGATGTCCTTCCAGGTGGCTCCTTCGGCGGCCAGTAGTCCCGTGATGTTGTGATAGGTGCGGGCCAGTTGGGCGCGGAAGTCCCCGACGTGGACGGTTTGGCCGTTCTCGTCGATGCTGGCGGTGCCGGAGATCAACAGAACCACAACGTTCCCGAACTCAAGCCGCAGGCCGCGCGAAAAGGAGCTGGGTTTCGAATAGTCGTAGGCCTCGTTGAGAACAGCCGGATTGGTGATCTTCGACTTGGCGATGGAAGTGGCGCTGGAGAGCGCCTGGATGATTTCGTTCTGAGTCATTGTATGATGCCGATTTAGTGGCGACCCGATGCCGGCGGGCTGCCGGCTGCGACTGCGGCCCCTTTGATCCCCAGCTTACCGGCCCGGCGAGGGTCTGACAACCTGGCCACTAGGGAGCCTCCACGATGGAGACGGAGCGGTTCACTTGTTCCACCACGGCTTGCTGGACTTTGCCGGAGGGCCAGCGGATTTCGAGCTCCGCCCGGGCGGCGGCGCCGAGGCCGAAGTGGAGGCGCAGGTCGCTTTGCGAAATATAGCCGCCTCCGCTGCGCACCTCGTCGACCTGGGTGATTCCGCCGGCGGTGAGGCGGACGCGGGCTCCGATGGCGCTGCGGTTTGATTTGACGCCTGTTAGCTGGACGGAAAGCCAGTTGCCGGCCGGTTTGGCGGCCAGCTTCAGCAGGGATGGGCGTTCGCCCTGATTGTTGATGAGAAGCTCAGGAACCCCATCGTTATCGATATCGGCGACGGCGACACCGCGCGAGGAATGGAGGTCAGTGATGCCGCTGCCCCCGCGCTCCGAGATGTCGTCGAACTTGCCGTCGCGGCGGTTGCGGTAGAGGATGCGGCGTTCGCGGAACCGGATGTCGGTCTGCTTGCGGTCGATCTCGGGGAAAACGTGGCCGTTGACGAGGAAGAGATCCTTCCAGCCGTCGTTGTCGAAGTCGAGGAAGGCGGGACCCCAGCCGACGAAGCGGGTGTTGTGGGCAAGGCCGGAGGAGATGGTGATGTCCTCGAATTCGCCCTGACCGCGATTGCGGTAGAGGGTTTCGCGTTCGTCGGAGAAATTGGACCGGAAGATACTCAACCAGCCGGAATGGTCGTAGTCGGCGGGCACGGCGCCCATGCCGGACATTGCCTTGCCATTGTCATCGAAGGCGGCGCCGCGCAGGACGGCCTCTTCCGCAAAGGTCCCGTCGTGCTGGTTCATGAAGAGCAGGGAAGGCGTCTGGTCGCAGGCGACGAAGACGTCGGGCCAGCCGTCACCATCGAAATCCGCGGTAACCACCGAGAGGGCATAGTGTTGGCCGGGTTGGGCTATCCCGCTTTTGACCGAAACATCGGTGAAGGTTCCGTCTGCGTTGGCATGGTAAAGGAGATTGCGATCGAAGGGCAGACCGCGGGGACCGCAGTTGACTGGAAGGCCCAGATACCAGCAGTAAGGATTGGCGCCCGGCTTGGGCGTCTCCTCGAAGCTGAATTTGAGGTAGTTGGCGACGAGGAGATCGAGGCGTCCGTCGCGATCGTAGTCGAAGAAGGCGCAGCCGGTGTTGTAGCGGACACGGTCCTGTTGGAGTCCGGCGGCTTTGGTCACGTCCCGGAACTGTTTTCCGCCTTCGTTATGGTAGAGCGAGTTCTGTCCCCAGTACGTGACGAAAAGGTCAATGTACCCGTCATTGTCGTAATCGCCGGCGCAGGCACCCTGGCCCCAGCCCTTGCGGGTGAGACCCATCTTTTCGGTCGCGTCGGTGAATCGGCCGGCGCCCTCATTGTGATAGAGTCGGCTGAGGGCGCCATCGCCGCTGATGACGAAGGCGTCCGGCAAGCCATCGTTGTCGTAGTCGAGAAAAGCGACGCCGCTGCCGGTGGTCTCGATGATGAATTCCTTGGTCTGCATGCCGCCGTTGGGGAAGATGTGCGTCAACCCGGCCGCTTCGGCGACATCGCGGAAATCGGGCAGGGGTAAATCGGCCGGGGGAGCGGGCGCGAGGGCCGCGGCGAATAGCAGGAAGAGCGCTCTCATTGGCCGGGCGGTTTCTCTCCCAGCTTCTTGAGGAATTCCGTGAATTCCCCCTCGGGCGCCTTCTGGAGTTGATCGAGTTCGGCTTTTTCGCGGCGGGCATCGGCCATCTTCCCGGCGTTACGGTAGGCCATCATCAGGCTGTAGTGGGCGGATTCGCTGCGCGGCGACAACTTGACGGCTCGCTGCAGCAGAGAGATGGCCTCATCGTTCTTCTTCTCCTCGGTACGAATTTTGCCGAGCGCGATCAAGGCTTCAGGGAAGTCCTTGTTGAGACTCAATGCCTGCTGGAGTTTCTCGATGGCGGCCGGGATCTGTTGGCGATTCTGGAAGATCTGCGCGACCTGGTAGAGGACGACTGAGTCGGAAGGATTCAGCGCCAGTTCGGCCTGAAACTCCTGGAGGGCGGCCTCGAGCACTTCCGGGGAATGGGTGCTCATCAACAGTGCGCGTCCGAGGCGGAAGTGGAGATTCAGAGCCTTGGGATTCTTGGCGATGGCCTTGCGGTATTCGGCGGCTGCTTCGTTGAACTGGCCCTGGGTTTCGAGCACCTCGCCGGAGAGTTGATTCACCCGGAACGAGGACGGCGCCTTCTGGTAGAGCTGGTAGATCGTGTCGTTCCAGGCGCGCATGTAGAGGCGGGCCGACTGATAGAGGACGTCGGCGTCGGCGGGGTATTTCGCCTGGAGGCCATTGATCACGGCGGCGGCGTCTTCGATGGAAGCGGCGGCCAACCGGCATTGGACGAAGGCGAGGCCAGCCAGGCGGGCTATCTCGGGGTTTGATCCCTTATACGCCAGTTGCAGAGCGGGGACCGCTTCCTCGCAACGGCCGGTGGCGGCCAGGGTGAGGGCGAGAAAGGCAGAGGCGCGTGGGTCGTTCCCTTTGGCGGCGGAGCGAAGAAAGCGTTCGGCGGCAGGCATGTCGCCCTTATGGAAAGCCTCGAGCCCGCTGATGAGCGGATCGCTCTGGGCGCAGGCGAGGGTGACGAAGATGAAGGGCAGTGTGGCTCGAATCAAGCAGCGCCTCGAATTCCTAGTGGCCGGCATCGTCGAGCATGAGGTCGAGTTTGCCGAAACGGTGGCGGTCGGCCCCGGCGAAATAGCGGAAGCGAATCATGGGGGGAGCGCCGGGAGCGATGGTCTTGCGTGGATCGGCCAGACGGGCTGCGGGCTGGGCGTCGAGGAGAATGCGGCCGGATTCGGCGATCTGGGCTGTCAGTTGACGGATGCGCTCTTCGCGAGCGGCCTGGTCCGGCTGGCCAAGCAGGAGATAGAGGAGGAGCGTGGACATCGCGGTTCAAACCCTCGGAGCCCGTGCCGGCCTGGAGCCGGTGCGAACAATCCAAGTTGATGATAGCAGGGGCGGCTCATCTTGCAAGCCCTTTCATATCGGGTGTCTGGGCGGCTCCACTTTCCTGGCTGAGCTTCTCGTGGAGGGCGCGCTCGCGCAGGGCGTCCTCCTTGCGTCCAAGACGGTCATAGATGCGGGCCAATCGAAAGTGCGGAACAGGGTCAATGGGATTAAGGGCTGCGCTCCGTTTGAATTCTCCGGCCGCACCTTCCATGTTTTTCTGGCGCTCAAAAACCATACCTAACAAAAGATGGGTGTCTGCCTGATCCTCCTTGATAATTAACGCTTTTTTCAAAAGGGATTCGGCCAGGGCATCATCGGCGGCCGGGTCTTCGGGCGACGGCCGAAGGAGAATTGCGCGGGCGTGCAGCACATAGCCGAGAGGACTTTGCGGATGTGCTTTTTCGAATTGCTCAGCACGGGTCAACACCTCTGGAATCCGATTGGCGGCGTGTTCCAGAACCCGTCCCACAAAGTAATAGGGTTGAGGAATATCCGGGGCTAACTGCATCACACGAAGGAACCGGTCGACCGCATCGGGGAAGCGCCGCTGGCCGTAATACGCGACGCCCAGGGCGAGTTCCAGTTGGGGACTTTTGTCGAAGGTTCTGCGGCCATCTTCCAGCGTGGAGATGGCGGCAGGGAAGTCCTGGACCTGCATCTGGGCCTGCGCCAGCCGAAAGATCGCCTCCTCGCTATAGGGGGCGAGCCGGCGGGCCTGGGTGTACTGAAGGATGGCGTTCTTCCAATCCTTTTTGGCCTCAAACGCGCGGCCCAGAAGATCCCGAACATCGGAGGAGTCTTCCAGGACGAGCGCCTGTTGGCCTATCGAAAGAGAGACGTCCAGGCGGCCAGCCTCCAGATTGAAGAGGGCGAGGTTGTAGAGCAGCGAGGGATCTTTGCCGGCGAAGCGAGCGGCCTTGTCGGCGGAGAGGAGGGCTGCCTTCATGTTGTTCTGGCGAGCCTGGGCCTGCGCCATCAGGAACCAGACCGGGGCACTGGAAGGTTCGAGTTGAATGACGGCTTGAAGGCTTCGTTCAGCCGCTGCTGGTTCATTTCTTTGAAGGGCGGACATTGCCTCCTGGACGCGCGTCTGAATTAGTTTCGAATCAGGCTGAAGTAAAAGAGACGCGATTAAGAGAAGCCGCCACATCGGACAACAGTATAGCTTGGCTATCGTTAGATAACCACTGTAATTAACAAATTTGACCTAGGACAAAGGAACCCCATGGGTGCGATTCAACGGCCGTAGTTCCCCCCTCGGGTCTAGTGCAAAAAGACTAATGAAAGCGCTTGACTCGGTATCGGACTGTCATTAAGCTGATTGAGAATCGAAACCGGCGGAAGCGTTTACATTCCGTACCCGACAACTGTGCCGAAGAGCACTGTTCGACTTTGCGGGATAGCTTCCGGTGGTCTGGTTGTTGTGTAAAGCAACAGGGGTTCGAGAATTGGCCCCGACAGGGGTCAAGAAGTGAGGTAGTCTATGCTCCATGTGAGAGTCACGCGACTGCTCATCGTAGGGTTGCTCTTCGCGTTCTGCCTGATGGCACAGCGCGACTTAGGGACAATCGTTGGTACGGTGACAGACCCCCAGGGTGGGGTGATTCCCAATGCCAAGGTCACAATCAAAGAAGAGGCCACTGGGCTCGTCTACGATGTGACAACTAATTCTTCGGGCGAGTTTGTCAGACCCGCCCTGAAACCCGGTAACTACACAGTCACAGGCGAAGCGACGGGTTTCCGCCGCGTTGCCCAGCAGAACATCATTCTGGTGGGTGGTGACCGTGTTGGTGTGCCGCTTTCCCTGCCAGTCGGCAACGTCTCCGAGTCGGTGGAAGTGACGGCCCAGGCGCCGCTGCTGCAAACTGAATCGACGACTTTGGGCGCTGATCTGGGCAAGAAGGTTGTCAGTGAGTTGCCGCTCGGCGGCCAGCGCACGTTTGCGTATCTCGCCCGCCTTTCGCCTGGCGTTTTGCAGGCGGAGAACGGTGCGCGCGATGCAACCGGCGGCGGCTTCTCCGCCAACGGTGTACGTTCGAACGGGCAGAACAACTTCCTGTTGAACGGTGTCGACAACAACGTCAACGTCATCGACTTCCTGAATCAGACCGCCTTCGTGGTTGGTCCCTCCGTGGAAGCCATCGGCGAAATGCGTGTGTTGACGAATGGCTACAACGCTGAGTACGGCCGTGGCGCCGGCGGCGTGGTGAACGTGAACCTGAAGCAGGGCACGAACGAACTGCACGGCGTGCTGTTCGAGATTCTGCAGAACGACAAGATCAACGCGAATCGGTGGGAATACAACAAAGCAGGTAAGGCGCGTGGTCCGTTCAAGCAGAATCAGTATGGCGCGGCGATTGGCGGTCCGATCATCAAGAACAAGCTCTTCATGTTCGGCGACTACCAGGGCACCCGTATCACCTCTTCGGGCGGCAGCATCCAGAGCCTCGGCTACGGTGGTTTCTACACGATTCCCACGGCTGCCATGAAGTCTGGCAATTTTGCCAGCATTCTTGGCGGTTCCGCGGGCACCGACGCCAATGGGAACAACATCCTGACGAACCAGATCTTCGATCCGAAGTCGAACTCGACAGTGAACGGGCAGCTCATCCGCACGCCGTTCACGGGGAACATCATTCCCTCCAGCCGCTTCGATCCCGCGGCTGCGAAGATCATGGCTCTCTATCCGGCCACCAACCAGCCGATCATCGCCGGCAACACGCCGCGCAACGATTACTTCGTGTCGACGGCCGGCAACCAGAACACCGATCAGGGTGACGGCCGTGTCGATTACCGCCTCAGCGACAAGGACAGCCTGTTCGGTTCCTTGAGCTGGTCGAACCTGAACAAGTACAACGAACCCTTCCTACCCGGCGCCCTGGACGGCACCCCGTTCAGCGCCGTGACGGAAGAGGACCTCAGCCGCAACGCGCAAATCAGTTACACGCGTGTGTGGAGCCCCTCCATCGTGTCGGAGACTCGCGTCGGCTTCAGCCGGCTGGTCACCTCCCGCGTGGGTGCAAATCCGGACAAGGACCTCTACAAGGAATTCGGCATCGGCGGCTACAATCCGATGACTGCCCTCAACGGCGGCCTTCCGCAGATGCAGTTCGCGACTGGCGGTTATACCCAGATCGGCGCGAACGACTGGTTGCCTTCGAAGGAATATTCGAACGTTTGGGACTTCATCCAGAACGTTTCGATCCTGAAGGGCCACCACTCGTACAAGTTCGGCGCCGAGTTCCGCCCCATCAAGTTCCCGTTCTTCCAGGTTCCTTATCCTCACGGGGAAATGAACTTCAACCGGAACGAAACGGCGTACCCGTCGGTGGCTGGGTCGCTGAACACGACGACCGGCGACGACATGGCGTCGTTCCTGCTGGGCAACGTCAACAACGGCCGCATCTCGACGAACAATTTCATCTCGTCAGAAAAGCTCGCCTGGGCGTTCTTCGCGCAGGATGACTGGAAGATCAGCCCCAAGCTGACTATCAACATCGGCTTGCGCTACGAGCTGTTCTCGCCGATCGGTGAGAAGTTTGCTCGCCAGTCGAACTTCGTCTACGACAACCTGACCCTTTACATCCCGAAGGGCAAGGATCAGAATGCGCCGCTACCGCCGAACTTCGCCACCGCGTTCCCGAACGTGAAGGTGTCGCGCGGCGAAGTGGACAAATACATGATCCCGTGGGATAAGACGAACCTCGCACCCCGTATTGGTTTCGCTTACAACTGGAAAGACAACACCGTCCTCCGTGGCAGCTACGGCATCTTCTACGGTGGTGAAGAAAACCAGGGCGGCAACCCGAACCGCGGTGAATCCGTCCCCTTCAATCAGTCGACTGACCTTGCCCGCCCCGGCGCCAGCAGCATCTTCGACGTGAATCCGTTCTTCGCGAATGGTTTCAGTGCCGGCTACCCGATCAACGTCTTCTCGCTCGACGCTCCGGTATCATTCCGCGGCGTTGCGAGGAACTTCCGCAGCTCGCTCGTTCACAAGTGGAGTGCGGCGGTCCAGCGTGAAATGCCCTGGCAGACCTCGTTGGAACTCGCCTATGTGGGCAACCACCAGTCGCACCAGTTGTTCCAACCCGACTGGAACGCCTGCCCCAACCTGGGTACGACCGCGGCGATCAGCTGCAACTCCCTGCGTCCCACCCCGTACATCGGCGGTATCTCCGGAACGGCTTCGTTCGGCTTCGGCGACTACCACGGTATGACGGCGAAGTTCGACAAGCGCTACTCCAACGGCCTCGTGCTGATGGCGGCCTATACATACGGCCATGCGCTGGCGAACACCGGCACGACTCTCAGCGGCTCGACTGGCTTCGGGATCCTCGATCCCCGGAATTACTCGAGCAGCTACTCCACCGCGGCCTGGGATCTGCGCCACAACTTCGTGTCGAACTTCAGCTATGAGCTGCCGTTCGGCAAGGGCAAGACCTACGGCTCCAACATGAACAAGGTGGCGAATGCGGTTGTTGGCAACTGGCAGGTCAATGGGATTCTTACCCTGCACACCGGCCAGCCCTTCACACTCAACTACAACGGCTGCCAAGGCCAATGGAATCGCTGCATGCCCGACCTCGTGGCAGGCAAGGATCCCCAGGCTGCCCCGTCCGGCGGACGCAATCCCAGCAAGTGGTTCGACACTTCCGCGGTCGCCAAGGCTGCTCCCCTCACCGGCGGCAACCTGGGCCTGCAGAGCAACACCGGCCCGGCCACGCGTGTGCTGGACTTCTCACTGTTCAAGGACTTCCGGTTCACAGAGCGGCTGAGAATGCAGTTCCGCGCGGAAGGTACCAACGTTGCCAACACGCCGCAGTTCAGCGTGCCTGACAATGCTTTGCAGAACTCCACGTTCGGCCAGGTGACGGCCACCAACGCCGGCTCCGAACGCCATATGCAGTTCTCGCTCCGGTTCCAATTCTGATCCCAGAGGATCACGAAGAACGACCGGCGAGTGTACGATACAAAAGGCCTCACCCTTCGGGGTGGGGCCTTTTCGCGACAGGGGACTGATTGTGCCGAAGATGGATTTGGAGCTGTTCACAGCAAGGCGTGGAAACGGGAGCGAGACCGCGTGAAGCGCAGAGAGTTTTTGGCGGGCCTGGCGGCCGGCGGCTTATTCACCTCCCGCGCGCACGCCTTTGCCCCCTATCCCGTGAAGTTTCGATTGGCCCCGCCCTATGCGCCGGCTCTTTCGTTCGTCGAGGCCGGCTCCGACGAGTTTAGCGGCGAGAAGGCTGCTCTCGAGCTCGAGCACCGCCTCTCAGGCGTCGTTCGCGAGGGATCCCTCTCTTTCTCAAAGAGCTGCCGCGGAGGGTCGCCGGCACCCCGCTCGTACGAGACCATTGCCGAAGGCGTGTCCAAAGGAGTTTTCGGGGCCGAGGAAGGCATCGCCGAAGGCTGGGCCCGATGGCGGGCCTCCCTGGGGGCAGTGCGATCGGCGCGGTTCTATACTCTGCCGGAGAACGTCGCCCGCTTCGACATCCGCGCGCTGCGCGATGGGCGTTTGGAGCACCGCACCGGAGCCTGGCGCGTCGAATGGGACGGCGCCGAAGTGACCCGTCTGGAGCCGCTGGAAGAGACCCTCGTGCGCGGTGACAAGCCCTGGTTCCGAGACGTGACGGGGCATGCGTTCGAGAAGGATCAAGCGTTTCGCGAGCAACTGGCGCGCGGCGTGCCGTACTGGCGAGCCCGGCTGGATCCGGCCTGCGGCCTGGATGTATACGGAGAGAACGGTGTCGCGGTAGCCGATATCGACGGGGATGGACTGGACGAGATCTACGTCTGCCAACCCGGTGGACTGCCCAACCGCCTGTACAAGTGGGATGGGGAACGGCTAAAGGACATCTCGGCCGAAGCCGGACTGGATCTTCTCGACGACACTGCCTGCGCGCTCTTTGTGGACCTCCGCAATAGCGGGCAGCAGGACCTTGTACTGGTGCGCTCAAACCTGCCCATGCTGTTCCTGAATGATGGGCACGGCAAATTCCAATACGCTCCGGATGCATTCCGGTTTGCCACCAAACCGCAGGGCTCGTTCACGAGCGTCGCCGCCGCTGACTTCGATCGGGATGGGCGCCTGGACCTCTACTTCTGCTGCTATGTGTACTACCAGAGCGAAGCGCAGTACCGCTATCCGGTGCCGTATCACGACGCGCAGAACGGCCCTCCGAACTTCCTGTTCCGGAATCGGCTGAACGAGAAGCCCGGCTACTTTGAAGATGTGACAGCCGCCGCTGGCCTGGACCACAACAACAACCGGTTCAGCTTCGCGGCCACATGGTGCGACTACAACGGCGATGGTTGGCCGGACCTCTACGTGACGAATGATTTCGGGCGGAAGAACCTCTACCGCAATGTGGAGGGGCACTTTCGGGACGTGGCCGAAGAGGCAGGCGTTGTCGATCTCGGTCCGGGCATGAGCGCGGCGTGGCTGGACTACGATGGCGATGGCCGCCCGGACCTGCTGGTTTCCAACATGTGGAGCGCCTGCGGCCAGCGTGTCGTCAATGATCCCGCCTTCGGGCCGGTGCAGAAGGATCCAGCGCTGCTGGCAGCCTACCGGCACCACGTGAAAGGCAACTCGCTGTACCGTAACCTGGGTGACGGCCGTTTTGAATATACCGGCGATTCGCAAGGCATCGAGATGTGCCCGTGGTCGTGGTCGTGCGATGGCACGGACGTGGACAACGACGGCACGCCTGAGTTGTATGTGGCCTGCGGGATGGTGAACAACAACGGGTCGACTGACCTGATGAGTTACTTCTACCGGCAGGTGGTGTCGAAGTCGCCCGTGCGCCAAACGGCGGCACCGGCCTATGAGAACGGCTGGAACGCGATCAATCAGCTGATCCGGCAGGACTACTCCTGGGCGGCTCCGGAGCCGAACATGTTCTTCGCGCGGCGGGCGGGACGCTACTACAACTTCTCCGGGGTGAGCGGCCTGGATTTTGCGGAGGACAGCCGCGCTTTCGCCTTCACCGACATCGATGGCGACGGCAATCTGGACGTCATCCTGAAGAGCCGCTGCGGCCCCCAGGTACGCGTGTTGCAGAACGACTGCGGCGCAGGACGGAACAAGCTGGTGCTGGCGCTGCGCGGGACGAAATCGAATCGAGACGCCATTGGCGCGCGAGTCGAGGTCGACGGGCAGGTGAAGTGGATCGCAGCCGGATCGGGCTACCTCTCGCAGCATACAAAGAGGCTTCACTTCGGCCTGTCGCAGCGGCCGCGGGCCGAAAAGGCAACGGTCACCTGGCCGAACGGCGTGCGGCAGGAGCTTGGTTCGTTGGCGGCGGGCTTCCTGTATGAGGTGGAGGAGGGCCGGACGGCGGTTGTTGCCAAGCCGCTGGCCAAGGCATCGGAGTGGCCGAAGGGGCCCGCCGTGGCGGCCGACAACGTGTCGCGGCTGCACTCCACCTGGTTCTGGGAGCCTGTGCCGCTGCCGGAGAAACGCCGCGGTCCTGGCCTATTGGTGGTTCATGCCGGCGAGACGCTGCCCACGATTGACGGCCCGGTGGACCGCCTGGATCTGCGGCAGGCGCCCGCGGAACTGGCCGCGGCCTACTCGATCCTGCGGCGTTATCTGTTCGACTACCGGGTGGAGTTGGAGACTCCGTTGTGGCTGCTGATCGACGGGGAGAGCAAAGTCCGGAAGATCTACGCGGAGCCGCCGCAGGCCAGTGCGTTGCGGGCCGATCTGCAGTCGCTGGGCGGTCCCCTCCCGGAGGCACGCGGCCTGCCGTTCCAGGGTGTCTACACCGGACGGCCCCGGCGCGACTATTACAAATTCGGTGGGGCGCTGCTGCAGGCCGGCTATCCCGAGCAAGCGCTGCCCTATCTCGAGGAGATGCTGAGGCGCACTCCGGACAATCCGAAAGCGCTGCTGGCGGTAGGCCGAATTCACTTGGAAGGAAAGCGTTTCGACCTGGCGCGCGGAGTGCTGCAGCGCGCCGTTGATCTGGATCCCCGGCTGCCGGAAGGCTGGAACGAACTCGGCGGGGTGGAGGCCCAAGGGGGGCGCTGGACTGAGGCCTTGAAGTATTACGAGAAGGCGCTGGCTCTGGCGCCGGACCTGCCCTACGTTCTATTGAATTCGGCCCATGCGCAGGAGGAGTCCGGCCACGGCGCCGAGGCCGAGCGGCTCTTCCGCCGTCTACTGGAATTGGAACCAAATAACCGCGATGCGGCGAATGGCTTGGGCTTGCTGCTGGCCAAACAGGGCAAGACCGAAGAAGCGCGGGGACTATTCGAGAAGGCGATCTCGATCAAGCGCGACGACTCTTCCGCCATCAATAATCTGGGTGTGCTCTATATGAACATCGGGCAGCCGAACGACGCGATCGCGGCCTTCCGCTATGGCATCCAGGTGGCGCCGGATGACGACATGCTCTACCTGAACCTGGCCCGGGTCCATGTGCAGATGGGACAGCGGGACAGCGCTCGTGGCGTGATGCGTGACCTACTGTTGAGGAAGCCGGACAACGCCATGGCGCAAAAGGCGCTGAAGTCCCTGGAGGGGCAGTGAGGCGAACCGCCGCGGTGTTCACCCTGACCCTGGCCGGAGCAATGGCTGCCTGGCTGGCCGCGCCTGCCCACAGCGCGGAGAGCGCCATTCGTTTCTCCCTGCAAACGGCGGGTTTCCCGCTGGAAAGCTGCGAAACAGCGGAGCGCCATGCGCCCGAGACCATGGCCGGCGGCGTGGCCCTGTTCGACTACGACCGCGATGGCGACCTCGACCTGTTCCTCACCAACGGCGCCGACATCAAGACGTTGAAGAAGACTTCGGCGAAGTACTTCAACCGGCTGCTGGCCAACGACGGCAAGGGCCATTTCACCGACGTCACCGAAAAGGCGAAGCTGGCCGGAACCGGTTTCGACAACGGTGCGGCGGTAGGCGACTTCGACAACGACGGCTGGCCCGATCTCTTTGTCGGCGGTGTTCACAAAAATACGCTGTACCGGAATAATGGGGACGGCACCTTCCAGGACGTCACAGCGAAGGCCGGGCTGAATCAGCCGGACAAAGAGTTCGGCCCCCTATGGTCAGTGGGCGGGGCCTGGGTGGATGTGAATAATGACGGGCGCCTGGACCTGGTGGTGGTGAACTATCTGGTGTGGGATGCGGCGACCGAGCCCGTTTGCACCGGCGAAGGCCACCGCGAGTACTGCCATCCCAAGATGTACAAGCGCTCGCCCAACCAGCTCTATCTCAACAACGGCGACGGCACGTTCACCGATGCATCCGCTTCCTCAGGACTGCGAGCGCACCCCGGCAAGGGCATGGGCATCGCGGTGGCCGACTACGACCTGGACGGCCTGATGGACATCTTCGTCGCCAACGACAAGGTGTACAACAGCCTGTTTCACAACAAGGGCAATGGCCGCTTTGAAGAGGTAGCGTTCTCGGCCGGGGTAGCGCTGGTGGACAGCGGCGACTTCATCTCCGGCATGGGCGTCGACTTCAACGATCTGGACAACGACGGGTATCCCGACATCGTGCTGGTGGCGCTGGACGACGAGACCTTTCCGCTCTACCGGAATACGGGCAAGGGCGAGTTCGAAGATGCGACGCGGACCAGTGGCATGGGCCCATTGAGCCTGTCCATGGCGGGCTACTCGCCCACCATCGGAGATTTCGACAACGACGGGCGCAAGGACATCTTCGTGACGCGGGGCCATGTGCAGTCCCTGCAGGCCGCGCCGCGCATTACGGTGGAGCAGCGCAATACGGTGTTCCACAACCTGGGTAAGCTGCGCTTTGAAGCCCTGACGGCGGAAGCCGGGCTGGCGGCGGGTCCGGCGCGGCGTCATCGCGGTTCGGCCATCGGCGACCTGAACGGCGACGGGCGCCTGGATACGGTGGTGTCGGCGTTGGGCGCCGCACCCGAGGTGTGGATGAACGAAAGCCCGGCGGCTGCGCACTGGCTGGAGATCCAGCTCGAAGGGACGAAGAGCAATCGGGACGGCATAGGGGCGCGCCTTCGCGTGGTGACGGCCGGCGGCACGCAGTGGCAACAGGCGTCCACCAGTGCAGGCTATGCGTCTTCCAGCGCCGGCCCGGTGCACTTCGGCCTGGGCGCGGACGCCGCGATTTCGCTGGTCGAGATCCGCTGGCCCTCGGGCCTGACCCAGCAGTGGAAGGACGTTCGCCCGGACCGTGTGTGGAAGGTGAAGGAAGGCGTGCAGTAGGCCTCCATTGTGTGTGCTGGTAGAAGGCAGTAAGCTGAGGACCAACAGGGAGGGAGCACTGATGATGAACCGGCGAACCCTGATTCAGACGCTGATTGCGGCCGTGGCGCAGCGCTTGGCGGCGGCGCCCGCGGCAGCCGTGCCCGCGCGTACAAAGAGGCTGGTGCTGGTGACCATCGGCGGCATCCGCAGGCAGGAGAGCTTCTCGGAAAAAGGCATCGTCAATGTTCCGCGCCTGTTCAACGACCTGCTGCCGCAATCGCTGTTCTACCCCTTCACGGTGAACGAAGGCGTGACGTCGCACTTCAACTCCATCGCCAGCATCCTCACCGGTGTGTGGCAGCATGTGGACGACTGGGGTTCAGAGAAGCCGGCGCACCCGACCATGTTCCACTACCTGAAAGCGGGGCGGCCGGCCGATCCCAACGACTGCTGGGTGGTGACCAGCAACAAGCAGCTCACCGCGAACATCAGCCCGGGCATCAACGTGATCCTCGCCAAGCAGCTTCTCATCGAAGCAGTGGAGCGCATCATCATGGGCCAGAGCTCGCGCAAGACACTGGAGCGCGAACAACTGCTGCAGGAGATGAAGGCGGTGCTCGAGACCGACTACGAGCGCATCGGCTGGGGCGTACCCGCCACCTCGACCTTCCAGGATCCGACGGTGAAGAAGACCTTCGTCGATGCGCTGGCGGGCTTTATTCACGGCCCCACGGCGCCTGTCAGCGGCGATGAGCTCACGCTGACCGTGGGCATGGAAGTGTTGAAGCGCCTGGCGCCGTCGATGCTGATGATGAACTTCTCCGATGTCGAGGTGGCGCACTCGGGTTCCTACTCGCTGCACCTGGGCGGCATCCGCCGGTCGGACATGTTGTGCCACAAGCTGTGGCAGTTCATCCAGGCCAGCCCCGATTTGAAGGAGAATACGACGCTGCTGATCATGAACGAGTTCGGGCGCGATCCGGATGGATCGAGCACCAATGGGTTCTTCAATCACCGGACGGATACCGAGACCTGCCGCATGGCCTGGAGCATGCTGCTGGGCCCGGCCATTCGCAAGCCGCAGGTGGTGGAGCGCGTCGTGCGCCAGATCGACTTCGCGCCGTCGATGGGTTCGTGGATGGGCTTTGAGACCATCAAGGCGGCGGGTGCGCACCTGCCGGAGATTGTTGGTTGATGGCATGGCTGCTCCTGACTACAAAGAGTTGATCTCGCGGTTGCCACGGACGTTCGGTCCGGCGCTGAACGATCAGCTGCACCAGTGGGAGATGTTGTTCCCGGCTGAGCAGCGCCAGTTGAAGGCGCAGATGGACTGGCTGGCCGCCCTGCCGCCGGCCGAGTTCAAGACCCTGTTCGCCGCGGTGGTTCAGGTGGAAGACCGCATGGATCTGCCGAAGTGGCAGCCGGGGTCGACGGGCCTGAGCATCCATGACGTGGGGGTCATGGCCCGGTCGCCGCTGTACCCGCAGTGGCGGCAGCAGGTGGAAAAGGTCTTTGCGCACATCGACGACTCCGTGCAGGCCTCAGGGGTGAACAAGCCGGTGCCGCGGCTGGTGTTCTCCATCCTGCCCTCCGGCCTGCCCAAGCCCGTGGATCCGCTTTGGCCCGAAGTGGCGGAACTGGGCCGCTGGGTGCAGCTCGACCGGCCGTTCCTCAAAGTGGAAGAGGTGCTGGTGCCGGCGGTGGTCAAGCGGAAGATGCCCGCGGGCCTGGAAGCCGATGAGACCACCTGGGTGATCGAGTGCCGCAAATGCCTGTCGGGCGAGGCCGGCGGCGTGACCAGCCTTTCGTGGGATGCGCTGGAGAAGGTACGCCGCGAGTTCCTGAACCGGTTGAACGGCATCAGCCGCGACATCAAGTCGGCCGACCAGACAACCAACGAGCTGAAGCGGATGGACATCCGCAAGCTGCTGGATCCGGCCACCGGAGACAGTCCGCGGTTGCGCGAGTTTCTGCGCGGCATCTTGCTGAGCGGCAACGGGTCGCTGGTTTTCAATAACTCGTTTGTCCAGTGGGCTGCCTCAGAGGCATTGCGCCGGGCCCAACCGCAGGTGCTGTTCGCCGGCTTCGGGCTGCGTCAGAAACTGAAGCCCTTCAGCAGCGTGGTTTTGTTCGAGGACCAGAACCGGTCGAACCCGACCCCGGACCAGGATGATCCCGCCGGCTCGTTGACGGATGCGGCGTTCCTGGCTCAATATGTCTACCTCGCGGCGCGGCGCGTCCCGGCCTATCAGCGTCACACCGTCTCCGTGTTCGCGCTGGAGGATCTGGATCGTGTGCTGGTTGTGGATCCGCGCGGCAAACAAGGCGTGCCGCAGAGCCTGACCGCCGAAGCGCTGACGGCCTGGATGGTGGCGTGGCTCGCGGGCTCGGCTTAGCCGCCCGCCTGGTGGAATCGCTGATAGCGGCGAATCGCCGACTGCAGCGCGGCCGCTTCCCGCGAAGTTAATGCACGATCGGTGCTGGTCATTACCTCGGCTCCGCCGTTGCTGAGCTGATGTCTCCAGCGCCCGATCCTGTGGCCGTCCAGCAATATGAAATGGACGAACTCCGGGCGGTCCAGCGCGCCGAGGCCCAGCACGTCGCGGCTCTCACTGTACGACATGATGTATTCGTCGTAACACTGGACGAGATCGAAGCGTGGTGTTCTTACCTTGGGACGTGGATCCGCCGGAGCCAGCCAGTATGCCCGGCCGTCCGCCTGGAATCGCTCCAGTCCATGCTCCACCGCCTGTAAGCCGCGGCGGGCTTCGGCGAGGGTCAGGCTCGACCAGGTGGCGAAGTCCCTCACCGTGGCCGGGCCGCGCGTCGTGAAGTAGCGGCGGGCGAGTTCAGCCAGGGCTTCGTCCCGGGTGAGCGCCGCGGCGGCCGGCACCCACTCGTCCATCAACGCATATGTATGCTGCTTGCCGCGCATGGCTCCGCTACAGACGAGTTTGCTGAGCTCGGCGTGCATGACGAGATACGCCAGCGGGACACCCGTCGACGGCAGGCCTGCGGCGGCCAGCCTGGCAGAGAGTTCTGTGCGTGGCAGGTGATGGCCGCCCGCGAGCGCCTGGCCGAGTATGGCATTGCTCCGCCTCAGCATCGCTTCCTCGATGCCATGTTCACGCTGGGTGAAGCCATTCAGGAGGCGGATGCGCGGGGCGGTGAGGTCGATCAGCCAGCGGATATCGGCTGGATGCACAAAGTGCCAGGTGGGGCGCAGCAGGTGCGTTCGCAGGATCGCTCCCCGGGCGTAAGCCTGTTGAATGGAAGCGTGCGTGGCGCCGCTGGTCCGCTGGCCAATGGACCACTTGGCATACGCGAACTCCTGCGCCTGTACAGCGGCCAGGCGTTGCAGCAGTGCGCCCGGTTCCGTCCCTGGCTGGCTCCAAAGCGATTGGTTGTGGAGGCGCAACAGCGCGATCTCGTGTGACGTCACTGACTGCCAGGATAGCGGGCCCGGTGTCCGGATATGATGGGGATTCACTGCTGGGAGGATCGTGGAATGGATCGACGCCGATTTACGCTGTTGCTGGGTTCGACGCCTTTGCTGGCGCAGGCTCCGGCCGCGGCTCCGGAACTGGAGTGGCACGACGCGAAGAAACTGCGCGTGGAAGGGCTGGGTTTCAAAGACCAGAAAGCCCCCTACGACCGGTTGCCTGGGCGTGCCGAAGGCGTGGTGCGCCCCGTGGTTTGGGACCTCAGCCGCGACTCGGCTGGCGTGCTCGTCCGCTTCGTGACCAACGCCACCGCGATTCATGCCCGCTGGACCCTGACCAACAAGACCCTCACCTCGCCGAACAGTACGCCTGTCGCCTGCAGCGGCCTGGATCTATACGCGAAGAATGACGCCGGGCGCTGGCACTGGCTCGGCATCGGGCGTCCGACCAAGTTTCCGGAAAACACTGATGCGCTGGCCAGCGGCCTGCCGGCGGGCCCGCGCGAATACATGGTGTACCTGCCCATGCACAACCCGGTGACTTCGGTGGAGATCGGCGTGCCCAAGGGCGGCTCGATGGAGGCCGGCCCGGCGCGTCCGGCGGACCGCAAGCCCATCGTGTTCTATGGGACTTCCATTACACACGGCTTCTCCGCTTCGCGCGCCGGCATGACACATGTCTCGATGCTGGGCCGCCTCTTCGACCGGGAAGTCATCAACCTCGGTTTCTCCGGCAACGGCAAGATGGAACCGGAAGTCACCAAGTTCGTAGCGGAACTCGACCCCGCCGTGTTCGTGCTCGACTGCCTGCCGAACCTCACTGCCAAAGAGGTCCACTCCAATGCGATCCCGTGCGTGAAGATCCTGCGCGAGGCCCATCCCGATACGCCCATCCTGCTGGTGGAAGACCGCAACTATGCGGACAACTTCCTGAACGCCTCACGTCGCGAACGCAACGAGACCAACCACGCCGCCATGCGCGAAGAGTACGCAAAAATGCAGAAGGAGAAGATCCCGCATCTGCACTATCTCAAGGCGGACGACCTGCTGGGCGACGACGGCGAAGCCACCATCGACGGCTCCCACCCAACGGACCTCGGCTTCACGCGCCAGGCGGCGGAGTTCCAGAAGGCGCTAAAGAAGATCCTGAAGTAGCGCTACTTCGTCAGGTACTTGTCCGGGATCGGCGTCTCGGGCCGCTCGGAGTCCCATAGAATCGTCATCACCTTCCAGTCCTTGCCGTCGAAGACAAGCTGGAAGCTGTTGATGCCGCGCGCGAAGGGCTTTTCGCCGGGCGCGCGCCGCGACTCGTAGGTGCTGAAGACATGCGCGATGGAGCCATAGCGTTCCACCTTGCGGCTGACTTCGGTTTCGAAGAAGCCGGCTTTCTCGAAATTGGCGCCGGCCATCTGGACGTAATCCTCGGGCGTCATCACGCGTGGCGTGTTGCCCTCGGCAGTATGTCGTACGGGAATCAGCCGCGCGCCGGCGGTGAACAGCGAGCGGAACTTCGCCCAATCGCGTGTGCCAGCCGGTCCGGAGATGACGGCATAGACAGCTTGGACAGTGGCTTCGAGGGAGTCGCCCTCGGCGGCGGGCAGGGCAGGGGTGGCCAGCGCAAAAGCGGCCAGGAGACAGAGAGTACGTCGGCGAGACATATGGATATGTTAGCCGGGATCGGCCTCCCGTCACTTCCAATCTGGCGAGATGTCGAGATGTTGATACTTACGGCAGAGTTCGCAGTCTTCGTTGGCGGGGGCCGCTTCCAGAGCCAGCCGGATGGGACTCTGTGCGCCAGGAATCAGCGGCGTAATCGCGGAATGGTAGTGTACATTTGCATCCCGGTAGTGGCCGAAGATGGCATACGAACGGCCGGGGGCGCCTACCAGGGTGAACTGCCCGTCTACACCCACCCGGACTCCGTCGATCACCGCCTTGTCCTCCGGCCAGCCTTCCTCCACCAACCATACCTTCACCGCTTCAACGTCACCGTCCGGAGCCTGGACCTCCCCGTGCATGCGCCATTCCGGAGCCGCCGGCGGTAGACGGAATTCCAGATTGTCGAGATCCTGGCCGGGATCGAGATGAATGGTCACGGCTTGATCCTTTGGGGTACCTCCTGAGTAAAAAGTCTCTCCGTAAGGCGAACGGTCGCCCATCCATCTCCGCTTCCGTGGCGGCAAACCGGGATTGATCAATAGCCGGTATTCGCCGGAGATGAGTCGTGGAATCCAAAAGATACCGTCGGCGTGGGTGTATTCCCTGCTGATGTGCCTTGGGTCGAGCGTAGGAGGCACCCCGCGAATTTCCACGAGTTCGCCAGCCACCCCATGGCCGTCTGCGTCGAGTAGCTTTCCACGAATACTGCCCATCGGAATAGCGGAGAAGTTCACACGCTGGCACTGGCCGGGCAGCACGTCGAGCCTAAGAACCCGCTGCCGCTCAGGCAGTTCGCTCAGGCCGGCCTCGACCTGATAGGAGCCAGGCGCTGGCAAGGCCAGTGAATACTCCCCCTGAGCATCTGTCGATGCCTGCCAGGTCTGTTCTCCGGAGCGGATAGTGATGGTGGCCTGGGCCACCGGCTTTGAGGCTCGATAGAAGAGCTCCAAGTCCGATGGCTGCCTCGTAACAAACCCGAACACCGTGGGTGGTGCCGATAGACTCAGGAGATTTCGATACGCATCCAGCTGGTGCGGATCCTTGATTTCCGCGGTCCGTGAACATGAGCCTGTTCTGAGACCACTGGACTTCTGGTCCCTGGAGGCATCAATCAGATACTCGCGTTCCACCTGGAACTTAAAATCGCAACTGCTCGTTCCGAAGGGGATTTCCACCTCGTGCGCCACATCCCCGTGAAATCGCTCCAATACTTGGATGTGCGCCGTTCTGGTTGAAAAGGCGCCTTGAAAATCCAGCTCAAGAGCCACTCCCGACTTCGCCTCGAGCACCCGAAAGGCCTCCGCCGGCAGCAGCTTCCTCAGGGCATCGAGCATTTCCTCATTGGTGAGGGGTTTGCGTGCGCGAAGCTTTGCGCCAGCCGCTGGTGACAGCATGCTGAGCACACGGGTCGTCATCTCCTGATCCGTTCGAGGCTCAATGCGGGTCACCCGGCCGGTGAAGAGAATATCGCTGTCAAAGAAGCCTTCGCAGGCCTTGCGTGGAGTACCCACGCAGAAGCAGCCCCAAGCCATTCCGTTCGCCAGGAGGACAGACGGGAGGAGCATCGCGAACCGCGCAAAGCGGGCAATCATGGGTCGCATCATCTACTTCGACTCGCTTTGCCCTGATTATGTCAGATCTATCCGTAAAACTCTGCGCCAAAGTCCGGCCATTCAGCCCAGCATTCCCGGAATCAGCGCTCCGTCAGCTCACTTTGAATCCTCGGCCGCCCGCAGATGATTATACTTGCGGCAGAGTTCGCAGTCGGTGTCCGGAGCGGTGGATTGCAGCGCGAGCCGCAGGCTGCGCCGGTTCTCGGGCGTGATCTTTACGGGTGTCGAGTAGTAGTGCAGGCTGGCATCGCGGTAGTGGGCGAATACGGAGTACGAGTGCCCTTTGGCGCCCATGAATTGGAACGCCCCATACAGATTCGAAGTGGAGTGAGCAGACGGCTCCTGGTCTGCCCCCAATGCGTCGTCCAGCGACCAGATCGGGATGTCTTCCACGTCAGCCTGGGTTGCGGTGAGCTTGCCCTCAAACCACCAGGGCGGGAGCGCCGAAGGCAGCTGGAACGAGAGGCCATCGAGAGTCTGGCCGGGGTCCAGGTGAATCACGGCGGCTTGCTCTTCTGTGGCAACCCCGGGGTAGTAGATTGGCAGGTCCTCCAGTCGCGCGCCATCCTGGCCGTAGCGGTCGATATTCCCGGGCGAAGCGGTGCGAATCCGGTAGTCTCCGCTACGGAGAAACGGAAACTGGAAAGTGCCATCCTCGTCCATCATTCCCAAATCGCGGCGGCGGGCTTCTGGTGGCAATGATACTGGCACCGCTTCAATCAACCGATTGGCGATTCGGAGGCCATCGGACCCGACGATCCGTCCTCGAATTGAGCCGAAAGGAACGGCCGAAAAGTTGGTGTGACGGCACTGACCTGGCGTCAATTCAAGTGGCCGGACACGCTCCGCCTCCGGCAGTCCGGGAATGTCCGCCGTGACCTCATAAGATCCGGGACCCGGCAGATCCACCGAGTACTGGCCCTTCGCATCCGTGACCGCCTGCCAAACCGTGCCGTTGGCGCGTACCGTGATGCCGATCCCTCGAACGGGTTGCGAGGCGCCGAAGGCCATCTGCAGGTCCTGAGGCTCCTGTGTCACGAAGCCGAATACTGAGGCTGGGGCCGTCTTGCTGATCAGGTTGCGATAGGGAGCCAGTTGCCTCGCTTCATCCTCAATCTCCACAGTGCCGTCGCAGACGCCCGTGCTGAGCGGCTCCGAGCCCTGCTCCTTCCCCGTTTGAATGAGGTATTTCCGGCCTTCCTCGAACTGGACATCACAGGAAGTGACGCCAAACCGGATCTCCACTACGGAGCTTACGTCGCCATGGAAGCGTTCAGTGACGCGGACTCGAGCCGTCCGCACGGTGGTCGCCTCCTCAAATTCGTCAGCGAGTTTGTCTCCACTCATCCTTTTCACGTGCCGGTAAGTGGAAGCGGGCAAGAGTTTCTTCAAGGCGGCCAGCATGGTCTGGTCGTCCAGCCGCGCGTCAGTCCATGCCTTCGCTGCTGCTTCCGGGCCAATGATCGCAGCCAGCCTGAGCCTGAGATCCTCCACGGTGCGCGGCTCGACGCGCTCCACCTGCCCCGCGAAAACCAATTCGCCTTTGGAGAATCCCTCGCACGCCTTACGGTTGGATGGCACGCATTTGCAGGCGCTGGCCAGGGGTGCGAGTAGCACCACAGAGAAAAGCGAGATCGCACATCTCACCAGAAACATCGAGTTGTTTCCTTTTGTACGGCAATAGCCGGCGAAACAACATCATAGCGGTTTCTCTTTTTTGCGAGTGTCAGCCCAGCATTTCCGGAATCACCACCCCGTGCACATCCGTCAGACGCCGGTCGATCCCGTTATGCCGGAACGTCAGCTTCGTATGATCGATCCCCATCGTGTGCAGCAGCGTCGCATGGATGTCGTAACAGTACACCGGCTTGTCCACGGCTTTGTACGACCATTCATCCGTCGCCCCGTAGGTCGTACCGCCCTTGAACCCGCCACCGGCGAACCAGGAGGTAAAGCCGAACGGGTTGTGATCGCGGCCCTTGCTGCCCTGGCTGCACGGCATTCGTCCGAATTCCGTGGTCCAGTAGACGATCGTGTCCTCCAAAAGTCCGCGGGCCTTCAAATCCTTCAACAGGCCGGCCACCGGTTTATCCAAGGCCCGGCCCAATTCGCCGTGATCCTTGGCCAGATTCTCGTGGCTGTCCCAGTTGCGGCGCGGGAAGCCATTGTCCGCTCCGCTCCACACCTGCACGAAACGCACGCCGCGCTCAACCAGCCTGCGCGCCACCAGGCAGCGCTGGCCCATATCCGCCGTAATCGCCTCGTCCAGCCCATACGCATCGCGAGTCGCCTTCGACTCGCCGGAAATGTCGAGCACCGTCGGCGCGCTCAACTGGAGCCGCGCGGCCATCTCGTAGGAGGCGATGCGCGCCTCCAGACGCAAGTCACCGGCCCGCTCTGCCGCATGCATCCTGTTGACCTGGTCCAGCAGGGCCAACCCTTGCCGTTCGCTCTCCTTCGTAATGAACCCCCCGTCCTTAGGCGGACGCAAATCGTGAATCGGTGTAGGCGTGCCTACACGGATCGTCGTCGCCTGGTTCGACGCAGGTAGAAACCCCGACGACCAGTTGGCGGCCCCATTCGGCGGCATGCCGCGCGGATCCGGCAACACCACGAAATCCGGCAGGTTCTCCGCCTCGCTGCCCAGCGCGTAGGAGACCCATGCTCCGGCGCTCGGGAACCCCGGCAGAATGAAGCCCGTATTCTGCATGAAGGTGGCCGGCCCATGCACGTTCGACTTCGACATCATCGACGCCACAAACGCGATGTCGTCGACACAGCTCGCCGTATGTGGCAGCAGGTCGCTCACCCACTTCCCGCACTGGCCGTACTGCTTCCAGCCCCACGGACTCGGCATCACCACGCCAGGGTTGCTCTGGAACAGCTCCACTTTCTCGCCCGGATCCCAGGCTTGGCCGCCCTTGCTGACCAGCAGCGGCTTGTAATCGAAGGTGTCGCACTGGCTCGCCGCACCGGACATGAAGAGCTGGATCACGCGCTTCGCCCGCGCCTTATGGTGCAGCCCGCCGTTCAGCTCAGGCCGCCCCTTGCCGCTGGCCGCTGCCTGGCGCGCCAGCAGCTGCGCCAGCGCGACCCCGCCCAGCCCGCCGCCATGGTTCCACAGAAAAGTTCGACGGTTCATGGGCTCCTCAGTCGACAAACAGGAATTCGTTGGTGTTGAACAGCACGCGGCAGAAGTTGGCCAGCCCCTGCTGCTGGGCATACTGCCCATAGAGTTCCAACTCTCGCTCCGTCGCTTCCCGCCCCAGGGCCAGCCGGATTGCCTCGCGAACCTGCCCGGCCGCATCGGACTCCCGCCCGCGCAGCAGTTCCGCGAAGTGCTCCGACATGCGCAGGACAAAGATGTTGTTCCACGCCGCCAGCGCCTGGATGGCCGTGATCGTGGTCGATCGCTTCGGCGTCAGCACGGAGGGATCCGGGCAGTCCAGCCGCTCCAGGAACGGGTCCGGCACGCTACGCACAATCAGGCGGTAGATACTGCGCCGATAGGCTCCGGGACTGTCCGGATCGAATCGGGCATAGTCGTACACCGGCGAGTGATCGTCCTTGAAGAAGAACATCTGCACCGGCGGCCCGCCCGCCGTGAGATCGATCTTGCCGGAGACCGCGAGCACCGAATCGCGAAATGCCTCGGCATCGAGCCGTGTACGGTTCATGCGCCACAGCAGGCGGTTGTCGGCGTCGACCTTTGCCCCGTCCTCGCGTTGCGCGGACGCCTGCTGATAGGCCGAGCTGGTCACGATCAGCCGATGCAGTTGTTTCAGCGATCCGTGCGCCTCGTCGCGGAACCAAACGGCTAGCCAGTCGAGCATCTCGGGATGCGACGGCTTGGCGCCCATGCGCCCGAAGTCGCTGGCCGTCTCCACAATGCCTGTGCCGAAGTGATACTGCCAGACGCGGTTCACAATCGAGCGCCACGTCAGCATGTTTTCCTGGGCCGTGATCCACTGCGCCAGCGCCGCCCGCCGGCTGCCCTCGTCACCAGGATCCGCCAGATCGAACCGGGCGTTGAGTCCGGACACGCAGGTCAGTCCCGCCGCAAACGCCGGCTTCCCGGGAGCGCGCACATTGCCTCGCCCCAGCACGGTGACCGGACGCGGCTGCAGCGCCGGACGGAACGTGCCGGCCCGTTGGAAATAACTCGCCGGAGCGTACACCAGCCGCGGCTTGGGCAGCGCCTTCAACTGCTCGTCAATCGGCGCGAATTCAGCCTTGACCCTGTCAATCTCAACGTAGGTTTCGGGGCCGACTATCGCGTCCACCAATTGCTTGCGCTTCGCCCGGTCGGCTGTGCGCCGCGTCTCCAATTCCTGCTTCTGCGCGGCCTCAGCCGGCGTCTTGGGTTCGCCCATATGGGTGATTAGCAGGCTTGCGTCCTGGATCGAGCTGTCCAGCGTCTCGATCGCCGGACTCGTGGCGAATTCCACCTTGTCCAGCAGCGGATCCAGCCGCCGCTGAATCGCCTGCTTCTGCCGCAGCAGCGCCTGCCTGCGCTGGAACAACGCTGCGTCGTCGTCGAATGGCCGGTCGGCCCGGTCGACACCCGCAAAGACCGCCTGCAGGTTGTAGTAGTCCTGCTGCGGGATGGGGTCGAACTTGTGGTCGTGACAGCGCGCGCAATGCGCGGTCATCGACGTAAAGGTGGAAATCGTAGTGGCCACCATATCGTCGCGATCCAGCACGCGCGTGAGGTCCTTATCCACCGTGCCTTCGCGCAGTTCCTGATGCCCGACGAAGTCCCAGGGGCCTGCCGCCAGGAAGCCGGTGGCCACCAGCGCCTGGGGATCCGTGGGAAACAAGGCGTCGCCCGCGATCTGCTCCTGCACAAAGCGCGCGTAAGGCTTGTCTTCGTTGAATGCCCGGATCACCCAGTCGCGGTACGGCCAGGCGTTCAGCCGCGGCTTGTCCTTGTCATAGCCGTGCGACTCGCCGTAGTGCATCACGTCGAACCAGTGGCGCGCCCAGCGCTCCCCATACCGCGGCGAGGCCAGCAGCCGGTCGACGACCTTCGCGTACGCATCCGGAGCCTCGTCCCTCACAAACGCGCTGACCTCCGCCGGAGTCGGCGGCAGTCCAATCAGATCCTGGTACACCCGCCGGATCAGCGTGCGGCGGTTGGCGGGTTGCGAAGGGGAAAGCTTGTTCGCCTGCAGCTTTTCCAGGATGAACGCGTCGAGGGGCGTCTGAATCCAGGGATCCTTCACTGCCGGAGGCTGCACGGCCTGCAGCGGCTTCAGCGACCACCAAACCTGCGCCGCGGCAGCACCGGAAGAGTCGTCCTTCGCCCCTTCCTCGATCCAGCGCCGGATGGTGGCGACCTCTGCCGCGCTGAGCGGAGCCCCCGCCTTCGGCATCCGTGGCTTCTCTCCGCTGACCACCTGGAGCAGCAGGCTGGCTTCCGCCTGTGCCGGTTTCACCGCCGGACCCGACACGCCGCCCTGCAGCAGCGAAGCCACCGAAACGGCGGAAAACTTGCCGCTCGCATTGCGCGCGTTGTGGCACATCAGGCAGCGCTCAGCCAGGATCGGTTGGACGTTGCGCTGGTAACTCACCGGCTCGGCAGCATGGACGGAGAGCACCCAGAGGATGAGAAAAGCAGCCCGCATTGGTGAACAGCATATCAACCGCTGCCGTCAAGATGGGGCGCGCAAAGGAGGGGGCGATCGTTGATAGACTCTTTCCAATCGCTATGAGTAATACCAAGAAGAGTATCTTCGTCACCGCCGACGGCCAGAACCTGGTGTTCACGTTTGTCCTGATCAGCTCGCTGTTCCTGCTCTGGGGATTCTGCAACGGGATGATCGATGTCATGGACAAGCACTTCCAGGAAGAGCTGGGCCTGACCAAGTCGCAGTCGGCGTGGGTGCAGTTCGCGCACTATCTTGGCTATTTCCTCATGTCCATCCCGGCCGGCTGGCTGGCCACCAAGCTCGGCTACAAGGGCGGCATCGTGATGGGTCTGTTGATCGTCGCACTGGGCGGTTTCTGGTTCATCCCCGCCACCCACATCAACTCCATGGTCCACGAAGGCCGTGTCTCCGCCAACATGGCATTTGTGGCTTTTTTAACGGGTGTTTGCGTTATCGCTACCGGTCTCACCTTCCTCGAGACCATCGCAAATCCGTACACAACCGTACTCGGTGATCAGCGCTTTGCCGCCACCCGTATCAACCTCGCCCAATCCTGCAACGGCGTCGGCTGGATCTTCGGCCCCATCGTTGGCAGCATGTTCTTTTACGGCAAGGATGCCGCCGGCCGCAGCACCGGCAGCGAGACCCTCTACATCCCGTACATGTACATCGCCTTCTTTGTCATCGTCCTCGCCGTCATCTTCTACTTCTCCAACATCCCCGACATCAAGGGCGAAGACGATTACCATCTCGACGACAGCGCCGCACCCGTCTCCCACTCCATCTGGTCGCACCCCCACTTCGTCATGGCGGTGATCGCCCAGTTCCTCTACGTCGCCGCCCAGGCCGGCATCTTCAGCTTCTTCATCAACTACATGACCGCCGAGCTGCCCGCCATTCCCGCCTCCTGGCCAGATAACCTGGCGGGCATAGGCGCCAGCGTCGGCTTCCTTCGCGACTGGCTCACCGGCTGGTTCGAGCCGAACAAGGCGGGTGTCCTCACCATGAGCAACAAGGGCGCCTCCAACCTCGCCTCCCTCGGCTCCATCTGCTTCCTCATCGGCCGCTTCAGCGGAGCCGGCATTCTCCGCAAGTACTCCGCCCACAAGGTGTTGGGCCTCTACGGAGCCATGAACGTCCTGGCCACCTTCCTGGTCTTCCTGAAACTCGGCTGGATCTCCGTCATCTGCGTCTTCCTCAGCTACTTCTTCATGTCCATCATGTTCCCCACTATCTTTGCCCTGGGCATCTTCGGACTCGGCGCCCGCGCCAAGAAGGCCTCTGCTTTCATCGTCATGGCCATCATGGGCGGAGCCCTTCTGCCCAAGCTCATGGGCTGGGTCGCCGACGAGTGGGACATGTCCCGCGGCTTCATCGTACCGGCCGTCTGCTTCGCCTTCGTCGCCTTCTATGGATACAGCTGGCCCAAGTTCAGCAAGTCGGACTCTCTCAACCGCGCAGTCCCGACAGCTGGACACTGAGCCGGTAGCAGGCGGCTGCGGTGAGGCCATTCCCGGCTAGGCACTCCCGGTCGCATTTGCTATCCTGTCCCTTTGGGCCGTAGTGCGCCCGCATGCAGTCAGTTAAAGAGTCAGAGGTAGAGCAATGTCCGGACACTCAAAGTGGGCGACGATCAAGCACAAGAAGGCCTCGTTGGATGCCAAGCGCGGCAAGATGTTCACACGATTGATCAAAGAAATCGTGATTGCTGCGCGGAGCGGCGGGGACCCCGATAGCAACGCTCGCCTGCGTACCGCGGTGACCGCTGCCAAGGCCGTCTCGATGCCGGCGGAAAACATCAAGCGTGGCATCATGCGCGGCACCGGCGAACTCGAAGGCGGACAGATCGACGAAATCATGTTCGAAGGCTACGGGCCCGGTGGCGCTGCCATCATGGTCTCCACGGCCACCGACAACCGCAACCGCACTGTCAGCGAAATGCGCCACATGTTCTCCAAGCAGGGCGGAAACATGGGCGAAGTTGGCTCAGTGGCGTGGATGTTCGATCGCAAAAGCCAGATCCTCATCGAGAAGGAAAAGGCGACTGAAGACCAGTTGATGGAATTCGCTCTCGACGCGGGCGCCGACGACGTGCGCGACGAAGGCGAAAACTGGGAAATCCTCTCGGCCCCCGAATCGCACCACACGGTGCTGGAAGCCCTGGCCAAGGCCGGCATCCCCACCGTCGAAGCCGAAATCGCCATGATCCCCAAGAATCTCGTGGAAGTCGACGCAAAGCACGCCAACGCCATGATGAAGATCATGGATCTCCTGGAAGAGCACGACGACGTCCAGAACGTTTACACCAACGCTGACTTCGGCGACGAAGAAGCAGAAGGTTAAGCAACGAAACCACGTCCAATTGAGGGGCGCGTGCGCATCCTGGGCATCGACTGCGGCAGCCAATTTACCGGTTACGGCGTCATCGATACGGACGGCACGCGCCATCGCCTCGTCCAGGCCGGCGTCATCCGCACCAACGCCAAAGATCCCTTCAGCGCCCGCCTGCTCACCATCGGTTCGCGCCTGCGCGAAATCGCGGCGGAATTTACTCCGGACGAAGCGGCGGTCGAGGATACCTTCACTTCAGTGAATGTCCGCAGCGCCCTCAAACTCACCCACGTCCGTGGCGTCGCCATGTTCGTCCTGGCCGAAGCGGGCCTGGAAGTCAGCGAATATCCTCCGGCGCAAGTGAAAATGGCCGTCGCCAGCAATGGCCGGGCCGAGAAGGAACAAGTGCAGTGGATGGTCCGCGTGCTCCTGGGGCTCGCGGAACCCATCGCCTCCCTCGACGCGTCTGACGCATTAGCGGTCGCCCTCTGCCATGCCATGCGGCGGCCCGTGAAAGTCGCCTTATGAAACTTCTTCTCCTACTCTGCTTCAGCCTGATCGCGTTCGCGCAGGATGCTCCGCGACTCTTCTACTCCAAGAAATTCCCAGGCAGTAAGCCGGAGTATCAGGAGATCCGGCTCGATCGCACAGGCAAGGCCGAGTATCGCGAAGGACCCGATGAGGACAATCCCATCGTCCTCAAGTTGAAGGAGATGGAGACGGACGAGATCTTCGCCTTCAGCGACAAACTGGGCCACTTTGATCATGAAGTCGAATCCGGCCTCAAGGTGGCGCGCATGGGCGACAAACTCCTGCGCTGGCAGAAGGGCGCTGAAACGCACGAGGTCAAGTTCAACTACTCCGCCGACACCGACGTCCAGGGTATCTACGACTGGTTCGAGCGCATGTGCGAATCGGCCCAGCTCTTCATCGATCTGGAACGCACCGCCCGCTACGACAAATTGGGCGTCAATCAGGCGGTCCTCAAGCTGGAAGCCGCCTGGGACCGCAAACGGATCGTCGGCGTGGACGTCTATCTGCCCCTGCTCGACAAAATTACCAAGAACGAGAGCTACCTGAACATGGCGCGCGAACGGGCTGAACGCCTGGCCGCCACCTTCCGCAATCCACCGCCCCCACCTGCCAAACCGGGCGGGGAAGCGAAGCCTCAATGAAAACACTCTTCCTGCTTGTCCTCTCCACCGCGCTCCTGCTAGGCCAATCAAAGCCCCCAGCGGCCAAGACCCCCTCGTCCAAGAAGGCCGATAAGTCCGAACCCGTCCAGCAGCAGGAACCCAAGGAAAAACCGGCGGACGATCCCGCGGCCAGGGAGAATCAGGAACTCGAACGCTCGCTCGGCGAGTCCGGTGGCAGCGCCATCGAATACACGCGTGCCCTGGAACGCCACCTCAAAAAGTATCCGGATTCCGCGCGCCGCCAGGAGATCATCCGCGTCCTCGCCCAGGCGGCAGTCGAGAACCGCGACAAAGCTCGTCTGGTGCTCTACGGCGTCCCTGCCATCGAGAGCGGAGCCCGCGGCGGCGCCATCCTCGACAACGTCACCCGCACCCTGCTCGATCGCGACGACAAAGAGAGCGCCGAGCGAGCCTTGAAGTACTCCCGCATGCTCATCGAAATGGTGAGCGATCAGCGGAAATCGCAGCTCGAATCCAAAGAGCCCGGCTCTGGCCGGGGCCGCCGCCTCGACGAAACGGAATACGCCCTCACTCGCGCCCAGACCTTCGAGGCGAGAGCCCTCAGCAACCTGGCCCGCTACGACGAAGCCCTCGAGGCCGCAAAGAAGGGCTGGGCAGTCTGCCCGACAGCCGAGAATGCCTTCGAACGCGCCCGCCTGCTCGAAAAGGCCGGCAAGCCGAAAGACGCGCTGGAATCCCTGGCCGAGGCCCTGGCCCTCAACGACGAACGCACCGCACCCACCGATGCCGCCAAGGAAGGAGCCCGCCTGGGCGAACTCTCCAAAAAGGCCTTCGGCGATGAGAACGGCTTCGGCTCCATCATGCTCGCCGCCTACCAGCGTGTCGGCCAGGCCCTGACGGCCCGCCAGGCCCGCCTGAAGCAGTTTGATCCCAATTTCGGAGCCAAAATTCCGTCGGATTTTACCCTCGGCGGTGTCACGGGCGACCCCGTATCCATGACCAGCCTAAAGGGTAAAGTCGTCATCCTCGATTTCTGGGCCACCTGGTGCGGCCCCTGCCGCGCCCAGCACCCGCTCTACGAGCAGGCCAAGCTGCGCTTCAAGGACAATCCGGATGTCATCTTCCTCAACGTCTCCACCGACGAGGATCGCGGCGCCGTGAAACCCTTCCTGGAAGCTCAGAAGTGGAAGGGACAGTTCCTCTACGAGGATGGGCTGGCCGTACTGCTGCGGATCAACTCCATCCCCACCACAGTCATTCTCGACCGCCAGGGCAGCGTGGTCAGCCGCATGAACGGTTACATTGCCGATCGCTTCGTCGACATGCTGAGCGACCGCATCCGCGACGCCCTCGAAAACTAATTTGGAGAATTGATATGGCTTTCCGTCGAGTCGCGTGGATTGTTCTCGATAGCGTCGGAATCGGAGCCATGCCCGACTGGCAGGCTTTCGGAGACGACACGGCCGGTGACACCCTGGGCCACTGCGCCAGCCTGCGGCCGCTCCACCTGCCCAATCTGTGTTCCCTGGGCCTGGCCAATATCCGCCCCTTCGACAACCTCACCGCGGCGCAAGCCCCCCGCGGCTCGTACGGCCGCTGCACGCTGGCCTCCCCCGGCAAGGACACGACTACCGGGCATTGGGAAATGGTGGGCATTCACCTCTCGAAGCCGTTTCCGCTCTATCCCAACGGGTTCCCTGCCGATCTGATGGCCGAGTTCGAACGCCGCATCGGCCGCGGCACGCTGGGCAACTACGCCGCCTCCGGCACCGAAATCATCAAACAACTGGGTGACGAGCATGTCGCCACCGGCAAGCCCATCGTCTACACCTCGGCCGACAGCGTCTTTCAGATCGCGGCGCACGAGGGTGTCATCCCGATCCCCGAGCAGTACCGGATCTGCGAAATCGCACGCGCGCTCCTGACCGGCCCGCACGAAGTGGGACGCGTCATTGCGAGGCCGTTCGAGGGCGTCTCTCCAAACTTCACCCGCACCACCAACCGTCACGACTACGCGGTGCCTCCACCGCAAGGCATGCTGCTGGACCAACTCGCCGCCGGCGGGGTCCCCGTCGTGAGTGTCGGCAAAATCGCCGACATCTTCCTGGGGCGAGGCGTAACGAGGTCCCTCAAGACGAAGACCAATGCCGACGGCATGGCCAAGACATTGGAAGCCTTGGCGTCGATCGAGAGCGGCCTGGTCTTCGTAAACCTGGTCGACTTCGACATGCTCTTCGGCCACCGCAACGATCCCGAGGGCTATTCGAAAGCCCTGGAAACCGTGGACGCCTGGCTCCCGCAACTCGAAGCGGCGCTGGGTCCGGATGACCTGGTAGTGCTCACCGCGGACCATGGCTGCGACCCAACGACGCCGTCAACCGACCACAGCCGCGAATACGTGCCGCTGCTCGCCTACGGTCCAAAAGCGCAAGCGGGCGTCAACCTGGGAACCCGCGGCTCATTGGCGGACATCGGCCAAACGGTAGCGGAGAACTTCGGAACCAGCATCCAGGCGGGCACCAGCTTCCTGTCGTCCATCGCCTGACTGGCCCCCCCTACCGCGGCCGCTCCGCCACCAGCAGCAGGCTCTGCCCCAAGGGTAGCGTGTAGCCCCGCGACAGCCACGCCTTTTCCAGCCGCAGCGCACCCAGCAGCCCCGCATCCAACCAGCCTGGCAGCGCCCCTACCCCGCTTCTCGGCGTACGGTCGAACAACGGTTCCCACACCCGGAATTTGAAGGCCGCCAATGGCAGCGCCAGCAGGTTCAGGTAGGTGCAGCGCAGCGGCCGCCAGCCCGCATCCACCGTCTGCCGCAGCAGTCTTGCCCGCGTGAACCGCTGCTTCTCTTCAATGAAGATCGAATGCCTGCTGCGCAGCCAGTCGAATGCAGCCACCCGCATCACCAGCAGCCCGCCCGGTCTCACCACACGCACGAACTCGCGCAGCGCCTGCTCCTCCGTGCCCGGGGTCAGGTGAATGAGGACATCCAGGGACAACAGCACGTCACAGCAGCCGTCCGGGAAAGGCATGCGTATAATATCGCCCTGCACGCCCTCCACGGCCCGCCGCCGCAGCCACGGCATCGCCGCGGCGTTGGCCTCCAGCCCAATCGTCCGCCATCCATAGCGCCGCGCTACCTCTTCGGCCATGCTGCCGGTGCCGCATCCGGCGTCCAGCGCTCGCTGAATACTGCGCCCGTGGCTCGCACCGTCCAACTCCTGGAACAGGATCCCGCGCATGCCCCGGTACCACCAGAGGCGCTCCTCGGCCGCCGCGATATTCTGGAATTCGGCCGGATTCATCGTCCCGGGGCCGTCTCCCAAAGTGAGCCCGCGCCTGGCAGGTAGGTTTCCCACCGTTCCCGGTAGAACCGCAGCGTCCGCTCAATGCCGGTGGCGAAGTCCGTCCGAGGCTGCCAGCCCAGCAACTGGCGCGCCCTCGACCAGTCGGCCACGTAGCTCCCGATATCGAAGGCTTTGTCCTGCTTCGGGAACTCCAGGAACCGTACCCTCGACTCCGTCCCCGCCGCCCGGGCAATCGCCTCCGCAATCTCGTCCAGCCGCAGCGCCTGCGCGCCCCCGAGATTGAACGACCGGGCCCGCAATACCGGCGCCGCACCGGCCGCCAGAAACGCTTCCACCGCGTCATCCACGAAAATTGGATCCCGCAGTTGATCGCCCGGCCGGTATACGCCCAACTCCTCGCCCAGCAGCGCCCTTCGCAGAAAAACGCCCAGAAAACCCTGTCCCGGTACGTTCAGCGCCATCCGCGGGCCGTATACATTGCTCAATCGCAAAACCACCGCGTCCAACTGCCCCAGCCGCGAATACAGCATGTGGTACATCGTCGCGGCATACTTGTGGATCCCGTTGAAGTCCACCGGATCAATCGGGTGATCCTCGTCCACTGGCAGGCTCAGCGGTACACCGTAAACCTGCCGGGTTCCGGCGTAGACCACGCGGATCCCGGGCCGCATGTGAGCCAGCAGGCCCAGGAATCGAAGCTGGGCCGCGGTGTTCAGTTCGCCATCCCGCTCCGGTTCAGTCATGCTGCGCCCGTGGCTGATTTCACCCGCCAGGTTGAAGACAACCTCGCAATCGTCAATCGCCCCGGCCGTCCCTGCCATTTCTCCGATATCCGTCCGGACGACACGGCAGCACCGCGCGGTGCCCTCCAGATTCTCTGGGTTGCCGCCGCAGCCGGGCACCAGCGCATCCAGGATAGTCACCTCGGCCCCGGCACTCGCCAGCGCGTGCGCCAGATTGCTGCCCAGGAAACCCAGACCGCCCGTCACCACCACCCGCCGTCCCGTATAGAATCCTTGCCAGGAGTTCACGTGTAAAACCTCCGGATCTCCGCCGCCACGCGTTCCGCGTCGCGCGGTCGAATATGGACTCCGATGGGTAGGGATAGAATCTCCCGGCAGGCCCTCTCCGCCACCACCGGCGGAGCCGCGACACGCGCGTCGCGAAAGGCCGGGTGACGGTGCAGGGGGACGGGATAGTGGATGCCGGTCTGTATGCCGGCTGCCAATAAATGCTCTCTCAGTTTCGTCCGCTGCTTGGCCCGGACGACAAACAGGTGGTGGACGGATTCGTCAGACCAGGCCGGTAACCGCAGGCCCGGACAGCCGCGCAGCGCCTCGTAGTAGCGCGCCGCCACGCGCGCCCGGCGCTCGTTGCTCGCCTCCAGGCCCGGCAGCAGCCCGCGCAGATAGCACGCATGCATTTCGTCCAGCCGGCTGTTTCCCGCCGCCATGCCCGCCACCTGCCCGCCCGCCCGGCCCCCGTCGCGCAACAGCCGCACCAGCCTCTCCACCAGGGGAGAACTCGTGGCCACCCCACCGCCATCGCCCAGACAGCCCAGATTCTTCGTCGGATAGAAACTGTAACAGACGTATGGAGAGAAGTCCGTCAATGGGCGGCCCAGGTGCCGCGCTCCGTGCGCCTGGCACGCATCCTGGATCAGCGCCGCGCCCTTGCCGCCCGCCAGCCGCATCAGCGGCTCCAGCCGGCAGGGCCGCCCGTACAGATGCACTGCCGCTACCGCCGTCGTCGACGGACCCCATGCCGCTTCGGCCCCGGCCGAAGTCAGCAGCAGCGAATCTTCGTCCACATCCGCGATGCTCAATCGCCCGCCCGCCGCCAGCACCGCCTGCGCCGTAAACAACGACGTCAACGCCGGCACCACCACCTCGCGCCTCTTCCGGCGCCCCAATGCGCTCCGCAGCGCCAACTCCAGCGCCGCCGTGCCGGTGCCCACTCCAACGCACGACAACGCTCCGGTTGCCGAGGCAAACTCCGATTCGAAGCCGCTCACCTGCGCACCCAGAATGTACTGCCCCGCCGCATGCATCTCCGCCAGCCGCGCGCGAATACCCCCGCCGGCCGCGCGCAGCAGCGGACGCAGGTCTACCATCGGGATCACCGCCGGCGCGCCGCGCTCGGGCTTCCGTTTGACGTTCAGCTTAGCCACGATTTCAAAGAGGAGCCTTGCCTCAGTCCCCTTCCGCCGCGCGCGACGGCTTGAACAGCGCCGGCAACGGCGTCGCCAGCCGCGCCAGCAGCGGCAGGCTCACTCGCGTGGCATGCAGCTTCAGCAACTCCCGGAAGGTATTCAACAATGGCCGGATCCGGAAGAACTGCGACCGCCCGTGCAGCCTCGGATAATGGCCCACCGGCACCACCACCGTCCCAAGCCCGGACGCCTCGGCCAGCATGGCAATCTCGATGCAGATCGTGCCACCATCGGCCCGCAGCCGGTCCGGCGTCACAATGTGCCGGCGAATCAGCCGGAAGTCGCAGTCGATATCCCGCAGCCGGATGCCGAACACCCTTCGCACCACGGCGTTGTAGAACTTCCCAATCCAGATCCGATGAGCCGGATCCTGCCGCTGCCGCTTATACCCGTTCACCAGGCCAATCGTTTCGCCCGCATGGCTCAGCAGGCCGGCCAGCTCCCGCACGTCATACTGCCCGTCTCCATCCGTATAGAACACCCAGGGGTAGCGGGCCGCGGCAAATCCGCTGCGCAGCGCCGCGCCATAGCCGCGGTTCACTTCGTGGGTCACCACCCGCAGCCGTCCGCCCATCTCCTCCTGCAGAGGAGCCAGTGCCTCCAGCGTGCCATCGCGACTGCCGTCGTTCACCACTATGACTTCAAACTCCGCCGTCAGCGGAGCCAATGTCTCATGCGCCGCCCGCACCAGTCCGGCAATCGTCGGCTGGTCGTTATAGGCAGGGAAAAACACAGAGAGGCCGGACCTCAGCACATCGTCCGGCGCTGGTCTTGCATTGGGCAGGGAAGTATTCATGGATGATCCGAATCCGAGTAGGAAAAACTGTGCGCGGGCCCCAACCCCGCGGCATACACCGTTTCAGGGGCACGCCCCAGGGCAATCGCCGCGGCGTGCTGATAGACCCACAGCGGGAAGGGCGCGCGTCCGATTTCGATGGCCTCGCCCTGGTTTCGCGTGGCCCGCAGGAACCGCTCCGTGGCCTCCGCCCGCCGTTCGAATTGGGGCAGCTTCCTGGTCCACAAATTCAGTACGTTGCCCGTGATGAACAACACGCTCGCGGCCGCCGCCGCCAGCCGCGGACGCGGTATCGCCAAGCCGGCCAGCGACTGCACCGCCAGGCCCAGCAGCACCGCCAGCCCGGCCGCCGCCAAGTACGTGTGCCGGCTGGGTACCCGTGTCTGGTAGGTCAGGAATACATACGGCCCCAGCGCGACAATCATCCAGCCCAGTGCGGCCGCGGCCAGGCGTCGCGCCCCCGCGTCGCGGCCAAGCCAGATCAGCGGCAGCGCCACCAGGCCGGCCGGCCACAACAACCGCCAAAGACTCTCCGGCAGCGTGATCCAGAACGGCGCCTGGAACGAAAACGTGCCATCGTTCAGATGCTGATGCACACCGGCCGACTGGAAGATCGCCCAGGCATAATACGCCGTGAACCCCGCCATCACCGCCAGCGGCCACAGGCGGCGCGTGTCCCGTCCCGCGGAAACCAGCCACAACAGGAACAATAGCGGCAGGAAGACCACTCCCGATTCCTTGGAATAGAGCGTCATCGCATAGCCGGCCATCGCCGCGCCTGCCCTCCCGCCTCGCCTCTCCAGCCATCGCAGCCAGCTCAACACGGTCATCGCGCCGAAGGCGAACACCAGCAGTTCATGCTGCGATGCAATCCATACGATCGCCTCCTGATGTCCGGAATGCACGGCAAAGAAGCTGGCTGCCGCCAGTGCCGTTGCCGGCCTGGCCCGTAATGCCGTCACCACCTGGAACAGAAGCAGGACATTGAGGGCGTGCAACGCGAGTCCCGCCGCCAGGTGCGGCCGCTGCGCCAGTCCAAACGCTTCGTCCAATACCCGGGTCAGCACCAGCGATGTGGCCCGGCTTCTGTACAGTACGTCTTCCGCCAGTCGGGGTAGCCCCTCCTGGCTGATATACCGCCGGGCGAAAAACCACTGGCTATAATCGTCCGAGATCAGCGGCAGCCCCAGGAACGGCAGGAACGGTAGAATAGCCCCGCATGCCAGCACTACCCGGACCCATTGCGGAAACCGCCTGGATGACCACGCCTGAACCTCCGCACCTGGTGCAGAATTGATGATTGGACCTTCGTGCAAGCACGCCAGCATATCGAATGACAGGGGTCCTGGCCGTCGCTCTTTGAGATGAACGATTTGAGTCTTTCGGTCAGCGGATCGCAACTTTCGGTCATTTGGTGCGACTTCCTAGACCAGATTGGGGTTTAATTCCGATGGCCCAAGCATCATCAGGCCGTCCGCAATCAGCCGCACAACCGGCCGGTTGGTTCGACACCCTGCTCCGCCTCGACCGGCGTGTACTGCTGGGTGTGTCCATTCCGCTCACTCTGCTGGTGGCCCTTCTTGACTGGCGTACCGGGCCGGATGTCGCCATCGGCGCAGCCTATCTCTTCCCCGTGATGCTGCTCTCCATTGGCGGCACCCGCTGGCAGATCCTCCTGCTCAGCCTCACCTGTGCCGCCGCACGCGGTTTCTTCTCTGTCTGGTACTCGCCCGTCGACTTCTTTCTCCGCTACCTCCTCGCCTTTGCCGCCTACTCCGCCACCGGCTTACTCATCTCCGAGATCCTCAAGCACCACGCAGAGACCCGCCTCCATCTCGATGCCTTGCGCGAACAGAACAGGCTGAGGCAGGAACTGGAAGAACACCTGCGCGAACTGGCCGAAAGCAGCCCGGCGGCCATCTTCACTTCTGATGCCCTGGGCCGAATCCTGACGGCTAACGAAGAAGCGCGCCATCTCTTCGGCTTGCCCCAGGGCGTCAGCCTGCGCGGAGCCTCCGTCGTGCACTTCCTGCCCGTGCTCGAAGGCGCCCTGCGTCTCGACCCCAGCGAGGGGGTTTTCCGCACCAGCACCCAATGCCAGGGCCGGCGCCTGGGCGGCGAACCCTTTTTCGCGCAGGTCTGGTTCTCTCTCTACGCCAATCCCGGCGGACGCCGGTTGGCCGTCATCGCCGTGGACATCTCCGACGACATGCGCGAACGCGAGGATCAGAACCTCCGCCTGCTGGCCAGTCAGAACCGCATCATCGCCGGCGCCGTCTCGCACGAGGTGCGCAACATCTGCGGTGCCATCGCCATGGCTGTCAATAGCCTGAAGGAGTCCGGCGCCCTCAGCGATACCCGCGAGGCGTCCACTCTCGGGGAACTTGTGGCCGGACTCATGCGCATCGCCGCCACGGATCTGGAGATGAAAGCCGAGATTCCTCTCTCCCCGCTCCATCTCGCGGATCTTTTCGATCAGCTCAGGGTGCTGATTGAACCCGCCTGGGCCGACCTCGGCGGCGCCGTTGACTTCCGCCTGGAGCCCGGCTTGCCCCGCGTCCTCGCCAATTCGGCCGCCTTGATTCAGGTCTTCCTGAATCTCGCCAATAACAGCCTGCGCGCGGTCGAACACTGTGATGTGAAACTCCTCACCATCACGGCTTCTCAATCCGGCCCCGAGATTCATATTCGCGTCGCCGACACCGGCAGCGGCCTGCCGCTCCTCCCCCATCTCTTCGAACCCTTCCAGGAGAAGGCCTCCGGCGCCGGCCTCGGCCTGTATGTTTCGCGCGCCGTACTGCGGAATTATGGCGGCGATTTAAAACACGAACCCTCCAGCGAAGGCTGCGTTTTTTGTGTGAAACTTCCAGCCGCTGCTTGACGCCTATTACTATTGCACAAGGAGATTCCATTCCCGTTTCCGGTATGTCCGCCACCCAGACCTCTCCGGCGCCAATCCGGCTCTATCTGATCGACGATCACGCTCTCTTCCGCGAAGGGCTGGTCGCCCTGCTCTCGCAGCAGCCCGACTTCTGCGTGGAAGGCACGTCCGACCGCGTCGCCCCCGCCCTCGAAGCAATCGTTGCTGCCCAGCCCGACCTCGTCCTGCTCGATGTCGATCTCGGTTCTGAGCGGGCCATCGATTTCCTCTACGCCGCCCGCCAGGCCGGAGTGACGGCCCGCGTCCTCGTTGTCACCGCTGGAGTCAGCGACGCCGAAGCCATCGCTCTCATTCGGGAAGGAGTCTCCGGCATCTTCCACAAACACTCCCCACCTCAGGAACTCTGCTCCGTCGTCCGCAAAGTGGCGGCCGGCGACGTCTGCCTGGAGCCTCGCTACCTGAAAAGTCTGTTTCAGACCATTGACAGGAATAGCCTGAACGCTTCACCCACCCTGAACGATCGCGAGCTCGTTGTCGTCCGGCTGCTTCTGCGCGGCCTCGCCAACAAGGAAATCGGCGACCGTATCGGAATGAGCGAAAGCTCCGTGAAATCCATCCTGCGCGGCTTGTTCGATAAACTCGGGGTCCGCACCCGCAGCCAGCTCGTCAAGATCGCCCTGGAACAGTATTCTTCCCTGCTTTGACCCGCTTCCTCCCCGCACCCCCCTGCAGCGCCTTGTCAACCCGCACACCCGCTTTCTCCGCCAGAGCTCGCCGCGCCGCGGCCTGGCGCCGGCAATTGGCCGGAGTTGAGGCGGCGCGCACTGGAAAACAACGGCGGAAGCCCCCGAATGATCCGGGAATTGACGGCTACCTACTCACGGTTTTGTCGGCCGCGAGACCGGATAACATGTCCCTATGAAGGTGCTGGGCTTCCTTTCGTTGGTTTGTGGACTGCTCTGCACTGCGCAGACAATCACGCCGCTGAGTGATCGACTGAACGGATTGTCGTCACCGGCCCTCTCGCCCGATGGGGCGATGCTCGCCTATGACGCTGTGAGCTCCGATTACTCCATCTGGATCGACGTACGGCCCCTCAGTGGTGGAACGGCGGTGCACTTTGCAGGCCGGCAGGACGACGGTGGACCACTGAGCCCTCGCTGGTCTCCCGATGGCCGGCGGATCGCGTTTCTACGCTTCTACTGCCATAACTGCGACCACAAGCTGTTTGTAAAGGATTTCCCGAATGGCCCCGAGAAACTCCTCGGCGCGGTTTGTGGCGGTACGCCCTCCTGGACGCCCGATGGCCGCTTCCTGCTCGCGACGGAGCTGGCAGGCGAAAATGCCGGCTGGGACCCGTGCCGGTTGGTGCTGATTCCACTTGATGGCGGCCCGCGCGTCAGGCTCGCCAAGGACGGCGACGAACTCGCACTGACTACGGATGGGAAGCGCCTGGCCTACGCTGCGGGGAATGTAGTGAAGTCCGTCGAGCTGGACGCCCGCTATCGCTTCGCGAACCGCCCCACCGAGATCGCAAGGGCGCCTCATGCCATTTCGTCGCTCCACTGGTCGGCTGATCAGCGCACCTTGGTGTATCAAGTCTGGGACTACACCAAGGCGGTCGCAGCCGGAGCCGTACGCGTGATACAAACCGGCGCGCGCATCCGGATTTCGCAGATTCTCGCCGATGGCAGCGCGTTGGGCACCGAGGATCGCCCGGCCTCCAGCTTGTGGCGCATTGATCTGAAGGCGGCGCGAGGGGAACCCGAGACGGTCCGCAGCATTCCATGGACGGATCATTATCTGAGCGTTGCTCCCGACGGCCGATGGCTGGCGTTTTCCACCACTCGCAACGGGCCAACACAGATTTGGGTCTCACGCCTGGACGGCAGCGACGCTCGCGTGGTGATCGCCGGAATTCCCCCATTCGATCACTATGGAGACCGAACGCTTGTCGATGGCTTGAGTTGGTCGCCGGACGGAAAATGGATCGCGATGGCGACGCAGCCGGGCATCGGTCACGGCGACTCGCGCGGAAGGATCTTTCTCGTTCCTTCGGCGGGCGGGCGATTGCGGAAACTGACGGACTGCGGATCCGCCTTCAGCGCGCCGCTCTGGACCGCAGACGGTAAGGCACTGCATGTCGTGAGGTATTCGGAAGGCCTGCGGGACAACTATTTTCTAGCTGACATCGCCACTGGCGCGCTAAGTCCGATCGCCGGGGACAGGGTGCCGAAGCCTCCGTCCTTCCCGCTTCCAGCGGACGCTCAGCTGTCACCTGTCTCGCAGAGTGGCGGGTTCCTCTATTACGAAGCGCCCCTCACCTGGGAGCCCCGGCTCGTCAAAGTGGAGAGCCTGCTTTCACCGAAGTAGTGTTGTGAGAGGGCAGCTCGCCAGGGAGCCGCTGCGGTTCACGTCGCTACAGCGCCTTGTGCACCCGGATCCCGGCCTTGTGATCCGGCGCAAACCGCAGTTCCAGGATCCCGCCCGAGTCCGCCTGCGTCTCGAACATCTCTTCGCCGTCGATCTCCACGTCATAGCGCGCCGACGGCTCCAGCCCCACCAGGAAAGCCACCTGCCCCACCGGCTTCGTGCCCTCTTCCGCCGGCGGCAGCCAGCCTGTCTCCATCCGCAGCCCGGCCGACGCAAAGAACACCTTCACCGGACCCAGTTCGACCGGGCCCGGTTTCGCTTCCAGCCGCACCGTCGCCCGCTGCCCCTTCGTGAAGATCTGCGCCTGCCCGTTCCAGAACCCGAACCACGTGGCGTCTTCATCCCAACTGCTGCGCGTCAGCAATTGCCCGCGCGCATGGAACAGGTCCGGCATATATGTAAAACTCAGGCCCGGCTGGTAGGGATTGGCCCACAGCAGTTCATACGTAATCCCGAAGTCGCCGCGCATCAGGAACCGGTCCTGCAGAATCCAGCCCTGCAGGAACTGGTGCGGCTGCGCATTGCCGTCATAGGCGACCAGCGCCATTTCCGCGGCCCGCGAATAAGCAGCCTCCTGCATGCTGGGATCGCCCTTCCCGATATACGCCGGAATCCGGTACTCGTTCTCCGCTGCCGGCCAGGGCTGCGGATAGTAGGAGAGCAATTGTATCGGCGCCAGTTCTTCAAACCACTTGCCCGCCCCTTCGCGGATATCGGTGCGCGTGTTGTCGCGTATGCTGTGCAGGATCTCCATCATTGCGTACAGCTCTTCCCGCTTGGGAAACGGATTCTGCCCCGCCATGAGCTGCGGCATGATCTTGCTCTTCCACCATGTCTCGGCGACATACTTGACGAAGTCCTGCGCGGGCTGCGACTCCAGATCCGCCACCGCCAGCGCCGCGAATAAATGGGACCGGATGGCCAGCGTATCGGTGGGTCGATTCTTGAGGACAGTAGTCAGTTTCCGGGCCACCATCGACGTGCGCGCTTCGTCCATCGACGTCTGGCACCAGTCATACACCAGCGCCATTTGCCGCAGGTCGCGCGGGTCGTTCACGTTGGCCGACTTCAAACTCCATTCGCCCGCCTCGCGGCACGGTTCGATCTTCGCCGTGATCGTCCCCCACAGCGCCAGCGCGAAGCCCGGCTCCGACATCCGCGCCTTGCCGCGCATCAGGCTGTCGAACTGCTGCCAGCGTAAAGATTCGCGTTCTCTTTCCCGTTTCAACAGGCGCAGCCGGCGCTGGTTCAGCAACAGCCGCGGCGGCTCCGTATAAACCTGATAGTCCACATCCTGCGCGAGACCCAGCTCGGAGCTCGCCGTCAGGACAATTAAAGCTGCCAGAACTGGTTTTGCCCAGGTCCGGGACACTTTGGAAAGCTGTGTCACAGTGCCACACCTCGTGGGGCGAGCAACCTCGCCGAAGGGTCCAAATTCCGCCGCGGAGATTGATAACAAAGGGCTTTTTTCTCCAGCATTCGCGGCCACCAGTTTGCTACACTCAACAGTGAATTGATGAACTCTCTTTGAACCTGCCCTCTGCTGCAACAGGCTGACGGGGAGAGCGAACCGGAGTTAGAAACGTCGTGCTTGCGGGAGCCGGTGTTAAAGTTCTCTTCCATTCGTTCGACCGTTTGCAAGTTGCAACAGAGGGTCCTTTTTTTGTAGGACGCAACTCCCGAAAGGCGGCAGGTTTCATCGGCGTAGAATTCCCTCGAGTTCATCCAACGATTTCATCTCCCCATGGGGTAGCGGGTATCGGTAGCGCCAGGATTCGCATGGTGAAGGGTAGTCGAACGCGGCTTCTTCTCCGATGTGAAAGGGAACACAAGTTAGGCGGATCCCAAACTACCGTCGCCGTACCTCAAGCCCAGCCCGGGCTGGCCGTATTGGATTGACTCAATCCGAGTGACTCCTCCCTGAGTCGATCCAATGCGGCTGATTCTCAGTCCAACCTGATCGCGGCGGCAGTGACCGCCGCGACAGGGTGGAAGTGAGAAGTCACTCACTCTCAATCCATCACAAACCTGTCAGTAACACCCCGTCAGTAACAAATAGTGCCGCTGCGCGGCTCTTCTTCCTCATTCGGCAAATACACCGCCTTGCACTTCTCGCAGCGGTACAGCTCCGCCTCAGCCCCGAACTTCTCCTTCAGCTCTTCCCCATAGAAATACCAGCGCTTCAGATGGCCCGCGCACAGCTTGCCCTTCTCGTCCTTCAAACCACAGGCACGAATGCGCGGCGCGCGCTTCATCAGCTTGGTTCCGTCGCTGAGCAGGCCGAGCTCCTGGGCCTGCGGAATGGGCCGGGTCGCCTCGGCGTACTTGGGATTTGCCATAAAGTCCTCGAAGCCGTAATTATGTCACAGCCCGGACATCCGGGTCGTTTTCCTACACTGCTTGGCAGTAGTAGTACAGCCTAGGAGTAGTCTGATGTTCTATTTTTATTCGCCCGCTGGACACGAGCTGTATACTGTAAATGTTTACACTATACCGAGCCATGCCATACGCTGCTCTGCATTGCCATAGCTTCTACTCGATGCTCGATTCGACGCTGCCGCCCGAACTGATTGCTGAAGCGGCGCATGCATCCGGCATGAGCGCCGTGGCGATCACTGACCGCGACACAGTGGCCGGCGCCGTCCTGTTCTATAAGAAGGCACGGTCTTTGGGGCTGCATCCGGTCATCGGCAGCGAAGTGACCCTGCCAGACAAGTCCTCGCTCGTGCTGTTGGTGGAGAACCAGCGGGGCTACTCGAACCTGTGCCAGTTGCTGACGGCCGGGGTGAATGCGGAGACACTGGGCCAGTTTCAGGAGGGGCTCATCTGCCTGGCAGGACCGCGCAGCGCACCCGCCCAGGCGCTTCGCGGGAACCGGCCGGTGGATCAGCCGCTGCGGCAACTGCTTGATATCTATGGCCGGAACCTGGCCCTGGAGATCTCGCCGCACAATGAGGACGACCTGCGGATCGCCCGCCTGTTCTCTGACCTTTCCCGCAAACACCGCATTGCGCTGACAACCTCTGTCGACGTGCACTACGCGAATCCGGACGAGCGGCTGCGCTACGACATCCTGCAAAGCATGCGTACGCTGACGCTTTTGAATCAAGGGCATGCGGAGAAATTGCCGCCGGGCCGCCACCACTGGCATACCGAGGAGGACATCACCCGGTATTTCGGAGCCCTGCCGCAAGCAATTGAAAACACAGTGCGTATTGCCGAGCGCTGCCGCTTCGACTTCGAGCTGGGTGATATCCGCTTCCCAAAATTCCCGTGCGATCAGCCGGTGGCGCTGCTGCGGTCGAAGCTGGAGCGGGGGCTGCTGCGGCGCTATGGGGCGGAGCCGGAAGCCCAGGTGCACGAGCGGCTGGAACGTGAGATGGCGATCATCGAGGACGTCGGCTATGCCGAATACTTTCTTGTCTTTGCCGACATCGTTGAGTGGTGCGCGACGAAGAACATTGCCACCCTGGCGCGCGGCAGCGCGGCCGGCAGCCTGGTCTGCTACCTGCTAGGCATCTCGAACGTCTGCCCGTTCCGCTTCGGCCTCTGCTTTGAACGGTTCCTCAACCGCGAGCGGATGCAGTTCGCCAAGTTGGCCGACATCGACCTGGACCTGCCCTGGGATCGGCGGGACGAAGTAATCCAGTATGTCTTTGAACGATATGGGCGCGAACACGTCGCCATGATCGGAGCGGTCCATACGTTCCAGGGCCGCTCCGCCGTGGCCGATATCGCCAAAGTCTACGGTATTCCGGAGCGTGAAGTGCGCCGTTTTACCGCGCATTTGCCCTGGCATAGCGGCGACACGGCCGAGGCTGCCCGCCAGACACCCGAGTGTCGCGACCTGCCCCTCGACCAGGAACCGTACAAGACCGTACTGGCCATGGCCGGCAGCTTCGACGGCATCCCCCGCCACTTCTCGATGCACCCCTGCGGCCTGGTGATCAGCGGCGATCGCATCACGGATCGCATCCCCCTGTTCGAGTCGGCCAAGGGGCTGATGACCACGCACTATGCCATGGATGACGTTGAGGAATTAGGGCTGTTGAAACTGGACCTGCTGGGGCAGGCTGGGCTGACCGTGCTGCACGACACGCTCGTGAACATGGAGGAGAACGGTCAGCCCAAGCCCGATCTGGAGGGACTCGATTGGACGGACGGCGAAACCTGGGAGGCCATCGCCACAGGTAAAGCCCGTGGTGTCTTTCACATAGAGTCGCCAGCCATGACCAGCCTGCTGGTGATGACCAACTGCCGCGACATCGACTGCCTGACGGCGGTGGAATCGATCATCCGGCCGGGCGCCGCAAACGAAGGAAAGAAAAGGGCTTATGCGCGGCGGCATCAGGGGCTGGAGCCGGTGACCTATGCCCACCCGTCGCTGGAGCCGCTGCTGCACGACACCTACGGCCTGATGGCGTTCGAGGAGCATATCTTATTGGTAGCAAACGGGTTTGCCGGTATGCCGTGGGGCCGGGCCGACCTGCTGCGCCGCGCCCTGGTAAAGAACAAAGACCGTGAGCGCATCGAATCGTTGGGCCGCGAATTCAGGGAGGCCGCCCAGGCACTGGGCCGTACGGCCGAAGAGACAGAACGGGTTTGGGAGCTGCTGCACGACTTCGCCGGCTATATGTTCAACAAGGCCCATTCGGCCGCGTATGCGGTGGAAGCGTTCACGGGCGCGTGGCTGAAGACCCGTTACCCGGTAGAGTTTCTGGCGGCGGTGCTGTCGTCGCGGCGCGGCTTCTATTCGCCGCTGCTGTATGTGATGGAGGCGCTGCGCAACGGCGCCAAGTTCCTGCTGCCCGACCTGCATCTCTCTGATCCACATCGATTTCTGGTGAAGGACAACACGATCCGGCTACCCATCGACCAGGTGCGCGGTTTGGGATCGGCGGCGCTGGACCGGATTACCGGGCGGCGGCCGTTTGAGGACATCGGCGACTTCTTTCGGGCCGTAAAGCCAAACCGGGCCGAGTGGCTGTCGCTGTTGAAGGCCGGGGCGCTGGACGTGTTTCAGGAGCCTCGGGGCCGTATTTTCTGGCGCTTACAGCGGTTGGAGGCATCGTCCCAGGTGGACCGGAAGCCGATGATCGAGCCGGACCTGCCGGAGTCGTTCGATGCCACGCCGGAGTCGCGGGCGCGTTGGGAGCACGAGACTTTGGGATTTCCGGTGAGCATCCATCCGCTGGACTACTTCGCGCCGGGGCTGAACTGGGACCGGTTCCAATCGGCGTCGGAGCTGGCGGCGCACCAGCACAGCCTGTACGGGAAAGAGGTGCGGGCGGCCGGCCTGGTGGTGGCGGATCGCCACCATCCGACGGAGAACGGCACCATGAAGTTCCTGACGCTGGCCGATTGGACGGGTTTTGTGGAGGTTTCGCTGTTTGCGCAGGTGTACCGCAATTACGGTCATTTGACGGTGCAGCCGGTGGTGGCGGTGGAGGCCACAATGGACCCGTTCGACAACCGTAAAGGCTTTGCGCTCAACGGTCAACGGGTGCTGAGGCCAGAGACGGTACAGACCCGGATTGTAGCCGGTGTTCCGGGCCGCCGGCCGAACGGTTCCTAGGCTTAAACAACAGGTGTCGTTTAGGGCTTGTGGCGGACCGGTACACTAAACAACACTTGTCGTTTAGGCGCGATAGCAGCCGAGAACGCGCAACAGGTCGGCCAGTTCCTGCAGGTGGCCGAGGGCCTTCTTGACGCGTTCTTCCTCAACGCTGCCGAGGAAGTCGACATAGAAGAGGTATTCCCAGGGTTTTCCGCGCAAGGGGCGGGATTCGATTTTAGTGAGCGACAGATCGCGGAGGGCAAAGGCGCTCAAAGCCTTGAAGAGCGAGCCGGGCTGATTCCTGGTGGAGAAAACGAGCGAGGTTTTCCAGCCTTTTTTGGTGGGTTCCTCCAGCTTCAATTCGGGCTGATCGGAGCGGCGCAGTAGGAAAAAGCGAGTGAAGTTCTGGCGATCGTCCTCGATGGAGCGTTTGAGGATGTGGGCTCCATAGATAGTGGCCGAGACGGCGGAGGCGATAGCGGCGGCATCCTTAAGTCCGTCTTCCATCACCATTTTGACGCTGCCGGCGGTGTCATAGAACGGCACGCGTTCCATTTGCGGGTTAGCGGCGAGGAAATGAAGGCACTGGTTGAGTGCGACCGGGTGTGAGAAGGTGCGGCGAATGTCCTTGAAGCGGACGCCGGGGGGCGCGATCAGGTTATGAACAATGCGGACACTGGTCTCGGCGACAATTCTGTGATCGAAGTGCAAAAGGTGGTCGTAGTTCTCGTGAACTGAGCCGTGGAGAGTATTCTCGATGGGGATCACGGCGGCGTCTACCTTGCCATCCCGCAGAGTCTGAAAGACTTCGTCGAAGCGCTGGCAGGGCCGGACGAGGACATCGGGGCCGAGCAGACGCATGGCGGCCTCCTGGCTGAAAGCGCCGAGTTCGCCTTGGAACGCAGCCTGAAACGGTTTGGTTTTAGGAGGCATAGGAGTCAGGGATGAGAGAATGAGTACTACGGGTGCATCTGACGACTGCGAAATTCATTGATGCGGCTTGCAACTGTTCTGAATTCAGAACAGAATCGAATAGGAGATCCGCAGGCGATGCCGGTCCCCTCTCAGTATGTTACTGCAAGAAAAGTAGTTGACCTTGTCTACAGTAACACCACCGAGCGATCTGAAGAGAGTCTCAAGGCGCCCCCGATCATAACATGGACGATCCAGGTCAAAAGCTAAAGCGTGCGCGGGAGCGCCTGGGGCTGCGCTATCGGGATGTTGAGGAGTTCAGCCAGCAGATTGCGGACCGCCGCAAGAACAGCGAATTCGGCATCCTGTTGAGCCGGCTCTCGGACATTGAGAACCGCGGCGTGGTGCCGAGCATCTTCAAGCTGTACTCATTGTGCGCAATTTACCGGCTGGACCTGGCGGAGGTGGTGCGGTGGTACGGGGTTGAGGTGAGCCAGCTGGCGGTGGACGCGGCGGCGCTGAGTCCGGAGAAGTCGCACCTGATCGGGCTGGGGCGTGAGAAGTTCGGTTCGATTCAATCGGGGGACATCCAGGTACCGTTGTCGTTGGATCCGGGGCTGGACCTGTCGAAGACAACGTTTCTGACCCGTTTCATCCAGAGTTGGGGTGTACTGCCTTTGATGCTGGTGGCGGGCCTGGACCTGAAGAATCACCGGTACGCCTACATTGGCACGGATGACTGGTTTATGTATCCGATGCTGCTGCCGGGTAGCCTGCTGCTCTTGGACGAGAGCCGTAAGAAGATCGCGACTGGACCGTGGGCGGGCATGGTTGACCGGCCGGTGTATTTCCTGGAATACCGGGAAGGCTGGATGTGCGGATGGTGCAGCCTGGTGGACGATACGCTGATTGTGCAGCCGCACCCGGCGTCAGGGTGTGCGCCGGTTGTGTTCCAGTATCCCTCCGAAGTGGACGTAATCGGGCAGGTTACCGGGGTCGCGAATCGGCTGGACGGCGGCCCGCCGAGGCGTACTCGTTCTTGAGCGATTCGAGCAAGATCTCGAGGTCCTCGAGAAACAGCATTTTTTCCGGATCTGAAGCTGCGGCTGGGGAGAGGTTGCGGTAAGGCGCGAGGCGGGACCAGCTCTCGACGAGGGTCCGGCGATCGGTGGGCAAGCCGCACAGATAGAGGTCCAGGTCGGCCTTCTGCTGTTCGAGATTCAATTTCAGCCACTCGCGAAAACTGACCAGGTGGCTTTCGCGCATCGCCAGATCGGCCTGATCCTCACCGAAGAGGACGCTGAGGCCGTGGTGCTCATAGCGGCCGCTGTCTGAATTGCGCAACGTGGACAAGTAGACCAGCCGGCCATAAATGGTCGGGAGCTGTGACAGCGTTCTGCGCCACAGGTCTTCGGCTGGCCGCCGTCCAGTTTCCATCCTGCCTTCGCTAGTCAATCCACTACGCTCGAACTCCATCTTATTCAGAATCGATATCCAGTCGTCAATTGATTTTTCGCACGAGGCGGAAGCGAGGGCGGCTGGAGCGCCATCTCCAGCGGAAGAGGCGCTTGTTCCGATTTCCGAAAATGTAAACCAAAAGATCAGGATAGCGCCAAACCCTGGGTACGCTTTGTTCGGAAACACTTTTCCTCCCAAAGGAACTCAAGATGAAACGCCTTCTCCTCCTCGTTCTCTTCCTTCTACCGGTGGTGGGAACCGCCGATTCCGTCCGCAAGAGTGACCCGATCCCCGGCTGTTACCCGGCGTGCCCGATTGGGCCGGAACTCACGACGAATGCCGTAGCGCCAACGGGACATTCCCTCTAGTTCGGTGTCCGGGCGGAGCGGCCGGAACCGGTGCTCCGCCCGGAGCCAGATCCAGGCACGGCTGAACGCCGCGCCAACTGCATGGTTTTGCGTCATCCCAGGCAAGGGCATTTGATATTCTGGACTTCGTAGATGCCCGGCGCAGGTGGCGTGCTGAATGGTGAAAATCCTCCCGCTCGAACAATTCTTCTGGTACGCCAACATGGTGCTGAAGGTGGTGCTGTTGTGGAGGTTGTTCGCCATTGGGCTGGCTCCGCGGTACAAGGCGTTGTGCGTGGCGATGATCCTGGCGACGGCGCGCACGCTGGTGTTGCTTCCGCTGAACGTTAACTCGCTGCCGTACGCGTATGTGTACCTGCTATCCCAGCCCCTGCTGCTGCTGGCCTACATCTTCGTCGCATTGGAGATCTATGGCCAGGTGTTCGAGACCTACCAGGGCATTTCCTTTCTGGGCCGCGGCTTTCTGGTAGCCGCATTCGCGGTGAGCACGGGCGCCTCGTTGTGGCTTCACGTGACCGAGTTCGGTGTGCAATCCAGTCCCCAGAAGATCCTGAGCCTCTACCTGGCGGGTGAGAGCGCACTATACATGATGCTGCTGGTTTTCCTGGTGGCGCTGGGGTTGTTTCTCTTCTGGTATCCGGTGCCGTTGAGGAAGAACCTGCTGCACTACATCCTGGTATTTTCTGTTTTCTTCGCCGCCAGTTCCTTCGGAATATACATGGGGCGCCAGGCGCCGGGCGGAATGGGCGCGCGGCTGGGCAGCACATTGCGGATGGGGATCGACACGGCCTGCCTGTGCTGCTGGGTATTTCTCTTCCGGCGCGATTGGGAAGAGAAGTCGACTGGCGTGGCATTTGCGGTGAGCGGCGCGCATCAGGTGCAGGTATTACAGCGGTTAGAGTCGATGAATCAGGCAATTCTGAGCGTCAGGAAATCCGCCTGATTAGTGAAAAATTTCGTTAATATCGAAACATTCTGATTGCCCTTGGGGTGGATCGGGAGTACGATGGTGCGAATCGTATCGAGCTGGAGAATCCATGTCACCCGTTGTCATCACCATTCTGGGCTCTGCTGCATTCATCCTTGTCCTCGGGTGGATTTACCGCCACATCTCGGTTGCCCGTTCTGGCGACGGAGTCAGTGAGCAATGGTGGCAGGAGTTTTCGCCTGAGCGGTACGCTCCGATGACGCGGCTGCTGGCGAAGGAAGATTTCGAGTTTGTGCAGCAGTTGGCCGGTTACCAGCCGGGGCTGGAGAAACGGCTTCGCGCCCGCCGGATTGCGGTTTTCTCCTCTTATCTCTTAGGGATGCGGCAGGACTTTGACCGGCTGCACTCGGTTGGACAGGCGCTGCTGATCTCGGGCCACCACACCCCGGGCCTGCAGGACAAGCTGTTCCGGTTGCGGCTGGAGTTCCTCCGCTCGTGGTGGATGGTGCGGGCCGAGCTCGCATTGTACCGGTTGGGTATCGGCGCAGTGGATCCGGCCAGGCTGGTCCAGACCTTCCAGGGCGCGGCAAAGCTGTTCGTTCCGGAACCCCAGTTTGCACCTACCGCCGCCTAGGGACCTTTGGCGGGGGTCCAACGTTAGCCAGGCTGATACCTGATATCCGGGCACGCCGTTGGGTTGTCCAAATCTTCTCTACCCAAATTGAGTCAAGTGGGCGCTGCCCGCGGTCGCGGACCCTAGGTAAATGCCTAGGTCTTTTCCCTCGGCAGTTTCTCGTATAGCGGAGGATTGGCGGCGTATTGCCGGCCCAGTATCAGGCGTGTATCCACGCGCCAGCGGGACTGCGAACCGGCCGTCAGAGCTGTTTCAGGATTGCTTTCGCTTCCTTCAGCCCGTCGAACTGCTTCTCGTCCAGATGGAACTCACGTGAGTGGACGCAGCGCCGGGAGCCTTTGTGTTCAACGGGGTACTTGAGGTGGAGCATCTCGTGATAGAGGACATACTCCACGGCCAAGCTGGGGACCTGCTCCTGATCGAGGATACGGCTGAGGATGATGGCATTGTGGACGGAGTCGAAGTGACCCAGCAGCCAGCGGGAGGGTTTGCGGCTCCAGCCCAGCTGTGGTTTTTGCATCCAGCCGCCGAAGTATTTCAGATTTATGGCGTCGAAAAGCGGATCTAAATCGTGGTGATCACCGCGCGGTCCTGAGACATACTTGCGGCCGCGGAGTTGACGCACGACCTGGTGGGTGCGGCGGACATCGCGCCGGTTCATATAGCGGCGGTAGTGGAGCAGCCAGTGCTGGGGGACCTGGCGGCGGAAGAGTTTGGAGATGAGGATCCAGGCCAGGGCTTCGCGGACGGTGCCGGGCGCGGCGGCGAGGAGCTCGCTGAGGCGCACTTCCAGTTCATCGCCCTTCAAATGGATTTTGCCCATGGTATTGACGTAGGGCCGGACGATGCAAATCACTGTCCCCACGGACTTTCCGCGCGCTACATCGGAGTAGACGCGGGCAAAGATCTGCTCGGTGGATTCGGTAGGATAATCGCCCAGGACTTGCATCCCTCTTCTGAATAGCATATCAATGGAGTTTTGCGTCTGATTCACACAACTTTATCCGGAACCGGTCGCCACGTCGCCGGCCGCGGAGCCTTGGCTCTGCCAGCCCGGCGGCAATGCTCGGACGGGAGGCATTTTGCGGAACGTTAAGATTAGTGCGGTTGGCGCGTGGGTGCCGCCGCGCGTACTCACCAATGCAGACCTGGAGAAGATGGTCGATACCACGAATGAGTGGATTCTGGAGCGAACCGGAATTCGGGAACGGCATATTGCCGATCCTGAGATCGCCACGTCGGACATGGCGCTGAACGCGGCGCGTATCGCGCTGGAAGAGCGTGGAACGACGGCGGAGGATGTGGATGCGATCATCCTGTGCACGGTGACGCCGGACCACATGTTTCCGTCCACGGCCTGCATTGTGCAGCACAAGCTTGGGGCGAAGCACGCCTGGGGTTTCGACCTGGTGGCGGCGTGTTCCAGCTTTGTTTACGGGTTGACCACCGCCGCCCACCTGGTGGGCAGTGGATCCCACAAGAAGGTGCTGGTGATCGGCTCGGACACGATGAGCCGGATTATCGATTACAAGGACCGCTCGACGTGTGTGTTGTTCGGTGACGGCGCGGGCGCGTTCTTGATTGAGCCCGGGGAAGAGGGCGGCCCGGGGTTCATCGGATTCCGCAACGAATTGGATGGATCGGGCGGGGAAGCGCTCAGGATGCCTGCTGGCGGCTCCAGAATGCCCCCTTCGCACGAGACGATCGACAAGCGGCTCCATTTTGTCCACCAGGAAGGGCAGGCGGTGTTCAAGTTCGCCGTGCGCCGGATGGGTGAGATCAGTTCCGAGCTTCTGGCGGCCCACAACCTGAAGCCCAGCGATGTGAAGCTGATGATTCCGCACCAGGCAAACCGCCGGATCATCCTGGCGTGCGCAGACCGCCTGGGGATTCCGCACGACAAAGTGCTGATCAACATCGAGCGCTACGGGAATACCACCTCGGGGACGATTCCGATCGCCACGCGGGAGGCGATTGACACGGGGCGGCTGGAGAAGGGCGACCTTGTTCTGTTTGCGGCTGTGGGTGCGGGCTTCACCGTGGGCGCCAATCTGTGGCGCTGGGCAATCTGACGCTGAACGTATAGGTTGGCTTACAACCGGGCGCCCCTCCTGATATGCTGAAAACAGTCAGGAGGGGATGCCATGTCGACACTCGCCACGCGGTATCAGGAAGGCCGAAAGACCGAAGAGTACCGTCAATACGACGACGCCACGCCACCAGTGGTGCGTGAGTTTTACCGGCTCAACCACACCAACCAGACAGTCGCATTCAATCAGCAGATGCGCCGTAAGTGGTTGAATCTCGACCACGCTGAGATGAGTGTGTGGGACCTGATGGTGGAGCTGAACAAGCTGGTGGACGATTCAGATCCCGACACCGACCTCTCCCAGATTGAACACAACCTGCAGACGGCGGAAGCCATTCGGGCGGATGGGCATCCACGCTGGTTCCAACTGACCGGGCTGATCCACGACCTTGGCAAAGTCCTATGGCTGTGGGGCGAGCCGCAGTGGGCGGTGGTGGGCGACACGTTCCCGGTGGGCTGCGCGTGGTCGAACAAGATCGTCTTCCCGGAGTACTTTGAAGCCAATGCCGATGCGGCGGTGCCGGAGTACCAGACGCGGCTGGGCGTGTATTCCGAAAACTGCGGGTTGGACAAGGTGAACCTCTCTTTCGGCCACGACGAGTATCTCTACCACGTCGTGAAGAACTACATGCCGGAAGAGGCGCTGTACATGATCCGGTATCACTCCTGCTACCCAATCCACAGGGAGAGGGAGTACGAATACCTGATGAATGAGCACGATAAGGCCATGTTCGACTGGGTGCGGAAGTTCAACCCATACGATCTGTACTCCAAGGGCAATACCAAGCCTGACGCAGAAAAGCTGACCCCCTACTACCAGGAACTGATCGCGGAATACTTCCCGGCGAAGATCCGGTGGTAGGAATCTCCCTTGATTTAGTTTCTTTCATGGAATAGAAATATTCTATTCACGGCTGGTCAATGCTCCGTTGCTATCCTCGCCGCTGAGTCGTTCGCCTGAGGGGTGGACGAACGTAACCAAGGGAGTAAGCAACATGGGAAATCGCAACCACTGGCTGCGCGCGCTTGTTGTGTGTTCGGTGCTATCGGCCTCGTCGATGGCACAGTCCACGTTCGGCGTGATACTGGGGACGATTACGGACGTATCGGGAGCGGCGGTGGCCGGAGCCGTCGTCCGCATCACGAATACGGATGAAAACACCGTCCGCGAAGTCACCAGTAACGACAGCGGGTTATTTGAAGCAGTGAATTCGAAGCCGGGCCATTACAAGTTGCAGGCCTCGGCGAAGGGCTTTCAGTTATCCACCGCGTCCGAGTTGACGCTGACGTCCCGCCAGACGCTGCGTGTCGATATGGCACTCAAGGTGGGCGATGTGAGTGAAGTGGTGAACGTGGAAGGGTCGACCGGCGTCATCACGACCGACACGCAGATGGTGGCCACGGCGATCAATGCAGAGAAGCTGGCGACGCTGCCGGGCAATGTGCGCGCGGCGGACAGCACGAGTCCGTACAACCTGATTGCACTGCTGCCGGGCGTGCAGTCCGACAACAGCGGCAATTTCACGATCCAGGGCAATCTGCCTTCGCAGACGCAGTATTCGGTGGATGGCATCTCGACGACACAGGTGACGGGCAACGGGCCGTCGCGGAAGAGCTTCACGTCGATGGAGATGATCGCCGAGATCAAGGTGCAGGGCGTGGGCAATACGGCCGAGTATGGCCAGTCCGGCGACGTCACAACGATCTCGAAGAGCGGCACGAACGACTTCCATGGCGCGGCCTTCTGGTATCACCAGAACCGCGCGCTGGACGCGAACCGCTATGGCGCGATCACGAAGCCGCAGAAGGTCGCGAACGATGTGGGGGGCAGCGGCGGTGGTCCGGTGACGATTCCGCGGCTTTACAACGGCAAGAACAAGACGTTCTTCTTCGCTGATTTCGAGCGCTTCACCTTCCCGCGCGGGGCGACGATCCAGAACCGCGTGCCGACGGAAGCGGTGCGCAACGGCGATTTCCGCAATGAAGGCGTAACGGTGTACGACCCGTTGACGAGCCAGCCGTTCGCCAACAATGTGATTCCCGCAGCGCGTATCAGCGATGTGTCGAAGAAGGTGCTCTCGCTGTACCCGCTGCCGAACGCGGGCGACCTGACGAAGATCCACGATGCCAACTTCATCGCCAACCGGGACAACAGCTACAACTCGAACCAGTACGACATCCGGGTGGACCACTACCTGACGTCGAAGCAGTCGGTTTACGCGCGCTGGACATGGCTCAAGACGACCACCAACACGCCGAAGCCACTGGCTTTGCCTTCCGGCACAGCGGACGAGAACAGCAAGATGTTCGTGGTCTCGCACAATTACACGCTGAAGGCGAATCTGCTGAACGAGTTCCGTTTCGGGTTCTCGCTGTTCGACAACGCCAACGCGATGCCCTTCGACGGGCCGGGGTTCACCAACTCGCTGGGTTTGAAGGGCCTGGGGCCGACGTTCCCGTACAACGGCCTGCCGGACATCGATATCAGCGGCCAGATGCAGTCGCTGGACGTGGACCGCGTGGACAGTTTCGGGAAGTCGCACACCTTCCAGTACACAGACAACCTGACCTGGATCAAAGGCCGGCACACGATGAAGTTCGGCGGCGACATCCGGCACATGCGGGCCGGGTCCGCGCTGGGGTTCATTGGCGGCGACAACTACGGCAACTTCGCGTTTGACGGCACGTTCTCGCAGAGCGCGATCGGCGATTTTCTGCTGGGGGTGCCGGTGGGCACGGCGTTCGCGATTGTAAAGAACGACAATGACGGGCGAACGAACCACTATGCGGTGTATGCGCAGGACAGCTACCGGGTGAGCCCGAAGCTGACGCTGGAGTTCGGGCTGCGGTATGAGTATCACCCGTCGTACCAGGACTCGGGCGGCAATATCGGCAACTTCGACCCGAGTGTGCCGAAGTCAGGCCGGGTGGTGTATCCGACGGGGACGGAAGCAAACCTGGCTCCGGGGTACCTGGCGTCGTTCAACGCGTGTCCGGCGTTTAACAGCACAACGGGTCCGTCGGCGAACGGGGCTCCGTGTACGCCGGTGTTCTCGGCGTCAGCGGCGGGTCTTCCGGAAGGTTTGCGGTATGTGCCCAAGCTGCGGTTCCTGCCGCGCTTTGGCTTCGCCTACCGGCCGTTTACGAACGGCAAGACGGTGATCCGCGGCGGCGCCGGCTTGTACAACGTCGTCGTGCTGGGCAGCGTGTTCTACTCGCTGACCGGGACGCTGCAGTCGGATGCGCGGCAGTTCCTGAATCCGGACCTGCAGGGCAAGCCGACGTTTGCCTGGCCGAACATCAACGCGGGCGGCAGCGGCATTGTCAGCGACTCGTTCGGGAACGCGTATTTCGGTACGGCGAACTCGATCGACTTCAAGGATCCGAAGTCGTACCAGTGGAACTTCTCGGTGGACCGGGAGATTGCGCGGTCGACTGGGTTGCGGGTGTCGTATATCGGCCAGCGGACCTTGTCGCTGGTGTGGGCTCCGGACCTGAACCAGTCGTATTACTCGAAGCAGTTCTATGCGGCGCAGCCCCTGAGCCAGCGGCCGTTCCCGAACTGGGGCGTTGTGAATACGCGGGCCACGGGCGCGAGCGCCATTTACCATGCCGGCCAGGTGGAGCTAAACCATCACCTGAGCAGCACGCTGCAGCTGAATTCGACGTACACGTTTGCGAGCAACCTGGCGGACAACCAGGGGCCGAGTGCCACCGGTTTCGCCGGGGAGACGGGCGGCGGGCGTGATATGGACACGTACAACCGGGCGTCCTCGTATGGGCCGGTGTACGCGACGCGGCGGCACCGTTGGATTACGACGGCGGTGTACGAGCTGCCGTTTGGCCGTGGGCGGGCGTATGGCTCGCACATGAGCAAGGGTGTGGATGCGGTGATCGGCGGATGGCGGCTGAGCTCGAGCTTCCTGGCGCAGAGCGGGCCGTACATGACGCCGACGTTCAGCGGCGGTGATCCTTCGGGTACAGGCTCGGGCCGCATTGGCCGGACGCAGCATCCGGACCGGGTGGGCGACGGCAACCTGTCGAATCCGACTCGGGACAAGTGGGCCGATATCGGGGCGTTTGCGTGCCCCGGCTCGCCGAACTGGCAGGCGACGAAGCCGTGCCGGACGGGCATCAGCCCGACGTCGGACCCGGCTCCGATTGGGCGGTATGGGAACTCGGGGGTGGGCATCATCCACGGGCCCAGCACCATCAACCTGTCGGCCGGACTGGCGAAGACGGTGAACCTGACGGAGCGGTTCAAGCTGAAGGTGGAGGGTACGTTCACCAACGTGCTGAACCACACCAATCTGGCTGATCCGAATCTGTCGATCGACAGCAGCAGCTTCGGCCGGATCACGGCCGCGCGGCCCTATGATTTCGGCGGCAGCCGGAATGGGCAGGTGAGCGCGCGGATCGAGTTCTAGAAGCAGTTGTCAGCTTGAGGACGGGAGGGGCCGGTGATTGCCGGCCCTTTTTCGCGTTTCAGCGTCCGGAGTCGAGGCGCGCCGTGAGGAGGCCGACGTGGTCGATGGAGGCGCCCTTGGCGATGTCTACGACCTGGGCGACGTACTGGAATTCAGTATCGGCGGCGGCCTGGACGAAGACGACGCGTTCGGCGCGGGTTTTGAAGATGTCGAGGAGGCGGGCTCCGAGGTCGGCGAGGCGGATGGGTTCGGTGTTGATGCGGAGGCCGGAATCGCCCGAGAGCTGAATGACGACGGAGCGGTCGGCCGGGCGGTTGACGTGCGGGTCTACGCCGGGCTGGGGCAGGGCGGCGGAGAGGCCCAGGGTCCTGGGCGGAGTGATCACCATGAAGATGATCAGGAGCACGAGGAGAATGTCGATGAGGGGCGTGACATTCAGTTCAGCTCCGCGGGCACTGCTGTTGGTGAAGGCCATGATGCCTGGATAGACACCGCGTGCGGGCGGGATTGTTCCTGACTCATTTGCGGGCTGCGCGCGGCGCAAAGCTATCGGATAATGGAGAAGAGGGCCTCGCGCCCCCACCCCGTTCCTGACCACAACCAAGACAACACCACTATGAGCAGCACTCCACTTGTATCCGTAATTATGGGCAGTAAGTCCGACTGGGAGACGATGAAGCACGCCTGCGATACGCTGGCGCAGTTTGGGATCGCGCACGATAAGCGGGTCTGTTCGGCGCACCGGACTCCGGAGGCGGCCACCGAGTTTGCACGCACCGCGAAAGAGCGCGGCGTGAAGATCATCATTGCGGCGGCGGGCGGAGCGGCCCACCTGGCCGGCGTCGTGGCGGCGCACACTCCGCTGCCGGTGTTAGGCGTTCCGATGAAGGGCTGGGCGCTGGACGGCCTGGATTCGCTGCTGTCGACGGTTCAGATGCCGGGTGGCATCCCGGTGGCTACGTTTGCGATCGGCAAGGCTGGGGCGATCAACGCGGCGCTATTCGCGGTGGCGACGCTGGGGCTGGCGGATGCGGGCCTGGCGGCGAAGCTGGACGAGTTCCGGGCGTCGCAGACGGAGAAGATTCTGGCCGAGACGTTGCCGTAAGAGAGCTTTCAGCGATCAGCGATCAGCCTTCAGCTTGCGCGGCTGGGGCTGATCGACGGCGCGAATGGTTTTCGTTTGCGCTGGCAGCCGGTGCATACATTCGGAGCTGATCGCTGATCGCTGATCGCTGATAGCCGATAGCTGATAGCTACTGCTTGCCCGAGACCATGTGGATGAAGGCGAAGGCCAGTCCACCGACGGCGGCGGAGAGCGGGAGGGTGAGGATCCAGGCCCAGAGGATATTCTTGGCCAGGCCCCAGCGGACCGCCTTCATGCGCTGGATGGAGCCGACTCCGGCGATGGCGCCGGTGATGACGTGGGTGGTGGAGACAGGGATCTTCAGGTAAGTGGGAAAGAGAATCGCGATGGCGCCGGCGGTTTCCGCGCAGAAGCCGCCGCGCGGCTTGAGGCGAGTCAACTTGCCGCCCATGGTGTGGACGATGCGCCAGCCGCCGCTCATGGTGCCCAGGGCGATGGCTGAGAAGGCTGCCAGGACGACCCACCACTGGATGTGGAAGGTCTTGATATATCCGGCGGTGAGCAGCACTCCGGTGATGATGCCGATGGTCTTCTGTGCGTCGTTGGAGCCGTGGGAGTAGCTGAAGAGGCCTGAGGAGACCAACTGCAGGCGGCGGAACCAGCGGTCCATCTTCTTCGGCGAAGAGTGCCGGAACATCCAATAGATGGCCACCATGAGGGCGTAGCCCAGGACGAGGCCGAGCAGGGGGGCCACGACGATAAACGTCATGGTGGTGATCCAGCCGGAGACCACGATGGCTTCCATGCAGTGGTCAAAGCCCTGCGTGAGTCCGACCTTCACCATGGCCGCGCCCGCATAGCCGCCGATGAGGGCGTGCGATGAACTGGACGGGATGCCGTAGTACCAGGTGAAGAGGTTCCAGAAGATGGCGCCGATGAGGCCGGCGAGCAGGACGTACTCGGAGACTACTTCCATCTTGACCATGCCCTGGCCGACGGTTTTGGCGACGCCGGCCTCGTCCCAGAAGAGCAGGGGGATGGCGGCGGTGAAATTAAAAAAGGCCGCCCAGAGGACGGCCTGAAAAGGTGTAAGAACGCGGGTGGCCACGACCGTAGCCACGGAATTGGCGGCATCGTGGAAGCCGTTGATGTAGTCGAAAATCAGGGCGACTACCACGATCAGCGTCACCAGTATCAGAGTTGAGTCGATCGCCACCGTGGTGCTACCCGTTCTTGACGATGACGTTCTGCAGAGCGTCGGCGACGTCTTCGCAGTAGTCGGTGGTCATTTCGAGGAACTCGTAAATCTCTTTCTGCTTGATGAGGGAGAAGGGATCCTTCTCCTTGTCGAACAGGTCGGCGATGGCGGCGCGCACGATGTGGTCCGCGGTATCCTCCAGCCTGTTGATCTCGATGCAGTGGTCGAGCAGGGGCTTCTCGGCGTTGAGGGCCTCGAAGGCCTTTTCCAGCATGAGGGCGCAACCCTCGATCACGCGGCAGACTTCGATCATGGCCTGCGGGATGGGGTCGATTTTATAAGCCACCAGGCGGTGCACCGAATCCTCGATGCCGTCCAGCACGTCGTCCATGTGGGAACCGAGGGAGTGGATGTCCTCGGGATCCAAAGGCGTAATAAACGTCTGATTCAGGCGGGTGAAGATCTCGTGGATGATTTCATCGCCCTTCTGTTCCAGGCGAGCAATGGCGACTTCGGCCTCGCGCAGCGCGCTGGGCCCTTTTTCGGCGGCCTGGCGAAGCACCTGGGATGCCTGTGCGATCAGCCGTGCCTGTTCAACAAAATAGTGGAAGAATTTTTCTTCGCGAGGAAGAAGCCTCATACAGCCTCAATGCAAACTCATCCGGCTTGGGGGGAGGGTCGACCGGTAAGGCCTATCTCCAGTTCAGGCGGAAACCAGATTATCTCAGAGGGAGCGGGGGCCGGGTCAACTTATGCAGGGTTACGATTTGGTGAATACTTCGTCCTGCAGGACCGGCAGGAGGCTGGATTCGGCCTCGTCCGTGGCGTTGTCCAGGTCCAGGTAGCGGAGGTCTAACAGGCGGCTGGGATTGATGTTTCCCATTGCGGAAAGAAGGGTGTGCTTTAGATGCGGGTAGTCTTTCTCCAGGTCCGCAAAGATATCACGAATCGAGCGCCGCACGGTGCCTGTTTTTAGAGAGCAGCCGCAGGGGATGACGGGGGCCCCGGTTTCGCCGGCGAAAGCGCGGGTGAGGTCCTCAGTGACGTAAACGAGCGGGCGGATGAGCCGGAAGTCCTTTTTGCTGGAGTAAGTTACGGGGGGCAGCGCGCTGATGCGGCCGGTGAACATGGCGTTGCGCAGGAACGACTCGCAGAAATCGTCGGCGGTGTGGCCGAAGGCGATAACATTTGCGCCCAGTTCGCGGCCGATCTGGTAGACGGCGCGGCGCCGGAAGCGGCTGCAGACGTCGCAGCCGTGCTCAGGCTGTTCCGTGATCAGTCGGACGGAGGGGCCGTCGACGCGCAGCGTCCAATCGACTCCGCGGCTGGTGAGGTATTCGCGGAAGGGCTCGATGGGTTTGAGGAACTTGCCCTGGTCGATGGTGAACGCGCACACGGAAAAATTGATGGGGGCGCGATCGCGCAGCAGGAGGAGGGCTTCGAGCAGGGTGAGCGAGTCTTTACCGCCGGAGAAGCCGACGGCGACGCGATCGCCTTCCCGGATCATCTTGAACCGGGTGATGGCTTCGCCGACTTTACGGAGGATGACTTTCTGGAGTTCCAAATCCCTATTATAAAGTGTGACCCCTGCGCGCCGTATTGCTTTTGAGATCCTCGGCGCGGTGGACAGAGGGGGATTTGCCGCCGATCTGTTGGATGAGCGCATCGTGCGCCTGGACGCCCGCGACGCGGGGTTGGTCACTCAGATTGTATTTGGCGTCCTCCGCCGCCGCGCTCAACTGGACTATCTGATCACCCAGGCTGCTTCGCGGCCGGTGTCGAAAATGGACTCTTCCGTCGTGCGCGCGCTGCGCATGGGTGTGTTCCAACTGCGCTTTTTGTCGAAGATCCCACCGCACGCGGCCGTAGGCGAGAGCGTGGACCTGGTCAAGATGGCAGGCAAGCAGTCGGCCGCGGGCTTTGCCAATGCCGTGCTGCGGCGCTTGCCGGAGTTGCCGGCAGAGTGGCCGTCGGATGAAGTCCGGTACTCCCTGCCGGAGTGGCTGTGGGCGCGTTGGCGGAAGAACCTGGGCGGGGCGGCGGCTGCTCTGGCGGCCGAGGCGGCGCTGCACGAACCGGAGACATGGCTGCGGACGGCGGCGGGAGAGACGCTGGCGGGGGACAGCCTGGAGAGGCCTTTGCCGGAAGGGGCCAGGGTGATGGACGTAGGGTCGCAGTCGATTGTCCCGCTGCTGCAACTCCAGGCAGGCCAGCGGTTTCTGGATTTGTGCGCGGCTCCGGGGAACAAGACGCTGCAGGCGATGGAGACTCCGGTCCAGGTGGTGGCCTGCGATTCCAGCGCATCGCGGCTGAAGGCGTTTATGGCGCAGTGTCCACGGGTTCAACTTGATGCGGAGAAGGCGCTGCCGTTTGGGCGGGTGTTCGACCGGATCCTGGTGGATGCCCCGTGTTCGGGGACGGGGACGCTGGCGCGGAATCCGGAGATCCGCTGGCGGCTGGCTCCGGAGGAGATTACGCGGCAGGCGGAGCGGCAGATCCGTATACTGCGCAATGCTTTAGCGTGCCTGCGGCCGGGCGGGCGCCTGGTCTACTCCACCTGTTCATTGGAACCGGAAGAAAACAAAGAAGTGGTTAACCGGGTGGCGGCGGCGCGCGTCCAACGCGTGGTACAGAGACTGCCGGGCCGGGATCCAGGTGATGGTTTCTTCGCTGCGGTCCTGGTACAGCCGGAGTAGCGATGGCCACTTGGTACGCGCGCAGTTGCCGCACGAAAGGTTAAGATGGAGGGATCCATCCGATGATCGAAATCCTGCCGTCCCTTCTGGCTGCGGACTTCGCTCGCCTTGGCGAACAGATCGCCCAGGTGACCGAAGCGGGGGTGAATTTTCTTCATTTCGATGTGATGGATGGGCATTTCGTGCCCAACATCTCGTTTGGTGTGCCGGTGCTGCAGTCGCTGCGGAAGAGCACGAAGCTTGCTATCGACGTGCACCTAATGATTGAAGATGCAGATACTTACGCGCCGATGTTTGTTGCGGCCGGTGCGGACTGCGTGTCGGTCCACCAGGAAGCGTGCCCGCATCTGGACAGAACGATCCGGATGATTCAAAGCGAAGGGGCTCGCGCCGGGGTGGTGTTGAATCCGGCGACTCCGCTGGTGACAGTGGAGCATGTATTGCCGCTGGTGGATTATGTCCTACTAATGAGTGTGAATCCCGGCTTTGGGGGGCAATCGTTCATCCCCTACGTTCTGGAGAAGGTTCGCGCGCTGCGTGAACAACGCGGACGGTTGGGATTGGGTTTTTCCATTGAGATTGACGGAGGTGTCTCAGTGGACAATGTAGGTAGGGTCGCCGAAGCAGGTGTGGACTGGGTAGTTGCCGGTTCCAGTGTTTTTGGTGCTCCGAATCCGGCCCATGCCGTTACTGCCATGCGGCAGGCGGCGATGGAAGCCGTGGCCCGCAGGGTGTGATTCCCTCCGGAACCCCGCAAATAAGGTGATGCGACTGATGATCTTCTCCAGGAACCGCTCGGCGCAATGGATCGCCGCCGTACTCGTCTGCTTGTTTGCCGTGTTTGGCGCAGGCTGCCGTGGGAAGAAGTACGAAAATCCGATCACGAAGGACACCGAGCAACCCGATAAGGTTTTGTTCGACAAGGCCGTGAAGGACATTGAGCGGGGCCGCTATGAAGTGGCCCGCCTGACGCTAAACACGCTGATGAATACGTACGATACCAGCGAGTTTCTGGCGAAGTCCAAGCTGGCGATTGCCGATTCGTGGATGCGGGAAGGCGGTACGCACGCCTTTGCGCAGGCGGAGGCCGAGTACAAGGACTTCATCCTGTTCTACCCGACCCTGGAAGAATCGGCCGAAGCGCAGATGAAAGTCTGCGACATCCATTACAAACAGATGGAGAAGCCGGACCGCGACCCGACGCATGTGATGCGGGCCGAGGAAGAGTGCCGGACGCTGCTGACGAACTTCCCGAATTCGCGCTACGCGCCGGAAGCGGCACAGCGGTTGCGCGACATCCAGGAAGTATCGAGTGAAGGTGAGTTCCGTGTGGGCGCGTTCTACCACCACAAGGGGTCGTTCCCGGCCGCGGCGAACCGCCTGCAGACTGTAACGGACCACTACCCGCTCTACAGCGGATCCGACCAGGCGTTGTGGCTGTCGGGCGACAGCTACAGCCACATGGGGCCGCGCTTCAAGCAGAAGAGTGTTTCTTCCTACCAGAAGATTGTCCGGGACTATCCGCTGAGTCCGCTGGTGGACCAGGCGAAGGACAAGCTGAAGGAGATGGAAGCGGAGATTCCAGAGCCGGATCCGGTGGCTTATGCCCGGATGAAGTATGAACTGGAGAATCAGGCGAAAAAGGGCATGATGGGCAAGGCGTGGGCTCCTTTTTCGAAGGATCCTGACGTGACCGCGGCAGCCAAATCCGGCCAGCCGGCGATGACGACCTTGCGGCCTTCGATCCCGGCCAGTGTTCCGGTGCCGGCGGGTGCGCAGGGCGGTGTGAACGACATCACGATCAGCACAAATCCGACGGGTGGCACTTCGCAGCTGGATACCCAGCCGGATGCTCGTGCGACGCAGCCCGCGGCGGCAGGTTCCGCGCCGGCGGCTACCCCGCAAGCTGCCCCACCGGCCGCGAATCCGAATGAGATGATTCCGACGAACCATCAGATGCCGGTCCAGAAGAAGGGCAAGCAGAAGAAGGCGCCGAAGCAGGACAAGAAGAAAGCCGAGGCCGCGACGACCCCGGCTGCGCCCGAGGAAAAGAAGTAACACCCTTTGTCTTCACCAGTTCGGGTTCTACTCGCTGACGACAGCCCGCATGCCCAGCGCATGGGGGAGCGGATTCTCCGTGAGGAAGGGTACGAGGTCGTCACCATTACGGAAGGCGATACGGTGCTTGTCCGTCTCGCCGACGTCGATCCGGATCTGGTGCTAGCGGACGTATTCCTGCCCCAGAAGTCGGGGTATGAGATCTGCCGGTACATCAAAAGCAGCGAGAAGCACCGGCACGCGGGTGTCGTGCTGATCGCGGGGCTGTTGGAACCGGTGGACGAAGAAGAAGCCCGGCGGGCCGGGTGTGACGCCGTGTTGAAGAAGCCGTTTGAGGCTTCGGTGGTGCTGGAGACGATCAAGCCGCTGATCGACAAGGCGCGCTTTGCGCGTGGGCTGTTTAGCGACACGGTGCCGCCACCGCCGCCGCCGGAAGAGCCTGCGACGGTGGTGGTGGTTCCACCGCGGCCGGAACTGGATCCCGAAGCGATTCGCGCCGCTGTTACAATTGCATTGGACCGTAGTCTCCCGGCGATCGTGGAAGAAATCACTGGAAAAATCCTGATTGCTCTGGGACACTAGGCCAGCGAATCCAAAGCCCTATGCCCGACAATTCATTTGACATCGTCTCCAAAGTGGAGATTCCCGAGGTTATGAACGCGATCCAGCAGGCGACCAAGGAAGTGATCCAGCGGTATGACCTGAAGGATTCGAAGAGCACGATCGAGCTCAACGAGAAAGAGCTCACGATCACTCTGACGTCCTCCGGCGACTTCCAGATCAAAGCTGTCCTGGAGATCCTGCAGTCGAAGCTGGTGAAGCGGCAGGTGCCGTTGAAGGCCTTTACTTACGGCAACATCCAGCCGACGGCCGGCACGCGCGTGCGGCAGGAGATCACCATGCAGCAGGGGATCGCGTCAGAAAAGGCCAAAGAGATCGTGAAGGTGATCAAGGACTCGAAGAAGAAGGCGCAGGCGGCCATCCAGGGCGACTTGGTGCGCGTCTCGGCGAAAGATCGCGACACGCTGCAGGAAGTCATTGCGTTGTTGAAGTCAAAGGACTTCGGCATCGACATGCAGTTCACGAACTACCGTTCGAACTGATCCCTGCGAGCTCATGCGGCGCATCGAAACGCTGTTCATCGACGGTCCGGCCGGGCGGCTGGAAGCAATTCTGGAAGAGCCGGACTCGGGCGCGCCGACGGAAGCGGCGCTGGTCTGCCACCCCCACCCGCTGGGCGGCGGAACCATGCACAACAAAGTAGTTCACCGGCTGGCTCGTGGTTTGCGCCAGCTCGGCGCGGTGACGCTGCGCTTCAACTTCCGTGGAGTGAACCTGAGCGAGGGTACTCACGACAACGGGGTGGGCGAGGTGGACGATGCGCGGGCGGTTCTGGCGGTGCTGCGCGAGCGGTATCCTGATCTGCCTCTGACCGTGAGCGGGTTCAGCTTCGGGTCGCGGATCGCTGTGCAGGTCTGCCCGGGTGCACGGCGTGTGGTGCTGGTGGGCTTTCCGACAGTTTACCGCCAGTTCGAGATCCTGGAGCGGTGCCCGGTCGAGCGGATCTTTATACAATCTACAAATGACGAATATGGGCCGCGGCTGGAGTTGCAGCCGGTGTTCGACAGGTTGTGGGGCGCGAAGTCGCTGCACTGGGTGGAGGCGCAGGATCATTTCTTTGCAGGCGCGCTGCCGGAGTTCGAACAGACAGTTGTAGGAATTGGGCCGCTGGCTATCTGATCGCGCGGCCGGCGCGACGGGAAGCGCGGGTACTGATCAGCATGGCGACCTTGCCGAGCAGTTCAGGCAGGTCCTCCGGCTCGATGAGCACGTCGGTGTCCTGGCTGTTGGACTTGGTTTCGGGACCGGCGTGCCAAGCTGTGACGAGGGCAGTGGCTGGGCGGTAGTCCTTCATGCGGGCGTGGGCCAACACCTTGAGGCCGGCTTCGGGTGATTCCATCGCCAACTCAGACAATACCAACTGATACTCGGCCTGATCGAGCAGGCCCACGGCCTCAGCCGCGGACGCCGCCGAATCGACACGGTAGCCTCCGGCTTCCAGGACGGTCTGCAATGTCAGTCGCGAGGTTGGGTTGTCATCGGCAAGTAAGACCCTTGCCATGCGGAGGTTTCGCCCCCGCCGCTTCTTCGACAATGTATCTGAATACCGGATCACGAGGTCTGCTCACAGGTCCGAAACGAATCCTGTTCCGCGATCAGTGTAACCCGAAACCGGCCAGATCCGACCCCTCAATTTAATGACTACTAACATCAAGGAATGAACTGGGCGTTTCATTCCCCGAACACGCGGGCAAAAATCGCATCCACGCTGCCGAGCTGGCGGTCGACGGAGAAGCAGCGGCTAATCTGCTCAGGAGTCAGATACTTGCGGATTTCGGGGTGGTTTTCTATGACGGCCCGGAAGTCGCCTTCCTCGTGCCAGGCGCGCATGGCTTCGGACTGCACGATTTTGTATGCCTGTTCGCGCAGCATGCCCGCAGCCGCGAGGTCGAGGAGGACCTGGCCGGAGAAGACTAAGCCCTTTGTGGACTCCAAATTGCGCTTCATGCGTTCCGGGTAGACACGCATGCCGCCGATGAGCCAGATGGTCTTCGCCAGAAGATAGTCGGTGAGAATGCAGGAGTCGGGCAGGATGACGCGCTCGACGCTGGAGTGTGAGATATCCCGTTCATGCCAAAGGGCAATGTCCTCAAAGGCGGCCTGCACGTTGGAGCGGACCACGCGGGCGAGGCCGCAGATCTGCTCGCTCACAATTGGGTTCCTTTTGTGCGGCATGGCGCTGGAGCCCTTCTGGGCGCCTTCGGCGAAAGGCTCCTCGGCTTCGCGGACTTCGGTCCGTTGGAGGTGGCGGACTTCAAGGGCGCACTTCTCGCAGAGCGCGCAGACCAGGGCGAGCGCGGACACGAAGGCGGCGTGGCGGTCGCGCGAGACGACCTGGCTGGCGATGGGGGCAACCTTCAGCCCAAGTTTCTCGCAGATGGCGGCTTCCGTAGCGGGCTCCATGTGGGCCAGGGTGCCGACGGCGCCCGAGAGTTTGCCGTAGCGGAGGTCCTCCGCGGCCTCGTGGAGCCGGCGTTTGGCGCGCAGGGCTTCGTCGTACCAGTTGGCGATTTTGAGGCCGAAGGTGATGGGTTCAGCGTGGACACCGTGGGTGCGGCCGATGGCAATGGCGTGTTTGAACTCGTGGGCGCGGGTCTTGAGGACTTCGATGAGGCTATCGACGCGCTTCAGAATGAGCTCAGCGGATTCCTTGAGCTGGAGGGCTTGGGCGGTATCAACTACGTCATTTGACGTAAGACCATAGTGAAACCAGCGGGAGGCGTCGCTGTGCCCGGCGGATGCCATTGATTCTGCTACGCATGTAGTGAATGCGATCACATCGTGGCGGATTTCGGCTTCGATTTCGAGGATGCGGTCGACGGAGATGGCGGCGTATTCGCGGAGGAACTTTGCGGACTCGGCGGGGATATGACCACGCTCGGCTTGAATATCGCAATTGGCGAGTTCGACGGCGAGCCACTGCGCATATTTGTTCTCATCGCTCCAGATGCGGCCCATTTCGGGGCGGGTATAACGCTGGATCATGCTTACTCCTACAATTGAAAAATATCGCTAAGCTTGCGTGGTTCGGCCACGATCAGGCGGGGCGACAAGCCGCGCCGTTCGAGTGCCTGTTTCGCACCAAGCTCGGTTTCCCAAATCGTGTTGTTGTGTTCGCTCAAGTGGCCGAGGATCAGGGTTTGGACCTCGGAGGGCAGGTCATTGGCGATGTACTCGCAGGCGGCATCGTTGGAAAGGTGGCCTTTGCGGGACAGGATGCGCTGTTTGACGTGCCAGGGGTAAGGGCCCAGCTTGAGCAATTCCGGATGGTGGTTCGACTCTAGTAGTAAAAAATGTGACCGCTGCAGGTGCACCTTGACGCTGTCGGGCATGTAGCCCAGATCGGTGGCAATGGAGATCTTGATGCCCTGGGTTTTGACGGTATAGCCGACGGGATCGATGGCGTCGTGGGGAATGGTGAAGGATGAGACGGAGAGGTCGCCAATCTCGATGCCGGAGCCGGCCTGGAAGGTTTGGACGACGGGTTGGGTGGTACCCCAGTCGATGGTGGGGGCTGTGAGATGGGTGAGGAAGACGGGGATGCGGCGACCCATGGCGGCGAGCGCGCGAATCATCACCGGCAAGCCAAGAATGTGATCGGAGTGCTCGTGGGTGATGAAGATGGCGTCGAGACGAGCCGGATCCTCGCCGATGGCGGCAAGCCTGGCGAATGTTTCCTTACGGTTGAGCCCCGCGTCGATCAGGATGCGCGTGTTGTCGGTCCCGATAAAGGTGGAATTGCCCGCGCTGGATGATGCGAGCACACAAGCCTTGACGATGCGGAGCCTCCCTGCCTTTTTATCGTAAAGGAAGCGGGCGGCAGGCGCCATCCCAAACGGGCTGGCTAGAGGGCTTTCATGGCGACTACGGTCATGTCGTCGGCCTGTTCGGCATCTCCGGTGAAAGCGTCGGCGGCGGCGACGGCGGTCTCGACGATTCTCGGGGCGGGGCAACCGCCGGCGGAGCGGAGGATCTTTTCGAGGTCGGACTCTTCCCAGATTTCCTCAGCGGAGTTTGTGGCTTCGCTGATGCCGTCGGAAAAGCAGAGCAGGACGTCGCCAGGTTCCAACTGGATCTCGGCCTGCTGATAGCGGGAGAAGCCGAGGAGACCGATGGGGCAGCCGCCTGCGTCCAGGCGCTCGACTTGACCAGTGGCGGCGCGGAGGAGCATGGGCGGGCAACCGCCGGCATTCACAAAGGCCAAGCGGCGTGTGTTGGCGTCCAGCATGGCGCAGAACAGGGTGGAGTATTTGTCGGAAGTGGAGAAGGAGTAGACGGCTTTGTTGAAGTCGTTGACGAATTCAGAGAGCGACTCGGGCGGGTGCAGCATCTGGGAGCGGATGGCAGCCTGAATGCTTGCCATGAGGACGGCGGCGGCGATGCCTTTGCCGGAGACGTCGCCGAGGGTGAAGAAGAGGCGGTCGCCGGGCAGGGCGATGAAGTCGTAGTAGTCGCCGCCGACGAACTTGGCGGGGCGGCAATAGGCGTCGAATTCGAGGCCGGGCAGGGCAGGGAGGGTCTGGGGGAGGAGGCGCTGCTGAACGCTGCGGGCGATTTCGAGTTCCTTGAGCAGGAGGCGGGCCTTCTCGGCTTCAGCGCGCAACTGCTGGCCTTCGAGGGCGGAGGCGGAATAACTGGCGGCCAGGGAGAGAAGGTCCACATCGGAGGTGTCGAAGCCGCCGGGTTTGTTCAGGGCCTGGAGCGCGCCGATGACGCGGCTATCGGAGCCGCGGAGGGGGAGAACCAGGACGGAGCGGGTGGCGTAGCCGCTTTTCTCGTCCACGCGGCCGAGGAAGCGGGGATCGGAAGAAGTGTCGTTGACAACGATGGGTTCGTTGTCGGCGATACAGGCACCAACGAGGCCGTGCCCGAGGGGGATGCGGATCTCGGAGGTGCCATGAGCGACCTTGGTCCAGATCTCCCGGCTGGCGGAATCGACCAGCCAGATGCTGCAGCGATCGGCGCCGGCGAGGTCGCGGGCCATGTTCGCGTTGAGTTCCAGAAGAGCATCGGTATCGGGTGCGCCACCGATCTGCGCCGCGTATTCGAAGATCACGCGGGAGATCCTATCGGCCTGGGTCATCTGGTAGAGTGTACCGCTAGTTGCTTGTCTGGTGCGGCTGTCCATGCAATATTGGTCGAAGCCTTGGGAGCGCCAGCCGCTGGGAAAATGACATGAAAGTCCGCCTGATCGGTTCCTCGCCTGACGCACCGCGCGACAGGCACTACGCCAGTTCCTACCTGATTAACGATCGAGTGGCGATCGACGCGGGCACATTGGGTTTTTCCGGGACTCCGGAAGAGCAGGCGGAGGTGCGGCATGTCTTTCTGACGCACTCGCACATGGATCATATTTCGAGCCTGCCGGTGTTTCTGGAGAATGCGTATGATCCGGCGGTTCCGGCTGTGACGGTACACGCCCTGCCGGAGACGATGGATACGCTGCAGCGGCATATCTTCAATGGCGAAATCTGGCCGGATTTCATACACCTCTCGCCGCCGGGGCGGCCATTTTTTCTGCCCAACTGCGTCGACCTGGGGCTGCCGATTGAGGTGGAGGGGCTGACGGTCGTGCCGGTGGCGATGAACCACATTGTGCCCACGGCCGGTTACCTGGTGACCGATGGGCGGTCGACAGTGGCGTTTGGGGCAGACTCCGGGCCTACGGACCGGATTTGGGAGCTGCTGAAGGACATGCCGGCTCCGCGGTCGGTTTTTTTGGAGTGCACCTTTCCGGATGAATTGACAGGGTTGGCGGGGATCAGCGCGCATCTGACTCCGGAGAGCTTCGGGCTGGAGGTGGCAAAGATGCCTGCGGCGACGAATATCCTGGCGGTCCATCTGAAGCATCGATTCCGGGACAAGGTGGCTGAGGAGTTGCTGGCGTTAGGGCTGCCGAGCCTGCGGATCACGGGCGGCGAAGCGACGTACGAGCTGTAGGTCAGCGGCCGGCACGCAGCTTTCCTTTCACGTCGGAGAGGGCCTGTTCCAGGGCAGCGGTGTGGCGCATCTGCAGGGCGCGTTCGAGGTAGGCGGCGGCGACGCTGTAATCCTGGAATTCTGTCTCAACAAAACCCATGGTGGTTAATGCGTCGAAATGACGCGGGTCGAGGGCCAACGCCTCGTGCAGAAGAGCCCGGGCCTGATCCAGGCGGCCCTCCAGCGCCTCCAGGCGGCCCAGTGCGGTAAGGGTGTCCGCGTTCCTGGCCTGGCTGAGGGCGCGGTTGAAGCAGAGCCTGGCCTGCGCGCGATTTCCATTCAACAGAAACTGGCGGCCGATGGAGAGCAGTGCCGCAGCTGGGCCGAGGTTCGCATTGTGCGAGATGATGACGCGGCTGTCGAGGCGCTCAGGCTCGGGTGCTGGCAGCTTCACCTCGACGATTTCAGTGCCAGAGCGGGCCTGCAGGTTGAGCGGGCCGGGCGGGCGATGGGCCGGGAGGGTGTACTGGGCGAAGCCAGCGGCGTCCGTTTCGGAGGATGCCACGGAGAGGACTTCGACGCCGCGTGTGATGCGCCACTGGACACGGCCGGGCGTTGAGAACTGGAGCATGGCCTGGCGGGGTTCCGGCGACGGCAGCAGGCGCAGTGCGCTGAACTGGAAGGGCGCGGCGCCGGTGGTATCCCCGGTGGACCCGAGCAGGATTTGCGTGGCGGCGGAGGGTTTCGCGACCTGGAGCGGATAAGGGGTCTTCACGCCGTCTGTATCCACGACCAGCGTGTAGTCGCCGGGCAAGAGAAACAGGCGATGGACGTAGGCGACCGGCGTCACGGTTTCGAACTCGAGCTGGGTCTGCCACTCATCGAGCGGCACGCCGGAGACCTGGACGGAGAGTCCGATGCGGGCACGGACGGCGGCCTTCACCTGGATGTCGACGACGGGTAGGCGATCGGGGGTCCAGGTTTGGAAAGCTTCGAGCAGCGGCCGTTCTGAGAGGATCAGGCGCGACTGGACGCGTTCCTTGGGATCGCTGCGTAAGGCCCAGGCCGGAGCCGCGGCCATGTTCACGATGTCGCTGTTACCCGAGCCGGTGATGCCCCGGGCGACGGAGGACGCGGCGTCGACAACCTCGGCTTCAGCGGGCGGGAGATTGAGCGAGTTTGGCACGTCGGAGGCGCGGATGATGTCGTTGACGGCGAACAGGCCGCGAGTGCCGCTGTTCGGGATGAGCAGGGTCCGCAGGCTGTTCAGTTGCGGGGAGTAGAGCTGCAGCGGGCCGGCGCCTTCCTTGCGATAGAAGAGAAAGCGGGCCTGGGTGCCGAGGCCGAGACGGGGCAGGCTGTTGTAGTACCAGATCTCGCACTGGACGAAGACGCGGCTGGAGGGCAGCCGGCTGATGGAGGTGGGGGCGCCGAGGCTCAGGTAGACACGGCCCTGGTCCGTATTTGCACCTGAGCCTGGTTTGGCGCCGCCGTATTGTGCGTCGGTCCATTCGATCCGTTGCAGGTATTCCTCTTCGCTGACTGCCTTGCCGCTCCAGAAGCTGTGATGGAAGGCCTGCCGGGCGGAGTCGTCCTGAAGTTCCGTGTAGAGCTTGCGCTCGGCGGAGTTCATGATGGGTTCCACCCGTTGCAGCCAGGGATCTGCTGCGAAGGCGAGAAGCGGAGCGAAGAGAAGAGCCAGGAGGAGTCGCATGGGTGCCTAGTAGTCGAAGCGTACGGCGAACTGCAGCATGCGGGCCGCGTAAGCCAGGTTGGAGTTATAGGCAGGGCGTCCAAAGGTAGCCAGGCCGATGTTGGACTGGTAGGTGCCGTAGTTCTGGGCGTTGATCACGTTGAAGACCTCGAAGATGCCGGTGGCGCGCCAGCGGTCCTTGATGGCGACGGTCTTGGTGAGGCGCCAGTCGATGCGATTGATGGGCTGCCCGCGGAGGGAGTTGCGCTTCACATTGGTGTAGCCGGGGGCGCGGGAGGGGTAGAGGTACGACGGATCGATGAAGGTGGCGGTTCCGGTGAGGAAGGTTCGGTTGGAGGTGCCGGCGTAGTTGAAGGGGTTGCCGGGGCCGATGGAGGCGAAGGCCGCGCCGGAGCCGTAGTGGTAGAACATGCTGCTCTGGAAGCCCCAGGGGAGCTGGACGCTGCCATCGAAGTTCAACGTATGGCGCTGGTCGTCGACGGAGGGGCCCCACTCGTCGGCAAGGTCGAACTGATTGTTGGGGTAGCCGAAGGGGCCGGAAGACGAATCCTTCAGCTTGGAGACGGTGTAGGCGGCTCCGGCGGAGAAGCGTTTGGCGAAGCGTCGGGTGACCTGGAACTGGCCGCCGTAGTAGATGGCTCCGGAAGCGTTGGGAGTGGTGAATTCGAGGATCTGGCCGAAGCGGGTGTCGGGCCGTCCGCTGACGGAAGGATTGGTGCCGAAACCGGTGACGGGATTGAAGCCGATGTTGCGGTCCTGGCGGATCCATTCGTGGTAGACGCGCCAGTAGACGAAATCGCCGGAGACGGTCCACGACTGGCCGAGTTGCCGTTCAGCACCAATGGACGCCTGTGCGGAGTACGGCGTGACGGCATTGGTGTTCAGCAACTGGACGTTTTGGGCGGGTACGGGAACCTTGCCGGAGAGGAAGTCCTCGCCCGTGACGCCGTTGAAGGGATCGCGGAGGTTGATGGAGGTGGTGGCGGTGCGGCTGGCGCCGACCTGGAGCGAGGATTCGCCATTGAAGATGGACTGGTTGATGACCTGGTTGGCCTGGATATCGGCGAAGTAGAGGCCGCCGCCGCCGCGGATGACGGTTTTGCGGTCGCCCAGCAGGTCGTAGGCGAAGCCGACACGGGGCGAGAAGTTGAGGTTCTGTCCGCCGCGAGGTGGAACGACATTGCTCTTGAGGGTGGGGGTGCTCCAGATGCCGATGTCGTTGTCGTAGCGCAGGCCGAGGTTGACGGTGAGGCGTTTATTGATCTTCCAATCGTCCTGGACCCAGCCGGCGATGACGTTGCGCGGGATGTCGATGTTGAAGTTGCCGAAGCCCTGGGTGTAAGTGGAAGCGAGGGGCGAGAGGGCGTCGATGTTCCAGGTTTTGGGGTCGTTCCATACGGGGAAGACCGCGGACAGGTTGGCTGGTGCGGCGGTAAAGGGATTGACGGTGCCGCGGGAGTTCTGCGGGAAGAGCCCGGTGTGGTTGTTGGAGAGGTACTCACCGCCGAGTTTGATGCTGTGGGCGCCCTTTAACCAGTAGAGATCGTCGCGCACCTGATTGGTGAACTGATTGAACTCCTGGGGATAGTTGTAGGGGCCGCCGACGGTGATGCCGCCGGGCAGGCGGTATTCCTGGCTGAGGACATAGGGATTGTTCTTCCACTGGAAGTAGTTGAAGCCGTAGCGCACGTCGTTGGTTGTGGTGGGACTGATGACCCAGGTCCAATCGAGCATGGTGGTTTCGCCATCGCGCGTCTGTTGGGCGGCCTGCGAAGGGTGGCTGGTGCCGGACACGTTGCCAAAGGGATTGCGCCACTGTGACCCGTTGTAGCGGCCGCTGAGGCGGTGCTTTTCATTGACCACCCAGTCGACGCGGCCGATCCAGGTCTTGGTCTGAAAGTCGTTCGCGAAGCTAAAGCTCTGCCCGCCGAAGCCCTGAGGGGTGACGAGCACGGTGGAAGGCTGGGACTCTCCCTCATAGGCTCCGAAGAAGAATAGCTTGTCGCGAAGGATGCGGCCGCCGCCGGTGACGCCGTACTGCTTATTGGAGAAGGGCAGGACGCGCTGGCCGATGGGATCGGCGGCGTTGAACTTGTCGCTGCGGAAGTAGCCGTAGGCGGAGCCGTGGAACTCGTTGCTGCCGGACTTGGTCTGGGCGTTCACCTGGATCTGGGCGGAGCGGCCCATGGTGGCGTCGAAGCGGTTGGTGATGACCTGGAACTGCGACATGGTTTCGCGGCTGAACTGGGGCTGGCCGAAGCCGGCCCCCGCGGCGTTCTGTGTCACCTGCTGGCCGTCGACATTGATTTGGAAGCGCCCGCCACTGACGGTGCCGAGCGGAGTGTTGGAAACCGCGTTGACGGTGACGCCGGGCACAAGGAGGGAGAGTTCCATCCAGTTGCGGCCGTTCAAGGGAGTGTCCTTCATGCGGCTGGTGTCGACGTTGCCGCCGACCTGGGAGGAAGAAACGTCGATGGTGACGGCATCAGCCAGGACATCGACTGTACTGGCCTGGGCCGCGGGTTTGAGCTGGAACTCGGCGACCAGGCTTTGGCCGACCAGCAGATTGATGGTGCGTTCGGCCGGCGTGAATCCGGCCGCTTCGACGCGGACTTTGTACTCCGCGGCCTGCAAAGCGGGAAAGATGTATTGACCTTCGTTCCCCGTCAGGGTGGTGGAGGCGGCGCCGCCTCCGGCCGGAAGCAGGCGGACGATTGCGTTTGGGACCACGGCTCCTGTTGAATCCGTGACGGACCCCTGAATACCGGTTTGCTGTGCCCACAGTGCCGGCAGTACGAATAGAGACACTACGAGTGTCCAGACACACTTCATGCTTGTACTCCCCTCTGTCTCGACTATCCAGAGCGACTACTTTTTGGCGGCGGCGACATCCAGCAGGGTGTCGGTGATCAAGGCAAGGCCCGTCTGCAGCGAGGAGATGGGCACACGTTCATCGTTGCCGTGCATGCGGCTGAGGTCGGCGGCATCGATCGGATATGGGTAGATGCCGTACACGGGAATATTGCGGGAGCGCCAGGCAAAGGCGTCGGTGCCGGCCTGGAACAGATAGGGTGTGACGACGGCTCCGGGGTAGGTCTTTTTCGAGCTGGCGACCAGGGCGCGATACAGATCGGTCTCCTTGGAAGACTCGGGCATGTTGCGGAGGCGTTCGTAGTCCTTCAGCTGTTCGGGCGTGAGTGCTGTACGGCCGATGCCGGGCTGGGCGACGGTGATATCGACGCGGGGGTCGTTGATCACCTTCGTCATCTCATCGATGAGTTCCTGGTTGGAAGTGCCGGGGATGGTGCGGAAGTTGAGCGTGACTTCGGCTGAGCCTGGAATGACGTTGCCGCGGAAGCCGGCGTTCATCAGGACGGGCGCGATGGTGTCGCGCATGATGGCGTGCAACAGAGTGTTCTCGCTGATGGCCTTGTCGGCGGCGGCGACGAGTTGAGGGTCCTTGCCCTCCGAGAGATTGCGGAAGTGCGACTTCATCGGCTCCGCACTGACCTGCGAGAGGGCCATGAAGAATTCGCGGGTGGAGGCGGTCAGCTTGGGTTTGGTGTCGTACTCAGAGACTTTGGCCAAGGCTCGGGCGAGCGTGTAGATGGCATTGTCGGGCCGCGGCATGGAGGAGTGAGTGGAGGTGCCGCGGGCGGTGAGCTTCAGGCTGACGCCGGATTTGTCGGCGGTGGAGATGCTGACGTAGAGGACTTTGCCCTTGTCGTCCTTGATAATCCAGCCGCCTTCGTTCAAGGCAAATTCGCAGTCGATCTTGTCCCAGGCCTGGGTGGAGAGGTAGCGGGTGTTGTATTGTCCGCCTTCCTCGTCGGCTTCGGAAAGGAAGATGATGTCGCGGTCGAGCGGGACTTTGCGGCGGGCGATGTCGATGGCGGCTTGTGCGAAGACGGCGAGGCCGCCTTTGAAGTCGATGGCTCCACGGCCCCAGACTGCTCCGTCCTTCACTACGCCCGCGAACGGATCAACAGTCCATTTCTCGCGCTCCACACCCACGACGTCGGCGTGTGCGGCGATGAGGACGGGCTTGCGGCTGCCGTTGCCGCGGAGTCTGGCGATGAAGTGGCTCTTGCCGGGTTGGGGGGTGGGGATGATGTCGATCTCAAAGCCGTAAGGCTTGAACTTCGCGGCCAGGAGCTGGGCCAGTTTGTCCTCATTGCCAGGCGGATTGCTGGTGTCGACGCGAATGATGTCGACGAGGAGTTGAGCGACTTCCGGCAGGGGGGCGGCCGTGTCGGCGGCGAACAGGCAAGTTGTGAAGAGAGGCAGAAGAAGCGAGCGAAGGCGCATGATGACCCCTATGCAGATTGAACTTCCCGTGCGACGTGACGCACGCCTCAGCATAGAGGAGACTCGCCGTTGAGCAGACTCAGCGCAGAGTGAGTAGCAGTCCCAGAACGACTTTGAATTACTTTACGGACAGGTAAACGAATTGTCAACGAAATTACTGCGAGCGCGGGACGACGGGCTGCATTGCCTACAATGAAGCAAGCGTGACTCCATTGTCTGAATATCAACGCCGGCTGGACGAATACCAGGCGGCAGCCCAGCGTCATGCGGCCCTGGCGAGCAGGATCGGGAATGCCCGCCTGGCCGTGGCCCTGGCGGGTGTCTTCCTGTTCTGGCTGGTATTTGTGCACCGCGGTGCTTCGCCGTGGTGGCTGCCTTTGCCAATCGTGATCTTCGTGGTGCTGATGATCCGGCACGATGCTGCGCTACGCGCCCAAAAGATGGCTCAGCGGGCGGTGAAACTGTATCAGGATGGACTGGCGCGCCTGGATGGCTCGTGGCCAGGACGGGGTGTGACTGGAGCTGAGTTCGAACCGGCGGATCATCCGTACGCGGCTTCGCTGGACCTGTTTGGGCGCAATTCGCTGTTTGAGTTGCTTTGCACGGCGCGCACGCGGGGCGGGGAAGAGACGCTGGCGCAGTGGCTGCTGCACGGAGCTTCGAAAGCGGAGATTGAAGCCCGGCAGGGCGCGGTGCGGGATTTGCAGCCGCGAGTGGAATTGAGGGAACAACTGGCGCTGATGGGCGAAGATGTGCGCGCGGCCGTGCATCCCGATACGCTCATGCGCTGGGGTACCGCTCCGCCTGTGGGGTTGACGGTGGGCCATCGTGCGGCAGCCTTGCTGCTGCCGGTGTGCACATTGGCTTCGTTTGGGGTAATGGCTGCGACTGGCGTCCGAATCCCGTTTCTAGTTGCGCTGCTGGCCCAGATCATCTTCTCGTACCGCATGCGGCCGAAGGTGTTTCAAGTGCTGAGCGGGCTGGAGGAGCCTTCGCGGGAACTGGGCCTGATCTCGTCTTTGCTGGGCCGGTTGGAGCGGGAGGATTTCACTTCCTCGAAGCTGCTGGAGTTGCGAGGCAGCCTGGATGCGAGCGGGGTCACGCCGTCCAAGCAGGTGGCGGGACTGGCGCGCCTGGTCGGGCTGTTGGATCTGCGCCGCAATCAGCTTTTTGCTCCGATCGGATTGATCCTGATGTGGGGGTTGAACTGCTCCTGGGCGATCGAGCAATGGCGCCGGGTGTATGGTCCATCCATCCCGGAATGGTTGAGAACATTGGGTGAAATGGAAGCGTTGCTGGCGCTGGCCGGCTATGCGTGGGAGCACCCGGAAGACCGCTTCCCTGAGATAGCCGAAGGGCAGACTGTACTCAACGGGGAAGAACTGGCGCATCCATTACTGCCGCCCGGCCGGGTTGTCGCGAACAGCGTTCGCCTGGACGGAACGCAGCCCTTGATCGTGATCAGCGGTTCGAATATGTCGGGCAAGAGCACCATGCTGCGAACGGTGGGCGTGAGTGTGGTGATGGCGCTGGCGGGCGCTCCGGTGCGGGCGAAGCGATTGGTTGTCTCGCCCGTGGCGGTGGGCGCCTCGATCCGCGTGGTGGATTCACTGCAAGAGGGCAACTCGCGGTTCTTCGCGGAGATCGTACTGCTGCGGCGCATTGTGGAATTGACGAAGCAGGGCCTGCCGCTGCTGTTTCTCCTGGATGAGGTCTTGAGCGGGACGAACTCGCACGACAGGCGGATTGGCGCGGCTGGAGTGATTCAGGGGCTGGTGAGGCGAGGCGCGATCGGGCTGGTGACTACGCATGACCTGGCATTGACGCATATTGCGGATCAGGTGGAGCCGCGGGGCGTCAATATGCACTTCGAGGATCGGATGGAAGACGGACAGATGCGATTCGATTACAGAATCCGGCCGGGCATTGTCGCGAAGAGCAACGCACTGGAATTGATGCGATCGATCGGGCTCGAATTCTGATTGCCGTAATTAACAAATGATCGGGCTGAAAAGATCCGGGGCAAATGGAGGCAGCAAAGCCACCTGCATTTGCCCCGTTCTTAGGCGGGTCTATTCGGCCGGAGCCGGAATGATGCCGTTCTGCTCGGCCCGGCCACGTGCCTTGGTGTAATCCGCGGCGGCGTCCAGGCTCTTGTTGAGCGCATTCGCCCGGCTGTAGACAGCCTTGACGAGCCGGCAGTAATCCCAGTTCAGGCTGGGGTTGCCTTCGATCTCATTCTGCTTGAGGATCGTGGCATTGACCTCGGCAGCCAGTGCCCGTGCCGCAATACCGGCGCGTGCGATGGTCTGCTGTTCCGGCGTTCCAAGGGAGGCGCCGATTTCTTCCAGGCGGTTGACGGCCGGAGCGAGGGCATTCACCTGTTCACGCAGTTCATTCAGCTGATAAGAATGGGACATACGGCTGAGCTGCATAGGAGTCCGGTTGAAGGACTCAATGCGGGCGGCCGTTTCCCGAATACCATTCGTCGCGCCCGCGATGTCCTGCATCAGCGCGATGCTTTCCTTGAGCGGGGCCTCTTTGGCGTTCGCAGCGGAAAGCAGGGATGCCGGGGCCAGCACAAGGAGGGCCAGCAGAGACACACGAGTAGCGTTTGGTTTGATCAATTGATTTTCTCCGTTTGGTTTTTCCCCGAGCGTGAGGGAGAAATAAGGAAGGACTACTTGGCCGACTTACTTAGTATTATAGACGATCCGAGGAATTGTTTGGTTTCAGAAAATGAAAAACGGCCCATCTCCTGATTTGGAGATGGGCCGCACTGTCTAACGGTTAGATCACTTGCCAAGTTCAGCAGCTTGTGCTTGATTTGGCCTATTGCGCCGCCGGCTGTTCTTACAAAAAGGCTAGAACAACGCCGTGGGACGGCGGCTCCAGAGCTTCCCTTCCGTGGCGGCGATCTTCTCGAGGTCCTGGACGTAGGCGGCCGACTGCGTGAGGACGTGATGCAGGTCGTTGCCGACACTGATGAAGCTGAAGCCTTTGGCGAGGAACTCCGCGACGCGGGTAGTGCCGAAGAGGAACAGCCCCAGGATCACGTTATTCTTGCGTGCCTCGGCGATGAGGGTGTCGGTGGCCGCCTGCAGTTCCGGCGAGGTGTACATGTGGGGGAACTCATACTTTTCATAGAGACCCATCGACATGCAGAGGTCGTTCTGGCCCAGGAAGAGCATATCGACACCGGGCACGGCGGCGATCTCCACCATGTTTTCGATGCAGGCCGCGGTTTCCACCTGCAGCGCGACGATCACATTCTTGTTGGCATTGCCGGCGTAGCCGAGCAGGCCAGCCTTGTTCATGCTGCGCTGCGGAAAGTAGACGGAGCGGGTGCCGGCGGTGGGGTAGCGGGTGCAACTTACCGCCTGCCGCGCCTCTTCCGCCGTATTGATGTAGGGCACGAGGACGCCGTCGGCGCCAAGGTCGAGGGCCTGTTGGATACCACCGCGGTCGTGATAGCCGGCCACGCGGACCATTGACTTGGCTCCGCCGCTGGCGATGGCGCACAGCATGTTGGACAGCTTTTCGTGGTCCATGGGACCGTGCTGGGTGTCGACGAGCAGCCAGTCGTAGCCGCTGTGAGCGAGTTGTTCGGCCACGGTCGGACTGTGTGAATTGAGAAACAGCCCCATCTTAGGGGCGCCGGCGCGCAATTGCTCTTTAAACTCGGCCCCGGTGGGCACGTTGTTGGACATAGAGGTTCCTCCTCAGGAATAGAAGCGTGGTCCGTCCCCAGACTTGATCGGACTCAGCGCAATATAGCGAGAATCGCCGGTCAGGTCAAAGTCCTGGTACTTTCGGGGGATTCCTCCACAGGACTTGCCATGTCCGCTAAACTCTAAAGAAGCCCAATGAAAGCCCACGTCTACGTCACCATGAAAAAGACCGTTCTCGATCCGCAGGGTCAGACGATCGCTCGCGCCCTCAACGGCATGGGCCACGCCGAAATCGCCGCCGTGCGCCAGGGGAAGTATTTTGAAATCGAACTCGCCGAAGGGACCAGCCTGGAAACGGCCAAGGTGGAGCTCGACCGGATAGCCGCCGAGGTGCTTTCGAACCCCGTCATCGAAGAGTACAGGGTGGAGTTGATCAGCTAGACCGCCGCTCCGCGCGGCGAAACTCGGAGGATAGCTATGTGCGGAATCATCGGTTACGTTGGCAATAAGAAACCTGTCCCCATCCTGCTGGAAGGGTTGCGCCGCCTGGAGTATCGCGGTTACGACTCTGCTGGCCTGGCTGTTGTCGACCAGGAAATGAACCTCCATCTGCGGCGCGTTTCCGGGAAGCTCCATAACCTGGAAGAGGCTGTTCGCCTGTCGCCTGTGGATGGTTTGTATGGCATAGGCCATACCCGTTGGGCGACGCATGGACGGCCTACAGAAGAGAACGCGCATCCGCATCGCGACTCCAAAGGCGACATCGTGGTGGTTCACAACGGCATCGTCGAGAATTACCTGGCGCTGAAGCAGGAACTCGAGGGCGAAGGCCATGTGTTCCAGACCGAAACCGATACCGAGATCATTCCGCACCTGATTGAAAAGTATTTTCAGGGCAGCCTGGAAGAGGCTGTACGTCTGGCGGTGGGCCGGCTGCGGGGTGTATTTGCCGTCGCGGCGATCTCACGCCTGGATCCCGGCAAGATCGTAGCCGCGCGAAATGGCCCCCCTGTCGTGGTGGGACTGGGCGAGGGCGAGTATTTCGTTGCATCCGACGTGCCGGCCATTCTCAGCCACACCCGCGACGTCTTTTTCCTGCACGACGGCGATATCGCTGTGCTGACCGCGGATGGAGTCCGCCTGATGGATCTGGATGGCCGGCCCGTGAAGCGGCAGGTTTCGCACATCCTGTGGGATCCGATCATGGCGGAAAAGGGCGGCTACAAGCATTTCATGCTCAAGGAAATCTATGAGCAGCCGCGTGCCGTCCGCGATACGATCCTGGGCCGCGTGGGCCAGGAGAGCGGCCGGGTGTTCCTGGATGAGATGCAGATCCAGCCGAAGGAGTTTGCCGAATTCCAGAATGTCCGGATTGTCGCCTGCGGTACGTCGTGGCACGCCGCTCTGGCCGGCAAGTTCATGATCGAGCGGCTGGCGCGCATACCGGTGGAAGTGGACTATGGCAGTGAGTTCCGCTATCGGGATCCAATCGTCAATCCGAACTCACTGACGGTGCTGATTTCGCAGTCCGGCGAGACGGCCGATACGCTGGCGGCGCAGAGGGAAGCGAAGAGCAAGGGCTCGCGCACGCTTTCCATCTGCAACGTGATGGGGTCGATGATCTCGCGCGAGGCGGCGGGCACGCTGCTCACCCACGCAGGGCCTGAGATCGGCGTGGCCTCGACCAAGGCGTTTACGGCTCAGTTGACGGCGTTGTTTATCCTCGCGATGTACCTGGGACAGGCCCGGGGCCGCCAGACTCCGGAACAGTCGCAGGATCTCGCGCAGGAGCTGCTGCGGATCCCAGCCAAGCTGGAACATGTGCTCTCGGCCGAAGCCCACTACGAAGACCTGGTGAAGTGGCTCTTCAAATCGACTGACTTCCTGTACCTGGGCCGCGGTATCCACTATCCCATCGCGCTGGAAGGCGCTTTGAAGCTCAAGGAGATCTCTTACATTCACGCTGAAGGCTATCCAGCCGGCGAGATGAAGCACGGGCCGAACGCGCTGATTGACGAGTCGCTACCCACGGTGGTGCTGGCGACCGCGGATCCCGAGGATGAGGCGAGCGTGCTGCGGTATGAGAAGACGCTCTCGAATATCCAGGAGGTCAAGGCGCGCGGCGGGAAGGTGGTCGCGGTGGCCACGGAAGGCATGAACGACGTGACCAGGTCGGCCGACCACGTCATCTGGGTGCCTCCGACACGAGAACTGCTACTGCCCATCCTGGAAGTAGTGCCGCTGCAACTGTTGGCGTACCACATCGCCGTCCGCCGCGGCTGCGACGTGGATCAGCCGCGCAACCTGGCGAAGAGCGTGACGGTCGAGTAGATCCCCGGCCACGAGATGCGGCAGGCTGTACAGGAGTTCACGATCCGCACGCGTGGCAAGGGGCTCTATGAGTTCACCCCGGAAGTGGAAACCTGGGTCCGGAGCGAACAACTCCGGACCGGTCTGCTGACTTTGTTCTGCCGGCACACGTCAGCGTCGCTCATCATTCAGGAGAACGCCGATCCGGATGTCCAGACGGACTTGAAGCACTACTTCGAGCGCATTGCGCCGGAGGACAACCGGCAGTATGTTCACACGATGGAGGGGGCGGATGATATGCCGGCCCACATCCGCAGTGTGCTGACGGGAGTCCAGCTCTCGATTCCCCTGATCGGCGGACGCCTGGCCTTGGGCACCTGGCAGGGGATCTATCTTTTCGAACACCGCACGTCATCCCACCACCGCAGCGTGGCTGCTCACCTTCTGGGTGAGTGAGCGCTGTGAGCAGTTTCCGGAGGAGGGTCGATTGAAGACGAAACAGGGTTTCCGCCGGCTGGATAGCGGGTCCGTGGCGAAGAAGTTCCGTCAGCGTGTGCTGCGGCAGTATTTCGTCCGCTTCCACATGGGCCTGCTGCTGGTGGCCACCACCTCGAGTGGAGTGCTGGCGAGCAAGCTCCTGCTGATGGCTGGACTCACCGCGGTGCTGGTGCGCTATCCGCTGGCGGTGTTGATTGCCTACCTTGTCTTCGTGGGTTTGACGCGGCTTTGGGTGGCCTATGTACTACTGGACGTGCCATCGCGGAAGCAGGCGGGCTCCGGCTTCGGTTCCGGAGTGGACCTGGGCAATGTGGACATTCCCTTCTGGGGCGGCTCTTCCGGAGGCAGCGCGCCGGCAAGTGGTGGAATGTCGATGTCCTTTGGTGGCGGCGACTCAGGTGGCGGCGGGGCTTCGGATGTCTGGGGCGTCGCGGACACCGGGGCGTCGCCGGTTTCGGCGGGCGGAGGCGGCGGGCACGGCATCAGCTTCCCTAGCCTGGATCTGGACATCGACCTGGACGACGGAATCTGGATTATTGCCCTGCTGGCATTGCTCGTCATGGTGCTCTTCGGCGCGGGTGGCTATTTGATCTACGCGGCCCCGCAGATTCTTCCCGATATCGCGCTGAACGCGCTGCTTGCCTCGTGCCTGACGGGCGCCGCAAAGAAGGCCGAGGCGAAGGGATGGCTGCGCAGCGTATTCGGTGCAACCTGGATCCCGCTGTTGCTCATTTTGCTGACGACGGTCGGCCTGGCCGTGGCCGTTCACAAAACCTGCCCCAGCGCGCCCAAGCTGGTTGACGCGTTCAGCTGTCCGGACCAGACTGTTTCGCAAGGCAACAACTAGCGAGTTGAGTGATCCCGCTGGAGCGAAGTAGGATGTTCAGTCGCTTTCCACTACACCCTTACTGATACAATGCCATTTGCGAGAAGGAGTCACCATGAGCATTTCCCGAAGGTCCTTTTTGACATCCGCCGCGCTTGCGGCGCTCGCCACTGAAATTGACGCCCAAACCGGAATGCCGATGCGAACTCTGGGTCGCACCGGAGAGAAGGTCAGCTTGCTGGCGTTCGGCGCCGGCAGCCGCTGGCTGGCATACAAGACCCCTGATAAGGGTCTTCCTGCCCTCGAACGCGCGCTGAAGGCCGGCGTGACGTACGTGGACTCGGCTGCCAGCTATGGAGACGGCCAGAGCGAGCAGTGGGTGGGCCAGTATCTCAAGTCCCACAAGAAGAACTTCTTCCTGGTCACGAAGATTGGCGGCGACCGGTCGTACGACGATACGATGCGCATCGTTGATCGTTCGTTGAAGAATCTCGGCGTCAGCCAGGTAGACCTGATGCACATCCACGCATTGGGCAACGAAGACGACCTCGCCAAGATTGAAGGGGCGAACGGCCAGTTGAAGGCGATGTACAAACTGCGTGAGCAGAAAGTCGCGCGCTTCATTGGAGTCACATGCCACCAGAATCCGCAGGTGCTGAAGGCCGCGCTGGAGCACAACGACTTTGACTCGACGCAGATGGCGTTGAATATCGCCCAAATCGGGAACGCGGCTCCGTCCGACAAAGCGGGCCAGGGCCAGACCGGCGCTTCCGGGTTCGAATCCGTGGCGATGCCGGTAGCGTTGAAGAAGAAGATGGGCCTGACGGCCATGAAGGTCTTCGCCCAGGAGAAGTTGCTGGGCAAGGCGGCGCCTGAGATGCTGCTGCGGTACGCGATGTCGCTGCCCGTGACGGCCACTACGGTGGGCATGCCGGAGCTGGAGCACATCGACTTCAATACGAACGTGGCGAAGAACTTCAAGCCGCTCAGCTCCGAGGAAATGAACTCGCTGCCGAAGAACGTCTCAGCCCAGATGAGGGCGTCCATCGACCACTTCTTTGCAGATCATGTGGATTGCTGAGGAGACGGTCCGCGAACTGGACAGGCCGGGGTCGAGAGAAGAACTGGCGCGCTTGGCCACCAGGGCTGCCCGAGCCGCCAGCGGCGAACCGATAGAGATCCTGTGGGACGGGATGTGGATCCGGAGGGCGGAAGGGATTTCGTTCCCCGATCCGGAGCTATTCCAGACTGCACAACCTCGTTGGGACCGCTGGTGTCACATGGCGACGAAATACGTCCGCGATGCTGACGATTACTGGTTTCACGTCTACAAGCCGAAGGCTGGCGATGTGATTGTGGACATCGGAGCGGGACGAGGGGAAGATGTTTTCGCCTTCTCGCAGAAGGTCGGGTCAGAGGGTCATGTGTGGGCCATCGAAGCGCACCCGACGAACTACCGTGTACTCAATCGTTTCTGTGAACTGAATGGGTTAGGCAATGTCCAGACCCTGAATGTCGCCTGTGTGGACGTTCCGGCCCGGTTGCATATTGAGACTCTCCCTGTCTGGGAGTCGAACTTCGTGCGCAGTGGAGACGCGACGCCCACCAGCTTCCCGGTGGAAGGCGTGACGTTCGACAGCCTGGCCGCTGAAATGGGACTCGACCACATCGATTTCCTCAAGATGAATATCGAGGGAGCGGAGCGGCAGGCCTTGCCCGGTTGCCGCAGCGCCATGATGAGAACGGCGCATGTGTGCATCGCCGCGCACGACTTCCGCGCAGGGCGCGGCGAGGGTGAGGATTTCCGTACGCTGGGCTTCGTCCGCGAATTCCTGACAGACTGCGGGTTCGATCTCGTCACCCGGGACGATGATCCGCGCTACTACGTTCCCTACCACGTCCACGGCGTGCGCCGCGAAGCCTCAGGCGTCGACGATCTGGGCTCCTAGCCGAAGCAGCTTACCCACAAGGTCTTCATAGCCGCGCTCAATCAGGCCCGTGTTGGTGAGCGTGGATTCGCCTTCCGCCACCAGGGCCGCGATCACATAGCTGAAGCCGGCCCGCAGGTCGGGAATATTAATCTCGGCGCCGCGCAACGGTGTTGGGCCCACAATTACGGCGCTGTGTTTGTAGTTCCGTTGCCCGAAGCGGCAGCGAAGGCCGCCCAGGCACTCCCGGTAGAGCTGAATCTGCGCACCCATGCGGTTGAGCGCGTCGATGTAGCCGAAGCGCTGCTCGTAAACCGTTTCGTGGACAATGGAAACGCCTTCCGCCTGGGTCAAAGCGATAACGAAGGGCTGCTGATAGTCGGTAGTGAAGCCGGGGTGGACGTCGGTTTCCAGAGCCGAAGAGCGCAGTTTGCCGCCCGCCCGCCAGAATTCAATGCCTTCATTGGTGACCCGGAAATCGCCGCCGATCTGCCGGTAGCGGTTGAGGAAAGTCATCATGTCCACCTGGCGCGCGTTGCGGACGAAGATGCGGCCGTTAGTGGCGATGGCGGCCGAGGCCCAGGAGGCGGCTTCGAGCCGGTCAGGGATCGGGGTGTGGTCAAAGCCCCGCAGTGCCTTGACGCCAATGATGGTGATGACGCGGTCAACGTCCACGCTGATGACGGCGCCCATCTTCTGGAGCACCATGATGAGATCCATGATCTCGGGTTCCATGGCCGCGTTGGAGAGTTCCGTGACCCCTTCGGCACGCACGGCGGCCAGGATTACCTGTTCCGTGGCGCCGACGCTGGGGTATTCCAACCGGATCTTGTTGCCGTAGAGCCGTTCGCAGGTGAGATGCGCATTGCCCGACTGGTCGTGCAGTTGTGCGCCCATGTCCTGCAGGGCGCGGATATGAAAGTCCACGGGACGGGTGCCGATTCGGCAGCCGCCCAGCGACGGGACCGGCGCTTCACCGAAACGGGCCAGCAGGGGTCCGCAGGTCAGAATCGGAATGCGGCTCTTGCCGGTGAATTCCTTAAGGACGCTGCGCTCCATGGGGTGGAGGTTCGCGGCGCAGATCTCCAGCACATCCGGAGAGGTGTAGGTGACCTCACCGCCCAGAGCGGTGATGAGATCACTGACGATTGCGACATCCACGATGCGCGAAACGTTGCGCAGCGTGCACCGTTCTGCCGTCAGCAACGCGGCCACCATGATCTTGGGCAGGGCGTTCTTGGCGCCTTTGAGCGCAACCTCACCCGAAAGAGGCCTGCCTCCGCGTAATATCATCTGGTCCGTTCCACGTGCGGTAGCCGAGGCCGACATTATTGGAACAGCTTCCGCTCCCGCCTCAAAAACGCGGGGGTGTCCAGATCATCCAGGGAGAATGCGTCGTCATCCCCCTGCGGAGCCGGTTTCGGCGGCAATTGTGGCGGCAGTTCTGCCTCCGCTGCGGTCGCAACGGCCGATTCTTCTTCAGGCTCGATCTCCACATCGAGGGTCACATCGGAGTAGTTTTCCTGCCCCGGCATCTCCACCGAAGTGAACATCGGTTCGGTACCAGGGGGGAACTGCATCGACGGGAATGGTTGCTGGGTGACCGGCATCAGGGTGCTGTTGGGCACCGGTGCAGGATTGAGAACCTTGGGTGCGCCGCTGCGGGTTGCGGACACGTGCATTGGGTCCACCTGCGGCAGATTGTCGCGCTGGAAGCCCGTGGCGATCACCGTGATTTTTACTTCGTCGTCCAGGTTGTCGTCCGGCACAAGCCCGAAGTTGATCTGCACGTCTTCATTGCCGGTGGCGTCCCGGATGAGTTTGCAGGCGTCGTGCATCTCATGCAGCGATAACGCGCCGGAAGCAGTGATGTTGAGCAGGATGGCGCGGGCGCCCTTCAGGCCGCCCTCTTCCAGCAAGGGGCACTGGATGGCGGCTTTGGCTGCTTCGACGGCCGCATTGGGGCCCTTGGCGGAGGCGGTGCCCATCATGGCGAAGCCCATGCCGAGCATAATTGCGCGGACGTCGGCAAAATCGCGGTTGATCAAGCCCGGAGTGGTGATGATATCGCTAATGCCTTGAACGCCCTGGCGCAGCACATCGTCAGCCATGCGGAATGCTTCGAAGAAGCTGGTGCCTGCCGGAACGAGGTCCACCAGCCGGTCGTTGGGGATCGAAATCACACAATCGACGGTGGCGTGGAGTTCGGCCAAGCCCCGTTCGGCCTGGTTCATACGGCGCGGGCCTTCAAAGCTGAATGGCTTCGTAACGACGGCGATCGTCAATGCATTCAGTTCTTTAGCGAGAGCCGCGATGACCGGAGCCGCACCGGTACCGGTACCGCCCCCGAGGCCGGCTGCCACAAAGACCATATCGGCGCCTTCCAGGACCTCAATGATCCTGTCGGTATCCTCGAGCGCTGCCTGCCGGCCGATCTCGGGATCAGAGCCGGCGCCCAAACCGTGGGTGATGCGAGTACCGAGCGCTATCTTATTGACAATCTTGGATGTTCGCAGGGCTTGCGCGTCGGTGTTCATTACGAAGAACTCGACGCCGCCCACACCGGAGGCCACCATGCGGTTCACGGCATTGGATCCGCCGCCGCCCACACCGACCACTTTGATGCGCGTACCGCCCAGCGTCTCGTCTTGGATTTCGAATTTGAGTGCGTCGAGGTCAGGCATGAGTTCCTTTCATTTTCCCGTAAACAGGCTCCAGATGCTCGGCCCGCCGCCTTTTTTGTCTTTGCGGGTCTGCAAACGGGCGGAGTACATGGCCAAACCGGCCGAAGTAGTCCAGACTGGACTAGATAAATCCTCGGGCCAGTCGATGATGCCCCGGGGGAATCCCAGCCGTGCCGGGCACCCCAGGACCTTTTCGGTCACCTCTACCATTCCTTCCAGTTGCGACCCGCCCCCGCAAAGGACAACCCCTTCGCGGAGTGGAGTTTCCCGCGCATAGCGCACACGGCAGCGCTCCACAATATCGAACAACTGCACGGCCCGCGCTTCCAGAATCTCGATCAGATCGCGGCGATTGATCTCGCGGCCGGGCCGGCCCGCTTCCGCGGGCAGCTCTATGACAATATTATCCGCCGTCAGGCCCAGCAGCGCGCAGCCATGCGCGAACTTGACCCGTTCGGCCTCATCAAACGAGAGTGCCTTCAGTTCCCCCAGATCGCGTGTGAAATGATCGCCCGAGATGGGGATGCCCACGGCGTACAGCAGGGCGTCGCCATCATAGTACACGATATGCGTGGAGTGAGATCCAATATCGACGAGGGCTACGCCGCCGGCCCGCTCTTCCGGCAGGATGCTGGCGTAGGAGGCGGCCATGGCCTCGAAGACAGTTTCTTCCACCCGGAGGTGGGCCTGGTGAACAGCCGAGATCAGCGCCTGGTGCTCCTGCATCGAGGTGGTGATGAGCAGCGCGTGCGCCTCCAGGCGCTGGCATTCAATGTTGAGAGGATGGGGGATGGGCGGGCGTCCGTCCACGGTGAAGTCCTGCGGCATCACCTGCAATAGGAAGCGGTCTTCGTCAAGACGGGCGCGGGCAGCCAGTTCGACGGCGTAGACCAGGTCGCCGCGTTCAATCGGCCGCCGGTGGCCGAATTCGTAGAGTCCGCGACCCTGCTGCGAGCGAGCCGAAGGGCCACCCACTCCCACCACCACTGAGCCGATCTGCTCCCCCGAGCTGAGCTCAGCCTGCTGCACCGCCTGCCTAACCGTTTCCGCGACGGCGGACTGATCGGCAATCTGGCCGCGGTGCCAGCCGCGCGAGATGACCGCCGAATGCCCGCGGTAGTGCAGGCAGTTGTCGACCAGCGATAGCACGACGACTCGAGTCCAGGCGCTGCCGATATCGAGTCCGACGGCGAGTTGTGGTTTCTTTGACACTTATTTCTTGTGAGTCCCGTCCGCGGGTTCGATCGCCGTGATGCGGCCTTCGAGGCTCACATCGAGAATAGCCCTGGGCGGCAAGCGGTCGCGAATCCCATCATAGTGGCGGATAAAGATGTTCAACCGCTCCAGGAATCGCTCGTTGCCGAGGATCAAGATCACCTGCTGGTCCTGCATCTGGTAGGTGATGCGAATGCTCTCCGGGTCGCTGACGTCGATCTCCGGAATGCGGTCGCGAAAATCGCGCAGCTCATCCAGCATACGCATCATGCGCAGCACCCGCGCCCGCCGTACCTCCACATCCTCGCTGGCGCGGACACCCGTCAGTAGCGGCAGGTTCGCTGGCACGCTACCCCGCAGGCGCAGAATTACGCCGTCGGCGTCGATCAACATGGGCTTATAGGTGACCGGATTCTCGAAGTTGCCGGTGAAGCCGGAGGCGACCTGGACAAATGCGACCGGCTCGCGCTCAGTCACTTCCACTTCCAGGTGATTGGGCCAGATGCGGCGCACGCTGGCATCCCGCACCCAATCCACGGTCCGCAACTGCATCCGGCGGCGATCCGGGTCCACATCGGCCAGGCTGCGGCCCCGGTCATTCTCGAAGACACGCATCACAGCGCTCTTCGAGGCGTTCTTGAGGCCGCGCACGTCGACACCTTCGTCACGGGCGCTGGCGCCTCGGGCAGGAACGTGGAAACGCGGATCGTTAGTCAGGAACTGTTCCCCTTGCAGGGTGACCCAGGCGACAACAAAAACGCTGACCACCAGTGACAAGGTCCAAAACGTAAACCGAAGGGCGATTCGAATCGTATCTCTCGAGACGACGTTCCGCTCGGAAGCAGGCTTCTGCTCTTCGATCTCTTCTTCCTGCTTCTTCCGTCTAGCCATCGGAAGATTCCTTTCTGAGCTTGGCCAGGAGCATCGGCCCGGCCTGTGTGACGCTGCCCGCGCCCAATGTTAGTACAAGGTCGCCTTCTTCCAACTCGCTCGCGATCATTTCCACCGCCTGGGTTAACGAGCCGGCATAACGGCAATCCGGATGACCCTGCCTGCGCACGGCTTCCGCCAGAGCTTCTGAATTCACACCTTCGATCGGCGATTCGCTGGCCTCATACAGCTCGACGATCCGCACCAGGTCCGCATCGCCGAAGGCTGTAGAGAACTCGGGCATCAAAGCCTTCGTGCGAGTGTAGCGGTGGGGCTGGAAGAGCACGACCAGGCGGCGTGGACGCGTGAGGCGCAATGCCGCGAGTGTGGCCCGCACTTCAGTCGGGTGATGGCCGTAGTCGTCTATCACGGTGATACCGTGCACGGTTCCTTTGAGCTCCATACGCCGGCCCGTGCCGCGGTAGTTGGCCAATCCAGAGCGAATCCGATCAGTGGGAACACCCAGTTCCATCGCCGCGGCAATAGCCGCCGTTGCGTTCAGCACATTATGGCGGCCCAGCACATTCAACTCGAATGAGCCCAGCGCCTTGCCATCAAGAGTCAGCCGAAAGGCGCTGCCGCTGGTGCCGGTCTGGATATCCGTCAATTGGAGCTGCGCGTCCGGGGAAGAGCCGTACGTGATGGTTCTGCGCCGCACCTGCGGAAGCACAGAGCGCACTTCTGGGTCATCCAGGCAGAGGATCACAGCGCCCTGGAAGCACACGCGGTTGGCGAACCGGACGAACGCCTGCTTTGCGTTGTCAAATGTGCCGTAGTGGTCTAGGTGCTCGCGGTCAATGTTCGTAATGATGCTGTAGGCAGGCGCGAGTTCCAGGAACGATCCGTCGCTCTCGTCACACTCGGTGATCATCAGGTCTCCGCCCAGCCGGGCGTTCGAGCCGTCCAGGAAGGGTACCAGTGTTCCGATGAACACAGTGGGATCCAGCCCCGCTTCCAACGCGATGCAGGCGAGCATCGAGGTTGTGGTCGTTTTGCCGTGACTTCCGCCCACAGCCACTCCGTTGCGGCCCGACATCAGGTCAGCCAGCAACTCGCCGCGCGTCACGACGGGGAGGCCACGCCGGCGTGCCTCCACTAGTTCGGGGTTGTCCGCTCGCAGGGCGGAAGTGATAATCAAAGCCCCCGTGCCGCCTGGCAGGTTTGCTGCCGCGTGGCCTTCACGCACAGGGATCCCCAGCCGTGCAAGCCGAGCAGTGATGGCGGAGAGCTTCACGTCCGACCCGCTCACCGGGTACCCCAGGGCGTGATAGATCTCGGCCAGCCCGCTCATGCCGATGCCGCCGATACCTGCAAAATGCAGGGGCTGAGGTTGAAAAAACATCCGGATACCCTATTGTTTCGGGCCTCCCGCGCTGTGTCAATGCGCGGAAAGCCGGCGGATGGCCGCCCGAACCACTAATTTGAGTGGCTTTCCCTGTCCTTTTGCCGTTTGCGGCCGGCCTCCACCAACACTTCCGCGGCCCGCAATGCCGCGCCTGGCCGCCGAAGGCCGCGGGCTGCCTGCGACAGCGCCGCCAGATCGCCAGGATGATCCATCAGCTCGCTTACAGTTTCGAACATGCGCTGACCGCTCCAGGCGTTCTCGAGAACCACCCTGGCCGCGCCCGCGCGCTCCAATGCCTCGGCGTTGTGCCTCTGGTGGTCATCCGCCGCCGCGGGGAAGGGAACCAGAACCGCCGCTTTGCCGGCCGCCGTCAACTCATTCACAGCGCCCGCCCCCGAGCGGCTCACCACCAGGTCGGCCGCCGAGTATGCTGCCGCCATGTCGTGAATGAAGGGCGCCACCTCGCCTTCCAGCCCGTACTCGTTGAACTCCTTGGCCAGCGCGTGATGCTCGTCCGCTCCGCACTGGAGTACGAATCGCACTCTCCGGCCACTCTGCCGAAACAGCGGCCAACTCTCCCGGGATGCCCGGTTCAGCGCGCGGGATCCACGGCTGCCGCCGGTTACGAGAACACTGAATACGGCCCCTGGCGGGTGAGCCTGGATGTCGAAGAACTCCTGCCGCACAGGTAAGCCCGTGATCTCGGTCCGTCCCGCCGGAAAGTACTTGCGTGACTCCTCAAATCCAATCAGCGCCTTGCTCACCGTGCCGGCCAGCTTGCGCGAGACCAGGCCGGGCATGGCGTTGGGTTCCATCACGACCACCGGTGTGCCGCTGAGACTTGCCGCGAGCATCGCCGGGGCTGCGACATAGCCGCCCATGGAGAACACGGCCGCCGCGCGGCGCGTTCTCAGGATCCGCCAGCTCTTCCAGATGCTCAGCGGCAGCTGCACGACGGTCCTGAGCGTTTGCCACATGCCGACACGCTGCAGGCCGCCGATCTCGATCCACTCAATATCGAAGCCGGCCCGCGGCACGATGGTCGCTTCCAGGCCCCGCCTGGTCCCGATAAACATTGCCTCGTGTCCCATGCGGCGCAGTTCGGACGCTACCGCCACGGCTGGAATGACGTGGCCGCCCGTACCTCCGCCTGTCATCACGAACAGCAGCTTCGAATCCTCCTTATTCCGCCGTGGCCCGGTCGCCTACGCTCATCAGCAGGCCAATGGTTGCCAGCGTGCAGATGAGGGCTGTGCCGCCATAGCTGATCAGAGGCAGCGGGATGCCCTTGGTGGGCGCCATATCCAGCACCACGCTCATGTTGCACAAAGCCTGGACCGTCAACACCGAGACACAGCCAAGGGCGATGTAGCGTCCGAAGGGGTCCGGCGTAAGCCAGAACAGGCGAAGTCCGCGCCAGAACACGTACAGGTAGCCACACAACAAAAGCACACAGCCAACCAGGCCTGTCTCTTCACCAACTACGCCGAAGATGAAATCCGTATGCGCTTCCGGCAGAAAGCCCAATTTCTGGTTCGACTGGCCCAAGCCCACTCCGGTGATCCCGCCGCTTCCAACGGCAAGCTTCGATTGCCTGGGCTGGTGGTCTGCATCGCGGGCCGCCTTGGTGGAAGCCAACCGTACGGCCAGCCAGTGGTAGCGCGGATTGGAATTGATGACCTCTTCGGTGAGTCCGAAGAACGAAGTGACGCGAATCAGGCGATAGGGCTTCTGGATGATGAAGCCCACGCCCAACAGGCCAACCAGGAAGAGGGTGAGATAGAAGTAGCGCCGCTCAATGCCCGCTACGTAGAAGATGATTACCGCGGGCGCCAGAATAATCGCCGCCGTGCCCAGGTCGCCATACCCGATCAGCAGTGTCAGCCCGCCCACTACGAGGGCCGTCGGGATGATCGTGTAACGGCTGTTGATGATGTCGCCCTGCCGGGAAACAAACCAGGCCAGGAACAGGATCAGCACCGGCTTGGCGATCTCACTTGGCTGGAACTGGCCCAGGCCGGGTACCCTGTACCAGCGATGGGCTCGCGGATCGGCGATGATCACGCCGACCAGCAGCATGATTGTCATGCCCAGGGGGATCAGGATCCAGAGCGGATGCTGGAGTTTCCGATAGTCCATCCGCTTCAGCACCAGCATGGCTGAAACACCGATGAGCGCCGCCACCAGTTGGCGTGCCGCAAACTCCCAGGTCTGTTTGTTGTAGTTCACCTCGGCCACTACCGAGGATGCGCTGTAGACCATCATCAGGCCGAACAGCAGGATCAGCATGGTTGCGCCAAACAACTTCCAATCGGTTCGGATACAGGTGGACATCGTTAGTTCTCCAACGCGTTGACTATGTGTTTGAAGACTCTGCCTCGTTCTTCGTAGCCGGAAAACTGATCAAAGCTGGCGCATGCCGGTGCCAGCAAAACTGTGTCGCCTGGCTGGGCTTCGCGATGCGCGAGAGCCACCGCCCCGGCCAGGTCGCCGCATTGTTCGATTCGCACACAATCACCGAGGTGATTGGCGATCTTCTCAGCCGCGGCGCCAATCAGCAGGGCCGCTTTCGCACGCTTATGAAGTAGGTCGCGCAAGGTAGTGTAGTCGCTGTTCTTATCCTTGCCCCCGAGGATGACCCACAAGCCCCGTTCGAATGACTCGAGCGCCTTCATTGTGGCGTCAACATTCGTCGCTTTGGAGTCGTTATAGTATTCGGCGCCATTCACCGTCCGCACATACTCAATTCGGTGCTCGACGCCCGGGAACGACATGACGCCCTCACGGATCGACGTGAGCGGGGCGCCGGCCAAATGAGCCACACAGGCCGCCGCCAGGACATTCTCGAGATTGTGGCGTCCGCGGAGCTTCACCTCGGAGACCGCCATGAAAGGGACTCCGTCAGCGGTCAGTTGATCGCCATCGCGATAGAAGCCAGGCTGCACGGCCGCACCGGCGTGGAACCAATGCACATGGGCCGCCGTCAGTTTCGCGTAGGCGACAGTGGGTTCGTTTTCCGCATTGAGAACCGCGAAATCCGAGCTCGTCTGATTGCGAAAAATGCGCGCCTTGGCCGCGGCGTAATTTTCGAAGGACCCGTGCCGGTCCAGGTGGTCCGGTGTGACGTTCAGCGCCGCCGCGATGTGCACATGCAGCGTATCCGTGGTCTCCAACTGGAAGCTGGACAACTCCAGGACATTCCATTTGTCTTCGGCCGAGCTGCTCACCATCGAAGCCAGCGGAGTGCCTATATTGCCGCCCACCTGGCAGGGAATGCCGGCCGTTTCAAGAAGGTGCCCGACCAGCGCGGTCGACGTCGTCTTGCCGTTGGCGCCGGTTATCCCAATAAGCGGTCCGCGAAGAAACCAGGAAGCCGCCTCGACGTCACCGACCACCTTGATGCCCCGTCCCGCCGCCTCTTCAAATAGCGGCCGGGTGGGCGCGACGCCCGGCGAAAGCACAGCCAGATCGCATCCTTCGAGGGCCTCGGGGCCCTGGGGGACGAACTCAACGCCGAGTTCCGGCAGATCCGCCGGAGTCTTCACATCCGATGCCCGCACCACAGCTCCATGGGCCTGGAGTAGTCCGATCGTCGCCAGACCGGATTTGCCCATCCCGAAGACTGTTACGCGTGCTCCCTCAATGTTCATGATTCCTTACCGCAGTTTCAGTGTCGTGAGTGCGAACAAAGCCATCACGAGTCCGGCGATCCAAAACCGGACGACTACTTTCGTCTCGTCCCACCCCATCTTCTCGAAGTGATGGTGGATTGGGGCCATCAGGAACACTCGCTTCCCTCTGGTCTTGAAGCTCACTACCTGGATGACCACGCTCAACAACTCAATGACATACACACCACCGATGAAGATCAGGAGAATCTCCTGCTTGATCAGCACAGAGACGATACCCAGGCTGCCACCCAGGGCCAACGAGCCGACGTCGCCCATGAACACTTCCGCCGGATGAGCGTTGTACCAAAGGAACCCGAGCGATGCTCCAGTGAGAGATGCGCAGAAGATAGTCAGTTCGGCTGTGCCGGAAAGCCGGGTCAAGCCGAGATAGTGCGCGAACTGCGCATGGCCGCTGACATAGCTCAGAATTGTCATGGCTCCGCTGGCAACAATCATCAGCCCCGCGGCCAGCCCATCCAGCCCATCCGTGAGGTTCACTGCGTTCGACGAGCCCACGATGACGAAGAACAGAAAGCCGAAGAAGAACACGAAGGCCAGGGGGTAGGTCCATGGGTTGCCAAGCAATCCCTCAATCAGCAGACTGGGCTTCACGTTCTTGAGGAACGGCACGTTCATAGCCGTGTCATAGAGCCCCTTCGAGTGCAGGACCAGCAGCCAGATGCCCAGGCAGAGCATCATGAGGATCTGCAGCAGCAGCTTCTGCCGTGCCGTCAACCCAAGGTTGCGGGCCTTCTTCACCTTTGCGTAATCGTCGAGGAACCCGATAATCCCGTAACTCACCAGCCCGAACAGAGCGACCCAGACATACGGGTTTCGAAGATTAGTGAAAAGCAGCGTCGGGATGATGACGGAGGTCAGAATCAGGAGGCCGCCCATGGTAGGCGTGCCCGCCTTCTTCTGATGGCTCTCGGGCCCCTCTTCGCGAATGTGCTGCCCGATCTGCAACGACTGCAGCCTGCGGATGAACCAGGGTCCCAACAGGATTGAGAGGAGCAACGCGGTGATACTGGCCGCAAGAGTGCGGAACGTCACGTATCCGAAGAGACGAAACGGCGGGAACTGCGGGAACAGTTGCTCGTACAGCAGCCAGTACAGCATTGTTAGTTGAGAAACTCCTGTAACGCCAGCTCGACACGGGTACCGCGGGAGCCTTTAAACAAGAGAGCGTCGCCACTCTCTGCCAGCGTCTTGACAAAACGGCCTGCGTCCGAGGGTTCGGGAAAAAAATGCGCGGCGCCGGGCGCTAACCCGGCGTCAAGTCCTGCGTCGACCAGATGCCTTGCGGCGCCGCGAATCCCTACAAGCACAGAAATCCCACGCCGGGCCGCGTACATACCCACTTCCCGGTGCAGGTCCTCGGACCAGCGTCCAAGCTCCAGCATCTCACCCAGAACCGCGATGCGCCGCCTGGCTGGAGTGTCGGCCAGCAGGTCGAGCATCATCTTGGCGGCTTCGGGATTCGAGTTATAACAGTCGTCCCAGATCACCATGCCCCGGCTCTCGAGGCGCGCCAGTCGCATCTTCGGAGCCTTCAGCGAGGCGACGGTATCCACCAAACCACTCAGTTCCATCTTCAGGGCTTTCGCCACGGCCAATGCCGCCAGTGCGGCCATCAGGCCACCTCGAGCGGGTAGCGGGCAAAAAAATGAGCCCACGTCCGCGACATCAAACTTCGAGCCCTCCGGGAGGAACTCGAGGTTTGAGGCCCGGACGTGGGCTGCCTCGATGGAAGAAAACTCACTGGTGCCGTAGAAGATCGTTGGCCCCGGGTGCTGCGCCGCAAACGTGCGCACGCGCTCGTCGTCCCCATTCAGAACGGCGATGCCCTCTGGTCCAAGACTCTCCACGAGTTCGCGCTTTGCCAGCGCGATCTGCTCAATCGAACCCAGATTCTCGATATGCGCCGAACCAACGTTCGTCACCACCGCGATGTTTGGTTTGGCGATCCGAGCCAGGTCTGCAATTTCTCCCGCGTGATTCATGCCGATCTCGAGCACGGCGACCTCGGTATCGCCGGCGAGATTCAGAATCGAAAGCGGAAGTCCGATGTGGTTGTTATAGTTGCCGGCTGTCTTCCCGACGCGATATCCGGTCGCTACGACTGTGGCAACCGCGTCCTTCGTCGTTGTCTTGCCGGCGCTGCCGGTGATGGCCACCACGACGCCACCCCATCGTTCGCGTTCGGCAGCGGCGGTCTGCTGGAGCCATGCCAAGGTGTCGGAGACCACCAACTGTGGACCGCTGCCTTCGATGAAGCGCTCCACTACCGCGGCCGCGGCGCCACGTTCGAAGGCGGCCGGGACGTGATCATGACCGTCGTGATTCGGCCCTTTCAGCGCGACAAACAAGGCGCCCGGCTCAATCGCCCGGGTATCGGTGCTGACTGAAGTGCAAGGTGCGCCGGCGACGAGGAGGTTCATGCGCGGGCCTCCGCCTTGGGCACATACCCAAAGCTCTCCAGTACGCGGCGCGCGGAAACGCGGTCATCAAAATCAATTGTGCGGTCGCGTAGCACCTGATAGGTCTCATGGCCCTTACCGGCGAGCAGGACGATGTCCCCCGGACGGGCTTCGGCGATGGCCAGGCGGATTGCCTTCTCGCGGTCGGGTTCCACCACGTGTTTCGTGTCAAAGCGGCGCACGCCCACCAGGGCATCATTGATGATGCTCAGGGGATCTTCACTGCGCGGGTTGTCGCTAGTGACCACCACGAAGTCGCTCATCTCCGCCGCCGCCTGTCCCATGAGCGGGCGTTTGGCCCGGTCCCTGTCGCCGCCACAGCCGAAGAGCGTAATGACACGCTTGGGATTCAGCGCACGCGCCGTGGCGATGGTATTCCGCAGCGCATCATCGGTGTGGGCATAATCCACCACGACCAGGAATGGCTGACCCGCGTCAACCCGCTCAAACCGCCCAGGGACTGCCTTGCAGGACTCCAGGCCCTCGGCGATCTGCTGCGCCGGCAAGCCCAGGCTCAGGCCCACGGCAAATGCGCCCAGCAGGTTGTAGACGTTGATCAATCCACACAGCCTGGACTCGATGTGCTGCCGGCCGCCGGGGTAACGGACGTCGAACCGCAGTCCGTGAAAGCCCGCGTCAATGTTCTCCGCCTTCACATCCGCGTTGTTTTTGAGTCCGTAAGTCAGCCGCTTGGTCTCCGGCTGCAACTGGATCCGCTTGCCCCAGGAATCGTCCGCGTTGATCACCGCGAACTTGGGCGGCGGGCCGCCCGCACCCTGGAACAGCAATACCTTGGCCGCGAAATACTCTTCCATTGTGCCGTGGAAGTCCAGATGATCCCGGGTCAGATTCGTAAACAGTACGGTATGGAACGTCAGTCCGGCCACCCGCCGCAGGGCGAGTGCATGGGATGAGACCTCGAAGGTGAAGTTGGTTCCACCGGCGCGTTTCACCTCGTCCATCAATCGCATCAGGTCGAGTGAGTCCGGCGTCGTATTCACAGCGGGACGTTCCTCGCCGGCCACGCGATAGAGGATAGTGCCGACCATGCCGGTCACCCGTCCTGCGTGCCTCAACATCGAGTCGACGCAGTACACCGTGGTTGTTTTGCCGTTGGTGCCGGTGACACCAACCAGGGCCAGGCTTTCATCCGGAGCACCGTAGAAAAGGCGGCTCATCACCGACAATGCGGCCCGGCCATGCTGCACCTGAATCCACAGCCCGTCGAAATCTTCCGGCTTCGCAAGTTCGGATACGACCCCCAACGCCCCGGCCAGAATCGCCTGCGCTGCGAAGGCCCTGCCGTCTGCCTTGGCGCCGGGAAAGGCGAAGAATAGATAGCCTGGCTTCACGCGGCGTGAGTCGAACTCCAGACCGGTGATATCCAGCCCGTACGCGCCGACGGGTAGGTCGGAAGCGAGCGCAACACCGGCGATGAGATCAGATAGCTTCATTGAGCGGCCGAGAATTCCACCTGGATGTGTTCGCCGTTAGACAGAATCGTCCCGGGTGCCGGCTTCTGGACGCGAGCCTTGCCGCGCCCTACAATCTCCACCGGCAGTCCGCGTGTTGCCGATTCCCGCAGAACCGCGACTACGGGCATGCCGCGGAAGTCCGGCACTTTGGGGCCCACCAGTAAGGGGGAGAATGGCTTGGCGTCCTGCTCCTGGTCAGCTGCCTGCAGCTTCTTCTTTTCCAGCTCTTCCTTCTCTTCTTTCTTCTTGAGCGCCTCGGCCCTGGCGATGCGGTTCTCCGGCAGTTCGTCGGTTTCCGCCGGAGTCAGGGGCTTGGGTTGAATATCCGATTCCGGCCGGTCCTTGGGAACCTGGAGGACTCGCAGCGCGGTTTCCGCCACCTTCGAAAAGACCGGCGCTGCCGCGATGCCGCCCTGTTTCGGTGTCCGGTTCAGGGTCACCACGACAACCACGCGGGGGTTCGTCACAGGCGCAAAACCGATGAACGAGGAGTTGTGGCGATTCTGCCATGCGCCGTTCTCGAAAATTTCGGCCGAGCCCGTCTTGCCACCAGAGGAATAGCCAGGAATGGCGGCCCGGCGCCCAGTGCCCTCTTCCACGACGCTTTCCATGATGCGTCTGATGGTGAATGCCGTCTCCGGACGGATCACCCGGATCGGGTTCTTAAACTCAATCGGGACATTCTGCACACGCCCGTCATCCGTGGGGCGCGACTTCTTGAGGATGAGATGGGGATTCACCAGCAGACCGCCGTTGGCTATGACGGAGACTGCACGGGCCAATTGAATGGCCGTTGCGCCCACTTCATGCCCGAATGCAATGTACTCGTGCGACGCCGGCGACCAGCACCAGCGGTCCTTTGAATCCTTGCACTCCAGGTGGCGCAGCAGGCCCCGCGATTCCGCCGGTAGCTCGATGCCTGTCTTCTCGCCAATACCAAAACGCTTCAGGTAGTCGTAGAGCGTCTTTGGCCCCGAGGCGATCGAAATCTTGGCGACTCCGATATTGGAGCTCTTGATCAGTACGCCGGCGACATCCATGTTGCCCATGCGGTGGAGGTCGTGAATCGGCCGGCGGCCAGGGCGGGGAAATGAGCCGTTTTCGCAGTAAATGCCACTCGTGGGTGTAAACCGTCCCGAATCGATGCCCATGGTGACGGTGATCATCTTCATCACGCTGCCCGGCTCACACGGAATCTGTACGGCGATGTTCTTGTGGCGAGCTTCGGCTTCACCCGCCGTGGGCTGCTCGTGCCTGGGGTCGAAAGTGGGATAGTTGGCCAGGGCCAGCACTTCACCGGTCTGGGGGTCCATCACGATCACTGTTCCGCTGGAAGCCGCTGCTTCCTTGACGCCTTCCGCCAGGAACTCCTCGGCATCGTGCTGGATGACACGGTCGATGGAGAGCGTCAGATTCGTGCCTTGCACGCTCTCTTCGCTCACCCAACTGACATAGCTGTCCTGGCGCGAGCCGGTCAGCACCATCATCTTGCCCGGCTTGCCCTGCATCTCGGTGTTTAGCTTCTGCTCCAGGCCGGCATTGCCGTTGCCCTCAGCATCCAGACTCCCGATAACGTGGGCGCCAGTGAGGCCATTGGGGTACTCCCGCTGGTGGTCCGGCAGGATTTCGATGGGCAGCGTGCGTCGCAGCGGCAGCATGCGGTATTTCTCGTCTTCCGTCAGATGCCGTTTGATCACAAGGAAGCCGCGTCCACGGGCCTTCTTCGCGCCCCGGTCCTGGTATTCAGCAATTGTGTTGGCCAGTTCCGTGGAGTTCAGATCCAGGGCTGGAGCCACGATCGCGCTAAAGAACTGCGGGTCCGCAACCCGCTGCGGATTGACGACCACCGATTCCGTCCGGACGCTAATGGCCAGCGGAGTGCCGGTGCGGTCGAGGATCTCGCCCCGATCCGCCGGAATTCGAATCTTGTGCTGGTGTTGTGCTTTGGCCGCTTTGACGAAATCGTCGTGCTTCAGTACTTGCAGGTAGCCGAGGCGTCCCACAATCAGCACGGCCCAGATGAACACAATGCGGCCAACCAGAATGACACGTTTGGACGCGCGGTCGCCTACCGGATTCTCCATAGCTGCCTCGTGCGGGTGGGATTGAGCCGCTTAGTGGCGGGTGCCCAGTGACGCAACAGCGCCTTTCGACGGGGGCGCGAAGATCACCGCCGCCGCCGTTGGGGTCGAGAAATTGTGCCCGGCATACTGCTCCAACTGGCTGGGGCTGACGAGCGCCGCCTGGCGGCTGCGCAGGACGCGCAATTCGTTCGTCATCCGGTCACGGTCGTGCTTCAACTGTTCCATCCGATGGCTTGCCAGCAGCGTATACCCCCCGGGCAGCAGCATGGCGATCAGCAACAGGCTGGCGGTGAGAACCCCACCGGCCATACCCACACTAGCCAACCAATCCTTCTTGTCCACCAGCCGGACAACCGTCGTGTTGTCGATGGATTTTACGTACAGGTGGATCTCTTCTTTCGGCAAACGGCGCAGCCGAAAGTCCGTAGCATTTCCCCTCCGCGCAGCGGCGCTGGTCATCGCCTTCCCCGCCGCCAGCCAATCAAACAATGCCGCGAGGCTTGTCATGGAATTGAATCTCCCTCTCCTAAACCAAGAACCACTAGTTCATTTCCAGCGCCCGGAGCACTGCACTCCGTGAAGCTGAATTCTTTCTTGTCTCTGCATCACTCGGCCTGACCACGTGCTTGGTCAGGATTCGGGCCCGGCTCTGTCGGCCAAGATCCCGAAATACGGTCTTCACTTTTCTGTCATCAATTGACTGAAAAGCGATCACTACCCAGCGCGCGCCCGGCGCCAAACAACCCGGCACCTGCTCCAGCATTGCGTCCAACTCGCCCGGTTCGTCGTTGACCGCCATCCGTAACGCTTGAAACACCCGCGTAGCCGGATGCAGTTTTCCGGACCGTGGCACGACCGATTCCACGACACCAGCCAGTTGGCCCGTATCCCGGAGCGGCCGTGCTCGGACCAGTGCTCTGGCAATTCGCTCTGCCGGGTGCCTCCTTTCTTCGCCCAGGCTCATGAAGAGCTGGGCAAGTTCTCGTTCGGAAGACCGGTTCAACACGTCGGCGGCCGTGATCTCCTGCCGCCGGTCCATGCGCATGTCCAAGGGAGCCGCCTGCATAAAAGTGAAGCCCCTGTCCGGGGACGTCAATTGCATACGGCTTACGCCCAGGTCCGCAAGAATTCCATCCACCTTCGCAACGCCGACCGCACGCAGCGTCTCCGTCAGCTGGGAGAACGCGCTCTGCCGGAACGTAATCCTGTCCAGGCAGTCCTCGCAGTTCTGCTTCGCCAACTCCAGCGACTCCGCATCGCGATCCATCGAAATCACACGCCCGGTGGTCAGCTGGCGCGCGATCGCTCCGGTATGTCCACTCAGGCCACACGTCAGGTCCGCGTAGGTTCCTTCCGGCCGGATCGCCAGAAACTCCAGCGATTCGCCAAGCATGACTGGAAAATGTCCCATGCCGTCTCACAACCGGAAACCTTTCGCCTTCGCCGCCTTCAAACTTTCTTCGATCTCCGCCAACAGGCGGTCCTGTTCAGCCTTGTGCTGTTCTTCGGAGTAGATGCTGATCACGTCCCCGTCAAACCGCAGGTAAACTGACTTGTCTTCCAGGCCCAACAACTTCCTCAAGGACTGGGGAATCGTGATGCGGCCCTGCGGATCCAAGTCCACGTCGGCCCCGAACATGTCCCCGTACTTCGCCATCGTTTCGAGCAGGGCTGGCTCCTCGCTCAACAGTTCGAGATTGCGTTCGAAACTGCCATTGCTGTAAATTCGAGCCATGCCCTCGTACATCGTGGCGAACAACGTCTTATCTATCAGCGCTTTCAGGTATTCCTGGTACTTCGCTGGCAGCTTCAGGCGCCCCGCTGCGTCGACCCGGGCGGAGTGGAAGCCGCGAGGGTTGCGAGGTGTCAGAACTGCTTCGGCTTGAGCCATTTTGGTCCGAAAACGACTTTTCTGGTCCGAATCGGACCATAGACGTATCCTAAACCCTCGTACTGTGCCACGCAAGTCCTTTTTGAACCTTCAAGCGGAACTTTAAGCTTCTCCTTTTCTTCGCTTTAGGTGATTCGGCCGTACTACCTCCTCCTCATATAGGTGGTGTTGTTGGAGGCGGCCTTCCGGATTTGCTAGTCTGACTCTTGTGTCAATAAAGCTCTACGACCTCGACCCCGGTCCGGAAACGCCCGAACTGGTCCGAATGATCGTTGAAATCCCCAAAAACTCCGCTAACAAGGTGGAGTATGACGGGAACCTCGGGCTGTTCCGGCTGGACCGGACCCTCTACTCGCCAATGCACTACCCCGGAGACTACGGGTTTATCCCCGGCACCCTGGCCGAAGACGGCGACCCGCTCGATGTCCTGACCCTCGTCAATGAACCCAGCTTCACGGGCTGTCTGATCGAGGTCCGGCCGGTGGGTGTGCTGGACATGGTGGACAGGGAAGAGCAGGATCAGAAGATCATTGCGGTGCCTACCAGGAATCCGCGCTATGACCAGATCCACACCATGGACCAGGTTTTCCCCCACGTCCGGCGCGAGCTGGAGCACTTCTTTAGCATTTATAAGGAGTTGGAAGGCCGAGTCGCGACCACTCACGGTTGGGGCGGCCCGCGCGAAGCTCGTCGCTGTATCGTCGAGGCGCGCCAGCGGTATCTCGACTCCAAGGCGACGCCTGAGCCTCTGGCCGAAGGGATCTAGTCCGGGTTAACCCTCAAATAGAGGCAATATCGCCGGTTGGTCCGGCTCCAATGGGATCAGCGCATCGTCGTGCGGGTCGTGGACCTTGTATCTGGCTAGAGCGATAGCCCGATGTCGTACCGCATAGCAGTATGCGCAGCCATGCGGACAAGTATCATAGGCGCCGATATCTCTGGACTCGTGGCACGCGCAACCCGGCCTGTTTCCTTTTAGTGGTACGTCCAAATTGATTCCGGCGATCGCCCCCAGGCGCCTCGCATCCACACACCTCGCCTCGTTCACCTGGCTGGACAAAAACTGAGGCTGGGTACAGATGGTCAACGACATTCCATGGGCTCCGGCTGTGGCGGCGAGTTCTTCCAAAAGAGCTGCTTTGATGGAAGGGTCCGGATCGGACCATTCGAAGCCGTGCCGTTCCGCGGCCGCGTCCAGATTTCTTTCACTCTTCTGGTAGATCGTGGCAAAACTGACAGCCACCTCATCGACGCTCCCCTCCAGCGAGGCCGCGAGTTCTGCAAAGTTCCTGCGGTGGAACTCCAGCGAGGTGACATCGGTGCAAACGATGGGGTCGTACCTCCAGACCGGGCACTTCGGGTGGACCTCGGCGCTGAGTCTTCGGATCTGCTCCACTGCCTTGTGCGGGTCGATTACCGCCGCTTCCAGCGACCTCGGATAGTTTGTCACGGTGAACTGGACGACGAAGGGCCGGCCGAATGCCAGCAATTCATTCAGTCGCGGTAGGCACGGACCGAAGTTCCGGGTCCAGAAAACCAGGCTTGTCACCTTCTCACGGCGCAGATCGATCCGCAGTGACCTGCCCGAGTACGGATTCTTGACTCGACAGTATCCTGCCCGCAGCCGGGCGAAGAACCAATCGCTGTAGAAGGCTGGAATGTCGGTTCGATAGCTGGCAGAGATGATCATGCCATGAGGCCGTAGGGCCCGAAGGAACGGCTATTGGCCGCGAAACGCGGCTGTCAGCCTGCGCCAGGTTTCCGGCAACTCCTCGGGCATAACTCGAGTTTCGCCGATAGTTGTCATGAAGTTGGCATCGCCTGTCCATCTTGGCAGGACATGCATGTGGAGATGCCCAGCCACTCCGGCGCCGGCGCACTCGCCCAGGTTCATGCCGACGTTCAGCCCCTGCGGCCGATAGACAGCCCGCAGGTGGTGCACCGCAGCCCGGGTCAAACTCATCAACTCGGCCGAGGTCGCTTCAGGCACGTCTTCGATGCTGGCGATGTGGGCATAAGGGGCCACCATGAGGTGGCCCGTTGTGTAGGGGTAGAGATTCAAGAGCACAAAGTTGTGCAGTCCACGATGAAGGATGAGGTTCTCTTCGTCACGCTGCTCGCCGGACTTTACGCAGAAGATGCAAGCGTCGGATTGAGAGGCCTTACTCACGTAGCGATAGCGCCAGGGACTCCACAAACGATCCATTTCTGAAGGGAACCGGCTCTACAGTTCTGGAGCCGGCGAGGCGGCAGGCGTTTCCGTGCCCTCGTCGTTCACCAGGTCTTTCAGCTCTTTGCTGGGCTTGAAATACGGAATTCGCTTGGCTGGCACGTCCACCCGGGCGCCGGTCTTCGGGTTCCGGCCCACCCGCGACTGGCGTTGTCGAGTTCGAAAACTGCCAAATCCCCGGATCTCGATTTTGTCGCCGTCGCGCAAAGCCTTCACCACGCTGTCGAAGATGGCTTCGACAATTACTTCTGATTCCTTACGGGTGAATTCCACCACCCTGGAAACTTCTTCAATGAGATCCGCTTTCGTCATGTGTCAGTAATCCTGTCCTCTTCCCGCGCTCAAATCGCTCCTATTCCTGTGAGGCGCCCTCGCTCTTGGGTGGCGTCTCAGACTCCGCCGGAGCTTCCACTTCCGGCTCGGCCGGAGTGAGGGCTTCTTCAATCTGATGCGTTGCCTCGGCCGCCTGGCGCTGGTAGTCTTCCAGTCGCTGGCGCTCCTTCTCCGCTTCCAGACTGACCACAGTCAGCCCAATCCGCTTCTCAGCCTCGTTCATCTTGATGATCTTGAAGCTAAGTTCCTCATTCAAAGGAAGCGGCGGATTCTGTTCCCGCAATTCGGGGGGAATCTCTGTATTGTGGCAAAGTCCTTCCACGCCCGGCGCCAACTCGACGAATACCCCGAAGTTGACCGCGCGCGAGGGCTTCCCTTTCACGATATCGCCAACTACGTGGGATTGGAAGAACGTTTCCCACGCGTCGGGCTGTAATTGCTTGATTCCCAGGGAGAGACGCCGGTTGCCCGAATCGATGTTCAGGATCACCGCCTGGACCACCTGCCCCTTCTTCAGCAACTCGGACGGGTGTTGCACACGCTTCGTCCACGACAGGTCGGAGATATGAACCAACCCGTCGATACCTTCTTCAATCTCTATAAAAGCGCCGAAATCGGAGAGCTTCCTGACTCGTCCCTCAACCACACTGCCGATTGCATAACGAGTGTCGACGGTAGTCCAGGGGTCGGGTTCCAGTTGCTTGATGCCCAGGGAGATGCGCCGTTCCTTCGGCTTCACTTCCAGTACGACACTCTCAACATTGTCGCCCACCCGGACCACCTTGGACGGGTGCTTCATCCGCCGCGACCAGGTCATCTCGGAGATGTGGATCAAACCCTCCACTCCGGGTTCCAATTCCACGAACGAGCCGTAGTCAGTGACGCTGACAACGCGTCCAACTACTTTCATTCCATCGGCATAACGATCGTGGATGGTCTCCCAGGGGTCCGGTTGAACCTGCTTCAGCCCGAGCGAGATCCGTTCCTTCTCGTTATCGAACTTGAGGACCTTAACCGTAATTTCCTGGCCAACCTGGAGCACGCTCGATGGATGAGCCACGCGGCCGTGGGACATGTCGCTGACATGCAGCAGACCGTCTATTCCGCCCAGATCGACAAAAGCCCCATAGTCCGTGAGGTTCTTGACGACGCCTGTGATCAAGTCGCCTTCATGGATGTGGTCGAGAAGCGAGGTCTTGCGGACGGTGAGTTCGTCCTCCATCGCCGCCTTGCGGGAAACCACCACATTGTTCCGGCGGCGGTTTAGCTTGACGACTTTGACGACAATGTCCTGGCCGATGAACGCATCCAGGTTGTGCATCGGGCGCACATCCACCTGGGTGCTCGGCATGAAGGCCACGACGCCGACATCCACGCTGAGGCCGCCCTTGACCCGGCCCAGAACGCGGCCGGACATCATGAGGCTCTCGCGGAACGCCTTCTCCAAAGTGTCCCAGGCTCGAATCCGGCTCGCCCGCTCGTGAGAGAGGGCTATGTAGCCTTCCATCTCGCGGCGGCGATCCACCATCACTTCGATGGTGTCACCCGGCTGAACCACGATCTGTCCGTCTGGTGTGGAAACCTGCTCGAGCGGGACGCACCCCTCCTGCTTCAGGCCGACGTCAACGATGACGCCCTGAGGGGTGATCTGCAGGACGTGACCCATCAACACCTCACCCTCGGCGGGTGGTGCGAGATGGCTGTAATCGTCGAGCAGTTGCTCGTAGCTTTCCTCGCCGCCGGCAGGTATCTCCGCCGGACGGTCGTCCTGGTTGCTGGTCATGCCCCAGTCTCCAAAACCGCCTCAATTCCGCAGTCTGCAACGATCATCGTCCAGGGAAGTAAGCCGCATACCGATAGTTCAACCGCGCTGTCAGCGTATTGGCCCCTCGGATTTCGGCGGATCTTCCGGATCGAACTCGCCACAGGTGCGTGTGCACCCCTCGGCTTCCACACAAACCGTTGAAAGTGCGACACTTCAGAACTATAGCCGAGCCTGGAATGCTTGTCAACCGCGCTCCGGCCGCCGATTTTCCATTTCTCCCGCCACTTAGGCCGTTCAGGAATCAGGCCAACACGGGTTCGGGCTGGGCTGAGAGAGGCCGGGCGAAGACGTATGGCCCCTCCGGGAGAACGGCCACCTGTGCTCCGGAACCCAGTTCAGCGCGGAGTGCTTGCAGCGCACCAGCCGCACTCGGGAACAGTTTGCCCCACACGGTGGGATGGTACTCCGCCGGCAAACCCGGGGTGTACCACCAGACCCGATGCGAGGCAACGACCATGGCCAACTTCTCCAATTGCCATTGGTCGATCGTCACAGGAGTATTCGAAATTGTTTCGAGAAACGCCCGCGGGTCGGGGAACTCTCTCATTAGGCGGGAGAATTCGTGAGCACCGGCGCCTTCGTCACAGGCGGCCATCAGTAGGATGATTCCGCCCGGCTTTACTATATGCGACGCTGCCGTCACCCCTTTCACGCCTTGGTAGAAGGTCAAGTCCAGCGGATAGCCGGCTGCCGAAGTGATGGCCGCGTCCACCCTTTCAGGAATCCATTGGGTCGTGCTGGCACGGACAAATGCGATGCCCTCGGCATGGGCCTGCCTCGGCTCTCCAGCGAAAGCGGCCGCGATCTTCCGTCCCTCCGAAAGCACCACATCGAACACGAAATCATGACCCGCCATTCCAGCGATTTCCAGAAGTTCCTGGTGCAGCGGGTTCTCCTCGATCGACCCCTCGACGGCTCGTGGATGGCGCATGAACCGCGGGCTGTGCAGGTTCTTGATCGTCTCCTGGTAGGCCAGACCCGGGGCGATCAGTTTCCGGCCGCCGGAGAACCCGGCCATCAGGTGCTGCTCGATGAAACCGAGGGTGATTCGGAGGCCGGCGTCAACAAAACGCCGGTCGACGAAGACTGGCGTGCCGGACTTCGTCACGCCCAACTCGCGGTGATCCGCGAGTTCGCGCGCATTGTGATTCACGACAGGATAGCTGGCGGCGATCTCGGGGCCGAGGATCTCGACGATCTCTGACTCTGTCGCCTGCCTGTGCAGCCCGGTCGCAATCAGGATGGTCGTCCGGCTCTTCGGGATGCCGGCCGCTTCCAGCCTTGCCAGCAGCGGCGGCAAGGTGCGGCGGTTCGGGGCGGGCCTGGTGATGTCGCAGACGGAAATCGCGGCGCTGTGTCGGCCTGCCGCCATCTCCCTGATAGGCGGGCAGCCGAAGGGCCGGTCCAGCGCCGCCTCGAGCATCGAGGTCTCATCGGCTGAGGGCTGCGCCCAGCGGGTCTCCAATACACGATAGTTGGGGCCTTCCGGCAGGTCCACGGAGAGGCCGGTCTTGCCGAAGGCGAAATCCGTTCGCATATGTGCAACGTATCACAACATGGATTCACATCCCCTTTGAGCGCCGATTCCTGGAACCGAATCCGGTTTGGCTCGTCAATTGCAATGTAAGGGTCATGATCAATTTATCGGGGGTGCCTATGTTGGTCGGAGGAGTGATTACAGCGTTGCTGATTCTGGGGCTGTTTTTCTCAATGCTCGGCTCGTCGCCTCGCAGCGAGCGCTAGGCCTGTTCAGTCGCCGGTTGGCCGTTTTCGAAACACCCAGTGACCGTTTGGGACACGAAGTCCCGCTACAATAGCCTGCATGGTTCGCGGGCTCATCCTTTGGTTCTTTCTCGCTTCCCCTTCGTTCGCACAGACCTACGATCTGCTCATTCGAAACGCCCACATCGTGGACGGCGCGGGTAGTCCCTGGTTTTTAGGGGATGTGGCTGTGCAGGGCGACCGCATTGCCGCGATGGGCCAGCTTCGGGATGTGTCCGCGAAGTTTACAGTCGATGCCACCGGCTTGACGCTCGCGCCCGGTTTCATCGACACCCATAGTCATGGCCTGCGCGGAATTCAAGCTGCTCCTGCCGCTGAGAATCTCATCCGGCAGGGCGTCACCACAATCATTGAGGGCCCTGATGGCAGTTCACCGCTGCCCATTCGCCCATTCCTCAACCAGATCGCGGGCCACTTGGGCGTGAACTTCGGACTCCTGGTGGGGCATGGCACTATCCGGTCCAAGGTGATGGGTAGCCAGAACCGCCAGGCGACCGCTGCTGAACTGGACCAGATGCGAGCCCTGGCCCGGCAAGCCATGCTCGACGGCGCATTCGGTCTATCCACCGGACTTTTTTACGTGCCCGGGAATTATGCCTCTACCGAAGAAGTCATAGAATTGGGGAAAGTCGTCGGATCCCTCGGTGGACTGCATACCTCCCACATGCGAAATGAGGGCGCACTGGTCCTCGACAGTGTCAAAGAAACCATTCGCATTGGTGAGGAAGGGCACCTCCCGACTCAGGTCACCCACCACAAAATCATCGGCAAGCAGAATTGGGGGCTCAGCCGGGAGACTCTGCGTCTGGTCGAAGAGGCACGGGCGAGAGGGGTTGACGTCACAGTTGATGCATACCCCTATACGGCTTCTTCCACGGGACTCGGAGCGCTCTTTCCGCAGTGGTCCCTCGCGGGCGGAAGCAAGGCGCTGGTGGAACGCTTGGCCGCTCCAGAATCGCGGGCCCGGATTAAGGCGGAAATCATAGATCGGATCCTGAACGACCGTGGGGCCGGAGATCCGGCGAATGTCGTCATTGCCAGCTGTGGGTTCGATTCGTCACTGGCGGGGAAAAGCCTCGCGGACATCGCCCGCGCCCAGGGGCGCGCCGTCAACCCCGAATCCGCCACCGAAGTCGCTATCGAACTCCAATTGAAGGGCAGTTGCTCGGCGATCTACCACGCCATCAGCGAGGAAGATGTTGAGCGCATCCTCCGCTATCCGTTCACCATGATCGTTTCGGATGGGGGTATCCCCGCATTCGGCCTCGATTTGCCCCACCCGCGCAACTACGGCACCTTTGCCCGTATCATGGGCCGCTATGTCAGGGAGAAGAAGGTCCTGCTGCTGGAGGATGCCGTTCACAGGATGAGCGGGTTGCCCGCCCGACGCTTCGGGTTGCAGGATCGCGGCATGATCAGCCCCGGGATGAAGGCCGATCTTGTGCTCTTCGATCCGGCCACTATTACCGACAAATCCGATTACATCCACCCGCACCAGTACTCAGTGGGCGTAGACTCGGTCTGGGTGAATGGGGTGGCGGCAATGCGGCAGGGCAAAATGACAGGAGCGCTGGGCGGTCGGCCATTGTACGGTCCGGCGGTGAAGCAATGATTACAGCCGAGCAGGAACGCGAGTTCTACGACCGGCAGTACCGTCAGTTTCTCGAATTGCCCGATCATGCCCTGCGCATCGACCGGTCGATCCTCGTGGGGAACTGCAGCAACCCGGCTCATCCGTTCTATGAGCGCCGGCGCCTTTACCTGGCATCCATGCAAGCTCTGGAGATGGAACCGTTTCCTGGAAAGCGCGTGTTGGACTACGGCTGCGGACCGGCCGATTTCGGGGTCTGGATGGCCACGGAGAGCGCCGAAGTGACCTTGCTGGACCTCTCTCCCCTGGCCGTGGAACTGGGCCTGAAACGTGCAAAAGCCAGCGGTGCCGCCCGCCGGGTGAAGGGCGTGGCGGCCGATGCATCCACGCTCGATATGTTCGCCGATAATGCTTTCGACCTTGTCTTTGCCTGCGCTTCCCTCCACCACACCCTGAAGTATCCTGGCGCGATGGAGGAACTGGCGCGCATCATGCGGCCCGGTGCGCGGTTGGTGCTATGCGAAACCTGGGGGGGCAATCCGCTGCTGGAGGCGGCGCGTCAATGGCGGGCACGGGTGGAAGGAGAGCTCGAGGAGCAGGGCGAGGATATCATCCTCTCAAGTAAAGAACTGAAGTTGCTGGAAGCCCACTTCGGTGACATCCGCGTCCAGCATCTCAATCTGCTGGCCATGGCCAAGCGGCTGCTGCGCGGCAAGTTCGAGAAGCCATGGGCCCGCGCCGCGGTAACGGTCCTGGAAAAAACAGACCGGGCGGTGATCACCATCTGCCCACCCCTGAAAAACTGGTGTGGGGAAGCGGTGATCACCGCCCGGCGTTAGCTGTCCTGGGGCAGCTACTTCACTTCGAGAATGTCTTTTTCCTTGCCCTTGGACAGTTGATCGATCTTGGCGATATAGGCATCGGTCAACTTCTGGGTTTCCTCATGGCCGCGGCGGTCTTCGTCCTCGCTGATCAGCTTGTCCTTGACCAGCTTCTTGATCGCTTCGTTGGAGTCGCGGCGCACGTTGCGCAGGCGGACACGATGCTCCTCGGCGACATGATGAAGGTGCTTCACCATATCTTTCCTGCGTTCTTCAGTCAGCGTTGGAATTGGTACACGAATCTGCTTGCCGTCGTTCGACGGGTTGAGGCCGAGGTCCGAGCTTCGGATGGCCTTTTCGATGAGGCCCATCTGAGAAACGTCATACGGTTGGATTGTGATGAGAGTGGGCTCGGGCACGTGCAGTGTCGCCACGTGGTTGATCGGCATTTGCGAGCCATAGGCTTCCACCGTGATGCCGTCGAACAGGTTCACCGAGGCTCGCCCGGTGCGCATGCTCGTCATCTCGTGCTGCAGGCCGGCGATGACTTTTTCCATCTTCGCCTTGGCGGAAGCTTCCACTTCTTTCACGTTCTGGAACTGGCCAGACGGAGCTGAGGTTTGTTGTCCAGGTTTCATAGAGCGTTCCCAATAATTGTGCCGACGGGTTCTCCCATCGACATTCGCATTATATTGCCATGCGTGGTGAGGTTGAAGACCACAATCGGCATGTTGTTGTCCCGGCACATCGCAACAGCCGACGCATCCATCACCGCCAGGTTCTTCGCCAGCATTTCACTGTAGGTCACCCGGTCGTATTTCACCGCGTCGGGATGCTTACGCGGGTCCTTGTCGTAGACCCCGTCAACGCCGGTCGCTTTGGCCAGGATCTCGGCGCCGATCTCCAGCGCCCGCAGGGATCCCGCGGAATCGGTGGAAAAGAAAGGATTTGACGTGCCCCCGCCAAAAACGACGATGCGACCCTTCTCCATATGGCGAATGGCCCGGCGGCGAATGTAGGGTTCGGCCACTTGCGGCATCTGAATCGCGGTCATCACCCGTGTCGGCATGCCCTGCTTCTCCAGGGCGTCCTGCAGTGCCAGGCAGTTGATGACAGTGGCCAGCATGCCCATGGAGTCCGCCGTCACACGGTCCATCTGGCGGGCCGCGGCGGCCACCCCCCGAAAGAAGTTGCCCCCACCCAGCACGATGCCCAGCTCAACGCCAGTTCGCGCGACTTCCGCCACTTCTCCCGCCAGGGCGCGTACGCGCTCCGCGTCTATACCAAAGCTGGCGCCGCCGGCCAGCACCTCTCCGCTTAATTTGAGCAGGATTCGCTTATACCGGGGCGCCATCTTCGTTTGCTCCATGATGCCGGTGAAACTTACTCGGCGGCGGGCTCTTCTGCTACCGCAGTTTCGCCAACCTTGAACCGCACGTAAGCCGCCACGGCGATCTCGTCACCCAACTGCTTACCCTTGTCGGCGAGCAACTGTGAGATGGTGACCGAATTTTCCTTGATGAAGGGCTGATCCAACAGGCAGACTTCCTCGTAGAACTTCGACATGCGGCCTTCCACCACCTTGTCGACGATCTTTTCCGGTTTGCCTTCCGCCAGGGCGCGCGCCCGCTGGATTTCTTTTTCCTTCGCGATGTACTCGGCCGTGACTTCCTCGCGAGTGAGAAACTTCGGGTCGGCGGCCGCTACCTGCATGGCAATGTCCTGAATCAGTTCCTTGAATTCAGGCCGTTCCAGGGTGGCGGGATTCTTGGCCGTGACGTCCACCAGGACCACCAGCTTCGAACCAGGGTGGGTGTAGCTGCCCAGGGCGCCGGCGGCCGGATGGAGCACGAAACGCGGAACGTTCATGTTCTCACCGACTTTGGCGATCTTTTCCTTCAGCAGCGACTCCACAGTCAAAGCAGGGCTCGAGGCGGAAGGCAGGGCCTTCAACGCTTCGGCGTCCACTGGCTTGTGCGTGAGGATGATCTGCTTGACTTCCTCGACCAGGGACTTGAAATCGTCGGTCTTGGCAACGAAGTCGGTTTCGCAGTTAACTTCGACCAGCAGTCCGAGGTTCACTTCGGGGCTGATATGGAGGCCAATCAGGCCTTCCTTCGCGGTGCGCGATGCCTTCTTGGCGGCCGTGGCCAAGCCGCGCTTCCGCAGGATGACTTGCGCTTCGTTAAAGTCGCCGTTGGCTTCGACCAGGGCCTTCTTGCATTCCATCATGCCCGCGCCGGTCATTTCACGGAGCTGTTTGACTAGTTGCGCAGTGATTTCTGCCATGGGGATATATCTTTCAGATCAGTTCAAGCTGGGAGCGGATGATTGGACGCGGCCCGGCTACAGCAGGCCGCGTCCGGATTGAATGGGTTAGTTGCTGGCCGGAGTTTCGGCCGCGACTTCGGCGGCAGGCTCGGCTGACTTCTTCGGCAGGGACGTGCTGGGCAGGTCCAGATCCGAGATGCCTTCCGTGAGCACATCCTCGTTCAGCCTGGGGTCCACATAGTGCGCAAACTGCGACATGTCTTCCACCGGGCCATCCTCGGTCACGATTTCCTTCGGCGTGAAGTCCTGCTCGCTGGCCAGGGAGCGTCCCTCGACCATCGCGTCCGCGATCTTGTTCGCGAACAGGCGGATGGCGCGCAGGGCGTCGTCATTGCCGGGGATCGGATGATCCACCATGTCGGGATCGCAATTGGTGTCCACGACGGCGACAACCGGAATACCGAGCTTGCGGGCTTCCTTGACTGCGATGTCTTCTTTGTTCGAGTCGATGACGAAGAGCATGTCCGGCAGGCCGTCCATGTCCTTGATGCCGGCGAGGTTCGACATCAGATTCTTGCGCTCGCGCTCCATCTGGATCAATTCCTTCTTGGTGCGCCGCTCTCCGCTGCCTTCGTCGAGAATCGCCTCGAGTTCTTTCAGCCGCTTGATCGACTGCTTGACCGTGACGAAGTTCGTCAGCAGGCCGCCCAGCCAGCGGTTGTTCACGTAATACATGCCACAGCGCGTGGCTTCTTCCAGAATGGCTTCCTGCGCCTGGCGCTTGGTGCCGACGAAAAGAATCGTCTTTCCCATGGCCGCCTGCTCGCCGACAAAACGCATCGCGTCCTTGAACAGCTTCAAGGTCTTCTGGAGGTCGATAATGTAGATCCCGTTGCGTTCGCCGAAGATATATTCCTTCATCTTCGGATTCCAGCGCTTGGTCTGGTGCCCGAAGTGAACGCCCGCTTCGAGCAATTCTTTCATTGAAATCGAGGGCAAGGTTGCTCCTTCATTGGTTCACCTGTGATGAACCGTGCTATCCGGTCGGGTTTCCGGGGGGTTGACGCAAGACCAGCCGCTCCATACCCACCGGCGCCCAAAGCGAAATTTGCCGGTGGAGGAGCGGCTGGCCAGAAGACAGAAATTCGTACAGAAGTCCGAACGAAGCCGCCCGAGAGGAGCGAACTAGCGCTTGGAGAACTGGAAGCGGGCCCGGGCGCCCTTCAAACCGTACTTGCCGCGCTCATGCTCGCGTGCATCGCGAGTGAGAAAGCCAGCACCCTTGAGCTTGCCGCGCAGCTCGAGGTTGAACTCGATCAACGCACGTGCGATGCCCAAACGGACCGCGCCAGCCTGACCGATCACGCCGCCGCCGGTCGCGTTCACGAGAACGTCGAACTTGTCGGCGGTCTCAGTGGCCGCCATCGGCTGACGCACCAGCGAACGGCTGGTGTATGTGGTGAAGTACTCGTCCAAAGGCTTGCCGTTCACGGTCATTTTGCCCGTGCCCGGACGCAGGAAGACGCGGGCTACGGCGCGTTTCCGCCGGCCGGTTCCAAGATACTGAAGCAGTGCCATTCTAATCTGTTCTCCGTCGATTGAGCCTACTTGCCGGAGGCAAGCGCGGTGGGCTGCTGGGCCTCGTGGGGGTGCTTTTCGCCGGCATAGACCTTGAGCTTGCGATACATCTGCTTGCCCATCTTCGTCTTCGGCAGCATGCCCTTGATGGCATCTTCCACCAACCGGATCGGCCGTGTGGCGCGCACCTTGTCGGCGCGGGTCTCCGTCAGACCGCCCGGGTAACCCGAGTGCCGACGGTAGAGCTTCTGTGATTCCTTGTTGCCGGTCAGGATGGCCTTATCGGCGTTAATAACGATGACGTGGTCGCCAGTGTCCAGGAAAGGAACATAAGTCGGCTTATGCTTCCCCATCAGGATTTTGGCGGCCTTGCTGGCGACCCGTCCCAGAGCTGCCTCGCTGGCATCGAGCACGAACCAGCAGCGCGTGATCTCGCTCTTGGACGGAAATTCGGTCTTCATAGACAGACGATCTCCGTTTGCGAACTACAAAACTTTAGTCTACGGATCCCAGTGGAAGTGTGTCAATCCGGACAGGCCAAGCCTATTCAGACCAGGCGCACACGATGACCGGGCAGGCGCAGTCAGACCAAACTAGTATAGCAGGGTAGCGGGGAAACGGTAAATCCTTACCTCGCCAGGGCAGTTTCGGGGCGGTTGCCCCTCATAATTGCAAAATGGACTTCCACCTCGCGCAGATCAACATCGCCCGTCTGGTCGCCCCGATCGATGATCCCCGCATCTCCGATTTCGTCCGCCAACTGGACGAAATCAACACTCTCGCCGAGTCTTCGCCCGGATTTGTCTGGAGGCTGAAAGTCGACTCAGGCAACGCCACCGGAATTGCCTACTCCGACGACCCGTTCGTCATGGTGAATATGTCCGTCTGGACTTCGATCGAGGCATTGCGGGAATACACCTACAACTCGCGCCACGTGGAAGTCTTTCGGGACCGCGCCCGGTGGTTCGAACGCATGGAGCTTCCCCATTACTGCCTTTGGTGGGTCCCGGCGGGTCATGTACCCACGGTGGCTGAAGCGCGGGAGCGTCTCGAACACTACCAGAGCCACGGCGCCACGCAGCACTCCTTCTGGTTCTCGCAGCGCTTCGCCCAACCCGCCGCCGAACAATCTCCGGCCTAAAGCCCTCTCAGAACAGCGACATCTGCTCGCCGCCCTCCGCCGGCCGGTAGATGTCGCCGCGATCATCCTGGAACCAGGACAGCTCCCACTCGCAGTCCTTCACCACCTGCTGGTCGCCGCGTGTTCTCGCTGCTTCCAGCAACCGATTCATCAGCAGGGCGGACTCCATCCTTCGCCGTTCGGACGACAGGAACAGGAACGCGCGCCGGGTGAGTTGTACAGCCACCGCCCAGTCCTGGCGGACCGCCCATTCGAGCGCCGCATCCAGTTCCGCGATCATTTTGCGCACCAGCAGCGGCTGATCCCGCCAGTCGAGATAGAACTCGCTAAGTGCCTCCGCGTGCCGCCAGCGCAGGGTTTCCTCCGGCTCCAGGGACACCCCGCCTGCCAGACGGAAAACGGTTCCGCCAGAATCCAGGGCGTCGAGCAATCCGCGACTCACCAGCCATCCGGCTGCGGCAACCGCTTCCGTACCGGGCAATTGCGCAATTCTCGCGGCCAGTTCCAGGGAAAACCCATCGCCCCGGCACAGCGTGATCGCTCGCCACAAGCGTTCTGCCTCTTCTTCCATTGAGGCCGGCCGGTTGCCGGCTTTGCACGACGTCATCTTTATCAGGGCTGGGCCTTCCTGCCGGGTCGTGATGAGCACGGAGCCCAAACCCTCCGGAGGGGCCATCAACGGCGTCGCACCCCGAACGTCATCCAGCACAACCAACACCCGGTGCGACCGCAACGTCTCGCCCACGCTGGCGAGCAGGCTTTCCGGGGTTCCCTCCGCGGCAATACCCAGTTGCCAGGCGATTTCGCCGGCCACCAGCGACGTGGGCCGGTCGCCGCAACTGATCCAGACCACATCGCGGAAGTGCGCGCCGGCGCGCCGCGCGAACTCCTGCGCCAGCCAGGTCTTCCCGCTGCCCGCCGTCTTTCCACCGATCACCGCAGTTCCGCAGCGATCCACCAGGGCATCCCATAACTTCGCCAATTCTTCGTCCCGGCTGGTGAAGCCAGGCAGCGGCGCCAGGGAGAACGGTGTCACGGCATCGCGCGGATGCAGGCTGACCACCCAGCGTTCCAGCGCACGCAGCATTTCCAGTGGGTCTTCACTCCACCGGAAAAAACGCCGCCGTTCCAGGATCGCCGGGTGGGGGCAGTCCTCAGCCAGCACGCAGGCCACGGGTGGATCCTCGTTGCTTTCCACATGCGCCAATAGTGCCGCCCAGTCGGAACGGGAGGCGCGCTCCGGGACGGCCTGTTTCGAAAGCAGCAGCAGGATCGCGTCGTTCCCCACTCCGCCATCCCAGGCTTCGGCGACGGTTGGTCCAACGGACGGCCCCAGTTCTTCCAAAGTCACCCGGCATTCCGCTCCGCCTTCCAATCTACGCGCAAGCGTCTGCGCAAGCGCCCGGTCCCCAGGGGCGTAACACAGGAATAAATTGAGCACAGTCTCTTATCCTAACCGGGACAAACCACCTGCTGCGAGCTTCTGGCGTACTCCGCCGCTTCGCGCATCATGCTGAGTGCTTCTACGATGCGAGGCGCGTGTTCGAAGCCGTACGACAGCCTCAACTGTCGTCTGCCTTGCAGGGCCAGATCACCGCCCGGGTGCACACAATATTCGCCGGGGATGTACAGCACCCGCACCCGTTTGGAACCCGCCAGTTGGTCCACCTCGGCTGTGCCGGTAGTCCTGGTGAGAAATTGGAAGAAGGCTGAGCGGGGATGGGTCTCTACATCCCGAAAAGTCAGGTAGAAGTAGAAGCCGGCGCTGCCGCCGCGGCATTCCTCAATCTGGGCGCCCAGATGCTTCTCGATGCCTGCCCGCACCGCCAGGGCCTTCTGCCGGTACCCCGCATTGACGGTCCGCAACTGCTCGTCGATCTTATGATCCAGCAGATAGCTCGCCATCTCCTGCACAAACAGAGGCGCGCTGAACCCTGTGTCGCTCGTCTTCTGCACCAGCGCGTTCATCAGCGGTCCGTCCGGACCCAGGATGTAGCCGATGCGTAGCGCCGGCGCCAGGATTTTCGACAGAGTCCCGATCTCAAAGGCTATGCCGGAACTGTCCAAGGGCAAGACTGATTCGAAGGCCTCCACCGCGGGATCGTGCAGCAGTAACTCGTACGCTAGGTCGTAGATGATCGGAATCCTGCGCTCCTGGGCCGCCGAAAGCTCCTCCGCGACCTGCAACAGGGCGCGCCTTCTCCGGTTGGACAGCAAGGTGCACGTCGGGTTGTTCACCGTGACGAAGTAGAAGAACGAAATACGATCCGCTTTGGGACCCAGGCCGTCCAGCTTCGCCCGCAACAGATCCAGCGAAGGACCCTCGGCGTCTTCCGGCACGGTCACCACTTCAAACCCGCGCCGCTCCAGCGCCTCGGCGTAAATGTAGTACATCGGATCCGAGGTGACGACAATGCCCTGCGGCAACACCTCGCCCAGCGCGTCGAGAATGCTGGTAGCGCCGCACGCGCCAATCGCCAGCCGCTTGTCCGCGAGGCTGGTTTCCGTCAGTCCGCCCACTCGGTGTCCGGTCAGGAAGTTGCGCAGCGACGTGATCAGATTGGCCGAGCCGGCCGGACTCCCGTAGTTGAACGCCTGACGGTATCTGGCGCCGTTCGTGGCAACCGCCTCCATGGCCTCGCGCAGTCCTGCCACCGGGATGGTCTGCTCATTCACATAGCCGACGCCGAGGTTGATGTCGATACCGTCGCGGAAGTCGTGCGAGAACTCAGCCATCATCCGGCTCACCGGAGCCGGGCTGGTCGAGGCCTGCCCGTAGGAAGAAAGTCGCATTTGCTTTCATCCTACCCGCTTAGCGAGGCCGCCAGACGCAGCAAGGCCGGGCAGCGCTCCCTGATAGCGGGATTTCAGGGCGCTCTGCCCGGCCTTACTTCTTTCAAACAATTCTAGATGAACTTGTACTTGCCGGGAACAGGGAAATCCGGGATTTCCGGCTTCCCGTCATATTTCCACTGGTCTTCCTTGGGCATCAGGTCCTGTTTGGAATTCAAGATCATATCCCAAGTGATCTTCTGGCCGCTATAGGCGGATTCGCGGCCCATGATGCACGTCAGCGTGCTGGCGGCCACCTCGAGCGATTCGTTGATGTATGGACCGTCTCCGCGAATCGACTTGTAAAGCTTCGTGTGCTCCAGATAGTAGCCCACGCCGCCGCGCGGCTGCGTCAATTCAATGCGTCCCTTTGCGCCGGCCACCACTTCATTCACCTGGCCGTAGAGGCCGTTGGGGAACTGGCGGCAGTAGCTGGACATCCGCACACCATTCGGATACTCATAATCGGCCGAGATGTGGTCGAAGATGGTGCCGTGGATTTCGTCCTTGGGTCTCCAGGCCGCGCCGCCGGTCGCCACTACACTCACCGGATGCGTGCCCATGACCCAGTTGCAGACGTCGATGTTGTGCAGGTGCTGCTCGACAATCTGGTCGCCGCAGATCCACAGGTTCGAATACCAGTTGCGGAGCTGCCATTCCATGTCGCCCCACTTCGCATCGCGGCCATTGCGCTGCTGAATGACCGGCGTACCTACCCAGTAGGCGTACAGTCCGACAACATCGCCCAGCTTGCCGTTCTTCAGCGCGTCGACATTCTCCAGGTAGTACGGATCGCTACGACGCTGGGCGCCGCTGACCACAGTCAGCTTCTTCTCTACGCTCTTCTGTGCCGCGGCCATGAAGCGGCGGATGCCGGTTCCGTCCACGCCGAACGGCTTCTCGCAAAAAACGTGCTTGTTGGCTTCGATGGCGGCTTCGAAATGGGTTGGGCGCCAACCGGGTGGCGTGGCCAGGAAGACCACGTCGATATCCGACTTCAGGACCTTCTTGAATGCGTCAAAGCCGACGAACCGCTTGTCGGGCTCCACCTTGATGCGGTCTCCCGCCTTCATCGCCTCCGCTCTGGTGCGCAGGTCCCTCAGGCTCTTCTCCAGTTTGTCCTCGAAGGCGTCGCCCATGGCGACCAGTTCCACTGCCGAGTCGCCTTTCAGCGCATCCAGCACCGCCTGTGTGCCACGGCCGCCGCATCCAACCAGGCCGACTTTCAGCTTTGCCGGAGCCCAGCCTTTGACGAGTTCAGGCCGCATGATCGTAAATGCGGCGCCTGCCGCTGCCGGGCCGGTCAGGAACGACCGGCGTGACGTGTTCTTGTTCTTGCTTTCCATTCGTTCGGCACCTCAGCCGCCGACTATTGTATATCGGACGACACCCATTTTGAGGACGCCTCCCGTTGACAACCGGATCTCATTCTATGAGAGACTCCCGCGCGTGGCGGCGGCGTTGTACCCTGACAGAGTCCTCTCAGCCGGGCGCAGACTTAGGAGTAAGCATGATCGACATCCTCACGGGACTTAAGCGCTTTCAATCCGACGTCTATCCAAGCCATCGCGAACTCTTCGCGCACCTGGCCGAAAACCAGCAGCCGCGCGCCCTGTTCATCACCTGTTCCGACTCCCGCGTCGTACCCAATCTCATGCTCCAGGCGGAACCTGGCGACCTGTTTCTCATCCGCAACGCAGGCAATATCGTGCCCCCTCTGGGGTCGGCCGATGGCGGTGGCACCGTCGCGTCCATCGAGTACGCCGTGGTGGCTCTGGGCATCACCGACATCATCCTCTGCGGCCACACCAATTGCGGAGCCATGAAGGGCATCCTGCACCCCGAGAAAGTGGCCTCCATGCCGAACGTGGCGGCCTGGGTGCAGCACGCCGCGCCCGCCCGCCGGGAAGTCGAGAAACTGTTTCCGGGAGCAGATGAACACGAACGAATGGAGCGCATGGTCGAGCAGAATGTTATCCAGCAGGTGAAGAATCTGCTCACCCACCCATTTATCCGGTCCCGGGTCGAAACCGCCCGTATGGAAATTTACGGTTGGGTCTATGACATACGTTCCGGCCTGGTGCGCGGCATGGACGAGTCCGGCAAGGAGTTCAGCGAGATTCACTTCGAATCGCACGGCTCGCCCGACGAAAAGCGGATGCTGCGCGAACTGGAGAAGGACGAGGAGTTCTGGGAGCGGATCTAGCTGATGGCAGGGATCGCCGACTCCTGCAGCCGGCGGAGTTCCACTTCCATGGCTTCGAGGCTGATGCGGGCGGCATCGAAATCGGACACCTCGGCCGCCCGATCCAGCCGGGCCGCCGTTTCGGCGACACCCGCTGCCATGATGCTCTGAGCCGCGCTCTGGATCCTCTGCGCATCGCTGCGCAAGGACGCCAGATCGCCGCACTCGGTGGCCGCCTGCAGCTTCTTCAATCGCTCCGGCGCCAGTTGCAGAAACAGTTGCATCATCTGCCCCAGCAACACGGGATCGGCGTCCATCATGCGCGACGCGGAGCCGATACTGGCCCTGGCCGGAGCCGCAGCCGTGGGCTTGTCCTGCAGCGGGAACGACGGCTGGTCCATGTACTGCTCCACCAGGCTCAGCAGGTGCTTGTGGTCCACCGGTTTGGCGATGTAGGCGTTCATGCCCGCCTGCAGGCAGCGTTCCCTGTCTCCGTTCATGGCATGCGCTGTCATCGCTACCACTGGCAGATGTGCAAAACGCTGGTCCGCGCGGATCCGCCGGGTGGCTTCGAGTCCATCCAGGACAGGCATCTGGACATCCATCAGCACCAGCCGGTAGGATTTTGCGGCCAGGCTCTCCAATGCCTGTTGTCCGTTGTTGGCGACGTCGATCGTATAGCCTTTCTTGCGGAGCAGGGAGGTGACCACTTTCTGGTTGATCAGGTTGTCTTCCACCAGCAGAATCAGGCCGCGGCCATTCTCATCCACCGACTCGGGCGGCGCCAAAGCACTCTGCCTCATCGCCTCCCGGCCCTCGCTGCTGCCAGGCGTCATCGGAATCACCGCGACAAACGTGCTGCCCTTGCCCGGTTCGCTTTCCACCTCGATCTGTCCGCCCAGCAGCATGACCAGTCGCTTGGTGATTGCCAGGCCCAGCCCCGTGCCCCCAAAACGCCGGCTGATGCTGCCATCCGCTTGGGTAAACTTCTCGAAAATGGCGTCCAGCTTCTCTTTCGGAATGCCTACACCGGTATCCGAGACGCGAATCCGCAGATTCACACGGCTCTCCTCACCTGGCTCCGGCGCCTCCGACGTGATCGAAGCCCGCACTGACCCGGCCGGTGTGAACTTCACCGCGTTGCTGAACAAGTTGGCCAGAATCTGCCGCAGCCGCAATGGATCACCGATCAACTGCGCGGGTACGGCCGGATCCACCTCCCACGTCAGCGCCACATTCTTCGAGCGGGCGCGCAGCTGATGCGTCTTCGCGCAATCCAGCACAAGTTGCCGGACGTCGAACGGGATCTCTTCAATCACCATCCGTCCGGCCTCGATTTTTGACAGATCCAGCAGGTCGTTCAGCAGTCCCAACAACGAATGCGCACAATTCTGAGCCGCCTTGAGCTGCTCGCGCTGTTCGTTGCTCACCGGGCTGTCGAGCACCAGATCCAGCATCCCGATCACACCGCTCATCGGTGTCCGTAGCTCGTGCGACATGTTCGCCAGGAACTCGCTCTTCGCCTGGCTGGCCGAAAGGGCCTTCTGCAGCGCCTGCTCGAGTTCGTCCGTGCGGCTCCGGATCTTCTCTTCCAGCTGTTCCTGGTGTTCCTTGAGCTGTTCCTGATAGGCGGCCAGCGACCCGATCATTGCGTTGAAGCTCTCGCCCAGCACTTCGATCTCATCACCGGTGTTGCTGAGCTGTACTTTCTTCATCCGTCCGGCGCGAGCCTCCTGGATCCCCTCCTGCAGCAGCAGTAGCGGTTTCACCAGCAGTCTCGTCGTGAACCGGGCAATCGTGCCGGCCACCAGCAGCAGGATCGCCAGCAGGATCGCCACCTTGCCCAATCTCACCCCGTCAGCGTTCGCGGAGATGTCGTACGCAAGTACTACGGAGATGACCCAGAAGACGAGCATCGCGGTGAACATGGAGAACTTCGTCGCGATCGAGCGAATCTTCCTGGGTTGGGCCAAGGTTCGTTGTTCTTCCTTCACTAAACCTTCGGTCAAATCTGCCCCCTAAACCATAGGGCAATAGCCTTAGTTGGGACGCTATGAAGCGATACATCAGGCACAATGGTGGGAGATGGCCAACGCTGATCCTTCGCAGGTCCTGGACCTCATTGACGCATTCCGCCGCTCAAAGACCATGTTCACCGCTGTGTCGCTAGGCGTTTTCGACCGGCTTCACCCTTCACCAGCCTCAGCCGCCGCCCTGGCCGTGGAACTAGACCTGAATCCCAGCGCACTGGCCCGGCTGCTCGACGGTTGTGTCGGCCTGTCCCTGCTTACGAAGTCGGGCGAGTTGTACTCTAACACACAGGAAGCAGAGGTTTACCTCCGCCGCGACAGTCCAGATACGCTCAGCGGCTACATCCTCTACTCCGACCAGGTTTTGTTCCAACTTTGGAGCCACCTCGACGACGCCATCCGCGAAGGGTCTCACCGCTGGGACCAGTCCTTCGGCGGAAGGTCGGCACTCTTCGATCACTTTTTCCGGACGCCGGAGGCCCGCGAGACCTTTCTGTCCGGCATGCACGGCCTGGGACAAATCGGTTCACCGGCGGTCGTCCGGATCTTCAATCTGAACCAGTTCCGCCACATGGTTGATCTGGGTGGTGCGACGGGCCACCTTTCGATCGCGGCCTGTGAACGCTATGGCAATCTGCGCGCCACCGTCTTCGATCTGCCGGCTGTCGTCGAGGCAGCCAGGCCCCACATCGCCGCCTCTCGCGCTGCCGACCGGCTCGCTGTCGTCGCCGGCGACTTCTTTGCCGATCCGTTCCCTCCAGCCGACCTCTATGCCGTCAGCCGTATCCTCCACGACTGGTCGGAAGAGAAGATCCAGCGGCTGCTCACCAAAATCCATGCCGCGCTACCCTCCGGCGGCGCCCTGCTGATTGCCGAGACTTTGCTGGATGAAGATGCCTCCGGCCCCGTTTCTTCCCAGATGCAATCTCTAAACATGCTGATTTGTACGGAAGGCCGCGAGCGCACGGCCACTGAGTACAAGGCTCTTCTGGAGTCCTGCGGCTTCACTCGGGTCGAGGCGCGCCGCACCGGTACGCCGCTTGACGCTGTACTCGCATTCAAGAAAGAATAGCGGTCGATGAGCAGGATCCATTTCCCTGCCAACATTTCTGCCATGACCTCTACTGCCGCAGTGAATATTGAGAAAACCGCCTGGAGCGGTTGGCCGAATTGCTATCGCATCAGCAACGGTGAAGTCGAGATGATCGTTACTGCAGACATCGGCCCGCGCATCATGCGCTTCGGCTATGTGGGCGGTCAGAATCTCTTTTGGGTTCAAAAAGAGACGGCAGGCAATAGCGGAGAACCCACCTGGATTGCGCGCGGCGGCCACCGCATTTGGGTTGGGCCGGAAGACATCCGCTACACCTATCCGCCGGATAATTCGCCAATTCAAGTCGAGCTGAAAGGCGACGTACTCATCGCCACCCAACCCGTGGAGGGCGAAACTCGCATCCAGAAGCAACTCGAGATCCACCTGGCGCCTTCCGGCGCCAATGCCACCATCATTCACCGCCTCGTGAATACCGGCAATATGCCGCTGCAGTATGCAGCCTGGGCCTTGTCGATGATGGCTCCAGGGGGACACGGCGTCACCGGCTTCCCGCCGCGTGGTACCCATCCCGAGATGCTCCAGCCCACCAATCCCCTGATTATGTGGGCTTTCAGCGATTTGAGCGATCCCCGCTGGACCTTCACCAAAAAATACTTGATCCTGCGCAGTGAGCCGGGCAACAAGACGCCCACCAAGCTGGCGCACCACAATCCGAAGACCTTCGGCGCCTACTTCCTGAATGGGGAAATGTTCCTGAAGCAGTACGACGCGGCGCCCCGGGAGCAGCACCCCGACATGGGTTCGTCCTACGAGACCTTCACCAATGCCGATTTCCTGGAGATGGAAACGCTCGGGCCGCTCACGCAAGTTGAGCCGGGCGGCACCCTGGAGCATGTAGAGCGGTGGTCGCTCCACAACAATGTCGTCCCCTCACCCTGGAACGATGCCGAGTTGGATCGCATCTTATTGCCGATCCTTGCATCCAAGTAGGAGATGACAATCCTTCGCGCTATCGGTGTGGCCAGCCTTCTGGCCGTCTCTTGTTTTGCGGAATTCAAGGTGCAGCCGGCCGGTGCTCCGCCCTCCGAGGCCTCGTCCGTTGCCGCGACTTTGGTCAAGGACGGAGTAAAAGTTCTTAAGGATGACGGCTCTACCCTGCTGGAGCTTTGGGTCGTTGCGGCGGAGCCTAAGGGTGGAGCCGCAGAACAGAACACAACGTGGTCCAGTGTTGGCCATGGTTCCCTGCTGGGTGTCGTGAAATACCCTGCGCGTGCCAGTGACCGCCGCGGCCAGACCATCAAACCCGGTACCTATACCCTGCGGTATAGCTACTTTCCGATGAACGGCGACCACCAGGGTGTGGCCCCACAGCGCGATTTCGCCATTCTTTCTCCCGCCGCCACCGACACCGATCCGGCCGCCAAACCCGCCTTCGATACTCTGGTCGAGATGAGCCGTAAGGCGTCTGGTACGCCTCATCCTCTCGTGCTGAGCATCTGGAAGGACGACGGCGGCATCACCCAGGGCATCGAGGCCGCTGGCGAAACCGACCAGGTCCTCCACGTGAAGGTGGGTTCCACAACCCTCTCCATCATCGTCGTCGGCAAATACGAAGGCTGACATTGTGATCTGGCTCGCGGTTGTAGTTCTGCTGTTGCCGGTCGCGGGCCTGCTCTACCAGGCTATCGGCATACGCCGCGATTCCGCTCGTTTCCCCTGTCCGGGCCGCGTCGTCAACGGCTTGCATTTTCACCAGACCGGCAGCGGCGGCCCAACGGTAATCCTGGAGGCTGGCATCGCTGCCAGTTCAGTGAGTTGGCGGTTGGTGCAGGAACGGTTGGGCCGGACATTCACGGTGGCGAGCTACGATCGCGCCGGCCTCGCCTGGAGTGAGTCCCGCTCCACCCCCAGGACCATGCCCAACCTCGTCGCCGATCTGAATGAGGTTTTAGAAGCCACCCGGTTGCCCGGCCCTTATATCCTCGTCGGCCACTCGTTCGGCGGCCTCATCCTGCGCCACTTCGCCGTCACTCATCCCGGCAAGGTTCGAGGACTCGTGCTGGTCGACCCGCTCGAACCCTTCGAGTGGTCTCCGCTTTCCACCACCCAGGCGAAACGGCTGGCCAAGGGCGTGATGCTCTCCCGACGAGGAGCCTTCCTGGCGCGCATCGGAGTTGTCCGTTTTGCCCTCCACCTCCTGCTCTCCGGCTCCCGAGCGATCCCCAAATTAATGGCGAAAGCCTCCAGCGGGCAAGGCAGTTCGGTCACCGACCGGCTCGTCGGAGAGGTCAGTAAACTCCCGTCCGACCTGTGGCCCATCATGTGCTCCCACTGGTGCCTGCCGCGCTGCTTCCTCACCATGGCTGAGTACCTTGAGCGCCTGCCCGAAACCTGCTCCCGCCCCCTGGATCCAGCGCCGCTCCAGTCCATTCCCGTAGTGGTGATTTCCGGCGGAAAGATTGACCCCAGGGTACAGGAAGTTCACCGCCAGACAGCCGCTCTCTCCACCCTCGGCAGCCACGTGATCGCTCCGCTCAGCGGCCACTGGGTTCAGCTCGACGCGCCAGAACTTGTAGTCGCCGGCGTCCAAACCGTGATGGAACTGTCATAATTGTTTATGCCGTGACTGTACGAACAGGCAACCCAACCAGGATTGGCAGGCGCGGATTCCTCGGCCGCGCTGGTGCCCTCGCCGCCCTGGGCGGCAGTCTTGAGGCGCTCCACTCCGCTCAACTGAAGCCCGGAGCCCGGCCCAGGAGCATCATTTGGATGGTGGCCGACGGCATGAGCCCCAGCGTGCTGCCGCTCGCCGACCACTTCTCCCAACTGATCCGTGGCAAGGGCCTGCTCTGGCAAGCCCTGCTCGACCGGCCGGAAGCCCAGCGCGGCCTGATGGATATGGCCTCTTTGGATTCCCTGGTGACGGACTCCTCGTCCGCCTCCTCCTCGTGGGGCTCCGGCTCGCGCATCTTCAACGGCTGGGTGAACGTCCTGCCCGATGGAACCGAACTCACCCCGATCGCCGAGATCGCCCGGGACAAACGCAAGCGAGTGGGCCTGGTCACCACGGCTACCGTCACGCACGCCACCCCCGCCGGCTTCACGGCTTCGGTCAAACACCGCGACGACGAACACCTCATCGCCGAGCAATACCTCGATCGCGCCGACGTCATCCTGGGCGGCGGCCGCAGGTTCTTCGATCCCAACGCTCGCGCCGACAAACGGGATATGGTTGCCGCCTTCCGCAAGGCCGGCTACGGTTACGCCGCTACCCGGGACGAACTCACCAAGCTCCGCAGTTCCCGGATTCTCGGGCTGTTCAGCGCCAGCCACCTCCCCTACTCCATCGACCGGCGTGGCGACCAGGCGGCCCAGGATCTGGTGCCAACCCTCTCTGAGATGACCTCGATCGCGCTCACCACTCTCGCCAACGGGCCCAATGGCTTCCTGCTTCAGGTGGAAGGTGCACGCGTCGACCACGCCGCCCACGCCAACGACGCGGCCGCCATGCTGTGGGACATGCTCGCCTTTGACGAGGCTCTCGAAACCGTGCTCCAGTTCTCGGAGAAACATCCGGAGACACTCGTCGTGGTCACCAGCGATCACGGGAACTCCAATCCGGGCTTGGTCGGCATGGGCTATGAGTACAAGGAGAGCACGCAGTGCTTCGAGCGGCTGTCACGTATCAACAGCTCCTTCTACGCCATCTCACCCCGGTTGGGCGGTGCCGCCGAATACTCCATGAAGACGCCCTCTGTCACCGCGCCGGCAGGTCCGGCACCGACTCCTGAGCGCGTCCAGGAACTGGCTCGCTATCATTTTGGGTTTGAACTTGCCCCGGATGAGATCGAAATCCTTCGGAAGTCAGGCAGCGGAACGAAGAAGCTCAGCATGAACCGGCAGCTGGATACGATGTCGGGGCTGATGGGGCAGGTGGTGGGGAACCACACCGGCATCGGTTGGACGGGCTCCACTCATACTTCCGACTACACCCTGCTGACTGCCCTCGGCCCTGGAGCGGAACGATTCTCCGGATTTGTCCGCAACACCGAGGTTTTTCCGAATCTGACGGCCCTGATGGATGCCCAGTTCAAGAATCCGTCCATGGATGCGGACAAGGCCCGTCAATTCAAGGATGCCGCCGGACTCTTCCGGCGCCGCCGGCCCGACTGGGCTTAGGCGCAATCTCTACAAATCCGGGCAGGACGGACCAGCCCCACGCAGAGGCCCGTCCTCATTACACGCGCTAGGCAGTCTGCCCAGAGAACACACTCGCCAGCACATCGGTGAGCGTCGACATCGGATCGGTGCCCGCCTGCTTTTCCATCAACGCCAACATCTCTTTGTAGGATTCCAGCACGGTATTCGTTGCCGAATCCGTACTCTCGGTCGAACTGCTGTCATCGTCATCCGTCGAACTCGTGCTGCTTGTGCTCGAATCGGTCGGCGGCGGTCCGGGAGGCGGTCCACCACCAGGAGGCGGCCCACCGGCGCCCTTCATGCCGCCCGGCGGCCGGAGGTCCGGCATGCTGCCTGTCTCTGATGCGGTCGTAAACTTCTGGGCCAGCTCAGTCAATTTGGTCGCTTTCTCGGAATCGCCACTCTCACTGGCCGACGCGGCGGCCTCCTTCAATTTGTCCGCAATCGTCGACGCGACTTCCTTGAATTTGTCCGGATCAGACTGCTGCAACTCACTCAGCTGAGCCATCAAACTGCCCAGCTTGGACACCTTGGCCGGCGGATCCGACGCTACCTCCGTAGTTCCGGAGGTGCTCGTCGTCCGCGTTTTAAGTATGCTTTCCAGCGAGTTTGCGGAAAGCGAACTGTTGATAGCGTTCACAGACATACTGCTCATACCATCGGCCGCTCACGGTCGTGCTTGAGTCGTGGGGGTGTAAAGAAGAGTTAAGTCAATGCGGATTTAAATATCCGAATACTCGCACGCAGGAATGCGGTCGCAATATCTAGGCGGCGGGTGCCGTCATTCCAGGCCAGCCCGAGTGGATGCGCGGGCCCACTTCCTGCTCGCTGAGAATCCGCGCCTCGGCCAACAGCATCTCCCGCCAGCGCGCTTCCGCCACCACGGGCTTGGCGATCTTCCGGGCCAGCTTCAGGAATACCCGGTAGTGGCCGGACTCGGACGCGTAGAGCGCCTTGTAGAATTCCGCCAGCTCCCGGTCGTCCGACGCCTCCGCCAGCGCCAGGAACCGCTCGCACGACCGCACTTCGATTAACGCTGAGATCAGCAACCGGTCCAGCAATTCCGTCGCTTCGCCCTTGCGCACCATCAACCGCAGCGCGTTGGCATAGGGGTTCTTGTGGACCCGCTCCAGCCGTCCGCCTCGCCGCAACAGGATCCGGGTCACCTGGGCCAGGTGCGCCGTCTCGTCCCGCGCCACGCCGGTCATCGTCTCCACCCACCCGTCCAGCCAATCGTTGGGCCACCGCGTCAGCAGCTCCAGTGCGTTCGTGGCCGCTTTCTTCTCCAGAAAGGCGTGGTCCACGAGTAGCCGCAGCGGGTCCCCCAGCACCGAGTGCGCCCAGTCCACGGGCGTCCGCGACAACAGCGGCATATCCTCGATTTCAACCAGTTCCGATTTCTTCACAGCTCCAAGTTAGCGCGTCGCCGGGCACGCAGCCGTCGCCTTCAGATCTGGAAGTCGAGCTCGTACGCGCCGCTGGGCCGCTTCTGGATCACTTTAGCCTCGGCGGCCTCCTGGATTACCAGGGAGTAAGGCGGCACGCTGCTCGTGACAAATACGCTGGCGCCAATCGTACTGCCCGCGCCAATCACCGTGTCGCCACCCATGATCGTGGCGCCCGCATAGATGGTCACCTTGTCCTGAATGGTCGGATGCCGCTTCTGTCCGCGCAGCGCCTGGCCGGCCGCCAGCGATTTCGCCACCAGACCCACGCCCTGGTACATCTTGACGTGGTTGCCGATCACCGACGTCTCACCGATGACCGTTCCCGTGCAGTGATCCACGAAAAAATGAGTGCCGATGCGGGCACCCGGGTGCAGGTCCATGCCCGTCCGGGAGTGCGCCCACTCGGTCATGATGCGTGGGATCAACGGAACGTTGTCCAGGTAGAGTTCGTGCGCCAGTCGCTGGGCGGCGATGGCTTCCACAAAGGGATACGCGACAATCACTTCTTCCTTGCTCAAGGCCGCCGGATCGCCCTCATACGCGGCTTCGATGTCCGTCTGCAGCATCTCCCTGACCCGCGGCAGGTTGCCCAGGAACTTCAAGGTCAACCGGTGTGCGGCATCCTTCAGGTTCTCGTTTTCCAACTCTTTCGGAGTGCTGTACTCCAGGCTCTTGTAGATCTCGTTCTCCAGCTTGCGCAGCACGCTGCCAACAAGTTCCAGCGTCTCGGAGTGGATCTCCGACGAGTGGATCAGGAACTCATCGAAGAACCCCGGAAACAGCAGCCGCAACAGGTCCACCGTGATCTCCGCGATGGCATTCTTCGACGGCAGGTTCTTGCCGTCTATATGGTTGATGCCGCCGCAGCAAGTGTACGAACCGATCAGGCGTTTCGTCAGATCTTCAAGAGTAGTCTCCACCGCCGCAGTATCCCAGCCGCGGTGCTGCGGCTGCAACCCCTTGGCGGATGCAACGAACTCAGGGCAGCTGGAATGGGGCATACCTACTACTGATTCAGCCGGCGGGGTCGAAGCATCAAGGATTAACCATAACGGGTAGTTTGCTGGTGTAACTTCGGAGCCGCGTCGGCCCGGTCACTCCCCTCCCGCCATCCAGCCGCGCGATACTGGCACTCATGCGTCTGTTGCTCACCGCACTCCTTCTCCTGCAACTCCTGCCAGCCGACCAGAACCCCGGCTGGAAGAAGCCATTCCCGGCCCACCGCATCGCCGGCAACATCTATTACGTTGGAACGGAAGACCTGGCCTGCTTTCTGATTGCCAACCCGGAAGGCCACATCCTCATCAATACGGGCCTGGCCGACTCCACACCACTCCTGCGCCAAAGCATCGAGAAATTGGGCTTCCATCTCAAGGACGTCAAGATTCTGCTGAACATGCAGGCCCACTTCGACCACGTGGCGGCCATGGAAGAGGTCCGCAAGATCACAGGGGCAAAGGTGTACGCCACCGAAGCCGATGCGCCCATCATGGAAGACGGCGCCCACAGCGACCCCGCCTTTGGTCCTGAGTCCTACTTCACCCCCATCCACGTCGACCGCCGTATCAAAGACGGCGAAGTGATCAAGCTCGGGGCCACCGCGCTCACTGTGGTCACCACCCCCGGCCACTCCAAGGGCAGCGTCACCTACACCATGACCGTCGACGACAACGGTCGCAAACGCAGCGTCGCCTTCGCCAACATGGGCAGCGTCGTCATGCCGCTGCTGGGCAACCCGAAGTACCCCAACATCGCCTCCGATCTCGAGCAGTCGTTCGCCAAGCAGCGGAAACTCAGTCCCGAGATCTGGGTAGCTGCGCATGCTTCGCAGTACGACATGGAGAAGAAGGTGAAGGCCGGCTCCTTTGTCGATCCAACGGGCTACAAAGAGGCCATCGACCAGTACGAGAAGAGCTTCCAGAAGCAGTTGGCCCAGGCGCGAGCCAAGGCCGGCTCCTCCCGCTAGCCCCACCTAAAGGGGCGAGGGCCGCATCCCGCATCCACCCATCGGGCCGCGGCCTTCGTCCAGTTCCCATCGGCTCGCCTGAATCGTTCGCTACACTGGTATGAATGGCAGGTGACCCCGCCTCTTCCCGTCTGGCCGTCTCGCTTTGCGGTATCCCGCTGAAGAATCCCGTATTGGCCGCATCGGGCACGTTCGCCTATGGCGTCGAGTTCGAGTCCATCCTCAATCTAGACCAGATGGGCGGCTTCGTCGTCAAAGGCCTCTCACGCGAACCCATGGACGGCAACAAGCCGCCGCGCGTCTGGGAAGCCGAGGGCGGCATGATGAACTCCATCGGCCTGCAGAACATCGGTGTCCGGGCATTTGTTGCTGAGAAACTACCTGCCCTCAGGAGGCACTCGACGCCTGTCTTCGCCAACGTCTTCGGCCACGCCATTGAGGACTATTGCGAAGTCGTCCGCGTCCTGGAAGATCACCAGGGTGTCGCCGCCTACGAACTCAACGTCTCCTGCCCGAACACCAAACACGGCGGCATCTTCTTCTCTTCGGATCCCGGATTGCTCGGCCAACTCGTCTCCGAGGTACGCCAGATCGCCCGCCGGCCGCTGATCGTGAAGCTGTCGCCCAACGTCACCAGCATCGAGCCCCTGGCCCAGGCCGCTGAGGCTGCCGGCGCCGACGCTCTCTCCCTCACCAATACCTTCGTCTCCCTGGCCATTGATGTCCGCACCCGCAAGCCGCGCCTCGGTGCCGGCTTCGGCGGACTCTCCGGACCCGCCATCAAGCCCATCGCCCTGCGGATGGTCTTCCAGGCTGCCCGGGCCGTCAAGATCCCGGTCATCGGGTTGGGCGGCATCGCCAGCGGCGAGGATGCGGCCGAATTCATGCTCGCCGGAGCCACGGCCGTCCAGGTTGGCACCGCCACCTTCTGGGATCCGCGCGCGCCCATCCGCATCGCACGCGAGCTCGATCACTTTTTGAAACAGGAAAACATTGCCAGCGCAGCCTCTCTTACCGGCGCGCTCGAATGGGGTAAACCATGAAAGAAATCATCTCAACCGAAGACGCACCCAAGGCCATCGGTCCATATTCGCAGGCTGTCCGTTGGAATGGCCTGGCCTTTCTCAGCGGGCAGATCCCGCTCGATCCCGCCACCGGCCAAATCGTCGAAGGTGGCATCGAAGAGCAGACGGTGCGCGTCCTCGAGAACCTCCGAGCGGTACTCGAAGCCGCTGGAGCCTCTTTCGAGACTGTCCTCAAAACGACAATTTTCGTCAAGGATCTCGGCGACTTCGCCAAGGTCAACGAAATCTACGCCCGCTACTTCCCGGTCAACCCGCCAGCCCGGGCCACAGTCGAAGCCGCTCGTCTCCCGCGCGACGTCCGCGTGGAAATCGAAGCCATCGCCTACACGAAGTAGCCCGTCCAGGCCGAGGAGCAAAAGCGGTCAGCCATCAAACAAATCCAAGCTGAAAGCTGACCGCTGATCGCTGAATGCTAAGCCGGCGCGAGACGGCTCACGCCGGTTCCCCGTCTCGATGGCAGGGCCCCGCGAACGCCCCCTTTTCCTTTACCTTGTACTGCTCCACCTGGCTGCCCGTCTTCCCTTGCTTCGTCTTGTGCAGCAGGACGCTGATCGCCTGCGGCGTCATCTTCTTCAGGGTCTTCAGCGTGACAATGTTCGCTTCCAGTTGATCCACCGTCTCCACACCCGACACCACCGCATCCACGTCCTGGCTCCAAGTAAACTGCAGGCACTCCTCGATCTTCGCCACCTGCTGCTTCGTGATCGAACCCATCGCGTTCGACTTCATCGCCAGCACCCCCAAGCCCTTCTTCCGCGCCACCGGCAGCACGTTCGTGATGAAGCTCAGGTAGTGCGGGTCAATCAGGTTGATCGGCATCTGTACCGTTTCCCAGACGTCGGTCGCCTCCAGCAGCCGCAGGTGGATCGACGGATCGTGGTGCCCTGTGAACCCGATGTGTCGCACCTTGCCCTGCTGCTTCGCCTTCACAAACGCTTCCAGCGATCCGTTGGCCGCCAGAATCTGATCGACCTCCTTGTGCTCGCTCACCTGGTGGCAGGCCCACAGGTCCAGGTAGTCCGTCTTCATGCGGCGCAGTTGCTCTTCCAGCGTCTTCATTGCCCCGTCACGCGAGTACACTTCGCACTTGGTCATCAGCATGACCTTCTGCCGTCGTCCGCCCTCCAGCGCCCGCCCGTAAATCTCGTCACTCTTGCCTTTGTGATACAGGTTGGCGCTGTCAAAGAAGTTCACGCCGAGGTCAATCGCACGGTGGATGATGCGCGTCGCATTCTCCTCGCCCTGCACGTTCATGTGGTACCCACCCACCACAAAACGTGAGATCTTGAGTCCGGTTTTGCCGAGCGTCGCCGTCGGCATCGGGGTGTCGGCCAATAGCTCCAGGCGTGCCGCCGCGGTCAATGCCGCGGTCTGCAGGAAAGTCCGGCGTCTCATGTTCTGAGGTCCTCCAAAATACGTTGCGCGTCTTAGAGATTAGAATAGGACAAAACGGGGGAATTGCTTGCTCGTAAGATTGTTACTCGGAACGATTGCCGCGTCACTACTGCTGTGCGCGCAAAGCCGGCCTCAGCCGCCGGCCGGAGGAGCCGAATTCGCAGCCCTGAGCGCCAGCTTCCAGGGGCTGAGCCGTCGCGTCCATACTTCTGTCGTCAAAGTCACCGCCGTCGGTTATCGCCAGCTCGAGGGTGACGAAACCGACGAGCCCGGCGTCGCCGCCCGCCAGCAGAGCTCCGGCTCAGGCGTCATCATCGACGAAACCGGTTTCATCGTTACCAACGCCCACGTCGTCATCGGGGCCCAGCGCGTCCAGGTCACCCTGCCCACCACCGTGGAGAGCACCGCCGGCCCCCGCCGCTCCGCCGTCCGGCCCGTCGGCCGCATCATGCGCGCCGAACTGGTCGGGCTCGACCTCGAAGCCGACATAGCCCTGCTCAAAGTCAACGAGAAGGGCCTGCCCGCCCTCAGCCTGGCCGACTCCGACACCGTCGAACAGGGCCAACTCGTCCTCGCCTTCGGCAGCCCCATGGGCCTCGATAACTCCGTCACCATGGGCGTTGTCAGCTCGCCCGCCCGCCAGTTGAAGCCCGACGATCCGATGATCTATATCCAGACCGACGCGCCCATCAACCCCGGCAACAGCGGCGGACCGCTCGTCGACTCCTCCGGCAACGTCGTTGGCATCAATACCCTCATCCTCACCCAGTCCGGCGGCAGCGAGGGCATCGGCTTCGCTGTTCCTTCGAATATCGTTGCGAACGTCGTTGACCAGCTCCGCAAATCCGGCCGCGTCGTACGCGGCGAAATCGGAGTCACCGCCCAGACCATCTCCCCGGCCTTGGCCGACGGCCTCAAGCTCAGTCAGAACTGGGGCGTCGTCATTGGCGACGTGGAGCCGGATGGGGAGGGCGAAAAAGCGGGCCTGCGGGTTGGAGATATTATCTACAGCCTGAATGGCAAAGTGATGGAGAACGCCCGCCAGTTCAACATCAACGTCTACCGCCCGGCCATCGGCGAATTCGTGAATCTGGAAGTGGTTCGCGGCAAACGCCGCCTGGCCCTCACCGTCAAAGTGGTGGAACGCCACGACGAAGCCACCACCTACGCCGATCTCGCGAGCCGGGAAGAGAATCTGGTCTCCGAACTCGGCATCTTCGCCGTGGACCTGACCCCCAAACTGCGTGAGCAGGTGGAACCCATCCGGCGCGAAAAGGGCGGCCTGTTGGTGGCCGCCCGTCACGCCGATGGTCCTCTTCTTGACGAAGGCTTCAAAGCCGGCGACGTCATCTATGCAGTCAATGGAACCCTCGTCTCCTCGGTCGCAGACTTGCGCCAACTGCTGCGCAAGATGAAATCAGGAGACCCCATCGCGGTCCAGATCGAACGAGCTGGCAAACTCCGTTTCGTCAGCTTCGAACTCCCGTAGCCCCGGTCTTCCGGGCGGCAAACCCTAGCTGACTGCTGATTGCTGAAAGCCGTCAGCTGCTTAGTGCACCATCACGTCGATCGACGCTTCTGAATCCGCCCAGGCGATCTTCAGTTTGCCGTTGCTGCCCTTGCCCGGCTCCACCGTGATCGTCACCTGCTCAACCGGCGTCGTCAGTTTCTTCACTTTCATCGGCGCGCGGCCCAGATCCTGCTTCTCGTCATACTTGAATGCGCCCCACTGATCCGCGGTCTTATTCAGGATCAGCGTCCAGTCCTTCGTGTCGCCGCTCGGAATCGTGAACAACGAATACGTCCCGGCCGGCACATGGATAGAACCCACCATCAGGTCTGCTTCCGTGGTGAACTTGGTCGCTTCGTCGGCGCCCGTCCGCCATACCTTGCCCGCCGGCGCCACCGCCGTATGCCACACGTCCCGGCCCTTCACATATGGCCGTCCGTACACGATTGTGATGGTCTTGCCCCCAATCGTGGCTTTGGTCGTTTCATGCGGACTCGCCTTCTGGGCACTGGCTGAAATAGCCATCAGGCAGCCCAGGGCGCCCAGGGTCATAGCAAACGAAAGAGCATTTCTCATCTAGTGTGGTCTCCTAACCAGGACATTCTAGCAATCGCGCGATAGGCCGTATCCGAAGGGCCCGAAAATCCTGTCTGATACAATTGGACTGTTAGATGTTGAAATCGGAACAGGAGCTGCGCGAAGACATCGTCAAAGTTGGACGTCTGGTCTTCGAAAAGGGTTGGATCGCCGCCAACGACGGAAACATTTCAATCCGGCTCGACCCCGGCCGCGTCCTCTGCACCCCTACCAACATCAGCAAGGGCATGCTTTCCGCGGATGACCTCATCATCTGCGACATGCAAGGCGCCAAACTCCTCGGCGTCAAAGCGCCCACCAGTGAACTGGCCATGCATCTGCTCATCTATCAGATGCGCCCGGACGTGCAGGCCGTTGTCCACACCCATCCCCCCGTCTCCACCGGCTTTGCGGCCACCGGCCGTGCCCTCAACCAGGCGATTCTGCCCGAAGTCGTCATCGGGCTCGGCTGCGTCCCCCTCGCCGAATACGGCTTGCCCGGCACCAGCGCCCTGACTGAGCCGTTAAGGCCCTACATCCCGCACTATGACGCCATCCTCATGGCCAACCATGGTGTTGTCTGCTACGGCCCGGATGTCTTCAGCGCCTATTTCCGCATGGAAACCGTCGAGCACTACGCCCGCATCGCCCTTGTGGCCGAACTGCTGGGCGGCGCCAAAGTCCTGCCCCGCGTCGAAATCAACAAGCTCTACGAGTCCCGCACCCGCTACGGCGTGAATGCCCGCTCCACCCTCGAACCAGGCTGCCCGCTCGCCGCCGAGGACATCCCATCCGGCGCTGCAGTGCGGTCTAATGGTAAGTTCGAGGTCACGCGCGAGGAACTCATCGCGCTGATCGAGGAAGTGTTGCGGTCGCGAGGCGTTGCCTGACCCGCCGCCCGCCTGGCGGATTGAGGTAGCAGAGAGGAACTTTCGATGGGTGATGCACTTGGAATGGTGGAATGTCGCGGTCTGGTCTCCATGGTCGAGGCCGCTGATGCCATGGTGAAAGCCGCCAATGTGAATTTGGTCGGTTGGGAGAAGATCGGTTCCGGCTACGTCACCGCCCTGGTACGGGGCGACGTCGCCGCCGTCCGCGCCGCTACCGATGCCGGCGCCGCCGCAGCCCGCCGGGTCGGCGAACTTGTCGCCGTTCACGTGATCCCCCGGCCTCACCCCAGCCTCGAAGCGATCCTGCCCATTGGCAAAACGTCCAAATAGGCCGGGAAGGGAACTGAAATGACGCTCGGCCGTGTGGTGGGCACAATTGTTGCCACCCGCAAAGATCCCAGACTCGAAGGGCACAAACTGCTCATCATCAAACCCGTGACCCCCGACGGTAAGGATGAGGCAGGCTACCTCGTTGCCATCGACACCGTCAGCGCGGGCTTTCGCGAATTGGTCATCACCGTCGCCGGCAGCAGCGCCCGCATGGCCGAAGGCTGCAAGGATAAGCCCGTCGATTGCGTCATTGTCGGCATCGTCGACAACGTGTCCATGGATACGGGCCGCTAAAGGGATCCGCAAGTGCAACTAGGCCGAGTCGTAGGCTGCGTCTGGTCCAGCGTGAAAAACGTCGGACTCACCGGCCAGCGCCTGCTCATCGTCCAACCCGTCAAAGCGGACCTTACCCTCACAGGTCGCGCCATCATCTGTACGGATTGCACCGGCGCCGGCTCAGGCGAACTCATCTATTGGGTCCGGGGCAAGGAAGCGACCTTCCCCTTTACCGACGCCGAGGTCCCCTCCGATGCCACAGTCGTTGGCATTGTCGACGAACTCAATCTCGGCAAACCCAGGGCGGAGGACGGGAACTAATGCTCATCGCCCGCGTCATCGGGGACATTACCGCCACCCAGAAGCACCCTTCCCACGAAGGAAAGAAGCTCTTGCTCGTACAGCCGCTCGACCTCGATGGCTCCCACCGCGGCCTACCCATCATCGCCGTCGACAGCGTCAGCGCCGGCATCGGCGATCGCGTACTGCTCGTCCAGGACGGCTTTGCGGCCTTCACCACCGTCGGACTCAAAATCGCACCCATCGACGCCGCCGTCATTGGCGTCATCGACCACATCCAGCTGGTCTCAGACTTCGGCGCCGTCGCCCCTCAGCCCGCCCCGGCTCCCGCTGAACCCGGGCCTGCTGCGAAGAAGCAGTCCAAGAAGAATCGCGCCCAGTAACACAACCACCATCTCAAACGCGGTGAACCCCAGGTGCATCGCCCGCGCCTTTGCCGCCATCTCCATCGCCTGTACCTGGTTCGTCTGCTGCAGCTCCTGCCCCAGTTGCGAGATCCGCGGGATCAGGAAGAACTCCAGCAACAGCGACATCACCAGCATCCCCAGGGATAACCCCAGCGCCGGGCGCCCAGCCGTACTCATGAACAGCAGCAGTAGGAATACCGCCAGTCCGGCCGCCAGTTGCAGCAACCCCCACCACTCCAACACCACCCGGCTCGCCTCCGACGCCTGGTATTGCAGGATCTCCCGCATGGGCGCCTGGCCCAACTGCTTCATCGCCTTGGCGACATGCTGGGGCGGCCTGGCCATCGTGCTGTCCACTGACCGGTAACTCGCAGGCGCCACCAGCGACACCAGCAGGATCCCGCCCAGCCACATGCTCAACAGCACCGCCGTGAACCGCCGCGTCGCCCACGACGTGTGGTGCGAAATCCGGTCATGCGCCGTAGATGTACCGCTCACTCGAGCCTGATTGGCCACCTTACTCTTCCTCCGCAGCGTTGGCTTTGATGCCATACCGCTTCAACTTGTTAATCAATCCCTGGCGGCTCAAACCCAGCGCCCGCGCGGTCTTCTGCTGATTCTGACCGTGCCTCGTCATCGCTTCCTGGATTCGGCGCCGTTCCAGATCCTCAATCTCTTCCTGCAATCCACGGCCCGCCGCCTGCTCAGTCGCGGCCGTCTCCGGAGAGGCTTGCAACGCCTCCGAGAAGTCCTCCGGCTCGATCATCGACCCCCGAGCCACCACCATCGCCCGCCGCAGCTCATTCTCCAGTTGCCTGATATTACCCGGCCACCGGTAGCCCGCCAACGCACCCAGCGCCGCCTTCGACAACCCCAACACCGGCCGCCGCATCTCTTCCCCGATCCGTTGCAGCAGCATCGCCGCCAACGCCGGGATATCCGCCGACATCTGCCGCAGCGGCGTCGTCCTCAGGTGAATCACATTCAGCCGGTAAAACAGATCCTCGCGGAACAGATTCTTCTGGATCGCCTCCGCCAGATCCTTGTTGGTGGCCGCGATCACCCGCACATCCACCGGGATCGGGGTACGCCCGCCAATCCGCTCCACCATGCGCTCCTGCAGCACCCTCAGGATCTTCGCCTGCGCCGCCAGGCTCAGGTCGCCAATCTCGTCCAGGAACAACGTGCCGCCATGCGCCGACTCGAACTTGCCCGCGCGCCGGTCCACCCCCGTCGCCACGCCCTTCTCCACGCCAAACAACTCGGTCTCCACCAATGTCTCCGGCAGCGCCGCGCAGTTCAATGCCACAAACGGCCGCGCCGCCCGCGGACTCGCAAAATGCAGCGACCGCGCGATCAGGTCCTTGCCCGTCCCGCTCTCGCCCGTAATCAGGACCGTGACCTCGGCATCCGCTACCCGCTCAATCATCCGCCGCAGCTCTTCAATCCTGGGATGCGACCCCAGAATCGTCTTGCCCGGCAGCTTGCCGCCCAACTCCCTCAGGAGGTTGCGATTTTCGTCTTCCAGCCGCACCCTGTGCCGCTGCAGCTCGGCGATGAACTTCGCCGTCTGGATTGCAATCGCCGCACTGGCCGCCAGCGCCCGCGTGATCTGCTTGTCTTCCTCATCGAAGATGCCTTCGCGCTTGTTCAGAATCTCGAAGGCGCCAATCGCCCGCCCGTCCACATCAGTCAACGGCACCGCCAGCATGTTCTTCGTGCGATACCCGCTGCGCTCGTCCACGCCTTGATAGAACCGCGTGTCCCCGTAGGCGTCGTCTACGCAGATCTCTTCACAGGTCGACACCACGGTCCCCGCGATCCCCTGCTTCGAGTCCAGCCGGATCATCTCCGAACTGCCCAGCGCCACCTTCGACGTCAGCTCCCGCCCGTCTTCGCTCAGCAGGAAGATGCTCGCCCGCTCCGCCCCCAGCAGCCGCGCACCCTCTTCGGCTACCAAATCCAGCAACTGATGCAGGTCTCGCTCCGAGTTCATGCGCTGGCTGATGCGCAGAATCGCCGCAAGCTTTTCCGATGCTGGCAGCTGGCTTACCATAACAATCCGTTAGTCTACCCTGTACACACCCCGCTGTACAAAGTCTGGACAGCGCTTGACTACACCCTGTACAACCCCACTGGCCGCCTCAGCGATTCTCCCTAGTTTTCAATAAGATCGGGCCCGCCGGACTTTGGCACTCCGCCTGCTTATTACAGTAGTGGGTCGATTCCAAAGGCCCGCTGAGGGGTTTCTGGACCGGTTGATCCGGCGGCTGAGCGCCACACGAAGATCGGAGGAGATATTCGTGCCGGTGAGGTCGCTGGGTTGGAGGGCGCCTCCGGAAACCCCCTGTGGAACCGGAATCGGAGACTGTGGGCGCCGGCTCGGAGGAGAGCTGGCGGAGTTCGGAGGGACGGCTGAATAAGGGGCGGGTCAACGCTCTGGGGGACAGCCGGACCACTGGAGGGGTGCCGTTGCGCGGCCTCGCGGCACCCCCGCACCGAGTCTCTTAACACCTTCATCCGTACTCCTACACCCGTAACATTTCCGCCCGCTTAGCTCACTTTCCCCGCAATCTGCTACCCTCAAGGCAAATCCGTAACCTGTGGATACCGCAAAATGCTGCTTCAATCCAGCCGTCACTCCGCACCCAACCTGCGCGCGTTGTGCCTCGCACCCCTGGCTGCTCTTACTATGACTATGACGGGCTTTGCCGCCGATACCCCTCCCCCTCTCAAGATCATCCGCCACGAACTCCCCAATGGCCTCAAGGTCGTCCTCGCCGAGGATCACTCGCGCCCGGTCACCAACCTTCAGGTCTGGTTCCATGTCGGCTCCAAGGACGAAAAAACCGGACGCACCGGCTTCGCTCACCTGTTCGAGCACCTCATGTTCCGCGGCTCCAAAAACGTCGGCCCCGAAGAACATATGCGCTACGTCCGGGAAGCCGGCGGCCAGGTCAACGCCTACACCAGCTTCGATCAGACCGTCTATTGGGAAACCTTCCCCTCCAACTACCTCGAGCGCATGCTCTGGCTGGAAGCCGACCGCCTGTCCTCCCTCGACGTCTCCGACGCCAATTTTAAGAAGGAGCGCGAGGTCGTCAAGGAAGAGCGCCGCCTCCGCTTTGAAAATCCGCCCTACGGCCTGATCTTCGAGGACGTGCTGGCCAAGACCTACACCCAGTACCCTTACAAGCACCTCCCCATCGGCTCCATGGAGGACCTCAATAAGGCCACCGTCGAGGACGTCAAGGAATTCCACGACCTCTTCTACGTCCCCAATAACGCCACCATCGTGGCCGTCGGCGACTTCGACGCCAAGGAAGCCATCGCCCTCATCGACAAACACTTCTCGGCCATCCCCAAGGGCAGGCCCATCCCCCGCGTGACCGCCACGGAACCGGCCCAGACCGCCGCCCGCGAGACCACCATCAAGTACAAGAACGTACCCCTCGATGCCGTGGTCAGCGCCTACCACCTGCCGCCGCTCGGCCACCCCGACTCCTACGCCCTGGAGATCGCGTCCTCCATCCTCTCCACCGGCCAGTCCTCGCGCCTCTACAAGCGCCTGGTCTACGACGAGCAGTCCGCCGTCGCCGCCCAGGGCGAAGGACTCTTCCTCGAAGGCCCGTCCGTCTTCTTCGGCTTCGCCGTCGTCAACCAGGGCAAGAACATCAAGGAAGTTTCCAACAGCCTTGAGTACACCTTCCAGGAGATGACCGAAAAGCCCGTCACCGACGAAGAACTCGCCAAAGCCAAGAACCAGACCATTGCCGGCTTCATCATCGGCCGCGAAGGCGTCCAGGCCAAGGCCGACTTCCTCGGCAAGTGCTCCGTCCTCCTCGGCGACCCCGAACGCTACAACACGGAACTCGAGAACTACCGCAAGGTCACAGCCGCCGACGTCCTGCGCGTCTCCAAAAAGTACCTCGCCAAGTCCAACCAGACCAAGCTCTGGGTCTACCCCGAGGCCGAAGCGCCCAAGGCCGCGGAGCCCAAGCAGTAACTGAGGATCCCCCATGCGCTTCACCACGATCCTGCTCCCCGCGCTCGTCTCCGTTCTGGCCTCCGCCCAGACCGCTCAACCCACTCAACCGCCCAAGGTGAATCCACTCGCTGTCGCCAAGCCCGCGCCTCCTGCCAAGCCAAAGATGACTCCTCCCGCCCCAACTGCTCCGCGCCCCTACGAATTTCCGAAGGTGGCCTCCAAGACCCTGCCCAATGGGCTCAAGGTCTTCGTTATCGAGGATCACCGCCTGCCGCTTCTCTCGGCCTCCCTTCAGGTCATCGCCGGCGGAGCCTACGCCCCGCCCGAGAAGTCCGGCCTCGCCAACATGACCGCCACCCTCCTCCACGAGGGCACCACCACCCGCTCCGCCCAGGACCTCGCTAAACTCGCCGACAACGCGGGCGGTTCCCTCTCGGCCGGAGCCGGTGACGACGTCGCCACCCTCGGCATGACCTTCATGAAGTCCTACTCGTCGCTGGGTATGGAACTCCTCGCCGACATGACCCGCAATCCCGCCTTCTCCCAGGAGGAGATCGATCGCGCCATGCGCCAGGCTCAGTCCAACCTGCAGGTCTCCTACTCCAGCGCGGAGTACCTCGCCCCCGCCACCGCCTCCCGCGCACTGCTCGGCACCCACCCCTATGCCTACCCCGGCGATGGCACGCCCGTCACCCTGCGTAACATCAAGCGCGAGGACATCGTGGCGTTCTACAAGGCGAACTACGCCCCCGGCCGCGCCTGGATGGCCGTCGCCGGCGACGTCACCCCAGACGAAGCCTTTGCCCTCGTCGAGAAGTACTTCGGATCCTGGGAAGCACCCGCCGCGCCCGACGCCAAACTGCCCGCGCCGCCCGCTCCTAAGCCGCAGGTCGTCATCGTCGACATGCCCACCGCTGTACAGACCCAGATCATCGTCGGCCACCTCGGCGTAGCCCGCAACAGCCCCGACTATCTCGCCCTCTACGTCGCCAACCAGATCTTCGGCGGCAGCTTCAACTCGCGCCTCAACATGAAGCTCCGCGCCAACGAAGGCCTCACCTACGGAGCGAATTCCTCCTTCGAGCCTGCCCGTCAGACCGGCACCTTCCAGGCCTCCACCTTCACCCGCACCGAGAAGACCGCCGACGCCATCCGCATGCTGGTCGACCTCCTCAAGGAGTTCAAACAGAACCCGGCCTCGAAGGAAGAATTCGACGAAGCCAAGGCCTACCTCATGGGTTCGTTCGCAGTCGGCATCGAGACCGCCGCCGCTGTCGCCGGCCGCGTGCTCACCACCGCCGTCTATGGCCTGCCTGAGGATTACTACCCCAAGTTCCGCGAACGCCTGCAAGCCCTCACGCGCGAGCAGATGTCTGCTTCCCTCCAGAAGTTCCTCGAAAACGACAAGCTCACCATCGTCGCCGTCGGCAATGCGAAGGAGTTCTCCAAGGAGCTCGAAGCCTACGGCCCCATACGCATCATTAAGGCCGAGGAACTCGACCTCACCGCGCCCGGCATGGTCAAGGTCAAGGCCGCCGCCAATCCGGAAGCCGCGACCAAGGGGAAAGCGCTGATCGCTGCCGCCCTCACCGCCCTCGGCGGCCGGGAGAAAGCCGCGGCCGTGAAGGATCAGGTCCTCACCGGCAAAATCAAACTCAGCATGCCGCAGGCGGCTTTCGACGGCGACTCCGAGGAATCCGTCCTCTACCCCGCCTACTACAAAATGGTGATGAAGCTGCCCGTGGGCGTCATTACGGAATCAGTGGATGGCCCCAACGCCTGGGCCGCCCAGGGCCCGCAGGCGCAGGATCTCCCGCCCAACCTGGCGGCGGAACTGCGCAAAGGCATCCCCGCTGCCGGAGGGGGCATGGGCCTGCTCCTCGCCGCGGCCGCCGGTGAAGCCGAAGTACAAGCCATCGACGACACCACGGTGAACTGGAAGAAGGGTGACTTTGAAGCCAAACTCACCTTCGACGCCGCCAGCCACCAGTTGGTGAAGATGGCCTACAGCAGCGTAGGCATGAGCGGCCCGGCCGAGATGGAAGTGCAGCTCAGCGACTTCCGTCCCGTGGAAGGCCTCACCCTTCCGTTCCACGAGATCACTCTGCAGAACGGCCAGAAGGTCCTCGACCGCACGATCGCCGAGCGCAAGCTGAATACCGGAGTCAAACCCGAGTCGTTCAAGAAACCCTAGCGCAAGGGGACGTTCCACTAGCCCAAAACGACCGCGCGTGGGGACGTTCCGCTCTGGCCCAAAGCGACGAAAAGTCGCAACCTGGCGCGTGGGGACGTTCCGCTCTGGCCCAAAACGACGAAAAGTCGCAACCTGACCTCACTCCCAGGTGGCCGGAGCCGGAACGTCCCCCTCCACCGCGACCACCCCCTCCACCGCGACCACCCCCTCCACCGCGACCACCCCCATCCAGCACCCAATCACCCCGCCCGAGCCACCCGAACCAACCCCGCCACCCCATCCGCCATCAGCAGCGCGGCGTGTTTTGACTCGTTAATCAGCCCACCCACCAAACCCTCAATCGCCGCGGCAATCTCCGATCCCTTCAACCGCGAAATCTCATCCAGCCGCCGCCCGGTCAGCCAAACCGTCAAAGCGGACCCGCAGCCAATCGAAGCCGTACACCCTCTCACCTGGAACATCGCAGCCGTGACAACCCCGTCTTCCACCCGAGCCGTCAGCCGCAATTGATCTCCGCAAGCAGGGTTCTCCACGTTCACCGTGAAGGCCGGCTCCGCCAGCACACCCGCGTTCTTCGGATTCTGGAAATGTTCGAGAAGCTGTTCGCTGTACAATGGTTTAAGGTTTCCTCCATCTTTACTCACCCTGCATGGTGCGCACAATGATCGTGGTCGCTGGCGTCCTCCAGCAAGACGGCAAGCTCCTCATAGGCCAGCGTATGGCCAAAGACCGTCACGGCCTGAAATGGGAGTTTCCGGGCGGCAAGGTGGAAATGGGAGAGACCCCCAAACAGGCCCTTCGCCGCGAACTCCGCGAGGAACTCGGCATTGAAGCCGTCATCGGCCCCGAAATCGCCCGCTACGAACACTCCGCCCAGGGCCGCCCTCCGCTGATCCTGCTCTTCCACAAAGTCGACACCTACACCGGCGAGCCCCAGCCCAAAACCTTCGAGCAGATCCTCTGGGAAACCCCGGATGTCCTCCCCGACTACGACTTCCTCGACGGCGACCTCGACTTCGTCCGCCGCATCGCCCGCGGCCGCATCCGCCAACTGCGCTAAGACCGCAGCCCTTTCTCGCCCCCCTCCAAACCGATAATCAAGCGGAGTATCCTGTCCTCATGCCCGTGAAATTCGTCCCGTTATCCTGCGAAAACTGCGGAGGCAAACTCGAAGTCTACGAGGACATGACCCGCTTCGCCTGCGCCCATTGCGGCTCAGAGATGATCGCCGAACACCGCGGCAGCACCGTCATCCTCAAGTCAGTGCGGGACGCAATTCAGAAGGTCCAGGCCGGTACTGAGAAGACCGCGGCGGAACTCTCCATCGTCCGTCTCCGCCAGGAAATTGCCGAAAAGGACGAGGAAATCCAGCAGGCCCAGGCCGAGGCCGAAACTATCTCCCGAGGCTTCCTTCTCTCCCTCGCCGTCATTGCCATCCTGGGCCTCTGGATCACCGTCGACGGAACCTGGCTGGGCGTCTTCCTGTGGATCCCCGCCGCCGCCATCGGCCTCATCTACTATTCCGGCAACAAATCCCTGCGAATGAAAGCCCGCCGGCACACCGAACAAGCTCGCGTCGAACGTGACTCCCTCCAACTCCGGCTCGCTTCGGCTCAGCAGATCGCCGACTCCTGATCCGGCCGCCGCACACCGCAAATCGCAGTTACACCCCCGCATGTCATAAACTGTCCTCGGGCCTCAAACCCTGGTTCATCAACATGCGCATCACCGCCCTACTCACACTCCTGCCCATGGCGTTCCTCCCTATGACCGCCGCCGACCGCGTCCGCACCGCCTCCGGCACACTCGAAGGCGCCCCCGGAACCAACTCCGCCATCCGCACTTTCAAGGGTGTCCCCTTCGCCGCCCCACCCGTCGGCGACCTCCGCTGGAAAGCGCCCCAGCCCATGCCGAAGTGGAAAGGCGTCCGCCCCGCCACCGCCTTCGGAGCCCGCTGCATGCAGGCCCACATCTACGACGACATGATCTTCCGCGACCCCGGTCCCAGTGAAGACTGCCTCACCCTCAACATCTGGACCCCCGCCAAATCAGCGAAGGAAAAGCTGCCGGTCATGTTCTGGGTCCACGGCGGCGGCTTCCAGGCCGGAGGCTCCTCTGAGCCCCGCCAGGACGGCGAAGTCCTCGCCGCCAAAGGCGTCATCGTCGTCAGCGTGAACTACCGCATGGGCATCTTCGGCTTCTTCGCCCACCCGGAACTCACGAAGGAGTCCGGCCACAACGCCTCCGGTAACTACGGCCTCATGGACCAGGCCGAAGCCCTGCGCTGGGTCAAACACAACATCAAAGCCTTCGGCGGCGACCCCAACAACATCACCATCTTCGGCGAATCCGCCGGATCGTTCTCCGTCAGCGCCCTCATGTCGTCACCCCTCTCTCGCGACCTCATGACCCGCGCCATCGGCGAAAGCGGAGCGTTCTTCGGCGCCACCCTCAGCGCCCGCAACCTCGCGGAATCCGAGCAGGCCGGCGTCAAATTTGCCGCCGACCAAAAAGCCGATAATCTCGCCGCCCTCCGGGCTATCCCCGCCGATAAACTGTTGGACGCCACGAAGAACAGTCGCGGTGGGTTCGGCCCCAACATCGACGGCTACTTCTTCCCCACCTCGGCTGCCGAAATCTACGCCGCCGGCAAGCAGGCCCATATCCCGCTAATGGCCGGCTGGAACTCCGACGAAATGCCCTATCAGGCCCTGATGGGGAACGCGAAGCAGAAGCTCACCGCCGAGCGCTTCCAGCAGCAGGCCCGCGACCGCTACAAGGACGATGCCGGCGCGTTCCTCAAGGTCTACACGGCAGCCAGCGACGCCGATGCCCTCAACTCCGCCAAAGCCCTCGACGGCGACCTCTTCATCGCCTACGGCACCTGGAAGTGGATCAACACCCACGCTAAAACCGCCGCCAGTCCCGTGTATCAATACGTGTTCGACCGCGTCCGCCCCGCGCTCCCCGGCAAATCCATCCCCGGCATGGAGCCCGGCTCCTACGGCGCCGTCCACGCCTCGGAGATCGAATACGTCTTCGGAGCCCTCGACTCCAACAAGGCGTTCGACTGGCAGTCGGACGACCGCAAAGTCTCGGAACTCCTCCAGAACTACTGGACCAACTTCGCCAAAACCGGCGACCCGAACGGCCCCGGCCTCCCCAAGTGGCCCGCCTACACCCCCACGGCCAACCAGGTGATGCATCTGGACGTGGAAGCCAAGGCCCAGCCCGAAACCACCCGAGCCCGTTACGAGTTCCTCGACGCCCACGCCAAATAGCCCGTGCGGACGCCGCCAGGGCCATTCGTCCGCTGTCCCAATGCCGCCGGGGACGTTCATCCTCTGTCCCAAAACGCAGATGTCTGCAGCACTGATAGTGCCGAAGGTGGACAGAGCGGGAACGTCCCCCAGCCGTAACTCCCCAGCCGCCGGGTCTTGCCGTTCCGCGATCCGTAGCCATACACTCACCCCAATGCCACACCCCCGTCACCCCCGGCTTACGCGCAACGCATAAACTGGTCACGGCACTCTACGCCCATGCACTCAAACCAATTCCCGCCCGCCCTCCTGGCCCTGCTGGCCTTCGCCGCCGCGCCCCTCGGCCAAGCGCAATCCCAACCCTTCTCCTTCGACCCCGCCGATCCCCGCGAATCCGTCGCCGATAACGCCCCCAAACCGCCCTTCGTCTCCTCCGCCCGTCGTCTCCTCACGGCGCCCGAACTCAAAGACGCACCCGACGACTGGATCGCCAACTCCCTCGACTGGGTCAACTTCATCCTGGCCAACTACCAGCCAGCCCTCGTCGAGACCCCCGTCCGCCGCGCCGCCATGATCCGCCTCGACGACGTCCTCCACATCGAATCCGCGCCCCGCAAGCCCATCGTCCAGCAATACTACAAGGCCCGTCTCGAAGCGGCGCTCCGCGAGATCGAAACCGCCCGCGTCACCACCGGGCTCCGCATCTGGAAGCTCTACAACCACGGCTTCCTCGTCCGCACCGCCAGCGTATCGATCGCCTTCGACATCGTCCCCGGAACCCGCGAACCCGGCTTCTCCATGCCCCAGGAATGGATCGACCGCCTGGCCGCCCAGGCCGACGCGCTCTTCATCAGTCACCAGCACGGCGACCATGCCAACCAGGCCGTCGCCCGTGCCTTCCTGGCCCTCCGCAAACCCGTCGTCGCGCCCGAAGACGTCTGGCCCAGCGAGCCCACCCTGGCCAAAGCCGTCACCCATCTGCCCCGCAACACCGGACCCGCCCAAGTCCTACCGCTGGCCAACGGGCGCAGCCTCACAGTCGTGCCGTACCCAGGCCACCAGGGTTCGCGCATCCTCGTGAACATCAGCCTCATCACCACACCCGAGGGCTTCACCATCGTCCAGACCGGCGATCAATCCGGCAGCGAGGCCGCCGGAGGAGACTTCGACTGGATCGCCCAGATTGGCCGCGATCACAAGGTCGACATCCTGATGCCCAACTGCTGGGCGAACGGCCTCGGCCGTATGGTCCGCGGCATCAATCCCGCCCTCGTCATCACCGGCCATGAGAATGAAATGGGACACGCCGTCGACCACCGCGAAGACTACACCCAAACCTATACGCGGCTCTTCCCCATCCGCTATCCGGCCATCGTCATGACCTGGGGCGAAAGCTTCCTCTACCAAAGGCCTCTTCGTTAAACTGGCACCGGCGCACTAGTCCGCGGCGATCGCAGTCCGCCGGGGACGTTCACGTCCCCTGTCCCAAAACCCAGGCTGTTCGAAGTCTCAACGGCAGTGGGGACGTTCGTCCCCTGTCCCAAAACGCAAACTGTCAGTAATCTCAACAAGAACTGCAGGCGGACAGGGCGAGAACGTCCCCCAACCTCATCGCAACCCCCCCAGCCACCGAGCCCCACCCCTCAAGCCACAGTCAACAGAATCGGAGCCCCGTCCGTCACCACCAGCGAGTGCTCGTAGTGCGCGGCCAGCCTCCTGTCGCGTGTCCGAACCGTCCACCCATCCGCATCCATCCGCATCGATCCGTCGCCCGCCGAAATAATCGGCTCGATCGTAATCACCAGACCGTGCGTCAACCTGGACCCGGACCGCTTGTCGTAATAATTCGGCACACACGGTTCCTCGTGGATCGTCCGCCCCACTCCGTGCCCGCAAAATTCCTTCATCACGCTGAACCCGCACTTCCGCACGGTCCGTTCCACCGTCCGTCCAATCTCATAGATCCGGTAACCGGCCCGCGCCACGGACAGTGCCTGCTGGAACGCACTCTCCGCACAACGTGCCAGCGCTTCGGCCGTGGCGGAAACCCGCCCCACCGGCACCGTCACCGCCGCATCGGCCACGAAGCCATCCTTCTCCGCCGTGACGTCCAGCTTCACCAAATCGCCCTCTGCCAGCGTCCGTCGCCCCGGAATCCCGTGAATCGCCTCGTCGTTGACGCTGATGCAAGCCGTTCCTGGGAATCCGTAAACTTTCCGCGGCGACGCTTCCGCCCCATTCCGTGCCAGCACAGCCGCGCAGATCGCATCCAGTTCCGCTGTGGTGATGCCCGGCCTCACGGCCTTCGCCATTTCGTCCAGAGCCATCCGGACAATCCGTCCGATGGCGCGCAGTTGGTCCAGTTCAGCCTGCGACCGAATCGACATTCAGAGAGCCCTCCCCAGTTCAGTACCTCTCCACCAGGTCCAACGTGACACGGGTCATCCGGCCTTGGGCCGTCAGGAAACTGAGGGTATCTTCCTTCACCGCGCAGGCAGTTCCCTCGACAGTCTCACCATCCTTAAACCGCACGGTGCATCGTGCCCGCACCGCCCCCGCCTCAGCATTTCGTTTGGGCGCCGGCAGCATGCCGTCCGGAAACACGGTCGACTGCGGCACCGGCTTCTCCCGGACAAATTCCTTGTTGACGATCAGCGCCGGACTCTCCTTCGCCGGCTCCACCGGAGACGGCGCAGCTTCATGCGGAGCATCGTACCCAGTGCCCCACCAGCCCCCGTACGGCTGCCAGTATCGACCGCCCGGCCGGTACACTCGCGGAGGACCCGCCGCCGGCCTGCCGCCTTTCACTCCGGATTCGACCGGCGCTCCAACAAACGCCGGCTTACGCGCCTGGCCCCAAACGCTCACCGCCAACAGGCAAATCAACACTGTCGCGTTCCGCATACCGCTACCCTCTATAATCAATATAGTGAAAGACGTCCGGCACTCGACCTGCGCTCTCGACTGCCCCGATGCCTGCTCGATTCTGGTCACCATCGACCAGGGCCGCGCGACGCACCTTCGCGGCAATCCCAACCATTCCGTTACTCAGGGTTTCCTGTGCGGCAAGGTAGCTCGCTACCTCGACCGCCAATATCACCCGGATCGCCTCCAATACCCCCTGCGCCGCACCGGCCCCAAAGGCCAGGGTCAGTTCACGCGCATCTCCTGGGACGAGGCACTGGATGAGATTGTTGCCAACTTAAAAGCCTTAGCGGCCCAGTACGGCCCTGAGTCTATCCTGCCGTATAGTTACGCCGGCACCATGGGCTACCTCCAGGGCGGCTCCATGGACCGCCGCTTCTTCCATCGCCTCGGCGCTTCCCGGCTCGACCGCACCATCTGCGCCTCCGCAGGGGCCGCCGGCTTCATGGAAGCCTACGGCATCCGCATGGGCACCCCACCCCAGCAGTTCGCCGAGTCGAAATACATCATCGCCTGGGGCGCCAACATCCTCACCACCAACGTCCACCTCTGGCCGTTCATCGTTGAGGCCCGCCGCCGTGGCGCCAAACTCGTCGTCATCGATCCCGTCGTCACAAAGGTCGCCTCCCTCGCCGACTGGCACCTCATGCCTTATCCCGGCAGCGACCTCGCCCTCGCCCTGGGACTGATGCATGTCATCTTCCGCGACGGCCTCGACCGCTACCAGGGCGATACCGCCTCCCTCCGCCAACGCGCCGCCGAATTCCCGCCGCAACGCGTCGCCGAACTCACCGGCATCCCGGCCGATCAGATCGAAACCCTGGCTCGCGAATACGCCACCACCCGGCCCGCCGCCATCCGGCTCAATTACGGAGTCCAGCGCAGCGAACGCGGCGGCAAGGCCGTGCGCGCCATCTCCCTCCTGCCCGCCCTCTGCGGCTATTGGGACGAACGCGGCGGCGGCCTCCAACTCACCACCTCCGGCGCCTTCGACATCAACCGCGAAGCCCTCGAACGCCCCGATCTCGGCACCCCCGCGCGTACCCTCAATATGTCCGTCCTCGGCCGCGCCCTCACCGAAGTCAACGATCCGCCCGTCAAAGCCCTCATCGTCTATAATTCCAACCCCGGAGCCATCGCCCCCAACCAGGCCCTCGTCCGCCAGGGCCTCGGCCGCGAAGATCTCTTTACGGTCGTCCTCGATCACTTTCAAACCGACACCGCCGACTGGGCCGACATCGTCCTGCCCGCGACTACCTTCCTGGAACATACCGATCTCTACATGGCTTACGGCCATTACGACCTCCAACTCGCCCGGCCCGCTGTCGACCCGCCCGGCGAAGCCCGCCCCAATGTCGAGATCTTCCGCGCTCTCGCCCAACGCATGGGCTTCACTGAGCCCTGCTTTGCCGACTCAAGTGACGACATGATTCGGCAATTGCTGGATTCCGGCAGCAGCCGGCTCCAGGGCATCACGCTGGAGCGTCTCGAGCAGGAGCACGCCATCTCCCTCAACATCCCGGACCTCCCCATGGCCGGACGGCCCGTCGATATGGACGCCGCCACGCTCGACTACACGCCGCCGCGCGAAAGCCGCCTCGGTCGCGAACACCCCTACCCCCTGGAACTCGTCAGCTCGAAAAACCACGACAGCCTCAATTCGACCTTCGGCGTACACAAAGCAACCGACGCCCAGACCGCCGTCCTCCAGCTCCACCCCGAGGACGCCGCCGCCCGCGGCATCCAGGATGGGGAAGAGGTCGAAGTCTTCAACCATCGCGGCAAGGTTAGGCTCAAAGCCAAGGTCGGCCCCACCGTTCGCCCCGGAGTCGTGCGGGCTCCGTCTGTCCGCTGGGCCCGCCAGGCGCCCGACGGGTTTAACGTGAATGTCCTTATCTCCGATCGCCTCACCGACATTGGCGGCGGACCCTGTTTCTACAATTGTCTAGTGGAGGTAAGGCGTTGCGGCGCATAGCTGTTCTTGTGCTGCTGGCAGGAGTTCTCGCAGCCGGGTGTAAACGCAAGCACCACCCCAATCCCTCCGCCACCATAGAAGAGGAGTCCGAGCTCGCCAGTTCCATCAGTGTGGCCGAGCCCCGTGACGCCTCCCAACTCCTCAGCGGCTTCTACAACCTCGAACAGAACGCCTGGCGCTGGAGCATGAAGAAGTTCGCCGTCACCCTCGCCCCGCCGCTGAATGGCGCCCTGCGCGGCGCGACCCTCGAACTCCATTGCTCCCTGCCCGACGTCATCGCCGCCAAAATGCTGGGCGTCTCCGTCACCCCCATCGTCGGCGCCACCCGGCTGGCCTCCGTCCGCATCGACAAGGCTGGCGACCAAGTCCTGAAGTTTGACGTCCCCATCGAGCCCCTCAAGCAGGACGCCATTATCGTCCAGTTCGAACTCGATAAGGCGATCGGCCCGGATGCCGCAGACTCCCGCGAGTTGGGGCTTGTTGTCTCACGTATTGGGTTTGTCTCAAAATGAGTCGCCTGAAGACCGGACTCTTCTGGGCGCTGCCCACGCTGTTCTTTGTCTGGGTGTATTGGTACGGACTGCGCGCCTGGTTCCAGCAGGACGACTTTGCCTGGCTCGCCCAGCGCAACGGCATCCACAACTGGCACGATTTCTTCGAATCGCTGTTCGTCCCCCGAGCGCAGGGCACCCTTCGTCCGTGGAGCGAACGTCTCTTCTTTATCGTTTTTTTTGATAGGTTTGGCCTCGACCACCGCCCTTACCATCTGCTGGTTGCCTTCACCCAGATCGCCAATCTCCTGCTGCTCCAATCCATCACCCTGCGCCTCAGCGGCTCACGAGTCGCCGCCTTGGTCGCTCCCATCATCTGGGCGTCGAATGTCGGCCTGGCGACACCCGTGTCCTGGTTATCGTCATACAACGAGGTGCTTTGCGCTTTCTTCCTGCTCCTCGCGTTCTGGTTGCTCATCCGCGGACACTTTGTCTGGCAGGTTGTCGTCTTTGTACTCGGCTTCGGCGCCCTGGAGTTGAACATCATCTATCCGGCCCTGGCCGCCGCCTGGTGCCTGCTGTACCAGCGTGACCGCCTCAAGAGGACCATGTGGCTCTTTTCGGTCAGTGCCGTGTACGCTTTGATCCACTTTAAGGTCGCCGCCAATCCGAAGGAAGGTGTCTATGCCCAGCACTGGGACCTCGCGGTCGTCAGTACCTACTTCCGCTACTGGGGGACCGCCTTGGCGGCCGGCGTCAACCCGTCGAAGTTCCACCGGCTGCCGGAATCGTTTTGGACCGTAAACGCGTGGATACTTGCGGCAATTTTGACGGTGTTTGGTATCTGGGTTTGGCGCCGGGGCGAGAAGCTGCCGGCGCTTGGTTTTCTCTGGTTTTCGGCGTCCATTGCCCCGGTCCTGTCCCTGCGCGATCACTTCACCGATTACTATCTGGCCATTCCTTCCATAGGGTTAGCGCTGATTTTCGGGTCTTTGGCGCAATCGGCATGGCAGTCGAACCGCTGGCTGTGGCGGCTTGGAGCAGTCGGAGTGATGGGCGCGCACCTCACTTTTGCGTTGCCGATAAATCGTCAAATCACGATATGGCGATATGAACGGGGCCACAGGGTCAGGGCGCTGGTCGAAGGATTGGAACGCGCACACGAGCTACATCCCGACAAAGTGCTCTTTGTCCAGGGTGTCGACTCCGATTTGTTCTGGTCCGGGTATTATGACCAGCCGTATCACCTTTTTGGTGTCAGCGACGTGTACATCTTACCGGGCGGCATTCAACTCATCGAGGCGCACCCGGAGTTGGGTGACCTGACCCAATTTGTCGCCTCGCCCGGCTTCACGGCGCGGGTTGTGTCCAAGGGACACGGCGCTGTGTACTCATACGAGGGTAACGTCCTGCGGAATATCACCCGGCGCTATGCCAGGCAGATGCCGCCGGAGTGGCTGGCCCTGCGTCCCAAGGAGGTCAACGTCGGATTGCCCGACTTCCAGGGAGACCTCGGCGAAGGCTGGTATCCGAGCGATTTTCCGTGGCGCTGGATGGGCAAGTCCGCCGAAGTTCGGGTGGCGGGGCCCGAAAGGGCTAGTGAGAAACTTTACATCGCCGGCTACTGCCCGAAGGAGTACCTGAAGACTCCACTCAAGCTGCGGGTTCTGGTGGATGGCCAGCCTGTGGGTGAAGCCACCGTGACCTCCGCAAACGATTCATTCGAGTACACTTTTGACCTTCCGGCGGCGCTCACCGGGCGTCCGGAAATGGTCGTCCGGATCGAATCCGCCCGCACGGTGAAACCACCGGATGATGGCCGGGAACTGGGCGTTGTCTTCGGCCGGATTGGGACCAGGTAAGGTCAACCTTCACGCTTCAGCATTAATTTTCGTCCTTTGTTGAGAGGAATGCGGAATTGCTGAAACATCTTGATGGATATTGCGTCTGTACGAATACGCTCATAATGATTTCTGTTGCAACGGCCGATGAGGTGCAGTATGCTAGACCGCTCTAAGCGAGCGGTAGAAGCGAGCGCCGGCCAGGGACGTCCAGTCTGGAATCGGCTCCAGAGGTAGGACGGAAGAGACCGCCGGGCAAGTAGCGGCGGCAAGCAACAGTGAGCGGCGACCGAAGGGCTCGCACCTCGAGTTCCCCGGATTGACAATTGGCATCTGAATTGCTGGGATATGGTATCCTAGCAGATTGGATTTTGCGATGAACGGCGACAGACCTAGTAGGAAGCTATTGCTAGGGATTGCTTATGTAAAGATTGTTGAGCAGTTGACGCTCACATCTTGAAACTTTTTGGGAAGTTCGCCGTCTAATCCGTTGTTAGCAGAGCCGAAGACGACATTGAGTTGGAAAGTGAAGACTGGGAGATAAGACATGACCAAGACGGAGCTCAACAAATACAAGCAGATCTTGGAGACCAAGCTCGCAGAGCTCTCGCAGGCCGTGCGTGACCGGGAAGGTATTGCAATCGAAAAGAGCCCGGACGCATTGGACGAAGTGCAGCACGCCGCGGAGCGTGAGCTAGCCATCCGAAACCTTGACCGTGAGTCGCATTTGCTGCGCAACGTGCGCGCCGCCCTCCGTCGTATCGACGAAGGCAATTACGGCGTCTGCCTGCATTGCGAAGAGGACATCAACCCTAAGCGTTTGAACGCGGTACCGTGGACGCCCTTCTGCATCGAGTGCCAGGAACTGGCCGACCGTGCGAAGGATGACAACACGGAAATGTTCGAAGAGTTGATGGTCGCTTAAAGACTCCACGCTCCGGTTCTGACAGGAGGGCGCGAGCCTGGGGCTCGCGCCCTTTTTGTCTCTTCCGGAGGAAAATCAGTGGTTTGGCAGGCGGCCGATGGCCGCGAACATGCGCTGGCCGAGCACGCGGTCGCGCCTCCAGGAGTAGAACTCTTCCCCCCCGCAGCAAGTACAAGGGGGAGGTGTGTCTATTCGTTCGGGTAAAAGGCCTGCCTGTCTCAAATGGCGGCAGTTGGTCTCCCAAAGATCGACAGTGGTTCGTTGGTCGAGATCGTCCCTTTCTGAGAATATGTCTCGAAATAGGACAGCGACCTCCGGACCAACTTCGAAGCAGCAGGGACCGATGGACGGGCCGAGTGCCGCGCACAAGTCGGACGGCCGGGTACCGTATTCGTTCGTCATGCGGGCGATGGCGGCTCCGGCAATATTACTGAGCGATCCGCGCCAACCGGCGTGGACTGCCGCGACCACGTGATTGACGGGATCAGCAAGGAGCAAGGGAACGCAGTCGGCGCTTTTGGCGGCGACGAAGAGCCCTGGTTCATTGGTGATCAGGCCGTCGCCCTCCATTTCAGGCAGGCACTCGCCGGCGAGTTTGACGACGTTGGAATGGACCTGTTTGAGGACGAGGTAGACGTGTGGGGGCGCGACGGCGGCGGTGCCGAAGGCGTGGCTGAGCCACGTCTCGGACGCGAGCAGGGTTGAAATGAAAAAGCCTTGGGGACCTCGAACGATGCTCACGCGGCGGGGTGCTGGGTCTGGGCGACCATGACCTGCTTCTTGAAGTCCTCGAGCATGGTCTCTTCCAGGCGGATCTCAGTGGGTCTTTGAATGAGGCTCATCTGGTCGATCTTGTCCTGAAGCTTGAGCAGGGCATAGAACAGGTTTTCAGGCCGTGGCGGGCAACCGGAAACGTAGACGTCGACGGGCACGATCTTGTCAACGCCCTGCAAGGTAGCGTAGGTGTTGAAAGGCCCGCCGACGCTGGAGCAAGCGCCCATGGAGATGACCCATTTAGGATCAGGCATCTGGTCGTAGATCCGTTTGAGAACCGGCGCCATTTTGAGCGTCACGGTGCCGGCAACGATCATGAGGTCGGACTGCCGGGGGCTGGGCCGAAAGACCTCGGCGCCATAGCGCGCGATGTCGAATCGCGAAGCGGAACTGGCAATCATCTCAATAGCGCAGCAGGCGAGCCCGAACGTCAGCGGCCAGATCGACGACTTACGCGCCCAATTGAACACGTAGTCGACCGAGGTGACCATGAAGTTGCGCTCATTCACGTTCTCCAGGTACATGCGATCTCCGTGTCCTCATTGTATCAGGACATGAAGGTCGGTAATTCACCCAATTTTGCCTACCGGAAGGATGTCCCGTGGGCTAACGATCTTTCATGTGAAAATCTACTCATTCCTACATGGAGGGGTACATGGATGAATCCGAATGGCCGCCTGAACCCGTAGAGACGGATGTGAGTCCAGCATTTGCAGTGGGAACTGGTCCAGCCCAACAGCGGGAGCTGGTGTGGCGGGAATGGCTGCGACAGGCAGCTGAAGGGGACAGGGATGCCTTTGCGCGGCTGTACGACGCCACTTCGGGGCTGATCTATTCGTTGGTGCTGCGGATTCTGGGGAATCCGGCGGACGCCGAAGAGGTCACCCTGGACGTGTACGTACAGGCCTGGCGGCATGCGAGTCGATTTGATTCGGCGCGCGGCGGGGTGACTGCCTGGCTGGCGACGATGGGGCGCAGCAGGGCCCTGGACCGCTATAGGTCGCATGGGGCGCGGCAGCAGCGCGAGGCGGGTCCGGCGCTGGAAGAGAGCGTCTCGGAGGCGCCCTCTCCCGAGCGCCTGGTGTCGATGGGCGAGGACCGGAAGGTGATCGCGGCGGCCCTGAAAGCGCTGCCCGCCGAGCAGCGGCAAGTGATTGAACTCGCCTATTTTCAGGGGCTCTCCCAGAGCGAGATGGCGGAGCGCCTGGATTTGCCCCTGGGCACAGTCAAGACGAGGGTCCGGCTGGGCATGATGTGCCTCAGGGAAAGTATTTTGGAGCAGAGGGGATAACCATGCCGCACTTGGAATTGACGGAAGAGCTCAGAGCGGCGGCGGCCCTTTACAGCCTGGGCCTGATGACGGAAGAGGAAGCCGTGGCGTTCACGAAGCATCTGGCGGAAGGCTGTGACCTCTGCCGGCGGGAAGTGGATGCGTTCTCAGTTACGGCGAGCCGCCTACCCCTGGCAGCGGAGGAAGTTGCTCCGCCGCCCGGCCTGCGGGCGCGGGTGCTGGAGAAGATAGCCGAGCCCGAACCGGGTATGCATGTTGTAAGGGAGGGTGAGGGGCGTTGGCGCCCCACCCCGTTTCCCGGAGTCAGCAGCAAGACGCTCTACTTTGATCGCGAGACGTCGATGGCGACGAACCTCCTGCGGCTGGAGCCTGGTGCATCTTACCCTGCGCATCATCACACGGCCGTAGAGCAGTGCCTGGTGTTGGAAGGCGATGTGCGGCAGGGTGGCGTCGTAATGAAGGCTGGTGACTACAGCCGGAATGACGCAGGCAGCGATCACGGGCGGATCTCGACAGTGAGCGGGTGTCTGTTGCTGTTGGTCTCCTCGATGAAGGATGAACTGCTGGCCTGAGCGATGGGTGGCCTGTCTTCCGATGGAAACGGCGCGCAAATCACCGATTACTTGATGAATTTGTACATATTGGTGATACGATCAAGCGCGCACTTGCGCCTTCGGGAGGAGGATACATGAGGGTTTTGAGTTCCATTGTGGCCTGCACGATCAGTGTGATGGGTCTATCCGCAGCCCCGGTCAGCTTCATCGACCTTTTCGGGACCCAGGTATTTACGCAGACGAGTGACGGATCCGCTGCAGCGACCGGCGCGTTCCTCGGTACGCATGTGTATTTTCAGGCTGGTGACTTCACCAGCGCCACGTTTACGCCTCCGGGCGGAATCGCCACCAACATGCCGGTGTCGAGCTCCACCACGTTCTACTTTGGGTCTACATCATTTGCGGATCTGGCGGCGATGGACGCAGCGTACGCACCGGGCGTCTACGCCTATGACAGCGCCGGGCCTGGCGGCAATCCCAATGCCCCGTCGAATGTGACAGTGACGCGGCCCGCCAACGCCTATGGGACTTCGACGCCTTATCTCACCAATTTCAGTTCGCTGGCGAACATGAATCCCGCATTAGGCCTGCTGGTGAACTGGGACGCCTTCACGGGAGGGCTGAACCCCACCAACGACCCCAAGGTGCCCGATGCCTATTCCTACGTGTTCTTCACCATTACGCGGGATTCGGACAATGCAATCGTATACGATGCCGGTTTCCTCCCAGGCGCGACCGCCTCGACCTTCCTGGCGGCGAACACGCTGGCAGGGAACACCGCCTACACGTTCAACCTGGTCTTCTCCAACCGGATGATTGGCACCACCACCTCGGGGACGACCGACTTCCCACCGACCTACGGCTTTGATCTCCGGACGTTAGGCTCGTTTACGACGGGTCCGATGACGGCTACGCCCGAGCCGGCTTCGATGGGCATGGTCCTTTCCGGATTGGTGCTGATCGCTCTCCGCCGCAGAAAGTAACGCAAGCCCGGCGCGGCGTTGCGAGGCCCGGGAATTCCGGCGGCGGGGGTGGTAGACTGCTCGGACGTGGAAACGTCGAGACTGATTCAGATCATCGAAATGGGGGCCGCACGGAACCTGATGGACTACGTGCAGGCATTCCAGTTGTGGGCGCCGAAGTCGGCCGCGGCGGCGATGCCCTGCGCGGGCGGGTTGGCCGCTTACACAGGACCGGATTCACCGTTGACGACGGTGAAGGGCGCGGGGCCCGACCTCCAGGAGAGCGAGATCGAGGCGGCTGAGCTGTTTTTCCGGCGGAACCATGCCAGGCAGGTGGTATTTGAGTGTGCTCCGTGGCTGACGGACGACTCCGTGGAGCGGCTGAAAAGGCGCGGGTACACAGTGGCCGGAACTGAAGTAGTGGTAGCCGCTAAGTTGCCGTGTGGAGTCGAAGCGCCGGGCCATACACCGATCGAACTCATGCAGGACGACTGGGCCCGGGTCTTCCAGGCAGCCTTTGAATTGCCGGCCGAGGCGATCTGTCCGCTGTTGGCTCAGGTGGCCTGGCGGCTGCCGGGTTCCGTGAAGCTGGGCGTGGCGGATGCGGACGGAAGCGTGATGGGCTGCGCGCAGATGGCTCCGGCGGGCGAGATCGCGGTGTTGGGGAATGATGGCACACTACCCGAGGCGCGAGGGAAGGGCGTGCAGACGGCGTTGATCCGCGAACGGCTGAGACTGGCGATGAAGGCTGGTTTCCGCTGGGCCGTGGCGGAGGTGGCGGAGCGCAGCCAGTCGGAGAAGAACTACCTGCGGTGCGGGTTTGAGCGGGTTTATGTGCGGACGAGCTGGATTCACGCATGAACATCCGCTCACACCTGCGTCTCCCGCAACGAGACTGCAATGCGGCCGAAGCTCCGGTTGGAACTCCTCACGGCGCCCGCTCCTTCAGCTCGGCTCAGTGGACGCGCCAGGTCCGTTCTCAGTAGACCTCGTGATTTCGGTCTATCCAGACCACATGAAATATGCGTCCATCGCGGTAGCCGACCATCGGGCATTTCCCATGAAACCGAAACGCCAGGAACGTGACGTCGTCAGTGATGTGGCGAGGGATGGGGACGACGATTTTGGCGATTTTCTCGCAACCACTACCGTGCTTGGGTGCCAACGTAAGGTCCAGCCAAGTTCGCTGGGCCAGCTGCCAAAGGGTGTCCACCAGGGAACATTTCTGCTCCGTATTACACTCGCAAATGCCGTATCCGTTTGCCAGGTAGCGGAAGCAGAAAGCTGGGGGCAGCCGCTGAAAGTCCACTGCTGGTGCGGTCGACGGGCCAAGAAGCAACTTGCTCGAATTTGATTTCGGCTGTCGTAGCTTAGGCAATGCGCGTCTTGAAAAACTCTGCCATGGCCGCCTGCGCAATGACCTCGCCGCTGGGCGTGTTCAGCCACGGCGGTTCTTCGTGAGTCATGTTGCGGAGTTTGAACGCGCTGAACTGACCGTAGACCTGATAGACCTCCAGGAGGAGCTCGATCGTCTGATCAGAGAACTTCTCCAAATCAACCTCCGGTGATTCGGTGATTGCTCCCGCTCCATAGGACTTGAAGCGCCTGTATAATTCCGGAACCACTGGGCCGTGCGCCCAGGCTTCGATCGGTTCGTTGAACAGAGGAATGCCTGTGATCGCGAGATGGAGGCCCTGAGCGTAGTACACAAGCTTTTGGAGCTTCAGGTTCGACATCAACTCCCCAGCTTCCGGATCAACCTGGCTAAGAAAGAAGTCAGCGATGTCATGACAACTCAGCATCGACTGATCACCTCGATTCACCTACATTATATCGGCACAAATCACAAGTAGCTTGACCATCTCAGATTCCGGGCGCTGGGCCGGGTTAAGCCCTGTTTGGTTGCAAAGCCTGGGCTGGGATGACCACAATGAAGACCGGCCCTGGTTTGGCCGGTATCATGGCTGGTCTTTTCGAGAATATTGAGATTCGCGTCCCGGAACGGCGTTTTCAGAACTGGGCCGACTTCACCACCAACGCGCCGGAGTACTCCATCGGGCTGGAAGTGATGGACGACACGCCGGGCCACCAGGGACACTACGCGCATTTTGATCATCACTGCGGCGTGATCCGCGAAGTGACGATGAGTGCGGCGATGCAGGTGTACATCGCTGTCCGGCAGGGCCGGATCATGGAGCGGTGGCTGCGGCACAAACAACCGATCCCGGTGTATGTCTGGAATGCCGATCAGGACGTCTGTCTTTCGGCGTTTGTCCTGGAGTACCACTACATGCTGGAGCGTGTGGAGGGGACTCCGCTGTTGCGCTGGATCGTCCAATACAACAACAAGATCGACGTGTGCGGCGGGCTGTACCCGGTAAGGCTGGACGAACTAGTGAAGAATCACTTCACGTGGGTGTTCGAGCCGTATATGGAGCAGCGGAGCCGGGGCAAGGAACAGGGCGACGCGGAACTGGTGACGAAGACGATCCGGGCGGTGTGCGACCGGCTGTTGGCCCTGATTGAGGGCCGGGCGGGCACTTCGCCGATCACGGCGCGGCCGGACATTCTGTACCGGTCGGGGCACGATTTCGTCATTGCCGCCGAGAAGGGCGATCCACATTCGCGGCTGGTGCTGGCGGCCGAAGGGCACCGGAACCTGATCAGTGTGATCTGCCAGCGGCCCAGCGGGCGATTTACGTATAGCGTGATCCGCGGTTCCCCCTACGACGAGGACACCTTCCCGGTAATCGAGCTGATCAATGCATTCCAGGCGGCGGAAGACCGGCAGGACGTGAAGATCTGGGGCGGGTCGAACCTGGCGGCGGGGTCGGATAGCGAACTGGGATCGAGTTTGCACTGGACCCAGTTGCGGGATATCGCGGAGCGGGTCGTTTCAGCAGCCGCTGCGAGGTAGGCGCTTCGACGCGCAGTGCGCATCGAAGCGCGCTTTCAGCCGTCAGCTCTCAGCTTTCAGCTATTCAGTTTGAGATCGGATGCCGAGTCAGGGTCGAGGTAGAGGTGTGCCTGCGTATGGAGCCTGAGGAAGGAGCCTGGGCAGGCGGAGGAAATGGGTCCTTCCAGGGCATTCTGAACCGCCTCGGCTTTGCGGAGATCCGGGACGCAGCAGAGGATGTGCGCGGCTGAGAGAAGCGTCGGGCAGGTGAGTGTGAAGCCGAAGGCCGGGACGGTTTCCAGGTCTGGAAAGTGGCCTTCGCCTACCTGCTGCCGGCGGCAGCGTTCATCCAGGGTGACGATGCGCACCGGTTGGGGGTCGTTCAGATCGGCCTCGTGCGGATCGTTGAAGCCGATGTGGCCGTTTTCTCCGAAGCCCAGGAACGAGACGTCGATGGGGGCTGCGGCCAGCAACGCCGCATAGCGGGCTGCTTCGGCTTCCAGGTTGGCCGCGTCGCCCGCCAGGTAGTGGACGATGCCGGGCCGGACGCGGCGCGCGACGCGCTCGCGGACCCAGCGTCGAAAGCTGGCGGAGTGTGTGTCGGGCACGCCGATCCATTCGTCGACATGGAAGACTTCCACAGCGGACCAATCGAGTCCCGGTGCGGCGGTGAGAGCGTCGATTACCTCAAATTGTGAATTGGCGGCCGAGAGGATGATGCGGGCCCGGCCGCGCTCGCGGATGGCGTCCTGGAGGAGGTGTGCGCCGTAACGGGCTGCCGCCGTCCCCAACTGCTGTTTGTCGTCGTAGATGGTGACCTGGAGGGGGCCGACTTCGAAGGATTTGTTCTGTGTGGTTTGCATGACGGGGTGGTTTTCGATGCGACTGGATTGAGTTTGGCGGAGACAGGGGTGGCGGGCCAGGGTTTTGTTGGAGGTTCCTGATTGTTTCGTAGTGTGAAACAAATGGCCAGGCTTGAGGGGTTGGATGGCGGTCCCCGCAGGGCGCGGCGGTGGGGGACGTTCTCGCTCTGTCCACCTGGGGATTGCGTCGGGGTCGGCTCAGTTTGCGTCTCAGGACAGAGGAAGAGCGTCCCCAACGGGCCGCGGGCCGCGGCTGAGGGGAGCAGTACGGGTGGGGGACGTTCTCGCCCTGTCCACCTGCGGCTTCATCTGGAATGCCCGGTAGTTTGGGTCTTGGGACAGGGGAAGAACGTCCCCGCCGCATTGTTGTACGCTGTTTCATACTGTGAAACAAGCAGGTGATGGGCCATATTCCGTGCAGGCCGTGGTTCGGGCTTTCTCGCTGCTGAAGGCTTCGCGGTTTGAGGGGGAAGTGCTGCGGCTGCGGGACCTCTGCTCGCGGACTGGTTTGCACAAGACCACCGCTTTCCGGCTGCTGCAGACCTTGGAACAGGTGGGCGCCGTCGAGCGGGTGGGGGCGGAGCAGTACCGATCGCTGGTCGCGCTGCAGGGGAAGAGCCGGTACCGGATCGGGTTTGCCGGGAGGAGCGTCGAATCCGCGTTTTCGCGGGCCGTTGGGGCCAGTTTGCAGGCTGCGGCGGCCGAACGCGGGTTGGACCTGGTGCTTCTGGACAATCGCGGGAGTGCCACGGTGGCGCTGCGCAATGCGGAGCGGCTGGTGCGTGAGCAGGTGGATGTGGCGGTGGAATTCCAGGTCCACGAACGGGTGGCGGCCCGGATCTCGGCGAAGTTCCTGGAAGCGCGGATCCCGCTGATCGCCGTCGAGATTCCGCATCCCGGCGCAGTCTATTATGGCGGCAACAACTTCGAGGCAGGGCGGCTGTGCGGGTTCACGCTGGGGCAGCGGGCCAGGCAGGCGTGGCGCGGGGCTGCGGACCAGGTTCTACTGCTGGAAATGGCAGCCGGTGGTCCGCTGCCGCATTCGAGCATGACGGGGTTGCAGAAGGGCTTGCGCGAGGTGCTGCCTGAGTTTGCACAGGAGCGATTTGTGCATCTGGACGGGAAGGGGGAATTTGGGGCGAGCCTGGACGTGGTGCGGCGGCATTTGCGGCGCAACCGTTCGGGCCGGTGCCTGGTGGGGGCAATCAACGATGCCAGCGCCTTGGGGGCGTTGCGGGCGTTTGAAGAGTCGGGGCTGGGACGGGATTGTTATGTGGCCGGACAGAATGCGGAGCCGGAGGCTCGGGCGGAGCTGCGGCGGGCGGAGACCCGGCTGGTGGGGTCAGTTGGATTCTTCCCGGAGCGCTATGGGCCGGAGCTGGTGCGGATCGCCTTGGATCTCATCGAGAAGCGGCCGGTGCCGGGCGCCGTGTTTGTGAAGCATGCGATGATCACGGCTCAGAATGTGGATGCGTATTATCCGAATGACACGCTGCTGGCGCCCTCGAGTCCGGAGGACCTGGTCATGCGGTCGCTCTGAAGATGCCTTCATTTTGTGTTGATTTCTTTCCTTTGCTTATGTTAGTTGTTGAGTCCATGACCCGAGCTGGTGAGGAGTTGCCGCAGGCCGGAGCGACGCGTTGACGGTGCCGTCCGGCCTGCGGTGGCGCGTGGTGGCACTGCTGTTCGCCTCCACCGTGATCAATTATCTGGACCGGCAGACGTTGTCGGTGCTGGCTCCGCACCTGAAAACCGAGTTTCACTGGACGAACAGCGATTTTGCCCTCTTGATCATTGCGTTCCGGGTGGCGTACACCGTTGGGCAGGCGGGGTGCGGGCGCATTCTGGACCGGTTGGGGACGAGGCGCGGGCTGACGGTGGCGGTGGCCTGGTATTCGGCGATTGCGATGGCGACCGCGATGGTGACGGGGTTGAAGAGCTTCGCGGTGATGAGGTTCCTGCTGGGGTTGGGCGAATCAGCGAACTGGCCGGGTGCGACGAAGGCGGTGTCGGAGTGGTTCCCGCGGAAAGAGAAGGCGCTGGCGGTGGCGATCTTCGATAGCGGGTCGTCGATTGGGGCGGCGGTGGCTCCGGCGCTGGTGATTGGGCTGTATACGGCGTTCGGGGGGTGGCGGCCGGCGTTCCTGGTGACGGGGGTGCTGGGGTTCGGGTGGCTGTGGGTTTGGCGGAGGTACTACCAGCATCCGGAGGAGCATCCGGGGATTGGGGCGGAAGAGCTGGCGATGCTGCGGGCGGACAAGGCGTCGAGCCAGGATGGTGAGGCTGCGGAGCAGGCGGTGTCGTGGCTGGGCTTGCTGAAGTACCGGCAGACCTGGGGTGCGATCGCGAGCCGGGCGTTGACGGATCCGGTGTGGTACCTGATTACGGATTGGTTCGCGCTGTACCTGGTATGGCGAGGCTACCGGGTGGAAGAGAGCCTGATGGCGTTCTGGGTGCCCTTTCTGGCGGCGGACCTGGGGAACTACGCGGGCGGGGCGGCGTCGAGCTGGCTGGTGCATCGGGGCTGGCCGGTGGGGCGGGCTCGGAAGGCCGTGGTGATTCCCGGTGCGCTGGGCGTGCTGCTGCTGATTCCGGCGGCATTCGCGCCGAGCCTGATGGGGATTGCCCTTTTGTTCGGTGGGGCGACCTTCTCGTATGCGGCATTTTCGACGATGGCGAATACGTTTCCGGCGGACTGCTTCGTGGATGGGGCGGTGGCGTCGGTGAGCGGATTGGGCGGCGCGGCAGCGGGCGCGGGTACGATTCTGTCGACGTATGCGGTGGGGTCGATTGCGGACAAAGTGGGATTCCGGCCGGCGTTGATTGGGGCGAGTGTGATTCCGCTGGCGGCGATGGTGCTGGTGTTGGTGCTGGTGCGGAACACGCGGGCGAGCGGGCAGGGTGTGATCCGGAGGATCTAAGAAGTACAGATTGGGTGCATAATGGACGGGAAATGCAGAAGCTCACACGTGTTGCGGGCGTCGGACTCCTGGCCTTGTTCCTGGTTCTTGGAGTGTCCAACCGGCTGATGGGACAGGCGGCGAAGGAGAAGAGCGTGACGATCAAGATCAGCGGTCCCTTTCGCGCCAAGATCAGTCCCCTGCAGTTGGAGGACAAGACCGAGGGCACGATGCTGGGGCGGATGGCGATATTCAAAACCTATGAGGGTGACCTGGCGGCTACGGCTCGCGGCGAGATGCTGACGGCGGGGACGGCGGTGCAGGGGTCGGCTGGGTATGTCGCGGTGGAGCGGGTGACTGGAACGTTGAAAGGCAAGTCGGGGAGTTTCTCGCTGCAGCATAGCGGAGTGATGGACCGGGGCGCGGCGCAGTTGGTGATCACCGTGGTACCGGATTCGGGGACGGGCGAACTGGCCGGGCTGAAAGGCAAGATGGCAGTGCGGATCGAGCCGGATGGGAAGCATTTTTACGACTTCGAGTACACGTTGCCATAGTGGGCAGGTAGTGGAGGCGGGGCATGGCTCCCTCTTCTGAATCATCGCTGCTGGCTTTCTACCGGGGCACCGGGAGTGACGACGCGGGGCGCTGGTTGAAGGAGATGCGCCAGTGGCCGGATGAGCGGCTGGAGCATACACACGATTACATCCAATGGATGTTCCCGCTGAGGGAGCGGAGCCAGTACAACTGTGAGGCTCCGGTGCTGGACGAGCGGGTGATTGCGGCGTTTCTGAGCGATGCGGGGCTGCGGTCGGAAATGTTCGAGTCGTTGCAGCGGATGCTGGCCTTCTACGGGCTGGAATGGCACGAGGGTGCAGTGCGGCGGACTGAGCGGTTTGCGGAGAGGTCGCGCGAGTGGGTGACGGCGGGCAACCACAATCACCTGCGGATCACGCGGATGCTGAAAAGCCTGACGCTGCTGGGGTTGGGGAGCGAGGCGCGGGCGTTCTTCTACTGCCTGACCATGGTGTACGACGAGGAACGGGGAAAGGCGCGGCCGGGGATCAGCGCGGTCACGTTCCGGTTCTGGTCGGACGCCTTGCTCGGCTGAGCGCCGAGTTCCTTAACACTCCTTACGTTGGCGAGCCGCTGTGTAAAACTGTGGGCCGCCGGGCGAGACTTTGGCGCAGCGGGCGGCGCGCGGAGAGCGAGTCTGTAACCCCCGCGGAGCGGAAGCCCGTCCAAGGGGATGTCAGCGAGCGGTGTCTCCGGCTGTCCAGCACGGAGGAATCAAGAGGCGAAATGACCATAAGCAGAGTTGTTTGTATTGCGATGGCCGTGTCGGCCGCGGTGTGCGGCCAGGAGCGGGAAGGCGGCTCGCGGCCCGGTTTCGGCCAGGGCGGCTTTATGCGGATGAGCCCGATTCTGGCCGCGGTGGACGCAGACCACGACGGCACGATCTCGGCGGCGGAGCTGAAAGCAGCTCCGGCGGCGTTGAAGGCGCTGGACAAGAACGGCGACGGCCAATTGACGCAGGAAGAGCTGCGGCCGGCGTTTGCGCGCGGCGGACCGGGCGGCACGGAGGGGCGTGGCGGTCCTGGCGAGACGCAGGCTCCGAGTGCGGATGAGCTGGTGAAGACGCTGATGGCTTTCGACAAGGACGGCGATGGGAAGTTGTCGAAGGCGGAACTGCCGGAGCGGATGCAAGGCCTGTTCGAGCGTGCGGATGCGGACAAGGACGGGTATCTGACTGCGGAGGAGTTGAAGAAGACTGCGGCGGCTCCACGGGCGGAGCAGGCCGGGCGGCGCGGCGAGCGGGCAGTTGGCGAAGGCGGACGGCGCATGCAGCGCATGGATCCGGCGAGTAGCGCGCTGGATGCGGATCAGGATGGGACGATCTCCGCGCAGGAGATGAAGGGCGCCACGGGCGCGCTGGCGAAGCTCGATCGCAATGGCGACGGGCAGTTGACCGAGGACGAGGTTCGTCCGAACTTTGGCGGACGCGGCGGTCAGCGGCCTCCACGGGAACAGCAACAGTAGCCGGCCGGCGCAGAATTCGAAGAGTTGAACACCCATATGAAATCAATGTCAGTCTGGATTGCCGGAGTTGTCCTCACTCTTCCGGCCATGAGTGCGGCGAGCATGCCAGGGAGCCGCGAGCGCCTGCAGACGTTCCATCACGAGAACGTGCTGGGGACGTCGATGGAGTTGAAGGTTTCTGCGGCGACGCGCGCGGAGGCGGAAGCGGCGGAGTCGGCGGCGTTGAAAGAGATCGACCGGCTGGCGCGGATCCTGAGTTCGTATGATGCGCAGAGCGAGGTGAGCCGCTGGGCCCGGACGTCGGGCGAGGCGGTGCGGGTGTCGCCGGAACTGATGGAGGTGCTGGGGCTGTTCGATCAATGGCGGACTAAGACTGGCGGTGCGTTGGACGCGTCGGCTGAGGTGGTGAGCCGGGTTTGGAAGCAGGCGGCGGCGCAGGGGCGGGTTCCCGCCGGCACAGAGCTGGCAGCGGCGGTGGCTGAGGTCCGGCAGCAGCATTGGTCGTTGGACCAGGCGGCGGGTACGGCGACGCACACGAGCGGGGCGGCGCTGGCGCTGAATTCGTTCACGAAGAGCTACATCGTGAATCGGGCGGCGGAGGCGGCCCTGGCGAGTGAGGGCGTACGGGCAGTGGTCGTGAACATTGGCGGGGACCTGGTGGTGCGCGGGTCGTGGACGGAGGGTGTCGGTGTGGCGGATCCCTTGGCCGATGGGGAAAATGGCACGGCTTTGACGCGGCTGCGTGTAGCGGATAGGGCTGTCGCGACGAGTGGGAACTACCGGCGCGGGTTCGATATCGGCGGGCGGCATTACTCGCATATCGTGGATCCGCGGACAGGTGAGACGGCGGAGGATGTGGTGAGCGCCACGGTGGTCGCGCCGGATGCGGTGGATGCGGGCGCACTGGCTACCGCTTTTTGCGTGATGACGCCGGCGGAGAGCCTGGCCCTGGCTTCGACGATGGAAGATGTGGAGTTTCTGATTGTGGACCGGAGTGGGCGGCGGACGGCGAGCCCGGGCTGGAGCGGGTTGGAGGCACCCCGGGTGCAGGCGGCGGGGTTTGCGGCGAAGGGAGCCCAGGGCGCAGTTTCGGCGCCGGCGGCGGGCGGGATGGAGTTGCTGGTGCAGTTGGAGTTGGCGCGGATCGAAGATGCTCGGGCACGGCGGCCGTTTGTGGCGGTGTGGATTGAGGACAAGGATCATGTGCCGGTGCGGACGATTGCGCTGTGGTTCGACAAGGATCGCTGGCTGCCGGACCTGAAGTCGTGGTACCGGGGCGACCGCCTGCGGGCGATGGCGGAGGGGACTGAGATTACGGGCTCTGTGTCGAGTGCGACGCGGCCTCCGGGTAAGTACACGCTGCGCTGGGACGGGAAGGACGATAAAGGGAAGGCCGTGAAGCCGGGCAAGTACACGGTGTGCATCGAGGCTGCGCGCGAGCACGGTACGTACCAGATCATGCGGCAGGAGATGGATTTCAGCGGGGCTCCGAAGCAGGTGCAGTTGGCTGGGAATCCGGAGATTGCGGGTGCGTCGCTGGACTACCGGAAGGCGAGCCGCTGAGGTATGCACAGCGCGTTTGCGACACCCGTGGAGGAGCCGCCTGTGACCCGGCACCGCATGGCTCCGTGGAAGCGGCGGCTGGCGATGGTTTCGCGCTGGCTGCACATCTACCTGTCGATGGCGAGCTTCGGGATCCTGTTCTTCTTCGCTGTGACGGGGCTGACGCTGAACCACACGGAGTGGTTGAAGGGTCAGCAACGGACGGTGCAGTACAAGGGCAGCGTGGATGTGAAATGGGTGCGGGGCTCCGATGAGAAGAGCGTCGCGAAGCTGGAGATTGTCGAGCTGCTGAGGAAAGCCCATGGCGTGCGGACCGCGATGAGTGAGTTCCGTATCGACGAGTTTCAATGCACGGTTTCGTTCAAGGGACCGGGGTATACGGCGGATGCGATTGTAGACCGGGCTACGGGCAAGTATGAGTTCACTGAGACGCGCATGGGCGTCGTGGCGATTCTCAACGATCTGCACAAGGGGCGGGACAGCGGCAAAGTGTGGTCCGCGATCATTGATGTGTCGGCCGTGCTGATGACTTTGGTGGCGCTGACGGGCCTGGTGCTGATCTTCTACCTGCAGAAGCGGCGGATGTCCGGGTTGATTTCGCTGGCTGCCGGTGTAGCGTTGTGCTGCGTCATCTATAGGCTCTGGGTTCCTTAGTGGCGCTTTCAGCGGTCAGCTCTCAGCTTTCAGCTCGCGGATGTACCTTGGCGGTTTGATTAGTCGGATTGCAGGGCTGAGCGCGGGTCGCTCTGGGCGGCGGTCCAGGCCGGCTGCAAGGCGGCTGCTGCTGAGACTAGGAAGAGGAACGCGAAGACCGAGGCGAGGACTTGCGGGTCAGCGGCGGTCACGGTGTAGAGCAGGTCTTCGGCGGCCCGGCCGGCTGCGTAGGCTGCGGCCAGGCCAACCAGTTCGCCAAGCACTACGAACAGCAGCGCGCTGCCTGTGATTTCCATTAGAAGCCTGCGGCGGCCGGCTCCAAGCGCCACTTTCAGGGCGATCTCGCGGGTGCGCACGGCCAGGCTTTCGGTGATGACGCTGTAGACTCCGGCGGCGGCCAGGATGACCGCACAGGCGGCGAACCACAGCAGCAGGATCATGTTGAAGCGATGGCGGGCCGTATCCTTCTCGATGAGTTCGCCCAGGGTGGCGGTGCCGGCGATGGCTTGGCGGGGATCGAGCTGAGCGGTGGCCTGGCGGACCAGGGCTACCAGTTCGTGAGCGGGTCGTGTGCCTCGCACGACGAGGTAGTTGGTAGGCACGTCGGACTGCAGATAGTTCACGTAGAGGTCAACGCCGGTCTCGGTGACGCGGCGATAGCGGGCCTCGGCGGCGACTCCGATTACTTTCCACCAGACGTCGTCGGGGCGGCGGCCGAAGCGGAGACGGAGTCCGAGGGGATCGTGGCCGGATTTGCGGAGTTGGCGGGCCAGGGCGTTGCTGATGATGACGACGGGCTCGGCTTTTGCGAAGTCGGTGAGGCGGAAGTCGCGGCCTTCGAGCAGGGGGGTGCCAACGGTGGCGAGGTAGCCGGGGGTGACTACTTCGTAGTTGGCGGAGGGCAGCTCTTCGTTGCGGTGGCGGCCGGCCTCGAAGTCGAACTCATAGCGCAGGTCCCAACCGACATTGCCTTCGAACGGGCGCAGCAGGACGGCGGCGGCGTGGGTGACTCCGGGGGCGTTGCGCAGCTTCTCGATGAGCTGGGTGTAGAAGGTGTCGCGCGACTCGGGTGTCAGGCCGGAGCCGCGCAGGGCCAGGTTCATGGTGACGGTATCGCGGTTGGCGAAGCCGACGTCCGTGTTGAGCATGGCTCGATAGCTGACGACCAGCAGCACGCAGATGGAGAGCAGCAGGACCGTGGCCGCGGTCTGGGCCAGGACGAAGACGCGCTGCAGGCGTTTGCCGGTGCGGGAGCCGGCGGTGCGCTGGCCGCCTTCGCGGAGCAGGGCGTCGAGGTCAAGGCGGGTGATCAGCCAGGCGGGGGCGAAGGAGCAGACGAGGGCGGCCAGGGTAGCGGCGGCGAGGGCGAAAGCGAGTCCTCGGGGGTCGAGTGCGGCGTCGGTCAGTCGCGGGATATCGGCGGGAGCCCAGAGGACGAGCAGACGGATCAGCGCTGAGGCGAGTAATGTTCCTGATACAGCAGCAATGACGGCGGCGGTAAGGCCTTCCACGGCGAACTGGGCGAGGATGTGACGCGGTGCGGCTCCCAGAGATGTGCGGGTGGCGATCTCGCGACGGCGGGCGAGGGCTCGGGAGAGGAACAGGTTGCTGGCGCAGATGCAGGCGGCGATCAGCAGCAGCAGCGAGGCGCCGAGGGAGATCCAGAGGTGGATGCGCGCGGAACCCGTCCAGTATTGAGGCAGAGGGGTGACCACGGCCTTCTGGGAGTTGGAGTAGAACTGCGGGTAGTCGCGGGCCTGGCGTTGGAACAGAGCAGCGACCTGCGACTGGATGGCGGAGGCCGAGTAGCCGGGCCGGACGCGGGCGATGGCCTGGAGGTAAGTGGCTCCGCGGCGCTCCTTCATGGGCGTGACGCCGAGGGGCAGCCAGATGTCGACGCCGCGTGGGAAGTCGATGGCGGGCGCTGTCACACCGATGACGGTGACGCCCGTGCCGTTGAGACGGGCCTGGCGGCCGACGATGGCGGGGTCGGCTGAGAAGTGTTTGCGCCAGACGTGATCGGTGAGGATGACGACGGGGGCGGCGTTGACCTGCTCGTCGGCGTTGGTGAAGTCACGGCCGAGGGCGGGTTTGACACCGAGGACGCGGAAGAAGTCGTGGGAGACGGGGGTGCCTTCGAGCTGGATGGGGTCGCCGTGGCCGGTGTCGAGGACGCGGCCGTAACCGTAGAGCGTGGTTGGCATGAGGGCGACCGAGTCGAAGGCTTTGAGGGCCTGCAGATCGCCGAGCTCGGGGTAGGCGAGCTCGACGAGCGCGACTCCGGCGACCTGGTCCTGCTTCCAGATCACCTGGATGGCGTCCTGATCAGGGAAGGGCAGCGGCTTGAGAAGCACGGCCTGGACGAGCGAGAACATGGTGACGCTCATTCCAATGCCAAGAGAAAGAATGGCGATAGCGAACAGATAGGCGGAGCCGTTGCGGCGGAAGGTGCGCAGGGCGAAGGACGCGTGGCGCAGGGCGGTTTCGAAGGGTTGCAGAGGGGTGGATTCGTAGACGTCTTCGTGGATGAGCGTGGGGTTGCCGAGGCGGCGGCGGGCGAAAAGTTCGGCCTGTTCCGGGGTGTCGCCGGCGTCGAGACGCTCCTGTCTCAACTGGGCGAGGTGGCTGGCGAGTTCGTCGTCGAGGCCGCGGTCGTTGCGGAAGCGGTTGAAGAAGCGCGAGAGCATGGGGCTTAGGCTGGCCTCATGACGCGTGTGATGGCGTGGACCAGGGTCTGCCAGCGGGAATGTTCCAGGGCCACCTGTTTGCGGCCGGCGGGGGTGAGGCTGTAGTAACGGGCGCGGCGGTTGGTGGGGGACACCTCGTACTCCGCCTTGATGAGCTGTTTGGACTCGAGGCGGCGGAGGGCCGGGTAGAGCGAGCCGTGGTCCACCTGCAGCAGTTCGTCGGAGCGTTGCTCGATGAGCTTGGCGATTTCGTAGCCGTTAGCTTTGCCCGGCAGCAGGATCTGGAGAATCATCATGTTGAGGGTTCCCTGGAGGATGTCGACAGGTTTGGGCGGTGCGGCCATGGAGTCAGTTTATCATTCCACCGGTAGAGAAACTACTATTAAGATCCAGCGCGCGTTATTGACATTAATGAACTGAACCGTTTAGTATTCCACTGAGGTGCAAGGAGGCCTACGGCAGGTATGATCCGAGTGGAAAATCTCTGCAAGAAGTACGGCGACTTCACGGCGGTTGACAGCATTTCCTTCCAGGTGGGCCAGGGCGAGATTTTCGCCTTTCTGGGACCCAACGGGGCTGGGAAGACGACCACCATCAAGATGCTGACCACGTTGCTGACGCGGACGAGCGGTCAGTTACAAATCGACGGTCTGCATCCATCCGACAACGCGAATGAAGTGCGGAAGCGCTTTGGAATCGTCTTCCAGGACCCGAGCCTGGACGGCGATATGACGGCGTACGAGAACATGGAGCTGCACGGCGTGATGTATCACGTGCCGCGCAAGACGCGCATTGCCCGGACCGAGGAACTGCTGCGCACGTTCGAGTTGTGGGAGCGGCGAAACGATCAGGCGAAGATGTTCTCGGGCGGCATGAAGCGCCGGCTGGAGATTGCGCGTGCATTCCTGCACACGCCCAAGATCCTGTTCCTGGACGAGCCGACGCTGGGCCTGGATCCGCAGACCCGCAATCAGCTCTGGAGCCAGGTAAAGATGCTGAACAAGTCAGAGGGTGTGACCGTGTTCCTGACCACGCACTACATGGACGAAGCGGACCGTGTGGCGCAGAGGATCGCGATTATCGACCACGGGAAGATCGTGGCTGAGGGGACGCCGGAGAGTTTGAAGCAGCAGACGAACACCACCTCACTGGAAGACGCGTACCTGGCGTACACGGGTTCGTCGATCCGGGACGAGTCGGCCAATGTGTCTTCGGACCAGTTGAAGCAGGTAGCCCAGATGTGGAGCAAGAAACGATGAGCACGGTGTACATCCTGTGGTTGAGAGAGTTGCGGCGCTATGTGCGGTCGAGGGCGCAGATTGTGGCTTCGCTGGGGCAGCCGCTGCTGTACCTGGTTGCGCTGGGTTTCGGCATGGGGCCCATCTTCCAGAAGGCCGGCCAGGGCAGCTACCTGCAGTTTGTGGCGCCTGGTGTGATCGCGATGTCGGTGCTGTTCAGTTCGGTGTTTTCGGGGATCGGCCTGCTGTGGGACCGGCAGTTCGGCTTCCTGAAGGAGACGTTGGTGGCTCCGGTGCCGCGGATCCAGATCATGCTGGGCAAGACACTTGGTGCGGCGACGGTGGCCGTGATCCAGGGCCTGCTGGTGGTGGTGGTCTGTTTCCTGGCGGGCTTCCGGGTTGCGAACCCGGCGATGCTGCCGTTCGCACTGCTGTTCATGGTGCTGATCGCTTGTGTGTTCAGCGCGCTGGGGACGGCGATTGGATCCGTCCTGGAGAACATGCAGGGCTTCCAGCTGATCATGAATTTCCTGGTGATGCCGATCTTCTTCCTGTCTGGCGCGCTATATCCGCTGAGCAATCTGCCCTCCGTGATGACGGCGGTTACGAGGCTGGATCCGTTAACCTATGGAGTGGATGGACTGCGGACTTCGCTGATTGGGGTTTCCCATTTCAGCCTGGGCCTCGATGCGCTGGTGCTTGTCAGCGTGGCGACGGTTCTGATGTTCGTGAGCAGCTACTTATTCTCGAAGATTCAGGTCTGACCATGGCTCGTACACGAAGCGTCAGTGCGCATCGAAAGGTCCTGGATGCAGCGCTGGCACTTTTTGCCGAGCGGGGCATCGACGGCACCAGCATGGACTCGGTAGCTGAGCAGTCGGGTGTCAGCAAGGCGACAATCTACAAGCACTGGGCTGATAAGGATGCGCTGATCCTCGAAGTGATGGCCGACATCAACGGCCTGAACGCGCGGCCCTCCTTCGATACAGGCAATACCCGGGCGGATGTGCGCGCGGTGCTGGCCTACCGGAACCCGGAAGGGGCCGAGGTGCACCAGAAGTTCATGCCGCACTGCATCGCTTACTCGGCGCGGAATCCGGAGTTCGGGCTGGCGTGGCGGCACATGGTGATGGAGCCGCCGCGCCGCGAATTGAGGCACCTGCTGCGGCTGGGGATTGAGCGGGGCGAACTGGAGCAGGATCTCGATGTCGAGGGCTCGCTGGCGTTGCTGCTGGGCCCGGTGCTGTATTGGTACATCTTCTTCAAGGGCACAAAGGAGAAGCCGACGGTGGTGGCGGAGCGGGTGGTGGATGCGTTCTGGCGGGCTTACGGTGTGAAGGCGGCGGGCGCTCGCGGCAAGGTAAAGCGCGCCAAGTCCTGAGGCCGGCGGCGTGGGTACGCAGGCCGATTGAGAAAATCTCATGAGCTGGTGATCCGGATCGCATTGTGTCTGCGCGTCTCTTCAGTGAGGAAACATGAAACTCACTGTTCTCGCTCTCGGAGCACTACTCACGGTGGCCGCCCACGGCGCCACTCTCTACGACACACTGGGTCCGGCCAACAGCTATCAGCTTTCCGGATCCACGATTGGCGGAGTCTATGACCAGGTGGTCGCGGACCTCTTCGAGCCCACCGTGGACGGGAAGATCAGCCAGATCACCCTGGCCATGGGCCATACCTCGGGGCAGAATCTCTATCGGCTGGACATCGTCGCCAACAATGGCGAGGAGGGCCCGACGGGTGCGAATCTCTTCACGCTCGATTTCAGCCTGACCGGATACCTTACGACACTGAACCTCTCGAACGGCCCCTCACTGCAGGCTGGTGGTCTCTATTGGATGGTGATCAGCGGCGCGGGTGAAGGCACGCAGGGCGCCTGGTGGGGCAACAGCGGCGGGTTCCGCGGCACCACCGGTTGGCACAACACGCAGCCCGGTTTCTCGGCGAACGCGGTGAACTGGCATCTGAATGGCGACAGCTATCTGAACGCGTTCCGGGTGAGCTCGGGGACGACGCCGCAAGATCCACTGGCCACGCCGGAGCCGTCCACTGCGCTGCTGGCTGGCCCCGCGCTGTTGCTGCTGGGCTGGCTGCGGCGGCGGAGGTCATAACGGACCTGGCGCCCTATCGACGAGCGCGCCCTCCACGTTGAGATGGCCGCCGTGGATTCCGGCGTCAGGGGCCTAGTCGGTGCTGCCCGCGACGCGCAAGGCGTCCTCAATTTCGTACACGCGGTCTTCCAGATCGCGGGTTGGTTTGCCGGCCGCCTGGGCCGTGTCGAGCTTCTTCTGAGCCGCCGCCAGCCGTTTCTGAAGTCCCTGCAGCTTCGGATCCGGTTTGGCCGGCGGCTGTTCTTTTTTAGGAGGCGCCGCAGCTGGGGCTGGTGTGGTTGCTGGAGCCTGTTTGCCGGGAGCCGCCTTTTTCGACTTGCCTGCTTTGTAGCGGAACGATGTCACAGCCGGCGGGGGCTTCAGGCCAGGTCCGAAATCGGCGCGATACTCCTCGGAAAGCTTCACGGCCTCCTGTAGCAGTTCGCGGAAGCGGGCCTCCATGGCAAGTTTGGCCTTGGCGCGCAGATCGCCTCCCTTTTGTTTCCACTGCTGATACTCGGCAATGACGTCGCTCATGATTTCCATCCTACCCTGTTTCTTCGCCCCTGCGCAGATGCATCGTACACTGGCGGGACTCCTTCAGGTTACGCCGTGCAGAGGGTGCTGATGTGAGCGGTGGGGGACCCCCAGGAACTGCTGTGATAGAGTGTTGCGCAACGGCGGTCAGCCGCGTCCGTGCTGAGGTCGCGAATGGGATCCCTCACAGGGGCTGGGCGCGCAGTTCATCACAGACTTTGTCACCGAAAGGACTTCCCAGGCCCATGGCGCAAGTAGGAATGGCGATTGCCGCATTGGCAGGCCTCAGTTTCGTCTGTAGCGCGGCTGTCACCGTAGAGAAGCAGAACTATCAGGGGTGGCGCAACAGCTACCGCATCAGCAACGGCGAGGTGGAACTGGTGGTGACCGGTGACGTCGGGCCTCGTGTGATTCGCTTTGGATTCGTGGGCGGGCAGAACCTGTTCAAGGAATACAAAGAGCAACTGGGCAAGAGCGGGGAGGCGCAGTTTCAGGCGCGGGGCGGCCACCGGCTATGGAAGGCTCCGGAGGATCCCGTGGCGACCTGGGCTCCGGACAACGTACCAGTGGATGTTCGGCAGACCGCAAACGGGGTGATCGCGCGTGAGCCGAAAGAGCCGCTAACAGGGCTCCAGAAAGAGATTGAGATCCGGCTGGCGGCCAGCGGCAGCGGCGTCACAGTAATCCACCGGCTCACGAATGGTTCGCTGTTCCCGCTGGAGTTCTCAGCCTGGGCGCTGACACAAATGGCCCAGGGTGGTACGGCTGTCACCGGGTTTCCGCCCCGTGGAAAGCATCCGGTGAATCTGGAAGCCACGAATCCGCTGGTCATGTGGGCGTACACGGATCTGGCGGACAAGCGCTGGACGTTCACGAAGAAGTATCTGATGCTGCGCCAGGACCCGGCCAATGCGGAACCGCAGAAGCTGGGGACGTTCAATGCGGATACGTGGGCCGTATATGTGCTGAACGGAGAGGCGTTCGTCAAACGGGTGAAGGCTGATCCGACTAAGACCTATCCAGACTTCGGCTGTTCGTTCGAGACGTTCACGAACGATGAGTTTCTGGAAGTGGAGACGGTGGGTCCGCTGACCAAATTACAGCCAGGGCAGACGGTGGAGCACGTGGAGAGCTGGAGTCTGCACAAGAATGTGCGTCTGAATGCGAAGACGGATGCTGCGTTGGACCAGGTGATTCTTCCGTTGGTCCGGATGACGAACGGAGCCCGTTAGCGGAGAGCGAGGATTCATGAGTCGAAAGCAGAGTGACGGTGGTCCCGGTCGAAGAGGCTTTCTGAGGACGGTGGCTCTGGGCGCTGCGGCGGTGCCGGCCTTGGAGCAGACGGCGGCTGGGCAGGCTGCTGCTGGCGTGCAGCCGGCTGCTTCCGCGGGGTTGGGGACTGCGTCCAGCGCTTTCGAGTACCCACGCTCTTTCCGCGGCCGGCAACTAGCGACCATCGCTTTTCCGCTGGGCGGTGTAGGCGCGGGGAGTGTGAGCCTGGGCGGGCGTGGACAACTGCGGGATTGGGAGATTTTCAATCGTCCGGAGAAGGGACGATTGCTGAACTACACGTTCCCGAGCATCTGGGCGCAGACTGGCACGGGCAAGCCGGTGGCTCGAGTACTGGAAGCGCGGCTGCTCTCGCCCTATCAGGTGGGCCGGGGTTTGGATCCGGCCCAGGTATCGGGGTTGACTCGGCTGGAGGACGCGAAGTTCACGGGCGAGTTCCCCATGGCGGGGATTGAATTCCGAGACCGGACGCTGCCGGTAAAAGTGAAGCTGGAGGCCTTCACGCCCTTCATCCCCTTGGAGCCCGACGATTCCGGGCTGCCGGTGGCCGTGCTGCGGTACAGGGTGACGAATCCGGGTAAGGTGGCGGCCAAGGTGTCGATCGCCTACTCCATGGATAATCCGGTCGGCTTGAACCCGCGTGCGCGACAGGAGCGTGGACGGGCTCCGGAGCAGGCTCGCACAAATGAATTCCGGACGGGCGAGGGGCTGCACGGCCTGATGATGACCGATGCCAAGGCCGAAGCCGGCGCTCCGATGACTGGTTCCGTTGCGCTCTGCATCCTGAACGCGGGCGATGGAAAGGTGACGCATCTACGCGGCTGGCAGAAAGCGAAGTGGTGGGCCAGCCCGCTGCTCTTCTGGGATGACTTCTCGGACGATGGGCAGCTGGGGCCTGAGCCGGAGTCACGGAATACGGTGGGGTCACTCTGCCTGCAGAGGACCATCGCTCCAGGTGCCGAGGCTAATTTCACGTTCCTGCTGGCCTGGCATTTTCCCAACCGGACGCCCGCTTGGTGCGGCTGGGTGGCGCCACAGGGCGACGAGAATGTTGTGATCGGCAACTACTACGCACAGCGTTTCGCGGATGCCTGGAAGGTGGCCGAGTACACGGCATCGCACCTGCCGCCCTTGGAGAAACGGACCCGTGCGTTCACGGCTGCCATCCGCGCATCGACGCTGCCCGCCGCTGTGAAGGACGCTGCGACTGCCAACCTCTCCACCCTGGTGACGAATACCTGTTTCCGAACGGCTGATGGCAAGTTCCGCGGCTTCGAGGGGATCGACGATGAGCGCGGCTGCTGCTTCGGCAACTGCACGCATGTATGGAACTATGAGGTGGCGACGCAGCATCTGTTCCCGTCGCTGGCGCGTTCGATGCGAGAGTCAGCCTTTGAACTCGGCGCGGCGATGCAAGGTGTGATCCCCATCCGTCTGATGATTCCGGAGAAGAAGCAGACTTCCGGGACGACCGCGGCCGATGGCACGATGGGGCAGATCATCAAGGCCTATCTGGACTACCGGCTTTCCGGCGACGAGGCCTGGCTGAGGAGTATGTGGCCGAAGATCAAACAGGCCATGGAATTCGCGTGGGTCGAAGGCGGCTGGGATGGCGATCGCGATGGTGTGGCCGAAGGTGTCCAGCACAACACTTACGACGTCGAGTTCTATGGGCCGAATCCGATGTGCGGCGTCTACTATCTGGGCGGACTGAGGGCCTGCGAAGAGATGGGCCGTGCCACGGGCGACACCGAGTTCGTCCGGCGGTGCGCGGGCCTGTTCCAAGCCGGCAGCCGCTGGATCGACGCGAACCTGTTCAATGGCCAACACTACATCCAGAAGATCCAAGGGATGCCGGTGGCGAAGATCGCGCAGCCGCTACGCTCCACCGGGGGAGCTGAGGATCCGGAGCATCCGGATTTCCAATTGGGCGAGGGCTGCCTGACCGACCAATTGATCGGGCAGTATCTGGCAGATCTGGCCGGACTGGGGCCGTTGCTTGACCCCGCGCACATCCGCAAGACCCTGGAGAGCATCTACCGCTACAACCATCGCTCCACCCTCACCAATCACGATTCGGTGGAGCGGATCTACGCCTTGAACGACGAGGCGGCGGTACTGATCTGTGATTATGCGGCGGGCAAGCGGCCGCGCATCCCATTTCCTTATGCCTCGGAGGCATGGACGGGCATCGAGTACCTGTTCGGGACTCAGCTCATCGCCGCTGGAATGGTCAGTGAGGGTACGCAGTGTTTCGAGGACGTACGCCGGCGATACGACGGAGAGAAGCGCAATCCCTGGGACGAGATCGAGTGCGGCCACCACTATGCGCGCGCGATGTCGGCGTGGTCCGGCGTGCTGGCTCTGACAGGCTTCCAGTATCACGGCGGCGCCGGCAGCCTCGCCGTCATGCCGAGAATCCGGCCCGAGAACTTCACGTCGTTCTGGTCGACCGGCGGCGGCTGGGGCATGTTTGCCCACTCGATGAAGGGCGGGCGTACTCAGCTCTCAGTCTCGGTCACGGAAGGCAAGCTGTCGTGCCGGACGGTTGAGGTGTCCGGCGACGTTCCGTCCGGCGGAACCTCGGCAGCCAGCATCGGCCACCGCAAGCTGGTCCACGAGGTGAAGCGGGAAGGGAAGCGGGTTCGTTTCGTATTTGCTGAACCGCTGGAGATCGCGAGTGGGGAAACGTTGACGCTCTCGGTCTAGGCTCCGGTGCCCACGGAGGCGGAGGATCATTCAACCGGTCCGCCGCCTCCGACTTTGTTACGACCCTCGTCAGCGCGCGGCGATTGCCTCAATCTGACGCAAGTGATTGATGTCGTGCCCCGCCATCGTTTCCACCAAAACCCCAAAGGACATGGTGCCCCGCTCAGGGTGTGTGAGGAGTTTCGAGAAATCCGCGGGCGGGATGGAATGGATGAAGGCTATGTTCCATTGCCTCACCGTACTGAAAGTCGTGAGTGCGGCTTCCGTGGAATAGGGGGCATAAGAGAACGCCCACCGGTCCTGGTCGAACGGCTGGATGATGTGATGTTCGTCGGAGATGGATTGCCGCAAACGAAAAGCGAAAACGATTTCGGTGTCCGCAAGATGACAGAGGATCTCCCGAGCGTTCCATTTGCCCTCGGACGGCGGAACATTGGCACGCTCGGGTCCCAGACTAGTGAACAACTCCTGTAGCCGCGCAGGCGTCCCGGCAATGATTTGCTGGGGATCGCCCCCGCCTGTGAAGGAAGCATAGGGGTTCATAGGGGTCGAATGTAGCACACACCCGGCGGTGGTGCTCGACCGCTTGAATCTTTTCTTGATATCAAGCATCTCTATGTCAAGAGAACAAGATGCAGAACGGCAATCCAACTGATCACAAGGCTCTGGCGGTTCATCTTTGGCTGGTCCTCTCGCGGGCGGCACATGTGATTGAGATGCACGCGGTAAGAAGCATCGAATCGATGGGCATCGGCAAGAGCGACTTCGCGGTGCTTGAGGCGCTGCTGCATAAGGGATCGCTGCCGGTGAACCAACTGGGCCGAAAGGTATTGCTGACCAGCGGCTCGATCACCACGGCGGTGGATCGTCTGGAAGAGCGCGGCCTGGTCCAGCGGTGCAACGATGCGAAAGACCGCCGGGCCCGTATCGTCTCACTGACCCAGGCTGGCTCGGAGTTGGCGGAGAAGCTCTTCGCCGCCCACTCGGAAGACATGGAATGCGCGGCCGCGGTGATTTCGGAAGAAGAGCAGGTGACCCTGATCCATCTGCTGCGCAAGCTGGGCCTGGGGGCCGGGGCGTTGCTGCGCCCGCCTTCTTAGAGAACGGTGGGCTGCGCATCCCCAATGAGCAACAGAGTGGCAAAAGAAATGAGGATGAATATGAGCGAATTCAAAAAACTGACTGGTGTCCACGGCTCCGGTTCCACGCACTGGGTGGGCGATGGTTTCCCGGTACGCAACCTGTTTCCTTCGAACGGCCTGAACGGCGAGGTGAGTCCGTTCCTGATGCTGGACTACGCCGGCCCGCGCATGTTTGAACCGGCGGCCCGGCCGCGGGGCGTGGGCGAGCATCCGCACCGCGGGTTTGAGACGGTGACGATTGCGTACCAGGGTTCAGTGGCGCATCGTGATTCCGCCGGCAACTCCGGTGTGATTGGACCGGGCGACGTCCAGTGGATGACCGCTGCTTCGGGTGTGGTCCACGAAGAGATGCACGAGGCGGAGTTTACGAAGAAGGGCGGCATCTTTGAGATGGTGCAGCTTTGGGTGAACCTGCCGGCCAAGGAAAAGATGTCGAAGCCGCGCTACCAGGGCATCGAGAGCGCGCAGATTCCGGTGGTCGATCTCGGCGAAGGCGCCACGGCCCGCATCATCGCCGGTTCCTGGGCGGATGCGCAGGGCGCCGCTCGGACCGTCACTCCGGTGGAGTTGTTCGACCTGCGGATGAAGGCGGGCGCCAAGGTCGAGATCCCGGTGCCTGAGGGCCACAATGCGGCGGTCGTGCTGTTGCGCGGCGGCGTGACCTTGAACGGAGAGAAGACCGTCAAGGGTGAGGCGCAGATCGCGACCTTCACCACACATGGCGGACTGATTGCAGTGGAGGCCCTGGAAGACACGACCCTGTTGATTCTGGGCGGCGAGCCCATCAACGAGCCCGTGGCCAGCTACGGCCCGTTCGTCATGAACACCCGCGAGCAGATCATGCAGGCGATTGAAGACTTCAACGCCGGCAGGATGGGGCGGCTGAGCTAAGCGGATCGCGAAAATGGCCCGGCGTGACTGCCGGGCCTATTTACTGCCCTTTGCGCAGCGACTCGACTTCGATGCCCGCCTGCGCGCATTTCTTGTAGAGATGACTGCGTTCCAGGCCCAGCGCCCGAGCCGTCTCCGTCATGTTGTACTGCTGGCGTTTCAGCTCCTGGAGGATGGTCTCTTTCTCGAAGGCGTCCATCCGGGCGGCCAGCGTCCCGGTCGCCGCGCCAGCTTCCCTCGAATGCGGCAGGCAGAGGCGCACGGCCTCCTCATCCACGTCGCCTTCGGCCAGCAGCAGCGCCCGTTCTACTGCATTGCGCAGCTCGCGGACATTGCCCGGCCAGGAATATCCTTCCAGCGCCTGCAGCGCTCCGCTGGTGAAGCCCCGCACGCGCCATCCGTTTTGCTGGCTGATCTGCGCCGCCAGATGCTCCACCAGTACCGGAATGTCGCCCTTGCGGTCACGCAGCGGCGGCAGTTGGACCGGGATGACGTAGACGCGGTGGAAGAGATCCTGGCGGAAGCTGCCCGCGCGCACTTGCTCCTCGAGGTTGCGATGCGTGGCGACGACCACCCGGACGTCTACGCGCACCGTGCTGCTGGAGCCGATGCGCTCGATCTCTCCCTCCTCCAGCACCCTGAGGAACTTGGCCTGCATCACGGCCGGCATGTCGCCGATCTCGTCGAGAAACAAGGTGCCGCCATGAGCCTGTTCGAATTTGCCCAACTGGCGGGAGGTGGCTCCGGTGAACGATCCCTTCTCGTGGCCGAACAGCTCCGACTCGATCAGCTCCTGCGGGACGGCTGCACAGTTCAGCGTGATGAAAGGGCCGCCCCGGCGGTGGCTCTTCTCGTGGACAGCCCGGGCGATGAGCTCCTTTCCCGTGCCGGTCTCGCCGAGAATGCAGACGCGCGACTCGCCGCTGGCGACACGTTCCACCTGGGTCATCACCCGGCGCATGGCGTCGCTCTTCCAGACGATCTCGTGACGGCCCACACGCTGCCGCAATTCGCGGTTCTCGGCTTCGAGGCGGGTCAGCTTGAGAGCGTTGTCGAGCGCCAGCAGCAGCCGGTCGGTGGAGAGCGGTTTCTCCAGAAAGTCGAGTGCGCCCAACTTCGTGGCGCGCACGGCCATGTCGACGGTAGCCTGGCCCGAGACCATGATCACCGGCGTGGAAATGCCCAGCCCCCGAATCTCTTCCAGCAGGGCGATGCCGTCCTTATCCGGCATGACCACATCCGAGAGGATGAGGTCGAAGACCTGCGTGCGGACACATTCCAATGCGCGCTGGGCACTGTCGGCGAGAGTCGTCTGGTGGCCGGCCAGGCGGAAGGCGAGAGAGAGCGATGCCAGGGTATTGGCTTCGTCGTCGACAATCAGCAGGTGGCTCACTCGATCCTCCCAGTGGGCAGCGTGATCAGGAAACGCGCGCCTTTGCCCGGCTCGCTGGTCACGCTGATCTTACCCTGGTGGTCGCTGACGACGCTCTGGACGATGGCCAGCCCCAGGCCGGTGCCGTGGCGTTTCGTTGTGTAGTAGGGCGTGAACAGCCGCTCGCACTCTTCCTGCGTCAAACCCTGGCCACTATCGGAAACTTCCAGGGAGACACTGCCGCCGGCTTGCGCGGTGAGGATGCGGAGTGTGCCGCCGGCCGGCATGGCATCCATGGCATTCAGCACCAGATTCTTCAGCGCACGGCCCATCTGCTCCTGGTCGAGCTGGACGGGCAGCGGCTCGACGGAGAGCTGCAGGGCGAGTTCGATGGGTGCCGTTGTCCGCGCGGCAAACTGGGCTTCGAACAGACGCACGACGCCCCGCACCACCTCATTCAACTCGGCTGGCCCTTTGGTGGGCTGCGGCATCTTGGCGAAGTCGCTGAAGCGGTCGACGATGCCGCGCAAATTGCCGAGCTCGGCGAGCAGGGTAGAGGTACACTGCTCGAACACCTCCTCAAATTGCTGCGGATGGTGGGCACGCGCCTTGCGCAGATTCTCCACCGTAATCTGCAGTGGAAATAGAGGATTCTTCAATTCATGCGCGAGCCGCCGGGCCAACTCGCGCCAAGCAGCGACACGTTCTGCCTGGATGGCGCGGGCTCGCTGTTCCGAGAGCTGCACGGTCATCGCGTTGAACGATTCGGCCAGATCGCCGATCTCGTCTCCGGGCGAGATGGTCACCTGCGCATTCAGATCCCCGCCGGCCACGGCCTTGGCGCCGGCAGCCAGCAGTTTGACGGGCCGCGTCACGCGTTCCGTGGTCCACAATCCGGTGAGCAACCCCAGCAGGATGCCCGATGCGCCCACCAGCAGGCCGGTCCACAGGATCGAGCGCTGCAGCCGGATCTGCTCTCTCAGTGATGTCCCGATGAAAAGGACGCCCACCACTTTGCCGCCGCTGAGGAACGGCATGGCCTGCAGCGCTTCGGCGCTCTCATTGGATGCGTCCCACTGTATGGTGGCGTTGGCGGGCTTGCCGGTGCGCTCCACTTCGCCGGCCAGCGAGGCAAGCCGCATTCCTTGAGCCAGGGGGCCATTCGCGTCGAACACCTCCTGGTCGGACAGCCACAGCATGGCGCGGGTGCCGGGGCTGGCGCCGATCGAGGCTAAGAACGATGGATTCAGCCGCTCGGCGCCGAGTACAAGGATCTTCTTTTCGCCCGCGTTCACCGTCCGGACCGCGGCCAGCGCGGCGGCGCTGCCTTCCTGTGTCGGGACTCGAGTCAAGAACGGATCCGGCGAGGTTCGGCCGTTCTCGGCGCCAGCCCAATCATTCTTATAGCCGAACCGGGCGGGCCAATGAGCGGAGGAAAGGATGGAGAGGTCGGGCTGGACCAGATCAAGGAAGTCGAGGCTTTGCGTCTCGGCCAGCGTGCGCGCGTCGTTGAGCAGCAGCGACAGGTCGGGGGCGGCCCGGTTTGCCTCAATCGCGACACGGATCGCTGTTTCTGAGGCAGCCGCCTTCTGGACCCGCGCCGCCACCTCCTGGCCACGCATCGAGAGATCTTTCTGGAACTGGCGCAGCGCGGTCTGTCGCCGGTCCAGGTCCATCCGCTCAAACGTAAGGCGCGTCCAAAGCGAAATGGCTCCTGTAGCGAGAGCCACACTGCCCGTGACGGTGAGCGAGGTGATAAGCAGAAGTTTCGTGCGGAATGTCATGGACGCGCCTCAGGCAGCCACACGTCGGCTAGGGTCCAGCGTACGGCCGGGTTCCACTGCCGAACACGCGGATTCACCAGATAGGAGGCCGGCAGGTGGACGATGGGGATCACCCGGAACCCCTCCAGCAGCGCCTGCTCCCGCTCCCATCCGCTAGCGGCCCGCTGGACAGGCGGTAGCGCCAGGGCGAACTGGTCGAGCGTCCATTCGAGATCGGGTTGGGTGGCGCGCAGCCGGATCAGCCGCAGTCCGGGGCTGCCGGTCGTGGTCCGCAGCGTCAGGCCCGCTTCGGCCGCATTTAAGGCGATCCGTTCCGCCACGCTTTGCAGGACGGGATCCTGCCGGTCGTACGAGAACGAGAGCGGTGCGGATCCGGCGGCCAATTGCCTGGCTTTGATGAGATCCCGGTCTGTCGGGAAGACGAAGGCATAGCCACTAAGCCACTGCGGCGCCAGGGCTCCGCTGGTCTCACCCCACTTTTGGAGCAGCACACTTTGGATGGCGCTGCGGTCCAGGGACAATGCGACAGCTTCCCTCTGAGCGGGGGTGGCGGCGTTGTCGAAGACGATCGCGAGCGTCTCCAGCAGCGGCGATTGCAGCACGATGCTCCCCCGCTGCCGGGCGCGCCTCACCTCGGTGATGAGGATCTCCGCGATATCCGCGCGTCCCATCTCGAAGTCCAGTGCCTGCTCGCGCAGTGGGCGGCCCATGCGGATTTCAATGGAGTCCAGGAACGGCCGTCCGCCCCAATAGTTTTCATTCGCGGCCAGGACGATACTCGTGTTGGGTTCGAACTGCGCCAGCCTGAACGGGCCCGTGCCGACCAGCGCGCCGTCCGATCCGCGGATCACCAGCGCATTCCTGGGCCGGGCGAGATCCCGCAAAATCTGCTCGATGGGCCGGTCGTCCGCAATGCTGATGACTCCTCCGGGCGGCGCCCACGGTACTCCATTGTGAAACTGCACCTTCGAGCGTGCCGAGAAGACCCACTTCCTGCGCGCGGTGTCGTGGATCCAAGCAGTGGCGAGCAAGGGCTGGGGCTCGCCGCGATCGTCCAGCCGGACGAGCGTCTCGTACACCTGTCCGATCAATTGTTCCTTGGCGGCAGCCTCCGCCGGCTCGATGGCAATGTCGGTGGGGTCGAGATTGCGCACTACCGCGCGGATCTCGATTCTCAACGTCCCGCCGTAGTGCGGTCGCTGCCCTGCAGCCAGCAGGTTAGCGGCTGCAATCCAGAGTAAGGCTATACGCTGCATATCTTCCTGAATTGGCCATGCGGCAAACCACGAGAGCGCCGCCCGGAGAGGGCCAGATCGCGGTCACCAAACCTGGCAATTCCGAGGGCTCCGAGGTCTCCACTGCCCGGCCATCCGCGATGCGGTAGGCGGTGACGACATCGAGTCCAGCTCTTGTGCTGGCTTTGGCCGCCAGCACCTGCCCGCCGCAGGCTGGTGCAAAGTCGCTGTTCCAATCGTCGATTGCGGCCAGCGGGCGCTGATCCTGGTTGTACAAATGAGTCCGGCCGTCGAGGCCCGAGAGCAGGTGTAAGGGCCTGGCGGGTGTGCCCAGCCGGGCATAGGAGTAGAAGGCCGGCCAACCCTCGGTTTCCAGGCTGTTGCGCGCCGGGGTGAAGTGAGCCGCGGTGGGACCCGCTTCGAACCCGGCCACCTGGTTGTCGCAGTTCAAATCGAGCGCCGGTTGCCAGGGGCCGCGGCAACTCAGGCCCGGGGCCAGCACGCGAAGGTTCTCCGCTTCGAGCAGCAACCGGCCGCGCGGATCGCGCACCGCCGGCATTTCCAGTTCGCGTGTGGAACTGGGTTCCCAGATGCCGGACCGGCGTGTGTATACTGTCACCTTTTCCGGATCGAGCACGACCAGGCGGTCCTGCGCCAGCAATGCGTCAAGAATGGGGCGTTCCTGCTCCCACAACAAGCGCCGTTCCAAAGTGGGCAGATTCGATGTGACCAACGCTGGTGGCCGGTAGGGCGCCATCTCCACTTCGCGTTCACTGTCGCGCCGGATTTCCACAATCAACAGGAATTCCCTTGGGCTTTCTGAGAGTGTCAGCCGCACTTCCGCCACCGGAGCCTGGCGCGGGGTCCGACGCCGCAAGGCGCGGTCGATCGCCCGCTGCGCCACGGCGAGGTCTGCATTGCTCAGGCTGGAGAGGTTCCGGCCGGTCAGGTGCACCGCGGTGCCCGCCGGGATGCGGGCTGCCACCCTGCGGCCCAATGCCTGCGCGGTCTCATCCAGCGTCTGCGCAAACACGATTTGCGAGACGAAAAACAGCACCGCAATGACTTTTTGGATCAACGCCCGGATCATAGCAGAATGCACACGGGGACGGGCCATTTCCTGCCCGCCCCCATAGCGCTCCTCATTGCGCGGAATGCCCGGTCATGGCGCTGCGCAGTACATCGGTGGCGAAGAAGTTCTTCACATCAGCGGGAATCATCATGATCTGCACCTTGTCGGAAAGGCGTTCGGCGATGATCTTCTGAATCAGCATGGGATTCTCCTTCAGTACCACCGCTTCCAACCGCATTTTCTCCGAATTGGCCGAGGCGACGCGCCGAATTCTCACCTCTTCGGCTTCCGCCAGTAGCTTTTGGCGTTCCGACTCTGCCCGGCTGTCCAACAGTTTGGCTTGCGCCTGCCCTTCGGCCTCCTTGATGGCGATGTCGCGCTGGCTGGAGGCTTCCATCTGGGCGACCTTTACCTCTTTCTCCTTGGCCTGCAACTCCACGGTGAGGCGTTCGTTCTCCTGCTCCTTCAGAAGCATGGCTTCCAGGCCGCGAGCGTATTCGGCGGGCAGTTGCACATCGCGCAGGATCACCTCCTTCACCACGATGCCATCCGCTGAAAGGCGCTTGGCGATGCGCCCGGCCGCGATCTGCCGGATCTCGTCGCGTTTGCCCGCGAAGAGGTCGCGGATAGGGTAGTTGGTGGTGAGTTCGCGGAACGCGCTGGTAACGACCGGCGCGACCACGTCTTCGTCCACCAATTCTGGTAGCGAGGTATGGATTTTGTAGAGTTGGTTTGGGTCCAGGCGGTAGCGCACCGTGACGGCCAGGCTCACGTTCAATCCCTCCTTGCTCTGCGAACGCAGTCCTTCCGGCTTCTTCTTCGGATCCTCAGAGGCGGCGGCGGTGAACACGCTCTCGCGAATGTTGTACAGCACAACGCTATCGATCATGGGTGTTACGGCGTGGACGCCGGGATATAGTGTACCGGGCAGGGGCCCGGAGATCTGGCTGACTCGGATCCCGGCGGAGCCGCTGGGGATCACGAGGATACTCAGCGCAATCAACACCGGCGGGACGGCCAGGATAGCCAGGCGCAGGCCGAGCCGCCACCGGATAGGGCGAACGGGTTCCGGTGCCCCCGCCGTTTCGACATCACCCTCCGCGGGTTCCACGCGGCGGACTTTCAGCAGCAGGTAAAGGTCATGGACGAGGATGATCGCCGCCGCCAGCAGCAACGATGCTCCGGTCGCCATCAAGAGGTACTTGAGCAACAACATTGAGGTGGTCTCCTTTGGGTTGGAACAATTCGGAAGTCTCGACGGACAGCTCGACCGTGGCGCCGACGTGCACGAGCTCGAACAGCTCTTCCACGTCCTCGTTGCGCATGCGGATGCAGCCTTTGGAAGCAGCCTTGCCGATGGAGTCGGGCCGGTTGGTGCCGTGGATGCCGTACCCCTTGACGCTCAGGCCCATCCAGCGCGTGCCCACTGGATTGGTCTTACCGGGTCCTACAACCTTCGTCGGGCCGTACCAGGTGGGATTCGGAATGCGATTGACGATCTCAAACGTGCCGGTGGGGCTGGGTGTCGTGGTTTTGCCAACCGCGACATCATAGATCTTCACCACCACGCCGTCTTCCACCAGCGCCAGCTTGCGGTCCGGGATACTGACCACAATCCGCTGAGCCGTGTTCGCATTCTCGGCGGCGCGCGACTGCGCCGCTGCCAGCATCACCACCGCCAACAGGCGGCTGAACTGTCCGTGTCCGTATTCCTTGTGTTCCATGCACACATGGAATGCAGGCCGGAGGCCAAACGTTATGTTATTGAAAATAAATAACTTGTATGTTTATTGGCGCGTGTCCGCTCAGACACGCCGTGTCTGCACAGACACGCGCCCACTCAGGCTGCCGGGCGCCAGAACGGTTCGCCGGCTGAGATCCATTCCACGGGTACTTCGGCAATAAATGTCTTCAGCCAATCCGCGCAGAGCCGCATGCCGGGCTCCTCTGAGACCTCATGCCCCAGGAAGATGACGCCTTTGCGGATGCCCGCCGTGATGACATCGCGGGCGTACGCTCCACCTTCCCATTCGGTTGATTCGCCGCCGACGAAGACCTCGGATTCCGGGTTCATCTTCACGGCGAACATCGGATTGCTGGCGCCCGGGTAGAGCACGACCCGGCTCACCCGCGTCTTGGGATCACCGACCACTCGCATCGTCCGCGACTTCATGCTCTTCTGCATCTGCTGCGCCAGTTGGCCCAATGGCAGTTCGGGCAGTACGCACAGGCGTGGGTCTTTTTCTGAAAGGTACTTCGTCCAGCCCAGATCCTGGATCAGGCCAGTGGTGACGGGGTCCGGTTTGCGCATGTGCCAGTGGTCGTGGAAACGCCAGACCACCAATCGGTTCTTCTCGATGAACTCGCGCTTGTGCTGGTACACCGGGTCTTCGGTCAACTGCGTCACGACGTCTGTATGCGAATAGAACGTCGGTTCATGCGTGATGATCAGGTTCTTTCCCGCGGCTGCGGCGCGCTGCAGCACCTCAAGGGTCGTCATGAAGGTGGTGGCAATGCCCTTCACCACGGTCTCTGGATTGCCGGCTTTGAATGTATCTATGGTTGCCGAACGCCAGGGGACTCCCACGTTCTTCTGGATGCGCTCCACCACCTGTTGCGCGGTCAATCCGGCGGGCTGTGCGGTTGCGGTGGCTGCCGCGAACAAGCCGAACTCCCGGCGGCTGAGGCGATCGTGAGACATGGAGTGCTCCTTTTCCAAATAGGCCTGGGCTGTCTGAATTATAGAAGAGCCATGCCCGGTCCTGAACCGCATTGGGGATAAGATGTCTGCATGCGATTCCAGCCCCGGCTCGCCACTACCCTTGCCGTCTTCGCCTGGTTCACGACTCAAGCAGGCGCGCAGACCCCTCCGCCGACGGCACCGGCGGCTGCCAAGCCACCTTCCGTCGTGGCCGGCTTCCCGGTCAACTACGATGAGGCTCTGGCGGGCGGTTACACACTGCCCGACGTCCTGAAACTGGTTAACGGCAAGCCGGTGAAGAACGCCAAAGACTGGAACACCAAGCGCCGCCCCGAACTCGTGAAGCTCTATGAGGAGCAACAGTTCGGCAGGATGCCGGGCCGCCCCGCCGCCATGAGCTTCGATGTCTTCGACAAGGGCACTCCGGCCATGGATGGTAAGGCGCTGCGCAAGCAAGTCACGGTCTACTTCTCGGCGGACAGGAACGGTCCCAAAGAAGACATTGTTATCTATGTGCCGGCGAAGGCCACGAAGCCTGTACCGCTTCTGCTGTGCATCAACTTCTCCCCCAACGCGGCTATCTTCGATGATCCTGGCATCAAGCTCGGCGAGATGTGGAATCGCGAGAAGAAGAAGGTGCCGGCGCAGCGCGGGACCGGGCTGGGCCGCATGAAGATCGACGGGCTGTTGGAGAAGGGCATTGGCGTCGCCGGCATCTACTATGGGGATATCGATCCGGACTTCCTGGGCGGCTTGCCTTTCGGAGTTCGCGCACTCTACTTGAAGCCGGGCCAGACGCAGCCGGCCGCCGACGAGTGGGGGACCATCAGCGCCTGGGCTTGGGGGCTGAGCCGGGCCATGGACTACCTGGAGACAGAGACGTCAGTCGATGCCAAACGGGTTGCGCTCTATGGCGTATCGCGCCTCGGCAAAACCGTACTCTGGGCCGGGGTCCACGATACACGCTTCGCACTGGTGGTGGCCAGTTGCTCCGGTGAAGGGGGAGCCGCCTTGAGCCGCCGCAATTTCGGCGAAACCATCGCGCACATGACCGCGGAGTCGCGCTTCGGCTACCAGTTTGCCGCCAACCGGGCCAAGTACGCTGAACATCCTGAGCAATGCCCGGTTGATGCGCACATGCTCGTCGCCTTGATGGCGCCCCGGCCGGTGTTCCTGCAGACCGGCGACACTGACCTGTGGTCCGATCCCACGGGCGAATTCCTCGCCGCCGCCGCAGCTGAGCCCGTCTACAAGCTGCTGGGTAAGCAGGGCCTCGGCACCGATCAGATGCCCAAGGCCGGCGAGCCCATCTTTCACGACATCGGCTATCACATGCATGCCGGCGGTCACGGCACCATCCCCGGCGACTGGGTGCCCATCACCAAATACCTCGAGATGTACCTGCATCCCTAAAAGAAAACGGGCAGCCCTGGCGGCCGCCCGTTGACTCGACTGGACTGGGACTTGCCCCTAGAAGATGAGCTTCAGGGCGAACTGCACATACCGCGGATCGAAGGTGGAACCGGAACGCCCGAAGGACGCGCTGGACAGATCCACCGTCGGAGCCGTGAAGTTCGTCTTGTTGAACAGGTTGTAGAACTCGCCCCGGAACTGCAGCCGAGCGCCTTCGTTGATCATCGGCAGTGCGAAGTTCTTGGCGAGCACCATGTCGGTCTGGTAGAGCGGGAAACCGTAGGCCACGTTGCGGCCCAGGTTGCCGAAGGGCGAAGTGACGGCAGGAATCGCCAGGTTCGCCCGGTTGAAGTAGTTGGTGTAGTCGCTACCTGCGGCCCGCACCCCGGCCGTGCCGTCGATCACGTTGGGTCGCAGCGCCACATTGCCTAAGAAGTCCGGCTGCCCGTCTGAAACGATGCCCGCCGTGTCGGGATAGCGGATGTTCAATGGCTGGCCGCTCTGTAGCGTCACAATCGAAGACACCTGCCATCCGCCAGTGATCGCATCCAGGGCATAGGGCATGCTCTTGCCCCAGCGACGGGCGCGGCCATACGGCACGTCGAACACGAAACTCGTCACCGAGTTGAAGCGCTGGTCGAAGCTCGACGCGCCCTTGTCGTTGGCTACGTTTCGAATGTCCTGCGGATTCGGACTGCCGCCGTTCGTCGACTCCAGCACCTGGCCCACTGTGTCGATCGCCTTCGAGTAGGTGAACGAGCTCAACAGGGTGACCCAGTCGGAGCGGTGCTCGAACTTCACCTGCAGGGAGTGATAGTTCGAGAAGGCCGTGGGCACAACGCCGGTGATGTTGTTGAACCCCTGATAAGGACGGCGTGCCAGCAGGGTGCCGCCCGTGGTCAGGCCAGAGGCAAGCTCCTGCGCGGTGATGGGCCGCGCCTGGTTGAAGTCGCCCAGGACCGGCAGGTGATCGGCGCGATTGCCGACGTAGGCCAGATCCAGCAGTGTGTCCTTGAATAGCGTCCGCTGGATGGTGAAGTGCCAGTTCTGCACGTAACCCCAGGGCGTTTTCGGATCGATGTAGAGAATCACGTTCGACGGCAAGCTCGTCGGGTAGCCCATCTCTCGCGTGCGGAAGCAGCCGCTGTAGTTGTTGTCGCTGCACAGCGTGCCGAGATTCGCGGCGCTGTTCAGGGCAGAGAAGCGGGTGACAAACGGAGCGTTCGTATCCAGGTACTCCGCCGAGGCCATGCGGTTCCAGAAGTTCCAGCCGAAGCCGTAGCCTCCGCGAAACACCGTCTTTGCATTCAACTGGTAGGCCGCGCCCAGGCGCGGAGCGAAGTTGTTGTGCTTCGTCTGCTGCAGGCTGCGGTCGGAATCCGAGGCCACAATCAACTTATTCTGGGCCGGATCGAAGTTGGCGAGCTTGTTGTCGGCATCGTAAACAGGCGTCATCAGCTCGTAGCGCAGGCCCATGTTCAGCGTGAGCTTGCTGTTCACGCGGTAATCGTCCTGCACAAAGAACCAGTTGCCGCGCTGCCGCGACCGGGCCTGCACCTGTGTCGCGAGTTGGTAGGACGAACGCGCGCCAAAGTAGAAATCGGCCAGCGAGTTGATTGTGTTGGCCACACCGGCGTAGGAGCCGAAGTTCTGCCCCGGGATGCGCGAATACAGGCCGCCGAAGCCGTCGATGCCATACAGCGGGTTCGTATCGTCCACCGTGATCGCCAGGTAGAGGCTCTCATACCCGGCCTTCAGATTGTGCCGGTTCAGGATCTTCGATACGTTCAGGCGGCCGTTCACCGTGGTGGGGAACTGCGCCTGCGGATTCGTCGACTGGCGTCCGAATCGAGGGAAACCCGTGATGTCCTGCGGCGTGATGCCGCCCTGGATGCGCGGCCCTTCCGGCAGTCCCGTGATCCCGAACAGCTCCTTCATCGAAGGTCCGCCGATGGCAGCCGGCAGCCGGTCCATGCCCAGCCGCGTCACCGCGAACCGGCCCTCCCAGACTTCGTTCGAGCGCCGCGCCCACGTCACCCCCGCGATGCCCTGCTGGTTGAAGGTGTCCAGATAGCCCAGGTTGTTGCCGCCCGAAAAGCCAGTGATCAGGCCGGGCGCGAAGATGTTCTGCTTGCGGTGTGTGTAGCGGAAGAACGTCGTCAACTGGTCGGTAAACTTGTGGTCAACCTTCACCGCGCCTTTGTCCTCGTCGAGTCGGTTCAGGTCGAAGCCGCCGAAGTTGTTGGTGATGCCGATCGCGCCCGCTCCAGTGCGATTGGGAGCCGGCAGTTCTGCCAGCACCTTGCGTGCGAACTTCGTCATCGGCACCGCCTGTCCAGCCGGGATCACCGTGCCGGCTGCGACACTGCGGCCCTGGTCATCGGTGAACGTGATCGGCACCCGAACGTCAACCGGTAGAATGCCGTTGCGCAGGTCGGCAGTCGGCAAGGAGGTCAACGCGAACGGAGCCAGCCGCCAGCGCGAGCCCTCATAGTCCACGAAGAAGAACGTGCGGTCCTTGACGATCGGACCGCCGAACGTCGCGCCAAACTGATTTCGCTTGTTGAGCGGCTTCTGGTTCAGCACCGGCTTGAAGAAGCCCGTCGCATTCAGTTTTTCGTTCTGCAGGAACTCCCACGCCGAGCCGTGAAACTTGTTGCCGCCCGACTTTGAAGCCACATTCATCACAGCGCCGCCGCTGCGGCCAAACTCGGCGGAATAGGCATTCACCACCATGCGGAACTCAGCCACCGAGTCCGGCGAAGGCTGTGCCGACTGGTTCGAAAAACCCTGATTGGTGGTGCCGTAGAAGTTGTTGTCCACCCCGTCCAGCAGGAAGTTGTTCCAGACACTGCGCAGGCCGTTGACGTTGTAGGACCCTTCCCGCCGGAACGCGATGGAGCCCTGATTGCCCACCTGCGATTGCCTTACGCCGGGCGCCAGCAGCGCCAAGCTGGAATAGGTGCGGCCCTGGAGAGGCAGTTCCACCATCTGCCGCGTGGCGATCACCTGGCCCTTGGACGAATTATCCGTCTCTAGCAATGGTACGGTGGCGTCGACAGTGACCACTTCATTTACCTGGCCGATCTTCAGCGTGAAGTCCACACGTTGCCGCGCATTCACGCTCACGGTGACATTCTCAGCGGAGCCTTTCGCAAAGCCTTTGGCTTCCGCCGTCAGGTGGTAGGTGCCGATGCGGACCGTTGGAAATGCAAACTCCCCTGATTCGCCTGTCGTGGAGGTGATGGCGATGCCGGTATCGTTGTTCCGCAGCGTGACAACAGCGGCCGAAAGCGGCGCGCCCTGCTCATCGCGTACTGCGCCGACGACAGCGGCGGAATCGAATTGCGCCCATACTGCAGGACAGATCAGGAGTGAAAACGCAAGTAGAGTGGATCGAATTGACATGGACCCCAAGTGCTCCCGTTACAAGAATTTCTCCATTACATCTTGCCGTGCAAAGGTTTCAACTCTGAGAATCTATCATGAAGGTTTGACTTCAGAGCCTCAATTAATTCGATTGTTTACGGGGAGTTACGCGATGATTCGCAGTGTGTGGAGCACGCCGGCGCAAGGGGCGCGGATGTAGTGCGCCCATGGCAGGTGGCGCGTCGCCTGGCTGCGGGAGCGCGGCTCTATTTACGGTTGATCCCGAGGAAACGGCCGGTTTCCCGGAACGTCGCGCGCAGGGCGCGTCCCGTTGCCTTGGTGCTCTTTGTTGCCGCATTCCCTGTTTTTACGCCTGCCGTTCCCAGCGCTCCCCATGCTTTATCCGCGCTTTTCATTACGGCCGTGTCTGTACTGCCGCCCGCGGCCGCCAGCGCTCCGCCCGTCTTGCTGCCGCTGGCAACCAGGGCATCCGCTGTCGAATCCCCGGCCAGAAGCACGGCTTGCGGAGTCCGCAACGGAACGTGCAGCGTCATTACGCCCGGATCCTTCCGCTTGCTTAGCGAAACCATCAGCTCTTCAGTAAAGTCGATGCCCAGTTTCTCCAACATGGGCCAGCGGGTCGACCGGATCCACCCAGCTCCATTCAGCAGCGCTGCGGCTTCGCCGATGTTGACGACACGGCTGGCCCGCCAGGACTTGCTGCCCTCGCACACATCGCTTCCGCAGCCCCACGTACAGGCGCCGCGATGGAGGAACGACGCGTGTTTCCCGCGAGACACCCAGACGGTCGCCCCACGGTCCTCTGCCTCCAGGTCCTTTGCCTTCGCCGCGCTGCTGAAGTCGCAGACCGTATCCTCGTGCGCGGCGGCATACCAGAACAGGGCCTTCCACTCCTCACGGGCTGTGGTCGTGGATTGATCCCGCACTAGGACGGACACGTGCTCAGCATCCAGGGCATGCCCGCCCCGGCCGCAGTCCCGCGTCCAGAGGTGGTAGTAATGCAATTCGATCAACCGCCCTGAGACCGTAGGCGATGTACGTGGAAACGACTGCCCGTACAGGGTGCCATTCCGGGCCAGCAATTGCGGCTGCGGCAATCCGGGCCGAAATTCGGCCGGCGACCCGTCACACTCGCCCGCGCTCAGTTGCAGCACCGGCACGAACTGCTCCAGAAGCGCCTGCTCCAGGTCATCGTCCAAACCGTCTCGATCCGCATCCAGGCTGACCGTTGCCCGGGCCTCCTTCGCCGCATTCGCCGGCGTCGAAGCCAACGCGGTGGATACCAACAGGAAAAGAGGCAGTACTGTCCGAAAAGAACCCACCTTCCCAGCCTAGCCCAATGCCAGTAATGGTGTCCGTGCTCCTGCAACCCTGCCCGCTTGCCGCCTTCTCCCACATGCCCTAACATGTGCAAATGCGTCTGGTCGCCACCGCATTTCTGATTTCCACTCCCGTTTTCGGCTGTTGGTGTGAAAATGCCTTCAGCCCTTGCCAGGAAATGCGGAGCGGGAAGACTGTTTTCGTCGCACGGGTAATCGTCGATAGCGGCGAAGGTCACGGATCTGGTCCTGCTCGCGTCGTCATCGAGGAGCCATTGTGGAACGTGCCCCAGGGTATGCGCGAAGTGGATGTTGACACAATGGCCGGAACCAGTTGTTATCGCCGGCTCAAGGCTGGTGAGCGGTATGTGATCTTTGCGGAATCAACTCCTGGGCTGAAGCCCCGCTTCTTCATGTCGTCCTGCTCCAGGACATTCTCCCTCGCGGGCAATGAACACATCCTCGATGCTCTGCGTGTGAAGGCGCAGGGTGGGCCCTCTCGAATTGTCGGCATCGTCACCCGAAGCGGCGTTTCCAACGCCACCCGCCGTCCAATTCCCGGCGTCACGGTCATGGCGCGATCCTCCGGCCAGGCGTTCGAGACCATCACGGACAAGGAAGGCCGCTATGAACTCCGAGCCTTGCCGCCGGGTAGCTATGAGTTCGCGGTGGCGAAGCCTGGATTCCTTCCCGACGATGAGTACAACAATACTCAGCCTGGCTGGCCCGCACGAAGAAAAGAATCAGAGCCATTCGGTGCGTTGCCTGCGCCGGTCAGCGTGCCCCTCGCCGCTGGATCCTGCGAAGTTTGGGATCTGGCCCTTTGGCCGCGCGGTCGCATTTCTGGCAAAGTCTCCTTTCCTGACGGTCGACCGGTCGCAGGTGTCCTTGTCCAGGCTGTTGAGTCCTACAGTCAGGATTGGAAAACATCGAAGCCAATGCGTACCGCCCGCACCGATGCCGCCGGACGCTATTTGATCGAGCCCTTACCGGGCAGCGACTACGTCGTTGCTGTGAATCCAGGCAGCGTTCGTGACCTCGCGCCATCCGCGGCAGTATTCTTCACCAATACGCCGGGTGAGTCCAAGCCTACTGAGGTCCGGGTGAAGGACGACGAGGAGTCCACGGGCGTAAATATTACCCTGCCTCTGGCGCGCCAGTTCGCGCCTGTTCACCGCTGAGGAAAGCCGCGAAAAACTCCGTCTTTCCCTGCTGAGTCCGCGAACTCGAAGAAATCCATGTTGGCGATGGATAGATTGTTCTCAATGGCCTGTATCGAGGACGGGATCGCCCGGAACGAGCGCCCTCTCTGCGTGTTCAGATCAACCACCAGAATTGGGAAATCCGCTTGGCGCAACGTCGTTCCATCCACTACGAACAACACCGAATGGTTGTAGTTCCTGGGTGCCAGCGCCACCAACTGGTCCTTGTTCAGGCCCCGGAACGCGACGTCATCCAGAAAGTCCACATGGGCGTAAAATGCATCGCCAGGCAGCTGTACCGGCGCGCGGATCAGTTCACAGATTCTCTTCCAAGTTGCCTCTTGAGCGAACTCAGTCCGGATCACGAGTGGATTCACGCTGCTGGGCAGAGTCTGGGAAGACAAGGGGTGGGGAGCGTGGCACGCGGTCGCAATCGCGCACATCAAGAGAGTGCCGCAGTAGATCCAGGCGCGCATCGCGTTTTATAACTCTATCCCAGGCTACAACTCGGTTGCGCCGTGGCACACGGCCGCCGGCTCGCGTGCTACTCCTGGTGTGCAATCTGCGGGCAGCCGGAGCAACTGGCCCCGGTTGCCCGCGATAGTCACAGCGCCGCCACCAGTTCGTCGATCTTCTGGTAGCACTCCTGCACGCCCAATTCCATGCCCGACTTCAGGCATAAGTCCCGCTCTTCCTTGCTGTCAAACACCATCTCCATCGAGAGTGTGGTTTGCCCGTCCCGCTCATCAAAGCTAATCGTAACCAGGGCGCCAGGGCCGGGCATCGCCTCAAAGACCTCAGTCCTCTGCAGCCGGCGCGGCGGATCGATCTCTGTGAATACTCCTGAGAATGCGACCTCCATCCCCGTGGGTGTGACAATCACCCAGCGCCAAGCGCCCCCCACCCGCAGGTCGATGTCGCACACCGTCATTGTGGTGGATCGCACGGCGTACCATTTCCGCACATGCTCCGGCTTCGTCCACACATCGAACAGGACTCGTGCCGGAGCCTCGAATACGCGCTGCATCAGGATCGTTCTGTCGTTGGGCAGCGTGAGCGTCCCTTCCCGCTTGATACCGTGCATCACTTGCTTTCCCCCTTCACCGTGATCTCCGCCAGATACTGATCCAGCCGCTCGAACGTCTCCTCCCAGTTGCTGCGGAACCGTTCCGCCCAGATCGCCACATCCTGCAATCGGGCCGCATTCAACCGGCAGGGCCGGCGCTGCGCATCTCGCCGTTGCACCACCAACCCCGCCTTCTGCAGAACTTTCAGGTGCTTTGAAACCCCGGGCAGGCTCATCTTGAGAGGGCCTGCCAGCGTGTTGACGGTCGCCTCGCCCGAAGCGAGCCGCTCCAGAATCGCCCGGCGCGTCGGGTCCGCCAGTGCTGCCAAAGTGGTGCTGAGCGCATCGGCAGTTTGCATTGTATATTTCACCAAGTAGTTAATTAACTAGTTGGAAGATTAGCAGGGCAAACGTATCGAGTCAATGAAAAAGTTCACTCCACTGTGCGGGAGGCACGGTTGCCGTGCAGTGCTGGTTGCGTCAGCGGTTCCCGGTGAACCATGACTGCTCATCCAGCGAATGTGCGATCAGCGTCAGTCGTGCTGGCAACCTGCTCGATGGAGACGGCCAGGCACAGTCGGCCTATATTGATGGGGACAAACGGTTTTGGCTTGGGTGCTTACAGCCGTGCCTGAACGGCCTTGAATGACTGGAAGTTCTTTCCTTCTTCCCTCTGAACCTGCTGGTAGAAGTCGCATTGCATGCAGTTTGAAAGCTTTTGGGCGAAGGATCCCTGCACTGTGCCGCCGCACAGTGTGCCCGTTAACGCCCAGCAGACCCGGCCGCCGCTCTGGCCGCCATTCAGTCCGCTGGCCTTCTCGTCCACTGCGGCTGGGCAAATGCCCAGGTCGGCGCTTCGGCTTCCCCCTGGTTGCCGGCCACACTTCTTGACATCCCAACAGTTAGAGTTCTGGTTCACCTGGAACCTCCAATCCCTTATCGGGAATAAAACAGGATATGTTAGTCTGAATATGGCTATCCTGCGTACCGGCCAGGCCGCTTCGGCCAAACCGGCGCCGGAAGCAGCGGATAGGCTTTCACATGCAACCACCACCGGAGCGAACCGCGCCCCTGGTCGCGGTGAAGCTCCTTCATACGGCCGTTTGGCTCTTCTTTGTTCTCTGCATCTTCGCGATCCCTGTTGCCGGCGCACTCCGGGAATTCATCTGGGCCGCCGCTCTCGCGGCGCTCGTCCTGATCGAATGCGCCGTACTGGTTGCCAACCATGGCCGCTGTCCGTCCACTGATTGGGCTGCTCGCTATACCGGCGCTCGCACGGACAACTTCGACATCTATCTCCCCCTCTGGCTCGCCCGCTATAACAAGCAGATCTTCGGCCCCGTCTTTCTTGCGGGTTCCCTTTACGCGCTGCTCCAGTGGTGGCGGGCCAGGCCCTAGAACCGGGACATTGGGAGAACCTCTTCGCTTCCCCCGGAGCGCCGTGATGACGCACTTCTCCTGCTTGCCGAACTTGTAACATTAACCCCCTGCTGTAGCCGCACCCGCGCGGAAATCGGGCACAGTAGAGCAGGGCAATCGATGAATCGGGCGGCATGTTCAGGGAATGGAACGGGCCTTCCGCAACATCGGGTACCTATGACTCGTTATGGAAGCAATGGAAGGTACACATACTACTTGAGAAGGCCAGGGCTTTTCGAACTCCATGACAGCGCCTGGTTCCCGGCGCATCTTCGGGATCTCGTGACTGAAGCGCTGCAGGCCGTTTGGGAGATGACGAATGCCTACCAGCCCATTGCGCCGCTGTTACGCGAGGCCTTGGCTGCCGCTGGCGCCACTCACGTCCTCGACCTCTGCTCCGGCGCGGGTGGTCCGTGGATCCAGCTTTCGCGCCACATGAGGGATTCCCATTGCTTTCCGGTCACCGTCTGCCTCACCGACAAACATCCAAACCTGGATGCTTTCGCCCGGGCGTCGCTGAACTCGGATGCACGCATCAATTTCCACCCGAAACCCGTAAATGCGGCCCGGGTACCGGCCGGGTTGACCGGCTTTCGCACAATCTTCTCTTCAGCGCATCACCTCTCCGCCGACGAACTCCGAAATGTCCTTGCCAATGCGCTCGCCGGCAGGACCGGCATTGCCATCTTCGAGGCCAGCCAGTGCGAACTGCGGACCCTGCTCTCCGTGCTGTGTGTGCCGCTGCTCGGCCTTCTCGCGACGCCGCGCATTCGTCCATTTCGCTGGTCTCGGCTCTTCTGGACTTACCTCATTCCAATTGTTCCCTTCACACTCCTATTCGATGGGTGGATGTCCTGTCTCCGATCCTATTCCCGGGAAGACTTCGAAGACCTGATTGAACCCCATTCCGGTGCCGCTTACCGCTGGCGGTTGGGCATCGAGCGGTCCGGTCTGGTGCCCATTACTTATCTCATCGGTTATCCGGTCAAAGGGGCAGGCCTTCCGGCTGGCGCCGCCTGGGAAGCCGGATGAACGCGAAGCCCAACCTGATTCTGCTGCTCACCCTCGCCCTGCCTGCGGTCCAGGTTGGCGCCGGCTCTTTTGAGTCGGCCCTCCGCCTTGCGGATCAATGGAAAGCGTCGGGGCAGTTTCAACGCGCCGAACGTGAATATGACCTCCTCCTGCAACGACGGGATCTTACTGCTTCGGAACACCGGCTGGTGCTCAGCCGCCGCGCGGTGCTTCTCATTGAGACGGAGCGACTCGACGAGGCTGAGGCGCTCGCCCGCCGAATCTATGAAGCCGACCTCCGTGACCACGGCACTTTCAGTTCAGAGACGGCCTCCGCTCTCAGCCTGCTCGGTGTCGCCATCACTCGTCAGCAACGCCTGGAAGAGGCACTCAACCATCTGGAGCAGGCCTCGCGCATTGCACGCTCCCTCTTAGGCCCGCGCCACCTCGAGACCGCACGGATCAATGTGAATCTGGCCTCAGGCTACGCACTCCACGGAGACTTGCGGCAAGCGGAGCGGACCCTCGTCGAATGCGAAGAGGTGATGTCCGCCGCACTTGGCCCGCATCACTGGGAAGTCGCGGTTGTCTCCCACGACCTCGGTTACCTCTATCTCAGGCAGGGCCGCCTGGACATGGCCGAATCGGAGTTTTTGCACGCCCTCACCGCTTGGCGGCGGCTGCTGGGAGAGAACAGCCCCAACTTCGTTAGAACCGCCAATCTCCTCATCCATGTGCAGTTCTCAAATCGGCGGTTTGCGCCCGCCCAGTTGCTGCTCACCCGTACCTTGCCCCTGGCGGCTGGGCTCTTCGGACCGGATCACCCTGAAACCGCGCGGGCACTTCTGAATCAGGCCCGCCTGGATTCCGCCCTCGGCCGTCCCGTCCAGTCGGCTGCAGCAGTGCGTCGTGCTGTGTGGATTCTCGCCCGGCGGGTCCCCGAAGCCAGGGACGAATTGCTCAACTCGATCGCTCTCTATCGAAGCCTCTTGCGAACCTCGGGGGATAAGCCCGGCGTTCAACGCCTCGATCGCTGGAGCCGCCGCATCCGCCGCGCCGGCCTGCAGCTCAATCACTCCACGTTCTCTTCCTGGCCCTGCGCCGTTGAACCCGGCGAAGCAGTCCGCACGGACGGCGGCCAATTCCAGCAGCAACCGCCAGGACCATTGCGCCAATAGCCCGCTGCTCCAGCCGTTCTGCTGTCCCCGGGTTGTCCGGTACGACGAGCCGAACCGGTTCCCAAATCGGGTTATCATAGTGCCTAACATTCGACCCTGACAAGGGTCTCTGGGTAACCTGGCTGGGCACGTCATGGCGCACCTGAATCCTCAAATGCCGAAACTCCATTCGCCCGCGGCGCGCCTTGCCCTGGCGGTGGCCTCCGTCCTGTTAGCTCTTCTCGCATCCCGCCTGATGGAGATGCTCCAGCTGCGCGACGCCGCGGTCCCCCTGTTCCTCTTCGCGCTCGCCATCACCGCCTGGTTCGGCGGCCCCGCTGCCGCCGCCGTCGCCCTGCTCCTCTCCTGCGTGAGCTTCGACTACTACTTTGTCGAGCCGCTCCACTCCCTCGTGGTCTCCCCCTCCGACCTGCCTTACTTCCTCGTCTTCAGTTCGTTCGCCCTGCTGGTCACCTGGTTCAGCTCTGTTCGGCGCCGCGTCGAGGCCGACCTCCGCGAAGCTCTAGATAAACTCGCCCTGGAAGTCGAAGAGCGCAACAGGCAGGCAAGCCTGTTGAACCTCACGCATGACACCATCTTCGTCCGTGACATGAGCGATACCATCACCTACTGGAATCGTGGTGCGCAGGAGTTGTTCGGCTGGACACCGGAGCAGGCTGTCGGCCGCCAGGCTCACGAGCTCCTGATGACCGTCTTTCCCCTGCCCATCGAGGAGATCCGCGCTGAGCTGCTGGCCGCCGGCCGCTGGGATGGCGAGCTGGAGAAGACCCGCTCCGACGGAACCCGCGTCTTCGTTGCCAGCCGCTGGTCTCTTCGCCGCGATGAACTGCAGCGCCCTGTCGCCATTCTCGAAACCAACAACGACATCACGGATCGCAAACAGCGCGAACAGGAGATCAATACCCTCAATCAGGAGCTGGGCAAACGCACGGTCGAGCTTGAGGCGATCAACAAAGAGCTCGAAGCCTTCGCCTATTCCATTTCGCACGACCTCCGTGCACCCCTGCGGCACATGGCCGGGTTTACTGAGCTGCTTCAGAAGAACGCCGCTCCTGTCCTCAACGACCGCAACAAGCGCTATGTCGCCATGGTTCTGGAATCGGCCCAGCGCATGGGTGCTCTCATCGACGATCTCCTGGCTTTCTCCCGCATCGGCCGCGCCGAAACGCGCATGACTAGCGTGAACCTCCAGCAACTCGTACAGGAAGCGCTGGCGGAAGTACGGCCCGAAGCTGCGAAGCGCGACATCGTTTGGACTGTCGGGTCACTCCCTTCCTCCTACGGCGACCGCTCCATGTTGCGCCTGGTTTTCGTGAACCTCGTCGCGAATGCCGTCAAGTTCACTCGCACCAGGCCTCGTTCCGAGATCGAAATCGGATGCCAGGGTCACGCGGATGGCCAGGTCGTACTCTTTGTTCGCGACAACGGCGTAGGGTTTGACATGCGCTATGTCAATAAATTGTTCGGTGTCTTTCAGCGGCTTCACCCGCCCGAAACTTTTGAGGGCACTGGCATCGGCCTCGCCACCGTGCAGCGCATTGTTCACCGCCACGGCGGCCGGGTGTGGGCTGAGAGTGTGCTCGATCAGGGCGCCACGTTCTACTTTTCACTTTCCACTTCAAAGGGAGTCTAATCGATGAGCAAGTTAGGAAGAATTCTTCTGGTCGAAGACGACCCCAAGGACGTGGAACTCACGTTGACTGCCTTGGAGGAGTACAACCTCGCCAACGAGGTGGTCGTGGCTCCCGATGGCGCCGAAGCCCTCGACTACCTCTATTGCCGCGGGAAATACAGCGACCGCGCGAACGACAATCCGGCTGTCCTCCTGCTGGATCTGAAGCTGCCCAAAGTCGACGGGCTGGAGGTCCTCCAGCAGATCAAATCGGATGCCCAACTGAGGTTGATTCCGGTTGTCGTGCTCACCTCCTCCAATCAGGAGAAGGACATGGTCGCCAGCTATCGCCTAGGCGTCAACGCCTATGTGGTCAAGCCGGTGGATTTCCACGAGTTCGTAAACGCCATCAAAGAATTGGGCGTGTTCTGGGCCATCATCAACGAGCCGCCGCCGGGCAGCATGCCGAAGAACTAGCCCGCAATGACTGCTCCGTTGCGCATCCTGTATCTCGAGGACGATCTCACCGACGCGGAACTCGTTCGGGCTTACCTGGATTCCGCTGACATCGACTGCGAAATCACGCGAGTGGAGACTGAAAACGCGTTCACCGCCTCGCTCGAAGAAGGTGGCTTCGACCTCATCCTGGCGGACTACACGCTTCCGTCCTTCGATGGCCTCTCCGCTCTGCGCATCGCCCGGCGACTCTGCCCCCAACTCCCCTTCCTCTTTGTCTCCGGAACGCTCGACGAGGAGGTTGCGATCGAGGCTCTCAAGATCGGCGCCACCGACTACGTCTTCAAAACCCGCCTTTCCAGAATGGTGCCCTCGGTGCAAAGGGCCCTGCGCGAAGCAGGCGAAAGAGCTGAACTGGCCCGCGCCGAGCACTCGCTCCGTCGCAGTGAAGCCTACCTCGCTGAAGCGCAGCGCATCAGCCACACCGGCAGCTTCGGCTGGGACGTCGACAGCGGGGAGGTTTACTGGTCCCGCGAAACGTTCCGCATCTTTGAGTACGATCCGTCCATCAAAATTACCCTCGACCACGTCACCCGGCGGACCCATCCCGACGACCTGCCCACATTGCACCAGGCCTTTCAGCGGCTGGCCGGAGAGAAGACGGAATTCGAATTGGAACACCGCCTCCTCATGCCCGACGGCTCAGTCAAACACCTCCACGTGCGGGGCCGTTCCAATGCCGGCGAATCCGGCCGCACTGAACTGCTCGGCGCGGTTTCCGACATCACGGACCGGAAGCGTGCCGACGCGGAACTCCAGCACGCTCTCGAAGAAATCCGCAAACTGCGCGACATTCTCTTCAAGGAGAACCTCGCCCTGCGCGAAGAAATCGCCAAGGCGTCGATGTTCGAAGAAATCGTCGGCGAGTCGCCCGTGCTGCGCTCCGTCCTCGCCCGTGTCGCCAAAGTGGCGCCGACTGACTCCACCGTTCTGATCACGGGCGAAACCGGCACGGGCAAGGAACTCGTGGCCCGCGCCATTCACAAACGCTCCAATCGTGCGGCCCGCGCCTTCGTCACCGTCAACTGCGCGGCTACTCCAGCCGCGCTGATCGCCTCCGAATTGTTTGGCCACGAAAAAGGCGCCTTCACGGGAGCCCTGCAACGGCGCCTCGGACGCTTTGAGCTCGCCGAGGGAGGTACCCTGTTTCTCGACGAAATCGGGGAACTGCCGCCCGAGACCCAAATCGCCCTCCTGCGCGTTCTCCAGGAACGCGAGTTCGATCGCCTCGGAGGTAGTCAGTCGATCCGCGCCGACGTACGCGTCATCGCCGCCACCAATCGCGATCTGGAAAAATCAGTCGCCGCCGGCCTGTTCCGCAACGACCTCTTCTACCGACTCAATGTGTTCCCCATCCAGACCCCAGCCCTCCGCGAGCGAACCGATGACATCCCCACCCTGATCGACTACTTCATCCACCGCTACTCCAGGAAGGCGGGCAAGAAGATCAGGACGATCGAAAAGCAGACCCTCGAATTGCTGCAAGCCTACTCCTGGCCCGGCAATATCCGCGAACTCCAGAACGTCATCGAACGCTCAGTCATCGTCTGTGAGTCGGACGTCTTCTCCGTCGATCCAAGCTGGATCACCCGCGAGCCGGCGCCGTCCGATGCGGCGGCCCCTGCCACCCACCACCTGCCCGCGAGCGAAGAAAAAGCGGAGATTGAGGCTGCTTTGGCCTCCACCGGCGGCCGGGTTTCCGGTCCTTCCGGCGCCGCCGCCCTTCTCAACATGCCAGCCTCCACCCTCGAGTCCAAGATCCGCTCCCTCAGGATCAATAAGTTCCGTTTCAAGAACGCCTGACCCACCGCTGGCGACTTCGTGAATTCCGTCGCGGGTTCGCGAAAATCTCGCGAATTCGCGAACTTACGACCATCGGCAGGCCTGTTTTCAGTGCTTTACGAGTGGCATGTAGCATGCTTAATCAAGCGCAGTGAATGGACGGACATGGTAATCATTCAGCGGACTGCCCAGCCGGGAGTTGTCCTGGCATTGAGCGGCCACATCGAGGTCGGGGATGTCCCGGAGATTCAACGCGTGGTGAGCCAGGAGACGGGCTGCGAACCGGTCAGGCTCGATCTGCAGGACATCACCCTGGTCGATCGGGAGGCTGTCCAGTTCCTCGCCGGCTGCGAAGCGAACGGCGTCGAACTGGGAAATTGTCCACCCTATCTCCGTCAGTGGATCAATACCGAATCGGGCAGCGATCGAGGTCCAGAGTGCTGAACGGCCGCGGATGAAGTCGTTCGAAACGATCATTCTTGGAAATGGGAAGGCTTGCAATGAGACTCGAAGGTATCGTAGAACCTGGAATCCATTCCGGCGCGACGCATTTCACCGGAGACCTCTCGCCACAAATCCTGGGCCGCCCAGTGGCGATCCATCGTTCCTTAGCTTCCGCCGCCCCGGGTACCGATGAACTTCCCCTGCGAGTGGACGAACGCGAGGCCGAACGCACCCGCATCGCCCGCGACCTCCACGACACCCTGCTGCAAGGCTTCTTCGCCGCATCCCTGCGCCTGCATTCAGTCCTGGATGATCTACCCGTGGATTGTCCCACCACGAAATCGAGGTTGAACGAGGTGCTTCAACTACTTGACCGCGTACTCGAGGAGGGGCGCTGCGCCGTGCAGGGATTACGCTCACCAGAAAACCGCATTTCCTCCCTGGGTGAGGCACTCGCGAATGTTCCAGAGGACTCCGGCTTGCCCGCTGAGGTCAGCTTTCAGGTGGTAGTCCTCGGCCATGAACGCAGACTCCGCGCCGGCCTCCAGGATGAGGTGTATCGTATCGGGCGGGAAGCGATCATCAACGCCCTCCGCCACGCACACGCCTGCAAGCTGGAGACGGAGATTGAATACAAGCACTCTGAACTCCGCCTCGTAGTCCGCGACAACGGATGTGGGATCGATCCACTAGCCATCGGCCGCGCCGGGCATTGGGGCCTCCAGGGCATGCGCGAACGGGCCGGCCGCCTCGGTGGCAAGCTCCGCATTCTGAGCCGGGCTGCCCTGGGCACGGAGATCGAACTCACCATTCCCAGCCGCATTGCATTTGAATCCAGGTAATCTCAGGCGCCGTTACTGGGCCAGGCCATCGCAATTGTGCGGAGGGCCGTGTCCAGGAGTTCGATGGATGCCTTCTAAGGTTGGCGCCCGCTTTGGGCAGACACGCACCGCTGTGGCGCGTCTCAAGCCTCCTCTGCCACCGCCGCCCTCACCCGTTCCTCCGCCTTTCTCCGCGCCACCAACGCCTCCCCATAGGCGGTGTATACCCCATCGAAGACCCGGTCCCACGATTGGCTCTCCGCGAACTCTCGCGCTGGCCGCCGCATAGCCCTGCGCTGCTCACTGTCTAGTGCCAACCGCACCACCTGCTCGATAAACGCGTCCTCGCCCTCACCAATCAGGCCCGTCTCGCCCGGCCTCACCAGGAACCTCGGGCCGCCTCGGCCCGTCACCACCACAGGTACTCCACTGGCCATCGCCTCGACCACCACGTTCCCATACGTGTCTGTCTCGGAAGGGAATGCGAACAGGTCCATGTCCGCGTAAGCCCGTGCCAGTTCGACGCCCCTCAGCACTCCGGTGAATCGCGCCCTCCGCAATCGAGACTCCAGCCACGCCCGCTCGCTCCCATCCCCGACAATCAGGAAGGAATACCGGCCCGGCATCGCCCGCTCCAGCACTGCCTCCACCTGGGCCAGTAACCGCACGTTCTTCTCCGGCGACAGTCGCCCCACGAATCCGATCACCACCTCGTCCGCGTCCGCTGGCCGGGTGCGCAGGGCGGGGTCGAACCGCTCCGGATCGCTCCCCCGCGTCATCAGCCGCACGGGCCGCCCCGTCTGTTCGTGCAGCAATGTACACAACTCCGGACTCGGGGCCAGCAGCACCTGCGCCAACTGGTAGAACCGCGCCGCCAGCCGCAGGGATGCTCGCTCGCCCCACTCATCCACACAGCCCGCCACCAGGTGCGGGAAGGGCTGCAGCAATCGCCGCAACCGCAGGCCTGCGTATTCGTGGACATTCGTGTGCCATGAAAGCACCAGCGGCACCCGCAGTTGATGCGCCAGCCACGCCGCCGGCAGCCCCATATCTCCAGGACCTGTCGCGTGAATCACGTCCGGCTCAAACTCACGCAACAGCTTCAGCATCGACGAGACATTCCGCCAGCACAGCAGGTCGAACGACAAATCGCGTTCCAGGTCCAGCCGCCAGGCGCTGCGCTCATATTCCGCCATCCAGAACTCGCTTTGCTTCTCGACTCTCGTCTTCACCCCATAGTGAATCGACAGGAACGGATACTGCCTCCGCCGTGCGACTTCGTGCAGGCTCCGGCTCGTCAGCGCCACTCCATTTACTTCATGGAAACTGTCGGTGAAAAAGGCGGCCCGCGGGATCACAGCGCTGCCTCCTCGCTACCGGAAAGCGCCGCCCGCACCATCTCGTGCACCCTCGAGTTGCTGAACAACTGCACCAACCCTACGAAGTGCCGCACCACCGCCGGACCCTCGCCGCACCACAACTCTGCAAGGGTCACCGGCTCGCCTCGCTCCGGCTGATACCAGACGCGCTCCGCCCACGACTCACGGCCCGCCGCATCCGGCAAGTGGCACAACGCATCGCGCATCACCTCGAAACACCGCAGCAGGAATGGCTCACGAAACTGCGGTAGCACCAGCATGTGGCTGGAGCCCTGCGTCCGCACTTCGTCCACAAATTCGCAGAACGTCGCTGCGTTCGTCAGGTTCACCACCGCATTCGGTTCCAACCCGTGCCGGTCACCCCCCGAAACCACCGGCAGGCCGCAATCCTGCCCCAGTTCCAGCACGGCCCGATTCTCGCTCCAGGGTCGCAACCCGTTGAACTCCAGGGCATGGATCCAGCCCCGGTGCCTGTGCAGGAACCCCGCAATCAGCGCCGCATGCCGCGCCCCTCCAATGCAGGCTTCATCCCACAACGGGTGGTTCAGCACCACCAGGGTCTCCCCAGACCCGTGCAACTCCTCCAATAGGCCCGCCAGCAGGTCCGCGTCCGGACTCGCCGAATACTCCCTCATCCCGGCTTCCAGGGCCGGCAGCGGACCGCGTGGAATGTTGTGGATGCCCAGGTGCACGAACGACGGGCCAAACGGCACCGTCCACTCCACGGAATGCGGTACCAATCGCGCCGGCTCCACCACCGTCAACAGCCTGGGAGCCTCCATGTTGTCGTGATCCGTCAACGACACCAGGGCCTCCAGGCCCAGGGTCTCCGTGATCTGCCGCCCCTCCAGTTCCAGTGCCTGGGGACCGCTCAAGGGCGGAGTCCACCATGCTCGCGTATAGTCAAGGTCGTTCCCGGTTCGCTCGCGATAGCGCCGCTCCTGCGCGCCCACCAGCGCACCCAGCACCGGGATGTGCGGCACATGCCGGGGAATGAACGAGAGAGTCTCCCGCGAGTGCATCGTGTGGCTGTGCAGCGATACTCCGCGGCGATACCGCGCTGCCGTCCTTGGCTCGCGCCATTGCAGGTCCATCCTGGTCCGGTTCAAGGTGCCTCCCTCGGTGCGGCCAATCTTGCCGGCCGCTCCGCGCATTCATCGCCACCAGGATCGGCCACCAGCCCTTGCAACTTGATGCAGAACGGATGAAACTGCGGAAACATTGCAGTCCGGTTCTGTTCTAGCCCAGGGCTCCGCTCGCCGCGCCCGTCCCCACCGCATCAGCATCCGCTACCTCTTCCAGGGCACAGCCCTCAGAAACCCGGCTACCAGCCCCGGTGTACGCCGAAAATCATCCATGATCGAGGTGCCCTCCGCCCCTGTCAAATACGCGCCTTCCCGTGTGCAATGCAGATGGAAAAGCGTTGACAGAATCGTGAGAACCGTTGAAGCCCATAGCCCGGTCCGCAACTGCGGAGTGCCCCGCACCAGATGCAAACCCAGCTCCAAGGCCTGCAACCCCAAAGGCATGACGACAAGACTCACCAGCGCGCCGTGCCACTCAGGTCGAACATGCCGCAACGACTGCGTGAATGCCCCGCAGAATCCAGTGGTGAGGATGCGCAGGATAAACTCCGCGGTCATGGCGCCCACGGCGGCCCGCCACCCTGACCTCAATGTCGTTATCAGGAACAGCAACGCCCGCATCGTCGCGCTGAACAACGCCGCCTTCCAATGCCACCCAACCCAAAGGACGCAAAACGGTTCCCGGCCCAGGCGCCGCAAAGCGCTGCCCAGGCTCTCCTCGTGTTCCGTACACGTCAAGCCATCAGGCTACAACCGGGCCATTCCATTTCCATGACAGACCCGCGCCAATTGTGTGGAAACCTACCCCCGCCTACTTCGACAACGCTTTCACAAACTCATAGAGAAACGTCTGCCCCTCATAAAACGACTTCACCGGCATCCGTTCGTCCCGGCCATGCGCCCGTACATCGTCGCGATCCAGAAAGAAGCCCTGCACCCCGTACGTCGGGATCCCGGCGCTCCGCAAATAGCGCCCGTCCGTGCCGCCCACCGCCATGCTGGGCACTGTGATTACGCCCGGCCACATCGTATCCGTAATCCGCGTAAAGGCCTTCATGATGTCGTCTCGCAGCGGCGACACCGGGCTGGCCCCTTCATTCGTGGTCACGCTGATCTTTACCTGGTCGTCCCCCACCAGCTTTGTCAGTTGAGCCACCACGCTCTCCACCGAATCGTCCGGCAGCAGCCGGCAATTCACATTCGCGGCGGCCAGTTGCGGCAGCGCATTGGTCGCGTGCCCGCCTTCCAGTTGGGTAGCCACGCAAGTGGTGCGCAGCATCGCATTCAACGGAGCGGACGCCGCCGCCACACGCCGCATGGCTGCCCGGTCTCCCTCCGCTACGCGAGCCATATCCGCCGCCAGCCCGCTCGCCTCCATCTTGGCCGACTGCCGGAAGTACTCCCTCGTCACTTCATTCAAGGCGAAATCAAACTCAAAGCCGCTCAACCGCTGCAGGGCCGCCGCCAGATGATAAATGGCGTTGTCCGGAACCGGGCGCGCGCTATGACCGCCCTTGTTGCGCACCTCCCAGCGCAGGTTCAGGAACTGCTTCTCCGCCAGCCCGATCTGGTGCTCCACTCGCTTGCCGCCCACCATCATGCCGCGCGCTCCCTCGTTCAACGCATACTCGGCATCAATCAGGGCGCGGTGCTTCTCAATCAGCCAGTTCACTCCGTTGTAGGGTCCGCCGCCTTCTTCGTCCGCCGTCAGCGCCAGAATCAGGTCCCGGTCCGGCCGGTAGTTCTCCCGCTTCAGCCGCAATAGCGTGGCCACCCACACCGCCGCCTGCGCCTTGTCATCCGACGTCCCACGGCCGTAGAAGTAGCCATCCTTCTCCAGGAAGACGAAAGGATCTACCGTCCAATCCTCCCGTTTGGCCTCCACCACATCGGTATGTGCCAGCAGCAGCAGCGGTTTGCGAGCCCCTGTACCCCTATACCGCACCACCACATTGGCCTTGGTCGGAATCGCTCCGCCGACAAAGATGTCCTCGACCGGGAAACCCGCCGCCTTGAATCGGGCCGCCACCGACTCGGCAATCGGAGTTGTGCTGCCCGTCGTAAACCCCGACTTCACCTCGATCATCTCCTGATAGATCACCCGGGCCAGTCGTTGTTCCGGCTCCGGTGGCATCACATCGGCAGCCCAGGCGGACAGACACAACAGGAAGATCGTGAATCGCATTGCGAAATTATGCCACAGCGGCGCGATCCCACCGCCTTGCACCCTTAATGGGTATGCACGGCCAGAATCTCATAGCTCTGCATCGTGTACTCCACATGCTTCACCCGCAGCAGCGCCTCAAAATGCGGCACTCCGTCGCCCTGCTGTGGGAGCTTGGCCAGAACCTCCTGGAAGAGCCGGTCCGTCGTCACCAGATTGGCTGCCGCTTCGGTGCCCGACATCTCCTGTCCTGACAGGATCAGGATATTGCCCGTCTTGCTCGGGTTTGGCAGGAAGGCGACCACCGAGAACCGTTCCCCGATCCCCGTGCCCGCCTCCGGCAGTGAGAAAGAAACCGGTTCACCCCCCACCGGCCGGCGATTCTCCACCCTGACACTGCGCGTCTTCTCGTCATACACGAAATGGAAGTCCAGCGATTCGTCAAACAGGTCGACCCACGGCACCGCTCGCCGGGAACCCACCAGGATGTGGTTCCCTTTTTGGAAATTCCGCAGGTTCAGGTCACGCGAGTAAAGGACGGACGTGCGCGCCGGGTCAAGCACCCTCGCAGCCCACAACCGCTTCATCAACATAATGTCAGCCAGCGACGTGTAGCGCCTCTCCATCAGGTAACGCAGCACGTCCTTCTTCTCGGCCGAATACTCCGGCTTGTCCAACTCTGTCCGGTACCCGCGGCTGACGTACTCGCTCAAAAGGATAGGTCGGTGAAGGATATCCTGCACGGCGGAAAAGGCCGCATCCGCGATCACGATGGTCGTCTCCTGGCCCGCTGGTGCAAACGCAGACCAGAAACGGCGCAGCACGGCGCCTTCGATGGCGGGTTCGGTTCGGCGCACGGCCAGCCAGATACTCAGGCACCCCAGCAGCAGGCACGCTATCGACAGCAGTCGCACCGTCCAGCGGTGACCCGCCGCCTCCACTTGGACTGACGCCTCCGCGGCCGGTGGAACCACCGCCGCTGTCCGCTCCCGCAGCACCGGCTCGTAAGTCCCCTTGGCGATCTCCAGCACCACCGGCTCGTCCCGGCCTTCATCGCTGAAGTAACGTTCCAGCCGCTTCCTCAGTTGCGATGCCTGCACTCGCACCAGGGTGTCCTGCGCCGAGTCGTAATCCGCCGACCGCTGGAACACGTCAACCCCAATGTCGTGGTCCCGGATCTCCACCACCCCGTCCACCCAGCAGCGGTGGCAAAGATAGATCAGCAGGTCTCGTAACTTCGCTGATCTCTGCAGGGGCCCTGAGTTACACACCCGCTCCACTACCGCCCAGCGGTCATCCATTTCCGCCGGCAGGGCGAACTTGGACTTCTCGCGGAGTGGTGCATCCCTCAGCATATGAGGAATAGTAACACCTCATGCTTATGAACGAGTTGCAGAAACTCTTCGCGGAGAATTCGCGAGAATTCACTTGTTCCGGCCCTGCAGGCTGGCCATGATACCTGGAGTCAAGATTACTGTACAAGGGGCTCACCAAGATGCTGACGTCTAGACTTGTCTCGCTGGCGTTACTGTTCGCCACCCTCCTCTCCGCCCAACAGATCACAGGTACGGTTACCGGCATTGCCACTGACCCGAGCGGCGCCGGACTGCCCGGTGTCGTGGTCAAGCTCACCAATCTCCAAACCAATGTCGCCCGCGAAACGGCCACCGAGGCCAGCGGCGCCTTCTCCGTGCCCTTCCTGCCCGCAGCCTCTTACTCGCTGACGGCCACCGCCAAGGGCTTTCGCACCTTCCAGATCGACTCCTTTGTTCTCCAGGTCGGCCAGACCGCCCGCCTCGATCTCGCGCTCGAGATCGGTGACGTCACCCAGACCCTCAACGTCTCCGGGAACATCGTCGCTCTTCAAACCGAATCCACTTCCGTGGGCGCCGTCATTAGCGCCGAGAGCATCGTCGACCTGCCTCTCAACGGTCGCAACTTCATCCAACTCGCCCAGTTGATCCCCGGTGTGAACCCGGGCACGCCCGGCTCCATCTCTGTCCGCCGCGGCCGCGGTTCCATCGGTGAAACCTCTTCTGCCTTCGGCGGCACCGGCATGTCGGCCAACGGCGCCCGCGACACCAACAACCGCTTCTACCTCGACGGCGTCGAGTTCATGGACTACGATGCCTACACTTACCCCTTCGCCCTCTCCGTCGACTCACTCGCCGAGTTCCGCGTCGAAACCTCCACCTTCTCCGCCGAGTACGGCGGCTCCCCCGGCGGCCAGGTCTCCATCCTCACGCGCCGCGGCGGCAATCAGTTTCGAGGCACCCTGTGGGAGTTCAACCGCAACGACGCCCTCACCCAGACCTACGACGCCATCGCCAAGACCTCCGTTGCCAATCCCCGCCTGAACCGCAATCAGTACGGAGCCAACATCGGCGGTCCCGTGCTGCTGCCTAAGATTTACAACGGTAAAAACAAGACCTTCTTCTTCTTTAACTGGGAAAGCGGCCGCCTCGCCTCCGGCGCCACCGCCTCTTACCGCCTGGTTCCGCCCACCGCAATGCGGAATGGCGATTTCAGCGGCCTGCGCGATGCCCGCACCGGCCAGTCCCTCACCTTGAAAGACCCAATGGGCGCCGGCATCGTCAATAACCAGATCCCCAAGTCGCTCCTCAGCCCCCAGGCCGTCGCGTTCCTCAAGTTCACACCGGAACCCAATACCGCCGTCGGCACCCAGAACTTCATCAATTCTCCGAGGAGCGCCGTAGCCACCCAGGACAACTACACCTACCGTCTCGATCACAACCTCACTTCCAAGGACTCCCTGGCCTTCCGCTACGTCCTGAACTCCACCAAGGAAAAGGGCACGCCCTACTGGGGCAATGATGTGCGCGACAACGATGCCAGGACCCAGAACCTCGCCGGCACCTGGACCCGCATGTTCAGCCCCACCATCGTCAACGAAGCCCGCTTCGGCTGGAACGATATGACCGAGGACGAGATCTTTGGCACCACCAACAATCCGGCCTTCGACATCGCCGGCGCCATGAAGCTCCCGCTCGTCTCCCGCCTTCCCATTGACTTCGGCCCGCCCAGCATCTCCATCGCCAACGGCCTGGACGGCGGCTACAGCGTCTTCGACCTCCAGCGCCAGATCGGCCCCCGCGTCCGCGCCAATGCCGTCTACAACTTCAACGACATCGTCTCCATGCAGCGCGGCAAACATTTCATCAAGATCGGTGCCGACTTCGTCCGCCGCGGCTTCACCTTCGAGCAGGCCCGCAACGCCCGCGGCACCTTCCGCTTCGACGGCACCTACACCGGCTCCTCCCTGGCCGACTTCATGCTCGGCTACGTCAAGTACGCCGAAATCAACCCGGATCACACCAACACCGACCTGAAGGGCCTCTGGCAGAGCTACTTCGTCCAGGACGATTGGAAGGTCACCCCCAATCTCACCGTCAACCTCGGCCTCCGCTACGACTATCTCCAGCCCCTCTTCGACTCCCAGGGCCGCATGGCCAACATCGAACAGAACGGTGTCTACGTCACTAAGCTCGTAACGCCCTCCACGGCCAGCTACCCGCGCATGGTCAGCGGCGATAAGAACAATTTCGCCCCGCGCGTGGGCCTCGCCTGGCGCCCCACCTTCGTCAAGGACTTCGTCGTGCGCGCCGGCTATGGCGTCTACTACAACCACGTACACCCCAACGCCCCCTTCGGCATGACCGAATCCTCCCAGGCCAAGGGCAGCTACCAGGTCGACGGAGCGCCCGCCGGCAAGCCCACCGTCTTCTTCAACGACCCGTTCGCCAGCGCCCTCTCGCCCACACCCCAGTTGAATGCCGTGCCGTCCAACGATCCCAACTATCGCGACGCCTACATCCAGCAGTGGAACCTCACCCTCCAGAAGAAGCTCATCGGCGGCTTCGTCCTGGATACCGGCTATGTCGCCTCCAAGAGCACACGCCTCAGCGTCACCCTGCCATCCATGAACCGGCCTGACGTGCTGGTCGATCCCCGTACCCCCGGCCTCGCTTCCATCAACGCCCGCCGCCCCAACCAGGCTTTCCAGCGCTCCATCCAGGGCGACAAGTCCATCGGCAACTCCAACTACCATTCCCTTCAGGTGCGCGCCGACCGCCGCATGAGCCGCGGCCTCAACCTGCTCACCTCCTACACCTGGTCCAAGTGCCTCTCCGGTCCCAGTGACATCGGCGCCGACATCGGCGGCGGCTCCTTCATCGGCACCCTCCAGAACATCTACGACATGCGCGGCGAACACTCCCTCTGCGGCTTCGACGTCACCCAGCGCTTCGTGCAGTCCGTCGTCTACGACATCCCCTTCTTTACCGGAGCCCCCTCCGTCATGCGTTCCCTCCTCGGCGGTTGGCAGGCGTCGTCCATCGTCGTCGCGCAGAGCGGCTTCCCCGCCGAGGTCGCCTTCGGTGTCGATACCACCGGCACCGGCGTCGGCTCCCGTCCCGACATGGTCGCCGGTCAGCAGGCGAACCTCGACCCCGGCGAACGCAGCTACCAGCGCTGGTTCAACACCGCCGCTTTTGCGGAACCCGCCTTCGGCCGCTACGGCAATGCCCCCCGCACCGGCGCCATCCGCCTGCCCGGCCTCGTCAACGTCGATTTCTCGGTGAATAAGCAATTCCGCATCGGAGAAACTCGCCGCGCCGAACTCCGCACCGAGTTCTACAATCTCTTCAACCACTACAACATCCAGCCCGGCTCCGTCGACCGCGGCATCCGCTCCGTCAACTTCGGCAAAGTCGGCTCCGGCCTCCAGGGCCAGACCACCCGCGTCATCCAGCTCGGCGCGAAGTTTTACTTCTGAGAAATCTCACAGCGCCAGTCCAACGTATCCCTACGTTTACACCAGTGCCGGTTCTCTTCCTTCCTGAGGAGAACCGGCCTTTTTTATTGAATCCAAGCCGGCAATCTGATATTTATCGACCCTGGGCTGGGCAGTCTGTGTCAGAACTCCCGCTAGCCGTGCGGCGAGGGATTGCGAGCCCAGGGCGCGAAGAGCTGGCCGAACTAGTGCCGCCCAACCCGGCGGGTCGATTCATCCGATCCTAACGTCCTGTTGAAGCAGTCGTAACCTCCGGTTGGTAGCCTCCGGAAAAAGGTCTCATCCATCAAATGAAACAGAAACCACTCTTGCTGGTAGTGTCGCTACTGGCCTGCTCCACCGCGGCGTGGCCGCAAACCTCAACGGGGACCATCATCGGCACTGTCACCGACGGCAGCGGTGCCGTGGTTGCCGCCGCAAACGTCACAGTCACCAACATCGGCACCAGTTCCAAACTGGATGTCATCACCAACGCGGAAGGCGACTACACCGCTCCGCTCCTCCCACCCGGCGACTACTCCGTCGCCGTCTCCGCGCCCGGCTTCAAGGCCTTCTCCCAAACCGGCATCCGGGTTCAGATTCAACAACAGGCCCGCGTCGACGTCGCCCTCCAGGTCGGCGCGGTCAGTGAAAGCGTCCAGGTCAAAGGCGATGCCGCCGTGGTCGAGGCCACTTCCTCCTCCGTCGGCAAAGTCGTCGACAACAAACGCATCGCCGATCTGCCCCTCAACACGCGCAACGTCTACAGCCTCGTCAACCTCACACCCGGTCTGGCCGGCAGCATCGGTAACGCCCACAACGGCGTCAGCTTCAGCGTAAACGGCGCGCGCGGCGGCACTTTTGACGTCCTGGTCGACGGCTCCAGTGGCGCCTTCCCCACTGTGAACGGCTTCGCCGGTGTCTCCGTCTTTCCCTCCGTCGATGCCGTAGCCGAATTCAAATTGCAGGCCCAGAACTTCCCCGCCGAGTTCGGCCGCAGCATGACCGCCGTCCTCAATCTCCTCTACAAATCCGGCGGCAACAACTTCCACGGCGGCGCCTTCGAGTTCCTCCGCAACTCCGTGCTCGACGCCAACAACTACTACGCCAACCAGCGCGGCGTCGGCCTCTCCAGCTTCAAGCGCAATCAGTTTGGAGGCAACCTCGGCGGCCCCATCCTGCGCAACAAACTCTTCTTCCTCACCGCCTTCGAAGGCCTGCGGGAACGCAGCTTCTCTGAACGCCTCACCACCGTCCCCACCACTCTGGAGCGCGCCGGCGACTTCTCCCAGACCCGCGCCACCGCCACCCAGGGCATCACCATCTTCGACCCGTTCACAACACGCGCCAACCCGTCCGGCTCCGGTTCCCTCCGCGACGCCTTCCCCGGCAACCTCATCCCTTCCAATCGCTGGGACGCCGTCGCCCGCAACGTCATCAAGTACTACCCCACGCCCAACCTGGCCGGCGACTCCATCGGGCGCAACAACTTCTACAACACCGGTTCCGCGCAGTTCAATACCGACAACTTCGACGTCCGCGTCGATCACAACCTCACTGACCGCCAGCGCCTCTTCGGCCGCTTCTCCTATCGCCGCTACTTCAACGGACCGCCCCAGCTCTTCCCCGGCGCCACCGGCATCGCCGAAGGCCGCATCAATAACAACGACTTCGGCCGCAACGCCGTGGTGGACTACACCAACACCGTCACGCCCACAGCCCTCCTCAACCTGCGCGTGTCCTTCGCCCGCAACCGCTTCCTCTACGACAACCAGGGCCTCGACTTCGTTCCCTCCAGCCTGGGTTTGCCCACCGCCCTCGATTCCGCCGTCGACCGCCTCATGTTTCCCCGCTTCGACGTCAGCACCCAAACCTCCCTCGGCGGCGGCGACCATCGCCAGAGCGGCTTCAATAACTACGGCCTGGCCGGCAGCTTCACGAAACTCTCCGGCAACCACACCCTCAAGGCCGGTTATGAAGGACGCATGCTCCGCATCAACGTCTGGGAAGCGCGTGCCGCCGGTACCTTCGGCTTCACCGCGGCCATGACGCAGGGACCCAACCCCGCGGTCAGCAGCTCCTCCGCCGGCTTCGGCTTCGCCTCATTCCTCCTCGGCGCCGGCACCAGCGGCAACTTCTACCAGAACTGGAAAAACGTCGCCGCCAACAGCTTCTACAACGCCTTCTACATCCAGGACGACTGGCGCATCACCCGCAAACTCACCCTCAATCTCGGCCTCCGCTACGACTTCGACACCCCGCGCACCGAACGCTTCAATCGCATGAGCTGGTTCGATCCTTCGCTGGCGTCACCCCTCGCCAACGTGAACGGCTACTCGAATCTCACCGGAGCGCTCCGCTTCGTCGGAGCCGACGGCAACGGCCGCTCGCAGTACTCCGGCGACTACAACAACTTCGCACCCCGCCTGGGCCTGGCCTACCAGATCAACAACAAGACCGCGGTCCGCGCCGGCTTCGCCCAGCTCTTTGGACCCAGCACCCTCGCCGCCCAGGGCACCGTCGGCCCCTACGGCTTCCGCGTGGAAACCAGCTGGATCACCAGCCTCGATGGCTTCACGCCCCTGAACCTCCTCAACAACCCGTTCCCCGGCGGCTTCCCTCCGGTACCGGGCTCCTCCCTCGGCGCCCGCACGGCCCTGGGCAGCAACCTCGACGCGCCCCTCAGCAACACCAACACTCCTTACACACTGCAGTACAACCTCACCCTGCAGCACGAACTCCCAGGAGCCGTTCTCCTCGAAGTGGCCTTTGTCGGCAACCGCGGACGCCAGCTCTCTCGAGGCGGCGAAGGCGGTTTCACCCTGAACCAGCTCAACCCGTCCTACCTGAGCCTGGGCTCGCAGCTCAATCAACTCGTCGACAACCCGTTCTTCGGACAGCCGAATGTCGGTGGAGTCATCGCCAACCGCCAGGTCGCCCGGGCCCAACTGCTGCGGCCTTATCCGCAGTACGGCAGCATCTATCCCTTGTTCTCCCAGGGCGCCACCTCCGACTACAACGCCCTCCAGACCACCTTCAGCAAACGTTACGCAAAAGGCATCACGTTCGAAGGCAGCTATACCTGGGCCAAGGCGATCGACACCGGCACCAGCTATCAGGACAGCTACAACGTGCTCGGCAGCCGCAGCATCTCCAGCGTCGACGTGCCCCACCGCCTGGTCTTCGGCGGAGTCTATGAACTGCCCGTCGGTCGCGGCCGCCGCTTCGGCACAGGCATGTCTCGCACCTTCGACGCCCTCATCGGCGGCTGGCAGGTGAACGGCATCTACACGCTCCAGTCCGGCAACCCGCTCGGCATCAGCGCCAGCGGCACCGCGGCCCTGTTCAGCGAGGCGTCCCGAGCCAACAACAACGGCCAGCGCGCCTCCCTCAGCGGAGACGCCCACGCCCGCCTGGACCGCTGGTTCGACACCAGCGTCTTCAGCCAGCCCGCGCCCTACACCCTCGGCAACCTGAGCCCGCTCATCGCCGACCTCCGCAACCACCACACCAACAACCTCGATCTCTCCGTCTTCAAGCAGTTCAAGCTGACGGAGAAGTTCTCCCTGCAATTCCGGGCGGAAGCCTTCAACTCACTGAACCGAGTCCGCTTCGCCAGCCCGAACACCAACGTCAATGGCGGAGCAAACTTCGGCCGGGTCACGGCCCAGGCCAACGACCCCCGGCAACTGCAGTTCGGACTCAAGCTGCTCTTCTAGAGCGCCGCAACCTCATCCGCCGCCAAAGGGAGCAGCCCGCGCTGCTCCCTTTGTCCTGGTCCTCCGCGACGAAAGCGAATCCAAACGCCATGAACCACGACCGCAAGGAACTGGCCCCCACCGCGTTGCGAACCACGACCGTAAGGAAGTGGTCCCCCCCCGCGTCGCGAACCGCGACTGGCAAGGAGCGGGCCCCCGCCACACACTGCCGGAACCCCAAACGGAGCCGCGAATGTAAATGAGCGGATAGACCACCGCAAAACGCCAATCAACGGTGCGACCCTCTACCCGCGCGCCGTCAGTGGAGCAACCCCACCCACCCGCATTACAGTAGAGGGATGCCCAAAATCCTGATCGTCACCGGCGACGCCGGCGAGTCCTACGAAGCACTCTATGCCGTGCACCGGTTCCAGGAGGAGAACTGGGACGCGGTCGTCGCCGCTCCCTCCAAACGCCGCCTCCACCTCGTCATGCACGACTTCGAGCCCGGCTGGGACACCTATGTCGAACGCCCCGGCTACGGCCTCGAATCCGACGTGACCTTCAACGAGGTCCGCGTCTCCGACTACGCCGCCATCCTCCTCCTCGGCGGCCGGGCGCCCGAGTACCTCCGCAACGACGCCAAGCTCCTCGACATCGTGCGCGAGTTCGACGCAGCGGGCAAGTGGATCTTCTCCATCTGCCACGGCATCCAGATCCTCGTCGCGGCCGGCCTGGCGCAAGGCAAACGCCTCACCTGCTACGAGCACGTTCGCTTCGAGGCCGAGCAGGGCGGCGGAACCTTCGTCAACCAGCAGGCCGTCCGCGATGGCCGCATCATCTCCGCCCAAACCTGGCAATCCCATCCCGATTTCTACCGCGAGATCTTCGCGCAGTTGGCCGCCAAGCCCGATGCCGCTTGATCCTGAAGTCGCGGCCCTGCTGGAGCGCCAGAAGGGCCAACCCCCTCGCTCTTCGCTCAGCGTCGCCGATACGCGCCAAAGGCTGCGCGACGCCGGAGCCCTCGCCGGGCCGCCGCCGTCCCTGGCACTCGTGGAAGACCTCCACTTGCCAGGCCTGCCGCCAGCCCGGCACTACAGCCCCACCACCGAGGCAGGCCAGCCGGTAGTCCTGTTCTTCCACGGTGGTCGCTTCTTCAGCGGCGATCTCGAAAGCCACGACACCGTCTGCCGCCTGCTGGCGATCTCCGCCGCCTGCCGTGTGATCGCGGTCGATTACCGCCTCGCCCCCGAGCACCCCTTTCCCGCCGCCGCCGAGGACGCCTGCCGCGCCCTGCAATGGGCCTCGGACCAGGGAGTGCCGGTCGCCATAGCCGGTGACAGCGCCGGAGCCAATCTGGCCGCCGTAGCCGCCCTGGCCCACCCCACCCCGGCCCTGCGCTGCCAGGTCCTCATCTATCCCATGCTCGACCCGCAAGGCAGTTCGCCCTCCTATGCCGAGTACGCCGATGGCTACGGCCCCGGAGCCATCGACATGCAGCGAGGCTGGACCCTCTACCTGCCGCCAGGCACAAACCCGCGCGATCCCCTGGCATCGCCCCTCTATGCCGCGGACACTTCAGGCCAGCCGCCAGCACTCATCCTCACGGCCGAATGCGACACGTTGCGAGACGAAGGCGAAGCCTATGCGAGCAAGCTGATCGAGTCCGGAAACCCAGTGCAACTGCGCCGCTACCCCGGCACCATCCACGGCTTCTTCACCATGCCCGGAACCCTAAGCGTCGCCCGAGAGGCAATCCACGACGTCGCCGCCTTCCTCCGTCTCCACCTCGGCCCGGCGCACTAACTGGCCGTAACAACCCAGCCGCATCCACACTCCGCACATTGTGGGGCGAGATTCATCTTGCGCGGGGGTTCACCCCCGCTCCTTACACCGGAATTTGCCGGCGCATACTCGAGAATCCAGGAGTAACGCCCATTTGGACCGCCCATCCCGAGGACCGGAGTCTTTTCCCCCATCACCTGCTGAACTGCTCACGGTAGAGTCTCGGAGATACCCCGATCTCTTCCGTAAACGCCCGGCGCATCACTTCCGCTCCCCCAAATCCGCAGGCTCCGGCGATCTCCTCCAGCCCACGGCCACTCTGTTCGAGCAGTCTTCGAGCCGCCTCGACCCTCGCGCGTCGAACATAGAGCGCCGGTGTAGTCCCGAACTTCGACGTGAAGACTCTCGCGAAGTTCCTCTGGCTCATGGCGACCTTTTCTGCCAACCGGCTCACCGTCAGGTCAGAGGCGAGATGGTCCGCGATCCACGACTGCAGTGCAAGCAGCGGCTGTGGCGGCGGAGCCTGTGCCTCCAGGGCTACGCTGAACTGCGACTGGCCGCCCGGCCGCCTCAGGAACACGACAAGATATCTCGCGATGGTCAACGCCAGCGCGCCGCCCAGATCCTCCTCCACCAAAGCCAGGGCGAGGTCGATGCCCGCTGTGACCCCGGCCGATGTGTAAACCTTCCCGTCCCTGATCCAGATCGGCTTGGGATTGACGTCGATCTGCGGGTAGCGTTCTGCCAAATCGTTCGCAAACCGCCAGTGCGTAGCCACCTGCTTCCGATCGAGCAGCCCCGCCGGTGCCAGCACGAAGGCCCCCGTGCAAATGGATCCGATCCGCCGGACCCTGGTGCTCATGTGATTCAGCCACGCGCACAATCGCTTGTCGTCTAGGAAACTCTGCGCGCCCGGCCCTCCTGCAACCAGGAGAGTATCCACGGGCTGTTGCACTTTCGTGTAGTGACAGTCCGCCAGCATCCGCCCGCCGCAACTGCCCTCGATGATTCGATTCCGCGACGAAGAAGCCAGCGTGATCCGATATGCTGCCGAGGCCGATTCACTCTTCGCCGCAAAGGAGAACACGGTCATCGGGCCGATCACATCCAATTCCAGGGCCGGAGGGATCGCCAGGATGACAATGTGTCGCATTGGCCGAAAACGTGGTGTTTTTGTCTGAACTGTCATTCGAGTTCCACCTATGATCGTAGCGGAGACTCACATGCCATCCATCAGACACATCGCACTTCTTTGCGGGATCGCCGGAATCCTGTCGGCGCAGCCCGCGAAGACGGACGCACCACGCAAGGTCGCCTTCCTCATTGCACCAGGCGCCGTGATGATCGATTTTACTGGCCCCTGGGAAGTCTTTCAGGATGTCGACATGGCTGGCTCCACCATGGATAACCGCAAGGGCGCCTTTGAGCTGTTTACCGTGGCCGAATCCGCCTCACCCATCAGGGTTTCCGGCGGAATGCAGATCGTTCCTGATTACACGTTCCAGAACGCGCCTCAGCCCGATATCATCGTCGTGCCTGCCCTGCATACCTCGAAACCGATGCTGCAGTGGCTCCGCACCGCAAGCCGGAAAGCCGAGCTGACGATGTCCGTCTGCGCCGGTGCATTCGCTATGGCCGAAGCAGGACTGCTCGAAGGAAAACCGGCCACAATCCACCATATGTTTTTCGATGGCTTTGCCGCGAGGTTCCCCAAGGTCGAACTCAAACGCGGCGTTCGCTTCGTCGATGCGGGACAGGTTGCCTCCGCCGCCGGGCTTACCTCCGGCATTGATCTGGCCCTTCACGTTGTCGAGCGTTTTCACGGACGGGACGTCGCGGCCAAAACAGCCGACATGTTGGAGCACGAATCTCTCAGTTGGCAGAATCCGGAGCAAACCATGGACGCCCGCTGGCTGCGCGCGGGCACGCCCTCCGGAGGCCAGGTGGATGTAGTCTGCGGCATGAATATACCTGCGGAAACAAAAATCACCCTGTCTCATCGAGGCAAGACCTATCATTTCTGCAGCGAACAATGTAAGCGCAGTTTCTCCGAGTCACCCGGCCAGTTCGTGAAGTAATTCGGCAACCGCCTGCGTCGGATTTGTGACGCCGAAGCGCACGTCAGGATCGGGCTATCAGCGTTCGCCCTTCTCTACGGCCAGCAAAGACCCATCCGCCCGAAGGGCGCCTGCCGGATTCCTCCCGCATTCGGACTTCGCCTGCCAAATCCTGCCGGAGCACAATGGCGTGGCTCTGCGCTTCCTGCTTGGATGCATTGGGCCGTCAATCGTGCGCTAAGGGGCGAGGCAATCAACTGCAACGCACATTGCGTTTTTGTGTCCGCATCGCTCGGCCACAACGAGTGTTGAGATTCTCAATCTCGATACCTCTTCCACTTCAGGTGTCCTGCGATTCTCAGGGGGAACCCCGCTCAACCCGGTCAGCCTGTGCTAGCTTCGGCGTATGCACCCCGAGGGTAGGACCCGCCGGCGATCCTTCCTGCTGGCCTCATTGACGGCGCTGCCGGGTTGCGTCACCACACGGAGGAATCCTGCAATGGCTGCACCCCAGTCGCCGGATGAGCACAAGCCGAAACCAGCCATCGCCCGAATCTGGCGCGGCCGCGTGAAACGCGAGCGCGCCGACGAATACGAAAAGTACAACTTCGAGGCCGGCATCCAACCCCTGATTCAGAAGGCCCTGGGCGTCCAATGCCTTCGGGAGGATCGCGAGACGGAGACTGAGTTCATAACGATCTCTTACTGGGAAAGTGTCGAAGCGATGTCGCGTTTCACCGGCGGAGAGCCCACCCGGATCCACCATCTGCCGCGCGATCCCGAGTTCCTCATAGAACTCCCCACAAGCGTCCAGATCCTCCGGATCTACCAAAGCCACGGCCGCATCGGCTAGCGTTCCTGCCTGTTCCCCGCCACGGCGTACGCACGCTCACTCAGTTCCTTTTCTTTGCTAGAATCCGCAAGCCCACCACCTTTTAGCGAGTGACAATCGTCGAGCTACGGAACAGCCGCCCCCCACCACCGTTCGGCCGCCGCAACGAACACCGGCCCCAGGAACCGCCACCGGAATAGAGCCCCCATCGCTCAGTGCGCCGCCAAAGCGCCCGAATCCGCCCGCCCCCCGTTGGCGAGACACGGAGTTTGGGGAGTGGTGGCGGTGCCTGCGGTGGGTCAGGCCTCTTGGAACGTAATTACGGCGACTGTGTATGGCTCCAGGTCAAGGCTGAATTCTTTGGAGTAGTTCAGCTCGCGGCTGATCGGAACGATCGCCTTGGGATGATCGAGCGAGGCGGAATCCGTGAGCCCGGCGCTGATGGTGTAGAGGCGCCCTGTCGCATTCTCCATAGCGCTTCGTCCCTGGAGTCGAACGTACAGGATGTTCCGCCGGCCTTCGTAGTTCACCGCCTTGATCACAATCCGGCGGCCGTCCGCGCTGCGGGTCGCGATCGCGTCTACTGAGCCGGGGCGCCAATCCTCCGGCTTCATGGTCGCAATCTCGTCGAAGAAAGCTTTCCGATCGGGAATGTCACGGAAGGTGCCGCTGCTGGAGGCAAGGTACCGCTCCGCGTAGTGCGCCCGGAAGAGCTTCTCCACGAGGTAAGCCGATCCTGGAAACCAGGAGACGTGGTCGTGGTAGATGAACGAGGTCCACGTCGGATCGTCCGTCGTGTTTCGCATCAGCAGCGCCGGGCAACTCATGCTCAATCCGGGGCTGAGTTGCTCATACAGGATCAGATTGCCCGCGGCATGGAGTCCGGCCCTCCAATCGTAGGTGCGCGAAAGATTCCATTCGAGGACGCCGATTTCAATCCGCGGATGCGCCGACGCACGGATGTAGTCGCGCAGCTTCGAAAGGTAGTTCCCGATGCGGCGGAGCCCCGTTTCGAATCCCAGCGGTTCGTACTCGTAGTTGTGCACGCCCAGAACGTCGAAGTTCTTGCCGGCCAGGTCGATGATCTTCTGGCTCCAGATCATGTCATTCGATCGCTTCTGTCCACACGCGACAATTCGAGCACCGGGGGCGAGCTCGCGGAGTCTGCTGCCGTAGACGTTAACGATCTCTGCATAGCGCTCCGGCGTAAAGCCGTTGTTCATCGGCTCATTGTCAATCTGGAAGTACCGCACCCCGTACGGTTCGGAGTGTCCGTTGGCGGCTCGAACCTTACCCCATTCGGTCGTCGGTGGGTCGTTCAGATAACGCACCCAATCCATCGCATACTGCAGTTGGTCAGGGCCGGTGCCGGGCGCTGGCAGGACGATCAGCGGTTCACTCCCCAGCTTGCGGCAAAGACTCAGGAACTCATCGGTCCCGAAGCCGTAGTAATCCGAATAGCCGCCCCAGAAAACATTGGGCGTGTAGCGGCGCGACACATGCGGGCCGATGCCGTCCTTCCATTTGTAGGTGGAGGCGAACGAGCCGCCCGGCCACCGGATGAATGGCGGAGCGAGATCGCGTAGTGCTTCCAGCAGGTCCGGGCGCAGCATTCCGTTGCGCCTGGCATCGGCGCGCATCATGGAGAAGTAGTCGACCAGAAGCGTTCCGGTGCCCTCAGCCACCAGCTCAACCGAGGCCTGCGCGTCCGTCACGGAACTGGAGAACGAGAACGGGAGTTCCTGCCAATCCGAACCAGCCGGAGCCAGCGGCACGGATGCAATCGGTGCACCCTTCGAGTCGACTGCTCGAAGCCTGAAACGTGCCGATCCGGCTTCTCTTCTGATGAAAATCGATCCGTCGTACACCTGCCCGGCGGCCAGATAGATCCGGCCCTGCCTGATTCCGGCCCGGCCCCCTTCGCACTTCAGCCGGACACTTTTCTTCCCGTTCCGGAAATCGATATCAACGTGCTCAACCGCCCCACGCTCTGAAAAGGGCTGCCAGTACGTTTCGAAATCCTTCCCTTCAAATCCACAACCCCGAATCTGTTCAGCGTACAATCCGTCGACGGCAGAATGGTTGATCTCTTCCAGGAAGTGACCATAGATCCGTTTGTCGATGGAACCGATCGTCCGCTCTGTATCGATGAGGAGGATGGCCACTCTGGCGTCCGCGGCCGCCGGGCCGGCGCTCTGTGCCAGAAGGCTGGATGAGGGGGCGGACAAAGGCCCCGCGATCGCGGCGGCCGAATGCTTCAGAAAGTGGCGGCGATCCATGGGAGGCTCCTGCTCATTGACACCCGGCACCTGCGCACAGATGCTTGTTGAAAAACGGCATGACGAAGTTCTGAAATCGGACGGCGACCGCGCTGGTGTGGGTGCCGGAGTAGATCTCAAAGAAGTTTGCAATCCCGTAGGTATTCAGAATTTCGTGCAGTTCCTTGGCGCCCGCGCGGAGCCCGTCCTGGTCGCCAACATCGATGGCGATGGCACGATACTGCCGCAGGTTGCCGATGTACTGATGAACAAACACCAGCGGCGCATTGGCAGCCCACCGGTTGAGCACGCTCTGTTGCGGAACGCCGTCTTTTGACGGCAGATCGAGATACAGCGGCGGGTTCTTTGGATTCGGTGACCATGCCGCGGCCGTGGCCAGCTGCGCCCGTTGGCCAAAGTTCAGCTTTGCCGAGTCAGCGGGTGCCTTCACCTCTTCGAGCGCCTTGTCCATGGCCGGGTTCGATGGCCCACCGCTGCGCGCAGCCATGCAGCACGGGCTCATGATGTATAAACTTCCGAATACATCGGAGTGCTTCATGCCGATCCGGCTTGCCCCATAGCCGCCCATGGAGTGCCCCACCAAACCGCGGCTGCTGCGTTTGGGGATGGTCCTGTAATGCGCGTCAATGTACTGCACCACATCGCGGGCAACGTACTGCTCAAAATCACCGGTTGTGACCGAACTCGAATACATGGACCCGTTGTGGACCGTCTTGGAGTCGGGCAGCACGACGATCATCTCCTGGGCGCCCTTGGCAAAGGCGCCCTCGATCACCTGCGGCGTATGGATCTCCTTGGACCACTGCTCCGCGCCAATGCTATAGCCGTGAAGCGCGTAGACAACCGGATACCGCTTCTTCTTGTTGGAGGAGTAGCTGGGCGGCAGATAGACAATCGCGTCGCGATCGACGGCATTGCCCTCGAGATTGCCTTCAAGCGCCGTGCCGTGAATCTTAATCATCTCGACCGTGACCGCTTTGGCCGCAGGTTCCACGGAAGGAACCTCAGTCTTCACCTGGCAAAATCCTGTGACAGCGAAGCAAAGGGTAATCAGTAGCGCTTTCATGACGGATCGGAACCTCGCAGATTTCTCCGTCACTCTATCAGAGACCGCGAGCCTCACTCGTACCTGCAGGAGCGAAATGCAGGCAGACGATGAACGCTAGGTTTCCAGGATCCGGAAAACTGGTCAGTACAAGCGTCACACTGCTGCTGTTGGCAGTGGGATTCATGACCGCCTCGCTGCCCGCGCGCCACGCCACCCGCCTCGACCCATGGGCTGCCCTGCGGACCGAGTAGCCGTCCACGGAACTGGCCCGACGTTAAAAAGTTCCCGTGGCCCTCCGAGCCGCAAAAGCCGATGAAAGCCTCATGGCCAATCCCGTTGGGACGGCGGATCCCCAGGTCCGCGGTTGACCCCCTGGTCAACCACGCTCGGGCGAGTCGTCGCAAGCCAGCCCAACCCCCAAAGGAACCTAACTCCAGTTCCCTCCACCGCCGTGATCCAGCAGCCCCCATGAACCCTGTCGTGACAACGACCATACTCCAACTCGCTCAGAAGCCATCCCACGTGCGAACCTGAGGTCGAGGCGAACTGGCACGCTACCTTCGCTGAACCAGGCGCGCTTCAGCGAGCCCGCCCGACCGGAGGCAGTTAGTTCTCCGGCAGGGATACGCACATCGGCCGAACTGTAAATACACCAGGGATCCACATGGGTAAAGTGCTAATGCTGTTGACCTACCTCAGTGCCGCGGCTGCAATGGGTGGGCAGAATCTCTTGTCGTCTGACGAAGTCGGAGAGACGAGGATCGACCGCGGTGAAGCGAAGCAGTTGGCTCTCGAGGTGTTGCGTCCATCCTTGGGAGCTGTTTCTCTGGAAAGTTGCACATTGAGTAAGTACAGCCCTGACATGTATTGCTTTACGGCGGTCTGGCCCAATCCCAAGGGGAGTCCGATTGTTGGCTACTATGCCGTCAATCCCAGGACGGCCGATGTGTGGAACGCGAGGAGCTGTGAGCACATCACGAGCCCCTCCTTGGAAGAGAAACAGGAAGCGCTCCGAAAGCGCTTCAAGTACAGCAGACAGGAATTCAAACGGCTCGGGTTCCTCAAACCGTTGTGCATCACAGGCCGAGAGCAATAGAGTGGAGTCGACCGCGCTCGAGCTCCAGCGGAGTCGGTCGATTGGCGCGGCGCCTGCCCAAACTTCCTCTCCTCGCAGTTGGTGGAACAAAAGCACCCGCGCAGCGTATCTCGCATTCGGAAAGTGCACACCACCGGCCGCGGGATAGTCTGGTGCCGTGGCCGGTATTCTGCCGTCCAGGACTGGAAACGCACCATCGGACAGCGCTGGTGTTAAGGTCAGGATGGATATGCTGAATTTGCCGGGGAATACAGTCGGAATCGGTCAGGCTATTTCCATTCGCGAGCTACTTCACTGGACCGGCATCGTCGGTGATAACAACAACGCCCAGACGGGGAGGAAGCGGCCCAGCCGTGAGACGGCCTTGGGGTCGGCTGGATCCACACCGGCTTGGAAGAAGTACTGCTTGGGCCAGTAGTGGTCAACCTGGAGAGGAGTAATCGATGCGGCGCTGGAGGATCTCTGTCTGTTGTGGGGTGGTTGGCTTCGTCTTTCTTGGTGGCCCGGCGCCGGCAGCAGGGCAATCACCGGCACAGGCCTCATTCTTCGGAACGATCACCGATATTTCCGGAGGACGGATCGACGGAGCTGTTTTGAAGTTGGAGCGCCTGGATCGGCCAGCCGGAGTTGTTGTTGTGAATGCAGAGAAGGGGAAGTATCTGGTCCCTCCCTTGCCCGACGGGGATTATTCCCTGGAGGCAACGGCCCCTGGATTTCTGACGGTGAAGCATTACCCTCTCAGGGTTCGCTTTCCCGAAATCTTCCAATTTGACTTCAGCGTGCATGTCGGATGGGGCATTGCGGACGGGGTAGGCGACGCAAATCCGTTTTGTCGTTTCTTTGGAGCACTGCGCAGGCAGGAAGTTCGAGTAGCAAATGCCACGGTATGCCTGATTCGGAATCAGCGAGCGAGTTGCTCGATCACGAATAGCCTGGGGCAATACTTCGTGCGGGTAATTGCTGGCTCGTACGAGGTAAAGGTCGAAGAGAACGGGCTGCTGAAATCATCAAAATGCTCGACAAAGAGCGTTTGACAGTGCGCCAGGCACATCACCGCACCGGCATCGCGGCGGCCGACTTCTCCCGAATCCGGAACGCAGACCTTGGGCGCTTCACCGCTGATCGGCTCATGTCGATCATCAATCGCCTGGGCTCGCGAGTGGAAGTGAGAATCCGCGTCAGGCGCGTTCAAGCCACCCAGCCGCTTCCGGCCTGAAGATCGGTCCGGCCAACTACTGCTTCACTGCCAGTTTCCTGTCGGCCACTTCGACGAGAACCAGCAACCGCTCCCGCTCACCTGAATAGGATGGGGGACATCCATGATATGTAGTTGTCAAGGAGCAGGGGGACACACTGTCCCTCGCCCGGACACCCGAAACCAACCACCCCAAAACGACGGCCAGACCGTCCTCCCCCGCCCATCCATCCCCGATTCCACCCACAACCCAGCCCCCGCTCAAACCCGGTCACAGGTTTTCAAAATAAACTGAACTATCCGCTAACCATCTGATCCGCCAGAACTTACCGGAGCCGCTCCGCCTACCCTGGCCACCCCTTCTTTGGACCTCGTCCACTACAATCCCGGCCAAGGAGATTTATGAAGAGACGAACGGGATCGGATCAGGCTCGAAGGAATGGAGCGCTCGGCGGCGGACCCGTCACGTCCGTAGAAAACACCCATGCCCGGTGTCCCGGCAGCGCCACCCGCGCAGCACTCAGGAGCAAACCGCGCTGACGACGAGCGCCGGGCACCACCACCATGACAAAGCAACCCATCTCCGAGCGCCGACTCGCCGCCAATCGCGCCAACGCCCAGAAATCGACTGGCCCCCGCACGCCCGAAGGCAAGCGCCGCGTCGCCCAAAACGCCAGCCGCCACAACCTCTATTCGAAACTCCATCACCTCCCAGAGGAGATCGCTGACCTCCTCTACCGCCAGGCGCTGGAGAATACAGCGGACATCGCCGATCTGCGCTTCCGGGCCCTCCTCGTCCACCGCTTCATGCTCCGTGGCCACGAGCGCCGCCTCTTCCAACTCGAAGGCAAGCTCTGGGCCGAAGCCCTCCGGGTCAACGATGGAATCGTGTCCAACGCCTCCCTCTGGATCCGCGGGAAGCAAGGCGACGTAGTCCAGGCCCTGGGCCGCTATCATGCCTGGATCTGCGCCCGCATCCGGCAGGTCCAGAAGGCCGCCTTCCCCTATCTCATAGGAGACGAAGCCCACCAGGCAGCCCTCCCCGCCAGGGCCGTAACCCTCCTGGCCTCCGTGGCCGGCTGCGCCACGCCCATAACCGTATCAGTCCAGGCCGCCCCAACCTGCCAATCCGAGCGAGAGTCCTCAACCGCCGGCAGTCCAAACACCACCTCAATGAACCCGGGCCTGCAACTCCTCTTAAGAGGCCGCGGCTTCCGAGCCGTAAGACCGGTCCCAGCCCCCCAGGCCGTAAAAGCCATCCGCCCACCCACCGTCCCCGGCCTAAGCCTCCGCTATCTGAACCAGTCCCGCAAACCAAGCCCGCCCACCAAAGCGGACACCCCTGCAACGAACCACGACCGTCAGGGAGTGGTCCCCACCGCGCTGCGAACCCCGACTGGAAAGGAGTCCCGCATGCCCCTCCGAGCCGCCAAACGAGAGGAAGCCGCGCACCCAATCCCCGAGCGTCAGCGACGGGCTGACCCGGCCCAATCCCCGCTATGCGAGGCATCAAACCCAACGCACCCCCAACCCTCCACCCCAACCACCAGCCCAGCCCCGGAGCCAAAGCGACGGGCAACCAGCGCGACCTCCACGACAAACACGACAAACCCCACCCAGCCCCCAACCCCCCAATCCACTCCCCCCGAGCGAACAAACCCAAGCCCCCAACCTCCATCCGGCCTACCCCGCCCCTCGACGTAACACCAGCCACACCGCCAAACCTCAACCCCAACGTCTAACCCCCATCCCCAAAACCCAGCCCCGGTCCACCCCCAAAGGGTGACCGACCATGCTCTTTGACATCCAAACCTCATCCATCTCTGCGCTGTCCCCCCGTACTCCCCAGGTGGCGGCGACCAACCCTCCAGGGCAGGGGACAGCCAGACCTTTCACTTCTCACAACCAACAGAAAAAGAGAGGCTTATCTCCGTATCCAGAGCCGCACTCGCCCGACGGGTCCTCCCGATAACGCCGCCCACCTGTCCCTGCCCATCTCCTAACAACCGGGCATGCAGCCGCATCAGGGATCGCCCCAACTTCCCCCTCCATCCGCCGCGGGCCCACCCCGCTTTGTACACTGAAAGGAGACTGCCTCTACGTGCGACACCGCCGTCCGGCGGCGTTTGTCCCCCTTGGTTCCCGATGATCTCTTTCTCCAACGTCAATAAACAGTACGGCAAGCAACTCATCTTCGTTGAGGCCTCCTATCAGCTCAACCCCGGCGAAAAGGTCGGTCTCGTCGGCCCTAACGGCTCCGGCAAGACCACCCTCTTCCGCATGATCGTCGGCGAGGAGTTCCCCGACGAGGGCGAACTCTCCGTACCCAAAAAGCTCACCGTCGGCTACTTCCGCCAGGACGTCGAGGAGATGAACGGCCGTTCCGTCCTCGACGAGGCCATCGCCGGCAGCGGCCGCGTCGGCGACCTCCACCACGAACTCGAAGCCCTCAACCATGCCCTCGGCGACCCCGATCAGGCCGACGACATGGACCGCATCCTCTCCCGCTTCGGCGAAGTCCAGGAAGAGTACGAGCACCTCGGCGGCTACACCATCGAGGCCCAGGCCCGCGAAGTCCTCAGCGGACTCGGCTTCTCCGAAGAACAGATCGACGGCGATGTCGGAGCCCTCTCCGGCGGTTGGAAGATGCGCGTGGCCCTCGCCCGCGTCCTCCTCGGCCGGCCCGACATCCTGCTCATGGACGAGCCCACCAACCACCTCGACATCGAGTCCATCATCTGGCTCGAACAGTTCCTCAAGTCGCTCCCCGGCACCCTCCTCATGACCTCGCACGACCGCGAGTTCATGAACCGCATCGTCACCAAAATCGTCGAGATCGACGCCGGCGAAATCGTCTCCTACTCCGGCAACTACGACTTCTACGAACGCGAACGCGCCATCCGCGAGGCCAATCAGCAGGCCGCCTTCACCCGCCAGCAGGCCATGCTCGCCAAGCAGCAGCGCTTCATCGAACGCTTCAAGACTCACGCCGCCAAAGCCGCCCAGGTCCAGAGCCGAATCAAGTCCCTCGACAAGATCGAACGCATCGAACTCCCTAAAAAACGCCAGGTCGTGAAGTTCGAGTTCCGCGTCCCGCCTCGCTCCGGCGACCAGGTCGCCGTCATCGAGAACCTCTACAAGAGCTACGGCTCGCGCACCATCTACCAGGGCCTCAACTTCACCGTCCGCCGCGGCGAACGCTGGGCCGTCATGGGCCGCAACGGGGCGGGGAAGACCACCCTCCTCAAGATGATCGCCGGAGCCCTCCAGCCCGACGCAGGCACCGTCCGCCTCGGCGCCAGCCTCAAAATGGGCTACTTCGCCCAGCAGTCCCTCGACGTGCTCGACTACGACCTCACCGTCCTCGAACAGTTGCAGCGCGACTTCCCCCTCGACGGCATCGGAGCGCTACGCACCCTCGCCGGAGCCTTCCAGTTCTGCGGCGACGACGTCGAAAAGCCCATCCGCGCCCTCTCCGGCGGCGAAAAGTCCCGCCTCGCCATGGCCCGCATGCTCTACGATCCGCCCAACTTCCTCGTCCTCGACGAGCCCACCAACCACCTCGACCTCGCCACCAAGGAGATGCTCGTCGATGCCCTCAAGGAGTTCGAAGGCACCATGATCTTCGTCTCCCACGACCGCACCTTCCTGCGCGGCCTGGGCTCCCGCGTCCTGGAACTCAGCGGCGACGAAAGCGACCGCAACCCGCACATCTATCCCGGCTCCTACATCGAGTACGTGGCCCGCACCGGTCACGAAGCGCCGGGCATCCACTCCTGATCCACAGTGGGATACCAGGGACAAACCACATGTGGAAACGCGCCGCCCCCCTCCTGCTGGCCATGAGCGCCTTTGCCCAGCCCTCGCTGCTCTCGCCGGTCCCGGCCCCCTGTGAGCCCGTCAACCCGAACGCCACGCCGGAGGCCCGCTCCCTCCTGCGGACCCTCTGCGCCCTCTCCGGCAAGTCCATCCTCTCCGGCCAGCACAACTTCCCCAACCACCGCTCCCAGCACAGCGACCAGTTGGCCGCCAAGGTCGGCAAATACCCCTATGTCTGGGGCTCCGACTTCGGCTTCACCGGGGGCGATGACAAAGACTCCATCGCCGGCCGTGACGCCATGATCGAGGAGGCGAAAAGGCAGTTTGCCGCCGGCTCCATCATCACCCTCATGTGGCACGCCGTCCGCCCCCTCGACGACGAGCCCGTCTCCGCCGGCAGCGGCTGGCGCGGCAGCGTCCAGGCCAAACTGACAGACGATCAATGGGCCGCCCTGACGACCCCCGGTACGGAACTCAACCGCCGCTGGCTGGCTCAACTCGACGTCGTGGCCGGCCATCTGAAGAAGCTCCGCGACGCGAAGATCCCCGTCCTCTGGCGCCCCTATCACGAGAACAACGGCAACTGGTTCTGGTGGGGCGGCCGCAAGGGCGAGACCGGCTACATCGCCCTCTACCGCATGACCTACGAACGTCTCGTGAACTTCCACCGCCTCGACAACCTCATCTGGGTCTGGAACGAGAACGCCCACACCGGCCGCGCCACCAGTCCTTACTACGACTTCTTCCCCGGCCTCCAATACGTCGATGTCCTCGCCACCGACGTCTACGGCGAGTTCAAACAGAGCTACTACGACGACCTCGTCGCCCTCGCCGCCGGCAAGCCCGTGGCGCTCGGTGAAGTGGGCCAACCGCCCTCCGCCGAGGTGCTCAGCAACCAGCCCCGCTGGGTCTGGTTCATGGGTTGGTCCGACATCTTCGACCGCCGCGCCGGCGACGCCCATAAGGCGCTCTTCGACGACCCACGCACCCTGTCCCGCGGAGCGGCGCTGCCTGCACCCTAATTGCTCGCCAGCAGGGTCTGCCTCCGGGCTTGCAGCCCGCTGTGCATCTGCGACACCTGCGCCGGCGTGAAGCTCATCTGGCCCCGGCACATGGAGACATACTCACTCCGCGCCCAACCCGCCTTCATCACGCCCGGCCCGTGCTCCAGTTTCTTCAGCAGCAGGTGGCCCAGCTCATGCGCGATGGCGTAGCCCAGCAGGGCGGATGTGCCGGGGATGTCCACATAGGAGTCGGCGAACTGCTTCAGCCTCGGGAAGATGATGGCCGCATGGGTGCCCGCGCCCAGCATCGGGAAAGCGAAGCCCATCGCCCCGGCGGAGCGTGCTTCCCGCCTGTCCTTCATCAGGATGTTCAGCACCAGCACCGTCGGATCGCCCGTCTCCTTGCAGTGGCCTTCGCCGGCCTGAAACTCGGGCCTGGCGCAATCGATCCACGTGACGCTGATCCCGGCTTCCTCGAACACCCGGCCGGCCACCCGCTGCGCCTCGTTCAGCATGGAGGTTGAGACGTGCGCCTGGTTGGACAGCATCACGGTGATGCCGGTCTGCGCGGCGGCCGCGCTCGCCATCCAGATCATCATTCCGGCTAAGGTGCCCAGTTTCATTGTCTTGTCCTCCCCGGCAGCGCTTCCAAATCGCTGCTCGCCGGACAAGGCGGGAACCTCGCGGGAAAACTCTAACGGGGGGCTGAAAAGAATTTGGGCCGTGCTACAATCGGCTCTCCTGGGACGCGCGATGGAGCCCTCAATCAACGTCACCGGCTTGCTGAACGCCTGGCGAATCGGCGATCAGGCGGCGCTCGACCGGCTCATGCCGATGCTCTACGAGGAGCTGCGCCGCACCGCCCGCCACTACATGCGGCTGGAACGCGCCGGCCACTCGTTCCAGACCAACGATCTGGTCAACGAGGCCTATCTCCGGCTGCTCGGCACTCATCAGGTCGAGTATCAGGACCGCGTCCACTTCTTCGCCCTCGCCGCCCAGATGATGCGCCGCGTCCTCGTCGACCACGCCCGCTCCCGTGGCTATCAGAAGCGCGGCGGCGGCGTGAAACGCATCCCCCTGGAAGAGTCCATGGTCATGGCGCCGGGCCGCGAGTCCGAGGTCGTCCAGCTCGACGACGCGCTGAATGAGCTCGTCAAACAGGATGCCCGCAAAGCCCGCATCGTCGAGTTGCGCTTCTTCGCCGGACTCAGCGTCGAGGAAACCGCCACCGTGTTGAAGGTCTCCACGCAAACCGTGCTGCGCGACTGGAAGCTCGCCAAAGCCTGGCTGCTGCGCCACATGAGCCAGGCCGACGATGACTGAAGACGCCCGCTGGCGCCGTGTGGAGCTCCTCTTCCATGCCGCCCTCGATTGCCCGTCCGGGCAGCGCGATGCCTATCTCGTGGACGCCTGCGCCGGTGATGAAAGCCTGCTGCGCGAGGTCCACTCCCTGCTCGGCTACGAGGGCCAGCGGGACTCGCTGCTCGAGGTCCCGGCCTGGGCGAACCTCACCGTCGGTGAAGACAAGCCTCCCCCGGTCCTGGCGCCGGGTGACAGCCTGGGCCCCTATACGATCGTCAAGCCGCTGGGAGCCGGCGGCATGGGACAGGTCTACCAGGCTCGGGATGAACGCCTCGTGCGCGACGTCGCCCTGAAGCTACTGCACCCCGCGCTGGCGCAGGATCCCGCCTATATGGCGCGCTTCCGCCGCGAGGCCCGCCTCCTCGCCCTGTTGGACCATCCCAATATCGCCGGGCTCTATGCCTACGAGCTGCACGGGGACTCAGTCGTTCTCGTCCTGGAGTTCGTCCAGGGCCGGTCCCTGGCCGAACACCTCGGGCGAAGCGAAGCGGACGAGCCGGAGGCCTTCCGCCTCGCCCTCCAGATCGCTTCCGCGCTGGAGGCGGCCCATGCCCGGGGCATCGTCCATCGTGATCTCAAGCCCGGCAACATCATGGTGCTGCCCAACGGCGCCGTGAAGCTGCTCGACTTCGGCCTCGCCCGCCGCGATCTGGGTGACCAGGACCCCACCCGCACACGCTCCAGCCTGTCCCTGCGAACGACCGAGGGCGCCATCCTCGGCAGCATCCCTTACATGGCGCCGGAGCAGGCCGAAGGCCGCACGGCCACCGCCCGCTCCGACATCTTCTCGCTGGGCGTCGTCCTCTATGAGATGCTCTCCGGCCGCCAGGCCTTCCGGCGGGAAACGGCCCTGCGCAGTCTCACGGCCCTCATCCGCGAGGAGCCGCCGACGCTCGATTCGCTCCGCCTCGGCCTGACTCCGGGCTTGTCCGCGTTCGTGGCCACCTGCCTGTCCAAAGCGCCGGAGCAGCGCCCGCCTGACATGTCCAAGGTCATCGAGAGCCTGCATCGCCTCCAGCGCTGGCGCCACGAAGTGCCTTACCCGCGCATCACTCCTGGCGCGCCGCGCCGCTGGAGACTGTGGCTCTGGTTGCTTGCGGTCCTCCTCACGGCGAGCGTTGGAGGCTACTACCTATTGAATCGCCAGGCGCCAGTGGCGGCCTTCACCTCGTACCCCGGCATCGAGACTGCCCCCGCTGTCTCGCCGGACGGCGCAACCGTGGCGTTCGACTGGAATGGAGGCGGCGACAACCGCTTCCATATCTACCTCCAACCGTCAGCCGGAGGAGGTCCGCGGCGGCTGACACAGCGCCCGGAATCAGAGACGAATCCCGTCTGGTCACCCGACGGCCAACGGCTCGCTTTCGACCAGTCCGAGTCCGGCATCTACGTCTCTGATGTCTCTGGAGCCGGTCATGCCCTCGTCTCCGGCTATTCCACTGAGCTCCATCCGGCCTGGTCGCCGGATGGCTCCTCGCTCTACTTCACGACCGAGACGAACGCTCAGCCCGCCATCTGGCGCGTCTCCACGCAGGGCGGCGCGCCGGAACTGGTCCTGGATCAGGCCGGCTACCGCGTGCGGTTCTCGCCCGACGGACGCTTCCTCTACTACCTCAAGAGCCGGCAGGCCGGTCAGTTGTGGCGCCGGCCCGTCTCCGGCGGCACCGCTGAACTCGTCCACCCGGATATCCGCAATCCCAACTTCGTGGTCCTGAACGGCGCCCTGCTGCTGCTCGACGCAACCAGCGACCCCAACGCCCCACCGCACTCCGCCCAACTCTGCCTGTTCCGCCTCGCTAGCCGGACAATGGAGTTCCTGCCCGTCCAGGAGGCGCAGGCCGTGGTCGGCGACGGGATCTCACTGAGTCCGGATGGACTCACCCTGTTCCACAGCAAAGGCGGCGACCTCGTCCGCTCCGCCATCCCCGCCGGCGCGTTGCCGCTACAATCAGGCAAGTGACCCGCCGCTCCGCTCTTCTCCTCCTCACCGCCGCCCGCGCCACACCGGCCACCTTGTTCGATGGCACGAGCTTCCGCAACTTCCGGACTCCATCCGGGCTCACCAGTCCCGATGTCAGTTGGCGCATCCAGGGCGGCGTCCTCGAAACGATCCCCGACGCCCGCCGCCAATGCGATCTATGGACCGCCGCTGAGTACGATCACTTCGACCTGGCCTTTGAATGGAAGGTCGCCCCCGGCGCCAACACCGGCATCAAGTACCTCATCCAGGCCACGGCCACGGACAAGCTCCATGACGCACAGGGCGAGTTCCTGCACGAGACCTCGCTGGGCTTCGAGTTCCAACTGGTGGACGACGCTTCAACCGCCGGGTCAGACCAGGCGGCTCACGCCTCCGGAGCGCTCTACAACTACCTGCCGCCCACCGAACGCGCCGCCAAACCCGCAGGCGAATGGAACACCGGACGTCTGAAAGTCCAAGGTGAGGAAGTCGAACACTGGCTCAACGGCAAGCGCGTGCTGGCCTACTCTTTCCACTCGCCGGAGCTCAAAGCCGCCCTGGCCGCAAAGAAGCTGAACAGTGCCCGTATGCTCGAACGGCTGGAACACCGCAAGACCGCGATCGCCTTCCAGCACCATGAGTCCTCCGCCAGCTTCCGGTCCATCGACATCCAGGTGCTGCCGCCGGTGCGAAACTAGGGCATGATCCACGCCGAGAACACAGCGCTGGTACTGCTCGACGCCGAAACCGAAGGCCAGGTATTTCGCCCCGGCTTCGCCCGCAAGATCATCCGCACGAACGACCTCATGACCGTCGTGATCGACATCGAAGGCGGACCCTGGGCGGAGCCCGACCCGATGCACTTCCACTCGCACGAGCAGGTCAGCTACGTCGCGGCCGGCGAGATCCTCTTTCTGTGCGGAGGCCAGCCGCCACGCAAGCTCGGCGCTGGGGATCTCTTCGCCGTCGCCTCTGGAGTCCCGCACTCCATCCAGCTCCTCTCGCCCACCGCCCGCTTAGTGGATACCTTCCATCCCATCCGCGAGGACTTCCTCCAGGAAGAAATGTCCGGCCGGGGGTAACCGAATGGCCGCCAACTCCGCTAGTATCTCCATGGCGGTTCCCCGTGATCCGCCGAGAGGGCTCAAACAAGGAGTAACGATGACGACTAAGACCTTACTGGTCAAGGGCTCCAGGGGATTTGTGTTCGCGGCATTCCTGGCCGCCGCGACCCTTTGTGCGCAGCCGCCTGCACCCACTAACCTGCAGGTGCTACCGAAAGATATCCCTCGGCCGCAACTGATGAACACCATGCGCGCCTTCAACCAGGCGCTGGGTGTGCAGTGCGATTTCTGCCATGTGGCCCGCGAGTTCGCGAAGGACGACAAGGAAGAGAAAGTGGTCGCCCGCGCCATGCTGAAGATGGTGATGAACGTCCGCGAGAACGGCGACAAGTTCGCGCCCGGCGGCCGCGCCGAGAAGGTTGCCTGCTGGACGTGCCACCGCGGTGAAGCGCACATCACGCTGCCCGAACCGCCTGCCCAGGGCCCGCCGCGCGGCGCGCCTCCGGCCAAGCAGTAGTCCTGTTCGGGGAAACGGTCCTCAGTGGCCGTTTCCCTCCACCTGGAACCCGTCCCTGACCCACCACTCCAACCCGCCGATCATCTCCTTCACCCGGAAGCCCAGGGCGGCGAACCGCAGGGCGCCCTTCGTCGACGCATTGCACCCCGGCCCATCACAATAGGTAATCACCACGGTGTCTCGGGAGATGCCCGCGGTGGTCTCCGCCCGCAGCGTCCGGTGCGGGATGTTCAGCGCGCCGGGCACATGCCCTTCGGCATAGCGTTCCGGGCTGCGCACATCGACGACCACGAAGCCATTGACCCCTTTCTCCATATCGGCCTGCACGTCTGACGGATCGGTCTCCAGGGAGAGTTTGGCGGCGAAATGGCGTTGAGCCGTCTCCGGATCGGCCGCCGGGGTTTCCAGCACGGAAGAGAATCTGGGGGCGGTGGTGGTGCTCATAAGGTATTCCCTAATCTAGCCCTGGAACGGCAGGTTGAATAGGGCCACTTTGTATAGAATGAAGGGCCGGCGAACGCGCCGCTGGGGGCCGAAAGACGGTAGATTAGGTACTGATCTTTGGGAGAACCCCTATGAAACTCCACCATACCCTTCTGCTGGGCGCAGGCCTGGCCACGATCCTGTTCGCGCAGCAAACCGGCAGCAGCGGCATCGATCGCTCGAATCTTGATACGGCCTGTAAGCCTTGCGACGACTTCTGGCGCTACGCCAACGGCGGCTGGCTGGATAAGAACCCGATTCCAGGCCGGTACCCCTCGTGGGGCACGATGTCTGTGATGAATGAAGGGAACCGGGAACGGCTACGGACGATTCTGGAAGCGGCGGCGGCCAACAAGAGCGCCCCGGCCAGTTCGAACGAGCGCAAGATCGGGGACTTCTATGCCAGCTGCATGGACACGGCGGCCATCGAGTCGCGCGGCCTGAAGCCGATCCAGGCGCAGCTCGACCGCATCGCGGGGGTGAAGGACACCGCCGGCATGGCCGCGGCCCTGAACGACTTCCAGCAGATGACGCTGATTGGACCGTACTTCGTCATGGGCGGCCAGGATCAGCGGAGTTCCAAAGACGTGATCGCCAATGTCGGAGTGGGCGGCCTCTCCCTGCCTGACCGCGACTACTACTTCAAGACGGACCCGCGTAGCGTGAAGATCCGCGAAGAGTACGTGGCGCATGTGGCCAAGATGATGGAGTTGCTGGGCGACAAGCCGGAAGCCGCCGCCGCGGAAGCCAAGGCGGTGCTCGATTTCGAGACAGCCATCGCGGGCGCGATGATGACCAACGTGCAGCGCCGCGATCCCGATGCCCGTTATCACAAGATGGACATGGCGGGGCTCAAGACGCTGGCTCCGGGGCTCGACTGGAGCGGCCTGTTCAAGCAATTCCACATCGCCGAGACGACGCCCATCAACGTGGCCGAGCCGGAGACCCTGAAGAAGCTGAACTCGCAGCTGACGGCTGCTTCGCTGGCCGACTGGAAGACGTGGGCGCGCTGGCGCACGGTGAGCAGTGCGGCCGACATGCTGCCGAAGGCCTTTGAGGACGAGGATTTCCGTTTCAGCCGCACGGTGCTGGCCGGAGTGAAAGAGCAGCAGCCGCGCTGGCAGACCTGCACGATCGCAGTGGATCGCAACCTGGGTGAGGCCCTGGGTGAAGTCTTCGTGAAGAAGCACTTCCCGCCCGAGGCCAAACGCCGCATGAACGAGCTGGTGGAGAACCTGCGCGAGGCGCTGCGTGAACAGCTTCAGGCGGCCGACTGGCTGACTCCCGAGACGCGGAAGAATGCGGTGGCCAAGCTGAACGCCTTTGTGCCCAAGGTGGGCTATCCCGACAAGTGGCGCGACTACTCGGCCGTCAAGGTGGATCCGAAGGCCTACTTCGAGAACTCGCAGGTGGCCAGCCTGCACAACCGGCTGTACCAGTTGGCGAAGATCGGCAAGCCGGTGAACCGCAACGATTGGGGCATGACGCCGCCGACGGTGAACGCCTATTACAGCCCGCTGATGAACGAGATCGTATTCCCGGCCGGCATCCTGCAGTCGCCCATGTTCGACCTGCAGGCCGATGACGCGGTGAACTACGGCGCCATCGCGGCCGTGATCGGCCACGAGATGGGGCACGGCTTTGACGACCAGGGGTCGAAGTTCGATGCGGAAGGCAATCGCAAGGACTGGTGGACGGTGGGAGACCGCCAGAAGTTCGACGCGAAGGCCGGCTGTGTGATCCATCAGTTCGACACGATGGATGTGGGTGAGGGACTGCACCACACCGGCAAGCTGGTGGTGGGTGAGGCGATGGGCGACCTGGGCGGACTGACGCTGGCGTACGAGGCCTACAAACGGACGCTGAAGGGCAAACCCGGTCCGGTGATCGATGGCTTCACGGCCGATCAGCGGTTCTTCCTGGCGTTCGCCAGGGTATGGGGTTCGCAGTACCGGCCGGAGGCGATGCGGCTGCAATTGAACACGAATCCGCATCCGCTGGCGAAGTTCCGCGCGAACGGAACGGTGATGAACATGCCGGCCTTCCATGAGGCGTTCAAATGCAAGCAGGGTGACCCGATGGTGCGCCCGGCCGAGCAGCAGTGTAAGCTCTGGTAATTGTCATAAATTCCGCCGGCGCCAAACGGGGGCGCCGGCGGAATTTGACGCCAGCCCTCGCCAAGTGATAAACCCGTGCTTCATGCGCCAAGTGGCCGCGCAGGGAATCAAGGAGATTCTGGGATGAATCTTGAAGATGTCGCACAGCGAGCCGGTGTCTCAACGGCAACCGTCTCGCGCGTGCTGAACAACATCGGGGTGGTGAGGGACGCCACTCGTGAGCGTGTCCTGAAGGCCGTGGAAGAGTTGAAATACTATCCGAATATGCACGCCCGGGCGTTGGCCGCGGGCAGCAACCGGACTATCGGCATCATCGTTTCGAACCTGGAAAATCCTTTCTTTCTTGACGTGTTCCGCAGCCTGGAAGCAGAGGCGAACCGCAATGGTTATGAAGTCCTGGTGGCGAATACCGACTACCAGGTGGACCGCCTGAAGGCCAGTGTCCGCCTGATGATCGGGCGGCGGCTGGGCGGGTTGGCGCTGGTGGTATCGGAGATGGACGAGGCCCTGCTGGAAGAGCTGGCTGAGCGCAAGGTGCCGACGGTGGTTTATGACGTCGGTACGCCGCGCGAGAGCATCATCAGTATCAAGGTGAACTACCGTACCGCGGTGCAGCAGATCGCGGAGTATTTGTACGGCTTGGGTCACCGGCGATTTGCCTTCATCGGGCATCACACCACGCTGGGGCCGCTGAATGACCGGCGCCAGACGTTTGTCGACGTGATGGAGAACTTCGCGCCGCAGGTGGAGTTTCGGACCGTGGCCGACCTGGACGGCCTGGCCGGCGGGCGCAGCGCGGTGCGGCAGATCTACCAATCCGGGTTCCGGCCGACGGCCATCGTCTGCGTAAACGACTTCATGGCGCTGGGCGTATTGCGGCAGTTGAAGGACCTGGGGCTGCGGGTGCCGGATGACGTGTCGGTGACAGGCTTTGACGGGCTCGACCTGGCGGATGTCGTTTCGCCGGCGCTGACGACGGCGCGGCTGGCCCGGGACCTGATTGGGCACCGCATTTTCGAGAGCTTCACGGCGGACGCGGCGCGGTTGGAAGAGATCCGCGAGACACTCATCCAGCCCGAGTTGATCGTGCGGGAATCCAGCGGTCCGGTGCCGGTGCTGACGAACGTCCATTAAGCTCCCGCCGAATCGTGCATTCGGAATCCAGATTCCAGCTACACTCACAGCATGTCCAGGCGCATGAAGTGGATCCTCGGGTCCGCGGTGGCGGCAGGCCTGATTCTGGCCGGGTTGTTTGTGGCTGGGATCATCTTGTCGCGCCGGTTTGAGCCGTTCCTGCGGGAACAGACCATCGCCTATCTGGAGACGCGCTTCCGCGCCAATGTCTCGTTGAAAAGCATCCATATCAACGTTCCGTTGAAGTCGCCCCTGGACCTCGTCTTCCACAAGGGCAAGATGATCAAGGTGCGTGTCAACGGGGAAGACCTGGACGTGCGGCTGAAGAGCATGCCCACCGCGCCTTCGATCCTCAAGATGCGGAAGTTCCTCTTCGAGGCGGATCTGGACGCCGTATTGAGCGGCAAGGCGCTGGTGAACCGTGTCAACCTGGAGGGCTTTGAGATCAACATTCCTCCGAAGGTAGACCGGCCCAAGCTGGCGAACAGCCTGCAGGCGCCGGAGCCGGAGGCTGGGGCGGAGAAGCCGCAGAAGGTGGAGGTGCTGATCGAGGAGGTGCTGGCCAGCGGCAGCACGCTGACGATCCTACCGAAGGACGCCACGAAGGCTCCGCTGGTATTCCGGATCCACACGCTGCGGCTGGAGTCGGCCGGGACGGGCGTCGCCATGAAGTACCAGGCGCAACTGACGAACGCCAAGCCGCCAGGGTTGATCGACTGCACTGGCACGTTTGGGCCGTGGGTGGCGGATAGTCCCTCGGACACTCCGCTGACCGGCAAATACAAGTTCGACAACGCTGACCTGGGCGTCTTCAAAGGCATCGCCGGGCTGCTGTTTTCCACCGGCGATTTCAAGGGGACGCTGGACGAGATCACGGTGGATGGCGAGACGAGGGTGCCGGAGTTCCGGTTGACCATGAGCGGCAACCGCCTGCCGCTGACGACGAAGTATCACGCGCTGGTGGATGGGACGAACGGCAATACCCGGCTGGAGCCTGTGGAGGGGATGCTGGGTTCCACGGCGTTCACGGTGCGCGGCGGCGTCGTGCGGAATGCAGGCGCGAAGGGCAAGACCGTGGACCTGAAGACTGTGATGCCCAAGGGCCGGCTGCAGGACGTGCTGATGCTGGCGATGAAGGGCGATAAGCCGTTCATGAAAGGCGGGATCCATCTCGACTTCCGGGTGGTGCTGCCGCCAGGACAGGGGGAGATCGCCGACAGGCTGCGGCTCAACGGGTCGTTCCAACTGATCGACGCATTGTTCAGCAGCCCACAGGTGCAGGAGGGGCTGGATTCGCTCAGCCGGCGGGCACAGGGGCAGCCGCAGAACGAAGAGCTGGGTGAGATTCCATCCCAGATGTCCGGTGACTTCGTGATGGCGGAAGGGAAGATCGAGTTCCCGAAACTGGGGTTTGAGATTCCCGGCGCCGAGGTGGACCTGGCCGGCAACTATGTCTTCCATTCGCAGGAGCTGGATTTCCATGGGACGGCCCGCATGCAGGCGCGCCTCTCGCAGATGATGAAGTCGAGGTGGAAGAGGCTGGCGCTGAAGCCGGTGGATCCGTTCTTTGCGAAGGACGGCTACGGGATGGTGGCGAAGATCAAGATCACGGGGACACGGGAGAAGCCGTCGTTCGGGCTGGACCGGGGTAAGAAGTAAGGAAAAGGGCAGCCCTGGCGAGCTGCCCTTCTGGATTCGGAACTGACGGACGAGGCTATTCGAGGCCGAGGATGCGGCGGTTGCGCTTGGAGTCGGAGGCGCCGCCGGCAAAGTCGTCGAAGGCCTTCTTGGGTACGTCGATGAGGTGGGCTTCGATGAACGGAGCGCCTTCGGCCGCGCCCTGGGCGGCGTCCTTGAAGCAGCATTCCCATTCGAGAACCGCCCAGCTCTTATAGCCGGCCGCGGTGAGGCGCGAGAAGACCTGGCCGAAATCGACCTGGCCGTCGCCGAGAGAGCGGAAGCGGCCTGGACGGTTCTTCCAGTCGGCATAGCCGCCGTAGACGCCCGCTTTGGCGGACGGCACGAACTCAGCATCCTTCACATGGAAGGCCTTGATGTAGGGGCCGTAGGTGTCGATGAAGCCGATGTAGTCCATGCACTGCAGGACGAAGTGCGACGGATCGTAATTGATGCCGAGGCGGGGGTGGTTGCCGGTGGCTTCCAGCAGGCGCTCGAAGGTGAGGCCGTCGTGCAGGTCTTCGCCGGGGTGCAGTTCGAAGGCGAAGTCGACTCCATGTTTGTCGGCGAAGTCGAAGATGGGTTTCCAGCGCTTGGCGAGTTCCTTGAAGGCTTCCTCGACGAGGCCGCCGGGACGCTGCGGCCAGGGATAGACGGTGGGCCAGAGCAGGGCGCCGGTGAAGGACGGGGTGACGCTGAGGCCGAGGTTCTTCGAGGCCTTGATGACGAGCTTCAACTGTTCGACGGCCCACTTGGCGCGGGCCTTGGGGTTGCCGCGCACTTCCGGAGCGGCGAAGCCATCGAAGAGTTCGTCGTAAGCGGGGTGGACGGCCACGAGCTGGCCCTGCAGGTGCGAAGCGAGTTCAGTGATCTCGAGGCCGTTCATCTGGCCTTTGAGGTCCTGGCAGTAGGTCTTCGATTCGGCGGCCTTCTTCAGGTCGATCACCCGGCTGTCCCACGATGGGATCTGGACGCCGATGTAGCCGAGTTCCTTGGCCCAGGCAGTGATATTGGGCAGGCTATTGAACGGCTCTTCGTCGCCCATGAACTGGGCCAGGAAAATGGCGGGTCCTTTTATTTGTGACATGATCGCCTCTCAGAGAATAGTTGGTATCAACCCTCAACATCGTATGCCATCCGTGAGGAGGTTGCACCATTCACGGCGTGCAGGCGGAATCCTGGGCTGCGGCAGCGTCATCCATTGAACAGAAAGTATGAATTGGATCTGTTCGACCTGCGGAGTGCAGCAGGAAGCCAGTGAGCAGGCGCCGGAGCGGTGCCCGATCTGTGACGACGCCCGGCAGTATGTGGGCTGGGCGGGCCAACGCTGGACGACCCTGGAAGAGCTGCGGGCCCGGCATCGCAATGTGATCACGGAAGAAGAACCGGGCGTCTGGTCGATTGTCACCGAGCCCACATTCGGCATCGGCCAGCGCGCGTTTCTCGTGCGGACGGACGAGGGCAACATCCTGTGGGATTGCATCTCGCTGCTGGATGACGAGACGGTACGGGCCGTGACGGAGCTGGGCGGGATCCAGGCGATTGCCATCTCGCACCCGCACTACTACTCGTCGATGATCGAATGGAGCGACGCGTTCGGCGGAGCGCCGGTGTGGATCCACGAAGACGAGCGGGACTGGCTGCAACGGCGCAGCGGCGCGGTGCGGCTGTGGGTAGGCGAGACGGCGAGCCTGCCGGGCGGGGCGACGCTGATCCGCTGCGGCGGGCATTTTGATGGGTATCAGGTACTGCACCAGGCGGGCGCGCTGTTCGCGGGCGACCAGCCCCAGGTGGCGATGGACCGGCGCTGGACGAGCTTCCTCTACAGCTATCCGAACATGGTGCCGTTGGGATCGGCGGCGGTGAAGCGGATTGTGGCGGCGCTGGAGCCGTATGAGTTCGAGCGCCTGTACGGCGCCTTTCCAGGCAAGACCATCCGCGAAGATGCGAAGGGAGCGGTGCGCCGCTCGGCTGAGCGCTATCTGCAGGCGATTGACGCGTCGCTGGAACACTACACAGAGAGCCAGCAGCAACTGGTGGTGGAGCTGTATGTGCGCAACGTGCGTGTGTCGGCGGAGTTCTACCAGCGGCTGGGCTTCCAGGTGGAGCGGGCGGAAGAGCATTTCGTGGCGCTGAACTGGGAGCGGTCGAGGCTGCTGCTGGAAGAGATTCCCGGGCAGCCGGAACCGCCGTCCACGGTGGTGGCCAACATGCGGATCCTGGTGCCGGACGTGAACCACTACTGGACGTTGTGCCAGGAGCTGGGCCTGCGCGTGATCAAGCCCGTGGAAGACCGCTACTACGGATTGCGCGACTTCACGGTGGTGTCGCCGGACGGCCTGGGGCTGCGGTTCGCGACGCTGATCTAGTTGCGCCAGGGCAGGAGTACGGTCTTGCCGTTCTTTTCCATGTTGCCGCCGAAGGCGTGCAGCGTGAACGCTCCGCCGGTCTTGCCGAGGCGGGTCTCCACCCAGCCGACGGGCTCTGAGTCGTTGAAGTTATAACCGACCGCCGGCAGATTGAGCAGGTGGATGCCCTCCCAGGCTTCGTACTTGTAGGCGTGCGAGTGGCCATAGAGGACGGCCTTCACCTTGCGATGCGGCTTCAGGATTTCGAAGAAGCGGGGCGCGTCGAGCAGCGAGGTATCGCCATCGTCCAGCGTGTGGTGGACGAAGAGGATGGTGGGCAGGTCGCTGGAGGACTTGAGGAATTCCGAGAGCCACGTGCGCTGGGCTTTGCCGAGCAGGCCGGGCGTCGAATTCGCCTCGATGAGGGAATCCAGCACGATGACCCGTACGGCGGGCCCCTCCACGACCAGCACGTGTTTCTGCTGGACGCTTTGAATGCCGGCCTGCGTCTTGCCGAAGACGTCGAGGAAGTTCTTGCGGTGATCGTGATTGCCCAGGGCCATGGCGACGGGCAGCGTCGAGGAGAGGGGCTTGAGCAGGGTCTGGACGGCCGCGTAATCCTCGGGCAGGCCTTTCAGGCGGGCGATGTCGCCGCAGTGGAGGACCGCCTCGGGTTTGGCCGCCTCGATCTCAGTAACCACGCGTTTAAGATTGGCCACGGGGTTGAAACCGCGATAGGTATCCGACGCATCCGCCGGGATGTGCGTGTCCGAGATCAGCGCCCAGTGCATCTCCGGCTCAGCGGAGCGCAGCAGCGAGACACCCGCGCCGGCCATGGCGAGCGCGAACGTGCGGCGGGAGAGAGAAGGGATCGAGGCGTACGGCATCTTACCCCACAGTGTACCCAGCGGCCGGTGTGACGCGCTGCCGCTACCGGCTACTGGCTCCAGCGGCCCGACCTGGCGGAGTGCTCCAGCAGGGCGGCCGGTTTCCAGAACGGGCCGAACTCGTCGTAGAGCGCGCGCATGCGATCGGCCACGCGCTGCAGCCCCAGAGTTTCGGCATAGTGCATGGGCCCGCCACGCCAGGCAGGGAAGCCATAACCGTTGACGTAGACGATATCGATGTCGACGGGACGTAGGGCGATGCCTTCCTCCAGCAGGCGGGCGCCTTCGTTGATGAGGGCGAAGAGGGTTCGCTCGAGGATTTCGCTGTGGGTGAAGCTGCGCTGGGGGATGGCCTGGCAGGCGGCGTATTCGCGGACCAGGCGCTCGACCTCGGGGTCGGGTGACGGCTTGCGTTGATCGTCGTAGAGATACCAGCCGGCGCCGGACTTCTGGCCATAGCGGCCGCGGGCAAAGAGTTCGTCCTCGAAGGAAGCGGCTTCGATGTGCGGGATGCCCAGGCGGATGGCCTCCTGGCGGACGCGCCAGGCGACATCCACACCGGCGAGGTCGCCGACCGCCAGGGGGCCCATGGCCATGCCCCAGTCCGTGAGGGCCCGGTCGACCTGCTCGACGGAGGCACCCTCTTCCACCAGGCGGATGGCCTCGTGGCGATAGGGTCCGAACATGCGATTGCCGATGAAACCGAAGGCGTTGCCGGAGAGGACGCCGACTTTCTTGAGGGTCTTGGCCAGCTCCATGGCGGTGGCGATGACGGCGGGCGAGGTGGCTTTACCGCGCACCACTTCCAGCAGCCGCATGACGTTGGCGGGGCTGAAGAAGTGGGTGCCGATGACCCATTCCGGGCGGTTGGTGACGGAAGCGATTTCGTCGATATCGAGCGTCGAGGTGTTGGTGGCCAGGATGGCGCCCTCGCGGACGACCGCGTCGAGGTCGGAGAAGACGTGCTTCTTGAGGGCGAGTTCTTCGAAGACGGCTTCGACGACAATGTCGGCTTCTTCGAATCCGTCGTAATGCAGGACGGGCTTGATCAGTTCCAGGCGCTGGCCGGCCGCTTCGGCGGTGAGGCGGCCGCGTTTGACGGAGTTTTCGTAGTTGCGGCGGATGGAAGCGAGGCCGAGGTCGAGGGCGCCCTGGGTGGTCTCCTTGAGGACAACGGGGACGCCCGCGTTGGCGAAACACATGGCGATGCCGCCGCCCATGGTGCCGGCACCTACGACTGCGGCGCGGCGGAGAGGCAGGGGCTGGACTTCCTTGGGCAGGCCCGGGATGCGGCCGACGGCGCGTTCGCCGAAGAAGACGTGGATGAGGGCTTTGGATTGAGTTCCGAAGAGGCACTCGCTGAAGAGGCGGGCTTCGTTCGTGATGCCGGCGTCGAAGTCGAGGCGGGCGGTGGCGGCAATGGATTCCAGGGCGGCGAGGGGTGCGGCTTGGCCCTTGAGTTTGGTGCGGCAGGAGTCCTGGAAGAGGGTCCTGAGGGACTCCGCGGCGGCCGGGTCGAGAAGCTTGGCGGTGAGGTCGCGGGTACGCCGGACGGGTGGATGTTCGTTGGCAAAGGCGACAGCGCCGGTGAGGAGGTCGCCTTCGATGAGGCGGTCGACGATGCCGCTGGCGAGGGCTTCGGCGGCACTGACGGGCTCGCCGAACGCGCACATGCGCATGGCGGTTTCGACCCCGGCGAGGCGCGGCAATCGCTGCGTGCCGCCGGCCCCGGGGATGAGGCCGAGTTTCACTTCGGGCTGGCCGACTTTGGCGGACGGGACGGCCACGCGGTAGTGGCCGGACATGGCTGTTTCCAGCCCGCCGCCGAGCGCTGTGCCGTGCAGGGCCATGATGACGGGCTTCGGGGCGTTCTCGATCTCAGTGAGGATCTCGTTCAGGTTCAGGGGCGGCGCTTCGCCGGAGACGATGCGGCCGAACTCGCGGATGTCGGCGCCGGCGATGAAGGTGCGGCCTGCCCCGATAACGACCACGGCGTGGACGGAGTCGTCGGAGGCGGCGGCGCGGACCGCGGCGGCGATGCCCTCGGGCACCCCGGGGCTGAGCGCGTTCACAGGTGGATTGTTGATGGTGACTACCAGGACGGTGCCCTGCCGGGCGGTGGTGACGAGGTCGCTCATAGAGTTGTCCTACACTTAAATTTGAAGCCCCAGCCCCTGAACATCAAAGAGCTCAACGAGCTCATCCTCAAGATGCCATTCAACCACCATTTGGGACTGCGCGTGACGCGTGTCTACAAAGATGGATTGACGCTGGAGTGCGAGATGCGGCCCGAGCTGTCGAACGGGCTGGGCACGCTGCATGGCGGAGTGACGGCCAGCCTGGTGGACGCAGCGGTGGGCATCGCCGTGATTGGCGCGCGGGGCGGGGCTCCGGCGACGACCGTGGAGATGAAGCTGAATTACCTGCGGCCGGCGACACATGGGAAGGTGCGGGCGCGGGCGCGCCTGTTAAAGGTGGGCCGGACGCTGGCGGTGGGCAGTGTGGACGTCCACGATTCACACGGCCACACCATCGCGACGGGGCTGGCGACGTATATGCTGCTGGAGGCCGGAACGGGATCCGGCCCCGGTAACCTGGCCACCGGGGCCGGCAAATCCTAGGCCTGTGAAATGACCTTTGACGCGTAGCGGCGGATGTCGGCCCGATTGCCCGACTGCATGTCGAGCTTGGTGTTGGCCGGCGGCATGTCGGTGGGCGGCGGCCCGATCTCGTACTCCACTTCGAGGCAGAATCGCGCGGAGTTGTGCTCCGCCCAGTTCTCTTTCTTGAAGAAGAAGACCAGGCGGCCGCCACTCATGCGCACGCCTTTCGTGATGAGGAAGGCGGCATTCGGAATGTTCTTCCAGGTGAGGCCGCGATCGACCGTGAACTGATACCACTGCTCGGCGACCAGTTGGCCGGGCTTGCGGGGGCTGCAGCAGATCACGCTGGGGTGTTTGGTGGAGTGGTCGTCGGTACAGTTGCCGAAGTGCCCGCCATCGGGGGATGCGCCGTGGAAGAACTCCATGGGCACGCTGGCCTGGACATAGTTGAACGGCTCGGCGGCCGGCGAAGTGCGGAACCTGACGTGCTCCCTTGTGCCGACTTCCCGCAGGGAGGACATGTCTCCGGTGGAACTTTGCCAGGTCAGGCTGCAGTTGTGGTGGTAGGAGCCTACTTCGAGCATCACCACCTTGCCGCTGTTGCCGGGGTAGGCGTAAGCGCCGACGCCGAAATAGGAGAGTGCCATCTTCGGCTTGACCGGGCAGCCGCAGATCTTCACTTTGGCGGTCTCGACGAGGTGTGTGAGGGCTTGTTTGTACTTCTGCTGTTTGTCAGCCGGAATGTAGAAGATCAGATCCTGGATGCGTTCCCGCTGCGGAGGCGTGAAGTTGTGGCCGTCGCGGAACTGCGCCAGATAGTCGACCAGGCTGGACAAGGAACTCTCCTTGATCCGGCCGATGTGAGGGTTTGCCGCGGTAAGCAAACGACCGAAGTAGTCGGGAGCATAGCCCCCGTGAAGGCGGACAATCCCAGTTCCCATCTGTATACTGCCTTTCGATGTCGAGAGTGGACTTTCCCCCAGAGGATGCCGCTGCCGCGACGCCTGACCGGGCGTCTGACTCGGCCTATACAGCATAGGGGAATGGGATGAATCCGTCCAGTCGGGTCCAGATCGAACTGTAAGAAAGGCTACACAAAGCGAATACGGCACCAATGGATGTGGTGCTGCTTGCGCATCCTGGATGTTCCAAGGCCTAGTTATAGAACGAGAGGTCGGTGCTCGCCTTGCCGGCGATGCTGGCCACCTGGCTGAAGGTCTGGCCGTTCAGGACGATGGTGCGGCGGATGGAGATGACGGAAGCGCCGGTGCGGTCCTGGTACCGGCAGTACGAGTTCGGGATTGCCTGGGGCAGGCGGGCCAGCACGGCCTGGTCGTGGATCACCAGGGAGGCGACCTCGAATTCGGAGATGGTCGTTTGGCCGCCGCTTTCCAGCACCTCCTGGACCCGTACGTGGTCGAGGGTCGTGTAGTCTTCCGACAAGGTGCCGGACATATAGATAGACCGGCTGCGTCCGCCATTGCCGCGAATGCGGCCGGTGACGGTGAAAGTTCGGCCGTCCCACTCTACGGGCAGCGCCGGCGCGGTATGGTCGGTGGCCATGCTGTTGATGTGGATACTGGGCGACTCCCGCTCTTTGCGGTTGTGTCCGTTGGCGTCTTTGAGGGATGGAAATTCGACGACCAGCTTGGCGGAGACACTAGCGGCGATCGACTTCACACTTCGGAAGAAGGCCATGGGATCGGCCTTGGTGGTCAACTGCAACGGGGACTCCTCTGTGGGTTCCATGGTGGGATTACCGCGGGTCGGGTCACCTGCGGGCGGAAATGCAAAGCACGCGGGCTCCCCTGAGGAAACCCGCGCGCTCCCTTCTACTGAGGTGATTTGGATGTCAGGTTAGGCGCTACGCACCTCCAGGGCTTCCAGTTTTCCATCGCTGCGGAGCACCGCGACGATTTTCACTTCCATGCCGGGCTTCAGACTTTTGAAGCTCAGTCCCCGCGAGTAGCGGGTGGAGGAGGTGGCCACGATCGGCACGCTGGTGCCCTGAACCTGGACCACACTCTGGTCCTGGTCTACGGCCTCAATCTTGCCGGTCACCTCCTGCTTCTCCGCTGCTTGGGCTTCCTGGTGAGTGGGCCGGGCACCCCCCTCCGATTGGGCAGTGTAAGTGCCCATTGAGGTGTTCCCAATTGCCAAAGCACTCACCAGGAGAACTGAGGCCGCGGATCCTAATGTCAGGCTTAGTTTCATCGGCTTGCTCCTGATTTTCTCGTGCGGCCGCCGCACCGGTTCCCGCCGGCGGAGCACTTCCTGAGCGGGTATTCGAGAGGGAGAACCGGGCGCAATGTCGATTCTCCGAGGTGTTTTCCGCTCATGCCAAATTAAATGCAGGAAGGCGGCCAAACCCGTAAATGATAGAAAATAAAAACATTGTGATGGCGCTGTGGGGCTGGAGGTCCGGTAGCATCTACGGAAACCGGTGTGTGCGCCAGTACTTTTTTCCGTGGAGGTTTCCCGGGATGGAACAGGGGGCGAAGCGGAACGCTTCGATTTTCACTGAGATTTTGCCGAACAATCCCGCCAGCTGTTCGTTATATGGTTCATGCGCCTTCCGGCGCCACCTGAGAGAGAGGGATGCCCATGCTCGAAGACCTGCGGTTTGCCATCCGAATGATCAGGAAGTCGCCCGGCTTCGCAGCGATTGCCATTTTCACGCTGGCGCTGGCGATTGGCGCCAATAGTGCCATTTTCAGCGTGGTGAACGGGGTGTTGTTGAAGCCGCTGCCTTATAACGAGACCGAGCGCCTGGTGGGCGTGTGGCACACTGCGCCGGGATTGAACTTCCCGCTGCTGAACGCCTCGCCGTCGACCTACTTCACCTACCGCGAGGAAGGCCGGGTGTTTGAGCAGATCGGGCTGTACAACAACGACTCGCTGACGGTAACGGGCTTGGGCGAACCGGAGCAGGTGGACGCGATGGAATGGACCGAGGGCGTGCTGCAGGTGCTGCGCGTGGCTCCGGCGCTGGGGCGGGCGTTCACGGCCAAGGATATGCAGGTGGGCAGTCCGGATACGGTGATGATGTCCTATGCTTACTGGCAGCGGCGCTTTGGCGGCGCTCCGGATGCGGTGGGGCGGATCCTGACGGTCAATGGGCGGCCGTTCGAGATCATCGGCATCCTGCCGCAGAACTTCCGCTTCCTGGACGAGCGGGCCGATCTGTTCACCCCGTTGCAGTTCAAGCGGGAGTCGGTCTTCGTGGGCAATTTCAGCTACGAGTCGCTGGCGCGGCTGAAGCCTGGAGTCACTCTCGAGCAAGCGAACGCCGATGTGGCGCGCATGCTGCCGATGATGATGGAGAAGTTCCCGATGGCGCCGGGCATCGCGAAGCAGATGTTCATCGATGCCAAATTCGGGCCGAAGGTGCGGCCGCTGAAGGAAGACGTCGTGGGCGACAGCGGCAATGTGCTGTGGGTGCTGATGGGCGTGGCCGGCATGGTGCTGGCGATCGCGTGCGCGAACGTGGCCAACCTGCTGCTGGTGCGGGCCGAGGGACGGCAGCAGGAACTGGCCCTGCGGACCGCGCTGGGGGCGCATTGGACACAGATCGCCCGCAAACTGATGGTGGAGAGCATGACCCTGGGCGTCATCGGCGGAGTGCTGGGCCTGGGCCTCGCCTGGGGCGGGGTGAAACTGCTGGTCAGCAAGGGTCCGACCAACATTCCACGGCTCGACCAGATTTCCATCGATGGGCCGGTGTTGCTCTTTACGCTGGGCGTGGCCCTGTTGTCCGGCGTGCTCTTCGGGCTGATCCCCGTTTTCAAGTACGCCACTCCGCATCTTTCGCTCACTCTTCGCGAAGGCGGCCGCGGGTCGAGCGAAGGCCGCGAGCGTCACCGGACGCGCAAGATCCTGGTGGTGTCGCAAGTGGCGCTGGCACTGGTGCTGCTGATCAGTTCCGGCCTCATGATCCGGACGTTCCAGAGCATGCGGAATGTGCAGCCGGGGTTCCTGAATCCGGCCCAGGTGCTGACGATGCGGATTACCATCCCAGAGGCGCAGGTCAAGGATGCGATGCAGGTGCTGCAGATGCAACAACGCCTGATCCAGGGGATCCAGGCGATCCCCGGAGTGGTGTCGGCCAGCATGACGAACAGCGTCACGATGGACGGAAGCAACAGCAACGATCCCATCTTCGTAGAGGACTTTCCGTCGGCGGAAGGAAAACTGCCGCCCATCCGGCGGTTCAAGCACATCGGGCCGGGTTCCTTCAGGACCATGGGCAACACGCTGGTCGCCGGCCGCGACCTCACCTGGGCTGACATTCAGCGGATGTCGCCGGTGGTGATGATCAGTGAGAACCTGGCGCGCGAATACTGGAAGGATCCGGCGAAGGCCCTGGGCCGGCGGATCCGCGAGTCGCCGACCTCCGATTGGCGCGAGATCATTGGCGTGGTGGGCACCGAGTACGACAACGGCGTTCACAAAGAGGCGCCGAAGATTGTGTACTGGCCCAGCCTGATCCCGCGGTTCTGGGGCGAGACGATGAATGTGCGGCGCTCGATGACGTTCACCGTCCGCAGTCCGCGAGTCGGTTCGGCCGCTTTCCTGAAAGAGGTGCAGGCGGCGGTCTGGGCGGTGAATCCGTCGCTGCCGACGGCGAATGTCCGTACGCTGCAGACGATTTACGCGCGGTCGATGACGCGGACCACGTTCACGCTGCTGATGCTGGCGCTGGCGGGCGGCGTGGCCCTGATTCTGGGCGTAGTGGGCATTTACGGCGTGATCTCCTATGCGGTTTCGAGAAGGACACGGGAGATTGGCATCCGCATCGCCCTGGGCGCGCAGCAGACGCAGGTGCAAGGGCTGTTTGTCCGGGATGGGGCGGTGCTGATCGCCATGGGCCTGGTGATCGGCCTGGCGGCTTCAGCGGGGGTCACCCGGGCGCTGTCGACGTTGCTGTTCGGTGTGAAGGCGATGGATGCGCTGACTTACGCCGTGGTCTCGGCGGCACTGGCGGCGGCGGCGCTGCTGGCGTGCTACCTGCCGGCGCGGCGGGCGACTTCGGTGGATCCGGCCAGCGCCCTGCGCAGCGAATAGCGCCGCCAGCGGAGTTGCAACTCCAGAAATCCCTTTGGGATACTCGCTGCCAGGACCGCCGGCCCGCCGCGGCGGCCTGGAGCCCTACATGTCCAACGACCACTCCGGCCACGCGCCGGCCAAATCTGACGCGGTGTCCGTGCGAGGGCGCGTGGGCGTCTTCGGGATCGGGCTGGCTGCCTATTGGCCGCAGTTTTCCGGCCTGCGGGAGCGGCTGTGCGGCTACCAGGCCGAGGTGGAGACGCATGTCACCGGCCTCGGGCTGGAAGTGGTGTCGGCGGGGTTGGTGGACTCGGCCATGGGCGCCCAGGACGCGGCCCGGCTCTTCGCGGCGTCGGACCTGGACCTGATCCTCTGCTACGTGGGCACCTACGCGACCTCGTCGCAGGTGCTGCCCGTGGTGCAGCGGGCTAAACTGCCGGTGCTGGTGTTGAACCTGCAACCGTCGTCGGCGCTCGACTATGAGAACGTCGATACCGGCGAGTGGCTGGCCAACTGCTCCACCTGTTGTGTGCCCGAAATCGCGAATGTATTCGCTAGGGCACGGGTCCAGTTTCGAGTGGTGTCGGGCACGTTACGCGACGATCCCGAGGCCTGGGGTGAGATCGAGGAGTGGTGCCTGGCGGCGCGCGCGGCGGCGGCGCTGCGGTCGAGCCGCATCGGCTTCCTCGGGCATACCTATCCCGGCATGCTCGACATGTACTCCGACTTCACGATGGTCAGCGCGCAGACCGGCGCGCATATCGAAGTCCTGGAGATGTGCGATCTCGACCGCTGTGTGCGCGAGGCGGGAGCAGAGGAAGTGGCGGAGAAGTCGCGGGTGGCGCGCGAGATGTTCACGCTGGAGAATGTTCCGGACGGTGATCTCGAGTGGGCGGCGCGCGTCGCCGCCGGGCTCGACCGCATGGTGGACGGCTTCTCGCTGAACGGCCTGACTTACTACTACCGCGGGCTGGACGGGAATCCGTATGAACGCCTGGGGGCGGGCGTGATTCTCGGCAACTCGCTGCTGACGGCGCGCGGCATTCCGGCCAGCGGGGAGGGCGACCTGAAGACCTGCCTGGCGATGATGATCCTCGACCGGTTGGGCGCCGGCGGCTCGTTCACCGAATTCTACGCGATGGACTTCCGCGAGAACTTCGTGCTGATGGGCCATGACGGGCCGGGCCATCTGGCGATCACAGACCGGAAGCCGGTGCTGCGCGGGCTGGGTCTCTATCACGGCAAACGCGGCAGCGGGGTCAGCGTGGAGTTCAACGTCAAGACGGGGCCGGTGACCTTGCTGGCGATGACGCAGACGGCGGAAGGGTCGCTGAAGATGATTACGGCGCAGGGCGTCTCGGAGCCCGGCCCGACCATGAAGATCGGCAACACGAATTCGAGGCTCCGCTTCCCGCTGGGGCCGCGTGAATTTGTGAATCGCTGGTGCGCTGAAGGTCCGACACACCATTGCGCGCTGGGTGTCGGCCACGTCGAACGGACCATCGCGAAGCTGGGTGAACTGCTGCAGATTCCCGTGGTCAAAGTCTGTTGAACGGCGCGCGCCCGCCCGGCCTCGACTTGAGATAAGCTTACGAGGCAAGAAGCGAGGAATCGCCATGAGTGAAAACCAAACAGACACCACTTCACGCCGCCAGTTCTTAAGCAACACCGGCCGGACCGCCGGCGTTTCGGCCCTGGCCGGCATTGCTCTGCCGCACGTGCATGCGGCGGAGAACAACACGATTTCCGTAGCCCTGGTGGGCTGCGGCGGCCGTGGCACCGGCGCCGCGGTGAACGCCCTTTCGGTCACGAATGGCCCCGTGAAGCTGGTGGCCATGGCCGACGTGGTGCCCAAGAAGATGAGCGACAGCTACGACAAGCTGAAGACTCAATTCGCGGGCCAGGTGGATGTACCGCCGGAGCGGCGCTTCCTGGGTTTCGACGCCTACAAGCAGGCGATGGACGCGATGAAGCCGGGCGATGTGGTGATCCTGGGTACGCCGCCGGCCTTCCGCTGGGTCCAGTTCACGCATGCCATCGACCGCGGCCTGCACACGTTCATGGAGAAGCCGGTGACGGTGGACGGCCCCACGACGAAGCGCATGCTGAAGCTGGGCGAACTTGCCAGCCAGAAGAACCTCAAGGTGGGCGTCGGCCTGATGGTGCGCCACTGCCGCGCGCGGCAGGAGTTGCTGGCCCGCATTCAACAGGGCCAGATTGGTGAGATTGTCGCCATGCGCGGCTACCGCATGGGACAGGGCGGCGGCACCGCTCCGCCGAAGCCGGAAGGCATCAGTGAGCTCACTTACCAGATCTCGCGTTTCCACGCGTTCCTGTGGGCCAGCGGCGGCGTCTTCAGCGATTACTATATTCACCAGATCGACGAATGCAGCTGGATGAAGGGCGCCTGGCCGGTGGAAGCGCACGCCGTCGGCGGACGCCACTACCGCGGCGATTCGCTGGACCAGAACTTCGACGTCTACTCCGTGCAGTACACATTCCCGGACGGCACCAAGCTGTACTTCGACGGCCGGAACATGGCGGGCGCACGCGACGAATTCGCCAGCTATGCGCACGGCTCCAAGGGCTCCGCGGTGATTTCCACGATGTCGCATACGCCCGGCATGACGCGGATCTATAAGGGCCAGAAGATGCCCACGGTGACCTCCAAGAAGGACCTGCCCCTGCCCGAGGATCCCAACCTGGTGTGGGCCTATCCGCAGCCCGAGAAGAGCCCCTACCAATACGAGTGGGACGACCTGATGGAGGCGATCCGGAAGGACAAGCCGTACAACGAAGTGAAGCGCGGCGCTGAAGCGAGCCTGGTGGCCTCGATGGGCCGCATGGCCGCCCATACGGGCCAGATCATCACATTCGACCAGATGATGAACTGCCCGCACGAGTTTGCTCCGGATGTGGACAAGCTCACCATGGATGGGCCGCCTCCGCTGCGGCTGGGACCGGACGGCAAGTATCCGGTGCCCGAGCCCGGCATCAAGAAGGACCGCGAGTATTAGTGAGCGCCCGGGTCTGTCCTCACAAATATGTGAAATAACGGATGGACTAGCGGAAAAGCGGGGAGTAGACTTCCGAACTGAGATAGGCTGTTACTCTCAGTTCTTCACATGAAAGTGATGGAAGGCAGCTCCCCCAGCTCAGTTTTCAGTTGGGGGCACGGAAGAGCATTGGGCCGCCGGCTCGCGCCAGCGGCCCGGCCCACTCGCGGAACGACTCTTCCGGCGGCCGCCCCGGCTTTGCTTCCAGCGGTGCTGCTGCTCTGCGGTGCAGCACTTTCCGCCGCACAGGACTCACCGCTTTCCAACGATTACGTCGTCAGTAATTGGCAAACCGAGCAGGGTTTGCCCGAGAACTCCGCCACCTCGTTTGTCCTCTCACCCGACGGCCATCTCTGGTTTGGCACCTTCCGCGGACTGGTGCGTTTTGACGGGCATAAGTTCATCGTCTTCGACCAGAGCCGGATCCCGGTGCTGCCGGACCAGGGAATCGTGAACCTGCATCGGGATCGCGCCGGCGAGATGTGGATCAGCACCTTATCGGGACTGGTGTACGGGCATGAGGGTTCGTGGACCGCGCTCGGTCCGCAGCAGGGGTGGACCGGCACGTATGTCCGGCACTTTGCCAACGCGGGCGACGGTGCGGTGTTCGTGGTCACTTTCAAGCAGCAGCTCTTTCGCTTTGCCGGGGGCCGGTTCACGACGCTGGCGCCGCCGCCCGGGCGGTTGGATCCGACCTTCATTTATGCCGACAAAGCTGGGCAGATCCGCGCGGTGAACCGCGATTTCAGCAGCCTGTGGACGCCGGGCGGCTGGCAGAGCGAACCCTTGCCAAAGGAGATCGGCCAGGACACAGTGCAGTCCTGGGCCGTCGCGCAGGACGGGCTCCTATGGGTTCTGCGCCATGACACGCTTTATAAGCTCGACGGGAGCCGCCTGGTGTCCAAAGTGCGGCTGGACCAGTCCGTTTCCAATCTCTGGTCGCTGACGGAAGACAGTTCCGGATTGCTATGGGCCTGTTCCTCGCGGCTCGGGCTATTCCGGATCAGGGCGGACGGGCATGTAAACCGTTACTCCACGGCCACGGGCCTGCCCAGCAACGGGGTCCGGTTTGTCTATCCGGACCAGCACGGCAATCGCTGGATTGGCACGGACGGTGGGGGGCTTGTGCGCATCCGGGAGAAACGGCTGGAGACCATCGGCCGCGAAAGCGGGCTGCCGGATTTCCCGGTGAAGGCGGCCGCGCCGGGACGGGATGGGCGCGTATTCATCGCGACTTTCGGCGCCGGGTTGTTTCAATTCCAGGACAACCGTCTTTCCCGTCTGGCCGTGCCCGGTTACAAGGAACTCTATCCGCAGACCCTGCTGGTCGATCGCAAGGGCGTGCTCTGGCTGGGGGGCTTTGAGTGCGGGCTGTTCCAACTGCGGGAGGGCATCAGCCGCCAGGTACTCAAGCCCGAGGAAGGGTTTCAGAACATCGAGAGTATCTTCGAAGACTCGCACGGCCGGGTGTGGGTCTCGGAGACGCGTGGCAAGACCGCGCGCTTCAGCGGCGACTCCGTCTCGCGGTATGACGCACCGGCCCAACCCCGGGGCATATCCATCCGCAGCATTGCGGAAGACCGCGGTAGCGGCGCAATCTGGGGGGCGGGCGATGCCGGCCTGTTCCGGTTTGTCGAGGGCCGGGGTTTCCAGCCTGTCACCGGCACTGACGGCAAACCTCTGCCGCCATTAAACACGATCTTTCCGCTGGAGGGGCAAGGCATCTGGGCGGCTCCGGCCACCGGCGGGCTGGTGTTGTGGAAAGACGGCAAGGTGGTGCCTCTAGGGTCCGGCCAGATTCCTGCTGCGATTGTCGGCGGCATGCTGGAACTGGACGGCCACATCTGGATGGCCACCAACCGCGGGGTGTGGCGATTCCGCAAGGCCGATCTTTTGCGGGCTGCTTCCGGTGATACGCAACCGTGCGAGTGGCAGCAGTTCGATCGCGACGATGGCCTGCCCAGCCTGGAGTGCTCCTTCGACCATCAGCCTTCGATCCAGGCCGACGGGCAGGGCCGCATCTGGGTGCCCACGCTCAAAGGCGTCGCCATCCTGGATCCCCTGCGGCTGCGGCTGAGGGCCGATCCGGTACCAGCGCGGATCGAAGAAGTCGTCTACCTGGCGAGGGATGGCTCGCAGCACCGCCTGCCCGTGGAGGAGTCGGAGCCAGTGAAGATTCCGCCCGGCAGCCTGGATGTTCACGTGTTGTACACGGCACTGGACCTCTCGAACCAGGACAAGATCCGATTCGCCTACACGCTTTCGCAGGATGGCACAGTGGTCGCTTCGGGTGAGCGTACCGAAAGGGAGATCGTCTTCGCCAAGCTGCCGCCGGGCGAGTATCGCTTCGGCCTGCGGGTGCGGAATGCCGACGGCTATTGGAATCCTTCCGCTGTCGAGATCCGGCTGAACCGCGAGCCGTTTCACTGGGAGACCGGATGGTTCCGCGCGGGCATCGCACTGTTCTCCCTGGCGATGGTCACTGGAGTTGTTCTCTTTGGCGCCCGGCGGCATTCCGTCAAACAGTTGCGCCGGCTGTCGAAGGAGAAGACCCGCGCTGAAACAGAGGCGCGGCTGCTGCACTCCACCCGCATGGAGAGCATCGGACGCCTGGCGGGGGGCGTGGCCCACGACTTCAATAACCTCCTCACCATCGTCAACGGCTATTCCGAACTGCTGCTGCTGGAGCTGGAGGATGACGAAGAGAAACGGGCCAAGGTGGAGAACATCCACGCAGCCGGCCAGCGCGCGGCGGAACTCACCCGGCAATTGCTGGCCTTCAGCCGCAGCCAGGCTGAGAACCTGGTGCCGCTGGACCTGAACGCCGTGGTGCGCGATACGGCCAGGCTGCTGCAGCGGCTGCTGGGTGAAGGCATCCAATTGGAGCTGCAACTGGAAGAAGGCATTGGCTGCATCATGGGAGACCGCGCCCAGTTGGGCCAGGTGCTTTTGAATCTTGTGGTGAATGCCCGCGACGCCATGCCGGACGGCGGCGCCGTGGTGATCAGGACGAACAAGGACTTGGTGGAGGCTGGGGCGTCTTCCAGGAATCCGGGGCTCAACCCTGGTCTCTACGCGGTACTCAGTGTGGAGGACAACGGCGTGGGTATGGACCCCGAGACCATCCGGCACGCTTTCGAGCCGTTCTACACTACGAAACCGCCGGGCCAGGGCACCGGCATGGGGCTCGCCATTGTGTATGGCGTCGTCAAGAGAGCGGGCGGCCGGATCAACGTGGAGAGCCAGGTGGGCCGGGGCTCGCGGTTCGCAATCCACTTCCCCTCTGTGAGCGCGGCCGATGTGGAAACCGGGCCGAAGCAGGAGGCGTCACGGCCCGACTTCCAGCCAGCGACGATCCTGTTGGTGGAGGATGACGCGGCCGTACGCGGCGTCGCCGCCCGGATCCTCACCTCGAACGGATACCGCGTGCTGGAGGCTGGAGGTGGCACGGAGGCACTGGCGCTGCTGGAGCGGCAGGAACCTATGCCCGATCTGCTGCTTTCCGACGTCGTCATGCCGGGCATGTCCGGCTTTGTCCTGGCCGAGCGGCTGGCTGCGATCCATCCAGGGCTCAAAGTGGTGTTTGTCTCGGGCTATTCCGGCCCGGCCGGCGAAGCCGCCAGCCCGGACAAACCGGAAAAGCCCACACTCCGCAAGCCGTTCACCAGTTCCGCCCTGCTGAGCACCGTCCACGAAGCGCTTTCCGGCAACGGCCGGACCACCGGGCACTAAGCGAAGAGCCCGTCCACGGCATGCCCCTTGGCGTCCTTGGTGACGTAGAAGGGCCGTTTTTCGTAGACCTCCGCGTAATCGTGCGGAATACCCAGCGACCGATAAATGCTGGCGTGCAGGTCCTCGATGGTCACCGGATCCCTGACGATCCTGCAGGGCCGTTCGTCGGCCGTCTCGCCATAGACGGACCCCTTTTTGATTCCGCCGCCGAACAGCAGCACACTGGACGCTTCCGTGAAGTGGCGGTGCATCCCGTAGTGCTTCGGCTCCGTCATCACGTCCGGCTGTTTTACCTGATCCTGCACGGTATTGCCGGGCTTGCCCTCGGTGACCATATCGCGGCCGAACTCGCTGGCCAGCACGATGAGCGTGCGGTCGAGCAATCCGCGCTCTTCCAGGTCGAGGATCAGTTGCGAAACCGGCCGGTCGATGGTCTCCTTCATGCCCTGCGCGCGGGTGTGGCCATTCTCGTGGGTGTCCCAGTAGCGGAAGGGAATGTACTCCGTGGACACCTCGACGAAGCGCACGCCGGCTTCCACCAGGCGGCGGGCCAGCAGGCAGCCCTGTCCAAAGCGGCTGGTGTTGTAGACGTCGTATTTCGCCTTCGGTTCCAGGTCGAGGTCGAAGGCCTTGGCGGCCGGGGACATCAGCAGGCGGTGGGCATTTTCCACGGAACGCAACAGCGATTCCTTCTGTGCGTCACTGCCCGAAGCCATCAGTGCATTGCTCTTCATGAGGTGCTGATAGGTTTCGAAGCGCCGTTTGAACCGCAGTTCACTGAACTCCTTCGGGGGCCGCACGGCGGAGACCGCATCCGACGGATCGGGGATGTTGAAGGGCGCGAATTCGCTGCCCAGGAAGCCCGAGGTCGTATAGGCCTTGACGGAATCGCTCTCGGCGCCGATCTCGAGATTCTGGCCGATGTTGACGAAGGCGGGTACGTCCGGCTTGCGCGGCCCCAGGATCTTCGCAATCCAGGAACCCATGTGCGGTACCGGCACCGGCTGAGGCGGGGCATACCCGGTGTGCCAGTGGTATTGATGCTTGGAGTGCAGGATGAAGCCGAGGTCGCCCACGCGGTGCGACCGCAGCAGCGTGCCGCGATTCATCACCTTGGCGATACGCTCCAGGCCCTCTGAGATGCGCACGCCATCGACGCTGGTGGGGATCGAACCGAAAGTGCTCAGCACTTCGCTCGACGGGCGGCCGGGTTCAAACTCCGTCTTCCGCTTCGGATCGAAAGTCTCGGTCTGCGCCATGCCGCCGGCCATCCAGAGCAGGATCATGCAATCCGCCTTGGCTGGCAGCAGCTTGTTGCCCGCCTGGCCGAACGCCGGGGTCACCGCGGCGGCGGCCGCGCTTGCCAACAGTTCTCGTCGCGTCATCATGATGGATCACCCCTAGCGAATGAACTGAAACTCGGGCGAAAGCAGCACGGTCCAGAGCAGGTCCTGCAGGCCTTCGCGATCCACCCGGCCGCTTTTGGCGACCAGGCTGGTGGCGATGCTCAGCTCCTCCGGCGCGGGTTGCCGGCTGAGGGCGTGCTCGTACAACTGCTTGACCAGGCCCTCGGGCGTCCGCGCGGCCTTGGGCCTGGGCAGCGGGGGTTCTCCCGTCGCAGCCACCAGTTTGCGCGGGTTGGGCGCCTCGTCGAACACGAATCCGCGCACTGCCGGCGAGATGTCCGATTGATTCGAGCTGGCATCCACGGCCAGCAGGGCCTGGAACCGCGTGTAGCCCTTGTCCTTGAGATCGAGCAGCGTCTCCTTGCCCAGGATGACCTCGCCCGGAACCGGCACCGCGCCGTTGGGCCCGACGAACTGGGCGTCGCGCCACGCCAGCTTCACGCGGGAGGGATCGTAGGAATCGACATCGGTGACCAGCAGGTGCAGTTCCTTGCGGCCGGTGATGTCGACATCCACCTTGGCCTTGCCGTTGCCGCGCAGGGTGCCGCTGTCGAACAGGCTGGCCGGAGCGGGGTCGGGCTGATCGGTGAGCCGCTTGGCGCCGTCTCCCAGCCAGTCGTTGAGCACACGCCCGTTGGTCAGTTCGAGGGCTTGCAGGGTGGTGGAGTCGGTTTGGCGTTCGGTCACCGCGCCATCGCGCGTGGGGCGGCCCAAGGCTCGTGTCATCGAATTGGCCTTGAAGCGCCACTCCCGGGCGTACTGGCCAGGCACGGGGCGGTTATCCACACGCGTACGCCACTCGCCGGTGAGCGACGCCACCGCGTCGGCGAACTGTTCCGCCGTCATGCGCCGCGGCCAGGGACCTTTGAACACATAGCCGGCGTCGCGCAGGTTGCCACCCGCCACGCTGGGGCCCTGGTAGGTCTTCGAGAGCATCAGCGTGCGCAGCAGGTGCTTCATGTCATAGCGGTGCTCGACGAAATCGGCGGCCAGCCATTCCATCAGCTCCGGATTCCAGGCCGGTCCTTCCATCTCGTCGATGGGCTCAACCAACCCGCGGCCGAACAGCAGCCGCCAGACCCTGTTGACGATGGTGCGGGCGAACAGGCCGTTGTCTTTCGACGTGAACATGCGCGCCGCGGCCGCCCGCTTCTCTTCCACTGCTGCCTTGGCGTCGATGCCGCCGAGTTCCGGGAACAGGAAGGTCGTCTCGGCCATCTTGCCGGTAGCCATGTCGCACTTCACAATCTCCAGCGGCTCGTTGGTGAAGAAGCTGGCCAGCGCGTAGGCCTCGCGCAGCTTCCAGTGGCTGATGAAGCTGTCGTGACAGGAGTTGCACTTCAAATTGATGCCCAGAAACACCTGGGCGGAGTTCTGGGCGGCCTGCATCGCCGGCGTCTGCGAGGCGTTCACTGTGCCGCGCCAGGTGACGCCGCGCACAAACCCGGCCGGGCCGTCTTTGTCCTGGGGCGCCAGCAGTGTGCGCACGAACTCGTCGTAGGGCTTGTTCTCCTCCAGCGATTTGAGCAGCCAGGGAGAGATCGAGGCGCGGTCGCCGTGATAGATGACACCCTCGTCGTTGTGCAGCAGGTCGTTCCAGAAGCTGATCCAGTTCTCGGCATAATTGCGCTGGTTGGCCAGAAGTTCGTCCACCAGGCGCGCTCGCTTGTCCGGACGGGTATCTGACTCGAAGCGGTGTTGCTCTTCCGGTGAGGGCAGCAGGCCCCACAGATCCAGATAGACCCGGCGGGCGAAGACGGCGTCGTCGACTACACCCGGGGCCGCCACCGTGTGGGCCTGGTAGTAGGCGGCCATCAGGGAGTCGACGCTGCCCGCGGTGGGCGGCTTCAGCGCCAGGGAGAACTTCGCGGCAGGGGCGGAGGTCACCTCACCCCGCGCGCCTTCATCGATCCAGCGGCGGATGGTGGCGATCTCACGCTCAGAGAGCGGCGCGCCGCCCATCGGCATGCGCGGGGCCTTGCTTCCGTCGATGCGCTGCACGAGTAAGGACTTGGCGCTGTTTCCGGGAATGAGGGCCGCCCCACTGGCGCCGCCGCGCAGGATGTCATTGCGCATGGCCAGCGAAAGCCCGCCCTGCCCGCGGGCGCCGTTATGGCACATCAGGCATTTCTCGACAAACACCGGATGCACCTGTCGAGCGAAATCGACGGTTTGCGCGGAGAGCGCGCAGCACACGCCCAGTCCCAGAACAGCCCAGCCGTACAGCATGACCTGCATTTTAATACGGCGCGGCTCAGAGGGTTAGCAAAGGGGGCGCGAAAGCCCGCTCTTCCAGCCGCTATGTTTACCATGGAGGTATGCCCTGGTCCGCAATTGCCTCCCTTCTGCTCGCCGTCGCCGTGGCGCTGGGCGCCTTTGGAGCCCACGGGCTGAAGGAGCGCCTCGACGCATACAGCATGGGGATCTGGGAGAAGGCCGTTCTCTACCACTTCCTCCACGCCCTGGGGCTGCTGATCGTGCCGCTGTTCGCGAAACTCGGGCTGCTGCCGGAGTCTGCCGCCAACCGCATCAGCCTGCTGCTGGTGGCGGGGATCCTGCTCTTCAGCGGCAGCTTGTACACCCTGGCGTTGACCGGGGTTCGCACCCTGGGCGCGGTCACCCCCCTGGGCGGCGTTGCGTTTATCGCGGCCTGGCTGTACCTCTGCCTGGCGCTGCTGCGTACCCGCTAGCCGTCCTCCTGTCGTGATACTGCTCGATTTTTCACAGATTCCTGCGACAATGAATTCCAATCCGGGATGCTGACGCGAAGAAAACTGCTGAAAGGCGCCCTGCTCAGCGCGCCAGCGGCCTGTGCCTACCCGGTGCTGTGGGAACCGCGCTGGCTGGAAGTCACGCACACCCGGGTTCCGGTGAAGACTGCCGCCCGGCAGCCGCTGCGGATTCTGCAATTGACCGACCTGCATTCGTCGTGGTGTGTGCCCATGTCGTTGATTGAAGATGCGATCACACAAGGCCTGGCGAACAAACCCGACATCGTCTGCCTCACCGGAGATTTCATTACGCGCGAAGACGACGTCGATGTGGCGGCGTATCTACCGCGCCTTCGGCGGCTAGCGCAGGCTTGCCCGACCTTCGCCGTGCTGGGCAATCACGACAGCGGAACCGTCGGGCCGCTCAGGGCCGGGTTCTCCAGCCACCTGTTTGTGGAGCGCCTGCTGGAAGACGCGGGCATCCACCTGCTTCACAATCGATCGCAGGCCATCGACATTCGGGGGCAGAAATGGCGCCTGGCCGGGATCGGTGACTTGTGGTCGGGCGAAGCTGAGCCCGAACTGGCCTTCCACGCGGACCCGGAGAACCTTCCCACGGTCCTGCTGGCGCATAACCCGGATAGCAAAGAGGTGGTCCAGCGCTACCGCTGGGATCTCATGATCTGCGGTCACACGCACGGGGGGCAGGTGATGGTGCCGTTCGACGGGCCGCGCTACGCGCCTGTCCGCGATAAAAGGTTTGTCGCTGGATTGCGCGCCTGGGACACACGGCAGGTCTATGTGTCCCGGGGCGTAGGTAATCTGTATGGCGTGCGTTGGATGTGCCGGCCGGAAGTCACCTTGCTGGAGGTCAGCCACGGCTGACGGGCAGGTGCGGCTGGCGGGTCTAGGCTACCGCGGCTTGGCGGAGTGGTTGCGGCACAATTCTCTGGTTCCTGGCGGCCTGCTCCCGCATCACGAGCTGAACGAAGGCAGGCGCTTTGCTCTGGCAATTGGAGTCTGGATACATGGCGGCGAATAACTGGCGAATTATAGCGCCATCCAGAGTTCCGGCGATTTGCACCAGGTCCCGGCCGGATTGAGAAATACAGGTCTGGCACGTGAGCGATACTTCCCGGCAGTGTGCCAACTGCTGATCGGCCCTCGGTCTCCCCACAGGCATCGGTTGTCTCTCCCCAAAAGCATTCAAAGCATTGCACGCTCTTCGTCGCGCTTGGCTTTCTTGAGTGCCGTACTTGTAAACGGCACTCTCTAAACTTACGTGAGTAAAGGCCTTACAAACAGCCGACAGGAGAGGGGGGTGAAGAGGTTATGTGCGGGGGGTGCCGTACCCCTACTTTGAGGGGGTGCGGCTCTAGTACCTACTAGGATCAGTCACGCTGAAATAAATAAGGCACATGGACCGGCGTAGTCGCCAGCCATGTGCCTGATACTAAAGAGAATTGAGGATACTACGAAAGATGATCCTGTATTTTTGCAAACACATCGTCCGGTGCGCCCAACCCCTCTACCTTATAGTACGTACTGGTACTGTAGTGATCGATCAGTGGGGCCGTGCTGCGTACGTAGGCGGAAAGACGGTTCTTTACTGTATCCTCGCAGTCATCTGCGCGCTGTTGCAGGTCGATATGGCACTTGTCGCACTTGCCCGGTTCGGCTGGCGGATGGCTCTGAATGTTGTAGATCGCGGAGCATTGCGGGCAGTAGCGGCGATTGCAGGTGCGCGCGATGAGATGCTCGGCGGGGACGTCGATGTGCACCACGGTGGGTTGGGGGTAGCCCAATTCTTCCAGCAGGCCGGCGAGGTATTTCGCCTGCTCCACGGTACGCGGATAACCGTCCAGCATGAACCCGCCCTTGCAGTCTTCCTGGCCCAACCGGGAACGCACGATCTTGTTCACCAGGTCGTCGCTGAGCAGGCCGCCGGTGATGGTGACGCCCGCGGCAATGCGGCCCAGTTCGGAACCGGCGCGGATCTCGGCACGGATCATCTCGCCGGTCGAGATGGAGGGGATTCCGAAGTGTTTGGCGAGACGTTCCGCCTGGGTGCCCTTGCCGCAACCAGGAGGTCCCAGCAGGAGAAGAATGCGTGTGGTGGCTGGAGCCTGGGTAAGGGGTTCGGTTGCGGTGGTCATGACTGCCTCTTCTGGCAGTCTATCGCTAAGTTTCTAATTAAGTCAATGAGATCTCAATATACCGGTAATGCGTTGCAGCGCGGCCTGAAACACCTCCGGCCGCGGCAGCAGGCTGGCCACCAGGAAGCCCTCGCGCTGGAAGTCGTAGAAGTATCCGGGCTGCAGCCAGATAGAGTGATTCTCCAGCAGCATCAGGGCCCACTCCTCATCGCTGTGGATGCGCGGCACTTCCAGCATGGCGCACCAGCCGCCTTCGGGCGTCCGGACGCGGCAATTGCCACCCGAACCCACGGCTGCCTGCAGGTTCTCGAGGTTGCCCGCCGTGCGCGTACGGATCGAGTTCTGAATCCGCGGCGTCAGCTCCAGCCAGCGCGCCGCGGCGTGCTGAATGGGTGCGCTCACAGGCAGGTAGCTGTCGGCGATCCATTCCAGCCGTTCCAGAGCTTCTGCTTTCAGTGAGGCGGGTCCGGCAACATGAATCCAGCCCAGTTTCATTTGCGGCAGTCCTGAGATCTTCGACAGGCCGCTGAGGGTGAAGGTCAGCGCCAGGTGCGGACCCTGCAGGGCGGACACACGCTGCGGATCCTGCCGCCAGGCGTAGTCGAAGAAGACCTCGTCGGAAATGATCGCCAGCCCGCGATAGGCCGCGAACTCCTGCAATCTCAACCAGATGTCGCGCTTCAGGTAGGTGCCGGTCGGATTGTTGGGATTGACCAGGACGATCGCCCTGGTGCGTGGATGCACCAACCGGTCCAGTTCAGAGATATCCAGGCCCCAGGCCAATTCCTCGATCAGAGGATATTGCACCACCTGCACGGAGTCCAGTTCGGCCAGGCATTCAAAGAGGGGGTAGGATGGCCGCGGCACCAGCACGGCATCGCCCGGGTCGCATAGCAGCTTGAATAGCCAGCCGTAAGCCTCACTGGTGCTGCCAGCCAGAATCAGGCTGCCCGGATCCGCCGCCACGCCCTGGCCGGCATGCCACTCCGCGATCGCCTCCCGCGCCTCCAGCAGTCCGCGCGCCGTCGGCTCATACGTGATCGATCTCGTATCCTGCAGCGCAGCCAGGATTTCCTCGCGCGGGTAAGCGATATCCTCGCGAGTCGGGTTGGAGACGGTCAGGTCGATGATAGGCGCACCGGCCGCCTTCAACTCCGCCAGCACGCGGGTGAGGCGATTCGGAGAGAGGCTGGCAGGGGTGCGCCCGGAGAACAACACTAGACTTCCGCGACCACGGGGTTGCGCAGCGAGCCCAGCCCCTGCACCGTGACCACCGTCTCATCGCCCGCCTTCAGCCAGCGCGGCGGCTTGTGGCCGAAGCCGACCCCGGCCGGAGTCCCGGTGGTGACGATGTCGCCCGGCTCGAGCGTGAACACGCTGGACAGGTACTCGATGAGTTGCGGAATGTTGAAGATCAGGTTGCTGGTGTTGGAGTTCTGCAGCGTCTCGCCGTTGATCTCCATGCGGATGTCCAGGTTGTGCGGATCCGGGATTTCGTCGGCCGTCGTCAGCCACGGGCCGGTTGGGGCGAAGGAGTCGAAGGTCTTGCCCATCAGCCATTGGGAAGTCGCCATCTGGAAGTCGCGGGCGCTGACGTCGTTCACGCACATGTAGCCGTAGACGTGCTCGCGCCACTGGTCCGCCGGGATATGCCGCCCGCCCACCCCGATCACGAAGGCAAATTCCGCTTCATAGTCCGGCTTGACTGAGTTTTTGGGGAGAATGACGGGCGCTCCGGGGCCGATGATGCAATTGGAGAACTTACTGAAGATGGTCGGGACCGAGGGGATTTCCATCTTCGTTTCCGCGGCATGGTCGCGATAGTTCAGGCCCACGCAGATGAACTTGGGCGGGCGGGGCACTGGAGCCAGCAGGACCACGTCAGCCAGAGGCTTTCCGGCATTGGCCGGCAGCGATTTGAGATAGCCGTCGATGGCTGCGCGGGCGGCGGCTCCTCCGGCGATCACACTCAAAACACTGGCAAATCCCAGCGGCTGCAGGCTGAACACCTGTTCCCCGGTCACTACGCCGGCCAGCGCCACCTCGCCGGGGCTCATATAGGTCACAAGACGCATGGACTCTCCTTACCACGAGTGTAGCTAAGCCGGCCGGAAGCGGCTCAAAATCTCCAGTATTCTGGACGTTTCCCGGATGTTGGGCCGCCTCTCCGGCAAGCGGCCCGTGCCGGTCTAGAAGAGGCCCGCGGCCTTGAGGTCAATCAGGGCGATCACCTGTTTCGTATGGCCCGTATTGAAAAGGACATACCGCCCTGAGTGGTCGAAGGACGCATGGGCATGGCTGGCCCGCACTCCTTCCCGCAGGCCGGAGGCGAGCAGGCGCCGATTGTCGGTCGCGGATTCGATCAGCCACAGATTGCCCTTGTTGTCGTCGGCGACCAGGAACTTGCCATCCGGACGGGCATGCACGTGCCAGTAGTCGCCCGGCAGCAGGCGGCTTTTGCCTTCCACGTCGACAAAGAGGATGCCGACCTTGTCCATAATCATGGTCATCTCGCCCGTCTGGGGCACCCACGACTCGTGCGTCATCCATTCTTTCAAGGGCGTGACCCACTGCTTGGGATCAGTGGAGGAGTAGAACGGGCGGTTGCCTGAGCCGTCGTCGTTCACCAGCCAGCTGCGCTGCGGGGCATAGCCGCCGGTCTCCCATACATAGAAGATGAGGGGCAGCGAGGGGTGGTGCTGGATGTGGCCGATGCGGAAGCCCTGGGTGATGACGGTCTTGTAGGTACCCGTGGCGAGGTCCATCAGGCCGATCTCCCAGGTCTTTGCATCGCGCTGCTTGCTGACGACAAGCGACTTGAGGTCGGCCGTGAAACTGGGCTGCTGATGGCCGCCCACATGCGGTTGGGGGATCTCTCCGATACGCCGTTCGCGGTTGGCGGCCAGGTCGAGCTCAGTCACTTGAGACCCGCGCATGTAATAGAGAAGATTGGCGTTTTTGGGGTGTGGGCAGGCGGAGTAAGGAGATACGCCTTCGCCAGTGGTCACCTGGTGGACGGTGCGGGTTCTCACATTCAGGCGGAAGATCTGATTGCCGCCAGCGAAGATGACATTGGCGTCGTCGGCCGTGAAATTGGAAAAATGATAGTAGAGATTCATCGACAGGACGCCGGGGGCGGCGAATTCGAAGATCTCCAGGGAACTCCTTGGATCCTTATAAGTCTGTGCAGTTAAAAGGGTTGAGGTCGCTAGCAGGGCGACGGTGAGAGTGCGCGTTGGCATAACGGGTCTTATCAGTGTATAATTCTTGGAAGGGATTCCCTGCATTCCCCGCCACATCGTAACCGGAGATCGAAATGTCCAAGTATTGCCCTGTCACAGGTAAGAAGCCCGTCAGTGGGAACAGGGTGTCTCACGCCAACAACAAGTCGAAGCGCGTGTTCGAACCCAACATGCACGAGAAGCGCCTCTGGTCGCCGGCCCTGGGCCGGTTTATCCGGCTTCGCGTGAGCGCCCGCGGTCTGAGAACCATCGACAAGCTCGGCGTCGACGCCGTTCTGGCCAAAATGAAGAGCCAGGGCATCCAGTTCTAGGAGAATTCCATGGCGCGCATCATCATCAAACTTGTTTCCACGGCTGGCACGGGGAGCTTCTACACCACCACGAAGAACCCGAAGACCAAGACCGAGAAGATGCTCATCAAGAAATTCGACCCCAAGATCCGCAAGCACGTTGACTTTAAGGAAGCCAAGGTCTAGCCGGCTTTCTTCGACGTTTCCTCCGCAACCAAAAAGGCCGCCCCGGTGGGCGGCCTTTTCGTATTTGCGGCCGCCCGCCCCGGCATTCGCTCCCCGCAAGCCCTAGAATGAGGGTGTAATGAACTGTTCACCCGTACTGCTGCCCATGCTGCTGTGTTCGCTCTGCTCCGCGCAGGATACAGCCAGCCCGCAGGAGCAGATGAAGGTCCATCTCGACGCCGGCCGCTACCCCCAGGCCATCCAGGTGATCCAGGCCGCCATCGCCAAGGACCCGAAGAACATCGGGTGGCAGTTCAACCTCGCCTACGCTTTCACCATGAACGGCCAGGACGCCGAGGCGATCGCCGCCTACAAGCGTGTTCTCAGCATGAACGGCCCGCCCAAGGTCGACCTGGCGCCGGCGCGCTCCAACCTGGCGCAACTCCTGGTGAAAACCGGAGCCTTCCAGGAGGCCGTGCCCCTGCTGGAGGAGATCAGCCAGAAACGGCCCACCGACCCCAAGCCCTTCTACCTGCTGGGCCGGGCGTATGCCGGGCTGGGCGACTGGGCGAAATCGACACCTGCTTTCGAGAAAGCGATCGAATTGGATCCCAGGGATACGGCTACCCTGCTGGAACTGGCCGACGTCTACGAGCGCGCCAAACAGCCCGAGAAGGCCGCGGCCCTCTATGCCAAACTGCCGGACGATCCGGCGGCGCAGGAGCGGCGCGGCGTCCTGCTGCTGCAGGCAGGCGACCTGCCGGGTGCCATCCAGAGCCTGGAAGCGGCACGCGCCAAGAGCCCCACCCCAGCCGTCCTCTATGCCCTGTCGACCGCTTACCTGCGCTCCAAGCAGCTCGACAAAAGCCTGCCCCTCGCCGAGCAGATTGTAGCGGCCGAGCCCAATAACTTCGACATGCGCATGTTCTACGGCCGCATGCTGCGCGACCAGAAACGTTATGACGACGCCGTCAAGCAGTTCTATGCCGCCGTGAACGTGAAGAAGGATTCACGCGAAGCCTGGAACGAATTCGCTGCAATGCTCATCCTTCTGAAGAAGTACGATGCGGCGTTGACCGCGCTGGAGCAGGTGAAAGCCATGAACGGCGAGACTCCGGCGTATTATTACTTCCGGGCGACGATGTTCGATGCAATGGCGCAGCACAAGCCGGCGTTGGAGAACTACCTCAAGTTCCTGTCCATCAGCGAGGGGAAGTTCCCTGATGAAGAGTGGAAGGCTCGCCAGAGGGCGGACGCGCTCAAAAAGGTGGTGAATCGATGACAGGGCGGTTGTGGCTGACGGCCATTCTGATTGCTGGATCCTCGCTGCTGCGGGCCGATGTCGACGAGATCAGGAAAGAACCCGACCTGCTCAAACGATTTGAACGCTCCATCGAGCTGGCCGAGGCCCAGTCGAAAGTCGCGAACACGCTCGTCAAGGATAACGGCAGCCGCACAGAACTGATGCGCGCCCTCACCGAGATCGGCGCCGCCACCAAGTTGGCCCTCGAGTCATTGCGCGAGACCGGAAAGAAACCGGCCAAGCTCTCCCGGCAGTACAAGAAGGGTGAACTCAAGACACAGGCTGTGATGAGGCAGCTAAAGGATCTGGTGCTGGCCCTGGGCTTCGAAGACCGCCCGGCGGCCGAGAAGATCCGTGACGAAGTGACGGTGACGCACGAGGAGTTTCTGCTCGGCGTCATGACCGGGAAATAAGGAGGGATGAGGCATGCGATTCCTACTGGCCCTGCTTCTGCTGGCCGCGCCGCTGGCCGCCCAGAAAGACTTTCTGACCGCCGACGAAACGGACCAGGTCCGGATCGTGCAGGATCCCGATGAACGGCTGGCCCTCTATGTGAAGTTCGCCCAGCAGCGGATCTCCCTGCTCGATCAGCTCTTCGCGAAACAGAAGGCAGGCCGCAGCGGCCTGATCCACGACACGCTGGAGCAGTACACCGAGATCATGGACGCCATCGATTCTTACGTCGACAACAGCATTCACAAGCAGAAGCCGCCGACGTCCCTGGGCCTGGTGGCCAAAACCCAGAAGGAGATGGTGGCCCAACTGGAGAAGTTTGCCGAACTCGAGGCTCCGGACAAGGGCCGCTATCAGTTCGCGCTCGACCAGGCGATTGAAACCACCAAGGACAGCGTCGAAATCAACGAGCAGGACCTGAAGTCCCGCACCCACGACGTGGAGATGCGCGAGGCGGAACTGAAGAAGCAACGCGACGAACTGCTCACACCGCAGGGCAAGGAAGAAGCCCAGAAACAGCAGACCCGCATCGCCTCGGAGAAGGAAGGCGTCGCACCGGGCAAGAAGAAGCCTTCGCTACTCAAGCCGGGCGAAAAACTGGGCGACAGCCTGCCCGCCCCCGCTGCGTCCAAGGACGAGAAGGACAAGAAGGACAAGAAGAAGTGACCGCGCGGGCTACGGTTCAACGCTCTTCAGGATGTACTCCGTCAGCAGCCGGTCGCTGAGTTGGTGCGATGCGCGCACCCCAAAGTTCGTCGTCGTGATCACCACCACCAGGTCCAGGGCCGGGAACACCGCGACTTTATTCCCGCCATTGCCCTGCATCAGGAATGCAGCATATTTCTTCGTGCCTACGGGGAACGCTTTGACCCACCATAGGTAACCGTACTCCGTGTCGTCATTCACCTGGGCATGCGGCTGGGTGGAGGCAGCCACCCACTCCTTGGAGACGATCTGCCGGCCGTTGGCCTGGCCGCCATGCGCGTACAGCAGCCCGAGTTGCAGCAGGTCGCGGCTGCGCAGTTCCAGCCCGCCGCCGGTTTGCGCGATGCCCGTCGGCGAGAACTGCCACTCAGCCTTCTTGATCCCCAGCGGCGCAAAAAGATTGGCTTCCGCGAACGCGGGCACAGTCGAGCGGGTGGCGCGCTCAATCACTCCGCCCAACGTCGTCACGCCGGCCGTGCAGTAGCTGAAACTGCGGCCGTAAGGCGAGTCTTTCGGCTTCTTTACCCAGGCCGGAAAGCCGCGCACCGGCAGATCCAGCGTGAACTGGATCCAATCCTCAATCAGGTACATCCGCTCTTCATTTCCGCGCGAGAACTGATTCTCGTCGTCGCACTCCAGTAGCGAACTCATCGTGAGCAGATCCTCCACCGTGATCTTCTCCTTGCGCGGATCCGGATTCGCCACCGGGTGTTTGTCGGGAAAGAACCCGAACACCGCGGCGTCCGTCCCGGAGAGCAGCTTTTTGTCGATGGCAATCCCAATCAGCATGCCGGCGACAGTCTTCGTGGCGGACCGCGTATTGCGGAGAGCCTCGGCTCCGCCCTTGTCGAAATACTCCTCGTAGACGATGGAGCCGTGGCGCGCCACCACCACGCTGGTGATCTCCTTGAACTCGCCGGCCCGGATGGCCTGCGTCATGGGAGCAAGTGCCTGGGCCGAAACAAGTCCGGCCGTGGCGAAGGCGAGCAGAAAGCTGCGAAGCATGTTCTGAGTATTGGCTGCGAAGGGGCAGCGTGTCTTGTACCCGCGGAGCGGATTGGTCACCGGGCAACATGCGCGCGCCGGTATTCGCTGGGCGACACGGCGAACGCCTTGCGAAAGGCCTTGGAGAAATGGCTTTGATCCGCGAAGCCCGCATCCAGCGCGATCTCGGCGATGGGTTGCTGCTGACGCCTCAGCAGGCCGGCCGCCCGTTCCAGGCGGCAGTGCCGCAGGTAGTCGCCGGGCGTGCACTGGTAGAACTCGCGGAACGTGCGAGCCAGGTGGACAGGATGGACTCCGGCGGCCTGTGCGACCTCGGAGACGCTAAGATTCAAGGCGCTGCTGTCGTGGATCAACGCCCGGGCGGTTTTGAGCCAGGCGGGCGGTTGGCGGTGCCGGCGGTCCGCCGCCCGCGCCATTTCGGCCATCAGCTCCAGGCAGAGCCCTTCGGCGGCCAGCGGCGACACCCGGTCCCACTGGCGGCACTCGCGGAACAGCCGTTGCGCCAGTTGCAGCGGCGGGCCTTCCCGGAAGGCGGTAGGCCTGTCCAGCGGCTCCAGGAATTGCCTGATCCGCTGCAGGCCCGCACCGGAAACCGAAATGGTCAGGAACCGTCCGTCCAGGGTGTGGAACCGGTCCCGATGCGTGGTCCCCGGCGGATTGTAGATCAGCAGCGGCGGCCGGCACAGGGGCGGAGCCTTGGCCGCGGAGGAAATATACGTCCCGTCGAGCAGCAGCACCAGGTGTGCGTCTTCGTGCGTATGGCGCGCGACTTCGTCCGCCGGCACGGTGGGCGTCAGTTCGGACAGCGCGAACCCGCCCGTCTCCCGCCTCGACGCACAGGCGCCAAGAAACTGGCCGTGCGGCAGAATGAGGGCTTGTGGATCCACAAAGGGTATACGCTCGGCAGCGCCGCTTTGTTCGCGACCAGGCTAAGTCTGTTTGATCTCCAGCTCGACCATCGGCTGCGTGTACTCCTCGCGCAGCATGCGGAAGACGGCGATGGCGACTGAGAAGATCACCGGTCCGGCGAACAGCCCAATGAAGCCGAAAGCCTGCAACCCGCCCATCAGGGCGAAGAAGACGACAAGGGTGTTCATCTCCGTGCGCCCGCTCAGCACCAGGGGGCGGACGATATTATCGGACATGCTGATGGCCAGCACGCCCCACAACAGCATGAACAAGGCCTTGCCCCAGGCTCCGTGGGCGAGCAGGATCAGTGCGGCGGGCCCCCACACGATGGCAGTGCCGGCCAGGGGCAGCAGTGAGCAAATGGCGGCTACTGAGCCCCACAGGAATGGCGCGTGCAATCCCGTAAACCAGAAAGCCAGGCCGGTGAGCACGCCCTGGGCCGCACCCACGGCGATGAACCCATATACGTTGGCCACAATCGCGTCCGAGATCGTCTGCAGCAATTCCCTGGTCCGCGATTCCGGCAAAGGCATCCAGCGCAGGATTCCTGCCCAGATGGCGTTGCCCTCCAGGAAGAGAAAGAACATGACGAACAGGCTCAGCACGAGGTCGCCCAGCGTGCTGGTGAGGTTCCCCAGCAGCGAGCCGCTCCACTGCAGCAGCGATGTGCTCAACGACTGCATGCGCTGCAAGACCAGCGCCTGGACGTTCGGCGCGGGCATGCCCGTCTGCGCCGCCACCCACTGCACCGGCGGATCCAGCAGATCGTTCAGATACTGGCCCCAGCCGCCCTTCTCCGCGCTCTGCTGCGCCAGTTGATTGTAGGTGGACGTCGCTTCATTGATGATGGTGACTGTCAGCATCGCCAGCGGCACCAGCACGGCCACAATCATCAGCAGCGTGGTGAGCAAAGCCGACAGCGCCGGCCGTTTCAATCGGGCAGAGAGCCCGTGGAACAGTGGCTGCGCCGCGATCGCCAGTACCAGGGCAAAGAAGATGGGATGCAGGAACGGCAACAGCAGCAGGTAGACCAGCGCCGCCATGGCGATGGCCAGCACGGACAGGGCAATCAGGGGGCGGCTCAGGCCTGCAGACTCAGTCATCTGCTTCAGGGTAGCTCAGTGACCGTCAAAACACGCGTTTCTTCGCCCTGGACCTCGATCCGGATCTCGATCCGCTCCGCCGGCAGCAGGGCAGGGAAGCGCTCCGCCCACTCCAGCAGCACGACCGCGGGGCGCTCGAAAATCTCCTCCAGGCCCAGTGTTTCCACCTCCGCCTGCGTGTCCAGGCGGTAAAGGTCGATGTGATACAGGTCGCCTTCGTCGCCATACTCGTGGATCAGCGGGAACGTCGGGCTGGAGACATCATCGGCCCTGGCCGAGCCCAATCCTTCAGCAATACCCTTCGCCAGCGTCGTCTTGCCCGCCCCCAGATTGCCGATCAGCAGCACGATGCACGGCCTGGCCCAGGCCGCTGCCAGCACGCGGCCGAGCTCGATGGTTTCGTCCTCGTTCGTTGTGGTGTAGCGCGTGCTTATCATGCCTGTGTTTCGCGAATGGCGGCCGGCAGGTAGCGGATCAGGTCAGTGGCCGTCAGTGATTGCTCAGTCAATTCGGCCGCACCCAGTTCCCCGGCGCGTCCGTGCAGCCACACCGCCGCCAGGACGGCCTGTTCACGCCGATCGGGCCATTGCGCCATCAGCCCCGCGATCATGCCTGTCAGGATATCCCCGCTGCCGCCCGTCGCCATGGCGGGGGTGCCGCTGGGATTGAGGAACGCGCGGCCATCCGGAAAGGCCGTGACCGTGCGCTGGCCCTTCAGCACCAGCACCACATTGCGCTCCATGGCGAACTTGCGCGCGACACCCACCCGATCGGCCTGGATGTCCGTCGTCTTGCAGCCTGCCAGGCGCGACATTTCGCCCGGATGCGGCGTCAGCACGCGCCACGGTCCCGGCCCATGAAACGCGGTGCCCGCCAGGGCATTCAATCCATCGGCGTCGATCACCAGCGGCAGCGCCGACTGCGCAAACAGCCGCTGCGCGACCCCCGCCAGATCCGGTTCCACACCCAGGCCCGGCCCAATCGCCAGAACGTCCTTGCCGCCCGGATCCTGTGCGATCGACTGCGTCATCAGCTCCGGAGCCAGCGCCGTCACCGTCCGCCGTTCTTCTTCCGAGGTGGCCACCGTCACCAGCCCCGCGCCAATCTTCAGCGCCGCCAGTCCGGACATCGCCGCCGCCCCGCCCTTGCCCGGAGCGCCGCCAATCACCAGCACATGCCCGAAATCGCCCTTATGCGATCCTGGGGGCCGCGGTTCGAAGAGCCGGCGAAACAAGCGAGGCTCCACGAGATTCAGCCAGTACTCCGGGCTCTTATCCATCAGCGATGCCGGAGTGCCGATCTGCACCACATGCAGCCTGCCCACACGGTCGCAGGTCGGCGGGATCACCTGCTCCACCTTCGGCGCCGTAAACGTCACCGTATCCGCGGCCCGAACCGACTCGCCACCGTCAAACAAGCCCGACGGCACGTCGACGCTCACCACCGCGGCGCCCGGGAAGCCGCCGTTGATCTCGCGAATCCAATCCAGGGCGGGCGGCCTTGCCGGACCTTCCAGGCCCGTGCCCAGCAGCGCATCGATCACCAGCGTGGCGGCCCGCATCCGCGGCTCCAGCGTGCGCGTCACGCGCGTGCCCGTCACCTGCAGCATCTTCCAGTTGGTGGCCGTGTCGTCTTTGAACTCCGTAGGCGGATAGGCCAGCACCACGTCCAGTGAGCGTGGTTTGAAGCGGATGTTCAGCTGCCGCGCAATCACCAGGCCGTCGCCGCCGTTATTGCCCTTGCCGCAGATCACCACAATGCGATGCTGGTCCAAAGGCCCGTAGTGCCGCTCCAGGAACTCCACAAAACGGCAGCCCGCGTTTTCCATCAGCACGAGGCCGGGCACACCCGCCTCCATCGTGAGATGGTCGATTGCCCGCATCTGTCCGCCGGTCAGAACCTTCATGTTGTCACCAGTCTTAAGAGACCGCCCCGGTCACCCGGCTCTCCAGCCGCCGCAGCGGCTCCGACTCGCCCATCACAATCAGGTAGTCCTGCACCTGGATCACCGCATCAGCGGGGGGATTGAACACCATCTTACCGTCAGCGCGGCGGATTGCCAGCACGATCACCTTCAGCTCGCTGCGGATGCGCAGGTCGGCCAGCGATTTGCCCACCAGGTCGCTGCCCGCGCCCACTTCCAACTGCTCAATGCCAACGTCGAGACCGATGTTGGTGGTGGCGAAATCCAGAAACTGGCGGACATGCGGCTTCAGCAGCGACTGCGCCAGCCTGGTGCCGGTCATGACATACGGCGCGAACACGGCATCCGCGCCCACCTGCCGCATCTTCCTCTCCGCTTCTTCTTCCGCCGCCCGGGCCGCCACCCGGATCTTCGGATTCAGTGTCTTGGCCGAAATGACGGCGAACAGGTTGTCGGCGTCCGTAGCCAGGGCGGCGATCAGGCCGCGGGCGTGCGTCACCCGGACTTCATACAGCGTCTCGTCGCGCGTGGAGTCACCCAGGCAGGCCAGGTAGCCCGCGCGCATCGCCCAGTCCACACGGTCTTCCCGGCGATCGATGATGACGAGCGGTACGCCGGCCTGCCGCAATTCCGCCGCCGAACCCCGGCCCACGCGGCCAAAGCCGCAGATGATGTAGTGATTCTCCAGCTTGTCGATCATCTTCTTCGCTCGCCTCTTCACCAACAGGTTGCCGAACTGCAGTTCGATGATGGTCTGCGTCATCACGCCCAGCGCCAGCAGCAGCATGCTCACGCTCAACAGCATGTAGAACGTATTGAAGACCCGCGCCGCCTGGCTCAACGGCCGGATCTCGCCATAGCCCACCGTCGTCATGGTCATCACCGCCATGTAGATGGCGTCCAGCACCGGATAATGCGCGACAAAGATGTACCCGAGTGTGCCGACGGTGACGGTGCCGGCAATCGCTGCGGCGACAAACGAAATGCGGCGGAACTGCGGGGTCACTCCCTCAGACCTTTCTCGCCAGCAACAGCGTCATATCGTCCTGCAATTCCGAGGAGGCGGTCCACTTCGTGACTTCTTCCACAATCTTCGCCGCGATCTCGGCTCCGTCCTTATCGGCGTGCGCCAGCAGCAGGGCAATCAGGCGGTCTTCGCCGAACATCTCGCCATAGGCGTTCTCCGGCTCGGTGATGCCGTCCGTGTAGCAGGCCAGCAGATCGCCCGGCTCCAGCCGGATACGGCTCTCACTATACTCCGCGAAGGGGAATGCGCCCACGACCAGGCCATTCGAATCCAGCAGCGTCGCCTTGCCGTTGCGGATCAGGATCGGCGACAGGTGGCCGCCGTTCGTGTAGCTCAACGTGCTGGCTACTTCGTCGTACACACTGAAGAAGAATGTGGCGTACTTCTCCGGGGCGGTCGACAGGTACAGGTGCTGGTTCAGGTTCGACACCAGTTGCGACGGCGACACGCGCGGCGCCGAATAGCCTTCACCCATCCCCACCGCCGCCGCCGTCGCCATCTCAGTGGAGTGGCGCAGCTCGCACCGCAGGGCCGATTGCAGCGTCGCCATCAGCAGCGCGGCCGAGATGCCCTTGCCGGCGACATCCCCGATCACCAGCGCCAGTTGGCTGTCGCTGATGGTCTGGTAGTCGAAATAGTCGCCCGACACCATCCGCGCGGCTGTGCAGAAGGAGGTCACCCGTAACGACCCCAGTCCGGACATCGGTTTCGGATGCAGTTGATCCTGCACCTCGCGCGCGATCTCCAGCTCGGCCTGCATCTTCTGCCGCTCTTTCTCCGATTGCAGCAGCCTCTCCAGATTCCCGGCCATGATGTTGAACGACGTCCCAAGCTCCGCCAACTGGTCGTTTCCATTCACCTGGATGCGGTGCGTCAGGTCGCCTTCGCGGATATGCACCGTCGCCTCGTACAGCTCATGCACTGCCAGCGTCATCGTGCGCGACAGCGACACGCCGATGTAGAACGAGATCACCTCCACCACCAGGAAGACAATGCCGCAGAAGGTGAAGAACACCAGCAGCGACGGTACGTCCGTCCCCGTATCGGCGCTGAACACGATCTTCATCGGACCGGAGATGCGCGTCACCACCCCCAGGAAATTCGTCCTGCTGACGCCCGGTTTCTCCCATACGGGCACGCCCAGCCGCACGCCCCACTTCAGGCGGAAGTCCAGGAAACTGGTCGCGCTCGGGACCCCGGTCGACGCTACAGCGGTCGCGTTGACGGCCTCCTCCGGCACCGCCGGATGCAGGCGGTAGTCCAACTCCCTCGCCTCTTCCGCGGTCAACCCGATCGGCGCCAGTTGAATGTCGCCCAGTTGCGGCACCAGCGACTGCAGAAACGTCCGCGTCACCGGCACCAGGATCACGACCTCAGTCTTCGGGCCGCCAGTATGCGCCCACAGGAAGAAGGTCTTATCCCGCACCACCAGTCCGGCTGACTCCGGATGCCCGGCCGGCGGCACCTCCAGCTTGGCGTCCTCCGGGTACCGCACTTCCTTCCCATCCTGGTCGTGCACCAGGATCTGCAGTCCCGGATACCGGTCGTGGAAGATGAAGCCGGAGCGCTTGACCGCCTCCGCCCTCGATTGGGCCGAGACTCTCGCCAACGACCCCGCCGTCTGCCGCAGCGAGTTCACGCGCCGGTCCATCTCCATGTTCAATAGATAGGCCGCAATCTGGCCGGAGATCATCCACGCACCCGTGATCGTCAGCACGGCCAGCAGCAGGATGGGCACCACCGCGATGAACAGGTAGGCGACAATCAGCCGGTTGCGCAGCCGCCAGATGGCGCGCCGCACCAGCCGCACGCCCACCCTCCAGATCGTGGCGAAACCGAAGAAGACCGTGACCAGCAACAACAAAAGGCCCGGCAGTGAATCGAGACCGCCCCGCCAATAGAGAATGGCGGAGAGTGCGAAAAAGACGGCAAAGAGCCTCTCGATCCAGCCAAGCGAACGGATGGAATGCAGCCAGCCTGTTAAGGCCATTCGGGTATCAGGTTACTAGATTTCCAGCCTGCGGTCTTTATGTTATGCAACGCGGCCCGTGTTCCCCTCAAATGCGCGACTTGGCGATATCCGGCATCTCGTCCACCGCCCGCACCTGGTGCGGCTGCAGATAGTTCCGCGTCAGGAAGTCTTTCAGGTGGTCCAACGCCGTGTGCGGATCGTCTACGAAGTCCATCAACTTGATGTCCTCCTTCGAGATCACACCATACTTGGCCAGCGCCTCGAAGTTGATCACCTCGTTCCAGAAATCGCTGCCGTACAACATGATCATGATCTTCTTCTCGAGCTTCTGCGTCTGCACCAGCGTCAGAATTTCGCTCAGCTCGTCCAAGGTGCCGAAGCCGCCCGGAAACACCACCAGCGCCTTGGCCAGGTAGGCGAACCAGAACTTGCGCATGAAGAAGTAGTTGAACTGGAAGTTCAGCTCCGGCGACAGATAAGGATTCGGGTACTGCTCGTGCGGCAGCGCGATATTCAAGCCAATCGACTTACCCCCGGCATCCCGAGCGCCCCGGTTCGCTGCTTCCATGATGCCCGGACCCCCGCCCGTGCACACCACAAAGCGCCGCGTCGGCGGCTGCAGCGCGTCCGACCATTGCGTGATCAGCCGCGCAAACTCCCGCGCGCCGCTGTAGTACTTCGCCAGGGGACCCTCTTCCTGGATCCGGGCCGACCCGAAGAACACCACAGTGTCCCGGATTTTCTCTTGGCTGAAGCGGTCGAGCGGCTCCAGATACTCCGACAGGATTCGTATGGAACGCCCGTTCCAGCTATCCAGGAATGCCTCGTTCTTGTAGGCGAACGGAGCCCGGTTTTGATGTGCGCTTTTCTTCATTCCGACTTTCCGGTCAGCGTGGATTCCAGTTCCTTGACGCGTTTCTCCAATTGTCTCACCGTCTTCAGAAGCTCAGGCAGCTTCGGATAGGCCGTGATCGCCCGCCGCCAGTCGCCCGCATCGAATGCCGGCGATCCCGACACAATACTGCCCGCCGCCACATCGTGTCCAATGCCGCTCTGCGCGTACACTATGGCGTTGTCGTGAATCGTCAGGTGGCCCGAAATGCCCACCTGCCCGGCCAGCAGGACATTCTTCTTGAGGATGGTCGACCCGGCCAGCCCCGTCTGCGAGCAGATGATATTGTCCTCACCCACTTCACAGGCGTGGCCGATCTGCACCAGGGAGTCGATCTTCGCCCCGCGCCGCACCCGCGTCTCGCCCACCGTTGCGCGGTCCACCGACGTCAGCGTCTGGATCTCGACATCGTCCTCAATCACCACCGGGCCCGACTGCACGATCTTGAAATGCGACCCGTCCTTGCGCTTCGCAAACCCAAATCCGTCGCCGCCGATGATCACGCCGTTCTGCAGAATGACACGATGGCCAATCCGGCAGTGCTCCCGCACCACGCAGTGCGCATGGCCCAGGAAGTCATCGCCGATCTCCGCGCCTTCATAGATGACCACCAGCGGATGGATCACCGCGTTGCGCCCGATCTTTACATGCTCGCCGATCACGGCTCCAGCCCCGATCGAGGCGTTCTCCCCGATCGTCGCCGTCGGGGCGATCACCGCCGCCGGATGGATGCCCGCCGCCGGCTTGGGCGGCTGATAGAACAACGCCAGGGCTCGCGCGAAGTCCAGATATGGGTTCTCGCTCACCACCACGGGGATGGGCAGCTCCGGAACCGAGGCGGCCGCAATGATCGCCGCGGCCTGCGTATTCTTCACCTTGTGCGCGTACTTCGGATTCGCCAGAAACGTGATCTGGGACGCGGATGCATACTCCATACCGGCTACGCCGCTGATCTCCACGCCGCCGTCTCCACGCAGGTCGCAGCCTAACTGTTCCGCCAGTTCCTGTAACTTCATTCAGCCTCAGGGTAGCGCAACGGGCAGCGTGCCAGCGTTGCAGGATGCGCTACGATTCGAATGTTGGCAGTTGAAATAACTTTATATCAAAAAGTACTTTACACTATGGCGAACAGCGGGCATACTGGTCCCATCATGTTCAAACGCCTCGCCGCCATCGGCTTCATCTTCGTCTGCACTTCCATCGCCTGGGCCATCCTGGCCGCCACCATTTACAGCCGTAGCAGCGCCTCCGGCTCCAGCCTGCGGGGACGAGTCGAATCCGTCTGGGGCTCGGAACTCACGCAGCAGCCGCCTGTCGCCGCGGTCGATTCCCTCAACGCCACCGGCGGCGTCGAGACCCACGTGCTGCCCATCATGCGCAGTGACCTGCGCGTGAAGCTGGCCCTCCAGCCCCGCCAGAAGGGTCTCCTCTGGTTCAGTACCTACGCCGTCAACTTCGAGGGCGTCTATACGTTGACCAATGACACCGGGCGCGCCGTCCAGGTCCGCCTCACCTTCCCCCTGCCCGCCAAACAGGCGGTCTACGACGGACTCACCATCCTGCGCGATGGCCAGGCGTTATCCACCGAGAACCGCGACGGAGCGCTCTTCACCCATCTCAACCTCGACCTCGGCGAGTCGCTCAACCTTCATGTCGCCTACCGCTCCCAGGGCCTCGATCGGTGGCAGTATCGCTTCGGCGAGGCCGCCGGCCAGATTCGAAATTTCCAATGCAAGGTGGTCACCGATTTCCGCGACATCGACTTCCCCGACAACACCCTCGCGCCCACCGCCAAACGCGATGCCCCGGCCGGGTGGGACCTCCAGTGGACTTACTCCAGCCTCGTCTCCGGAGTCCCCATCGCCGTCACCATGCCCGTCAAGGCCCAGCCCGGGCCCCTGGCCGGCGAGATCAGCACCTTCGTCCCGGTCTCGCTCTTCTTTTTCTTCTTTCTCATGCTGGTCATCACAACAATGAAGCGCATCGACCTGCACCCCATGAACTACTTCTTCCTGGCCTGCGCCTTCTTCGCCTTCCACCTGCTGCTGGCCTATCTGGTCGATCACATCTCCATCCACGCCGCCTTCTTCATCAGTTCCGCCGTTTCCGTCCTGCTGGTCGTCAGCTACCTGCGCATCGTGGTCGGCCTGCGCTTCGCACTGGTCGAAGCCGGGCTCGCACAATTCGCCTATCTGGTGCTGTTCTCTTACGCTTTCTTCTTCCCCGGCTACACCGGCCTCGCCATCACCATCGGTTCCATCTGCACCCTCTTCGCGGTCATGCAATGGACCGGCCGCGTCAGATGGTCGGAACGCTTTTCTCCGGCCGCCATCCAGCCCGCCGCATAGTAGTACCGTAGAGAAGTCATGCCTCGCCGCCGTGCTTTCCTTGCATTCCTTGGTTCCTTCGGTGCCGGATTGCAGGCCTTTCCCGTGGAAGAGGCGCCCGATTTCCGCGGCACCACTATCAAGGGGCAGAAATTCTCCAAAGCCTCGCTCAAAGGCACTCCCGTTCTCATCCAGTTCTGGGCTACCTGGTGCGGAGTCTGCCGCCGCGATCAGCCGGCTGTCGATGCCCTCGTCGAAGAGTATGGAGACCGCCTGACCGTCCTTGCCGTCAGCGTCAACGAATCGGAACGCATCGTCCGCAAATATCTGGCGAATTCGCCGCGCAAAGGCCAGATCGTGCTGAGCGAGACAACCAACCTGCCGGCTATCTTTGGGGCCCGGGCATTTCCGCACTATGTCCTGCTGGATGCCGCATCCCGCTTGAAAGCAGACGTGGAAGGCGGCATCGGCGACGCTGGTCTGCATCAACTGCTCAAACGCGTGAATCTGTGAGCAGGTGTCCAGCACGGTAAACTGGTATTTGGTACTCAGACGGAACAGTTCGTGGTTCGCAGCCCTAGCTGTGTCTGCAGCCGTGCTGCGGGCGCAAAGCACGCCGCCCAGGCCCGCCACTGAGCTGCAGCGGGCCGCCGACGAATTCAAAGTCCTCTCGCGCGAGCTCGGCTTCCGCGAGGACAGTCCCAAGAAGGCATCCAACAGCGGAGCCAGCCGTCCACAATTTCACGGGCGCCTTTCAGAGAACTTCCGTAACGACGTCCTGGATGCCGTCCCGCACGAGATCGCCCAGCGCGGTGGCGACAAGAACCTGCTGCGCCGCAACCAGTGGGGCTTCAACGTCAGCGGACCCGTCATCATCCCCAGGCTCTATAACGGCGGCCGCAAGACCTTCTTCTCCCTCAGCTACGAGGGCGTCCGGGAACGCATCGGCCGCAGCTCCCTCCGCACCGTCCCCATCGCCACTGAACGCGAAGGCGACTACAGCCAGGTGGTCGATAGCGCCGGCGAACCCCAGGAGATCTACGACCCCTCCACCACGCGCCTGAATCCCGCCTATAACCCTTCGCTGGAGATCTCGCGCGACAACCTGCAGTACATCAAGGATCCTTACCCCAACAACCGCATCCCGGTCGACCGCCAGGATCCCATCGCCCGCAAGATCCTTGCCTTCTACCCCCAGCCCAACTCCGACGCCGGTCCCTTCTTCCGCAATAACTACTTCGCCGTCGCGCCCGAGACCAACAAGGCCAGCGGCATGATCGCCAAAGTCGATCACTCATTCCTCGAAAAGCACCGCCTCGCCGTCAGCTACGCCTTCACCAACGGCTTCGCCGGCAGCGCCACCTTCATTCCGAATGCAGCCGACTCCGCCGCGCCCGACCGCAACTATGTCAACCGACGCGGCTCCCTCGAATACGTCTACACCGCCTCGCCCCAGAGTGTGAATACGCTCACCTTCGAGGCCCACAGCGACGTCAACGAGAACGTCAGCGACAGCGGCGACTGGCCCGCCCAACTCGGTCTCACCGGCGTGCCCGGCCAGGCCTTCCCGCGCATCGAACTCGGCAGCTACCTCGCCATGGGCCGCAACAGCCCCCAGGCACGCAACGCCCGCAGCACCTTCGTCCTCACCGACGCCCACTCACTCCGCGTCGGCAAGCACAATGTGCGCATGGTGGGCCAGTTCGTGCGCTACCACGTGAATACCTTCAATCCCGGCCTGCCGTCCGGCGCCTACTACTTCACCTCCGCCCTCACCAGCCTGCCCGGCATCGTCAATACCGGCCAGAATTTCGCCAGCTTCCTGCTGGGCGGCGTCGACACCTCGGACTACAGCGACGTGCCCACGCCCTCTTACTTCCGCAACTGGACCATGGTCACCGCCGTACAGGACACCTGGGAATACCGCCAGGGACTCACCTTCAGCTTCGGCCTGAACATCCTCACCTCCGCCCCGCGCACCGAACGCTACAATCGCCAGTCCACGGTCGACCTCTCCGTCCTCAATCCCTCCAACGGCCGCCTCGGCGCGCTGGTCTTCGCCGGAAAAGGCGGCTACGGCTCTGCTTTCCAGCCCATCGCCGTGAAACCCCAGCCGAACCTCTCACTGGCCTGGAACCCGCGCGGCAATCGCAAGGCCGTGCTCCGGCTCTCCTATGCGATGAGCTATCAGGCCTATCCCATCTACAACGGCCAATGGGGCACCCGCGGCTTCACCGGCCATCCCAACTACTACTCCGCCAACTCGCAGCTGGTGCCGGCCTTCACGCTCCGCCAGGGCGTGCCGCCTACGCCGAAGCCCATCCCCGACCTCACCCCCACCGCCGCCGACGACACCAACGCCACCATCCTCGAGACCGAAGGCCACCTGCCTCGCTACCAGTCGGTCGGCGCCAGCTATGAGCGGGAACTCACCGGCGGCTTCGTCCTCACCGGCTCCCTCGGCGTCTCCTGGGGCCGCGATCTCTTCGTCGGCAACTACGCTGTCAATCCCGATGCCCTGCGGCCCGAGACGATGTCCTATCGCGACAAGTTGAACGACCAGGCCTTCAACCGCTCGCTGCGGCCTTACCCGCAGTTCATCGCTACCGACGTCTTCAGCCAGTGGCCCGATGGCCGCTACCGTCGCGAAGCCGCCTCCGCCCGCGTCGAAAAGCGCACCGCCCAGGGGCTCTCGCTCACCGGCACTTACGAGTATTCGCGCCAGTACGACGACTACTCCGGCCCCTACGGCAAACAGGACTTCTTCAACCGCCACAACGAATGGGGCCTCACCGCCGGCAACAACCCGCAGCGCCTCTCGCTCACTTACATGTACGAGCTGCCCATCGGCACCAGCAAACCCTATCTCGTCTTCCCGGACTGGCGCCGCTACCTCACCGACGGCTGGTCCATCAGCGGCATCTCTTCCGTCTCCAGCGGCGACCCGCTCTCCCTTCGCGCCCAGTTCAACAACACCGGCGGCGTCCTCCAGACCGTACGCGTCAACGTCGTGCCCGGCGTCAATCCGCTGCCCGAAAACCAGGGCCCCGACCTGTGGTTCAACCCCGCCGCCTTCAGCCATCCCGACGATTTCGAAATGGGCAGCGGACCCCGCACCCATCCCACCCTGCGCAACCCCATGACGCAGAACCACGACCTCTCCGTCAGCAAGCGCTTCGCCATCGACCAGGAGCGCAGCATGGAGTTCACCGCCTCCGGCTTCAATTTCATCAACAACGCCAACTGGAACCTGCCCGACACCGTCATCGGCACCGAAAGCTCGCCCAACGTGAACGCCGGCAAGATCATCGGCTCGCGCGGCGGACGTGTCGTCCAGCTAGGCTTGAGGTTTAGCTTCTGAGCCTCAGGACTGGATTCAGAGAATGACGCGCCGGCTATGTATCCCCGTCTTGGCCGCGGCCGCGGCGGCACAGCTCTTCGGCAGTAATGCCGCCGCGCCCGCCGTCCACGTGCGCCGTGTCACCGCCTGGAGCTCCACGCCCGAGCTGAAGGATCTCAAGGCCCGGGCCGAGGGCAAGGATGCCCGCATTCTTCGCATCAAGGGGCCTGACGACGGCCTCATCCTGCTCATCGTCCTCGACGTCACCGGCGACCTCACCCTGGTCGATGCCGCCCGCGCCGCTATGGCTACCGAAATTGAGAAGCTGCCCCCCAACATCTGGCTGGGCGTACTTCGCTCCCAGGATGGCCTGCGCGTCGTCACCGATCCCACGGCCGATCGCCCCTCCGTCACCGCCACCATTCAGCAATCGCCCGTCTCCGGACGCGCCGGCCTGCTGGAAACCATCGAACCAGCAGAGCGCCTGGCCACCAGCCTGCTGCGCAAAACGCCCGTCCGCACCGCCATCCTCTACATCACCGACTCGAACATCTACAACTACCGCGAAGACTATACGAACCCGGTCATCAATATGAGCGACTCGCGCGACCTCAGCCGCCGCTTCCCTGAAGCGCTCATCCGCGAAAAGACCGCGAAACTCAGTGCCACGCTCGCCGAGGCCGATGCGCCCGTGTTCGTCACTCACCTCGCCTTTCTGCGCGATCGCCTCAACGACGCCTATCAGACCGGGCTTCAACAAATGGCCGAAGCCACCGGAGGCCAGGCCATGTTCTGCCGCACCCAAACCGATATCGCCATCACCATCACCCAGGCGTTTGAGAAGATCCGCTCCATGTGGGCCTTCGACGTCGAAATCCCGCAAGGCACGCCCAGGAACTTCACCATGCATCTATCCGCTGAAGGCGCTGACCTGCAATACCGGACGCGCTTCTCCATGCGGGCCGGCGGAAAGGAGTAAGATCCCGTCATGCACAATCGCGTACAAGCCGTGTTGCTGGTTCTGCTGGTGCTCTCCCTGGGGCTCAGCGGGTGGCTGTATGTCAGCTACCAGCGGAGCGGGCCCGCTCTGCAGGCACGCCTGGGCGAGTTGGAAAAATCGAATGAGGCGGCCGCCGGCAAGGCCGCTGCTCTCACCAAAGAGAACGACACACTGCGCGCGCAACTGGCTGAGCGCGGCATTGAACCCGCCGCTGCCGCCGCGCCTGCCCACAAATCCGAGGGCGAAGGCCGCCGCCTGGACGCGATCCGCGAACTGGCCCAGGTTCAGGCCCGGCTGTCCGCGGCCACGGCCTCCAATGCCGAGCTACAGAACCGGATCCGCGACCTCGAATCCACACGCGAGACTCTCACGCTGGAGAACAAAAAGCTCAGCGCCAGTGAGTCCGGCGTCCGCGAAGACTTTGAGTCCACCCGCCGCGTCGTGCAGGCCATGGAAGCGGAGCTGAAGACGAAGAACGATCGCCTGTCGCAGCTCGAAACCAACCTGCGCCACTCCAGGGAAGAACTCACCGCGTTGCAGAAGAAATCCGGCACCTCCGGCGATACCGCCAATAGCCTGCTGGAAGTGAACCGGCGCCGGGAGACTGTCTTGAACAGCCTCCAGCGCCGCTATCGCGAACTGACAGACCAATTGCGGGCTTTGGCCGTCCGGCTGGATACCCAACGCGACAGTCCGGTGACGGCTGCTCCCGACATCTCCAGGATCCAGACGACGGTGCAGTCCGCCGAAGACGATCTGCGCCAGCTCCTCAGCCTCAATACCCAGGCTCAGTCGCTGACGCAGAAACTAGGACAGAAATAGCCCTCAGTTGGCGGATTCCAGAACGCTGACAGGCTCAGTGTCCTCTTCCTTTGAGACGCCCTTGGCCAGTAGATTCTTGCCGAAGCCATAGCCGTTCTCGAACGCGTCCAGGTTCATCTTCCTGAACTTCTCCGGCACGCTGTCGATCACAGCTTTCTTACACGCTTCGTAACTCACAGCCTCGGTAATGGCGCAGAAGAAGCCCACCATCACCACATTCAGCACCATCTTCTTGCCCAACTCCTCGGCAATACGCGTCGCCGGAATGCTGTAGACCTTGATGTGCTGCGGAGTGTTCTCCATCCGCACCAGGTCCTCTTCCACAATCAGTACGCCGCCCTCCTGCAGGTCGGGCGTGTAGCGTGTGAACGCTTCCTGCGACATCACCACCAGGATTTCGGGATTCGAAACGTAGGGAAACAGCACCGGCTGGTCGCTGATCACCAGCGCCGCGCTAGCCGCTCCACCGCGCGCCTCAGGACCGTAGTTCTGGGTCATTGTGGCAAAACCGCCCTCGTGAATCGAGACTGCCCGGCCCAGAATGTGCGCGGACAGAATGACGCCCTGCCCGCCAAAACCTGCAATTCGGATCTCTTTCAGCATGATGAGCAGCACCCCTCCTGTTCTTCTTCCTCGGGCTGCGGCGGCAGTTCTGTGTAGTTCGTGCCCAACTGGCGGCGCATGCGGGTCAGGTAGTCTTCCCGCTCGCGGTCCACAAACTCGCCCACAATGATGTCGCCGCCCGGCTCCAGCGCCACCTCATACGTCGGCGCGCCGTTCTTGATCTTGCTGCGGTTCTTGTAATCGACCATCGCCGCCAGCCCGTCGCCCATGTTGTTGCGCCGCTGGTAGAGCGTCGGGCACGGCGTCAACACTTCGATGAACCGGAAGCCCTTCTTCTTCAGCGCCTTCGCCATCGTGCGCTCCAGTTGCTTCACGTGATACGCCGTCCAGCGCGCCACAAACACCGCGCCGGCCGCGTCCACCAGTTGCGGCAGGCAGATCTCGGGTTCGAAACTGCCGAACGGGCTCGTCGTCGTAATCGAATTGCCCGGCGTCGTGGCCGCTGCCTGGCCTCCGGTCATCGCGTAAATCATGTTGTTTACGCACACCACCATGATGTCCATGTTGCGCCGCGCCGCATGGATCAGGTGATTCCCGCCAATCGACGTCAGGTCGCCGTCACCCGAGTAAACAATCACGGTCAATTCCGGATTCGCCAGCTTCAGCCCCGTCGCGAACGGAATCGCCCGCCCGTGCGTCGTGTGGAACGAATCCAGCGCCATGTAGCCGCTCACCCGGCCGCTGCACCCGATGCCGCTGACGATCACCGTCTTCTGCAGGTCGATGTGCTGGCCCAGTAGCGCCGCCGCAAAGCTGTTCACCGTGGTGCCGATGCCGCACCCCGGACACCAGATGGTGGGAATCCGCTCCTTGCGCAGAACATCTTCCACCGGATTGTGGATGTGAAAGTCCGCCGCCGTACTCATTCCGCACCTCTTTCGATCGCCGCCAGGATATCCGCCGGTTTGTGCACCGTGCCGCCCGGATGCGGCACACTGATCACCTTGCACTTGCCGCCTGCGCAACGCTCCAGCTCAATCACCACCTGGCCCATATTCAACTCCGGCATCACCAGAGCCTTCACCTTCGTCGCCAGTTCACGGATCAGCTTCTCCGGGAACGGCCAGACGCAGATCAGCCGCAGCTTGCCCACCTTCAGGCCCTTGTCCCGCGCCATGCCGATCGCCCGCTGCGCCACCCTCGACGTGATCCCGTAACTCACCACCACCACATCGGCGTCTTCCAGGCCCTCCGACTCGACGATCGTCAACTCTTCGGAGGCCCGGCTGATCTTCTCGAACAGCCGCGTCACCAGTTCCTTCTGCGACGCCGGATTCATCAGCGGATAGCCGCGCTTGTCGTGCGTCAGCCCCGTGACATACACCTTGTACCCTTCACCCGCATGCGCGATCTCGGGCACCAGGTCCTCGCCCGGTTCAAACAGCACGAATTCACCCGGCGGCTTCGACGCGTGGCGCCGCGGAGTAATCTCAATCTCTTTGGCGTCGGGGATGACCACCTTCTCCGTCATGTGCCCCACGCACTCGTCCATCATGAACATCACCGGCACCCGGAACTGCTCGGCCAGGTTGAAGGCCTTCACCGTCAGGCTGAAGCACTCCTGCGGCGAACTCGGCACTAGCGTAATCGTGGAGTAGTCGCCGTGCGACCCGAACCGCGCCTGCATCATGTCACCCTGCGCCGGCAGGGTGGGCAACCCGGTAGAGGGTCCGCCGCGCTGCACGTTCACAAACACGCAAGGCGTCTCGGTCATCGCCGCGAAGCCAATGTGCTCCATCATCAGCGAGTAGCCCGGCCCGGAGGTCACAGTAAACGACTTTGCCCCCGCCCACACCATCCCCTGCAGCGTGATCGACGCCGCCAGTTCATCCTCCATCTGGATAAAGATGCCCCCAATCTTGGGGACACGGGCGGCAAACCGCTCTACTACCTCAGTGGAAGGGGTGATGGGGTAACCTGCGGCAAATCGCGCACCTGCGGCAATCGCACCTTCACAACAGGCGGCGTCGCCATTCATGAAATGGGTGCCCGTCAGGACACAGCTTGGATCGGCGTGCATCATGCTTCCTTCTTCTCACCCTTCGCGTCCGGGAACCGGTAACCAAAGATGGCGAAGTCCGGACAGTACATGCCGCACAGGTTGCAACCCGAGCATTTCTCGGCATTTATCATGTGCGGCGGATGGTAGCCTTTGGCGTTAAAGGCACTCGAGAGTTCCAGCACGTGAGTGGGGCAGAACTCTACACAGAAGCCACACCCTTTACAGCGTTCGGCCGTTACGGCAACAGAGCCTTTTGGCATCGAGCCCCTCCTTGACGAAAAGGTGTAAGCAATCGCACGGCCAATTTCAGATGTTGAACTCTTCTACACTTTGATCCGCATTCGCCCGCAGCCACCCCGCGTCTGTGTCCATCCCCCTACATTGCCCTGGGCCATTCCACGCACCCCGCCACACCCCAATCACGACTATCATGGGAAGGCCCATGAACCCGGCTTCCACCCCCGGCCCCTTCGGCCTGCGCACCCCGCCCGGCTTCCTCCCGCGCCTGTGGCTCTTCGTCGCCCTGCTGGCCGCCCTCGTCAACGCCGGCAGCATGGTCAGCATCGACCCTGTCCGCCGCCTCCAACAGACCCGTGCCCTCTGGACCGCCGAACCCGAAATCCGCCCCGAGGAAGCCCACGCCTTCGGCACCCTCGGCTACGACGGCAAACGCCACGCCTACTTCGGCCTCGGCCAGCCGCTCGTCTTCCTCCCCTTCGACATCGCTGTCACCACCACCCTCGACCTCGCCCGCCGCTACGTCCCCCTCTCGCCCCACGTTCTCGACGCCCTCCGCCTCATCCTCATCGCCTTCTTCTCCCAAACCCTCGTCTGCGGCGCCGCCGCCACCTTCGCCTACCTGCTCCTCCGCCAGCTCCACTTCCCTCATACCCCCGCGGCCTTCGGCACCCTCAGTCTCCTGCTGGCGACAACCTTTCTCCACTACATCCAGAACTGCCAGGAAAACAGCCTGATGCTCGCCATGGCCCTCGCCGGCGCCTTCTTCACCCTGCGCTGGTTCGACCACCGCCGCTGGCCCGACGCCGCCTGCGCCGGTGCCGCCTTCGGTGTCAGCTTCCTTACACGCCTCACCACCCTCGCCGACGCCGCCGGCATCCTCCTCTGCCTCCTCCTGCTGCTCCTCTGGGACGGGAAAGGTGTCAGGAGTATCACCACCGCCCTGCTCGCCTACGCCAAAGGCTGCGCCCCTGCCTTCACCCTCTTCCTGGTCATCGAACGCCTCTACCAGTACCACCGCTTCTGGACCTTCCGCGGCACCTACTACACCCCCTTCGTCGAGCCGCCACCCTCCACCGACAACAGTGGCAACATGTTCAACAACCCGCTCATGGCCGGCGTCCACGAAGCCCTCTGGTCCCCCCAAAACTCCATCTTTCTCTTCGACCCCCTGCTCGTCGTCAGCCTCCTCGCTCTGGCCCTCTCATGGCGCCACCTGGAGCCCCGCGTCCGCGCCTTCTCCCTCGGCGGCATTGCCACCCTCGCCGTCTACATCTACTTCTACGCCACCTATATGTCCCCCACCGGCGAGATCTCCTGGGGCGACCGCTACACCGAAACCCCCGTCCTCCTGCTCTGCCTCCTCACCGTCCCCATTCTCTGGATCAGCCGCCGCCGCATCTCCGCCGCTTGGCGCGCGCTAGCCGCCACAGTCCTCTCCTGGAGCGTCGTCCAGCAACTCGCCTCGCTCCTTCTCATCCCGTCCATCGAGGTCATCCAGTGGCGCCGCCTCGGCATGCCTTGGAGCATCCCCCGCCGCTTCATCAATATCTGGCTCTCCGTCAGCGGCCAGGGCGCCACCATCCCCTATCGCGGACCCCTGCCGCCCGAATGGCAGCAGTTGAGCCTCCTGCCGTTCCAACTCGGCCTCCGCTTCTCGGCCCTCCAGCCGTACGCCGTCGCCGCCTGGTGCCTGCTTCTTGTATTTACGTTGGTGCTGCTGGCGCAAATCGTGCATCAATCTCTCCGGGAGGATCCGGCATGGGCAACGCACTGACGTTTTTTGAATTGCTCGCCTTGAGCCTTTGGTTGGGAGGCTTGGCCCACGGTGTACTCACCCGCAAGCCCGGCAGCCGCTGGCAGTGGGCCGCTGTCGCCTGCAGCCTCACCCTGGCCGCCGTTCAGGCCGCGCGCGGCCTGCTCTGGACCTGGGACGGCATGACGCGCCCCGCCCTCATCCTCTTCAGCACCCTCGCCGTCCTCAGCGCCTTCAGCCAGCGCGCCTCGGCCAGCGCCATGCTCCTGCTGCCGCTGCTCGGCTACCTCTACTGGGTCTCCATGCGCGGCTACTGATCAGCAGCACTTCGCGCGCTGGTACTTCTGCCGCATCCGCTCTTCCGAGAACGTCCGCCACTCCGCCCCGCAGTGCGTCCGGCCGTGCGCCGCCAGATGCCGCTGATACGCGCTCTCGTCGCCGATCTCCCGCAGAATCCCCATCAGGATCCGGTACAGCGATTTCAGGCTCCTCATAGCTCCTCCGGCTGCAACTGCGTCAACACGAACGGCGCCTCACTGCTCTTGGACGTCCGCGATCCATTCAGGATGCCCACCCAGTTCCGGACCGAGTCCACAAGAATCGTCGTCACCAGCACCAGGAAGATCCCGCACAACGCCGCATCCAGCCGGTTGTTGAAGATCAGTTGCTTCGCCGCCGCCGTCACCGGACCCGCCTCCAGTTGTGCCGCCTGCGACAGGAACCCAATCCGCGGAGCGTCGCTGAAAATCTTCTGCCACGCCGCCGTGTACGTCACAATCAGCAGCCACGACAGCGGCAGCAGCGTGATCCACGCATACTTCAGCCGGTGCATCTTGATCAGGATCGTCGTCGCCACGCACAGCGCCACCGCCGCCAGCAGTTGATTCGCGATCCCGAATAGCGGCCACAGCGAATTGATCCCGCCCAGCGGATCCAGCACGCCCTGGATCAGGAAATAGCCCCACGCGCCCACCACCAGGATGCTGGTCAGCAACACCCCCGGCATCCACGACGTTCGCCCCAACGGCTTATATAGATGCCCCAGGAAATCCTGCAGCATGAATCGCCCCACCCGCGTCCCGGCGTCGATCACCGTCAATATGAACAGCGCCTCGAACATGATCGCGAAGTGATACCAGAACCGCAGCACCGTTTCATTGCCGGCGATCCTCGAGAAGATCCCCGCCATGCCCAGGGCCAGCGACGGCGCGCCGCCCGTCCGGTAGAACAGTGACTCCTCCCCCACGTGCTTTGCCAGCGTCGCCATCTCGCCCGCAGTCACCGGAAAGCCCCAGGCCGTAATCGTGGCCGTCGCCGCCGCCGGAGTCGAACCCACAATCCCGGCCGGCGAATTCACCGCGAAAAACACACCCGGAGGCAGCGCGCAGGCCGCCACCATCGCCATCATCGCCACGAAACTCTCCAGCAGCATCGACCCGTAGCCCACCGGCAGCACGTGCGCTTCGCTCGCAATCATCTTCGGGGTCGTCCCCGACGAAATCAAAGCGTGAAACCCCGAAATCGCTCCGCACGCAATTGTGATAAAGCAGAACGGGAAAATCTTACCCGCGAAAATGGGACCCGTGCCGTCCACAAACCTCGTGAACGCCGGCATGTGCAGCTCCGGCCGCACGAACAGAATGCCGATCCCCAGCATGAGTACGACGCCCAGCTTCACAAACGTGCTCAGGTAATCCCGTGGAGCCAGCAGCAGCCACACCGGCAGCGCACTCGCCAGGAACCCGTAAATGATCACCGCAATCGCCAGCGCCATCCCGCCCAGCGTAAACATCGGCCCGAACGTCGCATGATGCGCCACCCACTCGCCGCCGAAGATGCTCGCCACCACCAGCAGGAACCCGATCACCGAGACTTCCAGTACCCGGCCCGGCCGCCAGTACCGCAGGTACAGCCCCATGAACACCGCAATCGGCATCGTCGCCGCAATCGTGAACGTGCCCCACGGGCTGCCCTTCAATGCATTCACCACCACCAGCCCGATCACCGCCAGCAGGATCACCATGATCAGCAGCACCGTGATCAGGGCCGTCCCGCCGCCGATCTTGCCAATCTCTTCCCGCGCCATCTGCCCCAGCGACTTGCCGTCCCGCCGCACACTACAGAACAGGATGATGAAATCCTGCACGGCCCCGCCCAGCACCACGCCCAGGATGATCCACAACGTGCCCGGCAAATACCCGAACTGCGCCGCCAGCGTCGGCCCCACCAGCGGACCAGGTCCCGCAATCGCCGCGAAATGATGCCCGAATAGAATCCATTTATTCGTCGGTTCGAAATCGTGGCCGTTCCTCAGCCGCTCCGCGGGCGTCGCCCGCCGTTCATCCAGGGCCATCACTTTGGCCGCAATGAAGGCCGCATAAAGCCTGTAGGCCGCCAGGTAACTGCACACCGCCGCGGTCACCAGCCACGCGCTGTTGATCGACTCACCCTGCTTCAAGGCGATGCCGCCCAGACAGAAGGCGCCCACCACACCCAGCACAATCCCGGGCAGGACTCCGAACCGTTTGCTCATAGTGAAAGATTGTATCGGTTCGCGGGGGTCATACAATAAATCACGCGGGCCGCCCGATGTTGTATAACGCCGCCTCCGCCCGCCGGATCACCCTGTGACCAGCCTCATCCACGCCCTGGCGCTCGTCTTCGGAACCGCGCTCTACGTCTATCTCTTCGCCGTCCTCAGCTCCCAGCGCCGCGCCGCCGCCGCCGGCCGCATGCTGCTCGCCCTCGTCGCCTGCTCCGGACTCTGGTACCTCGGCTGGCTCTCCGTCTTCTACCTCCGCCTCGCCACCGATCAAGGTGGATCCGCTCTCGTCACCGCCCTCTCTGTCCTCGCCCATGCCGGAGGCTGGGCTTCCTGGCCCGCCGGCATCGCCGTCGCCTGGTTCGCCTGGCACGAAGGCGAACGCGCCTTCTACTGGTCCCTCCTCGCCGCCGGGGCAGTCTCCGGCATCGCTTCCGGCGTATGGCCCCTCGGCAGCCTCCAGACCGTCCTCTTCACCCTCCCCGTCCCCCTCGTCATCATCTTCTTCCTCTATCGCCAGCAGATCTTCGGCCTCCTCCTGCCCCGCAGCGCCCTGCTCGCCGCCGCTCTCGGCGGGGGCGCCGCCCTCTACGTCCTCGCCGTCCCCCTCACGGCCACCCTTCTCGCCGCCCGCTTCGGTGCCATGCACGAAGGCGTCCGCTCCCTCCTCCTCCTCTGTGGAGTCATCGTCTTCCTGCCCCTCTACAACGCCGTCCTCGCCTATGAAGACCGCCGCCAGGCCGATCGCCGCGAATGGGTTCGCGAAATCGCCCGCGACGCCGCCGGCCTCTTTGAGTGGACCCATCGCGCCCACTACTTCGAACAGCGCACCGCCGCCCATCTCAAGCTCAAATCCGTCCGCATCACCCTCGAAGGCAGCGTCGAACCCGGCTCTTTCACCCACCGCTGGCCGCTCGAATCCGAAGGCCGCACCTGGGGATGGCTCCTCATCGATGCCACACCCCGCCGCCGCCTCGACGACGACGCCACCCTCCTGGAATCGCTCGCCCACGAGATCGCCCACTCCCTCAGCACCCTCCGCCTGCTCGACGACAAACTCGGCCTCGAACGCGAACTCGTCCACCAGGAACATCTCGCCAGCCTCGGCAAAGTCGCCGCCGCCGTCGCCCACGAGATCCGCAATCCCCTCAGCGCCATCAAAAGCATCACCCAGGTCATGCTCCAGGACGAGGAGCTCTCCCCCACCCACCAGCGTGATCTCCGCTACATCCTCTCCGAGACCGAACGCCTCGCCTCCTCCGTCAAACAACTCCTCGGCTACTCCAAACCCGTACAGGCCCTCGAAACCGAGGTCGACGCATCCACTTTCGTCGAATCCGCCATGACGGGCCTCCAGCACCAGGCCGCCGCCCTCCAGCTTCGCCTCGCCGTCAAAGTGGAGCCCGGTTGGCATCTCCCCAAAAGCAACCCGGACCTCCTCGCCCAGGTCATCCTGAACCTGGTGCTGAACGCCCTGCAGTCCGCGCCCCCGGCCAGCGAAGTCGTCGTCGAACTAGCCGGCCGCGGTTCGGAACTCCTCTTCACCGTCACCGATAGTGGCCCCGGCATTCCGCCGGACATGCACGAGCGCATCTTCGAGCCCTTCTACACCACCAAAGCCAAGGGCACCGGTCTTGGCCTCTCCATCGTGCGCAAAGCCGTCCACCACCTCCACGGCGAAGTCCGCGTCGAAAGTCCCGCCGCCTCAGGCGCCGGAGCCCGCTTCCTCGTCACTCTCCCTGGGGCGGAACGCGCCTCATGAAGCTCGTCCCCCTCCTCCTCTTCTGCTCCACCGCATGCCTCGCCCTCGACCCCGGCCTGCGCCTCTCCCAGTACCACAAGAAGGTCTGGCAGATCGAGGATGGCCTGCCCCACAACTACGTCAATGCCATCCAGTACGGTCCCGGCGGCTACCTGCTCGTAGGCACCGGCGAAGGCCTCGCCCGCTTCGACGGGGTCCGCTTCACCCCGCTCGCGGGCACTGCTCCCATTGAACGCGACTGGGTCAGCGCCCTCGCGCCGGCCACCCGCGACGCCTATTGGATCGGTACCTACTACCAGGACCTCTACCGCCTGGAAAACCACGCACTGCGCCACATGTTCCGCGGAAACGCCAGCCTCATGGGCTTCTTCGCCGACTCCGCCGGAACCCTCTGGATCAGCGCCAACGGCATCTTTCGTCTCGACGCCAAAGGACCCGCGCCCATCGGTGTCGGCCCTTCGGCCGGCAACGCCTGGCACGTCATCGCCGAAGACCCGCGGCATCGCATTTGGATCGCCGCCGGCGGCGGTCTGCACTGCTATGAGAACGGCCGCGTCCGCCTGGTCGTCCGCGATGGCGCCCCGCACGGCGGCCTGCTCAGCGTCATGGCCGGTCCCGATGGCGTAGTCTGGGCCGGCACCTCCAACGGCCTCTACCAGGTGCGTGAATCGGCAGGCGCGGTCACCCTCGTACGCCAGCCCGGCGTCAACGGCCCGGTCGTCAAAACCCTCCGCGACAGGGACGGCATTCTCTGGGCCGCCACCTGGGGCCAGGGCCTCTATCGCATCACGCCCGCCGGTGCCGAGAACTGGTCCACTCGCGATGGCCTCTCCGACGATTTCATCCGCACTCTCTTCGAAGACCACGACGGCAACCTCTGGATTGGCTCCCGCAGCGGCGGCCTCAGCCGCTGGAAAAATCCCCTCGTCGAACCCTTCGGAGTACCCGAAGGACTCGGCGGCAACTTCGCCTCCGCCGTCATGGAAGACAAATCCGGCGGCCTGTGGATGGGCACCTGGCGCAGCGGCCTCTTCCGCCTGCGCGGCGGCATCTTCCAAAGCATGCCCACTCCTCTGCCGGCCCTCGATCTGGGCATCCGCTCCCTGGCCGATGATGGCCGCGGCGGCCTCTGGCTGGGCACCTGGGAAGGGCTCCACCACTTCGACGGCCGCGTCTACGACCCCCGGCTCCTGGTCAACGGCTCCGTCTCGGCCCTGCTCCTCGATCGCACCGGAGGCCTCTGGGTAGCCGGCTCCGCCCTCCGCTACTTCCCCAGCGGCAACCCCGCAGCCGCAAACGGAGCCGTGAGCGTAAGCGAGCGGATGACCCCCCGTAACTCCCCAACCAACCTCCGTCCGTCTCCCCCGGAACCCGGCCAACTCCTCCTCCGGGGCGTCAACACCAACTGCCTCCTCCAGGACCGCCAGGGCCGCGTCTGGGCCGGCACCGACTCCGGTGTCGCTGTCTTCGAGAACGGCCATCTCACCTGGATCCGCCGCGAACAAGGCCTCGCCGACGACTATGTCACCTCGCTGACAGAAGACACCCAAGGCCGCATCTGGGCCTCCACCCGCGCCGGGTACCTCGCTTACCTGCACGACGCCCGCGCCACCTCCCTCGGCCCCCGCGAGGGTCTCCCCGGCCACTCCCTCTTCAAACTCCTCGACGACCAGGCCGGCAGCCACTGGATCAGCTCGTCCCGCGGCATCGTCCGCATCCCCTCCAGCCAACTCGACGACGTCCTCACCGGCCGCCGCCAGTCAGTCGACGCCACTCTCTACGAACAGGAGGACGGCCTCCGCACCATCGAGTGTCACGGCATCTCCCAACCCTCGGGCTGGCGGGACAAGGAAGGCAGCCTCTGGTTCCCCACTGCCAAAGGCTTCGTCCGCATCCGGCCCACGCACGCCGTCCGTCCGCCCGCACCGCCCGTCCGCATCGAGGAGATCCTCGCCGGCGCCCAGCCCCTGGCCGAACCCATCGAACTCCAGCCCGGAGCCCGCGATCTCGAGGTCCGCTTCACCGCTCTGCGCTTCTCCTCCCCCGCCCACCTCCGCTTCCGCTATCGCCTGGAAGGCAACGATCCCGGCTGGATCGAACGCCCGGGCGAACGCTCCGCCCGCTACTCCACCGTCCCCCTCGGCCTCCACCGCCTGCTCGTCGAGGCCCGCGAACCGGGCGGCCCCTGGAGCCAACCTGTCTCCATCAACATCCGCCAGCTCCCCCGCTTCTACCAGACCGCCTGGTTCTTCACCGCCGTCCTGCTCGGCCTCGCCGCACTCGGCTACGCCTTCTACCGCTGGCGCATCTTCGTCCTGCGCGGCCGCTACAAGGCCGTCCTCGCCGAACGCAATCGCATCTCGCGCGAATGGCACGACACCCTGCTCGCCGGTTTCTCCGCCATCTCCTGGCAGCTCGACGCCACCCTCACTCGTCTCAAGGAACAGCCTGCCCGCGCCGCTGAGGCCGTCGACGTCGCCCGCCAGATGGTGCACCATTACCGCGCCGAAGCCCGCCGCGTCATCTGGGACCTGCGCGAGAACGACCCCGTCTCCGAGAGCTTGCAGGACGCCGTCGCCCGCACCATGGAACAGATCACCGCCGGCACCGGAGTCGCCACCAAACTCGAAGTCACCGGCTCGCCCGGAGTCATCTCCAGCGACCTCCGTCAAAATGCCCTCCGCATCTGTCAGGAAGCCACCGCCAACGCCGTCCGCCACGGCAAAGCGGCCAATGTGCTGGTAGGCATCCAGTACACTCCGGAAGCGGTTCACCTGCGCATCCGCGACGACGGAGCCGGCTTCGAACCCAAACGCGCCCTCAGCACCCGCAGCGGCCACTTCGGCCTCATCGTCATGCAGGAACGCGCCCGCCGCTTCGGCGGAGCCCTTCATATCGAGAGCGCGCCCGGCAGTGGTACGATCGTCGAAGCAGACCTTCCGCTTCAGGCGCCGAAGCCCGCATGATGGACCCGATTCGCATACTCCTGGTTGAAGATCAGTATTTCGCCCGCCTCGCGCTGCACACCGTCATCGATGTGCGGGAAGATATGCAGATCGTCGCCGAAACCGACAAAGGCGCCGAAGCCATCGGCCTCTACCGCGAACACCAGCCCGACATCACCATCATGGACCTGCGCCTGCCCGGCATCTCCGGCTTCGACGCCATAGCCGCCATCCGCAAAAGCGACCCCAAGGCCCGCATCGTTGTGCTGACGAATTACGAAGGCAGCGAAGATGTCCACCGCGCCCTCCAGGCCGGAGCCATGGCCTATCTGCTCAAGGACTCCAGCGCCGACGATCTGTTAAACGCCATACTCACCGTCCGCGGCGGCAAACGCTACCTGCCGCCCGTCATCTGCGGCCTCCTCTCCGAACGCATGTCCGGCTCCGAACTCACCGACCGCGAGCTCGATGTCCTCCGCCTCATCACCGAAGGCCTCAGCAACCGCGAAATCGCCGACCGCCTCCACATCGCCGAAAAGACCGCCAAAATCCACGTCAGCCACCTCCTAGACAAACTCGGAGTCGTCGACCGCACCCAGGCCGCGATCACCGCCATCCAGCGCGGGATAGTCCATTTAGACTAGGTTTTCCTAGGCCCTAGGACCTACAAATAATCAATCCAAATGGCAGACGCGCCCAGGTAATGAAAAGGCGCATAACTAACATGGTCCCTGGCGGACCGGACTACGATGTCATTCTCCCGACGCTCTCTTCTCTCTCTGGTGGCCGGCAGTGCTGGCGCCTCTTTTGCCCAATCCCTGACGCCCGCCTCGGCGAATATCGGATTCAAGGCCGACACCATTCCTGAACGGTCTGAGTGCGGCATCGGCGCGCTCATGCCCTGGGCCGACTCGCTCTGGGCCGTCACCTACAACAGCCATATGCAGGGCACCGGCTACGGCCTCGGGCTCTATCGCATCGACGAGCAGTTGAAGAGCGAACGCGTCCATGTGCACGACGGCACTCACGCCAACCGCCTCATCCACAAGGAATCGAACCAGTGCTTCATTGGCCCCTACGTCATCGACGGCAAGGGTAATTGGAAACACATTCCCGAGTTTGACAAGCACCGCATCACGTCCACCATGCGCCACCTGACCGATCCGGCCAACCGGGTCTACTTCCAGACCATGGAAGGCGTCTTCGGCGAGATGGATGTCAAGGATCTCAAGCCCCGTCCCTTGTTCGACCTTGTGAAGCAGATGGGCCTGGCCAAGCGGCCGCACTTCAAGGGCGGCTTCACGGCCCAGGGCCGCGTCGTGGTCGCCAACAACGGCTTCTATGAGTACGGCGAAGACAGCGCCGGCCTCTTCGAGTTCGACGGCAAGGCCTGGAATCGCCTCTCCGGCAAGCCGCACATGGACGTGGCAGCCCGCCAGGACATGGGTTCCGTGATGTTCGCCACCGGCTGGGACGAAGCTTCGGTCCTCTTCTGGGCGCTCGTCCAGGGCAAGTGGCAGCGCTTCCGCCTGCCCAAGGCCAGCCACTCCTTCGAACAGGCCTGGCAGACCGAATGGATGCGCATCCGCGAGGTCGAAACCGAACACTACCTCATGGACATCCAGGGTATGTTCTACGAACTCCAGCCCATTGCCTTCACCGGCCATATCTGGGGCGTCAAGCCCATCTGCCAGCACCTGCGCATCATTCCCGACTACTGCGCCTTCCGCGGCCTCTTCGCCGTCGGCGGCAATCAGACCACGCCCAACCGCGACAACAACGCCGTCGCCGGACAGCCGCAATCCGGCCTCTGGTTCGGCAAGACCGACGATCTCTGGAGTTGGGGTAAACCCGCCGGTTGGGGCGGCCCCTGGTGGAACTCCCAGATCAAAAAGGACGAAACGTCCGACCCGTATCTCATGACCGGCTTTGATCGCAAAATGCTCCATGTCAGCGCGGACAAACCAGTGGTCATCGAGATCGAGATCGACTTCATGGGCACAGGCGCCTGGATGCCCTATGGACGCGTCAGTGTGGGAGCTGACGGCTATCAGAAGCACATCTTCCCCGATGGCTTCTCGGCGCATTGGGTGCGGTTGAAGTCGCAGGCGGATTGCCGCGCCACGGCCGCGTTCTTTTATTCATGATCAGGGGCTGCCCCGTCGCAAAAGGTCTTTTGAGGTGATTCCATGTTGAGATTCGCTTTGGTTTTTCTCATTTCCCTGGCCCTTCCGCTGGCTGCCCAGCAAGGCCGCGGAACCGTATTAGGAACGGTGACGGATGTCTCCGGCGCGGCTGTGCCCGCCGCTGAGATACGCGTCATCAACACCGGCACCAATGCCGCCTTCACCACCAGCACGAATGAGGAAGGGCAGTTTACGGCGCCTTCCTTGCCCGTCGGTTCATACACCGTCACCGCTGAAAAACAGGGCTTCAAAAAGGGTGTCCGCAGCGGCATCACCCTGCTCGTCGATCAGCGCGCGGAGGTCAATATCCGCATGGAAGTCGGCCAGACTTCCGAATCCATTGAAGTCGTCGGCGAAGCCTCCCTGGTCGATACCAGCAGCGCCACCGTCGGCAAGGTGGTGGAAAACCGCCGCATCGCCGACCTGCCGCTCAACGGCAGAAATGCCCTCGCCCTCGTCATGCTGACGCCCGGCGTCAAGTCCCAGGCCGGCCCCACCAACAGCGGCTTCGTCGATCGTGGCACCGCCCTTTCGGCCATCAGCATCAATGGCGGCCCCAGTTCGATGAACAGCTTCATCGTCGACGGCGGCAACAACAACAGCGCCTTCCTCGCCGACATCAACGTCAACCCCACGGTCGACGCCGTCCAGGAATTCAAGGTGCAGTCGAACGTCATGTCCGCTGAATTCGGCTTCACCGCCGGCGGCGTCGTGAACATCGTGACCAAGTCCGGCACCAACGATCCGCACGGGTCGCTCTACTACTTCGCCCGCAACGACGCCTTCGACGCGCGCAACGCCTTCGCGGCCACGAAGTCGCCCTTCCGCTACCACCAGTACGGCGGCACCATCGGCGGGCCGGTCGTTCTCCCCAAGATCTATAACGGCAAGGACAAGACGTTCTTCTTCTTCAACTACGAAGGCTGGCAGAATCGCCGCTTCGCCTCGAACATCCTCACCGTGCCCATCGAAGAGCAGCGCAACGGCAACTTCTCCAACCTCAAAGACGCCACCGGCAAGCTCATCCAGCTCTACGATCCCAGCACCACCAAGGCGAACCCCAGCGGCTCCGGCTTCGTCCGCGATCCCCTGCCCAACAACATCATCCCCACCAACCGGCTCGACCCCGTGTCGCTCAAGATGATGCAGTTCTATCCGCTGGCGAACCGCACGCCTACCAACGCGTTCACCAACGCCAATAACTGGATCGGCCAGGTGCAGGAAGAACGCCACATGAATCAGTGGACCACCAAAGCCGACCACCGCTTCAACGACAAGAACACCCTCTCCGGCCGCTGGGCTTACTACAAGCACTTCAACAACAATGGTTTCGCCGGCTCGCTGCCCGACCCCAATGTCCGCCAGCGCCTCGACAACTACCTCAACTACAACGGCGTCATCAGCGACACCCACAGCTTCACGCCCACCATGCTGAATGAGTTCCGCGTCAGCGCCGCCCGCCAGGCCTTCCCCTTCACCGCCTACAGCTACGGACAGGGCTGGCCCGCCAAACTCGGCCTGCCCGCCAGCGTGCCCGGCGATACCCTGCCTCGCGTCGATAACGGCCTGCCCGGCTTCGGTGCCTTCACCGTCGGTCTGCGCGGCTCCACCACCTGGCAGTTCGTCGATTCACTCACCAAAATCATGGGCAGCCACACAATGAAGTTTGGTGTGGATTTCCGCCTGCAACAGGCCAATAACTACCAGCGCGAAGTGCCCTCCGGCCAGTTCAACTTCTCCGCCGGCCTCACGCAGAATCCGCAGACGCCCGTCGGTACCGGGAGCTCGTTCGCGACCTTCCTCCTCGGCAGTGTCAGCAGCGCCTCCCTCATCCGCTATGGCGGCGAGTCGGAGAAGGCTTATTCCACCAGCGTCTTCTTCCAGGACGACTGGAAGATGTCGCGCAAGTTCACTGTGAACCTCGGCCTTCGCTACGACTATCAGCAGTGGCCGCGCGAGCGCAACAACGGCACATCCAACTTCGACCCCTTCACCGCCAACCCGCTCACCGGCCTGCCCGGCCGCATCGAGTACGCCGGCGTCGACTACGGCAGCACCTTCCTCGACCCCATCTACACGAACTTCGGACCCCGCGTCGGTTTCGCCTACGATGTGTTCGGCTCCGGCAAAACCGTGGTTCGCGGCGGCTACGCCATCTTCTATCCGCAGACGTTCTACCGCGATTCCTTCGGCAACACCGCCGGCTTCGCCAACACCTCCACCGCCTACAATCCCCCCAACAACAACACCAACCTCACGGCCTTTCAGTTCAAGGATGGCTTCCCGACGCCAGCCATCGAACCCCTCGGTCCGAAGCTCGGCCCCAGCGCCTTCCTCGGTCAGGGCGTGAGCTGGGATCAGGGCGGCCAGAAAGTGCCTATGTCCCAGCAGTGGACCGTCTCGCTGCAGCAGCAACTGCCCGGCAAGTGGATGGTCGATGCCGCCTATACGGCCAACAAGGGTACCAACTACTACGCCAGCTCCTTCGACTACAATCAGCTCGACCCGCAGTACAACGCACTCGGCCTGAGCCTGCAGGATCAGGTCCCCAACCCCTATGCGGGCAAGGTAACCGGCTCTCTCGGCGGCGCCACCATCGCCCGCTCCCAGTCGTTGAAGCCCTATCCCTACTACACCGCGGTCACCGTCCGCCTGCCTCACCTGGGCGGCTCCAACTATCACGCCCTGCTCGCCACGGCCGAACGCCGCCTCGACAACGGCTTCGCCATCCTGGCGTCCTACACCTTCGGTAAGCTCATCAGCGATAGCGAAGTCGTTCCTTCCAACTTCGGCGCCGTCGAAGTCGGCAGCGACAACGGCTACCAGAACGGTAAGTACAACCGCAAAGCGGAGCGCTCCATCGATCCCACCGACGTTTCCCAGCGCCTCGTGCTCAGCGGCATCTACGAACTGCCCTTCGGCAAAGGCAAGCGCTTTGCCTCCAACAACGGCTTCACCGAGCGCATCATGAGCGGCTGGCAATTGAACGTCATCTCCACCCTGCAGGGCGGCTTGCCGCTGGCTGTGCGCGGTGCGAATAACTTCCTCGCCAACCGGCCCAATTCGACCGGCGTCAGCGCCAAGCTCGACAACCCGACCTCGGACCGCTGGTTCGACACCACCGCGTTCATCAACCCGCCCAACTTCACCTATGGCAACGTCAGCCGCACCTTGCCCGACGTTCGCGGACCCGGCATCGTCAACTTCGATCTGTCGATGATCAAGGACACCCGCATCGCCGAACGCGTTCGGGTTCAGTTCCGCGCCGAGGCGTTCAACTTCGTCAACCACCGCAATCTCGGCAATCCGAACGTCAGCTTTTCTCCGGGCACCAACGGCCTGAACATCAGCTCGACCTTCGGCATCATTACTTCAGCCCGCGACCCGCGCATCATGCAGTTCGGTATGAAGTTGATGTTCTAATTTGACGGTGTTTGGCACACTAAAATTACTTGATGTTGTCAAGTAATTTAGTTGACTTGGTCAAATAACCGCTCACCCATGGCTCTTGTCCTTCGGAAGGGCAGGAGCCAGGTGGGCGGCGGTCTTCGCCGCTTCTTCGATCGCCCTCGCCAGCACCGACCGGATCTTCCCGTCCTCCAGCATCAGCAACCCCGCAATCGTACACCCCGCCGGAGTCGTCACATCGTCCCGCAAAGCCGCCGGATGCCGCCCCGTCACCTGTACCATGCGCGCCGCGCCCAGCATTGTTTGAGCCACCAAAGTCAGTGCGAGTTGGCGCGGCAGGCCGACCCTAACCCCAGCATCCGCAAGGGCTTCCATCACCAGGTAGAGATACGCCGGGCCGCTGCCACTCAAGGCCGTGATGGCATTGAAGTGATTCTCGTCCACTGTCACGCAACGCCCCACGGCCTCGAAGATGCGCTGCGCCCTGGCGAGGTCCACTTCGGACGCATGTGTGCCGCCGCATACAACCGTCATACCTTCCCGCACAACGCACGGAGTGTTGGGCATCGCCCGTATCCACGGGTTCGCGGTGCCCAGCATGGTCTCCAGTTGAGGAGTGCCCACACCCGCCATGATCGAGACAAGAAGTGTTTCCGGCCTTACACCAGACTGGCGAACCTTGTCGAGCACTTTGCCCGACTGCGCCGGCTTCACGCACAGCAGCAGCAGGTCGGCGCCGGGCACGCGAGCGGAGTAGTCCATCTCCACGGGGATGCCCAATTCGGCCGAAACCTTGGCGCAACTGGCCTGCGTTTTGGCGGAGGCCCAGATGCGGTCGCGTTCAATGATGCCGCTCTCGACAAGGCCCTGAATCAGTGTGCGCCCCATGACGCCGGCGCCGATCACGCCCAGTGTGCGGCCCTTGGCTACCAGGCCCTTTTTGTAGTCTGTGCTCATCCTGCCTCAACTCTAACCCAGCTTTGGGCCTCGGCCGATTCACTTTATCGATATAGTTACTACATGCCGACGCGCATGAAGGACATCGCAGTGGACCTGGGCGTGTCGCTGATGACAGTTTCCAAGGCGCTGCGCAACCACAGCGACATCAGCGAGGAGACGCGGGCCCGTGTGCTGAAGCGTGCGCGGGAACTCAACTACGAGCCAAACTGGATCGCCCGCAGCCTGGCCACGAGGCGCACCTATATGGTCGGGGTGGTCATCCCGGACCTGATGCATTCGTTCTTCGCCGAGGTGGCCAAGGGCATCGCAAGACACCTGGATCCCCTGGGTTACCAGGTAGTCATCTCGAATACAGACGAGAATCCGGCGGCCGAGCGGAGGCAGGTGGACCTGCTGGTTGCGCGCCATATCGACGGGCTGATCATTGCCACGGCACTGCCCAATTGGAAGCTGAATGCGCATAGCGCCTTCGAGTCCAGAGCCACCCCGTACGTGTTGATAGACCGCCTGCCGGCGGGGCTCGACGCCAACTATGTCGGGGTGCGCGACGAGGAATTGGGCGAGATGGCAACAGCTCATCTGCTTGCGCAGGGATGCCGGCGGGTGGCGCATTTGCGAGGTCCGGCCACGGCCAACAGCACGGGCCGGCTCCGCGGGTATAAGCGCGCGCTCAGCAAGGCCGGCGTCGAGTTCCAGCCCGAATATGTGGTGCAGGCAGGCGGTGGCGACATGTCCGGATTCACGGCGATGCAGCATCTTCTGTCGCTGCCGAGCCGCCCCGACGCTGTGTTCTGCTACAACGATCCTGTGGCTGCCGGGGCGATCCAGGCGGTGTTGGAATCCGGTTTGCAGGTGCCTGCCGATGTAGCGATTATTGGCGCCGGCAATGTCCACTATTCCGATCAACTGCGGGTGCCGCTTTCCACGATTGACCAGAGTAGCGGGCTGTTGGGGGAGGAGGCGGCGAGTCTGCTGGTACAGTGCATCGAAGCGAAAACGCCCGCAAAACCGAGCCACATCCTGATTCCGCCGCGCCTGATTGTGCGGGAGTCGAGCCGCCGGGTGGCCCAGGCTGCCCTGCGCATGTAATACACAATGATTCGCTATAATTGCGGGCTTGATATGTGGGCATCCGCAGCAGATATGACGTTGGGCGCAGCCTCTTCCTCCCTCCATGCCAGTTACTGATTCGCCTCTCGACGATGAGACAAAGCCGGTGGATGCGGCCGCACAGTCGGCCCGCTCGCGCTATGTGGCGCGCATCGCTTCCACCGCCGCCCAGGATCCCTGGTGGGATGCAGTGGTGGTCACCGCTGGGTCCGCGCGACAGGCCGAGAAGTACTCGGAGGAGATCCTGCGGCGGCGGATGGAAGGGCGGCTTCCTTCCGGAGTGCTGTATCTCACCGCGGCGGATCTCGAGGACAGCCGTCTCGGCAGTGGCGGCGCCACGCTGAACGCATTGCGAATCCTGGCGGAAGCGACGCTGGTACAGGAGCAGCCGGGCAAAGATTCTCTGGAATGGTGGTGGGAACGGCGCCGGGTGCTGATCATCCAGGGCGGCGGCGATCCGCGCCGGTTGCCGCAGTATGCGCTATCTGGCCGGCTGTTCGCGCCGCTGCCGGCGCATACGCCGTGGGGCGGCGCGAGCACCGCCTTCGACGAGATTCTGGCCTCTTCGACGGCGTGGGCGGCACGCATCCGCAGCGGCCTGGTGGTGTGCGCGGGCGACGTGCTGATCGATCTTGACGACAGCGCCCTGTCGTGGGACCGGCAGGGGATCCGGGGCGCGGCGATCATCCAGCCAGCGGAGCGCGCGGCGGAACATGGTGTCTATTCGGTGGATGAATCCGGGCGCGTGTACGCATTCCTGAGCAAGCCGACGCGTGCGGAAATGGAGGCGGCCGGGGCTTTGACGGCGGACGGGCAAGCCGCCATCGATACTGGACTGCTGGCCTTCGATGCTGCTGCTTGCGCGCGGTTGAGCGAACTGGCGGGTGTGCGCTACAGCTTCGGCCGCTGGCTGGCCGACCACGGGATCCTGACAGGCATTGGCGGCGAGCGGCCGTTCATTGATCTCTACCAGCACGTGACGACGGCGTTGACGGGGCAGTGGACGCCGGCGGCGAGCGCACCGGCGGCGTTGCGGCACCTCGCGTTGGCGTTGCAGGGCCTGCCCTTCCACTGTTCGCTGGTGCCGGGGCGGTTGCAGCACATCGGTTCCGATGGCGCGCTGCAGCGAGTGGCGCTGCGGGATGCCGGGTTGGCGGGCGTCTACTCGGGCCAGCGGAGGACGGGTTCGATTGCCGCCTCGGGTGTCGAGTCGGCGGGTGTCGTGATCGATAGTGTATTCAGCGCCGGCTGCCGGTTGGACACGGGGGCGATGGCCATTGAGTGCAACCTCGATGTGCCGGTGCGGGCTGCGCAGGGTGCGGTGCTGCGCGGGCTGACGGGGTTGAGCTCGGCGGTGGAGATCCCTGAGAGCGTAATTGTGCACCAGATCCCGGTGACGCGGCCTGGCGCGGCTGCGGGCGTTGTGTTTCAGGTCTACGGCGTGGCCGACCATCCCGAACGGCTGATCACGAATGGGGCGGCAACGTGGTTCGGGCGGCCGATGGGCCAGGTGCTGGCGGACCTGGAACTGGACACGGAGTTGGTGTGGGCGGGTGTCGCGCCGGAGCTTCGGAGCTTGTGGAATGCGGCGTTGTTCGGATGCTCGGACCTGGAGTCCGCCTGGACGTGCGCGCAGTGGCTGATGGGCCTGCATCCACCTGGATTTTCGGCTGTCGAGTGGAAGGAGATGGCGAAGCTATCACTGGCGGCCAGCGAGCAGAGGGCTGATGCGGCGGCGCTGGCTGAAGTTCGCGTGGCACGTATGCAGACGGGCTGGCGGCGTACGGCGATGGCCCTGGCGCGCGATGGCTCCGACATCAGACCCATGCTGGCGCTGTCGCCCGGCATTCCAGCTTTGGCCGCGACGGGTCGCGCGCTGTGCGCCGATGCGCTCTCGCTGGAAGACGGACAACTGACCGAAGCGGCGAGCCGGCACTTCCAGGCCAGCCTGTTCCTGGGGCAGGCGGGCTTGGCGGAAGAGGCCGGACAGGCGCATGCGGCGGCGTTCCGCTGCGTGCGATCCGCCGTGGAAGCGGCGACTCCGGCGGATTTCGTTCCACTGCTTACTGATGCCAAGCCGCAGTTCCGCGAAGTGCGGGTGGCGGCGCCACCGCGCATCGATCTGGGCGGTGGCTGGTCAGATACTCCGCCGTTCTGCTTTGACTGGGGCGGGACCGTGCTCAACATGTCGCTGGCGCTGGATGGTGGATATCCGATCCGTACTTCGGTGCGCGTGCTGGATGAGCCTGTGGTGCGGTGTTTTGCCGACGGGGCACGGGTCGAGTACCAGAGTGTCGATGCTGTGCGGCAGCCGCCGGCTCCGGGCGATCCGTTCTCGATTCCACGTGTGGCGCTGCGGATGCTGGGGTGGAACGGCCTGGGGCTGGAGATTCGCACGGCGGTTGACCTGCCGATGGGGTCGGGGCTAGGGACGAGCAGTATTCTCGCTGCTACTGTGCTGCGGGCTCTGGCGGAACTGGTGGGGCATACGCCCACCGATGCCGAGCTCAGCGACCAGGTGATGACGCTGGAGCAGCGCATGACGACGGGCGGCGGCTGGCAGGACCAGGCGGGCGGGATCTTCCCGGGCGCAAAGCTGATCAGCACCGGTCCGGGCTTGCGGCAACGCCTGCGGGTTCAGCCGGTGGGGTGGAGCGCTGAGCGGCAGCAGGAGTTCCAGAGGCGGTTTGTGCTGCATTACACCGGGATCCGCCGGATTGCGAAGGGCCTGTTGACGCAGGTGGTGGGCGGGTATCTGGCTCGCGAGGTGGCGGTGGTGCAGGTGCTGCACAGCATCAAGACGCTCGCAGCGGAGATGGCGTATGCGATGCGCGAGGGCGAGTGGGGTTACCTGGGCGAGTTGATGCAGCGCCATTGGCTGTTGAACCAGCAGTTGGATCCGCACACGACGAATGCTCCGATCAACCAGATGCTGGGCGTGCTGCAGCCGTATCTGGCAGGGGCCAAGCTGGCGGGGGCCGGCGGCGGCGGATTCCTGATGCTGCTGGCGAAGGATGAAGAGGCGGCCGGGCAGGTGCGCCGGTTGCTGTCCGGGGGCAGCGGGCGGCTGTATGAGTATTCCATTGCGGAAGAGGGGTTTCAGGTGGAGCGGGTATAGCGGCGGGCTAATCTGAGAAGATGCTGCGACGCACTTTCGCCGCGGGGTTGCCGGCTGCTGCTGCTCCCGCGGCTGGGCTCAAGTTTGCCGTGCTGATTTCGGCCAATGCCGAATGGGGGCCGGTGCGGCGCTTCTTTCCCCAGGCTGCGGTGTCGAAGTCGCCCTTTGGAGAGTTCTTTTCCTCGCGGGTGGGGGCGCATGCCCCTCTGTTCTTTCATGGAGGGTGGGGCAAGATCGATGCGGCGGCTTCCACGCAGTATGTTGTCGATCGGTGGTCGCCCCGGCTGCTCGTCAATTTGGGGACTTGCGGCGGGATGGAAGGGGCTGTCGCGCGGAATCAGATTGTTCTGGCCGAACGGACCGTGATCTACGACATCGTGGACCTGATGGGCGATGCCGACGAGGCGATCTCGGACTACACGACCAGGATCGATCTGGGCTGGCTGGGCTCGAAGCACCCCGGTCCGGTGGTGCGGTCCACGCTCGTTTCTGCTGACCGGGACCTGGCCGTGGCGGACGTCCCGCGGTTGCGTTCGAAGTATGGGGCGGTGGCCGCGGATTGGGAGTCCGGGGCGATTGCCCGGGTCGCGGCCCGCAATGGCAGGAAAGTGCTGATTTTGCGCGCGGTCAGCGATATGGTGGGTGCCGGCGGCGGGGAAGCCTACGGGCAGCCGGGGTATTTCGAGCGCCGGGCCGAGGAGTTGATGCGGGGCTTGCTGCAGTCGTTGCCGGAGTGGCTCGACCACTGTTCCGGGCGGCTCTGATAGCTCGCGGGCTATCATAGAAGAAACCGCCCGCATGAGCAAAACATCCCTGGACAAGAGCAGAATCAAGATCCTGTTGCTGGAGGGTCTGCACCCCAGCGCCGAGGCCGCCATTCGCGCCGATGGTTATACGTGGATCGAATCGCACCCCAAATCGCTGGCGCCGCAGGATCTGGCTGCCGCGCTGAGTGACGCCTACTTTGTGGGTATCCGCTCGGCTACGCAGCTCACTCGAGAACTGATTGAACAGGCTCCGCGGCTGACGGGTGTCGGCTGTTTCTGTATCGGCACGAACCAGGTGGATCTGGAGGCTGCGCTGGAGCGTGGGATTCCGGTGTTCAACGCTCCGTTCTCGAATACGCGCAGTGTGGCGGAACTGGTGATGGCGGAGGTCGTGCTTCTGATGAGGGGCATCCCTTCGCGCAATGCGGCGGCGCATCGCGGGGAGTGGATCAAGACGGCTACGGGCTCGAATGAGGTTCGGGGGAAGACCCTGGGCATTATCGGGTATGGGCATATCGGTACGCAGGTGGGCCTGCTGGCCGAGGGGCTCGGCATGCGGGTGCTGTACTACGACATCGAGACGAAGCTGGCGTTGGGGAATGCCCGGCCAGTGCCGACACTGGAGATGCTGCTGCAGGCTTCCGATGTGGTGACGCTGCATGTGCCCGAGACTCCGCAGACGATGGGGATGTTCGGCGCGGCGCAGATTGCGGCGATGAAGCCGGGCGCCAAGTTGATCAACAATGCGCGCGGGACTGTGGTGGATATCGATGCGCTGGTGGTGGCGCTGCAGAGCGGCCATATCGGCGGCGCGGCGATTGATGTTTTTCCGGAAGAGCCGAAGACGGCAGGGGATGAGTTCCGGTCGCCGTTGCGCGGGTTGGACAATGTACTGTTGACCCCGCATGTGGGCGGGAGTACGGCGGAGGCCCAGGAAAACATCGGCGTCGAGGTGGCGGAGAAGCTGATCAAGTACAGCAATAACGGGTCGACGCTGAGTGCCGTGAATTTTCCGGAGGTGGCCTTGCCGGAGCATCCGGGGCTGCACCGGTTGCTGCATATCCATCGGAATCAGCCGGGCGTGTTGTCGGCGATCAACGCGGTGTTCTCGAAGCAGGAGATCAATATCGCCGGCCAGTATCTGCAGACGAATCCGCGGATGGGCTATGTCGTGATTGATGTCGAGTCGGATGAGAAGGCCGAGACGCTGCAGTTGAAACAGTTGCTGGATGAGGTGCCGGGGACGATCCGGACCAGGGTGTTGTACTAGGGCGAGTGGGTCTTGCGCTACGCTCACGCAGTTTGGGCGCGCTGCTGAACTCAGTGGAGCTTTCTGGTGGCTATCCGCTCACTTACGTTCACGGCTCCGTTTGCGGCTTCATCCGGTTTGGCGGCCGCGGGGCCACCACTTCCTGACGGTTGTGGTTCGTTGTGCCGGTGATGGGTTAGTCCATTCGGAGTGCGGACATGGGGTCGAGGCGTCCGGCACGACGGGCGGGGAGATAAGCGGCTAGTAACGCCACCGCCAGCAGGACCGCCGGCACCGCCGCGAACGTGGCTGGGTCGCGGGGCTCTACTCCGAACAACAGACCTTGCAGGAGACCCGCCAAGGCCAGGGATCCTGCTACGCCGGCCAGCGTGCCCGCCAATACGAAGCGAGCTCCGGCGGCTACGACCTGGGCCGTGATTTTGCCCGGACCCGCGCCCAGGGCCAGGCGCAGGCCAATCTCGCGGGTTCGCTCTGTGACTGAGTAAGCCAGGACTCCATAGACGCCCACTGCGGCGAGCAGCAAAGAGAGGATCGAGAAGCCTACCAACAGCAGGGCGCTGAAGCGCTGGCGGGCGAGGGTTTCCCCCAGCACTTCGTCCATGGTGCGCGCCTCGGCGATGGGCTGGGCGGGGTCGAGTTCCCGGACGATGCGGCGTGCGGGTTCGATGAGGGTGCGCGGGTCCGTACTCGTTTTCAGCAGCACCGTCATGCCGCCGTAGATTAGCAGGGCGTGCGGATAGTAGATGGTGGGTTGCGCGGGCTTGTCGAGCGAGCCCTCCTTCACATCGCCGACCACGCCGATGATCTGGCCGTAGGGGTTGGTGTCGCCCATCAGCGCATTGATGGAAGTGCTGAGCGGATCGCTGCCCTGCAGGAACTTCTGCACATACGCCTCATTGACGATGAAGCGCATCGGTGACTTCTCCTCGTTGTCGGCGGCTGTGAAATCGCGGCCCTGCTTCATAGGGATGCCCATGGTTTGGAAGTAGCCGGGCATCACGGTGCGGACCATCGACAACAATTCTTCTCCGGCCCGAGGAACAGGCCGGCCCTGGATGTTGGTGTTGGTGGCGGCGGCCATGCCATCGAAGGGCAGGTAGCTGACGGCGCTGGCGGATTGGACTCCGGGCGCCTGGCGGAGACGGTCGAGCAGTTGGGTGAAGAAGACGGTCCGGCGGTAGGGCGGTTGGTAGCGGGCGGCGGGCAGCGAGACGCGGAAGGTCAGGAGGTTATCGGGGTTCAGGCCGGAGGGTACGGATTGGAGCCCGGCGAGGCTCTGAAAGAGCAGGCCGGCACCTGTCAGCAGGATGACGGAGAGGGCCACCTCAGCGGCGACCAGCCAGGCCCGCAGGGCGCCACGCCTGGAGACAGTGCCCGCGCCCTGCCGAAGGGCCTCGAAGAGCTGGAAGCGGGTGGCGGTCCAGGCGGGTGCGAAGCCGAAGAGGATTCCGGTGAGTGTGGACAAGGCGACAGAGAAGAGGAGCACGCGGGCGTCCATCCGGATGTCGGCTGCCGAGGTGAGCATCTTCGGAGCGAGGGCCAACAGGCCGATGACCATCCAGCGCGCCAGAATGACTCCGGCCGCTCCGCCGAGGAAGGAGAGCAGGACACTTTCGGTGAGGAGTTGGCGGATGACGCGCCAGCGGCCGGCGCCCATGGAGGCGCGGACCGCCATTTCGCGTTGCCGGGTGGAGCAGCGGGCGAGCATCAGGTTGGCGACGTTGGCGCAGGCGACCAGCAGCAGCAGCCCGACGGCGCCCAGCAGGACCAGGAGCGAAGTCCGCGTTTTGCTCACGAGGGAGTCGCGCAGCGATTCGACGTTGATGGTCCAGTTCTTGTTGAAGCTGGGGTGGGCGGCTTCCAACTGGGTGGCGATGGCCGCCATTTCAGCTTGAGCCTGATCGCGAGTGACCCCGGACTTGAGCCTGCCGGCGACCAGGATGTAGCGGCCGGAGGTCTGGCGGTAGTCCCGGGCCAAGTCCATGCCGAGGGGCTCCCACACATCGGTTTCCCGATTGCGGAAGTAGAAGCCGGGCGGCATCACGCCGATGATGGTGCGCGGTGTGGAATTGACCGTCACCTTGCGGCCCAGCACTGCTTCGTCGCCGTCGAACCAGGTCTGCCAGATGCGGTGGCTGATGAGAATGACGGCGTCCTGGCCCGGCCGGTCCTCAGCCTCTGTGAAGAAGCGGCCGCGGTGGGGTTGGACGCCGAGCATGGGGAGCAGGTTGGCCGTCATGGCCTGCTTCTTCAACTCCTCGACGCGATGGCCGTCGGACAGGACGGAGTTGAGATCGCGGACGACCGCCATCTGGTCGAAGCTGCGGCTGCGGGCTTTCCAGTCGAGATAGTTGCCGGGCGAGACGACGTTGCGGTTGGCGTTCGGAATTTTGGGATTGGCTTCCCAAATCATCATGAGGCCGGCCGGATCCTTGTAGGGCAAGGGCCGCAACAGAACGCTATCCGCGACCGTGAAGATGGAGACGCTGGCGCCGATGCCGAGGGCGATGGAGAGGGCGGCGGTGGTGGCGTAGCCGGGATTGCGGCGCAGGCTGCGGAGGCTGTAGCGGAGGTCCTGCCACCAGGTCTCCAGCCAGGCGAGGGTCCAGCGGTCGCGCATGGATTCTTTCACGGGTTCAACGCCGCCGAGTTGGAGCACCGCCTCGCGGCGGGCTTCGTCTTCCGTCATGCCGGCGCGCAGATTGTCGTCGATGTGGAACTGGAGGTGGGCTTCGAGCTCCTGCTGGAACTCGCGTTCGCGCCGCGATTGGCCCAGGGTGCCGGCGAGGCGGAGGAGGAAGGCACGAAGGGCTCTCACAGCGTCTCACCTCCGGGTTCGAAGAAGCGGGCGATGATGTCGGTGGTCTCCTGCCATTCGCGCTGTTCGCGGGCGACCTGGCGTTTCCCGGCGGCGGTGAGTTTGTAGAACTTCGCCTTGCGGTTGTTTTCGGAAACGCCCCACTCCGACGCGATATAGCCTTCCTGTTCGAGCTTGAGGAGGGCGGGGTAGATGGTGCCGTAGTTGAGCACCAGGCGGTCGCCGCTGGTCTGTTCGATGCGGCGGGCGACGCCATAGCCGTGGAGCGGGCCGAGGCCCTGCAGGGTCTTGAGGATCATGAGGGCGAGAGTGCCCTGCCAGACTTCGTTCTTTACCGGTTTCTTGCCCATATGGGATGCCAATACAAACGTACGGCAAGTCCTATGGCCTGGCAATAGGAAGCCGTGAAGTTTACATTCCCTGCACGCAAAACCGCGCCGGGCCCGGTTTGGGCGCGGCGCGGTTCTGTGTTTGGGCGGTGGGTTAGTTGGGGATCTGGAGCGTGAACGGGTCGGCTCCGATGGTGCCTACGAGTTCCTGGAGGTAATCGGGGGCGCTGACGCGCGCGAGTTGGACGCGGGCTTCGGCGAGGCGGGCGTCCACGTCGAACTGTTGGGCAGCGGCGCGGGGGAGGAACGCTTCGAGCTCGTGGACATGACGTGTCCAGAGGGCGACGTCGCGCTGCTGTTTGACGGCGAGGCGCTGGTGGTACCAGTCGCTGGCGAGGAGGGACTCGCGGGTGAAGAGGGCGCGCAGGCGGGGGTCCTGGATGGTCATGCCTTCGAAGTGGCCATGGACCAGGATGTGCAGCAGGGCCTTGAGCGGCGGGCAGGCGGCGTCGACGCTGCCGTCCTCGAAGTAGTTGAGGGCGACGCGTTGTTGGGCTTCGACGATGGCGTGGATGCCGGCGGCGAAGTCGGCCGGATCCTGCTTTTCGGGGCGCAGGAGTTCCTCGGAGAAGACGGCGTCGGGGGTTTCGAAGATGCGGCCGAGGAAGCGGTCGACGAAGAGGGAGGTGACGCGGTAGCCGAGGCGGCTGGCCAGGACGACGCGGCCGTCGAGTTCGAAGTCCTCGAGTTTCTCCAGGTAGCCGTTCTCGATGAGGAACTTTGGATCGCGTTCGTCGACGCGGATGCGGCACCAGACCTCGGGCACGAGCATGCTGACGTCGTGATCCACCTTGTATTTGGGGCCGACGTAGCCGGCCGCGGTGGTGAAGCCGGCGTACTCGGTGAGGATGAAGGAAACGAGGGCGTTGTTGAGGTCGACGACAGGCCAGACAGCGTTGAAGGGGCCTTTGGTCAATGCGCCTTCACTGCCGAAGCCGGTGGTGGAGGGCGATTTGCCGGTGAGGCTGCAGATGAAGTCCATGAACAGCTCGGGCAGTTCCTGGTAGTGGATGGGGTTGTAGACGGCGAGGGGCGGGACTCCGATTTTGGGATCAGAGGGATTGCCGCGGCGGCCGGCGAGGACGGCGTTGACGGGGAAGTGGACGGGCTGGGTCGACGGTACGGTGCGGTTGAGGCGGGCGCAGACTTCGGCGAGGTAGGCGTCGCGCGGATCGACACGGGTGGGCACCTGCTGGAGGTAGCGGGGGTTCTTGGAAGGTTTGCCGTCGATGACACGGGCATGAGCGGAGGAGACCACATAGCTGCCTTCGGCGCTGTTGACGAAATCGCGCAGGAGGCGCTTCATCGGCATGGTGTACTTGTCGAACTGGACGACGTGATCGACAAGTTCGCGGGCTTGCTCGCGGGTGATGGGCTCGAAGTTGGAGATGAAGGTGTTGGGGGTGGCGAGGTCTGCTTCAGCCTGGGCGTCGAAGCCGCGGATGACTGCGTCGTCGGGGCGCTGGAAGAGGAACGACTCGCAGTTGGTGACGAGCTTGGCGCTCTGGTTGGGGTACTTGGTATCGAAGTCGGGCAGGGAGTTGCGGGGGACTACGACGGAGGCGGTGATGTCGTCCTCGACCTGGACTTTGTCGGCAGGGTGGAAGTCGGGGCGGAGTTTGTAGATGCGCCACGAGCCGTCGGGATCGAAGCCGACGCGGAGATAGTTGCCGACGAGTTTCTGGTTGCGGTATTTGAGTTCGTGGCCGAGGAAGCCGTTGATGCGGTCGACGGTGAAGAACTCGCGCCAGTTGGCGGCCCATTCCTGGCGGTAGTAGCGTTTGACGGTGAAGACGAGTTGGCGGATGGTTTGGGGCAGGCCGCGGAGCCAGGCGTTGTGGGCTTCGGTGTATTCGGCAGAGGGCGTGAGCAGGCGGATGACGGAGCCGAGAGAACGCTCCGGACTGAGGATGGGGCGCTTGGCGCGGCTATCCGGCTGGGGCAGCGCGAAGATGTTGGAGAAGTCCATGGCGAGGATGCGCTCGACCTCCTCCATGTCGCGATGGTAGTCGCGGACGAAGACGGGGCCTTCGAGCTGGGCGTTGGCGATGGATTTTGAGATCTCGGATTTGCCGCCGCCGGAGACGGTGCAGGGTTTGTGGCAGAGCGTGCCGTGGGCCACCACGCCGACCAGTCGCCAGGCGGAGCCCTTCAACTGCTTCTCCAGGCGCAGGCGGTAGCCGGAGGGCAGGACATAGGTTTCGCCGACGCGCAGGGTCAACCGGTGTTCGCCGTCCTCGCGAAGCCATTTGACGTAGCCGCCCTGGACGTTGAACTCGGCGTGCTCGGGCAAGTAGAGGATCTCTGGGTAGCGGGCGTCGACGGCGTAGCCTTCGGGCATCGCGTGGGCGCGGTCGCCGAGCAGGCGGAGCACGTCGTCGATGGTGCTCTTCTTCAATTGGACGGCGCGGTCTTCGCTGAACTCCTGGCCGACGACATAGGCGGGGAAGGCGATGGCGCCGCCGGCGTGTTCTTCTTCGGCGAGGCCGTAGAGGTTGGCGGCGAAGCTGATCTGGGTTTTGACTTCCTTCTTGCAGTAGCCAAAGTAGTTGTCGGCGATGATGGTGACCATGACGCCGCGGTGGTCGCGGCAGGCGATTTTGAAGGCGCGGCCGCCGTTGTAGGGCTCGTCTTCGTGGCGCCAGCACATCTCGTCGCGGCGCTGGCGATCGGTGGCCTGGTCGAAATGAGGGAGGCCGAGGGATTTCTTGCTGAGGCCGACGAGGTGCGGGGCGAGGATGACGCAGCCGGAGTGGCCGGTCCAATGATGGACGTCGAGGGCGGCGTTGTTTTCGGGGAGGTAGGGGTCGCCGGCGTTGCCGAAGATACTTTCGACGAAGTCGAGGTTGCTGACGAGGCTGGCGGGCGCGAAGAAGCGGATCTCCATTGACTTCTGCGGATCGCGGCCGGTCGCGGGACAGACGACGGGGCGGAGCAGAAGCGAGACGAAGAGGCGGTCCTTATCCTCCTGGGTGGCGGTGAAGGGCAGTTCGAGAACTTCGGATGGGGGCCTGAGGGCTTCCCGCAACAGGATGGCGAAGGCTTGTTTGGGGGCTTCGAGCTTATCGGCGGGCACGGGCAGGCCGCCTTCGACGATCTGGAAGAGGCCCTGGGTGGTGCGGCGGTCGCTGCGCGGATTGTGGAGAACGCCCTGGGCGATGCGGTAGGACTGCAGGTAAGGCGACGAGAAGAAGTCGGCGTCGACGGGCAGGGACATGGCGCGGGCGAGGCCGGGGCGATCGAGGACGAAGGTGTTGGAGGGAAGCCTGGGGGCGCCGTTGGGGCAGAGCTCGGAGAGATAGGAATCGAGGAACGCCTGGATGCGGGCGTCGGCCTGGCACAGTTGGCCGCCGAGGAGCTGATCCTTCTGATAGTAGTTTCTGAGCAGGGGACCGGCCAGTTCGAGGAAATAGGGGTCCGCCGCGGATTTACTGGTGGGCTGGCCCAACGCTGCCAGCTTGAGATTGATATACCGGATTAACTCGACGTCGACTCTCTGTTGGGATCGATCAGAATGGCTTGCATCGCTACCAGAAAAAGGCATTATGCCAGTTGTAGCATGACGGAGGCCCGGTTCAGCGGGCCCTGCCGGAGTGGGTGAAACGGCTTTCAGTCAGCCTGCATACTTTGGCGGAGGGCGAGGTCGCACTGGAGGACGACGTCGTTGGAGGCCGTCTCGTAGAGATCGCCGAGGGTGGGGTAGTTGAAGCAGGCGCGGTCGAGCAGTTCGACGCCGCCGTCGGCGAGCATCACCATCATGCCGGTGTGGGCGAGTTCGGAGGCGAGTTCGCCGATGACGTGGACACCGAGGAGCTTCAGGTCGGACTTGCGGAACAGCAGCTTGAGGAAGCCTTTGCAGTCGCCGATGATCTGGCCGCGAGCGTTCTCTGCGTAGTTGGCGCGGCCGACGAGGTACTCGATGCCCTTGGCCTTGAGCGTTTCCTCGGTTTCGCCGACCATGCTGATCTCGGGGATGGTGTAGATGCCGGTGGGGAGGAGGGCGGCCATGCGTGACTTCTCGAGGAAGCCGAAGGCGTGGCCCATGGCGAGGCGGCCTTGCGCGGAGCTGGTGGAGGAGAGGGCAGGGAAGCCGATGACGTCGCCGGCGGCGTAGATGTGCGGGATGTTGGTCTGATACTGCTCGTTGACGGGGATGATGCCGCGTTTACCGAGGACGACGCCCGCGGCCTGGAGATTCAAGGTAGCTGTGTTGCTGCTGCGGCCGGCGGCGACGAGGACCTGATCCACGGAGAGTTTCAGGCCGGATTCGCATTCCAGGTGGATCTGGCCGGGCTGGCCTGATTCGCAGGACTTCACCATCTCCTTCTTGTGAAATTGAATCAGCAGGTCCATCGCCAGCGACTTTTCGAGGGCCAGTGAGACTTCGCGATCGAGGAATGGCAGTAGCGAATCCCGGCCGTCCAGGAGATGTACCTCGCAGCCCAGGGCGGCGAAGGTACAAGCGTATTCGGTGCCGATGACGCCGGCTCCGATGACTGCCAGCGATTTGGGGATCGACTCGATCTCCAGCAGTTCGTCGGAGTCGTGGATGCGGTCGTCTTCGAACTTGAACTCCGGCGGACGGAAGGGGGAGGAGCCGGTAGCGATGAGGATCTTCTCGGCGCGCAGTTGGGTGCGGCCGGTTTCGATGGTATTGGCGTCGAGGAAGCGGGCCGCGCCGGCATAGAGGTCGACGCCACGCTGGCGGATGTTGTCGAGGACGCGGGCGCGTTCGCGCGCCTTCACCTGGGTCTCGTGATACATGACGTCGCGGATGTTGGCCTCGCGGCGTAACGAGAGGTCAACGCCGTAGAGGTTGCGGGCGCGCATGCCGGTCAAGGCGAGTGCCGTTTCCCTCAGCGTCTTGCTGGGCAGAGTTCCGGTGTTGGTGGAAGCGCCACCGAGCGCCGTGTTCTTCTCGATCAACGCGACACGTTTGCCTAGCGCGGCCGCGGTGGCGGCACCTTTTTCCCCGGCCGGCCCCGAACCGATCACGATTGCGTCGTACTCTTGCATCCTCAACCTCTCCTTTTGCCCATCCGCACAATGCCCAGCGAGCCGATATATCGAGTGTAGCGGGAACCACCTCGCGGCACGGCGCGGCCCTCGGAGGATAGGCCCTTATGGATCGAGCGGTTCGGTGTTGTCCGCCTGGAGGGAGTCGATCCGCGGCAGGAACTCGAGGTCGAAGCGCGAGACGCGTTTGGTGACGCGATGGGGGACGTAGCCGAGTTCCAGCATGCAACGGGCCGTGAAGACGGGGCCCTCGATGGAGGCGCTCTGGAACTCATCGGTGGTGATGAGCGCGGGCTCTTCGAAGGGGATGCCGTAGCGGTACACGAGGCGGGCGGCGTTGCGGAGATTGGTGGTGGTGTGGCGCGCGTGCGGGTCGATCAGGATGGCGTCGGCGGGTATGTGGAGTTCTTCGATGAGGAAGCGCTTCATTTCGATCGCTTCGGCCCAGGGGGTCTGGTTGGGATGGACATAGCCGCCGGAGACGAGAATGAGCGGCGCTTTGCGGTCGTGGTAGCGTTTGGCGGCGAGTTCGCAGCGCATGCGGCCCGCGGGCGAGAGACGGACGTTGATGCTCTCGGTGCCGGAGCCGGGGACGACGATGACGGTCCAGGGATACTTCGCCCAGGGGATGGTACGGATGCGGGCGAGCGTGGCGCGGTTCTCGCCGAGGTCGAGGGGTTCGTGGCGGCCGGCTTCGTCGCGACGGTGGATGCGCAGGACTTGGAGTGCGAAGTCCAGGGAGGGTTGATAGAAGAGTTTCGATGCGGGCAGGCGGTCTTCGACAACCAGGGAAGCGGCGGTTTGAATGAGGTGGGCGAAGGAGGCGGACTTGACGTCGTAGGCGGCGGAGTCGATTTGGGCGTAGCGCGGTTTACGGGCGAGGGCGTAGAGGTCGAGCATGCGGTTGAGGCCCTGGGCGCAGTCCCGCCAGGCGGAAGCGAGCAGATCGGGTCCGGGGCTGGATTGATGCTTCTGGTAGAGGCCGCTGCGCCGCAAGGTGGTGTCGGTGAAGACGCGGAGGGAGGGGTTGGCGGCATAGAGGGCGCGCAAGGCGTGGGCGGCCTGGTCGATCTCAGCGGGGGTCCACTGCATGGGTTGGGCGTAGCATTCGGCGGCCGTGGAGGGATTGGCGGGGCAGGCTTTGTCGGCTGCCAGCAGTGCGGTCCGTTTGGAGTGAAGCAGTTCCTGGAGGCCGGAATCAGCGCCGATGGCGGCACTGGCCTGGGGGTCGCGTTCGAGGGAAGAGAGAAGGAAGAAGTTCTTGTCGCGGACGGGATCGGCGCCCATGGCCAGGGGCGCTTTGGCGGGGGGCTCCAAAGCGCAGAGGGGGAGGCAGCCCAAGAGCACGCCAAGGATCAGGGATCTGAGTTTCACGCGACTCATTCTCGCACGGGGCGCGGTGGCGCTGAGGCTGGTGAAAAAGAGAACGCCCGCCGTCCCGGTTGGGGCACGGCGGGCGTTCGAACGGACTGGACTGGCCGGGCTTTAGAACACGTAGCGCAGCGACACGATGGCGCGGCGGCTGTTGTATTGCGTGCCCTGGATCGTACCGAACGCCGAATTGGTGTTGACGCCGGTGTTGTAGTTGCGGGTGATCGTCATGTTCGGATTGGCCGGGTTGAAGTGATTCAAGGCGTTGATCGTCTCGATCTTGAATTCCACTCGCTTCGCTTCGGAGAAGCGGATTTCCTTCATCAGGGACAGGTTGAACAGTTCGAGGCCCGGGCCGTAGGTCAGCGTCGGAGGCATGTTGCCCTGAATGCCGCGGCCGGTGAAGGTGGAGTTGATGGTCGGCAACACGAAGTTGTTGACGTTCATCGGGTACCACAGCTTGGGATCCGCGGTGGAGCCTACGTCGGACGGCTTGGCGCCGCTGGGCAGCCATACGCCGTTCATGGTGGGGTCCGTCATCTGGCAGCGGAACAGGACGCCGCCGGTGGGGGTGCCGTTGGGCCAGCCGACGGGGTTGGCGGTGTAGCCGCAGCTGGGCGCCATGGCGGCGCCGGAGAAGATCTGCGCGGTGCCGGTGAAGCGCCAGCCATCGGTGATCTGCTTCACTAGCCGGTTGGCACCGGGCAGGGTCGGCAGGGAATAGCCGAAGTTGGCGTTGAACGCGTGCGGACGGTTGCTGGTGACGTTCTTGGTGAGTGCGTCGTCAGTGAACTGCTGGTGTGCGTAGAGCAGCGTCTTCGACCAGGTGTAGTTCGAACTGAAGGTCAGTTTGCGGCCAATGCGCCGGTTGACCTGGAGTTGCAGCGAATTGTAGTTCGAAGCGCCGACGTTCATAAACATCGGAACCTGGCCCACGCCCTTCAGGCCTGTCATGGAGCGGATGAGGTTCGTGCTGTAGAGAGCGCCGCTGGAACTGGTCGGATCGACAAACGTCTTGTTGGTGCCGCCCTGCGGAGTCCAGGTGGTGAAGGGCCGGACCGCGTTCAGGTCTTCCCAGTTGTAGTTGTAGCCGTGGTGGTAGGAGTTGCCTACGTAGGCGACGTCGAGGATCAAGCCCCAGCCGATATCCTGCTGGATGCCGAAGCTCCAGTTGTAGGTGGTCGGCGGCAGGTGATCGGGGGAGCCACCCTGGATGTTCTGCGGCGTGAAGAGGCTCTGCTGTCCCTGCATGGCCGAGAACGTGGTGTTCAGGAGGATGGGCGCGAGGAAGTCAGGCGGTGCGGCCAGCGGGCCGGTGCCGACGCCCTGGGCGCCGATGTAGTCGACGGTGTAGGCACGGTCGTAGAAGATGCCGAAGCCGCCGCGGATCGCCATCTTGCCGTTGCCGAAGACGTCGTAGGCGAAACCGACGCGCGGGCCCAGCGTGACGGGCGGCGTATTCCAGAAGCTACCTTTGTAGTCCTTCACGCCGCTGAATGGAGACCCGGAGAAGCTCTTCGGATCGAAGGTGCCTTGCAGTACGTAGGGATAAACCGCGCCAGTGGACGGGTTGATGGAGACCTTCTTGCCGTCCTGCATCGCCGGGTAGAGCGGCTGGCCTGCTTTGGCCGTGCTGTAGACGGAGGTGTCGAACAAGCCCAGGCGCTGGCCGTCGGTGTGGAGGGCGCCAATCCGCTGGAACCGCATGCCGAGGTCGAAGGTCAGCCGGGAGGAGACCTTCCAGCTATCCTGAACGAACCAGTCCACCTGGGTATAGCGGGCGTGATTGACCTGCTTCACGCTGTCTTCGCCGTACGCGAAGAAGGCGCCGGTGGCCATGTTGGAGTACGGATAGTTTGTATCCACAGGGCTCGCGGTGTCGGAACCGAAGTAGTAAGTGCCGGCGATGTTGTACGTCGAGTAGACGCTGACATTGCGCGACATCCGTTCCAGGTAGATGCCCATCTTGATGTTGTGCCGGCCCTTGACCCACGTCAGGTTGTTGCTGATGGTCTGCAACTGGTCGGTTCCGTCAAACGGCCAGCGGCTGTCGAAGCCGTACTGCGGGCCGTTCGTGATGGCAAGTCCGGCAGACTGTGCACTGAAGGAGTTCGGGAAACCCAGGTTGATGGCGGGCCGCAGGTTGAGGTAGTTCGAGGCCGAAAGCCGGGTGAGCGGAATGGTGCCCGCCGCATCAGTGAACGGCAGTTGACTGTTCTTGTAGAGTTCCGGATCCGTCGGCGTATTCATCTGGTGGCCGCGGTTGATGCCCCAGCTGGTTTCGTTGATCAGATTCGGACGGAAGGTGTGAATGATCGCGGCCACGGCGCCTGCCGAGGGGATGTCGTAACCGTGGGGGAACTGCCGCCAGCCGTCGCCCAGGGCTCCGAGAATCTGGCCGTAGCCGTCGTTGCCGGTGTAGTCCTGCAACAGGCGGACATAAGTCGTTGTCTTGGAGCTGATGGGGTAGTCGACACGCAGGATGCGATCGTGCCGCGGTTGGGTGAAGGGATTGACGAACTCCGCGTTGTACTGGCGCTGCCCGGTGGGATCAGTGGTATTCGGCAGCGGGAAGAGATTCATCATCGCGAGACCGGTGCGGTCGAGACGCGAGGAGGGGATCTTGTTGCTGGGGAACTGTGCGCCGGAGAGCGGATCCTTGATGGGGATCACGGTACCCGTGGTAGTGGTAGTGGCGGAGAAGTCGCCTGCGCGTTCCAGGGCCGTAGGCATCGTGTAGCGGTTGGGCGCCGTGACGTTCTTGGTGTGCAGGTAGTCGTAGGAGAAGAACCAGAAGAGCTTGTTGTGGTCCTTATTGAAATTCGTGCCCGGGATGATGAACGGTCCGCCGATGGTGCCACCTATGTTCTGATAGCGGTAGCGCGGGCGGGCAACGCCGGTCTTATTGTTAAAGAACTCGTTCGCGTTCAATTTTTCATGCCGGAGGAAGGCGTACCCCGTGCCGTGGAACGCGTTGGTGCCGCTCTTGATCATGACGTTCATCTGACCGCCGGAGCGAGCGCCATATTCGGCATTGAAGTTCGCTGTCAGCACCTGGACTTCGCCGATGGCGTCGACGCTGGGTGCGATGTAGCCGAAGTCGCGGTTGCCCGAATCCTGGGCCGCCGCTCCATCGAGAGTCAGCATCTTCTGGCCGGACTGTCCGCCCATCAGCGTGGGGCTGCCGGTGCCCCAGCCGCGTGAGTCGTTCTGGTTCAGATCCTGGACGCCGGGCAGTGTGCCCATCAGCGCCATGTAGTTTCTGCCCTTCGTGACTGTATCTTCAATCTGGGTGGTGGTGACGCTGACACGGCGATCGGAGCTGTCGGTCGCCACGTGAACCGCCTGGGCCTGCACTTCTACCGACGTGCTGACATCGCCCACCTGCAGAGCAATTTCGGGCAGCGCGAGCCTTTCCAGGCCGGCTACGTTGATGCCCTTCTGCTCGTAGGTTTTGAAGCCGGGTTGAGCTACACGCAGACTGTAGTTGCCCGGTACCACGTTGGTAAAGATGAAAGCCCCACTCGAATCAGTGCTGAACTCACGCACTTGTTTTGTCAGGTCGTTGGCGAGCTGAACTTTTGCGCCGATGATCACCGAACCACCCGCATCCACCAGGCGGCCAGTGATCTGACCTGTGATCGTTTGGGAGTATGCGATTGGCAACACTGCCAACAGCAAGAACGCTACTAACGCCACAATACGATATGACTTCATGAGGTACCCCTGTATGCCCGTATTCTCGGGCCAGACTCATCTCATCCATGCCTATGCGGTCGTGGGGTGGTGGAGATGCTCTCAGGCTGACTGTATCCGAGGAACCCAATCCGACGTGGATTGGATCCATCAGGCAGAACATTGGACCCGCTCAACCCCAAGACCCGTAACATGCCAGAGCATAGTAGTACAGCGTTTTGAGGATTTCAAGGCAAAAAGGCTTGCAGAATCGAGAGGCGCGCTCGTGGCGATCTATCGTCTCGGCCAGTCTTCGAAAGCCGCACTTTTACGGGCCTCCGGGCTCTCGCCAAGATGTTGGAAGAAATTGGCTATTCTCGGTCATAATATTCCGGCATGCGGAATATGCAAATGGCGAGTCTGCGTGAAGCTATCTGTCTGAGACCCCGCTGCCCGAATGTAAGCGTTTTCTGCGTTGAATGTTGGGCCGCGTGGCAGTTATAACCGTTTGTATTAATTCAGGATGTAGATATCCGCAATGGCAGGCAGGGCGAAGAGGATTGCGGGCTTCAGGCGGCCGGCGGATGCATGGCCTGGATTGCCCGCAGCGCCTTGAGATCGTGTTTCACGCCGGTCGCCGTATCCACGATATTGCGGTCCTTCGTCCAACGGCTCTCGTACCACGTGCAGGCTTCGAAGGCATCGTTATGCTGCTTACGCCAGCGCACCAGGCGGTCGCGATAGTGCGAGACCAGCTTCGCCTGGCCGCGGTCCTCCGCCAGGTTCTTCATCTGGTATGGATCCTGCCGGTTATCGAACAGAAGCTCCTTCCCATCCACCCGGTACGTGGCGAAGGTGTAGCGCTGGTCGCGGAGCCCGCGCCACTCCGTGCCATCTTTCCACGCCGCGGTGGTGCCCATGCCTTGGAGAAACGCTGTATCCGGCACTTTGGCGTTCTTGCCGAGGGCAACGCCACCGAAACTCGCACCTTCCACTGCGCGCGGGGTGCGCAGGCCCAGCAGGTCGAGCAGGGTCGGCATGATGTCCGGAGAATGGAAGCAGGCGTCCGAAGCCTTGCCTTTGGGTGTGCGACCGGGCCAGCGGATGAGAAACGGAACGCGGGCCGCTTCCTCGTAGAAAATGTACTTCGCGCGGCGGCCGTGGGAGCCGAACATCTCGCCGTGGTCGGAGGTGAACACGAAGATGGTGTCGTTGGCCGCACCCGCCTCGTCGAGCGCCTTCACCAGGCGTCCGAGGTTCCAGTCGATGTTGGCGGTCTGCGCATAGTAGGCCTGCATGAACTGCGGCAGGTCCTGGAAGTAGCGCTCCGGCGGGGTGGCCCACTCGTCGGCGTAGGGATCGCGGCGCTCTGAGTAGTTCGGCCGGACCGGCAGTTTCTTGCCGCGAAACATCTCGGCATACTCCGGCGGGACATGGTTCCAACCCCAGGGATCGTGTGGAGGGCCCCAGGAGAGGAACATGGCGAAGGGATCGGGCTTCTTCGCGGCGCCGCGGATCCAGTCGATGGCCATGTTGGTCTGCGAGTCCGGCTCATACAGCTTGTGAATCTCGCGATGGGCGGTATCGCGAAAGTAGGGCGAGTTGTAGTAGGTGTGGTTGAAGTTGTAGCCGGCCCAGAGTCCGTCGAAGCCCAGGCGGTAAGGCCCGGGCGGAACGAAGCCGTTGCGGGTTTCGTCATGGTGGCCGAGCTCATTCGCCCACATGTGCCACTTGCCGATGTAGCCCGTCTGGTAGCCGGCCTGCGTCAGGACTTGGCCGAAGCACTCGTGTGACGGGCTGAGGCGCAGTTCGTTGATGACCATGCCGGTGGACGACTGGTATTTGCCGGTCATCAGGGTGGCGCGGTAAGGAGCGCACACAGGAGAGGACGCGATGGCATCGTGGAAGCTGAAACTCTCGGCGGCCAGCCTGTCGATGTTTGGCGTGCGGGCGTGCTCGTCGCCGCCGTAACCGCAGTGATGCAGGCCCAACTGGTCAGCGAAAACATAGACGAGATTGGGACGGCGCGCCGCCTGTGCGGTACTCGCTGAAGTCATGACGCCTGCCGCGGCGCCGGCGAACTCTCTCCTGGTCATACCAATGATCTTGCCTTGTTTCGTACCGGGCGGTCTCGAAGCGGCTCAGGGGGCGATGCTACTTCGGTGGGAGCAGGCGCTGCCGGGCGGCCTTCAGGTGCGCTCCGTACGGGATGATGCCGTCACCGGTGTCGAACTGCTCCGGTTTGCGCCGCAGCGCCGTCTCGAAGGCTGCGGCAACCGTGGCCGGCTCCAGCTTGAACTTCGAGGACGATGCCGCCAGATGATCGGCCGCCCACATCGGGCAAAAGTAATCAGGATGACGAATCGAGAGCTCCGTGAGGGGGTTCAGGTTTGGAGTGGACCCTGGCTCGTCCTGATAGCTGCAGCCGTAGCCCCCCAGTTGATCGAGAAGGACGGCCGCCGGCTGCTGGAACAGGTGCCGCGCGGCGGGCCGCAGACTCCAGGCTAGCGCGGCGAGGGTGCACACGACGGCTGTGATCCGCAGGGTGCGGGAGTGTAGTCTGGCGAACAGCAGTCCTCCGGCGCCAAGCAAGGCAGCGACAAGTAGGATGACGGTCACCATGGTCGAAGTATCGGAAGATCACGTCCAAAGCTTGACGGCTGCGGCCGGCCGCGGCTCCGCTATTTTCCGCCGCAGTCGGGGAACATGATTTGCGCGGTCTGGTGCAGATAGCGGCGCCAGTTGGCCCATTCGTGGCCGCCGGAGCTGAGCACCCAGAAGTTGCGGATGCCGTTCTGGTTGAACAGCGCCATCACCTTCATGCCGTTCTTCAGGGCGATGTCGGTCTCCCCGGCGGCCATGTAGTAGGGTACGCGGAAGAGATCGTTGGTGCCCGGATCCTTCAGGACGGAGGAGAAGTTCTCCTCGAATTGCTTCAGCGTGGGTTCGCTGATGTGGCCCGAGCTATAGACATAAAGTTCGCTGAAGGTGTCTAGGTGGGGCATGCCTGTGTGCAGGACCACGAAGCCGCCCATGGAGAGTCCGGCGAGCGCGCGGCTGGCGCGATCGGGGCGTGTGCGGTAGCGGGTGTCGATGAGCGGAATGATGTCCTTGAGATACTCCTGCGTGCAGGCGTCGTCTTTGCCGGGGGCCGACGGCGTGGCGCTGGCACAGCCGCGCGTGCTGGGCATCACGATGATCATCGGCTTGGCCTTGCCCGCGGCGATCAGGTTGTCGAGGATCAGGTGGGCGCTGCCGCCGCGTCCATCGGTGGCCGACCACTTGGAGTCGTCGTCACCGCCGCCGTGGTTCAGGTAGAGCACCGGGTAGCGCGCGTTGGTCTCCTTCTCATAGCCGGGCGGCAGGTAGACGTGCATCCGCTTTTCGGCGGCCGCGTAGTTCTTGTACGGCACCTGTTCCAGCTTCCCGTGCGGAACGTCTTTCATCGCATGGAACGATGTATCCTCCATGGCGGGCAGGGCTGAAAGGATGGGCAGGGGACAAACGCCTGCTTTGGGTGGAGCCATGCGGGTGGGCGCTGGCGGTGTGGCCTGGGGCGCGGGCGGCGCCTGTGCGGACACGATGATCGAAGCGGCCGCCAGGGCGGGCGCCAGCCATCTGAGAACTCTGCGCATACAACTGCCTCCGTCGCTCCGCACGGGCCGGAGTGAATCGCCTCCTATTCTATTGATCTCCAGGCAGGATGGCGAAGGCACCCACTCCGCTCAATGCAGGATCAGGAACGAAGTGGCGCTGATCACGGTTCCGATCGACGCGCTCGCAATGCCTGAGTACCAGAACAGGTGTTTGCGTGTCAGGATGGCCAGCGACGAGAACACGATCGCCATCTCCAGGAAGATCTCTCCGACGTGAAGCCGCAACGCGCGCCGCCCGGAAAGGTCGCTCTCCTTGCCCAACTCCTCCGCCTTCTCCTTGATCTCCTCCCCCTCTCGCTCATACTTGGCCAGGTTCAAGTCGTACTTCGCCGAGGCCGCCTGCGCCCGCTCGCCCGGTGTCGCCTTCAGGATGTCGCGCGCCACCTCAGACTGATACCGGCGCAGCGATTTCGCCTGGAAGAACGCCCACTGGTCGGATGCCTTCTGCTGCGCCAGCAGCTCTTCGGTCGTCGTCAGGTGGCCGTACACCGCGACTACGGCCAGCAGCGCGGCGATGATGGCCATGCCCGCTCCGGCCTTGCGGCTGAAATCATCGTGCGCGTGTTCGGCGTGTTCGCGGAGTTCTTCGTTGACAGACATATCCCGTTGGATGCATCCGCGGGGCCGTCGTTGCGATGTTCCGGACCGCTCTTTCGCCATCTTGCGCCGTGCGCAGACGATGTCTATGAACTTGTCTGGGGCCGGTGCGGTTCCACCGGCGGATCCCGGGACGAGCGGCGGCCCAGCCGAAACGCATCGCAGCGGCTCGATAGGTATCGCCGGGTCTGGCCCGGGGCGCCGGCGTGCGCCCCCGTTGACCGCCGATGGTCAAATGACCGCGGTCCGTCTCGCGCCGGGACGAGCGTTGCCTGCTCCTGCCTGGCGGCAGCCCCGATGGCGTTCGCCAGCAAGGCGGATCCGGCTTTGGCCCGGCATTTGCACGAGAGATAGAAGGCCGCTGGAATACCGGGTGGCCCAAGGAGCACGAAAATCATGATGGAATCGGCCTCGCCTCTCGGCGGGAAACTGCAGGACACGTTGGACCAGGTGGGCTCGCTGCGCCGCGCGGCAGGCCGGAAGTTCTCTGACGCCAGGCGGGAAACGGCCAACGCGATCAAGGACTCGGCGAACTCTGTCCGGGAAGCCGGCGAAGCCCTGGATGAACTGGCTGAACAGGCGGCCGCCCGGCTCGATCGCAGCGCCGCCTATGTGCGCAACTACGATCTGAACGGCCTGGTGCCCAACCTGAGGCAGGCCATTCGCCGTCATCCGGCCGGCTTCATTACAGGGGCCATCGCCGCCGGCATCCTCGTCGGGCTCGCGATGCGGGGCAAGGGCGGCCGTTGCCGCATCTGCGACAATCAACCGGCCACTTCCGGACGGTTCAGCACGGAAGTTGGCGACGAGTAGGCCGGCCCCGCGCCGCGGTCGTAACGCTGCGTGTACCATCCTGGCCACTGGATCCGCCGGACGACTGACGACGGCAGTGCGCGGCGTGCTAATTTACCCACTGTCTGAAGTTCGCGCGGAATTGGTGCGGTCGCCAGCGGTAATTCGGAGCCGCGTCACGGTAACACCAGGCTTTCAATGCCATCCATGAGATGCTTCCGGCAAATGTACGGCCTGCCCACCAAGGAGTTGGCCGCCCTCATCGGAGTGACACTGCGCTACTGGCAGGAGGACCGTGCCCCTCGCATGGGCGCGGCGCTCGCTTACTACCTGGCCATCTCACTGGCGCCCACCATCGTCATCATGCTGGCGATTGCCAGTTGGGCTTTTGGAGCCCAGGCCGCGGAAGGACGCCTCATCTGGCAGACCCAGTATCTCGTGGGCCCGGAGGGCGCCAAGGTCATCCGCTCCATGATCGAAGGCGCGCATCAGCCGCTGCGGGGCTTGGCTACCTCTTTGCTCGGGCTGGTGGCCCTCTTCTTCGGCGCCACGGCCGTCGTGAGTGAATTGCGGGATTCCCTCAACACCATCTGGAAAGTGCCCGATGATTTGACCTTCGGCCCAAGCCGCACCCTTGTCGAATGGCTGAAAGAACGCCTGGTTTCGTTTGTCATGGTGTTGGGCGCCGGACTTTTCCTGCTCGCCTCTCTCATCCTGAACGTCTGGATCTCGTTCGCCGGCGAGTATCTCCGCGCCATTGCCGCCCCGCCCGCGGCCCTCATCCGGACTGCCGACTGGGTCCTCACCTTCGTCGTCATCACCGCGTTGCTCGCCTTCATCTTCAAAGTTCTGCCCGACGTGGCGCTGGAATGGTCCGATGTCGCGGTGGGCGCCGTCCTGACCTCCCTGCTGTTCGCCGCCGGCCGCTTCCTATTGAGCGTTTATCTGACTGAGGCCGGCTTCAAGGACAGTTACGGAGCCGCCGGATCCCTGGTGGTGCTGCTGGTCTGGGTCTACTACTCCGCCCAGGTGCTTTATCTTGGGGCGGAATTCACCAGGGCGTATACCCGGCGCTATGGCTCGATGTCGGACATCGGGTCGTGCCTGTGAGGGCGCGGCTCTTTAAGGGTGGATGACCGCGTCCGGACGCATGCGTAAAATCCGGAATTCTTCTGTGGTATCGCCACAGGAAATATGCCATACTCATGTGCGATCGCCACATGAATCCCAAGCCACCTGACCGGCTGGACCTGCTGCAGGGCATCCTGGACGTGATGGCCCGCGTGTTGAATCCTGCTGGGGAGGACGCAAAGTGACGCTGACCCTTCGTGAACTCCTTGCACGCATCCAATCGTTCCTGCATTGGCGCAAACGGGAAATAGACTTCGACGCTGAACTCGCTGAGCATCTGGAACTGGCCATCGAGGATAATCTGCGCCAGGGGTTGACGCCCGCTGAAGCGCGCCGCCTGGCGCTGGTGCGGTTAGGGGGTCTGGTCCAGACGCGCGAACTGCACCGCGAGAGCCGCGGACTGCCCTCATTGGAGTCACTGTTGCGCGACTTCCGCTACGCCTTGCGAACCCTGCGGCGCGATGCGGCACTGGCGACTTTTGCGATTCTGATCGTCGGACTCGGGGTGGGCGTCAGTTCCACCGTCTTCTCCGTATTCGATGCCCTGCTGCTGCGCCCTCTGCCGTTTGCTGAGGCGGAGCGTTTGGTTTGGATCGCCAACGGGCAGTCAGCCAATTTGTCGGCACAGACCGTCCAGGTGGTGAACCTGCAGGACCTGCAGGCGCAAAGCCAGGCGCTCTCCAGCGTCGCCGCTTACTCACCGTTCTACGGGGCGGGCGACCTGCGGTTGACGGGCGCGGGGGAGCCTGAGCGCCTGACAGGTGTACCGGTCACGGAAGGCTTCTTCCCGCTGCTGGGCGTGGAGCCCTGGATGGGCAGGACGTTCACGGCGCAGGAGTGCCGCTGGAACGTAGCGAAGACGGTGGTGCTGAGCTACGGCTTCTGGAAACGCCGGTTCGCCTCGGATGCACAGGTGATTGGCCGCGCCATCACGCTGGATGGAGCGCCCGCCACTGTGGTGGGGGTCCTGCCCGAGAGTTTTGATTTCGCCGCCACCTTCGCGCCCGGGACTCGCGCCGATCTGTTCGTGCCTTTTCCGCTCAGCCCGGAAACGAACCGGCGCGGCAATACCCTGGCGCTGATTGGGCGGCTGAAGCCTGGTGTGGACCTCAGGGGGGCCCAGGCGGAGGCGACGCTGATTGGGGAACGGCTGACGGAAAGCCGCACGCCGGAATCGCGGCGGAATGGCTTCCAGCCACGCCTCACCACGCTACGGGAACATGTCAGCGGCCGGTTTCGCTATGCCCTGCTGGTGCTGGCCGGGGCCGTGGGCTTCCTCATGCTGCTGGTTTGCGCGAATCTTTCCAACCTGCTGCTGGCGCGAGCCTCGGCCCGGCAGAAGGAGATGGCGATCCGGACGGCACTCGGCGCCAGTCGCGGCCGATTGGTTCGACAACTGCTCATCGAGAGTGTTGTGCTCTCCTGCTGTGGGGCGGCGTTGGGCCTGGCCCTGGCCTTTGGCGGCACCAGGCTGGTGGCGCAGGTGCAGGGCACCAGCATTCCGCTGCTGCAGGCCATCCGGGTGGATGCGGCGGCGCTGGCGTTCACCATTGCGACGGCTGTCCTTACGGGCCTGTTGTTTGGGCTGGCGCCGGCGCTGCAAGTCTCCACACCCGATCCGCATGGCGCCTTGAAGGCGAGCGGGCGTGGCGCCTCCGAAGGCCGCGACCGAGCCTGGCTGCGCGCCTCCCTGGTGGTGTGCCAGGTGGCGCTGGCCTGTGTCCTGTTGACCGGCGCGGGTCTCCTGTTGCGTAGTCTCGTGCGTGTACTGGATGTGGAACTGGGCTTCGAAACCAACAATGTGATGGCCTTGCGGGTGGATCCTGGGCGCGCCTATTCCACCTATGCGCTGAAGCTGAACTACCTGGAAGGAGTACTGGCCAGTGTGCGCGCATTGCCCGGTGTGGAGCAGGTGGGGCTCACCGACGCCTTGCCGCTGGGTGACAACTATGGATGGCGCACCTGGAGCGTGGGCGACGCGACCCGCGGCTACCGCAAGGGTGAACGCCCGCAGGCACTGATACGCGTCGTGGACGACGGCTACCTGCGGACATTGAAGATCGCGCTGCGTACGGGCCGGATGTTCGAGACCGGCGACAACGCGTCTTCAGGGAAGGTGGTCCTCATCAACGAGCTGCTGGCCAACCAGCTGTGGCCCGGCCAGGATCCCATCGGGCGGCAGGTACTGGCCTCCGGCACGGACCCGTGGCGGGTGGTGGGCGTGGTAGGCGGAGTGCGCTATTTCGGGCTCGAAACCGGCTACGCGCCGGAGCTGTACCTGCCCATCCGTCAGTCGGGCGACTTCAGCTCGGTGGATCTGGTAGTCCGCGGCACACACCCTCTGGCGCAGCTGGCTCCGGAGATACGCCAGGCGCTGAAGGCCTTCGATCCCGGGATGCCGGCATCGGAATTCCGCACGATGCGGCAACTGGTGGATCATTCGGTCTTCTCGCGCCGGTTCATCGTCCTGGCGCTGGCGGGCTTTGCTCTCTTCGGGTTGGTGCTGGCCTCGCTGGGCATCTACGGCGTCATTGCTTACTCCGTCAGCCGGCGCCGGCAGGAGATCGGCATCCGGATGGCGCTGGGCGCTTCCGCCCGCGATTTGCAGCTGCGCATCCTGATGCAGACGGTGAAGCTGGCCGTGGTGGGATTGATGTTGGGCGTGCCTGTTGCGTGGCTGGCCGCGCGCGCGATGAAAGCCCTGCTGTTCGGCGTGGCCTCGGCCGATCCCGCGACGTTCGCGGCGGTGTTGGTGCTGCTGACGGGCGTGGCGGCGCTGGCGGGCTATGTGCCGGCGCGCAGCGCGTCCAGGCTGAATCCCCTCAGTGCCTTGCGGGATGAGTAGTTCCGGCCGGAGTTGATCAGGATATACTCCCCTGTGCCGGGCGGCCCGCGAGCCCACCCGGCTATCCGGGGAGAAAGCAGGCACAACCTATGTCGTCGTCCTTACGGACGAGCACGATCAGAGCCGCCGCCGGCGTGGCCTGCATCTCCATGGCATTGTTCGCGCAGACCGCCCCCTTGCGGCCGCTGCGGACTGCTCCGTCCGAGAAATTCACAGTGAATCCGGGCTTCCGCGACTGGGGGCCCGCCTCCCTCGCGGGGACGACGATCCTGGCTGGCAGTCCGACCGGCCGCGGCGGGCTTTTCGCCGTCGACATGGCCACGGGCAAGCTGAAATGGAGTCACCGGCCGGTGTTCAGCACTGGGACCGCGTCGGTTTCGACCCCTCCGGCAGTGGCCGGCGGCGTTGTCATCACACCCTATGCGGCGGCGTATCCCGGCGCTGTGGTGGCCGTTTCGCTGGAAACCGGCAAGGAATTGTGGCGCGGCCTGGACCCGGTGCAGGGCGCGGCGGTGGCCGTCAGCGGGGATCTGGCTTTCATCCTCGCCAAGAACGGGACCCTCTACGCGCTGGATGTGGCGACGGGCCGCGAACGCTGGAAGACGGTGCTCAGCGCCAGGCGGGCCGGCTGCGCTACCCGGCCGGTGGTGCGCGAGGGAACTATCTATCTCACAGCGGACGCCGACGAAACGCCGGGCGACAAAGCCAAACCTGCCGGATCCTATCTCTTTGCCCTCGATGCCAGGACCGGGCAGGAGCGGTGGCGCTATCGGGCCGTGGTGCCCGATGAATATTCGGCCGCGTGCCTGCGCCAGCCCGTGGTGACGTCCGACACCGTGTTCGCCGCCGGAGGCACGCGCCTCTACGCGGTGGATCGGGCCACCGGCACGGATCGCTGGAAGTCCATCGAGGTGCGGCGGCCCGTCGAAGGCCGCGAGCACGGGGTGGAAGTGCACGGCCTGGTGGAAGCCGGTTCCTTATTGATAGGGATGACGCCCGGGTCCCTCATTGCCTTCGAGAAAGATTCGGGCCGCACGGCCTGGGATCTGCCCGGCCAGTTCTACCCATCGGCGCCTTCGATGGCGGTAGCCGGCAACGTCCTGTACTTTCAGGGCAGCCCGCAGGGCAAACCCGCGGCGGTGTCGCGCGGCACGCTGTACGCGCTGGACCTGGACACACGCTCCCTGCTGTGGTCCTTCTCTCGTCCCACCGCTGAGGCCAATTGGCCCTTTGGCTTCGTCACGCCGGTCGACGGCGGACTGTGGGTGGATTCCTACCAGGCTCTGGTGAAACTGCAGTGAGCGTGAGGGTTCATGCTCCGTCCTATCTCGCATGCTCCGTGGTGACACCGGCCCGCGCGGGGGCGAATACCGCGGCAGGCAGTGGTTCGATGCGGCCCGATAGGATAGTCGGGGCCCAGTACAGAAAGTGGGCGGTCTGGGGCGTACGCATGAGTTGCAGCTTGCCGCGCCGCAAAGCCTGCGCACGATCCTGGCCTGTGCTGAGCTCCTGATAGAAGCGCTTCATGAGCCGCAGTTGAGCGGAGTCGTCCACCTTCCACAGCGGCGCCACGAACGATTTCGCTCCGGCCAACGAGGCGCCCCTGCGCATTCCGTAGATCCCATCGCCCGAGGTGGGGATGCCATCCGCCATGCGGCATTGCGACAGCACCAGCATCTGCGTGGCGCCCAAGTCGATATTGCTCAATTCCTGCGCAGTGAGGATCCCGTCCTGGATGGATCCGGCTCCGCGCCCGTACGCCTCCTCCAGCATGATGGCCGAAAGGTTCATGATCCGGGTGTAGGGGTCGAGCGGCGTCACCGCGCACTCAGCCCTGGCCGAGCGTTGGTCGCAGGCATCCATGCCGCGCACCATCCCATGGCCCACGATGTGGATCACGGCCGGTCCGTGCACCAGTTTCAAACGTTGCTCGGTGGCCTGATTCTCGCCCAGGAACCTGGCCTGCGGCATCAGCTTCAAGAGCTCTTCGGCTTCGGCCTGCGCACCGGGCAGCCGTTCCAGTTTGTCGGCGCGAAACGTCGCGCGAGCGGCCGCGGTCCTAGCTAAGCCTGGGCTGACGGCAATCAGTGAGCCTTCGGAACCGCCCTCCGAGTGAGGTGCCGCTGCGAGTTCCCGCCCGGAGAGCAGGTAGCTGATGGCGTAGCGCGCAACCAGGGGCCGCGAATCCTCGATCAGCGCTTCAAATGGCAGCAGGAGCAGCAGGCCGTCAGGCGCGATGCGCAGGCGCGCGGCCTTGCCTCGCTTGGCCAGCAGGGCCCACAAGGGTGCAAACGCCTGAACGGAGAGTCTCCCCATCGCGTTGGTTGCGGTCTGCTGCGCCGCTGCCGGCAGTTCCTGGTGTGCACGGGAGACACTCCAGTCGTCGGCGGCCTGGAGAACGTCTCTCACGGCGGTGTCGATGGCTCGCGTTGGTCCCAGTTCGGCCCACTCCAGATGAGCGCCGGCGTCGAGGACGAACGCGCCATACCGCGGCTGGGGTTTGGATCTGGTGCCCGCTTCATAGCGGATGATCTCGATCAACAGTTCGTCCTGCCCGAGACCCGCGGCTACCTCCTTCGCCGTCACACGGCCGGCCTCCTGGCGAAACGCGGGGAGTTCACGGCTCAGGCGGGCCTCCAGCCCTTCCGCCCGCTGGTGCAGGTCCTGGATTGCGGCCAAAGCCTGGGCGGCGCCTGCTTCGGTCCAGTTCTGCCGCAGTTGCTCCGTCAGGCCCTCATAGCGGCCCTGGAGTTCCGATGCCCGCAGGGCGCAATTGCCAGCTGGGGCGCGCCGCCAGTCCTTGTAGCCCAGCGCCACGGTGAGTGCAGCCTGGCACTCCACCAGGGCCTGCCACTCGTCCAACACGGGCTGTGTGGAGGGACCGGCCTGCGCCCGCAGCCTGGTGCGCCAATCGCGGATGAATTCGAGCACGCGGGCTTTCCTGCGGATCACGGCGTCGAAGGCAAGCTGGCGTGCTTCCGGAAGCTGTGCGCCGGCGGCGGCCTGAAAGGCGATGGCGGCCGGAAGGAACCCATCGAGACTGGCGAGCATGGCGACTTTGGCTGATTCGGAGCCCACGGCAAGGGCTTGGGCCTGGACGTCCTCCTGGATGCGGGAGGCGCGCCGAAAGAGGTCGAGGGCGGGCTGGAAATGTCCATGCCTCGATTCGAGGGAAGCCAGGTCGAGCAGATACTCCACGAGTTCGGGATGGGCTCCGCCTTTACTTGCCGTGACGATGCCGATGGCGCGCTGAAACTTCTGGTGGGCGTCGGCCTGGAGGCCCAGGGCTTCGGCCAGCCGGCCCTGCTGGCGCAGGATGGCGGAGTACAAGGGATGACGGGCTCCCAGCGTGGTCTCGACCAGTTTCAGCGCCTGCTCCAGGTTGGGGCCGGCTTCGTTGTACCGGCGCAGCTCCAGTTGAGCTTCCGCCAGGCTGAGCAGTGCATTCGCGCGTTCGTAGGCGGGGGCGGAGGTCATTTGCTCCATGATGGCGCTGGCTTCGCGGCACATCTTCTCAGAGGCGGCGGCATCGCGGTCGAGCAGCAACCGCCCGTAGTTGCGCAGGGTGACGGCCAGCGAGAGTCCACCCGCCGTCCTTTTAATTTCCAGTGCCTGTAGATAGGAGGCTTCCGCGGCGGCGCGGTCTCCGAGAGTCTGGTAAAGCACACCGAGGTTGCTGTACGCCGTGCCCACCAGGGGGTGCGATTTGCCGAGTTGTTTCTCCAGCAACTGCAGCGCTTCGACATAGGACTTCTCCGCGACGTCGTAGTTGCCCAGGTCCTGCTGCAGGAAGGCAGCGCCCGCGAGGGTGACGGAATAGGCGGGGTGGTCCGGGCCAGGGTTCTTCCGCAGTGCGTCAAGCGCCTTCTGGAACAGCTCGGCCGCCCGTTGATAGCGGCCCAGCCGTTGCGCAACATTCGCGAAGTTGGTACACAGCGTCCCATACTCCTCGGAGGGCTTCTCCGCGTCGAGCTGAAGTTCGTGGATCCGCAGTGCCTCGTCGTGCGTGGCATAGGCCGTTTCGTATTCGCCGCGGTAGTAGTAAACGGTGCCGAGAATGTTCAGGCCTTCGGCGTAGAGCGGGCTGGACCGGCCCAGCAGGCGGGCGCGAATTGCGGTGCCCTCCGAGGCGAGTTTCAGGGCTTCGTCGAGTTGGCGCAGATCGCGTTTCACCATGGCCAGGTTGATTAGGGTGTCCGCGCAGTCCTCCGTCTCGTGGCCCAGCCTTTCCCGGATCTCCAGCGCCTGCGTCAGGGTCGCCTCGCCTTCGGCCCGCTGGCCCAGGCTGTACTGGAGGAAACCCAGGCGGTCAAGACTGCGGCCCATTTGCCCTTCGGTCGCGGCCATGCCCAGGGCGAGCTTGGCGGTGCGCGCAGCCTGCTCGAGATCGCCCTTCTTGTAGAGCTCCTCGGTCTGGGTGTCCAACTCCTTCCAGCCGGCCTGGCCCAGGACTAGGTCCATTCCCAGGAAGAGCAGCATCCCGCTCAGTAGCGCCATGTGCAACTTCAAGGCCGCCTCCTCAGCCTCTGGAGGTTGGCTTCAATTGCCTGATGTTCTGCAGTGGAGGCCGGCGTGCCTCTCTCCAGCACCTTCTTTGCTTCCTCGAACAGTTGCAGTGCGCGGGTGCGGTCAGACTGCATTTCGGCCAGCACGGCCAGATTGTTCAAGGCCCTGGCGCGTGCCTCACGGGAGCCGCCCGCATTCGCCAGGCGTTCCGCTTCTGTCAGCGTGTGTTGCGCTTCCGCCAGGTCGCCGCTCAGCAGGCAGATCACCCCCAGGGCCTCCCAGCAGCCGTGAAGTTCGCCAGGACTGCCAGATTTTCCGGCTGCTCCCAGAATGTCTCTGAACCGTTGCCGCGCAGCAGCCAGATCCCCGGCTCTGAACTCCGCCTCCGCCAGCCGTTCCTGAGCCTTCTCTTTCAAGAGGGCAGGGGCGCCGGCGCCTTCCGCCGTTTTCAGGGCCGCCGCGGCCAGTTGCCGCGCGCCCGGGTAATCCCTTGAGATGGTGAGGGCATCGACTCGCGCCCACAACGCACGCAGGTGAGTCGCCAGGTCGACTCGGACCCGATCGCCCACCTCCACCGGGCCGCCCTGCATCAGCGTGGTCCGGCTGCTGTCGCGGAACAGCGCGGCTACCCGGAGGTCCGCGATCCGCTTGCCGTCCCGCTCTACCGGCAGCACCGTCTCCGGCCCGACTCCATCGGCCGACCCGAGGCTGACAGTCAGCTCTCCTTCGATGGCCGCCGTTACTGTTCCGGACTGGCTCGGCATCCGTGAGGCAGCGGTCTCCGCCCGGAAGACAATCTGGCCGCCCTGCTCCGTCGCCAGCCGGGACGCCAGCAGAATGGGTTGGGTGGTGGAAGCCTGCGGACCCAGTACGGGCGAAAGGACGGTGCGCGTTCCTGTTGTGGAGCCGCCCGAGGGCGGTCTCTGCCCCGCGATCGCCGGCGGGCCGTCCGCACCGCGCCGTGGGTAACTGACATACAAAATCAGCGCGGTCGCCGCGAGGCCGGCCGCGGCCATCCCCCAAATCATCCTGCCTCGCCACCGCTGTTCACGGGGCGGAGGAAATTCCTCCAGCCATTTGGAGCGCATTTCAGGGTCTGCCAGGCAGTCGTCGATGATTCCATCCACAACCAGCTCATCGAAGATGGCTTCCTCCCGGAAGGAGCGCTGCGTCAATTCGATTTTTTCACTGGGGGAAAGTTGGCCCTGGCGATGACGCTCCAGGAGTTCTTTGCTTCGATCCTGATTCGAATCAGGGCTCATCATGTTCGGGCCCTCCTGCGCCGGGACGGCGAAACAGTTTACGCCGCAGACACTCTGAAACCTGCGCTCGCCCGCGCTGAATTAGTGACGCGACTGTGTTGGTTGGGACATTCAATCGCTCAGCGATATCGCGCTGTTTGATTCCCAGGTGAAATAGCCGCAGCGCACTGCCCTGCGCGCGGTTCAGGCCCTTCATGCATAGCTCGAGCATCGCCTGGTTCTGGCGCCGCACCAGCGCTTCCTCCGGATTCAGTTCCCGGGTAACAGGCTCAATGGCGACACTCTCGCCCCGCGTCGAATCCAGCGTCAGGTGCGGGCCGCGGCTTTCCGGCCTGCGCTGCTCCCGCACAACATTGCGCAGGGTCAGGAACAGCCAGGCCGCCAGCCATTGTGGTTCAGCGGCTGGCTGCCCAGAGCCACGCCCCAGTGATGCGGAGAGCGCGTCTGCCACAGTCTGATTGGCCAGCGCCCGCGCCAGCACCTCCTGGACTGCTTCCTCCGGTTGCGGCGAGCCCAAGCGCCGCGCCTTGGCGGATAAAAGCCGGCGCAGTTCGTTCAGCTTTTCGGCGTCCCAGTCGTCGCCTTGCGGCATCAATCGCCCTCTCCTCGTTCCAGGTAGTATAGCCACACTTTTGTGACTTCGCGCCAAACTGGATCGAGTGAAGGAGGAAAAAACACTGCTGATTATTTCGTTGTCTTCGCCGGTTTCCTGATGAGAGGGCGAAGACGGGAATGAAAGTGCGGGGAAATTCTCGGATACGTTCTCGACGGGCGAGGATTCCGCCCCAGGTAGTTTGTCCGCGGCTCCCCGATTCCTCACCGGCATTGAATTGGTTCGCAGTCCGTAGTGCACCGTCTCTTGTTTTGCCCGGGTGTAGGTATTCAGCACGAGACCCCCACCGCTATTGTTTACCTCCGAATATTTTCGGGAATTTGGCTTTCAGCTTTTGGGCAGCGTTCTCGACTGCCGTACCCACGGGGTTGGCGGGGGTGGCGCCGCCTGCGTTGGGTTGGTTTGCTGCGGCTGGGTCAGCGCCGGGCAATGCGGTTCCCGAGACTGTGGCCGGCCCCGCCTGGGCTGAGAAGCCCGACATGCCGCTCGCCGGGGGAGTGATGCGAAACGCAGTCACGTCCAGGCCCGACATTGCAAGAACTTCCAGCGTTCCGTCCACGGCGAAGCGCCAGGTGCCTGGCTGGCGGCTGAAGTAGGCGTCCACAGCGAGGGCCCGCTGCCCGTCCAGATAGATTCCGAACTTGGTTTGATGTGTCGGTGGATCATACTCCGGACAGGAGAACGCGAAGTGCTTCGCGTCCGGGCTGAAGAGAGGCATGGCGGCAGATCCGCACTCCGGGCCCACTTTGCCATCGACGACAACTCTCCTGGCGTTCACGGCAACGTGCGTACCGTCGGCACTCCACACGATTCGACGGGCCGGGCTATCCGGGAAGAAGAAGCCCGTCTGTTCCATGCCTGGAAGGGGGTAAACCTGCTCGCCTGCGACCAGGACGAGTTTGTTGTGGAGGTCGATCCCCGTGTAGGCGGCACGGGTTCCTTCGTCGTTGAAGGCCAGGTTATCGAGGTTGGCGCTGATCAGGTCCGGGCCCTTTTTCCCATTCACGAAGACGCGCTCTATGTTGTCGTCGCCTCTCGTGCGGAACGCCAGGGTCGGGCCGCGCGGGCCTGACTGCAGGGAACTGCCCCGGGACAATCCCGCCGCCGGATACTCCTCGCCGTTCACGAGGAGGAATCTGCCGCCAATGTCCAGCCCGATGCTGCTGGAATCGGGGCTGAAGGTGATTTGAACCCCGGGATGGTTTTCGTAATCGCGGGTTTCCTTCCCATCCACGACAAAAAAGAGCCGTTCTCCGGCCGGGCCCGCCTTGCGGTAGGCGTAGTAGGCGTGGCGCAGGCCATTTGGACTCAGCCTGAGCTGCGCCACATACATATACGGCTTGCCGTTTACGCCGTCGATCACGGTGCGCGGGTCTCCGCTTGCATTCGCGCCATCCTCGGTAGGTGTTCCGATGAAGCCGACATGCTTCCCATCCGCGCTGATCTGGAGATCGGCCACAGACTGGTAACGGCCGGGCAGCGGCTTGCCGTCCACATAAACTCTGTGGCCCTCACCGAAGGCTCCTGTGTGCGGCACGCGCGCCGTGTAGACCCAATGCCGCCCGTCGAAGCTGGATTGCAGGTCGCGCACGGTGGCGAAGACTGGAGACTCCACTCCGTCAACCACGGCGACGATGCCGGAGTTCCGTTCTCCACTCTGTCCCTTCTGAGCGAGATAGCCGGCGTGTTTGCCATCTCCGCTGAAGGTGACGCTATCCACCTTGGCGTAGGGGCCTTGCCGTACCCCATTGACGATGGCCCATGACGTGGCTTTGGTGCGATTGGCAACGATCATGACGTACAGGCTGCCGTCCGGAGAGAAGCGGAAAATGCCGGCGTTCTTCAAGGAGTAAGGGTCGATGTCCACCGGCTTGTTGTCGACAACCAGCACCGTCCTTGTGCCTTCCCTGGCGGTATAGGCGAGCTTCTCGCCTTTGGGGTCAAAAATGAGGCGAGTTGCGGTCTGCCCCGGGTTCTGCTCGTCGCCGAACGTGCCCACTTCGTCCCATGGCTGGCTGGGAACTCCGTCCAGTTCCACCATTGGCCGGCTGCCGGCCATGCGAACCCGCGCCAACCGGCGGCCGTCGTCGCTCACCGCGGCATCGGGGGGGCGGCGATGAGCCTTCATGACATTGAGCGAGGCCTGCGTCACCAGGCCCAGGCTGCGTTTTTCGACAACCGGGGCGGGCTGCGCATAGGCGGGTGCGCCGCAGAGGATGGCCAGCGTGATCCAGTTCTTCATGTTCTCTCCTTGCATGCGCTACTTTTGCCGGCACTTGGTCAAGGCTTCAGATTCGCCGGAGCCCGCCCCAACGGATTCTTTGACGCAGGCGCAGTAGGCCTTCGTGCTCTGGCCGGGTTTTAGCAGGCTGTTCAGCATGCCGGAAGCGGCGTACTCCTGGCAGTTCTTTTCGGCCTGCGCGCCGAGGGCGGTGCCATCGGTGCACGTTTTTGCGAGGGCGAGGTAGACAAGGGTGAGTACGTGCCGATCGAATTTCGACGGCGGTTGAAATTTGCGTGGGCCGGGCGATGGTTTGGGCCTATCCGCGGCTGTCGGGAAGTTGATCTGCGCTTCACGGCTCGTAATCCACTCGAATTGAGCGCGGTAGACGCCGCAATTCTCTGGATCCCGCTCGCAGCCATACTTCTGGTCAATTTCAGCGTCACGGATGTGCCGGCTCAACTCCTTCAGCCGGAAGTCGGGAAACTGTTTGATGATGCAGTCGCAGTCCAGCGCCGTGGAGCCGCTGTTTTTCCTGGCGAGACAGTCCTGCCGTAGCACCTCTTTCTGTTTGTTCACTACCTCCTCGTCCACGGCGATGTTGGGCCACAATTCCGCCGGTTGCTGCGGTTTCCCGGTTGACTGTGCCACGGTGTGGGGAGAGGGCGAAGCGCCCTGCTTGGCGCTGGCGGTCTTCGGTGGTTGCAGTGAGTCTTCGACCTGTTTTTTGGCCTTCTTCAGGATGTCCTTGAACTGGCCTTCGGCTGTCGCCACGGTGACTAACACCGCGAGTAGCGAAATGTAAGTGCGCAAATTGCCTCCCTGTGTGCTGCAAGAGGCCGTCCCAGTGGCCTTTCCTGCTGCTTTGACCCTCGCCTGTGAAATGACCGCGGCGGGGGATTTCTTGCGGAAAATTCCGTTGCCGCCAGTGACGCTGCTTCAATCGATCCGGGTCCCGACGATTTGCGACAACGGATAGAGTACGTAGAAGGCGCCCAGGTCCACCACGAACAGGACGATGGCTGCGACGGCGATGACCGCGAAGCCGACGGATTCCCCCTTGGCAATACCTGCGCTCTGCACGCCCTCCATCAACCTCTGCATGAAGAGGGCAAGGATGATTCCGGCACAGGCATTGAACAGCAGCAGTAGCACCGCGGAGAACTCCACAATCGCCTTCATGGCGAACTCGATGATCTTATAGGCGCCAAGGTAGATCATTCCTCCGGCCATGGCCGAGATGACCCCGATTCCACAACGCGCTCCGGTGCTGATATCGCCAAAGGGCAGCACCGCGACGAGAAAGATGTAGAACAGGCACGCGATGCAGATCGCGATGTCGTATACGGGCGTCTGCTTATTCTCTGAGGTCATTTGGATGGTTCCTCTCTTTCACGGTTCTTACCGTTCCTGTCATGTGCACGCCGGCGCAGTTCAGTTCCGCATCACCAGGCCGCCGGCGCCGCTTCTGCGCAGCCGCGGTTTGAGATCCGGCTACGTGTGAAAGGAAATGAACACCGCGCCGGAAATCTTGCAGTATTTTGCGAAACCCTGGTTCGATCCGCGCCGTGTGGCGACCGCGCTCAGCCCGTTGCGGCGGGGGTTCCTGATATATTCGGGGCAGAGGCGGTCACAGTGGAAAAGAGAACGGGGTTATTCCGAATATTGGTGATATTGCTTCCGGCCGTGCTCGCGCCGCAGGCCGGCGGAGGCAGCCTCACGGGCAAATTCACAGACTCCAGTGGTGCCCCCGTGACGGGCGACGCGGTTGTCCTTCGCTCCGAGCCGGATTATGCCCGCCGGTACCGGCAGCGAACCAGCGAAGATGGTGCCTTCGAGTTTCGCGATGTGCCCGCGGGGCGCTATCAACTCGACGCTTCATTCCCCGGGTTTGGCTGGAAATCCATCGCCGGCATCGATGTGCCCGCCGGAGGGGCCATTTCATTGGGCGCCATCGTGGTCCCCATCCCGGAAATGCCTTTAACAGCATGCGGACCCGGGTCGGCCTGGAGCGTCGACATACAGTTTCTGCCTGCCGGCGTCCGCGGAGCCGCCCTGTCTGGCAGTGTCGAATCCGAGAACCGGAAGCCGCTCCAAGGAGCGGAAGTGACGCTGTTCTGCACCGGCGGCCGGGCCTGCGGCCAAGCCTTGACCGATAAGAATGGGAAGTTTTCCTTCTCCACTCTCGAGCCCGGCCGCTACTCCATCAAAGCTACAAAGCCAGGCTTCTCACTGGAGGAGAAGGTGGGTTTCCACGCCCGGGAAGGTTTGGACCAGACGCTCATGGCCTTTTCCCTCATCCAGTGTGCACATGGAACATGTGGTCCGGATGGGCGGCGGTTGCCTCAGCCCGGCTCCGTCACTATTTGCTGCGATTGAAAACTGCCGTGAACTGACTGGTGTGTGCCGCGGGTCCCGCTGGCGACGAACCGCTGTCTCGCTCAGAAAAGCGGCGGCGGCCCACCGGCAGTTCCAATAGACGCATTCGAATTGTGAGTAAATGCGAGTGTTTAGTCATCAGATCCCGTAACAGCGCATTGGTAAAACTTTCCGGGCTACCTGCAAAGAGTTCCGATAACCCGCCAGGGGTTGGTTTGGTGGCCGCACACAATGCCCGGCCGCAATTAGTACCGTGACGAATCAGGTACTGCCAGGACTTCCTCACCCTTCTACTGCCCCTGCCCGCGAAACCCTCTGCCTGCACGCGGGAGGCGATCCCGCGCGGGAGGGGTCCGTTTCCCGCCGTTGCATTTTCTTTGCCACCTGCACGCCGGCCGTGCTGGATCTCATTCTGCTGCTCACCACCAGCGGCATGTGGCCCTTCGTCTTTTTCACTGTCGATCCCTTGCGGCTTCCGGTGGGCCTGTTGACGGATATGGAGTTCGTCGGCGGCGCAATCGTCCGTCGCGACTGCACCATGGGGGGCGCCACCACGGCCGCTGCATCTCGATACGCCACGTTCTGGGGCCTTGTTCCGGCGCTGCACAATTCGCGGAGGGACTGGCCGTGTCTGGACTTGGCTTGGCGATTTTCAGCGCTTTCAGGAGCGTTGTCCCCATGACCGGCAGACCTCGCTGGTGATCCTGCTGACCGTCTGCTCCCGGTCGGCGGAGGCGATCAGCGCCAGAATGCTGGAGGAAACAAGGGGCGAAACCGCCCCGGGGCCGTCCGGGAGCGCCAGGCTGCCCTGCCAGTGGCAACCCACTTGCATCGCACCTCAGCACAATGTCCATTCCAAAGGTTGCCGCAGAAACTGCTTCTGAGCAGATCCAGATGCTTGCCCGAAAGGCCGCCGTCCTGCGGATCGACTCCGTTCGCGCCACCACTGCCGCCGGCAGCGGCCATCCCACCAGTTGCGCGTCGGCCGCCGAAATCGTCTCCACCCTCTTCTTTGCCGTCATGCGTTTCGACCCCAAGAATCCGCAGGCCGACCAGAACGATGTCTTCATCCTCTCCAAAGGACATGCCGCGCCACTGCTCTATGCTGCCTGGGCCGAAGCTGGCGCGTTTCCCCGCGAGCGGCTTTGGACCCTGCGAAAATTCGGTTCGGAACTCGAGGGGCATCCCACGCCCCGCCTGCCCTTCGTGCCCGTCGCCACCGGTTCACTCGGCCAGGGCCTGCCGGCTGCGGCTGGTGTCGCCCTGAATGCCAAACACCTGGAGCAGACAGGGCAGCGCGTCTACGTCCTGATGGGCGATGGGGAGTCGGCCGAAGGTTCGGTTTGGGAAGCGGCCGCGTGGTCGGCCCATCATCAACTCGACAATCTGTGCGTCACCGTCGATGTGAACTGCCTGGGCCAGAGCCAGCCCACCATGCTCCGCCACAATATGGAAGCTCACGCCGCGCGCTGGTCCGCATTTGGCTGGCATGTCGAACTGGTGGATGGGCACAGCCCCAACCAGTTGCTGGCGGCCTACAGGACCGCACTCAAGACGCGCGGCCGTCCCACCGTCATCCTGGCACGCACCATCAAGGGCAAGGGCCTGCCTGGTATCGAAGGCGACGAACATTGGCATGGGCGTGCGCTGGACGCCGCGAGGGCGGAAAAGATCATCGCCGAACTCACCAAACAGATGGGCGACTCCCTCATGGAATGGGAGCCGAGCATCCGCATCGAAGCGCATGCGGCCGAACCAGCATCGCCGCCCTCTCTCCGTTCCGACGAATCCATTCCACCCTACGACCCGCGGTTCGACTCCGTCTCCACCCGCCAGGGTTTCGGCAGCGCCCTGGCCGCCATCGGCGCCCGCAACAAGGCGATCGTCGTGGTGGATGGAGATGTGAAGAACTCCACTTACACCGAGGAGTTTGAGAAGCACGCGCCTCGCCGGTTCCTGCAAGGCTATATCGCCGAGCAGAACATGGTCGGGATCGCCTTGGGGCTGGCTGCCCGCCGCAAGATCCCGTTCGTCGCCACCTTTGCCTGTTTTCTGACGCGCGCCTACGACTTCATTCGCATGGCTGCCATCAGCGGGCTGAACATCAAAGTCGTGGGTACCCACGCCGGCGTCTCCATTGGCGAGGATGGACCTTCTCAGATGGGTCTGGAGGATCTGGCCATGATGTGCGCCGAGCCGGGCTTCACCGTACTCTACCCGGCCGACGCGACCAGCGCCTGGCGGGCAACGGCTCTCATCGCGGCGCACAAGGGGCCCTGCTACCTGCGGTTGGGCCGCCCGGCCGCGCCCGTGCTCTACGATGCTCACGAGACTTTTTCCATCGGACGCTGCAAAGTCCTCCGGAAGAGTGATCAGGATCGAGCGCTGATCGTGGCTGCTGGTGTCACCGTATTCGAAGCTCTATCCGCTTACGAGCAACTGCAGAACGAGGGGATTCCGGTCCGCGTCATCGATCTCTTCAGCATCCAGCCCATCGACGCGGCGGAACTCAAATCTTCCGCCCAGGCGGCGGGCGGTGTCGTCATTACAGTGGAGGATCACTATCGCCATGGCGGTCTGGGCGACGCTGTGCTCGGCGCGCTGTCGATCGAGTGCATGCGGGTTTACAAGATGGCGGTCAGCGAGATCTCCCGCAGCGGCAGCAGCAGCGAACTGCTGGCTGAATCGGGGATCTCGGCCGGTCATATCAAGGACATGGTCAAGTCGGTACTTAACGGGTCTGCGCCCGCGGGTGCTCAATGAAGACCCTATGCACCCCGCCGCCGTGTCTGAAAACCGGCTCCAGATCGCACCGGCGGCGCTGTAGACACCTTCGGCTGCCCCGATCCGGGAGTTTCAATCGCTGAGATGACTCTTCCTCTAACCGCCGCTTGCGTGGCATTTGCCATTCGTGCAATTGCCCTTGCTTTCAAACGCGACTCCCTCGGCGCGGTGGCAGGAACCGCAGGACATCTTCATGTCCTCACGCTTTTTGTGCGGTGAAGAGTACTCGATAGGGGCCTTCCTATCTCTCGTGAAAAGTCTGGGATGACAGACAACACAAACGTTCATCTCTCGCTTGGCGTGACTCGCATGGTCGTAGCTCACATCCCCTGATCCCGTATGAAGCACCAGTTTTGACGGGGGCTTCTTATCCTCCCCCAACAGAAGGCCCGCTCCTAATAACGAGAAGAAGAGCAAGCCGTAAAGAGATTGTCGCATGTGAATACCCTAATACAAAAAGTTGGTGAGTGCAGCCTGCTCTCCTGCTTGAAACCTCTCATGCTTTTACGTAGTCGTGAAAACGTTGGGCCCTACGGTGTACCGCCTGGAACTCTTGTTTGTTTGTGAGTTGCCTGACCGCGCATCCCTGCAGTACCTGCCTGTTTCGAATAAGAACATAAAGAGCCGGGACCCATCGGTGTCAAAATGAACACCAGAGGGCAACTTCACACCGTGAACAGTATGCGTATTTGGCTCCGGCTCGAACTTCGTCCCGAACATCGGAGCACCGTAAAAACCACACACCATGTGGGCGGCGAACTCGCACCCCACCCCTCCCGCCTGGCGATCGGCTCATTTGATGAGGGCCCTGGATTCTACCTGCTCTACTTCGATGAGCAGGGCAATGAGATTACCGATACGTTCCACGATTCGATCGAGGCGGCCCAGGCGCAGGCCGCGTTTGAGTTTGATACTTTGCCTGGTGATTGGGTTGTTGAGGTCCTAGACTGTTCAAGCGAATGATGTATGTTCCTTCATGCAGCGTCGCTTGATGGTTAAGATGAAAGAATCTAAATCGGCACTCTGATAGATTACAAGCCATCAACCCGACGGACATCAAAGCTCGAACGATTGCATGTGGATCCTCGCCCATGAGCCGCTTGGCGGCTGCTAACCGCCGTAACAAGCGCCTTCGGTGATAGCCCTGCAGCGGCAGATTATGTTGGGTCCGGGCAGGGCGGTCCCCCCGCATCAAGATAAATTTGCAGCTTGTAAACCAATAGCATGCGGGTAGTGTGTCCGGAAATGCTATACGGTCTGTGCAATGCTCGGCACTTCGTGGACGTGTGCGGTTTCGGCCATGGTTCCCGATGGTGCGAAAGCGGCCCGGTCCGCGCCGGCTCTTTGAAATCCAAACCGTTTGAACTTGCATATTGTCTCCCACGGAGGAGAGTTCGCAATTGGGCGGCGGCCCGCTGGTGGGCAACGGCTGCCGGCTCACTCATCAATGGATATTGTCAGTCACCACGTTTTTGAGGGAACAAAGCCACCGCGGGTAACAACAGGGAATTCGCCGAACAGCGGGGAGGTCCTGGACCGCCAATTTGGGTGAAACCGCGATGATCGGTGTGCGCTTCCGGCCTGGAGGCACGGTCGTCGAACAAACAGGGAAGGCGTCGACTGGCCCGAATTCGTGGCCGACCAAACCCATCAGGAGGTCTGGTTCGGAGGTAGGTGAGATCGGCGCACGGAAGGGGCGGCCACTGCTTCGAGTCGTCTCGTGGTGGAGCAAAGCCACCCCAGCGCCGCCTGGCCCGGGAGTGGATCCCTTCCGACTAAAAGGGGGAACGGGCTCGGATGGGACTCTGTGGCCGAACAAAGCCACTCGGCCGGATCCTTAGCGTCTAGCTAAGGTTGGTCCTTAAACTACCAGCCACTTCTGCGCCAGATCTTGAGGATCGGTACTTAGGTCAACAAGCTCCGTCCGGATCTCTGCGCCACCCTCTACCCACACCGCCTGGATCCCCTCCGCCTCCGGACGCAACTCCAGGCGCCGGCCCTTCGCCTCCAAAACCAGCGTCGTCCCCGACCAACGGAAGTCCACAAACGTCCGCTGCCCGTGCCCGATCGTCCGGCAGGCCGACAGGAACTTCTGCGTATAGGGGCTCGTCTTCAGCGCTTCCGCATGCGGTGCGGCCTGCAGCGCTGCTGCCCGTTCCGCAGCTTTGGCGTCCAGTTCCCGCTTGATTTTGTCCGGGTCCCGCTCCTCGCGCGATTCCAGCGCCTTAAGATTGTTCTCCAGATTGTCCAGATAACTCATTCCCTCCAGGATAGCGAAGCCTCACTCCATTAGGCCCATCGGCTGCCCGTTGTATAATTGCCCTCATCTGGATGGCGCATTCCTGCGCACGAGTTCGCTGGGGCGATGCAATGAAACTATGGGCCTTCCTGGCCGTCGCTGGACTCCTCGCCGCCGCCGAATACCACGGCGACACCGACAAGGACCGCGCGCGCATCCTTGCCCGCCGCAACTGGTGGTCGTTCCAGAAAGTTGTCCGTCCGGAACCGCCTAAACTCAACAATCCATGGGTGAAAACGCCTGTCGACGCCTTCCTGCTGGAGGCGCTTCAGGCCAAGTCCCTCAAGCCCTCGGCCGAAGAAACCAGGCTCCGCCTGCTGCGCCGGGTCACCCTGGACGTCACTGGCCTGCCGCCCAAACCCGAGGAAGCCGCCGCCTTCCTGAATGACAGGCGTGCCGATGCCTACGAGCGGCTGGTCGACCGGCTGATGGCGTCCACCCAATATGGTGAACGCTGGGCCCAGCGCTGGCTCGACGTCGCCCGCTACGCCGACACCAACGGCTTCGAACACGACCTCGAGCGGACCCACGCCTGGCGCTACCGCGATTACGTGGTCCGCAGCTTCAACGCCGGCAAGCCGTACGATGACTTCCTGAAAGAGCAGATCGCGGGCGATGAGCTCTGGCCCGGCCAGCCCGATCCGGTCATTGCCGTCGGATTTAACCGAGCCGGCCCGGAGCACCTCACCGGCGGCAACCAGGACGTCGAGCTCAACCGGCAGGAAGTGCTGGTGGAGATGACCGCCGGGGTCAGCAACGTCTTCCTGGGGTTGACCATGAACTGTGCGCGCTGCCACAACCACAAGTTCGACCCCATCCTGCAGACCGACTATTACCGGCTGCAGGCCGTGTTTGGGGGCACCGAGGGCAAAGAGGTTCCGCTCGCCAGCGCCGAAGAAAAGGCCCGCTATGATGTGGCTCGCAAGGCCTACGAAGCCCGGCTGAAGCCCATTCAGGACGAGATCACGGCCATCGAGAAGCCCTATAAGGAAACCATTATCGCCGAGCGCCGCGCCAGGCTCGACCCGGCGGTTCAGGCTCTGCTCGATGTCCCCAAGGACAAGCTCTCCGAGGCCGATCGGGAGAAGCAGAAGAACGCCAAGGACCAGATCACGCCGTCCTGGGACGAGGTTCTGGCCCGGGTCCCCAAGCTGGAATTGGAACGCCGCTCCGGCCTGCGCCGGCAGTTGCACGCCATTGAGCTGGAGGAACCCGCGCCGCCCGCCGCCGCCTACGCCGTGGTGAACCGCGAGAAGCCTGAAGACACCAATGTCCTCAAGGTCGGCGACCATCGCATGAAGCTGGGCACCGTGCCGCCGGGCCTGCCGCTGGTGCTGACTGCCAGTTCAGCCAAACCGGTTCCGCAGGAAGCCGCCGGCCGGCGCACTGTGTTGGCTGAATGGCTGGCCCAGCCGGACCACCCGCTCACTGCGCGCGTGATGGTCAATCGCATCTGGCAGTTCCGCATGGGCCGCGGCATCGTCGGGACGCCCAACGATTTCGGTGTGATGGGAGAACGGCCCACCCACCCGAAGCTCCTCGACTGGCTGGCTGCGGAGTTCGTGTCCAACGGCTGGAATATCAAGGCGATCGACCGCCTCATCCTGACCTCCAGCGCCTATCGCCAGGCATCCGCTCGCGACGCCGCCCACGAGGCTGTCGATCCGGAGAACAAGCTCTACTGGCGCATGAACCGGCGCCGCCTGGAAGGCGAGGCGATTCGCGACTCCGTCCTGTCCGTCAGCGGCATGCTCAAGCTGGAAGTGGGCGGACCGCCCATCCGCGTGCCCATCGAGAAGGAAGTCTACGACTCCATCTTCACCGAGTATGAGAACGACAACCTCTGGCCCCTGCCCAAGGATCGTGCCCAGATCTATCGCCGGTCGCTCTACCTGCTGAACAAGCGGACCGTGCGGCTGCCGATTCTGGCCAACTTCGACCAGCCCGACGCGATGACCTCCTGCGCTTACCGGCCCGTCTCCACCCACGCGCTGCAGGCGCTCTCGCTGATCAACAGCGACTTCATGGCCGAGCAGTCCGCCGCTTTCGCCAAGCGTGTCGAGCAGGCCGGCACTGCGGTTCCTGTTCGAATCCAGCGCGCCTATCAGCTCGCGCTCGCCCGTCCGCCCAAGCCCGCTGAGATCACCATGGCCCGGGACTTTTTCACCAAGGGAGGCACGCTCCAGGAATTCTGCCTGGCGCTGTTGAACCGCAATGAGTTCATCTACATCCCCTGATCCGCAAGGTCATATCCCCCTCGCGCGCACGCGCCGCAACGTGCTGCTGGATGCCGCCCACGGCTTCGGCGCCATCGCGTTGCAGAGCCTGCTGGCCCGGGAAGGGCAGGCCGCTCCGCGCATCAACCCGCTGGCCGCGAAGCCGCCGCACTTTCCCGCCAAAGCCAAGTCCGTCATCTTCCTGTTCATGGTGGGCGCGCCCAGCCAGATCGATACCTTTGATCCCAAGCCGGGCTTGAAGAAGTATGAGGGCCAAAAGCTGCCCGAGAGTTATGGCAAGATCCAGAGCCAGTTTACGGACGGCAGCACGCCTCTGCTCTCGTCGCCCTGGGCCTTCCAGCAGCACGGCCAATCCGGCGCCTGGGTGTCCAGCCTGATGCCGAATCTCGCCCGCTGCGTCGACGACCTGTGCTTCGTGCGCAGCTTCCACACGGACAGCGTCGTGCATGCGCCGGCCATGTACCATGTGCACTCCGGGCGCATCCTGATGGGCTATCCGTCGCTGGGCGCGTGGGTCACCTATGGGTTGGGCACGGAGTCCGACAACCTGCCCGCTTACGTTGTGCTGCCGCAGCCCGAGGGCACTCCGGAAGGCGGCACTCCGTGCTGGGGCGCCGGCTTCCTGCCCGCCGTCCACCAGGGGACCGTTCTGCGTCCGGGTGCGACGCCGATCCTGAATCTGCAGCCGCCGCCCGGGGTCACCCAGCAACGCCAGCGCGCCACGCTCGACCTGCTGCAGAAGATGAACGATCTCGATACAGATGCCACCGACTCCGAGATGGGCGCCCGCATCGCTTCGTATGAACTCGCGTTCCGGATGCAGCGCTATGCGCCGGAGGCTGTCGATGTCTCGAAGGAGCCGGAGCATGTCCGCAAGCTCTACGGGTTGGACCAGAAGCGCACCGCGGACTTCGGCTCGCGCTGCCTGCTGGCCCGGCGGATGGTGGAACGGGGTGTCCGTTTCGTCCAGCTCTACTCCGGCGGCGGCCCTGTTTCCACGCAATGGGACGCGCATAAGGATCTGGTCGAGAACCACGAGAAGATGTGCGGCATGACCGACCAGCCGATTGCCGCGCTGCTGACCGACCTGAAGCAGCGCGGGTTGCTCGACTCGACGCTGGTCATCTGGGGCAGTGAATTCGGCCGCCTGCCCATGTCGCAGTCCGGCAACGGCCGCGACCACAATCCGCACGGCTTCACGATGTGGTTTGCGGGCGGCGGGGTGAAGGCCGGGCGTACGATTGGTTCGACCGATGAATTCGGCCTACGGGCGCAGGACGACCCGTACTCGATGCGCGACTTCCACGCCACGATCCTGCACCTGCTGGGTCTCGATCAGAATCAGCTCTGGTATCTGCACAACGGGCGGCAGGAGAAACTGACCGACTTCGGCGGCAACGTGATCCAGCGCGTGGTGGCCTGATCAGGCGTAGCTGCCGGACGCACGATGGGCTCGCAGCAACTCGTCCAGCACCGCTTCCGCGGAGCCTGTCACGCCGGGCGGCAGTTCCCTGGCTGCCTGGATCTTCGACAGAATCTGGTGCGCCATCTGGCCGCGCAGGCCATCGGGCAGTTCGGAGCGCCGCGCTACGAAAGCCTCGATGAGGGCCGCATGGGCCGGTGACAGGCGGTGTCCCAACAGTGCTCCGTTCTCCGGAGCCGATTCGTCCAGGCCCTGCCACATCGCTTCCTGTTTCTGCTCCCTGATCACAATGGACCCGGCCACGAAGTCGCCCAGCCGTTTGCTTTGCGAGTTGAACAGCGCGGTGAGGATGCCCACGGCATAGATGCCCGGCAGTTGATCGACGATCCGCAACAGGTTCCGCCCAATGGTTTCAGAGGGTGCGAGCGGCCGGCCGCTCTCCTTGATCACGCGGATCCCGATGATGCGCTTGCCGGGTGTCTGGCCGCGCCAGGCAATTTCAAAGATGGTGAAGTAGCCGTAGTAAAGGACGAAATTGAAGGCGATCACCAGCGCGGTCCACCACTGCCGCGGCAGGAAACCGAGCACGGCAAACAGTCCACCTCCTGTGATCGCTAGAATGAGAAGCCCGGCTAGGAACGCCGCGATTTGAATTGTGGTGTCGATGGCCATGGCCAGAAAGCGGCTGCCAATGCCGGCCAGTTGGAAATGAAGCCGCGTCTGTTCCGGCGTCTCGATGGAGTGGACGTCGAAGAGCGAAGGGGCCGGCGGCATTGGGTTGGATGGGGTGGGCGACATGGTTTCTACTGCCTGGATCAGAAAACGGCAACCTCACTGGAAACGTCTGGAACAACTGGTCGAAGTGGCGTCGGGCGGACTCACGAAACTCAATCATGCCGAATTGCGGGAATTCGGGCTGCTTTACCGTCAAACCGCGGCGGACCTGTCGACCGTCAGCGAAGACTCCTCCAGCGCGCAACTCTCCAATTATCTCAACCATCTGCTGGGCCGGGGGCACAATCTGCTGTACATGGGGCAGAGGCCCAGGCTTTCGGGGATGGTCGACTTCTTCTCCCGGACTTACCCCTCCATCTTCCGCGAGACGCTGCCGATGACCGCCCTGGCCACCGGCATCTTTCTTCTGGCCGCGATGGTGGGCTGGGTAGTGACCGCTTACGATCCTTCCTTTGCCCACAGGGTTCTCGGTCCGCAGATGATGGTCAGCATCGAGCGCCACGAGATGTGGACCCATTCCGTGGTGGCGATGAAGCCCGTGGCGGCGTCGCAGATAACGACCAACAACCTGAGCGTGGCCTTCGCCGCCTGCGCGGGCGGGATCACCGTCCTGGGTCCGTTGTACCTGATGATCTTCAACGGCCTGCTGTTGGGTGTGGTCGGCGCCGCAACGCAGGCGGCCGGCATGGCCCTGCCCCTGTGGAGCTTTGTCGCACCGCACGGCGTGCTGGAGCTGCCGGCCATCTTCATTGCCGGGGGAGCGGGCCTGGAGATTACGCGCGGCCTGCTGTTTCCGGGCCTGCTGCCGCGGCGCACTTCGCTGTCGCAGGCGGGCGGACGGGCGATCCGGCTGATGCTGGGCGCGGTGCCGATGCTGCTGGTGGCGGGCTCGATTGAGGGCTTCTTTTCGGCGACCAACACCCCGGTGGAGATGAAGTTCCTGCTGGCTGGGGTGCTGTTTTCATGCCTGCTGGTTTACCTGTTCGGGCACTGGTCTACAAGAGGCTCCGGTCCTTCACCCTCAAATACTCGTTGAGGAGTGATGTCGACAGATTCCCGGGATAGAGGTCGAGCGCCAGGATGCCCTGCTGGCGCAGCGAGCGCAGCATGATTTCGCGCCGCTGGACGATTTCGAGGGCTGCGGTGTGGCGGTACATCTCCTCCACGGTCTTGGGCGTCTGCGCGGCGAGCATGCCGAGGTCAGGCTGGCTGAGCGCGGCGAACACCACGAGATGCCGCTGGCTGAGCTGCACGGCGTGTTCGATCACATCCGGGGTGCCCGGTGTTTCGGCGAAGTCGGTGATCCAGACGACCAGCGAGCGCCGGCTCTGGGCTTTCAGCAGGGTGCGGGCGGCGCGGCCGTGTTGGGCCTCCAGCGCCTCGGCCCGGACACCGGCGATGGCCTCGACCAGGGTTCGCAGGTGGCCCGGACCGCGATTGGGGGCGATGCATTTCTGCACCGTGCGGCCATAAGCGAGAAGGCCCACCTTGTCTCCGCACTGGCTGGCGAGCACGGCCAGGGTGAGGGCGGCATTGCCGGCGTGGTCGAGCTTGGTGAGCCGCAGGGTGGTGCCCGGCTGTTCCACCAGGGTTCTGGACAAGCGCCCCGCATCGACGACCAGCCAGACGGTCTGGCTGCGTTCCGCCGTATACGTGCGTGTCACCAGATGGTGCCGGCGGGCCGTGGCCGTCCAGCAGATGTCGCGCACATCGTCACCCTGGCGGTATTCCCGCAGGGTTTCGAACTCACGGCCAAGGCCGCGCAACTGGCGGCGGCGTTGTTCGACTTCCACCTGCTTATGCCGGATGACGATCAGGGCTTCGGAGCGCGCCCGCGGGAGGTCCGGCAGCACGCGCACGGCCTGGGCCAGCGGGGCGGCGGCCCAACGCTCCGCCAGGCCGAGGGGCGACTGGTAGCGCAGGTAGACGTCACCGGCGGGCAGGTCGCCGCGAACGCGGCAGACGACTCCGTATTGGGCGGAAGCGCTGGCCCCGGGCGCTGCTTCGAGTTCAAGGCGTGCGACATCATCGGCCAGACCGGGCGGCACCACATCCACCAGCCTGGCGCGGACGGCGTGGCGGCTGGTGTTCTGCAGAGTGAGGGTGACCTGTGCGCCATGGGCTAGGAACAGCGGACCATCCCAACTGCGCGTCAGCCGGAGCTGGCCGGGTGCGGGCAGGCGCAGGAGGTCAGCCAGCCATGCGGCCACGATGAGGGCGTCCCAGAGCCAGAGACCGGCGACGGCCCCGGGCCAGCGCCAGGCGGGAATCAGCCACAGCAGGCCAGGCAGGAGGGCCAGGAAGAAGCGCGATCCGAAGCCGAAGGGCAGGCGCCGCCGCGGCTCCGCTGGAGCCTGAATGGGCGGCGGTGCAAGGGAGCCGGTCATCTCCTATTGCCCTGACTTATAAACCTGGGGGATGTCGACGGAGGACAGCACCTGTTGAATCACGAGGTCCGGGGTGAGCCCGTCGAGGGTGGCGTCGGGTTTCAGCATGAGCCGGTGTCGTAACACGGGCAGGGCCGCGGTCTTGATGTCGTCAGGCAGCATGAAGCCGCGTCCGTCCATGGCGGCCAGGGCGCGGGCGACGAAGAAGAGTCCGACGGCGGCGCGGGGACTCGCACCCAAAGCGATGGCGGGCCAGTCGCGCGTGCGGCGGACGATGGAAACGGCATAGGAGCAGAGCGTCGGTTCGACCGTCACCTGCGCCACTTCGGCGCGAGCCGCGGCGAGCAGCCCGGCGGGCAGGGTTTCGAGGGGCATGGACTGGAGGCGCCGGGGATCGAAGCCCTGGTCGTAGCGCGAGAGGATCTCCACTTCCTGCGCCTCGGACGGGTACTGGATGCGGATCTTGAGCAGGAAGCGGTCGAGTTGGGCCTCGGGTAGCGGATAGGTGCCTTCGAACTCGATGGGATTCTGCGTTGCGAGTACGGTGAAGCTGGGGGGCAGCAGGTGGCAGACGCCGTCGATGCTGGCCTGGCCTTCCTCCATGGCTTCCAGCAGCGCCGACTGGGTTCTGGGCGGGGTGCGGTTGATCTCGTCCACCAGCAGCAGATCCGTGAAGATGGGCCCGCGGTGCAGGTCGAAGCTGTTGGTGCCGAGGTTGAAGACATTGGTGCCGGTGATGTCGGCCGGCATGAGGTCCGGCGTGCATTGCACCCGGCGGAACTCCAGGCCGCAGACGCGCGCCAGGGCCTTGACGGCAAGCGTTTTCGCCAGGCCGGGCTCGCCTTCAATCAAGGCGTGACCGCCGCAGGCGAGGACGATGAGCAACTGGTCGACCACTTCCGCCTGGCCGATGAGGACCTTGGAAAGTTCACCGCGGACGTGGGCGCAGAGATTGGGAAAGTGCTGCAAGGCTATCGGGTCTCCAAAGTAAGTTTCGTACGAGCGCTGAGGCGGCGGCTGTAGTCTTCCAATTGCTGGACGAGGGCCAGTGCTTCGCGGGGGGCGAGGTGCTGGATGTGCCGCATTTCCGAGGCATGCCGCAGTGCGGCGGCCAGATCCGCCTGATGCCAGCCCAGGCGCTGGCCGGCGGCTTCGGCCAGGCGGGCATCCTCAATGTTGCCGGGCAGGGCGAGACGCCGGGTGAGTTGGAGGCGTAGTTGGCGATGGGCGGCACCGACTGCCAGCGATGCGGCGCCCGCGCGCTCGTACAAGGCGCCCAGGGTGTCGACAAACTCAAGCGGCGAAAGCCTGGATTCGACAGCGGGCTGGACGATAGGGCCGGAGCGGCGGCTGAAGGCGAGCAGGGCGATGAAGGCGGCGAGGGCGCATTGCCATAGCACCCAGCGGGCCGGGCTGCGTTCGATATAGCTCCAGAGCGAGCCGTGCTGGCCGTGGAAGTGCTCATCCCAGTAGATGCGCGGCCGGCCGCCTTCGTCCGAGGTGGAAACCGCGTTGAGAAAGACGCGCAGATTGGAGGCTTTCAGGAGGCCGTCGTTGGTGAGCGGAGTGGCTGAGGCCCACCAGACGATCTCGCCTCTGCCGACGCGCCATGCCACGGCTACGGGGGCCTGCGGAGTTCCGTAGAGGATGGCGACCGGCTTGTCCTTGGCTTCGAGTTTGGCCCGCCGCTCCAGCTCAATGTTGGGCGCCTGCCGGGTGTAGCGGCCTGTCCAGGCGGAAGGGAAGGAACGGGGCGCCATGGACCAATCCTGCCTGGTGTTGGGCGCGCCGGGCAGAAACCCTTCCGCGCCGTGTCCGCAGAACAGGACGCGTCCGCCGGTCTGGAGGAACCGTGCCAGGGCGGCGCGATCGGCCGCGGTGGGCGATTCCGTTGGTTCCGCCAGGATGAGGACTGAGCCTTCGCCGGGCGGCTGGAGGCGTTCCAGCGGCTCCTCCCTACGTTCGACGCGATGGCCGAGATCCTGCAGAAGCAGGTAGGCGGCCTGTGCACCGCCGGGCAGTGTTGAATAGGTGGACGGCAGCGCGCCGCGGCCTTCCGACTCAGGCTGCTCCAGAAACGACATGGCGACGACGGAGAGAAATGCGAGCGTGCCGCAGGCGATGAGCAGGCGGCGGTCGGTGCGGCTTAGTCGACTGGGCATCCGAGATCCTTCAGGGCGCCGAAGCAGGTGGCCAGGTCCTGATCGTCGGGGACGGCGCGGGCATACCAGCAGCGCTCCAGGCGGGTGCAGAGGATGCCGAGGGCGGCCTTGACTTCCTGTCTGCCAGCCAGCAGCCGCAGGTGTTCGCGCGGCGTATGTGAAAAGTGGGGCGGCAGCAGGCCGGCCTCCTGCAGATGGGTGACTCCGGCCCAGTAGCAGCACTGAATGGAGCCGGCTACGTCGCCTTGGCGGCGGGTGGCTTGCGCGGCGGCGAGCCAGGCAGCCGAGTTGAGGGACGGGTCGGGCGGCCTGCCGGGTGATAGCGGGCTGGTGCGTGTCTCCTGGCGCCACGAGCGCATCAGAAGGTAGACGAGTGTTCCGCTGGCGCCGATGAGCAGGAGCCAAAGAAAGGCCTGGATGCTGCCGGGATGCTGGCCGGTGAAGCCGAAGAGCCTTTCGAGCAGCGCTTCCACCCACCGTCCGAACTCTTTCCAGAAGAGGTCCCACTGGTTGGGCGGCTGGGGCGGACGGAATTCCGGGCGGGCCAGGATGCGTTTCAGTTTGGCGGCGGCAGAAGGATCGGGAGCGGCGGCCGTGCCGGAGTCGAGGGAGTCGGCGAGGAAATCCAGCCAGGCGCTGATGCCGGCGCGCTGCTCTTTCTTCGAGCCGGACTGGAGATGGGCTTTCAGTGGTGCGGTGGAGAAGGTGAAGGTCTCGCCTGAGACATCAACCACCCATTCCGCGGGCAGGGTGGCGGCTGGGGCGGCGGAGCCCTGTTCCACGGCGGTGCTCCAATGCCGCAGTTCGGCGGCGAGGTTGGCGGGCGACTGCTGCGCGGGCAATGCCGTGACGGCGAGCAGCAGCCAGAGGTGGGACCACTTGCGCATTCAGGGCAACAGCGACAGGCCGCGATCGGAGGGTGTAAAGCGTTCGCTGTCTGGGTTCATCATGAATTGAAGATCGAAGGCCTCCTTGCGTACCCGGAGATCGAAATAGAAGATGGAGGCGGAAATCCCAAGGATGGGTGTTGCGATGGCCGCGATGGCGAAGCCGCCCAACTGCAGGAAGATGGTGCTCAGGCGCAGGCTGGCAGGATCCTTGGTGAGCAGGCCGGGACCGGCGGCGATGAGAACGGCCATGCCGATCCAGAGGCTATAGGTGATGACGCCGTACAGCAGCAGGATGAGGAAGCCGCGGCCGGCGAAGTCCTGGGTGAGGGCCCTGCTGCGGGTGATGGAGTCACCGGGGCCGCGTTTCTCCACGATGCCGGCCGGCAGGCAAACCAGCAGGCGGCAGGCGAAATAGACGCCTGGAAATATGAAGAAGAGTATGCCCAGCATGACGGCGACTCCGCTGAGCCACACGTTGCCGATGATGCTCCAGAACTCGGAGAGTACGTGCCGGATTGACTGCAGCATCGTGGCGGCGCGGCCGAGTTGGAGGTCCGCCACTGCACAGACAATGCCGGCCAGGGCGACTGTATACGACATGGTGGACAGGATGTAGGCGACGAAGGCCATGAGGCCCCAGAGTCCGATTGCCGCGGGCGATCGTGCTACCGCAGCGCCGCCGGTGAAGGGATCCGGTATCAGCACTAATCGGGCCACCTCAAAGGCGAGGACGATGGCGCTGGGGATGGACGAGATTCCGGCAAACAGCAGAAAGTGCCGGCGATAGAGGGAGAAGGTCCGGTCCAGAATCTCCCCCAGAGAAAGCGGCCGCAATTCTAATCCGTTCACAATAAACCCCAAAAGCGTCAGGAAATATCCTTTAAGCCCGCAATGATAGCAGACGGGTGCGGCCGGCGGCGAAATGCGGCAGCGGCGGCGCCATCACTGAGGGTCTGGCTGGAGACTTGAGCCGCTTGCAGCTGATATGATCCGGACGTTCGAGCAGGCCTGGAGCCTGCCTGGAGGCTTCATCCATGACGTTGCGTAGCCCGCTCCTGCTATCCGGCTGTGTGTTTCTATCGTTGGCCTACGGCCAGAGCATTGCGATCCAGGTGGACGCCGGCAAACCCACGGGGCCGCTGAAGCCCGTGTGGAGCTTCCTCGGCTATGACGAGCCGAACTACACCTATATGAAGGACGGCAGGAAACTACTGTCGGAGTTCGCGGCCGCCAGTTCGGTTCCGGTTTATGTCCGCGCGCACAGCCTGCTGGTGACGGGTGATGGCGTGGCTGCGTTGAAGTGGGGCTCCACCAACGCGTATACAGAGGACGCGAACGGCAAGCCCATCTACGACTGGACGATTGTCGACCGCATCATCGGCACCTATCTGGAGCGTGGCATGAAGCCGCTGGTCCAGATCGGGTTCATGCCGCAGGCGCTTTCCACGAAGCCGGAGCCGTACAAGCACAACTGGAAGCCGGGCGATAACTACAACGATATCTACCTGGGCTGGGCCTATCCGCCGAAGGACTACGCGAAGTGGGCGGAGCTGGTGTACCAATGGGTCCGGCACTCGGTGGAGAAGTATGGAAAGGCCGAGGTGGAGACGTGGCTGTGGGAGGTTTGGAACGAGCCGAACATCCCGTATTGGAAGGGCACGCCGGAGGAGTATCACAAGCTCTACGATTACTCGGCCGATGCGGTGAAACGGGCGCTGCCCAGCGCGAAGATCGGCGGCGCGGATTCCACCGGACCGGGCAATGCGCAGGCGTACAAGTGGATGCGGGACTATCTGACGCATGTGGTCAGCGGCAGGAATTATGTCACGGGCAAGGTGGGTTCGCCGCTGGACTTCGTGAGCTTTCATGCCAAGGGCAGCCCCAAGTTTGTGGAAGGCCGGGTGGTGATGGGGATCGAGAATCAACTGCGAGATCTGGACAAGGGCTTCGAGATCGTCGCTTCGTTCCCCGAACTAAAGGGCAAGCCGATTGTGATCGGCGAGTCGGATCCGGAGGGTTGTGCGGCGTGTTCTTCGCGCGTATATGCGAACAACGCGTACCGGAACGGTGTGATGTATTCGAGCTACACGGCCACTGTGATGCCGCGTCATCTGGAACTGGCTGCCAGGCACGGTGTGAATCTGCTGGGCGCCGTGACCTGGGCCTTCGAGTTTGAAGACCAGCCTTACTTCGATGGGTTCCGCGACCTGGCGACGAACGGCATTGATAAGCCGGTGTTGAACGTCTTCCGCATGCTGGGTATGATGACCGGGCAGCGCGTGGCTGTGACGAATGGGGCGGCGGCCTCGCTGGATTCGATGCTGGCCGGCGGCGTGAAAACCACGCCCGATGTGCACGCTTTTGCCAGCCGGGACACGAACTCAGTGACGGTGATGGTTTCGAACTATCACGATTCCGAGAAGCCGGGGCCCGCGGCGCAGATCGACCTGGGCATCGCGGGGCTGCCGGGCGGCCGGATTCAAGTACAGCACTACCGGGTGGACGGCGAGTTCAGTAATGCGTTTGAGGTCTGGAAGAAGATGGGCTCTCCGCAGCAGCCGACTCCGCAGCAGTACACGCAGTTGGAGCGGTCAGGGCAGTTGCAGCTTCTGGAGTCGCCGAAGTGGATCCAGGCGCAGGCCGGCAAGGCACGGGTGGAATTTTCCCTGCCGCTGCATGGTGTCTCGCTGATCCGCCTCACATGGTAGCGCCGCGGTTGTTTTCTGTTGACCGGTGAAGGAGGCCCCTATCCAACCGAACCTGTGGCGGATCGCCCTGCTGATTGCGGTGGCGATCGCCATCAGTTATCTGGACCGTCAGACGCTGCCGGTGGCCATTGCGGCCATCCAGCGGGACATCCCGATCTCGAACACGCAATTCTCGCAATTGCAGGCCGCGTTCCTGGTGGCTTATGCCGCAATGTATGCGGGCGGCGGCAAGCTGATTGATGTATTGGGAACGCGGCGCGGCTTTGTGTGGATCATGACGATGTGGTCGCTGGCCTGCGCGAGCCATGGCTTTGCGACAGGGTTCCGGTCTCTGGCAGTGAGCCGGTTCCTGCTGGGACTGGGGGAAGGCGGCGGATTTCCGGCCGCCACGAAGGCGATCGCCGAGCGGTTCCCGGTGGGGCAGCGTTCGACGGCGATGGGCGTCATCAATGCAGGTACGGCCGTGGGCGCGATGGTGGCTCCGCCGACGATTGCGGCCATACTGGGTGCGACGTCGTGGCGCTGGGTATTCTTTCTCACCAGCATCCTGGGGCTGCTCTGGACGCTGTGGTGGCTGCGCGACTACACACCGGCGGCGGCGGTCCGCGCGGGCGTGGTGGAGCCGCAGATCCCCTGGCTGAGGCTTTTGACCTTCCGCGAGACCTGGGGGCTGGTGCTGGCCAAGTTCATCAGCGACGCGGCCTGGTATTTCTACCTGTTCTGGCTGCCGAAGTACCTCTACGACGTGCGTGGCTTCGATACCAAGAGCGTGGGTTACTACGCCTGGATCCCGTACGCACTGGCGGGTGCGGGCAGCCTGACGGGGGGCTGGTTCTCCAGCCGGCTGTTGAAGGCGGGCAAGTCTTTGAACTTCTCGCGCAAGCTGGCGCTGGGCCTGAGTGCGGCGTTGATGCCGATTGTGGCGCTGGTGAGCAGTTCGCCGGTGGAGATGGCCATTGCGTTGTTCAGCGTCGCGTTCTTCGGGCAGCAGTCCTGGTCGACGATCATGATGATCCTGCCGGCGGATTTGTTTCCACGGGGCGCGGTTGGTTCGGTGGCCGGACTGGTTGGCTTCGGCGGGTCGATGGGCGGCGTGGTGTTCAACCTGGCAGCGGGTTCGCTGCTGGACCACGGTTTTGGCTACGGCTTCGTGCTGGGCCTGGTGAGTACGTTTCACATTGTCGCGTTCCTGATTATCCTGCTGAGTGTACGGCGTGTTCAGCCGTTGGAGGTGATTGCATGAGGATTCGACTGGTGCAACTGGAGGCGGGTGGTGTGCGGCGCACCGCGCTGGTGGATGGCGGCCGGCTGCAGGTGTTGCGGGCGTATGCTTCCGTCTATGACCTGGCGCAAGCCGCGATCGAGCGTGGGATCAGGCTCGCGGCATTGGTCGAGGAGAGCGTTTCCGGCAGGACCGAGGACTATGACGCCGTGTACGAGGGACGCTCGGAGTGGCGGCTGCTGCCGGCCGGCGATCATCCCACTGAGCCGGCACGCTGCCTGGTTTCAGGGACTGGTCTGACGCACCTGGCGAGCGCGAGCCGGCGGGATGCGATGCATGCCGGCACGGCGCAGCTCACCGACAGCATGCGCATGTATCTGTGGGGTGAGGAGGGCGGACGGCCTGAGCCCGGACAGGTTGGCGTGGCTCCGGAGTGGTTCTACAAAGGCAACGGAACGATTCTGAAAGCGCACAACGAGCCGCTGCTGGTGCCCCGGTTTGGCGAGGATGGCGGCGAAGAGCCTGAGATCGCCGGGGTCTACCTGATCGATGCGCACGGCGTGCCGCGGCGGCTGGGACTGACGATGGGGAATGAGTTCTCCGACCACAAGCACGAGCGGCGCAACTACCTGTACCTGGCTTCGTCGAAACTGCGGACCTGTTCGATTGGGCCGGAGCTGGTGGTGGACGCGGAGTTCGGCGCAGTGCAGGGCCAGGTTTCGATCCTGCGCGGCGCAGAGGTCCTGTGGAAGCACGACATCGGGTCGGGCGAGGCGCGGATGTCGCACACACTGGCCAATCTGGAGCACCATCACTTCAAGTATGATCAGCACCGCCGGCCGGGGGACGTGCATGTCCATTACTTCGGCGCGGATGCGTTCAGCTTTGGCGGCGGGCTGGAGCTGGCCGAGGGCGATGTGATGCAGGTTCAGTTTGATGGGTTTGGGCGGCCGCTGCGGAATCCGATTCAGCTGGATCGTGCCGTGGATGCGCTGGTGGCGGTGGTGCCATGTTGACGGTCCGGGCTGCTACGGTTTGACCGTTTTCGATCTGCCTTTGCCGCCGTGCTCTACGGGCGCCTGTTCGAGGGCGTCGTTCAAAGCGGCTGTGATTTTGGGATCGCCGGGGGCCCGTTTCAGGGCTTCGCGCAGTTGGCTGAGCCCCTCGGCCCAGCGGCCCAGGCGGAGTGAGGCCACTGCGTAGTTGACTCGAATGCCGACGTGGGCGGGATCGAGTTCCATGGCGGCCTGGTACTTGGCCGCGGCCTCTGCGAGCTTGCCGGCCTTCTCCAATTCAGCGCCTTCATTGTTGAGCCGCAGCGCGTTGAAGGCGTTCTGGCTCTCCTTGTCGATGGCGTGCAGCACCTCAGTCAGGCGCTGCTTGACGCGCCGGGCTTCTTCGACCTGCCCGTCCTGGCGCAGTGCCAGTTGCAGGCTGTTCAACGTGGCCTGATCGTTGGGCTTCAGGCGGTCGGCCGCCTGCAGGTGCACGACTGCATCGTGGGGACGGCCCTGCCGCAGGTACTCGGAGCCGAGGCGGAGTTGAGCGATGGCGTTTTCAGGATCGATGGCTACGGACTTTTCGAAGGCGGCGAGGGCGCCGGGTTCATCCAGCAGCGTCTTGCGGGCCTGGCCCAGGTCAGACCAGGCCTCAGCGAACTGCGGTTGGAGGGTGACCGCGTCCTGGAGCAGGGCGGCGGCTTTCTGTGTCTCGGTGTTTTCGGCGTGGATCTTGGCGCGCAGGTAGCGCGGGAAGGCGGAATCGGGCTTGCGGCCCAACAGCAGGATCGCCTTGTCGAGGTGGAGGGCGGCGGTCTTGAAGTCGTTGGCCTCCAGCAGGACGAGGCCGAGGTCGATGCGGGCCTGGACGAAGTTGGGGTTGAGGGTGACTGCCTGTTGAAATTCGATGCGGGCGGGTTCGGGCTGGCCGGAATTCTTCAGCGCCTCGCCCAGCGCGTGATGGGCTTCAGCGGATTGGGGCCGGAGTTTCACGCCCTGGCGGAGGTGGGCGAGCGCCTCAGCGGCTTGGCCCTCCTCGGACAGCAGGCTGCCGAGCATCAGATGAGCGTCGGCGTTGGCCGGGGCCGCTTTGAGGATCGTTTCAAGGACGCGGGCGGCTCCGGCGCGGTCCCCTTTGGCAATCAGGTTCCAGGCCTGGTCCAGCGGCTGCCGCTGCGCGAAGAGCAGGGCGGAGAGGGCCAGCAGTGGGAGCAGTTTCGACATGGATCAATCCTGTCTGAACTTCTGTGAGCGTGTGATGCCGGCGCCCTCGGTGACGTGGATCAACTGGTCGCAGGGCACGGCGGCGAGTTTCTCGATGAGGCCGAGCGGCCAGCGGATTTCGAGGTCCACGGTTTGCGCCGGGCCCAGTCCGAAGTGCAGACGGGTGTCGCTCACGGAGAGGTAGGACGACTGGCTGAGGACTTCCTGCACCTGGAGCTTGCCCCCATAGCGGGCCGTGACGCGGGCTCCGATGGCGCTGCGATTAGACTTCACGCCTGTCAGTTTCAGTTTCAACCAGTGGTGGCCGCCGGTGACATCGTTGCGGAGCAGGGAGGGGGGCTCGTTCTGATTGACGATCAGGATGTCCATGTCTCCGTCGTTGTCGAAGTCTCCGAAGGCACAGCCGCGGCTGGCGTGGGCGGCGGCGACTCCGGGGCCGGTCTCTGCGAACAGCTCTTCGAACTGCCCCTGGCCGAGATTGCGGAAGAGGACGCGCGGTGTCTTCAGCGGCACGTTCGGGAACTTCTTTTCCACCTCGGGGTAGATGCTTCCCGTCACCCAGAAGATGTCGGGCAAGCCGTCGTTGTCGAGGTCGACGAGGCCCGTGCCCCAACTCACATACTGGGTCTCGACACCGAGGCCGGCCTTCAGGGTGACGTCGCGGAAGTTGCCCTTGCCGTCGTTCTGATAGAGCGCGGGGGTATCTTCCCGGAAGTGCATCTTGAGGATGTCCAGATGGCCGTCGAGGTTGAAATCGCCGATGCCGAGGCCCATGCCGGCCTGTTCCATGCCGTCGTCGCTGAGGGCGGCTCCACAGTCGAGACCCTGCTCGCTGAAGGTGCCGTCGTGGTTGTTGCGGAACAGCAGGCTGGGGGTGGAGTCGCAGGCGACGTAGATGTCGGGCCAGCCGTCGTTGTCGAAGTCGGCGGCGACCACCGTGAGGCCGAAGCCGCCGGCCACTTTGGAGATGCCGGCCTCCGCGGTGACGTCGGTGAAGGTGCCGTTGCCGTTGTTGCGGTAGAGCAGGTGATGGCCGTAGGGCAGGCCGCGAGGGCCGCAGTTCACCGGGACATTCAGGTAGTTGCAGGCGCCCGTGTCGGTGGGGCGCGGCACGGTCTTCATGTCGAACTCGAGGTAGTTGGCGACGAACAGATCGAGATGGCCGTCGCGGTTGTAGTCGACAAAGGCGCAGCCGGAACCAAAACGGGGTAGGGGACTGAGCAGCCCGGCTTCCTTCGTCACATCCGTAAAGGTGCCGTTGCCGTTATTCCGGTAGAGCACGTTCTGGCCGTAGTAGGTGACGAAGAGGTCCTCGAAGCCATCGTTGTTGTAGTCGCCGACCGTGATGCCCTGGGCATAGCCGGTGCGGAGAAGGCCGGCTTTCTCAGTGACGTCGGTGAACGTGCCGTCGCGGTTGTTCCTGTACAGGCGGTTTGAGGCGTTGGGCGGCGGGTCGGAGGTCCGGGAGCCGCAGAGGACGAGGATGTCCAACCAGCCGTCATTGTCGTAGTCCAGGAAGGCGCAGCCGGCGCTCATGACTTCGACGATGTAGTCGGCACGGTCGCGATGGCCGGCGACGGTGATGTGGGTGAGCCCGGCCTGGGCGGCGACATCGGTGAAACGGGCATGGAACGGGAGGCCGGAGGGTTTGCGGCGCGGTGAGGCTTTGACGCCACGGGAGGCCATGCCCTGGATCTGGGCTCGTACATTGGAGGCGGACAGCGAGAGCAGGCTCAGGGCGGCCCGGCGGGTGAATGAAGCCATGACTGGTGCTGACAGTGTTCAGTATATCGGTCGTGAGCAAGAAAACCCGCGCGGAGTGCCGAAGATTGTCTTCGACACCCCGCGCGGGACAGGGGGCCAATGGACTTGGCGTGAGGAGGCTAGAAGATGATCTTCAGGCCGACTTCCACCTGGCGGCCGGACACGTTGCCGAGTTCCTGCGTCTGGGGTCCGAACTGTGCCGAGGGAGTTCCCTGGTACAGAGCCTGTCCAAACTGCGAACTGGTGACATCCATGTTCGGGTTGCCGCGGTTCAGGCGATTGATCGCGTTATAGGCGGCCATCTTGAGCTGCACACGGACGCGCTCTGTGATGTTGACGTCCTTGGTGAGGGTGGCGTCCAACATGTAGTACGCGGGACCGGTGAGGTTGTCGAACTGCAGCGGATTCGCGCGGATCACGTAGGTGCCCGAAGGAATCGCGGAGAAGGCCGACGTGTTGAACCACTTGCCGGGCGAAGGATTGGAAATCGTCACTTCGCTGCCGTTGTAGTTCATTTTGCCGAAGCGGAGGATGGCGCCGGTGGAGTAGGTGGAGATGCCCGTGAGCTTCCAGCCGCCCGCGATGAAGTTGCCAACCTTGCTCTCGCTCAGGAAGGGCTTGCCCTTGCCGAACGGCAGGTCGTAGCTGCCGGCCATCGTCACGCGGTGACGCGGCTGGTTGCTGTTCTGATAGGTGAGGTTGTTCGTGAAGGTGTCGAGTTCATTGAAGAGCTGTTGGGTCTTTTCATGAATGAACACATAGGCGAACAGGAAGTGATAGCCATGGCTATAGGCCTTCTGCGCTTTCAACTCGAGGGAGTGATAACGCTCGGCCGCGCCGCGGGTGCCCACTTCGTAGAGCCCGCCGTACTGCGGGTAAGGAGCCAGCAGTGACGACAGGGACACCGTCTTCTGGTTGCGCAGCGAACCGGGGAACAGCGTAGGCGTCAGGTAATTGTAGAACGGGTTGTCCACATTCACGTTGATCGCGCCCTGCTGGGCGACCTGAATGCGGGGATCCCAATTGTTGAGGGCCTTGGTGTAGTGCTGGTTGCCCAGGTTCAGGAAGTAAGTGACCGAAGCCATCACCTGGCCAGGCATCTGGCGCTGGAAGTTGACGTTGATGCGGTCGTTGTAGGCCTTTTCGAACTTGCGCGGATACCACAACAGCGACGTGCCGCCGCGGCCCAGGTTGGTGCCGTAGGCTTTGCCGTTGATCGGCAGCAGGGGGTTGCCGGACGGGTAAGGATTGGAGATCGTCTGCTGCGGAATGCCCTCCAGCAGGCCGGTGGTATTCTGGTAGCCCTTGACGCCGAAGTAAGGCGGCTCGAGGAAGCTGACCGTTTCAAAGCCCGACACGGGAGCCTGGCTGAGATTCATTTCCGTCGGGATGACATAGCGGGCGTAGCCGATGCGAAGGACGGTAAGGTCGTCGATCTTGATGGCGGCGCCGGCGCGAGGTGCGAGGGCGAGCTTCGGTGCATCCCACATGCCGGGATGATCGCTGGAGGTCCAGAGCCATTGGCCTTTGTTCTGGTAGTAGTTGTTCCCTACCAGGGTGAGGGCGGAGGAGGGCATGGCGGCCGGGCTGGCTACCATTTCGGGCACCGGGGCCGACATGTCCAGGCCCTGGGACATGAAGTGGTTCGGATCGGACCAGGCAGACTCGTACTCATTGCGGAGGCCGAGGTTGACGGTGAGGCGGCGGTTGACCTTCCAGTCGTCCTGGAAGTACATGCCCCAGAACTGGACATGCGGATCGGGGGCGGGGCCGCCGATCATCTGCGAAGAACCGTCCAGGGAGCCGAGCAGGAACGTGGCGAAGCCGATACCGTTGTGCTTGGTGTCCGGGTTGTTGAACGTCTCGGCCGTGACGCTGGCCGGGAAGTAGAAGTTCGAGGTGTTGCCCACGAACGACACGCCATAGCCGCGGCGGGTTTCCACGCCGGCCTTTAAATAATGAGAGCCGCGCTGCTGGGCGATCTTGGCGCTGTAGGCCTGGCCTTCGGGACGCTGATCCCAATAAAAACCGCGGCCGCCGAAGCCGTTGCCGCCGATGTTCATGCCGGGGAAGTAGACGGGCACGCCGGGGGAGGCGTCCTGGTAAGTCTTGTACCAGCTATTGCCGGGCCAGAGTTTGCCCCAGCCTTCCGAGCCCATGCTCGTGGAGACGTAGGCGTCGATGACCTTGTGCCAGTCGCCGTGGAAGTTGACCACGGTGGTGGGGGTGGCTGTCCAGATGGCGTCGCCGGAGAGCTGGTGGGCGGCCCTCAACGTGCCAGTGGGCGTATAGAGTTGGGACTGATTCGGGGTGGCGTTGGGGGAGAGGTCATCCGTGTGATAACGGCCAAAGCGCCCGTAAACCTTCCACCTATCGTTGATGTTGTAGTCGACGCGGTCGGAGTAGTTGTAATACGTGTAGTTCTCGACGTAGCCGGCCTTGAAGTTGTTGACGCCAGTGATGTTATCGCCACCGCTGTTGGGATCCCAGAAGTTGCCCATCAGGCTGGAGGCCAGCGGATCGAAGCGGCTCTTGGGGATGATATTGCCGGCAAACGGGGTGCGGGAGGCAACACCGGCCGAGTCGAGTTTCGTCGTGTACGGATCGTAGATGGCACGGAGGCCGCCATCAATATTGAGTGACTTCGAGAAGTCGCCGCCGCGTTCCAGGACCGTCGGAACGGTGGTGGTGTAGCTGCTGGGGTAGCCGACTTTCCAGTATTCCAGCGAGAAGAAGTTGAACAACTTGTTCTTTATGATCGCGTTGCCGAGCGTGCCGCCCAGCATGTGCTGGCGGGTGGCGTTCTTGGTGAAACGGGTGCGGTCTGCTTCCGCATTGAGCCAGGGGTAACGGCCCAGGTAGAAACCGGTGCCGTGATACTCGTTGGTGCCCGACTTCAACGTCATGGAGATCAGTCCGCCGGCGCTGTGACCGGATTCGGCGTCGACGCTGTTCTGCGAGACGACAACTTCCTGGACGGCGTCCGTGTTCGGGGGGTAGCTATTCTTCTGGCCCATGCCGATGGGGCTGCCGTCCACCTGAAGGTCGTTCTTCAGGTTGGTGCCGCCGCCGAGATCAACGCTGTTCGCGGCCCACGAGTGATAGGGGGCCATCTCACCGCGTGTGTTAACGGCCGAAGGGGCAAGGAGGGTCAACTTGAACGGATTGCGATCGATTCGGGGGATGTCCGCGGTCAACTTGGAGTCCAGTGTGAAGTCCTTATTACTGGAGTTGAACTGCACCGCCACGGGAGTCTCGGAAACGGTGATGCTTTCCTGGACGGCGCCGGGTTTCAGGCTGGCGTCGACAGTGACGTCACCACGCATCTGGACGGTAATGTTTTCCTGGCTGTACTTGCCGAAGCCAGCGGCCTCGACAGAGATGGTGTAAGTGCCAGGATCTACTAGATCGAAGAGATAAAGGCCTGTATCGCTGGTTTTGCGCGTCGCCTTGACGCCGGTGGCGACATTCAAGAGGCTGACGCTGGCGCCGGCGATGACAGCCTGGGTCTGATCGGTCACTACGCCTTGGACGCGGCCGCGATAGCTTTGGGCAAAGGCGCTAAAACACAGTATGGAAATCAACAGGAACGCTGTTGCGATGCGGATCGCAGAACGATGCAATCTCATTCATGAACCTCCCAACAATATGACTACTAGCGAGACGTTTAACTGGGTTGGCTGCAGGCGGAGAGATCACCTGGCTGGGGACGGCCCGCTCACGTGGGACCGGGATTCACCTGGTGTTCGCCTGGGACGTCCGATCAGGACCGGTCTATCCCGGTTTGTGGATGCGGACGACGGCCGTGCAGTTCCCTCTTGACCTGGACTCCTTGCGGCGCATACACCGGTGGGATCACGCGGGATTCCGGCGCGCCAGTTCATCCATGCTTTGATATACTACCGGTCGGTGAACTTGATTAATATTGTCGGACTAGTGTTCTAGGCGATCAAGGTAAGTCCCAGTGAATTCACTCGACCGTTCACTAGTGAACAGGAAAAAGTAACGCAGTTGGCCGAGTATGAACGAAAGTCACCCCACGCTCGTAACGGTCAACGAAAAACAACTCGCAACGGATGGACGCTGGGAGCTCACCCTCAGGGTGGCCAGCAGCAAGGGCTTCGCCAAAGCTTCCCAACTGCGTGACCTGCTCCTGTATCTCGTCAAACGAACCCTGACTGCGCCGGAACTCGAGATCACCGAGCAGGAAATCGGCTGCCAGGTTCTCGGCCGGCGGCAGGATTACGACACTCAAACGGACAATATTGTACGGGTTCAGATCCGGCACCTTCGGCAGAAATTGGAGGAGTATTTCGCCGCCGAAGGGCACAATGAACCCCAGGTGCTGACCGTACCCAAGGGCAGCCGCGTACCGCACTTCGAGCTCCGGCCGGAACCCGAAGTAAAGACAGTGAATCCCGAGACCATGCCGGCTGTCGAGACAGCACCCGCGGCGCGTGGGAACGTGTGGATTCCGCGCTTGATTCAGGTGGCTCTACCCGTGGCCGTGCTCACGGTAGCTGCGTTTCTGCTGGGACGGGCATCCATTCACAAGGATGGGGCAGCACTGGCCCTGGCGAATGTGGACTCCAGTGGTCCACTTTGGAGCCGGCTGTTCAGCCCGGGTGAGCTGACCACCGTCGTGATCGCCGACAGCAGTTTCGCCCTCCTGCAGGACACCCTCCGCAGCGCCTTAACGCTGGATGAGTATACAAAGGGTGGTTTGCGCAAGCTGATCGAGTCCGAAAAGGATGAACGGCTGAAGGCCATACTGCGGGACATGTCCACGCGACAGCACACCAGCCTGGCGGACGCCACGATTGCCAGCCGCGTCCGAGTGATCGGAAAGCAACTCGGTGGCAGGGTTACCGTGCGTTACTCGCGGCACATGGGCGTCCGGGATTTTGCGGCAGGTAACTTCATTATCATTGGTAGCAAGCGCGGAGTGCCCTGGGTGGAGTTGTTTGAGCAGGACCTGAACTTCCGCCTTAAACACATTGGTCCAGATTGGCGATTCGGCTTCGTGAATGTAAATCCGCAGGCTGGGGAAGACGCGAACTACTCCACTATGGTTCCGCCCAACACCCCGACAGAGAGCTATGCGACCGTCGGGTTTGTGCCGAACACGGCCCGGACGGGCGATGTCCTGCTGCTGGATGGGTTGATGATGGAGGCAACCGAAGCGGCCGGTGAGTTCTGCATGGGCGGCGGCCTGAACAAACTGCTGGCGGAGAGACTGCACGTGAGGCCCGGCGATAAGTTTCCTTACTTCGAGGTGCTGCTCAAGGTGCGGGTGGTCTCCGGCGCCCCGCACAATGTGGAAGTGGTGGCTTGGCGGCGGCCCAGCATCCTTTAGCTTCCTAGATTCGCCTCCGGTTCCCTGGGCCGAGAGGGGCGGCCGGCGGCTCTCAACCTGACAGGCATCCTGATCCTCCCCGTACAGCTCCTCTACCCTGATTGCATTCGAATAGGTGAAGCTTCTGCAGTTTGAGTCGATTGTAGAGGTGGAGAGCCGCATGTCCGAAACTGCGATCAGCACTTGAGAGAGTATTGGATCCCTGCCGGGGTGGTGGATGCCGTGAAGAAGCGGCATCACTACTAATTGTTCATAAATGCCAATTAAGAATTAGTAGGGTTAAAAAACGCCAAGCCGGCGGACAGTCACAATGAACTTTGTCCGGTTTTGGTACCATCACCACAAGATCCACTTTAGAGCGTCCGCTCCCATGGCTGCCCTCAGAGATCAATTGACATGTCGACGCTCGCTGTTGCTCTTCTTCTTCGCACTCACCCTGTCCGCGCAGACCGGGTCTAGCTGGCGCTTCTGGTCCTCCCTGGATGGAATGCCCGAATCGTGGGCGTACGGCGTCACCCGCGGCTCCTCGGGCCGGGTAATTGTGTCGCACGGGCATGTTAAGAATTTTTCAGTTTTTGATGGGTACAAAATTGAGCAGTTTCCATCTCCCGGTGTGAATTTGACTGTCCGGGAAGGTCCGGATTTGCGATTTTGGGCGCTCCTGCCATCTTCGGATGGCTTTCAACGGCTGGACAAAGACCATTGGGTGGCCTACCCGCTTCGCGGCACAAGTGTTCTGGCCGACATGGATCATCGCGGATATTTTCTACCCTGGACGGCCGGACAGATACTATTTCTCGGCCGCGATGGATTGTACGAATTTGACAGCGTTAGCGGAGAAGCCCGCAATTTGAGGCAGGGCTCCGAGGCGGGGTTAGGCCCGCTGACAGCATTAGAGCCTGCAAGCGGCGGCGGCGCCTGGGTGTGCGGACGGGAAGGCGTGACCCGCGTGACGAGAGGACCTGCGGGCTCTATCACTTGGGCTACGCTGCGCTATCCCCAGCCTGCCGGAGCATGCCGATCGGTGCTGGAGGGCGAGCCTGGCGAGTTGTTCATCTCCACGATGCTCGATCGTTCCAATCGACAGCGCCTGTTGCACTACAACGGGACATCGTGGAAGACGCTGGCCACCTCCGAGCCCGGTCATTCGATAGCCGGTTGGCCAGACCGGGACGGCGGCGCCTGGTTGGCCGAAATCAGCCCTAGCGGGTTCGAATTGAAATCGGGGACTGGCAACAGGGAGAGCCGGTCCAGGGCCTTGTCTGGACGCCTGCTCTCGGTGTTATACGAAGGCAGGGGATGTTTCTGGGTGGCAACCTCCCTCGGCATGGCTCGGTTCGCCCCCCTGGTTTGGAGAACACCCCGGGCGCTGCTCGATAAGACCGGCCACTCCTCGGCGATTTTGCGGACGAAAGCAGGGGATCTCTTTCTGCTCCATAGAGATGAACTTCTGCAGCGCAAGGACGGGCGCTGGTCCACACACCCCCTCCCAGTCGGATTTGAACCGGCTCTGCCCTCCACCCATTCGCTGGTCGAATTGCCGGACGGGCGCCTGGCCCTGGGTGAGGGCCCGGCCTTGCTTCTGTTCGATCCGGTTCGCGCCGCCTTTGTCACAGTTCCGCATCCGCAAGGACTGGATGTTTCCGTGCTTGGACCGGGTCGGAATGAGTCCGTCTGGGTGCGGACTTCGAGGAACAATCATGCCTTCCGGTTGGAACGGTTCGATGGCCGTGCCTTTTCCGTTCAGTACGACGCCGGAGAACGGTGGGGCGAGGCCTTCCCCCGGGCAGTGCACGAAACGAGTGACGGAACGCTCTATCTGGTTCCGCAGCCGGACGGCATCGGGGTTCTGAAGGATGGGCGCTACACCGCACTCGGTGCAGCGCAAGGTTATCTGGGCGAGAGTCCGGTGGCTTTGGCGGAAGTGGCACCGGGCAGGATGTGGTTCGGCGACCGGGACTCCATTGTGGAGTATGACGGTCGCACATGGGTGACGGTGCGGGACAAACTGCAGACGGTCCGGTCCATTTTGAAGGCGAAGAGCGGATCGATCTGGGTGGCGTCGGGCCGGGGACTGAACCGGTTTCGCGACGGGGAGTGGCTCAGCCTCGCCGCGGCGGAAGGCCTGCCGGACGCCGCGGCATACGGAATCGCCGAGGATGTCGACGGTCTGATTTGGACGACCACGACGGCCGGCATCTCCCATAGCGATCCAGGGGCCGACTCGAGCCCTCCACGGACCATCATTGATACCGACGCCAACCCCCACAAAGTCCCGCCCTCCGGGGAGGCGCGCTTCGTCTTTTCCGGCATCGACCGGTGGAAGTATACGCAGGAATCGCGGCTGTTGTTCTCCTGGCGGCTGGATGGCGGTGAGTGGTCCAGATTCGTGGCCTCTGCAGCGGCCGAATTCCACCACCTGGCGCGGGGCAAAAGCCACCGGCTGGAGGTCAGGGCGGTGGACAGAAACGGGAATGTTGATCCGGACCCGTCCTCGCTCACCTTTGATGTCTTGCTGCCGTGGTACCTGGAACCCGGCTTCCTGGCTGCCTGTTTCCTGGGTGTGTTTGCGCTGACCTCGGCTGGAGTCCTGACGTTGGTTCGCCAGCGCCAGTTGGCGGGCCTGGTCGAGCGCCGTACCGCCGCGCTAGCCGCCCGCACCAAGCAGTTTCAACAGATTGCGGCGGCTGTACCGGGCGTTCTGTATTCATTTCGGATGACGCCCGAGGGGCAGTTTTCGCTCCCCTATGCGAATCCCCGCATCTTCGAGATGGCCGGCGTGCGCGCGGAGGATCTCGTTTTGGATGCGAGCCCGCTCTTCAACTCACTCCACCCGGACGATCTGGCCAGGGTAAAGGAATCAATCGCGGTTTCGGCTGCGACTCTGTCCATGTGGAACGATGAGTTCCGCGTCGTGAGGTCTGGACAAGCTCCTGTCTGGATTGAAGGCCGGTCCATTCCTTCCAGGGAGAGCGACGGAAGCATCCTGTGGCATGGGTTCATGGCCGATGTCACGGAACGTAAGCGGTTGGAAGAGTCCGTCCGCCGCGAGACCGAGCGGGAAATGACCCTGCTGCAGACCCTGGTGGCCGAGGCGCCGTACGGTTTGGCAATGTTCGATCGCCGGCTGCGGCAAATCCAGGCCAGTGAACTGTGGTTGCAGGATATCGGCCGCACGCGGGAACAAGCCACCGGAAAGGCGATCACCGAACTGCTGCCTCCGCCCGAGGAGAGTTGGACGGACGCCTGGCGGAGGGGACTCAACGGGGAGGTGGTGTCCCACAAGGACTCTCTCTATTTCCGCCCGGACGGGACGGAGAGGTGGTTCAACTGGACGGTCTGTCCCTGGGGCGACTCCGGCGAAGAGACCGGCGGCATCATTATCTACACCGAAGACATCACGGAACGGAAGCAGGTCGAAGAAGTCGCCCGGGAAACTGAGGTTCGCTACAGCGAACTGTTCCAGCATATGACCGAAGTTCTCATCTACGGCCGGATGCTTTACGAGGACGGAGACCCCTACGACTTCGAGTACCTTGCAGTGAATGAAAGCTACCGGCGGTTGAATGCGGACCGCTCGGACGTGGTAGGCAAACGAGTCTCGGAGATTATTCCAGGCTTGCGCCAATCAGATCCGAGCGTTTTTGAGTTCTACGGCCGAGTCGCCTCGACGGGGCAGCCTGACCGGACGGAACTCTATGTCCAGGCCACAAAACAGTGGTACTCCATCTCTGCTTACAGTCCCCGGCCTGGCCAGTTTGTCGGAATCTTTAACGTGATCACGGCCCGCAAGACAGCGGAAGAGGAATTGCGGCGGAGCCAGGCTATGCTGCACTCCATCATCAATTCTGCCTCGGATGGGCTGATCGCTATTGACGGTGAAGGCCGGATTGTTCTCTGGAACCCTGCCGCGGAGCGGATTTTCGGTTACACTGCCCAAGAAGCGGTGTCACAGCCGCTGCACGCGCTGATCGGGCCGCCGGGGATCACTGAGCAGTTTGCGAGGGGCTTTGCGCTGATGAGGGAGTCTGGCCAGGCTCCTGTCGTGGGCCGGACGGTCGAGATGACGGCGATCCGCAAGGATGGGACCGAGTTCCCGATGGAACTGAGCGTGGCGCCGGTACTTATGTCTGATTCCTTCCTGGCCGTGGGCGTCGTACGCGACGTCACAGCCCGGAAATTGGCCGAAGCGGAACGCGAGCGGCTGCAGAACCAATTCCTCCAGGCCCAGAAAATGGAGACCGTTGGACGGCTGGCTGGGGGGATTGCCCACGACTTCAATAACCTGCTGACCGTCATCAACGGCTACTCGCAGATGGCGATCGACCAGTTGCCGGCGGTGAGCCCGGCCCGGCAGAACATCGAAGAAATCGCCAGGGCAGGGGAGCGCGCCACTGGCCTGGTGCGGCAGTTGCTCGTATTCAGCCGCAAGGAGGTGCCGCGCTTGGAAGTCGTCGATATCAACGCAATCATCTCCGAGATGGAGAAGACCATTTTCTACCTGGTTGGGGAGGATATCGACATCGTCACCAACCTGTCCGGCGGTGCCTTGCTGGTCGCCGCCGATCGTCATCAGGTCGGGCAGGTGCTGATGAACCTGATCGTGAATGCCCGCGATGCCATGCCGGAGGGCGGCACGATCACCATCTCGACTTCCGCCGCGCCGCCCGGCGATGCCGGCGCACTGCAGGCGGGCATGCTGGCTGAGATCAGCAATGTGTGCCTTAGCGTCAAAGATACCGGAGTCGGCATCGATGAGGAGACAAAGCAGCACCTCTTCGAGCCGTTTTTCACCACCAAACCAGCCGGCAAGGGGACTGGTCTGGGGCTCTCCGTCGTCCACGGGATCGTCTCATCTTGCGGCGGCCGGGTCGTCATCGAAACCGATCCGGGCACCGGCGCCACTTTCCGTATCTACCTGCCGGCCGTGTCTCCAGAGAGTCCGGTGAGCATACCGGCCATGGAACACGCGGCCGGCGGACAGGAGACCGTGCTGCTGGCCGAGGATGAGCCTGAAGTGCGGCAGTACGTCTCGGCGGTTCTCGCGCATTTCCAGTACAAGGTCCTGGAGTGCCAGGACGCCGAGGAAGCGTTGGAGGTGCTGCAGAGGCAACGCGTGGATCTGCTGCTGACCGATGTCATCATGCCTCGTATGAGCGGCCGGGAACTGGTGCTGCGCGCCCGGGCGGTCAATCCGGAATTGCGAGTGCTGTTCATGTCGGGCTACCCGGGCGACGCCCTGGACGGGCTGGAGGAGATCATCGGCACCCGCGCCTTTATTCAGAAGCCGTTCAGTCCCAAGGATCTGGCGGCCCGCATCCGCGAATTGCTCAGCCGCACCGGCCGCTCCTGAGCCTCGAAGAAGGCCCGGCAGGCAGGAATGTGATCTTGCGCCGTGGAACGGATCCAGGCGCATAGGGCACAATACATTCAGAGTCGACTGGGTCCGCCGGAAGTTGGGCTGGATTCCTTGCGCACTCCGAGGGGAAGATGCCCGGAAACCGCGAGTCCGCCGCCACATATTCAAGTGATTGCTGTCTCCACCCAGGGGGACAACGTGGGCCGGAGGAGGGCTTGCGGTGACCGCCGAACGCTGGGCCCAGGTAAAGGCCATCTTCGCGCAGGCCCTGGAAATGCCTCCGGCCGAGCGGCACGCCTATATCGAAGCGTCGAGTGCGGATAGCGAGATCCGTGAAGAGGTCGAATCGCTGCTGGCCGCCTCAGAGGAAGCGGGCGCGTTTATCGAACAACCCGCGCTGGCTCCTCCAGGCGGTTCCGCCCTGGAGTTCCCGGCCCCGGGCGACCGCGTCGGCATCTACTCCATCATTCAGAAGGTGGGCGAAGGCGGCATGGGCTCGGTCTACCAGGCCCTGCGCGACGACGGCGAGTTCCGGCGCCTGGTGGCGGTCAAGATCCTCAAACGCGGGATGGATACAGACCATGTCCTGCGCCGCTTCGAGAACGAAAAGCAGATCCTGGCGCACTTCGACCATCCACACATCGCGAAGGTACTGGATGCCGGAGTCACCCCCGATCAGCGTCCATTCTTCGTGATGGAGTTCTACGCCGCGCAGCCCATCGATACATACTGCGAGGCGAAGCGGCTGTCCATTGAACAGCGGCTGGAGCTGTTCCGGAAAGTCTGCGGAGCAGTGGAGTATGCGCACCGCAACCTGATCGTCCATCGCGACCTGAAGCCGGGCAATATCCTGGTGACCGCCGAAGGCGAGCCCCGGTTGCTGGATTTCGGCATCGCCAAGGTCCTCACCGACGAAGGCAAGATGACCCGCGCCGGCGTCCACCTGATGACGCCGGAATATGCCAGTCCCGAACAGATCAAGGGCGATCCCATCAACACCTCCACCGACATCTACTCGCTGGGTGTGATGCTGTACGAGATTCTGGCCGGTGCTCATCCGTTTCCAGGACGGCGGAACGGAGCCTTCCCGCTGGCCACGGCCGATCTGGACCAGCCGCCGAAGTCGCCCAGCACCAGGGTGAAGACACATGCCGGCAAGCCCCTGGACGAACAGGCTGAGCCGCCTGCCCTGCCGGGCGGACTGGCTTCCATCCAGCGCTGGAGCGGACTGCTGCGCGGCGACCTGGACAATATCGTACTCAAAGCACTGGCCCCCGACCCGTTGCGCCGCTACCAGTCGGTGGAGCAGTTGTCAGCCGATCTCGACCGTTACCTGCATGGCCTGCCGGTGAGCGCGGCGGGCGACAGTTTCCTGTACCTGATGCGTAAGTTTGCGCGGCGCAACTGGCTGGCGGTGAGTTCGGCGGCGCTGGTCGTGCTGGCGCTTTCCATCGGTTTGACCGTGGCGAGCTACCAGGCTCGCGTCGCCCGGCGTGAGAGGGCGAGGGCCGAGCAGCGGGAAGGGGAGGTCAGGCAGTTGGCGCAGACGCTGATTTTCGACCTCCACGACGCAATCAGGAACCTGCCCGGAGCCACACCGGTCCGGCAGGAGCTGCTGAAGAAGGCCACGGGCGCCCTGGATAGCCTGGCCAAAGGCGCGACCAACAGTATCGACCTGCGGCTGGAGCTGGCGGATGCCTACATGCGCCTGGGCAGTGTGGAAGGGTCGCCCAGCGAGTCGAGCCTCGGCGACAGCCGGGCGGCCTTGCAGGGCTACCTGAAAGCCAAGGAACTACTGGACGCGATACCCGCAAAAGATCGCAATCCCGATGTCCTTTCGCGGTTGGCGGACGTATACAGCCGGACCGGCGAGGTCTTGAGGAATGTCGGCGAACGCGAAAAAGGGAACGACTATTCGGCGCGCTCCATCGCTTTCCGTGAAGAGGCTGCGGCTCTGCAGCCCACCAGCATTCCGGCCCAGCGTTCGCTGGCCATCGCCTATTTCACCGGCAGCCGGCTGGCTGTCGACATGGGCCACTATGAGGAAGCCGAACGCCTGGCGCGGCAGGCGCTGAAGACCTTTCAGGCGCTCTATGACGCCAATCCAGCGAGCGAACCCGGGCGCTACAATCTCGCCCTTGCTTTGAAATCGCTGGCGGCACTGCGGTCTCATGCCCAGGATCCGCGCGGGGCTGTGGAACTCTCCAAGCGGGCGCTGGAACTCGACAAAATACAGGTGCAGGCCAAACCCAACGACCTCTCGGCGAAGCTGGACCTGGCCATCGATTACAGCGAACTGGCTGAAGCCGAGGCCAAGCTGGAGCAGACTGAACAGGCCGTGCGGGACTACGAGCAGTCGCGGACCCTCAGGGAAGAACTGCTGAAGCGCGACGTGAAGAATGCCCGGCTGAAAGACAGGACGGCGTTCATCAACCGCCAGGAAGGGCTGTTGCTCATCGACCTGAACCGCCGGCCCGAGGCTTTCAAGCTGCTGCAGCGCGCTCTGGAGTTGCAGTTGGAGTTGATGGCGACTTCGCGCGATACGGAAGTTCGGACCCGGCTGGCGGAGTCCAGGGGTTCCCTGGGTATGTGGTATTGCGCGGATGGCCAGAAGGCGGTGGGCCTGCCCATGCTGAAAGGCGCCGTGGCGGAATTCCAGGAGATCGACCGGCAGAAACAACTCTCTTCGCCCGATCAGGCCATGCGCCGCCATCTCGAAGAGCGGTTGGCCAACTGCTCCAAACCGGGCAAGTGACGCTCAGGGCAGGGGGAGCTTGTCAGGGTTGGCGATGACGTAGATCTCTGAGATCAAATCGCCTTCCAGCTTCACCTGGGTCACATAGGCCAGCTTGCCGTCAATATACCCCACGACCGCGGGCTGTCCATTGACCGTGCCGATCCTGAATGTGATCTCCGGCTGCGGCTTCTGCTTCACACCGGCAAAGAACCGGCCAATCACATCGGCGCCGTAGAGCGGGTTGAGTGGTGCGCGTACCTTGCCGCCGCTGTCGCTGTACATCTTGGCGTCCTGCACCAGCAGGGCCGAGATGGCGTGAAGATCGCCGTCCAGGCAGGCTCGGGTAAAAGAGCTGAGCAGTGCCTGGTGCCGCTGCTCCGGGATGGGAAAGCGCGGGCGCCGGGCGTCGATGTGGCTCCGCGCTCGTTTCAACAGTTGGCGGCAGTTGGCCTCTGTCGTCTCCAGCATGTTGGCGATGGCGGAATAGTCATAGTCAAAGACCTCGCGCAGCAGGAAAACGGCGCGCTCCACCGGGGATAGGGTCTCGAGCACCACCAGGAAGGCGAAGGAAAGCGACTCCGCCTCTATGACGCTATCCGCGGGTGTCGTGGTGAGAACGGGCTCTGGCAGCCAGGGTCCGGTGTACTCTTCACGCCGCACCCGGGCGGATTTCATGGTGTCCAGGCAAAGTCTGGCCACGATCGTCATCAGGTAGGGCTTAAGCGACAGGATCGGCGCGGTTTCCGCGGCATAGCGCAGGTAGGCCTCCTGCACGATGTCTTCGGCCTCATGCGCCGAACCCAGCATGCGGTACGCCAGGCCGAAGAGTGCGGACCGGTGCTGCTCGAAATCAGACGCCGGGTGCATGTATCGACGATTGTACCTGGGTCGGCAGCAGGCAGTAAGCGCCGTCGCTGAAGCCCTGCGGTTCCAGCTCCAGGGCATGGTTGAACCGCGCCCGGTAGTTCTCCCAGCAGATGGCGGTCGTGAGCTCCACAATCTGGGCCGGAGTAAAACGCTGCTGCACTGAAGCGAACACTTCGTTGGAGATCTTCGCCGGGGTGGAGCACATGGCGATGCTGTACCGGATGACCGCGCGCTCGGCATCATCGAACGCGGTGCTGGTTTCGAAGTCCACCAACTCCAGGATCTGGCGTTCCGATACACCCTGGCGGCGTGCGACCGCGGGTCCGATGTCCATGCAGTAAGCGCAGCCGATGGTGCGCGCCGCGGCGATAGAGGCCAGGCATTTCAGGTGCTGGGGCACTGACCGCGATGAGTTCAGCGCCTGCTCCATGCCGGCCGTGCCAAAAAGCAGTTTGGGTTGTAGGGCCGCCACGGTGACGGGCTCCGGCAGCACAGCCGTGCCGGTGATCTTGCCGGTGATCTTGACCGCCGCGCGATAGAAGAGGCGCAGGAAGAATCCGGCGCGTTGGGGGGCAATGCCTTTGATTCTGCTCATAGTGTTCTCTCGCCGGGTGAGACGACGCAGCGCGGCGGGTCGTGACAGTCCCCGCAAACAAACTGTCTTTCGTTGGGATTGATCCCCTTTCCCCAGCCTCTGCGCGTGAAGTGAGTGAAGGAAGAGGAAACATTATGAAAACCTGGACCAGGATCGTCTCGGCTATCGCCTCGGTTACCGCCGTAGTGGCGGGTACGACGGCTCTTTACTATGGACTCTATCTGCCCCGCGGCACGCAGCCGCGCGCCGGCAAGGTGCCCGTGAGCGCCGAACGCATCGCCCGCGGCAAATACCTGTTTCAGGTCGTGGCCGATTGCGACGGCTGCCATTCAGAGCGCGACTACTCGCGCTTCGGCGGGCCCGTGGTCGCGTCGGGCCGGGGCAAAGGGCAGGTCATCCCCGAGAAGGGGCCCGTCAGTCCCCTGGTGACCGCAAATATCACGCCGGACAAAGAGACGGGCCTCGGCAACTGGACCGATGGAGAGAAGATCCGGGCCATTCGCGAAGGCATCAGCCGTGACGGCCGTACGCTGTTTCCGATGATGCCGTACAAGAACTTCAGCCAGATGAGCGACTACGACGTGGAGTCGCTGGTGGCCTACATGAACACGCTGGCGCCGGTCAGGAGCAACCTGCCCAAGATGAAGATCCCGTTCCCGCTGAATGTCATGATGAGGTCGTTCCCCGAACCGGTGGCCCAGGTGAAATCGCCCGACCGGGCGCGGAGTGCGGACTATGGCGCTTATCTGGCGACCCTCGGGCACTGCATGGATTGCCATACGCCTCCGGACGGACACAAGCTGGATGAGAGTATGAAGTTTGCAGGCGGACGCGTGTTCGACTCGCCCCTGGGCAAGGTGGTGAGCGCCAATATTACTCCGGACCCGGATACGGGGATCGGCCGCTGGTCGGAGGACTACTTCGTCCAGCGGTTCACGCTGCAGAAGACCTACGTCGTCAACGGCGCGCCCAAGCTGCAGCCGGGCCAGTTCACGTTGATGCCGTGGCTGAATCTGTCGCAGATGGATCCAAACGACCTCTCGGCGATCTACCGCTACCTGCAGACGCAATCCACGATTCCCAATAAGGTGGAGAAGCATCCCGGCACGGTGCAGACTGCAGGCTTCTGATGAGCTGGTTATCACCCCACAAAATGGAAGACTGCCGGGGCGTACGGTTCGCCCGGGCGGTCTTCCTCGGCGCCGGCATCTGGGGCGTCCTGCTGCTGACGCCCATGTACTTCACTGAACTGATGGTGAGTCCGGCCGACTCGCCCGCGCAGAACCATCCTGAGTATTTCTATGGGTTTGTGGGCGTCGCGCTGGCCTGGCAGGTGGCATTTCTGATCATCTCTCGCGATCCGCGGCGGTTCCGGGCGCTGATGCCTGCCGCGCTGATCGAAAAGTTCTCCTTCGGGCTGGCGGTGCTGGTCCTGGGCGTGTACGGGCGGGTGCCTGCTTCGGCCATCGGACTCGGGTTGATCGACCTCGTACTGGGTGTCCTGTTCGCCATCAGCTATCAGGGCTTGGCGGGCCGGGCCGACGTATAACGGTTGGATGGGATAAGCTTGCCTAGTAGGCAGAAAAGTCTGCCGGATGTCGATGGGGCGGCGAGCTTCGGCGCGAATGGATGGCCAGGCGCCGGGTTCGGATGCGGAACCGGCCGTGTTCGCTCCAAAAAAACTGTCCGGCCAGAGTAAAATCTGGAACTTAACCCAAGTCCGACCGTTATAAAAATAGATGAAGGTTCTACACGCTCGCGGTGAGGCTCCACGCCTCCTCTCAGTTCTTCTGTGCGCATCGCTGCTTGTCGCCCAATCCGCTACGGCCCAGACGGCAGTGAGAATCGATCCGGCCGAAGGGCGATTCGGGCGGCTGTTGGATCCATACCGGACCAGGAATGTCCCGGCAATTAACTTGGCGAATTCGTCCAGGTTGGACTCCCTGGTGCGAGCGGGCAACCTGTATCTTTCAGCGCAGGATGTCGTTGCGCTGGCGATCGAAAACAACATTGATGTGGAAGTGCAGCGCTATGCGCCGCTGTTGGCGCGCGAAGTTCTGAAGCGCGCGCAAGGCGGCGGCGTACTGCGTGCCGTGGGTTTGGGCGTGGCGCAAGGCCCCCAGAGCGTGAGCCTGCAGGGCGTCAGCCTCACCGGCGGCGGCACCGGGGCGGCCGGCAGCGGTGTGAGTTCGGGCGGCGGCATCCTCACCCAGTTGGGACCCAGCATCCCCACTCTCGATCCGACCATCTCTGCCTTTGCGAACTTTCAGCACACGACGTCCCCCCAGAGCAATACGGTTCTGACCGGTACGAATTCCTTCGTTGCTGACACGCGAACCTATCAGGCTTCCTATTCGCAGAACTGGCTGTTTGGCCTCGGCGCCACCATGAGCTACTCCAGCCAGTACACCAAGGTCAACAGCAACTTCTACACTCTGAATCCTTACACCTCGGGCAACTTGGACCTGCAATTGACCCAGAACCTGCTGCAAGGGTTCGGTTCCGCCGTGAATGGGCGAAACATTCGCGTCCAGAGGAACAACCTGAAGGTCACTGACTTGCAGTTCAAGCTGCAACTCATCGCCACCATTTCCTCCGTCCTGAACCTCTATTGGGACTTGGTGAGCTTCCAGCAGGACGTTCAGGCGCGCGAGCAGGCTGTCAAGACAGCCCAGCAGTTGTTCGACGACAACAAGCGAATGGTGGACGTCGGCACCCTGGCTGAGATCGAAGTGACGCGCGCGGAATCGCAACTCTACGCGGCGAAGCAGGATCTGGTGATCTCGCGGACCAATCTGCTGCAGCAGGAGACGGTCCTGAAGAACGCCTTGAGCCGCTCTGGCGTCGCGAGCGCGGATCTGGCCGCGGTTCACATCATCGCGCTCGACCGCATTGCCCCTCCTGAAGCGGCTGAACTCGCGGACCTCGAGAAACTGGTGTCCGAGGCGGTCGAGAAGCGGCCGGAGATCCAGCAGAGCCGTCTGAATCTGGAGAGCAACAACCTGAACCTGGTGGGCATCAAGAACTCCCTCAAACCCACCCTGCAGGCCTTCGCTGAACTGACGAACAACGGATTGACCGGCGATCTGACGGCATTGGGATTGGCTGCGGGGGCGGCCGGTTCACCCCTGGTGGGCGGCTATGGAAATCTGTTGGGGCAGATCGCGCGGCGCAACTATCCCAACTACTCGGCCGGCTTCTCGCTGAACATTCCGCTGCGCAACCGCGCCGCCCAGTCGGACTACGTGACCAGCCTCATCGAGATCCGGCAGAACGAACTCAATCTGCAGAAGAGCCTGAACCAGGTCCGGGTGGATGTCCAGAACGCGATGATCGGCCTGGAACAGGCGAAGGCCCGCTATGATGCGGCCCGCACAGCCCGCACACTGGCGACGCAGACGCTGGAAGCCGATCAGAAGAAGTACTCATTGGGTGCTTCCACTTCGTTTCAGGTAGTGCAGGATCAGCGCGACCTGGCGAATGCCCAAAGCTCGGAAGTGCAGGCCATGGCGAACTATACGCACGCTCGCATCTCCCTGGAGCAGGCGTTGGGCCGCACCCTCGACGTCAACCACGTGTCCGTGGAAGAGGCCATGCGCGGCAACGGCGGACCAGCTTCCAAGGGGCCCGATGCGGGGCAGGTGAAACAATGAACGCCCGCCTGGCAGTCAGCTTCCACGCCATCCGCCGCTCTCTGGCGGTGGGTCTCAGCGTCCTGTGTACGTTGACGCCGATGCTGGCGCAGCAGCCTATTGACCCTGTCCGGTCGACTGCGGCCTGGGGCATCCGTACCTATTCCACGCCCACCGTACCTCCCGTGCGCCTGGGCAACTCAGATCGCCTGGCGGGCATGGTGCGTGCCGGCAAGCTGTATTTGACAGTCCAGGACGCCATTGCCTTGGCGCTGGAGAACAGCATCGACCTGGAAGTTGCCCGCTACGGACCGCTGATGGCGTTGTGGCAGCTCAACCGCGCTGAAGCGGGCGGCACCCTGCCCGGCGTGCCCAGCGGCGCTTCGCAGACACAGTCCGTGGCCAGCGGCCAGGGCGTCCTGGGCAGCCAGGCGGCGGCGGGTGTCAGCAGCGGCAATAATGGCTCAACCAACCGCGGCGGCGGCAACGCCACCATCAGCCAGGTGGGCCCGGTCACCCAGAACCTCGATCCCACCATCAAGGGCGCCGTCACATTCAGTCACCGCAGCCTGCCGCAGCCCAATAGCGTGCAGAGCATCACCTCGGTCCTGGTGCAGGATCAGCGCGTCTACAATTCCTCCATCCAGCAGGGCCTGTTGAGCGGCGGCAGCGTGACGCTCAGCTACAACAGCAACTATCTCGATGAGAATTCGCCCAGCAACGTGTTGAACCCTTCCGTCGCGCCGCGTCTGTCCCTCCAGTTCCAGCACAACCTGCTGCGTGGTTTCGGCATTGCCGTGAACTCGCGCAACATCACCGTGACGCGAAATGGAGTGAAGAACTCAGACCTCACGTTCCGCAATCAGGTCACTTCCGTGGTGGTGCGTGTCTTGAATGCCTACTACGCCCTGGTGGGCGGTCACGAGAGTCTCAAGTCGAAAGTGTCCGCCTTGGATGTCGCAGACCGGTTGGTGGCCGATGGCAAGCGCAAGATCGAGGTCGGAACGCTGTCGGAAGGCGACCTGATTCCGGTACAGTCGCAGGCCGCGACCGCGCGGCTGGATATGGTGAACGCGCAGACCTCCCTGCAGCAGCAGGAGCTGCAGTTGAAGATCCTGCTCAGCCGCAATGGCGTGAAGGATCCCATTCTGGCGGCCGCCCAGATCATCCCGGTAGACAGGCTGGTGGTGCCCGATCAGGCGCCGCTGCCGCCACTCCAGGAACTGGTGGCCCAGGCGATAGCCCAGCGCCCCGATATCGCTTTGGAAAAGGCGAATCTGGTCAACTCGGAGATCAATAACCTGGGTACGGCCAATGGCGTCCTGCCCTCCCTGCAGGTGTTCGGCAGCACCACCAACTCCGGTCTCGCCGGCACGGCCCGCAGTGTGGCCGGCAGCGCGCCGGCTGATGCCTATTTCGTCGGCGGCCTCGGGACCGCGATGGGGCAGGTATTCCGGCGGAACTTTCCGTCCCAGGCCATCGGCGCCTTCATCCAGCTCCCCATCAACAACCGGCAGGCGCAGGCCGACTCCAATATCGGCAACCTGCAGATCCGGCAAAGCCAGTTGGCGCTGCAGAAGGACGTGAAGCAGCTCCAGGTCGACATCATGAACGCGATCGTGGCGCTGGAGCAATCCAGGGCGCGCTATGACGCGTCTTTGAAGAGCCGCGCACTGGCCGAGGAACTGCTCAAGGGCGAACAGCGCAAATTCGAGTTGGGCGCCTCCACCCCCACCGATGTGGTGCGCCAGCAGCGCGACCTCACGACGGCCCAGGCCGCCGAAGTCTCCTCGCTCATCACCTACACGAATGCCCGGGTTCTCCTGGACCAGACCCTTGGTTCCGTACTGGAAACCAATCATGTGCAACTCGCCGAAGCGAATGCCGGCAAGCTGTCGGCCGCGCCGTCGGTGCCGCCGGTCTCTTCGGATCAGAAATAGCCGGTTCCGCCGCGGGCCCTCCTGCCAGTGGGGAGCGCCCGCGGTCCAGGCTATTCGTTCTCTGAGTTGTAGAGCACTTCCTCACCGAAGCCCCCATTGTGGGTGGGCTCGTGGTTCACTGACGCGGGCGAACGCAGCACGCGGATGGGCCGGGCTCCAGCCTGGATCGAATCGCGAATGTCCCCATCGGAGTCGCCATAGCTCACCTGGGCCTTGATCTCCCGGAACGCTTTGGTCTTGGGTTGGCGGCTGGTGAAGATGACGGCCGGTGAATCGGCCGGCAGCGCGAACTCGTGGCGCAGCAGTTCCGTCAGCTTCTCGCTGCCGGTGAAGATCCGCTTGGTGACGAAGTAGATCCTGTCGCCGCGCGATTTGTGAAGCGCGATCAGTTCGCTGGCAATCCACTTCCTGACGCTGTATTGGTCCAGCTCGTTGTTCATCTTCGTCCAGAACTCTCGATACTTGCGGCGGTCCTCGTCCGAAGGCAGGTCTTCCTCGCGCACCGAGACGCCGGCGGAGACGATCTGCGGGCCGTAGGTGCGGGAACCCCACTGAAAGCCTGGAGAGGTGAAGAGCACCGTGTCATCGACATCGAAAACGACGTTGATCGGCTCGCTGGGCAGGCTGCGAGCCAGTTCGCCCAGAGTGATGGTGCGCGGTGTTTCCGCCAGTGCGCACGGGGCGAGCAAGGCAACCAGCAGCGCAGAGGCTGTCAGGGCAAATCGGGACTTCAGGTGGATACGCATGGAGGTCAGTAGTTTCAGGTGAACGTGTTCTTCTTCGTCAGCGGGCGGGCAGTGCGCGCCTCAATTCAGTAAGGCGCAATCTGGTGCCCGGGACGATCACTCACTGCGTTCATCACCGATTATGGCTCCGCGTCGCCGCTGATCAGGCCTTTGGAAAGGAACTCGGTCTTCAGCTTCTCCGCCCTGTCGACAGCCGCCCGCAACTCCGTCAATATCGGATTCCCGCCGCCGGGATAGCCTTTCCACAGGTTGATGGTCTGGATGCTGAGGAAGTAGACGTCCTCCCTGTCTGTCATCTCCTCGACGAAGCCCGGCAGGATTTCCTCCGGGATCAACCCGCCCCCGCTGCCCCGGTTGTTCTGCCACCAATACCGGTTCTGGACAAACTTGAAAGTTGTGATCGGACCATCTACGTCGATTGCGCCGTCCGGCATCCGCATGTGGTTCATCGGCAGGACAAGGTAGAACCGCTGCGGCCGGCCGTTGTCGACGCTGTAGCGCCACGCGCCGTGGTTGGTCCACTGGCCTGCGGTCACGGGTGGAAAGTTGAGCTCCTTCAGCGCCGCTGATAGGAGTTCCAGGTTGCGCGCCCTCTCTGCATCCCGGTCGCTGGTCTTGTAGTCCCGCAGCTTCTCGAAGTACTCAGCCCGATTGGGACCAATCGCAATCGTACTGCGCAGGTATTTCAGGTTGGCCTTCGCCTGCTCGACGGTGTACTGCTTCTGGTAGCCCAGCCAGGTGATGACAATACCCGCCTCCGCATCGGTGAGGCGCAGGTAGTGCGCCGGTTCAGTCACGGGGTGGTGTTCGTAGACTGTCTGAAAAATCTCCCATTGCAGCGCGCCTTCCACACTCGTTTGCCCCGGGGCAGGCGGCTTGTTGACGTCGAAGCTCCCTTTGCGTCGCTGCGCCGCGAAGGTCGAACGGTCCAGGTCCGGCGCCGCGATGGCGATGATCATCGTCTCCGCATAGGAAGTGGTGCCGTTTATGTGAGTATCATTGACGCGCCGGAATAGAAACCGGGAGATGTCGCCGTCGCGGTGGGGCGGCTCGGGTTCATACCTCAGATCGGTCGGGACCTTGACGGTGGCCAGCCCATCGAGATCGATGGTGGTTTGTTTCAGCTCCGACCAGATGCGCGTTTTACGAAAGAGAAAGCAAGCCATCGTCCCCAGGGCGACAGCGATGAGAAGGCCAACGAGTAACGCTGGTTTCATGCAGTTGAACGATTATCGCAGAGACCTTTGCTTTCCGTTCAGGCTGTTCACGGAAAAAGAGCAGGTTCCAGTCCTCTGGAGAATTCCACTACACTGGCGGATCGCCACGAAGCATTCCGGAGTAAGCTCGGAACTGAGATGCGGCAAATCACCTGTGCGGTTTTCCTTTTTGCGGCCGGCCTGACGGCTCAGGGCCAGGAGTGGCGGCAGTGGTCTCCTCGCCCGGAAGTGGCTCCGAAATACAGCCGCGCCGGCGATGAACTCACCTTGGAGGGGGCAGGGAATCCAGGTGTCTTTGGCGGCTGGGAGCAGGTGCTCACCGGGATCCAGCCCGGCCAATGGTATCGGCTTACCGGCCAATACCGGGCCGCCGGCCTGGGCTATGAACCGCTGCAGGTTCCAGTGAAGCTCGACTGGCAGAATGCGCAGGGGCGCCGCACGGGCCAACCGGATTACCCCTGGCAGGTGAAGAGCGCGGGCGAGTGGCGGATGGTCTCGCTGGAAGCACCGGCTCCGGAGGGCGCCACCTCGGCCCACCTCCAGTTGCTGCTGCAGAATGCTCCCCAGGGCCGTGTGTCATGGAAAGGCTGGAAGCTGGAGGCGATCGCCGCACCCAAGGCCCGGCCGGTCAAAGTGGCGGCGATCCGGCTGCACCCTCGCGGACCCGATCCCGTGTCGCGGTTCCTGGAGCTTTCTGATGCCAAGGCCCCCCAGGGGACCGACGTCATCCTGTTGCCGGAAGGCATCACGGTAGTAGGCACAGGCAAAACTTATGCCGACGTGGCCGAGCCGGTGCCGGGACCCACCACCCAACGGCTGGGCGAATTGGCCCGGCGCAAAGGCTCGTGGGTCGTGGCCGGCTTGTACGAGCGCGAGGGCCATCTCATCTACAACACAGCGGTGTTGATCGATCGGGCCGGCCGCTATGTGGGCCGCTATCGCAAGGTCTACATCCCCCGGGAAGAGTTGGAAGGCGGCATCACCCCGGGCAGTGACTTCCCCGTCTTCCAGGCCGATTTCGGGAAGGTCGGGATGATGATCTGTTGGGATGTGCAGTACGCTGATCCGGCTCGCGGGCTTGCCCTGCGCGGCGCGGAACTCATCCTGATGCCCATCTGGGGCGGCAACGAGACCCTGGCCAAGGCACGTGCGATTGAGAATCACCTCTTCCTGGCTTCCTCCGGCTACGATTTCCCGTCCCTGATTCTCGATCCGGCCGGCGAGACCCTGGCGCGCACAGAGGACGACGGCACCGTCGCATTGTCGACCATCGACCTGAACCGCCGCTATCTGGATCCCTGGCTGGGCGACATGAAAGCACGCTATTTCCGCGAGTTGCGCGGCGATGTGACCGTCGATCCGGCCGGCCGCAAGTAGCGCCACCATGGGGTGCTGTATGCTCGGTGAAGCGAGCACATATGTACGATCCCATACAGACCAACCGGCGAGCCTTCCTACGGCAGGCCGCGGCCGGCTTAACGGCTCCGTTTTTCATCCCTAATCTCCTCTCCGCTCCGCGCGATGGCCTGCGTCTGGCCAGTTTCGGGGCTTCCAACATGGCTTTCGCCACCCTCGATGGCATCGCCACGCATCCCAAGGTCAAACTCGTCTGTGTCGCCGAGGTGGATTCCGCCCTGCTGGGTGGCGTGAAAAAGAAATATCCCGACGCCAAGGTCTATGTGGACTGGCGCGAGATGCTCGACAAAGAGCACAAGAACCTGGACGCCGTCTGCGTCGGCACCCCGGACCACATGCACGCGCCCATGGCCGTCAGCTCCATGCAGCGAGGCTTGCACGTCTACGGACAGAAGCCGCTGGCGCACGACCTCTATGAGGTCCGCAAGATGACCGAGATGGCGCGGAAGAAGAAACTGGTGACCCAGATGGGCATCCAGATCCACTCCGCCACCGAGTACAAGACCGCCGTCCAGTTGATCCAGGGCGGCGCCATCGGCAAGATCAAGGAAGTCTACGCGTGGAGCGGCAAGAAGTGGGGCGATCCTGAGCCCCGCCCCGAGCGCACCGACCAGGCACCGTCCACACTGAATTGGGATCAGTGGCTCGGCGTGTCGGCCGAACGCCCCTATCTGAAGGGCTACTACCATCCCGGCGAGTGGCGCAAACGCATCGATTTCGGCACCGCGACCTTCGGCGACATGGGCTGCCACATCTACGACCCCATCTTCTCGGCTCTGCAACTGACGTCGCCCCTCTCCGTCCGGTCGGAAGGCGCGGCTCCGAATGCCCACAACTGGTCCGTCAACGCGGTCATCCATTACGTCTTCCCGGGCACCCGCTTCACCAGTGACAAGACCGTCAATGTGACGTGGTACGACGGCGACGAACGTCCTCCGCAGGAGATTCAGGCGATGGTCGGCGGCAAGCGGTTGCCGGGCACCGGTTGCATCTTCATCGGCACCAACGGCGTGATGCTGCTGCCTCACATCAAAATGCCTGTCCTCTATCCGGAGGCCCAGTTCAAGGACTTCCAGCTGAAGAAGGTGGAGGGTGTCGATCACTACCACGAATGGGTGGACGCGATCTTGGGCAAGGGCAGTACGTCGACTCCCTTCAGCTATTCAGGGCCGCTCACCGAGGCAGTGCTGCTCGGTCCCCTGGCGACCTTCTTCCCCAAGACGACGCTGGAGTGGAATGCGAAGAAGCTGAAGTTCAAGAACTCCCCCGAAGCGAATGGCCATGTCCGGCGTGCCTATCGCGCCGGTTGGAAAGTGAAGGGCCTCAGCTAAGCATCCGGAGCCCGCGCAATCAGGCCAGCGGCTTCCCGCCCGTCCAGAGTGAGGTCGGGCGGGAGGTCCGCAGGTTGGAACATCCAGGCGCGCTCCACGACGAGGCCCGAACTCGTGGCTGCGCGCGCCAGGATCTGATCGTCCAGCAGATGCACAGCTGGCGGCATCTGGCCCAGCTTGCGGTGCTGGGAATAGACGCTCACCTTGGGGATCCAGCCCGGCCACCGCGCCCCTTCCTGCACCCGCCTCTCATACTCCGTCCGGAAGGATTCGAACGGCGCCAGATAGGGCGTCACCACTTGAGCGAAGAGCAGCCCGCCGGGTTTCAACCACCTCGCGATGGCGCGCAGGCCTCGCTCCAATTCGCGCCCACTTAGGAAATGCAGGACGTTGCAGGCATGCACGGCGCTCAGGCTGTGATCTGGGAAGTGGATGATACGCGGAAAGTGCCCGGCTCGCAACGATAAGCGGTGGCGGTCCTCCGGCCGGGCGGCGGCTTCGGCGTCGTCGAGGTGGCGCTGGTCCAGATCGTTCAGGATCACCCAGGACCCGGCCTGCAGAGCCGCCAGACCCACCAGGCCATAAGCTGCGCCCAGGTCGAGCACCGGTGCGTCCTCGGTGCCCAGCTGCCCTGCGCGGCATGCCTCCACGAAGAGCGCGCTGACATTGTGCACCTCAATGGCGGCCCAGCCCATGCGATTGCGCGTGAGCAGCCGGCGCCGGACTGGTTTGGACCCCGTATCCATGTCTTCTGTCAGGGCCTGACGGGCAGCGGCTCAGCGGCCGCCAGCGTCTCCACATGAATCGGCCGGACCTCTCCGTCCACGCCGCCGATGGTCTGCGCGGTGTGCTGATAAGCGATCACGTCGCCAGTGACCAGGTGCAGGATGCCCCCGATCCCCGGCAATTCCGGATCGTCTGTGTCGCCAATGGCCGCCGCTACCGTGGCCGCCACCGCCTGGGCGCTGGAGATGACATTGACCGATGGTCCCAGCGTCGCTTCAATCACAGGCCGCAGGACCGGGTAGTGCGTACAACCCAGGATCAGGGTGTCGATCGCCGGCCGGTCCGCGAAGTAATGCCGCGCCAGCAGCGCGGCCTCCTCGGAATCCGACAGGTTCTCTTCCACCAGGTGGACGAACATCGGACAGGCGCGCGCCCACACCCGCAGCCCGAGTGCCTCCAGGCGCCGCTGGTAGGCTCCGCTGGCGATGGCGCCGCGCGTCCCGATCACTCCAACCGAGCCTGTTTTCGAAGCCTCAAACGCAGCGCGGACACCCGGCTCGATGACGCCCCATACCGGCACGGGCAACTCATCGGCCAGCGCCGGTAATGCCGCGGCCGTGGCCGTATTGCACGCGACGACGATGGCCTCGACATCCTGGGCCAGCAGGAAGGCCGCGATCTCGCGCGCGAATCCGGCCACCATGGAACTCGGCTTGCGCCCGTAAGGCACGCGAGCGGTGTCGCCGACATACAGAAAGTCGGCCTGGGGCATCGTGCGGCGCATGGCCTTCAGCACAGTGAGGCCGCCGACCCCGGAGTCGAAGACGCCAATTTTACGGCGTACCCCCGGCCGGTGAGCAGAAGGAAGTGGCGCAAAGCGAGAAGGCTGCATGAGAACTGTGGCCGGCCTGGAATGGGCAGCACCGGCTACTACCAGTTTAGGCGAGAGGCTCCAGGCTGGTCCGCCGCAGCCGTCAGAAATTGCGCAGGCAGGCCCAAACAACGTAAATTGGAGGAGGTGGGATGGCCGAGTGGTTTAAGGCAGCGGTCTTGAAAACCGCCGTTGTCGTAAGGCAACCGTGAGTTCGAATCTCACTCCCACCGCCAGTCGGTTTGCCCGGGTCAGCGCCCGGCCCGGCCCAATCCTGTGACCCACTCCGCATGAGGCACGAGACGCAAGGTTCCTATTTCGCGGCCTGGCGCTTCGGCGGGAACGAATGCGGGTCAAGCGGCTCAGGCCCTCAGCACCCGTGAAACACGACGCGCCCGCCTTCCTGCAGTTCTGCATCCGGCTCTACTCCCACCCCGGCATGCGCGAGGTCTGCCTCCACCTGCAGAACTCCGCCGGAGCCAACGTAAATTGCCTTCTCCTGGCAGCCTGGGCAGCCCGCGCAGGCTACTCCATCGACTCCGCATTATGGGCCGATCTGCAGCAGCATACCGCCACCATTCGCGAGACCGCCGTACAGCCCATCCGTGCCTTGCGCAAGAAGATCAGCAAGGAACCCAAGCTGCACGAAGACCTGCGCGGCCCCATCAAGCGGCTGCTGCTTTACGCCGAACTACGCGCCGAACAGGCCGAAGAGCACGCCCTTCACAACCGCATGGCCGGGTTGGCCGCACGCGCTGAGGCCGGCGAGCCGCTGTTCAGGCACAATCTCGATACGCTCGCGATCACAGCGCCCCAGGTCGACACATTCATCCGCTTAACCCTCGAATCCGGTCTGCTGAACCCCCGGTCCTGACAGAACCCCGTCAGGCCTTCCGCGCCAGTTCCGCCTCGGCTAACTCCGAGTTCCAGAACCAGTCCAACTTCAAACCCGTGGCTTCCACCAGCGGAGCGAACCGCGGTGCGGCATAGTTCCCGGTGACAAACTGCGCTCCATGGTTGGGCAGCGTATAGCCGCCCGGCACGGTAGAACAGTCCAGGGTGAACAGGCACCCGCCGCCCTGAGCCATGCGCAGGCAAAGTTCGAACTCCTCCCGCGTGCTCACGAACGGGCGAACATCGGGGAAACGCACATTGTGCAGCGCGATCAGCGCCAGAAACTCATCGTCCGTCGGCGCATACGAGAACTCCCGGAAAGTGGAGCCCGGCGCTGCTTTCAGCCGCGGTACACCCAGGATATTGCAGCCTCGCCCGTAGGTGTCCCGCAGCCACTGCTGGTGCCGCAGCAGCATCGACCAGTCACGGCGCCAGTCGGCCAGGCCGCTCAATACGCCGTAGCCCACCCCCTCCAGCTCCGCCTGGATCATCCGGTCGAAGCTGTCGAGCCGGTGCCGGAAGTCCGACTTGGTCTGGGTCCCAGGGTGCAATTCGGCATACCTGGCGGGATCGTAGGTCTCCTGCCAAACCACTGAAAACGTGAGTCCAACATCCTTCAGCGCTCGATACTCGTCGACGCTCATCGGTTCCGCGCTCAGGCCCACCGTGTGCCCGCCGTGGCGCTCGACAATCCGGCGGGTCAATGCAATGTGCCGCGTGATGTCGGCATGGGTCAGCATGGGGTCGCTCGCATACACCAGCTCCACCGCGCGTAGCCCCTCGGTTTCCACCAGGAATTCCACTTCCCGGGCCAAATCCTCGTCAGAGAGCCGCACCCTCTTCAATCCAGGGTCGCTGCTGCCCGCGCGGTAGTTGCAGTAAGTGCATTTCTCCTTGCAGATGCTGGTGACGTACAGCGGCGAAACGGGGAAGACCGTGTTTCCGAACTGCGCGAACTTCGTTTCACGGCTGCGTGCCAGGAGGGCCTCCAACTGCACCGGATCGGAGCCGAATTCAGCCTGGTCCAGGGGTGCGTCGGGGGCTGTGGACACTGCCCCCCAGAGGGAATCGAACGCTTGGGAGAACATAAGGATCGGATACGTGCCTGCTTCCAGGCTAGCGGATTGCGCGCCACCAGCGCTAACCGGGGCGGCCGGTCATCCCCCGAGCAGGGCCCTCACGGTTTGCAGCAGGGCCGTCGGGGAAAACGGTTTCTGCAGGAATGAGGCGCCGCTGGCGGTCAGCACCTCGGCGGAATTGGCGTGGTTGGTATAGCCGGACATCAGCAGGATCTTTGCCGCCGGCGATACCTGGCGGATAGCCGCGGCCAGTTCGTGCCCTGACCGCTCCGGCATCACGACATCGGAAATGAGCAGGTCGAAACTGGAGTCGCTCCAGCTCTGCAGGGCGCCGCTGTACCCCTCAGCCTCCTCCACCACATAGCCCGCCTCCCGCAGCACCGAGACGACAAAGGAACGCACCTCCGGCTGGTCGTCCGTGACGAGAATGCGGCGCCCCGCCGTACCGGACAGCAGCAGCACAGTCTCCTCCATCAGCTCCGACGCTGGCTTGGCCGCATCTGAAATCGGCAGCAGTACGGTGAAAGTGGTTCCTTTTGTCTCCTCGCTCAGCACCGCCACACCGCCGCCGCTCTGGTGCACAACCCCGTACACCGTGGCTAGACCCAGCCCCGTGCCCCGTCCCTTTGCCTTGGTCGTGAAGAAAGGCTCGAAGATGTGTTTCATCGTGCTCTCGTCCATGCCAACCCCGTTGTCACGGACTTCCAGCCAGGCGTATTCGCCCAGGGTCACGCCCAGGCGCCGGCACTCTGTCTCGTGCACCACCGAGCGCCGCCCTGTGCTCAGCTCCAGCAATCCGCCGTGCGGCATGGCATCGCGCGCGTTCAGCGCCAGGTTCATGACGATCTGGCTGAGCTTGGCGGCATCCGCCCTCAGCGGCAAGGCCGTCACTGACAGGTTCAGCCGCAGGTGGATCGAAGGATCGAGCAGCCGTCCCAACAACTCCGCGTTTTCACGCACCGCTTCATTCAAGTCGAGCACGGTTGTTTCCAGCAACTGCCCGCGGCTGAACGCCAGCAACTGCCGCGTGAGTTGGGTCGCGCTGCTGGAGGCTTTGAGAATGCTCTGCAGCGGCGCCTCCGCTTCGTGGCCCGGGCTCATTCCGTGCAACAGCAGTTCACAGTTTCCGCTGATCACCGTCAGCAGGTTGTTGAAATCGTGCGCCACCCCGCCGGCCAGCCGCCCCAGGCTCTCCAGTCGCTGCGACTGCTGCGCCCAGGTCTCCATGCGCCGCGTGTCGGTAATGTCGCGCAGGAACAGCACCGAGCCGCTGGTCCGTCCCCCCGCCGTGAGGATGCCGCTGGCGGAGGCCAGCCAGTACGCGGGTTCCCTGTGTTCCTGCCGGATTTCGATCTCGGCAATCCGCTGCCGCCCGGATTCGCCGGGCTGCGCCAGTTGCAACGCGGAATGCACCTGGTCCGGCAGAACCTCCGCCGCGGGCCGCCCCAGCACGGCGCCGTCCGGCTGCGAGAGGATGCGCAGGGCTGCCGGGTTGAGATAGGTCAGGCGGCCGCTTAAATCGACCGCCAGAATCGCATCGCGCGACTGCGAGAGCAACTGGCTCTGGTACTGCAGTCGCTGCTTGGCGCGCCGCAGTCGCAGCAGGCTCCACAACAGGACACCGGCTGCGGCGGCCAGCAGAACTACGGCGAAGGTCAGGCTCAGGACAGCCTTGCGCGCCTCCGCCGCCGCCTCCAGCGTCCTGATCTCGCTGCTCGAGACACCCCAGCGCAGCATGATGGCCGTCAGGCTGCCGTCCGCCACCATCGCCCCAATCTGCGTTCGGATCGCCTCCGCCGCGGCCGATGCGGTTTCATCATCCAGACGGGTCGCCAGTCCGAAGCCCACATTCAGGGCCGGCCTCGAGGTGAGCGCAATGCCCCTATCGGCACAGTCCGTGGCGGGCATCGTTGAGCCGGCGCCGATGACATAGCTCTCGGGAATCAGCGCCGCCGGAAACTCCCCCGAACACACCCGGCGCAGCACCGCCTCATTCGTCGGAATCGACTGGATGCGCGCCTGCGGAAACAGGTTGTGGGCGAGCTGGAATGTCAGGCCATTGCCCCTCACCGCCAGCAAGAGGCCTGTGCCCTGGTCTTCCAGCCTCGACCTGGACGATGGCACAAACACCAGCCAGTACGGCAGCTCCAGCCACGGCTCGGTAAACCGCATGGCCCGCTGGCGATGCGGCACAATACCGGCCAGCGGCCAGATGTCCGCCGTCCGTTCATACAGCGCTTTTTCGGGACCTCGCTCGTCGTTTACCCAGAGAATCGGCAACCCCGCTCGCCGGGCCGCCTCCGTCGCGATATCCAGCGCCGGCCCCTCCGGCACGTTGCCTTTCAATCCGTACCACGGCGGCGAACCCTGCATCCCCAGGCGCAAAGTCGTCCGCCGGGCCTTTCGGAGCGAGCGCACACGGTTCAACTCAATGCATGTGATCAGAATCGCCAGGCTGGCCGCCAGAATGCCCGCCCCAATACCAATTGCTTTACGCCGCAACACCCGGTATTCTCCGGCCACGCGTGCGATATTGCGCGAATTGCGGGGCAATCACTGGGGCAGTCCTGTTCCAGGCTCGACGGCGGCCGCATGGCCGTAGCACAGAACTTACCATACAAACTGATACGGATGCGTACCCGGGCCGCCGCACCAGCGCCTCAACGCACCAGGTTCAGGCCCCTCACCGCCAGGTCGGGCTGCTCTTCATAGGTGATCGCCCAGGGTTCTTCCGCCGCCTGGTGCCGCCGCCAGCGGAACCAGCCCAGCAGCGCCAGCAGAATGCCGCTGAATACAATCGCGCTGCGCCAGGAATGGTGCAGCAGCACATTCGATTCCAGCACCCCGGCCATCGACGAACTGAAGCCGAAGAGGATGAAGTACGCCCCAAGCCGCACTTTCAGGTTGGCCTTGCCCGGCAGCCACGAGCAGGTGAAGGGAATCTTGTGGAACTGCCGCATGAGGATCTCCAGCAGCAGTATCGTCTCCACCAGGTAAAACCACGTGTGAATCAACGCGTTTTCCCAGCCCCAGGCCTGGACATACGCAGGCAGCGACAACAACCCGAGGGGCAAAATGCCGGCGAAGATCAGGAACTTGCGCGTTCCGCCCTCCACGGCCGGAGTCTGCTCGCCCACCGTCAGGCGGAACATCCAGTTGGCCCTCACCTCCACCGGTAATGTGAACAACACGCGCAGGCCGGCCAGCAGGAAGAATGCCAGGTCCAGCGGGATGGTGCATGTGACAGGAGAGGGCCGCAGCGTGCGAGCCGCGAATCCAGAGGCGATCATGTTCGACGCTTCTGTCAGCACCCACGACAGCCCCAATCCCAGGTAGACCGCCAGCAGCAGGCGATGTCCGCGATGCCGTGAGATGGTCCGCCACGTGAACCAGAACACCGCGCTTTCCCGCTGATCCCGCAGCAATGTGGCGTTCAGCAATTTCCGCAACGCATGCTGCACCGGCCCCGGACCCGCTGGCGCCTCCTCCTGTCCCTCCACCGCCTTGCGCATCGCGCGCCGGTAGCCGCAGGCGAAGGCCACAAACGCGACCGTGGCCGCGCCCACCGTACTCCACACCGCGCGGACGCCCAACCCGCTCTCCAGCAAGGGCGGCTGGTTCATCAGCGTCTGCCACAGCGCCAGGAACCAGTAAGCCGGCAGCCAGTGTGTCCAGTTCACCGTTCCGCTGACGGCAGCCTTCAGCCCCGGCGTCAGGAACACCACCCCGAAAGAAGCCAGCAGCGTGCAGATCTGCAGCACCGCCGAGATCTGGCGGAACCGTGCATAGCTCAACACAAGTAGCAGTAACCCCTGCAGCGCCATCGCGCCGAAGAAGACAAAGGCAGCCGACGAGGTCAGCACCGCGGCCTGCACCACAATGCCGCGCAGCACACTCTGCTGGAACATGACCGCCGGCAACAGGATGGCCGAACAGATCTGCATGGCCGACACCAGTAGAAAGAAGAACAGCAGGATCGCGTACAGCTTGGCCTCGAAGATGGTGCGCGTCGGAATCGGCAGCGACCCGAGGATAAACGCATCCCGCCGGTCTGTGAACAGCGCATCCCACCCCAGCACAACGAAGAAACCCGTGCCGGCCATTACCAGCAGAAGCAGCGTCGTCTGGTCCGAAGTGACAATCGCATTCCTCACCGCCGCCGTCATCTTGTCAGGCAGGAACGTATGGCGCAGGAACAGGATCAGCGTCAGCGTGAAGCCGAAGCCGCCCAACAGGCCGAATGCCGTGACGAACACCTGGTGCAGTTCCCCGCCGGCCGCCACCAGTTCGTGGTCGACGAAACGGTGCACGAAATGGCGCACCAGGCGGTTGAAGCGGATCTGTTCCGTGCGGGTCGTGGGCCGGCTCATTGCCGCATCGCCTCCGCCAGCCGCTGCGCCATCTCATCCGGATCCTGGCGCAGGGCCAGTTGCGTGAAAATGGCTTCCAGCGTCGGCAACGCCATCAGGCCGCGCAGGTTTTCCACTGAGTCGTTTGCGACCGCCTTCCCTTTGTGCAGGATGACGACGCGCGAACACACCCGCTCCACCGTCTCCAGTTCGTGCGAACTGAACAGCACCGTCTTGCCCGCTTCCGCCAGCGTCTGGATCAGCCGCCGCAACACCAGCGCGGAATGCACATCGAGGCCGGAAAACGGCTCGTCCAGGATCACCAGCGCCGGATCGTGCAACAGCGCGGCCGCCAGCAGAATCTTCTGCCGCATACCCTTCGAATACGAGGCAATCGCCGTGTAGCGGTCTTCCCACAGCCCGAACTCCCGCAGGAACGCCTCAATCTTCAACCACAGCCGCTGGCGGCCGATCAGGCGCAGTTCACCAGTGAGTTCCAGATACTCGGCGCCCGTCAGGTGTGGGTAGAGATACGGCTCCTCAGGCACATAGCCAAGTTGAGCCTGGAAGCCCGTCAGGTCGGCCCGGACATCGGCGCCCTGCCACAGCACATGGCCTTCACTCGGCTCCAGCAGCCCCGTGATCATCTTGACCGTCGTAGACTTGCCGCTGCCGTTCGGGCCCAGATAACCCGTGACCTGGCCAGGCAGCGCGGTGAAGCTGACATCATCCACAGCGGGGATCCCGCTGAAGCGTTTTGTAAGGCTGCGGAGTTCGAGCATTTCTGGCCCTCCGCCGCGATTAGACTCCACCCGCCCCGCGTCTGTTCCTGAACGCCCCACGCGCTCCGGCCACCGGCAAACTCCCTCTGACCCGCCTCTCCCCCTGGTGATACATTCAAAATCGCCATGACCCCCCAAACAGCCGCGCTCAGCCTTCTCCTCACAGCCGGCTTCCTCCACGCGCAAACGCAACCACCCCAGTACGCAAACCCCCTCTCCATCGAAGACTCGCGCAGCATCGCCGACCCAACCATCCTCCGTTTCCACGGCACTTATTACCTCTTCCTCTCCGGCGGCGCCCTCTGGACCTCGCCGGACCTCGTCCACTGGGCCCACCACGCCATCCAACTGCCCGGCCGCGCCGGCGTCGCCGCGCCCAACGTCTTCGAATATCGCGGCCAGGTCTACCTCAGCGGCAACGATGTCGGCTTCTATCGGGCCCCTGATCCGCTGGGCCCCTGGGAGTACGCCGGCGACATCCTCGACGAGACAGGCCGGAAGAAGCTCCTCTTCGACTCCATGGGCTTCGTCGACGCCGACGGCAAGCCTTACCTCTACTACTCCGGCGCACACAGCGACGGCATCTGGGGTGTGGCGCTCGACCCCGACAACATCACGCACTTCGCCGGGCCCGCCCGGAAACTCTTCACCTTCAACCCGGCCCATCGCTGGGAACGCTACGGCGACAACAACGAAGGCACCTCCCTCAGCTGGATCGAGGCGCCCTGGATGACCAGGCACAACGGCACTTACTATCTCCAGTACTCCTCGCCCGGCACCGAATGGAAAACCTACTCTGTCGCCGTCTACACCGGCCGCCATCCGCTGGGTCCCTTCCAGCCGGCCCCGCGGAATCCCATCCTGGTCCACAAGAACGGCCTCATCAACGGCACCGGCCACCATTGCCTGGTCGACGGCCCCGACGGCCGCCTGTGGGCCGCCTACACCATCCTCTATCGCAATCACAGCGTCTTCGACCGCCGCATCGGCCTCGACCCCGCCGGCTTCGACAAAGACGGCAACCTCTTCATCGACGGACCCTCGGAAGAGCCTCGCTTTGGACCCGGCAACGCGCCCCATCCGGCCGCCGGCAACACCACCGGCTCCGTCGCTGTTTCGCTGAACCGCTACACCTGGGCCGCCAGCAGCATGGCCCCCGGCCGCGACCCCACCTACGCCTTCGACAATAACGTCCGCACCTGGTGGCAGCCCGAAGCGGCCGACCCGCAGCCCTGGCTCATGCTCGATCTCGGCTGCCGCAACCCCGACGACGCCAACCAGGAGTTCACCATCGACTCCGCCCGCCTCCTGCTCGACACGCCCCCGCAGCGGACCGCCCTCGTCGTCGACGGCCACGACCGCACCCTCAACACCGGCCGCCGCGTTCCGCCCGTGGCCTACCAGTACAAACTCGAAGCCTCGCTCGACAACAAAACCTACCAGGTCATCGTCGACAAAACGAAAAACACCGCGGCCAGCAACGTGGAATTCGACCAGTTCCCCCCGGTTCGATGCCGCTACGTCCGCCTCACCCTCACCGGCCGGCCGAAGAGCGACCCCACCGCCCTCCTGGAGTTCACCGTCTTCGGCAAACCCTGACCACTGGGCCTCACCCCAGTCCCGCTGAGCCCCGCGCCGGCGCGATAACCTCAAAGACGGAGGTGCTCGCCCGCCATGTGGACCAAACCGGTATTCCTGTGGATCCCCTGCTGGGTGGTCTTCTTCCTCGGGCCTGGCGCCCTGCAGGCGGCGCAGGATCCTGTCCAGCCCGCCCCACCCGGTGTCCTCGTCGATGTCGGCGGCTATCGGGTGCACTTGTACTGCACTGGCTCAGGCAGCCCAACCGTTGTCGTCCTGGGCGCGGGCTTCTCGTTCGATTGGGGCCTCGTCCAGCCTGCCGTGGCCCGCACGACCAGGGTCTGCACCTACGATCCCTCCGGGACGGCATGGAGCGATCCGCCTCCGCCCGATCCGGCCGCGGGCGCCAGCGGCCCGCTCGCTCGGAGAATGCCAGGTTGCGGGCAGCGGGTCGCTGAGTTGCACGAATTGCTGAGCCGGGCCTCTATCGGCGGCCCCTATGTCATCGTTGGCTACTCCATCGGAGGCCTCTACGGACGCCTCTACGCCCGCAACTACCCTGAGCAGGTCGCCGGCATGGTGATCGTAGATCATGCCTTCCTCGACGCCCATCGCGTCGACCCCCCACCCGCACCCGCCACGAATCCGGAATCGAAGGCGCCGCCCGAGCCCCAGCGCCGCCCGCTCACCCTCCGCGAAGTCGATACCCCGCCCGTCCTGCTCTTTCAGGCCCCCATCGAACTCGGCCTCGAAGACGACCGGAACTTTCAACGCCTGCCCCAGGCCAATCGGGATCTGCACAACTGGGCCCTCTCCCGCGCGCCCATTCGTCCTACCGTCGAAACTGCGGAGGAGTGTGCCGCTGCCGTTGCCGCAGCCTCGACCCGGCCATATCCCCTTGGCTCGCGGCCGCTAGTCGTGATTAGCACGAACAACGCCTCCCCGGCCTATCAGGCACTGCAGGCCAGTCTCCTGGAACTTTCTCGTGACCACAAACAGACGATCGCCGGGGCAAGCACTCACATGGTCATCATCGACGCTCCGGAAACCATCGTCACCGCGATCGCTGAAGTAGTCGCCGCCGTCCGGACTCACTCACCGCTCCAGAAATAGCCGTACATCGCTCACCGCCCGCTCAGCCCCAGGTCGGCGTCGGAGGCTCGTTGTCCATCGTGCCCGTCCAGTCAATCCCGATATTCGCGCGGCGCCGCAGCAGCAACAGCAGTTGGCCCGTGTGGTGCTGGTTGTGACGCAGGTTGACCAGGAACATCTCCCCCACGCTGAGCGGATACCAGGGAAAGCCGCACCGTTCCAGCACGCGTTCGCTCGTCAGCTTCTTCACCGCCTCATCGCTCTTCCGCAGGCAATGCTCGGCATACTCCAGCAATTGCGCCTGCCCGAAGACCTTCTCCGGCGTCGTGATCACCCCTCCGTCCTCCTGACGGTCTCCGGGTAGAAAATGCGCCTTTTCCGTGTGAAACTCTCTCGCTTGGAACGACGCCACGTCGTCCGACAGGTATAGGTCGGTATAGAACAGCGAGTGGTAGGCAATATGCCAGAACGGCGAGCCTTCCGTCCGGTCGTCCCACAGATCCACGGGACAGGCGCCAATGGCCGCCCGTGTCATCTGGATCGCCGCGGCCAGTTGCCGGCCAATCACCGCCGGCCAGTAGTCGTTCATGCATCCTCGCTTTCGCCGCGTGCCTGCCTCTCGAAAGGCGCGCCAGTGGGTTCAATCCCTCTCTCGTGCTCCATCATACGCGGCTGTTCGCCACCGCGGAATCCACGCTAAGAAAGTGATAAGGACAGCCCTTCCGCGAACCAGGAAACACCCGCCGGGCCACTAGAGTCCGACCCTGTTACCCCATCGGCTCTACGAAGGGACGCACAACTTCTACGGCAATATGCTCGACTTGGCAATCCGGGCCCTGGCCGCCTCCAGGACACGCGCCAGCGCCCCACCGTCCACGGGCTTTGCGATGTACTCGTCCATCCCCGCCGCCAGGCAAAGTTCACGGTCCTCGGGCATCGCGTTGGCGGTGATCGCCACAATCTGTGTGTGCCTGGGCCCTGCTTCCGCCTGCCGGATCAGGCGCGCCGCTTCGAATCCATCCATCTCCGGCATCTGGCAATCCATCAGGATCACGTCAAACTGCATGCCCGCCGCCGCGCTCACCGCCTCCCGCCCGTTCTGGACAAACTGCGCCGAATACCCCAGGCGAGCCAGTTGCGATCGCAGAACTTTCTGGTTGATCAGGTTATCTTCCGCCACCAGGATCGAGAATTCACCGTTTCGCTCCGCTTCCCCTGGCGGCCTGCTGCCCTTCGGGCCAACCGGGCACGGCGCCGTCGACTCGGTCCGCAGCGTCTGGTGCAGAACGCGCAGCAAATGAGTGAACTGCACAGGCTTGACCAGGTTCCCGGCTACGCCCGCCGCGTCCAGATCCTCCACGGCCAGGGCGCCCTCCTCGGCCAGTAGGATGACGCGCGCGTCACCCAGCGAATGCTGCGCATGCAGCGCTCGCGCCAGCGCAATCCCGTCTCGCGAAGCGTGCTCCGCGCCCAGCAGCACCACATCGAAAGTGGGGACTTCACCACCGCTCGCGCCGCCTGCCCCCAGGAAGGCCTGTACATCCCTCGCCGTATCGACGGCCATCCCGGCCTGTTCCAGTCGCCGCCGCAGCAGGGCACTGCCGTGCTCGTCATCATCCACGATGAGTGCCCGCCGGCCCGCAAATTCACCAGGCGCCCCGCTCTCCCGCTGCAGCCTGGTCAGTGGCACCGTAAACCAGAAGTCCGATCCTTTGCCCGGCTGGCTGATGACCCCGATCTCGCCCCCCATGGCCACCACCAGCCGCCGGCAGATCGCCAGGCCCAGGCCCGTTCCGCCAAACCGCCGCGTCGTCGAAGAATCGGCCTGCGTGAACGCTTCAAAGATCGATCTCTGGGCCGGTTGGGGAATGCCGATCCCCGTGTCGATCACATCGAAACGGACAATCGAGACTTCACCTTCGCTCGACGAAACATCGGCCTTCACCACCACTTCGCCCACTTCCGTGAACTTGACAGCGTTGCTCAGGAGATTCAGCAGCACCTGGCGCAGTCGTCCGGGGTCGCCTCGCACCTGCGGGGGCACCGCCGCAGTCGGGTCGAACCTCAGTCGCAGGCCCCGGCTCCGGGCTCTCTCCCCTATCAGCTCAATCACATCCTCCACCACGTCTTCCAGGGCAAACGGGATCTGCTCCAGGCCCAGCTTGCCCGCTTCCACCCGCGAAATGTCGAGGATGTCGTTCAGGATCCCCAGCAGCGCCTGGCCCGAACCTCGCACCGTCTCCACCCAGTCCCGCTGCTGCAGCGTCAGGTTCGTCTCCATCAGCAGGCCCGTGAATCCAATCACCGCATTCATCGGCGTCCGCACTTCGTGGCTCATCGTCGCCAGGAACTCTCCCTTTGCCTTGGCCGCGTCCTCCGCCTTCTCTTTCGCCACCGACAATCGCGCATTGGCCTCAGTCAGTGCCCGCGTGCGGGCCACCACCTCGGACTCCAGATTCTCCGCCGATTCCGACAACCGCTTGTCGCGGATCTGGATCTCCTGCAGCATCTCGTTAAACGCAGCCATCACTGCGCCCAACTCGTCCCCTCGCTCATTCTCGATGCGCACGGAGTAATCCCGCTTGGCCGACACCTGCCGCGCCGCGGCCTCCAACTGCAGCAGGGGCGCGGAGATCCAGCCCTGCACCCGCCGTGATACGACGAGCGCAATGCCCAGCGACAGCAGTGCGAACAGTGCCGTGATCGAGGAGTACACCACCACTCGCTCGTGCAGAATCGAGAGATCCGCTTCCAGCGAGATATGGCCCACTACTTCCCGGTCGAGCAGCACCGGACGCACCACCACCAGCCCCGAAGCTGGTTCCACCCCGCTCTTCGGAGACTTTGCATCCTTGGCCGCCCCCGCCGGATCGGGCCTCGCATAACTCGCCACAAGCCGCCACCGGGCGTCAAACACAGTCGCCCGCACGATCGATCGCTCAGCCGACAGGGCCGCCAGGCTTCGCGTCACGTCCGATCGCGTATCGAACGCCATCGCCGCCGCGATATTGTTCCCCAGGATGTCCGCGATGGAGGTGCAGTTGCTCTTCAACTGTTCCTTCACCCACACCACTTCGTAGGCAATCATCCCGGCCGCCGTCAGTCCAGCCGCGATCATCCCGGCCAGCAGCGTCAAGCCCGTCAACTGCCGCCGGAGCGAGGGTGCGGCCGGTAACCACCACCTGCTAATCCACACCGTTCGCTCCTTTCCTCAGGTTGCGCGACAGGTTCAGCAGCCGGGCGCTGACGTCCAGCCGCGATGCGCGCACCGCCTGAAGATTCGTGTCGAACTGCACCTTCCGCTCCCCCACCACCAGTTCAAACATGCCGCCTATCTGCACAAACCCCGCACCATTGCCGATGGTCAAAACCGGCTGATGGCCCAGCGCCCGAACCAGTCCCCGCGCCATCTCGTATTGCGTCCCATCCACCAGCAGGACGCGGCAATGCGCCACATCCGGCTCCGTCTTGCCCTTGAAAGCGACCGTCCGGTTGCCGATCACCTTGTCCTTCGCCGCGGAGCGGACCGCCGCCCCGAATTCGCTCGGGCCCAACGTGCAAATCGACAGCGTGGTCGCATTCTCCTCCCCGGGAATCGACTCCCAATTCACCAACCGCAGGAAATTCAGTACAAACGCCGCCTTCACTTCCATCTCTTCCGCCCCCGGGACGGCCATCGCCTCACCCGAGGCCGGATGCCCACTCCCGTACACCAGCATCACTGTCCCGGCCCAGGCACTCAGCACCCGCATAGCGGCAACCGCACCCCAGCCCCGCCATCCGCCCCTGAACCAGGACGCGCGGCGCAACAAGCTCGAATTACAGGCCGGACGACCTTCAGTCATTGCGCCAGAGAAACCTCACAAACACCGACCGGCCGGCCGCCGGCAAACTCAACGTCGCGTGTTCCGGGCTCAACGGATCCTGGTAGGCCTTGTTCATCAGGTTCCGGATGCCAAATTGAACATTCATCTGCCGGAAAAGACGCGTGGTCGTCAGCGTTAAATCCGCCACGGTCGCACCAGGGAGGCGGCTCCCGTCGGCGGCCAGCCGCGTGCCCATGTACCGCACCGCGCCGCCCGCCATCAGCCGCCTGCGCAGCAACGGCACCGCGGCCCGCATCAGCCCCAGTTGCGCCGGGGAGTTCTGCAGGTAAGAGGTCGCATCCGCCCCCCTCGTTCGTTGAATCGATACGCTTGCTGCCGCCTCCAGCCACTCCGTGGGCTGTCCGTTGATCTCAAGTTCGAATCCCGTCGCTTTCGCCCTCGAAGAGTTCCGGTATTGCAGCGTATCCGGCCTCACCTGGACCCCCTCGATCAGGCCCGACAGCCCGTAGTGGAACACCGACGCCACGAAGTTCGCCTTTTTGCCCAACCGCTGCTCCCGGGTGACTTCGAATGTGTTCGCGCGCTCCGCCCTGAGTTCCGGATTCGGCTCCCAATACCGCTCGAAAGTAGAAGGATTGCGGAACGCCCGCCCGTACATCACCTTGTACGTCCGGTTCTTCCGCTCGTAAACCAGGGCCACTCGCGGCGACACGAAGGCCTTGTCCTCATTCGAGTCGTCCACCCGACCGCCCAGGTACAGGGTCCATCGCGGGAACAGGCGCACCTCCTGCTGCGCGAAAAGGCCGGCCCTCGCACGCCGGTGGCTGATCCGGAAGTTGTCCTGCCGCGTAATGCCGTCGCCTGATGTCGTGACGTCGAAGTTGTATTGGGTATTGCGGAGGTCCACGCTGCCCTCCGCGCCCAGCGTCAACGTGCCCAGTTTCTGGATGCCGCGCTGGTACACAAACTCGCTGCCGCCCCAGTCCCCCAAAGCGCCGTCGTAATTCCGAATTCCCTCGCCGTAATCGTAGATCGCGTCATAGCGGTACTGGTCATAGTGGATTCGCCACCGCACGGAACTGTCCTCGCCCAGGTCCCGGTGCCACGCCGCCTCCACGAAGTTACGGGATTCCAGGTCCGTGGTCCCTGTGTTCCCGATCTCCGTCTTGTACCATCCGGTCGTTGCCTCCGCCAGGTGTTGACCAAAGACCGCCGTCACAGACCACTCACCCCAGGCCAGATTCGCGAACAGGTTGTAACCCTCGCCATTGCCGCCGCGATCCACGCCGGTCGGTGTCAGCCCCGCCTCGCCCGGCCGTTGCAGTTCAATCCGCCGCCCGGCCACCCTCGAGGCCGTCGCCGAAATCAGCAACCCGGCATTCCGCCCCAGCGAGGTCGCGCTGGTCACACTCACCCGCTCGTCCCCGAATGTGCCCGCGTCCAGGCTCGCACTCAGGCCGTCAGCCGTCTTGGGCGTCTTGGTAATGATGTTGATGGTCGCGAAAACCCCGTTGCTGCCATACAGGGCGGAAGAAGGCCCACGCACAATCTCGATTTGATCCACCAGGTCGAGACTCAGGGGAAAATCCTCGCCAAAGTAGTACATCGCGCCATAGACGTTATCCGTCATGCTGTGCCCGTTAATCAGCACCAGAAAGCGCATGTTGAAGTCGCCCAGCAGCGAAAATCCCCGGGTGCCCATGAACCGGAACGGCCCATCGGAGCTGGGATAGAAGCCTCGGACGTTCGATAGCGCCTCGGAAAGGGTCCGGTACCCAAACTTCCTGATTTCGTCCGCGGTCACGATGGTGACGTTCGCTGGAGCATCCTTCAGGGATTGTTTTCTTAGTGTTGCAGTCTGTACCTGGAGGTCCATCAATTGCTCAATGGGCATCGAGTTCAAGTCGGGCGGAGGCTTTCCGGGTGGCTCCGCACCCATCGCAAAGGCGCAGAAGAGTCCTGCTGCGAGCAGGGTAGTGGACCTCGACATCTTAATATAGGTATCGACGATCGCCAGTTGCCGCTTTAGCCGGATCCGTGACCGCCGTTTGTTCTCGGGCCCGGGATCGGGAACCTCACGGGAAACCGGGCCGTGCCGCCGCGGCGCGCGGAAACTCAACCGTCCTCCCTGGAATCAGTACTCTTCCGTGAGGCCAGTAACTTCCCGTGGAGTAATCTTACGTGGGGCATGCCCCCAGGCTTGCGGGCCGGCAATCGTGCCGGCCATCTTCTCAAGCCTCCGCAACCAGCAGGGCACCCCCCCAAACTCAACCAATGACACCCTCCATCTGACACCCATCCCAGCTCAACAGCTTAGACTTCGCCCTCAGAGGGGGATACCCAATTCAGCAATCAGCGCCCTGGCGCCAGTCGTCCCAACGCCCCAACGGCGCATTCGGAAAGGTTCAGCTTCGGCGCGAGTCGATGAGTTCGCCCACGCCAGGGTAGGGGACCAGGATCAGGTGCATAGGGCTCGACTACGAAACCCGAGCTGGCACGCGGTTCCGCCGGGTGTGAGGTGGTCGGCCCCGCCAGCCGCAACACATCGGGCAATTCCGGGCATCCTGATGCTAAAGTGCAGAGGAATATCCTGGCTTCTCAAGGAAGGCTCGATGAGGATGGGTCAGCCGACTCCGTCTCCCCGGCAGAGCCCGCTTGCGCAGTCTCGGCAGAGCTGGCTCAGGTTCTCCATCGCGCTCTGGATCGCAGACCGGCCTCAAGCAGCCCTTCGCATAAGTGGCCAGGCGCCGCAGGTTGGCACAACATTTGAAGTTTCAATACCGCTGCAAATGCAGCACCAGGGAGCAGCATGAGCAAATTGTTTCCCATCATCCTGGCGACCATCGCCATCGCGCTAGGCCAACAGGCGCAACCCAGGAAAGTTGTATTCGTTTGTGAACATGGGGCCGCAAAAAGCATCATCGCCAAAGCCGAGTTCGAACGGCTCGCCAAAGAGAAAGGCATTGCGGTGCGAGTGGTTTCGCGCGGCACGACTCCTGATGCCGAGATTGCTCCAGGCGTTCGCAAGGGACTTCTTGCCGATGGTACGGACCTTGGTTCAGCGAAGCCCGTGAAGATCTCCGCGAAAGACCTCGAAGGCGCCGCCGCGGTCGTGACGTTTGGACCTGACCTTGCGGAATGGAATCCGAAGGGTGTCAAGACCCTGGATTGGAGCGCAACCCCTTCGCCCAGCAAGGATTACCGCGAAGCACGAGATTACATCCGGAAACAGGTGCAAGCGCTCGTAGGCGAAATCCAGAAGTGAACGGCGGCGAGCCGTTGGTGGATCGCCAACCGGGGCAATTGGATCGGTTGTCGCGGGAAACGCTGGCCGGGAGGCGCCCCGGCCGCCGCCTGGGTCGGGTTTCGCGGTGGAGTACATTCCGACTGGCTCTCAGTCTGTTCCCTTTTCAGTACTTGTCGAACAGGTGAGGAGACGCACGCATCCTGCCACGTCCGGAAATAGACAAACCACTCATCGCCGGCTTGTATCGGTACGTGCGATGCGATGCTACGGGTCTTCTGGTCAGCGGAGACGGCCGGCAATTGACCAGGTCTCGGCCGAACTAGTCTGTACTGAGCGGCTAACTCAACGAAGGACTGATCAGACACAACCGCCAGATTCTCCTGCTGCGGAAGGCTCTCCGCCGAATTTCCTGGAAAGCCGAAGATCCACGGTTCCTAGTCGAAACCACACCCCTGTCCGTCGCCCTCGAACGCGATTGCGAGGCCGCGCGACAATACTCGTCGGCCACAAGCCGGTGTTCTCCTGCCGCTAATCCATGGAAGGTCATGTCGGCAATGCCGTATCCATCTCGCGCCAACTCGTCCCATCCGCCTGATCGTGCAGGGCCCGCGCCGCCTGCACGCGTTCGATGTTCGCCTCGGCCCAGCCACAAATGGCTCCAACCAGATCGCACAACGAATAGCCAAGATCCGTCAGCGTGTACTCCACGCGAGGCGGCACGCTGGCGTAGATCTTCCGAGTCACAAGCCCGTCCCGTTCCAGGCTGCGGAGCGTGTTGGTTAAGACCTTCTGGGAAATTCCATCAACGGAACGACGAATCTGGGCAAAGCGCATTGTCCCGCAGGAGAGCCGCCGGATCACCAGCACCGTCCACTTGTCAGCAATTCGGTCCAGCACCTGGCGCGTTGGACATTTACTATTGAACACATCCCAGGGAGCCTTGGTTTCCAAAAGGTGACTATCGCTCATTAAGGTGCCTACTTGTGATTCTATCCCAGGTATCAAAGAATCGAGGGAGGAGAACTTCATGAACCAACCCATCCTGATTACAGGAGCGTCCGGCGTCCTGGGCCGCGCGCTCGTCAATGCGCTCGTGAGTGGCGGCCTCGCGGTTCGGCAGGCAGTTCGCAATCCCGAAAAGGCCCCGTCCGGCGAGACGTCGGTTCGATTCGACTACCACGTTTCATCCACCATCGCCCCAGCTCTCTCCGGTGCGAGAGGCCTCCTTCTGATCTCCCCCTCCCTCGAGCCGGACGCACCGGCTCTGCTCCGTCCCGTCGTGGAATGTGCGAAGGCGTCGGGCGTGCAACATATCGTCTTCATTTCCGCCTTCGGCGCGAACTTCAACGAGCAGGCCCCGCTGCGCGTCGTCGAGCATATCGTGATGGATTCCGGAGTCCCCTACACGATCCTGCGGCCGAACTTCTTCATGGAGAACTTCTCGGAGGGCTTCCTGGCGGGCGGTATCAAGGGTACGGGCGGAATCCACCTGGCGGCGGGGGACGGCAAGACCAGCTTCATCTCGGTGCGCGATATCGCCGCCGTGGCGCTGGCCGTGTTCCGCGACTCGTTGACCGGCAAGGAGCTTGATTTGACCGGCCCCGAGGCGCTGGACCACCTCGAGGCCGCGAAAATTGTCAGTGAAGTTTCGGACCGCGCGGTGGCTTATCACGCCCTGACCGAGGAGCAGATGGTGGATGGGGCTCGGGGACTCGGGATGCCCGAGTCGGCGATCGGCTACCTGACCGTACTCTACAGCGTGGTGCGCGCCGGCTATGCCGCGCCGGTAACTCCGGTTGTGGAACAAGTCGTCGGCCGCAAGCCAATCACCTTCCGGGCGTTCGCCCAGGCGAACGTCGCGGCCTGGAAATGAATCGGCGTCAACTCCTCCAAACCGGCTTCGCGGCAAGCGGGGCCCGTCTTCTCGCGGGCCGCGCCAGCGCCCAGGATGCCGGCGCAACCATTTACCTGAATTCTGCGATTGGGGTCGACACGAAGCCCGGGTCCAGGGATAAGCCCCTCAAGACACTGGCCGCCGCTGCACAACGCGTCAATGCCGGCACGGGCGTTGGAGCGATCACCGTCGTCCTGTCGGACTGAGTCTACGCTGTGGGCGAACCCGCGCTCTTCAAGCCCGCCAACCGGTCGTTCACCAGGGATGCCCGCCTGACCGTGCGCGCCGAGGTTCTGCCCGACGACCCCGCCTGGTCGCCGCGGAACCTGCCGGTGATCATCCACACGCTGCCGCTCTCGCCAAATTGAATGGGGCGCCCCGCCCCGTTCGGAGGCGTGGCGTACGGAATGCAATTCGAAACCGCCCACGCCACAGTGCAAGGCCTGAAGATCCTCGGCACGCCGCATCTGGAGGGCCCAAGCCAAAGCTCCATTGAGAAACGAGGCCGCGAAGCCAAGGCTTCATCCATGGCAGGGCAGCCTCCCAAGCCCTGTGGGCAGGCGCCAGTGCTGTGTGGGAAGGTATCAGTGCCTTGTGAGGTGGACTTTATCCGCATGTGGGGTGGGCTTCAGCCTGCGGAGGACTTTAGGCCTCCTCTTCGAACCAGGAACTGCGCAGCAGGGCAAGTACCACCCGCCCCGGCTTTCTTCGCTCGCTATCCACCTGGGCAGCAAGTCCAATCAAATACGCCATCGCAATCGCGAATCCTTCGAGTCTCCAGTTGCATATATAGCATTTGAGTCAGATAAAGCATATACTGGTCGTGGAAGGATGACCATGCCACGGAACAAAGAGACCCAAATACCGCTGGCGATCTCAGGGACCGACCAGAGACAGGTGCTGGAACTCTATCAGAAGATCCAGCGAAGCCGAGCCAAGCTGGTCGGGCCGGATGGCAGGACGCAGAGCCTGCCGGTCTCCCTCTACGAGTTCCTGGTGAAGCTGATTGCGGATCTGTGCGAGGGCCAGTCGGTTGCTATCGTCCAGAACGACGCGCAACTCACCACGGTCGAGGGCGCGCGAATGCTCGGCATCTCGCGGCAGTTCCTCATCAAGCTACTGGAGCGCGGCGACATGCCCCATCACATGGTGGGGACGCACCGCCGCATCTATGTCCGCGACCTCCTGGCGTACAAGGCCAAACGGGATTCGAACCGGCGCAAGATCCTCGATGACTTGACGCGGGCCGAGGCCGGGGATGGCCTCTACGATCTGGAGCCGCCGGATGCTCGCCCAGAGTAATCAGTACATCGCCGTTCTCGACACCTGCGTGTTGGCGCCCATGCCACTCTGCGACACTCTGCTCCGCCTCGCGGAGGATCCGGCGTTCTACATCCCGAAGTGGTCCGCCGGCATATTGCGCGAGCTTCGATCCACGCTGCAGTGTATGGGCTACACGCCGGCGCAGGCAGAGCGGCGGATCTTCGCCATGGAATCCGCGTTCGAGGATGCCAGCGTCGCCGGCTACGAGTGCCTCGTTGGGGCGATGACCAATGACCCAAAGGACCGCCACGTCCTCGCGGCCGCCGTGCGTTGCGGCGCACACGCCATCGTCACGCACAACGTCAAGCACTTTCGGCCGGAATCAGCTACTCCGTACGATCTCGATATCCTCACGCCGGATGACTTCCTGGTGCATCAGTTCCACTTCGACGCCGACCTGCTAATGGAGAAGTTGACGGCCCAGGCAGCCGCGCGCGGAATAGCCTTGGACGCACTCCTGGATCGCCTCCACCAGCAGGCACCAAGCGGCGTGAAGCGTTCGCGCTGAGGTAGCGGACCCGGACCAGGCACGAGTCGACGGGCCCGAAGGTACAATGGTCCTCGTGATAATCCGGTCTGCTGCTCTCTTGTTCCTCTGGCTGGCAGCCATGGCTGGAACACCGAACAAAAAGCAGGATCCGGCACCGCCACCGCCATCCGAGTTTGCCGTGGGGCGCCGCACGTTTTTCGACTTTGGACCACCATTTGAGTTCTACGAGATAATCTCGGTCCGATCACGAGGACAGGGTGCCGAGATTAAGCGGATCATCCTGACACCGCCCGGAGATCCATGTACGCAGCCTGCCACCGTCGAAATAGCCACGGCCTCGACCACGCAGACGATTGCGGACTTGCTCGGTGGTACAAGCCCTTGCGCTATTCCTGAGAAGGCGCTGCGGCGCGAGTTGAAGCGATGCAGGAAATGCTTGGTCTTCAGCGGTGCTGATATCACGATGGCGGTGCCTTGCGGAAAACAGATGCGGCTGATCCGAATGGATATCCTGGACCGGGACATGTTCGATCCTGCGCCGAAGACGCCCGAGCATACGTCCTGGACAATGGGATTAATCGGCCGCCTTGACCAGTTGCTTGGTAGCCTCGTGATGGACCGGCCGAGTGACGAAGGTCAATAGAATCCTTGGCGGGCCGATCCAGGTCACGGGCGTGACGTTGGCGGAGTTGACGGTGAACCGCGCGAAATCCACCACTCCTATCCAATTGGCTTGGACAAACCCTGTTCCTCCTCGAAGCTCATCTGCGATCACTCCCATGCGAATCAGTCCACAGCTACCTGTGTGAGGTGTAGCGGCACGGCGGAGCACCCGTTGTCAGGTTGGCGCAGGCTTCCGGGAAGGGTGTCCGGCGAAAGCTATCCCTGCCGGTCAGCGACACGCCGCCCGATCACGGTTGTGTGGAGCCACTTCGTTTGGTAGTTTGGGGGATGCTGCGCGTTGTGCACAACTCAGCATGACCGTCGAGGACCTTCAGTAGTTCCAATCGGGCCCGACAGAACGATCGAGATTTGGATCTGGCACGGTAGCTTCGCGGATAAATGCCGGAGCTGCCTGCGATTCCTGTGTTAAGGATCGAAGGAACTCCGATGAAGGTCGCCCCAATACTTTCGATCTATACCTTCCTTCTTCTGCTCGTACCCAGCGCCAGAGCTCTCAATCCGGATCGCGACATCCACCAACTCGCGCACCGGTCTTGGAGCGAAAAGGATGGGTATCCGGGCAGAGCGCAGGCCTTGGCACAGACCACGGATGGATTTCTCTGGATAGGTACGGATAACGGTCTGTTTCGATTCGACGGCGTTCGTTTCGAGCGCTATGTCCCGAAATCGGGAGACAGGCTTTCAGAAGGCCCGGTGCGTGGCTTGCGGGCGCTGAAGGATGGCAGTTTGTGGATCGCTTATCGGCTCGAGAACAAGATCTGTGTCCTGCGTAGCGGCGACGTCAAAGGATATGACACGTCTGATGGTGTAACGTCAAACCCTACCAGCATCGTCCAGGACCACGAAGGCACCATTTGGGCAAACACCGAGGCCGGAGTTATACGTTTCAACGGTACGCGATGGGAGCGCATTGGTAAGAATTGGAACTTCCCGGAAGATGTGCCCCACATCACTTCAGATGTATTGTTCGTCGATAGCCACGGAATTCTCTGGGCAGGCGTCAACAACACTGTACTGTACCTAAAACAAGGATCGAAGCGATTTGAACCGACAGGTGCCTATGCCGGTTTCTCGGCCTCCATCGGGGAGGCACAGGACGGAACAATATGGCTATCGGACATCCTAAGCTATGTACGGGCCATTAGCACATCCGTGAGTCCGAGATCCGCCGCGATTGCCAAATGCGAGGTGGAGACCCCTAAAGGGACACCCCCCAAGTGTCTTAGCGAAGATCGGTTAGTAGTGAAGATTAGGACCGCCGCCCATCTTCTTTTCGACCGTGATGGAAGTCTTTGGATGTCGACGGATACTTCCGGAGTGGTCCGCGTCCCACACCGCGCACTGCACACGCAGGGGCCACTTTCGAAGACCAGCGATGTCGTGCAGACGTTCACTTCGAGGGATGGTTTAAGTGCCGACAGCAGTACTCCCATACTCGAAGACCGGGAGGGAAATATCTGGGTAGGAACGCGGGATGGACTGGACCAGTTCCGTGATACTGCCTTGGTTCCGGTTGTCCTGCCAACATCTCTATATCGGGTCGCGGTGGCGCCCGCTGACGGCGGTTATGTCTGGGTTGTAGGCAGTTGGGCTTATGCTGGCAAGACCCACGGCGACTACGGTGAAGTATCATTTGTCCCCTCCGGTGCCTTCAAACCTTATCGAGATCCCCGTGCCGTTAACTGGTTCTTGAGTGACGCGCTGGAACAATGGAAGAACGGCGGCTTCCGAAAGGTGGCCACGGCTCCATATAGTCACGGCGGGGGCGGGTCAGGCTCATGGCAGGTTGCGGGTGACAGGTCAGGAACGCTGTGGGCGTTTTCCAGCGGTCATGGGTTCTTCTCTTTGGAGCCCGACCATTGGAGGCCCTGGCCGACTGCGCCTGAAGTCGCGAAGCAGCGAGTCGTGAACATGTTTTCCGACAGCTCGGGTCGAATCTGGGTATCAACCTACGAAGGCGACATCATCACGATGGATAGAGGCACCGTTGTGGACTATCCCGTCAAGCCGGATACGCCCCTGCGCTATGTCAAGGCCTTCGCCGAGCGTGCTCCCCAGCAGATATGGGCGGGCGGTGCAGGTGGTCTGGTTATGATCGACCGAGGTCGCTTTCGCCATATGAAACCGGCTGCTATGGATTCATTGGAAGACATTACCGGAATTGTCGATGCAGGGAACAATGGGCTTTGGCTCAACACCGCGGCTGGTGTCATTCACGCCTCCAAGGATGAGGTGGATCGGGCTTTGAATGATGCCTCCTATCGCTTTCAGTCGGAGCAATTCGGATTCTTTGATGGCCTTCCGGGACAGGCGGAGAATATCTACCCATATCCAAAGGCAATACAAGGAACAGACGGCCGGATATGGTTCACGGCGACAAAAGGCCTCGCCTGGATCGACCCGAAAGTGACTCCAAAGAGAAATACGATTCCGCCGGCAGTTGCGATTACCTCCTTATCGGCGGATGGTTCACTCTATCCGCGATTGGCCGATATGCGACTCCCCGCGCATACCTCGAACGTTCAAATTGACTACACTGCATTGAGCTTATCCGTACCCGAGCGCGTTCGTTTTCGTTACAAACTGGACGGAGCCGATAAGGGATGGCATGACGCCGGTACGCGCCGCGAGGCTTACTACAGCAATCTGGGGCCTGGGTCGTATCAATTTCGCGTGATCGCCTGCAACAACGACGGGGTGTGGAACGAGGCAGGTGCCTCACTCGCTTTCGCCATTGCTCCTGCATATTTTCAGACTCGTTGGTTCCTGGCGTCGTGCGCGGCCGCTTTTATGGGATTGCTGTGGGGCCTGCATCGGATCCGGCTCCATCAGATTGCCAGGCAATTCACCGTGCGTCTTGGGCTGCGTGTGGATGAGCGAACTCGGCTCGCCCGCGATCTGCATGACTCCCTCTTGCAGGGTTTTCAGGGGCTGATACTCCGGTTTCAAGCGCTCTATGAGTTGCTTCCGCCGGGGGAAGCAAAGGAAGAACTGGAGCAAGCCCTCGACCGCGCGGATCAGGTAGTCGCTGAGGGTCGCAAGGCCGTTCATGATTTGCGCTTGTCTACTGTCCTCAGCAACGACCTGCCGCCCGCGGTGAGAGCCATGGGCGACGAACTGTCCGGTGAAAGTTCGGCGACGTTCGGCTTCTTAGTCGAGGGCCGGGTTCATGAACTCCACCCGATCGTCCGCGACGAGGTTTATCGCATTACGCGCGAGGCGCTTCGAAATGCCTTCCGCCATGCCCAGGCGCGTCATATTGAAGTGGAGATCATCTACGACGAGCGCTGCTTCCGATTGCGAGTTCGTGATGACGGAGCAGGTATTTCACCCGCAATTCTCGAAGAAGGTCGTCCCGGCCACTACGGTGTGGCCGGCATGCGTGAACGCGCCGCCGGGATCGGTGCAAAATTGGATATCTGGAGCGGAGTGGGAGCCGGGACGGAGATCGAGTTGAATATCGCAGGCTCGATTGCTTATGGTAAACGGCCAGGTCCCTCCCGCTAAAGGTATTCCTGGAAAGAGCGAATGACTTTATGATCCGAATTCTGTCAGTAGACGACCATCCCGTCGTCCGCGAAGGCATCGCCGCGCTGATCGGGAGGCAATCGGATATGGAATTGGTCGCGGAAGCCTCGAACGGACGTGAAGCGGTCGAGCAGTTCCGAATACACCGTCCTGATGTTACGTTGATGGACCTGCAAATGCCGGAGATGAGCGGCATTGATGCGTTAAGTGCGATTCGCGGCGAGTTCCCGGCAGCGCGAATCGTCGTATTAACAAGCTACGCCGGTGATGTCCAGGTTTCTCGCGCTTTAAGAAGCGGCGCCCGAGGGTACCTGTTGAAGGACATGTTGAGAAAGGAACTACTCGAAACGATTCGCGCGGTTCATGCCGGCCAAAAGCGAATGTCATCAGAGAGTGCTGCCGAAATTGCAGAGCATGCCTCGGACGACTCCTTGACCCCACGGGAAACAGACGTATTACGGCTAATCTCCGCTGGAAATGCCAATAAGGAGATCGCTAAGCAATTAGGGCTTACCGAGGAAACTGTTAAGCATCACGTGAAAAACATTCTACCCAAGCTTGGTGCAAACGATCGGACTCATGCCGTGACAATCGCACTCAGGCGCGGAATCATAGCACTATAGGCGATCATATCCCTCGAATGGGGGATGGCACGGAGCCCTTCCGGGCGTATCGGCCCAAGGTGCAGATTCCATACCATGGGGTCGGGATCTACTCTGCAACGTCTATTTTCGACCTTTCCTAACAGCTGGCCTGGGGTCGGCCTCTTGCTGCTGAGGCTTGGCGTCGGTACCGCCCTGATTCATCTTGGCATCAGGCCCTTCTTTGTCACGCTCGGAACGCCAGGCATTGCCGCTCGAGATGCTATCGCGGGAGTCGGCGGCATCTTCCTGGTCGCCGGCTTGTGGACGCCCGTTGTGGGGACAGTCATCACTCTTGACGAGCTATGGATCGCGTTTTCACTTGGTCCTTCAGAGCTGGACAACCGCTTGATTCACATCATATTGGCCGTGGTGACCGCTGGGGTGGCGATGCTCGGCCCTGGTGCATGGTCGATCGACGCTCGCATTTTCGGTAGAAAGCGCTTCAAGATGGAGAATCGCAGTCGGGGTAGGAACTCATCCCTCTAGAGAGGGATCAGGGCCGCAAAAACTGGGGGACCCGATCGAGAACGATTGGGGGGTGAAACCTGCCAGGCCTACCGCCAGAATAAAGAGCAGAAAACAGTGACCTGGAATTACTGGGAGTCATTTTAATCCAGGTCGTGTTCCTCCGGATGTCATGAAGTTACAGCGGAAGGGGGGAAGGCACCCTTCCGCCGGCTGTCCTTTTCGTTATTGGCCCAAAGAGGAGACGACGATGGCTACTTTAGATTTGATCGGTTCCAGCCCGAGATTTCGGGCATTACTGACAGAAGTCGAGAGGGTTGCACCGGTGGACTCCGCTGTCTTAATCCAGGGTGAAACCGGCACCGGAAAAGAAGTGATCGCGAAGGCGATTCACGAGGCAAGTCCTCGCCGTAAAAACCACTTTGTTGCCCTTAACTGTGCGGCCATTCCGAGCGCGTTATTGGAGAGCGAGCTGTTCGGTCACGAGAAAGGCGCATTCACGGGCGCTTGGGCGCCAACGATCGGGAGGTTCCAAACGGCCGATGGTGGAACGCTCTTCTTAGACGAGATTGGGGATATGCCACTGGAGCTTCAGCCTAAGCTGCTGCGCGTCCTACAAGAGCAGGAGTTTGAACGATTGGGCAGTGCACAGACGGTTCGGGTCAATGTCCGTGTAGTTGCGGCGACCAACCAGGATCTGGCCGAACTCGTGAACAAAAAGCTGTTTCGAGCAGACCTATTCTACCGGCTGAATGTAATTCCAATCTGCCTCCCCCCGTTACGTGAACGCGCCCAGGATATTCTGGCGCTGACGGAATTCTTTGTAGCGAAGTTCGCGGCGCGTCTCAACAAACCCATCGATCTGATTCCCGATGAAGTGGTGGCGGTACTCGAGGCGCATGATTGGCCGGGAAATATTCGGGAGCTGCAAAACGTCATCGAACGCGCGGTGCTCTTTTCGCCTGGCTCCGTGTTGCGCCTGCCTCTAGGCCTGAAGCAGACCGTGAAGCAGCCTTCGGAAAGTGCTGCACGGACGCTTGCCGACGCTGATCGAGAGCATATTTTGGAGACGTTGAAGCAAACCGATTGGATGATCGGCGGGCAGGATGGAGCGGCGAACCGGCTCGGATTGGCTCGAACGACGCTGATTTATAAGATGCGGAAGCTGGGGATCGAAACCCGCCGGTCGTCGCGGCCACGCGGCATTCGGACGTTGACCGACGAGCAATTCTATGCTGCCGCGAACTGGTGAACTGGCGGCGCATGCTTCAACCGTCGTTCGCGGCAGGCCGGCACTGGATTTCGTCATGACGGCGAGGGGGACAGCATGACGCGGCCCACCGCGATCATGACCTCCGGGATTCATGACATCGCCGTACGACTCCGCGCGCAGCGAAGCAGGGCGCAAACCTCCTTAACCCGCCCACCAACCGGCAGCCAAGGTCAACTCCTCTCGTGGGCAGTCGCCGACCACCGCGCCAGTCATCGGTTTGCGAGCCTGCTGCTGAAAGCGAATGCTCTCCAGAAATAACTCATCCCCAAGAGGTTGCCCGGCGTGTGTCGACTCACGAAGGCGACGATACTCCACTTCTGGCGCCGGCATCCCAAACAGTTGGCGCCAATTCTCGACTCCCCCTGACCGCCGGAAGAACTCCATATCGAGGAGCCGGCGACGATCGTGGCCGCTGAAATGGGCCTCCGCACTCGACCACTCATAGTCCACCGGTTGCTCCGCCAAGCCGGCCCGCATGGGATTTGATTCGACATAACGGATTGCAGTCCAAAGATGCGCGGGCCCCATCGGACAGGAGTCGAAACGGTTCTGCCAGAGATGCCCGCAACGCGAGCGTCGAGCATTGAAATACTGCGCGAACCGGCCATGGACACGCCGGAAGAGGACGGCCAGGGAGTCCTCTTCCGGAGGGACCGCGATCAGGTGTATGTGGATGGCCATTCAGCAGTAAGCGAGAACCGAGACGGACGCAAAACCCGCCTGCTCACGCAGGAGATCCAAATAAACCAGACGATCGGCTCAAGTGCGGAAAACGAGTTGGCGCGCGGTTCCGCGCTGGGTGATGTGGTGGGCCGCGCCGGGCGCAACGCATCAGGCAATCCGCGGCATTCTGATGATGAAGTGCAGATGGACATGCCGAAGTCTCAAGCAAAACTCGGTTGGGACGGGTCAGTGGCTGTTCCCTTTCCGGAAAATCGTGGATGACATCAACAATCCCGATGCGCCCGCCGTCCCGGTTGACGCAAAGAAGTAAACCCGCCTTTCTAGGCTCATCCAAACGGCTTGGCACAGACGGCGCATGGTGCCGATCGGGAAAATCATTCGTCCTTGCGCAGCCTGGAACCGGTTGCCGGGTTCTAGAGAGAGAAGGGGTCCGGTTGCCTCGGCTTGGCCCGCTAGGATCGGTCCATTCTGACTGGCAGTTGAGAGGCAAGGTAAATCAGCGCAACCGATACCAGCAAAACCCCACCAAGAATCGCCCACGGCAGGGGGCCAACGAAGCTGTGGGTCCGGGGATCAAAGTACGGCATCCCGGTTCCGTTCATGATGTAGTGAATGTGCAAGGGGTATGGCCGGAGGAATGGCGTCCTGGCGACCGCTAATGGGTAAATGTAGAAAGCGATCAGCGCTGCGGTGAGCGCCGAGTAATCGTTCTCAAGCACAGAGGATGCCAGGAACGCCGAGGCGAAGACGACCCAGCCGATTGCGACCCACAGGACGAAAAAGCTCCAGGACTGAAACGCCGGATAGACTTGGCCGGCTCCAGCCGACAGCCAGGGGATCAGCAGCGCAGGCAGCAGTGCAAGGGTCGCCACTTCAGCCAATCCTGTCATGGCGCGCGTGGCGAGCAGATAGCCGCGGCGGACGGGCAAGGCCAGCGTGAACATCAGCGTGTTCCGTTCCCGTTCAGCATTCAGTCCTCCCAAACCAAGCACGATCGCCACCAGAAGGAAGATGCCGCGAACGAATCCGCCGTAAACGCGCAGGTAGATGTAGTCCGGGTATGGAAGGATGCCCCGTGTGGTCTGCATTCGCGAGCGGAATAACTCATGGAAGAAGACAAACACACAACAGAGCGCCGCTATCACAATGAGCCCGATGAAGAACCGGGAGCGGCTTTCCAGCCATGCTTTGTAGAAGAGCATCACTTCGGCACCTCGCTGGTCAGGAGAAGTCTTTGGATTCGAGAATGCGTGCGGCCAGGACTACGCAGCCGGCTCCGAGAACAACAATCACGCCCAGCGGCACCCACGGCAGGGGGCCGGTGATCGCATGATCGGACGGATTGAAATAGGAAAGGCGCGCTCCGCTCATGATTTTGAAGCAATCGAGGCCAGGATACTTGTCGAGTGCTGAAACATTCACGATCGCTGTATAGAGCATCGTCACGAGGAAACAGGTGATCCATGCCGAGGCGACGCCGGGGATGACCGTGGACAGAAGTTGGGCAAGGCCGAAAACCAGCACTCCGCAGCGGGCCCAAAGGATGGCGAATTGGAGGGCTTGCGATACTGCGTATTGCTCTCCAGTGAATTGGGAAAGTACCGGTATGACGAAGGCCGGAACAAGCGCCGCGATCACTACTTCCAGGATGCCCACCGCCGCCCGCACCATCACCAGATGAGACCGCCGGACAGGCAGGGCCAGGGTGAATCCCGCGGTTCCGGCCGACTGTTCCTGGCGCAGGCCCCCACAGCCGAGCACCATGACGAGCACGACGAATAGATTGCGGACGTAGTCCTTGTAGATCGCATTCCAGACATAAGCCGCATAGTCCATGGGGGGCGAAGACTGGAAACGCGAGCGGCTTTGAAGGACCAGAATGACCGTACACACCCAGATGAGAGTGAGCACACACATCATGAACCTGTTCCGGGTCTCCCGCCATGCTTTGTACCAGAGCATCAGGCGTGATCCTTCACCGTGTCGAGGAAGACCTCCCGAAGGCTGGCCGGGGCAATCTCGACGGAGACCGCCCCGAGATCCTTTGCATGCCGGGCGACGCGGTCGGCATCGCCTTTGACCAGCGCAATCACCTGGCGGCCGTTTGTATGAGAATGTTCGACACCGGGGATCTTGAACTCAAAGCTTGGCGGCTGCTTGTCGAAACCGGCATTCACCCAGCGGTAGCTCTCGCGCAACTGGTCCATGGAAAACGACATGGCGAGTCGCCCGCGATCCAGGATGAGAATCTCATCGGCAATTCGCTCCACCTCACTCAACTGGTGTGAGGAGAAGAACACGGTTGTGCCTTCCGCGGTAGAGCCCGAGAGGGATTGGAGAAGATCCTCTATGGATACGGGATCGAGCCCTTCCGTCGGTTCATCGAGAATAAGCAACGCGGGCCGTCGGGCGAGGGCGAGCAGCAGCGCAAGCTTGGTTCGCATGCCCTTCGAGAGTGCTTTGACTTTGCGGTTCAGCGGCAGGGCGTACTGCCGCAGCAGTGTGGCCTCCACTTCGGGTTGCCAGTCCCGATAGAAGGAACGCGTGAAGCGGATCAGTTGTTGAACCGTCATGTACGGGTAAAGACCTTTGTCTTCCCCCACGAAGGCGACTCTACGGCGAGCCTGAAGGCTCTCTGCCGCTACATCGATGCGCGCGCCCAACATCGTGCCGCTGCCCGATGTGGGAGAAATCATGCCGAGGAGCATCTTGATGGTAGTGCTCTTGCCAGCGCCATTTCGGCCGAGGAATCCCGTTACGCTGCCGGCCGGCACATGGAATGTAATGTCGTTTACCGCCTGAACCGTGCCGTACTGCTTGGTCAGACCGCTGACCTCAATCACATAGTCGGGCGTCATCGTCCCTCCACAAGCGAATCCGAGTAGAGAATCTCAGCCTCAGCTAGGCGGAGGATCTCTTCGTCGGTCAGTCCTTTATCCCGCAGGCTGGCGACAAATGCCCGCATGCTCTCCCTCGCGGATCGGAGCAATTCGGCCCTCGATTTCTGTCTTCGCCTCGCGGTGATGTACGCGCCAAGGCCTTGCCGCAGTTCCAGCAATCCTTCATGCTCGAGCTCCGAGTAAGCCTTGGCGATAGTGTTGTGGCCTACGGCCAACGTCTCGGCCAGGGTGCGAATGCCGGGCAGCACATCGCCGTCTTGGAGGATCCCGGTCTCGATACCATGTCGAACCTGCTGGACCAGTTGCGCATAGAGAGGCTGGCCCGCTGAAAGATTGAGTTTGAACTGCAAACTACTGTACCTGATAAAGGGTACAGCGGTACAGTCGGCCTGTCAAGAAATCTTCCTGCCCCGCAGGTTTAGGAGGCAAACGAGACGTGCCGGGTGGCTCATCATTCGATCGCCGTTCACACAAGGGACACATCGGCAACAGCATCGTGAGGGCTACGCGAACCCCATCTCTACTCGCGCCCGCCTGAGATAATTCGGCTCCGCATGCGTCTTCCTATTGAACCTATGAGTCTTCTTCACTCCTGGCGGCTGGATGTCAAGCTGGGATTCCGGATGCTGGTGAAGTACCCGGGACAGGCGCGTTCCGGCGGGGTCGCGAGGGGGACGCGAGGGGGACAGCCTGACGCGGCGAGGGGGACAGCCTGACGCGGCCCACCGCGATTATGACCTCCGGGATTCATGACATCGCCGTACGATTCCGCGCGCAACGAAGCAGAGCGCAAACCTCCTTAATCCGGCCATCAGCCGGCAGCCGAGGTCAACTCTTCCGGTGGGCAGTCGCCGGCCACCGCGCCAGTCATCGGTTTGCGAGCCTGCTGCTGAAAGCGAATGCTCTCCAGAAATAACTCATCCCCAAGAGGTTGCCCGGCGTGTGTCGATTTACGAAGGCGACGATACTCCGCTTCTGGCGCCGGCATCCCAAACAGTTGGCGCCAATTCTCGACTCCCCCGGACCGTCGGAAGAACTCCATGTCCAGGAGTCGGCGACGATCGTGGCCGCTGAAATGGGCCTCCGCACTCGACCACTCATAGTCCACCGGTTGCTCCGCCAGGCCGGCCCGCATGGGATTTGATTCGACATAACGGATTGCAGTCCAGAGATGCGCGGGCCCCATCGGACAGGAGTAGAAACGGTTCTGCCAGAGATGCCCGCAACGCGAGCGTCGAGCATTGAAATACTGCGCGAACCGGCCATGGACACGCCGGAAGAGGATGGCCAGGGAGTCCTCTTCCGGAGGGACCGCGATCATGTGTATATGGTTGGGCATTAAGCAGTAAGCGAGAACCGAGACGGACGCGAAGCCCGCCTGCTCACGCAGGAGATCCAGATAAACCAGGCGATCGGCTCGAGTACGGAAGACGAGTTGGCGCGCGGTGCCGCGCTGGGTGATGTGGTGGGCCGCGCCGGGCGCAACGCATCGGGCAATCCGGGGCATTCTGATGATAAAGTGCAGGTGGACATGCCGAATTCTCAAGCAAAACTCGGTTGGGACGGGTCAGGCTGTCCCCTTTCCTGACCGGGGCGACGGAGACGCCCAGTGGCGCCTCGGGCTGGACCCAGACGTATGCGTACGGGAATCAGTATGGAAATATGACGGTAACGGACTCGGTTGGCGTCGTGCCGTCCGGTTTGATTTGTAATTCGTATCAGCAGTCGGCCAATAAGCCGGTGAACAACCAGTGCACAGCGGCTACATTTGGCTATGACGCGTCTGGGAACCTGAATTCGACTTCAGGCCGGAGCATGACTTACGACGCAGCGAATCGTCAGGTGAAGTTGACCGACGGCGGGATGACACAATACCTGTATGACGGGGAAGGTAGGCGGGTGCAGAAGGTGAGCGGCAGCCAAACGACGACGTATGTGTACGATGCGATGGGGCAGTTGGCGGCGGAGTATGGTGGTTCGACGGGGACCGGACCCGGTTGCTACACCTGTTACATGACCACCGACCATCTGGGCTCGACGCGTCTCGTGACCGATGAGCATGGCGTACCGGTGCGGCGGTGGGACTACACGCCGTTCGGGTGGGAAATCAACGGGAGCTATGGCAAACGGCCTCAGATCTCGGGCTACGTGACATCGGATTCGGTGCAGCCGAAGTTTACCGGCAAGATGAGGGATTATGAGTCGGGATTGAATCTGGATTACTTTGGGGCGAGGTACATGTCGGCGGCGCAGGGGAGGTTCACGTCGGCAGATCCGGCACTTGAGAGTGCGGATCCAGCGAATCCGCAGACTTGGAATCGTTATGTATATGCACTCAACAACCCACTGAAGTTCGTTGATCGGAACGGGAAATGGCCGACTTCCATTCACAACGACATCATACTGGCGGCCTTTCCGGGCCTCGCCAGCGAGGAGCGACGGGTTCTGAACAAGGCTAGCTACGATACGGACTACACCAACCGTGTAAATGGGCATGGCCCTCAGGATCCGGAATCGTCCTTCGTGCACGGCATGACCGATGCCGTTCATGGCCAGTCTCCTTCTGGCGCAGAGACAGACGGAAATGCATTCATTCAATCCAACGAGCAGGGCGCTCAAGTGGAGCAAGCGAAGTTTCAAAGGAGTGGAGAAGTCGGCCTTTCCCCAACGGCGCTCCAGTTGTTCGGCAACGCCCTGCACACCGTAGTAGACCGAACCTCTCCAACTCACGAGGGTAACCAACCTTGGCACGGCACAGCCGGTGCTTCGAACAAGGTAGCCGCCGCCAAGCATGTGGCGGGCGAGGTGAACATTACGGCGAGGCAGATGGGGCGCGCGGTCAAGGAATCTCGTGAAGCCTTTAGGAAGACGTTTGGCGATGCCGCATACAAGCGGGCGATTCAAGCTGGACAACAACGAGAGGCGGAAAGGAAGAAGATCCCGTCGCAAATGGATCGATAGCCATGCCACGCTCGGTTCTTTTTGTCATAATCGCAATAGCCCTCGGGGGCCTTATCACTCTGACCGGGTTTTGGCTCTCGTCTCCAATTGATACCTACATCCTGGCGCCCGGTGTCTCGACGGCATTCTGGCTGTGTTCTGGTCGCGTCCACGAGATAAGCTATGCCGTCCTTTCGGTTGGCATCAATTGGCTCATCTACTCTGTGCTGAGCTGGTGTGGCCTGCGATTTGGGCTGGGCGCAAAGTCACCAGCTTCCAGATAGCTGCCAGTTCTCCCGAATCCGATCAGGGTTCACCGGCAAGATGAGGGATTATGAGTCGGGATTGAATCTGGATTACTTTGGGGCGAGGTACATGTCGGCGGCGCAGGGGCGGTTCACGAGTCCTGACCCGGTTTTCTTTCAGGCCGGCATGTTGACCGACCCACAGAGGTTCAACCTCTATGCCTACGTCCGGAACAATCCACTGCGCTACGTAGATCCGAAGGGCGAAGCGTTAGAGCTCATAGGAGACAAAGAAGAAAGGGCGAGGAAGCTCGCTGCGATACAGGCGAGGCTCGGAGAAGCTGGGAAGTATCTCTACGACCATACCTACAAGGGCAAACACTACGTAGGGATCTACGCACACGGTCAAGATGGGAAGGGGCCGGCATTTGCGTCGATCAATGACGCAACAAAAACGCTGTCGCGAATCGTCAACGATAAGGCGGTCGCCACCATCGAGTTTGCGCAAGAGGGATCCAAGATACAGAGTGGCAGCGGAAGGGTGCTCGCCACAATCGGCTCGATAGATATTGCATCGGGTAAGGGGCCGGGGTCCACTCGGATGCAGGGGGATGGCGCGATCGCAGTGTATGTGTTGGCTCCGGGCCTAGACACCGGACAACTGCCCGGCGCAATGATGTCCAATGGTGCGCCGGGGCAACAGGACACAGGCCTTGTCCTTTGGCATGAACTGGGGCATGTTCTCGGGCTCATGTCGGGCCAAGTGGGTCGTCAGACCGATGCCCGCGCACTTGACCTTGAGAATACAGTTCGGCGGCTGAAAGATCCAAATGCGCCTGTTCGAATGTTCCACGATCCTCCTCCCGGAGTTCGCTAATGAGAACAAGTTATTGGGCCGGACTTCCGACTATCGTACTTGTGCTTGTCGGCTGCCGAAGCGGAGCTGATGGAGATGTTGCTGCTATTCGTAGAGCAATGGAGCCATTGATCTACGTGGGAGATGCAGTCGATCTACCGGGAGCGAAGGTTGCGGATCACGGTTCTGAGCGGCTGACATTCCCGGATCACCTTGTGAAGGGCAAACAGTACATTTTTCATAAACAACGCACGTCCGCGGAATCATGGGCGCTCGTTCAGAATAATCTCAGTGCCAACGGTGCGAACATCCTCAACGGACCTCGCGGCAATGTTGGTCTCGTGTACACCACCGTAGGGGGGCCCTGGTATGCGATTGAATTCCGCATGGGACGTCTCCGTTGCTCTCTTCAAAACCGCCCAGCGGCGGAGCTGAAATCGACAGGCTTAGGTCCAGGGATGGAGCAGCAAGATTTTGTCTTGAAGATTGAGTGATGTGCGGGAATACCGGGAAAAAGCGACGAAAAAGCGACAAAAAGCGACAGCCTGACCCGCCCCGCCGCAATTGATCAGAATCCGACCTCCGACTGGGGCTCCTCACCCAAAATGACTGCGCCTGAACTCGATTTCTCCATCCATCTCGGGGCACCCTTAGGCCGCCTGGCCTGAAACGACCTCTTCCCTCTGCCCAGATCGCCCAATCCTGCGCCATATCCCTCAAACAATACAAAGTAGTCGGCATTCAACCAGTACAAATTGCCATCGGGACGGGTGCCAGTGTCCCTAAACCAGCAAGGGTATAACCACCGCCGCGAAGCCCCCCCACCTGCCCCACTTCTCCCCCATTTCAGCCCCACCCTGAAAATCAGTTCACCAGATCGGAATTTATCTTCGCCCTCGAATCAATCAGTTACGCGCCAGTTCTTGGAAAACGCTAGGTCCGCCGCAGTACAACCTCGGCCAAGGAGCAAGAACTATGGAACTGTTCAAACAGACTGCGGACGACTTCTCACCGTCGCGCCGCTTTCTGCAAACCACTGGCGCCGAAAACGCTCTCCTCTTGGGAGACGATTCGGCCAACCTCATCACCTGCATCGAGGATCGCGCCCTCTTTTCAGGCCTGCGCGACGACGTGCACCAGCACTTCACGCCGGCCAACCGCTTGGAACAGCACATGGCCGATTCCATCGCCGAGGAACTCTGGCGCAAATCGCGCTACGCCCTCGTCGAAACCACAGCCCTGTCCGCTTCCATCGAACGCGATTGGGAGGCCGTCAAAAAGACCTGCCCCAACGCCGACCCCGCCTACCGCACCTACTTCGCCTTCCGGACCATGGACCCGCCGGACCTAGCCTGCGTCCGCACCACCCAGGACTTCGAAAACCGCTCCTGGCGTCGCAGCCGCGCCGACATCGCCGCCCTCCATGCCCTCAGGAGCAAACTGCGCTGACGACGAGCACGGGGTACCCCCACCATGACGAAGCAACCCATCTCCGAGCGCCGCCTCGCCGCCAATCGCGCCAACGCCCAGAAATCGACCGGCCCCCGCACGCCCGAAGGCAAGCGCCGCGTCGCCCAAAATGCCAGCCGCCACAACCTCTATTCGAAACTCCACCACCTCCCCCAGGAGATCGCGGACCTCCTCTACCGCCAGGCGCTGGAGGAGACAGCCGACATCGCCGACCTGCGCTTCCGGGCCCTCCTCGTCCACCGCTTCATGCTCCGCGGTCACGAACGCCGCCTCTTCCAACTCGAAGGCAAACTCTGGGCCGAAGCCCTCCGTGTGAACAACGGAGTTGTGTCCAACGCCTCCCTCTGGATCCGCGGGAAACAAGGCGACGTAGTCCAGGCCCTCGGCCGCTACCACGCCTGGATCTGCGTCCGCATCCGGCAAGTCCAGAAGGCCGCCTTCCCCTATCTCATAGGAGACGAAGCCCACCAGGCATCCCTCCCCGCCAGGGCCGTAACCCTCCTGGCCTCCGTGGCCGGCTCCGCCAGGCCGATAGCCGTATCAGTTCAGGCCGCCCCAACCTGTGACTCCGAGCGTGTGTCCTCAACCACCGGCAGCCCAAACACCACCTCAATGAACCCGGGCCTGCAACTCCTCTTAAGAGGCCGCGGCTTCCGAGCCGTAAGACCAGTCCCAGCCCCCCAGGCCGTAAAGGCCATCCGCCCACCCACCGTCCCCGGCCTAAGCCTCCGCTACCTGAACCAATCCCGCAAACCAAGCCCGTCCACCAAAGCGGACACCCCTGCAACGAACCACGACCGTGAGGGAGTGGTCCCCACCGCGCAACGAACCCCGACTGGAAAGGAGTCCCGCATGCCCCTCCGAGCCGCCAAACGAGAGGAAGCCGCGCACCCAGCCCCAGTCCCCGAGCGTCAGCGACGGGCTAGCCCGGCCCAATCCACTCGCCCCGAGGCATCAAACCCAACGCCCAAGCCCACCCCAGCCCAGTCCCCAAGCGCAAGCCACGCGTTATCCGCAAACGCCGCCGTGACGCCAAACGGAGCCGTGAGAACAAATAGAGCCGTGGCGCCAAACGGAGCCGCGAGCGTGAGCGAGCGGATAGCCAACCGAAACTCCCCAACCTCCCGATCCGTGACATCCCCAACCCCGCAATCCCCTCTCCACGAAGCATCAAAGCCAATACTCTTGCCCCTCGCCACCCAGTCCCCGAGCGCAAGCAACCCGATAGTCCCCCGAAATGCCCCAACCAACTCATCCCAACCACCCGAAACCCCGAACCCAACCCCGCAATCCCCTCTTCCAGAAGCATCAAAGCCAAGACTGTCCCCACTCGCCGCCCAGTTCCCGAGCGTAAGCGAGCCGACAATCCCCCAAGAATCCCCAACCAACCAACCCGAACCCCGCCGCGAAATCCACCCCGCCCGAGCGATCAAAGCCAAGCTCGAAGACCCAATCTCCCCTATCACCACATTTCCCAAAACCGGGGCTCCGCCACCGCCCACACCCCCAGCCCCAACAAAAATGGGCAGACTCCGGATGGTTTCCGGAATCTGCCGGGGAGGTCCGTATGCTATCGGATCGAACTGGTTAGGAGTGGTTCAGGTCCTCACGAAGATGCTCCGCCTTCCGGCTCAGCGAATTCAGCTTCGTGGACGTCCGGAACAGCGCCCGCAACTGCTCCGCGTCATGCGAGATCTTCTGCAGGTGCTGCCGGTACTCCGGCAGAAACAGGTTGTTCGCGTTGTCGTTCAGAAACCGGATCGCGCCCGACGTCTCGGCCGCCATGTCCTTCAACAGCGGATTGGCCTCCTCAACAGCCTTACGCTCCGCCGGAGACTCCATTTCACCCCACAGATTCAGATGCCCCACATCTCCGGAAATCTGCTTGACGGCGTCCTTGATCGCCTCCAGCCGCATCGCCTGGCCCTGCCAGCTGATGCTCGATTCCGGCTCGGACATGAAGATCGCTTGCGCGTTGTCGCTGATCCGAAATGCCTGGGCGCTGGCATCCTTCATCATGTTCTCGGCCGAATTGCTCAGCGTTGCGGCCATGGCGGGGACGACGGTCACCGCTGCCGTCAAAGCGTAGACACACCACGAGTGACTGACTTTCATAAGAGGTTCCTTTTCCGGCGCGGCCTGCCCACCGGGCTGCTCACCGCTGCCCGGGCGGAAAGCCCGGCCGCCTGCCGCGAATCATTGCTTCGCTTCCTACACACGTATAGGTGCGCCGGCACCCCTCTCCGTTGCTACCCTCCGCGCGGTATTCTGGCGCGCCGGCGGCTGGTAGCCGTTGGCAATAGGGCTGGTTCCTCAGGGCCGTGCGAGGTCGTAAACCTGTTCCGGATCAAACACAAACAGCCGGCTGGGGCCATCTTCCGGCAGCAGGTAAAGCTTCCCGTCCCGGAAATCCATGCCTTCATTGGTGTACGGCACATTCCGGTCGGACTTCCCCAAGGTATAGGTCCGCAGCGGTTCCAACTCCTCGGGGTCCAGCCAGTGAACCACGCCGCCCGACGCGATCAGCGTGCCATACCGGTACTTGATCTCCTGGTAGTGGCTCGCATTGGGGTTGCCGCGCACACTGACAAAACGGCCCTCATACGTCCATTCGTAGAACTTGCGCGCGTCCCAGTTGCCGCCCAGCAGGTGGCCGTCCATCAGCGTCAGGCAGCCGATGTGGTCGTCCACCGGGAAACTCGAGAGGATGGCCAGCGTAGCCTTCGACCTGCGCTGGATCACCGTGTGCCCGTCCTTCTTGTACTCGGCCACCGGGATCCACAACGTGTCGTCATCCATGTCGAAGCCGCCCGGGTGGAACATAGCGCCCTGCTGCACCTCCACCGACCGCAGGCGCTTGCCCGTCGCCAGCTCGAACTCGTACAGGTAGCCCTTCTTCGCCACCCGGTCCACGCTCGTCACCCACAGCGAGGGCCCGTCCACCACGATGCCTTGCACGTGATGCGTCGCTCCCTCCAGCAAAGTCACGGAGATGGGTTGCGGCGGAGCAGCCATCCACAAGGCGAGCAGGGCGAGGGGCAACATGTCAGGTCCATTCTCCCTCGACTCGACGGTCCGCGTAAGGCCCCAGCCGGAAGATCACAGCGCCGCGATCAGCCGCTCGATGTCCTGCTCGTCGTTATAGAAGTGTGTCGACACGCGCAGCAGGCCGTGCCGCGCCGAAACCATCACGCCCGCCTGCTTCAAGGCCCGCGCCACCACGCTGGCGTCGCGGCCCGGCAATCGCGCCGCGATGATGGCCGTATCGTCGAACGGCAGCGGTTCGCCGCCCATGCCGCGCAACGCCGCCCGCGTCTTCGATGCCAGCTCCAGCACCCGCTGCTCAATCGCAGCCGGACCCAGCTCCAGCATCAGGTCCACACTGGCCTCCAGCCCATACAGCAGGGAAGACGGCAGCATCCCGCCTTCGTACTTCTCCGCGGTCTCCACCAGCACCGGCGTGCCCAGGTGCAGGTTGTCCACGTTGCGCCAGTCGTGATGGCTGCGCCACCCGATGCTCAGCGGCTCCATGCGGGCGCGCTGCCGGGCGGACACCGCCATCAAGCCCACGCCGTTCGGCGCCAGCATCCACTTGTAGCAGTTCACCGCCAGCATGTCGGGCTCCATCGCTCCGAAGTCGAAGCGCACCGCGCCCAGCATCTGCGTGGCGTCCACATAAAAACGGATGTCGCGTCCATCCAGCGCGGAGGCCAGCTCCGCCAGCGGTACACGGAACCCGGTAGTGTAATTGACACTACTTACGGCCACCAGCCGCGTGCGCTCGTTGATCGCCTCCAGCAGCCGCGGCCACGGAGCTTCAATCAGCTTCACGCCCCGGTCAGAGAGATACGCCGGGGCATAGATATTGTTCGGGAACTCGCCTTCCAGCGTCAGGATCTCGTCGCCCGCCCGCCAGTCGATGCTGTGCATCAGGATCGCCAGGCCCGCGTTCGAATTCGGCAGGAACGCGATGTCCGCGGCCTCCGCCTGGATCAGTGTGGCCAGCTTGCCCCGCAGCCGGTCGTGATCTTCAAACCACCCCAGGAAGTCGGAGCAGGCGAGCTCATCCCGATGGGCAAAGTGTCCAGTCATCGCTTCCACCGTGCGCCGCGAGAGCTGGCCGAAGGTGGCCGTGTTCAGGAAGGTCCGATTCTGCAGCGCGGGGTACAGCCCGCGGATCGCCGGCCAGTCGATACTCATTGCTTCGCCGCCCGGACCTTCGCCGCGACCAGGCTCGCGACCTCGGCCAAAGGCACCTCGCTCTTGGCGCCGCTCCGCCGCTCGGCCAGTTCCACGATGCCCTGCGGCAGCTTCTTGCCGATCACCACCCGGTACGGGATGCCCACCAGGTCCGCATCTTTGAACTTCACCCCGGGGCTGAGATCGCGGTCGTCAAACAGCACATCCACGCCCAGCTTCTTCAACTCCTCGTAGACCTGCTGGCCCGCCGCCGCCAGTGCGGGGTCCGACGCTTTCACCGGCGTCACCACCGCTTCAAACGGAGCAATCGAGACAGGCATGCTGATGCCGTTCGCATCGGAATACAGCTCCACGACTCCGCACAGCACGCGTTCGATGCCGATGCCGTAGCTGCCCATGATCACCGGCGTCTCGACACCGTTCTGGTCGAGCACATTGAGCCCCATCGAGTGCGAGTACTTGTACCCGAGCTTGAAGATGTGGCCGATCTCCATCGTCTTCAGGATCTGCAGCGCCGCCCCTGTCTCCAGCTCGGTATCGCCGGCAGTCACCTGGCGCAGGTCGTGGAAAGCGACCTCGAAATCCTCGCCGGGCGTGACGTTCAGCAGGTGGTAGTCGTCCTTGTTCGCGCCGGCCACCATGTTGCGGCGGCCTTCCAGCGAACGGTCGCCGATCACCGGCACGCCGCTCAGCCCCACCGGCCCGAGAGAGCCGGCCTCCGCGCCCATCAGGCTGCGCATCTCCTCCGGATAGGCCGGACGGAACTCGCTGCACCCCACTGCACTCTGGAACTTGGTTTCGCTCAGTTGATGGTCGCCGCGCATGAGGGCCACCACCGGCTTGCCGTCCGCGATCAGCACCAGCGATTTGATAATCGAAGTCGCCGGGACCTGCAGGAAGGCAGAGACCTCTTCGATCGACTTCTGGCCGGGTGTATGAACTTCCTGCGGGCTCAGGTCGCCCTCGGGATCGGGCGCGGCGGGAGGCGCCGGCCGCGACACCGCCTTCTCCAGGTTGGCGGCGTAGCCGGTCTCTTTACAGACGACTACATAGTCCTCGCCGGCCTCGGTCGCGACCATGAACTCCTGCGACTGGCTGCCCCCCATCGCTCCGGAGTGCGCTTCCACCGCGACATATTGCAGTCCGCAGCGGTCGAAGATCCGGCAGTAGGCCGCGCGGTGCTTCTCATAGCTCTCGTCCAGGCCCGCCGGGGCGAGATCAAACGAGTAGCTGTCCTTCATGATGAACTGCCGCACCCGCAGCAGGCCCGACTTAGGCCGCGGCTCGTCGCGGAACTTGGTCTGGATCTGGTACCAGATCTGGGGGAGCTGCTTATAGCTGCGGACCTCGCCCCGGGCGATGACCGTCATCACCTCTTCGTGCGTCATGCCCAGGCAGAGCTGCCGCCCAAAGCGGTCCTTCAGCCGGAACATGTTGTCGCCCATGGCCTCGTAGCGGCCCGACTCCTGCCAGACTTCGGCCGGGTTCAAGGCAGGCAGCAGGAACTCCTGGGCGCCAATCGCGTCCATCTCTTCCCGCACAATCTGCTGGATCTTGAGCAGCGATCGCTGCGCCAGGTAGAGGTAGTTGTAGATGCCGGCGCCCAGTTGCCGGATGTAGCCGGCACGCAGGAGAAGCTGGTGGCTCACCACCTCCGCTTCAGCCGGGCTCTCGCGCAGGGTGGGGATGAACAGTTTGGACCACAGCATGGTAAACCTGCAAGTTTATCATGGGGTTGCAGCCAACCACTGCTCGCGGTGGGGAAACACAAAAAGACCGGCGCCTTGTGAGCGCCGGCCCTTCGATGATCTTGTGCTGTGCTGCTTAGTAGCGGTTGCTGCGGCCGCGGCCACCGCCGCCGCCACTGTTGCCACGCCCGCCGCCGCCGCCGCCGAAGCCGCGATCTTCCTTCGGGCGAGCTTCGTTGATGGTCAGGTTGCGGCCGCCGAGATCGATGCCGTTCAAGGCATCAATGGCGCGGTCGCCTTCTCCATCGTTGCTCATCTCGACGAATCCAAACCCCTTGGACCGGCCCGTGTCACGGTCGGTGACGATGCTGACGCGGTCGACGGTGCCGTGCGCCTCGAACAGTGAACGGACTTCACTTTCGGTCGCGCCGAAGGTGAGGTTGCCAACAAAAATGTTTCTCATTTGATTTTCCTTGCTGAACTGGCAGGACAGCGAATCGGGGCAGGATCGGAAAGGCGGATGAACCGGACGATGCGAAAAATGCCTAAATCAGCCAGACTGTCAAACTTCACTTTTTAGCATATCACGGGTGCAGGAATCCGGTGCCCTTAAATTGAATTATTTTCATCCCTCCCTGGCCTGGCCAGTCTCTCACCGGCCAGGGCCCTGACCGGTAACGGCCACACCCACCAGCGAGTCGGCGCATCCATAGTAGAGGAACCACTTCTTTTTGAAGTACACCAGCCCCTCCGCGAACGTGGTGCCGGCGGCATACTGCCCGCTACGCTCGAACGCCAGTTCCGGCTTGAACACCGGCTCGTCCACGCGCGCCAGCAGTTTCGCCGGATCATCTGCGGCGAACAGCGCCTCCCCCACCGCGTAAGTTTCGGGCGCCAGGGAGGGGCTGCCGCCCTCGGGCGCGTTCTTGCCGTTGTAAAGAACGACGATGCCCCTGGGTGTCCAGACGGGTGGTGGTCCTACCTCGGGGAAAGAACTGTCGAAGCGCCCCTCGCGCTTGGCGAGGATGGGCAGCGGCTGTCCATCGGGTCCCGCTAGAGGCGTCCAATGGACGAGATCCTCCGAAGTGGCGAGGCGGACGGTGCCTTCACCCCAGTACATCCAGTACTTACCCTTGATCTTCTTAGCGATCAGCCGGCCGCTGGACAGGCTGGTGACGATGCCGGCGGACTTATAGGACATCTCGCTGCCGAGGGCGGGCCCGTGCTTGGTCCAGTGCACCAGGTCAGTCGAGGTCGCGATGGCGGCGGCCGTCTTCTGGTGGTTCCACTGGGTGTAAGTGAGGACATAACGGCCATCTTCGGCTTCGACGATGCGCGGATCCTCGACGCCGCCGTCCCATTCGCGTTCCTTCTCACCGTCCTCGGCCGGGAAGAAGACCGGCTCGGGCCGGCGCTGGAAGTGGAGTCCGTCACTGCTCTCCGCCAGGCCGAGGCGGGAGGTGTGCATGCCGATCTTCATCTCCCCGGAATCGTCTTCCGCGCGGTAGAGAACAAAGACCTTACCGTTGCGGACGATCGCGGCCGGGTTGAACGTATGCAGCGCTTCCCAATGGACCGGGCCCTTGCGCATCGGGCAAAGGAAGGTCGAATCCTTGCGCGGCGAGATCACCGGGTTAGCCTCCGCCGGACGCTGGAACCGGCCGAATTGCCAGCTCGAGGCGGCGCCGGAGAGCAGAAACGCCGCCGCCACGAGGGGCAGGCCGTACTTCAGGGGACGGAAGATGATGTGCTTCATAGCCTCTATCGATTGAATCACGGTCCAATCCGGCGGGATTAGGCTTGAATCCGGCGGCGGGCGGCGTTACTGTCTTTGACATGGTACGAGCAAATGCCGCCGAGGTGTTCTGGGATACCAGCAAGAAGGTCTGGATCGTGCGGATCCAGGTGGGCGGGGAGGCGGTCCGGCGGGCTTGCAAAGGCGCCGGGCACGACGCCGATGACGCATCACTCCGCACCCTGGCACACCAGACAGCCGAGGATGAGGGCTACGAACTGGCGGACAGCGCGGTAAGCATCCAGCGCTGAGCCCCACCCAGGGGCCGGCGATTCGTGTCGAAGTGCACCCCAAGCAAAGAGCGGGCAGTGGATCCCTGCGCTGTTTTTTGAAAAGGGCTGTCGAGAAAGGGCAGTCCGCTCCGACTTACCCATGAATCCGCACAACTGAGTGCGAGAATCGAGAGGAGCGGAAGCACGATATGAAATACATACTCATGATGATGGCGAACAAGGAGAACATGAAGGTCGCCCCGATCGCCACCTGGCCCCATCAGGACATCCAGGCGCATATCGCCTTCATGATGAGCCTGAACAAGGAGTTGCGGACGTCGGGCAACCTGGTGCAAGCCGAAGGGCTGGCAGGACCGGAGCAGGCTGTCGTCGTCCGGGCGGCGCAGGACGGCACCCCCATCACGGACGGCGTATTCCCGGAATCGAAGGAGTTTCTGGCCGGCTACTGGATCGTCGATGTCGAGACGACCGAGGAAGCCTACCGCATTGCCGCCCGCGCCTCGGCGGCGCCAGGACCCGGCGGCGTGCCGTTGAACATGCCCATTGAAGTACGGCAGGTGATGAGCGGTCCGCCCGAAGAATTTGTCTGATGGCCGAGGTGTGGACAGACGGCGCCGAGCACCTGCTGCGCGAACTGGCGCCGCAGGTGCTGGGTGCGGTCATCCGGCGGTTTCGCGACTTCACTGCCGCGGAAGACGCGGTGCAGGAAGCACTCATGGCGGCGGCTGCGCAATGGCCGCGGGAGGGTGTGCCGGAGCATCCGCGGGCGTGGCTGATCCAGGTGGCGGTGCGGCGCATGACCGACCTCCAACGCAGCGAGTCAGCCCGCAGGAGGCGGGAGACCGACGCGGCGTTGCACTACGGGTTCCTGGCGCCGCCGCCGGACGTCGAAGCCGGGCGGATGCAGGATGACACGCTCATCCTGCTCTTCATGTGCTGCCATCCCGCGCTGACCTCCTCGTCGGCGATTGCGCTGACCCTGCGCGCTGTCGGCGGCCTCACCACGGCGGAAATCGCGCGCGCCTTCCTGGTGCCGGAGGCCACGATGGCCCAGCGCATCAGCCGGGCGAAGCAGACAGTGAAGTCCTCCGGCGTGCCCTTCAGCCTACCCACGGAGCAGGAGCGGGCGGAACGGCTGCGCAGCGTGCTGCACGTCCTCTACCTGATCTTCAACGAAGGCTATACGAGCAGCGACGGGCTGGAGCTGCAGCGCTGTGAACTTTCGCTGGAGGCCATCCGGCTGACGAGGGCAGTGCATGCCCTGCTGCCGGCGGATGCGGAGGTGGTGGGCCTGTTGGCGCTGATGCTGCTGACTGATGCCCGGCGGGCGGCCCGCACGGGTCCGAACGGAGAACTGATCCCGCTGGCGGAGCAGGACCGGGGACTCTGGGACCAGGGCCGGATCGCGGAAGGGGTGGGGCTGATCAGCACGGCTCTAACGAAGGGCGCGATTGGACCGTATCAACTACAGGCTGCCGTGGCCGCGGTCCACGATGAAGCCGCGCGCGTGGAGGAGACGGACTGGCGACAAATCCTGGCGCTTTACGACCTGTTGCGGCGCATGTCGGACAACCCCATGGTGGTGCTCAACTATGCGGTAGCCAGTGCGATGGTGCACGGCGCGGCCCGCGGCCTGGAAGTAGTGAAGGCGCTGGAGCAGGATGGACGGCTCTCCGGGCACCATCGACTGGACGCCGTCCGCGCGCATCTCCTGGAGATGGCAGGCGACCGGCCTGCCGCCATCGAGAGTTACCAGGCAGCTGCCGCCCGCACCACCAGCCAACCGGAGCGGAACTACCTGCTGACAAAGGCGGCGCGGCTGCGGGAAGCGCCGGCACAGCCCGGCGGGTAAGCGCCGCGTCACAGGCGGCCGGGCTGCCTTGTCTTAGGAGATATGAGACTCTTTGTGATCGGAGCCAGCGGCCGTACCGGCCACGAGATTCTGGATCTAGCCCGGAGACGAGGTCACCAGGTGACGGCCTATGTGCGGTCGCCCCGTAAGCTGAAGGCGGGCGGCTGGCTGACGGTGGTCGAAGGGAGCCCCCTGCGTCCTGGGAAGATGGCCGAGGCCTTGCCGGGGCACGACGCGGTATTGTCGGCGATTGGGCCGCCGACCAGGGAGGCATTCCGGCCGAGCACGCTACTCACCGATTGCGCACGGGCTACGATCGAGGCGATGCGCGCGGGCGGCGTCGGACGGCTGGGTATCGTCTCGGCTGCCGTCCTGTTCCCCGAAAAGGGGCTCTACTTCGCCTTTTTCAAGTGGCTGCTGCGCCATCATGCGCAGGACTTGCGTGCGATGGAGGAGTTGGTGCGAGCCAGCGGGCTGGCGTGGACGATTGCCCGTCCGCCGCGCCTGACGAAGTCGGCGGACGAAGGTTTTCGAGCACTGGACGGGGCACTGCCGCCGGGCAGCACGGCGATGTCATACCGCTCAGTGGCGGCATTCCTGCTGGATTCAGTGGAGCAACGCCTGCATATCGAGACGGTGGTGGGCCTGGGCCGCGGGGTAGAAAGTGAGATGAGACCGAGCTGATGCCTCAATCGACCGATGCCAATTTGGCGCTCTTCGAGCCGCACCGCCGCCTGCTGGTGGCCCATGCTTACCGCATGCTGGGCGATCTCGCCCGGGCCGAGGACATGGTGCAGGAAGCGTGGCTGCGGTGGAGCGGCCGTGAAGCGCAGGTGGCGTCGCCGCGTGCTTACCTGGTGACGCTGGTGACGCGGTTGTGCATCAACGAGCTGAACTCCGCCAAATCGAGGCGCGAGGAGAGCCGCGGCGACCGGCTGCCTGAACCTGTGGACCTGGACGAAGGCGGCATCGGCCGGGCCGAACTGGTTGACCAGGTGTCGATGGCGTTTCTGGTGGTGTTGCAGCGGCTGACGCCGGCGGAACGCGCGGTGCTGCTGCTGCGGGAAGTGTTCGACTTTGACTACGCGGAGATTGCCGGGCTGGTGGGCAAGTCCGAGGCCGCCTGCCGCAAACTACTGGAACGCGCGCGGCAGAACGTAGCGGCGGAGAAACGGATGTTCGCGACCCCGCCGGAGACCCACCGGCGCATGCTGGAGGCGTTCACGCAGGCGGCGCGATCGGGTGATCTTGACCAGCTTGTGTCGATGCTGGCGGAGGATGCGGTGATGATTACCGATGGCGGGCCGGAGGGGCGGCGGGTGGAGGGTATTCGAAACCTCCAGGCTCCTTTGAAGGGCGCCTGGAACATCGCCTCGTTCATCAAGGCGACAGCCGGGCGGGCGGTGCTGGAGATGGAACTGCACGAGCTCAACGGCCGGCCGGCGCTGGTTCTCTATTCCGGAGACGCTCCGTTTGCGGCGCTGTTGCTGGGCATCGCGGAAGGCCGCATCCAGCGCGTCTTCTTTCACGCCGATGCGGGCCGGTTGCGGCACCTGGGGCCACGTACGCCGCGCGCTTGAGCCGCAAAGCGTCCTGGCCCCGGGCGATTGGGATGCGCCTCTGTCAGAGGACGCGGATCGAAACGGTTCCTCCGGCCAGGCCTTCCGCCTGGGCCTGCAGGGTGATGCTGCCTGCGGTGCCTTTGGGCCTCAGGATGGCGAGGCACTGGCCATGGAACGTCTTGGGGCGCGGCTTGCGGAAGCTGAAGGGATCCTTGGGATTAGCTGAGCCGGCCGCGGCCAGTTCTCCGGCGCCGCTGACGCTGAAGGCAACTGGGATCACCGTGTCGGGGACGAGGAGCCCAGCGGCGTCGACGACCTCGACGGTGACGAAGGACAGGTCGTTGCGATCACGGCGGATCTCCGCGCGGTCGGCTGTGATCTTAAGCCTGGCCGGCTTGCCGGTGGTCTGGAAGGCCAGTTCCGAGATGGGCTTGCCGGATTGGTAGGCAACGGCCTTGAGTGTTCCGGGGCGGTAGGGGACGTCGAACTCCGCCGTGAGCTGGGTTTCCGGCGAGACGGGTTTGCTGGCGATCTCGGCCCCGTTGAGCAGCAGGCTTACCTTGTCCCCGGTGGTATAGACGCGGACCTTCAGGGTCTTGCCTTCGCTGCCGGGCCAGGTCCAACTGCGCAGTTCGTCCGACCAGCCCCAGGCGCTGATGCTCTCTGTCTGGCCGGCGGGCACGGGCCGCTGCACGGCCATTTCGAGCTTGCTGAGGCCCCACAGGATTCGCCGGTAGTAGCCCTGCGGTTTGAGCTGCCCGATGAGGTCGATATCGCCGCAGTAGCAGTTGAACCAGGGGAAGGGCAGGCTGATGTTGCCGAAGCTGGTGAGGCCGGTGAAGATGTTGCCGAATCCGCTGGGTTGCGCCGGCCTCTGGTTGGGCGGGCCGCCACGGCCGGGCGAAGTCAGCTGGGCGTTGCCGATGGAGGACTCGCCGAGGTGATCCATGCCGGTCCAGACAAAGTCGCCGAGGACGTAGGGGTGTTTCTCGACCAGTTGCCAGTTCTGGAAGGCCTGCTGCGGGAATGATTCGGTGCCGAGGATGATGCGTTCGGGATGGCGGGCGTGGTCCTTCTCATAGAAGCCCCACATGTAGTTGTAGCCGCCGACATCCAGATGGATGAACGCCGGATCCAGGCTCTCGCTGCCGGCGAAGGCGCCACTGATGGCGGAGGTGACGAGGCGGGTGGGATCGAGCTGGCGGATGCGTTCGACCATGCGTTTGGCGGTCTCGACACCGGCCGGTTCGGCACGTTCCGGAATCTCGTTGCCGATGCTCCACAGGAAGACGCAGGGATGATTGCGGTCGCGCAGGATCATGGCATCCAGGTCGTGCTGCCACCACTTGTCGAAGTACTGGTGGTAGTCCTGCGGGTTCTTCTGGCGCTGCCACTGGTCGAAGGCTTCGTCGAGGACCAGCATACCCAGCCGGTCGCAGGCGTCCAGGAAGGCTGGGGAAGGCGGATTGTGGCTGGTGCGGATGGCGTTGAAGCCGTTGGCCTTCATGAGTTCGATGCGGCGTTCTTCGGCGCGATCGATGGCGCAGGCGCCCAGGAGTCCGTTGTCGTGATGGAGGCAGCCGCCCTTGAGTTTGATGGCTTCGCCGTTGATGCGCAGTCCGTTGGTGACGTCGATTTCCACGCGGCGCAGGCCGAAGGATGTGGAAGCGGAGTCCGCGGCGGCACCGGCTGCCAGGACGGCCGCTTCGGCCCGGTAGAGGTGCGGAGTGCCGGTCGACCAGAGCTTGGGATTGTCGAGAGTGAAGGTATGTTCCGCCGTGGCCGTCGCGCCGGCGGCAACTGAAAGCGTCACCGCCTGGTTGGCGGAGACGGGGGCTTTGCCGTCGAAGAGCTGAAGGTGGACCGTGACTTCGCGCGTGCTGCTGGTGCGGTTTTCGACTCCAGCCGACACTTTGACAGCGGCCCGTTGCCGGGAGACTTCGGGGGTAGTGACGAACAGGCTCCAGGTGGGGATGCGCACGCTGCCGGTGGTATTCAGCCAGACGTGGCGATAGATGCCCGAGCCGGAATACCAGCGGCTGTTGCGGCCCTCGTTACGGACCCTGACCGCGAGGACGTTCACACCGCCTGGGCTGAGGTGCGGGGTGAGGTCGTAAGCGAATGTGGTGTAGCCGTAGGGCTGGTTGCCGAGGAGGTGGCCGTTGAGCCAGACGTCGCTGTTCATGTAGACGCCGTCGAATACGATTTCGACCTGGCCGCCGGCCGGCAACGCGTCGATGTGAAAGTGCTTGCGGTACCAGCCTGTGCCGCCGACGAACCAGCCTGTATCGCGGCCACCGGCACTGAGGTCGGTGTCGAAGGGACCTACGCGCGTGGGCAGATCCGCGGCGCCCCAGAGGATGCCTTCGCCATTGCCATGCGCGGGGCGGGGCGGGAGATCCTCGACGCTCCAATCGTGCGGGAGGCTGAGGGCCCGCCAGGAGGTGTCGTTGAAGGCGGGCAGCTCTGCTCCGGGTGCGTCGGCGCGCAGGAAGCGCCAGTCTTCATCGAAGCGCTGGTTCCGTTTTGGACTTGCGGCCATCTGGGTTACCGCGGCGCCGGCGGGTTGGGCCAGAAATGGGGCGGAGAAGAGGGCCGCCGCGGCCTGCAGCGCGCTCCTCCGGGGCACTCCACCAGGCGTCTCGTGCACTGTATCCGGCTGCTTCGATTCCATGGGCAACTCCCTGTGTTGGTGGCGGGCCCTGCCGGGCGCCTGGGATTACCCGTCTTCCAAGGGGTTCAGCAGCGGCATCCTTCACATCTGCAGATCTGATTGTACGGAATCAGCGAGGGGGTTACAGCAGCAGGCAGCCGCTGACGAGGCGGCCGTCGAGGATATGGGTCCAGATGACGCGGGCGCGATGAGTGGCTCCGTCGCGGCGCAGAAGCACCTCGAGGCCCGGTACGAGCTGGCGGCTGGAGTGCGAGATTCGAAAGCCCTGCTGGCTGGTCTCCTGGAGCTGGGCTTCCACGGTGATGGGCAGGGGATCTTCGAAACTGAGCTGGACGGCTCCGGAGGCCGGGGAGCGCGGCGATTGCCTGCGGTTGGGGGTTTCAGCCGGCATGCGGCCCCACCCTGACCAAGGCGCTGCGTTCGACGCACAGCCCGTAGGATTTGATGCGGCGCTGGAGGGTCCTGCGCGAGATACCGAGGGTCTTGGCTGCCAATTGCTGGTGGCCGCCTGACTTCTCCAGGACCTGGGCGATGACATCCCGTTCGGCTTCACCAAGCATCGACAGATTGGCCAGGCTGGCCGAGAATCCTTCTTCCTGGAACTCTTCGGGCAGATCGGCGACGGTGATGGCGCTGCCTTGTGCGAAGACGGCGGCGCGAATCATCACATTGCGGAGTTCGCGGACGTTGCCCGGCCACTCGTAGGCTTCCAGGGCGAGGGCTGCGTCACGGGCGATGCCCAGGTCGGCCTTCTGGGTCTGGATGAAGTGCGCGGCCAGGGGGAGGATGTCTTCGCGGCGTTCGCGCAAAGGGGGGACGGCGAGGCGGATCTGGGAGAGGCGGTGGTAAAGGTCGAGGCGGAAGCGGCCCTGTCCGGCGGCGGCCTTCAGGTCCTGGTTGGTGGCCGTGACGAGGCGGACGTCCACATTCACCTTGCGGACTCCGCCGAGCCGGTAGTAAGGGGCGCCATCGAGAATCCTCAACAGTTTCACCTGGACGCGGAGGTCGAGGTCGCCGATTTCGTCCAGGAAGAGCGTGCCCTCGTTGGCGATCTCGAACAGGCCGGCTTTGGAGGATTCGGCTCCGCTGAAGGCTCCGCGTTCGTAGCCGAAGAGCTCGCTTTCCACCAGGTGTTCCGGCAGGGCGGTGCAGTTGATGTCGACCCAGGACTTCGTTTTGCGCAGGGAGTGGTGGTGGATGGCCCGGGCGATGACCTCTTTCCCGCTGCCGCTTTCGCCGGTGATGAGGACGACGGCGTTGGTGGCGGCCACCTGTTCGGCCTGTCGGAGCAGGGCGCGGATGCGTTGGCTGGCGAACACAACGTCCAAGCCGAGATATCCGCGTCTGTCGCAATCGAGGTTCATGGGGTCAGGAGCCGGGCAGCGGCGCGCGGCAATCTCTCCAGTATCGTCAAGTATTGAGGAAACGGGGTGTTCCAGCCATAGGAGCATCGCACTAAGTGATGTCGGGAAAAGACCCTCGAAATGAGGAGATCACCCTAGGGATCCTACTCTGTGTATAGACCGCGCACCGATCCGCCGATGACACTATCAGGCTCAGATGAAGATAGTTGGCACACAACTGGCGCGGATGGCGATTCTGGTGTTACTGGCAGCATTCGGTTCGGCCATGCTGGTAAGGTTTTCACCGGGCGCGCTGGTGGACGAGCGGGAGTTGGACCCTCGGCTGAGCGCCGGAACGCTGGCGGCCATGCGAGCCCAGCGCGAGGCGGAGAACAGCCTGGGCCAGGGCTTTGTGCGGTATGTGCGGGGCGCCTTGCACGGCGACCTGGGGCAATCGCAAACGAACGGTGCGGCCATCGCGGATTTACTGAAGAACAATGCGGCTGCGACGCTGAAGCGGGTGGTGACCGGGCTGGCCGGAGCGTGGTTGCTGGGGCTGGCGCTGGCGATCCCGGTGGCCGCATACAGGCGGGCCTGGGTATTGGATACGGCCACGGCGCTGTTCGCAGGCCTGTTGTTGAGCCTGCCGGCCGGTGTGCTGGCGCTGCTGTGCCTGACGTTTGGCGCTCCGGTGGAGCTGGTGCTGCTGCTGGTGCTGACGCCGCGGATCTTCCGCTATTCAAGGAATGTTCTGGCACAAGCCTATGGCGCGCCCTGCATTGATATGGCACGGGCACGCGGGATTGGGGAGCTGCGCATTCTGTCCGCCTATGTGATGAGGGGAGCGGCACCGCAGTTGCTGGCCCTGCTGGCTACGTCGCTGAGTATGGCGATCGGCTCGATCATCCCGATCGAGGCGATCTGCGATGCGGCGGGCCTGGGGCGGCTGGCCTGGCAGGCGGCGACGGCCCGGGACCTGCCACTGCTGCTGAACCTGACGATGCTGATTGCGCTGGCGACGACGGCCGGCATGACCGTTGCGGAACTGGCCGCGCGTCCCCGGTTGGAGGCGGCGCAATGAAGTTCGCCAGAGTGTTTGCCGTCGTACTGCTGGGCATTGTGGCGATTTCGGCATTGGCTCCGCGGCTATGGACGGCCGGCGACTATGCGACGCAGATGCGTGAGAATCCGGATTCTCCGCCTTCGCGGCAAACCCTGCTGGGAACCGATGCGCTGGGCCGCGACCGCCTGGCGCGATTGCTGTACGGTACACGCGTTTCGCTGACACTGGCCCCGGCCGCGGCCCTGCTGTCGTGCGTGCTGGCCGCCCTGATCGGGGGGATGGCCGGATTTGCCGGTGGCTGGACGGAGCGGCTGGTGTTGGGCGCGGTGGATCTGTTCCTTTCGCTGCCCTGGCTGCTACTGCTGCTGATGGTGCGTGCATGCCTGCCGTTGAATGTGTCTCCGGCGGCTTCGATGGCGATCACGTTCCTGGTGCTGGGACTGTTGGGCTGGCCCTCGTCGGCGCGTGTGGTGCGGGCCGCCGTGACCCGTTTGCGGGAGGCCGATTTCATTTTGCAGGCAAGAGCTTCGGGGTGTACACCCTGGCGCCTGCTTTCGCGTCACCTCGTTCCGAATGTGATGCCGGTGCTGCTGGCGCAATTCTGGACCTCGGTACCTTTGTTCATCCTGGCCGAGGCGACGCTTGGAATGCTTGGCCTGGGTATCTCTGAGCCGCTGCCGTCCTGGGGTGGAATCCTGCGAGAGCTGCAGAGCGGGGACCTGATGGCCCAGCCCTGGATCGCGGCTCCGGTGGTTCTGCTGGCCCTGGTGATCGGCGGATTTCAGCTTGTGCTGCCCAGGGAGGATTACTCCGTATGATGCGACTGTTCACACTGATTGTCCTGTTGGCCGCCAGCTTGCCGGCGGCTGAGCTGCGGTTTGCGCTCCACAGCGAGCCGAAACAACTGGATCCGCTGCTGGTGGCTGATGATTCGGCCGAGGCGATCCGCTACCTGACGGAGGGCGTGCTGATCCGCGTCAACCGGCTTACACAGAAGCCGGAAGCGGAGCTCGCGTCGTCGTGGCAGGTGACGAATGGCGGCAAGCGGGTGGTGTTCACGCTGCGCCGCGGGGTGAAGTTTCCCGACGGCGCGGCTTTCACGGCCAAGGATGTGGCGGCGACGTTCCAGAAGCTGCTGGACCCGGCGCTGCACTCGCCCCTGGCCGATACTTTTAAGACCGATAAGGGAGAGGTACGGATCACCGCTCAGGACGACTACACGGTGGTGGCGGACTTTCCCGCCTCGGCTGGAGCGTTCGAGCGGCTGTTCGACCAGGTGCCGATCCTGTCGGCCACGGCGTCGCGCAGGCCGGCTCCGGGCTTGGGTCCGTTCGTCGTGGCGGAACACTCTCCGGGCTCGCACCTGCTGTTGAAGCGCAACCCGTCCTATTGGAAGCGGGGGGCAGATGGCAAGACGCTGCCGTTGCTCGACGGTATCCGGATTGAGTTCCAGCAGAACCGGGATCTGGAGCTGCTGCGGTTCCGGCGGGGTGAGTTGCAGCTGATCGATTCGCTGACTCCGGATCTGTACGAGCGGCTGGCGAAGGAGGGCGGCCAGGCGATTGATGCCGGCCCCACTACGGACGTGGAGTTTGTGTGGTTCAACATGGCTCCGCAGTCGCCGTTGCCGGCCTACAAGAAAGCATGGTTCCAGTCCCAGGCGTTCCGGCGGGCAGTTTCGGAGGCGATTTCGCGGACCGACCTGAGCCGTGTGGTCTACCGCGGCCATGCCAGCCTGTCGGCGGGTTATGTTTCGCCGGCCAATAAGCAATGGTTCAACGCACGGCTTGCTCCACATCGATATGATGCCGCCGCCGCGGCGAAGCGCCTGGCGCAGGCCGGGTTCGTGCTGAAGGGCAGCGTCCTGCAGGATGCGGGCGGACATGCGGTGGAGTTTTCGCTGATCACGAACGCGGGCAGCAAGACGCGGGAGCCGATGGCGGCGATGATCCAGCAGGACCTGGCCAAGATCGGGATCAAGGTCAACATTGTGAGCCTCGACTTTCCGTCGCTGATCCAGCGGATTACGCGCACGCTGGACTATGAGACCTGCCTGTTGGGTTTTGTGAACATCGACATCGACCCGAACGGGATCATGAACATCCTGCTGAGTTCGGCGGCCAATCATCCCTGGAATCCCTCGCAGAAGACACCGGCCACGCCGTGGGAGGCGGAGATCGACAAGCTGATGCTCGCCCAGGCGGCCAGCAGCGACGCGGCGGCGCGGAAAAAGAGCTTCGACCGGGTGCAGGAGATCCTGCTGGAGCAATCACCGGCTGTGTACCTGCTGCATCCGAACTCACTTTCGGCCGTTGCGCCGAATGTTCGAGGCGGCAAGCCGGTGCCGTTCTATCCGCGGACGTTTTGGGATGCCGAGCACCTGACGCTGGTCCAGGGAAAATGAGTTCACTGCTAAAGCTGCGTATTTCGGCCGGCTACCCCGGCAAACCGGGGGTGCTACGCGACGTGGCGTTCGAAATCGCCCCGGGCGAGATTGTGGGCCTGGTGGGCCGGAGCGGGGAAGGGAAGAGCACGCTGATCCTTTCGATCCTTGGCCTGCTGGGGCTGAAGAACGGAACCTGCACGGGCAGCATCGAGTTCCAGGGACGGGACCTGGTGGGTTTGAAGGAAAAGGAGATGCGCAAGCTGCGTGGATTGCAGATTGCGCTGGTGCCGCAAAGTCCGCTCTCTGCGCTGAATCCGAATCTGCGGCTGGGCGCCCAGCTGGAGGAATGCTGGCGGGCGCATCGCACGGGCAAGCCGGAATGGCAGCCGCTGCTGGCCAGTGTGAGCCTGCCGGCGGAGCCAGAATTCCTGCGGATGTACCCGCGCAATTTGAGTGTCGGCATGGCCCAGCGATTCCTGATCGCCCTGGCCTTGCTGCACCGGCCCGCGCTGCTGCTGGCGGATGAGCCGACCAGTGCGCTGGACAGCATTACGCAGGCCGAGATCCTGGCGCTTTTCCGGAGGCTGAACCAGGAGACCGGCGTGAGCATCCTCTACATCTCGCATGACCTGGCGTCGGTGGCGGCGCTCTGCCAGCGGGTGGCAATCCTGCATCAGGGGGAGTTGGTGGAGAACGCGCCGAGCGGGGAGATCTTCCGGGCTCCGCGGCATCCGTACACGCGGCAACTGATTGCTGCGATTCCCCGCGTGCCGACGGTCGCGGAAGCAGGTCCGGCGGCGGCGACCGGTGATCTGGCGGCGCTGGATCAACTGCACCGCGGGCAGGCCGAGGCGGCCGTGAGCGGGGACCTATCGCGGCTGGGGCGCTAGCTCGAGCCGGCGGCTGAGCTTCGAGGAGATCGAAAGCAGGACGTTGAGCTCCCTGGTACGGAAGGCATCACGTCCCTGGCGATAGAGGGAGAAGACGTGGGTGACGCCGGCGGGGGTTTCCAGGGGGACGGCCAATGCGGAGCCCAGGGTGCTGAAGCGTGCGGGATCGTTCAGATAGCCCGGCTCGACGGATGGGTTGCCGTTCATGATGGCCTTGTTGTTTTCCGCAACCCAGCCGGCCAGTCCCATGCCCATGGGGATTTCGAGAGAAGCGAATTGGCGTTGCGCTTCGCCATCGAGGAATACGGGCAGAAGCCGGTCGCCCTCGCACTGGTAGACGGCGAGGACATCGTAGGGGATTTCGAGTCGCAGGATCTCGCGGGCGACGCCGAAGATTTCGGGCTGGCTGAGGCAGGCGGCGAGGTCGCGATCGACGCGGTCGAGCAGGAGGCGTTGCGCTTCGGCGGCCTGCATGGAGTTGTGAATGCTGGTGAGGTCGTTGGCTGTGGTATCGGCCGATTCCTCGAAGCCGGCCGCCGGGGCGGCGCCCCGTTCCACCTTCAATTCGGTGGAGAGTTTGGTCTTCTGGGCGACGACGCTGGCTTTGGCCATCCGTTCCAATTCCTGGTAGCGCCGGGACAGGACTTCCACGATGCGGGGATCAAAACTCCGGCCTGCTTCACGCTGCACCATGGCGAGAGCTTCGTCGAGGGGCAGGGCGCGCCGGTACTGACGGTCGGAGGCGAGGGCGTCGAGACAGTCGACGGTGGCCAGGATGCGGGCGCCGATGGGGATGTCTTCGCCGGCCAGCCCGTCGGGATAGCCGCTGCCGTCCCATTTCTCGTGGTGGCCGCGCACCATCGGGGCTACGGGATAGGGGAACTCCACCTGTTCGATGAGCTCGGCTCCGACGATGGGGTGGATCTTCATTTTTTCGAACTCTTCCGGGGTGAGTTTGCCCGGTTTGGAGATGATGTACTCCGGTACGGCGAGCTTGCCGATGTCGTGGAGCAGGGAGGCGGCTTCCAGCGCCTTGAGCTCGTTCTCACTGAGATTGAGTTCGCGGCCGATCTCCATGGCGTAGACTTCGACGCGCGCCAGGTGGTCGCGAGTGGTCTGGTCCTTCGCTTCGACTGCGACGGCCAGGGTCTGGATGGTGCGGCGATGGAGTAGAGCCAGTTCTTCGGCGTGGCGGGTCTGCTGTTCGGCGTGCAGTTTGTCTTCTTCCAGGCGTTCCACATAGAGGCGGTGGGAGCGGTAGACCACATATAGGACGGGTAGGACCAATAAGGAGGACTGCCAGCCGAAGGCTTTGCTGAAGGCATTCAGTCCCAGGGCGACAGCGGCGCCGACGAGGTAGTTGGGGAACGACCAGAAGTAAGATTCGCGCCAGACCGCCCAGGCCGATTTCTCCTCAGTGAGGGCGATGACCAACGCTACGGAGAATGTATTGGTCAGGAAGAAGGCGCAGGCGGCGAACATCAGAAGCAGCGGAGCTTCGAACCAGCTTTCCAGGCGCAGGCCGGCGTGATAGGCGAAGTAAGATGCGCCGATGGAGCAGGCGATGCTGGCTACATTGAATATGGACTGCACGGCGCGCGGCGGGCGTTTGGCCAGGAAGAAGCGCTGGAACAGGATGCCTCCGCAGCCCATGGCGAGGGTTTCGCCGAGACTCAATGAGGCGATGCCGATCAGGATGAAAAGGAAGTTCATCGACATGGTGCCCGAGCCCGCGGAGAGGGTGACCTTCATGCCCGAGGCGATGGCCGAGATGCCGAGGTAGAAAAGGAAGCGGCCCCACTCGTGGGTTTGCCAGGTCCAGAGGCCGTAGCCGAGGACCGCGGCGCCGCCACAGGTCAACAGCAGGATGTAGGCCTGTGCGAGCCGGGGTGTTTTTGGCCTGGGCCCTTCAGTCGACTCGATTGGAGTAGGCATAGTATTTCCGTCGTGGCCCAAGCTGTACATCGGCGTACTGAATCTTTCGCTTTAGATCAGGATCGGCGTCAATCGTGGCGCAGGCTGCGCCAAGCGTGACGCGCACGGAGGCGCGGCGCCAGGTGCGGGTTGCCCTAACGCGGGTGTTTTTAGAGGGTTAGCGGAGGGCGGGACTATGGTACGGGACGTGCCAGTAAGGATCGCATGAGATTCGCCAGCTCAATTCTCTCGATCGCCCTTCTGCTGCCGCTGAGTACTGGTCTGTTCGGACAGAATTCCAAGCTGGCGCCCGATCTGGCCGCGTTGCTGAACAATCCTTCCAATTCCACGAAGCAGGTGGATGTCATTGTTCAGCTCAATCCTCCTGGCCTGTTGCAGACCGTGACGGGGCTGGTGGGGTTGCTGCCTGGCGTGAACCGGCTGCTGTACACGCTGATTCCGGCGGTCACCCAGACCCTGCCTGTCGCGTCGATTCTGTCGCTGGCGAATCTTTCCAACGTCCGGTACATCTCGCTGGACCGTCCGGTTGGCGCTACGGTGACGGCGGCCACGGACTATTCGCATGTGGCGATTGGCGCCAATTTCGCGGCGTCCTATGGATTGACGGGCGAGGGGATTGGGGTCGCGATCCTGGACAGCGGCATCGCCAATCACGCTGACCTCGCAGGGCGCGTTGTTTACCGCGAGAGTTTTGTCTCCTCGAAGAATGCGGACGATTATGGACACGGCAGCCATGTGGCGGGGATTGTGGCCGGCAACGGAGCTGCGTCGCAATCCGGCGTGAAGGGCATCGCTCCGGGTGTCAAGCTGATCGACCTGCGGGTGCTGGACGCCAATGGGATGAGCAGCGACAGCGTGATTATTGCCGCGATCGACCGGGCGGTCCAGCTGAGCAGCAAGTACAACATCCGGATCATCAATCTCTCGGTGGGGCGTCCTGTTTACGAAAGCTACAAGAACGACCCGCTGGTGCAGGCTGTGGAAGCTGCCTGGAAGAAGGGGATTGTGGTTGTGGTGGCGGCGGGGAACTTCGGCCGCAGCGGATACTCGACCATCCTGTCGCCTGGGAATTCGCCGCTGGCGATTACGGTGGGTGCGATGAAGACGCTGGACACGCAGTCGACGTCGGACGACCAGATTGCGAGTTACAGCTCGAAGGGGCCCACGTGGGGCGACCTGGTCGTGAAACCGGACCTGGTGGCGCCGGGCAACCTGATCATGTCGCTGCGGACTCCGGGGTCGACACTCGACCGCACCTATCCGTCGAGTGGGGTGGACAGCAATTATGCGCGGCTGAGCGGGACGAGCATGGCGGCGCCAATGGTGAGCGGAGCGGCGGCGCTGATGTTGCAGCGGACGCCGGGCTTGACCCCCGACGTGGTGAAGGCCCGGCTGATGAAGACTGCGTCTAAGAGTTTTCCGCTGGTCAGTGCGACCGTGGATCCTACGACGCATGTGGTCTACCCGGCCACTTATGACATGTACACGGTGGGCGCGGGCTATCTGAACCTGCTGGGCGCGTTGAATAACTACGACAGCACCAGCCGTTCCGCGGCGTCGCCCGCAGTGACTTACAAACTGGCTGCCGGCCAGGCGCTGCTGACGGCGGCAACGCAGACCGTTTGGGACAACAATCTGTGGAGTCTGGCGAACGTTTGGGGGACTCATGCGTTGGAGCCTTTGACGGCGGCCTGGGGCTCTGCCGCGGCGTGGGGGAGCGCCGCGGCCTGGGGTTCGACAGCGGCCTGGGGCTCGGCTGCGGCCTGGGGTAGTTCCGCCGCCTGGGGTTCCACCTCGCCCTGGGGGAGCAGCGCGGCGTGGGGCAGTACTGCGGCTTGGGGTAGTTCGGCGGCGTGGGGGAGTGCCGCTGCCTGGGGTTCCTCGGCGGCCTGGGGTAGTAGCACAAACGGCAAAGGCGAATAAATGCAGGGGTGAGGGCGCGGGCCACCGGCCGGCCCGTAATTCTTACCACTGGGAACGGACCGGCGGAGGGACGCCGGCGCGGCGGATGGCCGGCTCGGCATTGAATCCAAAGGGACAAGCGGAAGCGGCGCGGTTCTGGAAAGCCGATTGCTCGCCAGGATGGCAGGTGTCCTACAAATCAGCAGTCCGGGTTGTGAGTTCCGCCGGTAGTGTGCCGGCAGGGCGGGGCGGGGCGGGGCGTGAGGCTGAAAGGCGTCAACTACGACGTCGGAATCTACCCCTTCGGAGAAACGCGGCCTTCGCGGCCCATCTTCGACCCTGACACCGTGCGCCGCGAGATTGAGATCATCCGGCGTGACCTGCACTGCAATGCGATCCGCATTGTCGGGCGGGATCTGTCCCGATTGATGACGGCGGCCGAGTACGCGATTGAGCAGGGACTGGAGGTCTGGTTCGGACCCGGCTATCACGACGCGGACGAAGAGCAGACCCTGGCCTATTTCGCGGAATGCGCCCAGGCGGCGGAGAGCCTGCGGCTGCAGGCGCCCCGGGTGGTCTTTATCACCGGTTGGGAGTTGACCTTCTTCATGAAAGGACTGGTGCTGGGCGAGACGGGGCCGGAGCGGGTGGGCGCGTTCATGAAGCCGTGGAAGTTGCTGTGGAGTACGCTGCGCCTGGGTCCCTTCAATCGCAATCTCAACCGGTTTCTGGAGCGTGCCGTGGACGAGGTGCGCCGCCACTTCCACGGTCCGGTGACGTATTCCGCCGGAGCCTGGGAGGACGTGGACTGGAATCGCTTCGATTTCGTGAGCATCGACTGTTACCGCGACGCCATGAATCAGCGGCTGTTCCGCCAGAATCTGCGGAAGTACTTTGCCCACGGGAAGCCTGTCGTGATGACGGAGTTTGGCTGCTGTACTTACAAGGGCGCGGAGAAGAAGGGCGGTTACGGCTGGGCGATTGTGGACTGGAGCAGTGAGCCGCCGCGGCTGAAGGGCGCGTATGTGCGCGATGAGGAGACGCAGTCGAAATACCTGATTGAGCTGCTGCAAGCATTCACCGCGGAGGAGGCGGAAGGCGCCTTCGCCTTTACTTTTGTCATGCCCAAGTACCCCTACTCGGCCGATCCCCGGTTGGACCTGGACATGGCGAGCTACGGCCTGGTGAAGAGCTACGCCGACCGGATGGGCAGCACGTATCCGGATATGCCCTGGGACCCGAAGCTGGCCTTTCGCGCAGTGGCGGACTACTACGCGAAGTCGTAACGGGGCAGCGGCTGGCGCCAGGGGTCACCTTGGAATGTCATTGGGCGTTGCGGGAGCGGCCTGCGAGGAAAGTTCCAATGACCTCAGTTCCTGCACGGCGCGTGTCACTTTGGCCCAGTCGTGCTCATTCGATTTTGTGGAGATGGGCGCGCTGAGGTCTCCGTAGAATGCAAGCAAGTCGCTTCTCAGGGCGGCGGGCACGTCGTTGAAGTGGCCGTCCAGTTTGTCCAGCAGCGAGGCATATGTCTCATCACCGAGGGTCTATTTTCCAGCGATGGTCGGTTCGCCCACATCGAAGTTTTCGTTCGGAAGCACGAGCCGGCCCGCCCCGACTGCAGCCAGGAACTCCCGATATTCACTGAGGGTTGCATTGAAGCTGGCCATGAACAGCTTCTCCACTTCCGGAGTCGGTGTCCGGAATTGCAGCGCTTTTGCCGGGCCGATGTGGGGCACCAATTTGAACAGGAACGCCAGCAGCCTGACGCCGAAGCCTGGGCGCTGATACTCCTTACCCCACTCCTTGTGGTAGCTGGCGCGCGACAGGTTATAGAGGAATCTGCGGCGCGTCATGCTCGGAGTGCCCTTGACGATCTCGTCCTTCTTCATCTGCCAGGCGATGCGGGTCATGGACGGAATGGTGGAACTGACGGCGTGCCGGTATGAGCCGATGGCGAGACTGACGTTGGTGAAGACGTCGCCCAATTTCAAGCCGTAGGTTGCGAGGAAGGCGCGTTCGAGCACAGGCCGAGCTACCTGGAAGCCGATGAAGCCGTGGTAGCTGTCGGGCGCGTAATGGCTCTGGGCGACCTGCAGGACATCAAAGGCCAACTCCGTCTTGACGTGGGAAAGCGGGTCGTCGGCGAAGGTGATGCGATCGCCGAACCGGCGCTTCAGCTTGGGATAGAGCATGGGAATCGCCACGTTGGTGGCAATCCGGTGGCCGTTGTTGTCGGAGGCGTAGTGGGCGAGCCCGCCCAGCGCGAAGGCGTATTCGTTCAGATCCTGCGATTCACGAATGAGATTGAGGATGAAGTCGCCGCTTCTGACATAGTGCAGCAGGCCGGTGAAGAGCTTCGATCCAAAAGGGTAGTACCCCATGTCCTGGATGATGCTGCCGCCATAGGCATAGGCGTGCGCTTCCTGGAGCTGCTCAGGAGTCGCACCCGGGAAGCGTTGGAGCAGGAGACCTTTGATGGAGGTGTCCCAGGCGGAATCGATGATTGCTTCGTGCGAGAGGACAGAATAGGGCTTCGCGCTGGGCGCTAGCGCCAGCATCGACAGCATCACCGTAAATAGGCACCGGGCAACCCCACTCATGAATCCCTCCGCTCTGCGACCTTGCCCGATTGTCCGATCAATGCGGTGCCGGGCACAAGCCCGGGGCCGGCATAGAGGCAGGTTGACGGCGGCGGTGGAGCTCAGGAGGCCTGCACGCACTGGGGCCCACCGGTTGGGAGGGCCTGTTCCAGCGTCTGGTAAAACTGGTCCGGATCGAAGGGTTTCACGATTACGGCGTCCATGCCGATTTCCAGGCAATGCTGCTGGATGTGGCTCATGGCGTGGGCGGTGAGCGCCAGGATGGGCACGTGGCCGCCGGTGGTGAGTTCCCGTTCCCGAATCATCTGCGTCGCGGTCCAACCGTCCATCTCAGGCATCTGGAGGTCCATCAGAATGCGATCGAAGAATGTTGACTGCGACCGTTCCACGGCTTGCCGGCCATTGCCTACGACTTCGACGCTGTGCCCGCGCTTCTTCAGCAGCGCCATGGCCACCCGCTGGTTGACGACGTTGTCTTCCGCCAGCAGGATGCGCAGCGGGTGGGCGGTGATGCTTTCAAACTCAGACCGGCCGGGCTGGTTGGAAGTCTCGGCGCGAGCGGCGGCCGCGCTGGCCTTCACCCAGAACCGGAACGTGCTGCCCTTGCCGGGTTCACTCTCGACGGTGATGCTGCCGCCCATCAGGCGGACGAGGCGTGACGAGATGGTCAACCCCAGTCCGGTGCCGCCGTAGTTGCGGGATGTGGTGCCATCGGCCTGACGGAATGCCTCAAAAATCAATGCCCGGGCCGATTCCGGAATGCCGATGCCCGTGTCGCTGACCGCGAACCACAGTTCCAACTCGCCGCTGTCTGAATTCCCTTTGTAGGCGGAGACGTGGACTTCACCCTGGTGCGTGAACTTCAAGGCGTTGCCGATGAGGTTCAGCAGAACCTGCCGGATGCGGCGCGCATCGCATTCGAGCCAGGCCGGAACATCCCTGGCGATGTCCCATGTCAGTTGGATGCCCTTCTCGCGGGCGCCGGCCAGGAACGTCGCACATGCCCCCTCCATCAGGTCGGTCATGCGGAAGGGCGCGGCTGCGATCTCGAGTTTGCCCGCCTCAATCTTGGAGAAATCAAGGACATCGTTCAGGATGTGGAGCAGCGACTGCGCACAGGATTTCACCATATGAAGCGATTCCTGCTGTTCGGCCGTCACCGCCTGGGCCAGGGTCACGTTGATCATGCCGATGATGCCGTTCATCGGCGTCCTGATCTCGTGGCTCATGTTGGCCAGGAACTCATCCTTGAGCAGATTGGCCTGGCGGGCCTGCTCGAGCAGCCGTTCGATCTCGGCGTTTTGGCCGACGATGCGTTCCTGCTCGATCCGCAGCTGCTGCGTGCGTTCCTTGACCGCGGCCTCCAGCCGGACGCTTTGTGAGATCAGCCGCCTGGTTCTCCAGACGATGATGCCGGCCAGCATCAGGAGAACTGCCAGAATCGCGGCAGCCCGCATCCACCATGTCGCCCACCAGGGTGGCGCGATGGTGAAATGAACCTGGGCGGGCACGCTGCTCCAGACTCCGGCGGCATTGCGCGCCGTCGCTTCCAGGACGTATTTCCCAGGTGGCAGATTGGGGAACCGGACCTCACGCTGTTTAGTCTCGAGCCATTCGTCGTCGAGGCCGGCCAGCCGGTAACGGCAGAGCACGTCTCCTTCGGCCAGAAACGTTAGCACGGAGAACTGGGCGGTGAGGGTGTGGTTGCGGTAAGGCTCCACAATGGGCCGTTCCAGGTCGGGCGTCTGGTCTCCCAGTTGGAATTTTGTGAACTCCACGCGCGGCCCTTCCAGTTTGGGCCTCGAGACGGGGACCCGGTAGTGAGCCAGGCCACGGCTGGTGCCGATCCACACGCTGCCATCGGCGTCTTCATAGAAAGCGTCGGTATTGCAGTCGTCCCAGATCAGCCCGTCCTGGCGCCCGAAGTGATGCCACTGTTTGCCGATGAGAACATCGATGCCCTGGTCCGTGCCAAACCACAGCCAGCCCCGCCGGTCCACTTTGACAAAGATGGCCTGCTCCGAATGCAATCCAGACTGCCGGGTAAATGTTTTGACAGAAAGGCGGTTCCCGTCCACTTTTATCTTGGAAACGCCGCTGCGGTCCCGGTAGCCGACCCAGATGTCACCGTCGGGCGCTTCGGCCAGGAAGCCGGCGGCCGTGGATGGCAGCCCGTCCGCTTTGGTGAAGCGCCGCCAAACTCCGTTTTCGCGGCGTGCCAAGCCCCTGGTGCCGGCCGCCCAGAAGCGTCCCTGGCGGTCTTCCAGGACGGCGGAAACGGTCTCGCCGGCATCGCCATTGGGCAGTTCCTGCTTCTGAAACTCAGTTCGCCCGCTGAGCGGAGCGGCTGAGAACAGGCCTCCTCTTGTCGCGACCCACAACGTACCCGCCCGGTCGAAGGCGAGGCTCCAGATACGATCACTGCCCGGTACACGCGGCAGCGCGAACGTGCGGACCTGTCCGGTGAGGGGCTCCACGCGGGAGATGCCTCCGGGCGAGCTGCCGGTCCACAGGGCTCCATCCGGACCCAGGGCCAGCGACCTTGTCTTATTGCCGGCGAGGCCGTTTGCTTCGGTCCACAGCCGCCAGGCCGGTCTGCCCGTGCGGGCATCCACCCGCAGCTGGTTCAGCCCATTGTCCGTGGCCACCCATAACTGCCCCTGCGCATCGCGCGCCATCTTCCAGACATGTTCCCCGCTCAAGCCTTCGGTACGGGTCCAGCCTTCCCACTCATTGCGCCCCACCCAGCGGGTCAGGCCTGTACCCCACAGTCCGATCCAGAGGGAACCTTCCCGGTCCTGCAACACCGCGCTGGTCGCTGCCGCCAACAAGCCTTGTTCCTGGCCGGTGACCCGCCACTGCCCGACCGCATATTCCCAGACGCCGTCATCGGTGGGGACGAAGAGTTCACCGTCCCGGCCGGAAGCCAGTGTGGCAAAATCGCCATTTGATGGGATATTGCGCGAGGGGGCAACGAAGCGTCCGGAGTTCGCGGGTTTGAGCAGCAACCGCTTCGAGCTTCTGATCCAGACCGTACCTTCCCGGTCTGTCAGCAGGGCATCCCAACGGTCGGGGGGTACACCCTCCAGCGGGCCGAACGCTTCCGTACGGCCATTCCGGATGCGGCAGACGCCCGAGCCGCAGCCGTACCACACGGCGCCGCCACTCTCGACGTGTACTCCATAGGCATGGCCCGCGGGTTGACCGGCGATGGCTTCGAACTGCCGTTCCTTGCCAGCGGACGGGACGGATGCACGGAGGATGCCGGCATTGGTGGTCAGGTACAGGCTGCCCGTGGTATCGCCGGCTAAGCCGAATCGCCCCGAGCTCTCTATGGTTCCTGGAATGTGAACGGGTTCGAAGCGGGATCCGTGGCGGCGGGCCAGCCCGCGCGAAGTGGCCACCCAGAGAACGCCGTCGGTTGACTCCACGATACTGTCCACGGTGGAGCTGGGCAGGCCATCGGCGTCGCCGAAGCGTGTAAAGGCCGCGCCATCATAGCGGAACAGGCCATTCTGGGTGCCGACCCACAGGTAACCGGTCCGGTCCTGGAAGAGGCACTCGGTCGCAAGGTTGCTCAGCCCCTGTTCCTGGCCATAGGTCTTGAAGCTATACCTCTGAGCCTGCAGCGAAGGGGATAACAATGCGGCTATGAGAATAAACTCTCTGAGATCTGGCCCGCGCGCCAAAATCTTCTCCTGAAACGGAACCCCACCCGCTAAACGGATCAGCGCGAGCAGGCCTTAGAAGTACCTACAGTACAGTATCGGCAGAACTATCGGGTTCGATTAGCCAATTCAGATGCTGGGCTTTTAGGAATATGTCTGGTTCGGTCGTCCGCGCGTTAAATTTTCTCCATGCTTTGGAACTCGCCGGGTGCGAGCGCCGGTTTCCGGCCCAGGGATGCTGGCTGTATCCTCCGTCGGGGCAGCTGCTGCAAGTCAATTGCAGAAAGCGGCTGGCATTCGAGCCTGCCACTTCAGGCATGGACGAGTTGGAGAGTGTCCCGCCCCAAAAGAGTGGGCGGCGCCCTTGCTGTGCGGCGGTTGGCCACGAGCCGGACATTTCAGGAAGGCATCCAGCCTTCGAAAAAGGGGGCCTGGAGCACCCCAGCCCGCCCCGGTTCACGACGATCTTGCAAACTATTTGCAGTGTTGCTATGCTGCTTAGGTTAAAAAACTGTTATTCGGAGTATAGAACATGAAAGTCGCTTTAGTATTGTTCGCCATCCTGATCTCCAGTCCGGCCACCTGGAGTCAATCGATGAATGGAACGAAGGCACTGAAGGAGTTGCTGGGCAAAGCGATTTTCCTGGATACGAACCTCTCGGAACCGGCGGGGCAGGCCTGCGCTTCCTGCCACGACCCCAAGCACGGCTTCAAAGGAAATGGCGACCCGCAGGTGGCGGTGGTGGGTGGCGCTGTCGCGGGGCGTTCCGGCAACCGGAATCCGCCGTCGGCTGCATACGCGTTTGCCAGTCCCGAGCCCGGTTATCGACTGATCGATGACGAGCAGGTGTACGTGGGCGGTCAATTCTGGGACGGCCGCGCGGCGAGCCTCGCCGATCAGGCCAAGGGCCCGTTCCTGAACCCTGTCGAGATGAACAATCCGGACCGCGCCTCGGTGGTGCGCAAGGTTTGCGGCTCCAACTATGGTCTCCTGTTCAAACTCGCCTATGGATTCCGGTTGTGCTCCGGCTCGTCCGCAGTGCCGGACGCCTATGATGCGATTGCGGACGCCATTGCGGTTTTCGAGCGTTCCAGTGACATGAACTCATTCAGCTCGCGCTATGACAGATACCTGGCGGGCAAGCTGGCGTTGACCGATAAGGAACAGGCGGGACTTCAGCTCTTTGAAGGCAAGGCCAAGTGCGCGGGCTGTCATCCATCGGGCCGCCGGTCGCCCTTTACGGATTTCACCTACGACAACCTGGGCATCCCGAAGAACCTGACCCACGAAGCGACCAAAGGCGCGCCGGTGGATCATGGCCTGGGCGAGCGGTTGGGGCCCCAGGAGAACGGCCGGTTCAAAGTGTCGACTCTTCGCAACATCGCCATTGCGCCGCCGTATGGGCACAACGGCTATTTCCAGACGCTGAAGGAGTTGGTCCATTTCTACAACACGCGGGATGTGGCGAGCGAGAAGTGGCCGGCACCCGAGGTCGATGAGAATGTGAACCGGGATGAGCTGGGCCATCTCGGCCTGACCGCTGAGGAAGAGGATGCGATCGTCTCATTCCTGGAGGCCCTGACTGACCAGAAGCCCTTCTTCAACCCGTTTGGGGAGTGATCCGGCAAAGCTGCCGGCCTCTGGGCTGCTGGACAGGCGATGGGGTTTGGGGGCAGAAGGCCGGCACGACTGCCGGCCCGCAAGCGTAGACGCATACCCCACGGAAGAGGGGCTTTGTTAGGATTCGTGGTGATTGGGGCGAGCCCCTCCGCTACTCTGCGCTTCCCATTTCCAGGACGAAACGCCGGTAGCAGTCAGACACAGCCCACATCATCGGCAGTGTTGGAATGACAATGCGCCAACTGGGCAGGAAGCCCAGGCTCACAACTCCGCTGACGATGACGACCCCGGCGAAATAGTACGGTAGCGCCCAGAAGTTGCAGCTTCTGAAGATCGCGAAAAGGTCCTTCTCCTCGATCAGGCACAATACGGTGGATACCAGCAGGCTGTCGAGCAGATAGTCGGCGGCTGCCGCCAGTCCCAGGATGGCTACCGAGCCCGCAGCAGTAATGCCGGTGCCGGGCCAGTGGGCCACCTGGTAGGCGGCCCATCCGCTGATGCTCAACACGGCGCCATTGAAAACGACTTGAATTAGGGACGGCCGCACTCGCGCCTGCCAGACGGTTTGGACGATGCCCGTGGTGAGGGCAATGAGGACCGTCTCGCTGGTTGACAACAAGGCGATGCTGGCCAGGACGGGGACAAATCCACCCGCGACGGTGCCAGTCATCCTCGGCAGGGTAATCTTCAAAGTCGACAGATAGGCAGCCAGGGTAAGCAGCGCGGCGAAGAGCAGCGGGTCGTGAGTTGTCCAGTTCCAGGCGGCCTGGAGCACAACGCCCGCACCCGCGCACGCCACAATCGAGATGTAGAAGATAGCTCTTCTAGGCATACTGATAGCCCTGGTTGAGGGAGTTTGCCGCTCTAATTCTCGCCCACCACCGTACTCTCCGCGACGAGTTCGCTGGTGCCCCAGACGACGCCAGTACCCCACACAACGCCCGTTCCCTGCGGATTTCCGGTGCCCCACACGACCCCGGTGCCCCACACGACGCCGGTCCCCCACACCACACCGGTGCCCCAAACTACGCCCGTGCCCCAAACGACGCCGGTGCCCCACACCACACCCGAGGGGAGAACCAGTGAGACTGTCCTGTTGGTGCTGTTGAAGCTGACGGCGGGAGAAACGGCGGAGCCCTGGGCGAGCTCGGTATTGGTGAGGGCTGCCGCGATATCCAGATATCCGGCGCCTACTGTGAAGATGTCGTAGTAGCTGACGAACTTCTCACCAGTTGTTGGTTCAATGGCAACGCTCGAGCTGGGGAATCCCTTGTACGCCGTCTTCATCAGGCGCGCCTTCACCTGGTCCGGTGTAAGCGCCGGTTCCTTCTGCAGCATCAGCGCTACCGCTCCGCTCACGACTGGCGTCGCCATACTGGTGCCGCTGACCATGTAGTAGCTGGTTGACAGGCCCCTCGTGCCATTGTTCGCGTAGTAGGAAACCGGGATTCGGGTGCTGGGATAATCCACCGCGAGTTGGGCCAGCGGAGAGGACAGCAGGGAGACGATTTTGTTTCCCGGCGCCACGATGTCGGGCTTCACAATGTGATCGCCCATCGTCGGCCCTTTGGCGCTGTAGCTGGCAATTGCATCGTCGGCGCGCGATGTGGTGCCGTTGGCCTTCATCGCACCCACCGTGATGACATATGGATCGTTGGCTGGTGAATTGACGGTGCCATAGCCCTGCGTGCCCATCGAATTGTCCCGGCCGTTATTGCCGGCCGCCACCACCACCACGATGCCCGCTTTCCACAGCGCTTCCACCGCCTTGCACAGGGGGTCTGTTGCGTAGGATTCGTAGATACGCCGCCCGAGCGACAGATTGACTACGCGGATGTTGTACTTGGTCTTCAACGCAAGTACGCGGTCCAGGGCCGCCAGCACTGCACTGTCGGTGCCCATCCCATCGTCGTCCAGCACTTTGAGGTTGATGATTCTCACACCTGGGGCCATCCCGGTGAGCTTGCGTACTCCGTTGTAGAGGGAGTCATCTCCGTCTCCGGCGATGATTCCGGCCACATGGGTACCATGGCCGTACCCGTCCGTCGCGAGACCGCCCACAAAACTCTCGCTATACACAACGCGCGAAACCAGCTTGCCCGAAAGGTCATTGACGCTGGTCACGCCGCTATCGATCACCGCAACGCCGACACCCTCTCCTGTGTATCCCCAGGTGCGGGCCAGGTCTCCACCCACGGTAGCTACGGCCGTGTCGAGCATGCGGCCCACTTTGCGGTTCGGCGTGACGTACACCACGTTGGGGTCGTCGGAGAGCTTCGCGACGAGGCTGGCCGGCAAGGTGAGCGTCATTCCGTTGAACGAGGTGTGCAGCCTTTGCACCATGGCGCCCAGGACCTGAACCTTGCTGGTATCCGTAGTAGTCACCTTGTTGGCCAGTTGGACGATGACTTCCACCGCCGCGTCGTCCTTGCGGTCCCTTAGTTCCTCCGAGATCTTCTGGAGCTGGATCGCCAGCAGCGGACCGCTCATCAGGACGAGGGCTAAAAGGGATTTCAGGGTCAAGTTCATTCAGAATTGCCTCCGGGCAGCCTAGTCTTAGCAGGCAGGGGGCCATTCGTAAACAATTGATTCGGTGCGGCTTTTTGTGATCACGCGGAAGGCTGCCCGACAGGTTGTCAGTCGATGCTCACCCGAATAAATGCACCGAGCCTGCCAAATTGTCCGGTTTTCCAACAGGCTCCTGGGGCGCAATCGCGGTCGGGCGCTCCTGTTACACTACGTCCAAGGCCATCAGGAGGCCCCCGTGTCCGCGGGAAGGACTGCGTCCCCTGATTGTGTTTCGACGTCCATCCACTGGATGAACTCTTTTCTGCCCGAGCGAGCGGACACCGGGCGCAGCGGCCGGCGAGTGATCGCCGCCCCGAAAGGAGCTCACCATGTCCCACCATCCACCCGTCCGCAAACTGCGGCCGCAACCCGACCTCGATCAGCTCAAACGCCAGGCCAAGGAACTGCTCCAGGCCTTTCTCGACGGCGATCCGGCCGCCGTCACCGAAGTCAACGCGTTCTTTCATGGCGCCGATCCAGCCACCTTCGCCCTCCACCATGCGCAGCTGGTCTTCGCTCGCAGCCACGGCTTTGAAAGCTGGCCGAAACTCAAGGCTCACGTGGATGGCGTCACCGTCCAGCGGCTCGCCGGTTTCGTGCGCGCCGGCGACATCCGGCAGGTGGAGGCGATGCTCAAGGTGAGACCGGAACTCGCCAACATGCAGATGTCGTATGGCGACGAGCACCGCCCGCTTCACTTCGCCGTCATGAATCGCCAGCCTGAGATTGCGCGGATCCTGATGCATTGCGGCGCTGACGCCAGGGCCGGGATTCACCCGCACCGCGACGCTACCACCGCGGCCACCCTGGCAGCCGAGCGTGGATTTGACGAGATTGTCGCCATCATCGAAACCGAAGAGCAGAAGCGCCGCGAGGCCCTCAGCGGCCCGGACACAGCGGTTACCAGTGTTCAGGATGATCTCAGCAGCGCCATCGCCTCCGGGGATGAATCGCAGGCCTTTGCCATGTTTCAGGCGGATCCTTCACTCACGGTGGCATCGGACCGGGATGGCTGGACGCCGCTGCACACCGCCTGTGCCGTGAGGAATCCAGCTCTGGTCGATTGGCTGCTGCGGCACAGCGCTTCGCCCAATCAACCGGGCAAGGACGGCCGCACTGCCTTTGATCTTGCCGCCATGGGCCGCAGGACCATTCAGCCACAGCAGTTTACGGCCGTTGCGGGTTTGCTGCGCCAGGCGGGCGCGGAACTCACTCCGCGGGCCGCTGCCGCGCTGGGAGACGTCGAATGGCTCAGCGCCCGTCACGCGGAAGGCCGGCTGCAGAATCCCATTACCTGGAGTTCAGGCGGTCTGCTCACCCTGGCTGTGCGGCACAACCAGCCCGAGGTGCTCCGGTTATTGCTGGACTTTGGGTTTGATCCGGACGAACGCATCCGCTCCGGCGAGGGCGAGCAGGCTGCCATCTCTCAAGCGTTTCCACTGTGGCATTGCGCCGAACTGGGCCGGCTCGAAATGGCGGAGATGCTCATAGCCCGCGGCGCCAACCTCAACCAGCACGTGGATTCCAGCGGTTCCCCGGTCTACAGCGCCTTCAGCCACCGCCAGTGGGCCATGGTCGACCTCTTCACCCGCTACGGCGGGATTGTCGGCCCGGACACTGCGGCCATCTACCGACGGACTGACATCGCGCGCCGGCTGCTGGAAGACGAGACCGGCGGAACCCTGCCCGAAGGTGTGGTCTCCCCTGGCCGTTCCGTCGCCGCGGATCTGTTGGAATTCGGTTGCAGCGGCGGGGCTCCGGAGATTGTGCGCCTCGCATTGCCACACCTGGATTGGCCCCGTGACGATCCGCGCTGGTTTCGCTATCTGGCGCGTTCTCTCGATTTCTGGAATCACATCCCCTGGCTCTATGCCGCCAATCAGGAACTGGACCGCGGAACCTATATTGATTGTTTCCTGCAGGTGCTGGCTCGCTGCAACCCGAACATAGTGGGTGGGTTCGGGCGTACGGTGCTACATGAAGTGGCGGCCATGGGCGATCACGTCACTGAGGAGGAAGCCGCACCCTTTGCCCGGGCGCTGCTGGCGGCGGGAGCGCACACTAATCCCAGGGATGAAATCCTCGGAAGTACCCCGCTTGGCTGGGCCTGCCGCTGGGGCCGCCTCGAGGTCGCCCGGATTCTCCTGGAACATGGGGCAGATCCCATCGAGCCCGAAGCGGAAGCGTGGGCGCGCCCCAGGGCCTGGGCCGAGAAAATGGGCCACGCGGGCATCGTGAAGCTGCTGGTGGACCGCGGGGCCTGAGGCGTCGTCCAGCCTGAGTGCACGCCAAACCGGGGCGGAGGCCGCGCTCCGCCCCACTACCGGCAGCTACTCCCCGGCGGGCTTGGCGAACTTCGCGTCATCCACCTGCACGTTCTGCTGGATCTCCTTGATTTGGATGGTGAACCGGCCGTTGGGCCGAGCCAGCGTCCACTTCATGGGGACCTTCACGCCATCAACTTCCTTATAGTCCGCGTAGTCGATCTGCGTCGGGTTGCGGCCCAGCGGCGTCTCGGTGTACCGGATGGTGCGCACCAGCAGCCCGCTGCCGCGGTCAAAGAACATCCGCACCGGCGGTTGGCCGGGACGCACGCCCATCAGCGCGACACAGGCCACATCGCCAATCTTCTCCGGGCGGCCCGGGCGGATCGACTCAAAGAAGGACTTTAACTTGATGGATAGGTACATCTCGGCGTCCATGCGGGCCGCATCCGCTTCCGCCGCCGACATCACCCGCGCCGGACGGCCCGTGTTGCCCAGCCACCCCACCGTTCCATCGAACGCCGTCAGGCTCTCCCCATTGGGCATCTTCATGGCGGAAATGCGCTTATTGGGCGCCTTAGCCGTGATCTCAATTGCGGATTCCTGACCGTTCGCCAGGATCACACCCTTCATCACGCGGCTGGTCACCTTCTGGATCGCCTGCTCCCCGCCCAGCGCCTCGACGTACTTGTCCAGAATCTGTTCCGCCGTCGGAGTCGGGCCGCTGGGACGAGGTGCTTCGGCTCGCACTTCGTCGGAACTCTGCACCGGCGGCATGGAGGCGGGGTGGGTGGCTCCGTTATGGCAGGAGTTGCAGGTGAGCTCCCGCTGCCCCTTGAAGTGCGTCTTGTTCATCGCACTGGTCATGGCGATCATCTCGCGCGCAACAGTCTTGGCCTTCTTGTCGTCGGCTTCGTTCTTACCCTGGACGTGACAGAACGAGCACTGGACTCCAAGGGAGGCCGAGATGAACTGCATGGCCGGCAGCAGTTGGTCCGCCGGGGTGCCTTTCAGCTCTGTGATGTTCTGATAGACCTCTTCCGCCTTCTTCGGTTCTGTGGTCTGTCCCTGCGCCAGGCCAACCACGGCAACCATCGCGAACCATGCGAAACCACCCTGCATTTTCATAGTGATGCCCCTCTCATCCAGCTATTGCTTGCGGCCAGCCCAACCCCGCGGCAGTCCCAGGCCGTCCGGCGAGCCGGCCCCCAGATTAGCATGCGCCGCCAGCCTGGACCATCCCTTGAATGAGGGAGATGCGGGCCGCTGCCATCCTGGGCAGGCCCAATTCCGGGTTTCCGGAACTCTACGTGCTAAACTCGTTATTTCCTCATGAAAATCGCGATTGGAGCTGACCACGCCGGATTCGCTCTAAAAGAGGAATTGCGCGCCGCTCTGCTGGCTAAAGGCCTTGAAGTCAAAGACTTCGGGACGAACTCCCCGGACTCTACCGACTACCCCGACTACGCTTCGGCTGTCGCGGGATCGGTGGCCAATGGCGGCTTCGACCGCGGCGTCCTGGTCTGCTCCACCGGAGTGGGCATGTCGATGGCGGCCAATAAGGTAAACGGCATCCGCTGCGCCCTGGCGTTCAACGACGATGAAGTGGCCCTCACCCGGCAGCACAACGATGCGAATGTACTGGCCATCGGGGCTCGCTACATGAATCTTCAGCAGGCGGAACACCTGATTGACGTGTTCCTGAATACTGCGTTCCTCGGCGGACGCCATCAGCGCCGCGTAGACAAGATTATGGATTTGGAAAACCAAACAACCCAGGAGGACCATCCCGCATGAATGAACAGCAGCGCATGAGCCGCACCCTGGCCGAGGTCGATCCCGAAGTCGCCCAGGCGATCCGGCACGAAACTGAACGGCAAAACTCGCGGTTGGAACTCATTGCCAGCGAGAATTTCACTTCGGAAGCAATCCTCGAGGCGACTTCCAGCGTCTTCACCAATAAGTATGCGGAAGGCTACCCCGCCAAACGCTACTACGGTGGCTGCGAATACGCCGATGTGGTGGAAAACCTGGCGCGCGACCGCGCCAAACAGCTCTTCAAGGCGGAATACGCCAACGTCCAGCCGCACTCCGGTTCGCAGGCCAACCAGGCCGCTTACACCGCTGTACTGCAGCCGGGCGACACGATTCTCGGCATGAGCTTGGCCCATGGCGGCCACCTGACTCACGGCCACCCGCTGAACTTCTCCGGCAAGACCTATCATGTGGTCTCCTACGGCGTAAAGCAGGGCGACGAGACCATCGACTACGACGAACTGGCACGCCTGGCTGAAGAACATAAGCCGAAGATGATTGTCGGCGGCGCCAGTGCGTACTCCCGCATCATCGACTTCAAGCGCTTCCGCGAGATTGCCGATTCCGTCGGCGCTCTCTTCATGGTGGATATGGCGCACTTCTCGGGCCTGGTGGCCGCCGGGATCTATCCGAATCCCTGCGAACACGCCCACATCGTCACCTCCACCACCCACAAGACGCTGCGCGGACCCCGTTCCGGCATGATCCTGGCGCAGGCGCAGTTCGGTCCGGCTATCGATAAGGTAGTGTTCCCGGGCCTCCAGGGTGGTCCGTTGGTCCATGTCATCGCCGCCAAGGCTGTCTGCTACCTCGAGGCGATGAGCCCCGAGTTTGTCGCCTACCAGAAGCAGGTTGTTGCAAACGCAAAGGCTCTGGCTGCGGGTATGACCGAGCACGGCTATCGGGTGGTTTCCGGTGGAACGGACTCCCATGTGATGCTGGTCGACATCTTCTCCAAAGGCCTGCGCGGCAAGGAAGCCGAAAAGGCGTTGGACGAGGCCTTCATCACGGTCAACAAGAACTCCATCCCGTTCGACGTCAATCCGCCCCTGAACCCCAGCGGCGTACGCCTGGGCAGTCCGGCCGTGACGACCCGCGGCTTCGGCGAGACCGAAATGAGAGAGGTTGCCGCGCTCATCGCTCAAGTGCTCGATGCGCCTGCCTCCCTCGACAATCTGGCTGCTGTGCGCCAGCGCGTAGCTGCCTTGACGGAGCGTTTCCCGCTCTATTCCTGGAAGCTGCCCACCGTGAACGCCTGATCCCAGGCAACACGAACAGAGCCATGCCGCTCCGCATCCTTCTCGACGCCCGCCACGTCAGGGATTTCGGATTCGGCACTTATATCCGGAACCTGGTACGGGGTCTCGTCGCCATTGGGGCTCCGCACCATTTCCTGCTGGTTGCCCACAAGGCGGATCAGCACGAATTTGACGGGTTGCCGGCCAATTTCGAGCTGCTGTTCTATGAGCGGAAGGATGCCGATCCCCTGGATCAGGTGGCATTCCCGTGGTTTGTCCGATCCCAACAGGTCGACCTCGCCCACATCCCGTTGAACACAGTCCCGCTCACCATGCCGCGCCCCTACGTGGTGACGGTGCATGATCTTTCCAGCCTGGTCTGGGATGCGCCCTCGGGTTGGAAGCACGAACTGCGGCAGTTGCAGGTGCGCCGCGGACTGTTGCGCGCGGAATGCGTCATGGCGGTCAGCGAGTCCACGCGGCACGACGTCATCCAGTTGCTGGGCATTCCCGCGGAACGCGTCCGCCGCATCTATGGCGGGGCCGATCCGCGCTTCACCCATCACATTCCGGGGCCCGGGGCCCGCGCTGCCGGGCCGGAAGCCTGGGCGCATGAACGGCGCAGGATTCTCGAACGGTACGGCATTCATTATCCCTTCCTCCTGTATGCCGGGACGATCCGCGCCCAGAAGAACATACCCCGCCTGGTGGAGGCCTTTTCCCTGTTGCGCGGCGAACTGCAGGACATGCCGCAGTGGCGGGACCTCCGGCTGATCATCATCGGAGACGAGATATCGCGGTACCCGGCCGTCCGCCAGGCCGTGATTCAATCCCGTATTGAACAGCAGGTCCGCTTCCTGGGGTTCGTGCCGCTGGACACGCTGCGTGTTTTTTACGAAGCAGCGTCCGCCTTTGTCTTTCCTTCGCTCTATGAGGGGTTTGGGCTTCCTCCCCTGGAGGCCATGGCGTCGGGCACCCCGGTGGTCTGCTCGAACGCCACGTCGCTGCCCGAGGTGGTGGGCGACGCCGCCATGATCGTCAGTCCCGACAACGTCTTTGACATCGCCCGAGGCATGAAGGAAGTCCTGCTGGACGCTGCTTTGCGGGCGGAACTGGTCCGCCGGGGCGCGGAACGCTCGCGCTTCTTCCGCTGGGAAGACACGGCGCGGGAAGTTCTGGATACCTATGTTACGGCCGCTACCGGCCGCGGCCGGACTTAGATCCAGCGGCGCAGGCCGTGCGTCCGTCGCGGATCCTTACCCGCCCATACTACCTGGGCCCTCACAATCCTCAACTGCGGCGTATCGTGCAACTCCACATGCGAGGGGCCGGCATGGCCGGTCAAGGTGGATTGCCCCAGGATCACCAGTCGCTGGTTCTCCTTGCGCAACTGCCGGATGAGCCCGGCGCCGCCCCATTGAATGGCATACCAGTGCCGTCCGCTCAAGGCGATCCGGTCCGGTTCGTCGCGGCTTAACAATGCAAACTCCACGTGCCCGAAGGCCTGGGCCAGTTCGGCGTCTTCCCCCACTTCCACCAGGACGAGCCGACCGGAGCCCTCAAAGGACGCCCGTGGGAGGGGAAACCACTCGATCACATCCTCCCAGCACGGAAACGGAGAATCCGGGCCCAACCGGCCGCGGAGCACAGGCACGAGGCGCGTCTGCGAGCCGTAGTGGCCCCGCTGCTCCAGTTCAAAACCCAATTCTTTTGATTGGATCAGGTCTAAAAGGCTGAAATCCAAGCCGGCGAGCAGCGCATCCCCGAAATCGGTTGAGAATCCCCGGACGCCTTTCAGCACGTTATGCATATGGGGTTGAGAAACCCCAATGTGACGCGAGAGACTCCGTTCTGTATACTCGCCGTTGCTCAGGCGGTGCTTCACCGCAGCCAGCAGCCGATGCTGCAACGTCGCCAGAGTCAATCGCGTGGGTGACAGGGGCATATTTCTGATAGAAATAGGATAGTACTGGTACCCCTCGGCATATCGAAATCCCCCGCGAAAGCGACTCTTCGCTGCTTGTTTGGTGCCCAATTAAGTAACCTGTTGTCATAGGCTTGACACTGAATCCGGAAGTTTCCTGGAATTCAGGCCCACTCCTCCAGTTGACGATTTCGGATATGGCCGTACTATTCAAATCATGGAATCGCGGATTGCTCGCCACAGGCTGCAGCCGCAGATCAATTGAAGGAAAAGAGAACCATGGAGTGGACCCGTTCTGAAACCCTCGCTTTGGCATTCACCGCATGCACGCAGTGCTTTGGCATTGGTGTGCGTTCGGTTCGCGGGGGAAAGCTGAAGCCGTGCAGTTGTGTTCTGCGTTCGATTTTTCGCGCCTGCTACGCGCGATTCCGGAGCTCTCTCGAGAAGCAATCCCATCTTTGTCTCACCTCGCTGGATGGCACGCATCGTGGAGGGGGCCGCAATACCTGGGGCCGAAAGAATGAAGAGTTTGTCGCCGATTTCTACCTTGTGACGCGCAGAAGGCTGAACGCAGCGGACTGGCGGATCTTCTCCGCGCACTACCTGCTTGGCGCCGATTGGCGCCTTTGCACCCGGCAGCTAAAGATGGACCGGGGTTCATACTTCCACGCCATCTACCGGATCGAAGAGAAGCTGGGGTTGGTATACCGCACCCTTTCGCCCTATTCGCTGTTCCCCACCGACGAGTACTTCCAGGGCGCCACAGGCTGTGAGCAGTGCGACCGCCGTCCGGAAGTGGTTGAAATACCGCGCAGATCGCTGCATGAGCGTCTGAAGGTACCCATCCGGAAAGCCGCCTGACCTGCCGCGATTGGGGGAGACTCGGAGTTTCCCCCATCGAACCCTCAAATGGACATACAATGCCGTTCGTGGCATTCACTCGGCGGCAAGCTCTGCAGACCCCCCTCCTGGGACTCCTACCTCAATCTCCCTCCTCCCCCATCGACCGCCGCGGACTGGTTCGCCGGCACAATCCGGTAATCCACATCCTGGATCCCATGAGTCCGCTTTCCGTCGGTAATGGGGAATTCGCCTTCACCGGCGATATCACCGGACTACAGACCTTTCCTGATGCTTATGAAAAGGGGATCCCCCTCTGCACTCAATCGCAGTGGGGTTGGCACAGTTTCCCGGCGCCGTCCGGTGTCTCCGCGCGTGATTTCCGCACCACGAAATTCGACACCCACGGCCGCATGGTGGGTTACCCCACCAGTTCAGAAGGCCAGAAGGATCTCTTCGATTGGATGCGGGAGAGTCCGCACCGGCTGAACCTGGGCCGCATTGGCCTGCGCCTGCGCAAGAGCGATGGCAGCGACGCGGCCGCGGAAGACCTGCAAGGTGTGGAGCAGACGGTCGACCTCTGGTCCGGGCTGATGACCAGCCGGTTCTCCCTGGAGGGCACCCCCGTTAAAGTAGACGTTGTCTGCCATCCGGAGCAGGACCTGCTCGCCGTGGTCGTCGAATCGCCGCTGGTCACCCAGAAACGGCTCGAGATTGTGTTGTCCTTCCCGTATGGTTCGCCCAACGTGAACGCCTCCGACTGGAAGAAGCCAGAGGCCCACACCACCACCCGCCGCCTGGTCACCCCCGCCGAAGCCGAACTGCAGCGCCGGTTGGATGGCAACCAGTACTATGTGCGCGCCGCCTATGAGGGCGGAGAACTGGTGGACGAGGTCGCCCATCTCTTCGCGCTGAAGCCGCGATCCGGCGCGGTGAAACTGACATTCCGTTGCCTGTTCAGCACCAGACAGCCGTCCGTGCCCACTCCGCCGGCCGCCGCCGTTTTCGAAGCCGCGAAACAGCATTGGGCGAAGTTTTGGAGTTCCGGCGGCGCTGTGGAACTGGAAGGCAGCAGCGATCCGCGGGCGCGGGAGTTGGAACGGCGCATCGTGCTCTCCCAATACCTGACGGCGATCCAATGCGCGGGTTCGCTGCCGCCGCAGGAGACGGGGCTCACCTGCAATAGTTGGTACGGCAAGTTCCACCTGGAGATGCACTGGTGGCACTCAGTCCACTTCGCTTATTGGGACCGCCTGCCCCTGCTGGAACGCAGCCTCGATTTCTATCGCAGGAATCTGGCTGCTGCCCAGGGCTTGGCCGCGCGGCAGGGCTATCGCGGTGCCCGCTGGCCGAAAATGGTCGGTCCGGATGCCCAGGATAGTCCGTCCCCCATTGGTCCGCTGCTCATTTGGCAGCAACCGCATCCCATCTACTATGCGGAACTCTGCTACCGGGCCCGGCCCGTGGCAGCGACCCTGGCAAAATACCGCGACATCGTCTACCAGACCGCCGAATTCCTCTCTTCCTTTGCCTGGCTGGATGCCAAGCGGGGCGAGTATGTGCTGGGTCCGCCGGTGATCCCTGCCCAGGAGAATCATCCGCCTCGCGAAACCTGGAATCCGACGTACGAATTGGCCTATTTCCGCTGGGCACTCGAGGTCGCCCAGCAGTGGAGGCTGCGCGCCGGCCTCACCCGGGAACCCAAGTGGGAAGACGTGCGGTCGAAACTGTCTCCGCTGCCCGTGAAAGATGGCCTTTATCTGGCCCACGAAAACTGCCCGCAGACGTTCACGGAAAGAAACCGCGACCATCCGTCCATGCTGGCCGCGCTCGGGGTCCTGCCGGGCGCGGGTGTCGATGCGGAAACGATGCGCAACACCCTGAAGAAGGTGATGACTTCCTGGAAATGGGCCGACACATGGGGTTGGGATTACCCCATGACGGCCATGACCGCGGCCCGATTGGGCGAGCCCGGCATCGCCGTGGATGCGTTGCTGCTCGAAACGCAGAAGAACAAATACCTGCCCAATGGCCACAACTACCAGCGGCCCGGTTTACATCTGTATCTACCCGGCAATGGTGGCTTGCTTACGGCTGTGGCCCTGATGGCCGCCGGTTGGGAGAACGGTCCGGCCGAAGCCGCGCCCGGCTTTCCGAAACAAGGCTGGAATGTGCGGATGGAAGGGCTGAAGAGGGTGATTTAGCGCCGGGCGCGGAAGAACTGCTCCAGCAGCGCTACGCAGTCCGCTGCCATCACACCTTCCACCACCTGGACACGGTGGTTGAGTAACTCGCTGTCGGCAATGCGGAATTTGCTGCGGACGCCGCCAAAGCGCAGGTCGCGGCCGCCGAAGACCAGGCGCGCAATTCGGGCATTCACCAATGCTCCGGCGCACATCGCGCAGGGTTCCAGCGTGGCGTAGAGCGTTGCCTTCTCAAGCCGGTAGTTGCCGGTGTGCTCAGCTGCCCCGCGGATGGCCTGGATTTCGGCATGCGCGGTGGGATCGTGCAGCGCGATGGGGTGGTTCCAGCCCTCGCCGATGATCGCGTTGTCTAAAACAATGACCGCCCCGACAGGCACTTCTCCGGCCTCTGCTGCCTGCCTGGCCAGGGCCAGGGCCCGGCTCATCCACTTTTCATCGTCCGTTTCTGACCATTTGTCCATGTTGCGCGCCAATTCATCCATTCCTGGCGAACTCCCGCAAAGAGTTGCTCGTAGAATGGACTGAGCCATGAGATACCTGCCATTGATTGTAAAGAACTGCCTGCGCAATCGCCGGCGCAGTCTCCTGACCATCGCCAGCCTGGCCATCTCCCTGTGCCTGCTCGGCGTCATGATGGCACTCTACTATGCACTGTTCCTCGGCGCCCCAGCGAAGTCGCAGGCGCGGCGCCTGGTGACGCGGCACAAGGTCTCCATTGTCTTCCAGATGCCCATCTACTACCGGGACCAGATCCGCAACATCAAGGGAGTGGAAGAGGTCGCTATCTGGCAATGGTACGGCGGTGTTTACAAGGACTCTCGCGACCAGCGCAACTTCTTCCCGCGGATCGGGGTGGAGGCTGACAAGCTCTTCAAAGTCTATGGAGAATACTCCATCCCGGAAGACCAGAAGAAGGCGTTCATCCAGGATCCTGCCAGCTGTGTTGTAGGCAAGGCCCTGGCCGACCGCTTTGGCTTCAAGGTTGGCGACAAGATCCTGATCAAGGGCGACATCTTCCCGTTCGACCTGGACTTGACCATTCGCGGGATTTACACCTCGTCTGAGACCTCCGACGAGTCGCTGTGGTTCAACTTCAAGTATCTGGAGAACGCGTTGCGGAACTCGTCCAGGCTGGCCGCCGGCACCTTCACGATGCTGGCTAATGATCCGGCGGAAGTGCCGCGCATTGCCCGCGAAATCGACGCCCTCTTTGCCAACGCGCCGACACCCACGCACACTGAGTCGGAGTATGCCTTCGGCGTCTCGTTCCTGTCGTTCCTCGGCAATATCAAAGTGATCCTGATGAGCATCTGCGGCGCGGTGACGTTCACCATCCTCCTCATCAGTGCCAACACGATGGCGATGAGTGTGCGCGAACGGGTCCGTGAGGTGGGTGTGCTGAAGACGCTGGGCTTCCAGCAGTCGACGATCCTCGGCATGATCCTGGGAGAATCCGCGTTCATTGCGCTGATTGGGGGCGCCATTGGGCTGGCCATTGCCGAGTCACTCTGCGCCATCATCCGGCGGGGGCCCGCGATCGTCGACCAGACCAAGACGCTGACCCTGCAGCCGCCCGTGATCGCGCTGCTGCTGGGCATTGCGATGATCATCGGTGTGGCTAGCGCGGTGGTGCCCGCCTGGAATGCGGCGCGCACCAATATCATCGACGCGCTCCGGTTTACCGACTAAGCGGAGAGAGAAATCATGGCGATTCCAATCACCTACAACATCCGGAATCTGGCGGTTCGCAAAACCACGACGGTGATGACCGCGCTCGGCATCGCGCTGACGGTGGCTGTCCTGCTGGCCGCGTTTTCGCTGGTGGAAGGCCTGAAGACGGCCTTTGAAGGCTCCGGCCATCCGCTGAACATCCTGGTGACGCGCAAAGGCTCCGACTCCGAACTGAGCTCAAATTACCCGCGCTCCGTCTTCAATGACACGAAATTCAAACAGGGCATCGCGAAGGACAAAAAGGGCGATCCGCTGGCTTCGCTGGAGATGGTCACGGTGATCACCCTGGCCAGCGAGGAGTTTCCGGAAGGAACCAACGTGAACGTCCGCGGCATCACGCCCACCGGCATCGAGATTCGCGACGACTCAAAGATTATCGAGGGACGCTGGTTCACACCCGGCCGCCGCGAAGTGACTGTTGGCAGTTCGGTCGCCAAACGCTATCCCTCCGCGCACCTGGGCGGCAAGCTGAAGTTCGGCCGCGGCGAGTGGGAAGTCGTCGGTGTCTTCGATACACCGCAGATGGCGCGGAAGTCCGAGATCCTCACCGATCTGAATCAGGCAGCCGGCGACTTCGAACGCACCGAAGTGCTGAGCTCGGCGCTGATCCGCGCGACCGATGAAGTGGCGCGGCAGGCGTTGATCAACGACCTCAGCTACGACTCGAAGCTAAACGTGCAGGCGAAGACCGAGAAGGAATACTACGCGATGCAGACATCCTCGGGCGACCTGGTGAAGTACCTGGGGACTTTCGTCGCGTTCATTATGGCGGTGGGCAGCTGCTTCGCGGCCATGAATACGATGTACGCGGCCGTGGCGCGGCGTTCCAAGGAGATCGGCACGCTGCGCATTCTCGGCTTTTCGCGGGTCGCCATCATGACCAGCTTTCTGGCTGAGTCGCTGATGCTGGCCACGCTCGGGGGCATCCTGGGCATCGTGCTGGTTCTCCCCCTGAATGGGATCACCACCGGGATCGGCAGCAACGTCACCTTTTCGGAAGTGGCGTTCCAGCTGAGAGTGTCACCGCAGATCATGGTCCGCGGCCTCGTCTTCGCGCTCTTCATGGGCGCAGTCGGAGGCCTGCTGCCGGCCTTCAGCGCCGCCCGTAAACAGATTCTCGTTGCCCTGCGGCAGATCTAGCCGCAATCAGGTTTCCTACTAGACCCATGGACTCAGATATCAAAAGTCTTCGTATCGATCGTTCGGCGGAATCGCACTCCGGCGGCTCGAGGTGGGCCACCCGATGGATCCTCATCGGGATTGCCCTCTTCCTGCTGCTGGGCGCGGGCGCCATGGTTTATAAACAGATGAATTCCGCGCTGGAAGTGACCACGGCGCGGGCCCAGGCGCAGCAGACCGCCGGAGGCTCCAACCAGGCCGTCATTCTGAACGCCACCGGCTACATCATCGCCGCCCATAAGATCCAGGTGGCCTCGAAAGTTGTCGGCAAAGTGGCCTGGATCGGCGTAGAGAAAGGCGACCGCGTCAAAGAGGGCCAGGTCATTGTCCGGCTCGAGGACGACGAGTATAAGGCACAGCTCCAGCAGGCCACCGGACAGTTGATGAACCTGCAGGCGCGGCTCGACGAGCTGCAGAACGGCTCCCGCCCGGAGGAGATCGCTGCCGCCAAAGCCAACGTCGAGCAGGGCAGGGCCGACCAGGAGAATGCGCGCATCACCCTGGCACGGACGAGGCAATTGCAGAGCGAGGGGGTGATGTCGAGGTCGAGCCTCGATGACGCCGTGGCACGCTACGACTCGGCGGTGGCTCGGGTGAACTCGCTCCAGAAGAACTACGAGCTGGTGCACATCGGCCCCCGCAAGGAACAGATTGACGCGGTGAAGGGCCAGATTGAGCAGGCGAAGGGCGTCGTGGCGTTTATGCAGACACAATTGAACAACACGATCATCCGGGCGCCTGTCACCGGTACGATCCTCGAGCGCGTGGTCGAACGCGGCGAGTTCGTCACCACCAGCTTCGTGGGCGATCGTGGCGCCAAAGGCTTCGTCGTGTCCCTGGCGGACTTGAGCGATCTGCGCGTGGAACTCGATATTTCCCAGAACGACTTCAATAAGCTGGGTTCCCGCCAGAACGGTGTGATCACGGTCGATGCCTATCCCGAAAGGAAATGGGAAGGCCGCATCGACGAGATCTCGCCGGAAGCGAACCGGCAGAAGGCCACCGTGCAGGTGAAGGTGAAGGTGCTGAATCCGGACGAATTCTTGCGGCCGGAGATGAACGCCTCTGTCGCCTTCCTCTCCGACGACAAACCGCAAACGTCCGCCGCGCCGGTGAAAGCAGGTAAACCGGTGGTCTTCATTCCGCCCTCGACCGTCCGCAACGATCATGTCTTCATCGTGGTGGGCGAGAAGGTGGTGGATCGCGCGATCAAGACCAGCGGCAATACGCAGCAGGGCCTGCGCGTGGAAGATGGGCTGATCGGCGGTGAGGATCTGGTGGTGGATCCGCCCGCTGAACTGAAAGACGGCATGAAAGTCCAAAGGAAGAAGTGAAGGAGCTGAGCCATGAGTGAAGTTGTTATTAAAACCCGCAAGCTGACGAAGGAATACGTCCGCGACGAGTTTCATGTCGTGGCCCTCCGCGATGCCGAGATCGAGATCCACCGCGGCGAATTCGTCGCCCTCATGGGGCCTTCTGGATCGGGCAAGTCCACCCTGTTGCACCTGGCCGCGGCCATGGACCGGCCTACCAGCGGCGACATTGAGGTATTGGGATCGAAGCTGAACAGTCTTTCCGATGGCGACATCGCGCGCTGGCGCAACCGCCATGTCGGGTTTGTTTTCCAGAGCTTCAACCTGATCCCGGTGCTGACGGCGCTGGAAAACGTCGAGCTGCCATTGAAGCTCACGCACTTGAAGAAGGCTGAGCGGCTGGCGCACGCCACCACGGCGTTGAAGCTGGTCGGGCTCGGCGATCGCCTGGGCCACTATCCGCGGCAGCTCTCCGGCGGCCAGGAACAGCGTGTCGCCATCGCCCGCGCGATTGTGACCGATCCGGACATCCTGCTGTGCGACGAGCCCACCGGCAACCTCGATTCCAAGTCAGCCTCCGAGGTCCTGTCGCTGCTCTCCATCCTCAATAAACAGCACGGCAAGACCGTCGTCATGGTGACCCACGATCCGCACGCCGCGCACTATGCCTCCAAGGTTCGGTACATTGACAAGGGAGAGCTCCTGGCCGAGGGCACCATGCCCGAGGACTGGAAATCCATGTCAGCCTGATGCCTGCGCGTTTAGCCATACTCTACGAACACCCTGAGTGGTTCCGTCCGCTGTTTGCGGAACTGTCCAAGCAGGGCGTTCCCTATGAGGAATGGCGTGCGGACGAACTGGTGTTCGACCTGGATGAGCAGGAATTCCCCGATCTGGTGCTGAACCGCATGAGTCCGTCGGCGGCCTTTCGCGGTCATGGCCACGGGCAATTTGCGGTCCGTGATTTTCTCACGCACCTGGAATCGCGGCGCGTGGCCGTCGTCAACGGCGCCCAGGCGTACGACTACGAAGTCTCAAAGATCCGCCAGCACGGCCTGTTTCAACGTTGTGGCGCGCGCACGCCGCGCACCCGGGCCGTCAACAATCCCTCCCTGCTGCGGAAAGCCGCGGAGGGACTGGCTTACCCGCTGCTGGTGAAACCAAACTGCGGCGGAGCCGGCGGCGGCATCCGCCGAGTGGACTCAGAACGCGACTTTGCCAGCGGCGAGTTTACCTTTGGCTGTGATCACACTGCCCTGGTGCAGGAGTTCATCCCCACCCGCGACGGCAGTTGCTACCGCATCGAAGTGCTGGATGGCGAAGTTCTCTACTGCGTGCGGATTCAACGTGAGGGGCAGGGGTTCAACCTATGCCCGGCCGACGTCTGCCAATCCGCGGCAAAGCCGGTCTTCACCCGCTGTGAACCGCTGCCGGAGGCTGCTGTGACTGCCCTCGCCGTGGCCCGACTGGGGAAGATGGACGTCTGCGGCGTCGAATATATGGTGGATCACCGCAGCGGCGATCCCGTGTTCTACGACCTCAATGCGCTTTCCAACTTCGTGGTGAATGCGGAGTCTATCGTCGGCTTCAATCCCACGAAACGGTTCGTCGAGTATCTGACCCGGCGGCTGTACTCGGCCGGGCGCGCCCGTTACTGATCGCCCCTGAACCCCTCTGACCGTCGTCGCGCATACACTGGATAACGGTACCTCGAGTCTTCCATGCGCTATCTCCTCTTCCTCCTGCCGCTGACGCTGTATGCGCAACTCTTCCAGGCCGGCACGGCCCGGCGCGAGATTACGCCCAGGGAGCCCGTTCCCATGTGGGGCTATGGTTCCCGCCACGACATGCTCTCGGAAGGCGTGATGGACCCTCTGTACGCCGTGGCGCTGGTTCTGCGCACTGGTGACCAGAAGCTGGCGATTGTAGGTATGGATCTCGGCCGCGCTCCGGCGGAAGGTTCGCTGCAACGCATCCGGCTCCGCGTGAAGCAGCAGACCGGCATCGAGAACTCCTTCATCGCCGGCTCGCATACGCATCACGGTCCGGTGATGGAGCTGACGGATAAGGAGGGGCGCGGCAAGGGCAAGTTTGACGCCACGATTCGCTACTACGCCCAGATGGAAGATGCCGTGGTCGAGGCGATTGTCGAGGCGAACTCCAAGCTGGCTCCGGCCCGGATGGCCACGGGTTCTGTGCAACTGCCCGGGTTCAATGTGAACCGCCACACGAAGCTCGAACCCAAGCCCAGTGACCGGGAACTCGCCGTACTGCGCATCGATGGACTGGACGGTAAACCCATCGTGATTCTGGCGAACTTTGCCGCCCATCCCACCACGCTCCCCGATAAGACCATGACGTTCTCAGCGGATTGGGTGGGCCAGATGAAGAACTGGGTCGGAGCGCAGGCCGGGGCGCCGGTGATGTTCATGCAGGGCGCCTCCGGCGACCAGTCGGTGAACCGCGAAAAGGGCGGCTACAAGGAGTACGGCCAGGCGATCGGCGCCGAAGTCTGGAAGCTGGCCCAGGGCCTGCAAACGAAGGACGTCGAGAAACCCACCCTGATCCTGAAGGAAGAGCGCTTCCCGTTTAAAGCTCGCGTGGACCTCTCCAATCCCATGGTGCACGGCATGTACGCCAAGGCGTTCTTCCCCGAGCTGATTACGAACTTTGAGGATGAGTATGTCGGCGGCGTGCAGCCCCGCCTCACCGTGGCGCTGTTGAATGGCGACATCGCGCTGGTGGGCGCCAGCGGCGAATTCTTCTCGAATCACGCCATCCGTTTGAAAGAGCGGGCGCGCGTGAAGCAGTTGTTCTTCTTCGGCTACTGCAACGGCTACCACCAGTACTTCCCCACCATCGAAGCGGTGGCCGAAGGCGGCTATGGGGCGGATCCGACCGTATCGCCCGTGGCCGTGGGCGCCGGCGAGCAGCTCATGAATACGGCGCTGGTGTGGCTCTATCAGATGTTGGGGAGGATCAGGCAGTGAAACGTGTTGCGGCATTCTTCCTTGCGCTCGCGGCGGCGCAGGGTCTCACGTTGGTCGACAAGGGTAAGTCAGGCTATTCGATCGTCCTCTCGGCGCAGGCCTCGCCTTCCGAGCAGCGGGCGGCGCAGGAGTTGCAGCGGTTTGTGGAGGAGATGTCCGGAGCGCGGCTGCCGGTGTCGTCGGACGACAAGCCTGTGCGCGGCCCGATGGTGCTGGTCGGCGACAGCGCGGCCTTGCGGAAACTGAAACTGCAGGTGCCGTTCGACAAGCTGGGGCCGGAAGGCTTCGTCCTCCAGGCCGCGGGCAACAACCTGATCATCGCCGGAGGCCGGCAGCGCGGCACGATGTACGGTGTCTATACGTTCCTCGATCAACTGGGCTGCCGCTGGTTCACCCGGGAAGTGAGCCGCATCCCGAAGCTCTCGACCATCACGGTCACGCGCTACGCCAAGCCGGAGCTCCACCAGCCCGCCTTCGAGTATCGGGAGCCGTTCATCACCGAGGCCTGGGACAAAGACTGGGCCGCCCGCAATCGCACCAATGGCAACCACTCGCAGCTCGATGCCTCTACAGGCGGCAAGCTGCAGTATTACCCCTTCGTCCACTCCTTCTATGAGCTGGTGCCGCCGAAGGAATACTTCGCCGAACACCCCGAGTATTTCTCCTTCATCGACGGCAAGCGCCGCACGGAGCGCGGCCAGCTTTGCCTGACGAATCCGGACGTCCTGCGCGTCGTGATTGCGCGTGTCGAAGCCTGGATCAAAGCGCACCCGGACGCCACCATCTTCTCCGTCTCGCAGAACGATTGGGAGGGCTGGTGCGAATGCGACCGCTGCCGGCGTGCCGAGATGGAAGAGGGGGGCCAGCACTCCGGCCCGCTGCTGCGCTTCGTCAATGCAGTGGCGGAGTCGATCGGCCAGCGCCATCCCGACAAGCTGATCGATACGCTGGCTTACTGGTATACCGAGAATCCCCCGCTGAAGGTCCGGCCGGTGAAGAACGTGCGCATCCGTTTGTGCCCCATCGGCATCTGCGTGTCGCACAGCTTTGGGCAGTGCCCGCGCAGCTCCTATTTCCATAAGAACCTGCAGGCGTGGTCGAAGATCACCAGCCAGCTCTATATCTGGCACTACAACACGAACTTCTCGCACTACCCGCTGCCATTCCCCGACTTCGATGAGCTGGCCGCGGATATCCCGCTCTACAAACAGCACGGTGTGGTCGGCCTGTTCATGCAGGGCGCCTATGCCGCGGGGGGCGGCGGGGAGGCCTCTGAGCTGCGCGCCTACGTCCTCGCACGCCAATTGTGGGACGCATCCACCAACGTCGATCAGGCCGTCCAGGAGTTTCTGGAGGGTGTCTATGGTGCGGCGGCCGGACCGCTGCGCGCCTACTTCGACCTGCTTCACGGCGAAGTGCGCGGTCCGGGCGGCCGGCATCTCTGGATCTTCAACGTGCCCGACTACTCGGCCGGCTTTCAGGCCAAGGCTGCTGAACTCTTTGCGAAGGCGGAAGCGGCCGCCAGCGATGAAGCCACGCGGCGCCGCGTGCTGAAGGCAAAGCTGCCCCTGGAATACTACGGCCTGCTCCGCGACACCGATTTCGACGTTCACGGTTCGCAATGGGGACCGGCCGACGTGGCGAGCCTGAAGCCGCGCGCCCTGGACCTCTTCGCACGCATGCGTACTTTCGGGATTCAGAGCATCCACGAAGGTCAGGAGTTGGCGCGCGATGAGAAGCACTACACCGAAATGTCCTCAGTACCCTTGTTCACCCTCGAAAATGGGCAATGGCGCGCGGACGTGGTGCCGGAGCTCAACGCCCGGGTCGTGCGGTTGATCGACAAGTCGACCGGCCGCGACACGATGCGCCGCTTTCCTCCTGGCGAGGGCGCCTACCCCTTCGTGGGCGGCCAGGTCGCCAGTGTCCACGCCGACTACTACGCCAAAGCCCTGGATGTGACCTGGACCGTGGACTCGCATTCCACTGAACGCCTGATCCTGTTGGGCCAGTGCGCCAACGGCCTGCGCGTCCGCCGCATCTTCGAACTGAATACAGCCGGCCTGCACACCTCGACCGTCGTGGAGAACGCCGGCCAGGCTCCGGTGCCGGCCGCGCTGCAGGTACGGGCCGAGTATACTCCTGGCGACATCGACTCAGCCGCCATGTCCTTCACCCGGATCAGCGGCCAGCGCGTCGAGCAGCGCTTCATCACCCCCGACCACGAGCCCACCGACAAATACACCTGGAACGGCGGCGATAAACCAAGCCGCGAGTGGAAACTGCTGCAGGGCGGAGGCCTGCCGTTGTATGTGCGCTTCCAGGACGAGCAGGTAGGCCGGACCTTCCTGAGCTGGACTGCCAAATCGCGTGCCGGAGTGCAATTCCTCCTATGGTCGCCGGAGAAGTTGTTGAAGCCCGGCGAATCGCTCAGGCTCGACGCGGATTACGGAGCAGTGCGCCCATAGTCCCAAAACGCAGCTCTGAAAGCTGACAGCTCCCTCAGTACTGATTGAACTCCGTGGCCCAGCGGAACGCCTCCACCCAGTGACCGCCCTTCTTGGCGATAATCGTGCGCAACTCGGCCCGCGCTTTCTCCTTGTCCTCCGGAGCCCAATCCGGCCGGTACTTGTGCATCGCCGGCTCCCACTGGCTGACGTGCGCCAGGCCCGCGGCCTCCTTCTGCTCCTTCACCGAATCGATGTTCACCCACATGTTGGCGTCCCTCTCGGTGACATAGAAGAACATCATCGCCGGCACCTTCCACGGCTCCAGGCCCTGCTGCAGCCGCTGGTTCGGGAAGTACAGATGGAACTCCGCCGCCCGGATCGCATCCAGCGTATTCGTGGCCGCCATCCGATGGTCGGTCTTGTGCCAGCGGACATAGTCGGAGCCGGGGTCCACCGTCATCACGATGTCGGGCCGGTAGCGGCGGATCACCTCCGTCGCCTGTTCCACCAACCGGCGGCTGTCGACATACTCCAGGAGGCCGTCGTGATGGCCCAGCCACAGCAGGTTTTCTTTCGGGATGCCCAGGATGCGGTTGCCCTCTTCCTCTTCGGCCTTGCGAATACGCGCCAGCCGCTCGCCGGTCATCTCGAGATCGTACGATCCCTTGTCATCGTTCGTGTAGATCACGATGCGGATCGTGTTGCCGTTCTTCGCCAGCAGCGCCAGCGTACCGCCGCAGCAGAACGCATCGTCGTCCGGATGTGGCGTGAACAGCAGGATCGTCTTGCCCTTGATGTCTTCGATGCGCGGCGGTGTCTCGGCCGCAACAGCAGGCACCAGGGCCAACAGCAGGGCGGGGAAGACGGTTGGAATTCGAGAAAGCATGTTAGGTTTCACCTCTGGAGGCTAAACTGGACGCGGCTCAGGCTGCGGCTTGGCCCCCAGCCAGGAGATCAGGATCGCGAAGACGACAAACAGCGGGATCATCGTCATCGGCTCCGGCCGCAGCGGCGGCTGCAGATAGCGGAACGAGTTGGCGATGGCCGTCCACGTCAGCAGCAGGAACATGGTCCGGGCTCGCGCATAGCGCGCCACCAGCACCGACACCACAATCGTGGAGATCACCAGGAACGTCCAGATGGCCTCCTGCGAAGCCCACTTCAACTGGTCATGCAGGTCCCAGGTGAACGCTGCATAGGTCGTCGTGATCGCGGTCTGCCAAGCTAGCGTCTTCGAATACAGGATCAACGCCGCCAGCACGGCTCCGGCCACTGTGTAGCTGAAGCGTACCTTCAGCTCCTCGCCTGCGTAAATAGCCAGCCCGATGGCAATCGCCGCGCTCAGGATCGCCGTCCACGCCGGCGTCGCCGCTTCCGGCTGCGAGCCCTCGCGTGTCAGTTCCTTCCGCAGGCGCCACGCACACCAGGCATAGGAGACCCCCAGGATCGCTCCGAACGAAAGTTCCATCGCTTTCCACCAGCCCAGCGGCATTTCGCGCCAGAGGCCCTTGCCCCAGGGCTGCAGGGACGCTCCAAAGGCGAACCCGAGCCCTCCGCCAATGCAGCCGAACAAGGCGAACCAAGCCGGCACACGGGCCCGCAGCACGGCCAGCAGGCACAGCCCGCCCACCCACAGCCCGGCCCACATCTCTTCGCGCGGTTTCTCCAGGCGGTTCGAAAAATACATCAGCTTGGGATGGTCGATCACGGCCCAGCCGGCCCACGTCCCCAGCACCATGGCCGCGAGCGCCAGCAGGATCCGCCGGTTCGGCAGCTTGTCCCGGTCCAATGCCATACCTAGGAATGCTCCGCCCAGCAGGCCCCAGGCCGCGCCTTTCAATCCGAAGCCGAGGATCGCCCACCAGAATGTTTCCGGATGCAGGCTCAGGCCGACGGTCTGCCCGTACGTTTCCTGACCGCCGAACCCCACGCCCACCGCGCCCAGCGCGGCAATCAGGCCTGCGTCAGACTCCCGGCCCAGGAAGAAACACAGCGCCAGCCCGATCATCGCCCCTGGGATCATGGCCCCCAGAGAGCCTCCGCCAATCGAGCCGCGCAGCCCCCACCCCAAAGACATCGTGACGGCGCAGAACAGGCACCAGAACCAGGCAGGTCGTGTATTCATGTGCATAACTGATCTGAACCAGGATAGTGGAGCCGCGGGCCGTTGTGGGGAATATCCGTTGCCTGTCGAAACAAAAAGCGCCGGCTGACGGTGGTTCCGTCCATGCCGGCGCCTTCCGGATAAATAAGCCCGCGCGGAGCAGGGGGTTCAGGTGGCCGCGCGGGCTGTTCAGGCTGCGAACGCGATCTAGAAGCCGAGCCGGAGCCCGAACCGGATCTGGCGTTCGCCGAACGAACTGGAGATCACACCAAACGAAGCCGGGCTGCTGACGCTGGTGCCCGGTCCATTGAAGTGCGACGTATTCGGCAGGTTGTAGAACTCAGCACGGAAGTCCGTGTTGATCCGCTCTGTGATCTGGAACTTGCGGTTGATCATCAGGTCGGTGTTCCACAAGCCCGGACTGCGCAGCAGGTTTCGGCCGGAGGTGCCGAAGGCGGCCGCCGCGGTGACAGGAGAAAACGCGGTGACGTCAAACCAGGTAGCGCCCGGTCCAATGCCATGCGGATAGTTCACTGTTGTGTTGATCTGGTTCGCTGTCTGAATGTTGTTTGGCGCATTCAGTGAGCTGTTCGAGGCCCCCACGGTGAACGGGGTTCCGGTATAGGCGGACATGACGCCATTCACTGCCCAGCCGCCGACGATCTGCGAGATCAACCCCTGGCTTGCGAACTGCTTGCCCTTGCCCATCGGCAGTTCGTACACCCAGCCCATCTGGAACACCTGCGTGCGGTCATATCCGGCCACGGCGCGGTTGCGCGGGAACGCAGGACCGTAGTTCCAACCCACCGAGGCCCACCCGTCGTCGTCGGTCATGTTGATGGCCTTCGACCACGTATAGGCGCCCTGCAGCATCAGGCCCTTGGAGAACTGCTTCCGCAGGCTGGTCTGCAGCGAGTGATAGTTGGCGCTCAGATACCCGTCCCACATGTTGGTGGCGGCGGTGCGTCCGAACAACTGGTAGTACGGCTGGCTGGCCTGGCCGCCGCCCGGGACGCCCGAGTTGATGTCGTAATCGGCCAGCATGTGCGTGCTCTCCGTGCCGACGTAGGCAACAGATGCAATCATGTCCTGCGGCAGTTTGCGTTCGATCGTGAAGTTCCAGCTCTGCGTGTAGCCGCGGTGGATCTCGCCGGCGTACGGGCTGCGCATATCGGCCACACCCGGCAGCGTGACGATGCCGGTCGAGAGATCCGGGCCGAACACCGGCGGAACACCGCTGGCCAGCGAGCCAGCCGAGGCGTATCCGTTCGGCGCCTGGAAGTTGAAGTTGACCGTCAGCGGGTAGAAGCCGCGCAACGGCCGCGAGAACGGCAGCGGATCGAAGTTGATGCCATAGCCGCTACGAATCACCGTCTTGTCGTCCAACCGGTAGGCCAGGCCCACCTTTGGTGCAAACAGTTTGTGGCTCACGGTCACGCCGGCGTCGTTCGGCACATCGCCGCGTCCGCCCAGATAGACCAGATTCGTCGCCGGATCCAGGCGTTCGATGCCCTTGTCGTGGGCGCGCGTCATCAGCGGATAGAGCTCATAGCGCAAACCCAGCGAAAGGGTCAGCTTCTGGTTGATCTGCCAGCGGTCCTGCGCAAACCAGCCGAACTGCCACTCGCGCGGGGTCATCAGGATGTACTGCAGGCTCTTCTGGATGTTGTCCGTCGCGCCCAGCAGGAACTCCGCGTAAGCGTTGAAATTGTCCGGGCTCGCACCGCCGGCGATGGCCGTCGGTCCGCCATTGAAGGAGAACGAGCCGCGCGGACCCGCGCCCAGTTCAGGCTGGTAGTGGGTCATGCGGTGGTTCACGCCGTCAAACCCAAACCGGAAGATGTGCGCACCCTTCGTCCACGTGAGGTTGTGGCTCATCGTGTACGACTCTTCCGTACGGAACGCCGGCATCCAGTTCGGCACGCCGAATCCCTGGTAGCCGCTGATCCCGATGTTCGGGAAACCCTTCTGGGCCAGTTCCGGTCCACCCAGGCCGGGGATGCCCAATGTGGCCGAAAAGTCCTTGCCGTAGTCGCTGCCCTTCACGGTCTGGTCCATGCGCTGGTAGCCGATGACTCCATCGAGCAGCAGCGTGGGCGAGAAGGTGTAGGTATGGCCGATCGACATGTTCATCACGCGGGTGTCGCCAGTGCCGGGGTCCGATCCGGGCGACGGCCCAATGCCGTCTCCAAAGAGGCCTTGGCCGCCGGAGAGCGCCTTCATGATGCCGTAGTGGCCGAAGATCTGGTGCTTGTCGTTGCGGGTCCAGTTGATCTTGGCGTCGTTGTAGTCACGGTTGAACAACGGAACCTGGGATCCGAACCAGTTGTTCAATGCGCCCGCCGAAGTCGGGCTCGGATAGTAGGCCTGGATCAGGTTCGCGATCGGGCTGATGCGGTTGGCAGGAATCACATTGCCGGCGAACGGCGTGCGCCCGCTGCCATCCGCGTTGCCGGTGGCCGGATCATAGATCGTCGTCCCGCTGGCCGCGAAATTGCCGTTGCGGATGTCGTTCGTGGGCACCGAGTAGGTCCCCACCGCCCCTTGCCGCTGCCTCGTGCCATCGAAGCTGTAAAAGAAGAACAACTTGTTCTTCTTGATCGGTCCCCCGATGGTGCCGCCGTAGTTGTTATAAATGCTCAGCGGTTTGTCCACACCGGCCGCCTGGAAGTAGTTGCGCGCCTTCAAATGCTGGTCATCGTGGTATTCAAACAGGCTGCCATGAAATTGGTTGGTGCCCGATTTGGTGATCAGCGTGATCGCGGCGCCACCGGCCATGCCCTGCTCGGCGTCGCCGGCCGACGTGGTGACGTTCACCGTATCCACCATCTCCGCCGGCATCACATAGCCGGTGTGGTGCGGCAGCCACAGGTTCACACTGCTGGCGCCGTCGATGCGGGTCATATTGTTGTTGGCGTTGGTGCCATTGATGTTCGTACGCAGGGAGCGGCCTGGCGTGTCCGTCACCGAGTTCTGGAGCGACGCCGGCGTGGCGCCCGGCACCAGGTTGATCAGCGACTGGTAGTTCCTGTAGCCCGTCAGGGGCAGCGAAGAAACCTGCTTCGAGTTCAGTTCCGTGTGCGTGTCTGCTTTGTCCGTCTGCAGCGACGTGGCCGATGCTTCCACCGTGATCTGCTCCGTCGTGGAGCCGATCTCCATCGTCACGTCACTACGCGTAATGGTGTTTGCGGTGACGGTGACTTCCGTACGCGTGTAGGGCCGGAAGCCCTGCGCCGAAATCTTCAAGTCATAGCTGCCAGGCACGATATTGGCCACCGTGAAACGGCCGCCCTCATCCGATTTGGCTTCATACACCTGGCCAGTGCCTTTGTTGGTCAGTGTGACGCTGGCGCCCGGCATCGCCGAGCTGGATGAGTCCTGCACCAGCCCCACCACAGACCCATACAGAACCTGACCGTCCGCCGTAAACGGGCTGACGGCAAACAAAATACACAAACAAATCAAAGCTAGCGCTTTGCTGTTTATATTCACGAGACAACCTCACTTGTTGTGCGTCTTTGGATTTCGAACACTGTCCGCTCCCGGCCTTGGCGTGCTGCGCCATCGAAGAACCGGCGGGCAGACCCTGATGAATAGGAGGAGTAAGTGTCCCAACGAACTGCCGGCAGGAGAGACGCCTGGCGATCCGCAATGGACTCCATGCTGGGAAATGCCAGACACGGCTTCACGCTGGCGGCGGGACTCGGATTCCTCCGCTCCCGGTATGCACCCCTGCCTGATGGAAGCAACCCTTCCACCTCCATGGGGCGAGTCTAGGCGTCTTTGATGACCACCGTAAGTCAGAACCTGTTGCAACGCCGTTCAAGTCGCGTTGCAACGCGTTTCTAATGCGTTACGTAATTGAAAAGAAATGCTTTCCTGAATCGGAAAAGGTGGTGTTACAAGCCGGCCGGACGCTCCGTACGACGGTGCAGGATTCGCAGTTTCGGGTCCAGCGGAGCCCCACCCCGGATGCGGAATTCAAAGAGAGCCTCAAAGGATGGCACGGGCTTTCCAGCCGCCACCCCCAGCTTCTGCAGAATCTCTCCCAGGATAGTGGGGTTGCAGACGGCGGCTGCTGCGCCCTCAGTCCCCAGCGTGCGCACGCCCGCCAGCACCAGGATCCGCTTCTCAGGCGTCACACCCCTGGTCAGGGCCACGATCGCAAACTCAGTCCCGTTCTCCCGGTCTTCGCTCGAGACGTAGTAGCGCGCCTCATCCGGCCCCGGATGCTCGTTCTGCACCGCTCCGTGCGAGGCCATCGGCCCCTCGGACTCAGGCTTCAGGTTGAACTTCTCCAGCTTCGGCAGTTGGCCCATCGGCTCGTTCTGCTCCTGGCCGCCGACGAAGATAAGATCGCTGGACTCCGCGTCATCCCAGGTGAAGAGCTGGGCCCGCTTCACCCGTGCATCCACCCCCAGGCGGCTCAACTGGCGGGAGATGTCACGCACCGCCATCACCTCGCCTGAGCCGGTGTATAGATCGTTGACAGGTCCATCGGACGGATGGGCAAAGGCAGGCAGCCTCAAACCCGTTGTGGTGGTCCCGCGGAAAGCCGGATTCGAATACACGAGGATCGGAGCTGCCGGGTCCAGGAATTCGTGCCAGAACGTGCTGACCTGCCAGGGGATCTCCGGGCGGGAGCCACGCCGGCCAAACCAGAAACCACCCCCCGCACCCGCAATCGCCGCCACTCCGGCCGCCAGGAAGGTCCGCCGCATGGGCGCGGCCGGCTTCTCAATCGCCTTATGTTCACCGTTCGAATGGCCGTTCCCGTTGGAATAACCGTTCGAATGCCCGTTCGTTCGATAACTGCCCGAAACGACATACGCGCCCTTGGGAATCGAGATGATGACAGGGTCGGCCGACCCCTCCTGCGTGTAATACTCAGCCAGCTTACTCCGTAAACGGCTCGCCACCACGCGCACCGTGGAATCGCTGCGCGGATCGTAGTCATCGCCCCGCCCCAGTGCATTCGTGGCGATCTCGAACTCCTTCACCGGTTTGCCCGGCTGCTCCACACCATGCATGGCGAGGTAGAGCAACACGTTCCGCATCGGGTCGGAACTGGAAAAGCCAGGCTCGGCCAGGATTCGTTTTACTTGGGCGAGGACCTCTTCAGGAGCCGGACCGTCCATAGTAGGTTTTGACGCTACGTTTTGAGTCGCGGTAACAGGCTTAACCACCGCGCAAAAACGGCGTTGGATCGCATTGAGCGGGCCAACGCCGTTGATTGCCATCACTTAGCCTGGGAAGTATCCGCTTGATTAGCCCCAAATAGCCATCCGTTTGAGAGCGAATACTTCTCCCCTGCTTCGCACTCTAGTGCCGGAAATGCCTTACGCCTGTAAACACCATCGCGATCCCCAGCCGATTGGCCGCCGCGATCACATCTCCGTCCTTCACAGATCCGCCGGGCTGGATAATCGCCGTCGCGCCATTGGCCACCGCGCCCTCCGGCCCGTCAGGGAAGGGGAAGAACGCATCCGAAGCCACCACGCTGCCCGCCAGGGAGAGTACAGACTTGCGGGCCCCGATCTCCACCGAGAACACCCGGCTCATCTGCCCGGCGCCTGAGCTCAACAGTTGCCCCGCCTGCGCGTACACAATCGCGTTCGACTTCACGTGCTTGCAGACCTTCCAGCCAAACTTCAGCGCTACCCACTCGGCCTCCGTCGGCTGCCGCTCCGTCACCACTCGCGCCGTGGCGGGATCGAACGTAGCCAGGTCCGGCGATTGGGCCAGGAACCCGCCCGTGATGGACTTCACTACCAGCTCGTCCGCAACGCCGCCTTCCACTGTCACCAGCCGCAGGTTCTTCTTGGCCGTCAGGATCGAAAGCGCCTTATCGCTGTACCCCGGAGCCGCAATCGCTTCGACAAACAGCTTGGAGACTTCCAGTGCCGTCTCTTCGTCCAGCGTGCGGTTGAAGGCCAGCACGCCGCCAAAGGCGGATACCGGGTCAGCCTCGTAAGCCTTTCGGTACGCTTCCACCAGCGTCGCCTGCTCGGCGCAGCCGCACGGATTCGTGTGCTTGATATTCGCCGCTGCCGGCTCTGAAAACTCGCAGATCAGCTGCCACGCCGCGTCCAGGTCCACCAGGTTGTTGTAGGAAAGTTCCTTGCCGTGCAGTTGCTTGCAGCCCGCAATGCCCTTAGTCCCGGCCGCATAGAGCGCCGCCGCCTGATGCGGATTCTCGCCATACCGCAGCGCCTGTAGGCGCGGCACATGCACGTTCAGCACCCGTGGGGTGGTTTCCTTGACGTCCGACCAGCCCTCATCCCCCACTTCAATCGAAGCCAGCCGCGCCGTGATGGCCGCGTCATACTTCGCCGTCGTCGCATACGCCTTCCGCGCCAGGTTCCAGTGCGTCTTCTTCGACAGCACGCCCTCGCTCGCACTCAGCTCCGCCAGGATCGGCTCATAGTCGTCCGCCGAGGTGACCACAGCCACGTCCTCGAAGTTCTTTGCCGCTGCGCGGATCATCGTCGGCCCGCCGATATCGATGTTCTCGATCAGCTCCTCCACCGGGGCTCCCTGCTTCGCTGCAACCTTCTCAAACTCATATAGATTCACGACGACCATATCGATCGTCGCAATCTCGTGTTCGGCCAGCGCCGCCATGTGCTCCGGCACCGCTCGGCGGGCCAGGATTCCGGCCGCCACCCTCGGATGGATTGTCTTCACCCGGCCATCCAGCATCTCTGGAAAACCGGTCACTTCGCTGACGTCCTTGACGGCTAAACCGCCATCTCGCAGCATCTTAGCGGTGCCGCCGGTGGAAATGAGCTCACAGCCCAGGGCCGCCAGGCCCTTCGCGAAGGGCAGCAGGCCGGACTTGTCGGTGACGCTGAGGAGTACACGTTTGACTGCGGGCATAAACGTCTATTCTCCCACTATCGGCCGCATTGCTACCATGTTGACGTGGCATACAAAATCACGCTGATCCCCGGCGATGGCATCGGGCCGGAAGTTGCCGATGCGACCGTGCGAGTGCTGGAAGCGACGGGCGTCGCGATCGATTGGGAAAAAGTCGAACTCTCGGCTTCCATCATCGAGAAGTCCGGCACCAGCCTGCCTCCGCACGTGCTGGAATCGATCGAACGCACGGGCATCGCGCTGAAGGGGCCCGTCACCACCCCCATCGCGGGCGGATTCAAAAGCGTCAACGTGGCCATCCGTAAGCAGTTGGACCTGTTTGCCAACGTTCGCCCCGTCTTCACGTTGCCCGGCCTCAAGACGCGCTTCCAGGACGTCAATATCGATATGGTGATCTTCCGCGAAAACACGGAAGACCTCTACTCGGGCCTGGAGCACGAGGTCGTCAAGGACGTCGTCGAAAGCCTCAAAATTATTACGCGCTATGCGTCCATCCGCATCGCCCGTTACGCCTTCGAATACTCCAGGAAGAACGGCCGCCGCAAGATCACCGCCGTCCACAAGGCGAACATCATGAAGCTGTCGGACGGCCTCTTCATTCGCTGCTGCCGCGAGATCGCCACCGAATATCCCGAGATCGCCTACAACGAACTCATCGTCGACAACGCCTCGATGCAGTTGGTCATGCGCCCCGAAACCTTCGACGTCCTGCTGCTGCCAAACCTCTATGGCGACATCGTGTCCGATCTGGCGGCCGGCCTCGTCGGCGGCCTGGGCGTCGTGCCCGGCGCCAATATGGGCGAGAACCACGCGGTCTTCGAAGCCGTCCATGGCTCCGCTCCGGATATCGCCGGCCACGGTGTCGCGAATCCGACCGCGCTCATGTCGTCTTCCATCCTGATGCTGCGGCATCTCGGCGAAGGCGCTGCCGCCGACCGGTTGCAGAAGTCCCTGGCCAAAACCTTCCGCGAAGGATCCCACTTGACCCGCGACCTGGGTGGTTCCTGCGGCACCAACGAGTTCACCGACGCGGTGATTCACAACTTGGCCTGAACGCGCCGGTGGGCACGGCCGGCAAAGGAGCATCCATGAAATTCGCCGCTATCGCAGTGGCGTTCTCCCTGTCGCTAGGGTGCGCCCAGACAATGAAAACGCCGCCGTTGCCGCCCAAACCGCCGCTCACCGTGGAGAAATTGGACGCCTCCCCCTGGCCCGGTGGTCTCAACGTGGTCCAGTGGACCGCGCCCGGGCGCTGGGAATACGCCATGATGCTCGCCGAGGCCGGCAAACCCACTCAGATCTTTCCGCCGCGGGCCGTCGAACCCATCGCCGGCGGCCTGCTGGTGGAAGAGCTGAACCGGGCCGGCATGGTCGGCTGGGAGGTTGTCGGCACCTCCACTCTGAAGCCGGGACAACTCACCATCCTCCTCAAACGGCCGCTCGTCGTCGCTACTCCCTAGAAATCGATATCTCCTCCCGCCGTTGATCCGCCCCTCGGCCGGACTGCTGCCCTGCCTGCTAACTACTCCGCCAGATCTCGCTTGCCCTGTTGGAGGGACATTTTCTTGGCGAGATTCCTGTTAGCCGCGTGGGTGACTGCCCTGCTTGCTGCATCCGTGCCGGCTCTGGCGGCACACCACACGCTCGGGCCCGCCTTCTCCAGCCGGCCCGAATCCTTTGGCCCGCAGGTCGGCCACATGCTCGATAGCCGCCAACCCCCCACAGGCGAGGGAAAGCTCCGCGCCCATCCGCCCACTGTCCGCTACTGCCTCAGCCTGGCCGCTTCCACCTGCCGCTGGACGAAGGCATTCTTCGGCAGCTTTGCGCTCCACGCCTTCCACAGCGCCATCCGCATCACTTCCACCGCGGAAGCCCTGTCAGCCTGTCCGGCCAGCCTGTGGATCGCAGCCGCGCTCCGGTAAAGATTGGACATCTCCATCGCCTCCGGCAGGCTCGATTCCGGCTTCGGATTCGAGGCGAGCACCCTCTCCATCAGCTCCTGGTAAACATCCGAACCCCGCCGCGCATGACCTGTATGCGCTTCGTACTCCGCCTGCGCCCGCATTCCTTCAATCGCCTCTGAGCCCAACTCGATGATCCGGGCCGGATACTCCTTCAACGCGCCCAGGTGTGCGAAAACCGCGTCCAGGCGCTGCCGGGCCTCCGCCGCCTGCCCCAGCTTCAGCAGCGGATACACCGATCCCGCCAGCGTCGTAGCCTGGTCCCTGTGCCATCCGGCATTCTCCTGCGTGCCCTCCAGATGCTTCAGCGCATCGTCATACAGCGCCAGCGCCTGCTTCGGCTGTGAACGGCCCACCAGGCTGGCCAGCCGCGTCTCCGCGTAAAAGGCCCGGTGCCGGCTGTGAAAGTCCTTCGCATCCCTGCGCGCAAACTCTTCGGCGATCTCGAAAGCGCGCCTCAGGCTGGCTTCCGCTTCCTGGGCGCGCCCCAGGCTGATCGCGTCCACTTCACCCAGGATCTGACCCTCCCGCACCAGGGCCAACGCCAGCGTCAACCTCTGCCCACTGCGAAGCTCGCCTTTGGGCGGCTCCAGGATCCTCACCGACTCGCGCACCGCACGCAAGGCCTCGTCCAGGTTGCCCCTCTCCCGCTCGATCAAAGCCACAATCATCAGCGTCGCCCCCGCCTGGCTCGGCCACTTCGTCGCCTTCGCCAGTTCGATCGTGCTGCGGCACAATTGCAGCGCGTCCTCCGCCTGCCCGGCCAGGCGGTAGCGATTGGCCACATTGATCCCCGTGATCAGCGCCTGCTGCGCTTCCATCCGTTCCGGAAGCCCGCCCGCCTCCAGATACCGCTTCAACAGCCCGGCCGACTTCCGCGCGAATTCCAGTGCTTCCTTGTTCCGGCCGCCGTCCCCGGCCAGGATCATCCGGTCGTGGGCGATCTGGGCCGCACGCAGCACAGCCAGTCGGTGGCCCGGCCGCTCAGCCAGCACGGCTTCAATCAACTCCTGCGCCCTCAACTCGCTCTGCTCCGATTTCCCGGTCTGTCCCAGATTCGGAGCGATCCCCACGCCCTGCACACGGGCCACCCGCAGATACGCCGTGGCCACTTCCATCCGCAGCTCGGGATCCATCCGCGCATCCACACTCACCCGCCGCAGATACTCCAGCGCCGTGTCCACAATCATCTGTCTCGCCTTCGACCCGCCCGGTAGCTGCGCCACCTCCACATCAACATCCAGCAGCTTGGCGGCCAGTTGCCGCACGTCTTGAAACCGCCGCTCGGCCACCGCCCGCTCGCGGTTGGCCAGCAATACCCCCGCTGAGAGACTGGTCACCACCACCACGGTCGCCGCCACCGGCACCCAATAACGCCTGGTGAAGCGCCGCGCCCGGTACCAGATGTCGCCCGCCCGGGCCTGTACAGGCCGCCACTCCAGCACGGCCCGGATGTCCCCCGCCAGCTCATCTACTGAGCTGTACCGCTCCTCCGGTTCCGTGCGCAGCGCCTTCCGCAGCACGTAATCCACATCCTTCGGAATCTCGCTGTTGACCTTGCTGGGCGCCACCACCTCCTTGGTCTCGCCGCTCTGCAGGTTCTTGGGCGGCGCCATCCCCGTCAGCAGTTTGTACAGCACTGCCCCCAGTGAGTAGACATCCGTCGCCGTCGTCTGCGCCTCACCCGCGAACTGCTCCGGGCTCGCATAATTCGGTGTCAGCAAGCGCTCAATCGTCTGCGTCGCCTCACTCGTGTCGTCCACCAGCCGGGCAATCCCAAAGTCCAGGAGTTTCGGCGCCCCCGACGGCGTAACCAGAATGTTGGAAGGCTTCAGGTCACGATGGATGATCAATCGCCGGTGCGCATGCGAAACCCCTTCGCACACCTGCAGGAAGAGCCGCAGCCGCTGCTCCACGCCAATCTCTGCCGCGTAGAGGTCGATCGGCACCCCGTCCACATGCTCCATCACCAGGTAGGGCCGGCCATCTTCGGTATGCCCCGCGTCCACCACATGCACAATCGACGGATGCTGCAGCGAAGCCAGCAACTGCCGCTCCCGCAGGAACCGGTCGTGCCACTCCTTCCGATGGGAGTGCCGCAGCAGCTTCACCGCCACCGTGTGATGGATCTCCCCGTCGGCGCGTTCCGCCAGGTAGACCACGCCCATCCCACCGGAGCCAATCGGACGCAACAGTCGGTAGGGGCCGCAATGCGCCGGATCCGCGCCGCTCGCGTTGCGCAGCCACTCGCCGGCTGCGTTCGCCACCATGCCCGTCAGGTCGTCGCAACTCTCCGATTCGTAGCTCAGCAGCGACTCGACTTCCGCCCGCAGGCCAGCCGCGATGTCCCGGGTGCGAAGCACCCTCTCGCGCTCCCGAGGCGTCAGTCCAACCAGCTCGTGAAACAACTTTCGCAGTTCGTGGTTCATCGCTGTTCCAGGAGTAAGCCAGTTTGAAGGGATACTGGCGCAAGTTGTATGATTAAGGATACGTCATCCGCCACGCTTCCGAAGCAGGGGAGGTGTTCCCATGAGTAACGAAACTGCATTGAGCGCATTCGTTGATCTGCTCTACGGAGAATTGCACCGCATCGCCTCGGCGAAGCTGCGCGGCGAGCGCGCGGGCCACACTCTGCAGCCCACCGCCCTGATAAACGAGGTCTACGTAAAACTCGTTGCCGGCCAGGAACGGCAATTTGAAGATCGGGCTCATTTCCTGGCTGTCGCGTCCCGCGTAATGCGTCAGGTCCTGGTCGACTATGCCCGCGCGCGAGCCGCCCGCAAACGCGCCAGCGATGCCATTCCCCTGACCACCGGTCTGGCTGTCGCCGACGATGGCGCAGTGGAGCCCGTCGACCTCCTGCACCTGAATCGTGCCCTGGAAGAACTTGCCCAGGAGGACGCCGCCCTCGCTCAATTGATCGAGATGCGCTACTTCGGCGGCATGACAGCCGAGGAAACCGCGCAGGCAACCGGTCAGTCCGTCCATATAGTGCGTCACGATCTCCGGTTGGCGCAGGCCTGGCTCCGCCGCTGCATGGCGCAATAGCCGCCACCCCAGCTCGGCCAGGAGCCGCCCCGGCGCCTCGCCCGTTCATCTCTGTAGCCATCGTCAATCTCATACGATCTCCGCCTCTCCCGCCGCATCAGTGGGATCTGAAAACATAAGCGAGATCCGGGAAAGAAATTCGCACACTACCCTCCGAACACGGGCAACCGCCGGCCGGGCGTCCTCCCTGCTGCGGACCGGCCCGCCGGTGCACTGCGCCGCACTGCCCCTAATTCATTCCTGATTTTTTCAAATAAAGTTTGCCAATTTACCGCAAGCCTCTCGCTTGCATGAGTGGAGAGGCTTGCAAGGCTGGCTCAACGGCGCCCACCAAGCCTCCAACATCTCAATCCAAGGAAGAACCATGACACGAAAAATCAAAACACTCATCTGCGACCCGGCGGTGCACCGGCTGGGTCTGGCGCTGGCCGCCGGCCTGGCCGCTTCTGTTGCTCTCTTTGCCTCACCCGACGACGTGATGAACATGCACGCCGGACACAACACCAAAGTCCCGGCCAAACTGGTGGAACTGGTCCGCCTGGCCACCTGGCCCTTCATCGACGTCAACGCCACCGCCGGCGCCGGCTACATGCCCGCCTTCGGTTGTGTCACCGGCCCCGATCACGGAGCCATGGGCATCCACTACATCAACGGCGAATTGGTCGGTGACGGCGAGGTGGACGCCTCCAGGCCCGAAGCGCTCATCTACGAGCCTTCGAGGAATGGCCTGCGCCTGGTCGGTGTCGAGTTCATCGTCGATGCCGCCGCGTGGATGAAGAATCACACCAGTCCGCCCATGCTGGAAGGCCAGGCGTTCCAGTTCGTGAACAGCCCCAACCGCTACGGCATCCCGGCCTTCTTTGAACTCCACGTCTGGGCCTGGCGCGACAATCCCAACGGCGCGTTTGTCGACTGGAACAACAACGTAAGCTGCGAAGGCCAGTAGTTCTTCCCGGGGCCGCCGCCCACGCGATATCACCATACCGCCTGCGCACGGTGGGCATGGGGCTCGGAGGAGCTTGCGTGGTAAGCACCCCGACCCTCGACTGCGGCCCAATCACTTCGTCTCAACCGGGCAGCCCTGCTGCCCGGTGCCGGCTTATCCCATCACGGCCGCTCCGCCCTCGTCCGGATCGCTTTGAGCAGGCCCCACCGGATCATTCCGCTACCCGGATACACCAGCGCCCAGTACCGCCCCATCGTGCGCTGCGCCGCTTCGTCGGTCGCCGCGATCCTCGTCTCCGTGATCACCCTCGTCCGGCCCCCACCCGCATCCTCCAGCAGGAAATTGGCGGCGACCTTCACTTGTCCCGGCAGGTTCCAGGTCAGGAACTCCTCAGGCGTCAGGCGGACGGGCTTGTTGTTCCACGGCTGGCCCGCCAGTCCAAATACGAACTCGCGCGGCGTGTCGGCCAGCGGGAAGAAACCGGATCCCGGCCGCTTCACCACATCGAGGATCCTCACAGGCGCCACCGCCCCTCTCGCGCCCGTTGGCCGCTTCATTCCGGACATCACGAAGCCGCGGATTCTGCCCAAAGCCTGCATCGCCTCCACATCGCTAAACGAGACCTCGTCCAAAGCCTCGCGCACGCGCTCCGGCGTTGCGTTCACCACCAGTTCATGCCGTTCGTGGAAATGATACGTGGGCAGGAAGGCGTCGATCCGGCTCGTCGCCACCGGCGTGGCGTACGACTGCAGCGGCCAGAACATTCCGGCTGTGAAGAGAACAGCCCCCACTCCGGCGCCCGCGGCCAGGCTGTACACGCGCCGCGAGAAGCCCAGCCACCGCGCAGGTACGAGGAGAAACAGGAGTCCAAAGCAGAATGCCGCCAGCCCCGAGTAAACCAGGACCGAAGGCCATTGCAGCCGTCCCATCGAACCCATCAAAACCAACCCGCCCACCGCAACCACAACCACCGCGGCCGCGCGATACCACTGCGCTCGAGTCATAGGGTGTTCCGTTCACCCCGAGTATAGGAGATCGCGCAGAGAGATCTGTGTAACGATAGGCCGCGCGCCATCTGCCCCGGGCCGCTGCCGGGCTGCTTTTGCACCTGGCCCCGCCCACTCGATCAGGAAGCCTCAAAGTGCCGGAGGGCGCTTCCACCGGCCCGCGGTTCAAACTGCCGGAAGCACCATTCCAGTCACCCTTCGTCGCGTAGCGTGGTCACCGGGTCCACACCGGCCGCCCGGTGCGCCGGCAACCAGCCTGCCATCAGGCCCACCACAATCATCGCCAGGCACCCAGCCGCGAACGCCCATGGATCCATCGGCGACACCTCATACAGCAGGCTCTTCATCACTCTTGTCAACGCCAGGGCCCCCAGCAGGCCCAGGCCCAGTCCGATACTCACCAGCCCCATCGCGTTTCTCAGCACTTGCGAAAGTACGTCCCGCGAACGGGCGCCCAGCGCCATGCGGATCCCGATCTCCCTCCGCCGCTGCGACACAGTATGCGAGATGACGCCGTAAAGACCAATGCCGGCCAACAGTGCGGCAATCGCCGCGAAAACGCCAATCAACCAGGCCGGTCGGCTCGCGCCGGACAATGTGCGCGCCCTCACCTGCTCCAGCGTGGCCACCTCACCCAGCGGAAGTTTCGGATCCACGGCCCGCACCGCTTCGCGCATCGCAGACACCACCGCCGCAACATCGGTCTGCGCCAACACGATCAGCTTGACGTGCACGGCCGGCGCCTGGGCCATCGGCACGTAGACCACCGCCGGATCGGGCATCCCTGGCGGACCCACCCTCTCGCCCCGAATCACGCCCGCGATTTCCACTTCGGGCATGGACATGTTGGGCTCCCCGAAGGGCGGCATCGAGACGCGCACTTTGCGGCCGACGGCCTCCTGCACACGGCCGACATCCTTCAACCGCGCCGCCAGCGCCTCATTGATGACCACCACTAGCGGCGCGCTGGCCGTGTCCCGGGTCGTCACCCCGCGGCCCGCCAGCAGCGGAATCCCGAGGGTTTGGAAATACCCCGCATCCACGCGCTTCAGGCGCACTCGCACCAGTTTCGATTCGCCAGGCTCGCGCAACGCCTCGCCATTGCCGATCCACTGCAGCGGCATGTGCGACGTCAACCCCACCCGGTTCACGCCGGGTACGGCCTGCAGCCGCTCCGCTACCGCGGCGTAGAATTGAGACGCCTTCTCGGGCGTCGGATACGAGGACTTGGGCAGATCCACCGACGTCGTGATCACGTGCTCGACCCGGATGCCTGTCTCGATCTGTTGCAGTTTTAAGAGGCTCTTCAATAGCAGCAGGGCGCCGCACACCAGCACCAGCGACAGCCCCACTTCGCCAATCACGATGGAACGCCGCACCAGCGCGTGTGAGCCCGATGATCCGCGGGCCGCCCGGTTCAACGACTGCGCCAGGCTTCCGAAGGAGGTCTGCAATGCAGGCAGAATACCCGTCAGCAGCGCCACACCCAATGCCACCGCGCCGGCGAAGCCCAGCACCCGCAGGTCCAGCGTAACCTCTGCCGTGAAGGGCAGCGCCTCTTTCAGCACCGGCGTCGCCGCCTGAAGCAATACCTTGGCTAACAGCACTCCGGCCGCGCCGCCCACCAGGCACAGCACCAATGTCTCTGTCAGCAGTTGGGCCACCAGCCGGCTCCGGCTCGCGCCCAGCGCCGACCGAACGGCCAGTTCCTTCGAGCGCGTCGCGCCTTTGGCCAGCAACAGGTTCGCTACATTGGCGCAGGCGATCAGCAGCACCAGCGCCACCGCGCCAAAGGCGATCGAGATCGACCGTTGCAGTTTGGCGCCCACCAGCAGGCTGGCCAGCCGCTCCACCACAATTGCACCTTGCCGCTCCTCTTCTGATGCCTTTTCCATCGTGGCCGCATACACGGCTTGCATGCGCTCGTTCACCTGGGCCAACGCCGCGCCCGCTCGCAGCCGGCCGTAGACCATCAGCCAGTGGCTCTTGCTCTCTCGCTCGACCGGTGTGAACGCCAGCGGCTTCCAGAACTTCGTCTCGTCGCGATCAAAGGCGCCCGGCGCCAACACCCCAATCACCTGGTACGGCTCACCATCCAGCATCGGCCGTCGCGTAAGGATGTCCGGGTCCGCTCCAAAGTCGTTCTGCCAGGCGGCGTGGCTCAGTACGATGACCCGGGCCGAACTCCCCTGGTCTTCCTCCGCGGTGAACGTCCGGCCCATCCGGGCCTGCGTGCCGAACACCTGGAAATATTCAGCCGTGACCGCCTTGCCGTTCAACCGCGACGGTTCACCGCCGTTCTGCAGCGCCACCGAGATGGATTGCTCCGCCGACAACGCCTCAAAATCGCTGGCCAATCGCTTCCATTCCAGGAAATTCGCGGCGCTCGTCGCGTTCGTTACCCCGGGCCGGGGCGCCTCCCACACGCGAACAAGCCGGTCCGGCTCAGCGAACGGCAGCGGCTTCAACATCACCGCGTCCACCACGCTGAACATCGCCACGTTCGCGCCAATGCCCAATGCCAGCACAGCCACTACCGAAGCCGTGAAACCAGGCGAGCGCGCCAGCGACGATAACCCGTATCGAAGATCTCGCATCAACGCTTCCAGCCACACAAAGCTCCGCCGTTCGCGATGGAGTTCCTTCACCTGCTCCACTCCTCCAAACCGCAGGCGGGCCTCCCGCCGGGCCTCCTCCGGTGAAAGCCCCCGAGCCACGGCGTCCCGCTCGGCCAGTTCCAGATGCGCCTCAATCTCGCCTTCGAGTTCCTGCTCCAGGCGCCGCTTGCGCAGCAGCGCCAGCAGGTTGTGGGCCGCCCGCCGTAGCGTCATGACTCCTCCAGAAAGCGGGCCACCAGCGACGTAGCCTTCTCCCAGTTCGCCACCTCCACCAGGAGCTGTTTCCGGCCGGTCTTGGTGATCGAGTAGACCTTCACCTTGCGGTTGGTCTCGGAAATGCCCCATTCAGTCTGGATCCAGCCCTCCTGCTCAAGTCGGATGAGGGCAGGGTGAACCGACCCCTGGCTCAACTGCAGCGAGTCACCCGAGACCTGCTCGATGCGCCGCGCAATGGCATACCCATGCAGCGGCCCCATCACCGCCAGCGTCTTCAGCACCAGCAAATCCAACGTTCCGTAAGGCACTTCTGCTTGTTGTTTCGACATGTCGACACTCGACAGCTATAGAATGGAACGCCGGCACATGGGTGTCAACGGGTGAAGATGTAACCTTTTCATCCGGAGCCGATCGGAATCAGCCACTGCCAGGGAGGCCGAGCCAGGTGTGAGCCCCGCTCGCTGCACCATGATGCTCGCCCAAGGCCCCTATGCGACGCCTGATGCGGCTGGCTCGGGTATTCTGCTCCGAGCCGAGGAGAATTCACGGAATCACTCGAGAGAGCATTTCGGTGATGTGCGGGTCGAGGGTTTCGATCTCAACAATCCTGCCTTTGGCTTCAGTGACGGTCGCACCACACTCCAGCATGATGGCGATTCCGTTGGTTCCCATACGCTTCCTGAAATCTGCACCTTGCGTGTAGAAGGTCCCGCACATTGCCGCCCCACAACGACAGCGATCCTCGACACGCAGGTTCATCACCTCTGCAGCGAGATCGTTTCGCCTCAACGTGCGAAGGTCTCGGAGAACCTGCTTCGCCAGTTCGGGGAACAGTTCACGGACGAGCACTAGCGATCCTTGCCGACGTATTGGATCAGCCGTTCCCGTTGAAAGATGACGGAATCCACATCGGTGGACTCCCAACCTTTCGCCGAGCACTCATGCAACAGTTCACCCGAACAAGTGAGCAGACTGCTGACAAAAGGATTAGGGGAAAAATCGAACTCATGAATCACCTCCGTCCGGCCAACAGCCATTTCGAGAAACTGGCATTGCCACGAGTCTCGACGCTCGGCGAAGACATGAACGAGGTAAGGTCCGTCCATGAAATTAACGTCGGCATTCCGTGTCCTGCGGTCAAGTAGACCGACTGTGGCCTCAAGCCACCATTTCACCATCACTATCGGAAAGTCGTACCAGTGGGATTCTGGAAAGGCCAGTGTTCCAACTTCGCACCAGATTTGGCCACAGATGCTTCCGTGCCCCGTTCGAGTCAGAGAACCAGATTGAATACGAATCACGAAATCGGCGCTGGTCTCCATAGGCTCACTCAGCTTACCGAACTTCCTGCTGGATCGCGGCCACTCCGTGACTGCTCCTCTCGTGCTCAGCGATCAGTTGCCGCTGATTCGCCAAAATCTCAGGTCCACGCGTGCGCATGACTTCACATTCGAGCAGACGGAGAAGGCCGGCCGGATATAGCTCTCCTGGCGCTCACCAAAAATCTGAGACCAGATTGGCGCAGACTCGATTCACACTGCACCTAGGGTTGCTCAACCGTCAACAAACCGGCGTCGAACGTCGCCCCACCACCAGCAGAAATAGAAACAATACTGTCTCCGCTCGGGAGGTCCGGAACTGTGATCTCGATTCTGCATAAACCGGGGCTGATCATGCCGGCGAACTGCACGAGTGCGGCGCTGCCCCCAATATGGATGGTGGGCGTCTCCGCGAGTTGCCCCAGTGGATCGGGAGAGCCCTCGGGAACCGCCGGCACCGGCAGCCCACAGCCGTTCCCGTACAGGCTGATCAGCTCATTGGGGTGCGCTGGTGCGAATTCGTACAGCTCCGAGGATAAGCTCGATGGACCAACACGTCGGCCGTCGGCGTGCGTTGCCAGAATGTATTCAGTCGCGCCCACATGCAGGAGCGTGAGCGAAGACGGGTTGAGGGTGACCATAAACGCGGCGCTTGCGGTTTGCTCCATGATCACCTGCACCGGAACCGCGCCAATCGCGTCGTCCAGTGGCGAAAGGACGTAGATCTGTGTCGGGTTGACTTTCGCAATGTAGGCGGGTTTGCCATGGACCAGCACGCGCACGCCCGCCAGTTCGGTCGGCAGATCCCCGGCCGGCCACTCAGAAGTTCCACTCCAGCTCACGCCGCTATCACTCGTCCCCGAAGGGGCAAGATGGCTGCCCCTGATCTCGATCCACTTGTTCTGGGAGATTTGCCCCGGCCCGCCGGCTGTCACGATGGACGTGATCATCGGGACCTCGGCGTCATTTCTTGGCACTGTCCAGGATCCCGCGGAGATCCTTGTCCGGTTGTCGCCTTGGATGTCAACGAAAATCCGGTGCGTGCCGCCAAGCACCAGCAGGTTTTCGAACTTCAAACCGAGGGTGACATGCAAATCCGTGGCACTCCCACGGAACGCCGTGGCTTCCGGAACAACCGCGCAATTCCGCTCATCTCGCGGATTGGTGCGACCGCGCTCCAGATCAACTTGAACGGTACACTCGTCGTTGGATCCGAAGTGGATATCGACCAGCTTTTCTGCGAACCCGTCCGGCGATTGGAAATCAAACGTGAACTCTCCAACGCTGCCCATCCCGCTGCCAGGACCGAAACCGGTGAGTGACAGGCCCGTGCCCGCCTGAACTACCGTCGCCGATTGTCGTCCCGCTTGGATCGTGGCCGTGCGCTGCTTCGCCTCGTCGTTCGCTGAAACCTCGAATCGTATGAGGCCTGGGCCGGTCACTGGGCCCGGCCCGGACATGGTAATCCAGGGCGCCTCGCTTGCTACCGCCCAGGAACACGAGTCCGCTGCCAGAACTTTGATGGTTCCCTCGCCGCCCTGTTGGGCAAGGACGATACTCGGAGTCTGGATGGCGGCACAACCGTCGTTGTACTGGACTGTTACCGAAAGGCCTGTCTTCGTCGCGCTGTTGACCGTCACGGTGAGTGGCGAGTACGGATCGGACCATGACTGGCCGGGCAGTAGCGCGGGATCACCGGATTGCCAAAAGTCCCAGGCTGGCATCGGGTGGGCCATGCTCAGCAGATACGAGCGGTTCAGGCTCGGAGTGAATGGACTCTCATAATGAACAAGCGCGCCCGCGAAAACGTTACTGCTTGCGTTTCGCCAGAAGATCGTCGCAGGATCTGGATAGTCGGCGCCGAGTGGTTGCCGGTACTCAATCCAGAGCCAGGATCCGGTGCTGGCATCTCTCAGGATCCGCAACGCACGAATGCCTGTAGTGCTCTCAAACGGCGCCACGGTGTACGTTCCCGAAGATGTCACCTCCTGAAACTCTCCCGGTGCCAGCCAACCCAATCTTGCCTTATGAGGGGCAGCATAATGGCCCTTCGGAAGTGAGCCCATGGTAGGGCCCCAGGTGCTGCCCATGGTGGAGAAATTGTCACCATATTCATAATCCGCACCCGGGGTTTCGAGCCGGCCCAGCGGTCCGTCAGCGAAACCTAGCAAGTTCGCATGCGACATTTTGAGGCCGTGCCCGAGTTCGTGCGCAACAATCTGTGAGAAAGCGGAGGCGGATTGGTAGTTGCGAGCCCAGAACCACTGCATCGACGCCATCGTTACCGAGCCTTCGGGCGTCGCCTGTTGAACACATCCGAGGGTGCTCCAGGCCAGAACACCGTCCGGTGGGCATTTCATGTCCGGCTGAATGAACGAAAGGTGGGAGTACCGGGTGAGATCGACGCGGCCGCGGATGGCCGCCAGGAACTGCTCCTGGGTGAACGGTTGATCGCACGAGTAGTTGGGCAGCTCGATTGGAAATACGTCTCCGGTGGCGCCGGTACGTCCGTACGAGTTTGCGAGCCAAAAAGCATTCAGTGAATCGCGAGCGGAATCAAACAAATAGAACTTCAGGACCGCCGGATTGTAGATGGACGGAAGTACCGGGTAGTCAGGCGTCGTCACGGTGAACACCGCAATATTCTGCGGGCCCGTTGCACTGCACGATTCGAGCCCCGGCTCTACGCCCGCTGATCGAATGGCCGTCACCGCGATTCGCTGCTGCACCTTCAGTCCTGAGATCGACGCGCGCTCATTCTGTCGAACGGGTGAGTGCGGATCAGGGAGGACAAGCTCTGTAGTGCCGCTCTCGGTTCGAAGATAGATACGGCTCCTGCTTGTGTTCCTTTGGAAATCGTCTTCGATGACGATATTGATCGTTCCATCCCACGTGCCCCAGGCTTCGATGAGATCGCCGTGCCCGCTCTGCCGGCCAATCGCCTCTGCCACGCCTGAGGGCAGGGCGAACCGGATCGCTTGGGCCGGGTCCAGACTGAGGAGATCACTCAGAACCCGTGCGCGTCGTTGAAGCAGATCCTTCGCGGCAACCTGGGTGCCCGGTGTTCGCCAGTTAGTGATGCGTTGAACGGCTTGATTCAGAATGCCTGCTTCGTGCACAAGGGCCTCCCTGGACGACTCTTGTGGTTGCGCCCTCGCGTTCACCGGCAGGAGGAGTATGAACACGGCCACCGCCGTGCAGCCGGCGACGTATGACCAAAACGAGCCGTGTTGTCGTGCCATTCAATACCGCTCCCAGGCAATCTCAAAATGGAAAAGAGAATTACGGCTCCGATTCTACCAACACCTACGCGGCGTCAGGAGGCGTGGTTCGCAACGATCCCCCTAAGCCCGGCCAGTCCCCCAGCGAATCACCAAAACCTGACGTGCAAATGGAGCTAATTCCTCGGCGGATCAGCCAAAGCCGCCCTCTTCTTTCTACGATTCCGGCAATCCAGGGAAGTCGACAGCCCGCCCCGCCCCGCCGCGATCGATCACAATTCGCCAGCCGATTGAGACCTCCGACTGTCAGGGACCTCTCGGCCAGCAGAGTGCCGCGCGAGCGGATACGATTTACGCTACCGACAAAGTAACGACTGTGACGCCGTTTGGCCCGCCCACGGCGAAACGCCCATTTTGTGGATCGAGGGCCATTGGCGGCGGCGCAGGAGTCCCCAATTCGATGGATCCGACCTGCTTTCCGGAGTATATATTGTCCCAGCGATGGACAATCGCGCCGCTGGCAATCTCAATCGCCTTGGGGCACTCGTAAAATGAGATTACCCACTCACCCCAGGGCATGATCGTGCCTGCGGGCTCCACTAAGCCTGTTTGTAAACGCCACTCACGCTTGTCTATCGACCAAACGCCTAGCTTACGCGGGCCAATCCCTGTCGCCGGGATATCATCATTGACGACCTCATCGGTCGATGCGAGCACGACTTCATCCTTCCCAAGAAATGCCGCGCTGTCGATTTCAGCACCGAACGAAAAAGCGTGATCAGCCGCAGATTGTTTGCCGTCGTCACCGGCGCTGTCAGGATGCAAGAGTGCTGCCAGATCGCACACCCATGCGCCCCCTAACGGATGCCAGAACCATCCAGCGTCGAGAAGGTACCTTCCATCCGGAGAAACCGCAAGTCGAGAATGAAATTCCATGTCTCGAGATTTCTTGGTAACCAAGACACTCGCCGTTTCAGCATCCTCGACCTCGATGGTGTCAGATGAGTTCGGGCAATGGATCACGACAACGCGTCCCGTCGGCCCTAACGCGACCGTCAGCGGATAGTCATAGGCGTGGGCGAAGTAAAAACTCCGATTCAACTCGCGGTGAATGTCGCCATTCTTCATGAGGAGGGCCTTCGTGGCCCGATTTGCATACGCAACCGACCAGAATATGTCGTCCTGCCGAACGCCCGCTGCGCGATCGAACGGATAGCCTAGACTCCGCGTGATCGGCGAAATTGTACCGTCGAGTCGTATTCGCAAGTTGCTGGTTACATCTACGAGTTCATCACCGTCCCATGAGAGCGTTGAGAGTCCTCGGCAGTTGATGGTTGTTGCTCGATGGAGCAGTTTCATTTGGTCGGCTCAACTAAAGTCTAGCGGACAGATCCTCTCGGGCGGCCACGCACGCTGTTTGAGAGCGGCCGGTAGTCCAAACTGAAACTTCCGCGAAGGGCCGAGAAGTGCCTGGACGCAGCAAATGGATGTCTGGCCTCGCCGGCATTCGGTGATGGTCCAACCTGAAGCTGGGGACGTCAACAGGGGAACGGGCAGCACGAAAGAAGTTCCGCCAACGGGAGCGCAGGGAAAAGTGTGTTTTTTCTTGACAACTACTCACCATGGATGTGCCGTGTCCTGCCGTCGATCGGTTGAATTCCGCAGCACATCGAGTCCAGGATCGTGTCGAAGAAGTCCGTGGCGTTCTGGGGAACGCCTTCGTAGGCAGCGTACCCGCGCAGTGGGATCAGCTACGATAGCGCTGGTACCCACATGGCGGCGTCTCGTCTACTGTCGAGCATCGTGCTTCTGCTGTTGCTTGCGGCGAATATTCTCGGGCAGACCGGGTCGTCACCGTGGATTCAGCGGCTCCTACCGCCCGATGCGAGGATCATCGAGACGACGGAATTACGTACGAGCAAGGGAGATGCTCGAATCCTTGCTCTGTGGATGATTGCTCCCAAAAGGGTAATGCGCCAAGGTGACCCCGGCTGCAACGATTGGGTCTACGGAGACCACTGGTATGGCCCCACCCGCCTTTCACTGGTTGACTCGAACCGGGAGCGGATCATCAACACATTAGAAGTCCGGGGTTTGTACGAGGGAAGCGACGAACAGGAGCACGGGTCAACAAAACTGATCCAACTTCGGCGGTTCATCGCCCACATTGTCGCACTCGTCGTGGAGCTTTGCTACCCAAGTTCCTTGAGTGCCCGTTGCACCGTCATCGTGCTCTTTCCTGTTCTCGCAGCGAGGAAGGCGGGAAGGCGACAGCCTGCCCCGTCCCGCCGCAATCGATCACAATTCGTCCTCCGATTGGGGCTCTTCACACTGAAGAACGACAATCTTTCTCCACTCGTTCATCCTGCTCAAAGCCATCTCCGGCGGCCATGCCCGAAACGGCCATGCCAGCCCGTTCGGACTGCCCAGGAATGCCCGACGGTTATGCGGTGTCAGCTTGGCGGTTTCAACATCGCTAGCCTTCGCGAGAGGTGAGTATTGCGAGTCCCCGAACTTCCAGCCCGGAGCGAACTTCTCAGGCCGGGCAACGGTCTCAGTACCCGGGGATTCGGCCGGCTGGTCCGGTCAGAAGTTTAGCTCCGTCTCTAGCGCGGCCAGTTTTGTCAGGAGCAATTCAAAAGATGGCTGCTCCCCGAAGATCATGTCCGCCATATCCCTGTAGTCCCGCCTAAGGGCCGCGATTCGACTCTCAGTCGGCGATACTCGGAGAGTCCCACGCCGTGCCAGATCATATCGCGCCCACCCGGACGGATAGAATGCTTCCTTGTGACTCACGACTTGGGAGAGGAGTTCCGCATCGGCACGGGCCTCCGCTGCTATTGAGCCCCCAGCCAGCATGGCCACATCGTAGTAGTGACGCGAGTAGCGGCCCGGAAGCGGCTTGTCTTCTGGACGGTAATACTCCGCGTGTAGGATTGTGACTTTTTCCCAGAACGTTCGCTTGGCAAGGATGGCCTCGACTCGCGCTTCGCCGTCGGGCATGAACTGCGGAAATTCTTCTGCCACAAACGGGCGAATGGAGAAGCGCCCACGCGGCACGAATTCCGCGTGCGTTCCCAACTCGAGTATCACCTGCGGTCGGATGTACGCCAAGCGCTCCGCCGCGGCCGTCGGATAGCGGAAGAGGACCACATTGGGGTCGGTCCCTGCCACCTCCAACTCCCAGCCGCTATCTGACGGCAAAATCTCGTTGCATCTTGTCCTGAGGCCTTCCAGGAACTCGCCGCGAATGTAGCTCTGGCATTCCATCATCATCTCGGCCAGAATGCTGGCGCGCCTGGTTTTGGAGATGCCCGGTTGACGAGGGTCTCGTTCTCCTGTGAACCCCAGCGCGGCATAGTCCACGGCAATGTCGATATCTTCAGAAAAACGGTCTATCGCGTGGAACACCTTTGAAAGGGAGGTCCCGCCCTTGAAGAGCAGCCGGGTTGATAGGCCTTCTATCGAGAAAAGCTGCTTAAGACTCCAGCACACCCAAAAGTCCTTCTCCACCACGGCATCAGGCAGCCCTTTGCGCTCCGCTGTTGCCTGGAAGGCTAGTGCGCGCTCGTTCGCCGGCATGCGGGCTACACTGTTCATCGCGGCGTCTCCTCAACTTGCCTGGCTATCTCATGGATCCAATCGACACCGAACCGAGTACTCCTCGAGAGCTTGCGCTTCTCGGCGGCCGACAGTAGGGCGCGCAGCTTCTCGATCTCTTGCCGGCCAACCCCGTCCTTCTTCAGGTACCGCAGCGCCTGAACCACAAGTGCGGATTTGCCCTCAAGTCCGGCTAGGGTCTTCGGCCTGGCATGCTTGAATTGGATGGTCCGGCGGCCAATCAGTACTGCCTTGCTTGGGCCATCGGTCAAGTAGACGATCTTCGCCGGAACTTGCGTCGATAAGCCCAGCAGGTTTGCAGCCCATGCACCGTCAGGCACGATCTTCCACCGCTGCCTCCTGGCAATCGCCCGAGCCGCGCTATCGATGTCCGGGCTCAGTTGCCCGCCCAGCGCGGGATTGACGCGCGGAACATCGTAGAGTCCCCGTCGCACACGCCGGATCGCGCCGCTTCGCGTCAGGTCCGCCAGGGTCACGTCAATCGTGCCCCGACTGGCGATCTCCAGGAAATCCTTTGCCGTGAAGACCTGGCCCTCGGGGAGCTGTCCGATTCTCGCAACTATTTGATCGCGCATGGTTTGCATCGGATGTCTCAGTATCGTGATTTAGAAAAAGTATACTCGTTTTTCTAAATCACCGCCACCTGCTCTACCTTAGTCCCTTGCAAGCTCAAGCCGAAGCGCGCTGGTTGGCAAACCACGCCACAACAAGCCCGGCATCACTCCTCGTCGCCGCCATTCGCAGCGCCGCGCACGAGCCCCGAAAGTCCCTCAGCCTGATCGGTCCTCCGCGAGAGATCCGCATCGTCTGCCCCTCAGATTGCTGCTCCTTACCCAGCAGAACGGCAACCTGGCTCCCGTCTCCTATCCTGCCCGCCACCATCTCCGGTTGTCATGCCCACAACGGTCACACTCGATCGCCCGCACCGTCGAATCCTGTGCGCCAGATCCCACAAGAAATGCAAAGTTGTCGACAATCAGCGCGAGGAAAACGCCGGTGCGGCGGGTGCCAATGTGCCCATCTCGCACCAAGCATCACCCACAGTCGACACATCCGCCCGGACGGCAAACCGCACTGCGACGGTTGCGACTGCCCCCAGCCCTCCGGCCAAAGTCCCAACCGTCCTCAGCCGTCTTCTCCTACACCTCCCTCCCACGAAAGCCGCCCAGATTCGCCCGGCGCCAGCACACGCATTTCTTCGAACAGATCCTCCAGATCGCATCGGGCGATACCCCTCCAACAGTCCCGGCTCCACCTGTAATGATCATCTAATTACTTTTGAGTATTGATTGAACTCGCCGAATGACCGAGTCTACGGAGAGGAGCTTCTTCCCATGCCCCACATTGCCTTACCCGACGGCCTCCCCGGAATCCTCGGCCCCATGGCTTTTCGGCCCGAGACCGCTAAGCCCATGAATGAGTTGGCCGACGTCCTGCTCCGTGGGCCAAGTACGCTGACGCCGGGCGAGCGCGAACTCATCGCGACCTATGTCTCTTCGCAGAACGACTGCTTCTTCTGCCAGACCGTTCATGGCGCCGTTGCGGCTCATCACCTGGGCGGGAATGAACAACTCGTCATCGACGTGAAGCAGAACCCCTCCGGCGCCGGCGTGTCCCAGAAGATGAAAGCCCTGCTCGCGATCGCGGGCAAAGTGCAGCGCGGCGGGAAGAGTGTCACCCCCGAAGACATCGAACGTGCCCGCGAACTCGGCGCCACCGACCTCGAGCTGCATGACACCGTCCTGATTGCCGCCGCCTTCTGCATGTACAACCGCTACGTGGACGGTCTCGCGACTTGGGCTCCGTCGGACTCGCACATCTACCGCGAGGCAGGCGCTCGACTGGCCGCCGAGGGCTATCAGGCCTCTACTGCGCGACAGGCCGCGGCTCGCTAGGAGTTCCCAACATGCCCCACATCAAACTCTCAGCAGAATTGCCAGGCATCCGCGGACCTTTCGCCTTTCGTCCGGAGACGGCAAAGCCCATGTCCGAACTGGCCGAAGTCCTGCTCCACACCCCCGGATCCCTCTCAATGGCCGATTCGGAACTGATCGCGACCTTCGTTTCATCCCGCAACGATTGCCACTACTGCCAGACATCGCACGGCGCTATCGCCGCTTACCATCTCGGCGGCAACGAGCAGCTCGTGCTCGACGTGAAACGCGATTTCGAGAATGCCGGCATCTCGGATAAGCTCAAAGCCTTGCTCAACATCGCTGGCAGGGTCCAGCAGGGCGGCAAACTGGTCCGGCCGGAGGACGTCGAGCGCGCTCGCAGTCACGGCGCTACCGATATCGAGATCCACGACACCGTACTCATCGCCGCGGCATTCTGCATGTACAACCGCTATGTCGACGGTCTCGCCACGTGGGCCCCGGCGGACATGGACTCCTATCGGCAGCGTGCGGCGGCCGTCTCGGAGAACGGATACCTGGGTATCCTTGCCACCGTAACAGCCCAGGCGGCTGGCTCGAAGGGCGAGTAGAGGCGGCGACCCTTTTCGACGGCAAACTCGAGCGAGAATAACCCGCCGAACTGTGCAGCGCCCAACCGCCACGCCGCCATTGCTTGTGGAAGTGCCGGGCTGGCGTTTAAACCCTCCACCTGGACCGCTCCACCGAACCCTCCACGCTGTTTGCCTGCGCTTCTTCTCGCATTCCGGAAACGGCTTCCGGTCATTTCCAGCACGAGTCCGCAAGACGGTCACAGGAATTAAAGATCTTTATTTCCTTTATTTGCAGCATCACTTCTGAAGAAACAGCGAAACCGTCTTGACCCTGCCAGTTACCCTGGAATCGCGCCGGCTCCCATGCCGGCAATTTTCATTTATAGGGAGATTTTAGTTATGGCGACCGCAGCTCAGATCAATGCCAACCAGGCGAACGCGAAACGCTCCACCGGCCCCGTCACCATCGACGGCAAGGCCCGTTCATCCCAGAACGCCCGCAGCCACGGCTTCACCGCCCAGCACCTCAACATCACGCCCGAGGACCGTGCTCAATTCCAAGCCCTCGAAGCCGCCCTCCGCCTCGACACCCGCCCCGCGAACTGCATCGAGGAGGAGATCTTCCACCGCATCCTTACCCACACCTGGAACCTCCGCCGCATTGAATCCTTCGAATGCCTCATCCTCGCCGAAACGGACCCATTGGCCGAAACCAACACCCACGACGGCCAGCTCGAACGCTATGCCCGCTACCGCCGCGACCTCGAACGCGGCCTCTACCGCGCCATCAAGGAGCTGGGCAAACTCCAAACGGAACGTGCCGCCCTCGGCCAGCAGCATCCCGATGTCGTCAAAGGCATCCGCGAAAACGTCCCCCTGGCCGAAGTCACCCGCCTGACCAGGAACACCGAGGAGCTCTTCTTCTATGAAGGGTATGGACGCCCGCGTCGGGCCCTGGAACACCTAACCACTGGCATCGATTCCAACCACCCCGACAACCAGGACCCCATCGCTGATCTCCAGCCCATCCGCGTTCCGCGCAACGAAGCCAACCTGGTCGGCCCGGACGGCCTCCCCAATCGGAACTACGACGTAGCCGGCCTCTAAGCCCCGTGTCCAGGCAAAGCCGCCGCCCGTCGACGAAACGAAGCCGCTGACGACCGCCGCCATTCAGCCTCAGCCGGAGCCCCTCCGGCCAAGCTCTTTGAAAACCTAACCTCTGCCATCCCCAGGGGCGCCTCCCTCCGCGCCCCCAGGCCAAGCCCGCAGCAAGAGCGACGGCTCGTCTACACCGCGAACGGCCGTTCCAGCAACGAATCCAACGCAGTCGCTAATAGCCCGACCAGCCGCGAAAGCCAGGCCAGCCAGTCCAAACCGGGGCATCGATGCAACTCCATGCCAAGGACACGGGTAACGTGAGAGCCAGTTCAGCCGCGCTGCGAACCGCGAATGGAAATGAGCGGGCCCCAAATCAGCGTACGTCTTCAAAGGCGTGCTCCTCGGCCGCGCCTCTCCCACGGATCGCCGAAACGAAGCCAGTCTCTCCCGTCTACACCGCGAACAGCCGTTCCAGCAACGAATCCAACGCAGTGATTCATACCCCAACCACCCGCGAAAGCCACGCAGACGCAACGAACCCCGACCATCAGGGAGGGGTCCCAGGCCTCAGCCCAGCCCGACTCCACCAGGAAGCCAAACACACCCCGCCCTGCCGCCAAACCACCGGAAGCCTGGCGCACAACCCAGTCCCGGAACGCCAGTGACGGGCGCCCCCCGAGCACCCCCATCAGCCCCACGAAACGAAGCCAGTCAACTCATCCAAGCCGGCCCGTCTACACCGCGAACGGCCGTTCCAGCAACGAATCCAACGCAGTCACTAACAGCCCGACCAGCCGCGAAAGCCACGCAGACGCAACGAACCCCGACCATCAGGGAGGGGTCCCAGGCCTCAGCCCAGCCCGACTCCACCAGGAAGCCAAACACACCCCGCCCTACCGCCAAACCACCGGAACCATGGCGCCCAACCCAGTCCCGGAACGCCAGTAACGGGCGCCCCCCCCACCGCCCTCAGCAGCCCCACGAAACGAAGCCAGTCACCTCATCCAAGCCGGCCCGCCTACACCGCGAACGGCTGCTCCAGCGAAGAACTCTGCGGCGTAAACAGCTCCGCCCCGTTCTCCGTAATGTGCATGTCGTCCTCCAACCGCACCCCGAACTCGCCCTTGATATAAATCCCGGGCTCGTCGCTGAACGTCATGTCCTTCGCCAGCGGCAGCTTGTTGCCGCGCACCAGGTAGGGCCACTCATGCCCATCCATGCCCATCCCATGCCCAAGCCGGTGCGTGAAGTACTTATAGTCCGGACCATAGCCCGCCTCCGTAATCACCTTGCGTGCGGCCGCATCCACCGCTTCGCACGCCACACCGGGCCGCGCCGTCCGCAAGGCCGCATCCTGCGCCTTCCGCACGATGTCGAACACCTTCTTCATCTTGTCCGTAGGCTTGCCGACAGCAAACGTCCGCGTAATGTCGGAAGGATACCCGTCCGCCCGGCACTCGCCGTCAATCAGCACGATCGTCCCCTCGCGGATAATCTGCGGCTGGATCGTCCCATGCGGCAGCGCGGAGTACTCGGCCGTCAGCACCATCGCTCCACCCTGGAAACCCAGCTGCGCATGAGCCGCCGTGATCAGCTCCCCGAACGCCCGCTGCGTCATCCCCGGCGTAATCGCCTTCCAGGCCGCTTCATAAGCTTCCAGCGTCACACTGTTCGCCAGCCGCATCAGCGCCAGCTCCGCCGGACTCTTGATCATCCGGCAGCCCGCCGTAATCTCCGTCCCGTTCGCGATCTTCACCTGGGTCGCGGCCTTGCCAATGCCTTCGCTGAAGACGAACTTGGTCGTCTCCTCCACCCCCAGCACGCCGGTGCGAATCCCTCGCTCCTTCAACCCGAGCGCCACCTTCTCATAGGGACTCTCGTCCTCTTCCCAACGCGTCACCTGTGCCTTCGTCCCAGCCGGACCCAACGCGATCTGCTCCCGTGCTCGGTCCTCTTCAAAGCTCGGTACGACGAAGAACGGTTCCCCCTTGGCGGGCAGGACCATCAACAGCATTCGCTCGCTATTCCCCCACCGGACATTGGCGAAGTACTGCAGCGATGTGCCGCCGGCCATGCAGATGGCATCGACCTTCTTCTCGGCCATCAGCCGCTGAGCGCGGTCCAGCCGGGACTGGCGCTCCTCATTGGTGATGGGCTTGATCTCGCCGCGCCTGCTCTTGAGAGCGGCTATCGATGGCGGCAGCGATTTCGTCTGGGCGGACAGGATGGGCGCGGCAGCCGCTGAAGCGGCGGTGGCCATGAGCGCGCGTCTGGTTAGCAAGCAGGTCTCCCTCGAAAGGCGGTGGATTGCAGATCGCTTCGCCGACGCGGGCGAGCTCCTCTTTCCCTTATGTTGCCACGGAAGAGGCCGCCGCGCTCAATGCTCCAAATTTCTTTCACGCTCCGTGATCGATCCGGCCGCCCGCTTCCACACTGAGTCAGTGAGGAAATCAGAGATGAGACTCACTACATCCATGTTGATCTGGGCCGCCCTCACCAGCGGCTCTTTATTCGCCGAAAGGCGGACTTTATCGGAGGACGAATTGGCCCGGTTGGAACAGCAGAACCCGGCCCGCATCGACGCCAGCCGAGCCTTTGTCGAAGCCCAGCAGCAACGGCTCGGCCTCAACGCCGATTCGATCCTGCAGCCCGCGGGCAATCCCATACTCGACGAGTTCGGCACGCTCCACGTCCGCTTTCTCCAGCTCTTCCGCGGCGTCCCCGTCCGTACCGGCCAGGTGGTCACCCACCTCACCGTCGACGGCCAGATGCTCACACCCACCAACCGGCTCCACCGCCGCATCGACGTCGATACCAACCCCGCTACCACCGCCCAGCAGGCCCTCGAGACCATCCGTCTCGACCTCGCCGCCGCCGACCGCGCCTTGGCCAACATGCCCGCCTCCGCCATCGCCGGCACGCCGGAACTCTACATCGATCCCGTCGTCGAAACCGTAGCCTTACCGTCGCCAGCCGGCGGCCCGGCGCCCAATGCCGACGACGAAGCCCGCCGCGTCAGCGGCTATCGCCTCGTCTATCGCGTCCTCGCCATGCCGGCCGAAGACGCTCCGGATGAGTTCACCTTCCATGCCGCTTACTACTTCATCGATGCCCCCACCGGACGCATCGTCCGCAAGACCTCGGCCGAAGCCAGCGACGATGTCCGCGAACCGGCCGTCGGCAACGGCTTCCCCATCTACCGCCGCAAGGTCCAACTCAACACCACCAAGGTGAATGGCGACTATCAGCTCTACGACATCACCCGCGGCAAGTCGCCCGGCAACACCACCCGCAGCAACAACAACTCCGACTCCCATAAGTTCAAGAAGACCAGCGCCATCCTCGACAGCTCCAATAGCTGGGGCGACAACCAGCGCTACAGCTCCAACATGCCGCTCAACGGCCAAACCGCCCAGTCCCCCGCTGTCGACATCTTCTGGGCCGTTGCCCGCACATACGATGTCCTCGCCAAGGTCTTCAACTACAAAGGCCTCGACGGGAACAACACCCCCATCAGCACGCGCGCCCACTACGACGTCAACTACACCGACGCCCACTACAACTACGGCGCCCAGGCCGCCTTCTTCGGCGACGGCATCATCGACCCCGATCCCGAGAAAGACGCCTTCCCCAATATCTCCCTGTCAACCGTCGCGCACGAGCTCGGCCACGGCGTGTGGGGCTATCACATGACCACCGACTACGACCGGCCCAGCGAAGCCTCCGGCCTGAACGAAGGCCACGGTGACATCCTCGGCGCCATCACCAACTTCTACGCCAACGTCACCCTCGGCAAGGGCAGTTCACTCGTCTACGCCAACGACACCAACTATTTCAACGGCCGCATGTACAATCCCCCCAGCTACCCCTCCGATCCCTCCAAGCCGCCCTTCTACAACCAGACCGGCCGCCGCTACTGGCAGTCCGGCATGGGTACCTTCGAGGAACACGTCCAGGGCTGCGCCTACGGCCACATGTTCGTCATGCTCGTGGAGGGCGCTTCCACTGATCCTGCCTCGGCCACTTACTCCACCTACTTCCCCAAGGGCATGGCCGGCATCGGTCTCGCCAAGGCCGCCCGCATCTGGTTCCTGGCCACCACCGTCTTCCCGCCCGACAACGACCCCACCTTCTCCACCATGCGCGACGCCTGGGTCGACGCCGCCGAATATGCCTATGGCGCCGACTCACCCGAACTCAACGCCGTCACCAACGCCTGGGCCGCCATCAATGTCGGCAAGGCTGTGAAGGACACCGCCCAGCCCCAGGTCTCGGTCACTTCCCTTGTGCTCGATGAGACCGAGGGCAGCCTACTCGTCACCGCCTCCGCCAGCGACGACACCTTCCCCATGGTCGAGTTCGGCCTGGCCAACTCCGTTCGCGCCACCCGCATGATGCCGCCCTACCAGGCCGTCATCGATGTCTCCTCGCTCAAGCCCGGCACTTACACCGCCTTCGCCCGCGCCGTCGACTTCATGGGCAAGTCCACCATCAAGTACGCCCAGTTCACCATCAACGGCGCCAACCGCGCCATCGACAATGGCAGCTTTGAAGATGGTTCCGACGGCTGGGGCATCACTTCCGGCGACATGATCTGGACCAACTCCAACGGCGCCTACCTCGGCCAGAACTACCTCCGCTTCCGCGACGACGGCCAGACCGCCAGCCGCAAGTTCAAGCTGCCCAAGGAAGCTCTGAATGCCAAACTCAGCATCCGCTACCGCGTCGCCGGCGTCGAATACCTGCCTGGCGAAAACCTGTTCATCGACCTCCACGACTCCAGCATCAACAAGACCACGCCCCTGGCCGACATCTCCAGCGAGGAAGTGACCCTCAGCGATCCGCTGCACCACTACAAGCGCCTGGAGTTCAATGTCACCCAATTCAAGGACAGGAATATGACCCTGCTCCTCAAGGCGTCGCTCACCAAGTCCAACACCACCCGCTTCGTCATCGACGCCGTCAGCCTCACTTACACACTGCCCCAGGCGATCAGCCTCAGCGTGGAACTGGATGAGCCGGGTGATGTCCTCCGTTTGCGCAGCGCCACCACGGGCGTCAGCGCGGAGACCATCAAGATCATTCAATACCGCATCAACGGCCAGACCGTCGCCTTCGACGGCAACACCCTCACCGGCGCCGTCTTCAACACCGGCGCGGTACCGCCGGGCACCTACAACGTGCAGGCCTTCGTCATCCGCTTCGACGACTCCGAGTTCGGCTCCAACATCGTCCCCATCACCTTCACCGGGAAGAAAAGCATCGTCACGAACGGGAGCTTCGAAAACGGCCAGTCCGGCTGGTCCCTGCCCGGCTTGAACTCCTCCATCGGTACCAACGATGGCGAGAACCAGATGAACTACGCCCAGACCGGGGTGCGCTACGCGCGCTTCATCACTTCCGGCGCCGCGGGCACCTCCAAGATCAGGCAGCTGATCGCCATTCCGCAGAACCCGCAGTCCGTCACCATCTCCTTCTACCTGAAGCTGCGCGTGACGACGAAGGACCCTGGCGACGTCTTCAAGGCGGCACTGGTCTCCATCAACAACCAGGAACTGCTGCCCATCACCACCGTGAATGGCGGCGCGACTCTGCCCCCGCAGGATGCCGTCGCCGGCTATACCCGCGTGGTCTACAGCCTGAACCAGGCTCAATTGCAGGCGCTGCGGGGAACAACGGTCTATCTGGAGTTCAGCGTCGCCCAGAACGCCTCCATCGTCACCAACTTCTACGTGGACGACGTATCCGTCTACGCTCCGGTGCTCGGGCTCGGCTTAGGCCTGGGCAACTAACCCCACGCCTTACCGCCAGGTCAGCGGCTGGACGTCATACGGCGTCCGGCCGCTTCATCGTTCCACGGCCGCGCTTTGCCCCGTGCCTTCCTTCAGATATCGATGCAGCCACGCCAACCCAATCCGCAGCTCCCGCCCCACGGTCGCCACCGAGACCCCGGCCACCTCCGCAATCTCAGCCACCTCAAGCCCGCCGAAATAGCGCATCTCGATGATCCGGCTCTTCCGCTCATCCTGGGCCGCCAGCGCCGTCAACCCGTCGTCCAGGTGCAGCAGGTCCTCGTCGCGCTGCACGCCCACGATCAGCGCTTCTTCCAACTGCACCGGGGCCAGCCCGCCGCCGCGTTTCTGGGCATTCCGTCCCCGGGCATGCTCCATCAGCAGTTGCCGCATGATATGGGCCGCAATTGCGAAAAAATGAGCCCGGCTGCGCCAGTCTTTGTTCTCGATGCCGGCCAGCTTCAGGTACGCCTCGTTCACCAGCGCCGTCGCCTGCAGCGTGTGGCCCGGCCTCTCCCGGCGCATGTAGGACGCAGCCAGCTTCCGGAGTTCGTCGAATACCAGTGGAGTTAATGCCTCAAGCGCCCTGGAATCCCCAACCCGCCACGCCGCCAACAATTGTGTGACATCCGCCCCAGGGTGCTCCGAATTTCCGGACATGTTATATCAATAGCTCAGATGGACGACCGCTGGGAACGTATTCAGGATCTCTTTTTCGACGCCGCTGCCCTGCCGCCAGGCCAGCGCTCCGCTTTCCTTGCCGGCGCCTGCGGCTCCGACACCGCCCTGCGCTCAGAGGTCGAATCCCTGCTCGAGGCGGAAGAGGGCGCCGGCAGCTTCGTCGAGAGCGCCATCGGGCGCGCCGCCACCTCGCTCGCGGCCGCCGCCGCCGAACCCGCACCCCGCACTGTCGGCGCCTATCGCATCCTGAAGGAGATCGGGCGCGGCGGCATGGGCGCCGTCTACCTGGCCGAACGCGCCGATCAGCAGTACCACAAACGCGTCGCCATCAAACTGGCGCGCTTCGCCGGCTATGGCGACTTCGTCCACGAACGCTTCCGCCACGAACGCCAGATCCTCGCCTCCCTCGAGCACCAGAACATCGCCCGCCTGCTGGACGGCGGCGAGACTGCGGACGGCATGCCCTACATCGTTATGGAGTACGTCGAGGGCCTCCCCGTCACCGGCTACATCGAGGCTCACGCGCTCGATGTCCGAGCGCGCCTGGAACTCTTCCTCAGCATCGCGGCCGCCGTCCAGTACGCCCATCGCTTCCTCGTCATTCACCGCGACCTCAAGCCCAGCAACATCCTGGTCACTGCCGCCGGTGAACCCAAACTCCTCGACTTCGGCATCGCCAAGCTCCTCGAACCCGGCGCCCTGCAGGAAGCGATCATGCACACCTCCACCGGCATGCGCCTGCTCACCCCCGACTACGCCAGCCCGGAGCAGGTGCGCGGCGAGCCGGTCACGACGGCCTCCGATGTCTACTCCCTCGGCGTCGTCCTCTACGAGATGCTCAGCGGCGTCAAGCCCCATCGCCTCAAGGACTACACGCCCCTCGAGATCGACCGCGCCGTCTGCGAGACCGAGACGGAACGCCCCAGCACCGCCGCCGCCCGCACCGGTGTCTTTCATCGGCTCGATCCTGAGCTGGATGTCATCGTGCTCGAGGCCATGCACAAGGATCCGGCCCGCCGCTACGCGTCCGTCGAGCACCTGGCCGACGACATCCGGCGCTTCCTCGCCGGCCTCCCCATTCAGGCTAGGCGCGATTCCCGCGCCTACCGCGCCCGCAAGTTCCTGCGCCGCCATCGAGTGGCCAGCGCCGCGGCGGCCCTCCTGGTAATCACACTCGCCGGCGCCGCCGGAGTCACCTCCTGGCAAGCCTCCGTGGCCCGCCAGCAGGCCCGCCGCGCCGAGATGCGCTTTCGCCAGGTGCGCCAGCTCGCCAACCGCTTCCTGCTCGACTTCGACGAGCAGATCCGCAACCTCGAAGGCTCCACGCCCGCCCGCGAGTCGCTCGTCAAAACTGCCAGCGAATACCTCGACAGCCTTGCCTCGGAGGCCGGCAATGACGCCGAACTCCGGGCTGAACTGGCGACCGCTTACCGCAAGCTCGGCGATGTCCAGGGCGGGCCCCGCGGCGCCAGCCTCGGCCGCAGTGAGGATGCCCTGAAGAGCTACCGGAAGTCCGTGGAAATCGGACGCGGCCTCTTCGACGCCGGTGTCCGCGACCCCAGCCTGCTGAAGCAGATCATCGAAGCGGAACGCATGCTCGGCCTGCTCGAGCACCGCCTCGACCAGAAGGACGGCGACGCCCGGTACGAGAAGAGGCTCGCTGACTCTACCCTCCTGGCGGAGACGCTGGTGAAGGTGAAGCCCGACCTCGACAGCCAGCGCACCCTGGCGTCCCTTTACCGGGAACTGGGCGAGCGCTACGCCGACACAAACCGCGCCACCCTCGCTGAGCAGCGCTACACCCAGGCTTTGCCCCTCTACGAAAAGGTGAGGCAGCTGGCCCCGGGCGCTCGGTCCGATCGCGGTGTCGCGCTCGTCACCCAACGGCTCGCCGATGCCAAGGTCATGCGGGGCGACCTGGACTCCGCACAGAAGCTCTACCGGACTTCGTTCGACGCGTTCGCCGCCCTGGCCAACGCCCCCAAGGCGGGACAGACGGAACGCCGCGGCCTGATGGCCGCGCACCTCTCTTTGGGTGCACTGTTGGGCGACCCGCTCATCCCCAATCTCCGGCTCACCTCGGAGGCGATCGAACAGACTCGCGCCGCCCTCGCCATCGCCGAACGCCTGGAACGGGCTGATCCCGCCAACCGCACCGCCAAGCTCGACCTCGCCTACACTGAGGCTCAACATGGCCGCGTGCTCCGCTCAACCCAGCCTGAATCCGCCGTGAAGCATCTGCGGCATGCCGTCTCCCTGGCGGCGGACGTCCTGTCCACGTCGCCGGCTGACCGGGTCTACCTGCGGCATGTGTTGCGCTACAAAACAGACCTTGGCGTGGCCCTCGCCGCCGCCCGCCAGGCAGCGGAATCCGAGACAATCCTCAAGGCCGTCACTGCGGACCTGCAAGGCATCGATACACCCAGCGCCAGCTACGATCTCATCGGCGCCGAGGCGCGCCGCGAACTGTCAGCGCTCGTCCGGAACGTCCAGCCGGACGAGGCGCGCCGCCTCACTCAACAGGCCCTGGACCGGGTGGAGAAGTATCTGCTCGATCACTCCGACAGCCTCGAGATGCTCCACCACCTGAGCCTGCTCTATGAGTCCGCCGCATGGTTCGATTCCTCGTATACGAAGAAGGCGCGGCAACTCTGGGCCGACTGGCCAAAGCACGGCACCTCCGGGCTCTTCGACCGCCGCCGGCTGGAAGAAGTTCACGCCCGCCCCTGACCGGCCCGGGTCACTGCGCTGGTGCGCAGGTCGTGAGTTGGTAGAAGTGAGTCGGCGCGGGCTTCATGAACCGCTGCAGCAGTATCTGCTGCCATTCCGCATAGGGTTCATACAGGCTCACCGCCCGCTGGCGGCCATCGCAGGCTGCATTCTCCCGGTTGGTGGTGACATGTTCCGGTGAGATGTCGCGTTGGTTTCTGACCACCCAGACCGTTCGCGCCGCCGGCAGCAGGCGGTCCGCTTCCGGTTGCCCCTCGTGGGTCAGGACAACCGACGGCGTACGGCCCGACAGGTAGTGCTGCAGCGCGACTCCGTCCGTGTTGAAGGCGTCGATGAGGATCAGGTCTGCCGGCGTGGCCTGCTGGTTGAGCCGCCCGGCGATCTCGCGCAGCGGAGCCGCATAGCCCGGGTTCAGGTAGTTCTGCCTGGTGAAGTAGAACGTGAGGGACGTCGCGGTGGCCGCCACCAGCAGCCCCGCAGCCCACCAGCGGACCCGCCCGATGGGCGTCAACCCAATCGCCACGGCCATGGCGAGAAATGGGATCAGCCACAGCAGCCGCGCCGGAATGAAGGGGTAGCTCACCCAGCGCGAAACCCCCAGGTAGCCCACGATCGTGAGAGCCGACAGGAACACAACCAGCGGCTTGGGGCAGACCCGGCTCCCTCGTTTGGCAAGCCAGAGGACCAGCGGGACGAGCAGCAGCGCCAGGAAGGGGAAGCTTTCCCCGATCGTCAGGGATACCACCCCGAAGCCGATCTTGATGGGCTGCTCCAGCCAGGACGAGCCGGTCAAGGTGTAGCGCGAGGAGAAGCCCGCCGCCTGGCCCCAGCGGCCCAGGGCATCGGCGAACTTGAACAGCCAGGGCAGGTAGCCGGCCATCGCCCCCACCATCAGCAATGCCGTTCGCCGGAATCCAAGGAAGGCCAGGGCTGGAAGCGAGCAGGCGGCCAGTACCGCGAAGCCCGGCACGTAGTGGGTGTAGAGCAGCAGCAGGACGGAGATGAGAGCGGGCCAGTAGCCGTCCTTCGTGCGGATCCAGCGCCAAAGGAAGTAGACCGCCGCGATCATCAGTGCGGTCTGCATGGAGTAGGACCGGGCCATCCGGCCATACAGCAGCATGCACGGCGAGAAGGCAAACAGGCCCAGGGCCAGCCACCGGCGCGCCGGCCGCCAGCGGCGGGTCCACAGCAGGTCCAGCAGCAACGTGGCGATGAGCGCCCAGAGGCCAGAGAATGCCCGTAGCCCGGCCAGCGAGTGCCACGGCCAGCCGTGCAGCAGGAAGTAGTACAGCGGCGGATGGATGTCCCGCTGGAGGATGGGCACGATCTCGTTCAGGGGGTGCGGAACGGTGCTGAACGTGAACAGCTCATCGGTCCAGATGGGCAGCAGGTCCAGGTTTGCGAACAGCAAAACCGCCTGCAAGAAGAGAATGACTGCAATCGGAAGGACGCGCTTCAAACTTCGAGGCTAGCATTTCACGGTACCCAAAGGGGTCCGCTAAAATGACGGGTTCATGCCCAAGTTGATCGAGTTCGAGAACGTCACCGTCCATCGCGAGGGGTATCCGGCGCTGCGGGAAGTGACTTTCTCCATCGAAACCGGTGAGCACACCGCCATCCTGGGCCCCAATGGCAGCGGCAAATCCACCCTGATCAAGGCCATCACCCGGGAGTGTTACCCGCGCTACGCGCCGCCGGTCTGCCGGCTGCGGATCTGGGGCAAGGAGGTCTGGCACCTGTTTGAGCTCCGTAGCCTATTGGGGATTGTCACCAACGACCTGGTGGAGACGTGTGTCAAGCCCTATTCAGCCCTGGAGACCGCCCTCAGCGGGTTCTTCGGCAGCATCGGCATCTGGCCCAACCATGAGGTGACGCCCCGGATGGAGGAGGAAGCCCATAAGGCATTGGCTTTCTTCGACATCGAGCATCTGGCCGAGCGCAAGCTCACCGAGATGTCCAGCGGCGAACAGCGGCGGGCGGTCTTTGCCCGGGCACTGGTCCACGGGCCCAAAGCCCTGATTCTGGACGAGCCCACCAACAGCCTGGACGTCCGTGCCCAGCGCGAGGTGCGGGACTCCATGCGGAAGCTGGCCGAGGGCGGAGTGACCGTAATCCTGGTCACTCACCATCTGCCCGACATCATTCCCGAGATCGGCCGGGTGATCACCCTCCGCGAGGGACGGATGCACTCGGACGGGCCCAAGCAGCAGGGCCTGCGGGCCGACTCGCTCAGCGCCCTGTTCGGAGTCGACGTCAAGGTCGCGAGCGAGGACGGTTACTACCATATGTGGTAGTAGTACTGAACACGATCCATCACTGGAAGTGTCCTACAAAGTCATACTCTTCGGTCTGTATTCCCTTGCGTCGCCGGCCGGATTGCCGTAATCTTCGATCCCGAAAGGGGCTTCCGATGCAGATTGAACAGGCGAAGCTGGATCGCTTTATGGGCAAGATGCTGGTGGAGTTAGGCGCGGCGATCAACGCCGCTCTGGTTCTCACAGGGGACAAACTGGGGCTCTATAAGGCGATGATGGGGGCCGGTCCGATGACCGTCTCGGAACTGGCGGCAAAGACCGGCACGGATGAGCGCTATCTGCGGGAGTGGCTCTCGGCCCAGGCGGCCGGCGAGATCGTCGAATACGATGCGGAGAGCGGCTGTTTCAGCCTGCCCGATGAGCATGCTCTTGCGTTAGCCGTGGAGGACAGCCCCGCGTTTCTGCCGGGTGCGTTTCAAGTCCTCGCCTCCGTCATGAAGGACGAGCCGCGGATCACCGATGCCTTCCGCACGGGTGAGGGTGTAGGCTGGCACGAGCACCACCCGGACCTGTTCCACGGGACGGAACGGTTCTTCCGGCCGGGCTATGCTGCCCATCTGGTGGGGGAGTGGCTGCCCTCGCTGGACGGCGTGGTGGAGCGGCTGAAGGCGGGCGGCAAGGTGGCCGATGTCGGCTGCGGGCACGGGTCGTCGACCATCCTCTTGGCGCAGGCGTTCCCGAACTCCACGTTCCACGGGTACGACTACCACGATGCGTCGATTGAAGCGGCGCGCCGCGCGGCTGAGCGGGCCGGGGTCGCGGACCGGACCTTCTTCGATGTTGCGAGTGCGAAGGCATACCCGGGCGGCGGATTCGACCTGGTCACCTTCTTCGATTGCCTGCACGACATGGGCGATCCGCAGGGCGCGGCGGCCCATGTGCTGCAGTCGCTGGCGGCGGACGGAACCTGGATGATTGTGGAGCCGTTCGCCGGGGACAAACTCCAGGAAAACCTCAACCCGGTGGGCCGCATGTTCTATTGCGCTTCGACCATGATCTGCACGCCGGGCTCGCGGGCGCAGGAGGTGGGATTGTGCCTGGGCGCGCAGGCCGGGGAGCAGCGGATTGGTGACGTTGTGCGGGCCGCGGGCTTCACCCGGTTCCGCCGGGCGACGCACACGCCATTCAACCTGGTCTTCGAAGCCCGCCCCTGACAGCGATTTCGCTTGCGTCCCGGGCGGGCTGGCCGTCATGATATCCCTAATCTCCGCCGGCCAAGTTCCGCCGAGCGGGTCTAGTTAGAGGGCTCAACGGGAAATCTCTGGGCGGAAGAGGAACGATGAGCCTCAGCCAGATGGCCCGCTCGATTCACGAGTCCGTCACGCTCAAGTTGAACCAGACCGCCGCGCTGCTTCGGGAGAAGGGCGAACCGGTCATTCATTTGGGTGGCGGAGAACCGAAAAGCAAGACGCCCATCGACGCGATCGTCGCCTGTACGGGGGTACTGAACTCCGGGGATATTAAATATACTCCTCCGGATGGAATCCCGGCCTTAAAGAAGGCGATCATCCGCTACACCGAGGAGCACTACGGCCGGCAGGTACGGCCGGAGAACGTGGTGGCCTCGTGCGGGGCCAAACAGGCCATCATGGCCGCACTGATCGCGATTCTTGATCCCAAAGACGAGGTTATCTTCCCGGTGCCTTACTGGGTGAGCTATCCGGAAATGGTCAAGCTGGCCGGTGGCGTGCCGGTGCCGATCGTGCCGGAGGACGGCAGTTTTCATCCCACCATCCGCGAGCTCGAGGACGCGGTGGGCAGCTATTCGAAGGCGATCATCCTGAACAGTCCAAACAACCCGTCGGGGGTGATGTACAGCCGTGAGTTCATCGGCCAGGTGGTGCAGCTGGCCGAGCGTAAGTCGTTGTACCTCATCATGGACGACACCTACAACCGGCTGGTGTTCGACGGCCGGTCGCCCATCAACTGCTATGACTTCTCCACGCAGGACCCGGAGCAGTCGAAGCTGCTGGTCATCAACTGCGTCTCGAAGATGTACGCCATGACGGGCTTCCGCATCGGTTGGGCGGTGGGCTGCCGGGAACTGGTGCAGGCAATGGCGACCATTCAATCCCAGCAGACGTCCGGTCCGGCCACTCCCTCGCAGTGGGCGGCGGTTGGCGCCCTGAACGGGATCCAGAACTCGATTGAGGCCCTGCGGCTGACCCTCGAAAACAACCGCAACATCCTGATGGACCAGTTGAACGCGTTCCCGGGTGTGCGGGTGACCCGGCCGGACGGCGCCTTCTACTGCTTCCCGGACTTCAGCAACTATGAGAAGAACTCCCAGAAGCTGTCGGAGTTTCTGCTCCAGAAGGTGCGGGTTGTGACCGTGCCGGGCAGGGAGTTCGGCATGGAAGGGCACCTGCGGCTGAGCTTCTGCGGGACGGCCAAGGAGATCACGCAGGGGGTGGAGCGGATCCGGTGGGCCCTGGATCCGACGGCTCCGAATGAGCTGTACCTTGGTGACCGCCGCCTGGTCCGGGACTGGATGTGAGGAGGACGCCATGAGCCGATATCCCGACACACCCACCCCGGCCGCGCCGCAAGCCGGAGCCGCGGCGAGCGCATATGGCCTGCAGAACCACGGCCTGAGCGGGCTAAGCCGGATCTATTGGAATCTGACTGAGCCTGCACTGTATGAGGAATCGATTGTCAGGGGGGAAGGTTTCGTTTGTCACGAGGGTCCGCTGGTGGTGCACACGGGCAAGCACACCGCGCGGGCGGCGGCTGATAAGTTCGTGGTCCGCGAGGCTTCCTCGGAGGAGTACATCTGGTGGGGCCAGCACAACCGGCCCTTCCCGGCCGAGAGCTTCCAGGCGCTGCTGGCGCGCATCCAGGCCTACCTGCAGGGCCGGGACGTCTTTGTCCAGGACTGTTATGGCGGCGCCGATCCGGCCTACCGGCTGCCCGTGCGGATCATCACCGAGACCGCCTGGCACAGCCTGTTTGCGCGCACGATGTTCCTGAAACCAGAGAATCTGGAGGGCTACCGGAACCATATTCCGGAGTTCACAGTAATCGCGGCTCCTGGCTTCAACGCCAGCCCGTTGATCGACTCCACGCGGACGGAAACTTTCATTGTTCTGAATCTGGCGGCCCGCCTGGCCATTATCGGCGGCACATGTTACGGCGGGGAGATCAAGAAAACGGTCTTTACCGTATTGAATGCATTGTTGCCGCTGGATGGGGTGTTGCCCATGCACTGTTCGGCCAATGTCGGCGCCAGGGGTGATTCGGCTATCTTTTTTGGACTTTCGGGTACTGGAAAGACGACGCTCTCGGCGGATCCGGCCCGGCACCTGATCGGCGACGACGAGCACGGCTGGTCGGATGATGGAGTTTTCAATTTTGAAGATGGCTGTTATGCGAAGGTGATCCGGCTGTCTGAGTCGGCTGAACCGCAGATTCACGCGTGCACACGGCGGTTCGGAACGATTCTGGAGAATGTCGTCTTTGATCCCCGGACGCGCAAGCTGGACCTGAACGACGACCGGCTGACGGAGAACACGCGGGCTGCCTATCCGCTGCGGTACATCGACAACGCACTGCCCGAGAAGCGCTCGGGCCACCCACGGAATGTTGTGTTCCTGACATGCGACGCCTCAGGGGTTTTGCCGCCGATTGCGCGGTTAACACCTGACCAGGCGGTGTATCACTTCATGAGCGGTTACACGAGCAAGATCGCGGGGACGGAGATTGGGCTGGGGACGGAGCCGGAGATTACGTTCAGCGCCTGCTTTGGCGCTCCGTTCATGGTGCACCACCCGTATAAGTACGCCATGATGCTGAAGGCGAAGCTGCTGGCGCACGGAGCCCAGGTCTGGCTGGTGAATACGGGGTGGACCGGGGGGCCGTTCGGGGTAGGGAAGCGCATCAGCATCGGGCACACGCGGGCGCTGCTGAACGCGGCCTTGGGCGGTGGGCTGGACGAGGTGGAGTACTGGCGCGACGAGGTGTTCGGGCTGGAGGTGCCCAAGCACTGTGAAGGAGTGCCGGACTCGATTCTGGATCCCGCGAACACCTGGCCGAGCCGGGAGGAGTACAGGCGCAAATATGACACGCTGGCCTCCCGGTTCATTGAGAACTTCCGGTTGTTGACCGGGCAGGAAGGGATTCCCGCCGGGTTGGAGGGCCATGGACCGCGCCGCAGCTGATCAATAGAACTTAGGAAAGTTGGCGAATCCGGCTTTGGTCAGGTCCTCAGAGATGGAGGTCATCTCGGCGTACTTCATGGGGCCGATGAGGATGCGGATGCTGTTCCTGTCGGCGCCGGCGGCGAGTTTGCCGCGGAAGCCCTTGGCATTCAGGGTTTCCAAAAAGGGCTGGACGGTGTCGGGGGTCAGGTTCCCGACCTGAAGGAAGTTCTGTCCCTTCACGGGCTGAATCAGCGCCATGTTGGATGGTGCGGGCGCGGGGTTCTGGACAGGCGGAGGTGGAGCCGGCACGGCTGGTTTCACGGCCTGGGCCTGGGGTGAACTGACGGCCGGGGCAGGAGCGGCGGAGGCCATTTGCGCGACTGGGGGTGTCGCGGCGACGACAGGCCGCGGTGCGGTTCTGGCACGGCGGGCATGCACGGGGGGCGTGGGATTCGCGGCGGCCGCGTGCGCAGGAACCCTGCGGCCCACGAGGTAAGCCGTGCAGGCCACGATCCCGATGACCATCACGACGCCGAAGGCGATGGCGGTCATCTGGCGGCTTTCCAAAACGAGTAAGGGGCGCTCCCCGGAGTCCTTCAGGATTTCAATTCTTGCGTCGCTACTGATCTGCATACTCGGCCTCTTCAGGAAGACTATCGGCCAACTCAGCCAGATACCTTAGAGCTGGGCAGCGGATTTCAGGCGGAGGCTCCGAAACAATATCAAGAGAATTGTTTGGACATGGCCTATAGGTGGAGCTTATACTGAGGCGGAAATTGCCGCACGCAGGGCCTGCCCCGCCGCCTGATTCCGGGTGTTTCGGACCTTGTAGATGCTGGCCGTTCAATTGCCTCGGAAAATATCAAACGTATGCCCACATCAAAGATCCTCCTTGCTTTGTTACTGATGATCGGAGCGATTTCGCCGACGTTTGCAGCCACCGCTGTATACAGTTTCACCGGCGTTGCGTCAGATGGACGCACTCTCAGTTTTCAGTACACCGCCCCGGCCCTGATTACATCCGCCACGGTAGTGGCCGCTTCGCAGGCTAGCTGTTCGCCGGCCTGCGATGATATCGGGTTCTTCCCTAATGCGCAGTTGAACTATGACCTATTGGTGGTGGATGTGCGCAATGCCGGCGGCCAGCCCACGGCATTCACGTTCTACTACCCGGCCGGCTCGTTTGCCGCGCCCGGCGGATATAAGACGCTGAGCGTGACCGGCGGTTCGAATACTGGATCGTTGACGGTGCAATCGACCGGCAGTCCGGTGTTGACGACCACGGCGCTGCCGCGCGGTTCCGTGGGGATTCCATACTCCACTGTCATCACGGGACAAGGGGGAACGGGCAATTTGAGCTATTCGGTGGCGGGCGGCGCTCTGCCCCTCGGTTTGACCCTGAATACGAGCGGAGTGCTGGGTGGAACGCCGGGGGCAGCGGGTACCTCCCAGGTGACGATCCGGGTGACGGATTCGGCGCAGGTCTCGACGACGCGCAGCTATTCGGTGATCATCGCCCAGGGCTTGGCGATCACCTCCTTGAGTCCGCTGCCCAGCGGCACGCTGGGACTGCCCTACAACACCAACCTGACGGCTACGGGCGGTAGTCCGAGCTACAACTGGACACTGGATTCGGGGGCATTGCCACCTGGCGTGCAGCTCTCGCCCAGCGGTGCCTTGACCGGCACACCCTTTTCCGGCGGCACCTTTTCCTTCACGGCGCGTGTAACGGATACCACTTCGGCCTTTGTGACGCAGACATTCACGGTGGGTATCTCATCAGTCCTGACGATCACCACCAGTTCCCCATTACCGATCGGTTCGGTGAATTCGTTCTACAGCGGAGCCCTGAACGTCATTGGAGGGGCTGCTCCCTATGTGTGGTCGATCACCTCGGGGCAATTGCCCTCCGGCCTCACCTTGTCGACCTCTGGGCTGATCAGCGGTACGCCGACGGTGCCCGGTACGGTGAGTTTCACGGCCAAGGTCCAGGACAATGGATTGAACCTGGCCACGCAGTCATTCACGCTGACGATTGGTGTCGGCCTGGCAGTCACCACGGTATCCCCCCTGCCATCAGGGAGTATCGGCGCCGCGTATCAATATTCGCTGACCAGCGTTGGTGGAACGCCACCATACACATGGAACAATGCGAGCGGCGTACTGCCCGCCGGGCTGAGTCTTTCACCGCTGGGCGTGGTCTCCGGAGTGCCGACGATCGCCGGGACGAGCACTTTCTTTGCCCGTGTGGCCGATGCAAGTGCCAATTCGGCGACGGTGCCGCTGGTAATTACCATCATCCCGACGCTGCAGATCACGACGGCCAATCCGCTTCCGTCGGGATCGATTGGCACCGCATATAGCCAGGCGCTGGCGGTGAGCGGCGGTTCGGGTCCGTATACCTGGAGCCAGGCGGGCGGCACCCTGCCGACGGGGCTCACCCTGCTGCCGGTGGGGGTTGTGAACGGCACGCCTACCGCGAATGGAACCTATAATTTCGTGGCCCGGGTGACTGATTCCTCAGGGGCCTTCACCCTGCAGTCATTCAATGTGACGGTGGGGAGTTCCCTGGCGTTCACAACGTCGTCACCTTTGCCGAATGCGCCGACGGGGGTGGCCTATTCGCAGACCCTGGCCGTGTCGGGCGGCAACGCGCCGTACACCTTCAGTGTTTCCGGCGGATCCATGCCGCAGGGCCTCACCCTGGCCACGGGCGGCGTGTTGTCGGGTACGCCCACGACCGCCGGTACGTACGCCTTCACGGTGCTGGTGACCGACGTGACCGGGCTGACCACGACGAAGGATTTCTCCCTCACGGTGGGCGCGGCCGGTTTCAATATTGACACGCCCGCGGGGCTGCCCAATGCGACTCTGAATGTGCCGTATTCGCAGACGATGGTGGCCAGCGGCGGCACGCTGCCGTATACGTGGATTCAGACAGAAGGCACGATTCCTCCCGGATTGGGGCTGGCGCCGAGCGGCCTGCTCTCCGGCACGCCGACCGCCGTGGGTTCCTACCTGTTCCTGCTGCGCGTCACTGACGGGCTGAGCGTGGTCGCCACCAAGACCATGACGCTGACCGTAGCGCTGGCCGGCAGTACTTTGGCGATTACGACCAGTTCACCGCTGCCGGTTGCGCCGTTGAACCAGGCGTACACGGCCACAATGGCTGGATCCGGCGGCACGCCGCCGTACATCTGGACGTTCTCCGGCGGCTCGATTCCCCCGGGACTGCAACTGAGCACGAATGGCACGCTGAGCGGCACCGCCACGACAGCCGGCACCTATTCGTTCAACATCCTGCTGACCGACAACACGGGCGCTTCCGTACAGGGACTGTTCTCGTTGACGGTAGGGTCGGGGCTGACCATCACAACGCCGACGACGCTGCCCACCGGTGCGGTTGGGAGCGCCTATTCCCAGTCGCTTTCCGCGACCGGTGGAACGGCGCCGTACATCTTCTCGCTGCAGGGCGGGACATTGCCGAGCGGGCTGAGCCTGAACACGAACGGGCTGATCTCCGGGACGCCACTGGGTGCGGGGACTTCGTCCTTCACCGTCCGGGTCCAGGATGCTGCCGGCGCCTCGGTGACGGGCACCTTCACCCTGGTGGTTGGTTCGGTCGCCACCGGCATTGTGATTTCGCCCTCGACAGTGCCTGGCGGGTCAGTCGGGGTGGTGTACTCGCAGACCCTGACGGCATCAGGCGGTGTGGCGCCGTACATCTTCTCGCTGTTCTCGGGCGCGCTGCCGCCCGGCCTCACCGTCTCAACGAGCGGCGTATTGAGCGGCACCCCCACGTCGAGCGGATCCTTCTCGTTCACTGTGCGAGCCAGCGATAGCCAGGGCGCGGCGGTGAATCAGTTGTACACGCTCTCGGTGGGTTCGGTGCTGCATATTACCAACACCTCCCCGCTGCCGGGTGGAACGGCAAACTTCTTCTACTCGCAGACCTTCTCAGCGACAGGCGGCACTCCGCCTTATACCTGGTCGATCAGTTCCGGGACCCTGCCCACGGGGATGCTCTTCTCCACGCAGGGGATCATCAGCGGGACGCCGACCTCCGGCGGCACCTACCAGTTCGTGGTCCGTGTGGCCGATGCAACAGGCGCCAGTACGACACAGTCGTTCACGCTGAGCATCACGGGCGGCGTCTCGATCACGACGACCTCGCCCCTGCCGGATGGCAGCGTAGGCTCCAGTTACTTCCTGACGTTTGGAGCAAATGGCGGGACGGGTCCATATAGCTGGAGCGTCACCTCCGGCGCACTGCCGAACGGTCTGTCCCTTTCCAACACGGGCGCGCTGACCGGCGTACCCACGCTGCAGGGTCAGTATCAGTTTGTAGTGAAGCTGGTCGATGGCACGGGGCTTTCGGCTTCCTCGCCCTTCACGATCACGATCAGTTCGGCGACAACGCAGCCGCGTGCCGGCGTCATCGCCCAACTGGCGTCGGGCGGTGGTTGGAAGACCAGCATTATCCTGCTGAATCCGACTTCTTCTCCGGCGCAGGTGCGGGTGAACCTCATGGCGGAAGACGGCACACCGCTGGTGTTGCCACTGACGGTATCGCAGGCCGGCTCCTCGGTTACCGTTTCGGCGGCTGTGGTGGATCGCACCATTCCCTCCAACGGACTGCTGCAGATTGATACGGAAGCCCTGATCTCCACAACCTCAGTGGGCTGGGCGGATGTGCGCAGCACGTCAACGATCTCGGGCTACGCGATATTCCGGCAGCGTAGCGGGTCTGGTAGCGATTCCGAGGGCACCTCGCCCCTGGAAACCAAGTTCCCGACGAATGTCCTGGTCTCCTATGACCACACGGCGGGCTTCTCCACCGGTGTGGCGCTGGTGAATCTCGACAGTAGCGGGACTCTCACCGCGATCATGCGGGATGACAACGGGAACGAACTGGGCCGCGACGCCATCGCGATCGGCGCCGGCGGGCATACTTCGTTCTCGATGGCCGAGCGCTTCCCGATCCTCAACGGACGGCGGGGCACGGTTGAGTTCGTGAACAACCAGAACTCCGGCACCGTGGCCCTGGGGTTGCGGTTCAGCCCGACGTTGAGCTTCACGTCGCTGCCGGTTACCGGCCGTTAGCGGCGATCGAAAGAGTCCGTTACCTCAACGGCCCGGCCGTCCTCATTCGGGGCGGCCGGGCCGTTTGCTGTCTGGGCAGCGGGATCGAGGGGAGAGAGGAACACTCCCGATAAGATTGGGTTTTGCATTGTTCAATTGACGCTGTGTCGAATAGCCCAGCCCGCACCATGCTGCCGGCCAGATGCTGTTTCTTAAGATTGAGGACACCGCATTTTTAATATTATTGAATGTGCACTAGTTAATAGGCGGGAATTCAATAGTGGGAATTCCGGCCGGGGAGGAATCCTTACCGGGGCCGGATGACGTGGTTCGAATTGCGGCTGGCGCAGGGTTCGGGCGACGGCCGGATGGCGTGCGAAGCCCAAAGAAGACAGGGGTACTAGGGGCTTCCAGAATGGGGCCGAGTGTTCGAATACGCCGGCTGAGCCAGCGTCGGGGAGGGCCGTGGGGGCGGTGCGAAGCCGGGGCGTCCGGGCGGAGGATTGGCTATCGTTCGATAGAAAATGAGCCCAAATGAGTGAAATTGTGAGCGGAAATTCACCAAAATTAGTGTAGATTGTCGGCAGGGTCGGGGCGGAAGACCTGGCGAGGGACCGCGCTGCCGGTGATGGCTGGGAGCTTACCGGGGCACACGAAAAAGCCCGCCACTCGCTGTGACGCGGGTGGCGGGCATTTTACAATCACGATGCTGAATTATGCATTCGGTCTTTGAGGGCAGGTTCTTGCATTATGGCCGGTCTTGCCACAGATCTTGCAAGTGCGTTGTTTCTTCTCGCCGGCCTTGGGGGCCTTGGCGCTGAACCGGCTGCCGGACTCCACGAGTTCGAAGGTGAAGCCGAGCTCTTTCAGGGTCCCAATTTGCGCCTGGATCGAAGCGATGGCTTCGTCCCGGGCTTCGTTCATCAGAGTCTGATACTTGGCCTTGAAGTCTAGGGCCTTCTCAATTTTGGTAGGTTTTGGATCCGCCATTGCATTACTACATATCATAGATGCAAACAACGGGTCAAGGCGGTGGCTCCGGAAGGGCCATTATCCACCGCCTCAGACCAGACATTAATGTTAAGTGAGTAATACCCCGGAGGGTCCTACTCAGGAGCGCAATCAGGGAATTATTGCTGCCTGTCCGAAGGACGGGATTGATTTGCGACCGCCGCGGCCTGGGCAACTTCCTCCAGGTTATAACCTGCGACGGAGATGGCCGGCGACTCACCGCGGGTGTCTGCTTCCCGTAGCTCGGTGACAATGCTGCGTGTTTCGCCCGGCATGAGCGCGATGTAATTGTCGTTATACAGGGCGGGCAGGATGCGATCGCCGCTGACGGAGCGCACGGCCTTGACTCGCACCATCAGGGCCGGTGTTGCGGAGATGTTGCGAAGCTCGGTGGTCAGGCGCCAGGAATCGCCCTGGCGCTGAACGAGTGTCCTGGCCGATACACGCGTCTTGGCGAGGTCCCGGAGAGCCCGGAAATTGCCTTCCTGGACACCGCGCCAATAGAAATTATCGGAGATCAACTGGCCATTCCTGGCTAGCTGCAGCCGTAGAAAGTGTACGGAAGAGAGTCCCGCGGGATACTCGATTGTGCCGGCGATGACCGTGCTGTCTTCCCTGGAGTCCACGGTATAGGAGACGTCCTGCTTCACTGATCCGTCGAGATTCAGTATCTGTAGTCGGGCTGACAGTCCGGACTGGTTGCCTGCGCTGTAGTTGACCACCTCGACCGCATCGGTGGATGGATTCCACTGGATGTGAAGAGGTTCTGAGGCTTTCTTGCTGCCAAAATAGCCCGATCCGGGTTCGAGGTAATAGTCGTACGTCTGCCAGACAAATGAAGGCCAAGTGGGGTGGCTCATCCAAATCAAGAGACCCATGCGGTATTTACTCTGCGATTCAAACATCGCGCGATGACCTTCAAAGTTCACGAATTGGGCGAGTTCCAGCCAATCGGAAATATTCTTAGCGCCGCCATAGCTCTTGTCGATGCGATCGAGGAATGAGGCGCCGCCCTGGGCTCCAGTGAGGCAGAAATCGTGGAGACCCCACATGCGGCCCTGGGGCCACATGCCGGATTCGGGCATCATCTGCTTCAGGCTGTCCATGCTGACGATGTTGGGCATGCCCATCTCGCTATGGAATTTGGGGGTGGCGCGTTCAGTGAAATAGGTCTTGAGGGGCATTGCCTGGTAGGGGCCGTGACCGCTGACAACATCATCCGCGGAGCTGGAGATGTAGTGAATGCCGGGGTGCAGGGCGGCCAGGGCCTCACGGATGCCGTCGTCGATCGGTTTCGGCGGAAACCCTTCATTTCTGCCGCAGTACAAGCCAACGGAGGGGTGGTTGCGGATGCGGCGGATGGTGTCTTTCGCGTTACCGAGGAACATTTCGTTGTTGTCGGGGTCGGGGCCATCCCAAGGGTTGGCGAGCCAGAAATCCTGCCAGACGACGATGCCGTGCCGGTCGCAGGCTTCATAGAATTCGTCGTCGCCGACCTGGCCCACCCAGTTCCGGATCATGGTGAAGTTCATGTCGCGGTGGTAGCGGATGGCGGCATCGTACTCGCGGCCGCGGTAGCGCAGCATGGATTCTCCGAAGCCCCAATTGCCGCCGCGCGGGACGAACCGGCGGCCGTTGATCCACATGCGCAGGGCTCCGCCTTCTTCGCTGTAGGTGAACTGGCGGACCCCGGCCTGGAGGGTCTTGTGGTCGGAAACCTGGCCCGGGGAAGTTTCGAAGCGCAGGTCGACGTCATACAGATCGGGCTGGCCGTAACCAGCGGGCCACCAGAGCTTCGGATTCCGAAGATGTAAGACAGGGTTTGTGGAGGGATCCAGCTTGACTGTTTGTTCGCCGCCGCCCGGCAATGTGACTTTGGCCGAGGCCGTGGCGTCGCCGAAGCGGCCGGTGAGGGTGCCGCTGACCGCGTTGGCGGAGTGGTTGTGAAGAGTCACCTCGAGGGTCACATCGGCCTGGGAGGTATCCGGCAGCGGCAGGGCGGTGATGACGCGCGGGTCGTCGAGGGTGACGGCTCCTGTCGAGGTGAGGTAGACGTCGTTCCAGATGCCGGTGTCGCGGCCGCGGATGGTGGGGATCCAATCCCAACCGATGGCGGCGTGATAAGTGGGATTGTCGGCTCCGGGGACGCCGCCGTTCTTATCGGGGCTTTCGTAGGTCTTTTCCTTGATGCTGCCGGGGTGAGCGAGTTTCTCGATGCGGATGGCGAGGGCATTGCGGGCGCCGGGTTTGAGCAGTTTGGTGACATCGAACCGGCCGCGCAGGAAACCGCCATCGACGCGGCCCAGGCGGGCGCCATTGAGATAGATCTCCGCCTTCCAGTTGATGCCGTCGAGATTAAGCCAGACGTGCTCGCCGGGCGATTTGGCGGGAGGAGCGACGAATTCGTCCCGGTACCAGAAGTCGGCATGGAAGAACGAATCCGAGATCATGAGCTGGTTGTCGCCGTAGTTGGGATCGGGCAGGGCTCCGGCGTTGTAGTAGCTGGAGAGCACGGTGCCGGGTACGGTGGCCGGCAGCCAATCGGTATCGCGGTAGCCGGGCTGGGAGAGTTGCGGTCCACTGGATGAGACCAGGGAATCGCGCTGGACGCGCCAGTTGCCGCCGGCGAGGTCGAGCCGGCCATCGGCGCGAAGGGCGGGTGCTGGCTTGGGCTGAGGGGCCAGGCCGCCGGTGCCGAAGACTTCGAACTCGCTCAGCAGGTAACCTTCGGGGGAGGCGGCTTTGGTGAGTTGTAGACGAACGTAGCGTGCGTGGGTGGGTTGTGGCAGCTCGATGGAGTCGGACGGGCCCGCGCCGGCGGGCAGTGGCTGCACGGTCTTCCAGGTTGACCCGTCGGAAGAGAGCTGGAGGGCGCCTTCGGCGGCGCGGCGGATCCACGTCAGGACGACACGCTGCAGCTTCGATTCGACGCCGAGGTCGACGGAGACCCACTCCGTACCGGCTCCGGCTGATTTCCAGGCGCTGGTGAAGTTCCACGGGCCGCCCAGGTGGACCTGGACGTTGTTGCGGTAGAAGGTCACTTCGTTGGCCTGCCAGCTGCCGGCACGGGCGTTCTGGAACTGGAGCCGGTAGAAGCGGGCGCGGGCCGGATGAGGGAAGTGGACGGAGCGCAGGATCTCGCCGGTGGGACGGGCCATCTGGCTGGCCTGGCCGAGGTCTTTCCAGGTTTGGCCGTCGTCGGACCCGGTGACGCGGCAGTTCCAGTTCTCGGGTTCGCCGTGGGCCACGAGCCGGGCGTCGATCTCGATGCGGTCGATCTCTGGAGGCGCGTCGCCGCCGATCTCAAACTGGACCCAGGGCTGTTTTCCACGGAGGGTGACACCACTGACCCAGTTGCCGTCGAGCAGCCATTCCCGCTCATTCTTCCTGAGCGTGCCTTGCTGGCTGGTGGAGACGGAGACCCAGCGGGGCACTCGGGTGTCTTTGATGCCGTCGGTGACGAGCTGGGCGGTCAGGTTGTAGTCGTAGCTGCTGGAGTGGTAAGCCGGTCGCCGCAGGGCCAGATTGCGCGCGGGACCGGAATCGGGCCGAAGCACGGGTCCGAAATCCTGTTTCGGATCGCCTGGATAGATTCCAACGCCGCGGGAGAAGTCCTGCGCCTGGAGTGCCAGCCCCAGCGCGAAAATGGCCAAAATCGTGGGTCTCATCAATTACCTTTATACCTGATTATCTGCTTCCAGCCCTTGTGGGACAGGTTCCCGGGCCGTTGGCCTGATCTGAATCTTGGCGCGGAAGGACAGGAAAGTGAGCCCTACCTTCACTTTTTCGAAACAAATTGCATGCAAAAGCGTCTTATTAAGTGAAGGTGCTCTTGGGCATCATCAGGAGGGCGACATGAGCCTCAAAGACCGTTTAGAGCTGGAACGCGAGATTCTGGAAAAGATTGAGCAGGGCCGTGAAGGCTCGGCCGAAGAAGATTATGAAGCGCTGGAGCGCGCGATCATCGAGCGTGAGCTCGCTGAACTCGAAGAGCAAGTCCAGACTGAGCCGGAGCACGTTCTAGTGCGCCGCCGGAAGCACAACTAAGCGGCCTGTTTTGTAGCAGTTGAACCCTGACAATGGAATAGCCTGATACGCGGCCCGGAAGGTCGGCGTGCGCCCGCATAGTGCCCAACGGGGTTCCTATTCCTGGCGCAAAGCGATACCGGGATCGATGCGGGCCGCGGTGCGCCCTGGCAGAAGACATGCGATGAGGCTGGTGACCGCGAGGGTGCCTGCTGTAAAAAGCAACACTTTGGGATCGCGAGCGGTCACGCCGTAAAGCATGGCCTCCAGAAAGCGTCCAATGACGAGCCAGCCGAACGCCAGTCCGGTCGCCAGGCCCATCATCGGCGCTTTGATTCCGCTGGCCAGGACCAACTGCAGAAGGTCGGCCGTGCTGGCGCCTAACGCGCGACGCAGGCCCAGTTCCGGCGTACGGCTGCGCACGTTGTAGGCGATCACGCCATAGGTGCCGATGGCCGCCAAGGCCAACGCTACGGCAGCAAAGAGGCCCAACAGGACCACCTGGAAGCGCGGCCGGGCTAGTTCGCTATCTACCACCTCCTCCATCGCTAGGGGTCTGGCAAGCACAACCTGATCGTCCAGTGTCTTTAGCTCGCTGCGCATGGCGGCGATGATCTGGGCCGGGGGCTGGCTGGAGCGCACGACCGTGTCCACCGGGTTCAGCGGGAAGCTGTCGTAGGACAAGTAGAGCTCCGGTTGGGGCGCTTCGCGCAGGCCGCGGTGCCGGACATCTTTGATGACTCCCGTGATCCACATTGATGATTTGCCTTGGGGCAGTTGAAAGCCGACAGGCTGTTTGCCCCGGAGGAATTTGCGGACGAAGGCCTCGTTCACGGCCACCTGCGATTTGATCTTCGGATCGAAGGGCCCGCCAGCCGCCCAGCGCATGCCGAGCGCTTTGAAATAATCGCCGCCCACCGCACGTCCGCCCACCAGTTGCTCTTTCTCGGAGCCCGGGATGAAAATGCGAAGGTCCAGCAGCATGGTGTAGCGCAAGGGTAGGGAATTGGAGATTCCGGCGGACGAGACACCCGGAATCGTGGCCAGGCGGTCCAGCCAGGCGCGGCCGAAACGGGCTCGATCGTCCCTGGTTTTATAGCGGCTCGTAGGCAGGTCAATGCTGGCGGTAAAGATATGGTCGCGGTCGATGCCGATATCGATGTCGCGCATCGTAAGGAACGTCCTGACGAGCAGGCCCGCGGCGATCAGGACCACGGTGGTCAGACCCACCTGCAGCGCCACCATGGCTCCGGACCAACGGCGGCTGCCCCGGCTCATCCAGGGATGGCCCACCCGCAGGGCCTCATCCTTGGCTTCACTGGCCGCGCGCCAGGCGGGCAGCACCCCGAAGAGCAGGCCGGTGAGGATGGTGATGCTGAAAGCGAAGAGATAGATGATCCAATCGGGCGCGGTATTGGCCGTGCGCGGGATCGTGTCCGGATAGAGGCCGACGATTACCTGGTAGAGCAACTGGGAGACGAGCAGTCCGGCGGCTCCGCCGGCGAGGGAGAGCGCCATGGCCTCGGTGACCAGCTGCCGCATGACCCGAGCCAGTCCGGCGCCGAGCGCAGCCCGTACGGCCAGCTCGCGGCGACGCAGAACGACCTGCGCGAGCATCAGATTGGCCAGGTTGGCGCAGGCGATGAGCAGGACGCAGCCGGTGGCCGCAATCAAGGCCAGCAGCGCAGGGCGCAGCTGATAGCCCACCTCATCTTCCAGGGCCGAGAGCCAGATGCGGCGATGCTCGTCCGGGCCGGCGATGGTGGCCAGTTCGCTGGCGGCCTGGTCTGCCGGAATGCCCGGCTTGAGACGTCCGATGAGGAAGCTCGTATGGGTGGGGAGACGCATTCCGCCCACGCGCGCCCGGGAGAGCGGCATGAAGGCGTCCGGCTCCGCCCTGGTTCCGCGGAGAGCGGTTGAGCCACCGCGCGCAACCTGGATGAGGGGCGTCGCCAGGAATGAGTCGGGGACGATGCCGATGACGCGGCAAAGACTGCCGTCGGCCTCGATTTCCGAGCCCACGATGCCTGGGTTGCCCGCAAAGCGGCGGCGCCAATAGCCCTCTCGGAGCAGGATGGCATTGTCCGATCCCAGGCTCATGTCGGTCTTCGAGAAGGAGCGGCCCGCCAGCAGGGGGGTGCCCAGGGTCTCGAAGAAGTCCTGGGAAACCATGCCCGTGAAGACCTGCTCGGGGTTGCCCTGGCCGATGATGGTGACGCTCCAGGGCCGGAAGGAAGCGAATGAGGTGAAGGTCAGGCTGCTGTTGCGCCACTTCTCGATCAGGACGTTATCGGGGGGCGTTCGCGCCTCCTTGTCCTCGATCCAAACCTGGACCAACCGGGCGGGTGCGGAGTAGGGCAGCGGCTTCAGCATCACGTTCCAGATCACGCGAAAGACGGCGATGTTCATGCCGGCGCCCAGCGCGATGGTCAGGATGGCCGTGACGGCCACCAGAGGCCGTTTGCGCCAGATGCGGAGCGCGAGGCGGAGGTCCTGCAGGACAGTCTCCAGCCAGCGGGCGAGCTTCACGTCCCGGCTTTCCTCCAGGATGCGGGCCGTACTGCCCAGGCGTCGCTGCGCTTCAGCCGGGCTGAGCCCGAGATCGGCGGCACGCTGTTCGGCATGGAAGCGCAGCTCATCGTTGAGGTCGCGATCCAGCTCATCCTTGCGAAAAACGTTCCTAAGTCTGGAAAACCACGACACTTGCGACCTCTTTCAGGCGAGCCGGAGGATGCGGTCGACCGCCGCTGTGGAGGTGCGCCAGCGTTGCTCTTCTTCCTGCAACTGGCGGCGGCCGGTCTCGGTGATCTCGTAGATGCGGGCGCGGCGTTTGTTTTCAGTGACGGCCCATTCCGCCTGGATCCAACCGGCTTCTTCCAGGCGGTGGAGGGCCGGATAGAGCGAGCCTTCCTCGACGCTGAGCGCCTCGTCGGAGAGGTGCTCGATCTTGAGGGTGATGGCGTAACCGTGTTGGGGGCCGGTTTGGGCGAGGATCTTGAGGACCAGAAGCGGGAGGGAACCCTGGGGGAAAGTGACCTTGGCCATGCTTAGTTTGCTTACCTACGCAACTGAGTATGAAGCGACCGGCCGGTTCAGTCAAGGGCCGAGTGGTAGAGCCAGCGGGGAGGCAATGCGGACAATTTTATGAAGATTAGCCAGGCTGCGGCTAGACTGAGATCATGATGCGACTGCCAACCGGGTTCCTCCTGGCGGCGATGGCCGCTGTGATTCTGCCGGCGGTGCAGGGTGCGCCGGCCCCTTTGGGTTTGGGCCAGGTGGTGATCCTGGTGGGGCCTCCAGGCAGCGGCAAGAGCGTGCAGGCGCGGAACCTGAGCAAGAAGTACAAGGTGCCAGTGATTTCGGTGGCGGACCTGGCTCTGCGTGCGATGCGCGGCCAGGGCTCGGCGCGCGGCGGGAAGGTCCAACTGGCGAACTCGGGTGAACTGTTGAGCGACGAGGCGGCGATCGAGTTGATCAGCGCCCGGGCGGGCCAGGCTGATACGGGCAAAGGCTTCATTCTGGACGGCTATCCCGGTTCGGAGGCGCAGGCGAAGTTCCTCGACTCGTTTCTTACGACACGATCACTGCAGGCGCCGAAAGTTGTCGTGCTGGAAGTCCCGGACGAGATTGTGCGGGTGCGCATGTTGAAGCGCAAGAGCGTCGACGACACTCCGGAGAACATCGACCGGCGGCTGGCGGATTACCACAGGGAAGAGAGCTTCCTGAATTCCTGGTATACGCCGCGCAACACCGTCAGGGTGGATGGAACGAAGCCGCCCGGGCAAGTCTTTCTGGAGATCGAAGACGGCCTAGTGAAGGTCTTCGATCGCGGGGACTTCAAGACGCGTGAGGCAGCTCCGCGCTAGCCATCGTTGAGGCGCGCCGCTTGAGGGCGATCATCACCCTCCTCCAGGTAGGATAGATGGGTGACTTCGATTCGAACCCGGCGTCTGAATCTCAGCCTGATGCCGGAAGAGTTCCTGGAAGCATCGGCGGCCGGCCAGTGGATAGAGGCGGCCAGGATCCTGGGCGGCAGCATCCCACCGGAGTGGTGGCTGGAGCGGGACCTGGTGGCCCTGCGACTGGCGGATTTGCGTGCGGATGCGCGCTATCAGCCTTGGTCGCTGCGAGCCATGATGCACCGCGAGACGAAGGTGATGGTGGGGTTCTGCGGCTTTCACACGGTACCGAATCCGGCCTATCTCGAGTCCTGGGCTACGGATGCGGTGGAGTTCGGCTACACGGTCTTCCCGGGGTTCCGGAACAAGGGTTTCGCGACCGAAGCGGCGCAGGGGCTGATGCGTTGGGCATCGCGGAAGCAAGGCGTGAAGAAGTTCGTCGTCTCGATTTCGGCCGCCAATCACCCTTCCGCGGCGGTGGCGCGGAAGCTGGGGTTCACGCGCGTGGGTGTGCGCATGGATCCGGTCGATGGGCTGGAAGAGATCTACATCTCCGAGGCGCCGCGTTCCGGACAGGGCTGGCGGGTGCTGTCGCTGATTGGCGCGGCGGCTGGACGGCGGGTGCGCCGGACCTTCGCCGCCTCGGAATAGCGCCGCGGGCTCACTCGACAGTCAACCGGCGGAGTGCGGGTTCGGGGATGGATTCCCGCGGATCAAACTCCGGGCCCGTGGTGTAGCGCAGCAATGAATCGAACAGCGCGATGGCCTCCGGATAGGCTTCATCGAAGTGCTCCCGCAAACGAAGCGTGGTGACCAGAAGCCGGCCTGTCCCTACTTTGCCCTCCACCGCATAGGCCATGCGGGAGAGATTCTTGGTCTTGCTGAGGAAGGACGACGTGGTGCGGATGCCGCCCACGATGGGCTGAATCCCCGCGGGCCAGTTGTCGATGGGCAGGGGAAAGGCCCCGTCGATCAGGTTATAAAACTGCAGGTCGGCCAGGCCGTCATGGGGAAAGCCCGAGAGAGCCGGGTGTTCCAGGATCATGGTGCCGGCCGCGCCTCCGGAGGCAGGAAAGAACTCGACACCGCGGCGCTCCACGGTCTGCCGCAGCATCAGCCAGACACGGCCGCCGGCGTGGAGATGAGCCAAGGCGGCGGCATCCAGATCCTCTGTGATCAGCAGGCTGCCGGCGGTCAGTTTCGCTGAGCGGGCCTGCAGCCAAGGATATTGGCGGCTGAGGGCGGCCAGGCGGAGGTTGGACACGACGGGTAAGGCTGCGGCAGCGGTCTGCCGGGGCTTGGGATAGGCCCAGAACTGCCAGGCGTTGGTGTACTCGCCGTGGCGGGTGTCGAGGGTCAGGCGCAGTTCCAGTTTCCTCGCGACCGGCGCGGCGCCTGCGTCAAGCGGGATCGTGGCGATCGTGGACACTTTGCCCAACTCGGCTTCCACCCCGGACAGGACGGCGCCCGCGATGCGCTTGCCGCCATCCAGCAATGCCCAGGTGAGGCGGCCGTCGTGCACGGCTTCAGCGCCATAGTTGGAAACCCGCACGCCCACCTGCCTGGGCTCGCCCGCCCATAGCGTGCGATTGTCGACGCCCGCATCCAGCATGAGCAGGACAGGGGTGTTCAGTGCACGGCCCTCTTCCGGAGTAATGCCTTTGGGCCTCCAGAAGTAGTCGAACCAGCCTTCCTCCCACGAGTCGCCTTCGCCGGTGCCGCCCGGATAGTCGACGATCAGCCAGTAGTGATAGCCGCTCACCTCCGCATGCCCGCGCACCTTCTCGATCTGGTATTTGCGACCCAGTTGCTGCAGGCGCTGGGAGTTGCGCACGTAAGCCGGGTAGATGGACTCCAGGTGGTTCGCCGCGACCCACTTCGATTTGGCGTCGAGCCAGGTGGGCAGCAGCACTCCGGTGAACTGCTCTTTCAGGCTGATATCGGGCAGGGAGCAGTAGTATTGCCCGAACTCGTGGCGCACGGTAGGCCGGTCGGCCGGAGCGCCGCGATAGAGGCTCACCATGTCGGTGGGACGCATGTCGAAACCGTCATTGGAGAGGATGAGCGTCGCGGGCGCTAGTTCCTTGCCGGTCTTGTAGAAGTCAGCCACGGAGGAGAGAAACTCGGCGCGGTCTGGATCCGTTTTCAGCCAGTCGAGGTTGAACTCGTTGCCGAAGGCCAGGCTGAGCAGGGAGGGATGGTTGCGGTAAGCGAGCAACGCGCTGGTGAGCTCGCGCTTGAGGAAGTCGCGATGGGCGAAGAAATACTGCGTGTAGGCGGCAGGCAACTCGGCCATGACGAGCATGCCCACTTCGTCCGCGGCCTCGAAATAGGCGGCTGGCGGCGTCATGGAGTGGAACCGGACGGCATTGAAGCCAAAGCTCTTGGAGAGTTTCAGGCGTTCCGCGAAGACGGCCTTCGAGGAGGGCGGAAAACCGGTGAGCACCTCGACGTTGTCGTCCCCATAGCCTCGCAGGTAGAGGGGTTTTCCATTTAGCAGGATTGTGCCGCCGCGTGTGGCCACTTCGCGGTAGCCGAAGCGTTGGTCCAGGCGATCGATGGCGCGGCCCTGGTCCAGTAGTTGGATCGAGGCGGTGAGCAGTTGCGGATTATCTGGCGACCACAGGCGCAGTTTTGCGGCATCGATCTCCACAAATGCCTGCGGGTCAGCGGCTGTTGCGGCAATGTCCTGGCTGGCCGGGGGCGCGCCCGGTACGGCCACGCTGACGGTGAGCGGTCTGTTCTGGCCAGGGGCGTCCACGCGGATCCGGAAAGAGACGCGGCGGCGGCTGGTGTCGGACGTAACAAGTACGGAGGACAGGCGGATGCGGGGCTCGGAGGCAAGTTCCACCGATCCGAAAATGCCGCCCCAATTGCCGATGTAGTTCAGCATGCCTGTCGGCATCAGGGGCTTCTGGAGGTCGGGTGAGGCCTCGATGGCGACGGGCGGATTCTCGATCCTCAGCACGATCGAATTGGCGGCGCCGGGCCGGATGGCGCTGCTGATGTCGAACTCGAAGGGCGCGCTGAAGCCGTCGTGGCCGCCGAGTTCGACTCCATTCACGAAGAGGGTGACCCGGCGGTGTGCGCCGCCCAACCGGAGGATGGTCCGCTGGCCAGTCCAATTGGCGGGGACGTCCACGCTGCGGCGGTACCAGGCCGTGCCTTCGAAGCTGTGGCGCAATTGGGGAGAAGCTGGGCCGAAGCCCTGGGCCTGCCAGGCGCCGGGTACGGCGATCTTGTCGGGGAACGGATCCGGTGTGGAGAACCACTTCTGCTGGAGCCCTGAGTTGGCCGGGTCGAGCCGGAATTGCCAGGTTCCGTTGAGGTCCAACTGTTGCCGGGCGGGCTCGGCCCCAGGGAGGGCCGGGAGCAGGGCCAGTGCTGCTAGAAGCGCAGTCAGTAATCCGGAACGAAGACCATCCATGCCTATTTATGACTGGTTTGAGGGATCCGGCACAACGCATGAGACGATCCGGCACGGCGTGCAATCCAATGGGCTGGAAACCGGCCCGCGTCGCCTGGTTCGTTCTAAAATAGTCCGGTGCCAAGGGGGAGGGGAATTCATCTATACCAATAGGTGATAAATGTACGTATGGCGATCAAAACGATTCTCGGCCGGCTTCCGGCCTTACTGTTCGCGACGCTCGCCGGCGGGGGTGCGGTGATGACCGCGGCGACCGGAACTTTCCCTGACCCCGTGGTTGATGCCAAGCCCGCTCCGGGCAGGCAGACGGCGGTGCTGGCCGGCGGCTGTTTCTGGTGCACCGAGGCGGTCTTCGAGATGGTGGAAGGCGTGGATGACGTGATCTCCGGCTATGCCGGCGGCACCAAAGACAGCGCCAAGTATGACATCGTCTCCACGGGCCGGACGGGCCACGCCGAGTCGATTCTCATTACGTTTGAGCCGTCGAAGATCTCGTATGGCCAGTTACTGAAGATCTTCTTCAGTGTGGCGCACGACCCGACCTCGCTCAACCGCCAGGGCGCCGATATCGGGCCGCAGTACCGCAGCGCGGTCTTCTATGCCAATGAGGAACAGAAGCGCGTAGCGGAGGCTTACATCAAGCAGATCAACGAGGCACAGGTGCTGAAAAAGCCCATCGTGACCCAGGTGGTGCCGCTGGACAAGTTCTACACAGCCGAAAACTACCATCAGAACTACGCCACGCTGAACCACGAGAATCCGTACATCGTGAACGTGTCAGACCCTAAGGTGGAGAAGCTTAAGAAGCTCTACCCGGGTTGCGTGCGTAAGCGGAAGTAATGGCGCAAGCGCGCCGCTATCTGGCTCGCTCCAGTCGACGGAACAGGAGCAGGGCGCCTGCCGTGAGTACCGCCAGGACGGACCAGGCAGGCACACCCAGGAGTCCTGAAATCGTGACCGGGCCTAAGTCGTACCACTTCATGAGGGTGGAGGACAGCAGCCCGTAGAACTCGGCGAAGATAGCGGAACCCGCGAACATGCCGAGGATTCCGAATAGAGCATCGCGCTGGCCTTCGGCGGCGGCGGCGACCCCGGTCCCGGGACAGTAGCCCAGCAGAACCATACCCACGCCGAATACCAGGCCGCCCAGGGTCACTGCGATCAGCGGCGCCGGTTTCACGTGGAGCGCCGCCAGGCCCATCCACTTCAGGGTATAAACGCCAATGCCGCCCACGACGATGGCGGTGAGCATCGTCTTCAGGACGGTGAAGTCGCGCAGCAGGAATTGTCCGACGATCACACGGAACTTTGCCACGTGGCCTTTCTGGAGGAAGAAGCCGAACAGAAAGCCCGTAAACAGGCCCAGCAGCAGTCGCGGAGCGGTGTCAGTCAAGGTTGGACTCCTTCCCATACAGCACAAACGCTGTTGCCAGGCCGGAGAGGAACAGGCAGGCGAAGAAGAGCCAGCCGGACACGGCCAGTTGCAGGGACCCGCTAATGCCGTTGCCGCTGGTGCAGCCTCCGGCCAGGCGCGCCCCGAACGCGATAATCACGCCGCCCACGAAGGCCGCGGCGTAGCGGGCCGCGGGGGAGGGACCGAACCGGCGTCGCCAGAGGGCGGGGATGGTGGACTCCGGTTTGTCTCCGGAGAGCCGGGCGCTCACCCAGGCGCCGAGGAAAATTCCCGCGACCAGCATCCACTCCCAGTCCACGGCGGGCGGGAATTTCTTGAAATACGGGTTGGCGTCGACATAGGCGGGGGCGAAGGTTCGCTCCACCATGCCGGCGGTTTTGGCCAGGGCGGTGGAGACCCCCAGCGGCCGGTCCGCCGTGACAAACGCAAACCACGACAGCACGCCGATCAGGCTGCCCACGGCATAGGGCGACCAACGGCGCAGGCTCAGGATGTTCATCGAAACGCTCTCTTCCGGGTGCGGGCGGAATCCAGGCGGAGTTCTGCCGCCTGGGGAGAGAGATGCAAATGAGGCAGCTTGGTGACACTCCGGCAATGCGTCTCCGCTTTCGGTGGAAACTGGATCCATGGCATCCACGGACTGGGCAACCTTACTCGACCAGGGCGAATTCCCAGCGGCCCTTGAGGCTTGGCGGGCCTGCTTCGACGCCGACGTTGATTCGCTCGAAGCCACCTGGGCGCGAGCCGAGATCGAGGAACGCTGGGGTGATTTCTTCTTTTTCGGCAGGGAACCCGGCGCTTCGCCTCATTTTCACGCCGCGCTGGAGGCACTGGTTCCGCCAGGTGTGATGTTCACCTCGCTGGAGGAAAACGACCGGCGCATGGAAGCCCACGGCCGCGTCATGAATAAGCTGTACGCACTCGACGGGTCGGGCCTGCCGCGCGCCGGCAATGACGGTGCACCGCATCCGAATGCCCGGCTGGCCGTGCCTCCGCCGCTGCGCGTGACCTTGCCGGAAGCGCCTGTGGTGGCAGAGCGCCGCGAAGCCGTCTCGCGAGCCCGGGAGACCCGCATACAGCAGGAATTGCCGGCTGCCGCGCTTTTCCGCGATGCGGGTCACTGGCAGCATCACCTGCTCGGCCAGATGTGGAGCGACGCCGGGGGGGCCCTGGGTCCCCTGCTACCGGATGAAGCCCGCCGGGCCTATAGTTGGAGCCTATACTGGTTCGGCCTGTACAACGCAGCGTGGAGCGCGAACCTGCCCGCGTCCCGCTGGGACTCCGATGGCGGACAGGAGTTGTTGGAGGTCCAGCAGGCTCTCTCGGTGCTGGGTATGCGAGCCTCGGAGACGGTATGTCCGGAATGGATCGATGCGTTGCTGGACGGAGGCTGGGAAGAGGCGCTGGCGGCTCTGCATGGGCAAGCACCACTAGAGCACTTTCTGCCGCTCACGAAACTGCTGGCCACCGTGTGCCGGGCGGCGGGCGCCGAAGAGGCAGCGCAGTTTCTCATGCCGAATTCGTGATGGGAATGGGGCGGTGTGAGAGGCCCCATGAGGCCGCCGCTAGACGCGCACCAGTGCCTTGCCCGTGTTCTCACCGCGGAACAGGCCGATGAATGCCCTGGGCGTGCTCTCGAGGCCCTCATAGACCGTCTCCTCACACCGCAGGCGGCCTTCCTTCAGCCAGAGAGCCATCTGCTTTCGGCCCTCGGCGAACCGGCTCGCCCAACGCGTCACGATAAAACCTTCCACCCTGAGCTGCTTCACCAGGATCTCCGTGAAGGGTCGGCGGCCCACATCCTGCGACCTGTCGTTGTATTGCGAGATCTGGCCGCACACCGAGACACGGCCCCGGAAGTTCATCAGGGCCATGGCGGCGTCCGTCAGCTCTCCGCCCGCGTTGTCGAAGTAGCAGTCTATGCCGTTGGGGCAAACGCGCCGCAGGGATTCCTTATAGGGCAGCTCCGTACGGTAGTTGAGTGCCGCATCGAAACCCAGGGACCGGATGTACTCCGCTTTGGCATCGGTGCCGACGGTGCCCACCGCGCGGCAGCCTAGAATCTTGGCGATCTGGCCTACTGCGGACCCGACGGCACCGGCCGCTCCCGATACCAGTACGGTCTCGCCCGCTTTGGGAGCGCAGAGCTCGATCAGGCCGAAATAGGCTGTCATGCCCGTACCGCCCAGCAGTCCGAGGGCTGTCTGGATGGGCGCTTCATGGGGATCCACCAGCCGGACCCTGGCGGCATCCACCGCCGCGTAGTCCTGCCAGCCCCACATGCCGGCTACGAAGTCGCCTTTTTTGAAATGGGGAGTTTGTGACTCGACCACCTGGCCGGTGGCCGCGCTTTCCATCAGCGAGCCTGTGAGGATGGGATCGACGTAGGTACGGACGCCGCTGATGCGCCCGCGCAGGTAGGGATCCACGGAAATCCAGAGGGAACGCACCAGCACGCCGTTTGTGGGGCAAGCGGGGATTGCCTCCTCCTCCAGCAGGAAATCAGATTCCTGCGGCATCCCCTCCGGCACCCGGGCCAATAGAAAACGGCGATTGCGATCGGGTAAGGTCATGCATTCACACTACGCCGATCTCAGGGGTGAGGAAACAGAGCTGCGTGCGAACCAGCGCGTCACGATTCGCACGCGGCGTTCACCTAAGCATGCCGAGCAGGTAGAGCAGCAGGACGAGCAGCAGGATGGTCCCAAGCCCAATCCCGGCGCCTCCGCCGTAGCCCCAGCGGCTATGGCCGTAGTAACCGCCGCCTCCGCCCAGTACCAATATCAGAATGATCAATAGGATCAACATACAGCAGATTCCTTTTCCGCCAGCCCCAGTGGAGCCGGCTGCGGACTACCTTGCCTTCGAAGTGGCCACAAGCGCAACGCCGCCAAGCAGTGCCGCCGCGCCAGCCACTGGCGGTAGCGGAACATTGTGCGACTTCTCCCGCGTTGCCTCAATCGGGCCCAAGTCGACGACCTTCTCCTTGGTCGTGTAAGTAAAGCCGCCCCAGGCCAGTCCGATCAGGCCCAGGACGATCAGGACGACTCCCAGCGTTTTCTGCATTGTGGTTTCCTTTCGTGGCGGTGTTGCGCGGCGGAGGCTCCAGGCGGCCCGAAGCTTGCTCCCGGCTGTGGCGCCGTCCGCCGCACGGTTGTTGGGCTACTTTTCGAATACCTTCTGGATCTGGCCGGCCTTCTTCTGGAGCTTGCCGGCGATCTTTTCACCCTGGCCTTCACCCTTCAACTTCGGGTTGTCGGTGATTTCGCCAACCTTCTCCTTGACCTTGCCTTTGACCTCGTGGAACTTGCCCTCCACTTGGTTCTTTGTGCTCGAATTCATTGAGTTCTCCTTGTTGGGGTCTGCCAGCACGCCCCGGCGATGTCGTCAACGGCGGGACGGAGATGCTCTCCGCGCCGCGTCCCGAATCGCAACCGGTTGAACCGGGCCATTCGAAACAGCAGGGCGGGGGCTGAATGATGCTCGACTATGGGAGATCATTCCGCTGGCACAACCACGCCCGGCTGCAACCCCGGGACTCGGCCGCCCATTGGACGTCCAGGTCTCAGGATTGTTCGCGGCGGATCGCATCTGCGTTTCCTAATGCACACGAAGGTCCAGAGTGCTGTTCGGTAAAAATCCATGGCGCTGGAGGGCCGAACGGGGCAAATTTGAGGTAAAACGGGCCAAAGCGGGCAATGCCGCACGGCAATTTCTACCCGTTCCGCCAGTCCATCCTTGTCTGCGTCGTAGATAGGATCGGCTCCAATCACCTGCGGATCAACCGCACCCATACGGCCTTCAGATACCTTCCATCCAGTCAACGTTGTGAGCGAGAGCCAATGCACTGACCAAATCAGGTCAACTGACCGCACGGCGTTAGTGGGTTAGTCTGCCGGGACTGGATCCGGCCGCTGCGGGTGTGCTTCGACATGGTTTACGGTTTCCATCGCCGGCTACGGTTCGGACCTTCACCTGCAATGGAAAGACTGTCTTCGAGTCGTAATGGAGAAGTTCACCATGCATGTCAAACGAATCGCCAGTATCGCCGCCCTGTCGGTCCTCTTAGGGACCTGTGTGCCGGTCATGGCAGGCCAAGGGCAAGAAAAGGAAAAAGAGAAGCAGGGCAAGGGCGAGAAGCGTGAAGGCAAGCCGCAGCAGGCAGAGCCGCGCGGGCAGCAGCAGCGGGGCGGGCCGCCTGCGCAACAGGAGCGCGCCCGTCCTCAGTCGCGCGAGCAGCAGCATCAGCCTCAAGCTCAGCAGTCGCCTCGCCCGCAGGCCGGGCCGCCTCAGCAACAACATCGGGCGCAGGATGAGCAGCGCCAGCGGCAGCAGCGCGAACAGTCACGGCCCCAACCGCAGCAGCAGGCGCCGCGCCGGCAAGAGCAGCGCAGTTACCAGGCTCCTCCACAACGTTCACGCCAGGATGCGATGTCCTGGCAGCAGAAGCGCGGCTGGGTGCGCCCGGGCGCCTGGCAAGGCCAGCGCGATTGGCAGCAATCCCGCGCCCGGCACTGGGAAACCGAGCACCGCGAATGGCGGCAGCGCGGCGGTTACGGCGGATACTTCATCCCGGCCGATCGCTATTCGCTGCAATTCGGCCCGCAGCACTACTTCCGCATCCGCAGCCGGCCGGTCATGTACATGGGCTTCCCGCGCTTCGAATACGGCGGATTCTCCTTCATGATGGTGGATCCGTGGCCGGAATACTGGGCTGAGAACTGGTATGACCAGGACGACGTCTATGTCGAGTATGACGATGGCTACTATCTCTACAACCGCCAATACCCACGTGTGCGGCTCGCCATCACCGTGGTGCTGTAAATCGATCGATGCGAACGTGACCCGCGCGCGTCAGGGGACATCAAACCCCTGGCGCGCGTTTCCCTTTGCAGTGGGTCACTGCTTCGTCACGTGATCGAGAATGTTCGCGTTCGAAATCGTCGTCTCACCATTGTCGGACTGCAGGACGATGTGCGTCGCCGTGATGGCGCGCAGAACTCCCTGCTGGCCGGCGATCTCCAGCGGCTTGCCCATGGTCAGTACCTTGCGGGCATAGAATCCGGCCGTGATGTTGCGGATGACGTCGCGCGTCCCCAAGCCAAAGGACAGTCCGAAAGCCAGCGAGGCGCCCCCCAGCACCAGTCCGGTCACAATCCGCACGATGTCGGTGTCGATCTTCAGTTGTGCGATGGCCATCATGGCGCACACAAAGAGGATCGCGCCGGAGACCAGCTTACCCAGCGCGGGTGCGAACTCAATCCCTGAACTCTCGGCCGACTGGCTGACAATCTGTCCGATGAACTGTCCGGCGGTACTGCCCAGAATCAGCAGCACCAGCGCCGCGAAAATATTCGGCAGGTACGCGAAAAATGCCCCGATCGCACCCGAGATGGCGTCCAATCCCAGCGCATCGCCCGCGGTTCGGGCCAGGACCAGCAGAATCAGGAAATAGGCGAGGCGGGGCAGCAGGACGGTCAACTCCTGACGGATGCCGATCCTGTGGATCGCCTGGTCGATGCCGGCCCTCGCCACCAGGTCGTCCAGCCGCATGCGGACCAATGCTTTTCGCAGAATGCGCTCAACTAGTTTTGCGATGAGCAGGGCCGCCGCGGCCAGCAGCAGGCCGACTACGACTTTGGGGGCCGCGGCGATGGTGGAATCCAACAGCCCACCGAAGGCCTGTATGAGTTTTTCCTTCACGGCAACTACTCCTTGTCCTTGCTCACCGTCTTCACCACGTGGCCCAGCAGTCGTGCCATCTCGAGCAGGGTCACCTTTGGCAGGTGCCAGGAGTAACCCGCCACCTGGGCCGCGGTGGTCCGCCGGTGAATACTCCTGCGAACCTTGGCTACGAAGGCCGGAGACGTTTCCAACTCCTGGTCTCTCAGCGCCAGGATTGCCTGCCCTGTCTCCTGGTCCACCGGCTTGCCGTTCTCCGGGTTCACTGTGCCACCCTCCCGGCCGCCGCTGCTTCCTCCACGGCATACCGGAACCGGAACAGCTCCCGCGCGCGTTTGATACGCATCTTCACCGCGGACAGTCCGATGCCCAGCGAAGCCGCTATTTCCTCATACGAGAGTTCGTCCATATCGCACATCACCAGCGGGATGCGGAGGGTGGATGGCATCGAGTTCAGGATCTCGCCCACCCGCTGCCGCTGCCCTTCCTCTTCCAGTTTTCGTTCAGCTTCGGCCGGCACGTGCAGTTGTTCGTGCAGTTCCATTGACGAGTCGTCGAGGGAGAGCGACTCTTTGCCCCCGCGCTTCTTTAAGTGATTCAGGCAGTGGTGTACCTTGATCCGCTGCAGCCAGTGGCGAAAGGTGGAGCGCCCCTCGAACGTGCGCAAAGCGAAGAATGCCTTCACGAACACCTCCTGTGCCAGATCCTCCGAATTGTTCTCATCGCGGGTCAGGTAACGGCAGTCCGCCAGAATTCGCTTCTGGTAAAGCTCAATCAGCTGCTCAAAGGCCCTCAGGTCACCTTCGGGCGCCTCCCTGACGGCGCGCAGAAGTTCCTCGTCGCGATCTTCCCACTCGTGTCCGGACTCATCCGCCATGCGATGAGCATCTCATAACTTCGGACTTCCTGGCTTAAAACAGAATCTTGCATCTTGTTTCAAGAATGAGATGAGGACCCTGTCTTTCCTGGCTGCGGAGAGCTCCTGGCTGCCGCAACATTTTCCGGCCGCACTGTTTCCGCCGCCCGCGAAATGAAAAAGGGGATCGGGGCAATCCTCCGGCCCCGATCCCGTCGCCTCCGATTCCTACTACCGGGCGAACGTGAATCCGAGTCCGGTAGTGTAAAGCAGATCGTTGGCCAACCGTCCCGGTACCGGATTGCTCAGGTACCTGTCGCTGACCGAGACATTCCAGGTCAACCACTTTGTCAACGCCGTGGTCGCGCCCACGTCGAAGTTCATGCGGTATTGCCCGGTCGTCGAAAGGTTGTTGAACATGCGGAAGCTCTGCACCAGGCTGGTTCTGGCGCTCAGCTTGTAGGCCAGGTCGTCGCCCCAGTAAGCTTCGGCCGAGTTGCGGGTGAACGCCGCCTTCGGGGCGGGGTCGAACTTTTCACGATTCCAGGCGCCGCCGCCCACCAGGTCCAGCGTGCCGTTCTTCCCTTTCCAGGCGTGAAAGCCGGCGCCGCCGCCCAGTACGACGCGCAAGTCCAGTGACTGGAACTTGTCGTACTCATAGTCGTTGAAGCCGTTCAGGAACAGCCTACTCGTCAGGTTCCGGCTGTAACCCCACCCGCCGCGAATCGCATTCGCAGTCTGCGCATTCACGCCGTTGATGGTGGCCGACGACCGGATGGAGTTGAAGTAGGCAGTGGTCCGGCTGGTGCTCGAAACGCGTGCGAAATTCAACGGTGTCGTGATCACGAGTGTCTTCGCATTGCCCTTAGTGCCCGCCAGGCTCAGGCTTCCGTTGACGGTCCACAGGTCCAGCAGGCCCGGATGACGGAACCGTTCGTACGCTCTCTGTTCCGCGTCGTTCCTCAGCGCGACGATACCGCCGGGTTCGACCACGCGTGGACCACCAGGCGCCTCGACCGCGACGCGGCCATCCTGGGTCTGGATGTTGGCCTTCACCGTCTGGTCGCCGGCCAGCACCACGTTCAGCGGCTGGTCGGTCTTCACGGTTTGGATGTCGTCCCACTTGAGGGTCACCGCTCCGAAGTTCTTGCTAAGGATGGTGACGGTCTGGCCATCCTTTTTGACGATACTGCCGGTCACGCGATCGCCGTCCTTCAGCACGATCTGATCGCCCATCGCTGTGACGAGAGTCATGGCCGTCAGGAAGCACACTCCGGGCAGCGCTTTGAGATTGAGAGTTGACATGGTGTTCTTCCGCTTGTCCTGTCAGCCCGCCAGTTGCGAAGTGCAGTGCGGGCACCGCGTGGCCGGAATCGGGATCGCGGTGAAGCAAAACGTGCAGTCCTTGGTAACGGCTGCCGCCGGGGGCGCCGGTTTTTGCAGCTTGCTGGCCGCGCGCACGACCACGAAGATGACGAAGGCGACGATCAGGAAATTGATCACTGAGTTGAGGAACGTGCCGTAGGCGATCACTGGGGCCGCCGCCGCTTTCGCCGCTGCCAGGGATGCATAGTGCTGTCCATTCAACGTCAGGAACAGTTCCTTGAAATCGATGCCGCTCAGCAGCATGCCGATGGGCGGCATGATGATGTCGTTCACCATCGAGGTCACGATGGCGCCGAACGCCGCTCCGATGATGACCGCCACCGCCAGGTCCAATACGTTGCCCTTCATGACGAAGGCTTTGAAATCTTTCAACATTCCGGTTTCCTTATTTCTGCTTACTGCTGTCCGAGATGGGTGCTGCTTCCACGGGGTTACTTCTGCTTGGCGATGACCTTGTCCTTGATCTTCGAGTAGACGGTGGCGGGCAGGATCTTTTTGTCCACCAGCTCGTTCTTGCCTTTGTAGGGGCGGCCTTTGACGATCCGTTCACCGTACGCTTTGCCGATACCCGGCAATGCTTCCAGCTGATCGATCGTGGCGGAATTGAGATCCAGCAGGTCTGCTGCCGGAGCTGTTTTGGCTGCCTGGGTGGCGGCCTTGGTGGCGGTTTGCGGAGCCGCAAATAGCGAGGCCGCGATCAGCAGCGCGGGCACGAGTTGAATGATCTTCATGGGGTCAAATTCTCCTTGAACCGAAATGTTTTCGCCGGACACGATCAGGGCTTGTCATCAGTGGCAAACGTGTTGAGTTCCGCTGCTCCAGCCAGTGCCGGGTACAGTAGACCGGACAGGATCGCGCCAACGATGGGTGCGACCCAGAACAGCCACAATTGCTCAATCGCCCATCCGCCAACGAAGAATGCCGGTCCCGTGCTGCGCGCGGGATTGACCGACAGGTTCGTTACCGGGATGCCGATGAGGTGAATCAGTGTGAGGCCGAGACCGATCGCCACAGGTGCGAAGCCCGAAGGCGCCCTGCGGTCTGTCGCGCCCAGGATGATGAACAGGAAGAAGAACGTAAGCACGACTTCGGCGAGCAGGCAGGCCAGCATCGAATAGCCGCCTGGCGAGTGCACGCCAAACCCGTTTGATGCGAAGCCGCCGCTGGCGTCGAAGCCGGCTTTGCCGCTGGCAATTACGTACAGGACCCCGGCTCCGGCGATGGCGCCAGCCGTCTGCGAAGCGACATAAGCCGGTAGCTCTTCCAGGGGAAAGCGCTTGGCCGCCACCAGCCCAATCGAGACCGCCGGATTCAGATGACACCCGGAGATATGTCCGATGGCATAGGCCATGGTGAGCACTGTGAGGCCGAAGGCCAGCGCCACACCGGCAAAGCCGATGCCAAGACCTGGGAATGCGGCGGCCAGGACGGCACTGCCGCACCCTCCAAATACGAGCCAGAACGTGCCGAGGAATTCCGCTGAACAGCGGTTGAGGAGACGAATTGGGTTCTTCATGGGGAGCGTTTGGTTGCTGGACGTTGGCCGGGCCTGTCCGCCAACTGGCGCCGCCAGGGCGCCGCGGATGGCCCGTTTCAAGTTAGAAATCTTCCCTTCCATTCCCTCTGACAGCCGGCCCCTGGCGGAAGTCACATCCGCCACGAAAAAATTAGAGGAGCATGTGGCGCAATGCGACTGGGGCCAGCGAGGTGGGTGGGCCGAGGTTTGGCCGGGGCAGGGAAGCCGGGCCCAATACGGCCCGGTTCGTCAGCAGGTTGGACGTTGTGAGGAGCTTCGCGTCAGCGCGCCAGGGCCAGCAGTTCGGCCACCCGCCGCTGGATCTCGCCCCGGTCCATCGTCCGATACTCGTCCGGCAGCAGGCTGCGCGAAGTGCACTCCAGCACTGCCACCAGATTCTGCAGCTCGATCTCGTCAGGGTAGCTGGGTGGAATGAAGTCGGCGATAGCGGCCTTCAGGTCATCGACATCCACAGTGGTGTCGCCTTCCAGCGCGCTCTTCATCCGGGCTCGCACCAGTACGGCTTCCGTATCGGCGCCCGAGAGCCGGCCCGCATTAGCCAGGAAGAACTGTTCGGCTTCCTCTGACGCCACACGGGTTCCGGTCTTCTTCTGCATGGCGCGCAGCATCGCCAGCCGCTCGCCGTCGGTCCGCGGATAGAACAGGGCGATGTGCTCTTCCGCCCGCCCTTGCCGCTTCAGGTCCACTGGCAGCAGATCCGGCCGGCAGGTCAGCAGAAACCAGATGACTTTGCCGCGCAGCTCCGTGTTGCCCATGAACTGCGCGATCTGCGCGAACACACGGTTGCCTACGCCGCTGTCTCCTGAGCTCGACCGGTCGCCCAGTTGAGCATCCGCCTCGTCCACCACGACTGCGATGGGGCTCATCGCTTTCAGCAGCGTCAATACTCGTTCCAGATTGGCCTCGGTGACACCCTGCCACATGCTGCGGAAGTTCTTCAGCATGACCGCCGGAATCCCCACCTCGCCCGCGAAGCAGTTCGTCAGGAACGTCTTGCCGGTGCCCACCGGACCGGAGATGACATAGCCCATGGGCAGCACGTCGAAGCGGCCCGCCCGCAGCGCCGCCGCCGCGTCTTGCAGCTTCTTCTTGGCTTGATCCAGACCCGCCACCATCGAGAGGTCAAAGCGGCTTTGCACGAACTCCAGCAGTCCGCCCGACTCGGCTTCGATCAGTTCCTTCTTCAGCCGCGTGAGAAAGGCCACCGTCAGCGGCTGTTTGTTCTCACAGGCGTGCGAAATCAGGTTTTGCAGTTGGACGCGCTTCAAGCCTGCGCCCAGCTTCGCCAGAGTCTCGGCCGTCACCTCGGAGCCTTCCGGCAGCGGAGTGGCCGCCATCTGCCATTTGACGAACTCGATGCGCTCCGCCTCGTCCGGTAAGGGGATCTCGATTGCCGAGACGCCCGGATTCTGCACCAGCCCCGCATTCAGCGCCGCCAGGCTCTCAGTGATCAGGCAAACCGTGAAATCGGCCTTTAGGAAGTTCTGGTTCTGCGCCCAGCGCTTCAGCATCACCAGGCAATTGCGGTCTTCTGATCCCATCGACGCCGAGTCGCTGGCCGGGACAATCGAGTCCGCGAAATCCAGCATCAGCGCTATCTTCTTGTGGTCCATCACCCGCAGCCGCAGGTAGCTCTCGATAAGGGTCAGCACCGCGTCCGGATTGCGCGGTAGCCCCTGTGTGTATTTCGTACCGTGGAACGAATCGTAGCCCACAAGGGCCCGTTGGAAATCGGCCTGCACGTCATTGTTCGCGAACGTGATGCCGCCGCCCCGGTCGTAACTCAGCACCAGGTCGCGGCGCCCGAACAGCCCCTCGTTCAGGAACCTGGACAACGGCACATACTCTGTGCGGTCGCCCCGCCGCCATGGCACCAGGTCGTGCACATTGCCGTGCAGCACGAACATGGCGAGCGTCCGCGAATAGTACTTCTCAGAGAGCCGGCGCGCCCATGCGGGTAGCGGCTCCAGCGGGGAGGGCGGTGTGGTCGAGCTCATATTCAGTTCCGGACACGGTTCTGCTGCGGGGGATCCCCGCCGGCGTCGGGCAGGCGCAGTTCATCGCTCTCCTGCGCGGTGAGAGCATAAATCTCTTCCATCTCGCGTACGCTCTGCTCGGTCTGTTCCACATCGAGTACCAGGTTCTCGAGCTGCGCGCTCACTTCCTGCGGGTCGCGCATCGTCACCGACTGGTCGCGGATCAGTTGCAATACGTCCTCGATCGCGGCGCACTGCGCGTCGATCACCTGCCGGTTCTCCTGGATCTTCTCGAACTTCGTCACGCGCTTGCGCAGGATCTCAATCCGCCGCCGGTTGATCTCCTGCACCTTCGGTGTGTTCTTCTCCAGCGACTTTTCGAGGAACGCCACCTCGCTCCGCACCTGATCCGCATTCAGCGACTTCAAGTACTCGCGGTGCGTGTTGGCCGTGAACAGAAGCCGCACGTAGCCTTCCAGCAGGCCGTCCAACCGCTCCGCCATCTGCCGTGCAAAGATCTGCGAGCTGGCCGAAAGCTGTTGGTAGTTGGTACGGATCGCCTGCGACACCTGCTGGACGAACGCATACCGGCTGCGCATCTCCGGCGGCAGGTTCTTGTACATTTCTTCCAGCCGCTTGTCGTGCTCTCGTTTTTCGCCGGCATACTTCCACGACCGCACCAGCCGCCGGAACCGGCTGCTCTGCGGCACCAGGGCGACGTACATCAATTCCAGCCCCGCGGCCAGGATCAACGGCAGCCCGGTGCCCGAAACAACTGCGAACGCCGCCGCTCCGGCCAGGCCGATCCAGTTGTACTGCCACTTCAGGGCCGCCTTGACGTAGTCCTGCTGCGAAAGGCCCGCTTCGTCCAGCTTGTGGTTGATAGCACCCTTCAACTCGGTACCGAAACTGGGCTTGTCATTGGGCATGTGCGACGCGTATGTCTGCTAATCGATTGTATAAGGGTGCGCCGGCCAACCGCCACGGCTTCTAAACGCTGACGCGCACCTGGCCCGCGCCACCAGCCCTGCGCAATCGCGCCAGGGCGTGCGCCTCGACGTCCTGGAACTCACGCTGCTCCTTCAACCCCTGGTCGCGGGGCCGTCCGAACGGGACCGGAATCTCCTCCACAATCGTGCCTGGGCGCGAACTGACGATATACATCCGGTCCGCCAGGAACACCGCCTCCGCCACATCGTGCGTGACGAACAGCACCGTGGCCGCCGTCTCGTCCCAGATGCGCAGCAGCAGGTCCTGCATCTCATTGCGCGTTTGTGCGTCCAGGGCCCCGAATGGCTCGTCCATCAGCAGCACCTGCGGCCGCACCGCCAGCGATCGCGCGATGGCCACCCGTTGCTGCATGCCGCCCGAAAGCGTATGAGGATAGGCGTTCTCAAACCCCCGCAGCCCCACCGCGTCAATCAGGTGCGACACAATCTCCTTCCGCTCAGCCTCTGGCGTGCCCTTGATCGTCAGCCCGTATTCGATGTTCTTCGAGACCGTCAGCCAGGCGAACGACGTGTACTTCTGGAACACCATGCCGCGGTCCGAGCCCGGCCCTGTTACCGGCCGCCCATTCATCAGCACCTCGCCCTGCGTGGGAAAGTCCAGACCCGCGATCATCCGCAGAATCGTCGACTTGCCGCAGCCCGACGGACCCAGCAACACCCGAAACTCCCCAATGTCCCGGCCATCGGGAGCGAACTCGTCCTCCACTTCGAAGTTCACGTCACGCAGCGCCTCGATCTTCTCGCCGGCGGCGTTGGTGAAGACCCGGGCTACATTGCGGAGGATAATCTTACTTTTTTGTTGCATGGCCGGTAGGAACGGGCGGAGCCGCTGTGCGAAGCGCCGGTTGTTGCCAGGGGAATAGCCGGCTCTCCAGAGCCGTCAGCAGCCATCGGAACAGGAATGCCGCGACGCCGATCGCGATGATGCCCGCATACACTCGCTCAAAATCCAGAACCTTGCGCGCCGCTTCCACCATGTAGCCCACGCCGCGCCGCGAATTCACCATCTCGGCCAGAATCACATAAGTCCAGCCAATGTCGTAGAGGATTCGGAACGAACCGAAGATCGCCGGAAACGACGCCCGGAACAACAGCCATACCGCCTGCGGTACGTTGGCACCCAGCGTGTAGGCCGTCTCCAGCAGCGCATTGTCTACCTTATTCACTTCTTCCACCACCAGCGACAACAGGTAGAAGAACATCCCGAAGAACAGGAACCCTACCTTCATCCCCTCGTCCATGCCGAACAGGGCGATGAACGCCGGAAGGAAGGCGGTGATCGGCATCGACCGCATCGGCGCCGCCACCGGGTTCACAAAGTGATACACCCACGGGAAGCTGCCCATGATCAGGCCAAGCGGTATGGCTACCACCACGCACCAGCCGAACGCCTGCGCAATCCGCCACCAGCTCTGGAACACATTGCCCAGCAGGTCGTACTCGGTCCATAGCCGGACCATCGCTGTCACGACGCCCGCCGGGTCCGGCAGCGCCAGCGGCGGCAGCAGGTCGCCGCGCGTCAGCACAAACCACACCACCACCACCAACGTCCACGCAGCGACGCCGAGTCCCAATTGCCACTGCTTCGCAAGGGGCCGGCGGATAGTGGATGTGTGTGCCATTATTGTCCCGCCGGATTCGCGTAAATCTTGATATCCGTGCGGCGGTTCTTCTCGCGGCCCTCAGGCGTGTCGTTGTTGTCGATCGGCTTGTCCGGACCATTCCCAGCGGTCCGCATGCGGTTGGCCGGGTAGCCGTACTTCTTCATGAGATAGCTCTTCACCGTCTCGGCCCGTTCCCGCGAGAGGGACATGTTGACCTCGCGCGAACCCGTGGCGTCGGAGTTGCCGTCGATGTCCACCACCGTATTCTCATACGCCCGCATCATGCCGCCGATCTCATCCACCACAGCCCGCGAATCCATACTCATCGCCGCCGAGTTCGTCTCAAAGTAGATCGCCCGGCGCTGCGTCGCGATCGGCGTTGCTCCCTTGGGCGGAGCCTTGTACTCGATGGGCGCCTCGGTCGAGGTCGACGAGAACTTGCCCTCCATGCCGGCCACGTACCGCCGGTCCACACTGCCCTCCAGATCCGGCACGCCCTTGACTAGCCGCATCTCGCGATACATGTCCTGCGCCATGCCCATGATGTTGTGATAGTCGCTGCCCGCGCCCTGGCCGAAAAACGCCTTGTTGTCGGCGTAGTCGCTCAGCCGCACGCCTTCCAACATCGTCTTTGCCAGATCGGCCGGGATGTTGAAGTCCTTGATCGTCCCGATCAGCGTATGTGCCCGCGACGGCTGCTGCTTGATGAACTCCACGCCCTCCAGCCAGCCTTCCAGGAACTTCCGCAGGGTCTGCGGGGAGGCATTCGAGAACCGGTCGCTCACCACCAGGATGTCCGCGATCAAACGGTTCGCCACGCGCGTGTCGTAGATCTTCTTCGATCCCTTGCGCTTCGCCACCGCGTCGCTCATGTCCGGATCCCAGGCCACCGCCGCGTCCACCTTCTGTTGCGCGAAGAGTGTCGCCGGCTCGATGCCGTCCTTAGTATGTACGGCCTTGGCAAAGATCTCCGTCCGCTGCTCCGTCGTCAGGCCGGACGTCTTCAGTCCGTTCCACAGCAGGAAGTGCGACGGCGTGTATGGCGCGAACGCCACACTCTTGCCTGCCAGGTCTTCAATGCTGTTGACGCCCTGCTTGCCAATTACGCCGTCAGCGCCGCGCGACCAGTCCACCATGTAGACTGCCCGGGCGTGGAAACCCTTCTCGGCGAGCTGCGCGTAATCCTTGGCCCAGACATCGGCCGTCGTCAGCATGACATCGACATTGTTCGACGCCAGCGCGGCCGTGCCTTCCGTCCAGTCGTCAATGATCTTGAACGAAACCTTGATGCCCTTCTTGTCATAGATCGAGCCTGGCGCGGTATCCAGGCCGCCGTTGGCCACCAGGCCGCCCACGCAGCCCACCCAGATATTCACCCTGACTCGGACTTCGTTCGATTCCTTGTCGCCCGTTGTGGGCAGCGGCTTCGACGTATCGACAGCCGACTTGGTCGCCGCCCTCTCGCCGCCCTTACCCAGCAAGCCCGACAGGTTCACCACCCCATACCGGTCCAGGCTGTAGCCGACCAGGCCCAAGCCCAGCACAAAGATGAACGCCCACCCGCCTTTTTCGATTCGTATTGCCATGATTGCCTCTTAGGTCGCTTCCTGTAACTAGCTGGTGCGATCCTGCTCGCGGCCGCCGATTGTCTTCTCCGGCGCCGGTGTCGACGCCGAAGGCGTCATCAATCCCATCTCCGCCTTGAACTGCTTCACCAGTTCGGCCGCGCGCAGCTTCTCGGCGTCTTCTTCAATCTGGAACCGCTGCTGGTCCACATTGCCGATTGCCATCTCCATCCGCGCCTCGTTCACCGCCGTCGTCTCTTCGATCTTCCGCACCATCTCATCGTGCGTCTGGCTGATCCCCGCAACTTCAAACTGCTCCATGGCATCGGCCACCTGCTTCTGCCACTTCGAACGGCGGTAATCGCGAATCGCGTTCATCGCCTCGTTCGTCTTCCGTTCTTTCTCGCGCAGGAACGCCTTTTTGACGTTTAGGGCCTTGTCGTAAGCCGACCGTGCCGTCGTCAACTGGCCCTGCGTGCGCGCCAGCGCTCCGCGCAGTTGCTCCAGTTGGATGGCAAACTGCCCTGCCAGATCGTCCCGACCTGCCTGAATGCTGGCCTTGACCTTGGCCCCCAGGTCATTCAGTTGAGCCTGATACTTCGACTCTTCCTTCTCCAGCAGCGTCACGTTGGCCTTCACCATCGCGATGCTCTCATTCATCCGCGGAACCTGATCGTTCATGTCGCGAATGTTCTGCTCGAGGATGAGTTCGGGATCCTCGGCAATGGAGATGAAGAAACCGAAAAACGAACGAAAGATCCGCGACAGGCGGTTCATCATGAATCACTGCTCCTTCCCGGCTAATTGCCGGGTACTTTACTGGACTCTGCCTTTGCCGGCACCGCGGGGCCGGTGGTGATTGGGTTTTCCGGCACAAACGGAGCCACCGCATCAAAGATCCGGCGCTCTTCCTGCTGCTTCTGGAATCGCCAGCCCTGCAGGCGCTCGCGCTCTTTCGTGACTTCGTCGTTGTTGGCCTGGATCTTCGCCCGCAACTCGTTCAGCACCCGGTCGGCTTCCGCTTGTAGGTTCTTGTTTTCGTCGGCCTTGCGGGTTTCCAGTTGATCCAGCGCCCGCTGCTGCACCGCTTCAAACGTATCCAGCGCCCGGTCGCGATGCACCGCGTCCTCAATGATCTCCTGCAGTTTCACGCCCGCCGCATCCAGGGCCAGCAACACTGAACTGCGCTTGATCTCCACCGGCAGGCTGCGAATGTGTTCGCTCTTCAGCATGTCGGCAATCTTGAAGATGGTGAAGCCGTGGGCCGGCACACGCACCTCGGCGGCATCGTAAATCTGGGCAAACGAGGCCGGATCCGCCACCGGGTTGGCAAACTTCGGCGCGGGTGTTGGTTGAATGGAATGGGCCAGGCTCGCGATCTCGTCGGCCGCGCTCACTGGAGCCGCCGCACCCGGTCCCGCGGTGCTCTCGCCGGTCTCGCCGCCTGAAGCCGGCTCCCCCGTCACAGAGTCCACCGAAACGAAGTAGTTGTACCACTTCTTGCTCATCGCAGCTTTTCCCTCACGGTAAGCGTAGGACTATGAATGGATTAAAGTCAAACCATACCCTGCCCTGGACAGGTCCAGGACCTCACTGGGCTAATCGAGGGTCACAAGGACCATCCGCCCGGGGTACTTCACTTTTTGCTCGATCGACATCACAGGGTGTCTGGAATCGGTCACAGACGTCCTCCACATCACAGAAAACGTAACATCTCTCACGAATGTTCCATCTTCCGGAGGATCCGGCATGGATTCTTTCGGAGGACTTTGGAAGGGTCTCCCGACGCCGCTAGCGCAGTTGCATCAGGCCCAGCAGGATCATGCCGCCTAGTTCCGCCCCGATGCCAATCAGGGTTGCGCCGAAAGCCCAGTAGAGCAATCGGGCACCATCTGAGATCTCCGCCTCGCCTGCGACCTCGAAGAACATTGGCAGTATCTCGCTCACCATGAATTGGAACAGCCAGAATATGGACAGGAAACAGGCGACAGACTCGATCCCCCCCGAAATAAAACGGATTACCGCATCTCCGGCTTGGCCGTGGAATTGGCCTGAGCGGGTATTGAATGTCAGCAGATTCATCCCGCTCATCGTTCGCATGAACTCGGTGGCGCCGAATGTCATCAGGATCGACCAGATCCAGATCTTTCCGTACTTCTTCAGGACCTGATCCAGCGTTACGGCTAGGTTACGCGATTCACTATCTGTATCCATGGCGGTGTTCTCGTTTCTCGTTCAATTGTATAGAAAGGGGTCTTAAATACCAAAGAAAATTAATCTCGCTACCTGAATCATGAAACTGCGAACAGTCATCGCGCGGAGCGTAGCCTGAATTCGCCGCCAGGCGCGGTCTCGACTTGCTCCGATTCTATTCCCGCTTCGCCCGTCCGCTCTTTACACGCGTCATTGGTCGAATCCGGACATTAAAGTTAGACCTGGCTCGCAAAATCAAAATGGATCGAGACGGAAAGGCAGGTCGCTTTCTGTTAGCCTAGTCATTTCGTCATGCCTCGCTTTGTCGTTCTTTTCCTCATTGCCACCGGAACCGCCTTTGGTCAGACTGTCCCTGGCGACGCCCCTTGGACGGTCCCGTTTTCGAAAGACACGACCCGGTCCGTGGCAGCCGCCAAGGCAGTCTCAGCGCCGGACGGGGCGGATGCCATCGTGCTTCTGGACGAGCAGCGCTACTTGATTGACCCACAAGGGCGTACCACCGCCATCCTGCGGAAGGTCTACCGCGTTCTCACCACGGACGGTGTCGAGGACTGGTCCTCGCTCGAGCAGGAATATGCGCCTTGGTATCAACGCCGGCCGGAATTGCGCGCCCGGGTGCTCACGGCCGACGGTGCCAGCCACTGGTTGGATTCGAAGACCGCATCCGAGGCACCGGCCCAGGAGTTTGGCTCCAATGTTCTTTCTGACCGCCGGGTCCTGCGGGCTCCCTTGCCGGCCGTCGCCAGCGGTTCACTCGTCGAGTTCGAAATCGTTGTCAGGGAGAATGCCCCCCTCTTCGAGGCTGGCGCGGTCCACAGAATCAGCGTATGGGACTCGATTTCCATTCAACGATTCCATCTGGTCATCGATGCCGCACCCGGAGCCTCATTTCGATTCTCTTCTCAAATGTTTCCGAAAGACACAATTCGGAGTTCGGAAACGAAATCGGGAGTGCACGTTGATTGCGACTGGGGTCCCATTCCCGTCAGGAAGGAATGGGAATCGTCGCTACCCTTTGATGTCGCGTCACAGCCGGTCTTTGAGTTTTCGACGGGTCGTTCGTGGCAGGAAGTTGCGGCTCGCTATTCCACAGTTGTCGACGGACGCATCGGCACAGCGGGGCCCGGTAGCCCGCTCGACCCTCCCAAGTCCGGGGAGACCCCTCTCGCCATCGCCGCCAGGTTGACAGCGCTGCTTCACAAACAGGTCCGTTATACAGGACTCGAACTGGCAGATGCAGCCATCGTCCCGGCTGCTCCATCCGACGTGCTCGCGCGGCGCTACGGAGATTGCAAAGACAAGGCGACGCTTCTGGTCTCCATGCTCCGGGCCTCGGGCCTCAAGGCCAATGTCGTGCTCCTATCGTCCGGAACAGGGCTTGACGTCAATCCGGAACTGCCTGGGCTCGGCCAGTTCAATCACGCAATTGTCTATGTCGATGGTCCTCAACCGTTCTGGATCGATGCCACCGCCCAATACACCCGGGTAGGAGATCTGCCCACTCAGGATCAGGGGCGCCTGGCGCTCATCGCCACTCCCTCCAGCACGACGCTCGTGAAGACGCCGGAATCCACCTCTTCTGAGAACCGATCGATTCATCGCATCGAGATTCGTTTGCCCGAGTTCGGGAAATCCGTTATTACGGAATCAATAGAGGGCTACGGTTCCGCCGAGTCGGAACTCCGCGCCCGATATGGTGACTCAGAACCATCGAAGGTCAAAGAGACTTTGGAAGCCCAGGTGAAGCAGGTTTTTCTGGCTGAAAAGCTCGGCGACTACTCCGCTACCCGTGGTGACGATTTCACTCAGCCGTTTAACTTGAAAGTCACGATGAACAACGCTGGACGCGGAGCCACCGACGAGGATCAGGCAGCGGCCGGCCTCTTCTCTCACTTTGTGTTCGCTTCCCTGCCTTACGGGCTCGCTCCGACAGGCGCGGCCAACGCCGGGTCGGAAAAAGAGATTGCTCGTGTTCACGACTTCGTTCTTCCACAGGCTTATCAATGCGACTATCACTACCGGATCACGTATCCATCATTTCTCACGATCAAATCTCTACCGGCGAATGAAACCCTGAAGTTGGGGACCGCCACCTTCAGTTCCAGCTACACGAACGATGCGACAGGCTCTGTGGAGGCGGTTTTTCGCTTCGACACGGGCCGGAGGCGTCTCACACCCGCCGAATACGCCGCGATGCGGACCGAACTTCGCCGCATGTGGAAAGAAACGCCGGTGGTGATTCAGTTCACTTCCGCCACGAGCGATGCCCTGGCTCTGGGAAAAGTGGCCGAGGCAGCCCGCCTCGCCCGGGAGTACGCCTTGGCCCGCCCTTCCAGTTCAGTTGCGCAGGCCAAGTGGGCCCGCATCCTGGTAGCTGCCGGCGCTGGTGAAGCCGCCATCGCGGCCGGTCGCAAAGCGGCTGAACTCGATCCCAAGTCATCGCATGCATGGCAAGCCCTCGGCTGGGCCTATCAGCACGATTCCTTCGGCCGCCGCTTCCGCGGCAACTGGAATCCCTCCGCCGCCGAAGAGAGCCACAGGAAGGCCATCGAAACCGCCGAAGACAAGCTCGTTCCTCAGATCGACCTGGCCATTGTCCTGGAGCATAATGCCGATGGCGAACGCTATGGTCCCGGCGCCCGCGTGGCTGAGGCCGTGCAGCTTTACAGGACGGCATTGGAAAAAGGTCCGAACGCTGTCATCCATCAGAACCTCGTCATAGCCCTCATCTATTCGGGGAAATACCCGGAAGCTGGGGCGGAGATCAAGTCTCTCCCATCCGGCGGGTTGAAGCCCACGCTCTCAATCATGCAGTCCGCGCTTGCTCATGGATCCGATCGTGCTCTGCTTGACGCACAGAACGAACTTCCTGATTCGGCCGCCCGTTCGACCGCCATAGCCGGCGCCGCCGCTTCCCTCAGCTTGCTGCGGAGGTATGACTTGGCAACTGAACTCTTGAAAGCTGCTCGCAGGATCAACAACAGCCCCGAACTGGAGACACGTCTTTCCACGACGGCCCGGCTGAAGCGCTATGACGAGAACCGCTATCCCCACGATGACCCCCGTTCCGTGGTTTGGCAGTTCTATCTGAAGTTGTTCGCCGGCCGGGCGGAACTCGCTGACATACGGCCGCTGCTGACCAAATTGGAGGTGTTGGGCCCTGAGGCCGGGCAGGCTCAACTGGAATTGCTGCGTATGCTCGCGGCTCTCCGGGGCCGATTCCGTTCCTTGGGCTTCTCCCGAGAAGGCGTCATCGATCTCATCATGAGCTCTCTCGACTTTGAAAAGCACGGAGAAGACACCCTCGGGTATCGAGTTTCAGGCTCAGCCTCCGCTATCCCGATCTCCTCCACTTATGTCGTCAAGGAAGAGGGCCAATATAAGATCCTCGCCACCGCATCCAGTCTGGAAAACGTCGGCAAACTCGTTCTGAACCTGTTGAAGGCGAACGATCTCGGCTCCGCGCGTCGCTGGCTCGATCTGGCTATAAACGGTCAATACACGCCCGCTGGCCAGCCTCCATCCGGCCGGACCGTGGAGGTTCTAGTAAGAGGCCCGAATAATTCCGATAGCCCCGCCGCCCGCTACCTCTGGGCCGGAGTCAATAGCCCGGGACTTGAGGCCCTCAAGATCCGCGTGACGGCCGCGAGTCTCATTGGCACATATTCCGTCTCCGACGAGGCCATCGGAATCCTGCGGCAGGCAAGGGCCGGAGCCAAGGACAGCCTGGACCGCGGGAACATCGACCTGGCCCTCTGCCAAGCGTACGCGAAGTCCTCCAAATGGGCCGAACTTCTAAAATCAGCGAAGGATCTCTCAACCAGTTATCCCGTTGCCGACAAGAGTTTTCCCTTCGTCGTCAAAGCCCGGACCGGTCTCAAACAATGGACGGACCTTGAGCTGGATGCGGTGGCAGCGTTGAAGAAGTCACCGGATGACAGCACAGCATTGCGCGCGGCCGTGCTGGCTACCCTCCGTGCAGGCAAGCCGGATCAGGCAAACGCATACATCGAAAAGCTTCGCAAGCTGGAGTTCTCCAGTGCTGACGATCACTTCTCCATCGCCTGGAGCAGCCTGCTCGCGGGTAAGCCCGACGCGCAGGCCATTGAGCTTGTGCAGAAGGACCTCAAGCCTGGGGACCTTCAGCCCGACAATAGCTATGTCCTTGGATTCCTGCAGATGCAGGCGAACCGTGCAGATGAAGCCAGGAGTTCCCTCACCGGGGCACTGGAAGTGGAGGATTGGGCTCAACTGGATGCCCGCCCCTGGATCCTCCAGGGCAAACTGCAGTGGGAGTACGGCAACCGCGAGGTCTCCGAATCCGCATTCGCCGAGGCCCGAAAGAAAGGTGTTCGCAACGACGAATTGGGCTGGATCCTGACGTTAATCCCGAGCGACCGGAAGCAATAGTGTTCCGGGGATGGTGGCAACAAACTGCACTTCTGCCGGATTGTGCGAGCCGGAGGAACGCTCCCCTCCCTACACCACACCCGGCCGCTTCTTCCCAAATCCCGTAGCCTGCTCAAACGCGTGCGCCATCTGCAGCACCGCAAAGTCCTGGTGGTGCCGCCCCACAATCTGCACGCCCACGGGGAGCCCTTCCGCCGTAAACCCGCCCGGCACGGAAGCCGCCGGATTCCCCGTCACAGAGACATACCAACACGCCTTCATCCAGTCAATGTAGTTGCTGAACCGCACACCCTCGATCTCCGTCGGATACGGCGTATTCACGTCAAACGGAGGCAATTGCGTCGTCGGCAAAACAAAGTACTCATACTTCTCCAGGAACGCCTGGAATCGCCGCCACATCACGCCGTGCGCCGTTTCGGCTCGAGCCAGATCCTGGCCCGTCAGCCGCAACCCCTCTTCGATCTCCCCACGCAAGGTGTCCTTGAAAGCTTCCGGGTGCTGATGCAGCCGGTCGGCGTAGCTCGCCGCCGAATTCCAGGCCCGCAGCACGCGGAACGCCACCTCACACGGAGCGAAGTCCGGCTCCGCCTGCTCAACAACACACCCCAATGCTTCAAATGTCTTACGATGACCTTCGACAACGCTCCGCACCCGCGGATCGAACGGCACGCCGCCCAGGTCCTTGAAAAATGCCACGCGCACGCCCTTGAAATTACGCCCCAAAGGCGCCGCGAACCGCTCGCCCGGCTCCTCAATCGACAGCGGAGCCCGTGGGTCCGGGCCCGCGATCGTGCTGAACGCAAACGCCAGATCCGCCACAGTTCGCCCCAGGCACCCTGAAGTTGCGAACGTCGACCACGCAAACGCAGCCTTTGGCGCAGGCACCCGCCCGACCGATGGACGGAAGCCCACCACGTTGCAGAACGCGGCCGGATTCCTCAGCGAGCCCCCGGCATCCGACCCGCTGGCCACCGGCACCAGTCCGCAAGCCAAGGCAACCGCCGCTCCGCCCGACGAGCCGCCGCAAGTCTTCGAAACGTCGTAAGGGTTCAGCGTGGCGCCAAATACCTTGTTGAAGGTCTGCGAGCCAGCGCCAAACTCTGGAGTATTCGTCTTCCCCAAGGTAATGGCGCCCGCCCGCCGCATCCGCTCCACAACAATGTCATCCTCAGTGGGCACGTAGTCTTTGTACAGAGGCGAGCCGAAAGTCGTTCGCAAACCGCGCGTCTCCATCAGGTCCTTGTGAGCCACCGGCAACCCGTGCAGCGGACCCAATTTCTCTCCTCGCGCCTGCTTCTCATCCGCCTGGGCGGCAGCCTCGGCCGCCATCTCCGGAGCCAGGTTCACAATCGCATTGACCTTGGGATTCACCCGCTCAATCTGTTTCAAATGCGCAGCCAGCGCCTCGCGAGCCGAGAGCTTCTTTGTACGGATCAGCCGTGCCATCTCCACGGCACTCAGGAAGCACACATCCGTACCCGCGGCTTCCGCAGCAGTGACGCCCGGAAGCAGCGACGCCGCAGCCAGTCCCCGCAGAGCATCCCGACGCGTAGAAAGATCCTCGCTCATTTAGCTGACTCTACCATCGATGCCGCCCAAGCCTCGCCAAGCCGCCAAACGGAGCCGTGAGCGTCAGCGAGCGGAGGAGTCCCCGAAAGCCCGCAATCCACCGCCATTACTCTTACCCTGCCCCGCGGCATCGACAAACTGACAAACAGAGGTAGCAGCTCCGCAGGCCGTTCACCGGCGCATACCTGCAATCCATTTGTAGATCCGGCTCCTCAAGACGAGGCTTTTTCCGACCTCCGCAGTTCGCTCTCCTCGATCATGCCCGTCAGGTCGGCCGCGGGGCGAATCTCGAACGGCCCGGCCTTCACGCCCGGATGCTTCGACATCAATTCAATTGCATGCGCCAGGTCGCGAGCCTCCAGCACCAGAATCCCACCCAATTGTTCCTTCGTTTCGGCGTAGGGGCCGTCTTTGACGACCACCTTGCCGTTCGCCCACCACAACGTCCGCGCCTCACCCGGACCCTGCAACGCCTCTCCGCCCGCAAAATGCCCGCCCTGCCTCAATTCGTCATCGTAGGTGAAGCACTCGTCCACCATGGCAGTCCGGTCGGTGTCGCTCAGCGACTCAAACTTGCTCGGCTCAATGTAGCCCAGGCATATGAATTTCATGATTCTTTCCTTTCAGGCACTTGGCGCGACGAGCGGGCATCCGGAACGCGACACCGCCCGCTCCGCTCAACCCGTCGTCATCACTCCTCACTAGTTCGTCGTTCCAATTGGCCGCAATTCGACACGAGGCCCGAATTTTTCCTGTGTCACCGCCAGGAGGTTAGGCGCCCGCCGCCGGCCCTCTCGTCCTTCGTTTATACTGGCGGCTTGTGCGGAATTCCAGCTCGAATCCATTTTTGTTTACAGACCTAAAAGCATGGATATGCCTGGTAGCCTATTCGCTGCTCTCCCTTGCCGCCGTGGCCCAGACCCCGGTCCTCGAACTCCATACGGAAGGCAATACCCGCCTGCCGTCCGCGCCCGTCGTGGCGGCGTCCGGACTCAAACTGGGCTCCCTGGTGACTCGAGCCGAACTCGACAACGCAGCCAATGCCCTCTTCGCCACGGGGCTGTTTGAATCCGTGAACTACCGGTTTGCACCGAAATCCACCAATCAGGCCGCGGGCTATGCCGTCACCTTCCTACTCACTGAGGACCCTGCGCAAGGGGTAGCCATACTGGATATCCCCGGTCTTGATTCCGCTCGGCTCTGGGAAACCCTCCGTTCAGCCAATCCCCTCATCACCACGGCGATGCCGCAGAATGACCAGGCCCTGGCCTACTACCGGCAGGCCATCGAAGCTGCGCTCCTGCAACTCGGCCGCAAGGAAACGGTAACTACGAAGCTCGAGGCCGACCTCGCCTCTGGCCGCATGGCCACGGTCTTTCAGTCCGGCAACCGGCCGGTCATCTCCTCCCTCCGCTTCGAGGAGAACCGGAAGATCTCCGCGGCCGCCCTCTCGAAAGCGGTCTCCTCCCTCCTGGTGGGGCGCAACTATTCGGAACGTGAAGTCCGCAGCCTGGTCGATCTGAACGCGAAGCCGCTCTATGAAGAACTCGGACATCTGAACTTCGCCGTACGCTCTGTGAGGATCGAGAACGCGGGCCCGCAAGCGGTGAACGTATCCGTCCTCGTGGACGAAGGCGCCCAGTGGCGTCTCGGCAAGGCAGAGATCGAGGGCGCGGACCTGCCGCTGGCCGCACTCCGCAAGGCCGCTGATTTTCCAGTCGGGCAAATCGCCAACTGGAAACGAATCGCCGCCGGCATCAATGAGATGCAGCGGGTCCTCCAACGCGATGGCTATCTCGCCGTGCATTGCGAGCCGCTGCGCCATTACCGCGACGATACGGGCCAGGTCGACGTCGTCTTTCGGGTCGACCACGGCAAACAGTTCCACTTCGGCTCCCTCCAACTGCGGGGGTTGAGTGCCCAGTCGGAGAAGCAGGCGCGGGCGATCTGGAAACTCAAGGAAGGCGATCCGATGAACACTGAGTACATTTCCGAGTTCCTGGTGGCTGCGAAAGACGGGCCCGCCAGCCAAGCCCACTCAGTGGCGCGCGAGCTGAAAGCACGCCCTGGCAGTGAGGTGATCGATGTCGTTATTACTTTCCAATAGATTCAACGTCGCCGGCGGCCTCCTGGTTCTGCTACTTCTCGGGCCCGCGGCCTCCGCTCAGGATGACGAGGCAGGGAAGACCCCCGCGACCACACCGGGTCCCACCCGAAAATCGATCACGCCCCCAAAGCTGCTTCACCAGGTGGATCCTGACTTCACCCCCGAGGCCAGAGCGGCCGGGGTGCAGGGCACCGTCCTCTTCGAATTGGTGGTGAATGAGCAAGGCGTGCCGGTCAACATCCAACTCCTCAGTCCGCTGGGCTTCGGCCTCGACGAAGCGGCCTTGCTCTCCCTGCAGCAATGGAGATTCGAACCGGCCCGCAAAGACGGACAGCCCGTCAGCTTCTTAGCCACCGCGAGAGTGAACTTCGTACTAATTGCAAGGAAGTTCGACAGCGAGGCCGAAGAGCGGCGCACGAAATTCAACCTCGCCCTCAGAGGCTTGTCAGCTCAACCGGGTCCCCAACGTGAACGGGCGATCCAGTCGATTCGTGATCTGGCCCAGGCCAGGTTCGCGCCCGCCTTGTACATCCTGGGGTCACTCCTTCAGAAGGGCGATGGGATGGACCGCGACCTGCCCCGGGCGCAGGAACTGATCCAGGAATCCGCGAATAGGAAATACGGTCCGGCCCTTTTCGTCATCGGGTTCACCCGCCTCACTAGCACGGTGGATCCGGCGGAAAAGACGGCCGCACTCCGCTTGATCACCGATGCCTCCAACCACGGCAGCTACAACGCACAGTTCTACCTGGGCGATACCAGTGAGAGGGGAACGCACGGCCCGCCTGACCTCGAGCGCGCCGGCCGCGCCTTTCGTCTCTGCGCGACAACTGGCCATGCCGATTGCCAATACCGTTTGGGCAAACTGCTCCTCGATCAGGCTTCGAAACAGGACCGCGCCCTCGTGCAGGCTGTCGCCTGGCTGCAACTGGCTGCCGACCAGGGTCAGTCCGATGCCGCCGCACTCGTCAAACAGGAAGCGGCCCGTCTCACTGACGACCAGGCCGGCCGCGTGAAACGGCTCAAACCGCAGCTCCTGCAGAAGCCGTAACGAAGCACTCGTGGTCGGCCGCCCGCATCTATTGCCGCTTGGGTCCTTATGCCTAATCCGCAAAGACCGTCGGCCGCTGTCTGCGATACTGGGGCTGGGATACCTGTCATCGGGCCTGCCCGCCCTCAAATCCTATCGATCCCCCACCTCCCCCCAAACCCATGAGTGAATCACCTCTCATCCTCATCACCGGAGGCGGCCGAGGCATCGGAGCCGCCACCGCTCGTCTCGCTGCCGCCAAAGGCTACACCGTCTGCCTCACTTACCTGCAAGGCAGCGAGGAAGCCACTAAGGTTGTCACGGAAATCACCGCAGCCGGAGGCCACGCCCTCGCCCTCCAGGCCGACATGCGCTCTGAATCCGCCATCATCACGCTGTTCCAGAAGCTCGACGAGCGCTTCAGCCGGCTCTCCGCCCTGGTCAATAACGCCGCCACCCTGGAAACCCAGATGCGTCTCGACGCCATGGACGCCGCCCGCATGGAGCGCATCTTCTCCACCAACATCATCGGACCCATGCTCTGCGCCCGCGAAGCCGTGCGGCGCATGTCCACCCGGCACGCCGGCCGCGGAGGCGCCATCGTCAACGTCTCCTCCGGAGCAGCCAAATCCGGCTCCCCCGGCGAATACGTCGACTACGCCGCCAGCAAAGGCGCCCTCGAAACCTTCACTGTCGGCCTGGCCAGGGAGGTAGCGGAAGAGGGGATCCGCGTCAACGCCGTCCGCCCCGGTTTCATCTACACCGGCATGCACGCCAAGGGCGGCGAACCCAACCGCGTCGACCGCGTCAAAACCCTCGTCCCCATGCAGCGCGGCGGTCAACCGGAAGAGGTCGCCGCCTCCATCCTCTGGCTCCTCTCCGCGGAAGCCTCCTATGTCACAGGAGCCATTCTCGATGTCTCCGGCGGGCGGTGAACCCGCACCTGCGGGAAGCCTGACCCCAGCCTGAGCTACCCGGCTGGCACGGCATCAACCCAGCAGCTCACGAACATTGCGCGCCAGTCGCTTGCTCACCACAAACTCGATCCCGCTGCTCAGCGTCAGCAGCCAGCGCTGGCTGCTCAGCGTGCTCATCTTCCGGACATGATCGACATTCACCAGCGCATTGCGATGGATGCGCCGGAAATTCTCGTTCTTCAGTCGATCCTGAATGGCCCGCAGGCTCTGCGTCGCCAGGTACTTCCTCTTGGCCGTCACAATCCACACCAGATCACCGTCCGCCTGAAATGCGTGCACTTCCGAGGTGTTCAACAGGACAAATTCCTCCTTGTCCCGGCCAACCACCTTGCGCGATACCGGGGTCGGTTGGTCCGTGGGTGCCTCCTGCACCCGGACCAGTCGCTCGGCCACTTCCATCGGATTGCCCCAGATTCGGCGTGCCCGCTCCAACGCCGCGTGCAGGCGTTCCGGCCGGACTGGCTTCAGCAGATAGTCGATTGCGCCGGCATCCAGGGCTTGGATCGCATATTCCTCGAAGGCCGTAACCATGATCAGGATTGGCAGGCGGCTACCCTGGCGGATACGCCTCGCCACCTCAATGCCGGAGAACTCGGGCAACTGCATGTCCAGGAATACTACGTCCGGCTTGAGGCTCAGGATCAGCGCCAGCGCGGTCGACCCGCTGTCGGCCTCGCCAATGATCTGGACATCGCCTGCCACTTCCAGTTCTTCACGCAGCACGCTCCGCCCAATCGGCTCGTCATCGACAATCACCGCTTTCATTGGCATCCTGGTGGCATCCCTCTCCGGCATGGCGGCCTCGCCGCTCGCAGGTGGCCGCTGTTGATCCCGGAAACCCCTTCGCCTTCGAACCGCATCGGGGTTACCGGAATGGAGCCTAGCCGCCCCCTCAGAAGACGAATCCCAGGGCGAACTGATACGCCCGGGGCGCCACGAAATGCGTCCCGCTGAAGGTCGATAGGAAGTTGTACAGCGCCACTTTGTTCGTGAGATTGGTGGCGGTGAATCGCAGCGTGGTCCGGTAGCGCTCCGTCTGGAAAAGGTTGTCCGTCCCTACGCCAATGTCGAACAGGTGGCGCGAAGCGACGCGCGGCGGATTGTGGTCGTCATTCCCTGTCCCTTCCTTCGGGATCACCAGCCGCGTAGCCCCGAAATTCGCCGTCGTGCACACCGCATCGGTCAGCGGCGAGCCAATCGTCGGCCGCTGGTCTCCGCAGTAGAAACCGATCGCCGATTGCTGCGCACCGCTCAACGCCAACGCATCTTCCAGTCCCCCCACGGCTCCGGCCACCAGTCCGCTGTCATAGCGCCAGGTGAACGCGACCCACGGTCCGTGCGTACCGCGCTGGTAGCGCAGGTTGGTCGTCTGCTGGAACGCCTGGTCGTGATCAATGCGGAACACGCCATCGCCCCCGACATCATTGTTGAAAACCAGGCCGCCCGTCTCCGGCCCGAAGAACCGCGCCCGGGTGTGCCCCATCGTGGTGAACCATTGAAACCCCCGAATGTTCGGTGTGCCGATGCGGACGGCCACACCGTCCAGCTTGGACTTCTTCCAGGAAATGGGGAAGGCAATCGGGGTATCGAACAAGGTGCCAAAGTCGTAGGCATTGTTCGTGTACTTCCAGAAGTAATCCGCGCTCGCGATCAGATACCGGCCAATCGCCTGCTCGATGCCGGCATTGTACTGGTTGCGATTCCCGGCTGGCAGCGGCGTGCTCGCTGCTCCAAATGCGTTCGAGGCCAGGCCCCCCATGCCGGTGGCGCTCGACAGGACAAGGTTCTCGTTATAGGGCGTCTCAAAGGTCCTCGAATACGCTGCCCGGATCACCGTCCCCGTCGGTTTGAACATGTACGAGGCGCCGATGCGCGGCTGGGCGCTGGAGTCCGTAACGATTCCGTGGTAGGAATCCCACCTCAATCCGGCCTGGATGCTGAGATTGCCCAGCCGTATGGAGTCCTGGATATAGAACGCATACTGGTTCACATTGGCGCTGCCGCTGAACTGAAACGGCTGCCCGCCGCGAGTCAGGTCATACGGAGGCAGCCCAGGCAGAAGATCCGGATTCGCCGAGAAACCGGCCGGGGCACAGTCGTCCGGATTTGAGATGGACGGCAGCGTCTGCGGATCGCCGCTGGCATCCACGCAAACCGGATTGAAGAATGGGTCCGTGATCCCGAACGTGAATCGCTCATTGAGCCGGGTCTGCATCAACTGTGTGCCGGCCTTCACGTTGTGGCGCCCGCTCGCGTAGGAAACGTCGGCCTTCACACCCCAGTTCGTCAGGTCGCGGCGCTGGCCAATCGTGGCCGGCGTATCGCTGAATGCGTCGCGGCTCGGATAGTAGTTCACGCGATCGGCCCGGTAAAACGGATTCACGGTCAGCACCGCCTTGGCTCCGAATGTATGCTGATAGCCCGGAGCGAAATTGAAGGTGCTGATCTTCTGCCGCTGGTCCTGGTTCGGCTGGTCATAAGTGTTCGGGATCTGGAACCAGTTCCTTGCCCAGAACAGGTTCAGGTGAATCGCATCGCGGCCGTTGGGCTGGTAGTCGAAGCGGTCGAAAATCGTACCGTTGTTGCCGATGGCGTGGATAGGCGTAAACTCCGGCGTGTCCAGGAATCGGCCGGACCGCAGGGCGTTCGCAGCCAGGAAGTTGCCGGCCTTCGGCCCGCCCAGCGACAGCGTCGCCTCCTCCGCATAGGTGCCGAACGAGCCCCACTCCCCCAGCAGGCTGCCGGTCGGCTTCTGCCCGAGACCCGACTTCGTCACGGCATTCAGCACCAGGCTGGTCTTGTCTCCAAACTCCGCCGCCGGTGCGCCCGTAATCAGTTCCATCGACTGAATTGCATTCAACGGAATCTGCGTGGAGAAGCTCTTGCTCTGCTGGTCGCCAATCGGCTGCCCGTCAATCGAGAAGCTGGTTTGCGCGTGATCGCCCAGCGGGTGGAAAAACCCGTTTGAGTCGGCCGCCACGGCGCCGCTGCTCAACATGATGGCGTCACTCAGGCCCGATCCGGGCGAGGTGGTGGGCAACTGCGAAAGCGTCTTTGTGTCCACATCGTTGTGGGCATACGGCACATTCTCCAGCAGATCCAGATGCTCCGCTTCGACATTCACCGTGGTAGTGGTCCCCTGCAACGCCAGGCTCACGTTCAGTTCCACCGGCACCGCTCCGCGAACGTCGACATCCCGTTCATCACTCGCGAAGTTCGGCGCACGAACAGTCAAATGATAAGGATTGGGCGGAATATTCGTCAGGCGGAACGCCCCATCCGCATCGGTGATCCCGGATTGCCGGTAATTGCTGACCCGGTTCAAAATGGTGACGATCGCTCCGGAAATCGCCGCGCCGCTCGGATCCTTAATCGTGCCTTGCAGCGTGCCGGCATTGCCCAGTGACTGACCATTGGCACAGTCGCCCAGACTGAGTGCCAGCAGGCCAGCCGCGGCTAAAACGAGGAAGCTTCTCATTCGCTCAACATAACGGCCGCCGCCTGCTACGACCTAGCTCTGCGGCACAGGCGGGCCCCATGCCTCCGCAAACGGGCTGCTTGCGCCGGTGAGCGGACGGCCTTTGCCCCCATCACCTCGCCCCACTCGCTGTGGGTCCGACCCGCTCCCGCCCTCGCCGCGGCATTGCGCCCGTTAGCCGTCGTTTGCCGCCCGCCCACCGCAATCCTCCACCCACCCGCCAGGAACCTTGCGGGCCGTCAGTTGGGCCCGGGCTAGAGTGAATGTTCTTATGCCACCGGCGCCGGGCTCTCTTTCGGACATGCGCTGCCGGGTCGGCCAATAGTCCGAAGCATTAACGTCATCATGCCCAATCCCAATCTCACCGCCACCGTCCCCATGTCTCTCCGTCTCGCACTCTGGCTGCTTCCTCTCCTGGTATTGGGCCAGGCACCCTCCAGCCCTCCACCTGGGGCCGCGGCGGATCCCCCCAATGCGCCGCTGAAGTCTTCTGTCACCGTGATCGGCACACGCAGCCCCATGGAAGTGGACCATTCTCCGGTCTCCACGTCGCTGGTCACCCGCGAAGAGCTCGAACAGCGCAACATCCGTCAGGTCGATCAGGCTCTGGCCCTGACCGAAGGCGTCATTGCGATCCGTGGCAAGGGTCCGGCGGACAACGATTTCGGGCTCGGCCTGCGCGGCTTCGCCGGACGCGGCGGCCAGAACCGCACGCTCATCCTGCTCGACGGCCAACCCATGAACAACTCCTACATCGGCAACGTGAACTGGTCGACGTTCGCCGTCAGCGAACTGGAACGCGTGGAAGTCGCGCGGGGACCCTTCTCCTCCCTCTACGGCGGCAATGCCATGGGCGGGGTCGTGAACCTCATCACTAAACCCGTCGACCGGCGCAGCCTCGAGATCTTCGGCCAGTATGGCAACCGCTCCACCTCCAACTACTCCCTCCGCGCCGCGGAGCGGTTCTTCGGCCGTCTGGGCTTGAGCTTCGGCTACAGCCGGTTCCAGACCGGCGGCTACTCCCCCCAGGAGATCCTGCGCTCGCCCATAACCTCGACCGGCGGCGTGCCCGTCACCGGCGTAACCTCCTGGCTGACGCCCACCGGCGGGACAACTTACCAGGTGGGGGATCGCGGCCGGAACTGGTTCAACCAGCACGCCTACCGGCTGCGCGGCGAGTACGCTTTCACCCCCAGGCTGTTCGCCAGCCTGCAATACATGCGCCAGTCCCGCATGGACGGCTACGACGCCTACACCACGAATCTGCGCGATGCCGCCGGAGCTCCGGTGGACACCGCCACCATCTCGTTTCAGGACGCCGCCGGCGTGACCCGGCGCCTGTCGGTCACCCCCGCGAACTACATCGGCACGCCCACCGGCGCGGTCACCAACATCTATCAGGCACAGGTGCTGGCCACCTTGCGCGACCACTGGACCCTGCGCGTTGCCGGTGGAATGAACTACAGCCCTGGCGATTGGTACGTCACCCCGGGCGCCAATGCCACGCTCACCTCCGGCACCGGCAGTTGGGTCAATCAGGTGAGCCAGGGTTACTACGGCAATGTCCAGGCCACCTGGTCCGCCCATCGGCACTCCGCCATCTTCGGCACGGAAATGCGGCACGACCGCGCGGCGATTGGCGGCCAGGCCATTCCCAACTACGCTCTGCGCGAGGGCGGCGGCGCCTATGACTCCCAGGCCAAAGGCAAGTCCATCAACCAGTCGGCCTACGCGCAGTACCAGATGAACGTCTCGGACAATCTGCTGGTCGTCGCAGGCGGACGTCTGGACACTTGGCGTACCTATGATGGCGCCAACCAGACTGGACTCACCTCGCCCCTCGTCCCCTACCCTGACCGCTCCACCCGGGCCCTTACCGGCAAACTCGCCGCCACTTACCGCCTGCCGCATAGCTGGCAGATTCGAGCCAGCGTGGGCAACGCATTCCGCAACCCCACGGTCTACGACCTCTACCGCGATCTGAACCTCTCCGGTACGCTCTATCTCGCCAACCCGAATGTGAAACCGGAACACCTGCTCGCCTACGAAGCCGGCCTGTCGAAACAACTGCCCTGGGCGGGCCTCGTCGAAGCGACCTACTACATCAACCGCGTCAGCGACCTCATGTACCGCACCACCGATCTCGACGCCGATCCCACCGGCCGCATCCGCCGCCTCACCAACGTCGGCATGGGCCGCACCATCGGCTTCGAAACGTCCGCCCGGCAGCAACCGGCCCGCTGGCTGCAGTTCCGGCAAAGCTACAGCCTGGCGAAAGCGGAGATCACCGAGAATCCCTCGCTGCCCGCCACAGTGGGCAAACGCCTGCCCTACGTGCCGCTCCACACCACCACCTTTACGGCCCTCGTCTCCCGGCACCGCTGGAATGGCGCCTGGAGCGGCCGCTATGTCTCCTCCGTCTTCTCCTCCGACACCAACACCGATGTGGTCCGCGGTGTGCCCGGCAGCTATAACCCCTTCTTCGAGACCGATGTCACGGTCTCTTACCAGGTCAACCAACGCCTCTCCTTGCTCCTGACCGCGGACAATCTGCTGGATCGCCGCTACTACATGTCATTCTCGACACCCGGCCGCTCGGTATTCGCGGGCTTCCGCTGGAGGTACTAGATGAGGGGCGCTTTCAGATGTACCCTTCTGATCTCCGCCGGCCTCCTCGCGCTCGCCGCGGAAACGCCCAACGCCGTCGTGCTCCTGCGCACCGCGCAATCAGCGCCGGGTGCGCTGGAACGAGTCAAACAGGAGTTGGGCGCCAACGCCTTCGAATGCACTCTCGTCCACGATGGGATGCCCCCGGAACGTCTGAAGAAAGCGCGCGTCCTCTTCCTGGAACACCCCTCGCCCGAGTTGCTGGCCCGCTGGAAGCCTGTCGCCCTCGAGTCCATCCGCGGCGGCCTCAAAGTAGCGTCTGATATCCCCGATGTCGTGCAACGCGCCTGGGGCGTCGAAGTGAATCTGCCCTTGACGCGGCGCCTGCTGCCCTACTTCCAATATGGGGGCGGCGACAATCTGCGCGCCTTCTTCCTCTCCATCTACCAGGAGGCGGGCGGAAAGCCGGCCGCCATCCCTCCGCCGCTGGAACTGCCTCGCACCGGCGTCTATCATCCCGACGCACCGCGCCTCTTCCCCAGTCTCACCGCCTATCTGGAGTGGTACCGCCAAGCCAAACCGAACCAGGGTGCCCTCGCCGCGGTCAGCTTCTTCCACTCCTACGTGAAGAACGGAGACCTCGCCTTCATCGATGGGCAACTGCGCGCTCTCGAACGGCAGGGCCTCGCCGCCGCCGGGCTCGTCGGCTGGCCGCTGCATTCGCTCGACCAGCTCTTCGAGGCGCCGCCCTCAGACCCCCTGCAGGTTCTGCTGGCCTTCACCCTGAGCCTGTCAAAGCCCGAGGACGCTGACTTCCTGAAGAAGCTCAACGTCCACGTCATCAGCCTGATGGTGACGCGGGACAACTATGCTCAGTGGGCTGCGACGGACCGCGGCGTCACCACCGATCGCGTGGCCACCTCCCTGGCCAACCTCGAAACGGCCGGCGCCGCTGATCCCATCATGGTCGCCACGACTGAAGCCGGCTCAGACGGCATGGATCGCACCATGCCCATCGCCGAACGCGTCGATATGGCCGCCCGCCGCGCCCGCCGCTGGATCGCCCTGCGCCAGAAGCCGAACTCCGAAAAGCGTCTGGCAATCCTCTACTACAACAACCCGCCGGGCAAGGGAAACCTCGGAGCCAGCTACCTCAATCTGCCGCCCAGCATCGAGGCCGTGCTCCAACGCCTGCAGCGCGAGGGCTACCTCGTCGGCGGCCGCATACCCACGCCCGAACAGATCATCGGCCTACTGGAAAAGGCCGGGCGCAATGTGGAGACCTGGGCGCCAGGCGAACTGACAAAAATGCTGGGCGAAGGCGGCGTCACCCTGCTGCCCGTCGAGAAGTATCGCCAATGGTTCGACGAAATGCCCGGGGAGTTCCGCAAGTCAATCAATAGCCGTTGGGGACAACCGGAACAGGCTGAACTCATGACGTGGCGCTCCTCGTCGGGCCGCCTGTTCTTCGTGATCCCCGGACTCCACCTGGGCAACGTGTTCGTGGGCCCCCAACTCCTGCGGGCCTCCTTCGCTGAGTACACCAACGTCCAGCACAGCGGCACCTTGCCGCCGCATCACGGCTACGTTGCCGCCTACCTGTTCTACCGCCATCAATTCAACGCCGACGCTGTGATTCACATGGGCCGCCACGGCACCCTGGAATGGCTGCCGGGCAAGAACGCCGGCCAGGCCGGATGGGATTGCTCCGAGGTGATCCTTGGCGACCTGCCGAACCTGAACTACTACATCATGGACGGCAGCGGAGAGGCGATCCAGGCCCGCCGCCGCTCCGCCGCCGTCGATCTCAGCCACCTCACACCCATGCTCGCCCGTGCTGGCAAAGAGGACCGGTTCGCCTCGCTGGAGAAGGTACTCACTAGTTGGGAGGAGACGCATGAGTCCTCCCCCGCGCTGGCCTCCGAGTACGCGGCGAACCTCAATCGTGAGCTGGAGTCTTCCGGCCTATCCAAACAGCTGAAGCTCGACCTTTCCAATGCGGCTGCGAGTTACGAGCGCGTCCGGGAATTCCTCGACTCCGTGGAAGACGCACCCATGCCCCTGGGCCTGCCCATCCTCGGCCGGATGCCTTCGGACGACCGCCAGCTCGCCGGCCTCAGCACATTTCTCCAATCCTCGTTCGAACTGGCCGACGCCCGCCGCCTGGCGCAGTCCTTCCCCCTCTGGGCCGCCGCCATCGCCGCGGGCCAGCCGCCCGTCATCCCCGAAGGGCTGCCCGCACCCTTGCACGCCAAGGTGTCGCGGGCGCTCGATGACGGTCATACCTGGCTTAACAATGTGCGCCTCTCCCCTGAGCGCGAGCTGGCGGTCCTCATCGAGGCCCTCCGTGCCGAGTTCGTCCCCAGCGGCCTCGTCGGCGATCCCCTCGCTGTGCCCGCGGCCCTGCCCTCCGGCCGCAATCTCCACCACGGCGATCCGGCCATGATCCCCACCAAAGCCGCCTGGGAGGTCGGCAGAAAGCTCGCCGGCCAGCTCCTGGCTGACCACAGAAAGAAAACCGGCCGCTATCCCGAGAGAATTTCGATGGTGCTGTGGCAAGGGGAAACCGGACGCCACCAGGGCGCCATGGAAGCCCAGGCCATGTACCTGATGGGCGTGGAGCCCGAATGGAACGCCCGCGGCGTGCCCGACCGCCTGAAGCTCATCCCGGACGCTCAACTCGGCCGCCCGAGAGTGAACGTCGTCTTCACCGTCAGCGGCCTCTATCGCGACGGCTACCCCGACAAGATCCTCATGCTCGACCGTGCGGCCCGCCTGGCCGCCTCGGCCGGCGATAACGCCCTCAGCCGGCAGAATCGCGAAACCGAGGCCGCCCTCAAGTCGGCCGGCGTTGATCCCCAACAGGCCGCCGCCGTGGCCGGAGCGCGTGTCTTCACCACCGCCCCCGGCTCCTATGGCTTCGGCCTCCAGCAGATGGTGGAGCAGAGCCGCGACAAAGAGGAACCCAAAACCATGGCCCAGCTCTACCTCTCCAAAATGAACTACGTCTACACCGAGAAGGCTTGGGGTACGCAGGTTCCCAAACTCCTCGAAAGCCAGTTGAAGGGCAATCAGGTCATCCTGCACAGCCGCTCGTCGAATCTCTACGGCGCCGTGGACAACGACGACGTCTATCAGTGGATGGGCGGGTTGCGCATTGCCAGCGAAGCGGCCGGAGCCAAACCCGAACTTCTCATGAATAACTTCCGCCGCCCCGGCCGCGAGAAACTCGAAACCGCCGCCGGCTTCATCGCCTCCGAGCTGCATGCGCGCAACTGGAATCCGGAGTGGATCCGCGAGATGAAGAAAGAAGGCTACTCCGGAGCCCGCGAGATGGGCAAGGCCATCGAGTTCCTCTACGGCTGGCAGGCGACCGCGCCGGAAACCATTGCACCCGAGGTCTGGAAGAAGACCTACGACGTCTACGTCGCCGACGAGTACAACCTCGGCATGAAGGAGTTCTTCGAGAAAGCCAATCCGGCCGTGCGTCAGAATGTGGTGGCCCGCCTGCTTGAAGTGGATCGCCAGGGCTCTTACAAATTCACCGCCACCGAACGCCGTCAACTCGTGAAGGAGTTCGTTCGTCTCGTCTCCCAGATGGGGGTGGCCTGTTCCGCCAATGTCTGCGGCAACCGCAAGTTGCAGGCGGCGACGCTATCCGAAGCCCGGCGGATGTCGCCCAGCGAACTGGCGCCGCAACAGTTGGCGGAGTTCCGGAAGCAGTTCCAGCAGGCCCTTCGGCCCGCGCCGGCAGTCCCCTCCACCCCCAAACCGGTCGTAGCCAGCAAACAGACCGCGCGCCCCGACCTGTGGCGAGGACTCCGCGTCAAAATCGTCGACATGAAAGCGTTCGCCGCCCGCGCTCGCCGGGTAGTGACCGACAACCCGCTCACCCTTCTCTATACCGCCTTGGGATTGCTTGGCTCCGGTCTTCTGCTGGCGCTGTATCGGCGCCGTCCGAATCAATGGGCGGAACTGAGGCTCGGGGATCCGCCGGCGGGCGGCCAATCGTAAACGCTGGGCCAGGCCCGCCTGATCCTCCTGCGAATGGCCCTTCCAATCCGGACAACGTCTCACGCCACCATCTTCGTTCCATGCGTCGCCACCAATTGCCCCACGGCCCGCCTAGGCTCAACTCAAATCCCGCGAACTCTGCCGGGAGGGTTGCCTCGATTCCAGTTGCGGCCGTTCCAACTACCAACAGTCTGGATCGGCGGGAACGCTCCGCCGTGAACCCTGCGTACGCGCCGTCTGGGAGGAACCTGCGCTTCCCCTTCCGAATCGCGAACGGCAATACCTCAACCCTCACCCTCCGGGCCGCCAAAGTGGCCGCCGGCGCGCATCCAGCTCTAGTCCCGGACGGAAGCGACAGGCTCTGAAACGCCCTTTTTACTCCACATCCGATCCCGCCATGTACCTGCCTGTGGCCAGGTTCTTTGGTGCGGGGGCGCTCTGCCTCCGCAAACTGCGCGAAATTCCTGCAGGTCACGGATGTCGCCCACCCATGCTTCCTTTCACAGCTCGCATCGGCTAACCTGTTTCGGATAAGGAGGTATTTTATGCCAACGGCTTTGAATCTCGAATTCGCGGAAGTTCAGGTCGAGCCAGCCCTCGCCGCTCAGTTAGCCTGTGAGTGCGGACCGGATCCCGCTTCCATCAGCGCCGCCATTCGCAACGCTTTCGAGTCACTGATGGGCTTCATCCGTCGCCACCAGCTTACGGAGAATGGGAATCCACGCTGCATCTACACCGCCTACGGAGCTACCGGTGTCGCCTTCACTGTCGCATTACCAGTGGCCGCCGGACTGGGACCCGTCGGGGAGGACTCTTCAGTCCGCGTTGAACTCCTCCCGGCGGTCAAGGCCTATCGCTTCATCCACAGAGGCCCCTATCCGGACCTCGCGCAGACCTACCACCACATCTCTGGATTCATGAAAGAGAAGGGCTGGATGAAATCCGAAGCGGATTGGATGCGCTACATGCCGATGTGGGAGGAGTACTTGAATGATCCTGAAACCACGCCCCCCGCTGAATTGAGGACCTACATCTATCTCCCAGTCTCAGACTAGGAGGCAACCGCCCCGATCCTTCCCGGGCTGGAGTTGGTGCGCGCCTGGGCGGAGGATCCGAAGCCGCAGTCGTTTCTCCTGCAACAGGCCACATCCGGTAGCGATGAGGACCGGCGAAAGGCCGCGAGTGCTGAGTTGGCCTGGGAGTGGGGGATGAATCCAGAGGGGATTGCTCAGCTCAACGTGAAGCAGTCGGAGTCCTCGCGCGATTCCGGATTTCGATTACTCGCAGGAACCAGGTGCGGCACAACAGGCGGGCCCGGCAGCGTCATGCAAGGTTCGCCTTCAGCTTTATCAGCCTGTCGCCGTCGGGGTGTGGGAGTATTGGCAAGGCGCCGTTCCCTGCGTCTGATCTCGTTAATCAACCACCCCATCACCCCGAGACGGACAAACCTTATCGTCAATCGCAAACTCCAGTTTTCCGCCCGTCTACTCCCCACCCCCGTTTCGATACGCCAGCAGCATCAGGTCCTTCAAAACCGCCGAATGCCTCTTCACATCCGGCAAGGCCAGCCGCAGCCGGTACCGCCCATCCCATCGGATATACTCCATGGGGTCTAATCCTGACTCCTCGATTTGCCGCTCGACTTCATCGGATTGCTGTAGCCGGATCTCCAGGTTTAAGCTGTTCTTCTTCGGACGGAAGATCACAAAGTTGCTCGGCTGGCCATCCCTGCCAAGCCCGATGTACACCTTGTTGAATTTAAGTCCCAGATGCGGGGCAAAGCCATGGACCAGCTCCAGAAGCTGATCCGCCATCGCGACCGTTGCTTTACTGCTCCTCTGCTCCCAATAGTTCCGGTCGGCGGGATCGACTGGTTCGTCCTCATCAGCACCGCGTGTCACCTCACTCAGGACGGTGGTGAACATCAGTGCCACCTTGTTCTCCACAAGCAGCGCCTGCATCTGAATGGCAATCAGCGGAATGGTTCCATTGAACAGGCTAACCACATTCAGAAACCGGCTGGTGATGTCCTCGGCTACTAACACGGCACAGTGGTCGTATTGCGGATAGCGCTTCCGTTCGATATCCCAGTATTCGATGGTGCGGATGATGTGGGATTCATCAGAACTGCCGAGCTGGATTTCGACCTCATATCGCCTCGCTGCCTCCGAATCTTGAAGCAGCAGGTCCAGTCGCCCCGCTCGCGCCTGCCTGCGCTCACTGTCTTTCAGGATCAAATCCCCGAGACCCAGGATCGAAGGATCCTCCGCGATCCTCGCTTGTACCCACTTCTCCGTGAACTCGGGGTGACTCTTGAGCAGGATCCGCTCTGGCTTGATGTAGGTAAGGAGGCCCATGTCTTTCTGCCCGGTCTATCGGCAATTACGCCTCGGAGGGTAAGATAAGTTCCACCGAAATTCATCAGGGTTCACGCCGCAACTGCGGAGATCCAAACGTTCATATTTCAGGAACACGACGGAAGGCAGGGCTGCCTCCAAACTCACTTCCGGCTGGAGCGATTCCCCAAGCCGATCGGCTCGCATCCTTCTAGAGGCTGATAGTCCTCCCCCTCTAGGTTCTCCCTACCACGCTCCGCGGGGCTTCAACTTTTCACGCGCCTCCGTCGTCTTTGCCTGCAGGGAAAGGGTTGAGTCGAATCTGTGCACCGCCACCTTCGCTCACTGCTCGAGGCTGTAGTGTGCGTCTCCGTCTGTGTCCTCTACCTCCTCCTACTCGTGCCAATCACCCGCTGCGGACCTCCACCCGAACGCTCCCGGTTCACCGCAGCCCATGCCCAACTCCAGGCCTTCCAAACCGCGCTTGGCGCTTACCGCGATGACATAGGCCACTATCCATCCCAGAAGCAGGGACTCCAGGCTCTCCGTACCCAACCCGCCGGCGAGGCCAAATGGCGGGGACCCTACCTCCCGCAGGACATCCCGCTGGACCCCTGGCGCCACGCCTACGAGTACACCGCCCCCCAGAATCCAGGCTGCCCACCGCGGATCCGGTCCTATGGGGAGGACGGTCAACCGGGCGGAACCGGTGCCTCTGCCGACATTGCAGACGAGCCAGCACGCTGCACCCACTGAGGTCCTCCAGGGGTGCGCGCTCGACTCGCGCCCCTTCTTCGCGGGCAGAAGACGCTCTTCATCCACGACTCCGCACCCGAAGACGCATTCCACCCACCTTTCGAAGATCCATGTGGTCCAGCCCAGTTGCTCAATCACAGCCCGGCAGCCCTCCCGCAACCATGTGGCCCTGACCGCACTCTCAACTCAGGCTCACTCCACAAAGCTTCAAGTCCGCCCCTGCCGCCAACCACGGTCCGCGAGATTGACACGATCGAGCGTAGTCCGGCAAAGCACGGGTCAACACAACTCATTCATCGATCTCACGCGCGGATCCTCGAGTACCGAATGCCAGTCTCCGGCCTCCAGTACCCAGAAGACGCAAACCGGTCGGGGCGCGGTTTGCCCAGTCATCGCGCTTCTGGCCGGTCCCACCGCTGAAATCTTCTGGGGTTTCGGCAGGCGCAAAACCATTTCGGGACTTGGGTGCTTCACAAGCCAATGCTTATTGCTTAAGTATTTGTAATGAAAATACCTATATCTCAGCGTATGGAGAAGCCAGAATCACTAGTCCAAGGTGAGATGGTCGGCGAGTCAGCTGAGTTTTACTTTCTATGCCGGAGGAAGCGGAGATCGGCGCGGGCGAGGGGATAGTTGCCGCAACCTCTGCGACCTATCTGGCGCCAGTGCCGTCACGAAGTGAAGTGCAGGAGATTTGCTTCGTGTAGGCGCCTATCACGGAGGCTACAAGCGAACGCATTTCCGGTTGGGTCAGGCTAACCTCGGGCGAAGGGGTCTCATGGATGAATCTCGGCTGAGCCTTTGCCTCTTTACCTGGTCGGCCTTGGCCGCAACCCGTGCAGTTACTGCCTTCTTAGGCACCCACTGGTTGAGTTTCTTACTGACTGGGGGCCGACGGTAGATGGCCCTGTGGAACCGCTAACACAACTGGACCATCCTAAATCAGAAGGCCCCGCCTGAGCGGGGCCTTCTGCAATCCCGATTTACGGGCCAAAGTCGTGCAATCCCGATTTACGGGCTACACTGCGTCTCAAGGATACGTCAGCTGGCATCCCCAGTCAAGATCACAGATGCCGGCCGCTTTGCTTCCTCATCCACCTGTTTGGATGCTTTGGGTGACGATTCCGTTTCTGGGGCTGCCTCAGGCCCGCGCCAATCAGACATACCAATCGCATACAGGACGGACTGCCTAACCCGTTGTAGGTCGGCAGCGCGCAGGCGTGGAGACATGTATCTTCCTCCCATTCTCACGCGATCCAAGCGATGACGCCCCACGCATGTCACCATGTTTGCCTTTGCCCAGACCGTCTCTGCTTGATCAAAGAAGTCGTATGATCTTGGACTGAATCCGCAATGGCATCCCTCAGGTGGAGCGGGAGCAGTCTTACTCACAGGGACGACGATGTACGTGTCGGGGAAGCATACGCGGGACCTGTTAGAAAGCACAATAACAGGGCGCTTCTTCGTCATTTCTGGAGGCTGGAAGCCGCTGAAGTCGCATATCAAGACCGTTCCCGGCTCTGGAACGAAGCTGATCGGCATTCTTTATACATCGATTCTACTCCCACGTGAAGCTTCGTCGTCGGATCTATCTCAATATTGCAGGTGTATTTTAGAGCCTACTCCCAATGTAATGGAGGAGTAGGATCTCTCTGTCTATCGCTATTAGCCAATGGACCGTGCCTGCCCCCTATAGAACACAAGTGTGGCCGGGTTGGATTATGCGGTCAGGGTGTCACTCGACCTCGCGGGCTGATGAAGGCAATTCCACGCTGAAAGCAAGGCGGTAGATACGCGCTCGCGCGCTTTCCGGATGAACCAGAAGGCCGTAGCTTCGTCCGAAACGAAAACTCCACGGTCTTGAGCGCCCAATCGCGCGCCGCCTCGCCGGCTTCACAGGTCGCCCAAAGTGGGCGCTTTCCGGGTCTCGCTTGCCAGAAGCCCCGCTCGGCACCCGTCCCTCAGCCGGTTTGGGGACGTTTCCAAGCTTCTCGCTCACTTCGGCTGTGAAGCCAATCGTCGTCCGGGCTCATTCAGGAATATCTTCCCTTTGGATTCAGCAGCTTCCAGGCATCCCGTCCGAAAAGCGCTTTACCTGCGTGCCATAATCCCGCTTCGACAGGAGACCCGTCCCGTCGTTCGGATCTGAGCCCCCGCTCAGCTCCCGGCTCTTTGACATCCGCACCTCAACTCGAACCCAATCCGGAACTCCAGTTCTTCAGTTCGGATGAACTGGAGCCCCGGCAACAAGCCCTGCCCCGTCCTGCTTTGCGGCATCGCCCGCCATGAGGCGCTGCCGGCCCGCATCCACCCCTGCGACCGTGCCGGGCATCCTGGGACTATCCGCCGCAACCAGCCCATGCTTGGGCCCAGTGCACAGAGTATCTATAAGTAAAGAGGGTGATTATGGACACACCGAAGCCATTGCTGGACTCGCCTGTTTCCCGGCGAACCGCACTCCCAATCCAGCAGCTATGAGTGAACGAAGCCATTGACGATCACCCCCCAGCGTTGGTGAACTCGGTTTCATCTCCCCCCCGACGCACCCCGAATCCACCGGATCTGAGCGATCAAAGCCAACCTCGCCCGGCCGCCGGCATTTCAGAATCGACCTCATCCCGAAGTGGGATCCTCCGAATCCACCAGATTTGAGTGAACAAAGCCACCGTGGTGCAGTCGCTCGCGATCATGGATCCGGCTTCATCTTCAAAGTGAGATTCCCGAAATCCACGAGATTTGAGTGAACAAAGCCACTTCCAGCCGCCCCCTTCCACCACGCGGCCCACCCCCCTTAGAACCGGTCCCGGCTCTCCAGATTCGCCTCAATCTCCTTCCTACTCCGCCAGGCCGTCCGCAACTCCCTCCGAGCCAGATACGGCAACTGGTCTGTCTGGTGCTTACTCCCCGGCTGCGAGGAGTTCCCATACGACATCAGCACCTTCGCATGCGCCCGCGGCTTCGTGAACTCCACCGCCGCCACATACGTCTCCCCGTGCGTCTGCGTCCGCACCCCGTTTCGCAGCGGCCCAAAGGTGATCACCCGGAAGATGCCCAGATTCCCGAAGCCCCCATTCGCCGGCTGATCCACCCCGGCCCATTGGATCCGCATCACCTGGCCCCACGGCACGTCCAGCGCGGCAAAGTTCTTCAACGTCTCGGCCGCCGCTTCGTCCAATTGCGCCGCCGCCTTCTTCGGATCCTTCAGGCCGGAGGGCGTCGTCAGCGGAGCCTTCAGGTCATACGGCACCGCAAAGCCAGCCTGCGAGCCCATCGCCGGGCCCATAAACCGCGTCGCCCAGGCATGGAACAGAACCGCCCCGCGGCTCTCCGGCTGCGCTTGCCGGTCCCACTTTGCCAGCACCCCCGCCGCCTGTTTCGCCAGTTCGGTGCCATACTGCTCCACCGCCTGCAGCAGCTCCGGCAGGATCCGGTCGGCCAATTCGGCCCGCGTCGAATGCTTCTGCTCTACAAACCGGTCAAAGGTGAACTTGGGCTCCTCGCTCAGCATGCGCAGCGAGCGCTCCGCCCGGAAGCTTGTGTTGACCGGCGCCGTATACGCCGGATACCGGGAAGGATCCAGCGAACTGGGCCCGGCCGCATTCCACGGAGGATCATTGGTGTTGTGGACATAGCCCGACGCCGGATCGATTACCTTGGGCAGCTCTTCATAGGAGTGGTACGAAGTCCACAGCGTCTCCGAGGTATCGCCCGGAACCACCCCGGCCCAATACCGCAAATCACCCTTCGCCCGCTTGGGCAGCAGGCCGTTGAACAGATACTCAATCCGGCCGTCCCGGTCCGCATAGAGGATGTTGAAAGTAGGCACCTGCAGGCGCTTGAGGGCCGTCTCGTACTCCGCGAGGTTGTGCGCCGTCGCCATCTGCCAGTACTGCTCCAGCAGGAATGGGCGGTCCAGCCCCGCCACCCGCAGCGCCACGGGTCCGGACGGATCCTGCCTGATGACCGGGCCGTGCACCGTACTGTAAATGGTCAGCGGCTCCACCCGGAAAGTGCCATCCGCCTGCCTCACCTTCAGCTCGTGGCTCGTCTTCTCAAAAGCCTTCACCCGGCCGTCAAACAGGTATCCGTCGCCCTGAGCCTTGATGGCGTAGAGATCCGCCGCGTCGATGGAATTGACGGTCTGGTTGAAGCCGGCATAGTCGCTGAACACAAACCGCAGCACCGGGAACCCCACCTGGCTCGCTCCGTACAGATCGATCCCGGGCGCCGTCAGGTGGATCTCATAATAGGTGCTCCAGTCGCCCCACGGCAGATGCGGATTGCCCAGCAGCAATGCGTGCCCGGCCGCGGTCCTCTTCGGCGCTATCGCCCATCCATTGGAGCCCACGGCCTCTGGCGTATCCAGGAAGTTCGACGCCGTCTCCTGCGGAGCCATCGCTCCGGCCAGCCGCGACGAGCCGATGTAGGTGAAATGGACAATCCGGTGGACATGCTGCAGCGGATCCAGCGCCGTCACCGGCAGCACCCGCTTCGCCTCCTCCGACAGCGCCTCCGGATGGCGCGCCGCATAGTCGTTGATCCCCTTGGCGAACGCCTCCAGATACCCGCGAAACTCCGGCGTCTGCCGCCCCAGCCATTCCGCCGAGCGCTGCGGCACGCTGTTGGTCCACACCCACCGGTCGTTCGCCAGGCCGGCCGCTCCGAAATACTCCGCCGCCCGCCCGCGCGATTCGCCATACAGCTTCAGCAGCAGATTGCCGTGGCTCTGCGCCTGCGCATACCCGTAGCAGTAAAAGAGGTCCGGGGTGTTCTTCGCGTAAACGTGAGCCACGCCGAAGCGGTCCCACAGGATTTCAGTACCCTTGGCCGGGGATGTGGCCCAGGCGGAGAGAACGGCACACAGGCCGAGGATCGCGGCGCGCCATTGCATAGCGGGGGAGACTCCTTCGCGTACGGCAGGGACGGTGCCGCTCTGGCGACGGAGCCACGATCCAGAATAACGCGGGCCTGCACCCGCGGCGAGCTTCCGCCGATAGATTCGTCAGTGGCCCCCCTTCTCGCTCTCCTGCTTCTGGCCAGTGATCCGGTAATCCACGGCGGCGGGGCCGTCCTGCGTTCCGCCTGCTCCACCGATGCCGATACCCTGGTGCGCCTGCCCGCGGACACGGCCGTCCAGGTCCGCTTTTCCATCTCCGGTGACGCCGGCACCTGCTACAAGGTGGCTTCCGCCGGACAAACCGGCTACGTGCTGGCGAGCGAACTGGACGGACTGGAGTCCTATCGTGCCGGGCTGCGGGACGCATCGGAGCTGGAACTGCCAAAGATGCTGCGCGCCGAGACCGCTCGCCTGAAAGAAGAGGCCTCGGCCCGTCCGGGTGCCGGCGAAGTCCTCGCTCTCATAGAAGCGAATCAACCCCGGCTGGCCCTCCAGAAAATCGAGGCGGAGCTCAAACATGCAGGCCGCGCAGATCCACTCACCCTGGCCCTGGCCGGCCTGGCCGCTTACCGCGGCGATGAGCCCAAGCTGGCCCTGGCCTATTGGACGGAGTCGCAGGCCCTGGCGCCGAATCCCTCCGTCGATGCCCTCATGCGCAAGGCGCGGGCGGAAATCGCCGGCGATACCAGCCGCAACAAGCTCCGCGGCTACCGCTTCGTCCTGCGCTACAACAGCGAGGAAATTCCCGAAAGCACCGCGGCCGAGGTCCTGTCGGCGGCCAACGACGAGTACGCCCGGCTCGACGCGGAACTGGGCTGCGAACTGAAGGAACAGCTGCCCCTCGTGCTCCAGAACCAGGAAGCCTATCGCGCCACCACCGGAGCGGAAGAGTGGAGCGGCGGCCAGTTCGATGGACGCATCCGCGTTGTCCTCTTCCGGCAGGCTTTCCAGCGCGAAGCGCGCCAGGCCGTGGCCCACGAGCTCGTCCACGCCTGCCTCACCGCGCGCGGCCGCTTCCCCCATTGGTTCCACGAAGGCATGGCCATGCGCTGGTCTGGCGAACGCCCCACCGCCGCGGACGTCGCCTCCGTGCAGGGTCTGCACTCTCCGCCCGCTCTCGGTTCCTCGCCCGAACAGGCGCGCATCTTCTACACCTGGTCGTGGGCCGCCGTCGACCGCATGTACCGCCGGTTGGGCGGGCAGGGCGTCCGCGACGCCCTCCGCAACCCGAATTCTGTCACGGCTCCATTGGGCAACTGATATACTGCCCGCTTTGTGACTTCCAACGCCAAGCGCACCCCATCCCACTGGCCCATGCTCCTCTTGCTGGCCGTGTCCGTGTTGATCAACTACATGGATCGCGGCAACCTGGGCATCGCCGCTCCGCAGCTCACAAAGGAGCTCGGCCTGCGCGATTCGCAGATGGGCTTCCTCCTCGCCGCCTTCTTTTGGACCTACGCGCTGTTCCAGATCGTCGCCGGCTGGCTGGTGGACCGCTACGATGTCGCTCGGGTCTACGCCCTCGGCTTCCTGGTCTGGTCGGTGGCCACCCTGGCCATGGGCATGGTCACCGGCTTCGCGGCCCTTGTCGCGTTCCGGCTACTGCTGGGCATCGGCGAGTCGGTCGCCTACCCGGCCTACTCCAAGATCCTCTCCAAGGGCTTCAAAGAGGAAGAGCGCGGGCTGGCGAACGGCATCATCGACGCCGCCACAAAGTTCGGTCCGGCTGTCGGCGTTCTCCTCGGCGGCTGGATGATCGGCGTATACGGCTGGCGCTGGTTCTTCATCCTCACCGGCGGTTTGAGCCTGGCTTGGCTCGTCCCGTGGCTCTACTACTCGCCGCGCGATACGACGGCCGGCCAGCAGAAACAGGAAGGCCCGGGCTGGCTGGAACTGGTCGCCAGCCGCTCCGCCTGGGCCACGTTTATCGGCCTGTTCTGCTTCAACTACAACTGGTATCTCCTGCTCACCTGGCTGCCCTCGTTCCTCATCCGCGAACGGCACTTCAGCATGGGCATGATGTCGATCTACAACGCCTTCCCGCTATGCGTCACCGCGGTCTGCACCATCACGGCTGGCTGGATCTCTGACCGGATGATCGCCAAGGGCGCGGAAGTGGTGCCGCTGCGGCGCAACTTCATGATCGCCGGACTGCTGCTCACAGCCATCATGCTGCCCTTCGCCACCGTGCCGTCCCACGTCCTCTCCATGACGTTCCTCGTGCTGGCCTTCTGCGGCTTGGGCTTGTATACGTCGAATTGCTGGGCGCTGTCGCAGAATCTGGCCGGTGCCGGCGCTTCCGGCAAGTGGACTGGCCTACAGAACGCGGTGGGTAATCTCGGCGGAGTCGTCGCACCGGTCGTGACGGGCTATCTCGTCGAACGCACCGGCACGTTTCTGGCTGCGTTCCTGACCTCGTCCGGCGTGCTGCTCGCCGGCGTCCTCATCTACATCTTTATGTTGCAGGTTCCGCCTAAGTCTCGTACTCTTCGCTGATGAACGTCATGTCGAAGGCGTGCGACAGTACATCGAACGTCAGTTTGTAAGGCTTGCGCTCAAAGCGGATCAGGTCAATCGCGTGCGTGATCACATCGCGCGCCTGGCAGCGGCGGAACCGCTTGCCCGCCCGCATGTACTTCTTGTCGATGTACTCCTCAATCGTCAGGTCGTCGCACTCGATCTTCTGGCTATCGCAAAAACGCTTGAAGATCTTGATGAACTCCGCGACCTCCGGCGACCGCACGAACATCTTGTACTGGATGCGGCGCAGGAAGGCCTCGTCGCCCAACTGCTCCGGACGCAGGTTCGTGGAGAACACCAGGAAACACTCGAACGGGACTTGCGCCTTTCCGCCCGTGCGGAACGTCAGAAAGTCGATGCGGCGCTCCATCGGCACAATCCAGCGGTTGAGTACCTCCGCCGGCGTCACCTTCTGCCGGCCGAAGTCGTCGATGAGATAGATGCCGTTATTCGCCTTGAGCTGGAACGGAGCATCGTAGATCTTCGAAGCCGGATTGAAGCTCAGGTCGAGCATCTCCAACGCGAGTTCGCCGCCCGACATGATGAACGGCCGTTTGCACTGGAACCAGCGTCCGTCGAAATCCAGGTCCCGATGGAACGCGCTGACCTCGAAATTGTCCTGGTCCAGCCGGTTGTGATAGTTGGGATCGTAAAGCTGGATGATCTGGCCCTGGTACTCGATGGCGAACGGCGCGTAGATCGGCTCCGATTCAATGTTGAACAGTCCCTCGGCCAGGTAGGTCTTCCCGTTGCCCGGTTGGCCATAGATCAGGAACGACTTGCCGGCATTCACCGCTGGCCCCAGGTGGCTCATGGTCGCTTCGTTCACCACCATGTGCTTGAAGGCGTTGTTCAGCATGTCCTTGCTGAGCCAGTCAGCGCGGTTCCGCTGCATCTTGACGCCCACCGTGTACTGCTCCAGCGGCACCGGGATGCGCCCCACATAGGAGTTTGATTCCATGTATTCGCGCGTGAGTTCGCGCGCCGCTTCCGTCAGCGCGAACGTCGAACTGATATCGCCAATACCCAGGCTGCTCTTCGCCATCAGCAGGTGCTGGCGCTTCATCGACTCGATCAACGGTCCGATCACACTGAAGTTCAGGCCCATCGAACTGGCCAGCAGACGGCCGGAAGAATCCCCTCGAAAGTAGAGGGTCTTCAGGATCATCTGCTCCACCATCGACTGCGAGAGCCCCAGGTCATCCATGGTCTCCGGCACCGGCGGGACGAATTTAATCTCTTCCGCGTCTGCGGTCAGGGGAAGTACGGAATCGACACTCACCCACCTCCTATCGGCTGTAGGTGGAATTGGCTTGAGAGGTCCTTCGTCTTTGGTTCGCTGATTCCCGGAAAATCAGCGCGCCTGCCCGGTCACTCCCCAGTGATGGACAGGCCCAGGTGGCGGTCGGCCAGCAGGATCGGAATCCGGCGCAGGGCCAGGAAGCCCAGGCAGACCAGCACCGGTCCGGCGATGCCCAGCAGCAGCGGCAACTGCTCGCCGGTCAGCACTTTCGCACCGGAGGCGCGCCACGCAGCCGGCAGGAAGCGAGGCACGATCAGCGTCAGCAGGACGATGAAAAAGAAGCCCATGCGCATCAGGTCGCGGGCCGCCTTGGCAGTGAAAACCTGGACGGCTACCAGGGCGGCGAGGCACGCGCTCAGCCAGGCGACGCAGGCCGTGAAGAGGGCCAGGGCGGTAAGCATGCCCGCCGGCGGCAGCACGACGCGGTCGCGGAAGGCGGCCAGGGCGGCAAAAGCAGTGCCCAGGATCAGGACCCAGCACAGCCAGCCGTAGAGAGTTCCCCCGAACGTGACGCCCCGAATCGTGCCCATGTCATCCTGGCCCACCACCCCTCCAGCCACGAAGTTGGAAGCGAACAGGATCGCAATCGCCGTATAAGGCAGGATGATGGCCGGGTCCAGGAACATGAACCCGAACTTCCAGGGAATCAGCGTCCCGGCGGCCGCGAGACCGGCCAGCATGAGTAAGCCGCGAACTCCGCCAACCAATTGCCACAGCATCGATTTCGATTCTACCTGGAGGGACATGGAATTGGCATGGGGAATTGTAGCCGGGGTAGATGGAGGACGGGAATGGCGGAGAGGGAGAGATTCGAACTCTCGGTAGAGCTTTACACCCTACGACGGTTTAGCAAACCGCTGCTTTCGACCACTCAGCCACCTCTCCGCGAAGTGTGTGGGCTGGTCTTTCCGCATAGTAGCATGGATCCAGGCCTGTATGCGCGTTGCCCTCCTCTTGTTCCTCTCCTGTTCGCTGTATGCCCAGTCCGTGGAAGACCGTACACGGGCGGCATTTACGGCCCAGATCCTGGGGGCGAACATGGGGTTCCCTTTCGAGCACAAGCCCGCCTCGGTCCAATGGATCTCCGACCTGCCGTCCACGTTCCGCGGACCCGCTCCGGTGGACGATGACTACTACTACGAGATCGTGGCCTTGCGCGCGTTCGAGAAGTACGGTCCACGGCTGACCATCCAGCAGTTGGGTGCGCAATGGAAGGAAGACAATGCCGGTTCCTGGGGGTCGTCGGAGCAGGCCAGGCTCCTGATGCAGCGCGGCATCCAGCCTCCGGATACCGGCCATCCGCGCTACAACCGGCTCTGGTTCACCATCGGGCCGCAGTTCTCAGCGGATATTTACGGCATGCTGGCCCCCGGCAATCCGGCGCTGGCGGCCCGCTTGGCGCGGTACTACGGACGCATCAACGGCTGGGCCGAAGCGGTGGAGGGCGGTGTGTTCGTGGCGGCCATGGTCTCGCTGGCCTACTCCGAGACCGATCCCAGGCAGATTGTCGAGAAGGCGGCTGCCTTCATCGACCAGCGCTCACCCTATCGCAAGGCCCTGGACCAGTTCCTGTCCATGGCCAAGGCGGGCCGGCCGCCGCGTGAGATTGCGAATGCCCTGGAGGAGCGCTGGCACATCGAGTATCCGGCCACCAACAATGCGGTCGCCAACGGGGCGCTGGTCGCCATGAGCGTCTACTTCGGGGAGGGCGACTTCCTCAAGACGGTCAACCTGGCCTTTGGAGCGGCCGATTTCACCGACGCCGACTGCAACGCGGCCAATGCCGGAGCAGTGGTGGGCGCCCTGCGCGGCATGAAAGGCCTCCCGCCCATGCTGGTGGAGAAACTCCAGAACCGGATCGCCGGCAACCGCATGGGACCCATCACGTTCGATCCGCCGGTGGACGAACGGATTTCCGGCATCGCGCCTAGAATCATGAACATAGCGCGGCAGCCGCTGTCCGTGCCGGAGGTCAAGCCGGAGTTCTTCGAGCTGGAGGAGCTGACGCGTTACTGGGATCCGCGCTGGCAACTGGAGCGGGCCGGATTCGGCGGCGCCGGCGGAGGCCTGGGCGGGATCCGCGGGATCACTTATCTCGACAATGACGTACTGGTGACCTGGCCGAGGGATGAGGTCCGGGGGGTTGTCCTGTCGACCACAGCCGACTTGCGCGGCGGCAGGCTGATGAAGCTGGAGGTGGCGGCCGAAGAGAACCGGGCCTGGCGGCTGGAGATCTACGCCAACAACCAGCGGCTGTTCAGCAAGCTGGTGGAGGGCGCTGCGATGCAGACCGTCACCCAGGCGCTGCCGTCCGGAGGCCCGAAAACGGTGATCCGGCTATTCCAGCACACGCTGGTGGGAGACAAGCCGCCGTCGCCGGCGCACTGGCGGAAGATCACGATTGGACCCGCAACGCCATCACGGTGATGTCGTCGTGCTGCTCGGCTCCGCCGGCGAAGGCATCCACCTGTTGGATGATGACGTCCAGGATGGAGGCAGGCGCTAGCGTGGCGGCCGCCTGCAGCGCCGTTTCCCAGCGCTCGTCGCCAAACTCCTCACGGCCCAGGTTGTGCGCCTCGGTGACTCCATCGGTGCAGACGGCGACCACGTCGCCGGGTTGCAGGTGCAGGTCGCCGCAGGAGTAGCGGGCGGTGCGGGTGAGCCCCAGGGCAAGGCCGCGGACACCGGCCCTTTCCTTTGCACCGGAGGCACGCAGGATCAAGGCATCGCCATGGCCCGCGCTGGAGTGCCGCAGGATGCGGGTTTGGGGGTCATAGACGGCGCACCACAGGGTGGCGAAGCGGTTGCGCGGGGTGGCGTCGAAGACCAGTCGGTTGAGGTGGCCCATGATCTCGCCGAGGTCGTTCACCCCTCCGGCGCACAGGCCGCGCAGCGAGGCCTGGAGGCTGGCCATGAGCAGGGCGGCCGGTACGCCCTTTCCGCAGATATCGCCGAGGGCGACGATCAGGCGGCCTTCGGACGTGAGGAAGAAATCGTAGTAGTCGCCCCCGATGGATTGGGCGGGGCGGCAGCGGCCGGCGTAATCGAGGCCCGGGACGGCGGGCGGATGGTGGGGAAAGAGCCGCTCCTGGACTTCGCGGGCGATCTCGAGTTCGCGGTGGATGCGTTCGCGCTGGGCCGCCTCGTGGGCGACGGCGGAGGTGAGGCGGGCGTTCTCAAGGGCCAGGGCGGTGTGACCGGCGACGGTCTGCAGCAGCCGGCGGTCGCTGCCGGAGTAGGGTTCCTCGTTCAGCTTGGGGCCCAGGATGAGATGGCCAAGCTGGTTGGCGCCGGCGGAGAGCGGGAAGGCGATTTCGTGCCCGGAACCGGGCCCGTTGGCGGTGATCTCCACCCTGGCTACGTGGAGCGACTCTGAGATGCGCTGGCAGACACGCTGCTTGAGCTCCTCCGGGTTCGTGATGTGCCGCACCTCCTCCCCTAGTTGGACGAGGACCTGTTCGGTTTCCACCTGTTCGCGGAAGAAGCGGCGGTCGATCCACTGGGCGGCTTTGCCGGAGCCGCGCTGCAGCAGGATGATGGCCGCCCCGCAGAGGGCAATCGCCTGCAGCCGCATGGGCCGGCGCGTGGCCGGGTTGCTGAGGGTCTCAAAGGTGAGATAGATGATGCCCATGGTGAGCATGGCCAGCAGGATGCGCATGGCGCGCTGGGCCAGCGCGTATTGCAGGCCCTGCCGCAGGACGACGCGCACGTCCATGGCCTTCTCCACCACCAGGACGTAAGCCAGCGTCGCGGGGAACAGGAACAGCAACAGCACCACAGCGGCCAGCAGTACGGGGTTCACTGAGCCGACGCTGACATGGGTGACGGAGGTGTAGACGATGACGGCGAAGATGGGCGAAAGGCTGACGTTGGCGCCCCAGAAGAGGAGTTTGAGGCGGCGGCGGGCATCGGGGTCGGCCGTCGAATAGCGCTTGAGCTGCAACGACATGAAGAACAGGCCGATGGCCAGGAAGCCCAGCAGCATGACGACCGGGCTGGCCTGATCGACCAGGCGGCCGAGTGTAGGATTCACCGGCTGGCCGGAGTGTTCGAACGCCTGCACGAACGCGTTGACCAGGGCGAAGAGGAAGATGGGCAGGCCCACGGCCCAGCGCGTCCAGGCTACGTACTTGAGCTTCTTGGAGGGGTCGGGGAAGAAGAGCCCGAAGAGTAGCATCCACAGGGGCCAACTGCGCTGCAGGAAGGTGGAGTACCAGATGCCGAGAGCGCGGAAGGGTTGGGGCCAGCCGTCGGGGAGGCTGCTGAAGCTGGATTCCAGGTTGCTGAAGCTGAGCATCATGGCGAGGACCAGCCAGGCCAGCGGGTCGGACGGACGCATGATGACAACGAACAGGCCCAGGGTCAGGCAGAACCAACGGGTGACGAACTCCATGAACAGCGACATGAGCACTTCTGTCCAGGTGCGATCGGCCCTGCCGGCCGGTGCGAGGGTGATGGCTGCTTCCTGTGGGGGCTGGCCCGGGCGCAGGAAGGAGACGCGCAGCACGGCGCCGGCAGGGACGGAGCGGAGGTGCTCATCCAACTGGGTGCGCTGCAGCAGGACCCGGCCGTTGAGGGAGAGGATCGTGTCGCCTTCGCGGAGGCCCGCCTGGACGGCCGCCGGCCGGGTGGAGGCGACGAGCAGCGTGCCCGAGGCGAGGTCAAAGGGCCGGGCCGGACCACCAAAGTGGAAGTGGGCGGAGTCGACAGTCTGTGCTAACTGATAGGAGAGTGTGGCGATTACCACCAATCGCACGACTCTACCTGCAAATGACATACCGCCTAAGGTACCGCAGTTTTGCTCAGCACCGGTGGCGCATAGAGGCCCAACTGAGCGGCCAGGCGCGCGGCTTCGGCGCCGAAGCCGGGCAGGCAGGCGGGGAGGTCGGCCGCATGTTCGGCGACCCAGGGATCCGTTTCAGGTGTCGGTTCGAGGTGCGCTTCCAGGCCGTGCAGGCGGCGCCACTCGCCGTGCCAGCGGTCGCCGCAGGCGTCGAGATCGGCGAGCGTGCCCTGGCCGTGCAGGATGCCGGCCACGGCGGTGGCGAGTTCATGAGCCTCAAAGAAGCCGATGTTCATGCTCTGGACGGCGACGGGGCCTGCGAGGTGGGCGGCGTCTCCGGCCAGCCACATGCGATTCTGTCCGAAACTGCCGGCCAGGCGGCGCTCGAAGCGGACGACGGTGCGCCAGTGGATGCGGCCGATGGAGGCTTCGAACCAGGGAGCGCGCGAGGCGATGAGGTCAATGAGGTGGCTCTGGTCGAGGACGGCGGGGTACTTGTTCGGCGAACCTTCGGTGCGGTCTTTGGCGCGTTCGGTGGGGAAGTAGCCGAAGCCGGAGCGCAGCAGGCGGTCCTTCATCTCCTCGGCGACGGTGTCGTGATAGTCGGTGAGCTGGAAGCTCCAGCGGCACAGGCCGCCGGGCAGGGGCCAGAGCACGTCGCTGGTGCCGGGTCCGAACACGACGTGGGCTTCGTCGCCGAGCTTGGCGTCGGTCTCGAACTCAAAGACCGCATAGTATTGGGCGGGGGCGACCTCCGGGTATTCAATGTTGAGGGTGCGGCGGACACGCGAGTTGTAGCCATCGGCGCCGATGACAAAGGGCACCTGGATGTCCCAGCGGCGGCCGACCACCCACTCATTGTGGGCCACGACGTAGCCGCGCGATTCGCGTTCGAGGCGGTCGACGGTGGCGGTAATGTGGTTGGGCGTGGGCTGCAGGGCGGAGATGTCGTGGCGCCAGTGGACGGCGGCGCCGGCTTCGCGCAGGGCGTGCTCGAACATATCCTCAATGACGTCCTGGCGGACGACGGCCAGGCAGGCGAGCGGATCGGAGGGATCGCCCAGGCGGACTTTGGCGCGCGTGCCGCCGCGATCGCAGAGGGCAAGCGTGCGAACGGCATAGGCGCTGCCCATGACGCGGTCGAGCACGCCGAGCTCGCGCAGCAGGCTGAGGGTTTGGGGGTAGAGTGCGAGGGCGTAGCTGTGTTTGCAGGCCCACACTCCGGAATCAACAATTTCGACGATAATGCCTTGTTTGGCCAGATCCAGGGCTGCCAGCAGTCCAACGGGGCCGGCGCCCACTACTAAGACTTCGGGATTTCCTTCAGCGAACATGGCATAAGTCTCCTTGAGACGGCCCAAGTATACACCCGGCGCGAGCCCTGGGAACCAGCTAAGTTGATCCAGTTGTCTGATTTTCACGAGGCTTACACAGGGGCTGGCGTGGTTAGGGTGAAGAGCCTCTCATCGCTCATAATGAAGACGTAGGACCTTATGCCTTTTGCCACGATTCCGCAGGCTCTGGAAGCCTTTCGTCAGGGCCGGATGCTGGTTGTTGTCGATGACGAAGACCGTGAGAACGAGGGAGACCTGACACTGGCCGCAGAGTTTGCGACGCCGGAAGCGATCAATTTCATGGCGGTGCACGGACGGGGGTTGGTGTGCCTGGCGCTGGCGCCCGAGATTTGCGACCGGCTGGCGCTGCCGATGATGTCGCAGAAGAACACGTCGCAATTCGGGACGGCGTTCTGCGAGGCGATCGACGCGGCGGAAGGAGTGAGCACGGGGATCTCGGCGGCGGACCGGGCGAAGACGATCCAGGTGGCGATCGACCCGAATTCGCGGCCGGCGGATCTGGCGCGGCCGGGGCACATGTTCCCGCTGCGGGCGCGGGAGGGCGGAGTGCTGGTGCGCTCCGGTCAGACCGAAGCGGCAGTAGATCTGGCGCGGCTGGCCGGCATGCGGCCGGGCGGTGTGATCTGCGAAATCATGAACGACGACGGAACGATGTCGCGGGTCCCTCAACTGGTGGAGTTCTGTAAGAAGCACGGGCTGCTGCTGATCTCGGTGGCGGACATGATCCGTTACCGGATGGAGAACGAGCGGATTATGCGGCGGGCGGCCGAGGGCACGCTCACGATGGACCTGGGGCAGTTCCGCACCATTTCCTACTCGTCGACGATCGATCCGGAGACGCATCTGGCGCTGGTCTACGGAGAGCCGGAGAAGGCCTCGACGGCGCTGGTGCGGATGCACTCGCGGTGCACCTACGGGGATGTGTTCCATTCGACCGAATGTGATTGCCACCGGATCCTGCGGGCCTCGCTGGAGCGGATTGTGGCTGAAGGCGCCGGCGTGCTGGTGTACCTGCACCAGACGGGACCGGGCATCCGGCAGATTAATCCGGATCCGACGGGCGGGTTGCCGCGTCTGATGTCCCACACCCGGGCGTACATGCATTACGCGACACCGGAGGGGCAGAGGCTACTGCAGCACGAGACTGGATTTGGCGCGCAGATTCTGGCGGACCTGGGACTGAAGCGGATCCGGCTGCTGACAAATCACCCGCGCAAGGTGGTGGGGTTGGAAGGTTTCAATATCGAGATTGTCGAGCAACTGCCGCTCTAGGCGGGCTGACCGAGTGGAAAGACAAACAGGGCGCGGAGTGATCCGCGCCCTGTCGTGTTTCCGTGGAAAGTACTATGCGCTGACGAGCTGCGACTTGTACATCTCGGCCATCTCGGAGAGCGGCTTGGAGGTGTAGTCGCCAGCGTGGCCGGCCTGGCCGAACTGGACCATGCGTTCCGCCACAACCTTCTTCATGGCTTCGCGCGCGGGCTTCAGGTAGTCGCGGGGGTCGAACTTCTCGGGGGTCTCCATGAAGACCTTGCGGATGGCGCCGGTGATGGCGAGGCGGTTGTCGGTGTCGACATTGACCTTGCGGACGCCATTCTTGATGCCGAGTTGGATCTCTTCGACGGGGACGCCGAAGGTGGTCTTCATCTTGCCGCCGTACTGGTTGATGATGTCGATGAGTTCCTTCGGAACCGACGAGGAGCCGTGCATCACGAGGTGGGTGGTGGGCAGGCGCTTGTGGATCTCGATGAGGATGTCCATCTTGAGGACGTCGCCGTCGGGCTTGCGGGTGAATTTGTAGGCGCCGTGGGAGGTGCCGATTGCGATGGCGAGGGCGTCGCAGCCGGTGGCCTTGACGAAATCTTCCGCCTGGGCCGGGTCGGTGACGTGATCGAGACCGGAGCCGCCGGAGCCGTGGCCGTCTTCGATACCGCCGAGGCAGCCGATTTCAGCTTCGACCGTGACGCCGCGGGCATGGGCGTACTCGACGACTTCCTTGGTGACCGCAACGTTGTGCTCGAAGGAGGAGGGGGTCTTGCCGTCTTCCATGAGCGAGCCGTCCATCATGACGGAGGTGAAGCCCATGTCGATGGCGGAAATGCAGGTGGCGGGGCTATTGCCGTGGTCGAGGTGCAGAACGGTGGGGATCTCGGGATAGATCTCAGTGGCGGCGAGCATCAGGTGATACAAAAAGCGATCCTGCGAGTAAGCGCGGGCGCCGCGGGAAGCCTGGACGATCACGGGCGACTTCGTTTCGCGAGCCGCCTCCATGATGGACTGAATCTGCTCCATGTTGTTGACGTTAAAGGCGCCAATGCCGTAGCCGCCTTTAGCCGCTTCGTCGAGAAGCTGGCGCATTGAAACGAGAGCCATGTAAATCTCCTTGGGCCGAATTAGGACCTATGAATCCTGTTTTCAAGTTTATTTTACTACACCTCTGACCTGGCAGGTATCGATTCGCGAGGCTCAATTTGGGGGTCGAATGTAACGGATTGCAGCCGCATCGGTTGGCGTTGCCAGTAAGTGAGGGAGCGCCAGGCCCACTCAAACGGGCCGAATTGGAAGTGGCGGAGCCAGAGCGGACTCCAGGCGAGTTCGAGCAGCCAGATGGCGGCTACGACGTAGTAGATCTGGTAGCGCTGGAGTTGGCTGTGGTACCCCAGGACATTGAAGAAGAGGGTGCAGAGGATGCTCTGCATGAGGTAGTTGGTGAGGGCCATCTGGCCGGTGGCGGCGAAGATGCGGCGGATGCCCGCGAGCCGGGCGTGGCGGAAGACGAGGACGATGAGCGCGACATGGCCGAGGCAAACTGCGATGCGGGCGGGCTCGTACCAGGCGCCGGCCCAGGCGTTGGCGAGGATCGAAAAGCTACCGTCCACCTGGAGGCGGAGTTGGGCATAGGTGAGGGGCAAGCCCACGCCATAGCCGGCGGCAATCATCTTCCAATAGAAGGCGGTGGAGCGTTCTCCGGTGAGGACTCCGGTCTTCATGAACGCCATGCCTAGCAGCATCATGGCGAAGAGGTCGTACTGCAGGGGTGAGTAGATCGACAGGCTGTGCCACCAGAGCACGATTGGCATGCGCGCTTTGACCGAATTCACGAAACCGGTGGTGTTGAGGGTCGTGTACTTCCTAACGGCCGCTGCCTCGGGTTTGTCGTGCTTCGCGCGCTCCTCCCAGGAGGAGAGAGCCTTCTCCTGGTCTTCGGTGAGGGTCTTGCCGGCTTTCTTGAGGGGCGCGGCGGCGACGGCGATGTCGTGCTTTTCCGTCAGATCACGGGCGTCGTAGATGCCGTAGGCGATCATGAAGACGACCTGGAGCGCCCAGAGCCAGATGAGGCCGCGGGCCGACATCCGGCGGAAGGGGTAGAGGGCCAGGCCCAGCAGCGCGTAGGGGAAGAGGACTTCGCCGAACCAGAGAAGGTAGGCGTGGGCAATGCCGAACAGAAGCAGCCAGAGCGTGCGCCGGTAATAGATATCGGCGATGAAGGCGCCTCCGCCGCGCTGCTCGGCGCGGGTGGTGAGGAGATAGACTCCGGCTCCGAAGAGCAAGGTGAAGATGCCGCGCATCTTGCCGTCGAAGACGACTCCGGCGACGAGGAAAGTCCACAGGTTGACGCCGGTGGAGCCGCCCGCCACAGTGGGATCGCTGTAGACCGTGGGGTGGAAGGCGAAGCCGACGATGTTCATCGCCAGAATGCCGAGGACGGCGAGGCCGCGCAGGGCGTCGACGAGGGTGAGGCGTTGATTTGCCTGAACAGGTGCCAGAGCAGTGGACACGGCGGTGTCCTCCCAGGTTGATTTGGTTCAGCCTAGCACGGGTTGCACCGGCAGGAGCCGTTGAGAAGCAGAGAGGGGTTGCGTCGACATCGGCGCCGGGGTGGATATGTTAGACTTTGCCTGCATTTTATGAAGTTGCGTTGCCTGGTGTTCTCATTGCTAACCGCGTCAATGGGTCAAGCCGCGGAGCCCTTCCTGACTCACACAGACGTCTTTAAATCTGGTGAAGAAGGGTACACGGGGTATCGGATTCCAGCCGTGGTGACCGCAGCGGACGGATCCCTGCTGGCCGTGCTGGAAGGCCGGAAGGACAACAAGAGCGATCCCGGCGGCGGGGATATTGACCTGGTGATGAAGCGCAGTGAGGACCACGGCCTCACGTGGTCGAAGCTGGTGGTGGTGGATGACCCCGGCGAGAAGTGGAGCGCGTCGAATCCGTCCATTGTGGTGGACCGGGCGGGGGGACGCATTTGGCTGGCCTTCAATCGTTGGAAGCCGGGCAAGGGCTCAGTGAATAGCCGGCCGGGCACTGATGACTGCCAGTCGTGGTTGCGGTGGAGCGACGATATGGGGCGGACGTGGTCGGCGGCTCGGGATATCACGAAGGAGGCGCGCGACTTCGAGCGGTGGGGCTCCATGTTCTTCGGACCGGGCGGAGCTATTCAGACGAAGAGCGGGCGTCTCGTCATACCCGCCGCGATGTGTCCCGATACATGCAAGGTCATGGGGGGCGCTACGGGTTGGTTGGGCTCGCTCGAACTGATGCGTCCGTATGTGGTGTTTAGCGATGACCATGGCACGACCTGGCAGCGGGGTGAACTGGTGGCGGTGCTGGGTGACGAAAACCAGGTGGTGGAGCTGGCGGACGGCTCAGTGATGATGGACGTCCGGCAGGGCAATGGCGAGCGGCGGTTTGTCACGGTGAGCCGGAACGAGGGTAGCGAGTGGAGTTGGCCGACTACCGGGCAGACCGTGACCGCGGTGGCAACGTCCATTGAGCGCTTCAGCCTGAAGGCGGCAGGCAGCGACCGGAACCGGCTGCTATGGACCGGTCCGGATGGACCCGGGCGGCGGCACCTGGCGTTGCGGGTCAGCTACGACGAGGGGCAGACTTGGATCAACCAGAAGACGCTGAGTGGCGGGATCGCCGCCTACTCGGATATCACGTTGCTGAAGGATGGCACCGTGGGGGTGCTGTGGGAGCGCGGCGTGACCGAGTTGTCCCAGTTTGTGACCTTCACACGGTTCAATCGGGAGTTTGTGGAGCCGCCTGGCACGCTTGTGCCGGAGTGGCGATAGGCCGCTGCCGATTCAGGCTGCGCGATTACTTGTACCAATCCAGCAACTTCACCTGAACGCCGCTGCCCGCCAATCCCTTTTCGAAGACGGAGAGGTCGGACTCCCGGTAGTGATACGGGGTCGCCACCTTGGGCTTGAACGCCTTGACGGCGTCGGCGGCTTCTTCGGGCGTCATGGTGTAGGGCAGGTTCATGCAGACCAGGGCCAGATCAATGTTCTTGAGGGCGCGCATCTCGGGGATGCCCTCGGTGTCGCCGGAGATGTAGAGGCGAAAGCCGCCGTAGGTGACGATGTAGCCATTGCCGCGGCCTTTGTCGTGGAAGAGTTTGCCTTCGGAGGGACCGCGTTTGAGGTTGTACATAGGCACGGCTTCGATGGTCCAGGCGCCCACTTTGGTGGTTTCGCCATTGGCGAGGATCTGGGCTCCTTCGAGCTTCTCGGCTACGGCCTTGGGTGCGATCACTTTGGAGGAAGTCTTGCGGACGGCGGCGAGGGCTTTGGGGTCGTTGTGATCGCCATGGATGTCGGTGACCAGGATGAGATCGGCCTGGGGGAGCCCGGTGTAGTTGCCGGGGCTGGTGGGGTCGACGTGAACGACCTGGCCGCCGGCTTCCAGCATGAAACTGGCGTGTTTGATGACAGTGAGTTTGAGGGGACCGGACTTGGTGTTGAACTCGACGGTGGGATGAGTTTGGGCAGTGAGGGCGGCGGCGGCCGCGAGGGTGAGGAGAAGCATCCGCATGGGTTTCAGTATAGGTCCAAGCGGAGGGTGGAGAAGGCGCGGCATGGGCGGGCCGCGCCTATGAGGAAGATACAGTTAGGCTTTGAGGTGTTTGGCGAGGAACGGCAGGCCCTGTTTGCCGGAGAAGACATGGGCTCCGGGGTGGATCTCGTGGCCGATGCGGTCCTGGGCTCCGAAGGCCTCGTAGACTTTGCTGACGTTGGCGAAGGATTCCTTGAAGGCGTTGACGGGGAAGATGGGATCCTTCACGCCGGATTCGCAGAAGAGCGGGCGGGGGGCGATGAGGCCGGCGACGTCGTACTGCTCGCACCACTGGAGGATGCCGGGGACGTAATTGTCGATGCAGTGGGAGAGGCTGAGGATGGAGTCGCGGAAGGTGTTGAGGTAGCCGCTGACGAAGGCGGCGCTGATGCGGGGTTCGAGGGCGGCTCCGAAGACGGTGCAGGTGCCGCCGCCGGAGATGCCCATGAGGCCGATGCGCCTGGGATCGAACTCCTTGCGGGTTTCGAGGTAGTCGACGGAGCGGATGATGTCCCAGACGCGCCAGCCGACCATCGTCTCGCCGAAGAGCAGGGCGGCGCCGGCTGAGGGCTGGCAGGAGGAGGTTCCGCCGTTCTTGGAGCGGGCGGCGGCGTCGCGGCGGCAACCGAATCCGAGGGGTTCAATGGCGAGGGCGGCCATGCCGTTTTCCACGATCTGGAGGGCGTAGTCGTAGGCGTAAGGGCCTTTGACCGTGCGTTCATTGCCTTTGTCGTCAATGCCGGAGATGTCGTTCACCCCGAAACCGTGGCCGGGGATGCTGATGACGGCTGGCATGGGTTTGGCTTTGCCTTTGGGGATCATGAGGTAACCGAAGACCTCGAGGCCGGGGCGTGAGGTGAAGACGACGGTTTCGCGGGTGTAGCCGGGGAACTCCCTGGTCTCAAGGATGCGCGGCTGCAGCGGGGTGCGCTGTTGGGGGAAGCCGCCGACGAGTTCGGTGACTTTGGCCCGGAGCTTCTTCTGCCAGGCCTCGGCGGATTTGCGGTCGGTAGCCTGGAAGCCGAGGCGGCGCGGCATCTCCTTATAGCGAAGTAGCGAGTATTCCAGGGAGTCAAAATCGGAGTCTTTGACTTGGCCGGAGAACTTGGCGAGGGGCCCTTTATAAGGTGGTTGGGTTTGCGCTTGGGTCTTCATGATGGCCGGGAGAGCGGCGGCTAAGGCGAGGCGGCGACGGGAAATCACAGGAATAGGTTTATCACGGATGGGCCGGGACTGGGGCGGGGCGTGCCCGAGTGCGGCTTGCAGGGCGGCGGGGAGTGGTTTGGGGGGATGGCGGCACCGCGGCCGAGCCGGCAGGGCCCGGATAATCAGTTCTGTTCTACATCTTCGCATTTTGTTCGTGGGTGATTGGAGGTATGAATGATTTTGTTTCCAGGAGAGGGTAAGTACCTGCAAATGGTTATGTTAGGAAGAAGTCTGGCGGCTTGGAGTGCGCTGGAGAATAAATATGAAAAGCGGGATGGTCCGGAACTATTTACCGCCTCTGAGAAGTCACGAATCCGGGTAAAGCCTTTGATGTGATGATGTTGATGGCCGGCGACCGGTAACGGTTTTAGTATGTTGTGGTTCGAAACCAAAAAGTGTCGTGGCTGGTGAGGCTGAGTGGCAGTTTTGCTGTTTCATCGAGGCGCACGCCGGGGGCCATACCTATATATCGAAATAAGCGCATTAATGATTGATAATAAGTATATTCTCGGGTATATTCAGGCAACAGCAACTTCGTCGCAGGTGTCTCCGAGTAGAACGGAGATCGCCTTTCTTCGCGGCAAACAGGAGGGGAATAAGTTTGAAGAACCCAAACAACGCACAAACCGTCCGGCACGTACTACTACCGGCGGTAATATTGATGGCCATCATGGGCACAGCCCAGGCCGCCCCAATTTATGGAACCATTACAGTTGGGGGCTCGGCCGAGGTCACCCAGACCACGATCGACTATGACCCCATAATCGCGGGCGATCCGCTCAACGGCACCGGGGACCTGGGGGCACTTGCTCCCGGGACTGGGGTCTTTTCGACATTGGGATTCCTGGACCCGGGCACGATTGTCGATCGTAGCGTGACGGCCGGAGTTGTTCCGGCCCAACCGGCGGGGGTGCCGATCCTCGTGATGAACTGGTTGACGTTCACAAATCCTGCATTCCGTTATGCGTTGGATCTGACGTTCATCGACATTGGCTCATACTCGTCGCTGGACTGCGGAGCGCCTGAGGCGGTCTCGCAGACGTGCACTCCGTCTGCGCCGGCGCCTTTCCAGTCTCCGTACAACCTCTCGAACTTCAACGATTCGACGGCTGGCCTGTCTTCGAATGCGAATTTTTCAGTTCGGGGCGTGATGCGGAATCTCGACACGGGACTCATTGACTACAACTTCAATGGGGTGTTCGGCGCGGAATTCCTGGGGCAGTCGTACCAGGACGTGCTGGCGGCGGTTTCTGTGCCGGGCGGCAGCGTTGTGGCCAGCTATAGCGGCACCATCAATGCGACCTCCGCGGCAGTTCCAGAGCCCTCAACCGGGCTACTGGCCGGGATTGGAGCAGGTTTGCTGGGCTTGTCTATCCTGCGCCGCAAGAAATAAAAAGCGAAAATAGAGGGACGCGCCGGGACATCGGATTCAACTTGAGTTTGAAGTTTTTGAGCGCGCCGCACAGACAATTAGACTAGTACGCTTCCGGCGGGAGAATTCTGTTCTCCCGCCGGCTTTTTTTTTTCGCCGGCTACTACCTTACGATACCTTACGCGAGACGGCCCCGAAGTCTACCTAATCCCCGCCCGAATAGCTCTCAGCACCTGCTAATTTTCTCCATTTGTACTCCTCGCCATTGGATTAGTTTCCCCGCAACATATTGATTCTTTTAATGTGCGCTGGCTCCAAAATCGAGTAGCCCCCGCCTTTGCGAGGCTAACGGAACGCCGTGAGTCCGACGATGGACTGTACAGGCATCAGATCATGTTTGCGGATATCAGCAGCGCACCGGCTTCCGCCTTCGCTTCCATAATTCCGCGACATCTGATCTACTGGGAGGGCTCACGAAACAGTCCTCGAAGTTTCACCCGGAGCCAATCTGGTTTCGGGCGGTCATGCCTAGCTGTACCCCGTCTCTTCGGCCCGCCATCGCGGCGCCGGGAAGACAGTCCGCGCGAAATGACCAATTCGAAACGCAAGAGGATGATTCAATGAGACTTCCCGCCCAGAGTCACATGGCCGAAGGCCGACGGCACATTGTGCTTGCACCAGAATCGGCCAGTATCCCCAGGCCCTTTCAGAATGTGGCCGTCAGCCAAGACGAGCACCGGCGATTGATAGGTGAAGTGCAGAGGTTGCGCGGGCGGATTGCGGTGGAAGAGGGTGCCCTGCGGGCTTCGCAGTTGACTGCGGACGGACGCGATGCCTCTTCGACCGATGCGCTCTCCTGGCATCTGCTCTCCCTGGGCGACGGCGGTGCGGTGGAGGGATGCGTTCGCATGCTGGTGCATCCCCGCCAGACGAAGTTTGAGAATTTGAACGTCAGCCATACAAAGATGGCAGCCTGCCCGGAGTGCGGGATTAAGCTGCGGTCGGCCGTGGAAGCCGACATGCGCGCGGCGCAAACAGCGGGGGCGATGGTGGTGGAAGTGGGCGGATGGGTGCTGTCGGAAAGAATGCGCGGCACGGCGGAGGCTGTCCGCCTGGCATTGGGCGTATGGGCTTGGGGACGCCTGCTGGGGGGCGCGATGGGTATTGCGACGGCCACGACCAGGAACCACTCCGCTTACATCCTGGGGCGGATTGGCGGGCGGCCGCTGCAGTACAGGGGCGAGACGATCCCGAAGTACTTCGAGCCCAAGTACAACTGCGACATCCAGATTCTGCGGTTTGAGAGTGATTCCTACAGCGACCGTTTCGCCCCGATTGTGGATTCGATGACATCTGAGCTGATCGAGTCGACGGTCGTGTCATCCAGTCCGCGCGGGATCCGGTTTCTGCCGTCGATCGGCGCTGGTGTCCATTTTCCGCACCCTGAGCCCGCGTTCGCCGGACTGGCGAACTGACGGGCATCGCGCCGGAGCGTGAACCGGACGCCCCGCGGGCGGCGATTTGCGCCCCTGCGAGGGTGTCAGGGAGCTAACGTCCCGGCGCTAGATTCGATTCCACTCAGATTCGTCGAAGCCGAACAGGATCCTGCCGTCTTTGACGAGCAGGGGCCGCTTGATCAGGTTCGGATTGGCCGACATCAGGCGAATCGCCTCAGCCCGGGTGGGCGGGTTGGCCTTCATGTTCATCTCACGGTAAAGCTCGTTGCGAGTGTTGAGGAAGGGAAGATAGTCGGCCTTGCCGATGAGGCTGTCGAGTTCGGCTTCACTCAGACCCTTGTTGAGATCGATGGTCTCGGGTTCGATCTTGTGTTCGGTCAGGAAACTCCTGGCCTTGCGACAGGTGGTTCAAGTGGGCTTCGTGTAATACTTCAACGCCATGCGGGATGGGTTCCTTTCGTAGAGGGGATTGGCTAGTAGCGAGGCACGCCGGGGTCGATTTGAGCGCTCCAGGCATCGATGCCGCCGGCCATGGACGTGCAGTTTTCGACGCCCTGGCGGCGCAGCCAGTTGACGACATTCAGGCTGCGGACGCCATGGTGGCAGAACACGATGACGACCTTTTCGTCAGCGAGTTCCTCCAGATGCTGCAGTTGCTGGGGCACCGTATTCATGGGGATGAGTTCAGCGTCGTCGATGGCGCAGAGTTGGTGTTCCTGCGGTTCGCGCACATCGATGAGTAGCGCCTCGCCGGCATCCAGCTTCGATTTTGCTTCAGCGGGGGTCAACTCGTAGGACAGTTCTGCCATAGCCAATCCTTTCGCAGTGTGAGCTGGGTTTCGGATCTCACAATCATACTCATCCGGGCAGCGGAGTGGTGAACGATTTCAGGGATATCCAATCTGGGGGATTTGGCGTAGAATCGACCTATGACGGCGACACCGGCCAGCGTCCGGCCCTCACTTTTCGGCAGCGACTAGGCACGGCCCGGGCACAGCGCCCGCCAGTGCACTTCAGTCCAGAACCCCCAGTCCGACACAATTTGAGGAGGTCGTCATGCAGCTCCCTGAGCGGCAGGATTTGCCGATGCTTCGCACGTCCCTGCCTGGTCCCAAGGCGCGGGCGGTGGTGGAGCGTGATGAGAAGGTTCTATCCCCTTCCTATACGCGCAGTTACCCGCTGGTGATTGCGCGCGGCGAGGGGGCCATGGTCGAGGATGTCGACGGCAACCGGTTTCTGGACATGAACGCGGGCATCGCGGTTGTGGCCACGGGGCATGCCCACCCGAAGGTGGTGGCGGCGGTGCGCGCGCAGGCGGAGAAGTTTCTCCACATGTCGGGCACGGACTTCTACTACGAGAATATGGTGGAGTTGGCGGAGAAGCTGGCGGCGCTGGCTCCGGGGCCGGATCCGAAGCGGGTGTACTTCGGGAATTCGGGGGCCGAGGCAATTGAAGCGGCGCTCAAGATGGCGCGGTATCACTCGGGCCGGGATAAGTTTGTGGCGTTCCTGGGCGGTTTCCACGGCCGGACGATGGGGGCGCTGTCGTTGACGGGTTCAAAGAGTGTCCAGAAGCGCGGGTTTGCGCCGCTGATGGGCGGGGTGACTCATATCCCGTATGCATATTGCTACCGCTGCGCGTATGGCAAGCAGCCGGAGACGTGCGCGGTGGAGTGCGTACAGGTGCTGGAGAAGCAACTCTTCACCACGATCCTGCCGGCCGAAGAGGTAGCGGCGGTATTCGTCGAGCCGGTGCAAGGCGAGGGCGGCTATGTGGTGCCGCCGAGGAAGTTTTTCGACGAACTGCGGGCGGTGTGCGACCGGCACGGGATCCTGCTGGTAGCCGATGAAGTGCAGTGCGGCATGGGGCGGACAGGCAAGTTGTTTGCGAGCGAGCACTTCGGCCTGGAGCCGGACATTGTGGCCCTGGCCAAGGGGATCGCCAGCGGGCTGCCACTGAGCGCGACGGTGGCGAAGGCGCAGTATATGCAGTGGAAGCCGGGCGCGCACGCTTCCACCTTCGGCGGGAATCCGGTGAGTGTGGCGGCGTCGCTGGCCACGATTGAACTGCTGCAGCAGGAGTTGATTGAAAATGCGGCCGTGGTTGGAGCGCAGATGCGGCAGCGGATGGACACATGGGTCAGCCGGTATCCGGTGATAGGGGATGTACGCGGACTGGGGCTGATGCTGGCCTTTGAGGTGGTGAAGGACCAGCAGACGAAGGAGCGGGCTCCGGAGCTGCGGAACCGGATCGAACAGATGGCGTTCGAGCGCGGCGTGCTGGTGCTGGGCGCGGGGCAGAATTCGATCCGGCTCTCCCCGCCGCTGGTGTTGAGCAAGGATCAGGCGAACCATGCCCTGGGCGTGCTGGAAGAGTGCATCCAGGCGGTTTGCGGCTAGACTATTGAGGTGACTCGACCGCTGATTCTGGACGTCGGCTGCGGCATCAACAAGTTGCCGGGCTCGGTGGGGATTGACCGCAATGCGCGCAGCCGCGCCGACGTTCTGTGCGACCTGGATCACTTCCCATACCCGTTCCAGGACAGTTCCTTCGACGGTCTGCAAGCCATTCATGTCATTGAACATGTGAGCGATGTCCTGAAGACGATGGAGGAGTTTCACCGGCTGGTGCGGGGTGGCGGCCGGGTGTTCCTGGCGACTCCGCACTATACGGATTTTTCGTCCTTCTGCGATCCGACCCACAAGTGGCACCTGAACTCGTTCTCATTCCGCTATTTCGGGGACGATAACGCGGGTTATGGCTACTACTCCACTGCACGATTTCGTGAGAAGAAAGTGCGCGTGAAGCTACTTGCTCTGTGGAGGTATCTCGGCTTTGAACTGCTGGTGAACGCCTTTCCGCGCTTCCGGCGTTTCTGGGAGCACTACCTCTGCTTCGTGGTGCGAGGCAAAGTGATGGAGTTCGAGTTCGAAGTCCTGAAATAACAGCTTTGCTGTTGGGGCCAGTTTACAGATTCTGCGACGGATTGCGGCACCGCTGGCGTTTGCGCCATTGGAAGCCGGCATTGGCGTGGGGCCGGCGAGCTGAGGATCTGGCTCACAGGTATCTGCAAACAAAGGGTTTTCAGGTGGTGGAGCGCAACTGGGCGGATCCGGCCCGGAGGGGTGAAGTTGACATCCTGGCGTGGGACGGGGACCGTCTCGTGTTTGTCGAAGTGAAATCCAGGCGAAATGCGGAGTTCGGCGATCCGGAAAGGGCGATTGGGGAAGAAAAGATCAAACGGCTGCGACGGGCGGCGTGGTTCTTCCTGCGGCGCTGGCGGATTCCGGAGGAGAAGGCCCGGTTCGATCTGGTAACGGTACTATTCGAGCCGTTCGAGATCCGGCACATTCCCGACTCGTGGTCACTGCACCGTTCAGATTAGGTATTCTAAATACTCAGTAGACTGTAGAACTGGTTTCACGAGTTGCCTGATCTCCGAAAAGACCCGATCACCGGACGCTGGGTGATCATCGCCACCGACCGGGCACGCCGTCCGACCGATTTCACACGGGAGCGCGTGATCCCGCAGGGTGGCCGCCACTGTCCTTTCTGTCCAGGACATGAGAAGAATACTCCGCCCGAGATTCTGGCCTATCGCGGATCTGGCGGCCCGAACGAACCGGGCTGGTCGCTGCGCGTGGTGCCGAACAAGTTTCCGGCGCTGCGCGTGGAAGGCGATCTGGACAAGCAGGGCCAGGGGCTCTACGACCGGATGAATGGCGTGGGCGCGCACGAGGTGCTCATCGAATCGCCTGATCACATGACGTCACTGGCCGAGATGCCGGAGAAACAGGTGGCGGACCTGTTTTTCGCCTTCCGCGACCGGATTGTGGATTTGCAGAAGGATCCGAGGCTGCGCTACGTGATGGCGTTCAAGAATCACGGGGCGGCGGCCGGAGCTTCGCTGGAGCATCCGCACTCTCAATTGATTGCGTTGCCGGTGGTGCCGAACCGGGTGCAGGAAGAGCTGGACGGGTCGCTGCGGTACTTCCAGTTCCGCGAGCGGTGCATCTTCTGCGACATCATGCAGCAGGAGTTGCAGACGCAGGAACGGATCGTGTTCGAGACGGATCATTTCCTGGTGCTGGCGCCGTATGCGGCGCGGTTTCCGTTCGAGCTGTGGGTGGTGCCGAGGAAGCACAATTCGCGGTTCGCGACGACGGAGGCTCCGGTGATCCACAACCTGGGCTGGGTGATGCGGACGGTGCTGCGGAAGCTGGACAAGGCGTTGGAGCAGCCGCCGTATAACGCGATAATCCATACGGCTCCGCTGCAAGTGGGTCCGCTGGAGCATTATCACTGGCATGTGGAGATCATCCCGAAGCTGACGAAGCTGGCCGGCTTTGAGTGGGGGACCGGGTTCTATATCAACCCGACACCTCCGGAGGAGGCGGCGCGTTTTCTGCGGGATATTGGGTTGCCGTAGACTCGGCGGTGCCTGGTTGCGGCGGGTGCGGGCGACTGCCCAGCAGGACCACTACCCAGGTTGCGGCTCCGATGAGAAGGACACTAGCGGTCCAGAAATCGTGGAACGGGCTATCCCAGATGTATTTCATCTCTTCTCCGCCCGGCTGTAGGAGGCCGCTGAATACGAGAATGACCGGAATGGCGGCCATCGGCAGAAGCCAACTCTTCCAGGGCCAGGCCCGGGCTTGGGCCACGAGTCGAAGGGAGCAGGCGCAGACCAGGGCGGGGGCCAGTAGGGTGAGCAGCCCAACGGCGGCCGCCGTTGCCGTGGAGCGGCCGTTTGGGCCGAACAAGGCCCAGTAGAAGCCCCGCACAAGGGTTGGCTGCCAATGGAGATTCGAGCCGGCCTCCGCGGCCAGTGATGCCGCCAGCAGTGACAGGACGACGGGGAACCAGAGTCCAGCGACACCGCTGATCCAAATCCGAGTGGTGTTGGACGCAATTGCGCCGAGACGCCAGGCGATGGCAATGGCGGGAGCGGCTGCCAGAATGGTCCGCTTCCCGATCAGCCATTCCAGTTGAGAGGGTGGCCGGGAGAAGTACGGATTCAGGACCCCGAGGCCATGCCATAGCGAGGAGAGACTCCAGGCCAACAAGCCGACGGCGGTTCCGAAACTGATGGCGGCGAAGGGCCTCCAGGCGGCCCGGGTCCACCCGAGAAGGAAGATGATTGCGGTCAGCCCCAGCCATGCGGCGGGGTAGGTCCTCGTGAAAATGCCCATGTGAAGTTCCTGAAAGGGCGCCGATTCTGAGAGGGGGAATGCTATTGACCTGGCGAGGGCCGGGATGCACTCCAGGTAGCCTGCGGCGAGCCAGACAAGCAGGAGTCCACCCTGCGGCAATTGGCCTGATGTACGCCGGGCGGCGAGGAAGGCTGGGCCGAGATGGCAGAGGAACAGCGCGATGGTGGCCGCCAGCAGGGTGACTGCCGTGAACGGCCAAGGGTGGAAGGATGGTTCCGCATAGGGAGGGCCCGATTCCCAGAAGGACTGGGAGAAGAACAGGGTCGATTCCAGGAATACCAGCCACCAGAACTCGTGTTTACCTGACGCGACAGTTGCGTGCTCCCGATGCAGGCCGCGGCGGATAGATGAGAGGGGCGCGGCTGTTGGCATTCGCTGGATTCGAAACCGCGAGAAGAAGATTTGTTCCTGCAGCAACACATCATCCGCAGAGCACCAAGGCGGATCAACCTGGGCTTTTGTGGGCGCGGTCAGGATCGGGTGGCCAAGCCGTACGATGGAGGCACAACGTGCGATGCCGGGTGATCATCCAGGAAGCACTGGCCAAAGGCGGTTGGCGTGTCGACTTCACTCGGATTTCAGATCGAGTGCATAGGTCAGGGCAATCTTCACCCTCGCAAATGCGTCCTTGGAAAGCTTGCCGAGCTTCTTCTCCAACCGGACCATCGGAATCGACCCAAGCCCCTGCACGTTCACGACAGATTCCCTGTCGAGGTAGGAAACACGTGGGAGCGGTACTTCGTAAGAGCTGGGGCGTTGTTGGGTAGTCAGCGGGGCGTAGGGCACGAGTGCCCGAGGAGCGTCCGGGTCGTAGCGAGAAACGATGACGACAGGCCTTGTCTTTGCCGCGAGCCCGAGATCTGCCAGCCAAACCTCACCGGGATGCGGGTGCATCGAGGAGATCCAGGACTTCCTGCTCTACAAAACGTGATCGCAGGAGGTCGAGGACGCCATGGTCCGCGAGTTCGATTACCTCTGCGACGCGTGCCCGCACCTGGGCGGCCGTCTCGGGTTTCCACTCCCGCAGCTTCGCCTCCAGTTTTTCTGTCAACGCGTCCACTACGATCTCTCCTTTCCTATTCTACCGCCTGCTGCAAGCCCTGACGGCGGCAGCTCCTCCACCGAATCATAGTTGCCGCGCATTACAAAGATAGGGTGACACTTGCACCAGTTCGGTCGAGCTCAGCTCAGCGAGATGCAGTGCCGGTAGGGTGCATTCCCTCACGCCGCCAGTTCATACAGCCGCACATCGCTGACCAGGCGGCGGAGAGTGGCGCTCTTCGGCTTCGACTCCAAGACACAATGATCGGTGCCCGCCAGGCCTTCTACCCGGACCGTTCCGGATTGACGGCTGATGCGCCAGGCGGCTCTGGCGCCGCGGTCCGCGGTCAGGCTTGCCAGGGCTTGCTCCGCCCCGGCGATCATCTGGAGGCCGCCTTCGGGTCCAATAAAGACGGTCCAGTCACCGGTGTCCAGGCCTGCTTCCACCGATCCGGCGGCTGTTTCCAGCAGCTGTTTCGCATTGTGTAGCAGACTCGTCACACCAACCGTATCGGAGAAGGGAGGCCGAACTTGAGACAATGAGATAACTCGTATGTGGCCTCACATTCAACTGAACGTAACGAACCTGGGCACGGCGCTGAACGTCCTGGCGGCCATGATCACCCCGGCCTTGTTGCTTTCAGCCTGTGGTACGTTCATCCTCTCGACGTCCAACCGGCTGGCACGTATTGTGGACCGCATGCGGTCCCTGTCGCACCAATTGGATGAGATGTCGCAGGGCATGCTCGATGTGGCGCTACGAGAGGAGCGAATTGAGCACCACAGGGGTGAAATCAAGCTCCAGGGGCGGCGCCTGAATCTGATCCAGCGCGCCCTGACCCTGCTGTACCTTGCGGCCGTCAATTATGTTTGTACCAGTGTCGCCATCGGCCTGGCGTCGACTTTCACCCTGGTTTGGGTCTACTGGGTTCCGGTGTTCTTCGGGATCGGCGGCGCCTGCTGCATGTTGGTGGCGGCGGTGATGCTGGCGCTGGAGGCGCGGTTGGCGGTCAAGGACCTCTACGACGAGACCGAATTCCACCGGCGGCTGGCCCGTTATTACTCCGACCAGCAGCAGACCCGGTTGCCGGAAGCCTAAGTTTCACTCACGTTAGCCGCCCCTCGCACCGATACGCTCGGTGTGCATTCGTCAACTGGTTGGAATCTTCGAACGAAGCTGCTGGGCTCCGCCGGCGCCCTGGTCCTGGCCACGATTGCCTTGAGCATTCTCTCGCTCTACTCCCTGCGCACGCTCACTTCGGCATTGGACAACTCCACCAGGATCACGGCCCGGCGGATGGAACTCTCGGCGGCGCTGCAGACGGACTTTCAACGCATGCGGTCGGCCTCGCATTCGGCGCAGATTGGGATTGTGATCGCCTTGCTGGAAGACCAGTCGCCCAAGAAAGGACAATGCTCGGGTTGTCACGAATCAGGGATGGCGGAGAAGCACCGGACGGAGTTTCTGGAGGCGGCCACGGGGGTGGACGGACATATCAGGGAACTGAAGCAGGTGCTTCCGCCAGACCAGGCGGCACAGTTGGAACTGATCCGTAGTGGAGTGGAAACGTTCCGGACGCGGTTCTCCGACTACGAAAGGCTGGCGACCTCCGGGCAATTTGACACGGCGCACACGATTGCGACGGACACGATTGCCCCGCTGGTGCTCAAGACGGGTGCAGCGGCGACGCAGATGGAAGAGGCGGCGCGCAGCTTCATGGGCACGACGGCGGAGGACGGCAGGCGAACGGCGGCCCACAGTTCGACGGCGGCATGGGTGGTGGTAGCTATCACCATTGCGGTCGGACTTGGCGGGCTATTTGTGTTGAGGGGCGCCGGGCAGGGATTTGCGCGGGTGATTGCGAGTTTGGGCGGTTCAGCCGGAGAGGTTGTTGCCGCCAGCCAACGAATTGCTCAATCCAGCCAGATCCTGGCGAGCGGCGCCGCCAGCCAGGAAGAGGCCCTGGAACTGACGGCCGGCGAGAATGGGAAGGTGACTGAGGCTGCCGGCGAGAACCGGACGAATGCCGCGCTCGCGGCGCAATTCGTGGAACGCGCCGATCAGCGGACCAACGAGGCACAGCAGTCGCTGAACGAGATGTTGAAGGCGATGGAGGGGATCCACTCCTCCAGCCGGCAGATTGCGAAGATCCTGAAGATTATCGACAACATCGCCTTCCAAACCAATATCCTTGCCCTCAATGCATCGGTCGAGGCGGCTCGCGCCGGACAGGCGGGGCTGGGCTTTGCGGTGGTGGCCGACGAGGTCAGGAACCTGGCGCAGAACTGCGCGGGTGCGGCCAAAGAGACGGCGGGCCTGATTGAGGAATTGAGACTGCGGGCGGAGGACGGTTTCCAGCGTGTACACACAGCCGAGATCGCGATGAAGGCTGTCGCGGAAGATTCCCACAAGCTTCGAAGCGTTGTTTCCGAGGTACACAAGGCCAGCGAGCACCAGGTGCAGGGGCTGGGGCGTTTGAGTACCGCGCTGGAAAGGATAGGGGAGACGACGAGGGAGAATGCGCGCGATGCTGCTGTGAGCGCGGCGGAGGCTGACGAATTGGGCCGCACGTCGGCGGATCTGGAGGATACGGTTCAGGCGGTATGCCAGCTGGTGGGGCTCTCGAAGAAGCGTCTGGGCTAGCGTAGACCCATGCCGCCATCCACCTGCAGGACCTGGCCCGTGACGAACCGGGACGCTTCCAGGAAGTAGACGACTGCGTCAGCGATGTCTTCGCCCGTGCCGGGCTGGCGGGCCGGTGTGGAATTGGCGAGGGCGATGATGGCTGGATCGTCCTTTTCCTTGAAGGGAATCACGCCGGGGGCCACGGAGTTTACGCTGATGCCCGGCGCCAGCGATTTGGCAAAGCCGCGCGTGAGGGCCACGACACCGGCCTTGGAGGCACTGTAGTGGACGTGATCCGGCCAGACCATGAAGGCGCCCATGGAACTGATGTTCACGATGCGGCCCTGGCCTTCGGTGGTGCGCTGCATGACGAGCGCCGCCTGTTGGGAGCAGAAGAAGTATGCCTTCAGGTTGACCGAATGGATGAAGTCCCAGTCGGCTTCGGTGACTTCCAAAACCGGAATCTTGGTGAAGCGGGCTGCATTGTTCACGAGACCGTCCAGGCGGCCCACCTGCTGTTCGATCGAAGCGAACAGTTGCCGGATCTCGGACACATTTTCCAGGTTGGCCTGGAACAGCGGAGCACCGCCGCACTCGGCGGCCGTTTCGCGGGCCTCTGTCTCCGAGCCGCCGTAATGGATGAGGACGCGGGCGCCTTCGCGATGGAGGCGGAGTGCGATGGACCGGCCGATGCGCTTGGCCGCTCCGGTGACGAGGATCACCTTGCCTGTCAGCTCAGACACTGGCTTCACCGTGGACCTCGATCTCCTCAGGATTGACGCCTGACAAAGGCGGCTCCGGCAGCAGGCCGCGCGCCTGCGCCCAACCCCAGCCTAGCGCAGTGGAGGTGCTGAGGATGCCGGCGATGACGCCGATAATGCGCGGATCCACGGTAACCGAGGCCAGGCCGGCGATGAGCATCGAGATCATCATGGTGGCCCAAACCATCGACTCCATGGTGGAGAAGACGCGGCCGCGGAATTCGTCGGGCACATGGCGCAGCATCTGGGTGAAGTTCATGACCGAACTGACGGCGACGGCGGCTCGGGACAAGCCGATGAAGAACAGGGCCAGCAGGTAGCTGCGGCTGATGCTGAACAGGACGTAAGCGCCGCCGTGGACGATGTAGCAGGCGACGATGAGCCACTTGTAGGCTTCGAAGCGCAGTTTCTTGCCCCAGACGTTGGCCACGATTCCGCCAACGATGAGCCCGATGCCGGCGGCGCCCCAGACCTCGCCGATGCCCGCGGCTCCGCGTTGGAAGACGACCTCGCCGAAGAGGCTGAAGAGGATCTGCGCGGCTCCGCCCCCGGTCGCCCAGCCGACGCCGACGAGGGCGATGGCGAGGATGAGCGGGGTGCGGCCCATGTAGGCGAGACCTTCGCGGTACTCCTGCCAGGGGCGCGCTACGCGGTCTTCGCTCATGTCGCGGCGTTCGGCTTTGAAACTGGCGCCAAACGGGACACGGAGCAGGGAAATGCAGGCGGCGGAGACGAGGAACGACAGGGCGTTAAAGCCGAAGGCGACGTTGTAGCCGAGACCCTTGGCAGTGGCGCCGCCGAGGAAGGCTCCGATCGCGACCGAGGTCCACTGCGTGGTTTGGGTGAGCGAGTTGGCGGTGTGGAGTTCTTCCTTGCTGGCGATGACCGGCAGGATGGAGGCACGGCCGCTGGTGAAGAACGGCGAGGCAAACATGAGCAGGGCGCTGAGGAAGATGAGCAGGCCGGTGCTGCGCTGTCCGGTGCAGAAGAGAAAGCAGATGGCGATGACCGCGCGGACGAGGTCGCTGACAATCATGGCTTTGCGGCGGTCGACTCGGTCAAGTACGACGCCGGCGACGGGTCCGGCGGTGATCATGCCGACGGCGCGGGCCAGCATGACTCCGCTGATGGCGAGACCGGAGTGGGTTTGCTCCATCACCAGCGCAAAGACGGCGATGTTGTTGAAGTTGTCGCCTACCTCGCTGACCACCTGCCCCATCCAGGTACAGCGGTAGTTGCGATTGTTCCGGAGGAGCCTGAAGAAGCCGGCCATGGGGCTACCTCTTCCCGGTCAGCCAGACGCCGCTGAGGACCAGCAGACCTCCGGTGGCGACGCCGGGGGTGATGGGTTCGCGCAGGATCAGCAGTCCGGCCAGCGCGGCGACTACCGGTTGGATGTAGGAGAATGCCGCGACGCGGGAGGCCGGCAGGTGGTTGAGGGCGTAGGAGTAGATGAGATAGCAGGCGATGGAGGAGAGCAGCGCCATATAGGCGAGGGCCCACCAGCCGGACCACGGCACTTCGGTGTACTTGAAATCGACCGATTGCCAGAGCAGCAGTGGCGCGCCGGCGAGGGCCCCGGCGCTATAGCCGAAGGCGTTCACCGTCATGCTGTCGTGGCGGCGGGCGAGTTCCTTACCGAAGACGGTGTAGAAGGCGAAGGAGAAGGCGGCAAGGAAGACGAAGGCGTCGCCGAAAAACGAGGCGCCATGGGCGGTGCGGCCGGGCGCGAGGTTCAGCACGGCGATGCCGCCGATAGCGGTACCCATGCCTGCCAGCTTATACAGACTGATGCGTTCCTGCCCGCGGAAGGCAGCCATCAGCATGACCTGCAGGGGTGTGGTGGCGATCATGAGGGCGGCGTGCGCGACGCTGGTGCGGTTCATGCCGACGACGAAGAGCACCTGGTTCAGGGTGATGCCGAAGATGCCCAGAACGCAGAGGGAGGCGACCTCTTTGAAGACCCAGGGTTCGCTGGGCTTGGTTTGGCGGCGTTTCATCCATAGTAGGATGGGGACCAGCAGGACGGCCGCGGTGACGGCGCGCAGCGGGCCAATCACAAGGGGCGGAAAAGCACGCAGGGCGTACTTGGCCACGATGTAGTTCAGGCTCCATACCAGGGTCATCAACGAGACCAGGCCGTAGAGCCGCCGGCGGGAGGTGTTCACTGGGCGGCGTGACTCTCGTGCCGCGTGCGCACGCTCTCCAGGAATTCCAGGTCGAGTGGATAGCCGAAGCCCGGCGCGTCGCCGGTGACGATGGTGCCCCGGGGGGTGATGTCCACCCAGGGATCGATGATGTCGCGCTTCCAGTAGCGGCGGCTGGCCGAGACGTCACCGGGCAGGACGAAGTTCGGCAGGGTGGCCAGGGCGATGTTGTGGGCGCGGCCGATGCCGCTTTCCAGCATGCCGCCGCACCAGACGGGAATGCCATGGCGCTGGCAGATGTCGTGGACCTTGATCGCTTCGGCGAAGCCGCCCACGCGGCCGAGTTTGATGTTGATGATACGGCCGGCCTTCAGGCGAAGGGCCTGTTCCGCGTGGTGCGCGGTGCGGATGCACTCATCCAGGCAGATGGGGGTGTCGAGCGCGGCCTGCAACTGGGCATGGTCGATGATCTCGTCGTGCGACAGCGGCTGCTCGATCATCATCAGGTTGAACTCGTCCAGCTTCTTGAGGTGGTCGATATCGGCCAGCGTGTAGGCGGAGTTGGCGTCGGCCATCAACAGGATGGAGGGGAACTCGCGGCGCACCTCTCGGATGACCTCGACGTCCCAGCCCGGCTTGATCTTCATCTTGATGCGCTGGTAACCAGCGTCCACTTCGGTGTGGATTTTGCCGAGCAGTTGGGCGACCGAATCCTGGATGCCGATGGAGACGCCGCAGGGGATTTCGGGGCGCGCACCGCCGCCGATCAGTTTCCACAAGGGGACGCCGGCCAGGCGGGCTTCCAGGTCCCAACAGGCGGCCTCGAGCCCGCCGCGCGTCATGCGGTGGCCTTTCATGCCGGCCGTGCACTTGCCTACTTCGGCAGCCTTCTCGAAGCTCTTGCCGAGCACCGCGGGGACGATATAGGCGTTCAGCAGTTCCCACGCGCCTTCAGTCCATTCCTCGTTATAGTAGGGGTGCTCGCCGCAGGTGACTTCGCCCCACCCGGAGACGCCGCCGCAGCAGACTTCCACTAGAATCATCTGCCGCGAATAGGTGCGGCCAAAACTGGTCTCGAAGAAATGCACCAGCGGCATTTCGATCCAGTGAAGACGGACGTGCTCTATTTTGAATCCCATGGTCCTAAAAGGTATGTGCCGAATTCCGGCGTTTTTTCGAATCCGATGACGGCCAGGCCGCGGTTGAAGTACTCGAGGAAGTGTTCGCTGACGCCGGCCTGGATTTCCCGGGCGCGGCGCGAGTCAGTGGCTCGGATCTCAGCGATGTCGGCAGGCACCGGAATGCGCTCGAGCACGGGCGGCTTTTCGTAGGGCTGGCCGGTGACGATGCGGTTTACGCGGTCGCTATCGATGTACCACTCGGCCACGCAGCGGTCAGTGGGCAGTCCGCCGTGGAGGTGCGAGGTGGTGGTGCCGTACTGATTGAGGACGAAGCGGCGCACGACGGCGCCGAGGCGCTCCATGTTGAAGTAAGCGTTCTTGATCTCGAGCGGATCGAAGGTCCACTCCACCAACCCGATGCCGCGTGCCTGGGCCTCTTCCCGCTGCTTCAGCTTCAGCATGCGGCCGACGCCGAGATTCCGGTAAGGTTCCAGCACGCCCATCATGTGGCTGTGCAGATAAGTGCTGTCGCCGCGCTTCAGGCCGGGGATCGCCAAGAGGAAGGCAATCATGCGGTCGCCGTCAAAGGCGCCGATGACTTGCCCGCCCACTTTGGTGGCGACCACAAACAGGCGCTGGGGTAACAGCTCAATATCTTCAAAGCCCCAGATCTCCTTTTGCAGCCGGACCGCCTCGCCCAGGTCGGGCAGGGCCGTCAGGTGGCGGAGTTCGATGGGACGATTGTCTTGGCTTCCTGCCACAGTGCTTCCATCTCCTCGAGATTCGATTGCGAAAAATTGCGGCCGCGCGCCGCCAATTGCTGCTCGACGTGGGCGAACCGCTGGCGGAACTTGGTGTTGGTGCGGCGCAGGGCCTGCTCCGGATCGACCTTCAAAAAACGGGCGACGTTGACCAGGGTGAACAACAGATCGCCGAGTTCGCCTTCCACGTCGTGGGTATTCTCGCGGCTGCGCGCCTCGGCCAGTTCGCCCAGTTCTTCGCGCACCTTGTCGAGCACCTGGTCGATATCGGGCCAGTCGAAGCCGGCGCCGGCGGCTTTGCGTGAGATCTGGGCGGCCTCGGTCAGCGCGGGTTGGGCCTTCAGCACGCTGTCCAGCATGCCCTTGGGCTTCTCGCCTTTGTCCTTCTTCTCCTGGACCTTGATCTCGTCCCAGCGGCGCAGAACCTGTTCAGAGGTTTTCGCGTCGCCGGCTGCGAAAACATGCGGGTGACGGCGGATCAGTTTCTCGTTGATGGCGTCAAGCGAGTCGCCAATGTCGAACAGCCCTTCCTCGGCCGCCATCTGGGCATAGAAGACGACCTGCAGGGTGAGATCGCCCAGTTCCTCGGCCAAACCAGGGAAGTCGCGCCGGTCGATGGCGTCCATCACTTCGTAGGTTTCTTCGAGGGTGTAAGGCTTGATGGAATCGTAATTTTGTTCACGATCCCACGGGCATCCGTCGGGAGCGCGGAGGCGGGCCATGATCTCAACCAATCGCTGGAATTTCTCACCAGCGGATGGATTGCTTGGGTCTGACATTGCGAGGGGAAATTCCAGCGTAACATAACGGAAATATGGACCTTCACGTTGCAGAGACACCGGCCGACTTCGATCTCGCCCGCGAGTTGTTCCGGGAGTACGCCCAGACGCCGGGCGTAACAGTATGTGTCGTCGGGTTTGAGGATGAGCTGTCGCTGCTGGAAACGGCCTACGAGGCGGTGTTGCTGGCTGCTCATGAAGGCTCAGCGGTTGGCTGCGGGGCCCTGCGCGCATTGGGCGACGGGACGGCCGAGATGAAACGGCTGTATGTGCGGCCGTTCTACCGGGGGCTGAAGGCCGGACGGGCGATGGCCGAGTGGTTGATCGAGTCGGCTAAGGCGCGGGGGTATGCGGCGCTGCGCCTGGATACGCTGCCTTCCATGGACGCTGCTCAACATCTCTATAAGTCGCTGGGATTTCAAGTGATTCCGCCCTACTCGCCAGCGAATCCGCCAGAGGCCAGCTGCTACGAACTCCGGCTTCGGGTGACCGAGTGAGAGGGCTGATCCCGCTTCTGACACTAACTGTCCTGGCGGCTGCGCCATCGCCGTACTTCGGGGTACGGGTGGTGGACGACCAGACTGGCGGCGGGGTGCCGTTGGTGGAGTTGAAACTGCAGAATGACGTGAAGTATTTCACGGACTCCAACGGGTGGGCGGCGCTGAACGAACCGGCGCTGATGGGCCGGCCGGTCTTTGTCGAGGTCACCAGCGATGGCTACGAGTATCCGGACAAACTCGTATTCGGGCGCGGGCTGATTCTGCGGTTGAATCCGGGTGGGCGCGCGACGGTGAAGATCCGGCGGAAGATGATTGCCGAGCGGCTCTACCGAGTGACGGGGGAAGGGATCTACCGCGACTCGGTTCTACTCGGGCAAAAGACACCGATCCGCGAACCGCTATTGAATGGCCAAGTGCTGGGGCAGGATACGGCCACCACGGCGATCTACCAGGGGAAGCTGTTCTGGATCTGGGGCGACACCATTGGCCCGGACTTCTGGAATTTCAGCGTGTCCGGCGCTACCAGCGAACTGCCCGGGCGTGGCGGGCTGGATCCCGCGGTTGGCGTGGATCTGCACTACTTCGTGGACGGGAAGGGGCGGTCGAAGGGGATGCTGCCGCTGCCTCGGCCGGGATTGGTGTGGATCGAGGGGCTAGTCGCGGTGAAGGATCCGGCGGGTCGCGAGCGGTTGCTGGCCACCTATACTCGCCAGGACGGATTGAAGCCTCCGGACGAGTGCGGAGTGGCTCTGTTCGACGACGCGAAGGCGCAGTTTGAAGCGTGGGTCCAGATGCCGTGCAGGAAGAGCCACTATTCCGCGCATCCGTTCCGGCACAACGGGTATTGGTATCTCTACCCGTGGCTGCGGGTGAAGGACGATTGGGCCGCGATCCAGGATCCATCCTTATGGGAAGAGCGTAAAGTGCAGCTTCCGCCAAATGCCACTCGCATCTCCTGTGTGGTGTGGAATGAATACCGCCATCGCTGGATCATGCTGATGGAGAAGACCGGGATGGTTTCTTACGCTGAGGCGAGGGAGCCGGAAGGTCCCTACGGCCCGGCGGTGGAGATTCTGCGGCACGAGCATTACAACTTCTATAACGTCGTCGCGCACCCGTACTTCCAGCAGGACGGTGGGAAGGTGCTCTACCTGGAGGGAACTTATACTGATTCGTTCAGCGACGCCAGGCAGAAGACTCCGCGGTACAACTACAACCAGGTGATGTATCGGCTTCGATTGGACGATCCGAGACTACAAGAGGCGCAACGCTAGCCGCATTGCGCCCCTCCTCCGGCTTGCTTGATCGGAACACAGTCGGCAAACCCGTTAGAAAATGGCTCACCTCCTCCAGGTGAGCCTCCTCCGACAAGGCCAGGACTTTGCGGATCCGAACGTCCATACAGCCGATACCGTATCGTGTCGCAGGCCCCGGATTCGTTACACGGCGGGCGCGAAAAAATGCCAGGCGGTGTCCTAGACTGGGTAGCATGCTGGAAGTTCGCCGTGCGAGCGCCGGAGAGGCGCCGATTCTCCTCGACCTGATCCGGGCGCTGGCCGATTACGAAAAGCTGGATCCGCCGACGCCGGAAGCGCAAGCGCGCCTGGTGAGGGACATCTTTGGTGACAAGCCGCGTCTCGACGCCTTCCTGGCTTTCGTCGATGGGCAGCCGGCGGGCTATGCGCTGGTGCTGGAAACCTACTCCAGTTTCCTGGCGCTGCCCACCCTCTACCTCGAAGACATTTTCGTCAGGACGGAATTCCGGGGCAAAGGAGCGGGCGCGGCCCTGTTCCGCGAGATGGTGGCGGAAGCCGATCGCCGGGGCTGCGGCCGGATGGAGTGGGTGGTGCTGGACTGGAACCGGCTGGCGCAGGAATTCTACGCCAAATTCGGCGCCAGGCACCTGAACGACTGGATGACCATGCGCCTGGTGCAGGACGATTTCGCGGGGATCCTGAAAACGGATTGAAGAGTCTGAAATAATAAAACGGTGCGCCGTACCACCACACTCTGGATCCTCGCTCTTCTATTGACGGTAGCTTCCGCCGTATATCAAAGGATGACCGGCCCGAGTTACCCGGTCCGGGGCAAGGTGAAGCTGGCTGGGGCGGAGGTCTCATTCCGTCTGCCGCGCACCCAGGGCGACGGTGATGCCGAGGTCCGGGTGCCCGTGGCGGACGCCGCCGTGGAAGGGACGCTGGGCTGGAAGCGGTTCAAGACAAACGACCAATGGACCTATTCGAAGATGGCGCGGCAGTCCGGCGACCTGGTGGGACGCCTGCCTCATCAACCACCGGCGGGCAAGCTGATGTACCGGGTGGTGCTGCAGAAAGACCTGGAACGGGTTTCGCTGCACGGCCAACCGGTGGTAATCCGGTTCAAGGGCGAAGTGCCGCAGGTGGTCCTGGTCGTCCATATCTTCTGTATGTTCGTGGGCATGCTGTTGTCGACCCGTGCAGGGTTTGAGTTCTTCCGGCCGGAGCCCAACTACACGAATCTGATTCTCACCACGATCGGGCTGCTGACCGTAGGCGGTCTGATTCTGGGTCCGGTCGTCCAGAAGTACGCATTCGGCGCCTATTGGACAGGCTGGCCGTTCGGTACCGATCTGACGGATAACAAGACCGCGGTGGCGTGGCTGGCGTGGGTGATTGCGTGGTTAAAGACGCGACGAAATCCGAAAGCGGGCTTGTGGGCGTTGGGTGCGGCGATCGTCACGCTGGTAGTGTTCGGCATCCCGCACAGCCTCTTCGGCAGCGAATTGAAGTACTAGCAGGTTAGAAGAGGCGCAGCAGCGATTCCGGCGGACGGGCTGCTTTCATGCGGCGGAACCAGCCGCAGGCGGGGTAGAGCAGGGCCACGCCGCCGATCCAGACGGCATAGAGTACCCAGCGGTCCGGGCTGGCATCCCGGAAAAAAGCCAGGCGGAGCAGGCAGAACAGCCACAGGTGGGCCAGGTAGAAGAACAGTGGGGCCTGGCCGTAGACGGTCAAGAGTCGACGAAGCGGGTCAAGCCAGGTGCCGGCGCGGTATATCAGCGACAGTAGAGAAAGGTTGATGCCGAGGGTGAGCAGGCAGAACGCCAGGCTGGGCGGGTACTTGATCACGGTCAGGAACGATTCCAGGCTGTTGCCGGTGGGCACCATCAGGTTGCCGAAACCTCCGCCGTAACGGATGCCGGCGAAGCCGACAAGATAGGCGAGGCCCATGGGGAGCAGGGCGCGCAGGGCGCGGCTGGCATCATTTCTCAGGAGATGGGCGAACCCCACGCCGAGCGCGCAGATTCCGAACCAGGGCAGCAGCGGGTACATCGAGGCAACGATGCCAACGGAGCCGGGTACGACGAAGAGGTGCATGAGGACACCGGCGGAGGCCTCGTGGCCGCGGAGCGTGGGAATGAGGAAATTCGGAGCCATGATGGCGATGAACGCCATGGCGAGCCAGGAGCGGCGGCTGAGACCCAGCAACGGCGCGCTGAGAAGCATGGTGAGGCCGAGGGTCACCAGGACGGTGAGAACGACGAAGGGCATCTGTTCGCCCGAGATGGGGGTCATGGTGGTGCCGGCCGGGCTAAACCGCTCCGGCAGCAGCCAAACGACCATTTCGAGCAGGTAGCTGACGAGGACAAGTACTGCGCCGCGGCCCATCAGATGGCGGGTGACGCGCGTCTCGCTCCAACCGGCTTCCAGGCGGGCAGCCCGGAAAAACACAAGTCCGGCGCCCATGAGGAAGAAGAAGCCGGGGGCGCAGAGATGGGTGATCCAGCGAGTGAAGAACCAGCCTGTGTCCTGGTAGTGGGGCAGACCCATGTTCCAGTACTCGAAGGGGTGGATGCGGGCGATGAAGAAGCTGGCATGATCGAGTGCCATGAGGACCATGATGAGGCCGCGCAGAGTGTCTAGCGCAGTCAGTCTCACGGTGGCTGGACGTTGGGGGAGAGTCGACGCACTGCTCATGATATTTCCTGGGCCGGATCCTAATGCAGTGTACCGATTTGTCGAGGCTTGCGCGGAGCGGCATTCTGGCCCTGCCGGGTCGGATTGTCTATTACGCATTTTCCGGAACATTTGGCCTGATTCAATCGTCTGGATCATTTGAACGAAGCGCCGGGGACAGCGGCGATTCGCTAATACCGTAGGGAGTAGTCATCATGGCAGGCAATGGGAAGAAGTCGTCGAAGCGCCGCTGGATTTGGGCGTTGGTCATCGTATTGGTGCTGGCCGGAGCGGGCGTGGGTGTCCGGGCGGCGTTAAAGCCTGATAACAAGATCGATCCCTCGAAAATCGCCAGTGTCGATCGCGGCAATATTGCCCGCAGCGTAGTGGCCACCGGCAAGATTGAGCCGCGGTCCACCGTGGAAGTGAAGTCGAAGGCGAGCGGCATCGTGAAGAAGCTGTTTGTCGACTACGGTGAGAATGTACGCCAGGGTCAGGTGCTGGCCGAACTCGACAAGGAGTTGCTGGAAGCGCAAGTGCGGGAGTCCAAGGCGAACCTGCAGGCGGCCCAGGCCGCGGAAGAGGCGGCCATGGCGTCGCTGGAGCGGAACAAAGTCGAGGCGGAAGGTCCGGACGTCCCATTTACCAAGGCAGGCATGGACCGTGCCCGACAGCTCAACAAGGAAGGCCTGATCGCCAAGAATGTGGTGGAAGACGCCGAAAAGCTGTATCAAATGGCTTTGAACAAGCAGAGCTCGGCGTTCCGTACCCTGGCTGTCAGCCGGGCAGAGATCGCCAGGGCGAAGGCCCAGGTGGCGCAGGCGACGGCTGTGCTTGAGCGGGTGCAGGAAGATCTGCGGAATTCGACGATCACTAGTCCCATCGATGGATTGGTGCTGTCCCGCAATGTGGAAGTGGGCAATGCGGTGAGTTCGATTGTGGTGCTGGGTTCGCAGGCGACCCTGTTGTTCACGCTGGGCGATGTGAGCGACGTTTTCGTGCGCGGCAAGGTGGACCAGGCGGATATCGGCAAGGTCTACATGGGCCAACCGGCGCGCATCGTGGTGGAGAGCTTCCGCGACAAGAAGTTCGACGGCAAGGTTTACAAGATCGCGCCCCTGGGTGTGGAGAAAGAGAACGTCACGACGTTTGAAGTGCAGGTTTCCATCCACAACCCCGGCAATCAGCTGAAAGCAGCCATGAGCGCCAATGCCGAGATCATCATGGAAGAGAAGCCCAACGTGCTGCTGGTGCCGGAGGCCGCGGTGCTCTACGACAAGGATCGCAATGCCTCGGTGGAAGTGCCCGACATCACGGCCGAAAAGGGCCGCAAGAAGCTGCCGGTCAAGCTGGGCATCTCCAATGGGGTCAAGACCGAACTGATCTCCGGCCTGACGCAGGGCCAGAAAGTCATCCTGCAGTAGCGAATGACGTTCCGCGATCTCATCTGGGACACGGTTCAAACGCTGTTGGCGCACAAACTCCGGGCGGGCCTGACGATGTTCGGCCTGCTTTGGGGGGTGGTGTCCATCACCTTGATGACGGCCGCGGGCGATGGCTTGCGGGAAGGCCAGCGCCAGGTATCCGCCCAGTTTGGGGAGGACATCATCATCGTGTTTGGCGGGCGGACTTCCCTTCAAGTGGGTGGGGAGCGGGCAGGCCGGCGGGTGATGTGGACGATCTACGATCACACCCTGCTGGCTCCACAAACACCGTCGTGCGAATTCGTGATCCCGGAACTGACGCGCGGCAATGTCTCGGTGAGGAGCGACTACAACTCGGCGCTGCTGCTCATCAGCGGATCCCAACCGCCTTACCAGCGGCTGCGGGCCCTGGCCGTAGATGAAGGAAGGTTCTTCTCGTGGGAGGACGACACCCAGGGACGCCGCGTCGCCTTTATCGGCAGCGACGTGCGCAAGCAGTTGTTTAAAGGCCGCAAGGCGCTGGGCGAGTTGTTGACCATCAACGGGATCCCTTACCAAGTGATCGGAGTGATGAAGACCAAGGAGCAGGACTCCAGCTATGACGGCCGCGACATCAATAAGGTCTTCATCCCCTATGGTGCGATGGTTCGCGATCTGCCGCAGCCGCCGCCATTTCCGCCCGGCACGATGGACCAGATGATCGTCAAGGCCTGGTCGCTGAACGTGCATGAAACCTGCGTGGCGGAAGTGCGCCGCGGCCTGGCGCGCATCCACAATTTCGATCCTGAAGACAAGGATGCGGCCGCTATCTGGGACACTGTGGAGCAGTCTCGGGCGTTCGCCACGATGGCCGACGGGATGAAGTACTTCCTGGGGGCGATGGGGGTCGTCACGCTGCTGCTGGGTGGCATTGGGACCATGAACGTGATGCTGGTGTCGGTGCGGGAACGGACTCGCGAGATTGGGCTGCGCAAGGCAGTGGGCGCTACGCGGCGCGAGATCCTGACGATGTTCTTCCTGGAGACGTTCTTCATCGTATTCCTGAGCGGCGGGCTGGGGCTCGGCTTTGCGCACATGGTGTGCCATTTCGTGAACAAGCTGCAGATGCCGCCGTACTTCGCAGGCCTCTGGGCCACGTGGCAGGTGGGTGCGGCGTGTGTGGGCCTGCTGGGGCTGGTTGCATTCCTTTCAGCGCTTTACCCCGCTATCAAGGCGGCGAGCGTCGATCCCATTGAGGCGCTGCGGTTCGAGGCTGGAGGCTAGGCGGATGCTGAAAGAGATCCTGCTGCAGGCCTGGGATGCGCTGCGCCGTAATCCCACGCGGAGCTTTCTCACGATGCTTGGCATCGTGTGGGGCATTGCGGCCGTGACCTTGCTGCTGTCCTACGGGTCCGGCTTCCGTGACGTGATGGTGAGGACGTTTCAGAACTTCTCGAAGTCGGCGATGGTGCTGTTCCCGGGGCAGACGAGCGAGAACGCCGGCGGCGAGCGGGCGGGGAAGCGGATCCGGTTTGAGCTGGCTGACCTGGAAGCGGCCCAAGCCGAGTCGCCCCTGATCCGGATGATCTGCGCGGAGACCATCAAGCGCGTGCCTGTGACGTATCAGGACCGGGTGCAGACCGTGCCGGTACGCGGCGTGTGTCCCGAGTTTGGGGAGATCCGCAGCGAAGTCGCCCTGGATGGCCGCTGGATCAGTAAGGACGATTTCGGAGAGCGGCGGCGGGTGATCTTCCTGGGCGATTGGGTCCGCGGCAAGCTGTTTGCGGGGCGGCCGCCCATCGGTGAGACTGTCACCGTGCAGGGCGTACGGTTCACGGTGATCGGGGTAATGGATAAGAAGATGCAGTTCGGGAACTACTATGGCCCGGACGACCGGTCAGCGTTCATCCCATATTCGACAGCCGGCGATCTGTGGAATACGCGCTATGTGAGTGATGCGGTGATCCAGCCGATCGCGCCGATGTTTGAGGATAAGGCTACGGACCAGTTTCGGGCGGCGATCGCCAAGCGGCAGGGCTTCAATCCCAGCGACAAGCGGGCCATTACCGGCTTCGGCACTTCCAACCTGCGGCCCATCATTGATGGACTCACTATCGGGCTGCAGGTGCTGCTGGTGTTCATCGGGTTCCTGACGCTGACGATTGGCGGCATCGGGCTGATGAACATCCTGCTGGTCTCGGTGAACGAGCGGACGCGAGAAATCGGGCTGCGCCGGGCTCTGGGTGCGAAACGAACCCATATCGCCCTGCAGTTCCTGGCGGAGGCTCTGGTTCTCACGATCGGCGGGGGAATTTTTGGGGTACTGCTGTCGTATGCGGTGGTGTGGACGCTGCCCCCATTGCCGATGCTGGGGGCGCTGTTCGAGGACAAGAGCGGCAAGGGGGACCTGGTGCTGGCCATCCGCCCCATGACGCTTTTGATCTCGTTCTCGGTGCTGATGGTAGTTGGGATTGCCAGCGGACTCATCCCGGCCATCCGGGCATCCCGCATGGATCCGTCCGAGGCGTTGCGGACGGAGTAAACTCGAAGCTCTGGCACTGGTTCTCTTAGCGCTGCTGCTCGCCGCTCCGCCCGCGGAAGAGGCCTATCAGCACGGTGTGTCCCTACTGGAGCAAGGCCGCGCGGCCGAAGCAATCGCCTTCCTGAAAGAGTCCTCAAGGCTGGCGCCAAAGAATGCGCAGTATTGGAAGGCTCTGGGCGTCGCTCACGCCTCATTGAACCAGTTGCGCGATTCAATTGAACCGTTCCGCCAGGCGTGCACGCTGGAGCCCAGGCTGCTGGATGCATGCTACTACTTCGGGCGAAACCTGTACGGTACGGACAGGTATGCAGAGGCGCTGCCCCCGCTGGAAAAGGCGTTAGCAACAGATGCCGTCAAGGGGCGGGCCGAGGCGGCGATCGGACAGTGCCTTCAGGCCCTTGGGCGGAACGAGGCGGCGGAGAAGCGGTTCGAGTCCGCCGTGGCCAAGCACGATCGGGCGGAGCAGATGGCGCGACTGGCGTATGGGCAGTTCCTTATCAGGCAGGGCCGGGCAGCGGAGGCGGTGAGGGTGCTGCAGCCTGCACAGGAGCCAGAGACCCACGAAGCGAGTTATGAACTGGGGCTTGCGCTCTCGCAATCAGAGCAACTCGATGACGCTGTCGCAGCTCTGCGGCGGGCCGTCCGGCTGAGCCCTGGCAGGACAGTCGCTCGTCTTCTGCTAGCCAAGGTCTATCGCCGCCTGGGACGTGTTCCAGAGGCAGAAAGAGAAGAAATGGCAGCGATTGCAATGGGTCTTCCCGAGCAGCAATAGACTCCGAATGCAAGGCCTTGCACCTCGCTAAGATACTGATAGTTTTATACTTAACAAAATTAACAAGTATTCATCAAAAGGTCCTATCGATAGATCCTTCCCTGTGATAGCATGCTGCGCAGGACTACCGGCCCTGTCCGCCGGCTCCGTCCATGAAGATTACAGGGGGTCCAATTTGAGACAGTACATTTGCAAGCTAGTTGTGTGCCTCCAGATGGTTGTCTGCGCGATGTGGGCGCAGGAGTTTCGAGCAACCATATCTGGCCACGTTCTGGATGCCAGCGGCGGCGCCGTACCCAGCGCCAAAGTACAGGCGACCAACCTCAGCACCAACGAAACCAACATTGCGACAACGGATGCGTCCGGCACATACACCATTCCGCTGTTGCGGCCGGGCGACTACAAAGTAACCGTCACGGCAGCAGGATTCAAACAGTACAATCGCGAACACATTACCCTGCAGGTGGGCCAGAGCGCGGGCGTCGAGATCGCGCTCGAGGTCGGCGCGGTAACGGAGTCGATCAATGTGACGGGCGAAGCCGCGCTATTGGAGACACAAACGGCATCGCGCAGCGGCATTGTGAGCACGCAGCAGGTTTCCGAGCTTCCACTCAACGCTCGCAATCCTTTCATGCTGGGCACCATGATGCCTGGTGTGACGTTCCGCGGTGCAGCCATCTGGCAGCGTCCGTTTGATAACGGCGCTATCGCCGAATGGTCTGTCAACGGCGGCCGCCAGTCGAACAACGAGTTCATGATGGACGGCGCTCCGAACAACGGCCAGGCGGGCAACAACAATATCGCCTATGTGCCGATCGTAGACGCGGTACAGGAGTTCAACGTCCAGATGAACTCGTATGACGCGCAGTACGGCCACACGGGCGGTGGTGTATTCAACGTCGTCCTGAAGTCGGGCGGCACCGACTTCCATGCGACCGGCTGGGAGTTCCTGCGCCGGAAGTGGCTGGACGCCAATACATTCCAGGGGAACGCCGTCGGAGCGAAACGCGCCGACCACTTGCTGGACCAGTATGGCTTCCAGTTGGAAGGCCCCGTCTACATTCCGAAGATCCTGACGAAGCAGTCGAAGACGAAGCTCTTCTACCTGGGCAGCTTTGAGAATTACCGGGAGAACACGCCCAATCCGCTCACCAACTCCTACCCGGAGCAGGAGATGCGCAACGGCGACTTCTCGAAACTGAAGAACGCGGCCGGCAACCCGATCACGATCTACGATCCCCTGAACTACACGCTGGATTCGAATAGCAATCCGGTGCGTACACCGTTCGCGGGCAACATCATTCCGGCAGACCGCATCAATCCGGTCGCGAAGGCTGTTACCGGCTACATGCCGCTGCCCAACACGCCGACAAGGGCGGGTTTCGCGTATTCGACCAACAACCACCTGCTGCCGAACTACGTAAACCACGACAAGTTCTATAACCTGATCCTGAAGTTCGACTTCAACTTCGGGGACAGAAACCGCGCATTCTTCCGGCATGCTTCCAACGACCGTACGGAAGACCGTGCCGTCAATGGTCTTGACAATGTGCCTGGCACGGATGGCCAGCAGCCCTTCCAGCGCATCAACGATGCCTACGTGGCCGACTGGGTGAGCACAGTCACTCCGACGCTTATCCTGAACGTGCGCCTGTCGTACAACCGGTTCATTGAAACCGGTCGCGGGCAGGCCAATACCAGCTTCGACATCACGAAACTGGGAGTACCCGCCTCGCTGGTGAGCCAACTGCCGGGCCCGTATTACTTCGGGCGCTGGCAGATGGACGGCTACTCGGCTCTGGGCCGAGGCCAGGGCATCAATATCACGAACAACTACAACCTGGCGGCGAACGTGACCAAGATCGCCGGCAGCCACACGTTGAAGGCCGGCATCGACATCCGCAGGATCCACTACATCCAGCAGAACAGCGGTGACATCTTCAAGATGGATTCGCGCCGCGACTGGACGCAGCAGGTTTGGAACCAGGGCGACGCCGTTTCCGGCGACTCGTACGCCAGTTTCCTGCTGGGTCTCCCCAACACGAACGGCACAACGGACCGTTCGTCGCTGAACTACCCGCTGTACCCCTTCAACCGCCAGTGGTATCTATCGCCCTACCTACAGGACGACTGGAAAGTCTCGCGAAAGCTGACCGTGAACCTCGGCCTGCGTTGGGATTTCAACCAGGCTCCGGACGAGAAGTGGAATCGCATGAACCGTGGGTTTGATCCAAAGGTCGCCAGCCCCCTGCGTTCGTTGTTCCCGGCAGCCACGCTGGCGCAGTTCCCCAGCCTGGCCAATCTGACGGGCGGCTTCAACTTCGCCGGAGTTGGCGGGCAGCCGACAATCGCCTCAAAGAATGTCTGGACCAACTGGCAGCCTCGCATTGGCGCGGCGTATCAACTGACGGACAAACTGGTGATGCGCGGCGGCTACGGCCTGTATTTCCTCAATCCGAACAACAATTACCTGCAGTTCGCCGGCTTTTCCGCCTTCACGCCGCTCGTCAATTCCAACGATGGCGGACGGACGCCGATCCCGAATGTGCTGAGCAACCCTTACCCTGCGGGCATTACGCGGCCGTCAGGCTCCTCTCTCGGGGCGCTCACGTTTGTGGGCCGCAATAACAACTGGTTCGACCCGACGTTCACGACGCCCAAGGTCCACCAGTTCTCGTTCGGGTTCCAGCAGCAGGTTGGCCAGACGGCCACCCTCGAAGTCACCTACGTCGGCAGCCGGACGAACGGTGCGAACGGCGAGAAGGAATACAACATTCCATCGCTCGCCTTCCGCAAGACCTGCAACCTGATGGAAGGCGGCAGCCCCATCTTCTGCAACGAGCAGTTGACGAATCCGTTCAAGGGGCTGGCTCCGTTCCTGGGCACCAACTACTACACGGCGAACACGGTCAGCCGGTTCAACCTGGCGCGGCCGTTCCCTCAATTCGACGGGACTCTGCTGCAGCAGGGCCGCAACGACTCCAACATCTGGTACAACTCGGCGCAGGTCACTTACAGCCAGCGCGTAGGCCGCGACCTGATCATCAACACCAATTACACCTTCAGCAAGATGGTGGAACGTTGGGGATACCAGGATCCGTATGCCGACCGGATGCAGCAGGGCCTGTACTTCAACGACCGCCCGCACTGGTTCAAATTCACGGCGGTGTATGAGATGCCCTTCGGGCAAGGTAAGAAGTTCGGCGCCGGCACCACGGGACTAGCCAAAAAGCTGATTTCCGGCTGGCAGGCGACCACGTTCTACAACAACTCCAGCGGCGAGCCCACCGATCTGCCGGGCAACGCTATCCAGTTGAAGGATCCGCGCACTCCGGGCGGCGGCTGGGATGGTAAGACCGATTGGAAGGCCCATCAGGTTCGCGCTTGGAACCCGTGCGTGCTGCGCCAGCAGGACAACGGGACCATTGCTCCGCAACCGTATTCGTTGGCGAAGGGCTGCGGCACCGATTTCAGCAACTATGCCTGGCTGCAAGTGGCAAACTTCGCACCCAGCCGGTATGCGCCCAACCGCTCAGGCCAGGTTCGCAAGCACCATGCCTTCACCCTGGACGCCTCGATCAGCAAGATGACCAATGTCACCGAGCGATTCAGAGTGCAGTTCCGCGCCGAAGCGTTCAATCTGTTCAACCACAACTACTTCGGCCGCGAAACGTTCACCACGGACCCGAACAATGCCAACTTCGGCACTATCTTCCCGTCCACGGCAACGAATCAGAATATCTTCCCGCGCCAGATCCAGTTGGGTATCAAAGCCTTCTGGTAAAGCTCGGCGAAGTACGGGATTAAGAGTTTCTGGTTGAGGCAGACCCCCTGCAACTACCAGACTGAACGGCGGCGCGAAAGCGTCGCCGTTCCCCGTTTCACGGCTGATTTATCGTATACACACGGCCCGCATCCAAACCCGAGAGTGTCTGTTTTGAGCCGCCGGGCCCGGGCCAGGTGATCTCCACCTTTTCCACCCTGCCTGCCTTGCCCAACCCAAACCGCACCGTCTTCTCACTGGAGCCGAGATAGCCGACTGCCGTGGTGACGTGATTGTACTGATTGCGGCCTTCGGACACGATGTGGATTTGCGCTCCGATTGCGTCACGATTGCTGCTCTTTCCGGTCAGTTGGAAAGCGATCCAGTGGTTCGCCGTCCCCATGGTATTCCTGAGGACCGCTGGTGTGCCGCTCAACCGGGACACCACTGCATCCACCCGGCCGTCGCCGTCCAGGTCCCCGAAAGCGGCGCCCCGATGCTGGGCGGGTGGGCCGAAGGCGTTTGCCTCGAAGGTCAAGTCTCCACGGTTCACCAGGACCAGATTCTGTTGACGGGACGCGCGGTCGGAGAATAGCTCGGTATTGTCCTGCACGTCGCCGGCGGCTACGAAGATGTCCTTCCAGCCGTCGTTGTTGAAGTCGTAGATCCCCGTGCTCCATCCGCTGAATGCCATGGTGGCCGCCCCGATCCGGCTGCGGTAGGTGACGTCCTGGAACAAGCCGTTGCCCAGGTTCCGGAAGAGCGGAAACGTCTCATTGGCAAGGGCTGAGATGAAGAGATCGGGGCGGCCGTCGTTGTCGATGTCGCGGAAGTCTGTTCCCATGGACGAGACCACCTTGCCGTCGTCCATGATGGCGACACCGGAAGCCATGCCGACCTCAGTGAACCGGCCGCCACCCTCATTGCGGTACAGGAGATTCGGAGTTGTATCGTTGAGCACGGCGACGTCCAGGCGGCCGTCGCCATTGTAGTCGGCGAAGGCCAGGGACATCCCTTTGCCCACCCGCGAGCCAATCCCCGACCCGCTGGAAACGTCGGTGAAAGTGCCGTTGCCGTTGTTGTGCAGCAGGGTGTTGGGCAGGCCGGGGTAGCTCTTGGGGTGGCAGTAGGTGCGGAAGCCCGCTTTTGCGTCACCGCAGAACGGTTCAGTCGCCGGATCCCAGCGGCAGTAGTTCACGATGAACAGGTCGAGGAAGCCGTCATTGTCATAGTCGAACCAACCGGCTGAGACCGGCCAGCCTGTGGCCGGAATGCCGGCCTTGGTCGTGACGTCCCGGAAAGTGCCGTCACCCCGGTTGCGATAGAGGCGGCTGAAGCCAACACTGGTGACCAGCAGGTCGGTGTGACCATCGTTGTCAAAGTCGCCCGCCGCGGCACCCATCCCGTAACCTTCGCCGGAAAGTCCGGCTTTGAGAGTTACGTCTTCAAACCGGAAGTTACCCAGGTTCCGGTAGAGCCTGTTGAACCACTGCGGTGTTGATTTTTGCAGCGAAGGTTGAGGTGCCCCGTTCACCATGTAAATGTCGAGTTTTCCATCACCATCGAAATCAAACAGAGCGACACCACCCGGCACGCTCTCTATCTGATGCTTCTCCGGCGTAGCTGAGTTGTGAAGCCGGAATGACAGTTCGGGGGCAACCGCCGTGAAGGGGGCTTGAGGCTGGGCGCCCAGGGCCAGGCAAGCGATTGCAAGGAGACTCCATTTGCGCATGGTCTTGTGATATTATCGCCGCGATCGTCGGCCCTGTCCGCCGGCGTGTCCGATGGCAAATTGCAGGGGGTCTGCATGAAACGAAGAGTCGCGATAGCGATCGCACTCTTGTGTCTGGCCGCAGTGTGCGCGCCAGGGCAGGAATGCGGCGCAGATTCAGATCCACATGAAGTTGATGTGGTAACTGCGAAGATCAATTGGGAACCAAGGGGGCGGTCCCAGCCGGGCTGCCCCCATTCTAGTGTTTGGCCCCTCTTTCTAGTACGATCAACGCGATGTTTCCCCTCGCCCTGGCGCTGCTGCTCACTCCCGCCGACTACGCAATCAACCGGCTGAAACAGGCTCTGCCGCCGGATGTCTCGATCACGTCAGCCATGGGCCGGGCGTGCCCGCAGGCGGTGCCGGCTCCCGCGGAGTCACTGTCGGTTGCCAGATCCCTGAAGAACGGCAAGACGGTCCTGTCACTGTGCGGAGCTGATCAGGCCGGACTCATGTACGCCGCACTCGACACCGCCGACCGCATCCGGTGGGCCGGATCATCCGGCGACCCGCTCCGCTTTGTCGAAAATCTGTCGGAGCAACCCGCCATCGCTGAACGGGCCGTCTCCATGTACACCATGCAGCGCGCCTTGTTCGAACAACGGCTGCACGACCCGCGCCACTGGGAGCGATATTTCGACCTGCTGGCTGCCAGCCGCATCAATTCCTTCGTCATCATCTTCGGTTACGAGAACGGCGGTTTCATGGCGCCGCTCTACCCGTACTTTTTCGATACGCCCGGCTTTGACTCGGTACGCTTCAACGGGATCACCACCGCACAGCAGGCTCGCAATACCGAGTCCTTCCGGACTGTGATGCGGCTGGCGCACGAGCGGGGCATTCGCATCACGGTCGGGATCTGGGACCACATCTATCGCGGGGGCGTCCAAGGCGGGGGCATTCCCGGCGCCTCTGAGAACGCGGGCAAAGTGGTTCCTGGCTTGGTCTCCGGCCTCGATGCCGAGAATCTTGCACCGTATACGAAGGCAGCGCTACGCCGTTTCCTGGCCACGTTTCCCGATGTCGACGCCATCCAGTTCCGTATGCACGACGAGTCCGGGCTGAAACCGTCCGAGATGCAGGCCTTCTGGCACGAAGTCTTCGGTTTCATCCATCAGATCAAGCCGGAACTGCGAGTCGATCTGCGAGCCAAGGGCCTGCCGGACGCGGTCGTGCTCGATGCCCTGGATCAGGGTTTGAACGCGCGTGTCACCACGAAGTACTGGATGGAGCAGATGGGCCTGCCCTTCCATCCAACGCATATCAACACCCAGAACCAGAGGGACCGGCGGCACGGCTACGCGGATCTTCTCACCTACCCGCAGCGCTACCAGATGGTGTGGCGGCTCTGGAACGGCGGCACCAGCCGGCTGCTGCTGTGGACCGATCCCGAGTATGTGCGGCGTTTCGCGGCTTCGGCGCGGCTCTATGGCGGCAGCAGCATCGAGGTGAACGAGATGCTCGCCACCCATATGCTTGGATCCCCTCACGACGAGAAGCCTGGCGGGATTCTCAATCCGAATTACCGGTTCTACGAGTACGACTTCGAACGCTACTGGGATTTCTACCGTGTCTGGGGCCGTGCCAGCTACAATCCCGAAACGCCCATCACAGCCTGGCAGCGTGAGTACGACGTTCGCTTCGGCACCGGAGCCGGGGTGCACGTGATGCGCGGACTCCACCTGGCCAGCCAGGTGCTGCCCCGCATCGTGGCGGTTGCCTACCGCTACCAGCTTTTCCCCACAACTCGCGGGTGGGCTGAGATGATGCGCGAGGAGAGCCTGCCCAGGTACGCCGATCTGCAGGGCTCCGACATCGAGCAGTTCCTCAGCCCGCGCGAGGAGGCTCACCGGCAGCTCCAGGGCACCCATGCGACCCGCCGGCGGCCGCAGGAGACCAGCGCCTGGTTCACACGGATCGCCGCGTCGATCGAAGCCGAGGCCAGCCTGGCCGAGCAGGCAGCAGGATCCAAGCCGGGCAGGGAACTGGCCACCTCTCTCACCGATCTGCGCATCCTGGCGGGTTTGGCCCGGTATCACTCGCACAGGTTGTTGGCTGCTGTCAGCTACAACCTGTATCTCGAAACCCGGAGCGTGGCAGCCTTCGACGACGCCATCCGGGGCGAGCGTCAGGCCGTGGATGCCTGGCGCTCCATCGTGAAGGCGGCCGGAGACGTCTACACTGATAACCTTGCCTTCGGGGTTCACGCCGTTGGCTTCCCGCGCCATTGGAAGGAAGAGCTGAGCAAGCTGGAGAATGACTTCGCCGAATTGCAGGCACAGCGCCCGGCTGCCATGGGCGAGTCGAAGCCGCTGCCCGCACCCGTAGCCCCAAAAGACCAGCAGCCGCCCTGGGTGACGATCAGGCCTGTTGAGCCTGCGAGATTGGGGCAACCGCTGGAGGTCGCGGCGGTCGTCCATGATCCATCTGGAGTGAGCGCTGTGCGGCTGCGCTACCGACATCTGACGCAGTATGAGGATTACAACAGCCTACCCATGACATTGGATGCCAAGTCAGGCTCGTACACTGCCAGCATTCCTGCGTCGTTTGTGAATCCTCGCTGGGATCTAATGTTCTTCGTCGAAGCGATCGACAAGCAAGGCAATGGACGGAACTACCCTGATTTCGAGGTGGAGGCGCCGTACGTGATTGTGCCGGTACTACGCTGATCGGGCTACCGGACCTTACTCCAATTCTCGTCACCTTCCTTCAGTGCGATGGCCTGATTGGCCGCTACGCTGCTGAATTTTTGCACCAGGCCGCTGGGCCAGCGGATCTCCAGCGAGTCGATTGTCTGGTGCTTCGCCAGACCAAGGTGGACCCGGTACGGTTCAGTGGAGCCGAAGCCTGCACTGCCCTTTACCTCGCGGTACACGGTAAACGCGCCCATCTTCGCCGTCACCTGCGTGCCGACCGCGAAACGGTTGCTCTTCACGCCGGTCAGGTCGACCTGCAGCCAGTTGTTCTGGTTGCCCTTGAGATTTCGATAGAACGCGTTGTTGGCCCAGTCGCCCGGATAGTGGCCGCCAAGCTGGGCATACAGGTCGAGATCACCGTCTTCATCAATGTCGATGAACGCCACGCCATGGCCCTTGTTCCCGGGCCGCTCGAAACCGACGTAGTTCGTCAGATCGGAAAACGTCCCGTCGCAGTTGTTGTGGAAGAACCGGTTCGGTTCCAGGCGACTCATCTGCGGGTCACCAGTACCGAAGTAGAAATCGATGCAGCCGTCGTTGTCCAAGTCGCCCACCCCCGCGCCCATTGTGCCCATGGGGAAGTAGAGCTTCGCATCCCAGGTCACGTCGGTAAACGTGCCGTTGCCGTTGTTGCGGAACAGGCGGTTGGAGTCGGGGTGTACGGCCTTCAGGTTGGCGGGCGCATAGCCCTGCTTCAGGCCCTCCACCGTAGAGTTCCAGTCGGCCAGGCTGGTGGTGAGAATGTCCGGCCAGCCGTCATTGTTGTAGTCGACGAAGAAGCAGACGAAGCCGTTGTGTGAGGGCTGCACGACGCCAGCCTGCTCGGCCATGTTCGTGAAATGGAGGTTCCCATCGTTGTGGTACAAGCGGTTCGGCGCCGGCTCCAGGCCATTGATCAGGATGTCCAGCTTACCGTCCTTGTCATAGTCGCCCAGAGCAATCCCGATGGCACCGTAGATGGGAGGCTCGTCGAGCCCCGCCGCCTTCGTGATATTCGTGAACGTTCCATTGCCGTTGTTGTGGTAGATCTGAGGCACACTGCCGTCCTTCAGCACCCCGTTGGCTACGACCAGATCTAGCAACCCATCATTGTCCAGATCGCCCCAGAGCGAGATGAACCCATCGCCCGGATCGTCGGCTCCGCTCTGCTTGGATACGTCCACGAACTTGCCGCCGATATTGCGAAACAACTTGTTCCGCAGCGGACCACTCCAGCCGTTCAGTGAAATGTACAGGTCGAGTTTTCCGTCGTTGTCGTAGTCGATCAGGTTCAGGCTGTAGCCCGATGGCACCTTCGCCAGGCCCACTTCTTCCGTTACCTCGTGGAACTTGCCGCCATCGTTGTGATACACGCCGATGAAACTGCCGCTACCGGCCAGGAACACGTCCAGCTTGCCGTCTTCATCGTAGTCGCCCCAAGCCACCGTGCCGTTGCCGTCCTTTCGATCCAGTCCCAGTTCTAGGGCCATATTCGCGAATGCGAGCAACGGCGGATTCACCGGATCGATCTTCACCTCTGTTGCCGGGAATATGACGTTCTTTGGAAGAGTAGGCAGCCCGCCCTTGAGCTGCTTCAGCGAGATCCAGAACAGCCACTGATCGACCGAATTCATGCGCCACTGCAGAGTCTGGTAGAACTGGCTGGCGGCATCCACATACTGCCCCTGGCGATAGAGGTTGGCGCCTACCTCACGGAGAATCTCCGCTGTCTTGTCAGCTGACTTCGACCGTGCCGCCGCCTGCGCAAAGTACTTGTTCGATTCCAGGAAATTGCCGCGTTTGGAAAGAGTGCTGGCCATCATAAAGAGCGCCGCCGCCTCTTCGTCGCTATACGGCATGGTGCTGTCGATGACTCGCTCCAGCAGGTCGACTGAGCGGTCGATGCCGATCATCGGATCGTGCGGCACGCGGTGACCACCCTCCTGGACGAAACGCACTTCGCCACTCATCCATTCCGACAGGCTCAGCAGATACCCGTTCGCATTGGGCTCCAGCTTGGCGATCTTCGACGCCAGTTCGAAGGCCAGGTTCGGATCGTAGTACAAGAGCTCAGACCGGGCATGCAGAATCGCCTTGGCTCGCAGGGCGGGGATGTGGTCGGGATTCTTTTTGACTGCCCCGTTCAGCGATTCCATGGCCAGTCCGAGGGCGATGCGGCGCCTGGTCAGGTCTCGCTCACGGTAGTAGTCGAGCAGATGCGATCGTGCAATCTGATACCAGATCTCCGCATCATCAGGAGCGGCCTTCAACAGCTGATCCAGTTCGACCCGCGCTTCGGCCGTCTTGCCTTCACGCAGCAACAGTAAGGCTTTGCGCAGCGCCGAGGGGCGTTCCGGCAGCGCCGGGCCTGGATCGTGCCGCATCTCGTTGTGCGGCTCCTGCGGCGGTGCCTGCGCGGGCGCCAGGACCGCGGCCGCCAGCAACAGGGGCAAAACGGCCCAGGGTCCGGCAATTCTCATGACAACTTTCCATACCTCAGCACTTTTACGCCCTCCCAAGTCACCAGCACGCTGGAAGACCCGGCCGTGACCATTCCATCCAACACCGGTAGAAACGCCTCGATCCTTTCCTTTGAATCGACGATCTCGACCAGGAACGGCATGTCTTCGCTCAACCTCTCCAACTTCGCCGTATGCAACCGGCTCGATCGTCCGAAGCCCATCGGCCCGCGCAGTACGGTTGCGCCGGCCAACTGCAGCTCCCGCGCCTTCAATACGATCGCCTCATACAACGGCCGGTGCCCGCAGCGGTCGCTTTCTCCAAGGAAGATCCGCAGCTGAATTGCATCTTCTGGAATATTCATGAGAAGTTACCTCTGGTTGAAGCCGGCTGCCAACTGGTTGCCCAGCCAGACGCCTAGCAGGCACAACACCACCGAACCCAGGACGTTCACGGTCGCCAAACCCCATTGCCTGTCCTGCATCAGGCGCAGGGTTTCCAGGCTGAACGAAGAAAACGTCGTGAACCCGCCGCAAAGACCCGTCATCACGAACAGCCGCGTGTTCTGAGCCACCAGCAGCCGTCCCTGCGGCCCGCTGATCGCGGCAAAAAAACCGATGAACATCGAGCCGCTGATATTGATCAGCATCGTGCCCAAGGGAAAAGTCTCCGGTCCGAATCGAGCCACCATGCCCGATACCCAGTAGCGGAGCATACCACCCAGGCCGGCTCCGACGGCAATCCATATGTAGCTCACGTCATTAGTTATCCTACGACCGTGAAGCTTCTCGCCGCCTGCTATCTTCTCTGCCTATCCCTGTCCGCCCAAACCGAGCCTCCGGCCCTGCTCGAAAGGAAGACGCTCTCCAAGTTGGAAACCATCGATGCTGCATTCGACGGCGTCCTTGGTGTTACCGCCATCGACCTCAAATCCGGCCGCACGTTTTCGTTGCACGGAGACCTGCTCACCACCCAGGCGAGCCTGATCAAGATCCCGATCCTGGTCACCGCCTTCCAGGCCATCCAGGCCGGTTCCCTCAGCCTCGACCGCAAGTACACACTGACGTCGAAAGACTCAGTCGGCGGCAGTGGAACCCTCGACGCCCGCCTCGCTCAAGGACCAGTCGAACTCACCCTGACGGACCTGCTTACGTTGATGATTCGCGATTCCGATAACACGGCAACCAACCGCGTCATCTCGCTGGTCACCATCGACCGCGTGAATGCGCTCATGCTGCAGCTCCGCCTGCCGAACACCAGGTTGCGGCGCATCATGATGGACGCCGAATCCGCGCGCAAGGACGCTGAGAACACCTCCACGCCGCTCGAGATGGCTCGCCTCGTCGAACTCATCTACCGCAATAAGGTGGGGACGCCAGCCACCTGCGCCCAGATGATTGACCTGCTCAAACTCGTCAAAGCAGACTTCCGCGCGGCCCTGCCCACTTCGGTCCCGATCGCCTCAAAGGTGGGAGAAGTCCCCGGCGTCCACACCGAAGCCGGAATCGTCTACCTGGAGGGCCGTCCGTACGTCCTCAGCGTCATGGCCTCCCTGGCGGCCGGAACTTCGAATCCCATTCGCGATGTCGCAGAGGTGGTGCACGCCCACTTCGTCCGGCTGGCGAACAGCAATCGCTATGGCCATCGCGTCTCCGATCCGCTGTTCTGATCGAGTCCGCACCTGTGCCGGAAAATCGCTGATCCGGAATCCTCCAACTCTGCGCGTCTTTCAATGTCAGCGCAACACGGTCCCGTTGCGCCAATCGCCTTGGAGGTAATCCGCTCATGTTCACGCCAGTCTGCCGGCGCAGAGGCTTCGCGTCCGTTCTAGCCCTGTCGCTCTCGCTGCTTTCACTCAGTCAAGGGCTCGTCGCCCAAGTGGCCGAAGCCGTTTTGCAGGACGGCACTCCTGTCAGGCTCCGCCTCTCCCGAAACCTCTCTTCCGCTGATGCCAAGGAAGGTGAGACGGTGGATTTTGAAGTGCTGGAAGAGGTGCGAGTCGGAGATACGGTCGTCGTTCAGAAAGGCGCTGTGGCGCTGGCGACGGTAACCCTGGCCACCGCCAAGCGCAACATGGGCCGCGGCGGCAAGCTGGATGTGAACATCGATCACGTACGGCTGATGAATGGGGAAAAAGCCGCCCTGCGTTCAATCAAGCAGGCGCAGGGTGGAGGCAACACCGGCAAGATGACCGGCGCCGTCGTCGCCACCTCTATCGTATTCTTCCCAGCCGCGCCCCTCTTCCTCTTCGTGAAGGGCAAGGATGTGACCATCCCGAAAGGCACAGAGATCACGGCGTACGTCAACGGCGATTTCCGCTTCAACCTGCCTGCGACGCTGCTGGCAAAGGCCGCCCCGGTCCCGGCGCAATCCGCACCGGCCGGCTCCGCGCTGACCAACCACAACGTCCTGGAGTTGAAAAAGGCCGGGCTCTCCGACGACCTCATCGTCGCCAAGATTCGTGCCTCCCGCGGCGACTACCGCCTGGATACCGACGACCTCATCGCGTTGAAGAAGGCGGGGCTCCCTGACGCCGCCATCCGCGCGATGCTCGAAGCCGCCCGCTGACAAAGCTGCGGCCTCTCCTCCCCGGCGGGGGCAACCGCCTCCGCCGGGTCAATACAGTCAAATCGAACCCCGCCTACGCGCCCACAATCTTGAACGCCAGTGCGTGCTCGCACGGCTTGGCTTCCGGCAGTTCCACCTTCAGCCCCGCGGCTTCCTGTGTGAACTTCACTTTCCCCTTAAAGCCAACCAGTTCGACATTTCGGATCTTGCCGACATTGTTTGCCCCCCCGGGCGCCAGCGCCGGGATGAGTGCTTCCTTGTCCGGCACACCCATCACGAAGGCGTAGAGCGTGGACCCCTTGCTGATGAATCGTGCGTCCTGCGGACCCAAATCCTTGCGGTTCCGCTCATTGAAGTTCCCGCCGCCCTGGGCCGATGCGCCCGTCCCCGGACCATCCCCGAAGATCTTCCACGGCCGCGTGCCGTAAATGCCCTCGTGATTCACGGCCATCCATTTCGTGATGCCGTCCAGAGTCTTCAGTTCTTCGCTGTCCAGCATGCCATTGCCAGGTAGCGGGAAGTTCAACAGCAGGTTGCCGTTCCTGCTCACGATGTCGACCAGCAGGTCCACGACGGTTTTGGCCGACTTGTACTTGATCTCCCGGTTGTAGTGCCACCCGCCGATGCAGGTGTCGGTTTGCCACGGCTGGTCCGCGATCTTGTCCAACAGGCCGCGCTCCACATCGAGGATGCCCGCGAGCACCCCGTTGATCTCGCGGTTCAGCTTGCTGCAATAGACCGCGCCCACCTTGCCCTTGTTCTTTTTCGCGCTCTCGTTGTACAAATGCGCGATCAGGCTCAGCCCCCACTCCTGGAAGAAGATCGGACCGTCGGTGTACAGCAGGTCCGGATGATAGTTGTCCACCAGGTCCTTGATCCGGTTGAAGTAGTGCTGCTTCCATTTCACCGGCACGTTCACCGGGCTCCAGTCGTCAGTCCGCGTACTGCCCGGCCGCACCGGCACCTCGTGCCCCTCGTGGTAGTAGTCCCAGAACTTCGGATCCGCGCCGTCATACGGCACGCCTTTCTGCGGACCCGCCTTATCGCTCAGGTGGCTCGTCTGGTACCAGTGGTAGCTCACCGCCAGGTGCTCGCTCACGCCAAACTTCAGGCCGCGCTTCTGGGCCGCTTTCTGGAACATGCCCACGACGTCTTTCTTCGGGCCCATGTTCACTGAGTTCCAGCGGTTGAACTTCGAATTCCATAGGTCAAAGTTGTCGTGATGGACGCCCATCGAGACGAAGTACTTCGCACCGGCCTTCTGGTACAGGTCCATCAGGTGCTCGGCATCGAACTGCTCAGCCTTCCACGTCGGAATGATGTCCTTGAAGCCGAACTTCGAAGGATGCCCATAGGTCTTCACATGGAACTGATACTGCTTGGAGCCCTCCTCGTACATCCGCTTCGCGTACCAGTCGCCCGCTTCCGTTTGTGATTGCGGACCCCAGTGCGCCCAGATGCCGAACTTGGCGTCCCTGAACCAATCCGGCGCCGCCACCGGGCGCAACGATTCACTCGTGCCGGCGAATTCGCCCTTCGGGATCTCTGGTTTTGCGTCCTGGCCTTGAGCCTGTGCCAGCCGCAGTCCTGGTGCCGCGGCCAATATTCCAAGCGCGTCGCGTCTGCTGAGTGCCATGGTTTATCACCTCGGCAGCCATTCTACTTCATCGTTAACTGCAACGCTAATGGAAACTCACTTCACAGGCGTGATCCGGTACAACCCGGACGCATGTGGAGACAGTGAAAAGGTCTGCCCCTCGCTCACCCGGCCAGTATCCGCCTTCTTCCACAAATCCCTCACCACACACGTCCCGCTGAGTCCGATCTCGGTCCAATCCACGCGCACGTCGACCGTGGGGCCCTCCCCCGAATGGAACACCGCCAGATACTTCGACTTTCCGTCCGCGGCATCCGATACCCAGGCGATCGCCTCCCCCTTGCGGAACAACTCGCGCGGCTTGGACCCCTTCTGGTTCACGGCCAGCACCTCGTCGTTGGTGATCAATGCCAGCGTGGCTGGATCATTGCTGGGCAGGTCCCCGCCGAACATCATCGGCGACCGCGCGATCGCCCACAGGCTCATCAGCGTCTGCTGCTCAACGGGTGTGAACCTCGAGCGCCGGTCGTCCCCGCGCTCCGCTCGAATCCCGATCCGCCCCAGCGGCAGCATGTCACCGTCCGGCCAGGAATTCTCCCGGCTGTGACCACTCCAGGGAGCCATGAGATCGAAGTTCTTCTTCAGGTCCACCCAGCGGTCCCAGAAATCATCCGACACCCGCCACATCTGGGCATGCGCCGCGTAGAAAGCCGCCTGTTTCACATCCGCCGGGCCGGGCGAAAGGCTCAGCACCATCGGACGCCCACTCTTCCTGATCGCCTTGTCCAGCGCTTCAATCTCGCCCGCATGCAGCGGCCGGGCCATGTCGTCGGCTTTGATGAAATCGACGCCCCATCCGGCATAGAGTTTCACGATCGAGTCGTAATACTCCTGCCCGCCTTCCTTCGTGACGTCCACTCCGTACATGTCCGTGTTCCATTGGCAAATGGAACTCTTGTCCGCTACGTCCTCCGCTTTCCAGCGCGTACCCTGGATGGGTGTATTGCCGCGTACGGCCTGCCGCGGAATCCCGCGCATGATGTGTATGCCAAACTTCAGTCCGAGCTTGTGCACCGCATCCGCCAGGGGCTTGAAGCCCTCTCCGCCGCCCGAGGAAGGGAATCGGTTCTCGGCCGGCAGCAAGCGCCCAAAGCCGTCCATGTTCAACTCGGCATTCGCGCGGTAGCCGTGCGCCTTCGCCTGCGCGTCCGACCACTGGATATCCACGACGATGTATTTCCAGCCATGCGCCGCCAGATGCTTCGCCATGTACTCCGCATTGGCTTTCACTTCGTCTTCCGTCACCGTGGTGCCGTAGCAGTCCCAACTGTTCCAACCCATGGGAGGCGTCGGCGCCTGGGCATGCAGAAGAGCCGCAACACAAGGCAGTACCAGTAGTTTGATCGCTGACATGCATCGAGCATAACGCCATCGGTGATTCGCCGCACTCTTTGGACTTTTTTACCGGCACTGGAAAGAACGACCGGCTTTCGCGGTCCTGTTAACACCCCCTTCACGTAACATTTTCATGGAGTTACGTTTGGACCTGGAATTGCCGCCTGATTAGGCCAAGGACGCATAGCCCATGGACTCGAAAGAAACTAAATACGAGATCAACGACCAGAAGCCCGGGAAACAACCCGAATGGCGGCAATGGGTCATGCCCGCTGCCATCGCGGTCCTTCTCGGGACTACTGTATGGAGCACGCTCGCTCTCACAAACGAGCGCGACCATACCGCTCAGTTAGTGAAGGGCAACCAGGAACTGAGCGCAAATGTCAGCACCATCCAGGGCCAGATGCAGTCCATGGCGGACCGCATTTACGCTCTTAACAATAAAGTGAAGACCGTCGAGCAGGCCGCCCAGCCGAAACCGGCTGAACCCGATGCCGGCGCCCCTGCTGCACCGGCCGCCCCGAAAGTTCGCAGGCGCACCGCCGTTCGCACTGGCCCGCCGAAGCCTGTCATCGCCAACGACCCACGCGTCGATCAACTCCAGGCCCGCCTGACCGACCAGCAGCGCGAACTCGAGAACGCCAAGCTCCAGATCGAAGGCGCCCGTACCGATATCGCCGGCACCCGTTCAGACTTAGGCAAGACCCGTGAAGACCTCGAGGGACGCCTGAATGCCACGCGTGACGACCTCGGCAACACTATCGCCCGGAATCACGACGAAGTGGTGGACCTTCAGAAGCGTGGCCAGCGCAACTACTACGAGTTCCAGATCTCCAAGGCCAAGACCTTCCAGAAGGTGGGCCCGCTCAGCCTGTCGCTGCGCAAGGCCAACAACAAGAAGAACTCATTCGACCTCACCATGCTGGTCGACGATCGCCAGTTGCAGAAGAAGAACATCAACATGTACGAGCCCGTTATGATCAGCCTGCCCGATCACATTCACCCCGTGGAACTCGTGATCAATCAGGTCTCCAAGGATCAGATCAAGGGCTACCTCAGCGAGCCGAAATACCGGAAGTCCGAGATGGCGTCCAGCGATGGACCTGCGTCGCCGAAAGCACCCGCTCTTCAACAACGGCCGCAATAACTCCTCTCCGTCCGTGACCAGCAAAAAGGGGACGATCTCGCTCAGCGAGGCCGTCCCCTTTTCTATTCACTACGCGCGCGGAGTCTAGCCCAGCTTCCAGGGCTTTCGATACTCCTTCGTCAGCCAGCGGTTCGCATCGGCATCGCCGGTAATCTGCTCCTTCGCCGCATCCCACTTCAGCGATCGCCCCAGCCGCATCGAGATGTTCCCCAGATGGCACATCACCGCCGTCTTGTACCCATCCTCCACATCCGCATTCGGCTTCTTCCGGCTCTTCACGCAGTCCAGAAAGTTCCGCACGTGCACCGAGTGCTGCTCCGTTCCCGGATACTTCTGCTGTTCGACGCCCGGCTGCTTCGCGTCCAGACCGCCCCACTTCTCACCGTTGATCTCAATGCCGCCGCGCGTCAGCCGCATCGTCCCATTCGTGCCGTGTACCGTGATCCCCGACTTCCGCGCGCTATTCATCTCGCAGGTCGTCCACGTCAGCACCCAGTCCGGGAACTGATACAGCACCTCCTGCACGTCCGGAGTCTCACCTGCCCCCGTCAGGCAATACCGCCCGCCAAAGGCCGCCACGGCCTGCGGAGCATCCGCATTCATCGCCCACCGCACAATGTCGATATCATGCGCGCCGAAATTCGTCATCTGCCCGCCGGAGTAGTCCCACCACCAGCGGAAATGATACAGGCAGCGCATCTTGTTGTAGGCCCTTGCCGGCGCCGGTCCCAGCCACATCTCCCAATCGAGATCGGCCGGCGGCTTCTCGTCCACCGCTGTGCCCCAGCCCGGCATCGCATTCCGGATCAGGCTCGCCTGCACCTGCGCAATTTTCCCCAGCTTGCCGCTGCGAATCATCTCTACCGCCTGCGCATAGTGCGGACCCGACCTCTGCTGGCTGCCCGTCTGCACCACCCGGTTGTGCTTCCGGGCCGCGTCCACCATCGCCCGCCCTTCCCTGATCGTCAGCGACAACGGCTTCTCACAGTACACGTCTTTCCCGGCCTGGCAAGCTGCGATCGTCGGAATGGCATGCCAGTGGTCCGGCGTACCCACGATCACGGCGTCGATGTCTTTCCTCTCGATCACCTGCCGGAAATCCTTGTACGAAGCCACCGGGCCGCCCGCCGTCCCGGCCTGTTCCGCCAGGGCCAGTCCCAGCTTCAGGTTCGGTTCGTACACGTCGCAAACCGCAACAGGCACAACCTCCGGATTCTTCAGGAACAGCTTCCAGTCCGCGCGGCCTTGCCCGCCTGATCCGATCAGCCCCACCCGGATCCTGTCGTTGGCGCCCATCACCCGCTGATAGCTCGCCGCCGTCAGGGCGGCCGAGGAAAGGAAGGTTCGTCTGTCTATTGTCATGGCAGTAAGTCGTGTCCGGTATTATTCTTTCACACCACGCCTTTGCCACTGGCCGCGCGTGGCAAGATGGTAAGACTTCCTCATGACTCTCTGGCATGGCGCCTCTGTCTTCGCCGCCGCGTTTGTCGCCGGCATGATCAACTCCGTGGCCGGCGGTGGGACCCTCCTCACGTTCCCCACCCTGGTCTGGGTCGGACTCTCGCCGGTCACCGCCAATGCCACCAGCACCGTCGCCATCTGGCCCGGAGCCCTGGGCAGCATGTGGGGCTACCGCGAGAACATCCGCCACAGCGAGCGTCGCCTGCTGCTGCTCGTCCTGCCCAGCATCGTCGGCGGCATCCTGGGCGCCTGGCTGCTGCGCTTCACGCCCCCCGCCATCTTCGCCGCCCTCGTCCCTTACCTCATCCTCTTCGCCACCATCCTGTTCATGGTGCAGGAGTCCATCCAGCGCTGGCTCGGCCTGCACCAGGCCTCCGAGACCCACAAAACCGCCCGCTGGCTTACCGGGGCCATGGTCTTTCAGTTCTTCGTCGCCCTCTACGGCGGCTACTTCGGCGCCGGCATCGGCATCCTCATGCTCGCCGCACTCAGCATCATGGGCCTGCACGACATCCACCAGATGAATGGACTGAAGAACTTCTTCGGCATGTGCATCAATGGCGTCGCTGCCCTCTATTTCGTCGTCATGCGCATGGTCTACTGGCCCGACGTCGCTGTCATGGCCGTCGCAGCCATTGTCGGCGGCTATGGCGGAGCCGGTCTCGCCCGCCGACTGGGCCGCACCTTCGTCCGCCGCGCCGTCGTCACCATCGGCTTCGCCATGGCCATCTCTCTGCTCGTCAAACGCTAGCAGTCGCAAGTTTACACGCAACCCTCTTGCCGCCAGCCGCCTGCTCTGTCATGCTCCCATAAGAGATTTATGGGAGACAAAACTGACAAACAGGGCGAGCTGCTCCAGGGCACCCTCGACCTCCTCATCCTCAAGACCCTCACCCGCGGCCCCAGGCACGGTTACGCCATCGTTGAGTGGATTCAGCAGACCTCCGAGAGCATTCTCCGCGTGGAAGAAGGCGCTCTTTACCCGGCCCTCCACCGCCTGGAACTCAAAGGCTGGCTCGCGTCGGACTGGGGTGTCTCCGAGAACAAACGCCGCGCCAAATACTACGACCTCACGCCCGCCGGCCGCCAGGCTCTCGCCGATTCGACAGAGTCCTTCAACCGTCTCACCGGCGCTGTCCAGCGCATTCTGCTGTCCACCTAGAGGATCCTTGCCGTGTTCTCTCAACTGCGCCTGCGCATCCAAGCCGCCCTCCACCGCCGCCACCTGGAACGCGATCTGGAGGAAGAAGTTGCCTATCATCTCCAGCGCCGCGCCGACAGCCTCCGCGAAGCCGGCGATCCCGACCCGGAACACGCCGCGCTGCGCCGCTTCGGCAACCCCGCATCACTCCGCGAGAACCTGCGCGACCAGTGGACCTTCCCACGCCTCGAATCCGTCTGGCAGGACACCCGCTATGCAGCCCGCCTACTCCGCAACAGCCCCGGTTTCACCGCGGTGGCAGTCCTCTCACTCGCCTTGGGAATTGGGGCGAATACCTCGATCTTCACCGTCATCGACGCCATTCTCCTCAAGACGCTCCCCGTGCCGGAGCCATCCCAACTGGTAATCCTTCGCAATGCGACGAAGATCGAAAAAGACCTCCGCTGGTCTCGCACCGGATCCATGGGCGGCCTCGACAAAGAGAGCGGGCTCCGCACCAGCAGCGTCTTCCCCTATCTCGCTTTCCAGGAACTTCAGGCGCAACTCACCTCCGCTTCCGTTTTCGCCTTCGCCAGCCTGTTCGACATTCACACCGTAGTGCAGGGCCGTGCCTCCATGGGCTCCGGCCATATGGTCTCTGGCAACTACTTCCAGGTGCTCGGTGTTCATCCCGGCTTGGGCCGCCTGCTGGTTGAGGCCGACGACCGCCCCGGAGCACCTCGCGCCGCAGTCGTCAGCCATCGTTTCTGGCAAACCGCCCTGGCCTCCGACCCCGCCGTCATCGGCCGCACCCTCGGCATCAATGCGGTCGGCTTCACCATCGTCGGAGTCACCCCGCCTGGCTTCTACGGAGTCTCCGTCGGCGGCTTCATATCCGCGCCCGACGTCTATGTCCCCCTGCAGGCCCAGCCCCTGCTGGCACCCTATACGCCGCACTCCAGCCGGAGCATTTTCCAGGCCCCCGATTTCCTTTGGCTCAACATCATGGCGCGCACCCGGCCCGGTGCCTCCCGCCAGTCCACAGCCTCCGAAGCAACCAGCCTGTGGCGCCAGTTCATCCTCGAACAGGGCTTCTCGAAAGACCCCGTCCGAGACGATTTCCGCATCATCGCCCTTGCTGGCGCCCAGGGTATCGATTCCCTCCGAACGAAGTTCGAACGGCCGCTGCTGATGCTCCAGGTTGTTGTCGCCTTGGTTTTGCTCATCGCCTGCGCAAATCTCGCCAGCCTGTTGCTCGCACGCTCCGAGAGTCGCCGCCGCGAAATCAATGTCCGCCTCGCCCTCGGCGCCGCCCGGGCCCGCCTGTTCCGGCAGTTCCTCACCGAAAGCCTCCTGCTCGGTGCGTTGGCCGCTTCCCTTGGAGTCCTATTGGCTCAGTGGGGCACGCAGGTCCTCGTGGCAGCCCTCTTCGAACGGGACGTTGCCCTTCGCCTCCAGATCCAGCCGGACCTGCGCGTCCTGCTCTTCAGCCTCACCCTGTCCCTGCTTACCGTGTTCCTGTTCGGACTCGCGCCTGCCTTTCGCGCCACCCGTACCAGCCTGGCGCCGGAACTGCATCGGATGGCCCGCACCGCCTTCCTCAGCCGGGCCGTCATCGTCACCCAGGTGGCCCTGTCTCTCGTCCTCCTGGCCGGGGCCGCCCTATTCCTCCGTACCCTCCAGAACCTCTACTCCGTCCAGTTGGGCTTCAATAAGGAAAATGTCCTGATCTTCGCCGTCGATCCCACCCGCAACGGCATGCGGGATCAACAACTTGTGAACTTCTATGAGGCCCTTCGCGCCCGCTTGCGCGTCATCCCCGGCGTGCGGTCCGTCTCCGCCTCCAATGAGACCCTCATGAGCGGCTGGTACTCCAGTTCGATGATTGCGATGAACGGCGAATCCGCGGCCGGCAGCCAGCCCATTAGCATGCGCTACCTGCGCGTCACACCAGACTTCTTCGAGACCATGGGCATACCACTGCCATCCGGACGCGGAATTCTCGAATCCGACACCGCTGCCGCCCCCTCTGTCGCCGTCCTGAGCGAGACCGCCGCCCGCCTCGTTGCGCCCTCCGGTTCCCCCCTCGGCCGTAGCTTTCAATGGACCGGTAAGTGGCGGGGCAAGGAGGTGACAGTAGTCGGAGTCGCCCGCGACACCCGCTCGCACGAGCTCAGCCAGCCAGTCGAACCTACGCTCTACGTCCCTTACCTGCAGGGCCCCTGGGACGTGGGGCGGCTCCAGTTTGAACTCCGCACCGCCGTGCCCGCTCGCGATGTGTTGCCACTCGTACACCAGGCCGTTCAGGCTCTCGACGCCAACTTGCCGCCCTATCAATTCCGGACTCAAAGCGAACAGGTGGATGAACGCTTCGCCCTGCAGCGCGTGCTCGCCCGCGCCTGCACGGCCTTTGGCCTCATGGCCCTCCTGCTCGCCAGCATCGGGATTTACGGCATCATCGCCCACTCAACCACTCGCCGCACCGCCGAAATCGGAGTGCGCGTCGCCCTCGGAGCCCGGCCCGCGGATGTGATCTGGCTGGTCCTGCGCCAAGCCGCGTTCCTTGCTGCCCTCGGCATTCTTGCCGGCTTGGCGCTTTCCCTTGCTTCCGCCCGGCTTATCGAAGCCAGCCTCTACCAGGTGAAAGCGACAGATCCTGCAGCCCTCGCCGCCGCCGCGGCCGTACTCGCCCTCACCGTATTTGCTGCCGGTCTGCTGCCCGCCCGCCGCGCCGCGAAAGTCAATCCGGTCGCCGCCCTCAAGTACGAGTAGCGGAACTGGACCCCAAGGCATGTAATCCCCGCTACACACGCCGTTTACAATCCGGATGTACCGATACTGTTTTGTTCACTATGATCACGTGAACGCTAACGAATGAATCGGAATGCGGCACTCGATTCACATATTCTGATATCTCAAATCGCCCTCGCCCAGAGCGCATGAAGGAGTCCTAACCTCATAGAACCACGTAGTTTACCTGAACTGGGGAGTGACCTCTACCTCGAAAGGGGTAGACGACGCCTGTGATACCTATCTAGTTACGTTTTGAACGGCAACATAAAACGATTCATTGACAGGTTACTATTATTACGTTAGTATCAGCCCCAGCCTAGCGTATTGGGCCGTAGGCTCTTTGCGCAGGACAGATTAATGGTCCAAGGGGGTCACAGCGTATGATGCTCTCCCGAGTAGTCATCCGTCGTCAGTTCGTGCCGATCCTCGCGCTTCTTCCCTTTCTTTGTATGACCGGGTGGGCGCAGCAGATTACCGGCACTATCAGCGGCACGGTGAAAGACGCACAGCAGGCGGCCGTCGTCGGTGCGAAAGTCACAATCGTGAGCGCGCAGCAAGGTACAACCCGTGAGGTCAGTACCAACAACGAAGGCGTCTTCGTCTTCGCCAACACACAGCCTGGAACCTACAACCTCAGCATTGAGTCCACTGGGTTCAAGAAGTTCGAACAAAAGAACGTCATCCTGTACGCCAGCGACCGTCTCAGCCTCGGCGACCTGTCACTCAGCGTCGGCGCACTGACTGAAACCGTCACTGTCGAAGGCGACGCGGCCCAGGTTCAGGCCACCTCCGCGGAACGCGCCGGTGTTCTCACCAATAAGCAGGTTGTCGATCTGGCTCTCACCAGCCGCAACCTCTTCGATCTCGCTAAGACGATTCCCGGTGTCGTCTACACCGGCGGCGTCGGCGGCATCGCTGCCAACGGCAATCGCAACAACCAGAACAACTTCACGCTCGACGGCGTCACCAACATGGACACCGGTTCGAACGGCGGCACGCTCGCGTCCACCAACATGGACATGATTGCCGACATGAAGATCATCACCAATTCACAGGGTGCTGAGTTCGGCCGCGCTTCCGGCGCGCAGATCCAGGTCGTCACCAAGGGCGGCACCCAGCAGTTCCACGGCACCGGCTACGGCTTCCATCGCCACGAAAGCCTGAATGCCAACACCTGGCGCAACAATATCGACGGTCGCGCCCGGCCTTTCTACCGCTACAACTACGCCGGCTTCAACGTCGGCGGCCCGGCTTACATCCCCGGCAAATTCAATAAGGACAAGGAGAAGTTCTTCTTCTTCGTCGGTATCGAGTGGCAGAACCAGTTGGTGCCGAACAACCTGTCCAACGTCACGGTGCCCACGGCGCTCGAACGCACTGGCGACTTCTCTCAGTCGCACGATGCGGGCGGCGCTGCCCTCACCATCCTCGATCCGGCAAATGGCAAGGCCCAGTTCCCTGGCAACAAGATCCCACAAAGCCGTCTCAACGCCGACGGCGTGAAGATCCTGAACTGGTATCCCGCCCCCAACGCTCTTGGTGTCAATAACGGCTTCAACTACCAGTCGCAGGCTTCCAATAAGTACCCCCGGCGCGAAGACATCTATCGCGGCGACTACAACATCAGCGACAAGTGGAAGGTTTATGCGCGCTACATCAACAACAAGGATGAAACCAGCATGGCCTACGGCCAGTGGAACGCGCAGTACAACATCCCGTTCGGCCCGATGAGCTTCGGCGCACCTGGCTGGTCGTTCGTGTCCAACGTCACCACGATCATCAATCCGACTCTCACCAACGAGTTCCTGTTCGGGTCGTCCAAAAACGTCCTGCACATCTTCCCGCTGGACAACGCTTTCGATCGCGGCAAGCTGAACCTCTCGTACAAGATGCCGTATCCCGACGCCGACAAGCTGAACCTCGTTCAGAACTGGCAATGGGACGTTCCGAATTCTCCGAGCGTCAACTTCACCGGCACCCCGTTCTCGAACTATAACCACACCTACGACATCACCGACAGCGTCGCCAAGGTATGGAACTCGCACACGTTTAAGACCGGCATCTACATCAACAAGAGCGCCAAGGATCAGACGTCCACCAACTCCATCAACGGCTACGTCAACTTCAACCGTGATACGAACAATCCCGGTGACACCAACTGGTCCTGGTCGAATGCTCTGTTGGGCAACTACAACTACCTGCAGCAATCCAACAAAGTCCTGAATGGTCAGTATCGCTCCATCAATGTGGAGTGGTACCTGCAGGACAACTGGAAGATCAACTCGAAGCTCACGCTCGAATACGGCATACGCTTCTATTACATCCAGCCGCAATATGACGCCGCTCTCCAGACCTCGTCCTGGAACAAGACGATGTTCGATCCGGCTTCCGCCGGCGTGCTCCGCATTGCCGGACAGTCGAACGGTGTCCGCGTTTCCGTCAATCCGCTAACTGGCGAAACCGGCCCGGCCGCCCTCATCGGCTCCCTCGTGAACACAGGTAAGGGCTTCGTCAACGGCGTCTATGCCAACGGCATGGGCCTGGCGGGCCAGAACTATCCGAAGGGCCTCCTTGATGGCAGCGGTCTGCAGTATGCCCCACGCGTCGGCGTCGCCTACCGTGTCGCCAATAAGACTGTGATTCGCGCCGGCGGCGGTGTCTTCTACGACCGCCTCCAGGGCAATCCCATCTTCGACATGCTCGTCAATCCGCCGTCCATCGCCACGCCGCGGTTCTACTACGGCAACCTCGCGTCGATCCCGCCTGCCTCCGCCGGCGTCTTCTTCCCTGGCGGCGTCAATGGCTTCGACAAAAAGGGCAACATCCCCACAACCTATAACTGGAACTTCACCATCCAGCGCGAACTGCCGATGAGCATCCTCTTCGACGTCGCCTATGTGGGTTCCTCGTCCAACCACCTGCTCTACCGGTTGAACCAGAACGCCATCCCGCTGGGTGCCGCCTGGCTGCCGCAGAATCAGGATCCCGAGAAGACCCCGCTCTATGATGGTTCCACCAGCAAGGCGGCAAACTTCTACCGGCCGTACCAGGGCTATACCAACGCCACCGCTTACGGATTCGGTGCCAACTCGAACTACCATGCGCTGCAGATGTCGGCCAACCGCCGTCTCGGCAACGACTTCACCTTTGGTGTGGCTTACACCTGGTCGAAGGCCATGGGCACGACGAACGACGATTACACCACCAACGTGCCCTTCAACTTGCGTGCGGCCGACTACGATGTCCTGAACAACGATCGCACCCAGGTCTTCGTGTTGAACTATGTCTACAACCTGCCCAAGTTCGTCAAGGGCACCAGTGGCGCGGCCAAGTTCGCCAAGTTCTTCACCAACGAATGGCAGATCTCTGGCATCACCACCATGCAGACCGGCGCGCCGGCCAACATCAGCTTCTCCATCGATAACACGGGCAATCTCAACGAGCGCTACACCGGCTCGCCTGATGTCGCTCCGCGCGTTCGCTACACGGGCCGGCCTTCCTACCCGAAGAGCCTCTACCAGTACGTTGACGCATCCGTCCTCGCCATGCCCATCGTTAAGGGCAGCGCGGGCTTTGACTCCAATCGCTACCCCGTCCGTCAGCCGACTTGGACCAATTGGGATGTCTCCATCTTTAAGAACATCCCCATCCATGAACAGATGCGCCTCCAACTGCGCTGCGAAATGTTCAATGCTCCGAACCATCCGCAGTTCAGCGATTACAACAGAAGCGCCGCGTTCAATCCCGCCACCGGGAAGGTTCGCAATCTGCCGACAGCGCTCGGCGGTACGGATCGCTTCGGCTTCGGTGCCATCACCGGAACCAACGACCCCCGCCGCATCCAGCTCGCTGCGAAGTTCTACTTCTAAGCGAATGGAGAGGATATACTGGGCGATCTAATGCTCAGTGTCTGGTTAACACTACTGCTGGCCGCTGTCCCGCAACAAATGCTGGACAGCGGCCGGCAGGCGTTTCAGGCCGGTGATCTGGCCCGCGCCGAACAACTCTTCCGCGAATACCTGAAGTCCAATCCGAATTCAGCCGAAGCCCTCTCCAACCTGGCCGCCGTTCACGCCCGCCGTGAACAGTTCACTGAGGCCGTTGCCCTCTATGAACAGGCCCTCAAGGCGAACCCCTCCCTCGTTCCCATCCACTTCAATATCGCTGTCTCCCTGGGACGGATCCAGCAATACGGCAAAGCCGCCAGCCACCTGCGTACCTTCCTTAAGTCCTACCCCCGCGAAGCCCGCGCCCACCAGCTTCTCGGTCTCTGCCTCGTCGAGACCGGCGAACTGTCGGAAGCCCTCTCGGAACTCGAGATCTCCTATAAGGAGAACGACAAGGACCGCAGCATCCTGTATGCGCTCGCCTACGCGCAAAGCCGCGCCGGCAATGCCGATCGCGCCGCCGAACTCCTCGCCCGCTCTGAAGGCGACCCCACCCAGGCCAAGCTCATCGAAGGACTCATCGAATACCGCCGCGGCCGCTACGACGAAGCCCGCGTCCTCTTTGAGGCCGTCGTCGCCGCCAACCCCAATATGGCGCCAGCCCTCGCCGCCCTCGGCCGCCTGAACCTCCTCGCCCGCAAAGACGACGAGGCGATCTCGCTCTTTGAACGCGCACTCAAGCTCAATCCCTCCGACTCCGAATCCACTTACCAGTTGGGCGTCCTCTACGACCGCAATGGCCGCTCACCCGAGGGCGTCACCATGCTGAAGCGCGCCATCACCCTGCGCGCCAATTACCCGGATCCTCACTATCAACTGGGCCGCATCGCGCTGAACGCCAAAAACTACCCTGTTGCCGTGAAGGAACTGGAAGAAGCCCGCCGCATGCTACCAGACCAGGAGGCCATCCGCCTGCTCCTTGGCCGCACTTATCAGGCGCTCGGCCGCGCCGCGGAAGCGAAAAAGGAGTTCGACGAGGTCCGCCGCCTCAAGGCCGCCGTCATCGAGAAATCCCGCCAGCGCGTCGAGTCCGACTCGCTCATGCAGCAGGAACCCGCCCCTACCCCTCAAAAATGAGATTCCTGATCGCTGTCTTCCTTCTCTCAGCCCTCCCTCTGCTGCCCCAGGGCATGGCCTCCCGTGGCGTCAAACCTCAGCCGCGCCCCAAACTCTCCGGCAAACCCTGGCCGTCGTCTCTCGTGAACATTGCCTCGAAAGCGGGTCTGAACCACACCCAGGTCTATGGCGCCGAACGCGACGTCCAATACGTCTCCGAAACCTCCTCCGGCGGAGTGGCCTTCCTCGACTACGACAACGACGGCTTCCCCGACATCTTCTTCGTCGGCGGCACTCGTTTCGGAGCCCCTCCTCCCGAAGCCGGCAATCGCCTCTATCACAACAACCACGACGGAACGTTCACTGACGTGACAGCAAAGTCCGGCCTGGGGCGGGTCGGCTGGGGCCAAGGCGTCGCCGTCGCCGACTACGACAATGACGGCTACCTGGACCTGTTCGTCACCTATTGGGGCGAGAACGCGCTCTACCGCAACAACCACGACGGCACCTTCACCGACGTGGCCCGCAAGTCAGGCCTGATCCCTAATCCAGCGCCCGCCTATCCTTATTGGTACGCCGGAGCTACTTGGCTCGACTACGACCGCGATGGCCGCCTCGACCTCTTCATCGCAACCTATATAGACTTCGATCTGGCAAAGATCCCCAAGCCTGGCCAGAGCGCCTCCTGCAACTGGAAAGGCGTCATCACCCCGTGCGGCCCAAGAGGTCTCAAGACGGGCCGCCAGTTCCTCTACCACCAGAAACCAGACGGGACATTCGAAGACGTCAGTAAGTCATCCGGTGTGGGCAGTGCCCGCTCCTCGTTCGGCCTCACCGCTATTTCGGCCGATCTGGACGGCGACGGTTGGCCCGACATCTACCTCGCCTGCGACTCCACCCCCTCACTCTTCTTCCGCAATAACCATGACGGAACTTTCTCGGAAGAAGGCATCGAGCGCGGCATAGCCCTGAACGACGACGGCATGGAGCAGGCCGGCATGGGGCTCGCGATTGGAGACTTCAACTCCGATGGCATCCTCGACATCTTCAAAACGCACTTCGCCGACGATACCCACATCCTTTATGAAGGGCTCGGTAAAGGACAATTCCGCGACCTTACGCAATCGTCTGGAATCGCCGTCGAAACACGCTTCATCGCCTGGGGCGTCGGCCTGCCCGACCTCGACAACGACGGCCTGCCGGACCTCTTCCTGGTCACCGGCAACGTCTATCCAGACACTGAGCGCGACCTGCCCGCCTATCCCACCCGCATGCCGCCCTTGCTGTTCAGAAACCTGGGAGCCGGACGTTTCGAGCAGCTATTCTCCACCCAGGCCGGACCCGCGATGGACGAACTGCACTCCTCCCGCGGAGCCGCCTTCGGCGACTTCGACAATGACGGCGATCTGGATGTGGTCGTGTGGAATCGCAACGAAACCCCGGCGCTCTATCGCAACGACCTGAAATCCACCAATCACTGGTTGAAGGTGAAACTGGAAGGCACGGTCTCCAACCGCGCTGCGATAGGTGCGCAAGTCACTGTGGAATATGGTGATCGCAAACAGGTCCAGGCCGTCCTGTCACAAGCCAGCTTCACCTCGCACAACGACCTCCGCCTGCATTTCGGCCTGGGAGCATCGACACAGGCCGCCATCACGGTTCGTTGGCCCAACGGTCAAATCACGAAGCACGCCGCCAAAGAAGTCGACAAGTTGATCCAGATCAAGGAACCGGCCAACTAGGGGCGCGGCTTGTCGCCCACCACCAGCAGAGTTTCGAAAAACGGGGCCTGCTCCTCTTTGTGGACAACCGTCGATTCGATCCGCCCGAAGCCCGCCTTTTTGAGGAATCCCACCAATTCGACTTCAGCGAAGCCCAACCAAAGATCGGCGTACAGCTCCCGCGCCTCTTCGAAGTGGTGCTTTACCAGGTCGAGGACGGCAATGCGGCCCCCGGGGCGCAGAATCCGGAAGGCTTCCTTGACGGCACGGTCAGGATGCTGGGCGTGGTGGAGCGACTGGCTGAAGAAGGCGAGGTCGACCGAGGCGTCTTCGATCGGCAGCTTCTCCATATCGCCGCGCCGGTACTCCAGATTTCCGATGCGGTTTTTTGCGGCCAGGTCGGCGCCGAATTCGACCATTTTCTCGGAGTTGTCCACCGCAATCACGCGCTCGGCGCGCTGCGCCAGTAATTGCGAAAAAGTGCCCTCCCCGGCGCCCAGGTCGGCAATCACCATCGGCGGCATCAGTTTTAGTAGCGTCTCGGCGAGCCCCTTCCACGACCGCCCCGGTACATAGTGTTTGCCGAACTTCCCGGCCAGTTCATCGAAGTACGCCCGCATCCGGTCGCGCCGCTTGTTCAGCGTCAGGTTCAGCGCTTCCGTGTCGCGCTCTGCCTCGGCCACCTCAACCGCCCCATCCTGAAGGACTTCCAGCAATCGGCGGCCGCTGTCGGAACGCGGTTCCATCAACCGGTACATCACACTTTTGCCGATCCGCCGGTCCTCCACCAGCCCCGCCTGGCGCAGTTGAGAGAGCTGGCTGGAAATCGTACTCTGGCCGGTAGAAAGGATTTCCTGCAGTTCAGCTACAGTCAACTCCTCCTGTGCGAGTAGCAGAACCAGCCGGACCCGGCCCGGATCGGACAGCAATCGGAACGTATTCAGCATTGACGGCATAGTGCGATGTCACATATCATATCAACGTATCGCGATTTGACGATATGAAAATTCTAGGAGAGTCGATGAGCACTACCATTACCCCTGCCACGACCGACTACAAAGTCGCCGACATGTCCCTGGCCGACTGGGGCCGCAAAGAGATCACCATCGCCGAATCGGAGATGCCCGGCCTCATGTCCATCCGCCGCAAGTACGCGGCGCAGAAGCCCTTGGCCGGCGTGCGCGTGACCGGTTCGCTGCACATGACCATCCAGACGGCGGTCCTCATCGAGACCCTCGTCGACCTCGGCGCCAGTGTGCGCTGGGCCTCCTGCAACATCTTCTCCACGCAGGACCATGCCGCCGCCGCCATCGCCGCTGCCGGCGTGCCCGTATATGCCTGGAAAGGCGAGTCTTTGGAAGAGTACTGGGACTGCACGCTGAAGGCTGTGCTGCATCCCGGCGGCCTCGGCCCGCAGTTGGTGGTGGACGACGGTGGCGACGTAACCCTGCTGATCCACAAGGGTTACGAACTCGAGAACGGCTCCGATTGGGTGAACACCCCGTCCGGCAGCCATGAAGAGGACGTCATCAAGGATCTGCTCAAAAAGGTCAATGCTGAGAACCCCACCTGCTGGCGGGAACTGGTGAAGGAATGGAAGGGCGTTTCCGAAGAGACGACCACGGGCGTTCACCGGCTCTATAAGATGCAGCAGGAAGGCAAGTTGCTGGTTCCGGCCATCAACGTCAACGACTCGGTGACGAAGTCGAAGTTCGACAACCTCTATGGTTGCCGCGAGTCGCTTTCCGACGGCATCAAGCGAGCGACGGACGTCATGGTCGCCGGCAAAGTGGCCGTGGTTTGCGGTTACGGCGACGTCGGGAAGGGTTCCGCGCACTCCCTGCGCGGCTTCGGCGCCCGCGTGATCGTGACCGAAATCGACCCCATCAACGCCCTGCAGGCGGCGATGGAAGGTTACGAAGTGACCACCGTGGAAGACACGCTGGGCCGCGGCGACATCTATGTCACCACCACCGGCAACTGCGACATCATCACGCTGGAACACATGGCGAAGATGAAGGATCAGGCCATTGTTTGCAACATCGGCCACTTCGACAACGAGATCCAGATCGACCGCCTGAACAATGCCCCGGGCGTTGTGAAGCTCAACATCAAGCCGCAGGTGGATCAGTACACCTTCCCCGACGGCCACGCCATCTTCATGTTGGCGGAAGGCCGCCTGGTGAACTTGGGCTGCGCGACCGGCCACCCCAGCTTCGTGATGTCGAACAGCTTTTCGAATCAGACACTTGCCCAGCTCGACCTGTGGAAGAAGAAGGACGAGTATGCGGTTGGCGTCTACGTGCTGCCCAAGTACCTCGACGAGGAAGTGGCCCGCCTGCACCTGGAAAAGATCGGCGTGAAGCTGACGGTGCTCAGCGAGAAGCAGGCTGAGTATCTCGGCGTGCCGGTGGAAGGTCCCTACAAGGCCGACCACTACCGCTACTAAGCTCCGCTGGATCAGTGACAAAGGGCCGGCCTTCGGGCTGGCCCTTTGTCGTTCCACGAAGATTTTCTTCCATTGGATGATCGATCCAAAGATGGAAAAACGCTAATCTTCCCGGAGGCCACGCTATGTGCGCCTCCGGAGGAGAAAAGACTTGGCTTTGATTCGTGTGCCGGCGCCTCGGAGGGCGTCCGCTTCCCATCGTTTTGTTCCGGTGTTGGTACTGTTGGCGTGGACCGCGGCCCAAGCCAGTGCCAGCGTCATTCTGAACGCTCCAGATCCCTCGAACGCCTTCTACAACGGCTACACCTACGACTACGTGACGCCGTCGAACAATGTGCCCCTCGCCACCATGTTCTCGGCCCAACTGCCGGCGGTCGATGGTGTTGCCGGCCAGAAGTTCTGGGGCAGCGCCACCCTGGCGGACAACAACGGCTTTGGTCCGTATATCATTGCAAAGATGGCAGGAACCGCTAGCGGCACGCTGGATGCCGACACCTATTTCCGCGTCAACTGGTTGTTCGACTCCCCGCAATTGCCAGGCGTCTACTGGCAGGTTGTGGCAGGCATCCAGACCGACAATGGCTACTTCTATGGGGAATTCTCCAATCCCGCTTCGGTCAACGGCCATACCGCCAGTGGGTCTGGCTTGCTTACCTCAAACAGCAAGACTTTTGCTCCGGCCGGCACACAGGTGCAGGCCTGGGACATGACCTTCCTGATTGGCGAGTACGGTGTGCCCCCGATCAATGGCTCCATCTCGGTCACCATCCCCCAAAACTCGATCGATCTACTGGGAGCAGCGGTCAACGGCGGAAGCACGGCGCCGACGCCCGGCGGTTCCACCGTTCCGGAACCCGGGACCATCTTCTTGGCCGGAATCGGGCTGGTGGCTCTCGGCCTGGCGGGCCGCCGCTCTACCGGCCGAAGTGAGTAGTGAGGTAGTCCACGATCGCTTTGGCTTCCGCTTCCTTGGCCGTCGCGCCGCGGGCGATCATGCTGTCCACCATGGCCGTCCAGGCCGCACGGTTGCGCCTCAGGCCGAGCGCGGTCTCCAGGTTGTGGCAGGGGCCGCCACAGGTGCGCTGGACCAACGCCTTGCCGGGCGCATCCGGCAGGACGACAGGACCTTTGCGAGTGACTGACGTCCTCTCGACCTTTGAGTCGAGAATGGCCGGGGCGGCTGTCCTACCCAAGGCAAATGTCATTACGCTGTCAGCCGGCGTGCCGCCAAAGAAGCCGCCGCCTCCGCCGGCCATGATGGTCACATACTGTTTGCCGTCTTTCCCTAAGTAGGTAATGGGGATGGTATGCCCATTGGCGTCAAGCGGCTGCTCCCAAAGCTTGCGGCCGGTTTTGGCGTCGAAGGCCCGGAAGCGGCTGTCGTTGGTGGCGGCGATGAACACCAGGCCGCCGGCGGTGGCAATGCTGCCGCCCAGGTTGGGCGCACCGGTATTGTGGACGCCCAGCGCCTCCAACGCCGGAATCGTGCCCAGAGGCGAGCGCCAGGCGATGTCGCCGGTCCGGGTATCGACCGCAACCAGTTCCCCGAAGGGCGGATTGGTGCAGGGAATCCGCGTATCCCGATTCCAGAAGCGGGCATAGGCGCCGTACTCGGAGGTACGGATGTAGGTGACTGCTCCAGTGGCCGGGTCGGTCTTCTTCTCCATGTGACCCCACTGGCCCAGATTGTTCACGTTGATGTAGAGGTAGCCGAGGCCCGGATCAGCAGAGGCTCCGCCCCAGGAACCGCCGCCCAGGGTGCTGGGAAACATCAGGACGTTCTGATCCACTTCGAACGGGGTATAGAGCGGCACGGGCCGCAACTGATTGCGGTCGTACAGATCGCGGCAGAAGCCGGCGTGCTCCGGAGTGAGGTTGTAGATCTCGTCCCGGGTGAACTCCACGCGCGAGAGCGGGGGCGGCTTGAGCGGGAAGGGCTGTGTCGGAGAAGTCTTTTCGCCGGGGACGGAGGTCTGGGGCACCTTGCGTTCTTCCATGCCGTAGAGCGGCTTGCCGGTGACGCGATCGAAGGCGAAGAGCAGCCCCGTCTTCGTCACTTGGGCAACCGAGGGCACGATCCGGCCGCCGATATTGGCGTCAAACAGGATGGGCGGGGCGGCCGGATCGAAATCCCACAAATCGTGATGGATGAGTTGTTGGAACCACTTGAGCTTACCGGTGGCGGCATCCAGGGCGACCAGGCTATTGCCGTAGAGGCCGTCGCCGTGGCGGTCAGCCCCATAGAAATCAGACGTGGGGGAGCCCAGGGGGACATAGACGAGGCCGCGTCTGACATCCACGGTGAGGAAGCCCCAGGCGTTCGTGCCTGAGCGGTTTTGCCAACCACCGGCGGGCCAGGTTTCGGAGCCTGGCTCACCCGGCCGGGGCACGGTGTGGAAGCTCCATAGGAGTTTGCCGGTATTGGCGTCCCAGCCACGAATGTCGCCATAGGCGCCTTTCGAGGGGGAACCCTCGCCGTTGGCGCTGCCGGTGATGACGATGTCCCCAAAGACAGAAGGGGGCGACTGCAGCGAGATTTTTGCGTCCGGCAGATCACCCAGGACGCCCTGTCGCAGGTCGAGCAGACCCTCCGTGGCGAAGCCTGGAGCGGGCTTGCCGGTCGCGGCGTCGAGCGCCACCATGCCGCCTTTCACGCCGGCGAACACACGAGCACGTATTCCCTTGCTACCGGGCCAGTAGGCGAGGCCGCGGAGCGCCACCTGTGTGGCTTCGTAGTGCCAAAGCTGGCGGCCGGTTTCCGGCTCCAGGGCGAAAATACCGTTGGCCGCGGTGACGTACATGACGCCACCGGCCACGATGGGAATGCCTTCTGAACCTGGTTTGCCGGTGTGGAAAACCCAAGCCTTCTGCAGGCGATCGACGTTGTCGCGGTTGATATGTTTGAGGGGCGAGAACCGGGCAGCGCCGGGGTCGTGGCCATAGACCGGCCAATCGGTTTGGGCCAGGAGCGGCGAGACGCAGGCGCCGAGCAGCACGAGAATTCGGGAATTCATCGGGAGAAGTCCAGTATATGCAGCCGGCGCGGCCGGGGTGCGAATTCTCTCCAGATCGTGCGACGCTGTATGGATTGTGTGCCGCAGCATCAAAGTATTGAGAAACCAGGAACCCCCGGCGACCCCGGCCGAGGTGGACGCCGCCGCGCTGCAGTTTGTGCGAAAGATCAGCGGCTTCCAGAAGCCGTCGAAGGTGAACCAGGAGGCGTTTGAGCGGGCGGTGCGGGAGATCAGCGCCTCGAGTGCGCGGCTGCTGCAGTTCATCGCGGAGAACGCGCCAGCGCGCCGGGTGGTATCGAAAGTCGAGGCGGAATGAACACGAGAAGAGTGTTGGTTTGCCTCCTGCTCAGCGCGAGCGCCTGGGCACAATTGCGCGTCGGCACCTTCAAATCCGATGTCACTCCGCCCCTGGGGCAGCCGTTGATCTGGGTGATGCCGGCCTCGAAGATTGAGGATCCGCTGCTCGCCAAGGGGATCGTCCTGGAGGATCGCGGGCAGAGGTATGTGCTGTGCGCGGTGGACTGGTGCGGGCTATCGAACCGGTCGTACCGGCTGCTGCGCGACAAGGTGGCCCAGGCGGCCGGGACCACTGCCGAGCGAGTGGCACTGCAGACACTGCATCAGCACACCGCTCCCTACGTCGATGGCGACGCGTACGCGCTGTTGGAGCAGATGGGCCGCCCGGTGGTCCGTTTCGAGGAAGCCGCGCTGGTCCGGATCGCTGACCGGTTGGCCGATGCGGTGAAGGCGGCCACCGGGGCGCTGAAGCCATTCGACCAGGTGGGCACGAGCGAGGCGGAGGTGGAGCGGGTGGCATCCGCCCGCAGGCTGCCGGCCCCGGGTGGCAAGGTCGTGATCCGGTTCAGCACCGACGGCAAGAAGCCGGAAATGGCGGCCGCACCGGAAGGGCCGGTCGACCGGACCGTCCGAACCGTGACGTTGGGGCAGGGTCAGAAGCCGCTGGTGCGGCTACACTACTACGCGACGCATCCGCAAACCTGGTGCTGCGATGGGCGTGTTTCCGCCGATTTTGTGGGTGCGGCGCGCGAGCAATTGGAACGGGAAGAGGGCGTCTTCCAGGTGTACTTCACCGGAGCCGCCGGAGATGTGACGGTGGGGAAGTATAACGACAGCAGCGTGGGCAAGCGGACGGAGCTGACGGCGAGGATGCTGGCCGGGTTGAAGAAGTCGGATGCTTCGATCCAGTGGTCCGCCGTCACTGAGCTGAACTGGAAATCGTTGCCGCTAGTACTGCCGAAGAAGCTGGCTTCCCAGGCAGAGGTGGACGCGCGATTGGCGGAAGCCAAGGCTACCGCCGATGACGCCGCGCGCTACCGGTTGACGATCGCGGCAGCGTTCGGGCTGCGGACGGAGCCGCTGTCGGCGAGTCTGCTCAGCCTTGGGCCGGTGCGCATTGTGCACCTGCCAGGGGAACCGATGCTCGAGTTCCAGCGGTTCGCCCAGATCGCCGCGCCGGGGCAGTTTGTCGCGATGGCGGGGTATGGGGATATTGCGCCCGGGTACCTGTGTACGGACCGCGCCTATGAGCAAGGCGGGTATGAGCCGGGCGCGTCGAATACGACAAAAGGCGCCGAGAGCATCATCAAGCAGACCCTGCGAGCGCTGCTGGGTTCGCGATCCCGAGGCGTTCCTGGCCGCTGAGACTGCAGCCGCGGCGGGCCAGCGACCGCTACTTTGTTTACAATCCGGACCAAACACGGCGACCGCCGGCAGGTCTAATGTCCATGCTGGGCGACCTGCGTCACTCTCTCCGTACCCTTCTGCGCAACCCGCGCTTCACCTTCCTGGCCGTGGCAGTCCTCGCCGTCGGCATTGGAGCGACCTCGGCCATGTTCTCCGTGGTCTATTCCGTCCTGTGGCGCCCGCTGCCTTACCAGGATCCCAGCCGGTTGATGGTGCTGCTGGGCGCCGCCCAGGGGCGAGGCGACCGGATGCCCGTCCCGCCCGGCGATTTCAACGCCTTCCGTACCCGCGCGCAGTCGTTCGCGAATCTCGCCGCGGCCGAACTCTGGTCGCCCACCCTCACCGGAGTCGACCAGGCGGAAGAGCTTCACGGCCTGCACACCTCGGCCTCCCTCTTTGACGTCCTCGGAGTTCGCCCGGTCCTTGGCCGCACCTTCGCCCCGGAGGATGATCGCCCTGGAGCGCCCAAGGTGGTGGTCCTGAGCCATCAGCTCTGGCAGCGCCGTTTTGGAGCTGACCCCGGCATCCTGGGCCGCACCATCCGACTCAGCAACGAGCCGCACACAGTGATCGGCGTCATGGCCAAAGGGTTCTACTTTCCGCCATTCTGGGCCAACAAAGCGGAGCTCTACGCCGCTCCAGCGTACGGGCCGGACCGCGCCGATTCGCACACCTTCTCCACTCTGCGTGTCTTTGCCCGCCTGAAGCCCGGAGTCTCGCTGGAGCAGGCGCGATCGGAAGCCGCCCGCATTGCGGCCAGCCTGGCGGAGGAGTTTCCGCGTTCGAACCAGGGGCGCTCGGCAGCGCTCACACCGCTCAGTGAGATCTCCACCGGCAAGGTTCGCGTCCTGCTGGTGGTGATGTTTGCCGCTGTCGCCGCCACCCTGCTGATCGCCTGCGCGAATCTCGCGAACCTGCTGCTGGCCCGTGCCGCCGGGCGAGCCCGGGAGATCGCGGTCCGCCAATCCCTGGGCGCGCAACGAGGCCACCTCATCCGGCAGTTCCTCTCCGAAAGCCTGCTGCTGGCTTGCGCCGGTGGAGTCCTCGGCCTGCTGCTCGCCATTTGGGCGGTGCCCGCGCTGCTCGCCCACCTGCCGGAGTCTGGAGTCTTTCAACTACCGCGCAGCCAGGAGGTGGGCGTCGGCTTTGCGGTCGTCCTCTTCAACTTCGCGGTCTGCCTGCTGACGGGGCTCCTTTTCGGCATCGCACCCGCGCTCAGTGCCTCGCGCTGCGATATTCAACTCGCCCTAAAAGACGGCTCACGCGGGACCACTTCCGGCGGTTCGGCCCGCCGTTTCCGCAACGCGATGATTTCCGCCGAGGTGGCGCTGGCGCTGGTGCTGCTGGTGGGCGCCGGGCTGCTGCTGCGCACCTTCCAGAACCTGCGGTCGCTGGACCCGGGCTTCCAACCGGCGAACGTCCTGGCCGTCAATCTTTCGCTTTCCAGCTCCGGCCACGCGAAAGCCGAGCTGCGCAGCGTCTTTTACCAGCAACTGCTGGAACGCTTCCGTGCGCTGCCGGGCGTCAAATCCGCCAGTGCCGTGAACCACGTGCCCCTCATCGGCGACACCTGGGGTAGCGACATTACGCCCGAGGGCAAGCCCGCCGCCGCGCCCGGCCAGACCGCCACCGCCGTCTACCGCGTCGCCCTGCCCGAATACTTTTCCACCCTGGGCATCCGTTTCGACGCGGGCCGCGACTTCGCCATGTCCGACTCCGAACACGCCCCCGCCGTCGCGGTCGTCAACCGCACCATGGCCCGCCGCCTCTGGCCCGGAGAAAACGCGCTGGGCAAGCGCTTCAAGGCGGGAGACGCCCAGTCCGACGCTTCCTGGATGACGGTGGTCGGCATCATTCGAGACACGACGCAGAACGAGTGGGGCGCTGCCGCCGACAACGAATTCTATGTCCCCTTCCTGCAGGATGCCGGCTATCAGCATGGCGCCGGTGGCTTCCGGACCATGACCCTCGCCCTCCGCTACAGCGGCGACCGCGCCGCCCTGGCCGCGCTCATCCCTGCGCAGGTGTGGAGCCTCGATCGAGACGTCGCCATCCCCAGCATCGTGGCGCTGGACGACGCGGTGGCGGACTCGGTCTGGGCCCAACGGGCCGCGATGTCGCTGCTAGTAGTGTTTGCCGCCGTCTCAGTATTGATGGCCGCGCTGGGCATCTACGCGGTCCTGTCGTTCCTGGTGCGGGGCCGCACGCAGGAGCTCGGCATCCGCATGGCGCTGGGCGCACAACCGCTGCAGGTGGTTCGGCTGATCCTGGCGCAGGCGCTGCCTCCGGTGGCGGTGGGTGCGGCAGCCGGACTCGCCGCCGCGCTGATCCTGGCACGGCTCATCGGCAGCCTACTGTATGGGGTGCAGGCGACCGATCCGGTGGTGTTCTCCACGGTCACCGCCCTGATCGTCGTGGTCGCCCTGTCCGCCAGCCTGATCCCGGCGCGTCAGGCGTCGAAAGTGGATCCGCTCACCGCGCTGCGGGCCGACTGATCCCGGGCAGCCCTGAAAGAGGCCGCGATCGCCTGGGCGAGCGGCCTTCTGCCGACGCACATGTAAACAAATTTCAGCCCGCCGAACATTCGCGCCTACTCCCTCGTTCTACCAATGCATAGACACGACAAGGGAAGCGAATGTCCAAACCTGAACAGATCCAAGGCGAGTTTCTCCCCGGAACTCTCTCCATGCTCATTCTCCGCACGCTCGCCCGCGGACCCCTCCACGGGTATGCGATCGCCAAGCGCATCAAGGACGCCTCCTCCGACGTGCTGGCGATTGAAGAAGGCTCGCTCTACCCTGCGCTGAACCGCCTGCTGGTGAAGGGCTGGCTGACAGCGGAATGGGGCCTCTCCGACAACAACCGCAAGGCCCGGTTCTACCGCCTCACCGAGGAAGGCCGGCGCCATATGGCGCAGGAAGCCCTGGACTTCGACCGCATGGTCGACGCCATCCGCCTCGTTCTCAAGACCGTCTAGAGGAGCCGCCCCATGAGCTGGACCAACGAACTCTCCAACCGCTTCCGCTATCTGCTGCGGCGCAACCGTTTCGACGCTGAACTGGAAGATGAGATCCGGTTCCATCTGGAAGCCCGTGCCGATGAGCTCGAAGCCGAAGGCATGACCCGCAAGAACGCCCTCCTCCAGGCTCGCCGCGAGTTCGGCTCGCAGGCCCGCATCCAGGAGGACTCACGGTCGTTCTGGCACTTCCAGTGGCTCGAAGACCTCCTGTCGGATCTCCGCTACGGAACCCGCACCCTTGTCCGCAACAAGACCTTCGCCCTGGCCGCCATCTTCTCCTTGGCCCTGGGCACCGGGGCCAATACCTCGGTCTTCAGCTTTACGATGGAGTTCCTCTTCAGCGACCCCTCGGTCACCGACGCCGACTCGCTGGTGGTGGGCCGCATCGCAGGCCGCAGCCACTCGCCGTATCGCGAATACAAGGTCGTTCGGGACGCCAACGTCTTCGCAGGTCTCGCCGGCCTGCGCGAATCCCAGGCCAACTGGCGCAATGGCGACGACACGCTCCGCATCCATGTCCTCCAGGTAACGGGCAACTACTATCAGGTCACCGGCACGCCGCTGCTGATGGGCCGGCCCATCCAGCCCGGCGACCGGGATACCGTGGTCATCAGCTACCCCTTCTGGCAGTCCCGACTCAACGGCCGCGCCGACGTCATCGGCCGCGCCCTCGTCCTCGACGGCCGGCCATTCACCATCACCGGCGTCCTGCCGCGCGTCCATCGCAGCCTGATCGGCTTCGGCTTCTCGCCGGATCTCAGCATGCCGGTACTCAACGAGGAAACGGACGTGCAGTTCATCGGTCGCGTCATGCCCGGCCTCTCCCGGGAACAGACGCTCGAGCGGTTGCGCCGCGCCGCCGAAGAGGTCGACCGCGTCTACCCCCGACGGGATGCCGAGCCCCGCGCCGTCACCGTTCGAATGTACGGAGTCCATGGGCTGGATCGCCTGACGGGCGAGAGGGGTGGGCCCATCATCGCCTTCTTCGCCCTGCTCATGGTGGTCGTGGGGCTCGTCCTGTTGGTCGCCTGCGCCAATGTGGCCAGCCTGGCGCTGGCCCGAGCCGCCAGCCGCCGGCAGGAACTATCGGTCCGGCTCGCCATCGGAGCCAGCCGCGGCCGAGTGATCCGCCAACTGCTGGCCGAGAGCCTGCTGCTCGCGGGCCTCGGCACCGCCGCCGGAGTCGGCATGAACCTGCTGCTGACGAATGCGGTGAGCGGAATGGCGTTGCCATTGCCTTTCCCCATCCGCATCTACTTCACGCCGGATTGGCACCTGCTGGCCTATTCGGTGCTGGTCGCGGTCGGTTGTGCCCTGGTCTCCGGAGTGATGCCCGCCCTGGCCGCGACCCGTTCCGACCTCCAATCCGGCCTGAAACAGGACGCCCGCCAGGCCTCCGGCGGGTTCTGGAATCCGCGCAGTCTCCTGGTCGCCGGACAGCTTGCCCTCACCGTGGTCCTGCTGGCCACCGGGTTGCTTTTCCTCCGCAATCTGAACCAGGCCACCAGCATGAGCCCTGGCTTCGACGTTGGCTCCACTATCTGGGCCAACATGCGCCTCGTGCCGGAACGCTATGCCCGCCCGGAGCTCCAGGCCAACACGGTCCAACGGGCCCTCGACGAGCTGCGGGCCCTTCCAGGAGTGGAAGCCGCGTCCATCACGCAGGTCGTGCCCCTCAACGACAGCTCCGATATGCGAGCGCCCATCATCACCGATACCAGCAGCAGCGAGCCTACTTTGCGGATGAACATGAACCGTGTGACACCCGACTATTTCCGCACCATGGGGATCCGCTTGCTCGATGGCCGTGACTTCACCATGGCCGACCGCCTGGGTGCCAACAAGGTCGTGGTGATCAACGAAGCGCTGGCCCGCAGCCTCTTCGGGAATGCCCGTGCCGTGGGCCACACTCTCGGCTGGCGCGAGCCGGGGGGCCACACAGTGAACCGCTTTCAGATTGTGGGTGTCGTCGCTGTCAGCAAGTACCGCAGCCTGGGCGAGGAAGACACGAATGCGCTCTACATGTCCTATTTCCAGACGGACGATCCGGGCTCGACTGTGGCCTTCCTCGTCCGCTCCTCACGTCGTCCGGAAGGGCTGCTCCGGCAGATCGACCGCACGCTGGGCAGCATTGACTCCTCTGCCGCGATCGAGGTGAAGCCCATGACCGATGCCCTGGGCCTGGCTTTCCTGCCCAGCCGCGCCGGGGCTGCGCTGTTAGGCACCATGGGCGCACTGGGCCTGTTGCTGGCCTCACTGGGCCTGTATGGAGTGCTGGTCTATACGGTGAATCGCCGTGTCCGCGAAATCGGCATCCGCATGGCGTTGGGCGCCAGCCCCAAACAGGTATTGCGGCTGGTCTTCGGCCAAAGCCTGCTCCTGGTCGCAGTCGGCTGCACGGTGGGCTTGGGCCTGGCCTTATTGGCAACACAACCGCTGACCATGTTCCTGGTGCCTGGGGTTCACCCCACCGATGTGTCGACCTACATCACGGTGGTCGGCATCCTACTGGCCGTGGCGGTGCTGGCCACCGCGGGTCCGGCGGTGCGAGCGGTGAGAGTGGATCCGACTAAGGCGCTGCGGTACGAATGACCGACGGGTAGCTCGGCGGCCGAACTGAGAAAGACGCTCCCATGGGGACGTTCATTCCTCCGTCCCTCCGTGGACGGAGGTGAACGTCCCCCTCCGCACCGCTGCCGCCAGCGGCTTCGCGAAGTCGCCGCGCCGGGCTACTCGCACTTTGTTCAGCCCCATCCACTGCGCCAGTGTGCTCAGTTCACTGGCCAGAGCTTCGGCGACCAAGACCGGCTCGACGCCCGGCTCAAGATACGAGCCCAGGACCGCGAGCTTTCCCGTTGCCCGCTCCGCCTTCAGGTCGACCCGGGCCACCAGCCGGTCGCCCAGCAGGAACGGCAGGACATAGCTGCCCCAGCGACGCTTCTCCTGCGGCACAAAGATCTCGAAACGGTATTCGAAGCCGAACAGCCGCTCTGTCCGCTGCCTCGTCCAGATCACCGGATCGAAAGGGCAGAGCAGGGCACTGGCCCGGACCTCTGTGGGCAACGGAGAGCCGGGATAAAAATACGCCGCATCGCGCCAGCCTTCCACTCGGACCTTCTCCAACAGGCCGGCCTCGACCAGTTCCAGCAGCCTCGGCTTCGCCTCCTGCATGGGCATCCGAAAGTAGTCCGCCAGGTCGCCCGCGGCCGCGACGCCATGCGCTTTCGCCGCCATCAGCAGCAGCCGGCGCTGCGCTTCCTCCACTTCCACACGGTGTTCGAGATGCTCGCCCGGGATCACGCGCTCGGCCAGATCGTAGACTCGGGTGAAGTTCGGCAGCCGGTTGGCGATCGAGACCTGCCCCCGCCCGAAGTGGGCCTCCAGCACGGCCCTGGGCACTGTGCCGAACCACGATTCAGCCAACTTGCGCGACCGGTTTTGCGGATCCGGCAGATCCGCCGGAGTCAGGGCACCGCGCGTCCGCAGGTGCTCCAACGCCTCCAGCGCGTACTCCGGATACTGGTCCAGGAAATCCTGGAAGCCGAACGGCCGCGCCCGGTGCTGCGCCCGCCGGTAAGCCAGCAGCGGCCACGACTCCATGGGAATGACGGACGCCTCGTGCGCCCAATGCTCGGTGAACTCCCGCCGCTGATAGACCAGTTCCTCGAAACACGCTCGCCGGTACGAGCCCAGCCGCGAGTAGAACACGAGGTAGTGCGCGGGCAGCAGGACGTTCACATAGTCGAGCTGCACCAGGCCCAGCCGCCGGATGATCTCGCGCACATGGCCGATATCCGGTTCCGCCGGCCGTGCGTCCGCGAACCCTTGCGCCGCCAACGCCAGGCGCCGCGCCTCGGCCAGCGAAAGGTCGGGAGCCATACGGAACGCTACGCCGGACGCGCCTTCAAACCAAGACCAGGGCCCGTAGGCAACACAAGCTTGCCCTTCTCGACCTTCACGCCGTCATAAGGGTCGTTCGAGATCAGCAGGAAGCCATCGAGGTCCGCATAGTCCACCAGGGGAGAGAGTTGGGCAGCCGCTGTGACGGCGACCGAAGAGCTCACCATGCAGCCCAGCATCACTTTCAGGTTCAGCGACCGCGCCAGTTGGATCATGCGCCAACCCTCCAGCAGGCCGCCGCACTTGTCGATCTTGATGTTCACGCCGTCGAAGTGCGGTGCCAGCCGGGGGATGTCCGCGGGGTGCAGGCACGCTTCGTCGGCGATGATGGGCATGTGGACCCGCTTGCGGATCCAGTTCATGTCTTCCAGGTTGGCCGCCGGCAGGGGCTGCTCGATGAACTCGACGCCCTGCTTCTCCAGCCAGTTGATCTTCTCCACCGCCTCTTCCTTGCTCTTGAAGCCCTCGTTGGCGTCGACGCGCAGGGGTTTCTTCGTTACGGCCCGGACAGAGGCGATCATCTCCTCGTCGTTGGCCAGCCCGACCTTCACTTTCAACACGGGAAAGGCGTCAGCCTCCAGGACCTTCTGCCGGACGACGTCGGCCTTGTCGATGCCGATGGAGAACGTGGTCACCGGAGCATCGTTGCGGTCGAGGCCGAAGTACCGCCAAACCGGAATGTTCAGCTTCTTGCCCACCCAGTCCAGCAGCGCGATGTCGAGCGCCGCCTTGCCGGCCCAGTTGCCCTCGATCTTCTGGAACGCGCCCTGCATGAACTTGGCGAACGCCCACGGATCGGCACTCTCCAGCCACGGCCGGATCGCCTCCAAGGCGGCTGTGCAGGTCTCGGCGCTCTCCTTGTAGCGGATGATGGGCGCGCCTTCGCCGATGCCCGTCACGCCGCCATTGGTGAACTCGACGTAGAACGTATCGCGATACTCGCTCGACGACATCACCGTGGTCCAGGTGTGCTTCAGCTTCAGCCGGCGCGTCTTGAGGACAAGGCCGCTCTTCTTGGTGGCCATCTTCGTGGGGACCGGAGCAGCCAGGGCGGCGCTGGTGCCGAGGAATGTTCTGCGCTTCATTGTTTCCACCTTCTGCAGGCAACCAGCAGCTTCGTCCAGGGCTGGTCGTCCAACTTGCTGATCTGAATCACCGGATGCGTGTTGGTGGTGGAGTGGATGAACTCGCCATGGCCCACATAGAAGCCGGTATGGTTGATCTTCTGCACCGACGGTCCGAAATAAACGAGATCGCCGGGCCGCAGGTCCTTGCGCTCGATCGTGGCGACCTTCTCCCACAGCGCCTGCGGTTTCGCATCGCGAGGCAGATCCACGCCGCCGCGCCGCACCAGCATCTGGACGAAGCCCGAACAATCGTAGCCCGCCGAGGAGCGGCCGCCCCACGTGTAGGGCCGGCCCAGGAATCGATGCGCGAGCTCGATGATCTCCGGGATCTCCAGGGTCTTGGGGGCTTCCACAACGTCGCCGTTCTGGATGGAGCCCGTACGGCCATCCGGCAGGCGGACCTGGATCCAGCGATCGCCGCGAGCGGTTTGATCGGCCACTACTTCCAACCTGGTTTCAAAGGGCAGGCTGATCAGCGGCCGGTGCTTCGTCACCGAAGGTTCGCGGTAGACATGGGCCAGCAGCGCCTGGACAGTGACTGAGCGGCCGGCCGGGTATGTTTCGCCGTCCTTCAAAAGACGGACACTGCCGCGCTCGATCCATCCGGCATAGTCGTCGCCGGGGGTGGTGATGCTGATCCAGCCCTCCTGTTCGGCGGTCACCTGGACCGTCATGCCATACAGCGCCTGCGACACGACATCGGCGTCCGCTGAGGGTTTGGAGTACATATCAAGGACCGGTTGGAGAACCACAGCCCGTGTTTCCGCCATGAGACAACCTGCAGTCAGCAAGAGGGATAGAAGCGTTCGAACCACCTGAACAGTATACTCCTTGGATGGCGTACACCAATAATGGGTGGTGCTTTCAAGTGCTACAAATACAATACCTTATTGGATAAGTGGAATTGCGTGTCATGCCTCCGAGGTGTATGATGGAGCCATGATTATTTCCATGCGCAAGAATGCCGCCCGGGCGGAGATCGATTCGGTCATCCAGCGCATTGAGGACTTCGGGTACAAGATCCACACGATCGAGGGTGAAGAGCGTGTCGTGATCGGTGCCATCGGAGTGGGCGACACCAGTGCCTGTCTTGAGGCGCTGGAGGCGATGAATTGCGTCGAGAAGGCAGTGCGCATCTCGGCGCCTTACAAGTTTGTTTCGCGGGAGTTCAAGCCGGGCCGGACCACCATCACGATTGGCGGCAATGTCCATGTGGGCAACTCCGAGTTTGTAGTAATGGCGGGCCCGTGTTCCGTGGAGAGCGAGAAGCAGATTCTGGAATCCGCGGAACTGGCGGCCAAAGGTGGAGCGAAGATCCTGCGTGGCGGCGCCTTCAAGCCGCGCACGTCGCCGTATGACTTCCAGGGCATGGAAGAGGCGGGTTTGAAGCTGCTGGCGAAGGCGCGCGAGCACACCGGCCTGGCGATCGTCACCGAGGTCATGTCGGACAACGATGTTTCGCTGGTGGCCTCCTATGCCGACGTAATGCAGGTGGGCGCCCGCAACATGCAGAACTTCGCGCTGCTCAAGGCTTTGGGCAAGTGCGGCAAGCCGGTGCTGTTGAAGCGTGGTTTGAGCTCGACCATTAAAGAACTACTGATGTCGGCGGAGTACATTGTGGCGCACGGCAACAACGACGTCATGCTGTGCGAACGCGGGATCCGTACGTTCGAGACCGCGACGCGCAACACCTGCGACATCGTCGCCTGTGCTGTTTTGAGGGAACTGACGCATCTGCCCGTGATCCTGGATCCGAGCCATGCCACCGGCAAGCGCAGCCTGGTGCCGGCTCTGTGCCGCGCGGGCGTGGCGATTGGCGCGGATGGCCTGATTGTGGAGATCCATCCGAATCCACAAAAGGCGATCAGCGACGGTGCGCAGTCGCTGGAACCGGCCCAGTGGCTGGACATGATGAAGAGCCTGCAACCGTATATCGAGCTGTGGAAGGCTGAGCGGATGTCTCCGGTGGCAGTCTAGCCGCGTGCCAGTGTAATCTGCAAGAAGTGCTGAAACTCACACCTGGGCGCTGGGCCTCGCTCGGCGCCTTTCTTGCGGTTGCCTGTCTGGCTGTCTGGTGGGTCCTCTGGCGGCCCGCAACTGCGACCGATCTGATTGGCCTTTTTCCGGATGGCGAAGCGCCTACCTTGTATCTCGATGTGGCGGGGCTCCGCTCATCGGGCGTGCTGGACTTGCTGGCGGGCAAGGCCGGGGCGGAAGAGCCTGAGTACCGCAAGTTCGTCGAAGCCAGCGGTTTCGACTACCGGCGCGACCTGGATGCGGTGGCGATGCGGGTACGCAGCACGGATACCTTGCTGATTCTGAAGGGCCGCTTTGATGCGGCACGCCTGGCGGCGTACGCCAAGTCGAACGGTGGACGCTGCACGCCGGATGTCTGTACCGTGCAGGGATCCTCCCCGGAGCGCCAGATCTCCTGGATCCCCATGAAACGGCAGATGTTGGGGCTGGCGGTGGCGCCCGATCCGCTGGCTGTGGCCCTGCTCAATTCCTCGCCGCGCAGGATTTCGCGGCCGTTGCCTGAGTCGCCGGTTTGGCTGGAAGTGCCCGGATCTCAACTGCATGGCGGTCCCGGCCTGCCGCCCGGGCTGAGTGCCCTGCTGTCGAGCCTGGATGGAGCCGACAGGGCGCTGCTGACTGCCGGCCTGGATGGAATCGGATTCGCGCTGGAGTTGAACGCGACCTGTCCGGAACCGGCCAAAGCGAAGGAAATTGCCGGGCGGCTGACGCAGATGACCGAGATGTTCCGGAAACTGCTGGCACGGGAGAACCAGAAACCCGATCCGGCCGACCTCAGCGGGCTGCTGGCTGGTGGAGAATTCGCGGCGGAGGGCCTGACGGTCAAAGGCAAGTGGCCGCTATCGAAGGTTCTGCTGACTTCGATGCTGGGCAAATAACGGGCTACTGTTCCAGCAGCTTCTGCACAGTGCCCTCGAGTTTCGACGCTTCCCGGAAGCCCTTGAACTTCATTCGCACAAAGCCTTCCCGATCAATCAGATAGGTATAGGGGCGATCGGTGGGCAGGACTTCGGTCTGGCCGCGCTCCATATGTCCGGGCATGACGCTCATGCGCTGCAGCGAGGCGAACGTGCGGATGCCCACGGCGTCGGCCGGGGTGACGGCGACGCTCATCATGCCTTCGCGGCCGAAGCGGGTGGCGAGATCGTTGAGTACGCCGATCTGGGACAGGCACTCAGTGCAATCCGGCGACCAGATCGTGACGGCCAGGACGCGCCCACGGAATTGCGAGAGCGAACGGGTGACCGGCTCACCCGGCACCTGAAAGCTGATATCGATGGGTTCCTTCGCGTTCAGGAACATCAGGCTCTGGGGGTTCATGAGGGCCCAGATGAGCCCAAGCACCACGATGGAAGGGATGATAATCGCGGCCGCCCAGAATCTGGGGGAAATAGGTTGCGGTTCGAGCTGGTTCACCAGGGCGTCCTTTACTGCAGCCGCGCCTTGAGCCGTTCCTGATCCACGAGTTCGTCGAACACAGCCAGAACCTGCCGCCGGAAGTGATAGACCCGCTTAATGTTTTCGCGGAACTCGCCGTCGTAGTGCGGGTGGGATAGCCACTTCTCAAAGGTGGATTTCGGGATTTCGATATCGCGGCGCAATTGTTCGGGCGAGTGACCGCGCAGAAAGAGGCCATAGAACATCGCGGCTTCGCGCTGGACGGCGAGCGGATCGAGGTCCTCGTACCACTGGAGCACCGGAGGTTGGAGCGGCGCACTTTCCACGGCTGGTTTCATCCCTCTCCAAGAAAACCCGAGTATAAACGGGGTGCGCCTCTGTGAGCAAGAGCGCCGTAAAGCTGAGGCAGACTCTAATTGGATGCAAAGTTTCCGCCGATAGTTTCCTGGGATCCTATATGCGCGTTTCCACGATCGTCATTGGCGCCGGCAGTCTGCTGGCTTTGCTGGTCTGCTGTGTCCCGGTGGAGGCAGCCGATGTGCCCAAGGCACCGGCGGCCCAATCCAAGGCTCCGGCGTTGCCGGTAATACCCTCCGCAACCGCGGCGAAACCGGCCGCTGCCGCGGCCAAGACGCCCGCAACCGCCGCTGCTCCGGTGAAGGCTGCGGTAGCCGCTCCGAAACCGTCCGCGCCGGTGGTGAAGCCTCAACCAGCCGTTCCCGTCACTCCGGTGGCGAAGGTTGCGGATTTGAACCTCTGGCAGTATGTGCACCCGTCCACGAACATGCTGGCCGGGCTCGACTGGCAAAAGGCGAAATCTTCGGCCACGGGCCGGATGTTCGCGCGGCAGTTCGCCGCACAGGCGGGCAAGCTGCAGGGTGCTGGACAGGCGATGGCGCTGCTGGATAGCGTGGACCGGATTCTGATCTCGACCAATGGCCAGTTAGCCTCCGAGTCCGGCCAGCCTCCTGTCGTCGTGGCGCTGGAAGGGCACATCGACCGGGCGCAAATGAAGAAGATGATGCCCCCTGGAACCGCACTGGAGCGCTTCAAGGGAGCGGACCTGCTGGTTCCCCCGGCCAGCAAGGAACCTGAGATGCTGGCGGCGCTGGTGAACGACCGGCTAGTGCTGATCGGCGACCGCGACTCGCTGGGCCGTGTACTGGAAGCCGGGTCCGGGACGCGGAATGTGGAACTTCTGGAGCGCGCGACCGCCCTGTCGGCGCAGTGCGAACTCTGGCTGGTGTCAGCCGTGTCGCCCTCGGTGGCCGCAGGCGGATCGATGCCTGGGATGAAGCAGTGGGACGATGTGGAGTCGATGGACTTTGGCATCGCTCTCCAAAAAGGCTTGGGGATCCGCGCGAACCTGGTCACCAAGAGTGAAGAATCGGCCAAGGGGCTGGCGACAATGACCCAGCTGATCGCCTCGATGGCCAGCCAGCAGTCGAAAGACTCGCCGGAACTGGCGAGCATTGCGCGCAACATGATGGTGAAGACCGATGGAATGAAGGTCCAGATTCAACTGGACGTCCCACTGGCACAGTTGGAACGCGGCATGGTTCAGATGCGCGCATCAGCGGCGACGACCGGCAAGCGGACGCTGGAATCGTTCCTGGGCATGCAGCCCAGCGGCCAGCTGCCGCCCGGCCTGCGTTCCGCCGTCAAGGGCCTGCCCGAGAGCGCAGCCATGACGCCGGTGGTGATGTCGGCTCCGCCGGTGCCGTTGGTGCCCCAGAAGCGGACCATCCGGATCAGCGGCATGGAAGACGGCCCGAAGGAGATCACGTACATGACCGGCGGGACGAAGAATTAGTCCAACTCCGGCCGTGGTTCGGGCAATCCAACCTCTACTCCAGGCCGTTAAAAATTGCTAATATGCGGGCATGGTCAGAGGCGGATATTCTTCGTTATTAGCGGGGATCGTCCTGCTGTCAAGCAACGCGGCGATTTCACCGGTCTGGGCCCAGGAGGCGGGGTCCGAGCCGGTATTCAAGGTCTCAGTCGTCTCCAAGAACACCAAAGCAATCAATTACAAAGTCCTTGGCGGGGCGACACGGGTGGACCTGACGGGCACCGCGATTATGCCTGGCGCTTCGGGCAAAGCGAAGGTCGAGAGCAAGCAGAGCCGCATCGATATCGATGCGAATGTCGAGAATCTGGACTCGCCCTCGAAATTCGGCTCCGAGTATCTCACCTACGTTCTGTGGTCGGTTTCCCCGGAAGGCCGGGCCACGAACCTGGGTGAAGTCCTGCTCGATAAGGGCAAGGGCAAACTTTCTGTTTCCACTGACTTGCAGGTATTTGCACTGATCGTGACAGCGGAGCCGTACTTTGCAGTGCGGCAACCCAGCGACCTTATCGTGCTGGAGAACGAGCTGCGCAAGGACACCAAGGGCCAGGTGTTCATCGTCGACACCAAATACGAGTTACTGCAGAAAGGGCAGTATTCGCGGCTGCCGAACCCTCTGGCGTTGACGGTGGATACGAAGACTTACCCATTGGAGCTGTATGAGGCGCGGAATGCCCTGTTCATCGCCCAGGAGTTTGGGGCGGACAAGTATGCGGCGGACGTCTATTCGAAGGCGAAGGGCGCGCTGCAGATGGCGGACAATGCCGTGCAGCGGAAGCTGACGAGGGGAGACATCGCGACCTCGGCTCGGCAGGCCGTGCAATTTGCGGAAGACGCCCGGGAGTTGGCGATCAAGCGCCAGCAGGACGAGGCGCTGGCGAACGAGCGGTCGGCTGCGGCGAAGCGGGAGTCGGATGCGAAGGCTCGGGCCGACGAGCAGCAGCGGCAGCGGATGCAGGCTGAGGCAGACCGCCAGGCGGAAGAGGCTCGGCGGGCGTTGGCTGACAAACAGCGGATTGAGGCTGAGCTAGCGGCCACGAAGGAAGCGGCGCGACGGGCTGAGGCCGAAGCGGCCCGGTTGGCGGCGGAGGCTGCCCAGCGGCAGTCCGACGAAAATCGTGCCAAGGCGGAACAAGCCAGGGCGGCAGCAGAGGCCGCGCAGGCGCAGGCCCAGGCGGCCCAGGCAGCGGCGCTGGCTGAGCAGGAAAAAGCTCAGAAGGCAGCCGAGCAGGCGGAGCGAGAGAAGGCCGAATTGCGCGCGAAGCTGCTGCAGCAGTTCAACCAGATTCTCGAAACCAAGGACTCCGAGCGGGGCCTGGTGGTGAACCTGGGTGACGTCTTGTTCGATACGGGGAAGTACACGATCCGGCCGCTGGCGCGCGAGAAACTGGCGCGGCTTTCGGGTATCGTACTGGCTTACCCGGGCCTGAAGCTGGAGTCGGAAGGCCATACCGACAACGTCGGCGGCGAGCAGTTCAACCAGAAGCTGTCGGAGCAGCGGGCGCAGACGGTACGCGATTACCTGGTCTCCCAGGGCGTGCCAGATGCGAACGTCACCTCGACGGGCAAGGGGTTCAGCATGCCGGTGGCTTCGAACGATTCGGCTGCGGGCCGCCAGAAGAACCGGCGGGTGGAGATCATCGTTTCGGGCGAAGTGATTGGAACTAAGATCGGCAGCAGGTAAGCTGGGTTCTTGCCGTTCCAACGTGATGAGTTAGTCGAGTACATCCGGCGGGCAGCCCGTCCGGAAGACAAATATGGCCATCAACCGCGGCTCTACAGCCTCGCCTGCGAGGTGGGCCGCGGTTTGGCTTTTGATGACGATGTCGTCTATGCGGCGGCCTGGCTGCATGACCTCGGAGTGTTCGTCGGGCACCGGCCCGAAGACCCGGCTTTGCTCGCACATTGGGATCATGTGGCGTATACGGTGGACCGTGTGCCTGGGATCCTCATTAGGGCGGGCTTTGAGGCGACCAAGATTCCGGCGGTGCTGGAAGTCATCCGGACGCACCAGCCGTTCGATGAGCCGGTGACCGTGGAAGCGACCATCGTCCGTGATGCCGATATTCTTGAGCAGTTGGGTTCGATTGGTATTCTGCGGGCTGTGGCAAAAGTCGGGCGGGATACCCGCTACCCGACGTTCACCAGCGTGCGGGCCGTGCTGGAGAAGGCGATGAAGACACTGCCTTCGCAGCTCCGGCTGGAGTCGTCGAAGCGCCTGGCCGAGGGCAAAGTCCGGACGCTTCAGGTTTTCCTGGAGTCCCTGGCTATCGAGGACCAAGGCTCGTTGTATTGACCGGCGCCGCGGTTGTTTCCGCGATTACCGTCGGCGGCGTTAGCAAGCCGTAGTCCAGGATGTCGTAGGCTTTGCCGGCTGGCTGGTGTTCGGGGAAGTCGGCCCAGGCGGCGGGCCAGGCACGCATGCGGGGCTTCACCGGATTGTGGAACGGCCCGAAGGTGTTGCGCGGCGTCGAGACGACCTTCAATGCCACGGTATGTTTGCCGGGGGTTGCCGGGATCGAGGCGGAGTAGGGCGGCCAGCCCAGCACTGCAGCCGATTTGCCGTCGAGCAGGATCTCAACCAGCGACCCCTGCCACTCCTTCAATTCAACTCGCAAGGCATTGCTGCCGGCCGGCACCTCTGCCGCAGCCGTGTAGACGACTGAGCCGGAATAGAACGGGTAGCCCTGGCCGGCCCAGGCTCCCATTTCCAGTGCCTTGGGTGGAGCGATCTGGAAGCCCTGCCTGACGGGAACGGCGGCGAACTGGCCGGTGATGTAGATGTTCTCCAGTTCCATGTGGACGTCGAAGGGCTTGGCCGTGATCTGGACGAAATTGACGCCGGGCTGGACCAGGGCGGAGATGGAAGCGGACAGCAGGTGCGGGTCGAGCCAGCGTTGAGCTGCCTGGAAGTCCACTGGCCTGCCATTCAAGGTGATGCGATAGAGTTCCGGGGTTTCGATAGCGAGCCGCAGGGACGCCGTGTCGACCTCCGTGCCGACCTCAAAGCGGAAGGTGGCCTGGAAGCCCGACTTGGCATCGAAGTGGTTGCGGTCGAGCACGGAACGTTTGTACTGGACAGCATTGTCCCAGGCCGGACGTTCGAAGCCGTGATGCTGCCAGATGAGCCAGTTGGCGCGCCAGGTGTTGATGTTCTGCCAGGATTCGGCTCCCACTTTCAGGTCGCAGTAGTCGAGGGCGAGGACGTTGGCGGAATCGGCCCTGGCTTGCCACTTCGGCTTGGGGATGGGGGTACGTGTCGCGGCCACTGTTTCGACCGGCTTGGCGGCAGAGGCGCGAGCGATGAGAAGCAGGGAAGCCGCCGGAGCGAGGTCGACCGGGAAGGTGGCCTTGCCGGCGGCGGGCGTCCACTGGGCAGTCGCGATGCGGCCGCTGGTGGTGTCCCAGGATTCCAGGGAGGCGGCCTCGACGGTAGCGGAGGTCTTTACGGCGGACAGGCCGCTGTTGGTGAGGAAGAGGACGCGGTCGCCATTCGGCAGGAACCGTTCGGAGAAGCCGATGGAGGCGGGGACGGCGCTGGCGAACGTGATGCGCGGGGCGAGGCGGCGCTGGAGTTCCGCGAGCAGGGCGGGGTTCGATGCGACGTCATGCCACTGAGCCTGGTAGCGGGTTTTGAGCGCCTGGGGTGCGGTGCTGGGGCGGCCGTCGACGAAGGCGGGTGCGGGAGACAGGGCCAGGATTTCGCCTCCGGCGGCGAGCCACTGCTCCAAGACGGGCAAGGTCTGTTTGCGGAGGTTGGTAAGGTCGGGCGGCAGGATGAGCAGGTCGTAGGAAGCCTGGCCGACGGTGAGCTTGCGGTTGGCGACCTTGGCGAACCACTCGAGCATGTACTCGTCGCCGAGGTCGTAGTCGACCATGTGCCCGGCGAGGTACTGGTTGAGGGCCGCGTTGTTCTCGCGCACGCGAGTGAGTTCGGGCGTGGCGGCGCCGCGGCGGGCGTAGAGGAAGCCGCTGGTGGTTTGTTGGAGGATGAGCGCGCGGTTGTGCGGCGTGGTGAGGCTGTTCAGATACGACACGCGGGCGAGGTGATCGTTGTGGGTGCGGTAGTAAGGGAACCAGGCGGAGACGTCGCTGAAGCTTTGCGGGTGGTCGCGTTTGCGGGCTCCGCGGACGGTGGTGAAGCTGAGGTGCTGGTCCATGAAGTTGATGCCGTGGACCATGAGCCAGTCGCCGAAGCGCTTGTAGTGCTCGAAGGTGCTGTCCCAACCGGCGACCCCGTAGGCCTCGCAGAAGGCGCGGCGGCCGAGCTGATGCGACACGCTGGCCACCTGTTTGATGGTGAACAGCATGTGCGGATCCTCACCGGTGAGGCGCAGGTTGGTGCCTTCCAGCATGTCGATGCCGGGCACGTGTTCAAAGGCGTAGAGCGAGGCGTCGGCGGGCGTGATCCAGGGTGCGGGCCACTCGTGCTCCATCCAGTGTCCGGTGAACTGCAGGTTGTTGCGGTCGCACCAGTCGAACATGGGCGCCATGAAGTTCTCTTTCCAGAGGTCGTGGAGGGTCTGCCAGTAGTCGAAGCGGACCTTCTGGAATTCGCCGGTGTCCCAGTAGAGGGAGGCGATGTGATCGGCGAGGTCGTAGCCATTGCGGAGGCGGAACTGGGCAAGCGTGTTGAAACTGAGGGGCAGGGCGTTGCGGGCGTTGTCGTAGGCGCCGCCGGTGGCGAGCAGGGGTTCGTCGGTGAAGGCCCATTTGACGCTCCTGCCGAACTCGGTTCCGATTTCGCGCTTATAGGCCTCGTAGGTGGTCTTGAGGAAGAGCGGCGTGGTGCGCGGATTGGTGAGATCGACGTAGGGGAACTCGCCGGTCCAGGGGTTGCCGGAGGCTCGGCGGAGGCGGAAGGCGACAACGGATTCGCCGGTTTCGACGTCCTGTTTCGTGGAGACGCGGCGGGCGGAGGAGATGGCTCCGGCGGCGTCTTTCCGGACGGCAAAGAAGGCGACGACGAGCGGATTGGAGGAGACGACGGAAGCGGGCTGGTCGACTTCAGCGACGACGAATTGCGAGGCGGTGTCGGGCGCTTCGGCGGGGACGTGGCCGCCGGCGAAGCCCGAGGGGTAAGAGTTCTCATCGTAGATGTTGACGAGCAGGCCGAGGCGTTTGCCTTCGTCCAGGGCGACGCGCCAGAGGCGGAACCAGTCGGTGCCGAGGTACTCGGTGATGAGGCCGGGCCGAGGGTGGATGAAGACTCCGCCAAAGCCCTGTTTTTTGTAGTCGGCCAGCATCTGGCGGATGCGGGGCTCGGTCATCTCGTCGTTCCAGACCCAGAGGGGCATGGGCCGGAAGTCGGCGGGCGGGTCGGCGAAGTGCTGGCGGAGCTCCTGCAAAGTGGCGGGCGGACGTGGCGGCAGAGCCTTGGGATGCAGGGTGGGTTGCTGGGCCTGGGCGAACGCGGCCAGGAGTGGGAGAGCGGTAAGGAGATAGCGCATGACGGCCTCGGCGTTTCGATGCTATCAATATTCGGAGTAGATTGAGTAGAGTATGCGGATCCTAATCTCTTTTGTATTGGCGGCCGGATTGTGGGCGCAGGGGCAACGGACGGCGTTCGAGCCCGGGGCGGTGTGGCCGGACACGGAGGGCAAGCCGATTCAGGCTCACGGCGGCGGGATCCTGCTGCACCAGGGCGTCTACTACTGGTATGGGGAAGACAAGACGCTGGGCAACTTCAACCGCACGGGCGTGGCGGTGTATTCCTCAAAGGATCTGCTGAATTGGAAGCGGGCGGGGTTGGCGTTGCCGAAGGATGGGGTGCCGGAACTGTTCCGCGAGTCGGGTGTGTGCGAGCGGCCGAAGGTGCTGTACAACAAGCGGACGAAGAAGTTCGTGATGTGGATGCATCTGGACGATAAGCCGTATGCGGTGGCCAGCGCCGGTGTGGCCGTGTCGGATACGGCAGTGGGTCCGTTTCGGTTCGAGGGCTATTCGCGGCCGGTGAAGTTCGACTTCGGGTATCCGGAGAAGGACCGTGCGAACCAGAAGGAGTTGGGTGGGACGTACCGGGATATGAACCTGTTCCTGGATGACGACGGGCGCGCGTATGCGTTCTATTCATCGGAGGATAACTGGACGATGTACGTGGTGCGGCTGAACGCGGAATTCACGGGTCCGGAGCTGCCGGTGGTGCAGGGCAAGACCTGGCAGCGGATTATGGTGAAGGATCAGCGCGAGGGTCCGGCGCCGTTCAAGTACAAGGGCAAATACTACCTGTTCAGCTCGGCGTGTACGGGATGGAAGCCGAACCGGGCGTCGTATGCGGTGGCGGAGAACATCCTGGGTCCGTGGACGGTGAAGGGGGATCCGAGTGTGGGTCCGGAGGCTGAGACGACGTTCCGGTCGCAGAGCACGTATGTGCTGCCGGCTCCGGGCAAGCGCAAGGACGCTTTCATCTTTATGGCGGACCGGTGGAATCCGGAGAAGCTGCAGGACTCGCGCTATGTGTGGCTGCCGTTTGTGGTGCAGCCGGACGACAAGATCGAGTTGAAGTGGGCGGACCGGTGGGACTGGTCGGTCTTCCAGAAGTGAGGCGGAGCCGCGCTGAGTGGCGGCTCCGCGCAGCGCCGGTTACTGTTTTTCGAGAATCAGCTTGTTGTCCATCTCGCCCATGTCGCTGGCAAAGTGCCGGTTGACGGTGAGGGTTTTGCCGTCCTCAGCGAGCTTCCAGCGGTCGACCATGGTGAAGTCGTTGTCGCCGAATTTGCCTTTGCTGGTGATGACCAGGACGTCGCCATCCCATTTGACCGCGCTCTTCATGGGGGTGCCGCGCATGTCGTGGGTGTACTCTTTGCCGTCGGTGGTGTAATCGCGCTCGAACTCCATGTCGCCCATGTCGCTGGACTGTTTCATGGCGATTTTGATCTTGGGTTCGTCGTGCGTGACGGTTTGGGTCATGCTGCTGGGGGCCGGAAACTGGCCGAAGTCGCTCTTGGAGGTATTGAGTTTCCAGGAGCCGGTGAAGTTGGGTGCGGCGGCGGCGCAGGCGGTGGTTAAGAACGCCAGGACGATGCCGGTAAGAAGTGTACGTGTGCGCATGCAAGTTCCTCGTTTGCGGACGCGGCTATGGCCCGACGGACGGTTCGGGCTGAAGATAGCGTATTGATATTGGAGGCTGGGGTCAAACTATCGAAGGTGGGTCGGACGTCCATGGCTGAATGGGTTTGCTCCGCCACGGAGGAAGGATTGAGCTGATGGTGGCCTCGACTTCGCGGTTGCGGATGACCCGGTGGGAGAACTGGCGAATGGGTTTGTTCACTCACGGAGGAAGGATTGGGCTGCCGGGAGGGCCGACTTCGGGGTTGCGGATGACCCGGTGGGAGAACTGGCGAATGGGTTTGTTCACTCACGGAGGAAGGATTGGGCTGCCGGGAGGGCCGACTTCGGGGTTGCGGATGATCCTGCGGGAGACCTGGTGAATGGGTTTGTTCACTCACGGAGGAAGGATTGGGCTGCCGGGAGGGCCGGCACCGGGGTTGCGGATGACTCGGTGGGAGACCTGGTGAATGGGTTTGTTCACTCACGGAGGAAGGCCTGGGTTGCCGGGAGGGCCGGCATCGCAGTCGAGGATGACCCGGTGGGAGACCTTGTGAATGGGTTTGTTCAGCCAAGGATGAGGGATTGAGCTGTCGGGAAGGCCGACTTCGCGGTTGCGGCCGGCGCTGTGGTGGGCGTTCGAAATGGGTTTGTTCAGCCAAATCGACGCGTTTATCTCTAGAAGTTGATGCCAACTTACGGACTGTCGCTGACAGCTTTGAGTCAACAACCGCTTCCTGGATAGTTCGAAAATCAGGAGAGATGTGGGCGCTGAAGTAGGTGCTCAAAGACTACGAGCGCCCCGGTCTTAGGGTAGGGCGGTTTTTTTGTCAAAGATCCAATTTTCGCCAGAGGCGGTAAGCCGCCTCACGAAGGTCTGGCGGAATTCAGTTTCCCGCCACGCGTAAAAGGATCGCACGCGCTCGCAAGGGTTTTCGGATGTTGAGTACTGAAGGACTTGAAAAGAAAATAGATATATTGCGTGGTGCCCATGTGACCGCCGTTTGTTCGCCTGGGGGTTTTCGCCCTGATCAGGCGCTATTCCAGGCCGGCGTTTGAATTGGCGCGTGGTGAGGGTCCTTTGCTGGTTGCGCGAATCCGTCGGGCTGTAAAGCAATGGACGCCGGGATGTCCAGTCCGTCCCCCGGCTCGACGGAAGGCCTTCGGCCACGGTCCGAAGGGACAGTCGGATCCGTCCCGGCGGGGTTTTCTGTCTGCTGATTGCGGACTGCTTTGTCCTTCTTGTGGGAGATGGCGCACCTCTGGCCAGTTTTTGACGGGCTGGCTTTGCCGGTCTGCGCACAGTGGGTGTCAAAGAGAGGGAAAGGATCGGAGATCAGGCTGCTCTGGCCGTGTTTTTGGGTGATTACGCCCGGCCGGAGACGTGATTTTGACGTTTTTCAGCGGGACGGGTCAGGAGCCTGTCGGAAATAGATTGCGCCCCGCCGTCGATTCGCTGAAGCCTCATTGGTCTTGGCTACATCCAAGTTATATCCCCCAATGAAGAGATTTCGGCCTTGTGATCTGGATCAGCCCTTTCTCCTTCCCCCTTCCCTGCAGGACTGGCTCCCCGAGGGCCACCTGGCTCGCTTCGTCGCGAACGTCGTCGATGCCCTGGATCTGAGCCCCATCCTCGACACCCATGCCCGCAAGGATGGCCGCGGCAAGGCCGCCTATCATCCGGTTCTGTTGGTTCGACTCCTGGTCTACGGCTATGCCGTAGGCAAGCGAAGCTCTCGTCAGTTGGAACGCGCCACCTTTGACGAGGTGCCCTTCCGCTACCTCGCCGCTGACCAGCATCCAGATCACGACACTATCTCCACGTTTCGGCAGGTCCACCTACAGGAACTCGCGAAATTGTTTCTGCAGGTTCTCGCTCTCTGCCGGAAAGCAGGGATGGTGCAACTGGGCCAGATCGCCATTGATGGCAGCAAGGTCGCGGCTAACGCGAGCCAACGGAAGTCGCACAGTTACGCGAAACTGAGCGAGCGTGAGCAGCAGTGGCTGGAGACTGTGGACCGGCTCCTCAAAGAGGCACAGGCGAAGGACGAACAGGAAGACCGCGAGTTTGGGCCGGGCCGGCGAGGCGATGAGTTGCCGGAGGAACTGGCAACAGCGCAACAGCAGTTGGCTCGGATTCGCGCTGCGAAGAAGGAACTGGAAGAGGAAGCCCGGCGACGTGCCGAACAGGCCGCGAAGGAGAAGGCAGCGCAGGGTGGCAAGGCGAAGGACCAATCACAGCGTAAGCGCTGGTACCGATCAGCCAAGGGCGTGCCGTCGCAGAAGGCGCTAGGCAATCTGACGGACCCGCAGTCGCGCGTGATGATTGATGGGGCTAGCAACCGCTATATCCAGGGCTACAACGCGCAAATTGCGGTGGATCAGAAGCAGCAAGTGATCGTGGCAGCGGAAGTGACCAGCCAACAAAACGACCGGCAACAACTGGCTCCGATGGTGGATGCGATGGAGGTCAATGTCCAAGCGAAGTGCGGGTTGATCGTGGCCGACAACGGCTACTGGAATGAAAGGGTCATTGGAGAATTGGGTGAGCGCGGCGTGGACGTGATGGTGCCGCCGGATGGATTCGCGACGTGGCGGCGGACCGGGACGTTGCCGCGCAACGGAGCCAGGGGACCGCTGGCGACCAAGATGAGGGATCGGCTGACGAGCGAACCTGACGCGACGCAGTACAAGAAGCGAAGTGGGATTGTGGAGCCGCTGTTCGGGCTCATCAAGGAGCTAAGACATTACCGCCGATTTCTGTTTCGAGGGCTGGAAAAGGTGAGAGCGGAATGGCAAATGATCTGCATGGCGATGAACGTGTGGAAGCTGCACCGCCACCAACCGCAAGTGGTGCTTGCATGAGGCTGAGATAAGGCCCGAATTCTTGAAAACACCGGCCTAATTTAGCGCTCAATCGCATCCGGAGGCGCAATTGGATCGGTTGTCGGAGGGAACGATCGCCGGGAGGCGCTCCGGCCGCCGCCTGGGTCGGGTTTCGCGGTGGATTTCATTCCGACAGGCTCTCAGGCTGTCCACCGGCCGAGAATGAATTCTGGGATGCCGACCCCGTGGACGTTAGGGGAAGGCTACACGCCGGCAGTCGATAGCGCGAGACCTCCGGTGATCCCACGTAGTCGTAGACCCCAGGCACGCTGAGAAACTGCATGCACGAGAACCGGGAGACCTCGTCGCTGGCTGCACGGAAACGGAGCAGTCCGGCCGGTGAAGGCGGCAGCCGCAAGACCGGCATGAATGGCGATGAGGAGTCGGATTGCGCCGTAGTATCGATGAACCCCTCGAACAAAGCAACGGAGCAACAGGCCGAAGCCGCGGAGAGGGAGGAGAAAAGGGCGCGAACCAAGGAGAACACTGACCCGACCCACACACCACCGGCACAGGACGGGAGAGGGGTGTCACAGGGTTTGGCCGGTGTGCGCAAAGTAGCGAAGGAAAGGAAGCAGGAGCAGTTCACCACGCTGCTGCACCATCTGACGCATGATCTGCTACGGACGAGTTTTTACGCGTTAAAGAAGAACGCGGCGCCGGGAGTGGACGGAGTCACGTGGCAGCAGTACGAGGAAGGGCTGGAAGGTCGGCTTGCCGATCTGAAAGACCGGATTCACCGGGGAGCGTACCGGGCGCAGCCTTCAAGACGGATCTACATACCGAAGGCGGACGGGCGGAAACGCCCGATCGGAATTGCGGCGCTGGAGGACAAGATTGTTCAACAGTCCGTGGTGACCATCCTCAATGAAATATACGAGGTGGACTTTGGGGGATTCAGCTATGGGTTTCGGCCCGGGCGGAGTCCGCACCAGGCGCTGGATGCCTTGAGTGTGGGCATCCGCCGGAAGAAGGTGAACTGGGTTCTGGATGCGGACATTCGCGGGTTCTTCGACCAAATGAGCCACGAATGGACGATCAAATTCATCCAACACCGAGTCGCCGATACGCGCATTCTACGCCTGATCCAAAAATGGTTGAAGGCTGGGGTGAGCGAGGACGGCGAGTGGTCGGAAACGAAGGTAGGCACTCCGCAAGGGGCGGTGATCTCGCCGCTGCTGGCGAACGTGTACCTGCACTACGTGTTCGATCTGTGGGTGGAGGCATGGCGCAAGAAGGAGGCGGAAGGCGACGTTGTCGTTGTCCGCTACGCGGACGATCTTGTGGTGGGGTTTCAGAGTCGGGAGGAAGCCGAGCGATTTCTGGAGGACTTCCAGACAAGGCTGGCCAAATTCGGGCTGGAATTGCACCCGGAAAAGACGCGACTGATCGAGTTTGGCAGATTCGCTCAGAACAACCGGCAGCAGCGCGGTGAAGGCGAACCGGAGAGCTTCACGTTTCTGGGGTTCACGCACCAGTGCGGGAGCAACAGTCTCGGGCGATTCACTATCTGGCGGCGCACGGCGAGGAAACGCTTGGAGGCAAAGCTGCAGCAAGTTAAGCAGACGCTTCGCGAGCGGATGCACGAGCCGGTGCCGAAAGTGGGGGAGTGGCTCGGGCGTGTGCTCAACGGTTTCTACCAATACCATGCAGTGCCGGGCAACTGGGCGAGCCTGGACCGATTCCGCGAGCGCATCGGACGTTATTGGTGGCGCGTATTAAAACGGCGCAGCCAGAAAGCCCGAGTGAGCGCGGCGCGGGCAACTCGACTCTTCGAGCGCTGGCTGCCGCGCCCCCGGCTACTGCATCCACATCCAGCAGTGCGCTTTGACGCCAGATATCCAAGGTAGGAGCCGTATGCGTGAGCAGCGCCAGTACGGATCTGTGCGGGGGGCGACCAGCGATGGCCGTCCCTACCGCGACCCCATCCTTTGTAACAGAGGGCACATACCTTAAGGTTTTCGTCAAATCGACCGGACGGCCGGGATTGGCGCCTCCGGGGGCAAGACTACGATCAGCGATAAATCGCACCGAACCGAATCCGGCCTGCTTGGGCTGCTCCAATACCTTCCGCTAGCCATTATGATGACGGTCGCCAATCCTCGGGCATCCGCTCCCCAAGCTCTACATTCTCGCCGGCCCGCCTACGCTTCACAAAATGATCAATTTCGTCTGTCGAGTTCTCGGCCGCATCAGCAACACCCGGGGCCGAAGTGTCTAGGCGCAGCTTTGCCAGGATCGGCTCTACGATATCGAGATCAACCTCTCCGTGAAACGCAGCAAGCAAACCAAAGCCAGAAGCTACTGTCCAGAGAACCTGCGGGTCATCATGTGCCGCGAAGCGAACTAGTTGTTTCTCCGCCCATTTCCAGTCTGGATCCCAGTAAGCGGCGCTGAGAAGAGCAGCCGCCATATCCTTTGCAGTACCACTAGAGAGAGTCTGCAAAATTTCATCTCTACTCTTTCGACGCACGGGAGCATAGTTGATGTTGTGCATTGATTTGCGCTCAGTGGCTCTCCTCCGGTACGATCTTTCCCCTTTGCGTCGCCAGTCCCGCCTTCTGAAGGGCAGCCCTTTGTTCATCTCGCAACCCTCCCCAACTCGTCTGGTACGCGTGGCTTTGACCATTCGAGTCGGTTCTATACACTACGAACTTGCCAGTGGACCTGTCAATCGCTACGCTGTTCCCTGGCTTTACCTCGATAGCGCCGGATGTCGGGACGTCCTGGCGTGTCCTCCTCGCATTTTGAGCCAGGGATTCAGGATGGCTGGTTCCTGTAACTTGTCGACTTCAGGCGCACCTACAGTTTTGAGCCCCTTGTGACCGTCATGCTTCGGCCCTCGGGCCCTCAAACTCCAACTGAGGGCGCCATCTGGTGCTCGCCCTATTGCGGAGATCCTAATGCTGACGGTGGAAATAGGCCATGGCAATAGCTATCCGCCAATCCGCACTGCCGAAAATCGATGCTTTCTGGGCAAACTAGGGAGTGACAGACCAGGACGTCCCCCATCCTGCAGGACGTCCCCCATCCTGATCGGGCGCGATCCCAGGCCGGCGTGCAATGGGTGTCGGGACGTCCCTATGTGTTCTCCTCTCATTTGAGCGAGGGATTCAAGATGGCTGACTCCTAAAACTCGTCGACTTCCGGCGCGCCTAAGTCCTTTTGAGCCCCTTGACCGTCATGCTTGGGCACTTGGGCCCTCAAACTCCAACTGAGGGCGCCTTCTGGTGCTCGCCCTATTGCGGAGATCCTTGGGCTCACGGGGGAAATAGTCCATGGGGACATCTACCCGCCAATCCGCGCTGCCGAGAATCGATGCATTCTGGCCACAATGCGGAGTGACAGGGCGGGACACCCCCGGCCACGGTACTCAGGCAGGCGAAACCGGCGATACCGGGTGCGAGCGCCATCACTTGTCCTTTTTCAGCAGTGTTCCCAGGGCGCTCCGCGCGATTTCATCTGCTTGCGCCTTACCCCGAGAGGGATGATGCGAAACGTCGAGCCACACTTGCAGGATATCGGCGCAAGGTACTCCGTCCTGCATGACAGCGGCGCGGAACACCGCCTGCGGGTTCGCGGGAATGCCAATGAATGCGTCTGGACTGTGTTCGGCACCCTCGACCGAAAGCCCGAGTCTGTGCAATACCCCCAGATCGAGCCGCTCCATGTAGATGTGTGGCGGCACGCCATGCACGAAGCCGAATCCTTGCGCGTCGGCCGCGGCGAAGAGGCCCAAACACATTCTGGGCTGGTGCCGACGCTCAGCGGCCGAGCCGACGACGGACGCAACGCCCGCGGAGTAGGACTTGAGCAACGCAGCGACCGCAGCCCGATCTCGTTTCACCAACCACCGGACTGGAAACTCCTGGATCGGCTCGCGCCAGGCTGACCAGCGGCTCAGCAGTTCGGGCACCCGCACCAACTCCAACGATTCCTCGTCCGGATCAACAAGGCCGTCATTTGCCAACTGGCGCACCAGACGGAAGGCGCTCATCACGGAAACCCCGGCAGCCCTCGCCAACTCGGTAGGATTTCTGTAGCGTCCTCTGGGCGCCGATAAGAGATGATGCGGTATCGACTCCGCCAGCAGAACCTTCAGCATCCACTGATTGAGATCTGAGAATAGGTGTGGCAAGCGCTTTCCGGCAAGCTGCCGGTGTGCGCGATTCTGCTTGGACGAGGGGTGTGCATTCAGGACCTCCAGTCCGTGCCCCCAGAACGCCCTCAACCCTCCTGCATCCACGAGACCGACCACCATCTGGGGCGCGACTCGGTCAGCGTAGCTTTGCACGGCATCGACGACAGCCGGAGGAATGTGTTGGGCTCCGACGATGGCGATAGGAACGACTGCCTCAGGAAACTGTCTGGCGAATGCCTGGGCTTCCAGGATGGCTTGCGAGAGCAGCGGTATGACCCGATCGCGACGTCCCTCCGAGGATCGCTTTATTTCCACGATGAACTTGCTGCCTCCACCTTCGACGATGAGGTCAGGCTGTGGTGCGTCGCCGGGCCGAGGACGATGGACGCGCCAGGATGGACGACGAAAAGCGTCGGCCACTAGTCGGTGGATCTCCTGTTCCTCTGCAGCCATGATGCCCTCGTACTCTCATGGCCATGATGGTTCACATGGCCACGTGATTTCACATGGCCATGATAGTTGTTTGTGGCCGCTCGTGTCAAATGGAAGGGTTTCGGCCACGGCTGGAAGGCAGGGACAGTCGGCCCCGTCCCGCCGGGGTTTTCCGTCTGCTGATTGCAGACTGCTTCGTACTTCTTGTGGGATATGGCGCATCTCTGGACCCTGTTTGAAGAGTTGGCGTTGCCGGTCTGCGCGCGGTGGGTGTCGAAGCGAGGGAAAGGATCGGAGATCAGGCCGCGCTAGCTACGTTTTTGGGCGATTACGCCCAGTCGGCAGCCGGATTTTGACGTTTTTCGCTGGGACGGGGCAGGCTGTCCACCGGCCCGGCCACCCCGGCCAAACATATCCCACGAAATCGCTGTCTCACCTGTTCGCTCCCGCCGCTGGCGGATTGCCCCGTTGATCGCCGACAACAATCGGCAGTCCCACCCTCCTTGTTATTTCCTCTCTGAGTGAGGTAAACGCACTCAGACTCATGGCTCGGTATACGGCAGATGCAGAACTCGCGCCAGTCCCGTCAACTGTAATATGTTGGGCTGGATTCGAACTAATCTCAAATGCATACTGATCAGAGTTATGGCCTGCGCACATTTCGATTCGCCAACGAAAGAGAATGCCAGGATAGTAAGCGCGGACACGCTCAGGTAGACCTCGCTCTTTAGTGTTATAGTAGAGGGCATCGCTCGGAAGCACCGTATAATCCACCGCAAGCCACATTGGGGGGAGCTGATCGGGACTTAGATGGAAGTCCAAGACCCCGTTCGGAATTACACTGCTGAAGGTTGTTATAAGCTCAGCTCCTATGGCGCTCTCTCTTGCGCGCATGTTCTGATCTGAGAATGCATCTCCTAAGTCTAGTATATGGTCAACATTGAATTTCTGCCCGATGCTCTGCTCAAGATTGGAAGGGAGTTGATTCTCTCCCTTGAAATATATCCCTACATCATACTGTCCGGTGCGATGAGCAAAGCTGAGCATCGCGATAATCAATGCCCTTGCGTTTGAGTCTTGGGCGAGTCGAGTATTTGAACGAGAGAACCGGGCAGCAGTCTGAGCGTATATCTGATCGAGTCGATCTTGGGCGTTTGAGGAGTATCGACCATTCGGTCTCTTCTTGAGATACCCGCGCATGGATTGCGCCGAATCAAAAGCTCTGGCGCTTGTCCATTGTCTAGTGTCTATGTAGTAGTCTTGTAGTCGTAGGCCGGGCCATATGACACACGCAGATATTACAGAGGACGCTAATGCTAGCCAGAGAGATCTGCGCATTTTGGAGCGACGAAAGTGCTTAGGTCCACTCTTGCTCTTGGTGTCCAAAACTAGGCTGAGAATGTGGTCCTCATGAAAGTATGAATCGTTTCCCTTTTGCGCCTCTGCATGTGCGCGAGCAATCGCCGAGCTGTATAGCTGTTGCAGATCCATGAAATGGCGGTGATTATAAATGCGAATGCGATGGGATATCTCGGAAAATTTAAATGTGGCGTCAGTGTAGTCAAATAACCCCGCGTAGTCGCCATCTTTTCTAGACATTGACTCGACGGACCAGATCGGCCAAGCCCAAATGGTATTGCCGCATGCTACTAGGATTGATCGAGGAGTGACATACAAGCCTGGTTTCATAGGCCCCTTCAAGATGAAGGTTAGTTGGATCACAGCTCGCAGTAGATGATACAACCCAATAAATAGAAAGGTAATAATCAGCACCCAAGTGCCATCGTAGTCTCCTTCCGTAATCCAGAAGGCAGTCGCTGCGAGGGCGCAGACGCCCGTTGCAAAGCGAAAAGCAAGGCTTCCTGGAGCAATTGATGGATAGAACCAAGCCGGTTCTGGATTGACGTTCTTTTGGAGCCTATCGAGATAGATTTGTACAGTTGGTGATAACGTCTTCCAATTCAACGCAGCACCGTGATATGTCTTGGCTGCGTGGCGCTCCTCGTGAGGTGATGCTGCATTTCCATCGGACGCTCCACCCGCAGAAGAATATGTGCTCTTGCTGGCCGTACCAGGAGATGAGCGTTCACTCGATGAACTGGGGTGCCGATCCCGTGACCTTGGCGTGCCTGCGGAATTTCGCTCATTTTCCTCTCGATTGGCTGAAGGACATGCCTCAACAAGAGCCTGGTACGCACTATTCAGATCTCGAAGCAACTCATTGGCCATTTCCCATTCAGCGGACTGTGCAGTTCTGTCGAACCGGTCAGGATGGCAGACGCGAACGAGGAGTCGGTACTTCTCTCTGATCTCTTCTCGGGTTGCATCGCGGTGAATGCCCAAGACCTCGAATGGATCGCGTTTGGACGATGGCATTTACAACTCCGTGCAATAGTCTAATGGAATTTGTAGTCTATCGCAGGACCTGGCGTGGTGGAGAGGACGCAAGTCGGGAAGTTCCCCAGCTTTCTTAGGGTGCATTACGCGCTGACCGTCCCATCTCGATTGGCAGCGATATACTTCGAACTGTAGCCGTGCGCTCAATAAATCGGAACGCCCCTCAGCCTGAGAGCCTGTCGGAAAATGGGTTGCGCCGCACCGACGATTCGCTGAAGCCCCGCAGCGCATGGCGGTATCCGAGGCGTATTCCTGATGAAGTGATTTAGGCCTTGTGATCTGGCCCAGCCCTCTCTCGTGCCTCCTTCCTTGCGGGGCTGGCTCCCCGAGGGCCACAGGCGGTAAAGATGAGGGATCGGCAGACGAGCGAACCTGACGCGACGCAGCACAAGAAGCGAAGCGGGATAGTGCAGCCGGTGTTCGGGCTAATCAAGGAGCTAAGACATTACCGTCGCTTTCTGTTTCGAGGTGCGAAAAGGTGAGGGCCCAGAGACAAATGAGTTGCTCGACGATGAACGTGTGGAAGCTGCACCGCCACGCAAGTGGTGGTCACGTGAGGTTGAAATGAGGATCCGATTCCCGACAACTGCGGCGTAATTTGGCGCACCAGCGATCCAGGGAGCGCCGTGGCTTTGGTTGTCGTCGATATTGACCGCCGAGAAGAGCTCGACCGCCGGCTAGGCCGGGTCTCGCGTTGACTTTCATTCAGACATGCTCTCAGGCTACCCACCGGCCATCCACCTGCCAAGCAGGAGCAATCGTGTTGCGAGCTGGAGAGGAACTTCGACGGGGATTACCATGGAGGCATGCTCTGGCTGCGCGGAGTGATTCTGGCAATTGTGGGGTTGGCGGTTTCGGCTGAGACCTTTGAGGTGCGCGGGCAACTGGTGCCGGCGGTGCGGGCTTCGGTTTCGCTGCATGGCGCGACTTCGCCGTTCCAGGCTTCCACTCTGAGCGATTCCTCGGGTCAGTTCAAATTCACTAGAATCGAGGCCGGTTCGTATTCGCTGATTATCTTTGTGCCTGGGAGTGGAGAGACTCGCAAGACGATCGATATTGGGCCCAGGGTCGCGGGCAAGGGGCGGCGGGTGGAACTGGCTGTGCGGCTCGATGAGGCGAAGATGACTCCGGACCGCAGTGCGGTGGTGTCGATGCGGGAGTTGTCGATTCCCGATTCTGCGCGAGCGGAATATGTGGCCGCCGACAGGAGACTGGGCCAGCGCGACGTGGATGGCGCGATTGCGCACCTGAAGAGGGCGGTGGAGATCGCTCCGCAATTTGCCTCCGCCTGGAACCACCTGGGCACGATTGCCTATCAGACGCGGAGGTACGACGAAGCGGAGGGCTATTTCCGGAAGTCGCTGGAGGCCGATCCGCAGGCGTACGAGCCGCTGGTGAACCTCGGTGGAGTGCTGGTGACGCTGGGGCGCATGACCGAGGCGTGGAGTTTCAACCTGAATGCGGTGCTGCGGCGGCCGAACGACGCGCTGGCTCAGTCACAGATGGGGATGACGTACTTCGGGCTAGGCAAGCTGGAACTGGCGGAGCGGTATCTGCTGGAGGCCCGGCGGCTGGATGGCGGACACTTCTCGCATCCGCAGTTGCTGCTGGCCGAGATCTACCTGCGGCGCGATGAGAAGCAGAAGGCGGCGGAGCAGTTGGAGGATTTCCTGCGGCATCACCCGGATTGGCCGCAGGGCGAGGAGATGAAGCGGGGGATCTCGCGGCTGCGGGGGAGTCCGGGGGCGTGAGCGGGGTTCAGCCTCCAGCCTTCGGCTGTTTGCTGAACAGCTATCAGCTTTCAGCTATCAGCTGTCAGCTTTTTGAGCCCGGGTTGGTGCGGATGAGGCGCAAGCTGATCGCTGACCGCTGATCGCTGATCGCTGACGGCTGATCGCTGATCGCTGACAGCTTTCCTGGTGGCTTAAGCTCACTGCGGGTGTTCCTTGAGGTACTCGTCCACTGTGTAGTACGTCTTGTCCTTGTATAGGCGCCCAGCGTCTTCCACGGGTGCCGTCCAGTTGTACTTCCACGCGTCGCCGGTGCGGCGCATCCAGGCTGCCAGTTGGGATTCCAGGGTCTGGCAGAGTTTGCCGGCGGACGGGTCCGCGGCTAGATTGTGCTCCTCGCTCGGGTCTTCCTTCAGGTCGTAGAGGACCCACGGTTTGTCTTCGAAGCGCGCGTATTTGTAGCGGGGGGTGCGGAGGCCGCGCCAGCCGGCGGGCGTCTGGTCTCCGGCATAGGGGCCGAAGATCTGGAGGAAGGCGGAGTCGGGGGCACGGCGGTTTTGGCCGGTGACGAGGCTCGAGAGATCGGCGCCTTGCATGGTCTTGGGGACCGGCACTCCGCAGAGGCTCAATAGGGTGGGCGCGTAGTCGACGTGGGAGAGGAGAGCTTCCTCACTGCGGCCGGGCTTGATGCGGCGGGGGTAGCGGAGGATGCCGGGGACGCGGATCGACTCCTCCCAGGGTTTGCGCTTCAACTTGGCTCCATGGGTGCCTAGCATGTCGCCGTGATCGGAGGAGAAGAGCACGATGGTGTCTTCTGCCAGGCCCAGGTCGCTGAGCGAGCGGGTGAGGCGGGCGACCTGGTCGTCGATGGCCGTGATGGCGGCGTAGTAGGCGTTCAGCGGCTTAGGCACGTTTTCATAGCGGCGCATGTAGGCGTCCGGGGCGGCGTAGGGATCGTGCGGGGGGCCCATGAAGACGGAGAGGAAGAAGGGGCGCGTGTCGCGCTTTGTGGTTTCGAGGAATTCGAGCGCCAGGTCGGTCCAGCCCTCGGGTTCGAAGCCGCGTACGGGCAGGGGCTGGGGTGTGTCGCGGAAATAGGTGTTTTTGAAGTGCTCGTGGGAACACTCGTTGGCGGCCCAGAAGTCGTAGCCGTGACGGCGCGGACCGGGCGGGACGAAGCCGGGCAGGCGGGGTCCGCCGTCGAGGTGCCATTTGCCGATGAAACCGGTGCGGTAGCCGTTCTGCTTCAGCAGGCTGGGCAGGGTGACTGACGATTCGCGCAGGCGCAGGTCGTTGGCGACCATGCCATTGGTGTGGCAGTACTGGCCGGTGAGGAAGATGGCTCGGGCGGGGCAGCAGACGGGTGTATTGGCGATGGTGTTGCGGAAGGTGACGCCTTCGGCGGCAAGCCGGTCGATGTTGGGGGTCTGGACGACGGTGTTGCCCATGCAGCCCAGGGCCTGGGCTCGGAGTTGATCCGGCAGGACGAAGAGGATATTGGGGCGGCGCGGGCGTTGGAAGGCCGCGGCGGAGGAGGCAACGAACTGTCGGCGGGAAAGCATGGGTCTGGAACTGGCGATGAGTGTATCACCCGACACCATTCCAAGCAGGACCCCATGCCACCACGGACCCCATGCCACCACGGACCCCATGCCACCACGGACCCCATGCCACGAACGGCAGGGCAGTGTTATCCCCTGCCGTTCGTGGGACCCCCAACACAGACCGGAGGAACCTAGGTGGCCAGCACGGCCTGATAGGCCGGATGGAGCCAGGCGTGATAGTCGGCGATGCGGCCGCGTGTGGCCTGCATGTAGAGTTCGCGGATGTGGCCGGTGACGAAGCCGATGTTGCCGCAGCCGACTGTGCGGTGATCCACCATGGTGACGGGCGCCACTTCGACGGCCGTACCGGTGAAGAAGACCTCATCGGCGACGTAGAGTTCGCTGCGATCGATGGAGCGTTCGATCACATCCATGTGCATTTCGCGGCGGGCGAGCGTGATGACGGAGTCGCGGACCAAGCCTTCCAGGATGTTGTCCGATGGCGGAGGTGTGATGAGCTTGCCGTGGCGCACGATGAAGATATTGCAGGTGGAGCCTTCGGCGACGTGGCCGTTCTGATTGAGCAGGATCGCTTCGTCGTAGCCGTGGTAGTGGGCTTCGGTGGTGGCGAGAACGCTGTTCACATAGGCACCGCAGATTTTGCCGCGGGCCGGCAATGCCTGGTCTTCGACGCGGCGCCAGGAAGCGACACCGGCGTGGATGCCTTTTGCGCTGTCGAGATAGACGCCGAACGGGATGGCCGCGATGGCGAAGCTGTGCTGCCCGTCGGGCCGCACGCCTACGCGGGCCGAGGACATATAGGAGAGCGGCCGGACGTAGATGTCGGTGCGGAAGTTGTTGCGGCGGACGAGCTCGGCCGTGATCTCAGTGAGTTCTTCGGCGCTCTTGGGCGGATCGATCTCCAGGATGCGGCAGTTCGCCTTCCAGCGGTGATAGTGGTCTTCACAGCGGACCAGGAAGAGTTCCTCTTCCTCGGGCACCCAGTAGCCGCGGATGCCTTCAAAGACGCCAGTGCCGTAATGCAGGCCGTGAGTCAGGATGTTCACATTGGCGTCGCGCAGCGGGACGAATTGATTATTGAAATAGATGAGGACGTCTTGGTTGTCAAACATGGACAGGTACCTCGGGAGACAGCAGGGAAGCTCCGCGGCGCAGGGCCTGGCGATCGATTTCGATCCACTTTTCGGCCTTGACCACGCGGGGCAGGGCGTGGTCGACCACTTCCAGCGGGAGGACGCCGGTAGCGGAAAGAAGAGCGCCGAGGACGACGATATTGCCGACCTTGGTACTGCCGAGTTCGTCGGCCACGGCGAAGAAGGGAATGGCGTGCATGCGCAGGCCGGGCCGCACGCAATCGGCCGGGATGGTGGTGCCGTTGTAGAAGACCAGGCCGCCGGGTTCCACGGTTGCGATGAATTTGCGCAGAGAGGGCTCGTTGAGCGCGATGAGGACGTTGGGGCAGGAGACGAAGGGCGAGTCCACTGGCGTATTGGAGAGCCGCACATGGCAGTTCGACGTGCCTGAGCGCATTTCCGGCCCATAGCTGGGCAGCCAGGAGACTTCCAGGCCATAGTCCATGCCGGCTTCGGCCAGCAGTTGACCGAGGAGCAGGACCCCCTGTCCGCCGAAGCCGGCAATTTTGACGCGGAAATCGACGGTTTCGTGGTGTGCGGGGGCCGTGGTGCTGGCGCCTTTGTCGAGCTTGAGGATACGCGGCAGTTCTTCCAGTGCCGGCGGTGGTACGGGTGCGGGCCGGGGCTCGGCTTCTTTGGTGCGGTCGCGCTTCGGGCCCAGCGGGTAGACGGCGGCGAGGCCTTCGCGCACGTGCTTCTGCGCTTCGACGGGGTCCATTTTCCAGATGGTGGGGCAGGGCGACAGGATCTCGACCATGGAGAAGCCCAGGCCCTTCATCTGCGTTTCCAGCGCCTTCTTGATCGCTTTCTTGGCCTGCAGGATCTGCTTGACGTTGCCGAGGGCGGCGCGCTCGACATAGGCGGGCGCTTCCAGGGTGGCGATGACTTCGGAGACGTGCAGCGGGTAGCCGTCGTTGAAGACGTTGCGGCCGAAGGGTGTCGTCGTGGTGCGGTTGCCCATCAGCGTGGTGGGCGCCATCTGGCCGCCGGTCATGCCGTAGATCGCGTTGTTGATGAAGATGGCGGTGTAATTCTCTCCGCGGTTGGCGGCATGCAGGATCTCGGCGCTGCCGATGGCGGCGAGGTCGCCGTCACCCTGATAGGAGATGACGATGGCTTCGGGATGGGCGCGCTTCAAGGCGGTGGCGGCGGCGGGCGCGCGGCCATGGGCGACCTGCACATTGCCGACGTCGAAGTAGTAGTAGAGGAAGACGGAGCAGCCGACCGGGGAGACCAGGATGACGCGGTCGCGGATGCCGAGCTCGTCAATGGATTCGGCCAGCAGCTTGTGCGCGATGCCATGGCCGCAGCCGGGGCAGTAGTGCGTCTGGTGCTGCGCTTCGCCCTTGCGCTCGTAGTGCTCGTAGAAGCAATCAGCTTTGCCGTGGATGCACTTCAGTTCAGACATGGGCGAAAACCTCCTCCACAATCTCTTCGGCAGTGGGAATGTTGCCGCCGCAGCGGCCGTAGAACTCGACGGACCGGCGGCCATCCACGGCGAGCCGGACGTCCTCCACCATCTGTCCGGTGCTCATCTCGACCACAAAGAACTGGTGGGCCTGGTTGGCGAGGCGGCGCAGTTCCAGGGTTGGGAACGGGTAGAGGGTGATGGGGCGCAGCAGGCCGGCTTTGATGCCCTGGGCCCGCAGCTTTTCGACCACCGATTTGAGGATGCGGGCCACGATGCCGTAGCCGACGAAGACGAGTTCCGCGTCGTCCGTGCGGTAGTTTTCCCAACGAGTTTCTTCGACTTGGGCGCGCTTGTATTTCGCGTCGAGCTTGAGGATGTGCTTTTCGAGGTCGTCCGGCTGGAGGTAGATGGACGAGATCAGGTTGGGGCGTGTGGCGGCGGTCCCGTCGACGGCCCAATCAGGCGTGCGGGGGGCGCGCGGAGTGTTGGGGAAGTCCACCGGCTCCATCATCTGGCCCAGGCAGCCGTCGGCGAGGAGGATGACGGGGTTGCGGTATTTGTCGGCCAGGTCGAAGCCGAGGAAGGTGAGGTCGCACATCTCCTGGGCGGAGGCAGGCGCCAGGACGAGGGCGTGGTAGCAGCCGTGGCCGCCGCCTTTCACGGCCTGGAAGTAATCGGACTGCTCGGGCGCAATGTTGCCCAGGCCCGGGCCGCCGCGCATGATGTTGGCGATGACGCAGGGCAACTCGGCTCCGGCGATGTAGCTGATGCCTTCGCACATGAGGCTCATGCCGGGGCCGCTGGAGGCGGTCATGGTGCGGACGCCGGCCGAGGCGCCGCCGTAGACCATGTTGATGGCGGCGACTTCGCTCTCCGCCTGGAGGAAGACGCCGCCGGCTTGCGGGATATAGACCGCGGCGGATTCCGCGATCTCATTGGCGGGTGTAATGGGGTAGCCGTAGAATGCGCGGCAGCCGGCCAGGACGGCGCCCTTGACCAGGGCTTCATTGCCTTTGATGAGTTGCTTGGGCATGAGGAGCTCTCCTGGAGGTTAGTCGAAGGCTTTGAAGACCTGGATGGCGCCCGGTTCGGGGCAGGCGTAGAAACAGAGCCCGCAGCCGTTGCACGGCTTTTCCTCGTTGGTGGCCGGGTGGTAGCCATAACGATTGAGCTGCGGCGAGAGGGTTAGCACCTTCTGCACGCAGGCGGCGACACACAAGCCGCAGCCCTTGCACTCTTCCGGATCGATGACGACATAGCCTTTGATATCGATGGCTTCTTCAATGGCGCAGGCAGGCATGGCTTGGACTCCTCAGCAGACTGGGACCAACTTGGGCCGCAGGTAACGGGCCTGGTAGGCGTATTCGGTGAGCATCTCGCGGAACGAAGGATGCGCGATGCGAATGAGTTCGACGGCGCGCTCGCTCAGGGTTTTGCCGTGCAGATAGGCGACGCCGAATTCGGTGACGATGTAGTGGACATCGCCGCGGGTGGTGACCACTCCGGCTCCGGGGTCGAGCATCGGAGCGATGCGTGAGACCGTGCCGCGGCAGGCGGTGGCCGGCAGGGCGATGATGGGGCGGCCGCCTTCACTGTGGGCGGCGCCTCGAATGAAATCCAACTGGCCGCCAAAGCCGCTGTACAGGCGCGTACCGATGGAATCGGAGCAGACCTGGCCGGTGATGTCGACCTGCAGGGCCGAATTGATGGCCACCATTTTGCGGTTCTGGCTGATGACGAACGGATCGTTGACGTACTTGATGGGGTGGAACTCGAACAGCGGGTTGTCGTCGATGAAGTCGAACAGGCGGCGGGTGCCCAGGACGAAACCGGCGACGAGTTTGCCAACGTGGATCGACTTGGCGGCTCCATTGAGGACGCCCTTCTCGATGAGCGGGATCACCCCGTCCGAGAACATCTCGGTGTGCAGCCCCAGGTCGCGGTGGTCCACCAGGCGGGTCAGGACCGCGTCGGGAACAGCGCCGATGCCGAGTTGCAGGGTTGCCCCATTGGGGATGAGAGACGCCACGTTGTCGGCGATGCGAAGTTGAGTCTCATCCGCGGGCTCCATGTGGAGTTCCGGCAGCGGACGGTCGACTTCGACGATGCGATCGACTTCGGAGACGTGGATGAAGGTCTGCCCCAGGGTGCGGGGCATGTTGGGATTCACTTCGGCGATGACCCGGCGGGCATGGCGGGCGGCGGTGAGCGAACAGTCGACGCCGGTGCCGAAGCTCATGTAGCCGTACTTGTCGGGCGGGGACAGTTGGAGCAGGCAGAAGTCCAGCGGGCGTTCGCCGGATTCGAAGAGACCTTCGATCTCGTGCAGGAAGATGGGGAGGTAGTCGGCACGGCCATCGCGGATGGCGTCGCGGACGTTGTCACCGATGAACATGGCCACCGTGCGGAAGGATGCTTCGTACTGCGGGTGGGAGTAGTCCGCGCAGCCGAGCGTTTTCATATGGATGATCTCGACGTCTTCCAGTTCGGGGGCGCGGTCGATGAGGGCGTGGATCAGGTCTTCGGGCGTGGCGCAGCTGGCGTGGACATAGACGCGGTCGCGGGAGCGAATCTCGCGCATGGCTTCGGCGGCGGTGGTGCGCTTTTGTAGGTATTCGTCGAGCCAGGAGGCTTGTGTCTCCGGCCGGTTTCGAATTTGTGATTTTAATACCTGCATAACCTGAACACGCAGTCCCAAGTCCGTTATCGCGCGTTCGGGCTGGGCTGTCAAGTCTTTTTTATGCAGGTATTTGCGGGACTCATCCGGTGAACACCACTGGACAGTGGTGAACATTGAATAAAGTCCCGCAATCCAGTGAGATGCGGCCATCCGTACGTGGTTGTACGATTACTCGTTGCGCAAGGCGCTGAGGGGATCGATGGCGGATGCGCGAAACGCGGGCAGGGCGCAGGCGGCGGTGGTGATGACGACCAAAGCGAGTGGGACCGCGGCGAGGGTCCAGGGGGAGAGCGGCCCGAGTCCAGCTAAAGCGGAGCTGAGAAGACGGAACAGGGGGACGCTGAGGACCAAGCCCACGGCTGCTCCAGCCAAGGTGATGCGCAGGCCCTGGCCGAGGATCATCCAGAGGATGCGCGGGCGGCCGGCTCCGATGGCGACGCGGATGCCGATTTCGCGCGTGCGGCGGACGACGGAGTAAGCTATGAGCCCGTAGAGGCCGACGACGGCGAGGGCGAGGCCGACGAGGCCGGTGACGGTGACCATCTGGAGGACGATGAGGGACGGTCCGAGGACCCCCAGTTCGTAGAACACTTCGATGGGGCGTGTGTTGAAAACAGGCTGGTTCGGGTCGATATTGCGGACGGTGCGCAAGACGGGGCCGGAGATTTCGCGCGGATCGCCGAAGGTGTGGATGAAGAGCGTGAGCTTGGAGCGCGGAGCCTGGGTGAGCGGCCTATAGAAGTAAGGCTGCGGCTTCTCGGTGAGGGACAGGTATTTGGCGGTTTTGGCGACGCCGACGATCTGGACGAATTCGCCCTTCAGGCCGAGGCGAAAGCGTTTGCCGAGCGGATCCTGATCGGGGTAGAAGCGGCGCGCGAACTCCTGGTTGACCACGGCGATGCGGGCGGATTCGGCGGTGTCGCGGAGGGTGAAGGCGCGGCCCTGGAGGAGGGGCGTGCCGACGGTTTCGAAGTAGTCCTCGCCGACGATGTTGGCGGCGACGGAGACGGTGGCTTTGCCGTCGGGCAGAGGCGCACCTTCGGGGATAATTTCCTCATCGGTGAAGTTTGGCCGGAAGGGGACACCGCGGCTGAGGGCGGCGGTGCGGACTCCGGGCAGGCGGCGCACTTCGTCGGTCAAGCGACGGTAAAACACGGTGGTTTGCGCGGGGGAATAGCGGAGCAGGGACGGGTCGAACTCGACCATCATCATGTGGTCGGTGCGGATGCCGGGGTCGGCCACCATCATCTGACGGAAAGCGTCAAGGAACGAGCCGAAGGCGACCAGCAGGACCAGGGAAGCGGCGACCTGGGCGCCCACGAGGAACTGGCGGCCGAGGGCGCGGCCCTTCTTCGGCTCACCGATTTCGCCGGATTTGAGGGTGGGCGAGACTTCCATTTTGGTGGAGTGCCAGGCGGGCACGACGCCGAAGAGCAGGGCGCTGGAGATGGAGACTGCGATGCTGAAAAGCAGGACGCGCCAGTCCAATTGGGCCGAGATCGCGATGGGCGTGTCAGTAGGCAGTTGAATCGAAGTGAGATAGCGTATGGCGCCCAGGGCAAGCAGGACGCCCGCCACCCCGCCCAGCAGCGCGAGCAGGACGCTTTCGGTGACCAGTTGCTGGAACAGGCGGCCGCGTCCGGCTCCGATGGCGAGGCGGATGGCGATCTCGCGAGAGCGGGCCCGAGCCCGTGCCAGCAACAGGTTGGCGACGTTGGCGGAGGCCACGAGGAGCACGAGGCCGGAGAGTGTCATCAGCAGTGCCATGGCGCCGACCACCGGCGGGAACTGCTGGACGCGCGATTCGAGCTCCGTGCGGACGGCCAGGCGGATGCCGCGGTTGGTGTCGGGGTATTCGCGGGCCAAGGCGGCGGCCAAGGCGTCGAGTTCGGAACGCGCCTGCTGGATGGTGGCGCCGGGCTTCAGGCGGCCGCGGAGGAGGAGGGAACGGGCGGAACGGTCCTGGAGAATGCCCGCCCCGGGCCGGTTGGCAAGGCGTCCGGCCATGGTGAGGGGGAAGTAGAGGGCCGGCCGGATGAGCGGGTCCATGCCGGTGAAGCTCTCGGGGGCCACTCCTATGATTGTGAAATCAAGGCCATTTAGGCGGAGAGTGGTGCCGACGGCGTGGAGGTCGGAGCCCAACTGGTTGCGCCAGAATTCATGGCTGATGACGATGACGGGTTCGCGGTCAGGAGAGGCGGTTTCCTCGTCGCGAAACGCGCGGCCCAGCACCGGCTGAATGCCGAGGGTCTGGAAGAAGCCGTCGGTGACGACCGCGCCCATCTTCCATTGGGCGATGTCGGCGGCGGTGCGGGCGACGCCCAGTCCATAGAGGTGGTAGCCGGCGACTGAGGAGAAGGCCCGGCTGCGGGCGCGGATCTCCTGCAGTTCGGGATAGGGCAGGCCCTCGAAGGCGTCGTGATCGCTGACGCCGGTGATCTGGACGAGTTCCGAAGGATTGTGCGCGGCGATGGGGCGCAGGAGCAGGGCGTCGGCCAAGCTGAAGCTGGCGGTATTCGCTCCAATACCCAGCGCGAGGGAGAGGATGGCGGTGAGGGCAAAGACGGGCGAGCGGCGCAGGGCGCGCAAGCCGAAGACGAGATCCTGTTTAAGACGTTCCAGATTGGTCCAGCCCCACATATCGCGCGTGACCTCCTTGATGAGTGCGACGTTGCCGAAGTCTTCGGGGATGGGGCTTCCGGCCCGGGCTACCTGTGCCAAGTGGAACTGGATTTCCTCGTCAAGTTCCTGCTCGCGGCGGCGCCGATGGAGAAACCAGCGGAAGAAGCTCATGCGGGATCGCCCTCGACTCCGCGGCTCAACATATCGGCCATGGCTTTGGAGAACTGATCCCAGCGATCGCGTTCGGCGATGAGTTGCGCGCGTCCGGCGACGGTGAGGCTGTAGTACTTGGCGCGTTGGCTGTTCTCGGTGAGGCGCCACTCGGATTGGATCCAGCCGCGCTTTTCCAGGCGGTGGAGGGCTGGGTAGAGGGAACCGGTTTCCACCTGGAGGAGGTCGCCGGAGCCAGACCGGATTGAGCTGCTGATGGCGTAGCCGTGCTGCGCACCCCAGCAGAGGGTTTGGAGGATGAGCAGGTCGAGCGTGCCCTGGAGCAGCTCAATGCGATTTTGGTAGCGGTCTGGCTTCGGCATAGCAGGGGTGTAGAAAGTCTACATGGTAAGGGTGTAGAGAGTCTACAGGGTTGTGCGGGTTCGAGTGTGTATTTACAGGTGTGAATTGAACAGCCCTCGCCAGGTGGGGTCGGGGTCGAGCCAGCGTTGCGGCCGGCAAGAGGTGGTGTTGAGGCGCAGATCGAGTAGACCCGTCGCGCTGCCTCGCCCCCATGTGGTTCCGGATCCGGACGGTTGACATGTGCTGCACATGTTTTTATGCTTTTGGCATGTCCAAGATGATCCAAGTGCGGGATGTGCCGGAGGCTGTTCACGGCACGCTGAAGGCGCGTGCCGCGCGGGAAGGGATGAGCTTATCCGACTACATCAAACGGGAACTGGAGCGGGTGGCGGAGCAACCGACGATGCGCGAATGGCTGGATCGGACGAGGGAGTCTAAGCCAATCGTTGGGAAGAAGTCGGCGGCCCAGGTGATCCGGGCGCTGCGGGACGACCGATGATCGTGCTCGATGCTTCCGTCGTAGTGGAACTGGTGACGAACGGGCCATTGGCGGAGACGATTCGAGGCGAGTTGGCGGCGAGCAGTGAATCCTTCATCGTGCCGCACCTATTGGACGTTGAGGTGATGAGCGCCCTGCGGAATCTGGCCGCCGGCCAGCGGATTGACTCTCATCGTAGCGACCAATTGCAGAGTGCGCTGTCGAGCCTACCCGCTGAGCGGTATGGCCACAGGTCGCTGATTGGCCGGATCTGGGCGTTGCGTCACAACTTTACCGCCTACGACGCGACGTATATCGCTTTGGCGGAAGCGACTAACTCCACGCTCTATACCTGCGATTCGAAGCTGCGGCGCGGCCATCGGGCTCGTGTGGTGATTTTCTCCCGGTAATGGCGCCCATCTAGTGAGCGGGCGGTGGGGTTGGGGCGGTGAAGCCACGGGAGAAGGGGTGCGGTAGGCTCAGATCATGCAAAGGACGCAGCGCCTGACGGCGATTATTGAGCGGGAAGACGATGGGTTCGTCTCGTTGTGTCCGGAGTTGGATATCGCGAGTCAAGGCGAGTCGATTGAAGAGGCTCGGGCCAACCTGGTGGAAGCATTGGCGCTGTTTCTTGAAGCATCGGACCCGTCTGAGGTCGATCGCCGGTATCACGAAGACGTGCTGCACCAATCTGAGGAAGACGGGAAGGATGCAGTGATGCGCCTGGGGTTGAATAGGGACGGGCTGTAACAGCTAGGCCGGATGGGCCATCCGCGAGGTGGCGACGACGATGCCGATGTACAGCAGGAAAAGGCCGGCGAGTGCGGCTTTGTCTCGCAGGGAGAGGCGGAGTTCAGGCCAGGGAAGAGGGACTCCCCGGCCTCGGATGGCAGCGAGGGCAAGGCCGGCGACGACCGACAGGACGGTTGCCGCGGTTAGGAAGGTGGCCAGCGCGTGCGAGTTTGGCTGCTGTGCCAACCGGCTGAGTTCGAGGGCCTCGAAGTTCGACTTGCAGGCTATTGCGAACGTGAGCGTCAGGAAGATGTTCGAGTAAGCGGCACGGCGAGCGGGGTTGGGGAAGTCGGCCGCGTGCGAAAGCATGAGCATCGCCATGAGCCCGTGGATCAGATTCATCGCCGGCACTCGAAACACCATGAAGAGAGACTTGGGCGCCATTGCGATGGCTCCGCCAAAGGGGTTTCGCAGGGCGGGGAGTTCTGCCGGCATTTGTGCATAGCCTGCGGCCACCAGCAGGAAAGGCGCGGCGAACAGGAGGAGAGCCGAGGTGAGTGTAGTTCGAGACATCGGTTTGAGTAGCGTCCTGCTGCGACCAGACTAGCAGTGGGGCGAATCGGACTGGAGGCGCGGTGCACGCCAGGGATCACGGGCAGGCAACCACGGCTGCGCCAGGCTCCCGCTGTTGGGATAGATTGGAGACCGTATGCTGATCCGCTGTACTTCCCTGATCCTGCTGGCCTCGCTGGCGGCGGTTGCTTCCGATCCGACTACGGTGGAGGGCGCGTATGGCCGCCTGTCCACGGACAAGTCGGCTTACCGGCCTTTGGACGTGGTAAAGGTGAGGGTCGGCGGCCGGGCTGCGGGCGACCGGAAGTGCCGGGTGAAGGTCGCTGATCCGGACCAGAAGGTTTACTTCGAGAAGGACGTCGACCTGGACGCCAATCAGGGAGGGGTGCAGTTCTCCGCTTCGGGCAAGCTGGGCGTCCACTATGTGTACCTGTGGTGGCCTGACGCGAAGAAGTACAGCCGGTATGTGAATTTCCGGCTGGATGCCGAGACGGGCGTCGAGTCCGGCGATCGGGACTTCGACACCATCTACCCGTTCACGCATGAGCGAGTGCAGCTGGGACGGCGCGACTACATGACGAAGCGCGGCCGGTTTGTGGGCTACATTTCGGCGGATACCAACCACTTCGACGGCATCTGGCTGCGCGACTGGATCTACACGCTGCCGGCCTACAAGTATTGGGAACGCGAGATGCAGTGCGGGCTCGACCGGTTCCTGGAGGTGCAGCGGGAGGACGGGCAGACTCCGGATGGCATTGAGCGTGATGGGCGGACGTGGCGGGTCGGGCTGGAGAGCGATGTCGAGTACATCCTGACGCTGGGTGTATGGGACACGTGGAAGGCGACGGGCGACGACGCATGGCTGCGGACGGCGATGCCGAAGCTGGAGAAGGCTCTCAACTATATCCGCAGCGATGCCAAGCACTGGGATGCGAAGAACCGGCTGATCCAGCGGCAGCACAGTTGCGATACGTGGGATTACGACATCGATGGCGCTACGGATCATGGGGCCAGCCGGCATGTGATTGCGAACTGCGACCAGAGCGGGTATGCGCTGGCGTTTCGCGGGATGAGCGAGATGTACCGGTATCTGGGCGACAACGCGGCGGCGGAGCGGTGGTCGAAAGAGGCCGGCGAGTATCGTGAGCGAGCAGTGAAGATGCTTTGGGACGGCACGAAGTTCCTGCATCACGTGCATCTCGATCCCATTGAACACGGGGATTTCGACGAGACGAAGCAGCTCACGATGGGCAATACGTGGGCGATGACTCGAGGGCTGGCGGATGAGAAGCAGTCGATCAGGATCATCGACGAATACCGGAGAAGGCAGAAGGAGACGGGTGACAAGTACCCGTGGTGGAGCCTGCAGCCGGGCTATCCGGATCGCCTGGGATATTGGAAGGACAAGTACCGGCTGGAGGGTGCGTACGCGAACGGCGGGTTGATGCCGTGGGTGGGGGGCGAACTGGCGCGGGCTTCGTTTTTCTATGGACGCGAGTCGTACGGAGTTGAGCTGATGCGGCAGTACGCGGAGCATCTGCGGCGGACTGGGGGTGCGCAGGTCTGGTATTTCCCCGATGGGACTCCGGGCTACCGCACGACGAATGAGGTGAACTACGCGGGTTGGGGGATGGCGCAATGGGTGGATGCGCTGGTGGAAGGGTTGGCGGGGATCCGGGATCCGCAGGGGAAGATGCGGGCCGTGGAGATATCACCACGCTGGGCGGCAGCGGGCGTGCAGGAAGTGCGGGCGACGGCGCGGTATGGAGCGTCGGACGCGTACTTCAGCTACAAGTGGGATGCCGAGCCGGCTTCGATTGAGATTGAATATTCGGGCTCGGGGGAGAAGGCGGAATTCCGGGTTTTGCTGCCGGCGGGGTTTGCTCCACGGGCGGTGATGGTGAATGGGACGGATGTGAGGTTTGAGCGTGAGGATGTGGGGTCGAGCGTGTACATTCGCTTCCAGCCCGCGAATGGGACGCGCGGCACGATTCGCATCGGCCGCGCGTGATGGTTGTCAGGCCACGGCAGGAGCCGGTTCTGAGGGCTTCATGAAGGACTTGATGCCGAAGATGAGCAGCAGTCCGACGATGAGGTAGACGACGCAACTGGCGCTGATGGCAGCGCCCATTCCGAACGTCTCGGCGGCGCGGGCCACGGCCAGAGGGGCTACGCTGCCGCCCATCCAGCCGATGGAGTTCATCAAGCCGAGCGCCGTGGCTCGGTTCTCCGGTTTCACCACGTCGTACAGGGATGCCCAGATATTGGCGTCATAGAGCCCCTTTGAGAAGCCGAAGCCGGTCATGCCCAGGACGAGCAGTGGAACGGAGAGGGTCCAGCCTGCCAGGAAGATGAAGGGAATGCCGAGGATGAGGCCGAGGGACTGAGTCCACATGCGGCCGGCGCGGCTGCGGCGGGCAAAGCGGTCGGCCAGGAAGCCGCCGGTCATGACTCCGCAGACGGAGGCGATCTGGATGTAGGCGGTGCCGCTGAGCCCGGCCATGGAGAGGCTCATGCCGAACTTCTCGAAGAGGAAGGTGGGCATCCAGGTGAGGAAGATCATGGCCACGAAGTTGGCGCCCACGAAGACCGTGATGAGGATGGGCACCATGCGGTGTTCAAAGGTGTGGCTGATGGTGGCGAACAGGTTCTTGTCGAGCTTCAGGGCGCCGTGTCCGCCGTCTTCCCCGGGCTGCTCGGACTGGCCGCGCTTGGGTTCCTTCAGCAAGGCGACGAGGACGATGCCCAGCACCGTGCCGAGGATACCGAACAGGTAGAAGCTGGAGCGCCAGCCGTAGTGCTGGCCCAGGTGACCGGCGACGGCTCCACCGGCGATGGTGCCGGCATAGACGCTGGACTGGTGGATGGCCATGGCTCGGGAGCGGGTGTCGCGGCCGTGATAGTCGCTGACGAGGGACATGGAGGCGGGGAAGTAGAAGGCTTCGCCCAGGCCTTCGAGGGCGCGGAAGAGCACTAGTTGCCAGTAGGTGGTCGAGAAGGCGGTTGCGACGGTGACGAGGGACCAGAAGATGAGCCCGCCGATGATGAGGGTTTTGCGTTGGAGACGGTCACCCACCATGCCGGCGAAGGGGCCGGAGAGGGCGTAGACCCACATGAACGAGCTGCCGACGATCGCGAGTTGCGAGGTCGTGAGGTTCATCTGGCTCTTCAGGAGCGGGAAGACCGAGTAGATGGCCTGACGGTCCGCGTAGTTGAAGAAGCAGACGAACCACAGCATGCCGACGACGAACCATTTGTACCGAGAGAGAACCATTCTTGTTAGGAATACCGCAACAGAGGGGGGGCGTGCAGTGCGGAGCGCTTACATTGCGTCCGGGCGCGACTCGGTGTTGGGCCGGCTGCCTTTTCCTGGCAGGGCAACATCCCAGGAATCGCATCTGTTACACGCGTGAACTCTCGCCCTCTCCCCTTGTATTCCCAGGGGACGTATGCGAATCTTCCATAGAAAGCACAGGGGAGCGGGATGGACAAGACGCAACTGGAACTCGTTCGCGGAACTCTCGACGTTCTAATTCTCAAGGCGCTGGTCTGGGGCCGGCTACACGGATACGCCATCACGAGCCTGATTCATCGCCAGACCGAAGAAGCGCTGCTGGTGGAAGAGGGTACGCTGTATCCCGCGCTGTGGCGGTTGGAGGCGAAAGGACTGGTGGAGGCCGAGTGGGGCCTCTCTGAGAACAACCGGCGGGCCAAGTTCTATCAGCTCACGGCCGAGGGGCGGCGGCAGTTGCGCGAAGAGACGAAGACCTGGGAGGCGTACTCGGCGGCGGTCAGCAAGATGCTGGGCGCTACGAAGCCTCCGGTGCCGGAGAAGGCTGGATGAGCCAGATACCCATGTGGCGGCGGTGGGCGCGCATGTTTGGCGCGGACCCGGCTCGCGATGTCGAGGATGAGCTGCAGTTCCACCTGCTGATGAAGGTGGACGATCTGGTGGAGCAAGGCTGGCCTCGGGATGAGGCGCGGAAGGAAGCCGAACGGCTATTCGGGGACTTGAGGAGCGTACGAGCCATGGGGGAACAAATGGGCCAGGAGATGCAGCGGTCAAAGGAACGCCGGGATTACTGGGGCGAGTTTGCGCAGGATCTGCGCTACGCGATGCGAACCCTGCGCAAGGAGCGCGGGTTCGCGATCATCAGCGTACTGATTCTCGCTTTGGGCATCGCCGCCAATACCGCGGTGTTCAGCGTGGTGAATGCGGTGCTGTTGCGGCCGCTGCCGTTCCCCGAATCGCAGAATCTGGCGTGGCTGCGGGCGGATCGAACGATGGACGATGAGGCGAGAGCGACGGCCGGGCTTTCCGCGGTGACCTATACGGTGGCGGCGTTTGAGGAGTATCAGCGGCACAACAAGTCGTTCCAGAGTGTGACCGGCTTCAATCCCTTCTATGGAAGCAGCGAATACACCATGACCGGGCGGGGTGAACCGCGGCCCGTGGTGGCGGTAATGGTGGCCGAGAACTTCTTCCCGCTGCTTGGTGTGAAGCCGATGCTGGGGCGGCTTTTCGTACATGAGGAATGTGTGAAGGGCGGGCGGCTCGCGGCGCTGATCAGCGAATCCATGTGGCGCAACCAGTTTGGCGCCGATCCCGGGCTGATTGGGCAGACCATCACGTTGAGCAAGATGGCCGTCACGGTGGTGGGGATTCTGCCGGCGAGTTTCGATTTCGGGGCGGTGTTTGCCCCGGGGCAGAGGATGGAGTTGTTCGTTCCCGCCCCCATGGCGGAAATTCGAAACTGGGGCAACACCATCTCGATGTTCGGCCGCCTGAAGCCGGGTGTGTCGGTGGCACAGGCCCAGGCGGAAGCCGATGTCCTGTTCCCGCAATTGCGCGAGGCGCATAAAGACTGGTACAGCGACTATGCCTCCACGGTGACCGGCCTGAAGGAGTATGTCAGCGGCAAGCTGAAGCGGTCGTTGGTGATGCTGTGGTGCGCCGTGGGCCTGATCCTGCTGATCGTGTGCGTGAACCTATCGAACCTTCAGATGGCGCGGGCCGCAGCGCGCAGCAAGGAATTTGCGGTGCGCAGTGCGTTGGGCGCAGGCCGAGCGAGGCTTTGCCGACAGTTGTTGACCGAGAGCATGGTGCTGGCAGGTGCAGGCGGCTTGCTGGGGCTCGGCTTGGCCTATGGCCTGACGTTCTACTTCGCGCATCAGGATTCCATCGCCCTGCCGTTGCTGAGCAGTGTGACGTTGGATTGGGTAGCGGTGGCCTGGACGCTCGGGATCGCCGTTTCGGCCGCCCTGGTTTTCGGGCTGGTGCCTGGGCTGCGGTTGTACTCCGGCAACGTTCAGGAAGCGCTGAGGAGCAGCGGCCAGGGGATGACTACGGGCCGCCGTCATGAGCGGATGCGGGCGACGATGGTGGTCTCCGAGATGGCTTTGGCCTGTGTACTGCTGATTGGATCTGGACTGCTGCTGCGCAGTTTCCTCAAAGTGCTGGACGTCGATCTGGGGTTCCAGCCGAGCCGGGCGGCCGTGATCAAGATCGATTTCGATGATGGAGGCAAGATTGAGCGCCGCGGCCCGATCGTGCAGGAGATTCTGCGTAATATCAGGGAGATCCCGGGCATTGAAACAGCAGGCATCGTGGATATGTTGCCGCTGGGGCGCAACCGCTCTTGGGGCTTGAGGGCCAAGGGTAAGCAGTATCCCAAAGGGACGGAGATGGGCGCCATCGTACGCATTGTGACGCCGGGCTATCTCGGCGTGATGGGGATGCGCCTGCGCACCGGCCGCGATTTCACCTGGAGCGACGGGCCCAAGAGCGATTCGGTGGTGATCATCAACGAGGCGGCCAGCCGCCGCTACTGGAACGGCGAAGATCCGATGAGCCGGCCGGCCCAGATCAATGGAAGGGATGCCAAGGTGATTGGGGTGATCGCGGATGTACGGGAGAACAGCCTGGAGGACGCCGCGGATCCGGAGATGTATCTGTCAACGATCCAGGCGGATCCGGAGGGTGCGGAGCTGGTGATTCGTACGAGTCAGCCGCTGGCGTCGTTGGCGCCCGCCATCATGAGGACACTGCGAACGCTGAATCCGGGGCAGCCGGCGGCGGAGTTGCGGCCGTTGCAGCACATTGTGGATCGCGCCGCGTCGCCCCGGCGGTTCTTCGTCATGCTGGTGACGAGCTTTGCGTTGCTGGGCCTGGTGCTGGCGTCGCTGGGGATTTACGGAGTCATTTCGTATTCGGTCACGAGGCAGACGCAGGAGATTGGTATCCGCATGGCTCTGGGCGCAAGCGGTGGTCAGGTGCAGGCCAAGGTGATTGGAAACGCGCTGCGATTAGCGGTGGCGGGCGCGGTGCTGGGCGCGATGGGGTCGTTCGTGATCGCACGTTCCATTGCCACGCTGCTCTATGGGACTGAGCCCTCCGACCCAACGACATTCATTGGGGTGATCCTGATGCTGTGCAGTGTGGCGTTGGCGGCTGGTTATATTCCGGCACGGCGTGCATCGCGGATCCATCCCATGACGGCGTTGCGCGAGGGCTGAGCTGCCGGGTCGGCGTTGCGGCGGGAGCGGGGGCAGTGCTGCAATGGTCGAGGCTTTGGCTCGTCCATGATCTTCTCTCACTCGCGCAAGCTGTTTATGACCGCGGCCGTGCCGCTGGCTGTGATCCTGTGCCTGTCCACAGAATTGGCGGCCCAGCGCAAAGGGCGCAGGTATCCGGCTGGGGTCGACGGGGCAGGGAACTCACTGACCGTGGTCGAAGTGAGTCATCCGAAACAGGCGCCGAGTGAGTCGCGGTGCCTGCCTGGCACCGAGTACATCCTGGAGAAAGCGCGTGCCGGACGGGTGGTGTCGTCGGAGACGGTGGTGACGCTTTGCCAGACGGATGATCAGGCGGACGTCACGGTGGCGGTGGAGCCGAACCGGATCGAGGTGAACCGCAACGGCGGTACGCAGGCCGGGTACTACAAGACGCATGCGTATCAGTTGTCTCCGTGGCGAGCGGTGTCGATGGAGGATTGCTCGTTTTACGGGAGTGGCGAGCATACGGTGGAGCGTTGGGATTATCTCGCGTTGCGCGGGGAAGCGTGGCACCACCCCGCCGGTGGGGAGGACGTCGGCATCTGTGAAGACAGCCCCTCCCTGTTTCACTACCTGATGGTGCCGAAGGTTGTTGTGGATTCGGCTGGACTGGAGAAGGGAAGAGGTCGGCTGGGTTCGTGCGCGCTGAGGCTGGATGCCACGGGGCAGCATGGTCAGGTGGTTTGGGGGAAGGCCGATCCAAGAGATCCGCTGGAGGTGAGGCTGCTGCAGGCGGGTGCGGGTGTGCTGCTGGCGCAGGTGATCGATCCGGCAATAAGTACGCATCCCGCGAAGTCCTGGGTGACGGCCGATCACTTTGAGGTCTGGATGGGTTCGCGGCTTGAGGGCGCGGGCGAGGATAGTGTCTGGCAATTCGGGATTCCCGTGGACGAAGGCCCGGTGCAAGTGGGCTACGGCAAGCCCAGCCGGTTGCCTGCCGTGCGGCGCTGGAAGGTGAACCTGCCTGATGGGCGCGCAGCGACTATGCTGCGTGTGGAGTTGCCGCCCCAGCCCAACGAGTACAGCGACGGGTTGACGGTGATCTATAGCCAGAGCGAACAGGGCCGGGCGCAGAAGCGAATGATCGCGACCAGCCGGATGAAGCGCGGGGTGGGTTCCACGATGGGGACGAGTGGGTCGGTCCTGATCAACAACTCGGTGGACGATCACGTGACTTGCGGGTTGGTGAACGGCGCCCTGGAGATCACCGGAGCGAAGAGGAAGCCCCTGGTCGTGCCTGAGTTTCCGGTGAACCGCTGAGTCTTACTTCATGGGACGAGCCGCCGTCGCTGAAAGTATGATGGGAGCCTGGGTTCGTTGCCCGCATTCTCATCGCTAAGAGATTAACCCATGCCTGACTGCTGCCCTGGCCGTGCTGTTCCCCTTTTCTGCCTGCTGGCTTTCACAACCGGAACTCTCTCCGCGCAGTCGGCGGAGCGAGCGGCGTTGCCTCCCCTGCCCGCGCCGATTGGCGTGCCGAAGCCGGGTCCTGTGACCGATGCGCCCTATGCGCCGCAGCCAATTCTGCAGGGCGGTGTCGTGGTGGCGCTGTATCCGCCGGGATCGCCGTTTCTCAAGTTGGACCGTGTGCGCGAGGCTGAGCAGTACAACCTCAGCCAGACCGTGCCCGGCCGGATCAATAGTATCGTTAACATCCACAATCCCTCGATTGAAGTGCACCTGGTGGATCGAAGCATCAATACAGGGGCGGCCGTGATTGTGGTGGCCGGGGGTGGGCACAACACCCTGAATGTTGGGAGCGAGGCGGCCGATTTCGTTCCGTTCTTTTACAACTACGGCATCAACACGGTGATCCTGCGGAACCGGTTGCGCCGCGACGGGTACAATCCGCAGACCGATGCGGTGTATGACACGCTGCAGGCCATTCGCCTGGTGCGCGCCTACGCCAAGGAGTGGAATCTGGATCCGAACCGGATCGGTGTGATGGGCTTCTCGGCCGGCGCGGAGCTGACCGCGGCGACGGCTGTGCGATTCGAGGAGTTCGACAAAGCGAACGGAGCGGCGGGCGACCCGCTGGCCGGCATTACGTCGCGGCCGGATTTCGACGGGATCATCTATCCCGGACCTTCGCCTTTTGCGAAGAACCGTGTTGCACCGGCGATTCCGCGCAATGTCCCGCCAGCGTTCCTGGTGTGCGGCGGTTCGGGCGACCGGGTCCACGCGATCTGGGCCATGGAATACTACAACGCGATGCTGGCGCTGGGGGTTCCGAATATCGAGATGCACCTGTATGGGAATGGGCGGCACCCGGGTGATCCGCTGCCTGACGGTACGCGCATGACCGGCGGCTTGACGGATCGCAATCACACTCCGTTTGGCACCTGGCAGTTCCGGTTCATCGACTGGTTTCGCGACTTGGGGTTCCTGCAGAAGGCGGGCGTGGAGACCAAGGCCGCGCACGATGTGGCTGTGTTTGTGACGCAGCCGCCTATCGTGGAGAGGCCGCCCACGCCGCCGGCCAAGCCCTGACCTCCCTACGGGAGCAGCATCCGGACGAGGCTGTTCTTCGACTGGCTGTAAGTATGGTGGCTTTGGGAGACCATTCGAACTGTAGGAAGCAGTACGGCACCCAATGGGAGCGTTGTGGAGGACTGAAATGGTCGGGGCGAGTGGATTCGAACCACCGGCCTCCTGGTCCCGAACCAGCAGATATCAATCACGTATAAGTATCTCTCACTGAAAACACAATACTTACGCGTCTGCGATTTGGACCCTGCTTGGACCCTGCACGGCGGTTTTCCGGCCGTTGGACCCTGGCGGGACCCTGCTTTCCACGCTGGTAATCCTCATGCCCCTACGCGCACCCACGGGGTTCGCCCGCATTTTTGAAAACCTGATCAAACTGTGTTGCTCAGACAGGTTTTCGAATTTTCCTATAGGGGCACATCCCCACAACGGATCGGTGCCATGATTTGGACATGCCTACCGCGCTTCCACTGGCGCTGACGCGCCAGACGCTCCGCACGCAGATCGACCGCGCGCAGTACATCCGTCTGTAAGGGATAAGCGAAATGAAGGTTCGGGACGTAATCAAGGCGATGGAAAAGGACGGTTGGGTGATCGGCCGGACACGTGGCGACCACCAGCAGTACCTGCACCCCGGCCGCCCGGAAGCAGGAACGGTTACGGTCCCCGGCCACCCCGGAGACGATATGCCTGCCGGAACGCTAAACTCTATACTGAAGAAGGCAGGGCTGAAATGAAAGAGTATGCCGTCGTCTTTGAAAAAGCGCCGAACAATTGGGCGGCGTATGTGCCGGATCTCCCCGGTTGCGTCACCACTGGCAAGACGCTGGAGGAAACGCGCCGGCTGATCGCGGAAGCGATCGAGTTTCACATCGAGGGGATGCGACTGCACGGCGAAACCGTTCCCGAGCCGACCGCGGTGGCGGAATCGATCCCAGTCCGGGCGGCGTGAGCATGCCATCAGGGACAGGCTGATAAGCGAGAGTCAGATCATGAGCGGCCAAGAGGCGCCATCGAGTACCGCTGCCTAGTCCAATTCCGAAGATTCAGTTTCGGTCACTGATCTTGCCGTCCAGCTCGGCAAACGGAAGCAGACCGTTTTCAGAGTTATCCGGCGGCTCCGCATCGATCCCATGAAGCGCCGCAGCGCTGGTCGTCGTGGCCAACTCGTCTCGTATGTTACAGCACAGGAATCTCGCCTGATAGCGGCCGAATTGCGCTCTCTAGCTCCGCGCTCAAGAACCGGCGGCACCCTTACAACCCCGCCCGAGTATCTACCAGATGACCAGGGCGTGTTTTACCTGCTCCAACTGGAACCCGAACACGATCCGGGACGAATCAAAGTTGGGTCTGCCGTGAGCCTGCCTGAGCGGCTTCGCACGTTGCGGTGTTCAGCTCCGTTCACGATAGTCGTACAGACTTGGCCATGCAAGGTGTTGTGGGAAAGAACGGCCATCGAAAGCGTTACGGATGGCTGCAAGCAACTTCACACCGAAGTGTTTCGCACCGCTTCGATTGAGTCCGTAGTCCAACGATGCGATCAGTTTTTCGACCTAATGCCCAAGCTTCAAGGCCGGATGGCCACGGAATAACTCTGACCGCAACCCGGAGTGGTCCAAAGCACAACAAACGCGACGGCCACCCCAAGGAACCGCAATTGTAATCAGACCAGCCCCGTTACATATCCGCGCACATCACCAGACCTCCTGGTCACGGCCCAAGGGGTCGGCGAAGTCGTCGGACAGCACGTTGATCAAAACACGGCGGCAGCGACCAACGGAGTGCAAGGTCCGGGTCCGAGTAGGGTCCATTTTGAGCCTGCGTGGACCCTGGCATTAGGTGCGAGTGTCTGTAAGTGAATGAGGAATTTGGTCGGGGCGAGTGGATTCGAACCACCGGCCTCCTGGTCCCGAACCAGGCGCTCTACCAGGCTGAGCCACGCCCCGACGATCTACTGCGGAATGAGGCGCTCGGGAGGCACTCTCAACTCTTTGATTGTAGTCTGTCGTCCGCCGTACCGCAAGCTTCCTCCGGCAACAGCGGCCTGCTAACATGGCCTCATTCCTGATCTGGAGGGCCGCATGCCTACACTAGACGACTTCAAGAAGAAGTATGAGTCTGTACTCGAACTCATTCCAAAGAACAATGTCCGCCTGGACCATCTGCATGTCGCCAACGACAAGCTTGTGATCACCGGCGCCGCGCCATCGGAGAAAATTCGCAACAAAGTATGGAATCAGATCAAGACGGTTGATCCGATCTTCGCCGACCTGCAGTGCGAGATCGCTATCGACCCCAGCCTGCCGGAGCCCATCCGGACCTACACTGTAGTTGCGGGCGATTCCCTCTGGCGCATCGCCCAGAACCACTACGGCAACGGGGCTCTCTACCCGAAGATAATTGCCGCCAACCCCGGAAAACTGAAGGACGACAAGTCCGTGATCCACCCCGGCGACGTCCTCGCCGTCCCGGAAGACTAATCTTCGAGCGCCACTTCATAACGGCCGGCACGGCGCGCCCGATTCATCGACCGGTGGGGTGCGCCGGGGCTGGCCGTTGTGTTTTCAAGGGCCTGGCGACGGGCCTGATTGTGGCACGCGTATCGCCGGGCGCGCCCTCTGGCATATCAATCGGCCCGGAAATCGAACTGAAACGTCCCGTTCTGGTATGCTGGGGTTGAGCGTTTCATTCCTACTAAGAGAGAGGTTACTCCTTAAATGGCTGTCAAAGTCGCGATCAATGGGTTCGGCCGCATCGGACGCAACGTCCTGCGCGCGGGTATCAACAATCCGGGCATCGAATTCGTCGCCACGAACGATCTCACCGATACCAAGACCCTGGCGCACATGCTGAAGTACGACTCGGTGCTGGGTCCCCTGCACGCCGATGTCAAGGCCACCGAGGACTCCATCGTTGTCAACGGCAAGGCTATCCGAGTGTTTTCCAGCAAGGATCCCGCCGCGATCGACTGGTCCAGCCTGGGCGCCGAAATCGTGATCGAATCCACCGGGCGCTTCACGGATGCGGAGCAGGCCAAGGCCCACCTGAAGGGCACCGTCAAGAAGGTCATCATCTCCGCACCTGCGAAGAATGAAGACATCACCCTGGTGCTGGGCGTCAACGACGACAAGTACGACGCTTCCAAGCACAACATCATCTCCAACGCGAGCTGCACCACCAACTGTCTGGCTCCGTTCGTGAAGGTCCTGCACGAGAAGTTCGGCGTGGACCGTGGTTCGATGACCACCATCCACAGCTACACGAACGACCAGAATGTGCTCGACTTCCCGCACAAGGATCTGCGCCGCGCCCGTGCCGCTGCCATCAACATGATCCCCACTTCCACTGGCGCCGCCAAGGCCATCTCCCTGGTGATGCCCGAGTTGAAGGGTAAGCTCGACGGTTATGCCATGCGCGTGCCGACGCCCGACGTCTCCGTGGTCGACCTGGTGGTCATCCTGAACACGCCCACCACCGCCGAAGCGATCAACGCCGAGCTGAAGGCCGCCGCGGAAGGCCCGCTCAAGGGCATCCTGGCCTACACCGAAGATCCGGTGGTCTCCACCGACATGCTGAAGAACCCGAATTCGTCCATCGTCGACGGCCAGCTCACGAAGGTCATCGGCGGGACGCTGGCCAAGGTTGTTTCCTGGTACGACAACGAGTGGGGCTACAGCTGCCGCGTAGTCGACCTCTGCGTCTTCCTGGCCAACAAGGGCCTGTAAGCGGTAATAGTTTGATCCCGAAGCGCCCCGGACGGCTACCTGCCGCCCCGGGGCGTTTCCCATTTCACGTGTCCGCCCTGGCGCTCATGCTGGCGCGCGGGGCTACGCGAGTCGCATAATCATCGTTTGGTCAACGAATCATCATGCCCTTGAATGTCCGCTCACTCACGCTCGGCTTGCTGGGCTGCCTCGCGCCGGCCTCCGCCCAGACGATGGACGCCCTGAACAGCGTTGCCTGGACACAATCCTCGGTCGAGTTTCGCGGGAACGCTCTGCAGGCGTGGCACTCCGCCCGCGTTGCGCTACCGAAGGCCCTGAAGGACAAGAGGTGGACGGCCGCTGTCGAGCAGACTGGAAACTTCAGGAAGTTGCCGCCGGCGATCATTGTGGATATCGATGAGACGGTGCTCGACAATTCGCCGGGGCAGGCGCGCTTCCTGTTGGAAGGCAATGGCCGCTACTCGATGGATGTGTGGATGAAGTGGACAGCAGAGCGCAAGGCGAAGGCGATTCCGGGTGCGGCCGAGTTTCTGCGCGATGCCGCCGCAAAGGGTGTCACCGTGTTCTATGTCACCAATCGCGGCCCGAAGGAGGAGGCGAATTCCCGGGCGAATCTCGAGGCGGAAGGCTTCCCCCTGAAGAACGCCGCCCTGGGCGCCATTGGCGACACGGTTCTCACGGCTGGAGAGAAACCGGAGTGGACTTCCGACAAAGGCATCCGGCGAACACTCATCGCCAAATATTACCGGATCATCCTGCTTTGCGGAGACGACCTCAACGACTTCATCCCCGCGCGCCTGACGGTGGCGGAACGTGCTACCAAATCGAAGCCATATGATTCGTGGTGGGGTGAGCGCTGGATCATCCTGCCCAACGCGGCGTACGGATCCTGGGAGGACACTCTGTTTGGCTTCGACCGGACCCTCTCTCCGCAGGTTATCCAGGAACGCAAGGTGAAGTCGCTGCGACGCGACTGACCGTTGCCTGATATGCGCTCCAGTCGTCCCAAATCGCAGCCTGGCCTGGCAGGAGCCGCCGCCGGATGACCCGGCGTATCACACCTGGCCTGGCGTACGGTTTGCTGGCCGCCGGAGCCGCTCTCGTGTCGCTGCTGGTATCGTGGACGGCCTTGGCCGCACAATTCGACAACAACGTCTACGATTTCATCTTTCGAGTGCGGCCGACAGTGAGGGCCGATGTGGGCGCGGTGTTGCTTGCCTTGGATGAACGCACCATGCAGCGCAATGGCGGCATTGGCGGGATGCGGCGTGCCCTTACGAAAGCACTCGAGCAGATGTCGCAGGCGCCGCCGCGTGTCGTGGCCGTTGATCTTACGCTCACTGATCCGGGGAACGACGCGGAGGATAAGGCCCTGCAGGCGGCCTTCGCGAAGACGCAGGGCCTGGTTCTTGGTTGTGAGATGGAGCCGGACGCCGGCGGCTGCTCAGGCTGGCAGGATCCCGTGGAGGGTTTCCGCCTCAGAGCCGCGCTGGGCCACGTACACGCCTTGGCGGGGCCGAACGACGAGATCAACCGCCGGGTCACACTTGAACGCGCGTGCGGTCGCGAAAGGCGATGGGCCCTGTCGCTGGAAGCGTTGCGGATCTTCAGGCATGCCGATGTGATTGAGAGTTCACCCACGGATATCTCCGTCGGAGGATTCACCATTCAATCCCGCTGGGATGCGGGGCGGCCTCTCTGGGTCCGCTACCGTGACGCGGCCAAGGTCACCAGGGTTTCCATGGATGAAATCATTGCCGGCCGCGGGCTGGAGCGTCTGCGCGGACGGGTGGTCTTTGTCGGCGTCACTGCGCAGTCCGCGGTGAAGGACCGTCTCTTCACGCCTCTTTCGGGTGGGCTGCCCATGCCCGGAGTTGAGATCCACCTGCAGGCATTCGAGACGATGGCGGCTGCTGACCTGCTGTACGAGATGGGGCCGCTGGTTCCTTTGCTGCTGGCCCTGCTGGTGGTGGCCTTGTCCGCGGTCATCTTCACATTCCTGCGCGGTTGGATTGCCATAGTTTCCGGAGGAGTGTTGCTACTGCTGGCGCATCTCGCTCCGTTCGTTTTTTTCACACAGGGCCTGATCCTCGACGCTTTCGCCCCAGTAGCCGCGTCGTGGCTGGGTGTGTTGGGATGTGCCAGCTTCCAGTACTTCTATGTCCGCCGTAGGCTGACGGTGAGTGAAGCGACTACCGCCCGCTATCAGCAGGCCTTTCACTTCGTCGCGCACGAAATGCGCACGCCGCTGACGGCCATTCAGGGCTCCAGTGAACTGATGACCCGCTATAACCTGCCGGAACTCAAGCGGAAAGAGCTGGGCCAGATGATCAACAGCGAGTCAAAGCGGCTGGCGAAAATGATCACGACGTTCCTCGATGTCGAGAAGCTCGAAGCCGGACAACTCGAACTGCGCCGCGCGGTGTTTGCCCTGCAGGAGGTGGTCGACACCTGCTACCAGCGGGCGATGCCGCTGGCCGAGCGTAAACAGATACGAATCACCTCCGAGGTTCCCGAAGACCTGGTCATCAATGCCGACCGTGAACTACTGGAATACGCGATTTATAACCTGATGACGAATGCGGTGAAATACTCCGCGCCGGAAACCGATGTCCTGATCTCAGCGGCGCAATCCCCGGCTGGTGTCACAATTTCGGTACGCGACCATGGCATGGGCATGGATGCGGGCGAAGTGAAGAATCTCTTTCGAAAGTTTTACCGCACGCGTAAAGCGGAACAGTCGGGCGAGGTGGGCACGGGCATTGGTCTCTCCATCGTGCAGCAGATCATCGTTTTGCATGGTGGGCATGTGGAAGTGGAGAGCGCGCCCGGCGCGGGGTCGACATTCACGGTTGTCCTGCCCGCCACGCTACACTGAGGACTGGTATGCCCCCGGTGCTGTTGGTGGAAGACGATCCCTCGGTTCGATCGACTATCTCCACATTTCTCGAATTGGAAGGCTATGCCGTGGAGGCTGTATCCTCCACGCGTGAAGCGTTCCTGCGTCTGAACCACGCGAGTTATCCCATCGTGATCTCGGATATTTACATTGACGAGCGAACGGGAATTGACATCCTGAAGGCCGCGCGGCTGGCCAATGACACTTGCGCCGTGATCCTCATGTCGGCACGCGGAAGCATGGAAACCGTCATGGCGGCGACGAGAGGCGGCGCATTCGACTATCTGGCGAAGCCCTTTGAGCTGGATGACCTGCTGTCCATCGTGAAGCGGGCGGAGGGTGCGGCGGACGAAGAAGGGGATGAGGACATCGATCCCGACGAGCCGCTCGCGACCGAGATGATCGGCAGCTCCGCCAAGCTCATCGAAATCTACAAGACCATCTCGCGAGTGGCGCCCACTGACGCACTGGTACTGATCGAGGGAGAAACCGGCACGGGGAAGGAGCTAATTGCGCATCTTTTACACGCAAATTCGCGGCGCTCGACCATGCCTTTCCTTCCTGTTGACTGCGCCTCGCTGGCACCTTCGCTGGTGGAGAGTGAGCTCTTTGGGGCTATGAAAGGCGCCTATACGGGCGCTGACCGCGATCGTACCGGCGTGTTTGAGGCAGCCAACGGCGGCACAGTGTTCCTGGACGAGATTGGTGAAATTGATCTCAATTTCCAGTTGAAATTACTGCGATTTCTGCAGGAAAAAGAGATTCGTCCCCTGGGCTCGTCACGCCCGCGCAAGGTAGATGTGCGGATTCTCGCCGCCACCAATCGCAATCTTCGCAAGATGGTCGAGGAAGGAAAATTCCGGGAGGACCTCTGGTACCGCCTGGATGTCGTGCGCATTGGAGTTCCGCCGCTGCGCGAGCGCCATGGCGATGTACCGCTGCTGGTAGGCGCATTCCTCAAGCGCTATAACGAACGGTACGGGTTGGAAACCAGGATTACCGAAAGTGGGATGAAGGCGCTGGCCGACTACACCTGGCCAGGAAATATCCGCCAGTTGCAGCACATGATGGAGCGGATGGTGATTCTGTCACCTGGCGCCCGAATCACCGAGGACACGGTGGACGATGCCATTCGCACGTCCAGTCCCAAGGAGCAGGGCGGGGAGTCGCTGGCTGATACCGAGATGGAGCAGATCCGGAAGGTGCTTGCGGCCACTGGCGGGAACAAGAGCCGGGCGGCGAGGATCCTCGGTATTGAACGGAAGACTCTGTATCGCAAACTGGAACGGATGGGTCTCGCGTAAGGGCTGCTTTGCCCAGTCCCTGGGGGTGTAGAAATCCTCTACAGGCGACCAAGCGGGGGATTGAGAGGCGCCGGCTCGGCGTATAAAAGGCAATTCAGAGGCCGAAGTCCTGGACTCCCTACCCTTTCCAGATTTCAAGTCATTGAAAACACTAGTAATATTTGTTTGACCAAATGGAGTGATTCGGCGTTAGAATGAGGCTGCTCGGCATCAGATACGGTTTGTACCTTAGTCCGTAGACGGGAGGTCGCTTCCATGTTCGAGTCCCTCGACGAGCAGATGAAACACGACGACGAAATGGTAACCACGCCAAGAGAGAAGTATCTCAAATGGCTACTGGTTGGTGTTGTCTCCGTGTTGTTGTTCGGAGGCCTTTATATGGGCGTCCGGCTGTTGGAATAACAGTCCGCACGCGGCAGAGAGGCCTTCCTAAACGAGCAAACACAATAGCTACGATTCAAGCAGGCGGGTCCTATTGGACCCGCTTTTGCGCTAGAAGCCAACGGCTGGGGCCAGTTCGGCTGGTCCCAGTTGATTCATCACGGCTTTAACCGCTTTCGTGTATTCCCGCCTGGGATTGTACAGTTTCAAAACCTGATCCACGTTCTTCTTCCTGTACATCCGGGATTTTCCGAGCTTCGAAGCAATCCGGTAGATCCCTTCCCGCGTCGACCTGAACTTCAGCTTACAGTTGTCCCACCCGAACATGTTGTTGTTGTACGCGACTTTGCCGCCACCTGATTCAATGAAGGACAGGCTTGGCAGCAGCCGCCAGTCCAAGTCATGCTGGTCCGCGGCTGTAATAAAATCAGCGGCATAGACCTGAGCTGGACAATCGCGGTCCTGGAAGAACTGTTTGACTCGGGTCAGGCGCGGGTCGGTTTTGCTGACGGCCATATCTGCCGGGCGGGGGTCGGGGTCCGCTGCCGTTTGACCGGCCAAAAGACCCGCAATCACCACCAAGCCTCTCGATAATGCCTTTGTCATCAAAAACAAGCTCTCCTTACAGGTTCTGGTTACCAGTTCCGAACTTCGTACGATTTCGGTGTAGTTGAGCCGGGTCGCAACTCCGGCGTTTTTTTCCCTGGCCTCCGAGCCAGGTCACTGCTGCGGCGAATTCGCCGGTTCACTGCTCCGGCCGATTGGTCCGGAGTTTCTCTAGGACGGCTCACGCGTGTCGAAGGCAACAGGCGGGGTCCTTCGAATCGAGGTAGGACGCCGCGCGTTGCAGCTTCACGGGCTATCGCGGAGTGGCTGGCCGATTCCGGCTCCCTTGCGTCCTGCGCATGAGGACCATTATACCATAGGGAGGGCTCTCGTCCAGCACTCTAAGTTGTTGATTTTATTGACATTGTATTTTTTAGAACTGTTTGGTACTCCGCATTTGGGGACATCCCCAGGCCTCCGAAACGGCCTCTCAACGGGTATCGCGCCCACCCCGGTTGTGATACCGTGGGAGTTTCTGGAAGTTCACTCAGTCGTGCCCGTCGGGAGGTTCAATGGAAGCCCTTGGAATGATCGAAACGAAAGGCTTGATCGGCGCGATCGAAGCCGCCGACGCGATGGTTAAGACCGCCAACGTCACGCTTACCGGCAAGGAATATGTAGGCGCTGCTTACGTTTGCGTGACCGTCCGCGGTGACGTCGGCGCAGTGAAGGCAGCCACCGATGCCGGAGCCGCAGCCGCCCGCCGCGTAGGTGAACTGATTGCCGTCCACGTCATTCCGAACCCGCATGAGGAGACCGAGAAGATCCTGCCTGTCCCGAAAAAGAACGACAAGGTCGGATAAGCCGGCGGCATCCTTATAGAGGAAGACGCGCTGACCCGCGCGCGCTTGCATTGACGACTGGTTGTGTGGGGGAATGGCATGCTGCACGATGCGGACCTGGTCTCGGTCCAGGAGGTCCGGGAAAAAGTTGACAGAGCTTACGCCGCCTGGCAGACCTATCGGAATTTCACCCAGGAGCAGATTGACGCCGTAGTGGAAGCCGTGGCCGCCAAGGGGCGTGCTCATGCCCGGCGTTTGGCTGAACTTGCAGTTAGTGAAACCGGCATGGGCAACGTCGAGGACAAGTATGCCAAGAACATGCTGTGCTCCGACACTCTCCTGCGCGCTATTCGCGGTATGAAGACCGTTGGCGTGTTGCATGAACTGCCGGAGCAGAAGATCACCGAGGTGGGGGTTCCGCAAGGAGTCATCGCCGCTATCTGTCCCACCACGAATCCGACGTCTACTGTTTTCTTCAAGACAATCATCGCCCTCAAGTCCGGCAATGCGATCGTCCTGAGTCCGCATCCCCGTGCGAAGGAGTGCACCTGCGCCGCGGCCGCTCTGCTAGCAGAAGCCGCAGCCGAAGCCGGTGCACCGCCGGACATCATCCAATGTGCGACCAATTCCACGTTGGAAGGTACGCAGGCGTTGATGAAGCATGCCAAGACAGGTGTGATCCTCGCCACTGGCGGAGCGGGCATGGTCCGCGCCGCTTACTCCTCCGGTAAGCCCGCTTTCGGAGTCGGGCCAGGTAACGTGCCCGTCCTGCTGGATACCTCAGCCAACCTGGCGCAGGCCGTCGCGCGCATTGTCAGTGGCAAGAGTTTCGATTTCGGTACGGTGTGCTCCAGTGAGCAGACCGTCGTGGCCGAACGCGGACTGCGCGATCGCATGCTTGCCGAGTTCAAGGCCCGCAAAGCGTATATCCTCAATGACCAGGAACGCGCGGCGGTCGAACGCACGCTGTTCAGCAGCGGCACCACGGTGCGCGCCGATTGCGTGGGCAAGTCGCCGCAGACCATTGCGCAACTCGCCGGCATCACTATTCCGGCCGATGCCGCTATTCTGGTTGCCGAGATTCAGGGCGTGGGCCGCGATCATCCGCTCTCCGCTGAGAAGCTGTCACCTGTCCTGGCAATGCTCTTTGTCGATTCCTTCGAGGCCGGCCTGGATGCGTGTGAAGCGATCCTGAAGTTCGGCGGACTGGGCCATACCTGCGTGATTCATGCAGGCGACGAATCCAAAGTCCGGCGGTTTGGCCTCCGCATGCCGGCATTCCGGGTTCTCGTGAACACGGCTTCGCCGCAGGGCTCGGTTGGCATCACGACGAACGTTCAGCCTTCCATGACACTCGGCTGCGGAGCCATCGCAGGCAACATCACCAGCGATAACGTCGGTCCGCAGCACCTCATCAACATCAAACGCATCGCCTGGGCCGTGCGCGATCCTGAGCCCGCTCCGGATCAGCCGGCCAGCCTCAACATCGACAAGGCCGCGCTGGTAGCCGCGGTGGAACGTTACCTCGCAAAGCGTGGCGTAAATGTCAGCGAAGCTACGCTGTCCGCGGCGGTTGCGGCTGCTTTGCCGTCGCAGACGCCTACTGCTCCGCCTTTGCCGAAACCAACGCTCCACAGCGCCGTAGCTGGCGTGGTGGATCGATTTCTCGGTGCCAGGGAAGCTCAGGCCGCGGCTGCAGTCCAGCCGCCCGCGCCTTCCTGCGGCTGCAGTATCAAGCCAGCCGAAGCCGCATCAGCGGGACCCGCGACTGCGCCGGCACCAGCGCAGATTCCTGCACCCAAGATTGAAATCGCTCCCTTCGTTTGCGAAGCAGATGTTCGCGAAGCGATTGCGAAAAAGAAGAAGATATTCATCGGCCCCAAGACAATCGTCACCCCATCGGCCAAGGACTTGGCCGGGCCCGATGAGATCCTGGTGAGGGCCGAGCGCTAAACGCGCTGGAGAACCCATCCGTGAGACCAAACCTCGATTCGTTGACAGAAGAGATCCAGCACTACCTCGAAACCGAACACTTCGTCGTGTACCGCTCCATGAGCCGCGCTACCGACGACGGCCGCTTTGTCTATTGGGACACGGGCCGACTGCCAGACTACCACCGGTTTCTGGAATGCGCGCTGCAATTAGGTATTCGCCTCGTCCATTTTCACACCCGCGAGTTCCGCTCCCATCACCGTGAAGAGGCATTGGAACTACTGGAAGAATCCGAGATGCCGCGTGATGACAAGCGCGATCTTGAGCGGCGCATCCGTGAGCTCTCCATCTATGAAGGGTTTATCTGCGCCATCGAACTGAGTTTCGATTTCGAAGGCCGCATCTACCTATTTGAACTCCAGACCGAATGGTATGAAGAATGGCACGATATTCTCGATCGACTCGAGGATGCCGGCCCGGATGGACCTGAGGAAGCCGGCGGCTACGGCGGCTTCTACTCGAACAATTGAGAATGATGCAAACGCAGGCGCGCTGGTCACTCGCCGATACATCAGAGAAGGAAGTGGCGGCGCTGGCCGCCCGATGTGGGCTCCAACTGCCCGCGGCCCGCGTCCTATGGTCGCGCGGCTTCCGAACCCAGACGGATGTTGAACATTTCCTACATCCGCGGCTCACGGACCTGACGGATCCATTCCTGATGGCCGGCATGCAGCAGGCCGTGGACCGTATCCGCCGCGCTGTCGACCGCAAGGAGAAGATCCTGGTCTACGGCGACTATGATGTCGACGGGGTCTCCAGCGTCGTGATCCTCAGCAAGATGCTGGAGTTCATGGGGCATGCGCCTGAATACCATGTGCCCGACCGCCTGAAGGACGGCTACGGCATGCAGGTATCGGTGGTCGAGCAGGCGGCCCGCGAAGGTGTCAACCTCATCATCAGTGTGGATACGGGGATCCGCGCCATTGAGGCGGTGAAGGCGGCTGTGGCGGTGGGTGTGGACGTGGTCATCACCGATCATCACCTGCCCGAGGAAGAGATGCCGCCAGCCGTCGCCATCCTCAATCCGAACCGCCCCGACTGCCTCTACCCCAACAAGAACCTGTGCGGCGCTGGTGTGACGCTCAAGCTGATTCAGGCCTTGATGGAAAGCCTGAACTGGCCGCCCGACCGGATCGTCCGCTATTCCGATTCGTTCCTGGTTATGGTCGCCATAGCGACGGTCGCCGACGTGGTCCCGCTCACCGGGGAGAACCGGGTGATCGTCAAGCGCGGTCTCGACGGACTCTCGAAGACCCGCAACCCGGGCCTGCGCGCCCTGCTCGAGGCCAGTGGAGTGGAGCCCGGCACCGCCATGAGCGCGACTGATGTCGGCTTCCGCGTCTCGCCGCGCATCAATGCCGCGGGCCGCATGGACAACGCGCGTGAAGTGGTGGAGATGTTCCTCACCAGTGACGAGGAGCGCGCCCGTGCGATCGCCACGCGCCTCGACGGGCTCAATCTTGAACGCCAACGGACCGGTGAAGCTATCGTCAAAGCGATTCTCGAGGAGTGCGGCGAAACAGGCCCTGGCCCGGAACGTGCCGGCCTGGTCTTCTATTCCCCCGACTGGCACCGAGGCGTCGTTGGCATCGTAGCGAACCGCGTCGTCGAGCTCTTCCACCGGCCTGCGATCGTGCTGGGCCGCGATGAGAATACCGGCTTGGCGCAAGGCTCCGGCCGCTCTATTCCCGGTTTCCATCTACTGGATGCGCTGAACGGCATGGCCGAAGTGTTTATCCGTTTCGGAGGACACCGCCAGGCTGTGGGCGTCACCTTGGAAGAGGCGCGCGTCGATGAGCTCAGGCAGCGGTTCAACGCCTTCGCGAGAGAGACCCTCACTGATGAGGATCTTGCGCCAGAGCGCCTGCTGGACGCCGAGGCCACCATCGACGAACTGAACGACACCGCCGTCGACGAAATCCTGCACCTCGCGCCATTCGGACTCGGCAACCGTGCGCCGCTCTTCCTGCTGCGCAATGTGGAGATCCGCCAGACGCCCGAAGTCTTCGGCAAGGACCGCGACCACCTGCGCATTCGCATCTTCCAGGGCAACCGTTCACTCTTCGCCAAAGCCTGGCGTTTCGCTGGCCGCATTGGAGAATTGCAGCAGGGATCCCGCGTCGACGTTGCTTTGACCGTGGAGGCCGATGCGTTCAGCGCCAAGCGCGGCTACAGCCCGTGGAGCGCCACTATTCGCGACATCCGGCCGGTGGACTAGCCGGGCGGGCCGCCCCGCCGTGCGTTGGGCTCGTCAACGGTAGTCCTCATACCGGCCCTCATGGCCTGCTTCGCGGATCTCTGTGAGAAAGCGCCACACGTCCGGGCGCGATCCATCGACATCTTCAAAGCCGTACTCACGGGCCAGCTCGCCGGAACTGACTGAACGCTGGTTCCACCTGGAGCGCTTGGGATCACAAGCCAGTGCGGTCACGGCTCGCCCCACGAATCGCGGCGTCTCTGACAGTGCGAAATCCGGTGGAGCACCCGGACCAGTGCGCTCGCCGGCCTCTTTCAACGAATCCCGCCAGTTCTCTTCAGTCACTCCGAAATGTTCGAGCATGATCTCTGAACGCATCCAGCCCGGCGTGATCGCTACCGCTGTCCCGCCATGCTGGGCGAGTTCGTGCCCCTGCGAGAAGGCCAGACGGTTGACAGCGGTCTTGGCCAGATCGTAATAGACGGAGATGCGATAGTGCGTGTCGTTATAGTCCTTCGTTCCGTCAGTGACCTCCACCAGCAGTCCGTCTGGCTGGTTGATCAGCAACGGCAGAAGAAAATGCGACGTGATCAGATGAGTATCCACGGCGAGCTGCAGGATGCGCAGTCCTTTGGCCAGGTCGTGCGCCCAGATTGGCGTATTCCAGTCCGCGGGTCCGCCTTTCAGGATCTCCGCACCCCAGATATCGTTCACCAATATGTCGATGTGTCCATAGTCCTTACGAATCCTCTCCGCCAGCTTCTCGACCTGTAGGGGATCCAGGTGATCCATCGCGACAGCAACGCCCGTTCCGCCCAGGCTCGTCACGAGCTCAGCCGTCTCCTCGATCGTCTCTGGACGGTCATATTCAGACCGGCTGCCGCGCGTGCTGCGACCTGTGCAAATCACTGTGGCCCCCGCCTCGCCCAATGCTGCTGCGATGCCGCGTCCGGCCCCACGCGTTGCGCCCGCCACCACGGCCACCCGGCCCCGCAGTGCGTTCGGATTCAGCGACCAGTTCATGTCAATCATTCCGTTCCTCCACTAGTAGCAGAGATGTCCTGTGATATTCGTCAATCTCCACGGCAACAGGGAGCAGCACGGGGCGAACGTCCGGCGTGGACTGTCTGGAGACTGCCTGCGCTAAAATTGACTTCAGATGTGGTGCCCCTCGTTCTCCCATGCGGCACCGCGCCGCGCCTTCAACTGGGTCGCGCTGGCGCTCCTGCTCCTTGTATCTGCGGGCGGCCTGGAACTCCGCGCCCAGCGCCCTCTGCGCGATGAGGATATCCTTCAATACCTTGCCCAGACCACGGCGTGGTTCCGGGATGTAGCAGCGCTAGCCCAATCTCCGGACGACTCAACCCAGACCGTCCTGGCCGGCGCGCTGAAGCAGAATTCCGCGGAAGCGGTCCGGCTCGCATTCGAATTCGCCAAGGCGCAGGCCGCGATCCCGTCGTCAAGCCCAGCCGAGAATCAACCGCAGGGGAATTCCCGTGGCCGCACACTGGCGCAGTCGGCTGCAGCAGCGGCCCAGCGTGTGGAGCAATCACAGGCGGAACTAGACCGACTAAATGCGCAATTGCAGACCGCCACAGGCGCTGCCCGCGCGCGCTTACAGGCGCAACGTGACGAGGTGACCAGTGAATCGAATTTTGCCAAAGCGCGCCGCGATGCTTTGCGCACGCTCATTGGGTTTCTCAGCGCACCGGACGAAGGCGGGCTTAGCGCGAAAATCGCAGCCATGGAACGGACAATTCCTGAGGCCGGCGCGTCCCAGAAAGCGATGGCCGAAGCGGCCGCCTCACGGCCAGCCGCCGCGCTGGACTTCCATCCCGAATCCTCTGGGATTGTCGGTCTCACAGGCGAAGCCTTCTCCGTATCCCAACGGATAGGGCGCCTCGATCGCCTCGCCGAAGAAACAGAGGCCCTGCGCCAGACCGCTGAGAAGCTGCGCGGGCCGTTGCGCACTGCATTGCGGGACGTCATCCGCCGGGGCGATGCCTTGGCCCAATTACCCGAGTCCTCCAACATCGACGCGTTGAATGCGCAGCGCAAGCAGATCGACGAACTGCTGGCGCGGTTCAAGCATCTATCCGCTTCTTCTTCTCCACTCAGCGAGCAATCAGCCCAGATCAATGCCAGCCGTGGCCGCATCGCGGAGTGGCGCCGAGTGCTGGGTGAACGCTACAACTCGGCCTTGCGGTATCTTCTGCTTCGGATCGGCATGCTGTGTGTCACCCTCCTACTGCTCTTTGGCCTGTCTGAACTCGCACGGCGCGCCACCGTCCGCTACGTTCAGGACCTGCGCCGCCGCAGGCAATTCCTCGTCCTGAGAAGGATTGTGGTTGGCTGCGCGGTCGCGCTCCTGCTCACGCTCAGCTTCGTCACCGAGTTCGGATCGCTGGCGACGTTCGCGGGCTTCTCCGCGGCCGGCATCGCCGTGGCCATGCAAAGCGTTCTCGTCTCTGTTGTTGCTTATTTCTTCCTCGTCGGCCGCTGGGGTGTCCGGGTCGGTGACCGCGTCACGGTCTCCGGTGTGACTGGAGAAGTGGCGGATGTCGGGCTCTTCCGGCTCTACCTGCTGGAACTCGGCGGCGCTGGACCTGTCCTGAAACCCACCGGGCGCATCGTTGTTTTTCCGAATGCTATCTTTTTCCAGCCTTCGGCGATGTTTAAGCAACTGCCCGGCATTGACTATGTCTGGCGCGCCGTAGTGCTCACGTTCTCCGGAAGGGCGGACTATGCGCAGTTGGAGCGCAAGCTGCTGGAAGTGGTGGAGGGGATTTGGGGCGAGTATAGAGGTATTGTCGAGCGGCAACACGACAACTTCCAGTCCTCCATGCTCGTGCATACCGACGCCCCGCGTCCGGAGAGCCGCCTGCGCTTCATCGACGCAGGCCTCGAAATCACCATTCGCTATCCGGTGGAGATTCAGCGAGTGGGCGAGATCGATGACCGCATCACCAGGGCGTTCATCCAGTTGTTGGACGCGGAACCCGCGCTATCCGGCAAAGAGGATGCCAAATTTAAAATCGAGTCCGTAGCAGGGTAGGGCAGCATCCTGGTGCCGCCTCACTCCAGGTTCGGAGCTGGCAGCAGCTTTGAATCCATCCAACCCGTGGCTGCGACCTCGAATCGCCCGACAAAGACTATCCCGATGCTCGGGAGGAAGTCCGCACCTGCGCAAATCCATGCCCCCCCCACGCCACTTCTCCTTCAATTTCCCCATTAAGCCATCTTCATTCACAGGAGTTAAAAATCTTTTTATCCTTTATTCTCAACACCGGCTTCCCAAAACCATCCCATTCCTCTTGACCCACCCCTTACTCTGGAATCGCGCCGGCCACGAAGCCGGCCGTTTTCATTTACAAGGAGATTCACATCATGGCGACCGCAGCTCAGATCAACGCCAACCAGGCGAACGCGAAATATTCCACCGGACCCGTGTCCCCCGTCGGCAAGGCCCGCGCCTCCCAGAACGCCCGCAGCCACGGCTTCACCGCCCGCAACCTCGACATCACACCCGAGGACCGCGCCGAGTTCAATGCCCTCCAGGCCACACTGCGCCTCGACACCCGCCCCTTCGGCTGCCTCGAAGAGGAGATCTTCCACCGCGTCCTCTCCCACACCTGGAACCTCCGCCGCATCGAGTTCTTCGAATCGCTCATCCTTGCCGAAACGGACCCATTGGCCGAGACAGACCCCCACGCCGCCAAACTCGACCGCTATGCCCGTTACCGTCGCGACCTCGAACGCGGCCTGTACCGCGCCATCAAAGAGCTCAGCAAACTGCAAACCGAACGCGCCGCCCTCGGGCAGCAGCACCCCGACGTCGTCAAAGGCATTCGCGAGAACGTCCCCCTCGCCGAAGTCTCGCGCCTGACCAAGAACACCGAGGAACTCTTCTTCTATGAAGGCTATGGCCGCCCCCGCCGAGCCCTCGAACACCTCACCACCGGCATCGATTCCAACCACCCCGACAACCAGGACCCCATCGCCGATCTCCAGCCGGTTCGCGTTCCACGGAACGAAGCCAACCTGGTCGGCCCGGACGGACTGCCCAACCTGAACTACGACGTCGCTGGCCTCTGAACGCCACGTCCAGGCAGCGTCGCCGCGACTTGACGAATCGAAGCCAACCGGACTCGCCCCTCCGGACCGGATCTTTGACAACCTCACCTCAATCCCCCTTCCGGGGCGTCCCTTGCAGGTCGCCCGGGCGGGCCCAACCCCAGTCCCGGAACGCAAGCGGCGGGCGACCCGCGTGTCTTCCACGGAGTCCCGCATGCCCCTCCACGCCGCCGAAACGACGGAAGCCGCAACGAACCACGATCGTCAAGGAGCGGGCAACACCCCAAAAACCTCACAAACCAAGCAAACCCAAACCCCAAGCGCGGAGCCTGAGCGATGGACTCCCCAAAGGCCACCCGTTGCACTAGCCCGTTGCAGCTCCTCGACGAAACGAAGCCACAAACCCACCACACCGGGACGGCGGACGCCCTCGTCCGCAGCCCGCCCCCTGGCCGACCCATCAGGCCCTTCTACGGCCTCGGCCGTTCATGCAGGATCATCCACGACGTGCCAAACCTGTCTCGCAGCATGGCGAACCGGAAGGCGAAGAAGGTCTCCTCCATCGGCATGAAGACCTGGCCCCCCTCGGACAGCAACGCGTAAATGCGCTCAGCCTCTTCCGTGCTGTCGACACTGAGGGAAAGATAGGCGCTCCGCATGGGCTGAAAGCGGTCAGGCGGTACATCGGAACCCATCAGTTCCGTCTCCCCGATGTCCATTCGGGCATACATGATGGAATCACTCCACTCTGGCGGAGCGCCCTCCGGATTCGGCTGCTGCCCGCGGGTCAGCATCATTGAGATCTGCCCGCCGAGGTGCTCTTCGTAGAAGCGGAACGCCTGCTGGCAATTTCCGCCATAGTTCAGATAGGTGTGCAGTTTCATCACTTGTTCAGCTCCTTCCTGCCATCCTGACTGCCCGGCCGGAATACTTCGCGGGCGTCCGCCCCTTATCATCCCCAATCCGCCGCCGCCTATTTCGCAATCCGCTACCTGGGCAACGGATGCGTTCGCCGCCAGAATGTGGAACCATCGGTCGGATGCAGGCTGGGAAGTACCATGAAAGCTGCCGTCTACTCTCGTTACGGACCTCCAGACGTGATCCACATCGAGGAGGTTGATAGGCCCATCCCGAGGGACAACGAAGTCCTCGTTCACATTCACGCCGCCACCGTCTCCGCGGCTGACTGGAGGATGAGGAAGGCGGACCCCTTCCTCATCCGCTTCATGAATGGCCTCCGTCGTCCGAAAAAGACTATCATCCTCGGGATGGAATTCTCCGGAACCGTTGCTGCGATAGGCAGGGCTGTGACACTCTTCGCACCGGGCGACAAGGTCTTTGGCGGCACCGGCTTCCAATTCGGCGCCCACGCCGAATACGTCTGCCTGCCGGAAGGCGGCACGCTGGCCGCGAAACCGGAGAATATCACCATGGAAGAAGCAGCCGGCGTCCTCTTCGGGGGTTTTTCAGCGCTTCATTTCCTGAGAAAAGGCAACATCCAGGCTGGGCAGAACGTGCTGATCTACGGGGCGTCCGGCAGTGTCGGAACTTTCGCCGTCCAACTCGCGGTCCATTTTGGAGCGCGAGTCACCGGAGTCTGTAGCTCCGCCAACATGGAACTGGTTCGATCGCTCGGCGCGGCCCACGTGCTGGACTACACCAGAGAAGACTTCTCGAGTGCCGGCCCTGTGTACGACATGGTGTTTGATGCGGTGGGCTACAGCGGCTTCGAACGCAGTCTGAGAGCGTTGAAGCGCGGTGGTTACTACGTTCGGGTTGGCGGTTCCGGGAAGCTCCTGGCCATGTTGCGGGGCGCCTTCCAGAGTATGTGGACTTCCATCACTGGAGCCGCCAAAGTCGTTGGTGGTGTGGCTGCCGGCAGCCGCGAGGATCAACTGTTCCTGAAAGGGTTGATTGAGTCCGGAAAGCTGCGGACCGTGATCGACCGTTGCTACCCCTTGGCTGAAATAGCCGAAGCCCACCGGTATGTGGAAGCAGGCCACAAGAAGGGGCAGGTGATCATCCTGATCGAGCCGGCCATCCTTCCATCCTACGTCGCCGCCTTTCGCGAAAATACCTGCTAACCAGCCCCCCAGTTCGTCGTATTAGCTTATGTTCGGGAACACTCGCTGCGCCCAGAGCGCAGAGCAAAGGGGACTCCCATGCAAACTCTCGCCCAAGACCTGCGGTACGCCCTCCGGACCCTGCTGAGATCGCGTGGATTCGCGTTGACCGCCGCCCTGACCCTGGCCGCCGGTATCGGGGCCAACACCGCCATCTTCAGCATCATGGATGCGGTTCTCCTGCGCCCACTGCCCTATCAGAATCCTGATCAACTTGTGCGGCTTTATGAGACCGAAGCAGCGCCCGGCAAATATCCGTTCACCGGGCCCGACTTCCTCGACTGGAAGAGCCAGAACAGTACCTTTTCCGATATGACCCTGTACTCCTGGCCCAGCGACATGAACCTCAGCGGGCAGGGTCAGCCGGATCCGGTGCGCGCCGTACCCACGGAATCCAATTTCTTCTCCCTGCTTGGCGTCACCCCCGTCCTGGGGCGGTCCTGGGCGCAAGGTGAAGATCAGCCAGGCAAGGACGACGTGGTCATTCTAAGCTACGCGCTGTGGCAAACGCGGTTCGGCGGGAACCCAAGCGTCGTCGGCCAGGTGCTGGAGTTGAATGCCCGCAAGCGAACCATCGTCGGAGTGATGCCGGCAGGCTTCTCCTTTCCGGCCGACGCACGGCTCTGGATACCCCTCGATATGTCCGGCAAAGGGCTGGGCGAACGCGGCAGCCACTCCTACAATGCCATCGGGCGCATGAAGCCCGGCATCACCGTCCAGCAGGCGCATGCGGACCTCTCATTGATCGCCGCACGACTCGAAAAAGCTTTCCCCAATACCAACCACAAGGTGAGCGCCATCGTCGTGCCGCTGCAGGATGACTTGGCCGGCAAATCCAGGACCTCACTGCTGATGATGCTGGCCGCCGTTGGATTGGTGCTGCTCATTGCCTGCGCCAACATCGCCAACTTGTTGCTCTCCCGGGCCGTGGGCCGGCAGAAGGAGATGGCGGTGCGCAGTTCGCTGGGTGCCTCCCGGATCCGGCTGCTGCGCCAATTGCTCACTGAGAGCCTGTTGCTCTCCCTAGTGGGTGGCAGCCTGGGCGTTCTGCTCGGCTGGGGACTCATCGCCTTGCTGCCGAAGATCAAGAGCTTTGCATTGCCTAATTTCAATACCATCAGCCTGAACGGCTCCGTGATGCTCTTCGCCCTGGGGTTGACGGTGCTGACCGGGATCCTCTTCGGGTTAGCCCCTGCCTTGCAAGCCGCCCGTCCCGATCTGTTCGAGGAACTCAAGGGCGGAGCCGGCAGTTCCATCAGTCCTAGCCGAGGGCGCCGACTTATGAGCAATGGACTCGTTGTCGGCGAGATCGCCCTGTCGATGATTCTCCTGATCTCGGCCGGACTGCTGCTCAAGGACCTCGTCCGCGTCCGCGGCGTCGAGATTGGAGTGCGGCGCGAGGGGCTCTGGACCGGCGCGGTCCAACTGCCTGAGGCGATCTACAAGACAGAGCAGCAACGTGCCGGATTTGCGCAACAGCTTCTTGACCAGGTGCGCAAGATCCCCGGAATCCAAACCGCCTCCTTGAGCGACCGGTTGCCGTTGGAAGGCGGCAGCAACTACTATGTCCAGCTGCGTGGCCGCGTCTCGCAGAAGATGAGCGGGCCCCTGGTCGAATCGCACAGGGTGACGCCTGAGTACTTCCGCACCATGGGGATTCCTGTCCTGAAAGGCCGGCTGCCAACAGCTACGGACACCCGGAACGCGATGGAGCTGGATACCCGCCGCCGCGAGGCCTGGGAGAAGGGCTCCCAACTCCCCGCTGAACAGCGCAACCTGATGGTATACGCCACCGTCATCAACGCAACCATGGCCCGGACCCTCTGGCCGGACGAGGATCCGCTGGGGCGTATGTTCTCTGGCGGCGGTGGCGACGAGAACGGACCCTGGCGTCAAGTGGTCGGCGTAGTGGGGGACGTTCGGCAGTGGGGTTTGACTGAAAAACCGCAGCCCGAAGCCTACGATTCCCTTTACGCGCCCAGTCGCGTATTCCTCACGCTGCACACCAATGTTCCGCCATACAGTATTGCCCCCGCTGTGCGCCGGGCCCTGGCCGGCATTGACCCCAGTCTCGCCCTCTACCGCGAACGGACGATCTCAGATGTGGTCGACGACAACTCAAAAGGGCAGCGCTTCCTGAGTTCTCTTGTGGGCTCGTTTGCGCTGCTGGCCGCACTCCTCGCCGCCATTGGGATCTATGGAGTTCTTTCCTACGTGGTTACGCAGCGTACTCGCGAAATCGGCATCCGGATGTCGCTGGGGGCGACACGGCTGCGCGTGTTGGGCGACATCCTGCGCCAGGGTATGTCGCTGGCGTTCGTCGGATTTGGCCTGGGCATCGCTGGAGCTTTCGCCATGGGCCGGGTCATGGCGAGCCTGCTGCACGAGGTGGAGCCGGATGATCCCCTCATCTTCCTGGTCACGGCGGCATTCCTGGCACTGGTCACGTTGCTGGCCTGCCTGCTGCCCGCCCGCCGGGCCGCGAGGCTGGACCCGATCCGTGCATTGCGGTATGAGTGACGGGGTCCTGCCTACTCCAGGGATTCGTCACGAACTGGACCGAGAACGAAAATCGTATTGCCCGACGGATCCTCTAAGCCGAAAGTCCGCGCGCCCCACTCTTCGTTCTTTGGCGCGCGCGGCACAGCCACCCGGGCGCTCCACTCGCGGTAGTACATATCAACATCGTCCACATGCAACGACACGCAGGCATTCCGGCCATGGCCGTTCATCGGGCAATCGAGGGTGAGCTCGATGCCCCCGCGCGCAAGTCCCAGAAGTCCCGTGTGGCCGTCCTCGGAAGCTTCGAACGTGACTTGAAAGCCGAGTCCGTCGACGTAGAACACTTTCGCAACGGCAAGATCTTCGGTTGGAAGGATAGCGATCGCCCGATCCATATTTCGCTAGGCTAGCGCACGCCGCCATCTTGGAGCAATTTACCGCTGTTTGGCGCCTGAGCGAGAATAGTTCCAATGAAGATCGTCCTGGCACTCCTCATTTTTATGCTGGCTGTCCGTGCGCAAAGTAAGAGCTTCGACGATCTGAGTAGACTTTTCCACAACGACCCAAGCCAGTCTCACGACCTCAAATTGTCGCCAGCGAAGAGAAGTCCTGGCGTCCAGGCGTTCGATATCTCCTTTGCCAGTCCGGTCTCCGGCCGGGTTCCCGGGATTCTAATCACACCTGATCGGCCGGGGCGGTTCCCGTTGATCCTGTTCGGCCACTGGATGATGGCTGGGTCCCCCATGCGGAATCACACGGAGTTTCTAGAGGAAGCCACCGTCTATGCGCGTGCCGGAGCCGTATGCCTGCTGCTGGACACTCCATTGGTGCGCACAGGCGTTGTAGAAGATCAGGATTTCACTCATGGCCAGGAACCCAAGGCTGCACTCCAGATGGCCCGCGAATGGAGGCGTGCGCTCGACATCCTGCTGCTCCGCGAAGACGTGGATTCCAAAAGAGTGGCCTATGTCGGCCACAGTTTCAGCGCGGGCGTTGGGGCTAAACTCGCGGGTGTCGAGAAGCGCATTCAATCCTTCGTGCTCTTGGCGAATACCTACTCGCTGCGGGATTTCATCTATGACGAGCAGAACGTTGAACTGAAAGCCTGGCGGAAAAAGGTGGGAGAGGCGGCGATTCAAGGCTATCTCCGGCAGTTCCCCTGGGACGACTCATTACCCTTCGCTCGCCACGCGGCGCCCTCCGCTGTGTTTTTGCAGAATGGCCGCTCTGACAGCGACCTGCCTGAGAAGACTGTGCGCGGGAGCCTGGAGTACTTCAACGGCCCCAAGCAACTCGAGTTCTACGACGCCGGCCACGCCCTGAACTCCGCGGCCCGTCTCGACAGGGCCCGGTGGCTCCAGCAGAGACTTGGCGTTACTTCACTCGATCTGCGGGCTCTCGGCTCCATTCCTCAACTGCATTAGCGGGCTTGCCGTCCGGGTCCAGCGGATCCTGCCCTCGAGAGGGAAGCGTCCTGCCGGTCCACTGTCCTGCCCGGAAATCAGAGATCCTGGAAGCATGCATCGCCGCTCATTTCTCAAAGGCGCCTCTCTCGCCGCCTTCACCGCCACCGCCACGACGGCTCAAACCCCGCCGCAAAGCCTTCGCATTGCCTACGGCGGCATCGCCATCGAGTGCAGCACCTATAGCCGGCTCCTGACCCGTCTGGACGAGTTCACCATTCTCCGCGGCGAGGAACTCACCGCCAGCCCCCGGTTCAAGTTTCTAAAGCGCTACCCCACCACCTTCATGCCGACCCTGGTCGCCTCGGCTGTTCCCGGTGGCCCCGTCGAGCGCAAGACCTACGACACGATCAAAGCCGAATTCCTGAAGCGCCTCGAAGCGCTCATGCCCCTGCACGGCCTCTATCTGCCGATGCACGGCGCCATGTTTGTCGAAGGCATGCAGGACGCTGAGGCCGATTGGTATCAGGCGGCTCGCAAAGTAGTCGGGCCGGACTGCCTCATCTCCGCCAGCTACGACCTCCACGGGAACATCAGCCAGACCATCATTGACAACATCGACATGATGTCTGCATTCCGTACCGCGCCCCACATCGACCGCGAAGAGACCATGCTTCGTGCCACCGATATGCTCATGCACTGTCTCCGCGAGAAGATCCGCCCTACCTTGATGTGGGCGCCGGTGCCCGTTCTCATGCCCGGCGAGCGCAGCAGTACGGAGTGGGAACCCGGCAAGCGGCTGTGGGCGCAACTGCCCGCTCTCAATCGCGAATCCGGTGTCCTCGACGTCAGCATGCTCGTGGGCTATGTCTGGGCCGATGAGCCCCGTTCCACCGCGTCCGTAGTCGTCACGGGCACAGCTCCCGCTAATCAGCGCAAAGTCGCAACGAACCTCGCCCAGCAATATTGGGACGCGCGCAAACAGTTCCAGTTCGGCACGGAGACCTGCACCGTGGACGAATGCGTCCAGCGCGCCATGGCCGCGAAGACCCAGCCCGCGATCCTGGCCGACTCCGGCGACAACCCCACCGGCGGCGGCAACGGCGATCAGGCCACGGTTCTCGAATCCTTGCTGCGCCACAAAGCGCAGCACGTCGTCTTCGCCGGCATCACGGACCGGCCTGCAACGGAAGCCTGCTACAAAGCTGGCGTGGGCGCTCGTATCCCGCTCTCCATCGGCGCGACCCTCGATCCCAAGGCCAGCAAGCCGGTCAAGGCGGAAGCTGTCGTCAAACACCTGCTTGCGGATGCGAAGCCGGCACGCCGCGAAGCGGTCGTCGAAATCCAGGGCATCACCCTGGTCCTTTCCGCTTACCGGCGGCCCTACCATGACATCAAGGACTTCACCCGCTTTGGCCTGGATCCCAAATCCTTCAAGATCATCGTTGTGAAGTCGGGCTATCTGTCGCCGGAACTGGCGCCCATCGCCAACCCCAGCCTCATGGCGCTCTCCGATGGGTCGATCAACCAGGACATCGTCCACCTGCCGCCGAATCGCTATCGCCGGCCGAGCTACCCCTTCGTAGACAACCTGACCTTCACCCCGAAGGTCTACCCGTCCGCGCGGAACCGGTAGTAACAGCCTTCAGCAGGGACCAAGGGCGCAGTAGTCGGAGATTGGGAGGGGCATAAATCCCCCTCCCGTCTCGCATGGCTGTCGCGCCTCGACGCTATGTATTATTGCCCTGCAGGTGAAAGACATACTCCCACGCTGCGCTATGGAATCCCGTTTGCTCCGCCACCGGAGTCAGCACTGCCTTTCCAGGACTCATGGGGTAGCCGCCAGGTAGATACGGAATCCCAAACCGTGCCTGCGTTACGGCGAACGGACCCGCCGGCAGGCACTCATCCCGTTCTAGTTCGACCGCCCCGCCCTTCAAGACCGGCACCGTGAGCCGATTGCTCTCCATGGGCTCGTCAAAGAAATACGGATTCCTCGTCTCGTCGACGCCCAGTAGCCAGGGACCATGCCACAGCGTGAACTGCGCATCGCGGCCCGCTCGTTCGCTGCGTGAGCGCATGTCGTAGCGGACCTCGACCCGGTCTCCCACCTTCCAGGCACGGCTCACCGCGCGGTAGCCATCGCGAAGCTCCGTCGCCATCGCTGATCCGTTCACAGAAAGCTGGACCGCCCGTGCCCAGGCCGGCTGCCGGACCAGCAACGGCGCCGCTTTGCCGCTCGCCGCCTCGATGGTGATGCGAGCCATTGCCTCCGTCTCCAGCATGGACACCGATGCAAAGCGGCAGCCTGCGGCTTCGCACGAGCCCTCCAACGGCAAGTCATAGGAGACTCTGTCGCCCTGCACTCGAAATACGTGCGCACGGACGTCAGGGAACGCGCGGAGCCCATGCAATGTACAGCACCACCAGGCGCGCGCCGTCCCTCCGCCCTCGTCCATTCCGCCCAGGGGTGAGCCGGTTCGGGAAACCACGCGATGGCCGAAATCCCCTGTATCGAACTGGTTCATGGAGAACTCATTGAACAATGTGCGTTCAGCCTGCTCCAGATACTGTGGTTGGCCCGTGAGGCCCCAGAGTCGCAGGCTGAGCCGCAGCCAGTCGGCCTCCGCACACCCCTCGGTCCGGCGCGCTTTCGGCTTCCACGCCTCAGGGATGCTGCCCGGAACGAGCAGGTTGCCGCTGTCGATGACACTCTTCCATTCGAGCTTCGCGCAGTCGAGCAGCGCCCGCTGGCCAGTAACCTCGTACAGGTCCACAACCCCGCGCAGCGACGTAAGGAACCCATGACTGTGCTCGCCAGGCTTGCGCTCCGTCCGCTGTGCCATCGCTTCCGCAACGCTCCGGTACTGGGGCGCGCCCGTCACGCGGTGGAGTTCCGACAGACCTTCGATGATCTGAGTCCAGCAGATGTACCCCATGGCGAAAGCGCCGGATTCAAACTGGGCTTTGGTCTTGTCCGAGTTGAGTTCCGGAGCGATGCGCACAATGAAGTCGCCCAGTTTCCGCGCCGCTGCCAGCGCCTGGGCGTCTTTCGATTGCCTGGCATACTCCATCAAACCGATGAGCAGCCGCCCGTTGCCCCACAGCAGGGCCATGTCCTGCTTCGATACACCTTCCGCCGGAAAAGACGCTCCGAAGTAACCCTCAGGTTTCTGCCTGCGGAACAGTTCCTCGACAAGTGGCCGCAGTTCCGGAAACTCCTCGTGGCGGTCAGCTGATACAGCCGCCAATGCACCGATATACCGGCCGGAAACATCGCCGCTGAATTCGGTGAATCGCCGTCCGGGTTCCGGGATTGTATCGGCCAGAACCAGCTTGCGCGAATACTCCGGTATGCTCTTTCCGCGGACCCGATCCAGGGTCAGGTTATAGCGTCGGCTGAAGTGATTCGAAGTCGGTGCGGGCTGCGTGGCAGGGGCGCCAATCAAGCGAGGTAGGCTCGGCGCCAAGGCCGCCGCCGTACCCAAAAGCGTGCGTCGGGTCATAGCTGTCTCCTTTTTATCACCTGAGGAGATCTTGCATAAATGGTCAGGAATTCGGGCCCCGTGAAGGGTTATCGCTCGTTCCTGAACCGGGCCGCCATCGCTTCAACGGCCTGTGGAAACCCGGCAATCCCGCCCGCTGCGCGCGTGGACAATCCCCCGCAGAAATTGGCCAAACGGAGTGCCTGTTCCATCGGGAAACGGCTCAGTGCCGCGTACAGGAATCCGGCATTGAAGCAGTCACCCGCGCCGGTCGTATCCACCACGTCTACCGGCACCGCAGGCACGTGGCAGAATGTGCCGCCATCCAACACCGCTGAGCCCGCCGCTCCCAGTTTTAACACCACGCCGCGAGCGCCCCTCCGCCGGAACCACGCCAGCATGCGCCTGGGGTCCCCCTCACCGGTGATCCGCCCAGCCTCATGCTCGTTCGGCAGGAACCAGTCGACTTCGCTGAGTGCTGCCAGTACCATCGGATCGTCCAGCCATCCCTGCTGCCAGCCGACATCGATCGACACCCCAATCCCCTCGCTGTGCAGCCACACCGCCAGCTCCCGCAGCAGTGCCGGCGCAACGGGAAATCCGAAGTGCACGTGCCGTGCCCGTTGGAAACGGCGCCATTGTTCGCGGTCCGCCAGTAGTTCCGCGAACAGAGCGTTGGCGCCATAGTAGGTGTAGAAGATCCGGTCCGCCGGAGTCGAAACCGCCACAGTCAATGCCGTTGGTTCCGTCGGATGTTCGATCAACAGGGACGTGTCTACTCCGAGTTCGGAGAACCGCTCTTCCATCCAGCCCATCGAATCCGCGCCCGCCACTGCGAATACCGCGGATCGCAGGCCCAGCCGCGCCAGGCCACTCGCCGTGTTGGCCGCCCCGCCGCCCGCCTCCCGGTGACAGGCCGAAGCAAATCCCTCTTCACCCAAGCCCGGCAGCGCTGGGAAGCCAGTCATCACCAGATCGATGAATAGATCGCCTGCCACGATCACATCCAGGTCCGTGCTCCCCGTCATGCGCCGGCGAAAGGCCACTCCCTTCGCTGCCGCGCCAGCACCATGTAGGCCCCGATGCCCACCAGTAGGATCGCGAACCCAAGCGCGATGAACTGCCAGCCGCTCGACAGCAGAATCCAAGCCCACCCGCAGAACGCCAGGACATTCGGCACGGGATACAGCCACATACGGAAAGGCCGCTGAATGTCCGGCCGGTTTCGCCTGATCATGGTCACCGCAATCACCTGCGGCATGAACTGCGTCACAATCTGGATCACCATCAAAGCGCTGATCAGGGCGTCCAGCGGGTACACGCACGCGATCATCGCCGTGAAGCCGATGAAGAGTAAGGAAAACGTCGGAAAGGCCTTGGTCGGATGCATGCGGGCAAATGCCCGGAAGAACCGTCCGTCGACGGCCGCGGCATAGGGTACCCGCGAATAGCCCAACATAATAGCGAAAACGCTCGCGATGCTGGTCCACAGGATCAGGGCCGTCATCAGATTCGCGGCCCAGTGCCCAAAGATGCGCTCAATGAAGTCCGACACGATCGACGTTGAATGAATCGCCTCCCGCCACGGCACCACCCCCACGATCGTCACACTCATCAACACGTAAATCACACCCACACCGAGAATCGCGTACAGGATCGACCACGGAATCGTCCGCGACGGGTTCTTCACCTCACCGCCGAACAGGCACACGTTGAAGTAGCCGCCATAGCTGTAGATCGCAATCAGGGACGCACCGCCCAGCCCCGCCAGCCACTTTGGCGAGAGATCGAAGGCATGAGGCGGAAAATCGAAAACTCGGCTGAACTGGAAGTTGAGCAGCCCGGCGATCACCACCCAGGCCACCGTTGCCATCACCACCACCCACATCACCACCGACAGCCGGCCCACTTCCCGAATGTCCCGGTAGAGCAGCACCATGCACAGCAGGCACACCAGCATCGCTACCAGCTTCGCCTGCCAGGGTCCCATTGCCGGCCAGTAGAACTTCACATACATCGACAAGCCCACCGCGCCCGATGCCAGCGAGATCGGCGCAATCACCGTCGTCTCCCACAGGAACAGGAAGCTCATCATCCGCCCCAGAGACTCCGGTCCAAACGCTTCTTTCAAGTAGTGATACGGCCCGCCCGCCCCTGGCATCGCCGCGCCCAATTCCGCCCACACCAGCCCATCACATACGGCCAGGATCCCGGCTATCACCCAGCCCAGCAGCGCCTGTGGGCCATTCATGGTTGCCAGCAGTATGGGAATCGTGATGAACGGGCCGATCCCGATCATCTCCAGCATGTTCGTCGATGTCGCCTGGAACAGGCCGATGCCCCGCCGCAGTTCCGGTTGTGAATTGGACATGGAATCTACGCCTTCAGGCCAGGTAGCCGAGATGCTCGGGGTCGCGCTGCACCAGTGCCTGCAGCAGCTCGCGCGCCAGATCCCACTGGCCGATCAACGGATACTCGAGCATCGCCAGCTCCGCCAGACGGCCCGATTTCTCGACTGCCGCCCGAATCGTCGCGCGCTCATATGCCTTCACCGCCAAGACCAGCCCGCGGACACTCTCCGGCAGCCGGCCAACCGGTTTCGCCACAACTCCTCTGCGGCTGATTGCGCAGGGCACTTCGACGACGTCCTCGGCTTCGAGGTCCATTACCGCGCCTCGATTTGCGACATTCGCCACCACCGTCCGATCCTCATCCGACTCCAACGCCTCCAACACCGCCACAGCCACGCGGTGGTAGCCCGTCGCCGTCTCGAATGGATCCTCCGTATGGCCGCTGTCGCCGAACACCGACCCGGCTTCCGTCTCCAGTTTCATATACGATGCGTTGCGCCTCCGCAGGTAGTTCTTATAGATGTCCAGGCCGTGCGCCGAGTCCACACGCCCCAGTTGCTGGAACAACTCGACATTCAGCTGCGCAATCTCACCACCCCGGCTCGCGCCCGCACGCATCTGGTTAGCCAGTGCCCGCCGCTGCCGGTAATAGAAGAACAGGTACTCGCTGGGGATCAGCCCAAGGGCTTGCATCAGTTCGGGATCGAACGTCGTGTCCGGATAGACTGCCCGCAGCCGCGTCTCATCGCGCAACAGTCGTTTCGTCACATCTTCCCCGCGCAGCCGCACCTGCCTCACCCAGCCGAGATGGTTCAGTCCCGCGTAGTCGAACTCCATCTCTTGAACCTGTGCGCCCAATGCCCCTGCAATTCGGTGGAATAGCTCGATCGGCGTATCGCAAATTCCCACCGCACGCACGCCGCTATGCTCTAGCAGCGCCTGCGTAATGAGTCCGGCCGGGTTCGTGAAATTCAGGAACCACGCCCGCGGAGCCACCCGTTCCACCGTCGCCGCATGCATCAGCGTCACCGGGATCGTTCGCAATGCCATCGCGACCCCGCCCGGGCCTGTCGTCTCCTGGCCCGCGAGCCCGTGCGCCATCGCCACCTGCTCATCGGCTGCCCGCGCCGTGATGCCGCCCACGCGGATGCTGTTGAATACGACGCCCGCTCCTTCGGCCACGGCAGCCAGGTCCGTGGAGACGCCGATCCGGACACTCGCTCCGGCGCGCTGCACAATCTCGCGACCCAGTGCCGCGATCATTTCTGTCCGCGCTTCATCGGCGTCGAACAGCATCACCTCGCTCAGTCCACGAAGCCCCGCGGCATGCACCAGTCCGTGGATCAGCAGGGGTGTGCGCACACCACCCCCGCCCAGAATCGCTGCTTTCATCGCTTCTTCACCGGATCTTCGGATTCTTCGCCAGGCTCAGCATGTTTGCGAATATCCGGTACGCTCCATCCACACCCTCCGGCAGCTGCCGGTAGAACGCGTAGGCGTTGTAGATGTACACGCCCTTGCCGTACTTCGCGTACAGCAGGCCGCCCTTCTGCGGCGGCTGGTCTGCATCGTGAGTCTCCAGCAGCGCCTCATACTTGGAGTCCCACGACTTCATCCACTTCGAGCCGCGTTCTTCCACCCACCCCTCGAAGTCCTTGGCGGTGATCTTGTTTGGCCAGGCAAACAACTCATGCTCGGGCTTAAGAATCTCCACCTTCGATGCTTCGTCCGTTACCTCTTCCGGGTTCCGCCCCATCTCATACGGGAACGGCCCGAAGTTGTGGTCGAACTCCGGTGTGTTGTACTGCACGATCAGGACGCCGCCCTGCTTCACAAACTCCAGTAGCCGGTTGTTCGACACGCTCAGCTCCGGCCGCGCCGCATACGCGCGGACGCCCAGCAGGATCACGTCGAAGCGGCTCAATTCGCCTGACACCACGTCCGACGCCGAGAGCGAGGTCACCTTCACCCCCAGGTGCTCCAGTGAGGCCGGTACATCGTCTCCGCTTCCCATCACATAGGCCACCTTCAGGTCCGGCGCCATCTTGACGTCCACACCGCTGGTCTTGTACGTCGCCGGATGATACAGGAAGTACGGCCGCAGGCCCGCATAGCCCGTCAACTGGTAGCCCTCCTGATATCTCTTCCCTCCATACTCCGCCGTTGCAGTGATCTGATACGCTTTCCTGCTCAACTGTGCAGGCGTCACGGCAAAGGTCACTGACTGGTCCTGCCCCTCGGCCGCGGTCTGGAATTCGCCTACCGCCGGCTCTGACTTCCATCCTTCGGGCAGCTCCAGCCGTACCGCGCCTTTCGCCGGACCCTTCACATTGCTGTGCACCGTCACCTTCACTGGGAATGTCTTCGCCTCCAAAGGCACCACTCCTGCCCGTGGCTCGATCGCCACCCCAACCGCCGGACCCACGGCCAGCGGTTCGAACACCGGCCCGAAGCCGTTCTCCCGCTTCACCGTCTGCACCACCTGCCCAATCCGGATCGGTACACCTTCATAGCGGAACTCCGCCCACGCCGCCAGGGGATAGGGCGCCAGCGGCTGGTTCGTCCAGCGAGAATCGTCCATGTTGTAGAACGGCTGCTCCAGGTCGGGCCGCGAAAAGTAGGTGCGTGTATATGAGGCGTCGCCAGGAACTTTCACTGAGAACTTCGCATCCACCGGCTTGTTGCCCGAGATCGTTCCGGTAGATCCGCCCGCCACCTTCGATACCATCCAGTTCTGCTTCTGTTCGTAGGCTTCCACGCTCAGGCGCTCCAACGTCACAGGAGTAGTACTCGGATTCACCACCCGCACGTTCACTCCGAAGGTCTGCCCCGGAATCGCCATCCGCATCGTATCCGGATCGCCCATGAACATCGCGTACATCGGATCCGGCTCCTTCTCAGGAGCCACCGTCCCATACACCGTCAAGCCCAGAGCCTGGGCAAGTGCGTTGTTGAACTGCACCTGCTTGATCCGCAGCTCGTGCAGCACGTTGTACTTGGAATCCGCATCGAGGCCGCTTTTCTCCACCGCCTCAATCAGCGCCACCGTTGCCTTCAGCCCTGCCGCCAGCGACGGCGCCACGAGCTCCGGCTTCACCGCCGAGAACTTCGCTATCGAATCCTCTACAGCCGTGTTCACCCTGGCCAGGCCCGCCTTCAGGAACGCCGCGTCTCCGCCTTTGGCCAGCGTCGCGATCCCCCCCAGTGTCACATCGATCCCTTCGAAGAAGCCCTCTTCCGTATCCTTGGCCTCGATCGTCGCGCCGAACCGGTGGTACGCGCTGCTCACTTCACCGGCCTTCGGCATCGCTCCACCGCCGTTCTGCGACTTCTGCAGACCCAGCCCTTCCCGCGCCACCTGCACATACGAATACCCCAGCACCGGATCGTACGTGCCTGCCGGGATCCGCACGTTCGCCGCGAGCTCACTGCCGCCTCTCCGCCCGAACGGTACCCGGGCATAGTCCTTCACGGGCGACCATGGCCGCAATCCCGCCTGAATCTGTTCCGGGAACATCTTCGGGTCGCCGGCCGCACGGAACACCTCCTGCGCCATTGCCCCCGCTGTCTGGTGATTCCCATGTCCGTCACTGGGCCCGCCCACAAACACCGATGTGATGACCAGGGGTCGTACCTCCCGCACCACCTTCACGACATCGGACAACACCCGGTCGTGCGTCCACTTGCCGATGCTCTCGGCCTTAGTTTTCGAGAACCCATAGTCGACCACACTCGTCCAGAACTGGTCGACTCCGTAGTACCGCCCCGCCTGCAGCAACTCCATCGTCCGCACCAGGCCCAGGGCGTCGAAGTAGTCGGGCGACATCACGTTTGCGCCGCCCTCACCTCGGTTCAGTGTCAGCAGCGACACCCTCGCACCTTGTCCCCTCGACTCGTAGGCCAGCATGCCGCCGTCCTCGTCATCGGGGTGTGCGGTGACCATCAGCAGGCTGGCCCGCGTCTGCAGCTTTCTCAAGCTCTGCCACAATGCGGCCGAGCCGCGATTCACGGAAATCTCGTGCTGCACCACCGACGGCCGGATCGAAGTCTCATACGGCGCTTGAGCCCAGGTCAGGCCGACGGTCAGAAGAATAGCAACGGCTCTCATAAGTCCCTCGTGAAGAAGATGGCCGGCCCCGTGGGATTCCATCGCGGCCGGCCTGCATAGCTAAAAATACAACTTCAGGGCGAACTGAAACTCACGCGGGTCTGTGACTGTGCTCGTCACCTTGCCAAACGACCCGATGCTCGCCGACGTGATACTCGCACTCGGATTACCGAACACTGGATGGTTGAACGCGTTGAACGACTCCGCCCGGAACTCCAGCCGCCAGGCTTCCCTGATCGCGAACACCTTGAAGATACTCAGGTCCACGTCCTGCATGCCCGGCCCCGCGAATCCACGAGGCGCCACGTTCCCGAAGGTCCCCAGGGCCGGCGTCGCAAAAGCAGCCGGGTTCAGAAAGAACCCCGGAGCTCTCGTCCCCGCGTACAGCGAGTGATCCGTGGTCCGTCCCGCATAGGGATCCCCAACGATGTTGGCTCGGCTCTGGTGTGCGCTGCCCGTGGCGCTGTTGTCCACCGCCGTCACCGTGAATGGCAGCCCGGTCTGCAGCGTCACAATCGTGTTCAGCTGCCAGCCACCCAGCAGCCGGCTCGCTAACCCGTCATTGTTCAGCAGCACGCCGCCTTTGCCAACTGGAATGTTCCACACCGCGTTCGCGACGAACTTATGCCGGACATCGAATGGCGAATTGCTCCGTTCCAGGCTGTAGTTATACGCGTTCGCCGGGGTCGATCCGCCTGTCAGGTTGTCCACAAAGTCCGCGAAGTTGTGGCTCCACGTATAACTCACTCCATACGACAGGCCCTTCGAGAAGCGTCTTCGCAGCGACACCAGCAGCCCGTTGTAATTCGTGTTCCCGTCGTTCGTCGCGTATTCGAGAAACGCGTGATTCCCGCCGAGGGTATTCAGGTTGGAGTTCAGGTTCGCGTAGGGAAACAGCGTCACCGGAGCCCCGTTCGTATACCCCGTCACCAAACCTTGATTCGCATTCCTCAGCCGGTTCATCTTGCGTCCGAAATTCCCGACATACGAGATATCCAGGTTCGTGTCATCGGTGAGCTGAATCTGCGGACCGAAACTTACCTGCGATACATAGCCCGACCGCTGGTTCGGATCCTGTGCCCGGATCTGCGTCCGTGTTAGGTCCGCCGTCGCCCCGGCAAAGCTGCCGGAAGGGAACCCATTCTTCAGGAAGAACACCGGTGTCGTGCTGCCATTGCTCTGTGTCACATTGCCGTCGATGATGAACGGCGGATTCAACGCCACCACGCTTTCGCTGCCGATACGCACCGTGTGCTGGTAAAACACGCCATAGCCGCCCCGCAGCACCACCCGGTCCATCGGCTGGTAGCTGAATCCGAATCTCGGCGCGAAGTCGTTCTTGTCCGGATGGATCGTGCTCCGCGCAAACCAGTCGCCGCTCGCCGCGCTCAGCAAGCCCCCGCCATTGGCTGGCGTGAAGTTCGCCATCGCGTCCTGATGATTCAGGATCGGAGAGAACAACTCGTACCTCAGCCCCAACGTCAGCGTCAGCTTGGGCCTCACACGCCAACTGTCCTGCGCGAAGAGGCTGTTCGCATACATGTAGTTGTGCACCACGGAGGGTGTCGTCAACTGCGCCGTGCTCATGTTGCCCAGCAGGAAATCCGCGGCGCCCAGCCCGGTATTGCCGGTGTAGATCCCGCTCGCCGTCATTTGCCCCTGCGGCGATTGCAGATCCAGGAAATTGTTGCTCGTGTGCCGGTGTTCATAGCCGAACTTCAGGCTGTGGCTCCCTTTCAGCCAGCTGAAGTTGTCCAGGAACTGCCATACCTGTGCCACCTGGAACTGCGGACGCCACGGCGATGTGCCCATACGAGTCAAGCCGCTGATGTTGATGGGCGGCAGGCCCGACGAGTTCGGCGTCACCGGGATTCCTGTCAGTCCATAGTCGCTTGCGAACGACTTACCCAACTCGACCCCAATCGGATCGCTGTGCGCATAATCTCGGTTGAAGCCCGCGCGCATCTCGTTCAGCATCGACGACGAAAGCGTGTCTGTCCACGAGAGCGCCAAGCTACGGCCTCGAATCCGGTACTGTGTTGCGAAATTCCCGTTGCCTACCAGGGGATTCGATGTCCACGGCGCATCCTGCCGGTCTACCACATAGTTGCTGTACCGCCCGAAGATCCGGTTGGAATTGTTGATCGTGTGATCGATACGCGTATCGAACGAGGTCGTATCGGTCGGCACGGAGTACTGATACTGGTAGTTCGCCCCGCCGGTCCAACTACCTGCCTGGCCTTGTCCCGCCAACGCCGAAGGAATGTTCGGGTCGGGGAACAGCGAGAGCAGCTTCACTCCTGTCGGGTCCAGGCAGGAGGCCGAGATGACCTTGCCGCTGATGCACCCCGTCTGCCCCGGCACCACGGAATCCGTCAGGTTTGCCTTCAGTTCCGTGAAGTTCCCCTGCTTCATCAACGGTGTCGGCACCACCGAGTTCACGGTAGTCGCCTTCCGGCTGGTGAATGCCTGCGCATCGAAGAAGAAGAACGTCTTGTCCTTGATTACCGGTCCGCCAATCGCGCCGCCAAACTGATTCTGCGTGTAGTGCCCCTTCGGCACGCCGTTCAGATTGTTGAAAAAGCTATTCGCCTGAATCTCGTTATTCCGCAGGAACTCCCAAACGCTCCCGTGAATCTGGTTCGTTCCGCTCTTAATCGACGCGTTGATCACCGCGCCCGCGGACGTGCCGAACTCCGCTGAGTACGTCCTGGTCTGTACGCGGAACTCCTGCAGCGCATCCGGGGGCGGTTGCACCACCTGCACCGAGCCCTCCTGCAGGTTCGTCGACCCCGAGTTATTGTCCACTCCATCCAGGGAGAAGTAGTTCTGCGTCTCCAGGTTTCCATTGCTGCTGAACCGGTCAGGAGCCATGTTATTCTGGTTCACCAGATTCTTCTGAACGCCAGCCTCCAGCAGCGCCAGATCCGCATAGCGCCGCCCATTGAGAGGCAACGATTGGATCTGGTGCTGGGCCACGACGCCGCCCACATCCGCGCTCTCCGTCTGCAACATCACTGAGCCGCCCCGGACTTCCACTATCTGGTCGATCTGGCCCACCCGCATCGTCAGGTCTATGGAGGGCCGCGACTGAACGTGCAATTCGAGATTGTCCACTACCTGTGTCGCAAAGCCCGCCGCTGAGCCCTTCAATGTATAGAGACCCGGCTGCAGCCCGATGAACTGGTACTCGCCCGACGCATTCACCTGCGTCGTCTGCACCACGTTCGTTGCTTTGTTGGTCACCGTGACTGTGGCATTCACCACTGTCGCGCCACTGGAATCCCTAACTGTGCCTACGATCGAACCTGTGTCGATCTGCGCGAAACTCGCCGCTGGCCACAATAATGCGATTCCAACCGGCAGCATTCTCAGAACCAGCAATAGATTCCTCATAACTAACCACCTCTTTATGCATGTGTTCGATGCAGGTGTTTGCGTGTCGCCGTGGACCCGTTGGCTTCACCCCGAGGCACCCAAGTCGCCAAAATCGTATCGTGTGGGATTATGGAATCAACCCGGATTCGCTACAAGTCCGATGGCGTTTCAGTGCCTGTTACAACGTGATGTAACAGTGGGCAAAACAGTGTGGAAACACCACGTTAGACACTCTGGCGAGGTAACCTTGAATTCATGGTGACGAAGGGCCCGACTCCTGGGGAGGTGCTGGAACAGGTTCGCCGCATTGCCTCCAGCAACACCTTCATCGGCTCTGATCCCACACGTGTGCTCCTGCTCTACCTGGCCGAACATAGCGCCGCCCATCCAGGAGAGTCCGTCAAGGAGATCACGCTCGCCAGCGAAGCACTTGGCAAGGGGACCGACTACGACCCCCGCACCGACTCTTCGGTCCGCGTTCTCGCCAGCCGCCTCCGCTCCAAACTCGCCGAATACTATACCCAGGAAGGCGCCCGCGATCCGCTTCTCATCGCCATCCCCAAGGGCTCCTACTCGATCATCAGCACCTATCGGGCCGCCGATCCCGCCCCGGTTCACACGCCACCGGAACACCCCGTACGCCGTGGGCTCACCGCGCTGTGGATCAGCCTGGCCCTGGTCGCAGTCGTCCTCGCTGCCGCCCTAGGGTTCTGGTTTGGACGCTCAGCCTCCGACACCCCCGTCGTGGCGGGTTCCGACCGCGCCTTCTGGAGCCACTTCCTCACTGGCGAATCACCCATCATCGTGTTCTCCAATCCACGCTTCGTCGGCGACCCAACGGGCGGCCTTCGCCTTTTCATTCCTGACAAGCGACCCGTGGCCGGCCCTGTCAACGACCAGTTCACAGGCGTAGGAGAGGTCATTGCCGTGCACGACGTCGTGCGTTCCCTCCGCGGCCTCGGTCGCGAAGCTCGGGTCAAACGCGCGCAGCTCTTCAGTTGGGACGACGCCCGAACCAGCGACATCATCCTCGTAGGCGGACACGAAGAGAACCTGCCCGCGGCCCAATTGCCGCCGCTCGAGAAATTCAATCTCAAAGCCGAATCGCAGGAACCCTTCCCGAAGCTCGGCGCAGTCCACAACAGCGCTCCCCTCGCCGGCGAGAAACCCTACTACTTCACCGGAAGCGATCCGGACAACGGCACGGAGTATGCGATCGTTGCCCTGACTCAAGGCGTCAACCCCAGCCGCCGCGTTCTCGTCCTGGCCGGCGTCCACACCTTCGGAACCGAAGGAGCGGCCGCTTTCGTGTCTACCCCGGCCCTGATCGCCGACCTCTATCGCAAACTTGGCCTTCGTGCATCCGAGGAGATCGTGCCCTTCGAAGCCCTCATCGAACTCCCGGTCCGGGGCGGCTCACCGCTACCGCCAAGGCTCGTCCTGGTCCACCGCCGCCGCGAAGCCCCAGCCGCACAGTAACGGGGGACGGCTGGGCAGAGGCAAGAGGACACAGGAAAATGCCATTCTTCTACACGACCGGAGAAATGATCCTACCCGGTGATCGCATTCTCCTCCACGACAACCCTGGCGAGATCGAACTCATCGCGGATCCGGATGAGAACTCCGCGGACTGGTACGTCGAGAACTTCGGGGGCGGGGTAATGGTCGTCGAACCGAGAGTCTTCGGCCGGCTCTTCCTGGCCTCAAGCGACGACGATTTCGCGGACATGAAGTTCGTAGCCCGCCGGCTGGAACCCACCTCATGACCGCAGTCAACTTCGCCCGCCCGAACGCAAAAAAAGGCTGGCCCCCACCCAGGTAGGGTAGGGACCAGCCGGTTGGACTCATCCGTTACCGGACGAGCTGGGTCAAACTAGAACGAATAACGCAGGCTGAGCTGCATCGTCCGGTTGCTGCTCTTCGTCGTCACCTTGCCGAACGCCGAGTTGGTCGGGTCCGTCACCGGGGCATCCCAGTTGGGGTGATTCGGGAAGTTGTACATCTCGGCGCGGAACTGGACGCGCTGCTGTTCCGTGATGCTGAACGCTTTGAACAGCGCCACGTTCCAGCTCTGCGATCCCGGCCGGTTGTACTTGTTGCGATTGTTCTGGGTCGTGAACGTGCCCGCCGCCGCCCGCTGGAACAGCGCTGTGCCGTCAGCAGCGGTCGTCCGGAACCAGTAGTTGCTCGCGCCCGTCCAGTAGGCGAACTTCTGATCGCCGCTGTCCAGTTTCGCGTCACCCTTGATGTCCCAGATCTGGTTGCCGCTGCCAGTGCCGACGCCAGCCACATCCTGGCTGGTGGACACCGTGAACGGCGTACCCGTCTGGAACTGGTTCACGCTCGAAAGCTGCCAGCCGCCCAGCAGCTTGCCGCTCAGGTTGTTGTTCCGGAAGACAGGCAGCTCATAGATGAAGTTGACCACCAGCATCTGGCGCACGTCGAAATCGGACGGACCCCAGAAGGTGTGGGCATCGTAGGCGTTCGGTAGAATGGTGCGGCTGCCCGAGGCATCGTCGGTCGACTTGCCGTAGGTATACGCCAGACCATAGCTCAGGCCCTTGCTGAACCGGCGGTTCACGCTGACCTGCAGGGCGTTGTAAGTGGAAGACGCTTCGTTGTTCGTCACGCGGATCGTCGCATAGCCCTTGTAGGGCCGCAGCGTATCCACGTAGGACGTGCTGCTCTGCAGCGTGCCGGGCTGTAGTTGGTTGATGTTGCGTTCACGTTGCAGGTGCAGTCCGCGGCGGCCGACATAGGAAACTTCCACCGTCGTCGCCCAGGGCAGTTCCCGTTCTACCGCGGTATTCCAGCTCCACGCGCTCGGCATCCGGAAGACCGGATCCTGCGTCGTCACGAACAAGGGCAGGCGCGCATTGGCCGCGGCCGCACCCGGATTGTCCACACTGCCGTTGGCCACTGAGGCGTTCGGCTGGAACGGTGCATTGGCGCCCAGGAACACTGAATCGCTCACACCGGTGCGGGTGTAGAAACGGCCGCCGCCGGCGCGAACCACCATCTTCGGGCTCACCGAGTAGGCAATACCCAGACGAGGCTGGAAGTCCGCATAATGGATCTTCGAGTACTCCTTGTTGCCCTTGAACAGCGAGTTGTATTCGCCGCTTGTGGCGATCGGCACACGGCCCTTGGCCGAATCCGGCCAGCCATCACCCGGGATGATCATGCCGTTCAGGTAGTTGCCACTGAGGATGGCGCCGTTCTTCGGATCCTGTACCACCGCCTTTGAAACATCGTAGGAGGCCGGATCGAAAACCGCCATGTTCCGCCACTGGCTGTAGTACGGCTGGATGATGCTGTGCCGTAACCCAAGCTCGAGGCGCAGCTTGTCGGTCACCTTCCAGGAGTCCTGTGCGAACCATTCGAACATGTGCGAGCGATACGGAGTGTACGGACGCGCGCCCAGCTCAGCGTAGTTGCTGAACAGGCCCATCGCCGCATTCGCCACCGCCAGGCCCGTGAACGAGCCGTCGTTGAACTCGAAACGGCCGTTCTGGTTGTTCGTGCCGCCCGGTACGCCCGTCACGTTGATCTGGTCGAAGTCGTTCTGCCCGGCGCGCTCGTACAGGCCGCCGAACTTGATCGTGTGCGTGTTCTTGATGATCGTGAAGTTGTCCGACAGCATGTAGATCGGGCCCGCCGACTTGGCCGGGTACGGACCGCCGTTGATGCCCGTAAAGCCGGCAATCGCCGCCGTCGGGATCTTGTTCGTGATCTCCTTGCGATCGGGGAAAATGTAGGGATAGTTGATTCCGTACTTTGTCCGGTCGAATACACCTGTGCTGGTGTCGATGCCGATGAACACCTGGTCGACGCTGGTGGTTGCCAGCAGTTCGTTCACCATCGTCGGGCCGACGGTCCAGATGTAGTTCAATGAGAAGCTCTTGTTCGGACGGTCGAAGATACGCGGCGTGTGGCCGCTGCCGTCGAACGGAGAGTAATCCCAATAGCTGTAGACCATGCTGCGGAAACGCAACTGGTGGCTGCTCGAAGGGTTGAAGTCGACCGAATAGGTCTCTTTCCGCTGATTCGTCGGAGCGCCCGTGGCCGAGTAGTAGTTGTTGCTGCCGCTAAGGAAGCCCGGTGTCGGCAATTGGGAAGCGCTGAGGATGCCCACACCGTTCGTGCTCAGGCGCGATTTCGGGATGATGTTCCCTGCAAACGGGCTGTTCGTCGTCGGATCGTTGATCGTCCGCGCGCCCGCATAAAACGTGTTGGTCGGGTTCAGCAGCCCGCTGAAGTCGCCCTGCCGCATCGCCGCTGTCGCCACAGTCTGTGTCGTGCTGGCCGTGCTGCGCTGGCGCACATACTCCTGGCTGAACAGGAAGAACAGCTTGCTCTTGTCCGTGTTCCATTTGCCCGGAAGGTAGACCGGACCGTTCACGTTGTAACCAAACTGGTTGTAGCGGAACGGCGACGGCCCGCCGCTGATGCTCGGATTCGAGTTGCGGTTGCGGTCCCACGTATTCGCATTCAAAGCCGAATTCCGGAAGTACTCATACAAGGAACCATGGAACTGCTGGCCGCCGCTGCGCGTGATGATACGCACCTGGCCGCCAATGGATCGGCCATACTCAGCCGGGAAAGCTGACGTAAGGATCTGGATTTCAGCCACCGCGTCCATGTCCGCCGCGCCGATCGCCGTACCGTCCGCGCCACGCGTACGCAGGCCAACTGCGCCGTCCGTGGTCACCGTGCTGTCGGACGAACGCGTGCCGTTGATGTTCGCAATGTTCGCCATGCCAAAGCCGCCGCCGGTCACGGATTGACCGGTCACGCCGGGCTTCAGCAGCGCCAGGTACATCGGGTTGCGGCCCGTCACCTGAATGGATTCAAACTGCGCCCGGTCCACCACGCGGCCCAAAGCGGCCGTATCCGTCTGGATTCGGGTGGCGGAAGCCGTGACTTCCACCGACTGGCTCAGATCACCAACTTCCAGCGTCAGGTCGATGCCTGCCGCCATGTTGGAGTCGATCTTGTTCTTTGTTTTGTTGGTCTTCTTGAAGCCCGCGGCTTCGGCCGAGACCGTGTAGACGCCCGACGGAACGGGAGTAAAAATGTAGTACCCGTTGTCTCCCGTCTTGGTTTCGCGTTCAGCACCCGTGGCTGTATTAGTCAGGACGACCCGGACTGCGGGGATAGTAGCGCCTGTCGAGTCTCTGACAAAGCCCGAGACGCTGGCGTTATCCGATTGTCCGAGTAGGATGGCGGAGGACAGGACAAACATGGCGACGAGCAACCAGGCCCGGCGCAACTGCCCTGTATAAGGAATAGACATGAAGTTCTCCGTTTGTAGTTGGAGTTGTGCAAACTGATCGCGTCAGCGGTGATTCGCGGTGCCGGACACGGCGCCACCACTCCAAGCGCGACCCCCGTGCAAACTGTTAAAATTGTAGAAAGTAATAAGATAAACAGGGAGTAATCCCGCAGTAATGACGGGGTAAGCAAATGCAGGTTACTCGTCCCGAGGCCTCTCCGGACGATCGTTTCAACGTCAGAAACACCGCCCTCGAGGAACTTCAGAAAATCCTGGCCAGCGACGGCTTCGCCAAGTCCGAACGCATGCGCCGTTTCCTCTCCTATGCCGTCGAACATTCGCTGGCTCAAGACCTTGGACAGTTGAAGGAGAGCGTTATCGGTGGTGCGGTCTTTGACCGTCCGGCCTCCTATGACCCAAAAGCGGATCCGATAGTCCGGATTGAGGCGCGCCGCCTCCGCGAGAAGCTCGCTGCTTACTACGCGAAGGAGGGTAAGGACGATCCCATCCGCATTAACCTCCCCAAGGGCGGCTATGTAACGTCCTTCGAGGTCAATCGGAAGCCGCGCAACCTCTCCACCCCGGCGATCCTTGACCTAAAAATAGGCGTTCAGGCTCCGAAAACCCTAAAGAAGCCTAATCCACCAACGGAATCCGGACTCCTTCCTGCAGATTTACCGGCTCCTCCGCTGCCTAGTGCACCGGTCGAGGCAGCACCCGTCCCGATTCGACTCCGCCCCAGCTTCTCGCTTCGCGTCATCGGCCTGTCTCTCTTCGCCGTGGCCGTCCTGGTCGTCGCAGTTTGGAAGATTGCCGCCTCGCGTCCAGGCCCTCCGCCGCTCGAAGTCCGCACCTTCACCAGTCTGCCCGGAGCCGAGTTGCAGCCCTCCTTCTCTCCCGATGGCACCAAGGTGGCGTTCCTGTGGAACGGTTCAGAAAGCGGCCGTCGCAACATCTACGTCCAGAATGTCGGCAGCTTCTCGCCCGTCCTCCTCACCAAAGAGGCCGAAGGCGAAGTGTCCAGCCCCGTCTGGTCCCCCGGGGGCCGGGAGATTGCCTTCCTCCGCCCCACTGGACCCGACCATCTGGGCATCTTTGTAATGGATCTCGCCACCCGCGATATCGTCCGCCGCGCCGTCATCGAATCCGCCCCCAGTCCCGTCGGCCCGTCCGTCCTCATCGACTGGTCGCCGGACGGCAAATACATTGCCGCGACGGACCGCCGGGATCTCGTCTTAATCTCTACCGCCAATGGGACCATCACCCGCATCACCACCAGCCCGGAGCAGATCCTTGGTCACTACGAGCCGGCTTTCTCCCCCGATGGCCGCAGCATCGCCTTCCGCGAATCCCTCAGCCACGGCGTCGACCAACTCTCCGTCGTGATCCTGGCGACCGGTCGGATCACCCGTCTCACCACGGGCCCTCACCCCTTGATGGGCCATTCCTGGACTGCCGACGGCAGCGCGCTGGTCTTCGCCCGGCAACGCAGCCTCTGGCGCATTTCCGCCGCTGGCGGCGAGCCTCAACGCCTCACCGATGGCACCGTCACCGCCCGCCATCCGCGCGTCGCCCACACCGGAAACCGCATGGTGTTCGCCAGCCCTCGGCAGACCATCCGTATCTGGCGACAACCCCTCCCGGCCGGTAAACCCGAACTGGTGCTCTCCTCCACCCTGACCGATGTGAGCCCCGACATCGCCCCCGACGGCCGTCGCATTGCCTTCCGCAGCGACCGTAGCGGCACAGACGAAATCTGGGTATCCGATATCAACGGTGCGGCTCCGCGCCGGCTTACCCGTTTCGGCAGGACTCTCACCGGGTGCCCGCGCTGGTCCCCCGACGGGCACTCCATCGCCTTGGATTCCCGTACGGGCGACAACTCCGACATCTTCATCGTGAACGCGGGGAACGGCAAACTGCGCCGCTTCACTCGCGAGAGCTACGACGAAGTAGTCCCCAGTTGGTCCCGCGACGGCCGCACCATCTATTACTCGGCCAACACCAGTGGCACCTGGCAGATCTGGAAACGCCCCTACATCGGCGGTGCGGCCACCCAGGTGACCCAAGGCGGCGGTTTTGGCGCCTGGGAATCCACCGATGGCCGCTGGCTCTACTTCACAAAAGACCGCGGCGGCCGCGCAATCTGGCGCCTGCCCGTCGCCGGCGGCCACGAAGAAGTCGTGTTTGAAGGCCTCGATGCCGGCATGTGGGGCAACTGGCGCCTCTTCAACGACACCATCTTCTTCGCCGGCGTCAAGCCGCCGTATTCATTGCGCGCATTCGACTTGAACACCCGCAAAGAGACCAGCCTGGCCGAACTGCCCAATCGGCCACTGGTCGGAGACGCCGGGCTGGCCGTAGCACCCGATGGGTCCGCCATCTTCATCTCCCTGGCCGACCCGATAGCCAGTGATCTCTTCCTCGTCGAACAATTCCATTAGCCCGCATTTCACCCATCGCTGAGCCGCCAACGACGGGTGAAAGATGCGGCGCTCCAACATGCCTATTTTTTGTGCAGAATCCCGTCCAGCAGCAGATACCGTTGCCGCGTCTCAGGCACAGCGCAGGACTCCGCATTCAAGCTCATGATCTGGAACCCCGAGCCAGGCGCGTAGGCCGGCCACTTCGGCAGCCCGGCACCATTGGGATCGCCGGTCTTGACGAAATTCGCAAAGTAGCCTTCCATGACCTCCGACAGCTTGTAGTCGGCCGGCTCCCAGGCATAGTGCTTGTTCGTGGCCAGGTTGCCCAAAGCGTACTCGATCTCGGCGGAGTGCACGGCTCCACGCCATTTCGGAACGGAGGAAGCCGCAGCCGCATTGGTGATGATCCCGCCCGCGGTGCCAGGCAATTGGTCGGCCCGCCCCAGGAACTTTGGCCTCGGCCGCCCGTAAAGGAATCGGAACACCGCCTGTCCGCTCGACTGCCGGTGACCCTCTGCCAACCGCCACATGTTGTAGCCCATCCCACGGTCCGTTGCCAAAGTCTGGGCCGCATCCAACACCTGATCCGCTGTCTGCCCGGCCGGATACGATGCCAGCACGCGATCGGCATCCGCTCCGAACAGTTTGCGTACTGCCGCGCTATACCCCTCGGGTGTCGCCGGATTCTCGCCCAGCAACGACTGTGCGTTCCGGTCTTCCGTCACCCAGCCCAGCAGCAACGGCACCCGCGCCAGTTCCCCTTTGTCCGCGCATTCGATCAGGTCCTTCGCCGCCACCTGGTAGCCATCCGCGATTGCCTCGAAACGCGTCCAGGCCGGCTGCGCGGTCATCGCCAGCACCTTCTCCGCGGGGATCGCCCGCAGATCCTTCAACGACTTGGCGCCGGCTGCCGCCATGAACTCCAACCCGCGCTTCTCGGCATCCGCCAGGGACAGCGGCTTCACCGCACTCACCATGCTGCCGCTTTCCAGAATTGCGCCCGAGAACAAACCCTTCGATAAGGGCGAGAGCAGTTGCACACTCACGGAACGCGATCCGGCCGACTGGCCCGCAATCGTCACCCGCTTGGGATCGCCTCCAAATGCCGCGATATTAGCCTGCACCCACTGCAGCGCCATGTTCTGATCCAGGAAACCGTAGTTGCCCGAAGAGTGATAGGCAGCTTCCGCGGTCAGTTCCGGATGAGCCAAGAACCCAAATACCGAAAGTCGATAGTTGATGGTGACCGAGACGATGCCCTTCGTCGCCATGCTCTCGCCGTCGTAGCGGTACTCTGACCCGTCGCCAGCCATCAGCCCGCCGCCAAAGAAGTACACCAGCACCGGCAGCTTCTCCGAAGCCGTCTTGGCCGGCGTCCACACGTTCAGGTACAGGCAATCCTCGCTCGTACCCTTGCCGCGGAACTCCATGTCTCCAAAGATCGGCCGCTGCATGCAGCTCGACGCGAAATCTACCGCCGGGCGGACGCCCGCCCACTTCTTCGCCGGCTGCGGCGCCTTCCAGCGCAACTCGCCCACAGGCGGGGCGGCAAACGGAATCGCCCGGAACATCCGGACCCCGGACTGTGCGGTGATCCCTTCCACCACACCATTCACGGTCTTGACGCGGGGACCGGCGGGTGCTCCCTGGACTGCTACCAGGCCCGCCACCGCACAGAAGCAAAGGCTCATCAACAACTTCATGGTTCTGCTCCGATCTGGAGGAAGCATCCGCGCCGCCGGCGCTCCGCGCGAATCCACTTCAGCGTCGCCTGGAGGGACACGTTGCTTCGTTCAGCCACCTAGATCATATACAGCCTGTTGACCCAGTGCGCGCCGGAGCTCAAAGTCCGGCTAACGCCCCTCGCCCACCACTTCCGTCGAGAACGTCACATAGGGAAACACTTCCGGGATGTGCGAGTCGTAGTGCCCGTGCTGATTCCACGTCCAGCCCGCGCACGGATCCAGCACCTCGCCGTTCCGGCCGATCTTCTCAAACCGGCTGCAATCGATCCGCCAGACATCCCCGTCCTTCGGCGGCAGCGACCGCCCGTCACGCAGCAACTCCAGCCCCTTCCAGGGAAAGGCCAGTTCCGCCGTCCAGCCCCGGTCTGTCTTGTCCCTTCGGTTCACCACACCATCCACATGCACAGCCGTCCGCAGGCCCGGATAATCCCAATCCAGGAACCCCCACCGCTCGCCCCGTTCGTGCACATGGCCGCCTACTCCATCCAGCACCATAGTCCTCTGCGTGGCGGGATCAAACTCCGGCCGCCCAAAATACTTCGACCCCGGCAGGAAGATGTCCTTCCAAACCCAGAACACTTCATACACCGTGTTCAGCGCATTCATCTCAAACTCGTAGTACGCGTCCTGGGCGCCGATGAACAACTCAAGGTCGTTCTCTTCATAGATCTTCGAGTCCCGCTCAGTCAGCGTGCCCCAGACGTCGTTCTCTTCCGCCCAGAACCCGAAGTAGAGATTCTCGTCGTCCCAGAGCAGTGCCGTGCGCGTGTCAAACCACGCCGGTTCCCCAGTGACGATATCCACAAAGGGCGTCGATTTCGGGGCCGCCAGCCACGACGGCTCATTCAGCTTGCCATCGATCGTCAGCGGTCCGTTGGCCCGATAGCAGGTGTAGCGCGCAGGTTCAAAAGGATACATGGGTTGCTCTCGAATTATAGGCCGAACCCCGGGCGGCCGTGTCGCGCGACCGGCCCGAACCTCAACCTTGTAAGACGTTTGGCCCCCCATCTGAAAAACTTCACGATTTAGTACAAAATGGAAGCAGAGATGCCGGAAGCACCAGACCAAAGCCTGCTGGACGCCCTGCTCGACTCCTGGGACCGCAACAATACCATCCTCGTCAACCTCCTCCACGCCATCCCGCCCAGCGGCTTGGAAGCACGTGCGACGCCCACCAGCCACACCGTCTCCGAGATGTTCACTCACCTCCACCATGAGCGGATGGTGTCAGTTCTTGAAGAGGCTCCAGAGTTCGCTGGAGAGGTGCCGTCACAGGAGTGGGTTTTCGAGCCCGACCCTCACCGTATCGCCGGGATGCTAAACGAAAGCGCCGGGCGTGTCCGCGACGCGGTGCGGGGCAGGGTAGAAGCCGGCCGAGCCTTGGACTTGCACTACGACCATCCGATCCTGCTCGTTCAGCTCCTGATCTTCCACGAGTCCTACCACCACGGCCAGATCAAGCTGGCCCTCAAACTCTCCGGCCGCCCAATCTCCGACGATGAGGCCGGCCCGCTCACCTGGGATGTCTGGAGAAAGCGGCAGGGTCACGGCTAGCAGGCGAAGTCAATTTGCGTTCGCCTGCAGAAACGCCAGCAGCCACGCCTGCACCTCAGCCACCTGCTCCGGAACATTGTTGTGACCCGTCTCCAGGGCCAGCATCAGCTTCTTCTGCCCCGGGATCACGTTATACGCCGAGTACATTGAGGTCGGTGGGCACGTTTCATCGTTGAAGCCCCACGAGTACAGCCCGGGCACCTTCACCCGCCGCGCGAAATTGACCACGTCGTAGTAGCGCGACGTCTCGATCTTGTCCTGCGACCGGTGGGCCATCGGACCCTCAGTCGCGCGGAACATGTGCGGCCAACCGCCGGCCCGATTCTGCAGATACCCGGTGACATCCGATAACGCCGGGTAGTACGCAGCCAACCCCTTGACCCGCGGATCCAGCGCTGCTGTCACAATCGAGAGCGCCCCACCCTGGCTGCCGCCAGTCACGACGAGATGCACCCCATCCCATTTCGCAAGGCTGGTCAGGTAATCGTTGGCACGGACACACCCCAGGTAAACCCGCCGGAAATAGTACCGGTCCCGGTTGTCGAGGCCGAACGTGTTGTAGTTCGCCAGCGCCCCGGCGCCCAACGAATCGTACACCGTCTGGTCCATCGTCACCGGAATCCCATGAATCCCCACCTGCAGCGTAATCACACCGCGAGCCGCCATCTCCGCCATGCCGCGGTAGGGCCGCACTCCAGCGCCCGGCACACTCAACAACGCCGGATACTTGCCCGGTGCCTTGGGCTCGCACAGAATGCCGTAAAACCGCGACGGCGCATTCCCCATGCCGACGTTCTGCAGGTTCACCTGATAGCAGTCGGCCTGCGCATTGCCATATTCGGGCAGCGGCGTGATTCTGGCGTCGATCGGCAGTTTCGCCAGTGCCGCCTTGCCCGCAGCCCAGAACTCGTCGAAGTCCGCCGGATCCTGCTGTGTCGGCTTGATCGACTCCGGCTGGAATGCAGCGGTCGCCAGGCCGCGATAAGTCTTGCCGTTCTTCTCCACCGTGGCGATGCACCGCAGGAAGCCGGGTTCGTTCATCGTCCCGCCCTCCACCGTCAGGCTCTCGCCCGTAATCGTCGCCGTCTGGTCGATCTTCGGCGGCATCATCTCCGGACCAATCCGGTAAGTCACCTTCACCCCGCTCAAAGCGTGGCCGTCCTGCACGGCCGTGATCTGGAACTTCACCGGCTTACCGGGCTCATACCGCCAATCCGTATGGTCGGTGGCGACCCGAACCTGAATCGTGCCGACACGATCCTGGGCGGCGAGTGAAAAAGCGAGTAGGGAAAGTAGCGCGAATCGGAGCATAGCTAACCAAACACAATATCGCGGATGGCCCTCTCGCTGTTCGCTGCACAAACGCGGAGGCCCGCCTCCGCACCGTACACTACACACATGTCCCTTCGCCCATCACCCCGAGCCGTGTGGGCCCTCACCCTCGCGGGCATCATCGCGGCCGGCATCGTATCCCGCCTCCATCAGACCGGCTTCGTCCTAATCGACAAATACCTCGGGGACGCCCTCTATGCTGCGATGTTCTACGTCCTCCTCCGCCCCTTCTGGAAACCCTCCACCACTGCGATCTGCGCCATGGCCGCCATGACCGCCATCGAACTCTTCCAACTCACCCGCATCCCCGCCCAACTCCTCACCAGCGAACACGGGATAGTGCGGATCGTGGCCCGCCTCCTCGGCACCCAGTTCAGCTTCTTCGACCTCGTAGCCTACGCCGTAGGCATTGCCTCCATTTATCGCGCCGACACTGCCCGATCCTAATGCCCAGCCCAGGGGACCTCCGCCGCAGCCGGAACCACCCCTGACAAATCCAAACAAAAAAGTACAAATTAGGCGTCCTCGACCCTGCTGACGCACCCCGAATCTATCTGTATCTTCTCGTCTATATTTAAGCAAACAAGGTCTTAAAAACTCTATTGACAATACCGGAGAAAAAGACTCTAATTTATCAAGGTTCGCCAAATGCAGTTGACTCGCGCAGCCGATTACGCAGTCCGGGTGATGCTTCACCTGGCCACTGTTCCCGTCGGCGGGCGCGTCACTCTCACCGAGTTTGCAAACTTCGGCGATGCCCCCGAAGCCTTCCTCAGCAAAGTCCTGCAGGCCCTCACTCGCGCCGGACTCACCCTCTCCCATCGCGGAGTCTCCGGCGGCTACACCCTTGCCAAGCCGGCCGAGTCCATTACTCTCCTCGACGTCGTCGAAGCCCTGGAAGGCCCGCTCCAACTCAATGCCTGCATCGGCCCCGAAGGCTTCTGTGGCCGCAGCGACTGGTGCAGCGTCCATGTGGTCTGGCAGGAGGCGCAGGATGCGCTGACCGCCGTCCTCCGTGCTCACACGATCGCTGCCCTGGCCGCCCGGACCCCGGCCACCGGCCCCATCTGCGGGGTGCCCAAATGGAGCTGACCTGGGTCGCCCTCGCCGCCAGCCTCTTTATGGGCCTCGGCGCTGCGTGTGTCTTTGTCTTTGCCGTGAAGCGCGACTATTTTCGCGACCTCGAAGACGCCAAGTATCAGGTCTTCTGGTCGGACATTCAAGAACTGGTAGATCAACCCAAGGAGTCGGATGAAGATGGCGGGAAATCCCAAATTCGCTCATAACAAGGATGCGGCCGGCGAGCCGGGCATGAACCGGCGCCGCATGCTTGCCTGGTTCAGTGGTTTTGGACTGTTTGGCTCGGCGATCCTGAGCGCTTTTTCGAATCTCGTGTTCATCAAGCCGCGTGCCACCTACGGGCAGCCCCAGCGGTTCAACATCGGCAAGCCGGAGGAGTTTCCTTCCGGCACTCGCATGGCTCTCGACACCCGCCGTGTGTGCGTTGTGCGGGAGGGAGACAAGCTTGCCGCCATCTCTACCACCTGCACCCACCTCGGCTGCATCGTCAGCGTCGCCGACACCGGCTTCTCCTGCCCCTGCCACGGCTCGCGCTACGACCAGGATGGCAACGTGACCGGTGGACCCGCTCCCAAGGCCCTCCCCTGGTACAAGGTGAGCCTCGCCCCGAACGGCGAAATCGAGATCGACAAGGATACTGAGGTCGAGCCTGGGAGCTACCTGAACGTATGAGCCAGGCAGTCAAACCCCCCTCGCTGTGGACGAACATGCGGGAACTGCCGGCAAACGTCTGGCACTCGCTATTTCGTAACCCGCTCCCCACGGACGATCTGCAGCGCTCCTCCACCAGCTTCACCAATTTCTTCCTTCACATCCACCCGGTGAAGGTCAATAAGAACACGCTCCGGCCCATCTACACCATGGGCCTGGGCCTCATGTCTTTCTTCCTCTTCCTGATCCTGGTCGTCACCGGCGTCCTGCTGATGTTCTACTACGTGCCGTCCACAACGCAGGCATACGATCGCATGTTGGACCTGCGCGGCACGGTCGCCTTCGGCATCTTCCTGCGCAACATGCACCGCTGGGCCGCTCACGGCATGGTCGGCGTCGTTGCCCTCCACATGTGCCGGGTCTTCTTCACCGGCTCCTACAAGAAGCCCCGTGAGTTCAACTGGGTCATCGGCGTCCTGCTCTTCCTGCTCACTCTCTTCTCCAGCTTCACCGGCTACCTGCTTCCCTGGGATCAGCTGGCTTTCTGGGCCATCACCGTCGGCACCTCCATCGCCGCTTACGCCCCTGTCGTTGGCAAGGACATCCAGTTCCTCATGCTCGGCGACGCCACCGTCGGACAGGAAGCGCTGCTTCGCTTCTACGTCCTCCACGTGGCTGTCCTGCCGGTCATCGTCACTCTACTCGTCGCCATTCACTTCTGGCGGATCCGCAAAGACGGCGGACTCTCCCGTCCCGAAGAGACCTCGGTCCCTGTCGCCGTCAGCATCAAGGCTGTCGAACTCAACAAAAACAAGACCTACGGCCTGCAGGGCTTCGTCCGCGGACCCTTCACCAAGATCGGCAATACGCCCGACAACTCAGTCTTCGCCTGGCCCAATCTGCTCATTGCCGAGCTGTTCGTGTTCATCCTCACCCTCGCCGCCATCCTGACGCTTTCCATGATGTTCAACGCGCCGCTCGAAGAGCCCGTCAACGTCATGCATCCGCCAAATCCGGCCAAGGCGCCCTGGTACTTCCTGGGCCTGCAGGAGATGGTCAGCTACTCCGCCTTCTGGGGCGGAGTCGGCATCCCCACCATCTTCGTCCTGCTCTTATTGGGTACACCCTACCTCGACCGGCGCACCGCCGGCGTCGGCAAGTGGTTCGCCCGTGAGCGCCTGCTCGCCAATACGATCTTCATGACCTTCCTGATCGTCAACGTGGTGTTCGTCATTATCGGGACCTTCTTCCGGGGACCCAACTGGGAGTTCGTCTCCCCTTGGAAATGAGGTGACTTCATGAGACTCGCACTTGCTATCGCCAGTTTCGTGGTCCTCATCGTCCACGGGCTCGTCTTCTACCAGCAGTTCTTCCACAAGTGGGAGAACTACCAGACCGCCTATTTCGACCAGGCGCGCGCCCTCTCCAAGACTGATGCCGAGAAGGCCGCCCTCACCGCCCGCTCACCCCGCATCGAGCAGTCGCTCGTCACCAAGTTCGGTGACAATCGCGTCGATCGCTGCATCACCTGCCACCTCGCGATGGACGATCCCCGCTTCAAGGATCACGCCCAGCCGCTGCGCACCCACCCCTACACCGCCGGCATGGGTGACGTCCAGGTCAACGGAAAATGGGAGCGCCGTCACAAGTTCGCTGACTTCGGCTGTACCGTCTGCCATGACGGCCAGGGCCGCGGCCTGCAGGAGCACTTTAGCCACGGTGAAGACGAATACTGGCCTGATCCGCTGGCCGGCTACATTGTCCAGGCCAACTGGCGCAAGGATTTCGCATCCAAGCTGAAGGGCAAGGACTACATGCAGTCCAACTGCGCCCAGTGCCATACCGAAGAGAACTTCGCCGGCACCGCTCTCGTCGATCGCGGGCGCAAGCTCTTCTTCGCCAACAACTGCTACGGCTGCCACCGCATTGAAGGCCTCTCCGAAGGTACCCTCGGTCCGGATCTCTCCGAGATCGGCCATAAGTTCAAGATCGACTACCTCTGGGAGTCCATCGTCGACCCCCGCGCCAACCTCGCCACCTCGTTCATGCCCCAGTTCCATCTCAGCGAACCCGACGTCAAGGCGCTCGTCATCTTCCTGAAGAGCCGCCGCGGCGTCAACTTCTCTGAGACTTCCCTCCAGCGCTACCGCGCTTCGCTCAACGCGAAACGGCCGCCGGAAGGCGCCGCTGAACCCGTCGTGCTGCAGGGCGCCGCCCTCATCTCATCGGGAGAAAAGCTGGTTACCGACCACGCCTGCACCGCCTGCCACAAACTCGGCTCGCGCGACGGCGGTATTGCCCCCGACCTCAGCTTCGAAGGTCTCATGAAGCCCGAACCCTGGATTCTCGAACACTTCAAGAATCCGCCCGCCTTGATTCGGGACTCCATCATGCCCACCTTCCGCTTCCCCGTGGCTGACTTCCAGGCCATGAGCACCTATCTGGCCAGCCTCAAGACTCCGCCGCCCATGCCCACCCCGGCCGATACCTTTAAGGAGCTCTGCCAGCGCTGCCACGGCGAGAAGGGCGACGGCCACGGCCCCATCGCCATCTACCTCGACCCCTACCCCCGCGACCTCACCAAGGCCGGCTTCATCAACAGCAAGCCCCTCAGTCGTCTCCAGGATTCCATCAAGACCGGCGTCGCCGGCACCTCCATGCCCGCTTGGGGCCAGGTGCTTAACGATAGCCAGATCCAGGGCGTCCTCCAGTACGTCTTCACCACCTATACGAAGGAGCCGCGCAAAGAGGTCACCGCCCGCAAAGTACCCGAGAAGAATCCCGTCGCTTCCAGTTCCGAATCCATGGCGCGCGGAGAAGATACCTTCATCCGCCGCTGCTCCGGTTGCCACGGCCGCAAGGCCGACGGCAAAGGTCCGAACTCCCTCGACATCCTGCCGCGGCCCCGCAACCTGCGCAATACGGCTTTTGTCGAGAGCATTTCAGACCACCGGATGTTCGATTCCATTCTCTACGGCGTGCAAGGCTCCGCCATGCCGTCGTGGATCGACTACGGTCTGTCCCAGAACGAAGTTGGCGACCTCGTCAACTTCATCCGCGGCATCAATGCCCGGAGTGCCGCCCGCAAGTAGTTCATGAGGAGTATCAATGCCTGAGGAAATCAATAAGAGCGTCGATACGCGCTCCTCGGCGGCCTCCGGGCCCGCCCTGGTGCACGACGACACAACGGCCAAATGGTTCCTGATCAGTTCCATCGCCTACTTCTTCATCGTCGGGATCATCGCCGTCACCATTGCAGCCAAGTTCGTCTGGCCCAGCCTGTTGGGGACGGTGCAATACCTCACCTACGGCCGCCTGCGCCCGCTGCACGTCAACGGCATGCTGTTCGGCTGGCTGCTGGCCGCCGATATGGGCCTCTCGTTCTTCATGGTGCCCCGGCTCTGTGCCGTTAAACTGTGGAGCGAGAAGCTCGGCATCGCTACCGCCATACTCTGGAACGCCATCATCCTGGGGGCGGTCGTTTCCCTCCTCATGGGCTGGACCCAGGGCCTGGAGTACGCGGAACTGCCCCTGCCGCTCGACGTCGCCGTCGTCGTGGCCTGGATCATGTTCGGCGTGAATATCTTCATGACGGTCGCCTCCCGCAAGTACGACCAGATGTACGTCTCCATCTGGTACATCATGGGCACCATCCTCTGGACCGCCTTCGTCTACCTCACGGGCAACTTCGCCGTCCTCTTCGCCACCGGCACCAACCAGGCCAACCTCAACTGGATGTACGTCCACAACGCCGTGGGCCTCATCTTCACGCCCGTCGGCCTCGCCATCGCCTACTACTTCATTCCGAAGGCTTCCAATACACCGCTCTACAGCCACAAGCTCTCCATGATCGGGTTCTGGTCGCTGGCCTTCGTCTATGTCTGGACCGGCGCCCACCACATGCTCCACGGACCCATCTCCCAGTGGCTGCAGACCATCTCCATCGCCTTCTCCGTCATGCTCCTCATCCCGGTCTGGGCCGTGGTCTACAACTTCTTCGCCACCATGAAGGGCCAGTGGCATCAGCTCAAGGACAACGTCCCCCTGAAATTCCTTATGTCGGGCGTCGTCTTCTACCTGCTCACCTGCTTCCAGGGACCCATGCACAGCCTGCGTACTGTGAATGCCATCGTCTCCAAGACCGATTGGATCCCCGGTCACGCCCACATGGCCGTCCTCGGGGCCTTCAGCTTCTTCGCCATCGCCGGTTGCTACCAGATGATCCCCAGGGTCTTTAAGACCACCATCTTCTCCGAGGCGCTAGCCAACTGGAGCTTCTGGTTCCTCATGTTCGGCGGCCTCGGCTTCTTCGTCACCCTGTGGCTCGGCGGCTTCTGGCAGGGCTGGCAGTGGAACAACCCCTCCATTCCCTTCATCGACACCGTCATCGCGCTGAAGCCTGTCTGGATTGTCCGGTTCTTCTCCGGCATCCTCATGTTCCTCGGCATCGTCAGCTTCGGCTACAACATCATGGCAACCATCCTCGGGGCGAAGGACCGGCCCGCGGCCGCTTAGTCCGCAAGGAGCAACGAATATGCTAAGAAAAGCGGATTCCAATTTCGGCTTCGCCATCGGCGCCGCGCTAGTCTTCTTCTTCATCGGCGGCACTCTCACCACCATCGTTCCGCCGCTGGTCGACAAGACCTGGGGCAAGGCGTTCGAGAACACCGATCCCGCCAAGGGCCCCACGGGCAAGCTCAAACCCTATACCGAAGTCGAGCTCAAGGGCCGCGCCGTCTACGTGCGCGAAGGCTGCTGGTACTGCCACACCCAACAGACCCGCACCCTCCTCGCCGACACCAAACGCTCCGGCTGGAAGGGCGTCGACTCGCCCATCTCCACCCCCGACGAGTTCGTCTACGACACGCCCCACATGTTCGGCACCAAACGCACCGGCCCCGACATCTCCCGCGTCGGCGGCAAGTACGACAGCCAGTGGCATCGCACCCACTTCCGCAATCCCCGCGACCTCGTGCCAGGTTCCATCATGCCGCCCTTCCCCTGGATCGCCGAGAATCCCGAGGAACTGCGCGCCCTCACCGCCTACCTCCAAACCCTCGGCCGTTCCAAGAACTGGCGGCCTGACAACGACTTCGAGAAATAGAGGCGCGATATGAGAGATTACGTCTATCCCAGCATCTACTTCTCATACTTCCTCTTCGCCCTGCTGGCCGGCGGTGCGCTCTACTTCTTCGTGAAGTCGCTCAAACACGGCTATCTCAGCGGAAACACCGAAGAGCCCAAGTACAGAATGCTCCACGACGACGAACAGCCGGAGGTTCGCAAATGAGTGATAAGAAGAACGAGCTCAAGGAATACGCCGGCGGCTGGATTACGGAACGCCAGGGCACCGAAGTGCCCGGCTTCCTCAAGGTCGCCTTCCCCATCATCGGCCTCGGCTGCGTGTCCTACTTCATCTTCTTCATGAACGGCGAGGTCAATCACGAAGACCGCGGTCCGCTTGTCCAGAAGATGAATCAGGCCACCACCTCGGCCGACGGCCTGATGTATTTCGTCGCCGCCCTGGCGCTGATCTTCGTCGTCACGGTCGTGCTCTTCGCCATTCGCAAGTCCGATCACCACGAGTAAGTTGGTATGAACAACGGCTTCTACCAGATTCGGGTTCCTGACCCGACTGACTACTGGGTGGAGATGGTGAAATGCCGCCATGCCTGCCCCGTGCACACCGACGCGTGCGGCTACGTCAATGCCATCGCGGAGGGCCGCTACGAAGACGGTTATCGCATCGCCCGCGCCACCAACCCGTTCGCGTCCATTTGCGGACGCGTTTGTGGCGCCCCCTGCGAAGCCAACTGCCGCCGCGGCGACCTCGATGAACCCGTGGCCATTCGCGCCCTCAAACGCTTCGTCACCACGCAGTTCGGTCCCGAAACCGGCGACTACGCCATGCACCGGGATGCCTGCAACAAAGCCATGCTGCCGCCCAACCGCGGCGATTACGAACGCATCGCTGTCGTCGGCGCTGGCGTCTCCGGCCTCACCGTCGCCCACGACCTCGCCCAGATCGGCTACAAGGTCACTGTCTTTGAAGCCGACTCCGAACCCGGCGGCATGCTCACCGTCGGCGTCCCCATCTTTCGCCTGCCACGCGACCTCGTGCGCCACGAGATCCAGGCCATCCTCTCGCTCGGCGTCGACCTGAAGTGCAATATGCGGCTCGGCCGCGACTTCACCATCCAGAGCCTCCGCCAGGATGGCTTCCGCTCCATCTTCCTCGGCATCGGCCTGCCTAAGGGCCGCCGCCTCCAACTCCCCGGCGGGGAAACCGAAGGCGTCTACGACGGCATGGACTTCCTCCGCGCCTTCAACGCCGGCACTCCTCTCCCGCTCGGCAAACGCATCGTCGTCATCGGTGGCGGCAACGTAGCCTACGATGTCGCCCGTTCCGCCGTCCGCCCCTTCGAAGCTATGCAGAAGGGCGAGGCCCTCGCTGAAATGGAGCGTGGCGAACAGGTCGCCTACGACGTGGCCCGCTCCGCCCTCCGCATGAGCGGCGACAAAGAAGTTCACGTCGTCTGCCTGGAGTCCCGCGCCGAAATGCCCGCCGACGAGATCGAAGTCGAAGAAGGCGCCGAGGAAGGCATCCGCCTCCACAACAGCCGCGGCCCCCGCGAAGTGCTCAGCGAGAACGGCCGCGTCACCGCACTCCGCGTCGTCACCTGCACCTCGGTCTTCAATGCCGAGGGGCGCTTCAGCCCAACCTTCGATGAAGCTCAGGTCGAGGACATCCCCGTCGACACCGTCCTCTTTGCCATTGGCCAGACCTCCGATCTCTCGTTCCTCGCGCCCGAAGACGGCGTCGAGAGCGACCGCGGCCTCATTAAGGTGAACCGCGAAACCTACCAGACCACGGCCCCCGATGTCTTCGCCTGCGGCGATATCGCCCACGGCCCGCGTCTCTTTATCGATGCCATCGCCTCGGCCCAGATCGCTGCCCGGTCCATGCACGACTTCCTCCGTGGCACCCGCACCGATATTGCCCTGCGAAAGAATTGGAAGCCGGCCACTTACGCCATGGCGGAAGGCTGGCAACGCTTCGAGCGCGCCAATCCGCCTGCGCTCGAAAGCAGCAGGCGCGCCTCCTCGATGGAGATCGTGGAGGAGGTTTACCCCGAGCAGGAGGCGCGCCATCAGGCCGCCCGCTGCCTGCGCTGCAACGTCAACACCATCTTCGACACCTCCATCTGCGTCGCCTGCAACGGCTGCGTCGATGTCTGTCCGGAAAACCTCATCCGCCTCGTCGGCCTCAGCCAGCTCATCTCCGATCCCAACTATCTGGAAATGGCCGCCGATGCCCTGCTCGTCCCGCCGGAGAAGGTCAAAGACCTGCCCGCCGAGGATCTCGACGCCCTGGGCGGCGTAATGATGAAGGATGAAACCACCTGCATCCGCTGTGCCATGTGTGCCAGCCGCTGTCCCACACACGCCATCACGATGAAGCACTTTGAGTTCTACCGCGAGTGCGTCTCCGTACCTGTGCAGAACTCGAAGATCCTGTACACAAGATGAACCCCCTCGACCTGGCAGTGCCCCTTGGCTTCGGAATCGTCTCCAGCCTCCACTGCTCGCAGATGTGCGGTCCCATCGTCCTGTCTTATTCACTTTCGGGGGGAGGACGGCCGGCGTCTCATGTGCTTTACAACGCCGGCCGTATCCTGACTTACGCCCTGCTCGGCGCCCTTGCCGGAACTGCCGGCAACGCTGTCGGACTGCTCGGCCGCCTCGCCGGCTTCGAACGCACAACGGCCCTCGTCGCCGGCGCCCTCATGATCCTCGCCGGCATCCTCATGTCTCCGCTCATCCCCAGGTCCGGCCTCGTCCGCATCGAACGCTTCGGCATCAGCCGCTACTTCAATCGCTTCCTCGGCCCGCTCTTCCGCTCCCCTCGGCCCCTCGCCCGGCTCGCCCTGGGAGCCATCATGGGCTTCCTGCCCTGCGGCCTCCTCTATGCCGCCGTCCTCCAGGCGGCCGCCACTGGATCCGCGCTCCACGGTGCTTTGTCCATGGCCGCTTTCGGCCTCGGCACCGCCGGCTGCCTGCTCGCCATCGGCCTCTTCTCCACCAGCATCGGAGCGCGCCTGGGCCGCTGGAACCTCCTCCTCCCCGCCATCAGCATGGTCATCATGGGCGTCTTCCTGCTGTGGCGAGGCCTCATGCCCGGTCCTGCAATGTCGATGGGCAACTGCCATGGCCACTCCTGAAACCTCAAGCCGGCCGACCAAATCCTGCGGCCACAATACCAATCCGCCGCCTCCGCGGCCCCACTATCACCGGGTCCGCAAACTCGTTCACCTCACCTGCTTCCTCATCTTCGTCCTGCTGCCGTTCTTCAACGTGATGCGCTTCGACATCCCCCGTCAGCGCTTCTACTTCGCCGGTTACGAACTCCTCATCAGTGAATTCGGCATCATCTTCTTCGCGCTCATGTTCCTGATGTTCGTCATCGTCGTATCCTCGGTGGTCTATGGGCGCATCTACTGCGGCTATATGTGCCCGCAGATGATCTTCAGTGAAGCCAGCCTCGAAACCGAATCGTGGATCAAACGCAAGGTCACCAAGTACCTCATCAAATGGCCCGCCGCTCGCCGCAACCTCCTCGCACGCGGCCTCTTCTACGCCGCCGTCGGCTTGGCCAGCGTCTTCCTGTCCTTCATCTTCATCTCGTACTTCGTTACGCCCTCCGATCTCATCCGCCGCCTGGCTAGCCTCGACATGCACACCGCCGGCGGCATCTCCGGAGCCGTCGTCACCCTCATCACCTTCCTCGACTTCACCCTGCTCCGCCAACGCTTCTGCACCACCGTCTGCCCCTACGGCTACCTCCAGGGCATGCTCGGCGACGGCAATACCCTCCTCGTTACCTATCGCGACGAGAACCAGGAATGCATCGAATGCAAGAAGTGCGTGCGCGACTGCCTGATGGGCATCGACATCCGCAAATCGCCCTACCAGATCGAATGCGTCCATTGCGGCGAATGCATCGACTCCTGCGCCGACATCCTCGGCAAGCTCGGTAAACCGGGCCTCATCCACTACACCTGGGGCGAAACCGGCAACGTCGTCGAGAACGAAACCGCCTGGTATCGCAAACTCGGCATCCGCGACTCCAAACGTGTCGTCGTCCTACTCGTCACCCTCTTCTACCTCTCCGGGCTCTACGTCGCGCTCTCCATGCGTCGCACCATCCTTGTGCAACTCCAGCCCGTCCGCACCAGCATGTTCCGCCTCGGCAGCGACGGTACCGTCTACAACACCTTCCGCGTCAAGCTGTCCAACCGTGGCTCCAGCGACGCCAGCGTCGCCTTCTGGCTCGAAGGCCTGCCTTCCGGCGCCCTCACCCTGCAACCCAGCCCCGTGCCCCTCAAGGCCGGCGAGACTATCGACCGTCAGTTCGAGGTCGCTGTCCGGCCCTTTGCCGGAGCCAACGAAGTGAACCGCTTCCGGATCCTCGCCTCCACCGGCGAAAAGGATCCAGAGGTGTTCGAAGAAACCTTCCTCATGCCACAGGAGAAGAAGTCCCAGTGACCCCGAAACCAACTCGTTCCGCCTGGCCTTTTCTATCCAAGTTCCTCGGCTTCATCGTCGTCCTCTTCATCGGGATCCTCATCGGCGCCTATCTCATCTCCCGCCAGGTCGACCCCGTCATCCTCGATGACCACGGCAACTACCGCTCCGGCGGGCATGGCTCGGCCCGCTGATGAACTGCGATCTCTGCGGCCTCCCAGCAGGCCCGCAGCCGCTCAGCCTCCAGGTCGCCGGCACTCACCGCGCCTTCTGCTGCCAGGGCTGTCTCAACGTCTATACGATCCTCGCCGAGAGCGGAGTCATCGCCCGCGGTGAGGACTTCCGCAGCAGTGAGGTCTACCGCGAAAGCCTCCGCCTCGGCCTCATCTCGAATAGCCAGGCCGCCCGCGTCGAGATTCCCGAGGGCGCCGAAACCCGCGAATCCACCTACCAGCTCTCGGGCCTCTGGTGCTCCTCCTGCGGCTGGCTCATCGAGCACGCCCTCGCTTCCGAACACGGCATCGTCTCCGCCAACGTCCTCTTTGCCTCCGACCTGCTAAAGGTCCGCTACTGCCCGCAATACCTGCCGCCCGGCCGCATCACCAGCCGCGTCCAGGCCCTCGGCTACAACGCCTCCGAATACTCCGGAGAGACTGATCGCGACCGCGGCGAAAAACGCGACCTCCTCCTCCGCATCGGCATCGCCGCCTTCCTCTGGATGAACGTCATGCTCCTCAGCCTGGTGATCTACGCCAGCTACTGGGAGAACATCTCCGACGCCGCGCGCCGCATCGTGCCCCTCGCCCTGGCCGGCCTCACCCTGCCCGCCGTCTTCTACTCCGCCTGGCCCATCCTCCGTGTCGCCTTCCTCGGCCTCAGGGCGTTCACCCTCCGCATGGAGGCCCTCCTCGCCCTCGGCATCCTCGCCGCCTTCGGCTACAGTTGCGCACAGGCCGTCGCCGGCGGCCGCCACTTCTACTTCGACACCGCCTGCGCCATCATCACCTTGGTCCTGCTCGGCAAACTCCTTGAACGCGGAGCCAAAGAGCGCACCACCCAGGCCATCACCGCCCTCTACCGCATGATGCCCAGCAAGGCCCGAATCTTCAACGAGGGCCGCGAATCCTTCGTCTCCATCGAAGCCCTCCAGCCCGGCTCCCTCTTCGTCGTCAAAGCCGGCGAACGCATCCCCGCCGATGGCACCGTCGTCGATGGTGAGTCCGATGTCGACGAATCCATCCTCACCGGCGAGTCCGCGCCCCGTCCCAAGACGCCCGGCGTGAACGTCATCGCCGGCAGCCTCAACGGCGGAAGCGTCCTCCGCATCCGCGCTCTCCGCACCGCCGGCGACAGCACCCTCCACCACATCATCCGCTCCGTGGAACAGGCCATGGCCAGCCGCGCTCCCATTGAACGCACCGTCGATAAGGTCGCCCGCGTCTTCGTGCCCGTCACCATCGCCATCGCCCTCATGACCCTCACCGGCTGGCTGCTGGCCGGCGCCACCCTCTCCGACGCCCTCATGCGCGCTATCGCCGTCCTCGTCATCGCCTGCCCCTGCGCCCTCGGCATCGCCACACCCCTCGCCATCACCGCCGCCGTCGGAGCCGCCTCCCGCCGCGGCATCCTCATCCGCGACGCTGCCGTCCTCGAACAAATCGGCAACATCGACGTCCTCGTCCTCGACAAAACCGGCACCGTCACCGAAGGCGACTTCAATGTCCTCGACTGCCTGCCGGCCAACCTCCCCTTCGGTCCCCTGGCCGCCCTCGAAACTCTCTCCGAACACCCTCTGGCTCGCGCCGTCGTCCGCCGCGCCGGTCCTGCTCCACTGCCCACCGCGACACAGGTCCAAGTCCACAAGGGCCACGGCATCAGCGGTCAGGTCCATGGCCAAGCTCTCTCCATCGGCAATCGTGCCCTCATCGCCAGCCAGTGCATCCCCGACGTCCTCAACCATTTCGCCCAACACTGGGAAGCCACCGGAGCCACCGTAGCCTTCGTCTCCGAAAACAACCAGGTCACCGCCGCCATCGCCTTCGGCGACCGTATTCGTGCCGATGCCCGCGAGACCCTCCTCAATCTCCAGCAGCACAACATCGCCACCCTGCTGCTCTCCGGTGACGCCGTGGAAACCACCCAATGGGTCGCCTCCGCCATCGGAGCCGGCAGCTTCCGCGGAGCCGTCCTTCCCGACGGCAAGAAGGCCCTCATCGACGAAATGAAAGCCCAGGGCCGCAAAGTCGCCATGATCGGCGATGGCGTCAACGACGCACCAGCCCTCGCCGCCGCCGACCTCGGCATCGCCCTCGGCTCAGGAGCCGACCTCGCCATGCAGGCCGCCCCCGTCGTCCTCATGTCCAACTCCCTCGCCCATCTCTCCGTCGTCTTCGAAATCGCCCGCGCCACGCTCCGCGTCGTCCGCCAGAACCTCTTCTGGGCCTTCTTCTACAACGCCGCCGGCATCACCCTCGCCATCACTGGAGTCCTCAACCCCATCCTCGCCGCCGCAGCCATGGTCCTCTCCAGCCTCTGCGTCATCGGTAACTCGTTCCGCCTCCGCAACGCCATCGCTCACGACTGACCCTCACTTGCTCCGCCCGCCCGCCCGGGCATAGCATCAGGACACGAGAGCCATGTCCCACCCACTGCGCCTTGCGCTCCTTCTCCCCATGGCCCTCTGGGCCGCCGCCCCCACCATCCAGTGGCAGCGCCTCACCAGTCGTCTTGGCGAGCTTCCCGTGCCCGGTCCCTCCATTGAGCAAACCGGAGCCCTGCCCGTCCGCATCGATCCCCAGGCCGGCACCGACTTCGTCATCAGTTGCCGCAAAACCGCCCCCGCCCTCACCTGGTTCCGCCACACCCCGCAAGGCTGGACCCGCTACGTCCTCGAAAGCGAGTTCCTCCCCGTCGAAGCGGGCGGCGCAGCCTACGACATCGATGGTGATGGTGATCTCGACCTCGTCTTCGGAGCCGACTACCAGGGCCGCCAGGTCTGGTGGTGGGAGAATCCCGCGCCCGCGTTCGATCCCGACGTCTCCTGGAAACGCCACATCATCAAGGACAGCGGAGCCAACCAGCACCACGACCAGATCTTCGCCGACATCAAAGGCACCGGCCGCGCCCAGCTCATCTTCTGGAACCAGAAGGCCAAGACCCTCTTCCTCGCCGAAATCCCCAACAACCCGCGCGACAGCGGCCCCTGGATCCTTGAGACCGTCTACTCCGGTCTGGCAGGTGAGGGAGGAGCCAACGCCGCAGCCTACGCAGAAGGTGTCGACGCGGCCGATATCGATGGTGACGGCCATCCCGACATCCTCGCCGGCAACTATTGGTTCAAATACCAGGGGGCAGGGAAGTTCCTCCCCATCCGCATCGGCAATATCGGCGGGCGCATCCGGGCCGGCAAGTTCATGCGCGGCAAGACGCCGCAGGTCGTCATCGCCCCCGGCGACGGCAGCGGCCCCCTCAAAATCTACGAGTGCCACGGCAACCCCGCCCAGACAGATTCCTGGAGCAGCCGTACCCTCCTCCCCCGCGACATGGTCCACGGCCATACCCTCGACATCGGCGATATCAACGGCGACGGCAAGCTCGACATCTTCGCCGCCGAGATGGCCAAGTGGAGCAATCAGCCCATCGAATCGGACAACCGCGACGCGCGAGCCTGGATCCTCTACGGCGACGGCAAGGGCGGCTTCGAGGTCACTGTCTTCAAAACCGGAGACGGCTGGCACGAGGGCAAGCTCGGCGACTTCGACAACGACGGCGACCTCGACATCCTCAACAAGCCGTACACCTGGCAAACCCCGCGCCTCGACCTCTGGCTCAACAACGGCACCGGCCTCAAAAAGCGCTAGCCCGTCACGGCCGTCCCAGATCGAGAACCTGCTGCCGGAACTGTGGCTCTTTCCGCATCAGCTCCAGATACCGGATCTCCTCCGGAGCCGCCTTGGCCTTCTCCAGTGCCCGCGGCAGCTTCGGCGCCGTGCCATCCGCCGTCCTCAGCCCCATGCGCCGCAGTTGGAACTGATCCCAATCCCCCGCCTCATGCCCGGGCAGCTCATACACCATCGCAGCCGCCACCAGCCGCTTCAGCGTCTCCACCGGAGTCCGGTACCGCGCATCTCTCTTGATCCGGGCCTCTTCCTTCGCGATCAAAGCCCCAATCGCCGCATCCGTCGATCGATACCCCAGCTTTCGGTAAAACCAGAACGCCCCCGACTCCAAACCTTCCGGATTCTCGTGCCCCACCTGGTACGGGTCCAGCACGAACGTCGTCACACCCAGCATCTGGTGGCACGCCTGCAGCACCTTCGTATACAGGTAAGCCGTCTCACCCGCCCGGAACGTGTAGTAGAGGTTGAACCCCGCCTCCATCCGCTCAAACAACGACAGCCCCTCGAAATACCCCACAGGCACGCCGTTCTTCCACAGCGACATCGAATGGCACGCCCGCAGCGGCAGCCTGTGAGCCGGCAGCACGCTCGAGAAATAGAACTTCAGCCCGCGCCCGCCGTCGATCTCGTACACATGCCGCGGATCGCCCCAGGTGAATCCATGCAACTCCCGGTACCGCACCGCCGACGTGTCGCGCGCCAGCGCCAGCATCACCGCCCCCAAAGCCCGCGGCAGCTTCCGCACAGCCAGCGCCGGCAGCTTCGGAATCGCATCCAACGACACATCCTTCCGTGTCAGATACGGCTCAGTGTGCAGGAACAACTCACGCCCCGGCAGCCGCATCAACGTCCGCGTCGCCGTGGATACCCCGAAATTCCAGCGCAGCGGCAACTGCAGCGCGTCATACCGCTCCGCCCGCTGCCGCGACCCCCGCCACCGCGCCTCAATCGCCTCCACTAACCAGGCCAGGTCCGATCGCGTCCCCGCCGCCGCATGCACCCAATCGCGGTACGGGACATGCGCCTCCACCAGCGCATCCTCCGCCGACAGCGGCAGCAACTGTGGCAGCAGCCGACCCAGCGGGTCCCGGCAGTCATACGCGTCCCACTCGATATCCACCGCGTCGCCGTGCGCCCTCAATAGATGCCGCGCCACTCCATAGCTGAAGACCGCTGTGATGCCCGATCCGGCAATCCCGCAGGTGTCGTACTCCTCCAGCGGCGTCAGGTCCCGCCCGCTGGCTCGCAACGCCTCCACCTGCCCCGCGATTTGCGACAATTGCCGGTCCGCCGCAAGTGCTTCCTTTTCAGACCCCGGATAGGCCCTCTGGAACAGCAACTCCTCGTGACGGCGGGCTAATGCTTTCGGTCCCGCACTGCGCATAGTGTGCTAGTGTAGCGCGCCGTTCGCGCCGGCAGCAGCCTCCCACGCTAGACGTTCTTCGGCAATTCGTAGCCCTTTCGCCTCGGCCGCGCCAGCTTCCGCGAAGCCTCCGCGTCGTCAACGAACTGCTCCTTCAGCGGATCCCACTTCAGCTTCCGGCCCAACTCCCTGCACACATTCGTGAGATGGCACACGCTGGTCGACCGGTGCCCCGCCTCCACCCACGCGTTGGGCTGCTTCCGCGTCCGGATGCAATCAAAGAAATTGGCGATATGGAAGCTGTTCTCGCCCGGCCCTTCCACCGTATCGGGCGGCGCGTCCTTCAATAGCCCCGGATCCGCCACCAGCGTCCCGCGCTTGATCTCCAGCGTCCCTTTCTCGCCCACAAAGATCGCACCCAAATCAGAATGATCGGGCCGCGGCTTCCCGTTCATCTTCAATACCGTCCCCGACGCGTACTTCATCATCACCGCCGGCCGTTCGCCCTCGCCTTCCAGCCAGATCTCCACCGGCCCCGTCGTATCCGTGCCCAGCGCGCACTGCACCTGGTCCAGCGCATGCGTACCCCATCCGCTCACGCCCCAGCTCTGCCCGCCGCCGTCGTAATCCCAATACCACGCCCACCGCCCGCGCAGCTCTTCATGAAATGGCCGCAGTTCGGTCTGGTTGCACCATAGATCCCAATCCAGTCCGGCGGGCACTGGCTGCTCAGGACGCGCCGTCCACGCCTTCGGCGGCTCGAAGTTGCAGGCGATCACCTCCCGCACCTTCCCCAAGCCGCCCTCCCTAATGAACTTGCTGGCCCACGCGTTGATCGGAATCGACCGCTGCTGCGTACCCGTCTGCAGCACCCGTTTGTACCGCTCCACCGCCCGCACCAACAGTTGTCCCTCTTCCACCGTCAACGTCAGCGGCTTCTCCGCATACACGTCTAACCCCAACTGCATCGCCTGCAGCGCAATCAATGCCCGCGCATGCGTCGTAGTCTCAATGAAGACCGCGTCCAGCTTCTCTTGCTCCAGCAGCTTCCGGTAGTCCTGATACTTCGCAACCTGTGCGAACTCCGGCTTCAGCGCCGCCGCCTTGTCGCACTGCGGCAGGAAACAATCCGCCATCGCGACAATCTCCGCGCCCGGAAACTTCTCGTTCTCCAGCAGCCAGCGCGCCCGCCCGCCCAGTCCGATAAAGCCAATTCGTAAAAGATCATTCGCCCCGAATATCCGAGATGATGACAAGGCTGTCGCGAGAAAGAGCCGGCGGTTCATATGGTCCAAACCCTATCCATCCGGCTGCGCGGTGTCAAGCAGCAGGCCGCGGCGCAACGTCCACGGCCCTGCATCCCCACCGGCCCTACCAGTTCGAAACGGTCCCGTCCGGCAGGTACATCAACTCATCGCGCCACGCCACCTTCGTCTTAGCTGCCTTCTCTACCTCCGCCCAATTCACCCGGATCCCCAGCCCCGGACCCTCCGGCACCGTCAGGTGTCCGTCCGCATCCACCTCAAACATCGGCCAGTCGCGCTCGTCCAGATACCGCAGCCATGGATCCACTTCGCCCGTCGCCCCACTAGCGTTGTAGTGAATCCCCTTCGACCACTCCAGAATCCACCCCGCCCGGCATTGCACCACCACATGCAGGCACGCCATGAACGCAATCGGCGACAGCGGACAGTGCGGAGCCAGCGCGATCCCATTCGCCTCCGCCAGCGCCCCCACCTCCGCGGTATTCGAAATCCCCCCAATATGCACGACATCCGGCTGCAGGATGTGCGCGCCGCGTGCCGCCACCACATCGCTGAATTCCGCCACCGTACACATCCGCTCGCCCGTCGCGATCGGCACATGCGTGATGCCCGCAACCTCCGGCAGCCAGCGGTTGTAGTCCGGCCGCACCGGTTCCTCATAGAACAACGGCTTGGCGAACTCCAGTTCCTTGGCCAGCTTCCGCGCCATCGGCACGTTGCAGCGCCCGTGGAAATCGAAAGCGATCTCCACCTCCGGCCCCACCGCCTCCCTCACCGCCTCCGCGCGCGCCACCGCCGCCCGGATCCCGCCGTAAGTATCAATCGCGGCCAGCGGCGGGCAGGCATTCATCTTGATCGCCCGTGCCCCTTCCGCCACCACCTTTGCCGCTTCTTCTGCCGCCGCCCCCGGAGCGTTATTGTTGCCCCCAGCCCACCGGTAGACCTTCACCCGGTCGCGTACCTTGCCGCCCAGCAGCTTGTGAATCGGCTGGCCCACCGCCTTGCCCGCCAGGTCCCATAGCGCGATCTCGATCCCGCCCAGCGCACTCATATAATGAGCGCCGCCGTGGTAGAAGTTCCGGTCGTACGCCCCGCGGATCAACCGCTTGATCTCGCCTGCGTCCCGCCCTGTAAATTCTTCGGCAAACTGCCGCACCGCCGCCTCGGCGCTGCCAATCTGCCCCTCCACCGTGTACTCGCCAAATCCCTCGGCGCCATCCTTCGTCACCACGCGCAGCAGCCCCCACCTGGGAGCAACCTGGGCCGTATCAATGCGTTCGATAATCATGCGTCCTAAATTGTACGTGAACCCACGCCCCAGTGCGGTCCCCACTCCACCCCACGCAACTCACTATCACTCGCTGAGCGGCGCCCAGGCACCGGTAACCCGAAGAAAGGCCTATTTTCATTTGATGCGGAATTGTCTATACTGATTCTTTGCAAGTGAGTTGCGAATACCAACTTCAGTCCGGCTCGGACCCGCGACACCCGGCCTGAAGCCCGCTGGCAAGAAAGAGAGCCCGTCATGAACGCACAGGCGAAGTGTGTCTACACCCTTTTGCTCCTCCCCATATTGCTCCCCGCCCAATCCGCAGAGGTGCACGGCGTCGTTCACCTCCGGGGCGGACTCGGAGTTTCCGCCGCCAAAGTCACTGCCGAATGCTCCGGTGCTTCCACCTCCACCGACGAGCGCGGCGCCTTCACCCTCCCCCAGGTGACACCCACTTGCCGTTTGCTCATCTCCGCCGACGGTTTTCAGTCCACTTCCACTTCTGTCGCTGACACCGCCACGCCTCTCGACATCGAGCTCGCAATCGACCCGCTCCGCCAGACCGTCACCGTGCTCGACTCCAGCCCGCTCGTCAACACGAACCCCGAAATCTCCACCGCCATCGATACCCGCACTCTTTCCGAACTGCCTTCCTCCATCCGCGACATCAACCGCTTCGCCATGCTCGACCCGCGCGTCCGCAACACCGGCTCCCTCGGCACCGACGGCATCTACGGCACCCGCCTCACCATCAACGGCCAGCTCTTCCGCTTCACCCAATACCAGATGGATGGCCTCTCCAACTACGAACCCGCTCTCGGCAACGGCCCCCAGCAGGTTCTCTCCATCGCCTCCGTCGCTGAGTATAAGGTCCTCGTGAACCAGTACAGCGCCGAGTACGGCCGCTCCAGCGCCGGCGTCATCTCCGCCATCACCCGCACCGGCGGCGATGCCTGGCATGGCGAGTCCTTCTACTTCCTCCGCCCCAGCGGCATCCAGGCCGCGCCCCCCGTCTCCACCTTCCGCCTGCCCAACGAACGCCATATGTGGGGCGCCGCCGCCGGTGGACCCGTCACCCCCACCTTTCACATCTTTGCCAGTGTCGAAGGTAACCAGCAGACTCGCGGCGCCTTCATCCAGTCCCCCGCGCCCACCTTCTACCCCGGCCATCAGAAACAGTGGTTCGGCCTCGTCAATATGGATAAGCGTTTAAGCGACACCCAGTCGGTCTACCTCCGCCTCAATGCCCATAGCTCCGTCGGCGACAATTCCAACGATGCCGTCGGCGGCTTCGTCCAGCCCAGCGCCGCCCGTCGCGACTCCGGCCAGAACTACGGCTTCCAGGCCACCCATCGCTGGATCATGTCGCCCACCCGCGTCAACGAACTCCGCATCGGCTCCTCCAAGAGCGTGCCCCTCTCTTACTACGCACTCAATCCCCAGACCCAGATCGTCCGCCCGTCCTATTCCACCGAAGGCCTCTCCGACTACTTCGATTCGCGCGTCCTCACCTGGCAGGCCAACGACCTCTACACCTGGCAGCTCGGCCGCCACCAGCTCCGCCTGGGCGGCGACTTCATCCGCAATAAGTTCCGCGATATCTCCACCAGCCTGCACGGCAGCTACCGCATGGCCGCCGGAGCCCCGCGCCCCGGTGAGACGCCCGTCCAGTTCACACAGACCTTCGGCGGCGCACCCGTCCGCTACGGCGACACCCTCGCCTCCGCCTTCGTCCAGGACGACTGGCGCCTCCGTCCCCGCATCACCCTCAACCTCGGCCTGCGCTACGACTACCAATCCACCACCGGCGACCTCAACAACGTCGCCCCTCGCTTCGGCTTCGCCTGGGATGTCTTCGGTACCGGCCGCACCGTCGTCCGTGGCGGAGCCGGCCTCTACTACGACCAGATGTTCCTCCAGGTCGTCCGCGGAGCCTTGCAGCAGGGGCCCGCGTCGCAACAGGCCACTTACACCCTCCCTTACGGCGTGGCTGGCTTCCCCACATTCCCCAATTCCCTCACCGCCCCGCCCACCGGCGCCGGTGACCGCCGCGCCCTCGCCGTCTTCCCCGGGAACCGCCTGAACCCCTACACCGGCCAGTTCTCCTTCGGCCTGCAGCAGGTGCTCGGCCGCGACTGGACCCTCTCCATGAACGTCAGCCACATGCTCAGCCGCAAACAGCAACGTGTGCTCGACATCAACGCGCCCACCCAGTTCCTCCGTACCGCCGCCGGACAGCGCCGCACTGCCGCGGCCGCCGACGCCACCCGGCCTTACGCCACCTACGAGGGCATCCCGGTCCGCACCGTCGGCGTCTTTGAGAACACCGGCAGCAGCCGCTACACCGCCTTCGACGCCCAACTCTCCAAGCGCTTCACCCGCCGCTTCCAGATGAACGCCCACTACCTCTACAGCTCCTCCATCACCTACGTCTTCTTCACCGGCGGAGCCAACACAGGCGTGCCCTCCGACTGGAGCAATCGCGGCATCGACGAACGCGGCCCCAACGACTACTTCCAGCGCCACCGCTTCACCGCCCAGGGCATCTACGAACTGCCTCACGGCTTTCAGCTCAGCGCCTTCCTCATCGCCGCCTCCGGGCTGCCCGTCAACCCGCTCACCGGCGTCGACAACAACGGCGACGGCAACGTGCTCGACCGGCCTGTCGGCCTGGGCCGCAACAGCTATCGAGCCCCCTACCAGAACACCGTCGACGTCTCCCTCCTCAAGCGCATCTCCATCACGGAAAGAGTCCGCGCGGAACTGCGCGTCGAAGGCACCAACCTGCTCAACCGCTCCAACTACCTGAAGGTCAACGCGACCTACGGTGACACAGCGCTCCCCCTGGCCACCTTCCTCCAGCCCGTGGCCGGCCTTGCCAACAGCGACCCCGCCCGTCAGTTGCAAGTGGGTGTCCGCTTCATCTTCTAGTCATGAGCGCGTTCAACCGGTTGTTGCATCAGCCCCGCCAATCCGTCCTGCGCAAGGTACTGTTCCAGGTCCACCTCTGGGTGGGCCTGGGCTTCGGTCTCTACATGCTCGCCATGGGCATCACCGGCTCCACGCTGGTCTTCGCCGACGAACTCGAAGGCTGGCTCCATCCCGGGATTCAACACGTCCAGCCGCATGAGGGATCACCGGCGTCCGCCTCCCAGTTGTTCACCGCCGCCCGCCGTGCCTTCCCGGAACGCCAGCCCACAGCTCTCTACGCCCCCACCGCGGATCGCCCCACCCCCGTCGTCTACATGAAGCAGGGCGACGAAGTCCTGCACGCCTATTTCCACCCCGTCACCGGTGAACTGGTCGGCTCCACCACTCCATCCACTTCGCTAGTCCGCTGGCTGCAGGATCTCCACTTCAACCTCTTCTCCGGCCGCACCGGGCGCACCGTGAACTCGGTCGGCGGCCTCCTCCTCTTCCTGCTCTGCCTCTCCGGTCTCTTCGTCTGGTGGCCGGGCATGAGCCGCTGGACCACCGCCCTCACCATCGACTTCCGCCGCAACTGGCGCCGTGTCAACTTCGACCTGCACTCCGCCGCCGGTTTCTGGACCGCCGCCGTCCTCGCCATGTGGGCCCTCACTGGCGCCTACTTCGGCTTCTCCCAGCAGGTCAACGCCTTCATTAACCGCCTATCGCCAGTGAGTTCCCTGGCCATACCCGAATCCAGGCCGGCCCCCGCCAAAACCAAGCCCAACCTGGAAACAATGGTCGCCGAGGCGGCCCGCCTCGCCCCCCAAAGCCATTTCTTCGGACTGCAACTGCCCGCCGGCAAGCGCTCCACCTACATCGTCTTCATGGCGCGGAACGAACCCGGCACAAAGCAGAACTGCGACTACCTCTACTTCGACCGTTCATCCGGAGCCCACCTCGGCACCTGGCGCCGCGGCCTCAGCGCCTCCGCCGGAGACGAAATCATCCGCTGGATCGTGCCACTCCACTTCGGCCTGGTCGGCGGACTGCCTGTCCGGATCCTCTGGACACTCCTCGGGCTCACGCCGGCCCTGCTCTTCGTCACCGGTGTCGTGATGTGGTCGAACCGCGTCCTGCGGCGCAAACTCGTCTCGGCCCGTCAGCGCGCCGTAGTCGTGCCCGGCGCCGCGAAGCCCTTCGAGGCATCGTCCAGCACCAGCACCCAGTCGCTGCTGAAGCCTTCCGACGGCGGCACGAACTCCGCTTCCCCGCTGTTCTGAACCGTGCCCGCATCCTCGGCCGAGCCATTGCGCGGGTTGTACCACCACGCCTTCACGCTCGTGCCCGAAATCTTGCCCATCCGGACCTTGAGCTTCCGCCCCTGCGCGCTGTAGAACATCGCATACCCGTCGCCCCGAGTCGCCGCAATGTGATCCGCCCCTTCCAGTGCATCCACCAGCAGCGACTGGTCCGGCACCCGCGAAAGATACGGACGCGACTCCAGCAACGTCCGGACATACTGCATCTGCGCCCCGCCGGGCCGCAGCACCGCTTGCTCCCAATACATCAGGGGACCATTTACCCTCTTCCGGCCCGGTTGGAAAAACTGCCAGATCGCATGGTTCCCATACGTGTGCCCGCAGGCCCCCGAGAACGTGTCCCAGTAAGCGTATTGCCGCACATGCGCGTCCAGCGAATACCCAAACTCCTTGGCCCGGAACGCCAGCGGATGATCCTCATACAGCGGCTCCCCATCCAGCACCGGCTTCACCGGCGTCCGGTTGTAGTCCGCCGCCACCTTCTCCCACGACTTCGCGACTCCGGGAATCCCGTGCCCGTCCTGCTGCATGTTGAAGTCCAGCCACTGGTCGTTATGGAACTCCGTCGACGAAGTCTGTCCGCCCCGTGGATGGAATGTCATCAGCACCGCGTCGTAGTCCTCCTTGCCGCTCACCCCAATCGCGATCCCTTTCGCCAGCGCCCGCCACGTCGCCTCCACCCCGGCCGGATTCCGGTCCCCGCCCAACACCCAGATGATGCCCTTCTGCCCATACCGCTTCCCCAGGAACTCGCCATACCCCTGCGCATTCTGCGGCGTGATATAGGCATGGTCCCGAGTCCCGCCCTCCCGCGTCCAACTGCCCCACGTCGGCAGCAGCGCGATGTACATCCCCCGTGCATTGGCCTGGTCGACAATGTAGTCGACGTGATCCCAGTAGTCATACTGCTTCGGATCACCCGGCTTGTTCCCAGGTGTCACTGCCGGTTTCAAAGGGTCGGTATCGATCAGCGGCAATTTCCCATATGCATTGGGCTCCGTGATGCCATACTCTTCCGCCAGCGCCACCGCCTGGATCGCAGTGAACTTCTGCTGCGCCCGCACGTCCAGGTAGCGCACCGCCTGCTCACGATCCAGGCGATGGAAAAGCTCCCATGCCGTGTCGGCCAAATAGAAATACGGATGCCCGTCCTCCGTCACCAGGAAGCGCTTGTTCTCGCTCACTTTCAGGCGCGGCAAACCTTTTCTGGGCGCCGCGGCCGATAGCGCTGCCGTCAAATTCATCACCATCAGGATTGCTATGAAACGCATATCGTATAACTCTCTCGGCGGCCATCATATCAATCCTTCCTTCGCTTTCTCTGAAACTGCCGTACAATGACACTATTCCTGGAGGAATATCGTGAGCTGGGCGACTCGACTACTTTTATGCATCTCGGGATCGGTGTGCCTTGTGGTGGGGCAATCCGATCCAACCTGCGGTCCCTTTCAATTCGCAACTGGTTACTCGGTCAAAACCTGGGGCAGCGTCAACTTTAGCTCCTATACATCCGGCCTGGCTCGGGAAGCAGATGGATCCCTGACGGAAGAACGCTTCGCGACGCAGAGCCCGTTCAACAAGGTCGGTTCCACCCCCAACGCGCAAACTCGTCTGGGCACCTGCAGCGGCCTGCCTGTACGCACCTTCGCAACCAGCCTGCCCGGCAACTTTTCCAATAAGCTCGGCGCCGAGCCCGTTGGCGTAGCCGCGCGCTTTCAACGCGTCTTCCAAGTTGCCGATGGCCGCAGTGTGCTGCTGATGATCAACGATTACGTCGGGCGTCAAAAACTCGTCGTCTTTATCGGGAAGGACGCCCGCACCCTCGATCGCACCGTTCAGTACGACGTGCCCGGCTCCCCCGACAATCTCGTCATCGGCGACTTCAACGGCGACCAGCAGACCGATGCAGCCGTCTTCTCCTTCGGCTCAGGCGCCAATCCGGTTTCACAGGTCACCCTGTTCCTCGGAAACGGAGACGGGACCTTCACCGGCAAGAACTATCCGGCCGGAGACGGTGGCAACAACCTGGGTGCGGGCGACATCAACGGTGACGGCAAGCTCGACGTGATTGTCACCGGCGGCACCGCCAACGTGGCGTACATCCTGTACGGCAACGGCGACGGCACGCTAGGTGCTCCTGTCTCGCTTAAGACTCTCGGCTACGAGACTTCGGTGGTCGTTGCCGACATCAATGGCGACGGTAAACAGGATCTGCTCTTCGGCACCGGCGGCGCCGGCGTCTACTACTTGCCAGGCAACGGCAACGGCACCTTCCTGGCCGCGGTCAGGATCAACCCCGACGCCTCAGCCAACTACGTGGCCACCGGCGACTTCAACGAAGATGGCCGCCTCGACGTAGTCTTCTCCGATCTCAACGCGCAGACCATTGTTCTCTACCTGGCACAGCCCGACGGCACGTTCATAGCCGCCGGCGCGGGTCTCGCCGGTTACCGGCCACTGGAGACCATCGTGGCCGACGTCGATCTCGACGGCCACCTCGACATTGTCACCGGCGCAATCGACCCCAACGTCCTCTCGCGCGGCTACTACGGAGACTCCACCACAATTCTGTTCGGCAAGGGCGATGGCACCTTCGCCGGCATGCCGACCTTCGCCCTCTCCAAGTCGGCCACGGTCCTGGTGAGCGCCGATTTCAACGGCGATGGACTCTCCGATCTCGTGATGGCCAACGGTACCGCCGGTGGAGCCTCGATTGTCTTCGGCTCCGCCACTGGGGTGCCCGCCGCGCCAACCGAGATTCCCTTGCCGCCGAGCAACGGCCGCAAACCAACTGTCAACTCCATCCTCGTGGCCGACTTCAATGCCGACGGAAAGAAGGATCTGGCCCTCGTCCTGGATGGCGGCACCAGCGTCACTATTCTCAACGGCAAAGGCGACGGCACGTTTGACGCCCCCATCAACCGTCCCACGCCCGCCCCGGTGACTGTCGCGGCCGTGGGCGACTTCAATGGCGACGGCCAGCTCGATCTCGCCGGCACCGTGCAGTCGGGCGCGAGGCCGCCCATCGCCACCTTGATGATCTTCCTCGCCGCGGGCGGCTTCTATCTGCCCGCCGGGTCCCTCACCATCGGCACCGACGTCTCGCAGTTGGAAGTCGGCGACTTTAACAAGGACGGCAAGCTGGATTTCCTCGTCCTCGACAAAGGCGTTTTCGGCTCAGTCAACGGCAGCATCTCCCTGGTCGCCGGCAATGGCAACGGCAGCTTCCAGAACCCGGTTTCGCTGGCGGTCACGGGCTCGACCACCCGCATGCAACTCGGCGATTTGAACGGCGACGGCACGCTCGATATCATCGCCGGCGGCCAGACTCCGTCCTATTCGTTCCGCCTGTTCGAGTTGATGGGCAAGCCCGGCGGCGGGTTCGAACCGGTCGTGCAGATTCCCACCGACTTCGGCCCGCAGGACATCGGGATCGGCGATCTGAATGGCGACGGCATCCCCGATCTCGCCATCGCTCACTGCTGCGGCCAGACGGAGCTCGGCTTCCATCAGGGCGTCGGCGACGGCACCTTCAGCGAGGAGACCTTCCTGCCCCTCGTCTCCTCCCCCAATATCCTGAAGCTGGTCGACTACGATGGCGACGGCCGCCTCGATGTCGTCGTCGGCAACCAGGGTTCCGGGTCCACGGGCGCCCTGGTTTTCCTGCGCAACGTCTACGCCCGTGTGAATACCCTCGCCTTGGCCAACACCGCCTCCGGTGCCGTGGCCACGGTCATTGCACCGCAATCCATGGTCACCGCCCAGGGTAAGAACCTGACCACAGGCGACGAGAACGCAGATCCCGCCAGCTTGCCGGAGACCCTGGCCGGCGCCAGCATCAAGCTGGTCGACTCAGCCGGCGTCGAGTTTGCTGCCAAGCTCTATTCCGCCTCCAAGACCTCCATCCGCTTCATCGTGCCCGACGCGGCTGCCGGCGCGGCCACCCTCACCTTGACCGCCGCCGACGGCCAGGTGTGGTCTACCGCCGTACAGATCGCCAACGTTAGCCCGGGCCTCTACTCAGTGAATGCCGCCACCGGTCTCGCCCAGGGCTACCTGGTGCGCGTGGATCCGGATGGCACCCAAACGGCCCTGGAATTCACAACGACCAACCCCGATACCGGAGCCCAGGACCCCGTCGCCATCGACCTCGGGCCCGACGGAACCCAGGTCTTCCTGGTCCTTTACGGCACCGGCCTACGCTTCGTCAGCGCCCCCGAGGCCGGCACGGTCACCGTGGGCGGCGAGGCCTCAGCCCCGGCCATCGCGGCCAACCCCGGCTATCCCGGCCTGGACGAAATGCGCTTCCTCCTGCCACGAACACTGGCCGGCCGCGGAGATGTCGATATCGCCGTGACGTTGGATGGAGCAACTTCCAACACCGTGAAAGTGCGCGTGCAGTAAATCTACTGCTCGCGCAACGTTTCCATCGGTCGGACTTTCAATGCGCGCCGGGTGGCAAACCATCCGGCGCACACCGCCACAACGCTCGTCAGGGGAATTGCAATCACTGCCGGCGCGTAGACTGACAGTGCAGTCGACGTATGCGTCATTCTCGCGATGAGCAGGTAAGCGCCCAGCGCGCCGGTTGCTCCACCCAATGCTCCGGCGATCGCTCCGCCCACCCCGTACGTTTTCAACGCCCGCAGCATCAATCTCCGTCTGCTCGCACCCAGCACGCGCAAAATTGCAGTTTCGGGTCTGCGCTGCCGCGCTTCGGCTGCCGCGATGAGCACCATGATCCACGCGCACGAGAAGGCAACCGCGCTAAACCCAGCTCGAATCAGGAGTAATCCGTGGTGAACGAGCTCCTGACTGAGCTCTTCCACGTCTCCGCGCGAGATATGCACGAGCGTAGGGAACGCTTTCGAAAGCTCACGGCGGAAGGCCGGCGTGTGTGTGGAGTCGACTCGAAAGGTGACGTACTTCAGCAAGTGGGCGTCGCTCACGTCCGCACAGGCGAGGTCGATGCCGATCAGCGACTGGATCAGGGTGTTGCGATCCTCGATCTGAACCACCCGGACATGCAGGCTGCGTTCGGGTAGTTGAAAGTCGAGCTTCGCACCGGCGTCCACACCCAATGCGTGCGCCTGCGCCGGTGAGAGCACCGCTTCTCCGGCATGCAGCGTGCCGTTATCGCGGCAGTTCGCCCACCACATGCGATCGGCCAGCGACGGTTGGCCGTTCACCTGTTTCAACCGCAATCGGACCACCGGGAAGGTGCGTTCGATACGCGGATACGCCGGATGTTCGGCGAGCCAGGCCTGTAGATCGGAGAACTGCTGTTGCGGATGGCTCACGATACCAAGGTCCGATTCGGGCGACAGCAGCGCGTGCGAGAGTGCCGGCGTGAGACCGAGTTCGAGAATCGCCATCAGCACGAGCAGCGCCGCGCCGGCAGCCAGAGCGCTGATTGTTGAGGCGAGATGGCGGCCTGGACGCAGTAACCGGCGTCCGTCGAACTGACGGCGGAAGAGGCGCAGCGGGCGTACGCGGATCGACAGCGCCGAGTTGCGGACGAAGAGCAGGAATCCGGCCAGAAAACACGCGGCGACCGACCAGCCGAGCGCAGGCAGCAGCGGATGCGGCGGCAGTTGCAGGCGGAACCAGTGCTCAAACAACGGCAGCATGACGCGCACGACGATCTCACCGGCCGCCAGGCCGAGCGCACACGCGCCGCCGGCGAGCGCCGCGGTGAAAGCCGCCGAGAGCAAGACGAGTTGCCGCGTCCCCGCGCCCAGCACCTTCAGAATCGCCATCGTGTCCAGGTGGGTGTCGAGGTGCAGGTGCAGAAGCAGAGCCGACGCGATGAACGAGGAGAGCAGCGACAACCCGAGGCCGATTCCCAGGAAGAAGCCGGCCGAATCGAGCGTCTGCACGGTGCGCGGATCGGGCTGGTGATAGTCGGAGATATCGGCATCGGGGAACCGCTCTTCCAGCAACGCGCGCGCCTCCAGCAGTGTGGAGGGATCCCGCAAACCGAAGAGGAGGCGGCCGTTCAGGTTGTTGCCACGGCGCAGAACCCCGGAGTCTTCCAGGGATGCGCGGCTCATCACCACACGGTTGAACGTGTAGGGCGAGGCGGCGAAGCGGTCCGGCTCACGCAGGATCGTGGCGGCGGCTGTGAAGCGGTGACCGTTGATCTCAATGAGCCCTCCAGGCGAAATCCCGAGCGCGGTCAGGAGTTCCGGACTGACGGCCACCTGACGACCGGCGATTGCTGTGGAGAGCGGCTGGGGCGGCGTCACCGTGAGTGATCCGTAGAAGGGGTACTCGCCCGGTTCGACTGCTTTGAGCACGATGGGTGTGGATGCGCCGGTTTCGGGCGAACGGGCGTTGACCAGCGTCTCGATTACGGCGGTGGAGCGCGCCATGCGCGCGGGCAGGGCAGCGAGGTCTTCGGGGAGTGGAACCCGATCGAGATTCACCTGGAGATCGGCGCCCAGCCATTGGCGCGAGCCTCCGGTGAGGAAGAGCCGGAACGAAGAGAGGCAGGCAACCGCGATGTAGACGGAGGCAACGGCGGAGGCGAGCGAGAGGACGACACCGAGGGAGCGCCACGGTGCTCCGCGCAGGTCACGGCTGGTGTATCGCAGTACCTGGCGCAGCGTCATGAGTAAGGTGCGGGCCTGTGGAACATCGTAGCCTGTTTAGAGGCTCTGAGCATGTTGAGACACTGCATCTGGATTCTGGCCGGTTCGGGCTTGCTGGCGCAGCAGCCTCCGGTGGTGACGGTGGATTCCGTCCGCAACAGCGCCAGCCGGATCGCGCCGGGTTTGCCAGGCGCGGGCTTGCAGCCGGGCAGCCGCGTGGTGATGGGCGGGTTGCGCCTGAGTCCGGGCGCTTTGCGCGTTGAGGTGGGCGGGCAGCTGGCTCCGATGCTGCGGAGTGCTCCGGAGGAGTTGGAGGTCGTGCTGCCGTTCGGCCTGAAGCCTGGCACGCTGCCGCTGGTGGTCAGCGTGGACGGACGGAAGAGCAAGCCTGTGCCTGTGGTGATCGGCTCGGCTTCTCCTGGCTTGTATGAGCCGGAGAGGAAGGCGCTGCAGCGGGGCGGGCTGTTGTCTCTGGTTTCGACCGGGGCGCCGGCGGTTGCCTTATGGATGGGCGGGATCCGGGTGGCGGTTACGCGGCATGCGAAGGGCAATGGGACCGATGAGGTGCGGGCGCGCGTGCCGGCGGCCGTTCCGCTGGGCTGCGGCGTGCCCGTGACGGCTGTGGGCGCCGATGGAGTGCCGGGCAACACGATTGCGCTGGCTGTGAGCGAGAAGGGGCAGCCTTGCCGGGAGGACGCATGGACCAGCGTCTTGGGACAGCCGGGACGGACGGGGCTGATCGTGCTGGCGCGGTCGTACCAGGACGGACGGGCGACGGATGAGGGCGCGGCGCTCTTCACTGCACGGGGCGCGGAGGCGAGCTGGCCGACCCTGATTCCGGGCAGTTGCGGCCTATACCGGGCGGACGAGGGCTTCGATCCGCGCGGGTCCATCCTGGCTCAGATGACGGGCCGTGTGCCTGGCGAGGGGCTGGACGCGGGCGCCCGGATCACGATCGCGAACGGGCCGCAAGCCCGGGCGCTGGCCGTGCGGACGCCGGGCTTCTATACGCGGACCCTGGATCCCCTGCCGAACGGGCCGTTCCTGGAGGGCGGGCGGCTGCTGGTGCAGTCGACGGGCGGCCGGGCTGTGGGCGGGCTGTCGTTTGTGCTGGCCATGGCTCCGGGCTTCTCCGCCGGAGCTACCACCCCGCTGCGCGTAACGTGGGCCGGGATGGGGGCCGACCGGCTGGCCCTGGTGGGGGTGACTGCCTCCGACGCCTCGAACCGGGCCATGGTGATGGCGCTGTGCGTAGCGGCTCCGGAAGCCGGGCAGTTCGTGGTGCCGGCGTGGGTGCGGGCGGCGTTGCCGGATACCGGTTCGGCTACGGTTTCGGTGGCCTCGATCCCGCGGGCTCCGGAGGTCACGTGGAAGGCGAAGGGGCTGGATCGCGGCGTGGCCTTCACGGTCCAGGCCCGGCATGTGATAGTCGAGCTAAAGCACTGAAGGCGCTAGGCTTGGGTCAGCTCGACGATGCAGCGGACGCCCAGGTTTTCGGGCAGCTCGAAGCGCTCCACGACCTTCATCAGCAGGCGGCGCTTGCGGGCTTCCGGGAGGGCCTCGGCGATCTCCAGTTCGGCGTCGGGCCCCTTATAGAGGAGGGCCCGGGTGCCCTGGCGGACGGCGGGTCCGAAGAGGGCAGCGGCCTTGGTGAGGGGCGCCACCGCTCGGGCGGTGATCAGATCCATCCTCGCCTTTTTGAGGACGTCCTCAGCTCGCAGAGGCATGACCTCCACATTGGAGATGCCTAGTTGAAGGGCGGCCGATTCCACGAAGGCGGCCTTCTTCTGAGTCGACTCGGCCAGGACCCAGCGGACATGGGGCAGGACGATGGCGAGGGGGAGGCCGGGGTAGCCGGGCCCGGTGCCGGCGTCCAGGACCAGGCCGGCCTTCTCGAACAGGCGCCAGGGGAGCACGGAGTCGAGCACATGCTTGATGGCGGCTTCGCGGGGCGTGGTAATTCGAGTCAGATTGAACTGCTCGTTGGTTTCCACGATGAGCCGGAGATGCCCGGCGCCCTTGGTGATCAGCTCCTCCCGATTGGGGAGGTCGGCCGGGAGAACCTGCTGTAATTCGTCCTCAAACTGCACAGTCTATCTTCGCATTCCGGGGTGGGGGCCCGGCGGAGGGGACGTTTCCGCCCTGTCCACCTGGTGGCTCCATTGATATTGCTGACGTCTTGCGTTTCGGGACAGGGGTTAAACGTCCCCGGTGCTAGCGGGCGGCCCAGTAGCGGTCCCTCGCCTGGACTTGGAGGCCTTTGGTTTTGGCCGAGAGCTGGAGCTTGCGGAAGCCGTGGACTGTCACCGGGACATCGCTGACGAAGCCCAGGCTGTACTGGCTTCTCAATTCGTCCTGGATGGTGGCGAAGATCTGCTCTATCGAGCGCTTTTTGGTCACTTCGAAGAAGCCTCCTCCGGTTTCCCGGGCCAGGCGTTCCAGGACTCCGCGGCCTTCGGGGTCTCCGCCTCCGGTGAAGTAGATGGTGTAGATGAGGGTGTCGTTGCGCTGGGCGACTTCCAGCGACTCAGCGAACGTGGCCTGGCTGCCGGTATCGACGCCGTCGGACAGGATAATGATCGCCTTGCGGTCGTGGCGATCCTTCATGACGTCGCGGCTGGCGACCACGACGGCGTCATAGAGCCGGGTGCCGGCGCCGCTGGGCATGCTGAGTTCGCGGCGGGTGGGGGTATCGACGTACGACAGGGCCTCGTCGAGCTCCTTGCGGGAGGCGGTGAGCTTCTGGCGGACGTAGACGCCCATGTCGAACTGCATGATAAAGAACTGGTCTTTGGTGTCGCGCAGGACCTGGTCGATGAAGCGGAAGGAGGCTCCGCGTTCCTTGTCGAGGACCTTTTCCTGGCTCATGGAGGTGTCGATGAGGAGGCCCAGGGTGAGGGGGAGGTCGGTCTCGCGGGAGAAGTAGCGGATGGTCTGGGGCCGGCCGTCCTCCAGGAGCGTGAAGTCGTCCTTGGTGAGGTCGCGGAGGATCTCGCCCTTCTTTGTGGCGACGGTGGCGAGGAGGCTGACGACGCGGACGTTGGAGGAGAAGATGGGCTGGTCGTCCGTGGGCTCCGGCGGCTGGGCGCGGGCCACGAAGGCGGTGGTGAGCCCGGCGGCGGCGAGCCAGGCGCGGCGAGTGAGCCGGCGCGCGGATGGGACAAGGGTTGAGGTCACAGAGGGTCTGTAGTAGCAGATGCGGGCCAGGGCGGTTGGGTTCCCGGGGTGGCCGGAAGGTGGCCTGGCTTGCCTGAATCTAGACAAAAGAGTGAATGATTGGCCTGGAGATACAACGCGCGCGCCCGCTTTAGTACTTCCGGGCGAAGAGTCACGCAAGCCAGCGTGTTTCGATCTTGCACCCTTGTGTATACTATTTGAAATCTGTACTGGAAATCGGTGTAGCCCAGAGCCGGGGGGACAGGTCACATCGAAGGCGGAACAGAGGGAATGGCAGCGGTGCTGGGAGGAAGTCAGAGCAGTAGGGGCATCCGGCGCCCGTCCGTGGGATGAGCCGGTGGCTGGGGCAACTCGGAGAAAGCCCGTCGGCCCCGCGTGTCGTGACGAGCAGTTTGTCATGAGAGCGGAGCGGACAGCCATCGACGCTGACTGGGCAGGGAAGCTGGGGGCCAGGTCAATCGTAGTGAAATCACACAGTTCGCGGAAGTAGGGAGAGACAAACAGGGCCAGAAGCGGCAGGCGGAAGCGCGCAGCGCGTGTTCCCCAGCCGATAGCCGTGTCCTGGGCAATCCGATGCCAGATTTGGGGAAGCCGTCCAGGTGGGCGGAGGTCCTGTCCTGACGTGCGGGCGCCGGAGCAATCGGGCGACTCGAGCAGGCGGGGAAGAGATCCGGTCGAATTACCGAGGAGAACCAGAAAATGATTGAATCCACGTACCTTCCTTGTCAGGCGATCCTGATCACAGGATGGCAAGGCAGTGCACTCACGACGGGCAAGGTCCTGACGATGGAGGAGTTCGTTCCATTTCGTGACCGGATCGTCGTCCTGCTGGAGATGTTGAGGAAGACGAAGACAGGCCGGATGTTGTTCCAGAGCCTGCACACGACGGGGAAGCGTGTGAAGATTCACGTCGGCGACGACTATCAGGACAACGCGGCGAAGATGGACCCGAACACGACGGCGAATGGAACGGCGGCGGCGATCAAGCCGTTCCGGCCGGCGCACCACAACGTCGAGCTGGCGCTGAAGGGGAGCGAGTCGGCGTGGAGGGGCATGGACGCCCGTGACGACCGCTCTGTGAAGAAGGCCGAGATCAAGCTGCAGATGCAGAACCTGGGCCAGGCGACGAAGAAGTCGGAGACCGCGCCGGTGATGAGGGCGATGCTGAACCGGGCGCACCTGGGGATGGGGCTGGAGCCGAGGATTACGCACTCGCGATTCCGGCGTCCGGAGCAGGAGCTGGCCGCGAAGCTGAACATCTCGCCGACGGAGTTTGACGACATGGTCTGCGGGATGAAGTACATGCCGGATTCGGTGTACTATCCGCTGTGTTTTCTGCTGTATGACTATGCCATGCCGGGCGCCGGGACGGACGCGCAGATCCGGGTGATGAACCAGAAGACCTTCGAGTACGATTTCCGGAACGACATTGAGGCGGAGAAGAAGCTGTGGCGGGGCAAGACGGACACGACGAAGACCCTGGACGCGGTGATTCTGGCGCATGAACTGGTGCACGCGTGGCGCATGATGGCGGGGCGGCGCGTGGTGGCCGGGGGCTGGGAGGAAGAGGCGATGACCTCGGGGATCGGTCCGTTTACGAACTGGCGGATGACCGAGAACTCCTTCCGGGCCGACCTGGGGCTGAAGCAGCGGAAGGAGTATGCGAACAACCGGCACTCCTCCGAGCTGATGCAGACGATGCACGGCCAGGTGAGCAGCAAGGGCTACAAGGGGACGATGTACTAAAGCCGGACGACCGGGCCTATCCGCCGCGAGGTTCGCGCGGGTGGGCCCGGCCGGCAGCCCGCGGCGGACGTCCTGGACCGCGGCGGGGCCGTTGCTCACGAAGGCCTGCCCGACCGACCTCTCTTTCGTTCCCCCGAAGATTTCGATTTCCCGCTGACACGCCCGCCGCCGCCTCATTGCCTGCCAGGCGGGGCCCCTTCCATAGACCAATTCCCAGCCCGAGATGCCGCCTGAGGAGAGCGTCGTGCGGCTGTGCCGGGCGGACGGATTTCGGGGTGTAGTCAGAAGAAAAGGACGATTCCGGACCCGGAGCGCGGAGGCAGTTCGGAAGATCGAAAAATATCTTCTGTTTCTTCTCAATACTTTAGGGGAAACAGGCCTGAAAAGCCGTATTTGGCGCGTGGATGCTCGCGACGGCCGCGAAATGCGGTCAGAAAGGTCGTGGGTATGTCTTGTTTTGGACTCGGCGTGAGGAACGCCGCGAGCGAAGTGATGGGCCATCTGAGGCTGGCGATTGGGAGGAGGCGGGTCCAGGTGAGGACGCCTTCGGAGTGGGCGCGGGCGGAGTTCGGCTTTGAGGCCGATGCCCGGCAGAGGGAGGTATTGGATACGGAGGCGCGCCGGGTGCTGCTGTGTTGTTCGCGGCAGTGGGGCAAGTCGACGGTGACGGCGCTGCGGGCGCTGCATTTCGCGGAGCATCATCCGGGGTCGACGACCTTGTGTGTGACACCGACGCAGCGGCAGAGCGGGTTGTTCCTGGAGAAGGTGCAGCGGTATGTGAAGGGTCCGGTGGTGCGGGATGCGCGCGAGGCGGCTTCGGTGAAGCTGGCGAACGGGTCGTCGATCATCGGGCTGCCGGGCCAGGAGGGGACGATCCGCGGATTCGACGACGTGGGGTTCCTGATTCTGGACGAGGCGGCGCTGATCCAGGACTGTGTGTACACGGCGACGCGGCCGATGCGGGTTTTGTCGGACGGGTTGTTGTGGATGATCTCGACGCCGCACGGGCAGAGCGGATTCTTCCATGTCGCCTGGCACGACGAGGAAGGGGGCTGGACGCGATTCAAGGTTTCGGCGGCGGAGTGTGAGCGATTCCGGCCGGAGGTGCTGGCGGTGGAACGAGTGGCGCTGGGCGAGAGGATGTACGCGCAGGAGTATCTGTGCGAGTTTCTGCCGAGCGACCTGCAGATGATTCCGGCGCAGCTGGTGGAGGGCGCGGTGACGGACGATGAGGAGCCTTTGGATGAAGCGGCGCTGTAAGGAACGCGGGCGGCCGGCGCCGGGCCGGAGGAGGGCGCCATGTTGATGACAGGGCGCATGCAGAAAGCGGGCTCGGTGTTTCACGTGGGCCTGGACCTGGGGTTGCGGCGGAATCCGACGGCACTGGCGCTGGTGGAAGACGTGACGCGGCCGACGGGTGAGTTTGACCACGTGTACTACACGGATGTGATGGAGACGGCGCTGGTGCTGCGGAACCTACAGCGGCTGCCGCTGGAGACTCCTTATGCGGAGTTGCCGGGCTATCTGGAGCGTTATCTGGCGGGCCTGGCGAAGCGGGGGACGGTCCACCTGGCGGTGGACGCCACGGGGGTGGGCCTGGCGGTGGTGGAGATGCTGCAAATGGCGCAACTGCCGGCACAACTGATGCCGATTGTGATCACGAGCGGCGAGTCCGTGGGGCAACTGAAGCATGCGACGAGTGTGCCGCGATCGATGTTGTTGCAGAACATGCGGATGGTGCTGGAGAAGGGTGGATTGCGGATTCCGTCGCGGCTGCGGCTGCTGCGGGAGTTGAAGCGGGAGTTGCGGGCGCTGGGGGACCCGAAGAGCCGGACGCCGGATGATATGGCGTTCGCGCTGGCGCTGGCGAGCTGGTCGGCGCGACCGCAACCGACGGTGGGCGAGCGGTCTGTGGCTTTGCCGGTGCATCTGGTTGGGCCGAAGCCGCGACCCTTGGTGTAGCCGCACAACAGGCAGGGCTGGCGGCAGACCGCCGGCCCTGTCCATCAGCGTGCGGGAGCCCGCCTGGTCCCATTGCTCGCGAAGGCGAAGCAAGCCGCTACGAACCCCGACCGTCAGGGAGGGGTCCCCACCGCGCTGCGAACCGCGACCGCGTACGGAGCCGCGAATGTCAATGAGCGGGCACCTCAACGAAACGCCCCAGTCAAGGGTCGAAAGCCCGCCCACCACACACCAGTCCAAGAGGTAGCGACGGGCTACTCACCCGTCTTCAACGGAGTCACGCACACCTCCGCGGGCCGCGAAAGCACACGAAGCCGGCCACCCAACACCAGTCCCAGAGCGATAGCGACGGGCTACCGGCGCGTCTTCAAGGGAGCGTGCCGCGGACACCCACGAGCCTTCAATGGACACCTCATGGGCTCCCGGTACCGGCCGAAGGTGGACAGAGTCAAGTGATGGAGTGAGCAGAACTCTCGTCGAGTAAGCCCGTCGGGTTCAAAATCGGCCGGATCATGCTCGCAGGGCTCCATCGGGAAGAACGGCATCACGGAATGTGCGCCATCAGGCAGTCAGGAGCATCAGCATACCAATAGCGCAACCCGCCAAGGCGCCCAATGCCTGAGTTCTTCCGCGACGACTGAGGGCTGCGACGAGAAGAGCCACGACCATCGCCACAAGCCAAGCCATCGCAGCGAGAATGGCAATGTGCCCAACCGGATGAAGAACGAGATGGCCTGCCTCTGTCCACCCGGCCCAAAAATGAACACCAGTTGCGGCAATAGCCAGTACCACGGAAAGCATTCCGAAACCTGAACGCGATGTACGTGGTTTCTCCATTAGGCTAGCAGTCTGTGGCGGAAGTCCCGCTAGCCGCGCGGCAAGGGCTTGCGAGCCCAGGGCGCGAAGAGCCGGCCGAACTAGTGCCGGCCACTCGGAGGCAGGCTCGACACTGCCGTGGGCCGCAACCCCTTGTCGCCCTTTGGGTTCGCTCCGCCGCCGGCCTTCCTCCCAGAAAAAGGCGACTCTCTTCGGAGCGGCTTCGAAATTGCTCTTGAGCTGCCATTCTGGTGCCGGCGGCGGTGCGAACGCGGCTGCGCGACCTCCGCCACAGGCTGCTAACCTCTCGGAACCCGACCCTCAATCCAAACGATACCAGCCTTCACCGGCCATCACGCCACGCGAGCCCCCTTCGCCCCCCACGCCAGCAACCACACTCCGCCCACCACGCGCGCCATGTTGGCACTCCAGCCAAACCAATCGCCGCGTACCGATGGCTGGACGTAGCCGATCGAGATGATCATCAGGATGCCGAGCAATATGGCGCCCCATCGCTTTTCTCGTCGCTCGCCCGGCCTTCGCCCGCGCGTGTACCACCAGGCGGGAGGGCCAAAGATCGCCAGGAATGCGACCAGAACGATCAGCCCGATGACAAAAGGATGGGAACCGGCATCCATAGTTTCGAATTCACAGGATAACGCGGGCGCAAATACAAAAGCTCACGGTGATGCGATCCCCGGAAACCGAGCCCAGTACCCCGGCAACTCCGCCGACTCGAACACCTCCACCCCGACCGCAGGCCCTGCCGGATCCAGCACCAACCCCGGAAACCCCAAAGCCGCCCACCAGTCCGAGGGCCGCAGAACGCCCCGGACCGTCCCCCGCCGCCAAGCCCCCGCCAGAGCCGAAATCTGGCCATAATTCACCCGCCCCGGAGCCAAACTCCCATACACGGCCAACCGCCTATCGGCCCCGCCGGAAAGATCCGCTACCTCGTCCATAACCCGAGTCTAGCCTTCGTGGCAGCCACACTGGACCTGGCGTCCGCCAGCAGACCACAGCCCGCGATCTCTCCGGGTGGTCGATCTGAGCACATCGCCGTTGCTGTTCCATTGCCGCTGCCTGGCCACAACAGCATGAGGCGATGTTCCAACCTGAAACTGGGAACGCCGATTGGGAACTGGCACCGCACAATGAGTACTACCCGATGCGAGCAGGAAAAGGGTGTCTCCTCATGCCAACTTCGTATTGTGGACCTCCCTCCTCCTCTGCTCTGTCACGGGGTTGGCAACTGCCCAAAAAGATGCTTGCTCCAGCGCTGACAAGAGCTTGAGGAAAAAGGCAACGCCAAACTGTCTTACAGGTCTTAATACCTCTTTCTCTGCCGTGCTTGGTACAATCCGCTCCAGGTACCCGGATGGAACATGCTCCCGCCCAGGCAGGCCTTGTCCTAGACTTGAGCGGTTTGTCGACTCGAATACTCAAATCGGCACGCGACCGCAAAGCCGGTGCAAAGCTAGACAACGTGCACTTTGAGCACCTTTCATACCTTCTCGATCATGTCTAGCATCTCCCTTATCCGGTCTGCCAATGACAACCAATTACAACAAGAGGAGTACTCTAGTGGGAAATAGATCCGTTGGGTCTTTCGCATTGGCGGCCTTGGCAGTTAGCCTCGCTGGCGTAGCATGCAGCAGTCCACCAACTCAGTGGTCTGCGGACAAGTCTGTCGGAATCAGCTTTGCGCAACCAAGTGGGAAGGTCTACCTGGTAGGGAAGGTCAGCGTCAGAGGCCGTGTGGTAACAATTCCAAGGAACCACATACTGTCCTGCGATCAGGACTGGTGGGCCATGTATGATGCCGTAACTCAGGAGGGCTTTGAAATCCGCGATAGCGGGGGCGCTACGCTCGGTCGGGATCTCAAAGTGGCTCCGGACAGCGACACAAAGATCTACCTTCTGGCTGGGGCCTGCTTCAACGGCAATTGCAGCAAGACCACCGACAACTGCCGTCTGAGGTTCAGCATAGATGGCAGTCCAGAGGTGATTGACTACCCCGTCACCATCACCAGAACCGCGCGCTAAGGGCTAAGCGCATGGCCGGAGAGGGGAACTTTCGCATTGAGAAAGAATTGATCGACGCCTATCGTCGGTGATCAAATCGCCCAAGTTTCTATGGTTGTAGGCACATCGAATCAGCATCCCTCCGGCAAGACCGTGGGGATACGGAAACCAGCGGGGCGAGCGATGCGACTGGGGATTGCGAACTGAACTGCTTCATAGGCGCAAGGCATGTTCCAGGATCTTATCCTCGCCGCGCCCTTGCCCGACACTGTTCGGTAGACTAGTCCTAATGCCCATCATTCACTACGGTCGCGCCCTGTATTATCCTCACATATTCCCCAAAGACCGCGTCTGGCTACGGACTGCCGCCTTGTACCACGACGGCATCTCGCGCATCGTGCCGAAGAGCTTCGTCGCATCGAAACACAAACGATACGACAGCATCAAGCTCCTACAAGACTTCGAAGCGCTGCAAGACTCAGGATTCATCGAAGATGAGGCGCCGACATTTCCGGCCGACGACTCACACGAGAGCTTTCGCCGCTTTCTCGATCTCGTGCGCCAGCGCCGCGTCGTTCAACCCGGGCCGCAGAGAACATATAGCATGTTCATCGACAAGATGGACAGAGCGCTGTTCGACGAACTCCGCGAGGTCGGCCTGGCAATCGAACGCGACGCCGAAATTGAGATGCCTGAAGACGTTGGACTGTTGTACATGACGTTCCTGGCTAAGCACATGGCAGGCCATCGACCAATTCTTACTGACAACCCTGCTTTTCAGACGGCCGACTATGTCCCGCTGCCACCCGAAGGTGGGGGACCACACTCAGACGTGGGGTTTGTGTTGGCGACTGCGGTGATGCGGACGGCACTGCCTGTCGATATTCAGAGCATCCCCATCTCTGACTTGATACAGTTCAGAGAGGACCACACACCAGAACGCGCCGCATTCTATGATGCAATCAGCAACCTCGCGCGCGATCTGCAAGTCTTGCGACCAGGACACGAATTGGAGAAAGCAATCGAGCACCACAACAGCGTGCTTCAGTTGAAGATCAAGGCTCTGGAGTCGAAGCTCAGGCTACTCAACATCACATGCATATCTGGGGTGTTGAGTATGTCCCTCCCGAGCTACTGGGTTTCGGACTGGGGTCTGCACTTAGCGAATCCGGCCTTCTTGGTAGGCGGCGGCGCACTCATTGCTTCATTCATGGCTCTGCGGTGTTATTTGGAACGCGTTCTCACTACGGCTGAGAATCCTGCCGCCTATGTCCACTACATGCAATCTCAACTAACGCCCGCCAAATACACTGAGCAGTTTCTTCAACTGCATTTGTCGTAAGCACAACAAGCAAATCCCAGAAACTCTATGAGCACCGGGCTGCCTTCAGAATTACAACACTTTCCCGTAGGTGGAGAGTCCGCTCGATCCCATCCGCCAGCGAGTTAATATGCTGACCAGAACTCCGCAAATGCCGTAAGACGCCCACCTCGCTCAGGTACCATCCAGAACGCTCGGCTATCTCAGCGATGATGAAGTCAACCGGGACTTCGACGCCTGCATAAGCAGAAGTAGCGACCACAATCCAAACTGCAGCTTCGGGAAGTGCCAATCGCCTCAATCGAAGAAGAATACGCTCCATATCCTCAAAGTAGGCCTGAATCATAGTGGGGATTTTTTTATCCCATAAATCCGCTGAACGCGCCCTTACTTCTGCAATCATGTTAGAAAAAACCGGGCCGAATGATGATCTCTCCGGCAACTCCCATCTCGCTTGAACATGAGATCGGATAGTAGATTTCCGAATCAGTGCGAGCTCTGCCGTAGAATCAACAAATTTACCGAGAAATAGCTCCGGGCGATACACATCCGAGTAGTCAAACGAATTCAAATAAGGAGGAGATGTAACGCATAACTTAAACCTCCGCCCCTCCGTTGTCAAAATTCTCCGAGCATCACCACAATAAATCTCAGAACTATCTTTTGGGATCGGGAACTCTTCAAGATCCGCACAAACAATCTCGACCCTATGCTGAAACCTCTCTTCAAAATGGGCCCGGTCGAATTTTGCCACCTGCCAGTCCTTGCGATACCTTAGGCATTTGCCGTCAGCGACTGCGTTGCAATTATCCATAGCTGCACCCAATAGACAAAGGCGAAGCAAGTTTCCAACACTCTCGGGAGTCTTCTGCGAAGCCCTCCAACCGCCCTCAAACGAACGGAGTACGGATCCGTTGAACAGCCATTTCGATGATTTACCCTTATCGGAAAAGGTAGAGTAGCTATCGAGCGGAGACTTCGCGCCACGCCGCAATCCGAGCAACATGCCACCGAGGTATTCGCGCACTGTTTGCGCTCGACATTGAGTGAGCTTTGTCCGGGAAACAAACTCAAGGAACGGATTGACCTCAATTCCAACCCCCCTATACCCATTGAGACTAGCAGCGAGCGGAACTGTGCCGCTGCCACAGAATGGGTCGAGGATGCTATCCTGAGCGGTCAACTCGACCCTATCAGCAGCGGACTTAAACACTTGCGGAGAGAACCCCTCTTTGATTACGTACCAGCGGTGTCGAGCCAAAGTGGAGCAGTCAGTCGCGGAAGAGCATCCAGTTCCGCGCAGTTCAAACGATTCATTCAACATTAAGGCGCACACTCGGGGGCTACAAACATCCGAATCGGATTCTCAAAGTCATCTCTGGATTCGTGATACTGTGGATCATATTCAATCTCAGCATCAGCGAATTTCATTCCATCAATTGCAGATATAGTAGAGCTATTAAGTACTAGCTTCGCGCGTCGAGCGTCCATAACAACAAGGTAGCCGCGTGCTTCATGAATAGGCGCCTGGATCCTATTTGAATCCATATAATTTGCAAGTTGCTTCGCCCCACTCCTGGCACGCGACGCTGAGTACGATGTTCTTATCTTAACACTATCCCGAGACACTCCTAACCACTTGATCTCGATCAGGGCAAGTCTGTTGGTCATGAACCATGTTACTTTGATGTCAACTGGATGTGACTCGTCAACAATCTGCTCTGGTCGCACCTCGGCACTTGCATTGAGCGTGATTTTAAGAAATCGTGTGAGTGAACGCCGAATGGTCTCTTCCGGGCCGGCAATGAAGAATAGACGCTTCCTATCGTACCAGGCTGTATTCAAAATCTCACATGAAGAGGTCCTCGCGATCGTGTCCCGATAGGATGACAACGCTTCTCTGAGGCTACTGAACGTTGGAACTGCGAAATTACTTGAACGGCCCGGTAACAATTTAACAACATGCTTGCTCTTTTTATTAGCGTGAAAATATTCAGCACCCTGATAAAAAGAATAGACCACTGAGTGCACAGAGAGTACGGCAGGATCTATTGCGTGTTTCGCCCAAAGAATAAATGTACCACTGGGAATTATTTGAATCGCGCAGTGACCAGCAATCTTATTGACGACTTCAGTTACAGAGGAGCATACGAGGCCAGGCTTGGGGATCGGGCGGGCAGTCGGGTCAAGCGATTGAAAAATGATGATCTTTCCGCTGCGACCTTCCGGCGCAATATGAGTATAGAAGCCCCGGATGAAGGTGAGGATCGATCTCACTGCAGGTCCCGCCGCCTCTCCATGCTCCCGCACCACGAACGGCAGGAACGCGTCTTCGAAGACGCTCGCCATCGCTGTTTCGTCGATAGTCATTTCTCCATCGACTCCACAACGCCAGTCGCAATTCCGCCGTTTAGCATCTCCGAAACGCGCCAGAGATAGCCTAGCCACACTGTTGCCGGTATCAGGAGATCTTCGTGCTCGATACCAACCGTGCGGCCGAGAGCCGCGAATTGTTCGTACAGGCGGGGCATATAAGGTCCGTCAAGAAGTGTGCGAGTTGTCAGCAGTTGGCTGGACGGCATCAGCGTGGGCTCCTGGGCGAGCGCGTGTCGAATGACGCCAACGGGCATTGTCAATGCACTCGATGTGGCTGGCTCGAGGCAATCGATTCTTTCCTTATTCTGATGAAATTGACGGAGAACTGAAAGCTCGGACTGTCCGCGCTCTGTGATTCTTACATTCCCCTCCGAAACGCTTAGGAACCCCAGTGCGATCAACGTGCGCACCGCGCTATCCAGCTCGTGGCTAAACGGGGAGCCGCCTCGCGTACCGGCGAAGCCATAACCCCATTCTGCGACGGGCTGCCCCCGGTAGAGAGACAAGAGGCATGCCAAATAGGCGAACACGTGGAGCTCCGCAACGACAGGGTGCTGAATGTTTTTCCGCAGAGCCTCAGAGATGTAGAGGCTATCGAAGGCGGCGTAGGGATTAATCATTCCTTGAGCGGGCTCCGATCTTCGAGCGGGCTTCGATCTTCTTTTCGCTGCGCGCTAGGATTTTCGGCCCCACCATCGCCTTCTCTATCTCGTCAAAGGCCTCATCGAAGAGATGCTCTTCTCCTTGCTGGACATCTGAGAGTTCAGTCCACGATGTCATGCGACATAAATTCATCTCCGCCTGACCGCACTTCGCCGCCAAAGCGAGAAGAAGGCGAGAAGTATTAATATTCGCGGTCATTATTATGCCGAAGCCGTCGCGTACGAATCGCGCAAACATATCCCCTGCCCTACTTTCATAGGCGATATCAAGAGAACCTTCTGGCGTGTCGACAAAAAAGCTACCCTTGCTTTCTAGAGACGACATATACTTAATCAATGCCATTCGCAATGCTATGTCAATAAAGAATCGTTGACTTTCAGACAGTTGATGAAATTGTCGGCGCGCCGAACTCTTCACCTCTAGTAACAAGGCAACTCCAAGATTCTGTGGAGTTTCTAATTTAATATCAAGATCAAGACCGATGAACCGTTGAGCGAGATCGATGAATGCCGGGACGAATTCGACTTCGGCAGCAGCATAGCGATTGATGAGGCCTCTTTGGAGAACCGTGAGCTCCCGGCGGCGGTCGTTGCGTTTGTCGTACTGAGCCTTCTTCTTGTCGAGCAATTCTTCAATTTGAGTCCGATAACGCTTTATCGTCGCATCAATTCCGTCTACCTGCTTCGGACGAGAGACCGCGTCAAGCGATTGCCGGTTCTTCGCCTCGAATTCTACTAGCAACGCTCTAGCTGTGCCCCTTCTCGCCTGCACTTCAGCCAGCTCTCTCTGCAGGCGATCTTTTTGCTTAACGGCATCGACGAGTAGCGCGTGAGTATTTGAAATGTGCTGGTCCAATGCCTGTATCGCCTTGATATCCTTTTTTGTAGCCGGCGTTACCAGCTCTTCACACATCGGACATCGATGATTATCGAGCTTCCGCTGGATCGTGGAACCGACCGATAGACCTTCCGCTCCGCATACGCCACACCGGTTCTCAGCAAGAGACATGGCAACGATAGGACTCTGTTCGACCGCAGATTGCGTTTGAAATCGTCGAGAGAACTCCATCTCGTATTCCGCGCGGAGGGAGGCTTGGCGTGCGCTCAACTCTGAGATCTTCAGATTGGCGTCCTTCAAGGCGTACTCCATGCTCTCGGTCTTCTGCTGGAGATCGTCAGATCTTTTGAACAAACGCTCATGTTCAGCTCGGAGATCTTCGGAATCGTCCGTCGCGCTCTTCCCGCCTATTGCTTTTTGGAGATCCTCAAGCTTTTTTCTGAGCTCTGTGGCCTGCCAGTTAGCATTTCGTGCCAGTGAATCCGCTTTCTCGGACTCTCGCCGTAGCTCATCCGCACGTTCTGCATCTCGCTGATCCACTCCAAATGCTATGTAGAGTGCGCGCTCGAGCACCTTGGCATCCCAGAACAAGAGATGTCGGCTTTCATCGAATGTGAAAACGAAGTGCTGAAGGAAGACGTACTGCTCGAATGAATGCAACCCGATGTCGATAGCCAAGTTTTTGCTGTAGACATCGTGTCGCTCGCGGGGCTTAAGGTCATTAATTCTCGCCAGTGACGCCCCGTCCTCGCCGGTGATCTCTAGCCCTCTCAACTCCTCTGGCTCGAACATGCCACGAGTGAGGCGGTACGACTGTGAACCAACAGTCATCTCCAGAATTACTTCGGCATATTCACGGTCATTTTCGTCAATTCGGCCGTCGAAGAATTCAGTGGAGAAGTCTTCGGTGTGGCGATAGAATTCTCCTATTGAAAGGAAAGCCCGATTAGGATCCGATACTCGGCCAGTCAGTGCGAAGTTGACAGCTGCGAGGAAGGTAGATTTCCCAAGGCCGTTGGCGCCCGCAAGACAGAATACTCCCTTATTGAGTACCACCTCAACTGTTGGCTGTGTCGAATAGAGCGAAAAATTCCTTAGGACTAGCCGGTGAATTTTTGGGAGGTTCAACCGTGGGCGAGGCACGAGTTTCTTCGAAGTGCTAGGCAAGGAGGGGGCTCCGTGGCTCAACATTTTTCTCGTTCGAGCATCGGGGATCTGGAGGTCTAACGACGGTCGAACGAATAAGCGGGAGTCTGGTCATTGGGTTCTGGGGTGGACGCAACCTAAACCACTGATGGTACAGCTTTAGGCATTGGGGCGCAATATGGTCGGGAGTGGACTCGGATGGCTGTAAGCGCTCCGCGTTTCGATGAGTGAAGATGCATTCCCGAACGAGTGGTGATGCTGCAAGAACTCGATGGCGGATCCGGGATATCCACCGGCGACCAAAGTGCGAGGCACTGCGCAATTCGAGACAGTGCCCCCTTCAACCCAGAAATCGGAATCTGTTGACCTGTCACTCCCAAGGCTGGTGCAATGTGAATGAGGGAGGCCCTGGCATTGATGGGCAGCCGGGCGCGCACTCGTCTACAAATCGCAGAGAGCGGGACACTTACCTCCGAAGGCTGCTCGTCCAGACGGTCTGACGCCGCGGATGGGCAGCACCCGACCAAGATTATTGCGATTTCGCAATCGACTCACATTAAACTACTTAAAGAGACCTACGCGGCCCCGCATCCATGCTCGGCTTGGCCCGAAGTACACATTCATTCAACCCAAATCGCCACTGTAGTCTGAAATCAGTGCGGCGAAAACAGTGTAACGACCAGCTCACCAGTACCTGGAGCCGACTCGCAATCCATCTTGCCGCCCCTCCTCACCCCACTTTGTCACACTTCAAGATTTCCAGTGGGATCGCAACTCTCGCCTGCTGCAGCAGCCGCACAACCACTGTCCACTGACCTTCGTCGAGAAGTCTCTCCCTCACTCCCCCCGCACCACCACCCCCGCCAAAGCAAATCCACCCCCACCCAAAAAAGCAATCCCCGAACTCACTGCCGGCAACCCACCGCGAGCTCTCGTCCAACTCCGTCCCTCGTCCTCCGAATAATAGATCCCCTCCGCCGCCCCCGCATACACAATCCCATCCCCAGCCCCCGCTTCCCAAACCGGCGCATCCTGAGTCAGTTCGCCAGCACCACCAGCCGCAACGGCCCCCGCCGCCCTGCCCTGCCCCCAAGTCCGCCCCAGGTCCGCACTCCACAGCAACCCACCCGGATTGTGCCCCACAATCAACGTCCCTCCAGCCGGCGCCAACACCAGCGGCACCACCTCACCCACGCGCACCCAGCGCCGCAACCCCTCCTGAAAGCTCCACAGCCCCTTCGCATACAACCCCGCGAACAACGTACCCTTCACCTTCGTCATCGTGAAGATCTGCCCATCGGCCGGAAGTCCATCACTCATGCCGACCCACGACACGCCTCCGTCCTCGGACGAATACACCCCCTGCTTGTCCGTCCCGGCATAAATCGCAGCCCCATCGCCCAGCAGGGAACGAACATACGGCGCCGGAAATCCGGCACTCCGCGACCACGTTTGGCCCTGATCCACGGAGACCAGCACCCCGCTCCGGTCCGTCCCCGCATACACCCGGTCACCCGCGGTAGCCAGGCTCAGGATCCGCCCGGAAGTCGACGCCACCCCCGAAGCCGCCTGCCACCGCCGCCCCTCGTCCACAGACACGAACACGCCCGCATCCGTCCCCGTCAGGACAGCGCCTCCGATGGCGGCAAAGGCGTTGATCCGCGCCTGCCCCGGCAACCCTTCATCTGCTCGCGACCACGACCGGCCCCGGTCCGTCGTTCGATACACCGCATGGCTCGGGCCGGCCGCACTCGCCATCGCCCCCATCAGCCCCAAAGCAAACAGGCACAAGCCGCCGAGGATCATCCGCACCGTCATACGCCGCCGCCTCCACCTCGTCGCAGGAAACGCTCTATAACTTTGTCGCCCAGGCCCTGAGTGCCGCACCCTCCTAGAATACCCGGGATGAGAAATCCTTCATCACCCCAAACACCCCCATTTCGCACATTAAGAGATCTTGATCACAGGATTTCAAAAAAAATCTCGCTCAACGGAATCAATCATTTACAGATTTTCAGGCCCATAAGCCTTGGTTACCCCTCCCTACCCTGGTTACAGAGGATTACTCGTCGTGAACATCTACGAAGACCCGGGTTTCACCATCTCCGATGCCGATCGCATCTTCCACACCACCTCCGTCCTGGAAGACGGCATCCTCACCGGAGCCAAAGCCTCCGCCGTCACCACCTTCTGCGAACGCAAGGAGTACTACAGGAAAGTTCGTGCCGCCGTCCACGAACAGTACAAACCCACTACCACCTACCAGCACATCCTCGCTGACCGCATGGCCGAATGCATCTGGCGCGCCGAACGCTACGCCTCCTTCGAAGCCAATGCCCTCACCCTCCAGATCCAACGCCAATGGGACATCACCAATGAACTCGTCCCCAAAGCCAGTCCCGGCGTCCACGCCTTGCAGGCCTGGCTGACCATGGACCCCGCTCAGCGCAAGTCGCTCCAGGAAGCTCTCAAACTCGAAGAACGCTACTGGCGGCGCCATCGCGTCCTCGCCGTCGAACTCCGCCTCGTTCAGCGGCTGTACCCGAATTGACGGCCAATACCCGGCAAACCCCGTCACCAAGACAGAAAGGCCCCGCTCATGCCCCTGGAAACAATCTCGGAAAAACGCCTGGCAGCCAACCGCGCCAACGCCCGCAAGTCCACCGGACCCCGTACCCCCGCTGGCAAAGCCGTAGTCTCCGCCAACGGTTGCCGCACCCGCGCCTACGCCCGCGTCCACCGCATGCCGTCCCGCTTGGAGGCTCATTTCCGAGTCATCGCCGAAGACAAAACCAGGGCCATAACCGACCCCGCTCGCCGAGCCCTCCATTTCGACTGGTGGATGCTCGACGGCCACCGCATCCTCCACGAAACCCGGGAGCGCGGCCTCTTCAACGCCGGCCTCGACTACGCCCAGGGCAACCAGGAACTCGCCACCCAATGGGTGCTCCGCCAAACCGGCTATCTCCAGGCCCTAAACCGTTATGCAGGCTGGATCCAGGCCCGTCTCCGCAAAGTCGAACAAGCCCTCAGCGCCGAGCCCGCAAAACTGGAAGCCGAACTAGCCCAAACCCAACCCATCGAATTCGTGGCCGACCAAACCCATTCGGCGAACCAGGCCGACCAAACCCATCCGCACCAACCGCCTCAACAGCCGGTCGGCCACCCCCAGCCTTACCCCCGGCGCAGCCGGGGGCCCGCCGCAACAACACCAACACTCGAGCCAAACGAAGTCAGCCTGACCGCACCATCGCGAGCAACCCCCAGCCCCATCGAATTCGTGGCCGACCAAACCCATTCAGCAAATCTGGCCGACCAAACCCATCCGCAACACTCGCCCCAACAGTCGCCCAGCCGCCCCCAGCCTTACCTTCGGCGCAGCCGGGGGCCCGCCGCAACAACACCAACACTCGAGCCAAACGAAGTCAGCCTGACCGCACCATCGCGAGCAACCCCCAGCCCCACCGAATTTGTGGCCGACCAAACCCATTCGGCGAACCAGGCCGGCCAAACCCATCCGCACCAATCGCCCCAACAGTTGCCCAGCCGCCCCCAGCCTTACCCCCGGCGCAGCCGGGGGCCCGCCGCAACAACACCAACACTCGAGCCAAACGAAGTCAGCCTGACCGCACCATCGCGAGCAACCCCCAGCCCCACCGAATTTGTGGCCGACCAAACCCATTCGGCGAACCAGGCCGGCCAAACCCATCCGCACCAATCGCCCCAACAGTTGCCCAGCCGCCCCCAGCCTTACCCCCGGCGCAGCCGGGGGCTCGCCGCAACATCAACCACACCCGAGCCAAACCCAATCTCCTCCAACTCAGGTGCGCGACCGATCGCCAACCCCAAACCCATAGCAAATCTGGCCGATCAAACCCATCAGCCACACCCGCCCCAACAGTCACCCAGCCACCCCCAGTCTTACCCCCGGTGGAGCCGCAGGCGCAACCGGGGACCCATCCCAATCCCAACGAAACTCGGCTCAAACGACAACCCCGCCTCCAAGGCGCCATCAGCCATCACCGCACCCAATCCAGCCAATGGGTGGCCGGCCAGACTCGTTCTTCCGAGAGCCCCCAACCAGCCACCCAGCTCCTCATCGGTTCTGCTGCGAACCACATCGCAGAGGAAACGGCAGAGCGCCTCGCCGCGTTCGCGGATTCTGGCACGGGTGCGGGGCGTGTTGCGGTTCCGGAGGCCAAACTCGGGAGTGGGACGAGGGAGCGCATCCATTCGACGCGACCGACACCCGGTTCACGCTGGAGCGGAGCCTGTCTCAGGCGCGAGGAAATCATGGCCAGCTCTCGGTGCTGGGGTTTCCGGGCCTCGTGCTGAACCCGGCAGGACCTGCGGTGCGGGTGGAGGTGTTCGAGTTCGCCGAGTCGCCGGGGCTCTCGGCGTGGGGATGGGCGGGCCTTCGGGCGGTGCTTGGGACGTTTCGGTGAGATGCCCGCTCATTGACACTCGCGGCTCTGTACACGGTCGCCGCTCTGTTCGCGGGTTTGGGATGGGCGGGAGAGAAAAGGGCGGCGGGGCCGCCCTCTCCTTGGGGTTACCGCAGGTCGAAGCGGTCCAGGTTCATCACCTTGGCCCACGTCTTCGCAAAGTCCTGCGCGAACTTCTCCTTCGCGTCCGAGGCGCCGTAGACTTCCGCTACCGCTCGCAGTTCGGAGTTGGAGCCGAAGATCAGGTCGGCCGGAGTGGCGGTCCACTTGACCTGGCCGGTCTTGCGGTCTACGCCTTCGTAGAGACCTTCGCCCTTCGTCGACACGGTCCACTTGGTGGACATGTCCAGGAGGTTCACGAAGAAGTCGTTATTCAACGTTCCGGGCCGGGTGGTGAAGACGCCGTAGGGGGAGCCGCCCGTGTTGGCGTTCAGGGCCCGGAGGCCTCCGACCAGGACTGTCATTTCCGGAACGGTGAGTTCCAGCATGTTGGCGCGGTCTACCAGTTTCTCGGCCGGGGAGACGGTTTGGCCGGCTCCGAAGTAGTTGCGGAAGCCGTCGGCCGTGGGCTCGAGGACGGCGAAGGAAGCGACGTCGGTTTGGGCCTGGGTGGCGTCGACACGGCCGGGGGTGAAGGGGACCTGGATGGTTTGGCCGGCATCCTTCGCTGCCTTCTCCACGGCGGCCGTGCCGCCGAGCACGATCAGGTCAGCCAGGGAGACCTTTTTGCCGCCCTTATTGAAGTCGGCTTGGATGGCTTCCAGGCGGGGGAGGACCTTGGCGAGTTCGGCGGGGTTGTTGACGGCCCAATCCTTTTCGGGGGCGAGGCGGAGGCGCGCTCCGTTGGCTCCACCGCGCATGTCGGTGCCGCGGAAGGAGGCGGCGGAGGCCCAGGCGGTGCGGACGAGTTCAGGGACCGTCAGGCCGGAGGCGAGGATCTTTGCCTTGAGCGCGGCGACGTCTTTGGCGTCGAGGGGCTTGGCTTCGGCCTTGGGCAGGGGATCCTGCCAGATGAGGTCCTCGGATGGGACTTCGGCGCCGAGGTAGCGGGCCTTGGGGCCCATGTCGCGATGGGTGAGCTTGAACCAGGCTTTGGCGAAGGCGAGTTGGAACTCCTCGGGGTGTTCGCGGAAGCGGGTGGCGATTTTGTTGTAGCTGGGGTCCATCTTGAGGGCGATGTCGGTGGTGAACATGATGGGCGCGTGGCGCTTGGCGGGGTCGTGCGCATCGGGGACGAGGGTGGCGCCCTTGTTATCGGCGGGGATCCACTGGGTGGCTCCAGCAGGGCTCTTGGTTTTGACCCATTCGAAAGCGAAGAGGTTGTCGAGGTATTGAGAGGACCACTTGGTGGGGGTGGCGCTCCAAGCGCCTTCGAGGCCGCTGGTGATGGCGTCGCCGCCGCTGCCCTTGCCGCACTTGTTGTCCCAGCCGAGGCCCTGCTTTTCGAGGCCGGCGGCGGCGGGTTCGGGTCCGACGCAGGTGTCGACGGGGTGGGCTCCGTGGGCCTTGCCGAAGGTGTGGCCGCCGGCGATGAGGGCGAGGGTTTCTTCGTCGTTCATGGCCATGCGGCCGAAGGTGTCGCGGATGTCCTTGGCGGCGGCGAGGGGGTCGGGGTTGCCGTTGGGGCCTTCGGGGTTCACATAGATGAGGCCCATCTGGACGGCGGCGAGAGGCTTCGCCAAGTTGCGATTGCCGCTATAGCGTTTGTCGTCGAGCATCTTCTGTTCGGGGCCCCAGTAGACGAGCTCGGGTTCCCAGTCGTCGGCGCGGCCTCCGGCGAAGCCGAAGGTTTTGAAGCCCATGTCTTCGAGGGCGACGTTGCCGGCGAGGACCATGAGGTCGCCCCAGGAGAGTTTGGCGCCGTACTTCTGTTTGACGGGCCAGAGGAGGCGGCGGGCTTTGTCGAGGTTGCCGTTGTCGGGCCAGCTATTGAGGGGATCGAAGCGCTGCTGTCCGCCACCGGCTCCGCCACGTCCGTCGAGGGTGCGGTAGGTGCCGGCACTGTGCCAGGCCATGCGGATGAAGAAGGGGCCGTAGTTGCCGTAGTCGGCGGGCCACCAGTCCTGCGAGGTTTTCAGCACATTGTGGATGTCGAGTTTGACGGCTTTGAGGTCGAGGGTGGAGAAGGCTTTGGCGTAGTTGAAATTTGGGCCGAGGGGGTTGGACTGCGGGGCGTTCTGGCGGAGGGGGGTGAGGTCGAGTTTCTCGGGCCACCAGAATTTATTGGATTGTGGCTGCTGGCCCCAGGCGAGGTTCGCGGGCACGAGGGGTGCGGCGGCGAGGACGAGGGCGAGGAGGAGCGGCTTTGCGTACAGCTTCATGGCACCGAGTTTATGCGGCGCGGTAGGATAGGTCAACACGATTGAGGCTATGGTGTGGATCGGAGTTTCCTATGGCACAGAAAATGCGAACACGCGGGTTTGATTTGCGGCAATTGGAGTATTTCTGCGCGGTGGCGCGGACGGGGAGTTTCACGAAGGCGGCGGACGATTTGGGGATCGCGCAGCCGTCGCTTTCGGAGCAGATTGCGCGGCTGGAAGAGGGGTTGGGCGGAGCGCTGTTTGAACGGCTGAACCGGCGGGTGGAGCTGACTCCGCTGGGGGAGGCGATTCTGGGCAAGGCGCAGGCGCTGCTGGAGGATGCGGCGGCGCTGCCGGAGTGTTTTGAGCGGGCGCGGAAGGGGATGCACGGTCCGCTGCGGGTGGGGGCGATTCCGACGATCCTGCCATATTATTTGACGCCGTTGTTGAAGGGGTTCACGGAGCGGTATCAGGACGTGGAACTGCATGTGCGGGAGGGTACGACGGCGGAGCTGGTGGAGCTGGTGTTGGAAGGGCAGATGGATGTGGCGGTGGTGAGCCTGCCGGTGGAGGGGGCGGGACTGGTGATGAAGGAGTTGTTCCGGGATCCGCTGTACCTGGCGGTGCCGGAGGGCCATGCGCTGGCCGGGGCGGAGAAGGTGCAGTTGCGGCGGGTGTCGGAGGAGCGGCTGTTGATCCTGAAGGATGGGCATTGTTTACGGGACGAGACGCTGGCGGTGTGCGACCGGGCGCGGGCGCGGTTTTCGGGGCAGTTTGAGGCGGATCAGTTTTTGACGATATTTGAACTGATCCGGGCCGGGTTTGGGGTGAGCATTGTGCCGGAGATGGGGCGGAGCCTGAGCCAGGGCTGCCGGATGATTGAGATTGAGCCGAAGGTGAGCCGGAGGGTGGGGTATATCCGGCTGGAGCGGCGGTATTTGTCGAAGGCGTTGGAGGCATTTACGGGGTATTTGCGGGAGACGGTGGGGGCTCGGAAACAGTAAGGGGGGTAAGGAGAAGGTGTAATCATTTGAGGAACTGGGCGGGTCATGAATTCTCCTCTTGTACTTTCGCGTTCACAGATTGTGGGCTTCCGGCGGCGGGTTTGTGGTTTAGACGAGCGGCTGCCGGCGGGTGAGGAGTCGTTGCGGCGGGCGGCGTGGGCCGGGTTGCAGGACTCGGTGCCACGGGCGGCTCTGCTGTCGATTCATGCACGGGTGGAAGGGACGGATTCGAGTGGTTGGGCGCATCCATCGCTGGTGCAGTTGTGGGGTCCGCGGTTCAGTGACTATGTGGTGGCGGCCAGGGACCTGGCGGTGTTCTCGCTGGGCCGGCTGCCGGCGGATGCGGTGCGGCGGGCGCGGGCGGAGGATACGGCGGAGCGGCTGCACGCGTATCTGAACGGGCAGCGGATGCCGTTTGGGCAAGCCGGCCGGGGGCTGGGGGTGGCTCCGAACAGTTTGCGGTATGCGGCGGCGACGGGTCGGGTGTTGTTGCGATGGGATGGGTCGCGGCAGCCAGTGGTGTGGACTGGGCCGGCGCCGGAGATGGAGCCGGAAGCGGCGCGGGTGGAGTTGGGGCGGCGGTATTTGCAGGTGTTTGGTCCGGGGACGGCTGCGTCGTTCGCGAAATGGGCGGGGATTGGGGGGCCGGCGGCGGTGGCGGTGTTCCGGGCGATGGCGGGCGGGTTGACGGCGGTGCGGACTGCGGTGGGCGAGGGGTGGATCCTGACGGAAGACGAGGGGGCATTCCGGAGAAAGGGCGGGCCAGCGGCGGTGGCGCGGCTGCTGCCGAGTGGGGATGCGTTCTACCTGGCGTGGGGCGGGGATCGAGAGATCCTGGTGGCCGATGATGAGCGGCGGGCGGAGTTGTGGACTTCGCGTGTGTGGCCGGGAGCGCTGCTGGTGGGCGGTGAGATTGCGGGGGTGTGGCGGCGGGCGGGGGCGGAGGTCTCGATCGATGCCTGGAGACGGTTCTCGGCGAAGGAGCGGGCGGCGGTGGAGGCGGAGGCAGGGGGGCTGCCGGTACCGGGGACTGAAGGCGGGTTGACAGTGCGGTGGGGTGGAGCGAGCGGGGGAAAGTGATGGGCGCGGCGATGGGGCTTTAATCAAAAGCCCGTTTCGGAACGGGCGGTTCTCATGCACAATACTTTGGTTAGGAAGTAATACCAGATGTAAGACTAACCAGGAGACAACCATGAGCACCACGGGCGTACCGAGCCCCGACACGGTCGGGTCGAGAGTCGATATGAAGTTCGAGATTGTCGTCATCCCGGTTTCGGATGTCGGCCGCGCGAAGGAATTCTACAGCCGGCTCGGGTGGCGGCTGGATGCCGATTACGATAACGGCTCAGATTTTCGCGTGCTGCAGTTTACGCCGCCGGGTTCAGGGTGTTCGGTCATCTTCGGGAAGAATGTGACGGGTGCGGCGCCGGGCTCCGCGCAAGGGTTGTACCTGGTTGTCTCCGATATTGCGGCTGCGCGGGCGGAACTGATTGCGCACGGGGTGGATGCGACGGAGATCTTCCACGACGGCGGGGGTGTGTTTGCGGGCAGTGATCCGCACTACCTGTTTGGGCGGGTGAGGGCAAGCGGGTTGGATCCGGAGCGGCGGAGCTACCGGTCGTTCCTCTCGTTCAGCGATCCGGATGGGAACGGCTGGCTGATGCAGGAAGTGACGACGCGGCTGCCGGGGCGGGTGGCCGGCGACACGACGTATGCGTCAGCGAGCGATCTGTCGAAGGCGATGCAGCGGGCGGCGGCGGCGCACGGGCAGCACGAGGCGCGGACGGGGCAGCCGGATGCGAACTGGCCGGAGTGGTATGCGGAGTATATGGTGCGCGAGCAGAAGGGCGAAGCACCGCCGGAGTGACGGCGGGCGATTTGCCGGAAGGGCCGTGCGGCTGAGCGGATGACGCTGGCTGAGCGTGCCTGCACGCCGGTAGACTGGATGTCCAGGAGCTGGCTTTGCACACTTCCGGACCCACAAACGCGCTGATGATTCCCGTGATCGAAACCGAACGGCTGCGGTTGCGCGGCCACCGCCTGGAGGACTTTGTGCCATCGGCCGCCATGTGGGCGGACCCCGCGGTGACGCGGTTTATCGGCGGGCGGCCTTTCTCGGAAGAAGAGGCGTGGGTGCGATTCCTGCGGTATGCAGGGCACTGGCAGTATCTGGGCTTTGGCTATTGGCTAGTGGAAGAACGGGCTACGGGGCGCTTTCTGGGCGAGGTTGGTTTTGCCGATTGGAAGCGAGAGATTGAGCCGCCGATCCAGGGAATACCGGAGGTGGGGTGGGTGATGGTGCCGCCGGCGCAGGGGAAGGGGTATGCGACGGAGGCCGTGCGGGCGGCGTTGGCGTGGCGTGACGTGGAACTGGGGGTGGGGCGCACCGTGTGCCTGATTCATCCAGAGAATGCGGCATCGATGCGAGTGGCGGAGAAGTGCGGCTTCCAGGAATATAGCCGGACGGTCTACAAGGGGCACGCGACGGTGCTGTTGGAGCGGCGGGCCTGATTGCGGGCCGCGGGTTGGCGGTGCGTCCGGAGGCGTGGGAAATTCCCACTTTCCTGGAATTGCGCTGACTGAGCGATGCCAGTGAGGCAATCCCGGCGAAGAAACGGCGCGCTATCTTTTGGTGTTCCCTGGTTGATGGAGTGACTGCAAAGTGACGTAATGCAGGTGACCGACGAGCCTGTATTGCGGCAAATATGCGGCGATACCCGGGCAGTGTGCCTGCTCCCAAGCGATGCACGCAGCCGGTGCCAGCATGGGGCGCCATCCGAATCCGCCTATGTTGTTGTGGGGATTACAGAGAAATGGAGATACCGTAGGCGTCATTGCATTATTTCTGTGTAGCACAACAAGTTTCTTGACTGAGGCGAAAAAACGGGTTATTTTTCATCAGAGATATCGCATTAAATTGGTGGTTCAGGAGAACTCAAGAATGCGAACGCAGAGGGTGTCTTCCGGGGTGGGGATCCTGCTGTCCATTGCGATCACCAGCTTCCTTCTTTTCGCCGTGAATTCCTCACTTGCCTCCGCGCAAGTGCTTTACGGCTCCATTGTTGGCTCCATCACAGACCAGTCCAGCGCCGCGGTAGTGAAGGGGGCGGTGACTGTGACAAATACGTCAACGGGCCTGACTGTGCAGGCTTTCACGGACCAGAGCGGGTATTTCGCGGTCCAGAACCTGATGGAGGGCAGCTATGATCTGTCGATCACGGCTCCGGGGTTCAAGACCGTTACGCAAAAGGGCGTGGCGGTGCGGATCAACAATGTCACGCGTACGGACTTGCGGCTGGAAGTTGGGGGTGTTGCTGAATCGATAACCGTGGCGGCGAGCGAGGCTACGTTGCAGACGAGCAAGGCCGACGTGAACACGAACCTCGAGTCGAGAGCGATCGGCAACCTGCCGCTTTCGGGGTACCGCAACTATCAGACACTGATGAACCTGGTGCCGGGCGCGACGCCGGTGCAGTTCCAGAATGCGGTGATCGACACTCCGCAGCGGGACCTGAGCACGAATATCAACGGCCAGGAGCGCGGGGCGAATAATACGCGGGTGGACGGCGCGGCGAACATTCTGGTGACGATGCCGCACCATATGGTGTATGTGCCGCCAGTGGAGAGTATTGAGGAGGTGAACATCTCCACGAACAATTTCGACGCGGACCAGGGGATGACGGGTGGCGCGGCGGTGACCGTGGCCACAAAGACGGGGACCAATAGTTTCCATGGCAGCGCGTTTGGATTCAATGCAAACAATGTCACGCGGGCCATGCTTTGGGATGAGAATCGCACAGGGACCACGAAGAAGCCGAATGGGAACCGCAACATTGTCGGCGGGAGTGTAGGCGGGCCGGTGAAGCGGGGCAAGCTGTTCTTCTTCACGGATTGGGAAGGCACGTTCGAGCGTGTGGGGCGGTCGAGCCTATTCTCCGTCCCGACGGATGATTTCCGGGCGGGCGATTTCAGCAGGAAGCTGGGCTCGCAGATTCTGGATGCGCAGGGCCGGCAGATCATGGTGCCGACCACGGAGGGCGGCCAGACGGCGTTGCGGGAAGGGATGGTGTTCGACCCGTATTCCGGCAGTCCGGATGGCACCGGCCGGTCGGTCTTTTCGAGCGGCGGACGTCTCAACGTGATTCCGGGTTCGCGGTTCAACGCGCCGATGCAGAAGCTGCTGGCGCTGGTGCCGCATGCGAACCAAGCGGGGGACCTGAGCAACTATTTCAACCAGGGGACGCAGCGGCTGAATCGCAACAATCTCGATGCGAAGATCAACTGGAACCGGAGCGCGAAGAATCAGATCTGGGGCAAGTACAGCGTGATGAATGCGCTGGTGCACGGAGATTTCGGATTGGGCGCGGCCGGCGGCGGGTGCCTGTGCGACGGCGGTGTGGGAGACGGTCACACGCTGGTGCAACTGGCGGCGATCGGGCAAACGTACACGGTTACGCCGACGTTCCTGATTGACGGAACGGTGGGCTGGACGCGGTTCGGGCAGAACGTGCAGTCGCCGGACCTGGGCACGAATTTCGGGCTGGACGTGTTGGGGATCCCGGGGACAAACGGCCCGGATCCGAAGGAAAGCGGGATGCCGGCGTTCTATGTTTCCGACTACTCGGGACTGGGGAATACGGAAGGCTGGAACCCGTTATACCGGAACGACCAGTCGATCACTTTGAACACCAATGCGAGCTGGATGAAGGGCAAGCACGATATCCGGTTTGGCTTCGAGTTCCTGCATCACCTGATGAATCACTGGCAACCGGAGCTGGGCGAGGGCCCGCGCGGCGCGTTCTATTTCGGATCTGGATTGACGGCGCTGAACCCGTCGGCCCTGGAGCAGACGGTGGGGTTCCAGAATGGGGCTCCGTCGTTTGAAGAGACCTGGAACGGGATGGGTGCTTTTCTGCTGGGGGCATCGAACGAAGCGGGGAAGAGCAGCCAGTTCATCAAGATGAACAGCATGGAGAATGTGTATGCGCTGTATGTGAGAGACCGGTGGAGGGTGAGTCCCAAGCTGACGCTGAGCCTGGGGCTGCGCTGGGAGCTGTATCCGACGCGGACCCGTTCGGCTGGGATGGGTGTTGAATCCTACGATCCGACGACGAACGAGGTGCTGGTGGGCGGGTATGGCGGAGTGCCGAGGGATGCGGGGGTGGGCTTCAGCAAGAAGCTGTTCGCGCCGCGCGTGGGCCTAGCGTATCAGGTGGCGAACAACACGGTGATCCGGAGCGGCTATGGCATCACGTATCACTCGCATCCATGGGGTGCGCAGGCATTGCGGGGCTGGTATCCGTTGACGCTGGTGTCGGTATTCGATGGGGTGAATGGCTACCAGCCGGTGACGACCGATCCGAACTATGTAAAGGCGGGCGTGCCGAACCAGCCATTGGGTCCAAATGTGGGCATCATTCCAATCTGCTGCCCGGACATCAGCAAGGGCCGGATTCCTCTGCCGTCGTCGGACGAGATGGGCTATCCGGTGGCGAACGAGCAGATGAAGCGAGGCTACATCCAGTCGTGGAACTTCATCGTCGAGCACAAGCTGCCGGGCGAGTTCCTGGCGTCGCTGGGTTATGTCGGGACGGCCTCGGTGAATGGGTTCGCGTTCCTGGATATCAACGCCTCGCAGATCCCGGGTTCGGGCAACGACGGGCGAGTGTTGTATCAGCGGTTCGGGCGCACTGCGACGACTCGAGAGTGGAATGGGCGTACACACAGTAACTACCACTCGATGCAGATGTCGGTGAACCGGCGCCTGACGGGTGGCCTGCTGATTAAAGGCGCGTATACGTATTCGCATGCCATCGACGAGGCAAGCTACAGCGATTGGACAGCGTTCAGTTGGAATGCGCTGAGCGTGCTCGACCGGAACCGCGCCAATTCGAATTTCAACATCCCACATATGTTCCAAGTGGGCTATATGTATGAGCTTCCATTCGGGAAGACGAAGAAGTGGGCAACGGGCGGGGTGGCCGCGGCGGTGTTGGGCGACTGGCAGTTCAATGGACTGTTTGCCGCTTACCAGGGGCGGCAGTATACCGTCACTGCTTCCGGGTCGAGCTTGAATATGCCGGGGAATCTGCAGACGGCGGATCTGGCGAAGCCGAATGTGGACAAGTTGGGGTTGGTGGGTGACGACGGGACGTGGTTCGACACGACAGCCTTTTCGCGTCCCACTGGCGCAAGGTTTGGGACAGTGGGGCGGAATACGATGCGCGGACCGGGCGTGATCAATGCGGACTTGAGTCTCTACCGGACGTTCAAGATCACCGAGGCGGTGAATGTGCAGTTCCGAGGGGAGTCGTTCAACCTGAGCAACACACCGCACTTCGCGAACCCCAATAGCAATGCCAATAGTTCGAACTTCGGGCGGATCCTGGCGACGCAGTCGGGGGATGCGATGGGGCGGTCGCGGGAGTTCCGGTTTGGGTTGAGAGTGGGGTTCTGAATTGTGGCTGGTCGCGGGCGCGGGAGGTGGTTCTCCTGCGTCCGCGATGGACGGATCGCCGGTGAGGGATTGGGGTGTCGGATGGCGGGGTCCGTGGATGACGAGCCGCCTAGGGATCTTGAGGATGCTTCGGATTGTGACGAATCCGCTTCGGGGAAGGGACCTCTGAGGTCCACGACCTTGAAGACGCTCACGCACTGCCTCGCGCTGCTGAACTGAGTGGAGCCTTACGGTGGCTATCCGCTCACTTACGTTCACGGCGCCGTTTGCTGCTTCGTCTGTATTGGCGGCCGGCAGGGCGGAACCCTGCCGGGGTGATTGCCGCCCAATTTGCAGATCGCTGGCCCCGGGTGTACCTATATAGGACATGAATCCACGCAAGTATATTGCGGCTGCGATGCTGTGCGCGCTGGCCGGTTGGCCGCTGGTGCGCGCCGCCTCGCCGGCGGAAGAGCGAATCGCACGCGTTGAGAACGGGCTGCAACGGCCCAACCGGCTGAAGGGCAGTGCGGCCGAGCGGATGAAGATTGCCGAGCGCATGGCGCACTACAAGGTGCCGGGCGTGAGCGTGGCGGTGATTCACGGGGGCCGGGTGGAGTGGGCCCGGGGGTATGGGCAGCGCGATGCGGGCAGCGGCGCTCCGGTGACGGCTGAGACTTTGTTCCAGGCGGCTTCGTTGAGCAAGGGTGTGGCGGCGTCGGTGGCGATGCGGCTGGTGGAGCAAGGCAAACTCAGCCTGGACGAGGACGTGAACGAGAAGCTGCGGAGCTGGAAGGTTCCGGAGAATGAGTTCACGAAAGTGGAGAAGGTGACGCTGCGGCGTTTGCTGAGCCACAACGCGGGGCTGACGGTGCATGGATTCCCGGGGTACGCGGTGGGCGCGGCGGTGCCGACATTGCCGCAATTGCTGGACGGGAAGGCTCCGGCGAATACGGCGGCGGTGCGGGTGAACAAGGCTCCGGGCAGCGGCTACCGGTATTCCGGCGGCGGGTATGAGGTGATGCAACTGCTGCTGGAGGACGTGACGGGGCAGAAGTTTGCGGATCTTGCGCGGGCGTTGATCCTGGATCCGTTGGGGATGAAGGTGAGCTCGTATGAGCAGCCGCTGGGGATGGAGCGTGCGCGGACTGCGGCGAGCGGGTATCGGGGAGAAGGTAAGGCGATTGTGGGGCGGTGGCATACGTATCCGGAAGAGACCGCGGCGGGGTTGTGGACGACACCGAGCGAGCTGGCGCGGTGGGTGTTGGAAATCCAGAAGCCGGGTAAGGTGCTGAAGGCGGAGACCGTGAAGACGATGCTGTCGAAGGCCGCCGGGCAATACGGGTTGGGTATCGGGTTGAACGAGACGGCGGGCCGGGCGTCGTTTTCCCATGGGGGCGCCAACGAGGGGTATCGCTGCCAGTACTTCGCGTATCGGGATTCGGGCGAAGGGGCGGTGGTGATGACAAATGGGGACTGGGGCGGCGACCTGGCGATGGAGATCCTGAGGTCGATCGCGGTGGAGTATGGGTGGGTGGACTACCTGCCGAAGGAACGGGCCGTGGTGGCGGTGGACGGGGCGGTGCTGGCGTCGTATGTGGGGGATTATGCGTTTCCGGGCGGGCCGGTGGTCCATATCCGGGTGAAGGACGGGCGGCTGACGTCGGGGCTCGGGGAGGTGGGCGTCCCCCTGCTGGCGGACGGGCCGGATTCGTTCTTCGACATGGACGGGCATGTGCCGCCGACGCGCTTCCGGACGGGGGCGGATGGCGGCATGGAACTGCTGGCGGATGGGGGCGTGGCGAAGCGGAAGGGACGGTAGAGGGCGGGTTAGGAGTTCAAGTTGGGCGAACCGGCGGTTGGCGGCGGGGGCGCCGGATTGCGCCGCAGCAGGAGGCGGCCTAAGAAGATCGACGTGATGAGGATCGCCAGGACCCACCTGGATTGCAGGAAGCCGCCGGAGAGGCCGAAGTGCTTGTCGAGGGCGACCAGGATCGCGAGTCCGATGATGACGATCCAGCGATGCTGCTGGAGGTCGTCGACGAAGGCGGCTACGGGGGAGTTGCGGGCGCGGGCCTGCCGGAGAGGCTCCTCGATCACCTTCTTCCGGGTGCAATGGGGCAACACCGCCAGGCAGGTGAAGAGGGTGACGGCGAACAGCCCTGCCAGGGTGGTCATGCTCATTCCTTGAGTTTCGACGGGATCCGTGCGGCGGGTGACCGGGTGTACGCCCTAGGCGCGGTCGGCGATTCGCCTGACGGGGCGGACGGCGCTACCAGATGGCGGGGCAGAGGCGGTAGCGGACCCGGCGTGCATAGTCGGGGTAACCCTCGAGTTCGTTGTGGAGGGTGGAGTCTTCCAGGCTGGTGCGGAGGAGCATAACGGACGCGGTAGCCGCGGCAGGCAGCAGCGCCCAATAGGCGCCGAGGATCAGGGGCGTCGCCAGAAGGTAGATGGCGGAACCGGCGTAGCCGGGGTGGCGAATGAAGCGGTAGGGTCCGCTGTCGACGACGGTGTGGCCGCGGTCCTTCTGAATGCGGACGACGGAAGAGAAGAAGCGGTTGGCGCGCATCGCCCAGGCGATGAGGGCGGCGGAGAGGACTGCCGCGGCGAGGCCCAGGGAGAAGGCCAGGGGGGAGACGGCTTTCGACCAGTGGAAGCGGAAGTCGAGGCCGGCGGTGATCCAGACGGCCATGGGACCGAGAAGGACGGTGATGCCGACGAGGAGCTTGTCCCAGCTCTTGCCGGCCTGGACGTTGCGGCGTTCGGCGGCGAGTTCGGGGTCGCGTCCGAGGGTGAAGGCGAGTCCGGTCAGGAAGGAGAGCGCCAGCAGGACCCAGGCATTCCGCCAGTCCAGCCGGCCGGCAGCGCCGAAGAGGCAGGCCGCGGTGATGGCGAGGCTGAAGAGGATCGAGACCAGTTGCTTGGTGTCCGGAAGACGCATGCGTTTCCTCCGGTACGGTATTTTAGCATTTCAGGCCTGAAAGGAGCATTCCGCCGGGCGATGCCGCGGGGCAGTTCAATTCCCCTGGGGCCGGTTGACGTTGTGGACGAGGATCGTAGTTGCGGCCCAGTTGACCGACCCGCTGGCGGCTCCGATGCGGTCACTGGGCCCGCCGCTGATGAGGAATCCTCCGAGTCCGCTGGCTAGATCGGAAAGGGCCGGGCCGCTGCCGACGATGGTTTGAGTGAGGGCAGTGAAGAGCCGCTGGACTCCGGTCTCGCTGGGGGCGGCCGCGGCGCTGCGTGTGGTTAGGATGCTGCCAGCCGCGGCTCGGCCGCTAAATCCGGCGATTCGCATTTCATTGAGAAGAGCCTCGCACCCGCCGCGAGCCAGGGTGGTCCGAATGGCGGCGTTGATGGCCTGGGCGGTGTAAGCCGAGTTGATTGCGGCCAGGCCGCCCCTGAGTTGGAGGAGATGGACTATCCCCTGCGCCCCTCCCACCAGGCCCGATCCCACGCCGATCGCATCCACGAGCAGTGTGGTGGCGACATAGTAGCCGTTGCGGTCCAACCGATAGAGGGAGTCGGAATCGGGGTTATTGCCCGCCTGCTGGTACCGCAGGGTTGCATTCACGCAGGAGGCCGCCGAGGCGGCGAAGCCGATCCAGGCCAAGGCTCCGATGCCGGTGGCGCTGCCGGCGATGGCGATGGCTCCGGAGAGCGCCATTGCGCCGCAGGCAAGTTGCATTCCGGTCAACTCCGCGTTGACACGACTGGCGTTGCGCGTCGCCCGCTGGACTGCTTCGGCGGCCGGTTGGGGGGTGGCCGGGGCGGGTACGGCCGGGCCTCGTGCGGCGCGCTGGATTACCTGGACGCTCGGCACCGCGCCCTGGCCCGGCACGCTGACTTCCTCGACGATGACGTACCGGCGTGTGAAGTTCTCGCCGGAGAGCCCCGGGTCCAACACCCGGGACGAGCCATTCGCCTGCAAGCCGATGATGCAGCCGTTCAGGTCGGGCTGCTGGCGGATGGCGGCAACCGTGCGCCGCAGTGCTTCGGCCGTGATCATTCGATGTTCTCCTGTTTGTACCCGGTTAGATTTTCTGAGCCCGAAACGGCCGGCCTGATGCAACGGAGGCTGCCGGCACGGGCCGAGCGAGTTGGGGACCGCTCCAGGCGGCGGTGGGTTCGAGTTCGATTGTGTTAGGTAACGCCGCCGGCGCAGGAGTGTCCTGAGGTTAACGGGTGGGTAAGTTACGGTACTCGCGATGCAAATAAAGGGGTTAGAACGGCAGCCCGGTTGTCTTTAAGACGGCCGCGAAATGGGGATCGGCGCGCAGCGGCGCGAACAGCGGGTCGACTGCGAGATAGAGGACGTTAGCGCCGTGCTCGTGACTCTGCTGGATGGCTGCGGCGCGGGCCTCGGGCAGGCGGTCCTGGCCCAGGTAGAGGAGGCACATCGCGCCCGGAGGCACGTACCCGGTGCGGCCGACGTCTTTGAAGTGGCGTTCGATTCCGGCGGCGCCGTCAGAGCGCCCGGCGCGACCGTAGGCGTAGGCGAGGAATCCCAGTTGGGCAGGACTCTGGCTGAGCAGACGGGACGGATCCGGCATCAACTTCTCCATCATGGAGACGACCTCCGCCGCATGTCCGGCATGGATAGCGGCAATTGCGATGCCCCCGCCAAAGGCGGGCGAAGCCGGCTGAGCCTCCTGGAGTTTGCGAAGCTCGGCCACGGCGAGGTCGGCCTGCCCCCGGAAGATGTGGACCCAGGGGGTGCAGAATGCGGTATGAGCGGACAAGGGGTCGGGGTCGAGGGCGATGCGGCATTCGGCCAGTGCCTCGTCGAAGCGGCGCAGGGGGAGGAGTACGCTAAGGGCCAGGCCGACGTGGGCGGCGGGCTCGGAAGGGGACCAGATTCGAAGCAGTCCGGCGAGTCCGAGGATGACCACTGCCGCTAAGGCCACGGTGGAGGCGATCAGAATCCAGCGCGGTTTGGGCGCTGGAGAGACGGCCGGGCTGGCTTCGGCGACTGGCAGGCGCAACACAAACCTGGGGACATAGGTCCCCTTTGGAATCTCTATGATGACGGGCGACTCGATCCCCTCGCCGGTGTAGTAGTCCTTAAGGCGTGCGCGGAGCTTTCCGGCCTCCACGCGGACGATGGGATCGGTGCGCGGGTCGAAATCCACCCTGCGGTCGAAGACTTCGGCGCCGAGGACGGACTCCTTGATAGAGTCCTGTGCGCCGGCGAGAGTCTGCTGTACGCAGAACTCGAGAAAACGGCTGGAGCGGTTGGCGTTGGTGAAGGGTGCGCTGGCGAGAATTGCCGCCAGTTGCGAGCGGACATCGTCTTCCGTGGGGGCAACCTTCGGTGGTTCGGTGGGGCCGCTCGGCTCTGGCGAGGCTCATGGATAGCCCAGCACCCGGAGCGTTCGAGGCAGCCAGTAGAATGTTTCGAGGAACTGGGCTTTGCATGACAACCCGGCTGGTGTTGACGCGATCGCAGATTCTGAGCTTCCGGCGGCGGGTGAACGCGCTGGACGAACGGCTGCCGGAGGGCGAGCAGTCGCTGCGGACGGCCGCCTGGGCGGGGCTGCAGGATTCGGTGCCGCGGGCGGCGCAGCTTTCAATACATGCCCGCGCAGCGGAGACGAGTCCTGGCAGTTGGGAGCACCCGTCGCTGGTGCAGTTGTGGGGTCCGCGGTTCAACGACTACGTGGTGGCGGCGAGGGACCTGGCGGTGTTCTCGCTGGGACGCCTGCCGGCTAGCCTATGGTGAGCCGGCAGTGCAGACTGCCTAAGCCTCAGGTGCCCCCACGATTCCTTTGATTGAAACAGACCGGCTGCGATTGCGCGGCCATCGCATGGAGGATTTCCTCCCCTCCGCCGCTATGTGGGCGATGCCGGAGTGACGCGGTTTATCGGGGGCCGGCCGTTCTCGGAAGAAGAGACCTGGGCGCGGTGCCTGCGCTACGCCGGCTCTACTGGATGATTGAGGAACGAGCGACCGGGCGTTTTCTCGGCGAGGTTGGCTTCGCCGACTTCAAACGGGAGGTCGAGCGCTCGATCCAGGGGATTCCGGAGCTGGGCTGGGTCCTGGCGCCCGAGGCGCAGGGGAAAGGGTTCGCCACTGAGGCGGCACGGGCCGCGTTGGCGTGGTGCGACGTGCACCTGAAAGCCGGGCGGACCGTGTGCCTGATCGACCCTGAGAACGCTGCGTCCGTTCGTGTGGCGGAGAAGTGCGGATTCCAGATGTACTGCCGGACGACGTACAAGGGGCACGCCAGCGTGATGTACGAGAGGAAGCCTTGACGGCTTTCCGGCTCCGGCACGCCCTCTTCAGGGGATCAGAGCCGGTGCCAATTTCACCGTTTCAGATCCGATATAACTAAACTGCTGTCTTGCGGCATCAGTTCCTCCCACCGCCGAGAGCGGGGCCGGGCGACTGGCGTCGCTTCGGTGGAATGGCTGCGGCCGGGAGGTTGAGTCCGATGAACTGGTACCTGGTCCGGGATGGACAACAGTACGGTCCATATGACCGGCAGGCGATGCAGGACATGATCGCGCAAGGCCTGTTGGCGCCTGCGGATATGGTCTGGGCCGAAGGCTCGCCGAATTGGATTCCGGCCGCCCAGGCGGGTTTCCTATGGCCTTCGCTGGCGCCGCCGGCCGCAATCGCTCCGCCCGGTAACAGGAAACGGAGGTTTGGCTGTCTTGGCTGCGTGGGCTTGCTGATTCTCATCCCGGTCCTGCTGATCGGTTGCCTGGTGCTCTGGATGAAGTACAGGGATAGCGGCAACATGGGGCTGGGTTCGGCGGCCACGCTTGCTTCGGCCACCGTGCCCTCGACGGGCGGCTCGATCACGATTGGCCAACCGGGCTCCCCGCTGAATGGGATGACCGTCAGTGTGAGCGCGGAGGCATATGGCAAGGCTCTCCCGTTCCGGATCCAGTCGACGGCGATCACCAGCCACAAACTGGGCCCGTTGTTTCATCCGGCCACTCCGCTGATCACGATCGATAACGGTCATGCGTATTCGAACGATCCGATGGTGGTGAAGATTCCGGTGAACATCGCCCGGGACGAGTTTGCGCTGGGGTTCTACTACGACCGCAAGACGGGGCGGTTGGAAGGACTCCCACTGATTGGCGAGGACGCGCAGTCGATCACCATTCTCACCAGGCACTTCTCTGATCTCGTGATCAGCAAGGCGAAGAAGGCGGAGATCGTGAGGGGGCTACCCGCCGCCAGCGGCTACCTGCCGGGTGTCGACGACTGGCAATTCACGAACTTCGGATCGTGGCTGGCACCGGCCGGACACTGCGCAGGCCAGTCGATCACTTCGATGTGGTACTACCTCGAGAAAAAGCAGGCCGCTGGAGAACGGGCGCTGTACGGCCGCTACGACAACAACGACTATGGCATGGGCACCATCCAACTGCAGGAGGACGACTCGTGGGGCTACCGGTTTGCCTCGATGGTTCAAACCGAACTCGACTGGGACAGCCTCAGCCGGAGGATTGTCCGGAAGATCAACGGTTTCCCTACCGGCTTGACGTGGTTTGCCTTCGCGTATTCGATTCAATTGACGGGAGAACCGCAGTACATCGAGATCTGGGGGCAGACGACTGATCCTAAGGGGAAGTCGGTGGAAGCGGGCCATGCGATGGTCGTCTACAAAGCGGATGCCACGGGGTTGTCCATCGCCGACCCGAACTACCACGGCAACGAGCAACGCAGGATCACTCTCACGAACGGTGAGCTGCTGCCATACAACTCCGGCCTGAACAGGGCCGAAATCGACAAGGGTAACGGCATCAGCTTCCCGATCCTGCTCTATATCGGCAAGACGGCGATAGCCGATTGGGGGAAGGTGGGCGCGCGCTATGCGGAGATCGCCGCGGGCACCATCGGCAATGACAAGTTCCCGAAGTGGAAAGTGCGGTATCTGATCCAGGAAGGCGCGGAGAAGAAGTGGCCGGAAGTCCCGAAGGTGATCAAGACCGATGAGCCTACGACCATGTTGCCGGGCGCGGGGTTGAAAGGGATGCTCCGGTTCGAGGTCAAGTTTCCTTATACGACTGGATCGGCAGAGTATCGGGTCGACCTGTTCAAGGACACGACCGTGTTAGCCAACGGGTCGTTCGACGGGCACGGCGAGTACTATTACAACTTCAGGCTGGACAAGGGAGTGAACAACATCGGCTTCTACTACTACAAGGTGGATGCCGACGGTAACGCGCAGTACGTCGATTTCAAGCGAGTGCGGATTCTATACGGGGATGACGACTTGAGCGGGACGTGGAACGGAGAGATGACGGTGAGAGGCACCGAGGTTTTCCGAAAGCACATTGAAGATATGGTCGTCATCGTCCTGAGGGCGTTTCTGCCGGATCGCAGCGAAGCGGACCTGCGCGGCGCGGCGGCAGCCTCAATCACGATGAACGTAGAGACGAATCCCTTCTCGTTCGTGCTCACGAAGAGGGCGCAGGAGGAGGGTAAGTATGACTTCTCGATGGAGTACCGCGACAAGGAAGGCCGGCGTTATGGCAGTACGGGGATTGCTACATATAAGGACGGTGTACTGACCTGGCGCGCGAAAGCAGAAGACCGCTCCACCGCCGACTACCAGGGTAACCTCCTGGGCAAAGAAGTATTGAAGGGGACTATCGATATCAACGCCTGGGGCGTGATGCCGAACGCCGCGACGAGCGAATGGCATGCCCAGAGAGCCAAACGCTGAACTGCACTGCCGAAGCAAAAGGCAATGCCGGCCGCCCTGGCCGGTGCTAACCCTCGCTTTTCGCGAATTGCTTTCGAAACATCGCCAGCTGATCACTGGTTGGAGGCCAGTCAGTGTCGCAAGTATTGCAGTGGAATACGAGCGCACCTGACTTCAACGCCTCCTCGAATTCCTCCTGACGGAAGGTAACGGTCTGGTTGTGGTTGTTCGGACAAACCACTTCAAAGTCCAAGCGGTCGCTCATGAGTCCTCCTGCTGAATCTGAATCGCGGCGGTCTGTTGCGTTTCCTCGGAGAATCCTGACGCGCGGAAACCTGAACTACGGCGCCCAGGGAAGTTGCCCCTGCCCGATCGTAGCGCACTCCTGTCGCGCCCTGGGCTCGCAAGCCCTTGCCGCGCGGCTAGCGGGACTTCTGCCAAAGACGGTTCGCCAGGATTTAAGACTTGTTGGTGGATCGCGTTTCCCCCTTTCTTTGAACGCTTGGGTACACTTAGCTGGTGCCGAGCATTTATTCGCTTAAGCCGCGGTTTCAAGGCCTGCTTCGACCGCTCGCACGATCCCTCGCCCGCTGCGGTGTTACCGCCAACCACGTCACTGTCACCGCCTGTGCTCTCTCCGTTGGGCTGGGGCTGCTGCTGACGGTCAGAATCCACGATCGCGCCCTCTTCCTGGTGGTGCCCGGCTTCCTGTTTGTGCGGATGGCGCTCAACGCCATCGATGGGATGCTGGCCCGGGAATTTGGGCAGAAGTCGGATCTGGGTGCTTACCTGAATGAACTGACCGACGTGGTTTCGGATGCATTCCTCATTCTTCCTTTTGCCTATCTGCCGGAATTGGAGCCGCTTTGGATTGGCGCGGTCATCTGGCTTGCCGCCGTTTCCGAAATGGCGGGGACCGTGGCGGTGATGACAGGGGCGGGGCGGCGATATGACGGGCCGATGGGGAAGAGCGACCGGGCTTTCGTGTTTGGAGCACTGGCGCTTTGGATTGGCCTTGGCGGAGCTGTGCCTGGTTGGTTGGGTTGGGGGTTTCCCCGGTTGCTTGGCTTGCTGCTGGCGGTTACCATCGTGAATCGAGTATTGGGCGGGTTGGCCGAGAGGAAGGCCAGCCAGCAGGAGAAGGGCGTTTCGTAGTCAGACTTTATGCGTATTCCGGAAGAGCGTTATTTCACTACCAGTGATGGTACGCGGCTGTTCTACCGCTACTGGCCGTCCTTACAAGGACCTGCCAAGGAGGCGGTGGTTTTGTTTCATCGCGGCCACGAGCATTCGGGCCGGCTGCAGCATGTTGTGGATGAGCTGGAAATGCCGTCGACGGCAATGTTTGCGTGGGATGCGCGCGGGCATGGCCGATCTGTGGAGTCCGCCGCGAGCACACCGGGCAACGGGCATGTCCCGACGATGGGCATGCTGGTCAAAGACGTGGATGTGTTCGTGCGGCACATTTGCGGCGAGTTTGGGCTCGCCGTGGAAGACATAGCGCTGCTGGGACAGAGCGTCGGCAGCGTGCTGGCCGCGGCTTGGGTACATGACTATGCTCCGCCGATCCGGTGCATGGTGCTGGCAGCACCGGCCTTCAGTGTGAAACTGTACGTGCCGCTGGCGCGACAGGCCCTGGGGCTGTTCCACCAGTTGTTCGGCAACTTCCACGTCAATTCCTATGTGAAGCCGAGCGCGCTGACACATGATCCGGAGCGAATCGCTTCTTATAAGGCGGATCCGTTGATCCGGCGGCCGATTTCCGTCAACATCCTGCTCGCGCTATACAGCACAGCGGACCGGCTGATTGAGGATGCGGCGGCGATCCAGGTGCCGACGCAGGTCCTGATCTCCGGGGCCGACTTCGTGGTGCACCACAAACCGCAGCACCAGTTCTATGAGCGGCTGGGGTCGAAGGTCAAAGAGGTGCACGTTTTCGAAGGGTTCTATCACGACACGCTGGGGGAACGGGACCGGGCTCCGGCGATTGCGAAGGCGCGGGGTTTCCTGCAGAAGTGCTTTGCGGAGGCTCCGCCCCGGACTTCGCTGATTGGGGCTGACAGGGCCGGGTATACGAAGGACGAGTATGAGCGGCTTCGCCAGCCATTGCCCGCGCTGCATCCGAAGGCCCTGAATTTCGGGCTGACGCGGTTTGGGATGAAGACGGGCGGGCGGTTGTCGGACGGCATCCGACTGGGGCTGGAGACCGGCTTCGATTCCGGCAGCACGCTGGATTACATCTACCGCAACAAGGCTGCCGGCATCACCCCGTTGGGCACACTGATCGACTGGTTCTACCTGAACGCGATCGGATGGCGCGGCATCCGGGTGAGGAAGGCGCACATAGAACAACTGCTGCGCGGAGCGATTGCGTCGCTGCAGGCCAGCGGGCAGCCCGTGCGAATTGCGGACATTGCGGCAGGGCACGGGCGGTATGTACTGGAGGCGATTGAGGCACTGGCGGCGAAACCGGAGCATATTCTACTGCGCGACTTCAGCGAGTTGAACGTCACGCAGGGTAGGGAACTGATCCAGAAGAAGGGTCTGGCCGGAATCGCGCAGTTTGAGAAGGGCGACGCCTTCGACCGGGGCAGTGTGGCGGCTATGGCTCCACGCCCGACGCTGGGGATCGTTTCGGGACTGTACGAATTGTTTCCGGAGAATGGGCCGATTCGCGAGTCGCTGGCCGGACTGGCGGAGGCGATCGCTCCAGGAGGATTTCTGATCTATACCGGGCAGCCGTGGCATCCGCAGTTGGAGATGATTGCGCGGACCTTGCCGAGCCACCGGAACCACCAGCCGTGGATCATGCGCCGCAGGACCCAGTTGGAGATGGATGAACTGGTGGAGGCGGCCGGGTTCCGCAAGACAGAGCAACTCACGGACGAATGGGGCATTTTCACGGTTTCGGCCGCGCAAAGGAAGGGTGATTGAGCAGTTTTGAAGCCGCGGCCCGTTCCGCCGAATCCAGGCCCCTGGAAGGGGATCCGAAGGAATCGCGGCCCTGGCTGCCGGCCCTGCTTTGGCTGGCAGTGCTGGGGCCATTGTTCTTTCTGAGCTACGGGTTTGCCAATTGGGTGACGGGCCTGCGTGAGAATGTACCGGAGGTGGCGTTTGCGTGGGAGCGCCACATTCCGTTCTGGGCCTGGACGATTGTGCCCTACTGGTCGACGGATCTGTTCTACGCCGTCTCGGTGTTCCTGTGCCGCACCCGGAATGAGTTGCGGACGCATGTCAGCCGGCTGATCGTCGTGCAGCTTGTGTGCGTGACCGGCTTCCTGGCGGCGCCACTGCAATTCGGGTTTGAACGCCCCGTCTCGGAGGGATTCTTCGGCGGCCTGTTTGACGCGTTGATGAGCTTCGACAAGCCGTTTAACCAGGCGCCCTCGCTGCACATTGCGCTGATCACGGTGCTCTGGGCGCGGTATGCGCGGCATTTCGGCGGGGCCACGATGTGGCTGCTGCGGATCTGGTTTGTACTGATGGCGGTTTCGACGCTGACGACTTACCAGCATCACTTCATCGATCTGCCAGCGGGCTTGTGGGTGGGGCTGCTGGCGATGGCTTTGTTTCCGGAAGAAGGGTGGGCCGGACGATTGGCACGATCCCGGGATCCGCGCCGGTTTGCGCTGGGTGCGGCCTATCTGGCGGGCGGGTTGATTTGCGCGCTTGCCGCGTACCTGATGGGGGGGCTCGGTTGGCTACTGGCATGGCCGGCGGCAGCGCTGGTGCTGGTAGCGGGCTTCTACTGGTACGGGCAGCCGGGTCTATTCGGCAAGGCGGGCGGGGCCATGGCGCCGGCGGCGCTGAGCCTGGTGGCACCGTATGTGGCTGGAGCGTGGTTGAGCTCACGTTGGTTCACACGGGGCCAGGCTACGGCGCACGAGATCGCGGAAGGGGTTTGGCTGGGGCGGTTTCCGAGCCGGAGTGAACTTGCGGAGTCGGGCATGGCTTCCGTGGTGGACGTCACAGCCGAGTTGCCGTTTGCCGGACGGGGCGTTGAGTATCGAAGCGTGCCGATGCTGGATTTGCTGGCGCCTGGGGCGGAGCAATTGGACGCGGCTGTGGAGGCGATTGAGGAGTTGTCGGCGGAGCGGCCCACGCTGGTGTGCTGCGCGCTGGGGTATTCGCGGAGTGCTGCGGCCGTCGCGGCATGGCTGGTTGCGACGGGGCGCGCGTTGTCTGTGGATGCGGCGATCGAGATGATCAGAGCTCGCCGGCCGGTGATTGTGCTGGGCGCCACGGCGCGTCGCGCCCTGACGGAATGGGCCGCTGGGAGAGCCTCGCGATGAAACCTGAATTGGACGGCAAGTTGACGGCCAGTTTCCTGCGATCGGGCCGGGTGGTATTGAATGCGAGCAACTGTGCGGCGGTGATTACGGGGGCGGGGCTGTTGCTGGGGCGGCCCGGCGCGGGGCGGGTTTGGTTCGCCGTTTCCGCTGTCAGTTGGTTGGCGGCACTGTATTTCGGGTTGCGGGTGGCGATTGACGAGGGGCTGTTCCGGGCGCTGGTGGAGGAGCCCGAGGAGTCTGGGCGCGGGTTGGATGAGTGGCTGGGGTCGAGAGGACTGGGGCAACCGGTGCGCGCGCGGTCGATGGAAGAGCGAAGCCGGGGTGCACTGCGGCTATGGATGCGGCTGCTGATCGCAGTGGGGGTGCAACTGGCGGCAATGGCGGCCGGGTTGCTGCTGCAGGCGTGGAGGCCGGATGCTGGCTGAGCTGGCCGGGGCGCTGATCACGGGCGCGACGCGGCTGATGACAGGAGTGCAAGGCCGGTGGCTGGGGTGCGCACCGAGCGAGGTCCAACGCCTGTATTTTGCCAATCACGCCAGCCACCTGGATTTTGTGCTGATCTGGTCAGTCCTGCCGCCTCGAATCCGGCGGCGGGTGAGGCCGGTGGCAGCGGAAGACTACTGGAGCCAGGGCCGGCTGAGAAAGTTCCTGATCCATGAGGTGTTCCGGGGTGTGCTGATTGCGCGAGGGAAGGTGGAGCGGGAGCACAATCCACTAACCGCTATGTGTTCAGCCCTGGATGACGGCGATTCCCTGCTGCTGTTTCCGGAGGGGACGCGCGGGCCGGGCGGGGCTGTGCAGCCGTTCAAGTCCGGTGTATATCAATTGGCACTGGCCTATGCGGAGTTGGAACTGGTGCCGGTTTGGATCGACAATGCGCATCGGGTGATGCCGAAAGGGACGCTGCTGCCGCTGCCGCTGTTGTGCTCGGTTGCCTTTGGGGAGCCGATGAAGCTGGGCGCGGCAGAGGGGAAGATGGAGTTCCTGGAGCGGCTGAGGCACGCCTTGATCGATTTGGGGAACGCATGAATACGAAGGAAGTCATGGTCACGCTCTCCGTGCTGGTGGGTGTGCTGACGGTGGCGAGCCTGGTCTCGTTTGTCCTGCGAGGGCGAGCAAAGCCCGGTCCGAACGCCGTGCTGGACAATCTCAATGCGCGGATCAACGCGTGGTGGGTGATGATTCTGGTGCTGGCCGCGGCATTTCTGGCGGGTCAACTGGCCGTCACCCTGCTGTTCGCGTTTGTGTCGTTTGCGGCCCTGCGCGAGTTCATCACGCTGACGCCGACGCACCGGGCCGATCACATTGCGCTGTTCATCAGTTTCTTCGTGGTGCTGCCGATGCAGTACTGGCTGGCGTCGATGGACTGGTTTGGGTTTTTTGCGGTGCTGATTCCGGTTTATTCATTCCTCATCCTGCCGATTGCGTCGGTGGTGTTTGGCGACCCGAAGAACTTTCTGGCCCGGACGGCGGAGACGCAATGGGGGCTGATGATCAGCGTGTACTGCATTTCGCACGTACCGGCGCTGCTGACGTTGTACATCCCCGGGTATGCGGGACGAAACGCGCTGCTGGTGGTGTTTCTGCTGATCGTGGTGCAGTCGAGCGATGTTTTGCAGTACATCTGGGGCAAATTGTTCGGCCGTCACCTGGTGGCGCCGGAACTGTCGCCCTCAAAGACGGTGGAAGGGCTGATCGGCGGCGTGTTGAGCGCGACGATATTGGGGGCGTGCCTGTGGCCGATCACGCCCTTTCATTGGTGGCAGGCGGGTGGCATGGCGTTTGTCGTCACGATGATGGGATTCCTGGGCGGACTGGTGATGTCGGCGATCAAGCGGGACCGCGGGGTGAAGGACTGGGGGCAGTTGATCGAAGGCCACGGCGGGATGCTGGACCGGTTGGATTCCGTGGCCTTTTCGGCTCCGATTTTCTTCCACCTGACGCGGTATTTCTTCACGCCATAGGGTGGCGCGGCTGCTACTGCTTGGCCTGGCGTTTGTGCCAGTCCTCGGAGTAGAGGTTGAAGTGGACGTTTTCGCGCGGGTGGGCGGCGACAAAGTCCTCATTCAAAGACAGACCGAGGCCGGGACGATCGGGCAGGGAGAAGTAGCCGTCGACGACCTGCGGATAATGGTCGACCGCGCCCTGGACCCAGGCGTCGGCGAAGTCGTTGAAGTGCTCGAGGATTTTGTAGTTGGGGGTGCAGGCGGCGAGGTGGACGTTGGCCGCCGTGGCAACGGGTCCGCAGACGTTGTGGGGGGCGACGAGCATGTAATAGGCCTCAGCCCAGGCGGCGAGTTTGCGGGCTTCGGAGATGCCGCCGAAGTGGGAAAGGTCGATCTGGACGATGTCGCAGCACTGGAGTTCAAAGAGCTCGCGGCACTCGAAGCGGGTATGGATGCGTTCCCCGGTGGCGATGGGCGTGTGGACGGCGTCCGCGACCTTCTTGAGGGCTTTCAGGTTTTCGGGCGGCACGGGTTCCTCGAGCCAGCCGGGATGGAACGGTTCGAGGTCGCGGGCGATCTGAATAGCGGTGGCGGGATTGAAGCGGCCGTGCATCTCGACGAAGATGTCGAAGTCGGGACCGGCTTCGTGGCGGACGGCTTCGACGAGGGCGATGGATTTGAGCCGTTCCTGGCGGTCGAGTTCGTAGAAGCCTGCACCAAAGGGGTCGAGTTTGGCGGCGCGGTAGCCGCGATCGACGACGCGGCGGGCGGCCTTGGCGAACTCTTCGGGCGTACGTTCGACGGTGTACCAACCATTGGCATAGGCCTTGATTTTTGATCGCACGGCTCCGCCCATCAGGCGGTAGACGGGCTGGTTGAGGGCTTTGCCGACGATATCCCAACAGGCCATCTCGATGAGGGAGATGCCGCTCATGGCGACTTCGCCGGCGCGGCTGTAGTCGTGCAGGCGCATGTTGTCGACGATGAGTTCGCGGTCGAAGGGATCCTTGCCGATGACGTAGCGGGGGGCTGCTTCGGCGAGATAGCCGAGGAGGGCCTCGGTGTTATTGATCATGCGGACTTCGCCGAGGCCGGTGAGGCCCTCGTCGGTTTCGACGACAACAAAGGTGAGGTTGCGCCAGGGGGTGCCCATGACCAGGGGGCGGACGTTGGTGATCTTCATGGTAGTGATGGCGGCAGGGCCGGGATCCGAGGTGAGGATATCAGAGTGAGGTGGAGGGTGAAGAGACGGGCGGCATGCCGCGCAGTGAGGACGAGTTCACTCGGGGGATCCCGCTCGCTGCTTCCTCCATGTTTCGTCGATGCACCGCGACTCTCCGCGATGCTCTCCCAGGGTGTTGTGCCGCGATCCGATCCCGTCCAGTCGTCTTGCCACTACCTTACCTGTCGCAAGAAGAGGCGCTTTAGCCGGTTTGAAAGACTTCGAAGCGCGTCCTTTGCCGGGCCTCCAGCCTGGCCGGATCGAGGCGCCGAAGCTACGACTCGGACGTTCCGAACCGGAGTGCCTGGCGGTATTTGCACCCATCCCTCGGCGGCATTGCCGTCGATCAGCTTCCGAAACAGCTCCTGCGCGCTCTCAAGCTCAGTGCGGCGGCGGGGATCCGTCTCCACACGGAGATAAGCCTCAGCCCCTAGCAGCAAGTCATGGGCTTCTTCTGCAGAGATTACGACTTCATGCGCTGCTCCGAAGGTATCGAAGGTTGCGTTCATTGCAGCGGCAAAGTCGAATAGGTATTCACGTCCACCTCGATGCAGGAGGATGGACAGCAGCCCTGCGAAATGGTGCGGCGCACACCACGCCTTGTGGCTCCACGCGGAATCTTCCAAAAGCAGATCGCGGAGCAGAACAAGGGGAACTGAATCCGGCTCTGCGAGGGCCAGTCTCGCAAGCGACCAGCGGAGTTCCTGATGCTCGTCGTGGAACTCCTCAGCATGTTTCCCATTCCAGGCGAAACGGATAGAGGCGCGCTGTTGACCATCGTAGTGGAGCGCGAATTCATGAATGGACTCGCTGGTATTGTCGTCGAACATTGATTGTCCTTCAGGCCGAGAGGGCGCCGTGCTGGCTACGAAGAACCCTGATCGTCGTTTCGCAGACCTACCGGCAAGTCCTGCCACTGGATGCCAAGCTTCGCCAGGTCTCCATCCAACCATTGCTCGTACCAGTCCAGGAAGCCCAGATGCCGGCCACGATCATCGCATTCCGGACGTAATCCAGCGTCGTCGTTCTGAGCATCCCGCCAAACCTCCCCGCGGCACTGTCCATTGACCACGAGGATGAACCGGATGCCGCAGCCGCAATGGCAGATATACAAGGCTCCAGGAACTCCCAGGATGATCTGGCGTGGAGGTTGCGCTGCTTCCTCTCCCCTGCCATCGGGGTCTGCCTCGAGCATTTCGTCCGGCCAGTCTTCCTCGTCGTCGCACCAGACGTCCTCCTGGCTGCACGGATCCTCCCAGTCGTATGGGTTGAAGGCTTCTGTCCAACGAAAAGGCTTGCGGGTGAGTTCCGGTTGTGTGAGGTCTTCGGGGTCGGGACCATCCAAGGAGATGAGCCCATAGTACGGACCAGCGCCGCCATCACCGATCAGTGTGACGAACAGGCGATACTCGTCTGGCAATTGCACGCCCAAGTGCTTCTCCCATTCGGACACGGCTTCTGGTGGGAGGGCGGGCTGCAGGTGGTATTCGTGGGTGTCGGATCCGAAGAGTGTCAGCGCTGGATCGGCGGCTCGCAGCTGGTCCAGTTTGGATTGAATACGAGCGAGACGAGCGGCGAGTGCGGCATTCTCTTCAGGCACATTAGGCACGAAATGCAGGCTAGCATAATTCCCGTTTTGAGCTGAAGAGGGCTTGAGTTCCGGGCGATTCGTCCGAGGGTTCATGGGTGCCAGGTGTTCATGCTCGCCGGGTGTCAGGGCCGCCAGGGATGGCGGCCCGGGTTCGCCACTAGGCTGGATGCGACACGGGTGAGCAACGAACGGCAAATAATGGATCCGCCGGGCCTGGCGAGCATCCTATCCTCCGGACGGCCATTTTGACCCTCGAAGTGTAGCGCTTTGCTGGGGCACGGTTGCCGGGGATCGTCTCGCTGTACCAATGAAACTAATCGCTATGCATGTTCGAGCCTATAAGACTGATTCGATGGGCCGGAGCCGCCAGTTGCCCGCCAGGCAGGGTTCTGGAATCATCAGCCGCCTCCCCTTCGTTGCCGGGATCCTGTTTGGGCTGGCCGGCTGCACTGCCTTGGGCCAGACGCCGGGATTGAACTGGAACACGCGCCTGAGCGGCGATCCGGCGCTTACTGGTGACCAGCGCGTTTCGCTACTGGTGCACAACAATTTCCTCTCGACGGGGGCGTTCTTCCGGACGGTGGGGCCGGCGTTGGGGGCTCATATCCGGGATCGGCCAGCGGAATGGGAGGGTTCGGCCGAAGGATTTGGCCGGCGGTTGGGGACCCAGTTCTCGATCCAGACATCGCGAGGGTTGATCAATTCGGGGGCGGCGGCTTTGCTGGGGCGGGATCCCCGGTATCAGCGGTGCGGGTGCGAAGGAGGGTGGCGGCGCGTGGGGCATGCGCTGTCCGGGTTGGTGCTTTCCGCCGATCGCCAGGGGGAGCGACGATTCGATCCTTCGAATCTGGCGGCATCGTTCGGCGGTGGATATGTGGGGGCGAGCCTGTATCCATCGCGGTATACGGTATCGGTAAAGGGCTACCAATTGGGGACGCAGTTGACGGGCCAGGTGATGGCCCAGAATCTGTTCCTGGAATTCGGACCTGAGATCCGGCGGGTGTTTCGGAAGGTGCTTCGACGGTAAGCGGTTCTTGCCGGCAGTGGATGCGGATTGCTACCTTCGGAAGCCGTTCCGTATTAGCGTCACCCTCCAGTAGATAGTTACCGTACGGGAACACTGCTCATTCATAGAGTGCTATTCGGTTGGAATGTTACCGAGCGGGAATAATGTGGTCGTTGGCCGGAGCGGTTTGCGTCCTGTGTGGATCGAGAGGACGCATGCGGCCGCCGGCCGCCCCTCGAAAGATGGATGAGCCGTTGGTGCACGATCCTGCGCGTCTTCGGGTGGAGGTCGAAGATGACGATTGCGCAGATGGCTCCGGTGATTACCCGGAAGAGCCTGGAGAACACCTACCGGTATGGGGGCGGGGTGATCAGCATCCTGTTGTCGGCTGCTGACACAGGCGGGCAGTTTTCGGTTTGGGAGAGCGTGCAGAAGCCCGGCAATGAGCCGCCGCTGCACGTCCACCACACATCCGACGAAGCCTTCTTCGTTATGGAGGGGACGATGCGGTTCCTGGTGGGCGAGGAGGTGGTGGACGCACCGGCGGGGAGCGTGGTGTTTGCGCCCAGGGGGATCCCGCACACGTTCAAGATCAAGTCAGAGTACGCGCGAGCCATCACCGTCTGCACTCCGGGCGGATTTGAGGAGTGGTTCAGTACCTTGGGGACCGCTGCCGAGAACTTTGATTTGCCCGAGGTGGTGGAGCCGTTTTCGCCGGCGGAACTGCCCCGGATGATGGAGTTGGGCCAGAAGCTGAAGACCGAAGTGATCCGGCCGGTGGAGTTCTAGACAGCTGGATTGCGCGGCCTTCGGACTGGAGCCGCTGCTGGAGTTCGTTGAGGCTCCCGGCGGCTCCTGTTTGTGCCCGTGCCGTGGCGTCCTGGCCTACCTGGCTGCCGGATACGCCGCCTGCCTGGTCTCGCGGCCCGGCGTGCGGCCGGTTTCGTTGAAAGCGTCCACCGTCACGTAGTAGTCCGCATCCGCGTTCAAGCCGTGCAGGGCGAGCTCCTTCTGGCCCCGCACCTCGAAGCTGTGATAGAGCTTGCCGGGTGCGATGCCGTAGCGAACGATGTAGCCGGCGGCGTCGCGCGACATTTGCCAGCGGACCACGGCGTTCCTGGGGTCGCTGGCGTCGCGGTGGACTTCGAACGCCGGAGCCGCGGCCGGCGGTTTCCCTTCCGCGCTGCCGAAGATGCGGAGATCGCGTACGCTGAACGGTCCGCCGCCGGGCATGTGGACGTTGGTCAGTCGGACGTGGCGCGCCGGCGTGGATGCACCGAGCTGCACGTAGTCGTGGGGGACGTCTTTTCGATTGGAGGAGCGGTCGGCCAGCGGTTGCCAGCTCTTGCCGTCGAGCGAGGACTCCAGCCGGTACTGGTGGAACAGGTCCGCGCTACGGCCCAGTGCGGTGGAATCATGTTCGGCGAAGTTGACCTGAATCGCGTCAAGGCGGCACGTCCTGCCGAGATCCACGCTGAGCCATTCGCCGGCGTTGGGCGTACGGGCGCTCCAGTAGCTCTTGATGTCTTCGTCGAAGGCTTTCTCCGGGCCCAGAGAATCGATGCTCGATGAGGCTTGCGCCTTCCTGCCGTAAGAGAGCAGCATCCAGCCGGCGGAGGTATCCAGCGAGTCACCCTTGCGATCATGGGGCGCCACTTGGGGGTAGTCGCCGAACAGCGTGTTCATGTGGAGGACACGATCGGCATCGAAGGCTACGGGGAAGAGGCCGAGGCGGCGCTCGAACTGGTGCTTCACTGAGATCACCATGGTGGCGATGTGCCAGTAGTGGCCCTGTTTGTCGGCGAAGGTGCCGCTGTGGCCGGCTCCGGTGATGAACCCCGTGGGCTTGAACGAGAACGGGCTGGAGGGCGAGTAAGTGAAGGGGCCGCGGGGGCTGGCCGCGGTGTAGACGCCGTCGGCGTAGGTGCGATATTCGGTGCCGGGGGAAGCGTACTGCAGGTAGTAAGTGCCGCCGTGTTTCGTCATCCAGGCGCCTTCCAGCCACGGCCCTTCCTGGAAGAGATTGCCGGTGGCGGCACCGAGGTTGTCGTCGCCGCGCCGCTCCCAGCCGTGCTGCGCATAGTTCGCACGGAAGCAGACCCAGGGCTCCCCAATCGGCTTGAACTGATTTTTCGGGTCGAGCTCCCTGCCGGAGATGGCGCCGTTGTAAGACAGGCCGTAGTAAAGGTACACGCGGCCGTCGTCGTCGGCGAAGAGGTCAGGATCGCCGACGTTGAAGGTCTGGCTGACGAACTCCCATTTGCCGCTTTTCGGGTCAGTGGTTTTGTAGAGACCGATGTTGCAGGCGGTGTAATAGAGCGTATTGTTGAGGACCATCACCGCCGGCGCGTAGGCTTCGATCGGCAGGCCGGTGGAGGCGACGAAGGTCCAGTCGATCAGATCCCTGGAGTGCCAGTAGCCGCCCGACTTGGAGGCAAACAGGTAGTAATCATCGCCGAAGAGGACGATCGCCGGGTCGGCTGCTTCGCGACGGCTGGGCCCGTCGACCATGAAGCGGTATTCGAGATTCAGCGGATTGGCAAAGGTGCGGGGACGCTGGGGTTCCGCACCGAAGAGGGCGATCAGCGGAACGGCCGCCAGCCCGAGGGTACGGAGAAGCGTGCGGGTGCGGGCGGCGGTGGATGGCGGAATCCGCGGAATGTTCATTGCATGATAATATCCGGCGGCGATGCTGCTGGGAACGGGATATTGAGATCGCGTGGTGCCGATCGGCGATACCCGCGGATTGCGCGCGGCGTCTTAGTGTGATCGACTCGGGGCATGATTTCGTTCGCCTGTTCGGGAACTGTCCTGCGCCTTTGGGCCTTTGCTCTCGCTGCCGGGGTGCTCGCCGCCCAGCCATCCACCAACTATCAGGGGAAACCCTATCAGGGCCGCGCCCAGGTGATTCCCGGGCGCGTGGAGATGGAACTCTACGATACGGGTGGGCCGGAAGTGGCCTTCCACGATACTGATCCCGAGAACAACGGCAGCGGGAAGCTGAACAAGGGCAACACGCCGGTGGAGCGGTTCCGCCAGGACGAAGCGGTGGACCTCTCCTACACGAAGACGAAGATCGACAACACGGTCGATGGGGTTCAGGAAAAGGTGGGGTCGCTCTATCTGGGCTGGACGGCGCCTGGCGAATGGGTGAACTACACGATGGACGTGCAGTCTTCGGGCCTGTACACGGTGAGTGCGCACATGACGTCGCGGACTGACAATGCGCAAATCCGCCTGTCGGTCGATGGTGTGGATGTGACGGGTCCGCTACGCCTGCCGACCACCACGCACTGGCACCTGTGGAGGACCGCGGCGAATCTTGCGCAGGTGAAGCTGGAGAAGGGTGTGCACGTACTGCGGATCTCAACTTTGAAGGAGGGAAACTTCAACCTCGATTTCCTGGCGTTCGAGCCGGCAGGCAACGGGCCAGCGCCGCGCGTGTTCCCGGCCGTCGGGGCACTGGATCAGGTGAAGAAGATGGGCCGAGGCCTGAATATTATCGGGTACGACCCTCTGTGGAAGGACCCGGCCAAGGCGCGGTTTCAGGACCGGCATTTCCAGCGGATCCGCGAGGGCGGGTTCCAGACCGTTCGCGTCAACCTGCACGCGTTCTCCCACATGGACGCCGGCAACCGGCTGAGCGGGGCTTGGTTCAAGACGGTGGACTGGGTAGTGAATCGGGCGGTGGAGAACGATCTGACGGTGATTCTGGATGAGCACAATTTCACCGACTGCGGTCGTGATGCAGCGGCATGCAAGCCGAAACTGATGGCGTTCTGGGAACAGGTGTCGGAACACTACAAAGATGCTCCGGCGAGTGTGGTGTTCGAGATCCTGAACGAACCGAACGGGCAGGTGACGGTGGAACTGTGGAACACCTGGGTCAAAGAGGCGCTGGCGATCATCCGCAAAACGAACCCGACGCGGAATGTAGTCATCGGGCCGGCATCCTGGAATGGTATCCACGCGCTGAATCAGTTGGAACTGCCGGCGGACGACCGGCACATCATTGGCACGGTCCACTACTACTTGCCGATGGCGTTCACGCACCAGGGCGCGCCGTGGTCGAAGGAGAATGCGAAGCTCTCGGGCGTCACCTGGGGGTCTGAAGAGGACAAGCGCAAGGTGGATGCGGATTTCGCGGGTGTTCAGGAATGGGCGAAGTCGCACGACCGGCCCATTCTTCTGGGCGAGTTTGGAGCTTACGACAAAGCTGACATGGACGCGCGCGTGCGCTACACGGCCTATCTCGTGCGGACGGCCGAGTCGCTGGGTTGGACCTGGACCTACTGGCAGTTCGACTCGGACTTCCTGGCCTGGGACATGAGCAAGGACGATTGGGTAGGTCCGATCCACTCGGCCCTGGTGCCGCCGAAGTAATTGCCTGTGCCTCGAAGCTAAGCCCGGCTGACAAAGCGGAAGAACAGCGCCTGCTTGGAGACGGGTTCCACGCGGTGGGCGATGGCGGACATCTGTTTCTCGTTGAGCGGCGTAAATTCCCGGGCGAGCTGCACGTTCTCCTCAAGCTGGGCGATGGAGTCGCAGCCCACGATGACGGTGCTGACTGGGAGAGTGAGTGAGTAGGACATGGCCTCGCGCATTGTCAGCGGGCCTGGTGTCGTGGCGATGACGGCACCTTCCCAGGAGCGCTGCTGCCGTTCCAGCGGCGGCGGGGTCCAACTGGAGAGAAGCCGGCCGCGGCCGGGGACCTTCATGCCGATGATGCCCATCTGCTTCTCGACGGCCAGGGGTAGCAGTTCGTCCAGGAAGCTGTAGTGGTACTGATCCGCGGCGTTCAACGAGAGAAGGATGGCGTCGAACGGGAAGCGCCGGATGGATTCCACCAGAGCTTCGGGCCGGAAGTGGCCGGTCACGCCAAGGTAACGCACGAGTTTCTGTTCGCGGGCCTGGAGCAGTGCTTCCATGGCGCCGCCCTTCGCGAAGACTGCTTCGACATCTTCCGGCAGGCCGATGTCGTGCAACTGCCAGAGGTCGAGATGATCCGTATTGAGGAGTTTGAGCGACTCCTCCAGCATGCGTAGGGAGCCGTCCTTTGTGCGTTCCTTGGTCTTGCTGGCGAGGAAGGCCTCGTTGCGCCGGCGCTTCATGACCTGCCCGACATAGCGCTCGCTCCAGCGGTCCTTGCCGCCATAGATGGAGGAGGTGTCGATGTAATTGACGCCGAGATCGAGGGCGCGGTCGATGATGGGTACGGCAGCCGCCTCGTTGTTGGGACGCTCGAGCGCGGCCTGCCCGCCAAGGCTGAAGATCCCTGTTTTGTAGCCGGTGCGACCCAGGTTGCGCGTGGGCATGGCCGGCTTCTGCGGGGTCTGTGCCGCAGTGGTGGAGGTGGAGCCGAAGAGGCCCGCAACGGTAGCTCCTCCAGCTTTCAGAAACGTGCGGCGTTCTCGAGGGGTAACTTTCTTCATGGCGGCTCTCCTGGGCGATTCCTGGTCGGGGGGAAGCCCGGAGGGAATTGCGCTCTCACTATATCGAAGCAGGTTGTCTACTGGGGAGTAGCGGCGGGGGTATGGTGAGGCGGACGGCCTGCGGGCGAGAACTTGAGCCCCTCCTGGGAGACTTCCACGGTGAGCAGGAACGGTTCATACGCGCAGTCCACAGCCACTCCTTCAAAATCCACTACTGAGCCCGGAGCGACACGGCTTTTCAGTTCCCGGTCCAGTCGCAGTTCAATCTCCGGCGACCTCGAGTCCTCGATCGCAATGAGGAGCCTGTCCGTGTGTTCTATTGGATTGGCCTCAAGTATGGTGCCTTTCAGTCTTGGTAAAGAGCGGCCCTTTAGGTTCGCAAGGAGCCAAACCTGCCGATCCTCCTGCCGGAGCGAGGCTCGGATTGAGTGCCACGTTGCAAGGTTGGTGCGCTCCGTCCTTTCTTGGTCGAGCGCCTTCAGAGCTGGAAGTCGATCCGGCGGGACAAGACTCCAGAATGCGTGCGGCGGGGAGACGAGCCTCGCCGGATATGCATTGAGATGACCAAAACCCTTGGGGCTGATAATGGGCCCTGTTCCAGGGGCGGGCCTGTTGGTCTCGAACCGGCCGTAGACAGCGGCGGGCAGACCGGAGTACCATCCGTCCAGCAATGGCTTCAGATTGGAGCCCGTTCCGGGTGGCCGTTTCGCCAGGACCGAGGACAGATGTGCTCGAAGATCCGGCGGTGACCCTGCGGCCGCATCAGCGATTCGGGATTCCGTGTCCAGCCAAAGAGCCTTTGAGGCGTGACCTTTCCCGGCGGCCTGCACCGCAGTGCAGTTGTCCGAAAGGATGGACCCCTCAGACCATGCTTGATACTCGCCCACCACGATGACTCTCTTTCCCTGATATTCGGCGGGATTGCTTAGGATTTCGCAGACACTGAGGACGGGCAGGGGCTGGGCGCCCGTCAGGGACGCGACTATTGACGCCAGGAGAATACACTGCGCAGCGGAACTCGCAGACATGCCCCATGGAACCACAACTTTCAACGTCGCGCCCGGGTGGATCGTCTCCTCTAGCGGCGACTCTGCCTGCTCGGCCGGCAGATACCAACTCGAGCCCTGGCATCACTCAATCGAGATGCCGGAGAATGTTCCTATGCCGGACTGGCCCGATCGCCGTCTTCTCCAACTGCTGAACATCGAACTCCCCATCATTCAGGCACCGATGGCCGGTTCGGACACGGTAGCCCTGGCTCGCGCCGTCGCATCGGCAGGAGGTCTTGGTTCGCTCGCCTGCGCGCTGCTCAGTCCGGATGCTGTTCGTGAGTCGGCGCGCGCCTTCCGCGACCAGAATGCCCGACCAATCAACCTCAACTTCTTCTGCCACCGGATGGAGGCTCCCGAGCCGGCGGCGCTGGAGACCTGGAAGGAGTTCCTGCGGCCGCACTACGAGCGATGCGGGTTGGATATCGAGAGGATTCCCGCACCGCGATTGCGTATGCCCTTCGATGAGGAGTACTGCCAGGTGGTGGAGGAGGTGGCTCCGGAGATCGTCAGCTTCCACTTTGGAATGCCCGAAGCGGCGTTGGTCAGCCGTCTAAAGCGACGTAGGATCATCATCCTGTCGACCGCGACGAGTGTGGCGGAAGCCCGATGGCTGGAAGCACGCGGCTGCGACGCGATTATCGCGCAGGGGGCCGAGGCCGGAGGTCATCGCGGCATGTTCCTGGAGACGGACATTGCGAGCCAGGCCGGGCTGTTTGCGCTGTTGCCCCAAGTGGCGGATGCGGTGTCTGTTCCGGTGATCGCGGCCGGTGGGATTGCCGACGGGCGTGGCGTGGCGGCGGCATTCGCCCTGGGGGCGTCGGGCGTCCAACTGGGCACGGCCTATCTGCTCTGCCCGGAGGCGAACGTCACACCTCTCTACCGCCGCGCGATTGAAGAGATGACGGAGAGTGGAACGGTGCTGACGAATCTGTTCAGCGGGCGCCCGGCACGCGGTATTGTCAACCGCTACCTGCAGGAATGCGGACCGATGAGCGATGCGGCTCCGGCGTTTCCCTTTGCGGCCACCTACGTTGCGCCACTGCGGGCGGCTGCCGAGAAGGCGGGATCAGTGGACTATCTGCAGATGTGGGCGGGGCAGTCGGGCCCCCTGGCCAAGAGTATGGGCGCGGAGGAGTTCACTCGCCAATTGGCGGCGGAGGCGCTGCGGCAATGGTCGAAGACGGGAAGTTGATCCCGCCGTATGAGTGCGGCCCGGGTCATGCTATTCTGCCGGGATGCCGGATGCCGCCACACTGGGAAGCTCGCAATCGCTGCGGCATACCGCTTTTGTGCGCGTGACACATTGGATTACCGTCCTATCCTTCTTCGCACTGCTTGTCAGCGGAGTGGAGATCCTGATCTCCCACCCCCGCTTCTATTGGGGTGAGACAGGCAACTCGCTGACACCTCCGCTGTTCCAGATTCCCATCCCGGCTTCGAGGGGTTCAGTTCCTACTGGTTACGGGTACGTTTTGCCCGATCAAAATGGGTGGAGCCGGTATCTGCACTTCCAGTCCGCCTGGGCCGTGGTGCTGACCGGCCTTTGCTACTTCCTCTATGGTTTGTGGACGCGGCACTTCCAGGAGAACCTTGTGCCCAATGCGGCGGATCGGTCGTGGCGGGCCATTTTGAGGGTGATGGCGAGGCATCTGCGGCGGAAGCCCGCACTGGAGAGCGATGAGCATTCGTACAACGCCCTGCAGCGCACCGCCTATCTGGGCGTGATCTTCCTGCTCTTCCCGCTGGTGATCTGGACCGGCCTTGCGATGTCCCCAGCTTTCAATTCCGCGATTCCAGCTGCTGTCAACCTCCTGGGTGGGCGGCAGTCGGCGCGCACCTTGCACTTCTTTGTCTCCGGCTTCCTGCTGCTGTTCCTGGTGGTCCACATCGCAATGGTGATGCTGACGGGATTCAAGAGCCAGATGCGGGCGATGATCACTGGCTGGGGCCAAGGGCCGAAGGAGCACCCATGAGCAAGATCTCGCGACGGAAGCTCGTGACAGCAGGTTTGTCGGCCGCAGCGGGCGTATCGGGTTTGGCCGCGGCTGCGAAGCTGGCACAACGGTATGGTCTTGTGCCCCCGGATGGCGGCGGCCTGTATGGTCCCGGCGCGACCCTGACCTACGCCGCGCAACGGCTGTTGACCGCCAACTCGTTGGCTCGCGAGTTCCCTCGCAGCTTGATTTCCAAGGCGCCGTTTGCCAATGCAGTTGCTCCTTTGGGGGATGCCTTCGCGCGGCTGCAGGCCGGCGGCTTTGCAGAATGGCGCCTGATGCTGGATGGAATGATCGCCCGGCCCATGTCTTTCTCTTTGTCCGACCTGAAGCAGTTGCCAGTGCGCCGCCAGATCACTGAGGTGGTGTGCGAAGAGGGCTGGTCGTATATCGCGGAGTGGATTGGCACGCCGCTGCAGGATGTCCTGAATGCGGCCGGAGTGCTGCCGCAGGCGCGCTATGTCGTCTACTTCTCTTACGACCGGAACTGGTGGGACAGCATCGATATGTCGGATGCGCTGCATCCCCAGACGATTGTCACCTGGGCGATGAACGACGGGGACTTGCCTGTCTCTTTCGGCGGACCGCTGAGGATGCGCGTACCCCGTCAACTGGGCTACAAGAGCGTTAAGTTCATCAACAGGATGACGGTCACGGATTCGCTCAAGGGATTCGGCAAGGGGCTGGGCTCGGCCGCGCCGGAGGGCGGGTACTCGTGGTACGCAGGCATCTGAGGCGCTCGCAGGGCTGACGGCGAGAGGCCTCTTTTACAGGCCGAAGCAGAGGATGTTGGGCCCGGCCGCGACCGCAACGTACTGCCGGCCTCCCAATGAGAAGGTCATGGGCGAAGCTTTCATGCGCACGTTGGTAGGGAAGTTCCAGAGGGTCTTGCCGTTGCGTTGATCCACCGCCTCGAAGCCGCCGTTGGGCCGGCCGTAGAAGAGGAGGCCTCCGGCGGTGGCGAGCACCCCGGTCCAGGTCTTGGCGCGTGCGGCTCCGGGTTGCGGAACTTCCCACACGATTTCGCCTGTTTCGATATTGAGGGCTCGCAGGAAGCGCTGGCCCGTCTGGTCGGGATAGCCGGTGGGCTTGCCGGTGCACTCTTCCAGGGCGATGACGTAGTAGAGCCGGGTGAGTGGGGAGTAGGCGGTGGAGTCCCAGTTGGCGGCGTCGCTGGGGCAGCCCCGCGGGTCGACCACCACGGGCCGGCCTTGCGCATCAATGGAGGTGGCCCAATCAACGCGGCGCAGGAAGGGTTTGGCCAGCAGCAGTTTCCCATTGGTGCGGTCGAGGACATAGAAGAAGCCGTTGCGGTCCGCGTGGAGCAGCAGTTTCGCCGGTTTACCCTGGTAGACCGTATCGACCAGCACGTTGGGCTCAGTTGCGTCGCGATCCTTCACGTCGTGTGGAGTGAACTGGTAGTGCCATTTCAGGGCTCCCGTGTGGCCATCGAGGGCGAGGACGCAGTTGGTATACAGGTTGTCGCCGGGGCGGTCGCGATCGTCCCCGTCGGGCCAGGGGTTGCCGGTGGCCCAGTAGAGCGTGTCGGACGAAGAGTCGTAGGAGCCCGTCAGCCAGGTGGAGCCGCCTCCGTAAAGAGGTTCCTTGCCCTGCCAGGTTTCGATCCCGGGTTCCCCGGCGCGTGGAATCGTCCAGTGGCGCCAGACGAGCGCTCCGGTATCGGGACGGAACGCGGCGACGAAACCGCGGATGCCTTCGTCTCCACCGGCTACACCCGCGACCACGGTACCGTTCACGATGAGGGGTACGATGGTGCCGCCATAGTGGTGCTTCTCGTCCGACGGGGGCGCCATGGTGATCTCCCAGAGAAGCTGGCCGTTGGCGCGGTCGAGCGCAAGCAGATGAGCATTGTCAGTGACGAAGAAGAGACGGCCGTCCAGCAGGGCCACACCACGATTGGTGCCGAGGCGGGCATCGCCGACCATGCCCGGACTGGCCGGCCGGGAGTAGTGCCAGAGAGCGTGGCCGGTGAGCGCGTCGAGCGCAAAGACCTGATTAGGGCCGGTGACGTAGAGGACGCCGTCGGCGGCGATCGGCGTCACCTCCAGTCCGAAGTACTGGATGGGGAATACCCACTTCAGTTTGAGCGACTGCACATTGGCCGTTGTGATCTGTCTGAGAGGGCTGTAGCGGTTGGCCGAATCGTCGCCGTTGTAGCTGCGCCAGTCGCCGGGCTGGGGCGGTCCCCAACTGGTCTGGCGCGCCGCGCCGGCAACTGGAGCTGGGGGCACGATGGTCTCCACGTTGAGGCGCAGCAGGTAGCGGGCGAGGACCTGGAGATCGGCTGGCGGTAAGTCCGAGAACGAGGGCATGCCGGCGCTGGGATTTCCGCGTTCCAGGTAGGTGCGCAGTTGTTCGGCCGATTGGACGGCGACACGCGGGTTCATGGCGAGACCGGGGCCTTTGGCTGTGCCGCGGCCGTCGTCGCCATGGCAGCCCGCGCAATGCCTGGCGAAGGGCTGCTGCGCGGGCAGGACAGATGGCGCCAGGAGAAGACTGAGGACGAGCAGGGCAGGGACTGCCAGGCGGCCAATGGGGCGGACGGTCGGAATCGTCACAGGGAAGCAACGATATCACTGAGCACGACGGGCGGCAAGAGAACCCGGTTACGCCCAGCAGTTCAAGCCGGCGCTACGGTTGCAGGCGGACGTTAGAGCGTCCAGGGGGCGCGGTGAACGCGGTCGAGCATGCCGCTGGCGCCGGGGTCGTCGAGAATCTGTTCGGCATGCGGATTCCAGAGGAGGCTGCGCCCGGTGCGGAGGGCGATGTTGCCGAGATGGGCAATGGTGACGGAGCGGTGCGCCACTTCGATGGGCGCCGCGGTGGGTTTCCGGGTCAGGATGCAATCAATGAAATTGCGGTTGTGGTTGGCGCTCTCATACAGGTGCAGTTCGCGCTCGCCGAGTACTGACGAGCAAATCTCGGGAGAGCTGGCCTGATGCTTGCCGCGATCCCCCCACACCCATCCTTCGGAGCCTTCGAAGGTGATGCCGCGCTTCTCCTGATCGGAGACGATGAGCTTTACGCCGTTCTCATACACTGCCTCGAAGTAGAACTCGGTGGCGGTGTTATAGACCGGATGCTGAGCGAAGACGGCGCGCGGGTTGCGTATGGCGACGGGGCCGGTGTAATCCGTGCCGAGTCCCCATTGGGCCATGTCGATATGGTGGGCGCCCCAATCCGTAAGCTGGCCGCCGGAGTAGTCGAAGTTCCAGCGGAAATTAACGCCAACGCGGGCCGGGCAATAGGGCGCTTCCGGCGCGGCGCCGAGCCAGAACGGGTAGTCGAAGCCTTCCGGTACGGGCACAGCGGCGGTCTGGCTGGCGACTTTGCCGAAGTCGGGGCAACCTCCCGGCAGCCCGACCCGAACGGTATGCACTTTGCCGATGCGCCCGTTGCGGACGAGTTCGCAGGCGCGGCGGAAGCTGGGGTCTGATCGCTGCTGGCTGCCGGTCTGCCAGACGACGCCGGCTTTCTGCACCTCGTCGGACATCATTCGGCCTTCGCGCACGGTCAGTGAAAGCGGTTTCTGGCAGAAAATCTGTTTGCCGGCGCGAGCGGCATCGATGGCGATGCGGGCATGCCAGTGGTCGGGCACCGAGATGCAGACTGCGTCGATATCGGCGCGGCGCAGGACGTCGCGGTAGTCGGTGAGGGCCACACAGCCCTTCTTTCCGGTCTTTTCCTGCACCAGGCGTTGGGCCGGCCCCCAGCCACGAACGGAGCCATCCCAATAGCCAGGCCCCTCTTTGTTCACGTCGCAGACTGCGACGATCTGCACCCGCTCGTCTTTGAGGAATTCCTCCAGCATGCCGTACCCGTTATTGCCGGTGCCGATGACGGCGAGGGTGATTTTGTTGGACGGGGCGCTTTGCCCGAAGACCGTGGAGGGGACGATGGTGGGGGCGAATGCGGCACCGAGGGTTCCCAGGGCGGCGCGGCGAGTGGGATTTGTTAGGAGGCTCATGATTCTTGTATCGCCCGCCGGCGTGCGGGACGGCTTGCGGACTGATTGTATCGTGCAGGGATAGGGCAGGAAATGGGCCGGGGGAGGTGTAGGTCGATACTTGATGCCCCAGTTTCGACAAGCGCCGCCGCCAGGCAAGTTGAGATCGAGTCAGCGGACTACTGGCCGTCTCCAATGGATGGCGCTGATGAGATCGGCCCGCGATACATCCTGCTGTGTTCATGGATCGAGAAATGAGGGCCATGGCCCATCCACTCACCCTGTGGCGCAGATCCCCCGAAGTCCTTGGTAGTAGAGGCCCCGCGAGACGACGATCCTGTTCCCATAGGACGGAAAATCGCGGGACAACTCGCAAATGGAAACTGGCTTAGAAGTTTGGCACGAACCGGCCCCAGCGCAGCCGACCAGGAAGAGAAGCGCGAACAGTCGATTCATCTTCATTGCAGATGCCGGCTTGGTGTAGTTAGTTCCGCGCACCGGCGGTGTACAGGCGTCGGGCGACGCACGGAGAGGGATCCAATGGTGCCGTCGCTCCCGCGCCTGGAGGGGCTGGTCTGACGGATTCTGGCGGTGCGGAGGACAAGCCGAATCCGTTCGGACCCCGGAAACCACTCATTTTTTGATATGATTTGCCCACTAGCGCAGGCGAATATTTCGCATGTCCGCTGCGATTAGTGAACGGCGATTCTTCCAGCTACTGGTGATTCAATGCGTACCTGCGTGAGATGGGTCATCGCGAGTGTCTTTCTTCTCCGCGCGCTAAGTACGGCGTTTGCGCTGCAGTCGCCTGTTCCGCCGAAAGGGGCGATGACCGGAGTCGTTCGACGAGCCGCCACGGGCCGTCCCATCGGAGCGGCCTCAATCCGTCTGCTCAATGCCTCCGATGAATCCGAAGCCGCCTCAACATTGAGTGGAGACGATGGAACATTCCGCTTCTCCGACATACCCGCCGGCACTTATATGCTGGAAGCCTCCGCAACCGGTTTTGCCAAGCGCCGATATTTGACCAATCCGAAGACGCGCGAGCCGTTGCGATTCACCAGTGCGGCGGAGAAACTTCAGGTCGAGGCCGACCTGAAAAGCCTTTCCCGGATCTCCGGGCGGGTCGTCGATGCACAAGGAGATGGCATTCCGGGCGCAATGGTGTGGGCGGTGGCCAACGTCGTGGCAACCGAGCGGGGTTTGGAATGGCGGCGGTTGACCGTCGTAGGAGCGGGCGGTTCGGACGGCGAGGGCAATTTCACAATTTCGAACCTGTTGCCGGGTGAGTACTTCCTGTATGCCATGCCGGTTCCGGGCAGCCAGGCCGGTGGGGGTTATTCCAGCTTGCCGCATGGTGCGAAACGGCTGATGGATGGATATTACCCGCAGGGCCGTTCCCTGGAAGAAGCGAGGCGGGTGTCGCTGCTGAGCGGCGAGTCGCTCACGGACATGACGATTCAACTCGCGGGCGCACCCGGTTATTGCGCGCATGGGACCATCATGGGCGGCGAGAGTGCGACCAATCCAATGTGGCTGGTGGCCGCCCTGGCTGACCGGCAATCGAAAATTGCGCGCAACCCGGTCTCAACCCTGCAACTGAAGACGGGCGCGAAAGAAGTGACGCTCTGCGGACTGCCCGCGGAACAGTTGGTGGTTGAACTCTTCGGGCCGGGCGCGGGCGGGGTGGTGGCAACCGCCTCGTTCACCCCGGGCAAGGAAGACCGGACGGAGTTTCAGCTGGAGGTGCGTCCCACCTTCCCGTTGCAGATCAATACACGGCTTGATAGCGAAACGGCCCGATGGTGTAAAGAGACGGAACTGCCGACTGCCGGCTGCTACGACACGGGGACGGTACGCTTCCAGCTGCAGGCCCCGTACACCTATATCTTCATGAATCCGCGCGCGATCAAGGATGGGCCGGGCACCCTGTCGATCAACGCTGTTTTCCCCGGTTATTACCGCGGTTCGATCGAGCCACCACCGGGCTTGTATGCGAAGCAGGTGAAGCTGGGGGTGCAGGGGGTTGCTCCGGACGAAGCGGTGCTCCTGGATGGCGGGGTCCGCGCGTTGGATGTGACATTGTCAGAGTCGCTGTCGAAGGTACAGGTTGAGGTCAAAGACGCGAAGGAATTTGCAGGCACTGTCTACCTGGTGCCTGTCGGTCCAGATGCTCAGTACTGGCGACAAATCGTGAGCGTGCCGGTCGCGGCGGGTGAGTCGCGGGCGGAAGTCAAAGGGGTGGCTCCGGGCGACTACGAGGTCGTGGTGGTGAGTGGCGACGATCCAACGGCCGCACTCTCAGTGATGCGAGCCGGGACTGGGTTTCCTCATGTGCGGGTTGAAGTGAATGGCTCCGCGCGCGTTTCCGTCCGGCCCTAGCGTCAACCTGAAGATCGCAGTGGTGCCGCAACAGCACCGGGATCCCTTTTCTCGGTTGCTTCTGATCGAGGATGGACACCAACCGCCTCCGGCCTCCTGGGGCAGCCCAAGCCCTGATTCGAAACGCCCCGTCTCAAGCTCGCCGGGGTTTCCGCCGATATCTCGATGGTGAGGACGGTTCTTTTTGCGCTGCTGCTACCACTGACGGTAGGGGCGGCTACGGTTGGCGAGTTGCGCCTGGGTTCTGCGGCGAACGAGTCGACTTGCACAATCACACGCTCAGCCGCGCGGTTTACGGCCGATTCCGAGCAGGCTTTCGTCCAGTTTGTGGCCCGCGGTGTGCGAGCGGGCGACAGATTGCGGATTGACTGGATTGCTCCTAGCGGGGCAACTTCCTCTTCGGTCCCTTACGACACCCTGCCGACGACGGCCAACCTCTGCTTTCTCAGCGCTTTGCCGATTGGCGGCTTCGAACCGGCCACTCAGCCAGGTGTTTGGACGGTGCGCGTGGTGGTGAATGAGGCTGTGCTGCAACAGGCGCGCTTCGAGGTCCAGGGCGCTGCCACCAATCTGGCGGCTCGCGTAGTTCGGGTGACCGATCAGGAACTCGTAATCGACGCCACCGGCGCTACTTCCGACACCTCCATCAATATCGCCCGTTATTCGCCCTCCGGCGGATGGCAATACATCGCTCCGCTGCTGGCCGAGCACCAGGAAGGCAACCGGATCACGGCGCCGATTCCGAAACTGGAGGCGGCCGAGTATCTGGTGATCCTGCGGAATCCGGATGGCACCCAGAGTCCGCCCTCCCGATTCGTGGTTTCCACCGGGGGCGGGTACGCCATGCCGACGCTTTCGACGGAGCACTGGCGCATCTCACAGCGGCCATACGGCTCCTATTCTCATTGGGGGCGGAGTATCCATGCTTACGACATCGCCCCGATCGACGCTCGCTTTGTGGCAGCTATGCGGGGCGGCATCGTGTCGGCGCATGACTTGGGCTTCGGGCAGACTCCAAATCTCCGAATCTTCGGTAACTACATTACGATTCAACACGATGACGGCGAGTTCTCGCACTATGCCCATCTGAAGACCGGGACGTTTCGCGTGCGGACCGGGCAGCGGGTGGACGCCGGGGAAGTGCTGGCCGAGGTGGGCACCAGCGGGTATTCGTTTGGGCGCCACGTTCATGTCCACGTCACGAAGGCGGCGTCGATCTCCGCCCAGAGCATTCCTTTTCGCTTTGAGGAGAAGTCCTCTGTTCTCACCAAGGTAGTGACGCCCGGTCGGCCGCAGCCAGCGAAGGCGCAGCCCACCCGCCCGCGGTGGAACGGCGCACTCGGGTTCGCGGAGTGGTGGACCCGGATTCTGCCCGTGCCGCGCGGTGCGAAGGCGCTGGAGGTCAAACTTGGCTGGGAAGACCAGGGCACCGACTTCGATTTGTACGTGGTGAGCCCAAGCGGGCACACCTATCGACCCGAATCGGAGGCGGTCCGCATCGAGACGCCGGAGCCGGGCCCCTGGAGAGTGTCAGTCCAGGCGGTCCGGGGAGCAGGAAATAACCTATCTTTCTGGGTGGAACCGTCCGCGCGGTAACCCATTGCCAAAATAGGACTTATTAGTCCGATATAGCCGTTTCAGGCCCCTTGGAGCCCCTTGCTGGAGCGGCTTTTCTTACTTCATATCAACGTATTAGCGACATTCCTGAACGGATTGCCGTATACTGGGGGCAAGGTGACGCATGAAGACCTACGCTAGGTTTACCCTTCTCGTGGTTGCGATTGTTGGCACGTTGGCCTGGTTGGCGGCCAGCGGGATCAACGAATCGAAGACCTACTACAAAACGATCTCCGAATTGAAGCAACTGCCGGGCGGTGAGGCCACCAAGCGCGTCCGCGTTACCGGCGATGTAGTGCCGGGCTCGATCCGACGCGACGGAGAGCGAGTTCACTTCCAGATCGCGGAGAAGGGTCAGCCGCAGATCCTCAATGTTGTCTACACGGGCAAAGATCCGCTGCCCGATACGTTCCGTGACAATGCCCAGGCTATGGCTGACGGCAAGCTGCAGCTCGACGGCAGTTTCCAGGCCAGTTCCATTGCCGCAAAGTGTCCCTCTAAGTATGAGGCAGCGCCGGGCGGCAAGCCGGCCGCTCAGCCCCTGAACGGCGCCAAGCCGCCGTCGATGTCGTAAAACACCGCTAATAGGGAGCGCACTTCATGGAGACTCTCGGCGCATTCGCCATTCTGCTGGCCTTCTGTCTCGCCATCTACGCCTTTTCCGCCTCGCTGGTCGGATCGATCCGCAAACGGGCGTTTCTTGTTGTTAGTGGTGAGCGCGCCGTGTACGCCGTGTGGATCCTGATGACCACGGCGGCCGGTATCCTGGTTTACTCCCTGATGACCAGCGATTTCCGCCTGGCCTACGTTGCCGCGCGGTCGAACCGGGCGATGCCGATGGTGTATAAGTTCGCGGCGTGGTGGGGCGGTCAGGAAGGCTCGCTGCTGCTGTGGTCGTGGCTGCTGTCCACGTTCTCGGTGATGGTGCTCTGGACCAATCGCCGCAAATTCCGCGACATGATGCCCTATGTCATCGCGGTGCTGAGCTTCACGCAGATCTTCTTCTGCACCCTGAACGCCTTTATCGAGCCGCCCTTCCAGGTGCTGGCCGTGGGCAGGGGCGTGCAGGCCGTCGCGGACGGCAATGGACTGAATCCGCTTCTGCAGCATCCGGCGATGGCGATTCACCCGCCGATGCTCTATCTGGGTTACGTCGGCTTCATTGTTCCCTTTGCTTTTGCATTCGCCTCTCTGGTGACCAAACAACCGGGTGAGGCGTGGATCGCCACGACGCGCCGGTGGTCGCTGATCACCTGGGCGTTCCAATCGACAGGCATCCTGCTGGGCGCCGGCTGGGCGTACGCGGTGCTGGGTTGGGGTGGCTACTGGGGATGGGATCCGGTGGAAAACGCTTCGCTGCTGCCCTGGATCACGGCCACTGCCTTCCTGCACTCAGTGATGATGCAGGAGAAGAAGGGCATGATGAAGGTCTGGAACATGGTGCTGATCTCGGGCACCTTTTTCCTATGCATCTTCGGCACGTTCCTGACACGGTCGGGGGTAGTTTCCAGCGTGCACGCCTTTGCGCAGAGCTCCCTGGGCTCGTGGTTCCTTGGGTTCCTTGCGATCGCCGTGGGCGTCACGACGTTCATGATCATCAAGCGGTTGGACTATTTGAAGTCCGAAGCGCACCTCGAGAGCGTCCTGAGCCGTGAATCCAGTTTCCTCTTCAACAACCTGATCCTGCTGGCCTCTAGTTTCGCCGTCCTGTGGGGTACCTTGTTCCCGGTGTTGACCGAAGCCGTGATGGGCGAGAAGATCACCGTTGGCGCGCCGTTCTTCAACAAGGTGAACATTCCAATTGGCCTGTTCCTGCTGTTGCTGACGGGCGTGGGTCCGCTGATCGCCTGGCGGCGCAGTTCGTGGGATAGCCTGAAGCGGGCCTTCCGCTGGCCTACCGTTTTCTTCCTCGTCACCGTTCTGGGGCTGGTGGCCTCAGGCATTCATCACATGTATGCGCTGATCAGTTTTGGATTGTGCGCCTTCGTCACGACGACGATTGTGATGGAGTTTTTCAAAGGGTCGCGGGCCATCGCCATCAAGAACCAGATGAACTTTCTGCGGGCGATGATCGAGCTGACGCACCGCAATACGCGGCGCTACGGCGGGTACCTGGTGCACATGGGCATCGTGATCATGTTCATCGGTTTCACCGGCGCGGCCTTCAACAAGGACACGACGAAGGAAGTGAAGATCGGCGAGCACATCCAGCTTGGGAATTATGACCTGCAGGTGAAGCAGGTGTTGGATGGCGACAACCCGAATTACTCCTGGCAGCGGGCGGTGATCGCGGTGTCGAAGGGTGGCGATTCGCTGGGCGACCTGACGCCGGAGCGCAGGGTTTATGTTTCGAGCCAGCAGCCGACGTCGCAGGTCTCGATCCGGCGCCGGTTGAACGAGGACCTCTATTTGAATTTCGCGAGCATGAGCCAGACCGACCCGACGGCAGCGATCATCCAGGTGTACATCTTCCCCCTGGTGAGCTGCATCTGGGTAGGCTTCTACGTGCTGTTGTTTGGCACGCTGATTTGCCTGGTTCCGAGCAAGGTGAAGTACTCCTACGCTCGCACGGAAGTGGTTGGTGTTTATGCAAAACAAGCTCAACCTACGAAGTAAGATCGTTCTTGGGCTGGCGTTGAGCGCCGCGCTCGTGCAGGGCACTGTGCCCCTGACGAACGAGCGTGTGCGCCGGTTGGGTGATCAGATGCAGTGCAAGTGCGGGTGTTATGCCAGCATCACGGGCTGCAACATGATCAACTGCCATTTTTCCGATCCCGTCCGGACGCAGTTGCTGAAGCTGGTGGATGAAGGCAAGAGTGACGACGCCATCATCGCCGACATGGTCGCGGCCTATGGCAAGGACATCCTGCTGAAGCCGCCGGCTGAGGGCTTCTACCTGTTGAGCTGGCTGATGCCCTTTGTGTGGATCAGCGGCGGACTGGGCGCCATCTATCTTGTTCTTCGCAGTTATCTCAAAAAGCGCCCGGTTGCCGAGGGTCCCGGGCAGATCGTTGTAGAGTCGGCTGACCTGGCCCGCTATCGCGATCGCATTGACAAGGATCTCTCGGACTTGGAATAAAGTGGTCCACGGCTCATGATTTTCGCCGCCTCTATCCTGCTTACAGTGGGTGTTCTCGCTTTCGTATTGTTCGTCCGGCCTCAAGACCTGCCCGAACCCGAAGCCGCCTCGCCCATCCAACACCTGGAGGATCGCAAGGCTGTCATTTATGACAATCTACGCGATCTCAACTTCGAATACCGGCTCGGCAAGCTCTCCGAGGCGGACTACCAGAAAACCAAGCTGACCCTGCAGAACGAACTCGCCGCTGTGCTGGCCGAGATCGACCGCGTCCTGAAGGGCGTGAAGCCTGCTCCTCCGGCCGCCAAGCCGGCCAAGGCCGCTCCGCCGGCGCAGAGCGCAAAGGCTGAACAACCGGCCCAGGCTGACGCCGCGAAAGCCGAGGCCGCAGAACCGCTGCTGTGCCCGCACTGCGGTGCGAAGTTTGATAAGCCGATGAAGTTCTGCGGCGAATGCGGCAAGTCGATGTCGGGAGCCGCTGAATGAAATCCGTACTGCTCTTTCTCACTGCCCTTCCGCTGCTGGCCGCCATCGACGGAACTGTCGTCAACAAGACCACCGGGCAACCGCAACCGGGCGTCACCGTGAGTCTCACTAAATTGGGCCAGAACGGCATGGAGCCCGCAGGTTCCGCCAAATCCGGGCCGGATGGCAAGTTCTCGATCGACGCTCCAGCTGCATCCGTCCACTTGCTGCAGGCGATGTATCAGGGTGTTGCGTACAACATGCAGTTGCAGCCGAACGCGCCCACCACCGGCTTGCAGGTGCAGGTGTTCGATGCCCTGCCGAAGCTGAGTGCGATCGACATGTCGCAGCACATGATCCTGGTGGAGTCGGACGGGAAGGAACTGGTCGTCAACGAGACGGTCATCTTCCAGAACGACAGCCAGACAACGTGGTATGACCCCAAGGCGGGTACGCTGCATTTTACGGCGCCGCCGGAAGCGGGCAATGACGTGAAGGCGCGGGTGATCGCGCCGGGCGGCATGCCGGTGGAACGCGATCCGAAGCCGCTGGGCGGCAAGGGTGAGTACGCCATCGATTTCCCCGTGAAGCCGGGCGAGACCCGCTTCGATATCAGCTATAAGCTGGCGGTGAAGGATCCGATGGTGTTGAGCGGCCGGATCCTGCACGATCCCGGCCCGGTGCGGTTGATTGCGCCGAAGGGGATCACGGTGGAAGGCAGCGGCCTCACCTCCCTGGGCAATGAACCCCGCAGCGGCGCGGCGATCTTCGACATCAAGGGCAACACGTATTCGGTCAAGATCAGCGGGGCGGGTACGCTGCGTTCCTCCGAGGCCGATGCGCAAGGTGCTGGAACGGCTCCTGAGGCGACCGACCGGGAAGAGGACGGCCCGCGCATCCAACAGATCATGCCTCCTGGTTATGAACGTGAGTGGAAGTGGGCGCTGGGGCTGATCCTGGCCATTCTTGCTTTGAGTTTTGCAGCCCAGTATATGAAATCGGCACCCTCCTCTTCCGCCGGGGGCAAGCCCAAGGCATGAAGGCGCTGGCCGTCGAGGGACTCTGGAAATTCTACGGGGACTACGCGGCCCTTCGTGAAGTCGCCTTCGATATCGAGCCGGGGCAATGTGTAGCCCTGTTGGGCAGGAACGGGGCCGGCAAAACGACGCTGATCCGCATCCTGGCCGGGCTGTCCCGTCCCTCCCGCGGTGTCGTGAAGGTGTTCGATACCGATTTTCAGAACCGGTCCACCCGGAACCGCATTGGTATTCTTGGCCACGGAATCGCCATCTACGACGAGCTTTCGGCCTATGAGAATCTGCGGCTGTTCGCCTCCCTGTACGGGTTGGAAAAGCCCGATTTCGCCGCCAATCACTGGCTGGAACGTACCGGTCTGGACCGCGTGAAGGACAGCCTGGTGCGCGAATTCTCGCGCGGTATGCGCCAGCGTCTGGCGGTGGCCCGGGCGTTTCTGCACAACCCGCAAATGCTGCTGCTGGACGAGCCTTTCACGGCGCTGGACGACCGGGCGATCGCGCTGCTGCAGAATCTGCTGCGCGATGCGCTGAAGGAAGGGCGGACCGTACTCATGTCCACCCACCAACTGCGCGAAGCGCTGGAACTGGCCAGCCATGTGGTGCTGATCAATCGTGGAAAGCTGGCCCATCGCGGACTGCGCACACAGGAGATGCTGGACGATCCTGGCTATCTCTACCGCACGTACGGAGAGGCGTAATGTTGTTCCTGCGCCAGGTCTTTACTATCACTGCAAAGGATCTGCGGAGTGAGTTGCGCACCAAGGAGGCATTGAACGCCTCGCTCGCCTTCGCGTTGGTGATCCTGCTGTTGTTCAGCTTCGCGTTTGATGCCAATCCGGAGATGATGCGCGAGATCTCGGGCGGCCTGCTGTGGCTGGTGTTCGCCTTCGCCGGCGCACTCATCCTGAACCGCAGTTTCGCGCGGGAACTGGTGAATGACTGCCTGGATGCCCTGATCTCTTCGCCGGTGCCCGGCGCGGCATTGTTTCTCGGGAAAGTGCTGGCAAACTACGTGCTGCTGCTGGGCATCGAAGTGGTTTGCCTGCCCATCTTCGGCGTCTTCTATAACGTGCGCTGGGCGCAGCAGCCGCTGTGGCTGGCCCTCGTTTTGATCCTGGCCACATGGGGTGTCTGCGTGGTCGGTACCATCTTCTCCGCATTGACGGTGAACCTGCGGCTGCGTGAGTTGATGCTGCCGATGCTGGTGTACCCCATGCTGATCCCCTGCCTGATGGCGGCCATGATGCTGACCACCCCTCTGCTCGCGGGACAACCCATTCAGGGCGATATGTTCGCCTGGCTGCGTCTGCTCGTCGGCTTCGATATCATCTTTACTTCGCTGGCGGTTGTGCTCATCGACACCGTCCTGATTGGATAGCAGGAGAGCCATGAGAGAAAAGACTCTGTACGGCCTGGGCGCACTGGCTATTGCCTTGCTTACCCACAATATCTGGAAGATGCTGGTCAATCTCCCGGATGAGGCGTTTCAGGGCGCCATCTTCCGCATCATCTTTTTCCACGTCCCTGCCGCGTTCACGTGCTTCGTGTGCTTCCTCGCCTCGCTGATTGCAGGGATTTCTTACCTGAAGACGAGGGATCTCAAATGGGATGCGCTGGGTGTCTCCACCACCGAGGTCGGCCTGGCCTTTGGGGCCGCCAATCTGCTCACCGGCATGATCTGGGCGCGCATCATCTGGGGCATCTGGTGGACTTGGGACTGGCGTCTCACTTCCATGCTGATTTGCTGGCTGCTGTACGGCGGCTACCTGGTGCTGCGGCGCGCCATTGAGGAGCCCACGGAACGGGCCCGCCTGTCAGCCGTGATGTCCATTCTCAGCTTCTCCGTTGTGCCGTTCGTCTTCTTCTCCATCAAGTGGTTCCGCACGCAGCATCCGCAACCCGTGCTGTATGGGGACGGGAAGATGGACTCGGGCTACCGGGCCATGCTGTACGGCAACTGGGTTCCGATTTTGATGGTCGCCTTTGTGCTGGTCGCCGTCCGCATGATGCAGGAGCGGCGGCAGCGCGAGGTGGATGCGTTGCGCCGGTCCGCGCACGCTTTCTAGGAGATTAGCTCACCATGAACGACGCCGCTGCTCGCAATTTTGAATACCTTGCCTACGGGCTTATTACCGCTTGGCTCGTCCTGGTGGTCTATGTGCTGACTCTCGTCAGCCGCGAAGGCCGAATTCGCCGCCAGATGGAGAGCCTACAGCGAATGCTCGAGGACAAGGAGAAACATTAACCAAATGAATCGCCGCAGCCTGCTCCAATTGGTAGGCGCGGGGGCCCTGTCAGCCCGCGAGATGGCCGCGCAGGAATCTGTTGCGCGCGCCACGCGGGCCACGCCCTCGCCCAAAATTAAGGATGTCCAGGTCATCGCCACCGCTCCGGTGGGCTTGCGCCTGGTCGTCGTGAAGGTTATTACCGACCAGGACGGCTTGTATGGCTATGGCTGCGGGACGTATACCCAGCGGGCAGACCTGGTGGTCAGCGCCGTCGAGCGCTATCTGAAGCCGTTTCTCATCGGCCAGAAGGCCGATCGTATTGACGATCTCTGGCAGGCAATGTACAACTCCAGCTACTGGCGCAATGGCCCGGTGCTGAACAATGCCATTAGCGGTGTGGACCAGGCACTGTGGGACATCAAGGGTCGTCAGGCCGGGATGCCTGTCTACCAGTTACTGGGCGGCAAGTGCCGCGAAGCCGTGGACTGTTACGGGCACGCCTCGGGCGCCGACTTCCCGCAACTGGTCGCCAACGCAAAGAAGTTCATGGAACGCGGCTTCCGCCACATCCGCGTACAGATTGGCGTACCCGGGCAGGCCGGATATGGCTCTGGCGGGAGCGAAGTGAAGGTGGAGAAACTCCACGACAAGCCGGTCTTCGAGCCCGAGGATTACATCCGGCGCGCGCTGAAGATGTTTGAATACTGCCGTAAGGAACTGGGCGACGAGATCGAACTGCTGCACGATGTGCACGAGCGCATTTCGCCCATCCAGGCTGTCCGGCTCGCCAAGGAAGTGGAAAAGTTCCGGCTGTTCTTCCTGGAGGACGCATTGTCGCCGGAAGACATCGCGTGGTTCCGCCAGATCCGCCAGCAGTGCTCGACGCCTTTGGCCATGGGCGAACTCTTCAACAGCCCGCACGAATGGACGCCGCTGATTGCGGAGCGGCTGATCGACTTCATCCGTATCCACGTCACGCAGGCCGGCGGGCTGACCCCCTGCCGGAAGATCGCAGCCATGGGCGAGATGATGGGCGTCAAGACGGCCTGGCACGGTCCGGGCGACGTTTCTCCCATCGGTCACGCGGCGAACATCACGCTCGACCTGGTCTGCCAGAACTTCGGCATTCAGGAGAGCTATGAGTTCCCCGAACGCGTGAAGGAAGTGTTCTCCGGCTGTCCGGAGATCCGCAATGGCTACTACTACATCACCGAGGCGCCTGGTTGGGGCATCGAAGTGAACGAAGCCGCGGCCAAGAAGTATCCTTTTGGCTCGGGCGAACGCGGCGACCGCCAGAAGATGAACGGCGGTTGGGGCGAAGTAAGGCGCCGCGACGGAACAGTTATCAAACAGTAAAGAATTCTTGGAAAGCTGGGGATCCGTGGCGCTATCCTGTCCTCAATAGAGGAGGCCTGCCATGCAACCTGGGATTGCCATGGATCCCGCCCCCAATCCGGGGCTCATATTCGAGAACCTGAATGCGCACCAGCGGTCGGCCGCGCTGCGCACCGCCATTGAGATTGACCTGTTCCGCGCCGTCGGCCAAGGTCCGGCTGATGCGCTCACGCTGGCGGGCCGCTGCTCGGCATCGCCGCGCGGCACCCGTATCCTCTGCGACTTCCTGGTCGTCATGGGTCTGTTGCAGAAGGAAGACGGGATTTACACCCACACGCCCACCAGCGCGCTCTTCCTCGACCCCAACTCGCCGGCGTCGCTGCACTCCACCGCCCGCTTCCTGGGGCTCTCTGAGATGAAGAAGTCCTACGACAGCCTGACCGAAATTGTCCGAACCGGGCGAACCACCCTGCCCGGCGAAGGCAGCGTGGAACCGGACAACCCCATCTGGGTGGAGTTCGCGCACAGCATGGCGCCGATGATGGCTCCGCTGGCCGGCCCGCTGGGCACCGTGGTGCTCAACGGACGCACCGGTCCGCTACGGATCCTGGACATCGCGGCCGGACACGGGCTCTTTGGAATTGAGATCGCAAAGCAGCATCCCGAGGCGCATATAGTTGCTTGCGATTGGCCCAAGGTGCTGGATGTCGCCGAAGATAACGCCCGGAAGGCAGGCGTGGGCGACCGGTTCAGCCGGTTGCCGGGCAGCGCTTTCGATGTCGACTTCGGCGGTCCTTATGACGCGATTCTGCTAACGAACTTCCTGCATCACTTCGACATCCCAACGTGCACTGACCTGCTGAAGAAGGTTCGGGCCGCGCTCAAGCCGGGTGGTCTCTCGGCGACTCTGGAGTTCGTGCCCAACGAGGATCGTGTCACTCCGCCGATGCCCGCCGCATTCAGCATGGTCATGCTTGTCTCGACACCCGGTGGCGATGCCTATACTTTCAGCGAGTATCAGGCAATGCACCGCGAAGCGGGCTTCGTCCAGATCGAGGCGCATCCGGTGCCGCATTCTCCGCACACGGTAGTCACTGGTATCGCACGATAGGCGATACAATCGCCGCATGCGCCGGCGAGAATTCCTCATGGGGGCCATGCTGGGTCCATCGACACCATCGGTCCCCAACAGCATCCTGATTCACGAACACGTTCTGGTGGATTTCATCGGGGCGGAGAAGGCATCTCCCTCTCGATACGACGCGGAGGAAGTGTTCCGCATCGCCAGGCCGAAGTTGGAAGAGTTGAAGTCGTTCGGGTGCGTGCGGCTGCACGAATGCACCCCCAACTACCTGGGGCGCGACGCCCGGCTCTGCGCACGTCTCCAGGAGGCGGCCGGCATTGAGATCTGGACCAATACTGGAATCTACGGCGCGGCCAACCGGTCAGCAGTGCCCGAGTTTGCCAGGCAGGAGTCCGCGCGCGACCTGGCGAAACGCTATGTCTCGGAGTGGAAGAACGGGATTGGAGGGCTCAAGCCGCGGTTCATCAAAACGGCGGTGAACGGGTTTCCATTGGAACCGCTCGACCGGAAACTAGTGGAGGCGGCCGCCATGGCGTCGCTGGAGACCGGGTTGCCGATCGCTTCCCATACGAACGGCGGCGGACCGGCCGCCGAGGCGCAACTGGAGATACTGGCCGGCCTGCATTGCCCGGCGGCCAAGTTCATCTGGGTGCATGCCCACAGCGAGAAGGACCACAAGTTTCACGAATCGGTTGCCCGTACGGGGGCCTGGGTGGAGTTCGACGGCATCAGTGAATCGTCGGCGGAATGGCATCGTGAATGCGTTGAATGGATGCAGGGCCGCGGCGCGCTGACGCAGGTTCTCATTTCGCAGGATGCCGGCTGGTACCACGTCGGGGAGAAGGGCGGCGGCACTTACCGCGGGTACACCTACCTCTACAGCGGGTTTCTGCCGTTGATTCCAGCTTCCTATTGGGGCCGGCTGCTGGTGGACAATCCCCGCCGCGCCTTCGCCTGAGCCGCCCACCGTCACTTCGCAAGAACGGTCAAGACACCGTTCCCGGAAAGCCGTATGTTGTGTTCATGGCCAAACCGAATTACTCCAAGAAACCTACTTTGGTCGAGATTCCCGCCACGCACTATCTCTCTATCGAGGGTCACGGGCAACCCGGCGGACCTGAGTTCCAGGACGCGATCGGAGCGCTGTACCCGATGGCTTACACGATCAAGATGACGCGCAAGTTCAGCGGCCGGGCGTCGTTTCCCGTTGCCCCCCTGGAAGGGGTGTATTCCACGATCACAGACTGGCAACTGCAACTGCCGGTACCGTCCGTGATCCGCATGGACGAAGTGCGGGAGACCGCCGTGAAGCTCATAGAGAAGGGCAAGACCGAGTCGGTGCAGCGCATCGAACTGGTCACGCGGAAAGAAGGCCGCTGCCTGCAGGCGTTACACGTCGGACCGTACGACCAGGTGGCCGAGACCATCGCTATTCTGAAGCAGTTCGCCGATGAGAATGGATTGGAACTGGTGGGCCCGCACCATGAGATCTACCTCTCCGATCCGCGGCGCACAGCGCCAGAGCGGCTGAAGACCGTGGTTCGCTACCCGGTGAGGAAGGCGGTCGCACCGGGCCGGCCGTCATGAACTATCAGCAGCGGATTCTGCGCGTGATGAGGTACGTCGAAGATCACCTCGACGAAGAACTCTCGCTCGACCACCTGGCCGGTGTGGCCTGCTTCTCGCCCTTCCATTTTCACCGGATCTTCCGCGGGATGACCGGAGAACCTGTGAAAGAGTACGTGCGACGGCTGCGGATGGAGCGCGCGGCTGACAGGCTGCAGCGTGGCGCGGGGCCGATCATCGACATTGCGCTGGAGGCAGGCTATGAGAGCCATGAAGGCTTCACGCGCGCCTTTCATGCCCGATATGGCGAGTCGCCGGCGGAGTTTCGCGAGGCCCAGACGGTGCACGTCTTGCGCATGCCTCTGCGCTGGGCTGTGGCCGCGCGCCATACCGGACCGTATGCGGAAGTGGGTGAGGCCTGGCAGCGCCTGTTTGCGCTGGCGGGTCCGGCCCGGCTGCTGGGCCCCGGGCTCGAATATTTCGGCATCGTGCACGACGATCCGGAGGCGACTGAGCCGTCCGCGCAGCGATATGACGCGGCGCTGAAAGTGAAGCCGGGCACTGTGCCGCCCAGCGGCCTGGAACTGGTGGAATTGCCGGAGCGCGAATTTGCTGTGATGCGGCATAGCGGCCCCTACCATCAGTTGGGGCTCACGTACGCCAGGCTGTGCGGAGAATGGCTGCCTCAAAGCGGCCGCGAAGCGGCGTGGACCGCGTCTATTGAGTACTACCGCAATGACCCGCGCAGTACGCCGCCAGAGCGGTTGATCACCGACATTTATCTGCCCCTCGAGTAGACCGGAGGCCCCTCGCGATGGACCTGGTCGAATTGCGTGTAAGCTGATTCTGGAGGCGCCAGCTTATGTCAGGCAAACCATCCGGAACACGCATTTCCCGCAGGACTCTTCTCAGCGATGCGGGCAAGACCGCCGTGGCGGGGGCGGTCCTCGCCCCGGTTCTGAATTCAGCAATTGTCTCCTGCGCTTCAGCCGCCGACGCGCCGCCCTTGAACATCGAAGCTGGCCTGGACCGGGTGGTAATTCTGCCGGGTAAGACCTATTTGCGCGGCTGGGCCGGCTACGGTGCGGTGCCGCATCCCGGCCGGCCGGTGCGCCGTGGAGCGCCGCCGCCGCCGCCTGCGCCTGTCGGGCCGGCCGTGACGCTTGCCTGGAGTAAGCAGTCGGGTCCCGGGACCGTCGCGTTTGCCGATGCGAAGGCGCCCATCACAACGGCTACCTTCACGGCGCCCGGCGCCTACGTCCTGAAACTGACGGCCGCCAACGGCCAGGCCCAGTCCGCGTCCACATTGCAGGTGCTGGTGGAAACGCCCCCGCCCACGCAGCAACTCGGCGCGGTGTACACACGCAATTTCAAGATCTCGAGTCCGTTGTGGAATGCGCGCGCGAAAGCGCTGATCGTGAACTGGATTCCTCACTGCATCGATCAGATCAACCGCACCGATATCCAGGTTGGTCCCGGTGGCATCGACAACTTTGTTGAGGCAGGGAAGGCGCTGCGGGGTGAGCCGCACGGCCTCCACAAAGGCTACGTGTTTTCCAACGCCTGGGTCCATCAGACAGTGGAGGCGATGAGCATCGCTCTGATGGTGGATGCGCAAGGCGATCCCGAGATTGTTGCGGCGCATAAAAAGATGCGCGCCACGCTGGACGATTGGATTCCCAAAATCCTCGCGGCGCAGGAGCCGGACGGCTACTTGCAGACCGCGTTCACGCTGTCGAGGGAAAGCCGGAACGGGAAGGTGATCGACACCACGGGGTTCAAGCACTGGGACCCGGCGCACCGCGGCGACCACGAAGGCTATGTCGCGGGCTACTTCCTGGAGTCGGCCATCAATCACTACCTGATGACCGAGCGGAAAGATGCGCGCTTGTACAATGCCGCCAGGAAGCTGGCCGATTGCTGGTACAACAACCTGGGTCCTGCGCCGAAGAAACCCTGGTTTGACGGACATCAGCAGATCGAACAGGGGCTGGTGCGCTTCGGGCGCTTCGTGAACGACATGGAAGGTGGCGGCCAGGGCGACCACTACATTCAACTGGCGAAGATCCTGCTGGATTCTCGTTATACGACGGCCACCGGTCCACGCGAACAGCTGGAATATGACCAGAGCCATCTGCCGGTGACCCAGCAATACGAGGCGGTGGGTCACGCCGTGCGCGCCGCTTATACGTATTCAGGAATGGCGGACGTGGCCGTGGAAACGCACGATCCGGACTATCAGAGCGCGGTGAAGTCGCTGTGGCACAATCTGGTGCACCGCAAATACTACCTGACTGGCGGGATCGGCAGCGGCGAGACGGACGAGGGGTTCGGGCCCAATTACTCCCTGAGGAATCGCGGGTATTGCGAGGCCTGTTCCAGTTGCGGCGCAATCTTCTTCCACTGGAAGATGCATCTGGCGTATCACGAAGCGAAGTACGTCGACCTCTATGAGGACACCCTCTATAACGCACTTCTGGGTTCAGTCGATCTGTCGGGCAAATACTTCTACTACGACAACCCGCTAGACGAAGTAGTGCCCAGATACGAGTGGCACGTCTGCCCGTGCTGCGTCGGAAACATCCCTCGTACACTGTTGATGCTGCCCACGTGGACCTACTCCAGGACACCGGATTCGGTCTATGTGAACCTGTTCGTGGGCAGTTCCATCGTGTTGGAGAAAGTCGCCGGCACTGATGTGGAGATGGTGCAGGAGACCAACTACCCGTGGAACGGCAAAGTGGCCATCACGGTGAATCCCAAGGCATCGAAGCAGTTCAGTGTACGCATCCGGATGCCTGATCGCGGAGTGAGCCAACTCTACAAACCTTCACCGGATTCGAACGGGATCACCTCAATCCTGGTAAATGGAAAAGCGGTGAAGACGGCGGCGGAGAAGGGCTATGCGGTGATCGCCCGCACCTGGAAGGCGGGCGACAAGATTGAATTCGAGGTGCCACTGAAGCCCCAGCGTGTAAAGGGTGTCGAGCAAATCGAGGCGACACGGGGTAAGGTCGCGCTGCGCTATGGCCCGCTGATCTACAACATCGAGCGCAACGAGCAGGACATCACCAAACGGTTGGCCCCGGCCTCGCCGGTTACGGCGGAGTGGAAGGGTGACCTGTTGGGCGGAATCATCGTCTTGAATGGCAAGTTCGCGGATGGCAGTCCCATGCTGGCGATCCCGAACTTCGTCCGGAAGAACCGCGAGCCCGGGCTGCCCCTGCCGCCCGAGGAGCCCGGTCCCGATGCTACCGGTCGCCGCCCCGAGGAGCCCGCGCCTACCTCGATCGTGTGGATCAGGGAAGCTTCCGGCAAAGCCTGAGATTGCCGGGATCCGCCTGCCCGATGAGAGGCTTCGAGAATCCGGCTGCGCGCGATCTCAGCGCCCGACCGCGCTCACAGTCGCCTCCCGGATGAGCCGGTCCGCATCTTCCTGCAGCAGGAAACGATCGCGGACCAGTTGGACGGCGGCTGTACGCACCCGCTCGACAAACGAGTCGTGGGTGGGATAGCGCTCTTCCAGCGAGGGGCGCGGATCCCCGGCAGCCAGCCGTTCGGCCCGGGTCGCGGCGAACGGGAGAAAGCCGCCCGCGAAGCCGCAGCCCCGGCCCTGTTGGAAGCCCCGTGCCGTGACGTTCCAGCCGAGGTAGCTTCCCAGTGGCGCCTGATGTTGCACTGACGGCACTCCGGTCATCTCGTTGCCGTCAATATCAACCTTTGGAACCAGCATTCGGATGGCCTGCTTTCTCACCGGCGGCTGCAGGGAAATCACGCCCGACAAATCGTTGTATAGGAATCCAGGGCCAAAATCGTAGTCGTAGAACGTGTTCAGTAGTTGATCTGGCAAGGGATACCCGGGTATGACGGGGAATCCCATCTCGCGGTGACCGCCGCTGACAAGTTGACCCTGTTCGATCCGTGGGTAGCGGCTGGCCGGAGGCTCGACATCCTTGGTGACCCAGGCCACCAGTGCGTCGAGCAGCGCTCGCATGGTGTCCGATTCCGGATTGGGATTGTCCGGCAGCAGGCACCGGCCGCCGCGTGCCGGGGACGCGATATTGAACCCGCCGCGGCCGCCTCCGTGCGTCGTGCCCGGAAAATAGTAGCGGCGCACCGCGGGCGGCAGCGGAATGTCCGCTACTGCATCCGTGCCTACCAGGCCAGGCGACATCTTCAGACCCCAGAACTCGGCCGAACCGAAGGTCTCAAAGATCTTCGGGCACGTGGAGGAGAGCCCGCAGCGGCGCAGCATTCCATCAGCCTTCCGGCCGCGAACAGGGTCGTTCGAATCCGCCCACCAGAGCACGGCCTCGCTGCCCGGCTCGTACATGCCGGCGGATCCGCCAGGTACCGCGAAACGAAAGTTCAGTGGTGTCTGGCGCGCGGCGATGTGATCATCCGCGCCGTCCCACACCCTCTGCCCCTGCTCATCCTGGTTGAAGCCGAGATGGACAAACGACTTCACAAAATTGCCAGACTGCGAGATGCCGAGGGCGACCACGTGTTTAATCTGTCCAGAGAGCGGATTGGCCGCGCCAACTCCATCCTTTGCCTCGCGACGGAAGAAGGATACTGTGTCGCGAGTGGCTGCAAAGCCGATGCCCAGCACCAGAGGGTCCTTCGCGGTGTAAGTGAGTTCGTAAAGAAAGCCGGGTTCAAACCCTTTCTTCAGGCAGATGTGTCCGGGGTCGGGCAAACCAGGAAATGCCCGTGTGGTGCAGTCCGCGAAAGCCCAGTCGCCGGGAGCGAGCGGGAGGATGGCGCCCTCTTCCGACGCGCGCTTCGTGAGCGTTGCTTTCGTGGTGTCAAGACTGGCTGCAAGATAAGGGCGTCGGGGCAGCAGGGCCGTCACCGGCATGGACGTTGTGCCCGGCGGCAGATCACTGAATCGCACGAGCACGGGGCCAGTGATGCTCGAGCCATCGGGGTTTCTCGCCACTGGTGCGAGCAGGCTTTGCACGCCGGGGCTTGGCAGCACGTCTCCCTGCCAGCCGCTGCTGAGAATGGCATGCCCACGTCGAAAGAGAAAGCCGTCTCCCGGCTCGCCGCCTTGGATCGCACCCAACAGCAGGCGGCTCCCGCGATTAGGGACGTCGTAGATGAGTACGCCGCTCGCCTTACTTGTGTCCATTGGCTTCAACAATGTGAAGGTCGCCGAATACTCGACCATCCCGCGGGCATTGCGGGGCGCGAATTGGATGTCGGTGATGATGGAATTCCTGGGATCGGCGGGGTCCAGTTCGCCGAAGACCTGGCCCGAAAGCCGCTCATATGCCCCGGCGCCAAAGTCCTTGCCCGCGAACGCCGGCGATTCTTTCTGCTCGATCACGATTCGAACGATCCTTGCGGTAGCTCTGGGGCTAAGCGCCATCAGCAGCGTGGCTGCGGAGAGCGCCGTGACAAGAGACTGGAGCCGTGAGCTGAGGGAACGAATCATTTCCGCACAGTATCGCAGCGGTGCTGATGAGGCAATTGAATAATTCAGATCGCAGTAATAATGTACCCTGATTGCCATGACGAATCTGAATCTCCGGCACTTTGAGGCTTTCGCCGCCATCGCGACCGCGGGCAACTTCACCCGGGCGGCTCAGGCGCTGCATGTTTCTCAGCCCGCTCTGACTGTACAGATTCGCCAGTTGGAGGAGACCATTGGGGTTCGCCTGCTGGATCGCAATACGCGCTCAGTGAAGCTAACCCGCATCGGGCAGCAGCTCTCGCCGGTGATTCAGCGCCTGTTGCGCGAGATCGATTCCGTCATTCTCAACGCGCGCGAGCTGGCCACCGGCGATCGAGGCACGGTCAGCGTCGCCGGCCTTCCTTCCGTCTGTTCCACCATCCTGCCCCGGATCATCGCCGAGTTTCGCCAACAGCAGCCGGGCATCACTGTCTCGCTCCGCGACGCTGTCGCGCAGGTGGTGCTGGCGCAGGTCAAGAACGAAGAAGTGGACCTGGGGATCGGCAGCTTCGCAGATGCGGATCCAGCCATCCAGGTGGTTCCCCTCTTCAATGACAAGATGCGAGTGGTCTTCCCCCCGGGTTCGCCGTTGGCCGCTCGGCGGTCCATCCAACTAAAGCAGCTGATCACGGCGCCGATGATCCTGATGAGCCAGCAGAGCAGTGTACGCATTCTGGTGGACCGTGCCTTCCAGTCAATCGGTCACTTTCCAGTACCAGCCTACGAAGCTTCGTATATGTCCACGGCAATCGGTATGGTGAGAGCCGGCTTGGGCATCACCTTCCTGCCGACCTCCGCGTTTGAACCATCGGAACTGGGCGGCTTGGGTTCACGCATTCTGCAGGAACCCGGGTTGACACGGCGCATCGTCGCCATCCGGAAATCGGGCCGCACCTTGTCACCTGCGGCTACGGGTTTCCTGAAAGCCCTTGTCGCTGGCTGCAGTACTTCCCGGCCCGCGTCTCGAGCTCGCCGCACCGTCGCCTCATAGTTCATAACCAAATCAGATTACTGGGATAGGAATAATTCAATTGTTCCGGGATCCGGCCCGCACTATGGTGGAGCTTATGTGTTTTCTATGCGGCCGCCACGCCGGGTACGAACAATGAGCGCACCGCGTGTGATCCGCATAGCCAACGCCCAGGGATTCTGGGGCGACTCGCTGGAGGCTCCTCTGCTGCAGATGAGGCAAGGGGCGATCGATTACCTGACCCTCGACTATCTGGCGGAAGTGACAATGTCGATCCTCCAGAAGCAGCGTGCTCGAGATCCCAAGGCAGGATATGCCCGTGACTTTGTTGAAATGATCGGGCGTGGCGCGCACGAAATCGTGCAGCGCGGCATCAAGGTGGTGGCCAATGCCGGCGGGGTCCATCCGCTAGCCTGTGCGGAAGCCACCGCCTTGGCGCTCGGCCGGGCCGGGATTTCGAGCAGTGTGAAGATCGGCGTGGTCCTCGGCGACGATATCCTGCCCAGGTTGGACCAACTGTTGGAGCGCGGCGTCCCCCTCGCCCATCTGGATACCGGCGAGCCCCTGGCCGCTGTCCGCCCGCGTGTGCAAAGCGCGAATGTCTACCTGGGCGCCGCCCCTATCGCCAAGACACTCCGCCTGGGAGCCCAGATCGTCATCACGGGCCGTTGCGCGGATGCGGCGCTTACGCTGGGGCCGGCCGTTCACGAGTTCGGCTGGCGTTGGGACGACTGGCCGCGATTGGCTGCCGGAACTGTGGCCGGCCACGCGATTGAATGCGGAGCCCAATCCACCGGCGGCAACTGCCAGTTCGACTGGGAGTCCATTCCTGACTTCGAGCACATCGGTTATCCCATCGCCGAGATCGGAGAGGATGGGGCGGTCCTCATTACGAAGCACGAGGGCACTGGGGGCCGCGTGAACATACCGGGTGTCACCGAGCAGCTCCTCTATGAGATCGGCGACCCGGCTGCTTACATCACGCCTGATGTAGTCGCTGATTTCACTGCCCTCGAACTGGACCAGGAAGGTCCCGACCGCGTTAGGATCAAGGGCGCGGCCGGCCATCCGCCTACGGACTTCTACAAAGTGTCGATCAGCTACACCAGCGGTTACAGAGCCATCGGCCTGCTCGTCTACGGGTGGCCCGATGCGGCCAAAAAGGCGCGGCGCGCAGAGCAGATTCTGCGAGCCCGGCTGGAGCAGTTGGGGCTTGCCTTCGATGCCATCCACGCGGATTTCATCGGCGCCAACGCCTGTCATGGCGATGCGTTGTCCGGGCCCCCTCACCCGGATACGCCGGAAGTCGCGCTACGCATCGGTGTTCGCGGCGGCGACCGGACAGCGGTGGAGCGCTTCACCCGGGAAATCGCACCGCTGGCGCTGAACGGACCACCCGTTGTGACCTACGTGGGAGGCCGCCCGAAAGTCGAAGAAGTTGTCGCCTACTGGCCGGCACTCATCCCGAAGTCGGAAGTTTCCTGGAGTGTCGTCATGAGGGAATCCCATGCCTAGGGTTCGACTGCTGGAGTTGGCCCACGCCCGGTCAGGCGACAAGGGCGATTGCACAAACATTGGCCTCATCGCGTTGAGGCCGGAGCTCTATCCTCTTCTCGCCGCTCAGGTGACGGCTGAACGGGTGAAGCAGCATTTCCGGGAACTCTGCCGCGGCAGTGTGGAGCGCTACGAGTTACCCAGGTTGCGGGCACTGAACTTTGTGCTGCGTGAGTCGCTGGATGGCGGTGGCACTGTCTCGCTGCGCACCGACGCGCAGGGTAAGACGTATAGTGCCGCGCTCCTGCGGATGGAAATCGATGTTCCGTAACTAGGAGTCCGCCTTGCACTATGCCCGATAATCCGGCTACCGTCTCCCCCGCCGCGCTGCACGGCATCCGCGTGCTCGACTTCTCCCACGCTCTCGCGGGGCCGTATTGCACGCTTCTGCTGGCCGATTTTGGCGCAGAGGTCTTCAAGCTGGAAAGCCCGTCCGGTGGGGACATGGGCCGCGGCTGGGGCCCGCCCTTCGCCGGCAACGACTCTTCTTTCTTCTTTGGCCTGAACCGTGGCAAACGCGGCATCTCCATCGATCTCAAGCGCCCCGAAGGCCTCGACCTATGCCTGCGGCTGATCGACAGGATGGATGTGCTCATTGAGAACTTCCGGCCAGGCACAATGGATCGGCTCGGACTCGGTTACGCGGCCGTTGCTCTTCGCAATCCCCGCCTCGTCTACTGCTCGATCTCCGGCTACGGCCAGGCCGGCCCGTCCCGCGACGAGGCGGCCATGGACCTGATCGTCGAGTGCTCCAGCGGCTTCATGAGTATCACAGGCACAGAAGAGGGAGAGCAGGTGCGCAGCGGCTATGCCGTAGCCGACATCAACGCGGGGCTCTTCTCCGTGATTGGCATCCTGATGGCTCTCCGCGCCAGGGAGCAGACCGGTCAGGGCCAATATGTCGATGTGTCCATGCTCGACGCAATGATCTCGGCGATGAGTTCCAACTACATGTCGTTCCTGGGCTCGGGGCGGATACCCTCGCCGCTCGGCAGCGGGTTCCCCACGGTGGTCCCTTACCGCGTATTCCAGGCTCGGGATCGCGCCTTCTCCATCGCGGTCGGCAGCCCGAAACTGTGGGTTGCGTTCTGCCAGGTCATCGGGCGGGAGGATCTCGCCTGTCATCCCGATTACTCATCGAACGCCCGGCGCGTCGAGAACCGGCATGCCCTGGAAGCCACCCTGGCCGCCATCTTCCGCGAGCAGGACACCACGCACTGGATTCCCCTGATGCACTCAGTGGGTATCCCCTGTTCGCCAGTTCGCAATTTCCAGGAAGTGGTCCACGATCCCCAGACTGCCCTCCGGGCGATGTTTCCCGTCATCCAATGTCCAACCGCTGGACCCCAGAAGGTGACGGGGCCGGCCGTGAAGCTGTCGGCGACACCAGCGCGCGTAGGCGAGCCCGCTCCAGGCCTGGGCGAACACTCGGCGGCTGTTCTGTCGGAGGTGCTTGGCCTGTCTGCTGACGAGATCGAGGCCCTCTCCACCGGAGGCATCATCTGGCCCTCTAGTCACATGGGGACGCAGGAAGCGGGCGATTGATGCTCGCTCTGGCCGGACTTCTGACCATCCTTGTTTTGCTGGCGGTTATCCTCAGCAAGCGTCTCTCCCCGCTGGTCGCCTTGATTCTGGTACCAGTGGGCGCTTCGCTGCTCTGTGGGTTTGGATGGCAGACCGGCTCCTTCGTTCTGAAAGGTATTCAGAATGTCGCACCCGTGGCAGGCATGTTCCTGTTCGCGATCCTATATTTCGGGATTATGACCGATGCCGGGATGATCGATCCGGTCATCGACCGCATCCTTCAGGTGGTCGGCAACCGGCCCGCGTTCATCGTGCCGGGAACCGCGCTGCTGGCCCTGCTCGTTCATCTCGATGGGTCGGGTGCGGTTACCTTTCTGGTCACCATCCCGGTGATGCTCCCGCTGTACAAACGCGTGGGCATCGACCCGCGCATTCTCGCCTGTTCTGCCTCACTGGCAGCCGGCGTGAACTTCCTGCCCTGGACCGGCCCCACCCTGCGTGCCTCCGCCGCATTGCATATTCCCGTCACGGATCTTTTCAACCCCCTCCTCCCCGCCCAGGCCGTCGGTCTCATCTACGTCTTCGCCGTTGCATGGATTCTCGGGGTCAGGGAGGAGCGCCGTCTCCGCATCGACCCGCAGGTGGCCGGAGTTCTGGTCCTCAGGCGGGAAGTCACTCCGGAACAGCAGGCTCTGCGGCGGCCCCGGCTCGTATGGCTCAATGCCGGTCTGACTCTGACGTTGATTGGGATCATGATCAGCGGAGCCCTGCCGCCGGTGGTTGTATTCATGCTCGGCACGGGCCTGGCCCTGGCCCTCAATTATCCGGGCATCGAGGCGCAGCGCGTCCGCATTGAGGCGCACGCCAAAACCGCTTTCATGATGGCCGGGATTCTGTTCGCGGCCGGGGCATTTACAGGCATCCTGAAGGAATCCGGCATGCTTGCAGGAATGGCGGCGTTCTCCGTGCGGCTGATGCCCTCCGGAATGGCTCGCCACATCCCCGTTGTTCTCGGTCTCCTCTCCATGCCGTTGAGTCTGCTCTTCGACCCGGATTCGTTCTACTTCGGCGTAATGCCCGTAATTGCGGATGCAGGAAGAATGCTGGGGGTTGCGCCCGCACAGGTGGCACAAGCCGCACTTCTGGGCCAGATGACAACCGGCTTTCCCGTCAGTCCTCTCACACCGGCCACCTTTCTGATCGTCGGGTTGTCCGGGATCGACCTGGCCGAGCATCAGCGTTTCACGGCGCCGCTGCTCTTCGGCGCATCCGTGCTGATGACTCTTGCGTGCGTCGCATTCGGAGTCTTTCCCTTGTGAGCCGCGCGATGCCAAAGACAGATTATTTTTCCCTGGTTATTGCTGTTATTCGATTGATTCAATTGCCTGACCATTGGGCGAAGAGTATTATCGGAACGCGCATGCGCGCCCAGTCCGGCCCAGCCGCTGGAATCGACCGGCTCAATGTAGATCTGGAGCAGTGAAATGAAGTACTTCATCGCAGGAATCGCCCTGTCGGCAGCATGCCTCGCCGGTACGGCGCAGGCGCAACCCGCTGGCTCGGCCGCCCTCAAAACCAAGGTGGATGCTCTCCTCGGGCGCATGACGCTGGAAGAGAAGGTCGGTCAACTCGCCCAGATCGGGGGCGTTGCCTTCATACCCGGTTCTCCCAATCCGGAGGATGCGATTCGCAAGGGCCAGGCTGGCTCCATTCTTTGGATCTCCAAGCCCGCGGACATCAACAGGTTGCAGAAGGTTGCAATGGAAGAGACCCGCCTGCGGATTCCGCTGATCTTCGGGCTCGACGTCATCCATGGCTTCAAAACTGTATTCCCGATGCCCCTTGCCTTGGCCGCTTCCTGGGATGGATCGCTGATTCAGCGTGTTCATGGAGTCGCGGCCAGGGAAGCGCGAGCCGCGGGGATTACCTGGACCTTCGCGCCCATGCTGGACATCGCGCGCGATCCGCGTTGGGGCCGCATGATCGAAGGTGCCGGCGAGGACCCGTTCCTGGGGGCCATGGTGGCGCGCGCCCAGGTCCGAGGCTTTCAGGGTGATGACCTCAGCAGCCCCGATCATATCCTGGCCTGCGCAAAGCACTTCGCAGGCTACGGAGCGGCCGATGGCGGCCGTGACTACGACTCGTCGTACATCTCCGATTCCGAGTTGTGGAACGTCTACTTCCCGCCATTCCGCGCGGCTCTGGATGCGGGTGTATCCACCTTCATGAGCGCCTACATGGATCTGAACGATGTGCCGGCGACGGGCAATTCCTTTTTGCTGCAGGATGTGTTGCGGAAGACCTGGAAGTTCCAGGGCTTCGTCGTCAGCGATGCTAACTCGATCGGCGATCTCGTAACCCATGGGTTCGCCCGCGACCGCAGCGACGCGGCCTTCCGCGCGTTCACCGCCGGAGTCGACATGGATATGGCCAGCGGCACCTATAACGAAAACCTGCTCACGCTGATCAAGGCAGGCCGCATTACGGAAGCGCAGGTCGATTCGGCTGTGCGGCCAATCCTGGCAGCGAAGTTCCAACTGGGTCTGTTTGAACATCCCTACGTGGATGAGGCCCGGTCAAAGACGATCATCGGTGCTCCGGAGTACCTGCCGCTCGCGAGAGAGGCCGCACAACGCACCGCGGTGCTGCTGCGTAATGAAGGCGGTTTGTTGCCCCTCGCCAAGGGTTCCGGCAAGACCATCGCCGTCATTGGCCCTCTGGCCGACTCCAGGCGCGACATGCTCACCATGTGGAGTGGCTTTGACGTGGATACCAGCACCACCGTGACCGTGCTGCAAGGCATCCGCAACAAACTCGGCGCCAATGCCCGGGTCGAGCACGCGGCTGGTGTCCAAATCGCCAAGCAGTACCGTTCGATGTTTGAGGACCTGCTTGGGATGAAGAAGGTTGACCCCTGGACCGAAGCGCAGGCAGGACAGGAATTTTCCAAGGCCGTTGATCTGGCCAGGAGATCGGACCTGGTCGTACTCGTGCTGGGCGAAGCAGCCTTGATGAGCGGGGAACTCGCATCGCAGGCGTCGCTCGATCTGCCCGGTAAGCAGCAGGAACTCATGGAGGCCATCGCCGCGACAGGTAAGCCGGTGGCGCTGGTCCTGATCAATGGACGCCCGCTGAACATCACCTGGGCATCGAGCCATATTCCAGCGATTCTCGAGGCCTGGCACCCGGGCAATGAGGGTGGAAACGGCATTGCCGACCTGCTCTTTGGCGACGCCAATCCTGGTGGCAAGCTGCCAATCACCTGGCCCCGCAATGTGGGCCAACTGCCGCTCTATTACGCGCACAACCTCACCCATCAGCCGGAAAACGCCCGGGGCTTCACATCCCGCTACTGGGACCAGTCCGGTGCGCCTTTGTATCCCTTCGGCCACGGACTGAGCTACGCGAAATTCGCCGTATCGAATCTGAAGGTGGCGAAAAGTCCGGTCAAAGCGGGTTCCCCGGTCGAGATCTCCGCGGAGATCGAGAACTCGGGCTCCGTGGCCGGGACTGAGGTGGTCCAGTTGTATATTCATCAGCGGGCCGGCGGCGCCTCACGGCCCGTGCGTGAGTTAAAGGGCTTCGAAAAGGTGGCACTGAAGGCTGGCGAAAAGAAGACCGTACGGTTCTCTCTCGGGAAGTCCGAACTCAGTTACTGGAGTTCCGCCTCCAAAGACTGGGTGCTCGACGCCGAGAGCTTCGATGTCTGGGTGGGTCAGGATGCCTCTGCTGCATTGCATGCGGAGTTCAGCATTCAGCCGTAAGTGTGCGGCCAATACGTTCCTCGAAAGGTAATCCGAGCATGCGATCTCTCCTGGTGTTCTTCCTGCTGTCAACGGCAGCGGCCTCTGCCGCCTCCGATGAAGTGAAAGTCGATACGGGCCGCCTGAAGGGCGTGGTCAAAGAGGGAGTGGCCTCCTTCAAGGGCATCCCGTTTGCAGCGCCTCCCGTCGGGGATCTGCGCTGGCGCGCTCCGCAGCCGGCGAAGCCCTGGACCGGAGTCAGGCCCGCCGCCGAATACGGCGCCGACTGCATGCAGAAGCCGTTTCCCGGAGACGCCGCTCCGCTGGGCGTGACTCCCGCCGAGGACTGCCTGTATGTCAACGTCTGGCGTCCGGAAAAGCCCGCCGCCAAAAAGCTACCGGTCATGGTTTGGATCTATGGCGGCGGCTTCGTCAATGGCGGCAGTTCGCCCGCCGTCTACGACGGCTCGCAGTTCGCGAAGCAGGGCATCCTCTTCATTAGTTTCAACTACCGCCTGGGCCGGTTCGGCTTCTTCGCCCACCCGGCGCTGAGCAAAGCGCATCCTTCCGAGCCGCTGGGGAACTACGGCTACATGGATCAGATCGCTGCCCTTCAGTGGGTGCGCCGCAATGCGGCTGCCTTCGGTGGTGATCCGGGCAACGTCACGCTATTTGGCGAGTCAGCCGGCGGCGGTTCCGTGCTCACCATGATGACGTCGCCTCTCGCGGCCGGCCTCATTCACAAGGCCGTCATCGAATCGGGCGGAGGCCGCTCGTCCCTGATGGGCGACCGCTTTGTCGATCGCCCGGGCCCCACCGGTATGCCCTCTGGTGAATCGGTCGGCCTTGCGTTCGCCAAGAGCGCGGGCATCGAAGGCAGCGATGCAGCCGCCTTGGCCGCGCTGAGGAAACTGCCCGCCGAGGCGATCGTCGCCGGCCTGAACATGGCATCCATGGGCACTCCGACCTATGCGGGCCCCATGATCGACGGAAAGCTGGTAGTAGAGTCGCCCGGCGCGGCCTACGAGGCCGGTCGTGGTGCGAAGATCGCGATCATGGCCGGCGCCAACAGCGCCGACATCGGCTTCCCCCGCGGCCGCACTATGGAAGCGCTCCTGGCTCCCTTTGGGGCCGATAGCGCGAAAGCCAAGGCGGCTTACGATCCCGATGGCACGGGCAAAGTCATGGACGTCGGCGTCTCGATCGCAGCCGACCAGATGATGGTGGAACCCGCCCGCTACACCGTGCGATCGCTTGTCAAGGCAGGTCAGAAGGCCTATGAGTTTCGCTTCTCCTACGTTGCGGAATCCATGCGCGGCCAATGGAAGCGCGGTGCGCCGCACGCAACCGAGATTCCCTATGTCTTCGACACAGTCGCGGCCCGCTACGGCAAAGACCTGACCGCCGCCGATCAGGCTATCGCCCGTGCAGCCAATGCCTATTGGGCCAACTTTGCCAAGACGGGGAATCCCAACGGCGCCGGCCTGCCGGAATGGCCAGCCTACCAGCCGGAATCCGACAAGCTGCTGGATTTCGCCACCGGTGGGCCCGTTGCCATGCCGGATCCGCTGAAAGCGCGGCTGGATCTCGTCGAGCGTCTTTCCCAACCGAAGAAGTAGCCGTCCGGACACGCATGCTTACACCCCGGCTGGCAATACTGGTCCGGGGTGTATGGTAATTGCGGACTTGGAGACGATAATGTACGAATTAGTCAGTCATAGGGGCGGCCGTCGCTGGCCTCATGTGGCATCCGCCGCGCTGATACTGGCCGCCCTGGCACAGCCTCTGCCCGCCGCCGAACCCATCACTCTCGCGCCGGCGCGCTTTCAGCGAATCGGGGCGGTCGACGAGCGCTTCCAGTCGTTCAATGTGGAGATGGTGGAGGTGACCGGCGGCCGCTTCTGGGCGCCCTACCGGAAGCAGGCCGGTACTGCGGCGGAAACCCCCGCGGCCACACCTTCGGTGCCAGGGCTCGATCCAACTGCGTTCCGCATGCGGCAACCCCTCGACCTGTCCAACCCCAGGCTGCGCAAGCTGGCGGCGGCACTCGGCCCATCCTACGTGCGAGTCAGCGGAACCTGGGCCAATTCGACATACTTCCACGATGCGGATACCCCGGCCCCCGCAACGCCGCCGGCCGGCTTCGGCGGAATTCTCACCCGCGGCCAATGGCGAGCCGTCGTCGACTTTGCGAAATCATCGGACGCCCGGATCATTACCTCATTCGCGGTCAGCGACGGTGTCCGCGACAGCCAAGGCGTCTGGACCTCTGGTCAGGCGTCAGAATTCGCGGCCTTCACCAAGGCGGCCGGAGGTACCATCGCCGCGGCGGAACTCTTCAACGAACCCAATTTCGCGGCCATCGGCGGCGCTCCCAAGGGCTATGACGCGGCGGCTTACGGCCGCGACTTCGCCGCCTTCAAGCGATTCGCGAAACAGTCGCTCCCCGGGATGCTCATCCTCGGGCCTGGCTCCGTGGGGGAAGGGGCTCTCGTCGCGACCGGCTTCTCCGGCCTCAGCACCAGAGACATTCTCCAGGCCTCGGGCCGCGGAGTGGATGCCTTCTCCTATCACTTCTACGGTGGTGTCTCAAAGCGCTGCTCATCCATGAAAGGCGCGCCCCAGACTAGTCCGGAAGTCGCGCTTTCGCAGGAGTGGCTTGCCCTCACGGACCGTGAGGCAGCCTTCTATACAAAGCTTCGCGATCAGTTCGAGCCCGGCAAACCGCTGTGGCTCACGGAGACCGGCGAGACCGCTTGCGGGGGGAACCCCTGGGCCGCCAGTTTCCTGGATACCTTCCGCTACCTGAATCAGTTGGGGAGCCTCGCCAAACGAGGTGTGCAGGTCGTGGCCCACAATACTCTGTCCGCCAGCGACTATGCCCTCATCGACGAAGAGACGCTCACCCCGCGGCCTAGCTATTGGGGCGCGCTCCTCTGGCGCAAGCTCATGGGGACCACCGTCCTGGAAACCGGCACCGCTCCTGCGTCCGATGTGCATCTCTACAGCCACTGTCTCCGCGGCCAACCGGGCGGCGTCGCGGTGCTGGCAATCAATGCGGACCGGGCCGCCGCCTTCGACTTGCTCACGCCCTTGCCATCCAGCCGCTATGAACTCACCACGGCCAATCTGATGGGCTCTACGGTCGAACTCAACGGGAAAGAGCTCAAACTCGGAACCGGTGATACCCTCCCGGAAATCGCCGGCCGGCCGTCTCCCGCCGGCAAGGTGACGCTGGCGCCGGCCAGTATCACTTTCCTGGCCTTCCCGAATGCTGGCAATGCCAGTTGCCACTAGCAGTCTGTGGCAGGAGTCCCGCAGCCCCTTGTCGCCCTTTGGGTTCGCTCCGGCGCCGGCCGTCCACTTTCAATACGGCGAATCTCCTCGGTGCGGCTCCTATATCGCTATTGAGGTCCCATTTCGTGACCGGCGGCGGTGCGAACGCGGCTGCGCGACTTCTGCCACAGGCTGCTACGCTTCACCATCCGTCGGATCGTAAGCATAGTGGTACTCCAACTCGAAGGCCAGCGAGCGCGCCAGGCCATCCAGGTCCGGGAACAGGGTGGCGTTCGTGATATTCATCCGATAGAGTTCACCCAACGCTCGCTTTCTTAACGCTCGTCCGCGCAGCACGAACTTCGCAATCACGCCCTCCTGGCTGGCGAGGATTTCATCAATGGGACGCTCGATATCCCAAGGGAAAGCAAACGTGCCGGACTGGGCGATCACACGGCGGTTCTTAAAATAGGGCTCCCCAATGGCCACGGCATTCTTGCCGCGAATACCAATGCTGTTCAGCACGTCCTGCGGGCTCGGCGGGCGCTGCGCCGGCGCAAACTCCGGCCCATATGCAAAGGTTCCCAGCTGAGGAGCGTTAATCGCCCACACGGCGGCATCGTCCACGCTGGATTCCAGGGCAAAGAATGCGGCGACATACGGCGACCATGTGAAGTCCACAAGGCGCGTCGGAGCGCCATGATGCTGCATCAGCGCCATCCAGTGCGGAGTGTCGGCCACCACCGGCAGGTTCTCCAGGAAGCCGCTCGCCTTCCGCTGGAAGATCCAGATCAGGCGGTGCTCCTGTGAGGTCCAATAGCGGGGAGCCACATGCCGGCTGCGCAGTTCCCGGCTGACCGTCGACCAGACTTGCCAGCTCGCATCACGCTGCCCGCGGAACGCCCAGTGCCGGAAAGGATCGGCGGACACCAGTTGCAGAAAGTCTTCCCAGCTATCCACGACCTTCTCGAAGAGATACGACCGCTTCACTCTGCCCCGCGCGCCTGTTTTCGATTTCGTTGAACTCATCCGGCTCCTCCTCATCCCTACACTTCTCCCGGCAGGCCAGGCTTCTCCCGCTCTCCATCTGGATTCCAAAATGGAGCCGTACCCTTGCCCTCGCCGGAGTTAGCGGCTGGATGCTCTGTTTTGAGATTAGCGGGATCGCCGGCAGTGTGGTGCGGACTGGCTCTGAGGTAAATCGGGCGGGGGGCAGATAGAGGACGAACGGAAGGAGGAGTGTTGCTTGGAATTGTGGAAGGGCCGGAGGGCAGCGCGGGTGGTGAGCCGGTCAGGTGGCGAGTCCTCTCACTCCGGCCACGCCCTGGGCATGGCTTGGATGAAATGGGCTCGATCTCATTCCCTGACTCGGCTCACCCCGCATGGCAGGCGCAGTTGGCCGCCCGAAAGTGATCTCTGCTAGTGAGCGGCTCGCCTCGCCCGTGTTTTGGCCGCTTTTACCGCCGCCTGATGACGCCCTTCCGCGCCCTTCGTGCGAACGGCTTTTGCAGCGGCTTTACTTAAGTTCTCCGGCCCACGCTGACGGGCGCTGCTTCGCGCATGACGCGAAAGGGCCTCGTGCGAAGCCGAACTGGTACCTTCACGTTCCAGGGCCTCCTGCGTGGCCTTTGAGCGCTTTGGGTTCGGTTTCCGCGTCGTCGCTTTCGTCGTCGCTGCTTTCGGCGCCTTCTTTCCTGGGGGCGGAGGAATGTTCACCCCGGCCTTGCGGGCACGGGATAGCCCGATGGCGATGATCTGCTTGGCGGATCTTGCTCCATGTTCGCCTTTGCGAACGTGCTCGATCTCCTCCCGCACAAATTCACCGGCCTGTGCCGAAGGTGAGCGCGACTTCCGCGCCGTTTTGGCACCACGTTTGGCAGGCATGCTTAGGGCCTGTCGGGAGAATTCCACTGCTTCGTCTCGGTGTCGTCCCAGTACGGTGTGGCCCGGTAGTATTTGAATACCTCGGCGCCCCAGGTGGTGTCGGCCATATCGGGCCAATTGTCCTTGTCGAACCCCGGGGCGCTTTCGAGCGTCTTGCTGTCGACGTCCAGGATGAAGCACTTTTCGTCCTCATCCACTCTCAGGGCACTCCACGGCACCGCGAACAGCTTGTTCCCCATGCGCAGGATTCCGCCGAAGGAAAGCACCGCGTAGGCAATCCGCCCGGTTGGAATATCGATCATGATTTCATCGATCTTGCCGAGGTCTTCGCCTACTGCGTTTCGCACCTTGTCTCCGGCGAGCGTACTGGCCGCCAGAACCCGGCGAAACTTCTTGTCTGGATCGATCTTCTTGATTTTGCTTGCTTGCATGGTAAGGCTCCTTATGAACACTAACCATTGCAGCTTTACTGCCTTTCTCTTGCTTCCCTCTGAACTCCAGGTCGGCTTCCGTTATGAAACTACGTCCACATGGCAATGACTATTCGCCGTGGCGGGCGACTATATGGCACAAAACAATCGGATGCACTCCCGAATCAGGTGTCTCGCATTCCACTCGCGCGTCGCACTCACTTTCAATCCCTATCGGAAACAGGGCCCGGCCCTCAGTGCCGATCAAAGGGCAAAGGTCCCTGGGTGCCAGTTGCTCCAGCACGGTAAAAGCTTCCGGTCTCGCGGAAATAACTGCCGCGTTTGCCTCGATTCCTCGTTTTTTGGAATGCCAATGCGTTCAAAACTTCTGATGGCCCCGGTCACTCACTGCGAAGCGCGGTTGTCGGCGCGGTCATAGCCGCCCGTCCCGCCGGCAGCAGTGTGGCTGTCAAGGCCACAACAGCCAGGAACCCCGCCGCCGCCGCAAAGGTTAGCGGATCTGCCGCCGTCATGTGGATCAGCAGGGAATTCACCCACGGGGCAAACACCAGCGCGCAACCCCCGCCCAGCACCAGCCCGGTGGCTGTCAGCGTCAGCCCTTCCTTCAGCACCGCCCCGACGATCTGCGCCGGCCGCGCGCCCAAAGCCACACGAATACCCATCTCACGCGTCCGCTGGCTGACCGCATAGTTCATTACGCTGTAGAGTCCAATGCCCGCCAGCAGCAGGCACACCGTACCCAGAAAGCCCAACAGCATGGCGGCCACACGTTGCGGATACAGCGATCCCTCAATCGACTGGGTGAATGAAGTTGTCGTAAAGATCGCGTCGCGATTCAGTTTGAGGGCCTCGCGTTGCATCGCCTGCGCGACCGCAGCCTGGTTGCCCGCGGTCTTCACGTAGAAACTGAAGTTCAGTCCCGGCTGGAATCTCTGCTGGAACGGCAGATAGAAGAACGGCATGCTGCGCTCAGTCAGGCTGTTGTATTTGACGTCGGCCACCACTCCGACGATGGTCGCCCAGACCTTCTCCACTTGCACCTTGGCGCCGACCGCAGTGCCGCCGCCCAGGTAGCGCCGCACGAAGGATTCGTTCACCAGCATCACCAGGGGTTTCTTCGCCTCGTCCGACTCCTGAAAGTCTCGCCCTTCCCGCAGCGCGATCCCCAGCAGTGATGTGAATCCGGGCGCCACGAACATACGGCCGATATTCATATCTTCGTCGGGCGGCGCCGCATAGCCCGGGATCGTCAGCGGGTGCACCGGCATCGGGCCCAGGCTCATCGGGATCTGGTCGGCGTAGCTGACGGCCACAACTCCGGGAACGCTCTCCAGGCGCTCTCGCAGCGACCGGCAGAACTGACGTTGTTCCGGCCCCGTGTAGCCGCTGGCCGACAGGTAGAACTGGCTCACGTTCACGTCTCGCGTGTCAAAGCCAGGGCTGATCTGCGTCGCATTGCGAAAACTGCGCAAAAACAGCCCGGCGCCGATCAGCGCCACAGAGGCCAGGGCGACTTCGCAGACGACCAGGGCCGCCCGCAAATGGTGTGTCGATCGGGACGCCCCGCCGCGCCCGCTGGATTCCATGCTCTCCCGCAAAGACGTGCGGATTGCCAATAGCGCCGGTGCCACACCGCACGCGACTGTGGCCGTGATGCAGAGCAGCGCCGTGAAGATCAGGGTTCGCCAGCCCATCTCCGTTTCGAATCGGATCGGCACATCCACTGGCGGCAGCAGCACACGCAGCATCTGCACCATCCAGGGTGAGATCAGCATGCCCGCGCCCGCGCCCACCGACGCCAGCAGAAGTGTCTCGGTGAATACCTGTCGCAAAACCTGGCCGGGCCGCGCCCCCATCGCCAGGCGGATCCCGAACTCGCGGCGCCGCGCGACGCCCCGTGCCAACAGCAGATTCGCCACATTCGCACAGACGATCAGCAACAGCAGCACGCTCACGGCCGCCAGAATGCGCAACGGCGCTTGAAGCAGTTGCTGCGCACCGGCATGGCCGGCATAGCTGGGTATCAGGTGGGCAGTCAGTCCACGATTCGTGTCAGGGTACGCGGCCGCCAACCGGCTGCTCAGCGCCCTCATCTCCGCCCCCGCCTGCGCAAGGTTCACGCCAGGACGCAGCCGCGCAATCGTCGTGGTCAGGTCCCGCGTGCCGCGATAGCCCAGGGTCCCATTGCCGGTCCCCATCGCCGGGGCCATATTCAGCGGCGCCCACAGGTCGTACGCCAGGCCCGGCGTCGTGCCCAGAAAGTCCTCCGGAGCCACGCCGATCACCGTCAGCTCGTGCCGGTTTACGCGCAGGCGCTTCCCCAAGACGTTGGGATCCTGCCGGAAATAGCTCTTCCACAAGCCATGGCTGATCACCACGACTGGTCCTGCTCCGGCATCCCGCCGTCCCTCCTCCACGGTAAAGGTCCGTCCCAGTGCCGGTTTCACACCCAGCAGGTCGAAGTAGTTGCCGCTCACCAGTTCACCCCACGCGCGGCGCGGGCGCCCATCGCCACCCAGGCTCAGCGGAGTGAATCGGGCCACTACCAACCCGGTCAGAAGCCTCGCATTGTCCCGGTAGTCCAGATAGTCGAGGAAGGACATGCCGTTTCGGAATTCGCCGTTCGCCGTATGCATCTCGATCAACGCCAGCGACTCCGGCTCCGCGATGCCCGGGAAGGGTCGCAGCAGCAGGTGGTCGGTCCAACTGAATACGGTTGTGTTCACGCTAATGCCGAGCGCGAGCGTCAGTACTGCGACGAAAGTGAATCCCGGATGATTGCGCAGGATCCGAAGACCGTGTCGAAGATCGGAGAGTACCGCATGCATGCACTACACCCCTACACGCCGCGTGCCAATCGATTTGCCCCGCAAATCCGGCTTTCCTGATTTCGCCGGTGTCCATTTTCGGAGCGGAATGACCGAATTCGGACGAAGCAGCCCTCACTCTCCGGTTGTCGCCATAAAGCGTACATTAGTGTCCGAATTGGCACGCTCGGCTCCGAGAGCCTAGCCGGCGCATCGCCAGTCTCGCAGCGGGATAGAATCAGACCCATCATGACTCGCCGCGAAATTCTCGCCCTGGCTGCCGCCGGTGTCGCGCGCGGCGCCGCCCCAGCGCCCCTCATCGACACACACATCCACCTCTTCGAGCCCGCGGCGTTTCCCTATCACCCGCGTGGAACCTATCATGCGCCCCCTGAACCGCTTGTGCCCTATCTGGCCTTTGCCAGGGCCGCCGGCATCTCGCACTCCATCCTCGTCCACCCAGAGCCCTATCAGGACGACCATCGCTTCCTCTGGCACTGCTTCGAACACGAATCGCCACGCGGCTTCTTCAAAGGAACCCTCCTCCTCGATCCAATCGATCCCAAGACCCCGGCCCGCATGGAGGAGCTCGTCAAGGCTCATCCGCACCGCATCGTCGCCCTCCGCATCCACGCCATGAATGCGCCCGGAGAACCGCCTGAAAAAACCGGAGCCATCCGTAACCGCGACCTCAGGGATCCGCTGGTCCAACAGGTCTGGCGCAAGGCGGCCGACCTCGACATAGCCATCCAGATGCACTTCCTGCCGCACCACGCACCGGAAATCGCGGCCCTCTGCAAGGCGGTGCCCCAGGTAACGGTCCTCCTCGACCACATGGGCCGCACGGGCATGGGCACGGCGTCCGATCTGGACTCGGTCATGGCGCTCTCGAAGTACCCAAAGGTCCACTTCAAATACTCCGGCTGGAGCTATTTCACAAACCCCGCCATGCCTGTCGGGCCGGTCGTCCGTCGAGCCCACCGGGACTTTGGACCGGACCGCATCCTGTGGGGTGGTCTCGGCATGAACGCCAAGACCCATGCCGAAGCCGAGCGCACCTTCACTGACCACTGGAGCTTCGCCTCAGCGGCCGACCGTGAGAAGATCCGCGGCCGCAACGCCGCCCGACTCTTCCACTTCGAGTGACCGGCGCCCCTTACTGGTACACGCCGGAAGCCTTGAAGTCGCCCGCCTTCACAATCGTCAGGCTCGCCGGATTGATGTGCTTCCGGAAAGCCGCCGTGATCTGCTCCGGCGTCAGGCTTGCGATCCGCTGCTCCAGTTGCTCGTCCCATTTCATCGTGCGCCCCAGCTGTTCATGGCTGGCCAGCATCGCCAGCAGGGCGGCATCCTGCGAACGGCTCACCAGGCGCGCGTCGAGGTACGCTTTCTTGGCCGCATCCACTTCCTTCGCCGTGAATCCTTCTTTTAAGGTCCGTGCCAGCTCATCCGTGAAGCTGAACTCCACCTTCGGCCCATTGGCCGGATTCAGGCTCACCGTGCCGGAGAGCAGCGCGGCATCGCCCTCAGCCGGAATCGCCACCCGGGCATTCGCCCCATAACTCAGCCCTTCCCGGTTCCGGATCCGGTCCGAGATGTGCGAAGTGATGGGCCCGCCGAACATATACCCCGCCAGCAGCATCGCCGGATAATCCGGATCGCTGTCTGAAAGCCGGAATCGCAAACCGGCTTCGAACTGCGCATTCGCCTTGTCTGGTGTCTCAATCTTCGTATTCAGCGGCGCGGCCTGCCGGAAGGCCGCCTTCATCGGCTGGTAAGCCATGCTCGTATTCCACGACCCCAGCAGTTCGGTCGCCGCCGCCATCACCGCCGCCTTGTCTACGGGGCCTGTCACCGCAAACACCCCGTAGTTGGCCCCATAGTATTTGGCATGGAACTGTTTGACGTCATCCAGGGTGACCTTGTTGGTCTCCGCCAGCTGCGCTTCGCGCGTCATCGGATACAGCACATCCCCCGCCTTCCACGGGCTGAGGTGTCGCTGCAGATTCTCCGCGGCCAGTTGCGTCGGCTCCGTCTGGACGTTCTCCAGCGCCTTGATGCGCGGTAGCCGGATCCGGTCGAATTCGTCCTGCGCGAACGCCGGATCCTTCAACATCTCCACCGCCAGGCGCAGGGCCGCTACGAACTTGTCGGCCGGAGCCGCAATGCTCGCAATCGCGGAATTCGGCGCGCTGGTGGGCCCGGCGGGTCCCCGTCCACGGCCGCCCGCGAATCCGCCGCCGCCCCCGCCGCTCACCTGGATGCGCGCATTCAATACGCGCATCTGGTCAGCCAGTTGCTCCCGGTTCTTTGACTTCGTGCCCCGGCTCAGTAATGCGCCGGCAAACTGAGCTGCCGCATTCTTGCCCGCCAGCGTCGTCTGGTCTCCAAAGCGAAGCTCGATGATCCCGGTCACCATCCCCGCATCCGTCTGCTTGGGCAGCATCACCACCCGCATCCCGTTCGGTAGCTTCGATCGCACCACCCGGCTCTCGATATTGGCCGGAGTCGGATCGAACACCTCACCCTGGGCCACCGAGATGGTGCTCTTGTAGTCCTTCAGGATGCTCGAGAGATCCGGAGTGTTGGGCACCACCGTCCGCTCCGGCGCCGCGTCGGGAATGAAGTACCCAACTGTCCGGTTTGAGGCTTTGAGATACGCCTTGGCTACGCGCACCACATCCGTAGCCGAGATGTCCTTCAACCGGTCGTGCTGCAGGAACATCAGCCGCCAATCGCCCTGCGAGATGGCCGTGTTCAACGCGCCGGTGGCAATGGACTGCGGGTCGGACAGGCTGTTCTCCAGATTCCTCAGCATCGGCATCGTGATGCGCTCGATCTCTTCCTTCGAAGGCGGATTCGCAATCACCCCCTCCACCGTACCGATCAACAGCTTGCGGACCTCTTCCAGCGACTGGTCCTTATTCAAACCCGCTGAAAGTGTGATCAGGCCCGGATCGTAGAGCTGTGCGACAAACATCCCGGCCGAGTCCGCCTTGTGCGTATCCACAATCGCCTTCGTCAGCCGTCCGTCGCTGCTGCCGCCACCCCTCGGACCGCGCCCGCCGCCGCCGCTCATAAGGCCCGCCAGCACCTGCAGGGCCGCCGAATCAGGATGCCCGGCCGCCGGCCCGTGATAGGCAATCACCACACTCTGTCCTTCACCCACGCGGCGCAACTCCACAAACCGCTCGCCATCCTGCGCCGGCTCCACCGTGTAGGTCTGGTCCAGCACGCGAGTGGGGCGGGGAATTCGCCCGAATGCTTCGTTCACAGCCGTCAGTGTGGCTGCTTCCTCCAGCCGGCCCGTAATCACCAGCACCGCGTTGTCCGGTTGATAGTACTTGCGATAGAACGCCGCCAGTCGCTCCACCGGAACCTTCTCCAGGTCATCCTTCGAACCAATCGTCGACTTGCCGTAGTTGTGCCACAGGTAGGCCGTCGCCTCGACGCGCTCCCGCAGGATGCTCTGCGGGCTGTTCTCGCCGCGCTCGAATTCGTTCCGGACGACCGTCATCTCCGTATCGAGAATCTGCTTCGTGAACTTCACGTTGACCATGCGGTCCGCTTCGAGGCTGAGCGCCCATTTGAGATTCTCAGGCGTGGCCGGCACCGTCTCGAAGTAGTTCGTTCTGTCGTTGGAGGTGGTGCCGTTCCAGGCCGCACCCCGGCTGACGATCTCGTTCTTGATCTGCCGCCCGTTGGTCGTCTCAATGAAGTTCATGTGCTCCAGCAGGTGCGCCATGCCGGTCTCGCCATACCCTTCGTGCCGCGAGCCCACCAGGTAAGTCACATTAATCGTGATCTTCGGGCTGGCCGGGTTCGGGAACAGCAGCACGCGCAACCCGTTGGGATACGCATATTCGGTGATCCCGCCCACGGAAGCTTTCTTCTGGACGCCGGGCGGCAAAGACTGGGCAAAGGAGACGGCGAGGGCGGCCGTCGAGACAAGGGCAAGAGCGGCGATAGTGATTCTGGAGCGCATGGTTGGGGCTACCTCAGTTGCAGACAAGGCGGTCGGAATGAGGAAAGGCGTCGTTTGTGCAACAGATGTAACGCCGGGACCAGGAAATCCGCTAGGCCCCCATCCCAAGCCGCCCGCTGCTAAGGGCGAGCCATCCAAGATCAGGTTTTCAAAGAGCATGTCCCGGCAGGCATTCACCGCGCCGGGCGGCCTCCCGAGTGAAACTGGGTTTGTTTCGGCGAAGCCGGCTGCGGGTGACGTTACGCCGCGGATTCGGCCATCAGTTGCTCTTTGCCGGCGACCTGGAGCCAGGCGTCGGTCCAGGATTTGCTGAACTGGATGGCGGTTTCTGCTCCGGAGGTGAACCGGGTTTGCGCCTGGACCTGGTCGGCGTTGTGTCCAGCGAAGTATTCGCGGAGCCGGGGCTCCAGTTTCGAGACCTCGGCCATGGGCGCGGCTTCGGTCAGGGCGTGGATGGCAAAGGGGCTCTGGAGCTGAAGCAGGGCGCGTTCGGTCTGGAGTTTGCGGAGCTCGTTCATGGCGCGATAGAGGGAGCGTTCGAGGTCGCGGCGGTAGCGGGCGAAGTGGTTCAGGCGGGCGGCGTCGGTCTCGGAGAAGTCGATTGGGTCCGTTTCGGCGAGGATGGCGGACTCAAAGGATTCGATACGGCGGAGGTTCCAGGTATGGGCGAGGATGCGATGGAAGACCTCTTCCTCGAGGCAGGACTTGGGCTGGGTCTCGCCGAGGAGGCGCGCTTCGAGGGCGGCGAACTCGGCGCAGTCGTCTTCCGAGATGTGAGGGGTGCGAGCGGTGAGGCCGTGGCGGCGGGCGTTCTGAGCGGTACGGGCTTTGCCCTGGGCGGTGACGGGCCCAGTGGACCATTGAGCATTGGCCTGGTTGGCGGTGACCTGAGCAGCGGAAGCCATTATGAAAGTCTCCTTGGAAATGAAAACGGCCGGCATGAGAGCCGGCGCGATTCCAGGGTAGCTGGCGAGGTCAAGGCGGTTTCGCTGTTTCTTCGTGGTCGCTGTTGCAAATAAAGGAAATAAAGATCTTGAATTCCTGTGATCGCATAAGGGAAATCGGGGAGAAGTGGGGGTGAGAAGCGGGGGAGGGGCGCTGGGGGGGCGTGGTGAAAGAACAATGGTCAAGCCTGCTTTGATTTTGGTCCTGGGCGATTATCCCCAATTGGGGAACTGCTGCTGGTTCGCGATGGGACTGCTCTCCCCGGTTTCCAGGGCCGTAGGGGGCCATGCGACAAATGGCAGGTCATGGGGCGCGTCCCTGGCAAGGGTATTAGGAGCCTCCGAACACGCGAGATTATTTGGGTATTGAGTTTAGTGTATGGTGTGTTATAGTACACGCATGATTCCGTTCTCGGTTTCCTTCGCATCCGGCGTCCCGATCTATGAACAGGTTGTCTACGCTGCGAAGAAGGCGATTCTTGCGGGCGATCTGGCTGCCGGCGAACGATTCCCCTCCGTGCGCGCACTCAGCCAGGAGCTCAAGATTAACGCCAATACCGCTCACAAAGTCGTGATCGAACTGGTATCCGAGGGGTTGCTGGAAGTCCAGCCGGGCCTTGGTACGGTTGTGGCGGCGCGGCCCGTCTACGGACCATCCGACCGCGCCCATCTGTTGAAGAACGAAGTCGAGCACCTGGTCGTGGAGGCGAAGCGCCTGGGTATCACCCTGGACGGACTACTGAGTGGGATTGTCGATCACTGGCATGAGCTGACCCCGCAAGAGGACGCCGGCCGGAGGTCACGATGAGACCGGCATTGCGTACGTACGGACTGACCAAGCGATATCGGGGCACTCTGAGCCTGGATGGGCTGGACCTGGATGTTCCCCAGGGGAGCATCTTCGGCTTGGTGGGGCCCAATGGAGCAGGAAAGACCACCACGATTCAGATCCTTATGAATCTGGTGCGGCCTACTTCCGGCCGTTCAGAGGTGCTGGGGCGCGATTCGGCCGAGTTGGGACCGGAGGAACTGACCAGGATTGGGTACGTTTCCGAGAATCAGCAGATGCCCGATTGGATGACCATCGACGAACTGCTGGCGTATCTGCGGCCGTTCTACCCGACCTGGGATGATGCGCTCGCGCGGCGAATGATGGCAGATTTGTCCCTGCCCGGTAACCGGAAGCTGCGGCACCTGTCACGCGGGATGCGGATGAAGACCGCCCTGGTTTCCTCGCTCGCCTACTACCCGGAATTGCTGATTCTGGATGAGCCATTTAGCGGGTTGGACCCGCTGGTTCGAGAGGAATTCATCGGAGGGGTGCTGAACCAGACAGGTGAAACAACGGTGCTGCTCTCCTCACACGATCTGGCGGAGATAGAGAGTTTCGCCAGCCATATTGCCTATCTTGACGAGGGGCGGCTGCGGTTCTCAGAGGAAATGGACTCGCTGGCCCGGAGGTTCCGCCAGATCGAGGTGAGGGTGGATGGTCTGCACGGGCTGCCCCGCGGTCCGGAGTGGCCGGAGGCGTGGCTTTCTCTACAGGCCTCCCAGGCGCTGGTGCGCTTTGTGGATACGCGTTTCGACGAGGAGAGGACGCCGCAGGAGATTCACCGCGTCCTGCCTGGCACGCGGCACATTTCGGCCGAACCCATGCCGCTGCGGGCGATCTTCGTAGCGCTGGCCCGGAGTGGCTCCGCTGCCGGGGCCAGGGAGGCGCTGTGAGGCAGGCATTTCACATTCTGAAGAAAGATGCGCGGTTTCTGCGACTGGAGATCTCGCTATTGTGCGTCCTGTCGATGTTCTATGGCTGGGCGGCTACCCGCATGGCGAATTCAATCCCGATTCAGGTTGTGCTGGGCATAGCCGCGGCGTACGTAATTGCCTGCCTGGTGCATGCCGAGACTATCCCCGGCAATCAACAGTTTTGGGTGACGCGGCCGTATCGGCGCAGCAGCCTGATGGTTGCCAAGCTTCTGGGGCTTCTCTTATTCGTGAACCTGCCGATTCTGGCGGCCCGGCTGTATGTGCTGGGGCGCTCGAACTTCCCGCTGACCGACGCCGTGGGCGCTCTGATGTGGTCGCAGTTGCTCCTGTTCCTGGGCGGCATGCTTCCCGTAGCGGCCTTGGCGGCGGTCACCTCCGGACTGGTGCCGTTTCTCTTCACGGTCCTCGTGCTGGTGGCCGTGGTGCTTGGCGTGGATGCGAGCATTGCGCCCCCCTCCGCGTCGGCGGTCCGGCTGACGTTGAGTGCGTCCCAATGGGTTTGGAACTCAATTGTGGTACTGACACTCGTGAGCCTATCGGTGCCCGTGCTGTTGCTCCAGTACCGGGCCCGGCGGACATGGTTGAGCCGCTGGGTGATCGGGTGTGTGGTGCTCGGCGGAATTGCGGCCTACGTGTATGTTCCCTGGCCGGTGGCGGCCGCAGTGCAGAGCCGGCTGTCTCCCCGGCGCTACCCCGAGGGCGCGGTTGAATTGCGCATGGAACCGGAGGCGCGGCGGTTTTTCGAACGGGGCATGATGCGGCAGGGCGGCGTACAGGTGGATGTGCCAGTCGCGGTGCGGGGCCTCGGGCCGGATGTCGAAGTGATTCCCGACGCCGTGAGCCTGACGTTCCAACGGGCAGATGGACGCATCTGGTCGACCGGGCCGTATGGGTATGCCGCGATTGCGAAGCAGGCTCCGGGGCAGGGCGATGCGCTGCTCAATGCGGATGTGGATCTTCCGCAGGAGTTCTTCGATGGGGCCGTGCGGCAGCGGGTCGGGTTGAAGGCCGTCTACTACCTGACGTTATTTGGGAGCGGGCAGGCCTCGACGATTGCGGCGCAGTCCACTCCGGTGCCTGTTTCGGGTGGGCTGCAATGCTGGCTGGGTGCGTTCCACATGCTGACGTGTGCCTCGATGTACCGCTGGCCGAACCGCATCGTGTACGCGCAATTTGGTGGCGGTTTGGTGCCTTTCACGCGGGCGATTTCGTATTCACCGTTCCCGGCCGGGATGAATCTGTACTCATTTGAGGTGAGGCAGGTGTCGTCGACGCCAGGGGCTCAGAAGGTGACGATTGTCCAGAAGGAAGTGCTGGCCCACTTGCGGCAGGAGTTTGTCGTGGAAGATTTTCCACTACGGCGGATGAGTGTGGAGATTCGGGGCACATCGCGGCGGGAGTGATGCCAGGGGTGCAGGTGGGGTGTGGCGCTCTGCTCGGGGGCGTGGGCTAAAGTGTCCGGGACACATGAAGGTCCTGGCCCAACGGGGTTTTCGCTGTGCTGATTGCAGACTATCGGGCACGGTTTGTGGAATATGGCGCCGAGTTTGCCTTCTGGGCGGGTGGGGAGGTGCCGTCGCGGGCTGGGTGCCTAGTCGCACGACGGAATTGCAGCGACGGCTGAAGGTTGCAGATGAGATTTAGTGTGATATGCCCCAAGTTGAGGCCGGGATTTGGTGATTCGCGGTGGGACGTGTCAGGAGCCTGTCGGAATGAAATCCAGCGCGAAACCTGGCCCAGGCGGCGTCCGGGGCGCCTCCCGGCGATCGTTCCTTCCGACAACCGATCCAACTGCGCCTCCCGATGCGATTGAGCGCTAAATTAGGCCGGTGTTTTCAAGAATTCGGGCCCTATCTCAGCCTCACGCAAGCACCACTTGGGGTTGGTGGCGGTGCAGCTTCCACACGTTCATCGCCATGCAGATCATTTGCCACTCCGCTCTCACCTTTTCCAACCCTCGGAACAGAAATCTACGGTAATGTCTTAGCTCCTTGATGAGTCCGAACACCGGCTCCACAATCCCGCTTCGCTTCTTGTATTGCGTCGCGTCGGGCTCGCTCGTCAGCCGCTCCCTCATCTTTACCGCCAGTGGTCCTCTGGCCCCATTGCGAGGCAACGTCCCGGTCCGTCGCCACGTCGCAAATCCATCCGGCGGCACCATCACATCCACGCCGCGCTCGCCCAATTCCCCAATGCGTCCTTCATTCCAGTAGCCGGTGTCGGCCACTACCAAACTGCACTTGGCCTGGACATTGGTCTCCACCGCATCCACCATCGGAACCAGTTGCTGCCGGTCGTTTTGTTGGCTGGTCACTTCCGCCGCCAAGATCACCTGCTGCTTCTGATCCACCGCGATTTGCGTGTTGTAGCCTTGGATATAGCGGTTATTCGCACCGTCAATCATCACGCGCGACTGCGGATCCGTCAGATTGCCTAGCTCTTTCTGCGACGGCACGCCCTTGGCCGACCGGTACCACCGCTTACGCTGTGATTCGTCCTTCGGCTTGCCGCCCTGCGCTTCCTTCTCTTTCGCGGCCTGCTCGGCACGCCGCCGGGCTTCTTCTTCCAGTTCTTTCTTAGCCGCGCGAATACGGTCTAATTGCTGCTGCGCCGTTGCCAAATCCGCTGGCAATTCATCGCCTCGCCGCCCAGGCCCAAACTCGTTGTCTTCCTGTTCGTCCTTCGCCTGGGCATCTTTGAGGATCTGCTCCACGGTCTCCAGCCACTTCTGCTCGCGCTCACTCAGTTTGGCGTAGCTGTGCGATTTGCGTTGGCTCGCATTGGCCGCGAGCTTGCTGCCATCAATGGCGATCTGGCCCAACTGCACCATGCCGGCCTTCCGGCAGAGAGCGAGAACCTGCAAAAACAATTTTGCCAGTTCCTGTAGGTGGACCTGCCGGAACGTGGAGATGGTGTCGTGATCGGGATGCTGATCTGCGGCAAGGTAGCGAAAGGGCACTTCGTCGTAAGTGGCGCGCTCCAACTGACGAGAACTCCGCTTGCCCACGGCATAGCCGTAGACCAGAAGACGGACCAAGAGAATCGGATGGTAAGCGGCCTTGCCGCGGCCATCCTTGCGCGCATGGGTATCGAGGATGGGGCTCAGATCGAGGGCGTCAACGACATTGGCGACGAAGCGGGCCAGGTGGCCCTCGGGCAGCCAGTCCTGCAGGGAAGGGGGAAGGAGAAAAGGCTGATCCAGATCACAGGGCCGAAATCTCTTCATTGGGGATAGAGCTTGGATGTAGCCAAGACCAATGAGGCTTCAGCAAATCGGCGGCGGGCCGCAATCTATTTCCGACAGGCTCTCAGGCTGTCGCCCTCCCCAGGCTTAGACTCAGACCTTAGAAGGCCAGTTTGAGGTTTCATTTTTCGGTCTTTCGGGTCTGATACACTTCTAGCGAGTGCACGAGCGTGGCGGAATCGCTCGCCGGGCTTCGTGCAATACCATCGAGTCCAAAGCGCAACAAATGAATAAACTCCCTGCTCGAATAGTCCTAATGTGCGTGGCCATTTCTGGTGGTTTGGCGGCGCAGATCCAATTGTCTGTCAGGTCATCCCCGTCTTCTCTCCAGATCAATCAAAGCAGTGCTTTGCTTATCTCCTTGACCAACACCAACCTCGGAACGAACAGTACCGTCCAACACGGAGATGCCCTACAACTCTACCTGGACTTGGGAGACGCGGGGATTGTGTCCGTTGATGAGCATCCGGTACTGGGCGGGAGGGGGTTTAGGGATGGGGATTGGGTGGTTGATGCTTCTACCACCAATCCCATTACTTTGGTCTATCAAGGAACTGATCAAGCCTGGCGGCCGTTGGAGAGCGTTGCGGTTTCGCTTCAGATCCGGCCGCCAAGCTACACCACAGTCGGCGTCGTAGTTCTGCGCATCCCTGCCGATGGGCGCTATGGTGGCCAGGAATGGCAGACAAGCCCGGTCAACATTGTGAGCGCCATGCTGTTGCCTCGAGGCGAGACCGGACCGGCCGGCTCCACTGGCCCCCCTGGCACGACAGGACCTCAAGGTCCCACGGGCCCTATAGGACCAGTTGGACCACAAGGGGTGCAGGGGCCGGTTGGCGCGACGGGAGTGCAAGGACCGGCAGGACCGGCTGGATCTGTGGGCGCCCAGGGGTTGCCAGGCGCTCTGGCGTTCTACGGCGATGGATCAGACGGAGCACTGACTATCTCATCGAACGTGGATTGGAACGCAACTCCGCCTAGTGGAATGCTCCAGTTTTCGAGTTTCACGATCGCATCAACAGGGTCCCTCACAGTTCCTAGCGGCCTGATAATTCGTGTCAGAGGCAATGTCAGCATCAGCGGCCCGATCATCGTTCGACCGACTTCCAGAGTGATTGTTGGTCAAAGTTCTGTTGGCGGAGGCAGTTGTGTCCCATTGCCCTCCGTCGGGCCTATGGATGAAACAGGCAACCCGGGTCTAACCACTCTTGCTGCCCGCAGTTTACTCAAGCCTGTTGACGTGAGCTACGCGCTCGGGGGGATGGCCGGGGCAGGCAGTATTGCGCTGATCGCCACGGGCAGTATTGTGATCACTTCGAACGGATCGATCTCATCGCCAGGCATGTCAGGCAGCCCCTGGGCCAACAATCCCAATTTTTTGGCGTCGGCTAGCGCCGGGGGAATCGTGATTCTAGGCTCCAGAACTTCGATCAGTAACGCGGGTTCGCTCATCGCGACGGGAGGGAACGGCGCAAACGGGATCCCAGATTATAATGCCGGAGGCGGCGGCGGTGGTGGAATCATCCACCTGCTGGGGCCATCCATCGTATCTGGAACCACCGATGTCTCTGGCGGTTCAGGCGGCATGAAGGGCACCGCCAGCGGCTTCCCGGTTTTTGGCGGCGCCTGCGGTGGTAGCGGGGGGAGATCAGGCGAAACCGGCAGCCCTGGCGGTGTTGGGTATGTATTCAGAACCATCGTCGCGGAACCGGCGTCCCTCTTCGTCCCGTGACGCGGCTTTCGCCGTTGAGCGTGCTCGCATGGATGGCATCGCGTCTACATGAACCGGGAACGTTTCGCCGCCCACGCGCGGCAGATTGCGTTCCTGGACTAACCCCAGGGGTGCCCGCCATCCGGCCGGCGCCCCACCCCTCACAACGGACTCTTACGGAAGGGATTGGCTCGGCTGGGACGGGCTGTCCCCTTTCCCAATCGGCCGTTTCCGCCGGTTTCTCGCGTCGAGCAGGCTCTACGCGGCCGCTGCCCGGGGACGTCCGTCCCCAGGACGTTCCATACCCGTCCGTTAACATGCTTCAGGAGTGACCACCGCCGATCGTAGATGCCTTCACTATACTTGCTGGTTATGGCCTACTCCCCGCTTACTGTTTGGCAGCGTATTAGCGACGGGATCGAAGTAAGGGCACTCTGGGCGCAGTTCAGCCGCGAGGCCCGCGCCAGCTATACCTTCTATACAAAGGAAGCCGATTCGAAGCTGCCGGAAGGGCACTCCCGCCGGGCACGATTCCTGGAGGTTGTCCGCATTCTTTTCTGGGCCTTGATTTTGACACTCTCCCCGGCTCGCCGCGTTTTGCTTCTCCTGTCGCTCCTGGTCCTGGCGGTCCCGCTGTTCACATTCCGATATCAGGGTCTGACCTTCTGGGGCGGGGGCGGCTTGCTGATCCTCCTTGCGATGGAACTCGCTGACCGCGTGATGATGAAGCGCGATCTTGAGATCGCTCGCGAGATTCAGAATTGGATGATGCCGGCGGCACCGCCCGCGGTGCCAGGCGTGGACATCGCCTTTGAATATCGCGCCGCCAACATAGTCGGCGGCGATTACTACGACGTTGTTTTTCGTTCAGTGGATTCGGAAACGGGACAGCCTGGCGTGCACCTTTTGTAAGCCACAGTAACAGAAGGAGTTACTGTGGCAATCTACTCACCGAACGACGCCAGAACGCCCGAAGTCCAGTAGCCTCCAACCTCCTTCTTGTCGAGCAACTTACATCGATGTAATAACATACAGGAGCTCATCACGCTCTCCCTCCGCACGCGGCGTACTCCGAAGTACATATTCAATCCTTCCAAATTGCCGCTGGGACGGGTCGCGCTCTCATCGGCAGACGAGTTCAGAGAGCGGAAGTCGCACATGCCGGAACTGAACCCTCGGCGCGTCTCGACCAAGGTAGACGCCAAGAACCAAAAAGTCGAGAATGTCTATGACGTGTATGGACGCGTGACGATGGTGAAACGCTATCCGGCATCGCCTGGGGCCGAAGACGTGAACCAGCGGACGACGAACACTTACGACTACGATGGCTCGAACTCCTCTACCCGCAATTTGCGAGGGCGGCTAGCGGCGGTGACGGTGCCCAATTCGGTCGCCGAGCACTACAGCTACACCTCGGCCGGACTGTTGACCAGCAAGGTCTCCGACTTTGGCGGGGGCATTTACATGCTGCCCACCGTGGATTACTCCTACGACAACGAGGGCAAGCTGACGCAGATGGTGTACCCGCAATACGGGCACCTGGTGCCGCCGTCTTCCTACGCGATGTATTCGCAACGGCTGACCTTGAACTACAGCTATGACTCGCTGGGGCAGTTGCAGGGGATGACGGCAAGCAGCGGCTCGGGTACCAATCTGGTGACTTCGGCCACCTACAACGCCGCCGGCCAATTGCTTACGCTCAACCGGCCGAACTCCGTGACCGTGGACCCGGCGACGGAGTTGCCCTCGGGCAGCGGCGGACTCTCGGCGGAGACGTTCCAGTACAACGGTCGGAACCAGCTCACGAGGCAGACCTTCCTGTACTCGGACATCAATTACCGGTATTCGTCGACAGCGAACGACGGGCGGCTGACGCAGAAGAAGAACTGGATCAGCACCGAGGAAGAAAACTACACCTACGACTCGCTCGGCCGGTTGGCGACGGCCTACACGACGGGTCCGGAGTGGGGCTTGTCCTGGGTGTATGACGGATTCGGCAATAGGCTGCAGCAGAATGTGACGTGCCCATATTACGACGATCCTGAAGCGTGGCTAACTTGCTACTTTGTGGATCCGATCCCTGGAGGAGGACCCGGAGCGGAGCCTAGCCCTGCGCCTCCGCCAGAGTCTCCGGATCCTGTGCAGCCAGTCTATTCCGATGTTACGGGACTGCAAAGTGCGGGAGCTACCGCAGTAGAAGCACTCCAAAAAGAACCATGCAAGGCTCTCTTTTCCGGCGTGCACAACCCTGCTGACGTTTTGCAGGGCCTACTTGTTGGGAACAGTGCATTTGGGAAGATTGACTGGCGGGATCTCGATGGACCGAGCAATGGATCAGTGAGTGCGGCAGTCACGGTACCCATACTAGGCCGCTCAGAAAGCGGCACCAGCATATTCACCGGTGCTGTGATTTCTATCAATCAGAATCTTCAGGCTCTTTGGGCCAATGGGTATCCAGATCTGTTCGACATCGAGCATGGAGACAGCCCTTCAACCCAAAATATATACAGGGCGATTACGCTCATTCATGAGCTAGGGCATCTATTTAATTATACGTTTGGAGCCGGTTCGTCTCAGATAGTCATGGACGGCGTTGACCAGGACCCGACTTCCACCCTGAGCCGGAACAACACACGACTGGTCTACGAGACATGCTTCAAATGAAGTAGGAAACAACGGAGTTTCACATTATGCATCTTCTACTATGGCTCCTCATGCTTCCTTTTGGCGAGCCGCTAGAATCGCCAAAGGCGCTTAGCGTGTGCGAAGTGCTGGCAGACCTCCAGTCGTATCGAGGCAAGATAATATTGGTCCAGGGGCAACTGCTTCGTAGTGAAGAAGGCACGTACCTAACAGGTGACAAATGCGCCAAGCCGCTGGAGACAAACGGATACACCTGGAGAAATCCGATTCCGATTTCTCTTCTCCCAAGCAGCGCACAAATCATCATAAGTGCTCAGTCACGGGAGAGGTTGATTCAGGCGAGCACAGATACAGACGCGCCCGTCTGGGTTACCTATGTTGGCAGGCTAGAAACACGAAGATCCTTTGAGTTGGTTCATCTAGGCGGCGGAAAGATAGTACCGTATGGTTACGGACACCTGAGCGCATGCCCAGCGGAGCTAGTTTTTACGGAGATACGAGATGTAGTTTTCCCGATACCCACGATCAAAAATAAGAAATGAGGCTCGAAGGGCAAGGGCAATGTGGACGTCCACTTTGCCAGTCATCGAGCTCGGGATGCGGTATTGGGGGCGGCGTGAACTCACGATCACCAAGCCATTATGGCTTTTCATCGCTGGAGGACTTACCTCGGCCTTCACGACTCCCCCATTTCGCCACTGAATTGATCAGCACAACTAGAATCACCCAACCTTGCACCGACCCGAGCACTTGAAACACAAAAAAGGCACGACGGCTTATGGGATCTGGCGGCTCTGGGATCCCAGTCAGCAAGCTGATGACATTACATGCAATCATTGCGCCCAACATAATGAGCATGTGAATTCGTTTCAGCGGCCGTTTCCAAAGCATGATCAACTCCCCTTCGATTGTTATCGCCGGCTATTTTGGGCACTCTTTTCCGATCTTCTTGCTGGCTTCCACTTCGAGAGCCACATAGGCAGATGCTTTGGCGATTTCGCCCCATCCGCCGTACGGCGTAATGAAGCCAACCACTGCGCCGGCGGCACCACCCGCGACAGCACCCCAAAGCCCCCCACTCAAGCCACCTCCGAGACCACCGGCGACTCCCACCACAATGGCGAGCGTCTTTGAAAGTGAAAGCACGGCTTTGTCAATCACGACTTCATACTTTTCGAACGTTTCGGACTGTTCCTTCCGTATCCGCTTCTCACATTCCTCGTGGGTTTCCTCTTTGCTGCTGGGAGGTCCCTCCACTCCGACTGTGCTGCTTCCGCCGCCACCTCCCCACTCATGTTGGCCGCCACCGCCTCCTCCGACTCCTCCGCCGCCGTCGCCGTCTCCAAAGAACGAATAGGTGTCAAACTGATTGCAGGCAAGGGTATTGCTTATGCCGTACCAGGCACAAGCGGTCCAATGATACGTGATCATCCATCGCTGGAGCCCGACCGGATCATTGAAGTTCACCGGATCATTCTCCACATACGCATACCGGTTCCAGCTCTGCGGGTCCGCCGCCCCTCCACTAGCCCGGTACGGATCCGCCGTAGTAAACCTGCCCCAAGCCGACGCGTAGTACCGATTCTCAGCATAATCCAAACCCGTATAAACATTCCGCTTGTACGTCGTGAACGTCTCGTCTTGATCCACCGACGGCGCCGCGGAAACCTCACCGTACGGATACACCCGGCCATGCGTCCCATCCGGGCTCCCCAGTTGGTCCGCGATTTAGGCTCCTCACCCATAGAACGGCAGCCCCGCTCCCGTCATCCATCCCTCTCCGGACGATCTCGGGCCGCCGCGCCCGAATTGATCTCATCGGACGGCTCAGATCGCCCAATTCTTCGCCAAATCCCACACAAAATACAAAATAGTCGGCATTCAGCACGAACAAAATGCCACTGGGACGGTTGCGTGCGTCCCATCCTTGTCTAGGCGGACGCCCCCGTGCGCAGCCGACCCCCAGGTCGGCTCTTCTTCAATAACACCCAATCTCCAAGCAAATTCCATCAAATCCCTCGCAATCCCGCACCACCTCATTGACAGCACCACCGCCAAGTGGTACTCTGCTTCAGGAAAGGAGCCATCGTGCGACAATTCAACTCGAATTTATCCGCATACCCACGCCTTGGAACCGGCGCGGTGCCTGATGGCTCGTCTACTTTCCGTCTCGCCCGCGCCTGACCCGTCAACCCCACATACAAACTGATTGAGGAGCTTATGACGGTCACAGACTCTCTGTGTCGGCATTTCTCCCGTATGGGCGCACGGCTCAAACTGCAAGAGCCTCACGCGCGTCAGGGAGAGAAGATTCGCATCGACGTGGGCAGGGATCGCAGCGGCGAGTTCTTTGATATTCGCTGTCACGCCGGGATCACCCCGGAAGTCCTGGACGTCCGGCCCGGCATCCATCACCTCGTTTTGATGGTCCGGGACGGCCGCGCCAAGTACAAATTCCTGCTCGGCCGCGATGAACGTCACTGGTTCGCCGCCGCGGTGCCCGGTGATGGTGTTCGCGATGTACGTTCCGCTATAGCTAGCCTTCTGCCCACTGAGGTGGAAGGTCGCAGCTACACCCGGCAGGGTGAGTGGTTCTTTGTTCGGGTACGGGATGTCCCTCCAGATGCCCTGTACTTTCGCCATGAACCGCTCAGCCGTGGCGCCGGCAGCAAGCCTCACCTCTGCGAAGAGCTCATGAGGCGCGGCGGCACCACCGTGATGGTCTCCCCGGCTCATCCCAATGGGATCGATGCCGTCGAATACCAGACGCTGATCGCCTCCGACCCCGACGCCTGGCGCTTGAACTGGCGGCAGATGGTGCGGGATGCCCAGGTGTTCGCCCGCGGGGATGTCCGCCATCGCGACCACAGAACCATCCATCTCGATGGATGGCATCGCGTCTACATGAACCGGGAACGTTTCGCCGCCCACGCGCGGCAGATCGCGTTCCTGGACTAACCCGCGAGCGCGCTGTCCGCAGGGCCAGCGCGCTCGCCCTCCACTCACAACGGAATCTTACGGAAGGGATTGCTTGACTCACGAAACGTGTGAAGTCCGGCTCGTCGCCTCGCCATCCAATTGGATCGAAGGCGCAGCCGTACAACAGTTGGAAAAGACGGCCACGCTGCCGGGCATGCGGCTCGCAGTGGGCCTGCCGGATTTGCATCCAGGCAAGGGGAGCCCCATCGGGGCCGCCTTTTTCGCCGAGGGATGTCTCTACCCGGCTTTGGTAGGCAACGACATCGGGTGCGGCATCGGTCTCTGGCAGACCGCTCTCAGCGCCCGCAACCGAAAACTCGAAACCTGGGCGAACCGCCTGCGCGACCTCGACCGGCCCTGGGACGGCGGCATCCCGCAGTTCCTCGCCACCCGCGGCATCGCACCCGGCCCGCAGGATCACTCCCTCGGCACCATCGGCGGAGGCAACCACTTCGCCGAACTCCAGCAGCTCGAGAGCCTCGTCCATCCGGCCGCCTGCGAGGAGCTCGGGCTGCAACCGGGTGCGCTCTACCTGTGCGTGCACAGCGGCTCGCGCGGCCTGGGCGAAGCGATCCTGCGCGAGCACGTCGACCAGCACGGCTTCGCCGGGCTGCCCGAAGGCACCCCCGAGGCCGCGAACTACCTCGCTCGCCACGATCAGGCAAGGCATTGGGCCTCGGCCAACCGCGAGGTCATCGCCACGCGGATCCTGGAGTGCCTCCGCACCGAAGGAACCCGCCTGCTCGACCTCAGCCATAACTGGGTGCAGCGCGTGGATCTCGCCGGCACCTCCGGTTGGCTCCACCGCAAAGGCGCCGCGCCGTCCACGCAAGGCCCGGTCATCATCCCGGGCTCGCGCGGAGCGTTCACCTATCTCGTCCGGCCGCTCCATCCCAGCGCGGCGAGCGGCTACTCTTTGGCCCACGGAGCCGGCCGCAAATGGTCCCGCTCCGACAGCCGGGGCCGGCTCGAGAAACGCTTCACCGCCAAGGATCTCACCCGCACGGAACTCGGCAGTCAGGTGATCTGCGAAGACAAGGAGCTGCTCTACGAAGAAGCGCCTCAGGCGTATAAGAACATCAACGTGGTCATCCAGGATCTGGTCGACGCCGGGCTGGCCGAGGTGCTGGCCATCCTCCGTCCGGTGATCACCTACAAGGTGCGCCGATGACCCACAATCCATCTCACGTCTGGCTCCAGGTCAGCGCCGGCCAAGGACCGGCGGAATGTGCCTGGGCCGTTGTCAAAACCCTGGAAACCATGCAGGCCGAGGCACAAGCCGCCGGCCTCCAATGGAACCTCGTCGAACTGGAAGCGGGCCCCCAACCGGGGACCGCCTCCTCCGCCCTCGTCGCGCTCACCGGCGAGGGCATCGACGCCTTCACTTCCGCCTGGTGCGGCACCATTCAGTGGATCGCCAAAAGCCCCTTCCGCCCGGCCCACAAGCGCAGGAACTGGTTCGTGGCCATTGAAGCACTCCCCTCGGTCGAGGAGTCGACCCTGGATCCCAAAGACGTTCGCTGGGAAACCATGCGCGCGAGCGGCCCCGGTGGACAACACGTGAACCGGACGGAATCCGCCGTCCGCGTCACCCATCTTCCGACTGGCTTGCAGGCCGTCTCCGCCAACGAACGCTCTCAACACCGCAACCGCCAACTGGCCTTGGCCCGGCTCTCCGCGAAGCTCTCCGCCCTGCAAGCGGAGCGCCTCAGCCGTGCCACCCAACAACGCTGGCAGGCGCACCAGAACATCGAGCGGGGCAACCCAATCCGAGTCTTCCGGAGTCCCGCCGGCTGACCCCCAACCCGCCGGTCCGCCCCGTCCGCGGACCGGCATCATTCCCCCTCGTGGGCTGCCAATCTCACCCGCACCCCAACAGCAGGTCCACCCCCGTTGCGGTACGCTGTTGTACTAACAACGTGCCATCTCGAGTCCACAGCCTCCTCATCCCGGTTCTGGTAGGCCTCGCCTTCACCCTCCCGGCCATCGCTCAGCACGATGTCTTTTTGCGCGGCAAAGTGGTCATGGAGGATGGCTCTGTACCGGGATATATGGTGACGGTACAGCGCGTCTGCTATGGGATGCAGCAGCCTGTCCGCGAGGGCGTCACCTCCCGCAAAACGGGCGAATTCGTCTTGCGCCTGTTCGTAAACGAGATGGGCCAGGTCTATTCCGGCACGAGTGGCTATGCCGGCTTGCCCTGCAGCCTGGAAGCCTCCCACCCCGGCGTCATCTCCTCTCGCATCGACCTCACGGACCGCCGCATCACACTCAATCCGCGCCTCCCCGATCTCATCCTGACGCCGAAATCCCAGAGTGCGACCCTCGTCGTCAAAGCGAATCCCACCCTGCCGCGAGCCGCCTCCCGCAGTTGGGAACTGGCCGTCAAGCGCCTCACTTCCAATGATTGGGATGGCTCAGAAACCCCACTGCGTACCACCGTCCAGGCTGCGCCCAAGTTTGCGCCCGCCTGGGCCGCGCTCGGAGGAGTCTACTCCCGCCAGGGGAAACTCGACGAGGCCCGCCGCGCCCTCGATCAGGCCGTGGAGCTCGATCCAAAACCCATCGCTCCCTATCAAATGCTCGTCCAGGCCCAGGCCAGCCTCAAGGACTGGCCCGCTGTCGCCGCTACCTGCGACAAACTCTTTACAGTCGACACCAAACACGTCTTCGTCGAAGCCTACCTCTACAGCGCCACGGCCCACTACCAGCTCCGCAATTACGACCAGGCCCTCGCCCGAATCGGCGACGCCATCCGCCTCGATCGCCTGCATGAGTTCAAACGTTCCGATTACATCCGGGGCATCATCCTCGAGGCCAAAGGCGACTATGACGCCGCCGCCCAGAATCTCCGGCGCTACCTCGCCGAGAACCCCCGCGCCAAGGAAGCCGCCGCCGTCACCCAACGCATCGAGAACCTCGGCAAGGAACCCCCCGTCGACCTCTCCGAGGAACTCAGCAGCCTCGATCTGAACCTCGCCGCCACCGGCGAAGCCCTCGTGCCGGGCGGCATCAAAGCCTTCTCCACCATCGCCCAACTGCCTGGCACGCCCACCCCCCACGACTTCTTCCTCGACTACTGCCGCGCCATCACCATCAGCCCTCCTGATCTGCCCAACCGCACGCTGGAAGATCAGGCGACGATTGGCAGTTACATTTCGACGGTGGCCGCGCTCGAGAGCCTGGGCGAACGCAGCGAACACGGTAACCTCCTCCGCCTCTCCACCACCGGCGACGCCGAACTGCGCCGCACCCGTGCGATTCTGGGCGAACTCGGTTGGAAGTTGATCCCAGCCGAAGCAGGCTACTCCCTCGAAGACGGAGTCCACAATGACGGTGCGTTGCGTCAGCGCGCCCTGGCCGGCCTGGGCGTCGACGAGTTGGACCTGCGCAACGCGCTTCTCCACGGCCGCGACTTTACCTTCGAGATCCCCAGGGAGACCGCCCGGCTCGTAGGTGGCGCCGCCTGGAGCCTTCTTCTCAAGGGTGTCCCGCAGTTCAGCGGCGGGCCCGTCGAGATCTTCCTCCGCGATCGTCGCTTCGCCCGAGTCTACGCCGGACTCGGCAGCATGGACGGAGAGTCGGCCGCCGCCCTGGTGTCGTCGATCGGACTCGCGAACCTGATCGTAAAGTACTCCGCCATCACCGCCGCCTTCGCTGATTCGCTCGAGATCAGCGGCCATCGCGTCGTCGTGCCCGGCGGCGTCAAGGCCGATGCATTGTGGGCCAAGCTCGCCGGCGCAAAACCACAGGCCATCGCGCCGTTCCTGCGCGGCCTCTTCGAGAAAGACCAGGGCCGCCTGCTGGCCTTCTATCACGATCTCGCCCACTCCGACGAACGGCATCAGCAGTTCTTCACCCAGACGCCCGAGCGCGCCGAGGCCTTCTACAAGTGGTACCGCGATTCAGCCCCCGTACCCGGCTCCGTTCTGGCCACCGCAAGCTTTCACGAGAAAATCCTGCAATCGTTGCCGCTCGACGCCTCCGGTCGGATTCTGTTCCCCGGCGGGCGTGCCGCCTGGGGCAAGGACACTGAAACAGACGACGAGATTCTGCTCCTGCGCGCCCCGCTCCAGGCCCTCGCGGCCATATCGCTCCTCGACCAGAAGCGTGCTGTGCCCCTCAGCGGCCCCGCCGCCCAGTTGCTCGCCCGCAACTACGCCGAGTGGCGCCACCTCTTCGGCTACTTCGAAAAACTGCCCGCTTTGGACGAACCCGCCTTCCGCGCGTTGGAAGAGTTTGCGGCAGAGGCGGCCAAAGCGCCGGAGCCCGCTCGCAATCTGCTCCTCGGCGAGTGGCATTCTCTCATCCAACTCCTCGTCCTGGGCACCAAAGCCGGCTCACTCACCGCCAGCCAGGCGAGCCAGGCCTTCCAACAGCTCTGCGAAGCCCTGCGCCCGGCTAATCACTCAGCCGCCGCCCTGGCCGCCCTGCGCTCCCTGCTCGGTGGTGCCTCGGACCTCGACGAAGCCCTCACCGTCCGGTTCCTCCACCTGGCTGGCCGCCGCCGCGAAGCCTTCGAGGAAATCCGGACTCTTCAGGACGTGCCCCATTTCACTGCACTCTCGCCGGAACCCGGCTCCAGTGCCACCCTGCTTGCCTTGAGCGGCGCGGTCTACGCAACCATGCTCGACCCCGGCTACCTCCTCACAGCCGAAGACCAGCAACTCCTGCGCAAACACCGCTTCATCACCGGCGGCAACGCGCCGCGCCTGTTCCCGCCGTCGTCGCTCAATGTCTCCAGCGCACCCACTGGCAGTTACTTCCAGGGTGGGTTCGCCTCCTTCGAGGAAGCGGCTCAACCCCTGCGCGCCAGGGCGGCCGGCGCCCCTATCCTGGAAACTGCGATAACCCCCGCGGCTCCTCCCTCCGAATCCGGTCCACGCCAAGCAGTCTCAGCGAGCTCAGGCACGGCCCCCACGGCTGACGCCGAGCTGGTCTTTCAGGCGCGCGGACGCGTGGTCGAGGCGTACGCCACCGTCACCGACAGCCATGGCCGCTATGCCGACGATCTCAACTCCGGGCAGTTCACCATTCTGGAAGAGGGCGACGCCAAGCCCGTCTTCGCCTTCGAGAGCCGCATGGCCGGCGTGTCCGTGGCCCTCGTCTTCGATACCTCCGGCAGCATGATGTCTACCCTGCCCAAGCTCAAAAGCGCGGCCCTCCAACTCCTCGACGACCTGCGTCCCGTGGATTCGGCCGCCGTCTACACCTTCGACGACACGGTTACCGCGCAGGTGCCATTCTCTGAGGACAAGCAAGCCGCCAAGCGCGCCATCCTCAAACTGCATGCCTGCGGAATCACTGCGCTCTACGAAGCCCTCATCCGCGTCAATCACGATCTGGCGGCGCGCGCCGGCAAGAAGGCCATCATCGTTTTTTCCGACGGCGCCGACAACGCCAGCATGTTGTCCGCCCGGTTGGCCATCGAGAAAGCCAAACAGCGCGGCGTGCCCATTTTCACCATTGCCCAAGGCAACGCAATCTTCCACCCCGAACTGGTCAGCGAACTCAACAATATTGCCCAATCCACGGGCGGAGTGCCGTTCCTCATTCATAAACCGGCAGAAATCGCCGAGGTTTTCCAGAAGATTTCACAGGACCTCGCCCACGGCTACATGGTGGCCTTCCAACCCTCCTCCGGCGAACACCGCGGTTGGCGCAAAATCAATGTCGAAGTCAAAGGCGCAAAAGGCCTCCAGGTCCGAGCCCGCCAGGGCTACTACGCCGAATAGCCGCCACCACAAACGGAGCCGCGATCGTAAGAGAGCGGATAACCCAACGAAAGCTCAAACCTCCAGCCAGCGAGGCCGTGTCCCGGTCCCATTCGTGCCCGCTTCGGTAACCCGGCAATTCAAAAACAGCAGCGCGACAACCGCGATCAACTCCAGCACAGCGCTAGCCGCGTGAGAATACTCCCAACGCGCTCGCAATGCCTCCCAACCAGCCGGCTGCACGGTCCAGTTCTGGGTGGCCACGTTGACCGGAAACGTGAAGGCCCAGAAGATGACCTGTGTCCCGATCATCGCACCCAGCGCGAGGCCCGCCAACACGGCGTCCGGCCGCCTGTTCCTGACCGAAATCGCCAGGCCGGTGTCGAAGGCGATCGCCAGCAGGATCACCACACCCAGCCAGGCCCACCCCCGGTAGGACTGTTGGGCCGCCAGATATTCGCCGCCGCTGAAATTGATCTTGTTCGGCAGGGCCAGCAGATGCGCAAACCCCGTTGCCAAGGCCAGGACCGTGAAGAAAAGGCTCCAGAATCGGAGCGCGGAGAATTTGGTATTCACCACAGTTTCCCTGCAATTAAGGGACCGCGTTCTCACGAACTCGTCCCACGACGGCGAAAACTGCATCATTCGCGGGCCCGCCGAATAGCGTGCCAAACTCATAGGCCGAAACGGCGAAGACCGGCGCCACTCAATGAGCCGCCTAGCCCTTGAGCCTCCCTCCGCCGCGGCTCACCGCCAGCCTCCGGCGAGGAGTTCATTAACATTGCTTATTGATTGTTAAGGATAAACAGGTCTTCAAATCCAACAATGTGTCGATAGACAACGATGAGGTCTCGCACAAGAGACCAGGAAGGTTCCTTCTCCATCCCGTCACTCGCCCTGGACCATGCACCGGCGTGCCAGTGAACCAACTCGACCAGGAAAGCCCCCCATGCACAAGCTCACAAATCGCCCCATACATCGTTGCCCGCTTCCAGCCATCGGACTGATCCTCGCGCTGGCGTTCCCCTCCGGACTCGCCATGGCGCAGTCCCGCTCTCAGCCTGTCGACGATACCCAACTCAAGCAGGTGATCATCTTTGGCCGTCACGGTGTCCGGACACCCGTCCTGCCGAACACCATCCTCAACACCTACTCCTCACAGCCCTTCCCGGACTTCGCCGTACCCGGCCTCGCCGTTCTGACTCCCAACGGCAGCAGGAATGAAACGCTCCTGGGCGCCTATTTCCGCCTGCGACTCCTCCAGCAAGGCCTCCTGACTGGCCAGGATCAGGCCGACGCCCAATTCGTATATCTCCGCGCCAACGGAACACCGCTCATCCTGGGCACTGCCCAGGCCTTCGCGGCCGGCATGCTCCCGGCGGCCACCGTGAACATCAACTCCTACACCGCACCGGCCAACGATCCTCTCTTCAACCCCCTGAACGCGGGCGTCGCCACCCTCGATTACCGCAAGGCGGTCGCAGCCGTGAACGGACGTCTCGGAGACAATCCCCAAGCCTTGGCCACTGCCTATGCGCCCGAACTCGCTCTCACTCGCTCGCTCTTGTTCAACTACCCTGTCAACCAGGTGCCGGTCCCGCTGACGCCCGCGGGCAAGACGGACGTCACCGCCCTGCCCATCACCGTTGCGGCGGGCACCCCGGCTCTGCCGGTCGATCTGGGCGGGCTCACCGCTGTGAGCTACGCCATCGACCCTCTTCTCATGCAGTACGCCGATGGCTTGCCCGCTGCTCAGGTCGGCTGGGGCCGGATGTCCTCCGGAGACCTCCTCCAGGTCTTCCGTCTGTACAACCAGCTCCTCGATCTCGAATTCCGCACACCCTATCTGGCCAGGGTGCAGAGCTCCAACGTGGCATCGCATGTCGTGCGCTCGCTGCTGCAGGCGGCCACCGGCAGCACCATGCCCGGCGCTCTGGGGACGCCCTCCACGAAAGTGGTCGTCCTGGTGGCTTCGAATACCAACGTCACCGGACTCGCCGGCCTGCTGCACCTCGACTGGCTTGTGCCCGGTTACCAGCCCGACGTATGCGCGCCCGGCGGAGCCTTGGTCTTCGAGCTCCGCCAACTGCAACGCACCGGTGAATACATCGTTCGGGCGCTCTACATCACACAGACCATGGATCAACTGCGCAACCTCACAGTCCTGACGCTCGATACGCCGCCGGCCATCGCCCCAGTCTTTATCCCGGGCTGCAGCATTCGCAATGCCACCTTCGACTGCCCGCTTGAGAAGTACGTGGAGTTGTCAAAGCAAGTGATCGATCCACACTCAGTGGATCTGATCAATTGACACAACTGTGAAAAGGACGCACCGGGCGAACTGAGTCCTCGGCTTCGCCCGGTTGCTGCGAACCAACGCCTGCTCCCCGGCTAGAGTGCCGTATGCAGCGAAGAAGCCATCTTCGACCGCACAAACGCCAGGCAGCCAGGCACCTGCGCAACACTCAATCCGTGCAGCAGCAGCGGCCCTTTGTACTCATACTTGCGCAGCAGTGCCAGGTACCGGTCATAGTCGAGCACCCCCTGCCCCGCTGGCTTGTGACCCGCCTCCCCGTCACGGTCGAGATCCTTCGCGTGCGCCAGCACCATGTCCTTACCCAGCAGCGCAAATGCCTCGTCCAGGATCTCCTTCATCCGAGGCAGTTCCCCTGCGTGAAACAGGTTCGCCGGATCAATCGTCACCTTCAAATGTGGGGACCCAATCTCGTCCAGCAACCGCCGCGCCTTCCGCGCGGAATCGACCACGTTGCTCATCTCCGGCTCGAAGGCCAACACCACCTTCGCCTGCCGCGCAATCTCCGTGGCTTCACGCACACAAGCCGCCATATCCTGCCACGCTTCGGCCGACCCGTTGTCCGGATGAATCCGCCACATGCTCGCCGGATTCCGTGTGCCCGTGCACACATGAATAGCCGTCGTGCCCATCTCCGCGCACGCTTCCGCCAGGATCCGTAGCCTCCGCAACCCCACCCGCCGCTGTTCCGCATCCGGGTGACACATGTTGAAAGTTCCGGTCAAGCTCGCCACGCCCAGCCCGCGCGCCGACGCTGCCCGCCGGATCCGTCCTGGCAGTTCCGCCGGTATCTGATCGGGCATCTCCGTCAGGCCGGCACAGACCATGCTCATCTGCACACACGCCAGCCCGCTAGCCTTGGCCGCATCCAGGCGTTCTTCCAATGTGCCCGTCGTAAACGTGGTGGCGAGCAGGATGCCAATCGGTGGCGACACAGGCTCCGCCGCCTGCAACCCGCCCATCTCGCAAACAGCGCCCGCCGCCATCGTCCCGGCTGCAATCATGAAATCTCGCCGGCTGCCTCCGCCGCTGTGTCTGTTTCCTTGCATACTGCCCACATCCATCCGCGGTAGTGATCGTTCCCCCAGCCACACTATACTCCACGGCATCATCCCGCCCAACCCGGTAATCCTTACCAACCCTCTTTGCCCGACAGCACGATCATCCTTCTCCCGCTCTTCGGCGAAATCCTCAATCAGGCTCAATCCTGCGAGTCTAGACAGTCGCCGGCGCAGTTCGCTGCGCATCTGGATGTCAACTTGCTACGAACCCTGCAGGAACTCTGGCCCGGGTAGCATTTCCCCAAAACGCGGGACGATGTCCCGGCCGTTGGTAGGAAAGGTGGATTTCGAATGAGCAAGCTCGCAAGTTTCTTCCGGGACTCAGATACGGAATTCGGCGTCTTCAGCCCGCAATACCATCTGTTGGCGATCTTCCCGGGTATGGCCGATGCGACGGCCGCGAAAGCCGAACTCCATCTTGCCGGCTATGTCGAACAGGACGTGGTCGCCGCCTCCGGCGAGGAAGTCGTCCGATTCGCGAAGGAGCACCTGCAGAAGGATGGCCTGTGGGGCATGCTCATGACCGAACTCTCGCGCGCGTTCGGAACCGAAGCCGCCTATGCCGACAGGGATCTGGCGGCGGCCAAGCGCGGCCAGGCCTTCCTCGCCGTCTACTGCCCCAGCTCGGAAAGCAAATCCGGCGCCTGGAAGATTCTCGAACCAAGACACCCCTTGGTGGCGCGCTACTATTCCGCCGGCGGAATCGAACACCTGGCCGGCGAGGGTTGAACCAGCGTCCGGTAACGCCCGACAGCCGCGGATACGGTATACCCACGCCGGCGGACGTCCGATCAGGCATTCCTGTGTCGGCGGCCGCCGGACCTGTGCACAAATGCGCTCTACCTTCGATCCATCACTTCTCAGGCGGCTTCACCTCGCCCCGTATTCCGTGAATACATAGTCCTTCGCCTTGGCGCTCGTGTGGCAGGTGAATCCACACTTGGCGTCATTACCCTGCGGCGGCTTACCCGCCTTGGTGCCCGGCTTGAATGTCCCGGAGGCGGCGTCGTAATCGAACACCGCATAACCCCATCCGCCGCTGTCCGCGAACCGCTTGCTGTCCTTCACCATGAAATCCACGTTCACCAGCTGGCCCGGCACTGTCGCATCCGGGAAGAACTCGTTCTTCTTCGGAGCCCAATGGATCTTGGCCATCTTCGCCCCATCCGGCACGGCCTTCCCATTGGCCGGGAATCCCCCTTTGTAAGCGTCGATCATAGTCGAATTGCCAAGAATCACCGCCACCACCTTCTCGTTCCGGCTGATTGAGATCGCCGGCCATCCTTCATACCCCTTGAACTCCGCGAACGCGAGTCCCCCAGGCACTTTCACGTCATACTTGTCCTCGGCGGCCAGGCCGAGTGCTACGAGTAAAGTCAACAGTACCCCAAGGAAGAGGCTGAATCGAAGACGTTTGCGCTTCATGTCGGATCTCCTGTACCCTGCCGGTGCTCACTGCCGCCGCGACCTGCCGCAGCCGCAATCAGCAACCTGGATAGAAGTGTGCGATATCGCGAAAGGAAATCCATCCCGAGATGTTGTAGCTCGCGGCTACCCCTTCAGCGGGCCTCGCGCCTACCTCAGGAGGGTACCTCCCAGGCGTCTGCCCAGCCGCGCCGCCGCCTCTCTCACGGACGCCCCCTTTCTGGGAAAATGATGCTTCGAAGCCAACTGTCATGAAAACCGCAATCCTGGCTCTCCTGGGTAGCCTCTCCCTCCTGGCCGCCGAAAGGCAGCGTCCGGAGCTCGTCATCGTGCTGGTCATCGATGGGCTTCGGCCCGACTCCATCACCCCGGCCGTGATGCCCAATCTCGACCGTTTGAAGTCGGCCGGCGTCTGGTACACGCAGGCCCATTCGGTCTTCCCCACCGTCACCCGTGTGAACACCACCAGCATCTCCACCGGCATGCTGCCGGCCCGCCATGGCATCGCCAGCAACTCGCTGTACCTTCCGTCGATCGCCCCCACCGTCCTCAGCAATGGCGACTATCGCAATCTGCTCCACTGGGGCGAGGCCAATGGCGGCCGCGTCGTCGGGCCCAAGTCCCTGCATGAGTACTTGCAGGCCGCGTCGATGAACTATGTGGCCGTCAGCTCCGGGTCCACCGGCAACGCACTGCTCCTGAACCCCACTGCGCCCTACGGCAACGGACAGCTCATCAACGGCGGCTTCGAGGACGGCAGGCGCGTCGCGTTTCCAGATTCCCTGAACACGGCGCTCCTGGACAAATTTGGAGCCGTGAAGGGCGGCGAGGATGGCGACCAGGCACTGCTGTGGATCGAACGCGTCCTGCGGGAGTACGTGCTGGGAACGTTGCATCCACAGGTCATCGTGGATTGGATGGGGCGGTCCGACAGCGCGCAGCACAGCCACGGAGTAGGCTCTCCACAGGGCCTGGCGGCCTTGCGGCTCATCGACGGCCAAATCGGCTTACTCCTGCAACGCCTGCGCCAATTGAATCTGGAAGACAAAACGGACATCCTCGTCACCTGCGATCACGGCTTCGACTACGAGCCGCGGGCCGACCTGCTGGCGCCCCTTCGCGACTCAGGCTTCGCGGCCGACATCGTAACCGACAATGAGGGCGGCTCCACCCTGTTCTATGTGAAGAATCACGACGCGCAGAAGATCGCCAGTCTGGTCAAAAAGTTCCAGGCCACAGCCACCACGAATGCAATCTTCGTTCCGGCGAAACGTCCGGCTGGTGGCGCCTTTCGCTGCGCCCCCGGAGCGGTGAAAGGCTTCCTGCCGGGCACTTTTGCCTTGGACCTGGCCGCCCAGTGTAGCCCCGCGCGCGGGCCCGACGTCATCGTCACTCATCGCTGGAGCGCCGACCCGAACCCCTTCGGTGTCCCAGGCACACAGTGGATTCCGGGCAAGCCAGGACAGCCGCCGCATCACGGCCATGGCGGCCTGAATCCCTATGTCACCCACTCCACCCTGCTGGCCGTAGGTCCTGATTTCGCGCAAGGCAAGGTAGTGGAACTGCCAGCAGGCAATCAGGACATAGCACCGACGGTGCTAGCGCTCCAGGGCGTAGCGCAACCCCAACCCATGGACGGCCGCGTACTTTCTGAGGCATTCCGCAAATCAGCGAAGCCCCCGGCAAAGGCCGCGAAACGCCGCATCCAGGCATCCATAGGCGATTACTGCGCCGAGCTGGAAGTCTCCTACGCCGGCCACAGCAGCTACCTGACGCAGGCCCAGCGCTGCGCCCCCCGCAAATAGTCACGAGCAAATGGCCCCTCGGGGTCATGGCTGACACTCCATAGCCGTGGGAGGTGCGAACCGCCACGCCGGATACCTCCCACGCCCATCCCCCCTAACAACACTTAGGCATTGACCTAACCAATACCTTCAAGTATAGTTAGGCAAGTGCCTAACCAACAGGTCTCCCAACTCGACCGCGTCTTCCACGGTCTGGCCGACCCCACCCGGCGCGCCGTCCTCAAACGGCTCAGCACCGGGCCCGCGCCCGTCACTGAGTTGGCGAACCCGTTCAACATGTCGCTGCCCTCTTTCCTCCAGCATCTCGACGTCCTGGAAGAGTGCGGCCTCGTGAAATCCCGGAAGGCCGGCCGCGTCCGGACCTACCAGCTCACGCCACAGCCGCTGCAAGTGGCGGAAAACTGGCTCGAACAACAGCGCTCCCTCTGGAGCCGCCGTCTCGATCAATTGGATTCTTACCTTTCCGATCTCAAGGAGCAGAACTCGTGACCTCGATAGCCCCTCAAATAAACCCCAAACTGGACCTCGTCCTGGAACGCGTGGTCGATGTGCCCCGGGAACTCGTCTGGGCCGCCTGGACGAAACCGGAACACATCCTCAAGTGGTTCACCCCCGCGCCCTGGAGCACGGTCGATTGCGAGATCGACCTGCGCCCCGGCGGCATCTTCCGCACCGTCATGCGCTCGCCCGAAGGCCAGGAAACACCCCACACCGGCTGCTACCTGGAAATCGTGCCGAACGAAAAGCTCGTCTGGACCTCCGCGCTCGGGCCCGGCTTCCGGCCCGTCATCAAAACCTCCAGCGAGGGCTCGTGCGATGAGCTCTATTTCACCGCCATCATCACCCTCGAAGCCCAGGGCAGCCAGACGAAGTACAAAGTGGTCGCCGTCCATGGCGACGAAACTTCAGCCAGGCAGCACGAAGACATGGGCTTCCACCAGGGCTGGGGCGCGACCCTGGATCAACTCGTGGCCCTCATGAAAACGCTGTAAAAGCAGCGCACCGGGCAGTCATCGGGAAACCCGGCCATGCGTCAGGGTTTTCCGATGAGCCAGGGGATGGCGACCGGCATAGCCCATCGGCACTCGTCGCAGCTTCGCTCATCCAGGGAATTCGGTCCCCCCAGGCAGCCCCACTGGGGGCTTGGGATCGAACGCAATCCTCGGGCCCTGTCGGATTCTGCTGGTGCATCAGGGACACAAACCAGTCCAACCAGTCGGACTCTCTTCTGTCACGCGCAGCTACTCCAGCGCGAACGCCACAACTCCGTCCCCCGTCACCGGGTTATTGAAGAATCCTCCGCCGGTCGCGGCAATCACCACATACTGCCGCCCATCCCGGCCCTCATACGTCATCGGCGTAGCCTCGGCCGCGCCAGGCAGCTTCACCGTCCACAGTTCCTGCCCGGTCCTGGCATCGAACGCGCGAAACCGGGCATCGTCCGTAGCGCCCACAAACACCACGCCGCCCGCCGTCACAATCGTGCCCCCATTGCCCGGCCGGCCCGTCGCCCGCTGCCCTTCCGGCAGGCTGTCCGTCACGCCCAGCGGGACCTTCCAGGCAATCCGGCCCGTATTCACGTCCACCGCCGCCAGCTCGCCCCACGGCGGCTGCTGGCACGGCAACTGTTGCGAACCTGGACCCTTCACGCTGAAACGCCCTCCGCCCGGGAACCCTTCATACGGCCCATCCGGATCCACCCGGTTGCCCTGCCCGTTGGCCATCGCCGGACCACTCTTCCCATCGTGGTCGCGCAACCCGGACACTTGCCCCAGTTCGTTGAGGTTCGCAAACAGATAACCCAGCTCCGGACTAAACGAGACTCCACCCCAATTCACACCGCCGTGGTTCCCGGGGAACTGCACGCGCAGCCGGTTGTACGTTGCAGGCAGATAAGGGCCGCCTGACGCCATGCCTTCCAGCAACGCTCGGCACGCCGTCTCCAACTCCGGAGTCACCGTCGCCACCTCTTCCTTGCGGAAAGTCATCCGCACCAGTGGCGGCGGCTTCAGCGGAAAAGGCTGCGTCTTCGACACGCGCTCCAGCGGCACCTCACTCGGCGGCACAGGCCGCTCTTCCACTCCGTAAATTGGCTGGCCCGTGACGCGGTTCAGCAGAAAGACCATCCCGCTCTTGTTCATCGCCACCACCGCCGGAATGGACTTGCCGCCCTGCTTCACCTCGATCAGTGCCGGAGCGGCCGTCATATCCGCATCCCAGATATCGTGATGCACCACCTGGAAGTGCCACAGGTACTTCCCTGTGTTGGCGTCGGCCGCCACCAGGCTCGTGCCGAACAGGTTGTCGCCCGCCCGGTCGCCCCCATACTGGTCCACTGACGGAGCACCAAACGGCATATACACGATGCCGCGCTGCGTATCCACCGTCAGAAAACCCCAGACATTCACCCCCGACCGGTTCTTCCAGCTCTCGCCCGCCCAGGTGTCGTTGTACTTCTCCCCGGCCTGCGGGATCGAATGGAACGTCCACACCAGTTTGCCCGTGTGCAGATCCCAGGCGCGTACGTCGCCCGCCGGACCGCGCGGAGGATTCTCCTGCGTCGTCCCGCCCGTGATCACCAGGTTCTTGTAGACAATCGGCGGCGAAGTCAGCGCATTGCGCCCCGGCAGCCCGTGCATGATCTCCGCCGTGTTCAGGTTCACCACGCCGTTGTCGCCAAACGCCGCATTGGGCTTCCCCGTCTTCGCATCCACTGAGTACAGCTTCCCGTCGCTGGAACCAAATACGACCTGCGCGGGCGTCTGTCCCTCGCCCGGCCAATACTCCAGGCCGCGCGTCGACGGGTTGCCCGCCGGCAGCGCATACGACCACAACTCCTGGCCGTTCACCGGATCCACCGCGGCCACTCGTCCGTAAGGTGTGGCGACATACATAATGCCGCGGATCACCAGGGGCGTCACCTCGCTCGGTCGGAAGCCGGACCCGAACTGGACCCGGGCAGGCCGCCCACCGGGCTCCGGCTCGTCACCCACCGGGCCAGCCGGATTCCGGCGGGCGGGCGGCGTGGCGCTTCCTGTGAAACCCTCCGGCTTCATGTGATAAATCCACGCGATCTTCAGCCGGCTCGCATTCTCCGGCGTGATCTGCTTCAGGGGCGAGAACCGCATCGCGCCGGGATCATGGCCATACGTGCGCCACTCTTTCGCTGGATCCACGGCTGCGCCGTTCGTGGGCAGCCCACCCACTGCGCGCGCCTCACGCACCGCAGGCCGCGCAGCCGCCGTCCCACCCGCCGCGGCGTCACCAGTAGCTACTTCCGCAGCGGCCGCCGCCGGGGCACCGGCCGGGGCTCCATAGAACTTCACGACGTACCCGAGCACCGCTGTGAGTTCTTCGTCGCTGCCCTGCGCCCCCAGGTTGACCATCTTCGAGAGCGTCTCTCTCCACGCCGGCCGGCCCTGCCGCAGCGAAACCGCCTGCTCCAGCGAATGGCACTTCCCGCACAGCTTCACCGTCTCGGCCTTCCCCGGCCCCGCCGGCAATTCAGCCGCCGCGCCCAACCCCGCCAGCGCACACACCATCGGCATCACGCGGAGCGCCAGCCGCATCGGCGGAAGGCGAAAGGGGAAACGGAGCAGTGGGCGTCGCAGCATGGTTGTGGAGACACGATTCTATCGAGTCCCGCGAGAAACTTCACCGCCCGGTCAGGATGCCGTACCGCTTTCGCCGCCGGCCCCGGCCGCGCCTCCGCTGCCGGTCTCTACTGCTGGCGCGAGCGCGCTAAAGCCCCGTGCGGGAGACGCGTAGTCTCTTCATCAGCGCGTTGAGTGTGGTGCGGGGGACTTGCAGGCGGCGCGCGGCGACGCTAACCACGCCGCCGCTTTCCTGCAGGATGCGAACGATGTGGTCTCGTTCCACGTCTTCAAGAGAGGAGCCGGTTTGAGTGGGAGCCATGGCGCGAAGTTCGGCTAGGGGCGCGCGCAGGCTGGTGCCGCGAGATAGGATGACCGACTTCTCGATGAAGTTCTCGAGTTCGCGGATGTTGCCCGGCCAGGACCAATCGACCAGGGCGGCGAGGGTCGCCGAAGAGATGAGATCGATCCGTCGTCCCATGCGTTCCGAGTATTTCTTGGTGAAATGGCGGGCGAGGAGAGGTATATCTTCGGGCCTTTCGCGAAGCGCCGGCAGCGTGACCGGAAAGACCTTCAAGCGGTAATAGAGGTCGCTGCGGAAAAGCTTATCGCCTACCATCTGCGTAAGATTCTGGTTGGTGGCGGCGACAAGGCGAATATCAATGGGAGTGGTACGCGTGCTCCCCAGACGCTCAAAGCACTTTTCCTGCAATGCGCGCAGCAGCTTGGGCTGAAGTTCGAGGGGAATGTCCCCGACTTCGTCGAGAAACAGCGTGCCTCGGTGCGCCATTTCGAAGCGGCCGATCTTTTGCTGCAGCGCGCCGGTGAAGGCGCCCCTCTCATATCCGAACAGTTCGCTTTCCAGCAGGCCTGTGGGAATGGCGGCGCAGTTCACGCTGACGAAGGGGAAATTGCGGCGGGGGCTCAGCCGGTGCAGCGCGAGCGCAATGAGCTCCTTGCCCGTGCCGGTTTCCCCCAGCACCAGCACTGTGGCATCCGTCGGCGCGACCAGTTCAACCTGCGCCAGTACCCGGCTGAGCGCCCGGCTGGAACCCACGATCTCCGGAAAGAGGCGCCGCGGCTCATGGGCCAGCGAGGCCAGGGACACCTGCGCGTCGGGTTCCGACCGCAAATCAGTGACGAAGGTGATCCAGCGAAAGGGGGACAACTTCAGGACCGCCGTAGCCACCCTGACTCTCACGCGAGTGCCGTCCTTGCGGAAGAACTCCTTCTCAAAGGGACTGGAGGCGCCGAAGCGCAAAGCTTCTTCGTGGGCGAACTCGTCGGAGGCAGCGTACTCCTTGGGCGTGACGGCGGCCCAAACGATCTGACCCGCAAGGAGATCTGCACGAGTGTAGCCGAGGAGTTCGAGCAGCGGGTCATTCATCTCAACGATGCGTTCGAATTCGCCGGAGGCGACGCCGGCAATCTTGGACTGGTCGGTCTCTGCTTGCAGACCGGTGCGCCGGCTATCCAGCGCTTCATCTCGCTCATGGCGATCGGTGAAGTCGCGAACCACTCGGGCATACCCCTGAAGAACACCGGCTTCGTCATGGAGTGCCATGGTGACGGAGTTGGCCCAGAATTGCGATCCGTCCTTTCGGCATTGCCAGGCTTCACTGGCGGCGTGGCCTTCCCGGGCGGCGCGCAACAGCTTGCGCTCCATCCGGACAAGGAGCCTGTCGTCGGCGGGATAGAAGAACGCGAGGCCGGCTCCAAGGACCTCCTCGGATCTGTAGCCGTACATCCGTTCGGCGCCGCCGTGCCACGCGACGACGCGACCCTGGGCGTCGAGAAGACAAAGGGCATAGTCCTGTGCCCAGTGGGGCGTTTCATCGGCGGCGACCGAACCTTCCGATAACGGAGGCTTGTCTTTCAGCAGCAGCAAATGGAGGAAGGGGAGTACGCTCCCGCGGGCGCGGTACTCGACATCGTACGAAGTTCCGTCAGGCCGCAGGAGTTGGAAGGTGCCGGCCTGGTCGCCTTCTTTTAGGAATTGCTGCCAGCGTTCCTGGAAGAGGGCTGAAACCGAGGGCGCCAGGAAATCGTCGAGACGCCGCCCGATGATGCTGTCGCGCTGGAGACCAAGGAGCTTACCAGCGCCCACACTGGCGTCCTGATAGTTGCGCTCATCATCGGCAATCAGGATGGGAGAAGACGGATGGAAGACAACGGCACGGAAAAGCAACCGGAGTTCTCTCAGTCCATGTTCGACAAGCCAGGGAGAGAGCGCACCCGGTAACTCGGGCCGGGATTCCAGGGGTGCGGCAGGCACTAGATGTAGAGGGGGCTTCATTTGTTCCGTTTCACGCTGTACGGGGACTGATGCAATCAGCTAAGAACTGCAATTGCCGCGCCAAATCGCGGAAGGTGCGGTTGTGGGGATTCCCCGCGGAAATTGCGGCCACAGAGCCGGAGGTCCCGGTGAAGCCGCATATTCAGGTTGACCACCCGAGGTCAAGTCGGCCACTAATGGTCAGGCGCAGGAACGATACGCGCGGCGGAGGCCAGATACGACGGCTGGCTCAAAGCCCATAAATAGAGCCGGTCTGCCCTCACTCAATGAGGCGGCTCTTTTCGGAAGGGCTTCGAAAGCGCCTTAAGGTTCCATTCGGTTACCGGCGGCGGTGCGAACGTGGCTGCGCGACTTCTGCCAGAGGCTGTTAGCGCAGCAGTGGGTGCGAACAACCGGTCAATGGGTAAATCGGCCCACGCCGGGGACCAGTTCCCGTTTGACTGCTTCCTCGGCCATCAATCGCACCGTCCAGCACGCACGCCCTTCCGGCGGTTGACCGCAACCCGCGTCGATGATCAACTGTTTTTCCGAAGGTGTCAGTCGTTCCGCGTGACCCTCGCACTTTCGCTTGAAGAGTGTCCGCTCCAGGCCCGGCGATTTGTATCGCTTGCTGATCGTTCTGATCGCCTGCGCCGTGACTGGCGCCGTCCGGGCCACCTGGGCGCACTCAGTCCAGTATCAAGTTGCAGCAACGACAAGGCCCGCAAGACCACGCGCACTTGCTTTTAGAAATCTCCTGAGGCGGTCAGAGCCCTGGTCGCACCCGGACGGACAAACTGGCTCTCTGACACTAGCGGAAACCGGTACGGTGCTTATCCTGCTAGCCCGTACCGGTGATATTCCGGTTATGACGCCTTAAAACTCCTCTTCCAGGGAACTGGCGCCCTTTCGCGTTCCGTGGGCGACAAGCATCGGCGCTTCCGGTTCTCCCGCCGAATGGGAGCTCGCCTTGCGCAGCGCGCCTATTCCGGCCCCAGTGTGACGCTGATGCGGGGAAGCCGAGGCGGTCACTCTCTGGCGCTGAGTTTGACGGCCACCGCCGTTCGCCGATTCACCGCCACCCACCATGGCGGTCAACCGTTCCACGATTTCCTTCACCGCCTCCGACTGCGCGTTGAGTTCCTCGGCCGCCGCGGCACTCTCTTCCGCGTTGGCCGCGGTTGACTGCGTAACCGTTTGCATCTGAAGAACCGCCTTGGCCACTTGCTCGATGCCTCGCGTCTGCTCCTGGCTGCCTTGGTGGACTTCCTGCGCCAGGATCATCACCTTGCCGAACTCCTCCGTGATCTGGCGAATGGCGACCGCCACCTGATCCACCTTTACCTTGCCGTCGTTGGATTTGGAGATCGACTCCTCGATTAATGTCGCAGTGTCTTTGGCCGCCTGCGCGCTACGGTGCGCCAGGTTGCGAACCTCGTCGGCCACCACTGCAAACCCCATGCCCGCTTCGCCGGCGCGCGCCGCTTCCACCGCCGCATTGAGCGCCAGGATGTTCGTCTGGAAAGCGATTTCATCGATCACCTTGATGATCTTGGCGATCTTACCGCTCTGCGCACTGATCTCATCCATGGCGACCACAGTCTGCTCCAGCGACTGGTTGGTCTGAACGAACTTCTGTTGTGACCCTGCCATCAGGCCGGCAGCCGCGCGCGTGTTTTCGCTGTTCTTGCGAGCCATGGCGTTGATCTGCTCGCTGGACGCGGAAGTCTCTTCCAGCGAGGCCGCCTGCTCAGACGAGCCCTGGGCCAGCGATTGGCTGGAACTGGAAACTTGGCCTGCTGCGCTGGACACCTGCACCGCGCCCTCGCTCAACTCAGTGACAGCACGCCGCAGAGCGGCATTGACCTGCAGGACCACCCACACGGCAATGCCACCCACCATCAGTGATAGTACGACCAGGATGATGGTGATCCACGACGAGCGCGAGACCGAACTCTCCGTATCGGTGGCCACCTTGGCCAGCAGTGCGGTCTGCTGTTTCTGCAGATGTTCGCAGATCTTGTCCATTTGGAGCAGAACGGGCATGGCTTTATCTTTCAGGATGGCCGCCGCCACCTCGATCCTGTCGGAGCTCGCCTCGCGATACAGTTCCGCGTGAAGACCCGCGGCCTGCTCCAAGCCGCTCTTGATCTCCCCGATCATTTGGCGTGCTTCGGCCGTCTCGATGAGGGGTAGGAACTCAGCGATCTCTGTGTTGATCGCGGCTACGCTCTCGGCGTACTCCTGGTTATACCGCTCCATGGTGGCCTTGTCCTTCATGAAGGCGCGCGCGATGATGCCGCGTTCGGCTGCGATCATGTCCGCCTGCCTCGCGTTGATGTCGGCGGCCAGATAGACCTTTCTCGAATTTACTCTAACTACCTTTTCCAAATCGGCGCCGAGAGCGCTAAAGCCCTGGAGCGCGAGAGCGCTCACTGCCAAGGTCAACGCGAGCGCGACGCCAAAGCTCAAGAGGAGCTTCTTGCCGATTGTCATTTGCGATCTCATAGGTTGTTCCCTCCCATTTCCAAGAGCCCTTCACTGCACCAGCACGCGCAGCGCGTCCACATCAAGGCTCGTCAACATCCGGTCGATCTCCAACAGAATTTCGACTTCGCCTTTCACCCTGGCCATCCCGAGCAGGTAAGGCGTGGTCGTTCCATCGCCGAAGCCGGGCGTGTCCTCAATGTTGGTCCCTGCCAGGCTGAGCACCTCAGCCACTCCGTCCACCAAGCCGCCCATCAACATGGGTCGCGCCGCCAGCACCACTTGAACCACGATGATGCCGGTGCGCGGTGTCTGTTCCCGTTCGGACAGGCCGAACTTGCGGCGCAAATCAACCACCGGAATTACCTTCCCGCGAAGGTTGATCATGCCCTTGCCGTGGGCCGGGGGTTGCGGTACCGCAGGGATGTCCCGGATGCCCAGGATTGCCCGGACCGGCAGAACCCAAATCCCGGATTCCTCGCGGCCGAGCTCAAAATCCAGATATTTGCCGCTGCGGTCGTCGTTCTTCACCGCCGCGGGCGACGCTCTCTCTCCAATAACGTCGATTCCATAGTGCTCTTCGCGGAACTGGTCCGCCCGATGGCACTGACAGTTATATCGGACGAATCGGCAGGAAACGTCGCTTACTTCTTCGGTTCATGCGACCTATTTTGGGCGGGCCGGAGATCATCGGCCGAGTCGTCAGCCTATCGCCGATTCACGCTCATGCCTTCTCAACCATGGCCGATGAGAGAGGCGTAAGGCCTGCACGACCTCGCGCCACGTTGCAGGGCGTCTGTCCGCGCCGCGCTGTCCAGAAGCGGTTGCGCCGGTTACGGCGGTAGCGGAGTGCCTCTACCCCGATCGCCGCCACATACCCCGAATCCGGCTTGTCATCCCCCAGCCACGAAGGCGTGGCTGCAAATCAGGAGTGGCCCGGACCTCAGCCTGCGCTCCACTCTTCAGCGCCGCCGCACCTGCCCCCTCGACATCCCGTCACCCCTGGCGCAAGGCTACGATCGGGTCAATCTTCATAGCACGCCGCGCCGGCAGACCGCAGGCCGCAATGGCGACCACGATCAACACCAACGACACCGCCAGGAACGTCAATGGATCCGTGGCAGTCACTCCGAATAGCAGGCTGGAACCCGCTTGCCCCAGCCACAGTGCGCCCAGTAGCCCCAGCAGTAATCCGGTCAGGCTCAGCTTCAGTCCTTCCCCGAGGATCATCCGGAATATCCCTCCGGCCTGCGCGCCTATGGCCATGCGGATGCCAATCTCCTGGGTGCGCATGGCGACCGAGTACTGGATCAGCCCGTAAATCCCAACAGCCGCCATCAGTAGCGCCACCAGGGAGAAGCCGGCCAGCAGCGAGGTCTGAAATCGACGCTGCGCCAGGTAGGTGCCCAGCAGCCGCTCCAAAGTCGCCACTCCATACACAGGCGCATATTTCTCCACCCGGCCCACCGCCGCCCGCAGCGCTCCGGCCATCGCCAGCGGGTCGTCCGTCGAGGTTCGAACGAAAAGATCCACGTTCCGCGGAGATCCACTCTGCGCCACCGGCACGAACATCTGCGGGAATGCCTCACGCTCCAACCCCTGCCGCCGCATGTCGCCGACTACGCCCACCACTACGTACCACGGGCCGTCGGAATCTCGCGAGCCTAACTTGAACCTTCTGCCCACCGCATCCTGCCCCGGCCAGGAGCGCCGGGCCATCGCGTCATTGATGATCGCGACCGGCGGAGCATCCGGGCCATCCCCCGCCGAAAAGAATCGTCCTCGCAGCAGCCGTGTCCCGATCGCCTTGAAGAAATCGGCGCTCACCTCGTCGCTCACAAACCGCAGCCGCTCAGACTTCGTCCCGTCGTCCCGTTCCACCGCGAGGATCTGCTCCCTCGGGTTGGTAATGAACAGATCGCCAATCAGCCCGGCGCTCTCCACACCCGGGACCGCCTGAATCGCCTCCAGTGTTCGCTGGTAAAGGCCGCTTCGTTGCGCCGCGATGCCGTAGGCCGGTGGGGCCGAGATCTCCATCACCAGCACCCGCTCCGGCCTGAATCCTGGATCCATGCTGTTCACCTGCCACCAGCTTCGAATCAGCAGGCCCGCGCCCGCCAGCAGGACGATCGCCAGCGCAAAATCCGCCACCACCAGCGCACGGCGGATTCGACGAGTGGCCGTTCCGCCCGAAACACTTCTGCCCCCCTCTTGCCCGGCGGTCCGCAGGTCGCCGCGCATCGTCGCCATCGCCGGCGCCAGGCCCACCAGAATGCCCGCCAGTCCGGAAATCGCCAGGGCGCAACCGAGGACGCGGAGATCGAGGCTCATCTCGTTCAGCCGCGGCAGGTTGCCGGGGCCAAAGGCGCGGATCAGGCGAATCCCTCCTGTTGCCAGCAATGTGCCCATCAGTCCGGCTACGGCGGCCAGCAGAATACCTTCGATCAGCAGTTGACGCACAATCCGGCCCGCGCTCGCTCCCAGCGCGGCGCGAACGGCCATCTCGCGCCCACGGGCCACGCCGCGCGCCAGGGAGAGGCTGGTGACGTTGGCCGCTGCAATGAGGAAGACGCAAAACACGCTGCTGCCCAGCATCCACAAGGCCAATCGCGACTGGGGGCCGACCATCGCAAGACTCAACGGGACAACGCTGATGCCGCGGTTCTCTTCGGTCGCCGGCCGTTGATCGTTCAGGCGGCGGGCCACTGCGCTCATCTCCGCCTGCGCCTGTTCGAAGGTCACCCCCGGTCGAAGCCGTCCCACGACGAACCACGTTTCCGCGCCGCGCCCGCTTCGCTGGCTGGTGTGCGGCTCCCACACGTCCGCATCCAGCCGCGCGATCTGGAAATCGGCCGGGAGGATGCCGATCACCTGGCGGGGCAGGCCATTCAGCACAACAGTGGCGCCCAGCGCATTCCGCGCGCCTCCGAATCGCGCCTGCCAGAAGCGATGACTGATCAGGATCAGCGGCTGCCGTTGCTCCGCCTCCTCGGTCGAAAAGCTGCGCCCCAGCACCGGCCGGACCCCCAGCAGGGGTAGCAGGTTGGGCGAGGTGCTCGCGCCGGCAATCTGCTCCACCCCGTCGGCGCCCGTCAGCAGTGTGCCCACCGTGTCCAGCGTGGCCAGATCCTCGAAACTCTGACTCTGGCTCCGCCACTGCTCGACATCCCAAAGCGCCGACCTGCCTTCGCGATGGTTCTGGGTAGGGTCCTCCGTCCACAACATCGCCAAACGCTCCGGTGCATGATAGGGAAGCGGCCGCAGCAGCACCGCATTCAGGACGCTGAACATCGCCGTGTTCGCGCCAATCGCCAGCGCCAGCACGGCCACCGCGGTCAGCGTGAAGCCTGGACTCTGGCGGAGTGTCCGCGCCGCGTAGCGGAAATCCTGCGCCGTCGTTTCAATCAGCGCGATCGTCCTTCGTTCACGGTACGTTTCCTTCATTGGCTCCAGGCCTCCGAAACTGCGTAACGCCGCATACCGCGCCTCGGCCGGATCTAGCCCCGCTCTGAGGTTGTCCTCGATTTGCATCTCCAGATGAAATTGAACTTCCTCATCCAACTCGTGCTCCAGCCGGTTGTGTTCAAACAGGCCACGCAGCCGGGCGAGAACCACGGTCGCCCAACTCATCCGCGCTCCTCCGCGATGCGCCCCGGGTCAAAGCCAAGAAAACGTTCAATCGTTGTCGACATGCGTCTCCACTCTTCCGTTTCCTGGGCCAGCCGTCTCCTCCCGGAGGCGGTAATGGAGTAGAACTTCGCCTTGCGGTTCTTCTCGGAAGCGCCCCACTTCGAAGAAATCCACCCTTCCTGCTCCATGTTCAACAAGGCCGGATAGAGCGTGCCCTGGTTGAGCTGCAGCACATCCTTGCTGATCTGCTCAATCCGGCGCGCAAGGCCGTAACCGTGCAGCGGTCCCAGCGCCTCCAGTGTCCGCAGTACCAGCAGAATCAACGTGCCCTGCAGAACATCTGTCTTGTCCCTACGTGCGTCGTTCATTTGGCAACCTACAGGAAAAGAGTACACCCATCTTCCTGTAGGTTGTCAACAGGGAAATGCCGCCGCACCGCTCATAGAGCCCCAAAACACGCCGGCCCGGTCCGTGGGGTATGCGTCCACGCTGGCGGGCCGGCATTCGGGCCGGCCCTCTGCCCCCGAAACGACAACCCCAGTACACACAGAGCCCCGAACCCACACAGAGCCCCTCATCCGTGGGGTATGCCTCCAGGCTTGCGGGCCGGCATTCGTGCCGGCCTTCTGCCCCCCGTCGAATTCTGCAGCTGGATCAGGGCACAAACCGGACGAACGAAGCTCTACCGGCGGAAGCGCACGGCAAAGTCAGTTTTCCCGTGACAGCCATGGATCAGGGATGCACCCGTGCTCCTTGCTCTCGCAGGACAGCAGGAGGCGCCGCAGCCGCAGAAGGCGGAATATAGCGGAATGTCCACTGAGGGACACCCGAATAAATGAGCCTGGCCGGGAATTGATACATGTGGCAGTACCCATTGAGCCCGAACCCTCCGCCGCCGAGCGGTAAAGCCGAGTACGCTGCCCTTGCTTCGATTCTGCCCACAAAAGACGCAATCAACCGCACTTCTCCGCTCATGATGGCTGCCTCATAGAGCCTCACGGCGGAATAGAACAGCTCGCGCGAATGCTTCATTGGATCTTCAGCTCGGCCTGAAGCTCCCAAGCAGATCCGGGAAAGCCACTGGTGGCCGCCTGTTCTCAAGGCAGTGTCGCATTGATCGGCCGCCAGTGCGAATGAGTCCCGATCCCATTCGATTCGACCCGTCAGATGGACGAGTTTGCCTTGATAGGCAGAGGGATTAGAAACAACTTGGCAAACCGTGGCCTCCGCGGGTTGCTCCTGGTCATCCGCCTCATTCGCAAATGCGGCAAGCCGCGTCCCGCAGAGAACGATAAAGACCGAAGCGCGCATCAGTGGACGCATTCCGTGAGTATCTCCTTGTCAGATGGACGCCGCTCCGCTGCTTCGCGACAGTCCCGCACACAGGTCGTGACAAGGCACTGGGCGTCGGTCTTCGTCCAGATCGGGCCATCGCTTCTGGACGTGTAGGATGTTGTGACGGATTCGGTTCGGTCGCCTGCACCAGATTGCCAAAGGCATCCATCGGGTATCTATTCCAGATTGGCTTATTCGTATCCCGAACAGCAAACCCGGCAACTTCGCAGCGGCACGACGGTGCACGGTTCGGCGTTGGCGTGGGTCGGTTGAGCTTCAGAGTACGAGGCGTCCACAAACCCAGGCGTCTCGGTCAAGGGCGTCGAGGATCGATGGATGGTGGAGATCAGGTCGCGCAGACAGAACTCGCAGTCCACATTACATGCGACCTCGCAAATACGAGGCAGCGTGCTCCGGCAGCGACGCCCTCACAGTGAAGCCGTCACGAGGCGCACTCATAACCAAGGAGAAGTCCCCAGCCTACTCGTGTCCGCTCCGAGTCTGGCCAGGCAAGACAATTTGGTACAGCGCGCCACGAACAGGACGTCGGTGCAGCCTCGTTTCTGCATCCGAACAAGTCACGCCCCCACCCCGAGGACTTGGTGCGACCTCGCTGCACAACAAGAACCCGAGCGCCTTGCGCTGGCGCCCGAGGCATTACTCGCCGCGCAAATTAGCCCGACTACGTCGCAACATATCGGCGCGCATGGCGGCCTCCGGCCGATATCAACACGTGCCTAAGATTGTTGGACAAAGGAGGCTCTGCTTCATCAAGCAACGGCAGTAGGCGCTCAACCACAAATTGTTCAGTTGCAGCACTCCCAAGTAAATGCCCATGGAATCCGCTCGTCAATTCGGAGCAGGCGAGGTCGGACAGCAGGAATGCAATAGCTTCCTCGCTCAGCAAATCGGTGGTGATATTCGAGAAACGAGGCAATATCCACTCTGCGAGCAGACCACGAAACTGCGACTCCGGCCGATTGAATTCGGCAACAAATCTGTTCCGAGCATCAGGACTAAGGGCACGGCTAAACATTGAGCTGATCTCGTACGCGAACCACCAACCGTCTTTGCTTGTATGCAATTCACCGATCCATTCAAGCCACCACTCGATCGCTCCGATTTCGATCTCCCCAATGGCCTCCTGCCGGTGCACGATTTTCTGGAGCAATGCTCTTCCAAGACCGACGTCGCGAAGTTTCAATAACTTCACAAGCAGTGATTCCTTCCCTCTCCAGTCCACTTCGACCTGCTCCAGAAGATGAATCGGCTCCTTGCGGCGCTGATCGGCATCCATTCCAGCCATCCTTCCCAGCGCGTCGAAAATGCCTGCAGTATCGTCCGTGCAAGCACAATATCGCAGCACTCCGCGAAGCAGGCCGGATACTCTGTCCGCATCCTCAAGTACGATCGCGGCCAAGTCTGGCCGAGCCCTGCACATGAGCACTGCTGTGCAAATTAGCCTCCGCGGTCTTCCTCCCATATTGCAGCCATTGAAGATAGCGATGGCTTTGGCTTCCTGACGGAATCCTGGTTGCCGTGCCACTGCTGCGAGGTGTTACTGGGTTGGGCTCCTCCTGCTGTCCAAATTCGAGCCCATGTTTACGGGCATTCCCACGCACTCTCTGGTCTTCACCGCGTTGTGCTGTCCAATTTATAGGCCGAGGGGCAACTGCTCGGCCAGCACCAGAGACGGTGGGGCTTGGAATGGGTCATTCAGCCACGTCCAAAGGTCGCGGTGCACGAATAGCTGCTGCCGCAGCAAGGCGATCAGATTGGACAGGCTCCAACCGAAGGTGCTTTTCAACTGCAGGTACTTCAGAATCAGTATCGCGATCAGCGCCGTCCAGATCTGGATCTGTACGGCATTCTCGCTGGTGCCAACGAACGTTTTCACCTTCAGTCCCTGCTTCAGCGCCTTGAAAAACAGCTCAATTTTCCAGCGTTCCTTATAGACTCTCGCGATGGTTCGGGCAGACAATTTCAAGTTGTTGGTGACGAAGACCATGGTCTCCTGTTTCTCCTCCACCCAAACTTCGACGCGTCGCAGTCGAGCCTCAGGGCCGATCTCCTGCTGGCTGGTGAGAAGAACCACCTCATCCCGCACAATGTCGGACCCGGCCGGAATTGGGCGGCTTTCGACGACCCCATAGAGGGCACAGTCCTTCAGCCGTGTGACGAAGTCAACATGACTTCGGGTGAGCGCGAGCCACCAGTTGTAATCGGCGTAACCGCGGTCGAAGACGACCAGAGTGCCTGGGGCAAACTCCATCTGCCGGGCTTCGCTCACGTCGGCCCGCTTGCCTTCGGTGATGACGGCATAGCAAGGCAGGCAGCCGTCGTGGTCGAGTACCAGATGCAGTTTGAGCGCACCTTTGGTTCGCCCGTAGCGCGCCCAGTCGAAGGTCTCGGCGCACAACTCGATCATGCTGGCGTCGAGGCTCAGGAGCTTGTGCTTGAACCTGAACTTGCTCCGCGTGCGATGAGCGACTTCGGCCTGGCACCGGGAAAGCGTTTGATAGAAGATCGTCTCGTAAAGCTGCCACGGACGATGCGCGTTGGCATAAGAAAGAGTGGTGGCTTTCGGACAGTCCGTAACGCCCAGGTGGAGGAGTTTGCCTTCCAGTGCGGCCAGGCCGCCGCAGATTTCACGCAGGCTCTGCGCGTGGGCAAGTTGGCAGAAGAGCATGGCGACGAACTGCTGCCAGCAGGTGAAACCGCGAGCGTGGCGTTCTGCCTTGTGCTGGCGGACGAGGGCAACGAACTCAAGGCGAGGGAAGGCGTGCAAAATCTGACTGAAGATGCTGGATACTCGAATCATGGCGGAGGGCTCCTTTGCGGTCGGGTTCAGTCTCTTGCTGGAAACCTGAGCCAACCTATCAAAGCGAGTCCTTCGCCGTGCTGCTACACCTCACGCCAGTGGCTGCGGGCTAATTTGCACAGGAGTGGCACATGAGGCACAGAGCTTGAACATTCCAGCTCTTATCCGCAGGATTTGCAAGTGAGGAGACGAGGATTGTGATGTGCTCCTCCGAAATACCGGACCAATTAAGGAGATTCGAATCGGAGAACTGTGCGATAAAGTAGATTGTTGTCGCAACATCGTGTCCTCCACGAATCAGCAAATCCGCAGCTGCAGTAAGCGCTTTCGTTGACCGTTGCTCCATTAGGAAACGACTAAAGATTCGACCTCTTATTTCCGGAAGTGGCCCGGCCTCATAATTTTCGAAAAATACTTCCTTTACAATATTAGTATCTAGTTCCGAAAGTACCTTTGCTGAGCCACTTATAAACCCATGCCACACTTCATCATCCGCATTAGGAGGGAACTCCTGCTCATGCGCATCTGTCAAGGCTAATATCGCATGAATGTCGTCTGCAGCTGCAAAGGATGCGAGCGCCGATCCAATGCCATTTACGCAATAGTTAAAGTCATGTCGGAATTCCATCATGGACTGCAGTAGTTCATGCTTCATCGAAGCACCCACGAGTTCGACTAAGCGATGCACGGCTGCCCCGCCGATGCTGCCCCGCATCGCCATGATACCCCGAAGCTGCGGTTCGTGTACTTCGGATACTGCGACGTGGAACTGAAGAGCAGACTCAATTTCAAAATTGAGATGCTCACGCTGAGAAATGCGCGACGGCATTATCGAGAGGAGGCGCGTAACAACCTCATCGCGGCCGAATTCTATGTACTTGGTGGCCCTCAGGGCCAAGCCAAAATCAGCTTCAACAAGTGCATTCACAAACGCCGCACTCAGATCAGAGGGCAACAAAACCACAGCCAGAAGTAGTGCGTGGTCCCAACGTCTCAGGTGAAGCCTCTTCTTTAAGATACCCGGATCCAGTTGATACATTCGGGCAAGCTCGCATGCCGCCAAATACTCGGTCGCCGACTGATGGAAGAGTGCCACGCGCGCGCCTCGGTAGGGGACAAGGACGTCTCTGGAGACGAGCCAATTGGCAATATCAGAACCGGTCACGCCCGAGGCACCCACTGAATTCAGCTCGGTAGTCAATGTCGTCAGCAGGTTGGCCAGGGGTTGTGCTTCCTCGCCCTGCTCGATTGCATCGAAAGCAGCTCGAGCGAGAGCGCCCTTCATGTCGAATGACACCCCAAAACGCTCGAATAAAGCAGATCCAATGCTTTCAAAATAGACCTCGTAACAATCGTTTGGCCTAGCGCCGGGCGGCAGTTTAATGTCACCGCCCACAACTAAACGGAAATAGAAGGGCGTCTGCAGAAACCGCTTAATCTCCCATTCAAACCGACCTTCGATGGCAATTCCTCGCCTGGATAGTTCTGCCTCTACGAACTTCTGATCGATCTCGGTGATCTGATAGACCGGAGACGCGATCTTACTCAAACCGTCTCTGGTTCGGGAGCCTACAATGACAATGGCGCCAGGGAACTTGGCAATAAAACCAGAAACATCCGACTCGTACTCACCGCTATCCCAATACTGCCTCGGCATCTCATTAAAGGAATCCAAAAAGATCCTCAAGTCAAAATCGCTGCTGAGATCTTCCAGAGACAGTCCTCGTGGCAGGGTTTGACTCACAAGATCGTGGAGATCCCCGCGGTACAATTTGAGATCCGCGACCAATGGGATAGCCACATTCGTGTGATCAAACACTTCCAATAAGCATTCCTGATGAAGCGACTCTGCCATTAGAGCAGCAGCGCGTCGGATTGAGTATGACTTTCCTGCGCCAGGTGCACCTATCAGGATCGCATTTGATGGCACTTCTGTGAGGAAATGAAGTACGGAGGAATGGTCAAAACTGTCGGGCGAAGGCAGAAAGTCCCCTCTGCCTCTGCCTCCTCTATCCAGGTTGACCCGGAGCGGAAACTCCGGGTCAATCTGGGGAGCTCGCATTAGCCCAGCCGCATGGCGGGCCAAGGCGAGAATCGTGTTGGAAGAATGAGGCGCATATTCCCCGTGAGGAGATGTCAACTGCGTTGTCTTCGTCGCGGACGAGAGCTCCTTCAAAACCCGCAGAAGTTCAGAATGGTCATACGATCCATCCTGACGCCTCGTTGTGGTGTAGCCATGAAGGTGGATTCCATAATTGGCTCTCCAGTAGTCACGTTCGGCCTCGACAACGTCGGCCATTATGGCGAAGTGGTCGCGGATCCCTCCTCGGTATGTGTTAGAAAGGAGGTCCCGAAGGTAGATGAAATCCGGATCGCGCAGACCAAAGCCGACATAGACGATTGGCCGGCTCACAAGAAGCGTCTTGAGGGACTCCAATGCTGCACTCCGCTCACCGCCGGGCAGCAACTGGCGATATTGCTCTCGCGTCAGAACAATACTAGCCGCATCTGCTGCATCACCATGAGGCTTGAAAATGAAGTCACTGGCACGCGCGTGGGTGACCTCAGCAAGCTCGGTCAGATGCCTATTGTTCACAGTGCGAACGTGCCTATCCGGTTGCCAGCTGCGGAGACTTTCTTCCAAAAGATTGTCGTAATTCGTCGTTATAAAGCAACGGGGACCGAGCGTAACGAGGGCACGGTGGATCTCGTGTGGTCTCGCGACGCCGTAGCGACAAGCTTTTCGAATGAAGTCACCAATCTGGGGTTCAGTCAACATGTGAAAACCGTAGCTGGCGGCCTGCAAGAGATCCCCTCGCTGGGCTTCTCTCCGTACTAGGCCAGCATCACGATCGGCGCCTTCTAGTAACCTGGCCAAGTCCTCGATGAGTTGGGCCCATGACGGTAGGCCTGACCACATCGACATCCCGGATCCAACAAATAGAACTGTGTCTTCTTGCGCGAGGACGGATTTCAGATTGCCCATTTCTTTGCCGAGTTGTCATATTAACGCAGATATGCGAACTGTGCTTAGGATGGCCCATCCGGACCGAAACGGGGCGGCTACTGCGGATCGTCGCTTGGAAAAGGAGCACTCCTGAAAAGGGGACGTCCCCAGGAAAAGGAGAAAGGGACGTCCTGGTATTCACCTTTCTGCAAACCACAGAAAAATAAAGGCTTACCTTTTCAATCTCCTCACCATGCGGCACTTGCCCTCCAGGAGATCCGGACCCCGCCACACTTCTGTTCATCCGCCAACTTACTTGGATTCACAAACATACCAGGCCGAATCACGCCAGCCCTCCGCACAATAAAGTACTCCGGAGTACGCCTTCTATCCATCGAAACTGCCACAGGGACAGGTCGCCCTCCCCCAGGCCGGAGAGTCCGGAGAGAGCAAGCAGCAGATGCATGGATTGAACCCAGTTCTCCCTCCACGCCAATCCTCTGTCTGGCGTCAACTATTCCGCCCACCGCCTGCGGTTGACGCCGAAGACCTTGCGCGATATTGGCAAGCGTTATCTGGATGGCGGAATGGAGCGGGCATTGTATGAGCGTCCCCGGCATGGCGCCAAGCCCATACTGAGCCCAACGGAGCAACAGCGAATTATCGCAATGGCGTGCAGTGATGCACCCGATGGTCGAGCCCGATGGACGGTTCGCCTGATTGCGGAGCAAGCCATCAAGCGGAAGTAGTCCCGAAGGTTGGCCGCGAAACCATTCGGATCCTGCTCGAAAGCCACGACTTGAAGCCGTGGCGGGCAAAGAATGTGGTGCGTGGCCGAACTCAATGAGGAATTTGTTCGGAAGTTAGAAGACGTTCTGGAAATCTACGAAAGGCCCTATAATCAGGCCGAACCAGTAGTTTGCTGGACGGGAAACCCGTCACACTACATAAGGAAGTGCGATCGCCCGAGCCGGCGGCGCCGGGCCAGGTCGCCAAGCGCGACTCCCAATACGAGCGGTGCGGAACGGCCATGTATTCTGCGCGGTGGAACCTAAATCCGGCCACCACTACACCCGCCCGACCCCAGATCGCTGCGCCGCCGAATTCGCTCAAATCATGGCGGAGTTGGCTCTCAACCATCCAACTGTGCAGACCATACGCCTAGTCGTGGACAACCTGAACATCCACTGCCGGAAGTCACTTACCGATCATCATGGAGAGACTCCAGACACCGACCTCTGGAACCGATTCACGGTTCATTAGACGCCCAAGCATGGTAGCAGGCTGAACCAAGCAGAAATCGAAATCAGCCTGTTCTCCCGCCAATGTCTAGGAATACGAAGATTGCCGACCCTGGCTCGCCTCAAGGAGGAAGCGCGTGCCTGGAACGCCGCCGTGAACGAGGCTCGCACCAAAATCGATTGGCAGTTCAGTCGAAAGGACGCACGGCGAAAACTTGCCTACAGCAAGTACGTTTCTAAGCGGTCATAGCACTAGTCCCATCCAGTTCCGAAGCCGTAAGGCATCCGCGGCCCATAGAAGACCGCTTCGATCTCGGCGATCTTGCCTTGGCGAATTCGGAACAGCTCGAACAGCGGGCCGCTGGATGGTCTTACGGTTTGTTCGACCATGGCTGACATTTCCGGCGGGTTGGCCTTCTTCCAGGCCGCCAGCTGCGGCGAGTCCGTTCCGGGCATCGAGAAGTCGGCGACCAGGAAGACTAGGTTTCGCGTCTCGTCGACCGCCAACACCCGGCGCTTCGTGATGTTCGCGAGTGGCGCGATGTGCTCGATATTGTCGTAACAGCTCTCCGGGGGCTTCCCGCCGGAGATGGGAATCCCTGTCGTCTGCACGCCGTTCTCGATACGAACGCAAGCTGGGTGGAAGGGCGCGAGGTCGCCGTCACCTGCTTGCAGTGCGTCGAAATACTTCTCTGAGATCTGGACCAGATCACGCCTCGGCAGCCGGTCGGCAGCCGGTGTAAGTTCCGCGAAGGATGCGCGAGCCACGGCGCCCGGCTGATCCCGGAATGGCGATCCCCGGGAAACCACGGTCTCCGCATCGATGACTTTTCCGTCGACCAGGCGAAGCCGCACCGCTAGGAAGACCGGACGGCCACGCTCCTTTACCGAGCCGATGAACGCAATGGTGTCGGTCGCGGGGTCGGGTATGTAGATGCGATAGCCGACCGGACCTTGGGCGGTGGACCACAGTCCCTCGCCGAGGGGAATCGCTACGCCATTCTCGGTGAAGCGAAACCCGCTCGCCCGGGGAACCGCCGCCGGCTGATGCGCGGTCATCGCATCAAGGTAGACGTCCATTGCGGTGCGCAGGCACGCTTCGTCGCACCGGGGCGCGGGCGCTGCCATCGAAGGCTTACTGCCGGCGACTGGCGCCATGTCATAGGCAAAGACCTCACGGGTCTGGAATTTCCATCGGCCATTGTCCCGCTTGAGGACATCGCGGTAGTAGCCCGTGGCGCGCACTGAGGGCTTTAGGTCCTTACCAATCATGACCTCCATCCAATAGGACGTTGCCGTGGCGCGGTCTCCGTCCAGCTGTACATGAGGATTGGTGATGACGTGCTTGATTGAGGCCCTCACGCCAGGAGGGACCTCACCTGCAGGGAGCTCGGATGGAGGGATCAATGATCTTTGGATGGCAGCGTTTCCCTTGTACTCCCTCGGTGGAAACTGCTTGGCCAGTAGCCTGAACTCGGCGTCGGCCGTGAACAAGGCGCCAAAAGCGTTCCAATCTTCTGTATCGAGCGCCGTGCTGTAGTCGCTCGTGACCAGCTTCTCGATAGCGGCCCGATCTTCGACGGCCTGTAGGCGTGCGGCGATCGAGCCCTTTTCGGCCCAGGCCAAAGAGTTCCCGGCCAAAGCAAGAGCGAGCCCGGCGGCGACTAGGCTCAATGGTCGCCCCCTGCGCGGTAATTCCTGTTCCCCTTGCTTTTGCGGCATGACTTCCTGCCCAATTCTCTTCATGGACTGCTCTCCCACGAGTATTGTAGTCTCCGCACGGAGCAGAATCCGGATGGTTTCCCGTCCCACGCGTGGAACCAGTCGCCGCTTCACCTTTCTGCAAACCACAGAAGAAAGAAGGCCCTACCTTCCCAATCTCCTCACCCTCTGGCGCATGCTTTCCAGGAGGACCGGGGCCCGCCGCTCTTCTGCTCATCCACCAAATTTCTTGGATTCAACAACATACCGCGCCGAATCACGCCAGCCCTCCGCCCGCAACGTACTGCGGAGTACGCCTTCTATCCGTCGAAACGGCCACTGGGACATGTCGCCCTCCCCCAGGCAGGCGAGTCCGGGGTGATCGAGCAGCAGATGCGCGGATTGGACCCAGTTCTCCCTCCGAGCCGGTCATTCTCCAACCCGCCCAGCCACTAACCCTCACCGCCTCACCTCCCTTCGCCATCACCCCGGCCTCCCTCAGAACCACCCCGTTTTCACACATGAAGCTTTCTTGATGACAGGAGTTCCAGATATTTCTTCTCCACTGCAATCAACACATTGCAGACCTCCATCTCCTAAATCCTTGGTCCACCTCCCCCAAGAATGGTTATAGAGGACATTTCATATGATTACTTCCGAACCAGTCGATTGCGCCTTCCCGGACATCGACCTCCTCAGCCACCACGCCCAGGTCACCGAGGATGGCATCCTCACCGGCGCCAAAGCCGCCAGCGTCACCACCTTCGTCGAACGCAAGGATTACTACAAAAAGATTCGTGCCGCCGTCCACGAACAGTTCAAACCAGCCACCACCTATCAGCACATCCTGGCCGACCGGATGGCCGAATGCATCTGGCGCGCCGAACGTTACGCCTCCTTCGAAGCCAATGCCCTCACCCTCCAGATCCAACGCCAGTGGGACAACACCATTGAACTGGTCCCCAAAGCCAGCCCCGGAGTCCACGCCTGGCAGGCCTTCCACACCATGGACCCCACTCAACGCAAAGCCCTCCTCGAAGCCCTAAAGCTGGAGGAGCGCTACTGGCGCCGCCACCGCGCCCTCTCAGCCGAACTCCGCCTCGTCCAGCGCCTCTACCCCATTCAACAGGTGCAGTGAAGTGCAAGGAGCCCCACCCATGCCCTCCACTCAAATCTCCGAAAAGCGCCTCGCTGCCAACCGGGCCAATGCCCAAAAATCCACCGGCCCGCGCACCGCCGCCGGCAAAGCCAAAGTCTCCGCCAACGCCCGACGCACCGGAGCCTACAGCGAAGACCACCGCATGTCGCCTCGCCTCGAAGCTCACTTCCGAGCCATCGCCGACGCCCGCACCCAGCACCTGGCCGATCCAAACGTGCGTGCCCTCAGCTACGATTGGCACATACTCCAGGGCCACCTCGTCATCCACGAGAGCCGCGAACGAGCCCTCTTCAACGCCGGTCTCGAATACGGCCTCGGCAACGAAGACATCGCAAGCGACTGGGTGCTCCGCCAGCACGGCTACATCCACGCCCTCAATCGCTACGCCGGTTGGATCCAGATGCGCCTCCGCCGCACCGAAAGCGCCATCCTCTCCCAACCAGCCGGACTGGACCACCTAACCCGGCTCTTCGGTCCGGAGCCAGAACAACCTCACAGCCCACGCCTTGTCGGGCAGCATTCACGCTGCGAGGGGCCTCAGCCCCGCCCCGTAGGAACTCCGGAAACTGGGCCGTCATCGTCCTGCAAGCCCATAGCCGCCTGCGAACAACCCGGCCCTGCCGAGCCCTCAACCACCCAACCCGCCGGGGCTTTTGAGGGAACAAACCCACCTGCAGCGGAACCGCCGGTCATCCAGCCCGTCGCTCCGGAACCCACAATGCATTTTGAGGGAACAAACCCACCAGCCCCCGAACTCTGCAAACCGCCGGTCATCCAGCCCGTCACCCAAGCCCCCGGGGACGTTCATCCCTGGCCCAAAACGCCGGAAATCCGAAACGAAATCAAAACCCCCAGGTGGCCAGGGCGTGAACGTCCCCCATCTGAAGAACCCGCAGCGGCAGCCCACAACGCCCCAACCCCGCCTCAAAATGCGACTCCAGCCCCCAGGCCACCCGGCCCGCCATCGAGTCGCCGCTCTTTCTCCACACTTGTGCTAATCTGGCTAGCAGAATCAGTTCTACTCGAAGGAATTGCCATGGCCGCGCCACGACCCGCCGGAGCCGAATCCGACCCCCACTACATCGAACTGGTCGGCAAAGTCATTCAGGTGCTCGAAGCCCTCCGCGATGAGCCCACCGGCCTCCCCCTCCGCGACCTCGCCGAACGCACCGGGCAAATCAAAAGCTCCGTCCATCGCATCGTCAGCAGCCTCAAACACCATGGCTACGCGGAACAGGAGGTCGCCGGCGGCCCCTATCGCCTCGGCCTCCAGGCCGTCACCCTCGCTCGCGGCGCTGTCGACGGCATCAGTCTCCTCCGCGTCTCCAGGCCCATGCTTCGCGAATTGGCCGATCGCTTCAACGAGAGCGTCTACCTCGCCGTCGTCGACGGGCCCCGCGCCATCTTCGTCGATGTCCAGGAGTCCCGCCGCGACCTGCGCCTCGTCGGTCCCCTCGGCGCCGAAGTCCACTTCAATGCCACCGCCGCCGGCAAAGTCATCGCCGCTTTCTCCGCCCCCGAGGCGGCTCGCGACATCCTGCGCCGTCTTCAATTGAAACTGCTCACCGATAAGACCCTCACTGACCCTTTCGCCATCGAACGCGAGTGGTCCAAAGTCCGCCGTGCCGGCTACGCCCGCAACGACGAAGAGACCATCGTCGGCGCGATCTTCCTCGCCGCGCCCGTCTTCGATGCCGCCAACTCGGTCTGCGGCAGCATTAGCCTCGGCATACCCAAGGCCCGCTACCAACCCACCCTCGGCGAATCCATCGCCGCCGCCGTGAAGGCTGCCGCCGACCGGCTCTCCCGCGCCCTCGAGGCGGCTGGATACCACCATGGCCGCCGGCGCTGAGCCCCGCGATCCTCGGGCCGCAATTCGGATGACGCACACTATGCAAACTACGGAACACCTCGAAGACCTACTCAGCCGCCCCACCCCGGCCGACATCGACGCCCTGGCCACTTTGGACGGCGACATCCTCGTCTTGGGCGCCGGCGGCAAAATGGGCCCCACCCTCGTCCGGCGCGCCTGGCGGGCCGCCGAAGAGTGCGGACGCCCCCGCCAGGTCATCGCCGTCTCGCGCTCCGGCGAATTCCCGCCAGGCGTACGCCACATCCCCGCTGACCTGCTCGACCCCGCGGCCGTCCAACGCTTGCCCGACGTCCCCAACATCATCTACCTCGTCGGCCGCAAGTTCGGCTCTTCCGGCAACGAACCCCTCACCTGGGCCACCAACGCCGCCGTCCCCGTTCTGGTAGGCGCACGCTATCCTGGTGCACGCATCGTCGTCCTCTCCACCGGCAACGTCTACCCCTTCGTCCCCCACTCTTCCGGCGGAGCCACTGAGGCCACTCCGCCCGCCCCCGTCGGCGAATACGCCCAGTCCGCCCTGGCCCGCGAACGCATCTTCGAATACTACGCACAGGCTCACCACACGAAGGTGGCCATCCTGCGCCTCAACTATGCGGTCGAGCCGCGCTACGGTGTGCTCGTGGACATCGCAACCAAGATCCTCAATCGCACGCCCATCGACCTCACCATGGGCTATCTCAACTTCATCTGGCAGGGCGATGCGAACTCCATCTGCCTCCGCGCCCTCCACCATTGCGAATCGCCCGCCCGCGTCTTCAACCTCACCGGCCGCGAGACCCACTCCGTCCGCTCGCTCGCCCTGCAAATCGGCGGCCACCTCGGACTCGAGCCCGTCTTCACCGGCCAGGAAGCCGCCACCGCCCTCCTCAGCAATTCCACATCCTGCCATTCAGTCTTCGGACCGCCCGCCATGCCCGTCGATGAGTCCATCCAACTCACTCTCGACTGGCTGCACGCCGGCGGCGCGACCCTCGGCAAAGCCACACACTTCGAAACCCGGAGCGGGAGATTCTAATGTTCGATTGGCGCCAGGCACTCAACCGCGGGCTCGTCATCCCCGCCCATCCACTTGCCCTCACTGCGCAACGGAAGCTCGATGAACGCCGCCAGCGTGCCCTCTCCCGTTACTATCTCGACGCCGGCGCGGGCGGCCTCGCCGTCGGCGTGCACACCACCCAGTTCCAGATCAGGGATCCCCGCGTTGGGCTCTTCCGCGAGGTGCTGTCGTTGGCCGCCGGCGCCATGCAGGGGCTCAATGTAGTCCGGGTCGCCGGCATCTGTGGATCCACACCCCAGGCCGTCGCCGAGGCGCAAACCGCCCGCGACCTGGGCTACCACGCCGGGCTCCTCTCCCTGGCCGCCTTGGCTCAGGCGCCCGTGGCCGAACTCGTCGAACACGCCCGCGTCGTGGGTGAGGTCATCCCCCTGATCGGCTTCTACCTCCAGCCCGCCGTGGGCGGCCGCCGCCTCCCCCTGGAGTTCTGGCGCGAGTTCGCGGCCCTCGAGTCCGTCGTCGCCATCAAGATCGCGCCCTTCCACCGCTACCAGACCCTCGATGTCCTGCGCGGCGTGGCCGAATCCGGCCGTGCCTCCGAAATCGCCCTCTATACCGGCAACGACGACCACATCGTGCTCGACCTGCTCAGCCACTGGAACCTGGACGGGCAGCCCCTGCGCTTCGCCGGCGGCCTGCTGGGCCACTGGTCCGTCTGGACCCTGCGCGCCGTGGAAATGCTCGGTCGCGTCCACGCCCTGCGCGAGGCGGGCGGCTGTGCCGGCCCCGACTGGTTCGCGCTGGCCGAGCAAACCACGGAAGCCAATGCCGCCCTCTTCGATGCCTCCAATGCCTTCGCCGGCTGCATCGCCGGCCTCCACGAAGTCCTCCGCCGCCAGGGGCTCCTCGAAGGCATCTGGTGCCTCGACCCCGAAGAGGGCCTCTCCCCCGGACAAGCCGCGGAACTCGACCGCATCGCTCGTCTCTATCCGCACCTCGCCGACGACGAGTTCGTCGCCCGCAACCGCGATCGCTGGCTCACTTAGAGGATCGCCGGCGAATCCGGAATCGGGCCCGTGGAGCACACTGTGATTTCCGGTGATTGTGGTGTGCTCATGGCGGGGTGTATCGTGGATTTTGGGGTTACCCAAAGGGAGAAATGGACCTGTGAATGCTCGCTGCTACCCCGCGTCCCTGCAAGTGAACGGGGGGCCGATTTTCCAAGATGGTGTCTGGTCCGGATTTGTAGCTTTCGATACACCCGGCCTGACACTCGATCAAGTTAAGGCAGTCGCTGAATACTACTATGGTCTGGGCTACGGCTACGTCTGTCCCACGCTGGTGACCGCCAGCGCGGAGGCCTATCAGACCAATCTGCCGGTGCTGCGGCAGGCGCGCGACTTCGAGTGGGGGCAGGGGATCCTGCCGCCGCACCTCGAGGGGCCGTTCCTTGCGCCGGAGTGTATCGGAGCTCACAATCCGGCCCTGCGCCAGGACCCTACGGTGGGATTTGCCGCTAAGCTCCTGGAATGGTCCGGAGGCTTTATCGGCTGGCTCACCATGGCCTCTGAGCGCCCTGGCGCTCCCGAGGTCATCCGCTACCTGGCCGATCAGGGCGTCAGCGTGAGCCTCGGCCACCAGAACCCCCACGTCGAACAGATTCAGGCCGGGCTCGCCGCCGGTGCCACCGGCTTCACCCATGTGATGAACGCCGCCACCCGCGACCAGTTCGGCGCCAAGGACCTGCGCATGGTCGCACAGTTTACAGACCGGCGCGCCTGGTCCATGATCATCCCCGACGCCATACACGTCCCGGAATACGCGGTCCAGTTGATGAGCCAGGCCAAAGGCCCCGACAAGGTCATCTTCGTCGCCGACGAAAGCCCGCTCATCGGTGCGCCCGTGCCCACCACGGCTCAACTCTGGGGCCGCACCTTTGAAGTGCGCCTGGACGGAGCGGGCCGCGTCCGCTCTTACGATCTCAGTGGATCGTGCACCTCTCTGATCGAGTGCATGAACATCGCCCTGGGTTGGGGCATCCCGCGCGACACAGTCGAGCGTGCCGTCACCACCAACGCCATGGCGTTCCTCAGGCCGGCGCTCGACCGGCTCGGCATCCGTCTGGACGAAGCTCCAACGCATTGCCCCGGCGTGGTCTTTCAGGACAGCGCCTACATACCTGCCCAATAGTCTGGAGGAGTGAATGGAACTCATCGTTCCGGAAGTCAAGCCGGTTCTGGATGCGGAATTCCGCCCGGCCGCCCTGGCCTGGCGCGCCTTTGCCAACCGCATCGCCGGCCAGTCCGTGCCCATCCGCATTGCCGTCGAACAGGGCAACGGGTCCACCTATGTCTTTGAACGCGCCATCGACCGCGATACCAGCAGCGCTGCCACGGCGGTGAACCTGCGCTTCCTGGAGCGCGAACTGAAGTTCCTGCTTTGGGCCGTCGGCGGCTGCCGCATCCACATCGATGCGCCAGAGCTGCTGGTGGGCCTGCTGCGCGACTACATCTACCGCTACTCGCCCAACCGGCTGTTCGATGTCGACATCATGGGACCGCTGATCTACGGCCGGCCCTTCGAAATCCTGCATGCCTCCGGCAGCGCGTTCCCCCAGGCATCGCACGTCACCTTGCCTCTGGGCCGTCACACCGGCGGCTGCCGCGTGGCCATCGACAAAGGCGCTTCCGACATCAAGGCCTATGCCGAGATGGACGGCGAGAAGACCTTCGCCTCCGAGTTCAAGTGGGATCCGAAGCCGCAGGCCGATCCGGCTTACCACTACGAGCACATCCTCCACGCGCTGCGCGCTGCCGCGGCCACCCTGCCGCGTGTCGATGCCATCGGAGTCAGCTCAGCCGGCGTCTATGTGGACAACGAAGCCCGTGTCGCCTCACTGTTCCGCGGCGTGCCCCGCGACAAGTTCCAGAGCGACATCGTGCCCATGTACCACCGCATCCGCAAGGAGTTCGGAGGCATTCCCGTAGTCGTGGCAAACGACGGCTCCGTCTCGGCGCTCGCCGGTTCCATGTCGCTCAACCGCAATCGCGTGCTGGGCGTGGCGTTCGGCAGCAGCCTGGCCGCGGGCTATGTTGACGGCACCGGCAACATCACCACCTGGCTGGACGAACTGGCGTTCGTGCCGGTCGACATGAATCCGCTGGCGCCGGCCGATGAATGGTCCGGTGATCGCGGCTGCGGCGTGCAGTACCTCTCTCAACAGGCCGTGAACCGCCTGCTGGGGCCGGCTGGGATTGACGTCCCCGCGGACATGGGTGTGCCGGAGCGGTTGGAGCACGTCCAGGCCCTCATGAAGAAGGGCGACCCGCGCCCGCCGAAGATCTACCAGACCGTGGGCGCCTACTTCGGCTATGCGCTGGCGCACTACGCCAACTACTACGACATCGGCACCGTGCTCGTCATGGGCCGGGTCACCACGGGCGAGGGCGGCGACATCATCCTGCAGGTCGCGAACGAAGTGCTGGCCCGCGAGTTTCCGCATTTGAGCATCGACGTGCGGCTGCCCGACGAAGCCAGCCGGCGCGTGGGCCAGGCCGCCGCGGCTGCTTCGCTGCCGCAGATCGGCGCGGCCTAACAGATGGTATGCGGCCCCCGCGTGGGGGCCGCATCGCTTCCTTCATTCCGCCCGCACACACTTCAGGTAGTCCGCCAGGGTCTTCCCCTCTTCGTCCTCAAACGTAGCGCCCGTCGGCAGGCATGCCTGCATGCGGTCCAGCCGGAAGCTGCGGAAGTCGACCCTCATCTCGCACCACGCGGCCAGCGTCCAGGTGGAGCCCCAGAAATGCAGGGCCAGCGGCCGCACCGGTCGCAGGGTGGCGGAGCCGCTATTGTCCGTGTACCGCAGTTCGAGGATCGACCGGTGGTCCACGGCCATCCGGATGGTGTCGATCAGGCTGTCGATATTGCGGTGCGCATGGATGGCCGGGGCATAGATCTGCGGTTTGTCGATCTCGGCGCGGCGCCCCTTCGGCAGGGCAAGGGCCACCTTGTCGAGCGCCGGAATTACGGCGGCGCGCAGGCCTGGTCCGCCGAAAGCCCGCACCATCCGCAGGCCCACCACGACGGCTTCCAACTCATCAGGCGTGAACATGAGCGCGGTCAGCTCAAACGAAGGATCGATGCAGTAGCCCACCCCGGCCTCGCCCTTCACCGGAATCCCGGACAGGGAGAGGTCGCGGATATCGCGATAGACGGTGCGCTCCGAGACCTCCAGGAATTCGGCCAGGTGCGCGGCGGTGGTAAGCCGCCGCGCGCGTAGGTGTTGAACGATCTGGAAGAGCCGGTCGGCGCGCCGCACAGACACTATTATCCGCGTGCTGAGTGCAGGCCGACCCGGTTCCCTTCGGAATCAATGATGTGGGCGTAGGCTCCCATGCCGGGCGGCAGCGCGGTCTTGGGCAGCGCGATCTCGCCTCCGGCCGCCGGCACGCGGCTCAGCGCGGCGTCGAGCGAGTCACCGGCATTCACATACAGCACGGCGCCATCGCGGGACGGCGCATAGCCGGCGCCCTGCACCACGCAGCCGCCGGTCGCATGTTCGCGGTCGCACGGGAAGATGGCGAGCTTTGTCCCGTCCATGGTGTCCTCCTTGAACTGGATCCCCAGGACGTGTTCATAGAAGGCCTTGGCCCGCGAAAGGTCCAGCGCGGGAATCTCAAACCAGGTGATTGGTTGCGTCATGGGTCCAGCATGCGGCAGTGCTCCTGACAGCGTGGTGTCAGGAGTCTTCAGCCGCGGGCATAAAAACGTGCCGCCCGCTCCATGTCATCCTCGATTCATGACCGCAGAGTCGAGACCTTCCGGGGGCCGCCCCGTCACCAGCCTGCTCGAGCAGTTTGGGCAGATCGATATCTACCTGTTCGACCAGCTATTGCGCGGCCGCATCGTGCCGGGAGACGTGATCTTCGATGCGGGCTGCGGCGGCGGCCGCAACATCTACCACCTGCTGCGCGAAGGGTTTGACGTGTACGGGTTGGATGCCGATGCAGGGGCGGTGGACAGCGTGCGGCGGTTGGCGGCGCAGTTGGCTCCGCAGTTGCCGCCGGAAAACTTCCGTGCCGGCGACCTGGAGCGCATCACCTGGCCCGCGGCCTTCGCCGATGTAGTCATCAGCAGCGCGGTGCTGCACTTCGCCCGTGACGAGCCGCACTTCCACGCCATGCTCCTCGGCACGTGGCAGGCCCTGAAGCCGGGCGGACTGCTGTTCTGCCGGCTGGCGTCCTCCATTGGAATGGAGTCGGAAGTGCAGCCCCTGGGCCGAGGGCGGTTTCTCCTGCCCGACGGGTCGGAACGGTTCCTGGTGGACGAACCGATGCTGGTACGTTTGACGGCCGAGCTGGGTGGTCAACTGCTGGACCCGATCAAGACGACCGTGGTCCAGGGTCAGCGCTGCATGACGACCTGGGTGGTGCGGAAGAACGGCGCCCGCACGGCTTGAGCCACCCTATTTCAAGACCGGCACCCAGCCGCCAAACGTCTTCATCGAGCCGCACAGCGGGCCACCGTCGCGGGCGGTGCCGGGAATCCGGGTTTCGAGCACGGTGGCCGGATTGGCGGCACAGCGGTCGAGGGCGACCTTGGTGAAGCCGCGCAGCGGGACTTTCAGGCGGCGGCTCCAGCAGGAGTCCGGCTGGCCGGCATAGGTGCCGATGTCAATGTAGAGAAAGCGCGCGCCGGGCGGACCCTGGACGATTGGGCCATGGAAGTCCAACTCCCCCTCTGTCGATGCGGGCTTCACTCCCACCGTGAAATCGAAGACAAGGTCCCCGCCGATGGAACGCTGCTTTGAGATGGTCTCATACGTGCCGCCGCGGCCCTTCTGTATGCCGTAATCCACACCGCCCGGCGGGTTCAGCAGCACGATCCGCAAATTCAAAGTCTGGTCCATGTTAGGCCCACCGTAGCATGGCAAGCGCCTTCGCCGTCAGCCTACCTGGCTGGCCGGAAGGCGCCGCGCCCGGCGAGACCGCGCGTACGCTGAAACTCCAACCGCCGGCGGGGTGCCGATTCGATCGCCTCCAGTTCCAGGTCCAGGCTGCCTTCGCTGGAGGCAGGGATCAACCTCAAGCTCTGCCTGTCTGAACCGGTCCAGATGTGAAACGGGGCACTGGAACCATCAGGCCGCCGCAGGCGGATCCGCTGGCGGTCGAAGGTGACCGGGTTCACCGGTTGGTTGAACCGGACCACGATGCCGTCGTCGTCGCGGACCACGGACTCCGTGGCCAACCTACCGCCATCCATGCGTTCCTCAATGGTGACGGCTGCTGCCTGGTCCTGCCCGGCGTTGACCAGATACGTCTCGCCCGGGATCAGTGTCTGTTCCGGAATCAGGCGCAGCCAGTCGGGTCCGCCCTGTTCCACCCGGACCGGCACCGCCTGTTGACCATGGCGCAATGTGATCGCCGAAGAGCCCGCCGTCACCGGTTGGCTGAACTTCAGGTCCAGGGCCTCACTGGAGGCAAAGTAGGAGACCAGGGCCGCCGGCTGGTCGGGCGACTCCGTGTAGAAGACCGACGTGAACAGGGAAGCGTACCAGCCGTTCCGGTCGTGAGCCGTATCCTCGACGGCGACCTCGATTCGCGTGCCTGGCAGGAACGGCGAGTCGGGCGTGAATTGGAATTGGCGCGCCGCTTCGTCGTTCTCGACATGGCCCGCGAGCAGGGTGCCGGAATCGGCCACAAACAAGGCCTGCGCCACGGAGGCCGGATCCATGGCGTGGTTAAACTCCACCACCACAGGTGTAGACAAGGGCACATTCGGGGCCCAGTTGGCGGGCGTGACTTTCCTGACGGAGGGCCGGGCGGACTCGTCCGCGGTCATGGTGCGGAAGGTCACGGGTCCGCCTTTGACCGGATTCCCGGCGAGGTCTTTCAACTGCGAGCTCAACACCAAGGTGATCTGGCGGTCCCCGGGCAGATCGATGTCCGCGGCCAGTGTCCGTCCGTCTTCCGCCATGGAGAACGACCCGCTGATCGCGGTTGAGCCGGCGACTAGGCTGATGGGTGGGACGCCAGCGGGGGTGATGACAGGCCGGGTGAAGCGCACCACCACATGCGTGGTCAGCGCAGGGACCAGGCTGTCATTCGCAGGGAAGGCGGCCTCCAGTTCAGAGCCCGGCCCATTGGCGGCGTCACCGGTGGTGAAGAACAGGAAGTCGCTCAGCGCCATCCCGCTGGAGAATGAGCCCAAGGACTTGCCGACCATCACGCTGCTTTGGGGTGGGAAGCCGAAGGTTGGCTGGAAGGTTGCGGTGGCTCCTTCCACGCTCCACGAGCCAGGCACGCGGTAGCCGTTTGCCTCCACAATGCCGGCGTTGCTGACCCATGCCGGGTTCGCGGGGCTGGCGAAGTTCAGGATTACCTTGGAATCGACGGGGACGCCGGTGGCATTCGGGGCAGGCGTCGAGGACGTGATTCGAGGATAGACGGCATACGCTCCGCCCTGCTGGACTGTGAAGGTGGCGGTGTAATCCGGCAACACCCTCCCATCCATGCCTGTGATGCCCTTGAGTTCCATGGTGTAGACGGAACCCGGGCTCAAGGGGCGGGACGGTGTAAGGAGGAACATCTTGCCTGACTGATAGCCAATTTTGCCAGGAACCGGCTGATCGCCGAGCCGCAACCGGAAGTTGGCGTCGCCCAACGGAAGGTCGACCGGCCCATCGAAGTAGGCTTGTACGACCACATTCGCCGCAACAGAGGTGCTGCCATCCGGCGGATTCACAGCCCGGAGAACGGGCAGGGGCCCGCTCTCACCGATATAGAACGAGGTTGCGGAAAGCCCGGAACCGGAGACCCCGGCCGGTCCTCCCGCCAGGTCCGTCAACCCGAAAACCCCCAGACGGTAGGACTTCGCAGGCGCCAGGGGACTTTCGGGGCGAACGACTACAGTCCTGTCGTCATCCTCCAGGCTGAGGTTGGCCGCTATCGGGAAGCCTTCCGCGGTATTTAGCAAAACATGGTCGGGATCCACCAGGACCGGGTTGATTCTCTCGTTGAACCGGATCCGAAGCACTGTGTCCGCCGGCACCGTGGAGCCGTCCACGGGGAGGAACCGGTAGGTCGGGTTGCTGAGGTCGAGGTCGGCGCCCATGCGGAAAGACCAGGCGTAGTCCGCCGCAGGCGCCGTGCCGTCGGCCGAAGTGACGTTGGTGAGACGAACCTCGCACAGCGTGCCTGCCCGGGGCAGACGTTCCGGCACCAGGGTTACGGTCTGTCCATCGCGTTCAATCTGGAGCGATGTGCGCAGCGCGCCGCCATCCTCGGTCAGGGTGGAGGTGGCCTGGGCGAGCAGCACACGCCGGTCGAACTTCACCTGGATTCTGGCGTTGAGAGGTACCCCCTCCAGGCCACTGCGGGGCGTTGAGGACACCACAGCGGGCGCGCCGCCCGGCCGCGCATAGCCAAATCCCACACTTGGGCTGTAGGCACGGGCGGAAGCGTCGGAGATCGCATTCTCGGCGGTGTCCTGGAGGTTCGAGATATAGAGGTCGTAGCTGGTCCCCATAAAGTGGGGCTTGTTCGGCGTCAGGGTGAACGACCGGCGGTCCTCGCTGAAGCTGAGAATCCCGGGGAACAGGTAGGCCGTTCTGAGTGCTGTGTCGGCCGCGACCTGTTTGTTGAAGGCCAGGGAGATGAGGCTATCCGGGGCGCCGCCGCCCGTGGGCGGTTCCATTCGCACAATGTCGATGGGTGTCGTATCCACGGCCTGGCCCGTTGTGAACGTCCAGCTTTGAAGAGGTATTGTATGGCCGGCCTGGTCTTCCACGCCGCTCACCGAGACCGTGTATTCGTTGTCCGCTCTCAGGAATGTCAAGGGAGCCACCCGGATGCCCTGATCGCCCGCCCGAAAAGCCTGCACCGGTACATCCCTGCCGCCCTCGCTCAGCTTGACTCCATTCTCGATGGACAAGCTGTTGACGGGCGCCGAGAATACGACGCTCAGCGTCGCATTCAAGGGAACACCTTCCGGCTGGGCCACCGGCGTGCCGCCCAGGAGATGCGGATCAGGGGAGGAAGCCGCGGGCTGGGCCGTGACAAAGCTGCTCCAGTTGATCCCGCCGGCCGAGAAGATCACAACATAGAAGCCGGATGGCTTCATCGGGCTGCCAGGTCGAAGCCGGATGACGCCCGGCCGGATTCGCGACGCCGTACATGGGCTGGGGGTGGGCGCATTCCCTTCGCTCCAGGTGCACACAGCCGAGGCCAGCAGCGCATCGGGCACGTCCTGCGCCGGTTGCAGGTCCACCACTCCATCGGTAGGCAGGCTCGGGAATGAGCCGATCAGGCTCGAAGCCACCTCGCCGTTTGGGGGAGCCTGCCGCACGTATCTCTGGAACGAGGTGCCGCCCCACTCTGCGTATATCCTGGCGCCGGCAGGGTACGGAGTGTCGGCCAGAAAAGTGACGCCGCGCGAATCCGCGGTCCACTCGAACCGCCCGGTCACGAACTGGCCATTGGCGGTGATCAGCGCGCTGGCTTCCACCGAGGCGCGATCGGCCGGCGCATCAAACACCAGCCCCAGGCTGGTTGTGGTGCCCAAAGCACCTTCAGGGCTGTTGGGGCGGATCTGCACCACTTTGGCGGCTGCTCTGTGCCTGGGTCCCAACTGGATGGTGGTCCGGAAGGGCACCACCGGCTGATAGCCGAAGTCCAGGACGCCTTCCGTCACGAACAGCGTGACCATGGATCCGGGTTCGCCGTTCAGCACCACCATGGCCAGGGTTGGCGTGATCAGCTGTACGCTGACGACTCCGGCTCCCCGGCCGATCGCCACGATATTGCTAGTCGTGGCCGTCGATCTGATTACGGGGTTTGAGAATGTCAGGAGCACCACGGGCTGGACGGAATCGGCCATGCCTCCATCCTCAGGTGAAACCTGAATCACCCGGGTCCTGTCCGGAACGGTTGGCGAGGCCGGTGAAATGGTGAACGTGGAGGCGAGCCGGAGTGGGCGAGATCCTGAGAGGTCGGTCGCCAGGGAGCCATCCACGAAATACTCTCCGGGCGGCCACGGTGCGAGGGGCGTGAAGGTGATGTCCGGGCCCTGCACTTCCAGCTTGCCGGGGGGTGGTGTGAATTCGCCCACATTGCCGCGGGACACCAGGCTGAAAAATGGTCTCGCCGGTACGACGGGACTGGCAGCGCGGTTGAAGGTAATGCGGATCGGCGTGAGCGGGTCGGTCACTATTGCCTTGTTGGCTGGAGTGACGGTCAACATGCGGAACGAGTCGGACGGATTCGCCGCCCCGGTCGTGAACGTTGTGGAGACCGGAGGCACGGCGCGGCCCGTCAGGTCGGCCAGGCCGCTGATTTCGAGGTGAAAGGTGGTCGACGGAGAGAGCGCGTTCTTTGGCCGGAACTGCAGCCCGGCTTGTCCGTTGGCCTTGACGAACGACCAGTCGCCGGCGACGGGACCCGCGTCGCTGCTCAACCGGAGGCCCTCCAGGGCGGGGTTGACGTTGTCCAAATACTTGTCGAACCAGACCTCAATGAGGACGGTAGCCGGCACCTCGCTGGAACCATCCGGCGGGGACACGGCGAGCATCTGGGCGGGCGTCGAATCGACTGTCCCGGTGAGCGTGAAGTTGTATGAAAAGCCCAGCGGAATCTTCCCAAACCGCTCGTAGGGAATCCCGATTGAGATCGTGTAGTTACCCGGCAGGAACGGCTGCTCCGGGATCAGGAAAATCGAGCGGCGGTCTTCGGAGAGTCTGTACTGCACCGGCGCCGTCGAGGAGTTCCAATTCAGGCCCACGGTCCCCAGGGACAAGGTCACGGCATCCAACGGCTTGGTAAACGAGATCACGGGGGTCCCGTTCAAAGGCAGGACGTCCGCCTGGGTGCGGACGTTGAGCGTGGTGGAATCGGGCAGCAGTTGGGTTTGGAAATGGATGGCATGGTCTGCCTCCATTGCGCCGCCATAAATATCGGTGACCCCCGAAATGCCCAGGGTGTAGTCTTTGTTACTCGAGAGTAGGAGAGAAGGTTTCAGCGCAATAGCCCGATCCCCGACACGTTCCGCCTGCACCGGCAGAACCGTGGCGCCGGTTTTCAACTCGAAGAACTCCGTCGGGGACTTCCGGGCGAGGGGGCGATCGAACACCAGGATGATGGCGGAGTTCGTGGGGACGGCGGTCTCTCCGTCGAACGGAGCTGAGCCGGTGAGCACGGGGCCTCCCTTTGGCGGCTGGGCGAAGGTCGTAAATGTGATGGGCCCACGTTTTGGCAGCGCCTGGCCTGTCCAATCGAGGATGGGGCTCTCGGGCAGGTAGATGCGGTAGGCGCGCCCCAGGGTGAGCCCATACTGTGTGTTCAACTGAACGGTGGTGGCATCGTTCATCAGCGTGCCCGTGACATCCGTGCTGTAGCCGCTGGTGAGGTCCCATAGTTGGAATTTGGCATTCTGCAGGGAGGCGGGGTTCAGGAACTTACTGAAGTGCAGCCTGAGCGGGTGGGTTAGATGCGCCGCATCCTGACCGTCCGCGGGTTCAGACGATGCCAGTTGCGGTGAGATGAGATCCGGCCCCGCACCGGTTGTGAATTTCGCTGCAAAGGTCTGCCCTGTCAGGATATTGGCGAGCCGGATTTCGTAAGCGGTGTTCGCCTCCAATTGCGCGGCAGGCGTGTACACAGCCCACTGGTCGAAGTACTCAGTCTTCCCGGCCATTATGGCGCCATTCCGCAACAGCACCGCGTCCGTACGCATCCCGTTTGAGTAGTTGAGGGCGATGGTGATCCGCGCGTTGAGCGGGACCTTGGCGGAGCCGTCGGCGGGGAAGAATCCAGCCACCATGGGCGGCGTCTGGCCGAATACCGCTGCGGTCAGGAATATTAAGGCAAGATAAGCACGCGAAAGCCCGAAGCGCGAGGCGACCATGCACTTATCCTATTCCTTCCGTCGTGAAAAAGGGGAGATTCGACGATCGGAATCCCCCCTTTTCGCTGGCGACAAAGGCGTACGGATTATCCTGGCTTGACCGCGTGATTGCCGGCCATTGGAGGAAAAAGCACGGCGCGTGGAGCGCCAGCCGCGCTCAGCACATCGGGCTGCCGCTGGGCGGCGGAAAGAGCCCCGCCAGCCACTGTTGCCAGAGCGGTTCGTTGGCCGCGGCCAAAGCCGGTGAAGCTTCGCCGTAGAGGTACATGCTGAGGCAAACCACCACCATGCCGCCCATGGGCATGGTGAAGAGGTGGGCGATGCCCGGCGCGGGCTGGTCCAGGCGCAGCAGCACCTGGTGCGGGTGGCCTCCGCCCGCGGTCTCTTCCAGTACACCCGCCAGGGCTGGAGCTTCCGGGGGCGCGCTGCGACGGTCGCCGGGGGCCGCACCGGTCAGACCGAGACCGCCCGCCACCTTGGTCCACACCGCGTCGGCCGGCTCGCTGGCCATGCCCATGGCGCGGAACATGGTGCCCTGCTCACCGCGGAAGTGGGTCATGTACAGCTTCAGAATGCGGAAGAACGCCGGCCAGCCGGACTCGACGCTGTTGAGCTGGTTGTCCCAGTCGTCGCTGTCGGCAAACAGGCTATGGACGACCCGTACGATGCAGGTGCCACCGGCTTTGGCTTCGACTGACCATTCGGTGGCCAGCGAGGGTGCATTGGGGCCGAGGTCTCCGCTTTCGGCTGCGAAGCGATGCGGAGGGTCCCAGGCTGTGACCGTGGCCACGGAATCCATGCCGGGTCCGAAGTGGGCGGTGACGGTGCTGCCCACCTCACCTGAGCCTTCGCAGGGCACAAACCAGGACGATACTCCGGGCCCTGTGGCGATGGCGGCCCAGACTTCTTCTACTGAGCCCGGAACTTCTACTTCCGCCTGCACATAGCGGCGTCCGGAGGGGTCTTTCTTCACGCTCATGAGGTCTCCTATGGAGTGGGGATTCTACATCTGGAACTACTGAATCTCGTTGTGGGTGGGGGTGTCAGGACGGCTTCGACGCGGGTGGCTCGACGGGTAAGGGGTGGGCCAGGATCACCAACCGGTGGGGGCGTGCTCCCGGCGCGGTGGGAGCGTGATAGCGGGCGGCCAGGTCCGCGACGCAGGCGGTGAGTTCGCGGGTGAAGTTCGCGCGGTCGTTGGCGGAGGAGAAGTGGATCTCGGTGTCCACGGAGAGGCTGGGGAGCCGCTTGTCGACTTCCTGCGAGCGGCGCAGCAGGGCGCTGACCTCGCGGATGGCGCGGGCGGCGAGGGCAATGAGATAAGAAGCGGAGAGCCGGTCGGCCGAGCGGGCGGGATCGGCGGCCACCGGGCCCATGGCCGCTGGGGATACGACATAGCTGGAGGCCGTCGCTACCATGCGGCGTTCCGTCAGGCCGCCCCACTGCCGCTTGTCGGCGACCTCGATCAGGTTGTGGGCTTCCAGGGCGTGCAGGTGGTAGTTGATCTTCTGGCGGGCGATGCCCATGCGGTGGGCCAAGGTCGCGGCGGACGCCGGTTCGGCCAGTTCAGCCAGCAGGCGGCTGCGAACCGGGCCCAGGGCCACGGCGGCAGCGGCGGGATCGTCGATGACGGCCACGTCGAGCATGAGGCCATTGAAGCATTGACAATTTTATTTGTCAAGGGCTGGCGCAGCAGTCCACAACGCGGCATCAGACTGCAGTTTGCGCACGTAGCTGCGGGCCGACTCGCGGATTTGCGCGGCATCGCGCAGCAGCCACAACCGGGTGGCCAGGTACTCGATGCGGAGCTCACGGCCGGCTCCTGCGACACCTTGCGGGTTGCGCTCGAAGATATCCAGCATGAGGGCGTGCAGGATCTCGTGGACACAGGTGTTCATGGAGACCAGCGGAATCAGGTGGCCGTGCGCCCGGTAGAGGGAGATCATGCAGAGGTGTTGGCCCCGGTAGCGCAGGGTGACGCCGCTGAGGGAGCGGCCGCTGTCCCATTCCATGGGGATGGTGCCGGTGAGGACGATATTCAGGGTGGCGGGATCCAGGCCGGAGACGACCGGCTGGCGGCCCGGGGGCCTGAGCACTTCGCCAGTGACGTTCCGGCAGTTGAGTTGGACGCCGGCCGCCGAAAAGTCCTGTACCGCCTGCGGCCACAAGGTGGACCAGAAGTGTTGTTTTACCTCCGGGGTGAGTGTGGCCTTGCTGTCGAGGACCAGGGAGACCGGCACGATGACCGGTGCGGGCGCGGCCGCGGCCGTGAGAACGGCGGGAACCAGCGTGCAGAAGGACCTGCGAGTCATAGGTCCGCCTCGATAGGCTGGTTCAGTGTACTATTTAACTAATACATTGATCAAGTAGAATCCGACGAGATCGGAGCAGATGATGCGGCGTAAGGCCGCTTGGACTTTGCGTCCCGCAGGGCGTGGCCCCACCACACGAGCTGATTCAGCATTTTTGTGGCGTTGCGATTGGAGTGGCTGGGATTCGTAGGCTGGCCGTCCGAGCCGAATTGGGTCCAAACCCCGGCGAAACTGACGCTGTCGCGCACAGTCATGGCGTGAACCTCGACGAAGATCTGGCGGAGTTGCTCGACCGCGCGCAGGCCGCCGGAGACGCCGCCGTAGGAAACGAAGCCGATAGGCTTGGCATGCCATTCCTGGGAGTGCCAGTCGATGAGCGTTTTCAGCGGGGCAGGGAAGCTGTGGTTGTATTCCGGGGTAATCACGACGAATGCGTCGGCCCGCGAGAGCCGGGCGGAGACCGCCGCCACGGCTGGGGTCCGCTGATCGGAAAGGACTTCTGGCAACTGGGCCTCCACCAGGTCGATCACATCGATGGTCAGGCCGTCCCGCTGGGCGGCCTGGGTGGCGAACCATTGGGCGACGGTTGGGGCGAAGCGGCCCTGGCGGGTGCTGCCGACGATGATAGCGAGGTGAAGCGGGTTGTCCGGCATGGTCGTCATCCCCGGCCGGCTGCGAGGTTGAGGCCGAGCGAATAACGTTGAAAGCTCGAGGTTTTGAGGCCGGGGAAGGCGCGAACCGCCTGCCAACCCGGACCGGAACCGATCTTTCCGGGACCTGTTCCCTCGATCGCCTGGCGGTGGTCTTCGGCGCTCGCCCACTCAGCGTAATTCAGAACGCGCAAGCCGTCGGTGCTGACGTGGAAGTGGCCGCCCAGGGCGCCGGCGGGGTGTTCCGACATGGCGTCGACGGTCTGGAACACGGTGCGGACAAACTGCTTCTGCCTCTCCTGGTCGGGATTCTCGAATTCGAAGGTGACGAGGACGACGCAGCCGGGGTAGGCGGCGGTATCGCGAATGCGGCTGCGTTGGAGGTGATAGAACACCGGAGGGTTGCGGAGGATGCCGGGCACGGCGAGATCGACGAGGTCGAGACGGGGCCGGATGTGGCTCTCGATGGCGTCGAAATAGTGCTGTTCGGCGATCCACTGTCCATACGCGACGATGCCGCGGCCGTCGTTGTTCTTCAATAAGTTACAGGTGAGAAGTCCGGTCGGCGAAGGGCCGGCGCTCCACGCCTCGGCGAAGGCGCCGATGGCGGCGGCCTGGCGCTCTGGTGAACCGACGCTCCATTCGCTGACAACAACAACGCCGCACTCCGGCCGCATGAGGTTGGGGCGGAGGGGAGAAGGTGTGACTTGTGTAGGCATGTGAAGCCAGCGTAGAAGTTCAAGTACACTTGAAGTCAAGAGGAAAAGAAGCCAGTGCTGACGATTGGAGATTTGGCGAAGCGGAGCGGGGTGGCGGCCTCGGCCTTGCGGTATTACGAAGACCTGGGCCTGATCCAGGCGGAGCGCAACCCATCGGGCCACCGGCGGTATCTGCAGGCGACCTTGCGCCGGGTCGCTTTCATCGTATTTGCGCAGAAGGTGGGGCTGACGCTGGACGAGGTGGGCCGGGAGCTGGCGAAGCTGCCCAACAACCGCGTGCCGGAGCGTGCGGACTGGGCTGAGCTCTCCAGCACCTGGACGCAGCGTATCGACGAGCGCATTGCGGAGCTGCGGACCCTGCGCGAGGGAATGACGCGGTGTATCGGCTGCGGCTGCCTCTCGTTCGATCACTGCCGGTTTGCCAATCCGGGCGATCGTGCGGGGTTGCGGGGCGCTGGTCCGCGCTACTGGCTGGACGAGTCCAAGACCCCATAGGAGCGCTCGCGGGAGCGATTGCGCCACCGGCCCCATGTAGTCCTCGAGGAAAGCTTCCGATAGCTGTATTGATGAGCACTCAAACGCCCGTGAAATTCCAGGATCACTACATGGTGCTGGGGGTCCAGCGGAAGTCCACGGCGGAAGATGTTTTCCAGGCTTACAGCAAGCTGGCGGCGAAGTACCATCCTTCGAATCGAGAGACGCGGGACCAGGAGAAGTTCAATGCGGTGAACTCGGCGTACGAGGTGTTGTCCGATCCCGAACGCCGCAAGGCATTTGAAGCGAGCCTGCCGCAGGGGCAGGTGCTGGACAACCCTGAGTTCAACAGCGACGAGTTCTTCCACGCGATCCAGGGGGAGAATGCGCGGCGGATGGCGATCCTGTGCCTGCTATACGACCGGCGGCGCCTGCGGCCGGGTGTGCCTGGCGTCTCGGTGCGTGAAGTGGAGCGGACGGCGGCCATCACTACCGATGAAATGTTCTTCTGTATCTGGTATCTGAAGCAGCGCAACCTGATCATCTCAGACGACAAGAGCAACCTGCAGATCACGGTGGACGGGATGGATTACCTGGAGAAGCACACTCCGACGCCGGAGACGATCCTGCCGCTGCTGCATAAGCTGAAGAAGGCCTGATAGCTTAAGGCTCGCGTACGGCGCGGAAGCCGATCATGCGGTGGGCCTGGAATGACGGCCAGGCGGCGGACCGGGCATAGGAGTGCAGGTCCGGCGCTTCCACAAAAAACGAGCCGCCACGGACCACGCGGTAAGCTCCGCTTTCCGGTCCCTTGGGATTGCGGCGGGGCGATTCCGAATAGTAGGTGCGGCCATACCAGTCGCTGCACCATTCCATGACATTGCCGGCCATGTCCAAGGCTCCGTAAGGAGACGCGTTGCTTTGCGTCTTGAGGGCGCCGCGCAGGCTGCCGTCGAAGAAGCCGGCCGGCTGGACGGTATCGTACTTCTGGGCTCCGACGTAGTTGGCGCGGTCGCGGCTGATGTCGTTGCCCCAGGGGTAGCGGCTCTGACGGGTTCCACGGGCGGCCTTTTCCCATTCGGCTTCGGTGGGGAGCCGGTATTTGCGGCCTGTTTTCTCGCTGAGCCAGTGGCAGTAGGCCGTGGCGGAATCCCAATTCACTCCAATCACCGGGTAGCTGCCGCTGTCCGGAGTGCCGCCGCCGTGATTCTGGACCTGCGTCCAGAAGGGGACCTGATCCCTGGGAACAACCAGGCCGCCCGGCCAGTGTTTGGGGTCGTCATAGCCGGGATCGTTGCGGAAGCGGGTCCAATCGGCGTTGGTCACTTCCAGTTTGCCGATGTAGAAGGAATCCAGATAGACCACATGGACTGGGCGCTCTCGTGCTTCGCCGTCGCCGAAGTTGTCACCCATGGAGAAGTTGCCGGCCGGGACGAGGAGGAAGTCGTCGTAGCCGTCGTTGACAGTGGCGGGCGGTGTCGCCGAACTGGCGAGCAACACCAGTGCCGCGGCCAGGGCCAAGCCGCCGAGCAAGCGTAGCCTGCGCATGATCAGTGAACCTCCTGTTCGAAGCCGCCCTGTTTCAGGAAGTGGCGGAGCGAGTCCATCCAGAGCGAGAACTCGGGGCTGCGATAAGCGGCGCCAAAGCCATGGCGGCCTTTCTGATAGAGATGGAGTTCGGCCACGGCTCCGGCCTTGTTGAGGTCGATGAAGAGTTGGGCGGAGGCGTCGGCGGCCATGCGGTCGGCCGCCGCGGCGGTGAGATAAGTGGGCGGGAAGTCTTTCAGTTGTTCGCCGGGCGTGGCGCGGCCGGGTCCGTAGACGAGGACGAGGAAATCGGGGCGGCTGCCCTGGCGCGCGATGGGATCCGGGGAGTCCGGCTTGCCGGGACCGGCGGCGGCGGCCATGATGCGGCCCAGCATGGAGCCGGCGGAGAAGCCGGCGAAGCCGATGCGGCGGGGGTCGAGTTTCCACTCGGCGGCACGGGCTCGAATGAGTTGGACGGCGCGATGGGCGTCAGCGATGCGGGCCGCGTCGTTGTAGCGGGGTGAAAGGCGGTAAGTGAGGACGAACGCGGCGTAGCCCCACTCGTTGAAGCGTTCGGCGATCTCCAGCCCTTCGGCGCCGTACATGAGCATGATGTTTGCTCCACCCGGCGCGACGACGACGGCCGCGCCGTTGGCTTTCCCGGGCGGTGGCAGGAAGACGGTGAGGAGCGGTTTGTCGAGCGGGGCGGTGCCGAGGGCGAGCGGGACTTTGCCGTCTTCCCAGAGCGGGATGTTGAAGTTGGCGGCCCACTGGCCGGCGGGCGGTTTCGAGTCCGCGGCCGAGGCACAGAGGGCGACCAAGGCGGCGGCGAGGATGCGGACGGAACGGTGCAAGTTCATAGTGGGCGTCTCACAGAGATTGCGATTTGGCGTCCTGTCTGGATATGGGTATCATCTGGTCCTGCCGGCTGCAAGCCTCGCGCTTGTTTAGTAACCGCGGGCAACTGGCGAAGTAAATACAAATAATTCACGAAACCGGTCAACACTTTTATCCGTCACGGCGTCTAACGAGAGAGCACAGGTCCAGATGTTTCGAATTCTGACGGCACTAGCCGCCTCCCTATTTTTGGCCGCGTGCAGCAGGCAAACGGTAGCCCCGACCGTGGCCGCGGCGGCATCTTCCACCATTCCAACCGAAACAGCGAATGCGCCGGGTGAGATCCGCGCCACCGGTAAGGTCAAGGCGGTGCGTGAGTTCACGGTACAGGTGCCGCAGATTGCCGGGTTAACCGGACAGTCGAGCCGGCTGACGGTGACGAAGATCATTGCCAGCGGGAGTAAGGTCGAGGCCGGCGATGTACTGGCGGAGTTCGACCAGACACAGCAACTGGACAACGCGCGGGAGGCGCAGGCGAAGCTGGACGACCTGAATCACCAGATCGCGCAGAAGCAGGCGGAGAACCGCGCGAACGCCGAGACGCGTGCTTCGGAAAAGCAGCAGGCGTCGGCGGACCTGGCCAAGGCGCAGATCCAACTGCGCCGGAACGAGACATTGAGCAATATTGAGCGGGCCAAGAACGAGGAAAAGGCGGCGGCGGCGGTACTGAAGATCGAGTCGTTGAAGAAGTCGCATGAGTTCAAGGCCAAGGCGGATGTGGCGGCAGTGCGCATTTTGGAATTGAAGCGGGATCGCCAGGCTGTTTCGCTAAAACGCGCTGAAACAAATGTAAACAAATTAGCGATTAAGGCTCCGCATGCGGGGATGGTCGCACTGGAAGCGATCTGGCGAGGGGACTCCCGCGGACCGGCGCAGGAAGGCGACCAGGTGTATCCGGGACAGCCGCTGGTGCGGTTGTTCGATCCCACGGAGATGGAAGTCCACACGTCGGTGGGCGAGCCGGATGGGGCGGTGCTGGGCGCCGGGGCGCGGGCGTATGTGCGGCTGGACGCGTATCCCGACATGGTGTTCCCGGCGCGGTTCCTGACGGCGAGTCCCGTGGCGACAGCGGACTTGGGCAGTCCCATCAAGCGCTTCACCGCACGGTTTCTCATCGAGAAGAGCGACGCGCATTTGCTGCCGGATCTTTCGGCGGCGGTAGTGATTACGGGCCGCAAACCAGGAACGAATCCATGAAACTGAAGAGCGTCTTGAAGTGGGCCGGCGCGCTGCTGTTCAGTGCGGCTGCCGTGGTGGCGGTGCTGCGCCTGCGGGAAGTACGGGCGGCCACGGCGCTGCCAACCGCGCAGGTGCGCAAGGGCGAGTTCCTGGTGATTACGCGCTGCCGTGGGGAATTGCGGTCGCGCCGTTCGGTGTCGATCACGGCTCCGCAGAATGTGCCGGATCTGCGCATCGTGTGGCTGGCCGCGCAGAACTCGCTGGTGAAGGAAGGCGACGTCGTCATCCGCTTCGATCAGAGCAGCGCGAAGCAGCAATTGCAGGAGAAGGAAGCGGCGCAACGCCAGGCTCAGGCGACCCTGGACCAGGCTGTGGCCGAAGCGCGCATCACGGCCGAGGCGGACCGCCTGGCACTGTCGGCCGCGAAGTATGCGGTGGAGAAGGCGAAGCTGGAAGTGAGCCGGCAGGAGCTGTTGAGCGTCCTGGATGCCGAGACGGCCAAGGTGAATCTGGAATCCGCGCAGCAGCAGGAGAACGCGCAGAAGGCGACGGTGGGGCTGCACGAAGCTTCCGCCAAATCGAAGACTTCCTCGTTGACGCGCGTGCTGGAGCAGGCGCAGTACGAGGTCGACCTGACGAAGAGCCGGTTGTCGAAGATGGAAGTGCGGTCGCCGCTGAGCGGTGTGATCGTGTGCCAGCCGAACTACTCGCAGGGCTGGATGAACGCCAAGCCGTTCAAGGTGGGCGACCAGGCCTGGCCGGGGGCCACCATCGCGGTGATTCCCGATCTGGGAACGCTCGAGATGGAAGGCAAGGTGGAAGAGATCGACCGCGGCCGGATTGAGGCTGGCAACGACGTGAAGATCCGGCTGGACTCCCTGCCAGAGTTGACGCTGCCGGGCAAGCTGGCCGAGATGTCGACCATGGCGCAGGTGTCGTTTGAGTGGCCGCCGAGCTATAGCTTCCGGGCATACGCCAAGCTGGACAGCGCGGACACACGACTGCGGCCCGAAATGAACGGGTCGATGGATGTGATCGTCAACCGTTTGAAGGACGCGATCAGCGTGCCGGCCAAGGCGGTGTTCACGAAAGACGGCAAGCCGATTGTGTACCTGGCCTCGGCGGGAGGCTACCGGCCACACCAGGTGGAAGTGTTGGCGCGCAACCCGGATGAAGTCGCACTGAAGGGGCTGGCCGCCGGCTCAGAGGTCACGCTGGTGGAGCCGGAGGCGGACGAGACGAGCCCGGCCGCGGGCGGTAAGAAAGAGGCCAAGAAGTGAAGCGATCGGCGTGGTTGACCGGAGCTGTCATGACGGTGCCGGCCCTGGGTGTTCTGATTGCGGTGACGAGCGGCGCGGCGTCGAACTGGCCGGCATGGTCGAAGCCGGACTCCGCTGCTGCCTCCGCGGCGCCGCTGAACCTGCCCAGCACGAGTGTGAAGCGTGGCGAGGTCCAATTCACGGTCAGTGCGCGCGGTGAGTTGCAGGGCAGCAATTCCGAGATGATGGTGGCGCCGATGACCGGGGCGCGTGAGCTGATCATTACCTATTTGCGGGAGCCCGGGGAACTGGTGAAGAAGGGCGATACCGTCGTTGAGTTTGATACGACGGAGCAGGAGTTCGCCCTGGCCGAAGCGGAAGCAGACCTGGCGGAAGCCGAGCAGCAGGTGGCGCAGGCTGAAGCCGAAACCGCGGCCAAGGAAGAAGAGACGCGGGCCTTGCTGTTGCAGGCGAAGTCGGACCTGAAGGTAGCGGAGCTGGAGGCCAGGAAGAACCCGCTGCTGGCTTCGATCCTGGCGCGGCAGAATACGCTGGCCGTGGAGGCCGCGCGGGACAAGCTGAGGCAACTGGAGCAGGACATTGCGAATCGCGGCGCCTCTTCGCGTGCGGCGATCATGATCCAGGAAGCGGCGCGGAACAAGGCGCAGGTGAAGGCGCAGACGGCCCGGAAGAACATCGACTCGATGAAGCTGACGGCGAAGTCCAGCGGCTATGTGAACGTGCAGCAGAATACGAATGGCAACTTCATGTTCTGGGGGATGCAGTTGCCGGCGTTCAAGCTGGGCGATACGGCGCGCGCCGGGATGGCGGTGGCGCAGATCCCCGATCTCGCCTCCTGGGAGGTGCGGGCCCAGATCGCGGAGCTGGACCGGGGGCATCTGGCGGCCGGGCAGACCGCGGAGGTCAGCGTGGTGGCGCTGTCGAAGAAGAAGTTCAAGGCCCACATCAAGAGCATCGGCGGGACGAATGGGTCGCCGTGGGAGCGGCGGTTTGAGTGCGTATTCGCGCTGGACGATCCGGTGTCCGAGCTGCGGCCGGGCATGAGCGCGCGCATCACGGTGACCACGGACACCATCAAGGATGCGCTGTGGCTGCCGTCGCAGGCGCTGTTCGAGAGCGACGGGCGGACGTTTGTTTACCTGCAGTCGGGCCCGAGCTTTTCGCCGAAGGATGTGAAGCTGGTGCAGCGCAGCGAGAGCCGCGTGGTGATTACGGGACTGAGCGAAGGCCAGGTGGTGGCGATGGCCAGTCCGGAATCGATGCAGAAGAAGAAGGGCGAAGGCTCGGCCAGCGGGGCATTGAAAGCGTTGAAGGGCTCATGAGAATCCCTCGCATATTCTCCGATATCGCCGTCTCGTTCTCGAACCTGCGGGCACAGAAGACGCGCACGTTCCTGACGGCGCTGGGCATTGTGTTCGGGGTGGGCTCGGTGATCGGCATGCTGGCCATTGGGGAGGGCGCGAAAGAGGAGTCGCTGCGCTTCATCGAGCAACTGGGTGTGCGCAATATCCTCATCGAATCGCGGCCGGCCATGAGCGCGGAAGAGTTCCAGCAGCGGCGGCGCAACTCGCCGGGTTTGACGGAACGCGATGTGCGGATTGTGGAGACGAACCTGGAGTCGCTGGAGACCCTGTCGCCGAGGCGGACGCTGCATCCGCAGCGCGTGGTGCCCAAGCCTTCCGGCGACGTGCCCGAGCTGTACGGGGTGCGCGCGGCCTATGCGCCCATCCATAGCCTGAAACTGATGGAGGGCAAGTTCTTTTCCACCAACCACGACGAGCAGAGTGCGGCTGTGTGCGTCCTGGGCGAGAAGGCCAAGGTGAGCCTGCTGGGATATGGCAAGGCTGTGGGCCAGTTCGTCAAAGTGAATGACACGTGGCTGGAAGTGGTGGGCGTGATTGGAGAACGGGTGGCGGCGTCGCAGGCTGGCGGCGCGGGTGCACACGACGTCAACAACGTTGTCTACATCCCGCTGAACACGTTTCAATACCGCTATTGGGACCGCACCAGCAACATGCGCGACGACCTGGACGGCATCGACATCCGGCTGAAGCCGGGCGCGGACAGCATCGATTCGTCGAAGATTGTGAACGCGATTTTGAACTCGACGCACCACAATACGCAGGACTTCACAGTGACCATTCCAGCAGCGCTGCTGGCGCAACAGCAGCAGACGCAGCGGATCTTCACCTATGTAATGGTGGCGATCGCCGCGATCTCCCTGCTGGTGGGCGGCATCGGGATCATGAATATCGTGCTGGCGACCGTGCTGGAGCGCACGCGCGAGATCGGCATCCGGCGGGCCACCGGCGCGCGGCGAGTGGACATCGTGCGGCAGTTCCTGATGGAGTCGGTGCTGATTTCGGTAGGCGGTGGGCTGCTGGGGATCGCCTTCGGGTTCGGACTGTCGCATTCCATTGCGAAGTTCGCTGAGTGGAAGACCATCGTCACCAGCGCCTCGGTGATCATTGCGTTTGGTGTGTCGGTGGTGGTGGGTGTGGTCTTCGGAATCTATCCCGCCATGAAGGCGGCGCGGATCAATCCGATTGAAGCGCTGCGGTACGAGTAGGCCGCGTCTCAGCCGGCGGTGGTGCCTGGGTTGTCCCCTTTGCTGGCCAGAAGCGGTTTCAGGCTGCTGAGCGACTTCAGTATGTTGTACCAGAACGGCGCTCCGAGACTCAGGAGGGCGATGGTGAACAGCACGCCCAGCAGATGGCGGCGACCCTCATAGGTGGAGTACCACGGGTTGGGATAGGGAGACGGGATCAGGTTCAGCCGGGTCGCATCCAGGCTCGATTTGATCTCCCGGGCCTGTTGCGCCAGAGTCTCCAGCGCGGCCTTCTCGTCGGTCGCCTGCGCCGGTTGCTGTGCCTTGGCGCTGAGGGTGGACGAGGCGGCTACCAGCCCGGCCCGCAATTCCGCGTCGGAGGAGAGCTGCGTATAGAGTTGCAGGCTGTCGAGGTGCAGCGCCAGGCAGAGCGCCACCGCGAAGAGAATGGTCCAGACACGCATGTGCAGCCGGAAGCGCTGCGAGGTGCGGCCCATGGCAGTTTCAAACCAGAACTGGAATTCCTCGGCTACGCCTTGGACCGGAACCGGTGCGCTGCCCGCGGCCGGTTGGGCGTGCTGCACGATGTTGTGCATTGCGGTTTTGAGATCCCCGGCCTTGGTCTGGACGGTGATGCGCTCCAGGATCCGGACGAATTCGGCCACTGTGACGTGGTTGGCCAGTTGCCAGCGCTGCAGCAGCGGCACCTTGCGGCGGATGATGGACAGGGACGAGTCGGAGATCAGCGGGTGCCGCAGCACGGCCTCGGCGATGTCGTGAGCGTGCTGCTTCGAATCCGGGTAGATGTTCTCGATCAGCGCCTTGAGGCCCCACCTCAGGTTGGTGCCGCGCAAGCCGAGGAAGGCCGAGACCATCTGGGTGAAGGTCGTGATGAGCAGGCTGACGCCCAACATCACGGTGGCGAAGGCGATGAGCGTATCCAGGTGCTCCAGCGACATAGGCGTACTCCTCCGAGTACTTGATGACTACACCTTCCCGGCACCGAACACAATACGAAAGGCGGCTCAGTTCGCGGGCGTGGACGGCTTCTTCGGTTCGCGGACCGAGCGTTCCACTGAGTCGTGGACGTCCGTCGAGACCGGCTGGTCCCGCCACAACCAGCGCATCATCTCCGGCAGGATGGGGCCGCCCATCTTCTGCCCGTGCCGGTTGATGCCCCAGGTGTAGTTCACGTCATACCCCTTCGCGGTCAGGGCCTTCATCATGCGGACGTTCTGGTAGAACCAGTCGCGCTTCTCGTCGTAGGTGCCGTCCTGGCGCAGGCCGCGGTTGTCGTTCCGGCCGTCCTGCAGGAAGATGCGGATGGGCTTCTTGTCCGCCTTGAGGATCAGGTCCGGGTAGATGTGGCCGCCGCGCAGGTTGACGAAGCTGCCGACGACGCTGAGGACCTTGTGGAATTCGTTGGGGCGCTCCCAGGCGACGGTGAAGGCGGCGATGGCGCCGGAACTGGCTCCGCCGATGCCGCGCTGCTCGGGGTCCTTCGAGATGTTGTAGGTCTTGTTCAGCACGGGCAAGAGTTCGTCGACGATCACGCGCGCATATTTGTCATCCAGCGTGTTGTATTCCGTCGGACGGTTGGTGGTGCGATCGCCCCACTCCTTGGCGTTGGGCTCCGGTTGATCGGGACGGCGGCCCGGATTGATGAACACGCCGAGCATTACCGGTATTTCACGACGAAATATCAAATTGTCCATGACATTTTGTGCACGTGCATCCCCCTCAGCGTTCATGAACGCTTGTCCATCGTTGAACACCATCAAACTGGCCGGGACCGCCGGGTCGTATTGCGCCGGCACGTACACCCAGTAAGTATGCTGCGTGCCTGGATACGCTTCGCTGGGCAGGGTGAACGGGCCGCGGATTTCACCCTTGGGTACGCCGTCCTGGGGCAGGGAATCGGGGCCCAGATGGTAGTAGATATCGGGGTTCGGCGGCTGATTCGCAGCGGGCGTGTTGCCTTGCGCCCAGGCGGTTCCGGGAATCCCCGCTACGAGGAGGGAGAAAACAAAGACAGGTGTTCGGTGCATAGAGGCGGGTTGGCGATTGAATTTGAATTACTCGCGTGTCAAGATTATCATGCCCCGCAACCGTATCCGTAGTAACTTGTCAAGGATGTAATCCGCCTACCAGAGGGGGTATGCGTATCACCACTCGTCGTCTGGCTATTGCCGTCTCTGTCGCCGGCCTGCTCACTGCGCAGCAGATGCCCGTGCCTGCGAAAAAGTCCGTCGCACCGGCTGCCGCCACAGCGCCCAGCTTTGAGAAGACCGTTGCGCCGGTGCTGACGAAGACCTGCGCGCCCTGCCACAACAGCCAGATGGCCTCGGGCGGTTTCGATGCTGATCACTTCCTGAATCCCTCTACGGTCTCTACCCAGCGCGATGGCTGGGACCGCATCCTGATGAAGCTGCGCAACGGCGAGATGCCGCCCAAGGGGATGCCGAAATCCCAGGTGGCGATCGATTCGCTGGTGCACTACGTCCAGGGCGAGGTGGACCGGATCGACCGCAACGCCAAGCCGGATCCCGGCCGCGTGGTGGCGCACCGCCTGAACCGTACTGAATACTCGAACACGATCCGCGACCTGCTGGGCCTGGAGTTTCGGGCGCAGAAGGACTTCCCCACCGATGATTCCGGCGAGGGGTTCGACAATATCGGGGACATTCTGACCATCTCCCCTGTGCTGATGGAGAAGTACCTGGCCGCGGCGGAGCGCATTGCGTCCCGCGCGCTGGCGGCCGATCCGCTGCCCAAACCCATCCAGGTGGACTACGCGAATAAGGACAAGCGCATCCGGCGTGTGGATCCCAGCACCATCGAAGCTACGCACCGGGTGGAGTTCGACGGCGATTACACCGTGCGGTTTGCCCTGCCGGGCGAACGGCCGAAGGATGCCAAGCCGGTCCAACTCGCATTCTGGATGGACGGGAAGCTGCTGGCGACAAAGCTGATCGAAACGAAGCCGTCGGGCCTGGTCTACTTCGACCCTTACTCCGAAGAGGAGATGCGGCTGTTCCTGCCCGAGGGCGACCATGTCTTCCGCGCTGGGTTCCTCAACGACGATTTCGTGAAGGATCTCGGACCGAAGGAGATCTACAAGCGGAAGTCGAATAAGTACCTGGACGGGATGCTGTTCATTGGCCCGTTCAAGCCCGCCAATCCTCCGGCCAGCCGGGCGAAGGTGCTGATCTGCGACCCGAAATCGGGGCCTGCCTGTGTGGACAGGATCGTGACGAACCTGGCGCGCCGCGCCTACCGCCGGCCGGTCACCCGGGCCGAAGTGGCGTCGCTGCTGAAGTTCGTCGCCCTGGCGAAGGAGCACGGGCAGTCGACGGAGCAGGGCATTCAGCTGGTCCTGCAGGCCATCCTGGTGTCGCCGAACTTCCTGTTCCACATCGAGCGGGATCCCAACCCGACCGACCCCGGTGCGGTGCACCCGGTTTCGGGTGTCGAACTCGCTTCCCGGCTCAGTTACTTTCTGTGGAGTTCCATGCCGGATGACGAGCTGCTGGCATTGGGGGAATCCGGCAAGTTGAAAGCCCCGGGTGTGCTGGATGCGCAGGTGAAGCGCCTGCTGGCCGACCCGCGCTCCGCTGCATTGGCGGACAGTTTCGCGGCGCAGTGGCTGGAGATCCGGAACCTGGATGTCGTGAAGCCCGATCCGCAGAAGTTTCCGGACTGGAATCCCGAACTGCGCGATGCCATGCGCATGGAGACCAGCCTGTTCTTCGACCACGTGTTGCGGCAGAACCGTCCGATGGCCGACTTCCTGGACGCCAAATACACGTTCCTGAACGAACGGCTGGCGAAGCACTACGGGATTCAGGGTGTGACCGGGCCCGAGTTCCGCCGGGTGGAATTGACCAGCGACCAGCGCGGCGGCATCCTGAGCCAGGCGAGCGTCCTCACCGTTTCCAGCTACCCCACACGGACGTCCGTGGTGATCCGCGGCAAGTACGTTCTGCAGGAGATCCTCGGCGCTCCTCCGCCGCCGCCTCCGCCGGATGTTCCGCCGCTGGACGAAGCGGCTGTCGGCACGTCGCTGTCGTTGCGCCAGCAGATGGAGAAGCACCGCTCAAACGCAGTCTGCGCCTCGTGCCATTCCAAGATGGATCCGCTCGGCTTCGGCCTGGAGAACTACGACGGCATCGGCAAATGGCGGACGATGGACGGCAAGTTCCCCGTGGATTCCAGCGGGATCCTGCCGAACGGGCAGTCGTTCACCACTCCGGCTGAGATGCGTGCGGTTCTGAAATCGCAGTTGCCGCAATTCGCGCGCTGCGTCATCGAGAAGCTGATGATCTACGGGCTGGGGCGCGGCATGGCGACGCCGGACCGGCGGGTGATCGACGAGATCGGCAAGAAGCTGGCGGCGGACGGATATCCCTTCCAGACGGCGATCTTTGAAGTGGTGAAGAGCATGCCGTTCCAGATGCGGCGCGGTGAACTGGTGAGCAGCGACAAGCAGGCGAAACCCAAGGAGGTTGCCCAGAGATGAAGATCACGCGGAAAGCCCTTCCGAGAAGAACGATCCTGCGCGGCATGGGCGCCGCGGTGGGGCTGCCCTTCCTGGATGCCATGCTGCCGGCGATGGCTACTCCGGCGCAGGCCGCGGTCGCCAAGACTCCGCTGCGCCTGGCGTTTGCTTACGTGCCGAACGGCATCATCATGAACCACTGGAATCCTTCCTATGAGGGCCAGTTGGGCGAGCTGCCGCGGATTCTCAAGGCGATGGAGCCGCACCGCGACGACATCCTGATGCTGGGCAACCTGACGCACAACACTGGCCGCGCGCTGCTGGATGGCGCGGGCGACCACGGGCGCTGCTCTGGTTCCTACCTCACCGGTATCCAGGTGAAGAAGACGATGGTCGACATCAAGGCCGGCGTCTCGTGCGACCAGATCGTGGCCAAACACCTGGGCGAGCAGACACGGTTCCCGTCGCTGGAAGTGGGCATGGAAGACGCGCGCCAGGCCGGCGACTGCGACTCTGGTTACTCCTGCGCGTATACGAACAACCTGGCTTGGAAGAGCGAGACCCAGCCGCTGCCGCCGCTGCTCGATCCCCGCGCCATGTTTGAACGCCTGTTCGGGAACGGCGCCGTGCGTAGCCCCGAAGCCAAGGCGCGGCAGGCCGACTACCGCCGCAGCATCCTGGACTTCGTGAATTCCGAGACCGGCAAGCTCAAGTCCACCCTCGGCCCTTCGGACAACCGTAAGCTGGACGAGTATCTGACTTCCATCCGGGAAGTGGAACGGCAGATCGACCGGGCCGAGAAGAGCAATGCCCAGATCGATCCCAAGATGGAGAAACCCTACGGCGTGCCGGCCGACTTCTCTGAGCATTTCAAGCTGATGACCGACATGATCACCATCGCGTTCCAGGCCGACCTGACTCGCGTGGTGACGTTCCTCATGACGAGGGAAGGCACGTCGCGGCCCTATCGGGAGCTCGATATCGCGGACGGCCACCACCCCTGCACCCACCACATGAACAAGCCCGACCTCATCGAAAAGGTGGTGCGGATCAATACCTATCACGTGGCGCAGATGGCCGGCTGGGTGGAGAAGTTGAAGACGACGAAGGAGTCCACGGGCAGCCTGCTGGACAACATGATGCTGGTCTATGGCGCGGGCCTGTCGGATGGCAACCGGCACCTGCACGAGGATCTGCCGACGATCCTCATCGGCAAGGGCGGCAACACCATCAAGCCGGGCCGCCGCGTGGTCTTCCGCCGCGAAACGCCCATGTGCAACATGCACCTGGCCTTGATGGAGCGGATGGGCGTCCACATGGAGCACTTCGGCGACGCCACCGGGCAGTTGAGCCTGGCTGAACTCTCCTAGAGCCGTTATGCAGTTCTCTGGTCTAGCGAAGCCGCCCATCGGGGTCGTATTCGATTCCGCCCTGGGCGATGGTATTGACGATGTTCTGGCACTGGCGCTGCTCTACGCATTGGAAGGTAAGAGCGAGACACGCGTGGTCTCCACCAGCACTACGAAGTCGTCCTTGCGGTCAGCCATGTTTGCCGAAACGCTGACGAAATTCCTGATGGGCCCTCCTCCTCCGCGGCCCACTTCCGGAGTCTTTGCCGGGTTTCAGCGGCCGGTGCCCGCCATCGGCATGGCCGACAACGGCAAGCTTGGACAGGACACTCCTGTTCTGCGGGCAGTGCTGGACAAAAAGAACGAGCAGGGCGAACCCCTGTATCCGCGCGCCCTCGCCAAACTGAACGAGACAGCCGATCCGGCGGCGCTCATCCGCAACGCCCTCACGGCGCAGAACGATGAAAACTGCCTGGTGCTGCTGGCGGGCCCGGCTACGAATCTCGTGGCGATGATGGGTCTGCCGGGCTCGATGGAACTGATCCGGGCCAAGGTGAAGGTGCTGCTGCTGTCTTGGGGCGCGTTCCCCGAGGGGCCGGCCGATCCCAAGGTAAAGGCCGACCTGGCGGCCGCCCGGCAGTTGCTCGCCACCTGGCCTACGCCGATTGTTGCCGTAGGGGCCGAGGTCGGGACGGCACTTCCGTTTCCCGGCGAGAGTCTGGGCAGAGATTTCGCCTGGGCGCCCACCCATCCTATTGTTGACGCCTGCCTCGCTTACCACGCGCAGCCTTTCGACGCGCCCGCGCCGACTCTGGCGGCGGCACTGTACTCCATCCGTCCGGAAAGCGGCTTCACTCTTTCCGCACCCGGATCCCTCACCGTCCTCGACGACGGGCGGATCCGCTTTGCACCGGGCGCCGGCGGCAAACACAACTTCCTGGTGGCCGACGCGGCCCGAACGGCGGAGATCCAGCGCACCTATGTGGAACTGGTGAGCGCCAAGCCCGTAGCCCGTCCGATGCGCCGCCGCATCCAGGAGAAGAAGGAAGAGATTCCTCCGGCCGAGGTCAAACCGTCTGATCCGCCCAATTGAACGGCCGGGGCGTCAGGGACGGCCGGCGGGCGGCTTGCCGCGCCGCAAGAGATGGCTGAGCCGGGTGGTGAGGCGGCTGCGCGCGGGCCCCGGTTCCGTATACAGCAGTTGCCCCGGGACCACGAGTTGCACTTCCGCGCCTGCCCCTGGAGTGCTGAAGATGCGCAGCCTGCCGCCGATCCGTTCCGCGCGCTCCTGCATCGTCGCCAGCCCGAAGTGACCCTCCCGGCCGCGTTCCGAAATCTCTCGAGGGATCCCTTTGCCGTTGTCGCGCACTTTCAGCTCGAGGTTTGTTCCGTAGTTCAGTTCCACCTGCACTTTGCTGCCGCCCGAGTGCTTCACGGCATTGCGAATGGCCTCGCAGCCGATCCGGTAGAGTTCGTCGCGCAGGATCGGGTGCATCTGCTTCACCTCGCCTTCCACCGAGAGCACGACTTGCATCGACGCGGGCATTTGCGCCTCTTCGGCAGCCTGCCTGAGCCCATCGGCCAGATCATTGGTCTGCGTGGTGGAGACGCGCAGTTCGTTCAGCGTCGCGCGGCCTTCCCGCGTGGCCTGTGCCAACCAGCCGGAGAGTTTCTCCAGCGCGCGGCGCATGCGGGCCGTGTCTTCGGGGTCGCTCAAAGCGTCGTCGGCCACCATCCGGCTGCCCTGGATGGTCTGCAGTAGAGTATCGTGCAGTTCGCGGGCCAACCGCGTCCGTTCGGACAGCCGTTCTGCAAAGCGCGCGTTCAGGCCGGCGGCGATCTGCCGGATCCGGAACCGGTAGCCCAGCCACGCACTGCCCAGCAGCAGCAGAGCGATCGCCAGTTGGAAACCGTGCGTCTGGTAGTACGCCGGCCGGATCGAAAAGCTCAGGCTGTCGCCGGCCTCATTCCAGACACCCTCCGGATTGCTCGCCATCACGCGGAAACGGTACGTGCCGGGACCCAGGCGGCTGTAGAATGCCTGGCGGCGGGTGCCGGGCTCCTGCCATGCGGTATCCTGCCCCTCCAGCATGTAGCGAAACCGTACCTTTTGCGGCAGGGCGAGACAGACGGCCGTGTAGTCGATCTGCAATTCCCGGGTCAGCGCCGGCAGTTCCAGGCCCTGCCTGGGCGCGTAGGGGCGGCGGTCGGCGAAGGTCTGCTCAATGTGAACCGGGGGTGAAGGCGCCGGGGTATCCAGCGTAGCGGGATCCAGGACCTGTACGAATTTGTCTGAGACGAACCAGATCCGGCCGTCGGTCGAGCGTGTAATCGAGGGCGCAAAAGCCGCCGGCCCGGGGCGGGCGCCGTCCAGGGCGTCAAAAGTGCGCACCTGCAGAATGGCGTCAGGATGGGCCCACCACCGCTCCACCTCCTCCCGGGTCAACAGCAGCAGCCCGCACTCGGAGAGGATCCACAACCGGCCCTGGGGATCCCGTAAGTGACCGTTGACGCGGCTGCAGGGCAGCCCGTTGGCCGTCCCCATCCTTCTGGCGACTCCGTTCTTCCAGCGGATGAGTCCCTGGGGGTTGGAAATCCAGACGGATCCGTCAGTATCGGGTACTACCTCGCGCACGGGCAGAGGATCGCCCGTGGCCTGCGCCGGCAGCGCGAATCTCGCGAGCTGGCCCTCTTTCAGCCGTGCCAGTTCACCGGATTGCAGGCCCAGCCACAACGCTCCACCGCCGGCGCTGGCCAAGCCGCGCGCCGCAGGCACCCGCCCGGCCTCGAACTCCTCCACCGCCCGTTCGTTGCGGATGTGGACCAGGCGTCGCGCCGGAGCGATGACCTCGGCCCACACGTCGCCCTCGGAAGTGGCCGCCATCACCCATACCGTGCCGAATGCCGGACCGTGCAGCCCTGGAACATTCCGAAAGCGGCCTCCATCCAATATGAACAAACCGCCATCCACGCCCACCCACAAGCGGCCCGCCGGGTCCTCCAGCAGCGAGGTGACCCTGCGGCCGGGCAGGCCGTTCCGGGCCTGGATTGCGAGAATCCGGCCGTCCTGAATCGATTCCAGCGCGCCGCCGTTGCCAATCCAGACTTTTCCGTCCCGCGTGCCGAGGATGGAGCTCGCTTTCTCCGCCGTCAGGCCTTCCCGGATAGAGTAAGTCGTTATTTGCAGGTCTCTCAGGCGGTCGAGGCCATTGGAGGTCGCGATCCAGAGATTGCCCTCGCGATCCTCCAGGAAATCGTTCACGCTGGCACTGGAGAGCCCATCTTCCGGGCCGTAATGCTCGATTTGCCCGGCCTGCAGACGGTAGAGTCCGTGGGCGGTTGTCCCCACCCAGACTGCGCCATGGCTGTCTACCAGCAGTGCCATGACCTCCACCTGGCTGCCCGCCGCGGCGGGCAGGTGGACCCCGGTCCAAACCCCGTGCTCCCGCTTCAGGAGACTCGGCCCAGTCCCGGAATTCTCGATTCCGGCCCAGACCACTCCGCCCGGTTCCACGGCCACGCAGGAAACACCGGAAAGCCCGCCGCCCGCCGGCACCCGATCCCGCAGATGAACTTCGCCGAAGCCGGGCCGCCAGCGGAACACTCCCTCCGGGGCACCACCCCAGAAGTCGCCGTTGCGGTCGCGCTTCATCGGCACCACCAGGCTGAACGGGACCCCGTCAGCCCGGCCAAAACACCGGACCTTGTCCCCCTCGGTGCGGCAGATGGGGCCGCTTGGCTCCTGCGGACGCGAACGGGCAAACCACACGTTTCCATCCGCATCTTCCTCGATGGCGTTAATGTGGCCCCGGCCGGTTGTGTAGTTGGTCAGCCTGCCATTCCGCCAACGGGACAAGGCTGAGCCCGATCCGATCCAGAGGCTGCCGTCGCTGGCGCCGCGCAGCGAGAAGATACTGGAATTCAACAGGCGTTGCCCGGCCGGCGGCTCCCATTGGACAAACCGGTTACCGTCGAAGCGAACGAGTCCGGCGTCGGTCCCAATCCACAAGTAGCCGTCTTTTGTTTGCGCCAGGGTGTTCGGCGTTGCCCCGAAGGCGCCGTCCTCAATCCGCCAGGCTGTGTGTGCGTACTGCGTCAAGCGGCGAGCCGGGTTCAGGGCGAAGCACGGAGCGGTGGCCAGAATCAGCAGCAGTGCCAGCCAGGCGCCCAGCCGCCCACCCGGGGTGCTGGTAGCTTGCATGGGATTCAAGGCGAATCCATCAGCAATCCGCGCTTTAACGCAATGGCGACAGCGTGGGTCCGGTCATTTGCGCTCAGTTTCTCCACCACGTTTTTGATGTGGTAGTTCACCGTTGTTTCCGAAATGAACAGGGCTGCGGCAATCTCTTTGTTCCGGTTGCCGTCGCGGACGAGACGCAAAACGTCCAATTCCCGCTCAGTCAGATGCTCATCGCCCAGGAACTCCGCCAGCCGGGCGGCCACGTCGGGCGGCACGTGCCGCTGGCCGGAGTGTACCGTCCGGATGGCGTCCAGCAGGGTGTTCTTGTGAGCGCTCTTCAGCAGATAGGCGGCGGCTCCAGCGCGCAGAGCCCGCCCGATTTCACCGTCTCCCTCTGAGCTGCTCAGCATGATGACGCGGGCCTGCGGGCACTCCGAACGGATGGCGATCAGCGCGTCAATCCCCGTTTCCCCCGGCAGCCGCACGTCCATCAGCGTGATGTCCGGCTCGTGCAGCCGGAACATCTCAGCTGCCTCGCGCGCCGTGGACGCATTCGCGACCAGGGTCATGTCCGGCTGCGAGGCCAGGATGGTCGCCAGTCCTTCGCGAAAGATGGGGTGATCCTCCACGCTCAGGATGCGGATTGACTTCTCTGCTTCCATACTTCAGATGAACGGTTGGTTTTGGGGTGGTGGCGCGAACCCAGGGGACGAACCTGGGTTGAGGACTGTCGTGGATCGGGATCCTCACCCCGATGAAGAATAGTTTATCTTACCCAAGGGTGAAGTATGCCTCCAAGGCGCTAAAACGCCGAAGATCCGCGAATTTACTCCTCCCACAGGCAGGCGCGCCATACCCGGGCGGCCGTAGCACCGTCAAAGCCGGTTTGAGTTGAACACCTATCCGCCCACCCCGCATCCTTTACTTTAAGGATGGGCGGAATTCGAGGAGTGAACCGCCGTTGGGGCTATCGTCGGATGTGCAGATTTGCCCTAGGGTACGCTACGTTGAAAGCCCGACCAGCGCCGCCCCCGAATGTCACACTTTCATGAAATTCGATCACCAGCGCTATCAAGCACATGCACACGATCTATGGATTGCAGTATTGACCGCCCACAACATATTGGGGTATTGTTTCGAGTGCCCCCCAACGATTTCAGTGTCTTCTGAGCCACTTGCCGGGGAGTATTGTTCTCTATAAAAACAAGGAGCCACCGATGGGCCAGCTAAGTGTGGACTTGAGCGCTCACATCAAAACTTTTCGCCGCAATTTGCGGAAGGAGGAACGGACCGGTCTCAGTTTCCCCCGCTATTTCACTGCCAGGTTGGAGGCGGGTAGGACACCTTACGACGAAGTAAGGTGGGAACTGAGGACGGCTTCGATCGGTAACGACAAGGGAGCGATGATCTTCGAGCAGAAAGACCTCGAAGTTCCGGAGGCCTGGTCGCAGACCGCCACCAACATCGTTGCTTCCAAGTACTTCCATGGCAAGATGGGCACGCCGGAGCGGGAGCGCTCGGTCGCCCAGTTGATTCATCGCGTAGTCGACACCATTAGCGAGTGGGGCATCGAAGGCCGCTATTTCCGCTCCCTCGAGGACGCCGCCAACTTCCGGAACGAGCTGGCGCATCTGATGCTGACCCAGAAGGCCTGTTTCAATTCCCCGGTGTGGTTCAACGTCGGCGTGAAGGAAGAGAATCGCGGCTACGGCTGGTATTACGACGAGTCGACCGATTCGATCAACAAACTCGACAAAACAAACCACCGGCCGCAGTGCTCGGCCTGCTTCATCAATTCCGTTCAGGATTCGCTCGAGTCGATTCTCGATCTCGCGAAGACCGAAGGCATGCTGTTCAAGTGGGGTTCCGGCACCGGCACGAACCTGTCGACCCTGCGCGAAGAAAACGGACTGCTGTGGGGCGGCGGCCGCGCCTCCGGTCCCCTCAGCTTCATGAAGGGTTTCGACGCCTTTGCGGGCGTCATCAAGTCGGGCGGCAAGACGCGCCGCGCGGCCAAGATGGTGATTCTGAACGCGGAACACCCCGATGTGGAACAGTTCATCTGGTGCAAGGCGAAGGAAGAGCGCAAAGCCCACACGCTGATCGACGCAGGCTACGACCAGTCGCTCGACGGCGAGGCCTATGCCTCCATCTTCTTCCAGAATGCGAACAACAGCGTCCGCGCCACCGACAGCTTCATGCAGTCCGTGGTGGACGACACCGATTGGTGGACCAAATCCGTCGTCTCCGGCGAGAACGTCCGCAAGTTCCGCGGCCGCGACCTGATGCGCTCGATCTCTGAGGCCACCTGGCAGTGCGGCGACCCGGGCATGCAGTTCGACACCACCATCAACAAGTGGCATACGTCGAAGAACACGGCCCGCATCAATGCGTCGAACCCCTGTTCGGAATACATGTTCCTCGACGACTCGGCCTGCAATCTGGCGTCCTTGAACCTGATGCGGTTTGTGAGCGCCGGCGGCACCTTCGACGTGGAAGCCTTCCGGCATGCGGTCGACACGGTGATCCTGGCCCAGGAGATCCTGGTCGACAGTGCCAGCTATCCTACTGAAAAGATTGCACGCAATTCGCACGACTACCGCCCGCTGGGCCTCGGCTACGCCAATCTCGGCTCCCTGCTGATGTCCATGGGCGTGCCCTACGACAGTGACCAGGGCCGTGCCTGGGCGGGCGCCATCACCGCTGTGATGTGCGGCCAGTCCTATCTCACCAGCGCCCGCATCGCCGAAGTGGTCGGGCCGTGTCCCGGCTACCCCATCAACGAGGAGCCCTTCCTCGAAGTGATCAAGATGCACGGCGCGCAAGTCAGCGGCATCGATTCCAAACTGGTGCCCCAGCCGCTGTTCCAGGCGGCCAGCGAGACCTGGAAACAGGCCTACGACCTCGGCCAGAAGACCGGCTACCGCAATGCCCAGACCACGGTGATCGCCCCCACGGGCACCATCGGCTTCATGATGGATTGCGACACCACCGGCGTCGAGCCCGACCTCGCCCTGGTCAAGTACAAGAAGCTGGTCGGCGGCGGCGTCATCAAGATCGTCAACAACACTGTGCCGGCCGCGCTCATCCGCCTCGGCTACTCCCCTGAACAGGTGGAGAAGATCGTCGCCCACATCGACACCACGGGCTCGATCGAAGGTGCGCCGGAACTCAAGGCCGAGCACCTGCCGGTGTTCGACTGCTCGTTCAAGTCGCCCAAGGGCACGCGCTACATCCACCACATGGGTCATATCCGGATGATGGCCGCAGTCCAGCCGTTCATTTCGGGTGCCATCTCCAAGACCATCAACATGCCCGAGGAGTCCACGGTCGAGGACATCATGGGCGCCTACATCGAAAGCTGGAAGCTCGGCCTGAAAGCGGTGGCCATCTATCGCGATGGCTCGAAGCGCGTCCAGCCGCTCAGCTCCGGCAGCAGCAAGGGCGAGAAGAAGTCGATCGCCTCCCAGGTGGCGATGCCCGCTCCGGCTCCGGCCCGCATCGAGGAGCGCATCGTCTACCGTCCGCTGCGCAGGAAGCTGCCCGACGAACGGCAGTCGATTACCCATAAGTTCTCCATCGCCGGCCACGAAGGCTATATCACGGTGGGCATGTTCGAAGACGGGACGCCCGGCGAACTGTTCATCACGATGGCCAAGGAAGGCTCCACCATCTCGGGGCTCATGGACAGCTTCGCCACCACGGTGAGCTATGCCCTGCAGTACGGTGTGCCCGTCCAGTTCTTCGTGGATAAGTTCAGCCACGTCCGGTTCGAGCCCTCGGGCTACACCGGCAACCCGAACATCCCGTATGCCAAGTCCATCATGGACTACATCTTCCGCTGGCTCGCCCTGAAGTTCATCGGGCCGAACACGGTGGAGAACGAAGCGGGCCTCAGCACAAAGCTGCGCCCGACTGAGCCGGAACCGCAGCAGAAGCTGCAATTCTCTCCGGCCGACGGCATGCAGGACGCTCCGGCGTGTTCCGAGTGCGGGGGCCTGATGACCCGCAACGGCTCGTGCTACAAGTGCGAGAACTGCGGCGGCACGTCCGGCTGCTCTTAGTTCGAATCGAAATGGGGAGCTGGCCGATCCTGGCTGGCTCCCTGCTCCACCGCCCGCCATTCCCCTCCGCTCGACTTACCCCCAAGCCGCCTCGATCTTGATCTGCCTGGCGCACGCCCACGCCACCCCGCCCGGATTCCTGTCGCCAATCCCTCCGCCCACGCATCCAACCTCTCAGCGCAATCCGGAATGCTTGCCCGTCCGTGAAGCACTCCCAGGGAAGGAACCTTACAAATGGAAGCAAGATACGTAGAGGTGCAGAAAGCAGGCGGGCCCCTCACCATAGTCAACCGGACAGTGCCGGATCCGGCCGCCCGGGAAGTGAGGGTGCGCGTCCAGGCGTGTGGCGTCTGTCACAGTGATGCCATCACTGTCGGCGGCCTCCTGCCCTTCGTTCAATACCCGCGTGTGCCCGGACACGAAATCGTCGGAATTGTGGATTCGGTGGGCAGCGACGTGCCCCAATGGAGCATCGGTCAACGCGTCGGCATCGGCTGGTATGGCGGCCATTGCGGACGCTGTGAACCCTGCCGGCGCGGCGACCATGTCGCCTGCCAGAATGCCTCGATCCCGGGCCTCACCTACGACGGCGGCTATGCCGACTATGTCGTCGTGCCGGCCGAAGCCCTCGCCGCCATCCCCGATTCGCTCGCCAGTGCCGAGGCCGCCCCTCTCCTCTGCGCGGGCATCACCACCTTCAACTCGCTGCGCAACACAGGAGCGAGACCACCCGATACGGTCGCCGTTCTGGGCATGGGCGGCCTGGGCCACCTGGGTGTGCAGTTTGCCGCGAAGATGGGCTTCAACACCGTCGCCATTGCTCGCGGAGCGGATAAGGAGAAGTTCGCGCGAGAGCTGGGCGCTCGTCACTACATCGACAGCACCGCCACCGATGTCTCCGCGGCGCTCCAGAAACTCGGCGGAGCCCGCGTTATCCTGGCCACCGTCACCGACGCCGATGCCATGTCGGCCGCCATGGGCGGTCTCGGCTATAAGGGCGAATTCGTGATCCTCGGCGTGCCCGGCAAGCCCATCCAGTCCTCGGTGCTCGGGCTCGTCCTGCAACGCCAGTCGATTCGCGGATGGCCCAGCGGTACGTCGATTGACTCAGAAGACACCCTCAAGTTCAGTGAAATCAGCGGCGTGCTCCCCTTGATCGAGAAGTATCCCCTGGAGAAGGCGGCTGACGCCTACGAGCGCATGATGAGCGGCAAAGCCCGGTTCCGGGTGGTGCTGGAAACGGGGTCCTGATCCGGGCGGAGAGAGCCGAACACACGCGGTTCCGGCCGTCAATCAGGGCGTGATGCGAACCAGCACGGTTCCATGCGCAGGAACAGTGGCCGTGAATTGATCGACCATTCGACCCAGGTCCTCGTGTCTCCAAACGTCGCGCAAGTGGAAGGGCGTGTTCCGATCAAGGTCCTTCCATCGCACCGGGACTGCGGCGTCCGCCTGGCCTCGATTGAACAGGGCGATGGCATACGCTCCGCCCGCCAGTGGTCTCGACCAGACCTCTGTATCGCCCTCTTTGCGCAGTCTCCTGGCCGGCTGACCCAGGCTGTCCTGGTTGATCGCGATCACTTCGCGATTCAGCAGGATCTCCCTGGTCTCGGCCGGCATGTTTCGCACGTCATTCCCCGCGATGAGCGGCGCGGCGAGCATGGCCCACAGGCTGAAGTGTGTGCGGTACTCTGTCGTCGTCATATGCGCGTTGCCGACCTCCAGCATGTCGGGATCGTTCCAATGGCCCGGTCCGCCAAACTCGGCGAGTGCGCTCTGCGAGAAGCCAATGTCCGCCATGGATTGCCAGCGATCCTGGATGTCCATCGTAGTCCGCCACAGGTTGGCGCCCACGGATGGACCCCACTTCTGCACCTCCGCGAGCCCATACTGGCAGAGGCCGTACACCATCGGACGGCCTGTGGCGCGAATAGCCTCGCCCATCTTCTGGTATACAGCCCGCATATCTTCGTTCTTCCAGATTCGTGAGGCGCTGCACCAGTCGTACTTGAGGTAATCAATACCCCAAGCGGCCCATGTCCTGGCATCGAGTTCCTCGTGAGCATAGCTACCCTCGAAGCCGCCGCAAGTCCGAGGTCCCGGAGAGGAATAGATCCCTAACTTCAGCCCCTTCGCGTGTACGTAGTCGGCGAGCGCCTTCATGTCGGGGAATCCGGAGTTCGGCTGCAGAACGCCGTCCTCCCCCCGTTTTCCCTGCCAGCCATCGTCGATATTGACGTAGATGTAGCCGGCATCCTTCATCCCGTTAACCGCCATGGCGTCCGCCACCGAACGGATGGTCTTGTCGTCGATCTTCGCTCCGAACTTGTTCCAACTGCTCCAGCCCATGGGCGGTGTCGGAGCGAGGCCGTTCCGGGGCAGCTCTTTGATTGTGGGCAATGCAACCTTAGGGAGGGAGCTGTAATCGATACCAGGCGCCCGGTTGGAGGGCGTGGGCGTTCCCCGGCGCGCCGTCACCGTGGCGCTTCCGAACGGCGAACCCTGAGGACCGCCGCCCGGCCCGCCCTGGGCCATGCCCGGAGGCGGCGCCGGCATGGCCAGTTCCACCTCCAAGGCATCCCCTGCGATTTTGCCTTTCACCACTCGCTTCTGCACGTTTCCGAAGAATTCTGTTTCGACCGTCATCTCGAAGCGGTCGCCTTCCAGTTTTCCTCCGGTAATCGGGAAGTCGCCGAAGGGCATCCGCTGCGTTCCGGTGATCCTGCCCTTTTCGACCTTCAACTCATAGACGATTTCCATTTCGCCCATGGGGCTGTTCTGCTTGGCGACCCATGTTCCCGAGATGTCTTTGTTCTGTGCGCCAAGAGAGATCCAGGCCGTCAGCAATACGGCGATTCCTGTCCTCATGATGAGCCTCCAGTCAAGGTTTGACGCGCTTTGCCACCATTTCCATGCTGTTGTCGCCCACCTCCACCTTCAGCTTCATCTCATCGCCCGAAACGGTCCCCTTGTGCACGACCTTCATCTGCTCGGTTTCGATCGCGAAACTGATGCGATCGCCGTCGATTGTGCCGTCGGTGATCTTCATCTCGCCCATGTCTCCGGTGGCCTTCCCCGTGATCTTGTTCCCGTCCACCTTCAGGTCGAACGTGAGCTGCATCGACCCGTTGGGGCCTTCCATGGTTGCCTTCCATTTACCGGCGACATCGGCCGCAAAAGCCGAGAGCGCCATCGTGAGCATCAGAATGACCGCTTTGATTCGCATTGTTTTCTTCCTTTTCGATCGGTGTCACATAACAGGAAAACCGGCCTTCGTGGTGACTCCCGCGGTCACCGCGTTATCTTTCCGTGAGTTGCTTCAAATGCCCTGGCGGGCCCTCCGGGACTCGGCCCGGCGTATCTTGGATGGTTAGCGGCTGACGTCTTGTCTCCTTCCGCTCCGGTTGTCGGCCACTGGATCGTTCTGCTCCCAGCCGCCGCCAAGCGCTTTGTAGACTGACACGATATCAATATTCACCGCCGCCCGGCTCTGAACCACCGAATCCTCCGCGGTGTTCAACGAGCGTTGCGCGTCCAGCACATCGAGAAAGTTCGTGAGCCCGTGCGTATACCGGTTCATCGCCAGAGCCGCCGCCTTTTGCAGTTGACTCACCTGCTGCTCCAATGCGGCCAGCCGCTGCTGGTCTGCCCGATGCGAGGCAAGGGCATTCTCGACATCCTGGAACGCGGTCAACACTGTCTTTTGGTACGTCAGATACTGCTGATCGCGCCTGGCCTCGTACGTTCGGATGTTGGCTTTGGTCGCGGGATAGTTGAGCAGCCCCCACTTGATCTGGGGACCTAGCGTGTAGAACCGGGCCGCCGCATTCGCGAGATGCAGGGCGTCGCCCGTCTGGCCCCCATACTGCGCCGTCAGGCTGATGGACGGAAAGAGACTTGCCACCTGAACGCCCACCCGCGCCGTGGCCGCGGCAAGGCTCCGCTCTGCCTGCCGTATGTCGGGACGCCGTCGTAACAGGTCCGAGGGCAAGCCCACCGGGATCCCGCTCGGTGAGGCTGGAATACCACTTGCCTCGTTCAGTTCGGCTGCGAGGGCGGCCGGATTCTCGCCCAGCAGGACAGAAATTGCGTGGACCATCTGGGATGCGTTCGCCTCCAGCGTTGGAACGGAGGCCTGTGTCTGCGCCAGGCTGGCCGCCGCATTGGCCACGTCCAGATCAGTTACCAGGCCGGCTTTGTAGCGCACCTCCGTGATCCTGAGCGTGTCCTTGCGCGTGGCTTCCGTTCGCCGCGCCACCGCCAGTTGCTCCTGGTACTGGCGAAGCTGCAGATAATCCCTCGACACCTCGGCCACGGCGCTGACCAGCGTGTTGCGCAAGCTGTCCTCATACGACTGCGCGTCCGCGCTCGCTGCCTCTATCTGGTGCCTGACCCCGCCGAAGAGGTCCAGCTCATAGCTGGCGTCCAGATACGATTGGTAAGAACTGTACGTCGTGGGAATCAGCGTCCCTCCGCCGAATTTCGGAATCTGCGGGTTGTCGGAACTCGTCCGGCTGCGCGAGTAGTTGAAGTTCGCATTGCCGGCGGGCAGCCGCTTGCTGGCCTGCGTGTTCCTGAATGTTGCGCGCGCCTCCAGCAGACGCGCCTTCGCCACCTTCACATCCAGGTTGCTGCTGATTGCCCGTTCAACCAGCGACGAGAGCTTCTGGTCCTGAAACGTCCGCCACCAGTCAGCCAGGGCCGCCACGTCCGCCGCGGGCTTCTGCCCCTGCGCCTGCGAGAATGCTTCCGGGGTCTTCACGACAGGAGCTCGATACTTCGGTCCCACGGCGCAGCCCGCCAGTAGGCAGAGAGCCACCACCGCCGGAACCACACATCGCCGCGTCATGGCCTGCCTCCCATCGCCGGAGCCTGGCTCTGCGATGGCCGCGCACCGGGATCGGGCAGCGGATTCGCCTGGATATACACATCCATCTGCTGCCCTGCATACAGGCGGAAGGTCTCGGGTTGCCGCAGCGAATATACCACCTGCAACACCCGCGTATCCACGCGTTCAGTCGCCGCGCCGGTCAGCGATCTCTTCGGGACCACATAGGGCTCGACACGAACAAAAGTCAGCGGCACCTTGAAATCCGCGCGGCCGCGCGGAAAGGCCACCGCTGGCTGCCCGCGTTCCACCCGCCAGGCGTCCTGCTCATCCACATCCACGCGGACGTTGAGAACGTCGTTGTTGCCAACCAGCATCAACGCATCATCGGTCTGGCCGGCCGGTGCATACTCCCCGGCGTGGATCTTCACCTGCATCACTTCCCCATCCAGCGGCGAACGCACGGTGAGCCGCTCCAATTCCTCCTGCGTCTGCGTCACCTGCGCGCGGGCCTGCTCCACGGCCGCCTGCTGCACATGGATCTCAGGGGCCCATGTGCCTCTCTTCAGGCGATCCAATTCCGTCTGCTGGTAAGCAGATGCGGCCTCGCGTTGTCTTACCGCGTTCCGTGACTGGTTCACCTCATCCAGGCTGATGGCGCGGTTGTCATCTTTGTATGCGGACTCTCGCAGCGCTAGCTGGGCTCGCGCGTCGTCCAGTTGAGCCTTGCTCTGCGCCACCTGTTGTTCCTGCTTGGTGATCTCTTCCTGACGGTTGCCCGCGCGCAGCTTCTCGAGCGTCGCCGAGGCCGACTCCACCGCCGCCTGGTAGCGGGCCATCTCAGCTCGCTTCGGTCCATCGTCCAGTTGCCACAAGGGTTGTCCCTTGCGAACGGTGTCGCCAACCTTCACAAACACCCGCGTCACCAGGCCGCCGCTGGAGCTGCCGACCTTGACGTTCTCTGTCGATGCCTCGATGAGCCCGGCGCCCGACACGTAGGCCGGAAACGGCGCCTGGGACGGCTCGGCCACGGGCTGCGCCTTCATTGGCGGTTTGGAAGTCGCCCTCACCATGAACAGGCCCAGGGCCAGCCCCGCCACGGCCAAAACCGGAAGTGCATATTTACGAATCATTGAACCCTCTCCGACGCCAGAAACTCCTGATGTGAGTTGAAAACCCTCTGAACCCTGCCGTCGTCCATCTGCGCGATGCGATCGGCATACTGATAAATGCGGCTGTCGTGCGTCACTACGATCAGCGCACGCCCTTCGCCCGTTGCCACTGACCGCAGCAACTCCACCACATGCTGGCCGGTGACGTGATCCAGCGCGCTGGTCGGCTCATCGCAAACGATCAGGTTGGGGTCATGGACGATCGCCCGCGCGATGGCGACCCTCTGCTGCTGTCCGCCGGACAGACTCGCCGGCCGGGCGTCTGTGCGGTCGCTCAACTCCACTTTCTTCAGCGCTTCGTCCGCCTTGCGTAGAGCCTCCCCATATCCAGCTCCATTCAGCAGCAGGGGGATGGCCACGTTTTCACGCAGCGACAGGGATCCGATCAGGTTGAACTGCTGAAACACAAATCCGATGTGTTCGCCCCGGTAACGCGTGCGTTTGCGGTCACTCAGGGCGTTGAGATTACTCCCAAACACGAAGCACTCGCCTTCGCTCGGATCCAGGACGCCCGCCACCGTTGAGATCAAGGTCGTTTTGCCGCAGCCCGACGGACCCACCAGCATCATCACCTCACCCTGCCGCACCTCAAGGTCGATTCCGCGCAACGCATGCACTTCCGCGGCTCCGGTGCCGAATACCTTCTTCAGCCCGCGGCACACCACCGCGCTCTCGCCATTTGTTTTCATGACTAGCCCCTGAACACGATGCCCGGCTCCAGCCGGATCACCTTCCTCAAACTCACAGCCGCTGCAATCGTCACGATTCCGACAACCACCACGCCGGTTGCTACAAGCACGTACCATGGCAGCGTGAAACTCACCATGCTGTCCTGCATCGCCAGCCCCATCAGACACGCAAGCCCGGTGCCGGTCCCGTATCCGAGCGCGCCCACCAGCGCCGCCTGCAGCAGGATCATGGAGAGCAGCGTGCCGTTGCCCGCGCCCATCGCCTTCAACGCGCCAAAGTGGCGGAGATTGTCCATCGTGAAGTTATAGAAGGTCTGCCCCGCAATCAGCGTCCCGATCAGGAAGGCGATGAATGCCGACAGCCCGAAATTGATCACGATGCTGGTCTCAGTGAGGAAGTAGTTCAGAGTTTTGGCAACAAACTGTTCGGAGGTATAGGCGGCCAGTCCAGTCACGCGGCCAACCCGTGCCGCCACGGCCGCGGCCGACTGGCCCCTTTGAGGAGCAGCCAATATATAGGAGAGGTTCTTCCTCTGTGACGGCACGATGGACAATGCCCGGTTGTAGGTCGTGTAAACCACCGGCATGGATTGGAAACCGCGCGCCACCTCGCAGAAGCCGGCCACGATCACACGGTGATCGTTGAGTTCAAGCGTTTCGCCGGCTTTCAGCGGCGTCTTGGTGCCATCTTTGTTGACGTGCGCGAGCTTGTCCATCGCGCTCATCACATCGACCACCACCGCCTCGCTCTGCCGCAGGTCACTGAGCTTGCCTTCGACCATCCGCGCCGGACCGCCGATGAACGTCGTATCGTCGAGTCCGTACAGCGCCACCCCGATGTTCGTTCCGTCCTCCAGCTTCGCCTGTACGCTGCCTTTGTACAATTGGACTGCCCAGGCCACGCCTTCGACGCTGCGCACTCGCCCCAACTGACCATCCGTCATCGGTTGGGAATCGTCGATATACCGCACCTTCTGGTCCATCACCCAGATATCCGCGTTCACGGCGCTGATGCCCGAGTACATCTGCTGCATGATGCCGGCGAACATGGCCAGTTGTTGAACCAGCAGAAGAGATGCGAACATCACGCCGGCGACGATGCCGAAGTACTTTCCCGTGTCGCCCATCAACATATGCAGCGCGATTCTTCTCATTGCCTCTCCCGGTCCTCCTGATTCCGCAACTATTGCACTGTGCAACTAGTTGGATGCTCTCACCACTGGATCGTCACCAACTGTTGTTTCTCCGTTCCAGCTTCAGAGCTGGGTCGTAAGCTTGCCCAGCAGCTCGAGGAGGATCTCGCGCTCGCCATTGCTCAGTGGTTCGAGCATCCGTTCCGCTACCTGTAGCTGCGAGCTTAGGAAACGATCGTGCATCAGTCTGCCCTTGGGGGCCTGCTGAACGACCACGATGCGCCGGTCGTCTGTTGAACGGGCCCTTTGGACCAACTGCTTGCTTTCCAGACGGTCGATGATCCTGGTCACCGTGCTCAGCGGGGCCGGCAAGCCAGCCGCGAGATCGGTCATGATCATCTCGCCCCTGGCCCCGAGCAGAAACAGGACTCTGACTTCCCTGGGCGAGAGCTCGACATTCGGTAGTGGGTGGCCGTCCAGCATCTCGATCGGAGGCTCGAATAGCTTCGCCAGGCAGGCCTGCAATGTCCTCGCCTGATACCCCATTCTGGAATCAGCTTTACTCGTCTCAGGTCGTGGCACTGTTTGCATTGTGCAAGTATTGCGGCTCGGAGTCAAATGCCGTTCTGCAAGGAATTGTAAAGCCAACCCTGCCAGGGCAGGGAAACCTGCCGCGAACGTTCCGGGCACGCTGGCCGCCTCGGTCTGGAGCAATCCCTGCCAGAAACTGAAGGTGCGGAGATCTCAGCCGACGATGCGCAAGGGGAGCGCCGAAGCCGCAAATTGGGGTAGATTATTATGCCTGGAGGGCAGTTGGTCTATCGGAGGGAGCAACCGCGCCGCCCGTCGCCTTCACTGCCGCACGATGAATCCGCTTCCACGGTTGCTGCCGTATCCCAAGAGGAAATTCGCATGACCCGGTCATCTCTATTTCTCGCCATCCTGCTCGGCTCCGCCCTGCTCTCCGCCCAACACTCACACCCTGCCGCGCCTCCCGGCGAGAAACCCGTCGAACTCCTGGGGCACCTCGGTCCCTACTCGCACCGCATCGCCACCACCCACCCGGAGGCGCAGAAGTTCTTCGACCAGGGCCTCAACCTGATGTACGGCTTCAATCGCTACGAAGCGCTCCGCTCCTTCCGCAAGGCCGCCGAACTCGACCCCCGCGCCCCCATGCCTCTGTGGGGCATCGCCATGGCCCTCGGCCCCCACATCAATATGGACATGGACGCCGACACCAATCTGAAGGAGGGTTGCGCTGCCCTCTCCACAGCCTCCACCTTGCCTGCCTCTCCTTACGAGAAGGACTATCTTGCCGCGGCCGCGAGCCGCTGTCCCGAATATCAGCCAGACCCCGCGATCGATGCGTTCCGAAAACTGCACCAGCAGTACCCCGACGATCCCGACGCAGCCGCCCTCTACGCGGAGAGCGTCATGGTCAAATCCCGCTGGAAATGGTGGCGCGCCGATGGCACACCGGCTGATGGAATGGCCCAGGCCGTGGAAGTGCTGGAGCAGGTCATGCGCCGCAACCCGAATCATCCCGGAGCCAATCATTTCTACATCCACGCAGTCGAAATGTCCCCCTCGCCCGAGCGTGCCGTCCCGTCTGCCCAGCGCCTGATGGCCATCATGCCCGCCGCCGGCCATATGGTCCACATGCCAGGCCACATCTGGGTCATCCTCGGCGAATGGGAAACCGCCGCCGACGTCAACGAACGCGCGGCCCAGGTCGACCGGGAATATTTCGCCCGCACGGGAGTCCAGAGCGGCTACCTGGGCTACTACCTCCACAACGTGCACTTCATTGCCTACGCCCGGGGTATGCAGGGACGCTCCCAGCAGGCCATCAGCGCCGCGGACCTGATGCTGAAGGAATCGGCGCCCATGGTGGAATCCATGCCCGAGATGCTGGATGCATTTGCGCCCTATGCCATCTTCATGCGGCTCCGCTTCCAGCGCTGGGATGAACTGCTGGCGCTCCCCAAGCCGCATTCGAAACTGCTGGCGACCACCGCGCTCTGGCATTGGGCCCGGGCCTTGTCCTTCGCAGGCAAGGGCGACAAGCCGGCCGGCGCCCGCGAAGCCGCGCTGTTTCAGCAGGCGCGCGCCAAGGTCCCGCCGCAGTGGCCGTGGATGACCAGCAAGTCGGTCAACGTGCTCGCGATGGCAGATGCCATCCTCCAGGCCCGCTACGCTCCAGGCCCGGCTGCCGCTATCTCGCACTGGCGCAGCGCGGTCGAACTCCAGGATGCCTTGAACTATGACGAGCCGCCTCCCTGGTACATGCCGCTGCGGGAGTCGCTGGGCGCCGCCCTCCTGCTGTCCGGGGATGCGGCCGGAGCCGAAGCCGTGTTCCGCGAAGGAGCCCGCCGCTCAGTCCGCAATGGCCGCATGCTGTTCGGCCTGACGAAATCCCTGGAAGCCCAGCACAAGCAGGAAGCCGCCGAATTCGTCCGCCGCGAATATGAACGGGAATGGAAGGCGCCCGCGCCAGCCCTCCGCCTGGAAGACATGTAGACTCCAGGTCGACGAAGACGCAGACCCGCACCCGGGCCACTCGTATGGTCAGGTTTCTTCCGCTGCTTGGGCGGCGCGGAGGATCCTGCTCGCCGGCCTTGGCTCCTCCGCGTGGCCGCCTACTTACGAACCGCTCAGGACGGTTTTCTGCGAGGGCGATAGCGCAACGGCCGCTTCGGTGGTGAGCACCCGGAAAACGAAGGTTTCCTGAAGATACAGTTGGACGGCGGAATCGGTGTGGCTGAGGTAGCCGATGGAAATATCCTGGCCGATGCTCAACTGGAAGTCGCCGCCTCTTGTGGTGAGGACAAATGCGCCTTCAATCGCGGGCGCCCAGATCAGGTTGCCGTCCACGATGCGCTTCACATGCTCCAGCACCGGGTACCCGTGATCCCGGGTTTCAGCCAGCGCCGTATATTCTTCCGCTCCCAGCGCCACCGAGTAAGGCCCGTTGACGCCCATCAGCCGCAACTGGCTCAGTGCATGCGCCACGACATCCGGGTAATCCCGCACGTCGGCGGGCAGGGTTTCGATAGGGTTACTGGTGCACTCGCGGATACCCCGGATGCCGGCATCCGGATAACCGTCGAAGACCGCCCGGTCTTCCGCAAAGGCGAGCTTCTTGGCAGCGTCCTTGGCGGGCTGCCAGTCGGAGTCGTCGGAACCGCGCTCCACATCGTCGATCTCCTGGCGCGAGAGTTCGAAGGGCACCCGCAGTTCCACCAGCGGCTTCACCTCGCGCTGCCGGGCGAGGATTCCGTCCGCGGGAGCGGTGATCTGCTTCAAGTGCCCGGTACCAACTCCAGGCACCGCAATTCCTCCCGGGGCGGGCACATCTACGACGCGACGCGCCGCCAGATACCGCTTCAACGTTCTCGCCGTCTCTTCCTCAATCTGCGCCCAGGCCGCGTCGGAAATGGGCGCCAACTCCCGGTGGAGGTTATTCATCCTTCACTCCCTTCAGAGATCCTATTCCTAGTGATGAATCGCGCACCGCGGCAGGCTCAGATAAAGGCGCTGGGGAGGGCGGCGGGGCAGGGGACTGCGCTTCCGCACGTTCCTCCGATGCCGGCGCGGCATCCGTGACGTCGTCGAGAAATGAGGCCGTCGGCACGAAGAACAGGGTGCCCGTCGCGGGCTGGCTGAAATCGAGGATGCGGTCGTAGTTACCGGGCGGCCGGCCGATGAACATGTTCTCCAACATGATCTCGGTCGGCCGCGGTGACCGGCAATACCCGATGAAATACGTTCCGAATTCGCCGTGGCCAGGACGCCCGAAAGGCATGTTGTCCCGCAGGATCTGTAGCTGGCGCCCGTTCTCTTCAATATTGGTTAGCGCATTGTGAGCGTTACTGGGCTTCTCCGCATCGCTCAACTCGACATCGGAGAGCTTGCGGCGGCCGATAATCCGTTCCTGCACTTCGACCGGAAGTGCGTTCCAGGCCTTCAAGTCGTGAAGGTACTTCTGCACGATCACATAACTGCCGCCCGCGAAGGCCGGATCCTCGCCTCCGACAATGGCTGCCTCGCGCGCCGCATCGCCACGCGGATTCTCCGTGCCATCGACGAAGCCCATCACATCACGATCATCGAAATAGCGGAAACCGTGCACCTCATCGGCCACCGTGGCGACGCTCCCGATCTGATCCATGATCTGCATGGCCAATTCGAAGCACAGGTCCATGCGTTTGGCTCGAATGTGAAAGAGGATATCGCCTGGCGTGGAAATGGCGTGGCGGTTGCCGGAGCGGAACTCACGGAACGGATGAAGCTCGGCCGGACGAGGCGCTCCGAAGAGCTTGTCCCACGCATCCGAGCCGAATCCGGCGACGCAGGTGAGGCCGGCTTCGATGTCTCGAAACTCCACCGCGCGAATCAGCCCGGAAAGGCCCGCGCAAAAGGCGCGCATTTCCGCATAAGCGTCTTCGTCCTGGCGGATACACACCACCAGAAAAATCGCCGACCGCGTGAGTGGACCGACCACGGTTTGCGGAAGTACGACCTCGTTCAGTTCGCTGGGGGTGTCCATGTCTGCAATCCCGATGAGCCCTGTCTTTGTTCGCATTATCGCATTTTCACCAGGGGCGAAGCCCTGCGGAGGACCCAATCAGCGCTCACTCTCCTCACATTACGGAAGGGCTGGGTTGTCCACGTAACCAAGCGTGGCTGTCGCCGTGCCGTTGAGCTCCACGCGAATCGCCGGCGCCCCCGACAGCACACGGGCAGCATAGGCCGGATCGCTCATTTGTCCGTGGTTGAAGACGCCCCTGACAGCGAATCCGTAGTATTCACCGGGACGCACGTTCTCCACCTGGAAAACACTGCCGCTGAAGAAGGATACGGCGGTTCGCTCCGGAATCCGCTGCCGCTCGTCCCTGGGCACCAACACAATGATTCCACCGGCGCCGTCGCGGACCGTGCCGCTCACACGGCCGCCTCCGGTCTTGAAGATCACACGGAAAGCCAGGGGTTCCGGCGGTACGTCGAATTCCTCCAGCAGGAGATCGCGCTCACCCAGCTTGACCGAATCGAGGTACATCGAATGCGCGAAGCCGGTGCTGGCGGACACCTGCAGCCGATAGCGGCCCGGATATACGCCGTCGAAGCGAAGTCCTGACGCAAGGCCTGATGAAAGGCCTGATGGAAGAAACGACGCGCGAGCCAGCGAGCCGTCACCGTTCACCGGTTCCAACTCGGCCATGCCTTCGACTGCCGCCGGCTTTCCATCGAGCTCCACTGTCCCTGAGACGGCCACGGAGGGCGTGACCCGGACCCGTACTTCGTCAAGATCGCGCTGCCGGACTGTGATCGCCGTGAACCCGCGCAGCGCGACGCCGTCCCGGCTCCAGTCTGCCTGCACCATGGCATCGCCAGGCCGCACGCCTCTCCACCGGAACCGGCCGTTGCCGTCCGCCGTCGCTTTCGTCGTGGCGCCCGGCACTTGCAGCACCGCGCCCGCTGCTGGTTCACCACGTTCGTCCACCACCGTCCCTGCCACGGCGAACAGCGGCACCTGCCGCAGGACGATGTCGTAGCCGGAGAGTTCGTCCGCGGCCTTCAGCATCAGCTTGGCCGCCGCCGAGCGTTCGGTTCCATCCGGAAAGTAAGTGGGGGCCAGTCCGGTGGACTCGCTGGAGGGCGGCGCCGGGGGCGTGGCGAGCACGACGTATTCGCCCGGACGGAGATTGCGCTCAAATGCGAAAGAACCATCGGCGCCGGTCTGGACCGTCTTCCGGCCAGACGAAAGGCTGATGGCCTCCACCGTGCTGCCGGGCATCGGTCGGCGTTCCGCGTCAAGCACACGGCCCCGCAGCACCGGCCAGGGCAGCATCGTGAGTTTCAGGGGTGGCTCGTTCACCGCTGCCCGGAATAGCAGGTTGGACGGCCCCACCGCCGCGAACCCTTCCTTGTCGAACAGCACGCGGCAACAGTTCTCAAGCCCTTGTGCACGGAACACGCCCCTCGCATCAGTAGAGGTTTCCTGAATATCATTGGACCCGAAAACCCGAATAGTGACCCCGGCGATGGGCTCCTGTGTGGCCGCATTCGTGACCGTGCCGGTTACCGTGACGGCTTGCGCGTAAATCAGGGTTGGTGCGAAACAAAGCCAGGCCGCGAGCTTCACACCGGGATACTAACATGGGTGGCCATTTGAATCGAGCCGGTTGGACGCGAGTGCCGGTACTAAGTCGATCTGTCCGCCTCGGTGGACCGTGCCCGATGATCCTCTTCTACTTGCCGGAAGCGGCTTGCGGGTCTTCGGCCGGGCAGAAGCCACATAGAAAGGGGGCATGAGCCTGGCGGCCCCACCCCCCCAGTCCGGCCAACAACCCCGAACGCGGAATCCAGCTCGCAACTACCCGCCGAAGCCGGGCTCGTGTTTCTGGTAGGTCACCTTGGTGACGTTCCGGGCTCCGCCATCGCGGGCTGGGGCTGATGTTTCGATGACGAGATGGCCGCCCTCTCTACTCATGTCCTCTCCCCGTGTGTCGTAATTGCGGTCTCCGCTGCATCCTTGGATCGCGCGTAGCGTCGGCGTACCTCGGCGGGCAACCGTGATCGATGGCTCTGAGGCGCAGTTCGTAGTGCCACGGTTCGTTTCTGTAGATCTGGCACAACCCGTACTTTGCGCCGTGCTTGGACAGCCACTCCGCGGCTCCGGAGTTCCCAATGTCCACCGCGTCCCCCGACACGTGGGCAGAGGTTTTGGGGGTGGCCACCCATCGGGCGGCTTCCGCCTCTGTCCCGTACTTCGAGACCGCCTCCTTGAGCAGTCGCGCCTGGTACTTCGGAGAACGCCAGCCGCTCTTGACGAAGATCTCGATCCCGTTCTTCGCGGCATCCGTTGCAGCTTGGCGGAGGGCGCTTAGTAGATCACGATCGAGGTTGGCCACGGCTGGAGTCTTACTATCGAAAACCTTCACGCCACCCATAACGGCGCCCTCAGCTCGGCCAGGTGCACCACGGTGCGCTCTGCGAAGGATGTCGATGGGCGATAAGGCGATCGCCAGGAGGACGATGAGCGGGCCGGCCACAAGGATCCCGCGAGTCCCGCGGGTCGATGTTTGTGCTGGTTCGCGGAAAGTCACGCCTCCATCTTGTGGAATGTGGTGTTGCGGGCCCGTATGCGATTTTCGATACGCTGGCGATATCCTCCTGGTTGATAGATTGGAAGGATGCGTGTGTTGATCGTGGAGGATGAACCCTTTCTGGCGGAAGCCATTCGCGATGGCCTGCGCCTGAAAGCGATCGCCGCCGACATCGCCGGAGACGGGTTCACCGCTCTGGAACTGCTCCGCATCAACACCTACGACATCGCCGTCCTCGACCGCGACATCCCCGGTCCCTCCGGAGATGAAGTGGCGAAAAGTATCATCGCCTCCGGCAGCGGCATGCCCATCCTCATGCTTACCGCGGCCGACCGGCTCGACGACAAGGCCTCCGGGTTCGAACTCGGCGCCGACGACTACCTCACCAAGCCGTTCGCCCTGCAGGAACTAGTGCTCCGTCTCAGGGCCCTCGACCGCAGGCGCGCCCATAACAGGCCGCCTGTGCGGGAGATCGCGGGCCTCCGCCTGGATCCGTTCCGCCGCGAGGTCTATCGCGACGGCCGCTACGTCGCGCTCACCCGGAAACAGTTCGCCGTGCTGGAAGTTCTCGTCGCGGCCGAAGGCGGTGTGGTCAGCGCCGAAGTACTCCTGGAGCGAGCCTGGGATGAGAACGCAGACCCGTTCACCAATGCCGTGCGCATCACCGTCTCGGGACTGCGCAAACGGCTCGGCGAACCCTGGCTCATCGCCACCGTGGCCGGCGTTGGCTACCGCATCGACACGGGCCCCGGCACCGCTCGTGAGGGCGGCCACAGTGGCTAGAGCCCCTGGTTTGAGCGCTCGCCTCAAACTCACCCTCAGCTACACCGGCTTCCTCATGCTTGCAGGGTCCTTGACTGTGGCGGCGGCGTGGGCGTTCCTCGGGCGGCACAACGTATTCATCCACGTGCCGGGTGGCCGCGCCGACCTCCTACGGTCGGTCGTTCCCTGGACAGCCGCGGTGTTGGCGTTCCTGCTGGCATTCGGTCTCCTGGGCGGGTGGCTTCTCGCCGGCCGTATGCTCGCTCCCCTCACTCGCATCACAGACGCCACGCGTCTGGCCGCGACAGGATCGCTCGCCCACCGCATCCATCTGGAAGGACGCAAAGACGAGTTCCGTGAACTCGCCGACGCCTTCGACGCCATGCTCGCCCGGCTCCAGGCTCACGTCGCCGAACAGCAAAGATTCGCAGCCAACGCCTCCCACGAACTGCGCACCCCGCTGACGATCACGCAGACACTGCTCGACGTGGCCCGCCACGATCCCAACAGCAACACCAGCGAACTGGTCGAGCGACTCCACGCCGTCAACACCCGGGCGATCGACCTCACGGAAGCCCTGCTCCTGCTCAGCCGCGCCAACCAGCGATCCTTCGCCCGGGTGCCCGTCGACCTGTCCCTGATCGCGGAAGAAGCCACGGAAACACTCCTCCCCCTCGCGGAAAAGCACGGCATCACCATCGAAACCGCCGGAGACGTCACCCCCACCCTCGGCTCACACGCGCTCCTGCTGCAAATGACCACGAATCTCGTCGACAACGCGATCGTCCACAACTTCAATGGCGGCACAGTGTGGGTCAGGACCAGTTTCGGGGCCGGCAGCGTGATGCTCGCTGTCGAGAACACCGGCGAGACGCTCACTCCACGGCTGGTCTCGACACTCACTGAACCGTTCCAGCGCGGCACCGAACGCATCCTCACAGATCACGCAGGTGTCGGTCTCGGCCTGGCCATCGTCAAGAGCATCACTAAGGCCCACGACGGAACCCTCACCCTCACGCCCCGAGCCGCTGGCGGGCTCTGCGTCACGGTGCAACTGCCTGCCGCGCCACGGCGGGCTGGCATTTGACGGTCACGGCGAATCGCCGAACAGCTCCGGTGCACCGGCCCCACCCGTCGGCCTCTTCAACCAACCGCTACCCGCCAGCACCGGCCCGATCCAGGCCGCTCGCCCCCAATTACTCCCTCAAGTTGCGAAACTGGGGCTATGGGCAACCAGGACAATAGCTCCCTCCGCAAGCATCTCGACAACCTGCTGCAAATGGACGGCGCGCACCTCTCCTTCGACGCGGCCATAACCGACTTTCCCGCAGCCTTGCGCGGCGCGAAACCGGCAGGCGCACCGCATTCGGCCTGGGAACTTCTCGAACACCTGCGCCTCGCGCAGGAAGACATCCTCGACTTCAGCCGCAACCCCGCCTATGTCGAGAGGACTTTCCCGGATGACTACTGGCCGGCGAGCCCTCAACCACCCGGCGATGAGGCATGGCAGCAGTCCGTCCGTCAGTTTCAGCAGGATCTGGCAGCGATGCGGGCGCTCATCGCGGACACCGCCCTCGATCTCTTTGCCCCCTTCCCCTGGGGCGACGGCCAAACCCTGCTGCGGGAGGCTTTGGTGGTAGCGGACCACAACGCCTATCACCTCGGACAATTGGTCTATCTGCGCAAGCTCCTGGAAGCCTGACCACGCCGGCGGGCTCCAGCCGTCCGCGGCAACCACTCTCGCCCGGATCCCGCCTGCTCGCTCCACCGGTGCGGGGTACGGCTCGTAGTGCGCCACGAAGGGCGCTGTGTGCCCTCGTCACCGCCCCTCTTCTCAGCCCAGCCCGTACTCCTTCAAGCGATACTGCAGCGTTCGCAGGCTGATGCCGAGTTCGCGCGCGGCATGGGTCCGGTTTCCGTCGTGCCGCTGCAGGGCTTCGTCAATGGCGCGACGCTCCAGGTCCCGCATATTCAGCGGCCCGGCGCCCTGGGTCAGCGTGGTGCTTGCGCCTGCAAACGGGAGATGCTCCGGCATTACCGTCGCATCGGCCAGGATCGCGGCCCGCTCCATCGCGTTTTCCAACTCGCGGACATTGCCCGGCCAGGCGTGCGCCCGCAGCGCGTAACGGGCCTCATCGCTCAGCCGGAGGTCCGGCTTCTCAAATCGGCGCGCCGCCCGCCCCAGAAACAGCTCGGCCAGGGCATCAATGTCTGCCGGCCTCTGGCGCAGCGGCGGGATCTCGATGGGGAAGGTACTCAGCCGGAAGTAGAGGTCCGCACGGAAACGCCCTCCCTGCACGGCTCGCGAAAGATCCTGGTTCGTGGCCGCGACCACCCGCACATCCACTTCCACCGCCTTGCCGCCGCCCACGCGTTCAAACACACGCTCCTGCAGCACCCGCAGCAGCTTCGCCTGCAGCGCCGCGTCGAGCTCGCCGATCTCATCGAGAAAAAGTGTTCCGCCATCCGCTCGTTCAAAGACGCCGCTGTGGCGGTCGGTCGCTCCGGTGAAGGACCCCCGTTCGTGGCCAAACAGTTCGCTTTCGATCAGGGACGGAGCCAGCGCCGCGCAATTCACCGCGACAAACGGCTTTGCCGCACGCCGGCTGTTGGCATGCAGGCAGCGTGCAATCACCTCCTTGCCCACGCCGCTCTCACCCAGCAGCAGCACCGTGGCCGGAGTCGGAGCCACCTTCTGCAGCAACCCCAGGATGTGGAGCATATGCTGATCGCGCGCCACCATCGCACCGCACAGCCCCGCCGGCTCACCGGCCGCCGGTTCCACCTCCTCCAGCACAGACTCACTGCCCGCGTTCAGGGCCATCGCGCGGCGTACGATGCGTCGCAACTCGTCCGGGCTGCGCAGAGGTTTCTCCAGATAGTCCAACGCGCCCCGCTTCATGGCGTCCACCGCGGTGGAGACCGTGCCGAACCCGGTAATCAGCACGAATGGCGTCTTCGGGGCGTGCTCCGCAAACCACTTCTGCACATCCAATCCATCGCCATCCGGCAGCTTCAGGTCGGAGACCACCAGCGAATACGGTTTGGCTGCGCACATCCGCCGGGCCTCGGCCACCTTTGCCGCGGTCTCGACCGGATAACCTTCCCCCACCAGAATCGTCTCCAGCAATTTGCGGAATCCGGGATCGTCGTCCACTACCAGAATTGGGTTCATCTCTGCCTGCTCCATCGGATCTCCGCGCAAGTGCCGGTCGGCCGTGCATCGCTCAACGCGAGCTGCCCGTGCAGGGCCTGCACCAGGTTTCGGACAATCACCAACCCCAACCCGGTACCCTGCGCCTTGGTCGTCACAAACGGTTGAAACAACTTCCTCCGCACCTCCTGCGGCAGTCCCGGGCCGTTGTCAGTGACACGAATCCAGCCTGGCGTGGCTTCCACGCGTACCTCCGTACCGGCATCCATCGCGTTGCGCAGTAGATTCACTACCGCCTGCTCCAGCATCCCCGCATCTGTCGTCAGCCGGAAATCCGCTCCGCTGAATAGCGCCTCCGGGGCATGCGGTCGCAGCCTCTCTTCCATCTCCCGCCAGGCGATCTCGCGCCACTTCGGCTCTGGCACACGGGCATAGGACAACAGATCCTTCACCAGTTGTTCCAGCCGGCTGGTCTGCTCCAGCGAGGTGGCCAGCCACACCCGCGCATCGCCGCTCGACTGCTCCTGCGCCAGTTGCAGAAAGCCCTTCAGCGCACCCAGGGGGTTCCGGATCTCGTGCGCCAGAACGGCCGACATCTCTCCCAATTCCGCCAGCCGTGTCAGCCGCGCTTGCCTCTCCCGGGCCCACACGGTGTAGGCCGTCAGCAGACCCATCATCAGCGCCACGGCGATCGACAGATTCAGATTCTGACGCGGGCGGGCCGTCAGGAAATCGGCCGCCGCGGGATTCAGGTCCAGCCGCGCCAGCCTCGTCTCACCCGCCGCATGGTAGGGTACCCAGGCCCGAAAGCCAATGCGGGCGTCCTCTTCCAGACGGAACAGTTCGCGGCCATCGAAGAAAGGCCGGATGGAAGGTTCGGCCGCTGTGTCTCTCTCCCCATAGGTGCGCACATCGAGGACGGCCGGCTCCTCCTCCATCACCTGGCTGGCCGGCAGTTGCTCCAGGCGGGTCGCAACCTGCGCCGCCTTGTCTCGCAGAAACGCTCCGCGCGCCTGCTCCAATTCACGCAGCATCAGCAGGGCGTTGACGATCAGCACCATCGGCAGCACCAGAAGCAAACTGGCCACCACGCGCCAGACGACTCTAGCTTGGGACGGAGACATGCGACTGGCCTAAGGGATGCAAATCCTGCATGGTACGTGACTCGCCCCACGGGAAACAGTTAATCCGGGCCGCCTTCGCCACGGCGCCTGCCCCCCATCCACAGCGGCCAGCCATTCTCATCGCGCAGCTTCAATACCTTCTTACTGGCGGGCAGCTCGACACGGATCGCGACGACAGAGTCCGCCATCTTATAGCCCTTCGCCTCTAGCAGGTCCCCTGCCTTGGGTGTGAAGTTCTCCTGTACCAGGTAGCGCATCGAGCCGAGATACAACCGAACCGTGCCCTTGGCGGTCTTGACCTCCAGGTATGGCATGCCCTGTCCCATGGCGATCTGGACGCGCGTCACCGTGCCAGTCAACTCCACCACGGGTTGCTCAGCGATGGGCGGCCGCTGCTCGTCGCCGGCCCAAACCGGCGCTGCAAACAGCAGTATTCCAAACAGCCAGTTCTTCATCGCGACTCTCCCCACACAATCTACTTCTTCGATTGCGCCCGTGGGCAGGAATCTGCCTTCGGGCAGTTCCGGCATTGCTTGCGGTCGCACTGGCCGCTGCATTGCTCTCCCTTGCCTTTGCCTTGGCCTTGGCCTCGACCCTGGCAATTGCCCCGCGCGGCCGACAGCGGCGCTGCCAGCGCCACCGAGAACACCAACATTGCGATCAACGTCTTCATCGGTCTACCTCTGCAGGATCCTGTTGCAGTTTCGACACCATCCTGAAAACGCTGCAATCCTGCTTCATTTCCTATAGAAGGATCGGTCAGCCGCGCAAACGGCGCATGGCGGCCGCGCAAATCCTGCGCGCTCCGCCCGGTCCGTGCCGCCCAATTCGAATCCGAGATTCCCGTCCGGCCGTGCAGCCTCTGCGCCGTGCGCCGCCTTCACCCCGCAGATACTGCGTCGCTGCTGGTGCATCGGATAAAGAGATTCCTTAATTTGCAATTAGTTACGGAGTGGCCCGCCGGATGCACCAGGCTTTGTGTTCGCACAAATCCAAACCAACGGAGAACCCACAATGAACCGCAGACTCTTTTCCCTGCTGTCCGCTTCTGTCCTCATCGCGGCGGCTGCCCTTGCCCAGGGCCATAACGGACCCGGCACGCCCGGTACGAGCCAGCCGGGTGCGCCCGCCCCGAACCTCGGTCTGAATATGGCCGCCCAGAAGACCATCGACGGCGTCATCACCAGCGTCCAGCTCAGCTATGGTGTGCAGTATCCCTCCATCGTCGTCAATCAAACCCAGATCAAGGTTGCCCCGGTCTGGTTCCTCCTCGAGAACGACTTCGAGCTGGCCTCCGGCGACACTGTCTCAATTCTCGCCGCTCCCTCGAATAACGCCAGCGACACCTATCTATATGCGATCCGGATTACCAGGGGTGCTGCCGGCATCACCCTGCGCGACTCGCTGGGCATCCCGGTCTGGACCAGCCAGGCTGGCGGACGCGCCGGCCTGCCGCAAGGTCCGTCCATCTGCGGAGCCTGCCTCGATCCCGCCTCCGCCCAAACCGCCACCGGAGTGATCGATCGTGTCAACGCCGGGGTCGGCATCCAACAGCCCACACTCGTGCTCAAACTGGCCGACGCCTCGCTGCTCACCCTGAAGCTCGGCTCCGAACGCCTCATCCTCGGCAGCGACTTCGAACTCAATGCCGGTGCCACGCTTACCGTGAAGTACGCCACCTCCACCTGCACCGGCGAACTGGTCGCCCTCCAACTCACCGGCGCCAACGGCGAGACGCTCATCCTCCGCGACTGAAGCCCGCTCTCCCCTGGGGATGGGAGCGCGCTCAGGCTCCCATCCAGGTGTCCAGTGCGATAGGCTCTTGGCCAATGCTCCAATGACCAGCTTCTGTGATACGCCGTGCCTCACCGCGCAGAATGCCGCGCCGTGCCAGGTGCGGCGTTGTCTCATTCGTCACTCCGCCCGCGGCGACAGCGTCGCCATCGAGCTCCTGTTCGAGCGCGTCTACACGGCTGTTTACCGGCAGGCCGCGCATCTCTGCCAGGGCAGAGATGAGTCGCAGGATCTTGCGCAGGAGACCCTCGCGCTGGCGTTTCAAGGCCTCGGGAAGCTGAAGGAACCGCGTCATCTCATGCCCTGGCTGGCCGCCATTGCCAGGAACCGGCTTCGCGAACGCCACCGCAAAAGCAAATTCGCCCCGCCAGCCCTCGACGAATTCTCCGATGGCCTCCACCTCGCGATCCCCTGCTCGCCGGACTCGCCCATCGACCGGCTCATCGTTCGGGAGACCGCGGAGTCCCTGGCCCGCGCCGCCCGGGCGCTCCCCCCTCTACTCAACCAGGCGTTTCAACTGCGCGTGCTGGAACAACTCTCCACACGCGACTGCGCGGCCCGGCTGGGCATCACTGAAATGTGCGTCCGCACCCGTCTGAGCCGCGCCAGGCATCTGCTGCGCACCGCGCTCAACCCCCAATCGGAACCTTCCCCATGAGACCCTTCCTCTTTCTACTCGTCATCGGCAGACTCGTCGCCCAGGAGCCCGCCCGCTTCCTCCCCGCCGGCGACTGCGCGCTCTGTCATACCCGCATCCCGGATGCCGGCGGCTCGTGGACGGATCAGGCCGGATGGGTCGGCCCCTCGCACCTCTGGAAGAACTCGATGATGGCCCATGCCGCGCAGGATCCTTACTGGCGGGCCAAGGTCGCTTTCGAGACAGCTCTCGCGCCGCGCGAGTCCCGTGCGATTGAAGACAAGTGCCTGCGCTGCCACGCGCCCGTCGACCAATACCCCAAACGCGCCGCCAATGAGCAGTTGGCGCTCTCCGGCATGACCGCACTCGGACGCGAAGGAGTCACCTGCACCATCTGCCACCAGATCGAAGCACCGGGCCTGGGCCGGGCGGAATCGTTCACCGGCTCGTTCACCCTGGGCACTAAGGATCGCCTCTACGGACCCTTCGCCGATCCGTTTACGATGCCGATGCTCCATCACACGGGCTTCACGGCCACCGAGGCTGCGCACATCCGGCAGGCCGCGCTGTGCGGCACCTGCCACACCGTCATCACCCATCCACGAGGCGGCCAGGGCGAGTTCGTCGAACAGGCGCCGTTCCTCGAATGGCTGGCCAGCGAGTACCCGCGCAAGGGAACCACCTGCCAGGGCTGTCACATGCCGGCCCTGGCCTCCGCGCAGTACATCGCGCACAGGCCGCCCGGCGGCGCGTTCCCGCCCACTGCCCCCCGGTCGCCTTTCGCCAGGCATCTGTTTGCCGGCGGAAACGCGCTGGTGCCGGCGGTACTCGGTAATGGCGAGATGCAAAGCAGGGCCCGCCAGCAACTGGACCGCGCCCTCAAACTCGACCTGAAGCTGCGGCGCGAACAGGACGTCGCCATTGTCTCCGTGCTGGTCACGAATCTCACCGGCCACAAACTGCCCACTGCATTTCCCAGCCGGCGGCTGTGGCTCCACCTCGTGGCAAAGGACAGTGCCGGTAAAGTAGTCTTTGAAACCGGAGCCTGGGATCCAGCCGCCGGAGACATCGCTGACGGCCCGGATCCTGTGGTCTTTGAGGCCCAATACGCCGATGCCAACGGCCGCCCCACTGTCTCCTTACTGGCGGCCGCCCGCTACCGCAAGGATACGCGTATCCTGCCCGCCGGCTTCCGCGCCGGCCGCCTCGCCGAGGCTGGCTTGCACGGCTTCGAGCTCGGTCCGGTGGCTGTCCCTGCCAACCTCGAACTTCCACGTGGCTCTGCCATCGCCACTTTTCGAGTAGCCTCGCGTGGTCCGCTTACCTTCGAGGCCGAAGCCCTGTTTCAAACCATCCAAACCAGCCACCAACTGCCCGCCTTCCCCATCCCTGCCCAGCTTCGGGGCCCGGTCTCCCTGGCTCGGGTCGCGACCGCGCTGCAGTAGACGCCATCCCCCGCGCAACTTCTGCGCGGCGGGACGGCCGCTGCCGCGCAAGCTTTGCGGCGACCGGTCCCCTTTGGTTCGTAAGTGATTGATTCCAGGTCTCCAGCCCGCTTGGACCGCTGGGTGCATCTCTTCCGGGCAGGAGACAACACCATGCAACGCACACTTTCTCTTCTTCTCGCCGCGGCTTTCACCCTGGCCACCGCATCCGCACAGTTCGCCCCCAGCGCCAACAAGGGCTACGGGCCCAAGGACGGCACCGGCTATGGAGCCACTTCCGGTCGCGGCAATGGCCCCAGGGACGGCACGGGCTACGGAGCCAGGTCGGGCCGCGGCAACGGGTCCGGCACTTGCGACCAGACGGGTCCCAAGGGTGGTCGGGGCGGCGGCCAGGCTCGCGGCGGCCGACGCTAGCCATCATCCGGCACAGAAAGGGCAGGAAGAGGATCGACGCACATGCCACTCACGCAAATTCAACCACTCAAATCGAAACCAGCCTGGTATCGCTCCCCGGCCGTGATCCGCCACGGCGTGATGATCTTCTTCTTTCTCTTCCTGCTGCACGTCGCTTACGATCACCAGGTACGCGGCGGAGGGCCCAACGGCTCTCCGTCCATTGAAGCTTACTGCCCCTTTGGCGGCATCGAAACTCTCTACCAGTTCATCACCACGGGTGGCTTCATCCGCCACATTGAACCCTCGGCGCTCATCCTCATGGGCGCCGTCCTCCTGTTGACCCTGCTGCTCAGCCGCGGCTTCTGCGGCTGGATCTGCCCGTTCGGAAGTGTCCAGGAGTGGTTGGGGCTGCTCGGACGCAGGATCTTTGGCAAGGCGTACAATCCCACATCGCCCTGGGAGAAACGGCTGCGGGCCTCGAAGTACGTCGTCCTCGCCCTGATCATCTTCTTCACCTGGCGGCTGGGCACGCTGGTCTTTCGTCCCTATGACCCGTTTCTAGCCTTCTTCCATCTCGGGAGCGGGGTCCGCGAAATGCCCTATGCCTACGCGGCTCTCGCCGGAGTACTGTTAGGCTCTCTGAAGATCGACCACTTCTTCTGTAAATACGCCTGCCCGCTCGGAGCGGTCATCGGTCTCATCGGCAAGGCCGGGCTGACGCGCATCGTCCGCACGGACGATGGCTGCAAAGGCTGCAATCTCTGCCAGAAGAAATGCTTCGCGCACATCGATTTCCTGTCGACCCATACGATCAACGACGCCGAGTGCAACCACTGCCTGGAATGTGTCGCTCACTGCCCCAAGCCGAATGTCCTCACGCTGCGCGGGGCAGGCTGGAAGTTCTCCCCCGGCGCCTATGCCGCGCTGCTGCTGGCCGGCCTCTTCACCACCATTGGCCTCAGCCAGGTCTGGGGGAAATGGAAGACTCAACCCGCCGCCGTCGCTTTTACGAATGCGGCCGGCAAACTGGACCCGGGCCAGATCCGAGGTTGGATGACCCTGGCCGAGATCAGCGAAGGCTACCATCTGCCCCTGGACGCGCTGTACAGTCGTGCCAGGCTGCCCGGTTCCGTGGATCCGGCCACCAGGCTCAATCAGATCGCAGGCAGGTACCACGTCGACTTCGAGCCCGACGGGCTCCGCGAAGTGGTATCCGGCCTCCTCGCGGGCGCTCCCGCCCAAAAGGCCCCCCAGTCCCACCCGGGCGGCACTGAGGACGTCAAAGGGTTCATGACACTGAACGAAATCGCTGCAAAAACAGGCGTGCCGGCGGACTTCATCCTGCAGGCGATGCAGATTCATGAGCCCGTCAATGCTGCTCAGCCGCTGCGCGAATGGATGCACGCGAAAGGCAAGTCCATACAGGACGTGCGCGCCGCCGTCGCCTCTTACGCCGCCCGGGGAAACCGCTAAGCCCCGGGTGGTCCCATTTTAATGTGAACTCGATCTCTTGCCATTTCAGCGAGTTGCGCATCCGCCTCACGGAAGGTGCCAGGAACGCTGTGCTACTATCCGTCCGCGCCGGGTTGCGGGTCAACCCCGGCGGGTGCATGCTGGCCGGTGCAGCTTGCCACCCGCTCTCGATCTTTGACATCAAAACCGCCGAACGCGCCGTTCTCTATATCAGCCCTCCGGAGTAGCGAATCAGCCAATCTGAACGGACGAAGCCAATTCGCGAAACTCCGGACAGCGTCTGGATATCCGGTTTTTGAGTGAACAAACCCACCTCGTCCGCTGGATCTCCGCCGGGCGGCCCCGTCGCCGAATCACCCAGTCTGAACGGACGAAGCCAATACCCGGAACCCGGGACGGCGTTTGGATTTCCAGTTTTTGAGTGAACAAACCCATTTGAGCCTCCGGGTCGCCCCGGCCCACCCACCCGAGTACCTTTGACAAGTTCCACTACTCTGAGGTACTGATCGGGTAACATGCCCGTCGTATTCTACTTGGACGCGCCCCGTGCGAGGCGCCTCATCCACCCCTCATCGGTTGTCCCGTTTGGGTTGCAGAGCCCCATCTGCCCGCACACCTATCTAAAGTCTCCGCGTCGAGACGACTGGAAGGGCCCTATCGAAGCTCGCCGCCCGCTCGGCGCGCCTCGGATTTTTCCGGTGAGCCGGCTAGCGCGCCCTAGTAGCCGCCCACCACTCGGCCTGCGTGCCTCCCCTATACCTCTCTAGGTAGATTGTCGGATCTTTCACAAACCAGGAACCGCCGTTAGATCACTAGCAAGCCATGGAACCCATTTTTTTGTTAGGAATCCTGCTGACTGGGCTGGTCTTTGGAGGCATCCTCGCCAGTTTACTGGTGAAGGGTAGCCGGGGCCCCAATCTGGCCGCCAGCGAAGCAGAGCTGGCTGAGTTCAAAGCCCGCATCGAGGAACGGGACAACGCAATCAAGGACCTGCGCAAACAGGTGGAGGACGAACGCGCCGCCACAGCCAAGCTGCAGGATCATCTCCTGGAAGCGGTGGGCGCCCGGACCGCGGCGGAGGAACGAGCTTCGGCGATTCCTCGCATGGACGCGATGCTGACAGAGAAGGATCGCGCCATCTCGGCTTTGCTCGAGGAAGGCGGCAACCTGAAAGCCCGCCACGCCTCCCTCCTGACCCGCCTGGACGAGGCCGAGAAGTCGCAGGCCGACAAACTGCGCTCCCTCGAAGAAGCCCAAGCCAAGCTGGCTGAGACCTTTAAGGGCGTCGCCGCCGAGGCCCTGGCTTCCAACAACCAGAACTTCCTCACCCTCGCCGAGACCGCCTTCCAGAAGGCCCAGGAATCCAATAAGGGCGATCTCGATGTCCGCCAGAAGTCGATCGAGGAGACGCTCACGCCGCTGCGCGATGCCCTCACGCGCATCGAAAAGGATCGTACGTCCGCCTACGCCGGCCTCAGCGAGCAGATCAGCCTGCTCCACACCGCGCAGGCCAAGGTGGAGGCCGAGACCGGCAAACTGGTGAACGCGCTGCGTTCGCCCGGTGTTCGCGGCCGTTGGGGCGAAATGCAGCTCCGCCGGGTCGTCGAAATGGCCGGCATGGTCGAGTACTGCGACTTCGAAGAGCAGGTCTCGGTCGAGACCGACGGCGGTCGCCTGCGGCCCGACATGCTCATCCGCCTGCCAAACCAGCGCGTCATCGTCATCGACGCCAAGGTCTCGCTGGCCGCCTATCTGGATTCCCTGGAACTGGCCGACGACGGCGAGCGCGCCGCCAAACTGGCTGAACACGCCCAGCAGGTGCGCCAGCACGTGCAGCGGCTCTCCGCCAAAGCCTACTGGGACCAGTTCGACCATGCCCCCGACTTTGTCGTGGCCTTCCTGCCCGGCGAGACTTACTTCAGCGCCGCCCTGCAGAAGGACCCGGAGCTAATCGAGTTCGGCGTCGAGAACAAGGTCCTGCTGGCCACGCCCACCACCCTCATCGCCCTGCTCAAGGCCGTCGCGTACGGCTGGCGCCAGGAAAAGCTCACACAGAATGCCCAGGAGATCTCCGATCTGGGCAAGGAACTCTACGATCGCCTGCGCGTCTTTGCCGGCCATATGGACGGCGTGCGCGGCGGGCTGGACCGTTCGGTCGACGCCTACAACAAAGCGGTTGGCTCGCTCGAGGGCCGTGTTCTCGTCTCCGCCCGGCGCTTCAAGGAGCTCTCGGCCGGAACCGGCGAGGACATCCCCCCCGCTGAGATTGTGGAAAAGACCCCCCGTCCTCTTCAGACTCCGGAACTCGCAATGTTGGCAGCGGCCACCACGAACGGCGCGCTGGTCCTCGAGTAACGGCAGTCCCTGCTCGCAACAGCGGCGAGGCCCTCCTGGAACACCTCGCCGCTCTTTTTGTCTCCGCCCCTACATCCGCCGCCAGCTACCTTTCATCCTGTTTCCCCGCCGTTTGAACTTCCCTTGTCATCCGTTCGTACCTCATCACGTAAACTAATTCCTATGACCCTACAGGGAAAGAAAGTCGCCATTTTTGTCGACCAGCAGTACCAGGAGATGGAAGTCTGGTATCCCTACTACCGCCTGGTCGAGGAAGGCGCCGAGGTCCATGTGATCGCGGCCGAGGCTGGGAAGACCTACCCTTCCAAAACCGGCTACCCGTGCAAATCGGATAAGTCCTATGACGAGGTGAAGCCGTTCGACTACGACGGCGTCATCGCCCCCGGTGGTTTCGCCCCGGACTTCATCCGCCGCCATCCGGCGTCCAGCGCCTTCATCGCCCAGGTGGATGCGCAGGGCAAACTCGTGGCCGGCATCTGCCACGGACCGTGGTGCCTTTGCTCGGCCAACGTGCTGCGCGGACGCCACTGTACCTCGTTCTTCGCCATCAAGGATGACGTGGTGAACGCCGGAGGCGTCTGGGAAGATTCCGAGGTCGTGGTCGACAAAAACCTTGTCACTTCGCGTAAGCCCGCTGATCTGCCCGCGTTCATGCGGGCCTGCATTGACGTGCTGTCCAAACAGTAAATATGTCCACACAACCCGCCATCCGCGTCACCGGCCTGCATAAGTCCTATGGTGATTTCGAGGCCGTGCGCGGCATCGATTTCGAAGTCGCCCAGGGTGAAGTCTTTGGTCTGTTGGGACCCAATGGGGCCGGCAAGACCACCACGGTGGAGATCCTGGAAGGGCTGCGGTCCCGCACCTCCGGCGAGGTCTCCGTCCTGGGCTACGACCCGGCCAACGATACGATGGCGGTGAAAGACCGGATCGGTGTCAGCCTGCAGGCCACCAACCTGCCAGAGAAGATGAAGGTACAGGAGGCGGTGGAACTGTTCGCCGCCTTCTACACCCGCGCCACCGACATCACCGCCCTGCTGAAGCGGCTGCAGCTTTGGGAGAAGCGCGGAGCGTTCTACTCCACCCTCTCCGGCGGCCAGAAGCAAAGGCTCGCGCTGGCGCTGGCCATGATCAACGAGCCGCAGGTGGTCTTCCTGGACGAGCCCACCACCGGCCTGGATCCACAGGTAAGGCTCGAGATCCACTCCCTGATCGAGGAACTGCGGGACCAGAAGCGGACCATCCTGCTCACCACGCACTACATCGAAGAGGCCGAACGCCTGTGCCACCGCGTCGCCATTGTCGACGAAGGCAAGGTAATCGCCATCGGTACACCGCGTGAGCTGCAGCAGAGGATACTGGGCCATTCGCGCGTCGAGATCTGCACGCTGTCGCCCATGCCGCTCGACCTGCCCAGGGACTGGCCGGCGGAGTTCCCCATTCTGTTCACCGACGATCGCAAGAAGCTGACAGTGCCGGCGCCCAAGCCCGCGCGGGCCGTGGTCGACCTGGTGAAGTGGCTGGATGCGGCCGGCGCGGAACTGGACGACCTCCACATCAAACGCCCCACCCTGGAAGACGTCTTCATCGAACTGACCGGCAAGTCGCTGCGCGATTGAGAAAGCACCCATGAAAGCCTACCTCGCCTATATCAAGAGCACCCTGCTGCTCACCACCCGCGACCGGCTCGTGGTGTTCTTCAACTTCCTGTTTCCCCTCATCTTCTTTGTCGCCTTCGGGGAAGGTTTCGGCGCCAGGACGTCCACCGGCGCGATGTCGCAGGTGCTGACCATGGTCCTCGTGATCGGCGTCCTGGGCTCCGGTTTCTTCGGCGCCGGCATGCGCGCCACCGTCGAGCGGGAATCCGGCATCCTGCGCCGCTTCAAAGTGGCGCCCATCACTCCGGCGCCCATCGTAACCGCCGGCCTGGTCACCGGCTGGGTTCTGTTCCTGCCCACGGTCATCTTCTTCATCCTCATCGCCAGGCTGCGTTATGGGATGCCGTTTCCCGAGCACATCTTCTCCCTGCTGGTGATGGTCAGCGCCGGCGTCCTCGCCTTCCGCAGCCTGGGCGCGATCATCGCCTCAGTTGTGAATTCGATGGCCGAATCGCAGATCATCATCCAGTTGATGTACCTGCCCATGCTGATGCTGTCTGGCGCCACGGTGCCGCTGAACATCATGCCGGACTGGCTGCAGATCGTGGCCCAGTTCCTGCCCTCCACTCACCTCTACCTGGGCATGCAGGGCATTCTGGTGCGCAATGAAAGCCTGGCGCAGAACCTGACTTCGGTCGGTTCCCTGGTACTGACCGCGATCATCGGCTCAGTCCTCTCGGTGAAGCTGTTCCGCTGGGAGAAGGAAGATAAGTTCAAGCCCAGCGCCAAGTTCTGGGTGCTGGGCGTGCTCGCGCCATTCATCGTGATGGGTGTGTGGCAGTCGCAGAGCCGGTCGAACCTGAAGAAGACCGAGATTCTGGCGCGGCAGATGCGCCGCACACAGAACTGGCTCATTCGCGATGCGCGCATCTTCGTGGGCGACGGCCGGGTGTTGGAGTCCGGCTCGATCCTCATCCGCAATGGCCGGATCGAGGAGATTTTCGAAGGCAAGTCGCCCGACGCCAAGAGCCTGAATGCCGAAGCGATCGACGCCTCGGGCAAGACCGTCCTGCCGGGGCTGATCGATTCCGGTGTGCAGTTGATGCTGCCCGGCACAGGCGCTCCGGACATGCAGCAGGATCGCATGGTGAAAGCGATGGAGCGTGAACTGGCGGCCTATCTCTACTGCGGTGTTACCGCGGTTCGCAGCGCGCCCGATCCGCTCGGCCTGGCGCCCGGCATCCAGGCGCGGCTGGCCACGGGCGAACTGCTGGGCGCTGAACTCTCGCTCGGCAGTAATCCCGCTACGCCCTCGCTGGTGGCGGGCGAGATCGCCTCCGGACGCACCGACATCCTGAAGGACACCCTGCTGCAGCAGGTGGTGCGGCCCCAGACCATGGAGATTCTCCGCCGCATGGCGCAAGGCCGGACGCCGGCCGCCGACGCGAAACTGCCGGCCCCGTCGTTCCCGCTGCCCCCCGCCTCCCTTTCCGGCCTGCCGTTGCTGCCGCATGGTCCGGCCCTGCATCGCGAATTGAAGCTCTGGGTGGCCTCCGGAATCTCCACGAAAGAAGCGCTGCAGGCGGCGACCTTCACTGCCGCGAAGGCGATTGGAGCCTCCGGCCGGCTGGGCCTGGTCCAGCCTGGCTACGAAGCTACGCTGCTGATCGTCGAAGGCAATCCACTGGATGACATCAGCGCGACCGAGCGTGTGTGGTTCGTCCTCTTCAAGGGCGAGCACGTGCGCCGCGATGACCTGTTTGAGAACTACGACAAGGAGAAGTCGAAATAGCCGCTACTTCAGTAGTTCGTCCAGAAAGACCAGATAGATCGCCAGCACACGGTAGGTGAGGTAATAGTTCTCTTTATCGATGGCCGCGAAATCATCCTGCTTGCTGTGCAGAATCGGGAAGGTTTCGTTGGTCAGGGAGTGTACGCTCACCACCGGGATATTGACCTGCCGGAACGAGGAATGATCTGAGATGCCAACCTGGTTGGTATTCACGGCCCTGATGTCAGTTTTCTGCGAGATGGCGGCGCGGCGCAGAATGGTGGTCAGCTTCTCGTCACTTTCGTTGAGGCCCACATTCATCGGTCCGGTGCCGACGGAGTCGACATTGATCATGCCCAGGATCCGGGCCCGGTCCTCCGCCTTGAGCGCCGTCGCGTAGGCGCGGGAGCCCACCAGCCCTTTTTCCTCATCGACAAAGGCGACGAACCGGAAGGTGTGTTTTCTGGGCTGTTTGGCGATGCTTTGATACAGGCTGGGCAGCAGGGCCGCGCCGCTCCAATTGTCGACTACGCCCGTCACCTTGGGCACCGAGTCGAAATGGGCCCCGACGACCACTTCCTGGTCACTGGCGCCGGGTAGGACGCACATCAGGTTGGGCAGTTTGGCGTGCTTGACCTTGATCTCGGTCAGGTGACCGCCGCAGCCTGCGTCTTCGAACATTGTCTTCAAACGGGCGAAACGTTCCGCCTGGTCCGGCGTCGCCAGCGCCAACCGGTCGTTCACCACCGCCTCGGTCATCCTTTCGATTTGAATCGACTGGGAGAACGCGGCCAGCGCAAGTGGAAATAGCAGCGCCGAGACACGAATAGTTCGCAAATACACCCTCGTATTATGGCAAACATATTCAAATCAGGACGTCATCCGCGGCGGAAGGCGCAGGCCCCTGGCCGGGCCAAAGAGCGCCTCCCGGGGAGTGGGCAGAGCGGGTAGAATCAATTATCCACGTTGATTCGGCCTGTCCCTGTCGCGGTTACATTTCAGCCAAGGATTCCCGCATATGATGATGCTGCTCGCCGCCGCCCTGCTGTTTGCTCCCAACGATTGGAAACCGCTGCGCTCCACAGCCACGGTGGACCCACAAGTCATCCATGACGGCAAAGCGTCGGTCCGAATTGAGCCTGACGCCAATGGCGGCGACGCCCTGGTTCGCGGCCAGGCAACGCGGTTGACCATCGGGAAACGCTACGTCCTCAACGGCTGGCTGAAGACGCAGGGGTTGACGGTGACGGAAGGGAATCGCAGCAGCGTGCCCACCGGGCTCTCGCTGTCGATGGCATCCATGCCGTGGGACGTGCATTCCGAGTCGGTCGGTGGCAACCGCGACTGGACGCGGGTGCAGTTGAAGTTCACCGCTACACGCGGCAACGACGCCCCGGAGATCCGCATCGCGCCCGGCGCTTCGTTCCAGGGCAAATCGTGGGTGGCCGGCGTGTCGGTGGAAGAGATCAACGAAGCTCCGGCCTGGCCGTCGAAGATTGCCGTAAAGAGCTTCGGCCCGGCCTACCGCTATCCCAAGGCTGGCTGGATCTATCTGCACATCGAGGGGCAGCCGTACGAGCGCGGGTTCCAGCACGGCTACCTGATGCCCAAGGAGATTGAAGGCTATCTGGATCGCTCGGCCGCGGAGGTGAATTCGAAGGATCGGGCGCTGGGCTGGGAGCAGGCCCGCACCATCGCCAACTCCGTCTTCCTGCGCGGCTTTGACGAAGAGATACTGGCCGAGATGAAAGGCATCGCCGACGGTGCCGCGGCCTCCGGAGCGCGCTACCAGGGCCGCAAGGTGGACCTGATCGACATTGTGGCCGCCAACACCATCACCGAGATTGGCCTGCTGAATCCGGCGTCCTCCATCACACCCACCGGGCTGGAAGGGCTGGGGCTGACTCCGCCGGCTTATTACGATCCGCGCAAGGACGTCTCCATCACGGAGCGCTGCTCGGCCTTTGCCGCCACCGGCAAGGCGACGAAGGACGGGCGCATGGTGATCGGGCACATCACCTGGTGGCCGCTGACGCTGGCGGAACAGACGAACATCATGCTCGACGTGAAGCCGGAGAAAGGGCACCGCGTCCTGATGCAGTCCTATCCGGGCGGCATCCAGAGCGGCACCGACTGGTATCAGAATGATGCTGGGGTCATCCTCACCGAGACCACCATCCGCCAGTCGCCGTTCAACATCAACGGCACGCCGGTGGCCTACCGCGCACGCAAGGCGATCCAGTATGGCGACGACGTCGATGCCGTCGTGAAGCATCTGTCCGAGCGCAACAACGGCCTGTATACGAACGAATGGCTGATCGGCGACGCCAAGAACGACGAGATCGCCATGTTCGAGCTCGGCACCAATCGCACCAAGCTGTGGCGCAGTTCGAAGAACGAGTGGTTCAACGGCACCGAAGGCTTCTACTGGGGCTGCAACAACTCGAAGGATCTGAATGTCCGGCTGGAGTACGTCCCCGATCCCAAGGGCCGGCCGGTGCACCTGCCGTTCCAGCCCACGGCGCGCGACCTGAAGTGGCAGGAGATGTACGGGCAGTACAAGGGCACGATCGATGAGCAGTTCGCGTTCACTGCGTTCCGCACGGCTCCACTGGTGTCCGGCTCCGCGTTCGACTCGAAGGTGACCACCTCCGAGATGGCTCCGGAGATGATGGTGTGGGCGCTGCTCGGCAAGCCGAACGAGCGGGAATGGGTGCCCAGCAAGTGGCAGAAGGCAAGCTACGAGGGGAACGAAGGGATCCACTCTTCGGGCTATTCGTTGTTCCAGGCTCACGACAAGGCGCCCGAATCCGCGCTGCCGCCGGCTGCTCCGAAGGCGCCCGAGCCCGCCATCCAGAAGGTGGAGGAATTGAAGCTCTGGAAGGGCTGGGTGCTGCCCGCCTCCGAGGCCGACGAGTGGATCACGCTCGGCTCCACCTACTACCGCCAGGTGCTAGCGTCGGACAATCCCGCCGAAACGTTGGAGAGCTACCGGCTGAAGATGGACGACTCGCCGCTGGATCTGAGAGCGGCTCGTGCCGTCTTCGCGTTCGATGAGATCCGGAAGCAACTCGGTGATGAGGCCTTCCTCAAGATGATGGATGGCTTCTACACCTCGCACACTACCAAGACCGTTAGTTCCACTGATTTCCCGGTGAAGCGTCCGGATCTGAACATTCCGGCCGTCGGCCCGGATGCCCTGCTGAGCGGCCTCATCGGGAAGTTGGGGAACGCCGTGATCGTGTATGGCACCGACATGGAAGCCGGCGCCAACCGGTATGCCGCCGAGGTGCTCCAGAACCAGCTCAACGGATGGTATGAGACACGCGTCCCCATCCGCCGCGACTTCGAACTCAGCCCTGCGGAATGCGGATCGAAGACACTCATCTTCATTGGCCGCCCAGAAACGAACTCCGCGTTGCGCGCAGAGCCGCCCGGCAACTTGCCCCGATTCGAGGGCGCCACGTTTGTAGTGGACGGGAAAACCTACTCTGACCAGCGTGATGGCCTGGCATGGGCGGGCAGGACCCGATGCAAGAATCGCGAACTGGCGATTGTGCTGGCCGGCAATTCAGCAGTCGAAACGGTGCGCCTGGCCGAGTTCCAGCCGCGCCAGAAGGTGTGGGCCGTGACGCATCATGGCCAGGACGTAAGCCCCTCCGGTTCATCCCGGCGCCGGGCACGGAACTGATAGCGAGCACCTCAAACTGATCATCTGGTCTTTGCCGGCTGTTTGCGCCGTGTCCGGCGGTGCGTGTAAATATGCGTCCTGAGCCGCCACCCGCTTTAAGAATGTGAAGATTTCCCTTTATAACTGTAGATCTCGTTTGTTAACCTCTTGTTCATATGCTGAAAAGGGCTCTTCTGGTGACCTCGCTCGCGGCGTTGGCCGTAAGCGCGTTGTTCGCCCAAGGCACAACCTCCCGTCTCATCGGTACGGCGCAGGACCCCAGTGGGTCGCCTGTCGTCGGCGCCACGGTTAAGTTGATCAACGAGGGCACGAACGCAACCTTCGCCACCAAGACCGCCGATAATGGCGCGTATTTCTTTGAAGCCGTGCAGAGCGGACTCTACACGGTGACTGTCGAGGCCTCTGGCTTCAAGAAATTCAGCTCGCCCGGCAATCGTGTGGCGATCGGCCAACCCACGACTCTCAACATCAAGCTGGAGCTGGGCCAGATCACCGAAGTGGTCACGGTAGCGGACTCGGCGGAAGTCGTACAAACGTCCACTTCGGGTAACATCGGTAACCTGTTCAGCGAGAAAGTGATTCAGGATCTGCCCATCGTGGGTACGCGCGGACGCAATCCGCTCGACCTCGTCGCCCGCCAGCCCGGAGTTGTCAGCGGCGCCAATACCGGCGGCGGCGTGCACGTGAATGGCGCTCGCGACCGTGCCTGGAACTATACGGTCGATGGAATTGATGCGAATGAGACCAGTGCCGGCGGGTCCAATTTTGCCCCGATCCGCATGAACCCGGATGGCCTGGCGGAATTCAAGGTGCTCACCGGAAATTCGACCGCGGAGTATGGCCGCAACTCCGGAGGCCAGGTCGCGATGGTCACCAAGAGCGGCACGAATGAACTGCATGGCAGTCTGTTCTGGTTCTATCGCACGCCCAGCTTGAACGCGAACGAGTGGGAGAGCAACCTCAACAACGTGGGCAAGCGGCAGTATGTCCAGAACATGCCCGGCTTCTCGGTGGGCGGCCCCGCGCTGAAGAACAAGTTCTTCTACTATGCGAACCTGCAGATTCTGCGCACGCGCGAATCGGCTATCGTCAACAGCACCGTCTACACGCAATCCGCCCGTGATGGCCTCTGGCGGTATGTCAAAGGCGGACGCAATCAGCCCGCGGGTGTGACTGGAGCGTCGGTTGACGCCCAGGGCAATGTACTGGCCGGTGTGAACGTAGGCACCTACAACATCGGCACCAGCGATCCGGATCACGTGGGCCTGAATGCCACGACCAAGGCCATCGCGCAAGGTGCGCCGCTGCCCAACAACTTCGCGATCGGAGACGGCCTGAATACGGCTGCCTATACGTTCACCGCATTGCAATTCGAGAAGCAGTACGACCTCACGACCCGGTTGGACTACATTCTGAACAGCCGCAACACGCTGTTCGCCCGCATCAGCCTCGGCAACCAGAATTCCAATTGCGATCGCGGCAATGGCGGAGCTCCTGTGTTTCCCACCACGCCGTGCCTAGTCAACACCATGCGCGACCCGAAGAACTACGCGTTCAATTGGCGCTCCACGCCGAGCACCTCGACGACGAACGAGCTCGTCGTGGGCTTGAATCAATTCGCCTTCAATTTCGAGAATCCGCGCGCCGACATCAGCAAGATCAATCTCACAGGGCTCCCCGTAGCGAATCCCGACGATTGGTCCGTCGGCAATCAGCGTGCGCTCAAGACCTGGCAGTTTGTTGATAACTTCGCCTGGTTCAAAGGCGCGCACAGCCTGAAGTTCGGCACGAACATGCGCTTCGGCAGCCACACGGATACGCGCGGTTCGGTCGGGGGCTACAACGTCACGCAGGCCGTCGATTTCTCCCGCACGGTCAATACGGTGGATGCCGCGAAGTTCGGTTTGCCGGCCGACATCAACCAGGCGAACGATCGCAATCCGTTGGAGTCGAGTATCAACTTCCTGTTGGGCCGCGTCGGGAACACCAATCGTGGGTTCCCCTCCACCAGTGATGCTTACGTGGTGGATGAGTACAACTTCGAGACCCGCTTCAACGAATACGATTTCTTCGCGCAGGACACATGGAAAGCACGGCGCAATCTGACCATCGACCTCGGTCTGCGTCTCGAATTGAAGATGACGCCCTCCAACCCCGATGGCCGCGTCCGTCTGCCAAATCAGGCGGTGGTCGCCGGCGCCGCTCCCTCCAGCAGCCTCACCTGGGTGCCGGGCAGCCTCTACCGGAATGCGATCAACAACTGGGGCCCCTCCCTCGGCTTTGCCTGGGATCCCTTCAGCAGCGGCAAGACGTCCATTCGCGGCAACTATCGCATTGCGTATGACCGCATCAATACCTTTGTTTTCAGCTCCACCGTCTTCCAGAATCTGCCCGGCATCGCGGTCGGCGACCAGAACACCACCTTCGGCCAAAACGGTGGGCGCCTCACCAGCCTGCCGGTGCTGAACGCGCCTGCCGGAAAGCCCTCCGATCAGGCCCAGCCGGCGGCGTTCTCGACGCGCAACATTACGGTGGCTGACCCCAACTTCCAGGCCCCCACCACACAGCAGTGGAGCTTTGGCATCCAGCGCGAAGTGCTGCACAACACGGTGGTGGAGGTGAACTACCTGGGCCGCCGTGCGTACAATCTCTTCGGCGCGTATAACGCAAACCAGGCCGACATCCGCACCAACGGCTTCATGGACGCGGTAAAGGTGGTGAACGCCGGCGGCGAGAGCCCGCTGATCAATCAGATCATGAACGTGGATTCCCGCAAGAGCGCTTCGGAGACCGGGTCGGCCGCGATGCGCCGCATCTACTCGGTGGACCTGCGCAACAACAACGTCGCCTTCATCGGGCAGGACCTCTCCCGGCGTTCGGTTGGCGGCAAGGGACAAGTGGAAGCGGCCGGCCTCTCGCCGTTCTTCTTCCTCCCGTATCCGCAGTTTGCGAACGGCATGAACGTGGTGGACTCGAACGACTGGTCCACCTATCACGGCCTGCAGATGCAGGTGCAGCGGCACATGACCAACGGCTTGGAGGTTCAGTTCAGCTACACCTTCTCGAAGTCGCTGGACACGCGCTCGTTCGACCCGGCATTCACCACGGTGGGCACGGCGAACAGTTCCACGGCGGGCAGCACTCCGTTCGACATCAACAACCGCCGCCTGAACTACGGGCCCAGCGATTTCGACCGCCGGCACGTGGCGCAGACTTACTGGCTGTACGAACTGCCGTTCGGCAAGAACCGTAAGTTCGGCGGGAACGCTTCCGGCTGGACCCAGCGTCTCATCGGCGGCTGGCAGGTGGCGGGCGTCGGAACGTTCCAGAGCGGACGTCCCTTCTCGGTCTACTCCGGCTTCTACACATTCAATAACGTCGTCCAATCGTTTGCCAACTGCGACGGTTGCACGCCGACGATGGGCAATGTCCTCGATGGGCCGGGCGGCGTGAAATGGTATTTCACGGCCGACCAACTCGCCAAGTTCAAGCCCCTGGCGATGGGTGAGCTCGGCAACACCGGCCGGAACTTCTTCCGTTCGCCGGGCGGCTGGGGCCTGGATGGATCGTTCCTGAAGCGCACGCCGATCACGGAAAGAGTGAACTTCGAGTTCCGGGCGGATATGACCAATCTGACGAATACGCCGCAATTTGGCGCGCCGACTGCGACCGCGACTTCCTCTATCTTTGGTCGCATTCGCGATACGGTGTTGAGCAGTTCGCGCAAGATTCAACTGGGGGCAAAGATCAACTTCTAGTCTTTTCGGACAGTTCGAATTTCAGAGAGGCGTGGGTGAAAATCCACGCCTCATTCTTTTTGCCTAGTGCATTTCGATTATTGAATAACCAATATCGATACGGCTATTCTCACGTAGTGCCAAAGGGGGCATTGCCTGGGGATGAGGAACGCACTCAGTCTGTTCGTTCTATGTGTATCTGTGTGGGCGCAGGATACCGGCGCCGTTCTGGAAGGCCACGTGACCGACGCTTCGGGCGGGGTTGTCGTGGGGGCGATTGTGAGCGCAACTGAGCGCACGACCGGCCTGGCGCGATCTCAATCCACCACGAACGCGGGCGCCTATCATCTCGCGCTGCCCGTCGGCGAATACGATCTCTCCATCACTGCGCCCAACCTGGCCGAGTATCAACAGGCCGGCATTACTCTCAACGTCAGCCGCACGGTGCGGGTCGATGTGCAACTGCAGGTAGCCGGATCGAAGACGTCGGTGAACGTGAGCGCGGCGGGGACTCAGGTAGATACCAGTTCAAACACGATCGGCAATGTTGTTTCTGGCCGTGAGTTGGTGGATCTGCCGCTGAACGGCCGCAATTTCACCCAGTTGGGGTTGCTCCAGCCGGGTGTTGCGCCCATGACGGCGGGGCTTTCGGAGGCGGGCGGCTCCCTGCGTGCCGGTCAAGCCTACGCCGTCAATGGGCAGCGTCCTGAATCGAACAACTATCTGCTGGACGGTGTTTCCAATGTCAACCGGGTGGATGGCGGATTTGCGCTGAAGACGCCGGTGGATGCGATCCAGGAGTTCCGGATCCTGACGCAGACCGCCCCGCCGGAGTATGGCGGTACGGCCGGGGCCACCACCACGGTGGTCACGCGATCGGGCGGCAATGAGGTTCACGGCACCGTGTATGAGTTCCTGCGGAACGACAAGCTGGACGCGCGGAATTTCTTCGCGTCGAAGGTGGAGACGCTGAAGCAGAACCAGTTCGGAGCCACGCTGGGCGGGCCCATTCGGCGCAACCGCGATTTCCTGTTTGGCTACTACGAAGGGTTCCGCAACCGGCAGGGCGTCACACGCGGCGCCACGGTGCCCAGTGATGCGCAGCGCGCTGGCGACTTCTCGGGACTGCGGGATCCGCAGACCGGCCAGCCCGTGCCACTGATCAACTACTTCACGGGGCAGCCGTTCCCGAACAACCAGATCCCGACGCAGGCCATGAGCCCGGTGGCGTTGAAGATCATGGAGTTCTACCCGCACGCCAACGCCGGCCCAAACCTGTACATCACGACGCAGACGATGCAGAACCAGGCGGACCAGGGCGGTCTCCGGTTCGACCACCTGTTCAACGATCGCGACCAGTTTGCCGCGCACTTCACGCGCTCGGCCAACACCAATCTGAATCCGCTGTCCATCTCCGGCGCAAATGTACCCGGCTTCCCGGTGAATGAGGACATCACGACGACGCGCGCCGCCGTGTCGGAGACGCATCTCTTCAGCGGCGCCACGGTGAACAACCTCCGTGCCCAGTTCTTCCGCAACGTGTTCTTCACCGGCAGCCCGGAGAACCGGACGACCTCGCGCCAACTCGGCTTCAACTACGATACGACCCTGAGCGCCGCGGAAGGACCGCCCTTCTTCATCGTCAGCGGCTATGCCAGCACCGGCAATCCGATTACCGGGCCGCGCGACACGGCGCAGAACACCTACGAGATTAATGACTCGCTCTCGCACGTCCGCGGCGCGCACAGCTTCAAGTTTGGGGTCGACTTCCGCCGCAACCAGATCAATATGTCGCAGGGCATCGCCTCAAACGGGTTCTTTGTCTTCGCGCCGTTTCCGATCAGCGACTCATTTGCGAGCTTCCTGATTGGATTCCCGGTCGTCTTCTTCCAGGGCGGCGGAGACATGAACCGCGGCCTGCGCAATGTCGAGTTTGCCGCCTACGGGCAGGATGAGTGGCGTGTCACCTCGCGGCTGACGTTGAACTATGGCGCGCGGTGGGAGGTCAGCACTCCGTATGTCGACATCCGCAACCGCATGAACTCGTGGTCTCCGGGCAAGCAGTCGACCGTCTATCCGAACGCCCCGAAGGGCCTGCTGTTCCCAGGGGATCCTGGTGTGCCGGAGGGCATTGCGCCTGTCTATCGGAAGGGCCTGATGCCGCGAGTGGGGTTGGCCTGGGATCCCAATGGCAATGGGCGCACCTCGGTGCGGGCGGCTTACGGCATCTACTACGACTCGTTCACGAACGGCGTCGGGGGCCCTCTGCAGGCTCCCCTGAGCGCGCTGCCCTGGACACAGGCGCGGCAGCTCTCGGCGCCGATCAACTTCACGGATCCCTGGAACGGAGCGAATCCTTTTGTCGCGGGTGCGTTCCCGCAACCCACCACGGTGCTCACCATCGAGAACGGGATGCGTCCGCCTTACTCGCAGAACTGGAACTTCTCGGTGCAGCACGCGCTCGCCCAGGACCTGCTGTTTGAGCTGCGCTACATCGGCAACAAGGGGACGCGGCTGCCACGGATGATCGAAGCCAACCCGGCGGTCTATGGGCCTGGGGCGACGTCGAACAATGCCGACCAGCGCCGGCTTTATGCGGGGTGCCGGGGCGAATCGGGGCCATGCGATTTCGCCTCAGTGGGCCTGATCACCAACCAGACGAACTCGACGTACCATGCGGCGCAGTTCTCCGTGTCGCGCCGGTTCCGCGACGGTCTGTCGTTCCTGGGCTCGTACACCTACTCGAAGACGCTCGATTATGTGTCGAGCTTCAACGTGGCGGGTTCGGCTCCGCGGCTGGTGGGGGGCGAGAACGACCTGGCTCAGGATCCCTTCAACCTGAAGGCTGAGCACGGTCCTTCGCTCTTCGATGCCCGGCACCGCTTTGTCTTCAGCGGCAGCTATCAGATACCTGGACCTGCCAAGTCGGCGGCGCCGGCGGCCCGCGCGCTGCTGGGCGGATGGCAGTTGAACTCCATCATGAACTTCGCGTCGGGCACGCCGTTCACCGTTTACGACAGCGCCAACGTTGCGCTGCAGGGGAGTTCTCCCGAGATTACGGGCTTCTATTCCAGCCGGCCCGACGCGATTGCCGATCCCAACGACGGCGCGCATACTCCGGACCAGTGGGTGAGCCGTGCCGCCTTCCGGCGCCTGGATCCGCTTACGCAATCAGGACAGTTCGGCAGCGCGGGCCGCAATACGGTGCGCGGCCCCGGAATCGCCAATGTTGACCTGTCATTGCTGAAGTCCATCACCCTGACAGAGCGGACCCGCCTGCAGTTCCGGGCCGAGTGTTTCAACATCGCCAACCATGCCAATTTCGGCCTGCCGGAGAACGACATTTCCTCCACCAACTTCGGCCGCGTGTTGTCGGCGGGCTCACCACGGCTGGTGCAGTTTGGGCTGAAGCTACTGTTCTGAAAACGGGCCGCCGGGCAGTTACACTGGTGGACTCATGCCGCCGACCCGAACCCTGACGAAACGCGAACTCAACCGGGCCCTGCTGGAGCGCCAGAGTCTGTTACGGCGAGAGCGTACGCCGGCATTGGACATGATCCACCGCCTGATCGCGATGCAGGCGCAGCAGGCGAGGCCGCCCTTTGTTGGGCTGTGGAGCCGCATCGATGGTTTCGCCGCCTCTGAGCTGGCTACGTTGCTCAGAGACCGGCAGGTGGTGCGGGTTACGCATTTGCGCGGCACGCTGCACCTGCTCACCGCGGATGACTATCTGGCGCTGCGCGGTGCCATGCAGCCCGTGCTCACCCTAGGCATGCAGGCGATTCTGAAGCAGCGCGGAGCCGTCCTGGATATCGAGGCCGTTGTGAAGGCGGCCGAGGGCCATTTCGGCGCGCGTCCACGGACCTTTGAAGATCTCCGTACGACTCTGATGGAGCAATTTCCGGGGGTGGATGAACGCGCCATGGGCTACGCCGCACGGATGCAGCTGCCTCTGTGCATGGTGCCTGACGACACCCAGTTCGCTTATGGCGCGGACACGAATTTCGCCCTGGCCTCGCAATGGTTGGGCCGGGCTGTCCCCGATCTGTCGGGCACGGAGGAACTGCTGTTGCGCTACCTGGCCGCGTTCGGGCCCGCGTCGGTGAACGACGCCCAATGCTGGTCGGGCCTGGGCAAATTGAAACCGGTGTTTGAAGCGCTGCGCCCGAAGCTCGCTGTGTACAAGGATGAGAACGGCAAGGAGCTCTTCGACGTGCCCGGCGCGCTGCTGCCGCCCGCGGATACGACAGCGCCTGTCCGCTTCCTGCCCGGTTTCGACAACGTCATCCTGGCGCACCAGGATCGTTCACGAATCATTGCCGACGAGCACCGCTCCCTCGTGACCACGAAGAACCTGCAGGTGCTGCCCACCGTGCTGGTGGATGGCTTCGTCGCCGGGACCTGGGATGCGACCGTGCGGAAGACGGCCGTCACCGTGGCCGTGAAGGCGTTCAGCCCGCTGCCGGCCAAGGTCAAAAAGTCGATCGAAGCCGAAGCGGCCGGCCTGGTGAAGTTCCTGGCCGGCGAGGCTCCGCGCTGTGAGGTGGCGTTCTCCTGAACTGCTAAGCGCGCAGCCCCAGCAGCCGTTCCGCGTTGCCGTAGTAGACCTTGCGCAGGACCTGTTCCGGCAGTCCGATGCCGTAGATCCGCCAGCGGCCCTGCGGCGGCACAGGCGCTGGAGCGTAGTCGAAGTACTCGTCTTCCGTCTCCAGGAACCGCGCGTAGATCTGGTAGAGCTCCTCGCAGAAGTACTGCTGCGGGTACTCTTTCCCCTTGGGTGTGGCGTCGGTGCCGAACAGGATGCGGTCCTGATAACGGTCGAAGAACTTTCTGGCTGTGCGGGGCTGGCGGCCCAGTTCCCCGACGCGCGCGCCGATGTCGACGAACATGTTGGGGTATTTGTCGAGCCGCGCCGACACATGGGCCAGGTTTTCGGCGAAGTTGCCGACGTGGAGCACGATGAACTGCGTCTTTGGGTGCCGGGCAATGACGCGGTCGCGCGCGTCCAGCAGTTCGGCATTGCTGGGGAAGTCCTTGCCCCGGAACGACCAGTCGGGATGATTGCCGAGTTCTTCGATGCGCTCGTTGAAGCGGTCGATGGGTTCGAAGAAGGCCAGGGGATCGGAGACGTGGATGGTGACCGGCATCTTGAGGTCGCCGCACGCGGCCCACATGGGGTCGAAGCGCGCGTCGTCCACTTTGACGAGGTGGCCATCCTTGTCGCGGACCGTCAGCCCGAGCATCTTGAGGATCTTCAAGCCGTGCGCGCCATCGGCCTTGGCCTTGGCGATTTCATCGCCCTGGAACTTGGCGTAGCCGGGTTCGTTCACCTTGCTCCACCAGGGTTCAGTGAACGTCAGGAACCGCTTGGGGTGTTTCCTGTCGTATCCGGCCACGGCTTCGCGCAGGCCATCGCCGCGGCCGCCGGTGAGGTTCACCATCATGCGGATGTTGCAGCGGTCCATGACGGCCAGCAGTTCTTCGGGCGTCGCCTGGAACTGCATCTTTTCCCCGCGCGAGAACGAGATGTGGGTGTGGATGTCGATGAGCGGGAAGCGCGGCTTCTGGATGCGCGTTTCGGGCACCGAGAGCATGCTCTTGGGCTGATAGCTGGGCAGCGGCAACTGCGCGTTCTGCTGCGCATGGGCGGCCAGGCAACTGCCGGCCAGGGCGGGGAAGAGGTCCCTGCGTCTCACGCGCCCTCTCCCAACACCTGGATCGCCACCGTACGCGCCAGCGGACCATCGTATTCGACGAAATACACTCTCTGCCGCCCTCCTCTCATCGTCCTGCCGTTTTCGATCGGGAAGAAACACTGCGTGCCACCCAGGATACTCTTCAGATGGTCGCCGGCGTTGAAACCCAAACGTCCATCGTAATCCAGGTAGCGGTTGTGCCAGTAGCTATACTCTCCCGGCGGCGGATCCTTGGGAGCCAGCCGCTCCAGATGCGCCAGTACGTCCCGCTCCAGGCACTCCACGCCTTCCGTCACCAGCAGGCCCGACGAGGTATGCGTCGTCATGGCCATCACCACGCCGTCGCGCACGCCGCTGGCCGTCACCACGCGATCCACCTCGCTGGTGATGTCGATCATCTCCAGGTCGCGCCGCGACTGCACTTCAATGCGTTCCAGTTTAATGATCATGCGCCCACCACTCCCGTGATCGCTTCACGCTCGATGGACAGTCCGTTGCGTTTTCGCCTGGACAGCAGGCGCTCGGCATTGGCGCGGAAGATCAAGTCCAGGCAATCTTCCGAGAAGCCCAGAGACCGCACGGCCCGCGCCATGTTCTTGATTTCCACGCGGGGATAGTTGGAGCCGAAGAGGATCTGCTTGCGCAGGCTGTGTTCGAAGACGCCCAGGGGGATCTGTCTCGACATCACGAAGCTGAGGAAATCCCTGGGATTTTCGAAGTAGAGCGCCGATGTGTCCAGGTGGACGTTGGGGTACTTCAAGGCCAGCGCGACGGCCTCGGTGGTCCAGGGCCAAGCCAAGTGCGCCAGGACGATGTCGAGCCGCGGGAACTCGGCAGCTACGACTTCGAACCGGCCCGGCCGGCCATATTCCAGGCGGCTGCCCGGCTCCCAGCTCATGCCGGCGTGGAACAGGATGGGGATCTCCAACTCCTGGGCCAATTCATAGACAGGGAAGGCTCGCTCATCATCGGGAAAAAACTCCTGCATGGCGGGATTGAGCTTCAGACCGCGCAGGCCGAGGTCCTCGATGGCCGACCGCAATCGCGGCAGGGCATCGCCGCAGCCTGGGTCGACGCTGGCGAAGCCGATGAGCCTGTCGCTCATGGCGCACAGTTCGGCGATCTGCTCGTTCGAATAGACCGTGCCTTTGCCGCTGGACCGCGCATCCATGGCCAGCACGACTGCCTTGCCGAGGCCGGAGGCGTCGAGTTCCAGGTGCAGCGTCTCCAACGGCTGGTAGGTGTTGCCGATGTAGAACCGTTCGCGCGCCGCCGTGTCGAGTTCCGGGTGGCGCCGCACCATCTCGCGCACCAGCACGGGGTGCGTATGGAAATCAATGCCAGGCGAGTTCACGCAGTTTTTCCTCCGCCTCTTCCGCCGATGCCTGGCAGCCGGTGCCGCCGTTGCCCTGGGTGGAGACGCCTCCGCAGACCACCGCGAACCGCAGCGCCTGCACCAGCGTCCGGCCGCCCAGCCAGGCGTGCAGGAAGCCTGCGTCGAAGGAATCGCCGGCGCCGGTGGTGTCGATGGGACGCACTCGCAAGGCGGGCATCTGGATCACCCGCCGGCCTTCCAGCGTCATGCAGCCCCGTTCGCCCAGTTTGGCCACGGTGAGCGTCCGTCCATTCTGCAGGCGCCGCAGGGCCCTTTCCGGATCATCTACTCCGGAGATGCCTGCCAGTTCGACTTCGTTGGGCAGGAAGATGTCGACCTGTTCCAGCGTATCGAGAATGTCCGAACCCCAATCGCCTGACGGATCGCAGCCCGGGTCGAGGGACGTCGTCCACCCTCGCCGGTGGGCTTCCGTGAACAGGCCCAGGCAGCCGGCGCGCAGGCCGCGCTGCAGGAAATAGGACGAGATATGCAGGTGGGTGAAGCCATGCGGCAGGACGATTTCCGAAGCCTTCAGGTTCTCGATGGCGCCGAGATAGGTGATCAGCGCCCGATCCTTGCCCGAACTGATGGAGACGGTGAGGCCGGTGCGCACGGCCGGATCGTGGATCACGGTGGAAATGTCCACTCCGGCGCGGCGCAGGAAATCGCAGCAGAAATCGCCCCAGCCGTCGCAGCCCACCTTGCCTAGAATCGAGACGTCGTCGCCGAGGCGCGCCAAGCCTACCGCGCAGATGGCGGAAGCACTGCCCAGGGTGAGGCACATGTCCTCCACCACGACTTCATGGCCCATCCTGGGGAACTTATTGAAGTCGCGCAGTATCAGGTCCGGATTGAGCTCACCGGCAATGAGGATTCTCACCATTCGCCGTCCTCGACCTTAGTGTGCAGACGGAAGTTCTCCACTACGCGATTGATGACTCCGTCCTTCGACGGAGCGTCCGGCCACAACCCCTCTTCCAGGCACCGGAAGTAGCCCAGCAGTTGGCCCACGAGTGCATCCAATACCGGCGCGTCGTTGTCGTTCACAGCCCCGGCCTCACCAGTCTCAAAAACGGCATCTCCTTCGGCGGCCAAGCCGGCGGGTACCCTTGTTCCTACCAGTAGCTTACGCCCAAGGTGCTTCCGGTTGAGCTCCTGAATCAGGTCACATTCGTAGGCTCGTGCGGTGGCGTCGTTGGAAAGGAAGCACACGACGAGGGTGCGCTCGTCGATGGCGCACATCGGCCCGTGGCGCAAGCCCAGAAATGTATCCGCCGCTGTCATCACGCGTCCGTTGGTCATCTCCAGCGTCTTCAACGCCGCCTCGCGCGCGGCCCCGAACCGGCAGTGGGACCCCAGGAAGACGGCCCGCCGCGACCGCCAGGCGGCCACGAGCTTCAATTGTTCGGCGTTCTCCAGTATGGACGATCCGGCCCTGCTCAAGGCTGCTGCCATGGCGTGGAATCCGGCGGGGTCGGCCAGCCAGCCCAAGGCGCGGGCCGCCAGGACCAGGTTGGTGAAGCTGCTGGTCATCACCAGGCTTCTGTCGTTGGTGCGTTTGTCCAGCACCACCACGCCGGCGCGCGGCTCCTGTCGCAGAAGACGCGCCAGGCGGCCTTCGCGGTTGCAGGTGAGGATCAGGTGCCGCACGTGCTGCTCTTCGCGCAGCAGCAGTTCCACCGCGCCCGCGCTTTCCGGACTGTCACCGGAGCGGGCCAGGGAAACCAGCAGCAAGGGCCGCAGGGGCGGCAGGGCCAGCGCCCCGTGGGTGAGCAGCGCTCCGCCGCCCACCGTGCGCACCGGGTGTCCCAGTTGCTCTTCCAAGGCCGCGTCGACGCACTCGCCGGCGAACTGCGAACTGCCGGAGCCGGTCAGGACCACCGCGCCGCAGCCGTCGAGAAGTTCCTTGAGCCGGCCGGAAGAGGCCATGACGCGCTCCGCCGTATTCCGCCAGATGGAGGGCTGTTGCCAGATCTCCCGTTGTGTGTCGGAGCCCGACCTTGTCGCAAGGTTCATAGGATCTTCCTGCTAATCATGCTAACGAAAGCAAATGAAACTTGCAATTGTTTCGTTTAACTTATTCGAAGTTAGATGTTCTTGCGCCAACGTGCATCGGACCAGCGCATCAGTTGCGCTTCCACCGGCTGACCCAGGGGTTCGGAGGCCCACTTCACCGGCCGCCGGACGCCCGGCCTGAGTTCGAGCTCGGCTTCGAGGCGCACGATTTGTCCTTCCAGTTCCCGAGGGATGGAAAAGGCGCACTGGCGCAGCTTGCCGGCGTAAGGCTGGCCCGGATCGAGTGATCCTTCGGCCTGGAATTTGCCATCCGGCGTGGAGGCTTTCACGCGCAAGACACCCGGGACGCCGGCGACGCCTTCATTGACGATGGCGGTCACCAACTCATAGGCGCCGCGCCGCTTGCGCTGCCACAGCCAGCCGGGGCGGAGGCGGTAGCCCATCCGGCTGCGCAAGCTTTCGAAACCTCGGGGAAAGGCCTTGTGGAATGCGTCCAGGTTGGCGGCCTCGGTCCAGAGGGACCAGTAGTTGCCGCCGACGTTCAGCACATGCCGCATGGCCCGTTCGAGCCGCGGTTGCATCGTGAGTTTGTACTGCCGGTCGTAGCCGTCCTCCATGATGACGGCCTGCCACGGCGGCCGGTTGGCCAGCATGTCGATCTGGATGGGTTCCTCCACCAGGATGCTGTCCGACCGCAGCCACGCGCCGGCGCTGGTGCACATTTCAATCACGCGGCGATTGCCCACGAAGCTGATGTCGGGCTCGGTGTTGACCGCCAGGGGTGTCCGTTTCCAGGCATCCAACTGCTGCCGGGTGAAGTCGACGAAGGTTCGCTCGGCCGTCGGGTAGTCGGGAAAAGGGTTGTGGAGATTCGCCGTGTGGCCTTCGCCCCAATAGCCGTACTGCATGAGGTCGACGAACTCGATGTCGGGGTGGCCGTCGAACCGGGCGGCCAGCAATTCGTTCAATTCCTTGAAGGCTTTACGGAACTCGGGGTGGTCGTAACGGGGCTCGAAGGAATCCTTGGCCTGGCCGTTCGCGCGGTCGCGCCCGATGTTCACGAGGGGGACTTTCTGCCGCACGAACGACGGCATGGCGATGGGCTCGTCCGGAGCGCTGGGATTCGAAAGCTGCACACGGAATGCCACGCGCTGGCCCTTGGCCTTGGCGGCATCGAGGGTGAGTTGCCAGATGGGGTGCAGATCCAGGCGGCCCGCCTGTTTCTGGACGTGCCGCCAGTCGCAGCGGAGGTAGAGGACGTCGACGAAAGGCAGGCTGGAGAGGCGCTCGACGTGTTGTTCCAACGTCTCTTTGCCGCTGCGCGCCGCCAGGGAAGGGCCGCCCTCCTCCCAGGTGTAGCCCATGAGGCCAAGCCCTGGATTCCGGAGCGGGCCTTCATAGGCCGTGGTCGTGGTCAGGGTCATCCAGCCGTCGTCCTGCTCGGCTTCGAAGGGACCCTGATCGAGCCGATCCGCGGCGGCTGGACCAGTCCAGGCGGGCGGCTGCGGGGCCGCGAGCGCGGCTGCGGCGGACGCATTGGTCTGCAGAAACATCCGGCGGGACAATGAGCTCACGTTGATACCTCACGGGCGAGTACGTCCGGGCGGCTATCAGGCTGCCGGACGGGAGTTTCTTTACCTTGTACAAGTTCGGATGCGCCTGTCAATGACAAGTAAACGAAAATGAGAGGGTAGCTTGACAAGGGCTCGGCGGGCATTCGGACAATGAAGGGCCGTCCAGCCCCCGCCCGTCAGCGCTTGACCAGTAACGGCCGGCCCGGCGGCGGCGTACGCACGAATGAAGACCAAACCCTGGCTGCTGTTTGCCCTGATCACCACCCTGTGCTGGGGCGTCTGGGGCGCACTCATCGAGACTCCGGGAAAGGCCGGGTTTCCGGCGACGCTTGGCTATATTGTGTGGGCGTTTACCACCGTGCCCTGCGCGGCCATCGCGCTGCATTTATCCGGTTGGCGGCTGGACCGCCACCGGCGGGCGCTCCTGTTCGGTTCGGCTGTAGGGTTGCTGGGCTCGGGCGGCCAGATCGCGCTGTTCCTGACGCTGAGGACGGCGCCGGCCTATCTTGTCTTCCCGATCGTGTCGCTGTATCCGGTGGTGACCATCCTGCTTTCGCTGCTCGTATTGAAGGAACGGGCCTCGCGCCGCGCCTGGTGCGGCATCGCACTGGCCCTGGCCGCGATCCCGCTGCTGGCCCGGCAGCAGCCAGCCTCGGGTCAGTCCACCGGTTGGTCATGGGTCGCCGGCCCAATCGCCGTCTTTTTGGCCTGGGGGGTGCAAGGGTATTTCATGAAATCGGCCACGGGGTTCATGAGCGTAGAGAGCATCTACTTCTACATGTCGGCCGCGGGGCTATGCCTGATGCCCGCCGCCTGGCTGCTGGCGGATTTCTCGCATCCGGTGAATTGGGGCTGGCGCGGCCCGGGGCTTGCGGCCTGCATCCAGATCCTGAATGCCATTGGCTCGCTCATGCTGGTGTTTGCCATGCGGTATGGCAAGGCGATTATCGTGGTCCCGGTGACTTCGCTGGCTCCGGTGCTCACGATCCTGCTTTCGCTGCTGCTCTATGGCGTGGTGCCGTCGCCGGTCCTGATCACGGGCATGGTGATGGCGGCGGCGGCGATCCTGTTGATGGCGGAGTGACGAGCGCCTGGAACCAACGCTGAAACTGGCGGCTGCATGCTAGACTGATTCCACTCGACCGAGTGGTGACTAGGGTTCCTGCCTGTCCGTGAGGATTGGCGCACGGTCCGAGCGTCACAGAGAGCCGCGCGTGCGGCCTGCACCCGAGGGACAAAATCCCAGAGGCGGACAAGTCGGGCCATGCACCTGTGCCCTGGAGGGATCGCCCCCATGCCCGTCACCGCTCTCTTACTCGTTCTGCTCTCCGGCCTCCTGCACGCCACCTGGAACCTGGCGGCCAAGCGCGCTGCCGCCGGGGCCGACTTTGTCATCCTCTATTCCAGCCTGACCTGCCTCGTCTATGCTCCGGCCGCTGTCTGGTTCTGGCCTGCACTGCCTGCTCATATCGGATGGCAGGGCTGGGGCCTGGTGGCGTTGAGTGGCATGCTGCATGTCGTGTATGGGCTGGTGCTACAGCGGGGCTACCAGGTTGCGGACCTCAGCGTGGTGTATCCCGTCGCGCGGGGCACGGGTCCGCTGCTGTCCAGCCTGGCCGCGGTCGTCCTGTTGGGCGAACGGGTCACGCTGGCGTCGGGCGCCGGGCTGGTGCTGGTGGTGCTCGGGATTCTCGGGCTCTCGCGGCGGGACGCACGCGTCACCTCCGAGCCTGCTGCGCGCCGGCGCGGCCTCCTCTATGGCCTGGCGACCGGTGTGTGCATTGCTCTCTATACCGTGGTGGACGCGACTTCGGTGCGGGTGGTGCGAATGCCTCCGCTGCTGCTCGACTACCTTTCGAATGCCACCCGGACGTTGATTTTGCTACCGATTGTCGTGCATCGCGGGCGGAAGCTGGTCGAGGCCGCGCGCAGCCACGGGCGTGCGGCGCTGGTGGTCGCCGTGCTCGCGCCGATGGCATACATCCTGGTCTTACAGGCGATGCAGACTGCGCCGGTGACGCGCGTCGCGCCGGCCCGGGAGGTCTCGATGCTGTTTGCGGTGCTGCTGGGCGCGGCGGTGCTCGGGGAGCGCCAGGGCCTTTCTCGACTCGTCAGCGCTGCCTGTATTGCCGCGGGCGTCATTACGCTCTCGCTGGGGCGATAGCCGGGTGGTGGCGGCGGCCCGGGCTGGAGCGGGCCTTGGAGTAATCCGAACAGAAGAGTTTCTGGAATTCCTCGCGTCCAGGCCGATGAGGCTTTTGTCATGGCGGACTCATGCCCCTGATCACGCTGAAACGGTACCTCACCAATTCGGAGGACGAAATCGGACTGCGCCGGATCGTCGCCATGCTGGTGCATGGCATGGCCGATCATGCCGTGTGTGCGGATCCGCAGGAGCATGAGGTCTTCCGGCAGGACATGCAGGGTATTCACGAGGCAGCGCAACAGGATTGCAGTCATGACCAGCTGCTGGTCATTGCCGGCGCCGCCATTCACGCCCTCGATAGTTACTCGCTGAGGACCACGCGGGCTATCCGGCGCCAGGATGCGCTGCTGCAGAACATGATCGACATGCTGGCGCAGACGGTGATTGCCATCAGCGGAGGCAGCGAACGGGCTGCCGAGTCCCTGACCGCGATTCGCAGCGACCTGGAGCAGGCCGCGTCTCTGGAGACTGTCCAGAGCCTGAAATCCAGGCTGGGGGAGTGTCTCGTCAAGGTTCGCGATGAAGCGACTCGCCAGAGGCAGGAGAGGGAAGCGGCGATTTCGGAACTCCGGGGGCACCTGCAGCGGGTGCAGTCGCCGGTATTGCAGTTGAAGAATGCCCATTTGGACGCCATCACGAATCTTCCCGACCAGGCGGCCGCCGTGGCTGCATTCGAGGAGGGCCTGAAGACTCCGGGCCGCAAGTACATCCTGACTCTAGTGGTGGGCCGGATGCAGCCCATCAACGCCCGGTTCGGACAGGCGGCCGGTGACGAGATGCTGCGACTGCTGAAGAAGCACGTGCAAACCCAGGTGATGCAGGATGGCGAGCATCTGTTTCGCTGGACCGGTCCGACGCTGGTGGCGTTGCTGCCTCGACAGGAAACGATCGACCAGATCCGGTCGAAGCTGAAGCGCGTGCTGGACGTGCCGCTGCAGAACGAAGTCGACATCGGTGGCCGCACGGTGCTGCTGCCGCTCTCCATTGCGTGGTCCGTGATTGCCCTGATTCCGCCTATCACGAATACCTCGCTGTTCATCAGCAAATTCATCGCATCCCAAACTCCGCTGGACTACTGCTAACGCCATGACGACACAGGAACCGATTGCCCTGCACAACCCCGCGCACCAGCTCCTACTGGAACGCGTGTCCGAACTGGAAGAGCAGGTGGGCAACCTCCTGCGGTTGGAAGACGCGGTGCGCCGCAACTCACTGCTTTTCGAGTCGCTGCTGGCCGGCAGCCGTGACGGCATCACCCTGACAACGGCCGATGCCACGGTGATCCGGGTGGTGAAGTCGATCCTTGGCTACGCGCCGCTGGCGCTTGCCGGGACCTCGATGCTGAACATCACCCACCCTGAGGACCAGCCCGCCATGCTGGCCAGCTACCGGCAGCTCATCGAGCAGCGGGCGGGCGTAGTCCAGCATGAACTGCGGCTGATGAAGCCGGACGGATCGCATGTCTGGGTGGGCGGCACGGTGACCGATATGCTCGACAATCCGAATGTTCTGGCCATCGTCCACAACTACCGGGACATCTCACACCTGAGGCGCCTTGATGCGGTGGCCATGGAGGCGGCGGTGCTGATTGAATCGGTACCGTATACGGTTTTTTCCCAACGCCTGGACGGAGTCATCCAGACCTGGAACCACCGCGCCCAGGAGCTTTTCGCCTATTCCAGCCAGGAGGTTCTTGGACAGCACGTATGGTTGCTGCTGCCGGAGGATCAGCAGGCGCGGGCAGAGGCTGACTGCCGCGCCGTCATCGAAACAATCAGCCCCTCGCAGAAGCTGCGTACGGTTCATATTCATAAAGACGGCTGCCGGATTCCGGTAGACGTGGTGTTGAGGCCCCTGCTGAAGCACGGAGCAGTGCATGCCATTGCGCGCCTCTGCTACCCGGTGACGGATGGGTCCGGCTAACGCGCCGGGCCGTGCCAGACGCCGCCGCCAAAGGTAGAGACGTAGATCATGTCTTTCGCATGCGGGTCGACCGTCACGCGCTGGCCCCATTTAAAGTCGTAGCCGGGGATCCCTTTCCAGGATGCTCCGCGGTCGGCCGATCGCCAGGCGGAGGATTCATACCCGGTCGCATATAGAATCTCGGGCCGAGCCGGGTCCTGGGTGACATCGTAGACGTGCTGGTCCGCGTTGTGAACGTTCTTCCAGGTGGCGCCTGCATCGGTCGAGAGGAAGATGCCTCCGTTTTTGGCCCCTTTGCGGGCCCAGGCCGCCAGATACAGACGGCGCGGATCGCTTTTGTCCACGACAATGCCGTTGGGGCCGTTTACCCCTTCCGGGAGCGCTACGCGCTGCCAGTTTTCACCGCGATCGACTGAGCGGAAGAGCGCTCCATCCCGGTCGTTGCTGATGCTGCCGTCCTCACTGCGCCGGGCTACCACCAGGTATAGGACGCCCTTCTGGTCCTGGGCCAGGCGCCAGGCGAAGGGTTCTTTCTCCGGCAGTCCGGAGCTCATCTTCTGCCACGATGCACCACCATCGTCGGAACGGAACACTCCACGGCCAAAGCCGGCGATATAGAGGCGCTCGTGGTTGTCGCGGTCGATCAGGATGTGTGTCGCCGAAGTCTCGGGTAGCCCGGTCTTCAGGGCATGCCAGGTTTTCCCTCCGTCGTCACTGCGAACCACCCCGCCCTGGAACTTGGAGGGAGAGCGGAAGCGCCACATTTTGGGCCGCGGCAGGTCGTGGGTGTCTCCGGTGACGGCATAGATGCGGTCTTTCACCTGGGGATCGAACTCAAGCCAGTAAGTGGTATTCCACCATTCCTTGGGTATCCCGTGTTCAGTGGCGCTGCGCCAACTTTTGCCCCCGTTCTCACTGGCCATCATGCCGATGTCAGTGACGCTGAGGAACAGGTGATTCGGCCGGAAGGGGTCGAAATGGACTCCATAGTTGGTCGTGACATCCAGCCCGGTGGAGACATACGAGCCGTCGGGCAGCAGTTTGGTGTAGGTGTTCTTCCAGGTTGCCCCGCCATCGGTTGTGCGCAGCGTCCGGCCCAGGTCCGTGCCGTAGGCGAGTTCCGGTTGAGTGGGCGACGCGCCGAGCGTCAGCGGGTGTTCACCCCACCCGGGGCCGAAGCGGTCGCTGACCCAGCCATCGTCGACATTGGGTGCCTTCTGCCGGGACTCGCGCCAGCCCAGGGTCCAGGTGTCGCCGCCATCCGACGTTCGCGCTACGCCATAGCTCTCTCCGTCCTGGTATGAGGCATAAGCCGTGCGCCCATGGCGTTCCGACGCCGCCACGGCCCGCACGGAGCCGCGCATGCTGCTCTTGCGCCAGGACTGTCCGTCCGAAGAGAGAAACAGGCCTTCCTTGGAGGCCCCGTAGAGGTAGACTTGACCGTTTTCGCTGCCGGCTGAGGCGTCGACAAACGCAGGGTGCGGCCAGGTGCCGGAGGCGCCGCCTTCGACGAAGGAAACGCTGTTCGCTGCAATGACATAGACACGATTGCCGGCGCCGTAAACCCGCTTGCCCCGCTCAGGTAAGGGGGCCGCCTGTTCCCAAGTCCTGCCACCGTCTTTCGATGACTTCAGCGCCGTACCCATTGCGGCCCACAGCTTGCCTTGGTGGATGGCCAAGGCGTCGATGGCCGGCTCGGTCCCGGCTACGCGCTCATCGGCGTGGTCGCCATCCGCTTCGATGACCGCATTGGCCGGGTAGACCATGTTCCAGGTATGCCCGCTGTCCGCGCTCCGCCACAGGCCGATCGATTGGGCGTAGGCCACTTTGGGGTCTGAGGGATCGAACAGGAAGAACCTGGCGGGTCCGCGCAAGTTGAACATCTTCCAGCTCTTGCCACCGTCTTCGGTTAAATAGCTGCCGGTCATGTCGCACCCCACCAGCACGCGATTGGGGTCGTGCGGGCTGATGGTGGGATGGAACATGGCGCCGCCGCCACCGGGTCCGACGACGCTCCAGCCAGTGTGCGAGGTGGACACGGGGAGGAGCGCTGCGATCATGAGAAAACGGAAGAAAAGCATATTGTGGGATTTTCGTATTGCTAGCTTTGCTTTTTGTTTCTTACCATGTAGGAGAGGGAGTGTCAAGGAAGCCCGCCAGCGCCTACACTCGGAGTTACGGAGGATCCTGTGAAGCTGTTTCCGTGGGTAGCCGGTTTGATTCTGGGTGGCGTTTCGTTTGCCCAGGTCCAGGTGTCGGAGCAATCGTTGACGCTGCCATCGTCCGTGGAGGGCAGGCCCGACCCCAACCCGCCGTTCGATCAGTTCGCCGGCACTAAGTTCAACTATCCCTACACGCTACGTGACGAAATCACGCAGCGGACCGTGCCTGTGAAGTACCGCTCGGTTGTCCTGGAGAATGAATACCTGCGCTGTACGGTGCTGCCCGACCTGGGCGGCCATCTCTATGGTTGTACGGACAAAACGAACGGGGCCGAGATGTTCTATGCAAACCGGAGCATCAAGAAGGCCAAGGTGAGCTACCGTGGCGCGTGGGCGGCCTTTGGCATCGAGTTCAATTTTCCTGTCTCTCACAACTGGGTCTCGATCTCGCCGGTGCCCTATGCGATTCAACGGCATGCCGATGGCTCGGCCTCGGTATGGGTGTCGAATGTCGACCGGGTGTATGGCATGCAGTGGCGCGTGGAGCTGAAGCTGCGGCCCGGTTCCACTGTGCTGGAACAACACAACTTTCTCTATAATCGCAGCGCGACGCGGCATCGATTTTACTGGTGGACCAACGCTGCTGTGCAGGTCTGGGATGATTCGCGGATCCTGTATCCCCAGCGTTATACGGCGTCGCACGGTTTCAAGGAGATCGACACCTGGCCGGTGAACCACGCCGGCCTCGATCTCAGTGTGATCGGCAATCACACGGCGGGTCCGGTTTCCCAATTCGTGCACGAATCCAGAGAACCCTTTGCCGGTGTATATCATCCGAAGACGCAGGCGGGCGTAATCCACTACTCGCTGCCTTCGCAGGCGCCATACCGCAAGATCTGGGCGTGGGGCGTTGATCCCGATGGGCGGGACTGGCGCAAGGCTCTCTCCGACGATGAATCGGCCTACGTTGAGGTCCAAGGCGGGGTATTCCGGAACCAGGAAACCTATGCGTTCCTGGAACCGCAGCAGACGCTGGAATTCACGGAGTACTGGATGCCGGTGCGGCAGACCGGCGGTTTCCTCCGTGCAAATCTGGACGCCATTATAAATATTGACCGTTCTGGCGGGCAGCCGAAGCTCCTGTGCAACGTGACCCATCCTGCGCCGGGCGCCCGGGTCTCCGTTCGTCAGGGGGCGAAGGTGCTGGCCGACAAGATGGCCGACCTGACGCCGGACCGCGTTTTCACCGTCGAATGGCCGGCGGTTGACGGTAAACTCACGGTCGTTTTGACCGGCCGCGACGGCCGGGTGCTGCTGACGCATACCGAGGACGAGTACGACATGGCACCGGCGGGATCGATACCAATTGGTCCGGTCAAGCCCGCGCCTGAGTCGAAATCGGCCGAGGTCCAGATTCTGGCGGAGGGCCGCGACCGTGAATTGAACGGCGATCGGCTGCGGGCCTGGAGCCTGTATCAGAACGGGCTGGCGCGATTTCCCGAGAACCGTGAGATGAACCTGGCGGCAGGGCGGCTGGCGCTGGATCTGTTCCGGTATAAGGAAGCTGGTGTGTATCTCAAAGCCGCGCAGGCGCTGTTGAGCAACGACCCGGAAACGCACTATCTATTAGGGTTAGCCCTCGCCGAGCTAGGCGACGAACGCGCAGCGAGGACTCAATGGGAGCACGCCATGCTGTTCCCGGAATATAGGCCTGCAGCGGGGATCCAGTTGGGACTGCTCGAGGCCCGGCAGGGCCATCTGCCGGAAGCCCTGGCTTCGATGCGGAAGGCGGGGACGGAGTCGGTCCGGGCCGCGACCCTGGAAGCAGCTCTGCTGAAGAGGCTGGGACGGACGGAGGAGGCGGCCGCAGTGGTCCGCCAGGGGCTGGTTCAGGATCCGGCCAATCCCGGTCTGCGCCTTTTCCAGACAGCGAATGACGAGGCTTGGAAAAGGCTGGCCGCCGATCCGGAGCGCGTGCTGGAAGTTGTTGAAGACTATATGGATCTGGGTTTCTGGCCGGAAGCGCTGGAACTGTTGAGCCGCCAGTATCCCGAGGTGGACGAGACTTGGCGGGAACCGGGCAGCGTCCTGCCGCAGCGGCATGCAATGGTCGCCTACTACCGTGCCTATTGCCTGGAAAAGACGGGGGCAGCGGCCGAACAGGCGTACCGGGACGCAGCGCGTTTGCCGCTCGACTATATCTTCCCGAACCGGCGTTACTCGTTGCCTGCCCTGAAGCGAGCGATTGCTGTAAATCCTTCCGATGCAGGGGCTCAGCTGCTATTGGGTGACCTTCTGATGGCGGCCGGCCAGGTGGACGAAGCGATCGGAGCCTGGCAACTGGCTCGTCAAGGGGCCTCGAAGCCGGCCACGCTGCATCGGAATCTCGGGCTGGCGCTGCTGCGGCTCAAGAACCAGCCGGCCGAAGCCGCCCAAGTGTTGGAAGAGGGCCAGATAGCCGATCCGCGCAATCCGGCCGTCTATGAGGTGCTGGATCAGGCCCTGAGCATCCAGGCGCGCCCGCCGGCGGAGCGGGCTGCCGCTCTGCGGAAATTCCCTGATTTGGCGGGCATGCCCCAGAACCTGGTGATCCGGCTGGCTTTGGCGCTGGCGGCCAGCGGACAAACCGAGGCGGCGGCCAAGCTGTTCGAGGGACGATTCTTTGCACGGGAGGAACTGGGGACGAACGTCCGCCAGGTCTACCTGGAAGTAGAGCTACAACGGGCTCTCGTGTTAGCCCGCGCCGGCAAGACGGACGAGGCGGTTGCGGCGGGCCGCCGGTTCGGGCAGCCGGTGGCCGGTTTGGAGTTTACGAAGGACGGCATGGCCGTGTTTGTAGACAATGCCCGTATCCAATACATTCTAGGTGAGTTGGAGGCGCAGGCCGGACATATGGACGAAGCCCGGGCGTGCTGGCGGAAAGCCGTAGGCCGGGCAGCGAAAGGCTTGGATTATGAGTTCTCCTACGCAGCCCGCGCGGCCGTGAAACTGGGTACGCCGCTGGATCCGCAGTTGCTGGAGAAGCGCCTGGCGCGCAGTCCGGCCGCCACGAATGGCCTGATGGCTTACGGCCACGGGGAGCTGTTGAGGAGCGCGGGCAGGGAAGCTGAGGCAGTTGGGGCGTTCAGGCGGGCGCTGATGTTGGACGACCGCGGGCTGGCGCATCATCTGAGCAGCCTGGCGCTGCGCCCCACGCCGACGGAGTAAGCATAGATAAGTAGAAACTGGCGAAACGAAAGTCCCTTGGCGCAGGCCGATCGCTCTAAGTTAAAGAAGCTTCAGCATTTCTCCGTCGGCGAGCCGGGCTGCGTTTGAGCGGGTGATTGTGCTCCCATTGTTTTGCTTTCGATTTGCCCTGAATTGCGCTACTCTCGAAGCAGTTCATGCCAAAGTCGATTCAGAATGAAGAGGTCGTATCCCGCGGTCCCCGTCTGTTGACCGAAGAGCGGCGCAGGAAGATCCTGGAAATTCTGGAGGCTGAAGAACGAGTGACCGTGGAGGACCTGGTCCAGCGGTTTGGCGTTTCTTCCGTGACAGTGCGGGGCGATCTCGATTCGCTGGCCAAGTCGGGTTCACTGATTCGCTCTCATGGCGGCGCCATCAAGCGGATTGACCCGCGCACCGACTATCCCATTGCGTTCAAGGAAACGCTGCATAGCGCGGAGAAGGCGCGCATTGGGGCGGCGGCGGCGGAACTGATCCGGCCGGGGCAGATCATCATCCTGGATTCCGGGACGACCACCGCCGAAATTGCAAGACGTTTGAAACACCTTAAGGTCAGACCGGTAACCGTAATTACGAATGCCTTGAATTCCGCCATGGAACTCAGCAGCAGCCCCGATCTGTCGGTGGTGATGCTGGGTGGAATTCTGCGTCCGATGTCGTTCTCCCTGGTTGGGCCGCAGGCTGAACAGACGTTGCGCGACCTGAATGCCGATCAGCTCTTCCTGGGTGTGGATGCGCTCGATCACGAGTTGGGGTTGAGCACTCCGGACATCCTGGAGGCGCAGCTTAACGCGTTGATGATTAAGGTCGCCCGCGAAGTTACAGTTGTTGCCGATTCGAGCAAATTGCGGCGGCGCAGCCTGTCGGTGATCTGCAAGGTCAACCTGATCCACCGGTTGATCACGGATACTGGCGCCGATGAGCAGGTGGTGGAATCACTGCGCGAGCAGGGGTTGCAGGTCCTCACGGTTTAGTCCCCGTCACAGCAACAAATCTCTGGGCATTTCACCCTAATCAGCGTACCCTCCCGTGCCGATCAGTAGAGAGACGGCCCTCACTGCACCCAGGCGTGGGGTGAGGCCGATGTGATACCCGGCCAAACTTTACGGACGATGAGGGATTCCAGCAATCTGCGGCGGCTGATCTGCGCGGCTACGTGTCTCGCGCTGGCAGTATTGCCTGCGCATTCGGCCCCGGGCATTGATGCGGCGGAGTGGCGCTCGTGGGACAGCGCTGATGGGATGAACGAGTCGTTTGCCTATTCGGTTACGCTCGATCCGCGAGGGCGGCTGTGGGCGATTCACGGGGCAGTGCCCAACCTCTCGATCCTGGACGGCTACCGCACCGAGCATCTGCCGTCGCCTGGCAGAAACTCAAAGATCGCCGTGGGGGCGGCTGGCGAACCGTGGGCCCTGAACCCACACGGACTCTTCCGGCTGCAGGGTCGAACATGGGTCCACCAATCGGTGCCGGGTTTCGATGAGGAACAGGTTTGGGGCCGAGGCCGGATTGCGCTGGACGATACGGGGGGCGTACTGCTGGCCGGAGTTGGAACCGTCTACCGGGTCGACGGAGCCACCCACAAGGTGGCGGAGTTGTGGAAGACCCGCGCTGACCTGGGGCCGCTGAATGCGGTTGCGAGCGACGCCGCTGGAACCTGGCTGGTTCTGGAGAATGGAATTGTCTTCCGGCCCCGCGGTGCTTCGCGATGGGTAGAATACCCGGCAACCGGGGCGGGGTTGATGGGCCTGAAGCAGCCGTGGGCGGATGGCAGCGGCACCCTTATGGTGGGCGCCGTCGAGCGTGGATCGCAGCGCGCGGTGATGGCCGAGTTCAGCCACGGGCAATGGAATGTCGTATACCGCGGGGGAAAGTCGTTGGTCTGGGGTTGGCGCAGCGGTGGAGCGCTCTGGCGGCAGGAGGGCAACTGGCTGTATGTAAAAGTGGCTGGAGGCTGGAACCGGGTGGAGAAGCGGGGCGCGATGGGCGGGCTGATCTATGACGCTATTCCTGCCGGCCGGGCTTCCTTCTGGGTGGCCACCTCGCAGGGGGTAGCGCGGCACTTTGAGCCGTTGTGGACTACGCCGGCCGGCGCCGAATCGGACCAGATTGTCTCCTCGATGCTGGAGGATGCGCAGAACCGCCTGTGGTTCCTGCATGATTCGATCCTATTGTCGAATGACCACGGCCACTGGTCGAGAATTGAACTGCCCGACAGCATGAAGCCGAAGACGCTGCACACGAGCAGCATGGTGGCGCTTCGCGGCAAGGTGTTTTTCCTGTGCGAGAACGGCAAGCTGGCGTATTTCGAGCCGCAAACGAACCGTTTTGGTTGGAAGGCCCACCCGGCGGGCAGGATGATCCGCACAGCCGCTTCGCGGCTGGATGGAATGATGCTGGCCGTCACGAAAGACCCGGCTGGGAACAGGGACTACATCGAATCGTTTGACGGTGAGAACTTCTCCACGGTGGCGGATCTGGGAGCAGGCATGCTGGATGAAGATGTCCGATCCCTGGCGCAAACCGGTGATGGCACGATCTGGGTCTGCGGTGCGCTGGAGTTGACGGGCTGGAAGCAGGGGCAGCGCGTACCGGGTGCCCATGTCGAAGGATCGATGGCGGCGGGCGGATTCAGCCTGGCGGAGATCGGACAGGGCCGCGTCCTGCTGGGCGGGCGCAGTTTTGTTTCGGAATGGGATGGCCGTCACTGGAAGGTGCTGAACGGAGGGTTTGAACGAGCACGCCACGTGATGCGCGCCAGTGATGGGACCGTGTGGGTGGCGGCCGCCAATGGGGTTCACCGACTCAAGGACGGAGTGCTGATTACGAATGACACCGAGGAGGGCCTGCCTACCGGCGTGTCGTACACAGTATTCGAGGACAGCCGGCACCGAATCTGGGCGGGTACGGCGCAAGGCATCGGGCTGTACAATCCCATGGCGGATCAAGGTGCACCCACGGCCTACGCGAAGGAAGGCGTCAACCGCACCGAGGTGTCGCCGCAGGGTGACGTCTCGGTTACCTTCGCCGCCATTGACCGGTGGAAGAAGACCGACGTCTCCAGAATGCTGTTCTCTTTCCGTTTGGACGACGGTCCCTGGTCGAAGTTCGAGGCGGTGCCGCTGGCCAGTTTCCGGCGCTTATCAGGGGGTACGCACCGCATCACCGCCCGGGCTTCGGACCGCAATGGAAACATCGATGCGAAGGGCGCGGCCTTCCAGTTCCATGTTCTACTGCCGTGGTACCGGCACCCGGTGTTCCATGCCATCGCCTTTGCCGCGCTGATGGTCATTGCTTCACTGATGATGGTGGTGACGCGCAGTTTCCATGCCTTGCGGCGGGCGAAACTGGCGGCCGAGAGTGCGAGCCGTTCCAAGAGCGAGTTCCTGGCCAACATGAGCCATGAAATCCGGACACCCATGAACGGAATTATCGGGATGACGGAACTGGCGCTACGGACGCCCCTGAATCCGGAACAGGCCGAGTATCTGAATACGGTGAAGGAGTCGGCGGATGCGTTGATGACGATTCTCAACGACATCCTGGATTTCTCGAAGATCGAAGCCGGCAAATTCGAGTTGACCTCGGGCGATTTCAGCCTCCGCAACAGCGTGGGTGATTGCCTGCGGCTGCTGGCTGTGCGAGCCCACGAGAAAGGGCTGGAACTGGCGATGGACATCCGGCCGGATGTGCCCGATGTACTCTCGGGTGATGCGGGCCGGCTGCGGCAGGTGCTGATGAATCTGGTAGGCAACGCTGTCAAGTTCACAGAGCAGGGCGCTGTGCTGGTGCGCGTGAAGCTGGAGCGCATGGAGCCTGGCGGTCCGGTGCTTGATTTCCAGGTTGCCGATACAGGAATTGGTGTGCCTGCTGACAAGCGGGTCCGGATCTTCGCGCCGTTCGAGCAGGCCGACGGCTCTACGGTACGCCGGTTCGGGGGCAGCGGCCTGGGCCTGGCGATCTCCTCGAAGCTGGTCAAGCTGATGGATGGCGTGATCTGGGTGGAGAGTCCGTGGGTCGCCGCAGACCGGGTGGAAGGTGGTCCCGGCAGCGTATTCCATTTCCAGGCCAAGTTCGGGCACGGGCAGCCGCTGGCGACGCCGGCTCAAGTCGATATCCCGGCTTTCGCCGGTTTGCGGGTCTTGATCGTGGACGATCATCCGATCAATCGCGGCATTCTCAACGAGACCTGTTCCGGGTGGGGCATGAAGACGCGAACGGCGCGAGATGGCGCCTCGGCGCTGCTGATGATGGATGAAGGTTCGGCCGCGGGCGAGCCGGACGATCTTGTCATCCTCGACTTCAACATGCCGACGATGGACGGCTTCGAGGTGGCGAGCCGCATGCGGCGGCGCAGGGACGGACGGAAGCTTCGGATGCTGATGCTCACATCGGCAGGGGAACCGGGGGATGTCGAGCAGTGCAGGAAAGTGGGTATCGATGCCTACCTTCTGAAACCGGTGAAACAGGCGGAGTTGGCTGTCGCGATCGATTCGCTGTTCCGGGCCCCTGCCAGCGGCCAAACCTCGGAAGTGGAGCATCCTAAAGAAATAGTGCCGGAAGCCGGAATGAGGAGGCTGCGTGTATTGCTGGCCGAGGACAATGCGGTGAACCAGCGCCTGGCCATGCGGATGATCGAGAAGAGCGGGCACGCGACCGTATTGGCCGGCAATGGGCGCGAAGCTGTGGAGATGTTCGAGCAGGAGAGATTCGACCTGGTGTTGATGGACGTCCAAATGCCCGAGGTGGACGGCCTGGAAGCGACAGCATCCATCCGGAAGCTGGAGCAGGAGCGCGGCAGCCATACCCCGATCTATGCCATGACTGCATATGCCATGCGCGGCGATGAAGAGATCTGTCTCAATTCCGGCATGGACGGCTACCTTTCGAAGCCCATCCAGATCCAGCAGTTGATAGGCCTGCTGAAGGCGGTCTCCAGTGCGAGTGCGGTGGGCGAATCCAATGCGGCCGAGGATCGGCCGTAGCCTCAGATCCTCGAGACTCGACGGCGTCGGGCTGCCGGACTCTGATCGGTTGCCGCGTGAATACGGATGCTCACTCCTCGTGCAGTGCGGATAGCGGGTGAATGCGCGCTGCCCGGCGCGCCGGCCAATATCCAGCGAGAATGGCGATCAGCATCAGGATTCCGGCCGCAATGCCAAAGGTCACTGGATCGTTGGGCGCCAGGCCATAGACCAGCCCGGCAATGAACTTCGTGAGGCCCATGGTGACGGCGATGCCCGCGCACAACCCCACGCAGGCCGTGATGAATACTTCGCGCAGCACCATGCGCAGGATTCGCTCCTGCTGTGCTCCCAGGGCCATGCGGATCCCGATCTCGCCGGTACGGCGGGCGACGGCGTAAGACACGACACCGTAAAGGCCGATGGCGGCCAGGGTCAGCGCCAGGGCTCCAAAGCAGCCTGAGAGGATGGCCATCAACCGCTCCTTTGAGAGCGACTCCTCGATTCTGCCAGCCAATGTGGTGAATTCAATCGACACGGAGGGATTTACCTCGGCGATGGCAGATTGCACGGCGCTCGTCAACGAGCCGGGGGCAGCGCCAGCCGAGCGCAGTTCGAAGTTCGTCATTGGATAGGGCGTCGGATCCTGATTCCAGGCCAGGTAGACGATGGGCTGGATGGAGTCGCGCATCGATCCGTAGCGCACATCGCCAGCGACGCCAATGATCTCGACCGGATCGCTCATTCGATTGCCCTGGCGCACGCGGAAGCGGCTGCCCAGGGGACTGGTCGAGCCGAAGTAAAGCTTGGCCATAGCCTGGTTGACGATGGCGACCGCAGGCGCCTCGGGCGTGTCGTGTTCGTCGAAGTCCCTGCCGGCGACCAGGGCAGTGCCGAGCGCGTCGAAGAAACCGTCGCCAACGAAGTTGGTATCCACCGCGATGACCGGGGCGGTCCGGCCCGGAGACTGTTCCAGCGCCAGTTCGCGCGTGGCGGCGCAACCGCAGATTGGGGTGAGGTTGGAAACAGCGGCGGAGCGCACCGCGGGGATCGCTCGCAGTTTCGCCAGCATCCGCAGGTACGCCTGCCGGCGGAGAGCAGGATCATAGCGGCCATTGCGCAGGTCGATATTGGCAATCAGCACCTGGTCCTTCGCGAATCCGCTTTCCCTACTCATGAGTTTCCACAGGGTGGTCAGCATCAAACCCGCGCCCACAACTAGCGGCAGCGACAGGGCGAGCTGCAGGGCAACCAGCGCCCGCGCGGTGCCGAACCTGGTTCCCTGGATAACATCGCGCGAGTTCGATTTCATCGCCGCGTAGGGGGAGACGCGCGTACCGCGCCAGGCAGGAGCCAGACCGAAGAGGACACACGTCAGGAGGGCAACCGACGCCGTAAAGGCGAGGACACGCCAGTCTGGGGCGGCATCCAGCGGCACATCGAGTATGGCCAGCAATCCGGCGGTGGCCCAGCGGGCGAAGATGATGCCGAGCAGGCCGCCCAGACCCGCCAGCAGCAGGCTCTCAGTGAGCAGTTGCCTGACGAGGCGGCCCCGGCCGGCGCCGAGGGCCATCCGGATGGCGAATTCCCGACGGCGCGCGACACACCGCGCGAACAGCAGGTTGGCCACATTCGCGCAAGCGATCAGCAGGACGACGGCGACGATGCCCATCAGCACCATGAGCGCGTCGTGATACTGCTCGCGCAGGTAGGAAAGTCCGGTGGCGAAGGGGTTGGTGATGAGTGTTCGCTGCAGGTACTGCTGCTGCTCGGGCAGCCGCCAGTGCGCCGGCAGGGTGGCTTGGAAGATCGCCGGGGCGAGCGCTTTCATTTGCGCCGTGGCCATAGAGGCACTGATGCCGGGTTTGGGCCTGCCTACGATGCGCAGCCAGGCATAGAGGGTGTTGTAGTTGCCAGGCGCCGCGTTGATGTCCAGGTTGCTGGTCTCTCCATGCAGGACTTTCTCGGCGCACAGCGGCACCATCACGTCGAAGGTGGAGCCCACATCGACTCCTGTGAATCCGGGTCCGGTAACGCCGGCGATGGGCAGCGGGTGGCCGTCCAATGAGATGGTCTGGCCGAGGATGCCGGGCCGGCCGCCGTATTCCTTCTGCCAGAAGCCGTGGCTGAGGACTGCTACCCCCGGGCAGCCCCGCCAGTCGTCGACGGGGGCCAGCACCCGGCCCAGCGCCGGACGGACGCCCAGCGTGTCGAAGTACTGACCCGAAGCAAATACGCCATTGGCGTAGCGAGCCTCGCCGCCGGAGGCGAGATTGAACCGCCAACGGCCGTAGGCGAAGAGGGTCGAGAAAACCTGCTGGTGATCGCGGATCTGCTCCCACAGTGGGTTGCTAAAGAATTGGGGCGAAGCCATGGTGACCTGCCGGAGCTCTTCGGGGTGGCTGACGGGCAGAGTACGGAGCATGAGGGCATTGATCAGGCTAAAGATTGCCGTGTTGGCTCCGATGCCGAGAGCCAGGGAGAGGATGGCCATGCAGGTGATGGCGGGTGCGCTGCGGAGGGAGCGAATGGCCTGGCGGAGGTTGTGAACGCAGTGGTCGAGCAAGCGTAGTCTCCTATTCACTGACTGAGCGCCAGGCTGGATGGGTGCTGCCAGCCAGCTTAGCGGAGAGGTGAGCGTGCGCGCTTGGCTGGTGCCGTATACGTCGGCTGACTGGCATGGTGGAGGAGTGGCAGGCGTCGGACGTGGCGTGGTGGTTCGGACTTCGTGCAGCGAGGAATCGCGCGGCGTGGTGGGCGCCAACAACATGCAAACGCCGTACTTTGACCGGGGAATCTACTTTACTCCCTCTCGTGTATTCGTGGGAATGACCGGTCATTTGATTGGTACAACGCTCCTCGTGTTACATCAACTCCCCCGGGAAGTTTATGATTACAAGCCACATCCTGTAACCTCCTGGGGGTTTTGGGCGTCGAAACAATAGATGCTGCCTGGTACAAAGAGGTCGTGGGAGCCTGTGGGCGACCGCGACTCGGTCATCAAGTTCGGTGTGTTTGTAGCGGATGTTCGGACCGGTGAACTGAGTAAAAACGGAATTCGAATCCGGTTGGCTGATCAGCCATTTCGGATTCTGGTTGCGCTGCTGCGCAGCCCGGGCGAGCTGGTGACTCGTGAGGAACTGCGCCAGATCCTGTGGGGCGATGACATCGCCGGCGATTTCGAGCAGGGCCTGAATCGATCGGTGAACAAAGTACGTGAAGCGCTCTGCGATACCGCTGTTAACCCGAGGTATGTCGAGACATTACCGGGCCGGGGGTATCGATTCATCGGGCCGAGGAAGGCGGAGGCACCGCCGGTTATCGATAAACCGCCCAGCCATCATCTCCGCTGGAAGTTGATTCTCGGGGTAATCGGAATCAGCTTGGCCGCCGGAGCTTATCTGGCTGTGCGATGGACCAAGCCTACGGTCCCACCTTTGCACTGGCGCAAGCTGACTACGGACAACTACAGCAAGATTCCGCCGGTACTCACAGACGGCAGCCGGCTCTACTTCCTGGCGGGCTACAGGAGCGAACCATTTATCGCCCAGCTTTCGGCGAGCGGGGGCCTGCCGATGAAATTGCCGATTACCCTGCCGGGGCCGGATTGCACTCTCCACGACCTGTCGCCCGATGGCGATGAACTGCTGCTGACGGCGACGTCAACTCCCGGCCGCACGCGGCTGTGGCCGCTGTGGAGCCTGCGCATAGGAGATGGAACCGCGCGCCGGGTGGGGAATATCCTAGCCACCTCGGCGGCGTATTCGCCGGACGGCGCGCAGATCGTCTTCTCCACGGAAAGCGAATTGTACGTGACAGCTCGAGGCGGGGCGCCCACGCGCCGGGTGATTGAGCTGAAAGACAGTTTTGTCGATTCGGTTGGCTGGTCGCGCAGCGGTGACTGGCTGAGATTCTCGCGCCGGGATCCGCTCTCCGGGCAAGCAGCTGCATGGGAAGTTCGTACGGATGGGTCCCGGCTCCACCGGTTGGCTCCAGCATGGGATGCGCCCAGCTTTGTGCCAGCCGGCTGGGCTTTGGAGGGCAAGTTGGGACTCTTCTCGGCCGGGGGTAATTTCTGGGCCGCGCCAGAGCCCGGCCTGCTGCGGACAGGGGCCAGGCAGCCAACGAAACTGACCTCAGACGAGCCGGAATTCTCAAGCTATGTGCGATCGCAAGCGGATTTGAAGTTCCACGCGATCGGCATCGACCGGTTGGGTGAACTTCAGAACTTCGACGCGAGGTCGAAATCCTGGGTGCCGGTGCTGGATGGGATCTCGGCTGAGCAGGCGGAGTATGCGCGCGACGGCCGCCGTATCGCCTATGTTAGCTATCCCCAGCGTTCACTTTGGGTTAGGCAGTCGGATGGGACTCGGCCAATCCAGTTTACGAGTCCGCCGATGGTGCCTCTGCTGCCCCGATGGTCGCCCGACGGACAGAGTATTGCTTTCTCGGCGCAGGATGCTCCTGACAGGCCGATGCGGACGTACATTGTGGATACGGAATCGGGTGCCATGCGGCTGGCAGTACCCTCCGACACGGGCTCACAGAGCGATCCCACCTGGTCGCCGGACGGGAAACAACTGCTTTTCGGTGTCAGCGCCAGCAGTGCTCGGGAAAACGTCTATCTCCGGTTGGCCGACCTGCGAACGGGTAAGGTATCGAAACTGGAAGGGTCGGATGGGTTATTCAGTCCGCGCTGGTCGCCGGATGGCACGATGGTGACAGCACTTCGCCTGATTGGCACGCGCACCCTGATGCTGTATCGCTTTCGGGACCATCAGTGGGTGCAATTGTCCGGCCTGCAGTGCCGCTGGCCGGTCTGGTCTCCAGATGGCAAGTCGATCTTCTTTCTAGCCCGTAACCACCTGATGCGTTACAACATAGCGGGCAATACGGCTGAGATCGTCTCAGAATTGCCGGTAGGCGAGTTGGGCGGTTTCCTGCACGGCATCGGGATGTCCAGCAACGGATCGCCGCTGAGAACCCTGGATCACAACAGCCCACAGGTGTACGAACTCGAATTTGCGCAGAGGTAAGGGCCTGCCGGGACGGGGCGCGGACCAATCTCCCTGTGTGAATTGTGCCAGGAGCCTGAGGCCGGCAGCCTGGCAGACGGCGTCAGCGCGGATTCTGAGGATCACGCTGTCTCGGGCGTCTGCCGGCGGTGGGGGCTGCCGTCTTGCACTGGGCGGCAGGCTCCTGGATCGGTCTTGAAGCAGGTCGACGGCGTTTAAGCCGTGACCGTGCGCCTCGCCTGGACTAGTTGCTGAACTCCACCTTCATCTTGGACCCGCCCAAATCGATCGAAGTGAGTTCGACCGCGGAACCACCCTGCTTTGTGTTCACAGCGGTGGTCTTGAACTTCGTGGTACCTTCCGCGACTTTCATGGGCACTTCGATGGTCTTGTTGTTCTTGGCAAGGATCAGGGTGGCACTGGTTCCGTCCACCTTCACGGTATAGCGGCCGGGTTCCAGCTTCACAGTTCCGGCGTTCACAGGAGCCGAAAGTGAAAAGTCATACGACTTGGCATAGATAGGAGTGAGGCTGGCGATCGCAAGAGCCGAGGCGAAAAAAAGTGTCTTGAGCTTATTCATAGAGGTTTCCCTGTTCACCAGTTCAACCCATATGAGCGCTCATCACCATCTCTTCGGGATGGAAGACGCATGGAATCGAGATCCCTGCCCAAAGCATTGAAAAAAGTAAACATCCTGGTACTCATGAGCGCCGTAAGGCAGGCACTTTTCAGGTTGCAACGTGCTGAGACTCACCAAGGGGTGGTGTTGCGGAGCCATAGGGCGCCTGCTGGACAAACCCCCGTCTCGGTTTTTCGGGGCAGCGTTCACATCGCATGCCGGATCTCTGCAAACCACATCAGCGGGCCACCGTCCTGGTTCCTCTCTGGAAACTCGGCCACGAAGGCCGGGTTCATCTCGCCGCGCACGAGCCGGAGCGACTCGATGATCCAACCGTCGGCGAAGGCCGCTTCCAGTTCCTGCCTGGACATTCCTTCGGGGCGTCCGGGTCTCGCTGGTTCCTGATCGCTGAAGCCGAACAGGAAGAGGCGGCCGCCGGGTTTGAGGACATGCGCCAGTCCCTCGACATACTGGTCGCGCTGCTGGCCGTGATAGATGTGGAACAATCCGCTATCGATCACACTGGCGAAGCATTGGTCCCATACCCCCAGGGTCATGGCGTCTTTGATTTCGAACCGGACATCGAGGCCACGCTCGACGGCTTTGGCTCGGGCCCGGCGGATGGCTTCCTCCACAAAATCGATCCCGGTAACCTGGCGCCCCAGGGCAGCGAAGTAGAGGGACGCGTTGCCCGTTCCGCAACCTGCATCGAGGATGGGGCTGACAATCCGGTCGGCGGCCTCAATGAAAGGCGCCGGTGCCGGCCGGAAGTTTGCGCGAAGCTGTAAGGGTGACAACCGAGGATTCAAAGCTTCGCGACAGCGTTCGGTCAGCTTATTCCGACGCGGCGTCGAGTCCGGGATCGCGGCATCCGTTTCCGGTTGGAGCGGAGTTTGCGCGTTCTGTCGGCTACCCCGGAGCGGTTCTCGAGTCGATCCCTGCCGATTCAGTTGATTGCTTCGCTGGTGTTGCGAGCGTATCCGTGGCGGCATCCCTTGCCGGCTCGAGTACAGTTGTCGATCTTGGTTGCGGCTCCGGTTTGGATTCTCTGATTGCGGCGCGCCAGGTTGGGGCGGCCGGGCAGGTGATCGGCATCGACTTCAGCGCGGCGATGCTGGCGCGGGCCAACTGCTCCAGGGCGAAACTTGGGCTGAGCAATGTCCAATTTGTGCAGGCGTCGGCTGAAAACCTCCCCCTGCAGGATGCTTCAGCGGATCATGTCTTGATCAACGGGATCTTCAATCTGAATCCCTTCCGGGACCTGATCTTTCAGGATCTGGCCCGGGTGCTGAAGGCGGGCGGCACGCTATTTGGAGCAGAACTGATCCTGCGATCGCCGTTAGAGAGCGATGCGCGCGGCAGGAGTGAGAACTGGTTCTCGTGAGTGGCTGGAGCGAAGGAAGCGGTCGCTTTCTGTAACGAATTCCTGCGGGCGGGATTCCGCAGCGCGTCAATCGTGCGTACAAGCCGCAATGCGAGGACAAAGAATCCAGCTGTGCTGGCCGCGGAATTCATTGCAGTCCGCTGACGGATCCGCGCGCCGCCGCGACCTTCTATAGAATGTAAGCACTCAAGAAGAGCAATATGTCCCTCAGAATCCTTTTCGCCCTCCTCGCCGCGGCCCTGACCGCCTCTGCCCAGCAACCTCTCACCGCCAGCCTCACGATCCGCGCAGGCCAGCCGGGTCCCCAAGTGAATCGCCAGATCTTCGGCCAGTTCGCTGAGCACCTCGGCGCCGGCATCTATGGCGGTATCTGGGTAGGTGAAAACTCGAAGATTCCCAATACACGCGGCTACCGCAACGACGTGCTGCAGGCGCTGCGCGACCTGAAGGTGCCGGTCATCCGCTGGCCGGGCGGCTGCTTCGCCGACGAGTATAACTGGCGGGAAGGCGTTGGACCGCGCGCCAAGCGCCCGGTGAAGATCAACACGCATTGGGGCGGGGTGACTGAACCCAACACCTTCGGTACGCACGAGTTCCTCGATTTCGCGGAGCTCGTCGGAGCCGAGCCGTACATCAGCGGCAATGTCGGGTCCGCGCCGCCGCGGGAACTGGCCGAGTGGGTGGAGTACGTCACCTCGCCCGCCGGTGCGCTCGCCTCCGAACGCGCGGCCAATGGACGCAAGGATCCGTGGAAACTGCCCTATATCGGGCTCGGCAATGAACTCTGGGGTTGCGGCGGCAACATGCGCGCGGAGTATGCCGCTGATGTCACGCGGCGCTACTCCACCTTCATCAAAGTGCCGGCGGGTGTAAAGATCCTGAAGGCCGCGTCAGGCCCTTCCGATGAGGACTACCACTGGATGGAAGTCATGATGCGGGATGCCGGCCGCCACTTCGACGCGATCGGGCTGCACTACTACACGATCACCAAGAACTGGCGCGTGAAGGGTTCCTCGACGGTGTTCGACGAAGCTGAGTACGCGACGACCCTTCAGGCCACATTGCGCATGGATGGCTTCATTTCGCGCCATGCCGCCATCATGGACAAGTATGATCCTCAGAAGCGCGTATGGCTCGCTGTCGACGAATGGGGCACCTGGTTTGATACGGAGCCCGGCACCAACCCCGGCTTCCTGTATCAGCAGAACACCCTCCGCGACGCGCTGGTGGCTGCCCTGAATATCAACATCTTCACCAGGCACGCGGACCGCATCAAGATGGCCAACATCGCGCAGATGATCAACGTCCTGCAGGCCATGATTCTCACGAAGGACGACAAGATGGTGCTCACCCCCACCTATCACGTCTTCGAGATGTTCAAGTCTTATCAGGACGCCACCTCGCTGCCGATTGAGGTTCAGTCGCCCTGGTACAACAAGGACTCTTCCACGATGCCGGCGGTGAGCGCCACCGCGGTGCGCGGCAAGGACGGACTGCTGCATATCGGCCTGGTGAACGTCGACCCCACTCATGCGGTCACGGTCAATGCGGAACTGGCTGGAGTTACCGCCACTTCCGTCACCGGACGCGTCCTGACCGCCGCGGCGATCAATACACACAACACGTTCGACCAGCCCGCCGCCGTCAAGCCCGCTGCATTTTCAGGAGCGAGCATCGAATCCGGCAAGCTGAAAGCCGTCCTGCCGGCCAAGTCCATCGTCATGCTGGACGTGCAATAAGGCCTGGCGGGTGAGTCGTGTCAATCGGGACCGGGCCGCGCCGAGCGGCCCCGGCACCGACGCCTGCATCTCAACGTCGAGCAGTTCACAAAGAAGCGTTAGTGTCAGTGTATGTTGACCGTGGCACAAAGTGCCAATATACTGTCCATATGGCCCAAGTGCCAAACGCGTCCCTCGAAAGGCCACGACAATGCGACTTTTGCTCCTCCATCTCCTGCTCGCCGCCACCGCCGTGATGGCTACTGCGCAGGATAAGGTTTCACTCAGCGGGAAATGGCAGGTTCACCTGAGCGTGGCCAGCAACGAGAGCGACCAGACCTGCACGTTGACACAGGAAGGCAACGACCTGACCGGCACTTGCGGATCCGATCAGGCGACCGGCAAGCTCACGGGCAAGGTAGAGGACAAGACGGTTACCTGGACCTACAAGTCCGAGTACAACGGCGCGCCTCTGACGATTAAGTACAAGGGTACGCTGGAGGGTTCGAGCAAGATTACGGGCAGCGTGCTGGTGGAAGAGTACAGCGTCGAGGGCGAGTTCACGGCGACCTTGGCCAAGTGAGCCGGCGTGGTGGTTCCCGGGACTGCCCGGGAAGCTTTCGTGGAGGGCACGCCCGGTGAGTTGTTAAGCTGGGAGCACTTCTCCCTCATGCGCATCGCTGTCATTGGTGGTTCCGGCCACATTGGAACCTTTCTCACTCCACAGCTTGTCGAAGCAGGCCACGACGTACTGTGTGTCAGCCGCGGCCTGCGCGAGCCATATCAACCACACGACGCATGGGCTGCCGTGCGGAATGTCGTGCTGGACCGGACCGCCGAGGAAGCCGCTGGTTCCTTCGGGTCGCGCATTTTGGAACTGAAGGCCGAGGTGGTCATCGACCTCACGTGCTACACGCTGGATAGCGCTCGGCAACTGGTAGGGGCACTCATCGGCCATGTCGGCCATTATCTTCACTGCGGGACCATCTGGATCCACGGCCACAGTGTGGAAGTTCCAACGACAGAAGACCAGCCGCGGAAACCGATCAGCGAATACGGACGGCAGAAGGCTGCGATCGAGGAATACCTGCAGGGCGCGCACCGGGACTACGGATTTCCCGCGACCCTGCTGCATCCCGGTCACCTGGTGGGTTGCGGGTGGCTGCCTTTGAATCCGGCTGCTAACTTCAACTTCGAAGTATTCGAGAAGCTGTCGCAGGGCAGGGAACTGGCACTCCCGAATTTCGGGTTGGAGACGGTCCACCACGTGCATGCCGGCGATGTAGCACAGGCCTTCGCGAACGCTGTGGAACGGAGGGCGGCCTCCACCGGGGAATCCTTCCATGTAGTCTCCCCCGCCGCGATGACATTGCGAGGCTATGCCGAACGCGTGGCCGGCTGGTTCGGCCAGGAGGCGAAGCTCACCTTCCTGCCGTGGAGCGAGTGGCGTCACACGGTTGCCCAGAAAGACGCGGAGATGACCTGGGATCACATAGCACGGTCGCCAAACTGCAGCATTGCGAAGGCCGAGCGTCTACTCGACTACCGGCCGCGCTACCGCTCCGACGCAGCCGTGCGGGAATCGCTGCTGTGGTGGCTGGCTCGCTAGGTTCACAAACTGCGCCCCGCTGGCGGTAGAGCCTCGAGTGGGGATGGGTCGCGAGGGGCACGGCACGGTTGGACCGTCCTCCCGCGTGACGGCCGCCTGGTTCTTCCAGCGGTGATATTATCCCCGTGAGTCCAAAACATATGAAGCCTTCCCAGTTGGTGCTCCTCCCCGTGCTCGCAATCTGCGCCGGTGCGGTCCAGACATCGTTGGCCGCGGACCGTGTCAAGACAGCCAATGGCGTGCTGGAATCGACGGCCGCTCCCAAGGAGGGCGTCCGCAGTTTCAAAGGCATTCCCTTCGGCCAACCTCCGGTCGGCGACCTGCGCTGGCGCGAACCCCAGCCCGTCAAGAACTGGAAGGGCGTCCGCAAGGCAGACGAGTTCGGGCCGCGCTGCATGCAGCGCAGTGGGCCGGGCGGTGACTACTGGTTCCGCAGCAACGGCATGAGCGAAGACTGCCTCTATCTGAACGTCTGGACCTCCGCCAAATCGTCCAAGGAAAAGCTACCGGTGTTGTTCTATGTATTCGGCGGCGGCTTCCAGAATGGGGATGGGTCGGAGCCGCGTTATGACGGCGGAAACATGGCGAGCAAGGGGATGGTCGCGGTTTCGATCAACTACCGCACCAACATCTTCGGCTTCTTCGCCCATCCGGAGCTCACCAGGGAATCGACGCACCATGCGGCAGGCAACTATGGGCTGCTCGATCAGGTTGCCGCCCTGCAATGGGTTAAGAAGAACATTGCTGCGTTTGGAGGCGATCCCGAGCGCATCACGATCGCCGGCGAATCGGCCGGTTCGATTTCTGTCAGCGCCCTGATGGCCTCTCCTCTTTCCAAGGACCTGATGGCCGGCGCCATCGGCGAAAGCGGCGCCATGATCTCCAGCCTGCCGCCCCAGCCTCTCGCCGCGGCGGAACAGAACGGCGCCAAGTTTGGCGCGGCCGTGGGCGCCGGCACCTTGGCTGCCTTGCGTGCGATGACGGCCGAGCAGGTGCAGGAGTCGTTGACCAAGACGCAGGGCTTCCGCTTTGGCGCCACACTGGATGGCTATTTCCTGCCCAAGCCACTGGTAGCCATCTTTGAGGCCGGCGAGCAGGCGAAGATTCCGCTGCTTGCGGGGTCGAACACACAGGAGCAATCGGCGCGGTTCGTGCTGGGCCGGGGTGAGGCAACTCCGGAAACCCTGGCCAATGCGATCACAAAACTCTACGGTGACCGGGCTGATGCGGTGCTCAAAGCCTACGCCGCCAAGACGACTGATGAGGTGTACGAGGCTGCGCGGCATCTCGCCAGTGCGCGTTTCATTTCGCACGGAACCTGGAAGTGGACCGAACTGCAGATGAAGACCGGCACCAAGCCTGTTTATCGTTACCTGTATGCACGCCCGAGACCCGCCTATCTGGGCATGCCCGGGCAACCGCCACCCGCCGCGCCGGCCGGCTTGCCTGGTGGACCCCAGGGCGCGGTCCACTCCGCTGAGATCCAGTACGCGATGGGCAACCTCGATCTGGACAAGCGCTACTCGTGGGAGCCGGCTGACTACGAAGTCTCCAAGCAGATGCAGGCGTATTTTGTGAACTTCATCAAGACGGCCAATCCGAATGGCGCGGGCTTGCCGAACTGGCCGGCCTACAACTCCAACGACAACTTCCAGATTCTGAAGATCGACGTAGAGTCGCGTGTCGAACCCGAGGCGCACCGCGCCCGCTATCTGGCCATCGACGCGGCCCTCGCCAAGTAGATGACCTTGGGCATTGCGTGGCTGCGGGTGGATGGCCCGCCCGCAACTGCGCAGTTTACGACGGCCTAGATCCTCCTTCGTAAGCGATTCATAGCCACGTTCACACCCCCTTGTAGCTGAGGATCGGCCGGAGCGTCCGCGTCACCTTGACCAGCTCTTTCTGCGCCCTCAATACGGCGCGCACGTCTTTGTATGCTGATGGCGCTTCGTCCAGGAGCCGCCCCGCCATGCGGGCGTCATACCAGACTCCTTCCATCTGCCGGCGCAACGCCCGTTCGCTCACATGCGCGCGAGCCTCGGTCCGGCTCAGGGCGCGCCCCGCACCGTGGGCACTCGAACAGAGCGCCGCTTCGTGGCCGCGCCCTTCGACATGGAAACTGGGACTGCCCATCGATCCCGGCAGGACACCTCTCTCGCCCGCATGCGCCGGCATCGCTCCTTTGCGATGAATCCACAGTTCACGGCCGCGGAGACATTCCGGCGACACGTGATTGTGGTCGGTCGTAATCTCCGTCTCCCAGCAGACCTCGGCGCCTAGCGTGCTGCGCAAGACGCGGCCGGCCTCCCGTGCAAGGGCTCTTCTCGAAGCGTCGGCATAGCGCCGGGCCCAGGCGGCATCGTGAAGATACCCGGAGCCTTCCACTGAGTTTGCCTCGAGCGCGCGCAGCCGGTGATCGACTGGCTGGGCGCGAGCCAGGTGGTGATCGCGAATGGCTGGCCCGAGAGCTCGCGATCCGCTGTGCACCATCAGCCAAAGCCGGGCTTCCTCGTCTGCCTGGATCTCGAGGAAGTGGTTCCCGCTGCCTAGGGTGGCGAACTCGAGCGCACCCTCCCCCCGGCGGGCGGCTTCGAGGCTTGGGTGGCTCAACGAACAGCCGGCGAGGTCTCCCGGCTGCTCGATGATGGTCACACGGTTTCGACGGCGGGCCGGGATGGCCCGGCCGAGCTCCGCCAGGGTCTTGCCCGCGGCCCTGGGGGATTCCAACGCGGCGGCTTCGATGTCGAGAGCGACAGCCAGCATGCCGCAACCAATGTCGCCTCCAACCGCTTGCGGATAGATCAGGTACGAAGTCGCGAGGGCGACTCCGATGCAGACGTCCGCGGAGAGGTGCACGTCGGGCATGACGGCAACCTGCTGCACGTCGGGAGCCCGCCGGAGGCGCTCCAGCACCGCCGACACGTCATGCCCCATTGGTGCCGTGAGCCAGGTTTGGATAGGAGCCAGCGAAGTTTCATTCATCCTCGCCGGCCTCCCCACCCGCGGGAACGAAGCACAGCTCCGGCGCCCGCTTACGAGTGATGGCGGCGGCGACCTCCGCCCGTAACCTCGGCGCCTCACGGTGTAGCGCGGTCATCGCCTCATTCACGGCGATACCGCGGCGGATCAGGACATGCACCAGGAGGCGCCCGCAATCGGGTGCCGCGGAAACCTCCTCGACGAACAAACCATCCATGCCCTCACAGGCGCCATGGTCCTCCAACGCAACATTCAACGCGCGTTGGACCTGCCGGCAGAATTGCCGGGTCTTTCGTTTTTCCTGCCGGCGCGCCGATGCCCGGCCGGATTCGTTTTCGTCCAGCGCTTCCACGAAGTCTGGATCGACAAAATGCGGTTCCCTGGAACCGCGTCTCTGCTTTTTCAAGAAAATTCCCCTGTTTGCACACGAATACCCGAGCTCCGCGCACACGGGTGCGCAGTTCTCTCAGCATTGGTTTAGGTGGATGTGCGCGATGGGCGTGAGCCCTGCCGGCAGGCTTAGATTAGGCCAGGGCGAGCGGGCTCGACGGCATCGGGCGGTGTGCAATAGGGGACATACTGGCCTCCGCTTCCTTAGGTCGAGATCTGCGGAACGCGCGAATCCGCGTGTTCCCTCCAGTATTGTGGCGTGTCCTGGCGGAGCGATGCAAGCTCGTACTCATCTGGCACTCGCGGCCTTTCGTGTTTCCGCACGTTTCCACGCGCTCCTGGGACGGTCTCAGGGTGGCGGCAGCGAAGATCCTGTATCTTGGCTGTGAACAGCTCAAGAAGAGATTCAGGTCTGAATGCGAAAAGGAGTGCGCGGTGGGCATCCTGGAAAACCTCACGGGTACGACGAATAGACGTTCTTTTCTCGCCGGGGGGACCGCAGCCGTAGTTGCTTCTGCTCTTGCGGTTCCGACGGCCAACGCCGCCACCGCGGTCCGGAGATTTCACATTGCCTCGGACGGTGACGATTCGGCGAGCGGTTTGACTCCGAAGAAGGCGTGGAAAAGCCTCGATCGCGTCAACCGCGAGACGTTCCAGCCCGGGGATGCGATTCTTCTCCGTTCGGGCGACGTTTGGAAAGGCCGGCTCCGTTTGTCGGGCTCCGGAGCCGAAAAGAAGCCTATTGTGCTGGGCCGCTACGGTGAGGGACCGCTGCCGGTGATCGACATGGGCGCTGCCGAAGGAGCAGCTGTACTGCTGGAGAATCTGAGTTGGTGGCGGATCACTGAGATCGAGGTGACCAGCGGGGCGCCGGCAGACCCGAAGATCGGGCGGCAGGGGATTGTCGCGCTGGTGACGGGCGAAGGAACCTGCACGAATATCGAAATCCGCGGCTGCTTTGTCCACGACGTGTGGGGCACCCTGGGCGGGGGCGGTCCGCTCGACATGTACAACAGTTCCGCCATCTTTGTCGGCCGGCGGCAGACCGACCGGCACCGTACGGGATCGGTGGAGAACGTCATCATAGAGGGCAACCGGATCGAGCGCGTCGATCGTTGCGGCATCATCGTGTGGCGCGGCGGCAAAGGTGTGGTGATCCGCCAGAATCGCATGGAGAACATCGGGGGCGACGGCATCTTCCCCGAAGGCTGCGATGGCGTGCTAGTAGAGCGGAATATCGTGACGCGGTCATGCCTCCGCACCGGAGACCCTGATCTGACACTCGCCGATAAACGCTATAATCCCCACTCTGCCGCCATCTGGCTGCAGAATTGCACCGGGGGCATCATGCAGTTCAACGAGGTGTACGATACCGGCCGCTGCAAAGGCAATGGTGACGGCGAAGCCTACGACTTCGACTTCGGCTGCCACGACTGTATTCTGCAGTACAACTACAGCCGCAACAATTACGGCCTGCTGCTGATCATGCAGCGCACGTCAGGCAATATCGCACGGTACAACATCAGCGAGAACGATCAGACGCACCTGCTCGCTCTGCGATCCAACCTCGACGACGGGAACCTCATCCACAACAATGTCTTTTATGTGGATCACGGCACCGCCGAGATCGAAATGATGGATAACCCGCAGATCAAAGATAAGACCAAAGCCGGAGTGCCGCTGCGTAACAATATCTTCTACGCCACCGGGCAGGGGCGGTTCCGAGTGCTTTATCTGACGCCGACACTGCCTGATCCCAGCCCGGGCGCGAACCGCCTGTTCCTCGATAACTGTTACTTCGGTCCCTGGCTGGGCGATGGGCCGAACGATGCCAATCTGCCCGGCAAGACGTTCGACCCACTATTCATCGCGCCCGGACGCGGCGGTACGGGGTTTGACACGCTGAAGGGGTACCAACTCAAGCCCGAGTCACCCTGCCTCGGACGCGGTTCCGTCATACCAAAGAATGGAGGACGCGACTTCTGGGGCAATCCTCTGCCGTCGGGCGCTCTCGACGTGGGCGCATTTCAGCATCGGGCCAAGTAGCCCGGTGCCTCTGGCCAACTGGGCGGCTCCCAGCTTCTCCGCGGCCGGATAACAGGACTTTTGTGCATGGAACCAAGCCGATACAGTGTGTGCTTGGTGCCGCAGTGCAGGGATCCAGGTTGCTGCCGCGGCTTCGTTGAACGAAAGGGCCGGATACCGGGCGAATGGACATCCTGAACCAATTGACGCGCTGGGCGCAGATATCTCCGGCGATGGCTGCCTTGCTATCCCCCGGGCTCGACTCTGTCAGCCGCGCCGAGTTCTCGGCTCGCATGGAAATGATCAGAAGGGCGCTCGCTGCCACCGGTGTGAGTCGGGGCGATGTCGTGGCCGTCGTCCTTCCTGACGGCATTGATCTGATCCTTGCTGTAGCCGGCATCATCTCCGCTGCCATATGTGCGCCGCTGAATCCGGCCTCTTCCCGGGCGGAGTTCGAGTTCACCCTGGGCGAGCTCAGGCCGCGCGCGCTGGTCGTCGACCGGCGGGACTGTGCCGCTGTAGCCGTGGCCGCCGTGATGGGTATCCGAGTGATTGAGTATCCCGAATTGCTGCGCGAGTGTCCTAACGCACCTGAGGGTGTGCGCCCGGTGAGCGGGGATGTGGCGCTGGTGGTCTTCACCTCTGCCACCACTGATAGGGCCAAGGGCGTTCCGCTCACCCACGGCAACCTGGATGCTATGACCGCCAGTACGCACCGCGCTCTGGGGTTGCGCGAGGACGACCGCTTCCTGAGCATGATGCCGCTGTTCCACCTGCAGGGCTTGATCAGCACCCTGGCGCAATTGATGGCGGGCGGCAGTGTTGTGTTCCTGGGTGGATTTGAGCCGGGCCGGTTCGGTTCCTGCATGAAGACTTATCTACCCACCTGGTATACGGCGGGACCGACACTGCACGGGGCCATTCTGGCCGCCGGTCCGGTGGAACGAGGGGCGCTCCGGTTTGTCCGCTCAATTGGCGCGCGCATGGCGCCGCGGTTGATGTCGGACCTGGAAGACGCACTGGGCGTGCCCGTGCTGGAAGGGTATGGGCTGACCGAGACAGGGCTGGTGACGAGCAACGGAGATGGCCCTGGACAGTGCAAGCCGGGCTCTGTCGGGAGGTGTTGCGGTCCGGAGGTCGCGGTGCTTGATGCCCATGGTGTGAACCTGGGTGCGCTCCACGATGGTGAGATCGCCGTTCGCGGCCCTTCGGTGATTAGTGGCTACCGCGAAGACGAGGCCGCGACAACCCGGTCGTTCGATCACGGTTGGTTCCTCACCGGCGACGTGGGTCACCTGGACGAGGACGGGTTTCTCTGGATCACTGGGCGTATTAAGGAAATGATCAACCGGGGCGGAGAGAAAGTTCTGCCGGGCGAGGTCGAAGATGTGCTGATGGCCCATCCCGCCGTGAAGAAGGCTGCCGTCTTTGGCCGGCCGCATCCAACGCTTGGAGAGGATGTCGCCGCGGCCGTGATCCTGCATTCCGGAGCTGTGATCAGTGAGTGGGACCTGCGCAATCATGCCGCTGGGCAGCTGACCGCCCACAAGGTGCCGCGGCGCATCTTTTTTGTGGACACGATTCCCGTCGGTGCGACTGGTAAGGTCCGGCGTGCCGACCTGGCCCGGGAGATGGCCAGTCGCATCGCTCCACACGAGGCGCCCCGCAATCGCATCGAGACGTCGATCGCAGACATCTGGCGAAGGATATTGAGCATCGAGAGCGTCGGCGTGCGCGACGACTTCTATGACCTTGGTGGCGATTCCTTCGCCATCACGCTCATGATGGCCGAGTTGGAGGCTGAGTTTGGTGCGGTAGCCGGCGCGCTGGATGCCTCGGTCTTCTTTGAAACTCCGGATATTGTTACCCTGGCAGGCCTTCTGGATGGAGAGGTAGGCAAACACCGCGAGACGCAGACTATTCAAAGGCGCCCGCTTGTGGCGTTGCAGAGGCAGGGCAGCCGCGTGCCGTTCTACTGCATCCCCGGTGCGGATGAAAACCCCTACTACTTCCGCGAACTGGCGCAAGAGCTCGGTGAAGACCAGCCATTCTACATCGTCAGGGATCCGAGGCCGATGGAAGTGCGGCCTTCCTACACGGTGGAGGAGGTTGCGGCCCGCTTCGTCGAGCAGATCCGCGACGTTCAGCCGCAGGGCCCCTATCTGCTGGGCGGGCACTGTTTTGGCGGCATCGTGGCATACGAGATGGCGCGGCAACTGGTTGCCCAGGGCCAGGATGTCGGACGCCTCGTCATGTTCGAGACACCGGCGCCGGGCTATCCGAAAGTGCTGCGGCATTGGAGAAGTTATGGCCGGCAGGCGCTGGCTGTCATGAAGGGCGAACGCAAGGTTGGGTTGCGGGAACTGCGGTCCCACGCCGGCCTTGTGCTGGGGCTGTGCCGGAAGCGTGTCACGGCCTTCGGCCAGCGCGTGCCCGTCCTGACAGGATTGACGCCTGCGCCGCAAAAGTTCGCGCATCCCAATCATCGGGCCGGCCGCGACTACGCATTGAAGCCACTGCATTGCGATGTCCTGCAGTTCGTCGCCTCGGAGGAACGGCACAGCACCACCGTACTCGACGATCCTCTCACGGCTTGGCGGGAGTTTGTGAAAGGCGACTTTGATGTGGTGAAGACCGCGGGCAAGGCGGACCGCATCTTCCGGCAGCCGCATGTGCGTGTGCTGGCCCGGCATATGCGGGCGGTGCTCGACCGTGATCACATGCAGGCAGCGTTGTCCTGATCCACCGGCTCGGATCCAGTTCACCCGGCCATCCTGGTCTGGAGTCGATGGCAGCTTAGGATAGACTCGGAAGTTCCCATAACGCGAATAACCATGTCGAACCTCAGATTGCTGCTCCCCCTGCTCTGCTCGGCCGCGGTGTCCGCGCAGGTGGTACCTCTACGCGACTGGCCGGTGCCCGCCACAACCGGCAAGCCTGTCGTTGCCTGTTCCGAATTGCGCAGTCTGACGAACTATGAATACTCGGTGGTCAGCGCAATCGTCATAGCTGGCACCGATGCCGCACCGGAGCACTGCCGGGTCAGAATCTTCATTCAGCCCGCGCTCAACATCGAGGTCAAACTACCTTCGGCGTGGAACGGACGCCTCTACATGTTCGGCAATGGCGGCTGGGCGGGCGAGTCCTTTGAAACTCAAGGCCGCATGCTGACGTCCGCTCGTGGCCTGAAGGCGGGCTTCGTCACTGCCTCGACCGATACCGGTCACTCGGCCGCCGCCGAGCCTGGGGCGAGCTTCGCGCTCAACCGGCAGGAACTCCTCGACTACGGCTTCCGGTCGCTGCATCTTACGGCGGAAACCGCGAAGCTGCTGGCGAAGGCATACTACGGCGAAGGGCCGCGAAAGTCCTACTACGAAGGCTGTTCGCAGGGCGGACGTCAGGGACTCACCCTCGCCCAGCGCTTCCCCAACGATTTCGATGGCATCATCGCCGGCGCGCCGGCCCTGTTCCAGACAGGCACGCACCTCTCCCGGGCCTACTGGATGAAGGGCATGAATGCCAATCCGTTCCCGGCCACGAAACTGGGCCTGCTGGCCCAGGCCGTCTATGACAAGTGTGATGCGAAGGATGGCTTGAAGGACGGACTCATAGACGATCCGCGCCGTTGCGATTTCAGGCCGGCCAGGGACCTGCCTCGCTGCCCGGAGGGCGCCGATGGCTCGGATTGCGTGACGCCTGCTCAGGTCAGATCACTGGAGCGCATCTACGCGGACGTCATGAGTCAGGGGAAACGCTACTTTCCGGGCTGGCCGGCCGGACCCGAAGTGGCCGGGCCGAACGGGCAGAGCGGCTGGATCGGGCAGGAGATCCCCGGCTCGAACGGGCCTGGCGCCTGGACTTCTTATGGCTACAACTTCCTTCGCTTCGTCGCGCCGGCTGTCCTGGACGGCAAGGTCGACGACAATCCCATGGAGGCCTTCCGCCTGTTCGATATCGAGAGTGCGCCCTCAAAGGTGGAGGAACTGCGCCAGATCATTGATGCCAATGACCCCGACCTGACAGCGTTCCGCAAGCATGGCGGCAAGTTGCTGATGTACTTCGGCTGGGCGGACCCGCAGCTGAATCCCATGATGGGCGTCGAGTATTACGAGCGTGTGCTCTCGACCATGGGCGATTCAGCCACCGATTTCTTCCGGCTCTTCATGGTGCCCGGCATGTTTCACTGCGGTGGCGGCGTGGGTACCAGCCAGTTTGATGCCACCACTCCGCTGCTCAACTGGGTGGAGCAGGGCAAGGCGCCGGCGCGCATCGAGGCCGCGCGCGTGCTGGATGGGAAAGTGGTGCGGACTCGTCCCCTGTGCGTCTATCCCGAGGTGGCCCGCTACAAAGGCAGCGGCAGCATCGACGACACGGCGAACTTCAGTTGCGTCAAGCCGTAAGCCCGCAGGGGCGGGGAATCGCCCCTAATCGAACTTCCTGAGCCAGATGTTCCGCACCGAAATTTTGCACGGCTGGCTTTCGATCTCGAAGCCGATCAGGCCGGCCTGGTTATTCACTGAATCCTTGTTGTCGTCAATGAAGACAGCCATGAGCTGGCCGTTCATGATGTGCATCATCACGCCACCGCGCGCGATGATCTCATAGTCGTTCCATTCGTTCACCTTCACATAACCGCCCAAGGCCTGCCTGTCGCCGATGTTGGCGACCAGTCGGTTGGTTTGGCCCGGCAGCGCCTGGGTGACCTGGCCGCGATACGCCAGAATCCCCTGCATTGTGTTCTCCGAGTACCATTGGCCGGTGTATTCCGATGTCCGCGCTGTCACCGGGAACCAGAAGTCCGCCTGTGGGCCCGTCAACATGAATTTGAGATCATAGGGCGGCTGGCCGTTCGGTTGCGGCCGCGTCCAGGGCACGCCAGTGACGCTGCGGTACTGAATCCCTCCGCCGCCTCCCTTTTCGATCTTCATCTGAAGCTTCAGATCGAAGTCTCGAGGCTTGTCGCCCTTGTAGACGATGTAGTTGTTCCCTTTCGGTTTGCCTTCGAGAGTCTCGCCGATCATCACGCCGTTCTCGACGCGCCAGATGGTGGGATCCGCATCCCAGCCGCTGAAAGTGCTGCCGTCGAAAATCTGCTGGTAGCCCGTGTGCTCATTAATGTCGTATGGGGCCGGCTCGTGGAACTTCGGCATCCCGATGTACTTCTCCCCATTGGGGCCGGTCTGCGGCGGGCGCACGGCCGGTGATTCGAGGGCCGGCGGCACGGTTTGGCCGAAGAGCCCTGCCGGCAGCACTGCGCTGTGGACGGCAAAAGACACACCCAGTAGGAAGAGTGAATGGATGGAGCGGAAGCTACGGCCGCGCGAGGACGACATGGGATTTCACGCCTTTCAATGGAGGAGATTCCAGATCACTAGGAGTCTATCCCAGAAACGAGCGGGGCCGGTTCTCCCACGAGTCGCGCGTTCCGTGGTGCCTATCGATGGACTTCACCAATTGAGAGGTAGCATGGCCGAATCACCCTCCGGAAGACAGCCATATTGCTGATCTCTTTGTCTCCTGCTTGTAAGCGCTTAAGACTATTAATTCCGCAATGCGGAATAGCTCCATGAGTCGTTTCGCTTCGCCATGCCCAACATCCCACAAATTGGCTCCATGCCATCAGTGAGTTACGGCGAGTCTCAGAAGGGCTCCGCAGGCTCAGAGTTATCACACTGGCATGACAGCGATGGGTAGGTGCATACTGAGCCAGTTTTGCTGCAAAGGGTCTCATCCCGATCTTTGCGCAGTTACGAATAGAAATGCAGGTCAGAATGGAAACTCGCTGCCCTCGACGGAACGAGACGCTTCCAACCTGCCGGAAGGGTTCTACCATGTCGTCACCATGCCTTCGCCTTGTGCGCAATGTTGCGCCACTCTTTCTCCTGTCGCTTATCGGCCTCGCCGCCTACGGTCAGGGATTTGGCACTATCGTCGGTACAGTTACTGACCCTACGGGTGCGGTTGTCCCTTCAGCCAAGATCCGTGTCACCGATGAAGCGACGGCGAACTCCCGTGAAACCACCACCAACGACCAGGGCTATTTCGTAGTGCCAGCCCTTCGGCCCGCCCTCTACACGCTTACTGTTGAATCCTCCGGTTTTGCCTTGCTCACCCGCAAGGCGATCCAACTCCAGGCTGACCAGAACCTCACCGTCAACCTCCCGCTCTCCGTGCAGCAATCCGTGGAAAGCGTCAACGTCAGCGCCGAATCCATTCAGGTCGATACCACCAGCGCCACCGCCAACGCTGTAGTCGATCAGCGCCGCGTCGTCGATCTTCCTCTCAACGGCCGCAATGCAGCCTCCCTCCTCCTCGTCGTGCCGGGCGCTATCCCGGCGCCCGCCAATGACGTGGACCAAGGCAATACCAAGACGTTCCCCTCGGTTGTGACGGTCTCCACAAACGGCAGCCGTCAGAACCAGATCTCGTTCCGCCTCGACGGCTCGTATAACAACGACATCTATACCAACGTCAACCAGCCCTTCCCCTTCCCGGACGCCCTGCAGGAGTTCTCGGTCCAGACATCCAACTATGCTGCGAAGTTCGGCGGCAACGCCGGCGGTGTAGTGAATGTCGTGACTAAGTCCGGTACGAATGAATACCATGGCAGCGGCTTTGAGTTTGTGCGCAACGCCGAATTCAACGCCCGCAATTTCTTTGCTGCCAAGCGCGACCTGCTCAAGCGCAACCAGTTCGGCGGCACCGTCGGCGGGCCCATCTCCATCCCCGGCGTTTATGACGGCAAGAACAGGGACTTCTTCTTCTTCGGCTACCAGGGCACGCTCATCCGCAATGTGGGCAACACTTCCAGCGCCTATGTCCCCCTCACGCAGAACACCACCGGAGACTTCTCCAACGTCCTGAGCGCGACGGACCCCACCAACCCCTTCTCGAAGGCGACCTCTGTCCTCGACCCCACAACAGGCACTCCGTTCGCCGGCAACATTATCCCCAGCAGCCGGCTCGATCCCGCGGCCGTGAAGTTCATGAAGTACATCCCGGTGCAGGGTTCCGGTAACGGCCGCATCTTCTACTCCACTCCGCTGGCGCAGAATTTCAATGAGTTCCTCACCCGCGGTGACCATACGTTCAGCGAGAAAGACCGCCTGAGCGCCCGCTACTTCTACGACAAGTTCAGCAACAGGAGCTTCCTCGAGCAGGCGAACTATCTGGCCAACTCGAACTATTCGACCATCATCAGCCAGAACGCGCTGGTCAGCGAGACTCACATGTTCTCGCCGTCGGTCATCAACGAGTTCCGCGCCTCCTTCTCCCGCGAGACCTCAGTCCGTGGTCCTTCCCTCGACACCATCAATCTGGCCGACCTCGGCGTGAATATCTGGCAGCCCACCATCAAGGCGCTCAACGGCATTTCGGTTTCCGGCTTCTTCAGCCAGGGCCAGACCGATCCCGCCTCCTTCATCCGCAACCAATACAACCTCAGCAACGATGTCAGCTGGATCCGCGGCAAGCACAACATCGCCTTCGGCGGTGCAGCCATCCGTGGACAGGTCCTGCTGCGCAATCTCTTCCGCACTTCCGGTTCATTTAGCTTCACCGCGGATAACACCAATGACGCCCTGGCCAGCTTTATGCTCGGCTATGTCCGCACGTTTGCTCAAGGTTATGGCGAGTACAAGGACAACCAACTGTATTCCTACAGCCTCTATGTCCAGGACGACTACCACGCCAGCCAGCGGCTCACCGTCAATATGGGCCTGCGTTGGGAACCCTTCTTCCCCTGGCATGAAATGCAGAACCGCATGGAGCAGTTCTCACCTGCTGACTACATCGCCAACAAGCATTCTTCGGTCTATACCAATGCGCCCGCCGGCCTCCTGTTCCCGGGCGATTCAGGCATGCCCTTCTGGGGCCAGAAGTCTAACCTGAGTTACTTCTCCCCCCGCGCTGGCTTCGCCTACGCGCTCACCTCCGACAACAAGACGAGCCTCCGCGGCGGCATCGGCATGTTCTACGACGCCCTTCAGCCCGGCGTGTACAACAACCGCTTCGTCGACGTCACGCCCTTCAGCCCCCAGATCAGCCTGACCCAGCCCCAGGGCAGCTTCTCCAATCCTTACAAAGGCATCACCAACCCGTACCCCGCGGTCTGGCCGCCGCCGAAGGACGTTGCCTTCCCCGGCCCGGTGCTGGTGATCTCCTATGACCCCGCCAATGGCGGCAAAGCCATTGCGCCCGTCATCTACAACTGGAACCTCATCGTCGAACGCCAACTCGCCGATGCGTGGGTCGGCCGCGTCGCTTACGTCGGATCTCACGGCTCGCATCTCGGCGAGGCCATCGAAATGAACCCGGCTGTCTACACCGCCGGCAGCAAACTTTCCGCCGATGCCCGCCGTTTGTTCCAACCGTACGGTTCCATCAGCCAGGCTTCGTTCGACGAGAACTCCAGCTTCAACTCCTTCCAGACCACGCTCCAGAAGCACTACTCCAAGGGCTTTACGACGATGGTCAACTACACCTGGTCGAAATCGATCGACGACACGCCCGCCAACATGGGCATCACCGGTGTGGCGCAAGGCAGCAACTCGCCTGTACCGTGGTACCTGACCGGCCGGCACCAGTTCGATCGCGGCCTTTCTGAGTTCGACCATCGCCACCGCATGGTCGCCTCTTATGTCTATGACGTGCCCAAGCTCGCGGGCTCCAATTACTTCGTCCGCACCGCCCTGGGCGGCTGGCAGGTTTCCGGTATCTTCACCTATCAGACGGGCGGGCCGCTGACCCTTCTGGCCGGCAAGGACCAGTCACAGACCGGCATCGGCAGCGACCGCGCCAACTACCTCGGCGGGGACGCCTACGGCACCAACGCCTGCACCGGCACCAGCACCTGCGTCTCTTACCTCAACCCCTCCGCCTTCGGCCTCCCCGCCACTGGGAACTGGGGCAACATGGGCAAGGGCGCGCTCCACGGCCCCAAGCTTGTCAATTGGGATGCCGGCATCTTCAAGGACTTCCCCCTCGGAACGGAACGCTTCCACCTTCAGTTCCGCGCGGAGTTCTTCAATGTGTTCAACCACGCCAACTTCAACAACCCGAACGTCACCCAGAGCGCCGGCGGCTTTGGCTCCATCACCAGCGCGCAGGATCCCCGCATCGGTCAGTTGGCTCTGAAGATCCTCTTCTAGCCCCGTTTCGAGATCACTGAACCAGGCCGGCCACGCTCCAGTCGAGCGTGGCCGGCCCTTTCAATTTGTGGAGCTAAATTCTCCTGCCCCGGTCAGGTAACTCTGCCGGTATGCTTGTCTTTCATCCACCGCACTCCGGACGGCTTCCTCCGGTCTGCAGGTGCGAAAGGAACAAGCCCCTTGACCAGACCAATCGCGGCAACCACAACCGGCATCTTCTTTGCCAGCCTGCTGGCCTTCTCAGTTCCGCCAGCGCCGGCCGCCGGCGAAGCGCCTGTTGCCAGTGTGACCGGAGGCTCGATCCGCGGCGTCCTGGATTCGTCGTTGCCCGGCGGAGGCGTATTCAAAGGCATACCCTTCGCGCAGCCTCCGGTAAGGAATCTGCGCTGGCGTGAGCCTCAGCCCGTTCAGCCCTGGAAGGGCATCCGCGACGCAGGCAGGGTGTCCGCCTCCTGTATCCAGCCCGCGCTCGGCACGGGCCGCTTTCTCACCCCGCTCGCTGAACGGTACGGCACCCGCTACAATCACACGCCCATCGAGATCTCCGAGGATTGCTTGTACCTCAACGTCTGGGCGCCCCAGTGGCCAGCAAAAACCGCCCTGCCCGTAATGGTCTGGATCCACGGCGGGTCGAACGTAATCGGCAGCGGTGGCGAGAACGGCTACGATGGCGCCGCCCTGGCGCGCAAAGGCATCGTCGTCGTCACACTCAACTACCGTCTCGGCGTGCTCGGCTTCTTTGCGCATCCGGAACTCACCCGCGAATCACCGCATCATGCCTCCGGGAACTACGGCCTTCTCGATCAACTCGCGGCGCTGCAATGGGTCCAGCAGAATATCACGCAGTTCGGCGGCGATCCGAAGCGCGTCACCGTCTTTGGCGAATCGGCCGGGTCCATCAACACCGGACTGCTGCTCTGCTCCCCTCTATCGGTGGGGCTGTTCCAGCGCGCCATCCTGGAAAGTGGGCCGGTACTCAGCCTGGCCCATCACCCGGCCGCGCTGGAGAAGGGTGAACGCTTCGGTGAGAGCGTAGCCCGCTCGCTCGGGGCCCCCGCTAATCTTCTCAAGCTGCGCGACTCGTCTCCGGAAACCGTGGTGAAAGCGGCTCGCGAAGCCTCAACCAGCGGTGCCGATCCAGGGTTCGTGTTGGACGGGTGGTGCCTGCGTGAACCTCCAGCGAAGATTTTCGCGGAGGGCCGGCAACTGCCTGTGGATCTGATGATCGGCAACAACGGCCGCGAGATCAGCGTGTTTCGGGGGCCCTCCAGTTCGGAGAGTGCGAATCGCGGCCTGGCCGGCGACTCGATCAAGGAGACCATCCGCATCTTCTACGGGGGCTCGGCGTCCCTGGTGACGGGACTCTTTGTGATCAACAACGCGCTGGGCCGGACGGAGTCCGCCGATGGCTGGATCAACGACGTCGTTTGCGCCTGTCCTGCCATGGCAATGTCCCTGCTTCATGGCGGCACCGGTCACCCCGCTTATGTCTATCAGTTCCTGCGCTCCATTCCCGGCAAAGGGCAACCTACCCTGGGTTCCTTCCATAGTCTTGAATTGCCGTACGTCTTCGGCACATTCCGCAAGCCTGCCTGGAACTGGCTTCCGTTTGAGCCGCTCGACTATACCCTGGGCGAGTCCATCATGGGCTACTGGACGAACTTCGCCAAGACCGGAAATCCGAATGGCCCCAAACTCCCCAACTGGCCGGCTTTCGAGATTGCCAGCCAGGCTTCGATGGAGTTCACCCAGCAGGGGCAGGCGCAGGCGCGCGCCAAGAGCCGGCCTGCCTTCTGCGATCTCGATGTGGAGGCCCTCAAAGTCCGGCTCAAATAGGCAGCACCGGGAAGCCCTCGATCTGCTTCTTGCATGAGGGCATATCGACTACCTCGGCGGGCGTGCCGGTGCTTGTATCTCGTCTATTCTGCGTTCATCACCGGGTAGTCCGTGTACCCGTGATCGTCACCGCCATAGAATGTCCTGACGTCCCACGGGCTCAAGGGAGCGTCCACCCGGAATCGCTCGACAAGGTCGGGATTGGAAATGAATGGCCGGCCATAGACGATGGCATCGGCCCGCCCGGCCGCAAGGGAAGCTTCACCCGACGCCTTGGTAAATCCGCCCGCGGCCAGCACTTGTCCGGTGTAGACAGTGCGGATCAGATCGACGGGATTGAATGCCGGCGAGGTGCCCCGCGAATACCCGCTGTCGTAACCCACATGAACATACGCGAGCCCGAACGACTGCAGGTGCTGGGCAAGATAGGTATATGTCTCGATGGGGTCTTCATCGTAAGTGTCATTCACGGTGAAGCCCGGTGCGATCTTGATGCCTACCCGGCCCGCACCCCTCACGCTGCACAGCGCTTCCATCAGTTCCAGGGTGAAGCGCGTTCTCCCTTCCAAGGAGCACCCGTAGCGATCGGTGCGCTGGTTCGACCCCGTGACTTGGAACTGGTTCGGAAGGTACCCAGTTGCCGCATGCAGTTCTACCCCATCGAATCCCGCCGCGATGGACAGTTCCGCTGCCCGCCGGTACTCCTCAACCACCAGCGGAACCTCTTCCGTCTCCAGCGCGCGCGGCGTCTCAAATGGGAACTTCCCGTCGAATGTGTGAATCTCCCCGTATATCGGGATCGCCGAGGGCGCCACCGGCAGCGCCCCGCCCGGCAGCAGGGAAGAGTGTGACACCCGTCCGGCGTGCATCAGTTGAACCACGATGCGTCCTCCACCGTTATGGACGGCGTCCGTCACTTTCCGCCAGCCGGCTGCCTGCGCCTCAGTGTGCAGCCCGGGAGGATGCGTGTATCCGCGGCCCATGGGGCTGGGATGTGTCCCTTCGGTGATGATCAACCCAGCCGAGGCCCGCTGCGAGTAGTAGCGGACCATCCGCTCACCAGGGACGCAGTCCTCCTCAGCCCGGATGCGCGTCATAGGCGACATGATGATTCGATTCGGCAACTCCAACTCACCGATCTTCACCGCTGAAAACAACCCTGGTTGCTCTGGCAACACCTATCCTTTCCGCGGGGCGGCATGACCGTGGTCTGGTTCTGAAGGATGAGGACACGATCAGTCCTGGCCCAGCCCTGCTCCTACCATCCTGTCACGGGCGGGCCCTCCTGCCGAAACGTCCTGCCGCCCGTGCGTCCTGTGAGGCCTGTGCAACGTCCGGTACCGTCACTGCACCTCGGCCCGGGCATACCTGGTCAATGCAGGCGTGCCTGCATCGCGAACCGCCACCACCACATGCACTGGACCCACACCCGGCTCAGCGACGATATGCGCCTTTGCCCCCTTCGCTTCAATCCGGGCCTTGCGCTCACTCCTGGGATAGATCATCCAGCTAAAGGTCAGCTTGTCGCCATCCGGGTCGCTGGAGCCGCGGGCATCCAACTTACGCCCGGCCACTTTCAGCCTCACGATGGGTGGGTGGTTCGCCTTCGCCGGCTCACGCACACACCAGTCAAGACGCGCTTGAAACTCGGCCTGCCAGGCTTCCCTCCAGCGGTAAACCGAGATCATCGATGGATTTGGATCGTCCGGCGCCGCATCGCTCTCCACCGCATCCCGGGCGTCCAGAACTCGTCCACCCCATCCACCCAATTCCAACCTGCCGGGGTCATTTAAACCGTTCTCAATCAACGCCAGGAATGTTGGCGTGTCGCCCTCTTTCACTCCGCGCACCGCGCCCAGCCGGCTTGACCAGGCGTCACCGCCTTTGTAGTTCGGATACAAGGCGCCCAGCGGACCGTGGTTCACCCTCACATTCGTCTCCACCCAGTCCGGTGAAACCAGGCTGGTATCACCGCCGCGGTAAGTCCCCCTGACTGCATCGCCGCGCAGGATGTAGAACACATCCGGGAAAGTCCTTCGGATCCATGGGCCGGTGGAGTCCTGGTCATGCACCGCGTGCACCCGCAGCTTCCTGCGGAGCTCGGCGTTGTCTCTCGTCCTCCATAACGCCTGCGCCAGATCGGCTGACCCACCCCAGATCAGGATCCAGAGTGGGCGAGGATCCGGCCTGCCCGCGGCTTTGATAATCCAGTTCGAACCCTCGGTGTCCTTCCCTTCGCCGACGCTTGCTTCCACGGGCACTTTGGGTCCCGCGACAGGTTGCCCTGCTTTGACAAGCTCGCGAAGAAGCACGGGGTCCGGATAATTGGAAACATGCCGCCGCAAATTCGGCCAGACCGCGGCGTAAGCGTCAATCCCTTCGCGGATCAGTTCCGGCCGCACCACCTGGCCGTGACCCAGGTTCGACGTGGCAACAATGCCCTCGACATCGAACTCATTCGAGAACAATAGGAACCGGACGAGCGATTGCCCGTCATCCGGTTCCCTCACCCCCGTCGTCAAACTCGAAATGTCGGTCAACACCAACACGCGGGGCTTCTCAGCGGAGTACGCGAAGGCGGTGAAAGCCATCGCCAGGAGAACTCGATTCAACACCGTATCAATCTATCAAGTTGCGAAATCCTGGCAGTAGGCGAAGCGGGGCATTCGCCTGGCGCTTTGAATAGCTGATTCAGCGATGACCCGATCGATCCCGCGATTCACCCTGCCGGCGATGGGCAGGTTTGTAAGATCCCAGCTTCGTCAGCGACTATGATTCAGACGAAGGTCGGAACGGAAGCGGGCTTCGGGTGGTATGGCCGAGTTTCAGGAAATTATCGACGCCCATGCCGGCATGGTGCGGCGCATCACAACTGTCTATGAGAGAGATCCCGGCAGGATCGAGGATCTCACGCAGGACATCTGGTTCGCCGTATGGAGAGCCCTGCCTCAGTTGAGGGACCAGGCCACGTTGAAAGGCTTCATTGCCCGCATCGCCCAGAACGTATGTGTCACCCATGTCCGCCGTGCAGTTGCACGCCCATCGCAGCACCTGGCCGGGACCTTCCCCGATCCGGCCCCCCACGTTCACGAAACGATGACCCAGGCCGCGCGTGTGAATCTCCTCATCGAGGCTGTTCGCAGCCTGCCGGATAGCCTCAAGGCCGTCGCAACCCTCTATCTTGAGGAGGTGCCCATCAAGGACATCGCCCAGGCCCTGGGGATTAGTGAAAGCAATGCCTCGGTTCGACTCCACCGTGCCAAATCCGCCATCAGGCTCAGCGTCGGAGATCATCCATGATTCCTCAACATCAACGGGATCCAATCATTGCCCTCTGGCAAAGCGCGCCAGCGCCCGACGCCCACCAGTTGCTGAAAGATCTGGAACGCCAGAAGCAACTGCATCAGCGGCTCAGGCGGACTATTCTCGCGATTCTCAGTGGCATCGGTGTCCTGCTCATCTTCGAAGAAGCAACGGGCCGTATCGCTTCTTATGGCGTACTGAGCACGCTCTGGAATCTTGGGCTGGCTATCGGCCTGGTCTATCGCCGGCGCGCGGCCTGCGGCCGGACAGATGGGTTGACCCTGGACCTGGTGAGCCTTCTCAAGCGGATGCTGGCTCAAGCGCGGCGCGATCTGTTCCTCGCCCGATGCCTGTATGCGGGTGTCCCCCTGGGGGCTCTGGCTGGTTACGTGGTGGTAAATCTGGTTGGAGTCAGCACAGTCCCGCCGGCGCCTGGCTCCGGCCGCTACCTTCATGCGGTGCAAACGGGAGGCGGCATCGCTGCTTTGCTCGCGATGATGTTGGCTGGAGTCCTGCTGGAGCGCTCCAGGCGTATTCAGGTTCAGGATCTCAGCCACAAGCTGAGATCGATTACAGACGATATGTAAGATTCGTCTGGCGGGTGCGACTGGAGTACTGACGCCTGGCCACCGAGGCAGGGCGATCCGGCTCTTCCGGGGGGATCATGACCAAACGATTCAACTCAAACATTCTGATAGCGCTCTGCACCGCCTGCGCGATGCTCGCGTTCGCCCGCTACCACGCTTATGTCGCGGTGTCCGCGACAACGTTCTATGTCGCCGCGGCGGGTATTTGCCTGCTGCCGGTGCTCTACGGCCTGGTCAGGCGGAAAGCCTGTTGAGCTAAGTCGTCCAGCCCTTCCCGGCCCTGGAATGCCTCAGCCGGCCGCGGTCACGCCGCTCACCCTATCTAGCGCCGGGGCTTGTCCGCGTGAAGCTTCCCCAGTAGCGCCAGGGCCACTCCACCCAGGATCGCCATCGAAGCCACCACCAGCCGCGCTGTCAATTGCTCGCCCAGCAGCAGCACTCCGGCCCCCGCTGTCAGCACCGGGACGGTCAATTGCACGATCGCCGCAACACTCGTTCTCATGCCCCTCAGGGCTGAATACCAGATCGCGTAGCCCAAACCGGAGGTGATTGCGCCGGAGACCGCCGCCGTGCCCGCTCCCAGCCAGTTTGCATGTGGACGTCCGAATACCCAAATCACCAGCAACGCACCAGCAGCCATGGGCACAGCCCTGGCGAAGTTCCCGGCAGTCGCCGCGACCGGAGATTGAATGCCGCGCGCCGCGATCGAGTAGAATCCCCAGGCTGCTCCAGCTCCGGCCATCAGCATCACCCCCAGCGGGGAAGGCGCTGCTAATCCTGGCAGCACCAGGTAAATCAAGCCCCCGAACGCCAGGGCCAGGCCGCCCCACTCGGTGGCCCTCGGGTGCTCACCGCGCGCGATTCCGCTGCCCAGCATCGTCATCTGCACCGCGGCAAACAGCACCAGGGCCCCCGTGCCGGCATTCAACATCAGGTAGGCGTAAGAGAAAGCGATCGCATAGCAGAACAGGGCGATGCCCGCTCGCAGCGATCCAGGCCGGCCATTGGATCCGCGTGCCCCGCCGCGAATGCCGACAATCAACGCCAGCGCCGCGGCGCCCGCTCCTATCCGGATCGCCGTGAAACTGCCCGCATCAATGGCACCAGACCGCAGCGCAAATCGCGCCAGCAAAGAGTTGGCGGCAAAGAACAGCATGGTCACCACTGTCAGCGCAACAGTCCTGGCAGCGGGGCCCATCGGGCTAGGTTTGGTTTCTGCGGCGGTCACATTACTTAGGTGGCGAGAGAATCCCGGAGCCGGTGAAGAAGGTTACACCCGTCATGCCCTGCCAGCCTCCTCCAGCATCGCAGGAACCGGCACGGCGGTTCAGCCCAATGCCCTCCGGTAGAACCGCCGCGCAAATCGGGTGGCGAAACTCCGGCTTCAACCAGCGGATGGTGGACCCGCTCGCCAACAAACACCTCAAGGCGACGACCGCCGCTGTCAATGCCGTGGAATACTGTGAAGATGCTCCGCGCCGTGCCCCTCTTCATTCTGGCGCTCGCCGCAATGTCGACCGTTCGCCCGCAGGACGCCAGGCCCGCCCCGGAGATCGATGGCCGGGGAGCCGCCGCGATTCTCGCTCCAGGTAGCACCTGGACGCTGCTCGGCGAGGGCTACCAGTTGACTGCGGATACCGCCGTAGATAACAGCGGAACTGTCTTCTTCACGGATGCGCATCGCAACCGGATCATGAAGATCGATTCGGCTGGCACGATCGCCCTGTGGAAAGAGGGCAGCAACGATGCGCACGGCATCGCTTTCGGCCCCGACGGGCGTTTGTATGCCGGTCAGCACGACCGCAAACGCATCGTCGCCCTCTCGCCCGATGGTACGGAATCGGTGATCACAGAAGGCGTCCAAACCCATCACCTGACGGTCACTGTTCGAAATGACGTCTACTACACGCAAGCGCCGGCGCACCTCGTCTGGCTGTTGAAGCCAGATGGCTCAAAACGCATCGTGCACCAGGGCTTGAAGTGGCCGCGCGGCGTGCGGGCCTCCACTACACAGCCCCTGCTCGTCGTGGGCGATTCGCAAACACCTTGGATCTGGTCCTTCCAGATCGGCGCCGGCGGATCCCTTCTCAACGCAAAGCAGTTCTGTCGTCTCGAAGGCGGCAGCCAGCCAGACGAGATCGACGCCGGAGGGATGTCCTTCGACTCCGAAGGCTTTTTATACGTGGCGACGAAGCAGGGCATTCAGGTGTGTGATCCGCGGGGCCGCGTGACCGCTGTCCTCCGCCCTCCAGCAGCAGGCGACCTGACCAACGTCTTCTTCGGCGGTCCCGGGCTTCAGTGGCTCTATGTAACGGAAATGGACAAAATCTACCGCCGCCCGGCCACGCGTCGGGGTGTCCCATTGCCGGTCGTGCCGAACAGGCAACTGCAGCGCTGACCGGTTCGTCCAATCTCGATCCTGCCGCCAGCATTCCATTCGCTCACCCGCGGAACGAGGTCATCGACGCATCAACAGGGACTTGCGTATAACCGTATTGGTCCAGCAGCATCTTAACGCTGACGACATTCAGCGCTTTGTCCGCGCTCGGGCCGACCGTCACATGACAGATGGGTAGTCGCGGCGGCACCGCTGGTTTCTTCTTCAGCGGCTGCACGACCAGGTCGCGCAGCCGGTAATAAGGCACCAACATGCTCCCGCGCGCTCGGAACTGCGGAACCACCTTGCACTGCGGATTGGGCGTGAAGATGAAGCGCCATTCTGACTCTTCCTCAAAATCTGCATTCTTGAATGTCGGGATGAAGAACTGAATCGCATCGGCCGCCCTTTGCGCGCCTTTGGCGGGCGGCAGCGCAGGATTCCACGAGAACTTGATCGCACTGTCGATGATTCTTCGCTGCCGTTCGGCGTTGTATAACACCTTCCAGAAACGCATCAGCCCGTACGGGCAGTCGGCCCCCGTCCAATCGCCGAACTTGCTGGAATCGAACTGGATGCTGACTCCAGCGCCCATCGCGCCATAGCCCCTCCATTGGCTCAGCAAATTATCCTTCTGGCAGAAACAGCAGATGTACACCCCCTCCAATGACGGCTTGGCGATCAGGGCCTGCAGTTTCGTCAGGTACTCCTTTTTGGATGCGGCAAGTTTGCTTTCCTTCAGCGCCGAATCCACTGCTTCCATGGCCACTCGCTGGCCGCGCGCCATCTCCTCTTCATCATTGGAGTAGCGGGAATGCGTCAACCACAAGTCGCCATTCTGGATGATGCCCAGCAGCCCGTTCAAATCGGCATAGTGAAACAGGTTCTTGCCCGGATTCAGGATGAGGTCAGGACCCACGGCGGAGCCAACCATGCCCAGAAAGCCCCGCAAGGCGTTCATATCGATCGACCCTCGCACCTCGATGCTTGGTTCCGCGGCCATAGCGCAAATGATACTGGATCTTCGCGCAGGCGCTCTGCTTTTAATGCGTGCCATTCGCCCTGCCGCCAGTGGGAGAGCAGCCCGCCCCGTCAGTGGATTCCTACGCGTACTTCCACCCCCTCCCTTTTCACCGCGTTCCCAGCAGTTCAACCTCCTTCGCAAGTGTCGAAACGAATCCGCTGACAGGCAAATTTGGGGCCGCGGCTCGAGCGCCGCCCGCCGCAGCCGCCGTGACGCCGTCCCGGTCCCAATCTGCATTCCGCCGCAACGCGGGCTAGCCCTTCAGGCTCAGTGAGTTGGCGGTCCAGGTGAGTGCCGCCTGGCCGCCTGGCCGCTTCTCCCCCAATCTGTGTCGAATACTCGACACAACCAACCGCCACCCGACACGCCCGGGCACGAGCGGAACTCTCGGTAACCCCCCCCGATCAGGCGGAAACACTCGGATATTCCCATCTGCAGCCTCACACCTCGTTTGGCTCTGCCCGTGCATCTGTCCCTGTCGTGACCCCACAGGCGGAACTGGTACCCCTGATCTCCGCCCTGACAGCCATGCTCGCCAGACAGTGGTTCCATCAGCTCCGAGTTCGGTTCGGCGGCCACGCCGCAGCCGGCAGTGCTTCACCTCTAGTCCAGCCCCGCCGCGGGAGGCTGCTGCCGCCCTGGAGCCACTGTCCCTTGTTGCTGCTCCTCTGCCTCGCGCTATCAGCCTCCGCCGCCCACCGCACCCTCCGCCAGTTCGTCCACAAGTCCTGGACCGAAAGGGACGGCGCGCCCGCTAGGATCTTCTCCATCCGTCAATCGCGGGATGGATACCTGTGGCTCGCCAGCAATCAGGGGCTCTACCGCTTCGATGGAGTCAAATTCGAACACTATCAGCCTGACTCCGGTCCACCTCTTCCACCCCAGGGCGCCTCTGCCCTCCTCGTCGCTGCCAACGGAGACCTTTGGGTGGGTCATCGCGACGCCGGCGTCAGCCTGATCCGCAACGGAATCAATCTCAACTACTCCACCAGCGATAACCTGCCGGCCGGCACCGGCCGGTCCCTGGTCCAGGATCGCCAGGGGGCCATCTGGGTCGGCACCGCCCGCGGCCTGTATCGCTTCACGAAAGGTCCAGTTGTGCCCGTGCCCATCCCCGGTACATCCGGCCCGTCCACCATCGCCAACAACGACGGAGCCTGGAATGAAGCCGGCAGCATCGTCAACTTCCATATAGAGCCCACTGCCTATCAGACACTCTGGTTCCAGACCCTCTGTGGCTCCGCCGCACTGGCCCTGCTGTGGTTCATCTACCGTCTTCAGCTCCGTCAGGCCACAGCCCAACTCCACGGCCGCCTGGAAGGCCAGATGGCCGAGCGTGAGCGCATCGCCCGCGAACTGCATGACACCCTCCTGCAGAGTTTTCAGGGGCTCATGCTCCGGCTCCAGGTGGTGGAAGATATGCTCCCGCCGGGAGAAGCCAGGGAGCAACTCGAAGCCGGCCTCGAACGCGCTGATCTGGCCATCATCGAGGGCCGCAGCGCCGTCCAGAACCTCCGCTGCGGTCTGTCCTGCCGCGATCTCATCCTCGCCTTGCGAGCCCATGCCGCTGACCTCCTGGGCGACGCAGGGCCGGCTTTCCGCCTCAACGAAGAAGGCGCCCCCCGCGACCTCCACCCCGTCCTGCGCGATGAACTCTTTCGCATCGCCGGCGAAGCCCTGCGCAACGCCTTTCGCCATGCTCAGGCGGAACACATCGAGATCGACATCACCTATGGCGGCCGCACCCTTTGCGTGCGAATTCGCGACGACGGAACCGGCATCGATCTACACATACTGGACGCCGGCCGCTCCGGTCACTTCGGCCTCAGAGGCATGCGGGAACGGGCCCAACAGTTAGGTGGCAATTTGAAGATCTTCAGCCGTGCCGGAGCCGGTACGGAAATCGAAATCACCGTCCCCGCCGCATTCGCTTATCTCAAACCCCAGCCCGTGGTGACCTTCTGGCCGTTCCGCGGCAAGGACCATTCCACCTCATGATTCGAGTGCTCGCGGTAGACGACCATCCAGTTCTCCGAGAAGGAATCTCCGCCCTCATCGCGCAACAGCCGGACATGGTCGTGGCGGCCGAGGCTGCCAATGGGCGCGAAGCCGTGGAGTTGTTCCGTGAACACCGCCCCGATGTCACCCTGATGGACCTGCAGATGCCGGAAATGACGGGCATCGACGCCATCAGCGCAATTCGCGGTGAATTCCCCGACGCCCACATCATCGTGCTCACCACCTACGCCGGCGATGTCCACGCGCTGCGCGCTCTGCGGGCAGGCGCACGCGCCTACCTGCTCAAAGGCATCCTTCGCAAGGATTTGATCGACACCATCCGCGCCGTGCACGCCGGACACAAGCGCCTCACTCCGCAGGTGGCGGCCGACTTGGCCGCGCACTCCACCGAAGCAGCTCTCACCGAGAGGGAAGTCGAAGTCCTGCGCCTCGTTGCCGCCGGTCAGGCCAACAAGGTAGTCGCTGCGGAACTCCGCATCTCCGAGGAAACCGCCAAAAGTCACGTCCGGAGCATCCTCTCCAAACTCGGAGCCTCTGACCGCACTCACGCCGTCACGATTGCCATCAGGCGCGGCATCATCCCTCTTTAACGCCTGGCCGGCGCATCCTCTGTTACAGTCCTCCGTTGCCGCCCTCGTGCCCAACCACCCCCGGTGTGGGCCCGGCAACAGTTCGTGACGGCGAAATCCCAACCCCGAGGCCAGCAGTTCCCGCCGGGTTCTGGCTGCAAAGAATCGGCGAAGGCTCCGTACTCGCTACCACAAACGAGGTATCGGAGCCCTGGCTAATCGAGTGGCCTGGTATGACCCGATGCGGGGTAGTAGCAAACTCATTTCTCCCTCACAATTCAACCTGGGGCGCAAGAAGGCCGCTTCGCGGTAAGCGCTTCCCGGTAGAGAGAGGTGGACCTATGTACAACAACCCAGATCCGGTCGTTCCGTTGCAGGAAGATATCGTGGGCATCAGCGCCGCCTGGCAGTACGTCATGCATCAGGTTCGCATCATTGCGAAAGCCGGCTCCGTGACCTTGATTCAGGGCGAAACCGGCTCGGGCAAAGAAGTCGTAGCTCGTGCCATCCACAACAATAGCCCCCGGCACAATGGACCCTTCGTTTCGTTGAATTGCGCCGCCATCCCCGGGCCTCTGCTGGAGAGCGAACTCTTCGGCCACGAACGCGGCGCATTCACCGGCGCCGTGACCCAAACCCGCGGCCGCTTCCAACACGCCGACCAGGGCACTCTCTTTCTCGACGAAATCGGCGATATGCCGCTCGAACTCCAGCCCAAGCTCCTGCGAGCCCTGCAGGAACAGGAGTTCGAGCGCCTCGGCGGCGGCAGGACCATTCAGGTGAATGTGCGTGTAGTGGCGGCTACGAATCAGAATCTCGCGCAACTCGTCGACGAAAAACGCTTTCGGGCCGACCTCTACTACCGGCTCAATGTGATCCCCATCGAACTCCCGCCCCTCCGCGACCGCAAAGAAGACATCCCCCTGCTGGTCGAGCACTTCGTCCGGAAATTCTCAGCCCGCTTCGACAAACCGGCCGAGGCTGTGCCCGAGACGGTCATGAGTTTGTTGAAAGCGCACGATTGGCCGGGGAATATCCGCGAACTCCAGAACTTCGTCGAGCGTGCCGTTGTCCTGTCCTATGAATCGGCCCTGCGTCCGGCCATGCTGCAATTGACTCAACGTGCCAGCCAGGCCCCGTCGCCCCTCACCCGCACCCTCGCCGAGGCCGAGCGCGACCACATCAACGAAGTCCTGAGGGAGACGCAGGGTACCATCGGGGGCCGCGATGGCGCCGCTGCCCGTCTGGGCGTCCCGCGGACCACGCTCATCTACCGCATGCGCAAGCTCGGCATCGAACCCCACCGCACCACGCGCAACCTCCATGTCCTGGACCACCGGCCACATGCCCGTTCCCTGCCGGACCACTTCATCGAAGCTGCCGGCTAATCGGACCCATTGCTCCCGCAGCCGCGGCGACGTATACTCCGCCAGGATCATGCCCCAATCGGGAGAACACGGTCTGGTTAGGACGGTACGCCATGCTGAAGTCCGCCATGGGAACTCTTCTTCTCATCGCCTTCGCCTTGCCCGCCTACGGCAAGACGCACAAAGCCACCTTCACCAGTGCCTGCGGCGAGGTTTGGGCAGCGGTCAAGGACACCATCGGCAACACGGAAAACTACACAATCAAGGTCGCCGACGAAACCCGGATGATGGCGACTTACAACGTCAAGCACTCCACCCACGTCTCCATCACGGGAGCGCTCCGCCAGCGCCCCAACACCGTCTCCCTGGCGCCCCAGGGCAACGGCTGCGAGGTGTCCGTGCAGTCAAGCTATAGCGGCTACGAGCACGACGATGCAGGCGACTTCAACAAGCGCCTCAACGAAGCCCTGGTCAAGCGCCGCGACGCGAAAACGGAGCCGCAACAGTCAAACGGAGCCGCGACACGTAAGTGAGCGGATAGCTAACCGCACTGCTCCAATCAACTCAGCCGCGGGCCGCGTCCGCGCTAACATCCGACCCTAAGCTCCAACACAACCGAAAGTCCAGCAAACCGCAGCCGGCTCCAGAGGCCATCTTCTGTGGGGTAAGCCGCCAGGCGTACGGGCCGGCAGTCCTGCCGTCCTTCTTCCCGAGATCCGCAATCCGAAACCCCTCCGCCCGTCCCTCACCGCCCACCGCTAGACATCGAGAACGGTCGCTCCCCCGTCCCCCAGCTCTTATTCGGCTGCGCACTCATCACAAACTTCAACTCACCCCCAGCCAGAATCTCCTCATGCCGCACAAACGCCCGGGCCAGTGGCTTCCCATTCAACAGCACCTGCCCGGCATACCGGTTGCCCTCATTCAGCCCCTCCGCCGTCACCCGGAACTGCTTCCCATTCGGCAGCCGCAACGTCGCCTGCTCTACAAAAGGCCGACCGAGAATATACTCATTCGATCCGGGAGCCACCGGATAAAACCCCAGCGAAGTAAACACCAGCCAGGCCGACATCTGCCCCAGGTCGTCATTCCCCACCAGACCCTCCGGAGACGGCTTATACTGGCTCTCCACAATCTGTTTCAACCGCTCCTGCGTGCGCCAGGGCTGTCCGGCATAGTTATACAGGTACGCCAGGTGGTGGCTCGGCTCATTCCCGTGAATGTACTGCCCGATCATCCCCGAAATGTCTTCGACATGCGCGTACTGCTTCGGATCCACCTTCGCATCGAACATCGCATCCAGCTTGGCCACCAGCTTGTCATCGCCGCCCAGCAGCCGGATCAGGCCCGCCTCATCCTGCGGCTGATACCACGAATACTGCCAGGCGTTGCCTTCCGTAAACCCGCTATCCTTGCCCGCCAGCGCCGGATCGAACGGCTCCGCGAACGTCCCATCGGCCTTCCTGGGCCGGACAAACCCCAGCCTGTTGTCGAAGATATTCCGCCAGTTGTTGGCCCTCTTCTCGAACTGCGCGGCCACATCCGCCCGCCCCATCGCTTTTGCCATGCGGGCCAGCGTCCAGTCGTCAAACGCATACTCCATCGTCTGCGACGCGCCTTCCGCATCCCGATCCGTCGGCACATACCCGAGCTTCATATAATCCGCCAGATGCCCGAACGGCCCATACGTAGCGCTCGCCACCATCGCCTGCAACGCCGCATCGGCATCATAGCCCCGGATCCCCTTCATATAGGCATCGGCGATCACAGGCAGCGCGTGATACCCGATCATGCACCACGTCTCAATCCCCTGGAACTGCCAGATCGGCAGGATCCCATACGGGCTCCGCTGCTGCGACGCCACCAGCGACCGCACCACGTCATTGGTCCGCTTGTCCGGCTGGATCAGCGTCATCAGCGGCTGCTCCGCCCGGTATGTATCCCACAACGAGAACGTCGAAACGAACGTGAACCCGCTCGCCTTGTGCATCTGGTTGTCCGGACCGCGATAGCTGCCATCCACATCCATCGCGACGCTGGGCGCCATCAGCGTGTGATACAGCGCCGTGTAGAAGTTCTTCAGCGTGTCCGCCGGAGCCTTCACCTCCACCGCGCCCAACGCCGCCGACCACGTCGCCTCCGCCGCTGACCGCACCGCGTCAAAATCAAACCCCGGCACTTCCGCATTCAGGTTCGCGATCGCCCCGTCCTCGCTCACCGTCGACAGTGCGACCTTCACCACCAGCGGACCGCTCAACTCGCCGAAATCGAACACGCCCACCAGCCCGCGCCCTTCCATCGCCGCCGTATCCTCCGGCCCCGTACCCGGCGTCTTGAACCCGCGATACTCCACCGCCGGCTCCCGGTTCATCAGCTCATGCTGAACGGGGGCTTTGGAGAACCGCATCGCAAAATACAACTGCCGTCCCGGAGCCCACCCGCGCGTCTCGCGCATGCCCGTCACCGTGCCGTCGGCGCGAGTCCGGATCCGCGACCACAGCACCTTGCCCGTGTAGTTATAGATGGACGACCGCAGGTCCATCAGGATCCGTGCCGGAGCCCCAGCCGGAAATGTATACCGGTGCACGCCCACGCGCGTCGAGGCGGTGAGCTCCGCGCGGATCCGCGAGTCCTCGAGGGTGACAGCGTAGTACCCGGGCTGCGCGATCTCCGACGAGTGGCTGAACCGCGACCCATACCCCAACCCCGGCTTATCGGCCGTCTGCGGCTCGAGTTGGACTCGGCCCGAAATCGGCACCACCAGGAAATCGCCCAGGTCGGAGTGGCCCGCCCCGGAGAAATGGGTATGCGAGAACCCCAGCAGCGTAGTGTCTTCGTGCCGGTATCCGGCCGCCCACTTGTAGCTCTGTTTGAAGTGGCGGATCTGGGTATCGGGACTCAGTTGGACCATGCCAAACGGCACGGTAGCCCCGGGAAAAGTATGGCCGTCCTCGCCCGTTCCAATGAAAGGATCAACGGACCGGTAAGCAACGCTAGGTTCGGCAGCGGCCGCGGTAGCAGCCAGGATGAGGGATAGAGTAAGGAGTTTCAACGCGATTCCCTCTCAAGGTAGCGCATTTCAGACCCCCAACTCGCGTATCGAGCCCCCCTCCGCTGTGCTCAGTGTCAAGACGAGGAGCATCTTCATGCAGCCCGCCTCACTGCGCGAGAAAGGTGGGGCAAGCCACCAGGCTTGCGGGCCGGCTCTCGAGCCGGCCATCTTTCTCCACATCTCAACTACCCAAGCGTCTTCAGCCGAGTCCCCCATGGCCCAGCGGGCCGCCAAAGCGAAGGGAGCCGCTGCGAACCCCGACCGTCAGGGAGGGGTCCCCGCCACGCTACGAACCGCGCACGGCAGGGTTTGTGAAAAAATCCCACTTCGCGAAAACGGGCAAAAATGCTCGCGAGAATGGCCTCGCCAGAGGCCCTAGGAGCGATCGCAGCTGGTCGCCCAATCGTTTGCGTACCCCCCCCCGCGGGGGGCTTGATTGCGCGTTCTTGATTTTTTCGCAGTCCCGGCAGTAAGAGGGCACCCGGCACAGGCGTGTCTTCAACGAAGTCCCGCATGGCCCTGCGGGCTGCCAAATGTGAGGAAGCCGCAAACGGAGCCGCAAACGTAAGTGAGCGGATACCCATCGAAAGTCTCCACTCACTTCAGCACCGCGACCCATTGTGTGAGCGTCTTCAATGTAGCAATCCCCAACGCGCCATAAATCCGCACGAAGCCCAACAGCGCCGCCCCCGCAAAGCGCACTTCGCCACCCAGAAGCCCCAATCCGGATTAAATAGCTCTGGAATTACGCAAAAACCACGGTCCAGAAAGCGCCGCAGCCGCTCATCGGAGGTGCCCCAAGCGCCGAGCCCGACAGTACTCAATCAGGAGCCAGCGGTTCAAGCCGCGAACAAAGCAATCGCCAACAAATCAAAGTCAAATTCACGGATGACCCGCGCGCTGCGCCGCAGGCCCATGATCAATGCGGAATAACCAACAGTACTAGGTGCAATTCAGGCGATTTCTGGCTACCAAGCGGGAATAAATAGGCGTATAGTGTGATCAGTGTGAAGATCGAAACTCCTGAGTAATAGGCAGTACTTCACCAGCGATATCGTTGCTTGGCCGGCGGTCGATGCTCGATACCTGTTGGACAACACGCAAGAGCGCGCTGGCGGCGTATCATCGGCGGCACCCTCGCGCGGTCCTCGATCAGCATGACCAGCCACCTGGAAGTCCCCATTCCCATTCAACAGCGGTCCTCCGGAAGGCTCGCCACCCGTCCGGCGCTTCTCCGAGCCAACGCAAAAACAACGTCACATCCTGGACCGTGTGGGGCGGCATTCATGCTGCGCGGGGCTTCAGGCCCGCCTCCTCGAAACGCGAGAAACCGGGTCCTCTTTGTTGCGCGAGCCTCTTGCATTCGAAACCACAATGCCGTCAGTATCAGGGCCGTCGACTCTGCCTTCTCTCATCTGCTCACCACAAGGCGGCCACGGGCACCAAGAATATGACCCATCGAATCGTGGCACGCGCCCTGCTTCTCCTGCTCGCCGGAGTTGCCTCCGCCAGGGAACCGAAACTCTACAAGCTCAAATTCCGCGAAGGCGCTGCGAACTGCGCCGTCGTGCCAATCCCCGAGGACTGGCAGTACAGCCCCGAGCAATGGCCCCGACCGCTGTCGCCCGGCCGATGGGAGCTGCGCAAGGATGCAACCGCGCCCGAGCCGGGCTATCTTCTCCGCTGGAATGGGGAGGATGGTTCCGTACCAGCCAACTACAGCCAAAGCGTGTTCCGGTTGGAGTGGACAGGAGACAAGCCCGCATTTCTCCCAGTGGCAAGGCAACGCTGGGCAGGGGCGTCTAGAATGTCGGCAACATGGTGGGGGAACACGCGAGCCCCCTCGTTCAGTGGCGACGACCCCAAGGTAGTCATCGAAGGCAGATCCTTTGAGCGGACCGGAAAGCATTGGATAGGGACGCCTGGCGATGCGATCCTGGCGCCCGATAAGCGATGGCTCGTTCTCCAGAGCAGTGATGGCGGGATTGTCCGTCGAACGCTTTTCGGGGAGGGTCCGGACCGTCCATTGGCCGGTCGGGTTCACATCGATGTCTATCACGTCCCGACCGGCCGTAGAACGATTCAACTCGAGATAGACCAGACCGGAGGGCAGGGCCTGATTACGTTTCTGGCCGATACCTCCATCTACGAAGGCCGGTACCTGTTCCTCCGCGTCGACCCCCGGCCACAGCAAGTCCACTACCTCGTCTGCAAACTTCCACCCGAGCCATAGTCGTTGAATCTATGTCTGAACTTTCGAAGCGCATTCTTCAAATGCTTATACACAGCCCCAGCGCCGCGAACAGCAAGGCCGGTCGCCCCCATCGGCTCTCAGCGGCTCGCCGTGTCCCAGCAGTTCGAGCCAAAGCGATGATCCACCGGACCAACGCGCTCACACTGCTTCTCCTGCTTGCCGGCGTTGCCTCCGCCAAAGAGCCGAAACTCTACAAGTTGAAGTTCCGCGAAGGCGCTGAGATCTGCGCCGTCGTGCGCATCCCGGAGCCCTGGCAGTACAGCCCCGAACGCATTCCCAAAGAGCCCGTCACCGGCCGCTGGGAATTGCGTAAAGACCCAACCGCGCCCGAGCCTGGCTACCTCCTCCGCTGGAACGAGGAGTTTGGATCCGTACCGGCCAACTACAGCCTGAATGTCTTCCGGCTGGAATGGACGGGAGGCAAACCAGAATTTACTCCAGTGGAACGGCGGCGCTGGGCGACGGGGTCGAAACCAGCAATGGCGTGGGATGGGAACACTCGTGCCCACTCCTCCGGTGATCCCGACCCACGCGTAGTAGTAGATGGTAGGTCCTTCCTGAGGACCGGCAAGCACTGGATCGGGAGTTCTAGCGACGCGATACTCGGTGCCGATAAGCAATGGCTTGTTCTGCAAAGTAGTGATGGCAGGATCGTAAATCGAACGCTATGGGGCGAAGGCCCCGGCCACCCCTTGGCCGGACGAATTCACGTCGACGTCTATCACGTGCCAACCGGCCGAAGATCGATTCAGTTGGAAATCGATCAGGCAGGCAATCAAGACCTGACTTTGTTTGTGAATAACACCTTCTTCTACGAAGGTCGGTATCTCTTTCTCCGTGTCGACCCGCGGTCCATGCCGATTCATTATCTGATCTGCAAATTACCGCTTGAGCCATAACCAGTGAACTTACTGAACACCGTGTCTATCCGCGCCGTCGCAAGGATGTGATGATGCCCTCCTCCTCGAAATGCATCGCGTACGCCTTCATGCTGATGCTCCTCTCCTCCTTCCAGGTCAAAGCGCAAGCCCTTCCGGCCGCCCCGCTCAGGAACGCGCAAATCCGGAAGACCATTCCGGCGGGGACGGTTCATACCATTCCTCTGAATCTTCAGCCGTGGGCAATTCACGGCGGATCCATTCTTGTGATCTACACGGATCCGGCCCTGGCGATGAGCCTGATTCTGCCTGACGGCACCGGGTTGACCCCGGTCAATGCCAGTTCGCTGGGGTTTCGCTGGGAACACCCGTCACGCACCCGTCCGGATAGAGACCTTTCTCTCCCGGTGGCCGTCCAGGGAGAACATATCCTGATCAGCCTACCGACGGATGCGGTCCCAGGTACCTACACCGTCCGCGTGGACGCCAGCGCCGCAAGTTCGAACGCATCGGTTCTCGTCCAGGCCATAGGGAACTCGGGCCTCGCCGCATCACTGGTCGCCACCCGGGAATGGTACCTGCCGGAGGAGCCGGTACTCTTCACGGGCATGGCGACGGAAGGAACAGGAATCCTGAAGAGCCCAACTATGGCGCTGGCAGTGGAGCGAACAGCGCCGGTCGGTGCCGGCCTCTCCATGACCAATGTCCGATTCGTGCGATGCGAGGCACTCGCTGGGGGAGTGTACCGTCATTACTTCACGGGCGACCTCGTCAGCCGGGACGTCACCGCGAAGCTCGTTTCCGCACAGGCGGAAGGCATAGCCGGCACTGTTCACTTCTCGCAGGATCGGCTCTCGTTTTCATCCGTGCAGGCGGGCTCGACGTCCACAACTCCAGCCACCCTCTCCGTCGACACGGACAGCACGGATGTGCCTGGCTCCGCCGATTGGGCATGGTCGTTCGAGTCAACCGGGTATCCTGTCATCGTGCCCATGCGGAATTCCGGCACGGGCGGCGCGGCGGCGGGCGACGGTCTCTTCACCGGCGTATTCTCAACCGTCAAAACTGGACGCTATTCCGCCTACCTCACCGTCTCAGGGGTGACACCTTCGGGATCGCAGTATACTGCCAGCGCATCGACCAGCTTCCGGGTGGAAGCCGAAGAGGGAAGCATCTTGTCCTGCTCCGATCAGCCGCTAGACGATGACGGAAATGGCTCCTACGACAGGTTGGAGACAACCATGCTGGTCTATGTCAGTCAGGCGGCGCGGTACCGCGTTCATTTGGAGCTGCGAGACCCTTCGGGCAAATCAGTGTCGGCGGAAACACTCGCGAATCTCACTCCGGGTGACCAGGCGGTGCGTCTCCGGCATTCCGCGCTTCAGTTGCGGAGAGAACTGGCCTCCAATGGGCCCTACCAGCGAACCATCACGCAACTCTGGCTGGCCGACAGGGGCCACAATGAACTGCTCTCCTCAACAGCCTGTGGAACCACTCGCGCCTATCGTCTCACCGATTTTTCGCCCGACCGCGTTCGTCTCGCCAATGCCGGTACGCTGACCCCCGTTGATGAGAACGGAATCGCCGGCTTCGAGAGCCTGAACTACACCCAGCCAGTGATTGCCCCAGCCGGAAAGTGCCACTGGTCCGCAACCCTCCAGTCCGCCGATGGCACGCGCCTCGATGCTCGCCACGGCAGTAGCATTTGGCCCGGCGGCATCGCTACCCTGGCCGCGACCTTCAGCGGAGCGAAAATCCACCTGAGCGGGAAGCCCGGTCCGTACAAGGTCGGATCGCTCCGTGTCACTTGCGCCGACGGCGAACTACTTCAGATCGCCGCAGCAGCCGCTGGCCCGTACTCCGCGGCTGACTTTGAGGCAACCCCAGCCGATTTCGCGATCTCGGCTCGCGGTATCGCGGCACAGCCTGGTGTGCAGGCCACCTCCACCGTGTTCACCACGGCGTTGAGAGACTTTGACGCCACCATCGCCCTCTCCGTCACCGGGGTGCCTCCCCAGTGGTCCGCGACCCTAAAGGTGCCCAGCGTGAGCGCCGGCGCAGCGGCCAATCTCGATATCATGCCCGCAAACGGAGCGGCGGAAGGCATATACCCGCTAACTGTCACCGGCGTGAGCGGCAGCTTGACTCACTCCACCCAGATAATGGTGGTAATCCCCGCGAATCCTGTCACGGTCTCCATTCAGCCGGGCTACACGGTCCTGCACCCGGGACAGAAGCAACTCTTTTCCGCCCAGGTGCCCAATGAGCCAGATACGCCATTCGAATGGAAGGCGCCCACAATTGGCACCCTCACGTCCGGTCAGTATCAGGCGCCCTCGATCATCTCCGACCGGCGCAGGATCCATGTCACCGCCGCAAGCATGAGCAATTCGACCAAATCGGCTCGAGCCTACATCGAGCTCTACCCGCCGGCCCTGGTGACCGTCTCCCCAACCGCCGCCACACTCTCCGCGGGGCAAACTCAGAAACTGGTAGCGGAAGTTCAAAGCGTGCAGGAGCCCTCGGTCCAATGGACCATAACCCCGCAGCTAGGCACGTTGACCCCAACCTCCGTCACCCGAGCGGTCTACACCGCCCCCTCCACCATCACGACGCCGCAGACGATCACCATCACAGCAACCAGCGTCGAGGATCCCAGCCAGTCGACCAGCATGACGATTGCCCTGCAACCGTAGGCATCAAAGCCACTGAGGCGAGGAGAGCGAACACCCCTCGCCTTGCGCGAATCGAGCCAGGCCGTCCCGTCCAATCCCGGATTGCCTCACAGGGTAACCGCCGCAGGCCGGGCGAGACTTTCAACGCTGATCTGCTGCCATTGGGCGAGACCGAAATGGGCTCAGTCTTGCCCGTCCGGGCTATCGCGTTCATCGCTCATTCGGCGAATGAGCAGTTGAGAAGCGGTGCCGATTCGCACACGCATGAGCCCGATTTCCGGTACCGGCTCCAACAACCAAACGAAATGAACTATCCCTGCTTTGCGGCATCGAACTGCTTGGCAATAACAAAAGAATCATGGCCGAATAACAGCGCGAAGCTCACGTCCGTAGTCTCCGATTCATCCGGGCCCAGGTGATACAACTCGACCCCATGGCTCTTGAGAATCGGCGCCAACAGGCGAATGGCTGGAACCGGCAGCAAGCCCAGGCTGCCGCAACCTGTCGAGAGCAGGTCCGCCAGAAAGTCTGGCCTGAACCGGAACACCTCGGATGTTCTCGGAGTCACGCTCAACAAATCGCACACGGCTCGATGCGGGTTGCTCGGTTTCCCTGCAAAGTAGGTCATGTAGGTGGCGAACTGCGTCAGCCACAGCACCGGATCGTCTTCCGAGACGCTAAATCCGTCTGTGACCCGATCCTGGATCCGCCAGCTTGATGCTCCTGCGCAAGTGATGATCCATCGTGATTTATCGCTCAAGAGGGTCAGTCTGATTCGCAGACTCGACCCAACCCAGGTGAAGCTATTAATCTTGATGGTCTCTTCTTCATCGAGCAAAACGGAAGGAATCACGCCCAATTATCATCCTGCGCGCGCCGCCATCACAACCGAACTTTGGACAATAGCCTCTCGCATGACTCTCAGTCTCCCCGATCCGCCGCTACGCGGTAAGTCCCAGTTTCCGATGAAGGGCAGATACTATTGCGGTGCTCACCCGCCGGCGCGTAGGCCGCGTGCGCAGGTTGCTCGTCGACGGCGCAAGAGCCCGGCTGCATCCGGACCTGCAGACCCACGTGGCGGCCGCCGAGGCCAAATTCTGAGAGGCGCCGGCTTCGCCTACACCGCCAAGCCGTCGCGCACTCTACCGCCAGCTGCAACACGCGCAGCAACGCAAAGTTTCTACCCTCTCCGGAGCCCTGTTGATCCCTGTTTTGCCCCCAGCGGCCAGAAGCCCACTCCTGTAGACTTGGGGGCAATCATGACAGTGCGACGGCTCGTCTCCCTCGCCCTCCTCCTGTGCCTGGCCTCCATGGCGCAGACTTCTCAACCCGCCATCGAACAAATCCAATCGCTCATCGACAACGGCGAGTATCGCCAGGCCCTCGACGCCGCCAGCCGCCTGGTCGCCCAGTCGCCGCGCGCGTCCGAAGCCTTCCGGCTCCGCGCCAATGCCCGCCGCAACCTCAACGACCTGGCCGGCGCACTCCAGGATGCCGACAAGGCGGTCGAACTCGATCCCCTCAATCCCCGAGCGCTCGGCGGCCGCGCCATCGTCAAGCGGCTGCTCAAGGACACACTCGGCGCACTTGCCGATGTCGGGCGGGCGGTGACGGTGCAACCCGCCTACCACCAAGGGTATGACTCTCGCGCCCTCATGCGGCAGGAGACCGGAGACCTCGCCGGAGCGCTCGGCGATGCGAATCGCGCCATCGAACTTAGTCCGCGGACGCCTGCGTATCTCGTCCGCCGCGCCAATATCCGCAGGGCCATGAAGAATGCTGCCGGCGCATCCGCGGACTACTCACGCGCCATCGAGATCAACCCTGACGAGCAGACCGCATTGTCCCAGCGCGCCTCCCTGCGCTCAGAAACGGGTGACCTCGCCGGAGCGCTGGACGACCTCAACCGGACAGTTCAACTCAGCCCGGCCAACGGCAGCTACCTTCTCCGCCGGGGAGAACTCCTGCGCCGCCTGAAAGACCCGGCTGGTGCGGAGCGTGACCTGACGAAAGCCATTGAAATCGACCCCAATCTCCCCCAGCCCTACTTCCAGCGGGCCCTGGTCCGCCTCGAACAGAAACGCTGGAATGATTCAATTTCTGACAATACAAGAGCAATCGACCTGAAACTACCAAATAATGCGGCTGCGTATAATAACCGTGGTCTCGGTTACAAGAACAGCGGTCTGCTCGCGGAAGCCCGCCGCGATTTCGAGCAGGCCCTCCAGCTCCAGCCCGGCGACAAGGCGGCGGCCGCCAACATCGCCCGCCTCGGCGCCTTGCCCGCCGTCGCGCCGCCAGAGCTCGCCCCGGCCGCCGAGCCTCCCGACGCTCCTCCCTCGCCACCGCAGGTCGCCGCCGCCCGGCGCACTCCCGCCGCCCCCATAACTCCACTGCCCAAGGTCGCTCCGCCTGCCAGAATCGAATTTGCCAACCTGCCCGACAGCCAGTACGAAAGCGCCGTCTCCGCCGGTATGGAGGGTATGAAGCTGGTCTTGACTCCCACTTCGGAGGAGGAGAACGCGCAAATTGAACGGCTCTGGGCTCCGGCCTTCCAATTCCCCTGTGCCGAAGTCGTCGACTATCTGAACCGCCTCAATCCGCTGCTGGCTGGGTTCCTGGCCTACCGTTCCCTGGCCTCCTACGCCCAAGCCGAATTCTCGCGCGCCAACACCGATGCTCTCGAAATGGCCGCCCTCGGCGACGATGCTGCCGTGGAATCCGCCATGGCTGAAGCCCAGGCTCAGGCGCAACGCCTGTCCGAACTCGCGGCGGCACTGGATAAGGCCGGTTCCGCCATCCGCGCCCTCGGCGATCCTCCCGATGCCGAAGCCCTCATGGGACGTGCCCGTCGTCGAGCTGTGCAGGCCTACCAGTACGGACGCGCAGCGCCCGAGGGGGATCTCGAATACCTGCACCGCACCAACTTCTTCCGGTTCACCTGCAACGGTTCCGTCCGCTTCGTCGACACCAAGGGCAACGTCGAATTCGTCGACGTCCCCATTCCGCAGCGCGCTCTTTTTGGCTTCCCGGTCCAGTGGGATGGCGATGAGTTTTTCTATTCCGGTCCCACCTTCCTCTTCGATCAGAAAAACCGCTCCGACTCCAATCTGTCTGCCGGCGCCCACCTCCTGGTGGGCAAAGTCTCCCCGGACGGCGACCGGGTCCTGTCGCTCCGGTTCGTGAGCCGCTCCGACGATGGACGCGAATTCGCCATCGAGATGCGTGATATCGACTTGCGCAATCGCCAGCAGAGCTTCAATCCATATACCTCGTTCCTCAGCAACTACAGCCTGACTTCGCAATACGCTACAGCGGCCCAGATCTTCAAGACCACGGTCAGGATGCTCGATCGCGACCCCAAAACGATTCAAATTCTGGAGTACCGCCCGTTTGGATTCTCCATTTCTCTCTTCAAAGACCCTGATGTGCCCTCCAGCTTCGGATCAAAGGAGACCTTGGCCGCAGTCCGCAAGCGCCTGGATGGCTTCTGGGCACGGCCCGCCGGCTGGGCGAAGGTAACCGCCTTGTCCGAAGAGAAACTCAACGCGCTGTTCCACCGCGGTTCCGCGGTGCCCACCGCGACTGCGCCCCCAAAACCTGTGGTCAAAACCAAGGCTCAGGAGGATGAGGAAGATAAGAAGGCGCGCATGGAGGCCCTGCAGAAGGATATTGAGTACATCCAGGCCGACCTCGCGCACTTGCGGAACCTGAAGGCGGGAGATCCGCAGTACATTCAGTTTTTGCTGGACGCCAAAGAGTCAGAGGTCCTCAGCAAGCGCGACCTGATCGCATCCCTGCAGACCGGAGAGTACGTCCACACCCGCACGCCCTTCGACGACCGCACCCGCGAACAAATGATCGCCCACTGCGAAAAGGAGGTCTATCAGATGGCCTCCATGGATCACGAGCGCCGCACCGCGGAAGCCCTCAAGGCCAAACTGGAGCCCGCCCAGCGTGAGGCCATCTACAAGCAGCAGCGGGCCCTGCTCCAATCGGGCTCCGCCGCGGACCCCGCTAAGTGGCGTGAGATCACCATCAACGCTTACACCAAGTATCAGAACCGCCTCGCCGGTGCCAAGGAGGCCGCTGAGAACGAAGTGGCTGTGTGGGACAACCGCATCTTCTATGCCGAAATGGTAAAGACAGGTGCCGATACCGCGTTCAGCCTCCTGGCCGGAGGCGGTGGCTACAAGGTAACCGAGTTCGTCTACTTCCTCGGCGCCGGCGGCTTGGAAAGCGGCCTCGGCAAATACTACCAGACCGGTTCCAAAGCTGCGGCTCTCAAGCGCGGCCTCTGGGATGGCGGAATATCCGCTGTCACCAGAATCAACGATACGGTCCACTACGCGTACACTGCCGGGGAGGCCTTTCTAGCCAACGATAAGGCCACGCCCAGTGAGCGCATGAGCAGCGTCGCCGCCTCCCTGGCCACCAAGTACGGCGCCGCCAAGATCATGGGCCTCGCCACGAAAGGGGCCGTCTCCTTCCTCGGACAGCTGAAAGGCCGTCCACCCTGGAAGCCCGGCAGCGCCGAGGCCATCGCCGCCATGAAATACCGCCAGCAGATGGAGATGGACCAGGCCCTCGTGAAAGACTTCGTCGCCACAGACCGTCTGTACCGCCGCGCTCTGGCCACTCGCGCGGCAGCTCCCGAACTGGCCAAGCTCCGCCTCGAAGTCGAACGAAAGGTCTTTTCGGTCAATTCCAGCTACGGCGCCAAGCTCATCATGAAGCACCAGACCCTCCCTGCCGACCAACGGAACTACGTCAACATTCTGCGGGAAGTCCACGACGAGCTGACGCCCCAACTGGTGAAGAACCTGCGCGCTGGGCGCATCTCCGGCGGGAAGACCGTGGGCCGCTATGATGGCGACATTCGCTTCGAACCCATTCGCAACGCCTCCAGTGGAAATAGTCCCGGCGTGGACTACGACCTTGCCCTTATCGAGCCGGGCAGAATGCGCATCGGCGCTGGCGGCAAGCCTGTGCCCAATGTCTGGGTCACCTGTGATGGCGTCCCCACTTCTGCCAATGCCCTGCGCACGGATGCCCAGCAGATCTTCAACCGCCTCTACCGCCAGCGGACCGGCCACTCGGCTACGGTCTCCCTGGGCAACGTCACCAATTCCACCCATCCGGAAGCCTACGCCGACCGCGCCTGGCTGGGCGTCCGTGACGGCCGTTTCGCCACCCAGCCCAATCCCGCCTGGGCCCAGCAGGCCGCCGATGTCACACGCTATAAGGCCAGCGAAATGCAGCATGACAGGAAACTCCTGCTCGGCTACTACGACGGCATGAGAGAAGCCTGCCGCGGAACAGGCAAAGACATCCAAACGAAATTGCAGACCGTGCTGAAAACAGTCGAAGGCCAGCAAGGCTCGAAATGGACCGCCGATCAGAAACGCAAGCACGCCGAGGTGACCGGGTTTTGGTCCGAGGTCGAAACCGTCTTGCGCGGCTTCGGCCAGGGCAAAATCGACCCGCTCGAAGCCGAACGCCGAATCCACCTTCTGTCGGGAGGCCGCGGCCTGAAGGATTTGGTGGACCGGGCAGGCGCAACCATGGAGGGCTACGCCAAAGCCTTACCACGCCCGTAAGCCGAACAATCTGCGCATGATGCGTGGCCCCGCATCGCGTCGGCGCCAGCAAGTACCTGGAACCCCCGCTTTGCGCGCCGTTTCCAGTTCATCGGGCGGCAGCCTCACGTTTCTGCCCGAGATACTCGCGGAACGAACACTCAGCCGCTTCCGCGTTTTAAGCAGCTCGAACTGACGCGTGACACCCTTGGTCGCGGGCGGATCCTCGTCCAGCAATTGAACCGGGATCGGTATCCGATAACCCGGCTCGCCTCTGTCTCGCATGACGCGAACGCTCGCTTGAACCAACTCCACCCGGCCGTTCGGCCACTGCTCCTCATCCACTTCCAGTCGGCGCCTCAACGCCCGCACCGCACCGCCCGCCAGCCGCAATCAGCTGCCAATCCAGGCACCAACTGCCCTATTTCCCACTCAGAAACCCGTCCATTGGGGCTCGACCAGTCTCTTTGCGCTAGGAAACAGGTTGGCCACTTTCCCGGGCGGCACCTGCTGGATCTGACCCTTGGGGCCACTCCCAATCCGGGTAATCTCCAGCTTCATGCCCACCAGGGAAACCCCATCCTTGCCCACCACCGGCGTGATCGTACCCTCCAGATAGTTCGGAAAGGCGTTCTGGCTGATCGCACGGTTCAGCCGCAATTGAGCCCCTTCCCTGGTGATGTCAATCGTGATCGGGATCGGCCGGGTCCCGTAACCATCGATGTATCCATTGAAATAGGGGACATTGCCGTCGAAGTTCAACTTGACAGTCCTTGCCGATGCTCCGGTCCCGATCCTCACCGAAATGGCCCTGGTATCCTTCAGGCCGCCGCAGAGCGGAGTCGGACTCTCGCCGTCGAGCGTGGGTGTCTGGGCCACCAGCCCCGGAGAGCCGTCCGGTACAACGCAATCGGGCTTGGCCAAATGCACCTTCGTATTCTGAACCGCCTGGGCGCAGATCTCGCGTACTTCCGAATCAGGACGGGACTCATTGTTCAAGGTGGCCTCCTCGATGCAGTCCTTCATCATGTCCTCTGTCGGCGTAGCGGACGTGTAAGGCGCATGCGGTTTCAGGTTCTTCCGCTGAGGGTCATACTTCGGCGGCTTATACGGATAGCCGCCTCCACCGGGACGCCCGTTGCCCTGCGGATTTGATCCGAATTCATCTGAACCGGAGCGTGGCATCTGGGCTTGTGCCTGCTGCTGCAATCGGCCCGCGGTCGCCGTCAGTCCCTCTTCATTCAGTTTGGCGATGCAATCGTCGGCTTGGCGTACCAGCGCTTTGGCCCGTTTCACGCCGGCGTTCACCTGCGCGGCGTAGTTCTTGCCGCTCATCAGGGGGCCCACCTGCTTCAGTTCTCGAAAGGCCTCCAGCAATGGATCGACGCAGGGCTGGAATGCGGCTGCATCCGCCGGATACTTGCCTCGGAGGGCATTCCATTTCGGCAGGCTGGACGGATACTCGGCGCCCGCCGCCAATTGGGGTGCACCCGTGCCATTCGCCGCATCCTGGCGCAGGCTGCGAACTGCCCCCATGAGTGAGCCGGAAGGGCTACCGCTGGCGAAAACATCTCCAGCCCCGACGCCCTGCGCCATTATGGTGGAGGGGCAGTGCAAAACCAGACCCAGATTGCAAAGAAAGGTAACCGCACGCCACGCTCTTAGCGACATTGCTCCCCCAAAGTTAGGACGGGTATTTCGAATCGACAGCCCCAGCGCCGTCTATCTCAGGCAGGAGAACCATCCCTCCAGGATGAAACACCCTGAACGAGGCCACTCCTTTGTCGAAGCCGGCACCGCTTCAACTGCCGAGTCCACGACATTCTCGTGAGTTGATCTTACCAGGGTATTTAGCTTGTCCGTCCAAGCTCATCGGGCTGCTCAGCCAGCCGGGTTGAAGCGAGGCGCCCCCACGTTTGCTGCTCCACGCGGGGAAGCCCTGATGTGCACCTGGGCAATTGTGGCTGCATCGCAGGTGGCCCCTCCAGGGCAGCGGAAGGCCGCCAATCAATGAGCCCACCGGCGTCCGTCAGCATGAATGGCCGCGCTGGCGAGCAGTCTGTAGCGGACACCGCATACCCGCGAGGCAAGAGATGTCCTGAAACGATCCCTTCCCCCCGCGCCATTTCGTGAGCCTCCACTCCTCCCATCGAATCCTTCACGAAATATCGTCTCATTGCTCTTTCGCCCTCCCCCCCTGGCCCGGCCCCGCCACTCCGGCGAACCTTCCACCCTCGCCTCCCCCAACCACCGCGGAACAAATGCCTTCGCCACTCAACCGTCCTATCCACCCGCCGCCAACAGGGCGAAACGCGCGTCGTCCCAGCAACAGATCGAACTTGGCGCCCCAGTTGCTTACAAGCCGGATAGGAGGTTCATTCATGAACAACGAAACGTTGGTTGCTGATTCTGGTCAGCAGCAGCAGACAAACGGGCACCTGGACAACACTTCGCAGCCCGCCAGGTTGGGGACCAGCGAGTTAGTCCCCTCTCGCTACGCGCTCAAGATCGGCGACATCGACGTGCTGGTGCTCAGCGACGGCGTGCTCATGCTGCCGACTGAGACCTTGGCCACCAACGCCGACCCGGCTGCACGGGCGGCCTGGCTGGACCAGATGTGCCTGCCGCGAGACGCCTTCGATTGGCCGTTGAACGTCATCGTCGTCCGCAGCGGCGGACGCACCATACTCATCGACGCCGGCTTGGGGCTGGAGTTCCCCGACTTTCCGAAGGCCGGACAGACCGTCCAGCGGTTGCAGGCCGCCGGCATCGATCTCGCCTCCATCACCGACGTCGTGCTCACCCACATGCACATGGACCACGTCGGCGGACTCCTCGTCGACGGCGTCAAAGCCCAATTGCGGCCGGACCTCCAGATCCACGTAGCAGCCGCCGAAGCGAAGTTCTGGGAATCGCCCGACTTCGCCCACACCGACATGCCGTCCCCGGTGCCGGATGTTCTCCGCTCGGTCGCCAAGCGATTCCTGGACGAGTACCGCACCTACCTGCGTCCGTTCGATGAGCAGCACGAAGTCGCCCCGGGTGTCATCGCCTATCGCACCGGCGGTCATACCCCCGGTCACTGCGTCGTGCGCCTGGCATCCCACGGCGACCGGCTCACCTTCGCCGGAGACGCCGTCTTCCAGGTCGGATTCGAACGCCCCGACTGGCACAACGGCTTCGAACACGACCCCGACGAAGCCGCTCGCGTCCGCATCAAACTCCTCCGCGAGTTGGCGGCCACCGGCGAACAATTGGTAGCCACCCACCTGCCATTCCCCTCCGTCGGCCGTGTCACCCTCGACGGCGAAGTCTTTCGTTGGGTCCCGGCCATCTGGGACTACTGATCACTACCTGAGTGGGGGTCGAATGAACAGTCGCACCACGCCGGGGCCACCATCCCGGCCCCGGCGTGGTGAGCTGTAGCATTCGATCTCAGCGCCGGCCGCAACAGGTATAGCTCAGCCCTCCTGCCTCCGTCGGCTTCGCTTTCATCTCGACGCAGCGGTTCCCCCCCCTCCAACGCCACCGCGGTCAAAACTAACGTCCGCCTGAACGCCTGATTCCCCCACGCGCCCGGTCCCCTGAAGTTACACGCCCGCCCCAGCCCGCAATGCTAGATTGCGATTGTGACCTCTCCCATCCATTGCCGGCAGGTCTCTCGCCGCTTCGGAGCCCTCATCGCCGTCAACGACGTCTCCCTCGACGTGCCCGCCGGCGAAATCTGCTCCATCCTCGGTCCCAATGGCGCCGGCAAATCCACCCTTCTCCGCCTCCTCTGCGGCCTGTCCCGGCCCGACACCGGAACCATCTCCGTAGCCGGCTTCGACCCCGCCAATCCCGCCACCCAGCTCGATTTCCGCCGCCGCATCGGAGTCGTTCCCGAAAATCTCGCCCTCCTCCCGGAACTCACCATCGATGAGCACCTCCGCCTCACTGGACCCATCTACGGCCTGGACTCCGCCACCTCGCGCACCCGCTCCGAGGAACTCCTCCACGCCCTCGCCCTCTCTCCCAAGCGCCACACCTACGCCCGCGAATGCTCGCACGGCATGCGCAAGAAAACGGCCCTCGCCATCGCCCTGCTCCACAACCCGTCTGTCCTCATGCTCGACGAGCCCTTCGAAGGTGTCGATCCCGTCTCCGTCGAGGTCATCCGCCGCCTCCTCGAAGCCGCTGCCCGCCGTGGCGTCACCATCCTCCTCACCTCCCACATCCTCTCTTTGGTCGATCGCATCTCCAGCCGCATCGTCCTCCTGCGCGACGGCTGCATCCTCCACAACGCGCCCGCCAATGCAATGACCCACGCCACTGTCGAGGAGCTCTACTTCGAACTCGTGGAACAACCCTCCGCTCCGGATCTCCCATGGCTGGGCTCGCGGCACTGATCGCCGCGCTCGGCCGCAGTGCCCAGCGCAGCTTCGGCCGGTTCGGCTCCGTCACTCACAACAACCTCTTTGCCGTCATCCTGCTGTTGATGGCCGAAGAGCCAATGGATCGGCCCAGCAGCACCGCAGTCTTCTACCTGGTCATCGGAGCGCTCGCCGCCTTGCCCCTCGCTGGCGACATGGCCCGCCGCATTCCTGAGGCCCGCATGGCCCTCTGGCCCCTCACCACCTGGCAGCGCGCAGTGGTCTTCGCCTTAAACCTTCTGCTCAACCCCATGCTGCCCCTGGCCGTGCTGTTCGCCCTGCTCAGCCGCCATCCCGTGGTCGGCGCCGGGCTCTTCGCCCTCGGCGTCTGCGCCCCCGTCCTCCTCGGCGTCTTCCGCATCTGGAAAAACCCGCCTCGTCTCCTGCGGCTCGTCCCCAGTCTGCCCGGCCGCCTCGGCGGACTCGTCCAGAACCGCCTCCGCGAACTCCTGCAAACCCTCGACCTCTGGTTCGCTGCCCTCCTCAGCCTCGGCGGCTGCCTCTACCTCCTCTTCTACCCGCAGCCTGACCCCATGGCCAAAGTCGTCATCGGAGGTCTCATCGTCATCCTCCTCAGCACCGCCGGCCAGGCCAGCTCCTCCTTCGATGCGGAATCCGCCATTGCCCGCCGCCTCCTGCTGCCCCTGTCCGGCCGTGATGTCCTGCTCGCCCGCGACCTCGCCTGGCTCATCGTCCTCCTGCTCCTCACCGGCCCCTATGGCTGGCATCGCACTCTCTCCGCCGGCTTCCTGGCCCTGGCCGCGGGACACAGAACCGCCCTCACCCCACCCACGGAACAAACCCGCTGGCAATTCGCCGCCGGCCAGTTGATCCCCACCGGACTCTTTCAGATCTTCGCCGTCATGCTGGCCATCTCCACCACCCACCAGTACGGCCCGCTGGTGACACTCGCCGCCGCCGGCATCTGGTACGCCTCCCTCCAGTGGTTCGGCCGCAAAACCTAACAAACGGAGCCGTGAGTGTAAGCGAGCGGATACCCCCGCATACTGCCCCAATCGCCAGGAAATACCCTGACGCCATCTCACGCCCACCTACAAACTCGCCCCGAAAGCCAGCAACCGTCCATCGCAATCCTTCACCACAAACTCGCGCGACTGCCACGGCATATCTTCCACCCCGCGCGTAAACTCCACGCCCTTGGCGGCATACTCGGCGTACAGAGCATCGGCATCTTCGATGAACAGATACGCATCCAGCAGCTCCTCCCGGTATTTGTCCGGATTCGCCGTCGCCGGCGCGGCGCAGCGAAAATGAATGGCGCGCCCGTCGCGCGCCACAATCGCATAAACCGGAGGGTCCTGCCACGTTCCCAGGCATTCGAAACCCAGCTTTTCGCTGTAATAGGCCAGCGTGGTGGGTATGTCCAGAGTGAAGAACAGAGGCGCAATCTGACGGATCATCTGCCAAGTCTACTGCAGGTTTCCGCCCTCAACCCAGTCCCGGAACGTAAGTGACGGGCTACCCGTCCGCCCACTCCCACCCGCTCTACTGGTAATGCTTCACCCTCGGCCAGATCTCACCCAGCGGTATGCGGATGTCGCGGCACACCGTAATCGGCAGGTTGTTCTCGTCCGGCTGCACCCACGGGGCCGTAAATGTAGCAGCACGCTCGCACCGCGCGAACAGGTGCAGCCGCGCGCCGCAATCGCCGCCTACGCAGATCGTCACGTCGCCGCGATAGCCGTGCGTGCCCCATAGGAAATATTGATTGTGCCCGCTGATCACCGGCGGCAAACCGTACGGCCGGCCCAGGAAATCGATGGCGGACGCCTCACCATAGTTCTCGGCCGCAATCACCGCCCGCTGCCGGTCTGCCTCCGGCAGCGACTGATACACGCGCGCCACCGTCGACGCCAGTTCCGGCCAGCCGTGCATCCCGGCCCAATCACTGGACAGCTCGCCTTCCGGCCGGATCTCCGTGGCCAGCGTCTTTGGCTCCAGGCCCAGCCGGGCCAGCAGCCACCTCGTGTAGGAGACCATCTGCGGCTCAGGCAACACCGGCATCACCACGGGAGTCAGCAGCAGGCCCGTCACCACCACCCCCACCGTCAGCGCCGCGCGCACAAACCGGCGACCGCGAGTCCACCCTTCCAACGCCACGGCCCCGGCCGCGAACAGATACGGATAAACGTCGCCCGGATAGTAATGCTTCGCGTGCAGCCCAATCATCAGGGCCATCAGCACCACGAAGCCGTAGGCCAGAAAGCGCAGGCCCGGCCGCGAGAACAGCCACGCCAGCCCGGCCATCCAGATCAGCGCCAGCGCCATGCCCGTCAGCACCACCTGCTGCAGTAGGAATGTAAGGGGGCCAACAATGGCGTTCTTCCCCCGCTCCGCATTGCGCAGCATCTCCAGTTGCGGAAAGCCGTAATGCGCCTGCCACAGGAAGCTCGGCAGCGCGATCACACCACACGCCAGGCACCCCAGGACAAACCACCGCGTGAAGAGCACTCTCCGTGTACGTGTCAGTACCAGACCGGCCAGCAGTGAAATCAGGAAGAAGACCGCCGTATACTTGCCATGCAGCGCCACCCCCGCCGCCACGCCCACCGCCAGCCATCCCCTCGGGTCGCCACCTTGGACTACCCGCACCAGGTACAACACCGCCAGCGGCCACAACCACAGGCCCACCATGTCTGGCGAGACTTTCATCCCAAAGGACATCAGCACCGGCGCGAAGAAGACCGACAGCGCCGCCAGTGCTTGCGCGAACGCCGCCCCGCCGAACTCCTCCGCTAGACGTACAGCCACATAGACACCCCCCGCGGCGAAGCACGCCGGCACCGCCCGCAGCAGCACCAGCGAGGGACCAAAGATCTGGGAAGCGGCGGCCAGCAGCGGCGACAGAGCCGGCTGGTCCACATAGCCCCATTGCGGGTGCTGCCCGCACACGATCAGGTACAACTCATCGCGGAAGAACCCGTAGTGCGGGTTGCCCGCCAGGTGCAGCACGAAGGCTGCGAACGCGGCCACCGCCGCAAGACGGTTCGCCGGAAAACCACCTGTCCCCCATCGCAAGCCCGGCCTTGTGTCAGACGATACCCTGTTGAGCACACTCTCAAGGTACTCGATGTCCGCGCCTTGGCAGGCGCACCGCTCGCACCTTTCCGGTTCCGCCACCGCCGCGGAAAAACCGGCCGCCCCCCTCGGACTCCAGCCCCGAGACGCTCACGCCCGCCGGCATCGTCACCCGCTCCAGCACTTCACCCGTCTCCGCGTTGACGCGCCTTGGAACGCTATTCTCTACGGCCCTCTCGTGCTGGTGGAGGACATCCGCTTCAATCTCGGCCTGCAAATGCCCCCCGAGCATCAAACGCCTGCCCAGGTCGATCACTCCGGCCGCTTCTCTCAAGATGACGGGCGGTGCGCGGGTGGCTTACGGCTTGCCTCGCTGGGCCCGCGGCCCGGCCGCCTTCCCCGTAGACGGGATCTGCTGCAACACCTTCGGGATCTCGTCATATTCGTCCACCCAGATCGTCGCTACGCCCATCTCTTCCAGCAGCGTCGTGTCGATCTCCGTAGCCGCCTTCAGCATCCGGTCGATGGCGAACTCCAACTGCGGGGCATCGTTCATCATCCTGTTGCGTTCGTCAGGTTGCAATCCAGTCATTGCCCTTTCGTGGATGCGCCGGGCCGCCTCCTGCTGTTGCTGATAGTTGAGGCTGAAGCGCTTGCGAATCACGAAATGCCGGCTCTTCCTGCCGTCCGCGGTGGCATCGAGCAAGCGGCGCAGGTTCGCATCGGACATCGAGAGCCCGATGAAGAGCCCTGTGCCGTTGCGCAACAGGCTCAACAGTTCCACCTGAGCCCAATGGATCGACTGCAGCGCGAAGCGATGATAGTCGTCCTCCGTGAAGATGAGGTCGCTCGCCGGAGCGCGCGCGCCCCGCGGCAGGTAGCCATGTGCGTGAATGATACCCAGGCGCGACGCATGCCTCCTGCGCTTTCCAAAGACTGGCTCGCACGCGATGTGACGGGCCTTGAGCTCCGTTTCCAGTAGGTCGTCAAAGTTAAGCGAAACTACGGCAGGAATGGCCCGTCCGCCCGGCGCTCCTTCGCTGGCCGCAATCAGGTCGGCCACCGCGGTCAGGGTCGTTGGGCCGGCCGGTAAAGTGGCCGGCATCTTCTTATAGAGCTGCTCGTCCACATAGTCGTTAAAGTGCCGGCGCTGCCGTTTTCCGGTATTGACCACGAACTTTGATTTGGCGAAGCGCGACAGCGACTCCAGGCCGAAGTCGAAGTTCTCAGTCATCCACACGGCCAGCGGCGTCTGATAGTTCTTCCAGAATTCGCCAAACGTCTCCCAGGATTCGTCGATCAGGATCCTCATCACCAGATCGGTCCACTGCGGCAAACCATAAGGGGCGGAGACGCCCGCGCCTAGATACGGCACCAGTCGGCGCTCACTCCAGGCCTTGCGCAGCTCGCGCCGGTACGAATCGGGAAAGTAGATCGCCATCCATTCACCGTCCCAGCCAGGTTCTGCCTTGATGCCTCGAACGTTCTGGGCACGCACCCCAATGCCCCTTAGCTCGAAACAACAATCATACCCGCGGCGCGGGACTCCTGCAGGGCTCGTGCGTGTTGCCCGCTCGCAGGGTTTCCTGCTGGGCAGTTTCCTTGACAATAGTTGAATAGGAAACTAATATGGAACTGTGAAGACGAAAGCCCCCCCGGTCGTGAGCAGCCTGGAAAGCCATATCGGCTTCTGGCTCCGGTTCGTGTCCAATCACGTGTCCCACGGCTTCGCCCGCAAGCTGGAGAGCACCGGAGTGACCGTCGCCGAATGGGTGATCCTTCGGGAACTCTTTGACGCCGGCGAGACGTCACCCAGCCGGCTGGCTGCCTCCAGCGGCTTGACCCGCGGAGCGGTGTCGAAACTCATCGACAGGCTCCTGGCAAAGGGCCTCGTGAGCCGCAAGGAGGCTGGCGCCGACCGCCGCTTTCAGGATGTGAACCTAACCGCCAGCGGACGTGCGGCCGTACCCAAACTGGCTGCGCTCGCTGACAGGAACGACGAGGAATTCTTCGCCCACCTGCCCGCGAAGGAGAGGGAGCTGCTTGTGTCGATCCTCCGCAAGCTCGTCGCCGCCAACCAGTTGAAGAAGATCCCAACCGCCTGAGGAGAACACCCCAACGGAGATGTCCATGTCAGAGACTTTCAACAGGAGCGAGACAGCATGAGTGCCGCGATCGAAAAACTCCAGGCCGCGCTGCAGCGGGCAATGGCGGGCCGCCCCAAGGTAGGCGGCTTCCCTTATCTGGCCGAGACGCTTCGCAGGGCCGGGGTGAGAAGCAATCGCTGGGTCCTGCCTGCTTGCCAGAGCCTCTATCTGACCCAGCTTGGACCGGTGGTGATCCAGGGCACGCCCCTGGTCAGCGGACCCGTCGATGTGCCGCCGTTCAATCGCGAAGCACTCGTCACGGCCCTGCGCACGGACCAGGCCGGCAGGAGCACGTTTCCGGAGTTTCTGGCGTCAACCTGGCAGGCTGGGGTTGTCCGCTATGACGTCGACTTCGACCTGAGGGCCGTCACCTACTATGGCGCTGACGGCGAAGAGTATGTCGAGGCTTATCCGGCTGTGACTGTCGCGGAAGAATAGCAGCGCCGGCTTCTTCCTGGCCGGCCTTTGCAACACCCCGAGGGCGATCTGCGAAGGCCGGCCCAAGGACCAAAAACTTGGCCAGCTAGGCGAGAGCCTTGCCGTACAGCGCCAGCAGCCGGCTCCATGCCTTTTCGGCCAACTCCTGGTTGTACACCTTTGAATCCGGCGGGCACCAGCCGTGCGCGGCGCCATAGACTTCGATCTCCGCCGGCAAGCCGGCCTTCTCAAAGGTCTCTTTCAGCACCGTCTTGTCGTTCGGCAGCCGCTTGTCGTCGTTCTCCGCAATCGCAATCAGGAATTGCGCCTTGGTCTTCGACGCCTGCAGGTGCGGGCTGTTCGGAGCGTCCGTCACCAGGCCGCCGCCATGGAACGACGCCACCGCGCCCACCCGGCCCGGCACCGCCGCCGAGGTCCGGAACGCAATCGGACCGCCCATGCAATAGCCCTGCGTGCCTACCTTCTTCTTCTTGTCGACGGACTTCTGCTCGTCCAGCCATCCAATGAACGCCTTCGCGTCCGTCATGTGGGTCGTCTCGTTCAGCGCCCGCGCCAGAGGCATCACGTCCTGGATGTTCGTCGCCCCGCCGCCTTCCGACGTCGGCGCCTTCTTCATCCGGTAGAAGGGGTTCACCACCAGAACCGAATAGCCCGACTCCGCCAGCCGCTTGCCCATCTGCTTGAACGCCGGCCGTAATCCAAAAATGTCGGGCCAAATCAGGACAGCTGCGGCCGACCCGCTCGCCGGGTGCACAAAGTAACAATCGGCCGCCCCGTCTGGCGTCGTAATCGTCACATCGCTCTCGGTCACCGTGACGGCATTGGCCACCTGCGGCAGCATCAGCGTAACCCCTGCACCCAGCATGGCGCCGAATTGTTTACGGGTGACCAGGCCCCGCGCTTCATATTCCAGGCGGTCCTCTTCAAAATGGTCCTGATCGCACATAGTCCCTCCTCATCCAAGCCCAGCCGCGCGAAGCTTCGCGCGCATCGCGTCATTATACCCTCCAGCGCGCCATTTCAGAGTCGACGGCCTGGTGGACCACGGGAACGTAGCCCACGGATCCCTCGGTCGCCGGCAGTCCGCCGCATTCCGCACTCCCCCTGAGCCACGCAGGCCGCTTGCCTATAGATGATTCGTCGGAGTCCGACTTACGAGCCCTGCGCCTCCAGCGTGGACGGTGCGAACGTCACGATCTGTCCCAACTTGCCTTCCGGCGTAACACGGATCGCATCGTGGCCCCGCACGCCCGGCGTCCCATCTGGAAGGATCATTTGCCACTCCATCAGTGCGACGTCGTGGTGCTCAGAGACGCTGTGCAGGGCAAACCGCCCTCCGGGGACCTTCGCCTGAAATTCGTTGATGTCGTCGATCACGATCTGATGGCCTGTTCCTTCCATCCTGGGAATGCGGTAGCTGATCTCTGTCTCCAGGACGGAGTCCAGGATATGGCGACGCTCCTGATCTGAGATCGCGGACCAGGCTGTAGCGTACTGTTTGTAAAGCTCTACTGCTTTCGATGGCATGCCCTTGGTCTCCTGTCTGATGTTCTAATCGAGGGGTCCCGCCGGCTCGCCAAAGCGAAGGAAACCGCTACGAACCACGACCGTCAGGGAGTGGTCCCCACCACGCTACGAACCGCGCACGGCAGTAAGCGGGCACCCCGCACAGTCTCGTCTTCAACCGGGCCGTTCCCAGCCTCGCGAGCCAGGCACAGCTTCGTACCGGCTTTCCCCTCTGCCTCAGAATATCGACTCCAACTCACACCGTCGATAAGCTCTGCACCGAATTCGTTTATCGTGCGTCCAATTCTGAATGGACCCCTTCGCCGATCTGATCGGTTTGTTAAGACCGCGGGTCACGCTGTGGGGACGCATCCAGGGCACCGGCAGATGGGCTGTTTCCTTTCGCAAGCGCGATGACCTTCTGTTCTGCTGGCTGGAAGCTGGGGAATGTCAGCTGATGCGCTCCGAGAACGATTCGGTCCTTCTGGGAACCGGAGACTTCGCTTTCATTCGGACCTCGTCGCCGTTCTCCCTGACCACCGATCCAGGGCTTCAGCCGCAGGACAGCGAGGCCATCGTCGCAGCGACAGGAAGTACCGAGCTTGTGCTTGGCCAGACAACCGGGAGCCGTGCCATGCTCCGCTGCGGTCGTTTCGTCTTCGGCACGACAAACGAAGCTCTGCTGTGGAGCTTCCTGCCCTCTCTCATCCATATCAAGGCTGATCAGCAGATCTCCTGGCGCCTGCGTTCCTTGCTCACCATGAACGATGCCGAAGGCCAGCATCCAGGCCCTGGCAGCGATCTCGTCGTCGGCCGCCTGATGGAACTCACCCTCCTGGAACTGCTGCGTAGCGAGCTGGTGTGGCTGAAACCGGGAACAAAGGGTCTGCTCTCCGGCCTTGCCGATCCAGTCATAGCGAAATCGCTCTCAGCGATGCATCACGAAGTCGCTCGCACATGGACGGTGGCGGAACTCGCCCGCATCTCCGGCGTCTCGCGATCCACCTTCGCGACTCGGTTTCGGGCGGTAATGGGGCTCAGTCCTATTGAATACCTGGCGAACTGGAGAATCGCCTTGGCAAAAGACGAACTCTCCTGCGGAACAAAGACAATCGGAGAGATCGCGCTATCCGTGGGTTTTCACTCTTCCAGCGCCTTCAGTACCGCGTTCACCCGAGCCGTAGGCTGTTCTCCAAAACGGTTTGCAATCCGCAGACCGCAAGTCACATAGCCCCCTCTTCCGTGGGGCATGCCCCCAGGCTTGCGGGCCGGCAATCGTGCCGGCCATCTGCTCCCGAAACCACAACCCCAGCACCCCAAAAACCCTCAAACACCCGCAGAGCTCCTCTTCCGTGGGGCATGCCCCCAGGCTTGCGGGCCGGCAATCGTGCCGGCCATCTGCCCCCGAAACCACAACCCCAGCACCCCCAAAACCCTCAAACACCCGCAGAGCTCCTCTTCCGTGGGGCATGCCCCCAGGCTTGCGGGCCGGCAATCGTGCCGGCCATCTGCCCCCGAAACCACAACCCCAGCACCGCCAAAGCCCTCAAACACCCTCAGAGCTCCTCTTCCGTGGGGCATGCCCCCAGGCTTGCGGGCCGGCAATCGTGCCGGCCTTCTGCCCCCGAAACCACAACCCCAGCACCGCCAAAGCCCTCAAACACCCGCAGAGCTCCTCTTCCGTGGGGCATGCCCCCAGGCTTGCGGGCCGGCAATCGTGCCGGCCTTCTGCCCCCGAAACCTCAACCCCGGTACACACCAACACGGTTGACAGCCAGGGAACCGGGACCGCCTGGCATACACCATTCCACTTTCAACAACAATTGCCCGGCCTTCGCCGCGATACCCACGCCCGGCCAGCGCCCTTCTGCCGCCATTCCGGGCCAATCCCTCCCTCCACACTCCAATTCCGTATGATGTGGGGTGACATGACCCACAAAGACCCCGCACAGGGCCAAGGAGCAAGCCCTAGCCGGAGAGCTTTCGCCGTGGCGGTGGCTGGTGTGCCGGCGGCCCTCGCTCAACAGACGCCTCAGCCGCCGCCGGCTTCCGCCTCGGAAACCGCGGTGCAGAATCCGGTTCCGCCCGGAGTGCGTCCTCCCACCGGAGAGGCGCCGTTGTTCTCCGAGCCTTTAGTCTTCACCCGTAAGGAAGCACCGCGACGGGCCCTGCCGTTTTCCCTGACTCAGGTTCGCCTGCTGCCCGGTCCCTGCCTGGAGGCGTCGGAGGCCAACCGCGCCTACATGCTGCGCCTGGGGGCCGATCGCCTCCTCCATACCTTCCGCCTCAACGCCGGCTTGCCGACGTCCGCGAGCCCGCTGGGCGGGTGGGAGGATCCGAAGTCTGAACTGCGCGGCCATTTCACCGGACACTACCTCTCAGCGTGCGCTCTGCGCTTCGCTTCCGCGGGCGATCTGGAACTCAAGGCTCGCGGCGACGAGATCGTGGCCGGCCTGGCGAAGTGCCAGGAAGCGTTGTCCGCCGGCGGCTATCTGAGTGCATTCCCCATTGAGCTATTCAATCGCCTGGAGCAAGGGAAACGCGTGTGGGCGCCCTTCTACACAATCCACAAGATCATGGCCGGCCTGCTCGACATGTACCTCCATGCGGGCAACCGGCAGGCCCTCGAGGTCGCCTCCAGGATGGCGGACTGGGCGGATCGCTGGAGCGATGCCAAGGGGCTGCGCCCCATGCAGCAGATCCTCAAGGAAGAGTTCGGCGGCATGAATGAGGTGCTGTACAACCTGGCCGCCGCCGCACACGAGGATCGCTGGGCCACCGCCGGCGACCGCTTCAACAAACTGGCCTTTGTCACACCGCTGGCCGAACGCCGCGACGAACTTCGCAACCTGCACACCAACACCCACATCCCCCAGGTGATCGGGGCCGCACGCCGCTTCGAACTGACCAGCGACGTGCGCTTCCGGGATGCGGCCGAGTTCTTCTGGTACACCGTCGTCTCGGCGCGCACGTATGCCACCGGCGGCAGCAGCAATGCCGAGGCCTGGCTCACCAATCCAGGCCGCCTCTCGCTCGAATGGAAAGCCGGGGCGCACCACCAGGAGTGCTGCTGCGCTTACAACATGATGAAGCTCACCCGGCAGTTGTACTCCTGGAGCGGCGATCCTCGCTATTTCGATTACTACGAGCGCAACCTGTTCAACCACCGCCTGGGCACCATCGAGCGCTCCACCGGCCACTCCGCCTACTTCCTGTCGTTGGCGCCGGGCGCCTGGAAAACGCTCAATACGGACGATCAGTCGTTTTGGTGCTGCACCGGATCCGCACTGGAAGAGTACGCCAAGCTGAACGACAGCATCTACTACCACGGGCCGGATGGCATCACCGTGAACCTGTTTGTGGCTTCAGAACTGAATGCCACCCAGCAGGGCGTTCGGCTGCGCCAGGAAACCAGGTTTCCGGATGAGCCTATCACCGGGATTGTCATCCAGGCGACACCGGCAGCGGCCTGGACCCTGCGGCTGCGAATCCCCGCCTGGACCACTTCCGCCCGCGTCAAGGTCAACGGCAAGGTCATCGAAGCAACGCCCCAGGCCGGCAGCTACCTGAGTCTTACGCGAGCTTGGAAGAAAGGGGACCGCATCGAGCTGGAAATGCCGATGCGATTGACCGTCGAATCGCTTCCTGACGATCCCGGCCTGCAGGCGTTCCTCTACGGGCCCATCGTCCTCGCCGGCGATCTCGGCACGGCAGGCCTCACCGAGGACCTCATCCGGAATAAGCAGGGCCCGCAGGTTTCGAAGGCTCCGATCGAAGTCCCGGCGCTGCGCGCTTCTGGTCAGGCCCCCGAGGCTTGGATCAAGCCCGACGGGTCATCTCCGCTCTCCTTTCGCATGGCCGGGTCCAACCCGCCCATCGCGCTAAAGCCGCTCCATCGGTTGTGGGGGCGATTTGCCGTCTACTGGAGGGTCTCCGGATAACCGCAGTCGGTCACCGTTACTGCACGCGTACCGTAACTTGCGCCTCCGACGCCTGGAACAATCCACTTCCGGGGAACCGGATCGTGAGCGCGTGCTGCCCCAGCGGCAGAATCAGGTTGGTGATCGACCCGTTCACCAGAATGCTGGTCGGCAGGATCGTATTGCTGCTCCCGTCGACGATCGTACCGGCGGCGCCGGTCGGAATGGTGGGTACAGGCAACTGCTGCACCAGCGCGCCATTCTCCCGCAGCTCTATGCCGCTCCCCAACGAAGTTCCGCCGGGAATCGTCACCCCCTGATTGTTGACGGTCAACGTGTATCCAATCGAGAACGGGTTGCTGACGGTCGCCGCCACCCGCGTCGTCATCGCCGTGGAGACAGGAGACATCGCGACGGCAACGGACGCCTGGGACGACAGGAGATCCCCACTCTGGTCATAGGTGAACGCCAGGTTGCGCGTATTGAACGGGAGAAGAACGTTGGCCGTGCCTTGCGCAACCCCCAACCCAGTCGGATCGGGCGTGAGCAGGATGGTGCCCGCGGCCCGTCCGTCTGCCAGCACGTTCACGTTTCGATTGACGATGCCCACGGAGTTCGGCCACGTCAGCCGCACGGTCAACGCACTCGGCGTTCCCACGACGAAAGTGCCCGGCGGGGAGACGGCCTGCAGGCCCGTAGGAGCGCCGCTCACCTGGGCGCACGGCAGGACAGCGAGTCCAGCGACGCGGCGGTACCGGGCGTCTCCGGAATAGGCGGCATCAAAACAGACAAATCCGCTGCGCCGGTCGGCGATGGTGGGGGTATAGCTGAACGCCGCCACCGACAGGGGGTACAATGGCACGGCGCTAAACACGGGAGCGCCGGGGCCCTGCAAAGCGGCCGAGGAACTGGTGCCGTTGGCCGCTTTCACCGTGCCCTCTCCGGTGGGCCGCAACGCAGGGTCGATGGTTAGGTTCAGGCCGGTGAGATCGGGCCCGGCGGGCGCAACGTTCAGCGTGAGGGAGGACGGCGTGGCCAGCCGCATTGCCCCAAAGGTGAGCGACATCGACGGGATAGCGCTCACGACCACCTGCGAGGCCGAGGCGGAGGCAGGCTCCAGGAAAAGATTGCCACCGTACGTGGCATTCAGCGAGGCGATGCCGGAGGCTCCCGTATCCTTGCCCGCAAGAGGACAACAGATCGTGTTCTCGGTCGAGAAGGAGGCGGCAGTGGCGGAAATGCTCTTTGACAGGGTGACACCGCCGGTTGTGAGGTTGAGCGTCCCCGAGAAGGCCACGTTGCCCCCATCGGCAGTCAGCGTGGTGCGGACGGCAATCGGTTGCCCCGCGACCACCGCGCCGGTCAGCCCGGTCACCACCAGCGTGGGGCGCAACTTGACGTTGAAGCGCACCTGGACGCTGATGATCTGGCTCGGGGAAACAGTCGCCCGCATGGTCAGGACAAACGTGCTGCCGATGTCGGAACACCCCAGGTCCACAACGGGTGTGCTGGGGAGATTGCCGTTCACCAGCGTCCCGAACGTCGAGATCAGGCGCCCGTTGGAAGCGATCGATTTCCCGCCCGCGTCGATCTGGGTCAGGTCGAAGCTGATGCGGCCGTTGAGAGCGGACACACCAGTCGATCCGCTGACGAGGGCGCGTTCCAGCGGGTGATAGGTGCCTTGCGATGGCCGGAACGAGGGATTGGGCAGCACGCCGCAGGCGCTGCTCGGTCCGTTGTCGTCGCGGCCCCCCAGGGCAAGAATCGACCCGTCCGCCAGCACGACCCCTGCCAGGTCCGTGCGGGCGACGGTGAGGGAACCGGCCGGCTGGACTGAATCCGAGGAAGGGTCAAACAACTCCGAGGAGCCCAGCGGCTGGGAGGCCGCCGACCCGCTGGTAATCAGAACGAAGCCGTTTGCCTCCGACAACAGCGCCGTATGATTCCGGCGCGCCACGCTGAGCGTCGCCCCCAGCAGTTGGAAGGTGTTCGTCTCGGGGCTCCAGACATCGAGAGTGTTCAAGTCCGACGCTCCATCGGTTCCGCCCGCCAGCAGGACGCGGCCATCGAACAAGGCCGTCGCGGAATGCTCCGCGCGGGGCATGGACAGCGTCAGGGCTGTCACTGCCCCGGTATCTGCGTCAAGAATCTCGGCCGTATTCAACGTGCCATCCTCTCCGGTGCCTCCGGCAATCAGCAGGCGGCCGTCCCTGAGAAGAGTGACGGAACTCCGTTGCCGCAACGCCAACGCGGTGGGCAGAATGCTGATCGTGGACGTGTCCGGATCGAACACTTCCACCTCGCTGGCTCTGCCGCCCAGGATCAGCACCCGGCCATCGGAGAGCGGGGTCACGGTGGTGCCTTCTGCGCGCAGCACCGTGGAATCGAACGAGGTCCAGGTGTCGAGGGAAGGCTCGTAGAGTTCGATGCCGGCCGCCCCGCCGCCGGCGACCAGGACCCGGCCGTCCTTGACGAGTGCGCAACCGTGGCTCGACCGCGCTGCATTCATCGGCGCGGCCTCCGCGAAGCGCTCCTCCGGCACGAACTGATAGATCTCAACCGACGAGAGTGCGGCCTCGGCGGTGCCTCCGGTGACCAGAACCCGCTCATCGGCCATGCGCACCGCACAGGCTCCGGAACGCGCCTGCTTCAGCAGCGCAGTGGCCCGCCAGTTCCAGTTGTCAGCGGCTGCTGGCGGGATGAGCGCGCCGGCGAACATGAAAACCAGGAGGGCGCGCCGGCGGACCCGGGCGAGCGCCTGGGGAAACGGAGCACAACTCAAAAGATGAGAGAGGGATGGTCTGCGTACTGGCAAGATGGCGCATTCCTTTCACTGAATCCCGGCGCATCGATGGCAGGTGAGAGGTACAGCGGCGTGATTCGTACAAACTTCGTAAGATTCTAACCGGGATTCTGTTCGCATCGTCCCCAATTCGGAGAGGGGGCGAACGGTCATTCGATAGGTAATCCAGGGCGACTGCCCATTCCGCAGACTCCGGAGCTGTCCACGCGCACGCTGGTGCCAGACAGCCAGCGGGCGCAGTGTGATCGCCGGAGGACGATGGGCCAGTTTGAATTGAAGCGGGTCAGCGAGGCAATCGTCGCCGCGACAGGAAGTACCGAGCTTGTGCCTGGCGGCAGGGCCCCTCTTCCGTGGGGTATGCCTCCAGGCTTGCGGGCCGGCAATCGTGCCGGCCTTCTGCTGCGCTTTCTGTTTCCGCCCCCGGCCACAAAGCCTCCTGCCGAATGGCTGCTCAGTTGAGCATTGAGGTGCAGAGTACCGCAGCATGACGGTCGAGGGCTTGAAGATCGTTGGTGCGTGGGGCCTCGACAGGATACAGGAATCGGCCATGCTGAATCCCTCTGAGCTGAATGCGATCCTGACAGAGCAGGACGTCCAGACTTCGCGCCCACTGCCAGAACAACCTGACGGAGTCAGAACGGCTTATCGCGGAGCTGGAATCGATTTGGGCTGGAGTCTTTCCGGCCGCTCCGGTCTTCTCGTCTCTTCCGGGTTTTCGCCGCTGGGAGACATTGGTGGAAAGACGAGAAAGGGACAAGGCATTTACAAAGAGAATGAATGCGCAACGATCCGCTGTCTGGGCGGAGGTGGCGGGCGAACTGGCTCGGCCAAGGGGCGTGGAGGTGCCCAGAGTCAGCTCGCGAATTGTGTGAATACCCATGGAGTGGGTGTGGCCGCGCACGGTAGAATACCGAAGTGAGTTGACTACGAAAAGATGGAGATATTGCGAGAGTGACAAGTCTCCTTATAGAGTGAATTGGACTGCAGAGGCAGTTTGACTGTTCGCTTCAGGAGAGAACGAAGATGCTGTATCGTGCCAGGAGGGCAACTTTGAGTCGCTTTCCGCCGGTTTGGGCAGCCGGGCATTTGACCAATTCGTCGACAGGCGCGAATCATAAGTGCAACGCCGTGCGGTATTTAGGAACTACCTGATGCAAGATCAGATTCAACAGGTCATAGCATGGTACACGGTCCAAGCCCGCCCCTTCCTTGAGCGGAACCTTGTCGATCGGCTCGGGGATTTCGACAGGGACTGCGCTCGCCTGACTCAGTCAGCTGCCGCGCTTGAGCAGGAATTGCCTGTCTGTTTTCTCGGCAACTCCGGTGTCGGCAAAAGCACCCTGATCAATGCGCTCGTGGCAGACGGGCACACCGTTGTCCCGTCTGGCGGCGTTGGACCGCTCACGGCGCAGGCGCTTTCAGTGCGCCACGGCTCCCAGCCGCGGATCGAGGTTGATTACTACGGTCCAGGGCGACTCTGGCAACTAGTGTTTGGCCTAGAAATGTCCTGGAAATCCGAACTGGGAACACCGGCGGCTCAGGACGACACGCCACAGGAGGCGCTGCTCGACGAAGAGACCGAGGCTACGGAGACGTCAGTTGAGGAGGCGTTGCCGTCCGAGGCGAGGCAGCAGAGTCGGCTGGAGACTCGAAAGGTTGCGGAGCTCCTGGTAACGGGCGGGCAGAGCCAGGACACGCCGGTGGCTTACTTGATCGACAGCCTACGGGAGACTCTAGGGTTTGTTCGCAAGTGGGGAACCGAGGCGCGCACGGAAGATGCAGCCCGGCTCGGGTCCATTGCTAAGGCGCTAAAACTCGCCAAGTCAGGTGCGATATTAACTCGGGAGGGTACTGCCGAGGAGTTGAAGCAAGACCTGAAGGACCATGCCTCTGGATTTCTGGCGCCTCTGATCAAGACCCTAGATGTTTGGTGGTCATCGCCGCTGCTCAGCCAGGGTGTAACCCTTATCGACCTTCCAGGCGTGGGAGTAATTGGAGACCCCCGCCCAGAAGTTACTCGCACATACATTCGCGAGAAGGCCCGGGCCGTCGTCCTTGTAGTTGATAACCGTGGCATCACCGAGCCGGTTGCTCGGTTACTTCGGGACAGTGAGTTCCTAGCGAAACTGCTGCACACCACGGACGACCCTGCTGGTAACCCCGTACTGGTTGTCGCTGTGACCCGGGTCGATGATGTAGCGGAGAGCGAGTACTCCGATGACGGAGACCGCGACTTCGCAGACTACTTCAAGGATGTCTGTGAGCGAACAATACCAATGGTTCGGTCGCAGCTGCGAGGAGAAGTTGAACGGATTTGGCAAGATGATGGCGATTTCAGCGAGGGCAAGCGAGCGGTGGTAGAGAACCTGCTTGCCACCCTGCAGATTTATCCGCTGTCTGCCGTGCAATATCGACGGCTCCATTCCAAAAAGAGTAGCGACCTCTACAGCCTGGAACAAACCAACGTCCCGGCGATGATTTCGGGCCTGACCAAATTGCGCATCGCGCTGGAAGCTGAGCGACGGACCAAGGTTTCGGAGCACTACACCACTCTGCTTGAAGGGGTCGGCTCCTCCATTCGGCTGGTGGAGGCTCAGTGGCGGGACGAAACTCGCCGTTTGGAGGAGATCGAGCAGCTCCGGGAGGAGTTGGAGGCTTTTATCGGGCCCCTGCGACGGCAGTTCGACACGATGCAGGGGCAGTACCGCGAGTTCCTCAGGGAGACGGTCCCGAGCCGCATCCGAGACTTGGTAAGGGCGGCCAAGGAAAAGGCCAGGAACCAGATCCAACGATCTCTCAACCGCTTGGGGCAGGCACATTGGTGTACCCTGCGCGCTTCAGTAAGGCGTGGTGGACGTTTCTCTGGCGCAACCGAGATCGATATACAGCGAGAATTCGCTCTAAAATTCGAGGAGCCGATCGCTGAGACCTGGGGTACAGAAATCCTGAAGGACATCCGCAAGCGCACGAACCACTATGCGAACGGCTGTCTATCGCTCGTCGATCAAACTGTAGAGTGGGCGCACGGCCAAGGCGCACGAGTACAGCAGAGAGTAGTAGAGGCGCAACGGGATGCAATTCGGGCGGATGCTGATCGGCTGAAGACGGTCGGGCGAGAGATGATCAAGGAGGTTCGGGACAAGAACCAGACGTTGCTCATCGATACGATCGACGGGCCGATCCGGAAGCGATGCAAAGGCTTCGTAGATGCCAACAGCGATGTCGGTTCCGGCGTGAAGAGCCGAATGCTGAAACTGTATGAAGACCTGGCCGATGAGGTGGTGGACGCTGCGGAGAAGCCCGCCGTAAAAATCCTTAATGGCCTATTTAAAGAGGTTGAAGCGGAGATACTGGGAGCGTTTGAAGACCATCGGGATCCCCTGCAGTCGATCTCGGACGCTATCGTGGCTTCTCAACAAAAATACCTTGAACGAAGCGATGCCCAAAAACGGAAGCGGATTCTCGACGAAGCCTCGACAGTCCTCGACAGCATGCCAATGCAGAGCATTGCAGACGCGGAGGCTTAGTCCATGCCTGTCGGCTATGTCATTCATAAGGGGGACAGTAAGCTCCCATACGCGCTACTAAGGCAGTACTCCGATTGGGGTCTCGAGGCGGTCGATATTGCCGCTCCACCGCGACGGTTCTGGGCGGATGCCGAGACTGCAGAAGTACCGGTCGAGGTTGGCCTCGAGAAGAGTACTGTCAGTTCAATACCTTCTCCCGCCGAACTCCTGCAATCGTTGTCGGCCGGTGACAACTGGCAATCACTTGGCCGGCGGAGCATCGCTCGCCTGCACGCCTATTTTTTGATTGCCGAGGATCCTCAACGCAGGATGGATGCACGTGAAGTCGATACTTTGTCTCACCAGGTGAGCCTCGTGCGGCACATCCTACAGAGCGAGAATCTTAAGCGAGTATTGATTGCGGACGAGGTCGGGCTAGGTAAGACAGTCGAAGTGGCCTTAGTCTTGCGCGAGATCCTGCAACAGAGACCTGAGGCGCGCATCCTGTACTTGGCGCCGGCGCGACTTGTTAGCAACGTCCGGGCCGAATTCGATCGTTTGAAGCTCCCATTCCGGCAGTGGTCGGCACAGGATGGAGACGCTAGGCTCACCGATCCGAAGATCATCGCCAGCATCCACAGGGCGGTTCATGGTGAGAACTTCGATCGAGTCGTTACGACTACACCTTGGGACGTGATTATCGTGGACGAGTGCCATCACCTCTCGGCATGGGAGGAAGATGGTGGTAAGCCCAGCGAAGCGTACCGCCTCGTCAAAGAATTAATCGACAGGCAGGGCGCGGAAGCCCGCGTCATTTTGATGAGCGGCACCCCGCATCAAGGCCATGAGACCAGATTCGAAAACCTCCTGAATCTCTTGCGCGCACCAGAGGAGCAGAAAGCAAACCTGGCCGGCCGAGTAATTTACCGGACCAAGGACGACATCCGGGACTGGGATGACAATCCGGTATTTCCGAACCGCATCGTCAACGAGCCGCTACGCATCGACCTCGGGCCAGCGCACCGGGATTGGATGAAGAACATCCATGATTTTTACCGCCCGCCATTCGATTGGAAGACGGGCCAAGCGCGTCGCCGCGCCGCTGGGTGGCGCTGTGCCCAGGCGATGCAATGGGCAGCATCGAGTCCCAATGCCGGCTTGGGCTACCTGACACGGCAGGCAATCCGCTCCAATTGGCAGCTGACAAGCGGCGTCTTACGTGAGGCGCTGGCATGCCTTCGGCCTTACCGTTTGGGTGCGGCCAATGAGGACGTAGATTCGCTCTATAGAAGAATCACACTCGAAATCACCAGGCAGCAGCGCGATGCCGACGTCGATGATATCGAGGACTATATTCCGGGTGACCCGAGAGACGTGGAGTCTCAGCAGGGGCTAGAACAACTGATCGCCCAGGGAATCGATCTGGTACGCAACGCCGGTGACGACAAATGGCAGATCGTGAAAGACAAACTCCTCGATGCTGCCGGTGATGAGAAGATCGTTCTCTTTGCACAGCCGATTGAAACGGTTTCTTCACTTGCGCGCTTTCTTGAGCGGCAGCACGGAATCCGCCCCTCGATCATCATCGGCGGGCAGGACGACAGTAAGCGGGTACAGGAAGTTGAAGCTTTTCGACGATTGAATGGCCCCCAGTACCTGGTGTCGTCCCGCGCCGGTGGCGAAGGCATCAACCTGCAAGTTGCGCGACGCCTCATCCACATTGACGTCCCGTGGAATCCTATGGACATGGAGCAGCGGGTAGGGCGAATCCACCGATTCGGATCCCGCGAGACAATAATCGTCGATACGGTCGTAGTGCAGGACAGCCGTGAAGCGGATGCGTATCGTATTGCTCGGGAGAAGCTGAAGCTGATCACAAGGACGCTTGTTGAGCCAGAACGCTTCGAAAACGTCTTCGGCCGTGTCATGGGCCTGCTTGGACAGGATGAATTGCAGGAAGTGCTTCTTAACGACCCAACTGCCCCTTTCAGCGCCGGCGACCAAACTCGTCTCACCGATTTGGTTCAGGACGGCTTCTGGCGATGGAAACGGTTCCATGATCAGTATGGAGAGCAGCAGAACTCGATCCGACGGCAGGATGCAGGAGCAGCGGCGTGGAGCGACACAAAGAAGTTCATGCAGGAATACGCAGGAGCCGTTCCACGCAACGGACACAAGCTCGCGCGATTTCGTCGTGAGGGTGATACCGTTCGTCGGGTTGAGGAAGATGCGGAAGTAATCACTCTGTCCAACGGCAGCTCTTACGTGTGTGGCGACTACGCGGAGTCATTGGTTTACGATCCCGATGGACGCCTAACTCCAAAGCTCGGGCTAAACTTGGCTGTGGTCTGCGAAGCCCTTCGCAAGGTGGCGTTTCCGGTGCAACCAGCTGGGGCTGCCTGGTTGCGCTGGCCGAGCAACACCGCGAAGCCCGGGTTCGCACAGAATCTTCCGGTAGCTTTGCTTGGCCTCGTGCGCCTCACCTTCAAGCGAGATGTAAACGGGCAATGGTCTGAAATCGGCCCCTCGCTTCGGATGTACTACCTTCGGGACGGTCAGCAGGTTGAGGTTACCGCAAATGAGAAGGCACAGCTCATCAGAGCACTCCTCGATAGCACGATTCGCAAAAGCGCGGAGGTCGATTCACCCCTGCCGGCAATCCTGTCAACTGCGGAACGCGAGATAATCGAGTTGTTACGGAAGCCGAGTGATCAAGAACTCCCGGCCGGCATTCGGCATGCCGTATTTCCGATCTTCGCCGGCGTGGTGACTGATTAGTCCGACCCCTAAACGGGGACAGAAACGGGGGGCAGAAACCGGGACATCCTGCCTTTCAACCCTCCCACAACCCAGAGAAAAAGACATGCTTACTCCCCTAGCCTCCTCGCCGTCCGACGTTGGACCTCCAGCAACCCGCCGGCCCGCCACCTTCCTCGCCATCCCACAACCCATTCCAATGCAATAACATAGCCGATCGCAACAGGTACACCTTCCGCCCGCAGCCCACCCCGAACACATTCAATCCATCGCAATGGCCGCCGGGACGGGTCGGAATCCTCCAAGAAGAAGCGCCGCGCAGAGCAGAAGCGGGAAATGCCGGAACCGAGGCCGGTCTACCGTCAGCGGCAGCCCCACTCACCGCCCCCGCCCAACAACCTGAACTCGGAACTCCACCAGAATCACCCGGCACTTCCGCCGATCCCCACACAATCCCCCCATTTCCCGACATGAAGCATCATTGATCCCTGCTCCTCCAACTATTTCTTTCTATCTATTATCAATCACTTGCGCGAAAAACCCACCAAATCGCTTGTTCCGCCATGCTCCAATCCCGCACGTGAGCCGGCCCCATCTCCGAGATGGCGGCCCCACCTCACCGAAAGGAAGAATGGTAATGGAGAAACTATCGAGGGCCGAACAGGCCCGGGCCAACGGACGCAAATCCCGCGGGCCCGTATCGCAGGCCGGCAAAGCCCGGTCCGCCCAGAACGCGGTCAGCCATGGAATGACCGCCCGGTCGCCCGTCCTGCTCGGCGGCGACGACCGCGCCGTATTCTACGAGCACCGCCAGGCGTACCTCCTGCGGTTCCAACCCGCCGACATCGTCGAAGCCAACTTTGTCAACGACATCGCCGACGCCCATTGGAACCTCTCGCGCTACTGCGGCTATGAGTCCGCCCTCGAGATGATGCAGTTGGCCGTCTCCCGCGAGGACATGTTGAAACATTTCCCGAACCTGCCGCCCGCCTTCCAGCAGGCCCGTGCTTTCGATCACTTTGCCAACTCCTCCAAGTCCGGCCATCTGGCGCTGCGCTACATGGCCCATTGGCAGCGTGTCCTCAATAACGCCCTGCGCAACCTCAGGGAATTGCAGGCCAGCCGCCCGCCCGCGCCTGGGTCCGAGCCCGACTCAGCTCCTGAGCCCGAAGAGTCAGGCTACGAAACGAACCAACCCCTCGAAGAAAATAAAGAGCTTACGAAGGGGGATCCCAGCCCGGCCGAACCCGGCGAACCCGAACCCGGCGTGCTCGGCACATCGACTTTCATGCCCGCCTCGGCCTCAACCGGCGATCCCGCGCAAACCCATGCCGAAGATTTTGAGGGAACAAACCCACTTTTGCCGCCTGCCGCCACAATCGCAACCGCCCCCGGCCCTGCAAACGAAGCCACACCGGCCCGTCATGATCCGCAGCCACCCGCCGCGCCCGATCCCGGGCCCGCTGATTCGTCCAGCCAACTGCCCTCCATCGCCTCGAACCCACACCAGGAATGAATCGGTTCGCCCCCAGGGCGGTCCGCCTGGTAGCCAGCTCCTCCTCCGATCTTTGACAATCTCACCTTTGTTATGAACCTGGGTCATGCCCAGCCGCTCGGAACCAGCCCGCGCGACCGGACTCCCCTGCACATGAGTCCGGTCTGCCCGATGAATCCAATCACGCCGCATTTCCCGCCGAAAATCGTCTCGAAACCTGCTCTCATCCAACGTCCGCCGTGATAGTGTTGAATCTTCTTGAGCCAGGGCATATAATTGCCCTTTGCAAACGCTTGCAGATTTCCGGGAGCGCCTTTCCGAATGAACCCAGCTCTGTTGCTCTTGCAGTCCGCTCCGTCGCGACTGATCTCCCTGGGTAGCGTTGATATCTCCATCATCGCTATCTACTTCGTCGTCGTCCTCCTCATCGGCTTCTACCTCAAGGGGCAGTCCGAAACAGGCGAAGACTTCTTCATGGCCGGCCGTGAGATGACCGCCTGGATCGCCGGGCTCAGCTTCCTCTCCGCCAACCTGGGCTCGCTCGAATTGATGGGTTGGGCGGCCGCCGCCTACCAGTACGGCATCCTCGCCACCCACTGGTATTGGATCGGCGCCATCCCCGCCATGCTGTTCCTCGGCATCGTCATGATGCCGTTCTACTACATCTCGAAAACCCACTCTGTCCCGGGCTATCTGCAACTGCGTTTCGGTGAACCCTCCCGCGCCCTCTCCGCCGTCTCCTTCGGCTTCATGACCGTCCTCATGAGCGGCATCAACATGTACTCCATGGCCCTCGTCATGAAGGTCGTGCTGGGCTGGGACATCAACTTCAGCATCTGGGTCTCGTCCATCACCGTCGCCATCTATGTGGCTCTCGGCGGCCTGCGCTCCGCCATCTTTAATGAGGTCCTGCAGTTCATCCTCATCTGGGTCGGTGCTCTCGTCATCCCGGTGGTCGGCCTCGTCGAAGCCGGCGGCTGGGATGGCATGGTCAAAAAGATCCACGCCAACTGGCAGGGACAGGACTACACCCACCTCTGGAGCACCATGGGCTCGTTCACCGACAACCCCATGGGCATCCACTGGACCGGCATTGTCCTCGGCCTCGGCTGGGTGATCTCGTTCGGCTATTGGACCACTGATTTTCTGGTCGTCCAGCGCGTCCTCGCCGCCAAGGATCTGCGGGCCGCCAAAATGGCCCCCATCATCGGCGCCGGCTTCAAGATGATGGTCCCCTTCATCGTCATCCTGCCCGGTTTGCTCGCCCTCGCCGTCCTGCCCTTCAAGCTCACCGGAGAAAGCGCCGCCCTGGCCGCCGGCGGCCACAGCTACAACGAGGTGCTGCCCATCATGCTCGCCCGCTACTGCGGGCCGGGCCTCCTCGGGCTCGGCATCACCGCCCTCATCGCCGGCTTCATGAGCGGCATGGCCGGCAACGTCAGCGCCTTCGCCACCGTCTGGACCTACGACATCTACCGCGCCTTCGTGAATAAACAGGCCACCGACGCCCACTACGTCAGCATGGGCCGCTGGTGCACGGTTCTCGGGGTCCTCATCTCCATCGGCACCGCTTACCTCGTCATGGAGTTCAAGAGCATCATGGACTACGTCCAGGCGCTCTTCAGCTTCTTCATCGCCCCGCTGTTCGGCACCGTCATCCTCGGCATGCTGTGGAAACGGGCCACACCGCAGGGTGGCTTCTGGGGCCTGCTCACCGGCACCGGAGCCTCCATCGCCATGTGGGCCTGGGTCAAAGCCGATCCTTCCGCCCTCCGCTATATCGCCTTCTCGTCCAACGCCAAGGACATGGCCGAAAACATGTATCGCGCCCTCTGGTCCTGGCTGGTGTGTTTTGTCGTTACCATCGTGGTCAGCCTGTTGACCAAACCCAAACCGGACAAGGAACTCGTCGGCCTCGTCTACGGCTGCACCGAAATCCCCGGTGAAGGCCAGGTGCCGTTGTACGAACGGCCGGCTTTCTGGGCTATCCTCATTGCCATCGTCTTCCTGATCCTGCAGATCATCTTCTGGTAAGCGTCATGCCAAAACACATCTCTATCTGGTTCTTCACAGGCGTCCTGCTGCTGGTCTACGGCGTCATCATCTTTGGAGCCGGCATCTACGCCCTCTCCAATCCGCCGGAGCATCCCGTAGTGCTGGAAAGCCTTCATATCGACATCTGGTGGGGCGTGGCGCTCACCGTTATCGGCGCGATCTACTGCTGGAAGTTCGTGCCCTCGGGAAAGGAATAATCTATGCAACGCAAAATGACTTTCGGCGTTATCGTCGGCAACCGCGGCTTCTTCCCTGACCATCTGGCCAAGACCGGCCGCGAGGACATCATCCGCGTACTCGAAGCCGCCGGCTACGGAGTCGTCGTACTCTCTCCGGAAGAGAGCAAGTATGGCGCCGTCGAGACCCGCGCCGAATCCCGCAAGTGCGCCAGCCTCTTCAAGCTGCATCGCGAAGAGATCGACGGCATCATCGTCACCCTGCCGAACTTCGGCGAGGAACGCGGCCTTGTCGAGGCGCTCAACCTCGCTGACCTGCGCGTGCCGGTGCTCATCCAGGCCACGCCCGATCGTGCCGACAATATGACCATCGCCGTGCGGCGCGATAGCTTCTGCGGCAAGATGAGCGCCTGCAACAACCTTCAGCAGTACAAGATCCCCTACTCGCTCACCACGCTCCACACGGAGTCGCTCGATTCGCCCGAGTTCGCCCAGGACCTCACTGACTTCGCAGCCGTCTGCCGCGTCGTCAAAGGCCTGCGCCGCTGCCGCGTCGGCGCCATCGGCGCCCGCCCCACCGCCTTCAACACCGTCCGCTACAGCGAGAAGCTCTTCGAAGGCTCCGGCATCGATATCGACCCCATCGATCTCTCCGAGATCTTCGGCCGCATCAACCGGCTCAAGGACGAGGATCCGGCCGTCGTCGCTAAACTGGCCCAGATCCACGAATACGTCTCCACTGCCGGCATCTCCGCCGACGCGCTGGTCAAGATGGCCAAACTCGGCGCCGTCATCGACGGCTGGATGACGGACAATGAGATCACCGTCACCGCCATCCAGTGCTGGACCTCGATGGAAGAGTACTTCGGCGTCGTGCCCTGCACCATCATGAGCATGATGAGCAACAACCTCTTCCCCAGCGCCTGCGAAGTGGACGTGCCCGGCGTCGTCGGCATGTATGCTCTCGCGCTGGCGTCGGAAACACCCAGCGCCCTGCTCGACTGGAACAACAACTACGGCACCGATCCCAATAAGGCCGTCTGCTTCCACTGCTCCAACCTGCCCAAGCACTTCTTCGAGTCCGCCCGCATGGACTACCAGGAGATCATCGCCGGCACGGTAGGTAAACTCAACACGTTCGGCACGATCGTGGGCAAGGTGAAGGCCAGTCCCATGACTTACCTGCGCGTCTCCACCACCGACAGCAAGGGCAAGATCAGCGGCTACATCGGCGAGGGCAACTTCACCGACGATCCGCTGGAGACCTTTGGCGGCGCCGGCGTGGTCGAAATCCCCAATCTGCAGACCCTGCTGCGCTACATCTGCGAGAACGGCTTCGAACACCATGTGGCTGCCAACATGGCGCGAGTCGCCCCGGCGGTGCACGAAGCCCTCACCAAGTACATGGGCTGGGACATTCACTGGCACCGCTAGTTAGACACCCTGCAGGCACTGGCGGCGGAACGCGCAATTGTGAGCCGCCGCCGGTGCATCGTACAATAAGGCCGGTTCGCTAAATGCGCCGCCCCCCCCTCCTCCTGCTTCTGGCGTCCCTCCTGCCCCTGTTCGGGCAAGCTCCCGATTTCTACAAACAGACCCCGCGGCTCATGTGGGTCGTGCGGGATGCCAAGGCTACGGCCGATGCCTGGGAGAAGGCCGGCGTGCCCAATGAAGGGGATACTGAGCCTTATCAGTCTGTGAAGGTCGAACTCCATGGCAAGCCAGGCGGCCACAAGTTCTCCATGCTCAGCGGCTACTTCGGCAACCTGCGGGCCGATTGGATCCAGCCCGTCAAGGGCGATTCGGCCTGGAAGGAGTTCCTGGACAAACGCGGCCCCGGCGTCTTCGGCTTCATGTTCCGCGTCCCCTCGATGGGCGATCTTGTGATGGAAGCCGCCCGCCTGCAGTCCCTCGGCGTGTCGCGGCTGGAAGAGGGCGTCTTCGAGTTCGACGAAGGCTGGAAGGTCCCGTACGTCATGCTCGATACCGCGGGCGAGGGCAAATTCACCCTGTGCCTCTACTATGATGCCGAGCCGGATCCGGTGCCCGAAAGCAAAGGTCCGCAAGTCGCTCAACTGGCCCTGATTGCGAAGGATCTGGCCCGCGTGACCGCCTTTTGGACCAAGCTCGGCTTTGCCCCCATCGCCGAATCGCACTCCGAGATCCGCGACAAGCTATACAAGGGGGAGGCCGGCCGCTTCGAGATGAAGCTCGGTTTCCAGCGCCAGTTCCCCATCGTCATGGAGTGGATCCAGCCGCTGTCCGGCCCCTCCATCTATGAAGACCAATTGGCCAAACAGGGTGAAGGGTTCCATCACCTGGCCTTCGATGCCAAGAATCTGGAGACAGAATCGGCGCACTGGCGCGAGTTGGGCTTTCCGGAAACGATGTCCGGAGCTTGGGGCGAGAAGGGCGCGACGGGCTCCGGCCGCTTTGCGTACCACGATTTGCACGCGGCCGGAGGGGTTGACGTCGAGTTGTTGTGGACCTACCAGGCCTCCACGGCGCGGGCCGGCAAATAACTGGACTGGACTAGGGCGGGCGCCTCTAAAGGCGCATAAGCGCCCATCGGCAGAATCGCCAGTTCGCCCGCGCGGCGCAGTTCATCGGCGGTCTCCAGCACCTGCCGCAGGCCGGCCAGCATGGCTTCGGGCCTCACTGCGAGATCCGTGGGATGGAACCACAGGTGGAAGACTTTACCTTGCTTCACCGCCTCGCGCAGGCCGCGGCGCGCGCGCAGTACGCGCAGCCAGACCGGCACGAACCGGCGCAGCCCAAAGGCCGGAGTGAACAGCATCGAGGCCGGCAGGTTTATCAGCCCGTCGACTGACGGCGTCGCCTCCACGGCGGGTGGTGTCCGCGCGCTGAAGATATCGGCCAGGTGCCCGAGCTTCCTCAGCAGGCGCGGCGTCTCCGGCTGGTCGAACCAGCGCGGCGAGGGTCCACGGTAAACAGCGAATCCATGACGCGCCAGCACCGGCAGGTGGCCCACCCGGTTGCGCGGAAACACAAACGAACGGAGCTTCAGCCCGCGTTCCTCGGCGAGTTGGACGCATTTCGCGGTTTCCCGTTCCGCGATCGCTTCCGTACACTTCGGATCGCCATACATCACATGGCTGAACGTGTGGCAGCCGATCTCCTGCGGAGTCGGGCACGCCACCAGGCGGTCGAGCAGATCCTTGCCGTAATAAAGCGGCGCGGTCTGTTCGTTCGAACAAGGGTCGAGAGGAAAGCAAGGGCCATCGTGCGAATGGTGACTAGACGCGGGACTGCTGGTCTGCCGCCGGCATTGATCCAGGAACAGATGTCCAACAGTGCACCAGGTCGCGCTTACATCAAATTCGGTGAATAAAGAAAGCAGGCCGTCAAAAACAACCCGGCGTTCCGTCTCACACACCGTCTCGAAGCGCTGCCATCCCGGCTTGTCGAGCTTCCCCAAAATGAGCTCAAAGTCCAGAGAAATGGTCAGTATTCCGGCCATGAAGAGTCCTTTTCGTCACTGCGGCGCTACGCTGTGCTGGTCGAATCCGAATTTCTGCCAGGCCCTGAAGTCAATGGCCTGGTCATTCGATCGCTTCCAGCGTCTCGGGCCCGCGGAGTAAAACAGATTGTAGTCCGAAACCAGATGCTGATCCTGGTCGGAGTCGTTGATGCGAATGAAGCCCCGCCATGCATCGTCAGTGGCGGTGGTGTACCGTAACACGTTATTGGTGATCGTCCAGGTGCCCAGTCCTCCGATCTCAATCCCCATCGCCGTGATGTCCGGCGTGTCAACCAGAATTGTATTGTATCGGGCGGTCGCCCAACCCTCGGTTGTTCCACCGAACTGCCTAAGGGCATTGTTGTAGAAATAGTTGCGCTCGATCGTGAGGTTCAGGTGTAAGCCGTAGTCGCCCAGATAGATACCGGCCGAAGCATTCGAGGCAACCGAATTGCCCAGCACCGTCACATCGCCGTGGATGCTGGCCGTAATGCCGCGGCCCGCCTGATTCTGGTCAGGATTGCCGTTGCTGTAAATCTGGTTGCTCTCGATCAGCACCTGCTCCAGCGTGGGAATCTCGCTGCCCGTGTTGCCTAAGGCGATTCCATTGCCCGATGCCCAGTCCGCGCCGCCCAGATTGTGGTGGATTTTACAGTTCTGGATGGTGAACCCCTTCCACGTGCCGCCCGCCGCGTCGATCCGGATTCCAGCAAAGGAGTCCCAGGGCGCCTGGCTGTTCGAGAAGATCTCGCTCTGCTCAATGACCACCTGGCTGGAATCGAACACCAGGACACCATTGCCGATGTTGTTGTTGATGGACATGTCGCAGAGCCGGATGCCCGACGAAGAATAGATGTGGGCGCCGCTGCGCGCCGAGGCGCGGACCTCCAGGCCGCAGACCGTCACGTTCAGGTGGCCTTCGATGGCCAGCAGTCCGTACGCATCCTCGGCCAGGGCCACGTTTGTGCCGTCCAGCATCGGGCGGTTGCCCGTGCCGTAGGCGCCGATATACAGCGGCAGGTCCAGGCTGCCGGAAGAGGACACGGTGAGCCGCTCGCTCCACCGCTGGCCGCGCCGCAACAGGATGCGGTCGCCGGGCTGGAACTTCGAATTCGAGACCTTTGCCAGGCTGCTCCAGGCGCTGTTGGAGGACAGACCGTTGGCGTCGTCCGAGCCGTTCACGCGATCGACGTAGTAGGTCGCCGCGTGAGCGGACAGGCTGAGCGCCAGCCCGAGGAAGGTCAGAATGGAAGCAGTACGAAGCATCTCTCCGGTTCCCAGGACTAGCAGGCGCCCGAGCCCTTGATCACGACGGGCACGGTACGGGCCAACAGGTAGACATCGAGCCATGGTGACCAGTTACGCACATAGTAGGTATCCAGTTCCACACGGCGGCCATAGTCGGTGTCGCTGCGGCCGGAGACCTGCCACAGGCCGGTGAGGCCGGGCAGCACGCGGGTGTACATCGAGAAGTGGCGGCCATACTTGGCCACTTCGTTGTGGACGATGGGACGCGGGCCCACCAGGCTCATGTCGCCCATCAGGACGTTCACCAGTTGGGGCAGTTCGTCCAGGCTGGTCTTGCGCAGGATGCGGCCGACGCGGGTGATGCGCGGATCGTTCTTGAGCTTCTGGTTGGCTTCCCACTCTTCGCGAGCCGCCGGATCGGCGGCGAGGTGCTCGTCCAGCATGCGGCCAGCATCGCGGTGCATGCTGCGGAACTTCCAGATGCTGAACTCCCGGCCGCGCAGGCCCAGGCGCGTCTGGCGGTGGAAAACCGCGCCGCGCGAGTCCAGCCGGATGGCGGCCGCGACCAGCGCCAGTATCGGGCTGAGCGTGAGCAGGATGAACAGGCTGAGGCCCTGGTCCACCAGGCGCTTAGCCAACTGGTAACGGGAGAGCGCCAGGTCCTGGCGGACTTCCAGGCTGAGGCTGTCGCCCAGGTCGCGGGTCTCAACGCCGAAGCTGGACAGGCCGCCGATGCCGGGCACCAGGTACACACGGGAGAAGACTGAGTCTTCAGATTCCAGGAAGCGCAGGATGTCCTGGCGGCCGGCGCCCGGCATGGCCAGGACGGCGCGTTCCACGCCGTAGTGCTTGGCCGATTGCGCCAGCCAGCTTCCGCCATGCGAGTGGTCGAGCTCTTCCAGGGCTTCCGCTTCAAAGGCGGCTACCGGCCGCAGGCCTGCTTCCGGCTTGCGGCGCATGTCTTCCACTACTTTGTCAGTGAGGGCGGCCGGCCCGATGACGAACACCGGGTAGCCCCACCAGTCGCGGCGGCCGAAGACGGCGCGGGCCAGCGCGCGGGTGAGCGGTACGGCGAACAGCGCCAGCAGCCAGGCAATGAAGAACACGGCGCGGGAGTAGTAGACTCCCGTGCGGAACATGAACATCAGCGTGCCCAGCAGCACGAACACCACCGTGGTGGCCAGGGAGAGTTTGCGGATCTCGGTAACGGCGCTGCTGATGATGCCCGGGTACAGCCCGAACAAGGCATACACCAGGGCGAACAGTACCGAAAGCGGCATCAGCCGCAAGTAGTACGAGGGCGAATACTCAGCGCCCAACGCGAAGCGAACGGTCGCGGCAACGGCCAGCGACAGGGCAATGGCGAGCAGGTCGCCGCTGAAAAGGACTGTCGTGCAGAGTCCGGGACGAAAGGTACGTGAGGCAGGAAGGGAGAGAGGGTAAGTGGTAGCCATTTCTATTGACCTCCAAGGGGCACCAGGGCGCGTAGCGCGGAATTGGCCGGCAAAATCTCCTCGTATACGCGGAGAGTCCTGGCAAGCATGCGATCGAACGTGAACATGGACTCGTAGCGGCTTCTGCCGGCTGCGCCGCGTGTTTCGCGGCAGGCCGGGTCGGCCACATACTGCGCCAGCGCCGAGGACAGGGCCTCGACATTGGAGCGGGGAACCACCGTGCCGGTGATTCCATCGACGATCGCCTCCCTCACACCTCCAACATCCGACGCGACGACGGGCAGGCCGGCGCGCATTGCTTCGAGAATGCTGCGCGGAAAGCCCTCCGACATGGTCGGCAGGACGAACAACTGGCCGGCGGCGAGCCGTTCGGCCACTTTGGCGCTGACACCCGCGAAGCGAATCCGCTGCGACAGGCCGCGTGCCTCCACCAACTGGCGGGCCGCTTCTTCGAGCGGGCCTTCGCCGATGAACTCAGCCTCCCAGGGCATATGGCCGATGGTGGCCAGCGACTCGATGAGGGTCGCGTGATCCTTGGGGGCTTCAAAACGGGCTACACACACGATGCGGGCGGGCTGCCGTCCGGGCACCGCGCGCAGGTGCGCGGCGACGTCGGGCATGCCGTTATGAACGACAGCGAGTTGGGCGGCCGGGGCGATGCGTTTGCGCAGCGCCAGGGTGCGTTCCTCCTCGCAGACATTGATGATGCGTTTCGACAGCGGCGCCGCCAGCCGCTCAGCGAGCGTGAAGACCTTGCCCGCCGTGCGCGAGATGCGGTCGCCGACGGTCCAGCCGTGCGGCGTATAAACAGAGGGGACGCCGGCGAGCGAAGCCGCGACACGGCCCACCAGCCCGGCTTTGGACGTATGCAGCGAGACCAGATCGGGCCGCAGGCGGCGCAGGACGCGGGCGACCTCCGCCGTGGCGAGAACGTCGCGCACGGGGTGGATGGGGCGGCTGAGCCAGCGCAGGCTCTCATAGGCGATGCCGCAGCGCTCGAACTCTTCGGTGACAGGCCCTTCTCCGCCCACCAGCACCGTGGCGCGGCAGCCGTGCTGCGCCAGCGCCCGGGCGAGGTCGCGCACATGGATGGTGGCGCCCCCCACGGCATCGGCTCTGGTGATGAGAAAAGCGATGTGCATCGTCGGCTCCACTTACCCGCGCAGCCCGCGCAGGGTGCGCAGGGATTGGAAGAACAGCCGGTCGTGCCAGGTTTCGGGGCGGCGCGCGTTCAGGGACACGACTTCGGGCAGGGTAGAGATGCGGGTCCGGTACTTGAGAACATCGGCGCGGAAGGCGGCAATATCCTTCCGGGTCCAGCCGTTGAAGTGCATGCAGACGGTCCAGGTGCCGCAGGGCACGGGCAGGAACCGGCCGCCCTGCTGGGGTACCCACAATGTCTCGTGCTGGCCGAGGTGCGGCAGCAGCGAATAGCCGTCGCTGATGGTGTGCAGGCCGAACTCCGCCAGCAGCTTCACGGTCACGGTATCGAAGGAGTGGGCGGGGGCGACCCAGACATCGGCACCGACGCCCTGGGCGCGGAAGATACCGAAGGCGGCGGCCAGCTTGCGGCGCTGTTCGGTTTCGGGCAGGCCGGCGAATTCGCTGTAGGGATTGCGGCCGATGATGCCGGCCGCTTTGGTCTCGTACTTGTGCTGGTAGCCGTGCAGGCCGATGGTCCAGCCCCGGGCCTGCCACGCGCGGACATTCGACCAGAACGCCGCGTCGCATTCACCCTTCATCAGGTGTGGATCCTGGTTGTCGGGCACGACGGCGAGAATCGGGCGGATGCCGTTGTCGAGCAGGATGGGCTCGACTTCGCGCCACACCGCCCAGTTCATGGTGGGGCAGATATCGTCGAAGCGCAGCAGGTAACGGGTGGTCCAGCGGCTTTCCATGGTGGTTACTCCTGGCCCCGCAGGCGGTCCAGCGCCTGGCGCGCATAGACGGCCAGCACGCCCTTCATGGTGAGGCCGCGGTCGGAGTTGAAGACACGCACCACCTGGCCGCCGAAGCTCTCCTTGAACTTGTTGATGCGGAGCTTCTCTTCGTCGTCCTGGCCGGCATACCAGCCGCCGAAGTCGTAGATGGCGAAGCCGCTCTCGCGGAAGCGGACCATGTCGCGGTAGTGGAGGAAGCGGTTGGCGCGGGAGATGAGGCGGATCCTCTCCTTGTCTTCGGTGTGGCGGAACAGGGAGGCGGAATGCAGCAGGCGGATGCGGGCCTGGGCTCCATACTGGCAGTGCCAGACCAGCACATTGCCGTCGGCGTCCAACGCGCGGGAGAGGTCCAGGATGCCGGCGTCGCGCATGCCGGTGATGCGGTCGCGATTGGGGGACGGCAGGCCCTTGGCGGCGGCGAACTCCTCGAAGAAGGCGAAGAACTCATTCAGCCATGCATCGCCGGGCTGGGACTGCGCTTCGCAGGTCACGCCCTCGCGCTCAGCGCGCCGCGAGTCGTTCCGCGTGGTGGAGTTCATCTCGGCAAAGATCTCTTCCGGCGTGCGGCAGAGATCGATGTGGATGGTATGGAAGGCCTGGCTGTTGCCGCCGTGGATGGGCTGCGCATAGTTCAGGCAGCGGAGCACATCTGCGCCGGACTGGATGGCCGGTTCGTCGTAGTAGGCTTCGGCGACCCGCAGGCCCTTCTTGGAATAGGTGATCAACGCTTTGCTCCTTGGGGGGCGATGACTTCTTCGTAAACTCGTTCCCACTGCCGCACGATGCCGGAGAACTCGAAGTTCGTTTCGGCGTGGTTGCGGGCGGCCTGCTGCATCGTCTGCAGTTCGGCCTGGGGTTGCTGGCAGAGGCGCAGCATGGAAGCGGCGATCGATGCGGCATTGCCGACTTCGGCCAGGTAGCCGGTGCGGCCATCGACGAGTGCTTCGGGATTGCCGCCGGTGTTGGTGGCGACGGCCGGCAGTTTGCTGGCGGCGGCTTCGAGCAGCACCAGCGGCAGGCCTTCAAACAGCGACGTCAGCAGGAAGCCGTCGGCTGCATTCATCAGCGCGGGGACATCCTTGCGGCGGCCCAGGAAGCGGACTTTGCTGTCGATGCGCAGGTCAGCGGCGAGCTGCTGCAGTTCCTGTTTCATGACTCCGTCGCCGGCGATCAGCAGCAGGCTGTCGGGGCGGACGTCGCAGGCCAGGGCGAAGGCGCGCAGCATGGTGGGGAAGTCCTTCACCTGCTGCAGGCGGCCGGCGGCCAGCCACACGAACTGGCCGGTGAGGCCGAGTTCGCTGCGCATCATCATGCGCATGCCGGCGTCGAAGTTGTACCTCTCGCAGTCGATGCCGTTGTAGACGACGGACATGCGTTTATCCGAGACGGTGCTGGCGGCGGTGTAGTGGGCGGCAGCTTCGCGGCTGACGGCGGTGGTGAGGTCGGCCAGCGGATCTGTGAGGCGGTGAGCCAGTTCGCGCATGGCCCAGCCCTGGCCGCGCGTGTTGTACATGCGGGCGCCGTGCAGTGTGCAGATGAGGCGAGGGATGCGTGTGACGAGGCGCAGCGAGCGGGCCATCAGGCTGGCATGCGCCATATGCGCGTGCAGGATGTGGGGCTTGAACCCGGTGACGATGCGGCGCAGGCGCAGCATGGCGCGCGGGTCGGGCACCGAGGGTTTCATGTTCAGCCCTAAGACCGGGATACCGGCCGAACGCAGGCGGGCTTCGGCGGACTGGGGCCGGAGCATGGAGACCACCATGACCTTCCAGCCGCGGCTGTGCAGTCGGATGGCGAGTTGAACTACCTGCACTTCGGCTCCGCCCTCGTCGTCGAGGCTGGTGAGGAACATCAGGATGCGCCGGTCGCTGCTCATCCGGCGGGATCCTTTCGTTTCCAGTGCCACGCTGGTTGCCATTACGCGGCCCTCCTTGCGTTCGAGATCCGGCCTGCCAGCTCTTCGGCATAGAGGCGCTCGTAGGAGTTCACCATGGCCTGTTCGCCGAAGCGGGCTTCGGCCCGCGCCATGGCCTGTTCGCCGAAACCGCGGCGGAGGGCCGCGCTGCCGGCCAGCGTGCGCAGGGCGGAGGTGAGCGAGTTGGCGTCGCCGGGCTGGCAGAGCAGGCCGCTGCGGCCCTCTTCGACCAGTTCCGGAACGCCGCCCACGGCGGTGACCGCCACCGGGAGGCCGGCGGCCATGGCTTCCATGACTGAGAGCGGGTTGCCTTCCCAGAGGGAGGGCAGCACGAAGATATCGGAAGCGCCGAGGATGGCGGCGACGTCGTCGCGGCGGCCCAGCAGCGTGACGCGATGGCCGAGGCCGAGGTCGGCGATCTGTTGTTCGACCGCGCCGCGCAGGTGGCCGTCACCGGCCAGCAGGAGGCGTGCCTTGGGCAGTTCGTCCTTGAGCTGGGCGAAAGCATCGAGCAGGGTCCTGTGGTTCTTCTGCTCATAGAACCGGGCGACGCAGACGATCAGCAGTTCGCCTTCCTGGAACCCTTCGCGCTGCCGCCAGGCGCCGCGGCCCTGGCGTGCGGCGGCATAGGGCGTCAGGTCGATGCCGTTCGGGATCAGTGCCGGGTGATCCAGGTGATAGACACGCCGCATGGAGGCGGCGACTTCGTCGGCGATGGCCACGGGGCGCACCCAGCGGCGGAAGGCGAGCTGGTGCAGCCATTGCCCGAGACGTTCCACTTCGCGGTCGGCCACATTGTGGATGGTGTGTACGATGGGCGGCATGCCCGCGGCGGCGGCGGCCGGCAGGACATAGCGGAGCACGTAGTTGTGGGTGTGTAGCAGGTTGGGACGCCAGTCGCGCAGGACCGAGGTCATGGAGCCGAACGTGCGCGGATCGAAGCCGCGGCGTTTGCCGAGGTGGAAGACCTTCACACCGCGGCGCTCGAGCTCAGGGCCCATGCTGCCGGGTTCGGCATCGTACATGCTGACGACACCGGGTTCATATTCGCCGCGATCGGCGCGGGTAACAAGCGACCAGACTACCCGCTCCAGGCCATATGGCATGAGATCGGGCACGACATGGAGAATCCGCTTCTTCATCTCAACTCATCCTCCAGACAGGAGTCATTGGCAGGGCCTGCGGCTTGCGCGGAGTTGCCAGCGCCGGTGCGCGGGCCGCGGAATGGGCCAGCAGCAGGCCGAAGATCATCCAGGTGGGTTTGCGATTTTCCCAGGTCAGGGCGGAGACCCCGATGGTCCACGCCAACAGGCAGGCCAGCCACATCCAACGGGACTGTCCCTGCATCCGGGCGGCTGTCCAAAGAAGCATTGCGAAGAATGCCATGAACAGCGAAAAGCCAATAAAGCCTGTCTCCACCAGAAGGGACAGGAAAGTGTTGTGGGCGACAGGGGTCCAGGTTTGGGGCCGGCCGACCACGGAAGCGATGGCGTCGGGATAAGCTCCAGCGCCTACGCCCTGCAGGGGTACGTCGCCCAGGGCGCGTACACCGGCGCCCCACAGCACGGTGCGGCTGTTGAGCGTGCCTTCCTTGACTTCGGAACCGAGGGTAGCGATGCGCATCCAGCTGCTGGCGGGGACGGCGGCGATCATGATGCACGCCATGACGCCGGCGGCGATGGCCGAGAGCATCTTCTGCTTCCTGGGCGCGCCGTGCCAGAGGACGGCGGCGAAGGTGAAGGCGGCGGCCATGGCCACGGTGCCGGAGCGCGACGCGGTGAGAAAGATGGTGGCCACGACGGCGAGCAGTTGCAGGCGGCAGCACCAGGTGAGCAGCGGGCCGCTGCTGACGGCCAGATAGAGAGACATGGGGATGCTGAGGGCGAGGGTCAGCGCGAGATCGTTGGGATCGAAGCCGGCGGTGGCATAGCGCTGGTAGAACGTCTCCTGCGCGGTGAGGTAGCGGCGGAAGGTATCGAGGGCCGGCACGAGCGTACCCAGGACATAGGCGGCCATGAGCAGCCTGGCGTCGGTGAGTTCCAGGCAGAGCTGCCAGATAAGGACGACGATGAGCAGCAGTTGGGCGTAGGTGGCGATGCGTTCTTCGGTAGCAACCGGGGATACGGTCCAGCGGTAGGTGATGGACGACCAGAGCACGACGAGCATCAGGGCGATGTGGGCGGGCGAGGGAATGCGGAACCTGCGTTCCACGAGGACCGCGACGAGCCCGGCGCCCATGGCGAGGGCGCCTGTGAGGCGGCCGAGAGAGCCGAGGCCGGGCAGTTCGATGATCTTCTCGCAGGAGAGCGAGAAGACGAACATCCACATCGTGATGAAGGCGAAGCGTGCAAACAACGAGCGGTTCGGGTTCATAGTTTGCCTCGCAGGGCGATGGCGTTGCCGGCGACCTGGGCGGCGGAGCCGGCTCCGAGGGCGGCGGCGGCGCCGATGAGTCCGAAGGGCGGGATGAGGAAGGCGCAGGCGGCGGCGGTGATGGCCACCGAAGCGAGGAGGATGGGCACCTGCGGGCCGAGGCAGCGGGCGGATGTGAGGATGTAGCCGCTGATGGAAGCCAGCCAGCCGGCTCCGCCTGCCACGGCGGCGGCCACCATGGCGTCGCTGTGACCGGCGTAAACAGGGCCGAAGACCAGGGTGAGGACGAATTTGCCGAAGAGGAGGCAGCCCAGGGTGGAGAGGGCGCCCAGTCCGGCGATCATGGCGCCGAGGCGCAGGCTCAAGCGGAGGAAGCCGGCGCGGTCGCCTTCGGCGTGGAAGCGGGCGAGCTTGGGGGTGGCGGCCTGGCCCAGGGCGTTGACGACCATGTTGCCGGCGGCGGCGAAGGTGAAGACGGCGGCGAAAATGCCGAGGGACGCTTCGCTCATTTCGCGGGCGATGAAGTAGCGGGGCACGTTGGTGGAGAGCGAGCCGAGCATCATGACGGCGCCCAGCGGGGCGGCCATGCGGGTGAGGCTCCACAGGCGGCGGGTGAGCACGTCCTGGCTGTTCTCCGCTTTAATGGCGCAGGCCGCGGCGGCCGGCCGGTCGTAGAAGAAGAGGACGGCGAGGCGGCAGGCGCTGATGGCGAGGAGGGCGGCGGGCAGGCTGCCGGTGGCGATCATCACGGCGGCGAGGGCAGCCAGGGAGAGGAGGCCGCGCACGCTGAGCGAGAACGCCAGTTTGTTCATCTGCTCGGCCTGCTGCAACTGGCCCTGATAGATATCGCTCATGCCTTCGATGGCCTGGGCAACGGCGACCAGGACGATGGTCCAGACCGCTTCCGGAGCGTAGCCGCCGGACAGAGCGACGCCGGCGGAGAGGGCGACCGCGGCCAGGAGGGTGACGGCGCGCAGGAGGGTGTAGTCGGAGAAGCGGTGTTCGCCGCGGACGTCGGTGGCCAGCAGGGCCCGCAGGTTCATCTGGGCGAGCAGCAGGATGGGCGCGGAGACGGCCATGCCGAGCGCGTAGCGGCCGACGAGTTCAGGGGAAGAGGTGCGGGCGAGGACGGCCACCATGCCCCACTGGCAAGCCGAGTAGACGCCATTGCCCGCGGCCGTCCAGGCGAAGTTGAGCCGGAGGGACGGCGCCGGATTGGGCAGGACGTTGGTGTTGGCCGCGGCTTGCATGGGGAGGATCCTTAGGACGCCAGCGTGAGCCCTTCCGGCTCCCAGTCGTTGAGGACGGTGCCGAGGACCTTCACGCCGTCGCTGGAGAGCTGCTGCAGGGCCTTGGAGGCGACTTCGACCGGCACGCGGTTGGCGCGGATGACGAAGGCGACGCCATCGGCCTGACGGGCGAGGCCGCGGGCGTTGGCGGAGCGCAGCACCGGGGGTACGTCGACGATGACGGCGTCGTACTCCGAGCGGAGCAGCATCATGAGTTCGGCGACGCGGAGGTTGTCGACCAGCGTGGTGCCGTGTCCGGAGCGGCCGGCGGGCAGGAAGAGCAGGCCGGGCATCGCGGTGACGTAGATGGAGTCGATGATTTCGCGGGTCCGTTCCTGGGGCGCGGTGCCGACCAGGTCGTAGTAGCCGTAATCGTTGGGGACGCCGAAGATTTCGTGCAGGCGGGGGTTCTCGCTATCGGCATCGACGAGCAGGACATTGCGGCCGGCCTCGGCCAGGGAGAGGGCGAGGTTGCAGGCCAGGTTGGTGCGGCCTTCGCCGGCCTCGGCGCTGGTGATGGCGATGACCTGCGGACGGCGCTCGCATTGCGGCGAGTAGAGCAGGGAAGCGAGGACGCTGCGGTAGGCGTTGGCGACGGCCGGGTTGCGGCGCATCTTGAGCATGGCCTCGAGCTGTTCTCCATGACCCTGCACGGCGGCGGTTTGACCGGAGGTGGGCCGCATGGGCAGGGCGGGCCGGGCGTTGTCGGTGAGGGCCCAGGGCGCGGAAGGAATGGCGCCGAGCATGGGCGAGCGCAGGCTCTGCGCGGCATGGTCGGGGCTCTTGATGCGGCGGTCCTTGCCTTCCACCAGCAGCACGGTGAGCAGGCCCAGGAAGCCGCCGCCGAAGAGGCCGATGGCGCCGTACATGCGCTTGTTCGGTTTGATGGGCAGTTCGGGCTGGGCGGCGGAATCGAGCAACTGCACGGTGTTGGCCTGGGAGGCGGAAGAGATATTGGCTTCGCGGAACTTCTGGCGGGTGGACTCGTAGAGGACGCGGTTGGTGTCGACTTCGTGGCGCAGGGCGTTGTAGCGGACGTCCAGGACGGTCTGGCCGTTGACCAGGCGCGCCTGGCGTTCGAAGTCGGTCTTCAGGGCATCTTCGCGGAGCTGGGCGGATTCGTAGGCGCCGCGCAGCCGCTCGAGGGACAGGCCGCGTTCGCGGTCCATGGCGCTCTGCACTTCGGCGAGTTCGGCCTGGATCTGCTGCACCTTGTAATGACCGGGTTTGAAGACGCGGGCGGCTTCGGCCAGCTTCTGGCGCAGTTCGGTCTGGCGGCCGCGGTAGGCGCGCAGGGTGTCGCTGTCGAGCAGGCCGTTTTCCTGGGCGGCGGCGGTGACGCGGGCCAACTGGTAGCGGGACTGTTCGGCGATGCGGGCGTCCTGGGCGGTGCTGAGGGCGGCCTGCAACTGGCGCAGGCGGGCGTCGGCGACGTCTTCCTTTTCAGGGGTGCTGGTGCGCTGGTTGCGGCGCACAAACTCTTCGAGCTGGGCTTCGGACTTCTCGAGGGTGCTGCGCAGTTCATCGACCTGGCCGGCCAGGCTCTCGGCCGTGTGGCGGGTGCCGCTGACGCGGCGTTCCAGGGACTGTTCGGCGAACTCGGAGGCCAAGGTATTGACGAAGCGGGCGGCGAGGGCAGGGTCCTGCGCCTGGAAGAGAATCTCGAGGATGCGGGTCTGGCCGAAGAGGCGGACGGTGAGCCGGTCGTGGATCTTTTCGAGCAGCTTGTCGCGGGTGGGGACGGGCTTGGCGGCGCCGCCGCGGAACTCGGCGCGATCGGAGAGTTTGGCCTTGGCGGCAACGCGCAGCAGCAGGGAGTCGCTCTGGATGAGGCGGAGCTGCGTCTGGAGGTAGGGCTCGATGAGGATGTCGGCGTTGGAGGTGGGGTCGAGGGTGCGGCTATTCAGGTAGTCGCCATTGGGGCTGCTGATTTCGATGGCGGCCTTGGCTTCGTAGACCTTGGCCTGGGAGAACGCGAGGGCGACGGCGAGAACGGCGCCGGCCACGACGAAGGCGGTCATCAGGATCCAGCGCTGGCGGAGGGCGTTGAAGATGCCGCCCAGACTGGCGAACTCATGGGCTTCGGAGGACTGGGTGAGCTCGGCCAGGACGGGCCGGGCGGGCATGAGCTGCGCGGCGCTGGTGAGCTGGCCGTCGCCCGAGGCCCACGATGGTGAATTCAGTTGCTTCATGGCTATCTCCTCGGTGCTTCCCTACCGCCGCCAGATCACGACACCGGTGCCGATTTGCACGGCGGCTTCCACGGCCCGCAGCGTCGCTGACTTCGGAGCGCTGTTGGGGATGAACAGCACGTCGTCCGGCTGCAGCCCCATGTCATTGGTCTTGCCTGAAAGGATGGAAGCGATGTCCACCGGAATTTCCTTCTTGCCCGGGGCGGCGTCCAGCGAGGGACGCAGGATGCGGGCGTTTTTGCGGCCGGCGGTGGGCATCAGGCCTTCCGAGAGGGCCAGGGCCTGGAGCACGGAGAGGGTCTCCTGTTCGCGCAGCACGAAGCCGCCGGGCTTGCGGACTTCACCCATGACGTAGACCAGGCGGCCGCGCGGGATGCTGATGACGTCGTCGGGCCGGACCAGGAAGTTCTCCGAGGGATTCTTTGCGGACATCAGGTCGGACACGCGGACTTCGCCGACGTAGTATTCGCCGGTCCTGTCGAGCTTGGCGGCGGGCAGCGGCAGGGCGCCCTGGGCGCGGAGGCGAGTGACGCGCACCATACTGCCGGCGTCGTCGCGCAGGCCGCCCGCGCCGGAGATCATTTCGAGCAGCCGCTTCTGGCCGTGCAACTGGTAGACGCCGGGGGTGACCAGGGCGCCGATGACGGAGACGGGATGGCTCTTCATTTCGACCAGTTCGACGGCGACTTCCGGCTCGACCAGGAAGTTGGCCAGGCGCTTGCGCATCTGATCGGAGAGTTCGTTGACCGTGAGGCCGGCGGCTTTGATGCGGCCGATGAGCGGCAACTGGAGAGTGCCGTCGTCGCCGATGCGAATGGGTTTATCGGAAATCTCGGCCACGTGCATGGCGCGGATAATCACCTGATCACCGGCGCCGAGCTGATCGGAGTTGCGGGCCTGATCGATGCCGCTGACGGGCAGGATGGCCGACGCGAGGAAAGCGGCGCAGGCCGCCAGTCTCCGCCACGTTTTGCCTTGCAGTTTCCAGGTCTGGTTAGTCATGATCCCTCTGGTGCTCCGGCGCCCCGAATGACCGGGGAGGGCTGCCGGAATCGCCCCACAAACGAAGTCTGATGGTTTAGTGCGAGACCCGCTATGGATTGGTGGTACCAGCGCGTACCAGGACTAGGGAGTACCCGAGAGTTTGTCGAACCAAAGTTCCAGTACGGGAAGGGAGGGGTACTAGAGCCGTTCTCTCTCACGCCTTAGACTCCGGTTCAGGCCTGATAGAGAGGTGAGTGCCCGGCCTGCGGGCACTTGCGGGCGGCTAAGTTCACCAAGGAGGAACGGGATGTCACTAATGGTCACCGTGTGGCGGACGGAGGAAGCAGCGCGGGCGCAGTATGTCCCATTTCTACGAGAGCAGGCGCCGGGGCCGTTCCAGTGCGCGGGCTGGCTGCATCATTATTGGGACTCCATCCGGCGGCCGCAAGGTGCGCGCGCCTTCTTTATTGGTGTGTTCCGGGCGGGCGAAATGGTGGCCTTTGCGCCGTTCGCGCTGACGAAGCTCGGGGGTGGGGTGACACGGCTTGGATTTGCCACGGACGGGCGGGCAGACCGGCAGGGCATTGCCGGCGAGTGTTCGGCGGAAGTGCTTGCGGCTGTGCGGGATGCGTTGCGGGCAGCGCCGCAGCCGCTGGTGGCGGACTGGCGGGAACTGGCGGACGGCGATCCGCTGTTGACGCTGCTGCCGGGCGCGGAGACGATGACGGTACAGGGTTGTCCTTACCGGGTGCTGACGCCGGGGACGGCCGAAGCGTCGAAATCCAATAAGAAGTTCCAGCAGAGGATTCCCTCCTATGAGAGAAGGTTGAACGCGCTGGGGCCGTATGAGTTCCGGACCATCGATTGCGACACGCAGCGGGCGGAGGCGTTGGAGCTGCTGCCGCGGCTGTTCGAGATCCACGACCTGCGCCATGCGGCGAAGCGGAATGCCTGGAAGAAGGACTCAAACCGCGAGTTTCTACTGTCTCTGCTGAGGGATGAGCTGCCGTCGCACCTGATGGCGTTCGTCAGTTACGTGGACGGAGTGCCTGTGGCCTTCGATTTGGGATTCCGGCACGGTAGTACTTTTACGCTGTACATCCCCGCGTTTCACCCGGCATTTGAAAAGTACCGGCTGGGGCACGTGAACCGGGCGCGATCGTACGAGGCCTGTTTGCGGATGGGACTGGAACTTTATGACTTTTCCAGGGGCCGGTCGTTCGCGAAGCAGGTTTGGGCGCATGGCGAAGTGCTGAGTTACGACTGTATAGCTCCGGTGGGTGGGTCGTGGAGGGCGCGGCTGGCGGCGCGGCTGTTGTCCGGATCGCGGCGGTTGATCGCGTGGAGCCGGGCGCAGGGATATAACCAGAAGCTGGGGGCGTGGCGGGAAAAGCTGGTGAGGCCGGCGGCTCAGAAGCCAGCTCCGGCGGCGGCCCTGGCCTGGGCGGGGGCGCGCCCCTTGCGGTACCGGCTGATCCAGGATTTGCCTGTAGATGTGATGACGAGGCTGGCGGAGTATGTATTCGCGCTGGAGCGGAATGCGGGGCTGGAGCTGGAGTGGACGGATTCGTGTACGCTCCGCGTCTCCAACCAGGAGGCCGAGCCGCTGATGCTGCATCTGCCAGGGGCCACGGGTAATTTACAGGAGACTGCGCTGGCCAGGAGGTAGAATCAGGGATCTGGAGGTTCCTGATGTTTCGCCTCGCAGGGCTCTTTTTTCTTTCCACCGCCCTTGGGTATTCGATCTACGGGCAAGCGAATCCGCCTTTGCTGGCCCAGCAGCCGACGCTGAGCGCCGCGCAGATCGCGTTTGTCTTCGCGGGAGATTTGTGGACGGTGCCGCGCTCCGGCGGAGCGGCGACACGGCTGACCACGAATGTTGGGGTGGAAGCGGATCCTTACTTCTCACCCGATGGGAAGTCGATCGCCTTTACGGGGCAGTACGACGGGAATACGGATGTCTTCGTGGTGGCCGCGGCCGGAGGTGTGCCGCGGAGGCTGACGCATCATCCGGCGGCGGACATTGCCCGGGGGTGGACTCCGGACGGGTCGCGGGTGTTGTTCTCGTCGTCGCGCACGAACTTCAATTTCACGGAACAACTTTTCACTGTGGCGGCGAGCGGAGGGCCGGCGTCGAAGCTGCCTTTGCCGATTGCGTACGAGGCGAGCTATTCGGCGAACCAGGACAGCATTGCCTACGTTCCGCTGGCCCGTGCTTTCCAGGCCTGGAAGCGATACCGCGGCGGGCGGGCGACTCCGATCTGGATCGCGCACCTGGCCAGCAGCAAGGTGGAGAGGGTGCCGCGGGAAGGCTCCAACGACTACTGCCCGATGTGGGTGGGAGACAAAGTCTATTTCCTGAGTGACCGGAATGCGGGCGGCAAGGTGTCGTTGTGGGTGTACGACACGAAGTCGAAGAAGGTCGCGCAGGCGGTACCGAATACGGGGATGGACTTCAAGTCGGCGTCGGCAGGCCCGGGCGGGATCGTGATCGAGCAGTTCGGGCAGGTACAACTGTACGACTTGAAATCGGGGCAACTGAGCCCGGTGCAGATCCAGATTGAAGGGGACGTTTCCGAAGTACGGGCCAAGCTGGTGGATGTGGGGAAGCGGCTGACGAACGCGCACATCTCGCCGACGGGCGCACGGGCGCTTTTCGAGGCCCGGGGTGAGATTCTGACGGTACCGGCGGAGAAGGGCGACGCGCGGAATCTGACGGAGTCGCCGGCGGTGATGGATCGCGATCCCGCCTGGTCGCCGGACGGGCAGTGGATTGCGTACTTCTCGGACGAGTCTGGAGAGTATGAGCTGCAGGTGAAGGATTCGCTGGGCAAGCAGGCACCGAGAAAGTTCCGCCTGGAAGAGAAGCCCACGTTCTATAGTTCGCCGCGGTGGTCTCCGGACAGTAAGAAGATCGCCTACACCGATGCGCATCTGGGGATCTGGTATCTGGACCTGGAGAAGAAGCAGCCGGTGAAGGTGGCGAAGGACCGCTACCTCTTTACCAGCGGAGACCGGCCGCCGGTGTGGTCGCCGGATAGCAAGTGGCTGGCCTATACGCTGCGGCTGCCCAATTACCTGGGTGCGGTATTCCTGTACTCGCTGGACGATGCGAAGGCCACGCAGCTGACCGACGGGTTGAGCGACGCCCAGAACCCGGTCTTCGACAAAGGCGGGAAGTATCTGTACTTCTCGGCGAGTACGGATTCGGGTCCGGGGCTGGAGCCGGATATCCATAGCATTGGCACATCGCAGACGCGCAGTTTGTACCTGGCGGTGCTGTCGAAGACGGATCCGTCGCCGTTTGCTCCGGAGAGTGATGAAGAGAAGGCTCCGGAGAAGAAGGCAGAGGGCGATAAGGCGGCTGCGAAGCCGGACGAAGCCAAGCCGGCGGCCAAGCCTGAACCGCCGAAGCCGGTGGTGGTAAAGGTCGATTTCGAAAAGATCGGGCAGCGGATCCTGGCGATGCCGATGCCGCCGGCGCAGTATTTTCGGCTGCAGGCAGGGAAAGAGGGCAACCTGTTTGCGCAGGCTTCTCCGGCACGCGGAGCCGGCGGACCGCCCGGGTTCGCGGTGCACCGCTATGACCTGAAGCTGCGGAAGTCGGATGTCGTGGCGACCGGAGTGAGGTTCTTTGAGGTCTCGGCCAATGGCGAGAAGACGCTGACGGCGACCGGGGACCGCTGGACGATCCAGGCGCTGAAGCCGATGCCGCCGAGTGGTGCGCCCGCGCCGCCTCCGGCCGCCGGACCGCCGGCGGAGGCGATGAAGACAGAGGGCTTGCAGGTGAAGTCCGATCCGAAGGCGGAGTGGATGCAGATGTACCGGGATGCGTGGCGGATCCAACGGGAGTTCTTCTACGATCCGAACCTGCACGGTGTGAATGTGGCTGACTATTCGAAGAAGTATGAGAAGTATGCGGCGGCGGCGATGTCACGGCGCGATCTCAACTACGTGCTGGCGGACATGATGGGCGAACTGACGGTGGGCCACCTGTTTGTGGCCGGCGGCGAGCAACCGGAAGTGAAGACGGTGCCGACGGGGCTGCTGGGCTGCGATTACAAGGTGGAGAACGGGCGCTACCGGTTCGAACGGATCCTGGATGGTGAGAACTGGAATCCGGACGTGAAGGCTCCGCTGACGCAACCCGGGGTGAACGTGCAGGAGGGCGAATACCTGCTGGCGGTGAACGGTCGGGATGTGGTGGCGGCGGAGGATGTCTACAGCTATTTCGAAGCGACGGCGGGCAAGCAGACGGTGCTGCGCGTCGGGCCGAATCCGAACAATGAAGGCTCGCGGGAAGTAGTGGTGACCCCGGTGCCGAACGAGTCGCGGCTGCGGAACCTGGCGTGGGTGGAATCGAACCGGCGCAAGGTGGAGCAGATGACGAACGGCCGGGTGGCGTATGTCTACATGCCGGACACGGCCAATGGAGGGCTTGCGTACTTCACGCGCTACTTCTACGCGCAGGTGGGCAAGGACGCGGCGATTATCGATGAACGCTTCAACGGCGGCGGGTTGCTGGCGACGGACATTATCGAGGTGTTGAACCGCAAGCGCATGAGTGCGGTGGCGACGCGGGACGGTGAGGACGAGGTGCAGCCGCAGGGCGCGATCTTCGGGCCGAAGGTGATGATCATTAATGAGTATGCGGGGTCGGGCGGCGATGCGATGCCGAACTACTTCCGGCGGGCCAATGCAGGGAAGCTGGTGGGCAAGCGGACGTGGGGCGGACTGGTGGGGCGCGCGGGTGCTCCGCAGTTACTGGATGGAGGGTTTGTCTCTTCGCCCAGTTCGGGCGTGTGGGGCCCCAACTCGCAGTGGGATACGGAGAACATCGGCGTGCCGCCGGACCTGGAAGTAGAGCAGGACCCGGAGCAGGTGCGGCAGGGCAAGGATCCGCAACTGGAGAAGGCCGTGGAAGTGGTGCTGGCCGAGTTGGAGAAGGCTCCGGTGGCGAAGCCGAAGCGGCCGGCATATCCGAATTACCACAAGCCGTGAGCCGGGTGAGTGGGAATATTCCGGGCTCCAGGAAGCATAGACAAGTGGGCGAGGTGTGCCGCCCAGTGGTCTAACTTCTCAAGGAGCTCCCTATTGTCCTTCCCTTACATGAATGCGGGTGATGCCCGCCTGACGCGGGCGTTATCCCTATTGTTATTGATTGCTTGCCCGATGCTGGCCGAACCGCCAGCCGTGGGCCAGGCGGCTCCGGATTTCAGCCTGAAGTCGCTCTCCGGCGAGATGGTGCGGCTTTCGAGCGTGACACAGAAGAGTGGTGTGGTGCTGGTGGTGTTGCGCGGCTATCCCGGTTATCAATGCCCGCTGTGCAACCGGCAGGTTCAGGACTATGTCCATCACGCGCAGGGATTCTCCGATGCGGGCGTGCGGGTGTTGCTGGTGTATCCGGGTCCGGCGGCGGAGGTGGAGCCACGAGCGCGTGAGTTCGCGTCGGATAAGAAGCTGCCCGGGCATTTTGAATTGCTGCTCGATCCCGACTATCAATTCACGCTGGCGTATGATTTGCGATGGGCTGCGAAGGGGGAGACGGCGTACCCGTCGACCTTCATTATCGATAGAATGCGGCAGGTTTCTTTCGCAAAGGTCAGCACAACGCACGGTGGGCGGACGACGGCGGCGGAAATTCTGGAGTTTCTACGCACGCATAAGCACTGAGCGCCCGGTGTTCAGCCCGGCGGGATTGCTCTTCCCTCGTACTACTGGTACCTTTTGGGGGGGAGGCGCGAATCCGCCGAGGCTGATAACATTGGGACTAGCCGTGATTTCAGTGCGATGAAAATCTTAGTGGCCGATGACAGTCTGTTAATGCGCCGGCTCCTGGAATCGACTCTTCAGGGTTGGGGATATGAGGTCGTTACCGCATCAAGTGGAGACGAAGCGTGGGCTTGTCTGCAGCAGGAAGATGCGCCGCAACTGGCAATTCTCGACTGGATGATGCCGGTCCACACCGGGCCCGAGCTTTGCAAGCTGATGCGGACCCTGGCGCGGCCGGTCTACACCTATATCATTCTGCTAACGTCCCGTGCGCTGAGAGAAGACATTGTCGAAGGCCTGGGCGCCGGCGCCGATGATTACGTCATCAAGCCGTTCGACAAGCACGAACTGGAAGTGCGGTTGCGGGCCGGGCGCCGGATTATCGACCTGCAGGCCGAGCTGATGCGGGCGCAGGAAGCCCTGCGGATCCAGGCGACGCGCGATGGACTGACCCGCACGTGGAACCGGGCCGCGATTCTGGAGATTCTCGACCGGGAAGTGATTCGTGCCTCGCGCGAACGGCGGCCGCTGGGGGTGGTGATGCTGGATCTCGATCACTTCAAGCGGATCAACGACGAGTATGGACATCTGTCGGGCGACGCCGCGTTGAGCGAAGCGGCCCGGCGGGTGGGCGGCTGTATCCGAGCCTATGATGCCTTTGGCCGGTATGGGGGCGAAGAATTCCTGGTGGTGGTGCCGGGTGCGGAAGACAGTGGGCTGATCTCGCATGCGGAGCGGTTGAGGGTCGCGATCGAATCCACGCCATTTTCGCTGAATGGCCAGAATGTGAGTATCACGGCCAGCTTTGGCGCCTGCACGATGGTGCCGGCGCATCCTTCCGATGCCGAGTTGTTGATCCGGTCGGCCGACAATGCGTTGTACGAGGCCAAGCACCGCGGGCGCAACAGCGTGGTGTTCCACCCTGTAGTGTCGGCTTCGTCCTAGCGGCTGGCTTCGGTTCGGTTGGAGGGTTCGGCTGAAACGACTGCCTGCGTGCCCTGGCTCAGGCTCTCCGCGTACTGTTGGATTCCCTTGAAAAGTGCTTCTGCCAGTCTCTGGCGCTGATCGGCTTTGCGGAGCAGGGCTTCGTCGCGCGGATTGCTGATGAAACCGATTTCAGCGAGAACCGACGGCATCGAGGCACCGATCAGTACCACGAACGGCGCCTTCTTCACTCCCCGATTCTGGGCGGCTGAATCCATCTTGGACCAGGTGGAGGCGAGGGAGGACTGTACCCGTGTGGCGAACTCGCGTGATTCCTCGAGGCGGTCTTTCAGGGCAATTTTCTGGATGAGCTCGCGCAGTTCGAAGACCGACTTGCCTGCGCCGGCGTTCTCGCGGGCGGCGACTTCCGTGGCTTCCTTGGAGGTGGTGAAGTTGAGGTAGTAGACTTCGGCGCCGGAGATGTTGCGGTAGCTGGTGGCGTTGGCGTGGATGGAAATGAAGAGGTCGGCGCGGTTCTTGTTGGCGAGCACGGCGCGTTCTTCCAGGCCGACATATGTATCGTTGGAGCGGGTGAGGATCACCTGGCTGCCCATGCGCTGTTCGATCAGGGCGCCGAGGCGGAGGGAGACATCGAGGACGAGGTCCTTTTCCGTGAGGCCGGTGGGGCCGGTGGTGCCGTGATCGTGGCCGCCGTGGCCGGGATCGATGACGACGCGTTCCACTTTCAGGCCGAGAGCGCGGGTGAGCGAGCGGCCGCCGGTGGAGTTGGGCCGGGCCGCCTTGGGCGTCTCGTCGGGCGCATTGGAGGATGGCGGGATGACGGGTTCGGGCGGGGCGGGTTCCGGTTCGGCGGGTCTCGCGGGCGGGCCGACGGCCACGGTCACGGGTTTCGAGGGGGTGGTCACCGGCGAGGTGGCCACGGTTCTTACCGGAGCCGGGGGCGGTGTGGAAGATCGACTGGGTTCGGGCCGTTCGACAGCGGTCGGCCTGGCGGCGGCAGTGCGGACGGGTTCCGGTTTCGGCTCGTCCTTCACGGGGACATCGATCTTTTCGACGCCGGTGCGGCTTTGGGAGACGGTGGTCTCAGCGGCTTTCGAACCGGTGGGGCGGACTTCGATGATGATGCGGGTGGGATTGGCGAGGACCGAGATTTCCTGTTCGACGGGTCCTTCGAGGTCGAGGACGATGCGCATGACGCGCGGGTCCTTCTGGGCGACACGGATCTGTTTGACGAGCTTGTCGCCTACCTTGACGGTGTAGAACGCCTTGTCGTTCAACCGCATGCGTGTCTCGCTGAGGTCGACGAACAGGCGATCGGGATTGGTCAGTTTTTCGAACTTGTACTTAACCTCGGAGCTGACTTCTAGGGCGACGCGGGTGGCCTGGCTGAGGGACCAGAAACGGACGGAGGTGACGGCGGCGAGCGGCTTTGTTTCGGCGGTTTCGGCCGGAGCGGCGCTGGTGGAAAAGACGAATCCCAGGGCTCCGAAGAGAGCCAGGCGGGAGAGCGATGCTCGAGATTTCGTCCTGGCCAGAAAGCCTCCTAGCGGGTCTTCAGCACCATGCGGCCCTCGGAATCTGTCGACACCTCAAGGTGGCGGAAGGGTTCCGGCTGCGGCTGCTGGGGGATGGGGGCGACGGCCGCCGCGGTTTCCGGCTGCAGCCGTTTGCGGGCCTCGCCATACGATTTGCCGACGCGATCGACGTACTGTACGGTTTCCCTATAGGGCGGAACGTTGTTGCCGTACTTCTGGACGGCGCCTTCGCCGGCATTGTAGGCGGCGAGGGCCAGGCGGTCGTCCTTGAACATTTCCTGCAGATACTTCAGGTATTTGACCCCGGCCGTGATGTTTTCCTCGGCGTCGAAGCTGTTGAGGGCCCCGAAGCGGCGGGCGGTCGCCGGGATGAGCTGCATGAGGCCTTCGGCGCCTTTGGGTGAGACGGCGGTGGGGTTGTAGTTGCTTTCGGCGCGAATGACGGAGTGCACCAGCAGGGGATCGACGGCATGCGCTTTGGCGGCGCGTTCGACAATTTCGCCGACATTGATATCCGCGCTGGCGGCGGCGGTCCTAATGGTTTTCGGTGTAACTTCTTTGCTGGCCGTGGGATGAGAGACGACAGTGGTGCTGCGCACGAGGCGTCCGGTGCGGGCGTCGGGGCGCACGGTGGTGACCACGCGCGACGCGGGTTCAGCCGCTGCCGCCGTGGCCGCCAAGGCCAAGGTGAAACAGAACGCCATTAATTTGTTGTACTGATTATAGCGAGACATGCGCTGCAAACAAATGGAGTTTCGCCTGAGCCCGGACCCGGATTGGGCACGAGCCACTGCTAAGATTGTCTCATGAGCGTCGCCGGCTTCGTGCTGACGGGGGGCCACAGCAGCCGGATGGGCCGCGACAAGGCCCTGTTGCCGTATGGGAATGGGACCCTGGTGGAGTGGGTGGCGGGTATCGCCCGCGAGGCGGCCGGGGTGGTTTATCTTGTTGGCGCGCCAGAACGTTATGTCCATCTGGGTCTCTCCTGCCTGACCGAAAGATATGCCGGGTGCGGACCGATGAGCGGAGTGGAAGCTGCGCTGCGGCAAGGGTATGACTGGAACCTGATTGTGGGCTGCGACATGCCCCGTCTCCCCAGCGAGTGGCTGCGGCGGATGGTGGGTGCTGCGCTGGGCGGTGAGCAGGCAGCCGTCGCGGCGGCGCACGGTGACGGACGGGTGGAACCGCTGTGCGCGATCTACCACTCGCGGCTCCATCCGATGTTTGCGGCGGCGCTCGAAGAGGGGCGGTATTCGATCCGGAAGTTATTGGATACAATCGACTTTGCGCGATTTCCGGTGGATGATGAGGAATACGTGGCGAACCTGAATACGTCGGACGAATGGGCGCGGTGGGGCCAATGATCGACAAGTTTCCGCATTACATCGAGTTCCAGCACGTTCATAAGACGTTCGATCACCCCGTTTTAGTCGATTGCAGCTTCTATATTGATCCCGGCGAGACGCTGGCGATCATCGGACGCAGCGGCGTGGGCAAGAGCGTGAGCCTGTTCCACATCATGGGCTTCCTGAAACCGGATTCGGGGCGGGTGATTGTCGCGCACCAGGACATCACAAACCTGACCGAGGCGGAACTGCGGACGATCCGGCGCAAGGTGACGATGGTCTTCCAGAACGGCGCGCTGTTCGATTCGCTGACCGTCGGCGAGAACATCCTCTTCTCGCTGGAGTTGCGGGAAGACTACGACGCGTCGAACAAGCTGGACGTCGTGCGGGGCCTGCTGGAGATGGTGGACCTGGCGGACTTCGAGAATGCGTATCCGGCGGACCTGTCGACGGGTTACCGGCGGGCGGTGGCGATTGCGCGAGCCCTCGCGGCGCAGCCGGAGTGTGTCCTCTATGACGAGCCGACCACGATGGTGGACCCGATCATGTCCGACCAGATGGCCTCACTGATGCTGCGGCTGAAGCGGCAACTGGGGTTGACCTCGCTGGTGGTGACGCACGACCTGGACCTGATGCGGCGAGTGGCCGACCGGGTGGTGTTCCTGTATGAAGGCAAAGTGATCTACTTCGGAACGGTCTCTGAGATGGAAAAGTGCGATCACCCTCACGTCAGGGAGTTTCTGGCGATGGACCGGGTCGATTTCAGCGCTTGATGCGCTTTTTGACGTCTTCGTACAGGCCCTTGGCGGTATCCTTCCAGGACTTTTCGGGCGCTTTCACCGGCTTGGCGCCGGTGGCGGATTTCGTCACGGTATTCCACTGGGCGGGCAGTTCGGCCTCGTGGCGGGCCACGACTCGCGCGCGGAAGTTGTTGATGCTGTACTCGCGTTCCACGAGTTTGCCGTCCTTTTCCTCGACGATGACGCGGAAGCTGGAGGCCGGCGAACCGTTGAGGGCGATGGGCAGGTAGCCTTTCATTCCGCGTTCGATGAACGAGGTCTCATAGCGATGGCGGCGGATGTTCCAGATGAAGATACGGAGTGAGTCGAACTCGAAGGGCACGCCGCGCTGGGCGAGGGAAGCCCACATCCAGACGGGCTTGTCGACGCCGTGGTCGTTTACTTTGCCGATGTTGAAATAGGCGGTGATGCGGGCCCGTTCGGCATACTGTGCCACTTCGTCAGGGATCGCCATCAACAACATGCGGGCCAGCACCCAGCCGGCCTGACCTTCCTTGGAACGGATGAGAGTCCAGTCGTCCATGGGGATGGCGGGCGGTTGCGGCTTGGGTTCGTCCTTATCGATCTTCTCGCCCTGTTCCGGGACGAAGCCATCGGGGTTGCCGGAGAGGTCGAGCCAGTTGGCGGGTACGGCGGGCGGGCGGCCAGCGGGGGGTGGTGCGACGGCAGGCTGGACCTTCTTGCGGGATTTCTTCGTAACTGCCGGCAGGGCTTCGGTTTTGAGGAAGTCGGGTGCGACGAAGGGCACGCGGGGCGCCCGCTCATGGGCGACGACTTCCACCTGCTGGTCGTGGCGGATCTGAAAGAAACTGGGCGACTGGCGGTTGGGCAGGTTGTGAACGTTGAGAGCTTCAAAGACTGAGGCGCGGCCCTGGGATGGGGAACTGGCTGCGCGTTCCGCCAGGTTCTTGAGATCGGTCATGTTTTCGGGCGCGAGGAGCTGGCGGCCATCGACCCAACCTTCGGCGTCGCCAGAGGTGCGGACGCGGTAGAAGCCGCGGCGACGGCCGATGAGCGCCAGGCGGTCGCCGTGTTTAGCGGTGGCGACGAGCGCGGCGCGGGCGGTGAGTTCCTGGCGAATCTGTAGGGTGGCGGGCCCAACGAAGGCCTCCCCGAGAACGGGATCCCGCGGAGGACCGGAGGAGCAGCCCGCCAGGAGGGCGAGCGCGAAAGCAGGAAGTAGAAGTCGGCGACGCATGCCGCAGTGGCGGTGACGAACTATCAGGATAGCAGCGTCACCGCCAGCGGAACGAAGTTGTAACAGCAAACTAGGCAGAGTGCTTCTTGACGAAGCTTTCCAGGCGATCCAACCCCTTTTGAATGTTCTCCATGGAGGTGGCGTAGGAGATGCGGACGTGCCGCTCGGTACCGAAGGCTTCGCCGGGGACGGCGGCCACGTGGGCTTCGGCCAGCAGTTTCTCGGCGAATTCCATGGGGGTGCGCAGGCCGTTGGGACTGAGCGCTCCACTGATGTTGGGGTAAGCGTAGAAGGCGCCGCGGGGCTCGGCGCAGGTGATGCCGGGGATGGCGCGCAGGCGGCCGATGACGTAGTCGCGGCGTTTGCGGTACTCGGCGAGCATGACGTCGACGGAATCCTGGGGTCCGTTGAGGGCCTCGATGGCGCCCTTCTGGGCGATGGAGGTCGGATTGGACGTGGAGTGGGACTGCAGCTTGATGATGGCGGTGCAGACTTCGGCCGGAGCGAGAGTGAAGCCGATGCGCCAGCCGGTCATGGCATAGGTCTTGGAGAGTGAGCCGGCGACGATGACGGTGTCCTTCATGCCGGGCACGGAGGCGACGGAGTAAGGATCGCTGTCGTAGAGGAAGCGGCAGTAGCACTCGTCGGTCATCAGCCAGATGCCGCGCTTTTTGGCGAGGTGGGCGATCTTCTCGAACTCAGCCTGTTCAACCAGGGCGCCGGAAGGGTTGCAGGGCGAATTGACGATGATCAGGCGGGTCTTGGAGGTGATGGCCTTCTCGACCTGCGCCGCAGTGAGGGCAAAGCCTTCGGCTTCGCTGGTCTCGACGAGCACGGGCTTGCCGCCGGCATAGTTGACGACGTCGTAGTAGGTAACCCAGTAAGGAATGGGGATGATGACCTCGTCACCATCGCCGACGAGCGCCTGCGTCATGTTGAAGATCGCATGCTTCCCGCCGACGGAAACGACGCACTCGGGGACCGAGTAGCTGGTGCCGTAATCCGCCTTGTGGCGATCGACCACAGCCTGGCGCAGTTCCTGCACGCCGGGCATGGCGGTGTAGCGCGTGAAGTTCTGGTCCAGGGCGGCGATGGCGGCGCGTTTGATGTTATCCGGGGTGGGGAAGTCCGGCTCGCCAACGCCGAAGTCGACAACATCCACGCCGGCGCGGCGGAGTTTCTCGGCCTCGGCCGAAACACGGGCCGTGGACGAGACGCTGATAAGAGAGATTCGATCTGCGAGGTGGGATGACGCTTGTTGCATACTGGTAAGCTGCTCTGACTGGATGTAGATTATTCCCGCCCCAGGAAACGCTGCTTGAGCTTTTCTTCGACGGAAGGTGGCACGAGACCGCTGATATTGCCGCCCAGCCCAATGACCTCTTTCACCAGTTTGGAACTGATGAAGGAATAAGCCTCTCCTGCCATCATAAACATTGTTTCGATCTCAGGCGCGAGGCGGCGGTTCATCAGGGCCATCTGCAACTCGTATTCATAGTCGGAGATGGCGCGGATGCCGCGCAGAAGCAACTTGGCCTGCTTCTGGCGGGCATAATCGACCAACAACCCATCGAAGCAGTCCACTTCCACATTGGGAAAGGGACTGGCGACCGACCGCAGCATGGCTACACGCTCCTCCAGGGTAAAGAGGGGATGCTTGTGGGCGTTGCGGAGCACGGATACGACCAGTTTGTCGACTAGTGGAGCACAGCGCTGGATGAGGTCCAGGTGGCCGTTCGTAATCGGGTCAAAACTGCCGGGATAAACCGCGACGAGGGGGTTGTGACTGGGCAAGACAGGAGACTCCAGAACCGGGGCGGGTCCTTACGGTTGATTATAACGCCTTCTTCTGAAAGCGAAGCATACTATCAGTTTTGCTTGAAATAGCATCAGCCGGGCCGAACTACGAGAGTAGCCCTTTCAAGACGCGATCCCAGGGTTTGCGATAGGGACGTTCCAGCATGGCAGAGGCTTCGGGGTCGTTGAGGATCTCCTCTTTCTCCGGATCCCAGCGGATTTTGCGGCCGGTGCGCAGGCTGATATTGGCAAGGTGGCAGGCGACGGCGGTCTGGTGGCCATCCTCGACATCGGCGACGGTGCGTTCGCGGGATTTGATGCAATCGAGGAAATTGCGGACGTGGGCGCGGAACTGGTCGTCGGAGGAACCGGGGACTTTCATGGCCTGGACCCAGGGTTCGGGGGTGACGGTTTCGCGTTTGGGTCCGCCTTGCGGTTGACCTTTGAAGACGGGGATGGCGTTGCCGGGGGGCATCTTTGTATCCGGCAGGACCTCGAAGCCGGCGCGATTGATGAGGAGGGCTCCCTTGGTGCCGGCGTATTCGCTGCCGCCGGGCGGGCGGCGGCCCATGCTGGCCTCGCGATGGGACCAGATGGCGGTGAACTTGTCGTATTCGAAGAGGGCGTCCTGGGTATCGGCGGTTTCGCCGTCGTCTTCGAGGGCGAAGCGGCCGCCGGAAGACGAGACGGCGCGAGGCCCTTTCTGGCCGGTGGTCCATTGGACGATGTCGAGTTCGTGGGCGGCGAGGTTGGTCATCTGGCCGCCGGAGAAGTCCCAGAACCAGCGGAAGTGGTAGAGGCCGCGGTGGGGCTGGTAGGGGCGGGCCGGAGCAGGGCCGAGCCACATGTCGTAGTCGAAATTCTCGGGCTGCGGTTCGGCGGGCCGGCCGAAGCCTGGCATGATGTTGCGGAAGGCGGCCATGCGGACGGACAGGAGTTTGCCGAAGTATTGTTCCTGAATGAGCTTGCGGGCGGCCTGGTAGTGGACTCCGCTGCGCTGCTGGGTACCGACCTGGACGACGCGTTTGTGGCGGCGGGCGACCTGGGTCATCCAGCGGCCTTCGCGGACGAACAGGGTCATGGGTTTTTCGACATAGACGTCCTTGCCGGCGGCGCAGGCCATCATGGTGAGCAGGGCGTGCCAGTGATCGGGCGTGGAGACGACGACGGCGTCGATGTCCTTTTCATCAAGCAGGCGGCGGAAATCGCGATAGCCGCGGGTTTTGGTGCCGGGGCGGGCTTCGCAGGCGGCGATGCCTTCGCGCAGGCGCGGCTCATAGGTTTCGGCGAGACCAACGAGGTCGGCATCGTCCTGGCTTTTGAAGTCGAAGACGTGCTGGGCGCCGATGAGGCCGTAGCCGATGAACCCGACGCCGATGCGGTTGTTGGCGCCCGCGACCCTGGAATAGGAAGCAGCGGTGAGGGCTCCGATGGCCGCGCGTCGAGTAACTGGTCCAGCCTCTGACATGCGGGCGATTCTATCATTGAGAAGAACCAACTGCCATGCCAGCAATCACGCAAGTTCCCAGTCTCGCCTCGATTCTCGATTCGGGCGACCAGACGTTATTCGCCCCGCCGACGAAGACGCGCGGTCCGCAGGGGCAGTTGCCCTTCACGGACGAGATGCTGCGCAACGCGCCGAGCGGCGATCTGTTCGGGTGGACGATGAACGCCGGCATGGGCTGGGATCCGTCGAAGCTGGGCGGCAAGGAAGTGTTGATTCTCAGCACGCATGGCGGATTGCGGGCGGCGGATGGGACGCCGATCGCGCTGGGCTATCACAGCGGCCACTGGGAAGTGAACCTGCTGGTGGAGGCGGCGGCGCGGGAGTTGAAGGGGTTGGACGCGGTGCCGTTCGCGGGGTATTGTTCGGATCCGTGCGACGGGCGGTCGCAGGGGACGACGGGCATGTTCGATTCGCTGCCCTACCGGAACGACGCGGCGCAGATCTTCCGGCGGCTGATCCGGTCGCTGCCACGGCGTAGTGGGGTGCTGGGGGTGGCGACCTGTGACAAGGGGCTGCCGGCGATGATGATGGCGCTGGCGGCGCAGCATACCTTGCCCTGTATTCTGGTGCCGGGCGGGGTGACGCTGCTGGCGGAAGAGGGCGAGGACGCGGCGGCGATCCAGACGATTGGGGCGCGGTTTGCCCATGGCAAGATTACGCGGGAGTACGCGGCGGAGATGGGGTGCCGGGCGTGCGCGTCTCCAGGCGGAGGGTGCCAGTTTCTGGGTACGGCGGCGACGGCGCAGGTGGTGGGTGAAGCGCTGGGCATGTCGCTGACGCATTCGGCGCTGGCGCCTTCGGGACAGCCGGTGTGGCTGGATATGGCGCGGCGGTCGGCGCGGGCGGTGTTGTCGATGGAGTCGCGCGGATTGGGCATGCGCGACATCCTGACTACGGCGGCGCTGGAGAATGCGATGGCCGTGCACGCGGCGTTTGGCGGGTCTACGAACCTGATCCTGCATTTGACGGCGATCGCGTATCACGCGGGGCTGCGGCGGCCCACGGTGGACGATTGGGCCCGGGTGAACCGCAGCGTGCCGCGCATTGTGGACGCACTGCCGAACGGCCCGAAGCATTTTGCGACGGTGCAGGTGTTCCTGGCGGGCGGTGTGCCGGAGGTGATGCTGCACCTGAGAAAGGCGGGGCTGCTGGACACGCAAGCGCTGGTGGCGTCGGGCCAGACGCTGAGCGACGCGCTGGACTGGTGGGCGCAGAGTGAGCGGCGGGCCGTGCTGCGCAAGACGCTGCTGGAGCGGGACGGAATCGATCCGGACAACGTGATCATGTCGCCGGATGAGGCGCGGCACCGCGGCTTGACGGCGACGGTGTGCTTCCCGGTGGGGAACCTGGCTCCGGAGGGGGCGGTGATCAAGAGTACGTCGATCGACCCGAGTGTGGTGGGCGCGGACGGGGTGTACCGGAAGGTGGGGCCGGCCAGGGTATTTGTGACGGAGCCGGCGGCGATTGAAGCGATCAAGGCGGGGCAGGTGAAAGAGGGCGACATCCTGGTGCTGGCCTGCCGGGGTCCGCTGGGCGCGGGCATGGAGGAGACGTACCAGCTGACCAGCGCGCTGAAGTTCCTGCCATTCGGCAAACACGTCGCGCTGCTGACGGATGCGCGGTTCAGCGGCGTGTCGACGGGCGCCTGTATCGGGCATATTTCGCCGGAGGCGCTGGCGGGCGGACCGATTGGGAAATTGCGGGAAGGGGACGTGATCGAGATTGTGGTGGACCGCAACCGGCTGGAAGGGACGGTGAACCTGGTGGGTGCGGACGGGGTGGTATTTGGAGCGGAGGAGGGGGCGAGGGTGCTGGCGGAGCGGGCTCCGCGGCCGGACCTGGCTCCGGACAAGGATCTGCCGGCGGATACGAAGCTGTGGGCGGCGCTGCAGGATGCCAGCGGCGGGACGTGGGGCGGAGCAGTGTACGACGTGGAGAGAATCGTCCGACTGTTGGCGGCGGGGCGGCGGGCGCTGGGGGAGTAGGGAGCCCCCGGCCTGGCGCTAATTCACTGTCGGCGGATTGTCGCCGTGGATGCGGAGGTCGAGATCCATGAAGAGGCGGCCCCAGAGGATGGAGTCGGCCCGGCCGGATTTGCTGCAGAGAAGGTAGAGGCGGCCGACGAGGTCGACTGCTTCTTCGGATTCGAAGCCTCGCATGAACTCGGCGCTGGGCCAGGCATGGCCGGCGGTGACAGGACTGGCGGTGTACATTTCGTCGAGCAGGCTGAAGACCTGGAGGCGGGCTTCGTGGGCTTCTTCCTCCTGGCCGGTGACCTCCAGCGAGGCTGAAACCTTCACCCAGGTGAGGACACACAGGAACTGCAGAGCGCGGACGTCTTCCTCTTCGATAGCCGGAAAAGTATCGACAACCTCGAAGGCGTGGCCAAAAGCACGATTGGCCGCATCGGTGTCGCCGCGTTGCAGGGCGACCTCGCTTTCCTGCCAGCAAGTCCGGATCTCTTCCGCGCACCGGCCCATGTCCTGTGTCATCGCGCCTCCGTCCCTTCGATTGGAGCCTTCAATATATGCTGAAGTCGTGCGTTTGTGAAGGCGCACTTTGAGAAGGAATTTTCACCGTGAACCGAACCTGGATGAAATGGAGCGTCTGTCTGACCCTGACAGCCGCGTTGGGCATGGCCGAAGAAGGCAAGTGGACTCCGCAGCAGGTGCTGCAACTGGATCCGCTGTGGTTGAAGAAACAAGGTCTGCAATTGCCGGTTACGCGGCTGTGGGACCAGAAGAGGGGCACCGGCCTGTTGGCGGCGGCCGTAAATATTGGTGGATGCTCCGCCGGGTTTGTTTCGGCGACCGGCCTGATCCTGACGAACCACCATTGTCTCTTTGGCATATTGCAGGAGCATTCGAAACCCGGACGCGACCTGATCACCAACGGATTTCTTGCCAAGAGTCCGGAAGAGGAGTTGCCGGGGAGAACCACGCGAGTGACGGTCCCGCGCAAGTTTACGGACGTCACGAAGGAGATGGAGGCCGCGGTGCCGGCGGGTGCGGACGACCTGGCGCGGAATGCGGCGATTGAGGCAAAGCAGAAGGCGCTGGTGAGCGAATGCGAGCGAACGCCCGGCGCGCGTTGCAAGGTGGCGGTGTTCGACGGCGGGGTTCAATACATCCTGATCGACAGCTTCGAGCTCTCGGACATCCGGCTGGTGTATGCTCCGCCGAGGGCGATTGGGGAGTATGGCGGCGAGATCGACAACTGGATGTGGCCGCGGCACACAGGCGATTTTGCGATGGCCCGGGCTTACAAGGACGGGAAGCCCTACACGCCGGAGTTCTTCTTTCCGCTGTCGAAGACGGGCGTCAAGACGGGCGACTTCGTCATGGTGCTGGGGTATCCGGGACGGACCGTGCGATCGCTGACATCAGACGAGATGGCGGGGCAGCGCGACTACTGGTTCAAGCTGCGCTCGGAGATTTTCGGCGGTTGGTTGAATCTGCTGGAGCAGACGACCAAAGGCAATCCGGAAGGGCAGATCGCGGTGGCGGCGACGCAGAAGGGGTTGGCCAACGTTTCGAAGAACGCGGATGGGCAATTGGCCGGACTGAAGCGCGGCCGGACTATCGAGAAACAGGCCAAGGCGGAAGAGGCTGTTATGGCGTGGATCGGCTCTCATCCCGCGTATGCCAAAGCCGCGGCGGCGAAGCAGGGGTTGGACACTTTAGCGGCCGAGAAAAGAAAGACCGGGACGCATGACTTTCTGCTGGGCACGCTGTTGGGCAACCCGCTGGCGCTGAAGTTCGCTACGCATCTGGTGCGGCTGGCGGCGGAGCGAGAGAAGCCGGACATGGAGCGCGAAGGCGACTACATGGAGCGCGAGTGGACGCGGATGCGGGCCACAATGGAGCGCGACCAGAAGAGCTACTACCGGCCGGCCGACCAGGCGCTGTTCGCATCCCTGGTGGGTCATGCCTTGAAGCTGGGTCCGGAGGAGCGCATCGAGGCGTTCGACAAGATCTTCGGCGACGGCAAGGTGGACGAGACGCTGGAGTTCCTGTACGGCCGGACGAAGGTTCTGGATCTGAGTGAGCGCCTGAAGATGTTCAACGAGTCGACAGAACAGTTGAAGGCGCGCAAGGATCCGATGCTGGGCCTGGCGTTCGCGCTGGAGCCTGAGTTGAGGGCGTGGCAGAAGCGGGCGCGGGCACAGGATGGAGCGGTGGCGCGGCTGAGGCCGGAGTGGCGCAAGGCCGTGATCGCGCATGCCGGCAAACCGGTGGCGCCGGATGCGAACTCGACCTTACGGGTGAGCTTCGCGCACGTGAAGGGCTACGCCCCGCGGGATGGGGTGATCTACACGCCGCAGACGACGCTGGCCGGCATGCTGGAAAAAGAGACGGGCGAGGAGCCTTTCAAGCTGCCGGAGAACGTGAAGGCCGCAGCGGCGAAGGTGGATGCCTCGAAGGTGCCTTTGGATTTCCTGGCGGATGCTGATACGACGGGCGGCAACTCGGGCAGCCCGACGGTGAACGGGCGCGGCGAGTTGGTCGGTTTGAACTTCGACAGAGTATGGGAGAACGTGTCGAATGATTTTGGCTACAACCCGGACGTGGCGCGCAACGTGAACGTGGACATCCGCTTCTTCCTCTGGCTGCTGAAGGACGTGGACCACGCGGACGGGATCCTGAAGGAACTGGGCGTGGCGGCGCAGTAAAGCGCGATCAGCCCTGGTCAGTGGCCGCAGGGTAAAAGTTCTCTAGGTTGTCGGCGTGCAGGACGACGTGGTCCGTGTAGACGGCGGGCGTCACCTGCTCGCCATCGACGATGGAACAGGCGAGACGGATCAGCCGGTCGCCATAGCGTTCGGGGAAGAAAGCAACCGAAGCGAGCAGGCAGTTGCCGCGGCGGCGAATGGCTCCGCGGCCTTCGCGGGCGGCATTGTGTCCGACGATGACGACGTCGCGGTCGCGAGCGGCATCGCGGACGGCCTCCATGGCTCCGATGGCGCTGAGGTCGTTAAAGCCGGAGACCAGGAGGCGTGTGCCGGGCTTGAGCTGGCGTAGGAGCTTGGCCATGGAGTGTTTGCTGGAATCCTGGTGGGCGTCGCCTTCCAGGTGGATGACCGAGGACTCCGAGATGGAACCCAGGACGTCCTGGAGGCCCACTAATACGCCGGCGAGCCGGGCCTGGACGTTGGTCTTGGTCTTGGGTCCTTCGACGAGCACGATGCGGTCGAAGCGGCCGCGCCACTTCTCCCGCGCGTAATGGCCCAAAGCTTGGCCGGCGAGCTTTCCGGCCTGGTAGTTGTTGGCCCCGAAATAGATGCCGCCCTGGATGGGACGTTCGACGGTGATGAAGGGGATGCCGGCGCCGAAGAAGAGGTCGGCCACCATGTAGCCGAGGCGCTCCACCGGTTGGAAGAGCATGGCCACGTCGACGCGCGCGTCGACCATCTCCTGGGCATGGCGGAGGGCGGTGGCGCTGTCTTCCTCGTCGTTGTGGCGCAGCATGACGTAGCTGCCGGCGCGGGCGGCGGCGCGCTCGATGGACTCTTTCACGTCGACGCGGAACTGGTTGCCTTCGAGGGGCGCCAGGTAGCCGACCAGCAAACGGCGGCGGCGTGTGGTGGAGCGGTAGCGTTTGTCCTGCGAGCGATGGATGTAGCCGCGCTCTTCGAGGGTCGTCAGCAGGCGATAGACGGCCAGGCGCTGCAGGCCGGTGATGGCGGCAATTTCCTGTATGGTGACGGGGTGGTCGGCCTTCTCAACGGCTTCGAGAACGGTGAGCCCTTTGTCGAGCATGGTGGGCCCGGCGGACTTCACAACTTCTTTGCTCACCAAATCTCTTGACATCTTCATGAATCTGCCATAAAACTACAGTGCTTCAGATGCACGTTAGTGTTCAATATTTGAACATCCTCTGGTTGGTAGGGTCAAGCACCCTGGCCGTGGCGGGCTCGTCCGACCGCGACTGGGCCTCGCTGGTGGGCCAGCGGTTCACGGCTCAGCGCGATGTGGTCTACCGGCGGGTGGGCAGCCGCGAGCTGAAGCTGGACTTCTACATTCCCTATGACCGCAAGCCGGGGCCGACGGTCCTGTATATACACGGCGGTGGTTGGGAGACAGGCAGCAAGGAACAGTATGTGCTGTGGTACCTGCCGTATCTGCAGCTGGGATTGCGGGTGGTGGCGGTGCAATACCGGCTGTCTGGCGAGGCAGCGGCTCCGGCTGGTGTCGAGGATTGCCGCTGTGCGTTCCGGTGGGTGGTGAAGAACGGCGCGAAGTACGGGGTGGATCCGGAGCGCATCGTGGTGAGCGGCGGATCGGCGGGCGGGCACCTGGCTCTATTGACGGCGATGGGCTCGGGTGGGATTGAATGTCCGGAACAGGATGGCCCGGAGCCGCATGCGGCGGCGGTGATCAACTACTACGGCGCCACCGATCTGAACGCTCTGCTGGCCGGCAGCCTGCCCTCAGTCCGCAAGTGGCTGCGCGAGGCGGCCGATGTCCGTGCGTTGGCGCGGCAGTTGTCGCCGATGACCTGGGTGAAGCCCGGGCTGCCGCCGGTCCTGAGCATCCATGGGGACGCGGACAAGACGATTTCCTACCAACAGTCCGTTGAGCTACACAGGGCCCTCAGTAGCGCCCGGGTGTCCAACGAACTGATCACGGTCCACGGCGGAACACACGGACGGCACACGTGGACCGACGCCGACACACTGCGGGTGCAGCGCGCGATTGAGCGCTTTCTGCGCCGGAACAAGCTGACTGGCGCGGTGCGCCGATAACCGCCGCGCAGAACCGAAACCAACCGTTCCCTGGAAAGGAAGAGCAATGTATTTTCGACTCAGACGACTGGCAGCCGCGCTCCTGCTGCTGGTCGCAAGCGCCCTCCTGTGCATGGCGCAGACGATCACTGGATCTATTGTCGGCTCGGTAGTGGACCCCAGTGGACTGTCTGTCGTTGATGCAGATATATCGATAGTCCATGTCGCGACCGGCGTGGCCCGGCAGATGAAATCGGACGAACGCGGCGACTTCACGTTTGGCAGCCTGCAGCCGGGGCAATACACGCTGACGGTGACGGCGGCGGGGTTCAAGAGCCTGGTGAAGCAGCAGATCATGTTGTCGGCGGCGGAGACGCTGCCGGTGGGGCGCCTGGCACTGGAGGTCGGCGCGATTGCGGACAAGGTGACGGTGACGGCGGAGGGCGTGGCGGTGCAGGTGGCGAGTTCGGAACGGGCGTCCGTCATCGCGACTTCGCAACTGGAAGGCCTGCTGACGAAGAGCCGCAATGCGATGAGCCTGTTGTCGCTGATGCCGGGCGTGGTGGATGGCGGCAGCATCGGCGATACGGAGCGGATGGATCGCAACTTCGACATCTATGTGCAGGGCAACCGGCGCAGTACGAACACGGTGACGATGGACGGCATGGTGACGAATCCGATGGGCAACAACTTCAACTCATCGGTGACGTTGGGCCAGGACTCGATTGCCGAGGTGAAGGTGCTGTTGACGAACTATCCGGCGGAGTACGGCCGCAGTTCAGGCGCGACCATCAACCTGGTGACGAAATCTGGCGCGAAGGACTTCCATGGCCTGGGCTCGTACTTCAAACGGCACGAGCAGTTCAACGCGAACAACTTCTTCAATAACCGGTTGGGGACGCCGAAGCAGCGGTATCGCTACAACACCTGGAACTACAACATCGGCGGACCGGTGGTGCTGCCGGGCGGATTCAACAAGAACAAGGACAAGTTGTTCTTCTTCTGGTCGCAGGAGTTCTGGCCGTTGAAGGTGAGCCAGGCGGTGCGGCAGTTGACGGTGCCGACCGCGTTGGAGCGCACGGGCGATTTCTCGCAGTCAGTGGATTTGAACAACAAGGTCATCAGCGTGATCGACCCGAATACGAAGGCGCAGTTTCCGGGCAATGTGATTCCCGCGAACCGGCTGGATGCCAGCGGCCTGGCGTTGATGAAGGTGTTCCCGATGCCCAATTTCCTGGACCGCGGGATCTCGGCCGGGCGGTACAACTATGTGGAGCAGAGCGTCAACGACACGCCGCTGCGCATGGAGAACCTGCGCATGGACTACAATCTGACGCCGAAGCATACTCTGGCGTTCACGTTTGCGTCGTTCCTCGACCGGCAGACGGGCGGATACGGAGTACTGACGAATACGGGCGCGAACTGGTCGCAGATTGTGAAGACCTACCAGTTGCGCGGGCAAGGCTACGTGCTGCGCTATACGGGGATCCTGAGTCCGACGCTGATCAACGAGATGAGCCTGGGCTTCACGCGGCGTCCTGAGGGCAACAGCGCCACGGATGACGAGGTGAAGAGGAATACGCGCGCGGCGGCCGGCTATACGGCGGCCCAGTTCAGTCCGGCGGCGAATCCCCTCAACTTCATTCCCAACGCGACGTTTGGCGGTGTGACGGGCGCGGCCTCGCTCTTCATGGAGGGGCGCTTCCCGTTCCAGCAGAACCTGCAGGCCTTCAACCTGACGAACAACCTCACCAAGACCCTGGGGGCGCATACACTGAAGGCCGGCATTATGATCGAGCGGAACTATCAGGGCTCGAACGGCGACGGCAATTTCGCCGGCGCCTTCAGCTTTGCGAACGACACGAACAATCCGTTGAACACGGGCTATGCGTATTCGAATGCGGCGCTGGGCGTCTTCAGTACGTACACTGAGCCCTCGAGCCGTGTGTATCTGCACTTCCGGCAGCATGCGGTGGAGTGGTTCGCGCAGGACTCGTGGAGGGCGACGCGCCGGCTGACGCTGGAGCTGGGTGTGCGGTTCCACTACCTGGTGCCCATCTATATGTCGACGGACAAGCTGTCGTCGTTCTCGTCGTCGCTGTACGACCCGGCGAAGGCGGTGCAATTGATCCAGCCCACGCGGGTGAATGGAGCGCGTGTGGGCGTTCATCCGGTGACGGGCGTGACGTATCCGGCGGCGCTGATCGGGGCCATTGCTCCGGGCACCGGGGATGCGGCGGACGGCATGGCGGTCTCGGCGCAGAACGGTTATCCGAGGTCGCTCATCGATACTTACGGCCTGCGGGTGGGGCCGCGTTTGGGCTTCGCCTACGACGTCTTCGGCAATGCCAGGACAGCCGTCCGCGGCGGTATCGGCTTGTTCTACAATCGGCCCAACATGTCGGACAACTACACTCTGTTCTCCTCGCAGTTGCCGATCGTCAGCAATCCGACCGTCTACTATTCGACGATCGGGTCGCTGCTCTCGTCGTCGGGGGCGACCTTCCCGCAGAGTGTGAACGGCCTGGACCGCACGGACAAACTGCCGAAGGTGGTGAACTACAGCTTCAGCGTGCAACAGGACATCGGGTTCAAGACCGTGGTGGATGTCGGCTACATCGGGTCGCTGGGGCGCAATCTGCTGTGGCGGCGCAACCTGAATCCCATCCCGCTGGGCGCCAACTTCCAGGCGGCCAACGCCGATCCTTCGAATCCCTCCACCCCGCTCGCTTCGGCGTTCCTGCGGCCGTTGAAGGGTTACAACGACGTGCTGCTGAGCGAGCCGGCCGGTTCGTCGAACTATCACTCGATGCAGGTGACGGCGCGCCGCCGCCTCACACAGAGCGTGCAGTTCGGGCTGTCGTGGACGTGGTCGAAGGCGATGGACTACGCGGACTTCGACACCACGGGCGTCAGCGTCCAGGTGCCGGTGCGGGTTTGGAACTACGGGCTGGCGAGCTTCGACCGCACGCACATCTTCAAGCTGGACTGGGTGTGGAACCTGCCCAAGGTTCCGGTGCAATCGCGTATCGCCAAGTATGCGCTGCACGACTGGCAGCTCTCGGGCATCACCAGTTTCATCAGCGGATCTCCGCTGGGCATCGGGTATGCCACGACCAACTCGCTGGACATCACGGGCTCGGCCACACAGGGGGCGCGCGTCGTTGTGCTGGGTAATGCGGTGCTGCCCAAGAGCGAGAGGACGTTCGCGAAGAACTTCAAGACGGAGATGTTCGCGCGGCCGGTGGTGGGCACAGTGGGCAACGCGGCTACGACGCAGATCCGCGGACCGGGCGTCAACAACTTCGACATGTCGCTGTTTAAGGACTTCCCCATCCGGGAGTCGATGAAGCTGCAGTTCCGCGCCGAGGCGTACAACCTCTTCAACCACACGCAATTCAGCGGCCTGGATACGACGGCGCGCTTCGACGCATCCGGCAACCAGGTGAATACGAACTTTGGAGCCTTCACAGCGGCACGCGGCCCGCGCATCATGCAGTTTGCCCTGAGGTTCTACTTCTGAAACCCATGACCCCAGCCCGAGCCTGGCTTCTTTGCGGGCTCCTGTTCTGCGCCACCGCGCTGAGCTTCCTGGACCGGCAGGTGCTCAGCGTCCTGGCGCCGAAACTGATGGCGGATTTCCGCATGTCGAATACCGAGTATTCGCGCGTGGTGTTCGCCTTTGTCCTCAGCTACACGGTGATGTTTTCCCTGGGCGGACGGTTGATGGACCGCCTGGGGACCAAGGTCGGTCTCGCCCTGTCGGTGGGTCTCTGGTCGCTGGCCAGCGCGGCACACTCGCTGGCCGCCGGAGCCTGGACATTGGGTGCGTCGCGGTTTCTCCTTGGTGTCGGCGAAGGAGCTTGCTTCCCCGCCGTCACCAAGGGGGCCGTGGAGTGGACCGCGCCGGAGCAGCGCGCCCTGGCGGTCGGATTTGCGAATGGCGGATCCGCGTTCGGGGCAGTCATCGCTCCTCCGCTCACGGCCTGGGCCGCGGGTACACTGGGTTGGCGCGGGGCGTTCCTGGGTACCGCGCTGATCGGCCTGCTGTGGCTGGCCGCGTGGCTGTTCGCGTTTCGCGGTGTCGAGCTGCCAAGGCCGGTGGGACTGGCTGCGGAAAGGGTGAGCTTCACTTCACTGCTGGCGCGGCCCGAGGTGCGCCGCCTGCTGCTGGCGCGCTTCTTCTTCGATCCCGTCTTCTACTTCTACATGTTCTGGATTCCGCAATATCTATCCCGTGAGCGCGGCCTGTCGCTGCAGGAGATCGGCTCGCTCACCTGGATTCCATTCTTTGCCCTGGGCATCACGAACATCGCCGCGGGCCGGGTGTCAGACCTCCTGGTGACGCGGGGGTGGACACCGCGACGCGCGCGCATGACCATGATGCTGATCGCCGCCATAGTCACGCCGGCCTCGTGGCTGGCTTCGTCCGCGCCAACGGCGCCCATCGCCATCGGCCTGATGTCATTGCTGATGATGGCGCACGGCGTGTGGATCGCCAACTTCATTACCCTGATCGGCGACACGGTGGCACCCCGCGAAGTCGGCACCGCCGTGGGGTTGACGGGCACTTGCGGCGGCATCGCCGCCATGCTGTCCAATCTCGTGACTGGTCCTGTCATCGACCACTACTCGTTCGCCCCTGTCTTTCTGGTGTCCGCCATTTTGTACCCCATCGCATGGGTTGTTTTGGCCGCCGGACACCGCCCGCGGCCCCACGCCGCACTAGGAGAAATCGCATGAGAGTCCCTCGCCGCAAGCCGCGCACCGCGCGGGTCGGCCTCTTCGGAGTCGGTTACCACGTCTATTGGAATCAGTTTCCGGGCCTGCTGGATGAGCTGCACAACAAGTTGAATGTGCTGGATAGCAAGATCCAGGCCAATCGGGTGGAGGTCGTCAATTTCGGCATCGTGGATAAGGCGCAGGATGCTTACGCGCTGGCCGCCCGGCTGAAAGCCGCCGACCTCGACCTGGTGTTCTGTGACATGGTCACCTACGCGACTTCGGCCACGTTCGGCATCATCGTGCGCAGCCTGGACGTGCCCATCGTACTGGTGGCGCTCCAGCCTCTCGCCGCGCTCGACTATGCGAACGCGACCACCTACATGCAACTGGTGAACGATGACTTCTGTTCGGTGCCCGAGTTTACCGGCGTCGCCATTCGCATGGGTAAGCCCGCCCCCGAGGTGATCCTCGGCACGCTGGAGAACGACTCCGCGGCCGACGCTGAAATCGCCGACTGGTGTGATGTGGCCAAGGCGTTGAACTCCGTGCGCCGTGCTCGTATTGGCCACTTCGGTCATCCCATCGAGCACATGCTGGACATGCAGACCGACCAGACCGCGCTGACCGCGGCCTTCGGCTGCCACATCGTACAGACGGAAGCCGACGACCTGCTGCGGCTGCAGCGCGAGGTCACCGGCGAGGAGATCGATGAGAAACGGCAGGAGATCCTGGATCTCTTCGATACGCCTGATCCAGGTTCCGATCCCTTGACGCGCCGCCTGTCGGACGAGCACCTGACGACGGCCGCGCGGGTGGCTGTCACCCTGGACAAATTTGTCGAACTCCACGAACTCGACGGCCTGGCGTACTACTACGAGGGTGAGCCCGGCAGCGAACTGCGCACCATCGTGACGAACCTGATCGTAGGCAACTCGCTGCTGACGGCCGCCGGTTTCCCCATGTGCGGCGAGTCCGATCTGAAGACGTGCCTGGCCATGCTGCTGATGGACCGTATCGGCATCGGTGGCAGCTTCGCTGAGTTCCATCCCATCGACTTCAAGGAAGGCTTCGTGCTGGTGGGCCACGACGGCCCGCATCACATCAACATCGCCGAGGGGAAACCGGTGCTGCGCAGCCTGACGAAGTACCACGGCAAGCCCGGCAATGGCGCCAGCGTGGAGTTCCGCATCAAGGACGGTCCCATCACGATGCTGAGCATCGGGATCAATGCGCAGGGCCGCTTCAAGTTTGTACTGGCGGAGGGGCAGAGCGTACACGGCCCCATTCCCGCCACCGGCAATACGAATACGCGCGGGTTCTTCCAGCCCGACGTGCGTACCTTCCTCAAGCGCTGGGTGGCCGCCGGCCCGACGCATCATTTCGCCTTGGGCATCGGGCACCGCGCTGAGACATTGGCGCGCATTGCCACGGCCCTTGGTATTGAACACGTCACGGTGTAGCCGTGTCCCTGTTGGCTAGCAGACGTTCCCGGGAGAACCACGTATGAAATCTCCGATCTTCCTGATGGGCGCCCTTTCCGCCGCGGCGATGTGGGCGCAGACACAGCCGGCTCCCTCCCTGGAGCAAGGCTTCCGCAACCCACCCACCATGGCCCGGCCCGACGTCTACTGGCTGTGGATGAACGGCTTCGTCGACCCGCCGTCCGCGCAGAAAGACCTGCAGGCCATGAAGGACATGGGCTTCGGCGGGCTGCTGTTGTTCGACATGGGCGCAGGCGGCGACAAAGCTGCTAGACCTCCGGCGGGCCCGGCGTTCCTGAGCCCGCAGTGGATGGCGCAGATGAAGAAGTCGGTGGACCAGGCTCGCTCCCTCGGCCTGACGGTCGACTTTTCCGTCATCAGCAGTTGGGACCTGGGCGGCCATTGGATTGAGCCGCGCCACGCCAGCATGGGGCTCTATCCCACCGAGACGGCTGTGGAAGGCGGCAAGGCGATCGATGTTCTGTTGCCGTTCCCCCTCGCGACGCCGGCCGCCCCCAAGGGCCCTGACGGCAAACCGGCGTTCTGGAAGGATGTCGCGGTTTTGGCCGTACGCGACGCCAAGCGGAGCCCGGGTCATGAACTGGTGCTGCGTCTGGAGCCGAACCGCATCCACACCCTGAAGGAAGCTGTGTTGGATAACGGTGATGCCAAGGCTCCGGCCGATCTCGCCGCCACCATGACGCCGACGAAGGAGTTCAGCCTGGCGGTCTCCACCACCGGCTCGCGGGAAGAGGATTTTCAGGAGGTGTTGCGCGGCACTCTGGAGCCAGGTCCGGGACCGAAGAAGTTCGCCCTGCCTGCCGGCACACGGGCGCAGTACATCCGCCTGCGGCTGTTGAGTGGATTCGACGCGGCCCGGCCGCGCTGGACACTCGGCGAGTTCTCTCTGTTCAATGACGACGGACTGAATGTTGCGGCGGCCCGCGCCGCAAACCGCTATAGCAACGGCGCCCTGGTGTTGCGCGGTCCCACGCCGCTGGGCTACGACGGCGCCTGGAATGTCGACAACATCAACGACGCCAGTACGACCGGGCCGGGCGGAGTGTTCGCCTCCGCGGGTCTGCCGCCATTTCTATTCCACTCCGCGACGGAACTGGTGAATGTCACGGCGCACGTCGACGCGCGAGGTCATTTGAAGTGGACCGCGCCGCCCGGCCATTGGACCATCCTCCGCTTTGTCTGCATGAACACCGGAGAGCGGCTGAAGGTGCCGAGCCCCAACTCCGACGGCTGGGCCACTGACCATCTCAGCGCTGAAGCGACACGCGCCCACATGGACTACGTGATCGCCCGCCTGCGCGAGACGTTCGGTGATCTCAGCAAGAGCGGCCTCGGCAACCTGTATCTCGCCAGCTATGAGGTGCGAGGGCCGGTGTGGTCGCCTACCTTCACGCAGGAATTTCAGCGCCGCCGGGGCTACGCCATGGAGCCCTATCTGCCGGCGGTCTTCGGCGCCCGTGTCGGGACAGAAGACCAGACCGAACGCTTCCTCTTCGATTACCGCAAGACGCTGAGCGAAGTATTGATCGATGCATACTACGTAGCTGCGCGCGAGGCCGCCCACAAGGCCGGGCTCACCATCAAATCGGAAGCCGGCGGGCCGGGTCCGCCGATTCACAATGTACCCGTCGACTCGCTGGCCGCCAACAACGCGGTGGATGACATCCAAGGTGAGTTCTGGCCGTGGTGGCCGGATGTGAGCGGCCTGTGGGTGGTGAAAGAGACCGCGTCCGCCGGCCATCTCTACAACAAGCCGCGCGTCAACCTGGAGTCGTTCACGTCTTTTGAGGAATGGCGCGAAGGTCCGCAGGACATCAAGTGGAGCGCCGACCGCGTCTTTGTCGAAGGCGGCAATCACTTCGTCTGGCACACCTGGGCGCACAACGCTCCGCCGGCCGGCAAGCCCGGCTGGGCCTATGTCGCGGGCACGCATATCAATCGCAATGTCACGTGGTGGCCGAAGGCACGGCCCTTCATCGACTACCTGGCGCGATCGTCGTTTCTGCTACAGCGCGGCGACTTCGTGGCCGACATTCTCTATTACTATGGCGACGGCGGCTACAAGTTCATTCCACCGCGGCAGTTGGATCCGGCCGGGTATGATTACGACGTCACGAACTCCGATGTGATCCTGAACCGCCTCAGTGTGAAGGACGGCCGGCTGACGGTGCCGAACGGCCCCAGTTACGCTCTGCTGGTGCTGCCGGATACCGTCGAGGCGCACCCTGCCGTATTGGCGAAGCTGGAGCAGTTGGTCGCCGCTGGCGCGACCGTGCTGGGGCCGAAGCCGAGCCACGCCCTGGGCCTGGAAGGGTATCCCCAGAACGACGCGAAGGTCCGCGCGTTGGCCGATCAGCTTTGGGGCTCCGGCACGATTCCGGCGTCCGGAGAACGTGCCCATGGGAAGGGCCGAGTGATCTGGGGCAAGTCCGTCCAGGATGTCCTGTCCGCGATGAAGATAACGCCGGACTTCATCGCTCCCTCGACGCTCGACTTCACGCACCGCCGGACGGCCGATGCCGAGATCTACTTCGTCCGCAACACCACCACTGCGCCCGTCAAGGCCACGGCGAAGTTCCGTGTCCCGCAGCGCGTACCGGAGTTGTGGGATCCCGTCTCCTCCTCCATCACTGACGCGTCCAGCTACACGGCTGGTGCGCAGGCGGTGGAAGTACCCCTGGAACTCGACCGCAACGGCTCCACCTTTGTCATCTTCCGGCGGCCCGCGAAGGCCGGAGTCACGGCTGTCCCCACTGCCGGGACTCGAGAGTTGATGGCTCTGCGCGGACCCTGGACCGTGGAGTTCGACAAGGATCTCGGTGCACCGGCTTCGCTCCAGATGACCAGCCTCGACTCGTGGACGGGCAGCGCCGATCCCGGCGTGAAGTTCTTCTCCGGCTCCGCCCGCTACCGCCAAACCTTCCAGGTGCCCGCGGGTACGGCCGGCAAGCCAGGCAAGGTCCTGCTCGACCTGGGCGATCTCTGGACCATCGGCGAAGCATGGCTCAACGGAAAGCCGCTCGGCGTGATGTGGACCGCACCATTCCAGGCCGACTGCACTTCCGCTTTGAAAGACGGTGCGAACGAGTTGGTCGTGGAGGTGACGAACACCTGGTACAACCGCCTGGTGGGCGACTCGCACCTGCCGGCGGGCAAACGCATCACCAGTACGAACATCACCACGTCCGGCCAACGGCCCTGGGCGGAACTGGAGCCGCTACGCTCTGGACTCTTCGGGCCCGTACGGCTGCTGGCCCGCGATCATTGATCGAGCAGTTCCAGCTTCACGGTGGACGAGCACACGGCCGATTCACCCGGATTGCGATACATCGCGTCGGCGGTGATCGTGAAATTGCCGTTGATAGCCCCGGGCGCGTCCACTGCATAGGAACTGGAGCCATAGCCATTGGCGCCGGCACGCTGCTGGCCTGCATAGAGTCCCGTGGGGAAGAAGCAGTGGCTGTCGCCCGAATTGGTAGCCGTGATGCGGACGCGCTGGGTGCCGCGGCGGTTCTCCGGATTCTCGAAGAAGACGGTGAGCTGCGATGACGCCTGGTGGGGATCCTGGCCTCCGCCCGAATTGGGGATGGAGACCATGCTGGCCGTGATCGTGCCTTCCCAGGTTGTGTTCGAGGTCTGGTGGAAATCAATCGAGGCGCTGGCAAGGCCGTCCGAGGCCGATTGCGTGTACGGGGCGCCCACCCGCGCCATCGGCGTCATGCCCTGGTTGGTGTGGGTGGCAAAGGGTTCGACAATCGCGTTCCCAATGTAGACCTGCACCAGGCGGCCGCGCACGCCCACTGAAAGGTCGTCGGAGTAGACAGGGCCGGGTGCCGGCTCACCTGCTCCGCGCGGACCATTCAGGCCCGCCGCGAACGGGCAGGCTGATTTCAGCAGGCTGCCCTTCGACATCTCGGCCGCTTCGTGGAAAAGGAAGTTCAGGACGTAAGGTGCGATACACAGCGTTTCCGGTCCCGGCTTGATGCCCATCAGGTAGTAGTCGTCCTGGCCGAACGGCTGGCTGGTGGCGAACTGCAGGCGGCTGTAGCCGGGCACCACCCCGGCATTCGGGTTGGTGGCGGTCCCGGGGCCATTGCGCTTCGGATAGACCAACTGCAGGTCGCACTGCCCCACTTGCACCGAGTCGTTCGGCTTGATCTGGGCCACGGCTTCGGCGGCTTTCGCCAACTGCACATCCAGGCCGTAGTTCTCCAGCTTCAGAAAGGCCTGGATCAGCTTCTGGGCCGTGGCGGCAGGGACTCCCTTCAGCTTGAGTTGATCCGCCAACGCCTTGGCTTCCTGTTTCTCCAGGTAGTCGGCGATGCCGTCGGCGGTCGTCTCCGGCGTCATTTGCGCTTTCAGGGCGACTTTGGTGGCTTCCGAATCGACGCGGGCCGAGGCGATGAATGTGGGCTCCGCTACGAACCGATCCAGGCGAATGGGGGACAACAGGCAGAGTGTCTCCAGCGGTGTCAGCCACGTCTGGATCTTCTTCAGGGCTACGCCAACGGCCTTCTTCGCGAGCTGTTTCTTGACCCACGCCTGAATCTCGGCATCGGTGCCGCTGGGGGCACCCTGCGAGGTCAGGAAGTCCGACAGCATCTCGGACGCCGCGGCCTCGGACTTCTTCTTGATCGAGACGGTTTTGCAGATGGGTACCAGGGGCCGAGTCAATCGGAGGCAGGAGCCTGCGTCGCGTTCAGAATCCGCGGCTCGTCCCATACTGTTGACCTTCACCGTACCCTGCACAGTGCCCAGTTGCAGCAGCGGCTGCGCCGTGTTGAATTGCAGGGAGGCCAGCTCGACGAAATCCTGGCGGGTGACGGAGACGCTCACGGCGTCGGCTGTGGTGGTGGTCGGGGCGCCCCAGTACAGCGTGCCCGTGCCGCCGGCTGCCACCGCGTCGACCGCCTGGCGCAGGGCCGCTTCCTGGGCGGCCATGGTGGGTTGAATGGCGTCGACGAAGGCGCCCTGGTCGCCGGTCCGGAGGGTTGCATAGGACTCCTGTACGGAGGCAGCCAGCGCAGCGAGCGAGCGGCGGAACTCGGCGATGGGGTCGCCCGAGTACTGCAAAGCCGTGATGGTCAGCGGTACGCTGCCGGTCGACGTGCCATCGGCGAGCCGGGCGCTCAGTTGGAACGTGCCGGTGCGGTAGCCGCTATCCACATTGACGTCCAGCCAATAGGGGGCCAGGGCGTAGAGCGTGCCATCCGCCGTGGAATTGTAGACCTGGATAGCCCGCTTCTCCCCGTCGGGTGCCGTCAGCACCAGCACGTCGACCAGGGCCGGGTTCGCCAGGTTGTCGAACTTCGCGGCCAGCAGTTGGCCCGGGCTCAGCGAGGAAGGTCCGACAGAGGATTCGCGGCCGGCACCTGTCAGCATAGGCGGGCCAACCGCAACGGTCAGGGCTGCTGACTGCTCGCCGCAGGCATTCAAGGCAATCAGCCGGAGTTCGCGGCTTGAAGTGAGTTCGATCTCCTGGCTACCCTGCGCAGGCAGGTCTTTGTCTCCGCTGGTCAGTGAGATCGACTCGGCTCCCTCGACATCCCAGCGCACACTGGCCGTGCCTGTCGCCGCCAACGTCTGGGGAGAAGCCGCGAAGACGTGGATGACAGGTGGGGTGCAGGCCGGCCCGGTCTGCGCCGCCAGAAATCCGCCAAAGGCAAAGACACAATACAAGCCCCACGTCGCCCAGCGCATAACGCATTCTAGCCATGGAGCGCGGAAATCACCAAGCGAATTATGGGTGGACGGCTGCGGATTGCCCGCAACCGCCGTCCACCCAGAAACCTAACCAGGATCACGGTTTCGTGAACGCTGGATCCTGCTCGGCGCCGGGACGCGGCTTCCATTCCAGCGTGTAGTACGCCCCGCGATCGCGATTCCAAGGATCGAAGGCGTTTACCACACTGCCGAGCTCCGGAGTGAGTTCCGGTACCGTGCGTAGCAGGACGCGCTTGAACGGCGACACCGGTTGCTTGTGCCCATTCGGCTCGCCTTTTTCCATTACTTCGCCACCCGGTCCGTTGTCATTCACCCAATCGACACCCAGCGTTGTGTAAAACTCGGGCCGGAACCCGGAGGTAAAGAAGCGGTCGCTGAAGAGCCGGCGCGAAGCGTTCAGGATGAACACGACGAACTGTGTTTCGGAGATAGCGTAGCCGTGCGGGCGGGTGTACTCCGCCAGCCAGCCCACCACTGTGTCCACATCCTCGATGTTGTCCACCGTGCTGCCGGTCGGTTTGCCCAGGCAGTCGTTGATCGGCGTACCGTCGTCGTTCTTCTGGGCATCGGTGATCACCTTCGAGGCATCGCAGACGTGCTGGCCGTAGACCTCCCGCAGCAGCGCGGTCATCTTGAGCTGCTCCGCCTTTTCCGGCGAATCGGCCGGCAGGTGCGGATCAGCGAAGTCGTCGAAACTGGTGAGCTGCCGCAGGCCATACTGGCGGCGGAATTCGTTGAAGCGCGGTACGCCGTGCTCGCGGTCGCGGATGAGGTCGAGCGCGGCCAGGTCCAGTTTCTTGGTCGGGCTGTCCAGGCGGCTCAACGTGATGTTCTGCAGGAATTGCGGGTGGTTCTGGAGCGTCAGCAAGCCTAGCCGCTGGCGGCCCAGGCTCAGCCCCCAGTTGGCGGCGCCCCTGTCGTCCATCATCGGCGTGGCTTTGGCTTCGAACGTCTCGATGATCGGGATCTTGCCGGCGATCTTGTTGGGGTCCTTGTCCAACTCGCGGTACTCGATCAGGTCCGGCAGCAGCGGATGCAGGCGGTAAACGGTGACGAACTCCTCCGGGAAATTGAACGGGGATCCAAAGTGGTTCACTCCTCCGTTCAGATACTCCGGCTTCGTGATGTCGTAGCCCCGGGCCTTGCTGCCGAGCCCGAAAATGCCGGGGCCGCTGGCAAAGACCGAATACCAGGAAGTGGCCTTCTTGACGTTCTCTGACTTGCCGAAGTTCTTCGTCACGATCTCGTTGAGCACCTTGGAGACGTCGCCGCCGCCGCTGCCCAGCAGGCCGCTCCAGTTGGCGTTCATCGCGGCGTAGAGCGGCTCGTCGTAGAGCAGTTGGGGCGTCCACTCGGTGGTATGGATCTTGGCGATTTCCGCCGACACCACCAGCCGCGCGCATTCGAACAGCTCATCCGGAGTGACGTCTTTGTAAGCAATCTTCTTTTTCGGATCGGCCGGATTGCGCAAGCCGGAATCGTCGTTGGGCTTCTTCGCCGCCAGCTTGCGGAACTCGTCGACAAAGGCATTGTGCTCGCGCGTGAAGACGGTGTGGAGGAAGCTGAGGCCGATGGTCCAGTTGTCGGGGAAAGCGGCTGCCTCCTGGCCGGTCCACTGCGGGCTGATCGGATCGTTGGCATCGAATACCGGCAGGTAGCCGGGCTTGCCGCCGGCGTTCACCAGCAGGAGCTTGGCGCGGTCGGCCGGGTCGCGCTTGACGCGCTTCTGTGAGCGTTCGTCATAACCGTAGATCTGCGATGCATCCCACCAGGCCGTGTTGTTGTTCGCCATCACCTTCGGCGCGCGGGTCATGTACTCGCGGCCGCCGCTGGTGAACTTCTCCGGAGCGGTGTCGTTGGCCACGAACCCCTTGTCCACACGATCGTCCGGACGGCAGCCCAGGCGGCGCGCATCTTCCTCGGTGAGCGGTGTTTCAATACCGTTTACCTTCTGTGACTCGCAGCCGACCTTCATGTACTCGCTCGCGTTGTGGCCCTCTTCCATGTGCGAGAACCAGTCGTGCGTCATGAACTGGATCCAATACGCGGCCAGGACATTGAAGAACGGCGCCTTCTTGTAATCACAATTGGCGTCCACCGGCATCCCGGGCATGCCCATGCCCTCTCGGCAGGCGTCCGGATTGGGCTGGGGCCGCGTGAAGAGCTTGCGGCTGATCACCTGTGGATCCGGTTTCAACAGGCCGAGGCGGTCGCCGTGGCGGTTCCGTGCCAGTTGGTCGGAGCCGAGGTCCGGAAAGGTCGCCTCGAATTCCACATTGCGGGCAAAGAGCTGGCCCGATGAGCCCATGGCCGGGTTCACGACGTCGTTGCAGATCCCGGTCAGGGTACGCCCCCGGATCAGGTCGCCCTTGCAGACCTGCTGGCCCTCGCCGCCGACGGCCGCAAAGAAGGGGTTGGCGGCAGGCAGGCGCATGGCATCCCAGCGCTTCAGCGCGGGTCCGCCGACTCCATCGCGACCCAGAACGTATTCCTTATAGGTTCCGCTGTTCTCGAAGAGGTTGAACTTGATCAGTTCGATGCGCTGGAACTCCAGGTCGAGCAGCGCGCCGCGCACACCGCGCTTGGAGGGGGCGTCCTTGAAGATCAGCCCGGGCAGCTTGGTGGACATGTCACCGGTTCCCCAGTAGTTCGACCAGTCCACCCAGGGCGTATTCCGGAATTGCAGGGCCTTCTGGCCGCCCCGGCAAAGCGCCGTCTCCTCCCGGACTTTGCCGAGAAAGCGGACATCGCGGACGTCAGCCACCTTCCGCATGCCGGAAAGCACCACCTGCGCGCAGGCTTTCAGGGCTTCTTTCTCTTCCTTCTTTTCCTTCTCCGAAGCAGCCTGAACGGGCGCCCTCAGGCAGAGCAGGCCCAGGCAGGTGAAGATGCAAGGCAATCGTTTCATGGATTTGTCTTTCTGTTGTTGTCGATCCAGTATCGAGTAGATGAGATTATGCTGCCTCAATCTTTTGTTTTCAAGCTGCAATTCGACCCCGCGGCCAGACCCTCTGCCCTCGGCCCACTCGTGCGAAAATGAGGAGCTTCATGCGAACATCACAGGCTCCAGCAGGATCCGGCGCCACGCTGCTCCTTAAGGAATCGGAAAGCGATTCCCGGCGGTGATCCGGCTTTCCGTCGTCGTGGCGGTGGTGGGGGATGACTTTACGCTCAACCGCTGTCTGTCCGCGCTCGTCCCACAGACCCTCGGCAAGCCCGTCGAGGTTATTCTGCCCTTCGACGATTCGATGCAGGATATGGACGGGATACGGGCGCGCTTTCCGGAAGTCCGCTTCCTCGACCTGGGACGCGCCTACACGCAATCGCCAGCCGGCACGGTCACGGCGAAGCACGAGCTGTTCGACCGGCGGGCCTCACAGGGCCTGAAGGCCGCGCGGGGTGAAGTCATTTCCCTTGTTCAGGATTGGGGCGCTCCGGCGCCCGACTGGTGCGACCAGGTGCTGGCGGCGCATCAGTTGCCCCACGCCGCAATTGGCGGGGCCGTCGAAAACCGGCACAACAGCATCTTCAACTGGGCGGTCTACTTCCTGGATTTCGGGCGTTACCAGCTGCCGCTGCCCGAGGGACCGTCGGACTACCTCACCGACGTCAATATCGGGTACAAGCGCGCCGCCCTGGAAGAGGTAGCCCACCTTTGGGCCGACCGCTATAACGAAGTGACGGTGAATTGGGAACTTCTACGGCGGGGCCATACGCTTTGGCAGTGTCCGCGCATCGTGGTCTACCAGGACCGCGGAGCGATCAAACTGAAGGCGATGCTGGTGGAGCGCTTCGCCTGGGGCCGGATCTTCGGAGCGGCTCGCGCACGGTGGGTATCTGCCCCAATGCGCTGGGTTTACATCCTGGCCGTCCCCTTGATCCCCCTCCTCCTGGTTGCGCGGCCCGGACTCCGTGCCCTGCGAGTCGGACAGGGCTTCTATGCCTGGCTGCGCTGTGTGCCGGTCATGCTCCTGTTTGCTACCCCTTGGAGCCTCGGCGAGGCCTGGGGTTTGCTGACCCGCCAGTCACACCCCCACGACGCCGGGATGGAGTCGTGAATCGCCGTGGCCTCACGATCGGGTTAGTCCTGCTGTTGGCGGCGGTAGTCACTCCGTCCTCCTCACTGGAGGCTTGGTTCGGCCGCGCCCCGGGCTCGCTCACCTCCGGGCCGGCTATCTTCAAGATCCTGCTTGGCTTTCATGCCGCCCTGTTGATTCTGTGGAGCAAGCGCAGGCCCCTGCTGCAGCAGCGTACAGTTGTAGGGCAGCCAGTACCGTGGCTGCCGCTGGCCGCGCTCACCGTGCTGGCCTTGGTCTTGCGGCTCATCCATCTGAATTCCTGCCTGTGGATGGACGAGATCTTCGCGGTAATGGACAACATCAGCCCGCCGTTGAATGTGATCCTGACGAGCTTCGCCTCGCAAAACCAACACATGTTGTTTTCCGTCCTGGCCAGGATTTGCGTGGTGGTCTTTGGGCTGAATGAGTGGGCGGTGCGGCTGCCGGCGGTGTTCTTTGGCGTGGCCAGCCTGTGGGCGCTCTTCCTGCTGGGCCGGCGGGTCACCGGCGATCGCGAGGCACTGCTGGCAACTGCTTTGCTCACAGTGAGTTATCACCACATCTGGTTCTCGCAGAATGCGCGCGGCTACTCCGGCCTGCTCTTCTTTACCCTGGCCGGCACCTGGCTGTGGCTGGAGGCGGAACGGCGCGGCAGCCTGCGGTTCTGGCTGCTCTACAGCCTTTGCGGAGCGCTGGGACTTTGGACTCATCTCACCATGGCCTTCGTGCTGGCCAGCCACGCGCTGATCTCATTGGCTCAGCTCGGCCTGCGCCGTGGGTGGCGCCAGGAAGGCTGGTGGATCCCCTTTGCTTCCATGTTCTTAGCCGGGACCCTCGCGCTGCAGTTGCACGCCCTGGCGTTGCCTGAGTTCCTGCGCACCGGACTTGGCGAAGTGTCGCTGCCCTCGGAGTGGACAGATCCGCTGTGGGTGGTGCGGGAAGCCTTGCGCAGTCTGAAATTGGGCTTTTCCTCGGTGGCCGTACTCATTGTGGGCGGAGTTGTCATGGCGCTGGGCTGGTTGGACATCCACCGCCGGAATGCCGCGGCCGCCTGGTCGTTCGTGCTGCCCGGGGTGATCAGCGGGGGACTAATGCTCGCCATGGGCCACAACCTCTGGCCCCGGTTCTTCTTCTTCTGCATGGGCTTCGCGCTGCTCATCGCGATGCACGGCGCCCTGAAGTCAGTTGAGTTGGTGCGCCTGCCTCCGAAGGCGGGACTAGCCGTCGCAGGGCTCATCATCCTGGCTTCGGCCCTGACAGTGCCGCGCGTCTATCGCTATCCGAAACAGGACTTTACGGGGGCCCGCGACTATGTCGAGCAGTTCCATCAGCCAGTGGCGGCTGTCGGTTTGGCGGCCAATGCCTATGCCTGGTACGCGCCGCAGTGGCAGCGGCCGGTGAACGACCGGCAATTCCTGGATTTATACCAGGGGCAACAGGCGGAGTGGCTGGTTTATACATTGCCGGTCCATCTGAAGGCCTGGGATCCGCAGACCTGGCAGATTGTGAACCGGGACTACCGCATAGTCCGGGAATTCCCCGGTACGTTGGGGGACGGCACGGTGTATGTCTGCCGCCGCGGAGTCCAGCCGTGAGGATCGCAGTGGAGGCGGCGTGCTGGCAGAATGGCCGCGGTTATGGCCGCCATTTGCGGTCACTTTTGCGGGCGTTGGTGCAGGAAGACCGCACCAATCAGTACACTCTCTGCTTCGATTACCAACCGGAGCCTGGCACCGTGCCCGACGGCTGCGAAGTACGGGTAGCGGGCGCCAAAGTACCGGCGGCCATTGCGGCCTCCGCCGCGGGCCGGCGATCGCTAGGCGACATGTGTCGTTTAAGCCGTTTGCTGTCTGATCCGCAGTACGACCTGATCCTGTTTCCAACGGTTTACAGCTTTGTGCCGGTGACGGGCCGGGCGACCCGCCTGGTCATGATCCACGACGTCATCGCCGAAACGTACCCGGAACTCACGGTGCCATCGCCGACAGCCCGGCTGTTCTGGAATCTGAAAGTGGCCTGGGCGCGGCGCCAGGCGGACGCCATTGTGACGGTCTCCGAGTACTCGAAACGCGGCATTCTGGAGCGGTTTCACCTGCCGGCGGACCGTGTCTTCCTGGCCGGAGAAGCCGGCGATGCGGTGTTCCACCGGTTGGACCGGCCGGAACTCACATCGCTCCTGTCTGGCCTGGGGCTGACGAAGGACCAGCGGTTTGTGGTCTATGTCGGCGGGTTCAGCCCACACAAGAACCTGGATGCCTTAGTACGGGCCTTTGCGTGTATTCAGGATGAGAGCGTAAGGCTGGTGCTGGTAGGCGACTACCAGCGCGAGGTGTTCCACAGCTACTACTCCACCGTGCGCGCCCTTGTTGATTCCAAAGGGCTGGCTGGCCGCGTGACTTTCGCCGGATTCGTTCCGGACGAGGATCTGGCGGTGTTGTTGAATCTGGCGGAGGTTCTCGTGCTGCCCTCGTTGATGGAAGGCTTTGGACTGCCCGCGGTCGAGGCGGCCGCCTGCGGCTGTCCGGTGATCGCGACAACGGCCAGCCCATTGCCCGACCTCCTGCCTGGCGCGGGCTTATTCGTCGAACCAAACGAAGCCGAACTGAGGCGGGCGCTTGCCATGGTGCTCGGATCCACTGAATTGCGGCAAAGCATGAGCTCCGCCGGGATTGCTGCGGCTGGCCGCCTCACCTGGGCTGCCGCCGCCCGCCAGATGCTCGAGATCTTCGAAACCGTTCAATCCCGGAAGAACCGGGTCTGATTCGCGGGTCCCAGACTATAATGAGTGTTGCCCGGGTTTTGTCTGGCGTGAATCGGACACGCCCTCTTGCCCGCCTGCGGGCTGCGCCGGAAGTTTGGAGGAGGAGTTGGTCGCCATCGCACAGAGCGCCGCGTGTATTGACGGCCGCCGGACCCCGCGAGCCGGGGGTGCCCGGCCGTGAATCTGCTTTCCCGTCTCCACCGGCATACGCGCATCACGCTCCAGAACTACAGCCGTAGGCCGAGCCCTCCGTTCCTGATCCTCTTCATCAACTCCATCTGCAACCAGAAGTGCGAGCACTGCTTCTACTGGCGCAACCTGAACCGCAAGGATGACCTGACCCGCGACGAGATGTTCGCCCTGTCCCGGTCCCTGGGCCGAGTGGAGAATCTGAACCTCTCCGGTGGCGAACCGTTTCTGCGGGCGGAATTCGGCGAAATCTGCCGGCAGTTCATCCAACACAACGGGGTGCGGCAGATTTACGTGCCCACCAACGGCTACTTCACCGCGCGGACGGTGGAGCAGGTGAAGGAAACGCTGAAAGAACCTTCACTCGACCTGTTTGTGGCCGAACTCTCGCTGGACGGCATGGCCGAGTTCCACGACAAGTTCCGGGGCTCTCCGCACGCCTTCGAGAAGGCGATGCAGACCTACGACGCACTGGCCGAGATGCAGAAGTCGGACTCGCGCCTGCGCATCCACGCCATCTCCACGGCGACAGGTACGAATGTCGACGAAATCCGCCGATTGACCACGTATCTCTACGAGCGCTGCCCGAAGATGGACCACCACAACCTGGCCATGATTCGAGGCGACCGCAAGAACCCGGCGCTACAGGGGCCGGAGCTGGTGGAGTATCAGAAGCTCTACGAGTATGTCCGGGAACTGTGGAAGCCGCGCGAGACCGGGCGCTATGGTGCCATTGTCGAACCGATGCTGCAGCATGCCAAGGTGCGCACGGCCGAAGCGGCGAACCAGGTGATCCCCTGCCGGGCCGGCACGCTGACGGCGGTGGTCTATTCGAACGGGGACGTGAGCGTTTGCGAGACGCACGCTCCGTTGGGCAACCTGCGCGACAAGAGCTTTCCCGAGATCTGGCATTCGCCCGAGGCCGAACAGTTGCGAGCCTCCATTGCGCGCAAGGACTGCTACTGCACGAACGAAGTGTTCCTCTGGCCGAGCATCGTCTACCAGCCATGGCACCTGCTGAGCACCATGCTGGGCGTGGCTCGCAAGGGTCAGCCGAAGCCGGCCGCCGCCGTGGCGCGTCCTGCCGCCGGTCCGGCCCTCGTCCAGATTGAAGTTCCGGAGCACAAGACCGAATGAGCGCGGCCACGCTCGTTCCGGCCCGGCGCCTGGCAGGCAATTTGCTTTCCCTCGGCGCCGGAGAAGTCGCGGCCAAACTCCTATCGATTCTCGCGTTCACCTACCTGGGCCGGACGCTGGGCCCGCAAGCCTACGGGCGGATGGAGTTCGCGATGGCGGCGCTGGTGTTCTTCCACCTGCCGGCGGACTTGGGCCTGGGGCTCTACGGCGCCCGTGAGATCGCCCGGAACCGGCACGAGGCGTCGAACCTGATGGCCAGCATCTCCGCCATCCGGCTGGGCCTGGCTGTCCTGAGCTATGCCGCGCTGCTGCTGTTTGCCCTGACATTGCGTGACGATCCCCAGACGCAGATCCTGCTGTGCACGATGGGCCTGAGCCTGTTCGCGGCGCCTGGACTGCTGCAGTGGGTCTTCCAGGGGTTGGACCAGATGAGCTGGGCGGCCTGGGCCGTCACCGTACGGCAAGGCACGTTCGCCGTGGTCGCCTTGCTGCTGGTGCGCTCGCGCGAGCAGTTGATCTGGGCCGCTATCGCGGAGTGCGCCGCTGCTGCGTGCACCGCCGTGTTCTGTATCTGGCTGGCCCGGCATAGCCTGGGGCTCCGGTTGAGCTTCCGTGGACTGGACATCAGCCACCTGCGGCACCACCTGCGGACCGCGGCGCCCATCGGGTTCAGCGAATTCGCCTGGGCACTGCTATGGCATTTGCCCACGGTGATTCTCGGCTTCCTGACGACAGGCGAGGCGCTGGGTTGGTATGGTGCTTCGCACCGCTGCCTGACGGCGATCCACTCCTTCGTCTATCTCTACTTCTTCAACCTGATCCCGTCCATGGCGCGCGCCGCCGTGCCCGGTGGTGGACTCTCGCAACTGCTGAGCCGGTCGCTGTCCGTGGCCGCCTGGTGCGGCTTGCTGGCTGGCCTGGGCGGAGCACTGCTGGCCGGCCAGTTTCTTTCGACCCTCTACGGACCGCGCTTTGCGGAAGGCGGGCGGCTGCTGTCGATCCTGGTCTGGGTGATTCCCGTGGCCCTGGTGAGCGGCCACTTCCGTTACGGCCTGGTGGCCTGCGGCCTGGAGAAGCAGTTGTTCCGCTCTACCGTGATTGCGGCAGCAGGTTCGATTGTCTTCTCGGTCGTATTGGGCTACTGGTTCGGGGCGGAAGGCGTGGCTGCCGCGCTCGTGCTCGCCAACGGGCTCCACCTGCTGGTGCCCTACCTTCTGTTCCGGCACAGACTAGCGGACGTGCCGGTCTGGCGGACCCTGCTCTGGCCGGTGTTGGCGGCGGGGTTGGCCTTCAGCGTTTATTGGATGGCCGTTGTTTCAGTCGGACCCTGGCCCGCGATCGCCCTGGCCCTGAGCCTGTTTGCCGCGGCCGGTCTGTGGGCGCAGCACCGGAATCTGGCGGAACTCTGGCATGGAGTGCGAGAGGCGGCTGCGCGATGAACACGACACAGCCCGCTCCGTGGCGCTTCTCCCCGCGCGGTATCGCCGTCCGGCTATTCCTGACGTGCTGGCTGATCTACTCCCTGCACCTGGCCACAAACACGGTGCGCGAGATCTACCTGGCGCTTTCCATCGGCGACCATCTGTCGTTCCGCGTGGACGATTACGCCCGCATGCACCCCGATCTGTTCGAGAAACCCGGCTACGGCTGGCACATCGGGGCGAATCCCGGCGGGTCGATGCTGGGCGCGATTCCCTATGCCCTGTTCCGGCCTGTCATCGACCGGATCGTGGAGCGGACCAACCTGGCGCGGCGCGCACAGGGTCTGCAGCCGCCGGAGTACAACTCGCCGTGGCCGATGGCCCGTGAGTTCTATCGCGAGTCGTGGCGGCGCGGGTACGACATCAAGTTCGGACTGGCGGCCATCGTGATGCAGGTCTTCTGCATGGCTCCGATCTCCGCGCTTACGGCCGTGGCCATGTTCTTCCTGATGCGCAGGCTGCTGCTGTCGGACCTGGCGGGGCTGGGCTTCGCCGTGCTCTATGCGTTTGGCACTCCGGCTTTCTTCCGCACCGGCTATCTGAACCACAACCTGATGCTGGGCTGCTTCGCGTTCATGGGATTTCTCGCCATGTGGAACCCCGCGGGCGGTTCGCGCTGGAGGGCGGAACGGCGTTGGTTTCTCGGAGGAATGACGGGCGGCGCCGCGCTGCTGTTCGACTACTCGGGCGTGGTGCTGCTGCTCACCCTGTTTGGTTATGGGCTGGCTAAGAGCTATGTAGAGCGCGGTAGGGCAGCCGCGGTTCGGGAAGGGCTCTGGTATATCGGCGGTTCGGTCCCGCCGGTCCTGCTGCTGTGGTTCTACCAGTGGGCCAGCTTCGGGAATGCGTTCCTGCCGGGCCAGAACTGGATGCCTCCGGTGGAGTGGATCGAACGTGGATACCAGGGCTTCGGCCCGCCGCAACTCGAGCTATTCGTAAGCCTGGCCTTCGACTACCGCTACGGCCTGTTCACGACGTGCCCTCTGTTCCTGCTGTCGTTTGGCGCGCTTTGGGTGAACCGCGGCGGGCGCGGAGTGCTGCCCAGGCTGGAGCTGTGGTTTCTCACACTGAGCGTGCTGGGCTTCTGGCTGTTCTGCAGCGGGATCAACTATACACGGCTGCAGTTCAACACGGGCATCCGGTATATGGCTCCGACGTTCCCGTTTGTGTTTGTGCTGGCGGCTACCGTGCTGGCGCGCGTGCCTCGGGCGTGGATGGGCGGTGTGAGTGTTGTTGCGATTGCCCAGGCGTGGTGCCTGGCGATGTATCGCGATGTGGAACGGGGTTTGGGTGTGCTGGAGCCCGTCGTCCGCGTGGCCTTGGGTGGCTTCCAGTTGCCTGTACTGACCGTGCTGTCGCGCATGGGCGGGCAGTATGGAGAGTACTTTGCCTACGGGCCTTCGCCGTTGTTCCTATTCACGGTAGCGGGGGGATTGATCTATTGCCTGTGGATGACGGGGCAGTCGAAGGAAGCCACAGACAAGTAAGCCGCGAGGGTGGGGGTGGGATCCTCTTCCAGGGTATCCACTCGCTCAGGCTCGCGGCTCCGTTACGCGGATTTGTTATTGGATATCGACGTTCTTGCGGTGGCCCATGCCGGTGTTGTCCGCCAGCCACGACATCATCTTCCGGCCATCCAACTTCATCTGGATGATGGTGCCTTCTTCCCGCTCGCTGGTGGCGATGAGCATCTCGCAGGTTGAGTTGGAGAGGCGCACGTAGGCCGTCACCGCTTCACCCTCGCGTTTCGATCGCACCTGCAGGAACGGCTTCCAGTCCGAGCCCAGTTCCGACCGCACCACGCGCTGGAACTCCTCTGAGCCGACTCCTCGCAGGCCGCTCTCCTCATCGAAAATCGCCATCTTCATCGAACCCGCGCCGGCCGGCTTCTTCGCGAACATCACCGTGTTCACCAGGAAGCCCATGCCCGGCATGCGCATGCGGCGGATGCCGAGCCGCGATTCCACCCGGCCCACCACTGAGTCGAAGCTCTGTGCCTGTGCTTGCGGAGCGGGCAGGGCCAGCCAGCACAGCGCGGCGATTGCCAGACCTTGCATGCGGTTCATGGCCTACTCCTCTTCGTCCTTGCCGTCTTTCTTGGCGCCTTTGCCCGGCGTGGCGTTCACCTTCGGGATGCCGAACTGGCCACTGAGATTGGTCAGGTCGCTGGGGTCGATATTGCCCATGATGTTCACGATGGTGAGTTCCTTGGGCTCGGCTGCGATGATCAGCAGCCCGCCGTCGCGGTGGAGGTAGATCTCAGAAATCTCCCTATCGCGTTTGCTATGCGTGCTGACAATGACAGACCACTCGGGTCCCTTGAGTTGCGAACGGATGTCGGCGATGTCTTTGTCCGTGTACTCGCCTTCCTTGTCGAACTCGTAGCCGCGCACGTAGATGCCCTTCAGCTTCTGCGCGATGCGCTTCACATCCGCCTCGTCCTTTTTGTCGGAGAGGAATTTGGTGGCGAAGGAGAGTGTCTGTGAATCCAGGGTGACGTTCACCGTCTCGGACGCCTTTTCCGCCAACCGTTCGAACGCTGCTGGAAACCTGATCTGCTGCGCGGACAACAGGCCCGCTGCCGACACCATGAGTAATACTGACCGAAACTTCATTGCGATTCTCCCGTAGTTCGATTCCCGAGCCGCCTATTGCGCCTGTTCATCGCGTTCCAGCGACTGCACCCGCACCTGCGCCACGCGCAGTTTCTCACCCGTCATCCGCAAAGCCATCATGAGCTGTGCCTTGGCTGCTTCCCCTTGCACCTGCTGCCGCCGCTGCTGTTCCCAACGCACGCCGCCGAATACCAGGGCCACCGTGGCGACAGCCGCCGCCCAGCGCATCCATCTTCCAGAGCCCAGGCCGCCGCCCGAACCTAGCCAGCCCGCCAACCAAGTCCGCCGCGGTTTCATCCCTTCCGACCTGACTCTCGCCATCACGCCTTCGGCGAACCACTCGGGCGCGTCCTCGCGCTCCAGCGCCTGCCGCAGACTGCTTTCCAACTCTTCGTTCGGTTCCATGGGATCGTAGGGTTCCATCACCGCTCCTTTCCTTGATTGGCCGGTCCTCGATTCGCCGGTCCTTGATTGGCCGGCCCCTGGCTGCCCAGCCGCCGCGCCGCCTTCTCCTGCAGTACGCCGATGGCTCGCCGCAGATGGCTCCACACCGTCCGCTCCGGCAGCTTGAGCATGGCCGCGATCTCATTCACGTCCAGATCCTCCTGGTAGCGGAGGATCACCACGGCGCGCTGCGTCTCGGGCAGGGAAGCCACCAGCCGCTGGACCTGGTCCGACAGCATCGTATCCTTCACCTGGGGCAAGGCTGCCGGTTCCGCCAGTCCCTCCATGGGGATCTCCTGGCGGTTCGACTTCTTGCGATAGTTGTCGATGCAACGGTGGGTGGCCGTCTGCCGGAGCCAGCTTTCCAGGTGCGCCGGGGAGTCGATCGAGTCGAGATTGCGGTACAACTGCAGGAACACGTCCTGCCCAATCTCCTCGGCGATCGCCCGGTTGCGGAAGAAGTGCCAGCAGATGCTGTACACCATACGCTGGTGAGCCCGGACAATAGCTGCGAAGCCCGCATCTCCGCGCGCTTCCAGCCGCCATCCGGTCCCGGGTATTGGTGCCACTGCCTGCCCGACTCCCATTCTGCCCTGTCCTTCACACTCGAATACGAGGAGGCGGGCTGGGATTGTGCAGTTTCTTGCGGGAAAGCCGTCAGCAATCAGCGGTCAGCGGTCAGCTTCCGCTCGTGGGGCGTGGCCCGCAACCTCTGTAACCACTCAAACTAAAGAGCTGATAGCTGAGAGCTGAGAGCTACTCTTCCAGCATCTTCATGGCCTTGGACAGGCTCCGCGTCAGCCGGTTGAAGGAATCCGCCAGCACGGCGATCTCGTCCTTGCCCTTCACCGGTACTTCCACGATCTCGAGATTGCCCTTGCTGATGGCATCGGCCGCGGCAGCCATGCGGCTGACCGGTTGGATGACCGTGATCACCAGGGCCAGGTTCAGCAGGATGAGGCTGATGATCGAGATCGCCGCCAGCCACATGATCAGGTCAGCGAAGGCCTTGTCGGCAATCTGGGTGGGCACCGACATCGGCACCGTGACAATCTGCGCGGCGATGATCTCGTCCACTTTCCAGCCGAACCCGTTGTTTGAGCCGTAGGTCCGCACCATGGCCGCTGGAGCCGCCTCGGGTACGCTATGGCACTCCATGCAGGCCGCGGTCGCCTTCATCGGCTTTGCCAGGAAGAGATTACGGCCCGTGGGCGTATCGCGTTCGCCGATGATCTCCTGACGGTTGCGGTCGTTGCGGAACGTGGTGACCACGTCCGTCTCCCAGTCAGTGGCGCGGTTGGCCAGGTTGGTCGGATTGAGCGCCGCCTCCTTGTAACTGTAGTCGGAGAACTTGGCGTGCAGGTAGCCGAAGATCTGGCCGGCGGAGTAGGCGGGTACGGACTGTGGGAAGAACGTCTTCTCCTGCTTCTCGCGCGGCGTGAGCAGGGGCTTGATCTGCTTGGAGGTGTAGGTGCGCGTGGAGGCAGTGGTCTCCATCATCAGCCGGGCTTCCTGGAGCACCCGTTCACGTGCATTGTTCCTCAGGAACTGCCGGGCGGCATAACCCGTGGCGAGCAGCCCCAGCCCAAAGACCAGGACGAACATCAGGTTGAACTTCAGCAGTAGTTTCATAGCGAATCAATGCGTCCGGTGCCGGGCCAGGAACCGTGCGCGCTCCTCGGGGGATGAGATTTCTGAGGCCAGTGCGGTGAGCAGTTCATTTGGGCCGGCGGCCTTCTTGGCGGCACGGTCCACGATCACACGAGCCATGGGGCCGATCTGCACGGCCAGGTCTTTCTTCAGGTGGTCGAGCCAGGCCGGATCCAGCGAGGCCTGCGTCACGGTCACCGGCGTGGACGGTGTGGGCAGCGGGGTGGCCAGGGGCGCCACCACGGTCTTCGTCTCGGCTCCGAATTCGGCGCGGCAGGCCTGCAGGAACAACGCGCGGTCAGACTCCTTGGCGATCTGGCCGGCCACGGCCTGGCACAGTGCCTCCAGATTCGGAGCGTCGCGGCTCTCCTTCATGACCAGGTGGCGCGCGATGGGCCCCACATACTGGGCCAGGTTGCGGTTGAGCACGGCCAGCGCCGCCGAGTGAAAGCGCGACGAAGACGGCAGTTTCTCCACGGGCAGCATGGTCGCCACGCGCTCGTGCACGCCGGTTTCCGACGGTGTGGCGGCCAACTGAGGCCAGGCCGAGTTGCTGGTGGGCATATAGCCGCTCAGGGCCTGCCGGAACTCCTCAGCCGTCTGGAACCGGTGCGCCGGATTCTTGGCCAGCGCCTTGATGATGGCTGCGGACAATTCCTGGGAGATGGACGGATTGTGCTGAGCGGGCGCAACCGGCTGCTGGTGCACGTGGGCGTTCATCATCTCGTATTCATTGGCGCCTTCGATGGCGCGCTTGCCGGTGACCGCCTGGTAGAGGGTGATGCCGACGGAGTAGAGGTCGGCCCGCGCGTCGGCGTTCTGACCCGTCAATTGCTCCGGCGCCATATAGGCCAGCGAACCCAGCACCATGCCCGTCTGGGTCATGCGCGGGTTGAACTCCGCCAGTGCGATGCCGAAGTCGATGAGTTTGACGGCGCCGCCCCGGCTGAGGACGATATTGGTCGGCTTGATGTCGCGGTGAATGACGCCCTGGCGATGGGCGTAGCCGAGCGCCGACAGGACTTGGGAGACGATGCCGACCGAAAGCTCCACCGGTAGCGGGGCATGCGCGAGCAGCGACTCCAGCGTGGGCCCTTCCACCAGTTCCATCACCATCAGCAACTGGTCGTCCAGCTGGAACGCGGTGTACAGTTCCGCGATGTTCGGGTGGCGCAGGCTGGCGTGGACCCGGATCTCACGTTCAAACCGGCTGGTGATGTCGGCGGACGAAGACCGCACGCTGGGCAGCAGCACTTTCATGGCGTCCAGGCGCTGGGAAATGCGGTTGCGCACCTTGTAGAGCGCGCCCATGCCGCCGCGCCCCAGCACGCCCTCCACCTGATAGTCCCCAACAACCTGGCCGACCTGGAAGCTCATGGAATTGCAGTCTTAATCTGTCCGGGGGTGTACGAAATGAGTTCCAAGTATAGCGCTCTCCAGCGCTTTCCGTGGCTCCATCGGAAGACACCTTTGTCCGTCACAGTATTGTGCCCGAATCCGGCCTGTCCGGGTATACTCCATCCTCCTATTCCAGTTGGAAATCTCACCGTCCGCGAGCCTGTGAGGTTGGTTGCAGCCCCTGCCGGACTGGTAGTATTTGGGAGGAAAAAGTCCGTATGAAACAGCTACCCGTTCTTCTGGTTCTGACCGCCGTTTCGGTCTCCGCCGCCCTCACTCCAGTCCGTCTGGAGTGCGAAGCGCGGGTGAACCCCCTGGGCATCGATACCGCTCGGCCGCGCCTCGGCTGGACGTTGAAGTCGGATGAGAACGGAGCGCGCCAGGCCGCCTACCAGATCCTGGTGGCCAGCAGCGCGGCCGCCCTGAAGCCGGGGTCGGCGGACCTGTGGGATTCGGGACGCATCGCCTCGTCCCGCCAGGGCTGGGTGGACTACGCAGGCAAACCACTGCGTTCGTTCCAGCGCTACTACTGGACCGTGCAGGTGTGGGACGCCGTCGGCCGGGCGTCCGGCTGGACCCCCGCGGCCCAGTGGACGACGGCCATGCTGCAGCCCTCCGATATGCAGGGGGAGTGGATTGCCCACCCCGAGCACAGCCTGCGCTCAGGCCCGCTGCCGCTTTTCCGCAGGGAATTTCAGGTGGTAAAGCCGCTGCGCAGCGCCATCGCCCTGGTATCGGGCGCAGGCTTCCACGAGCTGCGGGTGAATGGCCGCAAGGTGGGTGACCATGTCCTGGCCCCTGCCTGGACCAACTACAAGGCCACGATGCTCTACGAGGCGTTCGACGTCACCTCGGAACTGAAGGCAGGCGGTAATGCCGTGGGTGTGATGCTGGGCAACGGCTTCTACAATGTGGCAGGCGGGCGTTATGTGAAGTATTCCGGCTCGTTCGGCCATCCGCGGCTTTGGGCGCAGGTCCATCTGGAATACGCAGATGGTTCGACGCAGGACATCGCGACCGACAGCTCCTGGAAGACCGCCGAAGGGCCCATCGCGTTCTCGTGCCTGTATGGCGGCGAAGATTACGACGCGCGGCGGGAACAGCCCGGATGGGATGCGCCCGGGTTCGACGATTCCGCCTGGCGCCAGGCCGGCGGAGTGGAAGCACCCGGAGGCGTGATGCGGGCGCAGTCCAGCCAGCCCATCCGCGTGCAGCAGACTTACCCATCTATCCGTGTGACTGAGCCCAGGCCGGGGGTCTTTGTCTACGACCTCGGTCAGAACTTCTCGGGTTGGCCGCGAGTGACGGCCAGTGGTCCGGCTGGCTCGACCGTCAAAATGATCCCCGGCGAGCTGCTGGGCAAGGACGGCCTGGTGACGCAGCGCTCATCAGGTGGTCCGAACTCGTTCAGCTATACCCTCAAAGGCCAGGGCAGGGAAGTGTGGGCGCCTCGCTTCAGTTACTACGGCTTCCGCTACGTGCAGGTGGAAGGACTGAAGCCGGAGAGCGTGGAGGGACAATTCGTCCATCTCGATGCGCCGCGCTCGGGCCGGTTTGAGTGCTCGAACGATACGTTCAACCGCATTCACGCCCTGGTGGACGCGGCCGTACGCAGCAACCTGCAGCACTCGCTCACCGACTGTCCGCACCGCGAGAAGCTCGGGTGGCTGGAGCAGACTTACCTGATGGGGCCGTCGATCCTCGCCAATTGGGATCTGCGCGCCTTCCTCCCCAAGATGGGCCGCGACATGCGCGAGGCGCAGCTCCTCGACGGCCTGGTGCCGGACATCGCGCCGGAATTTGTCACCTTCGCCACAGGCTTCCGGGACTCGCCGGAGTGGGGCAGCGCCGCCGTGCTGGTGCCGTGGCTCGCTTGGCAATGGTATGGCGACAAGCGCATCCTCGAGGACACATACCCGATGATGCAGCGCTATAGCGACTATCTGGAATCCCAGAAGCAGAAGGGGCTGCTGTCCTACGGGCTGGGCGACTGGTATGACATCGGGCCCAATCAGATGGGTGCTTCCCAATTGACGCCGCAGGGGGTGACCGCCTCCGCCACTTATCTGGAAGACCTGCGGGTGATGCGGCAGGTAGCCAGTCTGTTGGGCAAGCCGCTGGACGCGCAGCGCTACGCCGCCCGCTACGACACGCTGCTGGCGGCCTTCCAGAAGGCGTTCTTCCAGCCCGCCGGGCCGTCCTATGCAACCGGCAGCCAGACCTCACTCGCGGTGCCGCTGGCCATGGGTATCGCGCCGGCCGCTGCCCGGCCGAAGCTCGTCGAGAAGCTGGTGGCCGATATCCGCGCCAAGGGCAATCACACCTCCGCCGGCGACATTGGTTACCACTATGTGCTGGCCGCCCTGCTGCAGGCCGGACGCAGCGACGTGATCTTTGACATGGCGAATGAAAAGACAGCGCCCAGCTACGCCGCGCAGCTCGCCGCCGGGGCTACGGCGCTGACGGAAGCCTGGGACTCGAATCCCAGGAATTCCCAGAACCACTTCATGCTCGGTCACATTGAGGAGTGGTTCTACTCCGGGCTCGCCGGCTTGCGAGTGGATCCAGCGGCTCCGGGTTTGAGTCATCTGATTCTCGCGCCGGAACCGGTGGGCGATGTGACCTGGGCGAAAGCCTCCTGGGATAGCCCTCGCGGCCTGATCGCCGTGGAGTGGCGCCTTGACGGCGGCAAGTTTCGTTATACGGTCGATCTGCCGCCTGGTGTGTCAGCCGAAGTGCGCATGCCCGGCGGCGCGCCCAAGACGATCGTGTCGGGGCATCACCTATTGGAAGAAGCCTTCAGGCCGCGGTGACGGAGCCCTACTCTTGAGAAAGGCCTCAACCTTCGCCTTCACCGTGCGCCGGTCCAGGCCCATGCGGCGGGCTGCCTCTTCATAGCTGCCTGTCAGTTGGTAAACCTGCGCCGCGTAGCGCGCCAACAGCTCCTCCGACGTCAGTGTGCCGTTGCGGAAAGCCGTGACCAGATCGTCTTCGGCGGTGCCCGAGGCCTCCAGTGGTCGGTACGAACGGCGAATCACCACATTGCGCACGCACTGCTCCAACTCGCGGTAGTTGCCGGGCCAGGCGTAATCGGACGGCAGGTTCTGCCGGATCCACGACTCCACCTCTGGCAGGCAGCGCTCCGCTTCGTCGCCCACCGTGCGTTTGGTCATGTGCAGCAGCAGTTCGTGCATCACCTCGGGCGAGTCAGCGATCTGCTCAGCCAGGGACGGCGTCCGGATCAGGTCCGCGCACAGGCGGTAGTAGAGATCCTCGCGAAAGCGTCCGGCCCGGATCTCCCGCGGCAGGTCGCGGTTGGTGGCGGCGATCAGCTTGCCATGAAACTGACGGACCGCGGTATCGCCCACCGCCGAGAAACAGCGTGTCTCGATCACGCGCAGCAGCTTCACCTGGATCGCGTGCTCCATCTCGCCGAGTTCGTCCAGAAAGACCGAGCCCGCCTCCGGGCACGCCTCCAGCCAGCCGTGGCGGTCAACGATGGCGCCCGTGAACGCTCCGCGCCGGTGGCCGAAGAGCTCCGATTCGATGAGAGTGGGCGACAGCGCGGCCAGGTTGATGGGCAGGAACGACTCGGCCAGCGGTTCCAGGAACTCCAGCCGGTCAGGGTCGAAGGGAACGTAGCGCGAGCCCGCGATGGCCCGCGCGATCAGCTCCTTGCCCGTGCCGGAGGGGCCTGTGATCAATGTCGGGAACTCGCCCATCTTGCGGTAGAGCGTCCGGTGGTAACGCCGCATGTCGTGGGTGAAAACCGACTGCCAGATGCTGGCGCGCAGCCGGGCGGCGGGCATCGAATTGCCGATGATGCGGTCGTAGATGGCGTGGAAGGCACGCTGGATCTGGCGGAAACAGGCGAAGAGATGATCCGGCGGCAGCGTGTACTCAAACCGTTTGCCCGGCACGTGGCAGAGACGATTCCAGTCGGCCAGGAAGTCGCGGTAGAGGTGCTGCTTGCCGGGATTGGCGAAGCGCGGGTAGTAGCGATGGTAGAGCAGGTAATGGACGGTCTCGGCATAGCCCTCGAGCTCGTCCGCGCTCACATCGTCGGCATCGGCCAGGCACTGCTGCAGCCGGCCGATGGCCGCTTCCACCTTCCGGGTGATGGGCGGAACGTTGGGCCGGGTGGCCGCCGGATCGGAGACCGAAGCGCTCCAGACGGGGCCGCCGGCCTGGAACTCCCGGCCGAGGACCGCGCGTTCCAGGTCCACGCGCTCCGTCAGGAAGGGATTGCAATAACCTAGATTGGCGACGGAATCGATAAAGTGACGATCGGCTTCCTGGAAGGTGCCCATGCATAGAATGTACATCAATGTACAAAAAATGATTCTGATCGTTTTCGTCTTCGTTTAGCGCCATACTCTACGTCATTGATTCCTACGGGCCTTGGCCTTTCCCCCGAATGGCTTTGGACGTGCCTTACAACTACCATGCAGACCATGCAGACCGAATCCGCTCCGACCGGTTACCTTCCGCTGCTCCGCGACAGGAGTTTCCACTCCTTTCTGTGGACTCAGTTCCTGGGCGCCTTTAACGACAACGTCTACAAGATGATCGTGTCCGTCGGAGCGGTGGAACTGGCCGCCGACCAGGCGTTGGGTGGGCGCTACCTCGCACTTTCGGGAGCGGTCTTCGTGCTGCCGTTTCTGCTCTTTGCGGGCTATGCCGGCCAACTGGCCGACCGCTTCAGCAAATCGACAGTCCTGAAGGTCACGAAATCGTTCGAGATCCTGGCCATGATCGTCGGCGCCGCCGCGCTGCTGGCGGGCAGCATCCCGATGCTGCTGGTGGTGCTGTTCCTGCTGGCCGCTCAGGCGAACTTCTTCAGTCCGGCGAAGTACGGCATCCTGCCCGAAATGCTGCCGTCTTCGCAGCTCACCAAGGCCAACGGGCTGCTGGAACTCTCCACGTTCGCCGCCATCGTCCTGGGTTCAAGCGTCGGATCTTTCCTGTTCGCTCACTGGAAGAGCGAGCCCCTGAAGCTGGGTGGCGTCCTGCTGGCCATCGCCGTCATCGGTTCGCTGACCAGCCTGATGATCAAGCATGTAGCGGCGGCGGGTTCGACAGAGAAGTTCCACGTGAATCCGTTCGCGGAAGTCTGGTCAGGCTCCAAAGTGCTGTATGCCGACGCCGGCCTTTGGTGGAGCGTGATGGGCATCTCCTACTTCTGGTTCCTGGGCGCGCTGCTGCAGATGGCCGTCATCCTGATCGGCAGCGAGTCGCTGCACCTCTCCGAGACGCACACGGGCCTGCTGGTAACGGCCCTGGCTTTGGGCATCGGCATCGGCAGCATCGCGGCCGGCTGGTTGTCGCACGACCGCATCGAACTCGGGCTGGTGCCCATCGGAGCCCTCTTCATGGGCGTGTGCGGCATCTTCCTTGGCCTGACGCATACCTTCGCGGGCACGCTGGTCTGGTTGTCGGTGGTCGGCTTTTCGGGCGGCCTGTTCATCGTGCCCTTGAATGCCTACCTGCAGGAACGCGCCGCGCCCGAGCAGAAAGGCCGCGTTCTGGCGACGAACAATTTCATGAACATGCTGGGCGTCATCCTCGCCTCCGGCACGTTGTACGTGATGCACGACTCCCTGCACTGGACGCCGAATTCCATTCTCGGCCTGCTGGGCGTGGTGACAACGCTGTCGGCCGTCGGCATCGCCAAGTTCGCCCCCTCCACGCTCGATAGTCTGCTCGCCTGGTTCCGCAACCGGGCGAATGTGCCCGCGGGTTCTGCCGCGCTGCCGCCGGCCGAGTAAGGCCGCGCTGCGCTTTCTGACGTTTGGAAAGACAGGCAAACTCCGTGAAAATCGACCTTGAACCATCCCTGGTTCGCTGGGTATCGGCGAGCCTTGTCACTGAACAACAAGCGGCTTCCATCCGTGAATGGGAAGCCGCGCGCTCGCCGCAGGCCAAAGGCCGGCTGTTCGCCATCCTGGGCCTGACTTTCGGCGGCCTCATGCTCGCCACGGGCATCCTGCTCTTTGTCAGCGCGCATTGGGAGGAACTCTCGCCGTTCGTCCGCATGTCCATGCTGGTCGGGACCGTAACTGGCTTGCACCTGGCGGCGGCCTTCTTCGCTGACCGGCAGCCGGCCCTGGCGCGCACGCTGCACGCCGTGGGCACCGTCTCGCTGGGCGGCGGGATCTTCCTGGCCGGCCAGATCTTCAATATGGAGGAGCACTGGCCGTCGGGCGTCCTCATGTGGGCGCTGGGCGCCGTCGCCGGCTGGCTGCTGCTGCGCGACTGGCCGCAGGTGGCGCTGGCCGCCCTGTTGGTGCCGTTCTGGCTGATCGGCGAATGGTACGAAGCCGCCCGTCCCACGGTTGCCGCGGCACAGGTGACGGAAGTCGCGGTTGGGTTCCTGGCTCTCTGCTACCTCAGCCTGCGTCACCCCAAGGGACCGTCCGATGATACAGTCCGTGCTCTCGGTTGGATTGGCGGCTTGGTCCTGATCCCGGCGGTCGTCGCCGTGGTGCTCGGCCGCCCGTACCGCTATGGCAGCCTGCCGAAGTTTGAATTCGAGATGGTGGGCTGGGCCGGAGCGTTCCTGCTGCCGCTGGCGCTGTCCTACTGGTACCGCCGCGAAGACACCTGGATGAACGCCGTGGCGGCGGTTTGGGTGGCCGGCTTGAGCTGGATCGCCCCGAGCAACAATTCGCCGGTGCTCTACCTCTGGTGCGCGCTGGGCTGCGCCGGCCTGATCGCCTGGGGCATCCACGAACTCCGGCCGGAACGTATCAACCTCGGTATGGCCGGCTTCGCCATTACACTGATCTGCTTCTACTTCTCCAGCGTGATGGACCGCCTGGGCCGGTCGTTCAGCCTCATCGTGCTGGGCGTTATCTTCCTCGCCGGCGGCTGGTATGGGGAGAAACTGCGCCGCAACCTGGTGGCGCGCATCAGCGTAGGAGGTGCGCAATGACCTGGTCAAGAAATAGTCTCCTGCTGGCGGTGCTGCAGTGCGGCATTGTCCTGAGTATGGCCGGTAAACTCCTGTACGACCGGGCCACCTGTCCGCGCGTCTGGGTCAAGACCGCTCCCTATGATCCTTCTCTCCCATTGCGCGGGCGCTATCTGGCCTTGCGGCTCACTTCGCAGCCCGGTGATCCGCATTTCGTTGAGACCAACGACCAGCGGGTGCTGTTCTTCGTGCCGGAGTACAGCACCTCCATCGAGTACCGGCGCAATCCGGAAATCTGGGCCGAAGTGACCATTCCCCACAAGGGACCGCCGCGGCCCATCCGCCTGGGCTTCAAACAGGACGGGCGCATCGTACCCGTCGAGATCAATTAGCGAGGCTCCCATGACATCCGAAGTTGGCATTCGCGCTCTGGCGCGTCCGCGGACGTGCGCCCCAAACAAAACCGGACCCGCGGCGCTGCTCGTGCTGCTGGCCATCACCCTGTGCGGCCTGCTCTGGGTGCCACCGGTTCACCAGGATCCGGCCTATCACCTGTTCACCGACCAGCGCGGCTGGTTCGGGATCCCCAACTTGTGGAACGTGCTCTCGAACCTGCCGTTCCTGGCTGTGGCCGCTGCCGGTGCTTGGATCCTGCTACGCGGCCCGGTCTTCCTGGTTGGCTGGGAACGTGCGGCGCACTGGCTCGTCACGCTTGGCGCGGCGGCCGTGGCCCTGGGTTCCGGCTACTACCACTGGGCTCCGGACTCGACGACGCTGTTCTGGGACCGCCTGCCGATGACCGTGGTGTTCATGTCGCTGTTGGCAATTACGCTGGGCGAGCGCATCAGCCTGCGGGTGGGCGGCCTTTTGCTGCTGCCGCTCATCGCGCTAGGCGTGTTCTCCGTGTTGAGTTGGCGCCTGACCGGAGATCTGCGCCTCTACGGCGCCGTGCAGTTCTTCCCGATCCTCGCCTTGCCGCTGCTGCTGATCCTGTGCCCCGCGCGGTACATCGGTCAGCGCGGCACGTGGTGGATGATCGCCCTGTATATCCTCGCCAAGATACTGGAACTGAACGATGGCGCGCTCGCCGCCTACCTGCCCGGAGGGGGCCATCCCTGGAAGCATCTGGCCGCGGCCCTCGCGCTGCTGGCGTATTTCGTGGGCGTAGCGCAACGGCGCCTGGACGAGCCGGTTACGCAATCCGCTTAGCGGCTTTGGGATCCGGCTTCTCCATCACATCCACATGGGCGGCGTCCAGGAACAGTTTCAGCCGGGACGCCCAGCCCTCGTCCAGATCCTTGAGCTTGCGGTACTCGGCGAGAGCACCGTCGCGGTCTCCGCCGATCAGCAGGGAGAAGCCGAGGTAGTAATGGGCGGGCGGAAACTGCGGATCCAGCTCGACAGCCTTCTTGTAGCACGCCAGTTTCGCCTTGCCATGCCCGTTCTTACCCTGCGCGAAGGCCAGGTGGTACCAGCCGCGGGCATTCTGCGGATCCTGGTCCACCGCCTTCTGGAAGTAGAACAACGCGCCGTCGAAGTCCTCCATCCAGAGGTAGCCCATGGCGCGCTGGTAAGCCTCCTCCTTCGACGCATCGTGGCTTCGATTCCATTCCGCCACCGACATCCGCGAGGTCTGGGAGATGGCGTCGAAGCGCGACAGCGGCACGGCGAACGCCGTATTGCGGCCATCCACCACCCGTGTCGCATGCCAGCCGGCCAGCAAGCCGTGTTCGTCGTACAACGGTTCACTATCGGGGTCCTTGGGGCCGCCGCAGTCCAATCGCGAAACGAAGCCGAAGCCGCCGGCCTCCTTCGTATTCTCGATATTCGCCTCGTGGTGCCGCATCCGGACGTGGCGCGACATCGTGGTGGCTGCGTCGGGTCCCTTGGGCGCCTGCGCGCCGACAAAGACCTCGGCCACCCCCGCATCCGCATCGTCCGCCGTGATCCACAGCACCGGATGCAGTCCGCCGGTGTCATCCAGGACGTGAGCTGTGGCTGCGCCAAACAGCGCATCTCTCGACACCAGCGCGAAGCCGCCCTTGCGCAGCACCACAGGCGCCTGCTTCAGGAAGTTACCGGTTGCGTCATGCGTCAGCAGGACTGTCTCAGCCTTCAGGCCGGCCACTACTCCAAAAAGGAGTGCCCCAATGTTCAGCCAATGAGACCGTTTCATCGTCAGTTCCAGACGCGCCGCCACGGCGGCCCGTTCCACCCATTTTGTACGATAGAGGCTGCGGTCACAATGAGAGCAGGCACGATGGCACCTCCGGCAGATTCTGGAACCCGCCGCTCCAGCGCCGTCCGCCGGATTGTGGGAGCCTGAACCTTATGCAACGCTGGTGGCCATTCGGGCTCACTCTCCTGATCCTGGCTTTCGACCGGGCCACCAAATACCTGATAGAAACCAGGGTGCAGTCGTGGGATACGGTGGCCGTGATTCCAGGGCTGTTCCAGATCATCCATACCCGCAACACAGGCATTGCTTTCAGCATGTTTGCCGATTCCGCCGGCACGCGCGGCAATCCGCTGCTGGTCATCTTCTCGGCGGCCGTGATGATCCTGGTCACCAGCCTGCTCTGGACGGCCTGCAAACCTGCCTCGAAGGAGCATTGGACCCTCCGCGCCGCCCTTGCCCTGGTGCTGGGCGGAGCAGTCGGCAACCTCTTCGACCGCATCATGTTCGGCAGCGTCACCGATTTCCTGGATTTCTACTGGAGCGGCCACCACTTCCCCATCTTCAACCTCGCCGATAGCGCCATCACCGTCGGCGCGGGCCTGCTGCTGCTGAATTTGTGGATGGTGCGGCGTCCGGCCGAGTCGCAGCAGAGTTAGGCCGGCGGCGGCTCACCGCACTGCGCGCAGATGCCGTACAGCACCAGTTCGTGGGTGCGCACGCTAAACCCCGGCGCCGCCAGCGCTTCAATCGCCGGAACGCAGCCGTGCAACTCGAAGACCCGGCCGCATTGATCGCAGCGGAAATGGTGATGATGTGCCTTGCCCGCAATCTCGTAGCGCGGGGCCTCACCAGGCAGTTCCACGGCCAGCAGCCACTGCTCGTCCACCAGCGCCTTGATGTTGCGGTACACGGTGGCAATGCCCAGGCCATCCACCGCGGTCTGGGCGATCGCCAGCACTTCGTCGGTGGAAAGCGGACGGTCCGCGTGCTCGAACGCCTCGCGAATGGCGGCCTTTTGCCGCGTGTTGCGTGTCACCATCCCTACCTCATGATAGCGAGGCTTTCAGGCGTGCGTCCGGACCTGAAACTCGAATAGAATAGCGAACATGAAACTCCGCACCGTTCTGTTGGCGGGCCTGGTCCTCGCCCTCCCCCTGTGCGCCGGGGACAAGCCCGGCAAATGGATCAAAATGTTCAACGGCAAGACCCTGGACGGTTGGAAGGCGAACGAACACCCCGACAGCTGGACCGTGGTGAAGGAAGACGGCAAAATGTGTATCAAGGGTCACGATGCCGCCAGCCACCTCTTCTGGATGACCAAAGAGTGCACTAACTGCGAGTTCAAGGCCGAGTTCAAGATCATGGAAGGCTCGAACAGCGGCATGTACTTCCGCACCGCGTTCGGCCCCGGCTTCCCCAAGGGCTATGAAGCCCAGGTCAACGCCACCCATCGCGATCCGGTCAAGACCGGCAGCCTTTATAACTTCCACAAGAACCTCGAGAGCCCGACCAAGCCCGGCGAGTGGGGCGTCCAGCACATCATCGCCGACGGCAATCACATCATCATCAAGGTGAACGACAAGGTCATCACGGACTTCGTCGACGAGAAGAACACCTTCATGAAGGGCTACATCGCCCTGCAGCAGCACGATCCCAAGAGCTCGGTCTTCTACAAGAACCTGATGTTCCGCGAGATCCCGCCCGCCGCTGCCGCAAAGAAATAACCGGTTCGTTACATCTATCTCGAACATCTTCGCCGAAAGGCCGTCTTTACGGGTTGGAGGTTACGCGATGACTCTTCGCACCATCTCCGCCCTAGGGGCGGCCTTTCTTCTTGCGACGGCCCTGGCGCCGGCACAGGAAAAGAAACTCACCTGTGACGACCGCGGGAACGACAGCCGCCACCGTGTCTGCGACCTGCGCGAGATGAATGTCGCCTATTCCGGACGCCTGGAGGTCGATGCGGCACCCAACGGCGGCATCCGCATTGTGGCCTGGGACCGCAACGAAATTCTGCTCCGCGCCAAAGTGGAAGCCTGGGGCGACAGCGACTCAGAATCGCGCGACCGCCTGAACCAGGTCCACGTTCTCACCAGCGGCTCCACCGTGAAGTCCGATGGCCCCAAGTCCACCACGTTCGGCATCCGGACCGGCGACCAGAAGTGGAGCGTCAGCTACGAGGCCTTCGTCCCCCGCAAAATCGACCTCAAGCTGGATTCCGTCAATGGCGGCATCAACGTCTCCGACGTCCGCGGCAACCTGAAGTTCCAGACCGTCAACGGCGGCATCACCCTCTCCGGCGTGAACGGCACCGTCAAGGGTGAAACCGTGAATGGCGGCGTACATGTCGACATCGCGGGCACCCGCTGGGAAGGCGAAGGGCTGGAAGTCGAGACGGTGAATGGCGGAGTCGTCCTCTCCGTTCCTGCGACTTTTTCGGCCGACGTCCATGCCCAGACCGTCAACGGTGGCATGACCACCAACATCGACGGCGCCGTAGTGGAAGGCAAATGGGGCCCCAAGAAAATGGATCTGCGCGTAGGCGGCGGCGGACCAAGAGTGAGCGTCTCCACCGTCAACGGCGGCGTTCAGATCAAGAGAAAAGCCTAACTCCAGTTCGAAATTGAAGCAAAAGAGGCCGGCCCTGCATGCCGGCCTCTATTTTTGCCCCGCCGGGTTTCTAGGCCCGGAACTTGAACACTGCGTCCTTGATCGGCAGTCCCACCACTTCGATCCGCGACAGGTCACGCGTCCCCACCCCGTGCATCTCGGCCAGCTTCAGCGAGCTGTCGCAGCGCTCAAACGGCGGCGTCCCGCGCTCGGCCATCGGATCGAAACCCATCACCGCCGTACCCACCGCATCCGTACACGCTGCATTCGTTCCGACAATCAGGATCCCCGGATTCACCGCGCGCAGCCTTCCGCCATTCCAGGGCCCCTCGCCACCGGTCATCGTGGAGATGCCGTCGATGATGGCCAGGTGAATGGGCCGCGCCGCCGCAATGTCGGCCACGATCCGCGGCATGCGGTACTTGTCTGCCCTGGGCGACTTCGGATCCCGCTCCGGCTCGGCAATGGCCGCCGGTTGCCGTGCGCCGGCATGCATGATGGTGCCCCGGCCGCCGCGCGCCGTCCCCTCGTCCGCATCGTCCTTGGCGGCATGATCGCCATAAATCGTCAGCGGCGTGGCGCCGAACATATTCTTCATCGAGAGCGTGACGCCGCAGGTCGCATGCTCCTTCAGTTTGGCCAGCGACACCAGGACGTCAACCTCCTCATAGGAGTGGTTCAGCATGATCGACGGGAAGATATGGCCGCCATTGGGAGTCTTGAACCGCGAATACTTGCCGCCCTTGCCCAGCGTGTTCGTATTCTCCATGTCGACCCGCGCGGCCGCATTCAGCAGCGGCGATGGATCCCAACCCACCTCGATCAGGAACTCCTCCATCGGATCATCGCAGGCGAAGCACCCTTCCAGGATGCGGATGCGCTGCGCTCCGGCCTGGCCCATCAGCCGGACGACTGACCCCACCACCGCCGGATGCGTGTACTGCGCCAACTCCGCCGGCGTGTTGCCCAGGCGTTGCCGGGGTGAGCCCGTCAGGTTGATCTTGATCCCCACCGTCTTGCCCGCCACCAGCCGGCTGAGGCCGCCCAGTTGGTCGAACATGGTTTTCAGCGTGGGCGTCAGCGCCGTACCGTAATCGGGACAGCGCGCAATGCTGACAGGAGCCGCCGGTGCGGGCGCAGCCGCGAACAGCGGAAGTGCGGTAGCGGACGCCGCGGCAAAGAAATGGCGGCGTGAAATCCCAGGGGCCATGTGTCTATGCATGGTGAGTTAGCTCCAATTCTACGGCACAGTAGACGGAAAAGGTGGGCAGGTAGACTTCCTGCTGCCCGGGTTCGCGATGGATTTCCAGCGCAACTGCCTGCGGTTTTTCGGGCGTATAGGCCTTGGCCCCCTTAATCGCCTGCCAGGTTTGCAGGCTCACCTGGTGCGCTGGCATGCGGCCCGCGTAGTTCAAGAGATGGGCCAGCCATTTCCCTCCGTCGGTCGATTGTGTCTGGTAGCAGGTGATCGATCCGCCGTTGAACAGGCGCAGCGCGTCATGCCGCCGGCTCATCAGCAGGTGCGTATCCTGCGCTACGACAAACTGGTCGTCCCAGTCCGCTTTGCTCACCGCCACCCGTCCCTTGCCGCACTCCAGCAGCGTATAGCGCGGATGCTGTTCGCGGGACGGTCGCGTGTTCCTGATCGCCGCGGCCGGACCCTTCATGCAGAGCAGCAGCCCGCCGGCTTCGACGAACTTCTGCACCAGCGGCACCATCGACGCCGGCATCGCGTCGCCATCGGCATACAGGACCGCCCGCCGGCCGGCCAGGTCGGACGCGGCCAGTTTCGCTTTCTCCACCGGGAGGAAGGCCAGATTGCGCCGCGCCGACAGATTCAGCACTTCGCCCGAATTGTATTCGTTGGCCCCCGAGAAATCGGAGACGATCAACAGCCGCGCCAGCGCCGGCCATGTGCCCCATGCACTGTGCGACTCCAGCCAGCGCTCGAACTCCATCAACTTCCGCCAGTCCGACAAGGCCGCCGTATTCGCCTTCGCCAGCCCTTCGACCATGGCGTGCGGCAGCCAGATGGGCCGGCGCGCTCCATACGCGGACGCTTCGCAGGCGGCCAGAAGGTAGGTGGAGAAGTTCAGCGTCTCGGGCTTCTCGGGCGGCGGCGCCTTCATCCAGACCGGACGGCCGGCTGCGCGGCAGCGCGCCAGTTGCAGCATCCACCCGTTGGCATCCAGCCAGGGTGCGCCCGTGGGCCCGCCCTGCACGCCGTCAGCGGAATTGGACTGCGATTTGATCGACAGGTCCGGCCACACCCCGTCATTGATGGCGACGATTTCGGCGCCCGAGCGCCAATTTACTTCCTTCCACGAACTCCAGGGGATTTGTGCCGGGCATTCCAGCTTGCGTCCCACAGCGGCCGTGCGGATTTCAGGTGCTGCGCCTTCTGGCAAAAGTAGGGTATTAATGGGGCCGCCATCCAGCAGTTTGAGCAGATCCGGGCTCCGCCACGACGCCGGCCATTCGAACGGAATAGATGAGGATAAAGACATCTGGTACCGCAACAATTGTATTGCGGTACCAGCCCGGTTGCACCGGGTCGAAAGTTACTTCTTCTCGAAGCCGGGCGCAATCGACAGCGCCAGGTAGTTCATCACCGGACTCTCGTTGCGGCAGGCGTCGAGATACGCATTGCGCAGCAACTGCTCCTTACGCGTCCTCAACGTCTCACGGATGTTCTGCTGCACGCGCGGATCGTCCAGTTCGCGCTGGCCCGCCGGTTCGCGCGCCACCATCTTCAGGATGTGATACCCGCCCGCATTGCGGATGGGCGTCGAGACCTGTCCGGGCAGCAGCGTCATGATCGCTTTGCGCGTGTCCGGATCGGCCTGCGCCAGGCTCGATTCCTGCACATAGCCGACGTCGCCGCCATTGGCCGCGCTCTGCGGATCCTCGCTGAACGCCTGCGCCAGGGTCGAGAAGTCCTCGCCCTGCTTCAGCCGCGCTTCAATCATGAGGATCTTCTTGCGCGCCTGGTCTTCATTCTGCGCCTTGTTCCCCGAGAGGTTTCTCACGTTCGGATCCGGTCCCGGCGTCACCACAATGCGCGCCACGTGGTACATCGTCTCCGGGAACCGGAAGCTCGCCTTGTTGGCGGCATAAAACTCGTTGACATCCTTGTCGCTGATGTTGATCTGGTTTCCGATCTCGCGGTTCACCAGCTTCTCAATCGTCAGCCGCCGCCGGATCTGCGACTTCAGCTCGTCCATGTTCATGCCTTGGGCGTCGAGCTGCTTCTGGAACTCTTCCTGCGTGTACGGCGCTTTCAACTGGCTCAGCCGCGAATCCACCTCGTCGTCCTTCGCCAGCAGCGACAACTTCTCGGCGCGTTGCAGGAAAATTTCCTCGTCGATCATTGTCCGCAGCAGTTCCAGCTTCTGAAACTGCACCTGGTCCGGGGAGGCGCCCTCCGGCTGTTGCGGGAATTGCCGCTTGAACTGGCGATCGAGATCCGCAAAGGTGATGGCCCGGCCGTTCACGGTGGCGGCCACGTTCGGCGGCACTCTCGACTTACAGGCCGCTCCCACCAACCCGAGTGTCAGCAGGAGTAAAGACGCGTTTCTTCTCGTATTCATGAACTGTCTCATTGTAGCCGAGCCTGCATGAGCGGTTTCAGCTTCAGATTCCGAAACTCGATCCGATACCCTTCACCTTCCAAACCTATGTAGCCGCGATCCAACTGGCAGTATTTGTACTGGTTGACTACCGCGCCGTTCACCCACGAGGTGAGCACCGGGCCCTGGGCGGTGACTTCCAGAGTATTCCATTCGCCCGCGATCTTCACCCGTTGTTCCACCAGTTGGCCGCTCAGGTCAAACCGCCGCTTCAGCCCGCCCACGTGGATGTAGCCGAAGAAATAGCCGCCCTGCTTGCTGCCGATCTGGTTCTGGTACCACAGGCTGTAGTCCCCCAGCGTCCGTACGAAGACCCCGCTGTTATACCGCGGGTTGCCTTCTACCGGGACATAGCGGAACTCGACATGGAACACGAAATCGCCCTGTTCCTGGTCGTACCGCAGCCAGTCGTGCCCGCGATTGCCTTCACACTCCAGCACGCCGTCCGCGCGCATCTTCCATTGCGAAGCCTCGGCCCGCGGATCAGGGGTGATCCCCAGCCGGGTCCAGCCCTGCAATTGAGGGCCGGGCGAAACATCCACCCAGCCCTTTGGTTCGCGCTCCAGCGCGCTCTGCTCCTGTGCGGGCAGGAGAAGCGCGCTGACGGCGAATATCAGGAAACTATGCGAGTAACTCACGGACTTTCTCCAAATCGGCGGGATCGCCGAACTTGGCCGTCTTGATGCCTGGTTCGATCTGCCGCAGCAGACCGCACAACACCGCCCCGGCGCCCACTTCCACGGCCCGGTCCACACCATACGCCGCCAGCTTGTGCATCGCATCGGTCCAGCGCACAGCGCCGGGCACCTGCAGGTACAAGCCCTGGCGGGCGTCGTCGCCGGCCAGGATCTCCCGCGCTTCCACGTTATTGATCAGCGGCACGGCCAGATAGGCGAATTCGCAGCTGTCCAGGTCGCCCTTCAAACGCTGCTGGGCCGGTTCCATGAGCGAACAGTGGAATGGAGCGCTCACCGGCAGCGGCACCGCGCGCTTCGCCCCGGCCGCCTTGAAAGCTTCGCTGGCGCGCGCCACCGCCCCGGCATGGCCCGCGATCACCAACTGGTCCGGCGAGTTGAAATTGGCCGCGGAAACCACTTCCCCTTGCGCCGCTTCGGCCAGAATCGCTTCCAGTTTGTCCAGCGGCGGCTTGAGGATCGCCGCCATCGCCCCCACCCCCGCCGGTACGGCTTCCTGCATGTACAGCCCGCGCTGGCGCACCAGCCGGACCGCATCGGCGAACTTCAATGAGCCCGCCGCGACCAGGGCGGAATATTCGCCCAGGCTGTGGCCCGCCACAATCGCCGGAGCGTAGCCGTTCTCGCGCAGCACCGCCAGCGCCGCAATCGATACCGTCAACAACGCCGGTTGTGTGTTTTGAGTCAGTCTCAGCTGATCGTCGGGGCCCTCAAAGCACAGCTTCGAGATCGGATAGGCGAGCGCGTCGTCGGCTTCCTGGAAAACCGCTTTTGCGGCCGGGTAGGCATCAGCCAACGCTTTACCCATGCCGGTGGCCTGTGAGCCTTGGCCCGGGAAGAGGAATGCGATTTTGGACATACGAACCTTTTATTCTAGCCGATGGAGTATGCGCGCATCAGGAATCTATACGATCTGTTGCAGGCAAATGACTTGTGTGGGCCGGTCCAACACCTGGCCGTCCTAAACTCCGGCCAGCATGCGCTGGATCGAGGCCACCAGGTCGCTGGGATTGAATGGCTTCTGGATCATCGGCAGGGCACGCGCCGCCTGCGCTTCCTGCTCCTCGCCCATCGATTCCTGGTCCACGAAACCGGACATCAGCAGCACGGGGAAGTCTTGGCTCTGCTGCCGTACCCAGGCGGCCAGTTCGATCCCGCTGCGGCCTGGCATCACCACGTCTGTCAGCAGCAGGTCGATCGGCTCCGGTTGCTGCCGCCAGATCTTCTCCGCCTGATCTACATTGCCCGCTTCCATGACGGTGTAGCCCGCCTGCTCGAGAATCGTCCGAACCAGGAAGCGGACGTCCTTCTGGTCTTCCACCAGCAGAATCCGGCCCCCCATCACACCCGTGTGGGCAGTCGCGGGCGGCGCCGCCTCGAGAGTCGCCTTCTCCCCTGTCGGTGCCGCCACTGCGGGAAAGAGAATCTTGAACGTCGTACCCAACCCCGGAACCGACTGCACCACGATGTGCCCGCCGCTCTGGGTAACGACCCCGTATACCGTGGCCAGTCCCAGGCCCGTGCCTCGTCCCTGTTCCTTGGTCGAGAAGAAGGGCTCGAATAGCCGCCGCTGTGTCTCCTCGTCCATCCCTTCACCCGTGTCCGCCACGATCAGTTCGACAAAGGCGCCAGGCGGTACGTTCGGGTAGTTCTGGGACTGCGCTGCATTCACCTCTACGTTTCTCGTGGCAATCCGCAGGGCCCCACCCGCCGGCATCGCATCGCGCGCATTCAGCGTCAGGTTCATCAGCACCTGCTGCGCCTGGCCCGCGTCACCTTCGATGCGGCACAGGTCCGTGCCCGGTTCAATCACCAGCACCACGCTTTCGCCCATCAGGCGGCGCAGGATCGTCTCCAGTGAGGTCACGATTTCATTCAGGTCCAGGATCTCCATCCGCAGTTGCTGCGAACGGCTGAAGGCCAGCAATTGCTGGGTGAGCAGGGCCGCCTGTTGCCCGGCCCGCCGGATCTCCGACAACATTTGCATGCGCCGCGGATCCATGTGGCCGCCGCGTTCTAGCACCTCCGCATAACCGTTGATCACTGTGAGCAGATTGTTGAAATCGTGGGCGATGCCGCCGGCCAGCCGCCCCAGGCTCTCCAGCCGCTGCGCCTGGCGCAACTGCTCTTCCAGCCGGTGCCGGTCCGTGACATCCTGCGAGAACGACACAACCCCGATGGTCTCGCCCATGGCATCCCGCCGCGGCACTTTGTCGGTGAACAGCAACCGCACCTCGCCATTCGCCGCGTTTACCTTTTCCAGGATGCCCAGCTTGGGCGCACCTGTGCGCAGAACCTCCAGGTCGTCCTGGAAATAGCGGCCCGCGAACTGCGGGAACAGCTCCTCCAGGGTCCGGCCCTCCACCGCCTCCGGCGCCAGCCCCAGGTCCAGCGTCACCTGGCGGTTGATGCGCAGGCACCGGTTCTGCGTGTCCTTGATCCAGATCTGCGTGGGCGCCAGATTGAAGATCGTCTCGTAATCGTCCTTCTGCCGCCTCAGCTTCTCCTCAATGCCGCGCCGTTCCGCAATCTCCGCTTTGAGGATGTGATTCGCCTGGTCCAGTTCCGAGGTGCGCTCGACAATCCGCTGCTCCATCTCCTGATAGGCCACGCGCATCGCCGCCGCATGGTCCGCCGCCCGGCCGCGGGCTGCCCTGATGCGGGCAAGCCAGACGCCCAGCAGGATCAGGCCCAGCACGGCCAGGCCCCGGAACAGCAGCGTCTCGTAGAAATGGGGCTTCAGTTCCACCGCCGTGATCGGCCCGCCGCCCACCCAATCGCTCTCGTTGCTCGCCACTTCCACGCGGAAGACATACCGGCCCGGTGGCAGATTGGTGTAGAACGCAGACCTCCGGTTGCCGGCCTCCACCCACTCACTGTCGAAGCCGTCCAGGCGATAGCGGAACCGCAGCCCCTCAGGAGCCCGCAGGCTCAGCGAATGGTACCGGAACTCCAGATCTCCGGCGCCGGGGGCCAACGTCACCTCCTGCCCCGGCAGGTAGCTGCGCTGCCCGGTCCAGATCTCTTCTACAACGGCCGGAGGAGGCGGGCTTTGGATTTGCAGGCGGCTGGGGTCTACCATCGCCACTCCGCGTACCGTGGGAATCCACAGGCGGCCATCCCGGCCGCGCCACCCCATGGGATGGCCGCCCCCGCCGCCGTTGCACTCGCTGCTGCGCAATCCATCGGCCAAGCCATACAGCCGGAACCGGACGCGTTTTTGCGGATGCCCCGCGGCCTCCAATAACTCCTGGCGGGACGCCCTCAGCACGCCGCGATCACTCGTCATCCAGAGTTGGCCCTGGGCGTCTTCGAGGACCTGATAAAGCACCTCGACCGGCATCCCATTCGCGCCGTCGATCTTCTGCCAAACCCCGTTGAGCTGAATCCGCAGGCCCTGCCCGTTCGTAGTGGCCCACAACACGCCGGCGCTGTCTTCATACAAGGCATGCGATTTCGGCAGCCGGGCGCCAGTTGCATCCCGTTGGAACTCCAGCCGAGAGCCGGTCAGCCGCGCGATTCCGTCCGAGCCCGCGGTCCAGACACTGCCATCGCGCCTCACCAGCAGGTCGCTATGATGCAGATCCGACCCATCCGCCACCGGCGCCACCGGGTTGCTCCAAACCCCGTTCCGGCGCACCCGCAGCCCCGCATTGGTGGTCAGCCACAACGCACCATTGCCATCTTCCGCCATGGCCAGGACGTCCGCCTGGTCGGCCTCAGCGTCCATAGGGATCCGCAGGAACCGGCCATTGCGCCACGTCCATAGACCCTTGTGATTGAACCCTGCCAGCGGCGTGCCGTCCCTCTGCTCCCCAATCGAGAGCGCCACGTCCGACGGCATCCCGCTTGCGGCTCCGAAGGGCGTCACCACGCCGTCCGTCAGCCGGCTGAGCCCGCCGCCGTTGGTCGCCGCCCAGATTTCACCGCTCCGCATCTCGCGAATCGAGAAGACGAAATCACTGGCCAGCCCCTCTTCCCTCGACCAGTTCACAAAACGGCCGTCCTTCAGCCGGTCCAGCCCTCCGCCAAATAAACCCACCCAGAGGCTGCCTTCCCGATCCTCCAGCAACTGCCGGATGTAGTTGTCGCCCAGGCCATTCGCGGTGGTGAACGACTCGAATCGCCCCGCGAAGTAGCGGTTCAGCGCGTTGCCCGTGCCCACCCAGAGATTCCCGTCGCGGTCTTCCACAATGCTCCGGACGACAGTGCCTTTCAGGCCTTGCGGTGCGCCGAAGTACTCCAGCCGGCCGCCCGTCCAACGCGCCAGGCCCTTGCCGCCGGTCCCAATCCAAAGCTGCCCGCGCCGGTCTTCCAGAAATGCATTGATCAGCACCGGTCCCAGTTCTGTCGCGAATTCAGGCCGTATCACCCGGCCATTCACAATGTGCGAGACGCCCTTGTCCGTGCCGATCCAGGCTCCGTCAGCCCGTCCCAGCACCGCGCGAACCGTATTGTCCGCCACTCCCTCGGCTTTCGCGAAGACCCGTGCCTTGCCGTCCTTCAGCGCCGTGACGCCCGCCCCAAATGAACCTATCCACAAGGTGCCGTCCGGACCCATCGACAGCGATCGGACAGAATCGCTGGCGAGCCCCTCATTCTTTCCGAAATGATGCAGTTCGCTATTCCGCCAGGAAGTGACCCCGCCCTCCGATTGCCCGATCCACAGAGTCCCGTCTTTCCCTACGGCCAGGTCCGAAATGTTGTTGTGCTTGAGGGCCGGAGTGTCGGCGGTTCGAAACGTACGAAAACGTACTCCATCAAACCGCACAATACCGTCGCGCGTGCCCAGCCAGAGGTAGCCGTCCGGCGTTTGGGCCAGCGCCTGCACTGTGCCTTGCCTGAGCCCTTCCTTGACGTGCCAGTGCTCCAATACATACTGGCTGATACTCTTGGCAGGCGTCAGGGCCCAACTCCTGTCGATTGTGCATACTACGCCAATCGCCAGGCCGAGTTTGATAGCGGAAAACAAGCGCAGTTTCACCGGCTTTGAACTCGCAACTCCCTTATGCCATTTCCATCGGCGGAACGTGGACTGTACGACATAGGGGCCCGTCTGCCCGTCCTCACCATACACGATTCGCTGCTGAGATGGCAGGTTTGCTCGTTCCGGGGTAACTTCGGATACCCTGGGAACACCATTTACTTCCAGGAGCACTGTCTTCGTGCGGTTAAGTGAAATTTGCGTTCAGCGGCCCGTCTTCGCCTTCATGCTCATCATGTTCCTGGTGGTCATGGGCTTCTTCAGCTTCGTGGATCTCGGCGTTGATTTGTTTCCACGTACCGATCCCGCCACGGTCTATGTGAATTTCCGGTTGCCCGGCGCAAGTCCGGAAGAAGTCGTTTCCCAGGTGGTCATGCCTCTCGAAGAGGCGGTTTCCTCCGTCAGCGGAATCGATGAACTGCGCGCCGTGGTGAGCGAAGGTGGCGGCTTCGTTATTGTCACCTTCACCCTCGAGAAGGACATCAACGAAGCTGTCGACGACGTTCGCGAGAAAGTCTCTTCCGCCGTCCGCCAGATGCCGCAGAATGTCCTGCCGCCCGTCGTGCGCAAAGCCGACCCGGATTCCGATCCCGTGGTCACCATCGCCTTGAGTGGCGATGTCAGCCTGCGCGAACTCACGGAAGTGGCCGACAAAATCGTGCGCCGCGACATCGAGACCGTGGATGGCGTCGCTTCGGCCGACATCTACGGCGGCCGCAACCGCCAGATCAACATGATGCTCGACCTCAACAAGCTGAATGGCTACAACCTGACAGCCCAGGAGGTGGAGCGCGCCATCCAGACGGAAAACGTCGAATCCCCCGGCGGCCGCATCGTCCGCGGGCCCAGCGAACTGGGCGTCCGCACCATGGGCCGCGTCGAGACCGTCGAGCAGTTCAATAACATCATCATCAAGAATGCCAACGGCGTGCCCATCCGGCTGAAGGATGTCGGCTACGCCGAAGACGGCATGGCCGAAAAGCGGACGTTCGCCTACTACCAGGGCAAACCCGCCGTCCTCATCGATATCAAGCGGCAGACCGGCACCAACACCGTGAAGGTGGTGGACGCCGCGCTGGAACGCATCGGCCAGCTCGGCAAACGCCTGCCGCCCGGCCTGAAACTCAGCGTCATCAAGGAAACCGCTACTTACATTAAGAAGTCCGTCGAGAGCCTGGAAGAGCACCTGGTCCTCGGCAGCCTGCTGGCCTCGTTCATCATCTGGCTGTTCATCCGCGACTGGCGCACCGTACTCATCAGCTCCATCGCCATCCCGACCTCCATCATCACCACCTTTACCGTGATGCGGTATCTCGACTACACCCTGAACTCGATGACACTACTGGCTTTAACACTAGCCGTAGGTATCGTTATCGACGACGCGATCATCGTTCTCGAGAACATCTACCGCTACATGGAGGCCGATCCCGACATCGATCCGAAACGTGCCGCGGTGGATGCCACCAAGGAGATCTCGATGGCCGTGGTGGCCACCACCATTTCCCTGGTCATCATCTTCGTGCCCATCGCCTTCGTAACGGGCTACGCCAAGCGCTACCTCAACCAGTTCGGCTGGACCATGTCGGTTTCGATCCTGGTGTCGATGTTGGTCGCCTTCACCCTCACGCCCACGCTCAGCGCCCGCATCCTGAAGATTAAGAAACACAAAAAGTCCGGCGAGCCCCACCACGGCCACCAGTCCACTGTCCTGGAGCGCGGTTATGTCCGCCTGCTGGACTGGTCACTCGGCCACCGCTGGGCAATCGTCCTACTCTGCGTCATCACCTTCAGCTCAACCTTTGTCCTGAACCGCTATATTGGCCGCGACTGGATGCCGCAGGAAGACCAGAGCGAACTCGGCCTGCAGATGGAACTGCCCGAAGGCTCGTCTCTCGAAGCCACGGAACGCCTGGCCATGGAAGTCACGCGCAAGGTAGAAAAGGTGCCGGGCGTCATGACCGTGGTGCCCTCCAGCGCCGGCTTCATCGACCGCGTCACCATGGCCCGCTTCACCATCCTGCTGGTGCCGCCCGGCCAGCGCGGCCCCCTCAACGAGACCGCCCAGGCCATCCGCGCCATCATGAAGGATTACGCTTACGCCCGTCCGGCGGTGAGTTTCCCCAACGTGCTGGGCGGCCGCGATACGTTCTCACCCATCCGCGCCACCCTGCTGGGCGCCGACTTCGCCAAATTGGCGCCCATTGCGCGCGGCATGCTCACTGAGCTGTTGAAACAGCCGGAGTTGGCCGATATGCGCGCCAACCTGAACTTCAATAATCCGGAACTGCAGGTGCAGATCGACCGCCAACTCGCCAGCGACCTGGGCGTCCGCGTCTCCGACGTAGCCACCGCCGTTCGCCTGCTGATGTCCGGTGAAGACGAGATCTCCACTTACAAGGAGTTGGGCGAACAATACCTGGTCACCGTGCGCCTGATGCCCGGCCAGCGCGACGATCCCGAGGTTCTCAGCCGCCTGCTGGTGCCCTCCGCCCGCCTGGGCCTGATCCGTCTCGACTCCATCGCCAAGCTGGAACGCGGCCTTGGCCCGAGCCGCATCGACCGTGTGGCCCGCCAGTACGGTATCGGTTTCTACGGCAACCCTGCTCCGGGCGTGACGCTCGATGCCGCTGCCAACGCCGTGAACCGCGTAGTCGATCAGGTTGACCTGCCGGTCGGCTACCGCCTGATTTTTGCCGGGCAGGTGAAGATTCTGGAAGAGACTACCATCAATATGATCCTGGCCATTGGCTTGGCTTCGATCTTCATGTACATGGTGCTGGCGGCTCAGTTCGAGAGCCTGATCCATCCGTTCATCATCCTGCTGACTCTCCCGCTTTCGATTCCATTCGCCCTGCTCAGCCTGATTGCGACGGGCCGTTCCCTGAATCTTTTCAGTGCGTTGGGCATCCTCCTCCTGCTGGGCATCGTGAAGAAGAACGGTATTCTTCAAATCGACTGTATGAACCGGCTGCTGCGGGAGGGCATGCCCTTGAAAGAGGCCATCCTGGAAGCCAATCGCATCCGTTTGCGGCCCATTCTGATGACCACGTTTTCGATCATTGCCGGCCTGATTCCTACTGCAATTGCCGTAGGAACCGGTGCGGCCACCCGCTCGGCCATCGCCGTGACAATCATCGGCGGCCAGACTCTGTGCCTGATGCTGACGCTGCTGGTGGTGCCCGTAGGCTATTCGTTTGTTGAAGGTGCGCGGCTTCGCTGGGCCCGGCGGCATAGCGAGCCGGTTCATGTGCCGGTCGCTGGCGATTGATGGAACCTATAGGAGTATCTAGGGATTGCTATTCCGGTAGCACCCATGATTAGCTGAAAGTAGATGAAAAAACCAAGTACCCGCGCGAAGTCTCCTGCCACCCCCCGGCAACCTGTGCGGGCCAAGGGAGCCAAGAAAGGCGCCCGCTGCGTTGTCTGCGGCGCCGATGTCGCTCCGTTCTCCACCGAAGAATTGTGTTGGGTCTGTCGACGCCTTAAAATCAGCGCCTGGCGTGATGTGGAAGGTCAAACCGCAATTCAGGAATAGCCCATCACCCAAGTTCGCAGCCGCGATCCCCTCTGGTTGTGGCCAAACCTGCTGAGTTTGGATGCCCCTCTTGTAGCCGTGGTCTGGCTAGCCTTTGTCTGCCGCTGCTACGCTCTGCCGCTTCGGCCCGTCGCCCATATCGCGCTCTTCCTCACCGTTTGGGCGATCTACCTGGGTGACCGTCTGCTGGATGTCCGGCGGCCCGCCACCTCCACTGAATCGCCCCGCCACCGCTTCTACCGCCGGCATCGCAGTTTCGCCCTCGTACTGCTGGTGCTCGTGCTGGTTTTTGATTCCGCCCTTTGTTTGTATGAGATCCGGCCGGCCGTGCGGCAAGCGGGGTGGCTGGCCCTGGCGGGCGTACTGTCTTATCTCGCCGTCGTCCACCTGTTCCACCTCCAGGCGCTGTTTCCCAAACAGGTTGTGGCCGCGGTACTGTTTGCGGCGGGTACGTTTGTGGCGCCCTGGGCGTTGAGCGGCGATGCCCGCATCCTATTCATTCCCTGGTTGTTCTTCATGCTGCTGTGCCTCGGCAACCTGGTCGCGATCGAGGGTTGGGAATGGCGCGATCTGCATGCCGGCCAGCCGCCCCAGGCCATGACTCGGGCACTGCAGGAACGGCTCAGGTTGTGGATTCCGGCTGTGGGCCTGGCGGCGCTCGCCTTTGCCCGGGAACCGTATTTTCAAGCAGTTGCGGCCAGTGCGGCGGGCATCACGGTCATCTCCGTGTACGAACACCGGATCGGCCTCAACCTGCGCCGCGTCCTGGTGGATGCCGCGCTGCTTACACCCATTGTTTTCTATTGGTTATGAATGCAGACCGCATTGCCTCCCTGTACCGTTGGATCGAGTACTGCGCGTTCGGTCAAGCACTGGAGCGGCGGCGATTCGCATTCCTCCCGTTGGTCCGGGATGCCCGTAAAGTATTGATTGCAGGAGAAGGCGACGGACGCTTCCTGTCGCGGTTGGTCGAGCAGAATCCCGGCGTGAAGGTCGACGTGCTCGAATCCAGCGCCGAGATGATCCGGTTGGCCAGGCAGAGGCTGCCTCCAAACGCCCAGGTCACCTTCCACCAGGGAGACGCGCTGCAACCACCACAGGGCGGACCGTATGACCTGGTGGTGACTCACTTCTTCCTGGATTGCCTGTCCGATGAAGAGACCGTCCGCTTCATTCAGGGCGTTAAACAACACTTGTCGTTTAGCGCAGTTTGGCTCGTCAGCGATTTCCAACAAGTGTCGTTTTGGCCGGCGAACTGGCACTCCTGGCTCTGGCTCCGCGTCATGTACGGTTTCTTTCGCGTCTTTACCGGCCTGCGGACCGCAAAACTGCCGCAAATCGACCGGGCCCTGCACGCTGCCGGTTTCGAACTACAGGCCAGGGAGGAAGAGCGGTTCGGATTGATCGTCTCCCAACTCTGGCGCCTCGAGCGAAAGGGTTCGCAGTTGTAACGCGCCTTATACCTTGATCTTCGACCTATCGCGCCCTAAGCTGAATGGTAGAAGCTTGAGGTATTCATGCCCCCGTCCAGATTCCCCATTCCGCAAGGCACGCTCGACATGCTGATTCTCCAGATTCTCTCCCTGGAGCCGGCGCACGGCTACGGCATCGCGCAGCGTCTGGAGCAGATTTCCCGCTCGGTCGTCCAGGTGAACCAGGGCTCGCTGTATCCTGCGCTGCACCGGTTGGAGCAGAAGGGCTGGCTGCAGGCGGAATGGAAGCAGTCGGAGACGGGCCGCGAGGCCAAGTTCTACTCACTGACTCCTGCCGGACTCGCCCAACTGGCGGTCGAGCGGGATAGCTGGGCGAAGCTGTCCGGCGCAGTCCAGTTGATCTTCGACGAGGGGGCTGCGCAATGAAGAAGATCCTCAACTGGTTCCGGCGCAGGGATCTGGAAAACGGCCTGGATAAGGAACTGCACTACCATTTCGATCGCCGGGTGCAGGACCTGGTGCAGTCCGGCGTATCCGAGGTGGAGGCCAAGCGGCAGGCCACCCTGGAATTGGGCGGACTGGCGCAGGTGCGGGAGGAGGTTCGCGACGTCTGGCTGAGCCGCTGGCTGCGGGACTTCGCCTATGACCTGCGATTTTCCGCCCGCTCGTTTCTACGCAGCCCGTCATTCACGGCAACGACGGTGCTGTCGCTGGCGTTAGGAATTGGCGCCACAACGGCGATCTATTCGCTGGTCGATCAGGTGATGCTGCATGCACTGCCTGTGCGGCAGCCTGAGCAACTGGTGCTGGTGGATTGGAGAGGCGAGCAACTGGCGAACGGGTTCGGCAGCTACAACCTCATGTCGTATCCGATCTGCGGCGACCTGCAGGCGCAGACCCAGATCTTTGACGGCGTGCTGTGCCGCGCGGCCACGACCGTGAACCTGTCGACAGGGTCCGATCCGAAGCCGGCGGGCGCGGAGATCGTCTCGGGCAGCTACTTCCCGATGCTTGGCGTGGGTGCGACGATTGGGCGGGTGTTGGGCCCGGAGGATGACCGGACGGCCGAAGCGAGTCCTGTCGTGGTGCTTTCCTACGACTTCTGGAAGACGCAGATGGACGGTGCGGCCGACGTGCTGGGCCGGAAGGTCCTGATCAATCAGCACCCGATGACTGTGGTCGGCGTGGCTGCTCCGCAGTTTCGCGGTGTGGATGTGGGGGAAGTTCCGTCGTTGTGGATCCCCGCGTCCATGTCTTCGCAGGCGATCCCTGGGTTCAAGGGCCTACAGAATCGCCGTATGCGCTGGATGCAGATTCTGGGCCGGCTGAAACCGGGGATGACGCTGGAGCGCGCCAGGTCGGGATTGGAGCCGTGGTTTCAGGCGATGCGGCTGGAAGACATGGGGCGCCCCGGGTTTCCGCGGATCACGGCGGAACGCCGGAAGCAATATTTGTCCTCGTGGCTGGAAGTGACTCCAGCGCCGCAGGGCCATGCCCCCTTGCGGCGCAGGCTGGCCCAACCGCTGTGGGTTTTGCTGGCGGCTACAGGCGTCTTGCTTGGCTTGGCCTGCCTCAACGTAGCCGGTTTGTTCCTGGCGCGCGGCTCGGCCCGGGAGCGGGAGATCAGCACACGCCTGGCGCTGGGGGCTTCCCGGAGCCGGATCGGGCGGCAGTTGCTGGCGGACAGTGTCCTGTTGGCCTTGGCTGGGGGCCTGTTGGGTGTGGCCATCGCCCCTTCCGCCATGCAGACGTTGATCGCCTTTCTGCCGAGCCAGGTGACGAACAACGGCCTGCATGCGGCTGTCGACAATCGGCTGCTGCTGTTCGCGTTTCTCGTGAGCTTGGCGGCGGGCCTGTTGAGCGGCTTTGCTCCGGCGCTGCAGGCTGGCCGGAAGTCATTGATGACCTCGCTGCGGGAACGCGGGGGCTCCGCCTCGGGTGGAGTGCGTCTGCGAAAAGTGATTGTCACCGTGCAGATCGCGTTCTCCCTGATCCTGGTCGTAGGCGCGATGTTATTCATGCGGACATTGACCGGGCTGTTGGAGAAAGGCCCCGGCTTCGACACCACCAGCCTGGTGTCGTTCCAACTGGACCCACGCCGCAACGGGTACACGCCAGAGCAGTCCAGTCAATTGATCCGGCGGCTGCATGAGGAGGTTCGCACGGCTCCGGGTACGCAGGCCTCGGCGGTGGCGCGGTATGCCCTGTTGACCGGTGGGAGTTGGAACGATCTGATGACGATTCAGGCGGACGAACGGATCAGCACCGACCGGGACGTGAACCTGAATGCGGTGACGCCGGGGTTCTTCTCCACCATGGGCATCCGGCTGATCGCAGGCAGGGATTTCGACGAGCGCGATACGCTTCCGGTGGGCAAGTTCGGTCAGCGAACGGCCATCGTGAGCGAGTCGTTTGTGAAGCGCTACCTCGGCGGGCGCAGCCCCCTGGGCCTGCGGGTTTGCGAATGCACTGGCCCTGACGCCAAGCCGGATGCCGAAGTGATCGGTGTAGTGGCCGACTTCAGTTACCGCGGGATCCGGGACAATGCAGAGCAGGCGTTTTTCGCAATGCTGGAGGGGAACGACACGGGCGGCACTTTCTATGTGAAGGTGCGCGGCACTCCGGAGCAGGCGTCCGCGACGCTGCGGTCCATTGTTCGCAATGCGGATCCGGCCCTGCCCATCTCGTCATTCCGAACCTTGGATGAGCAGGTGAACCGGTCGTTGAATACGGAGCGGATGCTGGCCACGCTTTCGGGTGCGTTCGGTACACTGGCGCTGCTGTTGTCGCTTGTGGGGTTGTATGGCGTGATGTCGTTTGTGGTGACGCAGCGAACTAGGGAGATCGGGATCCGGCTGGCGTTGGGCGCGACAGGCGGCTCGGCGATCTGGTTGGTGCTGAGGGACGCGCTGCTGATGGTGGGGGTGGGCATGGCGATCGCGCTGCCATGTGTGGCGGCCCTGGGGCGGCTGGTGGAGTCGCAGTTGTTTGGAGTGAAAGCGACGGATCCGTGGACGATCGGGCTATCGGCGTTGTTGCTGGCAACGGCGGCGCTGGGAGCGGCGATGGTGCCGGCGTACCGGGCGTCGACGGTGAATCCGGTGGAGGCGCTGCGGCTGGAGTGAGGGGAGTGAGGGTAGGGGTGATGGATTTGCGGGCCATGGGCCCTTGGCTTACGACGGCGGAGTTGCTCACGCCATTGCATCCGGATCAGGACGCACTGATCTCTCTGTTCCAGTCGGAGATAGATGCAGCAATGCGCCGCGAAATCGCAGAGGCCGACTATGGCAATATGGCTGATCATTGCGACGCATTGCTTCGCCGGATCCTGGAGACGGGGCGAGTGGATTCTCGAGATCCTCATCTGCGGGAAGTGCTGGAACTGATCCGTTGGTCGGAGCCGGATGAACGAGGCTGGAGCCCAGGGGGAGAGGGCACGCGGGGCCATTGGATGCGATTGTTCTCATGCACCGTACTGGTGCGGCTGGGGCCCATCGAGAGGAAGATGCTCGGCGGCGAGACCGACACGCTGGCTCAATTGGTCGCGAGTGCAATTGCGTTGGGGCGGCCGGTGGCACAGGCTTCCGTAGGGCTGCTGGCCTGGCGGTTTCTCACCTACCCAGGCGAGGACGGATACCCTCCATTTCTCGCATTCGCTATTCTGCTGCTTGCCGCTCACCTGGGATGGGGGGCGGATTGTGGGTTGTGGCTCCGTCGGATGGCCGAGTGGGTGGAGGAGGAAGAGTCCTGTGCGCGGAACGGCAACTCCGGACCGGAATGGCTTATGGGGTTGGGCGGTTCTTGCGCGAAGGAGTCGCTGTGGCGTTCCCTGGCAGTCCGCATCCTGGTGTCGCCGGAGCGTCCGCACCCGCCTGAGGCGGACGAAGCACTGAGACTGGTAGGGGCGTTGGTCGCGGACCCATGAAGCCGAAGCGGCGATCGCGCTGCCGTGTGTGGCGGCGTTGGGGCGGCTGGTGGAATCGCAGTTGTTCGGAGTGAAAGCGACAGATCCGTGGACGATCGGGCTATCGGCGTTGTTGCTGGCGACGGCGGCGCTGGGCGCGGCGATGGTGCCGGCGTACCGGGCGTCGACGGTGAATCCGGTGGAGGCGCTGCGGCTGGAATAGGCGGAGTGGATTGGTGCGGGCGGTAGCCGGTTCGAGATCTTCAGGAAATCCACTGTTCGTTGTTCGAACCCATGGGAGGCCCTCGAATTGGGCAAGCGAATGAGACATACTCGAAGTACAGTGGCTCCAGACGACACTACCCCGAAAGCCCGCGAGGTCTACTTCAATCGGCTGAAGGAGTTATCCCCATCCGAGCGAGTGCGCATTGGCGTCAGGCTGTGGGAAGCGGCGAACACGCTGCAGTGGGCGGCGGCACGCCGAAAGTACCCGGGCGCAAGCGAGGAGGAACTCGCTTTCCGCATTGCTTGTACGAGGTTTGGGCCTGAACTCGCGCGAGCCGCTTATCGCAGAACATGATGCCGCGCCCGGATGCCTTTGATCTTCTCCGCACCACATTCGAGCGGGTTGGAATCCGCTACGCCGTTGGCGGCTCGTGGGCCAGTACCGCCTTCGGTGACCCTCGGTTCACCAACGATGTCGACGTTGTGGTCGAGTTCGGGGAGGAGAGCCTTTCGGCATTTCTGGACGCCCTGCCGAGTGAATTCTATGTGGATGCGGAAGAAGCCGTTAACGCGTTGAGTCGCGGCAGGTCGTTCAATGTCATCCACATGCCTTCGGTGCTCAAGTTCGACTTGTTTCCTTCGCGTGCGTTTCCACTCGGCGTGGAGGAACTCGATCGGGCCCTATCGCTGGAAGACACCGGACTATCGAAGAGCCCTGCGCGGTTTGTGACGCCTGAGGATATCCTACTGGCGAAACTGCACTGGTTCCGCTCGGGCCGGGAGATCTCCGAGGTTCAATGGCGGGATATCCAAGGGATTGTTCGGGGGTGCGCAGCGGGGTTTGACCGCGGATATCTGGAATACGGGGCTGCGAAACTCGGTGTTCTCGATTTGCTGCACCGAGCGCTCAGCGAAGAGTAATCGGCCCCAGTGCGGCTGGGTGCCCTGTCCTATAGCCCGGACGACTCGACCGCGCGCATCAGGACACCGGCAGCGTCAGGCGCGCTCGCAGTCCCCGTTGTGGCGATTCCTCCAGGGCTATGCTGCCCCCATAGAGTTCCGCCAAATCTCTAACAATCGCCAAGCCGAGGCCGGAGCCGGGTGCGGCTTCGTCGGCCCTGACTCCACGCTCCAGGACCGCGGCGCGCAGCTCCGGCGGAAGGCCGGGGCCGTCGTCGTCCACTGTCAGCGTCAGCACTTCGTTCGATTGATTGCCTGCCAGGCGGATTGTCGATGCGGCCCACGTACAGGCGTTGTCCAGCAGATTGCCCAGGATCTCGTCCAGGTCCTCGCGCTGCATGCGGGCTGTCAGGCCGGGGGCAGGTCGGCGGTGATCTCCAGGATGCGGGCGGCGTGCAGCTTGCGGAGCGTCCGGATCAGGCCTTCCGCCGAATCCGCCACCAGAGTGCGCGCCGTGCCCGCGGCTCCGGAGGAAGCGGCCCGCGCGCGGGCCAGATGGTAGTCGACCTGGCGGGCCATCTTCTCCACCTGCTGATTGATGGTTTCGGCGGTATCGGCGTGGCCTTCGGCGCGACAGGCGGTTCGGCGATCTGGTTGGTGCTGAGGGATGCCCTGATGATGGTGGAAGCCGGGCATGGCGATCGCGCTGCCGTGTGTGGCGGCGTTGGGGCGGCTGGTGGAATCGCAGTTGTTCGGGGTGAAGGCGACAGATCCGCGGACGATCGGGCTATCGGCGTTGTTGCTGGCGACGGCGGCGTTGGACGCGGCGATGGTGCCGGCATACCGGGCGTCGACGGTGAATCCGGTGGAGGCGCTGCGGCTGGAGTGAAGCCGTTTCGCGGCTCAGCCAAACCCTGGCCTTTCCTCCAAGCCCGCGCGACCGGGGGGCCGCTATACTGAAGTCGGAGCATTCCGGGGCAGGATGGCCCACAGGGAGATACGTGGATGGCAGGCTCGGGCAAGAAGCTAGACCAGGGAGCCGTGAGTTTTGAACCACCGGCCGCTGCGGCTGTGTCGGAGTGCCGCGTGGCGACAACCGATCCGGACCTTGTCGTGCTCCGGACTGGCAATCCCGTCAAGAAAGCAATTGTTCCGGCGCGCGAGCGGGCTTCCGGAGTCCTCAAACGCGTGGGAAAGGCGATGATGAAGCCTGGCGCTGACCGTGCGCGGGTCTTTGCCAGCAGCTCGGGCAAACCGGTTTATGCGTACTCGCTCTACACGAAGGATCCAACGAAGATCGTGCGGGAGGACGCTTCGGGCCGGAGAACGATCGGACGATTTGTAGGTGGGCGCTTTCGTCCCACTACTTCCACCGAATGAGACGCTGAGCCGTGCCAGCGTCTAGCAGGACTCCTCCCACTCTCACGGCCCTTCTACGCAGGGACGCGGCGGATAGCAGGCCTGTCGCGATCGTGCTTGCCGGCCACAACGGTTCCGGCAAATCCACTCTCTGGTATGAGCGTCTGGCGGACGAACTCCAGATGCCGCTCGTCAACGCGGATCGCTTGACGCTCTCCCTGTTGCCGCCAGTTGGAAGCGACAGGATGATGAAGGACTGGGCAAGCCGGTTGAGAGACGAGGATGTACGCTGGCAGAAGCTCTCTCAGGAGGCCGTAAAGCTCTTCATGGGCCTGGTGATGGAGCAGGGTATGCCGTTTGCGTTCGAGACCGTATTCTCACATCTTCAGGCGCAAAGAGATGGGTCTTACCGGTCCAAGATCGATGTGATCAGGGCGCTTCAGGAGCACGGATACTATGTGATCCTCCTTTTTGTCGGGTTGGCGACCGCCGACCTGTCTGTTTTGCGCGTCCGGACCCGCAAGACACAAGGTGGGCACGATGTTCTGGAAGACAAAATCCGCAGCCGCTTCCCTCGCACTCAGCAGGCGATCCGGATGGCCTCCGCCGTCGCTAATCTCACCCTGATGTTTGACAACAGCCGCGACATTGACAACGCGTTCACGCTGGTGAGAGCCCAGCGTCGCGAGCAGGTGTTGTACGACTGTCGGGACGACGGTTTCCGGCAGGATGCTGAACTATTGGCGGCTGCGGACGTATGGCTGGCCCAGGTTGCGCCGCGATGATCGTCGAGCCTGTCATTGGGCGTGAGAGGGCAGGAGTCCGGAAGCGTTGATTCGCAAATGACGCGCTCGGTCCAATGGTTCAGTCGATGGGTGCGCGGACCATTCGTTGGGTGGTGAAAGGGTGTCAGGCGGGATCTTCACGCGACGCGTAGCGTCAGGCGGGCACGGAGCCCGCGCAGGGGGGACTCTTCCAGGGCGATTGAACCACCGTAAAGCTCGGCCAGATCCCTCACAATCGCCAAGCCGAGGCCGGATCCCGGAGCGGCTTCGTCCGCCCGGACTCCTCTCTCCAGGACAGCGGCGAGCAGCTCCGGCGGCAGGCCGGGGCCGTCATCGTCCACTGTCAGCGTCAGCAGTTCGTTCGATTGATTGCCCGAGAGGCGGATTGTCGATGCGGCCCACGTACAGGCGTTGTCCAGGAGATTGCCCAGGATCTCGTCCAGGTCCTCGCGCTGCATGCGGGCTGTCAGGCCAGGGGGTAGGTCGGCGGTGATCTCCAGGATGCGCGCGGCGTGCAGCTTGCGGAGCGTCCGGATCAGGCCTTCCGCCGAATCCGCCACCAGGGTGCGCGCCGTGCCCGCGGCTCCGGAGGAAGCGGCCCGCGCGCGGGCCAGATGGTAGTCGACCTGGCGGGCCATCTTCTCCACCTGCTGATTGATGGTTTCGGCGGTCTCTTCGTGGCCCTCCGCGCGGAGGCGGTCTGCTTCCTGAGTGAGTAGCGCCAGCGGCGTCTTGAGGCCGTGAGCGAGATCGCCTGCTGTCGCCAGGGCGCGGCGGATGGACGCTTCGCGGTTTTCCAGGAGCCCATTCAACTCTTCGATCAAGGGGCGGATCTCGGTCGGGTAGATGCCCTGGACTCGTGCTTCCTGGCCGGTTCGCACGGCCGCGAGACGCGCCTGCAAGCGCCGGAAGGGGGTCAGGCCGCGGCGCGCCGCCAGGACGCCGGCCGCCATCATGGCGAAGCCGATCAGGATGGCCGCGAACGAAGCCCTGCCTCGGACGGAGGGGAAGACATGGATGACCAGGATCGACAGCATGTGCATGATCATCAGGAGCCCGGCCGTCCACAGGATGGAGGCCACGATCAGGCGGGTGCGCAGGGATGAGAGCATCGTCAGACGGCTCCAATGCGGTAGCCGAGTCCGCGGACGGTTTCGACGCAGGCAGGCCCGAGTTTGCGGCGCAGGCGGGCGATGAAGACCTCGACGGTGTTGGAGTCGCGGTCGAAGTCCTGGGCGTAGATGTGATCGATGAGTTCGGTGCGGGGGACGACGCGGTCGCGGTGATGGAGCAGGTAAGAGAGGATGCGGAATTCGTAGCTGGTGAGTTTGACGGGTTCTCCGGCGAGGGTGACGCGGGCGGTGCGAACGTCGAGGGTGAGGGCTCCGGAGTGCAGTTCAACGGAGGCCGCTCCACTGGCGCGGCGGATGAGGGCGCGGACGCGGGCGAGCACCTCCTCGACGCGAAAGGGTTTGGCGACGTAGTCGTCGGCTCCGCTGTCGATGCCCTCCACTTTTTCGTGCCAGCTTCCGCGGGCGGTGAGGATGAGGACGGGCCAGCGGAGGCCGGCGCCGCGCCAACGGCGGAGCAGCGTGAGCCCGTCAATCTTAGGCAGGCCGAGGTCGAGCAGGACGACATCGTAGTCGCCTGAGTAGGCCAGGAAGTCAGCGCGTTCGCCGTCGGCAGCCGTATCGACGGCGTAGCCGGCCTGGGTCAGTTCCTGGGCCAACCGCTCGGCGATCAGTGTTTCGTCCTCGACAATCAGAACTCGCAATCCCCCTGTTATAACGCACGAAGCTGAACGGCACCTGAACAAGCTGTTCAGCATCCGTTCAGGTGGACGGGTGCATGATGGGTCTACCGATATGCACGCATCTCTCGATTTTGGATATCCGTGGTGGCTGAGCTACGGACATTTGGCCTTGGCCGCGTCGGCCGGCGCCGTGATTCTACTGGGGTTTTGGCGGAAGTGGTCGAAATGGCTGCTGCTCGTCCTGGGAGTGTTCGCGCTTTGGGCGGCGAGTGTCTTTCTGATGGTCCGGTTTGGAGTGAATATCGATTCGGTGGCTGCGCTGCCGACCGAGAGCTTCCTGCGAGCGGGTACAGGCAAGGTGTTGGACTTGGGGGCTGGGACAGGGCGGTCGACCATCATGGTCTTAACGTCGCGTCCGAAAGCCACGGTGGTGGCGCTGGATCTGTTTGGCGCGTCGTTTGATCAGCACTTCGGGCACGCGCATACGCCGGAAGAGATCCTGGAAGGGAATCTGCGGGTGGCCGGTGTGGAGCAGCGGGCCACGATTGTGAAGGGCGATATGCGGAAGTTGCCTTTCGAGAACGCGAGCTTTGACGGGATTATCACGTGTTATGCGATTGACCATCTGGGGCGTGACGGGATCAAGGAGAGCCTGGCCGAGTCGTACCGGGTGCTGAAGCCGGGCGGGGAATTCCTGATGATGATTATTAATGGGCGGGATCCGTGGCTGCGGTATGCGTTTGGGCCGCTGCTGGCGCATGGCGGGTTCCGGGGGCAGGAGTGGTGGGCGGAACGGGTGAAGGAGTCCGGGCTGCAGGTGGTGGAGTCCGGGACGGTGCGGGCGTCGTTTTATTTGGTGGGGCGGAGGTAGGAGCGGGGCTAACAACGATGACGACAAGCGAAACGAATTGATCGTCCCGGCGATGAATCCACGTGTCTCTTCGATTCACTCAACGGGCTGGGGGGATCGTGGGGCTGCCAGCGCCGCGTTCCCAGGAGCGAAGATAGTACCACCGCGCGCCCAGCGCACCCTTGCGCACGGCCAGGTGTATGAGATCGCCGGGTTGAACGCGTTGAAAGGTCAGCTGCCCGACTCGAATCCGGGTTTCTTTCCGGGATGGTCCCCATGGCGCCAGATCCAGTTGGTACGTGATGGATTTCCCTGAGGAGACACGCTTTTCTTTCATCACCGCGTCATAAGCAATTTCCGGGCTGGTGTCCAGCATTGCGTTGGTTTGGACTGCGGTTCCATAGCCGTGGCCCAGCGAGACTGCCAGGATGGCAACCGCCGTCGCGCCTTTCGCGCGCGAGCTAGGATCGATCGCGCAGAGCAAAAGCCATAGGAGGATTCCTGCTATAACAGCACACCAGGCGATTGGGATCGAGTTAAGCAGGTCGTAGTCAGACAACGATCGGAGCGCGAGACTCATCGACGGGAACAGGATGGCATAAGCGACATGTGGGTGGTCGTCATCTCGAAATCCATCAATCCGGAAGAGGCCACGGGACAACTTCACCGCTCCACCAGCTATCCAGGGTGACAGGATCAACGAGATCATCAAAGGCTCGTACGGAACTGGCCGCAGGAAGGCCCAAAGAGAAAGAAGGCTGGCGACTGCGTTAATGGCGAGGGCGATGCGTCGGCCGGTCGCCAGCGCCCTCATCCTCACTCCTGGTGTTGACCCCAATCGAGTGTTGTTTCGAATTTCTGCGCGGGAGGACTTGCGGTTGTTGGCGTCGAGACAGGGCAGCGTGTACAACCATTGGGCGAACGTCGTATCAATTGGAAACAACAGTGCGAAGCTGATGGGTGAACGCGCGGATTCCTTCGGGAAGAAAACGAGGCCGGGCGCCGGGTGCGTTTTCCACCCGCGGATTTCTTCGCGTCGCAAAACCTTCGTATTGGTAAGTTCAACAACTTCGATCCGATCCTCGAACAGAACGATGCGAGAGAGGAAAACACTCAGAAGGAGATAGACGCCCAGGGCAACGAACGCGCAGCAAATGCAGGGCAGCCAGAAGCGCCCGGCCGAGTCTCGAGGAGGCTCCACCACCACAAACCACCACGCACCGATGGAACCAGCCAGAGCGGATACGGCTCCGCCCAGTGAGAGGAAAATCAGCCATCCCCCGGAAGCGCGGTAGGTGCGCGGGTACTGTGGTGAGGATTCTTGGCTTTTTCTGGAAAACATCGAAAAACAAATACTGTTGACGCCGCAATTGTAGCATTGCGCCCCTTGCTGGCATGCGTGCTCTTGTGCCGGCAACCCCCAGAACTCGGCGCGCGTTTGGACCGTGGCGTGTTTTTGGCGGGGTTCGGAGCAAGGAGAGGTGGGCGGAGCGGGTGCGGGAGTCCGGGCTGCAGGTGGTGGAGTCGGGGACGGTGCGGGCGTCGTTTTATCTGGTGGGGCGGAGGTAGGGGTCTCTGAGGCCCGAGTTCACGGCGAGGCAGTAGCCGGATTGAGAATACACTGTACATATGGACTGGAGTCGCTGTAGCGCCGTCGATCGCAACGCGGAGAAGCTCGGCGGAGTATGGTGTTTCCGCGGGACGAGGCTGCCTGTCGCCACGTTGTTCGAGCACCTGGACCGGGGTGCGACTATCGACGAGTTCCTGGAGTGGTTCCCGGCTGTGCACAGGGATCAGGTCCATGCTGTTCTGGTATTCGCCAGAGAGTCGCTCGATCAATCTGTGGCCGTGGCGTAAGGATCCTATTCGATGCCAACACGCCCGCACCGCTTGCGCGGTTCCTGCGAGGGCATGACGTTGTTCGCGCGGACGATCTGGGCTGGCAAGGGCTGGAGAATGGTGCCTTGCTCGATGCAGCGGAAAAGCAGGGTTTGATTTGCTAATGACCTGCGACCAGAATGTCCGGTATCAGCAGAACTTCACTGGCCGGAATTTGGCGCTCGTTGTCCTCTCTTCGAATCACTGGCCCACTCTGCGAGGGAAGGCCGCGCGGATTGCCACCAGCATCGATTTTGTGCAGACGGGGCAGATTGTCCGGGTGGATGTGGGGGGATTGTAGGAGGGGGCGGTTGCTGGGTGGACATCCAGTGAAGCCATTCCGCCGCACAGGGCGGCCACCCTGATCCTGCCAGGAGTTGAACAGGCTGCGTCCGTTACCCGGAGCGCCGAAGCTCATCCCGAATCACTCGCCGCAGGGTCGATTCCAGGGACTCCTGTTTCCGGTGCATGAAGCTGCGCAACGCCTCGTTGATGAGTGTCTGGTAGTTTCCACTGCCCGCGTCATCGACCTGCTGGCGAAACCAGTCCAGAACATCATCATCCAGGCGGATCGTGACCCGGGTCTTGCCCGGCGGCACCTTCAGCACTGGTCCGCGCTGGCCCTGGCTGAAGTCATATTCTTTCTTCATTCGGCTTCTACAGTGTGTACGATTGTACACCGGGCCGAATGGTCCGTCTGAGAAGGCGCACTTGTGCCGTCTCGAGGTTCCGTCGTGGTCAGTCCAGACTCTCCGGCTGAATCTCGATATTCTTCTCGCCAGCAGCCTTCTTTTCGTAATACTTCCGGACCCAGGCTTCCCAGCTTTTGCCGGCCGCTGTGTCACGGCCACTGAACGTCAGACCCGCGATCTCCGCATAAGGGATCGAGAGGCGCGTCCGGGCGTCCTTGGGGATCACCCTGACTACCGAATCCGCCAGCGTCTTGCCCGTGCGGCGGTCGAAGATGTAGCCCTCCAGCACCGTGCCGTCGCGGCGGGTGATGGTGACGTCTCCGCGATAGTCAAAAGCCTGCTCCAGGCCTTCCAGGATTTCCGCTTCCGTGGCCATCGGCCATTCCGTGCCCTGGACGCTCACTTTCCACCGCCGATCTGGACCAGTTCGTGCTTCGCCGGGGCCGGTGTCGCCAGGTCGGCCAGCGCCTGGGGATTCGAATACGACGAGGAGAACGTTGCCTTCACCGTGCTCCAGAAGCCTTGCCAGGTGTGGAAGGTGTCGTGCACGGCCGAGGCTTCATAGCCGCTGTGCACCATGCAGTTGGCGCACTTGGGGTTGCCCGACTCGGTGCCGTACTTCTCCCATTGCGTCGATTCCATCAGCTCGGCGAAGGTGTCGGCATAGCCGTCCTGCAGGAGGTAGCAGGGCTTCTGCCAGCCGAACAGATTGTAAGTCGGCATGCCCCAGGGGGTGCAGGAATATTCGCGCAGGCCCATCAGGTATTCCAGGAAGAGCGGCGACTGGTTGAAGACCCAGCGGTCCTTGCGATTCGACAGGAACGTCCGGAAGAGCGAGCGGGTGCTGTCCTTGCCCAGGAAGTGTTGCTGGTCGGGCGCCTTGTCGTAGGAGTAGCCCGGCGAGAGCATCATGCCCTCGACGCCGAGCTCCATCATCTCGTCGAAGAAGCCGCGGACGCTGTTCGGGTCGGCGCCATCGAACAGGGTCGTGTTGGTGGTGACGCGGAAGCCGCGCTTCACCGCTTCCCGGATGCCCTCAGCGGCGAGTTCGTAGCCACCCTCCTTGCAAACCGAGAAGTCGTGGTGGTCCTTCTGGCCGTCCATGTGGACGGAGAAGGTCAGATACTTGCTCGGGGTGAAGAGGTCGATCTTCTCCTTCAGGAGCAGGGCATTCGTGCAGAGGTAGATGTACTTCTTGCGGGCCACCAGGCCGGCTACGATTTCGGCGATCTGGGGGTGCATCAGGGGCTCGCCGCCGGGGATGGAGACCATTGGGGCTCCGCACTCGTCGACGGCGTTAAAGCACTCTTCCGGCGTGAGTTGCGACTTCAGGATGTGGGCCGGGTACTGGATCTTGCCGCAGCCGGCGCAGGCCAGGTTGCAGCGAAAGAGCGGCTCTAGCATGAGCACGAGGGGGTACTGGCGCCGGCCCTGAATACGCTGTTTCAGCACGTAGGTGGCGACGGTCCACATCTGGGAAATCGGTACGGGCATAGGTTGATCGGCCTCTGATCGCGAACGCGAACTCTCTTTCGCGTTTTACCAGGAAAGCTGGCATACTGTCAATGAGTCTTATGTCCGGCCCGATTTCCAACGATCCGCCCGCAGTGCAGGTTCGACGCCGTCCGGTGCAGGAACGCAGCACCGACACCGTGAATCACATCCTGTCGTCGGCGTCCGCCCTGCTGACCAAAGTGCCGTTGGAGGAGATCACGACCAGCCGGATCGCGGCTGAGGCGGGCATCTCGATCGGCGGGCTGTACCGCTTCTTCCCTGACAAGCAGACGATTCTGGACGCGATCGCGGTCCGGCATATGGACGATTTCCGAGCAAGCCTGGTGGGCGCGGTGGCGAAATCTGTCCTCTCCGATGGGCCGGGATTCCTCAATCGGGTCATCGACGCCTATATCGCCTACCTGGACGCGCACCCCGACTTCCGCACACTGGCCTTGGGCCGGCATATCAGTGCGGTGACCCGGCAGGTGCAGGCGGGTCCGGACGCGGGTCCGGCGAGCCTGGTGAAGTGGTTCATCATGTGGCGGTTAGGGGTGAGGGAACCGGCGTTGCTCGACCTGAAGCTGCGGATTGCGATTGAGGCGGGGGAGCGGCTGATCGGCTACGCGTATGAGCAACCGGCGCAGGAAGAACGGGCGGCCGTCCTGACTGAACTGAAGGCCCTGCTGGCGGCCTACCTCTTCTAAGAACATCCTCAATAAAAATGGGGCCGGACACGCCCTGTGGGAAGCGCGCCCGGCCCTGTTAGCACCAGATTGCGCTACACCGTTACTGTGAACGAGTAGTGCATCTGGTTGAAATAGCTCAGGTGGCCGTCGCAATTGGCGATATTGCGCTTCCAAACCGTGAGCTCAACCAAATAGCAGCAGGTTTTGGGGAAGACCAAAGCCGCGTCGTTGACGTGCAGCCGCATGGTGCCGCCGTTCCAGGTGGGACGGACAGCGGTTTGCGGCGCGTTCACGGCATTGGAGTAGTCGGGGCCCTGCGGACCGCCGGCGAGCGGCGTGAGGGTGAAGGCTCCGACATCGGCCGCGCTGAGAAGGTTCTTGATCGAGCCGAGGTCGTACTTGACCACCAGTTCGTAGTGGTCGAGGTGGCCATCGGGATCGGAGACAAAGAAGTCGATCTCGAGCGGGACGCCGTTGGGGAGCTGCTGGGCTCCGCAGGGTAGGACCGTGGCGCCGCCGATACGGACCGAGTTGATGCCGCAATCGGGCTCGGTAGTATCGACGTGGACGGTGTTCGGTACCTGCGGGCCTACAACGCGGTTGTCGAGACGCAGGGTGAGCAGGTTGTTCTCGGGCTCGCCGCCACAGCCGTCCATGACCTTGCGGGTGGCGAGGTCGGGATTGCCGGCGCCGTCGGCACGGTAGCCGATGACACGGAAGTCGTAGGCGCCATCGGAGAAGAAGCCCTTGGTCTGGATGTTCGCCATCACGTTGATGTTGTTGGACCAGACACGGCCCGCGATGGCGTTGCCCCAGGCGGCGGGGTGGGTTGCTTCGTAGTGCTGGCGGCTCTCATAGACATGGATTCCGCCGAAGTCGATCACCGGGAAGGTGGGGAAGACGAACTGATTCGGCCACGGGAGCGTAGCGTCGAAGTAGCCGCGCCAGAGGTCGATGAGGCAGCCGGCAGGCACGGGCGCCCAGCCGGCGGAGCCGTGCGGGGTGTACTCGATCTCGTAGAAGTCGGCTTGCGCGGAGGTTCCGAAGAGGCCGTAGAAGCTGACTGATTCGGAGAACGGCCGGTCGCGGCCGCCGGGGTCGAAGTATCCCGCCGTGACACCGGTCTTGCCGATGGTGGTGACAGGGATCCCGGGATCGCCGCAAACGCTGGTGAAGAGCGAGCAGTCGCCTTCCGGCTGATCGTCATCATGGGGCAGGCAGCAGGCCTGGTTGTTGGCGACGAGGGTGACGTTGAGGTTGGTGGGAATGTCCCAGCGGGTCTGGAAGACGTTTTCGCTGAACACCACTTTGGCCGGGCCGGCGCCGCAGGGCTGGGTGACTCGGAAGATGATGTCCGGATTGCAGTCGAACCAGGGATTCCAGGGCCACCAGGGCCAGATGCGAAGCTTTTCGAGCTCCGGCACGTGCGGCAGCAGGGAAACCAGCTTGTCGCGGACGGCGGGGATGGTGCTGGGATCGAGGACCTTGCGCGCCAGCAGGCTGGGGTGAAGAACAGGCGTAACAACAGTCGGCCGGGTGGGCGTGAGGGGGCCGAGCGGCGGCAGCGGCTGAGGGTTCAGGGCCGCGATGTCGAGGCGCGGGATGGGGTCCGGTTCCGGGAAGCGGATAGCCGGATTGAGCTTGAGGACAGGCCGGATCTTCTCTATGAGATCGTCGTCCAGGCGCCATTGACGCAGCCGCCACCACCACCAGGGCCACCAGCCGCAGCACCAGCGGAAGCGGATCGTGAAATTACCGGCACCGTCGGTGACAGCGGAAGGTCCAACCTGCTGGATGGAGGACCACCACCAGAAGAAGTCGACGTCATAGGCGCGGACCTCGGCTCCGGGGACGGGGCTGCCATCGGCGCACACGACGCGGCCATGAATCGTGAATACGCGGCACCAGCGCAGCCACCAGACCCACCATTGCGGGGTGATGACGATCGCCGGGATCGCCAGCGTCCGCTCGTTGGCCCACTGGGCGGGCGTCACCTTGGCGGTGAGCGTTTGGAGATGGAACATGTCCTCGTCGCTGGCGGATTCCGGGCCGACGGCGATGTTGAGGGTTTGCTTGGGGTCGACGTCGAGTTTGATTTCTCCCTTGCCGGCGTCGAGCGCGATGATCTGGGACTTGACTCCGTTCTTGTCCTGAACGGCGACTTTTACCTTTTGCTGCTTGCGATCGGTGTCCGCAATCTGCGACGCATCGATAGGGATCCTGAGTGTACTCACGGTCTTGTGCCTCCGGGAACGTTATTTGTTTTGTTATTTGTTTTTTGTTGACACACGAATAGCGCGGGCGGCACCGCGCCTTCATTGACGGTTTCGATTGCTCTGAATCGGCTGGAGCTAGCGCACCAGTTTGAGACCCGGCACGGAGACGAGCGAAGGCGCATCGGAGCCATGGACACTGACACGCCCGGCGCCGCCTCCAAACCGGTAGACCATGCCTGTCAGCGGTCCAGTGACCACTAGTTGACCCTGGCCCGAGTACTCGAACTGCACGCCGCCGGAGTTCCAGTGGCGGGCTTCGCCCGAGGGGCCGGTTTGCGCTGGGCGCGCGGCGGCCCGCTGACTACCGCAACAGGACATGGTGGTGTTCCTCCTTTGAGACGACTGGCGGATCGGTGTGATCCGGCAAAGGTTCTACGTGCCACAGCGCAGGTGGCGCGGCGGGGGCAGCCGGGGCTCGGTGAGTGGCGCGTTCCACGAGAATCGCGCCACCCGAGAGGCCCAGCCAGAGCAGGGACCGGTCGAGCCAGTTGCTTCCCAGAAACCAGGCGGCCGGTGCTGCCACCCACAGGCTGAGGCAGTAAAAACAGTCCAGCATTCGTCCGAAGAAGCCGTTCCCGAGAGCCCTGCGCAGCCGGGCGAAGAGATCGCCCGGACCGTCCTCCTCGCAGAGCAGATGGGTGACGCGCCACACTGCCAGAACGGACACAATCAACCAAGTGAGTGGCAGCGCGGCGAGCACGACGTTCTCCGTCCTCCATGGCAATAGTGAGGAACAGGGGATCTCCGTTTCAGCAGGAGGTGAAAAGTTCTCAACTTTGTTGGGCACGGCGGAATAGGCCGACGGGCAGGCCCTCGGCGTCGAGCACGATCGCCATCTCGTCGCCATCGGGGAGCATCTGAGGCGGGAATACTACGTGGCCGCCGAGGGTTTTACACTTTTCGACGGCAGCAGCGACGTCGTCGACCTCGACGTAGAGCGTGACCATCGGCTTGCCCTCGGGCGGGCAGGGCCAGATGCCACCCTGGATGCCGCGCTCTGAGCAGGTGTCGACCATGCGGTAGCCCAGCGCGTTGTTGGCGTTGATCTCCCAGCCGAACAGGCCCGAGTAAAAGCGGGCGGCTTTTTCAGGATCCTTGGCCAGGATCTGCCATTGCATGACGGGTTGTCCCATTGTGTGAAACCTCTTTCTCGGACTTTGGCGCCGGGGCGGTGGTGACGGGCCACAGGCTGATATCCAGCCGGTAGACGTCATCGCGCAGGCCGGCATTTTCGAACAAATGACCCAAGTCCTGGCGGAAGCGGTCGAGCAGTTGGCGGAGGGCGGGCAGTTGATCGCGGTTCACAGCCAGGGTGGTGGAACTGAATTCGCGCCAGCGTCCATCCGGTGCTGGGGGCGCGGCCAGGCGGCGGACCTCGGCCGCCAGGCGGTCGACGGCAGCCTGGGTGAATTCGCCTTCATCGGCGATGGCAGAGCCGGTGGTGTCGACCCAGCCGGAAGGCTCCATGCGGAGCAGGCCCAGGCGCAGCAGGCGCTGGACGGCGACGTTGACCTCATCGACAGGGATGCCCAGGACCCGGGCAATCCAGCGGCTGTCGGGGCGGAAGGCGTCCAGATGGAGAAGTTCCAGGATGGCGTGATGCTGCCAATCGGCGAGCAGGCGGGCGGTCTCCTCCGTCATCTTCGACGCGGCGTCCTGGGGCTGGGTAGTCTGGGTGACGAACTGGGCGCGGGTTTCCGTGTCGATGCCCAGCCGGATGGACAGACGCTGGATGGCCGTTTTCCCAAAGGTCCGGCGGCCGCGCAGGAGTTGGGAAAGTGTGGAGTGGTCGACGCCGAGAAAGTTCGCGAAGGCGCGCAGCGAGTATTGCGGATTCCGGGCGCATCGCCGGGCCAGTTCCTGCTGCAGGAAGAGGCGGAAGTCCAGGGCGGGGCGGCCTGTGTCAGATGAGCCGGTGACGATCTTCAAGTGGCCAGTGTAGGGGCTACCGGACAGGCGGACAAGAGCCGGGGGGCAAATAGTGGGGCAGGGCGTTGCCCCGGCGCCCACCGTCTAGTCATATGATTGATCTCGCAGGAGGACGAGATGAGCGAACTGACACGACGCGAACTGGCGATGGGGGGCTTGGCCGCGGGGGTGAGTGCGACGGCGGCGGCCGCCAAGCCGCTGGCTCCGCTGACTCCGGGTATCAAGATCTCGATGCAGGTGGGCGAGGAGGTCACGGACGACGACCTGGCCTGGATCCGGCAGATGGGCATCGACTATCTGAACGTGCAGACCGGCAAGGGCCGGGCCACCCTGGATAACTTCCAGGCCATCAAAACCAAGGCCGCGGCGGCGGGCCTGCAGGTTTGGAACATCTCGAACAACGACAACCGGAACATCGAAGAGGTGACCCTGAACCTGCCGGGGCGGGAAGAAAAGATCGCGTGGCTGAAGCAGTACATCCGCGATACAGGCAAAGCGGGCATCGGCTACATCACCTACGCCCACATGGCGAACGGCATCTGGTCGAGCGCCACCGAGAAGACGCGCGGCGGCGGGACCGCCCGGGCGTTCCGGTTGGAGACGGCCAAGGGCACCTGGAACGGCAAGACCTACGAGGGCGCGTTGACGCACGGCCGGAAGTACTCGAAGGAAGAGCTCTGGGAGAACTACACCTATTTCATCCGGCAGATTGCTCCGGTGGCGGAAGAAGCGGGCGTACGCATCGGAATCCATCCCGACGATCCGCCGGTGCCGGAGCTGGGCGGCATCCCGCGGCACATCTTTGGAACCTACGACGGGTACGTGAAGGCGCTGGAGATTGCGAACTCCCCGAACATCGGGGTGTGCCTGTGCTGCGGCACCTGGATGGAGGGCGGCAAGAGCATGGGCAAAGACGTGTTCGAGGCGGCGCGCGGCTTTGCGAAGCTGGGCAAGCTGTGGAAGATCCACTTCCGGAATGTGACGGCGCCCCAGCCATATTTTGTCGAGACCTATATCGACGGAGGCTACACGGATATGTACAAGCTGATGCGCACCCTGGTGGAGGTCGATTTCCGCGGCAACCTGATTGCCGACCATGTGCCGGCGATGAGCGGGGCGCGGCAGTCGGGTTGGGCCTACAGCATGGGTTATATCCGGGCGCTGTATCAGGCGGCGTTGGCGGAGAAGAAAGGGTAGGGCGATATCCGATGAAGAAGGCGGCGACGGGCGGACCCTCGGCCAAGGCAGCGGAGGGACTGGCGGCGGTGGAGGCATACCTGGCGGCAGTCCCGGAACCGGGCCGCGGCACGCTGGAGAAGATCAGGGCCGTGATCCGGTCAGCCGCTCCGGCGGAGGCGACGGAGGCCATCAGTTACGGCATGCCTGCGTTCAAGTACAAGGGCGGCCTGCTGGCCTATGCCGCCTTTAAGAACCACTGCAGTCTCTTCCCCATGAGCCTGGCCGTGATCGCGCAGTTCGAGAACGAGTTGAAAGCGTTCCAGACTTCCAAGGGGACGCTTCAGTTTCCTCTCGACAAGCCGCTGTCCTCCGCGCTGGTGAAGAAGCTGGTCAAAGCCAAGGTGGCCGAGAACGAGGCAAAGAAAAAATAGGGGCGGCTCCCGGTCACTCCGGGATTCGGCGGCCGCCGGCCAGGGCCTGCTCGTACTGTTCCTTGTTGACGTCGATGTATTCCTGATAGGGGTGCGGCGCCACTGACGCGGCCAGGAAGATCTCCCGCAGGCACTCGTCAATGTCGCCTTCAAAGCCGGCCAGTGAGACAATCTCCGGGTGACGCGGGCGGATCAGCCACTTGCGGCCCATCCGAACGGCACGCACATAACCGGGGACGCGCCCCTTGCCGAAAGCCACCGACGAGAGGTCAAAGACGATTTCCACTTTGTTGGGCCCGGTCTCGAGAGAAGCCTGGTAGGCCACGTCCTGATTGAAGAGCACGATGCGAATGCCGGCGATGCGGGCTGGCTTATTGCAGCCGGGCAGCGGCTCGCCGCGATGCAGCGAGTCCATCAACTCCTCCAGCCTGGAGTCGAAGTGGAAGATCTCCCCGGAAGCCGGTTCGCGTCGATCGAAGGCGCCGAAGACGTAGTGATGCCTGACGGGCGGCACGCCCTCCTGCCCGGAGGGATCACTGACGATCAGGTCCAGCGAGTAGTCTTCCTTCAACCACCACTGCCAGAGTTCGAGGAGAGTGGAGAGCTCCTGGACCGGCGTGGCCGCGCTGCGTTCTTGTCTTGGCATTCGATTCGAGCGTAGCTCATGTGGAGCATGGATGGCGGTGCACCGTCCCTGCGCATGTGCTACTGCTCAGTTTCCGGCGGCCTTGAATTGGTAGTCGTTGAACTGCCAGGCGCCATTGATATAGGACCACAGGCGGACGTAAACGGCCTTGCCATTGGCCGGCACGGTGACCGTGGCGGACTGGCTCAGGTTCTGGTCGGCGCCGTAAATATCGTTATTGCCGACTGAGGATCCCAGGAACAGCCAGTAGCGCTGGACAGCGGTACCTGCATTCCACGTAAAGTTGACGCTGGTTCCGCTGAAGGTACTACCGGCGGTCGGAGCGGTGAGTGCCGCCTTCACTGCCGCCGGCGCGCTGCCGGAGGCCTTGTAGGTGTAATCGTTATACTGCCAGGCGCCGCCGATGTACGACCACAGGCGGACATACACGGTGCTGGCGTCGGCCGGCAACCCGGTGACCTGCGCGCTCTGGCTGGTGTTCATGTCCTGGCTGAAGATCGAATTGCCGCCCTGCCACAGGCCGACGTGCAGGAAGTAATGCGTCGCCCCGGATCCGGCGTCCCATTGGAACGTAGCGCTGGTGCCCGCCAGCGTCGAGCCCTGGGCCGGAGACGTGATCTGCGCCTTGACGGGATTCAACGTACCAGCGGCGGTCAGCGTGTAGTCGTTGAACTGCCACACTCCGTCGATGTACGACCACAGCCGCACATACAGCGTGCTGCCGTCGGTGGGCAGTCCGCTAACGGACGCCTGCACCGCCTCAACCATGTCCTGGCTGTAGATCGTGTTGCCGCCCGCCCACTGGCCGATAAAGAGGTAGTAGCGGTTGACACCGACACCCGCGGTCCACTGGAACGTGGCGCTGGAACCGCTCAGCTTGGAACCCGGCGCGGGTGCGGTCAGGACTGCCTTGGTGGGCGTCGAGCCGTTCGGAGAATACGCACGATACTGGTAGTCGTTCGAGACCCACTGCGAATTCACATACGACCACAGCCGCGCGTAGATGGTGCTGCCATTGGTCGGCAGGCCCGTAACCGAGGCGGACGTGAGATTGCCTTGCGACTGGCTGTACAGCGTATTGCCGCCCAGCCATGAGCCAACCATCAACCAGTAACTGGTGGCGTCCTGCCCGGCATTCCACTGGAACGTGGCGCTGGCGCCAGTGAGCTGCGAGCCCGGTGTGGGGCTGGTCATCTCGGCCAGGGCCGCTGACCGTGTGCCGGTCGAGAGCGCCTGGAACGATTCGCCGACAGAACCGGCAGTGGCGAGTTGGATGCCCGGATCCGCAATCGCCGCACCCAGGTCGAGCACGACGCTCGCCATGGCGGCCAGGCGCATCTCCAGTCCGCAGTCGTCGCAGGCGATCACCTTCGAGCCGGGGACACCGGCTTGCAGGCCGAGCGCCAGGGATTCCGAGGCGCCGGATTGAGGACCTTCCGTGGAGTAGTAAATCAGCGGGATCCGCGTACCGGAGGCGCGCAGTGTGACCAGGGCAGAGGCTCCGGCCCAGTTGGCGAACAACGGGCGGCTGGCCTCGTCGCCCTGCGCCAGAATCTCCACAGGCAGGCCGAGTTCTTTCAGGTAGGCCAGCGCGGATTCCCGCCATTTGTCAGCTCCGGATTCGCCGGTGCCCGCGTACTTGTCCAGATTGCGCGAGCCCAAAACTTCCATGCCGCGCGAGGACAGCGATTCCCGGATCGTCATCGCGAGTTCGGCGCTACGCACACCCTCGGCATCAAAATCACCGGAATCGGGATTGAGCACGACGACACTCGCGGCAGGCGCGCCGCCATCCGAGGCAGCGGCCCTGCGAGCGCTGAGCTTACTCTGTGACGGCAGCACGGCCATGTCTCCACGCGCGTCGCGCAAGGGCAGCCCATCCACCAGGATGGTAAGGCGAAAACCGGTGGATTCGGCGGGCAGTGCGGCGATGGAGGCGGCCAAACGGCGAATCGCGCTATCAATTACAGCGGGCCGGCCGAGATCCAGAATCTGGCGGGAGAGATCCAAAGTGACACGATCGCCGTCAACTCGGGCCGCATTGAGCGTAACTGTGGAAAGTGCGGGCGACTCGGACAGGGTAGAGGTGACTGCGTCGCGAACCTGATCGCTGGTCCAAAGGCCGGGCGCGTCCTGCGCCAGCAGGCTTGCGGCGCATGCCGCCAGAGTCAGGATGGTTCGTTTCAAAGTCCTCATGAGCGCTCCTCCCGGACAGTGCCGTACTGATGACAGCTTCCTCTCCATTCTGAACCAAATTTCCCAGCAATCTTGAGCATTTTCGAGTTCTTTGGTTCTGGTACCCCCATTACCAGGCCAGAACCGAGCGCCGCTGCGCCGAGTGTGAAATGATAGCCTCGAAATGCGTATTCTCCCCCCGATTCTCTGTCTTCTTACTATTCCCCTGTTAGCCCAAACTCCACTCCGTCCACCGGCGACGCCCCTCATCACGCACGATCCCTATTTCAGCGTCTGGTCGGCCTCCGATGAATTGACCGCGCAGAGTACAAAGCACTGGACCGGCAGCGATCAGCCGCTGGGCGGCCTGGCCCGCATCGATGGGAAGACCTTCCGGTTCATGGGGACGGCGCCCCGCGAAGCCGAGGCGATGAAGCAGACCAGGCGGACTGTGACCCCCACTCGTACCGAGTATGAGTTTGCGGCCGGCGGAATCAAGCTGGGCCTCACCTTCCTCACCCCGGCGCTGGCTTCGAATCTCGACCTGCTTTCGCGGCCCGTCACCTATGTCACCTGGAGCGTGTCGAGCACCGACAGTGCGCGGCATGCCGTGGAGGTCTACCTCGATGCCACTTCGGCATTGGCGGTGAATGCTCCGGAACAGCGCACACAGTGGTCCCGCGTACGCGCCGACGGCGTGCAGGCCTTGCGCGTGGGCAGCACCCAGCAGGAGATGCTGGCGCGCAGCGGCGACAATCTGCGCATCGAATGGGGGCATTTCTACCTGGCCCTGCCGGCCGGTTCGACAGCCGATCTCGCGGTCGGCCTGCCCCGCATGCGCGGCGAATTTGCGAAGTCCGGCAAGCTGCCGAAATCGGATGAAGTGGAACAGCCGGGCCGTCCCGCGCGTGATCCCTACGTCCTGGCGGCCGCCTGGACCCTGCCCCACGTGCAGGCCCAGGAGTCCACCGGTTGGGCGATGTTTGCCTACGACGACGAGTATTCACTGCAGTACTTCCAGCGCAATCTGCGCCCCTATTGGCGCCGCAACGGCATGGGCCTCACCGAACTGCTGTCAACCGCCGCGCGCGAATATCCGAAGGTGCTGGCCGAGTCGAAGCGGTTCGACGAAGAGTTCACCACCGATCTCGTGAAGACAGGCGGACCCGAATTCGCGGCCATCGCCGTGCTCGCCTACCGCCAGGCCCTGGCGGCGCACAAGCTCGTAGCGGACCTCGACGGCACGCCCTTGTACTTCTCCAAGGAGAACTTCTCGAACGGCTGCATCGGCACCGTGGACGTCACTTACCCGTCCGCGCCCATGTTCCTGCTGCTGAATCCGAAGCTGCACATGGCGTTGATCCGGCCCATCCTGGACTACGGCATGCTGCCCCGCTGGCGCTGGCCCTTTGCTCCGCACGACCTCGGCCAGTATCCGCTGGCGAACGGCCAGGTGTACGGCGGCGGCGAGCAGACGGAGGAGAACCAGATGCCTGTGGAAGAGAGCGGCAATATGCTGATTCTCGTGGCGGCGCAGGCACAGGCGGAAGGCAGCGCCGAGTTCGCACGCAAATACTGGCCGGTGCTCACCAAATGGGCCGTCTATCTGCGCGAGAAAGGCCTCGATCCGGAAAACCAGCTCTCCACCGACGATTTCGCCGGGCACCTGGCCCACAACACGAATCTGTCCATCAAAGCGATTGTGGCGCTCGGCGCCTATGCGCAGGTCGCCGAAAAGCTGGGCGATGACAGGAACGCCAAGCTGTTCCGGCAGGCAGCGCAGGAGATGGCGCGCAAGTGGCCCGCCATGGCCAAAGACGGCGACCACTACAAGCTGGCCTTCGACAAATCGGGTACCTGGAGCCAGAAGTACAACCTGGTCTGGGACAAGCTGCTGGGCCTGAATCTCTTCGATCCGTCGATCGCGCGTACCGAGATCGCCTATTACAAGACAAAGCAGAACATCTACGGGCTGCCGCTCGACAATCGCGAGACCTACACCAAGCTCGATTGGATCGTGTGGACGGCCACCATGACGGAAAACCGCGCCGACTTCGACGCCCTCATCCACCCCGTCTTCCAAATGCTGAACGAGACCAGCAGCCGCGTACCCATGACGGACTGGTATTGGACGCTCGACGGCAAACAGCGCGGCTTCCAGGCGCGTAGCGTCGTGGGCGGAGTCATGATTCCGCTGCTGGCGCAGCCCGAACTCTGGAAGAAGTGGAGGACCCGCTAGCGGGCGCTCAACTGCCTGCCCCTTGTGGGGCGGCATCTATGCTGCGCGGGACTTCAGTCCCGCCTCCAGCCCTCTTAGTTCGCTTCCCGATACGCTTGGCCGCCGCGGTAAAGGACAATACGAGCCTTCACCGCGGCGGCCATTTCCTTGTCCTGCCGAGCCTCCGCCAGTTGCAGCGCCTCACCCGCGGCACGAATCGCCTCCGCAAACCGGCCCGCCTCCGCATACGCCGCGCCCAGCCCGTCCAGGAGAATGGGATCTTTCCGCTGCGAGAGCTGTGTCGCCTTCTCCGCCAGCGTCACGGCTTCCACACCATTGCGAGCCGACTTGTCCGGGCACGTGGCCAACAGCCACGCCAGGTTGCCCAACACCGGCAGGCGGCCCGGCTCCAGCCGCATCGCCTCGCGCAGGGTGCTGACAGCGCCGCGATAGTCCTTCTGCATCAGATAGACGCCACCCAGGTTCACCAGCGCCTCCATCGACTGCGGCTCCAGCTCCAGCGACTGCTGGAACTCCCGCGCCGCTTCGCTCAACTGCCCTGTCTGCAGCAGCACCAGCCCCAGGTTGTTGCGCGCTTCCACCGCTTCCGGCTTCGCTTCCAGCGCACGGCGAAACTCGGCCGCGGCCGGTTCCAGCCGCCCCTGTCGCAGATAGATGCCCCCCAGGTTGGTGCGCGCACGGGCATCCGCCGGATCCAGTTGCAGCGCGCGCTGCCATTCCGCAATGGCGGCTTCGTTCTGGCCCTTCTCCGTCAGTTCAAAAGCGAGGTCGTACAGCCGGTAGAACTCGGCGGCCGGCGCGTCGATATGATCCAAGCCCCCCTTGGGAATGTTCGCGAACTCCGGAATATTCACGGCCCGATTCGCGGCGGTGGAGTTCTCAATCAGGATGGGCGGGCTGTCGTTGCCGTTCTCGTCGATGTGTGTGAGGAACATCTGCGTGTACGGCGAACGGCTCTTGGAGGAGAAAACCATCCACCGGCCGTTGGGCGAGAAGCTGTGCCACGAGTTCATCAGCTCCGTATTGCAGTTCATCAGCCGAGGCTCGCCGCCGGCCGCCGGCACGATGTACAGCTTGCCGTCGGGCCGCATCAGTTGACCATTGCGGCTCTTCACAAACACCAGCCAGCGCCCGTCCGGCGAGACCTTGGGGAACGAGTTGCTCATCCCGTTCTGCGAGGCGCCGCGGATGGGCTCCGCCTTACCGCCTGCCCCCTGATTGAAGGGGATCCGGTACAGGTCGTATTGGATCTGGACCTCATTCGGATCGTTCGAGAACTCCGCCATCTTCCTGCCCTTCGGATACGATTCCGTGGCCGGGGCGCGCACGAAGATCAGCGACTGCCCGTCCGGGCTCCACACCGCGTTGGACTGCACAAACCCTGGATCGTCGGCGCCGGGCAGGGCCTGCACTTGGCCGTCGGCCCGGTTGTACCAGGCGAGGATGCCGCGCGTCGGATAGAAGACCTGCAGGAACCGGTAGTCCGTGAAATTCGCGACGTAATACTGAACCTCCGTGGTCGTGGCGACATAGCGGCCGTCCGGCGACACCTGTGACATGAAGCCGATGCGCTTCCCGGGTTCCATCTGCTTCCGGAACGCCTTCCACGAGATCACGTCTTCGTTCCGGATGGACGTCTGCTGGCGCACGGGCACGATGGCGTAGAGCCCCTTGTCGTTGTGCGGTCCGTCGAGGTCCAGGCCCAGCGTCTTGCCGTCCTTCGAGAACGAGTGGCAGTTGGCGCAGGTGTGCATTCCTGTCAACACCAGACGGCTCGCGGGTTCGTCCACATAGCGCAGCCGCCACGCGAGGTAAGGCAGCAGCTTCGGCTCCAGCGGTTTGATGATCCCCGGCTGCAGCTCAGACGGCATCAGCGGCACGTCCCGATAGAAGATGGGCGCGCCGACGGGATCGCGCGAAGTCTGGATCGTGACCCGGCCTTGGGCCGCCGCAACAGCGCCGCTGTAGCGGGTGATCGTGAGGATGGCGGGCTTTTCAATTGAGTGCTGCTGGATCATCGCCCACGTGGCCGCATCGGGCTTCCAAGTGCGCAGCGCCGCCTGGTGCGGAGTGAGTTCCGGCAGGCGGTTGGTGTTCGACACACAGCGCGGGTCGATCTCCCCCAGCCGGACCCGGTCTCCCGCGGCACTCACCTGCAAGGGCGCAGTGCCGTCCGCGAAGTGGATCTGGATTTTCCATGTACCCGCCGGGTCGCCCGCTTCGAACCACTCGATGGTGGGCGCCGCCATGTCGGGCGGGAAGATCGAGCCGTCACGCGGGTATTCAACGGTGATGCTGGCAGGCGCCGCGGGCGTGCCCGCGCCGCGTTGCTGGGCCGCAATCGCACACAGCAGCACCGGCGCCAGTACGAGCAGTTTTAACGTGAAGTCCCTCATGGAAGCAGTTTTCTCTACGATACCCGGAACGCCGCCGTCCTGCGCGCCGCCAGGGCTTGCGGCGGCATTGCACGGCCCGCTTTGATTCTTTTGTGGACACGAACGTTAACGCTAACTATAATGGGCGTGATCATGCGACGCCTGCTGCCCGCCCTCCTCCTCTTCACCGGACTCATGTCGGCCCAGCGCGACATCCCGCCCGGCTCCCTCAATAAACCCGACCGCCTGGAGTGGTTCCGCGACCAGGGCTTCGGCATGTTCATCCACTGGTCGGTGGACAGCCAGACCGGCGTCGTCATCTCGCACTCGCTGGCCGGAGCCGACGAAGCTTACACCAAGCGCTTCTTTGAAGACCTGCCCAAAACCTTCAACCCGCGCAAGTTCTACCCCCAGGACTGGGCCGCCCTCGCCAAGCTCGCCGGCATCAAATACGTCGTCTTCACCACCAAACACCATGCCGGCTTCACCATGTGGGACACGAAGACCAACGATTTCGGCATCATGCATACCCCGTTCAAGCATGACCTGACGCGCGAAATCCTGGACGCCTTCCGGGGGCAGGGCATTGCGCCCGGCATCTACTTCTCGCCCGACGATTTCTGGTGGCTGTGGAAGAACAAAATCGACATCCAGCGCGGCATCCCCGGCGTGCAGCCCCGCAACAACCCGGGCCTCATGAAGCTCGACCTCGCCCAGATCCAGGAACTGATGACCAACTACGGACCCATCGACGTGGTCTTCTTCGACGGCGAACCGCAGGAATTGCGCGATCTGGCCTGGAAGCTCCAACCCAATACCATCGTGACCCGCGGAGCGATCCAGACCCCTGAACTCTATGTCCCCGGCGTCCCGTTGGAAGGCGCCTGGGAAGCGAACTTCACCATGGGCACCGCCTGGCAGTATCAGCCGCAGAACGAGGACTACAAGTCCGGCGGCCGCGTCATCGACATCCTGGTGGAGACGCGCGCCAAGGGCGGCAACCTCCTCCTCAATATCGGTCCCAAGCCCGATGGCGAACTGCCCATCGAGCAGGAGGAGCGCCTCCGTGAAGTCGCCCTCTGGATGCAGGTGAACCAGGAGTGCATCTACAACGTCCGGCCCTGGGTCATCACCAACGAACAGAATATTTGGTTCACCAAGGCAAAGAACGAAGACACGGTCTACGCCGTCGTCAAGCAGGAGCCGCGCTGGGTGCGCGCCCAGTGGCGCGACTTCGTCCTGAAGAGCGTGCAGGCCACTCCGCAATCCGTGGTCACCGTGCTCGGTCAGAACGATCGCATCCTCGAATACCGGCCGGAAGTGAACCCCAAGCCGTCCCTCAAGCAGGAGTCCGACGGCCTGCACATCCGCGCCATGTTCACCCACCGCCTGCAGGACAACAGCAAGTGGCCCAACCCCATCGTCCTGAAGATCACCAATGTGAAGCCGGCCTTCACTCCGCCCAAGGTGGAAACCAGCAGCGCGAAGTTCGACAAGGCCACGAAGACCGCCACCCTCTCCGGAAACCTGGTGGACCTGGGCAAGGCCCCTTCCCTGGAAGTCGGTTTCCAATACCGCAGCATCATCGGGCTGGATGCCAGCGACCGCTCCATCCCCTGGCAGAACGGACCCTCCCAGATGGTAAGCGCCACCGGCGCCTTCACCCTCACCTTGCCCAACCTGAACCCGGAGGGCGTGTATGAGTTCCGCGCCTACGCGAAGCATCCGGTGCTCACCATCTACGGCCTCGACAAACGCCTGCCCATGAAGTAAGGAAGTCTCACCATGCAAATCAGTCGACGAAACCTGTTGCAGATGGCCGCCGCCGCGCCCGTCCTGGCGCAGGGCGCCAAGCCCGTATTCGAAGGCAACTTCGAGTCCCTCGCCCAGTACAAGTGCCCGGACTGGTTCCGGAACGGAAAGTTCGGCATCTGGGCCCACTGGGGCCCTCAGTGCGTGCCCAAGACCGGCGACTGGTACGCGCGCAACATGTACATCGAAGGGTCGCCCCAGTACAAGTACCACGTCGAACATTACGGCCATCCGTCCAAGGTCGGCTTCAAGGACATCGTCACGCAGTGGAAGGCCGAGAAGTTCGATCCCGAGGCGCTCATCACGCGCTACAAGGCAGCCGGAGCGCGCTACTTCGTCTCCATGGGTATCCACCACGACAACTTCGACATCTGGAATTCGAAGCATCACAAGTGGAATGCCGTCCAGATGGGACCCAAAAAGGACATCGTCGGAATGTGGGCCAAAGCCGCGCGCAAAGCCGGCCTGCGCTTCGGCGTGACGGAGCATCTGGAGCGCACCTGGTCCTGGTTCAACGTCAACAAAGGCGCTGACAAGGAAGGCCAGTTCAAGGGCGTGCCCTACGACGGCAACGATCCAAAGTACGCCGACTTCTATCTGCCGCCGCACGAGGACAACTCCCGCGCATTCCCGCTGAATCCGCCCGATTCTTGGAAAAAGGAGTGGCAGGCGCGCATCACCGATCTCATCGATCAGCACGAGCCGGACCTGCTCTACACCGATGGTGGCATCCCGTTCGGCGAAGTCGGCAAATCCCTGGTGGCCCACTTCTACAACCAGAGCATCAAGCGCAACAAGGGCAAACTGGAAGCGGTCTACAACATCAAGAACGTGCACGATAACGTGCACGGCGAGTTCGATCCGCGCTGCTGCATCTACGACCTGGAGCGCGGCTACGCCGACAAAATCCTCGACCTCCCCTGGCAGACAGACACCTGCATCGGCGACTGGTTCTACAAGGCCGGCATGCAATACAAATCGGCGCAGACCGTCGTTCACATGCTGGCCGACATCGTCAGCAAGAACGGCAACCTGCTGCTGAACTTCCCGCTGCTGCCCGACGGCACGCTGGACGCGGAAGAGAGCATCGTCCTGGAAGGCATCACCAAGTGGATGGCGTCGCACGGCGAAGCAATCCACGACACCCGCCCCTGGACAAAGTTTGGCGAAGGCCCCACGCAGGCCTCCGGAGGCATGTTCAGCGAGCGTTCCCTGAAGCAGTACACGGCCCAGGACTTCCGCTTCACGAAGAAGGGCGAAGTCCTCTACGCGATCTGCCTGGGCGTGCCGACGAAGCAGGCATTGATCCAGTCTTTAGCCGAGAATGCGCCGCAGAAAGTCCAGCGTGTGGAACTGCTCGGACGCAAGCAGGCACTGAAGTTCCAACGCAGCGGGCAGGGCCTGACGGTCGAAATGCCGGCCGACGTGGCCCCGGATCTCGCCGTGGTGTTCAAAGTCAGCTAAAGCGGCGCAGCGAAAATGGTGCCCATCCCCGCGGGGTCGTGATCGAGCGACCCCGGGGGCGGCGCGCCTAGCTTTGGCCCTGATGCTCGCCATCGTCATATAATGTAGGGCGATGGCACGCAGTTGCGCTTCCCTGGCCAACGTGAAGTGCTCGCCCAGGGTTTGTCCGGACCGGGGAACAAGAGCAGACGCGGTTCTGCCTCAAATGCCCGTTCAGCGAGTAGAAGCCGTGCCAACCGCACATGGTCACGTCGAGAGCGGACCTCCAGATGTCCCCTTCAGGAGGACCGTAAGTAGATGTCTGTGTTTAGGCGGAAATCAGGGAGCGAGGGCTGCGATGTCCGCAAGGGCTGCTGACCTCCGAGGGAACTGCAGCGAATCAGTTGGTCGACTCAAGCTCGAGAGACAAGTTGGCGCTGTTCCCCGCTATCTGATGCGGTGAGCCGCGCCGAGTTCAAAGCACTTTGCAGTTCGGATGGCTTCGATGATGAAGTGCCGCTGGACTGGGTTAATCCTCAATGGAGGCTCGGTTCGAACGGATTCCGCTTTCGATAGGCCGTGTCGGGCATTTTCACTACATGAACCAGTCATCCAGGTGGGCCTTGTGTTAGTTCTGGAGTGGGCGCAAGCACGGTGAGGCGGATTGGCATGTCGAACATTTGGCTCTTCGGGCAATCATACTGATTCCCCGCGGGTCTACTCGAAAAGCACCGCTTGCTACTCTTGTGGACATGCCTGCCGCTGCCCATCCCTTTGACGCCCTGGAGGACCGTTTTGCGCTAGAGGATTCCTCGTCCTCTCCGGTCACCGTTGCGATTCTAGAGCTAGCGTCGTCAGCGCCGCTTCCTTGGCCCATGGACAAGGTTGTGCAAAAAATCAAGGCGCACCTTGGGGCCGACTCCCTGGACCGAATCCGCATCATGCTAACGACCTGCATGGATGAGGTTCGTAAGCATGGCGCGGAGCTAGAGACCTTACGGGAGACAATGTGTGCTGAAGAGGTTGCTAGTCGAGAGGCGGCACTTAGGGATCTGGTGCTCGACGCTTCGCGCAAAGCCGAGGCGACGCGTGGTCTCGAACGTGTCAGGCGAATTGGAATGATACTCGCAACCTCAGCTATCGAATCGAAAGCCATCGATGCGGACGAAGTCGAGGAGATGATGCGAGTAGCTATGAACTTGAGTGATTTAGACGTGCTCATACTGAAGGCCGCGATCCTAATATACGATCAGGAAACGACGACCAAATCGGAGGCGCGCAACAGCATTTCCGCCCGAGTGTGGATGGCCGTAGCGCATCAAACTAGCGGAATCTCCGGAGACGAACTGGCAAGTATCGGAGCAAAACTCCAGAGCTTTGGCCTTGCGTCGCGAATCGAAGGGATAACTGGAGACACTGATTCCTTTGCAGTACTCCAGCGAGGGCGAAGGTTCACCCAGTACATTGGAACACATGTTGGCCAACACGCTTCAGACGCCCTTTAGTTCTTTCTTGCCAAGATCATGCTTGAGTCGGGATCAGCCGAGTTTTCGACTGTAAAGCGTCGAGTGAATCGCATTTATATGCAGTCCGTAATTTCGAATTTCACGCTCCACAACTTCGGCTACCCATTTGGGAGCAGTTGGCGAAATATGCACAGCGTCGATCAGCGATGGGAGATTGACCTTTAGCCGCAAGGACGGAGGCGAATTTCTAATTCTACATTTAATGCCAATGAGAAGCCGGATTTCCTGCTCATAACTGAAGCTCTTGCGCTTGGCGAACGTCAAGCCGTCTCGACGATTTGGATCCTGGAGCTGAGCGGCAATCTCGTCTTCATCAAGGTAGTTGATACTGCCAAACGCCAACTCACCGATCTCAAATCCTTGAAGGCGTTGCGAGACTTCTGGGAGTATCCCCGTCAGCCGATCCAAGCCTGAGCGTATTGCAATCCCAGCGGTTGCGTAAATGCTCCACATGGCGGCCGATTCGAATTGACTCTGGAACCAGCAGTTTACGTACTCTACTCGGAGTCCAAATTTCCGTCTATCCTTGTAAGCTCTGGCTCTCGACAAAGCATGCTCGAACGGGTCCTGCAGGCGGTCAAGCCGTGTGAAATGCAGCTCGCTAGTTTGAAGCAGGTCTATAAATTTTGCGAAATCGAGGTAGCGCCAGACCGGGCTTTCGGCCGCACTCGTTTTCGATGCGCTGGAAGTCGTAATTTTCATCCGAGAAGTGGCCCTCGAAGCATTATGCCTGCTCGACTCTCATCGGAAAAAGGGGATCGCCAGTCACTTCGGCCTTATCTCCATCCTTCTTCCAGGCGTCACACCCCAGTATTCTACCCTGTGGGCACTCCACGATCACAGGGGATCCGCCCGGTCTAGGCGCTGGCTCCCAGTTCTTCAGTTCCCCGGTTGGGGGCAACTCTCCGGCTACGATCGCTCCACCGAACAGCCATTTCGCGATCATTTCCTGAGCAAAAGTTCTATCCCGAAGCCGCTGTCCTCACCGCGTCCCATTTCGTATCGCTTTGAGCGCGGAGGGAGATATCTGTGAGGCGGTTGACATTTGGCCTGACAATGCTAGTTAAGATGGCAGTCTCCTGCGAAGTGCGTAACCGCCCGGAAGCCAACAAAACACAGCACCGCAATTTTCTCACCACGTGCCCGCAACAGGATCCGAAGTACGTCTTCCTTCATTCAAGAAGGTCATCGGGAGCACCCGCATCAGCAACGGACGCGAAACGCCAAGGAGCTTCGCACCCCACTGGCCAATGAGTTCGTGATGTTCTGCGACGACACTCCCCTGCGCCGGCCCGCTCGGCCCAACATGATACCTTGGACTCTGAAAATGGCCAAAGCATTCTCTGTTGTCCTCCGCACCCTGCTGGTTCTCAGCCTGTGCGCACTCGGCTCGGCCGCCGCGACCTGCGATCGCCCCTGCCTCGCCAAGGCACTCGATCAATACCTCAGTGCCATCGTCAGCCATCAGCCGGCCGCCGCACCGCTCGCCCCCGGCTTCCGCTACACAGAGAACGCCGAACTCACCAAGCCAGGCAGTGGGCTCTGGAAGACCGCGTCCGCACTGGGCCAGGTCCAGCGCCGCTACCTGGACCCCGTCACCGGCCAAGCCGCTTACTTCGGACAGATCGAGGAAGGCGGTATCACGAATCTCGCAACCCTGCGCATTCGCGTCGTGGGTACACAAATCACGGAAGGGGAATCCATCGTCGCTCGCAAGTCGGACGGCATCTTCGACGCCCAGGGCTTCTCCCTCGAGCCTCCGCCCCAGACCCGGCCCACCGCTGAAGCCGCCTCCTCGCGCCAGGCCATGACCGCCGCCGCGCAAAGCTATCTCGATGGCGTGCAGAACCACGACGGCTCCGGCGTGCTGGCCGTCAAAGGCTGCCCGCGCATCGAAAACGGCGTGCTGACCGCCGCTCCCCCCACCGCACCCGGGTCCCACCGCCCGGCACGAGCAGCCATTCCCGGAATCGTCGTACTCGCCGACTGCACCACACTGGAGGGTTTCGGCAAGACCATCGCTGCCGTCGATCACCGGCGCTATCCGGTCATCGACGAAGAAGCCGGCATCGTGTTGGCATTTGCCGTGTTCAACCGTCCGCCCGGCGCCACCCGCGCCGACGGCAAGCCCTACCCGCGAAACCTGCTCAGCGAGTTATTCGTAGTCCAGAACGCCCGCATCCAGGGCATCTACGCCATCATGCACTACATGCAGCCCGACATCGCCGCAGCACCCGGCTGGTAGTCTGCCCACCACCCAGCCAGGTCAGGGAACAGGGAAGGTAGGGTCCAGGGCGTCGTCTGCTGAGCAATTTCCGGCAAGACCGAGAGCGGTGCTCGGAACTGCGAGAGAGTCCCGCATCGCCCTCCAGGCCCCAAACCACGTAAACCGCAACGAACCACGACCGTCAGGGAGTGGTCCCCGCCGCGCTGCGAACCGCGCACGGCAGTAAGCGGGCAACCCGGCAAAGTCGCGTCTTCAACGGAGTCCCGTATGGCCCTGCGAGCCGCCAAATCAGATGAAGCCGCAAACGGAGCCGTGAACGTCAGTGAGCGGATAGCCACCGAAAAACTCCACTCAATTCAGCAGCGCGACCCATCGCGTGAGCGTCTTCAACGGAGTGGTCCCCACCACACTGCGAACCGCGCACCGCAGCAGGCGGGCAACCCGGCAATCGCGTGCTCAGTCTCGGCCTCAATGTGCACAGAACGACCATCACCGACTGCTGCCTCCACCTCGGCGTGAATCGTCGGAGGCGACCCCGTTTACCAGTAGGCCGCGTGCCTGGAGCCCTTTCCGCGGGCCAGCAGGAGCGGCACGATCAACCGGCGTCCACCACACGCATCTCGACGCGCAAGCCCGCAGCGGTCGCCATGTTCACCAGCGCATCCAGCGCAAACAAGTTGATCTTGCCACGCATGAGATCGGAAACCCGCGGCTGCGTGACGCCGAAAAGCTGGGCCGCTGATGCCTTGCTCATCCCGGTACGGCTGATGTGGTCCTTCAAGGCGATCATCAGGGCCGAGCGCAGCTTCATGTTGGCGGCCTGCCCTGGCGTATCTTCAATTGCGTCCCAAACATCAGTAGAAACCTGCCTTGTCATTGGCATAGCTCCTTGAACAACTCGCGGTAACGCTTGGCGGCGTGCAGTATACAAATGTTGTATGCGCGACAAACTGGCAGACCCGGCAGGTCAAATCTCGCCTCACGCGTCGTCGCGGACTTCAACCGTCAACTGCTTCCCGAGAACAGCAAGGGCGGCCTGGATCTTCTCCGCCTTAGTCGCGTGTTCCGGATCCAGCATGCGGCGGATCACCCGCTCGTGGAGTCCCAGGCGGCGCGCCAACTCGGAGTTGCTGACATTCTGCTCGCGCATCGCCAGGTACAACGCCAGCTTCGGCGCCAGCCAGAGCGGCACCGGCACCAGGCGCTGTTTCCGCTTGGGTGCTGAGGGCGTTGGAATCTCCTCCCGGCGGGACAAGCGAATCGAGAGATCGGAGCCGAGAGCGTCCATCGCTTCTTCCATCGCCTCGCGGTCGTCCTTGCCGTCTGTCGCGACACGGGCCAGATCGACAAACTCCACCAGAACGCGGCCATCGCTGCCGGTCGTGAACTTCGCGGGATATCTAAATAGGGACACGCCCTTACCTCCTACAGGTCATGCGGATCGATCTTCAAATCCGCGCACGTTTTGGCCGATGCGAATCATCAGAACTTACGCTAGATCCGTGGGGCCGGTGGAGTGGCCGTGCTTCTGCATCAGGCAGGGCGGCTAACAAGTAGAGTGGCAAACCGTCAGGCTGGATTCCCAAAAACCCCACGCTGAGGCATCGAGGCTCTGCAAGGTGCCTCCTTTCCATGGTGACCACCTGAGGATCCGACCTGCGGCGAAGAACGGAGGAAGCCGGACTCATCCCGCCGCCAATACTGCTTTCGAAATTCACTTGGTTGTCCGTAAGCCCCTGATGAGAACCGTTTACTGCGATAGGGTGTCCATGAGTTCGAGCAGTTGACGAGCACTGGTAGCGGCAACTCCCCCGTCCTTTTCCAAAGTGCCTACCAGCGGCGCTAACACAGAAATCCCTTGCTCAATCAGCTTCTTGAGTGACACACCCAAATAACGTTCTTGCCCAGGCTCTGGTTCGAACGAGCCGTACAATTCAATGAGCACCTCCAGGATTGTACGTTGCGACCACGGACTGCCCTCCCGGAGAATGCGCTCCATGCTCGGCAGAATTCCAAGCGCAATCGAGTAGTACGTCCCCGCGTGATCGTTGCCGATCGCGTTTAGCAAAAGGTGATAGGCGTCTGAACTCGACTGTTCGTTGTGCGCGCTGAGGATTTGCCGGATGGCCACACTGAGACTACTCGGATCGTTCCATTCTGGCTGTGAGAAAGCGCTCAGGTCCGGTAGGGCGATTCTGTCCAGCATCGGCGACAAGTGTACCGCACAGTCAGAGCGCGGGACCGCCTGATCCGGCCCTTCGATTCCGCCAGGGACCCTCGCAGCGCGAGCTCCACGCGGGCTCGCCCGCTCCCGCGGCGAATCAGGAGACACCAGCCCACCCGCTCGACTGCGAAAGCCGAGTGGACGTGCCGTTCCGCACAGCGTGAGCTGCTGGGCAGGCTTTCTGGAACGTCAGTGCTCCAATGATCGGGCGCGGAACACCGCGCGTCCGATGGTGTCGGAATTGTGATGGGCGCAATGCTCGCCACTCCACTGGCTCCCCATGCCAACTCACCGCATGGCCCGCCTTCCCCCTAGCCAAAACCTCCTACCAAAAACTTCTCCAACCCCCCGGTAGAAATCCCCATCCCCCACTCGTCGTTATAGTGAAGGCGGGGCAACAAGCCCGGCTGAAAACCACCTCAGGAGTAGACAATGCCGCAATATCTGGTTGCTGGGTACCTCCCCGACGACTTCGACCCGTCCACCGTGGACGAAGCGATGATCAATGAAATCCACGCGCTCAACAAAGAGATGATCGCTGCCGGCGTCAGGAAATTCGCCTGTGGCCTCGGAGCCACGAAGTCGCTGCGTGCGCAGGCCGACGGCGGAATCCTCGTCACCGACGGGCCCTACCTGGAGGCCAAGGAACACATCGGCGGCCTCTGGATCCTGGAATGCGCCGACATGGACGAGGCCGTGGCCTGGGCCCGCAAAGGTCTCGTCGCCACACGCGGTCAGGTCGAGGTCCGCGAGATCTTCTTCATGCCCGCCCCCGAATAGGACTCACCCCTGCTGGCAGCCAACAGGTGCTGCCGCAATGCCCCCCATCGCCTGCCCAGCGGCATCGTGAGCATGTTCGCCTGACCACTGAGATAATGTCAGGCGAACATGAGCGATGTCGGCAGCGCAATAGAAAAGGTCTGGAAGCTCGAGTCCACGCGCCTCATCGCTGCCATTGCCCGAGTCACCCGCGACATCGGCCTGGCCGAGGAGCTCGCCCAGGACGCCTTCGTCGCCGCCCTCGAACGGTGGCCCACCGAAGGAATCCCCGAAAATCCGGCCCCCTGGTTAATGACCGTGGCCAAGCGGCGCGCCATCGACAATCTGCGCCGTGGGCAAATGCTCCAGCACAAGCACGCGGAAATCGCCCGCGAACTACAAAGCCAACAACAACGCCTCGGAGAGGCCATGGACCGCGCTCTGGATCAGGTCATCGACGACGACGTACTGCGGCTCATCTTCACCGCCTGCCATCCGGCGCTCACCGTAGAAGGCCGCGTTGCCCTGACTCTGCGTCTCATCGGCGGCCTCACCACTGCGGAAATCGCCCGCGCCTTCCTGGCCTCCGAGAAGACGATCGGGCAACGCATCTTCCGCGCCAAGAAGACTCTCACCGAAGCTCAGTTGACCTTCGAGACGCCTCGCGGTGACGACCTGCACCAGCGCGTGCAATCGGTGCTGTCCGTCATTTACCTCATCTTCAACGAAGGACATACCGCCACCGCCGGTGACGAATGGATGCGCGCCTCGCTCAGCCAGGAAGCCCTGCGGCTCGGCCGCATGCTGGCCCAACTCCTGCCCGGCGAGTCCGAGGTGCACGCGCTGCTGGCCCTCATGGAATTCAACGAGGCGCGCACGGCGGCCCGCCGCGGCAGCAACGGCGAAGCGGTCCTTCTGCCCGATCAGGATCGCTCTCTGTGGGACCCCGGGCGGATCCAGCAGGGCCTGGCCGCGCTCGAACAGGCGCAAACGCTGGGCGGCGGCGCAAAACCCTACGCCTTGCAGGCCGCCATCGCCGCCTGCCACATGCGCGCCCGCACCGCCGCGGATACAGATTGGCACCGCATCGTCCTGCTCTACGACACCCTCGCCCAAACCGCGCCCTCGCGCGTCGTGTCCCTGAATCGGGCCGTCGCCGTCGGCATGGCTCAGGGCCCGGCAGCGGGACTCGACGCGCTCAACGACGCCAGCGCCCTCTCCGGACATCATCTCTTTCACAGCGTGCGCGCAGACCTGCTGGGCAAACTGGGCCGCCTCGCTGAAGCGCGCGAGGAGATCCAGCGCGCCCTCGCTTTGACGCAAAATCTGCGAGAACGCGAATTGCTGTCCGAGAGACTAAAGCACCTCCAGCAGTCCGCCTCGCCCACTTAGGACCGGCTTCAAACAAACCAAACAGCCCACTCCCCTCGTGGGGTGGCATTCATGCTGCGCGGGGGTTCACCCCCGCCTCTTCAATAAGCCGCAAACCCTCAACCGCCTGCTCACCATCAATCGCACCACTGCCTCCGCCACGAACCAAAGCGGGATCGAGCAATCCGTGAGCCCGCCCGCCGCTGCTAGGCTGTGAAGGTAACCCCATGGCCAAACTGATCTACTTCACGCCCACCTCCCTGGATGGCTACATTGCGGGCGATGGCAACTTCGATTGGTCGGTGCCCAGCGAGGAGACCTTCTCCTTCATGACCGAGCTCATCCGGCCCATGGGCACATATCTCTATGGACGTAAGGAATACGAAACCATGGCGGTCTGGGCGACGCCTGAGGTCCTGCCAGGCCTGACGCCCGCCATGCAGGACTTCGCGGCGATCTGGCAGTCCGCCGAAAAGATCGTCTACTCCCGAACCTGGGAGACCCTCTCCGCCCCGGGAACTCGTCTGGAGCGTACCTTCGATCCCGCCGTAGTTCGCGAGCTAAAGGCGCAGGCCTCTCTCGACCTGTCGATAGCCGGTCCAACCCTAGCCGCCGAGGCGATCCAGGCCGGCCTGGTCGACGAGTACCAATTCCTTATCCTCCCCACTCTGTTGGGCGGAGGCATTCCGATCCTGTCCGCCAACGTCCGGCAGAAGTTGGAACTCCTGGACGAGCGTCGTTTTGCCAACGGAGCGGTCTATCTCCGCTATCAAACCCAAGCCTGAACCGGTCCGTCACCGCAGGGTCTGAGCCACCCCCGACCAGCAACCCCAACGCGCACCAACCCTCGATAGGGCGCAAACGTGCGTCCGCAGCCACCCCGCGCAACGAACTACGACCGCAAGGGAGTAGTCCCAAGCGCGCCAAGAGCGTCCGGCCCGCCACTCCGCCCCCTGACACCCCAAACACCCCGAATCCAACTCAAAGCCCTCTTCCGTGGGGTATGCGTCCACGCTTGCGGGCCGGCATTCGTGCCGGCCTTCTACCCCCCCCAACCACCCCATTTCCCCACATGAAGCTTCTTTGATGACACAAGTTCAAGAAATATCTTCTCCCCTGCAATCAACACATTGCAGATATTCCTCTCCTAAATCCTAGGTCCACCCCCTACAAGAATGGTTATAGAGGACATTTTCTATGCACATCACCGAACCAGTCTACGCACCTGTCCCCGTCCACAGGCGCGCTGAAACGCAAGGAACACACCCGAGAGCCATAGAAAAGGACTCCATGCCCGCAACCCAGATCTCCGAACGCCGCCTCGCTGCCAACCGAGCCAACGCCCAGAAATCCACTGGCCCCCGAACCGTCGCCGGCAAAGCCAAAGTCTCCGAAAACGCCCGCCGCACCGGAGCCTACAGCGAAGACCACCGCATGTCGCCCCGACTCGAAGCCCACTTCCGAGCCATCGCCGAAGCTAACACCCAAAACCTGGCCGACCCAACCCTGCGCGCCCTCACTTTCGAGTGGCACATGCTCCAGGGCCACCTCGTCGTCCAAGAGAGCCGAGAACGCGCCCTCTTCAACGCCGGTCTCGAATACGGGAAGGGCAACGAAGACATCGCCCACGACTGGGTCCTCCGCCAGCACGGCTACATCCAGGCTCTCAATCGCTACGCCGGCTGGATCCAGATGCAGCTCCGCCGCGTCGAAGGCTCCATCCTGTCCACACCATCCGGCCTGGACCACCTAACCCAACTCCTGGCCCCCAGCCAGCCGGCCGAACCCACCGCAAGTTTTGAGGGAACAAACCCACCTGCCCCCGAACCGCCGCCCGTCCAACCCCTGGCACAACCCACCGCTCAATTTGAGGGAACAAACCCACCTGCCCCCGTCCATGCCACCCAAGCGAACGAAGCCACAACGAACCACGACCGTGAGGGAGTGGTCCCTCCCACGCTGCGAACCGCGACTGGCAAGGAGCGGGCCACGGGCCAGCCCGCTTCCTCCACAGCGTTCCAGATACACACGCTGCCCAGCGCCCGCCGGTCGGCGCCCGAACCGGAGGCCCAACAACGGTTGGCAACCCTCATGGGCCCGTTCGAGCCGCAAGCTCAACTACAACGGCACAACCCCGCAAGTCCCCAACGCTCCAGGGTCGTTATCCAGGGGCCCCGTCGGAGCACCCCGCCGCACCTTGGCACTCATACTCTCGATCGTCACCGCCACCAGCGCCGTCGCCCGCAGTTGCGCCTCCGTGGCCGAGGCATAGTGCTCGCCCGCCGTACGCCCCGGAAAGTAACGCTCGATCATCCGGGTAAAGACCGCCTGCTTCTCCGCACTGTCTTCCACCGCGCGCGCCCGGCCGAAACACACCACACTCCGGTAGTTCATCGAGTGGTTCAGCGCGGTCCGGGAATAGACCAGCCCATCCACCATCGTGACCGTCACACACACCGCCGCGCCGCCGGCCAGCGCGCGCAAGGTGTGGCTGCTGTGGCCCCCGTGCAGGTACAACCGGTCCGGAGCACTGCTGTCATATTGATAGGAAAACGGGATCACATAAGGCTGCCCGTCGACCTGGAAGCCGACGTGGGCCACCGTACCCGCGGCCAGGAAATCGCCTGCCTCGGCACTGGCGGCACGCTCGGGATGCTGGCGGATCGTCGAGTTGATGGGCGTAGCGGTATCCATAAGTTGAACCCCATGATGCACGCCGGCCGTGGGGGGCGAAAAGATCCAGAATGGACGCCGCCCAGGGGTCCACTTCCCGCGCCGGCCGCCCGCCATTCCACAATAGGAAGACGCACCTCCGGCATGGGTAGAAAATCATCCACCTTCCTGTCTCCGCTCTTCACGCTGGACCCGGCGAGCGCCGATCCGCTCTACCACCAGCTCTACGGCGCCATCCGCGACGCGATCCTCGATGGGCGCATTGCGAAAGGAACCCAGCTGCCCTCGTCCCGCATGCTCTCGACGGAGCTCTCCGTCTCCAGGAATACCGTCGTCAACGCCTACGAGCAGCTCCTCGCGGAAGGCTACTTGGAGGGCGAAGCGGGGTCGGGTACGTATGTGACGCTGCGCCTGCCCGATGAGAGTCTGCGGGCCGTGCGGAGCCCATCCGGGGTGCCGGCCGCGATACCCGATCCGCCCCGGTTGTCCCGACAGGGCCAGGCGCTGCAGCGCTATGCCACCACGCACACTCTCTCCCGCAACGAACCTCGGCCATTCCGCCCCGGCGTGCCGGCCGTCGACGAATTCCCCTTCCGCCTCTGGGAGCGCATGGTCGCCCAGCAGTGGCGCAAACATCCCTGGCCCATGCTCACCTATGGCCCGGCCGAGGGCTATCAGCCGCTGCGCGTGGCCATCGCCGACTATCTGCGCATGGCGCGGGCCGTGCGCTGCGACTGGCGCCAGGTCATCCTCGTCTCGGGTTCGCAACAGGCCATCGATCTCACGGCACGGGTCCTGCTCGATCCGGGCGACGGAGTCTGGATGGAAGAGCCCGGCTATCGGGGAGCGCGCGATTCCCTGCTGGCCGCCGGTCTGGATCTGGCGCCGGTACCGGTGGACGATGAGGGGCTCAGCGTTCGTGCGGGCCGGGCCATGGCGCCCGAGGCCCGCCTGGCCTATGTGACCCCATCCCACCAGTTCCCCTCGGGCGTAACCATGAGCGTGGCGCGCCGCATGGAGTTGCTGCGCTGGGCCGCCGAGACCGGGTCCTGGATCCTCGAAGACGACTACGACAGCGAATACCGCTATGTCAGCCGGCCCCTCTCCGCCCTCCAGGGGTTGGACGAGAGCGGCCGCGTCATCTACGCCGGCACGTTCAGCAAAGTGCTGTTCCCTTCACTGCGGCTCGGCTACCTCGTCGCGCCCCCGGCCCTAGTCGACGTCTTCACCGCCGCACGCGCCATCGCTGACCGCCATTCGCCCATGGTCGATCAGGCCGTGCTGGCGGAGTTCATGAAGGAGGGGCACTTCGGCCGCCACATCCGCCGGATGCGGACCCTCTATCAGGAACGCAGGGACACCCTCGTCGAAGTCCTCACGCGCGAGTTGGGCGGCTTGCTGGAGCTGTCCCCGGCAGCCGCGGGCATGCACCTGGTGGGCTGGCTTCCGCCCGGCATCGATGACCGGGCCGCCAGCCGCTGCGCCCTCGAGGCCGGCGTGGAAGCCCAGGCGATCTCGGCCTACTGTCTGGCCGAGCCTGCCCGGCGCGGTCTCATGCTGGGCTATGCCGGCTACTCGTCCGCGGCCCTGAAACGGGCAGCCGGCCAGTTGGCGCAGGCTCTCGCCGGCTTGTCCGCCGCCGCGCCGCCTGTCACTCCGGAACCCCTATAGAGTGCGCAGGAACGAGATGAGTGCCTTCTTCTCCTCCGCCGTGAGGTGCACCTGGGTCACCACGTTGAAGAACTCCACCGTGTCGTCGATCGTGATCAGCCGGCCGTCGTGGAGATAGGTGGGCGACTCCTTCAAGCCCCGCAGCGGGAAGGTCTTGATCGGCCCGTCGGCCGCGGCGAACCGCCCGTTGATCATCTTCGGGGTAAAGAAGCGCTCCGTCTGCAGGTTGTGCATCGTGTTGTCCGTGTAATACGGAGCCGGATGGCAGCTGCCGCACTTCGCCTTGCCGAAGAAGAGCTCCTGGCCGCGCAGCTCCTGCTGGCTGGCTTTGGTGGGGTCCAGCAGGCCGTCGATGCCCAGCTTGGGGGCCGGCGGGAAATCCAGCAGGGCCTGGAATTCCGCCATGAAGTGGACCTGGCTGCCGCGCTCCAGCACGTTCACACCCTTCTTGGCGGCAGTCAGGTGATCCCCGTCGAAGTAGGCCGCCCGCTGCTCGAACTCCGTGAAGTCCTCCACCGTCTTCAGCGCGCGCTGGGAGCCGAACAGGCGCTGGATGTTGACCCCGCGCAGCGAGGGCGTGTCGATGCGATGCCGGAACTCCTGCGGCCGGATGTCCCCCACCAGGTGGGTGGCGGCGTTCGTATGGCCGTTGGCATGACAGTCGAAGCAGGCGACGCCGCGGCTGGGCTTCTCTGAACGGCGGTCGTCCGTCTGGTTGAACTGCTGCTGCGGGAAGGTCGTGACCAGCAGGCGCAGCCCTTCCAGTTGCTTCGGATTGAGGATCCCGTTGAACAGCCGGTAGTAGTTGTCGATGGTGATCAGTTCGCCCTTCGCCGCGTCGCCCAGGTCGGGGCGCGTGGTGAGGAAGACGGCGGCGGGGAACTCGGGCAGCAGGTGCTCCGGCAGGTCGTGATCCAGGTCGAAACGGGTGAGGTCCCGGCCCTCCTGTTTCTTCACCTCGTCGATCTCCATCTTGGGGAACAGCATGCCGCCCTCGGGGTGATTGGGGTGCGGCAGCGGGTAGAAGCCGGCCGGAAAGACGCCCTTGGCTTTCACGTCCGCCGGGCTCATATTGGCGAGCTGGTCCCAGGTGAGGCCGGCCGGCAGCTTGACGCGGACGCCCTCCTGCACCGGTTTGCCGCGGAACATGGTGACGCCGCTGGCGGCCCGGTTGGCGAGATCGTAACGCTCGCGCAGCAAGGCCGCCTGCCGGCTCTCGATGGCCGGCTTCTCCGACTTCATGCGCGCCATGACGGTGGAGAAATCCCCTTCCACCACCGGCATATAGCTGCTGGGCTTCTGTGCGCGAGCCCGTGTGATCGTGACGGCCAGGACGCAACCCAGCGTCAAGCCCAGGGTCATCCAGCGGCCAATTCGTGTCTTGCTCATCCGAAGAACCTCCTTTGGAGGACACCTCGCGCGCCCTGCCGCGGGTGCCGCGTCTATAAGGGGAACAATCGGGCCGGCCGAATATTCCGGGAAATCCGGGAATATCCTGGTATCAGCGGTGTTGACTGGATAGAGAGGGACGCTGCTGACCGCACTGGGCCAAACTCTGCTTGCCTGCCACGCGTCGCTCTATCGCTACGCCCGGGCGCTGTCGCGGGACCCGGCCACGGCCGAGGAACTCGTCCAGGAGACCTTCCGCCGGGCCCTGGGCGCGAAGCGGGGCCCGTTCCAGGCCAGCCCGGATAACGTCCGGCCCTGGGCGTTCACCATCCTCCGGCATATCTGGCAGAACCTGATGCGCCGCCAAAGGCGGGAGTCCTTTGAAGAGCTGAAGGATGAGGCGGCGCTGGGCGAGTCACCGGAAGTCGTGCTGACCCAGCGCCTGCTTCGCTCCGAGATTGCCGATGCGATCGACGCCCTGCCCGTCGTCCTGAGGGAAGTCATCGTCCTGCGCGAGATGGAAGGCTACACCTACGCCGAGATCGCCCAGGTGCTGAACTGTCCCGCCGGCACCGTGATGAGCCGCCTGGCCAGGGCCCGGCACTCGTTGCGGAAGCTGCTGCTGAGGCACGCGCCGTCGTCGCAGGAGATAGGCTCATGAGCGCCTGCGAATTCACCCGGGAGCGGATCCATCCTTACTTGGACCACGAACTGCCCGCGGCCGAGGTGCTGGAGTTTGAGAGCCACTTGATGGACTGCTCCGCCTGCCGGGCTTCGTTCGAGAGCGTCCGTGCCGTGGTGGACGTGGTGCGCGGAGCGAAGCCGCTCTACGAGATTCCGGAGAGCTCGCTAGCCTCCGCTCGCTCCCTGGTGGCGGGCCACGCCCGGCGGCGTGTCTGGCTGCAGTCGGCGGCGCTGCTGCTCATCGGCTTGGGCCTCGGGTTCTCGCTCTGGCTGGGCGCGCGGCCGGCATCGGACCAGTTCTCCGCCTTTGCCGCCGAAGCGCACCTTCGATACGCGAAGGGCCAGTTCCCCTTGGATGTACTCTCATCCCAACCGGAGGCCGTCTCGCGCTGGCTGCAATCCCGCCTGCCCTTCGCCGTGCATTTGCCGGATTATCCGGTAGGAGCCGGCCAGCAGAAGAAGTACGAACTGGTGGGCGCCCGGCTGCTCCAATATGAGAACGAGGACGTGCTGTACCTGGCCTACCGGCTGGATGGCAAGCCCATCTCGCTGCTGATGACCGCTTCGCAGCAGGTGGCGCCCGGCGGGGGAGACATCTACCGCTCCGGCCGCCTGGACTTCCATTTCAGCGACTCAAAAGGCCTGGGCCTCATTTCCTGGACGGACCGCGGCATTCACTACAGCCTCGTCTCGGACTTGGGAGCCGGCCGCGCGGAGTCCTGTGTCATCTGCCATCCCAAATCCTCAGACCGCCGTGTGATCGAGGAACTCGTGCCGCGCGGGAAGGGCTGATTGCACGCCGGACCGGCCTGGAGGCGTAAGATAGCGGGTGGAACGTAACGACAACCTCGATGGCTCTTATCTCACCCTGTCCGACTTTCCCGGCTCTGGCCATCTTCGTTCTGGCCCTCGGAGTGCAGCCCGTTCATTCCGCTTCGCCCCGGCTGAAGGTTCTGATCATCGATGGCCAGAACAACCATGCCTGGAAAGAGACCACCCCGATCCTGCAGGAAATTCTCGAGATGTCGGGCCGCTTCGAGGTGGAGGTCGCCACCACGCCCCCCCAGGGCGGTGACATGACCGCGTTTAAGCCGGACTTCTCCAAGTATGCCGTGGTCGTCTCCAACTACAATGGCGATCCGTGGTCGAAGGAGACCAGTGAGGCGTTCGAGAAGTTCGTCCACGACGGCGGAGGCTTTGTCTCCTACCACGCCGCCGACAACGCCTTCCCCGAGTGGCATCAGTACAACCAGATGATCGCGGTGGGCGGCTGGGGTAACCGGAAGGCTCCGGAGGCCGGGTCCATGATCCGCTTGCGGGACGACGAGGTGCGCGTGGAACCGACGCCCGGCCGGTGCGGGAATCATGGCGCCCGCCTGCCTTTCGTCGTGACGATGCGCGAGCGGCGGCACCCCATCGTCAAAGGATTGCCCAGGATGTGGAAGCACGCTCCGGACGAACTCTATGACTCGCTGTGCGGGCCGGCGGCCGACTTCGACCTGCTGGGGACTGCCCATTCCACCTCCCAGAATCGTGGAACCAATGAAGACGAGCCCATGCTGCTGGCCATCCGCTATGCCCGCGGGCGCGTCTTCCACACCACGCTGGGGCACGATGTCGCCGCGATGCACTGCGTGGGCTTCATCGCCACCCTGATGCGCGGCACGGAGTGGGCGGCGACGGGCCGGGTGACGATTCCCGTACCGGCCGACTTCCCCTCGTCCGACCGGATGTCGATCCGGAAATAGCCGGCGTTACACCCGGCACTTGGATCAGGCTCTCCGTGCAGGTACAATCGGGAATTCCCGGGGCCGGGCTGCCATGTATCCAGGATTCATCCAGTCGCTTGCGTCCACGGCGCTGTTCGCCCGTCTGCCGCGTCCCACGGCGTTGCTGGCGATTGCCTTGGCCCCGCTCGCCCTGGTGGCCGGGCTCACGCTGCGCTATGCCGCCAAGGTGCCCGCGTCTGTCCGCAGCGACGCCAGCCGTACGCAATTGCAGGACATAGCCCGGCGGCTGGGCGCTTCGCAGGGACTCTCGCTGGACGCCTCGGGCGCCTTGCTCAAGATCAAGCCCCAAACCTCCCATCAGGTATTCGCCTTGCGCGCGGCTCCGCAGGCGGTGGACGCGGCGGGGCGGCTGGCGGCGCCATATCATTTCGTCCTCAATCTGGCCGAGCCCGACGGGGAGCACGGCATCATCGTCACCTTGAATGGTCGGGGCGATGTGCTGCAGTTCGATACGGAGCGGCCGCGGAACCCGGGGCCCGCGCTGAGCAGCGAGGCCGCCGAGGAACTGGCGAAGCAGTACATGCGCTCCTGGTTGACCTTCATCCCGAACCCCCAGATTGACCGGGTGAGGGAGGCGTCGTCCCAGAGCAAGAAGGACGAGGACGAGTCCATCGCCCGCCGGTTCGATTTCGAAGGCCACCTGGGGCAGTTGCCTACGGTGAAGTTCAGCGGACGGGTGGAAGTCACGGGCTCAAAGGTGACCGGAGCGCGGGTCGAACCGGAGTTCGGCCGGGCGATGCACTCCTGGTCGGACGACGAATCCGGGCTGCGCGGCACGGTCGGCGTGCTGGCCGTCTTCCTGGCGATCTTCGCCTCCATCTACTCCATCCGGCTGTACCGGAAGCGCAGCCGGGAGAAGGAAGCGCCCCGCAAGCGGGCGCTGATCCTGGTACTGGTTTTCGGTCTGTGCGGCGCCGGATACCTGGCCCTGAACGCGGAATCGTTCGCGAACACCGATGGCGCCTCCACGCTGCCGTGGTACGTCACGCTAGGCATCAGCGCAATGGGCGGAATCTTCCTGGCGATGGGTGGAGTGCTGGTGGGCGCTGCCTACGCCAGCGGCGAAGGCGAGATCCGCGAAGGCTATCCGGACAAGCTGACGGCGTTCGACGCGATGCTTTCCGGCCGGTGCCGGGTGAGCAATGTCGCGGTCTCGGTGGGCGCGGGCGCGGTCTTTACCGCATGGGCGTTCCTGTTCACCTCGATCGCGAGCTGGCTCGTGTCGTCCGGCGACGCGCTGTTGCTCTCGGATGAAGCAATGGCCGCGGCCTACGGCAATTACCCCTGGCTCAGCGGATTGCTCATGCTGCCGCCCCAGATCGCCTGGACGGTCGTTTCCGGCCTGTTTGTGCCGCTCACCTTTGTGCTGCGCAATGTGCGGCGCCCGGCCTGGAAATGGACGATCCTGCTGTTGTGCCCGTTCCTGATCGCGGCCGGGTTTACCGACAACAGCCTGGCGTCATCCACGCGCGTGCTGGACATGGTGGTGGGCGTGGCGGTCGTCCTGGCGCCGTTCTTCTTTCACGATGTGCTGGCGGCGCTGGTCTCTTCAATGCTGTTCTCGCTGGCGATCCAGACCTCGACCATGGCCGCGCTGGCGCCCTTCTCACTGCCCAGCGGGCTGCTGCAACTCGGCATCGTGACCTTCGGATTGGCCTACCTGACCGCCACCTCCTGGAAAGGCGAGGCGGTCACGGAAGACGAAGTGAAGCCGGAGTACGCCCGCAACCTGGACCAGCGGCTCTCGATGCAGGCCGAGGTGCATGCGGCGCGGGAAGCGCAGTTGCGGCTGCTGCCGGAAAAGCCTCCGCAGATTCCGGGCCTCTCCATCGCTGCTTCGTGCCGGCCCACCGGTGATGTGGGCGCCGATTTCTACGACTTCTTCCCCTTGCCCGGAGGCGGACTGGCGGTATTTGTGGCCAGCGGCGGCGGCCTGGGCGTGGCTTCGGCGCTCACCATTGCGCTGGCGAAGGGCTTTCTCATGTCGGACCTGCGCCGCGGCGATACGCCGGCCAGGACACTGGCCCGGTTGCGCGCGTTGCTGACCGGACGCCTGGGCGAGGTGGCGCAGCGGGCTCGGTTTGCCGTGGCGACCATCGATCCGCAACGGCGGACTTTCCAGGCGGCCCGTTGGGGCGAAGTGCCGGCGATCTGGGTGCTGCGCGACCTGATGGCGCATCCCATGGCCTTTGTCGAGAGTCCGGAGGGGTTGCCGGAAGCGGCGGTGCCGCTGGAAGTGGGCGACATGGTGTTGTTCCACACCGAGGGGCTCATTTCGGCTTTGGAGGATCAGTCGCCCACGGGCCTACGCGACTGGTTCCGCAACCTGGCCCGCATCACACGCGCCTGCGGCGCGCTGGATTTCCACGACTTCCTGCTGAAGCGGCTGGCCGGCGGCAGTGAGAAGCGGCTCACCCGGCGGTTGACCAGCGACCTGACGGCCGTGGTGCTGAGGCTCGAGGAAGTCCAAGTGCTGCAGCAGGAGCACGTGGCATGAAGCGGTACGTGATCATTGCCGGCGCCGCGCTGGCCGCCCTGGTCCTTCTCGCCTTGCGGCCGCAAGGCGGCCGTGCCGGCGCGGCGGCGCCATGGACCCGGGAGCAAGCCATCTCCGCCACCGTTGCGCTGGCTCACGAGTTTGGCATTGAGACCGCGAACTGGGAGTTCCTGATCACAGTGGAGCCCCAGGACGATTGGATGGACATGCGGACCCGCCATCCGGACTCCGCGTTGCTAAAGGCATTCTCAGGCACCCGCTATCGCGTGCTGGCCCGATCGCCTGATGGGAACTCCACGGTTACCGCCGAACTGGATGGCACCGGCCGGCCGCTGCGGTGGCGGCCCAGGCTGCGTGGTGACCTGCCCGCGGCCGCGCAATTGAGCAGGGAAGGCGTCCTGGCCCGTTTTGCGCCGGCTGACGCGGCAAAGTTCCAGCCCGTGACCGAGGCTGGGGAGGATGGGAAACGGCGCGGCAGGCGGTCCCGCCGGGAGGAGCAGGAGACCTCCAGCGGCGAGACAGCGAGGTGGGAATGGCGGGATCCGAAGGTCGATGGATTGCGGGCGGAGCTCAGCGCCACGTTCTACAAGGGCAAGCTCGAGGAGGTGAGTCTCCACCACGACGTGCCGCGGTCTGTCCGGCGCAACGCCTCGGTGCCCGGCGCCAAGTGGAAAGAGGTGTTGGGGGGCATCGGGGTCTTCTTCCAGGTCTGCGCGGTGACCGGGTCTGTCATCTTCGTGCTGATCAGCTTGACCGACCGCCGCGACCATCTGCGCCTTGCCCTTTGGGTGAGCGGGGCGGTGGCGTTGTTCTACATGGGCTGCCTTCTGCTGGGCGGCCGGCAAGGCTACCTCTCAGTCAATTGGGATCAATCCGATTTCGACACCACCAGCAACAAGGTGGGGTTCCTGTTCGGGCTGTTCGTCACGCGTCCCCTGGCCCTGGCCTTCCCCCTGGCTGCCGGATTCCTGCTCATCCGGGAAGGACAGATCGAGTCGTGGTTATCGATCCTGTGGCTCACCGTGCGGAGAAAGCTGATCCCTGCGGCGGGCCGGGAACTCGCGGGCGGAGTGCTGATGTCGGCACCGCTGGCAGTCCTGCCTATGCTCGTGTGCGCGGCGCTGCCAATGACGGGTGTGCGCCTGGAAGCAGCCCGGCCCGGCATTCTGATGGATACCTCGCCGGCCATGGGGGTGCTGGTTCAATTCCCGGTGCTGTGCTATCACCTGCTGTGCGTCTTCGCCGTCATGCTGCCCCTGCTGTGGCGGCCGAGTCCGCGACTGAAATGGCGGCTGGGGCTGCTGTTCCTGGCCGGGCCGCTGCTCTGCCTCGCTCGCTTTTCGCCCGTGTCGGGCAACGGCTACATCAGCATCGCTGTCGTTGCCGTGATGTTTGCGGCCTGGGTGAAGGTCTATCGGGCGTTCGGGTTGCTGGGCCTGATGGCCTGCCTGCTGGGCCTGTATACGCTCTACGACCTGTCGGCGCTGATCGCCTTCCCGGCCGGCCGGGCGTGGCCCATCGCGCAATTGCTGCTGGTGTGGGGCGTGCCTTTGGTGGGTGGATTCGTGATCGCCGCCCGGCCGGCTCCCTCGAATGTGGAGGAGCTTGCGGACGAGATCTCGCGGCGCAACGATCCGCCTCCGGGTTCCGCTCCACGGTCTGAGCGGGAGCGCCTGCTGACCGAGTTTGCGGTGGCGCGCGAGGCGCAGCAGGGCATGCTGCCCGACAGGCCGCCTTCGATTCCGGGCTTCTCCCTGTTCGCGAGTTGCGTGCCCGCCCGCGAGGTGGGTGGCGACCTGTTCGATTTTCTGGAAATGCCGCGCGGCTGCTGGGCGATGTGCGTGGCCGATGTCTCCGGCAAGGGCGTGCCGGCCGCGCTGTACATGACCTTGACCAAGGGCATGCTGGCGGCTGAACAGGCGATGGCCACCGGGATCCTCGACCTCGCCTGCGCCGTCAACCGGCAATTGCTGCTGGCCGGGAAACGGCGGACCTTTGTGACGCTGGCGATGGGCCTGCTGGATCCGGAACGGCGGGTGCTCGAGGTGCTGCGGGCCGGGCACAATCCCATCCTCTGGTGGCGGGCGGCGGACGGGGAATCCCACTATGTCCAGCCCAAGGGAATCGGGCTGGGCCTGGCCGGCGACCGCATTTTCTCGAAGAGCATCGAGTGCCAGGAACTGGCGCTGGCCGACGGCGACCTGGTGGTGTTCTATTCCGACGGGTTGACCGAGGCGATGAACCCCAGGCAGGAGCAGTATGGGGAAGACCGCCTGCAATTGGTCGTGGCGCGGGCGGCCGGACTGGACGCGCCGGAACTGGCCCAGGCGATCCTCGACGATGTCGAGGTTTTCAAGGCCGGGGCGGATCCGCATGACGACCTCACGCTGGTAGTGCTGCGTTGCCTGCCGGCCGGCGAAGCCGCGGCGTAGGCCGCTTTCGCGCCAACACCCTCCCGACTTGATAAGCTATGGCCCATGCGGAGCGGCTTGCTGGGAATACTGGGCGTAGTGTTGTCATCCACGATCTGGGCGGATCCACCCGACTTCGTGCGCGATGTGCAACCAGTCCTGAGCCGGTCGTGCGAAAAGTGCCATGGCGGGAAGCTGCAGATGGGTGGACTGCGGTTGGACGCCAAGGCCGCGGCCCTCAAGGTGATTCGGCCCGGCGATGCGGCGGCCAGTGAACTCTACAAGCGCGTAGCCGGGATTGGCGACCAGGCGCGCATGCCGATGGGCGGGAAACCTCTGCCGGAGGCGGAGATTGCCCTGTTGAAGCGCTGGATCGACGAGGGTGCGGCGTGGCCCGATGGAGTCGGATCGGCGGTACGGGACAGCGGGACTCATTGGGCGTATGTGCCTCCGAAGAAGGCGACCGTGCCGGCCCTGGGCGCAGGAAATCCCATCGACGCGTTCGTCCTGGCGCGGCTGCAGCAGGAAGGTTTGCAGCCCTCTCCGGTCGCCGCCAAGACCACACTGCTGCGCCGCCTGAGCCTCGACCTGACGGGCCTGCCGCCGACGCCGCAGGAGCTGGATGCGTTCCTCGCGGATCGTTCCGCCGGCGCCTACAAGGCCCAGGTGGAGCGCCTGCTGGCCTCGCCCCACTATGGGGAAAAGTGGGGCCGGTGGTGGCTGGACGCCGCGCGCTACGCCGACTCCGACGGTTATGAGAAAGACAAGCAGCGCCAGGTCTGGTTCTATCGCGACTGGGTGATCCGCGCCTTGAATCTCGACCTGCCGTACAACCGTTTCATCATTGAACAGGTGGCCGGCGACCTGCTGCCGAACGCGACCCAGGACCAGCGTGTCGCCACGGGCTTTCTGCGCAACTCGATGATCAACGAGGAAGGCGGCATCGATCCCGAGCAGTTCCGGATGGAAGCGATGTTTGATCGCATGGACGCGCTGGGCAAGGGTGTGCTGGGCGTCACGATTCAGTGCGCGCAATGCCACACGCACAAGTACGATCCCATCAAGCACGAAGACTACTACCGGCTGTTCGCGTTCCTGAACAACACGTATGAGGCCAATATCGCGGTCTACACACCGGCCGACCAGGCCCGGCGCGACGCGATCCTGAAGCAGACCGCGGCCATCGAGCAGGGCCTGCAGAAACGGATGCCCGGCTGGGCCGCGCGCATGGCGGCCTGGGAGCAGGAGGCTCGGCTGCTCAACCAGAAGACGAAGTGGCTGGTGGTGCGGCCCGATGTGGATGACATCTCCACCGGAGGCCAGAAGTACCTGCCGCTGGAGGACGGGTCGCTGCTGGAGGCTGGCTACGCTCCGACGAAGCACACGGTCAAGTTGACGGCGAAGGTGGGACTGCCGCGCATCACGGGCTTCCGCCTGGAACTGCTGCTGGATCCCAACCTGCCGCAGGGCGGCCCGGGCCGCGCGATTGATGGGACAGGCGCCTTGACAGAGTTCACGGTGGAGCGGCTGGGCTCGGATGCGAAGCCGGAGAAGATTCCGCTCGGCTCGGCTACGGCCGACATCGCGCTGCCCGAGACGCCGCTGGCGCCCATGTTCTATGACAAGAGCGACAAGCGCCGCGTCACCGGTCCCATCTCGTACGCGATCGATGGCAAGGACGAGACGGCCTGGGGCATCAATGCCGGACCGGGCCTGAGCAACGTGCCCCGCAAGGCCGTATTTGTTGCCGCGAAGCCGATCGAAGCCAGCGGGGAAACCACCCTGGTCTTCCTGGTGAAGCAGAACCATGGCGGCTGGAACAGCGATGACAACCAGAACAACAACCTGGGGCGGTTCCGGATCTCGGTGACGGGGGACGATGCTCCGGTGGCGGATCCGCTGCCGGCCGAAGTTCGGTCCATTCTCGACAAGCCAACGGCGGAACGCACGCTGGAGGATCAGCGCAAGGTCTTCTCCTATTGGCGCACGACCGTGGCTGACTGGGCCGCTGAGAACGAGAAGATCGCCGCGTTGTGGAAGGAGCATCCGCAGGGCTCTACGCAGTTGGTCCTGGCGGAACGCCCGACGAGGCGGGAAACGCACATCCTGGAGCGCGGCGATTTCCTGAAGCCCGCCAAGCTGGTGACGCCCGGCACGCCAGGCTTCCTGAACCCGTTGGCCGTGGAGAATCCCACGCGGCTCGATTTCGCCAAATGGCTGGTCGACCGGCAGTCGCCCACCACCGCGCGGGCGGTGGTGAACCGGGTCTGGCAGTCGTATTTCGGCACCGGGCTGTCGGCTACGAGTGAGGATCTGGGCAAGCAGGGGGAAACGCCTTCGCACCCTGAACTGCTGGACTGGCTGGCGGTGGAGTTCATGGACCACGGCTGGAGCCTGAAGCATCTGCACCGGCTGATTGTGGAGTCCGCGACGTACCAGCAGACCTCACGCGTCACGCCGGAACTGCTGGAGCGCGATCCTGCCAATCGGCTTCTGGCCCGTGGCTCGCGCTTCCGGGTGGATGCGGAGATCGTGCACGACATTGCCCTGGCGGCCAGCGGGCTGCTCAACGATCAGGTGGGCGGCACCAGCGTCTATCCGCCCGCGCCCGACTTCCTATTCCAGCCGCCGGTGAGCTACGGCCCCAAGATCTGGAAAGAAGAGAAAGACGCACAGCGCTACCGCCGGGCGCTCTACACCTTCCGCTACCGCAGCGTGCCGTACCCCATGCTGCAGACCTTTGACTCGCCCAACGGCGACGCGGCCTGTGTGCGTCGTTCGCGTTCCAATACGCCGCTGCAAGCCCTCACCACCTTGAATGAGCCGCTCTTCATGGAAGCCGCACATGCACTGGCGGAGTTGACGCTGAAGCAGGGCGGGGCCTCGGATACAGAACGGCTGAGCTTTGCCTTCCGGCGCTGTGTAGCCCGGCCTCCGGTGGAAGCGGAAGTAACGGAGTTGCTGGGGCTGTTGAAGAAGCAGGAAGCGCGCATGGAACCGGCCCAGGCGTGGACGATGGTCGCCCGCGTCCTGCTCAACCTCGACGAAACGATCACGCGCGAATAGGAGAACAGCATGGATCCCCATCAAGTGAAATCGGAGCGGACACGCCGCTGGTTCTTCGAGCAGTGCGGAGTCGGCCTGGGCTCGATCGCACTCGGTGATTTGCTGCGCGCGGCTTCGACCACGGATCCTCTCGCCCCCAAGCAGCCGCACTTCGCTCCGAAGGCAAAGCGGGTCGTCTTCCTGTTCATGGCGGGCGCGCCCAGCCACCTGGAACTGTTCGACTTCAAGCCTGAGCTCAAGAAGTTCGACGGTACCCTGCCGCCGGCCGATTTGCTGAAGGGCTACCGCGCGGCCTTCATCAATCCCAACTCGAAGCTGCTGGGGCCGAAGTTCCAATTTGCGCAGTATGGCAGCAATGGCGCCTGGATCTCGGAGTTGCTGCCCCACACGGCCGCCATTGTCGATGACCTTGCCATTGTGAAGTCGATGTCTACGGATGCGTTCAATCACGCTCCGGGGCAGCTGCTGATGAACACCGGCAGCATGCAGTTTGGCCGGCCGAGCTTCGGCTCGTGGGCGACTTACGGCCTGGGCAGCGAATCGCGTGACCTGCCGTCGTTCGTGGTGTTCTCCAGCGGAGCGAAGGGACCGAGCGGTGGGAATTCCTGCTGGGGCAGCGGCTTTCTGCCCACGGTCTACCAGGGGGTGCAACTGCGCGGCAGCGGCGACCCGGTGCTCTATCTTTCCAATCCGCCCGGCGTCGACAAACAGACTCAGCGCGAGTCGCTCGACTCGCTGAGGAGCCTGAACGAGATGCACCTGGCGACCGAGGGCGACCCGGAGATCTCGACGCGCATCAATTCCTTCGAGATGGCGTTCCGCATGCAGGACAGCGCCCCGGAATTGATGGACCTCACCAAAGAGCCAGCCCACATTCTCGAGATGTACGGCGCGCAGCCGGGTAAGCCCTCGTTCGCCAACAACTGCCTGTATGCGCGGCGTCTGCTGGAGCGCGGGGTGCGATTTGTGCAGCTCTACCACGAGGCCTGGGATCAGCACGGCAACCTGGTGAAGGACCTCAAAAAGAACTGCCTGGATACGGATAAGGCCGCCGCGGCGCTGGTGAAGGACCTGAAGCAGAGAGGTCTGCTCGACGATACGCTGGTGATCTGGGGCGGGGAATTCGGACGTACGCCGATGGTACAGGGGGGCAGCGACGGCCGCGACCATCATCCCAATGCGTTCACCATGTGGATGGCGGGCGGAGGGATCAAGCCGGGCCTGGTGATGGGCGAAACAGACGAACTGGGCTTCAACGTCACGAAGGACCGGGTACACGTCCACGACCTGCATGCCACGCTGCTGCATCTGCTGGGCTTCGACCACACCAAACTGACGTACAAGTTCCAGGGCCGCCCGTTCCGCTTGACAGACGTCCACGGGGAAGTTGTCCGGAAGATGCTGGCTTAGACTGGATGCATGGGAAATCCGTTTGAGACGGACAAGATGGCGGCGGGGTACGCGACGGCGCGGCCACCGGTGCACGCCAAGGTGATTGAACGCGCACACCAGGCACTGGGGCGGCCCGCGCCGTTCCGGCGGGCTCTGGACGTCGGCTGCGGAGCGGGGCTGTCCACGCGGGCGCTGGACGGCTTCGCAGAGCATTCCATTGGCGTGGAGCCGGCCGAGCCCATGCTCAGGTGGCACTCGACACTGGCGCCGGCCTCGGACTTCGTGGTGGGCCGGGCTGAGGCGCTGCCGGTCCAGGACGGTTGTGTGGATCTCATCACGGCGGCCGGGGCCCTGAACTACGCGAATCTGGACCAGTTCTTTCCTGAGGCCCTACGCACGCTCACACCCGGCGGCACGCTGCTGGTCTATGATTTCTCGCCGGGCCGCTCGTTTCGCCACAACGACAGGCTGGACGAATGGTTCACGGCCTTTTCCACGCGCTATCCCTGGCCCCGCGCTGAGGCTCGCGAGCTGAATCCTGAAATCCTCGCGGCGCTCGATTCCGGCTGTGGCCTGAGGCAGAACGAGTACTTTGAGATTGGCCTCACGCTGTCGCCCGGGTTCTATCTCGAGTACATGCTGACGGAGACGAATGTGGCCTCTGCGATGCGGAGCGGCGTGCCCTACGACGAGATCCGGCAGTGGTGCGGGGCAACGCTGGCGCCCGTGTGGGACGGCCGCGACCACGAGGTGTTGTTTAGAGGCTACTTTGCCTGCCTGAGCCGCCAGTAGGGCGGGCCAGGCGGACTCAGAGTTCCAGGTGATTCTGGTAGACCATCTGGCTGAGCCGGAACTTCTCGTGGATCACGAAGATCTGCAGGTCGCTGACGCACTCCACTTCCTCGTCCTTTAGTTCGATGGGGGCGGAGTTCGGGAAGTGGATCTGGATGGCGATGGTGAGGCCCTGGGGCACGACTTCCACCTTGGTGGGCTTGATGATGCGGCCGGAGCGGGTCCGCAGGAAGGACGTGCGCTCGGTTTCGACCTCCACCACCCCGGCGCCCAAATGGGCCACTTCGGCCGGAACGCCATAGATCTCGAGGACGTAGTCCTGCGGCGGGGCGCCGATCAGCGCATTGATCTTCGCTTCACCCTGCTTCTGCTGGCGGGCCTTGTAGAGCGCCGTGGCATGCCGGATGGGCAGCGCGCTGGCCCAGCGAATGATGATATCGGCCTTGGCCGGCAGGCTGGAGCGCGGCACGCCAATGCCGCCCACGGGGCTGCCGCCTTTGATGGTGCCGTTGGGCGTGTTGCCCGGGACGTCCTTGTAGCTGAAGGGCCGGTCGCCCGGTTTCACCCACATCAGGTTGACCGACTTCACGTGGGCCCAGGGGGAATCGGAGACGAGGCGCACGACGGCGTCATCGTTCCAGTTGGGGAAGGGCTTGTCCTTCCAATCGGCGCCGGAGGCGACGGCCGCCGTCGCGAGGACTGCCCAGCAACCGAGGATACACCGGAGTCGAACTGTGTTCAATGTGGAGCCCATCTACTTCCAGGATACCGCCCGTGATTTATCCGACGCGCCGCGAGGACCTTCGGTTGCGAAGACGATCCGCATGGCTCGATTCTGAAATTCCACATTCTTGCCATCTGAAATACGAAGATCTACACTCAACTTTCTGGTAGCGTTTGCAGGGAGAACCCATGGAATTCGTCAAGATCCGTCGAGAGCGTGCGGTTGATGCTGTCTATGATGCCTTGCGACAGGCGATTGTCAGCTGTTCGATGAAGCCCGGGGAGCGGCTGAACGTGGAAGAGCTGGCCCAGAAGATGGGGGTCAGCCTGACGCCGGTGCGCGGGGCGATCCAGCAGTTAGCCACGGAAGGGCTGGTGGAGGTGCGGCCGCGCAGTGGCACCTTTGTGGCGAGTCTCACCCCGCAGGATCTGGACGAGACCTTCAAGCTTCGAAGCGCATTGGAATGCCTGGCGGCGGAAGAGGCGATTGAGCGGATCCAGCCCGCGCAGTTGGCGCGCCTGCACACGCTGCTGAAGTCGTTGAAGCGCAAAGTCACCAACGATGTGGAACGCCGCGCGCATGAGCAGGACAATTCCGAGTTCCATCAGATTTTCATTGATGCCTCGCAGAATCAGCGGCTTGCGGATATGTACCACGCTCTGAACGCACACATCAAGATTGTGCGGATCCATGCCGGTGAATCGGGTTGGCCGCTGCGGTTGCAGGAGGAGCAGGCGGAGCACGAGGCGATTGTGGCGGCGCTGGAAGCGAAGGATGCGGCGAGGCTGACGGCCGCGCTGCGCAAGCACATCTACCGGGCGAAGGATGCCATGATCGCCGTGCTGCGCGGTTTGGGCGGGCATCAGCTGGAGGCGGGCCCCGGCCGGAACCATGGGGCTGCCTGAGGGCGGTTACCAGTAGCGCCAGTCGCCGGTATACCAGACCAGGGCGGCCAATGCGGCGTTGGTGACGGCATGCGCCAGGATGGCATCGCCCAGCCGTCCGCGACGCATCTGTACCAAGGCGTAGACCGCGCCGGCGACCAGGCCCGCCAGCCAGCGCGACTCGTGCATCGCCCCGAAGGCGAGGGAGGAGCCTAGAAACGGCAGCCAGGCGAACTTGCGCCAGTCGACAGATTCGAAATCAGCATCGGCCAGGCGGCGCATGAGATAGCCGCGGAAAGCCAGTTCCTCGGCGATGGGTACGGTGACGACGGCAGCCAGCGTGCGGCACGCCAGCCAGAACGCCTGCAAGGCCCAAGGCATGGCGACGAAGCCTGCCGGCAACCCGGCGCGTGCGGCGGCGGCGGAGGGCGTGGACCAGGCCCAGAGGGCGGCCACCGCCAGCCCGGCGAGCGCCGCGACGGGGCCGAAGCGCCAATCGACCTGGCCATAGGATTTGCGGAAGTACCAGAGGGCTGCGACGGCGGCCAGCAATCTCAACGGGTAGAGCCACTCGAAATCAGCGGAACCGGCGCGAGCCAGGATGGACGCTGCCAGGATCGCCAGGAACGGCATGAGGTAGGCGGAGACCGCGGTTGCGTTGGCGGTATCTTCCGTTGGGGGCCGCTCAAGTCTCAGCGAGGGATGACGGAAGAGCGCGATGCGGCGCGACAGTACGCAGAACAGGATCGCTGTGAAAAGAAACGCGATCCAGCCGGCTTCCGAATGGAAACCGCCCATTGCGATGCGGTCCGCGCCCGCATGGCCAATGAGAATCAGGACGGCGATGCGCACGGCATTGAGGATCCACATGACCAGCGCGCCGGCGGGAATCAGGCAAAGTGCGGCTGGAAACCGGTATTCCCTGCGGAAGAGGTAGAGCCAGGCAACGCTGAATGCAAGAAACAGCCCCACGCCCTCATAGCCGGAACAGGCGGGGTCGATGATGACCGAGAAGCGGCTGGTGCCGATGTCCGCCGTGGCCGGGTTCGCGGTGAGGCCGGGGAGGATCGGCTCAAGAAGGAACCGGACGACTTTGAAGGTGAGGGCGCTGGATCCGCGCCAGGTGGCCAAAGCGGAGGGACGGGCCGCGGCGGCGACGCCGGCTACGGCCAAGCCCCAAGCCCAGCCCCAGCCTACGGCTCGAATCAGTCCCAACCATATCGATATGGGGAGTAAGGAAAGCGCCAGGAGTCCGACTCCGGCCAGGCCGCTGACGAGCCAGGCGAGCGTCAGCCAGCCGGGCACGGAGGCTGAGACGCCGGCGAAGACCTGCGGAGACAGCCAGCTAAAGAGGGCCATCAGGGCAGCATGCGCGGCGAGGAGGCTGAACCGTACGCGGCCGGGTGCTTCCAGCAAGACGGAGCGGAGACCGGACGGACCCTGTTGGCTGAGCATGAACGCCGTGGCGAGGAATGCTACTGCGCTACGGACGAGCATGGGGCCCAGGTGGCGGACCCAGGTAGCCAGGCCGCCGGCGGCGGGAAGATCCGCGGCGTCAAGGGAGATACTGGCTGCCAGGAGTTCCGCGCCCAGGAGGGCGACGAGGGCGAGGAATCGGAAACCGGCGGGAGGAACCAGGGCGGTGCCGGGAATTTGCCGGTGGAGTGGCGGCGGGATAGCCGGAGATGGTGAGGGCACTGGCCAGATTGCAGAAGCCGGCCTCCAGAAGCAGCTTGACGACTATTCCTGGAGACCGGCGCTAGAGAACTACCGGCGGCGGCTACGCAGAACGAGCACGGCGCCTGTGAGAAGGGTCAGGGCGCTGGATGCCGTCGCGCCATCGATTTCGGGTGCAGTCCTCGCACACGCAACTGCCGCAACGCCAATCATGAGGCAGAGCATTCCGAGGGACTTTTGGACCAAACTTGTCATAGCTTGAACTCCTCTAAAAAATCGGACTGTTTCGAAATGCTAGTTGGTTGGGACCCCTTGCGTCAAGGTAAAACTGACGGGGAAAGCCCCTTTGGCGGCCTGTAGATAGCCCAATTAGTACTTTTTCGTCAAAACTAGTACTTCTGGGCCGACTGCGGTGGCGGGCGTAGAACTTTCCGGCAGGTAACCCCGGTCCTATCTTAATGAATCTTCAGGATTTCAGGATCAGTACTTCCGATAGCCCTTTCTTCCCGATGCTGGGAACCTCCGCACCCGGGCTGGGGTAGCCGACAGGGATGAGCAGGCACGCCCGTTCGTTTTTGGGCCGCTGGAGGATCTCGCCCAGGAAGGCCATCGGGCTGGGGGTATGGGTGAGGGTGGCGAGTCCGGCGAGGTGCAGTGCGGCGAGGAGAAATCCGGCGGCGATGCCCACCGATTCCTGGACGTAGTAGTGTTTGACCTTGCGGTCTCCCTCGAGGCCGTAATCCTGGCGGAACACCACTATCAGGTAGGGGGCATCTTCCAGGAAAGGTTTCCGCCAGTCGGTGCCCAGGGGGCGCAGGGCCTGCAGCCACTCCTCGGTCATGCGGTGCTCGTAGCTCTCCCGCTCTTCGGCTTCGGCGGCGGCACGGATGCGGCTCTTGATCGCGGCGTCGCTCACCACAACGAAGGTCCAAGGCTGCTGGTTGGCGCCGGAGGGTGCCGACGCGGCACAACGGATGGCGGTCTCGATCAGGCTAAGCGGCACCGGTTCGCTGCTAAAGTGGCGCACGGAGCGCCGCTGCCCCAGACGGGCCTGGAACTCCTCGACGCGCCGCGCCTGCTCCTCTGGCGACAGCCGCTGGAACTCGAGTGGGTGGAAAGCTGGAGGGGATTCATGAACGATGGCAGGGGGACTGCGCAGGGCGATCGCAAGCGCGTCGTCGACGGCCGGGCGCGGAGGGGACCGCGGTCTAGATCACGATGACGAGCTGGCTCTGCTGCATGGCTCGCACCGATTCCGGCCGCGCGCCACACAGAACGCCGAAGGCGAGGACGGAGGCCAAAACACAAGCCCAGCAGTAGTTCCTCATGTCCGGCAGTGTAGCATAGACCTTATGGGTTCATTGCCAGACGAGTTTTACCGCATATCTAAATTGCCACCCTATGTCTTTGCCGTCGTGAATGAAATGAAGGCAAAACTGCGTGCGGCGCAGTATGACGTAGTTGATTTCGGGATGGGCAATCCCGACGGCGCAACCCCGCGCCCCATCGTGAGCAAACTGGCAGAGGCAGCACGGAACCCCAAGAATCATCGCTACTCCGTGTCGAGGGGCATACCCAACCTGCGGCATGAGGTCTGTAAGCGCTACGCCCGGAACTACGGCGTCGAGCTTGATCCGGAAGACGAAGCGATTGTGACCATCGGATCCAAGGACGCGCTGGCCCACCTGCTGTTCGCCGTCGTCGGACCCGGGGATCACGTCATCACCCCCGCCCCGTGTTACCCCATCCACCAATGGGGGGTCATCATGGCCGAGGGGGAAGCTGTCCCTCTGCCCGTCTCCAATCCGGCCGACTTCCTGAACGGCCTGGAAGATCATTACCGGAAGGCCACCAAGCCGCCGCAGATCATCCTGATGAACTTCCCGCACAATCCCACCACGGCTTGTGTGGATCTCGATTTCTTCAAGGAAGTGATCCGCATGGCCCACCAGCACGGCACCATGGTGGTCCACGACTTCGCCTACGCAGACCTCGGTTTTGACGGTTATCGCGCACCCAGCATTCTGCAGGTGGACGGCGCGAAAGAAGTGTCTGTCGAGATCTTCACGATGTCGAAGAGTTACAACATGGCCGGCTGGCGTGTTGGGTTCTGTGTCGGCAACAAGAAGATGATCAAGGCGCTGGCCCGCATCAAGAGCTATCTGGACTATGGCAACTTCCAGCCCATTCAGATCGCCTCGATCATCGGGCTGCGCGACTGCGAAGGGGAAGTCGAGAAGATCCGCCACCTCTATGAGAAGCGGCGCGACCTGCTGGTGGACGGACTGAATGCGGCAGGCTGGCCGGTGGAGAAACCACGCGGCTCCATGTTCGTGTGGGCGCCGATTCCGGAGGAGTTCAAACAGGTAGGATCGCTGGAATTCTCCAAGCTCCTGTTGGAGAAGGCACTGGTCGCCGTCTCGCCCGGGATTGGGTTTGGACCGGCAGGCGACAGCCACGTCCGGTTCGCACTGATCGAGAACCACCACCGGTCGCGACAGGCAATTCGCTGCATTAAGCAATTCCTAAAAGATTGCAAGGTGGCCTGACGCTGATATCATCGCGCTATGGCCGCGCGTGAGCAGTCCAGGCCGCTGAGGCTCGTTGAGCTGCGCGCCCTACCTGCGTCTTCGCTCAGCCGGTTGCTGGCCGACGAGAAGGCGCGTTGGCTCTCTTTACTGCACTGGGACTTTACGCCGTCCGCGGACCTGGTGACACGTTATGTGTCCATGCAGGCCCTGGACGGCTATGTCCTGGTGGATGAGGGCGAGCCGGTGGGCTATGTCTATTGGGTGATGGAAGACCACAAGGGGCTCATCGGCGATCTGTATGTCCGCGATGCCTGGCGTTCGCCCGCCAATGAGAACCTGCTGATGGGCGCCGCGCTGGGCCAGTTGCGCCGCTACCCGTGGATCCGCCGTGTGGAAGCGCAGCTGATGCAGCTCTCGATGCGCGGCTCGCAGGTGGCGCCCACCGGGCTGCGCCCCCGCCTTTACCCGCGCCACTTCATGCTGGCTTCCATGACCAGTCTTGCGGCCCTGCGGCCCATCCAGGTTGAGCCTGAGTTCCACCTGGAGAACTGGAACATGCGCTGGCTGGACGCTTCGGCGCAATTGATCGGCTCAGTCTACGCGGGCCACATTGACAGTGCGATCAACGACCAGTACAACTCCGACCAGGGAGCGCGCCGCTTCCTGCAGAACATAGTCCAGTATCCGGGCTGCGGCCACTTTTCCCACACCGCGTCCTGGGTGGCGTTGAACCGCCGGGGCCAGGTGGTCGGAATGTCGCTGGCCAGCAAGGTGGCCTCGCGCATTGGTCACATCGCGCAGCTCTGCCTGTCGCGGGAGATGCAGGGCGGCGGGGCCGGCTATGAGATGCTGCGGCGCAGCATGCAGGCGCTTGCCAACGTCGGCTGCGAAGAGGTCTCGCTGACGGTGACAGCCTCAAACGAACGGGCGATCCGGCTCTACGAGCGGTTTGGATTCCGCGCGATCTATCACTTCGAGGCTCTGGTTTGGGAGACCCTCTGGAGCTGATCTAGAGCCCCAGCGTGGGGCCGATGGCCTCATAGAAGGTCAGCACGGCAGGGCCGAGCGTGATGACGAATACCGCAGGCATGATCAGGAAGAACACCGGGAAGACCAGTTTCACACTCAGCTTGCGAGCCGATTCCTGCGCCTTGTGGCGGCGCCGGGTGCGCAGGTAGCGGGCGTGGTTTCGGAGCGCCGGGCCCAGGCTGGTGCCGAAGCGGTCGCTGTCGATCAGCACGGTGGAGAGCTTGCGCAGTTCCATCGAGTTCGTGCGTTGTCCCAGCGAGTATAGAACCTCGGTGCGCGAACGCCCGGCTCGCAGTTCCACCTGGACTTGTGCGAATTCGTTCGACAACTCGGGGTAGAGGCCGCGCAGTTCACGGCTGGTTTCGATGAGCGCACTATCCAGCGACTGGCCGGCCTCAATGCCGAGCACCATGAGATCCAGGGCATTCGGCAGGGCGCGCTCCAGCTTGTAGCAGCGTTGATTCACTTTCGCGTCCAGGACCCGGTCGGGCAGCAGGAACCCGAAGCCCAGGCCGCAGATGGAGAGCACGAAGCCCACCGCGAGGCTCTCATGATCCAGCAGGCCGATCCAGCCCAGCACGACGCCGCAGAGCAGCGCGGTGGCGACCTTGGTGCCGTAGAAAATAGTCCCGGCGGCCGGAGACCGGTAGCCGGCGGCAATGAGTGAGTTCCTAGCCGAGGCTTTTCGCGGCTTCTGGCCGGCCGCCAGCTCCCCGATGACGAACATCGACTCCTGGAGGCTGGCCGAAAGACCTTTCTGGCCCGAGGGCGGTGGTCCCTGCAGCCCGCCATCCTGGATCTTGGCTGCGGTCCGCCACCTGACCAGCAATAGCGCCGCGCCCACGGTGGCCATCACGAAGAGGAAGAAACAGACCGCCATCATTGTTTCTGACATGGCTGCCTCACATTTTCACCTGGGCAATCCGTTTCACGACGAAGTGGGCCACCACGTTCGCCAGCGCCGCCGCGCCGAGCATGGCCCGGCCTTCCGGACGGCGCACCATGATGCCCATGTATTCCGGGTTCACCATGAACATGAGTACACCGATCATGATCGGGACGATTGTCAGGACCGTACCGGTGATCCTGCTGTGGGCGGACACGGCGCGCACTTCGCTTTCCAGGGCGCCATTGTCGCGCATAGTCTCACCCAGGCGGCCCAGGACATCGTTGAGGCGTCCGCCGACTCGATTCTGGAGCTTCACGGCGGCCACAAACAGTCTCACTTCGGGCACCGGGATGCGTTCGGCCATATTGTCCAGCGCCTGATCCCAGCCCACGCCCAGATTCCACTCCTCGCGGGTGCGCCGCATCTCGGAGGACAAGGGTTCTGGCTGTTCCAGCGCCAGCAGTTCGACTGCCGCGGATAACGGATAGCCGGCCTTCAAGGCGCGTGTCATCGAGTCCAGGGCTTCTGGGAATTGGGCGGCGAAGGTCTCGAAGCGCTTACGCCGCAGCCGCCGGATGTACAGGTAGGGGCTGGCTACGACGACGCCGACGATCAGCATGGACGGCACCAGGGGAATGAACTCGATCTGCCACAGCAGAGCGGCCGTTGCCGTACCGCCCAGCAGCATCATTAGAGTCACCCGGCCTACTGACCAGTGGAGGTTCGCCTCCGAGATCATAGCCCGCAGTTCCTCGACATGGCTGAACTTCTCCAGCAGCCGGGACCAAACCTTGATGGTGCTGAGATCTTCTCCCTTGATGACCTGCGGTTCGCCGCCGCTCTCGCCGGTCTCCAACACGAGTTCCGTGCCGGCGCGGCGAGCGCGCACGTGCATCGACGCCCAGTAAAACGACACCGCGAGCAGGGCCGTTAGAAAGGCAGTGCCAAACATCATCAGGAAGACGACGAGGCTAAGCATGGGCTTATTGGCGCACAGCGGCCGAAGCGTTCAGCAGCGTTCCAGGGGCAACGGTCTGGGCGCCTTCCACCGAGCGGTCGTTGGGATTGCGCAGCACCAGCCGCAGTTGCAGCGTGGCATCGGCCAGGCTCAAACGGTCAGCATCCACCGGTGAGACCAGCAGGGTGATGACGGGACGCCCGTTGCCGGGCTCGTTGCCCGTGACACTGAGCACTTCCACGTCTTCCAGCATCCGGCGCAGTTGTTGTGTGCCGCGCGTGTCCAATACCTGGATGTCCACCCGGCTGCCAGAGCGAATCATGGCGACCACGCCACTGCTGTCAATGGGATGGATGCTCACGGCGCGGCGTCCCGAAGGTATGGCCAGCGAGGGGCCGCCTGCTGCGCCGCGGCGCGCCACATGCATCGTCGTGATCGGCTGGTTGGGAGAGACCGGCTCCAGCAACGTCAGCCCAACCGCCTGTTCAGGGGCGGGGATTGCATTCGGCGGCAGCGCCTTCTGGTCGAAATCCACGACCTTCACGTCTTCCTGCCGCAATACTGCTCCACGGTCCAGAGCCCGCACGGCCAATACCGCTGTGCGCGGATTGTCGGCCGAGGCCGACCCACGCAGCCGCGGAATCAACAGCCCGTAGAATATTCCGGTCGCCACGACAGCCGCCACAAAGGCGACTCCCAACAGCGGCATTAGATTCCGTTTCATCGCGTACCTCGAGGCGGACTGGTACGGTTCTCCTGCTAATACCAGTCCTGCCCCAGTACAACATGCACACTTATCCGCTCATATCAGTCGAAGGCCTTAGTACCTCCGAGTTTGAACCTGAGACGGTTCGTACTCCCGGACGGCTACAATGAAAGCAGTGGAAACTCGCCGTATGTGCCCGCATTGCCGGGCTTTTATCACCACCAGCGACAAGGTCTGTCCGTATTGCGACACGCCCGTTGGTCCTACCGCCAAAGAGCGCCTGGGCGGAGCCGATATTTTGGGGGGACTCATCCCATCCGCCCAATTCGTCACGGTACTCCTGCTCACGATGAACATCGGGATGTACCTGGTGACGATGTTTGCCTCGGCCAAAGTGGGCGAGTCGAACGCGCTGATCCGCTATGGCGCGGCGCTGCCGGAAGGGGTCTTCGGCGGCCAGTGGTGGCGCATCATCACGGCTGGGTTCCTGCATGGCGGCCTGATGCACATCGGCTTCAACATGTGGGCGTTGATGGACGTCGGGCGGCACGCCGAGGAAACCTATGGCGCCAAGCGCATGGCGGTCATCTACATCCTGTCGACCATGGGCGGTTTTGCGCTGAGCATGGTGCGGGGCACACAGTTGACGGTGGGCGCCTCGGCCGGCCTGTTCGGTTTGATCGGCGCCATGATTGCGATCGGCGTGATCCACCGCAACTCGTCCCAGGCCGCGGCCATTAAGGCGTTTTACATCCGCTGGGCCATCTATGGACTGCTCTGGGGTCTTCTGCCTATGTTTCACGTAGACAACGCTGCCCACCTGGGCGGAATGGCCACCGGTTTCGTGGTTGCCTGGGCGGCCGGCACGCCCCGCGAATTCGACGTGACCCGTGAGCGCATCTGGAGTATCCTGGCCGGACTTTCGGCGGCCCTGACGGCCTATGCCTTCTTCCGCCTGTTCCTCTGGTTGCAGAGCATAGCGTCGGTCTAGACGCAAAGGCGATAATGAGGCCATGCGCGCATGGCTCATGGAATCTTTCGAAGGTGTCGAGAAGCTCCGCCTGGCCGAGGTGCCTGATCCGCAGCCAGGGCCCGGCGAGGTCCAGCTCGAGATGCATTTGGCGGGCTTGAACCCGGCCGATGCGTTCCTGGCGCTGGCCCAGTACCCCGCGAAACCCGCGCTGCCGCATATCCTGGGCCGCGACGGTGTGGGTACCGTACGCGCCGTGGGTGAAGGCGTATCCAATGTCCAGGTGGGCGATGTGGCCGGAATCCTGCGCTGTGATGCGGGCGTCGAGGCCTGGGGTACCCTGGCCGGCAGGACGGTTGTGCCCGCCGCAAGCCTGGCTGCCATTCCGGCCGGCTGGACCCACGAGCAGATGGCGGGCGCTCCGCTGGTTTTCCTCACGGCCTGGCAGGCTCTGGCCCAATGGGGCGAACTGCCGCGCGAAGGGCAAGTCGTCCTCGTGACGGGAGCCTCCGGCGGCGTTGGTGTCGGCAGCGTCCTACTGGCCAAGTCCATGGGCGCCACAGTCGTGGGCCTGTCCCGCAATCCGGAGAAGAGCGAAACAGTCCGCCAACTCGGCGCGGACTTTGTTTTCGATCCCGGCGATCCCGCCCTCCGCAAAAAGGTGATGGCCGCCATTGCGCCGCGCAAGGTCGATTTTGTGGTCGACAGTGTGGCCGGGCCGCTGTTCTCGCAGATCATCGCCATGCTCGGGTACGGCGGGCGCATCAGTGTCGTGGGCCGCAGCGCCGGTACGGTGCCCGATTTCAATACCGCAACGCTCTTCTTCCGCCGCAATCGCATCGGTGGGGTCGCGGTCGCAGACTATACTCCGGAGGGGGCGCAGAGTGCCTGGGCGGAGATTGTCCGGCGTCTGGACGCGATGGGTCGGCGCCCGGTTGTCGATCAGGTTTTCCCGTTTGCGGATGTGAAACAGGCCTTCGCGCGGCTGGCGGAAGGCCCCATGGGCAAGGTGCTCGTGAAGGTGGATTAGCAGCCCGCGCCGGCGCCCGTCGGCTTGGCCTTTGTCCCTCGGCTGAAGCTGAGGTAGTTGGCGACATTCTCCCGCAGGAGTTGCGGGAAGTTTTTGTCCAGATTCGAACGGATGGCCACGTAGCACTCGTCGCACACGTTGTGCATGGTGAACTCGTTGACCATCTTTTCCTGGTCTTCCAGCTTGTAGCGTTTGAACTGCATCGAACACGGCTGCAGCATGCCGTCGGCGGTCACCACCAGAAAGCGCAGGCCGGCCTTGCAGCCGGGGGCTCCGCCAGTCTCGAAGTAGTGCCGGGTGGCATTGACCGTCGTCGGGGCACTGACAATCCAGTTCGACTCATCGCGCCGCTTTTCAATGCGGTCCAGTTGGGCGTTGAGGACCTTCAACTGTTCCGGCGTGCCGGGGAACAGATCGCGGCAGCCGGTACGCCGCGCGGAATAGGCGCTGTAGCAGATGTTGACGCCCCATTTATGGGCCTGGTCCGCCGCGCCGTTGATCTCGCCGACATTGGCCGCGGTGATGCAGGTATTCAGGACAATGTCGTCAAACCCGTAAGCTGCGCAAGTGGGGATGACGTCGTTCAGGTGAGAGTAGAGGCCCGGGTACACCCGGAATTCGTCGTGCCGGTTGTCGGGGAAGTCCAGCGACACAGAGAACTGGTCGACGCCCGCGTCGCGCAACTCGAGATACCGCTGGGGTGTCATCAGCGACCAGCTCGAGACCAGGATGATGTAAGGCAAGCCGTTCGCCAGCTTGATGTTGCGGACGACGTCACAGAGATCTTCGCGCATCAGGGGCTCGCCGCCCGATACCTGCACCACGCACGGCTTCAGGGTCTCCGTGTAGTGCCGGTAATCGGCCGGCCGCATGTTCTTCGAATCGTCCTTCGGACCGCCGTGATCGCAGTGCCGGCAGTAGCAGGTGCAGGAATCGGTGACTTCGAAGGATACAACGATGGGACGCTGCGCGAGCCAATTCATCGATCCTTGCCCGATGATCCTCAGTGACTGGCCAATGGGAACCTTGCGCATGAACCTAAATCATACCAAGAGGCCCGAATAACGTGCAAGAAGGTAATGATTTACAGTACAGAAGTAGACTCATGCGGATTCTAGTCCTGAACGCGGGCAGCTCGTCCCTGAAATACCAGCTCATCGAGACGGGCGTGCGCCATGAACACGTTGTGGTGAAAGGCGCGGTCGAGCGGATTGGCGCGGCCGGCAGCCCGGTGCACAACCATACCGAAGCGGTGGAGGAGATTCTGCCCAATCTCGGGCCCATCGACGGGGTGGGCCACCGTGTGGTCCATGGGGGCGAGCGCTTCAAAGAGTCCGCGCTGATCGATCTTGAGGTGGAACGCGCGATTGCGGACTGCTGCTCGCTGGCGCCGCTCCACAATCCGCATCACCTGGCCTGCTACCGGGCCGCTCACGCCCTGCTGCCGAATGTGCCGCATGTCGCCGTCTTCGATACCGCCTTTTTCCACACCATCCCACGGCGGGCATTTCTCTACGCGGTGCCCTACGAGTTGTACGAGACAGACCACATTCGGCGCTACGGCTTCCACGGTACTTCGCACCGCTATGTCGCGGGTAAGGCGTCGGAGCAACTGGGGATTCCGCCGGATGAGGTCAAGCTGATCACCTGTCATTTGGGCAACGGCTGCTCAGTGGCGGCGATTGACGGTGGGAAAGCCGTCGACATCTCGATGGGGCTCACGCCGCAGGAGGGGTTGGTGATGGGGACGCGCTCCGGTGACATCGACATCGGGGTGATCTTCCACCTGGCCCGCCAGAAGGGCATGACCCTCGACGAGATCGAGAAACTCCTGATTCACCGCAGTGGGCTGCTGGGGCTCTCCGGCCGCTCGAACGATATGCGCGATCTTGTCCAGGCGTCCCAGCAGGGCGATGCCCGCGCCCGTATCGCGGTCGAGGTCTTCTGCTACCGGGTGAAGAAGTACATTGGGGCGTTCTGGGCGGTCCTGGGCGGGGCCGACGCCATTGTCTTCACTGGCGGGATCGGCGAGAATCGGCCCGAAGTGCGTGACGAGATCATGGAAGGGCTGGAGAACCTGGGCGGCGCGCCGGTGCTGGTGATTCCGACGAATGAGGAGCTCGTCATCGCTCGCGACACGGCCCGGATTATCGGAAAAGGAAGAGGGTAGAGGCAGCGGTCAGGATCACGACCAGGGCTTCAAAGAGCTTCTCGGGAATGTGGGGCACCAGCCGCCGCCCGCCCATCGCCCCCACCATGACGGCCGGCACCATCAGGACATCGAAGGTCAGCGACTGCCGGCTGAACAAGCCGTGCCAGGCGTAGATGGGCACCTTGGTCAGGTTGATGATGAAGAAGAACCACGCGCCGGTGGCGATGAACTCCTCTTTGGGGAGATTCTTGCTGAGCAGGTAGAGGCTCATCACCGGGCCGGCGGCGTTGGCCACCGTGGTGGCGAAGCCCGCCGTTGCGCCATAGACGACCGGGTGGGGCGTCACCGAGGCGCCGTTCTTCGCGTACTTCCGCCAGAGGTAGGCGATCAGCATCACCAGCACGATGCTGCCCACGATGGGACGGAGCACGGTTTCCTTCAGGTTCAGGGCCAGCGCTCCGCCGGCCATGCCGATGAGGACCCACGGCACCAGCGAGAATAGCCTTCCGGCGGCCGCGTGCCGGCGCCAGTAGATGACGGCAAACAGGTCAGCCGTACAGAGCAGGGGGAGCAGCCAGGCGGCGGAGGCCCGTGCGTCGCCCACGGTGAGAATGATGAGTGGAACCACCAGGATGCCGAAGCCGGGCAGGCCGGTCTTCGCCACGCCGACACACATCGCGCACAGCGCGCCAACCAGCCATTGCCAGATTTCCAGATGGGGCATGAGGACTAAATGCGGGACCTAGTCCTCCAGCATAACCTCAACTCAGCGGCCGTTGAATTCCTTCACGGCATCGAGCATCGCCACCAGGTTTTCCACGGGGGTGCCCGCCTGCACGTTGTGGATGGAGTCGAAGACAAACCCGCCGCCGGTGGAGAAGATCTCGCAACGCCGCAGGACTTCGGCCCGCACCTGCTCCGGCGTGCCGAACGGCAGCGTCTTCTGCGTATCCACTCCGCCGCCCCAGAACACCAGCCGGTCGCCGTACCTGGCTTTCAGCGTCTCCGGATCCATGCCCACGGCCGAGCATTGCACCGGGTTGATGATGTCGAAACCCGCGTCGATGAATGCATCGAAGAACTTCTCCACGCTGCCGCAGGAGTGCTTGAAGCACTTCCAGCCCGTGTTCTTGTGCACCCAATCATTGACGGCTTTGTAGTAGGGGAACCACAGCTCGCGCAGGGTACGCACGGAGCAGAACTGGGAGGTCTGGGTGCCGAAATCGGTGCCGCACAGGAACACCGCGTCCACGCTGTCGCCGATGCGGGCGTGCACCCGCTCCAGGTTCCGGATGCCGTTCTCGCACTGGTGCGCGAAGATCTTGTGGACATAGTCCTTGCGGCTGCTGGTGGACATGTACCACTCGGCCACGTCGCGGATCCCCTTTGGATTCTTCAGGAAAGGGGCCGGGACCAGGGCGATGTCGCCAAAGGCAGTTCCGCCGAAGGTAGCCAGGATGCCTTTGCCGGTCTGCTGGGCCGCCGCGACGCTGGCGCTGACGTGATCGAGATCGGCTTCGGAGAGCGGGGTGAACTCCTCCAGGTTGTCCTCGATGTTCAATGAATCTTCATCGAAGGCCGGCTGCCGGACGATTGTGTCGAAGAATGCGCTGCCCAGGGGCATCCGGCCGCTGGGGGCAGCGGTCTCATCGCCTTCGGGGTAGATGAGGATGTCGCCGTTGGCCTCGGTGCGGGTGCGGAACTCGGTGGAGACAAGCACCGGCAGGCCGCGGAAGTCCCACTCTTTCCAATCGGCGTTGGCGAAGCCGAACATGGTGTTGCGGGGAAAGACACCCGTGACGTCCAGGCCCATCGCCTCGCTCAGGTCCGGTTCCACCAGACCGAGCATCTGATAGGGCTCATGCACCATGACAGGGCGTTTTTCCAGTCCATAGAAATCGCGCAGCGCGGCCACGCACGAGACGTGGACCCCGGTCACCGCGCTGCCGCCAAAGTCGATGGGGATGCGGTCGGGCTGCCTGTGCGCCAGTGCGTCCCGCAGCCTCTGCCGGCTGGTAGTGGGTGCCATGCTTACGTGTCCTTCCGTGCGATCACTTTATTCGTACTTCAGGATCAATCTATCTGAATGGCTTAGACCAGTCAACGAATCGCATAATGGATCCTATGCAAAGGCGATCGTTCCTGGCCGCAGCGGCTGCCGGCCTGCTGCCTGCCGCGGGCAACCCGAAACCCAACATTGTCCTGATCCTGGCCGACGACCTTGGGTGGTCCGATATCGGCTGTTACGGCAACCGGGACATCGCCACGCCGAATCTCGACCGCCTGGCCGCGCAGGGCGCCCGCTTCACGCAGGCCTATGCCGCCTGCCCGGTCTGCTCGCCCACTCGCGCCAGCATCATGACCGGGCGCTATCCGGTGCGAACCGGGGTCACCGATTGGATTCCCGGGCGCAAACCCGATCCCAAAAGCCCCATCGTCACCCCGCTGACGGCGACTCAGCTGGACCGCAAGCAACGCACCATCGCCGAGTGCCTCAAGCCGGGCGGCTACCGCAGCGCCAGTATCGGCAAGTGGCATCTGGGCGGTGAAGGGTTCCTCCCGACGGATCAGGGCTTCGACATCAACATCGGGGGCAGCCATATCGGCAGTCCGCCACCTTCCGGCAAACTGGGCTCCAGCTATTTCGGGCCCTTCGAACTGCCGAATCTCAAGGCCGGACCGGGCGAGTTCATCACCGAGAAGCTCACCGACGCGGCCAGCGGGTTCATTGCCCAGCAGAAGTCGAATCCTTACTTTGTCTACCTGTCCCATTACACGGTGCACATCCCGCTGCAGGCCAGTGAGGCAGATATCGCGCGCCACCGCGAGCGTGCCCACGGCCGCTACAACCCGATCTACGCCGCCATGCGCGAGAGCATGGACCAGAGCGTCGGGCGCGTGATGGAGGCGGTGGAGAAGAGCGGAGCCGCGGACAACACGCTGCTCATGTTCTTTGCCGACAACGGCGGGCTGCGTTACGAGGGGAAGGGCCAAGCCGCGGTCACCGACAATGCTCCGCTCAGGGCAGGGAAGGGCCATCTCTATGAAGGCGGGATTCGCGAGCCGCTCATCATCCGCTACCCCGGAGTCGTGAAGCCCGGGATGGTGATCGACACGCCGGTCTGCAACGTGGATTTCCTGCCGACCTTCGCCGAGATGGCAGGTCAGAAGGCGGGCGATGTGGACGGAGTGAGCCTGCTGCCGCTATTGCGTGGCAGCGATCTGAAGCCGAGGCCGTTGTTCTGGCACTACCCGCACTACTCCAACCAGGGCGGAGCGCCCGGCAGCGCGATCAGGGAAGGCGACTGGAAGCTGATCGAATTCCATGCCGACGGCCGCCGCGAACTGTTCAACCTGGCCGATGATCCCGGGGAGCACAGGAACCTGATCCGGAGCCAGGCCAAAGTGGCGGACGAGTTGATGGCCAAGCTGAATAGATGGCGTAAGTCGACGAGAGCGGTGATGCCGGCCAGGAATCCGAACGCGGATCCCGCCTGGCCCGGGTTCCAACTGACCGGCGAGGAACAGCCGACGCCGCCGCAGTAGTCGATTCGGCGCGAGCGGGGCTGCCGCCAGTGCCAGTGTTATCCTGGTCTTTGGTACCCGCCCGCATGGAAATCTTCAAGGATTTCACCTTCGAAGCAGCTCACCGACTGCCCAACCTGCCGCCCGAGCACAAATGTTCGCGCTTGCATGGGCATTCGTTCCACGTCCGCATCTGTGTCCAGGGCGCTCCGGATCCAATCCTGGGCTGGGTGATGGACTTCTCTGACATCAAGGCGATCTTCAAGCCCATCCTGCTGCAGCTCGATCACTACTACCTGAACGACATCCCGGGCCTCGAAAACCCCACCAGCGAAGTCATTTCCATCTGGATTTGGAACAAATTAAAGCCGTCATTGCCGGCCCTCTGCCGCGTCGAAGTCCGGGAAACCTGCACCGCAGGCTGTACCTACGCGGGTTGATGGATTCCTCCACAATCCATTGATAGTGTGTATTTTCTTCGTAAACACGACAAAAGACTCTTGAAGTATTATTTGCCGCCTGCTAGCATGAGTAAAAATTCATGAAGCGGCCACCACTGATTGCCAGCGTATCGCGAGTGATTCTACCCTCTCCACCATCTGTCCGCGACCTCGCGGCCGACCCCATCACGCTGCCCGTGCCGCCAGCTGTGCACGGTGGACCTACCCTCGATCACTGTCTTCGCAATCGCCGTTCATCCCGCAGTTTCCTGCCCAGCCCTCTCACCCTGGCGGAAACCAGCCAATTGCTCTGGGCCGCGCAAGGCTGCACCGGACTTGGCGGTCTTCGCACCGCGCCCTCCGCCGGGGCCATCTACCCGGTCCGCGCGTACCTTCTGGCCACTGCGGTGGATGGCCTGACGCCGGGCTTCTACAGCTACGATGCCGATGCAGGCAGCCTGCTCCTGCTGCGCAAGGGCGATCGCCGCAAATCCCTGGCCCGCGCCGCCGCCGGTCAGTCCTGCGTCGAGGAGTGCGCCTTTGCGCTGCTGCTCACCGGCTGGTACAAACGGGCCGGTAGGGAATTTGGCGACGCCGCGCCGCGCCTGGCGGCCATGGAATGCGGCCACATTGGTCAGAACTTCTGCCTGCAGGCGACCGCCATGGGCCTGGGCGCCATCGGCCTGGGCCGCCTGGACCCTGAGGCGGTACGGCTGCTGTTGCGCGTCCCCGACGACGAGGAGCCGCTCTACCTGCTCCTCGCCGGCCGTATCTAGCGTTCTTTACTCAGCGTTCGGCGCCCTTCGACGGCGTGGCCTTGATAGCGCGCTCGAAGGCCCAGGCCCGGATGTGGTTGATCTGTTCGCGCATGGTGCGGGACAGCGGCACTGAGCGGGCCGCGAGCGTCAGCATGTCCTTCGAATTCACGGTCGTGTCTGTGAGTTTCGCTTTGGTGATGGCGCTGATGACGCACTGCTCCACCTCGGCGCCCGTCCAGCCCTTGGTGAATTCCATGAGCTGCGGAATGCTGAGCGTGTCGGGGTCATAACCACGGCGTGACAGGTGAATGCGGAAGATTTCGGTGCGCTCCTCGTCGGTGGGGAGGTCGACGAAGAACACCTCGTCGAAGCGCCCTTTGCGGATCATCTCGGCGGGCAGCAGGTCGATGCGGTTGGCGGTGGCGGCCACGAACAGCCCCGGCGTCTTTTCCTGCATCCAGGTGAGGAAGAAGGCAAAGATGCGGCCCTGTTCTCCGCTGGACTCATTCGCAGTGACGGCCATCTCGATTTCATCGAACCAGAGCACTGCCGGCGCAATGTCCTCCATCTGATGGCACGCATCGGCGAACGCGGTTTCGGGTTTGCCGTGGCGGCCCGAGAAGACCTCCACCATATCCATGCGGTACAGGGGCAGTTGGAAATGGGCCGAGATCGCTTTGACACACAGGCTCTTGCCGCAGCCCGGAATGCCCATCATCAGCACGCCTTTGGGCACAATCTCTTTACTGAGCGAATCGCGCAGGTCGAAGAGCTTGCGGCGCTCAAGTAGCCATTTCTTCATGTTCTCGAGCCCGCCCACGGCGTCCATGGTGGTGGGGGTGGAGACGAACTCGAGCACGCCGCCGCGGCTGACGAGCAGGCGCTTTTCCTCCAGCAGGGCGGGGCGGGATTCTTCGCTGAGCGGCGTTCCCCCGGCTGTCGCGCGGCGCAGGGTGTAACGGGTCTCCTCGAGCGTCAGGCCGAGCAGGGCGGGCGCGAGCTCCGCGATCACTTCGTCGGAAGGCGGCTGGGCGTGCCCCTTCATTTCGTCGCGGACAAAGGCTGTGATTTCGGCGATGTCGGGTGTGCGGAGCTCGACATAGGCGAGGGAGCGCTCCAGTTCCTCAGGGACGTCGTGGATGGGTGAGGTGATGACGACGAACTTGTGGCGGTCGGTGCAGGTGGCGTACAGGTCGCGCAGGTGGCGCCGGACGAGCGCCGACTCGCGCATGGCCTCATGGAAATCTTTCAGGTGGTAGAGCCCGGGTTCCGGGGTGGCGGCGATGAAGGCGAGGACCCCCGCCGCGGTCTCCGTACCTGGCTGCGGAGTGGCGTCGCCGGGGCGCCTGAGGCCTTCCGTGAGACTCCACGACCACACGGGGATGGCGGTGTCGCGGCCTTGCACGGGCAGTGCCGGCGAGAGTTCCGCGAGGATCCTGGCGACACGTTCCTCCTCCGTCGTGCGGACATAGGTGAGGGGCCGGCCGGACAGGAAAAGTTCGCGGAGGGTTCGGGTGGCACGGCTAGCCTGAGCCGCGGCCGAGGTGGCTGCTGGGACGTTCACGAGTATTAGACGCTCGAGGCGGCCAAAAGGACGGCTGGGTGGTCCGGGAATGGTCCGGGAATGTTGGTTTTCCGCCGTCCCCTCGTCCGGTTATGATCCAATACAATCGAGATGACTCGACGCGAGCTCCTAGCGACGCCAGCCCTCCTGGTTCAGAATCCGCCTGCTGTGCCCGAATACCAGATTGGCGCCTACTATTTCCCGAACTATCACGTCGACCCTCGCAACGAGCGGACCCACGGCCGGGGCTGGACCGAATGGGAGCTCGTCAAGCACGCCCAACCGCGCTATGAAGGCCATCGCCAGCCGCGCAAGCCGCTATGGGGCTATGAGGACGAATCCAACCCCCGCGTCTTCGAGAAGAAGATCGATGTGGCCGCCAAACACGGGCTGAATCACTTCATCTTCGACTACTACTGGTACAACGACGGCCCCTATCTCAACCGCTGCCTCGATCGCGGTTACCTGGGCTCATCCAATCATCAGAAGGTGAAGTTCGCCTTGATGTGGGCCAATCACGACTGGCTGGACATCCACCCGGCGCGCGCCGGCATCCGCGCTCCGCTGCTCTATCCCGGAGCCCTCACCCGCGACGCCTGGGATTGGATGACCGACAACATCGTCACCCGCTACTTCGCCCATCCCTCCTACTGGCGTCCCGGCGGCCTGCCCTACTTCTCCATCTACGAACTTTACAAATTTGTTGATTCCATGGGCGGCACGGAAGAGGCTGCGGCCGCGCTGCAACAGCTGCGCAACAAGGCGGGACGAATCCACATCAACGCGGTGGTCTGGGGCGTCAAACTGCTGCCCAGCGAGACGACCATCACCAATCCCAACCAGATGTTGAAGATCCTCGGCATCGACAGCGTCACCAGCTACGTCTGGATCCACCATTTCCCGCTCACCACGTTTCCGGCAGAGCCCTATGAACGCGCCGCCCAGTTCATGTACTCCTACTGGCGCAAGGCCGCGGCCGACTTCAGCATCCCCTATCACCCCAACGTCACGATGGGCTGGGACGCCTCGCCGCGCACCTGCCAGTCCGACATGTTCGAGGATCGCGGCTACCCCTTCATGCCGATGCTCACCGGCAATACGCCTCAGGCCTTCCGCCGCGCGCTGCAGGAGTGCAAACAGTTCCTCGACAGCCAGCGCAACACGCTCAAGATCTGCAACATCAATGCTTGGAATGAGTGGACCGAGGGCAGCTACCTGGAACCCGACACCGAGTACGGCCTCGGTTACCTGGAAGCGATCCGCGACACGTTTTCCAGCTGAAGCGGCGTCTCGGGCCGCAGCCAGCGCTGGAACCGCTCCATGTAGAGGTAGATCACCGGAGTGATGTACAGCGTCAGGAACTGCGACACAATCAGGCCGCCGACCACGGCCAGGCCCAGCGGTTGCCGGGCATCGGCACCTTCGCCATACTTCAGCGCGATGGGCAGCGTGCCGAACAGGGCCGCCACCGTGGTCATCATGATGGGCCGGAAACGCAGTTTGCAGCCTTCATAGATCGCCTCGTGTGCCGGCTTGCCCTCCACGCGCTGCGCTTCCAGGGCGAAGTCGATCATCATGATGGCGTTCTTCTTCACCACGCCGAACAGCATGATCAGGCCCACGAAGGCATACAGGTCGAGTTCCTTGTGGAACAGCCGTAAGGTCACCAGGGCGCCGAAAACCGCCGATGGCAGGCCCGACAGAATCGTAATGGGGTGGATGAAGCTCTCGTACAGGATGCCCAGCACGATGTAGATCACCAGGATCGCCACGATCAACAGCACCGACAGCCCCTGGAACGACTCCTGGAACTCCTTCACGGTGCCCTGGAAGTTCACCCCAATCGTCGCCGGCATGCGCAGCTCGCGCACGGCCGTCATCACCGCATCGGCCGCCTCGCCCAGTGAATAGCCGGGCTTCAGGTTGAACGCCACCGTTACGGCGGGCAGCTGCCCGAAGTGATTCACGCTGAGTGGACCCACCGTCCTGCGGCGCTTCACCAGCGAGTCCAGGGGGACGAGCTTGCTCTGCGACGAACGGATATACAGCTTTTCCAGCGACTCCGGATTCTTCTGGAAGTTCTGGTCCACCTCCAGAATCACTGAGTACTCATTGGCCGGCGTGTAGATGGTCGAGATCTGGCGATTGCCGTAGGCGCTATAAAGCGCGTCCTGGATCTGCTGCGGTGTCACGCCCATGGAGACAGCGCGGTCACGGTCGATGTCCACCATCACCTGCGGGCTGGCGATCTGCAGATCCGTATTGATGTCGACAAAGCCGGGCAGTGTCCGCATCTTGGCCATCAGCGGGTCCACCCAGTCGTACATCTCCTTCAAATTGGAGCTCTGCAGCGTCATCTGGTAAGCGCTGGTGGAGAACTGCCCGCTCACCGTGATGGGCGGCGGATTCTGCAGGAACGTCATGATGCCCGGCACCTGCGCCAGTTGCGGCCGCAGCGAAGCCATCACATCGTCCACACTGCGGTTCCGCTGGTCGCGATCCTTCATGCGGACAAACACGAAGCCCTGGTTGCCGGGCATCGCCACCGCAATCGCGCCTTCCACCGCCGGATCCTTCTGGATGATGCTCGCCACCGCCAACTGGTGATTCGCCATCGACTCGTAGGAGATGTCCTGCCCGGCGCGGGTCACGCCAAACATGAAGCCGCTGTCCTGGCTGGGGATGAAGCCCGTCGGCATCGTCACAAACAGATAGACCGTCCCGCCCAGCAATAAAAAGGACATGACAATCGTGATGAACTGGTGCCGCAGGACGCCGCGCAGGGTGACGTCATAGGCCCAGGCCAGGCCGTTGAAGCCGCGCTCCAGCGCCATGTAGACGGAGCCGTGCTTCGCGCCGTGATCAAACTTCAGGAAACGGCTGCCCAGCATCGGGGTGAAGCTGAGCGAAACGAAGCCGGAGATCAGAATCGCCACCGTGATGGTCACCGCGAACTCGTGCAGCAGCCGCCCCACAATGCCGCCCATGAAGAGCACCGGGATGAACACCGCCACCAGCGATACGGTCATCGAAACGATGGTGAACCCGATCTCCTTCGAGGCCAGCAGGGCCGCCTCCATACGTGGATGCCCCATCTCCATATAGCGCACGATGTTCTCGAGCATCACGATGGCGTCGTCCACCACGAAGCCCACTGAGAGCGTCAAAGCCATCAGCGACAGATTGTTCAGGCTGTAGCCCAGTAGGTACATCACGGCAAACGTACCCACAATCGACAGGGGCACGGCCACACCGGGAATCATCGTCGCCGACAGATTCCTCAGGAACAGCGAGATCACCAGGATCACCAGGCATACGGTCAGGACGAGGGTGAACTCCACGTCCCGAATGGAGCCCCGGATCGATTGCGAAGCATCGAAGGCGATCTGCAGTTCCACCGACGCCGGCAACTCGCGGCGGAACTGCGGCAGCAGCGCCAGGATGTTGTCGACCACTTCCACCGTATTCGTACCCGGCTGCCTCTGCACGGCCAGGGTCAAGCCTCGCTTGCCCTTGAACCACGCCGCCGCCTTGTCGTTCTCCACCGTGTCCAGGACATTGCCCAACTCAGAGAGCCTGACCGGCTGGCCGTTGCGCCAGGCCACCACCAACGGGCGGAACTGGTCGGCGCTGGTCAGCTGTCCATTCGATTGCACTGTGAACGCCTGGCGGGAGCCGTACAACTTGCCCGTCGGCAGGTTCACGTTGTTGCGCTGAATCGCACTGGCTACTTCATCGATACCAATGCCGCGTGCCGACATCGAATCCGGATTCACCTGCACCCGCACGGCGTACTTCTGCGAGCCGTAGACGGTCACCCTCGACACGCCGCTCGCCATCGAAATGCGCTGCGCCAACAGGGTTTCGGCATACTCGTCCACCGTGTACAACGGCAGGGTTTCCGACGTCAGCGAGAGGAACAGCACCGGCTGCTCCGCAGGATTCACCTTCTGGTAGGACGGCGGCCTGGGCATGTTCGGCGGTAGTTGTCCGCCCGCTTTCGCGATGGCCGACTGGATGTCCTGCGCGGCGGAATCGATGTCGCGCTTCAGCTCAAACTGCACCGTGATGGAAGTCGAGCTCTGGCTGTTGGTAGAGTTCATCGACTTCACGCCGGCAATCGTCGAGAACTCGCGCTCCAACGGAGTTGCCACCGCGGCCGCCATCGTCTCCGGATCGGCGCCAGGCAGGGCAGCCTGCACCTGAATCGTGGGATAGTCCACGCTGGGCAGGGCCGCCACCGGCAAAGCCCGGAAGCCCACGACGCCGAACAGGATGATGGCGAAGGTGACCAGCGCGGTCATCACCGGCCGGTCGATGAAGATCTTCGATACGTGCATCGCCTACGACCCCTGTCCGCCGGTTTGCACGCCCTGTACGGCCTTTACCGCCGCGCCGGGCCTCAACAGAAGTTGCCCGTCGGTCACCACGGTCTCGCCGTTCGCAATGCCATTCTCAATCACCAGCTTGCCGCTGATCGCCGGTCCCGTCTTCACCATGCGCAGGTCCACCGTCTGGTCCGGCTTCACCACATAGACGAACAGGCCTTTCTGGCCCGATTGGACGGCTTCCGATGGCACCACGACGGCATTCTCCAGCGTGCCCAGGGTCAGGGAGACATCCACAAACCGGCCCGGCCATAACGCATGATTGCTGTTGTCGAACACGGCCTTCAAACGGATAGTGCCCGTGGTGGCATCAATCGCGTTATCGATCACCGCCAGCCGTCCCTGCACCGGTTGGAACCCGCCATCCTGTACTGAGGCCGTCACCGCCAGTTGGCGTCCCTGGCTGCTGCGCCGTACCGCGTCCAACTGCTGTTGCGGTACACCAAACGAAACGAAGATTGGGGCCACCTGGTTGATCACCACCAGCGCCGTGTCGCCATTCGCTTTCACCAGGTTCCCCACATTCACCAATAGGTTGCCCGTGCGCCCGGAAAGCGGCGATCGGATCTCGCAGTAGCTCAGGTCCAGCCGGGCCCGCTCCACCGTAGCCTTGTCCGTCTCGACATTGGCCCGCGCGGTCTGAATCGCAGCTTCATCGGCCCGCGCCGACTCGCGTAAGGCATCCGCCGTCGTCTTGTACTGGTCATACTGCGAGCGCGACACCACGCCCTCTTTCACCAACTGTTCATACCGCGTGGCGTCCGACTCGGCGTTGCGCAGTTGCGCCCGGTCGCGGGCCAGGTTCGCTTCCGCCTGCCGCATCATCGCTTCGTCGCGAGCGGCCGCTCCCTGAGCCTGCCGCAGGGCTTCACGATAAGGCCTCTGGTCGATTTCGAAAAGCAGATCACCTGCTTTCACATCACTGCCTTCGGTGAAGTGGACCTTCATCAACGGGCCGGCTACCAACGACTTAACCTGCACTGTCGAGTACGCTTCCACCGTGCCCACCGCGCGCACACCGGTCGGAACCGACTGCGTGGACGCCTGCGCCACGGTCACTGGTACTGCCGGCGGCGGACCTCCGGCTCGAACCTCCTCCTTCTTACAGGCTGAGGAGACCAGCAGGAAGACTACAGCTGTGACGGCCGCCATGCGGGCTCTGGCCGGCTGGAGGAAGGGATGAGGCAAACGAATTGCGGGAAGTAATGATAGTTGCATGCGCGGCAACCCGAGACACTCAAAAGGGAGGTTGTTCCCACCAGATTAACACCACCTGCCGGAGGTGAAACCTGAATTCGGAGTGCAAACACTGGTTTCCTGTAAACTTTCCGCGATCCCCAACCATTGACTTCACCCTCTTCCTGCAGCACCTTGGAGCTGTCCGCATACTGGAGCGAATCATGAAGATCATTGCCACGCCCCGTCCGTCTACCACCGCGGCAGTTCTCGCCATCGCCGCCGCGCTCTGCTTCTCCTGGCCCGCGCTGACCCAGGAACCGAAAGCGCCCGCCGCGAAGCCGCCCAAGACTTCGCCTTCCGATCAGTCGATGCAGGACCGCCTGCTCACCCTTCAACTCTCCGTGCGCGAATTGGAATCCCGCGTGGCCGAACTGCAGTCGTCCGCCCGAACGAGTGATTCCTCCGGCCGCAACTACCAATCCGTCATCAGTTCCCTGCAATCCACCGTCGCCAACCAGCAGAGTTCCCTCCAATCGCTGCAGATGTCTGTCCAGAGCCTCCAGAACGCCGTGGCCAGTCTCCAGAGCCGGGTGCATGCCGCGACGCCGGGTCCTGTGCTTCAGGAGGCTGCGCCCGAGTGAGCCAGACTGGCCCCGGGTATATAGTATTGGTTTGAGATCAATCGATCTGATTGCCTTCCCAGGCGAACGGAGGCCTTGTCATGACACCGGCAGCCAATGCGGACACGCCATCGAGGCGTGAGTTCTTCCAACGCTCCCTGGCGGCCGGAGCCCTCGGCTTCCCCACCATCGTGCCGTCGCGTGTGTTCGGCGCCGCCGCGCCCAGCAACCTGATCCAGGTGGCCCAGATCGGTTGCGGCCGCATCGCCCGCGGTTCGGAGTTTCCCGGCGTCTTCCGCCACTCCGATCTTGCCCGCTTCACCGCCGTCTGCGACCTCGATACCGTCCGCCTGGAAGACGCGAAAAATCTCGTCGAATCCACCTATGGCCGCAAGATGGGCAAGGAGCAGTTCACCGGCGTCCGGACTTTCCGCGACTATCGTGAAGTCCTCGCCGACAAGAGCATCGACGCCGTCTGCATCAGCACCCCCGACCACTGGCACGCTCAGCCCGCCATGGAAGCCGCCCTCGCCGGCAAGGACATCTATCTGCAGAAGCCCGCCTCCCTCACCATCGCCGAGGGCCGTCAGATGGCCGATGTCGTGAAGAAGTCCGGACGCATCTTCCAGCAGGGCAGCCAGCAGCGCTCGGAGTTCCAGTTCCGCTACGCCTGCGAGTTGATCCGCAACGGCCGCCTGGGCCGGATCACTGAAATCTATATCGGGTTACCGGAAGACCCCGGCGGCGACGAAGAGAAAGAAATGCCCGTCCCCGGCAATCTCAACTACGAGATGTGGCTGGGCAGCACGCCCAGGGTCTACTACACTGAGCAGCGCGTGCATCCGCAGACGGCGGAGTCCAAAGGCCGCTACAACCGCCCTGGCTGGCTGCGCTGCGAACAGTTCGGCGCGGGCATGATCACCGGTTGGGGCGCCCATCACATCGATACGGCCCATGTCGCCATGGGTACTGAGCATTCCGGTCCCATCGAAGCTTCCGCCACAGCCGAATTCCCGAAAAAGGGACTTTGGGATGTCCACGGCCCCTATCATGTGCGGATGCAGTACGCCAATGGGGTCACCATGTACCTGAGCGAGAAGTATCCCACCGGCCTCAAGTTCGTCGGCGAGGACGGCTGGCTCTGGGTGACCCGCGGCAAGTATCAGCTCAGCGACTCCGCCGCCGGCAAACCACGCAGCACCGTACTGGATGCCAGCAACTTGAACATCCTGCGCAACGGCATCAAGGATAGCGAGCTCCACCTGCACGCCAGCCCCGGCAACGATCATCACCTCGATTGGCTGACGGCGATTAAGAATCGAACCCAGCCGGTCGCTCCGGTCGAAGACGGACACCGGTCGTGCTCTGCCTGCCTGGTCGCGCACGCCTCCATGAAACTAGGCCGCGCCGTGAAGTGGGATCCGGCCAAAGAGCAGTTTGGCGATGCCGAGGCGAACCGCATGCTGGCTCGCGAACAGCGTGCGCCTTACGGCACGGCCCATGTCCTGGCCCGAATGGCCAGGGGCTGATCTCTACCAGACGTGCGTCGCCACGACAGTCGGCCGCGCGGGCGTGCCCTTGTAGATGGTGGTGTGCAACAGGACCTGGATATTCTTCTTCGGCCAGTCCGCGGGCGACTTCTCCAGCGCCTGGTTCATCCGCCCGCTGTCCGTCAGGAATTCACCCGCCGCGCGAGTCCCATACTGCGTGATGCCGGCCGCCGAAACCAGCGTCTGCCCGGTAGCCGAGTCGAAGAGCCGCGACACGATCGCGTAGTCCTCAGGCGTCTTGCCGTCCGGAGCCAGGTTCTTCAGCGACCATGATTGCTTGTTGGTGGTGTCCAGGATCCGCCGCTGCCCCTGGTCCTGCTCAAAGATGAACCGCAGTTTGCCCGTCATCTCCAGCGTCCACAGGTTCGAAAATGCGCCAATCAGGACGGCCGGAGAGCTGCGCAGATCGCTGAACGAGAGATCGTTGGCATAGCGCAGTTCCACCGTCTTGCCGCGCCCGGCGAACATGGTGGAAAGCAGTACGGCCGCGTGCGCATTCCCGATGCCCACAAACTGCTCTGTCACCGGAATGATGTCCCGGCCGTGCAGCACCGCCTCAGGCCCCAGCAAGACCGGTGAAGATCCGCGCTGGTGGTCCGGATTGGTCGCCTTATACGCTTCGTGAACGTCCTTCGACAGGAAGTACACCACCGGTTGCCCACAGTAGATCAACACTGGTTTGGTGGTGGTCATCACCGGGGCCCAGAACTGTTCCAGCACCCCGGTTGGCCGCAGCATCCGGGTTGCCCAGATGCCGCCCACAATCAGGCACAGCAACACCGCAAACCCCAGCGCCATCGTACGGAATCTGCTCGCCTTGACCGGCAGGATTTCCGCCGGCGGCGCGGCGAAATGGAATTCCGCCCGGTATGAGCCGGATCGTAAATCGATGCGTACCGCTCCGGAATCTGTACCTTCCTGGTAGTATTGCGCCAGCCTCTTTCTGATTTCGGTCGCCCGCACGCGCACAATCGGATCTTCGCCCGTGTCGTAATCCGGAGCACGTTCAAAGACCTCGATCCCGATGTTGCGCTCCTTCAGCTGGTCGTCCTTGCCGTGCATGCTGTGATCGACCACATAGCGCAGGAAGCGCTGCGATTGCTTGCTGTTCCGGAACGCCGGGCTGGACAGCAGCTGCTCCAGCGCCGCGCGGACCGCCGCCCGCTGCTCGTCGCTGAGCAGGATGTCGTTTGTTTCCGGCGCGTTGGGGCGCATGGTAACGGTACTTTACCGTCCTTTTCTCTGCACAGAGCATATCGCAAATCCGCCGGGAATTCGGACTTTTTTCAGGGATTTGCAGGAGCCGATCCGTAGCGCACCTTTTCCGATTCCCTCACCGCGCCCAAACTTCGGTTGCTGGTGAACGCTATGCTGCTTCGACATTCTGCCCGTACAAGTTTCCTGAATGTAGGGCGAAGGGCCATGGCCTGCGAGTTCTCGACCCTGTTCCCGGGGCATACCCGCCACGCCGTCGATGCAGGCTGCGCCGCGCTCGACGAGGTCGACCGGCTGGAGCAACTGCTCTCCATCTACCGCGAGGACAGTGAATTGTCCCGCCTGAACACGAGCCGCTCGTTTGAGCGCCAGACGCTGCCCGAGGTCTACCAGGTCATCCGCTTGGCCGCCGGGCTGTGGGCGGAAACCGAAGGTGGTTTCGACATGGCGGTCGCGCCCCTGGTTCGGCTTTGGGGCTTCTTCCAGGGCCCTCGCCGGGTTCCGTCCCACGCAGAGATCGACCTCGCGCTGGCGGAAAGTGGCAGCCGTCATCTCTACTTCCCCGACTCGCCGCACACCATCGGCTACCGGCGGCCGGGTGTCGAGATCAACCCCGGGGCAATGGGCAAGGGCTATGCCATCGACCGCGCGATCCGCCTGATGTGGAATCACTTCGGCATCCGTTGCGCCCTGATGCAGGCGGGCCAGAGCAGCCTCTACGGGCTGGGTGCTCCTTCCGGTGAGCCGCGCGGTTGGGGTGTCGATATCGGCGATCCCCACGGGTCCAGCCGCGCCGTCGCCCGGGTCTACCTGCGGAACCGGGGCCTCGGGACCTCCGGAGCCGCCAATCAATACTTCGAAGTCGATGGCCGCCGCTACGGCCACATCCTCGACCCGCGGACCGGACGACCCGCCGAACAATTGGCCAGCGCTACGGCCATTGCGCGCAGTTCGGCCGAGGCCGATGCCTTGTCCACCGCCTTCTATGTGATGGGCACGGAATGGGTTAGGAAGTTCTGCGAGACACATCGCGAGATCGGCGCCGTGCTGGTGCCCTTGAAATCAGACAAGACCGCGGCTGGACCCATCGTCCTGGGCGCGGCGGAAGTGGAGGTAAGTGCATGAATAGATGGAGCAAATCGATGCTCGTTGCGCTGCGGATCGTGATCGGCTGGCACTTTCTGTATGAAGGCGTCTACAAGCTCGATTCCGACCGCGGAACGGCGCAGTATGCAGCCGCACGCTACCCGTTGCAGGCGGCGACGGGCCGTCTTCACAACGACTTGACGAAGAACCTGCCGTTGCCCGGGGTCTCGGCCAGGGTCGACGCCTGGAATGACGAGATCGTGAAGGTTTTCAAGGCCAGGCAGCCGCTCTCCGAGGACCAGAAGGCCAAACTGACCGATCTCGGCGACAAGATCAAATTGGCCGCCGCGGAAGGGGTCCAAGGTGCTGATTTGATGCAGTTTGACTGGACGCTTGTACACGAGGAAGTCCTGAAGCTGGCAACGGAACAGGAGGGCGAACAGTTCTCGTCGCTCCCCTTCCTGCAGGCCTCGGCTGGACCGTTCCGGTCGCTCTTCCGCGGCTTGGTGCCTGACATGGATGGGCTCGAGCGCCTCACCGAGGTGGCCCTGAAACAGCGCATGGACGACAGGTATGGGGAAATCCTGCGTCATTTCTCCGAGGCCGGGAAACCGTTCACGGCCGACCAGCAGAAACGGCTGGCGGCGGTGCGCGACACCGTGAAAGCAGCCGCCGTGGAGACCGTGACTGCACCGTGGTTCCAGGTCCGCCTGGCTGACTACCGCCTGCTGCGGCAGCGCGTGGCCGCCGCGGAAACCAACGCTCCGTTCACCCGCGAGCGCCGGGATGCCGACCGCAAGAAGCTCGACGTCATCGCTGGAGAACTATTGAGTTACCTCAACGAGCCGCTGTCAGAAATGGCGGTTCAAACCCAAGGCATCGCCACCGTGGATCAACTGGGCGCCGGGCCGCTGCCGCGTCCGGGTGACACCGCCGCCTGGGTCGACCGCGCCATCAAGACCAGCCTCACAGTGATCGGGATCCTGTTGATGCTCGGGCTGTTCACACCCATTGCGGCCTGCGCCGCCGCCGCGCAACTGGCCGTCTTTTACCTGGCCTCGCCACCCTGGCCGGGGCTGCCGGCGATGTCGGTCGCGGGCCATTACCTCTTTGTCGATCGGAATCTGATCGAGGCGTTTGCAGCGCTCGTCATCGCCACCACGGCGACAGGCCGCTGGGCTGGCCTCGATTTCTATCTGGCGCGCTGGTTTCGCGCCGTAAAAACCCAACATCCAGAAGCAGTTATGGTCACCAGGAGCCTGTCATGATCCTCAATGAACAACAACGCCAAGTGGGCAAGGACAACTTCGCCGACGCCCTGAAGATGACGCGCCGCGACCTGATTCCGGCGCTGGTGACGGTGCCTTCCGTCACGGCCTTCTACTGGGGCTACAGCAGCTTGCGCGGCAACCCCGTGCGCGCCGCGCTCATCGGCGCCGGCGGCCAGGGCCGCTCCCACATCGATTCGATCAATCCTGACTACATCAAACTGGTTGCCTTCTCAGACATCCGGCCCAGCATGCAGAAGAAAGCGCGTGTGTCGCTGGAAGGGAAGTTCGGCTCGGACGCACGCCACATCGAGTTGATCGAGGACTACCACAAACTCCTGGATCGCGACGACATCGAGATGGTCATCATCGCCCTGCCGCTGCACCTGCACGCTCCCTGCACGATCGAAGCCATGCAGAAGGGCAAGCACGTCCTGTGCGAGAAGCTGATGGCCAAGACCGTCACCGACTGCAAGCGGATGGGCCGCGCGGCCAAGCAGACCGGGCGCCTGCTCGCCATCGGCCACCAGCGTCACTACAGCTATCTCTATGCAAACGCACTGGAAGTGGCGAAGCAGAAGGACATCCTGGGGGACGTCCGGCATATCCGGGCGTTCTGGCACCGCAACCAGACTGGCGGCGGCAAGCCCGGAGCCGAAAAGGGCGACTTCGATACCTGGTTCGCCAAGGTCCCGGCCGAGGACAAGCAGGTGGATTTCGCCCGATACGGCTACAAGAGCCTGGACGAACTCGTCCGCTGGCGCCTGCAGAAGCGGACCGGGGAAGGCCTGATGGCGGAACTCGGCAGCCATCAGTTGGACGCCTGCAGCATCCTGCTCAAAGCCGTGCTGAATGACAAGGATACCCACGGCGGCAAGACCATGGTCCATCCCAGGGCGGTCTCCGGCGTGGGTGTGAACTCCTACTTCAGCGACGGCCGCGAGGTGGAGGATCACATCTTCCTCACCTACGAGTACCCCGGCGATACCGTCGTCACCTACTCCAGCATTACGACCAACGAAGCCGATGGATACGGCGAGCAGGTGATGGGTTCGAAGGGCACCCTGGCCATCCTGTCTGAACGCGATGTGTATCTGCTGAAAGAGAAGTCGTTACGGGACACCCGCATCTCCTGGGCGGAGCGCCGCATCAGCCAGCCGTCGGCGGTCTCCACCTCCACCGCGCAGTGGACTTCGGGCGGCGGGCTGCAGGACACCCTCACCAGCCGCGGCTACCGCGAGGAGCAGGAGCACCTGGCCTGGCTCATCCGCCACCCGGGCGAGGGCCAGCCGCGCTGCGGAGCCGATGTCGGGCTCGCTGACGCCGTAGTGACCCTGGTTTCGAACATGTCAGCCAGGCAGCGCCGGCGCATCGAGTTCAAGCCCTCGTGGTTTGACCTGAACTCCGACGACGCGCCGGAGACGGCCTGAGCAAACTACTTCCGGGCCAACGGCTTGAGCAGATCGGCGGTCTCACTGGAGAAGCCGGAGATGCCGCCGGTATGACGCAAGGGCGTGAATCCAAACTTATCCACATGATTCGGATTCGCGCCCAGCTCCAGCAATACTTTGACGCTATCGTTGCGGTGCGAAAGCGCTGCCCAGGAGAGGTTCGTCATCTTGTCGTCATCGGTCTCGTCGACGCTCACGCCATTCTTAATCAGGTATCGAACCAGATCATGCTGCCCCAGGGCCACGGCAACACCAAGTGGCGTCATGGCAGCCAGGCCCGTGAGCATGGAGAACTGTTTTGGATCCGCGCCGTGAGCGATCAACTCCTCGGCCATGCCGACGTCGCCCGTATAGGCAACCCGCATCAGGGGCGTCATCCTGAACTTCACATTCGCCCTGGTTTTGGGGCTGGCGCCTTTCGCGATCAGGGCTTTGAGCACGGGCCGGTTGCCCTTGACCAGCGAGGCGACAAGCAGCGCGTCAAAGCCCGTTTTGGACTGGGCGTTGACGTTGGCGCCGCGGTCGAGCAGCAGCCGCACTTTCGCCTCGTCGTCGACGGCCATCATGAGCAGCGAAGTGCCCTCCGGTGTGGCCGCGTTGACGTCGAGCCCCTTGTCGAGCAAGGCGGCCAACTCGGTGGCGGAGCCGAACAGCGCCGTCTTCATCCAGGGCTGCTCTCCGCGAGGAGTCGCGCTGGTGACAGGCGCCGCAACGCTTGGACTGGCAGCGGCCGGCAGCATCTCGGCCAGCGCCATGACCGCCCAACTGGTGGCGGCACAGGAGAGGTACTGGTCGTGACCGCCCGGGAATCCGCTCTCGAAGTAAGGCGGACTGACCTGCGCCGGCGTGTGGAGGCGCGTTCTGACGAGCCAGGCTCCATCGGGCCGCTGGTTCTTCACCAGCCAGGCAACTCCATTCTCGATTTCGGCTTGGCCGGCACTGACATGGCCCGCCTGGCGGAGGGCGGTAATCGCTTGAGCGGTCGAATAGGCGTCGCTTGCCAGGCCTGGAACCTGCGGCCATCCGCCATCACTGTTGTGGCGGGCGAGCAACTCCTGGGCGGCTGCTTTGCGGTCGGCTTCCGGGGCGCCGGCCCACTTCAGGCCGAGCAGCCGGAAGGTGGAGGCCTCGGTGTCAGCCGGCTTCGTGCCGTTCAGCCACAGGCGCGCCTTTGCCAGCGTGGCTTCGCGCTGCCTGCTCAACTCCTCCGGCAGGTAGTAAGCCACGGCGGCGGCCGCCAGGCTTGTCGATGTGAACACGCTTTGGCTGTGCGGCGGACGGTTGTCGAAATTGGACCAGTGACCATCCTCCAATTGAAGGTTGGCGAGGCGTCGCGCATAGATCGCCAGCGTGAGACTCGGAGCCACGCCCGACGCCTGGGCGCCCCATAGGAAGTAGCCCTCACTCAGCGCCGGATCGATGAGCCGGCGATCCTCCACCGCCGCGTCAATGGACGACAGAAACTCAAGAGTGCTACTGGCGACCGCCTGGGCCGCTTTCTCATCGACGGCCAACCCGTGCGCCCGAGCCGTCTCCAACGCGACAGCCGGCATCGTCTGGTGGTGGCAGGAGTAGCACGCGACCTTCCAGTTCGAACCTACTTTCTGAATCAAGGCGATCGATCGCTGGGCGGCCGCCCGGAACTGTTGCTGGGATGGGGCCGCACAGAACGTAGGCGCCGAAAGACAAAGCGTGGCACAGGCCAGGAACCGGATCATCGTCTGCTCTCCTCCGCACTCGGACCCGACTAGTATCAGTACAGAATTGTACAGAGTCAATCGAAAGTTAGGGGGTATCCCGCGGCCTTGGTTGCGTCGCGGACAAGCGATCCTGCACCATCTGAGTGTGGGTTGGCGAGACCCCGCCATTTGCGCATCGCATGTTGAACCTCTCCGTCATGTCGATTCCGTTCCCCAGCGGAGCGCGGCTGGTGGGTCCGATTCTCGGACTGCTGGCCGTGCTGGCATGGCGTGTACGCGAGGCCCGCGGGCCAGTCTCCGTCAAGAAGATCATCTTCCCGCCACTGGGCATGGCGACGGGCCTGTCGATGTTCCTGCTGCCCGTGTTCCGCATTCCCTGGCTGTGGGCTCTGGGGGCAGTGCTGATCGGAGCGCTGCTGCTGGCTTACCCTCTACTCCGGACCACTCGTCTGGAGCGGCAGGGCGAGGTGATCATGATGCGCCGTTCGAACGCCTTCTTCGCCGTGCTGCTCGGCCTGTTCGCAATCCGCTTCGCGGCCCGCGGCTATCTCGACACGATCCTGTCAGGGCAGCAGACGGCGGCTCTGGCTTACCTGCTCGCGCTCGGGATGATCGTACGCTGGCGCACCCAAATGTATCTCGAATACCGGGCACTGGTCAGCAGTCCGGCCGTCTGAAACTATCCGGCCCAGCCGATGGCCGGCCGGGTAGTGACATGGCCGGTGGCCGCCCACTCCGTTCCGTTGACGAGCAGTGTCTGGAAGTGCGGGTCGAGCAGGTTCGGATTCGGTTCATCTTTCCACGTATGCCCCAGCATGGTGGTGTAAATGCGTCCGCGGCCCCAGGAACGAACCCAATCCAGCGGCTCGCGACGATGCGAGTCCTTCGACAGCGCGTAGGTGAGAATCCGCAGTTCCTTCTCGATCGGCCCATGTTTCGGCTGCGCGGCCCCGTGCTGGCCGTGGGTCAACTGCTCCGAAGGATGGATCCAACTCTTCGGCAGTCCGCGAGTGATGGGGTGGCGTGGATCCCGCACCGACATCTCGAAATCGTGGCGCGGGCCGTGGCCGGGTCCGAGTCCTTCGCCGGCCGGCACGACCACGACCCGCTCGCGCTCATCCAGGATCAAGCCGGGGCCAAAGGTCTTGTCGCGCCAGCCCAGGCCGATCATCTCGCTATAGTCAGCCCATTCCAGGAACGCGTTGTTGGCGGCGTGAAAGACGACCAGGCCGCCGCCCTTCGACACGTACTGTTCGAGACTCTGTTCCACGGGGGCCGGCCAGCGGACACCATTTTTCTGATGGCCGCCATTGAAGTTGTTGATCACCACGGAATAACGGTGGAAGTCCGGCCGCCACCGCGCCCATCCCTCCTGGTCGCCCGCGGTGGAAGGTGTCGTCGAGACTTCGACCTCAAAGCGGCCCGAGGCTGCGAGGATGCCGCGTAGCGCCTGGGTGCCGGCTTTCCAGTCGTGGTTGTTCATGCCATCGACAATGAGGACGGGCAGCCGGGCGGGCGGTGCGGCCGCGAGGGCCGAGAGTAAGAGTTCGCGCCGTGAGAGATTCATCATGGTACTATCCGCACTGCCAAAGCAGGAGACCTTCCGTGTAGCCGGGTGAGATGAGCACATAGCAGACGCCTGTGCCAAAGTTCCAGTCGGTTTGTATGCACGTTCCGTCAAGCTCGGGGTAATCCGGGATTTGAACCAGCAGCCGCCAACCTGCCGGCATCTCATCGCCCTGAATCCACTCGGGCGTTCCCCCCATCTTCAGTCCCATCTGCTGGTCGTATTCGGCCTGGCGCTCCACGGGCAATTGGAGGTACTCATCGTACTCGATTTCGGGCAGCTCTTCCCCGATCGCTACCGCGGCGGCTAGTTCGATGGGCCTTTGCATGGCGATGCCCTCTTCCCAAAAAGTCTCATGGAGACAGGGGCCCTCGGTGATGACTGGCTTCCGGTCAGGAGACCTACGCTGGAGGATGACGGCATTCTCACCGGAGTGGGGATCCCAGGTTTCGAGGTCGCGAGGTTCGCCGCCCGTCATGAAGAGGTAGGCCACCAGCCCGGGTTCCACCGGGAAGAGGCCCGGCTCGACGCAGACCTGACCGAGAAACAGCATCGGTTCCCCGGTGGCCCGAGAGACCGGCCACACCGGCTGCTCTACCCAGACCGGCCAGCCGCCCAGCTTCGTCTCCGGTTGCTGGATGGGTGATTCCGCGCGGGTCAACACAAGCCTTCCATATTGCATGTCGGTTTGGATGAGAATATACCAGCAAATCCCGGTGCCGGCGATCGCACGAACGGCCCCGAGTATGAACAAGAGGCCTGGTCGTCTGATAGCATGGCGGGCGAAGGAGTACTCGATGCCCCGCATCACTCGTCGAACCTATGTGAAGGCGCCTCTGGCGGCATTGGCGTTGGGCGCGGCGGAGGCAGCGCCGGCCGGGCGGACAACGGGCCAGGGCGGCATCCAGTTTTCCGAGATCCTCAATCCCGGCGAGGCGTCGCGCATGCGGTTGGCCAAACAGATTGGGATCAACCACGCCATCGTCAATGTGAACTCGACGCTGGCGAAGGTGCCGCGTACGGAGTATGTCCAGGCGCTCACGAAGATCAGGGAAGAGTTCACCGCCGCGGGTTTGAAGATCGCAGGCGTCGAGAGCCACCCTGTGCCGGCCGAGAAGATCAAGCTTGGCTTGCCGGGGCGCGATGAGGAGATTGAGAACTACCAGGCGGCCATCGCGGCACTGGCCCAGGTGGGCGTGCCGATGATCTGCTACAACTTCATGGCCGGCCTGGGCTGGTACCGCACGCGCGTGGACCTGAAGGAACGCGGCGGCGCCCTGACCTCTGAGTTCAACAACGCCGACGCCAAGAAACTGGGCCTGACGAAGTTCGGCGAGGTGACGGAAGCGCTGATGTGGTCGAACATCGAGTACTTCCAGAAAGCCGTGATTCCGGTGGCCGAGAAGCACAACATCCTGATGGCGCTGCATCCGGACGATCCTCCGCTGTCGCCGCTGCGCGGGCTCGCCCGCATCGTCATCAGCGCCAAAAACTACAGGCGCATCATGAATATCGTGCCCAGTCCTGTGAACGGCATTACGTATTGCCAGGCGAACTTCGTGGCCATGGGGGAAGACGTCTACTCGCTGGCCCAGGAGTGGCTGAAAGAGAAGAAGATCTTCTTCGTGCACTTCCGCGATATCGAAGGGAAGGGGGAACGCTTCCGCGAGACCTTCCACGACAATGGCCCCACGGACATGGCCCGGATGCTGAAGATCTACGGCGAGGGCGGTTTCAACGGCCCCGTGCGGCCCGATCATGCTCCGACGCTGGAAGGCGAAGGGAACGACCGGCCGGGCTACGCGATGGGCGGCAAGGTGTTTGCGATCGGGTATATGCGGGGCATCCTCGATGCCTACAAGCTGCCGCACTCCTGAGGGGCGGCCGAATCGAAGGGAAGATGGGGAAGTGAATATGCGATCAGTGCGTTTGGGGTTGGCTGCAACACTGCTGGTGTGTCCGGCGCTTTGGGGTGAGACTCCGGGAGCGAATACTCTCTGGTATCGCCAGCCGGCGGCGAAGTGGGTGGAAGCGCTGCCGGTAGGCAACGGCCGCCTGGGCGGTATGGTCTTCGGCGGCGTGCCGGTGGAGAAGATCCAACTCAACGAAGACAGCATCTGGGCCGGCGAAAAGCGCGATCGCAACAATCCCGAGGCGGCCAAGGCCTTGCCCGAGGTACGCCGCCTGTTGAAGGAAGGCCGCATCAAGGAGGCCGAGGCGCTGGCCGAGAAGTCGATCATCTCGAAGCCGAAGCGGCTGCCGCCCTATCAGACTCTCGGTGACCTGATGCTGAAGTTCAGCAACCAGGCCGAGGTGACCGGCTATCGCCGCATGCTCGATCTGGATCGCGGCGTGGTGCGAGTGGAGTACCAATCCGGCGGTGCGACGTTTACCCGCGAGGTCTTTGCCTCCGCGGTGGCGCACGTGCTGGTGGTCCGGCTGACCTGCGACAAGCCGGGACGGCTGAACTTCGCGGCGGCGTTGACGCGGGAAAAGGACAGCACCACGACGGCAACGAACAAAGGTCTGTCGATGAAGGGACAGGCGCTGGTCCACGACCGTTTCCATGCGGACGAGCGAGCCGAGGGCGTGAAGTTCTGGGCCGAACTGCTGGTCCTCGAAACTGGTGGACATAAGAAGGCCGAAGGCCAGGAATTGATCGTGGAAGCGGCGGACTCCGTCACACTGGTGCTGGCCGCAGCCACGGACATGACGGTGCAGGAACCGGCCCCGGCTCTCGGGCCAGCTGCGCCTGCAGAAAACGCTTTGAAGGCCGCGACCGCCGCATCACGCAAGCCCTACGCCGCGCTCCTGGCCGCCCACGTCGCCGACCATCAGCGGTTCTTCCGCCGCATGGAGTTTCACCTGGAAGGCCCAGCCTCCGACCTGCCGACCGATGAGCGCCTGAAGCGCGTTCAGGCCGGCGAGTCGGACCTTGCCCTGGAGACCCTCTACTTCCAATACGGGCGCTACCTGCTGATCGCCAGCAGCCGCCCCGGCGGTTATCCCGCCAACTTGCAGGGCATCTGGAACGACAGCCTGGCTCCAGCGTGGGACAGCAAGTTCACCATCAACATCAACACCGAAATGAACTACTGGCCGGTGGAGACGTGCAACCTGTCGGAGCTGCATCTGCCGCTCTTTGATCTCATCGATAAGGCCAAGCCGGACGGACGACGCATCGCCAAGGAGTTGTACGGCGCGCGCGGCTTCGTCCTGCACCACAATACGGATGGCTGGGGCCACGCGGTGCCCATCGATGGCGCCATCTACGGCATCTGGCCCATGGGCGCGGCCTGGCTCAGCCTGCATGCCTGGGATCACTACGAGTTCACCGGCGACCGCAAATTCCTGGCCGCACGAGCCTATCCCGATCTCAAGGAAGCCTCGGAGTTCTTCCTCGACTACCTGCAGGACGACGGGAAAGGCCATCTGATCACGGGGCCGTCCATCAGTCCCGAGAACCGCTACCGTACCGCGGGCGGCGCCGTCGGCGTGCTCTGCATGGCCCCTACCATGGACACGGAGATCACACGGGCGCTGTTCAATCGCGTCATCCAGGCCAGTGAAGTACTGGGCATCGATCCGGAGTTCCGGGCAAAGGTGGCCGCGGCCCGTGCGAAGCTCGTACCATTCCAGGTGGGCAAACGTGGCCAGTTGCAGGAGTGGGCCGAAGACTACGACGAACCGGATCCCGGCCACCGCCACATCTCACCGCTGTTCGCGTTGCACCCGGATAACCAGATCACGCTGCGCGGGACGCCGGAGCTGGCGCGCGCGGCGCGCAACACGCTCGAAGGCCGGTTGAAGGCCGGCAGCGGCCACACGGGCTGGAGCCGGGCCTGGATCATCAACTTCTGGGCTCGCCTGGAAGAAGGCGACACGGCGCACGAGAACATCGTCGCGCTGCTGGCGAAGTCGACCCTGCCGAACCTGTTCGACAACCATCCGCCCTTCCAGATCGACGGCAACTTCGGCGGGACGGCCGGCATGGCGGAACTGCTGCTACAGAGCCACGCGGGCGAGATCAGCCTGCTGCCGGCGCTGCCCAAGGCCTGGGCTGGCGGATCAGTGAAGGGCTTGAAGGCACGCGGCAATGTGGAAGTATCCATCCAGTGGACCGCGGGCAAAGCGGCCTCGGCCACGCTCAAGCCGGCGGTGGCCGGGACCCTGAAACTCCGCGCACCCAAGGGCCAGCAGATCAAAGCCATCACCTCGGCCGGCAAACCGCTGGCGTTGCGGCCCGAGTCCGATGGAACGGTCAGCGTCCGGCTCGCAGCCGGGGAAAACAAGGTCACCTTCCAGTAGACGGTGCGCGGGCTGTGGTAGAACATCAGGCAGCAGGAGGGATTGGGCATGGCACACAAAATCGCAATGATCGGTGCGGGCAGCATCGTGTTCTGCAAGACGCTGATGAGCGACATCATGGCGACGCCGGCGCTCGCCGGCAGTGAATTCGCGCTGATGAGCCGTACGGAGCCGAAGCTGCGGGCAATGGAAGCCTTCGGGCAGCGCATGCTGCGCGACAACGGCCTGCCGGGCAGCGTATGGGCGACACTCGATCGCGCGGAAGCGATTCGCGATGCCGACTTCGTCGTGGTGATGGTTCAGGTAGGCGGGGTCGAGGCGTTCGGGCTCGACTACAAGATCCCTCTCCAGTACGGTGTCGACCAGTGCATTGCCGACTCCCTCGGGCCGGGCGGCATCTTCCGCGGCCTGCGCACCATTCCCCTGCTGGTGGACATCGCCAGGGACATGGAGCGGCTGGCCAAGCCCGGCGCCATCCTGCTGCAGTACGCGAATCCCATGGCCGCCAACTGCCTCGCCCTGGGCAAGGCCTCGAAGGTCTCATTCGTCGGCTTGTGCCACGGCGTGCAGACCACCCTCGACCTCATCTCCCGCTACTGCGATGTGCCCAAGGACGAGATCACCTACACCTGTGGCGGCATCAACCACATGGACTGGTTCCTCCGCCTGGAGCACAAGGGCGAGGATCTCTATCCCGACCTGCGGGCGGTCTTCGAACGGCCCGAGTTCTACAAGAACGAGAAGGTGCGCGGCGAGGTGTTTCGGCACTTCGGCTACTTCATGACCGAGAGCACCGGCCATCTCAGCGAGTACGTTCCGTGGTTCCGCAAGAACGCCAAGGCGATGGGTCTGTACTGTGACGAGCCCAGCTTCGGCGGCGAAAGCGGCGCCTACTACTCGTGGTGCAAGGCCATCGCCGACATCTACGCCGAGCACGATCCGCTGGAGACCGAGTCAACCCGCATCGATCACCGCAGCGTGGAGTACTGCTCGTACATCATGGAGGCCGTGGCGACCGGCAAGCCCTTCCGCTTCATGGGCAACGTGCGGAACGACGGCTACATCACGAACCTGCCGCGCGGCTGCTGCGTGGAGGTGCCGACGTTCGCCGACGATACCGGGCTTCGCCCGACGGTAGTGGGCGATCTGCCCCCACAGTGCGCGGCCCTCTGCATGACCAACGTGAACGTACAGTTGCTGACGGCCGAAGCGGCGCTCAACGCGGATCCGGAAAGGCTGGTGCAGGCGGTCGCGATGGACCCGCTCACCAGTGCCGTCTGCACCCTGGGCGAGATTCGCGAAATGTGCACGGAGATGCTGGAAGCCCAGCGCGAATGGCTGCCTGGCTTCCACGGCCGCTACATCAAGCAGAAACCCATCATCAGTATCCCGGCGGACTGCGAACCGGTGGACGTGCCGCTCGATCCGGCGCTGGCAATCGGTAAGCGGTTCTCTACGCTGCTGGAGCGCAGCTAAGAGTTCACCCGGAACGACGGCGGCTGGTAGTGCGGCGGCCGGTCCGCTTCCGGCGTCGTCACCGTATTGCCGTCCCTCAGTGCGAAGTAATTTGGCGACATGATCTCCACGCCCGCCTTGTTGAACGAGTCCTGGATATTCTGGTGCAGCCGCGAGTAAATGAACTCAAACTCGTTCGGCCTGTCGGTGAAGGCGTTGAGCTGATAACTGATGTTGAAGTCGTTCAACGCTGTCTGCAGCACGAATGGCACAGGCTCGATCAGGATCCCCTCCGTGTTTTGCGCCGCGCGGATCATCAGCTCGTGCACCTGCCTCCACGGTGCGTCATAGCCAATGGTCACCGTAGTGTGGAGGATCAGTCCGCGGTTCCTGGCCATGGCGCTGAAGTTCTGGATCATGCCGCCCAGGATCGTGGAGTTGGGAATCACCACCTCCACGTTCTTGATGGTGCGCAGCCGCGTCACCAGCAGCGACTTCTCCAGGACGTCGCCGATCGTATCGCCGAACTGGACGCGGTCGCCCGCCCGGTAAGGACGCATGTACGTCAGAGTGATGCCCGCCAGCACGTTGCCCACCGAGGATCCGGATCCAATGGAAATCAGCACGCCCAGGAAGATCGAGACGCCTTTGAATGCCTCCGACTGTCCGCCGGGCAGGTAAGGGAACGAGACCACCAGGGCGAACACGATCACCAGAATCCGCGCGAGCTGATAGGTCGGCAATGCCATCTCCGGGTGGATCCCAGGCACTGTGACGTCGCTGTGTTCGATGGCGCGCGCCAGAACTTTCAGCACCTGCAGCAGGTAGAAGCTGATCACACACACGATCACCACGAAACCGCCCTTGGGCAGGTAGTCGAGCACCGAGCGGCCAATGCCGCCGAACGTCAGGCGCAGGTAATCGATCAGGGTCGTCGAGATGCCCGCCGTCTGCGGGAACTGGCTGAACGAGAACGAGATCAGCAGCGAGAACTGCGAAAGCAGGAATAAGACGACCACCACTTTCAGCAGCGAGAGCGCCAGCAGCGAAGCGCGCCGCCACAGAATGAGGCCAAAACCACGCACCTGCCGGGTTTTCGTTTCGCGTTGGAACCAGAGCGAGATGCGCTGGCCCAGCCAATCCAGCCCTCGCTTCAGCAGCCAGCAGAGTAGAACGAAGGCGGCCCAGGCAAGCAGCGTCTTTCCTGAGGCGACCACGTAGCTGACCAGCGTGTGCTGGTCGCGATAGGACTCCAGTGCCTTCTGGATAGCCAGCGCGTAGCGGGCCGCCAGTTCATCGCGGGGCGCTCCGGCAGCCTCCGCATCGGCGTTGGTGACCAGCATAATGTAGACCGACCCGGCGGCGACGGCCGTGACGTTCTGCGACGGCAGATTCTTGATGCTGATCTCCGGATGGGAGGACGTGTCGCCTATCTTCTCGATCCGGCTCCGGATGTCCGCCGCGCGCGCCTCCGGCGAGAAGGGGGCCGCTCCTGTATAGACCCGCAGCACTTCCGTGCCATCGATGACGACCGGCGAACCCGGCTTTTGTGCCCATAGGGAACACAGCAGAATCGCGGTCAAGCCTGGAATGATTCGCATGATACTGATTGAATCCAGGGTAAACCGCGACCGGGCCGGATGGTAGCGCTAATCGGGCAGCGACGCGGTCGGCGCGGCCGGAGCGATGTCTGTCGAGCGCTGGCTGCGCTCAACCAGGCCCGTGCGCGCCGGTTGCGTGCGATCCTCCCGGCCCAGCATGCGGCGGAATAGGAACTGGATGCCTTTGCCGGCCTGGTAGATCGGATTGTTGAAGGTGAAGTCGTTGCCGGCGGTGAGCATCACCTGGCGGCCCAATCGCTGCAGGCGGCCCCCGCTCACTCGCATTGGGGGACCGGGATCCAAAGTCCGCAGCGGTGTACGGCAGGGATTGATCTCGAGCACGGCCACGGCGCCATCCGTCGCCAGCAGTTCCCCTGTGTAATTCTGCGTACTCTGAGGGACCCATGGGCGCTCGATCAGTTCAGCCGAATCCACGCAGCCCGTGAACGCGAGGTCGTTCACGATCTTGGCTCGTTCGTTGTCGATATTGCGGTCCACCACATGGATGAGGCGGTTCTTGCTGAACGAGAACGTGACCGCGATGTCCTGCGTCGAGCTGGCTGCCAGCACCGGATGACGGTTCCAGGCTTCGGGCTGGTCGAAGACCCGCAGATGATGGCGTTTCGAATAGCTGTTGAGCGCCTTGGAGAATTGGAAGATTGCCGGCTTTTCGTCCAGCAGCATGCCGCTCATCGGGGCGCGCGGATAGGGCTTCGCCTCGGCCACGGCGCGGAACGACATCCAGCCTGATGACTTGGTCAGCTTGTCGGCATGGATCCATCCGGCGGCGGTGAAAGCTCGCTCAATCCAGTCAGGTTCGCCCAGCAGGATGAGGTTGACGAAGTCGCCGGGCCTGCTGTTCTTCTCCCGGTGCGTCCGGACGGTCATGTTGTGGACAATACTCAGCAGTCGCTCGCGGTCCGCGGCATCGTCCGTCAGGCGCGGCAGCGGGGTCGACCAGGTGGTGTCCACCTCCAGGGGGGCAGTGAGGGCCAGGAACATCTCCGTGCCGGCCGGGAAGCTGATCTCCGCCTCGGGGAAGCGCAACACAGCGGCGGTACTGCCGGTCAGCACCAGTTGCAGCAGCGGATCCCACATGAAGATATTCCGCGTCACCCCGGCCAACCGGTGGCCCATCGGGGCGGTCGCCCGGATGCCGACGATCTTGCCTGACTCATCAACCGTCTCCCGCGCGTTATCCACCGAAGCGACATGGGCCTTCAGTGCCTGCGTGGTGCCGTCCGGCAGGGCGATGGTGTCGAACGTCAACCGCATGGAAGCCCGCAAATTTCGGACGCCCCAACCGATTCGCTTGACCTCTGTCAGCGTGCCTGAAAGCAGCGAGCCCTGCGGCAGCAGCGTGTGGCCGTCCACCCGCACAGGCGCGATCAGGTCGGCGCGAATCGCTTGCCCCTGTTTACTCGAATAGGACGACAGATTCTGACGTAGCCGCAACTCCAGCAGCGTTCCGGCCGCGACCGTGGCGGCTTGGCCGGCCACCGCAAACAGGGGGAGTATCCAGAGAATTCGGCGCAGAAGCTTCATGTTCCAGGGAAGACGGGTTTTTTCTATTTTAGCTGTTGTGGCCGGGCCGGGTGATAGAATGCGGGCGGATTGGAGGCCTGATGCCGGGCCCCTTCCATTGGGAGAACTGCATGAAACGACGCGAGTTTGTGGCCACGCTGGCGGCCGCTGGGTTGCTGCGCGGGGCGGCCTCGGCGCCCTGGTTTTTACGTATGCGGCGCCTGGGCCAATTGAACATCAATGAGGCGGATTCAGCCACACTCGATGTCCGGTATTGGATCGAATATTGGTCGAAGATGCAGGTGGACGGGCTCATCGTGAGTTGCGCCGGCATTATGGCGTTCTATCCATCCAACGTGACGCTGCACCACCGCGCGCGGTTTCTCGGGAATCGGGACCTGTTCGGCGAATACGCCACAGCGGCCAAAAAGGCAGGCATTCGCGTCATCGCCCGGCTCGACCCTTCGTATGCCTTCGAGGAAGTGCACGCGGCCAAACCCGAGTGGTTCGCCCGCCGCAAGGACGGCACACCCGCCCGCCACAACGAGGCCCCCGAACTCTATCGCACCTGTGAATTCAGTGCCTACTACGACACGCACATGACCGCCATCATCCGCGAGCTGTGCGAACGCTACGACCCCGACGCCTTCTATACCAATGCCTGGCCGTCCACCGGACTGGGCACCATCTGCTACTGCGACACCTGCCGCAAGCTCTTCGGAACCCTGCCCGAGAAGGACGACCGCAACGACCCCGTCTTTCGCAAGTGGACCGAGCGGCGCCTGGACCGCGTGCTCGAGATCTGGAAGCTGTGGGACTCAACCGCCAGCGCCGGCCGCGCTGACCGCGTCTATGTCGGCAACCTCGGCGGCAGCATTCGCGCCGAAACCGACATCCAGAGAATCGCGGCCGTGGCGAGATGGATGAATGCCGACCACCAGGACCGCTCCGGCAATGTGCCGCTGTGGGATTGCGCTCAACAGGGGCGCATCGGCTACGCAGTCATGCGCGGCCGGCCCGTCACCAACGTCACCAGCGGCTACAACCTCAGCGACGCCATCTGGCGCCACACGTCGAAGGCCCCGGTGGAAACCCATATGTGGCTCAAGCAGAGCGCCGCCAGCGGCATGGTGCCCTGGCTGACGTGGCTGGGTGGCAATCCCCAGGACAAGCGCTGGATGCAGACCGGGCTGGATGTCTTTCCCTGGTTGAAGCAGAACGAGCAGCACTTCTTCAATAAGAGGTCGCTGTCGCGCATCGGGCTGGTGTGGCCGCAGCGCACCCAGGTGTGGCATCCCAAGCTCAGCGGCAATACCGAAGCGCTGCAAGGCTACTACTTCGCCTTACTGGAAAACCGCATTCCTTTCGACCTCATCCACGACGGCGATCTCACCCTGCCGCGCCTGCGTGAGTACAGCTGTGTCATCTTGCCGAACGCCGCACTGCTCAGCGATGCCAGCGTCCAGGCACTGCAGCAGTACGCGGACGGCGGGGGCGGCATCGTGGCGACCTTCGAATCCTCCCTCTACGACGAGAACGGCCAGCGCCGCGCCGAGTTCGGGCTGGCCCGGGTCTTCGGAGCTTCGTTTGCCGGCCGCGTCGAGGGACCCTTGCGTAACTCCTACTTCCGCGTGGAGCAGCGGCACGAAGTCCTCAAAGGCTTCGAGGATACCGGACTCCTGCCCGGCGCCCAGAACCGTGTGGCCGTGAAGGATTCGCCGGCCGCCCCGCTGTCCCGCATCGCGCCTTTCCCTGCCTTTCCGCCGGAGATGGTCTATCCGCGCGACAACAAGTCCTCGGGGCCCGAAATGTTCGCTCACGACACGCCCGGCCGCATGGTCTATTTCCCCTCCGATATCGACCGGACACTCTGGCGGAGCTGGAATCCCGATCTCTCCAAACTGCTGGCCAATGCAGTGCGCTGGACTTCCAGCAACGCCCTGGGCGTCCACGTCGAGGGCTCCGGCCTCATCGATATCTTCTATTGGGAGACAGAGGCCGGACTGGCGCTCCACCTGTTGAACTACACCAACCCGGCCCTGCTGCACGGGCCCGTGCGCGAGGTCTATCCCCTCGGACCGCAGAAGGTCCGGCTCGACCTGCCCAAAGCCTTCCAGCCGCGCACCGTCCAGGCGCTGGCGGCACAAACCAAACTGGCCTTCCGGATGGTGGAAGGCCAGTTGGAGTTTACAATTCTCTCAGTCGGTGAATACGAAGTGATCGCCATCACCGGCCGCGGCTAGCGCTTGTTCTGGTCGAAGCTGACACGGACACCGGTCGTGAAGATCGTGTCGTTGCCCTTGTTTCCGAACACAGGGTTGGAGATGAAGCGGTCGCTGAAGCCGAAGTTCAACTCCAGCCACTTCATGACCGGCACGCTGGCCGTGGCGTCGAAGTTCATGCGGTATTGGCCGCCATCGCTCATGTTCGGGAAGATCGTGAGCTTCTCATACAGCTTCAGCTTGCTCAACGCCTGGTAACCCATCTCCTGGCCGACCACGACTTCCGCAATCTGCCGGGTGATGTTCACCCCATCTTTGTTGTACTTTTCACGGTTCCAGTTGCCGCCGCCAAACACATCCAGGTAACCCTTCTTGCCAATCCAGACGTGGTCACCGAAACCGCCGCCAACCACGACGCGCAGGTCGAGGTCCTGGAACTTGTCATAGTCGTAGCCGTTGGTGCCGTACACGAACAACCGCTTGCTGAGATCGCGGTCGATGCGCAAGCCGCCGCTCACCTTGTTGGCCGTCTGGCCATGCGGCAGGGTGGTGCTCTGCGTGGCATAGAGCTGGGCGAAATTCAGGCTGAGCTTGTTCTTGCCGGCGATTCGAGTAGCCGACGCCGCCGTGCTGACCGTGGTCGTGATCGAGTTGCCGCTGGAATTCGCAATCCCCAGCGAAACGAAGCCAGCCCAGAAATCATTCAGGCGCGGGTGATGCAGCCTCTCTTCCTCGCGCTCGTACGCCTTCTGCGAGGCGTCGTTCCGAAGGTTCGTCACCACTTCGGGCTTGACCGTCACTGCCGTGCCATCGGTCTTCTGCACCTGAACGCCCTCGGCGGTCGTCTCGACTTTGCCTTGAACCTTACCGGCGTCCTTCAACGTCACGTTGAGCACCTGGTCGGTCACCATGTTGGTGATGGAGGCGCGGTCGATCTTGATCTCCCCCGCATAATCCGTCTTCAGTAAGACGGTCTTGTCATCGGCCATGACGATCTTGCCAGACACACGATCGCCGTTCTTCAACGTGATTTGGTCTCCGAAAAGTGTAGCGGCCAGGCCGCACACCAGAAGAAAGGAAAGGGATGCTGCTTTTTTCATAATTGAGTCATCTGAGCGCAAGCGCCTCGGCCCGGTTCCCCCCACGGAACCCGGCCGATCATGAGTATTCTCCCATGACAGGCACGGGGGATGCCGGGCGCGCAGCGCACCGGAATGGGCTTAATACTGGACGAAGCGGGTCTAATTCGCGTCGGAAGCCGTAACCCTGAATTTGAGTCTCAGCGGCTTGCCCGGCTCCAGCGTATATCCAGTGACCGTCTCGGTCCGTCCGGGGAACGAAGCGCCCACGAATCCGTATGGGCGCAGGCACCATTGATAGGGCGTTCCGGCGCCCTTCGGATCCGGGGTGATCCGCAGCACGGCGCGCTTCCCTTCATACAGCGCCGAGAGTTCGGCCCAGGCATGGGCCACCAGGTCTTCGTCCTTCGTGACGGCGCCAGTGTCGGCCAGGATGGCGGTCTGCTCCCGCGGTGCAAAGCGGGCGCTCAAGCCGCCGTAGCTTTTGCCCTTCTCGGCGGACCCTCTCAGGGTCACCGCCTCGCCAACCGCTTCCAGCTTCAGCTCCACATCGAATTCACGCTTGGCGCCCTTGGACGGATAGGCGGTCAGCTTCAGTGTCTCCCTGACAATCTTGTGTTCTCCGGCATACCACCCGTTCTCCACCGCCAGGATGGCGCTCTTCTTCGCCGCAGGCGGCGTCACCCACTTCTCGAAGCGGTTCTGCAGGTTGGGGAACATCCAGCCATCCAGATCCTGGCCACCTGTTTCCACGTGCGGCCACGCCCAGAAGATGCCCCGGTGGTGGTAGTGGTCTTTGGGGAAGTCGTCCAGCATCGAGACGCCGGCCGGGGTCATCACAGGGAAGATATAGCAGCAGCGGCGGCGATTCTCCGGGGCGCCCTCTTTCAATTGCGGACCGTAGTTGTAGACCAGCGCCGTCTTCCCGTTTTCCAGTAACTCCACCCGTCCGTCCTTGTGGTCCCTCCACTCCAATGGGCCCGCGGCCATCAGCGGCAGCGCTGTGCACATCGCGAACAGGGTGGTTCTAGTCATGAGCAGCTTTCCTTACTTTCTCTTCGTCCACCTCGACGCCCAGCCCCGGTCCGGTTGGGGTGCGCAGGGCTCCATCCTCGAGTTGGAAGGGTGTGCGCAGGAATGACCCGGCAAGATACTGCAGGCCGTTCAGGGCCGCGGGGTACTTTAAGCCATAGGCGGCGTAGAGCACCACGGCCGCGGCCAGCGCCACGTCAGGGTCGGTCAGGCCGCTGCCCAGGAACATCAGCCTGTTGTGCTCCAGGTATTCCACCTGTTGCCGCGCGTCAAACAAGCCGGCGGTGCGCGCCGGTTTCATCGCGACCCCGTCCAGCAGCCCCAACTCGTGAAACTCTTCCAGGTCGGTGATCGAGACTACGCCCTCATCCAGGATGATCGGCAGCAGGCCCTGGCGCTTCGCGGCGGCGAATCCGCTCAGCCGGTTGGAGGGCACCGGCTGCTCCAGCACGTTCACTCCGGCATCCTTCAGCCTGGGGATCACCGTCAGCGCTGTGTCGGTGTCATAACCGCCATTCGCATCGGCCCACAGGAAGCTGTCGGGGGCGAAGCGCCGCACGGTGCGCGCCAACTCCACATCGAACTTCGGATCCGGGGCCACCTTGATGTTGAAGTGCTTGTAGCCGCGCTGCCGCCCATCGGCCATCACGGTCTCGGCTTCGGCCATGGATTTGGTGTTCACCGTCCAGCTCAGAACCACCTTCGAGAGTGGCTTCCGTCCCCACAAGGCAGCCAGGTTCTTCCCTGCCAGCTTGCCGGTAATGTCGTGTAGGGCGAGATCAATGCCCGCCTTCGCAATCGGCATTCCGGTGGAGAATGACGGTGCGATTGCCTTGTTCATGGCCGCGTGCGCCCCCGCCAGATCGGTCGGATTCTTCCCGATCAGGGTGGGCGCCAGATAGCCCCGCAAGGCCGTCGTCACCGACTCCAGCGTTTCGTAGCTCCAGGTTGGAATGGGTACGCTTTGGCCCCAGCCGAAGGTGCCGTCTTCACAGGTGACCTTGACGAAGGCCGTCTGCCGCTCCGGCTTGGTGAAGAACTTGAAGTAGCCGTTGACCGGGTAGCGGACGGCGAAGACTTCAATCGACCGGATGGCTGGCGCCGCTGCCGCGGCAGCGAGGCCGGCCAGGGGCAGGGAACCAGCGAATGCGCGTCTGGTCAGCATGAGCACTTCTATCATATCCAGGACTAGAAGATCTTTTTTGAATCGGGCAAAGGACGGGATAATGGGTCCATGTCTCGATTCCTGGTTTGGGCTTTGGTGCTGTCCGGTCTTGTGCTGCAGGCCGCTCCGCCGGTTTTGGTCATCGCCCTGGACGGCTTCCGGTGGGATTACGCCGAACGCGAGAAGGCGTCCAACCTCCTGGAGCTGAAGCAACAGGGCGCTGCCGTGGACAGCCTGATCCCCGCCTTCCCCTCGACTACGTTCCCCAACTTCTACGCCATCGCGACGGGGCTCTATCCCGAGCACCACAACGTGGTCGGGATGATGTTTCGAGACCGCGGTCGGCAGAAGAACTTCCAGTACTGGAGGGATTCCAGCGAAGGTGCCTGGTATGGCGGCACGCCCATCTGGCTCTTGGCCGAGCAGCACGGCGTCAAGGCGGCAACCTTCTTCTGGCCGGGTACCGACGCCGGGATCCAGGGCCGCAACCCCAGCTACTTCAAGAAGTATGACGGGCGTATCCCGAACGAAACCCGCGTGAAGCAGGTCCTGGATTGGCTGCAGTTGCCTGAGGGGCAGCGCCCGGGCCTCGTGATGGCCTATTTCTCGGACGTCGATGGCAAGGGACACGCACTGGGTCCGGATGCGCCGGAAACCAGGGCTGCGATCGCCGCGCTCGACGAGCTAACGGGTGAACTCGTGCGGGCCGCGCGCGCGATCCATCCAGGCATGAACATCGTGGTGCTGTCGGATCACGGGATGACCGCTGTGGCCGGCCACCTCAACCTCACCAGCCGGGCCGATTTCAAAGGCTGCGTGGCGGCTAACGAAGCTCCGATGACCATGCTCTACTGTGACGATCCGGAGCGGGTGCGTGCCGAGCTGATCAGGAACGCGCCCGAGGTGGACGTCTACCGGCGGGCCGAGGTCCCGGCCCATCTGCACTACCGTGACAATCCAAGGATCGGCGATCTGGTGGTCATTCCGAAGACCCCGCTGATCATTGAAATCGTGCCGCCCGGCGACACCGACTCCAAGGTGATTCCGCAGTTGAAGGGCATGCACGGCTACGATCCGGAGAAGTACCGCGACATGCGCGGCATCCTCATTGGCGTGGGGCCCGCCTTCCAGGCCGGCAAGACCACAGACGCGGCCAGGACGGTGGACGTGTTTCCGCTGCTGTGCCGGCTGCTGGGATTGACCCCGCCCGCGAAACTGGACGGCGATCTGAACCGTGTGAAAGCCTTGCTTCGCTAGCGGAGTGCTCCTGCTTACGCCAGCGGGTAGTCGAGGGTCTCGGCCAGCCACTCGCGATTCTCTTTGACGGCGAGCACCAGCTTCTTCAACAGCTCATCCCGCTTTTCGAACAGCCGGTAGCCCGCTCGCGGCCGCAGATAGCCCTTCGCCTTGGGGTGCTTTGCGAAGAGCGTCTCCTCGCCAAGTTCCTCCCGCAGGCGCTCATAGCGCGCCCGGTTGTCCAGCAGCGCCTTGACGAGGAATGGCAGCAGCATGGAGTAGTCCGCCTGCATGCTCTCGGTCGTCTGCTGGTAGACATTCCGGTCCACCTTGCCCCAAGTCACGGCTTCGGCCGGGAAGCAGGAGGACAGCGACCCATCGGTCACCGGAGAACTGACAATCTGGACGTCGAAGTGATACCCGCGCACGTCCGGCAGTCCCAGCACCTGGCCGAGCGCCGGTTCCGGTTGGAGATTGAAGTTCTTCGGGACGCCGCCGCCCAGCACGAAGGTTGCGAGTGCCTTGGTGTCGCTCTCAAACAGGCCCCAGTAGTGGTAGGCGCAGCTCTCGAAGACCTCGGCGTGGATGTCGAGTTCAAACTCGTAGTTCTCGAGCAGCCCGGCCTGCTTCATGGCCCACAGCTTCATTGAGTTCAGGAAGACGCTGCCGTCGCCCGGGGCGCCCACGAAGAACGGGATGGCCATCTTGTGGCACACCGCCAGCATGCCCGGCTCGACCCCATTCCGCTGCTCCAGGCTGCCAAAGCGGCGGCCCAGAAGATAGCGCAGTTCCGTGCCAGTCATCTTCTTCTGGAACTCCGGTTCCCGCAGCAGGGCCGTCAGATAGCGGTCCTGGTCCAGCAGTACATCCTCGTCGAACGCCATGTCGGTGACGCGGATGGTGTGTTCGTCGCGCAGCGCGCCGTCGTCGCCGAAGATCGGCACTTCGTGCACGGGATCGCGGCGGCCGTCCAGGCTGCGGTGGCCATCGTGGTAGCACATGGCGTCGGTGCCGCTGAGATAAGCGATCCAGCCCGTTTCCAGCAGCGGGATCAGCCACGTCTGGTGCTGGCCGGAGACCGTAATGGGGCCGGCAATGGCCATGGTCAACGGGCAGCCCATGCCGATGGCGGTGTCGAGAATCGAGTAGACACGGCGGAAGTAGGCGCCGCCGAACGCGGGCAGGCAATGCTGGATCAACTCATGCAGGCTCTGGACTTCGTCCACGCGCTTGGTGCGCACGACACGCCGGTTCTGCTGACAGGGGGACTCGGTGGAATGAGACATTTCGATGGGTACAATTTGACGCTAACACGCCCGACGGGCACGGGCGCAATGGGAAACGGCCGTACTAGCAGGGATTGGAAAACAGGGGCAAAAACAAAACCCGACCCCCTTGCGAGGGCCGGGTTTTGCGTTTTGAGGGAGAGACGGACCAGCTTATTTCGGGCAGCCGAGCCGCTTCAGTTCCTTCGGGGTCACCGCCTTGGCGCCCTTGAAGGAGTTGGGCAGTTTGGTTCCCTTGGGCACCAGCCAGACTTCCACGCGGCGATTCTGATCGGCGGTGGAGGCCATCGAACCCGGACGCTCTTTCGAGGCCGAGCGGGCGGAAGTGCCGCAGAGGGCGGGCTGCATATCGGCGACCTGTTCGGTGCCGACCCAATCGACCTTCACCCGGCTGGGATCCACATTGGCGCAGGTGCCGGTGCCGCCAGTGAGGACGGCGAGGGCGTTCAGCGCGCGCTGCTGATCGAGCTTGGAAGGTACGCGGGTTTTGGAGGCTTCGTCGTTGTCGATGTGGCCGACGAGGACGATTTCGTAGTCCGGATCAGCGGCCTTCGGCGCCAGCTCTTCCAGCAGGACGCGCTTGCCGCAGTTGTTCACGCGGCTGCTGCCCTTCGAGAAGATGACGTCGGAGAAACGGATGGACTTAGGCGTGTAGTCCACCTTCAGCGTCCCGGTGGACGTCGCGGACATGCCGCGGTCGTCGGTCACCTTGCTGGTGACGGTGACGGTCTTGGACTGGATCTTGCCACCCTGGTCGAACCGGACCGACTTCGAATCAAACGAAGTGGAGGCAGACGTCGGATTGGAGACCGTACCTTCCGTGGCGGACCACTGGAAGCTGATCGTCGAGCAGGCCGAACCGGTGGCCGAAGCGCTGAGGGCGGCGGTCTGACCATACTCGATGGCGGCCGGGTTGACCGAAATCGCGCCGATGGTCGGGGCGGTGTACTCCTGAACGTTCAGCGAGAGCGTGTTCGCCTTGGCGGTTCTGGTGGCCAGGCCCTCGGTATTGGGAGCGTCGGCCGTCAGTTCCACCATGTAGCTGCCCGGCTTGTCCGGAGTGAAGGTCAGTTCGGCGCTGTTGCTGCCGGCCGGTTGTCCGTTGACCGTCCACTTGTAGGTGATGGCGCGGCCGGCGGGATCGGTGACGTTCGAGCGGACCGTGATGGCACGGCCCTGGCACAGGGTGCCGGATCCGGCGGAAAGCGTGCCGGCATTCAATCCAGCGAGGGGCTGCGGCGGTGGCGGCGGGGCCGGCGGCGGAGCCGGTTCAGCTTTCTTGCCAATGTAGTACGTAATGCCAGCCGTAGTCTGCACGCCATTCAACATGTTGCCGCGGGGAATGTACACACCCGTGGGCGAGATGTCGGGGAGCTTAAAGGTGGGGTTCTTGGTGTACAAACCGCGAACGTCAAACCGCAGACCAACCCGGTCTGTCAGGTGGACCTTCAGGCCGCCGCCATAGTTCATGGCAGGTTGAATGTTGTTGTTCGTGTTCTGGGCGCCGTAAATCTGGTTCGCCAGGTAACGCCCTTCCGCCTTGCCGGTGTCGGTGGGGGTGATGTTGAGGGCGGAGATGCCTACGGTCAGGAACGGCCGAAATCTTGACCCACGCGGTGTCCAGTAGACAACCGGGTTCAAAGAGTACTGGTAGATGCGGTTACCGAAGCCGTAATTGGGCAAACCCGGCTGACTCGGCTTCAAAAACGTAAGGTTGTTCGTGCTGTATGTAAAGGCCTGCTCCAGGCCGACATACCGCCAGAAATTCTCGGTCACCCTGGCGCCAGCGGCGCCGCCATTATTCAGCTTCGTTCCAAGACCTTTGTCCACCTGTTGGAAGAAGCTGCCTCCTAGGAAACCATTAAGTTCCACAAAATCGGGGCGTTCATCACCCTCTGCGGCCGCTTTCTTCTTGTCCGATGCGGCCTGCTGGGCGCCGGCCGACGTACAGATTGCCATCGCCAACCCGGCCGCGACCAGAGCCCGCGACCAGGATCGATTGCTGGGACTGAGTGTCGTAAGTTTCATATTCAGGGCTTCACCTGCCTTTAATCATTATGCTACTGATCGACTGAAAGGTCTAGATAAAACATTCCCAGATCGGGAGTTAGCCCCAACAGCCGGTCCTTCTGACCCCACGCGAAAGTCAGCTTTTGGATGCTGGCTTCGGCGATTTCCGCTTGCGCCAAAGACTGCCACAGCCGGCCCCCGTTTACCGAACGGAAGACCCGGCCGAACTGCGATGCGTATACCTCATCGGCATGATCCGGCCTCACCGCGAGAGAACTCACAGTTCCGGGTTGGAGCCCGTTTTCGCGCCGCTGCCAGGTCTTGCCGCCGTCCTCGGATACAAACAACCCCTGGGCCGTGGCCACCAGCGCCAACCCCTTCGGGCCGCCGGCCAAGGCTATGTCATAGATGAGGCTCACCGGGAAAAGGATGTTCATTACTTTCCAGGAACCGCCTGAATCTTCAGACAGATACATCGCAAAGGTGGTTCGCACGGCAATCCGCCGCGGCGCGGCCGGCGAAGTATAGATCGCCTGAACGTTGTGTGGAATGTTAACGGTAGTCAGCCGGGCGGGTTGCCAAGTCTGGCCGGCGTCCGAACTCCGCAGGAGCCCCCGGTCCGTGCCGGCATAGACCAAACCCTTTTCGGGTTTGTCGCCGGAGACGCAAGCCAGCGCCAGGAGGCGGGCATCGGCGACCCCCAACCGCAGCTCTGTCCACACTTTGCCGCCGTCGCGCGACCGCAGGGCGCGGGACTCATTGCCCGCAAACAGCAGTTTTTCGTCGCCGGGACAGCCCGCCAGGCGCGTAATATGGTTGTCCCGCAATACCGTCGAATTGGCCGAAAGATTCCACGACTCTCCGCCATTCCTGCTCGAGAATATCCCGCCGCCCTCGCCATCCTGGATCACGTTGGTATAGAGCGAGCCGTCCGCGGCCGCGACGCTGATGAGGCGGCGGCTGACGAAGCCGTTATTGATGGTCCGGACGGTCTGCCCGCCGTCCTCGCTGAGCCAAAGTCCGGTGCCCTCGGCCGCGATGTAGAGCCTGTCGGGGTTCCGCGGATCGAAGGTCATGGCCAGGATGTGCAATTGATTCAGCTGTTTGAACGTCGCCCCGCCATTCACTGATTTCAGCAGCCCCAGCGTGGTGCCGGCGTAAATCACCTTGCTGTCGCCTGGCCGGATGCGGATCACATGGGTGCGGCGGTGGCTGGACGGGATGCCCTGGAACTTGGTCCAGTCGGTACCGGCCGCCTCGCTGCGGTAGATGCCGCTGCAGGCGCTGGCCAGCACCTGCTTCGGATTGGCTGGATCTATTACAATCGAAAACACATCCGAGTCATCGATCATGCCGTCGTGGATCGAGCTCCAGGTCTTGCCTCCGTCGGTCGATTTCCAGGGCAGGTGCGTGGTGCCGGCATAGATGATGTCGCCATCCAGCGGGTCGATGGCCACCGCGGTGACGCCGCGCATCTCGTGGTTGTAGGGGGCCGACAGGCGCTTCCAGGTGCGGCCGGAATCCGTACTGCCCCACACTCCGTCGCGAGTGCCCACCACCACGCGGCGCGGGTCTTTGGCCCAAATGGCCAGCGACTGGACGGAGTTGCCCGCCAGGCCGCTGCCCATCTTCCAGGTGGCGCCGGCGTCCTCGCTATACCAGACACCGGCGTACGGAGATTGCTCCACATAGAGACCGGCGAGGTACAGTTTCGGGTCGCCCGGGCTGATGGCCAAGGTCGTGACGGTGCCCAGGAAATGTCGTGGGAAGCCCAGGCGCGACCAGTGGGCGCCGCCGTCCCGGGACCGGAAAATCAATGAGTTGCGTGCACCGGCGAGCAGTGTGCCGGGTGCATTGGCATCCACGGCAATCGCCGTGGCGCTGCCGCCCCACGGACCGGAGGGCCGCCATGCCGAGGTGGATTGGGGCGGCGGGGGAACGGGGTCCGCCAAGGGCGCACTTTGGGCTTCCCATGGAGCCAGGGCCGCCAGGACTAAACCAAACAGAATGATCATTGAGCCTGTAAGTTCAGGGTAACAAAGATCACTCCGGCAGATACCGTTTCGCGACCGCAGTGAATGCGGCCACCTGGGCTGTCTGCCAAGCCGGATCCAGCCCCAGTTCCCCGGCCAACAGTTCCGCAACCCTGGGCGCCATGGCCAAGGCTGCGCGGGCATTCAGGAGGAGGGCTCGGGTCCTGCGGGCCAGGATGTCCTCCACAGTGCGGGCCATTTCCCAACGGGCGGCCCAGATCACCTCAGACTCGAGATAGGGCAGGTCGGGGTGAAGCTGAACGCCGCGGTCCGGGTGATTGCGAGCCATCTCCTGGATGGGGATCGCATCCGACCCGTAGACCTGGAGGTGCCCGAACTTCGAAGCGTAGTGGTGGTAGCCATGGATTCGCAGCCGCCGCGTGACGCACGGCCGGTCGTCCAACCCGGCCAAGACGATGGCCTGGTCGACGCAATCCTCCGCCATATGGCGGTAAGTGGTCCACTTGCCTCCAGCGATGGTGAGCAGGCCGCTGGGGTCGATGTGGATGGAATGATCCCGCGACAGTGAGGCGGTGGACCCACCGCCGGCGGCTTTCACGAGTGGACGGATGCCGGCCCACGAGCTGAGAATGTCGGTCCGGGACGGGGGCTTGTCGAGGTAGAGGGCGGAGGTCTCCAGGATGAACTGAATCTCCTGGTCCATCGGCACCGGCTCCAGGGAAACCTGGCTGATGGCGGTATCCGTGGTGCCCACCAGGGTGTGGCCATGCCACGGGATGGCAAACATGACGCGCCCGTCGCTGGTGTGCGGCACCATGATGGCGCTGTCGCCTTTCAGGAAGGAGGCGTCGAAGACGAGGTGGATGCCCTGGCTGGGCGCGACCATCGGCGCGACGGACTCGTCGGCCATGCGGCGCACGCCGTCGCTGAAGCAACCGGTGGCGTTGATCACCACGCGGGCCTCGATCTCGAAGCCGTTGCCTGTCTCCTCGTCGCGCACGAGCGCCCCGCGCACCATCCCGTCCGCGGTCTTTAGCAGGCCCTGGGCGGAACAGTAGTTCACCATGGCGGCGCCCTGCTCGGTCGCGGTCATGGCGAGGTGGATCAGCAGGCGTGAATCATCGAACTGGCCATCATAGTAGACAACGCCGCCGCGCAGCCCGTCCTGCTTCAGGGTGGGCAGGCGCTGCAGGGTCTCTTCTTTGGAAAGGTTCTTCGACGCTCCGAAGCCGTACTTGCCGGCCAACAGGTCGTAGAGCCGCAGGCCCACTCCGTAGAAGGGCGATTCCCACCACTCGTAGTTGGGGACGACGAAGGCGAGGTCGCCCACCAGGTGGGGCGCGTTCTCGCGCAGGATGCCGCGCTCCTTGAGCGCTTCCATCACCAGGGCGACGTTGCCCTGTTCCAGGTAGCGGACGCCGCCGTGGACGAGCTTGGTCGACCGGCTGGAAGTGCCCTTGCCGAAGTCGTGCTGTTCGATGAGAGCCACCTGGAAGCCGCGCGCGGCCGCATCCAGCGCACACCCCACGCCCGTGGCGCCTCCGCCGATCACCAGCAGATCCCAAGGGCCGGAGTGGGCCCTCAGCCGTTCGAGTTGTTCTGCCCTGTTCACGCTTCCTCCCAATGACGGGCGCGGGCTACGGCTCGTGTCCACTTGGCGCGCATTTCAGCCGACTGCTCCTTGGCCATCGAGGGCACAAAGCGGCGGTCTTCCTTCCACTGGCTGGAGATGATGGAGCGGCTACCGTAGACGCCTGTGGCGAGCCCGGCCAGATAGGCCGCGCCGAGCGCCGTGGTCTCTGTCACCTGTGGACGGATGACCGGGACACCCAGCAGATCGGCCTGGAATTGCAGGAGCAGGTTGTTCTTCGAGGCGCCGCCATCGACGCGCAGTTCTTCGAGTTTGATTCCGGAATCGGCCTCCATGGCGGAGACGAGGTCGGCCACCTGGAACGCGATGGACTCCAGTGCCGCCCGCGCGATGTGCGCGCTGGTCACGCCTCGGGTGAGGCCCAGCATGGCGCCGCGCGCATAAGCATCCCAATGAGGAGCGCCCAGGCCGGCGAAGGCGGGGACCAGATAGACGCCACCGTTGTCGGGTACGCTGGCTGCGAGTTCTTCCACCTCTGGCGCAGTGCGGATGATCTTGAGACCGTCGCGCAGCCACTGGACCACAGCGCCGCCGATGAAGACGCTGCCTTCGAGGGCGTACTCCGTGGCACCGCCGGTGTTCCAGGCGACGGTGGTCAGCAGCCGGTTGGTGGAGGCGACGGGCGTGGTGCCGGTCTGCATCAGCATGAAGCAGCCGGTGCCGTAGGTGTTCTTGGTGACGCCGGGCGAGAAGCAGGCCTGCCCGAAGAGGGCCGCCTGTTGATCGCCAGCGACACCGGCCACCATGATGTGTCCGGGCATGTTCTGGTGCGAGGTGGCGCCGAAGCTGCCGCTGGACGGCCGCACTTCGGGCAGCACGGCCCGGGGCACGCCGAGGATGCGGAGCAGTTCGTCGTCCCAATCTCCGGTGCGGATGTTGTAGAGCATCGTCCGCGAGGCGTTGCTGGGGTCGGTGGCATGGACGGCGCCGCGAGTGAGATTCCAAATGAGCCAGGTGTCGACCGTGCCGAAGGCGAGTTCGCCGGCTTCGGCGCGCTGGCGGGCTCCGGGTACGTTATCGAGGATCCAGCGCAGTTTGGTGCCCGAGAAGTAAGGGTCGAGCAGCAGGCCGCTGCGGGCCTGGACCTCGGGTTCCACGCCATCGCGGCGGAGCTGATCGCAGAAGCCCGCCGTGCGCCGGTCCTGCCAGACGATGGCGTTGTAGACGGGCTCGCCGGTTTTCCGGTCCCAGACCAAGGTGGTTTCGCGCTGATTGGTGATGCCGATGGCGGCGACGGCGTCGGGGGCGATGCGGGCCGAGGCCAGGGCCTCGACTGTGACGCTCAACTGCGATGACCAGATCTCGCCGGGGTCGTGCTCCACCCAACCGGCCTGCGGGTAGATCTGGGTGAATTCCTTCTGGGCGACGTTGACGATGCCGCCTTGCTCGTCGAAGATGATTGCGCGGCTCGACGTGGTGCCTTGGTCCAGTGCCAGCAGGTATGCCATGGTTGCTTGTTCTCTCTCCGAATCAGGATGCGCAGCGTGGTGGTGGAGGACCCGGAATCTGACGGCCTCCCCACGGCCATGAGAATATCAGAAGTCTATGTCCAAACCCCTTGAGATCTGGCTCATTCGGCACGGAGAAACGGCGTGGTCGCTCACCGGCCAGCACAGCGGCCGTTACGATCTGCCGCTGACGCCGCATGGTGAAGAAGAAGCCCGCGCCACCGCCCTGGCGCTGCAGGGTGTTGTGTTCGACAAGGTGATCTGCAGCCCGCTGCAACGGGCTACGCGCACGTGTGAACTCACCGGCTACCTGGCCCAGGCGCGCATCGAGCCCGACGCCGCCGAGTGGGATTACGGTGACTGTACCAGCTTCACGCAGGACCAGCTTGCGGAGAAGTACCCCGGCTGGACGATCTGGAGGGGACCTGTGCCCAACGGCGAATCCATCGAACAGATTTCGGCCCGGGCGCGGCGGGTGATTGAGGGGATCAAGGCGGAAGGCGGACGTGTTGCGGTGTTCGCGCACGGGCATTTCCTGCGGATCTTTACGACGCAGTATCTGGGGCTGGAGCCCGAACGCGGGCGGCACTTCGCGCTGGCGACCGCGGCGATCTGCATCCTGGGGGCGGAGCAGGGGGAACCGGCTATTGTGGCCTGGAACCGGAAGGGCGCAGAGAGTAGGGCTGGTGCTGCAACAACGGCGGGGCTGAAGCCCCGCGCAAGATAAATCTCGCCCCACAGGGAAATCTCGCCCCACAGGGAAATCTCGCCCCACAGGGGAATCTCGCCCCACAAAGAAGGGGGGTGTCAGGCGTTCAGGAGGCGGTTCATCCTCGCTATGGCTTCGTCGATCTCTGCGGGAGATTTGAAGCCGATGGTGGTGGCGTCGACGGCGCCGCTCTGGATCACCTTCTTCATGGCGGCCTCGCGGTCGTCGGCGTTGGTGAAGCGGCCTTCGCCGATGAGCTTCATGCCCAGCACGCCGGTGCCTTGTTTGTGCACCTGCGCGACATGGGTGAACACTTCGTTGACGTCGCCCAGGTCGTCGGTGTCGCGTGTCTGGAGCGAATCCATCTTGACTCCGCTGTGGTTGACACGCATGAGCGCGACATCCAGCCACTTGTTGCCGGGGAAGGCGCGCAGGGGCAGCAGTCCATGGCAGGAGGCGCCGTGGGCGACGATCACCTTCTTCTGTTTGACCTCGGAGAAGACGTCGCGCAGGCGCTCATGGTCAGCGCTCCAGGTGGCCGAGCGGACACAGTGCAGCAGCAGGATGTCGACATACTCCGACTTGAGCTCACGGCGGAAGCGGTCGATGGTCTCCTTGGGATCATCCTGGGTGTTCAGGCGGAACTTGGTCATCAGCCGGTAGGAGTCGCGCGGAATACCCTGGAGGGCGATGCCCAGCATTTCGGGCATGCCGCGATAAGCGTCGGCCGTCTCAAAGAACCGGATGCCGCTGTCATAGGCGTGGCGGACGAGTTTGGTGAACTGCTCCTGCCCCAACTCGCGTTGGACGCGCCCGCCAAAGGTACCCGTTCCGAAGGCGAGCCGGGTGACTTTGACGCCTGAATTGCCTAACGTCACGAAGTCTGTCGCTGCCCGTTTCGCCGGGGCGGCGGTCAGGTTCAGGCCGCCTACAGCGGCGGTGCCGGCGGCGATGGCCGCGGTTTTCAGAAAGTTGCGACGGTTGCAGTGCGCCATGGTATCGGCCTCCTCGTGGATTACTGGAAACAGTATCACAACCGCACGATAAAAACCGCCCCCTGGTCCTTCCCCTGGGTGGGCGGCCAGGCAGAGCAAGGGTAACGAGCCGGCGTTGGGGGAGCAGGCGGACGGAACTCCCCCGGTGTTGGATAGAAGGTTTGGATGTCAAAGATCGTGAGCGGGCGAGGCGCCTGGCTTCGTTTCGTGAAGTGTTGGGGCCGGGGCGGCGGGGCTGATCTTATTGCTGGGATTCCGTGTAGCGGACGAGGGGCATCCCTGCCTCTTCCGCGGCCAGATCGGCTTCGTTTTGTTCGGACTCATCGGCCTCGAATTCGGCGAGTGCTTCCTGGTTGATCTCAATGACATGGTCGATGCCCTGGGCGAGGCGAGCCTGCGCCAGGCGGGCTTCGCTGTAGTTGTCGACGTTGAGGAAATCGCCAGTGGCTTTGGTCAGGCGCGTGATTTCGGCGAAGGGTGCGCCTTCGGTGATGCCCTGGACGACGGCGGCGTGTTGCTGGAGGAGGGCGACGCGCTCGGTCTGGAGTTTGCTGAGTTCCTTCATGGCGCGATAGAGGCCGCGTTCGAGGTCGCGGCGGTAGCGGGCGTAGCTTCCGAGTTTGGGGGCGTAGGGATCGGTTTCGGCCAATGGGTTCGTTTCGGCGAGGATGAGGCTCTCGAAGGTCTCGATGCGGCGGAGGTTCCAGGTGTGGGTGAGGATGCGGTGGAAGATCTCCTCTTCGAGGCAGTCGGCGGGGCGGGTTCTGAGGCGGAGGGCGGCTTCGAGTTCGGTGAATTCGGCGCGGTCTTCGAGTGTGATGTTGAGGTGCCTGGCGCTGAAGCCATGGCGGCGGGCGTTCTGGGCGGAGCGGGCCTTGCCGTCGATTGAGACGGGGCCGGTGGACAACTGGGCGTTGGCCTGATTGGCGAGAACCTGAGCAGCGGATGACATTTCTGAAAAACTCCCTGGTAAATGAAAATGGCCGGCATGGAAGCCGGCGCGATTCCAGGGTAAAGGGTGGGGCAAGGGGTAAGGCGGGCTTTGGGGGAGGGGTGTGTTGAATCCAAAGGAAATATAGATTTGAATCCGCTGTGACTGAAGAAAGCTTCATGTGTGAATTGGGGGAGAAGTGGGGTGGGGGCGGGTGTTGAGGTTGGTGTGAAGGGTGCTGCCGCATTTACGGATTCTGAGTGCTACACTCGCGCCCAGTGGCAAGTATTGACGAGTCGAATGGCTACGAGAAAATCGCGGCGGATTACATCGCCCGGCGCGGGAGCAAGAGCGGCGGGATTGGGGCTCGGGTTGTGGCGGATTGGTCCCAGCAATTGCCCGCCGGCGGCTCGATTCTGGATGTCGGATGCGGAAACGGTATTCCGATCTCCGAGGTGCTGATTGAGCGAGGGTTCCAGGTGTATGGGGTAGATGCTTCCCAGGCGATGGTGGAGGGCTTTCGGGCTCGCTTCCCTGGTGTGCCGGTGCAGTGCTCCTCTGTGGACGATTCGGATTTCTTCGGGCGCAGTTTTGATGCCGTTGTTGCCTGGGGGGTGGTTTTTCTGCTCGCCGAGGATGCGCAGCGAAGGCTTCTGGCGAAGATCGGCGGGGTCCTGCGCAGCGGGGGGCTTTTGCTGTTCACCGCGCCTCGACAGCGTTGCAGTTGGAGCGACGCGATGACGGGAGAGCGTTCCGTTTCGCTGGGCGATGAGGAGTATCAGCGTGTTCTCGAGTCCGCGGGCCTGGTGGTGACTGGGACGGAGTCGGACGAGGGCGAGAATCATTACTACCTGGCACGGATGGATTAGTCGAGCGAGCGGTCAGCGGCTCCGCCCGTTGGCACTGCCTCGGATGGAGTCGTTTGCGCAGCTCCCGAATGGAAAGGGAGCGTAGAGGGATGGCCAGGCAGAATGTACGCCGAGCGTTGCGGGTGGCGGTGCATTTTATGCGGAAAGACATGCGCTCAATTCGTAAGTAAGGTGGTATTGTGCTTCCAATGTGCGCAAAACGGACGTAGATTGGTGGCTGTATGGAAACGAAAGCCAGTTCTCCGTGTGCTGCCTCACTTACGGCATCCTGGCGTCAGGCGGCGCCCTCTCTCGCAAGCACAGCACCGTCCACAGGAGTGATACTGCCGCCATCGTCTCTCAGTCGGCCATTGTGGGCCGGTCGGTGGAACTGAAGAGATGCTGCCCCGAATAGCGGTGCTCGCCTTGGTTCTTCTGATCGGTGGCATTGCGTATGCCAAGGAGCCGAAGCTGTATAAGTTGCGATTTCGCGAAGGTGCGGAGAATTGTGCGGTGGTGCGAATTCCGGATTCGTGGCACTATCGCCCCGGGCGGTTGCCGGATGAACTGACGCCGGGCCGGTGGGAGTTGCGTAAGGACGCAACAGCGCCCTCGCCCGGCTACCTTCTTCGTTGGAATGGGGAGCCTGGGTATGTGCCGGACAACTACAGCGACAATATGTTTCGATTCGAGTGGACTAGCGACAAGCCTGTGTTCTTCCCCGTCGCGCCGGAGAGGTGGGCCGCGGCATCGAGAATGAAGATGTCATGGTCGGGTAACAAGGGCACCCACGTCATTGGTGGCGACGATCCTAAGATGACCGTAGAAGGGAGATCGTTCGAACGAACGGGCAAGCACTGGAATCAGAGCTATGGTGATGCAATCCTGACCTCCGACAAGAAGTGGCTTGTTTTGCAGAGTACTGACGGCAAAATCATAAACCGGACCATCTTCGGGGAAGGACCAGGGCTGCCTTTGGATGGGCCAATCCATGTCGACGTTTATTGGATGTCTCCCGCCCCGCGATTTTCTTGGACACTGATTTGAAGAAAGGAGAGTCAGCATGTCCAGCAACAAGCAATCGGTCCCGGGGGGCTCGGAGGGAGCCCGAAGGGCGACCTCCGAGGCCCCCGGGACCGGCCGCCGAGGCAAGGGCCGCTGGTCGGCCAAGCGCAAGATGGCGGTCGTTCTTGAGCTCCTCCGAGGCGAGGATCTGGAGAGCTTGAGCCGCAAATACGCGGTCACCGCCGCCACGCTGTCCGATTGGCGGGACGCGTTTCTCGCCAGCGGCGAGGCTGGCCTGAAGATCCGCGAAGACGATCTGGTCGATGAGCAGGGCCGGCGCATGAAGTCCGTCATCGCCGAACTCGCCATGACCGTCGAACTGCAACGCGAGCGCATCCAGCAACTGGAGAACGCCAACCCTTCTCTGAAGTGGAGGTCGAAGCGATGAGCCAAGCCCAGTCGCCCTCCACTGGCCGCAAGTACGGGCGGGCTCGTGTTCTGACCGTGTGGGGCCAGCCGCGCTCGACGTTCTATGCCAGGCAGCAGAGAGCACGCCAACCCGCGGCTTTGCAGCGGCGCGGTCCGAAGACGAAGTACACAGATGCCGAGTTGTTGGAGCAGATCCGCGCCGTCCTGGCGGCTTCGCCCTTCCATGGCGAGGGGCATCGCAAGATCTGGGCGAGACTGCGAGCCCAAGCGGTCCGCACCTCCAAGCCACGCGTCCTGCGCCTGACGCGAGAGAACGAACTGCTGGCGCCGCAACGGCAGCTCGTGCCGGTGGAGGAGAAGTTGCATGACGGTTCCATCGTGACCAGCCAGCCCAACCAGATGTGGGGCACCGATGCCACCGCTACCGTTACCCTCGCCGATGGCCAGGTCACTGTCTTCGCCGCCATCGACCACTGCACCGCCGAGTGCGTGGGCATTCACGCCGTCAAGCGCGCCACCCGCTTTGAGGCACTGGAACCATTGCGACAGGGCGTGCGTGAGCACTTCGGCGCCTTCGGCCCCAAAGCCGCCGCCGGCTTGCAGATCCGCCACGACCACGGCTCGCAATACATGAGCGACCACTTTCAAAACGAGCTCCGCTTTCTCGGCATGGATTCCTCGCCTGCCTTTGTCCGTGAACCCGAATGCAATGGCTGCATTGAGCGTTTCTTCCGCACTCTCAAAGAGCAGCTTCTCTGGGTGCGGCACTTCCAGGACCTCGAAGAATTGCAGGCCGCACTGCGCGAGTTCCGCGATCGCTACAACCGCGAGTGGCTGATCGAACGTCTCAGCTTTCAGTCTCCGCGACAGGCTCGCGAGCGCCTCCTTGCGCTCCAGCATGCCGCATGATTATGGTGAATTTACTGTCCAAGAAATCGCGCGCGCAACAACGTTTATTGGATGCAAACCGGCAAGCGGTATATCCGATTGGAAATAAATCAATCGGAGCGCCAGGACCTATCGTACTTTTTGAACAACACCCATATCTACGAAGATCGGTATTTATTTCTTCGCGTCGATCCGCGCGGAAAGCAAATGTACTACCTTGTCTGTAAACTGCCGGGTGAGCCGTAGCCTGGAAAGATCGTCGGGCCGTGTCGGATTCCATAGGCGGCCGGCGGCTGGGGACGTCTAAGGGCCGGAGATTGCACACTCAACGATGTCTGCGGGCCGGAGGCAACTCAAGTGGCATTTAGCAGATGCCAGTCGGTTCACGGCCTGCTATCGCGAGTTGAATCTTCGCTTTCAGTGCTTCAGGCCAGCACCCATCCAAAGCTGATTCCACTAAAGCCTGGTGATCGGCCTCAGCCCATGCGAAGTCTTTGGTGAACTGCTTGAATGCAAAAGTGAACGAGACCAGGCAGGGTGTCCGGCGGTTGAGTTCTTCCAGGCCCGTGAGTAAGATGCTGTTCAGCCATCCGAGCCCGGATCGGCCGACGCCACCTAGATCCTCGTAGCAATTTTGAGTCATCAACACTTCAAGATGGATGATTCGAGCCCTGAGGAGCGGTCGCAGATCTACCGTGCCTGGGAATAGAACCTCCTGGTTCTCCCGGCAGTAGAGAAAGATTAAGCCGTATTGGAGGATCTCCATGGCGGCAAAGAGTGGAGTTTGGTTGCCGCCACACCTTCTGCCTGGGCTGAGCGCCTTCAGCTCAATGAAGTCGTACTCGGTGTCGGAATGCCGGTACACGAGGTCGATGCTTCGTTTGGCCTCGTGTCCATCCGTCAGTCCCGATGAGACGGGAACCTGATTTACCCAGTCGCTGTCCATCAGGCGTGCAATCGCCCGCTCGATCCGAACTTCAAGACTGGCGTTGCCTGGGTCCAGCTTTAGGTTCTTTTTGAAGCGCCACATCTGGCCTCCCCGCACAGGCGTGCCGGCTTGGGTCAGGGCCGAGCGATTCTCGCTGATCCTCGTCAGAAGCCGGCGAACCAGTTCTGCCCCGTCAAGCTGAGGCTTCTCCCTGCACAGCTTTCGATAGGCACTCCTATTCGCGTACGAGAGGTTGATCTGGCTGAGGCCGAAGAAATCGTCAATTTCCCGATCGAGGGAAGTGACAATACCTTTGTTGTTCAGGCTGGTCAGTGGTATGGGCGTGTTCATTCCGGTGTGCCGTAGTGCAGCTTTTGATTGTCGAGCAGGTACGCGGCGCGTGCAGCCGTCCATCTTCTGGAAAAGGACTCACGGGAGAAGTACGCATTATCGCGCGTCCAGCGATGAACTCGCACCCGGGCCGAGGGGACACCTGCGGCCAAGGCCAGGCTTTCGACCCGCCATTTGGGCGCAAAGCGCCACGCGGCATTGATCCCGTTTCGAGAGCGCAATCTGGCGTGGCGCCCGAAAAACCCGCCTAGCTGAACTTCACCAGGTCCCAGGGCTTCCGGTATGGCCGGAACAGGTACTTCCCGGCTTCCGGGGCTCCCGGGAAACTGAACGTCTTGGCATCCCAGTTCAGCTTGCGCCCGGTCCAGTAGGCCACATTGCCCATGCAGGCGACGGCCGTGGCTCGCACGCCCACTTCGATGTTGGCCGCCGGCTCTTTCCTGGCGCGCACGCAGTCCACAAAGTTCTTGGTGTGGAGCGGGGTCGGCTCGTCTTCGTTCATCTTGAACTTCTCGATGCGCGGCTTCCATTCCGCTCCGCGGGCGAAGCGCTTGCCGGGTTCCGGCGGAACGGGCTCGGGGTAGAGTTCCATGCCCAGGCGGTCGACGAACAATGCCGCTTCCGTGCCGTAGAACGCCATGCCGTGCGGACGGTCCTCCGGGCCGCGCATGCCGTAATATTTCATCCCCGGCGTGCGGCCGCCCAGGCCATGCCCGTTGTAGTTGCAGCACTCGTAGGACAGGATGAACGACGGGTATTCATAGGTCGCCGTCTGCATGTCCAGGATGTCTCCGGCCAGCTTCTGGTTGAAACGCAGGGCGGAGGACACCACATTCTTTGGGGTATCGACGCCCATGATCTGATGGACGGAATCGAAGCGGTGATTGCCGTAGTCGCTGATGATGCCGTTCGTGTAATCCATGTACGACCGGTAGTTCAAGCGGTTCTGGTTGTAGGCGACCTTGGGGGCTGGTCCCAGCCACATATCCCAGTTGAGGTCAGAGGGCGGCTCGCTGTCGGGCACCGGGGGATTGCCCCAGAACGTGCTCATGTAGTTCCACACGCGGACGAAGTGGACCTCGCCGATCTTGCCGCTGGCGATGATCTTTGCGGCTTCGGCAATGTGGTCGGCCGAGCGGTGCTGGGTGCCGATCTGCACGATGCGTTTCGTGCGGCGCACCGTGTCGACCATCGTTTGGGCTTCGGCGAGACGGTACATGACTGGCTTCTCGAGGTAGACATCCTTGCCGGCCTCGCAGGCCAGCATCATCATCGGGGCATGCCATGGGTCGGGTGTGCCGATGATGACGGCGTCGATCTCCTTGTCGGCCAGCATGGCGCGGAAGTCACTGTATGTCTTTGCCTGCGGGGCCCACTGCCTGGCGCGGTCGACGCGGCTGCCGAAGACATCGCACAGGCCGGCGATGTCGACGTTGCGGGGTTCTTTCAGGCGCGGATCGAGATTTCCGTCGTGATAGTTGTCCGGGGCGACTGCCTGGATGTCGGCCGGCGTTCCGCGCATGAGGCGGGCATCGAATGTGCCGCGGCCTCCGCAGCCGATCAGTCCGACGCGGAGCCTGTCGTTGGCGCCCAGTACGGCTTGGCGGGATACGGCGGTCCAGGCCGCGGCGCCCGCACCCACCCGGTTCAGGAAGTCTCTTCTTTGCATGCGCGGAATCTCACTTTCTGTCTGGCTGCGCGGATTGATTCCGCCCAGAACCCACCCGGCGCCGGTGAGAGCAGTGAGGTCCCATTGAAGAAAAGAACAAACCACTCCAGCCGGCCGCGTGCCTGTCCATCCTGTTTCGCTTGCTGCGAGGTGGTCCCCTCTCCAGCAGGCACACTGATCGAGAGCACCATCCAACGCTGCCGGAATCGTATATTTACGGGGCAGGGAAGTCAACCTGCCGGGCTGGTGGGGTGTGGGCGTGATTAGGACTAAGGAGAAGATTGCGTTCGGATGGTGGGATTGAGATGCGGTGGATGATGTGGTTGGGCGGGCGGCGCGGTGGCGGATGGTGCGGGCGGCGCCCAATCCTGGATTCCGCGGTGGGGGGGTTAATGCTCGGTTGGAGGGGTTTGCGCTTTGGGTCGGGCGGCCGAACGGATTGGGGCGTTTCGGTGGCTATCCGCTCACTTACGTTCACGGCTCCGTTTGGCTTGATCTGGTTTGGAGGTTCGGGGGGGCTTGGGGACGCCGTTGAAGACGCGGCTTTGCCGGGTGCCCGCTTACTGCCGTGCGCGGTTCGCAGCGCGGTGGGGACCACTCCCTGACGGTCGTGGTTCGTTGCGGCTTGCTTCGCTTTGGCGGCCTGGGGGGGCATTGGGGACGCCTTTGAAGATGTTCATGCAGTGGGTCGGGCGGCCGAACGGAGTGGGGCGTTTCGGTGGCTATCCGCTCACTTACGTTCACGGCTCCGTTTGGCTTGATCTGGTTTGGCGGCCCGGCGGGTTATGGGGGCTCCGTTGAAGACGCGACTTTGCCGGGTGCCCGCTTACTGCCGTGCGCGGTTCGTAGCGCGGTGGGGACCACTCCCTGACGGTCGTGGTTCGTTGCGGCTTCCTTTGCTTTGGCGGTTTGGGGGGCCATGGGGGCTCAGTTGAGGGCTCGCCTGTCCGTGGCCCGCTCCTTGCCAGTCGCGGTTCGCCGGGGGACGCGTCCCTTACGGTCGGCGTTCGTTGGCTTTCTGCGGGTTGGGGGGCTAGGGGGGCTGCTCCAAAAATGAGATTGGGGACTACCCACCGGAAGCCGAAGTGTGATCTGCTGTCGTCATGACACGCAGAGATGTTCTGGCCCTGGCCGGTTCGCTTCCCGCCGTTCTCTCCTCCACTGCTGCGTCCGCGCAGCCTTCCACAGGCCGACGCATGGGCGGAACTCCTACTGCTTTCCTCGCCCACGTGCGTGCGGCTCGCGAAGGCGGGAGCCCGTTCGACATCGTGGAGCACTGTCACAGCATGGGCCTGGCCGGCGTGCAGACGAATCCGCCCTCCCTGGAACCCGAGGCGATCCGGAAGTTCCGCGACCGGCTCGAAGCCTACAAGATGCACCTGGTGACCGACCCGCGCCTGCCCAGGAACGCGGGTGAGATAGCGGCTTTCGAGGCACAGGTAAAGGCCCACAAAGAAGCCGGCGCTGTTGCCTTCCACGCGGCGCTGACGGGCCGCCGCTACGACGAATTTGCGGCATTCGAGCCCTGGAAGGAGATGTTCCTCGACCGGCAGAACCAGGTGCAGCTCGCCGAGCCTGTCCTGCGCAAGTACAAGGTTCCGCTCGGCCTGGAGAACCACAAAGGCTACCGTTCGGCTGAGCAGGCCGCCTGGCTGAAGCGGCTGGGCAGCGAGTGGGTGGGCGTGTGTCTCGATTTCGGAAACAACCTCTCGCTGTGTGAGGATCCCCTCGACACGGCCCGCACGCTGGCGCCCTACACCGTCTACGCCCACATCAAGGACATGGCGATGGAGGAATACGAGGACGGCTTCCTGCTGTCTGAAGTCCCCTTCGGCGAAGGCGTTGTCGATCTTCCGCAGATCATCGCGATGCTCCGCAAGAAGGATCCGAACATGATCTTCAACCTGGAGATGATCACGCGGGATCCGCTGAAGATCCCGGTATTCACTCCAAAGTATTGGGCGACCTTCGACGATGCCTATAGCCCGCTGCCGGGCCGTGACCTGGCCAAGATTCTGGATCTCGTTCACAAGCACAAGCCGAAGCAGCCGCTGCCGCGCACTGCCGGGCTGAGCGCTGCGCAGCAGCTCAAGCTCGAGGATGAACTCAACCAGAAGTGCGCCAGTTACGCGCACGAGCATCTGGGCCTGTAGCCCGGAACCGCGGACGCACTGCCCATCGGTTCGGAGGGACGCATGCGCGCCAGCTGTGTCCGGTCCGGATGTTAACCTACGCCCATGCACCGCGACGAACTTCTGGCCAGCCCGCTTGCCTTCATGCCTCCGGCCCGGCTACTGGACGGCCTCACTCCGGAGGAGGCCGCCCGGCCCATAACCGGAGTCAAGCACAGCATCGTGGAGATCCTGGCGCACATGGTGTACTGGCAGGCCTGGTTCCTGAGCCGCTGCACTGGCGTGGCCGCGCCGATGGCTGAGCATGCGGCGGAAGGCTGGCCTGCTGCCGCGGCCGGGGACTGGGCTCCGTTGCGCGAACAATTACTGGAGGGACTGCAGCGCGCGCTCGAACTGCCGGAGAACGGCCGGGTCGATCCGCCGATCGAGTTCCCACCGCTGGCCGAGTACACCATCGGCGACGCCATCACGCACATCGCGCAGCACAATGCCCACCACCTGGGGCAGATCGTTATCCTGCGGCAGATGCTGAACCTGTGGCCTCCGCCCGACGGCAGCTACACCTGGTAGGCCGACCCCTGGAGCGGCGGGACTGTGCCCCCTGTTTCACCGTTTCGGCGGCAGATGACGGAACCGGAAATCGCAACGCGACGCGCCCCGAGCCAAGGTGCCGCCCCGGACGAGCTCCAACCCGGCCAGGGCCGAGGTGAGCTCATCCACCTCGCAAAGCACCGTCACATATTGCCCTGCACCGTGTTTCCGGAACAGCTTCACGATTCCGCATTCCAGGATGTCGAAGCCGTAGCCCAGCCCGTGCGTCTCAGCGGGGCTGGTCACGACCTGCACGAGAAAGCCGTCCTCGTGACCCTTGCGGCCTGTCTTGGCTTGCATCACGCGAGCCATCAGGGCGACGACTGGGGTCCCCATCAGTTTTGCCGGGAGCTGCCTCAGCCACCGCTGCCACGAGTTCCTGGGCTGGACGAAGGCCCGTGTGACCGCGAGGCAGGTGTCGCGAATCGTTTCCGGGCTCTCGCCGTGCCGTTCCAGGATCAGAATCGTCGCCAGGAAGTAGGAGCAGAAGTCCAGCCGGCGGTCCATCGGGTTGGAGGACAACCGGGCGAAAGCGACATCGGGCGCAATGGCGCGGTACTGTTCGTCGATCTCCGCGCACAGCCTGCTGTGTGCGGCCGGGAAGCGCCGGCGGAGTTCCTCTTGAAAGTAGATGGCGTCTCGCATCGGGGATCCTGGTAGCAGCGCCGCCCAGGCATGACGGTTCCTGCCGCGACCCGGGCGCGGGCTCGCCGCAGGCGTTAAACCTGGGCGATCACTTTCAGTAGTCCGCCGAGGGAGATCTCGGTGGCGCGAGCCTTCCCTTCGGGCGTCCGCCAGTGGGTCTCCAGCGTGTAGGAGCCCTGATAGTGGTCCTTGCGCAGTGCACGGATCTGGCCGAGGTTGTCGAATTCGCCTGTACCCACGGCGGCCCACTCCACGGTCCCATCGGCTTTGTGGCGCCAGTCGCGCAGGTGCACATGGAAGATCCGCGCGGGATCCAGCTTCGGATATCCGTCCTTCAGCGGGGCCTCGCCGCACGACGCGGCGTTGTTCGGATCCCAGGCCAGGCCCAGGTTGTCGTTCGAGACGGCCTTGAGCAGTCGAGCCGAGTCGGCGCCTGTCTGGACGTACCCGCCCTTCAGGTTCTCGACGGCTAGCTTGAACCCGCGTTTCTTCGCGCGCGTGGCCGCCTCTTTCAAGAGTTCGTAGCTGCGCGGATAGGCCGTCGTATCCCCGGTGCTGCCGTCTTTGGGGACAAAGGCGAAGATTCGCAGGAGTTTCGTGCCGAGAATATCGGCGCGATCCATGGCGGCGTCCAGCAGCGCCCACTCTTTGTCGAGAGCCGCGCCTGTGGGAATATCGACCCGGAAAAATGCCGTGTCGACGATGGACGTGTGCACTTTGGCGGCGTCGAAGATTCCGCGGATCTCGCGCACTTTTTCCACGGGCTGCGATGTGTTGTACTTGCCCCACACGGACCGCACTTCGGCCCAATGGAGGTTGAACCGCGCCAGGAATTCCGCGGCGGTTTTCGGCTCCTCGTCGATTTCGTCGGTGGTGATGCCGAGCTTGATTTCGTCGAGGGGCAGGGCACGCAGGAGTCCGCCAAGGGCAGCGGTCAAGGCGGCGCGGCGGGTGAGTGGGAGCAGGCCAGTCATGCCAAACAGTATGTCACCGTCGCTTGCCTGATCTCCCCGGGGCCGCCGGGCAGATGAGATATAGTCTGGAAATCCGGGCTCGCAGCCCGGCCTGGGAAAAAGGGCAATGGCGATGCGTTCCACGAAGATCCGGCTCGGAATCGTGCCAATCTGGCTTCGCCGATGTCTTGACTTCCGCAGAAGCTTCATTTGAAGGGGCACTCCCCTCCTCCTGTCGCCATCGAGGCTGCTCTTCTAGAATGGCAACGTTAACTCCTGCGGGTATTGCTCGCCTTGGCAACGCGCCGGGGGACGGCTGAGAGGACGGGGTTCCGATCCACAGGGGCTTTGCCATCCGGGGGGACACCAGCACTGGTTCCGTGCCGCCCCTGCTAATCTCCCTCAGGGAACGAAGTGTAGAATTGGGTCAGATGCTGCGCAGACTGTATATCGACAACTTCCAGGCTTTTGTGAACTTCGAGCTTCGGTTCGATCGTAAGCAATTGATCCTTGGCCGGAATGGTTCCGGCAAGTCCTCAATGCTTGTTGCCCTTCTGAAGCTCCGACAGTTTGTCGCCAGAGGTGATCGAGCAGAGGATACGTTTTTTCCTCAGGAGCGGACACGATGGATGGATCATCCACGTCAGACGTGGGAGTTGGAACTTGAACTGGAAAGCGAAACCTATCTGTATCGGTTGGTGATTGAACACGTTGATGGCCAAACGAAGCCAGTGGTCATTGAGGAATCGATTCATTGTGGTGGCAAACCTGTCTTCGGGTTTAGCGCCGGCGTAGTTCAGCTATACAGTGATCGTTTCGAGCTTGACGTTTCCTATCCCTTTGATCCTCACCGTTCCGCACTGGCCACAATTCAACCGCGTGCAGACAAGCGGGTTCTGTCGCGGTTTTTGAACTGGCTTCCAAAACTCCTGTTCTTCCGCCTTAATCCGTTTAATATGGGATTGCGCGCCGAGGGCGAGGACCTCGCCCCTAATGTTGATCTGTCTAATTTTTCCGCCTGGTATCGCCATTTGGTTCAAACGTTTCCGCGAGAAAATGTTGAGTTTCTGAACAGTCTTCAGTCGTCTATCGACGATTTTGGCTACCTTCAGCTCGAATCGGCGGGTGAGAACCTCCGTATATTAACAGCCGAGTTTCATAGCCAAAACGGAAGAGACGTGAAGTATGGATTTCAGCAGTTGTCCGAGGGTCAGCGGTGTTTAATTTCTCTTTACGCCATACTTCATTTTGTACTGATCCGCGAATGCACGGTATTTATTGACGAGCCAGATAATTTTATTTCCTTACGGGAGATTCAACCCTGGCTGATGGCTGCGGATGATCTTATTGAAGAAGGCCGGGGCCAGCTGTTCCTGATTTCGCATCATCCAGAGTTGATCAATCAATGGGCGCCGCATTCCGGAATTCGATTTTTCCGGGAAAAAGGAGGGCCGGTTCGGTCCAAGCCTTTCATCGGCGATCGAAGTAGTCTACTTACACCATCGGAGATGATTTCAAGGGGATGGGAAGGTGAGTAGCCCTTCGCAGGTTATCGTTCTCGCGGAAGACGTTCGGCATCAGCAATTCGCACGTCGCTTCCTGTTTCGAATGGGATATAAGAACCATCATATCCGAAATAGAGATCTTCCCTCCGGACGAGGCAGTGGAGAACAATGGGTTCGAGAGCACTATGCCGAAGAGGTCGCCGCCTGCCGCCAGCGAAATACTCGCGCGAAGACTGCGCTCTTGATAGTGATTGATGCGGACACGCGAGATGTCCAGAATCGGATGACAGCCCTGTCAACAGCTTTGAACGCCGCCGGGCATGCGCCGCGTGAGAACGATGAGCCAATCGCACACTTTATACCGAAACGAAACATCGAGACGTGGATCCTTTGTCTTGCCGCCGGGGGCGTAGATGAAGCCCATGATTACAAAGCGAGGGCTATCACAAGCATAGAGATCCGTTCTGCCGCTGAGCAACTCTTCCTGCTGAGGGGCGGAACAAATGTGGGAGAGACCCCATTGATTCCTTCACTCGAAGTTGCAAGACGCGAGGCCAGAAGAATTCCCACGCTGTAATCTGATGGGCATAGTGAGGTTACGAGGTACTGCAAGGGGGGGCGTGAGGATGCAAGGAGTAGCAACTAGGTCCGCCTCCGAGTGCGCATGCCCGTCGAAGACGAAATTTGAGGAGCTGGGCAAAGCAGAAAGACTGTAACTGCGAGAGCTCCTTCTCATGTTTCTTGCGGTGAGGGGTGCCATTCTGCCCTGCACTCCAAGCGATTCTGAGCTTCGGATTGCTACTAGTGCCATCGCGAACCCCCTGCAATGCTCGTGGTGCCGCTTTCTTCCTCTCGGCGGGCGGGCACTCATGGCGCCGATCAGCTTGGCTTGATTCCCACGTCCGTCGGCAAATCCTCTAGGAATCCGAAGCATTCCGGACGAGATTGCGACTACAGCGCGCGCTAGCATCGAAGGATGCAAGCCCTGCTAACCAGGACCGCCGGGATCGCGGCCCGCTACCTGGAAACCCTCGAGGATCGCAGCGTAGCTCCCACGGCGGCGGCTCTCGAAGGGCTCAAGGAATTGGTGGAGCCCATGCCCGGCCAGCCCATGGAACCGGCGCAGGTTCTCGAAACGCTGGACCGCATCGGCTCCCCCGCGACGATGGGGATGGCTGGACGCCGCTTCTTCGGCTTCGTCATTGGAGGCTCACTGCCGGCGGCGCTGGCCGCGAATTGGCTGGCCGGCGCCTGTGACCAGTGTCCCGGCCTCTTTGTGGCCTCCCTCATCGCGACCGCGCTGGAGGAGGTGTGCCTCGCCTGGTTGCTCGACGTGCTGAAATTGCCAGCGCAGTCCGGCGGAGCCTTCGTCACCGGAGCCACTGTCGCTAATTTCACGGCCCTGGCGGCCGCGCGCCACAGCGTGCTTGCCCGCGCCGGCTGGGATGTCGAGGCCGACGGGCTCTTCGGTGCTCCACCGATCACCGTGGCCATTGGAGATGAGGCGCATCCTTCGCTGATCAAGGCCCTCGGTCTTCTCGGCCTGGGCCGTTCGCGTGTTGTCCGCGTGCCTGTGGACAGCCAGGGACGCCTGGTTGCCGCTCGCATCCCTGCGCTGCAGGGTCCGGCCATCGTCTGCATGCAGTCCGGGAACGTCAATACGGGGGCCTTCGACCCGGAGGGTGAGATCTGCGAGCGTGCCCATTCTCAGGGCGCGTGGGTCCATGTAGACGGAGCTTTCGGCCTGTGGGCGGCCGTGAGTCCGGCCCACGCCCACCTGACGGAAGGCGTCGCCGCCGCCGACTCCTGGGCCACGGACGCCCACAAATGGCTGAACGTCCCTTATGACAGCGGCCTGGCCTTCGTCCGTGACGCTGCCGCCCTGAAGAGCGCGATGTCCCTGACCGCCGCTTATCTACCGCAGGGCGAGCATCGTGAGCCCTCGCAGTACACGCCTGAGCTTTCCCGCCGTGCGCGCCGTGTGGAGATCTGGGCGGCGCTGAAATCGCTGGGGCGGGCAGGCCTGGCGGACCTGGTCGGCGCAACTGCCGCTTCGCCACTCGATTTGCCCAAGAACTGCGGCAAGGGGGCTGCGAGATCCTGAATGAAGTCGTTCTCAATCAGGTGTTGGTCGCCTTTGGAGACGCCGAGCGCACGCGCCGGGTGATTGAACGGGTTCAGGCGGATGGCACCTGCTGGTGTGGGCCCACGGAGTGGCAGGGCCGCACTGCCATGCGGATCAGCGTGTCGTCGTGGGCCACACGGGAAGAGGATGTCGACCGCAGCATCGCGGCCATTCTGCGAGTCGCGGCGCAGTAGAAAAAAGCCGCCCCGGTCATCGCGTGCATTTCCGATGTAAGCTTTTGGCGTCCACTGAGACTACCTGTTCGAACGCGATGAATAGCATGGCCCAGGCAGTCGGGACGGCGAGCATGGATGAGCTCCATAAAACGACCTTCCTGCGATTGATGGAAGACTACTCCGCGGCGCTGGCGCGTCTTGCGGGTGCTTACCTGCCTCATCCGGAGGACCGGGAGGACCTGTTGCAGGAGATTGCGACCGCCATCTGGACGGCGATTCCGCGGTTCAAAGGTGAGGCGAGCGAGCGTACCTGGCTGTACCGGATTGCGCACAACACCGCGATCACGGTGGCCGCCAAGGTTCGCCGTCGCGGCCAGGTCGAAACTGCTTTCGAGAGGGTCGGCGAGCCCGCTGGCGCCGGACCCGGAGGCGACGAGCGCCTGATCCGGCAGCAGCAGCAGGCCTGGCTCACCACGGCGATCCGCGAGTTGCCGCTGGTCGACCGGCAGGTCCTCATCCTGCACCTTGAGGGCCTTCGATACTCGGAGATCCATGAGGTAACCGGCCTCGGGGAAAGCGCGATCGGGGTGAGGTTGACGCGGATCCGGGAACGCCTGGGCTATGCGATGCGCCGAAAGGAGAACGAACTGTGAACGAGGAACATGACCTGCTGAAGGACCTCTGGAACAGCGCCGCTCCGGTTCCGAACAAGAAGGGAGACGAAATGCTGCACATAGCAATTGAACGAACCAGGGCTCTTGACCGGCAGATCGCCGCGCGCAACTCGCTTGAATGCGCGGCCGCGCTGTTGGTGACCGCATTCTTCGGGTGGGCCGCCCTGCGCGCTCCCAGCACGTTGGAACAACTGGGCCTGGCAATTGTTTCGCTGGGCGGGCTCTGGATCATTTACTACATCCTGCACCATGGCCGAGGGCCGAGCCAGGTGGACGCGGGGCTGGACCTGTCGGCGTATCGAAAGGTGCTGCTGGAGAACTATAGCCGCCAGATTCGGCTCCTCCAGAGTGTGCAGTTCTGGTACCTGGGGCCGCTCTACGCAGGGCTGCTGATTGCCAATGCCGGCACCGCGCTGCGCTTGACCAGGGAAGGCCGCAGCGTGCTGGGCCCCGTGCTCACCGTCGCATTGGTAACCCTCGTTTTTGCTGCGATTCTGTTGCTGAACCAGCGCGTCGGAGTCGGGCGGATGCGGAGTGTCAGGAAGGAACTGGTTCAGCTCTTCGGCGGGGAGTGAGTGGACACGCGCGCGGCACGCTAGGCCGATGTCCGCGGCCGGTCTGGCCATGGCGTGCAGGGATCAGCGAAAGGATTGCCTGGATCCCAGGGGGAGATTGCGATCTCCAGTCTTCCCCTCCACATGGTGTCAATCCTCATCGTCTTCCTCGTCTGCTTCCTCCTCATCTTCGTCGTCGTCAGCGTCAGTGTCGTCCGCTTCCTCGACTTCCAGATCCTCCTCGTCGTACTCCTCTTGCTCCTCCTCTGCTTCCTCTTCCGGATCGGCTTCCGGCGGTGGCAGAAACGTGGGCGCCCATTTTTCGTCCCACTCCTGCTGCGTGACGCCTCGGGCGGCCTCGGGAATTTTCGCTGCCGTGCCGGCGGCGGCGCCAATCGACAATGCCTCGGCGGCCTGCATCAACCGGTCGCGACGAGTCGCATCGGAACAGGCTCCGGCGGAGCTTTGGAGGATCTCGATGGCGGATGCGCGTCCGGTCGCGTCCAGGCCGTTCACCGCCGAATTGAAGGCAAACAGCAGTCCTTCCACGGATTCATCGGGCAGGCTCGTCATCATGTCGGCCAGATTTTGAAGGATCCCAGGGGTGTTCACAGAAGGTGGTTATAGCATGATTTCCGTGATCCTGACGAGGCCGGGAAGCCAACCGGCCGGCCCTACATCCCGGACGCCCGCGCGGCCGCTTGGCCGCATACAATTGTAGGGACCCAGAACTAAAAAGACGCAGAGGGGCGCTTCACTAGTGATTGGCATCATCGATACGGTAGTCATCGTTCTCAGCCTGGTCCTTGTTGTGGGCGCTGTCCTGCGGGCGGCCGGGAAGAAACAGACAGACGCCGAATACTTCCTCGCCGGGCGGGATCTCCGCTGGCCTTTCGTCGGCATGTCGCTGCTGGCCTCCAACATCTCGGCCGAGCATGTGGTGGGCCTGGCGGGCGATGGATATCGCGTCGGGCTGGTCACTGGCGGCTATGAGTGGATGGCGGCGTGGTGCCTGATCATCCTCGCTTCGCTGTTCACACCCCTGTATCTGCGGCGCAAAATCTACACCATCCCTGAGTTCCTGGAGCACCGCTTCGGTTGGGGCTTGCGCGCTTTCCTGTCCGGCAACCTGCTGCTGATGAACGTACTCACGAAGAACGCCATCGACCTGTGGGCCGGATCGCTCCTGCTGCACCTGCTGTTCGGCTGGAACCAGACCGCGGTGATGGTGGCGCTGTCGTTGCTGACGGCCCTCTACACGATGAAGGGCGGGTTGCGCGCCGTGGTCTATGCGGACATGGTGCAGGGGACATGGCTCATCCTCAGCGGCATTGTCCTGACGATCGTGGGGCTCGTTGCCGTGGGCGGCTGGAGCGGTCTCACGGCCCGCGTCGATCCGGCACTCATCCACATGGTGAAGCCGCTCGATTCCGAACTGCCCATTACCGGCTTCCTCATCGGGAACCTGTTCGGGGGGATGTTCTATTGGTGCATGGACCAGACCAACGTGCAGCGCGTTCTCGGAGCGCGTTCGGTAGATGACGGACAGAAAGGCGCCATCTTCGCCGGGTTTCTCAAACTGCTCATCCCGTTTATTCTGGTGCTGCCCGGTGTCATCGCGCACGTCCTCTATCCGAACCTGGCGCGGGCCGACATGGCTTATCCGCGCATGGTCAGCGACCTGCTGCCGATCGGCCTGCGCGGGGTGGTTCTGGCCGGGCTCATCGCGATCCTCATGTCTTCGATGAGCGCCTGCTACAACGCCAGCGCCACGCTGGTAGTGCGCGACTTCTTCATGCGCTGGAGGCCCGGGCTGAGCGACGAACAGCAGGTCGCGATCGGGAGAAAGATCACCATGCTGATGGCGGTCCTCGGCGTCCTGGCAGCGCCACTGGTGGGCCGTTCCGTCACCATCTGGAACTACCTCCAGATGCTTTCCGCCTACCTGGGCGTGCCGTTAGGGGCGGTGGTCTTTGTGGGCCTGCTCTGGAAACGCGGCAATACTGCCGGAGCGATTGCCGGCGGCACGACCGGCTTTGCGCTGGGCCTGTTCCTGATGATGGACCAGACTCTCGGTTGGGGCCTGGTGGCGCACCCTTACCTCACTTCATTCCTGCACCGGTCGATCCTGGTTTGGGTGCTCGCCGCGGTCACCATGGTGGTGGTCAGCCTCATGACTGCGCCGCCGGCCCAGGAGAAGGTGGAAGGCAATGTGTTTGGGTCCGCCCCGGCGCAGACAACGGCAGGGACGGGCTATCGCCTCTGGGCCGTGGCGCTCTTCATGTGCACACTGGTCCTGTGGTGGGCGTTCCGGTAGGCGTGAAAGGCCGCGCTTTCGGTGGAGTTCGAACTGGAATCGGCGTTCGGTGAGCTGGTAAATCCGGGGAATAAACGGCGCCTATTGCGCGAACGATATAATCCCTCGAGGAGAGAATATCGCCTGAAGAAAAATCGCCCGGAGGTTCCACCATTCGCCGATACTCCAGCGGTGAATGGGCTAACCCCCAGGCTGGCCAGCCTAGGGATTCCTCGCTTCAATTCGCGGCGGCCCGCGAGGACGCACCCCGCCGTGTCGAGTTAATCTTCTACTGCGCGGAGCCAAGTCAGGAGTACATCGATAAGTTGCGTTGGGTGGGCCGCTTCCTCCACGACCAGAAGACCTGGCTGAGCTATGGTCACACGATACCCAACGGCAACCCGCCGGCTCCGTTTTGGGGCAGCCAAGTCCTGGACACACTGCTGTTCATGCCTACGATCGTCCGTCGCGACCAGGCTCTTCCCGAGAAGTTGGTACTGTCCGGCGACCCCGTGCACTTCCTCTGGGTAGTCCCGCTCTCCACCCCCGAATGCAATCTGAAGCTGGAGCACGGTTTCGGCGCCATCCTCGATCTGTTCCAGGCGAACTGCCATCCCCACGTATTCAACCCCTCGCGCAAGAGCTACGTGTAGCGGGTAGCCTCACCAGGGAGTGGGCAGTGAGGTGGTTCCTGGTTGGTCGCTGCCCGATGGGGCGACCCTCCAGGCTCCAAGGGTGCGCCGGATGGCAACGGAAATCCCGGAATGTGACTAGTTCGGCGTCACCGGCCCGCGGCCATGCACTCGCTCACGCGCCCGCGATTTCGACCCAGTGAATCGTCACGGCCGCCTGCGCCTGCACGTCGATCACGACCCGGCCCGCCGCGCCGCCTGGTATTGTCCAAGTCACAAAACCGCGCTCCGGACCAGGCTTCAATCCCATCTCCACGCCCGCGGCGCTGCACTCCTGCCCGTTTGCCCGCACGGCGCCGAACCCGCCTCCTTCCAGTTCCATCCTCACCCGTGCCCGCCGCAACGCCGGACCGCAATGCACGCGGAACGCAGCCCACTGCCCGGCCGCCAGCTTCTGCGGCAGTTGCGTGCCCGAAGACTCGCCCGGGGCCGACGTATCCGCGTAGGTCACGACATGCCGCCGCGCCTTGCCCACCAGCGTCTGCAGCCGCCCGCATTCGCGCAGCAGGGCAGGGTAGTTCTCCGCGTCCGGCATCTGCGTCTGCGAATCCATGTAGTTGAACAGGTACACCCGGTCTGCCCCGCGTTCCAGTAGAGAGGCCGCGGCGCCCCGCACCGTCTCGATTGAATTCATCGGAATCGGCCGGTAGGCAGGATACGGGCGCAGCAGCAGTTCCAGCCCGGCGGCCAGGGTCACCCGATCTCCTGCCAGGCGCCGCCACAACTCCACCGGCATGTCCGGCTCCGCGCTCGCCCAGAACGGCGTGAAGACCAGCAGATCGATCAGCCCTTCGCGTGCCCACAGGGCCCCATCCAGCCCCAGGTCGATCGCAGTTTGCGGACGCGAGGGGACGCGCGCGCCTAGTCCGATCCTATGGCCCCTCCGCTTCGCCCAACTGTCCGCCAGCCGCCTCGTCTTTCGAACGAACTCCGTCAGCAGCCGGCCGCCCTCCGCCTCCCGACCCGGACTGAGATGGAAGCCGAACCGCATCCAGTCCAGTTCCAGGCCATCCACGTCGTACCGTTCCAGATACTCTTCCACCAGCCGGAAATGGTACGCCCGAACCTCCTCGTGCGCGAAGTCAAACGCCCTGTCTCGCCAATCTACCGCTCTCCAGGGGATGCGCCGGAACTGCGGATTCTGCCGCCAGAACGTGCTGTGCATGTAACTATCCGGGTCGTCGACGTTATGCAGGTCGTTCATCCGCATCGAGACCCAGGGCGACAGACCTCGCTTTCGCGCGCGTTCAATCCACACTGCATAGGGATCGATACCCTGCTTCGCCAGCGACCACGCCGAATGCACCCACTTCCGGGCATTCACCCGCGCCTCGGTCGTAGTGGACCGGAACAGCGGTTGATCGTCGGGGCCTTCCGGATCATAGCCCTTCCAGATCGGATCCCAGGCCTTGCTCGCAAAACTCGTTCGCTGTGAATTGCCGCTGAGCAGCAGTTCCCGGACCTGCGTCCCCGCATACTGATCCACGAACGCGGCCACCGACTTCTTCGTATGCGTCTGGCCAGCCCGTGTGAAGAACCAGTGGCTATTGTCCTCATTCAAGCACAAGCCCGTTTGCCGAGCCGCACCAAGCGGCTGGGCGCTCGCCACCGACCCCACGACCTGAACAAACTGCCGTCGATTCATACCGACCAGCTTAGTGGATAGGCCAGTGCCCTCAGGATCACCGCCGCCATGGAGCGGATAGCTCGCTGCAGGGCTTCAGCGGACGCGAGAGAGGAGAGGCTGCGGCGGCACATCACGTCCACCGACGCCCCAACTCCGCAATCCCGTACCGGCCGTGCCCAACAGAGCAGGCGGTCCACCCGTCTAAAATGAAGTACCCGGAAACCCGGAGGTCCTCACCGGATCCATGCTCAAATGTCGTCTCATTCTCACTGCCGGCCTGATGGGGGCCTTCGTCCTGTCCGCTGCCCAAAGCGTTCCGCCGGGCGCACAGTCCACGCTGGACTTGATTTTGCGGCCCGCTGCTCCCGACGCCGCCGGACGCATTCCCTCCGTCGACGTGACGCTGGTCTACCCGACATTCGTCATGGTTGAACTGGCCTTCCTCCCTTACAACGTCGAGACGGTGGCGAAGACGATCACGCTGCTCACGGCGCGCGATGCAGCCGGATCCCTGCCGCTGAGGGTCACGGACGATCCGGAGTCGGCGGAAGGCGCCGCCCGGCACTGGTCACCCGCACGCCCTGTTCGGGGCCCCGTGACCGTGCGCTACCGCGCCCCCATCTCGAACCGCCCGGCGCCTCGCGGCGCTGCGCCGCCACTGGAATTGCGTTCCGACACTGGAGCATTCTCCGGAGACGGAGCCAGCTTCCTGCTTCTGCCCCGGAGCCCAGCCCCAGCCCGTCTCCGCCTGCACTGGGATCTGTCAGAACTGCCTGCCGGCTCGCGCGGTGTGTCGAGCCTGGGTGCCGGCGACCGTACCGTCGAGCTCGAAGACGTGACAGGCCGGCTGAGATCCACTTACTTCCTGGCCGGCCGGCTCCACCTTTTTCCCGAACAGCCGGCACAGCGCGGCTTCTTCTCCGCCTGGCACGGAACTCCGCCGATGGACCTCCCTCGGCTGATGGCGTCCGAACAGAAGCTCTATGCCTATTACGAGAAGTTCTTCAACCGCCCGGCCAAGGCGCCCTATGCGGTCTTCCTGCGCGAAAACCCCGTGAATCCAGGCGGCGGGATGGGCCTCACCGACTCGTTTATCGCAACCTTCGGGCCGAAGGTCACCGCGGAGGACCTGACCATCACGCTGGCCCACGAGATGCTGCACACCTTCGCCGGAGGCTTGGATCAGCCGTCCGGGCTGGAGGGTTCCTGGTTTTCAGAAGGGCTGGCAGTGCACTACGCCCGGCTGCTGGCTTTGCGCGCCGGCCAGATCACGCCTGCCGAGTTCCTGCACGACCTGAACTCGACGGCCGGCCGCTACTACACAAATGCATTCCTGGGCACCCCAAACTCGGAAATCCCGAAACGCTTCTGGGCGGATACACGGATCCGCGTACTCCCCTACGATCGCGGCTCGTTATACTTCGCGGTGCTGGATACGCAGTTGCGGGCAGCGTCCCAGGGCCAGCGTGGTTTGGACGAACTGCTGCTGCAGTTCCTGCAGCGGCGGGAACGGTCTCTACCGCTGGACGAAGCCGCGTGGTGCGCCTTGCTGGAGCAGGCGCTGGGCCCGTCCGGTCCGGCGTCCTACCGGGCGATGTTGGCGGGCACCCTGCAATTGCCGGAACCCGGGGCGTTCGGTCCGCAATTCACCCGGACCACGAGCCGGCTGCGACGCTATGAGTTGGGGTTCGCGCCCGAGGTGCTCGTCGAGCCGCGGCCTGTCGTGCGCGGGTTGAAGCCGGGGTCGGCCGCCGCCCGCGCCGGCCTGCAGGATGGCGATGAGATCACGCGTCCTGTCCCCCAGGATGTGGTCCAGGCCCAACAGGAAGCGACCCTGACCCTGCACGTGAACAGGGCGGGGCAGTCGCTGGTGATCACGTATCTGCCCAGGGCAGAAGATCTGGATGCGTGGCAGTGGCGCATGGCCGGCAGCGCCCCTCTCAAATGAACAGCAGCGGGGCTGGTGATACTCAGGCGGGCGAGACCGCTCCTGGTTGCCGGCGAACTCCGATATGCTGGCTCCGTGCTGAGAGGCAGCGTACGCCAGCGGGCCTCGCGGCACGGAATATCCTCCGCAAGATGGGGCTTCATTCAATGTCCGCAAGAACCACCAGTACAATCGACGTACCTCGCCGGTCCTACCGCGGGCAGGCAGGCATCGCACTCGCACTGCTAGTCCTGAGCCTGGCCACGGCCGGTCCCGGCTGGGGCGCCGTCCACGGCCGCCTGAAGGTTTCGGAGAACCGTCACTACCTTGTATACGAGGACGGCACCCCGTTCTTCTACCTGGGCGACACGGCCTGGGAACTCCTCCACCGATTGAATCGCGAAGCGGTCGACCGTTATCTCGAGAATCGCGCGCGCAAGGGTTTCACCGTCATCCAGGCCGTCGCCCTGGCCCAGATCGGCGGCTTGACTGAGCCCAATGCCTATGGCGACCTGCCGTTGGATGGCAAAGACCCGGCCCAGCCGAACGAGGCCTATTTCCGGCATGTGGACTACGTGGTGAGCAAGGCGGAGGCTCTGGGCTTGTTTATCGGCATGCTGCCTACGTGGGGCTCCTATTGGAATCTCACCCCCGGCAGCACCGGCCACATCTTTACTGTGGAGAATGCCCGGACCTTTGGCCGGTTCCTGGGTAAGCGCTACAAAGACAAACCCATCATCTGGATCCTCGGCGGCGACCGCACGATCACCAGTGAGGAGGAACGCGCGGTCATGAACGCCATGGCCGCGGGCCTGGAAGAGGGCGACGGCAAGTCCCACCTCAAGACCTTCCATCCCTCGGGACCGGGCCAGTCGTCCAACCATCTGCACAACGCACCCTGGCTGGACTTCAACATGTACCAGTCCTCCCATGGCGCGCAGGATCACGACAATGGCCTGTACGCGGAACACGACTATGCCCTGCAGCCTCCCAAGCCGACCCTGGACGGCGAGCCCCGCTATGAGCAGATGCCGGTGGGCTTCTACTTCCAGAACTACAGCCGCCACATTCGCTTCGACGATTACGATGCCCGCCAGGCCGCTTACTGGTCGCTGTTCGCGGGCGCTTGCGGGCATACCTACGGCAACAACAACATCTGGCCCATGTGGCAGCCGGGCCGCAATCCGGCGATCTTCTCGGACATTCCGTGGTACGACGCGCTCGACCATCCGGGCGCGTTCCAGATGACGTTTGTCCGCCGGCTCTTCGAATCGCGGCCGTTCCAGACTCTGCAGCCGGATCCCGGCATGGTGAAAGCAGGACCCACGACAGGCGGAGGCAAGATCCGCGCCTTGCGTGCCGCCAATGGCTCGTTCGCGTTCATCTACTCACCGCGAGGAGAGAGCTTCACCGTCGACAAGAACTCCATCCAGGCGAAGCGGGTTCGGGAGATCTGGTACGACCCGAGATACGGTGTGGCCCGGCAGATCCACATCTCTGACAACTGGGGCTACCAGACCTACACTCCGCCGACGTCGGGCCGCGGCAACGACTGGATCCTGATCCTGGAGGATGAGGCGGCGCAGTTCCCGCTGCCGGGGACCAATGCGCCGGCTGCGGCCGGCAGGTGAACGATCCTTCGCATCAGACGCGCTGGATTGGGATGCGACTACGACCTATTGCTCACAGTCTTGATCATCTCCCAAGTGACTCTGACGTAACCCTTGTTCGTCTTGTAGATGGAGTAGGGTCGATGGAGGTGATCCCGGTGAAGGAACCACTCGAGCAGTGTTCGTGGTTCGATGTCGACGATGAGCCGTGCCGTTTTGCTGTCATAGCCGCTCTCTTCAAGTCCATCCCAGATCGTATAGAACGTACTGAGATGGAAGTGCTCCCACGGAGTGCGTTGAAATGCCTTGGGCAGATCTGTCTCGTCCAGGACGGGGGTACCCTGACCGTGACCCTCAATCAATTTGAAAAGCTTCTCCTCATCCGCCGGGGGCACCGGTTCGGGGTCTAGGCACACCGAGATGCTGGGACCTTCGGCGAATGGCCAGAGCCCGAAGGGATCGGTGCGCGCTACCGGATTCTGCCCGGCGTAAGCATAAGGATTCATCGCCATCGTCCGCTGCATTCCATCGCGTAGCATCATCCGCGCAATGTCGCCTGCGCCCTCCAATGCCAGAACCTGCAGCGAAGAGTGGTTGAGCGGATCCTGCTGCAGGAACCGTCCGGTTCGCGCATCGTAGTAGCGCGCGCGAAAATAGTAGAGGCCCGTTTCCGCATCGTATTCCCGACCCGTGTAGGTAAGCCGGTTAGGGACACTCCCCTCGGCTTGCATCTGCCCGAAGCTGTCGTAGCGATAGCGATTCACGACCGCGCCCGTTTCGTCCGTCAGCGCGGCAGCGCTACCCAGTCCGTCGTGCAGCACGTAGTAGGTTCGCTCTCCGCTACGGATTCCCAGGATCTCGTCGATTCCGATGCCGTTCAGGTAGTGGGTCTGACTTCCTTCCGGCCCCGTCTCGGCGATCAGCCTGTCCCCATCCCAGAAGTACTGCGTCGTCGCCCCATCCACCGACTTTGCAATGCGCCGCCCCATCGCGTCGTAGGTGAATTTCACCTCTGGCCCGCCTGGCATCTCCACCATCACCAGCCGGTTCGACGCATTGTAGACATACTTCACCTTGCCCTTCGAATCCTCCCGGCTCACCACATTGCCTTGCCTGTCGTAGCCGAATACCGCCTCACTATCGCTGGTCAGTTGCCCTTCATCGTCATGAGTGTAGGCCTTGGCGCCTGAGCCCAGCCGGTTGCCGGCCAAGTCGTAGCTATAGCTCTCGCTTTCCTGGTCCGGATGAATCGCTCCCGTCAGCCGGTCCTGCTCATCATAGGTATACGTGTGAGGACCAGCCGAATCGACTATGCTCACGCGGTTGCCCGCCTGGTCGTAGCCGTAGTTCCACAGCAGCAGCGTCTCCCCCCTGTCGTTCGAGTACACCAATGAGGTCAGCCGCCCCAGGGCATCGTAGTCGTAAGTGGCCTTCACTCCGTTGGGCAGGTCCAACCGGGTGCGCAGCCCACGCGCGTCATAGGCCAGCCGGGTGATCGCCCCGCCGGGCCCTGTGATCGAGGTGATTGCTCCATTGGCGTCTCGCTCGTAGCGCGTCACTCCTCCCTCCGCGTCGGTGATCGCTGCCAGTCGCCCTGACTTGTCGTAAGCGTGCGTAATGGTCGCACCGGTTCGCGAGTCAGTCATCTGTGCCGGCCGGTTCATCGCATCGTAGCTGATCCAATAGTCGACGCCCGACCCTGCAGCATGCGTCATGTTGCCGTTTTCGTCGTAGGTGTAGCTCTCCTCCGTGCCGTCGGAAAACACGATGCGCGTTACCTGATTGAGCGCATCGCGCTCCAGCCTCCGTTCTGCTCCATTCCGGTCCCGCACGACGGCCAACCGTCCCCGCCCATCGTACTGGTAGCTGCCTGAGTGCCCCAGCGGATCGATCACCGACTGCACTCGTCCGGCGAAGTCGTACTCGTTCAGCCAAGTCTTGCCCTCCGCCGTAGTCACCCCCAGCAGATCGGCTCCTGACGGCAACGAGCCGTCCATAGGTGTATAGCGATAGCTGGTCAAGCCGCCGCTGGCGTCGGTCACCGTGGCCGGGTTGCCCATCAGGTCGTAGGTGCTGGAACTGGCCCGCCCGGCGAAATCAACCATCCGCGTTACCCGGCCGTTGCCGTCGTACTCATAGAACGCCGTCTCGCCCAGCGCATTGGTCACCTTCCGGTTGTACCCGGCCGCATCGTACTCGAACTGCGTTTCCCCGCCCACAGCATCCACCAGCGCAGTGATCCGGCGAAGACTGTCGAACCGCGATGACGCCACCACTCCCGCCGCATTGCGCTGTTCCACCAGATTACCTTGGGCATCGTAGCCGAGCGTCACTGACCGGCCCTCCGGGTCGGTGATGGACAGTAAGTTCCCGGCTGAATCCCAGCCGTAGCTCCACACGTTGCCTGCCGGGTCTATCCGCTTCGTTCGATTGCCCCGGGAGTCGTACTCGAACCTGGTTACATTGCCCCTCCTGTCGCGCAACCGCGTGAGCTGTGTGAATCCGGGTTCGTACGCGAATTCCACCCGGTTGCCGGCAGCGTCCGTGGCCGTCGCCAGGTTGCCGTTCGCGTCGTAGCTGTACTGGTTCGTCGCTCCGGCCTCGTCCGTAACAGAGAGCAGCCGCCCCTCCGCACTCCAGTTCTGTTCCACTACATTGCCATCAGGACGGACGATGCGGGTCACGTAGCCGAGATCGTTATATTGGAACGTGGTTGCACTTCCGCGCTCGTCCGTGACCACCGTTTCGTTGCGCAAGGGACGGTAGGAGAAGGACATCGAACCACCCGCCGGGTTCACGATACGCGAGACTTTGTCGTTGCCATAGTACTCAAACAGAATCGTCGCCTGGTCCGGGAAGACAATTGTACGGAGGTTGTGGTCGTCGAAGCGGTCAGCGTAGTAGGAGAAGCTCGTCTGCGCCCCGCCTGGTGCCGTGCTCGACACCAGGTCGCCTCGTTGGTCGTAGACAAAGGAAACTCGCCGCCCAGCCTGGTCGGTGACCTCCGTGACGCGGTTGCTGGCATCGTAACCAAGCACCACTCCTACACCGTCTCCGTCGCGCACCGACAGCAGATTGCCCTTGCCGTCGTAGGTCAGCCGGTGTTGATTGCCATTCCTGTCAGTGAGGGACTGCAGCTTGCCTGCCGCGTCGAAGCGAGCCTGCATTCCGGTTTTCGAGCGCAGTAGGAATCCCTGCGCGTCCTTGCTGAGTTGCAGCGGCAGATTTGCCGGCGCGGAGTAGCCGCCGCTCTTCGCGGTAAATCGATAGACCGCCCCGCTTGCATCCGTATAGTCCATTGAACCCTGGTTGTCTTTGAGGGACGCCAGGTAGTTGTGCGTCCAGCCATAGCCCAGGGATCCGCTCCCACTCGACCGGCTGTTGTAGGTGCGCGCCAATTGGATGGGAAAACCCCTGGCCGTCAGCACGAAGTCGCTGAACTGATGGAACATGTTCCCGTTGCTCACACACACGGGGGATCCGCAATTGCTCTGCTGCCAGCCGTCGCCACTCGTGCCGCTACCCACTGGCGCTCCCACCAGCCACGGCGTTGCCTGTGTGCTCTCGCCGCCCATGTATGTCGATACGTAGTGCGCGGCCACGCTGCCAGGAAGCTCGGAGATCCAGGGCACTCCGCGCCACTGGTTGTAGTTGATTGGGCCGGACGTCGTGATCACCGTTCGACCGGCGTCCACTTCAGCCTGGAAGCGGGTCTTCAGGCTGGCCGCCACCTCCAGAGTCGCAATCTCGGTAGCGGCATTGTCCCTGGTAATGGTCTTTACCACCGCCTTCGAGGCCAGAGCCAATTCCAGGCCCTTCGTCGTCGAGATAGAGGGTACGAGAGTTATCTCCTCCCACAACTCGTGCTCCAGCGACGAACTCGTCAATCCCAACATCTGCCGGAAGGCACTGTAGGTGGAGGCCGGCGTATCCGCTGAGTCAACGTTCAGAAACCCGTAGGCCAGCCCGCCCGCGTCCAGCACCGTCCGGCTCGGAGTCACGACGAAGGGACGGTCGAATGCGTTTCCAACCACCAGCGTGCTACGCGTCATTGCCTCTTCGGCAACAAGACCGCCCAAAAAGCGCAGATGCATGGGCTCACCCAATCGGCGCCGTTCCGTGTCGAAACGGTCAAAATAGCGTAGCGCGGCAATCTGGAGGATCGCCGTCATCGTCTCATCCTGCAAGCCCGTCCCCAACGCGGGAGACTGCTCCAGCAGGCTGTCGATGCGCGCCGTCACGAAACCGGGCGTCGCCTGATACTGATTCAATCCGACTACGGCCACCTCGCCCGCAATGACTGAATGAGTCACCACTCTCGACGCCGTGGTCATGCGTGCAGGATACTGTGCCACCCTCAGCCGCACATATTCGCCTGGCGTCAGTGCAGTCGTTCCGCTGGCTACCACTGCCGCGCCCACCCTCAGCTTCGGAACCAGGCTCACTGCTGCCGCTGGCGCGCCTGCCAAGCCGCCAAACAGCGCAATCACGTGCTGGTCAGCCGCCGCCGCCGGACCGAAGGTGAGCGATATCGAGTCCGTGATCGATTCGGGCAGGGAAATAATCGCCTTGGCATAGGAAGTCTCCGTCCCACTCGCCAATACCTCGACCACCGCTTTCTGGTGGAATTCGGGCCAGATCTCCGAAAGCCTCCAATAAGTCTGCACCACCTTGTATGGCAACGCACCATCACCAGCAATGGCCGGCGCGTACCCGGCATCCGAGATGCTCTTGAGCGGATAGTTCTTCGCGATTTGCGCGCGTATCAGGTCCAGGTACGCCTCGCTTGGCAGTTTGCTCACCGGAGTGGAGGCGAGAAAGGCCATGCGGTTGAACTCCGGAGGATCCAGTTTCATCCCCTCGCGAGCCTGCCTCACCTTGAAAGCAACATCGATACCTCTCCACGCCATGCCGGAATCTCCCGGCAGCCAGGCTTCCACCACCACCTGGTCGAAGTTGATGTAGTCACCTGCCTGCTCCACATAGGTGGCTCGCCCCAACAGCACAGGGATCAGTGCCGCGTCCTTGATCCCAAGCCAGTTCATCAGGTCGGCCGGACTGGCCTGCGCCTGCACCGCCACAAGTCGCGCGGGCACCCCGGCCGCCCGCAGGCACGCCGCCAGGAACACTGATAAGTCGTAGGAACTCCCTCGGCCCGCCCAGTAGACTCCCGCCGAGCCAAGCACCAACCCGTAGTACGGCTCAAAATCGTAGTTGCGCCAAACCCAATCAATGATCCGTGCGGGGTCGTTCCCCATCGCAGCGACGCGCGCGCGAATCTCCGGTGTGAAGCGGATTACCTTGCTCTCAGCCAAGTCTTCCGGCGCGGGTTCTGCATTCCTGCCAGGCGCCGCAGTCAGGCGTTCGACCCTCGCTGCCTGGACCGCCGCTTCACCCGCCACCCCGCTCATCCGAGCTGCCGTGGTCCTCGGCAGTACGGTCCTGATCAGTTCCAGGCGGGCCGCTACTTCGCTCGCGTCGCCAGCAGCGGCAGCAGCCTCCAATGCGGCCAGATCCGAATCCAAACGCCTTGCCTTGGCCTCGACTTCCTGCCGGAATGCGCGCCACCGCTCCACCTTCTCCGCAAGTCCGGCACCCGACAGGCGCGCCTCCACTTCCGCCCATCCTGATTGCTGCGCTGTCATTGATTCTCCCAGCCGCAGTCGCCGTGTACGAAGTTGTGCCGTGCGGCCTGCGAGTGAACGGCCCGCGGCGTAGAGACTCTCACAAGCTTCGATCTCCGTGTTCAACTCCGCGGTCGTCTGCCTCAGTTCCGTGGCCGCGCGGATCAGGCCGCTGTTGGTTGCAGGCTGGTTCAACCACCGGTTCAGTGCCTGCATCCGCGGTGATCCTCCACCGTCCTGGGCTGGCACGAGGCATGGTAAAGCGAATGAGATCAGCAAACTGACAATCCGGTGCGATCGCATGAAGGACCTCCGAGGCAGGCTGACTTTTGGAAGTGGCGCGGGCTCGGGTCTCCCGCCCGGGCTTTCGGCCACCGGCGAGTGTACCGCCAGAGTCTCTGTAAAACAAGAGTTAAACCGCGTAAACTCTGGTTAAGCACCGAGTGAACTCAGGCAATCCCGGAACGCGCGCCCAGGCAGCCTCGGCGGTCTGCCTTTGCTTGGATTGCATTGCCTGGGGTGTGCCAACCTGCCTTCGCGGAAAGACCCGGCCCGCACCCGAAACAGCCCTGGCGTACTGGTGTCCTCCCCCGCCGCCGCGGTCGAGGTCAGCGGCTATCGCAAACGCTGAATCCCCGGGCTCCTCCCGGGGCGCGGATCCGTATCCGGGTGAACTGGGAGCCATAGCGTGCCGGCAAGTCGGCGAGGAGCAGGGAAGGGGTGTTACCGCAGGCTGACGTCAAACTCGTAGAAGCCCTGGTTGGCGGCGAATCTGCGCCCCTTGCGGCCGTTCACCGTGAACCAGATGCGGCCGCTCCCGGTCTTGGAGAGCAGGGCTCCGGCCGGCTGGTCAGGCGATATCAGGGCGTCATTGCGTGAGCCAGGATTTCCGCCCGGGCCACCGCACCCGTCAGCGCCACTCTCCAGATCCCAGCAGGCATTTCCTCGGGCGCCGGTAATGTTGTACTGCTGGTTCCTCGGGTTCGGGATGCTCGCGCCCCACTCCACGTGGGCCGGCAGCACGACATGGTACTGGCCCGGACCGCGCTCTTCCACGACTGCTTCGGGCGGTGTGCAGAGATTCCTGCCACCGAGACAGGAAGTTGGACTGAAGGTGATGTCGGAACTCACGACGGTGATATCGGAGGAGACCTGCGGCTCGACGGGCCTGAACTTCCAGGCGAGAATGTCGTGATTCTCCCAACCTTCACCTGTGGATGCTGTGAAGCCGATGAAGGCCCGGCCCTGCGGATCGACAACAGTGGAGAGATCCACGGGCACGCGCAGTTCCGGCTCGCCGTCGTCCAGGTAGACAAATAGTACCGGCGGCTTGTAGCGGATGCGGGCCATGTGCGGTTGCCCGTCCTTGAGCCGGACTTTGAGTCTGGTGCCGGTTCCGAGGCGATTGGGCGGCCAGCGCATCTTCTCCACCGGCCCGTTCGTGCACACGGCGATGTAGTTGTCAGACGGATCCAGCCCGTCCCGGTTCATGTATGTATCGAAGAACACCGCTATGCTGCGCGGAATGCCGGGTTGGGAACGATCCTGGCGGCCATCTCCAAGAGCGAAGCCGCCAGCGGAGCCCCGGCCCGCGAGCGCCTCCGGGCCGTTATTCTGCAGGACGAAAGCGAAGCCGTCAGCTCCCTTACCCAGTCCGCCTTGTTGCGTGAGTTGAAACCGGATCAGCATCTCGAAACCGGCCGCCACCGGTTGGCGTTCCACAAACCAGGCCGCCCCGGCCATCTGCGGAATGGCGGGCGTAAGCCGGATCCGGTTTTGCCAGACTTCCGCCTCTCCCACAAGTTGGAGCTTCGGACCCTCCTGGCCGTGTAGCCCTGCCGCGCCCGCCAAAAAGAGGAGAATTATCAGGCCGCGCCGCAAAAAAGACCACCTCATCATGTTGAGGATATCGCGAAAACTGAAGCCACAGTAACGGGGCATGCGCTGGATCCGCCATCCAATTGGACCGTCTCCGTCCGGCTATGTCACGTTATTGCGGCGGCACGGAGCCACCCGCCAGACCTTAGTACCGATCGCGGTCAAGGCGCACGCCGCCCCTGGCTACTCATCGCCTCCATCTGCTCCGCCAACCTCCGAACGCATGCCAGCCTCTGGGACAATAAGCACTATCATCATGACTCTTGGATTCCTGGGATCGGGCGCAATCACGGAGGCCATCGTCACCGGCCTCAGTACTCCAGGTGGGCCGTGCCACCCCATCCGGTTGTCGCCGCGCAACGCCGCCGTGGCAGCCGGCCTGGCCGCGCGCTTCGAAAACGTCTCCGTCTGCCCTACCAACCAGGCCGTAGTCGACGTCTGCGACACGATCGTCCTCGCCGTGCGGCCCCAAGTCACACCCAAAGTCCTCTCCGAGCTCCACTTCGCCCCTACCCACACGGTCATCAGCCTCGTGGCTGGATTCTCCGCGGTCCGCATCGCCGGACTCGTCGCGCCTGCCTCGGCCATCTCAAGAGCCATCCCGCTGCCCTCGGTCGCGCAACGGCGCAGCCCCATCGCCGTCTATCCGCCGAAGAGTGCAGCCGCCGGCCTCTTCGCCCCCTTGGGCCAGGTTTTCGGGATCGAAACAGAGGCCCATCTCAACGCCCTCAGCACCGCCACCTCCACCATGGCCGCCTACTTCGGGTTCATGGGACACATTGCCTCCTGGGTAGCCGGCAAAGGGATTCCGGAACCACAGGCGCGCCAGTACATCGCCCTGCTTTTCTCTGGACTCGCAAGCACGGGCCTGGAGGAATCGGGCCAGTCACCCGCGGACCTCGCGGTGGCCCACTCCACCCCCGGCGGCTTGAACGAACAACTCCTGCGCCATCTGACCGAGCATGGCGTATTCGATACCCTCAACGACGCCCTCGAGGCCGTCCACCGCAGGGCCTCCGGCATGCAGCCTCTGCCGGCTACTTCGGCGAAATCGGAGTAGCCTGCCACGCACTGCCCCAGCGCGACGGCTTCGGCCCCATCTCGAACGCCAGCGAGGCTCCGGCTTGGATCTGTTCCCAGGTAATCAGCGGATCGTTCAGCGGCTTTCCGTCGAGCGTAGCTGACTGTATATAGAGATTCGTCGCGGAGACGTTCCTTGCCGCCACGCGAAACGTCTTCCCGTTTTGCAGCCGGATGCTCATGTGGCTGTACATCGGACTTCCGATCATGAATTCGCCGCTGGCCGGATTTACGGGATAGAAACCCATCGCCGTGAATAACAGCCACGCCGACATCTGTCCGCAATCATCGTCCCCATCCAGGCCGCCTTCATCATATCCATACTCGGCCGCGGCGATTGCTCGCACCTTCTCCTGCGTCTTCCACGGCTGGCCCGCGAAGTCGTACAGATATGCGTAGTGGTGGCTCGGCTCGTTGCTATGTACATTGTGCCCGCCGCTGAAATGGGCATCCAGCTTCCTGCCGTAAGCATCTCGTCCGCCCATCAGTTGGACCAGGCCCGCCTGATCGTGAAACGCCGACCATGTATAGGCCCAGGCATCGCCTTCCGTCCAGCCCGCCTCAGATCGGTTGCCCTGCGTATCCGCCGGCCCGCCGATCGGCGCCCACCGGCCATCCGAGGTCTTCCCGTTCATCAGCCCCAGGGTGGGGTTGAAGAGATTCCGGTCGTTCAAAGAACGCCGCAGGAAGAACTGGTAGTCTTTTTCACGCCCCAGGGCCTTTGCGACCTGCGCCACACACCAGTCGTCATAGCTGTCTTCCAACGTGCGCGACGCAGCTTCGTCGGTCTTGTCCGTAGGAATGTAGCCCAGCTGTTTGTAATACGTCAGTCCCGCCCGGGCCTCATAGGGAGTGCCCTCTTCCCGGTCGAGCCAGCGTCGCGTCGTATCCCCGTCCGGAGGCACCATCGCATCTTTATAGACCGCCTTCCAGGCCAACTCCCGGTCGAACCCTTTGAACCCCTTCCGCATCGCCTCAGCGATCATCGAGTCCGCATGGGTCCCGATCATGATGTTCGTATATGAAGGGTTCGGCCATTTCGGCAACCAGCCGCCTTCCCGGAAATTCTGCAGCAGCGCGGTGATCATGCCATCGATCCGCTCCGCCGCGAACAGCATCAGCATCGGGCTCTCCGCCCGAAACGTGTCCCACAACGAGAACGCGGTATAGCTCTCGCCCTGGTGCACCTGGTCGTCGAACGCGCTGTAATACCGTCCATACTCGGAAAACAACCGCGGGTACAACAGCGTGTGATACAAGGCGGTATAAAGGCGCGTCTTCTCGCGATCACTGGCGCCCTCCACCTGCAGGCGGTTCAGTTTCTCAGCCCACGCGGCATGCAACCGCCCGCGAACTCCATCAAAATCCCATGCCGGGATCTCCTGCCGCAGATTCTCCCGTGCCTGTTCGATGCTGAGGAACGAAGTCCCCACCCGCACCTCCACTGCTTCGCCGGGCCGGAACTCGGCATAAGCGCCCCGGCTCCCTGAGGCGTCTTCCTTCTCCAGTCCATAGGTGCCCGCCTTCGTGGGAACCTGCCGGAACTGCACGGCGAAATAGCCTTTGAAGTTCGGCAGCTTGTGCGGACCCAGGTGCGCATCCATCCGGTGCGGGTTGTAGCCCGTGATCTCGTACGTCGCCGCATCGACCGCGGCGAATCCAGCAGAACCCGGCCGCGAAGTCTCCACCAGAACCCGGGCCGTGCCGGTATCCGGGAACCGGAAACGAAAGATGGCGCAGCGCTCAGTAGCGGTCAGCTCAGCGCGGATCGACTGGCCGTTCCCGGCCTGCAACGCCACCGCATAATAGTCCGGCTTCGCGGTTTCGCCGCTGTGCGAGAAGGCGAGTCCGCGCCTCTCGGGCGCAGTGCGCAACTCACCCGTCTGCGGCATCAGCGTGATGTACCCGTAGTCGCCCATCCAGATGGCTGGCTGATGGGTACCGATGAAGCCCGTGATCGTTGGATCACCGTACTCGTATGAGGTGATGCTGATCTTGTTCTGCCGCGTCTGGGGTGTCCAGTTCGTCATGGCAAATGGCGGCGACACAAACGGCATGGTGCCGCCATAGCCGACTTTGCTTTTCGCTGTACCGATCAGGGGATTCACAAAGTCGAGCGGTTCTCGCTCGGCGCCGGACAGGGTGGCCGCGGCCAGGAGGCAGATCAAAGGGATACGCATGGGTGACCCTAATCACTCTATCGAACCGGGCCGCCCCGCCACAGACTGCTAAACCAGCAGCGCTGCTACCGCGGCCTCGGCCACTGCGATGTCCTGTTCAACAGTCCCCGCGCTGGCGCCCACGGCCCCGATAATGACTCCATGGAAGAGGATGGGGATGCCGCCGCCGAAGATGATGACTTTGCCGGCATTGCTTTCCTGAATACCGTAAAGCGGTTGCCCCGACTGCGCGAGCCTTGCCAGTTCTGAGGTCGGTTTATCGAAGATTCTCGCTGTGACCGCCTTGTCGATGGCGAGATCGATGCTGCCGATCAGGGCGCCATCCTGGCGCAGGAACGCCACCAGGTGGCCGCCCGCGTCGACTACCGCGATATTGTAGGCAATTCCCAGGCTCGTGGCCTCTTGTTCCGCGGCTGCCAACATCCGCTTCGCATCTTCGAGTGTGACGGTGTCGTATGTGCGTGGCATAGGATCCTCAATTTGCTCGACGTAGTATTCCTGGTGCAGGGGTAAGTCACGGCAGCTGCAACTATGAGTTCTTGAAGACGATCATTTTCTCGGCAGTCATCTCCCTCATGGTGTACGGAATGCCGCCGATTCCATATCCGGATTCACGCCGTCCGCGGAACGGCATCCAATCTGTTCGAAACGCTGTGTGATCGTTCACCATCACAGCGGAGGCATCCAGACGCTCTGCCGCGTAAAGTGCCGTGGGCAGATCCTCAGTGAAGATGCTCGCTTGAAAGGCGTCCGGTAGCGAATTGGCCGAGGCAATCGCCTCGTCGATGTGTTGGAATGAATACACACAGGTAATCGGCCCAAACACTTCAAGGGTCGAGACCTTCGCCTCGCGCGGCGGATGGACCAGGATGCCCGGCGCCAGCGTCGTCTCGCTCCGGCGCTCGCCGCCGATCAGGCGGGCTCCCCCGGCGACGGCCTCCTCGCTCCATGCGGCCACCCGCGTAGCCTCGTCGGGATGGATCAGTGGACCAACCTCCGTCTCCGGCAACAATGGATCGCCCACTCGTAAAGCAGAAACGCGCTCGGCGAAGCGTTTCAGGAACTCTTCCTCCAGCGTCTTGTGGACGTATATACGCTGAACGGAAACGCAGACCTGGCCCGCATGATAGTACCCGCCCTTGGCCAACGGCTCGATCACCCGATCCAGTTCGGCCTTGCGATCAATGATCACCGGCGCCACTCCGCCGTGTTCCAGCGCGCACCGTGCGCCCGGCGCCAGCTTGGAGCGGAGTGACCAGCCGACTTTGGCCGAACCGATGAAGCTGAGAAAGGCAATCCGGGGGTCGGTTACCAGCGCCTCACTCAAGCCACGCTTATCCGGCAGGAACGTCTGCACCCAGCCTTCCGGCAGGCCGGCCTTGCTCAGCAGGGCAACGAGATCGAAACAGCACAGGGGGGTCGCCGTGGCGGGCTTGATGATCACCGGACATCCCACCGCGACTGCCGGCGCCACCTGGTGAACAATCAGGTTGAGCGGATGATTGAAGGCGGAAACCGCGGCCACAACGCCAATCGGCTCGTGGATCGTGAAGGCCCGGCGGCCAACGCTCGCGCGGGTCATCCCCATCGGGATCTCCACTCCCGCCGAGACACGCAGCATGTCGGCGGCATTGCGTATGCCGTCGATGGCGCGATCTGTCTCTACCAGTGCATCTGTGAGTGGCTTGCCGCCCTCGCGCGCAATCAGCTGTCCAAAGCTCTCCCGCCTGTCAGAGACGAGGTCGCTGAGTCTATTCAGGATCTCGATCCTCTCGTACTTCTCCAGCCACTGGCCGCGGTCGGCGAGAAGCCGGGCGGCCACGGATAGTTTGTGCTCCAGCGCGGCCTCGTCGTCGCCCGGGAGAGTGGTGATTGGTTTCCGGTCAAATGCCTGAACAACTTCAACCATAGGAGCCTCGATTCGTTGGATTGAGTTTTTCGCCGTACAGAAGTCGCAAGCCGGCCTAATCTGCCTCGAACAGGTCTGGGTACTGATGTGGCTGGCAACGCAGGTACTGGTGCGGAGCGCGAACGCTCGCGCCCAGGTGGGCCGCCGCATGCCAGGGCCAGCGTGGATCGTAAAGCATGCCCCGCGCCAGCGCGATCATGTCGGCGTCGCCCGTCGCGATGATCGATTCGGCCTGTTCGAAACCCGCAATCAAGCCGACCGCGACTACCGGGATATTCACCGCTTTCTTCACCGCACGGGCCAGTGGCACCTGATAGCTTGGCCCTACCGGAATCCTCTGCGCTGGATGGTTTCCGCCAGAGGAAACGTGCATGGCATCGCAGCCATGCTCCTGAAGCGCCTGGGCGAACGTGACAGTCTGTTCGATGTCCCAGCCGCCCTCTACCCAGTCTGTGCCCGACACCCGCACGGAAACTGGCCGTTCGGCCGGGAATGCCGCGCGCACTGCATCGAGCACCTCCAGTGGGAAGCGCATCCGGTTCTCCAGGGAGCCGCCATATTCGTCCGTCCGTTGATTGGACAAGGGCGAGAGAAACTGATGCAGCAGATAACCATGCGCGGCGTGAATTTGAATGAGGTCGATCCCGAGGACTCCGGCGCGGCGAGCCGCTGCCGCAAAGGCCTCCCGAATGAGGTCGAGCCCTGCGCGATCCAGTGCAGCAGGTGGCGCCGAGCCGTCATGAAACACGATGGGCGAGGGCGCCTTCGTTGGCCACCCCAGCAGATTGTCGGCGGCGAATTGACCACCACCCTTCCACGGCACCTCCGTCGATGCTTTGCGGCCGGCGTGACTCAATTGGATTCCGATTGGTATCTTCGACCACCGGCGGACGCTGCTCAACGTGCGGCCCATCGCGGCTTCCGTCTCTTCATCCCACAGCCCGACATCCGCGTAGGTGATGCGGCCTTCCGGTAGAACCGCCGTTGCTTCGATGGTCAGCAAAGCGGCGCCCGACAGGGCCAGGTGCCCCAGGTGAATGAGATGCCAGTCGTTCATGCAACCCTGCTCGGCCGAGTACTGGCACATGGGCGCGATCACGATCCTGTTGTGCAGTTCGAGTCCGCGGATGCGAAGCGGCCGGAAGAGTGCGGTGTGGCCCAAGTTGCCTCCTTCGAAGTTCTCGCTTGGCTGTTGATCTGCTAGGCGGAGCTGCCTCGGCTTTGTCGACCTGCCAGCGTGGATGCCAATGCCCTCAGTCCGTCCTCATAAATCCCCTGAAAGAGTCTTGCTGCCTCGTCGTCGCTGACGCCCCTGGGTGTGAACTTGCCCGCCCATTCCACGAGGGATCCCGGGCTCGCGGGTTCTGTCTTGACGCGAATGGTCGACAGGTATCCGGTGACTGGGAAAGGCGCCTGGAGAATGGAGTAGGTGTAACTCCTGGAGTGATTGTCGTAGGCTTCCAACTGCTCTACAATCGCCTCGCCATGCGGGTTAGCGAGATGGCGAACCCTGCCTCCCTCGCTCAACTCACTGCTTGGAATGTAAGGCAGCCAGTCGGGCAGTGATCCAAATCCCCCGATCAGCCGCCACACTTCATCCGGATCGTGCGGAAGCTGAACGCTAGCGTAGGCGTGTGCCATGGGTCGCTCCTTCTGTTCGGTCAATGGGCAATGGCGCGTCGTGCGCCACCAGCCCCTGCTTTCGAAGCTCCATCCAGAAATCATCGGGAATGACAGCGTGCAAGGCCGCTTGATCTTCCTGGATCCGGCCCGGTTTGCTGGCGCCCGGAATGACAGCTGCGACGCCTGGATGCGCCAGTGAGAACTGCAGGGCCGCGGCCTTCATGGGAACGCCGTAGCGCTCTGCAAGAGCCTTGATCTTTCCCACTTTCCCCATCACCCCGGGCGGCGCGGGTGCGTACTCGTAGTGCTGCCCGCCCGCGAGCACGCCGGAATTGTAGGGACCGCCGGCCACAATATCAACGCCCTTCGCCGTGGCGGCCGGCATCAGGCGCTGCAGAGCGTGAGCGTGATCCAACAACGTATATCGGCCGGCCAGCAGCGTGCCGTCCGGCGTCGCCCCGGAGAGACCCAGCATCAGCTCCACCGGCTCAATCCGGTTCACACCGAGCCCCCAGCCCCGGATGACGCCCTCCTCCCGCATCTGGGTCAGCGCTCGAAACGCGCCTTTGCGGGCTGTCTCGAAACAGGCCAGCCATTCGTCACCATGGAAGTCCTGCGCAATGTCGTGAACCCACACGAAGTCAATCCTGTCAACGCCCAGGCGCCGCAGGCTGTCCTCAATCGACCGTCGCGTGCCATCGGCCGAATAGTCATAGATCATCCTGTTTGGCCTGCCATGCTCGAAGAGGCCTGTCTTCTCACCAAAGTCGCGCTTCGTCTCTATCTCATCCAGAATGATGCGTCCTACTTTTGTACTCAGCACGTACTCATCGCGCCTGTGCCTGGAAATGGCCTGGCCGAGACGGATCTCCGCCAGTCCAGCCCCATAGAAGGGGGCGGTATCGAAATACCGCACGCCCTGTTGCCAGGCCGCGTCCACCGTTGCGGCCGCCTCCCCCTCGGGAATGTTCCGGAACATGTTGCCCAACGGCGCTGTGCCGAAACCAAGCGGTCCGGCCAGGAGATGTTCTCTGATGCTCATGGATCCTCCAAACCCTGTCAGGTGATGTGTCGCGCGCCACCTGGCTATCTTGCCGCCTCTCGATAAACGCGCATTTTCGTTGTCTTGACTCCGCCCTCGGCGAGTGCGGGCAGTTTCGCGAACCATGCCTTCACGTAGGGCATGTTGTTGTGGGCTTCGAAGTCAGCCTGATTGGCCCAGACTTCATAAAAGACCAGGTGGCCTGGCGCCTCCCGGTCTTCCTGGAAGAAATAGACGAGGTTCTTTGGATCGCCGCGGACCAATGCGATGAGGGGCACCGTGGCGCTGCGCAGTGCATCCTCTTTGCCTGGCTTGGCGCGCACTTCCGCCACTACGGAATAGGCGTCCCGCGGAATTGTGGCGTAACCGGCGCCGGATCCGGATTGCGCGTGGCCCGAGCTGGCAATTGCCATCAATGCCAGAGCAGCCGCGAACGCGAGCCTGCGGTACCCAACTCGATTCGAGCTCATCATCCTACTCCTCGTTCCCCTGCATGTTCTAGGCTTTGGAGTTGAGCCCCTTCTGGCGTTGTTCGAGTGAACCATCAAACGTCTGCTTCACCTGGCCCAGCACCTGGACAAACTCCAACTGTTCGCCCTCCGGACCCTTGCAATAGATCAGCGACCATCCGTTCGATCGGCCCTGCGTGATCTTGATGGTGTTCGAATCCAGCGGCGCCTTCAGTCGTTCCACGTCTGACGCCGCCGCCCTGGTCCGGTTCGCCTTCACATTCGTCATGCCTCGCCTGGCCGACTCAGCCTCCAGGTCGTGGACGAACTGGTCAAAATCCGTATCGTCCTTGATGTAGAAGCAAATGTGGGTTGAGCTGGGATAGGCGGGGCTGGTGCGCTCGTGTGGCGGAGCGAAACTGCTGCCGCTGCCCTCCGGCTGCTCCTGGTCGCGGTACTGCAGCAGTTCGATCACAAGATTGTCGAACTGCACGAATCGCACGTCGAGGCGCTGGGCGCCATGCCGCAGATCCGGGATCCCGACGGTCCGCGGGTTGACGTGTTGCTGCTTCGCGGCAATCTCCTCGTGCAGCAGCAGTGTGTTGTGGATGGGTTCGCCTTGGAAGTCTCCATCGCGCATCACTTCGGTCCCGCCCAGCACTTCCGTGTAGAACTCGAACGCCCGGTTCATGTTCTGGACCGTGACCCCGAAATGCTGCACGCCCCGGATTCTGGATCCGAGCGACCCGCCCGATTTCGGGATCGCCCCCGCGGCACTGTGCGCCGCGCCCGATTGACCTGCGGCCGGTGTCACGCTGCCAACACTGACAAGTGTGAGGCCGGCCAGGGACTGCACTGCCTGCCGCCGGTTCGGCGTCCTTGTCACACGTTTCTCATCTTGCTCATTCGCCATGGGTGTGTCCCTCCTGGGTGGTTGGAAAGCGCCGGGTATCCGCCCGGCGCTGCACAGTGTCAATACTGGCTCCTGGTCAGCCAACGGCCATCTGCTGCGCAGCCTGGCGGCCACCGGGGCCCGCGGCCGCGTCCACATCGAACACCACGACTGCGCGCCCAATGATTTCCCCGGTGCGCAGCATTTCGAGATTCTCGTTGATATCCTTGAACCCGACTCGCTTGGTGGAATGCTGGATCTTGCCTTGTTGGGCCAGTGCCAGCACTTCCTGCAGGTCGGTGTAGTTCGCCCAGAACGAGCCGTAGAACGTAAATTCACCGGACACGAACGGGAACAGGGGCATGTCGATTTGGTCCCCTACCAGGCCAACCAGGACGAACGCGCCCGCTGTGGCCAGCAGGCCAAAGCCGGTCTGGATCGTCTCCCGGGCGCCCACACAATCGACTACCGCATCCAGCTTGCGTTTACCCGTGAGCCGGAACAGCTCAGACCGGAGGTCGTCCAGCGACTTGCCGCGCGTGTTGATCGCATAGTCCGCCCCATGCCGCTTAGCGATCGCCAGCTTCTCTTCGTTCCGGGCGAAGACGACGATCGTCGATCCGGACGAAAGCAGCTTGGCATACTGCACGGCGTAGCTGCCGAGTCCGCTGGCGCCAAAGACTGCGATCACACGGTCGGGTCCAAACACCCCCGCCGCCCTCAGTTTCTTGATCCCGCGGTAGGGTGTCACTCCGGCATCCGTCAAAGGCGCCAGTTCTTCCCAGTTCAACCTGTGTTCCATTCGGATGAGGTGGCGGTAGGGGACGGGGACGTACTCGGCGTACCCGCCGGGCGGCCCAAATCCCGGCCAGGAACCGTGTTCACAGATCTGCTCGTCCCCGACGCGGCACTGCCGGCACACTCCATCGCCCCAGCCCGTCGCCACGACCACCTGATCGCCGATGGCAAGCTGGGCCGCCTCGGGCACGTCATCGCCTGTCGCTTCCACCAAGCCCGCAATTTCGTGCCCCAACGTGATGGGGAACGTCGTATTCAACGCGTGGTGGAAATAGCCATCAATGAGTTGTACGTCCGACCGGCACATGCCGACCCCTCCGACCCTCACCAATACCTGGTCGGCCGAGATCTCTGGCTTCTTTATTTCTTCGAGTACCAGCGGTTGTTTGTAGCCGTGCATTCTTGCTGCAAGCATTTGGTGTCTCCCTTTCAATCAGGATTTTTGACTCAGAACGCCTCAGGACTCTACCCGGGTACTTGTCTTCACAACAAGGCGCGTGTCGTTACCGTCCCCGGGACCTTTAGACCGCATGTCAAACCCGGCCCTGCGCCTCTTTACGCATTCTGCTGGGTGTCAAACACCCGCACGCATCTCTCCGCCGTGCTGCGCGCACTCTGCGGGTTGACGCCGGTGACAACCCGGCCGCACGAGATCGAATAGTCGTCGAACGCGTTCATCGGCGAGCTGTAGTAGGCGCCGACTTTGGTCACTGCTTCGACGATCGGCACGACGCCATCCGCCCGCAGTTTGTCGAGGATGGCGAAGATCATCTCACCTTCAATCGTGAAGCCGGTCACCGTCCTCCCCTCGATGATCGATTTGCCCGTCTTGGCGTCGATAATGCCCGGCATGATGGCAGCGCCATGACATACGGCAGCAACAACCCCGCCGCGATTCCAGACGTCCGCGGCAGTCGCTTGCAGTGCCGCGGCGGTGGGGTAGTCGTAGAGCGCGGCGTGGCCAGCTGAGGCGAAGAACACGCCGTATTCCTCTTTCTTCACGTCGGACGCCTTCTTGAGTTGGGAATTCAGCTTCACCTGGAACGGATGCTTGGGATTGTCGTAGACGGCTTTGTCGCTGCCCGCCAGGAACGGCGGCAGTAGCGAGTTGAAATCCAGGCCGCAGGTGCCCGTCTCGGAAGCCAGGTCCACTTCGAATCCTGCGTCCGTGAGAACTTCGTACGGGTGCAGCGCCTCTGTGAAGAAGAGACCTGTTCTGTGCCCGCCGGGATAGATATCGCCAGTAAAGCTGGAGATGGCAATCAGCGCTTTTCGTTTGAGCTGCTTGGACATGTATGTTCCTCTGGTGTGGAGATCGTGATGCTTCGTCCGCCTTGCTGAACGGACGCGGACACTAGGTGGTGAAAGACCGTTGCCTGGGTGATCGCAACCCTCGGTCTTTGCAAGAACGGCCCTGCTGCGACGTCCCCAGTTTGCCCTTTGGAACAGCGATCCATGAAGCCTCAAAGTGGCTCTGGAGAGACCCCCATCGGGTGCCTGTCAGCTACCCGGTTGGGTTATTCCCCGCGGGAAAGCGAGATGCGCCGGCGTCCGAACAGCCGCGCGTCGACTGACCAGGCGCCGGGGCCCAGCAGCGTCAGGCCGGCGCCAATCGCGGCAGCCAGGTAGTGCGCGGCGGCGGCATCGGCGGTCCTCGTCGCAAACGAGAACTCCAACACCGCTGTCACCGCGGCTGCGATCGGAGTCCATAGCCCGGCGAGGAGGAAAACTCCGGCGAGCGCGGCAATGGCCGCCGGCCAGTTATCACCTAGTGGGAAGGGGTGGCTCGCAACACAGCGTTCTAGCAGAAAAATGGCAACCGCCAGTCGCAGCAGCAACAGGCCACGGCCGGGCCAGCCATTCGCGAAGTTGGAATATAGACGCTGCAGAAGCCCCGTTCTAAACCATAACGGCGCTGTGCGATTTTGGGAAGCCTTGAAAGAGGCGCTCAAGACGCCCCTTTCGAGTGAATTTACGGTATGAGAATGCCGCGCTTTACAGCGATCATCACTGCGTGCGTACGATCATTGGCCTGTAGTTTCGCCAGGATATTCTTCACGCGGCTCTTGACCGCTTCCTCTGTGATGCACAGCCGGGCGGCGATTTCCTTATTTGCATGGCCGCTCGCGATGAGTTGCAGCACTTCATCCTCCCGCTCAGTCAGCGGCTCGTCCATCATGTGATCCGTCAGCGCCACGGCCACATCCGGCGAGACCATCCGGTGTCCCGCATGGACTCTTCGAATCGTCTCCAACAGGTCCTTGTGCAGCAGGTTCTTGAGTAGATAAGCCTGTGCTCCCGCCTTCAGCGCGCGCCTCACCTGTACGTCACCGGAGTATGTCGTCAGTACGATGATCGCTGCCTCCGGGGCCTGCTCCCGAATGGCGATGATGGCGTCGACCCCGTGCAGTCCAGGCATCTGGAGATCCATCAGAGTGATGTCCGGTTTGTGCTTGCGGAACTGTTCCACTCCCTCCGCGCCGCCTGCCGCTTGCGCCACCAATTCCAGGTCCTTCTTGCCGGCCATCAGCGCGGCTATGCCTTCGCGGATGAGGGGATGGTCGTCTACAACCAGGATGCGAATCGGCCGCGGAGTGGAAAGCGGGCTGTCGAGTGGACTCGTTGACGAATGCACAGTTGCCCTCGATGGTGTCAGTATAAACCGGAATTCCCCGATTCCTCAATACGCGCATAAGCTATCGTGCCCGGAATTGTGACTTCGATCTCCGTGCCGCGCTCGAGTTTGCTCCAAATGGCGAATTGTCCGCCTATGCTCGTCGTTCGTTCGCGCATGCCTGGAAGTCCGTAATGGCCCTTGCGGCGGCCGGAGTCCAATACCTGCGGATCAATTCCGGCCCCGTCATCGCGCACCCGCAGCCGGAATGCGCCATCGTCATACCGGATGTCGAGTTCAATCTGTTTGGCCCGCGCGTGGCGAAATGCATTGCGCACCGCCTCACGCGCAATCCGGTACAGATCGTCCCGCACGACGGGGTGCAACTGTCGCGGTGTGCCCTCCACCAGGACTCGATAGCTGGTGTCGACTCCAAACTCCCGCGAGCCCCGCATCTCGTCCCTGAACTCGCGGTCGACCGTCGCCAGCGACTCGCCTAGATCATCGAATTCCTCTTCACCGCGTAGCGCCTGCACGGCGTCCCGGCCTTCGGTAACGGCCGCCGCGGCTCGATCAATCGCAAACTCCAAGGCCTCGCCAGCGGCGGCCGGCTCTTCCGGCAACATATCCCGCACGGCCTGAAAGCGCAGTATCAGCCCTTGAAAGCTCTGGAGCAGTGTGTCATGCAACTCGCGCGCTATTCTGGTTCTCTCATCCAACCGTTCCTGAAATCGCAGGTTCCACTGCCGTTGCACGGCGCGCAATCTCAACTGGTAGGCTGCGAAGCCCATCGCACAGATCGCCAGGGCCGCCGAAGTGCGGAACCACAGGGTCTGCCATAGCGTGGGCTCCACATACAATGCGATTTCACTGGGCGGCTCATTCCACAACCCGTCGATGTTGCTGGCCCGCAGTTCGAAATGATAGAGGCCGGGCGTCAGGTTCGTGTACGTCGCCTCTCGCGCGGTAGTGGGTTCACTCCAATCGTGATCGAAGCCGCCCAGCCTGTAGCGAAACCGCACGCGATCCGGAGCCGCCAGATTCAGTCCGGTGAAGTGAATGACCGTTCGCTGCCGCCCTGCTGGTATGAAGACCGTCTCCGCCAGGCGCAGCGGCTGTTCGTCCGCCGAGATCTGTTGAACTTGAACCAGGGTGGGCGCGGAGGGTTGTCGCAGTGCCGATGGATCGGCCATCACCAGGCTGTTGCCCAGCGACATCCAGATGCGGCCTGCCGCATCCGTCGCAATGGATCGGCTGGTGCGGTTCGGAGAGTTGGCCGGCAGTCCGTCGTGGACGCTGAACTGCCGGATGAATACGGGCCTCGCATTGCCGTTCAATAGATCGGAGCGTTTGACTCGCAACACGTGATGCGCCGTGAGAATCCACAGGAAATCATCCCGGTCCGCCGCCACGCCGAAGATCGGTTCATGCAGCAATGGCAGATTCGAAGCCGCCAGATAAGCCTTGCCGTTTGCGATATGACCGAGCCCCTGGTCGGCTCCCACCCACAGCACGCCGGCCTTGTCTGCCAGGATGCAATTGATACGACCGGGCGGCACGCCTTCGCGGGCGGTAAAACTCCTCCAAAGGCCCTGTGAGAGCGACGCTATGCCGTTCGCCGTGGCGAACCACATCACCCCGTCGCGAGCCTGGTCGATCGCGGTCACTGTATTCAGGCGAAGGTCGCCCGCGGCTGAATGCAGTGTGGAGTGCCCCTTCGCGATCTCAGCTACCCCGCCGTTCTGCAATCCCGCCCACACAGTCCCCCCACGGCTCTCGAAGAGGGAAATGACCGGCTGGCTGAGTTGTGCCTCCTTCCTGGCGGAGATGCCGGAGGCCGTCCCTGCCGGCTCGGCCCGCAGCACTGTTCCGTCCTTCTGCCCCAACCACAACGCCCGCCCGGCTCCGCTGAGCGAAGCGAAATCTCCCGTGGCGAGCATCCGCTCGGTCCGGCCCTCGCGAATGCGGACAAGCCCGAGATTCGGACTGGCGCACCACACCGCCCCCTCGCCGTCCGCGAAGATAGCGCCGCGGTTTCGGCCCGCATCGGAATCGAGTGCATACGTCGTCAGAATCCGTTGCCGCAGCCGTACAATTCCGGTGGAAGTGCCCGCCCAGATATCCCCTTCACGGTCTTCAAAGAGAGAGGTCACCAAGTCGTGGGAGTGAGGACTCACGAGTTGCGCGCCGCCGCCGGGGCCTAGACGGTAAAGCCCTCGCGTCGAGCCCAGCCAGAGCTGCCCCTGCCGGTCTTCCAGCATCGCCTGGATATGCGTGGGACCGAAGAAGCGTCCGGGTGTGCCGGCGCCATCCCATTGCCATAACCCCTTGTCAGTCGCCGCCCTGAAGCCGTGAGCCCCAAACGGGACCAGCGCGTTGATCTTATTGCGACGCAACTCCTGCAGTTCAGGGGGAACCTGACTATCGGGATAGGGGAACACGCCGTGGATGGTCGTACCCATCCAGATGGTGCCATCCCGAGCTCGAACAGCGGCCGTGATGTCTGGCCGCGTGCCCTCCAGGGCAGTGAAACCCTTGCCGTTGTAAGTGATCAGCCCCCTGCGCACCGTGGCAATCAGTATCGACCCCGTGCTCTCCGGATAGATCGCGGAGAGTGGATCCCCAGGCTGGCCGGGCAGCCGGGGCAGTTCCTCCAACTCCTCGTTCCGCAGGCGCAGCCGTTGGAGTCCCTCCGTGCTGACCAGCAGATTGCCTTGCGAGTCGCCTGCCAGTGCAAAGACGAAATCCAGTGGCGCTCGGCGGGGCCCCATCTGCCGGAATACCTGAAACGCTGTCCCGTCGAAACGAATCAGGCCGCGGTCAGTGCCAATCCAGAGATATCCGTCACGGGTTTGTGTAATTCCGTAAATGCGGCCGCCAGGATACCCGCGCGATTCATCCCATTCGTCCCGGATGTATTGCGGTAGATCGTTCTGGCCCGGTTGGCCCAGGGCGGCGGGCATTCCGGAATTCAGCAGCGCCAGACCCGCAAGCAACCCGTATCGCCGCCAACCGGTATCAGGGCGTGTATTCGAACCGGTCAACGACAACCTCCCCTTCCGCCGGGTGTTGGGACGCGCTGTTTGGCAAATATAGGGCGATGCGGGCAGACTCCATGCCCGGAGTGGGAATTCCCAGCGTGAACTTGTGTTGGGCCACGGCATGCTGGCCGTTGCCCTTTTTCGAGGTCGTGAAGTCGATCTGCCCAGCCTCCCAGCGGAACGCGTGTGAGAAGTCTCCGGCCTGCAAATTGAACTCGTACAAATTGCTCGCGACCTGGTACGGCTGGACCACAAACCGCGCACTCTGGATGGGAGCGGATGAGCGCCGCCGGATCACCACATCCATCTCACGATTATTCTGTCCGGCGCCGGAATAATCCCACGTAAACATCTCCAGCGTAATCTCGGGCGCCAGCTTGGATAGGTCGCGCACAGAGAACGAGTACGTCCCATAACCCAGGCTCCGCGTCAGTGCGACCTCGGCACATTCAAACCGCTCGCCCCGCTTCCTGATGCGCAGGTGCAGCGCTCCGCTGGGGTCGGTCCAGGCGTTCTCGCCGGAATACGGATTGTTCCGCCCGCCGCGATTGCTGACTGCGGTGCGGATGCGCCATTCATAGCCGCTGAATTGCAGTGTGGGTGATGGGGAAGCGGAGGCGCCCCTGGTGACACCCACCGCCGCCACAAGCCCGCCAACCGCCGGCAGGGTCTGGATGCTCCGCTCCGGCCGATACCCCGCGTCCACCAGCAGCGCGGCATAATCGCTGCCCAGGTGCGTGGCATTGCGCCACTTCAAATTTGGCTGGATCCTCGTGAAGGGAGCTTCCAGCAGCGGTTGCAGCCACCATGCCCCGCTCCTCGAATAAAGGACGATCTTCTGCCCCTCACGCGCGCCCGCTACCTTGCCCTCAATAATGTCGTGCCGGTCGGAACCGTTTATGTCTGCCTGCGGAATGCGCGTGAACTCCACCGTTGGCCGTGGAGCGTCCGGCTTGCTGCGGCAACCCGCGCCCAGTGCGCACGCCGATACCATGATGACCTGACGACGCGTCATTTCTGCCCGCCCTGCCCCCGATCGCTGACATCCCGTGGATCAATTATTGCAGGATTTGACTGTGTTTTACCTGGCCATGCGTCGTGTTTGCCAGGCATGGGCCGCGCCGTAAAGCCGGAGATCCTCAGAGGCGTTGTGGTCCCACAATCACCCCGTCGGGGCACACCCGCCTACCTCGTTTGGGTGTAAGCGCTACAGGGGGAAACGGGTAGCCCCATCTGCCTCGAACGCGGGATGTACCGCCTCGGATCTTCCTGCACACTCGAATTCGAAGAGGGAGACTGGACCGCCGGCAACTTGCCGGCCTGGCCTGAACCCATCGTGGCAAGTGAGAGGGCAGCCCGCCTCTCTAGCCCGCTGATGTCTTGTCGTTTTTGCATGGAGGTGATTTCGATGTGTAGGACCCTGGTTTGGACCCTTGCCATTCTTTTGGCGCTGCTGGCGGCTGGATGCACCAGCAATTCCAACGCCGCCAAATCCACTCCGCCCCTCACCGTGGAAACAGTCCAGGTGCAGCAGCGCGATGTGCCCATCTACGGCGAATGGCTGGGCACCCTCGAAGGCATGGTGAACGCCGACATCAAGGCCCAGGTCTCCGGCTACATTGAGCGCCAAGGCTATAGCGAAGGATCCGTCGTTTCCAAGGGCCAATTGCTGTTCCAGATCGACCCCCGGCCGTTCCAGGCCGTTGTAGACCAGGCGCGCGCTCAACTCGCCCAGGCCAGGGGGCGGCTCTCCCAGGCCAAGGCCCACCTGCTGGAAGCCGAGGCCCAGGTAGGAGTCGCGGAAGCCAACCAGGGCCGGGCGCGCCTCGATGTGGAACGCTATACACCCCTCGCCAAACAACAGGCGATCACCCAGCAGGATCTCGATAACGCGATCCAGAATAATCTGGCCGCCAAAGCCCAGGTGCAGGCCTCCAAGGCGCAGGTGGAAACGGCCAAGTCGCAGATCGAATCCGCTGAGGCGGAAGTGCAGGCCGCCACCGCCGCCGAGGAAACGGCCCGCTTAAACCTCGGCTTCACACACCTGGTCTCTCCCATCGACGGGGTCGCCGGAGCCGCCCTCCAGCAGGTGGGCTCGCTCGTGAGTCCCGCCGCCGGCACCATCACCACCGTCTCCACCCTCGACCCCATCAAATGCTATTTCACCGTCAGCGAGCAGGAATATCTCGACTTCCATCGCCGCTACTCGACACCGGAAACCCTGGCCGAGCGGCGCCGCAATCTCGATCTCCAGTTGATCCTCTCCGACGGCACCCCCTATGAGCATCGCGGACGTTTCTACTTCGCCGATCGCGAGGTGAATGTGCGCACCGGCGCCATCCGCATCGCCGGACTCTTCGATAATCCAGGCAACACCCTGCGACCCGGCCAATACGCCAAGATCCGCTTCACCCCCAGGTCTGTCTCTGGAGCCTTGCTGGTGCCGCAAAGAGCCGTGTCTGAACTCCAGGGCGGCTACCAGGTGGCGGTCGTCGGGGCTCATAACAAGGTGCAGATCCGCGCCGTCAAAGTTGCCGATCGCGTGGGACACGATTGGATCATCAGCGAGGGTGTGAAGCCTGGCGAACAGGTTGTCGTCGAAGGACTGCAAAGACTGCGCAACGACGTAGTCGTCGACCCAAAACCCTACGTTGCCCGGAAATCCGGAGAGGCCAAATAGCCAGCCATGTCAAACTTCTTCATCGACCGGCCTATTGTGGCCATGGTGATAGCTCTGCTGACGGTGATTGTAGGCGTCGTCGTGATCTTCAGCCTCCCCGTCGCGCAGTTTCCGGCGATTGCACCACCCGAAATTCAGATCTCAGCCGTATATGTCGGCGCCGACGCCCAGACCGTGGAACAGGCGGTGGCTACCCCCATCGAACAACAGATGAGCGGCGTCGACAACATGAATTACATGTACTCCGTCAATGCCACTGCCAATGGGCAGATGCGCATGGTGGTCAACTTCGATATCAAGACCGATCCCAATATTGACCTGATCCTCGCCCAGAGCCGCGAAACCCTCGCCGCCTCTCAATTGCCACAGGAAGTGACGAACTACGGCATCACCGTGCAGAAGTCTGTCACCGCGCCCTTGATGCTACTCGCGCTATCCTCCCCCAAGGGCTCCCATGACGAGCGCTTCCTCGCCAACTACGCCTACATCAACCTGAACGATCCACTCACCCGCGTCCCGGGTATCGGCAGCGTCCAGGTGTTCGGCGCCGGCCAATACGCCATGCGACTTTGGGTCAGGCCCGACCGTTTATCCAAGCTCGGCATCACGGTCCCCGAAATCGTCTCCACCATTCAGTCGCAGAACACTGTGAACCCCGCCGGCCAGGTGGGCAGCGAGCCCATCCCGCAGGGACAGGAATACACCTACTCCGTTCGCGCCCAAGGCCGCCTGACCTCGCCTGAAGAGTTTGGCGATATGGTCCTCCGCGCCACGCCTGACGGCGCGGTGGTCCGCGTCCGCGACGTGGCCCGGGTTGAACTCGGCGCCCAGGATTACAGCGTGGCCGGCCGCCTCAACGGCAATCCCAGCGCCGTCATCGCGGTCTATCAGCTGCCCGGATCCAACGCCGTCGATGCCGCGAAAGGTGTCAGGAAATTGATTGAGGAGGCACGGCAGCGCTTCCCCCAGGACGTCGAATGCATCGTCGCGCTGGATACCACGCGCGCCGTATCAGAGGGCATCCGCGAAATCGTCGAGACCCTCCTCATCGCCATCGTCCTCGTCATCCTCGTCGTCTATCTGTTCCTCCAGGGCTGGCGCGCCACTCTCATTCCGCTCCTCGCCGTACCCGTCTCCCTCGTCGGCACCTTCATCTTCTTCCCGCTGTTCGGCTTCTCCATCAACACCCTGTCCATGTTCGCGATGGTGCTCGCCATCGGCCTTGTGGTCGACGACGCCATCGTGGTAGTCGAATCGGTTGAACGCTACATCGAAGAAGGACTCTCCCCTCGCGACGCAGCCCGCAAGGCCATGGCCGAGATCACCGGCCCGGTCATCGGCATCGCGCTCGTTCTCTCCGTCGTCTTCATCCCCACTGCCTTCATCCCCGGCATCACCGGACGCCTCTATCAACAGTTCGCCGTCACCATCGCCGTCTCGGTCATCCTCTCCGCCTTCAACGCCCTCACCCTCAGCCCCGCCCTGGCCGCCCTGCTGCTGAAGCCGAGGACCCACGGCAGTGCCGGCTTCGGCGGCTCGTTCTTCGCCTGGTTCAATCGCGTCTTCGGCCAGGCGACTGAGCGTTATGTTCGCGGCTCCGGCGCCCTCATCCGCAAGAGCGCCTTCTCCATGCTCCTGTTGGGTCTCTGCGCTGTTGGCGGCGGCTTCCTGGGAAGCAGTCTGCCCACCAGCTTCGTCCCGGACGAAGACCAGGGTTACCTCTTCCTCAACATCCAGTTGCCCAACGCCGCCTCTCTGCAACGCACCAACGCCCTGGCCCGCAAAGTGGAAAAGATCATCGCCGCCACCCCCGGAGTCGAATCCACCACCACCGTCGTCGGCTTCAGTCTCCTGAGCTTCGCCCGCACCAGCTACAACGGCTTTGCCTGGATCACCCTCAAGGAATGGAGCAGCCGCCAGGAGCGTGCCCAGCAGATGCAGTCCATCAAACAGCACCTGAATCGCGAACTCGCGAAACTGCCCGAAGGCGTGGCCTTCAGCTTCTCGCCCCCGGCCATCCCGGGCGTGGGTACCTCCGGTGGTTTCACGTTTCTGCTCGAAGACCGCTCCGGCCAGGATGTGGCCTTCCTTGCGTCCAACCTCAACAAGTTCATGACCGCCGCCCGCAAGCGGCCCGAAATCGCCAACCTCACCACCACCTTCCTGCCCAGCGTGCCCCAGCAATTCGTAGTCGTCGATCGCGATAAGGCCATCAAACAAGGTGTCCCCCTCACCGACGTCTACCGCACCATCCAGACCTTCATGGGCGGGCTCTTCGTCAACTACTTCAACCGCTTTGGGCGCCAGTGGCAGGTCTATGTGGAAGCCGAAGGCGAGTACCGCACGCGCCCCGAGAACGTAGGCCAGTTCTACGTGCGCAACACCAGCGGCGAAACCGTCCCGCTCTCCGCCCTCACTCACTTCGAGTCGCGCACCGGACCCGAGTTCACCGTCCGCTTCAACGAGTACCGCGCCGCCCAGCTCAACGGAGCCTCCGCCCCCGGCTACAGCTCCACCCAGGCCATGAAAGCGCTCGAAGAAACCTTCGCCGCAACCATGCCCGCGGAGATGGGCTTCGACTACTCCGGCATGTCCTATCAGGAGAAACGCGCCTCGGAAGGCATCCCCCCCTCCGCGATCTTCGGTTTCTCCCTCCTGTTCGTGTTCCTGATCCTCTCCGCGCTCTACGAGAGCTGGTCCCTACCCTTCAGCGTGCTGCTCACCACCCCGGTGGCCGTCTTCGGCGCCTTTGGCGTACTCTGGGCACGCCGCGCCATCTCCGGCCTCTATCTCCCGCCCTTTCTGGTGCAGATCGAGAACGACGTCTACTCCCAGATCGGGCTGGTCATGCTGATCGGCCTCGCCGCCAAGAACGCCATCCTCATCGTTGAGTTCGCCAACGAGGAACTGGCCAAAGGCCGCTCGCTGGTCGACGCCGCACTCGAAGGCGCGCGCCTCCGCCTGCGCCCCATTCTCATGACCTCCTTCGCCTTCATCCTGGGCAGCGTGCCGCTCTGGACAGCCTCCGGAGCCGGCTCCGTCGCCCGCCAGATCATGGGCACCACCGTCATCGGCGGCATGCTCGCCGCGAGTCTCGTCGGCATCTTCCTCGTCCCCGCCTCCTACGTCGTCGTCAAACGGCTGGCCGGAGCGGAACGGAAAGGAGGTGCGGCATGAAGCACGCACTGCTCGCCCTGGCCCTTCTCACCCTCGCCGGCTGCGCCCTGGGACCGGACTACAAGCGCCCCGACGTTTCCGTGCCCAAAGGCTACCGCATGCCGGAGCCGCAGCCCCCCGACACGGAGGCCGCCTCCCTGGCCGATGCCCCCTGGTTCCAGGTCTTCCAGGACGAACGACTCCAGGGCCTCATCCGCGAAGCCCTGGTCAACAACTACGACCTCCGCGACGCGGTGGCGCGCGTCGATGCCGCTCGTGCCGTCGTCGGCATTACCCGCTCCAACCAGTTCCCCAACGTCGGCGCCTCCGGCTCCATCAACTTCAATCGCCTCTCCCGTACCGGAGCCACCAACCTCCCCCCCTCCGTCCTGCCGGAGCAGAACCGCACCTTCGGCTCCGCCGCGCTCAACCTTCTCTCATTCGAGGTGGACCTGTGGGGCAAGTGGCGGCGCGCCACCGAAGCTGCGCGCGCGGAACTGCTCAGCGCGGAAGAGAACCGCAAGACCGTCGTGACTGTCCTGGTCAGCGATCTCGCCACCGCCTATCTCACCCTCTGCGAACTCGACTATGCCCTCGAGATCTCCCAGCGCACCCTGAAGACCAGACAGGACTCTCTCGAACTCGTTCGCAACAGGCAGAGCGGCGGCGTCGCCACCATGCTGGACCTCCGGCAGGCCGAACAGTTGGTGGAAACCGCGGCGCAGTCCATCCCCGTCCTCCAGCAGCAGATTGAACAGACCGAGAACCGCATCAGCCTGCTGGTCGCGAAGAACCCCGCCGCCGTCGTCCGTGGCCGTGGCTTCAACCAGCAAACCCTGCCCCCCGAAGTGCCCGCCGGACTGCCATCCAGCCTGTTGGAGCGCCGGCCGGACATCCGCGCCGCTGAACAACTCCTGGTCAGTGCCAACGCCCGCATCGGCGTGGCCAGGGCCGCCTACTTCCCGCAGCTCAGCCTCACCGGCCTCCTAGGCGGGCAGAGTACCCAGCTCACCAGCCTCTTCAGCGGACCCAGCGCCGCCTGGAGCCTCGTGCCCCAGCTCAGCCAGCCCATCTTCACCGCCGGCCGCTTGAAGAGCAATGTGAAACTGGCCGAGGCGCAGCGCCAGGGCGCCTTGATCAACTACGAGAAGACCATCCAGGTCGCCTTCACCGAAGTCTCCGACGCCCTCATCGCCCACCGCCGCATGCGCGAAAGCCGCGAACGGCAGCAAGCCCTAGTCAACGCCCTGCAGGATCGCACCCGCCTCGCCTATGTCCGCTACCGCGGCGGAGTCGACACCCAGTTGAACGCCCTCGACGCGGACCGCGACCTCTTCCAGGCCGAACTGGCCCTGGCCGGCATCCGCCTGGACGAGATGCTAACCGTGGTAGACCTCTACAAAGCGCTGGGCGGCGGCTGGAAGTAACTATCTACCCACAGCCCGCCCCAACCCTCCAACCGCCCCCTCCGTGGGTCAGGCCTCGTCCGTGGGGCGAGCCCCCAGGCTTGCGGGCCGGCAATCGTGCCGGCCATCTTCCCTCCATCCATCCTCCCCCCCCACACTGAACCGGAATCTCCCCCACAGGCCCACCCTCATCCCCACCAGCCCAACACCGTAGATCCCATTCCGCCGCCATAGCATCCGCAATACCCTCCAGCAACTGCAGCAGCCCCTCCAACCGCCGCACAAACTCCAGCACGCTCACCCTCTCCTGCCCGCCCAGACCCGCGGAACCGGCAGCGCACTGGAACGCGCCATACTCCGGGTCAATCTCATGCGCTTCGTCAATCGCCGCCCGAAACTCCGCCAGGTTCCTCACACCGTCGCAACAGAACACTGCTTCCCACCGCAGCGTCTTCACAATCTGGCAGACAAACTGGGCCAGCAAGGGCAGGGACCTGGTCTTCTGGATCGACAGGACGTCCGGCCGCACCGACAGAAACGCCCCGCCCTCTCCCAGCACAATCACCTTCAGATGGAGCTCGAGCGCAAGCCGGTACGCCGAAAGCACCGGGCTCAAATCGAACTCGGGGATCGGCCCAGGCTCGTGATCCAGGCCGTCTGCCAGCTTCCGGGCCGCCATCCGGTACGACCGGGCAAAGAGAAAATAGTCATCCTCGGCAAGTTTTCGCCAGTTCATAGTTCCCGTCCCGTGATCAATCCTCCGCGCATCCCCAGCATACCGGGCCCCCGCCTCCACCAGCCCTCCCGAGAACCGCGTAGAATTATCAGATCACCAGGAGGACACGCCATGGGACAGAATCGGTGGCTGCGTAATATTTTCGCGGTTGGGCTGTGGGCGGGCACCCTCGCCAACGGCGCGACCCTCTACCAATACGAAGGTTTCGCCTACCAGCCCGGTTCCAGCATCTTCCTGCAAAACGGCGGCACCGGCTGGTCCGGAGCCTGGGGGACCCCCGGCGGCCTCGACGCCACCATCGCAGCCGCTTCGCTCACCTCCGGCGGCTTGGCGGTGTCCGGCGGCTCACTCTCCACCGCAGGCGCCCAACCACCCAACCAGGGCTCCTCCGTGGCCACCTGGGTTCGCTACCTCGGCACGTCGCAAGGCGCCGACAACACCACCGTCTACTTCAGCTTCCTCCTCCGGCCTGATGCCGGCTTCGGCTACTACGGCGGCCTGAACCTCGGCTCGGTGTTTGCCGGCCTCTCCGGCAACCAGTCTGTCTATGGCTTGGAAGGCCCGGTCAACGACCTCAGCCTGTCCTCCACACCGGTCGTCGCAGGCCAGAGCGTACTCTTCGTCCTCCGGGCCGATTTCCATGCAGGCAACGATACGCTTTCCCTCTTCCTCAACCCCACCCCGGGCCTGCCGGAACCAGCAGTAGCCGATGCAACCAAGACCAACGTGGACGTGGGCGCAATCGACTTTCTGACAATCAACAACTACGGCGGCTTCACGATGGATGAACTCCGCATCGGCTCGACGTTCGACTCCGTCACGCCCACCGCCGTACCCGAACCCGGCTACGCCGCGGGCATCGCCCTGGCGTCCTTCCTCCTGGCCTGGTCGCATCGCAAACGCCGCCTCGGTACACCGTTGGCGCAACGCTAATCCGCCGCGCCCATCGGGTCTTGCCGTGCCGCTGCCGAGCCGTATCCAAACGAAAGCCCCCAGTCCCCTCTTCCGTGGGGCAAGCCCCCAGGCTTGCGGGCCGGCAATCGTGCCGGCCATCTTCCAGAGCCCTGCAACCCCTCCTACCCCACTCCCATAACTTCAATATTTACCAATAAGTATGAATTTCCCAATAAGGCGAACCCCCAACCAGCCCCCAGAAAGATCTACCGGTCCCGGAAGATTCAGTACCGGTAATTTCCACTGACCCTCTTTAACGCCATTCCCCCAACTGTTCAGAAATCCAACACACAATGCCATCGCCCTCCGCCTCTTTGGGCCGCATCCACGCCCCATCCACCCCGTTCTCAAAATGGCCACTCACGTGCACTTTATTCGCTTCGGATGTTGGTGGATAAAAGGGTACTAAAATATCAAGTTGAGTCGCTCACCAGCTGCTCCTCGCCCCTCTTCCCCCCACAGAACCGCCATTTCGCCCATCCGCGCATCGGTTCTATCCACTCCAACCGGAGCCACCCTCCCCCGACCAGTAACAAATCTTCAACCGAACCTGTCACCAAAACAGAAAAACTGACTCTTCTGTTGAACAATCGCAGGATTCGAATTAAGGCAGACTCGGCCGCCGTCCCAAAGTTGGGTGTGAGGACCCGGCCGAGTCAGCAGGCGCATGGATTAATCGATAGAAAAACGTAAAGATTGCGAAAAACGCAACATCCCCTGAAGTGAAGTAAAACTCTACATCGAGGTACTATGAAACACTGGCGGCATGCCCGAATGCCCCTTGCCCTGGGTGTGGCCCTGTGCGCCACATTGGCAAGCCCGGCCCGGATGCTCGCGGACGAAGGCTCAAACGTAACGGTAGCCCCTTCTTCCCTGAGCTTCTCTTCCACCTCCGGCGGTTCCGCACCCCCGGCGCAGTTCGTCGACCTGAACGCGTCCTCAGGCAGCAGGTCCACCATCTCTGTCTCCACCAGCAGCGGAGGAAACTGGCTCAGTGTCACCCCCTCCGGATCCCTCACCGGCAAACAGCGTCTCCGCGTCTCGGTGACCCCCGGCAGCCTCCAATCCGGCGAATACAAAGGCTCCGTCCGCATCGCAACCCGTCAGACCACCGTAAAGGTGGAAGTCAGCCTCGCCGTCGCGCGCGCCAGCGGCTCCACCCTCTCCGCCAACCCCTCCTCGCTCACCTTCTCCGCGACCGTCGGCGGCTCCACCCCAGCGCCCCGCGAACTGACCGTCAGCGCCTCCAGCCAGACGAGCTTCACCGCCAGGGTCACCACCCAGAATGGCGGCTCCGCCTGGCTCACCCTCTCACCGTCCGGCAGCCTCACCACCAATCGCACCCTCGCCGTCGCCGTCCGTCTGTCCGGCCTCGCCGCCGGAACTTACACTGGAGCCGTCGCCCTCTCCTCGGCCCGCGGCAACCTCACTATCCCCGTGACCCTCAAACTCGCACCCGGCGGTTCCAGCGGAGGCGGCGGAACTCTCACCTCCTACACCCTCGTCGGCTGGAACGACCTCGGCATGCATTGCCAGGACGGCCAGGACTACAGCGTCTTCGCCGTACTCCCTCCTTACAACACCATCCACGCCCATCTCATCTCCAAGGCCAACGGCCTGGTCACCAACAATGTCGGCTACACCCTCACCTACGAGGCCGTCAAAGACCCTCTCACCAGCACGCTCAACACTACCTCTACGGCCAAGACCAACTTCTGGAAGTACGCCGCCGCTCTCGGCTTCGGCTCGCTCGCGCCGGATATGGGCCTCAAGGGCTTCAAGATGCCCGGAGCGGCCAACACCCCCCAGGCCATGGCCTTCAGCACCGCCGACAACACCTGGGTGGCCGAAGGCATCCCCATCATGCCCTACGCCGATGCGCCCGCCGCGCCCTACCCCGTCAACTACTTCCCCATGATGCGCCTGACGGCCAAAGACGCCACCGGCATCGTCCTGGCCACCACCGACATCGTCCTGCCTACCTCCGATGAGATGGACTGTGCTTCCTGTCATGCCTCCAACACCGGCACCGCCGCGGCCCGGCCCGCCGCCGGCTGGATCAACCGTTCGGACGCAGCCAAGGACGTCAAGCTGAACATCCTCCGCAAGCACGACGATCGTTTCAAGAGCCTGCCGCTCTTCCAGACCGCGGCCGCCAAAGTCGGCTACAACCCCGCCGGCCTCGAAGCCACCGTGCCGGCCACCCCCATCCTCTGCTACAACTGCCACGCCTCCAACGCCCTGGCAAAGGACGGCATCGCCGGCATCAAGCCCATGACCACGGCCATGCACGGCATGCACGCCTCCGTCACCGATCCGGCCACCAGCCAGACGCTCGACAGCAACACCTCGCGCCAGTCCTGCTACCGCTGCCACCCCGGACCCCAGACCGAATGCCTCCGCGGAGCCATGGGCAGCCTCAAAACCGCCTCCGGCGGCAATGCCATCGAGTGCCAGAACTGCCACGGCGCCATGAGCAATGTAGCCATGCCCACCCGCACCAACTGGCTCGATCAGCCCAACTGCCAGAGCTGCCACACCGGCACGGCCACCTCCAACGCCGGCCAGATCGTCTACAACTCCGTCTTCTCCAGCGGTACGAATCTCCGCGTCGTCACGGACCAGACCTTCGCCACCAACCCCAACACCCCCCTGGCCGCGACCTCGCTCTACCGCTTCTCCTCCGGCCACGGCGGCTTGCAGTGCGAGGCCTGCCACGGCTCCACCCACGCCGAGTACACCTCGCCCATCGTCAACGACAACGTCCAGAGCAACGCCCTGCAAGGCCACTCCGGCACGCTGGCCGAATGCTCCACCTGCCACAGCACCACACCCAACACCGTCACTGGTGGACCCCACGGTCTCCACCCCATAGGCGCCTCCTGGGTCAACCGGCACGAAGACGCCGCCCGCAACCGCGCCGCCTGTCAGGCCTGCCACGGCACCGACTACCGTGGAACCATCCTGTCCAAGATGCAAGCCGACCGGACCATGGCCGGCCGAACCTTCACCAAGGGCACCGTCATCGGCTGCTACAGCTGCCACAACGGCCCCAGCGGCGACTGATCGAACCCCAAGGGGGCGCGGCCCAACCGGCCCGCCCCCTCTCCTCTCCACCCGGCACAGACCCAAATCACCAGCCCGCCGCCCCCGCATCAGTGCGCCGCTGCAGCCATCAGACTTCAGCCAACCGAGACCATCCACAGCAAAGCCAAACGCTCACTGCCCAGTGTTGTCAACCGGACAGTCCAAGCGCACCCCTCGTCCGTGGGGTAGGCCACCAGATTGTGGGGCGGCATTTATGCTGCGCGGAGCTTCAGCTCCGCCGCGTCAGTCCCTGGGAAATCAACCCTCATGCCCTCGCGACCTGAAGCCCCAGAGCCAACACCACTCACCGGGCCCCACGATCTCTACCGGCAACTCGTATATCCCGTGGAACCGCAAAATCAAGGACTGTCGCGATCAACAATGACCCCAGGACACGAGTTCGGCCTCCCAAAGAATGAACCCAAGCTCGCACACACGCCCACAGCATCGCTGGCCATCCGGGGCGGCTTCCGCACCTCCCCCCTGTCCGGTGAACCGCTGCTTCAGGAGCGTGGCCGGGACATGCCGCCCGGTATCTTGGCGCGGCCTTGCTTCTTCCTGATCTTTCGGATGCGCTTTTCCAGATCTTGCCCCAGCACGCTTACCGTGTCGCTGGTCGGGCCCTGCCCAAATACAAGGATGTGAGCGAAAATGCGGCCGCTACGCGCATCGGCGAACGAGATTTGGAGCGCAGCCGCACCGTCCGAGCCCAGCCTCATCGTCTTGCCAAGAGCCTCGCTGCGTCCTCGAAGGAAGACGATCGTGTCGGCAGCCGCCGCACAGGGCAGCACGGCAACCGCATCGTCGATCGTGAATTGCCCTTTCTCCACATCCTTCGAGTGCTTTTCAAGGTCGTCTGCGAGCAGGTTGTACTCTTCGCGAACCGTCCGCAACTCCGCGGCCGTTGACTGGAAAGGGACAATCTCTACCCCCTCCTGACTCAGTTTCCCTCCGACTAACTTCTCCAGCCGCTCCTGCCAGGCCTTGGTCTCTTTCGACAACGCCTCGGCGTCGTCTACCCAGGAGCGCTTGACCTGGACATCGGCCGGCACCACGCAGGCTCGCTTCAGTGTCGCTGCTGCGGTGTGTGCGGAGGGGGCCAGCATCGCAAGGCGGTGTTCGATCCGGGAGCGTTCCATCGCGTCGGTGGGCGCGCCATCGAGATAGCGCCGGTACTCCGCGGCCGCCTCCTCCGGGTGGTTCTCCTTCTCCAACAGGAGCCCCAATCCAAGGTGCGCGTCCGCCAGCGCCGGCGCATGGTCGACAATCAAACGGTAGATCGGTTCGGCCTCCTCGTACTCTTTCTCGGCCAGCAGGGCGTGTGCCAACAGAAGCTGGTAGCGCGGCTCTTGCGGGGCCCATGCCACAAGTCTCCGGGCCTGCGTCAGGGCGGCTCGCGGATTCCTGCCGGCCGTCTCGGTGCGGATGTTCACCGTGATCGCGGATTCCGCGTGGGCCAGGTAGTCGTCCCCAGGTCCGCGAGAGGCCCCAGGGACGGACAACTGGGCGGCGGATTCGCTCAGTGCTTGGGCCCGCGCCAAAAGCCTGGAGCGCGATTGATACCGGAACCGGCTCTGCCCTGCGGCGGCTCCGTCCGCCAACAGGTGAAGCGCTCGCGGGAGGGCCAGCGGGTCATAACCTGCGCCATGCATCCGCTGCAAGGCGTCCAGGCCGGCTTCCTGTGCCCGCCTTTCGCCATAACCGGAAACCAACGCGGCCTGCATCCCGGGACCCCCGTTTAGGCGCGCCATGAGGCTGTTCGCGATCAGAATGGAACCGGGCAGCGGTGCGACCGCTAGGCTCTGGAGCATAGTCTTCTTGCGAAAGGATCTCAAGAAGAAGTAGGTCTGCCGCAGCGCGATCTCGGCGATCCCCTGGGCCATCACGCCGGCAAGCTGCTCCTCATTCTCCAGCAGGGCCAGCATTCCGGTGGTGATGTAGATCGAGCCATTGGGCAGCGCGAGTATATTCGGTGTCGGATCTCGCAGCGCGGCAAAGCGGAAGGTCACGTTCTCAAGTGGAGGCTGCTGCCCGGTCAACGCCGTCCCCATCCGGGTGAGCCACTCCCCCACCCGGCGGTCCTCCAGCACCGCGCCCTCTGCCCGAAAGGTCTCCTCGACGAATCGGGTCTCCTCGAGCACCTCGCGCTCGACTCTTCCGAACCGGAAGGAAGCGGCGTCCTTATCGGCCCGGCAGAGTGGCGACATCACTGCGAGAAATAGCAGAATTTCGAACCTTATCATCCTCTGGAGATCTTATCAATATTGCGCGATCGAAAGCGCGATTCCCGTGGATTCCGAACCGATGCCGATCGCCATTCCAAGGGAATGCCGATGGCCGCTCTGGACGAATGCCGGTCCCCGGCGGCGAGGCTCGGAGCGGCAGTCGTGCCGGCCCACTTCTCGTAGGATTCAGCGAGCCGCACGCCGGCAGCTCAAGTGCTTGAAAAGTAGACCCGCACCCCCGCGATACCGACAAATCTAAGGAGTATCCAGGCACCCCTCTTCCGTGGGGTATGCCTCCAGGCTTGCGGGCCGGCAGTCGTGCCGGCCTTCTTCAAGAGACCGTCAAAGACCTGGGCACCGCGTATCCGCACGCCGCAAACGGCCGCCCAGAAGCCCCAGGGCCACCAAACCCGAAGCAACCGCAATCAGAGCCGCGACTGTAAGGACCGGGGCAGCAGCCGGCAATCTCCAGCCGACGAGCACACTACCCCGGCTCTTCCGGGCCTCGAGGCTTCCGGATCCACCCAGCCGGAGGCAAACAGTGGAATATCGCTCACTCTGCAATGCACCTCAAAGCGAAGGTCACCGGGTCTCCCGCCGCGGCATCCAAACAAACGCCGCTCAGTGAAGTAGGCGGACCTCCGGACGCAAATCCCTCCGTCCGTCCGGGGAAATGTAGGAGAAGCCATCCAGGAGCGGCGCACCGTCTGTGGGAAGGTAGGGGCCGCGCCAGCCCTCGACGCCAGGATCGAGGCGGAAGGCTTCCAGGGCTGTCAAAACGGAACTCTCCCGCACCCGTTCTGCGAATAAGGCTTTTCGCTGGGATGGCGATCTTGAGGCCGAACTACTTGCCCGAGCTTGGCCCACTGGTGATATGAGTGTCACGAAGGCGGCCATATGCACAGCCACCGGGTTGCGGCACGCGGTGCTTCCCCAAAGAGCAACCGCAAGCTGACGTTCTTGTCCGGCTATGGTTCCCGCTGGATGGCATCGAAGTCTTCGCTGTACCTTGGAGGACTGCGGAATCCAGCAACCACGATTCCAACCGTGCGTTGCCGAGTATCGAATTGACAAAGAACCCGCCCAATGGATCGAATGCGTGCTCGACCTCGGGCCGGCACATCTCCTGTAACGGTAGCGCAGCGATCGACTTGTCCGGATCAGGAAGGGCAGTCGGGCTAGCGAACACGCCGAGAGAAGCTGAAACGGGCGACCACGCGGGTAGGAGAACTGAGTTTACCCACATCTGCCCTGGGCGCGGATCTCGGGGCAAGCGGATGGCCGCCCTCGGACAACCTCGTACACCTTCCCAGGGTCGAGCCAGTCTGGAAGTTCGCAGGCTCGGCCGCCGAGGAAGGTCGATCTGGCCTTGGAGGGCCCAGTCGGCAAGGGCAGCCGATACAATAGGAGAGAGGTGCACTGCGGTACCGACAACTGCTGCAAGGCCTTTGGGGGCATCAGGAACTGAGTAGTTGCGGAGGCGGAGTTCGTTCTAGTCGGATCATGGCATGTTAATTTCGATCGATGGCTGCGTTGGGAGCGGCAAAACGACGGTTGCCAAGGGGCTCGCATCCTTCCGGGGTAGCTCTGTCCTGTTAGAGTCGTTCGAGCTGAATCCATTCCTTCGCATGTTCTATGAAGACCCGTCCTCAACTGCCATCGAGACGGAATTCTCCTTTCTTTTACTTCACTTTCACCAACTGAAGACCATTGCAGCAACAGTCCCAACTTCCGAGGTCATTGCAGATTTTCATCTTGGAAAGGATCTTCTCTACGCAGACCTTAACCTGCGAGATCAAAGTGCTCGCCAGGTATTCCAAGAACTTTATGAGCTCTGCAGTCCAGCTGTTCCGAAGCCAGACATTCTGATATTTCTGACCGCACCGACTTCTCTGATTCTTCAGAGGATTCGTGCCCGTCAGCGAGACTTTGAGCAAGAGATAGAGCCCGAATACTACGCTGCTGTCAACGCGGCATACGAATTGAATTTCCGCGAATACCGCGGCAAGAAGCTACAATTGCCGATGGAAGAATGGGATTTCGCCAAAGATAGCAGTCTATATAACGCCCTCGACAGACTGATTAGGATGGAGATGAGCCAGCGATGAAGAAAGGAGCACCGAAGCGGGTCTCTGTGACGAGCCGTGCTCAATCGAACGCCTCCGAACGCTGCGGGTCACTGCCTGTTGAGTACTTTCGAATTCGAGACTTCGAATACGTGCAGCCACTATACGATCTCGCTTTTCTCCTAGAAGTCGATGCATTGGCGAAGGGAGCAGAAGTCCCAAAGTACCGGACTTTCTCGTTGTGGCGAGCTGCATACAGCCTTGACGGGTACGGCACCACGATTGATCGCTGGCTCGACGGAACGGCTATAGACCAAGATCTTGACTACGTCCCATCGTCACGAATCCGTGAGTACTTAGCGACGATCCGCAAGAATGGCACGATTCCGGAGCTTCGTTCGTATCGCCACGAGCGATTTGATCGGTGTCTGCGATTGCGCTCAGTGCGGGGGCTCGGGCCAAACAAGATAGCCCTGACCGTAACTTCGCGAGCGTTAGCTGAAGAGTGGTTTAGTCAAGTCGCCCTGGATTTGTCACTAGATCGAGACCGAATCATCGACCTGTACCAGGGAAGGCGCACGGGGCCTTGGCAAACCGCTCATCTCGTTCCACCGCTGCTTCGCTTCCTGAAGAAGACAGAAAGGCTGTACGGGGCGAAAGTTAGTTGGGCGATTTCCGGCATAACAGATCCCTTCCAACCCGTAACTGAAACCATCACGGTTCTCAGCGATTGCGCATGGGTTGACGTCAAGAGCGCCTTCAGCAAGAGCCTCAGGAGTGAAAAACTGTTTCGTCAGGTGCCAAACGACGAAGGCGACGCAATGAAGTTCCGGCACCAGATGGGTTGGACCTTTATTGTTCGTAACGATTACGAAGACGCGCCGAAGAAATGCATTCCCGAACTGGCCGAAACTCTCGATCCGATCTCCAGGGAGCATTCTGGCGGGCTGAAAGCCGATTTGCACTTGCATACGGCCTGGTCAGACGGAAGCGCGTCGGTCAATACGATGGCGACAGCGGCAGTCGCCAATGGTTTGGAATACTTTGCGGTTACTGACCACAGTAGATCAAGCAAATTGCAAGGTGGTCTCACCCCGCTACTCTGGCTGAGACAAGCCAGTGCACTGGAACTAGCCACACCACTGTGCCCTGTTCTTCATGGTATCGAAGTAGATATTCTGAAGGATGGAGCGCTTGACCTTCCTTCCTCTTTGCTCAACGCTGCCGATTTGGTTGTGGCTTCAGTTCACACGAATTGGACATCGAGTGCGCGGGTGAACACCGACCGCCTTCTAAAAGCAATCGAGTCGGGCTGCGTGGACATCCTAGCTCATCCCACATCAGCAATCATCGGTAAGCCCGGCGTACCTGATTACCATAGACCCCCTGCGGACGTTAATTGGGATGAAGTCATTCCCCGCTGTGCCCAATGGAAAGTAGCACTTGAGATGAATTGCTTCCCGTCACGATTGGACTTGCCTCTAAATCTTCTCAAACAAGCTATTGAGGCCGGCTGTGCGATCTCGATAGGCTCAGATGCGCATTCGCGTTCTCATCTCCTGAATAGGCGGTTCGGCGATGTGGCTCTGGAACGTCTCAATGCTCCTCTGGTACTGAACCGCCTCAGTTACGTCGAGCTCAAGCAGTGGATCAAGACAAGCAGAGCTTGCAGGCGGGCACTTTCCCGGAACGTCGCAGGCTTTGTACAAAGCCAGCTGCAATTCGGCGAAGAGCTTGAAACTCAAGGCCGTCCTCTATCTGCAGGAATCCAACCTCCTCAACGTATTCCGTCCGGTTCTAGAATCGTCGGGATCGATTTAACGGCAGGCGATAAAGCAACCGGCCTCGCTTTGCTTGATGGGTATACGGTCCACACATGTTCGATGTTCTCCGACGCTGAGATAATTGCGTTCATAGAGGAAAACAAACCGGCAATCGTAAGCATTGATTCTCCTCTTGGCCTGCCAGGAGGCGGGACCTTCATCGATCCGAAGTCTGGGATCGTGCGGATAGCAGAATACGATCTGGCTAGTGTGGGAATACCTGCCTATCCCGCTCTCATCGATTCCATGCAGAACTTGACGCTGAGAGGTATTGGGCTTAGAAGGGCCCTTGAAGGCCTTTCCAATGCGCCGAGAGTCATCGAATCCTATCCAGGTGCAGCACAAGACATATTGTCGATTCCTCGGAAGCAGAAGAGCTTAGATCTTCTCAGGGAAGGCCTCCGTCGATTGGGATTACAAGGTCCAGGTCTGGAGACTCGTTCCCATGACGAGATGGATGCCGTCACATCAGCGATAGTCGGACGATACTTTGAGTCTGGCCTGTTTGAGCCGATGGGGGTTCCCAGCGAAGCGCAGCTCATTGTGCCAAAGGTGAGTCCATTGGTATTTGATGACAGCCCAATTATCTGCTTGGCTGGAAAGACAGGGGCCGGGAAGTCGGTCGTGGCCCGATACCTCAGTATCTTTTACGGCTTCAAGTGGGTTCGAACCCGGAACATCATCGAAGAGCTACTACGCGAAGACCTGACGGCTCCACTCGAGCACCGACTCTCTGATCTGGCTTCACGACCGGATGCTATCTCAGAAGAGGACTTGCGCACGTTCGGCGCAGTCATCCTTACGAGGCACCGACAGATTCCCCTTCGTAAAAAGCTCAGCGAGACGCTCCGCCGGAATGTCACCCCAATCGTCGTCGATTCGATTCGCGACACTGTGGATGTCGACCCAGCGATCTTCGGCAACAGACCAGTGTTAACTTGGTTTGTTGACTGCAGCGATTCAATTATCAACCAGCGTCTCGCAACACGAGCCAAAGTGGGGGAAAAGCGCACGAGCACAGGGAGTCCCGTTGATCAAACGGCATCGTCTGTGCGCCGGCATGCTGACGCGCTTATTCCAAATGGCGGCACATTGGAAGAACTGCGGTGGAGGATCGATGACACTCTGTTCGCGAGCATAACCCTTCGGCGCTAAACCTCACAAGTCACTGTAGTTTGCTTTGGTATCGATCGATCATATACTTGACCGCTGGATTCTTTAGATCAACATCCCGCGCCTTCACCGCAGACTCATCAAATTCGATCTTATCGAAGTCACTCAGCCGCCCACCTTTTACTTTGAGAGCGAGGCGCAGAGGGCCTAGGCTGTCAATGCGGAGTCCAACCGTCTGGCTGTCCTCTTCAACCAGCCTCCGAAATTCCGCGGGTGAGTAGTCTTGTAGCTTTTGTAAGTCCTGCCAGATCTTTCCGACAAAGCTCTTGAAGTCGCCATAGGTGTAAAGGCTCAGTTGGTCTTCGACCCAGCCGTCGTTGTCGAGGCCTGCAAGACGCGCAATCGTCTCACCGACGAGCTTAGTGTTCTGGTCAGCCTTTTGCCCTAAAAAGCGATGAATCGAATTGCATTTGTCTTTTAGCGTTGGCGGCCCCATGCATAATAGCAAGTCGAATCGCCCGGCACGCTTGATAGCATCGTCGAAGTTCGCTTGAAAGTTCGTCGCCATGAGGAAGACGATCCGCCCGCGATCATGTAATTTAGCGAGCTTCGGGAGCATGTAGGTAGTCAGGAACTTACTTTCCGTGTCAGGAAGGTGGTCTCCGTCGCGTTTCTGCACCAAGGCGTCCATTTCATCGAAAAGCACCACAACTCCACACATGTCCATCACGTCGTCGAAAATCTTCTCCGCTTGAACATAGATATTCTGAAAGCTGTTTTGTAGGAAGTGAGAAGGGTCAATCTCAACGAGCGGCCATTTCAATTCCGCAGCAATGGCCTTTGCCACCTCTGTTTTAGAAGTTCCGGGCGGACCGAACAGCAGGGCGGACAGACGTCCTTTGGCTTTGGTCTTACGTAGCCGCTCAGCTTTCTCATCTGGAAATGATTTGAACGTCTGGATAACGGTAGAGAGGAGCGTTTCCTTAAGGCTTCTCGGCGATCCCGTTCGGTTAAGCAGGACTTCAATGTCCAGCAGGCCGCTAATGCCGGCGGATTCTTTTGGTTGCTTCTTGGCCGCGTAGATTTGGAGTAGGCGCCGCTGTATATGACATGAAAGTACATCCACCAATTCCCAGAGAAACATGTGGACTACGGCTGTGGCCCAGGATTCCGGTTGTCCACGTCGAAGCGTCTCGAGGTTTCCGCCGGAATTCCAGCCACTGTATACATCCGGCTTGCCAGATTCGGTAGTTTGCAGACGATTGACTTCACAGGACCGGACGGCTCGTTCAAGTCCCGATATTACGGCTTCCTCCGTCAACAGTCTGTTATGCTCGCCGCCAAACTCGACGAGAATTGCTTCCAACAATTCAAAGGTGAAACAGAAGTTGGACCCCGCATCTTGATAGTGGAAGAGCGGGAAGTACTTCGGCCAAATTCCACTCGAAGTTTGCTCGGCAAACAGGTCGACGACCGCGCTCTCAAGTTCAACTGTTGAGGGCAGCATGGAATGATGTGTATTGTCTGTCCCGAATTGTAGTCCTTTACTTATGGTGCGCAGTCGGGCACAAAGGCAGGCGGACATGGCCATGGCTACCGGGTCCATCATCGCGGCATCTTTCGCTACTACGCGTGATCTCTGTCTCCCGAATTCGTCTGCTGCAAATCGGCACAAGCGTCCCCAGTCTTCCGGGGCCAAGGGAATCCGTGCGCGTGATATGCCATCAACGAACCAATAGAGGACGGCAGTCGAGGGTTCATAGTTGTTGATCTTGAACCGATCGATTTTGGCGCTTGCCACATCTGCGGTCCGGCACATCTGGCGAGCGATGGCGGAGAGCGAAAGCTTCTTTAGGGGTTGGAGGACTTCGTCTCCAAAAAGCTGATGCACGTAAAGGCGGTTTCGCTGCGGAACACTGTACTCCCCCGTCCGCCGTCCTTCTCGATCGAGGATCTCAGGATTTGGAGGAAGATCCGCAACAAGCTCTGCTTGGCAGAGATTTCCAGTCCTGATTAGCTTCTCAAGCTCAGCGACCACTTTCTCTTCGGTATTCTTACACCGAGTCCCGTTCTCGACGTGAGCACGCAGGCAGTCTTGAAGAGCTGGCGGGAATAGTCCAGCCAAGTGTTTAGCGAAGCCTGGTTCTGTGGATAGAAGAACGGCAGCGGCTTTATCGAAATTGGCGAATTCTATCTGGGACTCCCAGCGCTTTTCGGGTTCGGTCGGACTCTTCTCACCATCGAACACGCCCGCGTCGACGAGCATTCCGAAGAGACGCAGGACGAGGGTTGTCGTGAATGCGTTATTCTCAGCGAGTCCTGAACTCATCCAAGGAGCATCCAGTAAAGCGTGAAATATATGCTTCGTTGTTTCGAGTCCTGCTTCGCCATAAAACTCAACGAGCCTGCCGGTTAGTGACAAACTCATGAGGCACGAACAGGTGGTCGTCACATTAATGTCATCTGGAGGCGATTCGGAATCCGGCTTACGACGAAAGCCATTTAGATGCCTTTCGTGTTGGAACGGCTTGAGATCCGAAGTGAGTGTTGCCAACAGCGCATCAGCCCGATGCCTTAATTCGCGCAAACGTTTTAGCTCAATATCGGGCATGGTTGAGTTCTGGCTCCTGCTGAGTTGGTGCGGTATCCGGGAATCGTACGAAATCCAAAGTTCCGAATCCAGTGCCTGCAAAGGCCACTGGGACGCCAGTAGTTAGTTCAAGGTTGTTCAAGAAGTCCCGAGAAGTGGCGGTGAGCCCGGTCGCATTGCAAACGCCAGAGTCGGCATAATCGAGGCGATCCAATCCCATTACCGCCAGGTCTGTAGGGCGATTGTATTTGCAGGCCAATACGATCGAATCCATGTCAAAGCGTGCGACTCTTCGCAAGCGCCTTGTAACCGAGGTGTATTCAGGGTATGTTCGTGGCGCGCCGGATTGTTCGCGAATATCCTCCCAAGTGCATTCGTTCGCGAAAGGACCACTGGGCCCGCCAACCCTGATCGGAAAGGTTCGCAAAACAAGGACGATTCTGTCGATCAGGCGTGGGGATAGTCCCACTTCCATTGCGAATCCCGCCGCAGTTGTGTCACGCGCAGTGACAAACGGGTAATCCCTTCCGTGTAGGAGCGATAATGCAAACCCCTGGGTACCTTCAACGATCACGCCCTCGCCCCGATCAAGTGCATCATGGAGGAGTGGTGCAACCGTCTCGATACGACAGCGTTCTGTGAGTAGGCTGGAATCCTTCGCCAGGCGAACATTGGATCTTCTTTCGATTCGGCGTATCAGGGCTGCCCCGGTGCCGGAACACGTGCTGCCGATGCCAATCAGTTGCCCACGTTCACACTTCCGATCATCTTCCGTGACGAGCATAGCCCGCGGGTCGATTATGATCTGTTCCCGGCGGATTCCGAGTACGTCTAGTTCACCCAGCAACACCGGTTCATCGATCACGCATCCGGCAGCAACGCAAAATGTCGCGAGGCTGGGCTCGGTGCAGCATGGTACCTGGCGCAGGACTATGTCCTGTCCCCGGACCGTCACTGTGTGGCCGGAATTTGGTCCTCCGCAGCGGACAAGCCAAGGAGATCTGATTTCGCGGGCTAGGAGAGCCGCGACCTTGCCCTTTCCTTCAGATCCATACTGACCTCCGACAACTATAGTAGCTGGCATAGAATATTTCGCTTGGACTCGAACATTCTCGATTCTGGCAGACAAATCGTCAATCTCAAAATTCCGGCTGAACGGGATCGAACTCGAGATCTCCCGTCATCGGGCGGCGTGCCAAGTTGCGGTCACGTATGAGGTTAGAAACACACCGATCAGCTCAGCCGCGATTGAGAGTGGATCGTTTGTTTCACGAAACGGGCCGAGGGATTGGCCTTGCAAATAGTTTGTGGCGCGGCTACGGCGGTCCGCTCTACCACGGCCACTCCACCCGCCGCGCCTGGAGGCCCACCCTGTTCGCCCCGCGATTCCGGTGCCCAGAGCCCCCGTCCCCCCACATTAAGCTTCTTTGATCACACAACTTCAAGAAAAATCTTCTCCCCTACAATCAACACATTGCAGACATCGACGTCCTAAATCCTAGGTCCACCCCCACCAAACTGGTTATAGAGGACATTTCATATGTACACCACCGAACCAGCCGATTGCGCCTTCCCCGACATCGACCTTCTCACCCGCCACTCCGCCGTCACAGAAGACGGCATCCTCACCGGCCCCAATGCCTCCGCCGTCACCACCTTCTGCGAACGCAAGGGGTACTTCAAAAAGGTTCGTGCCGCCGTCCACGAACAATACAAACCCGCCACCACCTATCAGCACATCCTCGCCGACCGCATCGCCGAATGCATCTGGCGCGCCGACCGCTACGCCTCCTTCGAAACCACCGTCCTCAACCTCCAAATCCAGCGCCAATGGGACAACACCAACGAACTCGTGCCCAAACCCAGCCCCAGCCTCCACGACTGGCAGGGCTTTCACACCCTCGACCCCGCTCAACGTAAAGCCCTTCACGAAGCCCTCAAACTCGAAGAACGCTACTGGCGCCGCCACCGCACCCTCGCCGCCGAACTGCGCCTCGTCCAACGCCTCTACCCCAACTGAGCGCCTACCCCCACTCAGCCATCCAAGTCCCATACATCGAAGCAAGGACCACCCCATGCCCGCAGCCAACATCTCGGAAAAGCGCCTCGCCGCCAATCGCGCCAACGCCCGCAAATCCACCGGCCCCCGCACCGCCGCCGGCAAAGCCGCCTCCTCCGGCAACGCCCGCCGCACCGGAGCCTACTCCGCCAACCACCAGATGCCCCCTCGCATCGAAGCCCACTTCCACGCCCTCGCCCAGGCCGCCACCCGCGACATCACCAATCCCCAACGCCGCGCCCTCTCCTTCGAACTCCACATGCTCCAGGGCCACCGCCGCCTCCACGAAAGCCGCGAACACGCCCTCTTCAACGCCGGCCTCGAATACGGCCGCGGCGACGAAGCCGTCGCCACCCAATGGGTCCTCCGCCAGGTCGGCTTCATCCAGGCCCTCAACCGCTACGCCGGCTGGATCGAAGCCCAAACCCGCCGCCTCGAACGCGCCCTCCACCTCCTGCCATCCGAACCCATTCCAACTTTTGAGGGAACAAACCCACCTCAGGACAACCGCGAATCCGCCGCCCGCCCCAACCGCCCTTCTCACCCGCACCGGCCCGCCGCCCGCCAGAAACCCATGCCGGATTTTGAGGGAACAAACCCACCTGCGCCCCAGCCCCCCAGCCCACCCAAGCCCTGTCTTTCGAACGGTCCGCAGCCAAACCAGGGCCCCATCTCCTCCAGTTCCTTGAGGTGCGCCGCCCCCCCTTGCTACCGTGAAGGAAGCATGGCGCGTATCCTCGACGGCAAAGCGATCAACCAACAGATCCTCGATGAGCTCAAACCCCGCATCGCGCACCTCACCTCCACGCGGCGCGCCCCCGGCCTCGTCGTCATCCTCGTGGGCAACGATCCCGCCAGCGAGATCTACGTCCGCAACAAGGTCAAAACCTGCCTCGAGCTGGGCGTCCATAGCGAAGAGATCCGCCTCCCCGACACCACCACCACGCCCGAGCTTCTCGCCCACATCGAGACCCTCAACCACCGCCCTGACATCGATGGCATCCTCGTCCAGATGCCCCTGCCCCGGCAGGTCGACTCTCGCGCCGTCCTCCTCGCCATCCGCCCCGATAAGGACGTCGACGGCTTCCATCCTTTTAATGTGGGCCAGCTCGTCGCCAACGCCCCCGCACCCCGCTCCTGCACCCCCGCCGGCGTCATGGAAATCCTCCGCCGCTCGGGCATCGACCCCGCCGGTCAGGACGCCGTCGTCGTCGGCCGCTCCGACATCGTCGGTAAGCCCATGGCCATGCTCCTCCTCCACGCCCACGCCACCGTCACCATCTGCCACTCCAAAACGCAGAACCTGCCCGAAGTCTGCAAACGCGCGCAGATCCTCGTCGCCGCCATCGGCCGCCCCGCCATGCTCACCGCCGATTACATCCGCCCCGGGGCCGTCGTCATCGATGTCGGCATGAATCGCGTCTCCAGCCTCCCCGAAGCTGAGCGCATCGCCCGCGGCGACGCCGAGAAACTCGCCCGCTTCGAGAAACGCGGCAGCATGCTCGTCGGCGATGTCCACCCCGTCGATATGGCCGAACTCTCTTCCGCCTATACCCCCGTCCCCGGAGGTGTCGGCCTGCTGACAATCGCCATGTTGATGTCCAACACCGTCCAAAGCGCCGAACACCGCCTAAAATAAGATCCATGCTACGCGTCGGCCTCACGGGCGGGCTTGCCACCGGTAAGACTTTCGTCGGCAGGGCTCTGGTCGAGCTCGGCTGCCGCCTGCTCTCCGCCGATGAACTCGGCCACCAGGCTCTGCTGCCCGGCGCCCCCGCTTTCCTCCAGGCCGTCGAGGCCTTCGGTGGCGATATCCTCGACGCCAACGGCCGCATCGATCGCCGCCGGCTCGGCGCCGTCGTCTTCAGCGAGCCCGAAAAGCTGGAACTGCTCAACTCTTTCGTTCACCCCGCCGTCATCGCGGCCGAAGAGCATTGGATGCAGACAGTCCAGGCCGAGGACCCCCGCTCGATCGCTGTTGTGGAAGCCGCTATCCTGATAGAGACTGGGAGTTATCGGCGGTTCGACAAGTTGATCCTGACCGTTTGCACCGATGAACAGCAGATCGCCCGCGCCATCAAACGCGATGGCCTCACGCGCCAGGAAGTCCTCGACCGCCTGAAACGGCAGATGCCGCTCGAAGAGAAACGAAGGTACGCTGACTACGTCATCGATACTTCAGGGGAAAAGGATGGAACCCTTGCACAGGTCGGCCGTCTCTACACTGACCTGCGGAGTCTTACAGTATGAAAGTACGGATTTGGATCATCGCCTCCCTGTTGGTGGGAGGATTTGTAGCCGGAACAACGTATAAGCGCTGGAGCCCTGCCGCGCGCCTCGCCACCGGGCTCGACTCGCCCATGTGGTCCGGGCCCGCCGTCGCCCGCGGAGCCGGGCTCAGCGTCGATGAGAACAACAACATCGAGGTCTATAAACAGGCCCACGAAGCCACGGTAAACATCACGTCCACCGTTTACCGCCAGAACTGGTTCCTTGAGATCTACCCCTCCAAGGAATCCGGCTCCGGCTTCTTCATCGATAAGACCGGCCGCATCCTCACCAACAACCACGTCGTCAGCGGCCGCGCGCCCGAGGTCCAGGTCACCCTCTCCAATGGCGAGAAATACAAGGCTACCGTGGTCTATAAGGATCCCGTCAACGACCTCGCCCTCCTCAAGGTGCAGCCCCGCCGCGAAGCCAAATACCTCCCGCTCGGCGACTCCGAACACCTCCAGGTCGGCCAGAAGGTCCTCGCCATCGGCAACCCCTTCGGCCTCGACGGCACCCTCACCACCGGCATCGTCTCCTCCCTCGGCCGCGATATCGCCGACGAAAGCGGCCGCAAACTCGAGGGCATGATCCAGACCGACGCCGCCATCAACCCCGGCAACTCCGGCGGCCCGCTGCTCGACTCCAACGGCAACGTCATCGGCATCAATACCGCCATCTACGGCCCCGGCGGCAACATCGGCATCGGCTTCGCCATGCCCATCAACCGCGCCAAGACCATGATCGAGTCCTACCAGTCGAATAAGCCGTATGGCCGGCCCCGCCTGGGTGTCGACGTCATCTATGTCTATGGCGACCTCGCCACCGAACTCGGCCTGCCCGAAGAGGGTGGCCTGCTCGTCCAACAGGTGGCCCAGGGTTCAGCCGCCGCCCAGGTCGGCTTGCGCGGCGCGCGCGACGTCGTCGTCATCGGCAACTACCAGATCGGTGTCGGCGGCGATCTCATCATGGCTCTCGACGGCACCAAGGTCGACCGCATCGATTCCCTGTCCCGCATTCTGGCCCGCAAACACCCCGGTGATAAAGTGGAACTCACCCTCTACCGCGGCGGGCGTAAAGTGAAGATGTCCGTGACCCTTGGAGAGGCTTCGCAGGATCTATGAAACTACTACTGCTCATCGTTCTGTCCGCCGCGGCCCTGTTGCCCGCCGCTGAGTTCAAATCGCTCTACAACGGCAAGGACCTCACCGGCTGGAAGATGACCGGCCCCGGGCAGTTCGTCATCGAGGACGGGCTCATGAAGACCGAAGGCGGCATGGGCCTCCTCTACTTCACCAAGGAGAAGTTCGGCAACTGCGTCGTCCGCGTCGTCTTCAAGACCGTCGGCGACCACGCCAACTCCGGCGTCATCATCCGCCTTCCGGAAGCCCCGCCCGATCCCTGGTACGGCGTCCACAACGGCTATGAAGTCCAGATCGATGCCGCCGGCGACGACTGGCACTCCACCGGCGCCATCTACTCCCTCTCCAAGGTGAACTCCCGGCAGCAGAAGCCCGCCGGCGAGTGGAACACCATGGATATCGAGATCAAGGGCCAGGTCACGAAGATCTCCCTCAACGGCGTCGTCGTCAACGAGTTCAAAGGCGACCAGGCCGTCCCCGAACGCAAGATGTGGTACGAGCCCGTGCGCGGCCCCCGGCCCGATGCCGGCTTCATCGGCGTCCAGAACCACGACAAGGCCTCCACCGTCTTCTTCAAGGAGATTAGCGTCAAGTCGCTGAAATAGATCCATGCCCGGCCCCGTCATAAAGTTGGGGAGCATATGGATCTAAGGAAAACCGCCACCATCGCACTGGCCGCTGTCTTCGCCGCGGGTTGCGGAGCCGGGTCGAAAGGCGCGCGCGTCGACGCCGCCATCGCTCCGCTGATTCCTTCCGACACCGTCGTCCTCGCCGGGCTGCGGTTGGATAAGTTGAAGGCTACGCCCTTCTTCAAGACCTACGTCGAAGGTCACAAGATCAAGGTCCTGGACGACTTTCAGTCCAAAACGGGGCTCGACCCCACGCGCGATATCTGGGAACTGGTCTATGCCGGCAACAACAAGCGCAGCATGGTCTTCATTCGCGGCAAGTTCGGCGGCCAGTTCGGCCAGGAACCCGACTTCCGCGTGCCCGGCATCGAGCGCCAAAGCTACAAGACCTACTACATCCTGTCGCAGGGTGAGGCCGGCGTCCTCTTCATCACCAGCGGCGTAGCCGTCGCCGGCGCCGTGAAGGACCTGAAGCAGATCATCGACAACCGCGACAAAGCAGGCGAAAACCCGCCCCACGACCTCATCGAGATGGTGACCGAACTGCCGCTCGACCACGCCTGGCTCGTTTCGCTGCACGGCGGAGCCATGGTGCCGGACATCCCCATGCAAGGGAATATGGCGAACTTCGCCCGCCTCGCCACGTCGCTAGGGGAAGTCAAGGTGCACGCCGACCTCAGCAGCGGAGTCAATCTGCAGGCCGAAGGCGACTATCCAGACGCGAATCTCGCCAAGCAGGTGCAGGAGACCATCCGCGCCGCGGTAGGGATTCTGAGATTGAGGACGCCCGACACCGAGAAGGAACTGATGAGGATCTACGACGGCATCCAGGTCAACGCCAAGGACAAGCAGATCAGCATCAGCGTCGTGGCGCCCTTTGATATCATTGATCAGGCGGTCAAGGCGTTTCCGATGCGACACCCGGAAGGCGTCAAAGCGGAGTAACCGCTACTTTTTCGAGGCGGGAATGGCGTCGCCCAGGTTGATTGAGCCGCCGCCTTCGCTTACGTAGTTGCGGTTCCAGGAAGGAATCTCGATCACGGCGTCACCGTCGCGCTCGAAGAAAACCTGGCACCCCAGCCGTGAACCGAGTTGGAGATCGGCGGCCATGTCGAGCTTATCGGCCTCGTCGTCGTCCATCTCGCTAAGGAATTCGGCGCCCTCTTTCACCACCACGTGGCAGGTGGTGCAGGCGCAGTTTCCACCGCACGCGTGTTCAATGTGCATGCCCACATTGATAGCGATGTCGAGAAAAGATTTCGGCTTGCCATGTTCGTGATAAGGCAAATTTTCCAGGTCAATCTCAAAAGTCTGGTTGGCCGGGAGGAAGGTTACTTTCGCCACGATCTAAGTATACCTCAATCTAGGACCAAAGTGGTCTCATATAGCCCTTGGAGGCGGTTGCTACACTGGAATCTGAGGTCCCACCCGTCGTGTTTCATTTGGCCGAACAGCGTCTTCGCGAAGCCCTTACCAGCCTCTTGAAAGAGCGCTATGGCGTTGATATTCCTGTAGTTATTGAGCAGCCCAAGCAGAGCGACCTGGGCGAGCTGGCGGCGCCCGTGGCGTTTGCGCTGGCGCGCCAGTTGAAGAAGGCGCCTAAGGTGATCGCCGCCGAGATTGTGGCTGCTTTGCCGCCCGTTCCGGGCATTGCCAGCCTCGAGGTTGCGGGCAATGGCTTCCTGAATGCGCGGCTCGATCGCGGTGCGTACGGCGCCCTTCTCTTGGCTGCCGCCAGCCAGGCGCCCGCGGCTCTTCCGGGCAAGACCATCGTCGAGCATACGAACATTAACCCGAATAAGGCGGCCCACATCGGCCACCTGCGGAACTCCGTCCTGGGCGACACCTTCGTGCGCATGCTGCGCGCCTCCGGCCGCGCCGTCGAGGTCCAGAACTACATCGACAACACCGGCGTTCAGGTCGCCGACGTGGTCGTGGGCTTCCACCACCTGGAGAAGAAGTCGGTCGCCGACGTGAAGGCGCTGATCGCGGCGCCCAGGTTCGACTACTATTGCTGGGACCTATACGCGCGGACCTCGGCCTACTACGGCGATCATCCCGAAGCGGTCCAGTGGCGGCGCGACGCCCTGCATGCCATCGAGCATGGCGAAGGCGTCATTGCCGAACTGGGCCACCTGATCGCCGACGCGATCGTCGAGTGCCACCTGACGACCATGTGGCGGCTGGGCATCAGCTATGACGTGCTGCCGCGCGAGAGCGAGATCCTACACCTGCAGTTCTGGGCCACCGCCTTCGAGCAGTTGAAGGAGCGCAAGGCCATCTACTACGTCGAGGAAGGGAAGAACAAGGGCTGCTGGGTCATGGCCGCCACGCACTTCCGCGATTCGGCCGGGGAAGAGTCCGGCGACGACGACGCCAAAGTGATCGTCCGCTCCAACGGCACAGTCACCTACGTCGGCAAGGACATTGCCTACCAGATGTGGAAGTTCGGCATCCTCGGCAAGGACTTCCATTACATGCCGATGCGGACCTATCCGAATGGCCACGTCGCCTGGGTCGCCACAGCCGACGCGTCGGAAGCAGTGGCGGATCGCCCCGCGTTCGGCGGCGGCACCGAGGTGTACAACGTCATCGACTCGCGGCAGTCCTACTTACAGGACGTCGTAGTCGCCGGCTTGCGCGCTCTCGGCTACGAGCAGCAGGCCGACCGTTCCATCCATTTCTCCTATGAGATGGTGGCCCTCTCGCCCCGCACCTGTGTCGAGCTGGAGATCCCGCTCTCCGAAGAGGACAAGAAGAAGTCGTACGTCGAAGTCTCCGGCCGCAAGGGTCTGGGCGTAAAGGCCGACGACCTGATCGACAAGCTCATCGAGAAGGCGCAAGTCGAAGTCGATGCGCGCCACGCCGAGAAGCCCGAAGCGGAGCGCCGCAGGGTGGCCACCCAGATCGCCATCGGCGCGCTACGCTACTTCCTGCTCAAGTTCACCAGGAACACGGTGATCGCCTTCGACCTCCAGGAGGCGCTGAGCTTCGAAGGCGAGACCGGACCTTATATTCAATACGCCGCCGTGCGAGCCGGAAAGATCCTGGCCAAGCTGGTCGAACGCGGCGAACAGCTCCCCGAATTCACCGAGGTGCTGGACGCCGAGAAGATGGCGCGTCAGCTCAGCTCCGAGCCGGTCTGGCAACTCCTGCTGGCGGCCTCGAAATCCGGTTCCGCCCTGAACGCCGCGCTCAGCTCCGGAGAACCGGCGCAAATGGCGCGCTATGCGTTCCAACTGGCGCAGGCTTTCAATACCTTCTACCAGGATTTCCCGATTCTGGCAGAGAAGGATCCAGAGAAGCGGACCCTATTGCTCTGGTTGGCAGTCTATTTCCAGAGACAACTGCACAATACACTATCGAACGTGCTGGGAATCCCGGTGCCGGAATACATGTAAGCCGAGCCCTTCGTCCTACGCAAGTCATACAGAAAGCGCTTCCATCCGATGCCTTCGCCGTCTGTAAGCCCATCGTTTGAGGGGAGTAACAAGCGGCGTCGTACAAAGTTCGAAAAATTCGTTCTGAGTAGTCACTTCTCCTATGTACATGACGTCTTAGTGTGATATCGTCACCCGTATTGGGGCAAATAAACACACTACTCCTGGAGGGGAAGTAAATGAAATTTAATGGTTTGCGAAGGGTTTCGGCCCTTTGCGTGACTGCCTTTGCGCTTGCGTCGGTCGCGCAGGCGTCGAGCATCAATGGTCAGGTGCACTTCACTGGCGGGATTCTCGGTGCATGGTCGGTCGGTTTTTCATCCAGCGATCCCGCACTCGAATTGCAGCAGTTAGTCATTACACTGCCTGCCACGTACTTTTTTGACACACAGGCAGGTGGTTTCGGCTATCTGACTTCGCAGGATTTCCAGAAAACCGGCGGCGGAGCGACCGCTACCGGACTGACTCCGAACACGACGGCTTCGCGTGACGGCGCCGGTGCTCTGGCGATCGTTTTCTCCGGGTTCAATGCGGCCTCCGGGGCCTTTACGTTCGATCTGGACGTGGATGGCACCGCCAACCTCACTCCGCTGCAGAGCTGCGCGGGCAAGACTGGCTTCCAGTTGGTCCAGTGCAACCTGACGAACGCCGGCATCACGGTTGCCAACGCGGCGCTAGCGACCGAGGCGTCGTCGGTCAACGGCTCCGAGATTGGCGGCGCCCAGATCGCACTGACATTTGGCGGTGGCAGCTCACCGACCACCACCTTGCACACGACCCTGGCGCAGACCGCCTTCTTCCAGGCGCAGGGCAACTTCTCGGCCGTGCCTGAACCCAGCTCGTATGCCCTGATGGGCAGCGGCCTGGCTGGCTTGCTTTGGCTGGCTCGGCGCCGCCGCAGCAGCTAAGATTTACCAATCCAAAGTTCGAACGAGACGAGCCGTGGCCGCCCCGCCACGGCTCGTTTCCTTTTTGGCCCGCCATCCCCCTTCCACACTAGTAGAAACCGCATATTGCTGATTCCGTGTTTTCCCGTGTAGTATCAGACCCATTGCTTCGACGGGCTCCAATTCATGACATCTTTCTGGTCTAAGTCTGCTCTCCTCATCCCTCTATCTCTATTCGCAGCCGCGTGGGGACAGGACCCTACCGGAGTTGTGGAGGGCCGCGTCACGGACCGGTCTGCCAGCATGATCGGTAACGCGCACGTGGCTGTGAGGAACCTGACCACCGGCCTCGTCCAGGAGACGATCTCGTTGCAGGGCGGGTTGTTCCGGTTTCCGCCGCTGCCGGTGGGGACCTACACCCTGACGGCCGAGGCGCCGCAGTTCTCGAAGTACACGCAGACGCCGGTCCAGGTGAATGTCAGCAGCACGCTGCGCGTGGACATTGAGCTCGACCTGGCCAGCGTGCACGAAACGGTGACGGTGACCGGCGATGCCCAGGTGGTGGACACGACGACGAATACTTTGGGCAAGGTGGTGAGCGGGCGCGAGGTGCTGGACCTGCCGCTGAACGGCCGCAACTTCACGCAATTGGGGCTGCTGCAGACGGGGGTGGCTCCGCTGACCGCCGGCGTGGCGACAGCGGGCGGTTCGCTGCGGCAGGGGCAGGCGTATGCGGTGAACGGGATGCGGCCGGAGTCGAATCTCTACCTGCTGGATGGGGCACAGAACATCAACCGCATGGACGGCGGGTATGCGTTGAAGATCCCGGTGGACGCGATTGCGGAGTTCCGGATTCTGACGCAGAGCGCACCGCCGGAGTATGGCGGCACGAGCGGAGCGACCACAAGTGTCGTGACACGGTCCGGCGGGAATCAGTTTCATGGCGGTGTGTATGAGTTCCTGCGAAACGACCGGCTGGACGCGCGCAACTTCTTCTCGCAGGATGTGGAGCCGCTGAAGCAGAACCAGTTTGGCGGGACGGTGGGCGGTCCGTTGAAGAAAGACAAGCTGTTCTTCTTTGGCTATTACGAGGGCTTTCGCAATAAGCAGGGGTTTACCAATTCGGCCACCGTGCCGACGGCGCAACAGCACAACGGCGACTTCTCCGACCTAGGGGTGCAACTGATCAATTTCGCTGCGGGCGGCGTGCCGATTCCCGGCAACAAGATCCCGGTGCAGGCGCTGAATCCCGTGGCTTTGAACGTGGTCAACCTCTATCCCATCGGCAACATTTCTCCCTCGATCTACCGGGCGACTGTTGTGGCGACGAACTTCTTCGACCAGGCGGGCGGACGCCTGGACCTGGTGGCGACGGCGAAGGATCAGGTGTCGGTGCGGTATTCGTTCTCGGGCGGCTACGACATCAATCCGATCTCGGTGCGCGGGTCTGAGGTGCCGGGCTTCCCGACGCGGAACGATATCACGACGCACTCGGCGGCGCTGGCCAGTACGCATGTCTTCACTCCGGCGTTGAGCAATTCGCTGCGCCTGACCTTCTTCCGGTACAGCTTCGATTTCGACACGCGGTTGAACCGGACGCCGCCCAGCGCTCTCGGGTTCAAGTACAACTCGGCGTCCGACCTGGGGCAGGGGCCGCCGTTCTTCAATATCAGCGGCTACTCGCCGATTGGCGGGGCGATTACGGGGCCGCGCGACTCGGTGCAGAACAGCTACGAGGTGCAGGAGGGGCTGTCGTGGTTCCACGGCGCGCACTCGCTGAAGTTTGGGGGCGGGTTCGTCCGGACGCAATTGAATATGTTCCAGGCCATCGCTCCGAACGCCTTCTATGTCTTCGCCTCCACCTTCCCGACGAACAACGCGATTGCGAACCTGCTGCTGGGCGGGCCGGTGACGTTCTACCAGGGGCTGGGCGACTTCCATCGCGGGCTACGGATGTGGGGCACCAATCTCTATGCGCAGGACGAGTGGCGGATCTCGCGGCACCTCACGTTGAACTACGGCGTGCGCTATGAGCGGCTGAACCCGATCAGGGAACTGCGGCAGCGGGTGAATGCGTTTGTGCCGGGCGTGCAGTCGACGGTGCGGCCGGATGCGCCGAAGGGGCTGCTGTTCCCGGGCGACCGCGGCATCGCCGAAGGGATTGCGCAGAGCTACAACGGCTGGATGCCGAGAGTGGGCTTTGCGTGGGATCCGACGGGGCAGGGGCAGTGGTCGATCCGTTCGAGCTATGGACTGTTCTACGACCAGTTCCAGAACGGCTCAGGCACGGCTTCGCAGGGTCCGGTCAGCTCGCTGCCGTGGGCGCAGTTCAACCAGTACAGTGGGGCCGGGCTGAACTTCGCGGATCCTTACGCCGGACGCGTGTATCCTCCGGCCGACACGTTTGTGCGGCCCTCCACCGTCTTCGCGATTGACCCGACGGCCCGGCCGCCCTACGCGCAGAACTGGAACTTCAGTGTGCAGCGATCGCTGTGGTCGCAGTATCTGGTGGAGGTGCGGTATGTGGGCTCGAAAGGGACGCGGCTGCCGCGCAACATCGAGGCCAACCCGGCTGTATACGGACCCGGGGCCACGGCGCAGAATGCCGACCGGCGGCGGGTGTATGCGAACTGCCCGGCCGACGGCGGCTCCTGCGACTTCTCGACCATTGCGATGCTGTCGAACATCACGAACTCGACCTATCATGCGGCGCAGGCGAGCCTCTCGCGGCGCTACAACGGCGGCTTCGGGTTCAACGTCTCCTACTGGTATTCGAAGTCGCTGGACTACCTGTCGGCGATGAACCTGTCGGGGGCGGCGGCCAAGCCGCTTTCAGGCGAGAACGACCTGGCGCAGAATCCCTTCAACCTGGCGGCGGAGCACGGTCCGTCGCTGTTCGACGCGCGGCAGCGGTTTGTGGCCAGCGGAAGCTGGGAGCCGAAGGTGCGCAAGAGTGCGCCGGCGGCGGTGCGGCACGCCGTGAACGGCTGGCAGTTGAACCTGATCGCGATTCACAATACCCCGACGCCGTTCACGATTTCGGATTCAACGAACGTCTCACTACAGGCCAATAGCCCGCCGATCTCCGGCTTCGCGGCCAGCCGCCCGGATGCGGTGAGCGACCCGAATGCGGGGCCGCGGACGGTGGATGCGTGGATGAGCCGGTCTGCCTTTGTGCGGCTGGATCCCGTGACGCGGGCGGGCCAGTTTGGGAACGCGGGCCGCAACACGGGCCGGGGCCCGGCGGTGACGAACTTCGACGTTTCGCTGGTGCGGAACTTCCGGATGACCGAGACCATGCGGTTGCAGTTCCGGGCCGAGTCATTCAATGTGGCGAACCACGCGAACTTCGGTCTGCCGGTATCGGATTTGAATTCAACGAATTTCGGGCGCATTTTCAGCGCGGCTCCGCCGAGGCTGATGCAGTTTGCGCTGAAGCTGAATTTCTAGAGTGGGGAGCAAGCGATGAGCGATTCCGAGAAGCCGAAGTCTCCGATGGAGCCGATGTTCCTGCCGGGGGTGGAGAACAACCCCCAGCCGAGCGCCTACCTGGACAGCATCCGAATGATGCAGGCGTCGGGGGCGGAGTATCCGCAGATCTGGCACATGTTCGCGTTCAAGCCGGAGGCGACGACGCACCTGGCGCGGTTTACGCAGGAGATGCTGCGCGAGCCGGGTCCGTTGAGCCCGGGGGTGAGGGAGCTGATTGCGGCCTATACGTCGGCGCGCAATCACTGCCCGTTTTGACTGAAGTCGCACGCCGCGGTCGCGGCGGTTTTGTTGGAGCAGGAGCGTCCCGGGCTGCAGGGCGAAGCGTTTGTCACGAGCCTGCTGCAGGATCTCGAGACGTCGCAACTGGATGACAAGGAGAAGGAGTTGTTCCGTTTCGTCGACAAGGTGAACCACCAGTCGCCGCAGATGACGGCGGCGGACATGGCGCCGCTGCTCGCGGTGGGCTACGACGACGAAGCGATCTACTACGCCATTACGGTGTGCGCGTTGTTCAACTTCTATAACCGCTGGATCGACGCCAGCGGGGTGCATGCGTTGTCGGACGAGGCGCACCGGATGGGTGGCAAGAGGTCGGCTGGAATGGGCTATGTCAGAAAGTAGAGACAGCGGCGAAGGCTCGGCCGGCTATCCTGGCTGGCGGGTCGTCTTTGCGTCGTCCGTTGGGGTGCTGACGGGCTTCGCTTCGCTGCTGGTGTACACCTTTGGGATCTTCCTGAAGCCATTGAGCGCGGAGTTCGGCTGGTCGCGGGAAGCGGTGTCGATGGCGTTTGGTTTCGCGGCGATGACGGTGGCGGTCTGTTCGCCGCTGCTGGGCCGGTTGTTGGACCGGTATGGGCCGCGGCGTGTGATTGTGCCGTGTGTAACGGTCTTCGGACTGGCCTTTGCGGCGCTGTCGCAACTGAGTCCGCGCTTGTGGCACCTCTATGCGATGTTTGTGCTGATTGGGGCGGTGGGCAATGGTACGGCCATGCTGGCGTACGCGCGGGCGATCAGCAGTTGGTTTGACCAGCGTCGCGGCCTGGCGCTGGCGATGATGCTGACCGGCGGGACGGTGGGCGCCGTGGCGTGGCCTCCGGCGGCACAGGCATTGATCCTGCACTTCGGTTGGCGCTGGGCGTTTGCGGTGCTGGGCGGCCTGGTGTTGCTGGTGGGGCTGCCTACGGTGGCGTTCATGGTGCGCGAGAACCCGGCTTCGCGCAAGCCGGCGGGAGACGCGCAGACCGGCGTGGAGTGGAGCGAAGGCTTGAAGTCGCGGGCGTTCTGGATCCTGGCCGTGGTGTTATTCCTGGCCTCGATCAGCCAGAACGGGATGATTACGCATTTGCCTGCGCTGCTGACGGATCGGGGTGTGGATTCGGGCCGGGCGGCGCTGGCGGTGTCGGCGATGGGCTTCGCGGCCTTTGCCGGACGTATGATCACGGGCTGGCTGCTGGACCGTTTTGCCGCGCCGAAGGTCGGGTTTGTGCTGCTGGCGATGGCCGCGGGCGGCGTGTTTGTACTGGCCGGCGCGCGGACCCTGGAGACCGGTATCGTGGCCGCCGCGCTGATTGGATTCGGGATGGGCGGGGAGGCGGACGTCACGCCGTTCCTGTTGTCGCGGTACTTCGGGCTGCGCTCGTTCTCAACCCTGTATGGACTGACCTGGACGTCGTATGCGATAGCGGGCGCGATTGGACCGATCCTGATGGGCCGGGCGTTCGATTCCGCGTCCTCCTATGGAGGAATGATCATGAAGCTGGCGGTGCTCACGGTTGGGGCCGCGGCGTTGATGTTGTTTCTGCCGGCGTTGCCGGAGAGTTTGGAAAAGAGGCCGGAGCCTGTGCTGCCGGGACCGCTTTTGACGGCCGAGGAACCCTTACCGCCGGTGGGTTGAGCCGGTCGATTAAGGCAGCCAGCCGAGCTTCTTGAGGCCGGCGACGGGGTCCTTATCATCGAAGAACGGGTAAGCGCCCACCTGCCGGCCGCGTTCGAGGGCGACGCCGTAGGGCGGATCGGTCTTGAACGCAAAGGTCTGGCGGAGGATGTTGATGTCGGGCGAGATGCCGGCTTTGAGGCCCGTGTCTTTCAGGAAGCCTTCCGAATACTGGGGATGGACAGTGGGGACGACCACCACCTTGACATCCTTCCAGGTGTATTTGGACATCTGCTGCGCGGCGGCGAAGCAGTGCATGCACTCCGGATCGAAGAAAAAGAGGAAGATGCGGCCTTCGGAGGTCGAGAACGCCTTGCCATCGACGGTAATGCGGGCGGGGGCTTTGGTGCCGGTGTGGCGGGCGGCGGTGACTCCGTAGATGGCGCCCGCGAAGACGACGATGGCGGCGAGCACGATGGAAGCCTGTTTCAGGCCGTGAGAGGTGCTGGACCAGCGGGCGGCGGCCAGGGCGAGCAGGAGCATGGCGGCGTCGCTGATGAAGAAGCCGGGGCCGACTACGCGCTTGAGCCAGGGGAAGCAACTGCAATCGGCGCCCTGGAGCTGCTGGTAGAAAACCGCGAAATAGACCATGAAGGCGAGCAGCATGAAGCCGCTGAGCCAGGCGCCCCATTTGCGCCAGCGGGGGACGAGGAGCATCACGCCGCTCCACACCTCGGCGATGCCGGCGGCCAGCGCGGTAGCCAGTGCCAGTTGGGTGGGGATGAGGGCCTGCACCATGCGGGTTTCCGTGGCGAACGGATCGCTGAGTTTCCAGACGCCCGCGACGAGGAACAACAGGGCCAGCAGGAAGGCGCTCACGGTTCCGACCCAATACTGCCAAACCGAGGTTTGCAGCGCGGGGGCGGTCAGATCCCCGTGTGCCATACTGTCATCCATGCTGCCTATTGTAGCCCTGTTGGGGCTGGTTCTGGTTGTTCCGGCCGTCGCGCAGAAGGCTGACCTGATTGTTGAAAACGCACGAATTTACACGGTGAATCCCGCCATGCCCGCGGCGAAAGCGATTGCCGTGGCCGGGGAAAAGATCCTGGCGGTGGGCGCGGACGTGAGCTCCTTTGCCGGTCCGAACACGCGGCGCATTGATGCGCATGGCGCGGCGCTGTTCCCGGGGCTGATTGATTCGCACGGCCACATGCGCGGGCTGGGCGGCTTGCTGGAGTCGCGCGACCTGCGGCATGTGAAGACCGTGGCGGAGATTGCTGAGTATGTGAAGCAACAGGCGGCGGGCCGGCCGGCGGGCGAATGGGTGGTGGGCCGGAACTGGGACCAGACGAACTGGGGCGGGGTATTCCCGAGCGCGAAGGACCTGGATGCGGTGGTGGCGGACCGGCCTGTGTTCCTGACGCGCGTGGACGGCCATGCGGGCTGGGCGAACTCGAAGGCGCTGGCGCTGGCGGGGATTGACGACAAGACTCCGGATCCGGCGGGCGGCAAGATATTGCGGGACGCGCAGGGCAAGGCGACGGGCATCCTGGTGGACCGGGCGCAAGGGCTGGTGCGGTCAAAGATCCCACCGCCAACTTTCGCGCAGATCAAGAAGCAGTTGGAACTGGCGGCTGCCGAGTGTGCGCGGCTGGGCCTGACGGGTGTGCACGACGCGGGTGTGAGCGATGCCGACCTGCGGGCGTACAAGGAACTGATTGCGGAAGGCAAGATGCCGATGCGGGTGTGGGCGATGATCGGCGGCGAGGGTCCGCTGTGGAAGCAGTATCTGGAGAAGGGTCCCGAGATTGGCAGCTACCTGACGGTGCGGGCGATCAAATTGTATGCGGACGGGGCGTTGGGGTCGCGCGGCGCGGCGCTGTGGCAGCCGTATACAGATGACAAGGCGAACTCCGGCCTGATGATGACGACGAAGGAAGACATCGAGCGGGTGGCGAAGCAGGCCGCGGCGCGCGGGTTCCAGGTGTGTACGCACGCCATTGGCGACCGGGCGAACCGGACGGTGCTGGATGCCTATGCGGCCGCGCTGCAGGGCAAGAACGACAAGCGGTTCCGGGTGGAGCACGCGCAGGTGATCTCGCTGCCGGACTTCAAATTGTTTGCGGACAACTCGGTGATTGCGTCGGTGCAGGCGACTCATGCGACGTCGGACATGCGCTGGATCGATAAGCGGGTGGGGCCGGATCGTGTGGCAGGCGCCTATGCCTGGCAGCGGTTTCTGAAGGCGGGCGTCCCGGTGGCGAACGGCAGCGACTTTCCGGTGGAAGAGCCGAATCCGATGCTGGGGCTGTATGCGGCGATCACGCGGCAGGATGTGACGGGGCAGCCGCCGGGGGGCTGGACTCCGGAGCAGCGGATGAGCCGGGCGCAGGCGCTGGAGAGTTGGACGCTGACCGGGGCGTATGCGGCTTTTGAGGAGAAGATCAAGGGTTCGCTGGAAGTGGGCAAGCTGGCCGATTTCGTGATTCTGGATCACGACATCATGACGGCTCCGGTTTTGGATATTGTGAAGACGAAGGTGCGCCTGACCGTGGTTGGGGGCAAGGTGGTTTACGAGCAGAAATGACGAGCCTGTGGCTGGCATTGTTGTTGGCGTCGAAGACTGCGGCCGCGGCGCCGCACAGCGTGACGCTGATCGACGATGCGGTGAAGGTGGGGGCGTCGAAGATCCGTACGCTGGATATCGACCTGCCGGTGGAGCCTGCGCGGATTGTGTGCACGTATGAGGTGCTGCAAGGCGGGTCGGGTGTGCGGGTGGTGCTGCTGAAGCAGGAAGACGCGCAGCGGTGGCTGCGTGGGGAAGCGCACGAGGTGGAGGCGTCGACTCCGTTCGCGCGCGGTGGAGCCTTTTCGCACAAGCCACTGGAGCCGGACCACTACCAGATCGTGCTGGATAACCGGATGGAGGGCCGTACGGCGGCCGAGGTCCACCTGCTGGTGCGAGTGGTCTACGGAGACTCGGGCACAGGACCTGTGCGAGGGGCGGAACCGCGCCGGGGGCTGGTGCTGGTATGGATCAGCATGTTGTTATTTGCGGCAATTGCCGCAACTTTCACATTTCGGTTTAAGCAGAATCTGGACCGCGATTAATCTCCCCGAGGCCGCTATACTATCCCCATAGAAGAGGAGGTCTTTCGATGTTGCTGCGGATTGCTGTCTGCGGTTTGGCACTTCTTTCCCTACAGGCACAGGACCGGGTGGACCTGCAGGTGGTCCAACAGATCAAGGCCGAAGCCTACGAGCGATCGAAGGTGATGGAGACGCTGGCGGGGTTGACAGACCGCTATGGACCGCGGCTGACGGGGTCGCCGGAAGCGCGGGAGGCGGCGGACTGGGCGTCGAAGCGGCTGAGCTCGTGGGGTATGCAGAACGTGCATCTGGAGAAATGGGGTCCGTTTGGACGGTCCTGGTCACTGGAGCAATATGCGGTGGAGATGGTGGAGCCGCGCTATGCATTGCTGACGGCGGTGCCGCTGGCGTGGAGCGGGGGGACGAACGGGCCGGTGACGGGCGAGGTGATGCAGGCGGTATTCCGCGATTCCTTCAATCCGAAGAAGATGGCCGAGGAGCTGGCGAAGTTCAAGGAGAAGTACAAGGGCAAGCTGCGCGGAAAGGTGGTGCTGCTGAGCCCGGTGCAGGACGTGAGCCCGTCGACGCAGGGGCTGGTGAAGCGCTATACGGATGCCGAACTGGCCGATCTGGCCAAGGCCGTGGGGTCCAGCCCGAAGATTGCCTACGATCCGGCGAAGACCGAAGTGCCCGAGGAGCCCGAGAAGCTGGGGCCGTTCTTCAACAGCCTGACGGTGAAGGGGATTGAGACATTCATCCAGCAGATCTACGGGCTGCGTGGGGAGCGGGTGAAGTTCCTGAAGGACGAGGGCGCGGCGGCTGTGTTTATGGCCGATGGACGGGCGCGGGACGGACGTACGGCGGCGGAGCAGGCCGGGCGGCAGGAAGCGGAGTTCCCGATGGGCCCGCCCACGTTTGTGGTGACGGCGGAGCACTACAACCGGCTGGTGCGACTGGCGGAGACCGGGACTGTGCCGAAGGTGCGGGTTTTGCTGAAGGTGAAGACCGAGGAGAAGGTGGACAGTTTCAACCTGGTGGGCGAACTGCCGGGCGGCGCGAAGAAGGATGAACTGGTGATGGTGGGCGCGCACTTCGATTCGTGGCATGCGGGCACGGGCGCTACGGACAACGGCGCGGGCAGCGCAGTGATGATGGAGGTGGTGCGGATCCTGAAGTCGCTGAACCTGAAGCTGGACCGTACGGTGCGGCTGGTGTTGTGGACGGGCGAGGAGCAGGGGCTGCTGGGTTCCATCGCGTATGTGAAGGAACACTTCGCCGATCCGAAGACGATGCAGTTGACGTCGGAGCACGGTCGGATGAGCGGGTACTTCAACCTGGACAACGGGGCGGGGAAGATCCGCGGCGTCTATGTGGAGAACAACGACGCGATGAGGCCGGTGTTCGAGCAGTGGCTGGCGCCGTTCCGCGATATGGGTGTCAGTACGGTGACGTTGCGGACGACGGGCGGGACGGACCACCTGGCGTTCGATGCGGTGGGCCTGCCGGGGTTCCAGTTCATCCAGGATCCGCTGGACTACGGCTCAGTGACCCACCACGGCAATATGGATGTGTACGATCACGCACCGGCGGACGATTTGAAGCAGGCCAGCGCGGTGATTGCGTCGGTGGTGTACCACGCAGCCAACCGCGCCGAGATGCTGCCTCGCAAGGCATTGCCGAAGCCCGCGGAATAAGCGCTACTGGTGACGGGCCGGGCCTTTGGGCCTGCCGATGAACTGCGGCGGGAATTCGGCCGGTTTGGCCTTATCCGGGTTGCGCAGGCTCTGCTGGCTGCCGCCGTCGGGTTGCACCGGGATGTTCATGCCGCCGGTCTGCTCGAGCACCTCGAAGAGGCGTTTGCGCATGCCGGCGGCGATGGCCTTGTGGTTGTCGCTATTGATGAGATTGCGGCTCTCCAGCGGGTCTTCCTGCAGGTCGTAGAGTTCGTCGATATCCCAGACGCCCTGGCAGCGGATGAACTTGTAGCGGTCGCCGCGCAGGGCATGGACGGTGGGGGTCTGCGGGAAGTTGCGCTCCCAGTAGTACTCGTAGAGGAGTTCCTTGCGCCAGCCGATGGATTCTCCGCGGGCGAGGGGCAGCCAACTCATGCCGTCCAGGCCGGCGGGTGTGGGCACGCCGCAGGTGTCGAGGACGGTGGGCATGATGTCGAGTCCAGCGACCACCTGATTGACGGTTTTGCCACCTTGGAAGAGTTCCGGGCAACGGGCGAGCAGGGGCACGCGCATGGATTCCTCATAGGCGGTGCGTTTGTCGATGAGGCCGTGCTCGCCGAAGGCAAAGCCGTTGTCGCCCATGTAGACGACGAGGGTGGAGTCGAGTTCGCCGCGGGTCTTGAGGGTGTCGAGCACGCGGCCGACGCTGTCGTCGACGGCCATCAGGGTTTCGGCGTAGCGCTTGTAGTAATCGGCGATGTCGAGCTGCGAGTGGTAGGGGTAGTCGACGCCGTGCCACGAGTTGCGCTGGTTGCGCACCCACATGGGACGGTTCTGGGCCATCTCGCCGGTTTCCTGCATGGTGGGCGGGTAGATGAATTTGGCGTTCTGGTAGCGGCCCTTGTGACGAGCGGCGGGTTCGAACTCGGCGTGGACGGCCTTGTGCGAAAGGTACATGAAGTAGGGCTGATTCCTGGGCAGGGTGTTCAGCCAGTTCAATGAATAGTCGGTGAGTTCGTCGGTGATGTAACCCTTCTGCGGGACCTTGCGCCCGTTGACGTTCAGGCCGTTGGGGTTGGGCAGATAGGTGCCCTGGCCGAGGAAGCTGACCCATTCGTCGAAGCCGGGCTGGGGTGCGTCGCCGGAGTTCCCCATGTGCCACTTGCCGAAGAAACCGGTCTTGTAGCCGGCCTTCTGGAGATGGGACGGGAAGAACGTGGTGCCCTGTGGGATGGCTGTGTTGTTGTCGACGATCTTGTGGCGGTGGGCGTAGACGCCGGTGAGGATGGAGGCGCGGCTGGGCGAGCAGAGCGCGGTGGTGACAAAGGCGTTGCGGAAATGGGCGCCTTCGGAGGCGAGACGGTCGAGTTGGGGCGTCTCCAGCCAGGGCTGGGCTTTGAGGAAGCCCAGCGCGTCGTAGCGGTGATCGTCGCTGAGGATGAAGATCACGTTGCGCGGCTTGGCGGCGTTGTTGAGGCTCATGGCGGCCGCGCCGGCCAGGATTTCTCTGCGGGTCATGCCGCTACATTAGCGGAAAGAGCGGATGGCCTGCACGGTGGCGTCGATTGCTTCGTCGTCGTGGGCGGCGCTGACGAAACCGGCCTCGAACTGGGAGGGCGGCAGATAGACACCGTTGTCCAGCAGGTGGTGGAAGAAGGCGTTGAAGCGCTTGGTGTCGGCGGTCTTGGCGGTGTCCCAACTGGTGACCGGGCCGGTGCCGAAGAAGAACGTGAACATGGAGCCGACGCGGTTGACGGTGACGCCTTCGGGTGCGGCGGCGGTGATGCGGGCGGCGGCGCGGTCGAGCTGCTGGTAGACGTCCTTGTGGGCCTTGAGGTAGCGGAGCATGGCGAGGCCCGAGGCGACGGCCAGCGGATTGCCGGAGAGCGTGCCGGCCTGGTAGATGTTGCCGGAGGGGGCGACGCGGCTCATGATGTCAGCGCGTCCGCCGTAGGCTGCGATGGGGAGTCCGCCGCCGATGACTTTGCCGAAGGTGGAGAGGTCGGGGCGGATGCCGTAGAGTTCCTGGGCTCCGCCGAAGCTGACGCGGAAGCCGGTCATGACTTCGTCGAAGATGAGCAGGGCTCCGTGCTGATTGCAGAGGGCCTGCATGGCCTGGAGGTAGCCGGGCAGGGGCGGGACGCAGCCCATGTTGCCGACGACGGGCTCGACGATGACGGCGGCAATTTCGCTGCCGTGGGCGGTGAAGGCGGCATCGAGGGCTTCGACGCTGTTGTAGGGCAGGGCGAGTGTGGTTTCTGCGAAGGCGCGGGGGACGCCGGCGGTGTCGGCGATGCCGAGGGTGGCCATGCCGCTGCCGGCCTTGACCAGCAGGGAGTCGACGTGGCCGTGGTAGCAGCCTTCGAACTTGATGGTGAGATCGCGGCCGGTGAAGCCGCGGGCCACGCGCAGGGCGCTCATGGTGGCCTCGGTGCCGGAGTTCACCAGGCGCACCATTTCCATGGAGGGGACGGCGGCGGAGATCTCTTCGGCGAGTTCGATTTCACGTTCCGTGGGGGCGCCGAAGCTGGTGCCGGTTTCGAGCACCGCGCGGATGGCGTTCATCACGGGCGGGAAGCAGTGGCCGAGGATGAGAGGGCCCCACGAGCAGACGTAATCGATGTAGGAGTTGCCATCCACATCGACCATGCGGCAGCCGGCGCCGCTTTCAATGAAGCGGGGCGAGCCGCCGACGCCGCGAAAGGCGCGTACGGGCGAGTTGACCCCGCCGGGGATCAGTTTCCGGGCACGCTCCATTAACTGGGCGCTACGTTCGGTATTCAAGTCTCAGCGTCCTTCCTTGACGACCCGATGGCCGAGCATCGAGCCCATGCAGACTTCCAGTAGTGTTCCGTTGAGATTGGCCAGCAGGCGGGCTTTGAGGTCGAGGTAGCCCTGGGTGCCGGAGAAGAGGTCCTGCACGATCTCCATCATGCGCGGGCTGCGGCGCATCAGCTCGATCATCCGGGCGGGCACGCTGGAGAACAGGATCCGCTGGATGAAGAAGCGCTTGGCGAGGCCGGCTCCGAGGGTGAGATCCTCCATGAACTCGCCGTGGATGAGCGAGCGGTAGAGGGCGGGCCGCTGGATTGGATCGTGCTGTTCGTTGAGGACGGATTGGGCGGCGAGGTCGCCGGAGCGGAAGGCGTAATAGAGGCCTTCGCCGGTGACGGGATCGACCAGGCCGGCGGCGTCGCCCACAGCCATCCAGCCTTCGCCGCTGACGCGGTTGCTGCGCCAGGAGGGGCGTTCCAGGGCCGGGATCATGTGGCCGTAGAACTTGGCGTCCTTGACGGGGATGCCGTTTTCGCGCATGTACTGTTCCAGGCGGGCGCGCATTTTGGCGGCCGGTTCGCCCTTGCCGCAGATGCCCACGGAGAGGTGCCCGCAGCGGGGGAAGACCCAGATGTAGCCTTCGAAGTTGGGAAAGAACTGGATATCGATGCGGCTGCGCTCGTCCGCGACCCAGTAGCCCAGGGCGTACATGGTGTCGGCGGCCGACCACTCCGTGCCGACGTTGCGCAGGGCGTTGCGGGCGCCGGTGGCCACGACGACGAAATCGGCGTCGAGGGCGCCCTTGCGGGTTTTGATGGACCAGCGGCTGCCCTGGCGTTCGAGGCCGGTGACACGCTCCTGCTCAATCTGGACGCCCGAGTCTTCGGCGCGCTTGAGCAGCAGGCTGTTCAGGTCATAGCGCGAGAAGATGACCAGCGGTTGAGTAAGGCGCATCTGGACGGAGCCGCTGCGGGGCTCAGCCAGTACGGCGTCGCTGACCACTTTCTTGGGGCGGTCGTTGTCGAGCAGGAACGGGTAGCGCGTGTACGCTTTGTAGGTGATGCCGCCGCCGCAGGGCTTCTCCCAGGCGAGTTTCTCGTCGAGCAGGATGGTGTCCAATCCGGCTGCCGCGATACCCGCGGCCGCCATGGATCCTGCCGGTCCTCCGCCCAGGACGGCGACGCGCTTCACTTCTTCTCCGGCATCTTTCCGGCGCCCATCGGCGGGTGGTTGGGCGGCATTTCGCCGGCGGCCGGAGCAGTGGCGCCGTGTGGGGAAGCCGGCATGGCTCCGGGATTGATGCCCGGCATGGCCGCGCCGTGGCCGCTATCGGCCTTCTTCTTGACGACCCACTCGGAGCCCTGGCGTTCCAGCGAATAGCGCATTTGCATGCCGCTGGCGGGATCCGCGCCCTTGGGCTTGAAGGAGACAGACGCCTCGGCTGTGTTGTCCTTGAAGGTCACACCGCTGACGGTGATGTCCATGCTGGCCAGCTGCAAGCCGGTGTTCTGGCTCAAATGCTTGATGATGCCTTGCTTTACGGCTTCGTCCGTCTGGATGTTCTTGGAACAGGCGGAGAGCAGTAGTACGGCCAGGGGGACGATCAGTTTCAGGTGTTTCACCCTTTGATTATATATTCGTCCCTTCGCGGGCCCGGGACTCAATTGAGGGTTCCGGCCCGCGGAGGGGAATACATTAACGAACCGCAATCGTTACGATTTGGGTGCTGTCCTTGCCGCCGATTCGCAGGACGACGGGCACAGCCGGTCCGGGTGTCACTTCATCCGGCACCTTCAGGTTGAGATCCAGGTAGCCGGCGAAGCGGCCGGGGGCGGCACCCGAGTAGTAGACATCGCACGGTAGGCCGCCGATGAAGACCTCGACCTTGGCGTCGGGGTGATGATCGGCGTCGGTGACGAGCTGGCCATCGGCGACGGCGGGCGTCATGATGCCGGCTCCGGTGGCGTGCAGGATGATCGGGCGGCCGTGTTCGGCGGCATTGTCGACGGTGTTGGTGGTGCCGTCTTCATTCTCGGCCCGCGCCTGGCCCTGGCCGGAGCCGTCGGCGGTGAACAGGCCGGGGGCGGTGGGCGTGAGGGCGACTTCGATGGGCTCGCCGGCGAGACCGTCGCGGGTCACCACGATGGTGGCGCGATCGCCGGTGAGGCCGAAGGGCGTGATGGCCGCGATGGCCGTGCCTTCCACGGACTCGAGCGGTGCGAGGGTCCCATTGATGGTGACGGAGACGCGGCCGAGGGTGGTGGGCAGGACTTCGGCCGCGGGGTCGGGTGTCAGCTTGCCACCGGTGAAGAGGAAGCCGTCGCCCTGCAGCAGGATGGGGAGGCCGGGCGCGATGGCCTGGGCGGTGCGTTCCGCCGCATGGAGAACACCCGATGCGGTGAGGACGGGCGGGGTGGCGTTCTTCAGGCGCAGGGTCACCGCCACTGGCATGGCGGCCACGCCGGCAAGCGGCGAGGAGACGTCGATCGCGGTCTTATACTCTCCGGCGAGGAGACTGGTCGCGTCGACCTGTACGAGCAGTTCGCCGGCCGCCTTTGGATTCGGGACGGCTTTCAGCCAGGTTGCGTCGGCGGGCACTTTGGCTTCCAGCGGCAAGGCTCCAGCGAGGCTGGTGACGGCGATCGTCTTTTCCTGGGTGAGCGGGCCGCCGTCGAGCAGGATGTCAAACGTCAGGCTTTTCTGCTGGAAGGTTGCATCGGCGGCCATGCCGGAGACACGAACCAACAGGGCGTCCGAGGCGCCGCCGAGGTAGCCGGCGCCAGCGCCTGTGAGCGTGCCGGTGAGGTCGCGCGAGGTGGTATAGCCGCCGACCCAGGTGGCATTGCCGGTGGCAACAACCGAGGTGGCGGAGTCCAGGCCGCTGCCGCCCAGCAGGGTGGTGAGCGCAAAGCCCGGGGCGATGGGGGAAATCCGGGCCAGGAACATGTCCGCCGAGCCGCCGAGAGGCTGATTGCCGAGCCCGCCGGTCACCGGGAACTGCAGGGAATCGGTCCAGCCGGCGGCGGCCAGGGTTCCGCCCGGTTCAATGGCCAGGGACGTGGCGAACTCCACTCCGTCGCCGCCCAGCAGGGTGGAGAACGGGAGGGTTCCGAGGGCGGGATCGAGCGTTGAGACGAAGGCGTCGATCGTGCCTTCGATGACGGTCTGGGGTGCGCCCGGCGTGAGGGGGAAGTCCGGCGAGTCGCTGCCGCCCGCCACATGTACGGCCCCATCGGCTCCGATGGCGATCGCGTAGATTTCGTCGTCGCCGTCTCCGCCCAGGTAAGTGGATTGGAGAATCGACTGCGCGTCCTTATCCAGATGCATCACGAAGCCATCCGGCGCGAGTTGCCCGCAGGAGTAGACCACGTTTTTATCCAGCGGGTTGAGGGCCAGGCCGTAGATGTAGTGGTTCGAGAGCTCGAGGGCTGGTTGGCTCCAGGTCTGGCCGTAGTTCAGTGACTTATAGATGCCGTAGTCGGTTGCTGCATAGACGACGCCAGGGGCGTTGGTACCGGCTCGGAACTCGTAGACCGTCATGTAAGGGGAGAGCCCGCTGCGCATGGGTTGCCAGGAGGCGCCGCCGTCCGTACTGCGGTAGGAGCCGCTGAAGTAGGAGGACGCGTAGATGGTGCTGGAGTTGTTTTCGTCGACGTGGATGGAGGTGTAGATCTCGTCGAATGGCCCGGCATTCAGCGGCGTCCAGGTCAGGCCCGAGTCGCGGCTGCGATACACCGACAGGTAGCCGGCGGCGTACAAGGTGGAGGGCGTCTGGGGATCGACCGAAATCTGGAGGATATAAGGGTAGTCCTCGTCCAGCCCGCTGTTGGCGGTGTTCCAGGTGTCACCCCCGTCGGTGCTCTTCATGATGCCGCTGGAACTGGTGGCGGCGTAGAGAGTCCTGGGGTTTTGCGGATCCAGGGTGACCTGCCACGCGTTTTTGGCGAGACCGGAATTGGCCGCGGACCAGTTGGCGCCTCCGTCGGTTGACTTAAACACGCCGACCGTGGAAGTGGCTACGTAAAGGGTGGTCGGGGTCTTGGGGTCGATGGCCAGGTATTGCGTGGCGGCGGAGGTGAGGCCTGAGTTGGCGGCCTTCCAGGTGAAGCCGCCGTCGGTGGATTTGTAGACGCCGCGTGAGGTCGCCACATAGAGGATCTGTGGATTTAAGGGATCGATCACCAACGACTCACCCTGGATGCCGCGCATGCCGTCAGCCCCGGGGATCCAACTTTGGGCGGCATTGCCGGAACGCCAGACTCCGGCGCTCTGCTGGTTCTTCTGGAACGACTTCACCATGGGTAGATCGCTGGCGGTCGCGGCTCCTGCCACCTGGTAGGTGCCGTCCGCCAGGCTGGCGATGGCGAAGCCTTCCACCCAGCCGTTGCCGGTGAGCACCGTGCTGGAAACCAGCGCCGTGCCGGCGGCGTTGAGCCGCGCAATCATTGCGCCAGGTCCGGACGAAAATGCTCCGCGGGAGCCGGCTGCCTGGGTGGGGAAATTCGTCGATGTGGTGTGGCCGGTGACGGCCACCACACCGGTCGCATCCACACTGATGGCGTCGGGCGATTCGTTTTTCGTGCCGCCCAGCAGGGTGCAATAAACGAGACTGCCATCCTTGCCCGACAATTTGGCGACAAACGCATCGTCGCCGCCCTGGCCAAACCGCTGAAATGCATTCGCCGAAGTGGGGAAATCAGACGAAGCAGTCCAGCCAGTGACATAAACGTCGCCTTTGGCGTCCACGGTCACCGCGGTTGCGCTTTCTGATTGGGTGCCGCCCAACCGGGCTGTCCAGAGCACCGCCGAGGCATCGGCTTTGAGTTTCTGGACGAAGACGTCGCCGCGATCGTGGGCAACGGCGCCGGCCGTGGCCTGCAATTCGGCGGAGGTGGAGTCGCCGGCGACGATCAGGTTCCCCTGTGGGTCTTTCGCCATGCCGTAAATATCATCTATGGCCGTTCCGCCCAGATAGCCGGAGGACGTGGCTACACCGGCGCCGGCGGCCAGAGGCGTGCGGCCGGGCAGGGACGCGGCGCGATTCCGGAAACGATCGCCGCGATTTGGCTCTGAGGAGCGCAGGCCGCGCAGGGCGGCGCGAACATCCGAAGCTTGTGTGGTTTCCGCGAGACGAGCGCGATTGAGGGGAGGGCCAGCCAGGAGAAAGGCCGGCAGGAGAAACACAATAATCGTTTTCATTTGGAGCTGCGAGGCGCACAACGACCGTAAGCAGCTCCATTATGCTGCATTGTCCAGTAAATTTGTAGAGGGCCTGTAAAAAATATTAAACTTACGGGATACGAGCCGCTAATTGCGTGGCCCGTTGGGCTGCATCGCCGGACGGCGGCGCATTGGTGAAGCCGGCTACGCGCTTTCCTTTACGGAATAGACACATTTTGCCCAGGTAGCGGTCTTCGGTCGCATAGCCTTCGTCGCCGACCTGTGCGGTGGTGCCGCCGGGGAACCGTTCCTTCAGTTTGGCGAATAAGGCCGTGGCGGAAGCGGGTGAGTCCTCTGTTACTACAAATGACTTGCCCTCGTCATATTGAGCGAGATAGCCGCGTTTCAGGATACGCAGCCCGAGGACGCTTTGCGGCACCAGTCGCGGGGAACCCGCCTGTAGCCGTTCTTTCGGGAACCACCCCAACTCCATCGGGATTTCCGTAGTTCCGGAGATTTTCTTTTCGAACTCGACAGCGGCGGCGCGCAGCAGAGCGGTGTACTCGCCTTCGGGTTCGGCTGCAATTTCTCCCAGGAACTGCCCTTTTACAAAAAGTACTTTGCGGGGCGTCACCTGGCCGCCGGCTCCGATCTTCTCGGTAGGCAGGCGGGGATCCAAATTACCGGTGAACATTCCGTACGCCAATTCGGGTGAAGGGAACGTACTGATATCGGCGATCAGCGTCACTCCGCCTTTCTTGCACGTGATTCCGGTCATGCTCTTGAAGCCGTACAGGAAATAACCTTCCGAATTCCCGTTCATGTACTCGTACAGGGTTTCGGTATCAAACTGGCGAACCTTTCCATCCTGGACAAACCCCGGTGAGATGGAGCAGTCCGGAGACTGCCCCATTGCCACCATTCCGATCAGTGACAGCAATAAAGCCCTCACGCAAACATCTCCTGTGCACGGGCCACGCGTTCGGCCACGCGGACGCCGTTCGGACAAGCGATGCTGCAGTTGGTGCAATCGCCGCACTTCACCTGCTGAAGATTCTCAGGCAAGGTCTGATAGTTTTCACGGCCAAGGGCGAATTCGCCGTAGCCTTCGGCATAGCTGACATAGCGGATGATGTCGCTGACCGGGAGACCCTGTGCGCATTTGCCTGAGCAGGAGCCGCAGAAGCGGCAATAGAGCGGGCTGATGAACTTGAGTTGGGCAGCCAGAAGTTTGTCGTCGACTTCCTTCTTGTAGCCGGCGGCGACAGCCTTGAAGTTCTCATCCAGTTGATCGGCATCCATGATGCCCGGGATGGAGGTGTGGATGGCGGTGCGGCGCACGGCCCACTTGAGGGCGGCGGCCATGGTGCCGGTCTTGGACAGCTTCTCGAACATGGGCGAACCCTGCTTGTTCTGGCGGAAGCCGCCGGCCATTACCTTCATGGCGACGATGCCCATGCCGGCTGTGTTGGCCTTGTCGATGAGCGCATCGAGCTCAGGATCCATCGTGAAGTTGTAGCTCATGAGAAGGACGTCGGTGCGCTTCTTCTCGATGAGGAACGGAATCATCTCTTTGTGGCCGCTGTGGAAGCTGACACCCTTGAAGCGCACTTTGCCGGCTTTGATGGCTTCGTCCTGCGCGTCGAAGAGCTCATCCGGAGTGGCCGCGGGGGTGGAGCGGGAGTGGAGATACCACACGTCGATGTGATCGGTCTGCAGTTCCTTCAGCGTGGTGTCCAGATGTGCCAGTACCTCGGCCTTGGTCTTGCCGGGGGTCTTGCTGGTGATGTGGAGCTTGTCGCGGCGGCTCTTCAGGGCGGCTCCGACCATGCGCTCGTTGTTTCCGTTCTGATAGCCCCGGGCGGTATCGAACCAGTTGATGCCGGCGTCGGCAGCCTGTTCAATGACCGTGGGGTCGGAGGTGGTCATGCAGCCGAAGCCGAGCACGGTCACCTTGATGCCGGTTCTACCCAGCGTCCTTTTAGGCATCTCGAGGGCGGAGGGTGCCGCCTCCAGGCCAACAGTTCCAGCCAGGCCGATGCCGGCCAGGAATCCGCGTCGCGTCGCGCTCATGTCGAAATCCTCCTTTACAGAGTTTCAGCTCTTTACATACTATATTGACAGAGGTGTTCGCAATGGCCACTACTTTCACCCGCCGGGGTCTGTTTGGCGCATCCGCCGGGCTGCTGCTGGCTTCCCGCACCGCTCGGGCCGCCACGCAAGTGCCCGCCGGCCTGTTCAAAGGCGAAGATCGCCGCAAGAACGTCACGGCCGCAATGCGCCTGATCGACAAGGAGATCACGGCGAAGCTGCGCGGACGTAAGTCTGTTGTTATCAAGCCGAACATGGTCTCCACGGAGCGCCAGTTGGCAGCCACGCACGCCGACGCCCTGAACGGAATTCTCGATTACCTGGCCGATCGCTACAAGGGCCCGGTGTTCATTGCGGAATCCTCAGCCGGTTTCACGACCGCCGGTTTTGACAATTTCAAGTACCAGGCCGCCATTGATGATCACAAGAAGATGAACATCAAGTTGGTGGATCTTAATGAAGAAGCCGAGTACGAGACGCTGCAGATACTGGACGCGAATCTCCAGATCCAGCCAGTCCGCCTGGCCAAGCGGTTGCTCGATCCTGACGCCTTCGTCATCTCCGCCGGTCTGTTGAAAACTCACAACGTCGTGATTGCGACCATGAACATCAAGAACATGGCGCTGGGCGCTCCGCTGCACTACAAGCGCGGCGAGGCGAAGCGCTGGAACGACAAGCGTGTCTATCACGGCGGAGTGCGGCAGACGCATTACGACATCATGCGCACGGCGGAACGGCTGAAGCCGAATTGGGGCGTGGCCGTGATCGACGGGTTTGAAGGAATGGAAGGCAACGGCCCGGGTTCCGGCACGCCGGTGGCTTCGCGCGTGGCGATTGCGTCGACCGACTTTGTGGCCGCCGACCGCATCGGCGTCGAGTGCATGGGTGTGAATCCCGAGTGGATGGGCTACCTGCAGTATTGCGAGAAGGTGGGCATCGGCACGTTCGACCGGGCAGGGATCGAATTGCGCGGCGAGACGACGGAGAAGGTGCAGCAGAAGTACCGCCTGCACACCGATATCGAGCGCATGATGCAGTGGATGGGCCCGCTGACGGAACTGCCGCCCAAGCTGGGCTAGTCGCGGCGCCGGTTGTTGAAGGTCAAATTCCGGAGGTTGTATCCCGTGAGTTCGAATTTCTCCCGCCGCGGCTTTCTGGCTGCCGGCGCCATTTCGCCTGTTCTGCTGGCCGCGCCGGGCGCTCCGCCGCCGGCCCCCATCCGGACCCTGGGCAAGACCGGCTTGAAAGTCACCAGTGTCGGCTTCGGCTGTATGGTGACTTCTGATCCCAGCGTGATCGAACGCGCCATCGACCAGGGCATCACCTACTTCGACACGGCCCGTGTCTATTCGGGTGGGAACAACGAGCGCATGGTGGGCGGCGCTGTGAAGGCGCACCGCCAGAAGCTGGTGCTCTCTTCCAAGACGATTGCGAAGGACAAGGAAGGCGCCCTGCGTGATATCGATATCACGTTGAAGGAGCTAGGCACCGATCACATCGACATCTGGTATCTGCATGCCAAAGACCGGGCGGAGCAGATTACTCCGGAGCTGCTGGAAGCGCAGCAGATTGCGAAGAAGCAGGGCAAGATCCGGTTCGCCGGGGTGAGCCTGCACAACGGGCATGCCGAGGTGATTCCGGCGGCGATCAAGACCGGCGCCATTGACGTGATCCTCACCACCTACAACTTCGCCATGGCCGCGACGATGGAGCCGCTGGTGAAGTCGATTGCGGATGCGGGCATCGGCGTGGTGGCGATGAAGGTGATGGCCGGGACGATGCGGCTGGATCGCAGTTACGATTTTGACCGGGCCAAGGCCGCCATGGCGAAACCCGGGGCGGCGCTGTCGGCGCTGAAGTGGGCGCTGCGCATGCCGTACGTGCATACGACGATTCCGAGCATCAAAGACAACGAACAGCTGGATGAGAACCTCAAGGCAATGAAAGAGCCTTACCGGGAGGCGGATTCCAAGCTGCTGGCCGCGCAGATGGAGCGCATTGCGCCCTTGTACTGCCGGATGTGCGGGACCTGCGCCGGGACGTGCCCGCAGGGTTTGCCGGTGAGCGACATGCTGCGGTATTTGACCTACGCGGACGGGTATGGTGAGTTTGCGCTGGCGCGCGACAACTTCCGGACAATGCCGGCTGAGCTGCAAGGGGTCCGCTGCGAGTCCTGCGACAAGTGCACGATTGAGTGCCCCAACGGGGTGCGCGTGCGGGAACGGCTCATCCGGACCCAGGAGCTGCTGGCCTAGGCCGGCGTTCCCTCAGCGCTTGCCGGCGTCCCGAGTGAAGTCCGCCACGTCTACGCTGTAGCGTCCGGGCTGCTGCACGAGGGTGCGCTGGTAGATGTTCTGCGCCTCGCGGCGAGCGGCTTTAGACTCCTCGCCGCGTTTGGCGCGCTTGAGCAGGTCGGCATAGTCGGACCACAGGCCCACCAGGAAAACATGGCTTGGACCTATGTTGGACCGCACTATTTCAATGGCGCGGTGCATCATTTCCAGTGCGTTCGGGTCGTTTCTATCGGCGCCCTTCATCTTGGCCAGATTGCTGAGGGCGGAGGCGTATTCGACGACGTTCACGCGACGATTGGCCTCGAGGATGTCGACCGCCACCTGGGCCTCCTGGCGGGCCTCGTCTTTCCGTCCCTGTTGCCACAGGATGAGGCCGAGCTGATTGTGGACCTGCGATCTCTCTTCCGGCATGTCACTGGGATTGAACTTGTGGAACTGAATCGCTTTACGGGAGAGGGCTTCCGCGCGCGGCAGGTCCTGGTTCAAATAGGCCGCGGCCGCCAGCGCGCCGTAGACTTTGTCGGCCGCCGCGGCATCCTGATCGAGCCTGGCGTCGCAGCTTGCGGCCAGGGTCCTGGCCAGGCGCGCGGCTGGACCGGGCCGCCCCGTGGCGACATACAGGCTGAGCAGGTCCGCTTCAGCCTGCAGGCGGGCGACCAAGCCTGCTTCACCGGATTCCTCCCAGAGGCGGATGGAGGATTTCATCATGGTTTCCGCCTCGGTGGGCCTGCCCAGCAGCGCGGCAACGCTACCGAGGTACTCGTAGCTCCGCGCCCGCATTTGAGTCGCGCCTGGGGTTTGCCGGCTCAGGTCGCTGGCCTGCTGCAGGGTCTGAAAGGCCGCCTGGTAGTCTCCGGCCTGCCGCTGTTGCTGGGCTGTTTCCACAAGACCAGCCCAGCGCCGGGCGGGGTCTTCCGGCGTCGTGTTGGACTGTCCATACGCGGCGCAACCGATGGCGACCGCGCTGCAACGGACGATGAGACACACGAATCCTCTTCTCATGGCCTTCCTTGTTTGAGTGGCCGATTCCAGCGGTCGAAGACAGAAAGAGGCTGTCGCGGGGACGCAAAACTCCCCGGGAGCGGCCTCCGAGGGCTTCGGCCAGCCGAAAAGGGATCGTCTTTTCAGTTCCTGAACTTGACTCTGCGCCGCGTGGCTACCACTGCCACGCGGGCTGGCCGCGATTGACTGGTGTTGGACCAGGTACTGTCTTGCAATACGGCCCAGCCCGGCAACCGGCTGTATCAAACACAGAGTTTTACAGTTGGCACAGGAATGGCGCGTCGCGGGGCAATGCGCGAGCGGTGGACGGTGGAGCGCAACAGCCCTAGTGGTGCTTGCTGGCCCGCATCAGGTCGGACACATCCACCGTGTGCTGACCCGGCTGCTGCACCAGAGTCCGCTGGAAGATCTGCTGCGCCTCGCGCTGCGCCGCCTTGGACTCGTTGCCGCGCTTGGCCTGCTTGAGCAGACCAGCATAGTTGACCAGTAACTCCGCCAGGAAGACGTGCCCCGTGCCGACGCCGGCGCGTACGACCTCGATGGAACGCCGCATCATGTCCGGTGCGCGGCGATCGCCGTTTTCCATGGAAGACATCATGGCCTGGTTGGCCAGGGCGGCAGCGTACTCGATGGAATGCGTGCGATCGTTCCTTTCGAGGATCTCGACCGCCTTGCGCGCTTGTTCCAGTCCCGCCGCGTGCCGGTCCCGCTGCCACAGAATGAGACCCAGTTGGTTGTGGGCCTGCGACAGTTCTTCCGCCATGATCTCCGGATTGCCGATCTTCGCCTCCAGCGCCTTCCGGCAGAGCGACTCGGCCCGGTTGAGATCCCCGTTCAGGTAGGCCGCCGCGGCCAGGGCGAGCAGCACCCGGCCGGCTGCCGTGCGGTTCGATTCGAGCTTGCCCTCGCTGTCGGAGACTAATCGTTTCGCCAGGCGGTCCGCCTTGCCGGTCTGGCCGGTCTCGACGTAGAGATTGACGAGGTCGGCCATGGCTTGGAGTTGCGCGATCGTGCCGATTTCGCCCATCGATTCCCAGAGCCGGATGGCCGACTGATAATGGCCTTCCGCTTCAAAGGGCCGGCCAAGGATCGCAGCCACGCTGCCCAGGTACTCGTAGTTGCGGGCGCGCAGGATGGGGCGGCCGGGCATGCCTCGCGCCTGGACGGCGGCATCCTCGAAGCCGCGGTAAGCCGCCTCATAGCTCCCTTGCCGTCGCAATTCCTGGGCCGCTTCCATCGTGGACACCCAGCGTTGGACAGCCTCGCTGTCCGGCAGGTCGGCCTGCATCTGGACGGGCCTGCCGTGGACCACCAGACACAACTGCACAATCAGACACACGAATCCTATTCGCATTGGCTGCTCTCTTTCATTGGCCGTTTTCCGGCCGGCCAAAAACAAAAGAGGCCGCCGCTGGGAACCTGGTTTTCCCTCGCGACGGCCTCCGAGTGTTTCGGTCAGCCGGAATCGGACGTTCGGTCTAGCTTGTGAACTTCACCTTTTGCCGTGTGGTTTCGGCCAGCACGGGCAAACCGTCCTGAATGCACAACCGCTCGATTTCGCCATACCGCATTTCCTGGCAGTAGCGGATGAAATCGACCCACGCTGACGGCAGCTTCCCATACGCCGGGGTAGCCGAAGCCTGCCTGTTCCGAGGTGGTGGCGGCCCTTTCACCGGATCATCGTTCATCGGGTCGTCTCCTCAGTTAAGAAATGAACTGCACTTGGAGGCTGTCTCCAAGCGGAATGACTGCGCTTAATTGCACTCCCACCAGACTCTACTCTGCAATACGACTCATGTTTGCCGGCTGTTGTAACAAAACCAGAAAAATGACTTCGCATTCCGAAAGTTGAGACTTGATGACAATCTTTGACACACGGCGGGCCTGCCGTGTTCCCGGAATCTCTACGATGCCCGCCTGTTACGCCGCCCGAATTGGAATGCGCGGGGGTCGGAACAAACGGCCTCCGTTTGATGTCTAATGGGACCGGATGAAGCGGTGGCAGAGTTGGCTGCAACTCGGAAACCTCCTGCTGCTGATCGTGACGGCCTGGCTGCTGATCGACGGCATGCCGAATCTCCTGCGCTGGCGGGCGGTGCGCAACACCACTCCCGTGAAGCGGCCCGAAGCGTTTGACTGGGTCGATCCGGCGAAGGGGCTGGGCATCATCAATTTCTATGCGTATCCGGGCGCTATCGCTGAGGGCGAGACAACCTCGGTCTGCTATGGCGTGATGAACGCCAAGGCAGTGAAGCTCGATCCTCCCGTCGCCGAGCTCTCGCCCTCGTTCAACCGCTGCTTCGAGGTCAGCCCGGAGCGAACCACTCGCTATACGCTCACGGCGGAGGATGCAAAAGGCCGGACCCTGAGTAAATCGTTCGAACTGGTAGTGGAGCCGGAACCGGCGCTGGCGCCGCGCATCAGTTATTTCCGCGTGCGGACGTCGAAAGTGGATCGCGGCGACACGGTCCACCTGCTTTGCTTCGCCACGGTCAATGCGACGTTGGTGGAGGTGAATCCGCCGGCTTTTCCCGGCTCGCCGGTCCTGCAGGGCTGCTTCTATGCGGTGCCCAAACAGCCGGTGACCTACACCCTGACCGCTACCGGGACCTTCGGCCGCAAGGTGAAACGTCAATTAACCGTGGCCCCCGAAGCTCCGGTTGAGAAATAATGCTGTCAGCATGTACCGGCGAGAATTTTTGAGTCTGGTGCCCGCGGCGGCCGCTGCTGCGCAGAGCAAGAAGAAGTCCGGGGGAAAGACCGGAGGGAAGAAAGGGGAGGCGCCGCCGCCCCCTCCTCCACCGGAGACGCAGGTCAGAAACCTCTTCCTCGACATCACGCGCGGTTACCTGAAGAATGCCGCCCGGACGTCCGCCAGCATGGCGGTGGTGGAGTATCCGAATGCCACCATCACCAGGAACTTTCTGGCGAAGTCGGGGCTCAGCGTAACGGGTGTCACCCGCATGATGCCGGCGATGGCGGCGTGGATCGCGGGTGGACGCGAGCCGGGGCTGGAACTCACGGCCGCCATGACGAACGCCTTCCGCAATGGCTGCAATCCGGAGCATCCCGATTACTGGCAGGCGGCCAAGACCGGCGGCAGCGATCAACGGCAGGTGGAGTCGTCCATCGTCGCCTGGAGCTTGTGGCTGCTGCGCGACAAAGTGCTGCCCGCCCTGACCGAAGGGGAACGCAGGAACGTGGCTGCCTGGCTGGACGGTTGTACGAAGCAGCCTGTACGCGGCAACAACTGGGCTCTGTTCACGGCCGTGAATCACGCCGCGCGCCTGCGCCTGTCGGAGAAATGGCCGGAGTTTCAGGCTGACCCGCAGTTCATGCTCGACGACATGAAAGTGATCGAGTCCATGGCGACGGGCGACAGCGGGTGGTATAACGACGGTCTCACGGGCGCGGCGTACGACTATTACAACTCCTGGGTCTTCGCCAGCCATTTCCTGTATTGGAACGAACTGGTGGGCTCGCGGTATCCCGAGATCAGCAAACGGTTCAGCGAGCGCCTGACGAAGTATCTGGAGACCGCGCCGATGTTCTTCGCCGGGCATGGCGGCCATGTGCTGTTCGGACGATCGCTCATCTACCGTTGGGGTGTGCTGACTCCGCTGGTGCTGGCCTATCAGCAGAAGCTCTGGCCGCATTCGCCGGGTCTCCTCCGGCGGATCGTGCAGCAGAACATCCTCTATCACGCTGCCATTGGCGGCTTCGATGCCGAGGCAGGGAAGCTGAGGGAGACTTATACCCCGGAAGGCTCGCCGGCCATCAAAGAGAGCTACATCGACGGCGGCCATCCTTACTGGGGCATGCAGGCCTTCGCGTTCTGGCGGATTGCCGATGACGATCCATTCTGGACCGCGCCGGAAGAGCCGCTGCCCATTGAGAAGAGCGACTACGGGATCGCGCTGGTGGAACCGGGCCTGCTGCTGGCCGGGCGGCGGTCCTCAGGACAGGTTCGCGTCTTCAACGCCAAATCGACCAAGCCCGATCCGCACTACCGAGACAAGTACAACAAGCTGGAGTACTCGTCGCATTTCTGCTTCGCGGCGACGCACGATCCCGCGCACGCCACCATCGACAATGTGTTGGCGCTGCGCAATACCAGCACGGGCGAGACAGCGGTTCGCGGTGAAATCACCTCCAGCGAGATGGACACAGAGAAGATCGAGATCGAGTATGCGATCAAGCTGGGTGCGGTGACTGCCCAGGTTCGTACGCAAATCCAGCACCTGGGGGAGTTCGAAGCGCGCGTCCACAATGTCCAGTGCTCCGGCGGTTCGCTGGAGGGGATCGAACTGGTGGAAGGCGGTTCGGCCTTTTCGCCAGGACCGGTCTATCCGGACGCCCATCTGAAGACCTGGAGCATGAAGGGCTGGGTTAAGTCAGATAAGGAGGAGGCGACGGGCAGCGTGCTGTTTGCCCGGCACCAGGTTCAGACCCTGACGGCACCGGCGCAGCCGAAGTTGTACCTGGCGTCGCTGCGCTATCAAAGTCCCAAGGCGATGCCCAAGGACAAAGTGGATGGCGAAGCAGCGCAACTGCTGGACAGGCTGAGGGTCTGATCCTCGTAGTGGGCCACGGCCTGCTGGCCGGTCTCCAGGTTAGTGAGGACGATGTCCACGCCCTCACCCGGCCCGCCGCCGATGAGTTCGGCCGTGATGGTCTCGGGGAGCGGTGGAAATTCGGCGATGACGTGGCAGTCCTGCACGCTGAGCCGGACGCCGATGGCCGGCAGGGACGTCTCTTCGCCGTAAGCGTTCACGGTGAGGGTAGTGCGCAGGCGGTTGCCGCCCGCATCCAACACTTCTATGGGCACCTCGTACATTCCTGGTACGAGCACCGTCCCGCGCAGGATTCCTTCGGGGGTCAGTACTAACCCCAGCGGAAGGAAGCCTTGCGGCGCGAGACGGTATTCGAACGGCGCCGCTCCTTCGGATACGACGGCCTGCCACTCCAGAGCCTCACCGACGGGCGCGACTGCATACGCCCTCGACAGACTGAGCGGCGAAACCGTCAGATCCAGCCATTGCTCAACGATTTGCCCTTCAGCATCAGTGACCTGAACCCTGACAAACCACTGACCTGCTTCAGCCGGTGCACCGAAGAATCCCGGGATCGACGCCGAGCCCAATATCACCGTCGACAGATCCACCAGATGTACACCGGGCGGAAGTTCCCCCGCGGTCACTTCCCATTGGTAGGGCGCGGTTCCACCTTCCGCCTTTAACGGCATCGACCATGGCCGGCCCACCGAGGGCTGGTTCCAATCCGGAGAACCGCTGGTCAACGCCAACGCAAGCAATAGGATGTGCATTTGATCTGCCTCAAGAGGCAGATCGGACAGCATCGGAGGTACTTGAGGAATTTTGTGGCTCGACGATCAGGCGCGAGCCGCGCTGTTCCGTGAAGTACGACCAGACCCATTGCAGGAATACGCTTACCCGCAGGTTGGGCAGCGCCAGGAAGAGGACGTGGATCATCGACCAGGCCAGCCAGGCGATATAGCCGGTGAGTTTGAGATTGCCGCGCTCGAGGATGGCGTAGTTCCGGCCGACCACTGCCATGTTGCCCTTGTTGACATAGTGGAACGGCGGCGGCGGAGCGTCGTTCATCAGGCGCGCCTCCATCACACGCGCCACGTGCGTGCCCATCTGCATGGCTACCTGCGCCACGCCGGGTAGAGGCTTGCCGTCCTGCTCGTAGTTGGCTACGTCGCCGATGACGAAGATCTCCGGCGCACCAGGGACGCTCAGGTCGTAACGAACCTTGACGCGGCCGGCGCGGTCGGCCGGACAGGCCAGCCAGCGGGCGACGGGCGAAGGGGTGACGCCAGCCGTCCAGATGACTGTCTTGCTGGCGATGTGTTCACTGCCGACGGTGACGCCGGTATCGTCGATCTGCTCCACCGGATGGCCGGTGAGCACCTGCACGCCCATGTGGGTGAGGCGCTTCGTCACCTTCTCAGAGAGGACCGGGTCAAAGCCGCCCAGTACGCGCGGCGAAGCTTCGACCAACAGGATCTTCGTATCCAGCGGGTCGATGCGCCGGAAGTCGGACTTCATGCTCATGCGGGCCAGTTCGGCGATAGCCCCGGCCATCTCCACGCCGGTGGGGCCGCCGCCTACCAGGACGAAGGTCAGCAGGGCGGAGCGCAGGGCGGGATCCGTCTCGTGTTCCGCTGCCTCGAAAGCGGAGAGCACCTTGTTGCGGACCCTCGTCGCATCCGACATGGTCTTCATGCCGGGCGCGAACTGCTCGAACTCGTCGTGGCCGAAGTAGCTGTGCTGGACGCCGGTGGCCAGCACCAGGAAGTCGTAGTGGAGATGGAGGGGCTCGCGCTCCGGCGTCTCCACGGTTAATGTGTGTGCCGCGGCATCGACGCTGGATACTTCACCCAGAAGTACGGTCGTGTGCCGGTCGTTCTTCAGGACCTGACGGATTGGAGCGGCAATCTGTCCGGGCATTAGCATGGCCGTTGCAACCTGATAGAGCAGCGGCTGGAATAAGTGGTGATTGGTGCGATCGACAAGCGTGATGCGGACGTTCAGGTGGCGCAAGGCGCGGGCCGCGGCCAAACCGCCGAAGCCGCCGCCAACAATCACGATGTGAGGTAAACTGCCATCCCCGGTACCCATATACCTCTATTGATGCGCGAAACGACCCCCGCGCGCCATTCGGGTTTGTCTATCTCAAATAGGGGATTTGCGGTAGTCCGCAAATGAAAAACGCCACACCCGGGTGGGCATGGCGTTGTTCGCGGGAGTCGGCGGATAGGTCGATTAGTTGCGGCGCTTGAGGGTCGGGCGCTCGTCGGATTCTTCCTTGGTCGGCTTCTTGTCGCTGCCGTCGCCGTCGATCGGGTCGGTGCCGCCGCCGGGCGACTTCCGAAGCGTGGGACGGTTGGCGTCCTCGGGCGTCGAGCCAACCCGGCGCCGGTTGTTCATCGACAGCAGGCGGGTCTTGACGTCCTCGAACTCCGAGGTGGTGATGACGTATTCCGGCTTCTCTTTCAGCAGGTCGGAGATGTTCTTCTGGGCGGTAGTGATGCGGTCGCCCGTCGGCGGATGCGAGCTGAAGATCTTGGAAACGGCGCCCGGTTTGCGCTTGTTTAGCGATTCCAGCCGTTCAAAGAAGTCGACGAAACCGTTGGGATCGTAGCCGGCCTTGTACATGTACTGCAGGCCCAACAGGTCGGCCTCGGATTCGAAGGCGCGCGAAAACTGGAGGAAGCCCAGCGGGATGGCGAGCGAAACGGCCTGGCGGATGCCATAGCCGGTCCAGCCGCCCATGAAGATCAGCGGGATGGTCGCCAGGTTGACCAACTGGCCGCGGGTGGCCTGCTTCGTGCCGTGGCGCGCCGCGATGTGCGCGATTTCGTGGCCCATGACGCCCGCGATCTCGCTCTCGTTCTCGGCCAGGGTAACCAGGCCGGTGTTCACGAAGAAGAAGCCGCCGGGCAGCGCCATCGCATTGGGTTCGTCCGTATCGATCACCTTAATGGTCACCGGGACTTTGCAGTCGGAGTTCCGGACGAGGTTCTGGCCGACGCGATTCACATACTCGGCGATCACGGGGTCGTCGACGATTTTGGCCTGACGCTCGATCTCCATGGCGTACTGCTTGCCCATGGCGATCTCTTTTTCGATCGAATACCAGTTCATGCCCTTGCCGACATCGCGGTCTCCGATGGCGTCAGGGTCCTTCTTTTTGTTCTTGTTACTGGTCTTCTTCGCGTCGGTTTGAGTGCTGTCCGTCTTGCTGTCGCTGGTCTTGGGCGGGTCGGCCCAGACCGTGGGCACAATGAGGCCCAGCAGCACGGGCAAAGTGAACGGAAGGCGCCTGATCATAGTCGATCCCCTCATCCAGACTAACGTACAGTAGAGTTGATGGGTTACATAGAATTAGGGTCGCAGGAAATCTGGGCCCAATACCGGTCGGAATTCCCGGTCACTGACAACTTAGTTTATCTGAACCATGCCGCGGTGGCGCCGCTGGCCCGCCGCGCCTCGGACGCGATGAAGTGGCTGGCTGATGACGGCATGAACTTCGGTTCGCTGCACTACGACAAGTGGCTGGCCTCCTACGACGGCCTGCGCGCCGTCACAGCGCGACTGATCCATGCCGAACCGGCCGAGATCGCCATCGTCAAGAACACCAGCGAGGGCATCGCCACCGTGGCCCTGGGGCTCGACTGGAAGCCGGGCGACAGGATCGTCGCCTTCCAGGAGGAATTCCCCGCTAACCTGTACATCTGGAAGAAGTTGGAACAGTGGCGCGGAGTCCAGGTGCAGTGGCTGTCCTATCTCGATCCGCTGGACAAAATCGAAGCCGCGGCCCGCGGAGCCAAGCTTCTGGCCATCAGCTTCGTCCAGTACCTGAGCGGCTATCGCGCCGACCTCGAGGCGATTGGGCAGATCTGCCGCCGCCACGGCGTCTTCTTCTTCGTCGATGCCATCCAGGGCCTGGGCGCGTTCCCGCTGGACGTCCGCAAGATGAACATCCAGGCGCTAGCCGCCGACGGCCATAAGTGGCTGCTGGGTCCGGAAGGCAACGGCGTGCTCTATGTCCAACAGGACTGGCAGGACCGGATTGAGCCGGTGGAGTTCGGTTGGACCACTGTGGCCGGCTTCGCCGACTATTCGTCGCGGGACATGACGGTCCGCCGGGACGCGGGCCGCTATGAGTGCGGAACATTGAACACAATTGGCTGTTTCGGCCTCTGGAAGTCCACGGAACTCATTCTGGAAGTTGGGGTTGACCGCATCGCCCCGCATGTCCAGGGCTTGGGCGACCAACTGGCCGAAGGGGCGCGCCGCAAGGGCTACGAGGTCCTGGGTGAACGGACGCCCGCCACCGGCGCCGGCATTGTCTGCATCCGCAAACCGGGTGTCGATGCCCGCACCACCCATGCCCACCTCAAGGCGAATGGAGTGATTACGGCTCCGCGCCAGGGTTGGGTTCGAATGTCCCCGCACTTCTACATCGCCCCGGCCGACATCGAGCGGGTGTTGGAACTGCTGCCCGAATAGAATTACCAAACGAACCAACCGGAGGGCCGTCCAACCCGGGCAGTATGACTGCCTGCTGCCTGCCGGTCCGCTGTCCGGGCGCCTGCGCCGTGCTGGCGTTTGCCGCTTTATTTACAGGAGTTTGCACCGCCGGCCCGCTGCCTGCGATGGAGCGGGAACGGCTGGTCGCCCATTTCGAGATGACCAACCGCTGGCTGGCGCAGGAAGTGACGGGTCTCACTCCAGCCCAACTGGCGTTCAAGGCGGCTCCCGACAAGTGGAGCATCCTGGACGTGGTGGAACACCTGACGATTGCGGAGCCTCAATACTGGCAATGGGTACAGGACTGCCTGAAACAGCCAGTGGGCGCCTTCGCTCGTCCCAAGCATCCGGATGAGGAGACGTTGTGGTACGGAATCGACCGGACGGAGCGCAACAAGACCGCCGCGGCGCGTGAATCGAAAGGCGAATTGAAGGACGCCCGCAAGGGGTTGGAGCAGTTCCTGAAGCTGCGCGGCGAGATGCTGGCCCTGGCGAAGTCGACCCAGGAGGATCTGCGCGGGCGCGAGATCCAGAAGAGCGGCACCGACCTCTACCAGTGGTTCCTGATGATCTCGGTCCATTCGCAGCGCCACATCCTGCAGATCCAGGAAATCAAAGCCAGCGCGGGCTATCCGCGTTAAGGCTTCCTCATCAGTGACCGGTAGAGGGCGGATTGCGCGGCCGCCACAGCGTCCCAGTTGTAATGCGCCTCGACGGTGCGGCGGGCGGCAGCCTCGATGCGGCGGCGCTGGTCGGGATCGAGCAGCAGGGCTTTGACCGCGCCGGCCATCTCCGCGCCCGACTGGACGACAAGGACATCTTTGCCTGGATTCAGGTCGAGTCCATTGATGCCGGCGGGCGTCGAGACGACGGCCTTGGCCATCGCCATGGCTTCCATAATCTTGATGTTCGTGCCGGCGCTGGCCTGCAGCGGAGCGATGACAACGGAAGCGCGGTTATACGCCTCGCGCACGTCGCTGACAAAGCCTTCCACCTCGATGCCGGGCCGGTTGAGATCCAGTTTGACGCGGTCCTGGTGAAGTTCCCGGTAGTGCTCTGAGCGCGCTCCGCTAATGACGTGGAGCGTGGCGCCGACGGCCTCCAGGGCGGGCCAGGCCTCGCGCAGGAAGAACTCGAGCGCCATCAGGTTCGGCAGGTGGGCGAACGACCCGATGAAGAGGATGCGGCGCGGCTCCGGTTCCTGTCCGGACGGCTGGAACCGCTGCAGGTCGACTCCATTGGGTAGCACCTGCACCTGGCGTGCGCCCTCCACGGCGGCGCGGTCTTTCTCTGACATCGTGACGACGCAGGACACATCGCGCCAGGCCTGCCGTTCGAAGCGCTGCCAGCGGGCCAGCTGCTGGGCCATCTCCCAATCGGCGTGTTCGCGCAGCAGTTGGGCGTAGAGATCCACGGTGACGTCGTGTTCCACCAGGATGGTGGGGACGGTGCCGCAGTCGCGGGCGTAGAGCGCCATTTGCGTGAATTCGAGCTGGACCACCGCCGGCTGATGCTTGCGGATCATCTCGCGCAGGGCGGCGCGAAACGCGGGCGTGTCGTGCTCTTCCACCACGTCGGGGCGGTCCGTCATGGGCTTCAGGTGGGAGCCTTCGCGACGGACCAGGATCACCTCGTGACACAACGCCAGGATCTCGGGCGCCGGAGCCTCATGCTTGTCGCAAAACGCGATCAGGACCTGGTCAAATTCCTCCGACGCGCCGCGCATGAGGTTGAAGATGCGCACCGCTCCGCCATGCGAGAGCGGGAAGGGGATGTAGGAACTGGCCACGAGCACCAGCGGTTTGCGTGGATCGCGGGGTTTGCCAGGGAAACTGACGGCGTCGCCGGTACCCAGTGCCTGGGCCAACACCTCGTCGGCGGGTTGCGGCGGAGCGGGCTCCACCCAATCGGCGACGGAGCGTGCAGCCTGCAGGGTAGGGAAGACCCACGGTTGGGTGGGCTCCTGCGCGGCATAGAGGTTCAGGCGCTGGATGGCGCGCCGCCACATACCCTGGAAGAGCTCCGGATCGGCCACGCTGCGCGCCAGGAAGCGCAGGTAGTTCACTTCCACGACGGCCTGGATCTGCGCTTCGGTGAAATAACGCTTCGTCGTGCTGCGGTGATGGTGCACCAGTTTTGCGCCGGCGACGAACACGGTGGGCCAGCCGCGCACCCAGCCGCGATAGCCCAGGTCGAGATCCTCGACATAGGCGGGTTTGAAGACCTCGCCCACGCAGCCGGCCTGCAGCAGTTTGGCGGTGTCGTAGAGCGAGCAGCCGCCGCTGCCATAGAGGACATAGCTGAGATCCTCGCCGGCCAGCGGCTCGTCGCACCAGATGGGAAAATCCACGGCGTCGCCGCGATTCCAGAGCAGCGCCTTGCCCGTCTCTTCGCGGCGCACGCCTGCCGGGAAGAAGATCTGGGCCGTGGCGCAAAACAGATCCGGCACTTTGCGGAACGCGTCGCGCAAAGGCGCGAAGAAGCCGGGCTCCAGCACCATGTCGTTGTTCAGCAGGCAGGTGTGGGAGAACCGGGCGCGGCGGATGCCGCGGTTCACCGCCTCGGCGAAGCTGAGCGGCTGGGGATGGATCTCCACGCTGACGGCAGGATATTCGGCCGCCAGCCAGGCCGCCGTGCCATCGTCGCTGCCGTTGTCCGAGACGATGACTTCATGGTCGAAGCCCTGCAATTCGCTGAGCAAGCCCGGCAACAGGCGTTCCAGCAATGCCCGCCCATTGCGGGACGGCACGACGACGCTGATGCCTTCAGGTCTCGCAGGCCCCGGCGGCGGATCCGGCCGCGGCGCCAGGGAGCTTTTCTTCCAGGCCGCCCGTGCGCCCGCCGCCAACGCCAGTTTGCAGGAGATTTGCCGTTTGTACGCCCACGGATGCAACAGACGCCAGACCTGCGTGTAGGCCCAGCCGCCGGGCCGCGTCTCCCAGCGGATGTAGTTCTTCGTGCGCCAGCGCATGTGGCGCAGAATCGCGAATGCGGCGCGCGGATGGACGGCGAAGTGGTCGAGATTCTCGTTGAAGCACAGCAGGCGTGTGGGCGACAGCAGCGTGGCGGCGGTGCGCATGGGCCAGTAAGGCATGCGCGGCTGCAGGATCATCGCCGTGTAGGCGATTTCCTTCCCGTGCACAGCATCGCGTACCCGGGCCAGATTCTGCTGGAAAGTGCGGCCGATGAACCAGGGAATCCACTTGCCGCGCGGCGGCGGGAATTCCGCCACAACATAGATGGGCAGTCCTGGCGCCACGCATTCGAACTGGTCAATCAGGGTCGGGATCAGGTCTTCCGATCCGGACGCGAATGCCACGAGGATGCGTTCCGGCTTTCTCACAACACGCGTACTTCGTTAGCTAGATCAGACTGCGACGATCCGCGAGCGGTAACCCTTGTTGGTAGTCGTCCCAAAGTGCCAGAGCCTGTAAACAGAATGCGGTCGAAACCGGATTCGAATAATTTGAGAGTACTCCTTCGCGGCGTCCGAAGTTGAACCCTCCATCCAGCCGCGGGTCTTCGCTCTCCATCTGGTAGGCGGCGGCCCAGCGTGCTTCCTGGGCGGCGGCCTCCTGATTCAGCGCAACCGCGCCCTGCGCGTCGGCCCATAGACGCACCCGCAGCAGCTGGGCATTCGCGTCTGACCGTTCAAACTCGTGCCGCACGGCGCGCAGGTGCGCTGCTTCGCGCTCAATGCCTTCTTCCAGCGCCTGGCGTACCTCGGGCCGTTCCGAAACCGCCAGAATCGCCTCCAGGAAATAGCCGTAGGCGTGCAGGCGGTCCATAATGCGGTGATTCTGCGGCTCATGGTCGAAGAACTCGCCATGCGTCTGCAGCGCACGCTCCAGCGTCCACTCAAACTCAGACCGGAACGACTCGTTGCCCGTCACCTCATACAGATCAAGCCAGGCGAGCGCCGACTTCAACTGATAGCAGTCGGACGAGCGCGACCAGCGGGCATCGCGCGCCACCGGGCACTTGCCCGGCAGGGTCAGGATGGGGTGAATGTCGTGTCGGTTCACAAAGTCGCGGCTCATCGACTCGCCGCAGCACACGGCCATGTCCAGATACTGCTGGCTGCCGGTGGCCCGCCACAGGCGCAGCAGGGCGCGGGCGATGATGCCGTTGTCGAAGAAGTAGCTGTGATGCTCCGGCAGTACGCCGCTGGCCGACCATTCGAACGGCATCGCCGAGCTGCGTCCGTCCCAAGCCTTCACCAGCAGATCGCCGCCGCGCGCCGCAGCCTCCAGATAAGAGTCCTCGCACGACCGGTCGTACAGCTCCAACAGGGCCGAAACTGTATAGCCGGTGATCTCTGTGGAGACCCGCGCATTGCGGTTCTCCGAGATGTAATGATATCGGGCCACACCGCCTTCCGCTTCCTGGATCCCCGATAGGAGATGCCATTGACCGGCGCGGGAAAGAACGGGTGACAGAGAACGGACGGTGACCGGAGTAGACAGGCTCAAGACGAAAGACTCCCCCAAAACTCTACGCCAGATTACATTGTATCAGCAGCATTCACAAGACCAAATGTGTGGTGCTCCTGACACGGTCAATTAACAAAACTTTTTACTTCCTGGGTTCGCTCGAAGGAGGCACGATGCCCTTCAACCGCATGTAGACGCTCAAGTAGCCGTACTCCTCATTGGAGTGCGACACCAGGCCTGCCAGCGCACCCAGCCGTGACCGTTCTCCGCGGCCCAGTTTCACCATCTCCGCCGCCTTGGCGTCCGTCATCGCATCCACCACGGCATCGCACATGGTGAATGATTCCTGCAGCGCCGCCACCAGGTCTGCCTTCGTCGTCTTCGAGGCCGCACCCAGTTGCTTGGCCTCGCCGGCTAGTGTCGAACAGGTCCGGGCCTGCGAATCCGCGATGTGCGCGATGAGCTGGCCGAATGAACGGATGTCCGGAGAAGCCTTGAAGTCGTAGCTCTCCGCCGGCATCTTTTCCGCCATGCGCGTGAGGTTGGTCTTCACGCCCGTATACATCTGCTTCATTTCCGTGCTGAGCGGATTGGCGGTCTGCGCGGAGACTGCGCAGGTTCCAACCAGCAATGCGGTGACCGCGAGTGTAACTCGGCTCATGCAAGACTCCTGATACGCCGTTTTCATTAGGCGGGCAAAGACGCCCGCCGGACTTCGGAAGGTTACCACACGTCCCGCTACAGGGAAAGGAAAACATGTTTGGGCGACAACATACATCACAGAAAATCTTCGTGCCGTCAGGAGTGCCCACCGGCTCTTCAATCTTGACCCCGTAATAGTGAATAGCCGGGTACTGGGAATTATGGAACTGACTTGAGCGCGCGGTTCAGTTCGGCCGCAATATGATTAGCAGCCGCGGCGGAGCCAGCATGTTTTTGCCGGTGAACTCGTGTACGGAATGCAGGGTCAGGTGGGCGATGTCGCGTGCCCGCTGCGATTCCCAGCTCTGCACGGTATCGATGTAGCGGGGCTCGCCCCAGACTTCACACTCGGGGCCCGGCGCCTGTGCGAGACCGGCGGAACTGATCGCCACGAGGTCGCCGCTGTGGATCTCCACCTCACCTACCTGCCGCGGCCCTTCCGGACCGACGCCGATGGGCGGGCCTCCGCAGGCCAGGCGCGTAATCTCCGCCCCCTCACTCGTTCTGCGAATCAGTAAGGGCGGATACACACCTGCATTGAGGTACTGCAACTTGCCGGAGCCGGCAACGTAGCGCGCGCAAAACAGACCCACGGGCGGCCGGCCCACCGCGCTGGCTCCGAGGGCCCGCTGCGTCGATTCCAGCAATTCGGCCAGGTCTTCCGTGTAGGCCCGCGCCCTGGTGCGCAGCAGCGCCTGCAGTTGTACCAGCCGCACGGCTGCCTCCTCGTCCGGACCCGGCACTTCCGCCAGGAAGAAGGCCGCCGCGCGATTCGGCACCGAGACGATGTCATAGAAAGCGCCGCCGGGGTTGTCGCCCATCCAGTACTCGGCTGCGAAGTCGAGGTCGGGCAGTTCAAAGCGGTCGGGCGGCGTCAGGTGGGTGCGGGTTGTGCGTGCCGCCTGGCGCGCGGCATCCACCGCGGCGGATGCCGTTGCTTCAGCCATGGCGGCATGGGCCAGTTCGGCCACGGCCGTTGTACTCACCAATTGACGCGCGATGGCTTCAGCGAAGTGCAGGTGTTCGCACGAGTAGCCTTCTCCACCCTGCCGCGGACCCAGGATGATCAGGCCCGGCAGCGCCGCCCCATCCTGTACCGGCACCACCAAATGCGCCTCCACCGAAGCCAGCAGGGATTGCTCGGCTTCCAGCCGGGCCGGCATGCCCTTCGACCAGATGCGCCGGCTTTGGCCGTTCGGCTCCATCACCCGCAGGCAGCGGTAGGTGTGGCCGTTCGTCAGTTCCTGCCGCAGCAGGGAGGCTCTGGAAAACGAAACATCGCTTTCCGGGGCTGAGGGCACGGCTGCGCTCAAAGTGAAGGAATCGGCCGAGCGCGTATAGAAGTACACGTGATGGGCGCCCAGAACCTCATGCAGCAGGCGGCAGGCCGTTTGGCGGGCTATACCGGCGTTGAATTGGCGCCGCAGCTCTTCCACGGCCGAATGCGTACGGTCCCGCCAGGCCAGGTTCTCTTCCGCCTGATGGTTTACCCACGCCGTGAGCTGTTTCCAGCTCCAGTCGAACGAGACCCACGTCACGCCAGCACCCACCAGGACCAGCGCGATGCGCATGGTGGGGGTTTCCAGCGGGCTGATCTGCACCAGCAGGGCGCACACAATTGCCACGGCCACGGTCAGCAGCAGCGGCCGCAACGTAGTCCGGCCCAGCGGCCGGTGGCGGTACCAGCTCACCGTGATGTCCAGCCGCACACGGCGCGAGGCGAAGAAGAAAGCGGTTAGGGAGGAAAGAAACAGGAGCAGGACCGCGAGCCAGACAAGCAGCGCCAAGCGCTGAAGAAAGTCGAGTCCTGCATTCATGACGGTTCAGCGCGCCTGGAAGACCAGGAAATACTGATGCGGCAGGAAGTCGTGGCTCTTCACCAGGCGGAAGCCGGCGGCGGCGAACTCCTTCTTTACCTCGTCGTCGGAGAGCTTCATCGCCGGCGGCGGACCCACCGGCAGTTCCTTCTTGTAAAAGTCCACTATCACTATGCGGCCTCCGGGCTTAAGCGCGCCTCGAAGCTTCCCATAATACGCCGGCCGGTCGGAGATGTGGTGCAGGACATCGCAGAGGAAGATGGTGTCGATGCCGGCTGCCGGCAGCTTCGGGTCATCGGGCTGCGCCAGGATCGTCGACATATTGGCCGGAGCGCCCTTCGCCGCCAGCGCCAGCAGGTCTCTGTCGATATCCACCGCGTACACTTTGCCGGCATGATTCGCAAACCGGCGCGAGAAGTAGCCTGTGCCGGCGCCGATGTCGGCCACCGTATCGCTGGCTTTCAACTCCAGCGCCATCACGACCTCGTGTGGTTTCTGCCACGCGTCGCGAGTTGGATCTTCCAGCACCTTGGCATATTCCCCGCTACTCTGCGGAGGATGGTGCTGGTGTTGGACCTGTGCGTTTAGGCCGGCCACGGGCAGCAGGGAGACCGCCGCGGCCAACCGGAGAAGGGAACGGCTACGAGTTGGCAAGGGTGCTGTTCTTCTTTCCAAACACGAAGTAAATCGCGATGCCGATGGCCGACCAGAAGAAGAAGCGCACCCAGGTCTCCAGCGGCAGCGCCATCATGAGGATCAGGCAGCTGACGATGGAGAGCACGGGGAATAGCGGTCCGAAGGGGACACGGAAGCTCCGTGGCCGGTCGGGCTGAGTCCTGCGCAATACCAGCACGCCCCCGGATACGACGGTAAACGCGAACAGCGTGCCAATGTTCGAAAGGTCGGCGAACGTGCCGATGTCCCACACGCCCGAAGGAATGCCCACGGCAAAGCCGGCTATCCAGGTGGAGACATGCGGCGTGTGATGTTTGGGGTGGATCTTCGAGAAGAAGCGCGGCAGCAGGCCGTCGCGCGACATGGCGAACCACACGCGAGCCTGGCCGTACTGGAACACCAGCAGCGACGAGAGCATGCCGACAATGGCGCCCACGCCCACCCACTCGCGCACCGTGTTCATGTTCAGGTTCTTCAGCGCTTCGGCGACCGGCGCGGCGTTGTTCAGGCTCTGCCACGGCGCAATGCCGGTGAGCACCAGCGCCACGGCAATGTACAGCGTGGAACAGACCAGCAGCGTGCCGATGATCCCGATCGGCAGGTCGCGCTGGGGGTTCTTGCACTCCTCGGCCGCGGTCGAGACCGAATCGAAGCCGATGTAGGTGAAGAAGACAATCGCCGCGCCTGTCAGCACACCCGACATGCCATTCGGCAGGAACGGGTGCCAGTGATGCGTGTTCACCGCACGGCCCGCGCCGATCACGAAGATCGCGATGGCGCCCAGCTTCACCAGCACCATGATATTGTTCGTCCGCGCGCTCTCCTTAATGCCGTAAGTGAGCACCCACGTCAGCAGCATCAGGATGAGGAACGCCGGCAGGTTGAACCAGCTGCCGGTGAATTGCCCGCCCATGATCATCGGCTCTGACAATTGTTTTGGCAGGTGCCAGCCGAAGATCGACTCCAATATGTCGTTGAAGTAGGCCGAGAATCCCACCGCGACCGCCATGTTTGAGACGGCGTACTCCAGGATCAGATTCCAGCCGATCAGCCAGGCAACGAACTCGCCCATGGTGGCGTAGGCGTAAGTGTAGGCTGAACCCGCCACGGGGATGCAGCAGGCCATTTCCGCGTAACACAACGCCGCGAAGCCGCAGGCGATGGCCGTGAGCAGAAACGAGAGGGCGACCCCTGGTCCCGCGCCCGGCCGTCCAATCGTGAATGAGGAGTTGGCCCCGTTCATGATCAGGTCCAGGATCGGAACGTGGAGCAGGGAGTGGAAGCTGCGCACCTCGCCGGCCGCTGCCGTGCCGGTGAGGATAAAGATGCCGCTGCCGATGACAGCGCCGATGCCCAGCGCCATCAGGCTCCAGGCGCCCAGGGTGCGGTCCAGCCGCTTGCCTTCCTGGTTGGAGGCGGCCACCAGAGCCTCGATACTCTTGGTGCGGAAGAGTTGTTTCATCGGCGGATGCCTCCTCGCAGCCGGGGTGTTTGGGAGCTGTCGGCGATCAGCCTTCAGCTTTCAGCTATCAGTGAATAAACCTCAGGCCACTGCCATCCAGAAGCGGCAGGAGCGTCAATGAAGAGTTGAAAGCATACCACCCTTGGCCACCTGCGGCCAAGGGGTGGAAGTCCGGCAACGGCAACCGAGGGACGTGCCGGACACTAGGAAATAGCTGAAAGCTGATGGCTGACCGCTGATAGCTGAACGCTTAGTGTTACCGCTTCCGCTGGCCGCGGGCGATGACCTTGACTTTGCGCTTTAGCGAGCCGCGGTCCACACCAGCCGGACGGGGCTGCAGCGGGTTCTTCTCGTCCGCCGCCTTGCGCGCCTTCCGCTTCGTCTCTTTCCGTACTGCCTTATCGGCGATGGTCTTCGTATTCATGCTCAGTTCAATCCTTCATGCCGGCTTACCGGTCTGTGCGTTTAAAATCCAACGGTCCGGCCCACGCCTGCGCGGGGACACACCGGATGCCGCCTCAATCATCGGCCGTCAGGCCGGCGAACTTGGCGATCAATTTCTTCAAGCCGTGCCCAGGGAAGCTCACTGTGAGTTTGGCGTCCTCACCCTCGCCTTCCTTGCGTAGCACGGTGCCACGGCCATACTTGGGGTGCACGATCGTCATTCCGGCCCGTACACCACCCTTCTTCAGGGCGGGCTTGACCGGCGCGGCTGGCGGCCGCATCGCGAATTGCCCCTGCGCCGGTTTCGGCTGCGGCGTCACCACCGCGCGCGATACCGGCTCGCCCGCAGGCTTCGGGGCGGCGGGTTGCGGAGCCATTGCTGGCGGGCGCACACCCCGGTCGGCGAAGAACTGCGAGATATGATCGAGCGAATTATATGTCTTTCCAGTATACGTATTTCGGCGCGCCACTTCGCGCACCGACGCCCGCTCCCCATAAAGGTCGATGGAACCGGCCGGCTGGCGTTGCGGGCTGAGGTCTTCCATCAGGGATCGTGGAACCTCTTCCAGGAACCTCGAAGGCTGGCACGGCTCCGGCGGGGATCCGCCATACTTGCGCCTCATCCGCGCACTGGAAAGGTACAGCCGCTTCATCGCGCGGGTCATGCCGACATAGCACAGCCGCCGCTCTTCCTCGAGCTGGTCGTCGTTGTCGCGCGATCGCGAGTGGGGGAACAGGCCCTCTTCCATGCCCGCGATAAATACGTAGGGGAACTCGAGGCCCTTGGCGTTGTGCATCGTCAGCAGCGAAACCTGAGCCGCTTCTTCAATGTCGTCGGAATCGGCCACCAGGGCCGCCGAGTCCAGGAAGTCCTGCAGGGTGTCGCCGCGTTCGGCTGCGTCCGCCGCTGCCGATACGAGTTCGTCAAGATTGCCGAGCTTCGATTCGGACTCCGGTGTCGAGTCCGTCTCCAGCATCTTGCGGTAACCGGTGCGGTCCAGGATCTGCTTGATCGTCTCGTCCGGACCCTGCTGTGTCATCGCGTCGCGCAGCTCTTCGATCAGCCGGTGGAACGCCGCCAGAGCCGCCTCGGCCCGCCCGCCCAGCAGGTGTTCCTTTTCCGCCGTGTCGATCGCTTCCCACAGGGTTTCGCCGCGCTCGGCGGCGATCTTTTCCAACTGCTCCGAAGTGGTTTTGCCAATCCCGCGCGCCGGAACATTGAGAATCCGCAACATCGCGATGTTGTCGCGCGGATTCATCATGAATTTGACGTAGGAGAGTGCGTCCTTCACTTCCGCCCGCTGGTAGAAACTGAAGCCGCCCACCACGACATACTTGCGCATGTAGCGCCGCAGCGCCTCTTCGATCTGCCGCGACTGCGAGTTCGTGCGGTACAGGATCGCCACCCGCGTATCGCTCTCCTTGCGGATGATCTTTTCGATGGTGTCGGCGATGAACAGGGCCTCCTGTTCGCCGTCGGCCGCTTCCAGGTAGCAGATGGGGTCGCCGTCGGCGCCGTCGGTCCACAACATCTTGCCCTTGCGGGCTTTGTTGTTTTCCACCACACGCGACGCAGCTTCCAGGATGGCCTTGGTGGAACGGTAGTTCTGTTCCAGCCGGATCACCTTGGCGCCCGGATAGTCTTTTTCGAAATCCAGGATGTTGCGGATGTCCGCGCCGCGCCAGCCGTAGATCGACTGATCTTCGTCACCCACCACGGCCACATTGGAATGCGCTTCCGACAGCAGCCGCATGAGCTCGTACTGCGAGCGGTTGGTGTCCTGATACTCGTCGATCATCAGGAATTGCAGCCGCCGGTTCCACAACTGGCGGACTTCGGTGTCATACCGCAGCAGGCGTACCGCTTCCAACAGTAAGTCGTCAAAATCCAGGGCGTTAGCCGCCTCCAGCCCCTGCTGGTAGTGCTCAAAGACAACCGCCAGTTTGGATGCCTTGGGGTCGGCCGACATCTTGTAGAAGTCCGCCGGGGTCTGCTTCTGGTTCTTGGCGTGGCTGATCCGCGACAGGGCCGCGCGGTGCTGCATGAACTTGTCGTCGAGGCCGAGCTTCTTATAAATCTGCTTCAGCAGGGCGAGCTGGTCGTCGTCGTCGTAGATGTGAAAGCTGGTGGTGAAGTTGCGCCGCAGGTCGCCCAGGGTCGCGCCATCGCGTCTCAACAGACGGACGCAGAACGAGTGAAAGGTGGCCACCATCGGCCCGGCACTCGCCGGCAGGTGGTTCAGCAGCTTCAAAACCCGGTCCCGCATCTCACCCGAAGCCTTGTTCGTGAAGGTCACGGCCAGGATCGACGGCCCATAAACCCGTTCGCTATCGATCAGGTGGGCAATTCGATGGGTGATGACTCGCGTCTTGCCACTCCCGGCGCCGGCGAGGATCAAAAGAGGGCCCTCGACATGGGCCACGGCTTCGCGCTGCTGGGGATTCAGGCCGGAGAGAAAATCCATGGGGGAAGGGCTAAGTTCCAATTTTAACATGCATCTAGAGGCACAAACGGCCTTGTGGGGAATTGTTGTAACCTGAGTGCAGGCTAGGCGCGCCTTATTGTTAGAAATTTTAAGGAGTCGCGCCAGCTCCCTTGCCTCCAATGCTGGTCGACTTCGAAGTTGTGGAACGAGCGCGGGCGGGCGATCCCGCTGCGTTCAACGAGGTCGTCACGGCATACCGGCGCCGGATCTTCGGTACCGTCTCCCGTTTGATCGGGCGGCCCGAGGATGTGGAAGATGTGGCTCAGGAAGTGTTCCTGCGCTTGTATTATTCGCTCGATCAGTTGAGAAGCCCTGAGGTTTTCGAGCCTTGGCTCTACCGGCTGACTGTCAACGCGGCTTTGGACTATCTGCGGAAGCGACGGAAGCGCCGTCTGGAATCGCGGGTTTCCGATCTCAGCGAACAGGCGGTTATGCTGGCCGACGCTTCGGCCGGAACCAAGGTGCAGGTGGACGATCTGCACCGGGCGAAGGTGCGCGAGTTTGTCGATTCGCTGCTCAGCGAAGTGTCGGAAGAGGACCGCGCTTTGCTGACGTTGAAGGAAGTGGAAGGGCTGTCGCTGAAAGATCTGGAAAAGGTCTATCATGTCAACGAGAACGCTCTAAAAGTCCGACTCTTTCGGGCGCGTCAGCGCGTCCTAAAAGCGTACGAGTCTTCGAGGAGCGCCAAGGGTGTGGAGCGGAAGGAAAAATCCGCCGAATAAGGTAGTGGACGGCCGTGTTGGACGACCCCGGCGAGTGCACCTCGCGGGTCTGCAGGTTTGCTGAACAAGCGATAAGGGTTTGGGAAAGGATGCAGGAGCCATGAGCGAATCGCAAAATCGGACGGAACAGGACTTCGACCGGCTGCTGGCGGCCTATCGGGACGCTTGCGGAGAGCCGGACATTCCCGCGGATTTCATGCCGAGGCTCTGGAATCGCATCGAGAGTGGACAGCACTGGACCAAGCAGCTTTGGAAATGGTCCAACGGCCTTGTGGCCGCGGCCGCTGCTGCCAGTCTGTTTTTTGTCATGTTACAAATGTTGCCGAAGCGTCCGGCAGTGGTCTACACTGCTACCTACCTCGAAGCTTTGGCCGACGCCCATGAAGACGCCCAGATGCTGAGCGGTGTGGCGGTTGTTCCGGTCGGTACCGAGTCCGGGCGGTCGCAGGAGTCTCCTGTGAAATGATGCGGTCGAATTCTACCCTCGCTCTTTCTCTCATCCTCGTTTTCGCCAGCGGCACGGTGGTTGGCGCCCTGGGCTATCGTTCGTATTCGCTGAATACGGTTAGCGCCAAGAATCCCCCCAAGAGCCCCGAGGACTACCGCCGCGAATACATCGGTGAGATGCAACGCCGGCTGAGCCTCCAAACCGAACAGGTTCAGAAACTTGAGACGATCCTGGACGAGACCCGGGCGAAGTTCCGCGAACTGCGCGAACGCAGCAAGCCCGAGATGAAGGTCATCCAGGACGCGCAGACCGCTGAGATCAACGCCATGCTCACTCCGCCCCAGCAGGCGGAGTATGAGAAGTTCCGCAAAGAGCGCGAAGACAAGCGCAAAGCGGAGCAGCGAGAGAAAGAACAGAAGGACAAAGAGCAAAAGGACAAGTCCGGTAAATAGACTCTTCCTATCTCATTGATCCCAAACGCGAAAAAGCCCGGCTTCGCAGCCGGGCTTTTTCAGTCCTGTAAGGAAGATGCAGGCAGCGATCGGTTAGCCGACCGGCTGCTTGGTGTCCGCGCGCTTTGCCTTCAAATTGGCCGAGCGAACCAACATCTTCTGGAAACGATCCACTCGCCCCTCGGTGTCGATCAGCTTCTGACGGCCCGTGAAGAAGGGATGGCAACTTGAGCAGATTTCCACTCGGATGTCACCTTTATTGGTCGAGCGGGTCTTGAACGAGTGACCGCATGCGCAGATCACATTCGTTTCATTGTAGGCGGGATGGATGCCAGCTTTCATCGTTGATCCTTTAACCTCCTCAGTATAGCAGACAAGCATCCTGTGCCAAAAGATGCAGCTAAACAGAAAGAACCCGCAGCCGGACTCCGGCGGCGGGTTCTTCGGTAGCCTGGATTCTGAAGCCTACGGCTTTAGAATCGCGCTCAGTGGCCGGTGCGCACGATCTTAGCCCTGCACTGAAGGTCGGGCCAAGGCGTGACCAGTTTGAGCTTCAGCAGTCGACCACCTCACGCGTGTGACAACTACCAGTACTCATGTTCTCTGGATCACCTCCTTTCTTCAGTGATGGCCTTATCCTAAGCGAGGTTCAGGAATCAGTCAAGAGGAAATCAGATACAAACCACAAGATTTTGCGGTGCGATTCCAAAAGTGGGAATATGCGGTGGTCCGCATGCCGGAATCTGCAAACACACACCTCCGGCCCAGGCTTCTTCGCCGGCTGGCCGCCAGCTCGCTCATCCAGTTGTAAATGGCTGATTAAAAAGAAAACGCCCCGGGGGATCGGAGGATACCACCGGGGCGGGATGGTTAGAGAGGCAACCACCCACAAAGCATCTAACTAACGTGACCCGCAGTCTGTAGTGCAGTTTGACTGCCAAACGTAAGTCGTTGTATTTACATGAACCCGTACGGGTGAAATATGAAAATTGGGAGAAATCGCTCGAATTCCCTCCGGTCTTTGGTAGCGGCCCACCTTGTATGCCCGCTTCACCACTTTTCGGAGCTACAATGGGCTGGTGCCGGCCGCCTCCCAATTGCCACCCGGGCTCGAGACCACGCAAGGTTCCCTGCAAGGGTCGATGGCGCGCCGCGGTATCTCCGGCCTATTCCTGTCCGGCATCCTGATGGCCTTCCTGGGCTCCATCCTGCTGGCCTGGCGCTATCATATTGATCCCAATTACCTTCTCATTGGGAACTACTTCCTGCTGCAGAACCTCGGCATGCTGCTGGCGCCCGTGCTGGCCGCCCCGCTGTTGCGCCGCAAAGGGATCGGCTTCGTCATGGCGTTCGCCTGCGCCGTGGCGTTCCTGGCGATGGTGCTGCTGGCCGCGTTTTCGCCGCCTTCCCCTTCTGCCTGGCGGATGGGCGGACTCTTCCTGGTCGGGCTCAGTGCGGGCCTGCTCAATACAAGCGTCTTCCACGCCATTACCCCGGTATACAACCTGAACCCCGCCGCGACCCTGAGCCTGGCCGGAGCGCTCTACGGCTTGGGCAGCATGGCCTGCGCGCTGTTCGTCGCCGGCACCTTCTTCGCTTACACCGTGGCCAGCGTACTGCTGATCCTGGCCGTCGTGCCCGCCTTGGCCGCCATCGTCTATTACCGCGCCAAGCTGCCGGAAGAGCCGGTGGTTCAGGAAGTCACCTGGGAGCGGGCGCTGCACGACTTCAAGAGCCCCGCCGCTATCCTTTTCGCGTTATTGCTCTTCTTCCAGTCGGGCAATGAAGGTGCACTGGCCGGCTGGCTGCCGTTGTTCCTCACTCAACGGCTGGGTGCGAGCCCGGCGACCTCGCTGTTCCTGCTTGCTGTGTATTGGTTTGCACTGCTCATCGGCCGGGTTGCGGCGCAATGGCTGCTGCCCCGGGTCCGCCATGCCCGGCTGCTGGCCGGGGCCACCCTGGCGCCCATGTTTGCCTGCCTGGTCCTGCTTTCCACCAACAACCTCTTCGGAGCTACGGTCGGCGTGCTGCTGGCCGGCGGCGGCTTCTCGGTGATCCTGCCGCTGGTGGTGGAGAAGATCGGCGACCGCTTCCCCTACTTCCACCCGGGCTTTTTCAACGGCATCTTCTCGATCGCCATGACGGGCAGCCTGCTGGCGCCTGCGTCGCTGGGCTATCTCGCTCATTTCTACGGAGTTGGTGTGGTGATGGGGCTGCCGCTGGCGGGCTCCATCATGGTCGTGTTCCTGATCATCCTCATCCTGCTGGAAGCCCGGCTCTCGAGCGCCCCCAAGTCCAAAACCTAGAGCGACTTGAAGATCAGGAAGCCGTACACGAGCAGGAATCCGTACAGCGCCTTATACTCGCGATTGCGCAGGTACACTTCAAACGAAAAGCGCTGCGGCGGGTAGATCTTCGGCAGGCGCGGCAGAAGCTGCGGAACCCGTTTCGCGTACGCTTCAAACTCCGGGAAGATCTTCGCCAGGTGCTGTTCTTCCTGTTCCATGACCGGCAGGTACACGAAGATGAAGACCACTCCGACAATCGTTGCCAGGCTGGGGCGGGCGGCGGCCACGGTGCAGCCCAGCGCGGTGAACAAAGTGCCTATATACAAAGGGTTGCGGACCCACGCATAGGGGCCGGAGTCGGTCAACTGCTGGTTCTTCCTGAGGTGGCCGGCGGCCCAGGCACGCAAGGCCAGTCCCAACAGGGCGATGGGACAGCCCAGGAGGAGTGTTGGCAGCACCGGTTGGGACAGCCACACAAAGGCGGCCGCCAGCAGCAAGCCGGTGGGGACTCTCAGCCTCTGGACCAAATCTGCATACTGTTTCGGAAAGATCGACATTACCGCCTCACTATTGTAGCGAGTACATCCAATACGGCCTCCGGCTGAATCGCCCGCATGGATGCGTCTATCTCTTTCCTCCGCTCATAACTGGTGACGGCGCCCGGTATCCGGATCACCGATAAGGACTTACCATAGGGACCGTTGCGCGCCGGATCGGTCGGCCCAAACAGCGCCACGCCGGGCTTGTCCAACGCCGCGGCCAGGTGCATGGGCCCGCTATCGACTCCGACAATCGCGGTTGCACGCCGCGTCGCGTCAATCAGGCCGGAGATCGACGAGATGTGGACCTCGGCCGCCTCGGCGCTGCGCAGCGCTTCCGCCTGCCACGGCGCGCCATTGAGAACCAGGGGGATCCCCAGTTCCGATTTCAATTGACGCGCCAGCACCGCGTAGTGCTCCAGCGGCCACTGCTTCGAGGCCCAGCCGGCGAATGGGGCGGCCAGGACAAACCTGCCTGGGGGCAGCGTGCTCTCCGGTGTACCGGCCGGTAGCGGGAAAGTTACCGTGCGGTCGCGCGCACCGGCGGCCTGCGCGAGGTCCAGATTTCGCTCGACGACATGTGTTGTTTTAGCTCTAACTGTTGTTGTGTATAGACTTGCGGCGGGCCACTCGCGGACCTGATCCTTGACGAAACCGTACACCTGACGGGAACGGGCCACCCGCGCCACCAGCGCGGATTGGATGAGGCCCTGGAAATCCACGGTGAAGTCGAACTCCTGTTTCCGGAGTTCGCGGGCGGCGCCGCGCAGGGAGGATAAACGACGTCTGTCGATTAGGATCAACTCGTCTGCTAAGCCCCCTGTTTCCAACAGCTCCCGCCATTTGGGATGGACAGCCCAGCTCAGCCGGCAATCCGGGAACGAGCGTTTGAGGGCGGCGGCGGCGGGCAAGGCATGTAGAATATCACCCATTGCGCCCAGCCGGACCACCAAGATGAGCGTAGGCGCCATTAACCCTGCCGTTGGCGCACGTGGGCCACAAACGCGGCAGCCGCGGCTGCATCCCGTTGATCCAACTGGACATCGGCGGTGGGTACGCCGGGCGCCTCGAGGAGGACGAAGTCGACGACTTTGAGGGCGGCGACGAGTTCGGCGCGGGCGCGCGTGGAGAGGATCGGCACGGGCGGATCCTTGACGACGACTGCCAGTTTGTCAGAGACGCCGCGGGCCTCGGCCAACCAGGCCGCATGGACGGTCAATAACGGATCAAAATAGCCGGATACCAGCCGTACTCCGGACGGCAATTCCGCGGGTAAAACGATCTTCAGGCGCGAATCCACTCATACTGTTGTAGCAGGACTGGCCCCTCTCAGAGCGTCGAGATTTGGACCAGTTCGAGAGCGGATTCAACGACACGGTCGACCTCGACACCGGTCATGCAGCGGTGGTCGATGGGGCACTCCCGCAGAAGACAAGGCGAACACTCGACGTCGTGGCGGATCACCTGGGCCAGCGGGCCGGTGGGGCCGGTGGTGATGTGGTTGGTGGCGCCAAAGATGGCCACCGTGGGGATGCCCAGGGCCGAGGCAATGTGCATGGAACCCGAGTCGTTTGTGAGGAATACGCGGCAGGTGCCGGCGCGCTCAATGAATTGTTCGAGGGTCGTATTGCCGGCCAGGTTCAGGGCGGAGCCACCCAAACGGAGGATTTCCGAGCGCACTTCTTCGCACAGCGGGCGTTCGGATTTGGAGCCAAAGAGTTCGATTTCGGCGTTTAGTTGTCCGGCGACCTGTAGGGCGGCGGCGGCGAAACGCTGTGGAATCCATTGTTTAGCGGTGCCATAGGCGGCTCCGGGGCTGACGCCGATGACGGGCCTCATCTTGCCGCGCTGGCCGGCGAGGCGGATGAGCGGCTCAGCCGGGAGCCTGTCGACCCAGCCGATCTGGCGCAGAAGTTCCAGATAATAAAAGCTTTCGTGCGGCGGGATGGAGCCCTTGGCGGGCACCGGGACGGCGTCGGTCAGAAGCAGGCCGCGGCCGTCACGGTTGTAGCCGATGCGGCGTGGGATGCCCGCCAGGAAGGTAATCAATGCCGCGTCGAAGGCGTTCTGGAGGAGCAGGGCGCAATCGAACCTGCGCTTGCGGAGCTCGGACGCGGTTTTCCAACGATCGAGTACAGATTCCGGCTGGTAGGGCAGGATTTCGTCGGCGAAGGGCTCCTTGCGATAGAGGCCGGCGACCCACGGCCGTGCAAGAACCGTGATCTTTGCGGTGGGAAACCGCGCACGGACCGCGGCCAATGCCGGCAAACTCATCACCGCGTCGCCGACCCAGTTTGTCGCCCTTACTAAAATGTTCTCCAAGCTTATAGAATAGGGCGCATGACGGAAGCCGAAAAGCGGCAACTGGATGAACAAGGCTACATCATCCTGCCCGGGTTCATGGATGAGTACCTGCTGCATGAGTTGCGCGTGCGGGTGGAGCAGCTGTTTGAGGAAGAAGGTGAGAATGCCGGCCACGAGTTCCGGCAGGAGCCTTTTGCGCGGCGGCTGGCGAATCTCGTCGACAAGGGCGAGATTTTTGAGCAGGTGGTCTCGGACGCGCGGCTACTCGTCTACATCGATCATGTATTGAACAGTAGTTTTAAGTTGAGCAGCCTGAATGCGCGGTCCACGAATCCGTACGCTCCTGAGGCGCAGCCTCTGCATGTGGATATGGGCGTATTGCCGGACGAGACGGGCGCCTGCGTGTTCAATTCCGTCTGGCTGCTGGACGATTTCACGGAAGACAATGGCGCTACGCGACTGATTCCGGGGTCGCACCTGTGGGGCCGGATGCCGCAGGATGTTCTGAAGGACCCGAAGGCGCCGCATCCGCAGGAGATTCTGGTGCTGGCGCCGGCGGGGTCGGTGGCGGTGTATAACGCGCATGTGTGGCACGGCGGGACGGCCAATTTGACGGCGCGGCACCGGCGGGCGCTGCATGCGTTCTATGTGCGGCGGGACCTGCCGCAGCAGCAGTGGCAGAAGCAGTTGCTGAGCGCGGAGACGAAAGCCCGGCTGTCGCCGCTGACGCGCTATCTGCTGGCGCTGGACGATGCGATGAACGACCAGTTGTGCGCCGAGGGTAGCGGACGCAGCGGTTTCATGAAATAGCCTCCCTCGCACGCCACGGCTACACTAGAGCCTGGAGCGTCGTATTTCGATGGCGAGCATCTACAACCGGGCGGATCTGGTGGTCCAGCGCGCGCGCTGGCGGGCGGCCGGACTGACCGTGGTATTCACAAACGGCTGTTATGACATTCTGCATCCGGGGCATATCCGGACCCTGGAGTCGTGCCGGAACCTGGGCGATGTGCTGGTGCTGGCGCTGAATTCGGACGCGAGCACGGCGCGGATGAAGGGGCCGACGCGGCCGATTCTGCCGGAGCAGGAGCGCGCCACGCTGGCGGCGGCGCTGGAAGCGGTGGATGCGGTGACGCTGTTTGAGGAAGACACTCCGCGGGAGCTGATTGCCGCGCTGCTGCCGGACATTCTGGTGAAGGGCGCCGACTGGTCGCACTTTGTGGCGGGCAGGGAAGAGGTGGAGGCCGCCGGGGGCCGGGTGGTGCTGGTGCCGCTGGAGCCTGGATACTCCACGACCGCTACGGTGGAAGAGGTCCTGAGCCAGCAGTGATCAACCCAGGGATTCGAGATCAGTTCCAGGCCCTGACGCGACATCCGGCCTTTCAGGAGCTGGTGAGGCGGCTGGCGCACGAGCCGACGACGCGCTCGATGCTGGGCGGGCTGACGCCGACGGCCAAGGCGTTGTACCTGACGCTGCTTTGGGAGAACCTGGAGCAGCCGATTCTGGTGGTGACGGACACGAACCGGACCGCGGAGATCCTGCAGGAGCTGCTGGAGACGTTCCACGGGCTGTTGCTGGCGGGCCGGGGGGCTCCGCCGCCGATCCACATTCCCGCACTGGATGTACTACCGGGGCAGGGCCTGTCGCCGCATACAGAGATCAAGGCGCAGCGGGCGGTGGGTTTGTTCCGGCTGGCGACGGGGAAGTGCTCGATTGCCGTGACGCCCGTGGCGTCGGCGCTGCTGCGGACCGAGGGGGCGGCCGCCTACCGGCAACTGGCATTGACCCTGAGGCAGGAAGACGAGATCGCGATGGACGATCTGGCGTCGCACCTGGATTCCATCGGGTATGAGAAGCGCGAGCCGGTGGAGATGGAGGGCGAATACTCCATCCGCGGCGGCATCTTCGATGTCTTTCCGGCGGAGGCGCACCGGCCGATCCGCATCGAGTTTTTCGGCGATACGGTGGAGAGCCTGCGGCGCTTCGATCCGGAGACGCAGCGCAGCGTGCTGAAGGTGGAAGAGGTGACGCTGCTGCCGATGGAGGAGACTCCGCGGACGCGCGATTTCCTGCGGCGGCTGGCGGAACTGATGCAGGCCGACGATGTGGTGCCGGGCGAGACTTTCCCGGGGTGGGAGTTCGCGGCTCCGCTGTTGAGGCCGAGGAACGATTCGATTGAGAACCTGATCGAGAAGCCGATTCTGGTTTGGGACGAGCCGGAGAGCCTCAAAGTCGCGGCGGAGCGGTTGTGGAAGCGGCTGGAAGGGTTGGCGGAGCAGTCGCCTTGCCCGCCGGAGCAGGTGTTCCGGCACTGGGGCGAGTTTCAGGCACAGCATCCGGACCGGCGTGAGATCGAGTTGAGGAACCTGTCGCTGGAGGGGGACACGCACGCGGGCGATGTTCCGCTGGAGATCCGGTCCCAGCCGGGGATGGCGTTCCGCAACAACATGCCGGCGGCGGTGAGTGAAGCGCGTTCGCTGGTAGATAAGGGATACCGGGTGGCGTTCTTTGCGGCGGCGCAGGGGGAAGTGGAGCGGCTGGCCGACATCCTGGGCGAGTATTCGCTGCCCTTCCAGCTGGGCATGGAGTTGACGAGCTCAACGCCGCAGTACCTGGCCGATCGCGCGTATATGGCGATGCAGACGGCCAGTGTGTACCTGATCCAGGGGCAGGTGCGGCGCGGCGTGACGCTGCCGGAGGCGCAGTTCGCGCTGATTGGCAGTGAGGATCTGTTCGAAGCATCGGACTACGCGGCGCAACCGGCGCGGGCCCGGTCGCATGTAGCTCTGTTCACGCCGGAGTCGTTGGATCTCAAAATCGGCGACTACGTGGTGCATGCGCAGCACGGCATTGGGCGGTTTACTGGCCTGCGGCAGATTTCGGGCGGCGACACCATGGAAGATTTCATGGTGGTGGAGTATGCGGCGGAGTCAAAGCTGTATGTTCCGCTGACGCGGCTGGACCTGATCCAGAAGTACCGCGGCGCGAACGAGGGCAAGCCGGCGCTGGACAAGCTGGGCGGCGTCACCTGGGCGAAGACGAAGTCGCGGGTGAAGGCGAAGATGCGTGACATGGCGGAGGAGCTGTTGAAGCTCTACGCCGAGCGCAAGATGAGCGAGGGGTACCCATTCTCGGCCGATTCGAACTGGCAGCGCGAGTTTGAAGACGCGTTTGAGTATGCGGCGACGCGCGATCAATTGCAGGCGGTGACGGAGATCAAGCGGGACATGGAGAGCCCGCATCCGATGGACCGGCTGTTGTGCGGCGACGTGGGTTTCGGCAAGACGGAAGTGGCGATGCGGGCGGCGTTCAAGGCGCTGGGGGATGGCAAGCAGGTGGCGGTGCTGGCTCCGACGACGGTGCTGGCGCTGCAGCATTTTGAGACTTTCCAGAAGCGGTTCCAGGCGTTCCCAGTGCGGATCGAGATGCTGAGCCGGTTCCGGTCTCCGAAGGAAACGAAAGCCGTGCTGGCGGACCTGAAGGCGGGCAAGGTGGACGTGGTGGTGGGGACGCACCGGATCCTTTCCAAGGACCTGGAGTTCCCGGACCTGGGCCTGTTGGTGGTGGACGAAGAGCAGCGCTTCGGTGTGGCGCACAAAGAGCGACTGAAGCAGATGAAGAAGAGCGTGGACGTGCTGACGATGTCGGCGACGCCGATTCCGCGCACGCTGCACATGTCGCTGCTGGGGTTGCGCGATATGAGTGTGATTGAGACTCCGCCGAAGGACCGGCTGGCGGTGCAGACGGTGGTGGCGAAGTACAATCCGGACCTGATCAAGACGGCGATCGAGCAGGAAGTGCAGCGCGGCGGGCAGGTGTACTTTGTACACAACCGGGTGGACTCGATCTGGACGCGGGCGGCGACCATTCAGGAATTGGTACCGGGGGCGCGGGTGACGGTGGGTCACGGGCAGATGGGCGAGGCGGAGTTGGAGAAGGTCCTGCTGAGCTTCATGCATCGCGGGGCGGATGTTTTTGTCTGCACGACGATTGTGGAGAACGGCCTGGATATCCCGCTGGCGAACACGATTATCATTGAAAACGCGCAGAATTACGGGCTGTCGGAGCTATACCAGTTGCGCGGGCGCGTGGGTCGCAGCAACCGGCGGGCGTACGCCTACCTGATGGTGCCTACGGATGTCGATTTGACGGAAGTCGCGCGCAAGCGGCTGGCCGCTTTGAAGGAGTTCTCGGACCTGGGCGCCGGGTTCAAGATTGCGGCTTTGGATCTGGAGCTACGCGGGGCGGGGAATTTGTTGGGCGGCGAGCAGCACGGGCACCTGGCGGTGGTCGGGTATGAGACGTATGTGAAGCTGCTGGACGAGACGGCGCGGGAGCTGCGTGGGGAAACGGTGGCTCCGGAGGTGCACTCGTCGTTGAATCTTGGGTTGGATATCCGGATTCCGCCCGATTACATTGCCGATGAACAGCAGAGGTTGAAGGCGTACAAGCGGATTGCGGATGCGGGCGATCCGGCGAAGGCGGTGGCGCTGCTGCAGGAGCTGGAGGACCGGTATGGGGCGGCTCCGGAGAGTGTGCGGCACCTGGTGGAGTTCTCGCAGTTGAAGACGCTGGCGGCGCGGTGCGGGATCGAGGCGATTGACCGGCGGGGTGGTGGAGTGAACATCAAGTTCCACCCGGGGTCGGCGGTAGATCCGCATGCGTTGATGCGGCTGGTGAGTGAGACGGCGGGGGCGCAGTTTACGCCGGCTGGGATCCTGAGAGTGCCCTTGGATCCGGCGGCGGAGCCTGGGGTGTTGCTGGTGCAGTTGCGAGGGCAGATTGAGGGGTTGGCGGGGTAGGGGTAGGCTGAAGGCGAGGGTGTGACTGGCCTCGCGGATGGATGGGAGCGTTTCGTTTGGCTATCCACTCACTTACGTTCGCGGCTCCGTTTGGATCCTTCCCGTGCCTCGGGAACTTTTCGCCCCTGGTGGCGTCCACCCTCGTGTGGGCCCCGGTTTATCACGCGGGCTCCTTTTCCAGATGTCGATGGTCCCCAGAAATACTCCTAGATGGCTGCTGACCGGGTTGGTGGCTGCGTGTGCGCTGGTGGGCAGTTCCTGTGACAGCCGTCCGCCGATGCCCACAGACGCGAGTTGGGATGCTGCGTCCGGCAAGTTCTCGTGGGCAGGCGGTGAGTTGGTGGTGCCCCCGGGTTTTCACTACCTGCCGGATTGGGGTACTGACAGTTTTGTGGGCCACTTCACCTCGGCGAATGGACGTGTCGTGATCTCTCACGATATCGGGAGGGATGCGGGTATGTGGGCGCGGCGGGGCAAGGAAGCGACTGCTTTCCACGAGACCGTGGTGGATGGAGCGCGGGTGTGGGTGGCTCGTCGGGATTTGTCCTTTGGTCCGGTGGGCCGGGTTTCGCACTTTGCGGTCACGTTTCCCGATTCCGGGTGTGCGAACTTCTACATGGAGTCGTCGGAGCCTGAGGACGGTAAGGCGATCGAGTTGATGGCCCGGAGTTTTCGGCCGAAGCGGCAAGGTGCGGGGGGGTGTGCTGGTTGGGCGCGGTGAGGATTGAGCCTAGGTCGGGATCTGGAACTTGGCGGCAAGTATGCAGGTGGATGTTCCGGCAGATTTCTTTGCCAGTCCTGAGAGGAACCCACGGTTCACCGACACTCCCCTTGATGTGAGCTTCTATCGGCGAAGGCTTCCTCATTGGCATCCAGAGGGAGCTGCCTTGTTCGTGACCTGGCGGAACTTCGGATCCCTGCCGCCCCACCGTTATGTTGCTCCAGCAGGGCTGACCAGCGGCCAGTCCTTTGCCTGCATCGATCGGTATCTTGATCGGGCCGAGTGCGGCCCATTGTGGCTGAGTCGAAACGACATTGCCGATTTCGTATCCGAGGCGATCCGGTGCGGCGAACGCGAGTTGAATCAGTATCAGTTGCATGCCTGGAGTGTCATGCCGAATCACGTGCATCTTCTGATTACCCCGGTCATTGAGCTTCGCCGTCTGGCTCAATCCCTCAAGGGATTCACGGCACGTCAAGCGAATCTGATGCTCGGGCGGACGGGCTCGCCGTTCTGGGAGAGGGAGTCCTACGATCATTGGGTCCGGAACGAGGAGGAGTTTCAGCGGATCGTACGGTATGTGGAGAGGAATCCGGTGCGGGCCGGGTTGGCTGGCAGAGCTGAGGAGTACCGATGGTCTTCGGCGTATCGAGCGGAGGAGAAGTAAGGCCTTAAGATGGCCGGCTTGAGAGCCGGCCCGCAAGCCTGGTGGCTCGCCCCACGGAAGAGGGTGTTGCGGACGAAAGATGATTTGTGTGACTCAAGAAGCGAGATTGCTACGGCTAGCTGCCTGCCGGTCTATAGGCGCCAGTGGGCTTGTCGGAGGACGGCTTTGGGGCTGGCTGCCTGCTGCTCGTACCAGATGGTTAGCAACGATCCTCCGGCTAGTTCCACTGTGGACGGGTAGCCCAGGTCGCCTCGCACCCCGTCTGACGAAATCGCGATGGGCTGGGACCAGGTTTTGCCGTGATCTTCACTGACTCGCGCCTGGTTGCCGAAGGGGCTTCTCCGATAGCCGTAGGACATCAGCAGGCGGCCGTCGCGCAGGCGCAGGAGATGGGACGGGAGGCCCCAGACTCCGATGGCATGCGGTTCGGTCCAGGTCTTGCCACCGTCGCTGGATTCGCACTGGAGGGTCTCGCCGCCGTTGGTCTTGCTGTGGTTTCGGATGTGAACGACCAGGCGACGATCCGCGGTCTCTACTGCGTGGAGTTCGTGATAGTCCTCGTAGCGGTCTCCCGGGCGGAGGGGGATGTCGGAAAGGATGCGCCAGGTCTGGCCGTCGTCCGTCGATTCGGCTACGCGCGCCTTTTGGCCAGGCTCCCAAAGTTCCTTGCCAGGATAGATGAGCCGATTGCCCGAGACTGAGACTGGGCCGTGCGGAGAATTGACGGGGACGCGGTAAGGCGCCGACCAGGTCATGCCTCCGTCGGTGGAACGCAGCATCCAGGTGCCCAGCAGGGCGTTGCGCTGGGCTTGCGTGGAGCGGCGCTGGACGGCGGCCCAGCGGCCGGTGCGGTCGGCTGGCCAGTCTTTGGCGCGCTGCAGTGTGGCTTCGTAGGCGAGGGATGTGAAAGTGGTGACGAGGATGGTTCCGGAGGCGGTAATGCAGAGGCCGGCGTCGCGGTCGTCGATGACTGTGTCCATCAGGACTTCGGGCCAGCTCCAGGATTTGCCCTCGTCGGTGGATCGCATGAGTTCGACGCGGCCGAAGGGGCAGACGTGAGTTTCGCGGCCTCCGGAGTAGGCGACGAGCAGTTCGCCATTGGCGCGGCGGGCGAGGGTCGGCCAGCCACAGTAGGACTCAGGCGTCAGGCTGATGTTCGAGAGGGCGGGTCCGGGGGCTTGGGGTTGGGCGGCGCGCGTGAAGTTGAGAATCGCAGGCGCGGACAGGAGAGCTCGGCGGGAGAGTGGCATCGCTGAAGTACCTTGCGGGCGTAGCTTGCAGGGTACTAAAGCGGCGGGGTGGAAATGAAGGAGGGGCCCCTTTTTAGGGGGGCCCTGTTGCGACTGCTCTCAACGAAGGAGGATGTTTCGGCAGCAGGCTGGTTATTTCGTGGCCGGTGCGGCGCCGGCGCGGGTGCCTTCCACGTCGATGGTGATTTTCACCTGATCGCTGACAACCACGCCGCCGGTTTCGAGCGCTTTGTTCCAGGTGAGGCCGTAATCGGCGCGGTTGATGGTGGTGGTGGCCGAGGCGCCGCGACGGAACATGCCCCACGGATCCTTCACTTCCGGACCGGAGTTATCCACAAGCAGGTCGATTTGGCGGGTGACGCCGTGGAGGCTGAAGTCACCGGTGACGACGAGGCCGTTCGCGGTCTTCCTGGCGCTCTTGGACTTAAAGGTCATGGTCGGGTACTTGGCGACGTCGAAGAAGTCGGCGCTGCGCAGGTGCTCGTCGCGCTTGGGTTCGCTGGTGTTGACTGTGGTGGCGTCGATGGTGGCATCGATGCGGATGGCGGTGGGGTTCTTCTCGTCGTAGACGATGGTGCCGGTGACCTTGCTGAACTCGCCGCGGACGTTGCTGACCATCAGGTGCTTGACGGTGAAGGCGGCTTTGGAGTGCGAAGTGTCGATCTTGTACTCATCCGCGAAGACTGCAGTCACGGTGAGCAGGGATAAGGCGAGGACGGATTTCCAGTTCATGATTCGGATTCTTTCCTGTGATTGTTTCGTGGGCTCTGTGGTTGTGCGCTGAGGCGGCTTACTTGGAGTAGTAGAAGCGTTCGTTGACGACTTTGCCGTCTTTCCAGCGGCGGACAGCGACCTGGGCGAGTTGGATGCGAACCCCACCCTTGAAGGTGACGTCGTAGAGCCACTCAGAGAGGGATACGTCGCTGTTCACGGCAGAGGAGAGGACGAAGGCGCCGTGGAAGGCTTCGATGCTCGAGAAAAAGTCAATTTCGCGCTGGCGGTTGACCGCCTTGCCGACGAACGGTTCGTTCGAGTTTTCCTGCATGACGACGTTCTCGTCGTAGAGTTCTTCGAAGGCTTCCAGCGCCTTGCCGGTGAGGATGTCGTTGTTCAGTTTGGCGTCGAGTTCAGCGATAGTCATTGTCTTGTCTCCCGTATCTTTTCCAGTAGTTCCACGAGGGTTTCGGCCTCATCGGGGGTGAGCCCGGCGGCCATCTTCTGATCCATTTCCGCGACCAAAGGGTCGAGGCTGGCCAGCAGGCGCGCGCCTACCTCGGTGAGGTAGCAGAGCACCTGGCGGCGGTCCTTTTCGCAGCGAACCCGGCGGACGAGACCTTTGAATTCCATGCGGTCGAGCAAGCGGGTCATACCCGGTGTCTCTTCAAGGAGACGCTCGCCGATGGCCAAGGTGGGAATCCCCTCGGCACCTGCGCCGCGCAGGATGCGCAATACGTTGTACTGCTGCGGCGTAATCTCGTGTGGTTCCAGGAATCGTGCTGTGTCACGCCGGAAGACATCCGCGGTCTTCAGGATGGACAGAGACGCCTCCTGGTAGATGGAGCTGAAGGGTTTGGTTTGTTTCAGTTCCTCTTGGAGGCGGCTTGTCTTACGTGCCATGACTTTAAATTACACGACATTAGTTGATACGTCAAGTAATTTCTTGAGGAATGCTTCGGGAGACGGCTGGGCCGGGTTCTGAGTGGCGGAGAGTTTGTTTAGATTGATGAGGTTAGAGAAGACAGAATGGGTGAATGCCGTCGCTGGGAGTGTTGTGGGCGAGGGACGTTCCCGCCCTGTCCACCTGCAGTTTTCATTGAGATTCCTGACAGTTTGCGTTTCGGGACAGGGGATGAACGTCCCTTGGGGGCGTCTTTCGGGTGGAGCTAGTTGCTGGCTTTGGGCGGGTCGTCGTGGTCGACGTCATGGCGCACGCCGGTCCATAGCTTCTTCACCCGCTCATAAGTTGCCAGGAAACCGTCTTTGAGGTCTCTAGGTGCGAGATAGACCAGGACATGCGAGGCTTCGACGAGATAGGGGGCTACGGTCGAGTCCGCGACTGAGTCAGGCACGGGTTTGATGGGGAAGGCGAGCAGCATCATGATGAAGACGACGCCGATGAGGGTCGCCTTGATGAGGCCGAAGAGGGCTCCGAGCATGCGGTCGAGCCAGCTGAGGCCTGTCCACTTAAAGATGCGCGAGAGGCCCCAGCCCAGCAGGCCGCCGATGGCCTGGACTCCGACGAAGACCAGGAGGAAGCCGACGATATTGCAGAGGGCGCGGGAGCTGAGGTAGGGCTGAAAGTAGGCTCCGGCGGAGCCATAAAACCAGGTGGCCAGCAAAAGGCCCAGCACCGTGGATGCCAGGCCGATTGCGAGCCGGGTGAAGCCCCGGCGGATCCCCTGCGTCACGAAGATGCCGAGGATCACCAGGAAAAAGATGTCGAGCCAGTTCACAGCTTGCTACCAGTGATCTTTTCGTACGCCTCCCGGTACTTGTCGGACGTTTTCTCGATCACGTCGGCGGGGAGTGACGGAGCGGGCGGCTGTTTGTTCCAGGTGAGGGTTTCGAGGTAGTCGCGCACGAACTGCTTGTCGAACGAGGGCTGCGCTCCGCCCGGTTTGTACTCGGAGGCCGGCCAGAAGCGGGAGGAGTCGGGTGTGAGGACCTCGTCGCCCAGGGTAAGGGTGTCTCCGATGAAGCCGAACTCGAACTTGGTATCGGCGAGGATGATGCCGCGGGTGAGGGCATAGGCAGCAGCCTTGGAATAGATGCCGAGGGTGAGGTCGCGCAGGCGGGTGACGACGTCCTGGCCGGCGAGTTGGGCGGCCTTTTCGAAAGTGATGTTCTCGTCGTGGCCGGACTGGGCCTTGAAGGCCGGGGTGAAGATGGGTTCGGGCAGTTGGTCGCTCTCTTTGAGTCCGGCAGGGAGCTGGATGCCGCAAACCGTGCCGTCCGCCTTGTACTCCTTCCAGCCGGAACCGGAGATGTAGCCGCGGGCGACGCATTCAATCTGCACCATGTCGGCTCGTTTGACGAGCATGGAGCGCCCTTCGAGCTGGTCGCGGAACTGGTGCAGGTCGGCTGGATATTCGCTGACTTCGGCCGAGATGAGGTGGTTGGGTACGACGTCCTTGAGGAATTCGAACCAGAAGAGGGAGAGCTGGGTGAGAACCCGGCCTTTGTCGGGGATGGGTGAGCCGAGGACGCAATCGAACGCGGAGATGCGGTCGGTGGCGATCATCAGCAGCTTGTCGTCGCCTACGGCATAGACATCGCGGACCTTGCCACGGGCGATCAACGGGAGGCTGGGGATGTTGGTTTGGAGTAGGGTGCTCATCGGAATAGGGTATGGAAATCAGGGTTCGAGGCAGACACGGACGGCTCGGGCTTCAAAGGTGTCGCCGAGACGTTGCATGGTGGCATCGCTAAGACGGTCCTGGACGCTCTCGAAGAGTTCGTTTTCCTCGCTGCGGATGTGCGCGCGGAGGAGGGCGCCGAAGTCCTGGAGGCGTTCGATGGTGGGTTCGGCGCGGAGGGCGGCGATTTGCTGCTCCATGGAGCGGTGCTCGGCGATGAGGGCGTCGACCATCGGATTGGGGCCGAGTTCCGCCAGGATAGCGGGGAAGAGGCCTTGTTCCTCGAGTTCGAAGTGGTTGACGAGTTCTAGATCGAAGCGATCGGCGCATTTGGCGGCCAGGCGTTGGACAGTGGCGGGAGAAGGGTCCCGGGCGAGGCCGCGTTCGATGAGGACGCAGAGCGCTAGTCCGTTGTGGTGCTGGTGGGACAGCGGGTGGAGGCTCTTATGTCGGCGCATAGATGGAACGTGGAAGGGTCCCGAACTACTGTTGGTACCATCCTTCGGGGCGGGACGCAAGGTGGTGTATTAGAACAAATTCAGGCGCAATTGTTTGATGCAAAACGAGCGGCAATGCGTTATATTGGGAGGGTTGCCGTCCGGCAGCGACAATACGGTTACGGACAGGTGGCCGAGTGGTTAATGGCAGCAGACTGTAAATCTGCCACTCCTTGCGAGTTACGGAGGTTCGAATCCTCCCCTGTCCACCATCTACTTTTGTGGTAGAGCGAACCGAAGGAATTGCCGGGCTAAAGCGATCCAGCCTGGGTCTGTGATGGAAATCGCGGAGAGCAGTGTGCCGGGGTTGCCATAGGCAGGTAGGGTTGCGCTAAAGTAAGTTGCAGGGCCGATGTAGCTCAGTTGGTAGAGCGCGTCCTTGGTAAGGACGAGGTCACCAGTTCAATCCTGGTCATCGGCTCCAGAATTTTTCAAGACGAGCTGGACCCTTCCAGGTTCCGGTGAGCCCGAAGCGGGCGGCCGGTCCCCACAAAAAGCTGGATTAGGCGGGAGGCAGCAGGGAGTCGCACGCATGGCGAAAGAGAAATTTGATCGCAGCAAACCGCACGTGAATGTCGGCACGATTGGCCACATCGACCACGGCAAGACCACGCTCACGGCAGCAATCACGAAGACGCTGGCCAAGCATAACCCGAAGGTGCAGTTCCGCAGCTTCGATTCGATCGACAACGCGCCTGAAGAAAAGGCACGAGGTATCACGATCGCGGCGGCGCACGTGGAGTATGAGACGGCGAAACGTCACTACGCGCACGTGGACTGCCCGGGTCACGCGGACTACATCAAGAACATGATCACCGGTGCGGCGCAGATGGATGGCGCGATCCTGGTGGTGGCGGCTCCTGACGGGCCGATGCCCCAGACTCGTGAGCATGTCCTGCTGGCCCGCCAGGTAGGCGTACCGTACATTGTGGTTGCCCTGAACAAGGTGTATGATGGACGACGGAACTGCTGGAACTGGTGGAGATGGGCTGGGCTGCCATTCTGGGTTCCCGGCGACGACCTGCCGATCTGCGTATGGCTTTGGGCGCGTTGGTAGCGAGCCGGAGTGGAAAAGTCGGTGGACGACCTGACCGGTGATTAGCTACATCCGATTCCGCCGCGACATGGACAAACCGTTCTACAGTGATCGAAGACATTTCTCGATCAGGAGGCCGCGGGGTGGTGGTGACAGGCCGTGAAAAGAGGCCAGGTCAGGGCGAGGAAATTCAGTTGGCAGGCTTCGCGACACGCGCAAGACGGTCGTGACGGGCGTGAAATCTTCAGAAGCTGCTGGACAGCGGCGCGGCGACAATATCGGCCTGTTGCTGCTGGCATCGACAAGACGACGTGGAGCGTGGTCGAATGCTGGCGAAGCCGGGCTCCGTCGGCCGCGCGAGTTCCCGCGGTGAAGTGTACGTACTGTCGAAGGAAGAAGGCGGCCGTCATACTCCGTTCTTCAAGGGTTATCGTCCGCAGTTCTACTTCCGCACGACGGATGTGACGGGCGTGATGGAATTGCCGGAAGGCACGGAGATGGTGAGTTTGCAGGACGCGCGGCGGCTTTTGAAAGAAGGCCGCCGCGTTTGTTCGCAAGGGTTTGGATCGAAAGTACGGATGGCTGGTTCCCGAGGCTGTCCGGAAGTTGAGCTATAATACTGAGTGTTTACCGGGAAGGGGATTAGGTTAACGGTAGACCAGCGGTCTCCAAAACCGCATGTGGGGGTTCGATTCCCTCATCCCCTGCCATCTTCCTGGCATCCGGACCAGATCTGGGTGGATTTCATACAAGACGCCCGCGTAAGGGGCGTTCGTCGGTAGCGGGTGTGCCATAGGCACGCCTCTCGGAAAGGCTTCGGAAAAGGTGCCATCCATGGCGGCAGTAACTACGGCAGCGAACGGCGACAACCAGCCACAGACCGGCGTGTCCGGCTGGATCGAACAGGTCAAAGAATATATCTCGGATCTGAAAGCTGAGATGCGCCGGGTGAGCTGGCCCAACAAGGCACAAGTGCAAGCCACGACAGCGGTTGTGATCGCAGCAGTATTCCTGTTCGCGGCCTACTTTGCGGTGGTGGACCTGCTGCTGGGCCGGGCGATCAATCAGATTTTCCAGACGCTGGCACGGAAGTAGTAAGCGCAAGCTAGACAAGGGTTTCGTCCATGTCCGAGCAAGACTTCGATCAAAATAACGAGGCAGGCGGCATCGCTGATGCGTCTGAAGACGCGCCGGTGAACGGCGCACAGTCGGAGTCTGCCGAGGAGGTAACCGCGGAGGAAACTGCCGCGGTGGCCGATCCGAACGCGCTCCCCGGCATGGATTGGTTCATCATCCATACCTACTCCGGATTCGAAAACAAGGTAGCGGAATCGCTGAGGGCCCGAGCCTCGGCGTATGCGTTTGCTGACCGGTTGGGCCAGATCCTGATTCCCACGGAAGAAGTGGTTGAGTTGCGGAACGGCAAGAAGGTCACGAGCAAGCGACTGCTGTATCCAGGATACGTCATGGTCCAGATGGCCATGGACGACGAGCTTTGGCATCACGTAAAGAACACGCCCCGGGTGACCGGGTTTGTGGGCGGCGGCAACACACCGGTGCCGTTGACCGCGGACGAAGTGAACGCGATTCTTTACCGTCAGGCGTCGGCTGCCGAGCGGCCACGTCCGAAGATGAGCTTCGAGAAGAGCGAGACAGTGCGGATCGTGGATGGTCCGTTCACCAATTTCCAAGGCAAGGTGGACGAGGTGAACTCGGACCGGAACACGCTGCGCGTGCTCGTGACGATTTTTGGCCGCGCGACTCCGGTGGAGCTCGAATTTCTCCAGGTGGAGAAGATCAGCTAGCAGGCTATTTGGCCAGGCTGGCGCCTGCAGGCAATTGCCGGGCGTGCGCTTGAGAAGAGTTTGAGAAGGGTTTTGAAATGGCGAAGAAAGTAACGGCTCAAGTGAAGCTGCAAATTCCGGCGGGGAAGGCGACTCCGGCGCCTCCAGTCGGCACGGCGCTCGGTCCGCAGGGCGTCAACATTATGGAGTTCTGCAAGGCGTTCAACGCTAAGACCTCCGCCAAGGACCAGGAAGGTTTGATCATCCCTGTAGTCATCACGATCTACTCGGACCGTTCGTTCACCTTCATCACCAAGACGCCGCCGGTGGCGATTCTGGTGAAGCGTGCCTGCAACCTGGCGAAGGGTAGTGCGGAGCCGAATAAGAACAAAGTCGGCAAGATTACGATGAAGCAGGTTGAGGAAATCGCAAAGCTGAAGATGCCTGACCTGAATTCATTTGATATCGATTCGGCGATCGCCCAGGTAAAGGGTGCTTGCGTTTCGATGGGTGTGGAAGTAATTAACTAGTTTCAACGTGTTCCGGTGTGGACGCGCCAGTCGCGGCCATGCTAAAGTAGTAGTTTCGTTCTTTTCCAATCTAACGGAACGTTTGCCGGGTCGCAATTCAGGGCACGGTGGGCAATCCGACCACATTGGGAGGTCTTATGGCCGGGTAACCGGCGGAAGGGCCGTTTGGACCAGTCACACTATGGCAAGAAAACCAGGCAAAAAGTATACTGCGGCCGCGGGGCAAATCGAGAAGCGGCCCTACACGCTCGAAGACGCCATCCCGCTGGTACAAAAGATCAAGTTCTCGAAGTTCGACGAGACGGTCGAAGTGCACATGCGGTTGGGGGTCGATCCGAAGCACGCGGACCAGATGGTTCGCGGCACCGTGGTTCTGCCGAATGGCCTCGGCAAGAGCAAGCGGGTGCTGGTGATCGCCTCTGGCGATAAGATCCGTGAGGCAGAAGCGGCGGGCGCCGAGTTTTTCGGCGGCGACGAGATGGTGGAGAAGATCCAGAAAGAGAACTGGATGGACTTCGACGCCGTGATTGCAACCCCCGACATGATGCGGTCGATGGCGCGGTTGGGTAAGATACTGGGTCCTCGTGGCCTGATGCCGAACCCGAAAACCGGAACGGTGACGACGGACGTCACTAAGGCTGTCAACGAAGTGAAGGCCGGCAAGGTGGAGTTCCGCGTGGACAAGACTGGCGTGATTCATGCGCCGGTGGGCAGGGTTGGTTTTGCGACCGACAAGCTGTTGGAAAACGCGAGCACACTGATTCAGGCCGTCATCAAGGCGAAGCCTTCGGTGGCCAAGGGCAAGTACGTAAGAAGTGCGACGGTCTGCTCCACGATGGGGCCTGGCGTCGCTCTGGACGTAACTGTCTACAACCTCCGTCAACTGTAGCATCGAGCGCGCTCGCGAAAGGATCCGGTCATGAAGGAAAGAAAAAAGAAACAAGCAGATCTCGAGAAGCTGCGCGGTGAACTTCAGAGTGCCCCGAGCGTCTTTGTGACGGGCTTCACGAAGTTGACGGTGGCGCAGGATTTCGAGTTGCGGAAGACCGTTCGCGGGGCTGGCGGGATGTATCACGTGATCAAGAACACGATCGCGGAGAAGGCGTCCGCCGGGCTGGAATCCGCACAGGTGCTGGCAGGGCTGAAGGGAGTGTCCGCGGTGGCTTATACCAACGGGGATCCTGTGGCTCTGGCGAAGGCGCTGACGGCTTACGCGAAGGCAAACCCGACATTTACTTTCAAGGCTGGTTTGGTGGAAGGCCGTGCGATCGACCTGAGTGCGATCCAGGAACTGTCCAACATGCCGGCGAAGGAAGTGATCTACGCCAAGCTGTTGTGGTTGATCAATGCTCCGGCGCAGCGACTGGTCACCGTCTTGAACGGCGTTGGCCGCGATCTCGCCGTGGTCATCGATCAGGGCGTTCAGGAAAACAAGTTTTCCTCCTAGTGAGGGCAGGCCTCCAGGCGGGGTTCGGATTGCGGATCGCGCGGGTGAGGAACTGAGTGGAACGATTTTACAACGATAGGGAGTTTCGAAACTAAAATGGCTGACATCAACGCGATTGCCGAAAATATCCAGGGCCTGACGCTTCTGGAAGCCTCCCAGCTGGTGAAGCTGCTTGAGGAAAAGCTGGGTGTTTCCGCCGCCGCCGCCTCTGTTGCCGTTGCCGCTCCTGCGGCCGGCGCTGCTGCCGCCGCGGTTGTGGAAGAAAAGACCGAGTTCAACGTCATTCTGACGGCTGCCGGCGCCAACAAGATCAACGTGATCAAGGTTGTGCGTGAAGTGACCAGCCTCGGCCTGAAGGAAGCCAAGGACCTCGTGGAAGCGGCTCCGAAGGCGATCAAGGAAGGCGTTAACAAGGACGAAGCCGAGACGATCAAGAAGAAGTTCGTCGACGCCGGCGCCACCGTCGAGATCAAGTAGTGAACGCGTCCTGTGTGGGCGCATTCCTATCGACAAAACAGAGATGCGGCGGGTTGCGGGGTTCCCGGATGGGACACTCTGTAGCCGGCCGCTTCTGCGTGCCCAGGTAACACCCGTTTGACGGTCTGGTTTTCATTCTGTTAGACTGGGGGCATCAGATTCTGGAGCCGGATCAGGAATCGCTGCGCCAGTGCAAAAGATATTTGGCCCGGGAACCGTACCATGGCGGAATCCGGGTGACCTCAACACTTCGTTCCTACTGCGCAGCCGGTGTGTATCCCAAATTCTTCCCGGCTTGTCCTGTCTGAACTGGTCCAATTTCCTGCCCTTGGTGACAGACATCCCTGCGCCGGGCATCTCCCGACATATGATCCCGAGATTCACCCCTATCGCCCGATTTCCGGGTAGTTAGGGATGCCAGACTCTTCTGGCGGCCCCGCCGCCGGATGAGATCGGCGCCTTAAGGAGTGGAGAATGGCTACTGCGTCCAACGGCACGCCTCGCGAGCGCGTCGATTTTTCCAAAATCCGGACCTCTGTCCCGATTCCAAACCTCATCGAAGTCCAAAAGCGCAGCTACGAGCGCTTTCTGCAAATGGACCTGCTCCCCGATGAGCGTGACGACATCGGCCTGCAGAGTGTCTTCAAGAGCGTATTTCCGATTACGGATTTCCGTGGCTTGTCCGAGCTGGAGTTCGTCGATTATTCGATTGGCAACTGGGAGTGCAAGTGCGGCAGCCTCAAGGGCTTGAACCACCTGCGCACGGTTTGCCGGAACCCGACCTGCGGCGCCACGATCAAGACCGACCCTTTCCATCCCGGCGACGTACTTTGCGACAAGTGCGGCACCTTCAATAAGAACATCGTCACTTTCTGCAACCGCTGCGGCGACCCCGTCGGCCTGCAGTTGAAGTATGACCAGGCGGAGTGCGAAGAGCGGGGCATGACCTATGCCGCGCCGCTCAAGGTCACCATCCGGCTGAAGATGTTCGATAAGGACGAGTCGGGCCGCAAGACCGTGCGCGAGTTCAAGGAGCAGGAGGTGTTCTTCGGCGAAATTCCGCTGATGACGCCAAACGGCACCTTCATTATTAACGGCACGGAGCGCGTGATCGTCAGCCAGTTGCACCGCTCGCCCGGCGTCTTCTTCGAGAAGATCCAGGCTCAGAGCTACTTCCTGGGCAAGATCATCCCGTACCGCGGTTCTTGGGTGGAGTTCGAGTTCGATTCGAAGAACCTTCTGTATGTCCGCATCGACCGTAAGCGCAAGTTCTACGGCTCGGTGTTTCTGCGCGCGTTGGGCATCAAGAGCGACTCAGAGATCATCAAGTCGTTCTACAAGCACAGCGAACTGCAGTTGAAGGACAAGAAGATCTACTGGAAGGTCGACGAGTCGCTGATCGGCGTGAAACTGGGCAATGCCCTGATCACGAAGACCGGCGAGTCGATTCACCCGGCCAACCGCAAGATCCGTGAAGCCACGATTGAAGCGCTGCGCAAGGCCAAGGTCGAGGCGGTCGAAGTGACCATCGCGGAGATCGAAGGTTCGTGGGTGGCGTCCGACGTCATCGACATGGAGACTGGCGAAGTCCTGGCGGAAGCGAACCAGGAGCTCACGGCTTCCAACCTGGCCAAGATCATGGACGCCGGCATCAAGTCGATGGACGTGTTCTTTGCTGAGCGCGACGAAGTCGGCAATGTCATCTCGGTGACCCTGAAGAAAGACCCGGTGAAGTCGCAGAACGAAGCGCTGCTGGAAATCTACCGCAAGCTGCGTCCGGGCGATCCGCCGACCCTCGACACCGCCACTCAGTTGTTCCACGGCATGTTCTTCGACCCGCGCAAGTACGACTTCTCGCGCGTGGGCCGCATGAAGTTCAACATCAAGCTGTACGACAACGCCGAGTATTCGCCCGAGGGGACGGTCGGCAACCCGCTGGACCGCCGTACGCTGGATGAGACCGATTTCATCGACACGATCAAGTACTTGTTGAAGCTGCGCAAGGGCATCGGCGCGGTCGATGACATCGATCACCTCGGCAACCGCCGCGTCCGCGCGGTGGGCGAGCTGCTCGAGAATCAGTTCCGCATCGGCCTGGTCCGCATGGAGCGGGCGATCAAGGAAAAGATGGCGGTTTATCAGGAAATGTCGACGGCGATGCCGCACGACCTGGTGAACGCCAAGCCCGTCATGGCCGCGATCCGCGAATTCTTCGGATCCAGCCAGTTGTCGCAGTTCATGGATCAGACCAATCCCCTGTCGGAGATCACGCACAAGCGCCGTCTCTCCGCCCTGGGACCAGGCGGTTTGAGCCGCGAACGCGCCGGCTTTGAAGTCCGCGACGTGCACCCGACGCACTACGGCCGTATCTGCCCGATTGAAACGCCGGAAGGTCCGAACATCGGTCTGATCTCGTCGTTGAGCTGCTTTGCGCGGATCAACGAGTACGGCTTCATCGAGAGCCCGTACCGCCGCGTGGTGGGTTCGCAGGTTCAGGACGACGTCAAGATCCTGAATCCGGGCGGCACCAACCTGAAGGTGGGCCAAGTGCTCACGCTGAAGGAAATGGACCGCATCATGGCTCTTCCCGAAACGAAGAAGAGTCCGCCCGAGTTCGAAGCTTACTGCGACTACCTGTCGGCGTGGGACGAAGACAAGTACGTCATCGCCCAGGCCAACATGGCGCTGGACGGCGAAGGCCGCATCGTCAATGAACTGGTGAACACCCGTAAGGCCGGCAACTTCTCGCTGCTGGCTCGCGAAGAGATCCAGTACATGGACGTCAGTCCGAAACAGCTGGTCTCGGTGGCCGCCTCACTGATCCCGTTCCTTGAGAACGACGACGCGAACCGCGCGTTGATGGGATCGAACATGCAACGCCAGGCAGTTCCGCTGCTGCGCGCCGATTCGCCCATCGTGGGCACGGGCATGGAAAAGGTGACGGCCCGCGACTCGGGCGCCGTTGTGCTCTGCAAGCGCGCCGGCGTAGTGGATTCGGTCGACAGCGAACGCATCATCGTCCGCGTGGAAGGCAACATCCACGAAGGCCAGATGTCGCGTGAAGTCGGCGCCGACATCTATCCGCTGACCAAGTTCAAGCGTTCGAACCAGAACACCTGTATCAACCAGAAGCCCATTGTGTACCAGGGGCAGAAGGTGAAGAAGGGTCATGTTCTGGCCGACGGTCCTTGTACCGACCAGGGCGAACTCGCTCTTGGCCGCAACGTGCTGGTGGCGTTCATGCCCTGGCGCGGCTGCAACTTTGAGGACGCGATCATCGTGTCCGAGAAGCTGGTGAAGGAAGACTACTACACCTCGATCCACATCGAGGAGTTCGAGATTGAAGCGCGCGATACAAAGCTCGGTCCGGAAGAGATCACGCGCGACATTCCGAACATCTCGGAGAGCTTCCTGCGGAGCCTCGACGAGAGCGGCATCATCATGATCGGCTCGAAGGTGAAGCCGGGCGACATTCTGGTGGGCAAGGTCACGCCGAAGGGCGAAACCCAGCTGACGCCGGAAGAGAAGCTGCTGCGCGCCATCTTCGGCGAAAAGGCCGGCGACGTGAAGGACGCGTCGCTCTACTGCCCGCCCGGTATCGAAGGTGTGGTGGTGGACGCGAAGGTGTTCTCCCGCAAGGGCGCCGATCTGGACGAGCGCAGCAAGTCGATTCTGGAATCGGCGATCGAGAAGCTGCACCGCAACCTGGATGACGAAAAGCGCATCCTGGGCGACGAGCGCGCCAAGCGCCTGGCCGCCCTGCTGGACGGCAAGGAATTGCTGGCCGACCTGCACGACGAAAAGACCAACAAGAAGCTGCTGAGCAAGGGCCAGCCCCTGACGCGCGACATCATCGAGAAGATGAAAGCGCGCGACCTGAAGCGCATGAAGCTGTCGAATCGCGATCCTCGCCTGAACGAGGCCATCGACGAGATCGAAGAGCTGACTTCGCGCCAGATCATGGTGCTGGAGAAGATCAGCGAAGAGAAGATCGCCAAGCTCAAGAAGGGCGATGAGCTCCCCCCCGGCGTCATCAAGATGGTGAAAATCTACATCGCGATGAAGCGCAAGCTGTCGGTGGGCGACAAGATGGCCGGCCGCCACGGTAACAAGGGTGTCATTTCGCGCATCGTGCCGGAAGAAGACATGCCGTACCTGGAGAACGGTACGCCGGTGGAGATCATCCTGAATCCGCTGGGCGTTCCCAGCCGTATGAACGTCGGTCAGATCCTGGAAACTCACCTGGGTTGGGCCGGCCGGGAACTGGGCAAGAAGTATGCCACCCCGGTGTTCGACGGTGCGACGGAAGCCGACATCAAGGGCCAGCTCACGGAAGCGGAATTGCCGACCAGCGGCAAGGTGACGCTCTACGACGGCATGACGGGCCAGGGCTTTGAGCAGCCTGTCACGGTGGGCATCATCTACATGCTGAAGCTGAGCCACCTGGTGGACGACAAGATCCACGCGCGCTCCATCGGACCGTACTCCCTGATCACCCAGCAGCCGCTGGGCGGCAAGGCGCAGTTCGGCGGACAACGCTTCGGCGAAATGGAAGTCTGGGCGCTGGAAGCCTACGGCGCCGCTTACGTTCTGCAGGAGTTGTTGACGGCCAAGTCGGACGACGTCTATGGCCGCGCGAAGATCTACGAGGCGATTGTGAAGGGCGAGGCGGCCGCCGAACCGGGCGTGCCCGAATCGTTCAACGTGCTCATCCGCGAGCTGCAGTCGCTTTGCCTGGATGTGGAACTGATGAAGAAGCCGAAGGAAATGCCGGACACGGCATTGGCGGCGGACTAACCGGAATAGGACAGGAGGCGAAATATGTACAGATCATCCCCGTACGATCGAGCGAACCTGATCGCGGATTTTGATTCCATCCGCATCAGCCTGGCCTCGCCGGAAAAAATCCGGAGCTGGTCCCATGGCGAAGTAACGAAGCCGGAGACCATCAACTACAGGACGTTCAAGCCGGAACGCGACGGCCTGTTTTGCGCCCGCATCTTTGGACCTATCGCTGACTGGGAGTGCTTGTGCGGCAAGTATAAGCGCATGAAGCACCGCGGCGTCATCTGCGACAAGTGCGGCGTCGAAGTCACGCTGTCGCGCGTCCGCCGTGAACGCCTGGGCCACATCGAGCTGGCCAGCCCCTGCTCGCACGTCTGGTTCTTCAAGGGCCTGCCGTCGCGCATCGGCTACCTGCTGGACATCACCCTGCGCGACCTGGAGCGCGTGCTCTATTTTGAAGCGTTCGTCGTGGTGGACCCGGGTGAAGTGCCCGGGCTCGGCAAGGCCGAAGTCCTCACCGACGAGCGGAAGCGGCAGCTCGAAGCCGAGCACCCCGGCAAGTTCGTCGCCATGATGGGCGCCGAGGGCATCAAGGAGCTGCTGAAGAAGGTCGACGTCGAGAGCCTTTCCGTTGAAATCCGCGAGCGGATGAAGACGGAAGCTTCCCAGCAGAAGAAGCTGAAGTACGCCAAGCGCCTGCGTGTGACGGAGAGCTTCCGCAAGTCCGGCAACAAGCCGGAGTGGATGATCCTCGATGTCATTCCGGTGATCCCGCCGGAACTGCGCCCGCTGGTTCCGCTGGACGGCGGCCGCTTCGCGACCTCCGATCTGAACGACCTCTACCGCCGCGTGATCAACCGCAACAACCGGTTGAAGAAGCTGATCGAGCTGCACGCGCCGGACGTCATCGTGCGCAACGAAAAGCGCATGTTACAGGAGGCGGTGGACGCCCTGTTCGACAACGGCCGCCGTGGCCGTGTCCTGCGCGGCGCCAACAACCGCCCGCTAAAGTCGCTCTCCGATGCCCTCAAGGGCAAGCAGGGCCGCTTCCGCCAGAACCTGCTGGGCAAGCGCGTCGACTACTCCGGCCGTTCGGTGATCGTGGTCGGTCCCGAGCTTAAACTGCACCAGGCCGGCCTGCCGAAGAAGATGGCGCTGGAACTCTTCAAGCCGTTCATCTATCACCGGCTGGAACTGCGCGGCCACTGCACCACGATCAAGCAAGCCAAGGAATTGGTGGAACAGCAGGATCCGGTGGTGTGGGACATCCTTGAGGAAGTGATCAAGGAGCATCCGATTCTCCTCAATCGCGCTCCTACGCTGCACCGTCTGGGCATTCAGGCTTTCGAGCCCGTGCTCGTCGACGGCAAGGCGCTGAAGATTCACCCGCTGGTGTGTACAGCTTTCAACGCCGACTTCGACGGCGACCAGATGGCCGTGCACATCCCGCTGTCGCCCGAAGCGCAGATTGAAGCCTCGACGCTCATGTTGAGCGCGAACAATATTCTGTCGCCGGCGCACGGCGCGCCCATCGCGGTGCCGACGCAGGACATGGTGCTGGGGCTTTACTACCTCACCAAGGTCCGCAAGGGATCCCGCGGTGAAGGCAAGAAGTTCGCTTCAGTGGAAGACGTCCTGATCGCCTACGAAATGGGCGAAGTGGAGACGCAGACCCCCATCACGCTGCGCTACACGGGCAAGGTCATCGATCTGGCGACCGCCTATGACAGCCAGGACGTGATGCACACTGAGCCGGTTGAGTACGCCAAGACCGACATGGAAACGACGGTCGGCCGCGTGGTGCTCAACGATGTTCTGCCCGACGAGATGCCCTTCATCAACGGTCTGTTGAAGAAGAAGGGTCTCACGCAGATGGTGCACTACTGCTACCTGAAATTCGGTCTCCGGATCACGGTACGCATGCTGGACGACGTGAAGGACCTGGGTTTCCTGTCCGCCACGCGCGCCGGCATCTCCATCGGCATCGACGACATGGTCGTGCCGGCTTCGAAGCCCACCCTGGTGAGCGAAGCCGAACGCGCCGTGGTCGAAGTGCAGAGCCAGTATCAGGAAGGCGCCATCACCCACGGTGAGCGCTACAACAAGATCATCGAAATCTGGAACAAGGTGACCGACCGCGTTTCGGAAGAGATGTTCAAGACCATGGAGAACGATGATAAGACGGGCCGCTATCTGAACCCGATCTACATCATGGCCGACTCCGGCGCGCGCGGTTCGAAACAGCAGATCCGCCAGCTGTCCGGTATGCGCGGTTTGATGGCCAAGCCGAACGGCGAAATCATCGAGACCCCCATCACGGCCAACTTCCGTGAAGGCCTGAACGTGCTGCAGTACTTCATCTCGACGCACGGCGCCCGCAAGGGTCTGGCCGACACGGCGTTGAAGACGGCCGACTCGGGCTACCTGACCCGCCGCCTCTGCGACGTGGCGCAGGACGTCATCGTGACCGAACGCGATTGCGGCACGATGGACGGCATCTTCGTCGAGCCCATCGTGGAATCGGGCGAAATCATCGAACCGTTGCGCGACCGCATCGTCGGCCGTGTGGCGCTGGAAGATCAGCTCGACTACGAAGGCAAGATCATCGTCAAGGCGAACGAGGACATCACCGAAGAGATCGCGCAGGCCATCCAGGATGCCGGTATCGATCGTGTGAAGATCCGTTCGGTGCTGACCTGCGAATCCAAGCGCGGTGTTTGCGAACTCTGCTATGCCCGCAATCTGGCTACGGGCCGTATCGTCGAGCGCGGCGAAGCGGTGGGTATCATCTCCGCCCAGTCGATCGGCGAGCCCGGCACGCAGCTCACGATGCGTACGTTCCACATCGGCGGCGCGGCGTCGTCGGGTGTGGCGCAGAACAAGCAGGAAGCGCGTTACGACGGCTTCGCCAAGTACATTGGCGTCAAGACCGTTAAGAACGCCCAGGGCGACATCATCGCCATGAACCGCACCGGCCTCGTCGCCACTTATGACGAAAAGGGCCGCGAACGCGAACGCTACCAGGTGGTGTATGGCGCCAAGATTCTGGTCGAGGAGGGTGCGCCTATCAAGGCCAACCAGACCCTGCTCGAATGGGATCCCTACGCCTTCTCCATCCTGACGGAAATCTCGGGCACGGTGGTCTTCAAGGACATCACCGAGAACGTCACTTACCACGAGCAGGTGGACGAAGTTACCGGCCTGTCGCAGTGGGTCATCATCGACTCGCCCGACGAGAAGCGCCTGCCCACCGTCATCATCCATCCGGATGGCGGCGGCAAGCATGACGAGCGCCGTTACCTCATGCCCACCCACGCGCACCTGAGTGTCCGTGCGGGCGACCGGGTCCACGCCGGCGACGTGCTGGCCAAGATCCCGCGCGCCACGACGAAGACCAAGGACATCACGGGCGGCCTGCCGCGCGTCGTCGAACTCTTCGAAGCGCGCAAGCCGCGGGAAACCGCCGTCATGAGCGAAATCAACGGCGTGGTCCGCATCGGCGATGTCGTCAAGGGCTTCCGCAAGGTGGCCATTGTCGGCGACGACAAGACGGAGAAGGAATACTCCATCCCGCGTGGTGTTCACATCAACGTGCAGGACGGTGAACGTGTGAAGGCCGGCGATCCGCTGATGGACGGTCCTCGCAATCCGCATGACATCCTGAAGGTGCTCGGTGAAAAGGAACTGCAGAAGTACCTGGTCAACGAAATTCAGGAAGTCTACCGGCTGCAGGGCGTCAACATCAATGACAAGCACCTGGAAGTCATCGTCCGCCAGATGATGCGCTGGGTGAAGATCGAGGACATCGGCGATACGGAATTCCTGCCCGAGGAGATCGTCGACAAGTTCAAGTTCAAGGAAGAGAACGATCGTGTGCGCGAAGCAGGCGGCCGCCCGGCACAGGGCTCGCCCGTACTGCTGGGCATCACCAAGGCGTCGCTGTCCACCGACAGCTTCATCTCGGCGGCATCGTTCCAGGAGACCACGCGCGTACTCACCGAAGCCGCGATCAACGGCAAGGTGGACTACCTGCGCGGCCTGAAGGAAAACGTCATCATGGGCCGCCTCATCCCGGCCGGCACCGGCATGGATTACTATCGCCGCGTGAAGATCGCCGGGGAGGATGTGGTGGACGAACCCGTGCAGGAAGCCGACGCCCTCATGGCCGACTCCTTCGCCGTCTACGACGACGAGACCAAGGGTAGCTACATCGGCGGCAGCGAACCGATCGAGCTCAACATCGACGAACCGCTGGGCGACGCCGAATAAGGAATCGCTCATCCGCAAACGATCAACGGCCGGGGCTCACGCGCCGGCCGTTATCTTTTGGGGGGCGGCATCGAAGAGGCAGCCTAGCTACACTCTATAAATGGGTCTCCTCCACTGTCTGGGCAGTCTCAACGAAGGTCCTGCCCACCGCGGCCGTGCGCCCCTCCTGGCCGCGGCATTCCTGAGTTCACTCTTCATTTCGCTGCCGTCCGCCGCGCAACAGGCAACGCCGGGCGGCAACGATGTCCCGAAGGAATTCCACGCTCCGGTCAATAGTTTCGATTACGTCCGGCGAGAAGTGATGATTCCCATGCGGGACGGTGTGAAGCTGTTCACCTCCATCATTCTCCCCAAGGGTGCGCACGACGCGCCCATCCTGCTGACGCGCACACCGTATAACGCGGCCGGGCGCACGACGCGCAATCACAGCCCGCACATGCTCTCCACGCTGCCGCAGGGCGATGAAGTCTTCGTCCAGGCCGGCTATATCCGCGTCTTCCAGGATGTACGCGGCAAGCACAAGTCTGAAGGCGATTACGTGATGACGCGACCCGTGCGCGGTCCGCTGAATCCCACGGCGACCGACCATGTCACCGATGCCTACGACACCATTGAGTGGCTGGTGAAGAATACGCCGGAGTCCAACGGTCGGGTGGGCATGATCGGATCTTCCTACGAAGGTTTCACCGTGGTAATGGCGCTGCTGGGCCCGCATCCGGCCTTGAAGGTGGCTGCCCCCGAGAGCCCAATGGTCGATGGCTGGATGGGGGACGACTGGTTCCATTACGGAGCCTTCCGGCAGACGAACTACGACTACACGGCTGGCCAGACCGCCCATCGCGGCGGCGGCGAGTCTGTCGCCCGCGGATTCTACGACGACTACGAAGACTTCCTGCGCGCCGGTTCCTCGGGCGCCTATGCCCGGCAGCACGGCCTCGACCAGTTGCCTTGGGTCCAGAAGATGATTGAGCACCCGGCGTATGACGAATTCTGGCAGGGGCAGGCGCTGGACAAACTGGTGGCCGAGCGGCCATCCACGGTCCCCACCATGTGGATCCAGGGGCTTTGGGACCAGGAGGACATGTGGGGCGCCATCCATTGCTACCTGTCACTGAAGGCGAAAGGGCAAGCCGATCACAACTACCTCGTGATGGGCCCCTGGCGGCACAGCCACGTCAACTATGACGCCTACACCTTGGGCGCGCTGAAGTGGGAAGGTGACACGGCCCTGCAGTTCCGCCGCGATGTGCTGCGGCCATTTTTCGATCAGTACCTGAAGACCTCCGCGCCCAAGGCCGACACGCCGCCCGTGTTCATCTACAATACCGGCGAGAACCACTGGGACAAGCTGAAGAACTGGCCGTTGGCGTGTGAGAAGGGCTGCGCTGCTCCGATGAAGCCGCTCTATCTGCAAGTGGATTCCGGCCTGGGTTTCGACAAGCCCAGCCAGCCCGGCAACGCCGTGGATACCTACGTCTCCGATCCCGCCAAGCCCGTGCCGTACATCCAGCGTCCTGTGCGATTCGCCGATTCCGAGCGCTGGCGCACGTGGCTGGTGGCCGATCAGCGTGCCGTCGCCGACAGGCCGGATGTCCTTGTGTACGAGACCCCTGTGCTTTCCGCGCCCGTGCGCATCAGCGGAGCGCCTGTCGCCGACCTGTTCGCCGCCACCACCGGCACGGACAGCGACTGGGTGGTGAAGCTGATCGACGTCTACCCGGATGAGGTCCCCAGCTTCCCGGAGATGGGCGGCTATCAGCTTGCGGTCTCCATGGACATCTTCCGAGGCCGCTACCGGGAGAGCTTCGAGCGGCCCTCGGCCATTCCGGCCGGCAAGGCGCAGCGCTACCGCTTTGTGCTGCCCACCGCGAACCACGTCTTCCTGCCGGGCCACCGCATCATGGTGCAGGTCCAGTCGAGCTGGTTCCCGCTGTACGACAGGAATCCCCAGACATACGTCGCCAACATCTTCATGGCCCAGCCGGCGGACTATGTAAAGGCGACGCAGTCGGTTTTCCGCGGCGGCGAAACTGCCAGCGCGGTGTGGCTGCCCGTAGTGCCGTAATTCCTGCCCATCAATGAGAGAGAGGAGCCCGCGGCCGAAAGCCACGGGCTCCTCTCCTCGTTTTGGATCGGGTGCTAAACGAGTACGGCGCTATAGCGTTCGTGGAATACCGCCAGATGGGCCAGTTCGTGGCCCGCGGTCAGCCAGGCCAGGGACCGGGCGCTGATGGGCATGTCGCTGGCAGTGCCCACGCGTGCCAATGATTCGGCGTTGAGACCGCGCAGCAGGCAGAGCGTAGAGCTGCGCACTACCTGGAACTCTTCCACCAGGTCGCTCCAGGGCTGGTGTGCGTGCGGGCCATATTGCACAAGAATGTCCTGCTCGAACCCGGGCAGGGGCGTCTTATCGTTGCGGGCAATGCGCAGCAGGCGGTAGGCAAAGATTCGCTCGGCATCGATCATATGGCCGAGAACTTCCTTTACAGACCACTTGCCCTCAGCGTAGCGGTAGTTCGCCTGCTCCTCCCGCAGGGGGGCGAGCAGTTTTACGACTGAATCCATTTGTTCGCGCAAGGTTGCGCGGATGTCTCCATCCGGGACCAGATTGATATATCGTCCAAAGTAGGGCGCATACTCCTCCGCGCCGGGCCTGAGAGTCCAGATCTCGCTCATCTCACCAGTATGACAAGTGCGCGGGCTCGCTCAGTTATCCGGCTGCGTGGGCAAACGCCAGCACCGACGGACGCACCAGGTCCTCCCAGTCTTCCGTGTTCATCTGGATCACGTCCCGATGCGTGCCGGCATTGAAGCAGATGGTCTCCTCGGACATCAGCAGGCCATCCACCCAGACTGGCATCTCATAGAGGATTCCATTGCCGAAGGGCGGCATGGCGCCCAGTTCGCAATCATGGAACAACTCCTGGAGTTCCCTCTCGGTGGCCAGCCGCAGGTGCTGGCTGCTGAAGGCAGTGCGCAGCTCCTCCAGGTCGACGACCCGGTCTGCCGGCAGCACCGACATGGCGTAGCCGTCCTCCGAGTGGACGACAACCACCTTCGCAAAGGTGCGCGGCGGAAGGTGGTCGGCTCGGGCTGTTTCCCGGGCCGTGTATGTGAGTGGATGGCGGTCGTGACGATAGAAGATCTCACGCATTTCTAGGAGTGCTGTCAGGCGGTCGAGCGTTTTCATGGTTTCTTCCTCGTGGGGTCCGGCGGCTGCCGGCGGGCCTTGTTCTTTTCGGCCGCGGGCCGGACGTGAGCTGGTGTCGGGGCCTGGACCCGGATGCGATCCACGGCCCACGTGCGAACGACGTGCGGATGGGTAGGGCGATCCATAGTCCCTCCTGGTGGTGTGGCCGGTTTGGTTCAGTCCGGGGCGCCGGTGGCGGACACTCGCTTCATCAGGTTGTCCACCTGCTGCAATCGCTCATGCAGCGCGTCCCGGAAGGTTCTCTTGTCGGTATGCCGGATCTCGGAAAGCAACTCGCGTTGCTTGGCTTCCAGCAATTGGCAGATCAGCGCCCAGTCGTCAGGGGTCAGGGCGGGTGGCTTGTCTTGCAACTGCACCATATCCACCTCCTACTTCGAGGATCCGGCCCTACCGTAACTCCAAATTGTCCGGAATGGAAGGGGGAATCCATCGAACGTGGTACATAGGAGGTATGGCCCTCCGGTTTGCCTTTGTCTTCGCCATGGTTGTGTCCGCCCTGTTGGGCCAGGTACCCACCTCCAAGATCCCTGGCTTGCAGCGGGTTGCCACCTCCTGGATGGAGCGGACGCACATCCCGGCCCTCTCCATCTCAGTCCAATCGGGCGGTCAACCGGACTACGCAGCGGCCTGGGGCTTCAGCGATCTGGAAAACTCCGTACCCGCTACACCCAGGACTGTTTTCCGCCTGGCCTCGCTTTCCAAGCCGTTCACCGCCGTTGCCGCCCTCAAACTTGTCGAAGCGGGCAAACTCGACCTGGACGCGGAGATTCAGCGATACCTGCCGTCTTTTCCCAGGAAACAATGGCCCATCACCACGCGGCAACTGCTCTCCCACCTGTCGGGCATCCGTGCCTACGAAGGCGATGAGATCAACATCACACGCCATTATGGCGACCTGATGGACGGGCTCGAGATCTTTGCCAAAGACCCGCTGTTGTACGAGCCCGGCACGAAATATCACTACTCCACCTATGGGTTCAATTTAGCCGGAGCCGTGGTGCAGGCGATCGCCGGGGTCCCGTTCGCCACATTTGTGGAACAGCAGGTTCTACAGCCTTCCGCGACCCTGACCATGCGGCCAGACAGCGTCTTCGACCTTATTCCCAATCGAACGAGAGGCTATTACCTGAGGGCAGACGGGCAGATTCAGAACTGCGGCCTAGCCGATACCAGCTACAAGCTGCCGGGTGGAGGGTGGGTCGCCGCCGCCCCCGATATCACGCAATTCGCCCGGACGCTCATGGACGAAAAACTACTGAACCGCGAAACTCTGAACGTCATGTGGAGCTCTAACAGACTGAAGGATGGTTCGTCCAATGACTATGGGCTCGGTTGGAATAACGAGCGCCGGCAAGGCCTTCGAGTCGCCTGGCACGGCGGGGGCCAGCAGGGGACGAGCACTTTCCTCATCGTTTGCCCCGAAAGGAAGATCTCGATTGTAGTCCTGGCGAACCTGGAAGGCGCCCCCGTCCGTGAGATCGCGATCGACTTGTTTGACGAGATAGCTGGATTATCAAAGTGAAATCCCTGTTGGCTTTACTCCTCCTGCCCGCCTCGCTGTCCGCGGTGGAGCTTTCGTCTAAAACGCTGGCTGAATTCCGGGCCTATATGGAAGTGGCGGACCGCTCTGTCCAGAATCGTCCCCACACCACCAATTCGTACCTGCCCGCCACGGCTACGTCCGGACCCCAGATCATGCCCTATGACGCGAAGGAGCCGCGCAGCCTCACTTCGGGCCTGGTTCACGACTGGGTGGGCGCCGTCTTCGTGCCGAAGGCAAAGGCCGCCGACGCGATTGCCGTCCTGCAGGATGTAAACCGCTACAAAGAGATCTACTCTCCGGACGTCATCGAATCCAAGCTGACTAAGCGCGACGGCGATCACATTTTCGCCTATATGCGCGTGGTCAAGAAAAAGGTCATCACGGTAGCCCTCGACACCGAATACGACGTCGAATATCGCAATAAGGGCAAGGGCCGTTGGGAAGTCTGGTCGCGCAGCACCCGCATCGCAGAGGTGGAGCATCCCGGCCATAGCCAGGAGAGCATCAAAGCGCCGGATACCGGGTTTGGCTTCCTGTGGCGCCTGAACTCCTATTGGCTGCTCGAAGAACGCGAAGGCGGTCTGTACATGGAATGCCGGGCCATCTCACTCACTCGGGACGTCCCTCTGGGCGTAGCCTGGGCAGTGAAACCGATGATCACCAGCCTGCCCCGTGAGTCCCTGCTGGCGACGCTGGAAGATACTCGCGCCGCTGTAGAAGCCCGGGTGAAGTAAGCCCTACTGCCCTGCCTTGCGATAGGCTTCGTCGAGTAGTTCCACGACATGCAGCACCTTCTGCTGCTTGCCATATTTTGTGACGCCGGCCTTCAACTGGATGGCGCAGCCCACATTGGCAGTGGTCACCACTTCGGCGCCCGTTCCGTTCACCATCGCCATTTTCTTCTGGAGCAGGGAATCGGCGATCTCGTCGTGGACGATGTTGTAAATCCCGGCGCTGCCGCAGCACAGGTCCGAGAGCGGCATTTCTTTGAACTTCACGCCAGGTATCGCATTCAGCAACTGGCGCGGAGCGGCCCTCACCTTCTGCCCGTGCGCCAGGTGGCACGAGTCCTGGTAAGTCACCGTCACACCCAGGGGCGCCATTTTCCCGGTGAGTTCAATCGAACCCAGAAACTCCGTGATGTCTTTCATCCTGGCCACGAATTGCTTCGCCTTTTCGGCGTACGCTGCATCGTGCTCCAGCAGTTCGTGGTATTCCTTCAGCGTCGAACCGCAGCCTGCCGCATTCGTAATGACTGCGTCGAAGTTGCCGGCAAGAAAGACGTCAATGTTCCTGCGGGCCAGGGCGCGTGCCTGTTCCTTCAGGCCCGAGTGGACGTGCAGAGCGCCGCAGCAGGTCTGTTCTGCCGGCAGGACGACCTCGCATCCGTTGGCCTGCAGCACCCGGACCGTGGCTTCGTTCAGCCTTGAGGACGTCACATTGGCCAGGCAGCCGGCCAGGAATCCCACTCTGTAACGACGCGGCCCCTTGGCTGGAAACGTCCGGCCCACTTTGTCGAAGAAGAATGGGACTTCCGCAGTTGGGGCGAGGTGCTCGATGCGACCCATTTTGCCCATCAATTTGAGCAGCCCGCTGCCGCGGACGATGGCCCGCAACCCCGTGGCTTCATACAGATACAGGAATGCCCCAGCGGTTTTGAGCATCCACGGCTTGACGAGTAGATGCTCGAAGATAAAGCCGCGGAATGCCCGTTCGTGCCATGGCCGCTGTTTTTTCGCCTCAATCTCCGTGCGCGCCGCTTCGATCAGACGCCCATAGGGAACTCCGGACGGGCAGGCGCTCTCGCAGCCCCGGCAGGCCAGACACAGGTCCAGGTGCTCCTCATACGATGCACCCGCTTCCACCTGCCCGGTCGCCACCTGCACCATCTGATAGATGCGGCCGCGCGGAGAGTCCATTTCCAGGCCTAGTTCACGGTAAGTCGGGCATGCATTCAGGCACAAACCGCAGTGGACGCACTTATCCAGGTCCACCGCTCGCGGAGCTTCCGGATGCCGGTTCGGCAGTACCGGGGGAAAGGCCGAGGTCGTCGTCTCAGAGGCGGCCATACAGTCTCCCTCGATTCAGCAGTTGATTCGGATCGAACAGCGCTTTCATGCGCTGCATCAGCTCCAGATCGGGACCCGGAGCCGGCCATTGTTCAATCTGCGCCTTCTCTTCTTCCGGCGCCCACTCCACAATCCTCGACCACGCTTTCGACTCCTGCGCGTCCATCCAGCGCCGCACGGATGCAGCATCCTCGAAGCCCAGGTAGGTCACGCCACTGCCCGCGCGGGCCAGGCTGGCCCCGCCGCTGCTATCCAGTACGGCCTGCAGGTCCATCAGCGGGTGGCCCACGCGGATCACGAACCGCGGCATGGCGGGGAACTCGGCCACCGCATTCCACAGCGCCTCTTCCCGATCTCCGGAAAGTTGCTCCGCGCCCGCCAATTCATCTCCGTAACGGGCCAGCAGTTTCTCGCTGCCGCCGGCGCGCACCAGCAGACAATCGCCGCTCAACGACAGTTTCTCCGCCGCCACGGCATTCACAACATCCAAAGAGGTCGGCTGCAGGACCCCGCGCAATATCTTGTCTCGCGCCATCACCGCTTGGGCCGCTGTAGGGAAACTCAGGGCGAAAGTGCGCGTACTCTCGGGAATCGGGCTCAGCTTGAAATTGAGGCTGACGATCGCCGCCAGCGTACCGAAGCTCCCGATCAGCGTCTTCTGCACATCCAGTCCCGCCACATTCTTGACCACCATGCCGCCGGACTGGACCAATTGGCCCTCCAGCGTCGCATAGCTCAACCCGATCACCATGTCACGCGCCGCACCATACACCCTGCGGCGTGCTCCGCCAGACCCGCAGGCGATCACACCCCCGATCGTGGCCCCCGCCGCGCAGGGCGGATCCAGCGGCAGCATCTGTTGATGGGCGGCCAGCGTCCGGGTCAATGCGCCGTACGACATGCCCGCCTCGACACTAATCGTCAGGTCCTTGGGTTCGTATTGGAGAATCCGGTCCAGCCGCGTGGTGGAGATGCGCAGGGCAGCGCCACCCGCCGGTCCAGCCATCCGGTCCTTCGTCCCGGCGCCGCCCATGGAGATCCTCTGGCCGTTTCCGGCCGCCTCGCGCAGCGACTCGGCCAGGTCCGCGGCGGTTGTCGGAGATAGTTCGGTCATCGGTATCGCAGAATCATTCTGACAAATTCGGTATCATCACCGCATGGGCTCCCGTCGTAATTTTCTGAGTACAGTCGCGTCCGGACTGGCCACCACGCTGGCCGCGCCGGGTGCCGTGCTCGGCGCCAACGATCGTTTGCGTGTCGGAATCATCGGTCCCGGGGCCCGTGGCCAGGAGATCATGCACTGGGCGATCGCCTGCCCGAACATCGATTTCGTCGCCGCCGCTGACATCTACACACGCCGTCTGGAACAGGCCAAGGCGATCGCTCCGAACATCAAGACTTACCTCGATCACCGCTACCTGCTCGACGACAAGTCCATCGACGCTGTCCTCATCGCCACGCCGCAGCATCTGCACTGTGAGCACTTCACCGCCGCGCTGGCCGCCGGCAAGCACATCTACCAGGAAAAGACGATGGCGTTCACCGTCGCCCACGCCAAGAAGATGCGCGAGGCGTACAAGGCCGCCAAAGGTCGTGTGGTCCAGGTTGGCCACCAGTCCTGCTCTTCCGGCCAGGCCACCGATGCAGCCCGCATGCTGGCCGAAGAGCCCATGGGCAAGATTACCTTCATCCACATGTGCCAGTACCGGAACACACCGCACGGCAAACCTCAATGGTCACGCCCCGTGTACCCGGATATGAACAGCGAGAACATCCTCTGGAAGCAGTTTCAGGGCGACAATCCGGATAGGCCTTTCGACGCCAACCGCTACATCAACTGGCGCTTCTTCTGGGACTACTCGGGCGGCAACGTCTATGAGAATATGTGCCACCAGGTGTCCTTCTGGTACAAGGCGATGAAGCTGCAGATTCCCAAATCTGTTTCCATGACCGGCGGCCTTTACCTCTGGAAGGACGGCCGCGAGGTGCCCGACTCGATGTGCGTCTCCATGGAGCAGCCCGAGGAGATGATCATCACCTGGAACTCCGGCTTCGGCAACGACAAGCTAGGCGTCACCGAGGACGTCCTGGGCGATGACGGCACCATCCAGAAGGGCAACCAGCTCCGCTATACCCCCCAGCGCGTCAACGTGAAGGACAAGGCCGAGAAGGTGGGCACTTCCATCACCGCGCCCCAGGCGCACATGCAGAACTTCTTCGACTGCATCCGCAACGGTGGCGAGCCGAACTGCCCCTTCGAACTCGGTTTCCGCACCTCCATCGCCTGCCGCATGGCCGTGGAAAGCTACCGCCAGCAGCGCATGGTGAAGTGGGACGCAGTCAAGGAAGAGATCGTTTAACACCAGGTCTCGCCCTCCCTGCAACCAATCAGCGCCTCGCCGTATCCAATGTCATAAGCCTGGGATCACCGGCTATTTGTGTGAGGAGGCGCCGCTTGGACTTTGAGTTCTCGTCGGAACAACTGCATCTGCGCCGCACCATCCGTGCCTTCGCCGAGGCCGAGATCGCCCCGCACGTCCTGGAGTGGGACGAAACGCAGACATTTCCGGCGGACGTCATCCGCAAGCTGGGCGGCCTCGGCTGCCTGGGCGCCATCTTCCCTGAGGAATACGGCGGAGCCGGGCTCTCCTACATCGACTACTCGATCATCGTGGAAGAACTGGCCCGGGTCGACCCATCTGTCGCCCTCATCGTCGCCGCCCACAATTCGCTCTGCACGAATCACATCTATCTGGCCGGCAGCGAGGAACAGAAGCAGCGCTACCTGCCGCGGCTCACCTCCGGCGAGTGGCTGGGCTGCTGGTCACTCACTGAACCCGATGCCGGTTCCGACGCCGGCGGCACCCGCACCCGTGCCGTGCCCAGCGGTGACGACTGGGTCATCGAAGGCTCCAAGACCTTCTGCACCAATGCGCACCATGCGCACGTCTGCGTCGCCATGGCCGTCACTGACCGATTGGCCGCCCATCACGGCATTTCCGCCTTCATCGTCGAAAAGGACACGCCCGGCTTTCGCACGGGTAAGAAGGAAAACAAGCTCGGCATGCGCGCGTCCGACACAGGCGAGGTGATCTTCTCCAACTGCCACCTGCCGGCGTCCCAGTTGCTGGGCCAGGTGGGCGAAGGCTTTGTCGACAGCCTGCGCATTCTCGACGGCGGCCGCATCTCCATCGCCGCCCTCAGCATCGGGTGCGCCCAGGGTGCCTATGACGCCGCCCTCAAGTACAGCAAACAGCGTAAGCAGTTTGGCCGCTTCATCAGCGAGTTCCAGGCCATCCAATACAAGCTCGTCGATATGGCGACGGAAATCGACGCCGCACGCCTGCTCACCCTGCGTGCCGCGGCTTTGAAGGATCAGGGCCGCCGCGTGACCCGTGAATCCGCCGTGGCCAAGCTCTTTGCCTCCGAGATGGCCGTACGAGCCTGCAACGAAGCCCTCCAGATCCACGGCGGCTATGGCTTCATCAAGGACTACCCCGTGGAGAAGTTCTATCGCGACGTGAAGCTCTGCACCATTGGCGAAGGCACCAGCGAGATCCAGCGCCTGGTCATCGCCAGGCAGCTGCTGCAGAACCAGTAGACTGAACAGGTGGCCGTTCCGCAGACACCTCTCCCTGAGCGTATCCTGAGCGGCGACATCCGCGCCATCGCCCGCGCCTGCAGCCTGGTGGAGAACCGTGCGCCCCAGTCTGCGGACATCCTCAAAGCGCTCTTCCCGCACAGCGGGCGGGCGTTTACTTTGGGGATCACCGGCTCGCCCGGAGCAGGGAAGAGCACCCTCACTTCAGCCCTCATCTCGGAACTGCGCCGCCGCCAGCAGCGTGTGGCCGCGATCGCCGTCGACCCCACCAGCCCGTTCTCCGGCGGAGCCATCCTGGGCGACCGCATCCGCATGGCGGCCCATCACGAGGACCCGGGCGTCTTCATCCGCTCCATGGCGACCCGCGGAGCCTTAGGCGGACTCGCCCCCACCACCCACGACCTCGCCCTCCTCCTCGATGCCGCCGGCTTCGACTGGATCCTCATCGAGACCGTGGGCGTCGGCCAGGACGAAGTCGACATCGCGCGTCTCGCCCAGGCAACAGCCGTTGTCCTGGCCCCCGGCATGGGCGACGAGGTCCAGGCCATCAAGGCCGGTATCCTCGAAATCGCCGATGTCTTCGTCCTGAACAAGGCAGACCAGCCCGGCGCGGCCCGCCTGGAACAGGACATGCACGAATGGCCGCGTCCCCTGGTGAAGACCGTCGCAACCACCGGCGAGGGCCTGCCGGAACTCTGCCAGACGCTGGCGTCCATCCGAGCCAATCTGCCGACCCGCCGAATCGAGGCCCATTGGGACTACAGGCTGCGCCAGATGTTCGCCGAACGCGTCGTCGCCCGGCTCGATCCCCAGGCCGTAGCACAGGCCGTCCAAAGGGTCGCTGGCAGAGAGTGCGATCCATATACGATCATCGAAGAATGGCTGAAAGTCTGAATCCCAAGATCGGCATCATCGGAGGCAGCGGCCTCTACCACATGCCCGGCTTCACCAACCAGCGCGAGGTGAAGGTAGATACCCCGTTTGGCGACCCGTCCGACCCCTATGTCGTCGGTGAACTCGAAGGCAAGCCGGTCGCCTTTCTGGCCCGTCATGGCCGCGGTCACCGCATCAGCCCGTCCGAGCTGAATTTCCGCGCCAATATCTACGGATTCAAAAAGCTGGGCATCGAGACCATCATCTCGCTCAGCGCTGTCGGCAGCCTGAAGGAAGAGCACAAACCGCTCGACTTCGTCATCCCCGATCAGTTCGTCGACCGCACCCGCGGCCGCATCTCCACCTTTTTTGGCGAGGGCCTGGTGGCCCATGTCAGCTTTGCCGACCCGGTCTGCCATCACCTCGCCTCTACCCTGAATCAGGCCTGCCAGAACGCCGGAGTGGGCGCCACGCTCGGCGGCACCTACATCTGCATGGAAGGCCCGGCCTTCTCGACCAAGGCGGAATCCAACCTCTACCGCAGCTGGGGCATGGATGTCATCGGCATGACAAATCTCCAGGAAGCCAAACTGGCGCGCGAGGCCGAGCTCTGCTACTCCACCATCGCCATGGTGACCGACTACGACTGCTGGCATCCCGATCACGACGCCGTCACCGTGGCCGACATCATCCGCAACCTCACACAAAATGCTGAGAACGCCGCCAAAGTGGTGAAGGCCGCTGTCGGGCTCATCTCCGATGGCCCGCGCACCTGCGGCTGCGGACGCGCCCTGGAATACGCCATCCTCACCGACAAATCGACCGTTCCGGCGGCGACCTTCAAAAAGCTCGAGCTGATCGTAGGCAAATACTTCCAGGGTTGATACCCCCAGGCGGGACGGTTTCCATATGATCCGTCCCGCCCCTTCTGCTTCGTACACGATGGATGGCCGGCACTCATCCGGCGCTAGAGAGACGGTGGACTCAATTTGGAAAGCATTGCACCCGCCGAACTGGCTGTTGAACTCCTGAATCACTGCCTGCGCGGCTCTCAGTGGCCCCAGGACCTCCTGCAGGCGCTCACCGAAGAAGCGCTCGACGAAGACGAACGCCTGGCCGCACCCGCCACCCGCGCGCTGTTCTCGATCCTCGTCGAACGCCTGGCCGACCTCTTCGAGCCAGCCCTGTGCGATGTCTACGCCGCCCTGTTTTCCACCGTGATCGAAAGCGCCCTGCCGGAGCTCCGCGCGACCGATCTCCAGGTCCGCTACCGCCATGTCCGCACTGTCAGGCCCGTGACATTCGACCCGGAGAACGTCTTCGTCCTCTCTCGCGTTACTCTCGGCGCCGACATCGCCGTCACCAGCATCCTCCTCGACGCCGCCCGCCAGCGCTTCCCAAAAGCCCGCATCTGGTTCGTGGGTCCAAAGAAAGCCTGGGAGCTCTTCGAGAGCTCTCCCTATCTGCACCACCTGCCCGTCGCCTATGGCCGCCGCGGCCTGCTGGCCGATCGCCTGACCGTCTATCACGATCTCAAGAAGGCGCTCGACCAGCCCGGCAGCCTCGTACTCGACCCCGACTCCCGCCTCACCCAGCTCGGCCTGCTCCCCATCTGTCCGCCTGAGCAGCACCACCTGTTCGAAAGCCGTTCCTATGGGGCCGATTCGCTCGCCTCGCTGCCTCAACTCACCCGGCAATGGGTGCGTGCGACTCTCGGGGTGGAAGATGCCCAACCCTGGCTCCATCCCAAGTTCCAATACGATTTCGGGGCCCAGCCCGTCACCACCGTCAGCCTCGGCGTAGGAGAGAATCCAGCCAAGCGTGTGGAAGATCCCTTCGAAACCGAACTCCTGAGCATGCTCGCCTCGCGGCCCGGCCTGGTAATGGTGGATGCCGGAGCACCCGGCAGTGAGGAAGAGGAGCGCGTTCGCCGCGCCATCGAGAGCACCGGCCTGTCGGCCGACCGCATCGGCCTCCACGAAGGCTCCTTCGCGTCCTTCGCCGCCATGATCGCCGCCAGCGAACTCTATGCCGGCTACGACTCCGCCGGGCAGCACGTCGCCGCCGCCCTGGGCGTCCCGCTCATCACTGTCTTCGCCGGCTACGCCAGTGACCGCATGTTCGCCCGCTGGCGGCCTGACAGCCCCGGCCCCAGCACCGTCATCCAGGCCGCGTACCAGGACCCCCAGGACCTTTTGGCCGCCGTCCGCGCTGCTCTCCCGCTGTAAACTGGGGAGGCCTCATCCGGCTTAGCCATGCGCCAGACTTGCCTCCCCCTCCTCCTCGCCTGCCTGGCTGCCGCCAGTTGCTCACCCCCGAAAGTGCCGCCGCCTGCGAAAAAGGCCGGCGCACCGCCGCAGGAAACAGCCGCCAAGCCCGATGCAAAAGACGCAGCCAAGCGGCCGGCAGGGAAGAGTGCAGTCCCGGCGAAATCCGCCGCCGCCAAGCCCACGGCTTCGAAATTGGCTGCCAAACCCTTCGTCCTGCCGGCAGTGGAACTTACGCCCCAGCAGGTGGCCGACGGCTGGATCAATCTCTTCGACGGTTCGTCCCTGTTTGGCTGGAATGCCTCGTCCGGAACCAACTGGACCGTCCGGGACGGCGCCATCGCCGCGCCCGCCAGTGGGTGGCTGCTCACCCACCAGCCGTTCACCGATTTCCGCCTGCGGCTGCAGTTCCGCACCACCGGGGCGGCGTCGGCCGTGTTGGCCCTCCGCGCCAGGCCAGACGGTGATCCCACGCAATCCGGCTTCCTGGTCGATCCCGCCAAGCTGAACGCGAAGCCCGGCGATTGGCACGCCTACGACATCCTGGCCCGCGGCAGCGACTACATCGTGCTGCTCGACGGCCGGCAGTTGCTCCGCACGCGCCGCTTCAGCCCCCAGGCCGGAGCCCTCGCCCTTTCCGCGGGCGCTATTGAGTATCGCGCCATCCAACTCCGCCCACTCGATATGGCCTGCATGTTCAACGGCACGAATCTCGACGGCTGGCGCCGGGTGGAACGCTCTCCTGCTCCTCCACAGCCCGCCGAGTGGACCGTCCGCGATGGCGCGATCCATGTGGAAAAAGGACCTGGCCAGCTCGAGTCGCAATACGCCTTCGACGACTTCATCTTCCAGGCGGACATCCGCGCCAACAGCACCAACCCGTCCCTCCATCCCAACAGCGGCGTCTTCTTCCGCGGGGATCGCGATATCTTCTGGTCAGGCTACGAGGTCCAGGTTCGCAACGAGTTCACCGCTGGCGATACATCCAAATCAGTGGACTTTGGCACCGGCGGGCTCTACCACCGCCAACCTGCACGGCGCATCGCAGCCAGGGACAATGAGTGGTTCACTATGACCGTTAGTGCCTCCGGGCGGCGTATCTCTGTTTGGATCGATGGAGTTCCGGTCACCAGTTATCGGGATGCCGGCGCCGAAGGCCTGAATGTCCGCGATGGCAAGGCGCGCCTGCTGCGCGGCAGCATCTCGCTGCAGGCACACGATCCAACAACAAATCTGGATTTCCGCAGCCTATGCATCGCACCGATGGCCCGGCTCAGCGAAAAATGATGCATTAGTACGTCCAGCCCCCGTGGATAGAGCAGGCTCGCTCATTGCCCTATCTTTCTGCTGCGCAGTTGGTTAGAGCCGGTGCCGCTTCACCCCGGCTGGGGGAGCGGAAACAATTTTGACGTCAATCTGCCTCCACCGATTTAAAATGTCCCCCCAAAACTCTTGATATGCGCTGAGTTTTGGAGTAGCATTTCCCCAAGCTCTGGAGGAGGAGCTCGTGCGCTTCCTGAACGGGAAGCTGGTCCCAATAGTGGCTTCTTGCGAGCTGACGCCTGGTGTCTGACTCTCCTCCGCAGTTACTCGGCGTCTGGGGCGGCTCTATGGGCCGCCCCCTTTAAATCCTGCAGCCCGCATCCCATCCCGCCTAGTGCTTCTTGAGCTTCTTCACCATCCGCAGTTCGTTCTTCTCCCCGGGCACAATCCGGTACTGCACATCGTCCATGATCGTGCGGATCAGGCGCAGACCAAGCCCGCCCGACTTCCTCTGGCGGATCAGTTCCTCCACCTCCTGCGGCTGCATTTGGCCCGGATCGAACCCTCGCCCCGTGTCGATGATCTCGAACCGCAGGGTGTCGTCATCCACCACTGCCCTGATCGTTACGTCGTGAGTCGCTTCCAGCCCATAGGCGTGCTCAATTACGTTCGCACAGGCTTCGTCGACGGCCAGTGCCAGTCGCGCCACTTCGCCTTCATTGAACCCCACCTGGACCCCGATGTTGGACACGAAGTCCCGGATCATCGCCAGGTTTTCCGTGGACGAAGGCACTTTCAGGGAGAAGGTCTTCTCAAACGACGGCATGGGTCAGAACTCCTTCCGGCCACCCTCGGCGAATTTTGCCGCGGCGGCCTCCACGGTATCCAGAATGTCGAACAGGGCGGGGAAGCCCAGTACCTCAAAAACCTGATACACCTTCGGCGCGATCGCAGCCAGCTTGATGTCACCGCCCGCGTCACGGATCTCCTCAATGAAACTCATGAAGACGCCCAGCCCAGCTGAGGAGATGTAAGTGAGACGGCCGCAATCGGCAATCAGATTCAGGTTGCCCGCCTGCATCTCTTCCTGAATCGCATTCTCGAAATGCGGCGCCGTATGCGCATCCAGGTATCCATCCAGCGCCAACACGCGCACCGCGCCCTGGTTGCCTCGTTCAATCTGAAAATTGGTGGCCACGAATTCCTTTTCTCCCTCCGCCTATCGTAATGGATCCTACGTCTGGCTCCGCCGGGCGACTGGTCCATTTTCAGCGCGCAGCACCACAACGGTCAAATCATCATGCGGGTCGGCCTCGCCGCGGAACACACGCGCCGCTTCAATGATGGCCGCTTCAATCCCGTACGCATTCAGGTGCGCCGACTGCAGCACCACCGCAACCAGCCTGTCTTCGCCAAACTGCTCCTGCTTCGAGTTCATACACTCGGTCAAACCATCGGAATACAGGACAATCGAATCGCCGGGCTCCAGTTCGACGTCCTGCACCTCGAGATTGCGCTCGAACACCAGACTCCCCGTGATCCCCAATCCCACACCCTTCGGCTGCAGGAACTCGCAACTCTTCAACGCCGCGCGATACAGCACCGGCGGATTGTGCCCCGCCCGCACATGCCGGAACACACGCTTCTCCGCATCCAGCACACCCAGCGACATCGTAATGAACGTCTTCCGCTTGCCCGTCTCCGAAACAAACCGGTTCAACCGCGATGCAATCAATGGCAGGTCGGGGAATCTCGTCTGGGCCGAGGCCAGCATGCCTTTGGTCAGCGTCATATAAAGCGCCGCCGGCACGCCCTTGCCCGAAACATCCGCCACGCAGAAGCCCCATTGCCCGTTGGGGAATGGTAAGTAATCGAACAGATCCCCACCCACCTCGCGTGCGGGTTCGCAGGCCCCTTGAATGCTGAATCCGGGGATGTCCGGCGCGCTCGACGGCAGCATGCCCTGCTGCGCGCGACGCGCCACGCTGAACTCCGCCTGCAGCCGGTCGCGGTCTGAACGCGAAAGCCCCAACGCGCCCGGCTCCATCAAGGTCTGTATCGCCGCCTCATCCGTCGCACGCCCAAAGATCCAGACGCCCGCCGCGGCCGCCACCACCACACCCTGCACCGCGATCACCTGCCAGCCGCCGGACCGTTGCCCAAGAGCCAGGAACGTCATCGCATGGATAGCAGCCCACATCCCCACCGGAGCCACCCACACCGCCAGCACGCCCGTCGCCCGGTACAGCAGCGCCATGCCGCCCAATAGGCATACCGCGTAGACCAGGTTCGGCCACACCAGGGCAGGGAAGGGGTCACGATAGGTTGCCACGAACACCACGCCCGCCGCGCCCAGCAGAATCCATCGCAGCGCCGGCCGCCGGATCTGGAAAAGGGCCCAGGGCAGGGCCAGGATGAAGAAACCGTAGGTCTCCCACGACAACAACACCCCTTCGAACGGTTCGAAACCAGGCGATGGCGAATACAGGAAACCGGGGTCGAGGATCTCCACCACCGCATCGCGCCAGCCGGGAATCGCGGCGACCAGGTAAGGCAGGCAGGCCAGGCCCGCGCCTGCGCACAGACCCAGTGCCACTTCCCGCCCAAACTGCCGGTCCAACAAACGGCCCAAAGTCAGCAGCCGCAGTCCCACCCATCGGGTCCGTTCCGTCACCGGGAGAATGGAATACCCGGCCGCCACCAGCACGAACACCGTCAAGGCCAGGAAGGCATTGATCGCCAGCGTGATCACCACATTCGCATCGCCCAGGCCGCCGCTCTCGAACGACCGGAACGCGCCGTCCGACCGCGCAGCGCCGCCCACCACCGCCAGCACAATCGGCACCGCCGCGATCAGCACAGCACGATACCCGAAAGCAGCGTGGTCTTTCCGTTTAGTCAGCCGCTGAAACACCAGGTAGGTCGCCAGCAGAGTGAGCGCCGAGATCAGCAGGATCCGCGTCACGCCTTTAATGTCCTGCCGCCGGGAGTTTGCCTCCCTCACCGGAGTCATCAGCCGCGCCGCCACATCCAGGCTGTAACTCACCCGCACCACTCGCGGACCGTTCGTGACCACTTCGATGTGCGCCACCATGCCCGGTGAGTCCTTGTCCGCCCATTCGAATGCCGACCGCAAGCCCTCCTGGCTCCGCACCCCGCTCGCTGTCCGTTCAAACCGGTCCGCGAACCCGCCTGCATAGCGGTGCAGTTCCCGCTCGGCCACACCCGGCTCGTCGGCCGCATTGGTTTTCGATGCCTGCACCCTGGGATTGCGGTCCACATAGCCCATCGGCCGTCCGTCCGGAGCCAGCGTCACCAGCACCGCCTCCGAGTCCTTTGGCGATGCCGCCAGCACCCGGATCTGCAGTGGATTGAATGCTTCCGTGATGACCTTGCCGCCGAACGCCTGGCGCACCTGGCTGTGCTGCCGGTCAATCCGCGTCGACACATACGTCGGCCATCCCGAAATGTTGGTGCCGTATTCCTGCGCCAGCTTCTGCGCGGCACTGATCGCCTCGCCTCGTGTCAGCTTCGGCTGCCACGTACGCGTCGCACTGTCGTGCGCGGCAAACAGGCCCGCCAGGATGGCGACACCCATCGCGCTCAACACCGGTACGGCGATCGTCCCGTGCCTCACGCAACTTCCTCCATCTCGCCCTCGGCGACGGAGTCGTAGCGCAGCACCACTGCTGTCAGGTCATCTGTCAGTTCTTCCCTGGGATGCTCGCCGCCCTGCATCACCGCGTCCAGCACGGCATCATGCAACTGTCCAGCCGACTCAATATGGCGGAACGCCGCTGCCTTTCGCAGCAGTTCCTGCGGCGACCCCGCCTTCCGCGCCTCCAGCAGTCTCGACAGCCCGTCCGTGTAGATGAACAGCGCGTCGCCCGGCATCACTTCCAGATGCGCCGACTCCACCGCCTCCCCGGCCTGATGCGGCTTCGGCGCCAGTTCGGCCACCGCGCCGTCCTGCGACAGGATGAGCATCCGCGGATACGGCCCCACGCGCGCCATGCGCACCGTGCCGTCCGCTGGATTCAACAGGAACAAAGCCAGGCTCGTCCGGCCCGACGGCCTCTCCAGATAGCACCCCAGCGCATCCTCCAGCCGGGCCAGCGTCTCTTCCACCGTCGCCCCGGCCGACGCCTCGTACATCAGGAAGCCCTTGGCCAAAGCGATGGTGAGTGCCGACGCCAATCCGTCGTTGCCGCCTTCGGCCACCACCACGCCCAACCGTCCTCCGGCGACCGGGAAGAAGTCGTAGAAGTCGCCCCCCACTTCGTGCGCCGGCGTGCACGACGCCGCGATAGTCAGCCCCGGCACCTGGGGCGGATGCTCCGGCAGCAGCCGCAACTGTGCTTCGCGAGCGGCATTCAGTTCGGCCCGCAGCGAAAGCCGTTCGGCCAGATTGCGCGCGTGCTTCGGCTGGACCTCTTCTTCCTCATACCGGCGCCCGCGCCAGGCTGCAATCGCGAACGGCAGCAGCGTAGCCGCCGCCACTCCGGCCGTCAGCAACAGGCTCCCTCGCCAACTCGGCAGAATTCGTGCCATGTCCACGATCGAGGTCAGAAACATGTACGCCGTCAGCGTGGCCACGGACGCCAGGTAGTCCATCGCGAAAAATGGCGCCAGCGCCGCAATCATCACCACCGCGGCGCCGAACCAGTAAATGGGCGAGGTGATCGCCACCGCGTCGCCGAGATTGCCCAACACCAGCGCGGTTACCGCCAGCAGGACATACTGGATCCTCCGCGACTTCACGTGCCGCCGCAGGAACGTCAGCGGCACCAGCAGGTTCGCTACCGAATTGAACAAAGCCACCAGGGGCAGGTTCACCAGCAGGATCAGCAACGGCACCCGTCCAAATGTGAAGGCGACCGGGCCAAACGGACTTTGCGCGGCCCGCATGCTGAACAGTGCATACCCGGTCTGCTGCAGCAGAAACAGCCAGGCCGCGGCGACCGCGCCGGTCACCACCGACGCCCCCACGTTGGCCGAGAATACCTTCCCGCACAGCAGCGTATCGAGGGACGTCAGCTTCCCCGGCCACGACTCCCTCACCTCGCCCTCGCCTGAGCCGTACGCAATCCCCAACAGCAGCCCCTGCAGCGCAAAACTGAACGCAATCGCGAATAGCTGCAAATAATAAGCGGGGCCGCGCAGTTGATCGGGCCGCAGTTCCGGCACGCTGAAAAACGGGTCCACCGCCAGGATCACCAGCCCGAACGCCAGCATCGTCGAGGCCAGCATCAGCATCCTCAGGTGCGGAGCTTCCTTTTCCATCGTCCGCCGCGTATACCGGTAGCCCGCATAGAGCGCCAGGAACACCAGCAGCACCACACGCAGAGTGCCGCCCAACTGCTCCGTCGCCGCGGTTGGAGTGATCTCCCTGTCGACAAAAGAATCCGCAAAGTTGGGCCGCACTTCCCGCCGGCTGATGCGCTTGCCCACTACATCGAACGTGAAGGCCAGTTCGATCTCCGGCGTACGCCGCGGCTGGATGCGCCAGGTGAAACGCCGCGCACTGCCGGCGCCAGCCCCCTCGGCCGTCGACACCTCCGGCTCTCCAAATCGCGACAGCGCCATGTCGCCCAGCCAATACTTCAGCGCCCGCTCCGCCACCATCCGCGCCTCAGCTTCCGTAGTCTCTCCAGTATCGGTGGGCAGCACGGCCCCGCCCAGCCGGAATGCCGTCACAAAGCCGCTGGGCCCCATCTCCGCCTGCACCCAGCCCAGGTCGTCGGGCCGCATCAGCAGAGTGGATATGGATGCCACCGGAACGAACATGCGGGTCCGTGAACGCTCCAGGTCGCGTTGGCGCTCGAAGTACTTCACCGCATAGGGCCGCTTGGCGAAGTTGACATACTCCCTCCAGCCGCGCACGTCAATTCCAGCGTCACGCGCAATCGCCCGCGTCAGTTCCAACGCCTTCTGCCGGTCAATCGTGATTTTCAGGTCGCTGCCGCGCCGCCCTGATTGCTGGATCCAGTACCCCCCGGCCAGCGCCAACGGGGCGGCCAGCACGAAGAACAGCGTCCAGCGCCTTCGGGCCGCTGAACTCCCTGGCTCCACAAACGGCTTCAGCAGAGCATCGGAAATCGGCATCAGTTCAGTCGGTCCTCTTCAGCACCATGACCGTAATGTCGTCAAACTGCGGAGCGCCGGCCGCGAATTCATCAATTGACTGGAACACATGGTCCAGGATCTCGTTCGCCGGCAGGTGCACGGTCCGCCGCACGCACTCCACCGCCCGCTCCACGCCAAACTCAAGATCGTCCACCGTGCAGGCATCTGTCACACCGTCGGAGTAAAGCATCAGGACATCCCCGGGGTGTATGTCGAACTGGACCACTTCGTATTCCCGCTTCGGAAAAAGTCCGATCGGCAAACCCGTGGTGGTCAACATCTCCACTTCGCCATTCGCCCGCAGCAGGATTCCGTCGGAGTGGCCGCCATTGACGTATTCGCACTGGCCACTCACCGGATCATACCGGACGAAGATCGCCGTGCTGTACTTGTTGCCCGGCGTCGACGCGTACAGCAGATCGTTGGTGCGTGCCGCCAGGTCGATCAGCGCCGGATGCGACGACAACAGCGCCCGCAGGGTCGCCTGGATATTCGCCATCAACAGCGACGCCGAAATGCCCTTGCCCGAGATATCGGCCACGCACAACAGATGCGGATTGTCCCGGCCGCAGGCCCCAATCGGCAGCACGTCGTAGTAGTCGCCGCCCACCTGCCGCGCCTGCCTGTTCCGCGCCCAGATGTCCGATTGCCGCAGGTCCGGCAGAGTCTTCGGAAACAGATCCTGTTGGATCGACGCCGCCAGCGTCAGTTCCTTCTCCAGTTGCTGCCGGTATAACGTATCCCGGAAGTGCCAGGCGTTGTCGAGCGCGACCGAAGCCTGTGCGATCAGGCCCGTGCAGAAATCGAGGTCAGAGGTGCTGTAAGGCAAATTCGCCGGCCGCGGGCCCAGCGCCACCATGCCGCAAATCGTCTCGCCCGACCGCAGCGGGAACAGCAGGAATCCGTTCGCCTCCACCGTGTTGCCGGTCTCATCCAGCAGCCCGCGCCAGGTCTCCAGTTCCTGGATCTCAATCCCTTTGGCTCGGGCGATGACCGGCTGATTCTCTTTCCAGGTCAACATGCCGTGCTTTCGAACGGCCCACCGGCCGCTCAACGTCAGCATTAGCATCTGCGCCACTTCGTCCGCGTCGATCGTCGCCGCCAGGCCGCGCACCAGGTCCAGCAATGCGCGCAGTTCCTGGATCTTCTGGTCCAGCGCCCGGTTGCTCTTGACGACATCGGAGTGCGCCCGCGCGTTTGCGATGGAAGCCGCCGCCAGCGAAAGCAACGCCTCCAGGAAGTCCACTTCACCCGGTTCCAGTGCGCCGCGGGCCGGCTTACCCAACGCCAGTACACCCAGCGGACCGGCCTCGTCACATATGGTATGAATCGAGTCCAGCCCCAACTCCAGGGCCTGCGTCGCATCGAACACAGCACCTGCCTTCAAGCCGGGCACGCCGCGCGACAAGGCGATCTTCAGCTCATCGCCATCCTTCAACGCAACCGCCGCCCGCATGATCAGCAGCCGCCCCATGACGGTCCTCAGCAAATGCCGCAGTTGATCTTCCAGTTTTAGTGAAGAACTGAGCAGTTTGGCGGATTCGAGCAGGCTCTCCAGCCTCGTTGCGTCGAGTCGAGTGTCCGTCAGGCGCGCGTCCATTGAAGAGAGGATAGCGCGGAGCCGCCTCGGTTGTCTTAACAGTGGTTTTTAGTGAGTGACGGCCGTCGCGTCGTCTCCCGCCACGCTCTCTTCCATCATTGCCTTGCGCCGCCAGCGCGTCTTCAGCCACTTGAGCAGGCCCGTCCGCTCCAGCAGCGCATATGCGATCGTCCGCACCGCACCGGTGAAGGCCCGCAACACCATCAGTTGCACGCCGCGCCACGACCGCCGGAACAACAGCGTCTCCACATGCATCGCATGCTCCGACGCGTAGACCTCTTTATATCCGCTATCGCCCAGGCCAAACTCGATCATTTTCACCCCGCCCAGCCCGCACAGGTCTTCCAGCACATGGTGAAATACCGCTGTGCCCGCGCTCAGGTGGCGGAACTCGTCGTCAAAGCCCGTATACGAGCCCCAATAGGTCCCCTTGTACAGATAGCCCTGGTAGAACGCCAATGGCCGGCCATCCAGGTAGAGCAGGTAGATCCGCGACATGCCGTGATCGCACAGCCACCTCAGCTTCTTCATCGCCAGTTCACTCGGATCGAACCCCGCGCCGATCTTGCACTGATAGCTCGCCTGGTCGATCTGCCGCAGATCCCTGAGCGCCTGCTCCAAATCCTCCGGCTGTGTGAAGCAGCGGCACTCCACCACACCGGCTTTCTGCAGGCGGTTCTGCACCACCTTCACTTTTCGCCGTGTGTTCTTCGAGTGCTCGCGCAGCAGATCCTCATACTTAGGTGGCAGCGTCCGGCGCCAGCGTCTGTTCTTGAGTGGGAAGTGGTCGCAGAATACGAACGACGACTTGTGCAGTTGGCGGTCCAGCGCGCCGCCCTCGGGAATGTAGCCGAATCGCGCCACATCCGCACCGCTGCTCCGGAATAGTTGCCTGATCCCGTCCACCAGCGCCCGCGCTGCCGCGTCATCGAGTTCACCCCATACCCGGCCGTAATCGACGTTCAACTGGTGAACCCTGCTATGGCCGACCGTCTTTGTGCCCAGCCGCCACTCCATCTCCGTCTCTTCCAGTTTGGCGGCCAGCACACCCCGGATCTCGCCACCCTGGCGGCAAACCAGGAAGATCAATCCGCTCTCAAACTCCAGGCATGCCGCATCGGCCTCCGGAAACCAGCCCGCCTCCGCCAGAAAAGGGCGGTAGGGTGCCATCTCCTGCCACGACCGGAGTATCTCTACCACCGGAACTACTTCTTCCGTCATTACATCTCATTCATCGGCAGGTTCACCACAGCGCAATACCGGATGTTCGATAGGCATTTCTGGCGGGGAAACTGGAAAAATAGGTGGGGATTCAATCCGGCGGGCGGGCGATTTCGTACTTGCCCTTACGTGGGAAACGAAGGGCCTCATCCGGCTATTCGTATGGGCGGTGGCGGCACTGGCCGGAGGGACAGCGCCGCCACCTTTCTTCTAGAGCGCGACAGCCAGCGTGTTCAACCCGTCCGGATGGGCCTGCTCGTACGCCGCGATCTCCGCTTCGTGCTTCAACAGGAACCCGAGCTCGTCCACGCCTTCCAGCATGCACGTCTTCGAGAACTCATCCACCGGGAAGGTACACGTGCTGCCATCTGGCAGTGTCAGGGTCTGGCTCGCCAGATCCACGCTTACCTTGGCCAGCGGGTTCGATTGCAGCGTGCTGAACAACTTGGCATGCACGTCCCGCGGCACCGCAATCGGCAGCAGCGAGTTCTTCAACGAGTTGCCCTTGAAGATGTCCGCGAACGAGGTCGAAATCACCGCGCGGAACCCGAACTGCGTCAATGCCCACGGAGCATGTTCGCGCGACGAACCGCAGCCGAAGTTGTCTCCGGCCAGCAGAACCTGCGCCGACTTCGCCGGCTCCTGGTTCAATGGGAAATCCGCCTTCGGCGATCCGTCCGCGTTGTAGCGCCAGTCGAAGAACAACTGGTCGCCCAGGCCCACCTTCGAAATCGTCTTCAAAAACCGGGCTGGGATGATCTGGTCGGTATCAATGTTATCGGTCGGCAGCAACGCCACCGAAGATTCAAATGCCGTGAATTTTTCCATGTCCGGTTCTCCTTACCCAACCAGCGTGCGCGGATCCGTCACCGTTCCGCTGATGGCCGATGCAGCCGCCGTCAACGGGCTGGCCAGGAACGTCCGCCCGCCCTTGCCCTGGCGTCCTTCGAAATTGCGGTTGGAGGTCGACACCGAATACTGCCCTGGAGTTAACTGGTCTCCATTCATCGCGATACACATCGAGCAGCCCGCCTCGCGCCATTCCGCGCCGGCATCCCGGAACACCTTGTCCAGCCCCTCGGCCTCGGCTTCACGCTTGATCTGCTGCGAACCAGGCACCACCATCACCCGTACCTTCGGGCTCACCTTCCGGCCCTTCAGGACGCCCGCCGCCGCCCGCAGGTCGCTCATCCGCGAGTTCGTGCAGGAACCGATGAACACCACATCCACCGGCCGCCCGGTGAGCGGCTTGCCCGGCTCCAACCCCATGTAAATAAGCGCTTTCTTTAAAGTCTCGCGTTCCACTGAGTCACTGATCGACGCCGGATCGGGCACCGCTCCGTTGATCGAAATGCCCATGCCCGGATTCGTGCCGAACGTGATCATCGGCTCCAGCGTGTCCGCGTCGATGCTGATCTCGTGGTCATACGTCGCGCCTTCGTCCGTCGGCAGTTCGCGCCACTTGGCCACAGCCGCATCCCACGCCGCACCCTGCGGCGCAAAAGGCCGGCCGCTCAGGAACTGATATGTGACATCGTCCGGAGCGATCAGGCCGGCGCGCGCCCCACCCTCAATCGACATGTTGCAGACGGTCATCCGTTCTTCCATGGTCAGCGCGCGGATCGTTGAACCTGTATACTCCAGTACGCATTCCGTCCCGCCGCCCACACCAATCTTCGCGATCAGCGCCAGAATGATGTCCTTCGCGGCCACACCCTGCCTCAGCGTGCCGTTCACATGCACGGCGAAACTCTTCGACTTCCGCTGCAGCAGCGTCTGCGTCGCCAGCACATGCTCCACCTGCGATGTGCCGATGCCGAACGCCAGCGCGCCAAACGCACCGTGCGTTGCCGTGTGCGAGTCGCCGCAGACCACCGTCTGGCCCGGTTGCGTCAGGCCGTACTCCGGTCCAATCACATGGACAATGCCCTGACGGTTGCTGAGGAAGCCAAAGTGCGGGATCCCAAACTCCCGGCAGTTCTTCTCAAACTGCTCCACCTGGGCCTTGGCGATCGGGTCGATGATGGGCAGGTCGCGCGGGGCCGTGGGCGTCGAGTGGTCGCACGTGCCAAAGGTCTTGTCCGGCCGGCGTACCTTCAGCCCTCGGTCGCGCAGACCCTGAAATGCCTGGGGCGAGGTCACTTCGTGGACCAGGTGCAAATCGATGTAAAGCAAAGCCGGAGCGCCGGCCGGCTCGCTGACGACGTGGGAATCCCAGAGTTTTTGGATGATTGTGCGGGGCATGGACTGATTTCTTTCCAGATCACTCCGCCGCTGGAGCGCCGGGCTTGCGGGATAGCCCGGGGCGCCAGCGGTGGAGCAAAGTTAGATCGCTGCGCAGATGGCCGCGCCAACCTGTTCCGTCGTGAGCGGAGCGCCCTTCGGCTTCAGATCGGCGGTCACCTGGCCGGCGTTCAGGACTGTTTCAATTGCATTGTTGACGGCCGTGGCTTCTTCCATCAGGCCGAAGGAGTACTCGAGCATTGCCGCCACGCTGCCAATCGCGCCCAGCGGATTGGCTTTGTTCTGGCCGGCAATGTCCGGCGCCGAACCGTGGACCGGCTCATACAAACCCACCCAGGCGCCCGACGGCTTCTGCTCGCCGATCGAGGCCGACGGCAGCATCCCGATCGAACCGGCCAGCACGGCGCCTTCGTCCGACAGGATGTCGCCAAACATGTTCTCGGTCACCACCACGTCGAAGCGGGTCGGGTTCAGCACCAGCTGCATGGCGCAGTTGTCGACCAGGATGTGCTCCAGTCCGACGTCCGGGAATTCGGCTGAGACTTCAACCATTACTTTGCGCCAGAGCTGCGAAGTCTCAAGGACATTGGACTTATCCACCGACGAAACCTTCTTGCGGCGCTTGCGGGCCAGATGGAACGCCATACGCCCGATGCGCGCGATTTCGGCGCGCGTATAGGTCATGGTGTTCGTGCCGCGTTCCGTATCGCCGCTGCCTTCCACGCCGCGCGGTGTCCCATAGTAAATGCCGCCAGTCAACTCACGGACGATGATCATATCCGTACCCTCAATCCGCTCATTCTTCAGGGGAGATGAGTCGATTAAGGCTTTGTAGGTACGCACCGGCCGCAGGTTGGCATATACGCCCAGCACCTTGCGGATCCCCAGCAACCCGCGCTCCGGCCGTTGGGCCGGAGGCGCGTTGTCGAACTCGGGCAGGCCCACCGCGCCCAGCAGGGTCGCGTCGGCGTCCGCCGCCAGCCTGGCGGTTTCGTCCGGAAACGGCGTGCCGGTCTTATGGATGGCAATGCCGCCCAGCAACCCGTCGGTGAGTCGCACCGTGTGGTTATACTTCTCGGACACCCGTTGCAGGACACGCACGGCCTCGCGCGTGACTTCCGTGCCGATGCCGTCTCCGGGCAGAACTAGGATGTTCAGGTTCATGTTGCGTAATTGTTTAACTGTCTACTGTCAACTAATAGCAATCAGGGGTATTTAGTCCGTAGCGGCAGACTCGGAATGGACGCCTTCGCCCGCCTTGAGCGTGTGGATCAGCGCCAGGATCTCCTGGTCGGATACACCCTTCTTCCGGTCGGCAATCTCGATGAATCCGTGATAGACCGCGTCCAGTTCTTCTTTGCCCAACTGGTAGCCCAGGTGCTCGCACTTCGACCGCAGCGCATGCCGCCCGGAGTGCTTGCCCAGTACCAGCCGTCCCTCTGGAATCCCGACCGACTGCGGATCAATGATCTCGTAGGTCGACTTTTCCTTCAGGTAGCCGTCCTGGTGGATGCCCGCTTCGTGCGCGAAGGCGTTCGCGCCCACCAGCGCTTTGTTCGGTTGCGGCCCGAAGCTGATGATTCCAGTCAGCATCTGGCTGGCCGGGAAGATCTGCTCGGTCACGATGCCCGTGTAGAACGGCAATCGGTCCTGCCGGACCTTGATCGCCATCACGATCTCTTCCAGCGACGCATTGCCCGCCCGCTCGCCGATGCCGTTGATGGTGCATTCCACTTGACGGGCTCCGGCGCTGACCGCGGCCAACGAGTTGGCCATCGCCAATCCCAAATCGTCGTGGCAGTGCACACTGATGATGGCCGAGTCGCCCACCGCACGCACCATCCGGCCGATCAGTTCCGCATGCTCGTCCGGCACGGAATAGCCGGTTGTATCCGGTAGATTCACCGTACGGGCGCCGGCCGCCACCACCGCGCGCGTCACCTGTTCCAAATAGTCCGGATCGGTGCGCGTCGCATCCTCGGCCGAGAACTCCACATCCTCGACATACTGCCGGGCCAGTGCGACCGCCGCGCAGGCCTCGTCCAGCACCTGCTGACGGGTCTTCTTGAGCTTGTATTTCAGGTGGATATCGCTTGTGGCGATAAAAGTATGGATTCGCGAACGCTTGGCCGGCTCCAGCGCACTGGCCGCTCGCTCCACGTCCATCTTGCAGGCCCGGCTCAACGCCGCAACCTGAACCCAAGGCAGTTCCGATGACACAAGCCGGACCGCCTGGTAGTCGCCTTCTGAGGCAATCGGGAACCCTGCTTCCAGGATGTCTACCCCTAGCTCCGCCAGCTTGTGGGCCATCCGAAGCTTCTCTGGCACCGTCATCGAACACCCGGGCGACTGTTCACCATCCCGGAGAGTCGTGTCGAAGATGTAAACGCGCTCTCTGTTTTGCGTATCTACCATTCTGCGTTCGCGCTCCTTAGTTGAGGGCCCCGCCCGCCTGGGGTGTGGTGACACTGGCGAGGGAAGGGCCAACTATCTTCATTGTGGGGTGGAAGGTCCAATTTGACAAATTTATAATGTGCTTGTCCAGAATAACTGAGACGAATATAATAAGTTCTGTAAATGGGCGCTAGGGTCGCCCCTAGGCTGGACGTATGGAACTATATCCACTGAAAGTTTTCCTAACTGTAGCAACCGAAAAGAGTTTCTCGCGCGCCGGAGAGAAACTGCTCCGGACACAGCCGGCCATCTCCCTGGCTGTGCAGCGGTTGGAGGCAGAGCTTTCCGAAAAACTCCTCGATCGCACAGGTCGCGAACTCGTCCTCACCGATGCCGGCAAGATCGTCCTGGAATACTGCCGCCGCTTTGAGAACCTGGAACGCGAAATGGACAACGCGCTGGCCGAGCTGCGCGACATGGCAGCCGGCCGTCTCTCCATCGGCGCCAATGAGTCCACATGCCTTTATTTGCTAAAACATATCGAGAGTTATCGAAGGCTTTACCCGAAGGTCAAAGTGCAGGTGCGGCGCACCCTCTCCAGTAAGGTTCCCGCCCAGTTGATCGACGGGGACCTGGAGTTAGGCGTAGTCAGCTACGATCCTGAAGACGACCGCCTGGAAAACCGCATTATCTACATCGATCACCTCTCGTTCGTTCTCTCGCCGCAGCACCGCTTCGCCGGTAGGAAATCCATCTCCATCAAGGAACTCGGGATGGAGACCTTCATCGCCCACAACGTCCTGAGCCCCTATCGCGAGGTGGTCATCAAGGCTTTCCAGCGCGCCAAAGTTCAGCTCAACATGGACGTCGAGATGCCCACGGTGGAGACCATCCGGAAGATGGTGCAGAAGAACGAGGGCGTCGCCTTCCTGCCCAAGATGTGCGTGGAGCAGGAGCTGGAGCAGGGTCTACTGGCTGAAGTAGAAGTTGAAGAATTACGTGTAGATCGTAAGATCCGCTTGGTTTACCCAGCGAGGCGCGCCCTCAGCCATGCCGCCAACGCCTTCCTGGAGGTAGTGCAGGGGCCGAAGTCGGAATGAAGCGCCGGATCCGGATCCTATTGATCGAGGCTCTGGTCATCGGTGTCGCGGTCTCCTGTCTCGGCGGTGTCGTTCTCTGTGAGAATGCCCTGCGCCTGCCGGCCGATATGCGGTCCACGCCGCGGGCCGGCTTCGGCTTTCCGGTCGAGATCCAGGCCGCCGATGGCATCCCGCTCAGGGCCTCCTGGTTTCCGCCCAGGGACCCCGGCGCGCCGGTGGTTGTCCTGCTGCATGGTGTAGCGGATTCCCGCCACGGCTTCGCGGGTATCATCGCGATGCTCCAGCGAAACGGCTTCGGAGCGCTGGCGCCGGACAGCCGCGGCCATGGCATCAGCGGCGGCGACCAGTTCACCTTCGGCCTCAAGGAAGTCGGCGACCTGAATCGCTGGTGTGACTGGGTGGAGAAGTCGAGCCCCGGCAGCAAGTTATACGGCCTGGGCGAATCGATGGGCTCCGGGACACTCCTGCAAGCCTCCGGTCCAGGCACGCGCTTTCGGGCGGTCGTGGCCGAGAGTCCCTTTGCCACGTTCTGGATGGTGGCCAACCACCGTGTGGGCCAGTTGGTCGGCTTCGCCTCGACGCCTTTTGTGGCCGGTGCATTCGTCTATGCCCGATTAAGGTATGGGTTGAGCTTTAGTGATGCATCTCCATTGAAACAAGTGAGTAAGCCTGGAATTCCTATCCTGCTCATTCATGGCGCCAAGGATGAGAACATTCCCATCGAGCACAGCCGGGTCCTGGCAGCAGCCAACCCCACTCGCATTCAGCTTTGGGAGGTGCCCGACGGCGATCACGTGGACGCCAGCGTGCGGGCACCTGTCGAATTCGAGCGGCGGGTGATCGCGTTCTTCCGCGCGAATTAGCGGGAACCCAGGGCGGAAGTCACCGCCGGCAGTTCCGCCGGAGTCACACGAAGCACCGGGTAAGTGTCCTTGTCAGGTTCAAAGTACGGCGACCGCTGGAACAGCCACAGCAGCCGGGCCCGGGGGTTTTTGGCGAATGTCGCATCGGACTGCACCTTGGCATCGAACTCCGCCTTCAGCGCCGCATCCTGTTTGAGCATCTCCACCGCGTATGGCTCGAAGACATAGTCGCTAAAGTACTCTTTCTGCTCGAATACAGACTGGAAGAAGCCCCAGCGCACCGCTGAATCCGGAGCCGCCGGTTCCAGGATCTGCATCGCCAGCTTGCCCGCCCGCTGTGCCGCTGGAACATACACGCTGCCCGCCGGAATCTCTACCATCTGGGTCGCATTGCGCGTGCTGAACGATTGCACCTGGAATCGCCCTTCGAACGGCGCAGCCGCCCAGCGCACATTCTCCACCCTCATCACCTCCATTTTTCGCTTCAATGGTTTGTTGATGGTTTGCGTCTTAATACCATGCAAATGAAGCAATTCGATAACTTCGTTCCATTGCCTGGGAACAAGGTATCCGGCCGGGGCCGCCGGCGCCACTTTCTCAGCCAGGCTCCGCACCAACTGCACCGGCTGGTCAACCGGCTTCGAGGAGTACCGCGCCACTGGCCCTCCGGATACCGTGCTGACCGGCCGCTCAAAGGCCAGCAGCCGTTGGACATACGGTTCCGACTTGTCGCCCGGCGCACCCTCCAGGAAGACCTTCTCCCCCGGCTTCAGCGCTTCATACCGTTGATCCGCCGCCAGCGACGCCGCGCGCAGCGCCTTCGCCTCAGCGCAAATCGCATCCAGGGATACCGCCATGATGTCGTAATGAGACCAGATTCTCGTTTTGAACGACTTCAGTGAATGCGTCTCCACCAGCAACGCCGCCCGGTTCTGCGCGGCCGCATAGCCCGTGGAATAGCGCGGAGACGCGGTCATCACGGCCAGTGCGTCGCCGTTCCGGCCGCGGCCTTCGATATACCAGCCCACCACATGCCCCAGCTTCTCCATCTCCGGGATCAACCTGGCTAAGTACTTCTTCGCTACCCATTCGCCTACCTCGGGCGCGATGTCCTGTTCCGTGTGTGTGGCGATGGTGACGTCATATTGGTTGTCGCTGCCGTCCGTCACATGATTGTCGACCAGAAAGTCAGGCAGCCACGCCGTGTACAGCTTGAGCCAAGCCCGCATCTCGGGCGTCCCGGCCTTGATGTAATCCCGATTCAAATTGAGACGGTTGGCGTTGACACGGAAGCCCATCTTCGCCGGGCCGTTCTCGTTGATCCGGTTATAACCGGAGACATGCTCATGCCCGTCGGCATTAAACACCACGATTGAGATCAGAATGGCGTGGTCGAGCCACGCGGCATGGCGTTTCGTAACCAGCACATCCCGCAGCAGCATCATAGCCGCGTCTTTGCCGCCATTCTCCCCGGCATGGATCCCGTTCTGCAGCAGGACCACCGGCTTGCCGGTCCGGCGAGCCGTCTCCGGCGTAAAAGCCTTTTCCTTGGAGACGATTAGGGCGTATAACGTGCGGCCTTCCCCAGTCTCCCCAAGGGGTACCAGCCTAGCCAACGGGGAGAGTTTCTCCAGGCGGCGATAGAAGGCAACAGCCTCTTCGTAGCTGCCGGTCTCCCGGTAGCCGGTCGCTTCTGCGTGCGTTCGCAGGTCTTTCGGAGCGGCCATGGTGCTCTCGGCGAGCGATTGCGCGGCCTGCATGGTGGCGGTTTCGGCTTGCGATTGCGGCGGCATGGGCGGAACGGCAGCCATTTGGAGGGCGAGCAAAAAACACAGTGACATCTTTTTCAGACTAGCCGAATTCCAACCTTCGCCCCGCTGGTAGACTTGTCGGTATGCGGAAGTATTGGCCGGCCGGACTCGTCGTGGCGCTCGCCCTCAGTGGCTGCGGCGGCGCGAAGCAGCAGACACAAGCTGTCGACTTTGAAAAACTTACGGGCGATTTTGTATATTCAACATTAGCTCTTTCGCCTGTCGCGGCGACCTCCTCCGGCTACCACCAGCACAACGGAGTTGTGCTCGATTCCATCCTGGATGACTATTCGGCCGAAGGCCTGGAGAAGCAGCGGAAGCACTTCCACGACTGGAAGGCGCGCCTGGCGGCTATCGATCAGTCATCTTTGGACGCTGATTCCAAAGCGGATCTCGAGATGATGCAAGGCCAAGTGGACTATGCCCTGCTCGACCTCGACACCATCCAGTCGTTCCAGCACAACCCGACCGTCTATGTTGAACTCATCGGGAATTCCATCTTCACGCCCTACAGCGTTGAATACGCTCCGGAAGCGCAACGCTACCAGCACATCATCGACCGGTTGAAGGCCGTACCCGCGTTTCTGGCTTCCGCGCGGAAGACGCTGGTGGATTCCAACACCGTCTGGACTCATGTGGCGATCGAAGAAAATGAGGGCAATCTGGCCCTGGTTGAGAAAGTCATTCCCGCAAGAGTCCCGGCGGACAAGAAAGCCGAATATGACCAGGCGGCAAAGAATGCCGTCGATGCGATGCATTCCTTCAACGACTACTTGAAGTCGGTCAAGGACACCGGAGCCGACGGCTGGCGGCTGGGCAAAGCGAACTACGACCTGAAGTTCAAACTCGCGGTGGGCAGCGACACCACGCCCGAACAGATGCTGGCGGACGCCGAGGCGGAACTTCTGGCCGTGCGGAAGAAGATGTTCATGCTCTCTCTCCCGCTGCACGTGAAGTTCTACCCCACTCATAAGGATCCGGTCGACCTCAATCTGATCGTCGGTGAGACCCTCGCCAAAATCGCCCAGAAGCATGTGAAAGCGGACGATTACTTCAAGGAAGCCGAGAAGACTCTGGCCGAGACCAGGGCCTTCCTCAAATCCCACGAAGACAAGATCGTCAAGATGCCCGGCCAGGACAACCTGAAGCTGATCGAGACGCCCGGGTTCATGCGCGGCATTTACGGCGTGGGCGGCTTCAATCCGGCCCCGGCCCTCCAGCCGGAACTCGGCGCCTTCTACTGGCTGACTCCGATCCCCAAGAGTTGGCCGAAGGATCGCGTGGAGTCGAAGCTGAGGGAATACAACGACTACGGGTTGAGAATCCTCACGATCCATGAAGCCATTCCGGGTCACTATGTACAGTTGGAATACTCGAACGCCGTGCAGCCCAAGTCACGGCGCGTGCTGCGGTCGGTATTCGGCAGCGGCCCGTACGTCGAGGGCTGGGCGGTCTATGCCACGGACGTGATGATCAACGAAGGCTATCTGGATAAGAACCCCGAAATGGCGCTGACCTGGGGCAAGCAGCAGCTCCGTGCCATCTCCAACACCATCCTCGACATCAAGATGCAGACCATGGGCATGACCGACGACGAGGCCATGAAATTGATGCTGGAGAAGACGTTCCAGGAAAAAGAGGAAGCGACGGCCAAGCTGCAGCGGGCGAAGTTGAGCTCCTGCCAGTTGCCCACTTACTTCGCCGGCTACCGCGCCTGGAAGCAGTTGCGAGCCGCGGCCGAGAAAGCCGAGGGCGCCCGGTTTGTACCGGGTGAGTTCCACCGCAAGGCGCTGGCTGCGGGTGCGCTGCCGCTGCCCTCGCTGGGCCGGCTGCTAGGCTATTCCACTCAGGCTCCAGCCGCTGCCGCGCCAAAGCAGTAAGGGTGGGATGGAAACCTCGATCAGTTCGGTACGTCCAATCGATTGAGGAGCTTGGATCGGGCTGGCCGCGTCCCGGCGCTCCCCCGGCCCGGATTGGCTATCAGTTTCATAGGCTCCAGTACAAAGGAGCCTTGCTAAGGTCTGGATTACCATGCTTCAATCAGGGCATCCCAAGTTCGGGAGTTGACCGCAGATGTGGAAACAGGCTGGATTCTGGATCAGAGACCTGACTCTCTCAGTCCTGATTGCGCTTGTCGTCATTCTGTTCCTTTATCAACCCGTCAAGGTGGAAGGAACCAGCATGATGCCGGCGCTGCAGGACCAGGAACGTGTGTTCATCAACAAGTTCGTCTACCGCCTCGGCTTCGGAGAAGTCTCGCGTGGCGACACCGTCGTCTTCTGGTTTCCGGGCGATCCTTCCAAGTCCTACATCAAGCGGGTGATCGGGCTGCCAGGCGACCTGGTGGAGGTCCGCGCAGGCACGGTGGTTGTGAACCAGAAAGCGTTGGAGGAGCCCTATGTTCCGGAAGAGTACCGGGACCGGCAATCCGTGGCTCCGATGAAAGTGCCCGAAGGGCAATACTACGTGCTGGGCGACCATCGCAGCTCTTCCAACGACAGCCGTAGTTGGGGACCTGTGCCGCGCGACGCCATCTACGGCAAAGCTGTCTTCGCTTACTGGCCGCTGGCCAAGCTCGGTTCTGTTCCATAGAACGACCAAACCGCTACTCTGAATCATGGTCGAGCAGGAAGATCACGGGTCAAATCTCAGGCGGATCCGCTGGCTGCTCGGCATGGGCTTCGGCGGGCTGCTGGCCCTGATGGTGCTGGTCAACGCCTACTCGGTGAAAGTGCTGCAGGAAGTTGATGAGATCGATGATGGCGGCACCAACGAGTTCCTGGCCAAAAGCGATCAACTGAACCTGTTGCGTTTGAATGCCGGCCTGACGGCCTCCCGTGTGCGCGACGCGGTGCTGGATCCAAAGAGTTCCGACCGCAAACGGGAAGGCGAAGCCGCTCGGGCCGCTGCCGCCGATACCCTGGTCGCCCTGGATCACCTGCGAAAACTGGCCAATCCGGCCGAAGCGAAACTGCTGGACGAGTTCGACTCCAGGTTCACTTCTTATTGGGAGTACGCGTCGGTGGCCGTCGAGAATGCGATGACGATGGGCCGCACCGGCAGCTACAACATCTTCGCTGAGCAGTTGGCTCCGGGTCGGGAAGGGTTCATGCATCCTCTGGACGATCTGCGGCGAAGGATGGAAAGCGATCTCCGTGCGGCCGACAAAACCGCATCTCAGTTAATCCTCACCCTACGCCAGCGCGTGTCGATGACTATCCTGCTGGCGACCGTCCTGGCCGCGGTCCTGGCATTCCTGACGGTTTTTTACTTAATGCGGCTTGAGCGCCTGGCCGCGCGCCGGTATCTGGAAGCTCAGGAGGGGAAGGCCGCCCTGGGCCAGCTCTCGGCCCGGTTGGTGGATGTCCAGGAAGAAGAGCGCAGGAGCCTGGCGCGCGAGCTGCACGACGAGGTAGGCCAGTCGCTTTCCGCCCTGCTGGTGGATCTTGGCGAAGCCCAGCACTACTCGCCCCCGCACATCAAGCCGCTGCACACGGCTCTGGAATCCGTGAAGAACCTGGCCGAGACGACCATCTCGAACATCCGCAACATCATGCTTCTGCTGCGGCCCTCCATGCTGGACGATTTAGGACTGATGCCCGCGCTGCACTGGCAGGCCCGGGAGACGACGCGAACCTCCAGCGTGCGCGTCCAGGTGCTGGCCGACAACGACGATCTCGAACTCCCTGACAGCCATCGGACAGCCGTATACCGAATCGTCCAGGAAGCGCTGCGCAACGTGACGCGGCACTCCGGCGCGACGATGGCCGTGGTCAGTGTCCGCTGTACAGACACGGGCGTGGTGGTCGAGGTGAAAGACGATGGCCGCGGATTCGACGCCAACGCCAACAAGGGCGTAGGCCTGCTGGGCATGAAAGAGCGGGTGGATCACCTGGATGGCAGTTTCCGGATCACCTCGCAGCCGGGGCAGGGCACTCTCATCCGTGTCGAACTGCCGCTGCCGGTGGAAGCGCAATCCTCCGCCGGGTAACTGCACCCCGGCTTCACCAGCCGCCAAAATACCATTCCGACGGGAGTCACCGCCCTGGGCCGGGCTGCGTTCATTAGGGTGGGCACGGCCACGACAAGACGCCGGGCCCGGAAAGAGGATCCAGAATGAAACACGGACATAACGCTCTGCGGGGCGCCCTGATGACGTTCGCCGCTGCTGGCGCGATGGTGCTGGCGGCCGGCTCAGCCCGCGCTGACGTCTTTGTACACTATCCCGCTGCCGCGGCCAAAGCCGTGGCTGGCGGTGGAGCGCACGTCGTCAAAGCAACCGCCCACGGCGCCAGCCGCATGGTGAAGGCGGTCCGGCACGTCTGACCGGTGCGCACTGACTTCTATTTCCGGCGCAGGATCCAAACGGCCAGGGAATAGAGCAGACTCAGCAGCAGGCACGTGACGATGGGGAAGTAGAAGGTCGTATTCTTGCCGCGGATGGTGATGTCGCCGGGCAGCCGGCCCAATGGAATGTGGAGCTTACCGGCAAGATAGACGGCCAGGCCGGCGGTGAATAGCACGGCCCCGAGAATCATGAGCGTGCGTGCCATCATCGGGCGGCTCCTGCCCGATGGGTCCATCCGGGGACAAGGTTTGTTGCTGGCATGGCCGGGCGGCTCAATTTGGGCCTTGGTCCTATGATACCGGAGCCGGAGCGTGGCCAGCGTGCGAAACAGAAACCGGCACGCACGTTTTATGCACAGTCTTTGCACAGAGCGTGCCCTGTATCCATCTGATTCAAAAGGAAATAAAGTCTGAGGATTCCCGTTACGAAATCGCAATATTCCTTTGACTCAAAAACGGATCGGGTGCATATTGGGGTTGGTTCCAAGAGGTTCACGGAACAGCGAGCCGAAGGGAATGTAGCGGACCTGGAACGATGATCCGCCGGTGTTGAAACTTTATAGAATCCACCGGTGGGGAGCGAAGGGAAATCGGGCATTGCCTGCGGTAAGTTTCTTAGGCGGCAGGCCGGATCGGGTGCTTTGATCTGGAGGGGTGCGAGCCCTGAAAGGGAGCGACGAATCGGTAGCGCCGTCGAGAGTGGTGTTGACAGAGTGTTCAACGGATCTTGGTTGTAGAGCTCCCCGGAGGTTCTCGAGACTGGCCGAGGAGGGAGACCGAGGTGGACCGGGTTCATGAAATCAGCATTGCGGGATCGAAGAGGTAGGGCAGGAGCTTTAACCCCTCCAAGGTGACCCGGCAACGGGAGAGTCTTTGAGGGCGAGCAAAAGCCCGCGTCGAGGTTCCAACTTCGCTTCGGCAATTACAGCCGGCGCAGCGAGAGGCATTGAAGCGCAGGCGGGGAAATCCCGCAGGCGTCGAGCCAATCGAACCAGCGCTCAAGTTGCCGTAAGTGACAGGTCCAAGCCTGGCATGCAGGTTGGGGGACGAGCTGAATCCGAGGGTCACTTGGAACCATTTTCATTTGGTGACGCGGTTCGCGCACCACTTGCCCCCAGCCACACCCCAAGCTCGCCAATCGAACACGAGCCGCCAGCGCCCCGGCTGCTCAACTACCCGCCGTACAATTCGTGATAATCCGCCGCCGCCGGTGAGATGGGTTGCTGCTGCGCCTGCTGTTCCGCGGGCCGCACATACTTCTGCTTCCTCGGCCGCCAACTCAGGAAATTGTTGCGGCAGGGCTCACACCGCCAGCGATGGGCGCCAAACCATACCTTTAAATCCATCCAGGCGCTTTGCTTGTAGTATTTGGGATCCCAGGTGGCAAGATCCATGCGCAGGCAGCGCGGACATTTCGCATAGCCAGCATTGGCAACACCCAGCGGATTTGCCAGAAATCTGTGGTAGCAGTCAGAACACCGGAAGGAATAGAACCCCACGAACGATAGGAGATTCTGACGGAACCCGTGGGCGGGCACACTCCTCACGCGTGAAGAATCGCATTCCGGACAGTTGACGAACTTCCTCTTGGGCAATTCAACCCTCCTCCGTAAGGGTCCTTAGCAGTATATCCCAGATCTCCGCAATGTAGCTATCTTTAGTTGGCTCTATGCCCTACGTGCCAACCATTGCTCTACGGACAGCCTGCGCGACGTAGTCTCTTTCGTACTTCTCAAATTCCGCAGCCAATGACTGCCGAACCCGGTCGCCGGTCTGCACCGCGAGGCCTTCCACTTCTGAAACCGGCAGGAGATCTCGAGTACTGGACGTTATGAATATACCATCAGCTCGCTCCAAGTCATCCAAGGATATTGTCCTTTCGATGATTTGAACGCCGGGAATCTGTATTTTTTCGACCAGAATCTGCCGCGTAATGCCGGGAAGGCATCCGGACGACAGCGGCGGGGTCGCCACCGTGTCCCCAAAGCAGGCAAAGATGTTGGCCGAGGTGCACTCACAAACTTCCCCCCGCTCATTCAGCAGCACCACTTCGTCCTGGCCGCGGCGGTGGGCCTCTTCATACCAGACGAGGTTCATCGCCCAGGACGTCGTCTTCGTGCCCGTGAAGACGCAGGCCGCGTGGCGGGCATTGGGCACGATGCCGAGTTTGCAGGTGCTGCCCCAATTGCTGCGCGGCGCGGTGAAGGCGATCAGGTCGAACTCCGGGTCAGTGACCGGGCCGGACCACATGGTGCCTGTGTTCCGGACAATGGCCACGCGCATGGTCGCATTGGCCTCCTGGTTTGCCTCCACCAGGCGTAGCAGCATGTCTTCGAGTTCGTCCGCGGACCACGGGAACGGCACCCGCAGCAGGTCTGCATCCCGGCTCAATCTGGCCCAGTGGCGCTTGAATTCGAACAACACGCCCTCCACCACTTTGATGGTGGAAAAGATGCCCCAGCCGGAGAGCAAACCTACCTGGCCGGGATTCAGTATGAACTCGCTGGAGGGGCGGATCTGACCGTTGTGGAGGAGTTGGGGGCGGATCACCTACCCAGTTTACTCGAAGGGCGAGTCCGCCTCATTCATCGCCAGAGTGGAAAATAGTGGGCCTTGGCTCGCACCGTGGCCACCAGCAGATCCTCGATCCGCGCGCGGCGCCTCATCAGGCGGTCGAGCAGGGCCTCCAGCAATTCGGAATCGCCCTCCAGCCAGGACTGCGGCATCTGCCGCAGCACGTCGTCGCACAGGCTCTCCGGACAGTAGCGGGCCCGGTCGAGCCACGGCTGGAAGTCGTCCAGGCCCCGCACCGGCGCATAGACGATGGGGCGGAAGTACAAACCCTGAATGGGCGAGTCGTGGAACTCCCACTGCGGTCCATCGAAGATGTAGCCGTGGTCGACCATCTGCGCGATGAAGCCTTTCTGCAGCGCCGGCGCGGACGGCTCGGCCAGCCAGTCGCGAATCCGCCGCCGGAAGAAGATGGCCTGCCGGGCATCGGAATTGGAGGTCCACTTGTCGAAAACCAGGGCGCCCAGGAACTGCCGCAGGTTCACAACGCTGGTCAGCAGGGAGTCCGGCAGATAGTCGTACACCGCATCGCTGGCCGGATTGCCCGGAAACTGCGAGCCGAAGTGCCAGCCGGCCGACACCGTTCGTCGACCGTTGCCCAACTGCAGACAGATGTCGGGCTCCACCGCCAGCAGATCGGGCGGCAGGTTGACCACTCGAACCTCGGGTGCGGCAATCTGCAGGTGCTGCAGAAACACGGCCGCGACCCACTCGTTCACCAGAATCCGGCGGTGCTGCGGGTTCTCCAGGAACTTGGTGACATAGTGGCGTCCGTCGTCACAGGCAAAAAGTTGGGCCTGTGCGCCGCCACGCATGCGGCGTTCCAGCCGCGTCGCGTTCACCGGCATCTGCAATCTAGGATAATCGTTTAGTGAGTTTCCGGCACCCGCTCAAGGCGCGGGCAGCCGATTTTTATCAGGAGCAACAGAGACTATGGAAGAGAAGTCCAAGACGCCCGAGACCCAAAGCGGCAAGGGTGGAGATGAAATCGCGCTGGAACTGATGAAGTTCATTGCCACCGCCACCGGATATGGACGTGGCTCGCAGGCAGTGGGCTTTGCCGGAAAGGGCGCCCGCACGCCGGAAGAGCAGGCCGACACGCTGCTCGAGCTGTTTGAGCGCTGCCGGACGGTGGTCAAGAAGGAAAGCTAAACGGCACCGTCTTCCCAAAAGAGATCAGGGCGCCCCATCCGGCGGCGCCCCATTGAACATCAGCATGGGCTGAATTGGTTTCGGTCAGATCGCCCAGAAGGCGGTCCAGGTTCTCTCGTGCCGTTCTTTGACGGCATCTGGAGCCTACTTCTTCTTGGCAGCGGCCTTCTTGGGGGCAGCGGCCTTCTTGGCGGGCGCGGCAGCCTTCTTAGCAGGAGCAGCAGCCTTCTTGGCAGGTGCGGCAACCTTCTTGGCAGGAGCAGCGGCCTTCTTGGCGGGCGCAGCGGCCTTCTTCACGGGCGCAGCGGCCTTCTTCACGGGCGCGGCAGCCTTCTTGGCGGGCGCGGCGGCTTTCTTCGTTGCTGTTTTCACTGTTTTCTTAGTCACCTTTCGGACGGCGGGTTGCGCCGTTGTTTTCGCGGCCGGTTTTCCGGACGCGTTCCCAACCTTGCGGACGGGAAGTTGTACAGAGGATGCCTTCTTCTGCTCGGGCCGCTTGGGTTCGGCTTTCGGCGGAGCCGCGGCAGGTTTGTCCGGCTGAACCACCTTCGCTACCGGAGCCGCCGGCTCAACCGGCTTCGCGTGAACTGCGGCTGGGGGCCGGACGGGCGGCGCTGGTTTGCGGCTCACCACAGGCTGCGGTGCCGGAACCGGCTCAGCCGGGCGTGCAACTGGCGGCGTCACAGGCGCCACCGGTGCGATCGCAGCCGGCCGCACGGGCGCGGCAGGCGCACGTCTCGGTGCAGGCTTATCCTCTTCTAAATCGTTATCGTCGAAAGCGGTATTGCTGCGCACTTCTCCCACCGCATCGTCATTGAATGCGGTGTCGAAATCAGTGTCATCCTCGTCGAACGAATCGAAGAGACGAATATCCCTTTGCGGCATGGTCGATCAAGCCTCCTGCTTGGCCGAATCATAATTAGGATAACTTGTTTTTTAGCTTTCGCAACAGGGGGGGTGTCTGAAGCACCTGATCAGGTGTCCCGCCGCAAGGCTTAGCGGCTAATGGGCTTGTGCGTCTTGGAGACCACTGCGACGCGTTTCGCGGCTGCCGGACGGATGCGCGTAGCCGTCGCAGTATAGCCCCGGCGGGCTGTCCCACGGGCCTTGGAAGACACTGCGCGCTTGACAGGCTGCACCTGGACAGAGGCCGGAATCAGCAGCATTTCGCCGCTTTCCGGCGCATCGAAGAACGAAGAATCCAGACGCGCGTTGGCGGCAATGATCGAACCCGCTGCCGTCGAATAGCGGCGGGCAATCGCGGTCAACGTCTCACCTTCGGCTACCCGGTGCAGCCGCCACGAGTCTCTTTTCGACTCAGGAACCGACTCGAGCGCGGCCAGAACCACGCTGCCTTTTGTTTTCGGAACACGCACTTCGTAGTTCCCCGGCGCCAGGTTGCGCAGCAGCGAAGGGTTGAGATCGCGAATCTCGGCCACTGGCAGATCGGCCGCATCGGCAATCAGCGACAGGCTGGTGACGCACGTGGTCTGCACCGTGTCGTATTCCATCGCCGGCTCCGGCGTCTCCGGCGTGATGCCGTAAGCTTCCGGGTTCTTGCTGATGATCGCCATCGCCAGAATCGCCGGCACGTAGTTCATCGTCTCGCGGGGCAGCACACTGCGCGAACGCAATTCCCAGAAATCGGCGAAACCAGTGCGCTGGACGGCACGCTCCACACAGAACGGCCCACAGTTGTAGGCGGCCATCGCCAGATACCAGTCGCCCAGTTGCGAGTAAAGATCACGCAAATGCTTGGCGGCGGCGCGCGTCGCTTTTTCAGGATCCAGGCGGTCGTCGTGCAGCGCGGAGGAGTTCAGGCCATATTCCGTGCCCCGGCTGCGCATAAACTGCCACATGCCGGCGGCGGCGACGCGGCTCACCGCGCGCGGGACAAAGCCGGATTCGGCCTGCGCCAGGCTGATCAACTCCTGCGGCACCCCTTCTTCGTCCAGGATGCGCGAAATCATCGACTTGTACCGGCCCGCATGCTTCCAGCCGTAGATCATCACGCGGCGCCCACGCTCACTCGTAAAGTAATTGATATAGCTGAGGACGGCGTCGTTCACCGTCAGGGGGAGTTCTGAGGAGGCGGCTGCTACCTGGGCCAGCGTACGGTCTTTCAGGCGGGGGTCGATGGGGAAGGTGCGGTCAAGGATCTCAGGCAAGTTGGACTGGACGAATACAGGACTTTCCGGGGACTCACCGCTGCCCAGCGACTCGATGTCATAACGGTGGATCAGCCGGATCAGCTCTTCAGACTTCTTCTCAGCCACCGAACGGTCCGGCGTGGATTCCGGTACATCCAATAGCGTGTCGATGGCCTGGTCGAATTCCTTGCGGGCCTCATCGATCTTGCCTTCCTGGATGTAGAACTTACCGTACTGGAAGTGCTTGTCGGAGTCGCGGACGGCCTTCTGGGAGGGGGTCAGGCTATCGGAGGAAATCTCTTTCGGCAGCAGTAACGCCGGCTGCTTGAGATTCACATAAGGATTGGACGCTGGTTCGGCGGTCTCCTCGGCCTTCGCGGCCGCCATGAACCCAGCCGGCCAGAACCCGTTGGTGTGTGGCCCTAATCGTGCAGGAGTTTGCCCAGAGGCGGTAATCAGAGTGGCCAGGCAGGCCAGCGAGGTACGAAGGAGATGATTGCTTAGTTTCATTCCGACCTGGTCACGAACTGGAATATTGCGCTTACATGACTATCGAACAATTGACTCTATCTCATTAGGGCAATTTGGGTCAACTGGAAACACCAGGTGTGTAATCTGGAAACGGCACCTGCGCCCAGTATACCAGTTTGAGGGCAACTCGTTGATTCAGCTTGTGATGGGGGGAAGAGGCGGGGCAGGCAACAGCAGTCCAAAACTGAGTTTGCCGTCTGGAACTCAAAATTTCACGACCGGAAGATGGGGATGGATGGGAGGATCGCGCCGCTCAGGCGCCCAGGGCCAGGCCGGCCGCGTGGAAACCCAGCCCTAACGCGGTACCAATCGCCGCCCCGGCCAGCACATCGCTCAGGAAGTGCATGCCCAGTACGATCCTCGACACCGCTATCGACACCGCACAGAACTGCAGCGCGAACCGGGCCTCCGGGAAGTGTCCAATAATTGGCAGGATGACCGCGAACGCCGTAATGGTGTGGCCGGACGGGAAACTGAACTGGTCGGGCGGCAGCAGGGTCGACCAGCAATGGGGCTCCAGAGCGCACGGCCTGCGCCGGCCGGTCGCCCGCTTCAGGTAAAGGAAGATCGCAATCCCCGTCCAACAGGCGAGCGCCGCTTCCAGCACGGCCCACCGGCCGTCTGCCCCGCCAAACACCGGCAGCAGCAATCCCAGCGCGTACCACAGCCAGCCGTCGCCGCCTCGCGTGGCACACACCATCCAGAGCCTGATCCACCGCGGAGCGCGCCAGCGGTGCACACGCCGCATCAGGCCGTGATCCGTGGCCTCTACCCAACTAAGAAAATCATGGGCTAGCGTGCTCATGCTTCTTTATCTCTTCGGGGGATGACAGCCGCGTGAAGAATCGACAAATGGTTCGTCAATTGTAGCGGATAGGGCGGGCGAACAGGGTTGAAAACAGCGGCGCCCGTCCGGCGCGGGGGCCGAACGGGCGCTGGGCCGACTCCAGAGGAGCAGGTGGAAGAAATACTACTTCTTCTCTTCCTTCTTCTCTTCCTTCTTCTTCTTGCCCTTCTTTTCCTTCTTCTCGGTCTTGGTGTCGTCCTTCTTGGCGTCGTCCGCCAGGACAACGGTCGTGGTCAGGGCGAAGGCCGCCAGAGTCAGAGTCGCAAAAAACTTCTTCATTGAGAGTCTCCTTATTAGATCCGGGGGGCTGCGCCCACCCTTCACTTAGCATCATGCGCCTTGCACGCCCGCCGACAACTCCCCCCGATAGGCTACCGGGAGTCACTAATTTCAGGGGGCCTATCGAACTGTTCGGAATCGGACGCAAGTGCCCGTTTACCACCACCTGCCCGCCCCTTCGCTTTCTCTCCATGTGTCTGATAACCAATTACTTGCGCCGGTAGCGCGAATGGCCGGAGGCGTGCAACCCTGATTCTGTTGTCAGTGGAGGAGCACTCATGCGGATTCTGGTGGCCGACGATCAGCCGGATGTCCTGTTGGCCTTACGTTTCCTGTTGAAAGCAGAGGGGTTTACCATTCAAACGGCCGATCATCCGGCAGCTATTTTGAGCTCAGTCCGCCAATCCCCCCCTGATTTAGTCTTGATGGACCTCAATTACACGAGGGATACCACTTCTGGTGAGGAGGGGCTCAACACGCTCGCCCAACTCCAGCAATTGGACCTGCGAATCCCTGTGATCGTGATGACCGCCTGGGGCAGCGTCGAACTGGCGGTGGAAGCCATGCGCCGCGGCGCGACGGATTTCGTCATGAAACCGTGGGATAACGACAAGCTGCTCAGCACGTTGCGGCGGCATCTGGTGGTGGCCCCGCAGCCGGCCAGCCGTGTCGCACACGATCTCGACCTGGCTCGCCAGGTGCAGGCGCAACTCCTGCCGCAGCGCCGTCCGCCACTCAAAACCCTGGAATATGACGGTCATTGCCGGCAGGCCGGCGCCGTCGGCGGCGACTACTTCGACTTTCTGGAACTGGCGCCGGGCCGCGTGGGTCTGCTGCTGGCCGACATCTCGGGCAAAGGGATAGCGGCGGCGTTGCTCATGTCAAACCTGCAAGCCGCGCTGCGCAGCCTGGCCTGGCAGGCCACCCGGAATCTGCCGCTGCTGCTGCGGACTTTGAACCTCCAGTTCCTGGAATCCACCCCGCCTGAGCGCTTTGCGACTTTGTTCTTCAGCGATTACGACGATGCCACGCGCGTCCTGCGCTATGCGAACTGCGGCCACAATCCGCCCCTGCTGATGCGCGCCTCCGGCGAACTGGAATGGTTGAAAGCCACCGCGCCCGTCATCGGCCTGCTGGACGTCTTCCTGCCGGAAGTCGGGGAGACCCGGCTCTCGCCAGGTGACCGCCTCATCATCTACTCCGATGGAGTGACCGATGCCCGCGGGCCGGGCGCCGACGACCTCGGCGACCAGGGCTTTGCCGACATTGTTCGCCTCAACCCCGCGCTTTCGCCAGAGCAACTGACGGCGCACATCGCGGCGCTCGCGCCCGGCGATCAGTTCGACGACATGACCCTCGTCATGGCGCTCTCCGTCTGACCGGGCGTTGCCCGGGGGCCTTCTGCTATTCTCCACATCAGCGCATGCCGATCCTCGATTTTCTCTTCTTTGATGCGGGGGGCGGACACCGTGCCGCCGCCACAGCACTCAAGTTGGCGATGGAGCAGGAACAGCTGCCCTGGCAGCCGCGCCTGGTCCACCTGCAGGATATTCTGGCGCCCGCCGACGTGTTCAAAAAGGTGCTGCGCATCGATCTCCAGGAGATCTACAACCTGATGCTGCGCCGCGGCTGGACCCTCGGCTCCGAACAGGGGCTGCGCTTCATGCAGGGTGTCATCCGCTTCTATCACGGCACCGAAGTGAAGCTCATGCGCGAGTGGTGGCAGTCCCGCTCGAAGGCCGCCCCACCCGACGGCGTCGTCAGCGTCGTACCCAACTTCAACCGCGCCATCTATGAAGGCTTGCAGCAGGCGCTCCCCGGTACCCCGTACATCACCATCCTGACCGACATCGCCGACTTCCCTCCCGCCTTCTGGATGGAGAAACAGGATCAATACTTCATCTGCGGCAGCGACCGGGCTTACCGCCAGGCGCTGGATATGGGCCACCCCAAAAACCGCGTCTTCCAGACTTCGGGCATGATCCTCCATCCGCGCTTCTATCAGCCGCTGGAAGTGGATGTCGCGGCCGAGCGCACCGCCGCCGGTCTGGATCCTTCCACGCCCACCGGCCTGGTCCTGTTCGGCGGTTACGGCACCGGGGTGATGAAGGATATCCTGAGGCGCCTCGACGAGTCCGGCCAGAAGCTACAGCTGATCCTCATTGCCGGCCGCAACGAGTCGTTGAAGAAGCAATTGGAAGCCCAGCCCAGCCGAATCAGGAAGCATGTGGTCGGATTTACCAGCGAAATCCCGCGCTGGATGCGCCTGTCCGATTTCTTTATCGGCAAGCCCGGTCCGGGCAGCCTGAGCGAGGCGGTCCACATGGGCTTGCCCGCCATTACGGTCCGCAACGCCTGGACCCTTCCGCAGGAGCGCTACAACGCTGAGTGGTTGCGCGAGAACAAGTTGGGCCTGGTATTGAAGAACTTCGACGGCATCGGCCAGGCGGCTTCCGAACTGCTCACCGGAGGCCGGCTGGAGGAGATGCGGGCCCATGCCGGCCGCATCCACAACCGTGCGATTTTCGAGATTCCGGGGCTGTTGAACGAAATCATGACACGCCGGCCATGATTAGTATTGCTGATTGACCTATTGCGGTTGCCCGCACATGGACGTATAATTTCGCCCCAGAGGCTCATGCAGCACATCCATTTTCCCTTGTGGAACGTGCAACATCGCGAGACCGGTCTGGCTCGGGCCATCTCAGCCTGTTGGGCGGCCTTCTGGACTTGGTTCGGCTTCGCCTGCGGTGTGGCCGAATTCGCTTCCTTCACCGACGTCCTTCAACAAACCGTCCCCGGAATACTGTTCATCGGCGCCACCGCTATCGCCTGGCGATTCCCCCGCGAAGGGGGCGCGCTGCTGCTGGCCCTGGGCATTGCCGTCTTCGGCGTGTACTGGAACTTCACCACCCAACAGGGCGGCGCCGCGGCGCTGTTGACGGCCGTCATGCTGGCCGGGCCGCCCATGCTGGCCGGCGCACTTTTCCTGCGCGCGCCCGAGGATCGCCGGGCCGCTACGATGGCTCCACGACACTGATAGACTGGCTAGGTTCATGCTCCGCAGAACCTTTCTCCCCACCGCGCTCAGCAGCGCCCTGGCCGCGCCAGCCCTCTGGGGCCGCCATCGCATCGACCTCTCCCGCATCAGCCTGCTGACCGACGAGGTTGGCAAGTCACCAGCCGAATCCATCGCCTTTGCCAAACAGTACGGAATCGACTGGGTGGAATTGCGCGGCATTCCGGGCAAAGGCGGTACCTACGCCTTCCTGGGTGAGAGCGAACTGCGCGCTTTTGCCAGGGAGCTGAAAGACGCCAAGCTGCGCGTGTCCTTCCTCAACACGCCGATGCTCAAGTTCACCATGCCCGGCACTGAGCCAAAGCGCAGGCGGCCCGAAAGCGCCGAGGATAAGGTGAAGCGCGAGGAGCGCGACAGGAAGCAGTTCGACGACCGCCTGGTAGCCCTGAACAAGGCCATTCTGGCCGCTCATATCCTGGGCGTGAAGGGCATTCGCGTCTTCGCGTTCTCGCGCGTCGAAGAGCCGGAAAGCGTCCTGCCCAAGATCGCCGAAGTTCTGCAGGAGATGGCCAAAGTCGCCGAAAAAGAAGGCGTGGAACTCCTCATCGAGAACGAGGCGTCGTGCAATGTGGGCACCTCGGCCGAACTGAAGCGCATCTGCGAACTCGTCCCCTCGAAGGCCTTCGGCATCAACTGGGATCCGGTGAACGCCATCGGGCTGAAGGAAACCCCGTGGCCCGACGGTTACAAACTGCTGCCCGCCAAGCGCGTCCACAACGTCCAGATGAAGGCTCGGGCGCTGGTCATCGGACCCGATTTCCTGGACTGGAAAGCGATCTACCACCAGTTGGAAGAGGATGGCTATGCCGGCAAGGTGGGCCTGGAGACGCACGTCTTCGACGGCACGCTGATCGAGAAAGCGCATCTTTGCATGAAGAAGATCCAGGAGCTGGTAAAGGCATGATGAAGCCTCCGGGCCTGCCGCCCCTCGCCCGCAATCTGCTGTTGGGGCTGATGGCGGTTCTCGTCTTCGCGGGTGTGGCTGTCCTGCTGAATCACGGGTCGCAGGCCCGGCTGGAAGGCTCCATCCTCAAAGTGCGGATCGTGCCCACGGACGACAACGCATGCCTGGCCGTCGTGGACTTCCGGGTGAAGAATCCCTCCTCCACCATGTTTCAGGTCAAACAGCTGCGCATCGTGGCCACCCTGGCCGACGGCTCTGAGGTGGAAGGGCAGACGGTCCCGCAAGTGGACCTGGACCGGGTGCTCGAATATCACAAGGTGGCCGGCACGCGCTATACGCCGGTGTTGAAGGAGCGTGACCGCGTCAATGGCGGCGTGGAAGAGGATCGCACCGCCGCGGCGGGCTTCACCCTCTCTGAGAAGGTGTTCCAGGCGCGCAAGGGCTTGACCCTCAAGATTCAGGACGCCGATGGCATGGCGTCAGAGTTTGGCAACGTCCCGGCCAAACCCTAAGTTCACTATTCCGTACTATTCAGCCAGGAGTGTGCGGTCTCGCTCACCATGCCGGCCCGCAGCGCCTTGCGTACGGTCTTGTCCTGGTACATCAGCTCATCGGCCTTTGCCAGCAACTCCTCCGCTGAGCGGCCGTCCTTCGGATAGAAGGCGACGCCCACGCTGAGCGAGGCTACCCGTTCCATGCACAGGTCGAAGGCGACCTTCTCCACCATTTCCGAGAACCGCTTGCGGCGGGTCTTTACCGCCTCATCCGTGGCGCCGGGCAGCACGATGACAAACTCATCGCCGCCCAGACGGGCCACGAAGTCGTATTCGCGGCACGATTCCTTGAAGCCCGCGGCCACACCCTGCAGCAGTTTGTTGCCGGTGAGGTGCCCAAAGCGGTCGTTCACCTGCTTGAAGCCGTCCAGGTCGCAGACCAGCACAGCCAACGTGGAGGTGTTGCGGGCCGAACGCGAGAGTTCGTTCTGCAGATGCAGGAACAGCGACCCGGCGTTCGGCAGTCCGGTGAGGAAGTCGAAGGACGCCTGGTTTTCGGCCGCGCGGAAACGCAGCGAGTTCTCGACAGTCACTGAGAGTTTCGGAGTCAGGGCCAGCAGCAGGCCCAGTTGAGGCTGCGAGAACGCCTCGCGTTTCTCGGCATAGAACGTGAGCACGCCTACGACTCCCTGCGGGCCTTCCAGGGGCACCGACAGGGCGGACCGCAGTCGCGCCGCCTTCTCCGGCGATCGCCCGGAGATGGGTTCCGACGCCGGGTCTCCATTCAGCAGCGGCTTGCGCCGTTCCGCCACGCCTCCGCTCAGGCCTTCGCCGGTACTCATGCTGAGGCCATTGAAGAGCGAGAAGTTCTCGCCGTCAATGAACGAGGCTTCCAACTGCTTGTCCTTGCACAGATACAGCACCAGCGTATCGAACGGGATCTGCTTGCGGAAGCGCCGGGAAATCGCCGAGAGCGTCTCGTGCAGATTCAGGGAACTGCCCAGGATCTGCGTGAATTCCAGCAGGGATTGCTCCTCTTGGCGCGCCGCGGCGATCGTCGCCAGGAATCGCGGTGTCTCTTCGGCGGGCTCCAGCTCCGCTCTTCCGTCCTTCCCCTTCACAATTCGTGGGGGTACGACCGGAACCGCCTTCGCTTCATCGCTCAGGTCGAGATAGATCTGCTCCAGGGCCGTCACGACCGTTGGATCCAGCCCCCGGCCCGACTCCTGCCGCACAATGGCCATCGCCTTTTCCACCGGCAGCGCCCTGCGGTGATGCCGATCGGAACACAGCGCCACAAAGGTGTCCACTGCCGCCAGGACGCGGGCCTCCAGCGGAATCTGGTCGCCCTTCAAGCCCTGCGGATAACCGTTGCCGTCCCAGCGCTCGTGGTGCGCGCGGACAATGGGGGCGACCGCATAGGGGAAGTTGGCGCGTTCGATGATGTCGCCGCCCACGTCGGGATGCACTTTCAGGCGTTCGTACTCTTCCGGCGTCAATCGGCCCGGTTTCATGATGATGTGGTCCGGTACCGCCACCTGGCCGATGTCGTGCAGGACTGCCGCCGTGCGCAGGGCACGCAACTCCGGCTCCCGCAGGCCGACGGCCCGTCCGAGTGTCACCGCGTAAGTCGCCATGCGATGCAGGTGATCGACCGCGCTGAGCTCCTTCGATTCCACGGCCAGCGCCAGCGCTTCCACCATGCTCAGCTGCAATGTGGCCAGTTCCTCGGCATGCAGCCGTTCACGGGCCAGCGAGTCAATCTGCAGGCCATAGGCGCGGTACACCAGCAGCAGCAGCGGCACGATGATCACCGCGGTCTGCCACAGGGGCAGCTGCACCACGGCCGTCAGCAGCCCGGCGAGAGCCGCACCGGCGAGATAGTAAGGCAGCGACCACAGAAAGCGGTTATGCCAGACGCGCCGCAACAGTTCGCCCTCTTTCATGGCGGTGGTGGCGGCCAGCGGGAAAGCGGTAACCAGGAACAGGATTGTGCCTGCCAGGGGCAGGGCAGCCGCCACGCCGCTGTTGGGCAGCAACTGCATGATGCGATCGAAGGCAAGATGGGCGGCCTCGATCCCCAACACCACCACCGCGGTCTGGAACGACAGCGACAGCCAGTTGATGCGCGCTTTCGTATCCCGCAGGTAGTGAATGATGGTGCCGGTGATGCCGATGGTGATGGTCTGGCCCATGCTGAGCTGGGCCAGGCTCGCCAGAATGAAGATGAACCCGATAGAGATTGTGCCGGCGGCCGTCGGCACGCCAAGCCGCATCAACGAAGTGACAATCGTGAGAGCGAAGTAGGACAGGAACAACCGGTCATTGCCGCCTGGCGAAATCAGGCTCTGCCGGACGGCCAAAGCCAATCCAAGCAGCAGAATCAGAGATTGGTAGACCTTTGCCTTTTTCGTCATTCGTGGAAGGGAGGTGCCGGAGTTGAGTAAGTAGTATTTGTATGCAAGAGAGCGGCCAACTGGAACACCGGGCAGGTCAGGCGGGGTACCCGCTTTGTTTCATCTGTTTTGTATCGACTCGGTGGGGCATTCACTTTAGGACATCTGCGGGTGGATAGGACAGATTGTCCAGTACCGTTGAGCAGGCAGGACTTTTTGTCCTGCTGACCGCCGCGCCGCATCCCCTACAATGGAAGAACTCGCTGCATGGTTGATATTCACTCCCACGTTCTACCGGGCATTGACGATGGTTCGAAATCGATGGAAGAGACCGTCGAAATGATCCAGATGGCCAGGGCGCATGGCACCACTGTGCTGGTCGCCTCGCCCCACGCCGATACGCAGTACACCTACGACGCGGCCCGCGTCGATGAACTGCTGGCCGAAGCACGGACCCTGGCCGGCCCGGGCATCCAACTGGTGCGCGGCTGCGACTTCCACTTGATGTTCGACAACATCGAAGCCGCCCTCCGCGAGCCCCTGAAGTACACCATCAATCAGAAGGGCTACCTCTTAATGGAGCTCTCCGACCTCACCATCTTCCCCAATACCGGCACTCTTTGGAGCCAGTTGGAGGAGGCCGGGATGAAGATCATACTGACCCATCCGGAACGGAATCCCCTGCTGCGCCAACGCCTGGAACTGGTGCAGGAGTGGGTTTCGCAGGGCCGCTTTATGCAGGTGACCGGGCAGTCGCTACTGGGCCTGTTCGGCAAAAAGGCCGAGGAGTTCGCCAGGCAACTGCTGGACCTCGGTCTGGTCCACTTCATCGCCTCCGATGCGCACGACCTGCGCGGGCGCCCGCCACGGCTGGATGTGGCGTTCCAGTGGATCTGCGAGCACTACTCACCACGCCTGGCGGAACTGCTCTTCATTGAGCATCCGGCTGCCGTGATCCGCGGCGAGGCGCTCGACCTGTCTGAATTTCCTCCGGAGCGCAAAGGCAACAAACCCGGCTTCTGGTCCCGGCTCTTCAGGAAATAGTGCCCCCCGCCAGGCCGTAGATCCCGTCAAAATCATAAACGTGCCGGCCCGTGGCTCCGCGTTCCCCGGCGACCGCCATGGCCGAAGCCAGGACACCCACCGGCATCGGCCGGTACTTGCGCAAGCCACCCGCCATCGCCCATTCGACGGCCCGCAGGAAGCGGATGCTCCAGCCTTCGCCGGTCCTGGCCTGCGCCCGGTGACCCTGCAGGACGCTGGGCCGGAAGATGTGCAACGACTCGAAGCCCATCCCGCTCAGCGCCTCTTCCATTTCGCCCTTCACCCTCAAATAGAACGTGCCCGACCGTGCATCGGCGCCGACGCTGGAAACCACCATCATGCGCCGCGCGCCTGCTTCTTTGCCGGCCCTGGCAAAGCGCACGACAAAGTCGAAATCAACCTGGCGGAAGGCTGCCTGGCTGCCGGCGGCCTTGATGGTGGTACCCAGGCAGCAGAACAGATGCGTCGCCCCGGGCAACTGGCTGGCCTCCAGGGTGTCCAGGCCATCCTGCCGGGTCAACGCTTGAACCTCGTCATAATAGGCGTCTTCGTCCAGCACTTCCCGCAGGTACCTGCCGGTGAGTCCGGTGGAGCCGGCCAGCACGGCCACGTTTCGCGTCATATTCTGCCAGGATACCCCGCTCTGGCTACGGGGCCAGGCGGCACAGCGGGTCGCCGACCACGATGTTCATCCAACTGAGGGAAGGGATCGATGACCAGAAGCTCTCGGCCAGGCTCTTGCCGGAGAGATAGGCGGGGAAGAGGACCTCGGGCCGCGGAGTCTGCTGCAGGTAGGGTTCGTAGACGTGGCCGGAGACGCCGGTGGCGCCCTGCCTAAGGAAGTCGGCCGACATGGTCTGGGGCGAGTCGGCGAAGAGGTCGACCGGGACCCTCCACGATCCGCCGGGTACCCACGAGGAAGGCGGCTCCAGGAAGGTCCGTCCGTCGGTGGACACAAACTCGGTGACGATTGCACCGGGCAGGTACTGGAACTTCACGCTGCGCTCGCGGCGACTGCGGTCGTTCGACCCCCAACTGGCATAGCCGATGACGAACTGCGCGCCATACACCACCTTGGCCGTCTCCTCGTGGAGGACCCGCTCTTTCGGCAGGCGGTGGGCGGCGCGGTACAGCCAGTTGTCGCCGGTTTCCACGCCAGGCTCCCGCTGGTCGAGCACGACAATGCCGCGATTCCGCGCGGCCAGCGCGCGGTCAATGATCGACTTGACGTCCTGGAAGGTGTATCCGGTCAGGCGGGTGACCAGGTAGAGCGGATACTCCGGGTGAGACATGGGCCGATCGATACCGAAGAAGGGATTGGGCAGCGGCCCCGGCAGGGGGTGCGGCGCTCCGGTGAGGTCGGCATAGAGCGCGGCCAGTTCCGAATCGACCGAGGCGGCAAGGGCTTTGGGACCCAGGGTGCCGTCGATCTTGAGCGGAACATCGCTGGTGGTGACAATGGCCAGGATGCGGTCGACCCAGTTGCGTCGACGCAGGAACGAAGCCAGCGGCCGGGCGATCTGGGCGTCAAATTCGGCCCGGGTGATCTCCTCCTTCACGGGCATGCTCAGCAGCAGTACATGGTCCGCGGGGATCCCGCGCTGGCGGGCATAATACTCGGTGATGGAGCGGGAGAGCGGCGAGTTGCGGTTGCCCAGGACCAGTACGTCCTCTGGAGTCAGCGCGGCGCAGGCGCCAGCGACTGCGAAGAGGAGGAAAAGCAGCCGCCGGGCGACAGGAAAGGTCATCTGGGGCGCCACTCAACCTGATCCTTTTCAGTAGTTTGCGCGGCTGCTTTGGACGTGCAAACGGCCGCAGGCAAGGAGGAGGCCGATATAAACATCCTGATCCCGATGGTAATATGGTATGATCACCCCTGCAAGTTGCGAACCAACTTGCAGGCGCCCTTCAGACGAGCCCCCGAATGGATCTAGATCAACTCCACACGTTCCTGGAGATTGTCCGCCTGAAGAGTTTTTCCAAGGCTGCGCAGACGTGTTTCCGGACGCAGCCGGCAATCAGTGCACAAATCCGCCAACTCGAGCAGGAGCTGAACACTTCGCTCTTCGAGCGGCTGGGTACGCGCATTCAACTCACAGCGGCCGGGCGTATCTTTTGCGACTATGCTGAGCAGATTCTCGACCTGCGCCGCAGGGCGCAGAACTCGATCAACGAACTGGAGCGCGTGCCGCGCGGCGAACTCGTAATCGCCGCCAACGAAGCCACCTGTATCTACGTGCTTCCGAACGTGTTCTCCGAGTACAAGAAGCGCTTCCCCAACGTACAACTGCTGGTCGACCGCAGCTACGGCGGCCATGTGACCGAGGCGGTGCTGGACAACCTGGCCGACTTTGGCTTCGCACAGCTGCCGGTCCAGGACAAGAAGCTGCAGGTGCTGCAGGTCTATACGGATGAGATCAAGCTGCTGATTCCGGCGGATCATCCGCTGGCCGGCCTGCCTGCGGTCAACTGCCAGGACTTGGTGCCTTATCCTCTATTGCTGCCGAAGGGCGGCGCCACGCGCAGCAAAATGAACCAGTGGCTGGAGCCGGTGGAAGACCTGATCCAGATCTCGATGGAGCTGGACTCCACTGAGATGATCAAGCGTTTCGTGCTGGCTGGCATGGGTTTATCGTTCATGGCCGCGTCGCACTTCCAGGAAGGTGTGGTGGCCGGGCAGTTCAAAGCGATCTCGCTGGCGCCCGACCCGGTGATGCGGCGGCTGGGCCTGGTCTACAGAAAAGACAAGGCTCTGTCGAAAGCTGGTTTAGGATTCATCCAGACCGTCATGAACCGCGCGAATGTCCCGCATCCCGAGGCTTCTCAGTTTGCGGGGGTAGCGCCCGGCGGTCCCCGATGATATTAGATAGATAGCGACCAGGTACAGCAATGAAGGAAGCCGGCGAACCCAGGACGTGGCACCTCTCCGTTGTGCTGACATCCACACGGGAAGGTACGGAAGTATTCGACACGTTGGACGACATGCCTGCCGTCCTGCGCGCGCGGTGCGTGCGTGCGTTGGACAGCAAGGACTGCCAGACTGTGGTCATCGCCGACGAAGCCGGGCGCGACTACCTGCGCAGGATCATCGAGGAGCGCGAGCAGGCGAAGCAGCAGGAGATCGCGGCCAAACCGGTGGTGAAGCGAGCCTATTCCGTGCGGCTGGCCGTCGAGATCGCCGTCTGCGGGGCGATCGGCTTTGCGTTGTGGCTGCTGGCCACCGTTCGTTGACCTCACCGCCAGACGCAGTGCGGTGCTAGTACTTCCACCACCCGGGCCGCTTCCTCCGGCGCCAGGCCCGCGCCGAAACGGTGGGTGAACCCGCTGCAATCAAAGACGATGGTGCCGGCTCCGCTGAACCGTCCCAGCGAGCCGATGACCCCGCCGGCATCCATAATCCAGGCAGCCCCGCGCAGGTTGCGCACCTTGGCGAGTTCAAAACGACTATTGAAGCCAAACCGGCCAATCTGGCGGCGGATGATGAGGGCGTTATCGCGGATGGTCACCACCTCGCGGCCAATCAGGCCCCACAGCAGGAACGCGAGGGCCAGCATGCCTCCGACGGTCCACATCAGCAGCCAGGCCAGGATGATGGGCGGCGCGGGTCCCCGGACGATCCCGCTCAATAGTAAGCCCAGGACGCCCACCTCGCCCACGGCCCAGCCGACCATCCAGATCCCGAGGAAGATCAGGACGAACCAGTTCTTGCGGGAAGGGAGCGAGACCTCCAAGTTGCCGGAGGGGTATGAGATGCGCGCCTGGTTCGACATTGCCGCCGGGACCACCATCGCCTTCATTATGCACGCGTGAGGGGCGATTTGCAGCCCACCGGGCAAGCAGGATCTTTGTGGCCTGTTTCCCCCCTGAAATACCAGCCGCACCCCCCCATTTGGGGGGAGTACTTCTATGAGGTATATCGCCGATACTTAGCCTACTAGGCTAATGCGCCTGCACAATTAGTCCGGGGCGAGCCAAGGCGCTTGCGTCTTGCCGAAACCGCCAGTTGCCCACACTTTGGCGGTGCGGATAGGTGATGACCTTCGGTCATCCCGAGCATCGCTCCGGACCATTTCTTTCTCCCGCGCGCTCGCGCCTCGATTCCCTCATAGCCGGATCTCTTGTACCGATATGGCAGGCATGGAACGCCGCCAGTCGACTCGTGTACCTGTGGAACTCAGGACAACGCTAACCGTCCTGGGAGAAGCTGACCTGAATATAGCCGCGGAGGTACTGGACCTTTCCGGCAATGGAGCCCGAGTCCTGCTCGACAGGAAGCTGCCGATGGGTGCGTGTGTGAAGCTCGTCTTGGAGGATTGTCTCTACCTGGGAGAGGTTGCGTATTGCCGCCAGGTAGATGGCGGTTATCAGGCGGGGCTCACCCTGGAGCACGCAGTACACGCGCTGAACGACCTGCACTGGTTGATGCAGTCGCTCCTGGCGGAAACAGTCAGCTCGACCCGAGGCTTCGAATCCCGGCCAGAACCGAGATCAAAAGCGCGGCGCTGAGAGCCAAGAGCAATGCAAGGCCTACGCGGTTAGCCCGACGGCTTCGCCGGAATCCTGTTTGAATCAGGGTTCGCATTGGGATCTTCTCCATTGACTCAGACGTAAGCAAAGTGTATCAAAGTTGCAACGCGTTCTCCAGAAAGTGCCTGTTCTCCCCGGGGTGCACAGAAAATGTAACGAAGATCTCAAGTTTGCCTGGCATCCCGCGCTTCGGCATCGTCGTTTCCTGTGATTGTCCTATCGGCTCGAACGGCCCTCCTCCATAGGGGAATCGCGCTATATTACCTCTGAGATGCAGAAGAAGGTAGCCATTTTCGGTTGCGCCGGCCAGCTCGGCGTGGAGCTCATGCGTGAATTCAGCGAGCGCGGCGCGAAGGTCACGGGGTGGGAACGCAGTCATGTCGACATCACTTCCGCGCCGGCGGTAGAAGAGGCGGTAGCCTCGGTGGATCCGGAGATCGTGATCAATGCGGCCGCCTATAATATGGTGGACGTAGCCGAGAACGAGCCGTACGCCGCCTTCCAGGCCAACGGCCTGGCGGTCCGCAACCTGGCGCTGGCCAGCCGCCAGTGCGGCGCCCAACTGGTCCACTTTTCCACCGACTATGTGTTTGACGGCACATCGGATAGGCCGTATGTGGAGACCGACGCGACGCATCCCCTGGGCGCTTATGCGGTTTCCAAACTGGCGGGTGAACTTTACGCGCAGGCGTATCTGGCGAATCCGTTGGTGATCCGCACCTCCGGCGTATTTGGTCCGGGGGGCTTGCGGACGGCGCGCGGCAATTTCATCGAGCTGATGCTCCGCATGGCCAGGGAAGGGAAGACGATCCGGGTGGTGGAGGATCACGTGGCGAGCCCCACGTATGCCCCGGCACTGGCGTCGAGGACGGCGGATATGGTGGCGAAGGGCATCGACGGAGTGATTCACTGCGGCGGCGGCGCACCCATCTCGTGGTATCACTATGCGGAACTGATCTTCCGCGAGGCTGGCCTGCAGCCCGAACTGAAGCCTACGACGGAACGCGAGTACCGTACGCCGGCCCGCCGGCCGAAGTTCTCGCCGCTCTCCAACGCCAAAATGGAGTCGCTGGGGATTGAGCCGATGCCTTCCCTGGATGTGGCGGTGCGCAGCTACCTGCAACTGCGGGAACGGATGCTGGCCAGCTAGCGGATTTCGCGGCGCGAGAATTCCCAGGTGCCGGCCAGGGTCACGAGCACGGACCCTACGACCGAATACACCAGCACGTCCTCAGTGATGCCCGGTTTTGTCACCAGCAGGCGAGCGGGCAGGCACCACGGCCAGAGCCGGCCATACTTCTCTGAATTCACCAGCATGAAGCTGATGACGGTGGCGCAGATCCCGACGCCCGAAGCGGCGGCGAAGCTGCGCAGCCGCAAACTGAGGAAGTGATGGATGGTCACGACCAGCAGCGAGGCGGCGATGGTCAGCCAGGCGTCGTGCAGGAACAACTGCCACGGAACCGGGTCGGGGAATAGCAGGCGGGGTTCCAGCCATCTCAGCACGATTCCATTGAGCAGGGCGCCGGCCGTGAGGATCAGCGAGCTGACGACCACCATAAGGCACGGGATGATGAGTTTGGACCAATAGATGGCCCAGCGGGGCACGGGCATGGCGAGCAGGCTGCGCCAGCGGTCCTCGGTGTGTTCCAGGCCGGCCAGCAGCGCCGTCTGCAGCGTCACATACAACGGCAGCATGAGGACGCCCCAGAGGCTGAACGAATTGCGGTGCAGGATATCCCAGAGCGGTTGTTGCTTCTTCGCGAAGAAGTCGACCCGTTCGTGAAACATGAGGAATTCCAGCAACAGGATCAGGCCGGGGGCCAGGAAGACCAGCCAGAAGGCGAGGGTGCGGCGCAGTTTCAGGAGTTCGGCTGCGAAGGTTCTGAGGAAGATCGTCATGGGCGTCACGCTGGCTGGGTCAAGTCGAGGAACATCTCTTCGAGGGTGGGTTGGTGGCCGGTGATGAGGTAGACGGCGAAGCCGCGCTCGACAAGGAAGCGGTTGATCCGGACTACGGAATCCTGGTCGAGGGCCGGCAATTCGACGCTGGATCTTTCGCGTGCGACGGCGGGCCAGCCTTGTTGCCGGAGGAGTTCGGCGGCGATTTCGGGGCGATCGAGGCCAATGCGTAGAGAGCCCTGGCGGCGGGCCCGGAGCTCTTCCGGGGAGCCCTGGAACTGCAGCTTTCCGGCGGCAATGATGCCGATGTGGGAAGCGATCTGATCCACTTCACCCAGCAGGTGGCTGGACAGGAAGACCGAGATCCCGTGGGAGACGGGCATGTCGCGCAGCAGGTGGCGCATCTCCTGGATGCCGGCGGGGTCGAGTCCGTTCGTGGGTTCATCGAGGATGACCAGCTCCGGTTGTCCCAGAAGGGCCATGGCGAGTGCCAACCGCTGCTTCATCCCCAGCGAGTAGGTTTTGACGAGGCGCCCGCCGTCACTGGCGAGGTCCACCACGCGCAGGACGCGAGGGATATCGGTGGACGCCACCTGTTTTAGAAGGCAGGTGTGACGCAGATTCTCGATGCCCGTGAGATGTGGATAGAGGGAAGGCGCCTCGACCAGGGCGCCGATGCGCTTCAGGACGGAGAGGCGCTGGCTGGTGGACGATTCGCCGAAGATGCGGACTTCGCCCGAATGAGCCCGCAGCAAGCCGAGGAGGAGGCGAATAGTCGTAGTCTTGCCGGCGCCATTCGGTCCCAGGAAACCGAACACTGACCCCGCGGGCACCTGCAAGCTCAGGCTGTTCACGGCAATCCGGTCGCCGAAGCGGCGGGTGAGTCCCTCTGTTTGAATCACCAAGTCGTGCATCTGATCGGAAGACGAGTGAATTGGCGAATTATTCCCGGCTGGGCGGATCCGTTCACTGGTAAGACTTACCGGAATCCAGCGGGCACCTGGGCGCAAGCTGATGCAAACAGGCGAATCGAGCAGTGTGGCACGGTGCATGCATTTGCTTTCCCGTGATGCAACGCAAAACGCTGATCGCCTGCGTGACGGTAGCCGCAGCAGCGCTGTTGACGGGCTGTGAGCCTGGGGGTTCGACTGTGGAAGCGGCAGCGGCGGTTCCGGCGGAACCTGCCACCGCTCGCCAATTCACGCTGGTGACGATCCAACCGGGCACTCACTTGGCGGTGCGGCTGAATCACGCAATCACGACGGACCGGAACCGGCCGGGAGACCGGTTCACGGGAGTGCTGGTTGCGCCGGTTGTGGTGAACCAGGAGACGGTCATCCCTACGGGTGCGAACGTCACCGGCACCATTCGGCGCAGCGCGTCTTCCGGTCGTTTCAAGGGCAATGCGGTCCTGTCATTGTCACTCACCAACGTGGATTGGAACGGCCGGACGTATAGCGTGACATCCAATCCGGCCACGCGCTATAGCGGAGGCCACAAGAAAAGGAACTGGGCCATGATCGGAGGAGGATCCGGCGCCGGAGCATTGATCGGAGGGCTCGCCGCGGGCGGCGGTGGAGCGCTGATCGGAGCCGGCGCCGGGGCGGCGGCAGGCACAGTGGGTGCGGCCTTTACGGGCCGTAAACAGGTGCGACTGCCACCGGAGACGTTAGTCAATTTCAGGCTGGCGTCACCTCTCACCGTGCGGACAGAGGCGCGCAAGGGCGTCTCGCGGGATCAGGCGTAGATATTCGGGCGGAATTTCTGCGTCTGGTCCCGCCATGGGGACCGCTTGCCGGCCGGAACTGAGATAACCGTCAATACTTCAGGAGCGCGATGGAGAGTTGGGGCGTGTCCGACACGTTGCCCAGCCAATTGAGGGCGACATCGCGGTCTTCAAAGAAGGGTGGCTGAGTAGGGAAGCCAGCGCGGACTCCGTTGGGCAAGCCGTTCAGCGAAACGGCCACCTTGGCTGGGGAGCCTGCGCCGGAGAGCAGAGACAGCAGCGCATCGCGGCCCGCGTCGTCGCATTCCGTCATGCCCGACATATCGACCAACAGGCGCCTGGGGCCAGGCACCACAGCCCAGAGTTTTTTCAGAGCCCGGGAAGAGAAGAGCGTCAGGCGGCCGAGGAAGATCAGTTCAAAGGGCGCTCCGCAACGCAGGGTTAGAGTTTCCCGCGCATAGCTTGGAACACTCAACGCGCGGACTGCGGCGCGGCCGGCCACCGGGTCAATATCCGACAGTGTGAACGCCCCATCGCACCGGCCGCACGTGTGACTGGTTTCGTCGCACCCCTTCCGGATATACGCCAGGACCCGATTCTGACAAACGGGACACTGGAAGGGATAGCTGGGTCCGCCGAAGGAGCGCACGGCCGCGGCTTCGTCCTGATAGACATCGAAGACCGTGTAGAGCTTGGTGATCTGCAGGAAATCAACGATGCGCTTCTTCGGGCTTAGCAGTTTCAATGCGCCGCCGCTGTTATATACCGTTGTGAAGCCGCTGACCAGTTCACCCACACCCGAACTGTCCATGTAGGCAATTTCGGCCAGCAGGAGAACGAGCTGGTTCCTGCCGATTTCAACCTGGCCTTTGATGGTCTCCCTCAGGAGCGCGGAGCCTTCTCCCAGAGTGAGGCGGCCGGAGCACTCCAGAATCGTCACATCGCCGACATCGCGTTTGGTGATGATGCAACTCATTGGGCGCCACCTCCCGAGACCAGATCGATTTGAATGGCGACGACCGTGACGTCGTCCACGGCATCGGCTTCTCTCGGATGGCGTCGCCAGGCGTCCAGGATGGCCGAACCGACGGCCCTTGCGCCCTCTGCCGCTTTGGCGGCCACAAGATCGAGGAAGCGGTAACCAAAGGGCTCCCCCACCATGACGTGGTCTTCCGTGAGGCCGTCGGAGACGAGCACAAGAATGTCGCCGTCGTCGACCTCGACCGCATATTCCTCAAACCAGGGAGTGGGCTCAGGTTGCTGTGTGGCGCTGTTCAGCAGGTTGCCGGCGAGGGGCAAAAGTTCGCACGCGCCCCGCTTGCGCGAGTAGTGCACCGGATTCGGATGGCCTGCGTTGGCCAACCGGACGACGTGCCGCTTGGGGTCGACGGCGATGCACTGCATGGAGATTCTTCGGAAGTAGGCGTAGGGGGCGATCATGCCGTCCATGGCAGCGAGCACGGCGCCGAGGTCGCGGCAGTTGCCTTCCAGCACCAGTTGACGGAACAGGTTGCCCATGAAGCGCGCGACGAAGGCGCTTTTGAAGCCGAGGCTGGGAGCGTCGCCAATGGCGAGAAAGAGGCGTTGCTCCTGGGTGACGACCTCGAAGAAATCCGCCGGGACCTCCGCCTTGGGGAGGATTCCCACGTAGATGTCGAGGCCGGCGGCATCGGCGATGAACGGTTCCAGCAGTTGGGTCCGGAAGGCGAGGGGGCCGGAGCGGTAGGGCTGGAGCGTGTTGGCGACGTGGGCCATCGCCTCTTCGCCGATCACGCCACGCAGAGACTCCACCAGTTCGACGCAGTGTGCAATGACGCCGGGATCACGGCGTTCCAGCAGCGAGCGGGTGAGCAGTTCCAGGCTCTCCAGGGCAGAGTAACCGAGCAGCCGCACGGCTTTGGTGAGGAACGACTCGTCTACCACTTCCACCAACCGCTGCTGGGCTCCGGCCTCGTACAGGTGGTGGGCCAGGGAGTGGTAGCGGTAGGAATTGGCCGGATTTCCGGGCTGTTCCAGCCATTCGGCCAACCGCCGGTGCGCTTCGCGGAGTTCATCCTCATAGAGCAGGGCGCGGCGCACGAATTGATGGAAGGAGGCGTGGTAGAAGCCGTAGCCCTCCTCGCCGTCGAGGAGGAAGGGCAGGATGGGCCGGATGGCCGTCTCGTCGATGGCTCGCTGCGTGGCTCCGGTGATCTGGCTGAGGTCCCGGAGGGAGAGCGTTTTGCGGGCTACAGACAGCAGCCCCAGGATACTGCTCAGCAAAGTATTGCCGGCGGCGAGGCTGCGGGTGGCGGCGCGATAGAAGCCCTCGATGGAGGTGGGCAGCTTCGTGAGGTCGAACGAAGGATTTGCGCGGAACTGGTCGAGTACGGCCTGGAGGTAGAGCGGATTGCCCTGGGCGGCCTCAGCGATGCGCTCCAACTCGGCTGCGGTGGTGCCGGGCCGGCTGCGCAGGATGATGGCCTGCATCACCTCGAGGCTGAGCGGGTGGAGGGTGAAGACCTCGTGGGGCAGGGAAAACAGGCGCTGCCGGAGGCGCCCGAGGAGATAGCCGGGCCTGGAAGTGAGCACGACGAAGACGCCGTTGGGGAGGGTCTCGGCGGGCAGGAAGGGTGGATCGGGAGCGTTTTCGGGCAGTTCGTCGAGGGCATCGACGACCAGGACGAGTCCGCCCTGTTGGGCGGAGCTGCGCCGCAGACAATCCTCGAACGCCTTGGTCAGGGTGGCGAGCGATTCCGAATGGAGGGCTTCGCTGCAGGGCGGGTCCAGTTGGGCGAGGAGGGAGAGCAGGATGAGGCGCGGCTCGTCGCGGCCGCCCATGCGGTTGATGAAGTGGTGGGCGTAATGGCCTGAGGAAATGATGCGGCAGGCGAGCGCGGTCTTGCCCTGGCCGGGACTGCCGCAGATGACGAAGTAGCCGCGGCGGTGTTCCTGGCGAAAGGCCTCAAACGCCTGCAGGGTTTCCTCGCCGCCGATGTAGGTGTGCGCGCGCTCGGCGATGATGCCGGCCTGTACGGAGAAGTAGGCGTCGCCGATGGCCGGTTTCTGAATCGCAGGGGCGGTGGGTGGCGGAGCGAGGGGCGGCAGGGCCGACGCGAGAGGGTAAGTCCTGCGGATATAGGCGGTGAGGTGGCGGCGCAGGGCGGCCTCGAATTTGCCGGCCCCGAGGTAGGGCCACCAGAGCCCTTCCTTGGGGAACTCCTCCTGAAACTGGAGCACCTTGCCCCACTGGTCCGCCTCTGACTTATTGCGGGGTTTGTAGGCTTTCTGATTGAAGTAGACCATCACCTGCGGCCTGCCCTGGCGGCGCCAGCCGGCGATGGCGTTGCGGATCTCGTGCTCGGTCCCGGAGGCGGCGTCGTTGACGGGGGTGCCGAAGCGTTTCCAGAAGAGGCCGATCAGCAGCTCGCAGTCCTCGATGCTGAGGACGCTATCGATGAGGTACTGGGGGCCATCCACGTGGAAGCCGGGATAGGCATCGGTTTCCCAGCGCACGGCTTCGAGGCGGAGGTTTCGATCGACGCAGATGGAGCGGTTAATTTCCTCGAGTACAGCCGGGACGAGGTCCCGTTCCTTTTGTACGTCGCCTGGCGAGGCGACAACTACACGCAGGATCCGCGGCGTTTCGGCCATAGGCGCTTGGACCACCTTACCATCGGTGCGCGCGTTTTCGAGGGGTGAGGCGCTTTTTCCAGTACAAGTTTGGGTGGATTCGATCAGTGTCGTGTCAAGCCGCCGACACTGAGCGGGCCGCAGTTTGACGTGTGACACGAGCCCATCCGCGAACAGGGCACAAGTCCTTTCGTTTGAGTCGGAAGTCGCGTGCCAGCGATTGGCGGGCGATTTGCACCCTTGGTGAACCACGACTCAAAGAAAGACCGGACGGCCCGAGAGGCTCGCCTCTCGGATGGGCCAGTGCCGCACACGTGGAAGGAGGCTAATTCATGGAAGACAACATTCTGGTTCAATCCAGTTTCTCGGCGACGATCCATGCGCCGATTGAGAAGGTGGATATTCCAACCTGGTGCTTTTCGCTGCCCGAGGCGGAGTACCAGGCCTGCTCACCGGCTCACTGCTCAGCCGGATCCACAATTGCCCCGGATGGCCGGCGCATGTCGATCAATGTCGAGGTGCTGGGGGGCAGCATGATGGTGCAGCACTATGTCGAGGAGATCGGGCAACCGGACCATCTGCGGCTGGTTTCGAACTCAGACGTATTCACGCCGGCGGGCCGCACGAAGATTGGGGTGATCTGGGACCTGGCAGTCCGGAAGATCGACGAGCAGACGTGCGAGTTCACGAACACGGTGGAGAGCTCCTTCACGCCGGAGCTGACGGACTTCCTGGCAAAGCAAGGCATCCCGGTGGACGTGTTCCGGGCCGGTCGCAGACCCATTTCAGAGGCCCACAACCACCAGGAGACGCCGCTGTTCGCCAGGAGCATCGAGCGCCATGCATTGCGGAAGGCTGAGTAGGACCGGAGGAAGCATGGCACAACTCAGCTATGAGAAAGCGATCACCGGACTTCTCGTGATCGACCCCTATAACGACTTCCTCTCAGAAGGCGGCAAGGTGTGGGATCGCCTGAAAGGCATCGCCGAAGCAAACCAGTGCGTGCCTCACATGAAGCAGGTGCTGGAGGCGTCGCGCCAGGCTGGAATCCGCGTGTTCTACGCAATGCATCACCGGTATCGTCCGGGTGACTACGAGGACTGGAAGTACATTGCGCCGATCCAGAAGGCGGCGTGGTCGCGCAGGACATTCGAGTACGGCACCTGGGGTGGTGAGTTTCACAAGGAGTTCGAACCGCAGCCGGGCGATGTTGTGGCTTCGGAGCATTGGTGTTCGAGCGGATTCGCCAGCACGGATCTGGATCTACTGCTCAAGAAGCACGGCATTCACAAGTTGATCGTCGTGGGTCTGATTGCGCATACGTGCGTGGAGGCGACCGTTCGTTTTGCCGCGGAATTGGGCTACGAGGTCACGATGGTGAAGGATGCGACGGCGGACTACTCCGAGGTAGAGATGCACGCCGCGCTGGAGGTCAACATCCCCCACTACGCAAGTGCGGTGGTGACGGCGGATGAGATCGTCGCGGCCATCTCCTCCGCAGCGGGTGTCGAGGCAGCCGCCCGGGCCTGACTAGATCGAGGAAAGGAATCCACATGAATATCAGGAAGACACCAACTCAAAACTGGCGAGGGACGCTGGTGGTGATGGGGGCGATGGGGCTCTGCGCCGCCATCCCCGCGCACTCGCAAACCAGCGGGATCGGGAACCACTATACGGATGCGGCCGCCGTCAAGACGCGGCCTGACGACACCTCCATCCGTCCCTTCCAGGTACATTTTCCGAAGGAGGCACTGACGGACCTGCGCCGCCGGTTGGCCGCCACGCGCTGGCCGGAAGCGGAGACGGTTAACGACCGCTCACAGGGTGTGCCGCTGGCGACGATGAAGAGCCTGGTGCGCTACTGGCAGGGCGGCTACGACTGGCGCAAAGCGGAGGCGAAGCTGAATGGCCTGCCGCAGTTCGTCACGAGGATCGATGGAGTGGACATCCACTTCATCCATGTGCGCTCGAAGCAGGCCAACGCCTTGCCGCTGATCATCACGCACGGATGGCCGGGCTCGATCCTCGAGCAGTTGAAGATCGTCGGTCCGCTGACTGATCCGACAGCCAACGGGGGCAAGGCGGAGGATGCCTTCGATGTGGTGATCCCCTCGTTGCCGGGCTACGGTTTCTCCGGCAAGCCGACGGCGACGGGCTGGGATCCCATCCGGATCGCACGTGCGTGGACGGTGCTGATGAAGCGCCTGGGCTACACGAGATTCGTCGCGCAGGGCGGCGATTGGGGCAATGCCGTGACGGAGCAGATGGCGCTGCAAGCTCCGCCGGAGTTGATCGGGATTCACACCAACATGCCCGCCACGCTGCCGGCCGAGATTGCGAATGCCCTGCAATACGGTCAACCGGCGCCCTCCGGCCTCTCCGCCGAAGAGCAGGGAGCGTGGGATCAGCTTGATTTCTTCTACAAGCACGGCCTGGGCTATGCGCTGGAGATGGCCAACCGGCCGCAGACTTTGTACGGGCTGGAGGATTCCCCGGCTGGCCTGGCGGCGTGGATGCTGGATCACGACGCGCGCAGCCTCGAGCTGATTGTCCGCGTGTTCGACGGGCAGGCGGAGGGGCTGACGCGCGACGACATTCTCGACAACATTACGCTCTACTGGCTGACGAAGACGTCCACCTCTTCCGCCCGGCTGTACTGGGAGAGCAAGCTCGCGTTCTTCGCCCCCAAAGGGGTCCAGGTGCCGACGGCGGTGAGCGTTTTCCCCGATGAAATCTATGCCGCCCCGAAGAGCTGGACCGAGAAAGCCTATCCCAAGCTGGTCTACTTCAACCGGCTTCCGAAAGGCGGACATTTCGCGGCATGGGAGCAACCGGAGCTGCTGACGGGGGAGCTGCGTAACGCGTTTCGATCGCTGCGTTAGTTGGAGATATCGTCAACCGGTTTGGGTACGTACAAAGAAGGAGGATCAAGGTGACATTCGAGAAACTCAACGTCAAACAGGAAGACGCCGTACTGTTCGTGGAGATCGCGGCTCCCCCGATGAATCTTCTGGGGCCCGAGCTCGTCCGTGACCTGGTTTCCCTCATTCAGCAAGCCGAGCGGGATGAGGGCGTCCAGGTGCTCGTATTCAAGAGCGCCGACCCGGACTACTTCATCTCCCACGTCGACGTGACGCGGATCAATGAATACCGGGAGCAAGTGGCCAAGATGGAAGGGGCTGAGTCCCTGGCGCTGCTCTTCCGGCGGCTGAGCATGAGCCGGTTGGTGACGATTGCCCAGATCGAGGGCCGGGTGCGCGCCGTCGGCAGCGAGTTTGTGCTGGCGTGCGACATGCGTTTTGCGGCTCGCGAGACGGCGCTATTCAGTCAGTTCGAGCCGGCGTTTGGATTGTTGCCCGGCTCGGGCGGAGCCCAACATCTCGCCCGCCTGCTGGGCCGGGGACGCGCGATGGAGGTATTGCTGAGCGCGGACGATTATGACGCAGACACGGCGGAGCGGTACGGCTGGATCAATCGCGCATTGCCGGCCGCCGCGCTGGGTGAGTTTGTGGCCTCGCTGGCGCATCGAATTGGCGGGTTTCCGGCGGCCGGCCATGCCGTGGTGAAAGAAAGGGTCAACGCCGTTGCGCTGGCGCCGGCCGAGGAGTTCAGCCGCGATGGCGATCTCTTCAGTGCGGGGGTCCGCAATCACGAAGCGCAGAGCCTGTTCCAGGCTGCGATGAAGCGGGGCTTGCAGACGCGGGAAGGTGAACTGTCGTTGACCACGATGCTGGGCCTTGGGCGATGAGTTGGTGAGAGGCCTAGGGTCGCCTGATACCTCTTCCAGAACTACCGGAACATAACCCATTCGTGAGGATTGTCCCCTTCCGGACACAATTCTCGCTTGAGCGATTGGGCGGACACGCTGGCCTCATTGTGAAGGCCTTTTCCTCACTTAGGAGCAGGTCTATACTGAGCCGGTTCGATGGGCCAAACCGTTAGTACTGGAAGGGAGGGCTTCACAGTGACGATTGAAGATTCGAAGCCGGCCAGGGAGCCGGAACAGACTTCGTCTGCCACAGGCACAGTGGTCGAGGTAGCGGCCCTGGCACCGAAAGCAGTGCGGCGCCGCTCGATCAAGGGAGTGAGTATCTCGCCCGATGTGCGCGTCAGTTTGTACGCACAAGGGCAATACCTTGCTTCCGACCTGCGCAAACAGCAGGGGTTGCTGGAGTTCCCGGTGGTTACTTACTACCAGGATCCGCTCGATGAGGACAAGTCCCCTGAAGCTGTCTTCAACCTGAAGACGTTGGTGAACTGGGAACCGGGCCTGCTGGACGGCCCCACCAGCGCCCGATTCGCGGTGGTGGACTATGACGGTGATACCGGCAAGCTGGAGCCGCCTGCACGGTGGATGTCGACCGATTCTTTCGAGGGTTACCTGGGCGCCGATGGAGCGCCGCTGGACCAGCACAAGGCCAAGACGTTTGCGTTTCATCAGGTGAACGTGTGGGCGATTGTGCAGCGCACGCTGGCGTTTTTCGAAGACGGAAACGCGCTGGGACGAAGAATCCCATGGGCTTTCGAGGGGAACCGCCTGATTGTGGTGCCGCACGCCGGCTATGGCCAGAACGCCTTCTACGACAGGCAGAGCAAATCGCTGCAGTTCTACTACTTCGACGACGGAGAGAAGACAGTCTATACGTGCCTCTCCACCGACATCGTGAGCCATGAGTTCGGGCACGCGGTGCTGGATGGCATACGCCCGTATTTCAACGAGAGCAGCTCCCTGGAGACGGCGGCGTTTCACGAATTCATCGGTGACCAGACCGCGATCCTGCAAACACTGTTGATAGAGAAGCTGCGGCAGGAGGAGGCGGATAAGACGGCCGGCGACTTCTCCAAAGCAACGACCATTTCGTCGATCGCCGAGCAGTTCGGAAAGGCCGTTGAAGACAGGCCGTACCTGAGGACCGCGAACAACGAACTCAAGATGTCGAACAAGGCCGGCACATCGGATCCGCATAGCTTATCCGAGGTGCTCACAGGCGCGATGTTCCAGATCCTGAGACAACTGGCTGAGCACTACATGAAAGTAGAGGCGGAGGATCCGGCACAGCCGGGCAAACGGAAGCGCAAACCGAGCACGCCGCGGCAGGCGTTCTGGGATGCGACGGTCCGCATGCAACATCTGTCGATTCAGCCCCTGGACCTGCTGCCGCCCGTGGAGGTGCGGTTTCGCGATTACGCCAGGGCGGTCTGCCGTTCGCAGCAACTGGCTGACCCGCTGGACCCGGAAGGCTACTACGGGATGTTGCTGGAGGTTTTCCGGGACCGGGAAATCCTGACGCAGGCCGAGGTCGACGAACTGAAGGCGCCCACGTATCTGACTGACCGCCTGCCGTTCGCGATCCGTCCCAATATCGACAACATCGCGCGTTCGCGGGCCGCCGCCTACCGTTTTCTGGACGACAATCGCGAGACGCTGCTGATCCCCGCGCACCAGGATCTTCTGGTGGCGGACCTTTACGACGCGAAGAAGCGCGGCCGGCAGAACGAGCCGTTACCGCGGCAGATTGTGGTGCAGTACGTGTGGCGGGAGGAGGTGCTGCTGGAAGGCGAACGGTTTGGGCCATACAGCGGGAAGTACACGACGATGCTGTGCGGAGGCACGCTCGTGTTTGACGACAACGGAATCACGCTGGCCTGGACCGTGAAGCCGGGCTCGGTTCCTTACGGAGGAAAGCGGGAGCGCAGCGGCCAGTTGAAGGAACGGTGGGACAAGGCGGTGGCGGAGGGGGCCGAGAGGCGGAAGGAGCTGCTGGACGAGGTGGCGCGGCAAATTGCGCTGGGCCGGGTGGGCTCCATTGTGGGTTCCGAGAAGGGCCTGCTGGCGTCGCACGTTCCGCCGGTGACGGCTGAACTGGAGGGTGAGAGCCAGGTGCGATTCCACATCTCTCCGCACTTGAATCTGTCCCAGGATTCAGACCAGGAACACGAAGATGCATCAGGAGGACGCCAATGGCAGATAAGCTGTTGATCCGCGCCTATAACGTGGGCTGCGGGGATTGCATTTACGTTCGCATTCCGAGTCCGGACGATGGATTCCACATCCTCATTGATTGCGGCAAGAAAGGTGGCGATGGGTTACTGAAGCAGGCTATCGAACACCTGCAAGGCGAGTTGCCAAAAGGCAAGAAGGCCGGGACGAAGCGGCTGGACCTGATTGTCGCCACGCACCGGCACGAAGACCACCTGAAGGGCTTCAATCCCGAATGGTTCGAGAACATCGAGGTACAGAACATCTGGCTGAGCGCCGCGATGGATCCCAAGCATCCACAAGCGGAGGGCGTGCGGAAGATGCGGGCGATCGCTACGCAGGCGATGCGGGCGTTGATGGAGAGCGGACGCGCGCTGAGCCCCGAAGTGGAGCTCCTGGCCAGCTTGTATGGGGTGAGCAACGATGCTGCCGACAAGTTGCTGATGGAGGAACTGCCGGCCGCCAACAAGATCAAGCCGAAGTACGTACACCGAGGGCAGACAGGCCGCGAACTCGAACTGGAGCTACCCGCCCAGACAGCCATCCACATTCTGGCTCCGGAAGAGAACATCGACGGGTTCTATCTGGGCAAAGAGGGGGCCGCGACGTTGAAGGGCTTCCGCGGCGTCGCCGGGAATGGAGGTGAAGCGGCGGCTGCTGCCGTGCCCGAACCTGCCGCGGAGGCGCCGGAGAATATCAGCGCGGCGGATTTCCGGGTGCTGCAGAGCCGGATGGTCTCCAATGCGCTGGCGTTCGCGGCGAAGGAGTCGTCCATCCAAAACAACCTGAGCGTGGTCCTGCTGATCGAGTGGAAGAAGCGCCGGCTGCTGTTTGTGGGCGACGCGGAGTGGGAGGGTGAGTTCAAGGATGGCCGTCACAACGGGAGCTGGAATGTGATGTGGGAAATGCACAAGGAGGGACTGCTTCAGAGTCCGGTGGACTTCCTGAAGATCGGGCACCATGGGAGCATCAACGCGACGCCGCCGCCGCGTGACGACAGCCCGGCGGCCAGGAAAGCTCCGGAGGGAGGCATATACGACCTGCTGGACGCGATCCTGCCGGTCCCGAAGGCGGGCCGCCAGCCGAAGGCCCAGGCGATTATTTCGACCGAGCGCGAATTCTACAACCCAATTCCCGAATGCAAGGTGATGGTGGATGTGGCCCGGCGCGTGAGGAACACCCGCAATTACGGCGCGAGTTTCGCGGCGGCAGGCATCGAGCCGGAGTCGCTGTGGGCTACGCCGAAGGCGAAGAAGAACAAGTTCTACGAAACGTATGAGAAGAGCTTTCTTGACCAGCCGCAGCCGCTGCGAACCGATCTCGAGTTCGCGCTGCAGGGCAGTCACTTCGTAGAGGTGGAGATCGAAGAGTAGCCCAGCCGCTAGCTTGTGCGGCTGACGAGGTCGCAGTGCGGGCGAGGCTCTACGAAGGGAAGAAAACGGGAAGAACTGGCTTTGATCCCTCAGTAGCGGTGGATTGCGGTTGCTGAGGGGCTGGCCAGCGCCTGGCGGATGAGGAATTCACCCGCCATTCCCGGAGTGGCGAAGAGAACTAGAAGAAATGGCTTTGATCGCTCAGCGGCAGTGGATTGGGGGTGCTGCCGGCTTGTCAGAGCGGACGGGCTGAGCCAATGCGTCATTTCCTCTCGGGGAGTGAATAAAACGCGAATAAATGGCTTTGATCGCTCAAAATCCAAGGATTCAATGCCGCTTCCACCCGAGCGGAAGCCTCCGGCGGCCGAGGTGCGGAGATTTGAGTGTCAAAGATCGGCTGGGTGCGGACAGGCCGCGGGATCCAGCGTGCGGATTGTATACCCCTGTCCAAAGCTTCTATGGCGATGCGGGCCGCAAGTGGTTGGAAATGGGTGGCGAAAAAGATTTTGGACCGTGGGGACCGGTTCTGCGCCCGTGGGACGTTTCGGGATTCTCCGGCCGATCCCGGAGGGTTTTTCGATCCTGAAGACGGGGCGGTCTCCTTCCCATTTCAGAGTTGCCTGAGCGCGGCCACGATTTCCTTTCTTGCCGCCGAGGCCGCCGGGATGAGTCCACCGAGCCCGCCGACCAGGAGTGCAAAGGCGATGCCGCCTGCCAGAATCGACGGTGTGGCGCGGAAGTGGAAGGTGATCTCGCTGAAGGTGACCGAGTTGCCGATGCCAGTTTCGAGGTTGTTGAGCGGGAGCACCAGCAGGCAGCCGAGGATGCCGCCGAACAGACTGAGCAGGAGGGATTCGAGTACGAAGCTGGTGAGGATTCCAAGACGGGAGAAGCCCAGCACGCGGAGCGTGCCGATTTCCGCCGAGCGCTGTGCGACCGAGGCGTACATCGTATTCATCGAGGCAAAGCTCGATCCCACGGCCATGATGATGGCAACGAAGACGCCCAGTGTCAGAACAGGCCTTCCTGACTCGGACTGCTCTGCGTAGTACTTCCTTTCGGGCACGGCAACGACGTGGAGCCGGTTGTCATTGACCAAGGTATTCAGCAGCGCCTGCATGGAGACTTCGCCGGAGGCGCGGAGGAGCGCCGAGCTGAGCGTGGTTTCGCGGTTCTGATCGGAAGCCAGTTGGTAGAGATCGCAGAAAAGTTCACTGTTGGCGGCCGAGCGGCCGGCGTCCATCACGCCCACCACCTGCCAGTCGCCTTTGCCGAACTGCAAGGTCCCGCCGAGGCGCGCCATGGGGTAGCGATGGGCGATGCCCTGGCCCACCACGACTTCGCGGCGGCCCGGCTGGAACATGCGGCCCTGCGTGAGCCTGATCCCGGAGCCGCGGATGGCGAGGCCGTCCTGGGTGAGCCCGCGCACGTTGATGTTGATGCCTGACGGAATCGCGGGGTTTTCGAGGACAATCACCGTCACGAGTTCCAGCGAGGCCAGCGGCTCGCCCCTGGCGTCCCGGGCGATGCCCGGCTGGGTTCTCATGATCCGGAACGCCTCCTGCGTCAGGGTGGAGTTCAACTCAGCGGTCGAGCCTTTGCGCATCACCAGAAGATTGAGTGGATGCCCGGTGCCGGCCAGGGCCACGCGCAGGCCTTCCACCATGGTGAGAATGCTGAGGAGCACGGCCACGGTGAGTGCGATGCCAAGCGCGGTCATGATGGTTGTGGTGCGGCGCGCCAGCAAGTTGCGGAGATTGTAGGAGAAGGGAAGGGCCATTTCAGTCATTCACCCGCAGTGCCTCGAGAATGGGGCGGCGGGCCGCGGCGCAGGCCGGGAGCAGTGAACTGACGAGGCCGATGATCAGCGAGACGCCGAGCCCTATGACGAGTATGGAGGGGGGCACGATGAGCTGGCTGAAATCGGCCCCGACGGCGGGCGCATTGCGCAGCACGCCGCACAGGAGTGAGGCCAGGCCCAGGCCGAGCAGACCGCCTGCCAGCGAGATCAGAAGCGCTTCTGCGACGAGCAGTCCCAGGATGAGGCGCGGCGGGAAGCCAAGCGCCTTGAGCACGCCCACTCCCCGGGTGCGTTCGCGCACGGCCATCGACATCGTATTTCCGGTGACCAACAGAATGGTGAAGGTGACGGCCGCGCTGATCGAGAGCAGGAATACCTTGACGTTGCCGAGGAAAGCGAGGAAGGCCAACTGGAATGCTTTCTCCGTTTCCGTCTTCGTCCGGAGCGGCGCGTTACGGAACTGATGGTCGATGCCCCGGATGACGGCGGTGGCGTTATCCGGCCTGTCGATGCGCACCATGAATGCACCGATGCGATCCCGTTCGGCCGGCTGGAGCGATTCATTCAGGTAGTCGTAGTGGAAGTACAGGGACTCATCTTCGGCGGTGCCGGCATGGAAGATGCCGCGGATGACCAGTTCCATGTCGACCGGAATGATGTCGCCCTTCAGGGTGATGCGGTCGCCCAGGTGCATGCCCAACTGCCGGGCGGTGCGGATGCCGACGATGGCTCCGGTGCGGTCCTGCAGAAAGGCCTGCTTTTCCTGCTCACCGAGGCGGAATTCAGGGAAGATGCGGAACAGCTGCCCAGGCTCGACGGCGAAGCGGGCGAAGGACTCACTGGGTTTGTTGTCCTTGTAGGAGCCGGCGAAGAACTGATAGATGATCGCCTCCTGAACGCCCGGCACTTTTCGAATGAGCGGCAGATAGGAGCGCAGCAGCGGGTTTGCGAGCGAGACCCTGTTGCGGACGATCAGGCGGTGCGCCTGGTGCTCTGGCGGGTCGGATTGAAAGAACGAGCGGTAGAGCGCCATGAGCACTCCCAAGAGGCAGAGCGAGGCGGCGAGGCTGAAGACCGTGAGGAGCGTGCGCCGCTTATTGCGGAGGGTGTTCTTCACGACGAAGGGAAGGTGTCGAAGCATGGAGGATCCTGCTCAACTGGATGTCGATGGCAGACGGCGTTTGTTTTTGGACGGCGTCAGAACTTCCAGTCGATGCCCACGAGCGGAAAGAGGCCTTCCTGGCGGAAGTTTTCCGAACGGTTGGTGTTCTGGTTCCACCTGACTCCCACGACATTGCGGCGATCGAAGACGTTCTGGATGCCGACCCAGAACAGGAGCGGTTTGTTGCGGACGGTAAATGTCCGGTCGAAGCGAAAGTCCGGCCGGAAGTAAGCCGGGGCACGCAGGCCGTTGACGCGCGTGAGGTCGTAGATCTCGCGATTCTGCGCAGTGGAGAGCGCCTCGTTGAAGGGTGTATAGGGGCGCCCGGACATGGCGCGGAAGGAGGCCGAGACATCCCACTTGCTGGTGAGCTTGTAGCCGGCGACGGCGTTGAAGACCACCGGGTAGTCGTAGGTGCCGGGCCGGCGCACGCCATCGAGGCCAGAGAACCTGGTGCTGGAGATCGACAGGTTGGTTTGGGCAAACCAGCGGCCGCGGAACTTCTTCTCGAGGAAGAACTCAATGCCTCGCGCCCTGCCCCGTCCGGCGCTGGTGTAAGGCATGAGAATCTCCGTGACGTCGAAGGTGTCGCCAGCGCTGGCGAGCGAGAAGCTGGGGAACTGCAGGGAGACGGGATAGTCCCGGTAGTCTTTCTGGTAAGCCTCGACAGTCATCCGAACCGTAGGACCAAAGATGTAGGTGAGGCCCGCCACGATGTGGTTGGCTCGAATGGGTGTGAGGCGGCGGTTCTGTGGAAATGATTCGATCAAGAGGAAGAGCGGCTGCTGATAGTAGTGGCCATAGCTGGCGCGCAGGCTGAGCTTGTCGTTGAGCCTGTAGCTGAGCCCCACGCGGGGGCTGAACCGGTTCTTATTCAGGACCTGATAGTTGTCGAATCGGCCACCCCAGGTGAGGTTGAGGCGGTTGGTGAGATTGCGGGTGGATTGAAAGTAGGCCCCGGTCTGGTAGGCCAGGAAGTTCCTGTCCAGGGTGAAGGGGTTGATGTCGCGGACTTCGGAGAACGCGTTATCGACGCCCAGCGGCTGTGCCGTGTTGTAGCGGATGCGAAAGGTCTTGAAGCTGCCGCCCACCTGGGTCTTGCCCAGGAGGGGCAGATCGGTGGTGAGGTCGTACTTCAGGGTGGTTTCGCCTTCGTGATTGTTTTCGCGGTAGAGGAGCGGCGTCTCGGAGACAGGCAGACCGTAGCGGCCGACGTCCTTTACGGCCTGGCTGACGCGGGCCTCGGAATGGCTGACTCCGAACAGGCCGACACCGTGGGCGCCGAACAGGTGCTGCCAGTTGAGTCCGGTGGCGAAGCGGCGTCCTTTGTAGTTGACGTCGACGCTCTGCGGATCGGTGGATTTGGGATCGAGTTTGGGGGCGAGGTGAATGCCGTCGAGGGCGCTGAAGTTCACCAGCCAGATGCGGTCTCGCGGAGTGAGGTCATAGAGCGCTTTGGTATTGAAGGTGTAGATGACGGGGGGCGAGTTATCGAACGCTGATTTGACGACCTCGAGGAAGCTGCGTTTGACGGAGGTGACCCAGGATCCCTTTTTGTTCCGGCCCAGGGGGCCTTCGAGGATCATGCCGCCCGTGAGGATGCTCATGGAGAGGCGGGCGCTGAAGGCATCGCGGCTGCCTTCGCGCGCGGCGATCTGCAGCACGCTGGACGTGCGGTTGATGAAGGGGGCAGGGTAGCCGCCGGTCATGAAGTTGACGTCGCGGATGATATCGGCGTCGAGGATGCTGGTGAGGCCGCCGGCGGAGGCAAAATTGGCGAAGGTGTTGATATTGGGGATTTCGATGTTGTCGACAACGAACAGGTTTTCGAGGGGACTGCCACCCCGGACGATGAGGTCGTTCCGCATGGACGAACGGCCGACTCCGACTCCGGGCAACGATTGAACGTAGCGGGAGACGTCCATCTGAGCGACGGAGGATTTGAAGATCTCCTCGCGCTCCACGAGGAAGCTGGAGGTTTTGATCTCCTCGGGGGCCACGAACACGGACTCAGAGACTGTGATGCTTTGCTGGACCGCGTCCAGGGCGGGCAAAGTGATCTGGACCTGCGCTTCCAGGCCTGCCCGGACGCTGACCGGTGCGCTGGTGAAGGGTTGGAGTTGGGGGGCCGCGATCTGCAGTTGATAGTCGCCGACGCGGATTTCGGTGAGCCGGAACGCGCCCCGTTCATCGGTCGCCACGCAGCGCGTGGTGGTGAGGACGCAGACGCGGACCGCGGCCGCGGGAGCTTCCGCTTTGCCGACGACGTTTCCGGTGATGGCGCCCACCCCGGCGGTATCCTGGCCGCGGAGGAGCAAGAGGCCGCCCAGCAGGAGGCATGTGAACTTCGAACACTTGACACCGTTCATGATCCAACTCTGCCGTCCCGAAGATTCCCGTTGATTTCCGCCATATTTCCAAATGTTTCCGAGAGCGTCCCGGCGGGTTCTCCGTGCGAAACTCGTTGCAGGGGAACCCCTAGTGACAGACGGAGTGATCCACATCCTGCTGGTGGAGGACGATTCGCGGATTGCCCAGATGACCGCCGAATTCCTGACCCGATATCAGGTGGTGGTGAGCATGGCGAGCGATGGGAAAGCCGCGCTGCGGCATACGCAGCAGACCCGATTCGACGCCATTGTGCTCGACCTGATGTTGCCCGATATGTCCGGTCTTGCAGTGTGCGAGGCGATCCGGGCGCGGTCCGATGTGCCGATCATCATCGTCACCGCGCTGGGCGAGGAGCCGGACCGGGTGATTGGAATTGAGCGCGGGGCCGACGACTACGTGACCAAGCCTTTTTCGGCCCGCGAGCTACTGGCTCGAATCCGCGCCGTTGTGCGGCGGGCCCGGGGGCAATTGCGGCCGTTGAACCAGGCCGTGAGCGTCGGCCAGTTGCGGCTGGATCCAGCGACGCTGCGCGCCTCGTTGGCCGAACGGGAGTTGGAGCTGACGAGCTATGAGTTCTCGCTGCTCTATGCGCTGGCCGAGCGCGCGGGGCAAGTGCTGAGCCGGGAGCAGTTGCTCGATCTGGCCAATGGGGGCGCCGATGAGGCGTTTGACCGTTCGATCGATGTGCGGATCTGGAAGCTCCGCCAGAAGCTGGGCGACAATGCGCGGCAGCCACGACTGTTGAAGACGGTGCGAGGGGCGGGGTATGTCCTCACAAACGGGCTCGCGGACTAGGGTGCAGGGTGCGAGCGGGAAGCTGCGGTTCGGGATCTTCGCGCGGGTCTATGCGTTTGACCTTCTTCTGGCTGCGCTAGCGGTGGCTGCCTGCGTCACGGTGACGCAGTATCTCATCGAAAGCAAGCTCAAACACCAGGTTCACTCCCTGGCGCAATGGGTGATCCAGGAGGCGTTTGATGTCCAGGACCCCGCGGCCAGGGGCCGGCTGCTGGCGAGGCTGTATCAGAGCGGGCGAGTGCGCGTGACGCTGTACGATGCCGGCGGCCGCCTGATGAGCACGGGCGGACCTGAGTTTCCACTGCCGGGCGCGGAAGAGCTGGCCCGCCTGCGGGTTTCGCGGGAGGAAGGGTTCACCGGGGCAGAGGCCAGACTGTCGGTGGCTGTGTACCGCGGGGCGTCGCTGCTGGGCTATGGTTTCGTTGGCCCAGCGGAGCCCTTCTCCCTGGCCTTCGAACTGGCGCCCGCGATTCTCGTGCTGGGCGCGATTGCGCTCATCGCCTGGCCGCTGGCGGTGTCCCTGCTGAAACCTGTGCGGGCATTGGGTGAGGTGATGGGCCGCTTTGGGGCGGGCGACCTGTCAGCCCGAGTGGACCGACCAGGTAATGACGAAATCGGTGAACTTGCGCGGGGGTTCAACCAACTCGCGGATCGCATCCGGGCGCTGATTCAGTCGGAGAAGATGCTGCTGGCATCCGTCTCGCACGAGTTGCGAACTCCGTTGCAGAGGGTTCGGTTGGCGCTGGACCTGGCGACCGATGCGGGCGGTGAGCCGGACACCGCGGATCGGCGGCCCGATGCGCGATATCTGGCCAGCGTATCGGCTGACCTGAACGAGCTCGACGAGCTGCTCTCAGAGATTCTTGTGGTCTCTCGAATGGACCAGGCGCGCACGGCATCCGCCAGCGTGCTGACGAAGCAGCCTGTTCCGGCGGATGAGCTACTGGCCGAGTGTGTGGAGCGTTTTGAGGCCGCACACCCGGAGCGCATCCTGCGGTGGCTGGAAGGCCCGCCGCTGCCGTCGTGCGAGATGGATCCGCGCTTTGTGAGGCGCGCGGTGCTCAACCTGCTGGAGAATGCGCACCGTTATTCCCCGGGCACGGAGGCCATTGAAATCGCCTCCTGGGCCGAAGATGGCGACCTGGTTGTGGAAGTGAAAGACCGGGGGGCGGGCATTCCGCGCGAGCTGCAGGGCCGGATCTTCGAACCGTTCTTCCGGGGCGATGCGGCGCGGGTGGATTCTTCCGGCTCCGGCCTGGGGCTGGCGATTGTGCAGCGGATTGCGGAGGCGCACGGTGGGCAGGTCTGTGTCGAGAGTGGCGAGTCCGGATCCACCTTCCGGATTGTGCTGCCGCTGGCGGGCGGGTGAGGGCGGGACGGGGCGGGTCTAGCGTTGCAGTTGGGAGAGTTCTCGCTTGGGCCACGGGCAGGAACGCACGCGACCGAAGCTGAGAAGACCGACTGGCTTGAAGGGCCGATCTCCGGACGCCTTTTAGAGCAGTGGATGAGGAGGAAAGTGGCTCCAGATCCCCTGCGTACCCAAAAGCTCCTCGGCAAAATATGCCTAATTGCCGGGTATGCCGTCCCTTCTCCCGGGCCAAGTCATTGAATTCCGGTGTGTGGCGAAGAGATTGCTAATTTCACGGCAGGAGGGCTGAACACACATGAAGATAGTGTTGTCTGTTCTGGCCAGTCTTGCCGCCGCGATGGCGCAAATCCCAAATCCCACTGTGGAGAAGGCAGCACCGCCAGATTCTTCAGAGTCCGTCCCCATCTATCGCATTCGCGTCGTGTCGCGTACGACGAAGGCGATCAATTATCACCATCGGAAGGGCACCACTAAGATCGACTTCCGCGGGACTGAGCTGATGCCCGCCGCGCGAGGCGAGGCGAGCGTGAAGAGCGAGCTCGGCTCCACCAAGATCGAGACCCGCCTCGACCATTTGACGGCCGCCAACCAATTTGGCCCGGAGTACATGACCTATGTGATGTGGGCGATCACCCCCGAAGGGCGCGCCAACAACATCGGCGAGGTCGTCCTGCAAGGCGATGACGCGAAGCTGCTTTCCACGACCGATCTGCAGAGCTTCGCGCTGATTGTGACCGCCGAACCATACTTTGCCGTGACGCAGCCGAGCGATGTCGTGGTCGCCGAGAATTTCGTGCGTAAGGACACCACGGGCACGATCCAGGACGTGGAGGCGAAGTATGAACTTCTCAAACGCGGACAATATGTGGTGGACCGCGCCAAGTACAAGCCGGTCAAAGTAGATCCGAAGGGTCCGCTGCAACTTGCTGAAGCGGAGAACGCCGTGGAAATCGCACGGTTGGCCGGCGCCGAACAGTATGCGGCCGACACGTTCAACAAAGCGCGGATCGGATTAGAAAACGCCACGGGACTGCTGCACCACGGGAACCACCGGAAGGAGTCGGAGACGAACGCCCGTGAAGCGGCGCAGATGGCCGAGGATGCGCGCATCATCACAATCCGGAAGATGAATGAAGAGGTCCAGGCGAGGCAGAAGGCGGAGGCGGAGAGAGCCGTCGAGCAGGCCAGCCTGGAACAGCAGCGCCGGGCGCAGGCCGATGCCGACCGGGCGGCCGCTGAGCAGGCGAAACGGGAAGCCGACCTGGCTGCCGCGAGGGCTGAGCGAGAGCGGGCCGCGGCTGACGCTGCCCGGGTCGCGGCCACGGAGCAGCAGAGACTTCTCGCCGCCCAGGCGGCGGAAGCCCGAGCGAGCGCGAGTGCGGCCGACCAGGCAAGGCTGCAGGCCGATCAGGCGCGCCTGCAGGCCGAGAAAGAGAAGGCTCAGTTGAGGGAACGGCTTCGCCAGCAACTGAATGCGGTCCTGGAGACCGAGGAGACGGCCCGCGGCCTGATCGTGAATATCGCTGATGTCCTGTTCGACTTTGACAAGTACGAACTGAAGCCGGGCGCCCGGGAGAAGATGGCCAAGGTCTCCGGCATCCTGCTGGCCTACCCAGGATTGAAGATCGAGTTGGAGGGGCACACTGATAGCGTCGGGAGTGAAGAATACAATCAAGTGCTCTCGGAGCGCCGTGCCAATTCGGTGCGGGCGTATTTGATCGGGCAGGGTGTGCCTGCCGATACGGTGAGTGCGGCTGGACTGGGGAAAGCCAATCCGGTCGCCTCGAATTCGAACGAGGCGGGGCGTTTGAAGAACCGCCGGGTGGAGATGGTGGTGTCGGGAGAGCCTATTGGCATCGTGGGCTCAAACTGACGTGAGCCGCCGGGCAGGGGGGAGGCCTCGCTGCCCGGCGGGCTTGATTTGCGGGACTGGGATTGGGTTGGTTGAGGGGTTTCTGGAGGGGTTGGCGACGACAGGAATCCAACCCGGCGAGGTGCAGAGCTGCCGATGAGTTATACTAGAATATAACTTGAGAAAGGCAGCCATGTACACAACCAGTCTGCGCAAGGTCGGCGGTTCGATCATGCTGGCGGTTCCGCCCGCAATGCTGGACCTTCTGCGCTTGCGGCCAGGGGTGAAAGTCGGCATTGCGGTGGAAGGCGGCCAACTGGTGGTGAAACCGCACTCGCGGCCCCACTACACGCTGGATGAACTCCTTGCTCAATGCGATCCCAGGGCGGCGCGCAGCAAAGAAGATCGTGAGTGGGTCCGGGGCAAGGCGGCCGGCGGTGAACTGATCTGATGAAGCGCGGTGATATCTGGCTGGTTGGACTCGATCCCTCGGAAGGGCACGAACAAAAAGGGCGGCGGCCCGTCCTGATCGTCTCGCCGGAGGCCTTCAACCGGGTGACCAAAGTGCCGGTGGTCCTGCCCATTACCAGCGGCGGAAGTTTTGCGCGGACAGCGGGTTTTGCGGTCTCGCTGTCGGGGGCTGGAACCCAAACCACGGGCGTTGTCCGCTGCGATCAACCCCGCGCGCTGGATTTGGGCGCTCGCGGTGGGAAGAGACTGGAGAGCGTGCCTGACGCGATTGTTGGGGAAGTGCTGGCGAGGCTGGCGGCGATATTGGAGTGAGGTTTGGAGTGCGTACGCTGCATCAGTGTTTCGATCTGCACAAGGGGTAGAACAAGAAAGGACCATCTCCCTCGGCGAATTCGAAGGCGATGATGCAGGACCGGCGGACATCTGTTCCCACCGGAACAGCCCATTGGTATTCCTCTGGGAATTGCGCGTCAGCCAAGGTGACGATCCAACTTCTCGCACGAACGAACCTCGGCTCTATAGGCACGCTAACTATCTCGCCCTTGAGCTGGATCTGGAGGCGAACAGAATCTTGCTGAGCAAGACCACCAGTTGGGAGGGACAGTTTTCCTTGGCGCGCTTTCGCAACCTCCTGTTGGTTGCCGGACCAGACCGTGACCCGAGCACCGGAGCGAACGACTTTCCCATTCTTAACAACCGACACTTCGATAGAGTGGGCCTCAGCCGATGCCGTTGAGCCGGTTGCTGGTGCCAAACTGCCGATCGAGAGAGCCGCAAGTAGGATCTGCGCGAACCGTTTGGAATGCGGCGCAGTCATCAGGGATGTATCCCTTCCAGCCCGTCGAAGTAGCGGGCCAAGTCCAAGTATGCGTCGGAGACCGACACGTCCAAAGAGCACTCCTCGGCGAGGGCGGCGAACGGTGTCACCCAACTTTCCGGCGGGGCTTCCAGCTTGCGCGGGATTTGATGCGTATCCCGCCGCGCGAAGGTTTCCCTTAGGGAACCGACCACGCGTGTCTGCTCGAGAGTGCCGGAGCGGATCAGCAGAACCAAATCGACCAAGTCTCGGACGCGGCTGTTTGGCGCGGCCGGGCGCGGCAGCGTGTAGGCGTGCAGTTTCTCCGCGAACTGCTGCTCGCGCTGGATCATCGGCACGTCGGGTGGAGGGACTCCGGCAAAAGCAAGCCAATCCCGCGTTCGCACGAACTCAAGGGGCTCTACGATGATGTCCCCGACTCCGACATCCAGGTGGAACTTCACAAATGTGCGGCTGCCGAGTATCGCTTCCACAGGATATCGGGCACCTCCGTAGGGTGCGCCGTCGAGATCCATCGTGGCTTCACCGATCCGGAATGAGAAGAAATCGCCGATATCCAACGCCCCTGCCTCCTGTAGGTATCCGAGCACGCCGGAGGACTTTGCTCTTACTGTGAAATCGAGATCCTTGGTAGCGCGTGCCGCGTGAAACCGCAGTTCCATCGCGTAGCCGCCTTTCAGAACCCAGTCGGTTTGCCTGTCCTGGAAAAGCCGTGCGAGGAACCGGTCGAAGGCGACCTGACGACGGAGGCGTTGCAGGTCGACTGCCTCTTCGTGGGCGGAGCGCTTGAGCCGCTCTTCCAGTGAGGTTCGCAGCGCTGCGCCGGAGTTGTACTGCCGACTCGTGGTCATTGGTGGCTCCGTTCCAGCGAATCGATGATCTGAGCGGCACCGGGGTTTTTACGTGCCTGAGCAATTTGTCCCATGGTTATCTTGCCCAGACTCCTGGCGTCGCGAAAGGCATCTCGGAGCGACGATTCCTGGAGTGATTGCTCCCGCCACACGTCGAGGATCGTTCGCAGTGCAGTAGTCACCGGGACGTTCTCGACCACCTCTATATCGGTGGCGACGACAACAGCGAAATGCAGCCGGAGCACTGGGGGGATCTCCGAGCCTTTTCGAAAGGTGGGCGGCACCGTCAGATCGATTCTCGCCGGGTTGACGTCGGTGAGTTCGTGGAGGGCGAGGGCCGTATGGTGGCTGAAGACGCCCTGCGGTGAGTCGCTGCGGCCCCGCGACCAAAGCCACCAGAGGATCAAATCGGGGCGGGGGGGCGACGGAAAGAGCGCAAGACGATAGATGCCGCGATGCTCCCGGACCCAGTTGCCAGTTCCGACGTGGTAGTTCCGTTTGCTGGCTGTGTAGCCGAGGCGTGCGGCCTGTTTGGCTGTGAAGTAGCCGCCTTGTGCTTCGGCGATCTGGTAGAGGTCCCGATTGCTCGTCCTCTGCATAATAGTTCAACTTTCTTGAGCTATTATGCGGCGGCACCACGGCGGAGGTCAAGTCTGGGCGGCGCCCGGCGGTCCGAAGAGAATCTTGATCGGGGCGGGTGGCCGCACTCGCAGTTCGCAGTTCGCGAATCGCGAATATAGGGTGGATGTCATGGCGCTGAAGCCACAAGACGCGTATGTGGTGCTGAAGATCCTGGCATCCGAGGGGGATCGTGCGCCGTACTCCCAGTTGGCTGCGGAGTTGGTCATGAGTTCGTCTGAGGCGCATGCTTGCGTGCGCCGCGTGGAAGGCAGCCGCATACTCCACGGGCCCCAGCGGAAGAATCGCCCGAACTTTGCCGAGCTCGAAGAGTTGCTCGTGTAGGGGCTGAAGTACGTCTATCCGACCGCACGGCGCGAAGTCACTCGCGGGGGGGCCGACGTCGTACGCCGCCGAGCCGCTCCGCGGACTGATCCCGCAAGGGGACGAACTGGTTCCCGTCTGGCCTTACGCGGAGGGCCCGCAGTGGGATATCGCGTTTGAGCCGCTGTAGAAGACAGCCCCCATCGCTGCTCTGTGTGATTCCTGACTCTACGAGTATCTGGCCCTTGCCGACGCCTTGCGAGATGGACGGGCTCGTGAACGGAAGGCTGCCGAGGCGGAGTTGTGCAGAGGGTTCAGGGAAGCCGATGAACGACTCAAATCGTGAGGAGCTAATTGTCGCTGCGCGGCTCCTGCGCCATCAGCCGGGGGAACTCGTGTTTGTGGGAGGGGCTGTCGTCCCTAGTCACGACAATGTGTTATCACTGTGTACACAAGCGAGGTTGCAATTATGCAGGCCACCAAAGTCGGAATTCGGGAGTTTCGGGAGAATCTGGCGGACTACCTTGAATCGAAGACGCCGGTTGCGATCACCCGGCACGGGGCGACGATTGGGATCTATATTCCCACAAAGCCGAAGCCAAGCCAGGCGGATCTGGAAGCCCTGCGCGTTGCTGGCGAGAAGATGCAGGAGTTGATTGCGGCGGCGGGGACAAATGACGACCAGATCGTGGCCGACTTCAAGAGGATCCGGCGTGAGCGGCGAAAGCGTAGCGAGTAGCGGTGGTGGTGCTGGATGCTAACATCCTGATTCGAGCGGTGCTGGGGACGCGCGTGCTGGGTTTGCTTCGGAAGTACGCCGGGCGGGTCGAGTTCATGGCCCCCGATTTTATGTTTCAGGAAGCGAGAGAGCACCTGCCGGGCAGTACCTGGCGAAGGCTGCGGACCGAGAAGTATAACAATCCAGGAGTTTGGCAGGGAACTACTCCAAGAGCTCAAACAAGAATCTGGCGCGGTTGGATAGCACAGTTGACGCTGTGGGAGAAGTTCTTCGTGAAGACCGCAAGCCTGGCCGTGCGGGAGTATACTACCGGCGAGACGATTGACTAAGCGCGACGCGGACCATTGAGGCGATCGCGCAAGCGGGGTCTAGCGGGAGTTTGTTGCGAGAGGCCTCAAATAGGACATGCATCCTGTAGCTCAGCAGGGCGGCAAGCGTTTGAGATTGTGGGTCAGGTTTGCCATCGCCGGGGCCAGTGCTTTAGCCGTTGTCGCCGGTATCGGTGCGATGTACCAGAACCTTGCGAGCGATCGAGATTGGAAACTGGTTCCCCCGCCGGGTGTGCGCGTTGATGTAGGCGGCTATCGCATGCATATGTTGTGCATGGGGGCCGGCGAACCGACGGTGGTTCTCGATTCCGGATTGGGCGACTATTCCATTCACTGGCGCAGAGTTCAAGGGGAGGTCGCCGGCGTCACCCGCACTTGCTCCTATGATCGCGCCGGACTTGGCTGGAGCGATCCCAGTCCCCGGGCGCGGACCAGCGCGGTGATCGCAGAGGAATTGCACACCTTGTTACACCGGGTCGGGATCCGGCCGCCTTATATCCTGGTCGGCCATTCAATGGGGGGATTGCACGTGCGGATGTTTCAGCGCCTATATCCATCCGAGACCGAAGGTATGACGCTGATCGACTCATCGCATCCCGACCAGGATGGCCGGTTTCCGCCTAGCATCACCGCGGCTATAGCGAATTATCAAGAGCGCCTCAGGCGTATGCGACTGTTGATGCCGTTTGGAATTCCACGCCTGTTTCGGTGGTGTGGCGAGGGAAATCCAGAACTGCAGCCGGCGTTGCGAGCCAATGCGTGCCGAACAGCTGCAATCGGCGAGACTGTCGCGGAATCAGAGGCATTCAATTCGAGCGCGACTGAAGTTCGAGCAGCGGGCAGGTTGGGCGATTTGCCGCTTGTTGTGATTTCAGAGGATCCGGCAAGGAACGCACCGGAGGGCGTTGGCGCCTTTGAAGCCATGCAGTCGGACCTTGCCGGACTCTCTTCGCATAGCGCCCGAATGGTGGCCATTGGCAGTGGTCATCAAATCCATTGGGAACGGCCTGACCTTGTGGTCAGCGCAATTCGAGCGATGGTCGCGGAGATCCGACACGCGCAGCCATAAGTGCTGGCATTCGATGGCGGCAAAGTGGGCCAATTGGCTAGCGAATCCCGATTCGCCAGGCAAGCCTTAGCAGATCACGCCGCCTTGCCGAAAGGAAACCATTCTCTGCCCTCCTCTCTATTCCGGCTTTGGCCAGGAATCCACCAGTTCCCCCTGCGGGCTCCACAGCCTCAGGTCCACCGCCGGTCCGCCATACGCGTGAGTGGAGCAGCTGAGGCATGGGTCGTAGGCCCGGACTACGGCGGAGACGCGGTTGACGGCTCCTTCTTTTAACTGGGCTCCGTCTACGAATTGTTCGGCTACCTGGCGGATGCTGTGGTTCAGGGCCAGGTTGTTGTGGCCTGTCGCTACGATCAGGTTGGCCCAGGTGATGGCGCCGTTGTCGTCCACTTTGTAGTGGTGAATGAGGACGCCTCTGGGGGCTTCGATGATGCCTACGCCCTGGTTGGCGTTGACTCCGGCTTCGGCCCGGACGTGGGTGTCGGTGATCAAGGGTTCGTTCAGGAGCTCTTCCATGCGCTCTACGCCGTAGAGCGCTTCGATCAGGCGGGCGTAGTGGTAGAAGAACGAGCTCTGGACGATGCGGCCCAGGCGTTCGCGGTACTCCTCGAGTTCGGCGTCCGCTTCGGGGGTGCCCATGCGGGCGGCTACGTTCAGGCGGCCTAGCGGGCCGACGCGGTAGATGCCTTCCGGGTAGCCAAGCGGTTTGAAATAGGGCGCTTTCAGGTACGAATCGGGCATCGTGGCTTCGCCGATGTACTTCGAGTACTCCAGCGGTTTCGCCACGGTGGCTAGCGGCTTCGCAGCGTTGTCGATGAAGCGGAGCACGCCGTCGTAGATTTTGAATTCGCCGTCGAGGCCGGAGAGGCCGGCGTAGGCGGTGGGCATGTTGCCGAAGGCGGCGCTCTCTTCGGGGAAGTCGTCGAGCATCGCCTTGAAGTTTTTCAGGGTGCGGCGCACGATCGATTTGGCGATGGGGAGGCCGGTGAGAATGTGGTCGCGGGCGTCGGCGGAGAGGGGTTTGTTGACGCCTCCGGGCACGGTCCAGGAGGGGTGGATGCGCTCTCCGGCCATGCGCTCGATGGCCTGCTGGCCGAACTTGCGCAGGGCGATGCCGTCGCGGGCCGCTTCGGGATGTTTCTCGATGAGGCCGACGATGTTGCGCAGGGCGGGATCGGAGTCGAAGCCGAGCAGGAGGTCGGGCGCGGAGAGGTGGAAGAAGCTGAGGGCGTGGCTCTGGACGAACTGGGCGCAGTGGAGGAGTTCGCGCAGGAGGGCCGCGGGCTCCGGGATCTGGACGGCCATGATGGCGTCGCAGGCTTTGACGGACGCAAGAAGATGGCTGACGGGGCAGATGCCGCAGATGCGCGCTGTGATGGCGGGCATCTCGTAGTAGGGGCGGCCTTCGGTGAACTTCTCGAAGCCCCGGAACTGGGTGACGTGGAACTGAGTGGAGGCGACCTTGCCGAGGTCGTTCAGATGGATGTCGATGCGAGCGTGACCTTCGATGCGTGTGACGTGATTGATGGTGATAGTGGGCGGCATGGGACCTCCAGTTCAACCGAATTTGACCAGGCCCGCGACGGAGGGGTTGGTGAGGTCGGGCTTGCGGCCGGCCAGCAGTTCCGTGAGGGCGAAGGCGATGAGAGCGGGTTTGGGCGGGCAGCCCGGCAGATGGAGATCCACCTTGACGATCTCCTGGACGGGGACGGCGTGCCGGAGCAGGGCCGGCACGCCGTCAGAAGGGGCACGCTGATGGATATCGGCCCCTTCCACATAAGCCCTTTCGAGCAGGCGTTTCGTGGGGATGGTATTGCGCATGGAGGGGACGTTGCCGGTGACGGCGCAGTCGCCCAGGGCGATGAGGATTTTGGTCCGTTTGCGGATCTGCTGGATGAGCTTGTAATCGTGCTGGCTGCTGACGGCGCCTTCGGCCAGCGTGACATCGACGCCTTCGGGGAACTCCTGGGCATCGACCAGCGGGCCGTAGACGATGTCGGCTTTGTGCAGGACGTCGATGAGGACTTCGTCGATGTCGAGCAGGGACATGTGGCATCCGCTGCAACCATCGAGCCAGACTGTGGCTACCTTGGCTTTGCTCATAGGATCACCCCCGGTTTGTTGTCGGAGCCGGCGGCGCGCAGAGTCGCCAGGCGGCTGATGGGATCGGTGCGTTTGCTCATCTCTTCCACGGCGAAGCCCTTTTCGGCGATGGCTCCGGTGGGGCAGCTCTGGACGCACTTGCCGCAACTGGTGCAGTTGGTGGACTCGCCCCAGGTGCGGTTGAGTTCGCAGACGAGGCGCGAGCCGACGCCACGGCCGGAGATTTCCCAGACGTGGGCGCCCTCCACTTCGGCGCAGACGCGGACGCAGCGGGAGCAGAGAATGCAGCGGTTCTGATCGGAGGTGTAGCGCGGATGGGTGAGGTCGATGGGGACCTTGGGGTAGGTGTAGGGATAGCGGACGTTGGTGACGCCGAGGCGTTTGGCCAAGCCCTGGAGTTCGCAGAAGCCGTTGGAGACGCAGACGGCGCAGACGTGATTGCGTTCGGCGAAGAGCAGTTCCAGGGCGATGCGGCGGTAGCGGCGCAGCTTGTCGGACTGGGTGGTGACGGACATGCCGTCCTGAACGGGGGTGGTGCAGGCGGGCAGGAGGCGTCCGACGCCGGCGACTTCGACGATGCAGAGCCGGCAGGCGCCGACGGAGCTGAGCCCTTTCATGTGGCACAGCGAGGGGATGAATTTGTTGTGAGCCTTGGCGGCGTCGAGGATGCTCTGTCCGGCGGCGGTATGGATGAGCTCGCCATCGATGCGGAGGGATATCTTCTGAGGCATGGCGTAATCTCCTTTCTAGTGGTCGCCGTTGCGGACATCGCAACGCAGGCAGCGGCAGGCTTCTTCCATGGCGTCGACGGGGGCGAGGCCGATGGTGGCCTCGGCGAAGGTTTTGGCGCGCTGGGCGGCGTCGACCTCCTCGACGTGATGGCGGGCGCACTCGCTGGCGTGGGCGGGCGGGGCCTGGTCGTATTCGAACGAGGGGAAGACCTCCTCCCAGCGGCGGACGTTCATGAGGCGGCGGTCGATGTTGCGAGCGGCCTTTTTGCCGTAGCCCATGGCGTTGGAGACGTTGGAGGCTCCGGTGATCAGGTCGCCGCCGGCGAAGAACTTGGTGCGGCTGGTTTCGAGGGTATAGCGGTCGACTTCGATGAGGCCGTTCTCCTTGATTTTGAGACCGGAGGCTTTGGCGAAGTCGAGGTCGACGGTTTCGCCGACGGCGAGGATGACGGTGTCGCAGGCGAAGCGGATGATCTCGCTGGTGGGCATGGGGCGGCGGCGGCCGGAGGAGTCGTACTCGCCGAGTTTGGTGCGGACGGCTTCGATGGCCTGGACGCGGCCGTCGGGCCCACCGACGATGCGGTGGGGTGTGGCGAGGAAGACGATCTCGGCGCCTTCAGCTTCGGCGGCCTCCGTCTCCTCGGGGATGGCCGGCATGTCTTTGCGTTCGCGGCGATAGATGATGGTCACCTTGCTGCCGAGGCGGAGCGCGGTGCGGGCCGAGTCGATGGCGGCGTTGCCACCGCCGATGACGGCGACGCGTTTGCCGAGCGGGACGGGCTGCTCCTTCGATACGGCTTCGAGGAAGGGCAGGGCAGGGATGACGCCGGTGAGTTCGGTGCCGGGCAGGTAGACCCAGCTTTCCTTCCAGGTGCCGATGGAGAGGAAGACGGCGTCGTACTGGCTGTCGAGGTCGTTGAGGGAGACGTCGCGTGGGACCTGGGTATTGAAGGTGAACTGGACGCCGGTGCGGCGGATGAGCTCGACTTCGCGGTCGAGGACGTCCTTGGGCAGGCGGTAGTCGGGCAGGGCATAGCGGAGCATGCCGCCGGCGGCCGGGTTGGAGTCGTAGACCATGACCTCGTGGCCGAGCATGCAGAGGTAGAAGGCGCAGGCGAGGCCGGTGGGGCCGGCTCCGACGACGGCGCAGCGTTTGCCGGTGAGTGGTTTGCGGCGGGCGGCGATATCGGCGGCGAGGGCGTCGAAGCGGTCTGAGGGGTAGATGGCGTCGGCGATGTAGCGGTGGACTTCGCGCATGTTGACGGCGGAGTCGACTCCGGTGCGGCGGCAGCGATTGTCGCAGGGGTGCTGGCAGACGCGGCCGGTGGAGGCGGGCAGCGGGTTGTCCATGACCACGGAGACGAAAGCTTCCTCGAGCCGGTCTTCCTTGAGGAGTTGCAGGAAGCGCGGGATGTTCATGTGGAGCGGGCAGGAGTTCTCGCAGGGGCTGAGGGCGAGGTCCTCGCAGACACCGGCGCGGCAGCGGGCGGCGCGGATGTGGTCCTCGAACTCATGGCGGAAGTGGCGCATGGTGGTGAGGACGGGGTTGGGGGCGGTCTGGCCGAGGCCGCAGAGCGAGGTGTCGCGGATCATGCGGCTGAGGTCGTCGAGCAGGTCGAAGTCGGCTTCGGTGCCTTTGCCCTGGGTGATGCGGTTGAGGTAGTGGAGGCTCTTGTCGAGGCCGACGCGGCAAGGGATGCATTTGCCGCAGCTTTCGGAGTGGGTGAACTCAATGAAGTAGCGGGCGACATCCACCATGCAGTTGTCTTCGTCCATGACGACCATGCCGCCGGAGCCCATGATGGAGCCGAGCTGGCCGAGGGACTCGTAGTCGACGCAGGTGTCGAACATCTCCTGCGGGATGCAGCCGCCGGAGGGGCCGCCGGTCTGGACAGCTTTGATGGCGCGGCCGTGGGTGCCGCCGCCGCCGACGTCGTAGACGAACGTCTTGAGGGGGGTGCCGAGGGGCATCTCGACGAGGCCGGTGTTGTTCACCTTGCCGACGAGGGAGAAGACCTTGGTGCCGGGGCTCTTGGCGCTGCCGGTTTCAGTAAACCAGCCGGGGCCTTTGATGACGATGGGGGCGATGTTGTACCAGGTCTCGACGTTGTTGATGTTGGTGGGGCAGCCGTAGAGGCCGTGCTCCGCCGGATAAGGAGGTCGGGGTGTGGGGCGGCCGGCCTTGCCTTCGAGGGAGCGGATGAGGGCGGTTTCCTCGCCGCAGACGAAGGCTCCGGCACCTTCGACGAGTTGGAGGTCGAAGCGGAAGCCGCGGCCGAGGATGTTGTCGCCCAGCAGGCCGCATTCGCGGGCCTGGTCGATGGCGGAGTTGAGGCGGTGGACGGCCAGCGGGTATTCGGCGCGGACGTACAGGATGCCTTCGGTGGCGCCCATGACGAAGCCGCCGATGATCATGCCCTCAATGAGAGAGTGAGGGTCGCTCTCGATCTCATTGCGATTCATGTAGGCACCGGGGTCGCCTTCGTCCGCATTGCAGATGATGTATTTGCGTTCCGATTTGGCTTTGCGGAGGAACTCCCATTTGATGCCGGTCTGGTAGCCGGCGCCGCCGCGGCCGCGCAGTTTGGAGGCCTTGACGGCCTCGATGACCATGTCGGGGTTGTTGTCGATGAGGACTTTGTACAGGGCCTGGTAGCCGCCGATGGCGATGTACTCGTCGATCTCGTTGGGATTGATGAGGCCGCAGTTGCGGAGCACGATTTTCTTCTGGCCGGTGAAGAAGGGGACTTCGTGCCAGTGGGGGATCTCGGGCAGGCCCATGCCGAAGCGGACGTGGCCGGTGATGTGATCCCACTCCTCGATTTTGCAGAGAGCGAGGCCGGTGGGCATGCGGCCGCTGGCGAGGTCGTCGAGGATTCCGGGGACGTCGTTGGCCTGTACGCGTTGCAGGATGACCAGCGGTTTGCCGGGCAGGTAGACGTTGACGAGGGGCTCTGCCGCGCAGAAGCCGAAGCAGCCGGTGCGGGCGAGGTTCATGCCGAGGCCGCGGGTATTGATGGCGTCGGCGAAGGCGTGATAGACGGATTCGGCTCCATTGCCGGTGCCGCAGGTACCCATGCCGATGGCGATGCGGGGACGGTCGGGCAGGAGTTTGGAGAGGCCGACTTCGCGGACTTCGTTAAAGCTGGAGAGATCGGAGATGCGCTTCATCGATGGCCGCCCTTCCTGATGGCGTCGACTTCGCGCTCGAGTGCGCGTTCATTGACGTGACCGAGGATGGAGTGATCGATCTCGGCCACGGGGGCGAGGGCGCACTGGCCGAAGCAGGCGACGGTGCGCACGGTGAAGCGGCGATCGGCCGTGGTGGCGCACATCTTTTCGGCGCTGCCGTCTTCGTCCTCCTCCTTGAGGCCGAGCTGGAGTTTGACGCGTTCCAGCAGGTTGCGGGAGCCGCGGGTGTGGCAGGCGGTGCCGCGGCAGATGCAGACCGTATGCTCGCCCTGGGGTTTCAGGTTAAAGAGCGAGTAGAAGGTGGCCACGCTGTAGATCTGGGCACCGGGGATGCCGGTGCGAGCGGCCAGGTAGTCGAGGACCTCCATGGGCAGGTACTTGTTGGGCTGGCGGTCCTGGATCGCCTCCAGCAGGCTCAGGAGCATACCGGGACGGCCCCGGTGCTGGACGATGAGCCGATCGATGAAATCCTGTTCTTCGAAGGAAAGAGGGCTGGAGCGGGGTGGGGAATCGGATAAGAGAGCGGGCGTCATAACGGGGACGATTGCCTCCTGCGAAAACAGACAATCACATCTGAATATGGGGTGCAAGGGGAGGGGCGCCGTTTGTTCGCCTGTTGGCGGTAAGAATCGTGGAAAAAACCAGCAGTTGCGCTCAGGGCGGGGTAAAGGACTCCCCTGCGGGAGTTATTGTCGAAGGAGTGCTGTTTTGCACTGGTTGAGTTCAGCGGGCTTTGGCTGCTGCCAGGCCAGTGAGGGAGCCAGATGTTTGACAGGTATACGGAGAAAGCGCGCCGCACGATCTTTTTTGGGCGGTTTGCGGCCAGCGAGCACGGTGCGGTTCAAATCGAAGCGGAGCACCTGCTGTTGGGCCTGGTGAAGGAGGGGCTGGAGCGGGGCTTACAGTTTCCCGAGGGAGCTGTCGAGTCGATCAGGCGGGCAATCGTGGCCGAGAGGCCGGCCGGGCAGAATCGAACCGGAACTTCGGTGGATATGATGCTGAGCAAGGACGCCCGGAAGGTACTGGAGATGGCGGACCAGGAGCGCGAGGCGATGGGCGACAAGGAACTCCACCAGGGCCATCTGCTGCTGGGATTTCTCCTGGTGCCGGGGTGCCTGGCGGCGCAGGCATTGCAGAAGGTGGGCTATGAGTTGGAGCCGTTGCGGGCAGAGGTCCGCGCGGTGACTGATCGCGGCCTGCCGCCGGAATAAAAGGCGAAGCTGCGAGGATGTTACAACCTTGGCGGATTGGGTCTCTTGGCCGGGGTGCTAGCATCGTTAGATCACGTCATGTTTCACCGCAACCTGACCCCCGCCCGGGCCACGCGACCCATGTTGGCCCTATTTCTTGCTGTTTCGATGTTGTCTGCCACTGCGTCAGCCCAAGCGCTGCCACAGGGAGTGCAGAAGGCGACGAGCGTTGAAGGAATCACGGAGTACCACCTCAGCAATGGCCTGAGAGTGCTGCTGTTTCCCGATCCGACGAAATCGAACATTACCGTGAATATCACCTATATGGTGGGGTCGCGGCATGAGGATTACGGGGAGACGGGCATGGCCCACCTGCTGGAGCACCTGATGTTCAAGGGCTCCACGAACCATCCGAATGTGCCGAAGGAGCTGCAGGACCACGGCGCGCGTCCCAATGGGACGACGTGGTTCGACCGCACCAACTACTTCGAGACCTTCGCCGCGACGGATGAGAACCTGCAGTGGGCGCTCTCGCTGGAAGCGGACCGGATGGTGAACTCCTTCATTGCGAAGAAGGACCTGGACAGCGAGATGACGGTGGTGCGGAACGAGTTTGAGTCGGGCGAGAACGATCCCGACTCGATTCTGGAAGAGCGGGTGATGTCGACGGCGTACCTGTGGCACAACTACGGGAAGTCGACGATTGGCGCGCGGTCGGATCTGGAACAGGTGCCGATCGAGCGGCTGCAGGCGTTCTGGAAGCATTTCTATCAACCGGACAATGCGGTGCTGGTGGTGGCGGGCAAGTTTGACGAAGCGAAGACACTGGCGCTGGTCCAGAAGTTCTACGGGCCGATCCCTAAGCCGACGCGGCCGCTGCGCCGCACGTATACGGCTGAGCCGACGCAGGATGGAGAGCGGTCTGTGACGCTGCGCCGTGTGGGCGATGTGCAGGCAGTGGCTGCCGTGTGGCACATTCCTCCGGGGTCGCATGAAGAATTCGCGCCGATGGAGATGGCCGGCCAGATCCTGGGCGACGCGCCTTCGGGCCGCCTGTACAAGGCGCTGGTGGAGACCAAGAAGGCGGCGAGCGTCGCGACGAGTGAGTATCAGTTGAAGGATCCCGGCGTGTTCATTGCGCACGCTTCCGTGCGGACGGAGAGTTCGCTGGCGGATGCGCGCAAGACGCTGCTGGACACGATCGATGAAGTGAAGACGAAGCCCTTCACGAAGGAAGAGCTGGAGCGGGTGCGCGCGAACTGGTTGAAGAACTTCGACCTGGCTTTGAACAATTCGGCGGCCATTGCGCTGCAGCTTTCCGAATGGCAGGGCATGGGCGACTGGCGGCTGCTGTTCCTGCACCGCGACCGGATCAAGAAGGTCACGCTGGAGCAGGTCCAGAAGGCAGCCGAGAAGTACCTGATCGCTTCGAACCGGACGGTGGGCGAGTTTATCCCGGAGAAGGCTCCGGTGCGGGCCGAGATCCCGACGGCGCCTGACGTGACGTCGCTGGTGAAGGATTACAAGGGCGAGGCGGTGGTGAGCCAGGGCGAGTCGTTTGACGCGTCTCCGGAGAACATCGACAAGCGCACGATCCGCGGCGACCTGAAGGGCGGCATCAAGCTGTCGTTCATTAATAAGAAGACGCGCGGCAACCAGGTGGTGGCCACGATGAGCCTGCACTTTGGCGATGAGAACAACCTGAAGGGCAAGGATTTCGCGGCTGGATTCGCGGGCCAGATGCTGATGCGGGGCACGGCCAAGCATACGCGGCAGCAGATCAAGGACGAGTTCGACCGGCTGAAGGCGAGCGTCAATGTGGGCGGAAATGAAACGGGCGCCACGGTTCGCATCACGACGACGAAGGAGAACCTGCAGCCTGTGCTGACGCTGGTGGCCGAGCTGTTGAAGGAATCGAGCTTCCCGCAGACCGAGTTCGACCAGGTTAAGCAGCAGACGCTGGCGCAGTTGGAGCAGTCGAAGAGCGAGCCGCAGGCGATTGCGGTGCGTGCGGTACAGCGCCACCTGAACCCGTATCCGAAGGACGATGTGCGTTACATCCGTACGGTGGACGAGGAGATCGAGAGTGTGAAGGCGCTGACCCTGGATGAGGTGAAGGCGTTCCACAAGAGCTTCTATGGGGCGTCGAACGGCGAGTTCGTGGTGATTGGCGACTTCGATCCGGAGACGACGCAGAAGCAGGTTTCGGACCTCTTCAACGACTGGAAGAGCCAGCAGAAGTTTGCCCGGGTGAAGAAGGAATACAAGGCTGTCGACGCCGAGAGCGTTGTGTTCGAGACTCCGGACAAGGCGAATGCGATGTTCATCGCCGGGCTGCCGGTGAAGATCAACGACACGAATCCGGATTATCCGGCGATGCTGCTGGGCAACTACATACTCGGGTCGGGCATGAACTCGCGGCTGTTTGCCCGGATTCGCGGCAAGGAAGGCCTGAGCTACGGTGTGGGCGCGCAGTTCATGGCGTCACCGGAAGATGATGGCGGCGTGTTCATGGCTTTCGCGATCTGCGCTCCGCAGAATGCGGCGAAGGTGGAAGCTTCGTTCAAGGACGAAGTCGGCCTGATTCTGGATAAGGGCTATACGGCGGACGAAGTCGAAGCGGCGAAGAAGAGCCTGCTGCAGGCGCGCCAGGTGAGCCGGGCGAATGACGGCGAACTGGTGTCGCGCCTGGCCGGACAGCGCTTCTACAACCGCACGATGGCTTATGACACGGAGATCGAGGCCAAGCTCAAGAAGTTGACGCCCGCTGATGTTCAGGCGGCGATGAAGAAATATATGGATGTGTCCCGAATGAGCATTTACAAGGCCGGTGACTTCAAGAAGGCCGCGGCTACCAACTGATGAATACTGATCTCGTCCAGATTCGCCGTTTGGGCGAGCAGAAGCGCGGCGAAAACGAGCGTTTTCGCCGCCACCTCAAGACCCACAGTTTCGTGGAGCGCCGTCTGCGGCACATTGCCGAAGAGACGGAAGAAGCGATCGACTGCACGACTTGCGCGAACTGCTGCAAAGTAGCCACGGTCACACTCACTGAGCGAGACGTGGCGAAGCTGGCGAAGTTCCTGCGCATCAAGGAAGGCAAGTTCCTGCGGGAGTATACGGAGCAGACGGAAGACGAGGGGCTGATCCTGAAACGCGACGAGGATACGGGCTGCGTGTTCCTGTCGGGCACGGAATGCACGGTATACGAAGCGCGTCCGGCCACTTGCGGTGACTTTCCGCACCTGGTGCGGGGGGCAGGCTCACTGCAATCGCGCATGTGGCAGTTCATTGACCGGGCGTGCTATTGCCCGATTGTCTACAACACGCTGGAGAGCTGGAAGGTGGAGACGGAGTTTTCTCCGTCCCCTAAATAAACGGTTGTGGCGAGCGGGAAGCCCGGCTAATCGTCGAGCTTCTCGGTGAGCGTCAGCGGTTCCTTCAAGCGGAAGGTCAGGCGTGTTTCGCTGGGCAGGGTGGCGTCTTTGCCACGCGTGGCGAGCACGCCGCCGGCGCCCGCGGCTCCACCGACACCGGCGCCGATGGCGGCACCTTTACCTCCGCCGGCAATCGCACCGATGGCGGCACCGATACCGGCCGCGACGCCGGTCTTGGCGAGATCGCCCTTGGTGCCGCTTTCCGCTTCCTTGCGGAATGATTCGGTTTTCAGCGCGATCTTCTGGCCGTCGGCCGTATTCAACTCGGTGAGTTCCACTGCCAGTGCGGCGCGACCTTTGACGCGTCCGGCGCGATCCAATTCAACGATGCGGCCGCGCTGGGAGGATCCACGCTCCGCGATGACAAACCCGTCGACGACCAGCGGCTGGTCGAGGGTGGCGGTGAAGTTCTGGCCGTCCTGGCTATTCTTCGTGCTGAGCTCTTCGCGCAGGCGGACGGTGATCATCGTACCGGCCGGGACGGTGACGCTGTGCGGCTGGCGCGGAGCGGGTTTCGGTTCCGGCTTTGGTTCCGGGGGGGCGACCGGCTTTTCGACCGGAGGCGGCTCCGGATTGGTGACCACGGGTGGTGCGGCTGCAGGCCTGGGCTGCTCCTGAACGCCGGGCGGCGGGACTGGCGGGTCATATTTTGCCACGGTCACTGGCGCCGGCCTGGGTTGAGTTTTCGCCGGTTTCGATACTGCTTTCGGCTTGACCGGTTCAGGTTGGGGCGGGGCGGGTTCCGGTGCGGGCGGGGGCGCCGGCTCCACTACTGCCGGGGTGGGTGCAGGCGCTGGAGCGGCGACGCTGACGGCGGCCGGTTCCGGCGCCCGGTTCTTCATCGCGAGGTACACCACGCCGCCTGTGAGCAGCACACCCAAGCCAAATGCCACGATCAACTTCTGGAACATCGTCTCGTCCTCTCAATTGTTTGAACGCGGCCCGCGCGAGCCGCGTTTCAACCCCGATACAATGGTAGAGATGGCAAACTTCCCCGCAGCCTACAAGGTCGGGCCAGTCGAGATCCGCCCGGCAACGGTGCTGGCGCCGATGGCCGGTGTGACGGATACTGTATTTCGCCGGCTGATCCGGAACCAGGGCGGCTGCGGCCTCATCATGACCGAGTTCACCAGCTCACACGGCGTGGTGGCCAGCGGCCGACATCCCAACCGCAAATCCATCAAGAGCTTTCACTATCTCTATTTTGAACCCGAAGAGCACCCGATCAGTGCGCAATTGTTCGGGTCGGACCCGGAAATCATGTCCGAGGCGGCTAAGGTCTGCCAGGACAACGGTTTCGACGCGGTTGACATCAATTTCGGGTGTCCGGTGAAGAAGGTGGTGACCTGCAATGGCGGGTCGGGCCTGCTGAGGAACCTGCCGCTGGTGGAAGAGCTGCTGAAGCGCGTGCGCTCGTCCATCAGCATTCCTCTGACGATGAAATTCCGGGCGGGGTGGAATGACAAGGAACTGGTGCATGTCCAGATGGCGAAGCTGGCCGAGGACAACGGCGTGGCGGCCATCGCCCTGCACCCGCGAACGCGGGAGCAGGGGTACAGCGGGCGGGCTGACTGGACACGGATCGCGGAAGTGAAGGATGCGGTGAAGATTCCGGTGATCGGCAATGGGGACATTACGACTCCGGAGGACGCGATCCGGATGGTGCGCGAGACAGGCTGCGACGCGGTGATGATTGGCCGAGCGGCTTCCTCGAATCCGTGGATCTTCCGCCAGATTGCGGAATACCTGGAAGGGCGCAGCTATTTCCAGCCGACGGAGCACGACCGCTGGCAGATGATGCACACCTACTACACCATGCTGCTGACGAAGCGCAGCCTGGACGCGGTGGGCAAGATGAAGCAGTTTGCGACCTACTTCACACACGGCGTGCGGAATGGCGCGAAGCTGAGGACGGCGATCTACCAGTCGCGGGAAGCGTCGGAGATCCTCTCGCTGGTGAACCAGTTCTTTGAACGCGAACTGACGAGCCAGGACGAGAAGCTGGCGACGGTGTTGTTGTAGTTGTTGGGATCCATGAAGAAAGTACAGGCGATTACGGATGGGTCGTGCCTGGGCAATCCAGGGCGCGGCGGATGGGCGTGCATCCTGCGTTACGGCGGGCACACCAAGGAGATGTACGGCTGTGAGCGGGAGACCACCAACAACCGCATGGAGCTGACGGCGGCCATCCAGGCGCTGGCGGCGCTGCGCGAAGCCTGTGAGGTGGAGATCGTCACTGACTCGCAGTATGTGAAGAACGGCATCCAGACCTGGATGGCCGGCTGGAAGCGGAACGGTTGGAAGACCGCCGCCAAGAAGCCGGTGATGAACCAGGACCTTTGGGTGGAGCTCGACGAGCAGGTGTCGCGGCACAAGACGGACTGGGTTTGGACGAAGGGCCATGCCAGTCACGCCGACAACAACCGCTGCGATGAACTGGCGCGCATGGCCGCTGAGAACCAGAGTTGTTCGTGAGACCGGCGCGAGCGCAACAGACTGATTTCAGGCGAAGATAGAAGGACCTGCGCCAACCCCTGCGCCGCGCAGCAGAAAGACCATCGGTTTGAAAGTAGCTATATTCGGTGGGACCTTCGACCCCATCCACAACGCCCATCTCCGTGTGGCCCGCGAAGCGGCCGACCGCCTGCTGCTGGATCGGGTACTGCTGGTGCCCTCGGCCAATCCGCCACACAAACCATCGGGTACGACCACGGCTTATGAGAATCGCTTCCGGATGGTGGAGCTGGCCTGTGCGGTGGATCCCCGTTTTGAGCCTTCGCGGCTGGAGGAAGGCCACGGCAAGAGCTATTCCATCGACACGATTGAGCGCGTGAAAGCGCGGCTGAGCCCATCGGACCAGCTTTACTTCCTGATTGGAGCGGATGCGTTTGCCGAGATCGGCTCCTGGCACCGCTCGGCCGAGGTGCTGCGGGCGGTGGAGTTCATTGTCGTCTCGCGGCCGGGTTATGCCTACCCCATTCCGCCCGGGGCACAGGTACAAGGGCTGGAAACTTTGGCGCTTGTCATCTCATCGTCAGAAATCAGGCGCAAACTGGATAGTGGCGAACCAGTGGAGGAGCTGCCGGAGCCTGTCCTGCGCTACATCCGCGACCACGGCCTGTATCAATAAATGACTGCCCGCATCTTTCTCAAGCTCATAGCTAGTGTTCTGTTGATCATGGTGATCGTCCTGACGGCGGTGGACTTCCTGGCCTCGGAACTGACCGAGAAGGCGTACATCCAGGGGCTCACGCTCGAGATGGAAGAGAAGATGAGGATGTTGGGTGTGATTGGGGAGCAGAACCTGCTGGATGTCTCCCCGGCCAACATCCGGGCGCTGGCCACGGCGGCCGGCGGGCGGCTGACAATCATTGCGCCGGACGGGCGGGTGCTGCTGGATTCGGAGGCGGATCCGGCTCGCATGGAGAATCATGGCCACCGGCCTGAGGTGCAGGCGGCGTTGCAGGGCCGCATGGGAACCTCGCTGCGCCAGAGCCCGACGATGGGGATCAATTTCCTGTATGTGGCCGGCCCGGTGCCGGCCGGTGCGGCGCGACTGGCGGTGCCGCTGCGCGAGGTGCGCTCGCAGGTGTCGAAGATCCGTACCCGCGTGATGCTGTACATGGCGCTGGCCTTCCTGCCGGCGATCCTGGTGGCGGGGTTCATCGCCCGCTACTTCTCCACCCGGCTGGGCGCCATTATCGATTACGCTTCGACGCTGGCCACGGGCGACTTCAAGGTCCGCTTGAAGCATACCGGCGGTGACGAACTGGGCACGCTGGCCCGGCAGTTGAACGAGACGGGCGCGAAGCTGGAAAAGGTGTTCGACGAGCTGCACCGCGAGCATGTCGAGCTGGAGAAGGTGGAGCGGATACGCAAGGACTTCGTCATCAACGTCAGCCATGAACTGCGGACGCCGCTGGCTTCCATCCAGGGCTACACGGAGACGCTGCTGGAAGGCGCCATCCACGACGACCAGAACAACGTCCGCTTCCTCCACATCATCCGGCAGAACGCCGAACGGCTGGGCCGGCTGACCGCGGATCTGCTCACGCTGTCGCGCATCGAAATGAAATCGCAGCGCTTCCAGTTCGCCTCCTACTATGTGAACCCGCTGCTGAAGGACTGCATTGAGTCGTTGGAGCCGGTGGCCGCCAAAAAGCGCATTACCCTGCACCTGGCGCCGGCGCCGGATCGCACCGAGGCGTTCTGCGACTCTGAGGCGGTGCACCAGATGATGTCGAACCTGCTGGACAATGCGATCAAGTACACGCCGGAGGACGGCCGGATCACGGTGATTGCGGAGAGCCTGACGGACTTTGTGCGGGTCAGCGTCAGGGACACAGGCATCGGCATTCCCCACGAGGATCTGCCGCGGCTGTTCGAGCGTTTCTACCGCGTCGACAAGGCCCGTTCGCGCGAGTTGGGCGGCACCGGCCTGGGGCTGGCCATCGTCAAGCACCTGGCGCGCTCGCAGGGTGGCGACGTCGGGGTGGAGAGCGTCCCGGGGCAGGGCACCACGTTCTGGTTCACGCTGCCTACGAACGACCTGGGCCTCTCGGAACAAGAGGCGCTTTAACTTCATTTCACGCTACTGTAATCTGAATGTAACAGTAGACGCGTTATTACTGGAGTTGACAATCTGGCCACATCCCCATGAAAAAAATCCTGCTGATTGAAGACGACTCCGACCTTTTCGCACTCCTCAAGTACAACCTGGAGAAAGAGGGTTTCCAAATGGTGGGCGCGCAGACCGGCCGGGGGGCCGTTGACCTGTGCCGCCGCGAGCGTCCGGATCTGATCATCCTCGACATCATGCTGCCCGATTCCGACGGCCTGGACATCTGCAAGGGCATCCGCACGCATCCCGAACTCTCGCACATTCCGGTGATCTTCCTGACGGCGCGCGCCTCGGAGACCGACCGGATTGTCGGCCTGGAGCTGGGGGCCAACGACTACATCGTCAAGCCGTTCTTCGTCCGCGAACTCATAGCGCGCATCAAGATCCAATTCCGCCAGTTGGCGCAGCCCGTGCGGAAGTTGCAGTCGGGCCCGCTCGACCTGGACCGCTCAGCCTGCCGCGTGAGCCTGAATGGCAATCCGCTTTCGCTGACCGCCACCGAGTTCCGCCTGTTGGAGTTCCTGATGACCCGGCCGGGCGTAGTGTTCTCGCGCGAACAATTACTGGACGCCGTCTGGGGCCACGACCGCGCGGTCACGGATCGCACCGTGGATGTCTATATCCTGCGCCTGCGCCAGAAGATCGAGGATGATCCCGCCGCGCCGGCATTCATCCGTTCCGTCCGCGGCTTCGGCTACTCGTTCAATGAGGCAGCCAACCAGCCCGCCGCGGCGATGGCGTGAAAGCGCGCTGACTATCCGACGATTGCATACATGACAAAAAAGTAATAGTCTGCACGGTAAGTCCTCCGGAGGGGGCTTACCGTATGTCTATTCCTGAATTCGTGGCCTACCACGGGAAATCCAGCGCGGAGCATCAAAAACAGTTCGACAAACTGTCGCCCGCCGGGTTTCGTATCATCTCGCTGAGTGTCTATGGAGATCCGGATTCCGCCAGCTACGCCGCCGTCTGGGTGAAGCAATCGGGACCTGCATGGGCCGCGATCCACAACATGGACGCCACTGCCTACCAAAAGGCGTTTGACGACTGGACGAAGAAGGGTTACCTGCCTCGAATCCTGTCGGTAACGGGTTCGGGTTCCGATCTGAAATTCGCCGGGACGTTTGAGAAAGGCAAAGCGCCGGTTTGGTTGTGCAAGTTCGGATTGACGGACGGCGGCGACACGCTGCCGGGCTCGTTGGCCTTCTTCCATAAGTGGGCGATTCAGAACAACTGCATCCCGATTTCCGTGTCGATTTACGGCTCCGGGTCGGATCGCCGCTATGCCGCTGTGTGGATGCCGAACGACAACCGCGTGATGTGGGGCTGGCGTGGCGCGGAGACTTCGGACGGCTACCAGCAGTGGTTCAACGCCTTCACGCAGATTCCCTTCCGCCCCGACTACGTGGCTGTCTCGGACAACAAACTCTACTGTTCCATTTTTCGCGGCGACGGCATAGGCGACTGGCAGGGGCGCCACAATATGACCTCGGCCGGATACCAGGCTGAGTTCGACAAGCTGACCAAGCAGGGTTATCTGCCCATCCGCGTACAGGGCGGAGGTTCCGGCGGCGGAACCCGTTATGCGGCGCTGTTCACGAAGCAGGTGCTGCCTGACGCGCGGGTTTGGACGGCGACTGGAGCAGCCAGCGCTAAGCTGGTGAAGTTCGACAATGCGATCAAGGCCTTCATGCAGTCGAACGGCGTGCGCTCCGGGCAATTCGCCATTGGGCGAGCGGGCAAGGTGGTGTACGCGCGCGGCTACACCTGGGCCGAGCCGGGTTGGATGATCACCCAGCCCACGAGCATGATGCGGCTGGCGAGCATCAGCAAAGCGTTCGCCTGCGCCGGCATCCAGGCCTGTTACGACAAGAAGATCCTGAAGAAGACCGACAAGATCTTCCCGTTGCTGGGCATCACTTCGAAGGCCCTCTCGTCGCAGACACCGAATGCAAAGATCGACACCATCACCATCCAGAACCTGATCGATCATGCCGGCGGTTGGGACAGCACAATGGGATTTGACGCTGTCTTCAGCATGCGCAAGATCGCCCTCGATCTCGGGCTCAACGGGCCCGTGAGCAAGCGCGACATCGCCCGCTATATGTATGGGGAGCCGCTGCAGTTCGCGCCCGGATCGAAGACGCAGTACTCCAATCTCGGTTACCTGTTGATGGGCCTGGCGATCGAGAAGGTGAGCGGCCAGGGGTTTCTGGACTTTGTGAAGAAGGAGGTGCTGACGGCTGAGGGCCTCAACGATGAAGTCTTTGTTTCGCTCACCCGCCGCGACCAGAAGCGGGCCGACGAGATGCCATGTGATGACCCCGGCCTGGGGCTGCCGGCGCAGGATCCGCAATCGAGCCTGCTGGCGCCTTATTGCTATGGCGGTGAAGGCTGGATGTCGGAACGCATGGACTCGGGCGGAGGGCTGTGTTCCAGTGCCTCGGCGCTGGTCCGCTTCATCAGCAGGCACGCGGCCTGGGGTGTTGGCGGACGCGCGGCCGGGTCAGCCCGGTCTGGCGGCATGGCCGGTGTGTCGAGCCTGATGGTGTCGCGCGGCGATGGTGTGGACTATGCGTATATCTTCAATACGCGCAAATTCCCGGCCGGTCCGCTGACCTCGTTCGACACGCAGTTGAGCGGGCTGTTCGACACCGTGACCATTCCGGCGTAGTCGGGAGAACTGGCTCCGGAGGTCCATATTTACTGGTCGACGGAGCCAGTCTCGTATTCATGAATCTGAAACCATCGTCACCCAACATTCACTCATTCTTCGTCTGATTTACACCTCTCTTTCGCATCCTGAACAGGTGGCTTGGGCCACTCTGTGATGCTCCGGATATACAACTTTTCCACCGCCGTCCTAATTCTCTTCAGCTTCAACTCGTGGGGCCAGACACAAAAAGGCACCGTCTCCGGGACGGTTTTCGACGCCCAGACTTCCCGGCCCATCGTGGGAGTCAAAGTGTACCTGGACGGCCAGACCGGCGACGGTCTCACCACGGGCACTGACGGCACCTACCGCCTGGAACTCTCGCCCGGCAAGTACACGTTGAAGTTCACCAGCGAACAGTACCTGGACGTCACGCTTACCGACGTGAACATCAAGGGCGGCGATTCTGTGGATGGCTCGACCATCATGACTTCCAGGGGCATGACGACCACCGTGGAAGTCTCAGAAAGCATCAGTGCTGTCACCGCCACGGCCGAGGCGATGCTCTCAGAGCGCAAACTGGCGGCCCAGGTGAGCGATTCCATCTCCAACGAGGAGATGAAGAAGTCCACAGCCTCCGATGCCGCGCGCGCCCTGGAGAAGGTCACCGGCGTCTCTGTCGTCGAAGGCGGCTATGTGTACGTCCGCGGCCTGGGTGAGCGCTACTCCGCCACCATGCTCAACAACGCCATGGTGCCCACCACGGAGGCCGAGCGCCGCGTCGTTCCGCTGGACCTGTTTCCGGCCGCGATGATCGACAACATCAAGATCCTCAAGACTTATACGCCGGACCTGCCGGGCGAGTTCTCGGGCGGTCTGGTGCAGATGACAACGGTGGAGTTTCCGACGCAGAAGATGCTGCAGGTCAGCATGAGCATGGGGTTCAACGACCGCACGACGTTCGGCCGGTTTGCGAGTTATCCGGGCGGCTCGTTGGATCAGTTTGGATTCGATGACGGCACGCGCAACCTGCCTTCGGCCATTCCCACAAGCCGCCGCGTGTCCATCGGCAGCGACAGCCGGCAGCAGTTGGCCGACTACGCCAAAGCCTTCTCGAACAACTGGCAGCCTGTTTACGCGGACTCGGTGCGGCCTTCGCAGACTTACAGCGTGGTGGGCGGCGGCACCTTCGGCCGGTTCGGCCTGGTGGCCGCATTAACGTTCACCAACAAGCCGCAGTATCAGCAGGAACAGCAAACGTACTACCGGCGTGTCGGGGTGGGTGGGACCATAGCGCCCTACAGCGACTATCCGGAATTCAACCAGTACAATCAGATGGCCCGGCTGGGTGGCGTGCTGAATGCGGCCGTCAAGCTGACACCCAATCACAAACTGCTGTTTCGCAATACGATCACCCGCGACAGCGACAAGGAAGCACGCGAATTTTCGGGGTTTGACAACAATCAGGGCGGCATCATTCAGTCGCAGCGCCTGCGCTGGGTGGAGCGGAAGCTGGTTTCCACAGGACTGGAGGGCGACCACGCGCTGCCGAAACTCCGCGACCTGTTGTTCAAGTGGCAGTTCACTTATTCGCAGTCGGGCCGCGACGAACCTGACATGCGCGAGGTCCTGCGGTCGCAGCAGGAGGACGGGCGTTTCGCGTATCTCAACATCGGCAACTCCGGACAGCGCTTCTTCGACAAGTTCACGGACCGGATCTATGAACCGCAGGCCGAACTCAGCCAGCCGTTCTTCAAGGGCAAATTGACGGGCATCTGGAAGGTGGGCTTCCGCGCCACCATGCGCTCCCGAGACTTCGACGCCCGCCGCTTCCGCTTCCAGTTGCAGAATCCGCAGCAGGTGAATGTATACGCCGATTCGAACGAACTGTTCGGTACGGCGAATCTGCGGCCGGGCGCCTTTGAACTGCGCGAGGAGTCGCGCGGTACAGACCGCTACACGGCCGACATGAAGGTCTATGGCGGCTATGGCCTGGTGGACTTCGGCATTGGCCCGCGCTGGCGTTTCGTGACCGGCGTGCGCATTGAGGATGCCGATATCAACGTCGTGACCCGCGATCCCTTCCTGCCCGGCACACCCTATGTCGCCAATTTGTACAATCGCGATCCGCTGCCCTCGTTCAACGCCATCTACTCCCTGACGCCCCGGCAGAATCTGCGCTTCACCTACAGCCAGACCGTGTCGCGGCCCGATTTCCGCGAGCTCTCGCCTTTCGAGTTCACGAATGTGCAGGGCGGTTTCAACGTTGCCGGCAATCCCAATCTGCGGCGCGCCAAGATCAACAACTTCGACGCGCGGTGGGAGTGGTTTACAGGCGGCAACCAACTGATTGCCGCCAGCTTCTTCGTGAAGGACTTCACAGACCCGATCGAAAGTACGGTGCAGCCCACGACGGACCTGCGGTCGTCGTTTCTCAACGCGAAGAGCGCCGTCAATCGCGGCGTGGAACTGGAGATGCGTAAGGGCCTGAGTTCGTTACACCGCGGACTGCGGGACTGGAATGTCCAGGCCAACTTAACCTTCGTCGATTCCACGGTGACTATCCGGCCCGAAGACCAGGGCGTTCTCACCTCGCTCAGCCGTCCGCTGGCCGGGCAGTCGCGCTACATCTTCAATGTCATCACCGAGTGGACAAAGCCGAAGCTGCGCTCGCAGGCGCGATTCTATCTGAACAGCGTATCGCGGCGGCTGTCCGACGTGGGTGCCATCGGTCTGCCGGATATCTACCAGGAACGAAATGTGTTCCTTGATTTTGTCTACCAGTATTCGCTACTGGAAAGCGGCAAGGCGTCCATCCGCTTCAATGCCGAGAACCTCGGCGACAACAAATACCGCTGGACGCAGGCAAGTCTACCCACCCGTCAATACCAGACCGGCCGCACGTATACGGTCGGTTTGACTTACTCCATCTTTTAGTTTTTGTGACACGAAAGGAAGAGCAGCACTCTATGTTGAAACGATCACTCCTCATGCTCACCGCCTCGGCGGTCGCACTGCAGGCGGGCAGCCTCGATAGCTTTACCCGGATCGACCGCTCCGCAGCTGCACAGATGGCAGCCTCCACGGCCAGCCCTTCGGCTGCCGCCGTGGAACACTCCAATGTGACCATGTACATCTGGGCCGACAAGTACGTCTACCAGCCTGGCGAAGCGCTCACGCTGAAGATGACGGTCCAGACCAACGATCCCTATCCTTACACGATTGTGGTTTTCCGCCAGAACAACCAGACCGGTAAGAAGACGTTCATCGGGCCCGGCAAGGAAAGCGATGCGCCCATCGACATCTACGGCCGCACCGCGGACGAAGGCTACCAGCCCGTGCGCGTGGCCGACAAGACCCGTGAAGTGGTGATCGGCAGCGGCGGCTGGCTGAACAGCTCCGCGTGGACTATCCCGTCCGAACTCGGCATGCACACGCTGGTCGTGCAATTGCGCGACTATACCGGCGGCCGGGTTTTGAAGGCTGCCTACTTCAAAATCGGCGTGGTGGACAGCTTTGTGGACGTTGGCGGTGTAATCGGCCAGGACACCACCTGGGTGAATACCAAGGCCTATCGCATCCAGTCCCTCACCCGCGTGGAGAATGCCGTTCTGACGATCCAACCCGGCACATTCGTCATCGGGATGCCCCGCACGGACGATCCCACCGCGCTGATCATCACCAACAGTGCCACGATCAATGCCCAGGGCACGCGTTCGCGCCCCATCATCATGACGAGCTCGCAAGCCTTCGGCAATCGCGGCCGCGAGGATTGGGGCGGTCTCGTGATGCTAGGCAAGGCGAAGATCAACGTCACCGGCGGCACCAACTTCATTGAAGGTCTCGACAACCGCCCCTACCTGCAGTACGGCGGCACCGATGACACGCACTCCTGCGGCACGCTGGCCTATGTGCGCGTGGAATACGCCGGTTCTGTCTTCACGACAAATAACGAAATCAACTCCTTCACCTGGGGCGGCTGCGGCAGCAAGACCGTGGCGCACCACCTGCAGGCGATCTACGGCAAGGACGACACCTTTGAATGGTTCGGCGGAAACAGCGACCTGAAGTACGCCGTCGGCGCGTTCAACGCCGACGACTACCTCGACTGGCAGCTCGGCTGGCGTGGGCGCGTTCAGTACCTGGTTGGCATGCAGCACCCCGGTACAGGCCTCGGCAACCGCGGCATTGAAGCCGATAACAGCGAGTTCGGCGTTACCGACCAGCCCTACTCCAATCCGCAGATCTGGAACCTGACCTTCGTGGGACCAGGCGTGTCCGCCCAGGACGAGAACACCGGCGACGGCTCCCCGGGGCTGTACCTGCGCCGCGGTACCCGAGGCTCGATCAACAACGCTGTCGTGACCAACTTCGGCTACCCCGCCCTCATGCTGCCCGACGCCGCCACCATGGGCGAACTCACCGCCGGCAACCTGGTCCTCAATGGGCTGCTGATGTGGAACAACAATCGGCTCAATCTGGCGCTGCCCAACACGGTGGAAGCCCAGGTGGCGCAGAAGCCGGCCGGTACGGATATCGCAACCTACGCGGCCGATCCAACCCGCAACTTCGTGGCCGCCGATCCGCAACTCCGTCGTCCCCTGGTCTACAGCGACCCGGACCTGCGTCCAGCCCTTGGCTCGCCCGCGCTGCAACTGCGCTGGAACGCCCCGCCGGATGACGGCTTCTTCGATCAATGGGCCAACTTCTGCGGCGCCTTCGACGGCGACAACGATTGGATGGAAGAATGGACGAGCTTCATCCGCGACCAGGACATCGCGCCGGTCGTCCAGTAACGCCAGACGTCGATTCAGAAGGGCCCGGGCAGCCGCCTGGGCCCTCTTTTCCATATGAAACCACTCATCGCACTTCTAGGATTGACCCTCTGCGCCGCGACGCCCGGCGAAATCGTGGCTCCGGCGTCAAAATGCGACTTCGGAGGCCGCACCGGGGTCCAGGCGCACCTCGGGAAACTCGACAAGTCTACCGTGATCACCAATTGGGTGAAGGCCGTTGACGTCCCATTCTGGTCCGTCGAGGTGCCGCGCATCGGCCGGTACTCAGTCGAAGTGATTTATGCCGCTTCGCAGGCCAGCGCCGGAGTCCGATACACCGTAACCCTGCAGGGATACAGCACTGGCATGACGAAGGGAGTCGTCGAGGCGACGAAGCGCGGGAAGCTGCAGTTGTTCCAGATTGGCGACATGGAACTCGAGCCCGGCCGCCACCGCCTGTTCGTCCAACCGGAAAACAAGGCCGGACAGCCGGCCATGATGCTGGAGCAGGTCCGTCTCCGCTGGATCGGTAACTAACGCTTCACCGGCTTCGCATCGCCTTCATCGGGAGCGTAGTAACCCTTCCTGACCTGGACCTTCTGGTCCTTGTTCCTGGAGCGGATCTCCACCTTGCGGAAGGTTCCGTCCTTGGCCTGGTTGCTGGCGACGTAGCCGACCGCGTACTGGCTGCGCATCTCGGCCTGGATCATGTTGTAGATGTCCTCCAGCCGGTTCCGTCGGTCCACCCGGAACACGCGCCCGCCAGTCTCTTCCGCCATGCGGCGCATGGGGCCTTCGCCCGACGAGCCACCGAAGGCCATGGAAGTGTAGCGGGGATCCTCGAACATGACCGAATAGATGATGGCGTCGGAACGCTGCGCCTCTTCGATCGCCTTTTCAATCTTGACGCGGCTACCCACGTCGTTGCCGTCGGTGATCACGATGAGTGCTTTGCGGCCCACTTCGCTGCGCAGTTTGTCTTTCGCAGCCAGCCATACGGCTTCATACAGGACGGTACCGCGGCCGCTGCCGGGTAGGGGAGAGCCGGTCGGGGACATGCCGCTGACCCCGGCGTTCAGCCGCAGGCCGGCCAAGCCTTGCCGCAGCAACCCTGGCGAGTTCGTAAAATCCTGCAGCAGTTCACTGTCCACTCCGAAGCTGATGATGAAGGCTTCGTCCTTCTTGCGGAGCACCTGGGCCAGGAACTTGTACGAGGCGCTGCGCTCTTCTTCGATCAGCGCCCCCTGGCTGCCGCTGACATCCACCAGCAGTCCAATGGTGAGCGGCAGGTCGGTTTCGCGCGTGAAGAATTTGATTTCCTGGGGTTTGCCATCTTCGATGACTTCCAGGTCTTCCTTGGCCAGGTTGGCGATGTAGGCGCCTTTCTTATCCCGCACGCTGAAGAACACGTTCACGAGGTCGACGTCTACCTTGATCACGGGCCCCAGATCTTCTTCGGCGGGTTTGGGCGGTTGCGGAGTGGGCGGAGCCTGGGCGTTCAGGCAGGGGAGCAGTGCGATTGCGGCCATCCAGCGCAATGTCGTCGTCATTGACTTCACCATGACATACTGAGGATGCGCGCGGCGAGCACCGTGTTACAACTCTTCCTATGAGGCAGGCAGTCGAGCACCTGAGTGCGGCGGATCCGAGGTTGGCCGGCTGGATCGAACTGGTTGGTCCCTGCCAGATTGCATTCCATCCGCCGGAGTTCTCCACACTGGCCCGCTCCATCGTTTTCCAGCAGTTGAGCGGCAAAGCCGCCGCCACCATCTACGGCCGGCTGGAACTCGCAATGGGGCCGGGTGGTGTCCGGCCGGAAGGTATCCTTACTGTGCAGCCGGAGGAGATGCGGCCGTTGGGCCTTTCCGGCCAGAAGGCCAAGTACCTGAGATCGCTGGCGGAAAAGACGCTCGACGGCACCATTAACTTCGCCCAGCTGCCCTCGATGTCCGATGATGAGGTGATCGCGCACCTCACGTCGGCGAAGGGCGTGGGGGTCTGGACGGCCCAGATGTTTCTGATGTTCGCGCTCCGGCGGCCCGATGTCCTCCCCCTGGGCGACCTGGGGATCCGCAATGCGATGCAGAGGCTATACGGGCTGAGGACGCCGCCGAAGCCTGAGCGGATGACCCGGATTGCCCGTCCGTGGCGCCCTTATGCCACGTATGCCTGTTGGTATCTGTGGCGGGGGCTGGATGGCACCGCAAATCTGTAGAGTCCTTCTACAGGTGCCGTTGGATTCTCCCACGTGGTCCTAAACTACCTCTTATCAGTGCTTTACGGCTCTTAAAATCGAAAAGAGAGATTCGGGTGTTGAAATACTCAACATGCACGACTCTTGGCGGTTTTAGTAAGTCTATTCGTTTCAAGCGCTTGACGGGAATTTGAGTTTGGTCCTCCAACTGCCATATAGAAAGTGTCCGGCCAAGCCGGGCAGAGAAGCAAAAGAGGATAAAACATCATGACCGTCCTACTCGTTATCGTAACCTTCGCAGTGTTCATCGCTGTTGACATGATTCTGAACCGCAAGCGCGTTCCGGCCCTCGCCATGGCTGAGGAGCCCCAAGCCGCTGCCGCCCCGGTAAACGACGAGATCCTGAGCGGATTCCGCGTCCCCGCCACCCTTCGTTATCACGCCGGCCATACCTGGCTGCATCGGGAACGGAAAAACGTGCATCGCGTGGGCGCTGATGAGTTTGCCGCCATCCTGGCTGGTCCCGTGGACCGTATCGAATTGCCGAAGCCGGGTCATTGGGTTCGCCAGGGCCAGAAGGTGATTTCGCTGTATCGCGGGGAAGAGAAGATCGAAATGATCTCGCCTGTGGAAGGTGAAGTAGTGGAAGTGAACGCCGAACTGGCGAACAACCCGGCACTGCTGCGCGAAGATCCCTACGGCCAGGGCTGGCTGATGTCCGTGTTTGCTCCCGACGAAGAAGGCCCGACCCGCAACCTGCTGCCCGCCAACCTGCTCTCGTCCTGGATGCAGGAAGCCGCTGAAGGTTTCTTCGGATTGCAGCCGCAGCTTGCTGGAGTCACCGCGGCTGACGGCGGCCGTCCGTCGAAAGACGCCACAGCTGAGCTGCCCGTGGATGTTTGGCACAAGGCCGCGAAACAGTACCTCTTGAGTTAAGCTCGCTTCATTGTAGAAAAATAGAACAATAGACCCGAAAATCTGATATAGAATCAGATAGAGCACCAAGAGGACCAGATGTCCAAGGCCATCCTTTACGACAGCACACTCTGCGTCGGATGTCGGCAGTGCGAAGAAGCCTGTTCGACCCGCTGGAAGCTGCCGTACAACGAGAAAATCGCAGCCGAGGAGAAGATCTCTTCCCACAAGCTGACGACGATTCGCACCTTTGGGGAGAAGTTTTCCCGGAAGCTCTGCATGCACTGTCAGGATCCGGCGTGCGCTTCGGTTTGCCCCGTCGCGGCGTTGCAGAAAACCGCAGCCGGTCCGGTTGTGTACGACGAGGACCGCTGCATGGGTTGCCGTTACTGTATGGTGGCGTGCCCGTTCCAGGTGCCCACCTACGAATGGGAAGCGAGGCTGCCCAAGGTTCGCAAGTGCGACATGTGCAGCGACCGCGTACCTGGCGGCGGGGTTACCCGCTGCAGTGAAGCCTGCGGGTATGGCGCAACCATCACCGGTAACCGGGACGAACTGATCGCCGAGGCGCGGAAGCGGATCGCTGACAAACCCAAGGACTACTATCCGAAGATCTACGGAGTGGAGGAGGTGGGCGGAACCTCGGTTCTCATCCTTTCCTCCGTGCCGTTCGACCAGATCGGATACAACACGAAGGTCATCAAGTCGGCGCTGCCCGCCCTGACGTGGAATGCCCTGCAGCATGTGCCTGATGTAGTGGTGATGGGCTCGGTTCTGATGGGCGGTATCCACTGGATCTCCCACCGGAAGGAAGAAGTGGCGCGCAAGGAAGGACGGTCATGACAAACGCCTTGCGCACATACTTCTGGCGTACTTCGTTCGCCGTCATCATGCTGGTGGCGCTCTACGCCACCTTCGTGCGGTTCTATTACGGCCTGGGCGCCTCCACGAACCTGAGCGATGAGTTCCCGTGGGGCATCTGGGTCGGTTTTGACGTCCTGTGCGGAGTTGGCCTGGCGGCCGGCGGCTTCACACTGGCCGCCATTGTCCACATCTTCAACCTCAAGGACTATAAGGCTGTTGTCCGGCCCGCGATCCTCACTGCGTTCCTCGGCTACCTGCTGGTCACCGTGGCGCTGATGTTCGACCTGGGCCGGCCTTACCGTGTCTGGCACCCGCTGATCATGTGGAATCCGCGGTCGGTGATGTTCGAAGTGGGGTGGTGCGTGACTCTGTACACCTCCGTCCTGTTCCTCGAATTCCTGCCGATGGTGCTCGAGAAACTCGGCCTGGTCAAAGCGCACAAGGTGCTCAAGAATGTGATGCTCCCGATTATCATCCTGGGCGTCATCCTTTCTACGCTCCACCAGAGTTCGCTGGGCAGCGTCTTCCTGATCCTCCCCACGAAGCTCCACCCGCTGTGGTACTCGCCCCTGCTGCCGGTCCTGTTCTACGTTTCGGCCATCGCCACCGGCTTGGCCATGACGATCTTCGAATCCTGGCATAGCTCCAAGGCGTTCGGCCGCCAGTTGGAGTTCCCGCTGATCCAGCGCCTGACCCGTGTCCTGGCTGTGGTCATCGGCGTATACCTGACGATGCGCTTCCTGGATCTTTATCATCGCGGCGCTTTGTCGACCCTGAACAATCCGGGCTGGGAGCGCTGGCTTTTCGGCTTGGAAATCGTACTGATGGCCGTGCCCATGCTGATGTTCTTCCGTGAACGGACCCGCGAGAACCCGCAGGCGATCTACGTCGGCACGGTACTCTTCCTGCTGGGCTTTGTCACACACCGGCTGAACGTCAGCGTGACGGGCCTGGAAGCATCATCCGGAGTCCATTACGTGCCCAAGTGGACCGAGATTTCGGTCACCCTGGCCATGGTCGCCTTTGGATTCTTTGTGTTCCGAATGGCGGCGCACTACCTGCCGGTATTCGAAGCCGAGGAACATAAGCCAGTGCCTGACGTACCCGTGCTGGAAGACCGCGCCTACGCGCATTCACTCGCCCGGGGAGACTGAGACCGTTTGACTCAGCACGCCATCCAGCTACCCCGCTTTGGTCTTGCAGCCAAACTGGCGGGGTGTCTGCTGGCCGCCGTAATTGTCTGTTTTAGCCTCTTTGCCTATGTACTCCAGCGCCTCGAGCAGAAACATCTCGAGGCGCTGGTGTCGCTTTCCGCTGAACGAATCTCCGATGTAGTCCATTCCTCCGCCTGGCAGGCGATGCTCCACAACGACCGCGAGATGCTCTACTCCATGATTCGCGACATTGGCCGCGAACCGGGCATCCGCAAGCTCCGCATCATCAATGAGGAAGGGCAGGTACGCCACTCCACCGATCCCAAAGAGATTGGAAGCATGGTGGATAAGGGCGCCGAGAGCTGTTATGCCTGTCACGCGCAATCGCGTCCGCTGACGAAACTCGCCCGCCACGACCGTGCGCGCATCTTCACCGGCGCCGACGGCCGGCGGACCCTTGCCGTCATCCGCCCCATTGAAAACAGCCCCGATTGTTCGAATGCCGCGTGCCACGCACACCCGGCCGAGCGCCGCATCCTGGGTGTGATTGACGCGCACCTGGCGCTGGATGCCGTGGATGCCCAGCTTGCCGAACACCGCACGCAGGCCTACGGCTTCACAATCGCCACGGCGATCTTCGCCTGCCTGATGTCGATCGGCTTCGTGTGGTGGTTTGTCCACCGCCCCATGCGCGAGATGATGGCCGGCACGATGAAACTGGCGCAGGGCGATCTTGGCCACCGCATCGGGGTTCACACCAGCGACGAGATGGGCGTGCTGGCCGCTTCGTTCAACGAAATGGCAACGGAGCTGGAGGAAGCGCATTCCGAGCTCACCCGGTGGGCGCATACCCTCGAGACGCGGGTACAGCAGAAGACCGCAGAACTCGAAACCGCGCACAGGGGCCTCATCCATACCGAGAAGATGGCCTCGCTGGGCCGCCTCGCCGCCACCGTGGCCCATGAGGTCAACAATCCGCTTTTCGGCATGCTCACCTACGCCCGGCTGACCATCAAGGATCTGCGGAAACCGGAGCTGGACGAACCCACGCGCCAGCGCATGACCGAGAGTCTGCAGGTGATCGAGCGCGAGAGCCGCCGCTGCGGCGACCTGATGAAGAACCTGCTGGCTTTCGCCAGACAGAGCCCGCCCCAGCGTGCTCCGGTGCAGGTGAATATGGTGGTCGAGCGCGCCGTCACCCTCATCGCCCACCAACTCGACCTCGCCCAGACCGTGCTTATCCGGGAGCTGAGCCCCACCTTGCCCGAAGTGCAGTGCGACGCCGGTCAGATCCAGCAGGTGCTGATCGTGCTCATCGTGAACGCTTCCGAGGCCCTGGGCAAAGGCGGCGAGATTCGCGTGATTACCGAGGCCGCGCCGGCCGGGCAGGGTATTGTGCTGCGCGTGAAGGACAATGGACCCGGCATCCCGGCCACGATTCAACAGCAGATCTTTGAGCCCTTCTTCAGCACGAAGGACAACCAGCATCGCACCGGACTGGGCCTGGCTGTCGCCAAAGGCATTGTGGAGCGCCATGGCGGGACGCTGGCGGTGCAGTCGCCGCCCGGACAGGGCGCCGAGTTCATCGTGCACCTGCCGCTGTGTGCTCCAGCGGAGACGCCTGGCAATCCGGCCGCCGCGGTCCGGGCAGCCGATCCAACATCGCAAGGAACGAATGTATGAATAGCGGGAAACTTCTCATCGTCGACGACGACATCGTCGTGCGTGATTCCCTGGGGAAGTGGTTTGAGAGCGAAGGGTTCGACGTCACAATAGCTCCAGGCGCTCCCGCCGCGCTGGAGATCCTCAGCCGCGACCGCTTCGACCTGGCCCTGGTCGACATCAAAATGCCAGGGGTGGACGGTATCGAACTGCAGGCCCGGCTGAAGGAGATCGACCAGGACATGCCGGTCGTCATCATGACGGGGTATGCCTCGGTCGAGACGGCTGTTCGCGCCCTCAAGAACGGCGCTTACGACTACATCACCAAGCCGTTTGACCCGGATGAGCTGGTGCACCTGGTCTCGAACGCGATCTCGCACCGTACGGCCACCCGGGAAGTCGTCCGCCTGCGGGAGAACCTGAAGCAGATCTTCCCGGACACCCAGCTCATCGGCCAGAGCTCGGCCATGAAGCGCGTCATGGAACTGGTGGAGACCGTCGCGCCCACCGATGCCACCGTCCTCATCACGGGCGAAAGCGGCACCGGAAAGGAAGTGGTGGCCCGCTCCATCCATGCCGCCAGCCCGCGCCGATTCAATCCGCTGGTGGTGATCCACTGCGGAGCCCTCACTGAGTCGCTGCTGGAAAGCGAACTCTTCGGTCACGAACGCGGAGCTTTCACCGGCGCCCAGGCCCGCAAGAAGGGCAAGTTCGAGGTGGCCGATGGCGGCACTGTGTTCCTGGACGAGATTTCGGACATCAGCCTGCACGTCCAGACCGACCTGCTGCGCGTGCTGCAGCAGAAGGAGATTGTTCGCGTGGGCGACACGCAGCAGATCAAGGTCGACTTCCGCGCCGTCGCCGCCACCAACAAGAGCCTCGAGCAACTGGTGGAAGAACGCCTCTTCCGGCCCGACCTCTACTACCGCCTGAACGTGTTCGCCATCGACATTCCGCCGCTGCGGGCGCGGCGCGAGGACATCCCGCTATTGGCTGACCATTTCCTGCAGAAGTTTTCCGGCCAGATGAACCGGCCGCTGCAGCGGGTTTCGCCCCGTGCGCTGGAAGTGCTGATGGATTACAACTGGCCCGGCAACGTCCGGGAGATGGAAAATGCGATTGAGCGTGCCATGTTGATCAATCGCGAAACCGAGTTGAGGCCCGAGGACTTCCCCTTCCAATCGCACCCTTCGCTGCTCAGCGGCGCCGTCGGCCAGCGGCTGGAGGATATGGAAAAGACCCACATCGAGAAGATGCTGCAGGAGACGAGCTGGAACCTCTCCAAGACAGCGCGGATTCTCGATATTGACCGCACCACGCTTTATAACAAGATCAAGCGTTATGGATTGAGGGATTCCGCGCCCAAGTGATCTCCGCCATCCACCTCGTCCCGCTGTCCCTGGCGAGCGGCGAGGGGTTGCCGCCCCTTTCGGTTCTCGATCGCCTGTCCGCTGCCGTCGCCCGCTCCTTCGCGGTCTCCTGCCGCGTCGAGACCCAGCCCATGAACATTGACTATGCCTTCGATGGTTACCGTATGCAGGCTTGGTCTACGCCCATTTTGGCGCAACTCCAGCAGCGCAAACCGCCCGCGAACACCGTCGTACTGGGCGTCACCGCGCTGGATCTTTACGTGCCGGTTCTGACCTTCGTGTTTGGCGAGGCGCAATTGGCGGGACCGGCAGCGATTGTGTCCACTCACCGGCTGCGTGACGAGTATTACGGCCTCCCGCCCAGGGAAGAGGCGGTTTCCCAGCGCCTCTTCAAGGAGCTACTGCATGAGGTCGGTCATACCCAGGGGTTGCGGCACTGCACCGATTGGCGTTGTGTGATGTCGTCGGCCCACAGCGTCGAACGAATTGATATTCGCCAGGCGGCCTACTGCCAGCCTTGTGCCGATGCCTTTAGCCGCGGATGACTTTTGCGTTACCTGCGCCGTTCATCCGCCAGAAGTTCGACCAGCAGATGCGAAAATGGGCCGCAATCGGGAGCAGTCGGAGCCAGAATGAAGTCGTCAGGTTCACCAGGCGCGGGCGGCGTCATGAAAAAACGCGGCTCATATGCCATCGCCGGACAGTCCAGCAGAACCCTTTGGCGGCGTGCTGTCCCTCCCAGCAGTACGGAGAGAATCGCGCGATCCACGGATGTCTGGTGGCTAACAGCCTGGCGTAAGTCTTCTTCCTTCACATCCCGTCAGATGCCGCCGATCACTGAAGGGTTTCAGTTCTTTGGATTTTGTCCTGCAACCTGTACGACAGAGGGCCGCATCTGTTCCGGATGGAAACCAAATGGGCCGGGCCCGCTTTTGTAGCGGACATAGCCGTCCTTGTCGATCACGTACAGCCTGTCGGGCCAGCCTGTGTACGCCAAATCCACTGCATTGTCGATGCCGTCAACCAACGCAGGCATCTCCAGGCCCAGCTTGCGGACACAAGCCGAGGCGACCAGGGAACGTTCCTGCTGGGTCTTCGGCGAAGTGAAAATCACCCCGTCTTTTTCGTTCACGGGCAACTGCCACATATCGCTGGCATGTGCTTCCTGGATGTAAACGACGTAAAAATCCACACGGTCACGAAATTCGCGATACATCGCGTTCAGGACGGGAACCTCCCGCCGAAAAGGCGGTCAAGTATAGCTCCCGAACACCAGCACGACGGGCCGTGATCCGCGCAGTTCCGACAAGCGCACGCGCCCCTGATGATCCTGCCGCTCCAGTGTGAAGTCCGGAGCCAGGTCGCCCGGTTTTACCGTACCCGCCCGAGCCTTCGCCCACATGGGCGGGAATGGGGTCGCGTACATCAACGGCATCGGCAGCACCATCATGAAGCGGCTGAAGTCCATGGGCGACTTCGTCATCGCGGCGTACATGACGCCCAGGAACACCACGTAGATGGCGAGAATCGCCAATCCAATCCGCAAACCCCAACGCTTCATCGGCCCTTTCCGCCTTTCCGCTTAATGCCCTTCGGGGGCCCGGGTACCACAATCGAGAAGATCAGCTTCTTCTCCACCGCGTCCACGCGATCCAGTTGGACTTTTACTTTATCGCCAATCCGGATCTCCTTGCGGCTGCGCTCGGCCACAATCGTCCTCGAGTTCTCCTGGAAGTTCCAGCGTTCGCCCGGCAGGAAGTCGATCGGCACCAGCCCCTCGACGAAGAGTTGGTCCAATTCCACAAAGAACCCGAACTTGGCTGTGGAGATCACCAGGGCGGAGAATTCCTCACCCACGCGATCGATCATGAACTTGACCTTCTTCCACTCCATCAGTTCGCGCTCCGCTTCGGCCGCGCGCCGCTCTGTGTCCGAACTCTGTTCCGCCATCACCGGCAGCCCCATGATGGGGGCCGGCCGCCCGTCCAGCAGACCGCCCAGCAGCCTGTGCACCAGCAGGTCGGGGTACCGCCGGATGGGGGAGGTGAAGTGCGTATAGGTCTTCGCCGCCAGGGCGAAGTGCCCAACGTTCTTGGTGGAATAGCGGGCCTGCTTCAGAGACCGCAGCATCAGGTAGCTGAGAATCCGCTCCTCCGGCTTGCCTTCCAGCTTCTCCACCAGCTTCTGGTACATCTTCGAGGCGACGCGAAAACTATCGTCCGCGCGCTCGATCACGCGCATGATCCGGCGCCCGTCGTTCTTGCGGTCCACCTGCCGGTAGCGCTTCACCGGCATGGCGGGTATCCCCAATGAATAGCCGAAGCGCGAGGCCACTTCCTCAAACTCCATCACGCGCTGTGGATCCGGCACCTCGTGTACACGGTAAATCGACTCGTCCAGGTGCGACTCCAGGTGACCCGATACGGCCTCATTGGCGGCCAGCATGAACTCTTCAATCAGCCTGTGCGCGATGTTCCTGGGCGTCCGCGCGATGCCCGTCATCACGCCCTGCGCATCGAACACAACCAGCGGCTCCGGCAGGTCGAAGTCGATGGAGCCGCGCCGCATGCGCTGCTTGTTCAGCACCAGCGCCAGTTCCTTCATCAGCTCAAACTTCGGGATCAGGTCCTTGTAGCGCTCACGTTGGGCCGCGTCGCCTTCCAGCAGCAGGTGCACGTTCGTATAAGTCATGCGTTCCACGCTGCGGATTACGCCGCGGCAGAACTCCTGCTTCACCACCTGGCCCTGGCGGTCGAGCTCCAGCAGGGCGCTCATGCACAGGCGGTCCACCTGGGGCTTCAGCGAGCAGATCTCCGTGGAAAGCTCCAGCGGCAGCATCGGTACCGCGCGATCGGGGAAGTAGACGCTGGTCCCGCGCACCAGTGCTTCCAGGTCGATGGGCGTGCCGGGCCGCACATAGTGGCTGACATCGGCGATGTGCACATGCAGCGCGTAGTGGCCATTCTCCAGGCGATCCACCCACACGGCGTCGTCGAAGTCGCGCGCCGTCTCACCGTCGATGGTCACGATCTCCATGCCGCGGAAATCGCGCCGCCCTTCCATCTCCGCCTGCGTGATGACGCCGGGTACGTTCTGCGCCTGCTCCAATACTTCCGGTGGAAAGCGGTTCGGCAGGTGGTGCTTGCGGATGGTCACTTCCACGTCCACCCCGAAGTCGTCCGGATGGCCCAGCACTTCAATCACGCGGCCCACGGGGTAGTCGTCGGCATGATCCGGATACTCGACGATCTCCACGTTCACAATCAGGCCGTCCAGGTCCTCCGGTCCGCGCAGGTTCAGCGGAGCGGCGCCAATCCGGTCAGGATTCAGCCCCTGCTGCGGCAGTTCCATGCCATCCGGAATCAGAACCCACTTCTGCAGCTTGCTGTCGTGCGGAACGACGAAACTCTGGCGCCGGCCCAACCTGAATTCGCCGACCACGGTCGGATGGGCGCGCCGCAGAATCTTACGGATCTCGCCCTCGGCCCGGCCGCCTTGCACGCGCGTGATCCGCGCCAGCACACGGTCGCCGTGCATCGCCGCACCCATGGAATTCGGGGGTAGGAACACGTCACCGGTCAGCCCCAGCGGCTGCGTTTCCGGAATCACGAAGCCATAGCCGTCGCGGTGCATGTTCAGCCGCCCGACGGCGTATTCCTGGGTGCAGCGCGGCAGCACATACTGGCCGCCCTTCAGTTCGATCAGCGAGCCCTTGCGTGCCAGCCGGTCCAGGGTGTCTTCCAGCGCCTGGCGATTCTCGCCCTTCAGGCCCAGCTCCCGCACCAGGTGCTTATAGTTCGAGCGGCCGTGAGGCAGCGTGGAGAACCGTTCCAGAATCTCGTTCTCCCATTGCCAGTCACTACGATGCATGATTTCTACTGTAGCGGCAAAAGCCCTCAGTGGATCGTACGCGTCTTGCGGTTCAGGAAGTCCATCAGCAGGTACTGGCCCAGGTTGTACGGCGTCGTGAAATAGGCTTTGCCTTTGCACATCTCCGTCACCTTCTGCACGAACTGCACCAGTGAATAGTCGCTGGCCAGCATGAACGTATTGATCAGGATCCCGGCTCGCTTGCAGCGCCCCACCTCTTCCAGTGTCTTGCTCAGCACCAGCGGATCCAGCCCCATCGGATTCTTGTAGATGCGCCCGTCCTCCAGCGTCAACGCCGAAGGCTTGCCATCCGTGATCATCACGATCTGCTTCATGTCTTTCTTTTCCGAGGCCAGGATGCGCTGCGCCAGAATCAGCCCGTCCCGTGTGTTGGTGTAGTAAGGACCTACCTGCACCCGGGCCAGCTCGCCCAGCCGCACTTCCTCCGCCGTATCGTGGAACAGCACCAGCCGCAGCGAATCGCCAGGGAACTGCGTGCGGATCAGGTGCGACAATGCCAGCGCGACCCGCTTGGCCGGCGTGAAGCGGTCCTCGCCATAGAGGATCATTGAATGGCTGCAATCCAGCATCAGCACGGTCGCGCACGAGCTCTGATACTCGCTCTGGTGCACGTGCAGATCGTCATATTCGATCTCCAGCGGCAGCTTCAGGCCCTCACGCTGCAGGGCCGAAAACAGCGTGGCGCTGGCGTCCAGGTTCAACGTGTCGCCGAATTCCCACTTCTTGGTTGACCCGCTCGACTCGACGCCCGTCGACAAATCGCGGGTCTCGTGCGCCCCGAATGACGATCGCCCCAGTGCGCCCATCAGGTCCTTCAGCGTTTTGAAGCCCAGGAAGTCGATCGCTTTGTCGGTGATCTCCAACTTCACCGGCTTGTCCGGGTCGTCCTCCCGATTGAGGTAGCCTTCTTCTTCCAACTTGGCCAGCAGCCCGTCCAGGGCCTGCTCAATGCGCTGCTTGTCGAACTCGCCTTTCTCTTCCAGAGCCCGCTTCAGCGCCTCGCGCAGCTCTTCCATCGTCAACTCCCGCCAGCCGTCAAAACCGCTGTCCAGCAGGAGGTCGCCCAGCATCTGCATCAGATCCTCGGCCGAGAGGCCCAGGTCTGTCTCTTCGTAGCGTCCGTACCTTATCTTTTTCATTTGAAGAACAGCCAGCTTTCGACATCCAGCCATCAGCTATCAGCCATCAGCTCTGCGGCGGACCCGGTTTCGAGCGCCCGGGGCCACCAGCGCGCAGCTGACAGAAAACGGCTGATCGCTTCATTTCTCAGTTGTAGTTGCGCTTCTTGTCCTTGCGCCGGCGCGGCGGCCAGTCGTCCTCTTCTCCCTCATTTCCGTCCCAGTCCTGCGGATCGGAATTCGGACCGTCTCCACCCTGGAAGCCCAGTTCCTCGCTGCGCCCAATGCGCTTCAGCGCGTACAACCCTTCCAGAATGAATTCGCCCGCGGCCGCTCGCACGCCGTCGCTCTCGTTCTCGGTCAGCCCCAGGTGCTTCGTCTTTTCCAGTAACCCGGGAATCGCCGACAACGCATTCACCACTTCCGCGGAGGTCGACAGCTCATTGATCTTCAATGTCCCGCCGGCCGTGAAGTGCTGGATCACTTCGCGCACGCTCACATTCTCGAAATGCTTCTTGTAGACGCGCGCCAGGGCCGATTTGATCAGCTCGCGGGCCACCGCATCTCCGCCCTTCAATTCACCTTCATACTCCAGTTCCAGCTTGCCCGTGATCGACGGCAGCGCGGCGTAGAGATCGAGAATGCGCGGCACGGCGTCGGTATCGCCAGTCATCAGGGCCCGCCGCTCGGCGTTCGAGACTACGTTCTCCATCACCGAGATGGGCAGCCGCTGGCTCACGCCGCTGCGTTTGTCCACTCGCTTGTCCTCGCGCGCCGCAAAGGCCAGCGTCTCGACGACATCCCGCATCCAGCCCGGCACGGCAATCGAGACCGCCGATTCGCGCTTGGTCCACGCCTCCGCGTGTGTGATCGCGATACCCTGATCCACCGTCATCGGATAGTGCGTGCGGATTTCGCTGCCGATGCGGTCCTTCAACGGAGTGATGATCTTGCCGCGCGCCGTGTAGTCTTCCGGATTCGCCGTGAACACCATCAGCAGATCCAGCGGCAGCCGCACGGGGTAGCCTTTGATCTGCACATCGCCTTCCTGCAGGATGTTGAACAAACCCACCTGGATCTTGCCGGCCAGGTCGGGCAGTTCGTTGATGGCGAAGATTCCGCGATTGGCGCGCGGAAGCAGGCCGTAGTGAACGGTCAGCTCGTCACTGATGTTCTGGCCGGCGCGCGCCGCCTTGATGGGATCCAGGTCACCGATCATGTCCGCGATCGTTACATCCGGCGTGGCCAGCTTCTCCACATAGCGCTGCTCCGGCGTCAGCCACGCGATAGGCGTCTCTTCGCCCAGTTCTTCCACCGTCAGGCGCCCCATTTTGCTCAGGGGCTGGTAGGGATTGTCCCGGATCTCCGACCCGGCGATGTACGGCATCGCCTCGTCCAGCAGGTAAGTGAGCATGCGTACCAGCTTCGTTTTCGCCTGGCCCCGCAGCCCCAGCAGGATGAAATTGTGCCTCGAGAGCACGGCATTCACCACTTGCGGAATCACCGTATCTTCATAGCCCACAATGCCTGGAAACAGTGTTTTGCCCTGTTTCAGCTTGCAGATCAGGTTTTCCCGCAACTCGTCCTTGACGCTGCGCCCGCGGCAGCGCTCCTCAGACCATTCGCTCCGCCGCAGCAAGCCGAGGGTGTGCGGCAGTTCCCAGGTGTTGACGCCCATGTAGATCAGATGCACGAACTCCCCCGGGTGTTGCAGCGGCAGCCGTTTCCTTGTGATATACCTGATGAACCTAAGGATGAATGGGGATATGGCAAACGATCTTGCCGATGTTGATTACGAGAAATTTTGGCGCCGGCTTCAGCAGGTTGGGCTGAATGCTTACGAGGCGCGATCCTACGTAGTGCTCGTGGGGCATCCACGCTTTAAGGCGCTGGAGCTCGCCGCGCGCGCGCGCGTACCCAGACAGAAAATCTACGAGGTGCTCGACAGCCTGGTGGAAAAAGGCTTCGCGCAAGTGGTCCAGGAAAAGACCAAACTCTTCTCCGCCGTCGAACCCGGATTGGCCATCCCGGCCTACCTGGAGCGGCAGAAAGAATCCCTCGAACAGCAACTGGACGAACAGAGGCGCCATGGCAATTCCCTGGCCACGGACCTCAGGACCGCCTATGCCGAAGGGCAGGGCGGGCGCGGAACTCTCGACTATCTGCGTATCGTCAACGATCCGTCGCAGATCGCCGTCCACTACCGCTCCATGCTTTCCAGCGTCGAGCGCGAGTTCATTGAGTTCTCCCGGCCTCCCTACGCCGTCGATCCGCTGGACGAACAACTGGTGAAACAGGCTGCCGCGCGGGGTGTGCGCAGCCGGATCCTGGTAGAGTCCGGAGCATTGGACGACGAGCACCGGGGCCGTCTGCAGGACTATAAGTCGGTCGGCGTGGAGGTACGCGAAGTGCTTTCTTTGCCGCTCAAACTGGCTTTATTCGACTGCAACCAGGGCCTGGTCGCGCTGCTCGACCCGGTGATCACCCGCCCGTCCTGGACCGCCGTGGTCTTTGATCACGCCGGGCTGGCCGAGGCCATGGCCGGTCTCTTCGAGGAGCGCTGGCGTCGCGCCATCACTCACTAAACGGAGCCCCAAACGGAGCCGCCCAAACGGAGCCGCGACCGTCAGGAAGCGGATGACCATACGGAAATCCGCATTCCACTCGTCGAGGCTCCAATTGAAAGGAAGCGGATGACCATACGGAAATCCGCATTCCACCCATCGAGGCTCCAATTGAAAGGAAGCGGATGACCATACGGAAATCCGCATTCCGCCGATCGAGGCTCCAACGAATCAGTCTGACCGGGAATTCTGCTCAGCCCCGAGAGGACCAGCCCCTACGGCTACTTCCCTTCGCCGGCCGTCTTGGCTTCCTGCTGCGACCGGACTTCCCTGATCGCGTAAATCCGCCGGCCCTGGCTTTCAAAGTAGGTCCGCATCAGAATTTCGCCCAGCAGGCCCGTCGTGAACATCACCAGGCCCACCAGCAGCAGCAATCCACCGGTAAACAGCAGCGGGCCGTGCTGCATGATGATCTCGTGGCCCAGGATCTTCTTGACCAGCAGGAAGAACAGGATAGCCCCGCCCGTCGTGCCGCTCGCCAGGCCGATCCGCCCGAAAAAGTGCATGGGACGCGTGAAGTACTTGAGCAGGAAGCGAATCGTGATGATATCGAACATCACGTTGAACGTCCGCCCGATGCCGTAGTGCGAGGCTCCGCCGGTGCGCGGCGGATTCTGGATGGGCACCTCGGCGATACGCGCGCCGTACACGCTGGCCAGCGCCGGGATGAACCGGTGCAGTTCCCCGTACAGGTTCACGTCCTTGATCACTTCGGCCCGGTACGCCTTGTAGGTCGTGCCGAAGTCGTGCAGGTCCACTCCGCTCACCTTGGACATCAGCCAGTTGGCAATGCGGGAGGGGATCTTCCTCATCACCAGGTTGTCATTGCGCTGTTTCCGCCAGCCGCTGGCGATGTCATAGCCTTCATCTATCTTCGCCAGCAGCGCCGGCATGTCCGCCGGATCGTGCTGCAGGTCGCCGTCCATCGATATGATGATCGAGCCGCGCGCTTCGTCGAATCCGGCCGAAAGCGCCGCCGTTTGCCCGAAATTGCGCCGCAGGCGAATCACCTTCAAGCGCGCGTCGGTCTCCACCAGGTTGGCCAGCAAATCGAAGCTGCGGTCGTTCGAAGCGTCGTCCACGAAGATCAGTTCATACGGCCGGTTGATGATTTCCATCACCGAAGTGAGCCCGTCGTAGAGCCGCAGGATCGCGGGCTCTTCATTGTGAATCGGGATAACGATGGAAAGCATGGGGGCTACTTTCAGGATATCAACAGGCTCTGAAGGTGGTCGAGGGATTCTTCCAACTGCGGTTTTAGGAAGGAAAGATCGTAATCTTTGCTCCACGACGTGACGCGCAAAGCCAGTTGCTGCGCACCGCCCCAGTGAAACGCCTTAAACTCCAGCGCGCCGCCCACCGGATCCCAGCGGTAGCAAACCTCCTGGCCCGTGTCCGTCAGGATCTCCCGGGGCCGCTCCGCCACCTTCAGCCAGCGCCGCAACTCCCGCGGATCCTGGTAATACGGCAGGACTTTGGCGAACGAACCCGTCCACGCCCGCTTAACGAGCAGCGTCTGCTTCGGCTGCTCGAAGTAGTTCTCCGCATAGTGCCGCATCAGGGCCATCGACATCAGCCAACCGGATCGCACCTCCGCCCTTGCCTCGGCCGGCGGCGCGGGCGGCGCCTGCCAGTCCTGTTTCACCGTCATCCGGCTGCCGTGGCCTTCCGCTGCTAAGTGGAAGACGACCGAAGTGCCTTGCGATTCCAGGGCCATCCGGACTTCAGGGATCAATTCCGTGATCCGGCTGTGTGCCTGCACGTCGAATTCGGCGAACTGCCAGTAGTAGTCGCCGCCCACCTTAATGTCACCCCAGGCGTGATCGCAAAACCACTGTTGTAGAAGCTCGGGGTCGGCCCAGGCCCTCCACAACCTGTCGCACGAGGCAAAGCTCAGCACGGATGCGCTCACCGCATTGGATTCTGTCGTGGGTTGCATAGGTTAAGGCCCGATCTTTCAACGGCTTTGCTAAAATGATACTTGATCCATGCCGAATCCGCAGAACCCTGACGATCCGCAAGCGCCACCGCCGTCCGGGGGTGGCATCCAACTGCCCCTGGGCGATCGCAAGAACATTACGCCGATCAACATCGAAGACGAGATGCGCCGCTCGTATCTCGACTATTCGATGTCGGTGATCATTGGCCGCGCACTGCCTGATGTGCGCGACGGGCTGAAGCCTGTCCATCGACGCATCCTGTTTGGAATGAGCGAGATGGGCCTGACTTACAACCGGCCCACCAAGAAGTGCGCGCGCATTGTCGGCGACGTTCTGGGCAAGTTCCACCCGCACGGTGACACTTCGGTCTACGATGCGTTGGTCCGCATGGCCCAGCCTTTCTCCATGCGCTACCCGCTGGTGGATGGCCAGGGCAACTTCGGTTCGGTCGATGCTGACCCGCCAGCGGCCATGCGGTACACCGAGGCCCGTCTCTCCAAGATCGCCGCCGTCATACTGGAGGATCTCGACAAGGAAACGGTCGATTTCCGCTCCAACTACGACGACACGATGGTGGAGCCCGAGGTTCTGCCTACCCGCGTCCCGAATCTGCTGCTGAACGGAAGTGAGGGCATCGCCGTCGGCATGGCGACCCGCATTCCGCCTCACAACCTCACCGAGATCGTCGACGCCACCATCGAATTGGTCCAGGACCCCCACACTCCGCTCAGCCGGATCATGGAACTGGTGCCCGGCCCCGACTTCCCCACGGGCGGCATCCTGTTGGGTCGCATGGGGATTCTCGATTACTTCACCCGCGGCCGCGGCTCGCTCAAGATCCGCGCCAAAGTCAGCATGGAGAAGTTCGGCAAGGATCGCGATGCGATCATCATCACCGAACTGCCCTACCAGGTGAACAAAGCCAAGCTGGTCGAGCAGATCGCCCAGTTGGTGAACGAGAAGCGCCTGGAAGGCATCTCCGACGTCCGCGACGAGAGCGACCGCGATGGCATGCGCGTCGTCATCGAGCTCAAGCGCAATGAGCAGACGGACATCGTCCTCAACAATCTCTACAAGTTGACCCAGATGCAGGTGAGCTTCGGCGTCATCCTGCTCTCCATCGTCAACGGGCAGCCGCGCGAACTGGGCATCATCGACTGCCTGAAGCGCTTCATCGACCACCGTGTCGAAGTCGTCCGCCGGCGTACAGAATTCCTGCTGCGCAAGGCTCGCGAACGCGAGCACCTCTTGCTGGGCTTCCAGAAGGCCCTGCAGAATCTGGATGCGGTCATCGAGACCGTCCGTGCCTCCCGCAATCCGCGCGAAGCGCGCGAAGCCCTCATGGGCCAGATGGAGTTCCCGGAGAATCCCCGCCTGCAGGAAGTGGTGGCCAAATGGTCCCCCACGATCACCTTCAACGGGGAGGCTATCTCCCGCTTCGACTTCTCAGAGAAGCAGGCCCAGGCCATCATCGAATTGCAGCTCCAGCGCCTCACCGGCATGGAGCAGCAGAAGATTCTCGACGAACTGGCCGAGATTCAACGCCTCATCGCCGGGTACCTCGAAATCCTGGGCTCCGACAAGGTTCTTCGCAACGTCATCATCCGGGAGCTGAAGGAAGTCCAGAAGGATTTCGGCGATGCCCGCCGCACCGCGATCGTCGAAGACGAAGGCGAGATCAGCCTGGAAGACCTGATCAAGCCGGAAGACGTCGTGGTGACCGTCACCCGCGGCGGCTACCTTAAACGGACTTCCCTCGATACCTACCGGCGCCAGACCCGCGGCGGCAAGGGCCGCATCGGCATGGCCACCCGCACGGAAGATGTGGTGGAACACCTGATGGTGGCCAACACGCACAGCTACCTGCTGATCTTCACGTCGATGGGCCGGCTCTACTGGCTGAAGGTCTATAACATCCCCGACGCCGGCGCCGCCTCCAAGGGCAAGAATATCAACGGACTCATCAGCTTGCAGGAAGATGAGACCGTGCGAACGTTCCTCGCCGTCAAGGAGTTCACGCCCGATCGTTTCGTGGTGATGGCTACCAAGAACGGCGTCATCAAAAAGTGCGAGCTCACCGTCTTCGACAATCCGATGGCCCGCGGCATCATTGCCATCGGGCTGAAGGACGAAGACGAGCTCATCAGCGCCCGCATCTCTACCGGCAAAGACCTGATCTTCATCGCCACTCATGAAGGTATGGCGATCAAGTTCGACGAGAACGATGTCCGTGCCATGGGCCGTCCCGCGGCCGGTGTCACCTCCATGAGGCTTGACCTGGGCGACTACATCATCGGCATGGAGGTCGTCACCGAGGAGAGCCTGATGCTCTCAGTCTCCGACCTCGGCTTCGGCAAGCGCACCAAGATCAGCGAATACCGCCTGCAGGGCCGAGCCGGACGGGGCGTCATCAACATGAAGCTCACCGGCAAGACCGGCCGCGTGCTGGCTGTCCTGGAAGTGAAGGAAGACACAGACGTTATCCTCATCACCCGCGACGGCAAGATCCTCCGCACAGAGGCCGAATCCATCCGCAAGACCGGCCGCTCCGCCTCCGGTGTGAAGCTGGTTTCCATGGAAGCCACCGACGCCGTGGCCGCTGCCTGCGCCGTGCAGGAAGCGGAACAGGTGGAGGGCGAAGGCGAGCCTGACAACGGCCAAGGCGACCTGCCGCTTCAGTAAGTAGTCAGTTCATTCAAAACGGCCCGGAGCGCACCCCGCTCCGGGCCGTTTTTGCGTCCATGCGAAATCAGACATTTATTGTCAGGTTGTGATTGATCCGGAACCGATTCTCCGCGAACATAACAGGAACTGGCGGAACAATGGCTATCTCATGGCTGGGTCTCTCCTCGGAAGAACTGACAAATCGAAAAGACTGTCTCGTGGACGCCTGGAACCGGGCCCAGGGCCGGTATGTGACTGACGCGATCATCGCCCATACCACCAAGGACTTCGTCGGGCTCGTGGGCGGCGTGATCACCATGGTGGTGGGCGCTGCAATGGTGATTATTATCGGTAATGTCGCCGGAGCCGCCATCGGCGGAGCGCTGGGCTCACTCGCCGGCGGAGCGGGCGCCGTGCCCGGGGCCGCGGCCGGTCGTGCCCTGGGCAACCTCATCGCCACGGGCTTCCTGAACGTCCTGGGTGTTGGGCTGCTGATTGCCTACATCGGGTCGGAACTGGCCACCATCGGCTACCACTTCTATGTCGCCATCGACTGCGCCTGGAACTCAGCCAGCTTTGGCAATCCCGCCTACACAGTCCGTATCGACTGGGCCGCCCGCCACTTCGCCGAAGGCATCGGTAAGTTCTTTGGAGCCATGGTGATGGCGCTCATCATCGTGCTCACGCGGCGACCCGCCGAAGAGCGCATGAAGGTCTTCAGCAGCAAACTGAGCCAGCTCTGCAACGGCTTGGAAGCCTACATCGTCAAGAACCTGAAGCCGCTGGAAGCCAAGTATAAGAACGGGCTCGCCAAGGCCACCGTGACCGAAGGCATCGCTGAGACTCCGGAACTCACCATGAAGGAGCAGCAGAAGAAGGCCCAGGTGGCGGCCGCCGCAGCCAAGCCGTTCGGCGATATGCCCAGCTTCTACCGCCACAAGGTGACTGAGCTGCAGGGCTGGCTGAAGGCCAATGGCTTCACCAAGAAAGCGTCAGTCCGGAGGCCAGGCGAAGCCAAGCCGGGTGGCGGCACCTATACCGACTTTCAGAGCGAGATCTGGATGCGCGATCGCGGCAACGGCTCAGTGGAATGTGTACGAATCGACCCGGAAGGCCACGTTCCGCCCCCCGCCAACCGACGCGATGGACCCTTCCGGGTCAAACAGGATCCCGCCACCGGCAAATGGTCCGACGAACGCATCGCCTGGGGCGAACGGCCCCATTACCACCTGGAGACGATCTCCCCTGACAAGGCCCAGGTCTATCTGACCCAATACGTACCCGAAGCGAAGATGTTTGAGGCCGGCGGGAAGTCCGTCGCCCAGATGCAGGATTGGCACAAATCGGCCAACGAATGGGCGATCAAGGTCTACGGCGAGGATGGCGCCCTGGCGCCCCTACGCGGCAAGTTCGAGATGATCCACATCCCGCTGGCCGCTCCATAGACTACGCTCCGCCGTGGCGCTCGCTGAACATGCGGCGCAGACCCTTCACAATGCGCTCACTCCACGTGCCGAACGGCTGGTCGGTTGTGGTGTAAGTCCAGACAGCTCCACGTTCATTGGGTTCGATTCCGCCCGATTCCTCGGCCATCCGCAGGCGCGCTTCGATCTCGGCCGGCAGGCTCTTTTCCAACTCGCCGAACCACTGGTGTACCGTGCGCAGATACTCCTGGTGCGGATCCTTGCCGCCCCACGAAATCCAGTGGACCCCGGTGCGAAAATCAGCCACGCGAGCGAGGTAATCCGCCCACAGATCGTCGATCGCACGCAACGTGACCAGCCGTTCCAACTCACTGGAGCAATCGATCTCACCCTCGAGTACGGATTGACGGTAAGTGTGGAGCCGGTGGCGCTGGCCCTCAATGGGCATCTCGTACTTCTGCAGGAACTGGCGGATGTCCAGGTTCTGGCCTTCCACAAACTTCTGAACGGTCGGGGGATCGTGCCGGAACTTGGGCATCACCTCACCGAACTTGACGATCAGGTCATCTTCCAGGGAAACGAAGTAGCGCGAGCAGCCGGGATCGCCCTGCCGCCCGGCCCGGCCGCGTAGCTGGTTGTCGATGCGCCGGCTCTCGTGCTTATTGGTACCAATCACATACAGCCCGCCCAACTCGGCCACGCCGTCGCCCAGTCGGATATCCGTGCCGCGGCCGGCCATATTCGTCGAGATGGTGATAGCGCCGCGTTCGCCGGCCCGGGCGATGATCGAAGCCTCCGCACGGTCGTTGCGGGCATTCAGGACTTCGTGCGGTACACCCGCCAACAGGTGGCTGAGGTGCTCAGACTCGGCGACGCTTGCCGTGCCCACCAGCACCGGCTGTCCGCTGGCGTTGACCCGGCTGATCTCCTCCAGCAGCGCCCGGTCCTTGGCCGCCTTTGTCGGGAACAGGGCGTCCGGCAGGTCGGTCCGGATGATGGGTTTGTTCGGTGGAATCACCTCCACCTCGAGCCCGTAGACCTTTTCGAACTCCTCGCGCTGTGTTGCCGCGGTGCCGGTCATCCCGCAGACCATCGGGTAGAGGGCGATCAGGTGCTGCAGCGTGATGGAGCCGAGAATCGAGCCCTGCGGCTTGGCGGAGACGCCTTCCTTGGCTTCGATTGCGGCGTGCAGGCCGGCGGGCCAACGGCGGTCCTGGGCGACGCGGCCCTTAAACTCGTCCACCAGTTCGATGGAGCCGTCCTTGACCATATAGTCGACATCACGGTGCAGCAGGCGGTGCGCATGCAGCGCATCCTGGATGGCCGTGTGGAGCGGTAAGTTCCTTTCGTCGAACAGGTTGCCGCAGCCGAAGGCGCTCTCCACCGCACGGATGCCGGCGTCGGTCAGGGCGACATTGCGCTGCCCCGCATCGACCGTTGAGTGCAGATAGGGTTGCAGATGCCGGACGACCTGATCGGCCCGGATGGCCACTCCGCCTTCGTCGTCGTTCCCGCCGGCAATCACGAGCGGAATCCGCGCCTCGTCGATCAGGATGGAGTCGGCCTCATCGATCACTGCCGCCGAGAAGGGCCGGTGCACCTGGTCCTTGGGATACAGCGCCAGCCGGTCGCGCAGGAAATCGAAGCCGATCTCGTTGGCGGTGGAGTAGGTGATGTCGCAGGCATAGGCGGCCCGGCGCTGGGCGCTGGTCATGCCTTGCTGGATGGCGCCCACGGTCAGCCCTAACCGCTTGTAAACCGGACCCATCCACTCCGCGTCGCGCGCAGCCAGGTAGTCGTTCACAGTCATCACGTGAACGCCCTGGCGTTGCCGTGCGAGCCAGGATATCGCCGGGACGGCAGCCAGGGTTTTGCCTTCCCCCGTTTGCATCTCGGCAATGCGGCCATTCGTCAGGGCCAGGCTGCCGAGCACCTGGACGTCGAAGAGGGACAGGCCGAGTTCGCGCTCGGCCAGCACGGCCGCCAGGGCGATCCAGTGGTGAAGATCTTCGGGTTTGGCGGCGTTTAGCCTAGCGTCGTTCTCGCGGCCGTATTCGACGCGCAACTCATTGATTTGCTGGACGGCGTTGGCTTCGCGCCGCGCTGCGGGCAGCAGGGATTGCAGGAATCGTCGAATGACACCCTCCTCCCGGACAGGAGCGGACTCTTACTGGGCGGCCGCGGCGGCTTTGCGCCGTTCCAGGAATCGCGTGATGAAGTGCGTGTCGATGGAAGCGCTCTGAAACTCCGGGTCGGCCAGGATCTCCTGGTGCAGAGAGATCGAGGTATGGATACCTTCGATCACGAACATGTCCAGCGCACGCTGCATGCGGGCGACCGCTTCGGCCCGGTCGCGGCCGTGCGTAATTAGTTTGGCGATCAGCGAGTCGTAGTACGGCGGAATCACACCATCGTTATACGCGGCGGTATCCACTCGGACGCCGATGCCGCCCGGCAGGTTCAGCGCCTGGATTCGGCCGGGGGACGGAGTGAAGGTCACCGGATGCTCGGCATTGATGCGGCACTCCAGGGCATGCCCCCTGATCTCGATGGGGCCGCCCAGGATGTCGGCCAGCTTTTCGCCCTGGGCCACGCGGATCTGGGCTTTCACCAGGTCGATCCCAGTGACGAGTTCAGTGACCGGATGTTCCACCTGGATGCGCGCATTCACTTCGATGAAATATAGATTCCCTGTCTCGTCCATCAGGAACTCGACCGTCCCGGCGTTGGTGTAGCCGATGGCCGAGAGCGCCTTCTTCAGGGCGGCGGCCGTCTTCTTGCGAAGGGCGGGAGACATCGCGGCCGAGGGCGCTTCTTCGATCAGCTTCTGGTGGCGGCGCTGGATGGAGCACTCGCGCTCGCCCAGCACTTCCACATTCCCATGCTCGTCGGCGATGACCTGAAACTCGATGTGACGCGGCTTCTCGATGAACTTCTCGCAATACATGTCGCCGTTCGAGAAGGCGCCCTGTGCTTCGTGCTGAGCCTGGGCGAGCAGGCCGGGCAGTTCATCAGGCGTCCGCACAATGCGCATGCCGCGTCCGCCGCCACCGGCGGAGGCCTTTAGAATCACCGGATAACCGATCTCGGCAGCCACGGCCAAGCCGTGCTCGGCGCTTTCGATAATGCCGTCAGAGCCCGGCAGGATCGGCACGCCGTGGGCCTTCATCTTCTCGCGAGCGATCTGCTTCAAACCCATCGAACGGGTGACGTCCGGTTCGGGGCCGATGAACTTCAGTCCGGACGCCTTGCAGACCTCGGCGAAGTCGGAGTTCTCGCTGAGGAACCCGTAGCCGGGGTGGATGGCGTCGACGTTGGTGATTTCGGCCGCACTGATGACGGAGGGGATGTTCAGATAGCTCAGCGCGCTCTTGGCCGGCCCAATGCAGACGGCTTCGTCAGCAAAGCGGACATGGAGCGAATAGCGGTCGGCCTCGGAGTACACGGCCACCGTCTTGATGCCCATGTCCTTGCAGGCGCAGATCACGCGCAGGGCGATCTCTCCGCGGTTGGCGATCAGAACTTTCTGGATCATGAGGGGTGGTTCCCGTTAGTTGGGTTTCACCAGGAACAACACTTCGCCATACTCGACGGGCTGGCCGTTTTCGACCAGGCGCTTGACGATGGTGCCGGAGACCTCAGATTCAATTTCGTTCATCAGCTTCATCGACTCGATGATGCACAGCACCTTGCCAGGTTTGATGGTGTCGCCGACTTTTACGAAGTTATCCGCCCCGGGCGCACCGGCCGCATAGAAGGTGCCGACGATGGGCGATTTGATGGGTTCCAGGGTCGGGTCAGTGAGATCGGGCTCACCGGCCGCGGGTTGCGCGGAGGGTGCCGCCACGGTCACCTGAGTGGGAACGGTATTGGATTGCACGGGCGCCGGAGCGGTTTGCTGCGTCTGCTGCGGCACATGGATTTCCTGCGTGACGACACCCGCTGTGCGCTTGATCCAGACGCGGTTCTCACCGCGCTGTACTTCCAGTTCCGCGACTCCCGTGGAGCAAACCGTATGGATCAGTTCACGAATCTCTTCAATGGTCATGATGCGAGTACCACAAATTCCTTTGTCGTCGGCGTGAGCACGTCAACGCCGGTCTCCGTCACCAGGACGGTGTCTTCAATCCGTACGCCTCCGAAGTCCTTCACATAGACGCCTGGCTCGATGGTGATGACCATGCCCGGTTGGAGGACTGTCTCCACTTTGGCGCCGATCCTTGGGTTCTCATGAATCTCAAGACCCAGGCCGTGACCGGTGGAGTGCGTAAAATATTGATCCAGCTTCCGTTTCTTCAACGCACTGCGGGCCGCCGCATCCACCTCGGCGCACGATACGCCAGGCTTGACGGCGGCGATTGCCTGCAACTGCGCCTCCAGCACGGCCTCATACAGGCCGCGGATGCGGGCGCCTGGTTCGCCCAGGTGGACTACGCGAGTCATATCGCTCGCATAGCCTTCCAGGCTCGCGCCCATGTCTATCAATAGTACCTGATCGTTTTTGAGCTGTTCGGTCGTCGGTTGGGCATGTGGCAGGGCCGAACGGGCTCCACAGGCCACGATCGTCTCGAAGGCCGCGCCCTCGGCGCCCAGGCGCCGCATGCGGTAGTCGAGTTCAGCGGCGACGTCCAACTCGGTCATGCCGGGCTTCACCTTTTTGAGGGTCAGCGCCAGCGCCTTCGAGTTGACCTGTACTGAGCGCCGGATGGTGTCGATTTCAGCGGCCGATTTGATGGCTCGCAGCGACTCCACCACGCCTTTGACCGGCTTGAGTTTGACGTCGCGGCCGATGGTTTTCGCGACTTCCAGCCAGTCGGCATGCGAGACTTTGTCTGCCTCCAGCGCAATGCTGGCCAAGCGGCGTTTCTTGATCTCGGCGGCGACCTCGGACCACAGCGGCCCGCGCACGATCCTGACCGGGCAGTGAGCCTGCTGACGTGCCTGGATGTCGTAGCGGGGATCGGTGTAAAGCGTCGCTCCACGGCCTGAAATCAATAAGATAGCGTTGCTGCCCGTGAAGCCGCACAGATAGCGGACATTGGGGAGATGAGTGATGACGGCGGCGGATGCCTTCTGCTGATCCAGCAGGTTCAGCAGCCTGGCGCAGCGGTCGCGGCGAGAATCGGGAACACGAGTCAAACCTCTCAATTGTAACATTCACCTGCTGTTGTGTTTCACGGCAGATCAGGACGGTTGTGCCAGGAGCAGGGAAATGCGCAGAATAGGCGAATGGCGCGTCTTGCTCTGCTCTTCTCCCGCTCTACTGCCGTCCTCGCCCTGGCGCTGCTGCCAGCCCTGCCTGCGGCCGAGCCGCCGAAAGCCCCCACCATTGAACAGTCGCTGAATTTCTCGGCGCCCAGCGCCGTCCGAATCTCTCCCGACGGGCAGATGGTGGTGTACACGGCCGGCTTCACAACATGGGAAGACAACGAGTTCCGGACCCAGGTGTGGCTGGCCAAGGCGTCCGGCGGGGCTCCGCTGCAGTTGACGCAGAACGCCAAGGGCGCATCGGCTCCGGCCTGGTCGCCGGATGGCAAGTGGATCTCGTTTATAGCCAATCGGGATGGGAAGAAGCACATCTGGCTGATTGCGCCGCAGGGCGGAGAAGCATGGCAATTGACCTCGGGCGAGGTGGAAGTCCAGTCCTATGAATGGGCGCCGGATGGCAAAAAGATCGCCTTCACGTCTTCCGGGCCGGAGGCGAAGGCCGCCAAGGACCGCAAGGAGAAGTACGGCGAGTATGAGGTGGTCGGCGCCGATTACACCTATACCCACCTCTATGTGGCCGAGTTGCCTTCCGAGGTGGGCGGGAAGGCAAAACCGGAAGCACTGACATCGGGCGAGAACTTCACGGTGAATGGCTTCGAATGGTCGCCGGATTCCATGCGGATCGCCTTCAGCGCGCCCAGGGACGTGGATCTCAGCCATGGCGATACGGCCGACATATACGTATTGAATGTGAAGGATAAGGGATTAAAGAAGCTGGTAAATACTCCGGGTCCGGACAGCAATCCGCACTGGTCGCCGGACGGCAAATGGATCGCCTATGAGACCGCCAATGGGGAACCGTTCTTCTACTTCAAGAACGCCCACCTGGCAGCAGTCTCGGCGGAGGGCGGCCCGGCACGCATGCTGACAGCGAATTTTGACGAAGAGCCGTCGCTGATCGATTGGACCGACGACGGCATCTGGTTCAGCGCACTGCAGAAGACGGCGTCCACCGTGTTTCTGCTGGATCCCAAGCAGGACACTTACCGGGCGGCCTTTGGGGATTCGCGTTTTTCGCCGGGGACTCCGTCCTTCAGCAAGGACCGGCGCTGGATGGCGTTCACCGGATCGGCCCTGGACGATTTCGCCGAGGTCTATTTGTCGCCGGTTGCGCCATTCGAACCCAAACCGCTGACCACGTTCCGAGACCAGTACAAAGACTTCAAGCTGGCGACGCGCGAGGTGATCTCGTGGAAGTCGAAAGACGATCAGGTGATCGAAGGGGTACTGATCAAGCCGGCCGACTTCCAGGCGGGCAAGAAGTATCCCCTACTGGTGGTAATCCATGGCGGCCCGACGGGTGTAGACCGCCCCTACCGCGCGGCCGACCGCTACTATCCGGTGGAGCAATTCGTTGCCAAGGGCGCGATTATCCTGAAGCCCAATTACCGCGGATCCGCTGGCTACGGCGAAGCGTTTCGTTCGCTCAATGTTCGCAATCTGGGCGTCGGCGATGCGTGGGACGTGCTGAGCGGGGTGGATTCGCTGGTGGCGCAGGGCATGGCGGATCCGGACCGCGTGGGCTGTATGGGCTGGAGCCAGGGCGGCTATATCAGCGCCTTCCTCACCACGAGCAGCGACCGGTTCAAGGCGATCAGTGTAGGCGCCGGGATCAGCGACTGGATGACCTACTACGTCAACACGGACATCCATCCCTTTACGCGTCAGTATTTGAAAGCCACGCCCTGGGAGGATCCGGAGATCTATCGCAAGACCTCGCCGATTACGAACATCAAGCAGGCGCGGACGCCGACCCTGATCCAACATGGCGGGAACGACCAGCGCGTACCGCTGCCGAACGCCTATGAGTTGTTCCAGGGGCTGCGCGACCAGGGGGTGGAGTCCCGTTTGGTGGTCTATAAGGGGTTCGGGCACGGGATCAGCAAGCCGAAGCAGCACCGCCATGTGATGGAAGACAACTTCACCTGGTTTTCCAAGTGGATCTGGGGCGAAGGGCAGTAGGCCGGACCTAGATATTGATGCCCATGCGCCACAGCAGGTAGCCGACAGCCTGGCGCACGTAGAGCCACTGTTCCTTCCAGGTGCCCTGCTGGCGATAGGGGCGGGGGGAACCGTACACCTTCATGCCCTCGTGCTGGAGGATCCGTTTAGCGCGAAAGATGTGGTAGCCGTCGCTGACGACAATGGCCGAGACCAGATTCATGCGGCGCATGATCTCGCTGACGGCCAGCAGGCTGCGCACAGTGGAGTCGCCTTCGCCTTCTACAACGATGGCCTCGGAGGCGATGCCGCGCCGCACGAGGTAGTCGCGGCCCACCTGGCCTTCGGTGAACTGCTGATCGCCGCCGGCTCCACCGGTGGTGAGGATCAGGTTCGAATGGCCTTTCTGGTAGAGGTCGAAGGCGTGGTCGAGGCGGGCTTTCAAGACAGGGGAGGGGCGGCCGTTGTACTCAGCGGCGCCAAGGACGACGATGATATCGGCCTTTTGCGAGTCATCGATGACGGACTGCCCCTCGATCTCCTTGGCCAGGATGACGAGATAGGTCGCCAGGGGTAGACCGACCACGAGAATTGCGATGGCAATGAGCCGCCTCATCGTACGATATTGATTCTAGCGTCATGTCCCGTGCCGAAGTTATCACGAGTGCCCGCAATCCTCTGTTGAAGGAGGTGCGTCGCGCGCTCTCCCGGGGATCGCTAACCGCTGATGGGCTGTGTGTTGCCGAGACATTCCACCTGCTGGAGGAGGCGCTGCGATCGGGGCTGGAGACGCCGGTGGTGGTGGCTTCCGACAGCGTGCGCGGGGTCGTGGAACGGCATGTGGGGCGGCTGAACGGTGTGCGGCTGATCACTGTTCCCGACGCGGTGTTCCAGGAAGTTTCGGCCACCGAGACGGCACAGGGCGTTTTGGCGCTGGTGCGTCCTCCCCAGTGGACGATGGAGCATGTGCTGCGCGGGCATTCCCTGGTGGTCGTCCTGGATGGAGTGCAGGATCCGGGCAACGCGGGGGCGATTGTACGCGCGGCGGAGGCTTTTGGCGCGACTGGGTTGCTGCTGCTGAAGGGGACCGTGAGTCCCTGGAATGCGAAGACGCTGCGCGCGAGTGCGGGGTCGATGTTCCGGGTTCCCTTTCTGGAAGGAGTGGCGCCCGACCTGGCCCGCAAAGCGCTGTCGCAGCACAAGATGGAAGTGTTCGTAGCGGTGCCGCGCGCCACGTTGAGCCTGAAGGATGCGGCGTTGGACGGCCGTTGCGCGCTGGTGATCGGCAGCGAAGGCCGGGGTGTGAGCAAGGAGATGGAAGGAGCGGGTCTAAGCCTGCACATTCCAACTACGGGCGTAGAGAGCCTGAATGCGGCGATGGCGGCCGGGATCCTGTTGTATGAAGCCTGGCGGCAGAGGACGGTGCAGTGAGCCTCTTCGACGCCGCTCCGGGCCTGCAGGATAGCGCTCCGAGGCCGCTGGCGGAGCGAATGCGGCCCGAGACGCTGGACGGCTATGTCGGGCAGGAGCACATCCTGGGGCCGGGCAAACCACTGCGTGTGCAGATCGAGAAAGACCGATTGACCTCGATTATCCTGTGGGGTCCGCCGGGGGTGGGGAAGACGACCCTGGCGAGCCTGGTGGCGCGGCAGACCAAATGCGCCTTCATCCCGTTCAGCGCCGTGCTGAGTGGAATCAAGGAGATCAAAGGCGTGATGGTGGAGGCGGAGCGCAACCGCCGGCAGGGGCTGCGCACGGTGCTGTTCGTCGACGAGATCCACCGCTTCAACAAGGCGCAGCAGGATGCGTTCCTGCCGTATGTCGAGCGCGGCGACATCATATTGATTGGGGCGACGACGGAGAACCCATCCTTTGAGGTGATCTCGGCCCTGCTTTCGCGGTCAAAAGTGTATGCGTTGCGGGCGCTGACTTTAGAGGAGTTAGTACTACTACTGCGGCGGGCGCTGCCGGTGGTGGGGATTGAGGCCGAAGACGACCTGTTGGAGCAGATCGCGGCCTATGCCGGCGGCGATGCGCGGACGGCTTACAACATCCTGGAGATCGCGGCCGCGGCGAGCGACAGCGGGCGGTTGGAGCGGCAGGCGGTGGAGGATGCCGTGGAGCGCAAGATGCTGCTCTACGACAAGGGCGGGGAAGAGCACTTCAACCTGGTTTCCGCGCTGCACAAGAGCGTACGGTCGTCTGATCCGGATGCGGCGTTGTACTGGCTGGCGCGGATGCTGGAGGCGGGCGAAGACCGGATGTACCTGGCTCGGCGTCTGGTGCGGATGGCGGTGGAAGATGTGGGGCTGGCTGACCCGCGCGCAGCAGAGCAGGCCATCGCGTGCATGCAAACCGTTCATTTCCTGGGCGTTCCTGAAGGAGACCAGGCGCTGGCGCAGATCGCGATTTACCTGGCTGTGGCACCCAAATCCGATGCCGGTTATCGTGCCCTGAACTCCGCGCGCGAGTTTGTGCGGAATAATCCGGCATTCCCGGTGCCGATGCACCTGCGCAATGCGCCGACCCGGGCGATGAAGGAGTGGGGCTACGCCAAGGGGTATGAGCACGCGCACGCCAACTCGACCGGGTTGACCGGGATGGATTGCCTTCCGGACGGCATGGAAGGCATTAAATTCTATGAACCTACGGCTCGTGGAACCGAGGCGCGCATTAAAGATCGCTTAGAAGAGATCAGAAAATGGGTCGCGGAGCAGCGTTCTAGCGAGCCGGACGCTTCCAAGCCGTAAGGGTGATCTCAATTCGAGCGGTACCAACCAACTTGGCCACCCCAACTGTAGTACGGGCTGGGCGGGGCTCAGGGAAGTACTTCGTGTAGACCGAGTTCATCCGTGCAAAGAGTTCCATGTCGGTGAGATAGACTTGGGCGGAGACAACGTCTTCGATGGAGTAGCCGCCCTTCTTGAGGATTTCGTTGGCTGCGTCGAGCGCCGCTTTGACCTCATCTTCAAAGTTTTCAGGGATTTTGCCGTCTTTGGTGCGGCCCACCTGACCAGAGCAGTAGAGGGTGTCACCGGCTCGGATACCGGGAGAAAATGGCCCTGAGGCGGAGGCGCCGTCCGGTACTACGGCGACCTTGTCGGCGGCCGAAAGGACCAGGGACCCGCAGAGGGCTAGTACACACACAATGAGGGAACGCATACGGAAGATGATACCCAACTGTCACAGGGAGTGATGGTACCGGCGTACCCCCCTCAATTAAAACCAACACCCCATTGATGTTAGGTAGCCGTTCGAGCAAATATGCAGTGTGGGCTTTAGCCATGAACTTTATCGGATCAGAACCAATCATCCCCGGTAAGAGGGGCAAGACGGATCGCAGGGCGTCGGACCGCTTTCCGATTGAACGCGAGCTTAGATTTAAGCTCATCAGTAAACGGCTTGGCGATGAAGCAGGTGCGGGTGTCACTGTGAATCTAAGTAGCGGCGGTGTGCTCTTCCAGACGGAGAAGCCGCTGATTCCAGGAAAGCGACTGGAGATGGCAATCAGTTGGCCCGCGCAACTAGACAACAAGTGCGCCCTGAAATTGGTGGCGCGCGGCCGGATCGTCCGATGCGAGAAAGGCATGGCGGCCGTCGAGATCCAGCAATATGAGTTTCGGACCGTTGGGGTCCACGGACTGGCAATCTGACCTTCGATTGATCCTCCTCTTTACTCTCTCCCAGGCCCCGGGTTCGTTCCGGGGCCATTTGTTTGCACCCCCGCCCGTCGCCCGCCTCCAGATAGCCTCGATCCAAGAATCTGATTGACAGTCAGGGTGATTCATTGTTACAACCATGTCCTATAGGTCGCCTGAGGGCGTGAGGATCAAGTCCCGTCGTAACAGCGACTCTCCGTCGAGCAGCTCATTGGTCCCTGGTCTAAATTACTAAATCTAAATGTTTGAGTGGCCCACCGGCCTGGCAGCGGCCTCCGCCGGACGTTGGGGGCGTTTCTTTCGCTTCCAAATAGGTTGGAGATGTATCTAACCGGTCATTGATGTTTGTTACAGGGGAGTTTAAATGAAGAAATTGCTTCTAGGTCTAGCCGGGCTGCTGGCCCTGCAACTGACGATGTGGGGGCAGGCGGCGACACAGGTCTCCGGGGTAATTACCGATTCCTCCGGAGCAGTGGTGCCCAATGCTGTAGCCGATCTGGAGAACCTGGACACGAGCTCAAAGCGCAGCACGACTGCTGATGCTTCCGGCAGCTACGCGTTCCTGCAGGTTGTGCCTGGCAAGTATCGTCTCAGTGTCAAAGCCAACGGCTTCCGGACAGCGACGGTAAACGGCATGCAGTTGCTGGTGAACAACCCGGCGACTGTGAATGTGAAGCTCGAGGTCGGGCAGATTACGGAGACGGTGGCCGTGGTGGCCGAGACCGAGAATCTGAACACAATCGATGCTTCCATCGGCAATGCCATCGCCAACAAGCCGATTGTCCAGTTGCCGCTGAACGCGCGCAACATCGTAGGGTTGCTCGCGCTGCAGCCGGGTGTGGTCTTCACGAGTGAAGGCGACACGGATTCGCGCAACGGCGCGGTGAACGGCGGCAAGAGCGACCAGGCGAACGTGACGTTGGACGGCATCGATGTGAACGACCAGATGGACCGCAAAGCGTTCACCTCCGTTCTGCGTATGACGCCCGACTCGGTGCAGGAATTCCGGGTGACGACCCTGAACGCGAATGCGGACAGCGGCCGGTCTTCCGGGGCCCAGGTGGTGCTGGTGACCAAGAGCGGCACGAACGAGTTGCACGGCGGCATGTACGAATACCACCGCAACACGATCACGACGGCTAACGGCTTCTTCAACAACAAGTCGGGTGTCGAGCGGCCGAAACTGATCCGCAACATCTTTGGCGCTTCGCTGGGTGGACCGATCAAGAAGAACCGTATGTTCCTGTTCGGCAACTGGGAAGGCCGCAAGGATGCGAAGGATGGCACGGCGCTGCGCACGATTCCCTCGATGGACATGCGGCAGGGCATCCTGCATTACACGCGCGCGGATGGCAGCGTAGCTACAGTAACTCCGGCGGACATCACCGCAAAGTTGGATCCCCGCGGTGTCAATCAGAACGTCCTCACATTGCTGAAAACCTACCCTGTGCCGAACGACACGACGGTGGGCGACGGTTTGAACTTTGTCGGCTACCGCTTCAAGGCGGCGACACCGCTGCGGTACAACACCTACATCGCGAAGTACGACTGGATTCTGGATTCGCAGAACAAGCACACGTTCTTCATCCGCGGGAACCTGCAGAATGACAACGAGCAGGGCATGCCGCAGTTTGCCGGGCAGCCGGCCAACAGCGTCAACCTGGTGAACAACAAGGGCTTTGGCATCGGCCTGACCAGCGTCTTCCGGCCGACGTTCATCAGCAATTTCCGTTATGGGTTGACCCGGCAGGGCAACGAGTCCACCGGCATCGCGAACTTCTCAGCGGTGACGCTACGCGGCATGGATTCCAATGTGGGCCTGACCCGCGGGTTCGTTTCGATCATTCCGGTCCACACGATGAGTGAGGACCTGAACTATGTGAAGGGCTCGCACAACATCCAGTTTGGTGCGATCGCCCGCTTCAATCAGAACAGGCGCAACAACCTGGCCAACTCATTCTCGGGCGCGGTCGCGAATGCGTCTTGGCTGGACAGCAGCGGCGCGGGCCTGACGGCGCCGTTCCCGGACCTGCCCAGCAGCCAATACACTCTCTTCCGTTACGCAATGACCGACGTGATGGGCCTGGTGACACAGGGCAACGCGCAGTACAACTACAAGGTGGATGGCTCTGTGCTGGCGGAAGGCACACCGGTGCTCCGCAACTTCAAGAACCAGGAGTACGAGCTCTACCTGCAGGATACGTGGAAGGTCAGCCGTGCGCTGACGGTGACGGCTGGCATCCGCTATTCCCTGATGCCTCCCATTTATGAGGCCGATGGACAGCAGGTATCTCCAAATATCCCGATCGGCGACTGGTTCAACAAGCGCGGCGGCCTGGCCCAGCAGGGGTTGTCGCAGATGGGCGCCGGTACGATTTCGTTCATTCCGAAGTCGGCGGGCGGCCGGGATCTGTATCCCTTCCACAAAGACAACTGGGCACCGCGCATTTCGCTGGCCTACTCGCCCCAGGGCGACAGCGGCCTGAGCAAGTTCTTCTTCGGCGGGCCTGGAAAGACCTCGATCCGCGCCGGGTGGGGCATGTACTACGATCTGTTCGGCAGCAGCCTGATGCGTTCTTATGACGCGACGGCGTTCGGCCTGTCGAATGCGCTGACGAATCCGGCTGCGACGCAGACGATTCAGACCGCGCCGCGGTTCACCTCCATCAGCCAGATTCCGGCAGGCCTGCTGCCGGCTGCTCCGGCTGCGACCTTCCCGGCCACCTATCCGAACCTGTTCGCCATCACGAACGGTTTGGACGACACCCTGAAGGCGCCCTACAACATGAACCTGAACCTGAGCATCGGCCGTGAACTGAGCCGCGGCTGGTTTGTCCAGGGTTCCTACGTGGGCCGTCTCTCCCGCCGTTCGCTGGTGCGCCGCGACGCGGCGATGCCGACGGACCTGAAGGACCCCAAGTCCGGCCAGACCTACTTCCAGGCCGGCTCAATCCTGGCCCAACAGGTATTGAACGACGTGCCGACCTCCAGCGTCCAGAAGGTTCCCTTCTGGGAGAACATGTTCAGCAAGATCGCCACGCCTACGCTGTCGGCCACGCAGGTTGCCTACAACCGGTTCGCGGCCAACGCGTATGACTGGACCTACGCCCTGTACCAACTTGATACGGGCGCGGGCCAGGGCGGCTGCGATTCGCGCAACCGCTGCTCCGACCAGGGGCCGTACACGTTCTACAGCCCGCAGTTCTCCTATCTGTCGGTGTTCAGTTCCGTCGGTGGCGGCAGCTATCACGGCGCTCAGTTGAACGTGCGCAAGCGCTTCAACAATGGCGACGTGATCGACGTGAACTACACGTTCTCGAAATCGATCGACCTCCGTTCGAACACCGAGCGCGCGGGCAGTTCGACGGGCGTGCTCTGGAATCCCTGGCAGCCCGGCCTGATGAAGGGTGTTTCGGACTACGACAATACCCACCTGTTCAACATGTTGGCGGTTTACAACCTGCCGGTGGGCCGTGGCAAGAAGTTCTCCACGGACATCCCCCGCTGGGCTGACGCCGTCATTGGCGGCTGGCAGATTTCGGGTGTGTGGCGCTGGTCCAGTGGTTTCCCGATCAGCGTGTTTGAAACCGGCGTGTGGCCCACCAACTGGAACAACAACAACTGGGCGCGTTGGACCGGGGCTCCGGTGAAGACGCAGCATGGCGAGAACATGTTTGCCGATCCAGAAAAAGCCATGGCGGCGTTTGACTACGAATTGCCGGGCGGCATCGGAACCCGCAATGGGTTGCGCGGCGACGGTATCTTCAACATCGACCTGAACCTCTCCAAGCGGTTCATCATGCCGTTCAACGAAAAGCACTCCCTGCAGTTCCGCTGGGAGACGTTCAACCTGACAAACACCACCAAGTTCGATGTGAACAGCGCTTCGCTGGACATTTCGGTGGGTGGCACGTTTGGCGCCTACAGCGCGCAGCTCACCCAGCCGCGCGTCATGCAGTTTGGCCTGCGCTACGAGTTCTAGGCGCGATTCCAGACTGGGCGTGAAAGCTACGGCCGGTGCTCCTCCCAACGGAGGGGCGCCGGCCTTTCGCTTTTTAGGGGGGCGGAGGGAGCCAGGAGGCTGTTACCACAGATAAACAGGTTTGCAGGCCTCAAAATCTGATAATTTGTTGCCAGTATGTCCCAAGACCTGTCGGAACTGTATGCTCAACGGCTGCACCGCTATGTGACTGCGATGCGGAATGGGAAGCCCGACCGGGTGCCGCTGCGCCCGTTCGCGGCGGAGTTCACGGCGACCTACGCCGGCTTCACCGACCAGCAGGTGACCCACGACTATAACCAGGCGTTCGAAGCCGTAATCCGCACTTGCGCCGGCTTTGACTGGGACGCGGCTGTGCCGAACATGGTCTATGTCTGGACAGGACTCACGCAGGCGGCAAATCTGCGCTACTACGCGACCCCTGGCATCGATGTCGGCCCCGACATCGCGTTCCAGTACAGGGAACCGGAGCAGGACAACGCGTGGATGCTGCGCGAGGAGTATGACGAACTGATCGACGATCCGGTGGGCTTCCTCTACCGGACGTGGCTACCGCGAGTCTCCGCCGATTTCGCGCTGGGGCCATACCGCCAGAGCCTGGCGCTGGTGAAGAGCACCTGGGCGATGGCGAACTACTTCAACGCCTTCGGGCCGCAAGTGGAGAGGATGCGCATTGAAACGGGCACGCCCTCCGCGATCTGCGGGATGTTGAAGGCGCCGCTGGACGTCCTGGCGGACAAGTTCCGCGGGTATCTGGGCCTGGCCTTCGACCTGATGGAGGTTCCGGATAAGGTGGAGGCGGCCTGCCGCGCGCTGATGCCGCACCTGGCTCAGATCGCGCTGGGCAGCCTGGATCCGGCGCGCCTGGCGCCCATCCCCATCTGGATGCATCGCGGTTGTGTGCCGTTCATTTCGCGCGAGCATTTCAGTACGATTTACTGGCCCACGCTCAAACCGATTGTCGAGGCGATCTGGGCGCGCGGCAACCAGACACTGTTCTACGCGGAAGGGAAGTGGGATGCCCACCTGGACGCGTTCGCCGAACTGCCGGCGGGCAGCATCATTTTCCACCTGGACCGCAGCGACTTCCGGTTGGCGCAGGAGAAGTTGGGCAGCCGATTCTGCCTGAGCGGCGGGGTGCCCAACAGCCTGCTTGCTTTCGGCACACCGCAGAAAGTGAAAGAGCATTGCCGGACCCTGATCGACACCTGCGCGGGGGACGGCGGATTCATCATGGACGCCAGCGCGATCATGCAGAACGATGCCACGGTGGAGAACGTGCAGGCGATGACCGAGTTCACGCGGGAGTACGGCCGGTACTCACAGAGCGCCTGTAGCGCCACGCCGCCAGCGCCCCCGGAGAACCGTCCGCCGGCACCGGTATGGCCGCAGGGACGCATTCCGGCCGGCGCTTGCCTTCCGTGGGCGAGCAAGCTCGGCGAATTGCCCGCCATCAGCGGCGACCCGGAATTGTGCCGCAAAATATGGGAAGACGTGGACTCTTTGGCATATCTTTACATCTGGCATCTGGTGCTTAGCTTCTAAATTTTTCCTGAATCGTAAAAATTCGTCCACAGGTGGCTTCCCCAATGGACATCTGGCCGGAAGGGTGGCAAACTACCTGCATAGTTCCTTGGAGGAGGAAATGCCATTCGTCCGTCTGTGTGCGATCTGGGTCATTCTCACGTCTCTACCAGCCTTTAGTACTCCTCTGTACCAGGTGTACACTGGGCCCGTGTCTGCCATGGTCTCGGCAGAAGCGTTCCCTGGAGTCTCTGAAGCCAAGGGGACGATGCAGGTCAACAGTATCCCGGCCGGCTCGACCGTCAAGGCCGCTTACCTCTATACCAACGATTGGTTCACGACCGCCCCGCTGAAGGCTAATTTTGGATCCAAGGATTTGGGCGACGCAGCCCCGTCCAGTACCGACGGTCAGTTCAGCACCTACCGTTGGGATGTCACCGGTGCGATCAATGGGAACGGTAGTTACAATTTCGATCTCACTGGCGGTACGCAGATCTATTCCGTCGCGTTGGCGATCGTTTACTCGACGCCCGGCCAACCTGACCGGACGATCACGCTGACAGATTTTTCTACCGAGGTCTCGGCGCCCGGCGGATATGGCGCCACGGCCGGAACGCCTGAGATGAACCTGCATCTCAATAGTCCCTATGGCGGCGAGGGTACGCTGTGGTTGCTGACGAGCGCCGACGATCCGCAGTCCAGCGGCGAGGGAATCTACTTCAACGCCGCGCAGGTAGGCGGACCCATCGACGGGAATCTGGGGCTGGTCAGCAGCCTTTTCCGGTTGCCCGTCCAAGTCCAGGCGGGTGACAACCGGATGTCGCTCACTTCCGGTGGTGACTGGTTTGGCTGGTCGCTGGCCATACTGGATGCTCCCGGCGCGTCCACCGCTGTGCCGGAACCGGCCAGCTTTGGTTTGGCTCTCAGCGGCCTGGTGGCCCTGTTTGTTTATCGCCGCCGCCGTTCCTGATTTTTTGTCCGCTCCCGCCTAAGCACCCATGTCCGGGGCGCCGCCGAACCTCCACAAGGCGCTCCGGGCAGGTAAACTGGAGATATCCATGAACAGCGTGAATTCCTTCGGCAGCGCTGCGGCCCTTCGTGTGGGCGGCCGCGACTATCAGATTCATCGGCTTGCGGCCTTGGGCGCCGCTGGTTACGACCTGAAACGGATCCCCTACAGCATCAAAGTCCTGCTTGAGAACCTGCTGCGCCAGGAGGATGGCGTGGTGGTCAGGAAGAGTGACATCGAGTATGTCGCCAAATGGGATCCCACAGGCCGTGCCGAAGAGATCCAATTCATGCCCGCGCGTGTGATTCTGCAGGACTTCACCGGCGTACCCTGTGTGGTCGACCTGGCCGCCATGCGCGACGCGCTGGCGAAGATGGGCGCAGACCCGCAGAAGGCGAATCCGCTGATTCCGGTCGATCTGGTCATCGACCACTCCGTGCAGGTGGACGAGTTCGGCAATGCGAAGGCGTTCGACCAGAATGTGCTGCTGGAATACCAGCGCAACTCCGAACGGTACTCGCTACTCCGCTGGGCGCAGAAGGCGTTCTCGAATTTTCGCGCCGTGCCGCCCGGCACCGGCATTGTGCACCAGGTGAACCTGGAGTATCTCGCGCCAGTGGTCTTCACGAAGTCGGAAGACGGCGCGACCTTCGCCTACCCCGACACGGTGGTCGGGACTGACTCGCACACCACCATGATCAACGGCCTGGGTGTGGTGGGTTGGGGTGTGGGCGGGATTGAGGCTGAGGCCTGCATGCTGGGCCAACCGGTGTCGATGCTCTTACCCCAAGTTGTTGGCTTCAAGCTCCACGGCCGGCTGCGGGAGGGCGTCACCGCGACCGACCTCGTGCTGACCGTGGTCCAGATGCTGCGCAAGAAGGGCGTCGTGGGCAAGTTCGTTGAATTCTTCGGACCGGGCGTGCTGGCACTGCCTCTGGCCGATCGCGCCACCATCGCCAACATGGGGCCCGAGTATGGCGCCACCATCGGCGTCTTCCCTGTGGATGCGCAGACGCTCTCCTACCTGCGCATGTCCAATCGCCCGAAGGATCTCATCGAGCTGGTGGAAGCCTACTACACCGAGCAGGGCATGTTCCTCACGGCGAATTCACCGGACCCGGTGTTCACCGACACGCTGGAGCTCGACCTGGCCAGCGTCGTACCCTCCATGGCCGGTCCCAAGCGCCCGCAGGACCGTCTCACGCTGCCGCAGGTGAAGGATAATTTCCTGGGCACGCTGACTGAACCCAAACGCGAGAACCCCGTGGTGAGCGACGGCGCGGTGGTCATCGCGGCCATCACGAGCTGCACCAATACCTCAAACCCATCCGTCATGCTGGGCGCCGGTCTCGTTGCCAAGAAGGCTGTGGAGAAGGGGCTGGAAGTGAAGCCCTGGGTCAAAACGTCGCTGGCGCCTGGATCCAAGGTGGTGACCGACTACCTGAAGGAAGCCGGCCTGATGCCCTATCTGGAAGCCTTGAAGTTCCACCTGGTGGGCTACGGCTGCACCACCTGCATCGGCAACTCGGGCCCGCTGCCGGAAGCCGTTGCCAAGGAAGTGGCCGATCACAAGCTGGTGGTCGCCAGCGTGCTCTCCGGCAACCGCAACTTTGAGGGCCGCGTGAATCCGCAAGTGCGCGCCAATTACCTGGCTTCGCCGCCGCTGGTGGTCGCCTATGCCCTGGCCGGCCGTGTCGACATCGACCTGACGACCGATCCGCTGGGCACGGGCAAGGATGGCCAGCCGGTCTATCTCGCCGACATCTGGCCCACCACGCAGGAAGTGCTGGACGCGGTGAACTCCAGCGTGAAACCTGAGATGTTCGAGGCTCAGTACGGCAAGGTGTTCGAGGGCGACACGATGTGGCAATCGGTGAAGACGCCGGAGGGCGCCACCTTCGCCTGGGATCCCGCTTCGACCTATGTGAAGCATCCGCCATATTTTGAAACGATGCGCGATCCGTCGGCTCCGCTGGAGGATCTGGCCGGGATGCGCGTGCTGGCCATGCTGGCCGATTCGATCACCACCGACCACATCTCGCCCGCCGGCAATATCGCCAAGGACAGCCCGGCGGCCCGCTTCCTGATGGAGCGCGGGGTCAAGCCTGTGGACTTCAACAGCTACGGCTCGCGCCGCGGCAACGACGATGTGATGGTGCGCGGCACGCTTGCCAACATTCGCCTGAAGAATGAATTGGTCCCCGGAGTGGAGGGCGGCTACACCACGTTCCAGCAGGGCGGCGAGAAGGTGTCGATCTTCGATGCCAGCGCCAACTATCTGGCCGAAGGCACGCCGCTAATGATCATCGCTGGTAAGGAATACGGTTCCGGATCCTCGCGCGACTGGGCGGCCAAGGGCGTGGCCCTGTTGGGCGTGAAGGCTGTTATCGCCGAGAGCTTCGAACGCATCCATCGCTCGAACCTGGTCGGCATGGGTGTCCTGCCGCTGGAGTTCCTCAACGGCGAAACACGCCAGTCGCTGGGCCTCACCGGCTTCGAGACCTACGCAGTAACCGGTGTCTCCGAGGCGATCGAATCGGGCTCCAAGATCGCGACCGTCACGGCCGATGGCAAGACCTTCCAGGCGAAGGTGCGCATCGACACGCCTCGCGAAGTGGACTACTTCCGCAGCGGCGGCATCCTGCCCTACGTCCTGCGGCAGCTCGCCAAGTAGCCTCCGGTCGAAACTGGAACGCGGCGTTGGATCCCAGTGATCCGGCGCCGCGTTTTCCTTTGTGGCGCGCGTGCTTGTGTAACATGTGACCCCTGGATGGACGCGGAGTATTGACTGCCTCCGCCTGCTGCCATAGTCTAGCTATGGAAGTCGTCTTCCAAGCCACATCGCCGCCTGAGAGGGATGCCTGCATGAACTGGGTGCTTGAGCTGTTGCGTCGTCTGCGTTTTCGATTCCAGCGTTCGCGCTTCGACCAGGACCTGGCGGAGGAGATGCGGCTGCACCAGGATCTGCGGGCGGCGGAGCTGCAGTCCGGCGGGGCGGCTCCAGTGGAGGCGCAGTTGGCGGCCCGCAGAAAGTTCGGCAACGAGGCGCGAATCGGTGAAGACAGCCGGGAAGCCTGGAGCTGGATCTTCCTGGATCGCCTGCAGCAGGATATACGCTACGGCCTGCGCGCATTGGCGGCGAATCCGGGTTTTACGCTGACGGCGGTATTGTCGCTGGCATTGGGTATTGGCGCGAATACGGCGATCTTCAGCATCATCAATGCGGTGATGCTACGCACGTTGCCGGTGGCGGATCCTCAGGCGCTGGTCCAGCTCAAACTGGGTGGCGGTGGGGATGACGAATTGAACACTCCGCTGTGGGAGCAGATCCGTGACCATCAGCAGTCGTTCTCGGGTGTGCTGGCCTACGCCTCTGAGCGGCTTTCGCTGGGCGCCTCCTCGGACGGCCGCTTCGCCCAGGGGCTCTGGGTCAGCGGCGATTTCTTCCGTGTGCTGGGTGTGCCGGCCATGCAGGGGCGCGCCTTCACGATAGACGACGACCGTTGGGGCGGCGGCTCGCAGGGTCCGGTCGCCGTTATCAGCTACCGCTTTGCGCGTTCTCATTTCGCCGAGGGCGAACAAGTGGTGGGGCAGACGATCCAACTCAATCGCAAACCGTTCGTGATCGTGGGGGTGACGCCGCCGTGGTTCACCGGCCTCGATCTGGAGCAGTCCTATGATGTGGCCATTCCCATCGGCTGCCAGCCCGTCCTGCGGGCCGGCGCAACCACGGAGGACGAGATTCACCACTGGTGGCTGCGCATCGTGGGGCGCATTCCGGAAGGCCGCACCATCCAGCAGGCGGATGAGCGCCTGCAAGCGATCACACCCGACATTTTGAAAGCCACCACGCCGCCGGAACAGAGTGCCCGCGACCAGGCAGAGTATCGCAAGACCAACTTTGCGCTGCGCCCCGCGGCGTTGGGCTTCTCCGCCACGCGGACGCAGTACCGAACCGCCCTCTACGTCCTGATGGGCACCGTGGGGCTGGTTCTGTTGATCGCCTGCGCCAACATTGCGAATCTGCTGCTGGCCCGGGCGGCGGCCCGGCAGCGGGAACTCTCAGTGCGCATCGCCATTGGAGCCAGCCGTGTGCGCATCATCCGGCAACTGATGACGGAAAGCCTGCTGCTGGCGCTGGCCGGTGCGGGCGGTGGGTTCCTGCTATCCCTCTGGGGCAGCCGCGCGCTGGTGCGCATGCTCTCCACCTCCGCACGGGTGGTGGATCTGGACACTTCGCCCGACCTGCGGCTGCTGGCGTTCACCATTGCCGTGGCTGGCCTCACTGCCGTGATCTTTGGCCTGGCGCCGGCGATTCGAGGCACACGCCTGGGCGTCCATTCGGCGCTGAAGGAGCAGGACCGCGGCACGTTGCGCGGTACACATCGATTGGGCCTCGGCCGGGCGCTGGTCGCCGGGCAGGTGGCGCTCTCCCTGGTCCTGCTGGCCGGCGCTGGAATGTTCGCGATGTCCCTGCGGAACCTGCTCACCTTGGATGCCGGCTTCACCCGGCGCAATGTCCTGCTGGTTGGCCTGGACCTGCAGGAAGCAGTGCCCCAGGCCCGCCGCGCGGCCGTCTATCAGGAAATACTCCACCGCGTCGAGTCCATACCCGGTGTCGCCTCGGCCGCCAGTTCTGTCCTGCAGCCCATCGGTAGCGCGGGTTGGGCGCAAGGTGTCGAGCCGGAGGGTTACACGCCCAGGTCGCGCCGCGACAGCCAGCTGTTCCTCAACCGGATTTCGCCGGAATTCTTCCGGACGTTCGGCACGGCGCTGGTGTCCGGGCGCGCGTTCAGCGACCGCGATACGCTCTCATCGCCGCTCGTCATGGTCATCAACGAATCGGCCGCCCTGCGGTTCTTCGGTTCCTCCAACGCCGTGGGCAGGACGATCAGGATGAGCAAGCCCGGCAGCCGCACGGAGAAGGATAGCTACGAAGTGGTGGGCGTCGTCCAGGATACGAAGTACAACCGCCTGGATGAGGCTCCGCGCCGCATCGGCTACCTGGCCTTCTGGCAGGAGCCGGAACCTGGGTCGTCGATTCGCCTGGCGGTGCGTTCGGACGTTTCGATGGAGGCACTCGCGCCCGCCGTGCGGGACCGAATCCTGGGCGTGCAGCGGGACGCGGCCCTGGAATTCAGCAGTTTCGAGGCGCGTGTCAATGATTCGCTGCTGCAACCCCGGCTGGTGGCGGTGCTCTCCTCGATCTTCGGGGGCCTGGCGCTGCTGCTGGCCGTCGTCGGACTCTACGGTGTCACGGCCTACTCTGTCGCCCGCCGGCGCGGCGAGATCGGAATCCGCATTGCCCTGGGTGCGCAGCGCGGGTCAGTGGTCTGGCTGATGCTGCGTGACGTTGGCGCCTTGCTGCTGTGCGGGCTCGTCATTGGTATTGCGATCTCACTCGGCGCCGGGAAACTCATCGGAACGCTGCTCTACGGTCTCAAGCCCGGCGATTCGCGCGTCCTCGGCGGGGCGGCCCTGCTGCTCTGCGCCGTCACGGCCCTGGCGGCTTACGTTCCTGCGCGGCGTGCCGCCCGCATCGATCCCATGGTCGCTTTGCGGGAAGAGTAGAAACCCGCGGGGTAGAATGGGACTGCAATCTCCAAACTGAGGAAGTAGCTGGTTCCGTATTCATGAGAGCAATTCTGGCCGCGGGCAGCCTGGCGGCGATCGCCGCGGCGATGATCTATACGGCGAATCCGGGCGCCGCGCTGCGCCGCGAACCGGGCGCTTTTTATGCCAGGATTCTCGAGCAGAGGGCTGGCGCATCGCGGTCCAGCATCTGGGCCCGGCGCGGCGACGGCTGGCTGGCTCATACCACCTCAAAGGAGAGCCGCGAACTCATCAGCGGTTCCGGGACGGTGATCATTGTGAGCGATCAGGTAAAAGCGCGATCGACCTTTGATCGTGTAGCGCGCGGCCTGTCGCCTTTCGCTACCCCGGAATCGAACTGCATGCAGAAACCGGGTGGGCAACCTGCCTCGGGCCAGCTGGCTGGCGAGACACGCATCCTGGGGCAGCGTGTGCTGATGCTGCAGGAACTGCGAGGTCCGCGCGTGCGCTGGACGGACTGGGCTGCGCCCGAACTCGGTTGTCTCGTGTTGCAGTCGACGGGCGAAATCCGCAAGTCACCCGATCAGCCGTGGCAGCTCGCCCTGTTGCTCAAGACCGAAGAGGTCCAGGCCGGCACTTATCCGGATTGGCTGTTTGCCCTGCCTGCCGACTACCGCGAAATGAGTCCGGGGCAGGTGGTCTCCATGATTACGAAAGGCCAGGGCGGCAGCTCAGAGGCCTTGCGCAGTGTGGATTCTTCCTACTATGCGAATCCGGCGCGGCTCAACGATGGTGTCCAGCCCGCGGAAGTCAGGTAGCTGGCCGGCTCACGCCAGCCGCCACAACCAGCCGCCGAGCCAGAAGACGCACGCCACCGCGGCATAGGCGGCGCCGCCCACGCGCAGGGCCCGTTCCACAGTGCCGCGGCCATTCGGCGCCAGCCCCAGCCAGAGTAGGGACAGCCCGAACAGCAGCATGCCCAGCACCAGCCACGGCCCCAGGGGATTCAGCGGGAAGGCCTGGCCCCACTGGCCGCATACAGAGAGAATGACCGACCGCGTGAGCCCACAGCCCGGGCAGGGATGGCCGGTATGCACGCGGAAGGCGCAGGCCAGGCCCGGATCCCGTCCAAACACCGTTACCCAATCGGCGCCCGCGCGGCAGAACAGGCGCAGCACCGCTACATGCAGCAGCAGCACTGCGCCTGTCACCAGGGGAGCCATCCGGAAGCGGGTGGTCGTGGGCGCCGCGGCAATCATTACTGATTCATCACCACGAAGCTTCCCACTGCCTTGTCGTGCAGCGTCTGCTTGGCCGGATCCCACAGCGGCCACAGCAGGTCCACCAGGCCGAGCAGCGGAATGAAGCCTAAGCCAACCTGCGCCAGCAGCCGGATGCCCGCTGTCTGCTGGGAGAGCAGTTGCCCGTTGGCATCCACTACCTTCACCTTCACGATGCCTTGGCCGATGGAGTAGCCGCGCTGGCTGACCAGGATCACGCGGTTATAGACGCCGACGATCAGGAACGAGACCGGGAAGATGCTGAGGGTGCAGCAGCAGCCAAGTCCGCCGAGGCCCGACATGCCATCAGAACCAACCATCCGCCCGAGTCCAAGGCTCGTCCCGAAGATGATGCCGGCTACTGCGTAGAGCGCGAAGACGACAACCATCACCATAATGCTGTCGATGATGTAGCCGATGACGCGGGTGGCCCAGGGCGCGCACTCCATTCCTGGCGGGGCCGTCACCGCCGTCACGGGTGAGTTGAATCCGCCTCCGAAAGGTGGAGGCGGCGGAGGCGCCCCCTGCGGTTGTTGCTGTCCGGCGCCCATCGGGCGGCCGCAGTTCGTACAAAACGGTTGACCGTCCGGCACATTGGTGCCGCAGTTGGAACAATACATCGCGCCTCCCACAAGCCTATGAGGTTAAGGAGGAATCATGGCACAGCGCGTATATGAGGTCAAACCTCAGCGGGAAACCTCGCGTTTGTGGGGGCTCGCCTTCTCCAGTTTGACGCGCCAGCGCCAGGGCAGCAGTTCTCCCAAGGCCGTGCCGAGCCGGTATTTCCAGTTGGGGATGACAAACAGCTTGCCCGATTCCAGGCCCTTCAGCGACTCCTCCACAACATAATCGGCGGGCATCCACAGCAGCTTCGGAATCGTCGCCTTGTCAATGCCAAGCGTGTCGTGGAACTCCGTGTAGGTGAACCCAGGGCACAAAGTCTGGATCTTCACGGCTGAACCTGCTGAGTCCACTTCCAGGCGCACACCTTCGGTGAAGTCGTTGATCCAGCCTTTGCTGGCGCAATAGTTCACATTGCCCGCGCTGCGCCAGAATCCGGCTACCGAGGCGACGTTGATAATGCCGCCATGATCGCGCTGCAGCATGCCGGGCAGGACGGCCTTGGTCAGCCGCATGGTGGCCAGGATGTGGACGTTCACCATGTCCACCTGGCGCTGGTAGTCGGTCTCGACAAAGCGGCCCTTGGTGCCGAAGCCGGCATTGTTGACCAGCAGTTCCACTGGCCGCTGTTCCAGGTGGACCGCCAGGCGCTCAGTGTCTGCCGCTGACGCGAGGTCGCACGGGAAACACTCAACGGATGTCTTTGCTGTGGCTTCCAGGCTGGTCCTGAGCTCTTCGAGCCTGGCCGCACGGCGGGCCACCAGCATCAGGCGGTAGCCCCGCTGCGCCAGTTTGCGGGCGAAGACCTCGCCCAAGCCGCTGGAGGCTCCGGTAATTACCGCCAACTTGTCCGAAAGTTGCATGGTTCCGCTTGCTATCATCTCACTTGATGGAAGCGCAGGCTCTGCATCTGCATACCTACTTCGTGTTCCCCTTTTCGGTGGACAAGGAAGCGGTCATGCAGGATCACCAACGCGTATGGGCCCGCCACGATTATTGGGTGGAAGGGCTCGACGACTGGATTGCCGACCACGGCCAATCCGCCGGCAGTCCCGTGCCCGGCCGCCTGGGTAAATGGCAGCGCGACGCGTTCAAACGCTTCGACATGGACTCGTTCGCGTACCAGGACATGGTCTTTTTCCATCCCTTCGTACGGCGCGTCTTTTTCGATACCGGCGACAGCTTTAGCGCCGAGTGCGGCGAGACGGAGAACATGGTGCACTGCTACACCATTCCTCTGCTGCACCTGGGGGAAACGGGCCGCCAGCTTGTGTTTGAAGCCGAAGATGCCCGCGGCCGCAAAGCTTCCCTACGCGTCTCGGACCTGCGGCTATTCATGTTCTCGAACGGTATCGGCATCCTCACCCTGGGCGTCGAAGCCACACACCTGCCGGTCGCCGACGCGCTCTGGATCAACGAGATGATGCGCAAGGTCTATCCTTCCAGCGGCCGCCAGCTGCGGGAAGGCAGGACGCCCTCGCGGCTCACCCTCAAACTGGAGGGCGGGGGCGAGACCCAGGTCATCGTCGAGGAGACTTTCAGCAAGTGCGTGATGAAGGGTTACCTGCCGCCACTGTCGCGCACCATCACGGAACTGCTCTACTTCCTCAACTACTCGAAGCAGGAATTCGAGCCGCTGCTGGACGAACGGATGATCGTCTACTCGTATCTTTCGGTAGATGCCAGTTCCGTTCCGCCTGAGTTCCACATGAGTGAGGATTATGAAATCCTCATGTCGAGGCTGCTGTTCGTCGACCGCTGGGGCGATGACTACCGCTATGACGCCGACTTCACGCGTGAGGCCCTGCGCAAGCAGGTCTACCGCCGCTGGGCCCACCAGGGGACTCTTTACGGCTTCACCAGCTTTTCCAATGTGACGATGGTGATGGGCCGTTTCGATTGCGACGAGCACCAGTTGAAAGAGGGCTTCCTGGTCCATCGCATGTTCATGTCTCGCTATTACCTGACGGCCCTCGTGGCCCTCTTCTACCGCGCGACCCTGCTCGACTTCAGCGAGCGCACAGCACTTGTTTCCAGGGCTCTGGGCCGCCGCTTCGGCACCACCAAAGTGACCGACGAGGACACGCGCAACGTGGCCAAGCTGATGGCGGAGTTCCAACTCTTCTCCAACTACTGGCACTTCAGCGAACTGGCCAACAAGGACGAAGAGATCGAGCACTTCCAGATGCAGTGCGACGCGTTCCGGCTGGGACCGATGAAATCGGAGGTCGAGCAGGAGATCGAGAAACTCAACTACTCGCTCGATCGGATCTACCAGTTGCGCAATACCGAATCGATCAACCGCCTGGCCATGCTCAGCATGATCCTGGGCGGCGGCGCGATGGTCACCGGCTACTTCGGCATGAATTTCGGCCAGGAGTTCGAGCGGATCTTCTTCAATCCGCCCGGTGGCGGCTGGGTTCACATTTTGGCCATCATCCTGGTCACCCTTGTGACCGTCGGATCGGTCCTGTTTACGATCTTCCTGGTGATCAGCAACTGGCAGGACTACCGCAAGATTCTGCTGCCGCCGCGCATTACCAAAGTGGAAAGCCTGCGCCGCACCATCGGCCAGGACGACGAGGATTAGGCCCGGGCCGTCCGTGGAGCCGGCCCGGATTGCCTGCTGCTACCAGATCACGCGTAACGCCACTTGCACGTTGCGCGGCGAGTTCGCCTGGCTCGTAATCACCCCGAATCCGGCGCTGCCCACGGACGTGCTGGGCGAGTTGAACACCGGGTGGTTCGGCAGATTGTACGCCTCGCCCCGCAGTTGAACGCGGATCCCTTCCTTCACTACGAAGTTCTTCATCAACGAAACGTCGATATTGCTCTTGGCCGGACTGCGGATGTTGTCGGTGAGCCGGGCGACATCGCCAAACTCGAACGACATGGGCTGGCGGAAGGCCGCGGCGTTCAGATAGCCGGTTCCGCCCGATACTCCGCCCAGGCGGCTCTCGACGTCGCCGCTGGTCTGCGGATTCACCGTGGAGGAGGTGTAGCTGGGGCGCGATCCGGCAAACGAGGCCGCCCCGGCATTGGAGAAGTTCAACGGGAAGCCGCTGTTGAACGACATCACGGTGTTCATCTGCCAGCCGCCGGCCACAGCGTTCAGCCACCGGCTCATGTTGGTGCCGTATGCCTTGCCCCGGCCCACCGGCAGTTCGTAGTTCGCGCTCACCACCAGGCGGTGCGGAATGTCGGTCGCCAGCACCGATTTCTCGATCGCCCGGTTGAAGTCGTTCTGGAAGCCGGGCGTGCCGACATCCAGGAAGCCCGTGGTCAAATTATTCGCGATGCCCAGGTTCTTCGACCAGGTGTAGGACGACAGCAGAGAGAGTCCCTGGCTGAGGCTTTTCTGGACAGTCACTTGCAGCGAGTTGTAGCTGGAGGTCGCCTGCGCCAGGTAGTTCTGCCCGACGCTGGTGAATTGCGGGAAGGCCCGCAGCAAGGCGTTGCGCTGCACCGTCGCGGCGGCCAGGCTGCCGGTTTGGATGATCCCGAAGAACGGATTCTTGACGAGCTGGGTCAGGTAGGCGACCTGTGTCTGGTCGCCGGCTGCTCCGTAAGCTTGCAAGGGCAGGGAATTGGGGTTGAAGTTCAGCGGGAGTTTGACGCTCTCACTGGCTGCGTAGGCCACATTCGCCAGGATCTTCCACGGCAGCTCCTGCTGGATGCCGAAGTTCCATTGCTGGGTATAGGACATTGGGCTGTCGTAGAAGAGGCCGCTGACACCCGCCCCCACCAGCGTGAGCGCTCCGTTGGCTGAACCGGCCAGTGGGATGGTGCCCGACGGGAAGGGATTGCTGATGGTGCCTACCGGGGTGACCCCGTCGATGGAACTGACGAACGGCGTCGAGACCTGGAACCCGGGGTTGCCGCTGCCATAGCCGCGCTGCGATGTCGGCAGGAAGAAGATGCCGAACCCGCTGCGCAGCACGGTCTTTGGGGTGATCTGGTAGGCCAGGCCGATGCGCGGGGAGAAGTTATTCTTGTCGGTCTTCCAAAGGTTGCGAGGCTGGCCGCCCACGCCGCTGAACGCCACGCCACCCGTGAGCGGCAGGCCGGTCTGCTGGGCCAGCGGAGTGGAGAGACTCGGGTCGAACCAGGCCTGGCGGTTGTACCGCTCTGTGAACCCAGTCTCCAGTTCGTAGCGCACCCCAAGATTCAGCGTCAGCTTGCGGGTGATGTGCCAGTCATCCTGAACGTAGAATCCGTGATAATACTGCTGCCGCGCCCAGGTGTCGCTGTAGCCGATGGTGCCGCTGGAGGGCAGACCCAGCAGGAAGGTGGCATACGCGCCAAAGGTGGATTGGCCGGCCGGGACCGCGGCGCGCGGATTCGGGCCATTGGCGAAATTGGCCGCATAGGAGAAGTTGCCGGCGCCGCCGTCGAGCGTCAGTTCGTTATCGCGCAGCAGCCGGCCGTCCCAGCCGAATTTGACCGTGTGCGCACCGTGAATCCAGCTCAGGTTTGCGGACAAGGCATGGGTGTAGCGCGACCAGTTGCGAAGGCTGTCGAAACCGATACTGCGGAGTCCGGATACATTCAGCAGCGGGATCGCATGGACGGTTTGTTGTGCGGCGAACGATGAGGGGAACCCGATTTTCGTCACGTCCTCGCCCACTGAGTCAGGCAGGAACAGGTTGCGCTGAATGGCCAATCCGTACCGCAGGTCCATCACCAGCGCGGGACTCAGCACCTTCATGTAACTGAGAACGAACGTATTCGCATGGATTGCCTGCGACCAGCCGGAGATGCCGTTCTCCCAGTCGCCATTCTTGTAACTGTCGTCCGTAACGCTCCAGCGGGCAAACAGCCGGTTGGCCGGATTGAAGTTGTGATCGACACGCACCGTACCCTGGGCGTCGTCCGTCGCCAGCGACTGGACCCAGTTGAAGTTATTCACCGCGCCGGCAGCATTCTGGACGGGGAAGAAGGCGTTGTAGTTCTTGGTGATGGCGTTCTGGCGGTTGGCCGGGATCACGTTGTTCGGGAAGGGTGAACGAATGAATTGGCCGGCGTTGTTCGGATCGGCCTGGGTTGTGGCGGGGTCGTAGATGTTGGCGGTGCCTTCGCTGAAGTTGCCATTCCGCATCAGGTTGGTCGGCACGGTGGAATTCACATAGCCGTACTGGCGGACATTGGTGCCCTCATAGCCGCCGAAGAAGAACGTCTTGTCCTTGCCGGAGTAGAGCTTGGGGATCTCCACTGGACCGCCGACCGTGAAGCCGTACTGGTTGTAGCGCAACGGAGTGCGGTAGTCATCCCGCCCGGGGATCGGGACCTTGCCCGCGCGATTGGTGAACCAGTTGGCCGCGCTGAGCTGGTCGTTCCGCAGGAACTCGTACACGCCGCCGTGGAAGGCGTTGCTGCCCGAGCGGGTGACCAGATTGAGGATGCCTCCGCTGGTGCGCCCGAACTCCGCCGTGGAGGCATTGGTCTGGATCTTGAATTCCTGGGTCACCTCGACCGACGGGATGATGGCCGGCTGGCCCTGGCAACAGACGGTGATCGGCACCCCGTCGAGCAGCACTTCGTTGCTGCCGGCAATGCCGCCGTTCGCCATAAAGTTGTTGGCGCCCGCCATTTGGGCGGCCATGCGCGTGGCGTTCAGACCGACGCCGAACGAACCCAACGGCACTACGCCCGCGCTGAGCGCGGCCAGGGCGAAAGGATTGCGGCCGTTCAGCGGGAGCTCCTCCACCTGCCGGCTGCTGATGACCTGGCCCAGCGAGGAGGTTTCGCTTTCGATGAGTACGGACTTCTCGTTCACCGTCACGGTGGAGGAGACCTCACCGACTTCCAGTGCGGAATCGATGCGGATGGTCTGGTTCACCGCCAGATCGAACTGGGAAATGAACTTCTTGAAGCCTGCCTTCGACACCTCCATGCGATAAGAGCCCGGCTGCACCAGGGGAAAGACAAACAGCCCCTCTTCGTTGGTCTGGGTGGTCTGGCTGATCCCGGTCCGAACATTGGTTAACACGACCGATGTGTCCGGGATGAACGCCGCGGCGGTGTCGGTCACGCGGCCGTTCACGGTCCCTGTCGTCGTCTGCGCGACGGCGCACAGGCTGCATAACATGAGAATCGAAAGGAGGACTGGTCCTCTGGTGGCAAACATAGCCTTACTCCCACTCACTTGAGTATTGGGTTCGCGATTTGCCGCAATGCGTGCGGCGGCCCCTGGGCAGATGCTAAAGGTCAACATTCGGTAACGAGGAGCGAATCGAAGTAGCGTAACTGTCAATTCACTTGTGAAGTCCTGTATTTCTAATGCCTTGTGAGCGACCAGCCCCTATGTAATAATGATCGCTGAAACTAGATGGGGGCCTTCCCGTGAGTCTGACTTCCTCCAGGATGAATGACGGCTCGGAGATTGGCGGTGTTCCGGGGCGGATTCCGGACGAGGCAGTCAGGCTTCATCTCGAAAGCCTCGTCGCACAGGAGCCCTTCCGCGATTCCCCCACCCTGCAGCGCCTTCTTCGCTTCATCGTCGAGGAGACGCTCGCCACCGGCGGCAAGGACCTCAAGGAATACAACCTCGGCGTTTCCGTCTTTAAGCGTCGTGAGGAGTTCGATCCGCGCACGGACTCAATCGTCCGCGTGCAGGTGGGCGTGCTGCGCAGGAAGCTCGCCGCTTACTACGAAACCACCGGCCGGAACGATGCCCTCTTCATCGAGATCCCGCGCGGCCACTACTCGGCGCGCTTCCAGCTGCGCGCGGCCGATCCACCACCGCTGGCGCCAAATCCGTTTCAACGCCGTCCGTGGACTCGCGACCTCGCCCTGGCCGGCCTCGGAGTGCTGCTGGGACTCCTGGTCTGGGTCCCGTTCCGCGGCAGCTCAAACCCTCCGCATCCGCCCTTCGAGTGGCAGCAGCATCCGCTTTGGCGTGGCTTCTTCGATCAGGATTCATCCACCCAACTTGTGATGGGCGCGCCGATGTTCATCTTCGTCAACGAGGTGTACATGCGTGATTCCCAGGTGAACACCCCGGAAGAACTGGAGCAGAGCCTCCGAATCCGCAGGATGGCGGAGTACTTCCACACGAAAGCCAGGCCCGAGGAGATCTATACGGGATTGGGCGAGGCGGCCGGATTGTATTCGCTGGGCCGGTTCTTCGCCATGGGTGGCAAGGAACTGCCACTGGTCCGGAATCGTCTCGCGCGCTGGCAGGACGTGGCACACGGAAATCTGGTCCTCTTCTCGTCATTCCGCTTCCGGACATTGGGCCAGGAGATGAACCTGCCGCGCGATTTCGAGTTCGACGGCGCCCATACGTCCATCAACAACCTTCGCCCGCGGGCAGGGGAAGCCAAAGTGTATATGCCGGTAATGGATCCCAAGACCGACAGCTACGACTACGCTGTAATCTCGGTCTGGCCCAGTCCACAGCAGGGGCGGCGGATCATGTCGTTGAGCGGCGTATACACCTGGGGCACGCAGGGTGCGGCGGAGTACGTCGTCGATGCGCCCAGTCTGCGGGAGCTGGACCGGAGATTGGCAGTGGACGGCAGTGCGAAGAAGGATTCCGGACTCCAGGTGCTGGTAAAAGTGCTGGTGCGGGACCGGCAGCCGGTGGCAACCAGCTATGTAACCCATCACTGGGTGACCGGGACAGCGGCTCCCTAAGCGCCCTTGTTTTGTGGGAGTTCACCGCGCTCCCAGGGCGAGTATAATCACTCCACCTATGGGCCCCCGATGCCTCGTCCTCTTCCTGCTTCTGACTTCCGGCCTCCTCGCACAAAACGCCACCCGGGCCGGTAAACTCGTCGTCGAACATCCCACACTGCTCAACCTGGGCTTCGAATGGCCCATCGAGGGCGATGCCAACCGCAACGCCGCCGTGTCGGTACAGTTCCGGGCCTCCGGCGAGACCGCCTGGAGGAACGCCCTGCCCCTGGTTCGGATCGGCGGCGAAAACGTCTACCGCCGGCGGGAGAACCTCGACTACACCGTCCCGGACGGCTTTGCCGGCAGCATCCTGAATCTCCAACCTGGCACCGAATACGAGTGCCGCTTCCAGCTGACCGATCCCGATGGCGTATCCGGCGAAGCGGCGCCCACCGTCAAGGTCAGGACCCGAGTCGAGCCCCAGCCTGCCCCTGCGGGCCGCATCCTGCATGTCTATCCACCGGAGTTTCCAGGACCAAAACAGGAGCCCAGCTTCACCGGCATTCTGCAGGCCTATTACGGCGCCGGCCTGGGCGATTGGAATGTAGTCTGGGAGCGGCGTGCCCAGCCGGGCGACACGCTGTTGGTCCACGCCGGTCTCTACAAACCGGAGCGGCTCAACTACGTCGATCCGATGATGGCTCCATTTGACGGCACCCTGCTGCTCACCTTGAAGGGCACCGCCGATAAGCCCATCACCATCAAAGCCGCCGGCGACGGCGAGGTGATCTTCGATGGAGACGGCAACTACCGGCTGTTCGACGTGATGGCGTCGAAGTACCACATCTTTGACGGCCTCACCTTCCGCAACACCGATGTCGCGCTCTTTGCCGGTCAGAAGGAGGTGCTGGGCGCGGTTGGGCTGGCCGTGAAGAACTGCCGCTTCGAGAACGTCGGCTTTGCCGTCTGGACCGAGTACGCGGGTTCCAGCGACTTCTACATCGCCGACAATCTCATCCTGGGCCGGGAAGATCGTATGCGCCTCATCGGCTGGACCTATCCAGGCGCCATGAGCGCCGGCGCCTACGGATCGCATGGCCTGAAGAGCTACTACGCCATCAAGGTCTACGGTCCGGGGCACGTGATCGCGCACAATGCGATTGCCTACTTCCACGATGCGATCGGCATCTCGACCTATGGCACCCCCGAAGCCGACCCGGAGCGGCGCGCTTCCTCCATCGATATCTATGGCAACGACATCCACATGTCGAACGACGACTTTATTGAGACGGATGGCGGCGTCCACAACGTGCGTGTTTTCGAGAACCGCGGAGTCAACGCCGCCCAGGGCGGGTACAGTTCGCAGCCGGTCTTCGGTGGCCCGGTCTACTTCTACCGGAACATCCTGTACAACGTGCCGAGCGGTGTGGCGTTCAAATTCTCGGCCAAACCGGCGGGCCTGTTCGTCTTCCACAACACGATCATCGGCGAGCAGACAGTGCGCGACCCGTCGTCGAATATGCACTTTCGCAACAACCTGTTCCTGGGGCGTGATACGCCCAACCGGGGGATCATGACCTGGGCGAATGCGACGGATACATACAGCTCCGACTACAACGGGTTCCGGCCGAACCGGAACGTCACGACACAGTATTCCTGGCTCGGCCCGTCCGCGGGCCAGCATTGGTATGAACCGAAACCCACCGACTGGAAATCATTCGGCACGCTGGCGGAGTTTCGCGCCGCTACCGGTCAGGAAGCGCACGGAGTAGAAGTGGACTTCGACATCTTCGAACAGCTCGCTCCGCCAAATCCGTCGACACGCCATGCGGTGTACCATTCGATGGACCTGAACCTCCGCTTGAAACCCGGCGGCAAGGCGGTGGATGCGGGTGTCCCCATCCCCACGGTGAACGATGGCTTCGCCGGCCGGGCGCCCGACCTGGGCGCTTTGGAGGTGGGGCGGCCGGAACCGCACTACGGGCCGCGCTGGCTGACGTGGCGGCCCTTCTACCGCTGATCGCGTGGCCAATCGAGGCAGGAAGCCGGCCCGCAATCCAAGACCGGCAACAAAACGCATGCGGGTGGTTCCAGTCCACCGCGCATCCTGATATCGTGTGGGCCAATCACCATGAACCGCCGCACCTTCTTCTCCACCGGCCTCCTCGCCGGCGCAGCCCCCGCTGTCGCGCAAGTGCCCGACCTGGGCAAGGGCAAGATGAAGATCACCTCTGTCCGCCTGGTGAACACCCGCCCCAAACGCCCCGTCCCCAGCTACACTTCTGCCCCGGGTTCCTGGAGCACCCAGGCCGTGGAGGTCGCCAACCCCATGTCGATCTATCCGCGCTACAAGGCCACCCGCTCGCTCTTCTTTCCCGATCCCGGCAAAGTCCCCGGCTTCATCGTCGAGATCGCGACCGATAAGGGTGTCAAAGGCTACGGCAGCGGCGGCGCCGGTGGTGGAGTTGTGGTCGAAGGCCATCTCATAAAGCTCCTTCTGGGCGAAGACCCCTTCGACATCGAGAAACTCTGGGACATCCAGTGGCGCTCCACCATGCACTACGGCCGCATGGGTGTGACCATGAACGCGATCAGCGGCGTCGACCTGGCGCTTTGGGATCTCATCGGCAATGCGCTCGGCATGCCCGTCTACAAACTCCTCGGCGGCCAGACCAAAGACCGCATCCCCGCTTACTGCACTGGCAACGATATCGAACAACACGTGGAATTTGGATTCCGGCGGCTCAAACTGGCCATGCCGCACGGACCCGCCGACGGCCGCGAAGGCATGCGCAGAAACGAAGAAGTGGTCAAGCGGGCTCGCGCGGCTCTGGGTCCCGATGGCGAAATCATGCTTGACTGCTGGATGGCCTGGACCGAACGTTACACCCTGGAAATGGCGCAACTGCTGGAACCTCATCGCATCTACTGGATGGAGGAGGTGCTGCAGCCTCACGACTACGCCGGCTTCGGGCGCCTGCGCAAGGCCATCCGCTCCACCCGCATTGTCACCGGCGAGCACGAGTACGGCCGCTATGGCTTCCGTAGCCTGTTGGAGCACGAGGCCGCCGAAATCTGGCAGCCCGACCTGCACTGGTGCGGCGGCCTCACCGAAGCCAGGAAGATCGCCGCGCTGGCCGCGGCCTATGACATCCCGGTCATCCCCCACGGCGGTGGGACAACGCAGGATGGCCTCCACTTCATCATGGCCACCACCAATAGCCCCTGGGCCGAAATGTTCCTGCCCGCGCCCGGTGGCCCGCCGGAAGTCTACAAGCGCTTCGAAGAGGACTACCGCGTAACCAGGGGGCCCGAAGGCATTTATACTGCCCCCTCAGATCGACCGGGCTTTGGCTGGGACTTCGAACCGCTGTAGCCCGTTGCTTTGCCTCCCACTCGTTTTGCCCTTCGCCGGGTTTCCTTTCATTTGGGCCATAACCCTGTGATTAAGAAAAAATGGGGTTGCGAACGCAGTGTGGTATTCCGGAGAGTGCGCTAGCATGTGCGAGCCAATGGCGCAGGATCCACCGCCCGACGTTCGCATCGTCTGTGCCACCAACCGCCATTGCGTAACGCCGCGGGTAGTGATGCTGACGTCCATGAAGCAGCATCTGCGACCGGCCGCCTGCCGCGAACCGAGCCAGGCGCAATCGGCACGGGTTCAGCTTTGGCGCGATTCTCCTGAATCAGGGATGGTTTCATAGGGCGACGAGATGATGCCGAGCCCCTCCATGCAATTCAGGATGGCTGAGATCCCTTCCTCCGGGGTTTGTCTCGACGAGTCGATGGTCACCTCGGGCGCCAGCGGCGGCTCATACGGATCCGAAATCCCCGTGAAATGCTTGATCTCGCCAGACAGCGCTTTCTTGTACAGCCCCTTGACGTCGCGTTCCACCAGTACGTCCACCGGACAATCCATGTGAATCTCCACGAAGTTGGCGATTCGGGAACGCAGTTCGTCCCGTCCCTCTCGATAGGGCGAAATCGCGGCCGCAATCGCGATCACACCGTTGCGTGTGAGCAGTTCGCAGATGAATCCAATCCGCCGGATGTTCTCTTCGCGATCCTGCTTGCTGAAGGTGAGGCCCCGGCACAACTGGGTGCGAAGCACATCGCCGTCCAATACCTCCACTCTCGCGCCCATGGCGCGCAGGCGGGCGCTCAGCAGATTCGAGAGCGTGCTCTTGCCACTGCCCGACATCCCCGTGAACCACAATGTACAACCTGTTTGCATGCCGCGATCCTCGTCCAATGATTCCCTGTCCTTCACGCCGTAGGCGGCGTGACGCCCCTTGCCGCCAACTCTGCCGCAATCGCCTGCGCGGCTTCTTCCGGACTGGCGAATGCCGATACGTCGAACTCCAGGAAGCGCCCTGGCTCAGTCAGCGCCCCGGCGCGTTCGCGCTCCACTTCGTACAGGAAGTCCGCCGCACAAATGGTGATCAGCCCGGCCGCTGTGAGATTGTGCGCCAGCTCCAGCAGGACGCTGCCGTCCGTCTGGGCGGCGATCACGTGAGTGAGATAGCCTAGCCGGAACAACTCGCTCTCCACGGCGAAACCCACTTCGGCGCCGCCATTCATCCAGATCAGCGCCGACTTGTGTCCAATCCGCTTCTCCCGCTCGGTCTCCGGGATCCGTCCCTCCGCGGGCGGTTGCGCGTCGGGCATCGTTGGATCCGCGACTCGCGGGTCGCGCCCGGTGACCATTCCCGCGGCGACTGTGGCGTTCGACACGGGGTCCACCAGGACGAAGCTGCCTGTCGCGCGGTTACGGCGGTACTGGTCCACGAAGAGCGGCGCATGCGTGTCTATGACCACGGTGCCGATCTCGTTAAGCCGCAGCTCCGGAGCCGGAAGCTTTTCCAGCGTGTTCACATTCACGCGATACCGGATGAATCGAACCTGGGCTTTCACCGTCTGTGTGGTGTGTTTGATCAGGTACTGCCTCCGCAGGTCCAATGGTTGATCGCCCATCCACACCAGGCGGGCGTCGATGCAACGCGTAACATGTGGCGGATGCGACGGTGGAGCCAGCATGTTGCCGCGGCTCACATCCACCTCATCCTCCAACGACACAGTAACGGACATTGGCGGAAATGCCCGGGTGACTTCGCCCTCGTAAGTCACAATCGACTTCACTCGCGAAGTGCGGCCCGAGGGCAGGACGATCACCGGATCACCTTGCCTGAGCACTCCCGAGGCGACCTGCCCGGCGTAGCCGCGGAACTCCTGGTTGGGCCGCACAACCAGCTGCACGGGGAAGCGCATCTCAGACAGATTCCGGTCACTGGCGATGTGAACCGTCTCGAGATGGTGCAGCAGGCTGGCGCCTTCAAACCAGGGCATGCGGTCGCTCTTGGTAACGATGTTGTCGCCCAGCAGCGCGCTCACCGGAATGAAGTACAGGTCGGGAATATTCAGCTGTGCCGCAAAGGAACTGAACTCAGCGCGGATCCGGTGGAAAACCTGCTCGCTGTAATCCATCAGGTCCATCTTGTTGACGGCCACGACGACGTGATGGATCCCCAGCAACGAGGCGATAAACGCATGCCGGCGCGACTGCGGCAGCACTCCGTTGCGGGCGTCGATGAGGACAACGGCCAGGTTTGCCGTGGAGGCGCCTGTCGCCATGTTGCGGGTGTACTGCTCGTGTCCCGGCGTGTCGGCAATGATGAACTTGCGCTTCGGCGTAGCAAAATAGCGGTACGCCACATCGATGGTGATGCCTTGTTCGCGCTCCGCACGCAGGCCGTCTGTCAGCAGGGCGAAATCCAGCGTCCCGGCCGTCTCATTCACCGTGGCTTTCCGGATGGAGGTGATCTGGTCTTCGTACACGCCCTTCGAGTCGTAGAGGAGACGGCCGATCAACGTGGATTTGCCGTCGTCCACGCTACCGGCCGTGATGAAGCGCAGCAGGTCCTTTTCTTCTTCTCGCCGCAGGAACTGGTCGATGCCGGTTTGGGTTGCCGAGGGAGACGTCACGTTAGAAATAACCTTCCCGCTTTTTGAGCTCCATCGAGCCTTCCTGGTCGAAATCGATCACCCGGTTCTCTCGCTCGGAACGGCGCACCAGAATCATCTCCTCGATGATTTTCGGCAGGGTGTCCGCCTCCGAATAGATGGCTCCGGTACAGGGGCTGCAACCCAGCGAGCGCATCCGGCACATGACGCGCTCCCTCCGTTCTCCGGGCCGCATGGGGATGTCGACCTCGACAGGGATCAGGGAGGAGCCCCGGACGATCATCTCGCGCTCCTTGGCGAAGTAGAGCGGCACGATCGGGATGCTCTCCAGGTGGATATATTGCCAGACATCCAGCTCAGTCCAATTGGACAGGGGGAAAACGCGAATGCTTTCACCGGGACTCAGGCGCGAGTTGAACAGGTTCCACAACTCCGGCCGCTGGTTCTTCGGGTCCCACTGGCCGTGCGAATCCCGAAAGGAGTAGACACGCTCTTTGGCTCGGGATTTCTCCTCGTCTCGCCGGGCGCCGCCGATCGCCGCGTCGAAATCGCCTTCGGCGAGAGCGTCCAGCAGCGCCCGCGTCTTCAGCAGCCCGCAGCACTTCTGGGTGCCGAGGTCGAAGGGATTGGCGCCTGCCTCGATCGCTGCCCTGTTCGTGTGCACGATGAGCTTGGCTCCGATGTCGGCGCAGAAGCGATCACGAAATTCGATCATTTCGCGAAACTTGTAAGTCGTGTCCACGTGCAGCAGCGGAAAAGGAATTCGCCCCGGATGAAAGGCCTTTTGGGCCAGGCGCACCATCACCGACGAATCCTTGCCGATGGAGTAGAGCATCACGGGCCGCTGGAACTCGGCTACTACCTCACGCAGGATGTGAATGCTCTCGGCTTCCAGCATTCGCAGGTGCGTGAGCGTCAATCCTGCCGTCGTACTGCCTGTCATACCGCTCCCTCGAAATTCCTTGGTGACCACCCGCTGCCGGAGTGTGCCTGGACGGACAGTGGCCGCGAGAGGCGGCCATCCGTCTGCGAAAGCGAGGTCTCACGGGCCAGCGGAGTTGGTTTCATTCAGTGGCGCTTCACTGTGCACAACTCTCGCATCTGTTCCAGGAAACTATAGGGCAGGCAAGTGTTGCCATCCTTACCCCAGCCCAGGCGGATCCCCGGTTTGTTTTCTCCATGAAAATCCGAGCCCCCGGTCGGGATCAGATCGAAGCGCCTGGCGATCTCCGCGTACTCCGCGCAGTCGGTCGGTGAGTGCTCGCTGTGGTGGACCTCAATACCCTGCAGTCCGGCTTCGGCCAGGCGCTGAACCAGCCGCACGAGTTCGGAGCCGCGTTGGGGCAGCCTGACGGGGTGGGCGAGCGACGCCATACCGCCCGATTCCTGAATCAGCCGGATCCCTTCTTCCAGTGTTGGCTCGTCACGCTCCACGGCCGCCTGCGCATCGTCAGCAAGATAAACGTCGAAGGCCTGCTGTACGCTCGAGACATAGCCTTTGTCACAGAGCACCCGGGCGATGTGCGGCCGGCCCACCTGGTTGCGCCCGTAAACCTCCGCCTCTTCGATCCTGATGCAAACTCCGAGTTGCTGTAGCTTCATCATCAGATCGGCATTGCGCCGCCGGCGGCTGGCCTGCTGCGTCTCCAGCCAGTCTCGAAACTCCATCGAGGGCGGCTCCTGCAACCAATAACCGAGCACGTGAACTGAGCGCTCCCGCTTGCCTGGTTCGCGATGCTCATTGGGACGTGTGCTCAGTTCCACCGCGCAGATCAGCTCCAGGCCGCACGCTGCTGCTATCGGCACGGCGGCTTCGTAGCCGGCCAGGGTGTCGTGATCGGCTATCCCGAGAGCACGCAATCCTTCGGTGGCGGCCTGCCGCACCAGGTCCTCGGGCGCCGTGGATCCGTCCGAACGATCCGTGTGTGTGTGGAGGTCGATCACCGGGATTCCTTCTACTTGACCGGCGCCGAGTACATATCGCTCACGCGGTAGCTGCGGTAGACGACGATCCCCTCCACGTCGACCGCGAAGACGACCTTGCCGTCGGCATCGGTTTCGACGGTGCGTCCATAGGGGGAGCCGGGATTGATAAAGCCAGCCTCAAAGCTGTACCCTCCGTTCTTCAGGGTTTGCGCCGATCCCACCGCGATGGCGTACACGCCGAGGTCCGCGTTCAGCACTGGCGTCGCGGTGAGCTTCTCCTCGTCGAGCCGCCACGACTGGCCCCGATTGTGCGCTTTCTTGTCGTGCTCATAGCGCACGTGACCGTCGTCCAGGATCGTGAGGATATTCGAGCCCGCGGGTTCGAAGCCCGCATCATGCTGGAACGAGAACCAGGGGCTGGGGTCGTCGGACTTCGCCGTAAAGTCGCCGTCCTTGCCCAGCCGCCAGAGAATCTTGCCGCTGCCCTTGCCGTTCTTCCAGTCGATTTTGAGAACCCAGTTCTGTTCCGGCATCGAGATGAGAAAGTCGCCGCTGGAGGCGATATAGTTCAGCGAATTGCTATGCGTCCACCCGTTGGCTTCCGCGGCCAGGAAGATTGCTGGGCAACCGCCGCTGCCACGGCCCTCTTTGCACTTGGCGTCGTACAGCGAGGCCCGTTTCAGGTCGCAGTGCTCGAAGGTGTTCCACACGCCTGTCACCTGGAATTCCTCATCAAGGTCCACCACAATGTCCCCCAGGACATCCACCGGCTCTTTTGAGCCTTGCGTCCCCGCCGGCAGGATGCGTTCGAGTCCTGCAATGGCGAGCGTGTGGCCGTTCGGCAGCCGGATGGCCTCGTGGTGGAAACCAGGCACGCACTCCTTGCCGCCCTTCCGGCAGTCGGAGTGAATTCCTCGCTGTTCGAGCTGCTCGGCGACCCGGCCGATGTTGGTTTCGCGTATGACGTTCCCGGCGAGGTCTGTCTCGCGCAGCACCTGCATCCGTCGCATCGCGTTAACGGAATTCTGTCCTTCCGCCAGGGCCAGGAACCGGCCGCCCGGAATAACCCGAGTCAGGAAGTCGGCTGACCGCATGTACCAGATAGTCCGGCCTTCCAGGTCAACCGCGAACGGCCGCCGCCCGGCGGCTACTGAGGCCGCGCTGAAGATCAGCACCGGCTCGGTTGCAGGCTTGCCGCCCGCACGTGGCACCGCGATGGAAACAGGCGAGAAGTCGCCATCCAGGATGCCGGTCTGGAACGGCAGCCAGTTGCCGGACTTTGTTGTCCCTCCGGCTACCACCTCCGAACGCAGCCGGTATTCCGTGGCCGCCCGCATTCCCGCCACGTACACGTTGCTGCTGATGGTGCCGCCACACGGTTGGTCGGGCGTGCGAGCCATTGCCTGCTGACCTGCAGTCTGGAACACCACGCGGAATTGACTCCCCTGCGGGCAGGGCGGAGCGCTGAATAGGGCGACAAGGGGATGCGCCGTCGGGGTGACGACAGGTCCTTTGGCCGTTGCCCTCGGGACGATCCGGAACCGCATTTCGTCCTCGGCCAGCTCCTTCGTCTTGTTATTTCGGGCGATCAGGTGGACAGCCGCGTCGTGTTCATACAACTCGGGGCTCCAGACAAACTCCTTGTCCTGGCTGAAGTCGCGGACCACTCGAAACGGTCCGCCATTGACGCTGACGGAGTAACGGTAGGAGTGGAGACCGGCCGCGTTGTCAACTCGCGGCGTTAGGCCGATGGAAATGCCCACCGGTTGAGGCGAGGGCAATGTCGCATGGAGATGAACGGCCAACGGCGCCGCAGTTAAGCTGCCTGCAAACGTGGCGAAAACCAGCAGCCGACCCAGAATGTCCCGCATGGCCCAGTAGTATGGCATACACAAGACATTCTGGAAAGATTTATATGGAAACTATGCAAAGGCCTTCCAGCACAACTGCAGGCCAAGGATCGCCAGCCAGATACAAAGCGCGAGCCTCAGTGGCCTGGGCGGCACCACCGATGACAGTGCCGCGCCGGTGATGGCGCCGACAACTCCGCCGGCAACCAGTTTCACCAGAATGGATGAATTGAAGTGACCAGCGTTGAGGTGGAGACCCCCGCCAAGGATGGAAATCACAAGGCCGAAGACCATGTCCGTGCCCACAACTTGGGCTGGCGTCAACTTAGTAAGGTTCAGCAGGGCCACGGCGCCCATGGCGCCGGCTCCAGCAGAAGAGAACCCGACTTCGCCGCCGATCAGCGCGGCGATAGGCGGCAGCCACTTCGCGTGATCGGTGCCGCTGATCGGGGTCCTGTTCCGGATCGCCCGGAAGAGATTGGCCAGGGAGACCGCCAAAATCGTGACCCCCAACATGGCGAAGATCACGTGCTGGTAATGGCTGGCGTCCAGGTGATCCATGACGTAGAAGCCAAAGAGGACACCCGGAATGCCACCTGCGCAGAGCAGTCGAAGGATACGAAAGTCCACCTGCCGGCGTTTCAAGTAGACAGGCAGGACGGCAAACTTGATGGCCGCCGCAAAGCTGAGCGCTGTGCCTACGGCGAGCGCGGGCGGCAGGCTGAAGAACAGAATCAGCACGGGTGCCGTAATGCTGCCCGCGCCGACGCCTGTCAGCCCGACGGCGGCCGCAATCAGAAAGCCCAGTAGGAATTCCATCGACTTCGTGCGATCCCGGCCCCGGTCAGGTGCCGGAACATAATAACAGCAAAACGGGGGTTGTCGTGCCGGGGCCATGCAATACTGATCTACCAAGTATGAGATCCCACGCACTGCTTGTCCTCGCCGTCGTTGCATCCTTGCCGGTCTGCTGGAGCGCTCCGGCGGTTCGGCTGCTCTCCAACCTGCCATCTCCTCAAAGCGTCGGAACTGTCATCGGGCTGACTGCGATACCCAAGGAGGAGGGCGAACCCTTGAAGTTGATGGGGAAGTACCGGTTCCGCTACAGCGTCAGCGTGGATGGGTCGGCTTTCCGCGTGATTCGCGATTACAGCCCGCAACAGGGATTTGCCTGGCGTCCGGAACTGTATGAGCACGAGGCGCGTGTGAAAGTGACGATGAAGAACGTCACTTCGAAGTTAACAGCCGAGGTGGAGTTGCCATTTCGCGTTGTGCCGAGAGCAACCGGCCCGAAGCCGGTGGCGACGCCGACCGCCAATCCGCTGGTCGCCCTGTTCAGTGCTCCGGCCTGTCCGGAAGGTAGCCGTTTCCGGGTGGTGTTCCACCGCGAGGGCGAGGCAGGGAAGGACCAGCGCACGGGCAGCCAACCTTGCGCCGGAACCCGAAGCAGCAACATCTATGTCGCTGGGATGCTCGCCGACTCCAGCTACGAGATGCGTGCCGAAGTGGTGACCGGCGATTCCGCAAAGCCTGGCCCGCCTGTCAGCTTTCACACGGGCATCGTGGACGGAAACTACGCGCCTTTGCGGGTTGTTACGCCGCGCGACGCCGCTGCCTCCTCGGCCGAGCCTTTCCTGGTCTACAGCATCGAACTGCCGGTCCAACGGCCTATCGCCACGGATCTCAACGGAAACCTGGTGTGGTACCTCCCGCTGAGTGACCGGTCATTGACGCGCATGCTGCCTGGCGGACGCTTCCTGGTCTTCAGCGGAGGCATCAACGACGAGAACAGCCGCACGCAGGTACTCTCGGAAGTAGATCTGGTGGGGAACACGATTCGCGAGACGAACATCGCCAGCCTGGCCGACCAGTTGGAGGAGCGCGGCATCCACTCCGTCTGCAAACCGAATGGTCAGCAGTGCGTCCCTGGCTTTCATCACGACGCAATTCGCCTACCCAACGGCCACACCATTGCCATCGCAAGCCTGGAGCGAATGATGCCCGATGGCGCACAAGGGTCCGAGGACCCGATCGATGTCGTGGCGGTTCTGATCCTCGACCTGGATGAGGACCTGCAGGTGAAATGGATGTGGAACGCTTTCGATCATCTCGACGTATCCAGGGCCGCGCGCGGCGACGACAAATGCAAAGGCCCGGTGGGCGGAGGTGGCTGTTCGCCGGTGTTCCTCGCGCCCGTCGCCAACGACTGGCTGCACGGGAATGCTCTCGCCTACAGCCGGCAGGACGGGAATCTGGTGCTGTCAATGCCCGAACAGGACTGGGTGGCCAAGATCGACTACCGGGACGGCAAGGGTTCGGGCAAGGTACTCTGGCGCTTGGGAGAGGGCGGAGACTTGAAGGCTGAAACGGATGATAAGGCGCCCTGGTTCTCCTATCAGCACGACGCCGGGTTTGAGCCGCCTGGATCCGACACCTTACTGCTCCTGGACAATGGCCCGCGGCGCAGGAAGAAGGACCCCACGGCCCACACCCGCGGCCAGCATTGGAAGATCGACGAGAAGGCGCGGACGGCCACGCTCGTGATGAACACGGATCTGGGCGTGTTTGCCCCCTGGGTCGGCTCAGCGCAACGTCTGAGCAATGGGAATTTCCACTTCACCACGGGATCCCTTCTCCAAGACATCTCCTTTGCTGGACAATCCTTGGAGGTGACGCCGCAAGGGAAAGTTGTCTTCGCCCTGGAAGCAACCGGGGCCATGATCTACCGCAGCAACCGTATTGCCGATCTTTACACTCCGCCGGCTCGCTGATCTGCCTGGCGGGAACAGGTGGCCGCCGGCTGTTTAGTGGTGAACCTCGCGGGCCGGGAATCGTGGGATTTTGAACATCAGCAGGAAGGTCACCGCCAGCAGTGAGATGTTCACTGAAAAAGCCACGCGCAGGGCGTGAACGAAGGCGTCTACCGACGTCAAACTGCCCAACGCGCTGAAAAACACGGTCCCGATCACAGCCACTCCGGTGGCGAAGGAGACCTGTTGCACGGTGCTGAGAACGCCCGCAGCCGAGCCCGCGTCATGCCCTTTAATGTTGATCAGTATTGTGCTGATGAGCGTAGGCATGACGAAGCCCTGGCCCGTGCCATAGACAAGCAGGATCGGCGCCAGATTGAGGCCGGTCAACGCCGCACCACTGGAAGCAGTCCGCCACAACAGGCAGGACAATCCGATCATCATCAAGGCTGCGCCCAGACTAATAATCCTGCTGCCCAGGCGGGGTTGCACGCGCATGGAGGCGAGCGAACTTCCCAGGAAAGCAATGGCGAACCAGGCAAGAGTCAGCCCGGCCTCGCGCGGCGAGTAGCCAATTCCATTCTGCAGAAAGATTGTGAAGATCAGGAAGAAGGCGGCGGCTCCGCTGAAGAAACAAACCCCGCTGAACAGACCAGTGAAGAACGCGGGATCGTGGAAGAGGTCGAGTTCCACCAATGGCGAACCGCCGCTCGCCGTCACCCTCTGCTCGTACTTGACGAAGATGACCATCACAGGCAGAAATGCCGCCAGGCAGGCGAAAGCCCAGGGGGGCCATCCGGCTTCGCGCCCCTGGATCAGGGGATAAAGCAGCAGCGTCAGCGCGAGTGTCATCAACGCAACACCGGCCAGGTCGAGCCGGCGGGCCTTTGGTGAGCGCGACTCCTTGAGGAACCGTGCGGCTGCAAGCACGGTCAACAATCCGATCGGCAAATTGATGAGAAAGATAGGCCGCCAGCTCAACCCGAAGAAGTCCGCACTCACCAGGATCCCCCCCAGTACGTTGCCCGAGAACGAGGACGTACCGATCACGGTCCCGAACAGCCCGAACGCCTTGGCCCGCTCATTTTGCGGGAAGGTGATCTGCATAATCGAAAGCACTTGCGGGAAGAGCATCGCGCCGGAGACACCTTGCACGGCCCGTGCGGCGATGAGAAAGATCGGCGACGGCGCGAGACCGCACAACAGCGACGCCAGGGTGAATGCGACTACACCCCACATGAACATCCGCTTTCGGCCGTAAATGTCGCCCAGCCGTCCTCCTGAGATCAGCAGTACCGCATACGTGAGGCCGTAGCTGGCGATCACCAGTTGGACCTCCGCAAATGTCGCATGCAGGGTGGCCCGGATGGAGGGGATGGATACGTTGACGACGAAGAAATCGAGCCCCACAAGAAATGCCGCTGCGAGGACCACCGCCAGTGCCTTCCACCGGCCCGGATCCGGCACGTCTGGTGGGCGGACCTGCGGCCCGGCGGGTGCTGATGGCACGGGTGGTGAGGGCGGAGACTTCACGGCTGGCCTCTTTCGGCAATCTACTTCCCAGAGCGGCAAGGATTGGGCCATAATACACCCTCCGGCCGGAATGCTGATCGAAATGGTTTGATTCATGCCTGTATCCAAGCCCGCAAGACTCCTGGTTCTGTTGGGTGGACTCCTGGCCGCGGCAACCCCCGGGGCCGCCGCCGAACCAGCGAAAGTCGTTCTTCTGGGCACGGGAACCCCAATCCCCGACCCTTCGAGCTCAGGACCCTGTGTCGCCGTAGTGGTAAACGGGCACAGCTATCTCTTCGACGCGGGGCCTGGCGTGGTACGCCGCGCCCAGGCGGCGGCCGAGAAGTTCGGCATGGCAGCCCTCGACGCGACGAACCTCACCCACGTTTTCTTCACTCACTTGCACTCCGATCACACCCTGGGCTATCCGGATCTGCTGCTGACCCCCTGGGTAGTTGGCCGGCGCAAGCCGCTGGAAGTGTTCGGCCCCAAAGGCATCGCGGCCATGACGGCGCGTCTCAAAGAGGCTTACGCGGCCGACATCCAGGTCAGGACCGAAGGTTTTGAGGGGCTGAATAAGCGGAATCTCGAGCCCATCGTCCATGAGATCGAGGGCGCCGGTCCTGTCTACAAAGATGAGAACATCACGGTGCGTGCACTGGCCGTCCCGCACGGATCCTGGCCTCAGGCTTTTGGCTACTCGATCGACGCCGGAGGCCGTTCCATCGTGATTTCCGGCGACACGGCCCTCAGCGATTCCATCACCGAGGCCTGTCGCCAGTGCGACGTGCTGGTCCATGAAGTCTATTCGGCAGATCGCTTCGATCTCGTCTTCGGCCAGCGGCGCGGCCGTTACCACGCGAACTTCCACACCTCCACCAAACAGTTGGCCGAACTCGCGGCGAAGTCGAGGCCCAAGCTGCTGGTGCTCTACCATCAGCTCTACTTTGGGCCGCGCGATGAGGTGGATCTCGAAAAAGAGATCCGCCGGACCTACTCCGGCAACGTCGTGAATGGCCGCGACCTGACTGTGTACTAATCGCGTGCAGTCGCAGCTCTCCCCCATCGTACCTGTCCACGGCTTCAGCCTCTCCTTCTGCTGTTTCTTATTCGCACGGCTTGCGGGTCGAGAACAACAGTGCTCTAATTGATTCCACTATTCGAGTCCCCGGCAACCCCGGGTCTCGAAGGCACTGGGTCGGAGCGGCTGGGACAACCGGCTCCGGAAAGAGGGGATATGACTTCAATGCAAATGGCCTGGCCTCAAAAAACCAGGGAGATGCATAACCAGCACATTGATTCCACGGTCTGGAACGACTTTAAATTCAGGGATGATGACATCATCATCTCGACCTACGCCAAGTCCGGCACAACCTGGATGCAGCAGATTGTCTCCCAGATGCTCTTCGGTGGCGACACGGAGCGCGACACCCAATCGATCTCGCCATGGGTGGACTTCCGCGTTCCGCCGAAGGAGGTAAAACTGCCAGCCTTGGAAGAACAGACAAACCGGCGATTTGTGAAGACGCATCTTCCCGTGGAAGCGCTTGTTTATTCGCCCAAGGCCAAATATCTCTACATCGGCCGCGACGGCCGCGATGTCTTGTGGAGCCTCTACAACCATCACCGGAATGGCAACGAGATCATGTACGATGCGCTGAACAAAAGTCCGGGTTTGGTCGGGCCCCCCCTGGAGCCGCCGCCGGACGATATTCGGGTTTATTGGCGCGACTGGCTGGACCGCGATGGATTCCCCTATTGGTCCATTTGGGAGAACGTCCGTAGCTGGTGGGCCATCCGGAACCTGCCCAATCTTCTGCTGGTCCACTTCGACGTCCTGAAGAAGAACATGCCCGAGGAGATGCGGCGCATCGCTGCGTTCCTGGATATTCCGATCGACGAAAGCAAGTGGGACACCATCGTGGAACACTGCACCTTCGACTGGATGAAGGAGCACGGCGAGAAGGTCGTGCCCATGGGCGGCGCGGCCTGGGTCGGCGGAGCCAAAACCTTCATCCATAAGGGCACCAACGGACGCTGGCGCGATACATTGACCGAGGCGGAATCGGCGGAGTACGAGGCTCGGGCGCTAGCCGAACTCGGCCCGGAATGCGCTCATTGGCTGGCAACCGGCCAGATTCTGGAGAGCGTTCGAGAATAGCCTCGCTTGCCGGCGGATCTCCGCGTTCAGCTTAGCCATCAGGGTCGAGTCGCAAATCACGGCTGGCTTCTGATGGCTTTTTCATGTAGGCAGGGTTCTGAGAGGGCTCGCGGCGATGGTGCGGACTCGCCTGCGTCGGGCACGCGACGCAGGCGGTCCGGAATCTGTCTCGCCTGTCGCTTGCTACGCCAGTTTCATCTCACGCACAGCATCCCCCGCTCCACTCAGGTTCGCCAGCATCATCTCTGAATACTTCCGCGAAAGAATCACTCCCGGCACACCGGCCTCGAACGCTGCCATCACCGCATCCTTCGTCCCCTGCGGAGTGCTCTTGCTGTGGTTCTTTGAGGTTGGAATATCGATGTCAATCCCCGGCCAGATCTGTGTCTTCGTCCCAGCCGCCCCTTCCATGGCGCGTTGCGCTTCCCTCTTCACGTAATCGGCCGAGAACCCGCTAAATGGAATCTGCTCGTAACTGCGTTCCCTGCAATTCAACAGGCGGTAGTGATACTCAAGCGCTTCCTGCTTCGGCAGATCGCCATACAACGTCCCGGTGACGCTATCGATATAACTGGCCATCCGTTCGCCCCCGCAGTTGTGGTACATCACCATCTTTAGGAAGTCCGAGCATTGGGCTAGCGGCTGGAGATCCTGCTGCGCCCGGTAGAACGGGCTGAACGAGTTGTTGTGCCAGATGTGCCAGCCTACCTGGACGTTCGGCTTGATCGCGTGTGCCTTGGCATACATGGCGGCGTAGATCTCACGCAATCCGTCGTGCCAGAACTGCTCCCATGCCAGGATCTCCGGATACCGCATCAATATGCGCCAGAACGTCACCTCATATCCGTCCACCGGCCGTTTGCCGGAACGGCTGGCTCGCACGAACTTCTCCAGTTCCTTGTATCCGTCCTTCACCCGTTCGATCTTGACGTTGCCCTCCTGGCGCGCCTTCTTCTCACAGAATTCGCAAAAGCAACCGACGGAACCCGCATCGTTCCCTCGTCCGCCGTGATTGGCGCCCAGTGCCGTACCCAGGGCCCCATGCCTCTCCGATCCCCACATAATCCCGTCGATGTCATAGGAACGTGTGTAGTCCTCCACCAGGCCCGTCAGGAAATTCCGGTGGTACGGATTATTCACACACATCCTCCGGACCTTCCGGCCGTACAGGTCCACTTCCTGCAACTTCTCGATGCCCGGGATGTCATAGCGCCAGACATCCTCGGTCCAGAGGATAGTCTTCAGCCCGCGCGCCTTCGCCTTGGGAAGAACTTCGCTGATGATATCGAGTGCTCCATGATCCGGAGCGCGGGTGTCTTCCGGCTTGATCCCGGTGTCTTTGTAAAATTGCGGCCGGACCACTCCATAATTGCCGCCATGAAAATCGAGGTCATGCACCTGTTTGCCATGATCCGGCAGCGGTTGTCCCGGAACCTGCCGTCCGGCGATCCCGCGACCATACGTAAAGGTCGCCAGAAACAGCGTATTGACGGCTCCGCGTTGCTGCAGGATATCGAGCACCTGATCCGTGCCCTCATCCACAAAGGACACAGCGCCCACCTGCATCCCAATCATCTTTTTGCCCCCGGCCGTGGACGGAGCGGCGGAGGCCATGGAGGCAGCACCCAGGGTGGAAGCCCCGGTCTTCAGGAAATCACGTCGATTTTGCATAATTCCTCGCAGTGCCGAAGGCCGCCTCGTCCGCAATGCCGGTACGTGAAGGCCCGCGGCCGGTTCAACCGGAGGGCGGCAAGGCCCGGGTCATCGGTGACCTGAATCTTATCACCGGGCGATCGAGTCGGGTCTCCTGCTCTCCAGTGAATCCTGCCCGTCCAAGGGGAGCTTGCCCTTCTGTGCCCGCTCCTTCTTCGCTATCCTGGACACAACACAATGCCCAGGCAACAGCCTCATGCTGAATTCTCCAGGATTTCCCGGCAAGTGACCCGCATTCGTGGCCGGTTTCAGCTGCCGGTAATCGCAGTCCTGTTCCTCCTCTTACTTCATCTGACTTCGGCCAGCGCACAACCCGCCGCCCACCCCTTCGAACCCCACTGGCAGCGCCTCAAATCGACCCTCTCCAACGACAACCTTTATCGCCTCATGTGGGCGCTCCCCAAAGGCGGCGACCTCCACAACCACCACGAATACTCCATCCCCATGTCCTTCTGGCTCGATGCAGCGGCCCGGCACAACTACCTCACCCGCACCAATGTCAGCAACTGCGGCGAATCGGAGACCCTTCAGTGGCTCACCCTCCGCCCGGATTCTGTTCAGAAATTGCCTCCCTGCGTGCGGCGCGACTTCACCCCCGTCGCCGCACTCACCGCTGACCAGCGCAAGGCCTGGCTCGCCGCTCTTACCCTCGACAGCAGCGAATCCAGGGACGAGTTCTTCGACCGCCTGGTGCGCCGCCTCGGCGATCTCGAACGCGACCCCCTACTGATGGGCGACGCCCTCCTCCTCGCCCAACGGCAGCTTCAGTCCGAGAACGCACTCTACCTCGAAACCCAGTTGGATCCCCGCGAATTCAACGGCCTCACCGAAGACCAGGGCGCCGCCGCCATCCGCAAGCGCCTCGCCCAGCCGGACTCTCTCTCCACTTCGATTCCCGTGCGCATGCAGGTCTCCGCACTCCGCTTCCTGCCCGGTGCCGAAGACGACCTCAAAGAGGGCTTCGCCTTTGTACACCGCAACCGCGATCTCTGGGTTGGCGTGAACCTCGTGGGCCGCGAGGACAACCCGGACGGACGCCCCGCCCGCTTCACCAAAGTGCTCAGCACGCTGCGCCGGGAATATCCCGATGTCCACCTCAGCCTCCACGCCGGTGAAAGCAGCCAGGCCGATACTCATGTCGCCGACACCCTCGCCATTGGTGCGGAACGCATCGGTCACGGCACCAACGCCTATAGGGACCCCAACGCCATGGAACTGCTGCGCAGGGGCCGCCAGTTGATCGAGATCAGCCTCACCAGCAACCTGGCGCTCGGCTACGTCCCGGACCTCCGCCTCCACCCCTTCCCCATATATCTTCGCCAGGGCATCCCCGTTTGCCTGAACACGGACGATCGAGGCGTCATGGACTCCAACCTTTCCGACGAGTACTTCGCCGCCGTCTCGCTCTTCCATCTGACGTGGCCCGAAGTTGTCCAAATCGGCCGCTGGAGTTTGGAATTCTCCTTCGCGGAAAGCCCGCTCAAGCAGGAACTTCTGGCCCGCTACGCCCGCAATGTCGCGGTGTTCGAGAAGACCTACTCCTCCGCCGATTGGCGGCAAAGCCTGTCACGCGTCATGCCGCAGCAGTCCGGAATCACAACCCGCCTCTTCCAATTGCGAAAGGCGTTACCGGCTGCTACACAGCCCAGTGCCAGGGATTGACGTCCACCCCGTGCGAGTTCGACAACCCTTTCATTACCCGAGTAACTTGTCCAAATCGTCCTCATACGCGACCATGACTAGATGACGGCTCGGCCCGCCACCCCATCGTCCGAACACCAATCCGTTTCGAATCTGCTCGACTGGACCCTGCTCCTGCTCCCCGGCCTCATCTGGGGCGCATCGTTCCTTTTCATTGCGCAAGGTCTCGAAAGCCTGCCGCCCAACGGCATCACCTTCACCCGCCTCGTCATCGGCTTTCTCACGCTCTCCATGTTCCCCGGAGTCCGCCAACCCGTCGCTCGCTCCGACTGGGGCCGCGTCGCCCTCCTCGGCATCATCTGGATGGCTTTCCCGCTCAGTTGCTTTCCCTTCGCTGAACAGCGCGTCTCCTCGGCCCTCACCGGCATGCTCAACGGAGCCACTCCCCTCTTTGCCGCCGCCGTCGCCAGTCTCCTCGCCCGCAGCCTGCCGCCGCGCCCCGTCCTCATTGGACTGGGCGTGGGCTTCGCCGGTACCGTCCTCGTGGCAGTGCCCAGCCTCGGCCAGGGCAGCAATCAGGCCACCGGAGTCCTCCTGATCCTCATTGCCGTCAGCAGCTATGGTTTATCCATCAACCTCGCCCGCCCGCTTCAGCAGCGCAACGGGGCGCTCCCTGTCCTCTGGCGCGCGGTCGGCTTTGCGGCTCTACTCACCGCCCCCTTGGGCATACCCGCCCTCCGTGTAGCGCATTGGACCCTGCCCTCCGCTCTGGCCCTCCTCGCCCTTGGCATCTTCGGCACCGGCATCGCCTACATCCTCCTCGCCGTCGCGGCCGGTCGCATCGGCGCCACCCGTGCCTCCGCCTCCACCTTCCTCATCCCCGGAGTCGCCCTCATCCTGGGCGTGCTGGTGCGAGGCGAGCGCGTAGCCATGCTGTCTCTCTGTGGAGGCGCCGTCTCCCTCGCCGGAGCGATCCTGATCCGCCGCGCCAGCCTGCCGGCCGCGGCCAAGTCCTAAGGCCTGTCGCTCCAGCGCCCGCCTGGCCAACTTTCCACCCTCCACCTGTGCAACGCTGGAGGTGCCATGAGAGACACCGAGACCATCGAAACCGAGCTGATGGAAATCAGCGCCATAGCAGACGATAGCCTCAAACTCGAGCGCATCATCGAGTGGTGTGCCACGCACCCCGACGAAGTCCCATTCGCCCTGCACGTCCTGATGGGCAGCAAGTCCACCCCGCCGGCCGAAAGCGCCTGATCCCCAGATCCTGAACGGAGCCGCGCACGTCAGTAAGCGGGCACCTCAACGCACTGCCGCAGTCCACCAGTAGCACTGCCCCAGCCTTCGCATTGACACGCGCACGTCAGTAAGCGGGCACCCCAACGCAAAGCCGCAGTCCACCAGTTGCCAAGCCCCAGCCGTAGCATTGAACCGCGAACCCCAGTAACCCGGCACCACAACGCACTGCCGCAGTCGACCAGTAGCACTGCCCCAGCAGTAGCATTGAACCGCGAACCCCAGTAACCCGGCACCTCAACGCACTGCTCCAACCAACCCTCCACAACACCCAATCCGCCGCCAACAATCGCTACTCTACTTCTGTGACCTGTCCCCTGCCCACCCCCCTATTCACAGCAATCCTCCTCATTTCCTCCGCCCTCCGAGCCCAACCTGCCCAACCCATCCGAAACGAGACAATTCGCCAGGACGCACTCCGTTCCATCTTTCCCGCAATGCAAATCAAGGTCCTGCCCGGCAGAAGAATCAATGACGCCTGGCCGCGGCAATCGGAGAACGCTGGCCGCAGCTTCCCCGATGCCCTCGCCGGGGAAACCGTATATGAGGTTACCGGGAAGTCAACGAATCAGATAGAGCAGTGCGCCTCCGAGAACATGGGTACTTCCACGTACTCGGAAGTGAGGCGCCTCCGCTTCAAACTGTTCGCTTGGCCAAGTCAGGCCCAGTCCGCCATGCTCGCAATCCTACAGTACAGCTTCGACGGCGCCATACCGGCCGGCTCCTGCTGGTCAGTGGGCCTGATGGTCCGCTTGGTCCGGCAGGCCTCGTCATGGAAGCCCGAAGCCAGGTTCATCCTGGGCGACCATCATCATTCCGCAATCCAGAGCATCCAACTCCGGGATCTCACGGGTGACAAGACTGACGACCTGGTATTGGAATCCAATTTCGGAGGTGCCGGTAGTGTTGGGATTCGTCTCCGTCTCTTCGACCTCCGCCATGGCACTTTTCATCCGCTGCTGAGTGCCAACTCGCACTTGAAATACGAGCTTCAAGACCATTTCACTCAAACTCTCGATCCCGTGAAAACCCTGCAAACTCACGGCGAGCGCTTCTGCTTTCACAAGATCACGGACGTCGAAGACGGAAAGCGCTTCGATCCCCCGCGAGTGACAAACCCCTGCTACCCGGCAGGCGAAGGCCTCGATCCCACAGAAACTGCAATCTTCAACAAGTGGTTAACGCCCCTCCCCTAACATCGGCTGCGCCGAATCCCAGGGAGGCATCACCGGAACCGCGCGCACACCAGAGGCAGATGCGCACCCGGATAGTCCGCATGCCAAGCATACAGGTGCATCCCCTCCGCTCTGCGAAGGCCGCCAGTGGCCTCGTCCCGGCCCCTGAATCTCCGGAAGAACTCCGGACTCTCTCCAAAGCCGCAAATCAGACCATTTCGGAGCAATCCAAACCGGCCGCCTTCCTCCTCTATCCAGCACCCCCAGTGCTTGCCCGCCAACGACGCGACGCCCTCCAACAGAGCCGAGCAGGTCAGTGAGCGGGCACCTCAACGCAACGCCGCAGTTCACCAGTTGCAAATCCCCAGTCGTCGCATTGACACGCGCACGTCAGGAAGTGGGGACCTCAGCCTCCCCCCGAACCTCTCCGCTAAAATCAAAGCTTCCTCCTAGACATCGACACCCCATGCCGCAAACCCTCGGTACTCATCCATGAACAGAAGATCCTTCGTCACCACTTCCCTAGCCCTATCGTCCGCCGCCGCCGCTCTCCCCGAATCCGCCCCCGGCCGCGACGCCCTCCGCTGCGGTGCGGATGGCCTCTTCCGCATTCTCTCGATCTCCGATCTCCACTACACCCCGCGCATCGATACCCACGGCATCGCCCTCGCTGAGCGCCTCATCGACACCGAAAAGCCGAACCTCGTCGTCGTCAACGGCGATTGCCTCTCCGGCAAGGACAGCCAGTCCGAAGCCGAACTCCGCACCTCCATCGGCTACGTCGCCGCCGCCATGGAAAAGAAACAGGTGCCCTGGGCCGTCACCTTCGGCAATCACGACCAGGAACACTTCCCCAAAACGCAAATCGGCAAGGACGCAGTCCTCGCCATGTACTCCGCCTATCCTCACAACCTCAACGCCGGCTACCGACAGGGACTCCACGGGGCAGGGAACAAGCACCTCCTCATCTGGAATGCGGCAGGTACCCAACCCGTCTACTGCGTCTGGCTCCTCGACTCAAACGACTACTTCCAGGACGGCAAAAATCGCCCCTACGACTGGATCCACACTGACCAGATCCTCTGGTACTACCAAACCTCCGTGGAGCTGGAAAAGCAGCATGGCGCCAAAATCCCGGGCCTCATGTTCTTCCACATCCCTCTGTGTGAATTCAACGAAATGGTCAACCACGCGAAGATCATCGGAACCCGCCAGGAACACGAATCACCCTCGCCCATCAACAGCGGGCTCTTCGCGGCGCTCCTCGATCGCGGCGATGTGCGCGGCGTCTACTGCGGTCACGACCACGTCAACAACTACATGGGCCGCTGGCGTGGCATCGAGCTCGGCTACGACGGCTCCCTCGGCCACTACACCTATCCCCACGTCGAGCCGGACGACCCCTCGAACCTCCACGTTCGCGGCGGCCGTGTCTTCGAAATCACCCAGGGCGCCCCGGCCCGCCACAAAACCTGGATGCGCTTCAAGGACGGCTCCAAAAACTGGGAGTCACTCTCTGATGCCTTTACCCGCGACCACGTCAAGGACTAGGTCGCCAAAGAACTCCGCGGCCCCACTCTCCTACTGCCCCCGCACCGCCCAGGCCATCCCGTCCGGCTGCTTGCCCACTTCCAGGCGGCCGGTCACTTCCAGTGTTTTCAAATCCACAATCGCCACATAATCGTCCGGCGTACAAGCCACATAAGCCCGCGCCCCACCCGGCTCCATCTGGATCCCAGCTGCGCCGCGCCCCATCCGTACCCTCTTCAACGTCCGCCGCGTCCTCGCATCCAGAATCGTCAACTCCGGTCCGCGCAAGGTGGACACGAAAACCAACTGCCCGTCCGGAGTAAACTTCAACCGGTTTGCGCCCGCCACCTCCGCCGCCAGCGTATGCAGCACCTTCTTCGACCCCACATCCAACAACGAGATCGTCCCGTCCAGCGCATTCGCGGCCCACAACTCCGCGCCGTCCGGGGAAATATCGAACCCTTCCGCTCCACGCCCCACCGCCACCACCGTCTCCTCCCACTCCTGCGGCGCCGGACCCATCGCGCCCGCCGGCCCGCCCGTCCCAACCCGCGCGCTGCTCTTCTCAATAAACGTCATCGTCGCCGAGTTCACGTTCGAAGTGACGATCCATTTCAGATCCCGAGCCACGGCAATCATGTGTGTCCGGTTCTGCCCCGTCCCCAGCACCAGGTCAATCTTCTGGGAAACCGGATCATAACTCCCGATCACCTTCGCCGTTTCCGCCGTGAACCACACCTTGCCACCCTGGAAATCCAGGCCATGCGGCCCGCGCAGTGCCCCCAGGTCCACCGTACTCTGCACCTTCTGCCCCACCAGGTCCACAACCGTAATCGTGTTGTACCGGCCGCCGCCATAGTTCGAAATGAACGCCAGCCGCCCATCCGCCGAGGCAACCACCTCATGCGGATCCGGCCCGGAAGGAATCTTGGCAACCACTTGGTGGTTTCCTGGATCGACGATCGCCAACGTCTGGTCACTCTTCGAAAGCACCAGCAGCGCAGTCGCCGGAGTCTCCGCCCCAGGCAGAGGCGCTGCAGTCAGCAGCCCCGTAAAGGCCAGCACACAACCTGTCTTCCACATCATGACCAATGAGTATACCCGCCTGACGCCCAGGCCCCGCCTTACCGCGTGTGGCGCAGGTGGTTGGCGACAATCCGGTCGAGAGCGGACCGGTCCACCAGCTTGCCCCGGACAATCACGGCCGCAATCTTCGTTATATTGCGGATATCGACGGTCGGATCCGCGTCCAATAGCACCACATCGCTGCGCTGCCCCACGCCAATCCCACCCTGTACCGCCGCACGTCCAAGAAATATCGCGGGATTGAGCGTGGCCGTCTGCAGCGCTTCCAGCGGCGAGAATCCCGACTTGGTCATCCACTCCAGTTCGTCATGCAGGCAGAAGCCGGGCACCAGTCCGTCACAACCAGCCAAAAATCGGTTGCCGTGGGAACGCAGCTCGCGAATAGCTCGTGGTGTGAAGATACCCGCCTGTCGAAGCTTGTCCAGGGTTTTGGCGTCAAGGTGCGAAAACTTCACATTGTCGCTGGTCAGTTTCAGCAAGGAATCGCTGGCATACTCGGAGTGCGCCAGCGGCGCGCCGGAAAAGACAGCGGGCAAGGTCAGCATGAACGCCAGGGTGGGCGTCTGCCAGACACCTTTGGCGGCCAGCTTGTCGAACAGCTTGGCGCAGCTCGACACGTCAAAGGTCTCCACGGTTGCGCCAGTTCCGCAATCGCCGAATACCCGGTAGTTGGCCAGGTGTTCGATGCTCCGCATCCCGGCATCGGCCGCCTCTTCCACACTCACCGCGCTGGGAACATGCCCCGCAAACGTCAGGCCCACCTTTGGTGCCTCTTCGGCAATCGCGAAAAATACATCGCGCGGCGTATGGTCGTGCACTTTGATGAAATCAACGCCCAGGTTCTTCAACGCCGGCACGGCAATCCGCGCCTCCGCCGCATTCTTCGTGGGCCGGCGGTAAGGGTAACTGGCCGGAGCGTCGTCCAGCATCGGCCCCGCTAAAACAATCTCAGGACCAAGCACCGCGCCGGAACGAATCCGCTCGCGCAGCGGAAAAATGAAGTCCGCATCGGCGCCCATGTCGCGAGTCCCCACCACACCCTTGGCGACGAACAGCTCCACCGCCTCTGCGCCGGTGCCCTGGTGGTGTGCATGCATGTCCCACAGCCCGGGAATCAGAAATTGCCCCCGCCCGTCCACCCGAGTCGCCCCACGCGGGACTTTGAGTCGCCGACCCACCGCGGTGATCCTGTCACCCTGAATCAACACGCCCGTACGCGCGTGGTGCGCCCCGTTCGACACGTCGATCACGGTGACGCCGGTAATCGCGATCACCGCCGCCGATCTCGGCACCGCAGCCTGAGCAGGGGGTGTCTGTGGATTCGCGGCCAGTGCCGCCGCCAGCAGGGCAAAACCGCTGCGCCACACTGCATTCCATCCTGCCGTGAAACAATGCATGAGGAATAAGCTAGCACTTCAGGGCAGAATCATTCGTGCGGCGCTGGCCCAGCCGCCCTCATTTCAGCTCTTGTGCCAGTCCAATCAGAATCCCTTCCGGCCCGCGAATGTAGCAAAGCTTGTAAGAGTCCTGATACCGCACAACCTCGCCAACCAGTTGCGCGCCGCGCCTGCTGAGCCTTTCCAGCGTCTCGTCGATGTCGTCCACGGCGAACATCACGCGCAGGTAGCCGAGAGCATTCACCGGAGCATTGCGGTGATCCGCGATCACAGCCGGAGCCAGAAACCGCGACAACTCCAGCCGGCTGTGGCCATCCGGCGTGCGCATCATCGCAATCTCGACGCGCTGGTTGGCGACCCCCGTAACTCGTCCTGCCCACTCTCCTTCAATCGTGGCCCGCCCTTCGAGTTCCAGGCCAAGCTCCAGAAAGAAATCAATGGTCCCGCCCAGGTCATCGACCACGATTCCAACATTATCCATCCGTTGAACGCCCATGCGTCCAATCTACAAGGCGCTGCCCAGCATGGCAACGAACCCCTTCTCACCATTGAAATACCCGCGCGACACGGAGCCCGGGGAATCGTACCGCATACCGCTCGCTCGGGGCCAGGCGCACCGCAAAACCAAACCGAGCCGCGAGAGTCAACGAGCGGGCAACCCCGAATACTCCCCCACACCAGTCGCACCCCAAACCAAACCAAACGAGCCGCGAGTGTCAACGAGCGGGCAACCCCGAATGCTCCACCAGGCCAATCGCACCCCAAACCAAACCAAACCGAGCCGCGAGTGTCAACGAGCGGGCAACCCCGAATGCTCCCCCACACCAGTCGCACCCCAAACCAAACCAAACCGAGCCGCGAGTGTCAACGAGCGGGCAACCCCGAATACTCCCCCACACCAATCGCACCCCAAACCAAACCAAACCGAGCCGCGAGTGTCAACGAGCGGGCAACCCCGAACCCTCCCCCAGCCCAGTCGCACCGCCAAACCAAACCGCGTTGCGCCCCCCGGCATTCATCCGAAATAGCACGCACAAAGCGAATCGGAGACTTCTAGTGTTATCGTCAAAGCCGGGTTACCATCCCGAAAATGACGTCCGAATTGGCCGCCACGCCCATCCTCGACCTCGAGCAGCCGCCCCCGCCCCTGCCGGGCAAACTCCACCGCTACGTCATCGGCCTCACCGCCGGAGTGCTGGTTCTTTCACTGCTCATCCTGCGGGACATGAATCAGTTGCCTCCCTGGCACTGGCCGCCGGTCAACGGACTGCTGCTCTTCCCCTTCGCCTGGCTGGGCATCGCGGTCCACGAGGCCAGCCACGCCCTGGTGGGCTGGCTCGTAGGCGTCGAGTTCGGCGGCATCTCCGTGGGCGGCTTCGTTCTGATGAAGTCGGGCACGCGCTGGACCTGCCGCTTCGAGCTGAGTCATATCTTCGGCGGCTTCTTCCGTCCGCTCAGCGGCAAGGTCGGCTTCGACCGTTCCCAATGGGCCTGGATGGTCGCCGCCGGACCACTCGCCAGCGTCGCCCTGGCCGTCAGTTCGGGCTGGCTCTGCGCCCAGTACGGCAGTGGCCGCTGGTCCTGGCTGGGCACCCTCTTCTGGATCTCGCTCTTCCTCTCCTCGGTGGCCCTCCTCCCCTCCTCCAGCGGCATCAACCGATCAGATGGAGCCCGCCTCTGGCAGCTCTTCCGGCATCCTCAGCCGGCACGCTCCTGGATCGCGCTCCTGGCCATCCAGACCGAGGACACAGCGGGCATCCTGCCCCGTTCCTGGAGCCGCGCCCTCCTGGAGGAGATGCTGCGCATGCCACCCTCTGACCCCGAGTACGCCTACTGTCACCTTCTGGCTTTCTACCGGCTCATCGACGAACGTGAGGAAACAGCCGCCTTGCAGCACCTCGAGAACGCTCTCTCCACATTGCGCCGTGCCGGGAAACTCTACCGCCAAATGGTCTACATCGAGGCTGCCTGCGCCAGCGCCAGCATTCGAAAGAACCCGGAACAGGCCAGGGAATGGCGGAAGCGCGCAATCGCCCTCATGAAACCCCGCTCCCTCGAAGCAGTCGACGCGGAGATCGCCATCGCCGAAGGCCGCTTCGAAGCCGCGTTGAAGCATCTGGAAGCCGCCCAAGCCCATCTCGACAAATCTGGCCTCGATTCCGGCCTGGCCCGCTTCGCCCGGGAGCAATGGGCCCAGAGCGCCTCCCTCTGCCGCACTGCCCTCACGCGAACCAACTCGTAGTAGTTCCAGACGCACAATCCGCGGCGGCCCTCCGGGTTCTGCGTCATGGGCCAGGAACCGCGCCGCAGGTTCTCAGCGAGGGCCTCCTGGCACCATGCAAGCGTGAAGCCGGCTTGCGGAGCGTAATCCGATTGAACTTCCGTCCCTCACAACCCACACGGAGCGGCACATCCTGGAGCAGCACGGACTGGCCCACGTGGGCCGCATGGCCGCCGGGGGGAGCCGCGAAGTGAGCATCGGATCAGGCGGCGGTGAGCCTTCTCACGTGGAGTCCCTTCCTGCCTTTCTCAGCGTGCCAGAGGTCATACTGGAGCTGCTGGCTGAGCCAACTCTCCGCACTCGTGCCAAAGGCAATGGATAGCCGGACAGCCATTTCCGGGCTGATGCCGGCTCGGCCGTTGAGGATCCCCGAAAGGGTCTTACGGCTCACGCCTAGCGACCGCGCCGTCTCAGTTACGTTCAGTCCCAATGGTTCGAGGCACAGCGTTTTGAGCACCTCGCCAGGGTGTGGAGGATTATGCATCTTCATCGTTGCCTCAGTGGTAGTCCTCATAGTCCACACGCTCAACATCTTTCCCAGCGCAAATGAACGTGACACGCCAGTTGCCGCTCACTTTCACCGCCCACGTGCCTTTTCTCTTGCCGCTCAGTTCGTGAAGGTCCAAGCCGGGCAGGTCCATGTCGCTTGCGGTTGTCGATACATTCAACCGGCCGAGGATCAGTCGAAGCCGGTCAGCGTGCTTGGGCTGAATGCCCGACCTGGATCCGGCGGTAAAGAACCGTTCGAGTCCTTTATGTCGAAATCCTTTGATGGAATCGCTCTGAGTGTAACGCAAGTGGTTACAGGCCGCACACGCCGCCAGATCGCATCTCGAAAGCGCGCTCTCGAACTTGCGTCGTGCTGCGAGGCCCTACCGCCAAATGGTCTACATCGAGGCAGCCTGCACAATCGCGAGCATTCGAGGGAACCCCAAACAGGCCCGAGAATGGAGGCAGCGGGCAACCGCCCTCATGAAGCCCCGCTCGCGAGAAGCAGTCGATGCGGAGATCGCCATCGCCGAAGGCCGCTTCGAGGACGCCCTGCAGCACCTGCAAGCCGCCCAAACCCACCTCGACAAATATGGACTCGACTCCGGCCTGGCCCGCTTCGCCCGGGAGCAGTGGGCCCAGAGCGTCTCCCTCTGCCGCGCGGCCCTCCGGTGAACCAACCCTGCGAAGCCGCATGCCCCCAATCCGCCGCAGACTTCTCATCAGACCCCCCGGACCAGTCCCAGAGCGGGCAACCCAACGACCCCCGACCGTAAGGGAGGGGTCCGTCCCGCCACTGCGAACCACGACTGGGAAGGAGTCCCCATGGCCCTGCGGGCCGCCAAACGAGAGGAAGCCGCTACGAACCACGACCGTAAGGGAGTGGTCCCCACCGCGCTACGAACCGAGCACGGCAGAAAGCCGGCCCCCGCACCATCGCGTCTTCAACGGAGTCCCCCATGCCCCTCCGGGCCGCCAAAGCGAAGGAAGCCGCTACGAACCACGACCGTAAGGGAGTGGTCCCCACCGCGCTGCGAACCGCGGACGGCAGTAAGCGGCCACCCGGCAAAGTCGGTCTTCAACGGAGCGGGCAACCCAACGAACCTCGACCGGAAGTCAGTCCCGCATGCCACTCCGGGCCGCCAAAACAGACCAAGCCGCGCACCCACCACCAGTCCCGGAGCGTAAGCGATGGGCTAAGCCGTGCAAGCCCCAGTCCCCGAGCGTAAGCACCGGGCTAAGCCGTGCAAACCCCAGTCCCGGAGCGTAAGCGACGGGCTAAGCGCGATCCACCCTACCCCCTCCGCCGCAAACTCCACCGCAGCGCCCCGGCGAGCCACTCCTAGCCCCCTGCAACCGCGAAGCCAGCGCGTAGGAGCAATCCGGGGCATCTTCAAGAAGGTTGGCTGCCCATCCGGGAACCACCCACCCACCTGAGCGGCTCATCCGCTTCCCATCAAATCGCCCCCAAAACTCCCGAGCGCCGCCAATGCCCGCCGGATGCCAACTCCTCATCGCCGCGAATTCTTACCTCCGAGGACCGCCGCCCGTTCGCCAGGAGCATCCCACCCCAGCGAGAGGAAACGCCCGTGCGAGACTCAATGGATGCGCCTAGCCCGAATCCTCCCGTTCGCCTGCGCCCTCCCCCTGCTCGCCGCGCCCGACTGGCAGGACTCAGTGCACATCGCCAGTTCCAGCACCCACACCCTCGTCATCGCGCCGGACGGAACCGTCGCGTGCCAGGGCAGCAACCGCTACCGCGTATGCGGCGCCGATCCGGGCACCGAGTTCGTCGAGAAGCTCGCCCGGGTGCCCGGCCTGCCCAAGGGGCGGGCGGTCGCAGTGCCGGACGCATGGATCAGTATGGTGCTGGGCGAGGACGGCCGGGTCTACGTCTGGGGCCGCAATGATTTCGGCCTCTTGGGTGGGACCGATCGCGGACCCACCTATGAGCAGCCAAAGCCCACCCCCATCCCGGCGCTGCAGGGTGTCGTCGGAATCGCCGCTTTCGTCCACGGCGGAGCGGCCTTGCTCCAGGACGGCACAGTGTGGATGTGGGGGGAGGACCGCGAAGGGCTGCTCGCCACGGGGACCCTCACCCTGTCGGGCCAGTCTGGAAAGCCGCACTACACGCCGCGGCGGGTGGAGGGTCTCGACGGGGTCGTGCAGATCGTGGGCGGCTACAAACACATGCTCGCGCTGAAATCCGATGGGACCGTTTGGACTTGGGGTGCCAACAAGTACGGCGAATTGGGACTCGGAGACCAACAGGCGCGGGCCAGGCCGGCCAGGATTCAGCCGCTGACGGGCATCACCCGGATCTATGCCTCCGGGAGCACCGCAGGAGCGCGGCAGGCGAACGGCGCGTGGCTGGTGTGGGGCCCGTCGCCGGCGCCCACGATTGTCGAGGATCGAGGGCCGTTGGTGCTGAACCCTGCACCCTTACCCGGTCTGCTGCGCGAGGCCACCGACCTGGCGGACGGCGCCGCGGCCTTCCGTGACGGTACGGTGCGCACCTGGGGCGGCAACTCGTTCGGGTCGCTAGGGACGGGAGGCGGCGTAGACGCATACTCATCGCGAGGCGTGCTCGTCCGGACACTGTCGTCAGTCGTGCGCGTGTGGACGGGCGGCAGCCGGGGCTTCGCCCTCAAATCGGACGGCACCCTCTACATGTGGGGCCCCTCGGGCTCAGAGAGCGCCGGTATTTACAGGGTGCCCAAGGTGATCGCGACGTTTCCGATGGCCCCGTCGCCCAAGCAGTGAAAACTGCGGTCGCTGATTCAGCCTGTCGGTAGGTGATGGATGAGGAGGAGGGACGGAACGCCCGGAGTCCGTCGTGAATCGTCGGCTACCCGGAGCCAGTCCGTTTTGACGTGGAGCGGCCATCTCGGACACGGGCCGCGTCCGAACATTTCCTGGACCACCACACGAAAGGCAGGGCCTACTTCTTCGCGCACACCCGAGCGTCGACCCGGAGCATTTGCACTGCCCTCGCCTGTGCCTCCGTCCGCTCGATCTGCTGTCCCAGCAATCCTCCATACTTAGCACGGGAGTGCCGCTCGGCGCGGTCGGACGCACTCCTCGGGACATTTCTTCTACACGGCTGCCATCTTCCCTTCGGCTCGCAGTTCCATTCGAACGGAGGGTGCCCGCTTGTGGCAGTACTTTCGAAGCCCTCGACGGCACGTTGCTGAATTGCGATCCTGGTCACCCAGACCGAGGACGCAGCGGGAATCCAGCCTCGTTCCTGGAGCCCGGAACTCGTTGCGGAGGTACTGCGCAGGCCGCCTGCTGACCCCGAGTACGCATACTGCCAGCTTTTGGCCTTCAACCGCTTCAATGACGAAGGTGAGGAGACCGCCGCCTGGCAGCATTTCGAAAACGCGCCCTCGGGCCTGCGCCGTGCGGCGATGCTCTATCGGCAAATGGTCTACATCGAGGCTGCCTGCGCCAGCGCCAGCATTCGCAAGAACCCGGAACGGGCCAGGCAATGGAGGCAGCGGGCAACCGCCCTCATGAAACCCCGTGCCCTTGAAGCAGTCAATGCGGAGATCGCCATCACCAAAGGCCGCTTCGAAGCTGCTCTGAAGCATCTTGAGGCCTTTGAAGCCCACCTCGACAAATGCGATGTCGATTCCGGACAATTCCCCACCTCCTCCGTCGTTGCCCATTGCCATGAATTCCCTGATAGAATCTCCTCAGTTTTCGCTACACGGGGTGAAGCTTAGGGTATGAACAGCAAATTCCGCTTTCGCCAACATGACAATATCGGTGTGGCAGATGCCGAGCAAGACCAGGACTTCCTCAGGAAATGCTTCGTCGATAACGGGGAAGTCGCCATTCTCTCAAATCCGCGGGACCCTCGGCGCATCGCGCTTGGCCGCACGGGGGCTGGAAAGACAGCTCTTTTGTTGCACTTTTCCGAGAATACATCGAGAGTGATTGAGATCAAGCCCGAGAGTCTGGCCCTTGCTTATATTTCGAACTCGACGATTCTCCAGTTTGTCAATCAACTTGGGGTTAACCTTAACATCTTTTTCAAGCTCCTTTGGCGCCACGTGTTTACGGTGGAAATTTTAAAAGCGCACTTCCATCTTGAAAGCGAACGGGCAACCCTTAACCTGATAGACCGGCTCACGTCACTGTTTAGTGGAAAAAATCAACGACATGCTCAGGCTCTCAATTATTTACAGAAATGGGGTAGTACCTTCTGGGAGGAGACAGACTATCGAATTAAAGAGCTTACGACGAAGCTCGAGTCTGACCTGAAGGCATCCATTGGTGGATCCAGCATTCCGTTGCCGATCTCCGTAAGCGCGGGTGGCTCATTGTCTGAGGAGCAGAAGAGGGAAGTTGTCCATCGCGCACAGCATGTGGTAAACGATGTGCAGATCAGGCAGTTGTCCGACATGATTGAACTCATTGATGAGGTTCTGGACGACTGTGAACGTCCGTATTTCGTTGTGATCGACCGGCTCGACGAGGACTGGGTGGAGGACAAGCTTCGAATACTGTTGATACGTGCGCTAATCGAAACCATCAGAGAATTCGGGAAGGTACGACACGCAAAAATTATCATCGCACTCCGCTACGACTTACTCGACAGGGTAATTCGCCTAACTCGCGATGCAGGGTTCCAAGAGGAGAAGTACGAATCTCTGTATCTGAATCTCGAGTGGACAAGCAGTAGCCTCACAGCCTTGCTTGACGCCAGGATTGACAAATTGGTAAGAAGTAGATATACGACAGCTACTGTAACCCATAGAGATTTGCTGCCTACACACATAAACAAGTGCTCGAGTATCGATTACATTGTCCAGCGGACGCTGATGAGGCCGCGGGACATCATTTTATTCTTTAATCTTTGCATCGCGCAGGCGAAAGACACACCGAAGATAACGGTACAAATGGTCCGTCAAGCAGAAGGCGAGTATTCGCGTCTTCGGCTGCGCTCGCTTGCCGACGAGTGGCAATCAACGTTTGCGACATTGCTGTCCTTTGCAGCAATACTAAAAAACAGTCCACCGCAGTTTCCCCTGGAGTATCTGACCGATGAGAAATGTATTGAACTCTGCCTGAGGATGGCCGAGGAAGAACTTGGGAGCGTCGACGAGCTTTCCAGCGCGGCGCGCAGGTATATCGACGGATCCATTTCCTGCGCGGAATTCCGCCAGTGCCTTGCGGCGGTGCTTTATCGAGTAGGACTCGTCGGTCTGAAGCTTGAGCACTACGAGGCGCCCTCATGGTCGATTACGAGTCGTAGGAGTGTATCCATTTCTGAGATTCGGCCGAATACGCGGATCGCAGTGCACCCTTGCTTCTGGAGGGCGCTAGGCATCCAAGAAGCGGTACGCTTATAATGTCAGTTGGGCATGTGGGCTCCCAGTATGTTCCTGAGTGCGTCGTGAACCTCACCTTGTCTACCGCCAACCGGATTGATCCTGCGAAGCCAGGGTAGGTCCGTTTGAGACTCGCTTGCGCCTTGTCCGCGCGAACGGCTTCGACAAACCGTGTCCACTCCCTCGCCCGCAGGTGGATTCGAAGTGCGCGAGAATTTAACCGAATGGATAAGCGCGACTTCTTCCGCAACAGCGACTTGCTCGATTATATGGTCCTCCGGCCACTAGCCCATATTCGTAGCGGTTGGGAGCTGGTTTGGGAGCCAGAGTCTAACGCTTATGAGGAAGAAGAGGATAGTTTTGCTGGCCTGCTTAACGGGCTTATCTCTCAATTAGCCACCGTTCAGTCACCCCCGCGATACCACGACAGTGAGGATCGCCTCGCGGAGTACGTACAGAGGAACCTCAATTGGGGAATTCGTAAGGAGGGAAGGAGATGGGTTGGAGCGGACTATGATGTCATATTGCAACAAGGCAGTTTTGGTGACGCTGATCAGTCCGAGCTATTGCTTGCATCGGCAGGTCGAATTCAAGCCGCAATAACTAAAGGGCAACTGCACTTCGACGACATGGAAGAGTCACATCAGCGTATGCTTGGGGCCGTGCTGTCTATCATCCTTTGGCAGCGGGATGCCTGGAAGTGATCATTGAGAAGCGCCGATCCTCAAACACGCAGCAGAATTCCCAAGGAAGGATGTGGCACGGCCAACTCACTAAGCGCTGCTTGCTGACCCTACCAATGGCAGCGACGGGTGGCCATAGTTTCGAATACATCTGGTTCAAGACGAGTCATGGCAGATCGGATCGAGCCCTACTCAGATGCGCGAGTTCTTCGTCGGGAAACAGTCGGACTATAGTCTGCTTCATGAGGGATTCGAAAGTGGTTAGAATCGGACCTCGCTTCGGTTTCTGTCTCACGAGTAGCGGAATGCGGGCGGCGAAAAGCATCGCCGCTGGATTCGACCGAAGAGTCGAGAGGTATGACTCGATCAAATCACTCAGCAGAAAGTCATCCAGGTGCCCCTGCATTGCCTCCAATTCCGAAATATGAAGGAGTGCAAGTGGAGTTACAATCGGCCGCTTTATGCGGACCATATCCCGCAATCTGTCTGCCATGTAGTGATTTAGGCAAACGGTACGAAGTGCCGTATCGAGGTGGACCAGAACTGGGATGATCTTGTCGACATCCCGTCTGGCGATTACTAGCGAATTCCGATCTCTAATTGTATCTCCTGCGGCAAATCGGTGAAGAAAATGTGCGAGCTGAGATACACCCTTCAATCCGGATCTGTCGCCAACGACAAATTTTCTTTCAAGCTCGTCCCGAAGAAGGTCGGGGTTGTCGGCATATCGAACACCTGCAGTGAGCGTGCTAGCCTTGGCTTCGATTACAATAAGCGTCCTTCCTTCGAGAACACAACAGTCCGCTGCTTGTAGTCCATCCTCGAATCTAGGGTCGACCATGACTTGACGCGCGTTCGTCCTTACCTGTTCCAGCACGAGAGCGACGTACGATTCGAACAGCTCTCCCCAATACCCTGGCATCAGTTTGCGTTCTTTGCCTTCTGAACGGCCAAAGGCGGTCCAGAAGAGGCTCCGGCCGGCCTTGTCCATCAGGAACGGCAGGTCGAGAACGACGTACTCGCGACTCCGCACCCGCATCAGGGGACGAACCCGGAAGTCAGTCAAATCCCAAGGGTGCGAGGCAGTGTTTCTGAAGTGCTCCGCTGCCTCGTGTGCATCCCAACTTACCGAGTCCCAAAACAGGTGCATGTTAGTCGGATTGAGGGCGGTGCGACTGAAGTTCTGGGCCGCAAGAGCTGGGGTGATGCAGCAGGTTGGATCTGAGGAGTCCACCAACATGACCTTGGCAGCGGACGCCAGAACAAGATCCCTATACTCATCCAACCGGAATCCAAGCAGTCGCTCAATTGCAGCGGGCAACCCGCGGAGTGCCGCATACGCAGCTGTTGGGGCGAGTACCGTTAACATATAGTGGGTTCGCGACACGTCACGGTCGAATTCTTCGAGTGACATGTACTCGGTCAATGGAAGGAGATTCGCCGCAAATTCAAGGTTGGTCTTGAGGTGTCTCGGTTGTTGGTATGCCCCAAGGTCATTCCCAATCAGGGCGGCGAGGCCGATTGCAAGGTAAGATGCGGGGGTGTTCACTGGAGCACCGTCATGCTGACAAAGTCGAAACGACTGCCGCATGAGCCACAAAACAGATGCTCGTGAAAACAGGAACTCCTCGCCCGTAGCTGATCTGTGAAACTGCAGACTTGGTGCGAAGTACCTGCGAATGGAGAGATCGCGGTCGTTGCCGCTCACGGCGCGCCAGGACTGTGTCGTGGTGAGAATCCAAGACAGCGTTAGCACCACATCGGATACTCGGTATGGTTTCAAGCATGTTGCGAGATCCTCGTAGGTCGGCCACCGACCGTAGACCGATGAATAGGTGATTAGTCGGCCGAAGCCATCATTATCTGGCATAGATACTCATGGCAGAGAATGCGAGATACTGGACAACTCGATCAAGGGCGGACCAATGAGTGCCCCACTCTCACGTCTCCCCTCACCCACCCCCGAACCCAAACGAATACAAATCCGCATCCTTCAAATGGAACCGCAGCCGCACCACCCGGCCCTGCGCCGCCCCCACCGCCATACCCTGCTTCCACCGCGCATACCCCTCAATCTCATCCCCAATCAATTCGGCAGCATCGGAAAGTCCAAACCCGGGCAACGCCTGCCCGTCCCCATCCAGCAACTCCACCCGCACGCTCCCCGCCGCCGAAGTCGCATAATTCAGCGCCAGCCGGTGCCCCGTGAACGTCACCGGGTGCGTCAGCATCGTCCCCCCGCCATACCCGGCATGCAGTGACGCAAACCCATCCAGCCGCAACGCATACCGCCCCAGATGCGCCGTCGGCTGCCCATAGTCCCGGTTCACATAGAACGACATCTCCGCCGGACCCGTCTGCGCCAGGTTCAGCGCCGGATAGTTCGACCGCGACACCCAGTTCTGCAACCCCAGCCCCGGCCGCAGGAACGCCTCCAGGAAACTGCGCGAAAACTGCCGCCCGCCTCGCGACGTCACCAGGACGGCATCCGAGCAGTCCTGGAAATACTTCGGATCCACCCGCACCGCCCGCGCCTGCGCCTCCGTCAACACCTGCCGCCCCGGAAAGAACCGCGCGCAAATCCCCGCATAAATGTGCGGAGCCCGGAAGTACGGCGACGTCTGGTTCGTATACAAATGCTCCGGCGGAGCGCCCCCATAATCGACCGGCCCCTCCACCGTCCAGTGCACGAAATCCTCGCTCACCGCCCGCGACACCCACCGGTACTTCGTGCCCCCCATCTCCTGCCACGTCCGGTAATACAGGACATACTTCCGCTCGTGCTCGGAATAGAAGGCGACATTCTGCGAGTCGAACGTGTACTCCTTCGGCGAAGGCAGCACCGGCCCGGCCTGCACCGGCTTCCACCGGAACCCGTCCGCCGAAACGAACCCATGCAGCCCGGAGGAGTGCACGCCCGCAATCGCCTTCCACAACCGCCCGGAGCCCACCCCCGGACACGTATCCAAAAAGGGGCTGAAATTGTGCGAAAACGGAGCCGCGCCCGCCAGGATGATGTTATTCCGCGGAGCGCCCGCCCTCGGGAACATCTCCAGGCCCGGCCGCGCAAACGTCCGCCCATCGGACGATTCAGCAACGCAGGTCACCTCTTCATTCCGCCCATCCGGTCCAGAGGACGGCACGCCGCGATAGTAAAGCAGCCACTGCCCGCCATGCCGCACCACCGTCGAATAAGCGCAAAACGCGCCCTCCCAAGGACGGTCAAACGCAAGGGCCGGCCCGGCATCCAGAGGAGTCGCCAACCGCAGTTCCGCCCCCGCCAGCACATCCACCAGGAAGCGGTCGACAAACAGCTCGCGGCGTGAGCCCAACGGAATGGGCCCCGCCAAAGGCGCGGAAACAGCCGCCAGGGCCGGCAGTGCCGCGAAGTCGCGTCGGGTCATGACGAGATTGTGTCACTTTGCCAGCCAAAGCCGGAGGCAATCAACTTCCCGCGGAATCCGGCCTCCGCCAGAAACCGGTCACAGCCCCGCCAAATAAACTTGCCACCTTACTCATCAATCAGATACGAGCAAAACGAACCAGAACTCCTTGCCGCGCCATGCGATCATCTCTCCGCGCAGGAAGCACCGCCCCCAAGGGAGTGCCGTCTGAGCACTGGATCTTTGACACCTGAACCGCCTGCAACCCGAGGGCACCCGAACCATGGATGGTACAAATTCGTGTGCCCACTGAATTTTGAGCGATCAAAGCCACCTTGCCCGTCCGACTTGCCCGCCGGAGCCGTAGGCGAAGGAGGGAGCCTTCGGGGAAGGCGGGCCACCCGCTCGGGAGCACCAATCCACTCAGCGTGAGGGATCAAAGCCATCTCGTCCGGTGAAGCCGACTCGACCTCGGTCCCAACGGCCGCAACGACGAAGCCCCCTCCCCCAGCATTACCCCCGGCGCAAGCCGGGGGCCCACCGCAGAGACGAAATCGCCCGCCCCATCGTACTTTCTGAGTAAACAAACCCATTTCACCCGACTTGCCCGCATTGCTCACCGACGCCATCTCGTCCGGTGAAGCCGACTCGACCTCGGTCCCAACAGCCGCAACGACGAAGCCCCCTCCCCCAGCATTACCCCCGGCGCAAGCCGGGGGCCCACCGCAGCGACGAAATCGCCCGCCCCATCGTACTTTTTGAGTAAACAAACCCATTTCGCCCGACTTGCCCGTCCGACTTGCCCGCCGGAGCCGTAGGCGAAGGAGGGAGCCTTGGCGGAGGCGGGCCACCCCCCTCCGGAGCACCAATCCCTCCACCGCGAGGGATCAAAGCCATCTCGTCCGGTGAAGCCGACTCGATCTCGGTCCCAACAGCCGCAACGACGAAGCCCCCTCCCCCAGCATTACCCCCGGCGCAAGCCGGGGGCCCACCGCAGTGGCGAAATCGCCTGCCCCATCGTACTTTTTGAGCAAACAAACCCATTTCGCCCGGCTTGCCCGTCCGACTTGCCCGCCGGAGCCGTAGGCGAAGGAGGGAGCCTTGGCGGAGGCGGGCCATCCGCTCCGGAACACCAATCCCACCAGCGTGAGGGATCAAAGCCATCTCGTCCGGTGAAGCCGACTCGAACTCGGTCCCAACAGCCGCAACGACGAAGCCCCCTCCCCCAGCATTACCCCCGGCGCAAGCCGGGGGCTCCAGCGCGGTGACGAAACCGCCTGCCCCATCGTACTTTTTGAGTAAACAAACCCATTTCGCCCGACTTGCCCGTCCGACTTGCCCGCCGGAGCCGTAGGCGAAGGAGGGAGCCTTGGCGGAGGCGGGCCACCCCCGCTCCGGAACATCAATCCCTCCAGCGTGAGGGATCAAAGCCATCTCGTCCGGTGAAGCCGACTCGGTCGGTCCCAACAGCCGCAACGACGAAGCCCCCTCCCCCAGCATTACCCCCGGCGCAAGCCGGGGGCTCCAGCGCGGTGACGAAACCGCCTGCCCCATCGTACTTTCTGAGTAAACAAACCATTTCGCCCGCCTTGCCCTGCTTGTCCAGCTTGCCCGACGAAGCCTTGGCGGGAGACGGGTCGCCCGCCCCGGCGCACCAATCCACTCCGGTTGAGGGATCAAACCCACTGGCCGGGCTTGCCCGACGAAGCCTTGGCGAAGGCGGGCCCACCTGATATATACTCGCCTCCGGACTCATCCATAGGCCGCCCGTCACCCGTTCACCCCAGGAGGATCTGCATGCCGTCCAACCTCGACCGTCGCTCCTTCGTCGGCACCGCCGCCGCCACCAGCGCCTTCACCATCGTCCCCCGAGCCGTCCTCGGCGGCACCGGCTACATCGCCCCCAGCGACAAACTCACCCTCGCCCACATCGGCATGGGCACCCAGAGCTTCACCGAACTCGGCGGCCTCCTCGCCAACCCCAAAATCCAGATCGTCGCCGTCTGCGACCCCAATCGCTCCTCCAACAACTACGTCGAATGGGGCAAAGGCTCCATCCGCAATACCATCCGCCGCATCCTCGATCAGCCCGACTGGCAGGCCAACGAAACCGGCTGCCCCGGAGGCCGCGACATCGGCAAACAGGTCATCGACGCCTACTACGCCAAACAACGCGCCGCCGACCAGTTCCGCTCCGTCACCGCCTACGCCGACTTCCGCGAGCTCCTCGACAAGGAACGCGACATCGACGCCGTCAAGATCATGACGCCCGATCACCTCCACGCCACCGTCTCCGTGGCCGCCATGAAGAAGGGCAAACACGTTGTCGTCCACAAACCCCTCGCCAATCGCATGTACGAGTCTCGCCTCGTCATCGAGACCGCCCGCAAAACCGGCTGCGCCACCCACTTCCTCCCCTACGGAGCCGGCGACGGCAACCGCCGCATCTGCGCCCGCATCAACGAAGGCGTCATCGGCACCCTCCGCGAAATCCACAACTGGTCCAACCGCCCCGTCTGGCCCCAGTACACCGAAATCCCCAAGGATGCGCCCGCTCCGCCGCCCGGCTTCGATTGGGACCTCTGGCTCGGCCCCGCGCTCGACCGCCCCTACCACCCCCACTACACCCACGCCGTCTTTCGCGGCTGGTACGACTTCGGCGGCGGCTCCATGGCCGACATGGGCATCTACAGCCTCTGGCCCGTCTTCACAGAACTGAACCTGCCCTCGCCCGTCTCCGCCGACGCCTGGGCCACCCACACCAACATCATTGAGGAGCAGGTCAGCAAACGGAATAAGAACGACTTCGCCTTCCCCGCCGCCTGCACCATCCACTTCACCTTCCCGGCCCGCAGCGGCGCTGCGCTGCCCGAACTCTTCTGGTACGACGGCGGCATCAAGCCGCGCCTGCCCGCCGAACTCGAAGCCGCCAACGTCGAATGGCCCATCGAGGGCATCCTCTTCGTCGGCGACCAGGGCAAGATCTTCGCCGGCTTCAACGGCCAGATGCCCCAGCTAGCCGCCAAGGGCAAAATCGAGCCGCTCTTCCCGGGAGAAGCCCCACCTCGCCGCGACGGTGGCCAGGCCGACCGCGTCAACGTCTGGCTCCCCTCCTTCCAGGGCGGCCCCCCGTCCCCCGGCAGCTTCCTCAACGCCTCCGGCATCTCCGACGCCGTAACCCTGGGCACCGTCTCTTTAAGGGCCGGCCGCAAAGTCCTCCTCGACAGCGAGAACATGAAGATCACCAACCTGCCCGAAGCCAACCGCTACCTCTACCGCGAATACCGCAAAGGCTGGGAACTCTAATGCCCACATTGAGCCGCGACCGTGAGGGAGCGGGCACCCCAACAAACTGCAGCACTGCGAACCCCGACCGTAAGGGAGGGGTCTCCTCCGATGCGAACCGCGACCGTGAGGGAGCGGGCACCCCAACAAACCGCAGCACTGCGAACCCCGACCGTAAGGGAGGGGTCTCCGTCGATCCGAACCCCAACCCCCAGCCAGCGCACAACTCCACCCCAACCGACTCCACCCAGAACCACCCCATGCCAAACCACACCCGTCGCAATTTCCTGGGAGCCCTCGCCGGCACCGCCGCCGCTCTCCAAGCCGAACCCCTAGGCATGCCCGCCGGCTTCCAGGTCTTCCCCATCCGCGAAGCCCTCGCCAAAGACTTCCCCGGCACCCTTCGCCAGATGGCCGAAATCGGCTACAAAACCACCGAAATGTGCTCGCCGCCCGGCTACGTCAGCTCCGGCTTCGGGCCCCTCGTCTCCATGTCCGCTGCCACCATGAAGAAGACCATCCAGGACGCGGGCTTGCGTTGCGAAAGCTGCCACTACGGAGCCAAGGAGCTCAAGGAGAACCTCGACGAGCGCATCGCCTTCGCCAAAGAGCTTGGCCTCAAGCAGATGATCCTCTCCAGCTTCGGCCTGCCCCAGACGGCCACCCTCGACGACTGGAAAAAGGCGGCCGACGGCCTCAACCCCATCGGCGAGAAGATGCAGAAGGCCGGCATCCAATGCGGCTTCCACAACCACAACGGCGAGTTCAAGGAACTCGGCGGAGTCCTCATCTACGACGAGCTCATGCGCCGCCTCGACCCCAAGCTCGTCAAGATGCAGTTCCAGGTAGCGGTCGTCAGCATCGGCTTCCAGGCCGCCACCTACATGGAGAAATACCCCGGCCGCATCCTGTCCCTCCACCTCGCCGATTGGGACAGCGCCACCAAGAAATCAGTAGCCGTAGGCAAAGGCTCAGTCGACTGGAAACAGCTCTTCGCCAAAGCCCGCAAGGGCGGCGTGAAGAACTACTTTGTCGAGGTGAACATGGACGCCATGCAGGAAAGCTACCCCTTCCTGCGAAGCCTCAAAGTCTAGCCGCTAGACCTTGTACTTGTCGTAGTCGAACCGCTCCGCCGTCAGGTGCAGCATCGGCTCACCGGCCTTCACCAGGTACGGGCTCTTCAGCGGAGTCCTCTGGAAGTCACTCAACTTCCGGGGCTCCGCCCGTCCGTCCACCCACTCGTACACCGGCACATCCCACGGATTGAACGTGTCCGACAACCCGCGCTCTTTCGCGATCCGGTACAGGTGAATGTTCCCCGGCTCGTGCCCGCCCAGCCACAGCCCAATCAGGTCCAGCCGGAACTTGTCCTTGCCGAACATCACCAGGTTCGTCAGGTAGTCGTTGCCGATATCGAAGCCGTCTCCATCGCGGCCGTAAATGCCCTCGATCATCGATAGGCCCGTCTTCAGGACACTCTGGTTGTCACACGTCTTGTGCGCCCAGATCTCCTGCGCAATCGGCGACACCTTCTGCTCCTCCGGCACGTTGTACCGCTCGTAGCCAATCCGCTTGTGGTTCTCGAAGTAGGTCTCCACCCGCTTCTGCACGTTCTGCGCGATGTTCTCCTTCATGTGGTCCGGACAACCCGTCACCATCGACCACCCCGGACAGAACCGCACATACGGCAGCACTACCAATCCCTGCTCGTTCTTCACCGCCTGCGTCAGGCACATACTGTGCCCCTTCCACTTGGCGATGTTCAGCAGCCAGGTGTCGCTCTCGTTCGTCGGAGCGAAATGCGGGATCCGCTTGTACACCACCGCATCCGGCACCGTGCTCCACACCACGTCCGGGTTCTTCCGCTTCGTGTCGAATCGCTGCTCCGGCTCGTTCGACCGCACCCCGTGCCGCTGGTGAATGTCCATGAACCCGCGGTAGTGCCAGCCATAGTAGAGGTTCGCTTCGGCGAAGTGGAACCGCTTCAGCCCCAGCTCCTTCAGGCCCAGGATCAGGCCTTCGTAGAAGTCCGGATCCGTACCCGTGCCCCAGTTGTCCACGTCCGGCCGCCGGCTCCGCACACTGGTAATGTTCGGCTTGAGCAGGATCTTGTGGGTGATCGGAATGCCGCCCTGCGGCTTCGGCACGAAGATCTCCCGCGCCAGTTGCAGGCCCTCCTGCAGCTTGCGCGCCGAGTCCATCTTCTGCGGCACCTTCGTCCGCCGGATGAACACCGCCTTCGGGTTGGCCTCAATAAACGAATGCAGGCCGAAAAATGGCGCCTGGCGCAGCAACGTCCCAGCAGCTGCGGAGGCTAGAAACTCCCGTCGGGAAGTAGTCATCGCCCAAGCTCCTCTAGGTAGATAATGGCGCTTCGGCCCGCCTGTTTCAAGTTGATCTCCGTCCGGCCCGTCCTCGGCATCAGCGTCAATGGCTGTTTCTCCGGCCGCGCCGGGTCAATAATAGACGCGCTCCGGTACCGCCCCCGGAAGCTGATCAGGAAGTCGTGATTCGGCGGATTGCCATAGCAGGTCAGCACCGCTGCCAGTTGCGATGGCCCCGTCCGGTGCAGCACCACCTGGATCGTGTCCGCCGCCCACAGCCGCACATCCAGGTTCTTCGGCCCGTCCGTGGGCACGCTCTTCTCCGCATAGGCGTCCTTCAGGTCCAGCGCGAAAGTGCCCGGATCCAGCACCTGTTCGTGATACCCGTACACCAGCCCGCGCCCCAGCGCGTACTTGTCGCGCTCCTCATCGGACTCGACTTTCCGTCCGCCCGCCCACCACTGCGTCTTCTCGCCCTCCGCGGGCGCCGCCATCACCGTCCCGCCCGCACTGGCAAATCGTTTGAGGTTCGCCACCACTCCGGCCGCCAGCGGCACATTCGCCGCCACCACCACATCCACCTGCGCGGCCGCCAGCGCCGGCACCTGCGCCGCCGCCACCACCCGCGGACACAGATTCCGCCGGTACGCCAGGTTCAGAATCTCGCCCGACTGCTCCAGGTCGCCCGCAATCACCAGCATCCGCGCATGCCCCGGCTTCTGCGCCACATCGCGATGCGCCGCATGGAAGGCCGCCACCTTCACCAGGTCTTTCCAGCCGGACGTCATCCGCCCATCGCCCGCCAGCAGCCCTTGCCGGAAGCTGTCCGGAAACGAGAGCACCACGAAGCCCCCCGCCGCATAGGCGTCCGCCAGGACGATCTCCATCGCCCGCGGAGGCAGGCTCCGCGTCTCCGGCACGCCCGCATCCTTGTCCGGACGGTAGCCCAGCACCGCCGGCCGGTTGGGGTAAAGAGACCGCAGGTGCGCCACCACCGATGCATTGGCGTTCAGCCATACGGCCTCGGTAGCGCCCGCCGCATTCGGATCCCGGGGCGCAATGCCCGGCCACACCCCGCTGCGCAGCACCGCCAGTGCCGGAGCCACGTCCCAGCCAATCTGTTCCGGCTTCAGGTAGACCACCGCGACAAAGCCCGCCTGGCTCTTCAGAAACGCCTGAAAGGCGGCCGCGTCGCCCACCGCGGAAACCGCCGCACCCGCATAACCGGCCGCCTTTGCCGGGCCGATATCAGCCGCCAGCGCCTCAATCGATCCGGCCGCCGGAGCCTCGAACAGCAACGTCATGCCCGCCGCATGGGAGGCTGCCGCCGCCTCCGTTCCAGTCGTAATCAGCGTCCGGACGCCCAGTTCCTTCAGCAGCCCAATCGCTTTCCCATTGGCCTCCGGCCAGTAGGCAATCAGGCCTTGTTGCGGATCCACTACAGGTGGCGCGGCGCAGACCAGGCTCGCCGCGCAGAACAGCGTGGCCACCAGATCCGTCCACTTCATTGTGCGAACACCTTGAGGGTCTTCCCGTACGGATAGTCTTTCCAGCCCGGCGCCGCAATGCCGTTCAGGTCCCAAACCACGACGCCTTTGCGCACTGTCAGCTCGGCTACAAAGCGCTGCGTCCCCGGATACCGCGCTCCGGCGCCATCCAGGAAACCGAACTTGCCCTTCTCCACCTGCAGCACGGTGATGTCCGCCTCCGCGCCGACATCGAGATTGCCTAGGTCCGTCCGCTGGATCTCCTTCGCCGGATTCCAGGTGGACATCCGGATCACGTCATCCACGGGCAGGCCCAGTGCCAGCATCTTCGACATCACATTGAGCATGTCCTTCATGCCGGCGTTGACGCTCCCCATGTGCAGGTCCGTCGACACCGTATCCGGATAGAACTTCTCCTGGAACGCCGGCAGCGCCACCGGCCAGTAGAAGCTGGCGCCGCCGTGGCCCAAATCAAATAGGACGCCGCGCTTGCGGCCCGCCTGCATCACCGGATTCCACTTGCCGCCCGGCAGCACTTCCAGCCGCCGCCCGGAGTAGCAATGCGTGTAGATGTCGCCCGGCCGCAGCTTGTCCAGCAGCAGCGTGCTGATGTTCCGGTCCGCGTCGACATTGCCGAAGTCCACCATCACCGGCCGCTTCGTCGCATTGCCCGCCTTCACCGCATTCTGGATGTCCAGCCAGCCGCCATGGGCGAAGTGCGCCACCTTGAAGCCTACGATGACGTCCTTGTTCTCCTGCGTCATCCGGATCGCCTCGTCGGGATCCATGTCCTCCGGATTGTTCTCGCCCTTGGGCGCCATGCCCACCGCCCCGATGTTCAGGAACGCCAGCACACGCGTCTTCGCGCGGTCGATGATCCTCTGCCGGAAGTCGGGGAAGTTCCGCCACCCCGCCGTGCCCGCATCCACCATCGTCGTGACGCCATTGCGGAACGAGATCGGATCCGGATAGACGCTCAGGTCGCCTGTCAACGACTTGAGGCCCGTGCCCGCATAGACATGCACATGCATGTCGATCAGCCCGGGTGTCACGTAGAGTCCGGCCGCGGAGGCAACCCGCTTGGCCGCCGAGGCATCGATGTTGGCCGCCACTGCCGCGATGCGGCCGTTCGCCACGGCCACATCCATCACCCGGCTGATGTTGTTCTTGGGATCGACAACGTGCCCGCCCTTGATCACGAGATCGTAGGCCTGCTGTGCGTTGAGAGAGAGGGAAAGGAGTACGAGAACCGCCAGTTTCATGAATTCTCCACCTGAGCGGACAGTGTATCGACAACCGCGTACGTTGGGAAGCGCCGCCCGTTGACGACAGCCTGTCCGGTCGATGGAGATGGTCAGAGACTAGCCGCGCAGCAGCCCCGGATTGGTCTGGTGCACCTTCAGTATCAGCTCGCCGAACATCGTGTTGGCCCAGGCGAACCATTTGCGCGTGAACTTCGCCGGATCGTCCTTGTGGAACGACTCGTGCATCAGGCCCGTCCCGGCATGCGTTGATTTCAGCGTCGCCAGGCAGGCCGCGATCTCCTTCGCGTCCCCGGTCGTGATGGCTTCAATGATGATGCCAAGCGGCCAGATCATGTCCAGTCCGCTGTGCGGCCCGCCGAGCCCGGCGCCGGCCTTGCCGCGGTAGTAGAACATGTTGTCGGAGCTCAGCACGAACTTCCGGGTGTTCACGTACACCGGGTCCTGCGGAGCCACGCTGTTGATATAAGGCAGCGACATCAGGCTCGGGACGTTGGCATCATCCATGAGCAGCCGGCTGCCGTAGCCGTCCACTTCATAGGCGTAGATGCGGCCGTGGACGGAATGCTCCACCACGGCGTACTTGGCCAGCGCCTCACGGATCTCCTGGGCGAAGGCCGTGCATTCCCGGGCAAACGCCGCATCGGAAAGTACCGTGGCATGGATCTCGGCCAACTGCGTCAGCGACTGCGCCGCGAAGAAGTTGGAGGGCACCAGGAACGGAAAGACGCAGGCGTCATCGGAAGGCCGGAAGCCGGAATAGATCAGGCCCACCGGCCGGGCCGGATTGCCATAGCCGCCGTTCGGCATCGTGTCCGAAGCAACCGGTGATGACCGCTGGAACTTGTAGGGTCCGCGGTTGGTCTTCCGCTGCTGTTCGCGGAACGTCTTCACGGTCAGGGCGGCGGCTTTGCGCCACTCGGCATCAAAGCAGGAGGCGTCGCCGGTGGACTTCCAATAGGCGTGCGCCAGCCGGACCGGGAAGCAGAGCGAGTCGATCTCCCACTTGCGCTCGTGCAGCTCGGGCTTCATCGTCGTCAGGTCCTTGGCCCACTCGCTGCCCGTCGGACCGAAGTTGAACGCGTTGGCGTAGGGGTCGATCTGGATGCACTGTGCCTGCCTGCGGATCACGCCGCGCAGCAGCGACTTCAGCTTGGGGTCGCGCGAGGCCAGCGGCAGATAGGGCCAAACCTGCGCAGTGGAGTCGCGCAGCCACATGGCGTCGATGTCGCCGGTGATGACGAACGTATCGGGCTGGCCGCCGCTCTCGCTATAGCGGACCGTCGTGTCGAGCGTATTGGGAAAGCAGTTGGCGAACAGCCAGGCCAGTTCCGGATCCGCGATGGCCTTGCTGACCGTCGAGATCGTCTCCTCCACGGCGGCGCTGGTGAACTTTCGCTCGGCTGGGGCGGGCCGGCGGCTGGCAAATCCGCCCTGTTGGGCAAGGGCGGCAGGCAGGGCCGCGGCGGTGGTGAGGAAACTGCGACGGGTAGGCATGGGAAGGCTGGGAAATGAGGTATCCGCGACCATTGTTCTGCGCCGCGCCGTCGCGCGTCAAGTCGGGAAAGGGAGAGGGAGGTCGGAAATGGCGAGCCATGGTAGACTCTTTCGCAAGGCCGTATGGGCGGCCCACGGTCCGCGTAAAGGGTCGAACCCACTCCATCAGTGCATTGCCAGGTCAGTGACCCTGACTTCCAGCCCGAGAGACGCGGACACCGGGCACGAATTGGAAGGAAGGTGTCTATGCCGAATACCCAACTCCCTGAGCGCCCGTCGCTCGAATACCTCAAAAAACTGGCCAAGGATCGCCTGGCGGAACTGCGCCGCGCACAGCCGCGAGCGAAGCTGGCCGATGCCCTGTTGGCCGTCGCCCGCGACCACGGCTTTGCCAGTTGGCGCGCCTTGAAGGCCGAAGTCGAGGCGCGGCAGGCGAAGGCCAACAGTACGTTCTTCGAAGCCTGTGACCAGGGCGATGTTGACCTGCTCGGCCGTCTTCTAGCCAGCGATCCCAGCCTGGTGAGTGCCCGAAACCCGCGCCGCTATCAGGCAACCGGCCTGCACGCCGCTGCCAGTCACGGGCACCTGCCGGCCGTCCAGTTGCTGTTGGCCCGAGGCTCGGATCCGAATGCGCGCGAGACCGGTGACGATACGTATCCGCTGCACTGGGCAGCCGCCCGCGGACATCTGGAAGTGGTTCGGGCCCTGCTGGATGCAGGAGGGGACGTGCACGGCTTCGGCGATGACCATGCAATGGACGTCATCGGCTGGGCCACGTTCTTCCGGGATCCAGGCGATCAAGCCCAGGATGTCGTACCGCTGCTGCTGGAGCGCGGCGCCCGGCACCATATCTTCTCCGCGCTGACGGTGGGCGACCCGCGGTTGATCCAGAAGCTGGTGGAGGAGAACCCCGAGGCACTCGACCGGCGCATGTCGCCCTTCGAGCACGGGCAGACGTCGCTGCATTTTGCCATCAGCCGCAAACGCTACGATCTGGTGGAGCTGCTCATCGAGCTCGGCGCCGACCTGGAAGCGACGGACAAGAGCGGCCAGACGGCGATGGCGATGGCCATGCTGCGCGGCGACCGCGAAGCAATGATCCGCCTGCAGGCAGCGGGCGCGCAACAGCCCGAGGCTCCTCCGCTTGCCGACTTCCGGGAGCAGATGGCGAAACTGGCGGGCTCAGTCAAGCGCGTCGTTCCCCTCATCAACGTTCCGGACGTCGCGGCGGCCCTCGACTGGTACGTTGCGATTGGTTTCCGGGAGCTCGGCCGCTATGAGTACAACGAGGTGGTGAACTTCGGCATGGTCGGCCTGGGCGACGCAGAGATTATGCTGACTCTGGATGGCAAGTCGGGCCCGCACGAGGTGAGCCTCTGGCTGCATACAGACCGCATCGACGAGCTCTATCAAACGCTGAAAGCTAGGCAACTGCACGCCGCGCAATCGGCGCAGGCGGGGGTCGAGTTTGAAGAGGACATCAACGACACGTTCTACCACGCGCGCCAGTTTGGGATCCGCGACCTGAACGGGTATGTCCTGTACTTCATCCGGCCCAGCGGCTCAGCCTAGGGCACATGCGAACCGCCGCTTGCGGGTCGATCTCGAATCGCTCACATCAACTGGGCATCAGGCTTCAGCCGTCCGCTAATTGGCAAGTATATACATTATCCATTCCGTCATATTTTGGTGGGTTTTGATTTGCAGCCGTCGCCGTGGCGTACTATCTTAGATCTATTGCCTGCGCCTGGTCGACGCGAGGCACAATTCTCCATATCCGGTGGTGCTCAATGAGCGCAAGGCATAGGATTCCAGCTGGATTGCGGCAGGGCTGCCTGGTGGTTGGGCTAATATGCGCCGCGGTGTTGTCCGTGTCCGGACAGAATGCCGGTCTCCAATGCGTCGCCAATTCCACGGCGGTACCGCGTCTGAACACTTCGGAGATCACGGCTCTTGCTGGAAACCTGGAAATTGCCTGCACCGGCGGCACGCCGACTCCGGCGGGCCAAGCCGTGCCCAGGATCGACATCCGCGTGTACTTCAATACGAATTACACGGGCCGGTCCACGGGCACTCACACGGAATCCCTGCTGTTGATCGATCTGCCGCAGCCGGCGCAGCAGGTGCCGTGCTCGACGGATGCCGCGGCGTGCGGCTGGGTGGGCGGTTCGCGCGGCGCCAATGTGTTCCAGGCCGAGGTGCTGTCGGCGAATGGCATCAACTTCGTGGGCATACCGCTGGATCCTCCGGGGCCGGGCGGAGTGCGCCGGTTTACGATCACGAACATCCGGGTGGATGCGTCCATGCTGCGCAACGCGTCTGAATCCGCGCCGGTGCCGATTGAGGCGGTGGCGGCTTCCACGGGGCCTTCGATCGCGAATTCTCCGACGATTCTCGGCTACGCCCAGGCGACGCTGAAGGCCGAGCTCGTTGACGCTAGCGGCGACACGATTTTAACTGGCCCGATAGGCGTCGAGTTTCCGAATTGCCTTGGAGTCAATCAGCAGCGTCTCGCATTTCTGCGTTTTTCTGAGCAGCTTGGCGCCGCTCCATTGTTCAGGCCGCGCACTACGGCCGCGGCGACAGGTTTCGAATCCTCTCCGGCTCCGATCCCGCAGAATTCTCCCGGGTTTTACTACAGCACGGAGACGGGCTTCTACAATCCAAGTTTCCCGGCCGCGTACGATATGAATAAGGCTGGCCTGGCGGAATTTGGAACGAGGATTCGTGGATCCTTCAGCAATCTTCCGGCGGGTGTTACTCTTTACGTCTCTACCATTCCCGTCAACTTTAGAAACGGTCAGCTCAGGACATACTCGGACGATTTGCCACTGGCCAGGCTGGTGTCGTCCTCCACGGGGGCTTTCACCCCGGTCCCCGCGACGGACACGCTGAACGGCATCCCGGTTGCTGCCCTGACGATCACCAACGGAACCGCGGAAGCGGTGTGGGAGGTGCTGTCCGCGAACGCCACTCTCACTGAGTTCCTGCAATTCCCCGTATTTGTCTCTTTTCCCGCGAATTCAGTCGGCCTGGGCACCGCCCAGGTGACGATGGGTTTCGCGCCGGTTTCCACTAGCTCCTCAGCGAGCGACTCCGCGCCGGTACCCCGGTTCGCGGAGCAGGGCACGACGCTGCCGCTATTTACGACTCTGGCGATGTGCCCGGGGTCGGGGTACATCGTAACGACCGCGCCGGCGCAGTTGCAGGTGAATGTGGACGGGCAGGTCTACCAGACGCCACACTCCTTCGCATGGCTGCCGGGCAGTTCGCACACTGTAAGCGCTTTGCCCTCGCAGGCGACTGGGCCTGGTGTGCGGCAGGTATTTTCGAGTTGGAGCGATGGCGGCGCGGCGACGCACACCATCACGGTGCCGTCCGGGCCGGCTACATTTACCGCGAGCTACCAGACTCAATACCGGGTGGATGTTGCCGCGGCGCCGGCTTCGGGCATGGGGACCGTCACCGCGGTGCCGCTGGCCGGCGGCACATCCAGCGATGGCTATTTTGACGCAGGCTCGCAGGTAGTGATATCAGCGATCCCGTCCGCGGTTGCCAGCTTCAGCGCATTCAGCGGAGATCTGGCAGGACCGCTGAGTGTGCAAACCGTCACAATCACAAAACCGCTGAACATCACCGCCACGTTTGTCAGCGCCGCGGAAGGCACCAGGACGATTGGCATCACGCCTCACGACGGACAGGCCTATCACAGCGTGTTTGAGGCCGTCTTTCAAGGCGCACAAGGCGCTCAGTCGTTGCGCTGGGTGCAGGTGCTGTTCGCGGTGGCGCCCGATGGAGGCGGAGAGTCCTTCTGCTTTGTTCACTATGACGTGCAGGGCGGGGCTTTTTGGCTTTACTCCGATGTGGCCGGGTACTTTCAGGGGCCAGTCCAGCCGGGTGTCGCCTCGGCTGCGCTGCAGGGTTCCGCTTGCGCGCTGGCCACGGTGGTGTCGAGGGTGTCGACCAACGGAGCAAGGCTTCAGCTGAGCTTGAACCTGTTCTTCAAAGCGACAGGTGCCCGGAAGATGTATCTGCGGGCGCTGGACATGGAGGAACGGGATACGGGCTGGACGGAGCACGGGGCTTGGACACAGGTGGCCATGGCCAACCCGGTGCCCTTTGTGAATCCATCCTCTGGCGGCCCTTCCAATCAGAGGTTCAATCTGACGTTTAGCCAAAAGGGTACGAATTTTGCGGGCATGCCATCCGATTGGAATCAGTTCCTGATCGCGGTCGACCCCAGCGGCGGTAACCGGCCTTTCTGCCTGGTGCATTACGACCGGGCGGCTGAATCGTTCTGGCTGTACTCATCCGATACCGGGTTCTTCCTGGGGCCCGCGCGGCTGGGCGTGCCGGGTCCGGCGCTGGACAGTTCAGCCTGCTCGCTCGACATTCCCACTGCCTCCGTCTCAGACTCCCCGGACACCTTGTACCTGAGTTTGCCTCTGACGCTCAAACCGGCGATGAGCGGCGCCAACAAGCTGTTCCTGCGTTCGATGGATCAACTGCAGAGGGACTCGGGCTGGCAGGAAGTTGGCAGCTACCAGGTGCCTTAAGGGCGAGTGGTACGTACTGTACTTCACGCGGCCCAGCGGGTCAGCCGAATGCAGATGCGTCAGAATTGATCCATGCGCTTCGTGATCGTTGCTGTGTGCCTGACGTTGGAACTGGCCGGGCAGACCCCGCAGAACCGCCGACTGCGGGCCGATCTCGAATTCCTTTGCTCCGACGCATTGGGCGGCCGGGTGTCATTGAGCCACGAGGCGGAGGTCGCGGCCCGCTATATCGCCGCCGATTTCCAGCGCAGCGGCCTGGCGCCCGCGAACGGGAGCTCCTATCTGCAGGAGTTCCCGCTGGTCGCCTACCGGACTGATCCGCACAAGCGGGTGTTGAAGCTGACTCGGGGTGGAGTGCAGCGGGCCTGGAAGCCGGGTGAGGATTTCACCGGCGCATTCAGCCGTGATGTACACCTGGGGCCCAGCCCGGTGGTCTTCGCCGGCTTTGGCATCACTGCGCCCGAGTATGGGTATGACGACTACGCCGGCATAGACGCGAAGGGCAAGGTCGTCCTGGTCTTTGATCACGAGCCGAAGGAAGACGATCCGCGGGCCGTCTTCAATGGAACGGGGCACACCCTGCACGCGGGCCGCACGACGAAGGTCGCCAATGCGCGGCGGCACGGGGCGCTGGCCGTGCTGGTCGCAAGCGAACCGGTGAGAAGCCATCGCGGCTTGCTGGAGCCTGCGCCGGGGGGAGCGGGGCAGGGGCAACCGCTGCGCGCGAATGCCCCGCCGCAGTCGCTGGACGACGACGCGCAGATCCCGGCGTTCTCCATATCGGATGCGGTGCTGGCGGAGTTGCTCGGGCAGGCCGCGGACCGGCAGAGATCGATCGAGTCGGGGCTGCGGCCGCAATCCGCGGACCTGCCGGATACGAGGATCGAGCTGGGCAGCGGCAATGCGGAGATGCACCGCGGAATCTCGCTGAACGTGGCCGGGTTGTTGGAAGGCTCCGATCCGGTATTGAAGTCGGAGACCGTGCTGATCACGGCGCACTACGATCACCTGGGCACGCAGCACGGCCGGGTCTATGCCGGCGCCAACGACAACGCGTCCGGCACCGTGGCGGTGATGGAGTTGGCCAGGATGTTTGCGGCCAGCGGGCAGCGTCCGAAGCGGAGCCTGCTGTTCGTGGTCTTCGGATCAGAGGAGCAGCTGATGCTGGGCTCGTTCTACTACACGGCGCATCCCCTGCGGCCGCTGGCCGGTACGCGGGCGGTGTTGAACCTGGACATGATCGCCCGCGACGAGGCGCACATCCCGCAAAGCGAGGGCGTGCTGAAGATCTCCGCCGATACGAGCAACGAGTTGAACCTGGTGGGCGCCTTCTACAGCCCCGAACTCCTAAAGCTGATTGAGGAGGAGAACCGTACTGCGGGATTGGTGCTGGATACGAAGTTCGATCGCGACCACACACTGAATGCGCTATTCCGCTGCGACCACCTGCCGTTCCTGGCGGCGGACATACCAGCGGTGTGGCTGTTTGGGGGCTTTCATCCCGGTTATCACGAGCCTTCGGACACGGTGGAGAAGCTGAATTTCCCGAAGATGGAGAAGGTGATCCGGCTGACTTACGCGGCGGCGGCTAAGGTAGCGGATGGCACGAAGCCGCCCAAGTTCGGAGTTGAGGCAGGCACACCACCGGCACCGAGATGATCGCCGTGCCGATCCTAGAATGGAAGGATGGCTCTGGAACTCACGACATCCTACCTCGCGGATTCGCTGGAATTATTCCGCTATTACAAGAAACTGGCTGAGCGCGCCATGGAGCAGGTCGCCGACGAGCACTTATTCACCGCGCTGGATGTAGAAGCGAACTCCATTGCCATCGTGGTGAAACATATGGCCGGCAACATGCGGTCCCGCTGGTCGGATTTCCTGACCACCGACGGCGAGAAGCCAAGCCGGAACCGGGACACGGAATTTGAGAATCCGCCGATGACGCGGGCCGCGCTGGTGCAGGTGTGGGAGGAGGGCTGGGCCCAGGTCTTCCAGGCGCTGGAGCCGCTCTCGGACGAAGACCTGTCGCGCACCGTCACCATTCGCGGCGAGGCCCATTCCGTGATGCAGGCGATCAACCGGCAGATCGCGCACTACTCCTATCACGTCGGGCAGATCGTCCTGCTCGCGAAGCACCTGGGCTGCGACCGCTGGAATGCCTTGACAGTGCCCAGAAACCGGTCGGCTGAGTTCAACCAGCGGGTGGCGGCTGGAGAGGCGAGCCAGCGGTAGTCCGCTGTCGGTTGGACTGGACGACTCCCGGAGCAGGGTGCCAGGATGGACGCATGGTTTTCCGGCGGAAAGCTCTGGCGTGTCTGCTCCTCGCCGTGTCGCTGCCTGGCCTGGCGGAGGACTCGGCGCGAGTCTACGTTTATGCCCGGCGTGAGACGGAGGCGCGGTCGTGGATCGCCGTTTCGTGCGGCGGGGCGGTAGCCGCTGAGGTGAAGCAGGGTCACTTTTTTACGTTGAGGCTGACGCCTGGCCGCTATTCGCTGAGTGTCGCCGATGGCGTTCCCCTGGCGCTCGGGGCGGTGGCTGGGGAGGACTCCTTTGTCCGGCTGGACTGGCACTATCAGGTGGGCCGGCCGCCCATTGCGGCATTGTCCAAAGTTGGGCCAGACGACGCTCGCAGGGAGATGCAGTACCTCGCCTATGTGCCTTCGAAGCGCCTGCATTCGAGCCTGGCGGCGAGGAGCGACCCACGTGCTCCGACTCAACCGAAGCTTAGAAGCCGCCCACAAAAATGAGGCGTGAGCCCGGCTGGAAATGGTTCAGCCGCCCCTGGCCAGGAATGGACGGGGGCGGCTGAGGTTCGATCGAGGGTCCGCTGGCTTAGCGCGGCTTGACGGAAAGGGTCTCTTCCCGGATGATGCCGCTCATCGCCGCGAGGCGCACCGGTTTCGGTAGATCGGTGGCGCTGAGCGCTGCGTAGAAGGCAAGGGCCTGGTCGCGCTTGCCTTCGGCCAGCAGGCGTTCCGAACAGACCAGGCAGGCGTCGGCAACCGCCGCTCGCGTCGCGCCGGTTGTCTTGGAGAGAGCTGCCTGGAGTTCCTTGGCGGAAGCTTCGCCGCCGATGCTGCCCAGGGCAGACGCAGCGGCCCGGGCGAGGTCGACATCGGGGCCGTGCATGAACTTGACGAGGGCCGGGACAGCCTTGGCATCCCGGCGTTTGCCGATGGAGTTAATGACGCCGACCAGGCGGACGCCCTTCTGTTTGGAAAGGGCGGCGCGGAGGGCGTCGTCGGCGGCCGGATCGGCCATGGGTTCGAGTCCGTAGCGTGCGTAGACGCTCAGATGCTCGTCGCCTAGAAGGGAGGCCAGGACGGGGATCGCCTCTTTGGCTCCGAGTTCGCCGAGCCTTACGCAGGCCTTGGCCTTCTGGAATTCGGTGGACTTGGCGTCGCTGACGATGCGGATGAGGGCCGCGGCGTCCATGGTGGCGATGGCGCCTTCCCGGAACTCGGGCGGCGGCTCAGGCGGCTTTGGCTTGGCAGCGGGGACTGCCGGCGCGGGTTGTGTCGGTTGCTGCATGGTTCGTCTCCTTCGTTCACACACGCCACGGTTCGCGCAGTGCGCGGGACCGCATCCGGTTGGCAATCTCGTCGTTCGTGAATTCGTGTTTCGTGGTGTCCCAAGTGAGCGTCTTGCCGCGCTGATAGGCGATGAACGCCGCATGGCAGGTGACGTGGGAATTGGCGGCCGCGGCGGCGCTGGCGCTGGTGGCCTGGCGCGTTTTGATGCAGCGCACCAGTTCCTTGACATGGTTCTCCAAGGCGAGGGCGGCCGACTCCGTGGGCCGCAGCAGCGGGCGGATGTTATCGGAGCACTCGATCCTGGTGGCGTCGCCGGTCTCGACCCAGCCTTTGTCGCCTTCGATGCGGAAGCTGCAGGAACCGGTCTTGAGTGCGCCGTCCCAGGCGTTGTCGCGCATGACGAGTTTCACGCCGTTGGCGTAGCGGCAGTTCACCTGGTAGGGTCCGACGTTCGTGCCGACGGGCTCGTACTCCACCGGTTGTGTGTCGTCGTAATCGGCGGCCCAGTGGCAGAGGTCGACTGTGTGGGAGCCCCATTCGAGGATGCCGCCGCCATGGAAGTCGTAGAAGTTGCGCCAGCCGCCGGTGACATAAGAGGAGTGATAGGGGCGCCAGGGCGCGGGGCCGAGCCAGCGATCCCAGTCGAGCACCTGTTTGGGCGGAAGTTCCTCGGCGGCCAGCCAGTCGCGACTGGGCAGAGGGGGCCAGTTCACGGACGGGCCGACGTTGGCGTAGAGGGCCTGGAGTTTGCCGAGGGCTCCGGACTTGAGGATCTCTTTGCAGAGCTGGAAGTTGGCTCCGTTGCGGCGCTGGCAGCCGGCCTGGTAGAGGCGGTTGTAGCGGCGGAAGGCGGCTCCGAGGGCCCAGCTCTCTTCAATTGACATGGAGCATGGCTTTTCGCAGTAGACGTCTTTGCCGTGCTGGGCCGCGATGATGGAGAGCGGGGTGTGCCAGCGATCGCCGGTGGCGATGAGGACGGCGTCGATGTCCTGGCGGGCCAGCAGTTCGTACTGGTCGTCGTACATCTGGCAGCCGTGATCGCCGTACTTCTGATCGACTGTCGACTTGATGGTTTCGCGCCGGGCGTTGCGCACGTCGCAGATGGCGACGAAGCGTGCCTGCTCGACGTTGAGCAGCTTGCTGAGGACGTGGGCACCGCGGGAGCCGATGCCGATGCCGCCGAAGGTGATTTTGTCGCTTGGCGCAATGGCTCCGGCCCGTTGACCGAGTACCAAGCTGGGGACGATCATCGGCGCGACCGCGCTTTGGAGTATCTGGCGTCTGGTTGTCATGGCCTTGGTAACCAGAATTCTATACCTGATTGACTGGTGTTGTCTTGGGTGGGTGAATTACCGCCAGAAGCGTTTGTTGGCGAAGGCTCGGCCGGATGCGGATTTGAGGTAGCTTTCGAAGGCAGCGGCTTGAGGGCGGGTTTGGAAGGCGACGTAGGTTTGGAGGGACCAGGGGCGGTATTGGGATGTATGGGGGGAGCCGCCTTCGTTGTGTTTTTGGAGGCGGGACTTCAAGTCAGACGTTAGGCCGATGTAACGCTGGTTGGGATGGGTTTGGCTTTGGAGGAGGTAGACGTAGTGCATGGAGACGCTCAGGTGAGTTAGTTTTCCAGGACTACGGCTGGTGGGGTTGGAGGAGGAGTCCTCGGTTGCGGTTTGAGCTAGAGTCCGCCTTCGCTCTTCGAGCTACGGCGGACAGCCTTCGTCAATTCTTCGGCTGGTCAGCCGAAGCCTTGGCGAAGGCTGGTGGAGGCGGCGGGAGTTGAGCGGCCTGTAGGGGTAGGCGGAGCGTAACTTATTGATTCTACGAGTCGCCAGTAACGCCAAAAACGCCAGATTTGCCAGTCCATCTTACGTAAAACTTACGTGGCCCGTGAAGGCGGTATTGCTACCGCCTCCACCAATGCCACCCAATCTGTAGGGCAGGCACCACCCGGCGTGCCAGACCTATTCCATAGTGAGTCCACGATGAGGATCGGGATCACCCGGGAATCCTTCAGTCGTTTCCATGTAGAGCTTCCAGGCTCGATCAGCAGCCGCACCCTGAAGGCTCAACTCATCACGATCCGTCCTAATGCGAAGGCTGGAAGCTTCAGTAAGGGACGGGACGAGACCCTCTGGTGACATCGTTCTATAGCCAGTTGGCGTCCCCTTGGGCACGTACTCGATGTCGGTGATGATGTCTGAATCAAGAACTCGGGTAGGGGTAACGAAAAACTTCGCCATACCACGAGGCTATCAGAGCAAAACTTGGGTGTCATGTGAAAGGTGTGAAACCTGGAACGCAATCACTCGGTTTGCTATCATCGCTGCCGATGCGGTCAAAGTTCATCCTCTGCCTCTCTCTCCTATCGCTCTCGCTGCTGGCTCAAGTGCCGCAAAAAGCGCAAGCACCTGCGGCGACGGCGCAACCTGCACAACCAAAGTCTGAACCTGCTCCAGCCGTGATCAAACCACAGGCGGCAACGGTGCAACCTTGTATCGTCAATGTGCAGCCGCCAACTGGTCTGAACCTCAGTTGGTTGTCTCCAATCCTTTCCGCCCTGATTGCTTCGGGTGTAACGCTTTTGGGCATTTATCTCAATAACAGACACAATGAAAAATTGAGTATAAACAATGAGTTGAGAAATTTAAGAATAAAAGCATACGACGATTGTATTAGCTTGCTTGTTGAGCTAAGGTCGCTATCGTTGTCGGTCAAAGAGCGTCACACTGCACTAAAAGCAAATCCCACTGCGGAGAATCGTATTGCATTCAATAGCAGCGACGTCGACATGACAAACGCTATATTGCGTCTATTGAAAGCGCTCAACCTGCTAACTCTGTCACGCTCTACTGCAGGAGAGCAAGCGTTGAGGGAATACGGAGGAAAGCTTGCACGCAGAGTGAATTGGGAAGCAGACACCGAATATGAAGCCTACTTGTCTGATCTGTCAACGTGTCAAATGGAGCTTACTAAGGCCGGAGCGGCTGACATTTGGAGTGAGCAGAGTTGAAGTTATAGTGTCAAAAGAGCTTTGGAGTATTACTGTGAATAGCATCAGAATCACGTAAAACTCAACGAAGACATCGAGGCCAAGCTTGAATCATCCAAGTGCCTAAGCCCAGAATCCCAAGATCAGCTTCTTCAGCGCTTCCAATGCGCCTTCCCACTTCACGCCCATCACGGTGACCGCCGTGACGCAGACGATAGCGACCATTTTGACGAGCGTTGCAGAAGACAGCTTGACAGATCCGGCCATCTCATCAACTCTCGCCCGCAACGTCGTGATGCTGGCCTCTCGTTCCCTCATCCCAGCTTTCAGTTCTGCGATGTCAGTCACGATGGTCGTGATTTTATTATTCATTTGGTCAAGGGTGTCCATGATGCGTTCGATGATCTTGTCGGTGTCCATTAGAGATGTTCCTGTACTATTTATTGTTTTCGGTGGCTTCGATCAGAGACTTGAGATCATCCGATAGTCTGTAATTGTCACCGACTCCATGAATCATTCTGAGCGCCGCCAACACGCCATAAACTTGGTTCATCAAGGTTTGCGTGTGTTGCTGTTGCAGGGCCGCACGATCCTTTTCGAATGCGGCCTCTGCATCAGCTTTCAGTTTGTCAATGATGGCGATTTGTTGTTCTGTTAGTTCGATCATATTAGCTTCCTGTATTGCCTGTGTCGGTAGATGAGATATTGATTGTTCGAATCCATTGAGTGGAACCATCTGCTAATCTAACTTCAACATCTGTTGTGTTGAGTGGATGTGAATGTGACGTTGGCGTTCTGGCATCACTCAATCTCGAATCATCTCCAGCGCAGACGGTTCCTGAGGACGTGCCGACATTTAGGCCGGATGAATTGCCAAATGTCGGCTTCCCGGTAATATCCGCCCAGGCGGCAGAACCACCAGAGATTGTGACGGCACCAGTTTGACCATTGACCGAAGTGACAATTGTTGGTTTGCTGTTAATGTCGCCCCACTGGACACCATAGACACGATATGCCCTAACGGTTCCAGCGGTGTAAATTCCGTCATTATCCCACCAGCCCACCTGAAGAGCACCGCTGTAGCGAATAAGCGACCCAGTCCATTGCAAACTGCCAGTGTACATTTGTGAGGATGTAACGCCAGTAGAATTGATAGTCAACGTGCTACTTCCACCATTGATGGTTACTGACGTCGGGCCGACAGTCACATTTGAAGTGCCACCACCAACCACAAGTGAATTGGTTGCAATGAGGCCAGCCAGCAACACAGATGTCGAAATGGCAGTTTGTTTAAACATGCCACCAACAACATTGAAAACAGCAGGATCAAAGCCTTGCGCTCGAAAAAGATTCACGACGCCCTGCGATACAACACCATTTGAGTCAATGACCAATTCGGTTCCGTCAACTTTTGGCTGCATCTTGCCGCCAACCACTTCGAGACCCTTCAGTTTCGAAGTATCAGATGCTGTCAAATCCAATCCAGCAGATGCCGACAGCGTGACTGTAGCTGATGTGACATAAGTTCCAGGCGTGCCATCTTTATTCTCACCAGCGACACGTACACGAGCATACTTGGTCACTTTGTCCCAGGGAAACCATTCAGTAGAACTTACCAGTGTGGTGCGATAGACGGAACCAAGAGGAATCCAGTCACTATCTGGATTTGTCAATGCTGCGTCACTCCAGAACCGCATTTCACGGATATAATTCTCCGTCGTGCCAAGTGCGGCATTAGCCGAAACGGTAATTGTCGGTCGGAATTGTGGCGCACCTGAACTCGTAGATGTTGCCAATGTAAACGACACACCTGATGGTGCTGGTGGTGCCGATACTGGATCAACAGTGCCGATAGTCGAGGACGTAATCCAGTTGCCATATCCACCTGTTGAATTCAACGAACGAATACGACATTTGGCATAAGCAGTATATGTCTGTCTCGGATATGGACCATATGCTGTCTTGTCGGTCCAATCCTGCCTTGCGCCCAGGTCAATCCATGTGCCTGTGCCATCTGGTGTTGTTGCGCCAGCATCCAAGTAAAATTGTGCATTTACTTGATAACCAATGATTGCAGGATCGGTCGGATTTGTGAACGCAGGCGTGATTGTGTATTGGCTGCTGCTACCGCCAATTTCGAATGTGAATCCCGAGATGTCTGACGGCTGCTGATAACTGACGCCCTTCGGCACCAATGTACCAGTGCCCGACATCGTTACCCATGCAGATGTCAGACCATTGCCATTCACGGCTTTGACTCGTGCGAACACGTAGCGGTCTACTGTCTGCCTTGCAAACGGACCAATCGTTACTGATGTTGTATTCTTGCCGTTCTGATCGGCTGTGGTCGGTGCTTGCCATCCAGTGCTGAGCAAAGTGCCAGTTGGAGTGTCAAGGTACTGTACCTCAATTGCGTATCCAACATTGCCGCCTTTGTTGGATGGCAGTGTCCATGATGGCGTCAATGAGAATACATCGGGCTTCGATGAGTCAACGGCGATGCTGATTCCAGTAGGTGCGACAGGAGCGTCATTTGTGCTGACTGCGCCGTCAATCATTGTTTGTGTGATTGAGATTGCAATATATGCGCTTGCTGACGCTGAGCCATGTGGTTTGTACGCAAGCTGACCGCTTGTGCTGACCGACAATACGTGAAAGTAAATCGTTGTCGGTGCCGATGGCTTGTCCATGCTGACAGTGACGACCTGAAGATTCCCAGGAGGATCAAGTGCCGGATTTGCGGTGTACGGTTGTGCTGGATAGGACAATACGTTCCCGTCCGTCAATTCGATCATCGGCAAGGCCGCAATGAGAGGCGTGACCCTCGATGGTGGCTGAGGATATGGAGGGCCGTATTGTACCGACACATCCATCGTTCCGTCAGTGTTCGAGATGACCTTGAAGCCCGAACCGTTGTAGTTGGTGTTCAGATTGACATTGTCGAGTGAGGAATCAATCGGGAGTGTAGCGATTGCGACTCTTGCCGATGTGGTCATCCATGTTGACTTTGTGTTCTCGAAATTGAGAGTCGCAATGCGAGCTTCAACCTCATACTCGCCAGAACGCTTAGGAAACGGGCCATCTGAAGCCGTCAGTGAAGAAGACAGATCAAACGTCGTGCCTGTCGTGATCCAGCCACCATCAAGGACAAAGACACCACCAGTCTTCACCCAATAGCGAACCTGACGAATCGTGCCGCTGGCGGTTCCTATGGTTGTCGGATTGACCCAAGACCAATCAAAGCCGAACTGTGTGTTGAAGTCTTTCAGGGCGAAAGCGAAGCTGGCAACCGGAGGTGGCGCAGCAATGGGCACACGCTGGTCCGACAAGCCGACCGTGTTGTATGCCGTATAGGTTGTGGTGCCGACAGGACTGAAGCCGCCTGCCGTATTGGATGACACATTGCAATCGGAGAATCTTACTCCACAGGTGTCTGCTTTCACTCCATATCCAGTGTTGGTCGTGCTCTGCGTGTTCGTGATGGCAATGTCTGTCACCCGCTTCACCGAGATGCCGTCCACAGAGTTGCCAGTTGAAATGCAGTCTGTGATGTTGGCGACAGGAATCAATCCAGCCGTGGCACTGTTCAGGATGCCCAGAGCCGTAGTGCAACCAGTGACCGTACATGCGTTGTAGATGACGGACGTGGGCACACCCGCACCAGTGCCAGAGATTGCGATGATGCCGCCAGACTTGCCAGCCTTGGCCGTCACAGCATCAGCAGTTATGGTTCCTGTGCAATCGGAGAAGTACAACAGGTTGTCGACGGCATTGGCTTGGTTCGTCTTGTTGCCGTCCAGGATGAGACCCTCAACATAAGGCTCAACACAGTTGGTGACGAGCAACAAGCATGAACCCGCTGGTGCATTGGCCTTCTGCTTCAAGGTGCCGCCGCCGTAAATGTATGGCGATGTCTTGCCGGATAGGTACACACCATTGGTCAGGAACGTGTACCCGGCTGGAATTTTCAATGTGGTGTTGTCGTTGATGGCGTTCTGGACGGCCAGGGAATCATCAGTGTTGCCGTCACCCAATGCGCCATAGTCCAGAGGCGTCTTCTCGACGGCATCTTCGAAATAGAGTTGTAGGCTGTCGATGTCGATGGAGCCTGACTGGAGCTTGCCAATGAAGGCAAAGAACGACAGATACACAGCACCCGCAGGCGCAACGCCGTGGCCCGTAAGGTGTGTCCATGCACTGGTCGTGCCTTCTGGATAGGAGAACACGAAGCCGCCGACGTAGGTCTGTGCTGCGTTGTAGAAGCCGACCTGTGTATAGAGATTGTTGCCCGCTGCCTTGACGGCCGAATTTGTACGGAACCATCCTTCGAATTTGAAGGACTGCCCTTCAACAACCGGATAGAACCCCGAACCGTTGTAAGAATGCTTGACCGCTGCTGCGATGGCCTGCCCGCCTGCAATGCGCATGAACTTGCCGCCCGACTTTGCGCCGCCCTGCTGAATGGACGTGTACGAGATCAACGGAACTTCGACGTTCCACTCTTCCAGCGCTCTTTCAAAATCGGGGTTGAGAAGCAGGTTTGCTCCAACCGTCTGCTGTGACGGTGCACCCTTGTACATGCGGATGGCGTCGATGTCCACCGTGCCGTTCATCAGCTTGCCCCAGACGGCAATCAGTGACGCCCTGGTCGCATTCTCCGGAACCTGCCCTGAAACTCTGAAGAACGTCCAATCGTAAGTGCCGAGTGGAACCGTGGATTGGATCGATGAGATGTAGGTGCCGCTTGCCGACTGGAAGTTGATCTGTGGCGACGAGATTCCTTCATTGCCGGGGCCAAGGGCATAGCCACTGGTCCGCAACCAATACTCGACTGTGTACCAATCACCAGCAGCAACAGGAAATGAATGGTCACTGTATTGGCTCACATCGCCATATGCGGTCATCGGTGTCAAGTGGAGGTACTTGGATCCTGACTTCGCACCAGTCGAGCCCACAGACACGCTGCTGGCGATGGGCGCATAGACCGTCCAACCATCAAGATCGCTTTCGAAATCGGCATTGACGAGGATGTTGTCGCCAATGGACGCCAGTCCCGATGTGCTGCTCGATGTATCAGGTGGCAGTGTGATCGTGCCGCCCGACAGAACGGATTGCCCTGTCATGGCTGAGAAGGCATCGAACCCATCGCTCAAGATGTTGCCAGATACGCACTCATACGACCGTCGCAAGCCCTTGCCCATCATGTTGGTGCGCACGGATCGGACCACATAGTTCCCAGTTGGCACACCAGTGACGTTGATCGTGATGCGGTCACCGATCTGCGATGTGATCGTGTCCGATTCGAACGTTACGACGTATGAGATGTGCTTGTACTTGTCCAGAAGGCGGTCAGCAATGGCCTGTGCGTCCGTAATGGTCGTGTCTTCGCTGACGTTTATGTTCTTCACGAACACACCAGAACCGCCAACAAGCGCCTGCATTGCCGCAACGCCAGCAGCGTCAATGGCATCCTTCACGTCGATCACCCGGCCACGGTAGGCAACCGAGACCGTTGCGCCCGATGCTGGTGCTGTCGTGAAGGTGATCTCTCGACCACCAGCAGTCCAGTAGCATTGCTTTCCAGTGTCTTGGCCGAACACGCCAATGGTTTGATTGGTGCCATTCACCTTGACTGTGGGTTGGGAAGCGACAGGATTGTTGACTGAGAAATCGGTTTGTGTCGCATTGCCCGTAAATGATTGCGTGAAATCTTTGATGAAATTGGAATAGCGAACAATCACGTAATTGGCATATTGTTCCAATGTTGCTCTTGACGATAGCGTTTGAGCACGCACATTGTGACTTGTGTCGGTTACGACAGCACTGATGATTCCAGCATCCCAATTGCCGAACTGTAATGTCTTGGTGTAATCAATTTTCCAGAATTTCTTGTACAAAGTGGCAAGTGTGTTAAGTGCGTCAGTCAGTGTCGTGTAAACCGGGTTAAACACTTCTGTCGTAAGATCACCACCACCAGCCGGAACCATAGACAGGTTCACGCCATCGTCATTCATTGGACTGTTAGTAATCAGATCACGGACGATATTATTCACTCGTGTATCTTTGGGCCATTCAAATTCGCCACTGGAATGGCGGGATGGCAAAGCATTCCAATCTTGCGCCGAAATGGACATGACACGCTTGTTGCCATGTACAAGTTTGATGCTGGTGTCCGTCACAAATCCGGAAAACAGGATCAAGGCACCGTCTGTAATGTTGATTGTGGTGCCGACTTGAATGGTAAGAGTACCTAATACGTCAGGCAGAACAAGTTCACAAGTTCCGACTTGACCCAATGTGCTTGAGATGGAAAGTGACGATTCTGCAATGTGGCGAGTGATTGATCCAATAGTTACTGACAATGACATGTCAATATTTATGAGAAACAAAATAAAGGCGTCGGCAAAGATAAAATGTAGGAGATGCCAACGCCCGGACGGTATGAACGATAATATGTAGACGATTCGCTTAGAGCTTCAAACCTCGTGCTCGCAATCTACCGATGAACGCATCAGTGAAACTATCCAATGCGCCGTCTGTCATGAAATAGCCACCATTCACAACGACTTGCATGGTTCCACCAGCGCCGACGAGCGAGTTGTCAGCCATGCGGACACGGACCTCTGAATCCGGAAAGCTGTAGACGCCAAGCCCGCCAGTGATCAGTTGTGTAATTCGGTCCTCGATGCCCTTCAGGGCCGGAAGGTACTCGTTGATCTGCTCATTCAGTCCTGTGGAGTTGCCAACCATGCCACGGATACCAGTCTCAATGTCATATAACTTGGAATTCATCTTCATGGTCACGAACATTGTCCCGAGACTGCCGATTGCACTTGCAATGCCAGACACCATGTTAACGGCTCCAGCGATGCCGCCAACACTCGACGACGCAGACGACGCTGCCGACGCTGACGACGATGTTGCGGACGAGCCAATATCTGCCGCCTTGTCCACACCAGAGCCCAGGATCTTGCCCAGGCCGATCTTTTTGAGGCCAGCGCCAAGCACGTCAACAATGCTGTTGATGCGATCTTTCGTAAGAACCATCTTGGTAAGGATTTCGGCGATGATGGCCTTGCCGATCTGTTTGAGCACATTGACGGCGGTCTCACCAAAGCCCTTCCAATTGACGATGGCATCAGCAATGGACTGATTCATGTTTGTCATGATCGTCGAAATTTCCTTGAGGACGCTGTCTTTCTGGCCATGCGAACCGCTGCCAGTTTTGTTGTTATAGACCTTCAGAAGTTCCTCATATACACGGCGGAATTCTTCAACGCTGATTGCGCCCGCCTCATAGGCCGCAATGGTTGATTTCATTGCATCTTGGACAACCGTGCCCTTCATGACTTCGTTGGTCTTGATGTTGAGTTCCTTCAACCGAGTTTCGTACTTGAACATGGCTTCGGTCGTCTCGTCATATGACACCTTCATGCCCTTTGGCAATTCAAGGTCGGTCAGCTTCGCATTTGCACGAAGCATCTTTTCCAGGCCCGCCGCCACCTGATCTATCGAGGTCACTTGCTTTGCGTATTCTGCGGTTTGTGCCGACAGTTCAGTTCTGAAGCCAGCGCCGATCTGAAGCAATTCCGATGTGAGTTGCTTATCAAGCGCTTTGCTGGTGTAGTACGCATCAAGCCACTTCTTTGCATCGGTGTAGCGTTGACCAATTAAATCAAGCTCAGCACGTTCTTGAATGGACAATTCAAGCTTTGCGTGACCCGGCTGGTAATACTTGGTTGTCTCTTCGGTCAGTCCTTTTTGGGCGGCAAGCTGTTTCTGAATGGCTTCAGCCCGCTTTTGACCGTCCTCGATTTCACGTTGCGCCCAGGCGGCTGCTGCTTGACGTTCCAATTCTGCGTCTTTTGCTTTTGCGGTTTTCTGGCGCTCGGTGTAAAGACGATCAGTGCCAGCTTTGCCGACCTCATCAAGGTGGTTGAGTTCTTTGAGAGCAACAGCAGCAACACCAAGACCAGCCAACACAGCAATGCCAGCAGGCGAAAACAACAGGCTGAATGCGCCGATGCCTTGCAAATAAGCAAATGCTGTGGCGAGATCCTTGACCACTTTAACGACGCCACCAATGCCAGCGATAATGAGCGGCGTGACTGTTATACCAATCGCAAAGTTGGTCCAAAATGATTTGGTAGCAGGATCGAGTTTGGAGAACTGCTCTGCCATCTCACCAAGCTTGGCCGTCAAACCTTCAATCTTTGGAATGATCTCCTGTACCAGGGGCATCAGGTTCTTGCCCATCTGTGCTGATGTTCTCGAAATGGCATCCTGAAGGTTCTCAAATGTGTTCCTGGTCGTGTTCCCGGCTGCTGGCAGTTTCTCCAGTCCTGCGACGACGGTTTCGATGAAGAGCGATGTGCTTACGCCCATCTTCTGAAGCGCTTCCGTGTCGATGGTTCCGAAGGCTTCTTTGACGACTTTGGCTACCTGCGGCGTGGCGTTCATGAGCGGCTTCAGGTCATCGGCGGTGACCTTAGACTTCGCCGACATTTGGCGCAACTGCTCGATGACGCTCTGTAGTTCCGCCTTGCCCTTGCCCACACCTGCCAATGCGTTGCCGAATGCCTTGATGTAGCGCTCCGCTTGTTGTGCTGAGAGTCCTGCCGACTGGAGGTTGACGGATGCCCTGATGGCTTCTTCAAGACCGAGACCCGGCAGCTTGGAGACCTCGATCAGGCGCTTCATTTGCGCCTGCGTCTCTTCTGCTGACCCGGCCACACCACGAAGCGCCATCTCAAGGGACTCCATGTCCATTGCCGACTTGACGGCCAATGCACCAGCACCGATCAGGGGCAGGGAGATGGCGGCTGACAGCTTGGTGCCGAGCCCGGTTAGACGGTCTCCGAGCTTGTCAAAATTGGCAAACTTCGTTTCTACGCCTTTGACTGTCTTTTCAGCCGTGGCGAGAACGCCAAGCATTGAATCTTGATACCCGTCAACTTGCGCACCGACCTTAACAATCAAATCGCCTAATGTGTTCGCCATAATATGAGAAAACCCCCGATATGTTATTTATCGGAGGTCTTGTTTGCTGCGGCGAACTGTTCAGCCCAGGCGAGCATTTGCTCAGGCGATTGTTCTGCGGTTTCTTTTGTTAATTGCTTGATCGAAGGGAAAAACAACTCCGGGCTGATCTTGGCTCCATTGTTAGTCTTGACGCCTTGGCTTAGTGCAATGATTTCACACAGCTTGCCGAATCGATAATCCTGATACGCTTCTTGTTTGCGATGTGATGCAAACAGCGCATCCAACTCAACAAATGCCAGATCCCACAATTCATCTTCGGTGAGATGCAATTGCATTCGAGCGTCTGCCCAGAGGACGAGCCAGTCTATTGGCTTGCTGTCTCGTCCTTTTGTGCGTTTGGGTCTGCTTTATCCTTGCTCGCTGAAGCACACAGAGCTTGGAAGAATGCAAGTGCAAGGCGTTCGATGTCGGATACCGGAAGATCTTCGATGTCCTCGATAGTGACATCCTTCTCGATGCACGATTCAGCGATTGCCTGCGGTACGACGGAGTAGAGAGGACGCTCATCCGAAGAGCCATCAAATTTGATGCCATGCTTTTCGTCGAGTCTGCGAAGAACGCCAGTGGTGACGACGAGTGTTCTGCTTACGCCGTCACCAAAGATGTCTACCAAGACTTTCAATTTGTCAGGGTAATTGCGCATAGTGATTCCTTATGCCAATGTCACTGCGCCGCTTACTTTGACAGTCACAGTTGCTTCGAGTGCGCTGCTGATTTCGGCGTTGCCCCATTCATAGCCGATTACGATGCCAGTGAATGTAAGCTTCTTGACGGGCGATGTCATGGGATAACTAATTGCCATTGCGGTGACTGCGCCACTGTTGAAGAGCGACAACAGGCCCGTCGAATTGCCCTGTGTCGTGTCAGACGGATCATAGACAAGATTCAAAGTCACTTCGCCCGAATCTTTGAAGGACTGAACGAATTCACGATACGAACCCGAACTGTCATGTGTGGTCACGTCAATCTGTTCTGCTGACAGCTTAGGTCCAGAAATGCTCTTTACGCTTGCTACGGTTACGAGCGGTGAACCATAACCAAATGTCACGCCTTTTGCGGCATACTTGTTTGCCATCGGAAATAACCCCCGAGATGAGAATTCTCAGAAGTTATTTATGAGAGTGCGATTATGCGGTATGCCAAACGTCAAATCTTAGAAAAACATGGTAGAGCGTGGTGTCGTACTCGTAAGACGAGCCTTCGGTGACCAATTCAACATTCTGAATTGAATCGCCTGCGAAACCAATCAATGTGTCTGCAATGATGTCGGCTTTCTGGAGTGCGTCCGTGCTGCTGTTCGAGAAATAGGACACCTGGATTGTCTTTTGTCTCAGCGATGCATCTCCATCAAGGGTCATGTCGGCATCTGCGCCGATGCGCCAAATCACACAATAGGGCAATTCGGCGTCTTGCGGTGCGGAGATTGGATAGACACGAGCGATGCCTGCCGTGATTAGTGCCTGTCTGATTGTTGTTTCGATCATTAGTCTACCTTCGTGAGAACTTTCAGCAGTTCATCATGTACGTACGATTTCACTTCTGCTTTCTTCTCTTTGAGCGCCTTTGCAAAGAATGGCCTTGGTGGCATCTTGCTTGTTCCAAATTCGAACATCGTGGCAAGCGACATGCCGATGGTGCGCCCTGGTGCGGATGTGGCTTTGATGGCCTTGCCACTGCCGACAGCGGACCTTGCACCCGGCCCGCCTGCTGCCTGCCATTCGACGTATGCTGGTGTGCCCTTGCCACGCTTGACGCCGACCAATGCAGATGGATTCTTGCGGACCTTGCCACGCAGACGGCCAAAGGCAAAGATGCTGTCGGCTACTTCCTTCGGCAACCCTTCTGAATGGGCGTTTGCTACGGCCTGCTGGCGGAACATGTTGGCGGCTTTGCCCAACACATCCATCACAGCTTGGCCTTGTGACCGCTCAATGATTGCGTGGATGGAGCGTTCCAGCTTGCTTAAACCATCAACTCTTACTGACTTTGCCATGCAGTTATTTAGGGGAAGACCACTCTTGCATCAGCCCCAACGTCTCAGCCCTGTCGATGGCGCTGTAGCTGGTCGTGTAGATGCGTGGGCATGTGTTGCCGTCATGGTCCAGGGCAATGCAGCGGTCAAGGCCGTCTGTGGCGGTCAGAAGTGAGCCGAGCCCAGCAAGCCAAATGCATTCGTCGCCGTGGGTCAAGTCAGGATATGGATGCTCTGTCAGGACTGAGCGCCGATACGTGATGCTGGTGCCCAGGACGAGAGCATCGTCATGGTAGTGGTATGCCCTTGCGTGGCCGTCAACGACACTGTAGAAGCGAATGGACCGATAACCAGTGATCGGCTTGTCTGGCGTCAGGATGGCTTGCTGCTCGCTCAGCCGGGCAGGGTGATATAAGTCATCGTCGTCCCAATGCGCCACAACATCGCCGGATGCCGCTTCAGCGCCAATGGTCCGCTTCAAGCCCAGCGTGAGCCCTGGAGGGCATCTGAGAAGCCGTATGCGTGTATCTGATGGGATGACGGCTGTTACGTCGTCTTCACTCACGATGACCAATTCACGGTGCTGGTAGGTCTGGTTCTGAAAGCATCGAATTGCAGTCGGCAAGTACTCAATGCGGCTTGCCCGGGTCGGACAGACGGCAGAGACTAAGTGACCTTGCGGCATTGCAACTCAATGGACTCCCGGCGCTTTTCCGAGTACCGGATGGCTGTGATGTCGTACGCATCGGATCCATGCAGCACACGCATCGTGCTGTCCAGGCCGTCCATGTGGCGGATTGTGAAAAACACGGCATCCTCTGCCACGGTTCTGGAAGCGGAATAGAACTCTCTGCCGGAACGAGACGACTTATGAGCGTAGGTATGGGCAGTGTCAGCCCAGGTATCGACAGCTTCACCGATCTGGTTCTGTGAGACGGTGCGGGATTGGATTGTGATGAGTGTGTCGAGAGTGCCAGCAGCAAACATGGCTAATACCTCACGAATGGTGCCAGCAGCGCTTTCACTCCCATTGGCAACTCGTACAATTGACCAGCGACCACAGACTCTCGATTGCTGTACAGGTGCCCTACCGTAAGCAGCATTGCCGCCTGTAAATCGGCAGGAACAGGATTTACGCCATCCACAACGCCGATCTGCTGCCCGATGTATCGTTCAGTTGCCTGTCTTGCCGCTGCGATGAGATGGACAATGTACGCATTGTCGTTGTCGTCCATCACCCGAAGATGTGACTTTGCGAGATCAAGAGAGATGGATTCTGACATGTTATTTGCTCTTCTTTTCTTTTACTGGTTTGACTACTTTTGTCTCTTCGACCGGATTGTATGGTTCTACAAGACCGATGCCAATTAGTTCTTTGGCTCTTGCGTCGTCAGCATCGAATACTTGCCCGTTGTCAATGAGACCTTCAACGCTGCCAAGAAAGGGTTTGATTGCTTTGATTTGCATGCGATGTGAAAAAGGGCGGGCTTGCGGCCCGCCCTATTCCTCCTAAGCGCTGAGGTTTAGCTCAGCACACCTGTGATGAATGCACCCGGCGCAAAGACCATGAGTGCTTCACGCTGTTCTGCCATTACGGTCACGATGCCGCTTGTGAAATTGCTTGCGTGCTCGTACGACAGGCTGAGTGTCGTGCCCTGACGCTCTGCAACCGAAGCTGCGAGACCAGAGCCCACCAGGAAGTTGTTGGCGGTCATCTTCGGCGACGGCACCACTGGGACACCCCAAATGGTTGCGGCAAAGCCAAATGCAGGACTGCCAAGCAAGTAGTTGCCAGACGTCGAAGCCTTTGCGGTCACAAGCTTGCCGTAGTCAACCGGAGCCACGACAACGAATGTCGGCACGTATCCAGTTGCCAAAGCGTCAGCGACAGACAACGCAATGCGGTCAATCATTGCTTCAGTCGTGAACGTCTTGGTAGTGGCGTAAGGTACGAGACCCTTTAGGTTTTGTCCAGTGCCATCACCAATGAGCAATTGCGTCTCTTCAGCGCCACGGATACCGAAGGCCATGCGCTGGTCGACAAAGGCACCGAATGCAGGAGCGTCAGCAAGAAATTCCTTGGCGATGCTCGTGAAGTGAGCCACTGTGCGCACAGCAGTATCGACCATCGTGATTGCCGTGGTGGTCTCAGCAGCAGCAGAACCGATTGTCTTGACAGTTGCGGCCTGAGTCGTGGTCTCCTGCGGCACCTTGACCAAGTCGGTCTGGATCGGCATGCCGCCCAGATAATTGCGCACCTGGAAGGCGAAGATGTTGTTGCCCTGCGGAGTCGCAACGATGGGAGCCACTTGCGACGGCGACGTGTACGTAGCCTTGATCTCAGCGAGGGCCTGACGGCTCTTGCCTTCGGCCATGAGGCGGAACGATTCCGTCTCGACAAACTGCTGTCCGATTGACTTCGATTCAGCCTTTGCTTGCATCGGGGCGATAGACTTCTGTTCTGCGGCAACGACACGATTGGTCAGGGACACAATGTCCGCTTCCATCTTTGCCATTGCCGACTTGATTTCTGGTGAAGCAAAACCCTGTGCCTTGACTTCAGCAAGCGCCTGATTGTGCGCTTCCTTCATTTCGACATGGAGCTTTTTGATTTCATTGATGAGTTCTTGATTTTCCATATAATACCTACTGTTTGTAGATTTGCCGGATTTGCTCCAGCAATGCCGCCGACTCATCAACGTCTCGTTGTGACTTCAGGGCTTTGTAGCCAGACGAAATAATCGTCTTGGCTTCCTTTTGAGAGAATCCCGCATCCCGCAAGATCTTCTCTAATTCTCTTTCTGTTAATTCGATTCCCTTCACGCTGGAGACCTGAGCCTCGACATTGCAAGGGAATGTTACTAAGCTGATTTCGTATAGCTCAATCTGTTTTAGCTGCCGAACGCCATCTGACCAGACAGCGCCACCGACAGGAACTGCATAACCGATGGAAAGACCAGTGATTGCTTTGAGCTTGAGCAATTCGTAAGCGTCATTGCCCTTTTCGGTCTTGACAGCCAATTGACCCTTGACGAGCAATCCATTCGAGTCTTCGGAAAGCTCCAGGCAGACGCCAATCACATCATCTGTGTCATGCTGGTAGCAGATCGGGATATACTGCTTCCGGTTTGTCAGTGTTGCCACAAATGCACCCGGCAGAATGACATCATTCGCCTGATCGACATTGCCAAACACTGCTGCATAACCCTCGAAGATGCCCTCTTCGGTCGGTGCCGCCTTCAGTGCGAATTGATATGTGAGCTTCTTTGTTTCCATTGGTTCACTCTTATTTATTCGAAGGCAAATCCTGGATGGCGCTCATGTTGAGTTGGATTGTAAGTTCGTCACCACCTTGCATCGGCGAAAGGCGTTCCAGACGGCGAGCTTCATTTCTCGTCATAATGCCCGAAGAAGTCATCTTTGAGTAGTATTCGGCTCGTGCCGCACTGTCGCCACGCATCAAGCCCGAAACATTGAATTCAGGAAAAATGATGCCTTTGTCTTTCTGCTCGATCAAGGCTTTCACAATTGCGGCTTCGATCTTCGACAAATATGGCATCAAAGTGAACTGAACGAATGACATGCCTTGCGATTCAATATTTGAGAACGTGGCATGCGACAGGTCACCAATCAAATGCGGCGGCACTCGGAAGATTCTGGCAATCTCTTCAATTGAAAACTTACGTGACTCGATGAACTGCGAATCTTCAGGCGGAATCGTTATTTGTTGCCACTTGAAACCAACAGGCAGCACGTCAATCTTGTGCGCATTATCGAGCCCTTGATTATTGCTATTGAATCTCGCCTTGAATGCCGTGATCTGATCGGCGGTCATGGCCTCAGTTGGGCTGACAAAGCCGGATGGAGTAGCGCCATTGCTGTAGAACCTTGCGCCGTACTCTTCGGCGGCTACAGCCATCCCGAGGGCCTGACGACATGTGCCGATTGGTGAGAGTCCGACGAGGCCATCAAACGAAAACAATTTGATATGGAAGATGTCTTTGGGTTGATATTCTTTGATGCCAGTGGCGGTCGAGATGCGATAAGTGATCTGCTGCTCGATGCATTGGACCGTCATGTTTGCTGGATTGACAGGAATCAGCCCAATTACCTCGACACCAGATCTCACGATGACCGAATATGCATTTCCCCAGGTCGCAAGACTGGCAATCATCGACTCCCAGTACTCGTTGCTCGTCATCCATGCGTTCGGTTCTTGTGAGACAATGTAGTCGAGCTTGTGTTTGATGCGAGATGTGGAATCATCATTGCCACGGCGATAAAAGTGAAGAGGAAGGTTGCCGCCCACTTCAGCCAGCAGTCGAATTGAAGACCAGACCGCCGCAATGCCTAAAGCCGATTCTTCAGTAACCGCTCTGCCGACATTGGTGCTGTAGATGTTCAATCCGGTGAGGGTACGATTGGTCGGCAAAAGACCAAAATAATCCAGAATCTTGATTGCGGCGGATTTAAATGTCATAGTCGGATCGAAACTGGATCAGATAGCCAGTCATCGATGAGATTATTTATCGCCTTTGCTTTTTGGTCGGTGGTATTGCGTTGAGCCCTGTCGAATGCCATGATCGACGCAATCACGCCGTCAATACGTTGATTATTCTGGCGCTTGTTGGATTTGACGACACGGATGTTGTTGTTGGCGTCTTCTTTGATCGTCGAGCACCCAATATTCCATCGCAAGACTGGATTGCCGCCATGAATGATGTTGCCAAGGTAAGCATGTTCTTTCATCGCCTTTGTTGGGTTCGTGAAAGCCATGATTGATTGATTGAAATCCCACGTTTCAATTCCGCCATCTTGAAGTTCTTCGATTACTTCTGCCGCCATAGCACGGTCAACAGCGATTTCAACAAGCTCATACCTTGTTGCAACCTCCAAAATGTGTGAGATGACATACTTGTGCCGCACAACCGGACCAGGGCAAAGGGTGAGATAGCCCTTCTTTGCCCATTCCGTATAAGGAACTCTGTCAAGACGCTCTTTTTCTGCCAGATTCTCAGCAGGCATGAAGAAATGAGGCAAGATGGCATACTTTTCGTCTTCGAGAGGAAAAACCAGCGAAAAGCAGGTCAAATCGTGTTTTTGCGATAGGTCGAGCCCACCGAAACAGCGTTTGCCCGTCAGATCTGGCATCGGTTCGTTGCAGGCGTCCCATCGGTCGAGAGGAATGTACGGCGTCTCAGAGGCCAAGACCCACTGATTGAGGCTCAGCAGGCGGAACCTGAGCATTGCGCCGGGGTCATTTAAAGCGGTCTTGTAGTCATCCTGGAATGTCGAGAGGCGCAGAAAGCCCTTGCCCAGGTCGCAATCCTCATCCGTGGCAAGCGCTGGATTGGCTTGAAACCAGTAATGCTGGTCAGCGATGTCGCAGTCCGCTGGTGCCTCACAAAGGTAGGCGTAGTAGCGGTCATCCGTGATCGTGCCATCTACAACGCCTTTGGCATATTCGTACTGTTGTCGTCCAATGCCAGTGAGGTTGTTGGATGCGGTCGTGATTGAGATAACCAAGGGCTGACGCCGATACTTCATGGACGACACCATGGCGTCGTACAGGTCTCGGGTATCCCAGAAGGCAAGCTCGTCACAGATCACGGCAGAAGCATTCAAGCCGTATGCGGATTGCGCATCGCTCGACATCACCTTCAGTTGGCGGTTGCCGTAAATGATGCGCTTTGTTGAATCAATCACTCGGCAGATCTTGGCAAGTTCTGGATTGGCCCGAACCATACGAGCGGCATACCGATACACCACAGATGCTTGTTCTCGATCACGAGCACAAATGTACACTTGTGCGCCTGCCTCGCCGTCACCTAATAGAAGATACAGCGCCAACATTGCGGTCAGGAATGATTTGGCGTTCTTGCGGGGTAAGAAGATGAGAGCATGGCGATATTGCCGGATTCCATTGTCATCAACAGTTCCAAAAATGGGATTGATGATGTTCTCTATCTGCCAGGGTAGTAGTTTGACACTTGTTCCTGCTGCGGGACCTTCAAAGTGTTGTCCGTACGTCTCGCAGAATTGGATTACTCTATTTGCCCTTTCTTGGTTGAACATTATCGAATGAGATCATTGCGCTTGATTGCGTTGGCTTGATCGTCAGCCTGTTTCATTCGCCTTCTGGATGCTGGAGTCAATCCATATTCTTTTGACAATTGGCGCACTGTTTCTGAGGCGGAATTCACAATGGAAATGAGTGGATTCGGTGCTGGCCAGCCAGTTTTTGCCGACATGACGGTCAAGCCTTGCGTCTGTAATTGCTGCTGTGCGGTCACCATGCGTGAGAAGGCACAACAAAGCGACGTGAGCCCTTGCAAATCCGCATCGGTGAGCTTATCGCCAAGCAATAGAACGATGCGGTTCCATTCGGATGCTGCTAATGGATCGAGATAATCTGGGGCGGGGAATTGTGGTTTGCGCTTTGCCATGTATGTTCATACCCCTTTATTAGTCAGTCCTTGGGGCAGAATTATTTAGCGCTTGTTGATGAGGCGGAGGACGGTCGTGGAGGGGCAGGCAAGGAGAGATTTTGCCCGCCCCTCCATCCAGGAGAGAATTGAACACCATTATCTATACAACGTCGTGTTTTGACTTGCGGTCCATGACGTCTTGCCTGCTCTTCGCACTATGGCAAGAGGCGCATAAACTTTGGAATGGTCCGTGCCAGAACAGATGCTCGTCGCCACGATGCGGAGTGATGTGGTCCACTTGCGTTGCGACAGTGACGATGCCTCGTTCGGCGCAATGCTTGCACAACGGATGCTGTCGTAATTTCTCTGCCCGCAATTGTTTCCATCGTGCGGTCGAATACAGATGATGTCCTGGTCTATCCCACTTCGCTTCTTGTTGTGGATCGTAACTCTTTCGTCGTGATGCGTGGTCGTCACAGTATCCGTTCGTTGCGGCCTTGGGACAGTTACTTATGCGACAGGGTTTCTTGGCTGGCATCTGAAAAACTAAAGGGCAGACCATTAAGGATCTGCCCCAACTCTTACTTCATAATATCGTTGTTATTTATGCGTGCTGATTATCTCACCAAGCAATTCAATCTTGCGCCGTAGTCGTTCGGCATGAGCGGCGAATAGATCATGCCATTCTTGATGTTCGCTATTATCCATGAAGGCAGATGTTCCGTACAGTCGAATATGAAATGCCCATGATTACTGCAATTTGATTCTTCGGGACATCGTAACAATAAAGCAGTTTCACCATTTCTCTTCCCTCTTGGTCGAGCACCGTGCCAGTGCGTGTAGCTACGTGGCGTCCTCGGCTGATGGCGTCCTGTGTGTTGTCCTTGCTGGTGCCAGTGCGGAGGTGGTGAGGATTGCAGCAGAGTCTATTGTCACAAGAGTGCAAGATCATATTCTCTGCCGGGTCGATTCCGTAATAGAGAAAGTAAGCAACTCGTGACGCTTTCCAATTATCATGTTGAATTGAAAATTGTCCGTATCCACCAAATGATGTTGATGCTGTCCAATTCCAGCAATCATTATGTTTGCCGATTTCTACTTTATTCCAAAAGCGACGAATCTGTGGTTTGGTGAGTTCTGGAATTGTGCGAACTCGAAATCCATTATGATGTGTTGTCTTGTTGTTGGTCATACCGTTGTGCCTCCTAACAGCACAACAGTATTTAGATTTTGCTAATATTTCACATTGATGTGTCTAATATGCTCGACACGCCGTGCCGCAACAGATGCGCTTTCAATGCTGCCAAAGCCTCACTGCGCAAGATGCAATAGTTGGCTGATGATATCCGATGTTGTTTCTGATACTGCGCCTGTGTCATGCCATCAATATGCATGATTGCAGAGATGAGATTGTAATAGATCGGTTCGGTCTCTTTGAAGATGGAGAACAAATGATCAATGTAGGCTTCTTTGGATCCGATGAACATACCGACATTTAGCCAACATCAAACACAAGCAATGGTCACGGAGCGCTCTACGATCTGTCCTGATCCGCAAGTCATCAGGACAGTCAGTGTGTACGTGGTGCCGGATGTGAGGCCAGACACCATACACGTTGCAGTGTCGGCAGTGGTTGCCTGCGGTGCCAGCGTGGCAGATGGCGTGATTGTCCATGCGGCATTGGTGATCGTGTCGCCTGCGATGCTTTGGCGGTATGCCAATTTCTCGGTGTCGGCTTGTGTGAAGTAGTTCATGGTTGCTCCTTAGTCCCGGCTTACGGGTCTTGTGTTGGTGATGGTGTTGGATACTTGCTTGGGTGCTCCAATGACTGGTGACATTGCTCTGACCCTGGTGATGACCTGGACACCTGCCAACGAACCAATAAGCGAGCCTTGGGCCATCAGCGCCGCCGCAAGGTGCTTTCTGGTGATGAGCGTGCCAGTCATGCCGGATGTGCCCGCCAATGCGGCTGAGAACAACTGACGACGCACCAGGACACCTGTCATTGACGACGTGCCAGTGAGTGCGCCTGCGATGGGTATGATGGTGCCACCAGCGCCGTACAAGGCTCCTGTCAACGTGCTCGTACCGGACAGACTGGCAGCGATCAGGATGCGCCTGATGAGAGTTCCGGCGAGTGAGCCGGATCCAGACAAATTTGCTGCGAGCAAGGCCCGTCTGGTCAAGGTGCCTGCCATAGTTCCGGACCCTGCGAGATTGGAGGCGAGCTTGATGCGCTTTAGCAGGGTTCCGGCCAAAGTGCCCGAGCCTGCCAGAGAAGCGGCCAGGATAGCTCTGCGAGCCAATGAGCTTGCCAGTGATCCATTTCCGGCCAGGGCGGCACCCAACAAAGCTCGACGTGACAGAGATCCTGTGAAGTTTGAAGAGCCTGTCAACGCACCAGCAATCGCAATCGTGGTTCCCGATGCCGGATCACTCCACAACCATCCTGTGTTGCCGGAAACGTCGGTGCTGTGTGACCCGGCGTACCATGCTGCGGTGCCCGCCGCTGCAATGTCTTGCAACGACATGTAGTCTTCAGCAATTTGTGATGCAGAAGATGTCAGTGTTGCTGCGGTGCCTGCTGTGGTGGTCGAGAGCTTTGCCAAGCTGCCAGCGCTACCATTGCTGGTCACGTTGGCGACTGCGATGGTTTGTCCAGATGTAAGTTTCAGACCATTTGTCAATCCAGCATTCGAGACGGCAAGCGTGCCAATCGTACAAGTGTTCGCATTGTTGACGGTGATGTTATCGCCCGAGAACGTAACTGTGGAATACGTTTTGACGCCAGAATTGGTAAAAGACTTGGCTGTAGTCGTCGTGTTAGACAATACGATATTGGACGTGCCAGCATTCAAAATACCGTTCGACTGCGCATTCCAAATTGTACCAGTACCCGACAATGTTACAGTGCTCGCACCCAGATTGCATATTGCGGCACCACTGGAAGCAATATTCATCGCAGTCAAAACTAACACACTGTAATCATTCGTGGTGAATGTGCCAGAGTTGACATTCAAACTTCGGCCACACGACAATGCATCTTGCAATGACAGTGTTCCGCCAGGAGCATTTAATGTGACAGTTGGAGAAATCTGCAACCCAGCCGTCGTGAGATTATATGAACCACGTCCGTAAAACTGGAGTGTTGTATTGATGTTGGCAACTGACATCGCCGACACGAGGGTTAACGATCCATTTACACACGATATAACACCAGCCGTAAAGGTTAGCGCTGGAGTTCCTGTTGTCCCTGTAAAATCCACATTTGCGCCCATACGGGGCACGTCAACAGTAATGACACGCCCTGCCGGGGTAAAGGCAGATGCCACAACAACATTGTCTTGCGGTAGTGGGACTCGTGATGTCCAGGCATTTGATGACCAAGTTCCTGATGCCGTGCCCGACCATGTTTGTGTTGCTGGTGTAGTGAAAGTGATATTAGAATTTCCGCCAACATCACCACACAATCCCGTAATGGCTGAAGCATCGTACGCTGTGGTCAAAGCAATGTCTTGAAGATCGACGTTGCTCCAGGCCATCGTTGCGCCTGTATTGGTAATGGTACGAGTGCTACCAGTCGCACTGCTCGAAACAAACAGACGATTCAATACAGAGTTTCCTGTAAGTGTCAACGTCCCTGTAACTGTAATGTCACCTGTCAGCGTGAAGCCATCAGTTTTGGCGGCTGTGCCTGTTCTTGTAATGTTTGCGAATGTGCATCCAGGCGCATTTAGTCCAGGCGAAGCACTGCCCGTAATGACTAAACTGAGACCATTCCAATTCTTGCTGGAACCACAGACAATATTTGCACCGCTTGCGGAACAGGTCACAGTAGCAGTATTTGTCGAAACAGTAAGGTTGTTATTGGTTGCTGTTGACCAAGGCGATGTGCCAGTCAATGCAATGGCAGACGAGCCAAGTGATAGAGTTCGAGTGTTGGAATTATTGGACGCAAATCCAGAAGCGGTGACACTTCTATTGTTAGTGTCAAATGTTCCCGCCGTAAGCGTGATCGAACCGCCTGTCACCAGCAAATCATCTTGCAATGTCCACCCGCCAGTACCCAGAAACGTCATATTCCCGAATACCTTGCCTGCCGATGTGAATGTCTTGCCCGTCGATGTGGCATTGAACGACACCGACGACGTTGACGCACTACCCAATGAATAGGTCATGCCAGCAGCCATCGTGAGACTGCCACTGATGACAAGCGATGTTGCGGCAGGATGTGACAGCGTGCCAGTGAAACCCGTACATGTCAGGTCACGACAAACCGACGACGCACTTAGAGTGACTGTGCCAGCGCCAGAAGAACCATCGAGGAACACGTCGTCTGAAGCTGTGGGTACAGACGCACCACCACTGCCGCCACTGGTAGCGCTCCATTTCGTGCCCGCCGTTGCGTCCCAGGTGCCAGTCGAACCGACCCAAAAGCGATTGGCCATGCTTAGTTCTCCTGCTGCTGCTCGTCTTCAGCCGTGACCTGATTGCTCAGTTCCGCCACCATTGCCGCCCAGGTGTCATAGCGGGCTTGTTTGTCGGTTTCCATGCGTTCTGGAGTCACTGACGGCCACTCGTCGAGGGTGTAGTAGAGGGCGTCAGAGTAGTTGCCGACGCTGAACCGGACCTGAATGAGAATCGTGTCCATGCAGGCTCCTATTAGTCGATGGTGACCGTGAGTGTGCCAGACGTGATTTCTGCCGTGTCGCCAGCGCCGTAAGTCTTGCTTGCCGTGGCCGGACCAGTCCATAGACAATTTCCACCTGTAGCGGCATCCCATACACCAAAGTGCGTGACGGAGACGGCAGGCATGCCAGTGAAGAGGACCGTTGCCGAGGACGTGATGACGCCGTTGGTTGGGCCGCTGAATGTCCAGGACTTGCGGCTGTACGATCCGCCAGTGACTTCGGATGTGCCAGTCTCGCCAGGATCGGCGGTATGGAGGGATAGGTAGGATCCGGTCAGATTGTCGGTGAGGATTTTGTTTTCGAGGTAGTTGGAAATGCTCATAGGGTGATGCCTATGAGTTATTTATGTGTGAGAGGAAGGCGGGAATGAGCGGCTGTGATTCGATTGCAGATGTAATCCGTCATCCGACGTCACGAGGGCGTACTCATTCGCCAAAAAGTAGATTCATTGATTGGTTGGTAAGAACAACGGCAATGGTGGTAGAAATACCCGAAGGGCCGAAGGCTAAACGTGGAAGTTATGGAATGCTTAGGGAGTGCTTCGCACCCTTCGGATTCTTTTAATATAATCCCTGACAGGGTTTTTGAATGGTAGCGAGTACTGCTACCACTCGATCACATGTGTCTGACATGGGAATCGCCGGGACTTGATCTTAGCGCCCGAAGCATAGACTCGTTGCTGATAACCCACCCGATGGCCAATCCCGCTCTTCAGCGCCCGTTCTTCCTCTCCAGGTTACTTGGGTTGGTCTTAGTTAGACTAAGACCTTTCAGGACCGTGACAGAATCGCTCTGCTATCCACGGTGGCTGTAGGTACTGCTATTCGCAGCTGTCGGCATCGTTACCCACCTTGCGTCTCGGAGGAGTACATGCCGGGTGGATTTCTCCACCACCCTGCCAAGCGGCTCAATATTGCGCCCTCTTGGACTTTGTTTCACTACCATGTCTGATCCACTATCTATGGCCCAGTGAGACCATCACAGAGCCGGAATCAGATCACATTGTTATATAGACACGCTCAATTGCAAAAAGGCCCCGTACTGGGAGAAAAGTGATGGTATAAGGCGATTTTATGGAATTCAGTTGGCTATAAGCGGGATTTATGCCGATGGTTGATTGGTCAACCTCATCTTCAGAAAACTTGTTCATAGTCGTAAGGGAATGCTGCTGCTGCGTGCCGACATCCTCATTGAGAATAGCGTCGTTTCTGGCTCTGTCAAATTCCCTGTGCGTGTGCGAATGATGTATCTAAGCTCCGGTGACGCACTGAGTTGCAGGATTTGACAGTTTGCGGATCCGTGTGACAATGAAGTTATGCAGAAATACAAATTCGGAATCAACGTGAGACAATCGCAAAGCAAAGAAGGCTATGCCGTAGTGGTGGCAAAAACCGAAGAAGAAGCAAGAGACATTGCCGAGTCAGAAGACATCGATTGGAATTTTGAACCATACGACCACCCGGCCTTGGAAATCAAGGCGGTAACTCCCATCGGACCTTCCGACGAAGACGAAGACGACGAAGACGAAGACGACGAAGACTGACTATTCTTTGCGTTTGAAGTCAAGAAAGCGAAGGGAGTCGGGTTGTAGGGGTAGCAGCATATTGTATCGAGTGACGTAGAAGATGCCGTCTGGACTTCTGTAGTGGATAGTTAAGAGTGCGTTTGTTGGTGGCGATGGGGGACCAAGATGTTCCAGTATCAGAGAGTAGAGAGATTCGTGCCAGCATGTATTGTGCAGCCCATCGAGGAAGCGAATCGATGTTTGAGTGGCATCGCCTTGCTGTACGAGATGTGCTCTTTCAATGACGAAATAGCCTCCCCAGTGTCCGCAATCGCCAGTTTGTACATCCAAGGCTGGTGCTGTGCCGATGTTGCGGAACACAAGTTGTTGGGGTCGGTACGGTTGCGCACTGTCCTCAAATGCCAAAATGATAATTGGGCGGTGTGCATTCTCGGTCTGTCGTTGCGACTCGGCAAGTTGTTTGGCTGCTGCGTCCACCTGTGCTTGAGAGATCTTGATCTGTTCGAGCGCAGTTGCGGCCTGTGTCTGCGCCGCCTTCGTCTGTGCGTTCGCTGCATCAACTTGCTGCTGAGCCGTCCTGCGAAGTCGATAGGTCTCGATTGTGTACACGATTAGAACGATGAGAGTGGCTATAACCGAGATGATGCCGATGTAGTCCCAGGCCCCTTTCTGCTGCGCCTGTGTGAGGCGATCAATGGCTTTCTCAATGGCGGCTGGATCTGGAGCGGCAAATGCAAGTAGAAACATAGTTGTTGCTCAGGATGCAGAGTTGTGTTCTTCTGCGATCAGTCCTTTAACCGTGCCAATGACTTCGCTCTCAAGTTCAGCCACGTTGGGCATTCTGTCAATATGTGATAGTCGACAGAGAAATAGAACTTCTCTTGAATAGCCGTAAAAAACATAAGCATTATAGTAGATGCTTGCTGTCAATGCTGCGAGGACGCCTTGCGTGAATCCATTAAAACCAGTAAAGGTGTGCTGGCTTATGCCGTGAAGTGCATATAACCCTTCCAGGACAAGAGACATCAGCAGAGAAAGCATGAAAACAATGCATAGAGACATAACAACTGCGAGTCTGATTATTCGATGTCTCCAGGCGTTTGGCTTGAGTTCCAGATAGAGGCGATACCGCAATTCGGTAACAATGTGTTGCTGCCGACGATTTGCCCTGGCGGCTGATGTTGTCGCCCACCAATCTTGGAACTTTGGAGTCAGAATATTACTGGCAATACTAAGTGGAATTGCGAGTACCAGACCAGCAATGCCGACAATGTTCACGACAGTTGAAAAGTCCATCGAGGCTCCAATGGCAGAGCCAGCCCGGTGACCGCCAAGCTGGCTCCATATGCTACTTCTTGCCGTATGCCTCTGCCACTGCCTGCTCAGCCTGCGCCAGCACATCAGCAGGCACCTGGACACCCTTCTTTGCGGCCAAACGATCCAGGGCCAGACGTACGCTATCGAGGGCCTGTGCCTTGGTCAGCTTGTTCGTCTTGGCGTAGTTGGTGATGCGGGTGATGCTGGTGGACCAGCGAATAGCGCCCGATTCGGCCTTGGGCCGTTTGGTGCGCCGTGGCGTGGCATCTGACCTCACGAGAACATATGAGTAGCCCAAGTCGTTCAGGGCGTCCACTTCGGCCTGCAACTGCTCGATTGCCTTCTGTAATAGTTGCTGCCGTTTGGCTTCGAGATCTCGTATCTGATCGAGTATGGATGGCATGTGATGAGGATAGCACCGTGGACGAGTGGGGATCTCGTCTGCATCGCCTTCAATGCTGAAGAAGTAGATGTATCATTTGCGCTGAAGAAAGAAGATGTATCTGTGTTGTTGCGAAAGAAGATGTATCTTTATCATTCAGAAAGACTTAATGTGGGCTGACTGTTGACTTTGTCGCAAAAGTGGAAGTATGCTGAAAACATGAAGCACACGGACGACAGCTAAAGAAGGTACTGAATGAGAGAACTATTAAGCAACATGTACGGAGCAAGAAAACGCTTCTCGGCAACATTTGTCCGAGAAGGCAAGAAACGAGCGTACAGAGGTTATGGGTCAAACATGGACGGAACGGATACAACGCTCTTGTTCAAACATGTACGAGAGTATGAATCAGGGCGTATTGTTGCGGACCACCTGTGGTTTAATCTAACAGTCGCATTCAATCAGCTAAACGACGGAATGGGCCTATTCGACGGTGAAATCGTCAGCTTCGACGCCAGAGTTGACAGCTACGTCAAGGGCTATCGCCGGGAGGGTTTCGACTACAAACTGTCACGCCCGACCAAAGTAGTTGCTCATAGCTGTCCTGACTGGGAAGATTACGACGGTCCCGAGCATTCAAGGACGATAGCCGAAAACGGAGTGCAGGCTCCTGGAGTAGTTGGTCGTCAGTGAGGGATGCACTCTGACGAGTGATGCAAAATGAAATAGAAGGGAGAAAGCGATGAGCCGGAAAACAATTTGTTCGTCAACACCTGAAACGTGACGAAGAAGAGATGTGAGATTGAGGCCGCAAAGATGCGAGCCAAGTATAGCGAAGGGCAGGGAAGCCCGCCTCTCGCAACATCAACCAGTTCGACGAGCAACCTTGCTGTCATGCAGTGCTCCGAGCGGCACTACACGGTGCGAGAGATTGCTGAGTTGTGGAATATTTCCTATGACACGGTTCGTCGAATGTTCGTCAACGAACCCGGTGTGTTGGATGTGTCTGCCAACCCTCACGGCAGAAGCAGCCGATATAAGCGCAGTCACCGCACGATCATGATTCCGGAGTCGGTGGTTGTGCGAGTGTACAAGCGCCGACAGAATCCAGCCGCATGACGACAGAGCCAACCACGACGGTTGGCTCGTTCTGTTTAGGTGGTCAGTGAGTTGGTGAGCTTGTCGTTGCTCCAGAAATCCGTGAGATGGGATTCCAGCCGTGCTTGTCGGCGACGATCCCATTTGCTGTAGTGCTCTCTCACCGTCTCCAGCTTGTCCCCCAGCAATTCTGCAATCTCCTCCATCGGGACTGGATTGTTAGCCGTCAGGAGATCACGAACAAGCGTATGCCGGAACATGTGCGGCACGGCCTCAGACACTTTGACGAGTTCTGGGGAATCCTTCAGAACTCCACCCGATCTGCGGACCTTCTCCACCTCAACGATTCTCACACCCGCCAGCACGAAGAGTCGTTGCAGGCGTGCGCCCCACTTGCTGGTGCGAGTGTGGATTTTGCCGTTGCCAGTCCAGAAAAAGTACCTGTCGCTGTCATGTGGCGCAGCGTTCAAAATGTGAATGACGAAGGGCGGGACAGCAGCGAAGACCTCCTCGTTGGTCTTCTTGCGGTAGGTCATGATGCGGTTTCCCTGGACGTGCGCCTTCTCCAGCTTGGCAACGTCGCCAATGGACAGCCCGGTGTAGCGCATCACATAGACGAAGGCTTTGGTCTGATCGGCGATGGCTTGACCCTTGCGCCCGTATTCGTCCGTGAGTTCAGACAGCGCTGCAAAGATGCGGCGCATCTCTTCGGGTTCGAATGGGTCTGTCTGTGGCCTTGTCTTCGGGATCGGTGAGAGTTTGGCGGCAGGATTCTTGACGATGTAGTCGGCATCGACACAGAAGCCGAAGAACCCCTTGATGATTCCCTGGTCCCGGCGCTGCGTTGTGTTCTTGCCTGTCCAGGTAGCCCGGAAGTTCACCAAGTCTACAAGGGTGACCTCTTCCACTGCCGTTCGCTTTTGAAGTTCCATGTAGGCCGCAAGGCGACGCAAAATTAGAACGTACTTGTCGTCGCTGCTTATCCCTGACTTGGATTTCAGGAATGTGGCGATTGCGTCCTGAAGAGACACCTTTGGTGCTTGCTGCTGGTTTGGTGGCTTGGGGAGTTCGAGTTCCCGGATGATCTCGACCGCCCGTCCCCAGTCACGAACGCCTGAACCTGTGGCCGGGTCGATCAAAGCTTGCGGTTTGCGCCGTTGCCCCTGTCCGTCGATGCCCTCGAAGTGGATCGGGCACTTCGGCTTGGAAGGGCATTCCTTAGAGCGAGTGCCAGCGAGAGAGCACCCTGTGTTGTCCTTCTTGTTCCCGAGGTGACGGCGGAAGAGGTTCAGCATGGAGTGATTCTATCACCCCATGCCTTACGTGTATCTTACGTGATGTCTGCTTTGCTTCTAAGTTACTGAAAACAAAGGAAATAAATTGGTGGAGGCGGCGGGAGTTGAACCCGCGTCCGAAATGGCCCGCCATGACAAGAACTACGTGCGTTTCCGATTCAGTTTCTCGACCGTACTCTCAGAACCGGCAAGAAGAGACACGGCCCAGCCTGATTGATCTCGACTTACAGCCTCAGGTGGCGGCTTACAGCCTATCCTGCAAAATGACGCTCGGCCCGCAACGCGCAGGCTCATTGCGGCGAGCGGCTACCTAAATTTTAGGCAGCGTATGCAAATTGCTGATTGGCAATTTTGGTTTTCCGATCGTTTTACGGGAGCTCGGAACCCGGCACGCCTCATCACAACGAAATCATCCCGTCGAAGCCGTTACGCCCCCCTCGTATTCCTACGACTCCAGGATAGCACCCGGGTCAATGGACTACATTCGCACCAGGTTCCCCGTTGTCACGCAACGGATGCCGGTGCCTGCCCACAGGCAGGACCCAAGCGTGCGAGACTAGTTAGTCGAACATGGCTTTCGCTGCGCCCACTCCGGGTACGGAGTCGAGCGAACAAGAAAAACAGGATCTGGTTCCTCTGTGGAACGTCGTGCTGCTCGACGACGACGATCACACGTATGACTACGTGATTGAGATGCTTTGCCGTCTCTTCTTCAAGACAGTCGAAGAAGCCTACGGGAACGCCGTCGAGGTGGATTCCACCGGCCGCACCATTGTCATGACCTGCGACAAGCCGGCCGCCGAGTTTGCCCGCGATCAGATTCACGGCTATGGGGCTGACTGGCGCATGCCCAACTGCAAGGGCTCCATGTCCGCGATTCTTGAACCGGTCGCCTGACGGGGCCGAGATTCCTAGAAAAGATATTTGAGGCCGAATTGGATCAGCCTCGGCGCGACGGACGACTGCGTGATCACGCCGAAACCGGCGGTGCCCAGCGTTGTGCCGGGGTTTGAGAACTGCGGATGGTTCATCGCGTTGTAGAACTCGACGCGGAAGGCCAGTTCGCCGTCCTCGCGCAGGCCGCCGACTCGGGTTCGCTTGCCCAGCGAGAAGTCGGTATTCACCTGGCTGGGTCCGTTCATGATGCTCTGGCCGGTTGTGCCGTAGCCGGTGGCTCCGTCCTCGCCCACGACCGCCGCCGGACAGATCGCGCTGGCATCGATCCAGCGGCCCAGGCGTTGGGTGATGCCGCCCTCGGTGACGAGTTGAGCGTAACTGGCGCCTGGGCAAAGGGTGACGGTGGAGGTGCCGGCGCGGCCGTAGACGGCTCCGCCGGTGGGGTCGGTCAGGGTCATGGGCAGGCCGCTTTGGACGATGAAGATGCCGGAGAGCGACCAGCCGTGGAGGAGACCGCCGCGCAGGCCGTGGGCTTTGGTGAACGCGGGCAGGGTGTAGTCGAAGTTGCCGATGAGGCGGTGTGTTCGATCGAACGAGGTGCGCGCCTTCGCCAGGGACAGGTTGTTCTGGTCGTTCATGACCGTGGTATTGCTCAGCGCCTTCGACAGCGTGTAGGCCGCCTGGAAAGTGAGGCCGTGTGACGAGCGCCCGCGTAGCGTGGCCTGCATGCTGTGATACCAGGATCTGGCCCCAAATTCGCTGGATAGCAGCGCGGTGGGATTCTCGCCAAGGATGGGCACGCGCTGCTTGGCGTTGCGCGAGGTGTTGGTGGTGATGCAGTGGGAGGAGTCGCCGTCGTAGCCGCAATTCACCGGCTTGGCGGTGCTGGCCAGCAGCGGCTGGTTGAGGCCGTGGGCGAACAGCACGTCGGCGGCTTGTGAGCCGACATAGGCGAGATCCAGCGACATGGCCTGGTTCAGCTTCAGTTTGAGGCTGGTGTTCCACTGCTGCAGGCGGGGCAGGCGGTAGTCTGGTCCGGCGACGCGGTCAGAGAGCTGGGACGTGGGTGTACGCAGCACGTAGCCCAGGGTGGTTTGCGGGAACGGCTGCTGGAATGTCGACTGGCTGTTGCTGGCGTCGGTGTTTGTGAAGCTCTGGGCAAAGGGCGGGGCAGTGAAGAGTGGGGCAGCGCCGGCGTTGCCGCTGAAGATGGGGGTCTGGTAGAACCAGCCGTAGCCGCCACCCACGACCATGCGGCCGGACGAACCGAGGGGCTGCCAGGCGAAGCCCAGCCGCGGGGCGAAGCGGTCGCGCGGCGTGCCGTTGCTGTAAAAGCTGCTGTTGGCGCGGATGGTGACGCCTTGCGGCGGTGCTCCAAACGGCTGGCCGGTGTAGGGGTTCATCAGGTTGGGGTCGTAGTTGGCCGCGACGGTGTTGCCGGCCAGCGTACCGGCCAGCGGTGGTACGGCGGACTTCCGCAACTCGGCCATGGACATGTTGCCGATGGTGCCGGCGGTGTCGTAGGAGGGGCCGATGAACTCCCAGCGCAAGCCGAAGTTGAGCGTGAAGCGCGGGCTGAACTTGATGTCGTCCTGGAGATAGCCAGAGGCGTACTGCCGGCGGTAACGGTATTCGACCTCGCCATTGGCGCCGACGCCCTCGCTGGCCTGCACGGTCTGGATATTGCTGCGGCCGGCGGGGCTCAGGTTCTCGGAAGCGCTGAGACCCAGCAGGAAATCGGTAAAGGTCTGGAACGTGATCTTGCCCCGGGCGCCGCCGGTGTCGGCCCGGCCATTGTACTGGTTTAGGTAAGATCCGCCGAGGCGCACCCGTTGGCGGCCGTGTACCCAGGAGAGGTTGTCGGCCAGGGAGTAAGTCACGGTCTCGAAGTGGTTGTCGTTGGGGTTGGTGCCGAACAGGCGAAACGTGCCGAGCGCGCCGAGCACAGTGATTTCGGGCGGATGGGGGAAGAGGGCGTCCACGGCCTTCATGCCGAAATCGGAGGCCAGGGGAAAGCCTCCGCCGGTGGCGTCGGTGTTGTTGCGGGTGAATGCGAGGCTGGCTTCGTTGACCAGATTGGCGGTCAGGTTCGAGGTGATGCGCCCGCTGGTGGCAATGTCGGTTGCCTTCAGAATCTGATTGGCGCCCCAGCCGGGCACGACAGGGGCTCCGGGGTAGCCGCCCGGCGAGCCGAAGCTGCGGAGTTGATCGACCGTGGCGGCGAACAGGCGGCCGGAGAAGGTATTCACCGGCGAGAGAACGTAGTCTGTGTTGCCGAGGAAGTGGTTTTCGTTGTACTTCGAAGGCATGCTGTAGGCGGAGAAGCCGAGGCCCGCGTTGGCGCCGGAGGAGAGGATGGTTTGGGGAATGGGGATGAGGTACGAACCGTCGGCGGCTTTCGCCTGGAGCAGGCTGAGGGCGGTGGGGTGGATGGCGGCGGTGGTGGCCGTGTTGCGGTTTTCGCAATCGAGTTGCCGGCCTCCGGCGAAGGTGAGGTAGGCTGCGGCGCCGGGGTGATTGCCGGGGCAGAAACGGGCGGCGATTGTCGAGGCGGAGCGGTCGGCGCCGAGATTGGGCAGGATCAGGTTGGCGACGGAAGTGGGGTCGAGCCCATTGATCTGGCGTGTGCCCTGATAGGAGCCGAAGAAGAACCATTTGTTGCGAAGGATGGGCCCGCCGAGTGTGGCGCCGAACTGGTTCTGCTTCAGGTTCGGTTTCGGTTGCCCGGTGGAGTTGCGGAAGAAGGCATTGGCGTTGAAGATGTCGTTGCGGAGGAACTCCCAGAGGTTGCCGTGGTATTCGTTCTCGCCGCGGCGGGTAACGAGGTTGGTGTTGGGCACCATGGCGCCGAAGCCGGCGTCATATTGGGATGTTTGGATTTTGAACTCCGAAATTGTATCCGGATTCGGTACCGTGCTGGGGGAGTAGGCCCCGTCAATTGTGTACGCGCCGGCCGTGGTGTTGCCGTTGATATTCACGCTGGAGGTGCCGCGGCCCAGTGTACCTGCGTTGTTCACGTCTGCCGCCGAGCCGGATGACATCGAGAGCACCTGGGTGAAGTTGCGGGTATTCAAGGGGACCGCGGTGATGGTTTTCTGATCGATCAACGTGCCTGTGGAGGGCGCGGCTGCCGTCACTTTGCAGTGGCAGTCCATCGATTCGGCCGGACTGCCGGGTTCGAGGGTGGCTTCGAGGACCGGCACTTCGGAGACGCTGATGGCCATCTGAGCCATGCGGGCTGTTTTGAAGCCGGTGGTGGCGAAGGTGATCTCGTAGGTAGCGGGTTCGAGCTGTGCGAAACGGAAGCTGCCTTTTTCGTCGGTGGTCGCGGTGTGTGACTGGTCGGTTGCCGGGTTGTGGACCGTGATCGAGGCGTTGGGCACAGGAGCGCCCGCGGCATCGAGCACCGTGCCTTCCAGGGCTCCTGTGGAGCCGGACTGCGCGCGCAGGAGAGTGCAGGTGAGGAGGAGCAGGGCGAGACGCCAACGGGGATCAGACACAGCGGAGACAGGACCTTTCTGCCAATGACGGGGCGGCTTCAGGGTTCGTGGGCGGCCTCGTGTCCCTGAAGCCGGATTCTATCACGCTATGATGCTGCAGCCGCCGGACGCGTTGGCCTGATTTCGTCCAGACATCTGGACAATCCACAATGCTGGTTTGATGCGGCCCGCAATGCGCTTGATAATCAACGTGATTCTCAAGTGAGGGATCCCCTATCGTGTCGACCAGCAACATCGATCAAGTGATTGAAACCGACTGCCTCATCGCGAAACAGCAGCATCTGGAGCAGGCGATGGAGTTCATCCCCGGGGGCGTGAACAGTTCGCTGCGGGCCGTCGAGCCGCGGCTGGTGCCGGTGCGTGCCGAAGGCGCCTATTTCTATGACATGGACGGGACTAGATACCTGGACTATCACGGGGCCTTTGGTCCGCCGATTCTCGGGCACAGCCATCCGGCGGTGACGCGGCGCGTGAAGGCCGCCATCGAAGAGACCGATCAGGTGGGCGTTGGCATCGGGCCGCTGGAAATCGAACTGGCGCGCAAGATCGTCCAACACATCCCTTCGGGTGACAAGGCGCTGTTGTGCAACTCGGGCAGCGAGGCGACGTATCACGCCATACGGCTGTCGCGGGCGGTGACCGGCCGGAGCAAGGTCATCAAGTTCCAGGGCTGCTATCACGGTTTCCACGACGCCCTGGCGATGAATGTGATCACGCCGAAGGAGAAGCTGGGCCAACGGGATCCGCTGTCGGCCGGGACGCATAACGCCGTGCTGGCGGATACGTTTGTCTGCGAGTTCAACAACCTGGAGGAAGTGACACAGGTATTCGAGAAGAATCCGGAGCAGATTGCGGCCGTGATCCTGGAGCCGATTCCGCACAACATCGGCTGCGTGCTGCCGCGGCAGGACTTTCTGGAGGGCCTGCGGGCACTGACGCAGAAGAACGGCACCATCCTGATCTTCGATGAAGTGATCACCGGGTTCCGGCACAGCCTGGGCGGATACCAGAAGATCTGCGGCGTGACTCCGGACCTGACGACGCTGGGCAAAGCGATCGCCAACGGGTATCCGATCGCGGCGCTGGCCGGACGGCGCGACCTGATGGACAGATTCAATACGCGAGCGGGCGGCGATGTCTTCTGGGCCGGCACATTCAATGGGCATCCGGTGGGTGCGGCCGCGGCGTTGGCTACCATTGAAGTCTTGGAGAAGCCGGAGTCGCACAAGTATCTGTTTGAGCTGGGCGACCGCATGCGGGCGGGGCTGCGTGAGATCACGTCGCGGCACGGCCTGACGGCGGAAGTCGCGGGGTTCGGATCGGTCTTCCTGACTTATTTCATGGAAGGGCCGATCCGCAGCTTCACTGACCTGTACCGCAACGACGCGGCGTTCTTTATCGAATACCGACGGCGCCTGGTGTCCCGGGGCATCTTCAAGCTGCCCATGAACCTGAAACGCAACCATCTGAGCCTGAGCCACACGCAGGCCGATGTGGACCGTACGCTGGAAGCGTGTGATGCCGTGATTGGGGAGTTGAAAAAGTAATGAACCTGCCCACCGTTTCCCGCCGTGGATTTCTGGGTGCTGCCGGTGCCGCCAGCGTGGCGGCCACCGCATCGCCCGCGCTGCACGCCGCGCCCGGACCGCGCCCCAGCGGGCAACTGCGCATCGGCGTGGTGGGCGGCGGGTTCGGCCTTTCGTTCTTCTGGCACCTCGATCCCGACTGCAAAGTGGTGGCGGTGTGCGACCTGCTGCCGGAGAAGCAGAAGCTGCTGGCGGAGCGGTACCGCTGCACGAACACCTACAAGAACTTCCGCGAGTTCCTGAAGCATCCCGACCTGGATGCGGTGGCGGTGTTCACGCCGGCTCCGCTGCATGCGTTCATGGCGGTGGAGGCGATGAAGGCGGGCAAGCACGTGATCAGCGCCGTACCGGCCGGCCTGAGTGTCGAAGAACTGGAGGAGATCCTCGACACGGTGAGGAAGACCGGGCTGCGCTACATGATGGCGGAGACCAGCTACTACCGGCAGCCGGTGATCACATGCCGTGAACTCGCTGGGGAAGGGAAGTTCGGGACGATCTTCCACTCCGAGGCCGAGTACCACCACGAAGGGCTGATGAAGGTGATGTTCGACGACCGCGGGCTGCCGACCTGGCGCCACGGCTTGCCGCCGATGCTCTATCCGACGCACTGCACGGGGCTGATCATTCCAGTGATCCGGGAGCGGCTGTCGGAAGTGACGGCGGTGGGCTGGGGCGACGGGCACGAGGTGCTGCGGACCAACCAGTACAAGAACCCCTTCTGGAACGAGACGGCGTTCTTCAAGACGTCCAAAGGCCACTCCGCGCGCGTGGCGGTTTACTGGCATGTGGCGGCGGGGGGCAGCGAGCGCGGTCAGTTCTACGGCGACCGCATGTCCTACCTGATGGAGCGGCCAGAGGGTACGCCGAACACGTTCGTGCGGATCTCGTCGCAAGGCAAGACCGTGCTCGACTCCAACGGGTATCCAGAAGGCGAGACGGAGATGCTGGCGGACAAGAAGGCCAACTATCTGGAGCGGCTGCCCGAACCCCTGCGGGTGAAGAGCGGCCATGGGGATTCGCACACCTTCCTGACTCATGAGTTCGTGCGCGCCGTGCTGGAGGACAGGCACCCCACAGTGAATGTGTGGGAGGCGATTGCCTACACGCTGCCGGGCATTATTGCGCACCAGTCCGCGCTGCGCGGCGGCGAATCGCTGAAGATTCGCGACTACGGCCAGGCGCCGGCCTGATCCAGGATCCTGGATTTGGATTTGTCCAGTATTCTGGACATTGAGGCGTAAACTCTTGTTTCCAGGGGACCCAGCCGGGAGAATAGGGTTTCCCTGAGCTGGACCCTGGAGACAGATATCCATATGTTTGGCGGCCGATTGGATCAACTGCTGTTCGCCCTGTACCTGGTGGCGAACATTTGCCTCGGCCTGTGGGTGTCGCGGCGGCGCAAGGCCAGCGTCAAGGACTACTTCCTGGCCGGAGAGCAGTTGCCGTGGTACGCCATTGGCGGCTCGATCATCGCCGCCAATATCAGTACGGAGCATTTCATCGGGATGGTGGGCGCCGCTTACGCGGTGGGCTTCGTGGTGGCGCAGTGGGAGTGGGGGAACTGGTTCACGTTCTCGGCCCTCGTCTGGATTTTCCTGCCTTACTATCTGCGCGGCGGCATCTACACGATGCCCGAGTTCCTGGAGCGCCGGTATAACAAAGAATGCCGGTACATGTTTGCCGTCTGTTCGCTGGTGCTGTGGATTGTTGCTCAGATGGCCGTGGTGCTGCTGGCCGGCGCGAAGGCGCTGCAGGGGATGTTCGGCCTCGACCCCTTCGTCACCATCATCGGCCTGACAATCCTGGCCGGCAGCTACACGATCTATGGCGGATTGATTGCCGTGGCCTGGACCGACTTCCTGCAGTTCGTCGTGCTGATGGTGGGCGGGCTGATTGTGTCGTACCTGGGGCTGGAGCGGGCCGGAGGCATCTTCAACCTGATGCACCAGTTTCCGGCGAAGTTCAAGATCATCTATCCCATCACGGATCCGAACTACCCGTGGTTCGGGGTGTTCACGCTATTCCTCTCCATCGGCATCTGGTACAACTGCACGAACCAGTTCATCGTGCAGCGCTGCCTGGGTGCGAAGTCGGAGTGGGATGCGCGCATGGGCGTGATCTTCGCGGGCTTCATGAAACTTCTGCTGCCGTTCCTGGTGGTGATTCCCGGCATTGTGGCGTTCCAGTTGTTTCCTGGGTTGGTTGATCCTGACCAGGCGTATCCGCGGCTGGTGAAGGAGTTGGTCCCATTGGGGCTGGGCGGCGTGGTGATGGCGGGCATTGCCAGCGCGCTGCTGTCGCACCTGAGCTCGGTGCTGAACTCCTGCAGCACGGTCTTCACGATGGATCTGTACCGGCCGTTCTTCGGGCAGGGCAAGAGCGACGCGCATCTGGTGAGCGTTGGCCGCTGGAGCGGGTTCCTGATCCTGACGTTTGCGATGGGACTGGCGATCTGGTTTACGCGCGGGCAGCATAGCGTGTTCCTGGTGATCCAGAACGTGGGGGCGTGGGTGGCGGCTCCCATTGCGGTGGTGTTCCTGCTGGGCGTGTTGTGGAAGCGGGCCACGGCGCAGGCCGCGACGTTTGTCCTGATCTTTGGTTTCCCGTACACGGCGCTGGTGGAGTATGTGCTGTTCAAGCACGTATGGTTCCTGCAGCCTTTCGACAACTGGCTGAACCGCACGTTTCTGGTGTGGGCGACGTGCATGGTGGTGATGGTGGTGGTGTCCTACCTGACGCCCGCGCCGCCGGCGGCGAGTGTCGACGGCATCATCTGGTCGCGGAAGTATCTGGACCTGCCGGAGTCCGAGCGGGCGTACGCCAAGGGGGCGCGGAGCCTGCTGCTGTGGTGGGGGCTGATGGTGGGACTGGCCGGCGCGCTGTATGCGTATGTGATCTGGTTCCAGTTCTGGGGACCGGGCCGGTCGTAGGGGTGGAGAGGAGTCGAGATGCCGACAACAACTACTGTTCCTTCCGTCGAGCGGGCGCTGCAGATTCTGGAAGTGCTCGATTCTTCGCGGCGCGGCATGAACATTGCGGAGCTGGGCCGGAAGCTGGACATCCCCAGGAGCACGGCGCATGTGCTGGTGCTGACGCTGGAGCGCTGCGGCTATGTGACCAAATCGGCCAACAGCCGGAACTACATGCTGTCGATGAAGGTGTTCAACCTGGGCCGCGAGATGGTGCAAAACCAGAAGCTGTCGGAGATCGCGCTGGGGCCGATGAAGTGGTTGTCGGCGCAGGCGCGGCTGACCAGCCACCTGGCGGTACTGGAGAACGACCAGGCCGTGTACGTCCAGAAGGTGGAAGGGCCCGGATTCATCCGCTTCGACACCACCGTGGGCAAGCGAACTAATCTGCACTGCACATCTGTAGGCAAGGTGCTGCTGGCGTACTGCCAGGAGGCGCACCGCAAGGAGTTCCTGTCGAAGATGACGTACGCGCGGTATACGCGGAAGACGATCACGACGGCAGCGGCGCTGCGGTTGGAACTGGCCAAGACCGTGGAGCGCGGCTACGCCCTCGACGATGAGGAAGAGGAGTTGGAAGTGCGTTGCCTGGCGGTGCCTGTGTTCAACCCGCGGGGTGAACTGGTGGCGGCGCTCAGCGTGACGGGAACGTTGGGCACGATCGTCGACCAGAACATTCCGCCGATTGTGAGCCTGCTGCAGCGGGCCTCAGCGCGGATCTGCAACTACGCGGAAGCGAGGGAAGAGCATGAACGGATGGAGCCGGAGATTAAGGAATGACGGGACAGTTGTTGGCAGGCGCGGGGCGGAGTGAGATTACGCCGGCGCCGGGGACTCCGCAGGGCGGCTGGGGCGCCCAGACGCACACGCGCGGCGACAGGGCGGATATGCCGTTCTATGCGACGGCGCTGGCGCTGGTCCAGGATGACGAGCGTGTGGTGATTGTCGAGGCGGATGCCATCGGTTTCGACGCCGCGTGGACCGGCCGGATTCTGCAGACCATTGCGAAGACGACAGGGCTGGCGAAAGAGCGGATCCGTTTTTCGTGTTCGCACACGCATTCGGGTCCCAACACGTTCCGGCTGGCGAATATTGCCGAGGGGCTGGATATGGCCCTCAGCTACCTCGAAAGCCTGCCGGACCGCATTGCCGGGGCCGCGTGGCAGGCGCTGCAGGACTTGCGTCCGGTGCGGATTGGCGCCGGGGCGGGGCAGTGCGGCATCAATTGCAAACGGCGAGTGACGGTGGATGGCGGGCTCACCGTGGTGGGCGAGGATCCGGACTCAGAATGCGACCAGTCGTTGCATGTCGTGCGGTTGGAGTCGCTCGACGGCGAGCCGGTGGCGCACCTGCTGCACTATGCGTGCCACGGCACGACTATCGGCTGGCAGAGCCGCGACTTCACTCCGGATTTTCCGGGTCCAGCACGCCAGGTGATGGAACGAGAGCTGGGCGGGCTGTGCCTGTTCCTGCAGGGAGCGGCGGGCGACCTGGGCCCACGCCGAGGCTTCACCGGTGACCTGGAAGTCTACCGACGCATGGGCCGTACGCTGGGCCTGACGTCGGCGGGCGTCGCGTCCTCCATCGAGATGCAGCCCGTGCTGCGGCTGCTGACTGGCATCGTCCGCAGCGGCGCGAACATTGCGCAATATGAGTATCAGCCGGTGGAGCAGCCTGCGCCTCGCCTGCAAGTGGAGACGCGGTTCATGGCGCTGCCCTTGAAGCCGTTCCCGGATCCGGACTCCGAGGACGTGGAACTGGCGCGGTTGCGAGCAGAGGCGGCGCGGCTGCGCGAGGCGGGCAAGCTGGAAGAGTTCAGCGTGGCGAACGGCCTGGCGACGCAGATGGGCTGGCGCGCCAACAATGCGCGTCTGTTTCATGGAAAGCCGGAGACATCCTGGCCGCTGCAGGTGATCCGCATCGGTCCGGTGGCTCTGGTCAGCGTCGCCGGAGAGCCGTTCTCGTCCATCGCACAGCGGGTGGCGGACGCCTCGCCGTTTCCGGTTACGTTGATGTCGGGTTATTCGAATGGCGGGTTCGGCTACATCCCGGACCGCAGTGCCTATGACGAGGGCGGCTACGAGATCGAAGCCACCCCGTTTTCCGCTGATGCCTGCGACGTGGTGGTCGCCGACGCACTGCGGGTATTGAATGAAATGCACGAGAAGGAGCACGCGTGAAAATCTCAAAGATCTCCACGATGGTGGTGAACGCCCGGATGCGCAACTGGGTGTTTGTGAAGGTCGAGACGGATCAGCCCGGGCTGTATGGCTGGGGCGAGTCGACGCTCGAATGGAAGACGAAAGGCGTGGTGGGCGCGATTGAGGACCTGTCGGTGCTGCTGATCGGGCAGAACCCGCTACGTGTGGAGCATCTGTGGCAGGTGATGCACCGGCAGTACTTCTGGCGCGGCGGTATCACGAACTTCTCCGCCATCAGCGGCATCGACCAGGCGCTGTGGGACATCAAGGGCAAGGAGTGCGGCAAGCCCGTGTGCGAGCTGCTGGGCGGCCCGGTGCGGGACACGCTGCGGTTCTACGATCACCTGGGCGGCGGCACGCTGGAAGGCATGTACAAGACCGTCGAGCCCGAGGAGTTCGGCGCGCGGATCCAGGACAGCCTGTCGCGCGGCTTCACGGCCGTGAAGGCGATGCCGATCCCGGTGTCGGAGTACATCGAGAGTGCATCGACGCTGAAACGAGCGGCCAAGTGCGTGGAGGCGATGCGCCTGTCGGCGGGCGACGACATCGACATCATGCTGGATCTGCATGCGCGGACGACTCCGGCGGCGGCGATTCAGTTCGGCCGCATGCTGGTGGACTACAACCTCTACTGGTATGAAGAGCCCTGCTGGCCGGAGCACACGGAGGCCCTGGTGGAAGTGGCGCGCGCGCTGCCTTTCCCCATAGCGACCGGCGAACGCCTGGTGGGCCGCTGGGAGTTTCGCGAGCTGTTTGAAAAGCGCGCCTGCTCCATCATCCAGCCCGACGTGTCGCACTGCGGCGGCATCAGCGAAGCGCGGCGCATCGCGGCGATGGCCGAGACCTATCAGATGTCCGTGGCCTGTCACAATCCGCAGGGTCCGGTGAGCACGGCGGCGTCGACCCACGTCGGCTTCGCCACACCGAACTACCTGATCCAGGAGATGGTGCGCGCCGACGTGCCTTGGCGGAACGACGTCGTCAGCGAGTTCATCCCGCTGGAAGCCGGCATCTGCACGGCGCCCACCCGCCCGGGCCTGGGTATCGACATTAACGAAAGCGAGGCGGCGAAGTACCCCTTCCAGCCAGAGGTCCTGATGGCCTACAATCACCGCGACGGATCTGTTGCGGACTGGTAGGAACATGGAAGGCAAACTGGCGGGACGGGCGGCGCTGGTAACTGGAGCGTCGCGCGGCATTGGGCGGGCCATCGCGGTGGAACTGGCGCGGCTTGGGGCCAATGTCGCGATCAACTACGCGCGGCATCGCGAAGAGGCGATGGAGGTGGCGGCCGAGATCGAACGCATGGGTAGCCACGCGATGGTGATCCAGGCGGATGTCGGAGAACGGGCCGAGGACGAGGTGATGGTGCAGTCGGTGCTGGAAGAGTTCGGCCGGCTGGACATTCTCATCAACAACGCGGCTTACAGCGTGCGCAAGCCGCTGCTGGAGATGGAGCCGGCTGACATGGAGCGAACGTGGGCGGTCTCACTGTGGGGCGCCTTCCATTGCAGCCAGTTCGCGGCGCGCAGCATGGCCGAACGTGGTGGCGGGTCGATCCTCATGATCAGCTCGGTACACGCGTCACGGCCCTATCCGAACTGCAGCGCCTACAATGGCGCGAAGGCGGCCATGAACCAGATGGCGCTTACGTGGGCCGTGGAACTGGCGCAGTACAAGATCCGGGTCAACGTGTTGGAGCCCGGCTGGACCGATACGCCGGGCGAGCGGGTCTACTACTCCGAGGACCAACTCACGGAGAAGGGCAAGGACCTGCTGCTGGGCCGCCTGGCTACCTCGGAAGAGGTTGCGAAGGCCGCCGCGTTCCTGGTCTCTGACGATGCTTCGTATGTGACGGGCTCGGTACTGCGGGTGGATGGCGGTTACGCGATCACGCATTAATTGACGCGGATCCGGATGTCGAACTGCTGCTCGGCGGGGCGGAGCCACGGATGAGTCCCGCCCTTCAGGGTAAATGGGATCGTGATGACGCCCACGGCGCGTTCCAGCCGGTACTCCGGGCCATTGCGGTAGGGATTGTAAGGATAGACGGGCCATTGGAAGCGCGCGGCGGCGGGCAGTGTGAGCGTCCAGCCGTTGTGTTTCAGCATGCCGCCGAGTTCCGCTGCTGTCCAGAGGATTGGATCCTGGCTGGCCGTGGAGTGCTTCGTTGCGGAATCGAGCGCTTCGCCGGGTTTGATGATCACCTGTAGCGCCAGTTGCGCCTCTTCTGGAGCTGGGCCCATGCCCGTGATGCTCCAGTGCAGGGCGAGTTCGTTGCCTGTCGGCGGCGACGTGGTGAGGTCAGCGAAGAAGCGCTGGAAGCCCAACGACAGGCGGTCTGCGGCCGTCTCCATCGCCAGTTTCCCGTCGATGGGCAGGTAGGAGACTTTGCCGTCAATCCGCTCATGGAAGGTGGCGAGCTCTGGCTGGTTCTTTGAGTTCGCGGCCGTGAGGATCAGGCCAGGTTTTTCGTTCCACACGCTGACGTGGGCCTGGCGTTCCAGGAACCACTGGCTGAGCGGCAGCGGCGTGTCGCGCAGCGCGGACAGGTTGACGACCCACGGGCCGGTCTTGCGGATTCCGGCCGGGATCCTCAACTGGCGTGAGTAATTCAGTTGCTGTTGCGGCGGCGGGGCGGTGGGGCCTTCGTGATAGTAGATGGCGTTCTGCGCAATGCGGCCCAGGGAATCCATGTCGAGATCGTGCTGCGGCAAGTGCGCGGCCAGGAACTTGGCGTAACCGCGGCCATCGGGGAAGTAGGAGAACGCGAACTGGCCCCAGTCCATCACGTGCCAGTAGCGGTTGCGATCGTTCAAGGTTTCTACCGGCTGGCCGTCGGGATAAGTGAAGTATTTGTGAAAGTCCGTGGAGCGGCGGAGCGCCTGCAGGGCCGCGGGATCCCGCGTGTTCTCGTAGTAGAGAGCCACCGCGCTCATGGTCAGGTGGTCATAGCCGATGGTGGGTGTCAGGCGGCTGCGCTCGCCCCAGAATCCATCCTCGTGCTGCTGCTGGACATAGCGCTGGAGGATCTGCTTGCCGAGTGTTGCCCACTCCGGTTTCTGGAACAGAGGTCCGGCGATCATCAGGTTCACGGCCCACAGGGAGTAGTGGTTGGTGGAAGTGCCGATGAACGCGGACGTGTACCAGGGCACATCGCGCCACGCCCGGCTTTCGGCCACGATGGTGGCTATGTTCTTTTCGAGAGCCCACCGCCAACTGGCGCGGCGTGCTTCGCCCAGATCGGCCTGCAGCAGTCGGTAGGCCTCCAGCCACATGTACACGTCCCACCAGCTGTCGGGCCGCGACTCAAAGCCGCCTTTCCGGTTTTCCTCCACCAATAGGTCGCCAATCTGTAAGGCCAATGACAGCATGCGCTTATCGCCGTAGCGCGGATTGGTCGGGTGCTTCTGCTTATAAAGGACCGCGGGTGTCAGCACCGCATACGGGAAGTGGTTCCAGCCGGCTGACTGTTCCAACTGCTTCAGGCCAGCCCCGGGGGCTGCCTGCAGATGCTCCTGAATGCGCCCTGCCCCTTCCACCAGCCATGCGTAGTACCGGCCAGGCAAGGACTGCGCGCCGGCCGTGCCAGCGCATCCGAGAGACAATAGAATCAGGCTGATTAGGAGTTGGCGCATTCGAGAGGATCCAAAGGTACCGCGGCGTCAGAGTACCGGAACTTGAGAGATTCAGTCAATCCATCCACCGTTGCAGGCCAGGGGTTTTCGTCCAGGATGCTGGATGAACGTTTTATTTCGATTGAGGGGATCTTCGCGGGCACCCATACTGCGAATCAGAAGATTTCTCGGGAGGTCGCTCACCATGCTGCGAACAATCCTCATATTGGTCTTGACTGCCGCCGGTCTCTCCGCGCAGAGCATCACTGGCACGATTGTAGGCACTGTCACAGACTCTTCCGGCGCCGTCGTTCTTGGCGCCAAGGTCAACGTAACCAGCGAAGGCTCAGGGGCCGCCTTCCACACCACTACCAATAACAGCGGCGACTACACTGTGCCGAATCTTCTCGCGGGCGAGTACCGCGTGCAGGTGTCGCAAGCCGGTTTCCGGCCCGTGGACGTGAAGAACGTCACGGTGCTGCTGAACCAGACTGTCCGCGCCGATGTCCGGCTGGAGCCGGGTTCGCTCGACCAGCGCGTTTCCGTCACGGCGGAGTCTCCACTGGTGCAGTCGGAAACCTCTTCCATCGCCAGCATCATAGACACGCATGCCGTGCAGTCGCTGCCGGTAAATGGCCGCACCACCGCTACTTTCATCCTTATTGCGCCCGGCAACGCCAGCGATTGGGCGTCGAACCCGAACATCGGCGGCGCTCAGCACTGGGGCGGCAGCAAGTTCACAGTGGACGGCGTGTCCACCGACGATCTCGGCAACGGCGGCGGCACCTATTCTTATGCGACATCCCTCGCCACGCAGCCTTCGCTCGAGACCATCGACGAGATGAAGATCGAGAGCAACAGTGCCAAGGCCGAGTATTCCGGTTCAGTCGCTGTCTCCACCATCACCAAACGCGGCAGCAACACTTTGCACGGCTCGCTGTTCGAATTCAATCGCAACGCGCAACTGGCCGCCAATCAGTTCTTCTCGAACGCTGCCGGCAAGGCGCGGCCCCCGTATAACCGCAATGAATTCGGCGGTTCCGTGGGCGGTCCGGTCATCAAGAACCGCACGTTCTTCTTCGGAGCCGTGGAAGCGCTGACGTTGCGGCAGTCCAATGTCGGGACCTTTTCGGTGCCGGTGCAGACGCTGCGGGACGGAACGTTTGCCACCACCGTGAAGGATCCGCTCAACGGCGGAGCGGCCTTCCCTAATAACCAGATCCCGGTGAACCGCATCGACTCTCGTTCGAAGACGATGCTGGGCTTCATCCCGCTGCCCACCAAGGCGGGCGCCACCTTCAACTATGTGGAGAACCTGCCCGCGCAGATCGGCGTACAGCGCTACTCGGCGCGCGTCGACCACAACTTCAACCAGTCGAACATGCTGGGTGTCGCGCTGGCCTACGCCAAGGGCGATCCCTATTCGACGAATCTCTACTCGCCCAGCATGTACGGCAACTACTCCAACGCCGGCTTCCTGACAAAATCGGCCAGCCTGACCTACACGCGGATCCTGTCCGCCAACATGACCAACGAGCTGCGCGGCTCCTACTTCACGATGGTGAACATCCGCATTGGCCAGAATCAGGACTTCAACCCGGGCTCGATCTTCCCCGGGCTGTTTACCCCCATTCCTATGGGCGGCCTGCCCACGTTCAACATCTCCGGCTATACCAAGGTGGGCGATGTGGGTGGCGCGCAGCCGAATCCGCAGATCACCAACCAGTTCGGCGACACGTTCTCGTGGGTCCACGGTTCGCATGTGACCAAGGCCGGCATCGATGCCTCCTTCGGTCGGGTCTCGACGAATCCTTCGGTGTCGGCGGCCGTGTTGGGCACCTTCAGCTTCCTGGCCCGCTATACCGGCAACGCCATCGGCGACCTGCTGCTGGGCTACCCCGCGTCGGCGACTCGCGCCACCGCCACCCCGCCCAACGTGATGAACCAGAACCGCTACGGCTTCTATGTTCAGGACGACTGGAAGGTGACGCGCAATCTCACGGTGAACGCCGGCCTGCGCTATGAACTGCAGACGCAGTTCACGGAACGTGGCGGCGCCTTGTCGAACTTCGACTTCGGCTCGGGCCAGATGGTGGTTCGGACCACGGGCGGCGGCCAGTACGCTCCGGCGGCCATAGCGGCCCTGCTCGCTGCCTACCCGTCAGTGAAGTCGGAAAGCGTGGGCTGGGGTTCCGACCTGCTGCTGCCCGACCACAAGAACTTCGCGCCCCGCATCGGCTTGGCCTACCGGCCCTTCGGCAACAACAAGACAGTCGTCCGCGGCGGCTACGGCATCTTCTACAACCTGATCCCCGTCTACCAGGGCATTTATCAATTGGGCATCAGCAACACGCCCTACCGGCTGGCGCAGTCGTTCACCGGCGGCGCCACCTCGCCCACCATCAGCCTGGCCGACCCCTTCAGCGTCACGCCCAGCGTCTCGGCCAACCCCGTGGCCTATGCCGTGAACCGCCAGCTCCGCAACCCTTATTCGCAACAGTGGAATCTCTCAGTGGAACGTGTGCTGCCCGGCGAGGTCGGCTTGAGGGTTGCCTACCTTGGCAACAAGGCGAATCGCGTCCTCTTTGTGAATTCCGACATGAATCTGCCGGCGACCATGTCACTGGGGAACCTGCAGACCCAGCGGCCTTACCAGCCCTGGGCCAACATCTATACGATGAGCCCGACGGGCAATATGTTCACCCATCAGATGCAGGTGGAAGGTACGCGCCGCTTCAACAACGGCCTGTTCCTGCAGAGCAGCTTCAATTGGACCAAGACCCTGGATAACGTGCCCTATTCCGGTACGGTGCAGAATCCCTACAACACCTCGCTCGACCGCGGCAATTCGGAAGGCATCCGCCGCTTCACGTTCTACGCAACCGGTACTTACGACCTGCCGTTCGGCACCGGCAAGAAGTTCGCCAACTGGGACAACCCGGTGAAGTATCTGGTCAGCGGCTGGCGACTGGCGTCGGTCGTCCAACTGCGCTCCGGCGCTCCGTTCAGCGTCACTTTCACGCCCGCTCTGGGCGGCTGGTATGCGAATCGCGCCAATGTGGCCAGCAGTGATTTCTACGGTTCCGATCAGTCGATCGCGCGCTGGTTCAACCCGGCGGCCTTCGCGGTGCCGGCGAACTTCACCTTCGGCAACAGCGCCCGCAACATGCTGTTCGGGCCCGGGTCGAAGTCGATCGATGCCAGCCTAACGAAGATCACCGCCATCACGGAACGTCTGAAGACGGAGTTCCGGGCCGAGTTCTTCAACGTGCCCAATACTCCGAGCTTCGGCCTGCCGGCTACGGACATTACCGTGCCCTCGACGGTAGGCATCATCAGCAGCACAACAGTGGACGCCAGAACCGTCCAGTTCGGTCTGAAGCTGTTGTTCTAACGCATGGGGCGGACGCGCTCCGGGTGATGACCCCATCCGGAGCGCGGGCCCATGCGGCATTTCCTCGATCCTCTTGGAGACCTCCCCCTATGTCCTCCCGCCGTGAATTCCTCCACGCCGCCGCTGCCGGTACAGGCGCTGCCCTCACCATCCCCCCGAAAGCGCTGGGCGCGAACGACCGCATCCGCGTCGGTATCATCGGACCCGGCGCGCGAGGCATGGAGCTGATCCGCGACCTCAAGGCCTGCCCCAATACGGAACTGGTCGCCGCGGCCGACATCTACACCGGCCGCCTCGCCGCTGTGCAGAAGGCCGTCCCCGGCGTGAAGACTGTGATGGACTACCGTCGCCTGCTGGAAATGAAGGATGTCGACGCGGTCCTCATCGCCACGCCGCAACACCTCCACTGCCAACACTTTGTAGCCAGCCTGCAGGCCGGCAAGCACGTCTACCAGGAAAAGACCATGGCGTTCACGGTGGAGCATGCGAAAAAGATGCGGACCGCCTACCGCGCGTCCAAAGGCATGACCGTTCAAATTGGGCACCAGTCGTGCTCATTTGGCGACGTCACGGATGCTGCGCAGTTCACCACGCCGCCCGCCATGGGCAAGATCACCGCCGTGCATGCCCACATGTACCGCAACACGCCCCACGACAAGCCGCAGTGGTCGCGCGCCGTCAGTCCGGACATGAATCCCGAAAGCGTCCTGTGGCAGTCGTTCCTCGGCGACGCGCCCAATCGAGCCTTCGATGCCAACCGTTATGTGAACTGGCGCTTTTTCTGGGACTACTCCGGCGGCAACGTCTATGAGAACATGTGCCATCAGCTCTGCTTCTGGTACAAGATCCTGAACCTGCAGATCCCGAAGAAGGCGACGATGACCGGCGGCCTCTACCTGTGGAAGGACGGCCGCGAGGTGCCCGACACGATGAATGTTGCGCTGGAGCAACCGGAGGACCTGCTTTGGTCGTGGGACTCCGGCTTTGGCAACGACTACCTGGGCTTCTCGGAAGACGTGCTCGGGACCGATGGCACGGTTTCCCGGTCTGAGCGAGTGACGTATACGCCGCAGGCTGTCAACCGCAAGGACGCGGCCGTCCTGCGCGGCTCCACGCCCACTGTCCCGGCGTGCCACATGAAGAACTTCGTGGAGTCGATCCGCGCCAGCAAGGAACCGAACTGCCCCTTCGGCCTCGGGTTCCGCGTCGCCATCGCCTGCCGGATGGCCGTGGAGAGTTACCGCCAGGGGCGCCGCGTCCGCTGGGATGGGCAGCGTGAAGAGATCGTCTAGGCAGCGCGCCGGATAAGCTAGTTGGAAGCGTCCGGTAAAACAGCGCCGTCATACGCGTCCTGCGGCGCGGTCATACCGCCAACTATATGCAGCACAGGAACTTCCGCACAAAAGTGGTTGAGAGCGTCACTCACTTCATGATAGGCTCTTAATGCTTTTGATCAGGAAGTCAGAGGCACAAGGAGGAAGGTCAATTGAAGTCATTACCAGGAGTGTGCGCTGTGTTGGGTCGCAGTTTTGCGATCGGCGCAGTACTGCTCGTAGCCCTCGGCTGGAGTGCACCTCAGGCTCACGCGGCGGTCATCCTGAACATCGATGGAGTTGAGGTTTCGGTCACCTCGCAGCTCCCCGTCACCACCCTGGAAAGCGAAGGCTTTTCGCTTGTGAATTCAACGGTCGGCGACGTCACGGGGCCGAAGATCTTCGGCAGCCAGACCTTCGAGATCTGCATCCCGTGCCTGGGTCCGACGGAACTTCTCTCGAACATTCACATCCTGGCGACCAGTGACGCCGGCAACTCGGGCGTATTCACTGGCAGCCTTCCCGTGAAGTGGGACTTCAATCTCACGCCGGAGTTTGCGCCGGGCCTGACCTCGGTTCTTGGGTCCTCCACACTCGACTGGAGCCTCCAATACCTGGTCACATCCCTCGCGGATTCCACTGAGTACACCTTCAAGACCAGCGGTTCCGGCTTCGGCAGTTTCTCCGGCACTGGTCAAATCGCCGGACTCTCCGGCATCACACCCGCGGTCTGGGCCATCACCCTGGACATCGTCTGGCAGAACAACACCAATGGCGCTCAACTGCTGCTGAGCATCCCGGACCATTCGCTGGCCATGCCGGGTGCCCTCGCCGGCGTCCCGGAGCCTTCGACCTACCTGCTGATGGGCGCCGGCCTGGCTGCCCTGGCCGCCCTGCGCCGCTGCCGGCGCTAGTTCTCGAAACCCCTTGGAATTGTTAGGCAAAGGCCGCCAGGCTGCGTGCAGTCCGGCGGCCTTTTCTTTCAATTTGCCACGGCGAACATGAGAAACTAATCCAGAATGGATCGCTTCGCCCGGTTGGAGACGCTGTTCCACAAAGCCCGCGCGCTGCCTCGCGCCGAGCAGGACCCGTTCCTCCAGAGCGAGGCCCCGGACGACCCCGAACTGCAGGAGGAAGTCCGCCAGTTATTGCGTGCCCACAGTTCTTCCGATCCGCGCATGGAGGCGCAGGCCGGCACCGCCGTTCGGGCCGCCGCTGAACTGGCCGGGTTGACCCAGTTTGGCGCCTATCGCGTCATACGCCTGCTGGGCCGCGGCGGCATGGGCGCGGTTTACCTGGCCGAACGCGCCGACGGCGAGTACACGCAGAACGTCGCCCTCAAAGTCCTGGCTCCGCACCTGGCCGATGCTGCCTTCGCCACGCGGTTCCGCACGGAACGTCAGTTGCTTGCCCAAATGAACCACCCGAACATCGTGCGGCTGCTCGACGGCGGTGTCAGCGCCAATGGCGAGCCCTACCTGGTGACGGAGTACATCGACGGCGAGCCGTTGGACAGTTACTGCGACCGCCTGAAACTCAATGTGCGCGACCGCCTGCGCCTGCTGCTGGAAGTCTGCGACGCGGTCGCCCACGCGCATCGCAACCTGGTGATCCATCGTGACCTGAAGCCGGCGAATATCCTCGTCGACAAGACCGGCGCCGTGAAGCTGCTGGACTTCGGGACGGCCACCCTGATCGGCTCCCGCGACAGCGTGGCCGTGACGACGCTACCCCTGTTGACGCCGCGCTACGCCAGCCCGGAGCAGTTGCGCAACGATCCGCTGAACATCGCCACCGACGTCTACTCACTGGGGTTGATCCTGCACGAGTTGCTGGGGGGGCACCGGGCCTTCACGCTTTCCAACGACCTCGCCCAGGAGTTCGGCCGGGCCACGCAGGACATGCCGGTCCTGATCCTGGGTTCCGCCTCCACCGCCGAGATGGCCGCGGCACGAGGCGTGAGTCTCAGTGAGTTGCGCGCTGCTCTCGGCGGCGACTTGAGCGCCATCGCCGCCAAGGCCGTGGCCTACCACCTGCGCGAACGGTATCTGAGCGTCGAGGAACTGCGTGACGACATCACCGCCTTCCTGGAGTCGCGGCCGGTGCACGCCCGCCCGCTCACCATCACCTATCGCGCCCGCAAGTTTCTCTATCGCCGCCGCTATATGGTGGCCGCGGTGACAGCCGTGATCCTGGCGTCCACCGCCGGTGTCGTGGCGACCATCCAGCAGCGCCGCGTGGCGGAGCAGCGCTTCGACGAAGTCCGCCGCCTGGCTCGCTACCAGCTTTTTGAGCTTTACGATCGCGCCGAGCTGATCCCCGGCACGCTGCGCATGCGCGCTGGCATGGTCCAGCAGTCGCTCGACTACCTCGACCGCCTGTCCGCCCAGCGCGACCTCGATGAGGGATTGGCCGTCGAAATCGCGCAGGGCTACCGCCGTCTCGGCGATACACAGGGCAATTTCGCCAAGGCGACTCTGGGGAACCCGGCGCTGGCCGCCAGGATGTACGAGAAAGGCCTGGCCGTGCTGAAGCCGTGGTCTGACAAGAGTGAGCCCGCCCGCCGGGCACAGCGCGAACTGGAGGCCAGCGCCGCCATCGCGGAACTGACTACGAATCCCGCGGCCGGCACCCTACCGAAGTTCGAACTGACCATTCAGCAGTTGGAGAAGTTGGTGCAGCAGAACCCGGCGGATGACGAGAGCCGGCTGCTGTTGGGCCGAGCGCTGCTCGCCGTCTTCAGCTCTCCGGAGGCGCGGGACAGCACCCGCGACGCGACCGCCGAGATTGCGCGCAAGGGCGAGGCCGTGCTGCTGGAAGGCATGGATCGCCAGGGTGCCAGGCAGACCTCGTTCCAACTCGCCCTGCTCGATCTCTACCGCCTGCGCGCCGTCGCCGTCGCCGACCGCCAGCCGAAGGAGTCGCGCGAGTGGATCGACCGCGGCGTCCGCCTGCTGCGCGGCTTGCCGCCGGAGGTCCAGAACAGCTCCATCGCCCGCAAGGCGCGGGCTTCTTACCTGATGACCCTCTCCGCCGTGGCGAATGCCGAAGGCGATTCCAAACAGGCCCTGGCCATGATGGAAGAGCCGCTGGCGATTGGCCGCGAACTGGCCCGCGATCCGGACGACCTGCAGGCCTGCGCCAACCTGGCGGTGCTGCTGGAGAATCGCGCGCTCATGCGCTGGAACGTGGAAGACTACCAGGGCTACCTGGCCGACTACTCCGAATCGACACCCCTCAACGAGCGGCTGGTGAAATCCAGTGCCGGCGCACGCTTCCGTCTCTACTTCCTGTCGTCTCTCAGGAACCTGGCGTATGCCCACGACAAGCTGAAAACACCGCAGACCTCCGCCGCCGTGCACAAGGCCTACGAGGAGCTCAAGAAGGCGGCGAACGATGAGAGCCTGGGCTTCCGGCCCAAGGCGGACCTGGCAGACCTGCTGCTGAACCTCGGCATCGACGGTGAGTCACGCCCCGAGGAGGCACTGACGTACGCCGAGGCTGCCGCGAAGCTGGAGCCGGGCGCCATGAACTCCTGGGAGAGTCTGGCCGAAGCGAACCGCCAGTTGGGCCGCTTTGATGCAGCCCTGGCGGCCATTGACCGCGCGATCGCCCTGCTCGAAGCCCCGAAGGACGGCGAAGCGCCCACCCTCATCTACAAGCAGACGCAGGCGAAACGCCAGCAGATCCTCGCCCAGCAAGCTGGCCATCCGCAGAAATAACCCAGCTAGTAAACCAGGAACCTGGCGGGTTCCACCTCCGCCAGCGCCTCGGGATTGTAGTAGTCGTACAGCGACGAAGCCGCGGCCTTCGCCTGCATCGACAGGCGGCCGGAGAACTCAAAGGCCAGCGACACTCCACCGGCCAGCGGCCAGAGGTAAAGGATCACCCGGTCCGGCTGGACCTCATACCGCTGCAGTCCGCTGTCGTCATCTTCGACCAACTTCTCCAGCGACGACCGGTCGACCTCCGCACCCGGCGGCAACCCGATCTCCGCCAGCATCATGCCATACCCCCGGAACCCCACACGTTCCGCCTTGACCGTACAACGGATCGGCTCGCCCGCCCGCGTCCGCAGCTTATCGAAGGCAACAGCCAGGCGCAGGTCGGGGGACGCGCGCGGCTTTGTCTTTTCCCAGGGAATCCAGTGTGTGGACGCCATTCGCAACAGCACATTGCCGGAACCGTTCTGCGGCGTCAGTTCCACCTGGTTGTGGCCATTGGCCAGGAACGGCGACATGTCGACCAGGATGGGATCGGTCGTCTTCAGTTCGGCCGGCAGTTGGACGGTGTGGACCAGGCGGCCGTTCACCCGGATTCCGATGGACCCGCCCGGCTCGGAAACCCGTCCCAGGACAGACGACGCTTCGGCCACTGCCCGCATGGCACGCACCGTGGCCTGGGTCGAGTTCCAACTGCCTTGCGCATCACGCTTCCGCAACAGGAACAGCAGCCCGCGCCGGATGGCCGTGTCGATGCCCGGCGTCTCAGGATGCCGCGTGCGCCACTCGCGCAGCGCACTCAGCACCAGCCCTGTTGTCTCCGCCCGTCCCGAACTGCCCCAACCGGCGAAGGGCGAGTTGGTTTGCAGATCCCAGTAGAGCGCGGTGCTTTCCGGCCGCGCCAACCTCATAAGGCGCTCCCCCGCTTTGCCCAGCAGTTCTTCGTCGCCTGAATCCAACGCGGCGAGTACGAACTGCGCCAGCGGATAAGGGTCGTCCAGTGAATCGGTCAGGCGCGCCATGTGATGATACGCGCCGGCCAGTGTCGTGGGCTTCAGTTGGATGCCGGCCCGCTTCGCCGCGGCCAGTGACCGCGCTACCTGCGCCGTGATCAGCACCGCCCGGCGTTCCTGCACCAGGCCGGCCTCCAGGCCACGATCCCAAAGGCCGTTCTTGGATTGCACCGACTCGAGCCAGCGCACCAACTCTTCGGTTCGTTCCGTATCCAGCTTCAACAACGGCTGCGCCGCCAGCAGAAACTCCACGACGTAAGCGGCCAGCGCGGGGTCGCCGTTGCCTCCACCCCAGTAACTGATGCCGCCGTCCGCGCCGCGGTACGCTCTCAGCCCGTCCACCGCCAGCCGGATATTCTTCAACGCAACCGCCTCGAAGGCCGGTGTGGCCATCCCGGCGGCGCGCGCATAGCGCAAGGCAATCAGGTTGGCAAAGCCCGCCGAGGTGGTTTGTTCGGCGCAGCCGTGCGGAGTAACCAGCAGGGCCGCGGCGCCTTCGCTCAGGATCGACAGTACATTCGGATACAGGCGCAGCTCACTGCTGGTCGCCCCCACGATGGCCGTGGCGGGGATGTTGACTCCGAACGCCGTCCTGCCGGCCACGAAGTCGCCCATCACCTGGCTGACCGCTTGCCCATCCGGATGAACCTCGGTCGTCCTCTCAATCGCATCGCCCAGTTGGCCGCCCCGCGCCGTGATGCGCTGTGCGGCCTTCTTCCGGGCAACCTTCGCCTCAATGTCGAAGTGTTGCTGGTCGGTCGTGTTGGGCGGAATGGTCAGCTCCAGCTTGCCCTTGCCCTGGAAGCGCGACCAGTCGTTCGCCTCCAACACCAAATCGACCGGCAGCGCGCGGTCCAGGTAGTTCCGCACCGCCACCGGCATGCGTACCCGGTCTCCCTGCGTCAGTACTAGGGGTGGATCGAAGTCGAGGAAGAAGGGCTGGAAGACACGGAGGTCGGACTCAGCCTCCACCTGCCGGCCGTCGAGCGTCGAGGCGATCGCGGCGATCTTCCAGGTCGTGACGCTGTCGGCCAGCGGGAATTGAATGCTGGCCAGGCCCTGCTGGTCCGTGGTCAGTTCCGGTACCCAGTAGAGCGTCTCGGGAAAGTATGTGCGTACGCGCGGCGTAAACAAAACGGGCTGCGCGGCCAGCGGCAAGGCAACGCTCGCGCTGGAGGTCTGGAGGAGAGTGGCCTCGGCCGACACATTGACAGTCTCCGAGACCGAGCCCACCCGCAGGGTAATGTCTACCTGCGTCACCTTCCCTTTCGTCACGGGCACCGCCTCCACGAGGTTGCCCATGAAACCCGGGGCGGACGCGTGCACAGCGCACAGTCCGGGCATCACGGCCGGGACCGAGTAGGCTCCGCTGGCATCGCTTTGGGTGACGTAGCTCCGCCCGTTCTGCAGGATGAGAACAACCTGCGCGTTCAGGATGGCGGCGCCGGTTTGATCCAGCACCATGCCCGCCACCTCGCCGCCGTCGCGTATCCGCGCAGCCGGGGTCAATTGCGGCTCCTTCGATGGGGCCGCGCTCTCTTCGTCCAGCAGGATGCGCACGCTCACCATGTCGAAATCGTCCCCAGTGCCCGGCATCCCGTCCGGGCCCGAACTGCGCAGGGCAAACACGATGAACTTGCGCGTCACCGGCATGATGCTGGTGCGCAATTGCGAATTCCTTCCATAGATTTGGACGGTACTCAACGACACGCGATCCCCGAATTCCCCAGTGGTTTTGCTAGTCAGCCGGAACGGCTGCCCCCATGCATCGGCATATTGCGACACGTCGACACCCGCGTCAGCCAGCACCTTCCTGAATTCTTCCAGCGACACCGGCGGCGTGGCCGCGTTCCGGGCCGCGTTGCGGATCGCCTCCTCCTCCCGCAGGAAATACCGCCCACGGAAATAGTCCGCCAGAAAGTCGTCCTGCGTTCCAAATGACCGGTCCGGCCCGGCACTGCGCAACTGGATGGCGCGACCCCGCCCGTACGTTTTTACCTGTGCCCGATAGGCAGTGCCCCAAGGGTCCTTCAGGGTATCCAGCAGAATTCCGTTGTCACTCAACAGCCGACGCACGCCTGCCTCATCGCCCGGAAACTCCAGCCCGGGATGGAAGATACTCTGCAGGATTTTGTGCCATGGAAGAAAGTACGATCTCCGGAAGCTGCAGGCCACGAAATCATCCTCGGTCCCCATACGCTGGTCCGGACCGCTAGAAGTGAGGACCACCGTGCGGTTGTTGTTCCAAAAGCCAAAGCCGACCACATAGGGGCGATCCCATGGATCCCGTTTCGCCGCCCATTCGACGCCGAGAATCCTGTTCAGGCTCGAATCATCCTTAGGGAAATCGAAGGATTCGGCATAACTTTGGCTGAACCTCATCTCCATCCACCGCTCCAGCGTTCGAATCGACTCAAACTCCGGCCGCTCCGTGATGTCTTCGCCGTGGGCGCCGGGCTGGTATGTGTTCGCCTGGGCCAGCAGCGCCTCGGCTACCAGGTCCAGTTCAGGATCCTGCGATTGCGGCGGCTTGAGGTTCATCAGGCTGTCGAGACGGATTCCGCCGATCTCCAGCGGATCCCTCGCAAAACAGTACACACAGTCAAACCACGGCCGCTGCCCGAACTCGCCATCTGTCCTGGCACGCTCCAGCACCGCCTGGTCTACCACCGCCAGGCCCAGCGCGGCCTCCACAGGGCGGCCGTCCGCCGTGCGTACCTGCAGCTTCAGCGAAGCCTCGTCGCCTGGCTTGTACTCGGCCTTGCCCGCTTTCACCGTCAGTTGAAGATCAGAGCCCTCCGGAAAGATCACTCGCGTCTGGGCGGGGCCGATGCCGTGATTCTCGATGTCTTTCCATCGGCTGCTGGCCGTCCATGCGGCAAACGTCACGACACCCCGGAACTCCGCCTGGTAGGGAAAGCGGACGTGTCCCTGGTTGCCCGAGATGGCGGCCACGCGGCTGGCGACCACCTGCCCCTCCACTTGCGCCTGCACCATGACAGAGGGCATGGGCGGACCGGCCGTCGGAGTCTCGATCAGGATGTCCACGGCGTCGCCTGGCTGGTGCAGTGTGCGCTTGCTCGCCAGCCGGCTGTAGAGGCCCCTGCCGCCAGAGGCAGTGTCCTGCCGTCTCCCGGTCAGCCCGCCGCTGTCCCTGGCCCGCAGTTCCATCCCGAGGTCCCGCGCGGTAGCCGCTGGCAACTGCAGCCTGGCCAACCCAAATCGATTCGTCCGGGCGGTATAGGTGGTCCCGGCGATGGCGGCTTCCACTGTCGTGACCGCCGGCCGCCCGTCCGCATAGGCCGTCGCGACATAGACCCGCCTAGGCAGCGAACCCGTGTCCGCTCCCTGGTAAACGTAAATGTGGATCGCCTCCAACGCAATGCGAATGTCGAAGCGGCTCTGTTCCGTGCGGTGCGAGGCCGGGTCAGTGTAGTAGGCGGCGAAGGAGAGATCGCGGAATCGTGTCGCGGTCTCCGATTGGAGATCCTCCAGTTCTGCCTTCAAATCGAGCTCGGCGATGAACCTTCCGTCGTCCCCCGCATCGCCCTCGGCCGCGGGCTTACCGGCGCTATCGGGTTCCTCAACTGCCCCCCGCCGGTGCCTGCTGGTCGCGCGCACCACTTTCACATGCCCGCGGGGCACCGGCTTGCCGAACAGGAACGCCCCTGTGATGGCCACCGAAGCCGTCTGCCCCGGCAGGTAAACGGTCCGGTCCGGTTTCACGGTCACCTGGAACTTGGGCAACTCGTAGCGGCTCACCCGGATCGTGTGCCGCGTCAGCGTGGTTTCCTCTGCGCCGGACTGCAGTTCAATCGTGTAAGAGCCTAGCGGAGCAGTCTCCGGCAGCACCCAATCTTCCTGGATGATGCCGAACTTCGAGGCCGTCAACTCCACCGTATGCGCCCGCTCATCATCGCCATCCTCCACTCGCAGCGAAACCTTCGCGCCCGCCGCCGCACGGCCCTGCCCATCCAGCACGATCGCCCGCAAATGCACGGTCTGCCCCGGCTGATAAATCGGCTTGTCGGTTTGGATCTTTGCGGAAGGACGCCGCGGGATACCCAGGCTGAAGCGGACACCTTGCTGGAAGTCACCATTCTTCGCCGAGAGCTCCACCTCGATCGAGCTCTCCCCGCTATCCTGTGCGCCCGCAGGCAGCCTGAACGCGAACTCCACGAACCCATGCTCCTTGCGTTCCATCCGGCTCGGTCTTAGCTTCTCCCGCCCCAGTGCCAGGACCCCGTTCCATTCGAGATCCTGGAGCGGCTGGCGCGAGACAGGATGCACCGCCTGCGCCTGGACAATCAGCGTGCCGCCCGGATGCACTTCGTTGGCGTACGTCGCCTTCACTTCGAAAACGTGATTGGCCGCCTGGGCGATGGCCACAACGCCGGATTGCGGCGGGAAGGCTCGCGCGTCCCGGGTCTGCGGCGTCAACGAATAGCGCAACCGGAGCCAGATTGACGACACCGGTAGCGGCAGCGGAACTTCAAATTGGTTCTGGCCGGTCTGAATATTCACCGATGTTTGCGCGATCCGCAGGACTTGCTCAGCCTTGCCGATCCACGACACCACCAGCGTCGCGCCCACCGCGTGGTCCACCTGGCTGCGCACGGGGATCATCACCACCGTCGCATTCTCCTTCAGAAACGACCGGATCTCCGGCTCGCTGACGCTGACAGACGACTGCGCGCCCGCCGGCAGCAGCGGCAAAAACAGCGCCGCCACGGCGAATAGTTTGGATCGCATATTGTTTCAAAGGAGGAAATATTGAGATATTTCCCGCACTAACCTCAAGTACCGCCAGAATACTCCGCGTCAATTCCTTTGACAAGAGGCAAAGTGACTTAGGCGCCGCTGGATCAAGGCTTTGGCGCCTCCTATCCTCATTTAGATGGCTGGCTATCTTTCGATTTTGCGTTGGAGATTTCGGTTCGCGCCAGCGCCTTGTGGGCGTAGTGTTAAGAACCACTGGGTTCCGGTCTTCCAGGCCGGATTATCAACCAACATCGCGCGGCACGCAGCTCCGGGTCAGGACGCTGTTCGTGTGCGCGGTCAACCGTAGTAGAGGTGACTACTTATGTCGACGGGCTTGTCTATGAGACTGACGCGCCGCGCGTGCGTTCTCTCGCTGGGAATGTTGGCGCTCCTGCCGCTGGCGGAGGCACAGCAGCAGCCGCTGATCCGAAGCATTGTCCGGTACCGCCTGAAGCCGGATCGCATTAACGATTTCAACGCCGTGATGCGCGAGCGCGCCGCGCTGCTGAAGAAAGCGGGCTCTGAGCGCTACTTCACGGTGTGGGTTGCGCAGTCCGGGCCGCGGGAAGTCGGGGTTGTGCGGTTCCACCAGAAATGGTCCGAACTCACGCAGAGCCGTGATCCGAAGATGGCGGAACATGCCGTAGCCATGGCCGCGCTGGTCGCGCGCACGAATGCCTGCGTTGAGAGCGCGGAACGCATCGTCGATGAGATTTTGCCGGATGCCTCGATGGCCAGGGGGGGCGCCCCGCCGCCGTTCGTTCGATCGGGCAAGCTGGTGGCCTTGCCCGGCAAACTCAACGACCTCCTGACCGCGCTCAAAGATGAAACCATGCCGGCCATGAAGAAAGGGGGCGTCACCGTCTGGGGTGTGGCCCGCACCAGATACGGCGGTCCCGTGAACGAAATCCATACCTACATGGGGATGAACGGCTGGGGCGACCTCGACCAGCCCAGCCCCATGCGTAAGGCCCTGGGGGACGAGGCCTTCCAGAAGTACCTGGCCAAAATGGGTTCCCTGATGGTCAGCACGGAGTACACCATTTACGCGCTGCAGCCTGAGCTGAGCCACATGCAACCGGCTCCCTAGGTGGGAAGTGTCCGGGCCCGGAGAGGCAGCACGGCCTCTACCGGGCCCGGTGCACTCAGGAGGTGCGGTGGCTGGTCGGCCGGTTCCTCCGCAGAACTTCCGCCAACTGGTCCAACTGGATCGGTTTGGAGACGTAATCATCCATCCCAGCCGCCAGGCACTTCTCCCGATCGCCTTTCAGCGCGCTGGCCGTCATGGCAATAATCGGCACGTGGCCATCCTCACCCTCCAGCCGCCGCAGTTCCAGCGCCGCCTCATATCCATCCATCACCGGCATCTGGCAATCCATCAGCACGAGATCATACGTAGCCCGCGTCCAGGCATCGAGCACCGCCCGGCCGTCCTGCGCCACATCATAGGTGCAGCCGAGCTTGTCGAGGAAGCGCCTCGCCACCATCTGGTTCACCGGATTGTCTTCCGCCACCAACACCTTCAGGCCGAGAGCCTCCCGGCCGGTAGAGTGCAGCGACGACTCCTCCGGCACCTCGGTGTGGCCCAGCACCGAAACCAGGCACTCGAACAGCTTCCTCTTGCGCGTCGGCTTGGGCAGGTAAGCGGCAAACCCGGCCTCCATCGCCTCGCTGCGGTAAGCCTTATCCACATACGAGGTCAGCAGCACCAGCGGCAGGGCGTGATACGCCGGCTGCGCCAGGATCACCCGCGCCAGTTGCATGCCGTTCATCACCGGCATCCCGAAGTCCAGGATGGCGGCTTCAATCGGATGTCCAGCCGACGCCGCCTCCGCCAGGCGGTCCAACGCCGACGCCGGAGTCTCCGCCAGCAATACTTCCGCGCCGAACTCCTGCAGCCAGTGTTCGACAATCCGCAGGTTGGTCTCGTTATCGTCCACCACCAGTACGCGCACGCCCAACAGTTGCGTCGACACGCTGGGCCTCTCCCCCACGCGTTGCTGACCCGCGCGCAGCGGCAGTTCGAAACGGAAGGTGGAGCCCTGGCCCGGCTTACTGGAGAATCCAATGGAACCACCCATCAGTTCAGTCAGCCGTTTCGAGATCGCCAGCCCCAAACCCGTTCCGCCGAACCGCCGCGTGGTCGACCCATCGGCCTGCGTGAACGACTCAAACAGTTTCGATTGCGCCGCCGGATCGATCCCGATGCCGGTGTCCCGCACTTCGAATCGAATCGGTCCCGGCTGCGCGGCGCCATTCACCGGCACCACGCGCACCGCCACTTCGCCATGATCGGTGAACTTGATTGCATTCCCCAACAGATTGGTCAGAATCTGCCGGATCCTCGCCCCATCCCCGTAAACGAAGTCGGGCAGCTTGGGGCTGACGAAATGCGTCACCTCGATGCTTTTGGCGTGCGCCGGGCTGGAGAGCAGCTCCACCACTTCTTCCACCAGCTCCTGCAGGTTGAACTCCGTCTCATCCAGATCCAGCTTGCCCGCTTCGATCTTCGAGAAGTCCAGAATGTCGTTGACCACGCCCAGCAGCGCTTCGCCGGAATGCCGCACCGTGTCCGCGTACCAGCGCTGTTCGGAACTCAGCGGCGTCTCCAGCAACAGGCTCGCCATGCCGATCACGCCATTCATCGGAGTCCGGATCTCGTGGCTCATATTTGCCAGGAATTGGGCCTTCAGGCGCGTACTCTCCAGCGCCTGGTCCCGCGCCAGCACCAGTTCCCCATTCGCCGCCGACAGAGCCTCGCGGCTGGTGTAAAGCTCAGCGGTTCGTTGCCGCACCCGCTGCTCAATCGCCTCTTGCGTCTCTTCCAGTTCGGCCTGCCGCGTCGCGATCTCGGCCGTGTCGCGCTCGCTGTGAAGACACGCCATGATCAGCACCACGTCCTCAAAGACGACCCAGCCTGCGTGTTCCAGGCTGCGCCACATGCTGGCCGACACGACTCCGTAGACGGAGTAGGGCAGCCACAACCCGCGCGCGAAGTGATCGACGACCACGACACCCGAGGCGGTCACCAGCACGCGCCAGTCGCGATACAAGGCGAGAAACGCCAACGATCCGAAGACATGGAAGTGCGTCTCGATCCGCCCCCCGGTGAAGTGGATCAACAGCGCCCCCATCATCATCTGTGCGGCCGCAATGACATGCCGGGTCAGCACCGCCCCCGGCCGCCGCAGTGCCAGGAAGACAGGCAGGCTGGAGACCAGCGCACCCAGGAAGAGGGCCGCCCAGATGTGCAGATGCGTCGTCTGAACCCGGCCATCCCACGCCAGCGGGGAGACTGTTATCGCCAGCAGGATGCCGAACAGCCACTCCAGCACCAGCAACCCGGCCAGCATGCGGTCTGTCCTGGCGTGCAGCCGGTCCTGATACTTGCGGAACAGCTCGGCCGCCCGCGCGTTCATGACGCCCCCAGCAGCGAGCAGCCGAAGACCGGCGCGCGGTCCATGGCCAGCCGGCCCGTCCGCACGAAGGACACGATCGCGCTGTGCCCTGTGTTCAATCCTTCGTGACCGCGACTGGGCGTGATTCCTCCGCTGAACCGCAGCCGGCCGTCGGCACTGTACAGGAAAACCTGGCCCGAAGTGCGCGCACCCCACCGGCTGGCTTCCTCCGCTGTGGCATCGACATGCACTTGTACTCCACGGATGGCTCGAGCCATGGCCACCGAAGCCGAGTTGGCGTCCACCAGGCCGTCCCCCGCCAGAAAGATGACGTGCGCCGTCAGCCGCCCGTCCGTTTCGCCCTGGATTCGTTCCAGTTCCCGCAGGCTCGCCCGCGTGCACGGGCATCCGGGGTGGGCCAGCATCACCAGCGTCGGCCGTCCCGTATCGCGCGGGAATCCCGCCGACTCCGGCCACGCCGTGTGAATCTCGGCCGCTTTACCGGGTTGAAGTTGATGCGCGGCCAGGATCGCCAGGCCAGCCACAGCCATCACGGCCCAGGCGCCGGCGCCCAGGGCGGTGGCCGTATTGCCGGCCAGCAATCGCGTTACGGCTTGTCGTCCCGGAAACAATACGCATTCATCGACATTCTCTAGCTTGTAGTTTAGGTACTGTTTTCAGCGACGCCGGCCCGGCGTCCGATTCCGAGTTGACCCGCCAGCCGCAGGTCGTTCCTCTTCATCGGGTTAGGTCGCCCTCGGCTTCGTTCCGTCAAACCGCAGGATAGTCCGGGTTTTAGGACGGTCAGCCTTCCGTGACGCGGTTGGTCGCGAAGTCCCAGTTCAACTTGCGACCCTTGCGGTAGGCCATATTCGCCAGGTGGGCGGCTCCGGCAGCCGCATGGCCCTCGGTCGCATTTTCACGGCTTGGCTTCGCTTCGCGAATACTCTGGATGAAATACGACCCGTGCCCGGGACCCGCTTCCACCGGAATCACCTTCGGCTCCGGCCGCGGCGGCCTCGGCTTGCCGGCTCCGCGCGACTTCAGATACTCGTCCCTCGTCGCCTTCGACAGGGCCGATGAGCCGTATTCCTGGATATCCAGATCGTCCGGTTCCGGAGTAATCGTAATTCCGGAGCCTTCCAGCATCAGCGTGCCCTTCTCGCCGAAGATCTGCATCACCGGCGATCGTGACGAGTTGTTCAGGTTCACGCTGACCTGCGCGATGAAGCCTTCTTTATACTCGAACAGCGACTCCATCACGTCCGGCACCGTCCGCCCGTCTTTCCAGCGGTAGAGGCCGCCTTGCGACACCGCCGAGACCGGAGCCTGCACGTTCATCACCTCATGCATCGTGGTCAGCAGGTGGACGAAAAGGTCGGTCGCCACCCCGCCTGAGTACTCCCACCAGCAGCGCCACCGGAAGAACACTTCCGGGCTGAACGCCCGCTTCGGCGCGGAACCCAGGAAACGGTCCCAATCGATGGTCTTCGGCGACGCATCCGGCGGCACCGGGTAGATCCAGGCGCCTTCCTTGGAATTCCGGTACTGCATCATCCGCACCTGCCGCACCGCCCCCAACTCGCCGGCCGCCACCAATTCGCGCGCCTTGGCCACCAGCGTGGTCGTTTTGCCGCCGCTGCCCACCATCAGAACCTTGCCTGCCTTCTTCTCGGCGGCAATGATCTCAGGGCCCTCCTGCAGCGACCACGTCATCGGCTTCTCGATGTAGACGTGCTTCCCGGCCGACAACGTCTCCAGCGTCATCTGCTTGTGCCAGTGATCCGGCACGGCGATGACGATCGCGTCAAGATCCTTGCGCCCGATCACGTCCTCATACCGCCTGGTGGTCAGGATCTTACCCTGTGTGAACTCCTTTGCATGCTCCAGATGGCCGTCGTAGAGATCGGCTGCGACGACAGGGTTCACACCCGGAATCTGCGAGAACTCCTCCAGCAACTGCGACCCGCGAATGCCGACCCCGACGAAACCCAGGTTCACCGTGTCGCTGGGCGCGGCCGCCTGCAACGGAGCGGAGTCGACCAGGCGATAGATCGTGGCGGCTGCGGCGGAGTTCAGGAATGTGCGTCTGGAAGGCATGCGCGGAGTATACCGCAGCCCGTCTCCGCTATACTGGCCCTTCCGGATCCGCATGCTCGAATACGCCCCCATTGCAGCGTTCCTGCTGTTGTTTCAAATACTTAGAAGCCGGTTTGCCGGCCTGCGCCTGGCCTTTCTGGCGGCCGCCGCGCTTTGGACGGCATTTGTCGTGGTTGTGGCCGAGACGCTTGGGTTCTTCCATGCTATCCATCGGACCGCCCTGGCCCCCGTCTGGCTGGCGGCCTGTGCGGGACTGGCGTTCATCCTGTTCCGCAGCCGGTCGAAACCCGCGACGTTGTGGAGCCTCGCCCGTACGGAATGGCGTGCCCTGGACCTCTGGACCCGCGCCTTGGCCGCGGCTTCGGCCCTCCTCGCCGCAATCCTCGGCGCCACCGCCCTCCTCAGCGCTCCCAATACCTACGACGTCATGGCTTATCACATGCCCCGCGTCATGATCTGGATGCAACAGCGCACTTTGGCGTTCTTCCCCACCCAGATGGCGAACATGAACTTCATGCCGCCCGGCAACGAGCTGATTCAATTGACCTTTGCCATCCTGGGGCAGGACGATGTGCTGGCCAATGCCACCCAGTGGTTCGCCTGGCTCGGCGTTCTGGCGGCCGTCTCGCTGTCCCTGAAGCTGCTCGGGGCGGATCGCCGCGGCCAGTGGCTGGGCCTGTTCCTGGCGGCCACTCTACCGCAGGGCGTCCTGGTGGCCACCGGCGCCAAGAACGACGTCACCCTCAGCTTCTGGCTGGTTGCCTCCCTCGCCTTCGCGCTCGCCTTCGGACAGGAATCCTCCCGCCGCAACGCGACGCTGCTGGCGCTCGCCGCGGCCCTCGCTCTGCTCACTAAGTCCTTGGCCTGGTTCCTTTTGCCCTCGTTCGGGCTGGCCCTGCTTCTGGTCTGGAAGCGCCCCGCCTGGATGGCTTTGTTTCGTCAGGCCGGCGTGATCCTCCCGCTCATCATCCTGGTCTCCGGACCGTTCTGGCTCCGCAGCTACCGCGAATACGGCAGCATCACCGGCCCGCGCATCGGCAACCGCGACATGCTCTTCGGCTACGAGTGCGAGCGCTTCACGCCCGGCGGTATCGCCGCCAATGTCATCCGAAACCTGGCCGTCCAGTTCAATACCGGCCCGGACAGCCTCCACCAAACCCTCGACACCGGGTTCCGCTCGGCCGTGAGCGCCTTGGGCCAGGATCCTGACGACCAGCAATCGCTGTGGCCCGGATCCAGCTTCCACCTGCAACCGTTCTATTGGGGCGAAGGCGGCATGTCGAACATGGCCCATCTTCTTTTATATGGCGCACTGGCCCTGGCTGCGATCCTCGGCTGGCGCAAGCCGGACAACCGTCTCGCCCTAACTCTCTGGGCCTCCGCCATTCTTGCGTTTCTGCTCTTCAGCGGCTACCTCCGCTGGCAGCCCTGGCACACCCGCCTGCACCTGCCCATCTTTGTGTTTGCCGCCATCCCGGCAGGCTGGATGCTGGGCCGCTTGCCGGCGAAATGGACGGCCGCCCCGCTGCTCGTTCTCTTCGGCGGAGTGGCGATCTATGCCTCCACGCAGAACACCCTACGCCCGTTGACCGGACCATACAGTATCTTCGATGCCGGCCGCACCGCCACGCTCTTCTCAGAGCGCCGCGCCGACGGTCCCTCCTACGAAGCCGCCCTCGCTTCCATCGCCAGCAGCGGCTGCCGCAAGGTCGGCGTGATCGGCGGCCGCAGCCACTTCTACTACCCGGCCTTCGTTCTGCTGGGCGGCTTCACGGGAGAACGGGAGATCCGTTTTCTCCGCCAGGAAGGCTCCGCGGTGGAGCCGCCGGATTACCGGCCCTGCGCCCTCTTCTGTGTGGAATGCGCCGGCATCCGGGCCCGCGCGGAGCTGATGCGGCAGTTCGGTCTGGAAGTCCGGGAATTCGCTGACCATCAGGTGGGTCTGAAACCGCCTACCGCCGCGCCCGCGCTGGCGCCATAGTCAGCTTCCGCCACTCGGCCTCAATCGCATCCAGCAGCGCCGGCATGGCCGCGGCTACCTGCGGCGACAACGTGGCGGCCCATTCGAAGCTCTCGGCTTCGACACCCATCAGGATCAGCTTCTCCGGCAGGCACTTCAGCACACGCCCCAGTTTCACCGCCTGCGCCAGACCCAAGCCATGGGTGGAACAGCGCGCGGCCTCGGGTTGGAACGATGCTTCTTCGGAATCGATGCGGATCAGCGTGCCGGGCGGCGCCTTGCGGCTGGAAATCGCATCCACCACGATGACGCTCTCCGCCTGCTGCCAGGCTTCCAGCAGCTCTGAGGTTTCGCCCTGTAGAGGGCGCACAGGGATTTTCCGATCTTCCAGCGCCGAGGCGCACAGCGGACCAATCGCGTCGTCGCCACGATCCATGTGGCCGCAACACAGCAGCAGCGCGCGATATTTCTTCGCCTTCGCGCCAGTCATGAAGCTGAGGCGATGTTACGAGGAATCGCCTTCGGCCGCAAGCGACTTTATTTCGCGACTTTATTTCGCGACTTCGCCCACGCAGCGCAGCCCGCGCCAGTAGCCCTTCATGAAGATCGGCGGCGCCGACTCCATGCTCAGGTCAAATCGGACGGTCAGAGGCTTGCCGTTGGGCAGCTTCATCGCTTCCTTACCCGCGCGGATGATCCACGACACCGAGTACCCGTTGCCCGCGGGCTGGAACTGCTCAGCTTCCGTGAAGAAGTGGAACGGCGCCCAAACCCCGTCCTTGTCGAACCACGTGATGTCCGTACTGCCGGCAAATCGTACCCCGGCTTTCGCCTCGTGCGCCCCCGGACCCTGCCACGTGAACCGCTTCGGTGTCGAATCGTTCGCGCCAAAGGTGGCCGCCTGCCCGTCCAGCCGCAGCGACAGGCTCTGGATCCCCTCGCTGGCCGCAGGCTTCAGCGTATACGCCACGTGCGGATCCTTGGTGTCGCCCGCATAGAGCGCATCCGACAGCGCCGCCGCCTGGTTGAAGAAGGCCACAAACGCCGGATTCAGGTTGATGCCGCCCGTCGGGTTGGGCACATACTGCTGCCCTTGTTTCTGCAACAGCTTCGACAGGCTGGCCTCATAGAACACCCACAGCGCGCCATCCGGCTTGTGCAGCAGCCCGTTCACCTCGGCCAGCGTAGCCTCTGCGGTGGCGTTCGGATCGAACGGGTACTTGCTCCAAACCGCACTCATCTGCGCGCAGACGCCCTTGCCCTTGCCGTTCAATTCCGCCGGGCCCAGGCCGCGCAGCAGCCCTTCAATGTTCGTGATCGGATCTTCCAGCAGCTTCTGCACCTGCGCCTCGACGTGACCCTCCGGATCCAGCCGGAACGTCTGCGCCAACTGCCGCGCCGCCAGCTTCGCCGTGGACGCATTGCCCAGGATCTGGCCGGCTACCGCCTCATTCGGAGCGGGCTGGCCCACGATGCTCTCCAGCGACGTCTGCAGCCCGATCAGAGCGTTCATGTAGTTCTGGTTCGGAGCCGCAATGTAGCGGTCCGTGCTCGCCGGCGGCACAACTGCCTGCGCCGGTTGGAAGACCTCCGCCACCGTCGGCCCATCCACCGCCGTATTCTGCGAAATCAGCCACAGCAGCGCCAGCAGCGGCGACTGGTTGCCGGCCAATAGCGTCAGCTTCTTGGACGCGTCCGCAATGCTGGCATAGCGCTGCACCGAGGCGGCGCGCAGGAACGCCCGCCACTCACCCGTGAAGTCCGTGTTGTACTTCTGCTGCAACTGCTCGATCAGCTTTGCCCGGTCGATCTTCGAGGTCACCTGGTCGCCCAGCACCCACTGCTCGCCGCTGAAATAGCGGTCGGGGTTCTTGATGGCGCCCTTCATGAACTCCCAGCCCGCCTTCGTGAACGCGGACTGCACTTCGCGCTGATCCGTCATCGCCTGGTCGGCCCCGGGGAATCGCTTGTGATAGTTGATGGGCGGCCCGCTCTTGGCGGCGTCGGCCAGCATGGCCCGGTAGACGCGCATCAGGTCGCCGAACTGAGCCAGGTAGTGCCGTGCCGTCTCGATCGTAGCCGCGTCGTTTTCGTTCGTATACGGATTCTCGGCCTGCAGCGCCAGGGCGTAGTATTCAAACTGATCCTGCGCCAGCTTCATGCGCTCGGCATCCACACCCCGGCCTTCGCTCCAGAACTTCATCAGCACCGGCGTCAGGAAGGGGGCTGAACTCTTGTCATGGTGGGCCGTCGTAATGAGGTACGCCTTCAGGGCGTCATAGGTGGGGTTGTAGTCTGGTCCCGGCGTCGCCGGCAGGCCGCGCAGGAATGTCAGGATCGACCCCTGCGTCTGCCCGAACAGCAGTTGCCGGAATCGGTCGAAGTACACCTTGCGTGCCGGTTGATACAGGTCGTCGCCCGTGTAGAGGCCCCAATGGAAGCTCCACGGCGAACCATCGCGCTTGTACGTATCCAGCGTGATCAGCGAATTCCGCAGCGTATCCAGCTTGCGCAGCGCATCGGCCGACGGCAGGTCCGCGCCAGTCGACTCCGACGAGTTGATCCCCTTGGCCGCCTCCAGCACCCTCGCCTCCAGCGCGTGGTTCCGCACGTAGGAAACAATCATCCCGATGCTCATCACCAGGCAGAAGAAGCAGGCCAGCACCAAACCGATGCGCCGCACGGAATTCGTCTTCGTGCTGGAAGTGCTGCCGCCCAGCGCCAGCCGGTCGGCCAGCATCACGTCGTGAAAAAGCGCGCCCAGAAACGTCCATTGCGGCACACGCCGGCTTGTCACCAGCGGAGCCTGCTGTCCCGACGGCTTGTTCGCCTCGAGACCCACGCGGAAAATGGTGGTGGCCTTGGGCACGCCGCCCTGGCCCGAGCCCGGAGCCGCCAGGTCGGTCGTCCCAGTGAACTCCTGGATCACCACCGGCCGTACGCCGGAGAAGTAGAACCCGCGCAGGTACGGTCCGGTCGAGAGCTGGCTGGGCCGGCACAGGTCCAGCAGAAATTGCACAATGGGCCCCTGCAGCTTGCGGAACTCACGCGGAAACTCGTAGGTCGGGGGCAGGGCATTGGCTTCCGTTTCCCGGCCCAGCAGCGGTGGCCGGTAGTTGGCGAGCTCTTTGAACAGGCCTTCCAGGGCGGCCGAAATCCGTGCCGTCTGCTCTTCTCCGTAGGTCCGGGCCTGCTGGCCAGCTGAGAGGGGCAGTGTCGCGCCCAGTGCGCGGTTCACCTCTTCATTGCTCAGGTTGCGGACATACTCCAGGAAGCCGGGGATCCGGTCCATGCGCGTGAACAGCGCGTACACCGGCAGGTTGATGCCCAGGTCTTCGCTCAGCGCGGCCAGCCGCTGGCGCAGCTTCTTCGCCGTGGCGGAGGCCGTCTCTGCGCCGCCCGGCTGCGCGAACGTCTCGGCATCGAAACAAACCAGGACCGCTCGCGGCGCCGTCCCGCCTTTGCCGAAGATCCCGGCCAGCCGTGCCGGACGCAGCCCGCGGATCAGCCGGTTCCACAAGGCCTTGTCCTGAGTCAGCGCACCGCCGGCTTCCACCATCGCGATGCCGTTCGCAAACCAGATGTTGGCGACCCGCGTGGGTGTCACCACATTGTCCTGGTGGACGCGGCCCGCCACCAGTTCCGGATCGATGCCGGAGCTCAGCACGACGCTCGTCTTGGCGCTGCCCGGCTCGCCCGCAATCAGCACGACCGGCGTGGTCGCCAGCCCCGTGGACTTCCCGTTCTTCGCGGCCGTCAGCCGCTTCTCGGCTTCGCGCAGCAGCGTGGCGATCTCGTCGCCCTCATTGACGTCCAGGCCCTCTTCGCGTTCCCGTTCCAGCCTGGCCTTGCGCCGGAAGAACCAGATCACAAAGCCGGCCGTCAGCAGGCCGATCACCCACAACGAAATCCGCAGGCCCCACAGGATGCCGCCATGCAGGCCCAGCCACGAGCCGATGAACCAGGCCAGCACCAGCCACAGCAGGAGGATCAGGATCGTAATGAGAACGACTTTTCGCATCATCAACTCCTACCGCACCCGAACCGGAATGGCCGCCACGTCGGAGACGCCGGAAATCAGTGACATCTTGAACCCCGCGAACAACAGCAGCGTCACCGCCAGGCAGCCGATCGCCGCATACATCAGCCGCTTGCTCCATGGATCGGCGCCCTGCACGATGCGCTCGTTCGGCAGCCGCCATGCTTCCGTCAGCGGGCCGAATTCGCCCCGGATGCGCGCAATCTTGTCCGCCACGGTGTTCAATACACCTTGAAACTCCACCGGACTGCGCGCGCTATACCGCCCCCGGAACCCCAGCAGCATGCACAGTTGGTGCACTTCGAGCACGTCCGCCAGCTCGTAGGAGTCCTCCATCCGCAGCAGCCGCTCCAGGTTCTGGAAGAACAGTTCACCGGCCAGGTGCGTGCCGAAGAACTCCTCCTGCAGCGGTTTGGTGGGCCACTCGCGGAACGCCCGGTTGTTGGCCTTGAGAATGGACTCGTCCAGGAAACCGACCACCGCGAAGATCGCCATCTTGATGTCTTCCGGTGAGTACCCGCCCGGCGTGCGAGCTTCCTGCGCGGCGATCTTGAGTGCTTCCCGCATCTGCTGCCGGAACGCTTCCTCACTGGAAACCGCCTGCGGCATGGAGCGGATGCGCACGGTCGCCGTGATCGCCTCCTGCAGGATCAACGCCAGGTTAGAGGGACGGCGCGAGGCCGCTTCCGCAGTTAGGGGCTGTGACATAGACTGGGCCTCACGCATCCAGGACGACAAAGAGCTTCAGGTCGGGTTCGGGCAACTCGGCCGGTACATAGATGCCAACACGGCGGGTCACCATGATGTTGTCCCAGAAGGGGCCGGATTTCGAAACGCTGAAATACTGCGATTCAACCCGCATTGGGACGGAGGAAGGTGGCATGGGCAGATGCGCCATGGGCAAACCGGCCATGGCGCGCTTGACGAGTTCGCCGATGAACTTCGCGGAACAGACCTTCACCAGGCGCGGAGCCTTCTCAATCAGGTCGGCATCCCCAGTGGTCGCGTGCAGCGCGATCACCCACGACGACCGGTCCAGGCAGCGCGTATCGGTGATCTCGCCTTCGTAGAAACACGAGGCGGTCTGTACCAGGGGAATCTCGATGCAGCGCGTCGGCACCGTGATTTCCAGGTGGGTGCGGATGTGATAATCCAGCGCGTCGAAGCACGGTCCGGGATTGTCGTGATCGAACGCCGGCAGGTTGCGCGGGTGCGAATCCAGGCTGAAGGTGCAAAGCGCACCGGCCAGCCGCGACAACTCCAGGAAAATCTCCTCCGGATGGCCCCTCTTCGAGGTCCATTGGTGCCGCAGCGCCGCCAGGGCGCTGTTCACGGCGTGCAGCAGCCAGAAGTTGGCGATTTCGCGGGACGACCGGTCGCCTCCGCCCGCCGGAGCGCGGCTCAGCGTCGAACTCTTCTCCCCCAGAATCTCGATCAGGCGCCGCAGCAGCAGCATGATGTGCTCGCTGGCGCCAATCTGGAGGCAGGGCGGGACGAATGTGGGATCGAAGACATACTGGCCGGCGCCGTCGCGCATCACCCGGGCCAGCGGCAGGCAGACCAGCCCGTCCTGCGGCTCAGTATCCAGCAGCAGCCGGAAGTCCTTGCCGCCCACCTCGATCGTCCGCTCGTCCCGTCCCGTGGTCTCGTCGGTATACGGCCGGGTGCGGGCCACAAACCGGGTTTGGGACGCTGCCTCGTTCATCGAGCAGTTTGGCCCGTTCTCCAGCCGCTCCGGCACAGCCAGCAGCACGACGACCGAACTGCGGATGGGCGGGAACAGGTCCCCGATCGCGCGAGGAGCCGGAGCCGCGTCGCACTCGGGCATGTGGAATTGAAGTCCATCCCGAAAGATACCCCGGGCGTGGATCACGGAAAGCGTGCCGTTGGATAAAGCGTCAGGGTCCAGGAGGCAGCCCATGAGCCCATACGGCTGGCCCATGAGTGCGGAAGCCGCAAAGTGAAGCGAGTCTTCAAAGTAGCGTCCCTGTACCTGAAAGTGGTGCGGACCAAGGTACATGCCCTCCGACCAGACCACCCTAGAAAGGAATCTCATGTTCCGGCGATGCTCCCAGTGCACTGCGGTCCAAAGTCGGACGCGCGTAAATTGCGTCCGCTACTTATAATAAACGTGCACCTGGTAGTTTGCTACGGATTGTCCGGAGGGGCGATGGATCTGAACCGCAAATATGAATTTCTGCAGCCGTTGGCGGACCCAACGGTCAGTGTTGAGCAGACGGTACCCGTGCAGGAGCGCACGTCCGGCCGCATCCTGCTGCTGCACCTGTTTCCGGCCGGCCGGGGCATGGAAGATGAGCCTTTGCTCAAGCAGGCCGGCCAGCTGCCCTCAGACCAGCAGTGCCACATCGTCGAAATCGGCGAATGGCAGGGCGCTGTCTTTATCGTGACTTCGCTTCTGCCCGGCGCGGTCCTCTTCCGAACCTGGCTGGGCGCGTCCAGCGGGCTGACTCACGGCGAACCCGAACTCCACCCGGCTCCGCCGGCGCCAACACCTGCGCCGCAGGCCACCGCTTCCACGATTCCCTTCGAACCCGAGCCGCCTCCGCCTCCTCCCCCCGCCGCGGCGCCGCCCACCGGTGATCTGGGGAAGGCTGGCCAGTGGGCCATGCCCGGCCTTGGTTCCCCGTCCGGGAAGACCCGCATGAAGATTCCCCAGTGGGATTCCGGAGAATTCAGGGCGGCCCAACAGAATCCGCCTCCGCCCCCACCCGCGGAACCTCCGGCCTCGCCCTCCCTCGCGGGCCCCGGCGAATTCACCCGCATGGTGCGCATGTCCCAGGCCGAAGCCGCGTCCGCCCAACCGGAAGCGGCGCCGCCCCCAGTGCCCGTCGCGCCAGAACTGCCGCCCTATGTGCCCGAGGCTGCGCCTCCGCCACCGGCTTCTTCCGAGCCCGGCGAGTTCACCCGGCTGCTCCATGCCAGCCAGTTCGGCCAGCCCCTCACAGCCACCCCGGATCCGGTGGTGCCGCAGCCGCCTCCGCTGCCTCCGCCGGTCACGCCGCCTCCGCCGCCGCTTGCCTCTGAGCCCGGCGAGTTCACACGCATGATCCGGCAGAATGAGTTCATTCCTCCGGCTCCGGTCCAGCCCGCGGCTCCTCCCCCTCCACCCCCTGTCGCCGCCCCGCCGCCGCTACCCATGGCCGCCGCGCCCGCTCCTCCGGCGGAATCGCACACCGGCGAGTTCACCCGCATGATGCGCAAGAGCGAATTCGCCCCTTCCGCGCCAGTCCAGCCGGCCGCGCCGCCGCCCCCCGTCGCCGCCCCGCCGCCGCCGCCGATGGCCGCCGCGCCCGCTCCACCGGCGGAATCGCACACCGGCGAATTCACCCGCTTGATGCGCAAGAGCGAATACACCGCGCCCGCACCAGTCCAGCCGGCCGCGCCGCCGCCTCTCCCCGTGTCGGTGCCTCCTCCGCCCGCCGTGTCCTCACCGCAAACTGGTGAATTCACACGCATGATTCGCTCGGCGCAACTGGGCGAACCGCCGGCCGTGGTGAGCGCCCCGCCCACTCCGCCCGCAACCTCCGCCTGGGACCGGCCGCCGGTCCAGGAACCCCTTCCGCCGGCCGAAGCCATGCCCTCGTGGCCGCCGCAGTCTGCCCCGGCCGCGCCGCCCGCCTCGTCCGCCGAGCCTGGCGAATTCACGCGCATGCTCCGCGCCAGTTGGAAGCCCGGCGCCGCGACGCCCGGCGTGGCGCCTGTCCTGCCGGCCAACGTAGAGGCCCCCTTCACCCCGAAGCCCCAATCCGGGCCCGGCTCCTGGAACGAGCCTAAACGCGACGACCTGATGGGCATGTTCGACGGCGGCCAAGGCTTTACCCCGCCTTCGGCTACTCCGCAGGCAGCCGCCCCGCCGCCCGCCGCGCCCGGCGAGTTCACCCGCATCTTCTCCGGCGCCCCGGCCCCCGCAGATGCGCCCAGCGCCCCCAGCACGCCCTACGGCCAGATGCAGAGCTCGCTTCCCGCATCGCCCGTCATGCCCTCTGCCCCACCGCCGCCCACCATGAAATCCGGCCCCGGGGAGTTCACCCGCATGATGGCGACCCCGGTGCGTCCGGCCGCCCCCGCGCCCGCCGCCGCGCCTGCCAAAGCCGCTCCGGCCGTCAAGTCGAACCCCATGATGCCGCTAATCATCGGGCTGAGCATCCTGCTTGTACTGGCCATCGTGGCCGTCGTCGCCTTCTGGCTGCTGCGCTAACCGGATTCCGGGTGTAGCTATCAGGGGAAATTAGTCAGATTAATTGCACTTCAATTCCGGCCCCGCCCGAGCCTGCACGGGGCCAATATAGCGGCTGCCGCAAATAGTGCCCGGCTGAAATGCCGCCATCATCCCCATCCGGGGACTGCGACACTTCGGCCGGACCTATTTGGTAATATGGCTGTCTACTCCGGAGCCGCTCCCGCGGAATTCTGGAAATTGTCTGCTTCGCCATGGCTAACCAAAAACCTCACCGCGCGGGTCGACCCGCCGCGGCGGAACCAAAGCGGATCAGGCCGGAAAGCCCGCCCGCCGCACCGCCTCCGGTGCCGCCTTCCACACACTGGACACCGCTTATCCTGACGCTCTGCGTCCTGTTCCCCACCCTCGTGTACTTCTTCCAGGTGGCGCGCATCCCACTGGATCAATTCGCCAGCCAAATGATTACCGAGGATGCATTCTACTATCTGGTGCCGGCCAAGAATTTTGTCCGTTCCCTCGTCTTTTCCCTGGATGGCAGAAATGCAACAAATGGTTTTCAGCCGCTTTGGATGAGCGCCGCTGTCGCCATAATGGCCGTGCTATCGGACCCGTTGGCCCAATTGCGCGCCATCTCCGCCGGCGGCTTTCTGGTCGTCCTTTCTTCTGCCATGGTCTACCTGCGCCTCTGTCCGCGCAGTTGGGCTTACAAAACCGTCTTCGGCTCCCTGCTGCTCTTCAGCCCGCTCTTCTTCTACTGGAGCTCCGGCATGGAGAGCGGTGTCGCCGCCGCTTCGCTCGTCGGCCTGCTCGCCTTCACTTACACGCTCAAAGACGGTTTTCCATCACAGAAGAAGATGCTGGCTCTCGGCGCGCTGCTCGCCTGCGCCGCCCTGAGCCGCCTGGATTACGCCCTTCTGCTGCCCCTGGTGGCCCTCGCGCTGGGCGCGCTCGCCGTCACGCCCGCCGCACTTGCCGTGCCGGCCCGCACGCGCTTCACCCGCCTCCTGCTGCCGCTGCTCCTGCCGGTGGCCTGCCTCTCCCTCTACGTCCTCGGGAATCTCGTCTTCTTCGGCAGCATCTTCCCCGCCAGCATGATGGCGAAAGGCCACATCGAGAAGACCGGCTTGCCCGCCGGTACCCATTTCTCCACGGCCCTGTCGACGCTCAAGCCCTATCTCATCAACCTCATCCCGGTGCTTTTGGGCGGCGAGGACCACTGGGTACCCCGCCAGTTCAATCTGTTCCCGGGCCTCCGCACCCTCGGCGCCTTCCGTGTGCTGTCGTGGGCGGTCGTGCTGCTCAGCGTGGCAGGCCTGGCTCTCCGCGCCAAGGCCGGGCTGCGATCCCTGGCGCCCGGGCGCTTCCTGCGGCTCGCCCTGTTTCTCTTCGCCGGCCTCCAAATGGTGGTTTACGTCTTCACTTACCCGCTCTTCGCGACGCAATCCGGCTATATCAATTGGTATTACGTCCCACAAGTCCTGCTGGTCATCGAGCTCATCGCCTCGGTCTTCGACAGCGCGGTCGGCTTCACCCGGCGGCACTTCCAGTTCCAACTCGCTCCCCGTGTCGTTGCGCACTCCGCCGCCGCCGCGGCCCTGCTGATCATCTTCTCCATCGGCTATACACACTGCGTCATCGTCACGGCCCGTCCAGATGTGAATCAATGGATCACCGCCGCCCGCCTGCTGAACCGCCACACCCCCCAGGGCACCCGCATCGCCGGCTTCAGCGTCGGCACCCAGGCGTTCTTCCTCGAAGGCAACCGCGTGATCAGCAACCTTGACGGCGTCATCAATTCGCCGGAGTTCGTCAGGACTTACCTCCGCCAGGGCGCTATCGAACGGTTTCTCAAAGACCAGAAAGTGGAGTACCTCTCTGATCACCTCGGTGACGTCGCCACCGATGATGTTTACTTCTCCAACTCCGTCATCGACCACCGCTGGCTCACTCCGCTGACGCAGTGGCCCTCCTGGGACGCCGGCACCTACTCCATCGCCCGCATCGACTTCTCGCGGCCCGCTCAACCGCTGCCGGAATCCCTCATCTTTCCCGCACCCTACAACGCCCACGGTCCCAAATTGGACTGGGGCAGACACACCGTGGCCGAGAAACTGGTGCTTGCCCCGGATCGCGTCACCGAAGCCGCTGTCAGCCTGGCGCCCATCGGCAAACAATTCAAGTACCTCAAGATCCAGTGCGACGTGCAGCCGGTGGATCGCCGTCCCGCTGCGCCAGGCGGTCTGCTCTACCTTCTGGTGAGTGCCCACGGATTCCCCGGCTTGCTCAAGTCGTGGCTGCCCGGCAACCGCATGGCTGGCGGTGGCGAACGCCACATCAACGTCTTTGTGGAGCGCACTCCGGCCGTCTCCGACCTGGGCGAACTCTTCATCCTCTCGGAATCGGGCCGCTTCGACATCGGCGTGGACAACTGCACCGCGTCTGAACTGCCGTGGGGCCGCCGGCCATGACGCAGGCCCGGCTCGTGCGAAACTGCTACAAGATGGGATTCAATTGACGAAAGAGACGTACCCGACCCGCCGCGACCAGATCACCCTGGCTGTGGCGTGCCCCATGGCGAATGAAGGCGACAATGCGTCCAAGTTCGTCACCGCCGTCCTGGAGCAGTGCACCGGATTCCGCTCCGCCACCTTCTTCGCCGTGCTCGATCGGGCCACCACCGACAATACCCGGCAAATCCTCGACACCCTGGCCGCCTCCGAGCCCAGGCTCAAGGTTGTCTGGGCGCCCGAAAACCGCTGCGTAGTGGATGCCTATGTGCGTGGCTACCGTGATTCCCTCAAATCCGGAGCCGATTGGGTGCTGGAGATCGACGCCGGTTTCAGCCACCAGCCCACCGACATTCCCCGCTTCTTCGAGACCATGGCCCAGGGCTACGATTGCGTCTTCGGCAGCCGGTTTATGCCGGGCGGCCGCATGACCGACGGCTCCTTCAAACGCTATGTCGTCAGCCGCGGCGGCACTATTCTCAGCAACCTGATGCTCGGCACCCGGCTGAGTGACATGACCAGCGGCTTCGAACTGTTCTCCAGCCGGACCCTCGAGCAGGTGCTGCAACGCGGCATCCAGTCCCGCGCCCACTTCTTCCAGACGGAAATCAAAACCTACTGCCGGAACCTGCGCATCACTGAAGTCCCCATCCACTACCAGGCGCCCAGCCCGCGCCTGGGCTCGTCCGCGCTGAAAGACTCGTTCCGCCAGCTCTGGCGGCTGTTCCGCCTTCGCCTGAAGGGGCAACTGTAGAGCGCGCTGCCGGCCCTGATATAGGATGAAATCGTGCCCTTTCCCGTCCCCGACCCCATTCGGGACCTGGCGGAACTCGACGCGATGTTCCCGGCCCCAGCCGCTCCCTCCGTCCGCAAAGTGACCACCCGGCTCACGCCTGCTTACTGCCGGATGATCGAGGCGTCCCCTTTCTTCGCCCTCGCCACCAGCGGCCCGGGCGGTCTCGACTGCTCCCCCCGCGGCGACGCTGCCGGTTTTGTCCGCATCGCCGATGATTCCACCCTGCTGCTGCCCGAACGCCGCGGTAACAATCGCATCGATTCCCTGCGCAACCTCCTCGCCGACTCCCGCGCCGCCCTCATGTTCCTGATCCCGGGTATCTCCGAAATCCTGCGCATCAACGGCAACGCATTCCTCAGCCGCAACCGCGAACTGTGTGATTCGTTCCTGGTCAAAGGATCCGCGCCGAAGATCGTCATCGTCTTCCAGCTCGAGACCGTCATGTTCCAATGCGCCCGCGCCATTGTCCGCAGCCGCCTGTGGGATCCTTCACTCCACCGCGCCCCAGGCGAGGTCCCCACCGCCGGATCAATGCTCGCCGATGCGACAGCCGGCGAGGAAGGCGGCTCCGCTTATGATGCTGCTCTGCCTGAGCGCATCCGAACCACCTTGTACTAATCAATCCCGCCCGCTGACGTAACAAATCACGGTCCTTCGCGAAGATACCTTGACGCGTCTTTAAGGCATAGGTAGTCTATACGTAGGTTGCCTAAGCCTATGGCCAAACTTGAACTCGTCCCCGGAACACTCATCCTGCTTGTCCTGCGCGTCCTCGAGGCGGGTCCCCTCCACGGCTACGCCATCGCCCAACGCATCGGCCAGTTCTCCCAGGACGCCCTGCAGGTGGAGGAGGGCTCGCTCTATCCCGCCCTGCAGAAGATGCTCATGAAGGGCTGGGTCGAGGCGGAATGGGGCCTCTCCGACACCAAACGCCGCGTGCGCTCTTATAGCCTGACCGCGGCTGGCCGGAAGCAGCTTGCCATTGAGCGCGCCGGCTACGACGACGTCACGCGCGCCATCCAATCCGTCCTGAAGCTGGCCTAAGGAGCCCACCATGCGAGAACTCGTGCGCCGCCTCTCTTACCTGTGGAATCGCCGCCGCCTGGAACGGGAGATGGCCGAGGAGATGGCCTATCACCGCGAGCAGTTGCCGCCCGAGCGACGGTCCGCATTCGGCGACGAATTGCGCCTGCGCGAGGACACCCGCGAGGTCTGGGGCTGGGGTTGGTTCGATCGCCTGCGCCAGGATCTTTCCTATGGCGCCCGCGTTCTCGCCAAGGCTCGCGGCTTCACCCTCACGGCCATGCTGGTGCTGGCCTTGGGTATCGGTGTTCCGCTAACGGCCTTCCGCACCGTGCTGGCCGACATGCAGGGCAGCTCGGCGCCTAACCCCGAAACCCTGGTGCACCTCACGCGCCGCGCCCCCGGGGTCTACATCACCAACCTGCCCCACCCGCAGCTCGCCTTTTACCGCGATCATGCCAAGTCGTTCCAGCAGGTTATCGGACTGCTGGACCGCCAGGCTGCGACCTTCGGCGCAGCGGCGGAAAACGGTGCGTCCGAACAGATCCACGCCGCCTTCACCACGGCCAACTATTTTCCCGAATTCGGCATCACTCCGGCCCAGGGCCGCCTGTACGCTGCGGAAGACGAGCGCTCCGATGCTGAGCCCGTGGCCCTGCTGGGTGAGCTGTTCTGGCAGCGGCGCCTGGGCGGCGACCCGGCCGCCATCGGCAGCCAGATTCGGATCAACGGCAAGCTCCTGCGTGTGGTGGGCATCCTGCCGCGCTCAATCAAGGGCACCGACGACATCTGGATGCCCCTGGCCAGTCAGCCGTATGTCGTGGAAGGCAGCAAGTTGCTCAGCGACTGGAACTCGGCTCTCGACGTCTACGCCCGCATGGCGCCCGGAGTGGCGCCGGAGGCGTCGCGGCAGGAAACCCTCGCCCTGGCGGCCCGACTCCGCGAGCTCCAGCCCAGCCAACTGAGGGAAGGCGAGTACCTCGACGCCCGCCCCGTGCTGCAACTGGCGGCAGACAGCCAGGAGTTCCAGATCCTCCTCGTGGCCGCCGCCCTGGTATTGCTGCTGCTCGTCGCCGCCTGCGCCAACCTGGGTACCCTTGTCCTGGCTCGCGGCGTGACTCGCGATCGCGAAATCCGGATCCGCATGGCCCTCGGCGCCGGACGCATGCGTGTCATCCGCCAGCTCTTCACGGAATCGCTCCTGCTGGCGCTGTTGAGCGGCGCGTGCGGCCTGCTGCTCAGCAGCGCCGCCCTGAAAGCGATCCAACTCCAGCACAACCCTACTTCCAGCATCCTGCCCGACTGGCGCGCGGTCGCGGCAACCTTCACCATCGCGATTCTCGCCGCCCTCGTCTTCGGACTCCCGCCGGCCCTCCGGCTCACCAGCCTGGTGCCGCGCGCCGGCCGCGCCCGCACCATCTTCCTCACCGCGCAGGTCGCCGCCAGTTGCCTGCTGCTGGTCGTCTCCAGCCTGCTCGTCAGCGGCCGCCAGAAACTGGGCAGCGCCGATCCCGGCTTCGACCACCGCCATCTTGTCTGGGTCGCGCCCGGCCTGAAAGCGCACGGGTACAACGACTCCGCGGCCGCCTCCTATTTCGACCAGCTGCGTGCCCGGGCCGCGGAACTGCCTGGAGCGAAGTCCGTGTCCACCGTCTGGCTGGCGCCTTGGGGCAATCTCCACCTGGGTACGGCCTGGCAGGGCCGCCAGTTCGCGGGCAACCATGTGGATCCAGGCTTCATCGACACCCTTGGGCTGCGCCTCGCCCGCGGACGCAATTTCCTGCCCGGTGAAACCGGCGTGGCCCTCATCAGCGAGGCCACTGAGCATCTTCTCTGGCCGGACGGTGATGCCCTGGGGAAACCGCTCCCCTGGGATAGCGCGGGCCCCACCGTCATTGGAATCGTCCGCAATGCCTCCACCACGGACATCGGCAATCCCCAACCGCGGGAATACTACCTGCCCCTCTCGGCCGGGCTCGCCCCCGAATCAGTCCTGCTGCTGCGCGTGGCCGGTGATCCGCACCATTCCGCCCGCCGCCTGCAGGAAGCTGCCCGCGCGCTCGACCCGCGCCTGCAGCCCGCCGTCCAGGTCGTCACCGATTCCTTCGATCGCGAAATGGAGAAGCTCTCCCGTGCGCTCGGGGTAATCACCCTCCTCGGCGCCGTGGCCATCCTGCTTTCCGCCATCGGCCTGGCCGGTCTCACCGGCTACACCGTGGCCCAGCGCACCCGTGAGATCGGGCTGCGCATCGCACTCGGAGCTCGTTCCGCTCAAGTCGTGCACGCCATCCTTGCGCCCATGAACCGGCCCCTGGCCGTTGGCTTCACCCTCGGCGCCCTGGGCGGTGCGGCCGCGGCCCGCATCCTACGCGCCGGCATCCCCGCCATGGCTGGACTCAACCTGTTCGACCCCCTGGCTTATCTGGGCGCCGTGGCCTTCTTCTCGGCCGTGGTAGCCCTGTCCATCCTGGCTCCAGGCCGCCGCGCCATCCGCATCAATCCGAGCAAGGCCCTGCAGCACGAGTAATCAACCCGCTGCCGTGCGCTGAGTCCGCGTGCCGGAACTGCTGCCTCACCAGCGGCAGGAAATGCTGGGCCGGAGTGTCTTTGACCCGCTCCGGGTTCCAGGCCATCCCCACCGTCCAAACCGCCTCCGGCCGCTGCAGGTCGAGGAATCGAACCTGGGGAATGCGCAGCGCCCGCGCCGACGCCGGCAGCAGGCTGATCCCGATCCCCGATTGCACCAGCGTCAGCAGGGTGAGCAGTTGATTCGCCTCCTGCACCACGCGCGGCGTGAATCCAGCTGACAGGCACGCCGTCAGCACGTGGTCGTGGAAGGTGGCCGATGTCTCACGCGACAGAATCAGGAATGGGCTCTCCAGCAGGGCCCGGCGGTTGCGCATGACACCCGGCCACAGCGCGGAGTTGTAGGCGATTTTGAGCTCGTCATCGATCACCGGCTCGATCGCCAGTTCACCCTCATCATTGGGAACCCGCGCGAAGCCCACATCGATCTCGCCTCGCCGCAGCGCAGCCAATTGGTCGGAACTCGACATGTCCCGCACCGTCAGGTGCACATCCGGATAGCGCCGCCGGAATGTCCGCAGCACCTCGGGCAGCCCCGAAAGCATGGTCGTCAGGCCGGCTCCGATGCGCAACACACCGCTGCTGCCCAGCAGCACCCGCCGCGTCATCTCCTGCGTTTCCGCTGCCTGCTCGAGCAATTGCCGCGCCCGGTCGCACAGAAAGACACCGGCGGCCGTAGCCGTGACACCGCGCGAATGACGGTCGAACAGCCGGCCCCCGATCCTGCTCTCCACCTGCCGGATCTTCTTGGTCAGTGCCGGCTGCGAGATGTGCAATGCATCGGCGGCGCGCCCGAAATGCCCGTGCGCCGCCAGCATGACCACGGCCCGCAGATCGTCCAGGTCGAAGTTCATCCCTGTCAGGCTCATAACCCAAGGTTATCGCCTCATACACAATGTTGTATTGGACGATATCGACTGGAGGACGGAACAATACAGAAATGCACTCTGCGCAATCCCGTCTCACGGCAGGCGTGCGCCCGGGGACCCTGCACGCATGAACGCCCAGGCCAGCCAGGACGCCCCCTGGGGGATAGCCGTCGCCTCGGCGCTCATCCTGGGCCTCGTGGTCGGCATCCCTTACTACGGGTTGCCTTACTTTTACGACTACTTCGAGCATCCCGTCAGCCAGGGCGGCTTCGGTTGGTCACGCGCCTCCATCATGCTGGGGCTCCCCATCGGGACCCTGGTCACCCTCATCGCCGGACCCCTCTTCGTGCGCCGCCTCCCGCCCCGCTCCTGCATCCTCAGCGGCGCCGTCGTCTGTGCCTTCGCCCTGGCCGGTTTCGGAGTGATGCGCGGCAGCCTGGCTGAGTACTACCTGCTATGGATCCTCTACATGACGGGCTGGACCTTCGCCGGACCCCTCCCTCACCAGATCCTGCTCAGCCGCACCTTCCCGCGCAGCCCGGGTTCCGCCATCGCGATTGCCTACTTCGGCATCAGCGTCTTTGGAGCGCTCTCGGTCGCCTGCCTCGCCCGGCCGCTCACTCAAGCCCTGGGCTTTCGCGCCGCCCTGGTCTTCATCGGAGCTTCCGTCCTGCTGGCCGTGCCCATCGCCCTCAGGGCCTTCCCCAAGGTTGCCCCCGTCAGGCCCGCCACGCCGGTCCAACCCAGCGGCGAGGCCCCGCTCAATCGCGCCTTCTGGCTGCTGCTGATCGGCAGCACCATCTCCGTCGCCGGAGTCGCCGGAGTGACCCAGCATCTGAAGCTGATCTTCCGCGAGGCGGGCTTCGTGAACCAGGCGCTGCTCGACCAGGTCTTCGGCTGGACCATCATGATCATGCTCGCCTGCGGATCGTTTGGCCGCTTCGCCTTCGCCTGGGGCGCTGACCGCTTCGCCAAACGGCATGTGATCACCGTCGCCTTCGCGTGCATGGCGGCGGCCATGCCCCTGCTCTACTTCCTGACGCCGTCCAGCAGTCCCTATCTTTTTGCCTCGATCTTCGGCTTCGGCATGAGTGTGGATTTCGTCGTCGTACCGCTGCTGGTCGCCGACTACTTCGACGCAAAATCGATGCCGAAGGTGATGGGCATCGTGGTGCCTGTGAATACGGTGGGACAGACGTGGTTTCCTTACCTCGTCTCACTGCTTTGGACAGCCTTCGGCAGCTATTCGGTGCCGCTGCTGATCACGTTTGCCAGCATCCTGGCGGGACGTTTCGCCCTGGCGCTGCTGCCGGAGCATCCGCCGGACGCACACCCTCGAGAATCGGTCCGCGAACCCGTGTCCGCGTCCGTCCAGGCCGCTCCGGAGACTGTCTCCTAGTCCGCCTTCGGCAGCAGGATGATCAGCTCCATCTGCGGATTCGGCAAGTCGGCAGGCACATAGACCGCCAGATTACGGGCCCGCACCACGGCCTCGTACGGGCCGCCCTTCTGCTCCAGGCTGAAATAGTTGAAATTCAACTTCACCGGGATCGAACTGGGCGGGGCAGGGACGTGCCGCAGCGGTATGCCCGGCAGCGCGGTCTGCACCAGGTGCTCGATATAGTCGGCCGAACAGATCTTCACCAGTTGCGGGGTCCGGCGAATCAACTCCGCCTGGTTCGTCTCCGCCTGAATCGCCAGGTACATCCGCGTGTTCTTGAAGTAATCCTCGCGGTCGATGCTCGTGGCGTAGATCGAAGGCTGCACCAGCTTCAGCGGCAGTGACACGAAATTGCTCGGCACCACCGTGGTCAGCAGCATGCGTAGCGCCTCGTCCAACTCGGTAAAGCAGGCGCCCAGGTTTTCGTGATCGTAAATCGGCAGGTTGCGCGGCTGAATCTTCATCGAAAACGCGGTCAGCGCCCCGGCCAGCGACAGCATCTCGCTGTAGATCATCTCCGGGTGGATGCCCGCGGCGGCATGCAGGTGCTGGAACACCGGCAGAGCCGAGTTCACGGTGTAGAGCAGCCAGAAGCTGGCAATGTCCGAGGCCGTGAAATCCGCCAGGCTCTGGTTCTTCTGGCGCCGCAAACCCGATAGAGCGTCGCTTCGCGCGGACAGAATCTCCACCAGCCGGCGCGCGATAGCGGAAAGATAGTCGTTGGCGTGGAAATCCAGCAGCGGCGGCACGCACCGCGAATCCAGCTCAAACAATCCGGCCGGCGTGCGCAAAATGCGGCCGACGGGGATCGTCGACATGCCTTCGACGCTCTCCCCTTCCACCATGATCCTCAGATTCTTCCGTGCCAGCGTGACCGGCTTCTCCGACCGGCCCGTATTCTCGTCGCTCACCATCGCGATTTCGGCCCGGTACCGCGCATCCACCTGCCGCTGCAGGCCGGCTACATTGATGCCGCGCTCCCGGTAATGCGGGATCGCCAGGCAGAAGTCCAGCTTGGAATCGTCCGGCCCAAAGTGCGACCCGATCGGCTTCGGCGCGGGCCCCGCATCCAGTTCCGGTACGTCAAATAACAGCCCGTCGGGAAAAATCCCAGCCGCCTGCGTCAGGTTGATGATCCCCGCCGCCAGCGCTTCATCATCAATCCGCAGCTTCGTGAAGCCCCACGGCTGGAACTGCGTGGCGTTCAGGCGGAAACGTAGCGAGTCCTCCAGGTACCGGTCCTGCAGTTGTAAATGTTGGGCATTGAGGATGGTCCCTTTAGTCCAGACAACGGGTTCCAGGCGATGCATCTGGATCTCAAGGTACCAGAGGAATGGTTGGCCGCACAGGGGCGGGTGCAAAAATAGCCTCCGCCCGGCTGGAAGGCCCCCTGTCAACCCAGACCCGCGGGTGTGATTCTATCAGGATAATGAAATATTTATGTCTGAAACTGATTCAAAACAAAGGCGTTGGCCTCCGGGTCGGCATTGAGTATACTGTCCATCAGCAGTTCTGCGGAGGAGCAGCGGATGGTCCCATTGAAGATCGGTTCTCCTGGTCAATTCACGGAGTTGAGGGAGGGCCTGCGGAGCCTGGGTTACACGGAAGAGGCAGTCTGCCAGCGCACCGGTTCTGAAACGATCTACAAGTTTAAGAACCTGAAGGAAGACCGCGAAGCCGGTGCGGAGATTCACGACGCCCTCGACGTCCTGATCCGTCTTTTGATGGATGAAGTGGCTGTCGAGGAAGCAGTCATCCTCCAGCATGTGCCCGGCCGCCTGCTGGAAGTTCTGGCTGAACTGGACGTGATCCGCCGCAAAGATGAGACGAAGTGGCTCTGCAGCGCCGTACTCTACCCGGTCGTCGGCCTTTATGTTGTGTCAGACCGCACCCGGGTCATCGGTGAAAAGTTTCCCGACGACGTCGTTTACGCGGCCATCACCGGCAATACCGGCCGGTTTCTTTCCATCCAGCCCCAGGATCCTGGTGAAGATTTCCTGGATCTCTGCTGCGGCACCGGCGTCGCCGCACTCCTGGCCGCCAAGCGGGGGGCAAAAAGAGCCTGGGCCGCTGATCTCGGCGAGCGTTCCGTCCACTTCTCTGATTTCAATGCGAAACTGAATGGCCTGGACCAGGTCATCGCTGTGAAGGGTGACCTGTTCGAAGCTGTCGCCGACCAGACATTCGACGTCATTGTGGCCCACCCGCCCTACGTGCCGGATGCCGGCAAGAGACTCCTGTTCCGGGACGGTGGTGAAGACGGAGAACAGATTTTCCGGCGGATCGTGCAGGGCTTGCCCCAATACCTGAAGCCGGGCGGCCGCTTCTACTGTGTAACGACGGCCACAGATCGTGAGAATGAACTGCTCCAGGAACGGATGCGGAAATGGCTGGGTGAAACCAGTCCGGAATTCGACATCATCCTCGTGGCCACGGAGGTCGGCAAGAGGCCGGCCACCGTGCTGGAGGCGGTCATTAATGCCAAGGGCAAGCTGGGTACCCTGGGCGACCGGTCGGAACTCTACGAGAGGCTGAAGGTCACGGCTATCTTCTACGGCACGGTTGTCGTCGAGCGCGTGGCCCAACCTCGCGCGGTAGCCACGGCTCGGGCTGTGAAGGCCGACAAAGCCTCAGGCGACGTGGTGGAATGGTTCAGGAATTGGGAAAAAGCGGCCGCGCAACCCTCGCTGCCCGCCGCGCTCAACCGTTCGCGCCCCAAGCTGGCGCGCGCGATGCGCCTCCACGTTGTGCACCAACCGGGCGAGTCCGGACTGGAGCCCGTGGAATTTGAACTAAAAACAAAGTACCCGCTAGTATCTTCCGCGATCATCGAACCATGGTTAGCGGTACTGGTAGGCATGTGCGATGGGCAGATGACCACTGGTGAAATCTACTCACAACTGCACGCTCAGGAAGTAATCCACGAGAGCATGCCGTATGAGGATCTCTGCCAGGTCGTGCGTCTGCTAATCTCAAACGGTTTCTTGGAGCTGGAGCAGTTCCCGTTGCCGCGCCTTGAGGCGCCGGTGCCGGCACTGGTCTAGCGATTGAGAAGGATCCGGCGCTGCCAGGCGCCGGCCGGATGGCTGATAAACGCTGGAATCAGGTGAGTTCGGTCCATAACCTTGGGTCTGGTGGCTGAGTGGAACGAGATCTGAAGATTGCTATTGAGGCGGGCGAGTCACAGGGTTATGATACAAGTCGGTTCTGGCGCTGGGATGCCGGACGGGCTGGGTTTGATAGTGGGGATGGGGCTGGTGTACCCAAAAACGGACTGGAGTTCCAATAATGGCTGAGAGTCTTCAACACAAACTGGATCGAGTTCGCTCTCCGCGTGTCCACATCACCTATGATGTGGAAACGGGTGGCGCAATTGAAAAGAAAGAACTGCCCTTCGTTATGGGCGTTTTTGGGGACTTCACGGGCATGCCCGCGGAGCCGCTGCCGAGGTTGAAGGACCGCAAATTCGTCGAAGTCAGCCTGGATAACTTCGACAACGTGCTGTCCGCCATGAAGCCTCACCTGGCTTTCTCGGTTGAGAATAAGCTGAGTGAGGATCCCGAGGCGGGGCAGATCAAGGTCGACCTCAAATTCCAAAGCATGGATGACTTCGAGCCCGCCGCCGTGGCCCGCCAGGTCAAACCGCTGAAGGAACTGCTCGACCTGCGCACGCGCCTCTCCGATCTTCGGGGCAGCCTCCAGGGCAACGAGAAGCTGGATGAACTCCTGATGGATACCGTCAAGGACGCCGGCAAGCTCGACAAACTGAAGAGCGAATTCTCCGCCGGTGACAAGGGGGGCAGCAATGAGTAACAAAGCGCAATCCGCCGCTGCGGCCTCATCAACGGAATCCGTTGTCGAAAAGAGTCTGCTCGACCAGATTGTAGAAGAAGGCCGCCTCGGACGGGACCCGGAAAGCCGGGAATCGGGCAAGGCGATGGTAAAGGAGTTCGTCTCCCAGTTCCTGGAAGGGTCGATGACCCTCTCCCGCGACTCTGAGGCGATGATCAACGCCCGCATCGCGCAGATCGACCATCTGATCTCCCTCCAGTTGAACGAAGTCATGCACCACCCTGACTTCCAGAAGCTGGAAGGCAGCTGGCGCGGCCTGAAGTACATGGTCAGCAATACCGAGTGCGGTGAGAACCTGAAGATCAAGGTCCTCAACGCTTCCAAGAAGGAATTGCTGCGCGACCTTCAGCGCGCTTCGGAATTCGACCAGAGCGCGATGTTCAAGAAGGTTTACGAAGAAGAGTTCGGCATCTTCGGCGGACACCCGTTTGGCGCCCTCATCGGCGACTACGAGTTCGGCAAGGGGCCGGAGGACATGGAACTGGTCCAGAAGATCTCGCAGGTCGCCGCCGCGGCGCATGCGCCCTTCATCGCGGCCACCAACAACTCCATGTTCAATCTCGATTCGTTCGCTGACCTGGCCGCTCCGCGCGACCTGGCGAAGGTCTTCGACACGACGGAATACGCCAAGTGGAAGTCGTTCCGCGCTTCGGACGACGCCCGCTACATGGCGTTGACGATGCCGCACATCCTGCTCCGCGATCCTTATGGGAAGGCCACCCGCCCCATTGAGGAATTCGATTACGAAGAAGATGTCGACGGTACCGATCACAACAAGTACCTGTGGGGTAACGCCGCCTGGGCGTTGGGCGCCCGCATCACCGACTCTTTTGCCCGCTACAACTGGTGCGCCACCATCCGTGGCGTCGAGGGCGGCGGCAAAGTGGAAGGTCTGACGGTGCACAACTTCAAGACGGAAGATGGCGACATCGCCATGAAGTGCCCGACGGAAGTCGCCATCACGGACCGCCGTGAAAAGGAACTTGCCGATCTCGGGTTCGTTCCGCTGGTCCACTGCAAGAACACCGATTACGCGGCCTTCTTCAGCGTGCAGTCTTGCCAGAAGGCCAAGCTGTACGACACGGATTCGGCCAACGCCAATGCCCGCCTGTCGACGAACCTCAGCTACATCCTCGCGGTTTCCCGTTTCGCCCACTACCTCAAGGCCATGATGCGCGACAAGATCGGCAGCTTCATGACCCGCGGCGATTGCGAAACGTTCCTCAACCGCTGGATCAAGGGTTATGTCGTTGACAGCGCCAGCGCCTCTCCTTCCATGAAGGCGAAGTATCCGCTTTCGGAAGCCCGCGTCGACGTCATGGAAGTGCCGGGCAAGCCCGGTTCCTACCGTGCGGTCGCCTTCCTGAAGCCGCACTTCCAACTGGAAGAGCTCACGATCTCCATGCGCCTGGTGGCGGATCTTCCGCAACCGGCCGGGTAATGGTTTTGAGGCCCGGACCGTCACAGCCCGTGGCGGTCCAGGCCTCAAATGTCCTTTGGAATCGGCCCGGAGTGCTTGTTTGCTGGCCCTCCAGGTCGGGTGGTTGATTCGTCCGAATCTTGTGGCCAGCCAAGTTCAGAGTCCAAAACGTATCTGATCGAAAAAGGAGCGAGTGACTATGGCATATGATGCATTTATGTGGCTCGATGGGGGGGAACCCACGGCCGAAGGCGAAACCCTTGACTCAGTTTACAAGGATAAGAAGGCGTTCGAGATTTACAGCTTCTCCTTTGGCGCAAGCAATCCGACCACAATCGGATCGGCGTCAGGTGGCGCCGGCGCCGGCAAGGTGAGCATCTCTTCTTTCAACATCATGAAGAAGACCGATTCCGCCTCCGCTGCAATGTTCACCAACTGCGCCAAGGGTAAGCACTTCGACGCCGCCCACGTCGTGCTCCGCAAGGCCGGTGGCGTCGCCATCGAGTACCTCAAGTACAACTTCGAAGAAGTGTTCGTCGAAAGCATCCAGTGGAGCGGTTCCTCTGGCGGCGACGACACCCCGACCGAGTCTGTTTCCTTCGCTTTCGGCAAGATGGCGATTGAGTACGAACCCCAGTTGGCAAAGGGCGAAGAAGGCACCAAAAAGACCGCCACTTGGGACATCCGTACCAACATGCCGGCCTAACGTCCGTGATCTACGAGGGGGAGGTGTTTGGTGGGCGCTGCAGAGCTGTATCGTGACGGCAAATTAAAAGAAGCCATTCAGGCGCTGGGAGCCGAGATCCGGGACAACCCGACTGACCTCCGGCGCCGCACCTTCCTTTTCGAGCTGCTATGTCTGGCGGGAGAGTATGAACGGGCGTCAAAACACCTGAGCTTGCTCTCCTCCACCAGTCCCGACGCCGAAATTGGCGCCATCGTTTATCGCTCGGCGCTGGTTGCGGAGCGGGAACGGCAGAATGCGTTTGAAAAGAAGCAATACCCGGAGACAGATACGAAAGTAACCGGGAAAGCGTTGTCCGGGACACTCAATGGACGGCCTTTTCACTCAATTGAAGATGCGGACCCGCGCATTGGCATGCGCTTTGAGGTCTTCGTCGCGGGTGAATACGTGTGGCTGCCAATGGAATATGTAGTTTCAATCAAGCTTGAAGCGCCCAAGTTCCTGCGGGACACGATCTGGTGCAGCGCCCTCATCGACACCAGCCCCCAGTTCGGGGACAAGAAGTTCGGCGAGGTGCTCATGCCGGCCATCTACCCCTTGTCCTGGCAGCACGAAGACAATAACGTGAAGTTGGGCCGTGCGACCGAGTGGCAGGACTCGGAAGAAGGTGGCATCCCCTTCGGTCAGAGGATGCTGGTCCTGGATGGTGAGGAAGCCATACCCTTCCTGGAGGTCCGGGATCTGCAGATTTGTGCGGCCACGGAGGCCTCCGCCGAGGCCGATGCGGTGTCCGCGCAGTAATTAGAATGCCTCTTCGCGACGATCTGTTAACGCCGATCCCCGGCAGCAACCCCAGCGGCGTATCGCTACGCTACGACCCCATCACCGACAAGGTGAAAGAGGCGCGCCGCGAGGACATTGAAGCCCCCCAGGGTGAGTGGAAGACAGCCCTCAAGGTCGCCGATCATGCGCAGGCGATCAAGCTGGCCAGTGAGGCCTTGGCCAAGCGCGGTAAAGACCTTCAACTTGCCGTTTGGCTGGTCGACTCGCACATTCGCAAAGAAGGCTTTGCGATGCTGGGGCCGTCTTTCCAGTTCCTCAGGGACCTGCTCGATCAGTTCTGGGATACCATCTATCCCGAGATTGAAGACGGCGACACTGAAACCCGTTCAGCGCCGCTGGAATGGTTGGGCGGCAAGCTGGAAGAGCCTGTCCGCGCGCTGCCTATCACCACCAGCAAGCTCACCTGGATCTCCTACAAAGAGTCCCGCACCGTCGGCTACGAAAAGGACGCGGTCGGTGACGAGAAGAAGAAGACCAGGCAGAAGCTGGTGGCCGACGGCAAAGTGACCGCGGAAGACTTCGACGCGGCTGTAGAGGCCACGCCGAAGTCCTTTCTGGAGAACATTCAGACGCAGATCGATGAAGGGCTGGAAGCGCTCAGCGGCCTGATCGAGCTCTGTGATGACAAATTCGGCGAGTACTCGCCCAGTTTCATTAAATCCCGCACCGCCCTGGAAGAGATCGTCCAGTTCGTCAAAACCACCATCGCCAAGAAGGGTGGACCCACTCCTGTGGCCGCGCCGGTGGTGGCTGCGCCCCCGCCTCCGCCTCCAGTCGTGGAAGCCGCGCCTGTCGCTGCCGCTGCTCCGGCGCCCGTCGCCGCCGCCGCCCCCGCCGCTGCCGCTCCTCCGCCCGCACCCTCCTCGGGCGGTGGCATCGATCCCGCTGATATCGAGGACGCGGCCCGCCGCCTGGGCGCCGTAGCCCGGTTCCTGCGCAAGAAAGACGTCTACGCTATCGGTCCTTACCTGATGCTGCGCGGCTACCGTTTTGGTGAGCTCCGCTACAATGGCCCGGACATCGACGCGAAAATGCTCGCCGCTCCGCCGCCCGAGATCCGCGCCGAGCTCAAGGAACGTTTCCTCGCCTCCAATTGGGACGGTGTTCTGGAAACGACCGAAAAGGCGATGGAACTGCCCTGCGGCCGGGGCTGGCTGGACATCCAGCGCTACACCGTGCGTGCGTTGGAAAAGAAGGGCGCCTGGTTTAAATTCGTAGCCGATGCGGTCCGGACAGAAACCCGCGGCCTGCTCAGCGATCTCCCCAAGCTCCTCACCATGACCCTGTTGGATGATACGCCCACGGCGAATCCCGACACGATGAAGTGGATCACTGAGGAAGTGTTGCTGCCGTCTGAAGGTGGTGAGGGCCAGGCCCCGCCGCCCGCCTACGATGCTCCGCAGGCTTCCGCGCCGCCTCCTCCGCCTCCGCCGCCACCTCCTCCGCCCCAGGTAGCCTTCGACACGGAGCCGCCTTCCATGGAGGAAGAGAACTCCGACGAGGACCGCGATGAGTTCGACAAAGCCTTGTCCGCCGCGCGCGCAGGCCGCCTGGACGAAGCGATCCAAACGGTGACCGAGGCCCTGTCCCGCGAACGGACCGGCCGCGGCCGCTACAAGCGCCGCATGCAACTGGCTCACCTGTTCGTCGCCGCCCAGAAGCAGAAGATCGCTTTCCCCATGCTGCGCGAACTGGCCGCCGAGATCGACCGCCGTCAACTCGAAAACTGGGAGGCCGGCGAAGTCCTGGCGCACCCGCTCGCTCTTTTGTTGCAGTGCATGGCTACAGTCGGCGGTGAAGAGGCCCAGAAAGCGGAACTGTACGACCGCATCTGCCGCCTCGATCCCGTGCAGGCTCTAAAATATCAAGAGTAGTCTATGGCTTCGCAACTTCCGGAACAGACGCTGCAACAACCGCTGCTCGACCGGCTGATTGACCTCGAGCCCTGGGTCAAGGCGGAGGTTCTGCCTTCCCGCGCCCAGGCCATCCGCAGCCTCAAGGAGTCCATTAAGCGCGATCTCGAATGGGTCTTCAATACTCGCAAGACCGAAGAAGAAGCGCCCAAATCCATGGTGGAGCTGCGCCACTCGCTCTATCACTTCGGACTCATGGACATGACTTCCATCCGCCTGCATTCGGCGGAGGATGAGAAAAACCTCCTTCGCGCCATCGAAACGGCCGTCGAGTTTTTTGAGCCGCGGCTGAAACAGGTGAGGGTCACCTCCCAGGAGCCGCTCTATAAGCAGGAGAGAAACCTGCACTTCACGATCGATGCGATGCTCATGATCGATCCCGCGCCCGAGGCAATCTCCTTCGACACTTACCTGGATCTGACCCGAGGCGAGTACCAAGTGAAGGCTTGACCCCATGCGGGACGAACTTCTCCAGTACTACGAAAAAGAGCTCAGCTTCCTGCGCCGCATGGGTGCCGAGTTTGCTGAACGCTACCCGAAGATCGCATCTCGTTTGGTTCTGGAACCCAACAAATGCGAGGATCCCCACGTCGAACGCCTGCTCGAGGGCTTCGCCTTCCTCGCCGCCCGTGTCCGGCTCAAGATCGACGACGAGTTCCCTGAGATCACTGAGGCGCTGCTGAACATCCTGTTCCCGCACTACCTGCGGCCCCTGCCCTCCATGTCGATTGCGGAGTTCCACGTCGACTCGGAACAGGTGAAGCCCGAAAGCGGCTTCAAGATCGAGCGTGGAGCGGTCCTCTCGTCACGCCCCGTCGCCGGCGCACCCTGCAAGTTCAGAACCAGCTACGACCTCACGTTTTGGCCGGTGGAAGTGGCCTCTGCCGACTGGCGCACGCAGGATCGCGTGCGTAGCATTGGCGAGATGGCCGGCGCCGCGGGCGTCATCCGTCTCGTCCTCCGCTGCCAGGGCGACCTCACCTTCGGCAAACTGGCGCTCGACCGGCTTCGGTTCTACCTCGATGGCGAAAGCAGCACGATGCATACGCTGTACGAGGTCCTCTCCAATAACTGCGTCCAGATCATCGTGCGCGATCCTTCGCCCAAGTCCTCGATCAAACCCCTCATCCTCTCCCCCGATGCCCTGCGGCCGATGGGGTTTGAGGAAGACGAGGCGGTCCTGCCCTATCCCCGCCGTTCGTTCTCCGGCTATCAGATCATCCAGGAGTACTTCGCCTTCCCGCAGAAGTTCATGTTCTTTGAACTCAATGGCCTGGATGCCGTCTGCGAGGCCGGCTTCCAGAACAGCGTGGAGATCGCCTTCGTCATCTCGCCGTTCGAACGGTCAGACCGCCGGCAGGCCCTGGAAGTGGGCGTCAACGCGAAGACGTTTCGTCTCAACTGCACCCCCATCATCAACCTCTTTCCCCACACGGCCGAGCCCATCCTGCTCGACCACACCCGGTATGAGTACCACGTCATTCCCGACGTGAACCGGCGCACCGCGCTGGAGATTTTCTCCGTGGAAGAGGTGGCCAGTGTCAATCCGGATTCCGAGGAAGTAACGGTTCTCGAGCCGCTCTACTCCTTCCGCCATGCCGACGCCAAATCCTCCAGCCAGGTCTTCTGGTACACCCGCCGCGGACCGGCCACACTGCGAAATGACAATGGCACGGAGATCTATCTCTCCATTTCGAACGCCGCCGGCAAACACACGCGGCCCAAGGCCGACGTTCTAAACGTCAGGACCATCTGCTCCAATCGCGACCTTCCGGGCAGCCTGCCCTTCGGCAACGAAGCCGGCGATTTTACGCTCGACGCCGCCGCCCCCGTCAACCGCATTGTGGCCCTCCGCAAGCCCACCACCACCGTTCGCGCCCCCCAGCGCAAGAACCTGTTCTGGCGCATGATCTCGATGTTCTCGCTGAATTACCTCTCCCTGGTGGAGGAGGGCGGCGACGCTTTCCGTGAGATGCTCCGCCTGTACAATTTCGCCGAGACTTCCTACGGCGAAAAGCAGATCGAAGGGCTCACCGCGCTCCGATCCAGGCGCGAGTTCGCCCCCGTCGTCTACGACGATGGGACTTCGTTCGCCCGCGGTACCCATATCTCCATGGACTTTGACGAAGAGCAGTTCGTCGGCGAAGGTGTGTTTCTCTTCGCCGCCGTGCTCGAGCGCTTCCTCGGCCTGTACGTTTCGCTCAACAGCTTCACCCAGCTCGAAGTGCGAACCAAGCAGAGAAAGGAGGTACTCAAGGAATGGCCGCCAAGGACGGGCAGAAGGGTGCTGATTTAGCCCCAACCAAACTGAGCGAAGTTCTCGACCAGAAACCATACCGCTTCCAGTTCTTCCAGGCGGTCCGCCTGCTGGAGCGCTTCCTCGATGAGCGTACCCCCGTCGGCGGCTACGGCAACCCCTCCGCCGAAGTGGTGCGCCTGGCCGTCCATCCGTCCACCCAGTTTCCAGCGAGCGAAATCCAGACTCTCCAGAAGCAGGAGACCGGTCCGCCGCGGATGACCGTGAACTTCTTCGGCTTGACGGGCCCCGTCGGCGTCCTGCCCACGGCCTACACCGAAATGCTGGCCGAACGGCTGCGGGCCAAGGACACCACCCTTCGGGATTTCCTCGACATCTTCCATCACCGCATCCTCTCGCTCTTCTATATGGCCTGGCGCAAGAACCGCGCGCCGGTCATGTTTGAGCGAGCGGAGAAAGATCAGTTCTCCGGCCGGCTCATGAGCCTCGTCGGGCTCGGCACGCGCGGCATGCGCAACCGGCAGGAAATCCCCGACTCCGCCTTTCTCTTCTACGCCGGCCTGCTCATGATGCAGACCCGCCCCGCCGCCGCTCTGGAGAGTATTCTCAGGGACTACTTCGGTGCTCATGTCGAGGTCGGGCAGTTTGTTGGGGGATGGTATCCCGTCTCCGCGGGCGCTCAGTGCAAACTGGGAGAAGAGGGCTACTCCAGCCGCCTCGGCCGCGGTGCCGTGGTCGGCGACGAAATCTGGGATCGCCAGTCGCGCATTCGTGTCAAAATCGGTCCACTATCGCGGTCGCATTACGATGATTTTCTGCCGGGCGGCGATTCGCACCGCCGTCTGAAGGCCTGGATTACGCTTTTTGCTGGTTTGGAGTGCGACGTGGAAGTGCAACTCGCGCTCCGCCGCGAGCAGGTGCCGGCCTGCACGTTGAGCGGCGCGGACAGCAAGGGCCCCCGCCTCGGCTGGACCACCTGGGTGAATAACAAACCCTTTGACCGGCACCCCGATGATGCTGTCTTCGAAATCTTGAGGCCTGCGTAAACCAGGCGTGCCTGCTAGCCGGACCAGATCAACAGAATCGAAAGGAGCAAGGAAATGCCATCATCCGTTCAAGGCGCTTGGCCACTGAAACTCACCACCCCACTGGGTGCGGATTTCCTACTTCCTGAAGCCTACCAGATGAGCGAAGCCATCTCTTCCCTCTTCCGGATGGAGATCGAAGCCAATGTCACGCCCGTGGCGGACCTTGCCTTCGACCGGCTGCTGGGGCAAAAAATAACGCTGAGCATGGTCCTGGGGGATGGCAGCGAACGCCACTACAACGGCATCGTCTCCCGCATCACCCAGGGGCACCGCAGCTACGACACCGCTTACTTCTCCCTGGAAGTCGTACCCAAGTTCTGGCTGCTCACGCGCGTCGAACGCAGCCGCATCTTCCAGCAGAAGTCCGTACCGGACATCCTCCGCGAAGTGCTTGGCGCCGACGCCCAGTTCCAACTCGTCGGCACCTTCGAGCCGCGTGAGTACTGCGTCCAGTACCGCGAGTCCGACTTCGCCTTTGCTTCACGCCTCATGGAGGAAGAAGGAATATGGTACTTCTTCAAACACACCGCCGACGACCACAAGATGATCGTGGCCAACTCCCCGGCCAAGCACACCGATATCACCGCGCCCACCACCATCATCTATGAGGAAGTGCAGGGCGGCACCCGCGCCGATAGCCGGATTCACGTCTGGTCCAAGTCCCAGGAGATCCGCACCGGCAAGACCACCCTTCGCGATTACACCTTCGAAATTCCGGCCCAGAACCTCGAAGCAATTAAGACCATCATGGAGACCGCCTCTGCCGGAACCGTCAGCCACAAACTGAACATCTCCGGTGGTTCCGTCCTCGAGCGCTATGACAACCCCGGCGGCTACGCCAAGCGCTTTGACGGCATCTCCAAGACCGGCGGTGAACAGGCCTCCAATCTCCAGAAGATCTTCACCGACAACACCCGCACCGCCGAAATCCGCATGCAGTCCGAAGCGGTGAATGCCCTCACAATTCAAGGTGAGAGCAATTGCCAGAACCTGGCCGCCGGGTCAAAGTTCACCCTCGACAAGCACTTCTCCGACAACGGCGTCTACGTGTTGACCTCGGTTCAGCATTCCGCCAGCCACCCCATGGGCACCGAGGCGAATATGGAGTCGTTCACCTACGAAAACTCCTTCACCTGTCTGCCCCAGGCCATCCCTTACCGGCCGCCCCAGGTCACACCGCAGCCCACTGTGCGCGGCACTCAGACAGCGGTCGTGGTCGGTGCCTCCGGTGAGGAGATTTTCCCCGATAAGTACGGCCGCGTGAAAGTCCAGTTCTCCTGGGATCGCGACGGCCAGAAGGACGCCAACAGCTCCTGCTGGGTTCGCGTCGGCACCCCCTGGGCTGGAAAGCAGTGGGGCATGATCCACATCCCCCGCATCGGCCAGGAAGTCATCGTCGATTTCATCGAAGGCGATCCCGACCGGCCGATCATCGTCGGCAGCGTCTATAACGCCGACCAGATGCCGCCTTACACCCTGCCCGATAATAAGACCCAGAGCGGCATCAAGAGCCGCAGTTCCAAGCAGGGCGGCACCGAGAACTTCAACGAATTCCGCTTCGAGGACAAGAAGGGTAGCGAACAGGTCTTCCTGCACGCCGAGAAGGATCTCCTCACCGAGGTGGAGAACGACGAGACCCGCAACGTCGATCATGACCGCATCACCACCATCAAGAACGACGAGACCAAGACGATCAAGGAAGGCAACGAGACCATCACCATCGAACAGGGTGACCAGACCTTCACCATCAAACTCGGCAAGCAGACCATCACCATTCAGGCCGACCAGGCCACCACCATCAAACAGGGCAACCAGACCCTCGACATCAAAATGGGCAACCAGACCAACACCCTCGACATGGGCAACCAGTCGACCAAGTTGAAAATGGGCAACCAGACCACCAAGCTCGACCTCGGCAAAGCCGAAACCGAGGCCATGCAGTCCATTGAATTGAAGGTCGGGCAGAGTAGTATCAAGGTGGACCAGATGGGCGTCACCATCAAGGGCATGATGATCAAGATCGAAGGTCAGATCCAGGTCCAGGTGAAGGGCCTGATGACGCAAATCAACGGTGATGCGATGCTGATGGAAAAGGGCGGCATCGTGATGATCAACTAATTCTATGAGCACTGCACCTCAATCCGGGAAGCCTCCGAAGACGGTTGCCGAACTCTGCCAGGTGGCCGAATTGGGCGAAACCGCTGCGCAACTGGCGACCCCCGAAATCACGGGGCCCGACTTCATCGACGCAGTAGTGGCCGCGGGCGAGTTTCCCGATGCCGTGAAGTTCCTCGCGTTCTCACTCCCCAAACGCGAATCCATCTGGTGGGCCTGGGTCTGCGCCCGGCGCGCCTCCGGCGCCACTCCGCCGCCCGTCATCAAGACCGCCCTCGACGCCACCGAAAAGTGGATCGCCCAACCCACCGACGCCCACCGTCGCGCCGCCATGGCCGCGGCCGAGAAAGCGGAATTCGGGACACCCGCCGGCTGCGCCGCCCTCAGCGTCTTTTTCAGCGGCGGCAGCGTTGCGCCGCCTGAGGCGCCTGCCGTGGAGGCAGCCGAGCACAGCACCGCCAGAGCGGTCGCCGGCGCCGTCACCTTTTCGGCTCTCTCTGGAGACCCGCAAGGCGCCGCCAATGCATTTCGCAGCTTCATTGCGCAAGGGGTCGAAGTTGCGCGTAAGATCAAGTTATGGGAGCCGGCGCCCTGAAGCCGGCAGTCGAGGGGAGCTCACGATCATGGGAATGCCCGCTTCCAGAATCACCGACATGCATGTCTGTCCCATGGTGACAGGCATCATTCCTCACGTCGGCGGCCCCATCCTGCCGCCCGGCGCGGTCACCGTTCTCATTGGCGGCCTGCCCGCGGCTCGCGTCACTGACATGGCCGTCTGCGTCGGTCCCCCCGACGTCATTGTTCTCGGTTCCTTCACCGTTCTGACAATGAGCATGCCGCAGGCCCGCATCGGCGATATGACGGCCCATGGCGGCAGCATCGTCCTCGGCTGTTTTACGGTGCTGGTGGGCTGATTGGCTGATCTCACACCCGAACTGGAACCCTCCGCCGGGGCAGTCCAACCCGAAGAACGGCCCGTCCTCAACGCCGGCCTCGACTTCGCTCGTTCCGTGCCGGACACCGTTCGCGCTGCCTTCGATGGCATGCCCGCCAAGGTGCTCCTGCGGGAAGGCGAAATGCTGTATCGATTCCTGGAACACGGCTTCAGCGGAACGGCCGAAGGCTTCTGGCTGCCGGCCGATACCTACCATCGGGTGCGGAAAGAATGCCTGGTGGACGGCATCCCCATCCCCGCTTGGGCTGTCAACCAGTCCACGGCGTTGCCGCGCGCGCCGCGCCCCGCTGTCTTCATCCAGGCCACACTGGTCGAGAGCGTCTATGTCTTCCGGGGCTTCCTAAAGCAATCCGGCGGAACCCCGCGCCTGCGCCTTTGGATCCCAGGCCTCACGGGCGAGCAGATCTTCGTCCGTACCTACAACCTCTAAACCGCTTCCAATGCCCGCCCGGCCGGCGCGTCTCCTTTTCTTGACATGCAACTCAGTTGCATATACGCTGGTTGCAGACTATGGAGCCTGAATACCCGTATACCTCATGTAGGACCCTGTCTAGCGGCCCTAATCTGCATTATCCCAATCGCCTGCTTCTCCTTATCTGCAACCTGCTGTCAATCGCCCTCCTCCTCACATTTACGCCCGCGGGCGCGGCCACCGGTGGCAGCATCGCCGGAATCGTCACCGACGCCAGCCACTCCGTCATCCCCAGCGTGGCCGTCACGGCCGCCAACGTCGCCACCGGATTCACCCAGCACACCATCACCAACGCCGCCGGCTTTTACGCCTTCCCCGTACTCTCAGTCGGTGTCTATGAAGTCACCATCGAGCACCCCGGCTTCAAGCCCTTCAAGCAGACCGGCATCGACCTTCGCTCCGACGGCGCCATCAAACTGGACGTCCCCCTCGAGCTCGGCCAGCAAAGCGAAGTCGTGGTCGTCACCGAGACTCTCGCCCAGGTCGAAACCGCCAATACCCAACTCGGCGACGTCATCCGCGGCACCAAGATGACCGGCATCCCCGTCAACGGCCGCAGCTATACCGACCTCCTCGCCCTTCAGCCTGGCGTCACCCCCGTCAGCGCCAAGCAGCCTAACGCCGTCATGATGTCCGGCTGCGCCAGCGCCCCGCCCTCCGGTGACCTCAACCCCGGCGACATGTCCGTCAGCGGCCAGCGCGAAACCGCCAACGGCTTCGCAGTCAACGGCAGCTCCGTCCAGGAAACCTTCAATATGTTCGCGGCCGTTGTCCCCAACCTCGACTCCATCGAGGAGTTCCGCGTCCTCACCGGCAGCTTCGACGCCGAATACGGCAACTACAGCGGAGGCCAGGTCGTCGTCACCACCAAATCGGGCACCAACGAACGCCACGGCAGCGCCTTCGAATTCGCCCGCGACACCAGCCTCGCCGCCCGCAATTTCTTCGCCCCCACCCGAGCCAAATACGACCGCCATCAGTTCGGTGGCACCTACGGCGGAGCCCTCCGCAAAGACACCGCCTTCTTCTTCATCGACTACCAGGGCACCCGCATGACCCGCGGCGTCGACACCGGCCTCATCTCCGTACCGTCCCTCCAGAACCGCGAGGGCGACTTCTCCGCCAACGCCGCCCGCCTCACCGGCACCGTCAACGGTCAGTATTGGGCCAGCCGCCTCGCCGCCAGGCTCGGCTACGCGGTCTCCCCGGGCATGCCTTACTACACGCCCGGCTGCGCCAACACTGCGCAATGCGTCTTCCCCAACGCGAAGATCCCCAAGGCTGCCTGGTCGACACCCGCCAAAAACCTGCTCCCTTACATCCCCTTGCCCAACCAGGGCGCCAACATCTTCTCCACCGCCGATGCCGACCAGACCCTTGGCGACGACAAAGGCGCGGCCCGCGTCGACTTCAACACTCGTTGGGGCGCTCTCTCCGGCTACTACTTCGCAGACGACTACAACTTCGACAACCCCTATCCCACAGGGCAGGGCGGCGCCAACGTACCCGGCTTCAACGCCCTGTCCCTGGGCCGCGCCCAACTGGCCGCCATCGGCCTCACCACCACCCTCAGCCCCACTTCCACCAACGAACTCCGCCTCAGCTACATGCGCACCGCCAACAACATTGGCCAGCCCGTTGGTGGAGTCGGCCCCACGCTCGCCTCCCAGGGCTTTGTCGACGAAAACGGCCAGCCCGGCATCGTCGCCCTGGCCCCCGAGATCGAAGGCATCGAGAACATCGCCTTCAGCGACTTCACCCTCGGCGTCAACGTCACCGGCGTCCGCCAGGCCAACAACACCTTCCAGGTCTCCGACACCTACGCCAAGGTCCTCGGCCGCCACCTGCTGAAGTTCGGCGGCAACGTCCACTTCGACCAGATCAACATCGCCCCCAACGCCACCTACAACGGGACCTTCATGTTCCAGGGCACCGAAACCGGCTCCGACTTCGCCGACTACCTGCTCGGCATCGCCAGCGTCTATGCCCAGGGCGACTCCAAGCACTTCTACCCGCGCAACAAGTACATCGGCCTCTACGCGCAGGACCGCTGGCAGGTGCATCCCACCCTGACCCTCAACTACGGCCTCCGCTGGGACGTCCTCCCGCCGTGGAGCGAGAAGTACAACCAACTCCAGACCGCCGTTCTCGGCCAGCAGTCCATCGTCTATCCCAACGCCCCCAACGGTCTCGTCTTCCCGGGCGACCCCGGAGTACCCTCCACCCTCGCTCCCACCCGCTACAACAACTTCGCCCCCCGCATCGGTCTGGCCTGGGCGCCTTCCTTCGAGAACGGCCTGCTGGGCCGCCTCTTCGGCACTGGGCAGAAGACCAGCCTCCGCGCCGGCTTCGGCCTCTACTACACCGCCATCGAAGGACTCTCGGCCGGCATCATGAGCGCCAATCCGCCCTACGGCATGGACTTCGACAGCTTCGGGCCCCCGCTCTTCGAGACCCCCTTCGTCATCGCCGCCACCGGCGAAAACGTGGGCCAGCGCTTCCCCTCGCCCATCGCCACTCCCGGCGCCTCCGCCCAGAACCCCAATACCTCCGTCGACTGGTCCCGCTACCTGCCGGTGGCCCATATGCCGGGCTTCTTCAATCAGAACGTCACGCCCTACACCAGCAGCTACATGTTCTCCCTGCAGCGCGAAGTGGCCCGCGACACCACCTTCAGCCTCAGCTACGTCGGCTCCCAGTCGCACCACCTCCTGGTCCTCGTCGCAGCAAACCCCGGCAACGCAGCCCTCTGCCTCAGCCTCAGCCGGCCCCAGGATGTCATGCCCGGCACCGCCACCTGCGGACCCTTCGGCGAGAACAACACCTACTACGCGAAGGACGGCCGGGTCTTCCAGGGCACGCGCGGACCCTTCAGCTCCGACTTCGCCGGCTTCACCCACCAGAAGACCATTGGCAACTCCACCTTCAACGCACTGGAAACGTCGCTCCGCCACACCGGACGGCAGGGCGACCTCCTCATCGGCTACACCTACGGCAAGTCGCTCGATCAGTCGTCGAGCCTCTCGGAAGCGATCAACCCCATCAACGGCGCCCTCAGCAAGGGCCTCTCCGCCTTCGACCTGCGACACAATCTCGTGGCCAGCTACCACTGGCTGCTGCCGCTGCCCCATCTGCTCTCGAAACGAAATGCCTGGGTCGACGGCTGGTCTCTCTCCGGCATCACGCGTCTCAGTTCCGGTCTGCCGGTGACGATGTTCAACAACAACGACACCTCCCTCACCGGCTCAATCCCGAACGGCATCAACACCGATGGCCTCGACACCCCCGATGTCCGCAACGGCAACCTCGCCATCAATACCGATCCCCGCAACGGCCGGCCAGCGTTCGATACCAGTCTCTTCAGCCTGCCCGCGCTCGGCTCCATGGGCACGGCCGCCCGCCGCTCCTTCTATGGCCCCGGCATGCTGAACTTCGACGCCGCGCTCCTCAAGACGGTGCATCTCTCCGAGACCCGCGCCCTCGACCTCCGCCTCGAAGCCTTCAATGTCTTCAATCACGCGCAGTTCTTCGGGGCCGCGGCCGTCAACGGCAACATCAGCAGTCCCACCTTCGGCCAGGTCATCAGCGCCACCACCCCGCGAGTCATCCAGCTCGGAGCCAAGTTCCGCTTCTAGAACGAGGTTCATATATCAAACGGGCCCGGCAACGCCGCAAGGCGAGCCGGGCCCTTGTTCGACCGAATGCGCGGGGTGCCAAGCCAAAAAGCTGCCAGCTGATAGCTGAGAGCTGACAGCTTCCCCCTCGTTACGCCGCCGCCTGATCCGCCTGCATCATCCCGAACATGTTCCCTTCGGGATCCTTGCAGTACACCAGCCAGCCCACCCCCGGAATCGCCATCTTCGGCACAGCCATCTCCGCGCCGTTCGCCAGCGCCGTCGCGACGGAAGCATCGATATCCTTCACATCCACCGTGTTCACGACACCCTGGCCCGGGTGCGCCCGCTGGATCATTCCCCCGTCGATGCCCCGTTCTTCCGCCGGGCCTGTCGTAATCAGCCAGTACGGCATAGGCCCCGGCCACAGGCTGAATTTCCAGCCAAAAAGCGTCTCGTAGAATGCGATCGCCCGCTCTGTATTGTCGGCGGGGATCTCGAAATGCACCGGTCTCGCCATCGCTAAACCTCCTCTGCCCTATGCCTTCTGTGCCGGAAGGTCGCCCCAGCGCTGCGTCAGGAAGCCGATGATGCCGCCCACTACGAAGCCCGGCAGCATGATCTCCAGGTAGTAATGGTTGCCTTTCTCATCGCCGCCCAGCGCCACCAGGAACGCAAACAGCAGCCCCAGCGCGCAGCCCAGGGCGATGCCCATCGGAACCGATCGCACCTTGCGCGCGAACCATCCGGCCAACAGGCCCACCACCATCCCCTTGACCGACGACCCGATCAGGATCCCCGTCATCTGATCCCTTACCGCGGGCGTGAACCAGGCCGTAGCCCCGTCCACCGCCCCCAGCACCACACCGACCACCAATCCCAGTACGGGCTTGTTCATTTCGCTTCTCCTTCCGGCAAATGTCCTATACCGCGTTCGCGGAAGTTCCTTTATGAGGTCCTCAGAAAAAACAGGAAAATCCTCACGGCCAGGTACGCGGCAAGCAGCAGCAACAGAGTCCGGTTCCGTGAAGCGAAGCGCACCATCCGCTCCACCGTCGATTCCGCATGCGCCTCCACTGCCGCCCCATCCAGATACCGGCTGATCTCGCGGTTCAGGGCGGCGCAGTCCGCATACCGGTCGCCCGCCGCCGCGCTCATCGCCTTCTCCGCTACGGCCGCCAGCGCACGCGGTGCATGCTCCGGCAGCGAACACCGCAGCAGCGCCCCCAGTGAGTAGATGTCCACCTTGTGGCCCGCTTCGTCGCCCAACCCCGCCAGCATCTCAGGAGCCATGAACCGCGGAGTCCCGGCCACCACCCCCGCCTGTTCCTCTGACTCGCTGCGCCGCGCCACACCCCAGTCCAGAATCACCACCTCGCCGAAATTGCCCACCATGATGTTGCCTGGCTTCAGGTCCCGGTGCACTACGCCCCGGCTATGCGCAAACGCCACCGTCTCGCAGATCTTCTGGAAGATCCTCAGCCGCTCCGACAGCGGCACGGCCGGCGTCAGGTACGCGTCCAGCGAGCAACCCTCCACCAGGCGCATCACATAGAACGGCCGTCCGTCCGCCAGTTCGCCCGTCTCGTAGATGGGCACGATCCCCGGATGCTCCAGCGACGCGATCACCCGCGCCTCTTCCATCACCGGAGCGCCCGTATACAGCACCTTCAACGCCACCAGCCGCTGCAGCCGCGTATCGTGCGCCGCATACACAATCCCCATGCCCCCGCGGCCCAGTTCCGATTCCAGCTCGTACGGCGTGCCCGCCAGATCCGGCTCGCCCGTCACCCGCACCAGATGCTGCATCACCGAATCGGGTAGCGGATTCATGGCGACAGCAGCTTCCGAGCCTCGCTCCGGAACTCGCTCTCGCCCGACGTGATGCCCGCCAGCCGGTCCAGCATCAGCCGCCGCAACTCCCGCCGTGCCCAGGCCAGGTGATTCGTCACCGTAGTCACCGCAACCTGGTGCCGCAGCCCCAGTTCCTGGTAACTCGGCCGCGCCTCCGCTGCCAGGTCATACGCCTCGAAGATCTTGAAGTGCACCTCGCGCCGGTTCGCCTTCGCCAACCTCCGCAAGTCTTCCACGGCCAGGGCAAACATCTGCCTCTGCCACTCGCGATAAAAGATCTCCTCGGGCGAGCCCTCAGGCGCCGCCAGCGGCAGCTCCCGCTCAGCCGAGGGGAAATCCAGCGAAAGCATAGTGACCCCGCCGCCCCGCTTCATCCGCCCTTCCGATTCGTGACGCCGCTGCACCTGCGAGTCCAACGACACTCGTAAAAAGGTTCGGAACGCCGCACGCTCCACATCAAATCGCGCCACCAGGCCGTGCTCCAGGAAGTCCACGAAGAACGTCTGCGTCAGGTCCTCGGCGTCTTCCGGTGATTTGCGCCACCGCAGCCGGATGTACTTGTACGCCGGCTTCCAATACGCCTCCACAAAGCGGTCCAGGGCCTGCTGCCGCAACGGTGCGTGCTCGCTCTGCATATCCACCAGCAGTGAATAATGCGTGGAAGGAAAGGGACCGCCGGGCATCGCTGGCAGAACAGCATACCATGTTGCTCCTTCGGGTCGAAGCGGTCCATCTTCTGCCTTTCCTGCGTCTGCCTTCACGGCCCGGGAGAGTTGGGTTATTCTAGGAACCCTGGGATTACTGCCGTCTGGGTGGCAGCGTTGACAACATGCGCACCTCGTGTCCTCGGCCCCTGGCGCAGCTTGCCGCATGGCTTCCATTGGAGGGAAACTCACATGAAACGGACGATCATTCTGCTCTGCGTAGCCGCAGCCGTGGTCTTGACGGCGATGCCATTTGTGAAGACAAAACTGGCTGAGATCCGCGTCAATGTGCCAGACCTGCAGCGGCCGCCCGAAACGATCGCGGTTAGCCAGAACTGGAGCGATCAGCAGCGCCTCCAGTTCCATCACACCGCTCAGGGTACGCGCCTTCTGCCCTACAAATGGTTCATGGCCCTGGAGCAGCCCTGCCTCTCCCCCTTCGGCTGCGGCCTGTTTCACGAAACCCCCTACCTCGCCCGCTTCGGCTTTGTCCCCAGCAAGAAGGATCCCTCCATCAATCCCGACGGCCTCCCCGTGGGCTTTGCCGTCGACAAAGACTTTGTCGACCCCGCCACGAAGAAGCCCGCCACCGTCGTGGGCCTCACCTGCGCCGCCTGCCACACCGGCGAGATCTTCTACGGCAAGTACGCCGTACTCATCGAAGGCGCGCCCGCCATGATCGAGGTCACCGAGTTCCAGAAGGCCCTCGGCCTGGCACTCGGTTTCACCTTGAAGTTCCCCATGAGCATCGGCCGCTACAGCCGCTTTGAAGAGCGCGTCCTCGGGCCCAACCCGACCGCCGAGCAGAAGCAGGAACTGCGCTCCGGCATGGAGACCTACCTCAAAAATGGCCTGGCCGAAAAGAAGGCTGCCGACGCCGTACACGCATACGACAACAAGGCCGGCTTCGGCCGCACCGACGCGCTCACCCGAATCGGTAACCAGGTCTTCGCCGTCGACACGGGCATCGAGAAGAACTTCGCAGTATCCAATGCCCCCGTGCGCTTCCCACAGATCTGGGACGCCTCCTGGTTCAACTGGGTCCAGTACAACTCCTCCATCGCCGACCCCCTCGTCCGCAACGTCGGCGAGGCCCTCGGGGTCCGCGCCGCCGTGAAGCTCAGCGGGCCCGATGCCGCCAAATTCGAGAACTCCATCAACGTCCGCGGCCTGTACGACATGGAGGAACTCCTGGCCGGGCCCGCCCCATTCCAGGGCCTCACTTCGCCCAAATGGCCCTCCGTCTTCCCGGCGCTCGACCAGGCGAAAGTCGTGCGCGGCGGGGCGCTCTATGCCACTCACTGCCAGGGCTGCCACCTCCCGCCGCTGCCCGAACTCCTGGCCGACCTCCAGGGCTATGGCAAGCCCGGCGGACCCCAACCCACCTACTGGTGGAAGAACGGCCTCGGCAACTGGTTCCTCCAGGTGACCGACCTCCGCATCGAGGACATCGGCACCGATCCCCACCAGGCCGTCGACTTCCGCAACCGCACCGCCGATACCGGCGACCTCAAGCTGGGCGTCAAAACCGCCGCCGAAGGCCTCAACCTCGTCACCCACGGCATCGTCGACGCCTTCTTCGACAAGGACAAGAACTACTTCACTGAGGAGCGCCGCACCCAGTGGGCCGGAGGCCGCGACCGCAAAGACCCCGCTGTCCGCGACGACCTGCTCTACAAAGCCCGGCCCCTGGATGGCATCTGGGCCGTCGCCCCCTACCTCCACAACGGCTCCGTGCCCAGCCTCTATCTGCTGCTCTCCCCTCAGTCCGATCGCCCCAAGACCTTCTGGACCGGCACCAAGCAATACGACCCCGTGAATGTCGGCTACGACACCGCGAAGTTCCCCGGAGCCAGCTTCTACGACACCGCCAAGCCCGGCAACGCCAACACCGGCCACGAGTTCAAGGAGGGACCCCGCCGCAATGGCGTCATCGGTCCGCTGCTCTCGCACGACGACCGCATGGCGATCATCGAGTACCTGAAGTCGCTGTAAACCGGGGGCGCTTCGCCCCTTATCGAACGTCAGTTGCAACTAATCCGGAAGACTTGATCCCCCTGGGCCCGGGTTTGCGCGACTTAATCAGGAGATCGAATCATGGCATCTGGGACCGTACAACAGGTCAATGCGGACGCGGCCGCCCTGGAACAACAGGCGGCGGCGCAGCAGGTATTGGGGATCATCACCGGCTTCTGGCTTTCCAGGGCCGTACAAGTCGCGGCGACGCTGGAGATTCCCGATCTCCTGGCCGATGGCCCTCGCGACGTCCAGGACCTGGCCGCCGCCACTTCCACCCACGCGCCCTCACTTTACCGGTTGCTGCGCGCCCTGGCCTCCGGCGGCGTCCTGCGCGAACTGCCCGGCCAATGCTTCGAGGCCACCGCGCTCTCCAACCTGCTCCGAAAGGACGTCCCCGGCTCCATGCGCTCCACCGCCATCACGGAGCTCGGCCTCATGCACTATGCCGCCTGGGGCAACTTCATCGACTCCATTCACACCGGCGAGTACGCGTTCCAGACCACCTTCCAAACCGATCCCTGGACCTATCTCAAAGGGCACCCACAACTCGCCGCCACCTTCAACGACTCGATGACGAACCTCACCCGCGTGGTGCAGCGCGCCATCCTCGAGGTGTATGACTTCACGCCCTACCGCCGCATCGTCGACATCGGCGGCGGCCAGGGCCAGCTACTATCCGCCATGCTCCATGCCAGCCCTGAAGCAAGCGGCGTGCTGTTCGACGCCGGCTCAGTGGTCGAGCAGGCGCGCGAGGTCCTGCAGCACGAGCCCGTCAAGGGCCGCATCGAGTTCCACCCCGGCAACTTCTTCGAGAGCGTCCCGGACGGAGGCGACCTCTACACCATGAAGTGGATCCTCCACGACTGGGCCGACGCCGAGTCACGGCTCATCCTCGAGAACATCCGTAGGGTCATGGCGCCCGGCGCGCGCGTGCTCATTCTCGACATGGTGCTGCCGGAAGCTAACGTGCCCGACTTCGGGCCCATGATGGATCTCAACATGCTCGTCATGACCGGCGGCCGCGAGCGCACGGCTTCGGAGTTCGCTGACCTTCTCGCCTCAGCCGGCCTGCGCCTCGTGCGTGTGTACAAGACCCAATCGCCGCTCGGCATCGTCGAAGCAGAGGCGGCCGCTTAGGGCAGGGAACGGCCAGGTTTGAGCCCTTCCCTGGCCGGACTCCCCGGCAAGGGGGGGCAGCATAAGGCCCGAAGCTCCTGTAGTATGTTCGTGGAGTTCCTCTTATGCAAAGACGCGATCTGCTGAAATCGGCCGCCGCCTCCGCCGGCCTCACCATTTTGAAAAGCGGCACGCTCCGCGGACAAAATGCGCCAAGCAACAAGTTGAATGTCGCCCTCGTCGGTGTGTGGGGTCGCGGCACAGCGCACTATAACGTCCTTCAAAACGAGAACGTGGTGGCGCTTTGCGACGTGAACGAACACCGCACGAAGGAAGCGCTTCAGATCTTCCCGAAGGCGAAGCCGTATTTCGACTGGCGCCCGATGCTCGACCAGAAGGATGTCGAGGCGGTGATCATCTGCACGGCCGATCATCACCACGCGTTCATTGCCAACTGGGCGATGAACCGTGACATGCACGTCTACTGCGAGAAGCCGATGGGCATCACCGTGGACGAGGTCCGCACGCTACGCGCCAATTACAACAAGCGCAAGGCCAAGATCGCTACCCAGCACGGCACCCAGCGCCATGCCTATCCGAACTTCGAGCGCCTGCGTGAGCTGATCCTCGACGGCGCCATCGGCGAGCTCAAGACCGTGCACGGCTGGGATGCCCGCCGCCTGCCGCGCCCCGGCTATCCCGTGGCCGAAGGCATGCCGCCATCCTTCCTGCACTACGAACAGTGGATCGGACCGTCTCCGTATCACCCCTATAGCCCGCAGTACTTCGGCGGCTCGAACGGCCTGAACTGCCTGTTCTGGAACATGTACCGCGACTTCGGCGTGGGCCAGATGGGCGACATGGGCGCGCACACCATGGATCTGCTGTGGAACTCCATCGACGCCGGCGCTCCGTCCGCCATCGAGATCGACCAGGAAGTCAGCGACAAGTACGATCCCAACATCTGCCCGGTGAAGCTGAAGGCGAGCTTCCAGCACCCGGCCAACAGCTGGCGCGGTCCCATCGAGATCGTGTGGTACCAGGGCGGCCTGAAGCCGCAGGCGCCGCGCGGCTACATCGACCTCAGCCGCGTCGGCAATGGCGCCATCTTTGAAGGCACCAAGGGTTCCATCTTTGCCGACTTCACCACCCGCGTCATCCTGCCCAACAATGACGACGGCGACCTCACCTACTACAAGCGCCGCGGCGCCTCGGAGAAGCTGCCGTTGATCCAGGGCACCGGCCAGGTGACGCAAGCCGCGCCACGCCGTCCGTCGGGCCAGCGTCCGCCGGCACGGCCGATGCCCGCCGGCTTCACCGGCATGCCCAGCGCAGAAGTGGGCGCCAACGGCTTCCCGGCCGTCCAGATGATGGAAGGCAACGTGCCCGCCGCGCTCGGCCTGCCCAATACGAATGTCGACGAGATCCTGGCCGCCCAGAAGGAAGGCCGCGAGATCGGCGCGCCCGGCAGCGACGTGTTCCAGCGCGAATGGCTGGATGCCTGCAAGGGTAAGTACAACAACGTCAAGCACGGTACCAGCTCGAAGACGCACTGCGATTTCGACTACTCCGGCTCGATGATGGAGCAGATGCTGCTCGGCCTCGTTGCGCACCGCGCGGGCAAGAAGCTGGAATACGACCAGGCCACCGGCAAGGTCACCAACTCCAGCGAAGCGAACGACTACCTCCGCCGGGATTACCGCCCCGGTTGGAAGCTCAACGGTTAGCCTGCCTCAGTTCCTGCTGCGGTCTCCAGACGGGGGCCGCAGCAGGCGGTATTCCACCTTCCTCACCGCCCCCACCGTGTTGTACGACGCGAACCCGAAGGGCGTCGACAGCTTGATCTCCCCCGGCCGCATGCTGATCGTCCTGCCCGCGATCTCCGGATTGAACACCACCTGATCGTCGATCATGCCCACGATCCGCTCCGGCGTCACCTGCAGGCGGAAGGTGTACCACTGGCCGTTCTCGAAGGTGAAGTAGGACCGGGTCTCGTTGTCGGAGGCGTCCCAGCCGTTGATGCTCGACAGGCCCACGATGTCGCCGCCCCAGCCGCCGGTGACGAAGGTCGCGAACGACTCGCCCACCGGCACGGTCAGGCTGGCGAAGAAGTCACCGCCGCGGACGCGCATGGCCTCGAAGCGGATCTCGTAGTTCATCTTGGGGAACGGCGTGGTCAGGTTCGCTCCGGTGAGCGGCTGACCAAGCCCCAGCACCATCGTGCCGTTCTCCAGCTTGACCGCGCCGTGGCGGGCGAACTGCGTCTCTTTCCAGCCGTCCAGGGACTTGCCGTCGAACAGGGTCTTCCATTCGCCCTGCGTCTGGGCCGCCAGCGGCGCGCAGAGCAGAACCGCGATCAGGGAGTAGTGGGCTCTCATCTCGCCTGGACTATATCACGCTCCCCGCTGTGATACGGTGATGTCGCAGAGACATCCCATGAAGCACCTCAACGTCCCCGTCGACCGCCGCTCGTTCCTCCTTGGCACCGCCGCCGCCCTCAGCATCCAGGCGCAGCCCGCGCCCAGCGGTGTGCAGCGCGTCTATGAGCTGAACCGGAACTGGCGCTTTGGCGGTAAGGCTCCGCAGGGCTTCGCCGCCCCGGCGTTCGACGACTCGAAGTGGGCCAAGGTGACGCTGCCACACTCGAACGTGGTGCTGCCATGGCACAGCTTCGAAGAGAAGGACTTCCAGTTCGTGTCGGCCTACCGCCGGCGTTTCCAGGCGCTGCCGCAGTGGAAGGGGCACCGTGTCTTTGCCGACTTCGCGGGCGTCATGACCGCCTCAACTGTCAGCATCAACGGGCACACGTTCCCCGAGTACAAGGGCGGCTACACCCCGTTCTCGGTCGAGCTCACCGCGCACCTCAAGCTGGGCGCGGAGAACGTCCTGGCGGTCCAGGTGGACTCCACCGAACGGCCGGATATCCCGCCCTTTGGCGGCAACATCGACTACCTGACCTTCGGCGGCATCTACCGCGACGTTCAACTGCGGGTGGTCCCACAGACGTTCATCGAGAACGTCTTCGCCAGCCCTGTGAACCCCTTGGAGAGCAGCCGGTCGCTGCGGGTCCGCTGCTATCTGAACGGCCCGATTGCCGGTCCGGCGAAGCTGACCGTCGAGCTGCGCGACGGCTCCACGGTGCTGAAGACCGCCACCTCCACGGTGACGTCGGCCGCGGACCACCACGACATCAACCTGGAGTCGTTGGGCTCCATCACACTTTGGGACCTGAAGACCCCTAAGCTCTACACCGTTGCCGTCCGCCTGGAAACGAGCGATGGCGCGAAGGACGAGTACCGCGTGCGGACGGCCTTCCGGGAGGCGAAGTTCACGCCGGCCGGCTTCCGGCTGAACGGCGCGCCGGTGAAGCTGCGCGGCGTCAACCGCCACCAGACCTTCCCTTATGTGGGTGGCGCGATGCCGGCCCGCGTGCAGCGGCGCGACGCCTGGATCATCAAGCGCGAGCTGCACTGCAACATCGTGCGGACCTCGCACTACCCGCAGTCGGTCGAGTTCCTGGACGCCTGCGACGAGCTGGGCCTGCTGGTGCTCGAGGAGATCCCAGGCTGGCAGCACATCGGCGACAAGGCGTGGCAGGACGTGGCCGTTCGCAACGAAGGGGAGATGATCCGGCGCGACTGGAACCATCCCTCCATCATCCTGTGGGGGGTCCGCATCAACGAGTCAGGCGACGACCATGAGTTCTACACCCGGACCAACGCGCTGGCGCACCAGTTGGACGACCTGCGCCAGACGGGCGGCATCCGCTACAAGTACGACTCGGAGCGGCTCGAAGACGTCTTCACGATGAACGACTTCGGCTTCCCGCTGCGGATGCCGAACCATCCGCTGTACCTGAACACCGAGTTCAGCGGGCACATGTTCTCGACCAAGAGGTTCGACAACGTGACGCGCGTGGCGGAGCATGTGAACCGGCATGCCCGCGTGCACAACCAGCTTGCCTCTGACGACCGCTATGCGGGCGGCATCTCGTGGTGCGCCTTCGACTACAACACGCACTCCAACTTCGGGTCGGGCGACCACATCTGCTACCACGGGGTGAGCGACATCTTCCGCATCGCCAAGCCGGCGGCCTACTTCTACAAGTCGCAGGTCGACCCGGAGGAAGAGACGGTGCTGGAGGCGGGCTTCTTCTGGTCTTCCGGCGACAAGTCGGAGGCGGGCGGCGTGGGCACTGTTCCGATCCTCTCCAACTGCGACCACCTGAAGGTCTACTTCGCGGGGGCTCTCAAGATGGAGCTCGATCCGGACCGGAAGACCTATGGTCATTTGAAGTACCCGCCGTTCCTGCTGAACATGAGCGACATGCCGCTGGACCCGTGGGGCGACCTCAAGATCGAGGGCTATCTGAAGGGCAAGCTGGCCAAGACCCTCACTCTGTCGGGTTCCGGCAAGGATACCGATCTCAAGCTGCTGCCCGACGACAAGACGATTGTGGGCGACGGGCGGGACGCGACGCGGGTGGTCCTGCTGATCACGGATGAGTATGGCAACATCCGTCCGTTTGCCACGGGGGCGGTGGCGCTGACGATCACCGGCCCGGGTGAGCTGGTGGGCGAGAATCCGTTCGCCATTACGGGCGGGACGGGGGCGGTTTGGATCCGGGCCAAGGAGGCGGGCGGGGAAGTCCGGCTGACGGCCAAGCACCCCTACCTGGGGACGCGGACCGCCGTGGTCAATGTAAGCCAGGCTACACTTGAGCTGATCTAGGGCGAAGAGGCAGGCAAGGGCTAGATGCAGTGATGGCGGCTGAGCCGACCCCTGCGAAAGCAAGCCGGATCAAACAGCGCTGACAGCAGATGTCGACAGAGACTCACGCATGCCGAGGAGGCTGGAGCCTGGAAGTACTTTCCTCCTCCATAGTCTGACCCAGCCGCGACCACTACACTGCGGGACATTACATGATTTTTTAATAGTTTGCAAGGCTTCTTTTGAGTCTTGCTTCAAATATGACCCGGGGGCGAAGGAGACGGGGTGGCGGAGGTTGGTTGAGAAGGCCGCCACCCCGGATTTTCGACCGCTGAGTAAGGCCAGCTACTCTGACTTGAGCAGTTCCTCCCAGGTGACTTCGCGCTTCTTCTCGAAGGCCATGCGACCGAGGAGTGAGGTGAGGGTGCTGTCGGCCGCGTCCTGGGCGAGGTTGTGCGGCTTCTTGTCGACGATGCTCTTGTAGAAATACTCGATGGCATCGATGGTGATTTCGCGTTTGGAATCGCCGCGTTCGATGAGGCTGCGGTCGCGCAGGTCGTCGGCGTTCTTGAGCGGCGAGGTAGCGATGGGGCCGTGCCACTTGTAGTAAGTGCGGGCGAGTTCGAGCATACCCTGGGAGCCGTACATCTGCTCTTTCACATCGCGGTAACCGGCGGTGTGTTTGACCGAGATGAGCCAGCCTTCGATGCCCTTGGGGTAGTAGTAGGTGATGTTGTGATGGTCGGAGGTCCAGTCGCCGTAGGGGACGGGGTAGCGCAGGCCGCCTGTGCCGATGGCCCTGGTGGGATGGGCCTCGGCCCACCAGTTGAGGACATCGACGCCATGGCAATCCTGTTCGACGATGGGGCCGCCGGAGGTTTCACGCCAACTACCCCAGCGGCGGATCTTCTCTTCGTCCGGAGGCAGGGGCGTGGTGGGCCCCTGGGTGGGCGGTGTGCCGCCGAGGACCCAGTAGCTCATCATCATCTTCATGTCGCCGATTTTGCCGGCTTTGTAGATGTCCCAGGCTTTGAGGTATTCGGGGCTGTGGCGCTGTTGGAAGCCGAACTGAATCGTTTTGGACGGGTCGGCTTTCTTTGCGGCGGCGAGCAGGCGTTTGACGCCGGCGACGCTGGCTCCGGCGGGTTTCTCGCAGTAGATGTGCTTGCCGGCTTTGACGGCGGCTTCGAAGTGTACGGGGTGCAGGAAGACGGGTGTGGCGATGAGCACCGCGTCGATGTCCTTGCGCGCCAGCAGTTCGTTGAGGTCCTTGTACGCGGGGACCTTATCGGCGCCGGGAATCTGCGTCTTGCCCCGGTCGATGCGATCCGGGTAAATGTCGCAGATGGCTCCCAACTGCGCATTCGCGTCATTGGTCATGTGGGTGCCGACATAGGTGCCGCGGCCGCCCGTACCAATAATCCCGAAAACCACTTTCGAATTGGCCTGGTAGCCGAAAGCGGTTTCGGGCTTCACCAGCATCAGGCCGCCGGCCGCTCCGGCCACGGCGCCTCGCCGGGTTACGTCTTTCATCTCTATGCTCCTGTTTCTTTCCAACTACCGGACCGGGCGCTTTCGAGCACCGCGTCGCATACCTTCTGGGTCTGGAGCGCGGTGCGAAACGTCGGTTCGGTGGGTTTCCCTGATTCGATGCCCAGGACGAAATCGGCCAGGGCGTTGAGGAAGGTGTGTTCGTAGCCGATGCACGTGCCGGGCACCCAGTAGCGGTTCATATAGGGGTGCTCGGAGTTGGTGACGTGGATCTTGCGCCATCCAGTGAGATGGCTTTCGAGCTTTTTGCCGGACTGCTTCTGGAGGTATTCGAAGTACTGCAGGTATTCCGGTTCTTCGAGGTCGAAGTAGATGCTGCCATCGGCTCCGTTGAGTTCGAAGGTATTGAAGTTTTTGCGGCCGCGGGCGTAGCGGGTGGATTCGAAGGTGCCCATGGAGCCATTGGCGAACTCGGCGAGGAACATGCAGGCGTCGTCGATGCCGACGGGCTGGACCTTGCCGGTGACGGCGTGGACGCGTTCCTTGACGAAGGTTTCGGTCTTGGCGACGACGCGGGTGATGGGGCCGTTGAGCCACATGGCGGTGTCGATGGAGTGGGCGAGCAGGTCGCCCGTGACGCCGCTGCCGGCGACTTCGGAGTCGAGGCGCCAGAGGCCGGCGCCGCCCTGGGGGACGTCGGTGGCGATGGTCCAATCCTGGAGGTAAGTGGCGCGGTAGTGGAAGGCGCGGCCGATGCGGCCTTCGTCGACGACCTGTTTGGCGAGGGCGATGGCGGGCACACGGCGGTAGTTGAACCAGACCATGTTGGGGACGCCGGCGTCTTCGACGGCTTTGGTCATCTCTTCCGCCTGGGCGACGCTGAGGGCGAGGGGCTTTTCGCAGCAGACCATTTTGCCGTTTTTGGCGGCGGCGAGGGCCATCTCGTAGTGGGTGTCGTTGGGGGTGCCGATGTCGATGAGGTCGATATCGGGCGCCTCGACGACCTTACGCCAGTCGGTCTCGACGCGTTCGTAGCCCCAATTATCGGCGAAAGCCTGAGCCTTTTCGGCGTTGCGGGCGCAGACGGCCTTGAGGACGGGCTTGTGGTGCACGGGGAAGAAGTCAGTGAGCCGCTTGTAGGCGTTGGAGTGGGTGCGGCCCATGAAGCCGTAGCCCATCATGCCGATGCGGAGTTCCTTCATCTCTCTCATCCTCCGTACCTCGCGTTGAGTTTGTCGACGGCCTTCTTGCAGGACTCAGTGGCCTTCCAGGCGTCGGGCCAGAAGCAGAGGTCGATGGTCCACCAGTCGTGGGTGGCAGCGGAAGCTTTGAGGAGGGCGGGGAGGACTTCGTCGAAGTCGATGGCGCCCTGGCCGAAGGGCGGGTGGGCGGAGGTTTCGTCGTTGCCTTCGGCGTCCTTGTGGCAGGTGTTGTCGCTATCGATGAGGTGGATGTGATTGATGCGGCCGGTGAGGAAGCGGAGGAACTCGACCTGGTTGGGGAAGACCTCTTTCGTGCCTTCCTGGCGGGTGCCGTTCACGCCGACCATCTGGCCGTGGCAGGTGTCGTACATGAGGCCGAAGTTGGCCTTATTGACGCCGTCGTGGACGCGGGCGATGTCGCTGGGCTTATTGAAGGCGAAGCCGGGTTCGAACTCCCAGGTGACGTAGAGGCCGTAGTCGGCGGCGATTTCGGCGCAGGTCTTCCAGGTGCTGACGACGCGCTTGAGGGCGACGTCATAGTCGACGTCGCGAAGGATGGTGGGGGGCTGGACGGAGTCGACGCGGACGCCGCCGATGCCGAGGTCGTGGGCGAATTCGGCGTTGCGCTTGAACTCCGAGATGTATTTGGTCTGGTCGTCGGTATTGATGAGTTTTTCGCCCCAGAGGTTGGCGGCGATGCCGCTGAGGGCGAGGCCTTTGGCGGCGAGTTCGGCCTTGAGGTCGGAGCGCTGGGCCTTTTCGGGCATGGCTCCGGGCCATTCCGAGTCAGGTCCATTGGGGTTGCCCGGGTTCGGGTGTGGAGGGAAGGCCCCCAGCTCCACGCCATCGAAACCGAGGGCCTTCAGCTGGTCGCAGACCTCGCCGAACGGCACGGGATGGCTCGCGTAAGGGCCGATGGTGTAGGCCCATGATCCGATTGAAATTCTCTTAGACATTGATATCTCCTACGTGTACACCAGCCGGGCGGCTTCCGGATTTCCGGGCCGTGATTGTTTTTGAAAGAAGTCTGTGGGTTGCCGGGCCTGTGGGCCTGGGGCGGAAGGGCGAGAGATGGCTCGGTTGGGGGTGAGATTTGGGGATGGGGGCGCAGGGCGCGCTGGCGGGCGCCTTTTCGAAAATCCCATGGGGGCCGGAGGTTGGATGCGGGTCCGGCTCACTCTTCGACATGGAGCGTCTCCTCGGATTGCCAATATATCCCAAAGCAGGGGTGGAACGGTGAGGGCTTCGCGAGGTGTTGCAGAATCGATCAATCTCAATCATAGTCGTGCAGCGGGTGGGTATGGAGTGTCGGGGTGTTGGTGTGTGGGCAGGGTTGGGGGAGGCTGCGCGGACCTGGGGGTCCGCCGTCCCTCGGATGGGGGTGGCGTTGATTGGTGCTTGGTGGGTATAGGGCTGGGTGGGTTCTAGGGTTCGGGTGCTGGCTGGGCTTGGGGTTTCGCAGGTCGGGGGCGCTTCTAGGTTTCGCTGGTGGTGCGTTGGGTTTGTTGCCTCGGGTAGAGAGGAATTTGAGGTTGGAGCGGGGCGGGCGGCCTGGCGGGCGGAGGATGGGGGCTTTGGGTTTGTTGGCTCGGGGGTGGTGGATTGGGGGGCGGTGGCGCGGCGCTGAGGCTCGGGGAGTGGGGTGGGGGTGACCTGCGGCTTTGGGTTTGATGCCTCGGGGCTGGTGGATTTCGGGTTTGGGTTCGGCGTCTTGGGTGATTGGGGCAGGTTGGTTGGGGATTCCTGGGGGACTATCCGCTCGCTTACGCTCACGGCTCCGTTTGGGCTCACGGCTTGGTTTGGGCTCACGGCGGCGTTTGGGGTGACGGTGGGCGTTGGGTTTGATGCCTCGGGGGTGGTGGATTGTGCTGGGTTAGACCGGCGCTGACGCTTGGAGACTGGGCGGGCGGTGTCGCGGTGGCCGGGTTCCCGGGCCGGGGCGAGCGGGGTGGATTCCTGCGTGTTCGCGGTAGGAGCGGACATTGTTGTACCTGGTGAGGGCGCCTTCGGGGCCGTGGCCCGCTCCTTTCCAGTCGCGGTTCGCAGCGCGGTGGGGACCACTTCCTGACGGTCGTGGTTCGTTGCGGGGGTGTCCGCTTTGGTGGACGGGCTTGGTTTGCGGGACTTGTTCAGGTAGCGGAGGCTGAGGCCGGGGACGGTGGGGGGGCGGATGGCTTTTACTGGTTGGGGGGCTGGGACGGGTCTTACGGCTCGGAAGCCGCGGCCCCTTAAGAGGAGTTGCAGGCCCGGGTTCATTGAGGTGGTGGTTGGACTGCCGGCGGTTGAGGACTCTCGCTCGGATTCGCGCGGTGGGGCGGCCTGGACTGATACGGCTATGGGCTTGGCGGAGCCGGCCACGGAGGCCAAGAGGGTTACTGCCCTGGCGGGGAGGGCTGCCTGATGAGCTTCGTCTCCTATGAGATAGGGGAAGGCGGCCTTCTGGACCTGCCGGATGCGGACGCAGATCCAGGCGTGGTAGCGGCCCAAGGCTTGCACCGCTTTACCTTGGGTGGAACGGATCCAGAGGGAGGCGTAGGGGACGACTCCGTTGTTCACATGGAGGGCTTCGGCCCAGAGTTTGCCTTCGAGTTGGAAGAGGCGGCGTTCGTGGCCACGGAGCATGAAGCGGTGGACGAGGAGGGCTCGGAAGCGCAGGTCGGCGATGTCCGCTGTTTCCTCCAGCGCCTGGCGATAGAGGAGGTCCGCGATCTCCTCGGGGAGGTGATGGAGTCTCGAATAGAGGTTATGGCGGCAGGCGTTTTGGGCGACACGGAGCTTACCTGCGGGCGTGCGGGGGCCAGTCGATTTTTGGGCGTTGGCGCGATTGGCGGCGAGGCGGCGCTCGGAGATGGGTTGCTTTGTCATGGTGGTGGTACCCGGCGCTTGCCGTCAGCGCGGTTTGCTCCTGAGCCCTGTGCGGGTGGCCCGACTGGGACGCCGGGCGTGGGCGTTGCCTGCGGACGTGACAGGTCCGCCGGCGGGCGTTCCAATCATTCGAGCCTGTTCCAATCCCGTTCGTCTTTTCATAAATCTCCTTGGCCGGGATTGTAGTGGAGGAGGTCCAAGGAAGTGGTTGCCGGGATGGATGTGGCTGCATCCGTAAGCTATGGCACATCAAATAGTTAGGGGTAATTTGAGTTTATTCTGAAAGCGTGTGACCGGGTTTGGGAGGGGGGCGGATTCCGGGGAGAACCGGGGATGGGGGCGGTGGAAGATGGTCTGGGTGCCGCGTTTGGGTGTTGGTTCGGGCGCGGGACAGTGGCACCCGTCCCAACGGGGTTTTCACCTTCCCAATTGCCAGTCTATCGGTATGTTTTGCGTGGTTTGGCGCAGAGCCGGGCGGCGGGACGGGTGGGTGTGGACGATCGGGGGTGGAAGGAAGTTGGTTATGTCGGGTGCCGGTGCGACTGTGCCTTGGGAATGAGCAGATTGGTGGGTCAATGTGCGCAACTGGCGGGCAGATTCTTGCGAATCACAGTGGGACGGGTCAGGCTGAGGACTTTCCTGAGGACTTTCCGGCTCGTACGTTTGCTCCACGCTTCTTTCAGACCCCGCCTCGCGACGACGCCCTTGCGCTTCGCTATGACTTCACCTCCATCAGGTTGTCAAAGGGACTTTCACCCCCAAGCTGTCGAACATGCTCGGCACACATGCCAATCGAGCCACGTTGGCCGTGGCTCGGAAGCTGGTGGCCTACCTGTTGGCAGTGGATCGCAGCGGCCAGGAATTCCAGCCGCGCACCATGGCGGAAAAAGAAACCGGATGCCTGGAGGAGCAGTTTGCAGTGCCAGCGCCATAGCCACGATTGAAGAACGAACAAAGAATCTGCTGTTGATGAGAGCCAGCACCGGCCGTTCCTCCCGAAATTGGGGACTGCGCGAAGGGCCCGCAAGGTCCGGATGCGCCACACAGGCTGTTTGAGGCCGGCCGGTAGTCCAAACTCAAACTTCCGCGAAGGGCCGAGAAGGGCCCGGATGCTGCAAATGGATGTCTGGCCACGCCGGCATTCGGCGATGGTCCAATCTGAAGCTGGGGACGTCAACAGGGGAACGGGCAGCACGAAAGAAGTTCCACCAACGGGAGCGCAGGGAAGAGTGTGTTTTCCCTTGACAACTACTTATCATGGATGTCCCCTCCTTGACCTTGATCGTGCAATTCGGGTCCTTAGCACACTCCGCCGGGACGTCCATTCCGTCAGGGTCAACGTACCGCAGGGGATTGTTCAGGGTATACGCATACCGGTTCCAAGTCTGCGGATTGCTCGCTCGCGCGCTGGCCATCAGCGGGTCCGGAGAAGTAAACCTCCCCTGCGCAGCCGAGAAGTACCGCGCGCCGAAGTAATCGAGGCCCGTTTCGGCGTTCGGCATCTTGCTGCCTAGCTCGCCACCCACAAAAAGAGCGCCCCCGCTACCCAGATGGCATAGAACCCGAGCAGCCCTAGACCAAGGGTCCTTCCCTTGCGTTCGCCAACCCAAGCCAGAAACTTTCCTAAGAGGAACCACTGGACCGTCCCCGCGACAAGAATCAGCGCGGCAAAAACCAGCGTCAGGCAAGCTCCAATGGCGGCTGAGAACCAGGAAGACATGATCGGTGAGACATCCATCGTCAAGCTGCGGACCAAGTCGTACACCAAGATGTCGACGTTCGCAATGAATGTCTGTGCCGAGTAGTAAAGAGGTCCTGACGGCGCAGGTCCTTCGCGCCACCACTTCAAAGTCCAGACTGCTGCAGCCGCGAGCCAAGCCACGAAGTGGCCAAGGACACACAACCTCACGGACCGTCTGAGCGCCGCATCACCAAGACCCGCAAGTCCTCGACGGCAAAGTGCATCCCTATCGCCCATAGCTGCGAATCCTCGGCCGCAGAATGTCTTGGACCCTTTTTACGTCGATTGGATGAAGCGCTGGGATGCCAGAGTGTCCTCGGCCATAAGCGCCGCCTACCAGCGTCCCTTTCTGGTAATCCGCAATGCCCAGTTGATCGAAGTCTGAACCAATCTTGAGATTGTGGGCGATCTTCTCATGGAGTGCACGCCAAGCGATTATGTTCGTCCATTGGCCTGGATCTCCAGTGCGCAGGTCCGCGAGTTCACCTCGCCCCACCATGTCACCAGCAAAGATCGTACCCACAGCGTCTTTGTAGCTCGTCAGTCGGCTATCTATCGTGACCGATTGATAATCCTTGTTGTAGAGGTCCGAACCCGCCTGAGCCCAGGTGCGTGTGTTGTCACTCGCAACCGCTGCATCTCTGACGATCACCTTGCCGATGTCGAGGCTGGTCAAATACTGACGAATCGCGGATAGGATCCGAGTCTTCTCTTCATCGCTGAGGTCGCCTTTGAACGTGACGACCAGTTCGAAGTCCTCTCCGGTCGGGTCAATATACTTGAGTGGATTGTTCCGGGCATAAGTATACCTATTGAGGCCTTGCGGATCGGCGATGAATTCCTGGAACCTCCGCTTCTCATCATCGTTTCCGGCCTGCCAGGAGATCCAGTCCAACGGATCTGGACTCGTAAACCTGCCCTGCGCGCCCGAGAAGTATCGAGCCCCGAAGTAATCGAGGCCGGTCTCGGCATCCCGTTCCTTGCCGGTAAACCTCATCCTCTGCCTGTCCGCGTCGGCAACCACCTTGCTCTGGTACCCCAGCGCCGCTGTCCGATCCCCCAGCCCTGGCTCGATCTCCTGCCCAAACGGGAGGTAGTCGCTCCTTGCCTGCACCACGCCATTTTCGTTCAGGGTCAAACGGGTACTCCCGAGGTGATCCGCCACGAAGTACTGCCGGCCTGCCGCTGTGTCGGTTCCGCCGCCATACTCCTGCACCAGGCGCTCCATGGCGTCATGGACATAGACAGTCTCTACCCCGTTCACCGTCCGTTTCACACGGCGGCCCTCGCCGTCGTACTGCGCCGTCATCGTGCCCGACGCGCTGGTCTGGGCGCTCACCATCCGGTTTTCCGCATCGTAGGTCAGATTCGTGGGGTAGGTGCTCGAGGTGAACGCCTTCACGTTCCCCGCCGCGTCCGTCTCCGACCCTAGCCACTGGTTCTTTACCACCATCGTGCTGGTCACTGGGTCCGTGTAGGTCGCCAGCAGCGCCGTCACCTGGGCCGGATCGTCCGCAGTCACCTGCGGCACGCCGGTCGCCGGCGCCGGTGTGCTCGATCCCAGCATGGCCCGATTCCCGTACCGGTCGTAGACAAACGTCTGCGACCAGGCGGTCCCGCTGGATCCCTTGGCCTCTGACGCGGTCTTCAGCCGGTTCAGGGCATCGTACTGGTAGGACTGTGTCCCCAGCAGGGTCGATCCGAGCTGAATCACCTGGCTCATCACGTTCCCATTGTTGCTCGTTCCGTACCCCAGGCCGAGCAGCAGGTCCGGGCTGCCGGCGGTTCCGCAAGCGGTGTCCGCGGTGGTCCCCACGCGGATCCAAGTGGTCTGCAGCCGATTGTTGTAGCAGAAGTTCTGAACCTTCACCAAACCCAGATTCACCTGGCTCATCGCTCCTGACGGTTCATAACCTACGCTGGTCACGTAGCCCGGCACGTCCACATGGTTGTACTGGCCGGTGACCGCGTTCACGCGTCCCGCGCCGTCGAATCCGTAGCCGACGGTCCGGCCACCCGGATACGTTTCCCTCGTGAGGGCCAGATCGTTGTACTCGTAGCCGAAAGTATACGGAGTGCTGCCAATGGTCACCTCGTGGTTCGTGACCCGACCCAGCGCATCGAACGCTCCGTACTTCACCGTCGCCGCTGTGTTTGCCACCATCGTCAAGCGGCCTCTCAAGTTCTTGTCGCTGCCCGTTGGCGCTGAAGTACACGCTGGCCGGGAGACGTCGCCGTCGTAGCAGTACGTTACTGCGGGCGTTTGGGGCGTCGCGGTCGAGTAGGTTTTTAATAGAACCCGGCTAAGGGGGTCGTATTTCTGGGTCAGGGTAATCCCACCCATCGTTCGCGCCGTCATGTTGCCCGCGGGGTCGTAGCCATACGTGATGGTGCCGCTCGCGGTGATCAGGCCGGTTTCGGGATTCCGGGCAGAAGTCAGCCGTCCCAGGCCGTCATACTCAAATGATCTTGTCTGGCCGCCTTGGTCAACTTTTCTGAGCTGGTCCCTCGCATTGTAGGAGTAGGTCGTCGTCAGGTTGGCACCGGACGAGTTCGTCTGGTCTTGGCACGCCGTGGTGACGACGGGATCTTCCACAACGCTGATCAACCGCCCCATCGAATCATGCGTGTATTTCCGGAACTTGCCCGCCGGGTCCACACTTACCGTCTCGTTGCTGGTGTAGCAAGTCCGCGCCACCGAGCCATCTGGAGAGCTCATGGTCACGGGGCGATTGAGCACATCGTAAGTGGTCGCCGTGTAGTCGGAGGAATTCGAGTCCTTCCCGGGGTTCCATACCTTCCACTGTCGCCCCAAAATGTCATAGCTCCGCAAAGTGGCCACTCCGGCAGCGTTCACTGTCTTGATGGTGCGCCCGAGCCCGTCGTACTCCAGCGACTGTGTCAACCACGATTCATTCGTGTTGAGACGGTTCTTCGTGGTGATCCTGTGATTGATTCTGTCGTACTCAAACTCGGTGCGGCCGATTGGCAGGTCCGCTGACGTCAACCGACCGAGCCCATCAGCGTAGTGGTAGGTTGTCGTTCTCCCGTTCAAGTCGGTAGCGGTTCGAATTCGCGCGGAATTCCAGTGATAGGTCCGGCTCACCTTTTGGTCCAAGGCGTTGGTGATGGTGGTAGGGAAGGCGTAGGTCTTCTTCCCTGCTGGAGGGTCCTCGTAGCTGTCGGTGTAGCTGAAGACCGTCTTTGGCACGACGGCCCCGTTCTCTCCTTCCACGGGTGGCGTCTTGACGGTGATGGGATTCCCGGCGATATCGTATGTGACCTCGGTCACCACTCCGTTTCTGGTCTCCTTCGTGATGTTGCCGCGCGTGGAGTAACCCGTGATCCGTTCGGGATCGAATCCAGCGATATCGTCGTAGCTGGTTAACGGAGCAGCGGAGTACTGGTCATAATCATAACTGACGGTCGATTCTGTCGTAGTGGGGGACGGGAGGTATCGCGTGACCGTCTCCGTCTTCACCAACCCACGCAGGTGGACAGTGGCGGCAGTGTAGGCGGTGCCTGTTTCGAATTGCCGCGTCACACAACGGGTCGCCGATGACCCACCGAAATCCCTTTCGCAGTCGGAGGTCACGTTGTTATGCTCGTCCACCGAATAGATAAAGGTGCGCGCGGATGTGAGAGAACCTAGCACCGTTGAGGTCGCAGTGATGCGCGGATCGTTCTGGCGGTCGGTTTCGTTCGCTGGTGTGACCGACGTGTTTGACGGTCCACGTTGCTGCCATGTGTGCGTGATCGACTTCAGCTTGACACCGGACCCATTCGCGGTGGAAGTGCCATATTCAAAACCCTCACGCCAGCCGGGATAGCCGAGAGGAGGAAATGATCCGGCGCTTACCGGAATTCCATAGAACGAGTGTTCCGTCACACGCTGAACCGATGCTGACGCATTATACTCTTTCTCCGAAACGACGTACCGGTAGCCGGTCTGCTGCTGCAAGGTAGCCGCAAAATACTGGGTCGAACCCAGCAACGTGGTACCGTCCTGCTCATACACCTTCCGAGTTTTCACTCGCCGGTAAACCAGTCCGTCTCCATAGAAGCCGTCGCCACTGCTCGTAGCCCCCTCCCACGTGTATTGGACGATGCCGCCAGTCGGCAAGCACATCTCGCCAAGCTCGGCGTAGCTGTTGTACTTAAAGGAAAAGATACTGCCGTCCGGAAGTTCCAGTTCAGCCGGCAGAATCGGGTTATTATCAAAATCGTTGACATTTGGATAGCTCGAATAAGCTGTCTCCGGAAATAGCTCCTTCACCTTCTTGATCGTCTCTGGTTCACGCAGCCGGTTGGACAACGAATCGTAACGAATGCGGATTGTTCGCTGCGCGGAAGTGGGGCTTGCGCTGGTCGGAAAGCCAGGGTATGTGATGATGTCCTCACCTGGATGATTCTCCGCGTTTCCGTAGTCGATCGACACGGTGCGGTTCAGGGCATCTTGAACTTCGAGAGGCCGATTATAGGGGTCGGTGCGGCCCTGTACGGAGTAGTTGAAGTTGACCAGATTGCCGTTGCGATCGGAGATCCAGCGGAGCAGTCCGCCCTCTATCCGGTAGCGCGTCCCGAGTAGGTGTGGACGATCGGGGGTGGAAGGAAGTTGGTTATGTCGGGTGCCGCTGCGACTGTGCCTTGGGAATGAGCAGATTGGCGGGTCAATGTGCGCAATTGGCGGGCAGATTTTTGCGAATCGCAGTGGGACGGGTCAGGCTGAGGACTTTCCAAGTCACCCACCTACGGCTACGACTATGGTGTGAATGCGCAGGGCCGGCTGAGCACGGTGACGCTGGGCTCGGTTGTGGAAACCTACGAATACTCGGTGGGCGGCCTGGTCACGAAAAAGAAGGTGGAGTTCCAGAACAACGACACACCGTTGGAGGCAAACTACACGTATGACGCCGAGGGGCGCTTGGCATCCATGAAGTATCCAGACGTCTACAACCTCAATGGGACGGTGGCGGAGACGGGACGCACCCTGACCTATTTCCACGGGCCATTGGGATTGTCGGCGTTGCGCGACTCCACCTATCCGATTGCGCCTGGCGATCGGGTCGGTGTGGTGCGAAACGCGGCGGCGCAGATTACCCAGATGGTGGTGTACAAGCCGGATGGAACCTCCGACACCGAGTCTTTCACCTACAACGTTCTGGGACAGCTGACGCAGGCGTCAGGGCGTGGTTCGAATATCGAGTATCGCTACTCGGCGACGGCCAACGACGGACGGATCACTTCGCGGAAGGACAACGTGAGTGGCGAAGAGGTCTCGTATCAGTACGATCAGTTGGGGCGTTTGATTGCGGCTTCGACGACAGGGCCGGAGTGGGGCCTCGCCTGGGGGTATGATGGCTTCGGGAACCGCCTACAGCAGAACGTGACAAAGGGCACGGCTCCGTCGGCCGTATTCAATGTGGACCCGGCGACGAACCGGATGACGGGAGCGGGCATCACCTACGACGCCAACGGAAACATGACGGGCTTCGGGACCGGTTCGGGCACGGCGACCTACGACCTTTTCAACCGGATGGCGACCGTAACGACGGGCAACGGAACCGAGGGGTACGTGTACTCGGCGGCGAATCAGCGGATTCAGATCACGCGCCCTACTGGAACGGTGGAGACGTTCTTTTACGGCCTCGGAGGAGAATTGCTGGGTGTGTACCAGCGCGGCACGAAGGCGAACGGGCACAAGTACTTCTCGTCGGCGTCGATCCGAGTGTGGTTCGCTGGGCGCATGATCGGCAGCGGGGCAAACTCCATGGTGACCGACAGGCTGGGGAGCGTGGTAAGAAGCGGGACTGAGGGCTTGAGCTACTACCCCTATGGGGAACAGCAGTCGGGGAATGCCACTGCGGATCGGGAGAAGTTCGCGACGTATACCCGGGATGAGGTGAGCGGGCTGGATTATGGGTGGAATCGGTATTATGCGCAGCATTGGGGCAGGTTTACTACGGTTGATCCTTTGAAGGAGAGCGCCAATCTTGACTCGCCTCAGAGTTTCAATCGGTACGGATACGTCGGGGATGATCCGATCAATAGTAGTGATCCCGAAGGGTTGCTGGCTGTTCCTGTCGATGATGACGGATCTTGGAACGGCACGGCGGGTCAGCTATTTTCTGCTTCGATCTTTGAGGTTCTGGAGATGATCAAGTCGAAAGAGAGTTGCCGGAAGGCAATCAATGCGCCGAGTACTCTCGCTGCGGAAATTCGCAGAGATGAAATAACGTATGTATTTATTGATCAAGGGCATTTAAAATACCATCTGAATCCGGATGGCACTTCAACGCCCCTTGATGGCTCACCCAAAATTGCCGACTACATGGAACAGTCTGTGTATCTCAGTGCCCTTCCCCCGAACCGACAGATTGTATTCAATCTAGGTATTAATTGGGATGATTTGACTCATGTGGCGTACGATTATAATAATGCCCCGTCGAAAACAGACGGGAATCTGCTGGAAAGTATGGCGAACCGAGTAGAAACAAGCTCCTTGACAGCGCTGCAGTTTATGAAGTTGATGATTTTGCATGAGTTCGCGCACAGCTTCGGCAAGGCCCACCCCGGAAATACCGAGGCGGCCTATAAAATATACGACAAAGAGATCTGGGAGGGTTGCTTTAAATGATTGTCGTTCGTTCTGCTCTTGCCTTTGTTGCGTTCGCCTTCTCGGTGTTGGGCGCAGACTATTGCTCTCTTAAAGTAATTGTATCTTATTCGCAGGGTGGCGCGCCGGATGTGCCTGTTATCGTGCAGTTGGCCGAGGGTCGCGCTTTGAAGAAAAACAATCAAGCAGAGGGAGTGATGTTTTGCGATTTAGGTATCAACCCCGTAAATATCACGATCGGGGATGGTTGCCGAAGGGTGACAATTAGTAATGTCGCTCTAAAGTGGGGGCAAATGCAAGTGGTTCGAGCTCTTTATGACCCATGCTTGATTCAAGACCGCCCGCCAGGATCGGCGTGTGAAATATTACTCATGGCTCGAGATGAATCTGGGACTCCTCTGGGTGGGGCCAGCGTCCAATTCACAGAGCCGGTTCCCGTCTCGTTTCTTGCAGACACAAATGGTCGAGTGCTCACTGGTTTTGGATTCGGCAAGCTGGTGAAAGGTTCGATTGCGTCAGAAGGATTTGCTCCCGCCTTATTCTCCTTTCGATGTACAACTGCAGATCCTACTATTGAAAAGGAGGTACTTCTGAAGCGACTTCCCTGAAGATGACCGGCGACAGCCTGAGAGCCTGTCGGAAATAGATTGCACCGGACCACCCATTCGTTGCAGCCCCGCAGCGCATGACCGCATCCAACTCATATCCCCCAATGAAGAGATTTCGGCCTTGTGATCTGGATCAGCCCTTTCTCCTCCCTCCTTCCCTGCAGGACTGGCTCCCCGAGGGCCACCTGGCTCGCTTCGTCGCGAACGTCGTCGATGCCCTGGATCTGAGCCCCATCCTCGACACCCATGCCCGCAAGGATGGCCGCGGCAAGGCCGCTTACCATCCGATTCTCTTGGTCCGTCTTCTGGTCTACGGCTATGCCGTGGGCAAGCGGAGTTCTCGTCAGTTGGAGCGCGCCACTTACGACGAAGTGCCCTTTCGCTACCTTGCCGCAGATCAGCATCCCGATCACGACACCATCTCCACTTTCCGGCAGGTCCACCTACAGGAACTGGCAAAATTGTTTTTGCAGGTTCTCGCTCTCTGCCGGAAAGCGGGGATGGTGCAACTGGGCCAGATCGCCATTGATTGCGGATTTCGAGCGATGCCGATCAGCGTTCCGATCTCAACGCGATCACGATTCCGAACTAATGCCGATCACCATTCCGAAGTGATGCCGAAGCTCTTCGCACCCTGGGCTCGCAAGCCCTTGCCGCGCGGCTAGCGGGACTCCCGCCATAGACTGCTCAGGCTCCACCGCTCCGCATCTGCCGCCTTACTTCGATTTCCGGCATGGCTCAGTGTGACAACGTTTCAGCGGCGTCTACAATGAACCTCGCCACTGGGAAAGGATCTTCGAGCATCACGACGTGACACGAGGGGAGCGTGAGCGTGGTGGCGTTCATCTGCAGCGCCTCTGATTCCTCCAACTGAGGAGAGATGACCTGGTCGCGACTCGCCACGATGAACCAATTCGGCTTCGTCTTCCACGCCGGGGCGACAGGCAAGGGGGCGGCGAGGGAGTTGACTGAGGTTGGGATTTGGGTTGCGAACAGGATGCTCTTCTCAGTGTTGGATAACCCGGGGGCGAAGTCTTGAAAGATACCCGTTCTGGTTAGCTTCAAGAAGCCAAATTCGTCGGGCGTCCCAATGTGGCTCCCGACAGGAGTGGGATTCATTTCCGCGAGCGACATGCCGGATTGCCCTTCGTCTGGCGCATATGCGGCCACAAAAACGAGTCCAGCTACTTTCGGATCGTTTCCGGCCTGGGAGATCACAACGCCACCATAGGAATGCCCCACCAGGAGGAGAGGCCCCGACTCGAGCGCCAGAGCTCGTTTGGTTGCGGCCACATCGTCGTCCAGGGAGGTCAACGGGATTTGGACCGAGACCACGTGGAACCCCCGTGCTTTCAGCAGCGGGATCACTTTCGACCAACTGGAACCATCCGCCCAGGCTCCATGGACGAGCAGCACTGTCTTCACGGCGGGTGCCGCGGCGAAGGACGCCGCAGGCATTACAAATGACAGCGCGGTGAGCAACGCCGCGCGAACGAGTTTGGAAATGGACATTCTCTTTCTCCTGTTACCGGGATGTTTAGTTCTGAGCGGCTTTGGCAGCCGCGCCGGCAATGAAAGCAGTGAGCTGCGCTGGTTCCGCGAGCATCACGACGTGTGGCGAGGGGATTGTTATGGTTGTGGCATTGATCTTCTTTGCCATGGTTGCTTCCAGCTCCGGAGAGATCGTCCGATCGCGAGCGGCGATCACGTAGAAGGACGGCTTGGACTTCCATGCTGGTGTGGTGACCTCGCCCTTCATCGCCGCGACATTTGTCGGCGCTTGCGTCGCCGTGAGAACGCTGATCTCGGATGTGGAGAGCCCTTGGGCGAAGTCCTCCGCAATCCCTTTCGGAGTCAGCTTCAAGAAGCCCATGCTATCCGGACGCAGTTCGGCGCCAACCGGGGTTGCCACGCTCGTGATCAGCCCGAAAGCGGACTCGCCCCGATCGGGGGCCACCGCGGCAATGTAAACCAATCCCGCGACCTTCGGGTCGGTGCCGGCTTCCGTGATGACGGCCCCGCCGTAGGAATGAGCGACCAGCAGGACGGGCCCATCTTCCAAGGCGAGCGCCCGCTTCACCGCGGCAACATCATCCACCAAGGATGTAAGTGGAAGCTGAACGGCAACCACATGGAAGCCGCCTGCCTCCAGCAAAGGAATCACTTTTGACCAACTCGAGCTATTCGACCAAGCTCCGTGGACCAGTACCAGAGTCTTGACGCCCTGAGCGGTGCTGGTTTGGGCGCTTGCCGACGAGGCGGTTGCCATGAGAATGGCGCCCACAGCCAACACAGACTTGAACATCCTGGAATTCATCATTCCGTTTCTCCTCTTTTGATTTGATTTGCATGAACTACCTGTTTTCGCTGCGCTCACGGAGCATCCACAGCAGGATGTACGGCGGACAGTTCCGAAGCTCGATTCCGCATTGCCGGCAAGCCCCGAAAAACCGAACGACCTGAACATCCACGAGCGTGACGTCTTCCAGATTCAAAATGGGCTTGGGGCCATTGCGGCTCACCTGAGCCTTCAATTCGTCGAGATGTTCGGCCTGGATTCTCCCGATCAGGCGGATGATGGGCGTTTCTCCGTCCGAGTCCCTTTCCATTCTGAACATCTGCCCGGGACCCCCTTCCGAATGGAAGGAATGCATCTTTGTGGCCATTGGGAAACTGCTGAAAAGAAGTGGCTTGCTGCCAGGATCATTGCTGATCTTTCAGAACTTTCTGATTCTTCGTCGGCGCGATGGCACGAGGCGTATTGGTTGGCGAGGCTGCAAGAACCGTTACTCGACAGTCTGTGGCAGAGGTCGCGCGGCAAGCGGGACTCCTGCCACAGACTGTTCGCCTTTTCCGTTGTCAGACATTCCTGTTCTAAGCTGGAAGACGATCTCCGTCACCGTGCCGCAGATTCCCAAGCTGGCGCTGGCTAGCGCGTCACTTTCGGTCGATTGCCATGGCTCATAATCGCGAGAACGACATGATTGCGGCTCAGGGGGAGGGGCTCGCCGGGGCTCAGAACGACCGCGGCGCCCTTGAGGCGATCATCAATCTCATGCCCAGCATTGCCTGGCGAGCCCAGCCAGACGGCTCCACGGAATTCGTCAATGAACGCTTCTACGAATACACCGGGTTGACCGCGGAACAGGCAAGGGGCTGGGGTTGGCACGTCGCCCTGCACCCCGACGAATTGCCGCGGGTGATGGAGTATTACCGGGAACACCTGCGTTCGGGCGAGCCTGGCGAGATGGAAATGCGGATGCGCCGCTTCGACGGAGAATACCGATGGTTCCTGGTACGAGGCGTCCCGAATCGCGACGAGCAGGGCGAGCTTATCAACTGGTACGGCAACAGCACGGATATAGATGACTGGAAACGGGCAGAACACAAGTCCAGACAGCGCGAAGCCGAACTGGAGCAGATAGTTGATACGATCGCCCAACTGGTGCTTGTGTTAAATCCGGATGGAAGCGCCATTCGTGCAAACCGGTTTATGCTCGACTACACCGGTCTTTCGCTGGAAGACGTGATGGCGCCGACCTTTCGTTCACTGGTATTTCATCCAGACGATGTGGAGAGGGTGGAAACCGAACGCCAGGGCGCGCTTCTGCAAAGCGCTCCTTTTCAGCTTGAACAGCGGATCCGACAGAGCAGCGGCCAGTACCGTTGGTTTTTGATCCGCTATAGCCCGCTGCTGAACGAACAGGGGCAGCCTGTTCGGTGGTATGCGGCTGGTCTGGATGTGGAGGCGCGACGGCAAGCGGAAGACCGGACACAAAATGAGAACGTGGCGTTGCGCGAGGAGATTATTCGCTCTTCCATGTTCGAAGAGATTATCGGCTCCTCCGCGGCTCTTCGAAGTGCGCTGAAAAAAGTGGAGAAGGTGGCGCCGTCCGACTCGACAGTTCTCATCCTGGGTGAAACCGGAACGGGTAAGGAGTTGATTGCCCGCTCCATTCACCGGCTGTCCAATCGAGCAGAGCGCGCCTTCATTCGCGTAAACTGCGCGGCGATACCGGCACCTTTGCTTGCTTCGGAACTCTTCGGTCACGAGAAGGGCGCCTTTACCGGAGCCGTGCAGCGAAGGCTGGGGCGCTTCGAAGCAGCGGAGGGCGGTACGATCTTCCTCGACGAGATCGGCGATCTTCCCGCGGAGACTCAGATCGCACTGCTGCGCGTGCTGCAGGAACGCGAGTTTGAGCGAGTCGGAAGCAACCAGCCAGTTTCCGTGAACGTCCGGGTGATTGCCGCGACCCATCGAGATCTCAAGGCGGAGGTTGCCGCCGGCAGGTTCCGGCAAGACCTTTTCTACCGGCTGGATGTCTTTCCGATTCAGGTGCCTTCGCTTCGCGAACGAGCTGATGATATTCCACTGCTGCTGGAGTATCTGATCGGGCGGTACGGGAAAAGGGCGGGAAAACGATTCCAGTCGATTCCGAGGCAGACGCTGGAACTCATTCAGGCGTACCACTGGCCCGGCAATATTCGCGAACTCCAAAACGTGGTCGAGAGGGCGGTGCTGCTGTGTGACAGCGAAGTGTTTGTAGTGGAGGAGTCCTGGCTCAGGCGCGATGCGCCAGTTGCCCCCGCTCCGAGCATTGCCCTGGGCTCCAGCCTGGAGGACCGCGAAAGGGAAATGATTGAGGGTGCTTTGACGGCGTGCGATGGCCGGGTGGCCGGTCCGCGCGGCGCGGCGGTCATGCTGGGGATGCCGCGACAGACACTGGATTCAAGGATTGCGAGACTGCAAATTGACAAGCACCGATTCAAGGCGCGTTGAGCTGGGACCTCTGGGTTTGTGTCATCGGTGTTTTGCAGTTCGGGGCGTTGGGAAGAAGCGGGGCCGGAGTCCCGCGCAGGACGGATCCTGTCCCACCTATCCGGTGTCCACCACTCTTCCCGAGTGAGGCCGCAAATGGGCGACGCGGCCGCCTTGCCGAATGCAGGAAAGCGGCGTTCGGGCAGGTGCAGGAGCATCGCCCGGAACCGCCGTTTCACCCCAGACACACTATGCGATTTTCGACGACCGTGGCTTCTGTCTATCATTTATCGATGGTGGTTGGTGGTTTTCGACGATGAAACGGTGAATGTTGATTTTTTCGATGGTGTGGCGTCGAATGAGGCCGTTTTCGACGTTCGTGAGCGAATTTCGACGATGGGAGGCGTAAGTTGGACGTCGAAGGGACTTTCCAGGATAGAACGATTCCCGCAGGTGCGCGTCTGGCAGGCTGGGCGGCCCTAGTGAGCAGGTTCGATGTCGCGGCGCCCGTACGGCGTGGAAGTTGCGTCTCCGATAGGCATATCAGCGGCAGTTCCAGGGAGGAGAACGGTTGGGCCGTCTTTGACCGGCGTTACTGGCCTGGAGACGCCTTCGGCGACCAACTTACCTTTGCCCTGAAGCATGAGGAGATGGACCTCCTGGTGCTGAAGAGAATCTTCGAAGCAGTTCCCAGGCCCGAGATGGAGGCATTTGTGCGGTCGGCTCCGACAGGGGGCACCGCGCGTCGAGGCTGGTTCCTGTACGAGACGCTGCTGGGCCGCACCTTGGATGTGGACGATGCTGCGCGCACCGTCGCTGTTGATGCGCTCGATCCCGAGCTGTATTTCACTGGGAAAGTCCGGGTTTCGAAACGCCATCGTGTGCGGGACAACCTGTTGGGTACGGGCCGATTCTCCCCGGTGATCCGGCGCACCAAGGCCCTGACGGAGTACCTGGAGCTGGATTTGCCGGGCAAAGCCCGGGAGACGATTGGGAGGACTGGTGCGCACCTGATTGCCCGCGCGGCCAGTTTTTTGCTGCTGGCGGACAGCCGGGCCAGCTTTGAGATTGAAGGAGAGCGACCGCCGCGCAACCGGCTGGAGAGATGGGGCCGGGCGATCCAGCAGGCTGGCAAGAACAGGCTGACCCTGGAAGAGATCCTGCGCTTGCAGCGTGTGCTCATCGAGGACACGCGGTTCGTGCGCGCGGGTCTTCGAGCCGAGGGTGTGTTCGTGGGTGACTGCGATCTGGACGGCGGACCTTCGCTCGAGTTCATTGGCGCGCGCGCCGGTGACCTGGGCGAGCTGATGACGGGCTTGTTGGCAGCGAACGACCGAATGCGCGAGGACGGGCTGGACGCCGTCCTGATGGCCGCCGCGACCGCGTTTGCGTTTGTCTACATTCATCCGTTCCAGGACGGCAATGGGCGGATGCACCGCTGCCTGATCCATCACGTCCTGACAGAGCGGCAGTTTACGCCGCCGGGCCTGGTGTTCCCGGTGTCTTCCGTGATGCTGGACCGTGTGGAGATCTACCGGTCGACGCTGCAGGCCCATTCGGCACCACTGATGCCATTCATCGAATGGCGACCGACGCCCCAGCGGAACGTTGAGGTGCTGAACGAGACAGCGGATCTGTACCGCTATTTCGATTGCACTGAGGAAGCGGAGTTCCTGTACTCGTGCGTGCGGCGAACCGTGGAGGAAGACCTGCCGCGGGAGATCGACTATTTAGGGAGGCACGACGAGGCAACGCGGCTGATTATGGAAGCGGTGGAGATGCCGGACCGGATGGCTGCCGACCTGGTGGCGTTTGTCCGGCAGAATCGAGGAAGCCTCTCCAGCTGGCGCAGGAACGGTGAATTCAGCCAGTTGCGGGACGAAGAAGTAAGCGGGATTGAGGAGATCGTCCAGGCGGTGTTTGAGGGGTTGGCGGGCTGAGGGAGGACGTTGGCTGCCGGGTGGGGAGCGCCTGGCGCCGGCAGGCCAGCTCTGCGTTCAGAGGATGGGCTGCAGGACCAGGCGGCCGTAGGCGATGAATGCCATGAGGAGCCCGAGGACCGCGCTCACGATGATGGTGGGCACCTCGCGGTATTTGGCGTGCACCCAGATGAACAGGAGGCTTTCGGCCGCCAGGATGGAGGCGGCGACGACAGTGAGCTGGGGCCGCCAGGGGAGGGCCGAGGGGAGGATGAGCCCGACTGTGCAGACGAGCTCGAGGATGCCGAGGAGTGTCCAGACCCGGCGAGGCAGCGCACCGAAGGAGGGGACGTCTCCGCTGACCTTGTCGAACAGGAAGACCTTCATGATCCCCGAGGCTCCGTAGATGAGCGCGGCGAGGATCTGCAGGACCCAGAGCAGGATGTTCATGCGACGTCTCCTTGCGGTTTTCGCGGCTGGCCGGAAAGGGAGATGTTACCACCCTCGCGATGTGGGGGCGCCGTTGCGGGCGGATCTCCCTCCGCGGTTTGCGATCGCTGCCCGGATTATCGCGGCGGAGTGGATTTGAAGTCTCGCCGGCCGCAGGCATCTGGAGGAGCGCCTGGGTGCCTTGCGGGCGCTTCGCACCGCGTCCATTTCGAGGAGGAGAAGGGCGAAACGGGCATGACGACGTTCACGTATTAAGCGCAGGGAGGCGACTTTGGTAGACGCAAAGAATCAAAAAGTCGAAGATATATAGGACAAGTATGGGCTCGTGCCGGTGGTGAAATGGTATCCGGTGTCGACTGGGGCGAAAGACATGGCGGAGGGGACTTCGAAAGCCTATGGCTTCGAAGAGTCGAACGCCCCGTGTGCGTTGTCGGGGACGCTGTTTTTGTGCGGCGCGAAGCCGTGCGTGTATTACGGCGGCCGGCTGATTCTGGATGGGTGGACAGCGTGAAGCCGGATCGATGGCGGCGCCCGGATGGGGCGCATGGGCGGGTGTACTCGTGCGGGCCGGTTTCGAGGTGGGTCGCCGTGGATCAGACGATGACTTTGACGAGCTCTCAGCGGGCTGTTTATACCGGGCGGGAAAGAACTGGCAGATCCTTGTGAGTTTTAATAGCCGAGGGAAGATGGATAGCCAAATAGGAAGAGGGCTGCTTCTTGCGGGGGTGCTGGTTGCCTTTGCGCCGCACTTCGAGGCGAAAGGTGAGAAGCGGAAAGTCGTGACAGTGTGTCAACTGCTAGCAGCCGCCGAGGAGCTCGATGGCCGGATTGTCAGTGTTCGGGGGATTCTGAAAACCAGCAGCGACGAGGCAGGTGCTCCGTATTTCGACCAGTTGACTGGCGGGGCATGTGCTGGGCGAGCGGTGGCGGACAGGACGTTGCAAGTGGTTTCGCCAGACGCTCACTTCCTCGCCAAGCCCCCCAGCGGTTACAAGCCGGATGAGGGCTCCTTTCGACGGGCTGGCAGGTTATTGGACAAGATGCTGGCGGCAGGCCAGCCAGTAGGCGGCTTCGACGCCACAGTGGAAGGAATCTTCTACAGAGGGAGAAGTCAGCCAAGGCTTCCTGTCAGGCACCGGCAATACCCGGGCTATGTAGTCATTCAGGCGATCCGGAACGTGAAGGCTTTACCGTAGATGGTTAGTAATCTAGGATCGCAAGGAGCCCGCACTCAATAGTGGCCTGGAGGCGGGCCAGACTGGCTCCCTCCTATGTTGGTAGGCGCGACTATGTTATTGAATCTGATGACGGCGGCAATAGTCACGATGCTCGTGGGTGGCGATCTCATCGCCCAGCAGAACCAGCCACTTGGGACTATTGAGATCATGGTGATGGACACCTATGGAAAATCGCTAAAAGGTTCTCAGATCTCTATCGTTCGTGTCGACGAGATGGCGCCGGCTACTCGATTTACATTGAGCGGCCCAGGCGTTGTTCGAGCACCATACGGAGAGTACCTTACTACGGGAACAGCATCCCTGCATCAGGACTTCCACCGCAAGGTCACTTTGAAAGAAGATCACTTGCTGGTGTTCGTTGCGTTCGCGTTCCGCGATCCAGGAACGAGTTCCGTTGTGTATACCGATCTTCATGGAGAGGTTGTAGGCAGCAAGAATCTACGCCAGGGTGTCGTCGTGAGAGCGGTAGGAGTTTGGAGCGCTTTTTCCAAGGAGGCTTCCGTCTCTGAGAACGGCGGCTTCGTCTTGCGGGAGATGCCCTATGGCGAGTATTTACTCCTGGCTCTTCGGGGATCAGAGTTGGTTGCCAGTGAGCGTTTCACACGGACAGTTCGAGAAGAGCGAGCGACCATCCACCTGCGACCTGAGACGCGAGAGTAAGCGAGAGGGGGCCAGAAGAGCGGATAGTGGTCTACGATGTCGCTGCCATGGGCAGGCGTATTCGTTCGGGGATCTTGTGAATGTGACGAAAGCGACGGCTAATTCGACGGTGCTGATGGTGGATGCGGCGACGACGGGCTGAATGGGACGAGGTTTGGCTGCGGCCCGGCTGGGAGTATGACGGGGTGGTGGACGCCGTCGGGGTTGGCGACGGGGACTTATAACGTCTCCGGCTTCCGCTGTCGGGTCGCACCTCCCTGCGGGAGCGCGACCCGTCCCAGCGGAAATTTCGATGGATTGAATGTGGACTATGGAGTACGTAGCGGGCGGCAGGTGGGGCTGAGGAGAGACGGTATGTTATGGCGTCCAAACGAGTTGGAGGCTGAGAAGAGGATTGGCGGGATCCGGGACTACGGGCGATCCAACGCCAGATGGTGAGAGGATGGAGCTGTAAGTCTTTCTTTTTCTGTGGCTTGTGAAAGGGTGCACGTCAGGCTGTCCCCGTTTCTGTCAAGTACTTCAATGATCTTGTCAAGTGGTAGAAGCAGGAGTCCGATGAGATCGCGCTTTCGCTCATTACGCAAGTTATAGCGGAAGTGATGAGACCAGCCGATGGCCGGCAAGTTCTTGATTTTGTGCGCACCCTCCCGCTTGCTGGCAGTAAGTGTTTAGTCCTGTCGAGGCTGAGCGCGTTTGCGTCCGTCGAGGAAGAGGCGAAGCTGGAATTAATAGCACACCTTCACGCCTCAACCGTCTCAGTGCCGGAACTAGTCTATATCTCGCGGGTTGATGATCCGAGAATTAATACATGGTTTGCTTTCCATCTGTATTCGGATAATAAGTGCTTACGGGGAATTGCTCAGCGTGTGGTACAGCGCGGCAAGCAGTTGCCCAGTAGCCTGGTTGTATGCGATGTCGGCCCTGATGTCGGAAGAGCAATGGTTTCTACTGAAATCAACCTTGTGGATCTCTCGAAATTGCTTTCTGAAATAGAAGCGAAGCTGGCGAAGAGATTGCCTGGAGTTGTAAGGAAGGCGCAGTTTCTGTCAGCGTTGGCCGTGGGCCAATGGGTTTACGCCCAGGTGAATACTAAGCAGGGCGAGTTGGCCCAGTTGTGGTTTAGGCTAGAAGATATAGATGTTGTGGAAGTTGCGCTTACAAAAGGTGCCGCCACGCCAGTAACATCGTGATTGTGACCGTAGAGTTGAATGAAAACGGCGCCGGCTTGAGAGCCTGTGGGGGTGGGATGTGAAAAGAGACACTTCTGACGGGATTTTCCAGTTGATTCAGGCTGCCCTTGCGCTTTTCATTTGCTGCGTTCCTGTGATCGCCGCAGATCGGGAGAACGCGAGGCAGGATCAGATTGAAGAGCAATCCATCTGTCCAGATACTTCGCAGCGAGGCACGGTAGAGGCAGGCTTTCAGTATGTGGTTAAGGGGAAGATTTCGGGCCTGTACCATGGGATCCTCGCCGCCGACGATAGATGCCCAAGCAGCACCTGGCCACTCATCAAGGGCGACGATGGTGCCGCAAACGAAGCGCTGGAGACCCTGGCTGTCCTGATCGCTAATTTCAATATTAGAGTGGAGCTGCGTTGCTCTGTGGTGGAGAAGCAAGGATTTGTTGTCTCCGGAGTTGGCGCTCAGCGTCGAGGCAACGGGTTTGGATATCGAGGTCTACACGCGCGAGCGTTGAAGGTGTCACGAATCCACCTGATCCAGTGCACGGAGCGAACGGCGAGTTCGGCGGCAGGCGGGCGCGAGTGACAGGGAGTGGGGCTACCCAGGCTGTCCCCGTTTACTGACGGCTTGTGGGTGGGGCGGGCTGTCCCCTATCAGTCTCGCGTCCTGCCGCTGCAGTAGGTTTCCATTGGCGAGCCTTGTCCTTCGAGCACATAGTTGATCGCCTTTGCGATGGCAAATGGTGCGTCGAGGATCCGGATGTGGCCATAGTGGGCCCAGATGTTTTCCTCCGCGCCGGCCAAGCAGGCGTCCCTCAGGGCCTTCGTACAGGCAAGTTTGAGAGCTCCCATGCAACTCGAGGGATCTGAGGGTGCCTCCAGAATGACGTGGAGATGAGTGGTGCGGATGTGGGCGGCCAGGAGTTCGTAGGTCTTTGCCTCGCATGTCTTCCGGATGGTCTTCAGGATGAGCTCCCGGTGTGGCTTTTCCAGGAGGAAGGGGCGGGATTTGGCTTGCTGATGCCTCCATCGCACTAGGTTCTCGTTTCTGTGGATCGTGGGGTGGAGGGCGTAGCCTCTCCAGGTTAGTAGGACTACCACTCTATGGATGTGGGAGATCGGGGGGATTCCTCTCGGGCGGTGGGTGTGGCGGGTGGTGCGGATGTTTTCTGAGTTGCGGCGGGCCCCCGGCTGGCGCCGGGGGTAAGGGTTGGGGGGAGAGTTGGGTAGGTTCGAGAAGGACGATGGATGGACGGGCCTTGTTCAGGAGCCCCCGGCTGACGCCGGGGGTAAGGCTGGGGGGAGAGTTGGGTCGGTTCGAGAAGGACGATGGATGGACGGGCCTTGTTCAGGAGCCCCCGGCTGACGCCGGGGGTAAGGCTGGGGGGAGAGTTGGGCAGGTTCGAGAAGGACGATGGGTGGACGGGCCAGGTTCAGGAGCCCCCGGCTGGCGCCGGGGGTAAGGCTGGGGGGAGAGTTGGGCAGGTTCGAGAAGGACGATGGGTGGACGGGCCAGGTTCAGGGGCCCCCGGCTGACGCCGGGGGTAAGGCTGGGGGGAGAGTTGGGTCGGTTCGAGAAGGACGATGGATGGACGGGCCAGGTTCAGGAGCCCCCGGCTGACGCCGGGGGTAAGGCTGGGGGGAGAGTTGGGTAGGTTCGAGAACGACGATGGGTGGACGGGCCAAGTTCAGGAGCCCCCGGCTGGCGCCGGGGGTAAGGCTGGGGGGAGAGTTGGGTAGGTTCGAGAAGGACGATGGATGGACGGGCCAGGTTCAGGAGCCCCCGGCTGACGCCGGGGGTAAGGCTGGGGGGAGAGTTGGGCAGGTTCGAGAAGGACGATGGGTGGACGGGCCAGGTTCAGGGGCCCCCGGTTGGTGCCGGGGGTAAGGGTTGGGGGGAGAGTTGGGTAGGTTCGAGAAGGACGATGGGTGGATGGGCCTTGTTCAGGAGCCCCCGGCTGGCGCCGGGGGTAAGGCTGGGGGGAGAGTTGGGTCGGTTCGAGAAGGACGATGGATGGACGGGCCAGGTTCAGGAGCCCCCGGCTGGCGCCGGGGGTAAGGCAGGGGGGAGAGTTGGGTCGGTTCGAGAAGGACGATGGATGGACGGGCCTAGCGGTCAGGCTCCCTCGGCTAGCGCCGGGGGTCCTGTGGCGTCGGGGGCGCGCTGGTGTCCGGGGCTGTGTCGCGGGCCAGGGCGGAGTGTACTTTGTCGGCCAGGGCGGCTATCGTGAACGGCTTGGCGAGATACTCCAGGCCGGCTAGCGCCACACCTTGGTCTTCCACGGTGTCTCCCGAGTATCCGGACATGAAGAGAACTTTGAGGCCGGGTCGGCTGGTTGCCAGAGTGTCTGCCAGGTGTCTGCCGCTCATCTGGGGCATGACCACATCTGTCAGCAGAAGATGGATGGTTTCCGGGTACCTTGCCGCCAGGGCCACTGCCGCCGGGCCGCTGGCTGCCTGAAGGACGCGATAGCCTTGCGCCTTCAGGATGGAGCAGACCAACTGGCGGACCGGGTCCTGGTCGTCGACGACCAAAACGGTCTCCGAGCCTCGCGCTTGGGTGGCGGAGGCGCGGGGGCCTGACTGGGTGGCCAGACCGGAATCGACGCGGGGCAGGTAGATCTGGAAGCTGCTGCCGTGGCCCACCTGGCTGGTGACTGCGATGCCGCCACCGCATTTCTGGACGATGGTGTGAATGGTGGCGAGTCCGAGGCCGGTGCCTTTGCCTGGAGCTTTGGTGGTGAAGAACGGCTCGAAGAGGTGCTGCTTCACGTCGTCGTTCATGCCGAGGCCGGTGTCCGTGACCGCCAGGCAGACATAGGGACCTGCCGCCAACGGGCTCTGTGTGCCGGGCAATTCCCCGTCGACTTCCACGGTTGTTGTTTCGATGACCACCTCTCCGCCGTGCGGCATGCTGTCGCGTGCGTTCACGAGCAGATTCATCAGGATCTGATGGAGTTGGGTGGGGTCGGCCATGACGAAGACGGGCTGCGGGCTGAGCCGGGTGGTGAGGAGAATGTCGGCTCCCATCAGCCGCCCGAGCATGTTCCTGGTGGTGATCACCTCTTCGTTCAGATCGAGTACTTTGAGTTGGGCCAGTTGTTTGCGGCTGAAGACGAGCAGTTTCTGCGTGAGTTCGGTGGCGCGCTCGCCCGCTCCGCGGATCTGTTCGACGCCTTCCCGGGAGGGATCCCTGTCCTCCATGGCGTGGAGAAGCACTTCGCTATAGCCGTTGATGACGGTGAGAAGGTTGTTGAAGTCGTGGGCCACGCTGCCGGCGAGCCGGCCGACGCTTTCCATTTTCTGAGCTTGCAGGTATTGGGCCTCGATGCGCTTTCGTTCGGTCGTGTCGCGGAGGGCGGCCTGGGCTCCGATGATGCGGTCCCGGGAGTGGACCGGGGTGATCAAAGCTTCGAGCCAGATGAGGGTGCCATCGGGGCGGATGCCTTCGTATTCAAGCTGCTCGTGGGCGGAATCCCCGCGAAAGAGGCGGTCGTACTTCTCGCGGAGTTGCGGACGCCAATCGGGGGCGACATGGTCTTCGAGGCGCACGTCCGGGAGGCGGGCCGAATCCAAGCCGAACAGCTCAAGGAAACGGCGGTTGGCAAAGGAGAGCCGGCAGTCCGGGTTTACCAGAATGATGGCGTCGTTGATGTTCTCGACCAGTTGTTGATAGCGGGATTCACTCTCGCGCAGCTCGTCCCTGGAGCGTTCCGTGGTGGAGGCCAGGCGTTGCTGGGTCAGGTCCGCCCTGTTCTTCTCCAGGCGATAGTTGACGAGGGTGAGCGCGGCCAGAGCGCCGGCGAGCGTAGAGGAGACCGGGAGCGGGGAGATGAGATTGCCGTTGGTTCGGAGCAGCAGGCCGCAGCCGGTCCAGGCGGCGAGTGCCAGCGCCAGAGTGAGGAGCGCCCCCCAGCGGAGGCGCAGGGAGGCGAGCAGGCAGGTGGCGGCCAGGCCCGCGAAGAGGGCGAGGGCGAGCTCGAACGACTGTGCTTCGCCGGGCCTACGGAAAGAATCCCCCTGCAGGAGGTTGTCGATGGCGGTCGCCTGGATCTCGACGGCGGGGAGAAGCGCGTCGACTGGGGTGACGCTGGTGTTCCGCAGGCCCAGCGCGGAGCCGCCGATGACGGCGATGCGGCCGCGCAGCAGGCCTTCCGGTGCGCGATTGGCCAAGACGTCAGCGGCCGAGATGCGGGGCAAGGTGCCAGCGGGGCCACGGAACCGCAAGCGGAGGAGGCCCTGACCTTCGAGGGGGACGGCTCGGTTGTCCAAGCGTAGCTCCGAGGCGCCGAACCCGTCCGTAGCGAGCCCGAGGGTGGAAGAGCGCGCGTAGAGGTTGAGGGCGGCCAGGGCCAGGGCCGGATAGGGACGATTGCCTAGCTCCATCACAAGGGGGATGCGCCTCAATTTGCCGTCGCTGTCAGGCGCGGCGTTCAGGTACCCGGCTGCGGCGGCGGCGCTGGAGAGTTGAGGCAGGCTGCAAATGGCATCGAGGGACTGAAAGAGCGGCGATTTTCCAGCTTCCCTGGGTCCCAGCAGGACGAGCGGCAGGGGTTGCAGGTGGCAGGAGGAGGGGGCGTTGGCGGCGTCAAATTTCAGAGTGTAGCCAATGACGGAGGGCCGCCCGGACAGCGCTGCCGCGAACAAGGCGTCGTTGGTATTCGCGCCGGAGCCAACCGCCGCGGAGGGAGGGCCGGGCGGTCCAGCATCTTCCTCGGGAAACATCATGTCGAAGACAACGGTGGCGGCGCCTGCCTGGAAGGTGTGATTGGTGAGTTGGGCCAAGGTCCGCCGGGGCCAGGGCCAGCGGCCGAACTGAGTCAGGCTCTGGTCGTCAATTTCGACGATGACCACGCGGCCCGACTGGCGGCCGGGGCCCGCCCAGCGGGTGAGCATGTCGCAGACTGCGTGGTCGAGGTTCACGAGCGGCCCAGGCCTGAGCAGAAAAAGGCCGGTTATGCACAGGACAGCCAGAGCACCAGCGATGATGCCACGCATAGGCCTCAGGAGTTTAGCGGACAATGACTTCCACCCGACGATTGCGTTGCTCAGCAACACCGTTGGGCGTCTTGACCAGCAGGTCGGCCTGGCCGTGGGATGCCACGAAGACGTCGGAGGCGGCTACGCCCTTGCCGGTGAGAAGCCTGGCCACCGCCTGCGCGCGCCGCAAGCCCAGTTGGTAGTTGAACTGGGGATCGGCGGTGGTGTCGGTGTGGCCAGTGACGGTGATGCCTGTGGAATGGCGTTCGGCGATGGCGGCCAGGATTTGGGGGAGCAGGGCTTCCGACTCCGGAATGAGGGTATCGCGCCCTTCCTGGAAGTAGAGGAGGAACTGCACTTCGGCGGCGGGCAGAACGTCCAGCGCCGGTCCGAAGAGGCGTCGTACTTCTGGTTGACTCATTGTGAAGGGCTGGCTGGGCGGGGTATCGGCCCGTTGCACGGTGACGGCCTGGTAGGGCTGGTCCAGATCCCTGGCGCCGGCCGGGTTGGAGACGACAATCCGGCTGGCCTTGCCATCGGGTTCAGGCAGGAGGACGACGACATTCTGCTTCGCGGGTGGAGGTGGGGCAGGGGCCGGAACACGTTTCCGTCCGCAAGCGCCAAGGAGGAGGATCGGCAGCACAAGGCCAAGCCCGATCCAGGCTGCTCCAATGGAGCGGCGTTTATTGCCCTTCGATCGAAATAGCAAGGTGGGTTCCCCTCAGTCCGACAACGCCCACGGGTGTTTCCACAGTGACCGACTCAGATGCAAATTGAGCGATCTTCCCCGAAACATAGCACAAGGCGCCCCTTGCGAGACGCAATAGGAGCCCGAATTTTCCCTCTACGGGCTGGTATAGAAATCGATTTATCTGGAGTTCGGAATTCGGCCCGAGGGAGAGTCTGGTGCCGTCCTGGAGAATTGCCCCCACACGACCGTCCGCGGACGTTACCAGAGTGTCGTTCAAGAGCAGGTGCAAGCCTTCGGAGGCCCGAATCGACTGTGTGCCGCGGCGTATTTCCACGCCGCCGAGTGCTGCTTTGACGCTGCCAACGATGGTGTCCGCACCCTGGCCTGAGACAGTAAGGCAGAGCAGGAAAAGAGAGGCTAGCCGGTTTGGTACCGCGGGCACTGTCTTTGCAATCCTTCAAAAAAGAATGGTCAAGTGTATCACGGCTGACTTGCGATGACACTCACCGCAGTTGAGGGTATTGGGGTGAACAAGCGGCAGGCAGATTGCTGCCGCATAGTGGGCGAAGTGATCCAGCCCGCTTGCGCGTGAGTTGCCGTAGTGGGTGGTGAGCACAGGAATGAAGAAGGGGTCTTTTTCGACGGCGTTTCCACCAATGCGGGCGGCGGTGCTCGCGGGTGAGGGAGTCTCAGGGCGGGATGTGGAGGGGGTTGTGCCGGGCTTCCCGGCGAATGGCGGGAAACCCGGGACGGGCGTGGCGGGTCAGTTGGTTTTTGGCGCGGCCGGCTGCCGCTGGACCACGGTGCGATAGGGGATGACCTCGCCGCGGAAGACCTTGTTCTTCACGGCCGGGTCGGCGTCCAGGATTGCCTGAGCCGCGGCGGCATCCGGTGCTTCCACCACGATGATGCCAAAGAGCCGTTTGGGTTGGAATGCCTGGCCGGCTGTGATCAGCTTGCCCGCGGCCAGCAGTTCGTGGAGATAGGCTCCGTGGGCCTGGAGAACGGGCATTTCCTCCGCGGTCACGTTATTGATCGCGAAATCCGGCCGCACGGGTTCGATCTGCAGCAGGAACTGGCGCGCGGGGGGTGCCTGCGCAAACAGCCCCGCGCAGAGGGGGAGGGTCAACAGAAACAAAAATCGTCTCAGCATATTTAGGAGTACGGTGTCCGAAAGCGGTTTGTTCTTCGGGTAGCCGGTGAAATTTGTAACTTCCTGCGCTTCCGCGGTTGGGGCCATTTGGCCGGAGGGTTCAGGGATTGGCTAGCGGGTCCGGCTCCATGGCGGCGAGAACTTCGGACAGGGGTACGGTGGCGAAGCCGGTGGAGTGATCGGCGAGGCCGTAGGGGATGATGAGCTGGCCTTCGTGGAGGAGGAAGCCGCAGGTGTAGACGACGTTCGGTACGTAGCCTTCGCGCTCGCTGGCATTCGGCTTGAGGAGGGGTTCGCGCAGCCGGCCTAGGACTTTTGTGGGGTCCTCGAGATCGAGAAGGAAGGCTCCGATGCAGTATTCGCGCATGGGTCCGACGCCATGGCTGAGGACCAGCCAGCCGGCCTCGGTTTCGACGGGCGAACCACAGTTGCCGAGTTGGATGATTTCCCAGGGGAAGGCCGGTGTGAGGAGGAGGGTGGATTCATTCCAGAAGTGGACATTGTCGGAGAACATGATGGAGGTGTTCTCGTTGTCCTGGCGGGACAGCATGACATAGCGGCCGCCGACTTTCCTGGGGAAGAGGGCCATGCCTTTGTTGAGGGCGGCGGGCCCATTTAAGGTGATGAAGCGGAAGTGGACGAAATCGGTGGTTTCCACGAGTTCGGGCACGACGATGCGACCGTCGTAGGCGGTGAAGGTGGCGTAGTAGTCGTGGATGCCATCGTCATTCCGGAAGCAGACGAAGCGGGCATCTTCGATTCCATTCCTTTGGGCTGGGGTGGCTGGGAAGAGGACGCGTTCCGACAATTCGCGATCGGGCTGGAACTGAACTTCGAAGTTCGAGCGCGCGAGCATCCAGATCCCCTGCGCGGCGGTCTGCTCCTTCTGTGTCAAGCCTCCGGGCCGGTGGGCCTGTTCGGAAGCGAGTGCCTCGCGAAGCTGGTCCAGGGTGAAGGAGGACGCGAGATCGCCCAGGATGCGCTGGGTGAATTCGAGGTCGAGATGCAGTTCCGCGAGCTTGCGTTCAAAGAGCGGCTTCTCGTACCAGGGGTTGACGATCTGTTGCGGCTCAGTGAGGAAGGGCGAGGGGGGGAGGATTTCGATGCGCTGATTGGGGTGGACGATTCCGGTGCGGAACGTCATGGAGGAGATATGGCCTTCTCCGGTGGCTCGCAGGCTGAGAACGAAGCGCAGGGCCCCGGCCGGAAGACCGGACTGATCGGGGTGGCGGACGATGGAGGGGTTGAAGAGGGCCGCCGATTCGACGGAGAACTCGGCCAGGAAGCAGGAGCCGATCAACATTCGCCGGGCTTCCGAGAGGGGGGCGGGCGGCAGCAGGTCGCGCAATTGATCGCAGCGTTCGAGGAGGGCCTTGGGGAGATCGAGGTGCCGATGGGAGAACGAAGCGGAGATTCCTTCGAGCAACTGGTCCACCTTATCGTCGGGGAGGGCCAGGATGCGTGCGAGGATCTGGTTGGTTTTGCGGGCATCGCCGTGGTTAAAGGGCCGCAACAGTACGCGAGACTGATTGGGCTGGAGAAACGTGGTGGTGCGGGTGAAGTGGACGACAGGCGAAGTCATAGGGTGCCTAGTTGCCGTTGGCGGTCGGTTTCCTAAAGCTGGTCATCATGTTCTGGGTGAGTTGGATTTCGGCCAGGGAAAGCAGGAAGGCGAGGGTGGATTCAGCGCCCTGGTTGCGATTGATGCGATCGACGTGGAGCCCATCGCCGCAGGCTCCGCTTTCGGGGGAGTAGAGTTCCAGCCCGAGGTCGTTCCAACCGAGGAACCAGTCGAAGGCGCGTTGGGATTGTTCATACCACCAGGGATCCGAGGTGGCGCGATAGGCTTCGAGGCAGGCGGAGACCATGGCCTGCGCCTCGATGGGCTGCTGGTCGAATTCGGCGCGAGGTCCTCCGCGTTTGTAGAAGCCGTTGCTCCCGATGGGCAGGAAGTGCCCTTTTTCGGAAATTTGTACCTGGTTGAGCCAGCGCAGGCTATCGAGGCCGCGTTGGAGGACGTCCGGTTGGCTGGTGGCGCGGCCGGTGAGGATGAGGGCGTGGGCGAGTTTGGCGTTGTCGTAGGAGAGTTCCTGTTCGAACCAGAGCCAGTCGGGGGCTGAGTTCTGATCGAGGAGGTCGAGCAATTTCGAGAGGAGGGTTTCCCTGGTCTGGTTGACGAGGCTGTCGCCGCTGAGGTGGTGGAGGTATTCGTGGATGCCGAGGAGGCCGAAGGCCCAGGCGCGGGGCGAAGTGAACTCCGTCAAGACGGGCAGGGCCTGGGCGAATAACTGTCCGGCCATGAACTGGAAGCTGCGGAAGGGGGAGCGGCCGACCGCGAAGCCGAGCGCCCAGATGGCGCGACCGTGGCAGTCCTCGGAGCCCTGTTCGTCGACCCAGCGGCGATCGAAGCCGAGGTGGTTGTGAAAGCGCCGGGTGTGCGGGTCGAAGGCGTATTGCAGGAAGGAGGCGCAGGTGGTGGCCAGGGCACAGGCGCTATCGCGATCCTGGCCGAGTTCCTCGAGCAGCATGGTGAGGATGAAGGCGCGCGCATTGTCGTCGGTGCAATAGCCTTCGGAGAAGTTGGGGATGCTGAAGTTGGCGTGCTGGAAGACGCCGGTGGAGTCGGTCATCCGCTGGAGATGTGTGAGCTTGAGGGCGGGGAGTTCGCGGGGCCGCCGGTCGAGCGTTTTGGGGGGCAGCGATTCGCGGGAGGGCGCCGCGCCGTGCAGGCGGGAGAGTTCGAAGGAGTGCATGTAGAGCTGGGCGACATGGCTCCAGATCATCTCCCGGCCGGTGCGATAGGCGTTCTTGCGCATGGCGTGGCGGCGGATGTCATCGCGGAGAAGGGCGGAGACTTCGCGGGCCAGGGCATCGGCGTCGGCGAAAGGTACGAGTACGCCGCGATCGCCGGCCAGCAGTTCGGCGGCGTGCCAGTAGGGGGTGGAAACGACGGCTTTGCCGGCGCCGAAGGTATAGGCGAGGGTGCCGGACGTGATCTGGGCTTCGTTGAGGTAGGGCGTGATGTAGAGGTCGGCCGCGCCAATGAACTCCTTGAGGGTTTCGAGTTCCACGAAGTCGTTATAGAAGATGACGTTCTTCTCGATCCTGCTCTTTTTTGCGAGCAGTTCCAGGCCCATGCGGTAGGCTTCTCCATGATCCCGCAGTTCATTGGGGTGCGTGGCGCCGAGAACGATGTAAACCACGTCGGGAAATTCTTCCAGGATTCGGGGCAAGGCTTTCAGGACGTACTCAATGCCTTTACCGGGTGAGAGGAGGCCGAAGGTGAGGAGGACGGTTTTCCCTTCGACCCCGAACTGGTCTTTGAAGAAGGTGGGGTCGACGAAGCTGACGTCGGGGATGCCGTGGGCGATGAGGTCGATCTTGGCGGGGGGCGCCCCGTAGATATCCTGAAGCATCTGGCGTCCGCGTTCGGCCATGACGACCACCCGGGTGGAGAGGGCGATGATCTCCTGCATGACGCGCCGCTGATCGGGCCTGGGGTCGCGCAGGACGGTGTGGAGGGTGGTGACGACCGGCATCCTGAGTTCGCGAAGGAAGGCGAGGATGTGTCCGCCCGCCGGGCCGCCGAAGATGCCGAACTCATGCTGCAGACAGACGATATCGACATTGCTGATATTGAGGAAGTCGGCTGCGCGGAGGTAGGACGAGAGGTCCTGTTCCTCGATTTCGAAGCGGACGACTTCGGGGTAATCGTAACCGGATTTTCTGTCGTTGACCGAGACGCAAAAGCACTGACTTTCGGGGTGTGCCGTGGCGACCGCAGACAGAAGATCGGAGGTGAAGGTGGCGATGCCGCATTTGCGGGGGAGGTGATCGCCGACGAAGGCGATCTTGCGGACTTTCACGGTTTCTTCCATGAGCGTTCTCCCGGGATCGTTCAGCCCGGCCGGACTCCAGTATGCGTCCAGCCGCGGCTCTTTCAGATTGCCCGCGCAGGTCCCAATGGGAATTGGTGAGGCGCGTTGCTGTTCATTTATGAGCAATCAGTGGGCCATACCCCAGGAATAGAGGGCGTGAGCGGTAAAGTATTGCAATGCCGGGTGGTAAGGCGGTGGACGTCCGGGATTAATTACCGCCCCAACGCAGGCGGTGTGCTGAACCAGATTCCATTTGGGGCGTCGGAGCGAGCGGCGACGATATCGGGCCAGCCGTCCGCATTGAGGTCGGCAAACGCCATGCCGTAGACGGTGCCCTTGCCATCGTTCCAGAGGACCTCGTGGAAGGGATGACGCTGCCCTTCGTTGTAGTAGACGGAGCCGGGCTGGCGCACCCAGCCCACAATGAGGTCGGGGCGGCTATCGCGATTGAGGTCCGCCACGGCGAGGGCGTAAGGAGGCCGGTGGGGGCCGGGCAGTGGTACGGGTGCTCCGAAGCTGCGTCGACCCTGATTGAAGATCACGAATGCGGCTTTCTTCTGCTCATCGATTATGGCCAGGTCCTGGCGGCGATCGCCGTCAAAATCGGCGGCAACACCGATGCGGATCCAGGACGGAGTTGGTCCCACTTTGGAGGATTCGAGGAAATGGCCCTTGCCATCGTTCCAATAGACGAAGCTCTGGCCGCCGTCGCGATGGGGGATGAAGAGGTCGAGGGCGCCGTCGGCGTCAAAATCGGCGGCTACGATGGAGGTGGCGGATTCGGAGGGGAGGGGTTGGCAGGCTGGAAACTGACCTTTGCCGTTATTCCAGCAGACAAAGCTTGACACCGGGGTGGGCGGTTGGGGATTGACCGCCCCGATATCCGGATAATCGCCCCGGTTGGCGGCCACGATATCGGGAAAACCGTCGCCATTGAGATCGGCGAGGGTGATGTAGCGGGTGGTCCAGCCGGGCTGTCCGAAGGTTCCGATTTCAGTGAAGCGGCCTTGCCCGTCGTTGCGATAGACGAGCTTGCGGTCTGGGGCATCGTTACTGACGACAATGTCGAGGCGGCCATCGCCATCGACGTCGGCCAAAGCCGCAGAGTAGGTGCGGGCGGGGGTTGTGCCGAGATTGGCGGCGGAGAAGCCGCCCTTGCCATCGTTGAGGAGCACCCGGCTGTGCAGCGGCCAATGGCGGCCTTTGGCGAGCACGATGTCCAGGAGGCCGTCGTGATTGAGATCGCCGATGCTGACGCCGGCCGACGTTTCGCCTTTGTCCTCCAGCAATTGGACATGCTGGAAGGAGCGGGCCACTGGCTGCGCGGGCGCCGCCGGCTGACCCTTTAAGTGGACGAAACAGAGAAGGGCGGTGATGCCGCCCGCAGCGATACAGGACGAGCTAAGGAGCGACCGCATGAGATGGAGCCACCGGGTAACCCAGAGTAGAGCCGGACAATACACTGAGTATACCCGGCGTTCCCTGGCGGCCGTGTGCGAACCCGGCGGGGTGGGCTGGTTCCTGCCGGCTAGGCGCGATCAGGAACCGTGCGAACCGCGAAGACGAGTGTCAGCGATCCTATGCAGGCCATGAGAATGGCGGCCAGCGCCGCTGTCCTGTGGGCCGCGGCCAGGATGGCGGACGAGACGAGGACTGCCGACCACATGGAAGCGAGGGCTGCCATTTTGCCGGAGCGGGTGATGCCGCCCGTGTCGCGGAATCGCCGCAGGGTGGGGCCGAACCAGCGATGCTGGAGGAGCCACGATTCCATGCGGGGCGAGCTGCGGGCAAAGCAGTAGGCGGCGGCCAGGACAAACTCGGTGGAGGGCAAGCCCGGCACCACTACGCCCACGAAAGCGAGAGTCAAGGCGAGGCAGCCGAGTGCGGTGTAGAGGATCCTGCCAGTGTTGCCGGGTTTCATTGTTGTCTCCGTTGGGCCTCGGCCATCTCCAGACGTGGCAGGACCTCGATGGTTCTGGGCAGGCGGGGCATCAGCATGGGGACCTGCTTGCGATATTCGATGTACTCGGGGTGAGCCTGCATGAGATCGCGCTCCTCGAGCTGGATGGCGACGAGGATGTAGGCGGTGGTCATGACGGCGAACAGGAGGTGGGTGAGGGTCATGGCCGGGGTGAACCAGAAGACCATGAGCCAGCCGACATAGAGCGGGTGGCGCACCATGCGGTAGAGGATGGGCGTGACGAAGTGCAGGTTGCCTTGCGGCTGCCCCTGCAGGTTGCGCCAGATCTGCCGCAGGCCGAACAGGTCGAAGTGATTGATGACGAAGGTGGTGACGAGGACCAGCAGCCAGCCGGCGGCATAGCCGCCATACAGCAGCACCTGGCCAGGCGCGCTGTCCACAGCCCAGACGGACCCGCCCAGAGGCTGCCATTGCCAGAACAGCAGCATCAGGGCGAGGCTGCTGGCGAGGACGTAGGTGCTGCGCTCAGCAGGTTGGGGGACGAAGCGGGTCAATATACCTTTGAAGGCGGGACGGGCCATCACGCTGTGCTGGATGGCGAACAGGGACAGCAAGCCCAGGTCGATGAGGAGCGCGGTGGTCCAAGGGCTGGTGGGCGTGGAGTCCATCGACTTGGGGACGGCGAAGTTCCCGATGAACCCGACGGCGTAGAGGAAGGTGGCGAGGAAGGCAACATAGCTTCCTATGCCATAGACGAAGATCAGCAAACGACTCATAGTGTTTTCCTTTCGATCAACCCGATGCCGGCGAAATTTCCGGCGACACTTGGTAAGCGGGGCCAGCGGGCTTTTTTCGCAGGGAGTTTTCGATTGGAAATTTGCGGGCCGGGTTTGCGAATTCGGGGGCGAATTCTCGCTTATGGGTGTACGAGCGGGTGGCGAGATCCCGACAGGGTGTGTCGAAGCGATCCGACCCGGGGCTGGTTCGCGTGCCGTGGAGTGGTTTCTAAGAGGCGAAAAATCAATGACTTAAGCGTTGACGGTGGTTGGCTCTACGGTTGCGAACCAGGATGCGAAAGGTAACCACTTGACAGCTCCAGCAAACACCCTGATCGGCACACCTTCACAGGTTCATTACAGAACAGTCCGCGTGAACGGACTGGACATCTTTTACCGGGATGCCGGCCCCCGGACGGCCCCGGTGATTCTACTTCTGCACGGCTTCCCGACATCTTCCAACATGTTCCGGAACCTGATTCCTCTGCTCGCTTCGTCGTTTCGGGTGATTGCGCCCGACTATCCAGGCTTCGGGCTGCAGACCAGCATGCCGGATCGCGCGGAGTTCGCTTACACGTTCGAGAATCTGACGAATGTTGTGGAGGGCCTGGTAAAGGCGCTCGGCGTGAGGAAGTATTCACTGTACGTGATGGACTACGGGGCTCCGGTGGGCTATCGCCTGGCCTTGCGGAAGCCGGAGGCGGTGCAGGCTCTGATCATCCAGAATGGCAACGCGTACGATGAAGGGCTGCTGACGTTCTGGGATCCGATCAAGAAGTATTGGAATGATCCGACCGAGGAGAACCGGCAGGCACTGCATTTCCTGGTAGAGCCAAAGGCCACGAGATGGCAGTATGAGAACGGTGTCAGCGACACGGCGGTGCTGGATCCGACGACGTGGGCGCTGGACCAGGCCGGGCTGGATCGAACGGGCAATGATGAAATTCAACTCGATCTGTTCTATGACTACCGGACGAATGTGCCGCTCTACCCGGAGTTTCAGGCGTTTTTTCGGAAGTATCAGCCGCCGGCTCTGATTGTGTGGGGCAAGAACGACTTCATCTTCCCCGCCGAAGGTGCGCCGCCCTACAGCCGTGACCTGAAGAATGTCGAGACTCATATGCTGGACAGCGGCCATTTCGCGTTAGAGTCGCACGGGACCGAGATTGCCGGCCACATTCACGACTTCCTGCTTAAGAACAGAATCGCCGAATAGCCGGGCACTGGCGTGATTGGGGGAGGGCGGACCGCGGTCAGAGGGTCCGCCCCTGGTTCATTTGATTTGGAGGAGGACTGGGCGCAGATGCCGACGAACTTCGGAAGCCGGGTATTCACCCAGGTGGTGAAAGAGCTGCAGGAACAGTATGGCAGCCGGAGGCAGTATGAGCGTCTTGGCGGGCAGAAGGTTTCGACTGATCGACTGACCGCGGACGAACGGGAGTTCATCGCGGAGCGGGACAGTTTCTATATGGCGACGGTGGGCAGTTCGGGGTGGCCGTATGTGCAACATCGGGGCGGCCCGAAAGGCTTTCTGAAGGTGGTGGACGAAGGCAGGCTTGCCTTTGGGGACTACCGCGGCAACCGGCAATATGTGAGCGCCGGCAATTTAGGAACCGATCCACGGGTGGCCCTGATCATGGTGGACTATCCTCGCCGGGCGCGGTTGAAGATCCTGGGCAGGGTGAGCATCTTCGAGGGCGAGGCGGCGAAGCCCTGGATGGACCGGGTGAAAGACCCGCGCGACCAGGCGGTGGTTGAGCGGGTGTACGTAATTGACGTCGAGGCATTCGATTGGAATTGCCCGCAGCACATTACGCCGCGCTTCAGTGTGGATGAGATTCAGGCGGCACTGGTCCCATTTGAGAAGCGGCTGCAGGAGCTGGAAGAGGAGAATGAGCGGTTGCGCCGTGAGCTTTCAGGAGGGCCGGGCGCCAGGTGAGGTGCTGATTGGTTGGCTCACGTCAATAGCCTATAGGGCGTCGTGAGCTCCGATTCCGGTGCGCAGGCAAGGAAAAGGCGCCGCGGCCTTGTGAGCCGCAGCGCCTTGGATCCACACAGACAGGTTACGCGCTAGAAGTTGAGCTTGAGGCCCAACTGCAGACCGCGGGCGCCGCCAGCGCCGGTCACGAAACCGAAGTTTGCGTCACCGAGCGTGGTATTCGGGTTGCTGAATTGCGGCGTGTTGGTCACGCTGAAGCTCTCGCCGCGAACTTCCAGATTCATGCGTTCGGTCAACTTGAAGGTCTTGAAGATGGAAGCGTCGAGGTTGAAGAAGCCGGGGCCGGAGAGGAGGTTGCGTCCGGCATTGCCGAACACAGCGCCGACTGGGGCCGCGAAGCTGGAGGTGCTGAACCACTGATTGCCCTTGTTGATCCCGTGGAGGATCTGGATGGGGGCAATGATGTCCGGGGTTTGGGAATTGCCCGGAGCGCTCAGGTTGGTGGCGCTGTAGCCGAACCACATGGGCGTACCTGTCATGAGGGTCAGGACGCCGTTGACACGCCAACCGCCGAGAGTGGCCGCGCCGATGCCCGAGCTGAGCCAGCGTTTGCCGTGGCCAAACGGGAGTTCATAGACGTAGCTCTGGACGAAGGTGTGGGTGCGGTCGAAATCGTTGCGCGAGTAGTTGCGGCGGAAGTTGATGTAGAAACGCGGGCCGCCGTCATCGCCGGTCTGGAAGCCCATGCCCTTGCCGTAGGTGTAAGCGGTGGTGACCGCGACACCGTTGGTGAAGCGGCGATCCAATTTCACCTGAAGCGCGTTGTAGCTGGTGGAGAAGCCGGCGAACAGGAGGTTGGTGTCAGCAGTGCGCCTGAGCGAGGGGTATTGCGCACGACCGTTGTTGCCGGCTCCGAGAACCATGCCGGCGTTGAGGTTGTAGTTGACTACCTGATTCACTCCGTGGCTGCCGACATACGTCATGTCGAGAACCAAATTGCCTGGCAGTTGGCGCTGAACGGCGAAGTTCCAGCTCACCACCGAAGGATTCTTGAAGCTCTTGTTGACGACGTTGTAGGAGGAGCTGATGGGCGGATTCTTGATGATGCCGTCCGTGGGGATGTCGACCTGGATGGGGGCCGGGAAGCCGTTCTGGAACGAGGCTGTCTGGCCGTTGGGCAGGACCGCCGCGCCGTAGCTGGCGACAGCGGGATCGAACTGGTTGTTGGCGCGGACGGGGTAGTTGTAGGCGTAGCTGTTGTCCGGGAACGGGGTATAGCTGATGCCGAACCCTGTGCGGACGACAGTCTTGTCGTTGAAGCGGTAAGCGATGCCGGTGCGGGGCGCAATGTAGTTCTTATGATTCTCGATGCCGAGGTTCATGGGGACGCTGCCCACGCCAGCCACTTCGAGGGTGTTGTTGACGAAGTTGTAGTTGGAGAAGCCCTTGGCGAGCCGCGGTGTGGCCGGCGGATAGAGCTCGTAGCGCAGCCCGATATTCACGGTCAGCTTGGGGTTCACGACCCAGGTGTCCTGGGCGTAGAAGAAGAAGTTCCAGGCGCGGTAAGCAGGGAAGTAGGTAGCGAGATCGCGGCCGGCCTGGCTGGGGGTATCGAGCAGGAAGCTGGCGACGTTGTTCATAAACGACGTCTTGGCGCCCGGTGTGGAAGTCTGGCCGTCGGCGAACCGGTAGAGACCGCGCGAGCTGAACGTCTGCATCTGGAGCAGTTCATCGCGAATGCGGCGGATGTCGGCGCCCCACTTGATGGTGTGGTTTGACAAGTTCTTGGTCCACGAATTGACGACATCGATATTGGCTTCGGCGCGCTTCCAGGGGAGGCTGTTCACGTAGCCGATCATGTAATCGTTGTAGCCGCCGTTCATAATGATGCCGACGATACCGCTGGAGTATTCGTCGAGGTTGACGCCGGGGATGCCGAGTGATTCGGAGGCCTTCGTGCCGTAGTCGGAGTTCTGCGCGACGTTGTTGTAGTGCGCGACGCCGATGCGGACTTCGGTCATGAGCGTATTCGTGACCATGCGGTTGTAGTTCAAACCGGCGCTGTAGGTCTTCTGGATGCCGGTACCGGCAAACCCGCCGCCAGAACCTTGCGTGGGTCCGCCGGCGATGCCGAAGATCGGCGCCTGGTAGGTGACCGGACGAGCGTAGCTGAAGCGGCCCGTCAGGCGGTCTTTGTCGGAGATGTTCCAATCCATCTTGTAGTCGAACGAGTCACTGTCCTTCTTGAAGGGCAGGAGCGAGAAGTAATTGTTGGTGTCGCCGCTGCCGAGATTCGGCTGGGGCACCAGGGCCAACAGTTTGGTCGAGATGGGATTGATGCGGCTGGAAGGAATGATATTGCCGGTGAAGGGTGTACGGCCCGTGCCGTCGGCAGCGCCGCTGGCGGGGTCATAAATCGTCGAGGTAGACCGGCTGAGGTTACCGGTGCGGAGATCCGTCTGCGGAATGCTGACCTGATTGGTATTGCTCTGGTGATCCCAGACGCGCAGGTAGTCGCCGAAGAAGAAAAGTTTATTCTTGATGATCGCGCCGCCGATGTTGCCGCCGAGGTAGTTGTAGCTCTGGTGGCCGATGGACGGGTCGAAGAAGTTGCGGGCATTGAATTCGCTATTGCGCAGGAACTCATAGCCGGAGCCATGGAGTTCGTTGCCGCCGGACTTCAACTGAACGTTGGTAACGGCGCCGGAGGCGCGGCCGAGTTCGGCGTCGAAGTTCGAGGTCGATACGGCGACGGTCTGGATGGCTTCGATGGGGGGGACCATGATCTGCAGCAGGCCAGTGCGCTGGTTATTGTCCACGCCTTCGATCATGTAGTTGTTGCCTTGCCGCATGTTGCCGTTCACCTGAGTCTGCAGGGAATTGGCGGCATTGAAAAACTGCGAGTGCTGGTAGGAGGCGCGTGTCGTGCCGGGCACCAGGTTCAACAGGTTCTGGTAATTGCGGCCGGTGCCGAGCGGCAGGTTCGCCGTCTGCACGGTGGTCAACTGGCTGCCGGTGTCCGCGCGATCGGTCTGCAGCAGCGGAGTGGATGCGGTGACTTCGATACTTTCGGACACGTTGCCTGGCTGGAGCACCAGGTCCACACGGGGCGAACTATTAATGGTGAGTTCGACGCCTGGCCGTGCCGACCGTTTGAAGCCCGTCAACTCCACTGCGACAGTGTAGAGTCCGGGGGGGACGTCTGAGAAGACGTAATTGCCGCTTTCATTGGATTGCAAAGTGCGGGTCGTGCCCGTATTTGCCTCTGTGATTGTGACCTTCGCATTTGGCACGGTAGCGCCGCTGGCGTCGGTGATTGTTCCGAGAAGGGTTCCGTTGACGGCTTGCGAGAATGCGAGCGCGGCCGACAGAGCCAGGATCACTAGCGCGATCCAAACAGGCTTAAGCTTCATGGCTAACCTCTATCACTGACCCCGTTGCGGGCGAGTAGCCCGACGGGTCCTGAAACTTCAGGTGGCTGTATTGTATCTGATTAATGGATCCGAATATCCCCATCGTTCGTTTTGTGATGTTGTTATCCATCACTGAACGGTCATGGAGGGGGTTGGGGATGGCTGGGCCGCCTGAGCACTAATGGCGGCCCGCGGGGCCATGATTGATGCCAGTTGCGGCGGGGTTCGCAGCGATGAGTGGCCCTGGCCGGGGCTTTGGAAGCCGGCTAGGGTTGCGATTGGGCGGCGGATTTGGACAGCAGGGCCGCGAAATAGGGGTTCAGCATGCGGCCGGCAGGGTCCTGTTGGGCAACCCAATCTGAGAGTTCGCGCCAGCGCTGGCCGTAGGCGGCTTCGACGTGGCGGCGTTCGACGAAGGGGCTCTGGTTCAGCAGGGGGATGCCGCCGCGCTGGAAGGAGAACTCATTGAAGGCGCGCAGGAAATTGTGCCAGGCGGGCAGGTCGACTGGCGCGTGGATGGGGTCGATGGAGAAGACTTCCTCGTCGTGGCTATAGGAGAGGACGGAGTGGGTGTCGCGGCGGATGTGGTAAGCGCCGAGCGGCATGTTGCAGCGGAAGCCGGTTTGCTGGTGGTGGGCATCGGCGAAATCGAGGTAATCGCGCAGGACGGAGAGCCAGCGCGAGCGGGGGAAGGCCCAAAAGGTGAAGGCGTATTTGGCTTCGGTTTTCGTCCTGCTGTAGTCAATGGTCTTGTCGGGCGCGAGGATGGTGATGCCGCCAAAGAGGCGGAGGGTGCCGTACATGAATTCGTCGAGGTGGAAGAGGCCCTTTTGCAGTCTGTCGCGCACGTCGTCATTTTCGACGAAGGACTCCAGCAGGTGGCCAGCGTAGGCACCGCTGCGGTTCCAGAGGCGGCGGCGGAAAGCGGCGAGGAGTCCGCCGAAGATGTTCCTGTCCTCGACGCGCGTGCGTTGCTGGAAGACGGCGGTACGGCCGACGGTCCAACAGATGAGGCCTTCGGAGGAGTCCATGAGGTGATCGACTTCCTCCTGGGTTAGCTCTTCGACGGGGCGGGGAAGATAGGTGAGGTGGATGGCCTCAATGGGCTTGATGCGGAAGGTGACTTCGTAGACGACTCCGGCGAGGCCGTAGCTGCCGCGCAGCATGCGGAGGAGTTCGGGGCTGTGTTCCTCAGAGGCTTCGGCGAGATCGCCGCTGGGGGTGACCCACTTGACGCTGGTGAGGTACGAGTTGACCTGGCCGAATTCGATGCCGTCGAGGGCGTCCTTGGTATGACAGCAGGCGGCCGAGCCGAGGGTCATATTGCCGATCTCGATGTTGGTCATGAACTGGAGATCGTGCTTGCGGAGTTCTTTGGAGGCGTCGATGAACTGGATGCCGGCCTGGGCGGTGATGGTGCCGGCGGCCGCGTCGATGTTGAGGACGCGATTCATGCGCGACATGTTGATCATCGTGCCGTCGGAGGAGGCGCAGGGGGTGAGGGAGTGGTAGCTGCCGACAGCGCGGACGGGACTGGGGAATTGGTGAGGGTCGCGGAGGACGGCCTGGAGGTCGGCGACCGATTCGGGAAAGACGAGTTGGGCGGGGGAGGCGGTGATGCTGCCGTCGTAGTTGACTACTGAATTGGGCATGGGCGCTCCTTCGGGAGGTCTGAGGTTACGAGTTAGTCAAGTATATGGGAGTTGGGGTTGGGAGGGAATGGGGCGCTCCCCGCGTCTGTACGGTCTTCACCAACCTCCTGTGGAGGCGTATCCATAGGATTCTGTGAACCTCTGGCGGGCCCGATGCAGAAGCCCCAGCGCCGTGAGGTGATACGCGAACGTAATCTTCGCCGCGGATTCTGCTGCTAATTCGTCTTCAAGGTAAGGACGATCGAAACTTTTGGATCTGGAATGGACACGTACAGGTGGGCGCTGCCACTGAGGGAATCGATGCTGCCATTGCGCCGATTTCTCTCGGAAGCGAATGCCTCTACTTCGTACTGCTCCCCCAGGTAGACAGGCGCCTCCAGCGTGCCGTCCGTTGAGGTGTGTTCCGTTGAGAACCACCGCTCGACTCCGTTCTGGTTTTTCAAGAGGGCTCCAGCGCCGGAGTAGGGAGTACCTTCCGGGCTCAGGATCCGAATCCGGAGAGTCGTTGAGGTTCGTTTGGCCTGCAGCGTCGGATTGATGTCCGCGACATCACCGCCGAATGCGAGAGGGATGCGGGTCTCTTTCGTGGATCCCTGGTCGCCGAAAACGGTGGGCGGAAATGGGTCAGCATCTCGATACTTCTCCGCATTCACGCCGATAACGTAGTCTCCGGCCGGGAGTGGCTCGATTTGGTAGCGGCCCCTATCATCTGTCTTTGCTGTGCGCAAAGGGCGGGATTCACGCTCGCCCTTTTCATTGAACGAGAAGGACTGCACTGTGACCCCACTGAGCGGATCCCCTGCCGCGTTTCTGACGATGCCTGAGATCCGCCCATGCGGCCACATCCCGAGATCCCATACCTGGCAGGATCTGACTCCGATGGTGACACTGCCACGTGGCTCGGCCTTGTCGGGCCCGATCACATTCGTCTCTTTATTCAGAACGAGCCGCCCGGACCAACGGAGATTGAAGTCCTGATCCGGAAGGAAACCTCCCTTTGAAATCTCGATTTGGTATTGGCCAGGTGCTATGTCCCTGATTTCGTAGTGACCCGCGGCGTCAGAGATGGCCTCGTACTTGTCTCCCTGGGAGCGGGCGGTGATCGTCGCACCCGCTACCCAGCCATCGCTCGAATAGAGACTGGTGCTCCGACGGACCGTCCCGATCAGGCGGGGCGCTCCCCCTCTCGACTGGTTTCGCAAGGCATCCAGGATGTGCTCGTTCCCCTCCACTTGGAAGGTGGGTGAGCAGGCTCCAATCGAGAGTTGAGGCGTCTTCCGTTCCCGTTTATACGCGAAGATCACGTACTGTTGCCCCTGCCTCAGCCGCCTATAGCAACTGGTTCCCGCGCTCGTGTCGATTTCGACTTCGGTCAGATTTTCGGGCACATTGAGAAGTTTCTCTTCAATCCGGACACGGGCGGGCCGGTTGCCCCAGCCTTCGCCGCTATCGACCAGGACGCGCGCGACGAAGACCATGCTCGAACCTCCGAAGGCGGAGCATGGGGTGCCAATGCCCAGGCAGCTACACGCATAAAGCGGGGACAGTGCGAAGAGAGCGGCGGCCAGGAGTCGCATTTCTCCATATTAGTGCCTGCGAGGCGGAAGGTGAATGCAGTGTATTTGGAAGTCGTGTGGGGCTGGTTGCCCGCGATAGAACATGGTTCCGGGCGAGAGTGCTGCGCTAGAATTGGTGGTGAATTGCGAAGGGGCTTGTTAGTCGTTGTACACGTTTTGACTGAAGCTTCGGCCGGGCTGATTTAGCTGGCTGGTTCCCGAGGGATGCTGAATTTCCGGAAATACTCGTTTTTCCTGATGATGTCGATGCCGGGCGTGTATTGTGCGCTCAATATCGCCGGGGGACTGCGGGAAGGTTTTACGCATGACGACCTGATGAATCTCTACAGAGGGGTTTTTCGGGCATGGCCGCAATTGCTGCTGGATTGTGTGATGATCTGGCGCCCGACCGAGGTAGTCCGACCGCTGGGAGAAATGACCTACAAGCTCCTGTGGGGTGCGTTCCACTTTGAACCATTCCCGTATCGAGCCGCATGCCTCTCCCTGGTAGTTGTGAATTCCATGCTGTGCTTCGTGGTGGTGCGGAAGCTGCTGGGGCACGACCTGGCGGCGCTGGCGGCGGCCTGGGTGCTGGCGTATCACGGGTCGTTTTGGGGCATGTACTGCAATACGGGCGTGATTTTCGATATACAGGTCATCACGTTGTTCTTTTCCGCACTGCTGGTGACGGCCTGGCAGCCCGCGGGGTGGGCCGGGCACTGTGTGCGGCTGGTGGTCCTGCTTGTCCTGGTGATCGCGGCACTAAATACGAAAGAGATCGCGGTGAGCCTGGCGGCGGCGATCGGGGCGCTGTGCTGGCTGGAGCGATTCACTCCGGTGAAGCTGGTGGAGACCGCGCCGGAGCGTACTACCTGGAATCTTGCCTGCTTCCTGGTCGCGGCCGGCGCGACGGCCGTGTTCGTCTTTGGGCGTGTGCTGGGCCAGGGCGGGCTGGAAGAGAACCCGGCGTACCATGTCACCGCGTCGGCGGCGCTGGTGGGTTCCAATGCGGCCAAATTCTTCTCAGACCTGCTGTATGACCGGATCTCCTGGACTCCCTTGGCGGCCGGCGCCGTCTATCTGGCGGGGTTGGCGGTGGTGGTGGGGCTGCGTTGGGTGCGCGAGTGCGTCTTCCTGCTGCTGGCGGCGATTAGTTTCCTGCCAATGGCCGTGATTCCCTCGCGGGGACTGGATGCGTCGTACCTGGCGGTTTTCTGGCTGATCGCAACGCTGGCAGGCGTGCTGGGGCGGGGGTTGAAGAGGTGGCCGATTTTCCGATGGGTGCCGGTGGTGGTGGTCGTGGCGGTGACCGCAATCGCGCTCACTCTTGGACGAACCACGTTCCCTCAGTTTGGAGAGGAATCCCGGCCGATTGCGAAGGCCTATGCGGGGATTCGAGCGGGTCTGAGAGGGCTGCCAGAGCAGGGGGCGCTGGCGATCGTCGAGGATCCTTTCGCCGAGCACTCCCCGTGGGGGACCACATTCATGGCCCTGCTTGCCACGGAGCGGAGCGACTTCAGCGTCGCGCGGCCGGAGGACCTGGCGGCGGCAGAGGCAAATCCCGCGGCGAAGCGGGCATTTGACGTGGTGCTGCTCGTGACGATGGAATATGCGGTGCTGCGTTGCGCGGGTCCCGATGGGCGGCGGATGACCCTGGAGGGGCTGCGGCAGAAAGAGTATCCCTGTCAGCCGGTATCGGGAAGCGGGCAGGCACCGTAGACTGTAGGGATGCACTGGGTAGCTACGATGCTGGCGATGGCGGGTGCGGTGATGCTGGCGGGCTGTGGCTCGCGGGCGGCCGTACCGGTTGAGGATCTCGGCGGCGGACAGGATGTCGCGCGGTTTGCGTTGACTTCGCTGAAGGGGACTCGCAATGGGGACCGGCTGGATGTGGCCGCGTTGTTTGGCGATGGAAAGTCACAACTGGCCGTGGAACTGCATTTCCGGGTGACTCCGCCGACCACGTTGGATGCGGGGCAGTGGAAGGGGTTGGGCGGTGAAGGTGGCGTGAGGGAGCGATCCTCCACCTTCCTGGGAGGGCAGTCCGGCCCGCCGAGTATTGGGGGCAGTTTCGACCTCGTGGGCGCGGCGGGGCAACCGTTGTATCGAATCCGAATTCCTGTGCAGGCCCTGGACAAGCCGCTTTAGGCGGGTGCAGGGGGGGCGGCCGACTGCACTCGCGGCGGCTAGCGGCGGAGGCGGAGGACCTGATTTACCTTTTCCAGCAACTTGTCGACGCGCAGCGGTTTGTGGAGGATCGCGTCGGCGCCCTGGAGGCGACCGGGGGCGGGACCCTCGCTTGCGAAACCGCTGGAGATGGCGATGATGCCCGTGTTCGGGGCTTCGCTGCGCAGCGCCTGGAGATTTTCGAGGCCCTCCTGGCCAGGCACTGAGAGATCGGTGAGCAACAAGTCCACTGGCCCGCTGCGCAGGGAATGCAGGACCTGGGCGTAGTCGACCGCTTCCGTAACGGTGTAGCCGTGGCCTTCCAACGCATCGCAGAGGAAGCGCCGGACCCCGATTTCCTGTTCGGCCACGAGAATACGGGCCGACGCGGCGGCGGAGCCCAGGGCAGTCCGCACCTGGTGGGCCAGGGACTGAGGGCTGAAAGGTTTCTGAATGAAGGACGTGCCCGGTTCAAGGAGCCCGCGGTGGGCGATGACATTGTCCGTATAGCCGGACATGAAGAGGACGCGCATGGATGGTTCGCGTGCTTTGAGCCGTTCCACCAGGTCGCGGCCGCTCATGTTTGGCATGACGACATCGGTGAGGACGAGGTCGATGCGTTCATGTTCGCAGATGAGCAGGGCCTCGACCGCACCGGCCGCCTGGAGGACGCGGTAGCCGTAAGCTTTCAGAACCTCGACGGCATATTTGCGGACTTCGCCGAGGTCTTCGACGACGAGCACAGTCTCCTTGCCGCCCAGGGCGGGTACAGCCGCGGGCGAATTTGTATCGACAACCGCTCCGGTGGAGGCCGGCAGATAGATCTTGAACGTAGTGCCGATGCCAGGTTCGCTGTAAACATCGACATAACCGCCGCTTTGAGCCACGATGCCCTGGACAGTGGAGAGCCCTAGCCCCGTGCCCTTGCCGGGCTCCTTGGTAGTGAAGAAGGGCTCAAAGATGCGGGAGCGGGTTTCGGCGTCCATGCCGATGCCTGTGTCGCTGATGGTGAGTTGGACATAGCGTCCCAGGCGCACGTTGTGATGGGCCTTCACATAGCGTTCGTCCAGGGCGATGCCGGTTGTCTCGATTACCAGTTTGCCTACGGCGGGCATGGCGTCGCGGGCATTGACGACGAGGTTCATGATGACCTGTTCGATTTGATGGGCGTCGGCGTGAATGGAGCCGTTTTCGGCGTTGAGGGCAATGAAGACATCGATGTCCTCGCCGACCAGGCGCTTGAGCATAGGCAGCATGTCCCTGACAACGCGATTGACGTCGAGCAGGCGCGGTGACAGGATCTGTTTGCGGCTGAAGGCGAGGAGTTGCTGGGTGAGGCTGGCGGCGCGTTCGCCGGCCTTGTGAATTTCGGAGAGGGAACCGCGCAGCGGATCCACGGGTGTCAAGCTGTCGAGCAGCATCTGTGAGTAACCGTTGATGACGGTGAGCAGGTTATTGAAGTCGTGGGCGATGCCGCCGGCGAGGCGCCCGACCGATTCCATTTTCTGCGCCTGGAGGAACTGCGACTGGAGTTTGTCGCGTTCCTGCTCGGCACGTTTGCGATCGGTGATGTCCCGCAGGAAAGCAGCCAACTGACCCCCGCCGGCGGGCAGGTATTGCATGCTGATTTCGAGGTCGAAGAGGGAGCCGTCCTTGCGGCGATGACGGGATTCGAACCGGTCTTCGCGTTGTTGGGCGACCCGCTGGAAGTGAGCACGCTGCTGCTCCTCCGACTCATTGGCTTCGAGATCGCAGACTCGCATGCTGAGCAATTCGGCGGCGGTATAACCGCTCATGCGGCAGTAGGATTCATTGACCTCAAGGATGCGGCCGTCCGAGTCGGCGACGCAGAAGCCATCCATCGCGGTTTGGAGGATGGCACGGCGATGGTCCTCGCTCTCGAGCAGGGCCTGATCGGCATTTTTGCGTTCGGTGATGTCCTGGACCACTCCGGCCATATGGCTGGGCCGGCCTGAGCCGTCGCGACGGTGGCGGCCGGCGGCCCAGATCCAGCGGACCTCGCCATCGACACGGCGGATGCGGCATTCAAAGTCCCAGTCCGTGCCGGTTTGGACGGCGGTCTGGAATTTGCGGGTGACCTCGGCGCGGTCCTCGGGCAGGACGTAGGAGAGGAAGATCTCGAAGCTCCATTCAGCCAGGAGTGCCTGGTGGCCGAAGATGCGGTCATGGAGGAGGGAGCGCTGGGCGGAGTGATCGCGGAGATCGAGGTCCCAGGCGCCGGTCCCGGTGGTTTCGAGGGCGAAGGAGAGGCGGCTCTCGCTTTGGCGGCGGGCATCCTCGTCGTGCCTCATCTGAGTGATGTCGCGGGCGGCGACGACGGAGCCCACGATGCCGCCCCGGGCATCGCGGAGGGGGGCGAAGCTATAGCTGCCGATCCAGGTTTCGCCGGTGTCTTTGCGGCGTAATGAGTATTCGGCGTTGGTGACGATTTCTCCACGCAGGGCGCGAGGAACCGCCCACATCTCGAGCGGGGCCGGGGCGCCATCCGCCATAAAGACTTCGAGGAAGGCGGGGTATTCGGCGAAAGTGCGGGCGCACTCCTGTTTATTGCGGAAGCGATGAAAGGTGGCGAAGGCTTCATTGAATTCGACAAAGCGGCCCTCGGCGTCAGAGATGAAGACCGCGTCGGTCATGCTGGCCAGGGCGGCATCGAGGTGGGCGCGGTTCGAGCGGAGGTCTTCTTCCGCCTGGCGCCGTTGAGTGACGTCGACGGCAATGCCGATGAAGCGGCCGGGCTTGTCCGGCGCGAGGCGCAGCAGGCGGCCCTGGGACAGGATCCAGCGGAGGGCGCCGTCAGGGCGGCGAATGCGGAATTCAACGATGAGCTCCGCGCCATTGTGAGCGGCGGCCTGGACGGTCCGCTCGGCCAAATCGCGATCTTCGGGGAGAACCAGTTGCCTCCACGCCTCATAGGAGGGGCGGCAACTGTGGGGTTCGAGACCGTAGACTCTCCAGAGCTCTTCCGACCAGAAGTTCTCGTTGGTCTCCAGATCCCATTCCCAGATGCCGGCGTTGGAGGCTTCGAGGGCGAGAGTCAGGCGGGCGGCTTCACTGAGGCGCGCGGGATCGGTGGTGTGCCGATGGGTGATGTCGCGCAACTGCCCGGTGGCGCCGGCGGGCGTTCCGTTCACCAGGAAGGGCGCTGAGTTCAACTCGACGAGTAAGGCGCCGCCGGCCCGCGGCAAAGCGATGACGAGGTCCTGGACGGGCCGGTGGGTTTCCAGGGCCGCCTCGAGCGAGCTAGGTGCGGCTGAGCCGCCAAGGCCCGCGAGCAAGGCACTGAGGGACTTGCCGATGAGCTGCCACGGGGCAAGGCCAAAGAGACGGTTGGATGCCTGAGAGATATAGGTGATCTCGCCTTGAGCATTGGTTGCGAAAAGCGCGTCGGGGCTGTGGGCATCCAGGGTCTGAAACGCGAGGTGCGCCGCGGAGGGTAGTGATGAGCCGACGGGGACGGATTCGTGTTCGCTGCCGTCGCCTGTCGTTGGTCTCATGTTGACAGTATTGTATCGGCCTGAGTGGGGCCAGCGAAGGACTTTTGTCACAAAGTAGATAATTGGCGCGGTGTTTTTTGGCCAAAAATGGAAGGCCGCCCACTGGTGGAGTTTCGGGAAAGCTCTTTTCCTAATTGAGGGGGATTCCGCTGGGGCATAGGCTGGGGCGGAGCAAATGGGCGTCCAAGCGCGCCAGCCGGAGGTGGCAGCCCGAGGAAGACACCGGACGGAGCTGTGCGCCGTGGAGTTCCCAGGCGCCCGGCGAAATCTCCGGGCACAGAGAGAGGCAGGCCGGGCTATAATCCTGAGCCATGAAGCACCACGTTTTGCTGTTTGTTCTGGCCGTATTGGCCAATGCGGGGCTATCGCGGGGCCAGGCTCCTGAGCCGGCAATGGCGAATCCGGTGAAGAAGATACTGCGTGAGGGTGGGATTGTGATTGGGGGGACGGTGCAGTCGTCGAACCCCGATAGTGCGGCCATTATGGCCAATGCCGGCTTCGATTTTCTGTGGATCGAGGGAGAGCACAGCCCGCTGACCCTGGAGAGCACGCGGAACATCGTGCTGCTAACGCAGGGGCGGAAGGCGGTGCCGTTCACGCGCGTACCGGTGAACGAGCTGTGGACCGCGAAGCGGATGCTGGATATCGGCAGCCTGGGGGTGATCTTCCCGTTCACGGATTCGGTGGAGTTGGCGCGGCAGGCGGTGGCGGCCTGCAAGTATCCGCCGCTGGGGCGGCGCGGTGTGGGTCCTGGGATGGCGGCGATGCGCTGGCCTGCCCCGGGTGGATATCCGAAATGGGCCGACGACAATGTGATGGTGATTGTGATTGTGGAGCGGCCCGTAGCGATTGAGCACATTGAGGAGATTGCCGCCGTGCCGGGGATCGATGTTCTGTTTATGGGGCTTAACGATCTCTCCTACAACTATGGAGTGCCGGGGCAACTGCGGGCTCCGGTGATGAGGGCGGCGATTGAGCGGGTGATGAGCGCGGCGAAGAAGAACAACCTGGCGGTGGGCGGTCCGGGCGGGGCAGCGGAGATCAAGGGGATGATCGAGGAAGGGTTCCGGTTCATCCAGGGGCCGAGCGACCTGGCGTTGCTGCAGGGCGCGACGCGCGGGTTTTTCGAAGGGATACGGGCCGGAGGAGTGGCGCACAAGGATCCAGTGCCGATTTATTGAGCGGCATTTGGGCGACGCGCATCTGGAACCGGCGCAGTCGCGACGTGCCTTCGCCTTGGCGGCGCTGGCCGAGGGGCAAAGCGAAGTGATGCAGGCCGTGTCGGGGCGGCGGAATGCGATTCACGAAGTCCGCGTCAGCGTCGTGTGAACAGGGGCAATGATGGCCGCCGCGGCTAGTAGCCGGCTTGCTTGTCGACTACGTTCACCAGGGGAAGTCCGGCGGCGTAGCGGCGGACATTTTCGGCGAAGAAATCGATGAGACGGACCTGCCGGTCGGGGCTCCAGCCGGAGGTGTGGGCTGTCATGACGACATTGGGCAGGTCGAAGATGGGGTGGTTGCTGGGCGGAGGTTCCTGCGGGAAGACGTCGAGCCCGGCTCCGGCGATCCAGCCCTCTTTGAGTGCCTTCACGAGGGCCATGTCATCGAACAGCCGGCCGCGGGAAAGGGCGAGAAAGTAGGCTGATTTCTTCATTGAGCGGAAGAGGGGCTCGTTGAACATGCGCTCGGTGAGGGGGGTGAGGGGGGCAGCGGCGACGAGGACATCGGCGCGCGGGACGAGTTCAGAAAGATAGTCGGGCGAGTGGAGTTCGTCGACATACTCGGGCTTGGGAATTGGTTTGGCGTCGGTGGCGATGATCTTCATGTCGAAGCCGTAATGGGCGCGGCGGGCCATGAAGGAGCCAATGCCGCCCATGCCGACGATGGCCATGGTGCGCCCGACGAGCTCAGTGTGATCGGCCGATTTGGGGTTGCCGACGGGCTTCATCTGGTGTTTGGCGAACTGCGGCATGTAGTGGGTGGTGATGCCGCGCGTGAGGCAGAGCAGCATGCCGATGCCGGTCTCACTGATGCCGGGCGCGAAGATACGGGCGTAGTTGGTGACGACGGCGCGATGTGTCTTGAGTTCGGGGGCCATGCCCTCCATGCCTGCTCCGCCGGACTGGACCCACTTCAGCTTGGGGGCGTAGTCGAGTTCCGAGCCGGCGATGTCGCCATAGACGACGTCGGCGTCACGGAGAAGGGTGCGGTATTCCTGCCGGTCGCGAGCGATGACGAGTTCGACCTGGGCCCGGGTCGAGGCCTGGATTTTGCGGACCTCCTCGGGTTCGAACTTATACATGGTGACGATTTTGATGGGGCCTGCGGCGGGTTGATTCATCACTTGGTTCTCCGTTGCCAATACCGGGGCTGAGCCGGCATAAGCGACAAACGTCCTGCGAGTGAGGTTGTTTTCCGGCATGGGGTCTGTTTTAGCACATTATTCGCCGGGCGGATGGTAGGATCTGGCAAATGGCAGCGATTTTTGTTGATCCGGAGAAGGTCCATGAGTTCCGGGATGCGGAGAGTTTCTACGGGTGGCTGGGAAAGAACCACGACCAGGCGGATGAGGTCTGGATCAAAATGCACAAGGTCGGGTCGGGGTTGAAGTCGATCAACGCCAAGGAAGCGATCGACGTGGTGTTGTGCTGGGGCTGGATCGATGCGGTGCGGAAGGGGTTGGACGAGAAGAGTTTTCTGCAGAGGTACACACCGCGCGGAAAGAAGAGCATTTGGAGCAAGATCAACGTCGACAACGTGGCGCGGCTGGTGAAGGAAGGTCGGATGACGGAGCACGGGCTGCGGGCGGTGGAGGCGGCCAAGAAGGACGGGCGGTGGGATCGTGCGTACGGGAGCGGCCAGGAGCTGAAGATTCCGAACGATTTGCAGGCGGCGATTGACGCGGAGCCGGCCGCGAAGGAGATGCTCTCACGGTTGAGCGAGCAGAACCGGTTTGCCCTGGCGTTCCGGATGCATCACACGAAGACCGAGGCGGGACGGCGGAAGAAGATCGAGGGGTTTGTGGAGATGTTGAAGCGGGGCGAGACGATCCATCCGCAGCGCAAGAAGTGACAGGGAACGGGCCTTAGTTGGGTTTCCTTGGCGGCATGATGATGTGGCCGCCCTGTTCCCGCAGATCTGAGGCGTCGATGTCCTTCACCGCCAGCAGCGCCGCCAGTTGGCCGCCGTGGTGGGTGTCGTGCGACAGCAGCCTCCAGATCGTCCATTGCCGCGAGATCAGATAGCCGTCGAGCAGATAGGTCTCAAACAGATCGTCGACGGTCCATTCCTCGAGCAGGCGCTGGATGGGCTGCCAGGAGCCCTGGAGCCATTCGTCGAGCACGGCAGGGTCGTCACTGGCCACAGACTCTTCGGCTACGCAACGGGTGCCGTCGTTGTCGTAGCGCCATTGCGGGACGCGCTCGGCGACCAGGTCGATGCCTGGAGCTTTCATGCGGTCGAGCCAGGTGATGCGGCCCAGGCTGATATGGCGAAAGATTTCACCGATGGACCGGCGGCCAGGCGCCGGCCTCCAGGCGAGATGCTCGCTGGTGAGGAGCGCCGCGGCGCGGACCAGGCTGGTCTGGTAGCCGTCCCAGCCTTCGTAGATGGTGGCGAGCTTGTGTGGCTGAGGGGCTTCTAATTCCATCGAGGTGGGCCTTCTATGGGGGCCATTCTAGCAACTCCCGGCGGTCCAACGGTGCGTCGGTACCCCATGCTTCCGCTGGCCGGTATCGCGGTGTGATACATTCTGGCTGATTCCAATGCTCTCCCGACTTGCCATCCTCGCCTTCTTCTTTGTCACCCGTCCCCCCGAGATCGCCTTCGACAAATCGATGATTGACGGGGGCGCGGCGGAGCCTGCCGCCTTTGCCGATATCAATGGAGATAAACGGCTGGATATCATGGCCGGCGAATTCTGGTACGAGGCTCCGAACTGGACTCCGCACCGGTTCCGGACGCTGCCGTTCCTGAACAACTACGTTGACGATTTCTCCGACCTGGTGGCCGATTATGATGGCGACGGGAAGCTGGATGTTGTGAGTGTGGGGTGGTTCTCGAAGAATGTTTCCTGGTGGAAGAATCCCGGGACGACGGCGGGGGAATGGAAGCGCCAGGACATTGAGACGAAATACAACGTCGAGTTCGCGTTCCTGGTGGATGCCGACAGCGACGGGAAGGCACTGGAGATCCTGCCGCAGTTCGGCAACGGCACGGCTCCCTTGACCTGGTATGAGTTCAAGGGCGGAGCCTGGCAGGCGCATGTGGTGAGCCCGAAGAGCTACGGGCACGGGATCGGCGCGGGCGATGTGAACGGAGACAAGCGCACCGACATCGTAACGCCGAAGGGGTGGTTTGAGGCTCCTGCTGACCCGCGCAATCAGCCCTGGATCTATCATTCCGATTTTGACCTGGGTGATACGGGGTTCCTGCACGTGCTGGACGTGAACGGCGACGGGCGAGCCGATATCGTGACCTCGATGGCGCACAACTACGGCATTTTCTGGCTGGAGCAGGGGTCCGATGGGAAGTGGGTGAAGCACCTGATCGACGACTCCTGGTCGCAGGGGCACGCCACCGTACTGGTGGACCTCAACCAGGACGGACGGTTGGATCTGCTGACGGGCAAGCGCTACATGGCGCACAATGGCAAGGACCCGGGCGAGCGCGAGCCGCTGGGCGTCTATTGGTATGAGAATGCCAAGGATGACAAGGGTGAACCGATGTTCGTGCGGCACGTGATCGACTATTCGACGCGAACCGGCGGCGGCATGCAGATCGCGGTGGCGGACATCAATGGAGACGGACGACCGGATTTAGCAACCGGTGGAAAGTCCGGCCTCTTCCTGTTCAAGAGTGTGGTCCCGAAAAAGTAGACGCGGTCGTGGCAGCCAGGTGTGATCCGGGTTCTGATTCAGAGCCCGGAATCCGATATGCTAAATCTGCCGACGACCATGAGACCCCTTATCCTTTGCGCATTTTTGCTGGCGCCCGCGTTTGGCGCCGACCCCATCCGATTCCTCGCCGAGAAGAAAGTGTTTGTGCTCGACGCGGGCCCCAACACCATCGCGTTTGGTCTGAACGAGCGCAGCGAGATCCAGCCCCTCTATTTCGGCCAGCGCTTATGGCGTGACCAGGATCTGCCGGCGGCGCACGCGCTGCGGGAGTGGGCTTCGTTCGATCGCACGTCGACGATCACGCCGCAGGAGTATCCGGGCTATGGCGCCGGTCTGTTTGTCGAGCCGGGCATCAAGGTGACGCTGCAGAACGGCGTACGCGATACGGTCTTGAAGTATGTCTCGCACGTGATTAAGGGTGACGTGCTGGAGATCAAGGCCAAGGACCAGGGCTACGACCTGCAGGTTTCGCTGTTCTATCACGTGTACCCACAGGGGATCGTAGAAAAGCACACGGTGATCACCAACAAGACGCCGAACGTCCTGACGTTGGAATCGGCGCAATCGGGCACATTGCACCTGCCTCCGGGCGAAGGCTACCGGCTGACCTATCTGTATGGCCGCTGGGCGGGTGAGACGCAGATGGTGCACGAGCCGATCAACCCGGGCGTGAAAGTACTGGAGAGCCGGCGCGGGAATACCAGCCAGCAGTCGAACCCGTGGTTCGCGATCGACGGTCCGGCGCCGGTGAGCGAGACTAACGGCGCGGTTTGGTTTGGTGCTTTGGGCTGGTCGGGTAACTGGCGAATTGCCATCGAGCAGACCTCGCATCAACAGGTGCGGGTGACGGGTGGTTTGAACACCTTCGACTTCGCGCATACCCTAAAGCCGGGCGAGTCGCTGGAGACGCCGCCGTTCTACCTGGGCTTCACGGACCAGGGCTTCGGGGAGGCTTCGCGCGCGCTGCACCGCTTCCAGCGGGAGTATATCCTGCCGGGCGGGCTGACCTCGAAAGCGCGGCCGATCCTCTACAACTCCTGGGAGGCCACGACCTTCAACGTGAACGAGCAGGGCCAGACGGAACTGGCGAAGAAGGCCGCGTCGCTGGGTGTGGAGCGCTTCGTGATGGACGACGGCTGGTTTGGCGCGCGCAACGATGACCATGCCGGCTTGGGTGACTGGACCGTCAATCCCAAGAAATTCCCGAATGGCCTGAAGGGACTGATTGCCAATGTGAAAGCACTGGGCATGGATTTCGGGATCTGGGTGGAGCCGGAGATGGTGAACCCGAACAGCGACCTGTACCGCGCGCATCCCGATTGGGCGATGCACTTTCCGGACCGGCCGCGGAGCGAGGCCCGCAATCAGCTGATTTTGAACATGGCCCGCGATGACGTGAAAGAGCACATTTTCGCGGTGCTGGACAAACTGGTGAGCGAGAATGACATCGCCTTCCTGAAGTGGGACATGAATCGCAATGTCTCAGAGCCGGGCTGGCCCGAGGTGGCTCCGTCCGAGCAGAAGAAGATGTGGCTGCAGTACACGCGGAATGTGTACGAGATTATCGACCGGCTGCGGCAGAAGCATCCAGGCCTGGAAATCGAGTCGTGCTCGGGCGGCGGCGGCCGTATCGACATGGGTATTCTGCGGCGCGTGGACCAGGTGTGGACGTCTGACAATACCGATGCGCTGGACCGGTTGAAGATCCAGGAAGGCTACACGCAGGCATACACGCCCAAGGCGATGATGGCCTGGGTGACGGATGTACCGAATTTCAACGGGCGGTCGACGCCGCTGGCGTTCCGGTTCCTGGTGGCGATGCAGGGCTCGCTGGGCATCGGCAACAACCTGAACCATTGGAAAGACGAAGACTTCGCCTTGGCGAAGAAGATGGTGGCGTATTACAAGCAGGTTCGGAACACCGTTCAGACCGGCAAGCTCTACCGGTTGGCTTCGCCGCGGGACCCCTCCGGTTTCCAGTCGAGCCAGTATGTGGCGGAAGACGGCAAACAGTCGGTGGTCTTCGCGACGCTACATTCGCAGCAGTACGGGCGGCCGGTGCCGACCCTGCACCTGCAGGGGCTGGACGAGAAAGCCGTATACAAAGTGACGGTGTTAAACGGCAGGACACTGGAGTTGAGCGGCGCCAGCCTGATGCATCGCGGCTTGGACCTGAATCTGACAGGCGATTACGCAGCGACTTCGGTTCTGATTGAGCGGATTTGACGGCCGGTTTCCCTCTCCCTCCCGCCGGCCGTTTCTCTGACGGGGTCCGCGGCTCAGACCGCGCCCCGTCCGGGTGTGTCTGTTCCGTAGCCCCATGATGCGGGCTTGGCCCGTGTTTTCGGCGAAATTGGGAGGAGCCGGCGGAACCTGCGCCGCAAAAGGGCCGATGGCCCCGCCGGTTTGGGATTCAGTAGTCTCGCGCAGGTGTCAGACGAGAGAGGCCGACAGCTCGATGGGTACGGCAGAGAGCGCCACGGAGACCGGGCAGTTCTTCTTGGCGTTATCGGCCACTTCGGCGAACTCTTCGGCGGTCAGGCCTGGCACAGAGGCCTTGGTGGTCAGGACGATCTTAGCGATCTTGATGCCGGGGTTGAGCAGTTCCATGTGAACGGCGGCGACGGTATCGATGGAAGCCGGGGGCTTGCCTGCGGTGCTGAGGAGGGCGGAGAGCATCATGCTGTAGCAGCCGGCATGCGCGGCGGCGATGAGCTCTTCGGGATTCGTACCCGGACCATCGGCGGTCCGCGACTTCACGCTGTAGGGGGCATCCACGGCGCCGCTCGCGCCTTTAACGCGGCCGGAGCCTTCCATGAGGGATCCGGACCAGTGCGCCTCACCCTTGCGAATAATGGCCATTCGATTCTCTCCTTGAGTGTGCGCGCTTCATTTGCGCACGCTTCTGTAGAGATGCACTACATCCGGCCCGGGCTTCGAGGATCTATTCCCAACGGAGAGCTTTCAAGGGTTCGACACGAAGGGCGCGCAACGCGGGGCCTCCACAGGCCAGGGCGGCGGCCGCGCTGAGCAGGAGGCAGACGGCGCCGAGGGTGAGCGGATCGTTCGGGCTGACGCCGTAGATCATGCTTTGCATGGCGCGGGCGAGCACCAGTGATCCGGCGAGACCGGCCGCGAGACCCAGGCCGACCAGGACGAAGCCCCGGCCGAAGACCATACGGAAGATGTCTGAGCCGTTGGCGCCGAGGGCTTTCCTGACCCCGAACTCCTGGGTGCGCTGGGAGACCAGGTGGGCCATGACGCCGAAGACCCCGATGCCGGCCAGCAAGGTAGCCGCAACTGCAAAAACTCCGAAGAGATACATGTTGAAGCGGCGCGAGTTCAACTGGCTGGAAACGTGCTGCTCCATCGTGAGGAGGTTCGCGACAGCCATCTCGCCGTCCAGCCGACGCACGGAGGCGCGCAGCATATTCGCGGCCCCGGCCGGGTCGCCGCTGGTGGAAACGGCGATCGATGTCCTGCGCATGGGGCCGGTGCCCACCGCCTGGCGCCACCAGCTATAGGCCTGGGCCTCGGGGGCCTTGTCCAGGCTGCTGTCCTTCACATCCCCGACGACTCCGATCACTTTCATCCAAGGCATGTCGGAGCTGGGGGTGCCCCACTTGAGCTTCTGCCCCACCGGGGGTGCGCCGGACAGAAACCGGCGGGCGAAAGTCTCGCTGACGATGACAACGCCTTCGGTTCCGGTGCGGTCCTCCAGGCCAAAGTAGCGCCCCTGTTTCAACGGGATGCCCAGGGACTGGAAATAGGCGCCAGCGATGAGGAAGTGGGTGCAGAAGGGCTCGCGGCCGGCGGTCAGGTTCTGTTCTCCCTGGATGGAGAAGATACGCTTCCAGTCGCCTTCGAGAGGCAGGTTACTGGAGAGTCCCACGTTGCGCACGCCGGGTTGGCCGGAAAGCTCCTCCATCAGCCGCAGGTCAAAAGATTCTACGTCGGACGGCTTTGCGTAGCGAACTTCCGGCAGCGAAATGGAAGCGGTGATGATGTGGTCGCTGCGGAAGCCGGGGTTGGCGCCTTTCAGGCTGAAGAACGTGCGCATGAGCAGGCCGGCGCCGACCAGCAGGATCATGGCGAGGGCGACCTGGGTTACGGCGAACCAGTTGCCCAGGCGTGAGCGGCCCCGGGAGCCCATGCTGCCCGAACTGCCGGCGCGCAGCGAGACCATCAGGTCAGCCCGGCTGGACGCCAGGGCCGGTGCGAGGCCGAACGCGATGGTGGCGATGATTGAGACGGCCAGCGTAAAGAACAGCACGGTGGGGTCGATATTGATTTCGGCTTTGCGAGGCAGGTCGGACGGAGCCAGGCTGACCAGCGCTTCGAGGCCGAACTGGGCGGCGAGGAAACCTACAACTCCCCCCGCCAAACCCAGCACGAGGCTCTCAGAGAGGAACTGGCTGATCACACGCCCGCGTGTCGCGCCCAGGGACTGGCGGACCGCCACCTCGCGCTGGCGGCCCAGGCTGCGGATCAACATCAGGTTGGAAATGTTTGCGCAGCCAACGAGCAAGAGCATGGCCACGGCCCCCATCAGAACCCCCAGCAGCGGTTTGGAGCGCCCGATCACCTGATCGCTGAGCGGTGAGACGGCGGCCAGCAGTTTGATGCCTTTGGCGAGCTCCTGAGGATAGGTCTGGCGGATGAGTTCGGCGACGCGGTCGGAGTCCTGCCCGGCCTGCGAAAGAGTGACGCCGGGCTTCAGGCGGGCTATCACGGAGTAGTCGAAATTGTCGCCTTTGTGCGAGAGATCATCCGCGCTCCACGACATAGGGACCCACAAGTCGGCTGGCCCGCCGCTGTTCAGGGTTTGTTCCGGGAACTGAAAACCCCTGGGCATGACGCCGGCCACGGTATACGTTTCGCGGTTGAGCCGCACCTTCTTGCCGAGGATGGCCGGGTCGCTTCCGAACTGGCGCTTCCACAAGCCATCGCTGAGAATGAGGGTCCTGACACGCAGCAGGTCGTCATCTTTCGAGAAATTGTGACCCAGCGCGGGGGCGACGCCGAGCAGGGGGAACAGGCTCCAGGTGATGCGCGTCGCTTTGATCCGCACCGGTTCGCCGCCGCCGGCCAGGTCGCCGGAGTTGGTGCCGAAAGCGCCCACCTGCTGGAAGGCGCTGGTCTGGCGTTCGAACTCGCCGACGTCCGGGGCGGAGAAGGGGATCGGCATCTGGATGAGGGCCGGAATGCGCGTCTGTACCAGACAGAGCTGCTCCGGATGGACGAACGGCAAAGGCCGCAGCCAGACCGCGTTCACCACGCTGAAGATGGTGGTGTTCAGGGCGATGCCCAGGCCGAGCGTGGCGATGACAGCGAAGGCAAAACCGGGGGTCTTTCGCAGGTTGCGAACGGCGATGCGCAGATCGATCCACATGTTGAGTTACAGCAATCAACCCGAGGGCCATCCCCTCAGTGCTGTGGAATCAGCGGCTTACGCGCCGGGTGACCGTACAAGTGTGTTCGGATTCGGGACGAACGTGTCTTCGGCCGGACTCAACCCAGCCAGGTTTCACGGACGACTTTCATGCCCTCCTTCTGTTTCCCCCTGGCGAAGTCCACGGCGGCTTTCACCTTCCGTTTGGACTCATCCGCGCGGCTGGTGATGTCCAGCAGGCGGGCGGCAATGGCCGGGCCGGTAGCTTGCTCGATATCGAAATACCAGTCGCCCAGGCCGATATCTTTCCACATCTGTCCTTTGATCCCGTCTTCAGGCTGGTGGACATACATGCAGGGGGTACCCTGGGCCGCGGCGATGATGGGGGAATGGCACTCGCTGCTGACGACTGCGGCGGCGTGCCGGTAGATGGAAGCCGCTTCATCCGGCAGCCAGAACGACTGGCGGCGCACGGTCTTCGCCTTTACGTCGGCCGGCAGCGGGTGGTAGAGCAGGGGATCGATGATGTCCAGCTCATAGGTCATCTCGGGGCAGAGCAGCGCCTTGCCGCCGGTCTGACGGACGTAGGCGACGATCGCTTCACGCAGTTTGGCGTGGTCCTCCTCCTTGTGGCGATCATTGATGGTGGTGCGGCGCTGGATTTCGGCTTCCGTGTAGTTGGTCTGACGGATGAGGTGATAGGGCGTCAGGCGCAGACGGGGGATCACCGCGATGAACTTCCCGTGCTCCAGGCCGTTGGTTTTCCGGAAAGCGTCGCCGGCCGGGTCGTCCCGCAGGTCGAAACTAAAAGTGCCATCCGGCGCGAAGCCCATCGTGCGGGCCGAGACGTTTGACGATTTGAGGTTCTCCAGCGACTTGGTTTCGCGAGTGAAGACGAAGGCCGCGCCATCGAGCAAGGCTTTCAGCTTCGGATCCAGGGCGGTGCTGGCGGCCTCACTGGACAACGTCACCGTGACGCCGAAGCAGCCGTAGGGCGCGCTGGTTTTCTCGTGCCATTGACGCATGTGGTTCTGCGCCGAGATACCGGCGGCGGATCCGTGGATGAAGAGGGAGGAGGCGGCGAAGGCCTCGCGCAATTCAGGCGTGGTTGGTTCTCCGTCATCGCCAATGGCGCCCTGGGCGATCTTTAGCTTCGGGAAGGCGCGGCGCAGCATGGGCTCGACGCCGCGGTCAATCGAGCTGGGCCAGAGATACACGGTGGCTTCCGGCAGGTATTGGTCCAGGAGCCGTAGCACGCCTGGGGTATGGGTGATGTCGCCGATATTGACCGTCTGCCAGCTGGAGCGTAACAGGACGGCCTTCCGCGTGGGTGCTGCGCTCGCCGCGCCGGCCAGGGCCGCGCCGAGCAGGGCTCTTCTCGTGAACATGCTGCTCATAGCATGTCACGACCGCCCTGTCCCCGGGCCTGCCTGCCTTAGTTCAGGTCCAGCCGCAAAAAGTGCGTGGCACAACTGATGCAGGGATCGTAATTGCGGATCGCCTGCTCGGCCCGCCACGCGATTTCGTCGTTTGGCAGGCCGAGCAGGCTGGGTACATAGCTCCAGAGGTCGTCTTCGATGCGCTTCAGGTTCTGCGCCGTGGGCGGGACGATGCGCGCGGACTGGATGAGGCCTCCCGGATCGATGTCATAGCGGTGGTAGAGCAATCCACGCGGGGCCTCAGTGGCTGCCGAGCAGCGCGCGGCACGCATTGGGAGGGGGACCTTCGGCTGGACCGGCTGTTCGTACTGTGCGATCAACCGCAGAGCCTCGTGGCAGGCGAAGACCAGTTCCACGGCGCGCACGATGATGCCGCGGAAGGGATTGTTCAAAGGCGGGAGGCAGTCGGCCTGCGTCGCTGCCTGCACGGCGATCTCAGGCAAAGTGTCAAAGTTCAGATTGAAGCGGGCCAGCGGCCCGCAGAGGTAGGAGCGGCGGGCCTTCACCACTGAATGCAGAGCGTTGGAGTGGCGCTGGTGCTGCTCCTGGAAATGATCCTCAAACTCGTCCGCGCCGATATCCAGGCCTTCGTTGGAGACGATGCGCCCCTCATTCATTGCATACTCCCGGGGATGGTGCAGAGCGACGAATTCATAGTCGACTTCAAACTCGGGGAAGGGCAGGGAAGCGGCGAACTTCACCGTTTCCAGCGAAGCTTCCAGCGCCCACTCCAGATCAGGGACGAGGACTGCCAGATCCCGTGGGCGCGGTGTCTGGTGAAAGCCTCCGACACAAGCGCTGACGGGATGAATCTCCCGTCCGCCCAGGATGGAGACGAGTTGGTTGCCGATCTTCTTCAGGCGGAGTGCCCGCAGCACGGCGTCCCGGTTGAGCGCCGCCAGTTCGAGGACATCCTGGCAGCCGAGGAAATCGGGCGCGTGAAGCATGTAGATATGCAGGGCATGCGACTCGATCCATTCGCCGCAATAGAGGAGACGGCGCAAGGCCCGGATTTGCGGGGAGACTTCCACGCCAAGCCCCCGTTCGAGCGCATGGATCGAACTCATCTGATAGGCGATGGGGCAGATGCCGCAGACGCGCGAGGTGATGTCGGGCGCCTCGGTGCAGTGCCTGCCCGTGAGAAAGCCCTCGAAGAGCCGCGGCGGCTCAGGGATCTTCAGTTTGAGATCGATGATGCGGCCGCCCTTCGTCTTGACGAACAGCGAACCTTCGCCTTCGACTCGTGCCAGCACGGGCACCTCAATCTTGTTGACGCCCTGTTTGGACGCTGCCTCCGTCGCGGGGATCATGGCTGTCTCACCTCATTCCCAGGCGGTACGCCGGTTGTTTGTTCACTCACTCGCCGGAACTGCCAGGCCCAGGCGTTGTAGGTGCGGAAGCTTCGCTCGATCTCGGGCTGGGTGAGGCCCAGCACACGGAACCGTTGTGCCAGGGCCGGCGCATTGGCGCTCTCCATGGGACCGAAACAGCCATAGCAGGGCCGGTCGAAGGCCGGGCAGATGGCTCCGCAGCCCGCCTGGGTCACAGGACCAAGGCAGGGCATCCCGGCCGTGACCAGCACACACGCGGTGCCCTGGCGCTTGCACTCCAGGCAGACCGAGCCGGTGGGAATATTCGGTTTCCGTCCCGCCAGCGTCGCGCAAATGACCTCCAGCAATTGATGCTTCTGGATGGGACAGCCGCGCAGTTCCAGATCGACGGGCACATGTTCGGCAACGGGCGTCGACATCTTCAAAGTGGAGATGAAGTCGGGTTTGGCGTAGACCGTGCGCACATACTCGCTGACGTCCTGCCAGTTGCGCAGCGACTGGATGCCGCCGGCCGTGGCGCAGGCGCCAATGCTGATGAGGACCTTCGCCTGTCGGCGGACGTGTTGGATCCTTTCGGCGTCGTGGTGCGTGGTGATGGAACCTTCCACCAGCGCGATGTCGAAGGGGCCTTTGGCCATGCGCCGCGAAGCTTCAGGGAAGTAGGCCAGTTCGACCGCGCCCGCCACGGCGAGCAGTTCGTCCTCCAGGTCGAGCAGGCTCAACTGGCAGCCGTCGCAGGATGCAAATTTGAAGACCGCGATGCGGGGGTGAGGGCACTTAGAGCTCATAGAGGTCGAGATACGGTTTGATCCGGGTGAAGGGAAATACAGGACCGTCCCTGCAGACAAAATACGGGCCCAGCTGGCAGTGTCCGCAAAAACCGACTGCGCACTTCATATTGCGCTCCATGGAGAGGAAGATGCGCGATGCGGGGATGCCGCGGGATTCCAACTCCCTGCCGGCGTAGCGCATCATGATCTCCGGCCCGCAGAGCATGGCCACGGTCTCGTCCGGCTGCATGCGGACGTGGCGGAACATGGCGGTGACGACGCCCACATGGCCGCGCCACGAGACGCCACCATAGTCTACGGTGGCCAGCGTCTGGGTATCGGGCAGCATGCCCCAGGCGGCGAACTCCTTGCGGTAGAGCAGGTCGCGCGGGCTGCGGCCGCCGTAGAGGACTACCAGGCGGTTGTAGTCGCCGCGGTGTCGGAGGACGTGGTAGATGGCCGGACGCAGAGGAGCCAGGCCGATGCCGCCCGCCACGATCAACAGGCTCTTGCCGCGCGCCTCGGTCAGCGGCCAGGCGGTGCCGAAAGGCCCGCGCAAGCCGATGCACTCCCCTGGCTGACGCGTCACCAATTGGTAGGTAACCTGGCCGACGCTGCGGATGGTGTAGGTGAGGTAGTCGTGACGCTCGGGGTCGCCCGAGATGGAGATAGGCAGTTCGCCCACCCCGTGCACATACAGCATGGAGAACTGCCCGGGCCGGAAACTCGAGACCGGATCACCCGGCGGCGCTTCGATGTTCAGGGTGAAGGTGTCGTGAGTCTCTTTCACCAGCTGGAGCACCCGCCCCACTACGGGCTGCATGACCGGACGCCTGGCCGCCGCAGGGACAGAGAGAAGCAGACTCATTGGCCGGGGTCTCCTTTGACGGATTTCCGGGCGTACACATCCAGCATCTGGAGCCGGGTGGCGCGTAGCCGCTCGGCTACCGTGGACAGGACTCGCCTCAGCAACATGTAGCCGAACTCATGGTCGTTCTCAAACTCAGCCGTCAGGCGCGCTCCGTCGAACGCCAGGGCGCAAACCGGTTCGACACAGCGCGCTCGAAACTGCTTGTTCACCTGATCCAGCAGGGACGACCAGCCCAACTCCTCGCCGTCTCCAATGGTCTGGATGGTCAGGAAGCGGCCCGGGGCGGCCACCTCGAGCGCCACCCGGCCCGAGAGAATCAGGTAGAAGAAGCTGGAAGGGTCGCCCTCGCGGAAGATCACCTGTCCTGGCTCGAATGTGATTTCGCAGGCGAGCAGGGCGAGTTTGTCCAGGTGGCTGGGCGGGAGCCCGTCCAGGAAGGGGTGATGCGCCAGGGCGGCAACAATCTGGCTAGTGGCCATGCGGTGATCCTCCTGCCGTGATGAGGGGGCTTGCCGCCTGTTCCAGGACGGCGAACTCCTCCGTGATGTCGATACCAGCGGGGCACCAGACGATACAGCGGCCGCAGCCCACGCAGCCTGTCACCCCGAATTGGTCGTGCCACCGGGCGAGTTTGTGGCTGACCCATTGGCGGAAGCGCGACTTCGGCGTGAGCCGGATGCTGCCTCCGTGGATGTAGGAGAAGCTGTGCGTGAAGCAGGAGTCCCACACCCGCACCCGCTGCGCGACGGAGAGGTCCAGGGAGGACTGTTCCTCATAATTGACACAGAAACAGGTGGGGCACGAGGAGGTGCAGTTGCCGCAGGAGAGACAGCGCTTCGCGGTCTGCTCCCAACGCGGGTGATCGAAGGTGTTTTCGATCACCTCGCGCACAGCCTGACGGTTCACCTTGCGGGTTTGCCCCTCGGCGGCGCGTTGGGTTGCTTCGTTACTCTGGCGCGCCCATTCCGGCGGAGCGGGCGGGGCATTGGCCTCTTCCAGGAACCTGGTCCCCAATGACGAACCCGCTTCCGCCAGAAACTCAGGATGCTCTCCGTCCAGACGTTCGGTCAGCGCGATGTCGAAGCCTGTCCTGGCCCGAGGTCCGGTACCCATGGAGGCGCAGAAACAGGTTGGCGCCGAGTGCGTGCAGTGCACTGCGATGAAGAACGCCTCCGAACGGTTGGCGCTGTATACTTCGTCCGCCTCGCCGTTTTGCAGGAGCACGCGATCGAGCGCCGCGACCGCCGCCAATTCGCAAGCGGGAATACCCAGGAACGCCCGTTTGATGGACGGCGGAGTTTCCTGCACGACTTCAAGCTGGTCGCCGGCCTTGCGGATTGTAGTGATGGTCTGCCGCGGCGGATGCAGGATCGGCTTGATGCTGTCGAGCCCGCCCGGATGCTGGAAGAACCCTCCGTTGGTTCCATCCTGCAGGCGGTACTCAGATGGGGCGAGCCGGGCGGTGAGTCCGGCGGGAAGATCCGCCAGTTGCTCCAATGGCTTCCACCGGATGGCGTTGCCGCACACCTGCGGCCCGAGGAGGGAGTACCCCCGCTGTTTGAGTAGATCCAGTAGAGCCGAAAGAACGGAGCAATCCAGACGGTAGAATGATCTCCGCATGAACGACCTCCGATGGTCTTTGGCGGAGACTATAACAGATATTAAGATCTGATACTAGATTATTAATCCAGCCGACGACTTCGGTTGTTGCACGGTGGGAGTGTGAGCAAAAACGTCCGCCTGGCGTGGTTTTCGGCCAAGCGGACGTTAAAGGCTTTGGAATCGGAAGGGGCGGCCTAAGCCGTCAGCCCGCACGTCTATTCCTCGTCGTCACCCTCAGGATCGTAGTGCGTGAGGAACGTCTGCGAGATATGGTCGTGCCAGGTGAGCGATTCGCGATCGGCCAGCGACCAGAACACGCCCATGCCGACGCTGGCAAGACTGATCCAGCCTGAGAACATGCGGACGAAGCGCTGGGTCACCGTAGGGCGATGGCCGTCGAAGCTGACCACCTGCAGGTGCGCGCCCTGCAGCCCCAGGGTTACCTGGCCGAACATGCAGAACAGCAGCTTGTAAACACCAGCGATCAGGATGGTGGCGAAGCCGTAGCAGAAGTAGAACGCGGTGCCAGTAGGGATCATGCCCAACGAGAGGCGCACGGTGAGCAGGAACAAACCCATCATCCCCAGGACCAGCCCGGCGTCGAAGAGCGCGGCCATGCCTCGCAGCGAGACAGGCGCCACCGGATAATCGGTGCGGCGGTTCATCTCTCGGCTAAAGGGCTTGCTGGGCGGAGCGGGCGCCTCGAAGTCGAAGGCCGTCTGACCCGCTGAGTGTTTCTTTGTCGAGGTCCTCTGGGTGGCGCCGGAACGCTGCCGCGGGGCCGCGGGTTGCCCTGCGGAATAGTCCTCCAACCCTACAACCTTGCGCGGTTCCCGGTAAGGGAACAGTGGCGGCTGCACAGGGCGGCCTCCAGTGCGGGCTACGGTCGGGTTGGAATGAACAGTAGTGAGCCGTTGGGGGGCCTCGGCGGGCACAGTCTCGGGATAGTACTCGAGCTCCGGTGCGGCCGCTCCGTCAACGATTGGATAGTATCCGTTTCCTTCGTCCATGCGCCGCTGGCACTTGGCGCAACGCATTTGATGGGAATGGTTCTCAGCTCCGCAGTATCTGCAACGCACGTGCACGTCCTCCGCCGCCTGCAATCAGGACGGTTGGTTATCGGCTTCAGCTCCCCGAGTCGTCTGGAGATCCCGTCTTGCGGGTCCCCTTTTTGCCATGCTAGGGTTGAGCCTTGAGCCTCTTGTATTTGCGCCGCAGGCGGTTCGAGGCACGCGCCCGACGGTACTGTCTTTTCTTAAGTAACATAAGTACCTTAGTTTGTCACTACATTTCGACACTCCTGATCAAGTTGTACTGGAACTTCATTCCTATGCGTCCATTGAGGGAAATGGCTTCCCTCCCTAAATTGGTGCTCGCGGGAGCGGCTTTCTCTCTGCTGTCGACCTTAGGCTGGGGGCAGGTGTTCCGGTCGCCCGGACTCGGTCCGGGACCCGGCGCTACTCCAGCAGCTCCACCCGCCAAAATCGAGATTCCCAAGATCCCCCGCAAAGACCCACCACCACCCGGCATTGTGGTGATGCGCGGCATCCGCCAGGAGAAGGAAGGCGAAGTCACCCATCTCCGCGAGAACGCTGAGGTGGAGTCCACCGACTATCTGCTGGTGGCGGACGAGATCGACTACAACCGCGAGTTGGGCATAGCTGAAGCCCGCGGGCATGTCCACTTCACCAACTTCCTTAGTGGCGAGCAGCTGTGGGCGGATCGCATCGACTTCAACTTCGAGGCCAGCTCCGGGACGTTCTACAAGGTGCACGGTTCCGCCTATGGGAAAATCGACCAGCGTCCAGGAATTCTGACTACCGGCAATCCCTTTTTGTTTGAAGGTGATTGGGCGGAAAAGTTCAAGGATCGCTACGTCCTCCACGACGCGCTGATCACCAATTGCGAAATGCCGAATGCGTGGTGGACCCTCAGGGCGCCTACCATCGACCTGATCCCGAATGATCGTGCACTGGCCTACAAGAGCTGGCTGCGCCTGAAGCAGATCCCCTTGCTGTACGCTCCTGTCTTCTATAAAGACCTGTCGAGCAATGCGCGGCGCAGCGGTTTCCTGACGCCCAACGTGGGCAACAGCAACCGCCGCGGACTGATGTTTGGGTTGGGCTACTTCTGGGCCATCAATCGCAGCTACGACCTCACTTACCGCCCGCAATACTTCACGCAGCGCGGCTTGGCCAACACGGTTGACTTCCGCGGCAAGCCGACTGAGAATTCCGATTTCAATGCATACGTTTATGGTGTGAAGGATCGAGGTCTGCTTCAGGATGACGGGACCCGCCTGAAGCAGGGCGGTTATATCATTTCGGTGACCGGCAAGGCCCTGCTGCCCGGCGGCTTCTATGCGCGTGGCGTATTCAACTACTTAAGTAGCCTGACTTTCCGCCAGGCCTTCACAGAGAGCTTTAACGAAGCCGTTGTATCTGAAGTAAATAGTGTAGGTTTTATCAAGAAAGACTGGTCAACCTATCACTTGAACCTAGTCTTCACCCGGCAGCAGAACTTCCAGAGCCTGGAGCCCGGCGACACGATCCTGGTGCAGAAGTTGCCGCAGTTGGAGTTTGACAGCCGCGACAAGCAGATCAATGAGAAGGTCCTGCCCGTGTGGATCTCCTGGGACACCAGCGCAGGTCTCGTGCGCCGGACCCAGCCGCTGTTCCAGACCCGGCAGTCGGTGCAGCGCTTCGATGCGCAGCCTCGAATCATGACGGCCCTGCATTGGAAGGACGTCCACCTGATCCCCGCGTTCTCGATCAGGGAAACGTACTATGGCGCCTCGTTCCTCACGGCCGCCGAGCAGCAGAGCGGCAAAGAGGTGACAGGTAAGGACATCAACCGATTTACGCGGGAGTTCTCGGCGGAGTTGATCCTGCCGACCCTGGAGCGCGTGTTCGACGCCCCGAAGTGGATCGGCACCAAGCTGAAGCACACTATCGAACCGCGGGCTACCTTCCGCACCGTCTCCGGAGTGAAGGACTTCAACCGCATCATCCGGTTCGATGAGATGGACCTGCTTGCCAATACGACAGAGGTTGAAGTTTCCCTGGCTAACCGGCTGTGGGCAAAGACAAAATCGGGCGATGTGCTGGACTTCTTCAGTTGGGAGTTGCGCCAGAAGCGCTATCTGGATCCCGACTTTGGCGGCGCCCTGATTCCCGGTCAGCGCAATGTGTTCCTCACTTCGACCGACCTGACGCCCTACGCGTTTCTGGACCAACTCCGGCATTACTCGCCTATCGTATCGTCGATGCGCATTCAGCCCCGTCCCGGTTTCAGTGTGGAATGGCGCGACGACTACGACCCCTTGCGCGGCAAGATCACCAACAGCAGCATCACCGCGGATGCTCGCGTGGACAACTACTTTGTTTCGTTAGGACATAACAAGGTTTCGTGCGTACCGCTGGTAACGGTGGATCCCGGCCAGCGCGACCAATTCTGCGCGGACGCTCCGTCGGGCCAATTGCTGTCGCCCCCCTCCAACCAGTTGAGAGCCATGATTGGCCTGGGCCAGGAGAACCGCCGCGGCTGGAATGCCGGCTTCCTGGCGATCTACGATTACAAAACGGCCACCATGCAGTACGCCAATACTCAGCTCACGTATAACACGAGCTGTTGCGCCTTCAGCGGTCAATTCAGGCGGTTTAACATCGGGTCGAGGAATGAGAATCAGTTCCGTGTGGCGTTCGTCATCGCGAACATCGGCAGCTTTGGAACACTGAAGCGGCAGGAACGCCTGTTCTAGCCGACGAGCCCTGCCTGGCTTGCGGAGTGGTAGTAGTGGAACCTGAATCAGGATTTGAATCAGACTTCGAGTGGGAACCCGAACTGGCGGAACTGCGCGAGCAACTGAAACGGCGGAACCGGTCGATCGCCGGTTGGCTGGAAACGCCCGCGGAGATGTTCCAAAAGATAGATGGTCCCGTTGAGAGAGATACTGTCTTCGACACCCTTTTCGACGAACCAACGCATGTGGTGGAGAGCTTCCTGGCCCGCCCGGATTGTCCGCTGGAGGAGGCTTTCAGCGACGAGTACAAGCGGATCTGGGTAGAGGGGATTTCCGGCAGCAAGCCGGGTACCGAAGACTACACCGACCAACTCGGCGAGTTCGCGACCGATGCGCTGGGGCGATTCCTCCGTTACGTCATCGATAACATCCCACCTTACTGGTCGCGCGACCAGTATCTTCTGATCCACGACATGGAGGTCCGGCCGCTGCCGCCATCTCCGGATCCCGATTCAGACCCGGTTCAGTGAGTGCCCCGCTTCGCGCCTACCTGGGAAATGGCGTGCCACCCTCCGTCCCGTACCAGTCGTAGTTGACGACTTTGCCCTGGATCCGCCAGCGGCCGGGGGTGGTGGTGTCCATCCAGTCGAGCGGCTCAGCCACAGGTTGCTTCAGGGCGGCGGAAGCCAGCGCAGCCCGGACGGCTCGCTTCACATCCGGCGTAAGAGATCGGGGATCGGCGGAGACGAAGAGCGGGGTTCCGCTTCGGGCGACGAGATCGAGCCATCGCTCTGTCAGGTCCCACGGAACATCCGGTGTGATGGGAACACAATCGGCGTCGGCGCCGAAGAACGTGTCGTGCTGGCACGCCCGAAAGGCGAGAGTGTTGACACCCATTCGCCGCGTCCGGTGGAAGTCGCGGCCGCTGGTGTCGTCGCCGATTCTCTGTAGTTCGAAAAGCCCCGCGCCGAGATGGCCGAAGGTGTTGCAACCGATCAGCAGGGAGCTGCCGGCGGCTTCGCGGAGGACGCGGTAGAAAGCAAGGATCACCTCGGCGTTCGTCCTGCTGCGATCGGCGAAGTGCCAGCCCGCTGGCGTGATCTCAGAACCCATGGCGAAACCCCAGCGCCCGGTCAGGTCGTAGCTGCTGTAGTCGTGCTTGATCAGATCGTAGCCCCAGGCAGCGACACGACGCGTGTCCTGACGAATGAGCTCCGCCATTTCGGGTACGGTCGGATCGAGCGTGAAGTTGGGCCCTTTGCCCGGTCCGCGGAGGCGGGCACTCTCTGGAATGAGGTCTGTCGTATAAAGAGGACGCGTCCAGACGCCCGGCCGTACCCCGCGGCTCTTCATGTCCGCGGCGAGTTTCGCCATATCGGGGAAGCCGGCATTGCCTCGTTCCCAGGGCCCGGATGTATTGGTCAGCTGCCAGCCGTCGTCAATGACCATGAACGGCCGGTTGCCGCCGGAGGGGGACAGTTCCGCCAGGATGTCGGAATCACGCCGGATGTCGGCGGCCGAACAGTTGCGGCCGTAAGCGTAATACCAGTTGTTCGCGCCGTAGATGGGTGTTGAGGCGAGACGCGGCTGCGGGCACAACATCCGGCAGAATGCACGGGCCGACTCGAAGGCCGTTTGACCCGCAGGGCCTCGGCGCGTCCGGACCACCGCGGCTTCCAGCACGCGCTGGCCCAGTTGGACCGCTCCGCCGCCGTTCCTGAGATCGAGCCACAGCGAGATCCCTTCCGGGTCCGCCTGCCAGAACGCGAAGGAGTTGCTGCCGGTGGCGACGCCGTAACCGTGGGTGGCTCGCCCGTCGAAAGCCAGGAAGTACCAGGGAAGTGTGCGCTCGCCCAGCATGCCTCGCCATTCCAGGTCGCCATAGCTCCGCTCCCATTGTTCATTGAGGACGCGCCAGGTGACAGGCACCCGCGCCCGCCAGCGCAGGTGAAGCCGCAGCAGCGAAGTTTGCGGCGCTTCGATGCGGATGGGGAGGTCAGCGCCGCGAGGCTCGGTTTCTACCGAGATGCCCCCGGGCGGACCAACGCGCGCCCGTTTTCGCCAGGGGCACGAACTCCTTCTCCAATTGGACGGTCACGCTATCGGGCGGGCGAAGGATGTCGACGAAGCCGGCAGCCGGCTGGACGGTCTGTCCCACGGCGGTGGACAGTGGCAGGGCGGCGGCGGCCAGCAGCGAGCGGCGGGTGAATTCGGATTGGGACATCAGTGCGGTCTCCTGTCCGCGCGAAAGACTGTCCGGGCGCCCGCCGAGCGAAGGACGGCCGGGCGGGGCGAGGCCGGGCGGATGGCGGCCGCGCCCGCAGTCTGGCTTTCACATCCTACAGATTTGGACGGGCATAAGGGAAGGCGGGCCCGGCTCCGGGCGTTGCGGCTGCCGGGTTTTTCCGGTTGCTTTAGTTGTACACTGGAATAGAGATGCAACTATGGCAACCACGGTAGTCACTTTGGAACCGAAGAACCTGGCCGCCTCCGTGCAGTCACTCAAGTCCGAGTTCGCCAAGGCGAATCTCTCGGGTGTAAAGACAACCACCCGAGGAGGGGCCGTTCACGTCGAGATGCCGATTGCCCGGCTGGCCGACCTGGAATTCGCCTACGCGCACGAGCAGTGTTCCTGGAAGACCTCCAATGAGATGGTGATCGTACTCGAAGGGAAGGGCTTTCTGGTGGAGCAAGTGGCGCACAAGAAGGCGTTTCATTTTGTCTTTCGAGCTCCGAAGAGCGCCGCGGCCGCACCGGCGGGAAAGACCAGTCCCGTTCGAAACATCTTCTTCGAAAGGTCATTGCGCGCCATCAAGGGCCTGCAGTCGCTGGACGAGAAGACCCTGGCCGAAGCTGTGCAGGCGCCCACCGACTACAGCGTGTTGTTGTCGGCGCTGAATACGGAAGAGGCGCTGGCGAGCATCCGCTCGCACGATCCGCTGGCAGGTGCGCGGCTGCGGGGCCTCGAAATGAAGCGTGCGCTGGTGGAGGCCGAAGGCGGGGCGCTATCGACGGCCGAGGTTGCGGCCGCGCTGCGGATCACCCGGCAAGCCGTGGACAAACGCCGGAAAGAGCACAAGCTCCTGGGCGTGGAACTGGGGCGGAAAGGCTTCCGGTATCCCGCATGGCAGGTCGGTTTACCGCACCTGGAAGCGGTGCTGGAGGCTCTGGGGGACCGCGACAGTTGGGAGCAGATGTCGTTCTTCCTGAATCCGAACGGCTTGCTGGAGGACCGCACTCCGCTGGAGGTCCTGCAGGCTGGAGCGCAGGAACCTGCTGATGTTCTGCGGGCGGCGGCGGCTTATGGAGAGCAAGGGGCCTGATCGCCGGCATGTTCCATCCGCCGCCTGCCGACCTTCACAGCCGGGAGCCGCTGATTTACTCCGCGCCGGCAGGTGCACTTTGGTGCCGCAGCCACATGGCGGGCCATGCGCCCTGTTTCTTCGGCCGGGGCCAGGCGCAGCGGTGGGATGCTCCGGACGGCGGCTACGGAGTGCTCTACCTGGGCGCGGACGAACATTGCGCTTTTATGGAATCGATCGGCCGCGGCGTACTACGGACGCGCCTGGTGCCGGCGGCCCAGCTCAGAACCCGCGTGCTGTCGAAGCTGCGCTTCTCGAAAACGCTACGGCTGGTGGATCTGGTCTCTTCCGGCGGACTGACAAGATTGGGAGCGGAGGGGAGTCTGGCAAATGGGCTGGGTTACCGGAACTCCCAGCGTTGGTCTGAGGCGCTGCGGGCGCACCCGGCCGCTGTCGACGGCATCTACTACCGGTCGCGGCATGATCCAGCGCGGATGGCCTGCGCACTCTACGAGAAATGCCTGCCGTTCGTCGAGTTGGCGCAGGCCTGCGGGCCCTGGGCCGAACAGGGACGCATGTTGGGACTGATCCTCGATCACTACCAGTTCGGGACCGATCTGTAGGCGCTGGCCGCCTCACCCCGGGAACTCTCAATCTGTACGCCGAGACGGGACCAGTCCGAAGAGTGTGGATTGGCCTACACTCTGATGTTCAAGGCAAGGAGACTGTCGCCGAATCCTACAGTTGCCCAGCTGGAGGGCTTCATTATTGACCAAACAGTATATTCCAGACCTGTCTATGCTGTTTATTCACTAGAATTGGTCTATCGGGGGGAGAGTCCTGCGCCGATACAGACTATAAGTGTCCAGGCCGTCGCCAGCCGGGAGATCGGCAATGGCGATGCTAGTTGTCCATGAGCTCACGCTCCGGAAAGCTGTATGTCTCAGGAAGTACACGTCGCACGGCAGGCAATCTACGATCGGGCCAGCAAGCCGGTAGCCTACGAGTTGCTGTTTCGTGCGCTGCCGGACGCCACCTGCTCCACACGCAACGATGAGTTGGCGACGTGGCAGGTCCTTTCGGCCGGCTTCCTCGACATTGGCTTGGACTCCCTCCTTAAAGGCCGGCGCGCGCTGGTGAATGTGCCCCGCAACATGCTTCTGGACGAAAGGATCTTCTCGCTGCCCGCTGACGTGATCGGCCTTGAGATTCTTGAGGATGTGGTGCCGGACCAGGACGTTTTGGATATGTGCCGGGCATTGCGCGCCCGAGGCTATCTCGTCGTACTGGACGACTACATCGGCCAGGAGTTCTCTGAGCCGCTGTTAGACGTCATCGATTGGGTGAAAGTGGACTTTCGGGCTCTACAAGATGGCGAAGCCGCGAAGTTGGCACGGGCGCTCAAACCGCGGCGGTTGCGGTTGCTGGCGGAGAAAGTGGAGACCGAGGAGGAGCATGACTTGGCCATGGCGGCGGGTTACGACTACTTCCAGGGGTACTTTCTGCACCGTCCAAAGGTGGTTGGAGGAAGAGCTCTCCCGTCAAACCTGCATGCCAAACTGAAGCTGCTCCAATTACTGGGGTCCGCCGAGTTCTCCCTCAACTCCGTCCGGGCTATCATTGAACGCGATGTGGCGCTCTGCTACCGCCTGATTCAGTACACCAATTCCGCGCGGTTTGGCGCCCGCCGCGAGATTACCGGCCTCAGGCAGTGCCTGATGAGATTGGGCGAGGATGAGACGCGGCGCTGGATCACCATTGCCCTATTGCCGACATTGGCACCGGGCGGGAGTCCCGAGGTCACGGAAAGTGCACTCGCGCGGGCGCGCATGTGTGAGTTGCTAACGAAGGATACTGGTCCGCTCGTCTTCCCGGCACAGGCGTTCATGGCCGGCATGTTCTCCCTCATGGATGCGGTGTTGCGCCTGCCAAAGGTCGAGGTGGTGGAAAACCTGGGGTTAGGCCTGGAACTCTCGGACGCCCTGCTGCACCGCGGCGTCAGCGCACTAAGCACCCTGGTCCAACTGGTGGAGTTGTACGAATCCACCCCTCCAGAGGCACTCTTGCCGCTCTGCGAACAATTGGGGATCACCCTGGAAACTGCTGGAAACGCCTATGTCCAGGCGCTGCGCTGGACTACTGATGTCACCGGAGTAGAGGAGCTGGCGGTGCACACGTAGCGCGCATCGGCATGCGGCTTTTCCGCGTGTCCATCCGCGTCCCGATTCAGCAGCTAACCGGGCTGGAGATTTCCATCCTGTCGACTCAACACCCTCTGTAGCGCTGCAACTATCGGTGGGCTCAGATGGACGGGATCGAAGCTCCGGTCCTCGATTGGCCGGCTGCCGTTCTGTTCGGGTGGGAGCTTTTGGGGCGGGGGAACCTTGGCCTGTGCGTGCCCGCGTCAGGGGCGGCCAGTGGGAGGAGGCAGGCTGAGTCAGCAGTCCCGTAAATCCAGCATTGAATGGCCGACAACTGGGGCCCCCAGTTATCTGCCGGGGAGACTTACTCTTCGATCTGGAGCGTCTCGGTGAGGCGTTCTTCCAGACCTTCCAGGCGGGTACGCAGGCGGTTGTACTCTTGTTCGCGTTGCCTCACCTTGTCGGCCAGGTGCAGGCAGGCTAAAACAGCGACGCGGGTCGGATCTGCTCCGGCGCTCCGTGTGGCGATCTGATTCATTAAGTCGTCCACAGCGTGGGCGAGTGCTTCAGTATCACCGGATTCGCCGGAGGATCGCAGCGTGTAAGGCTGCTGGAAAATGGTGACACGCACCAACTTCTTCTCGTTCGATCCCGCGTCCACTTAGTATCTCCCCTCTCAGCCTTCGGTGAGCAAATCCATCTGCTCAACCTGGGACAGCAGGGTTTTGATCCGGGTCGCTGCCTGCTTCTGACGGCTGCGCAACCCTTCGGTTTCTGAACGCATGCGGACAGCCTCTTCCTGCGCTTCCGCAGCGGCTGTCTCGGCTGCCTCCCGGGCGGAGAGGGCTTCGCGGAGCTGGGCTTCCAGCTCCGCATTTCGATCTTTCAGCCGGGTGATGATGCCAGTCACGTTCTCCAGGCGGGTTTCAAGCCGCGCCAGGATGTCGTCTTCTTCTTCCCGGATGGGATGCATGAGGTGTCTCCTGAACTCTAAACGAAGGCGGCCTTAGCCTTCTCGACGAGCGCCGAGAAAGCCTTCGGTTCATTCAAAGCCAAGTCTGCCAGAATTTTGCGGTTCAATTCGATGCCGGCCTTTTTCAGCCCGCCGATGAACTTCGAATAGCTCGTCCCGTTGGCGCGGCATCCGGCGTTGACACGCAGGATGAACAGGGCACGGTATTCGCGCTTCTTGCGGCGGCGGCCGACGTAACCATACCGCAGGGCCTTTTCAACGGCTTCCTGCGCGGCACGGTACAGCTTGCTCTTTGTGAGGAAGAAGCCTTTTGCCAGCTTCAGTGTTTTCCGCCGCGCGTCGCGGCGGTTCGTAGATCGTTTAACTCTTGGCACGTTTCATCTCCTGTTTAGATGCCCATCCGAAAAGGCGTGGGCTACGGGGTCCGCCACAAAAAGAGGCGGAGTTGAACAGGCTCCTTACGGGGCCTGACGGGCGGCGGCTCGGGCACGTGCCCCGCGCTCGGCGCGCTCGCCCTACGCCCTTAGTAGGGCAGCATCTCGGACAGTTTGGCCTGATCGGCCGCATCAGCGACCACAGACTGACCGAGCTTACGCTTGCGCGAACGGGACTTGGAGGTCAGGATGTGGCGGGCGAACGCATGATTGCGAACGATCTTGCCAGTCCCGGTCTTCTTGAACCGTTTGGACGCGCCTTTGTGTGTTTTCAGCTTGAGCTTTGCCATTGGTTTTGTCCTGGTGATACCCACGGGCTGATGCCGCGCAGGGTGAGGATCCCTCTTAGTTTAGCACGGAGACCGAGTTAGGAATTACGAACTAGGCCAACGTTTTAGCGGGCTGTGGCAGCCTGCCGCACCGTCAGATCGCGAACGATTCCGGCCAGCCTGTCAGAGACTTCCGCCTTGGAGATCGCTTCGGCTGCGCCCAACAGCGTGGCTGCATGCAGATACTCCAGCGCCGCCCCCGACATCACCACCACCGGCAATGCGGGATGGACCTTCCGGATACGGCGCAGTGTCTCAAATCCGTCCGGTTCCGCCATGAAGATGTCCAGCAGCACCAGATGATGCCGGGCATGACCCAACTGCACCAGCGCATCATTGCCATTAGCCGCTTCGGTCACTTGGTAGCCCTTGCCCGTCAGATAGCTACGGATCTGGGAGCGGAACGGGGCATCGTCATCCACAACCAGGACACAAGGCGGATCGCCGCCTGGCACACTCGCGGATTGACGCGTGGCGGGACGGCTGGGCGGTTGTGCTGTCTGCCGGTAACAAGCTGGCAATGTGATCTTGAGTGCCGCCTCGCCGCCCGTTACGGACGACGTCACGAGACTGCCGCCGAGCCGATCAAGCCCCGCCGTCACCATCAGGACGCCGATCCGGCCGTCCTTGCCTGAGTTCCATGCTCCCAACGGCTTGGAAAGCAGGAACTGCAGCTTCGCCGTTCCTTCACACAATTGGGCCGTGATGGTGATTTTGCCGGACGGTGCCGAATTGCCGCAAGCGAACCGCATCAGCTCGGCGAGGATACTGGCCAACTCCTCGCTTGACGCCCTGATCGCGATCTCACTCTGCGGGAGGCTGGTTTCAATCGCCGGCCATTCCGCCGGTGCGTCGGAGATGATTTCCAGCAGGGCTGCGAGCAAGGCCGACGATTCGAGCCTGGCCACTGGAGGCGCCGGGGAGACAGGCAGTCTCCTCAGCGTCTCCAGTGCGCGCCCACAGGACCGGGAAACCTCTTGTGCGAAGTCGGAAAGCGGGTGGTCGTGCGGAAGATTCCCCAGGATGATCTCGCAGAAACCACGAATCGTCGTGAATTGGTTGTTCAGATCGTGCGTCAGGCGGCTGGCATCGCGCCCAATGGCGCACAGACGATCCATATGGTCCAGTGCGGCAATTTGGAATTGGGTTTCGTCGGGATTGGTCATGGTCGTCTCTGAGACCGCGGTAAGGTGGTCCGGCTGTGCTTGGTAAAGCCGCGGACCACCTTGCTCCATGAAGGGAAAACTGGACACTTGTCTGAACTCCTTGGCCGCCCGCTTCCTGGAGCCGAGCCCGGCACGTTGGACCGTTCTGCCCGGAGACTCATCCCTTCGTTCGGTTTCGGCCGGCCTTTCCGACCACCAGTTGCTCTCTCTTGATACCCGGCTGGTGTTGACTTCCGGACTTTCGGAAACCCGCCGCTATTGAACATGCACGCTATCGGCCAATTGGGCCCAGGTCATTCAAAGCATTGAGTAACCGTAAGGTGAGGCGGCCATTCGCCGGAACCCGAATTGCAGGGGTGCCTCGAACTGAGACAATGCCGTCACGATTCAGAACGGAGGGTAGCGGCCCTTCCCGGAATGGAAGCCAGCGCCGGTGGCGAGCGAAACCATTTTTTTCAGTAGATCTAAGTTGCTCGCTCAAATCTGTCGATTAGGTACTAGTATTGCTAGTAGAATCGTTTGAGTCCGAGTGGGTATGGATTCAATCCCGGGAATCGCCGGGCGTAAGGGAAGACGAACTTCCGGCAGGGAAGGCCGGAGCCGGTTTGGTCGACCGGTAACACGCCGCGACGCTGCGACAGCTGGATGCCCGGGTCGGTCAACCCGGAACCAGGACCGGGCAGCGGCCGGCGGGAGGAGCTACATGAGCGATGCCTGGAACGGATCTCCGGCTTCGGGATCCGGAAACCGCCATGATCCGCAACCCGTTATGGTCTGGGCTCAAGCACCTGATTGCGAGCCGCCCTGGGTCGTAGTGCTGGAGGACGACGAAGGAATCCTGCGTCTCATTACAATTGTTCTCGAGAGGCACGGCTACCGCGTGACCGGCGCAACCAGCGTGACTGAAATGCGCACGCTCCTGCTCAACTCAGTGGACGAGCCCAGCCTTTGCTTGGTTGACCTGAATCTGCCCAGGAGCAGCGGCCTCGTCATCGCGGAGGAGATTCGCCGCACCAGGCCCCGCGTGAAAGTGCTGTTTACCTCCGGCATCCCGAAACACTCCATTTTAGTGGAAGGCCGCGAAATTCTCAGTGCGGAATATTTGCCAAAGCCTTTTACCATCGACGGTCTTCTAGACAAAGTCGCGGCGGTGTTGCGTGCGTAATCCGGCGCCGCCCCCGTTCGGGCATGCCCGTGTCCTGCCTCGCCGCGTGCCCATGCTCGCACTCGCCGCGGGCCTTGTAGGATTGGCTGCGGCGCTGCTGCAGGCTCCCACCCTGCTGCTCAAGCTGGCGCTCGTCCTGCCTGCCCTGGGACTGCTGAGTTTGTGGTGGATGTTCCGACGCGTTGACGGAGAATTGCGCTCAGTATTACCCGAATTCCACTCTGTCAGACAGGAGGCCCTTGCGCTCAGGCCCATTCTGCGGTTTACTTTCGATGCGATGTCGGACCAGAGAGTGATGTACGGTGAGGCCGAGGCATGCCGCCTCAGACACGATATCCTCGGCCCTTTGAATATTGCCTCCGGCTTCCTGGAGCTACTCTCCGCGGAGCTGGACACTGGTGATTCCCTCGCCTCGGAATACTTGACTCGTGCCCGCGACGGAGTATCCAGGGCAATCGCAATTGCCGTCAATATTGGCACCGCTCCCGCTGAAGCCCACGCTCAAGCCGATGACGCGCGCCCGGGTGAATCCCAGGGCAGTACGGCTCTCAGATCGGGTGGCGGGACCATGGAAGGGAATACGTGATCCAGCCGAGATCCGGCCCCGGTAATCGCTGGCAGATCCTCGTGGCCGATGACGACCCCGCGGCGATCGCGCTGCTCAAGGCAGTGCTGTCAGGTTTGGATGTCACTATCACAGGAGCCGAGACAGGTGCGGCTACCCTCGAAATCATCAAGGCTCATCCGCCTGGCCTGGTGCTGCTCGATCTCATCATGCCCGATGTGCGCGGTCTCGAACTGCTGGATCAGATTCAGCAACTGAGCCCGGAGACGGACGTGATCCTGATCACGGCACACTACTCGACAGACTCCGCTGTGGAGGCTATCCAGCGCGGCGCCTTCGATTACCTCACCAAACCCATCTCTATTGATAAACTGCGCCAGAAGATTATCGCCTGGACTGAGCAGAAGCAGCGCCGCACCGCGGCCCACGAACTGGAATCGAAGCTGGTCGAGATCTCACAGTGCGAAGGACTCCTGGGCATGAGTCCGGCCATGATGGAAGTCTTCAGCCGGATGCAGCGCATCGCCCCGCACTACTCCACCGCACTCGTTACAGGTGAGACCGGAACCGGTAAGGAAGTGCTGGCCCGCGTCCTGCATCAACTCAGCCCCGTGTGCGAAGGCCCTTTCGTGGTCTGCAATTGCGCAGCGCTGCCGGAGAGCCTCTTCGAGAGCGAGCTATTCGGTCATATCCGCGGCGCCTATACGGGCGCCGTGGACACGAAGAAGGGGCTGGTGGAAGCGGCTGACGGCGGCACCCTGTTCCTGGATGAGATCGCTGAAGTGCCGGTCTCGGTGCAGGCGAAATTGCTGCGTGTCCTCCAGAACCGCCAGTTCCAGCGGATCGGCGATCCCACTCCGCGCAAGGTGAATGTCCGTATCATCTGCGCCACCCATCGCAACCTGCGGACCATGGTCGACGAGCGCCTGTTTCGCGAGGATCTCTACTACCGCCTGGCGCACGTCGAGCTCCGGCTGCCGCGCCTCATCGACCGCCAGGACGACCTGCGCCTGCTGGTGCACCACTTCCTTACCCGTTTTGGAGAGCAGTTCGGCAAACCCGGCCTGGTGCTGAGCCGGGCAGCGAAGGCCCTGGCCTGGCGCTATCCGTGGCCGGGCAACGTCCGCGAACTGGAGAACTCGCTGAACTACTGCGCCATGATGTGCCGGGGCAATGTCATTGACATCGAGGACTTCCCCGAGTCCATCTCGCGCTACAAGCTGGAAGGCAGCCGCGCCATTACGTTCTCGGCCGATGAAGACCTGGTGCCGCTGGAGGAAGTGGAACGCCGCTATGTGCAGGAAGTGCTCGACCGGATGCAGGGCAACCGCACGAAGGCTGCCGAAATCCTGGGCATTGGGCGCGCCACGCTCTACCGGATCCTGGGCCGCACCGGCCGCCCCGAAACAGACCTCGTGCCGCCGCATCCGAAGAAGAACCAGCAGTCCGCTTAGCGCGGCTCCCGGTCGTCCAGCAGCAGCTTCGCGTCAGCCTGGAACTTCTTGAAGTTTGAATAGCGTTGGTCGTTCTCATAAGCCAGCAGGATCTTGCCCGCCTTGCGGCGGCCCCGGCTGACGATCCGCTGCTGCAGCCATACACCATCCACCGGAATCCTGTCAGAGATCACCGTGGCGCCCTTCGGCGCGCCGTCGAAGTCGCGCAGCCATTCGCCCTCCATGTGGATGGGCATGTGCGTCTGTTTGTCGATCCAGTAGCGGATCTTCATGTCGAGGCTGCACTCGGCCCGGCGCCTGGCCCTGGGCGCACCCCGGCGCGGCCAAGTCTCCACCACCCACGCTTCACGGCCCTGCATCGGCTGCTCGCCCAGAAACCGCGACTGGTGATACCGCAGCACCAGCGTGGTATCGATCTTGAAGCGATTCTCCTCGGCCGCGAAGTAACGGCGACGGCGCTCGTCCACGGGGGTCTGCTGGCGGTACTGCTCCACCTTGCGGTAGCGGCTCTCTTCTTCTTCCGCCTGCTCCTGGGTCAGCGGTTCGCCGCGGATGGCGATCCTCCGATTGTACGGCTCGCCTTCGAGAAATGTGACCTCATACGTGACCCAGTTGGTGCCGCGCAACCCGCCGTCCGGCAGGGTTTCTTTGTAACGGACGTCTTCTGTGTAAACGAAACGGGCCGCCTGAACGCGATTGGCGAGTTCAGCGGCATGCATCTCTTCCAGGAGCCGGGCCGGGTCAGGCGTCTGTGCAAAGACGCCGCAGGCTGCGCAACTCCATAAGGCTATTGACTGTCCGTATATTCTTCGTGCCACGCCATCTGAATCGCTTCGAGTTTGGCCTCGTTGGATTTCTCCGGGTCGTCGTCGAAACCGTCAAGGCTGGTCACCATTTTATGCAGGTCTGTAAACCGAACGGTGAGCGGGTCGAGTTCCGGGTTCTGTTCGAACAGTGCGATGCCGATGTCTTCGAAGTCGTTCCAGGTCATGGCTAGATCTTGGTCCCTTTGAGTGCCGCACGCACGGCGGTGTTCATCATGTTCTCGGCCAGCTTGCGCGTGGCTCCATCCAGGTTCTCGATGCAGTTGCGGATCAGGTTGTGATCCTCGCCGTGATACACCATCTGGAGCTCGTTCAGCGCCAGGTCCACCGCGGCGCGTTCTTCGTCACTGAGGTCGATCCAGGCATCGCTGGCGCGTGCCTTGTCCACGGCGGCCAGAATGGTGTCGGCTTCCACCCGCGCTTCGCGCACCTGGCGGGCGGCGAAGTCTTCCTCGGCCTTCTCATACGACTCGAGGATCATCGCCTCCACCTGTTCGTCGGTGAGGCCATAGGAAGGCTTCACTTCCACGCTCTGCTCAGTGCCGCTGCGCAGGTCGCGCGCACTGACACTGAGAATGCCATTGGCGTCGATCAGGAAGCGCACCTCGATACGGGCCATGCCAGCCGGCATGGGATCGATGCCTTTCAGGTCGAAGCGGGCCAGGGAACGGCAATCCTTTACCAACTCACGCTCGCCCTGCAACACGTGGATGAGCACGTTCTGCTGCCCGTCGACAGACGTTGTGAACACTTCAGTGGCCGAGGCCGGGATCGTGGAATTGCGGTGGATCAGCTTGCTCACCACACCGCCCATCGTCTCAATACCTAGCGACAGGGGCGTGACATCCAGCAGCAGCTTGTCCTGGACATCGCCGGAAAGAATGGCAGCCTGCACGGCGGCCCCCAGCGCGACCACTTCGTCAGGATTCAACTCGGTGTGGGGTTTGGCGCGGAACAGAGTCGAGACCGCCGAGCGCACCAGCGGAATGCGGGTCGAGCCGCCCACCATCACCACTTCGTCGATACCTTCCGGCTCCAGGCCCGCGTCGCGCATCGCCTGGCGGCAGGGGCCCAGGGTACGGTCGACGATGTCCTTGATGATCTGCTCGAACAGCTCGCGCGTCATCTCGCGCTGATACTTGCGGCCCTTGAAGTCGACATCAATCGCCGTCAGCGGCAGAAACGACAGCCGCTCCTTGGCTTCGATTACCGCGCGGCGCACGGTCTGCACGGCTTCGCCGCTATGCGAAATATCCTCGCCCCATTCCGTGGCGATCTCTTCCAGTGCAATGGACAGCAGGCGGTTGTCGATGTCGTCGCCGCCCAGGTGTGTATCGCCATTGGTGGACAGCACCTCGAAGATGCCTTCGTGCAGCCGCAGGATCGAGATGTCGAACGTGCCGCCGCCCAAGTCGTAGACAGCCACCACGCCGTCCTTGCGCTTATCCAGCCCATAAGCCAGCGAGGCAGCGGTGGGTTCGTTCACCAGCCGCAGCACTTCCAGCCCCGCTATCCGGCCGGCGTCCTTCGTCGCCTGGCGCTGGGCGTCGTTGAAGTAGGCCGGGACGGTGATCACCGCCTGCGTCACTTCTTCCCCGAGGAATGCTTCCGCGCGCTGCTTCAATTCCCGCAGCACCTGCGCCGAGATCTCCGGCGGAGTGAACTGGCGGCCCCCCAGCGCAAGGCGGATGACCTGTTCACTGCCTTCCGCGATCCGGAACGGGAAGAGCTTCGTCTCCTCCTGCACGTCGGCGGCTCCGCGGCCCATCAGGCGCTTGACGGAGTAGACCGTGCGGTCCGACCGGTCGATGAGCAGTTGCCGCGCCTCGTCGCCCACCACAAATGAGCCGTCATCCTTGAGGCTGACAATACTGGGCACCAGCAGGCCGCCGTCGGCGCCCGGAATCACCTGCGGACCCGTCAGGTCCATAAAGGCGACCAGCGAGTTGGTGGTGCCCAGGTCGATGCCGACAATGCGCTTCTTGTTGATGTTGGAGAAGTCGATTTGAAAAGTGCTCATCGTATTTCCCATTCCCGCCACCCGGCCGGGCGGCAATCCGCCGTCAGGCGTTGCGTGCCGTCAACAACTTGTCCACTTCGTTGACGAGATTCTTGATATAGCGCCGCCGGTTGAGCGTCAGCCGGATCTCGGCCAGCACGCCGCGGCGGGCATCATCGTCCACCTGCGCATCGTGCTTCTGGAACTGCTGCTCGAGACCAGCATCCATCTCGACGAGAATGTCCAGAAACCGCTTGCGCGACTCGTCGAGCTGCGGAAGAACTTCGTCATCACCCATGCGCAATTCGTCCAGCGCCATATTGAGCTCGAAGACTTCTTCCAGCAACTCCGGCGGAACATCCTTGGAGCGCTGTTCGCCGATGTCAAAACCGGCTTCCTTCAATACATATTCCGCACGCTGGATGGGATCACGCAGCACGCGGTAGGCGTCATTGAGGATCGACGAAGCTTCCAGCGAGTAGCGTTTCTCCTGCTCGCTGCGACGGGTGTAACGGTCGGGATGCAGCAGGCCGCTGAGCGTGTAGAACTGCTTCTGCAGCCGGGACAAGTCCACTGACAATTTCAGCGGCATCCCGAAGAACTCGAAGTAGTTGGGCACCGGCGCCTGCAGGCTGTTGCAGTAACGGCAGAAGATCGAGCCGGCGTCAGGTGTGCCGCAGTGCCAGCAATTGTGATGATTGTCCATTACGCCGAGAACGACGATCCGCAGCCACAGCTCTTTGTCGCGTGGGGATTGTCGAAGGCGAAGCCGGACTGCATCAACGACTCTTTGTAGTCGAGGATCATGCCGTCCAGGAACACCATGCTCTTGGGATCGACGAAGACCTGGACGCCGTCAAAGTCGAAGACATGGTCGGTGGGCCGGGGCTTTATCTCGAACTTGAACTGATAGCTCAGGCCCGAGCAGCCGCCGCCGAGCACGCCCAGGCGCAAACCGCCGTTCACGTTCTGCTTGGCGAATGCGGTGCGAATCTTCTCAACCGCTTTGGGAGTAACTTGAATCGCGGACATAGAAACTGCCATTTGCGAAATTCGGGGCCGGCGGCCGCTATGACCGGGGCCCCTCTCCTCAGATTACGCTGTTTGCACCGTGGCCGGGGCGACCGACTTCGCCTTGTAATCAGTGATGGCCGCTTTGATAGCGTCCTCAGCCAGCACGGAGCAGTGAATTTTCACCGGCGGCAGGCTCAACTCATTGACGATCAAGGTGTTCTTGATCTGCAGGGCCTCGTCCACCGTCTTGCCCTTCAGCATCTCGGTGGCCAGCGAGGAGCTCGCAATGGCCGAGCCGCAGCCAAAGGTCTTGAACTTGGCATCCTCAATGACGCCCGTCTCCGGATTCACCTTGATCTGGAGTTTCATGACGTCGCCGCACTCCGGCGCGCCCACCAGACCGGTGCCGACATTGGGGTCCTTCTTGTCGAGGTTGCCCACGTTGCGCGGATTGTTGTAGTGATCGAGAACTTTATCGCTGTAAGCCATTTGAGTATCGAAGCCCCTTACCTATTGGATTCTGTACTTCCCCGTTTGGTGACAACCGCGCGCTGGTTAATGAGCGCTCCATTCGACTTTGCTGAGATCGATGCCTTCCTTGACCATATCGTAGAGCGGCGACAGTTCGCGCAGCTTGCGAACCACATCGATCACCTTGGCCGCCGTGTAGTCCACTTCCTCTTCCGTCGTGAAGCGGCCAATGCCGAAACGGATGGAGGAGTGGGCCAGATCATCACCAGCGCCCAGGGCTTTGAGCACATAGCTGGGCTCAAGCGTGGCTGAAGTGCAGGCCGAACCGCTGGAGACCGCAATGTCGTTGATGCCCATCAGCAGGCTTTCGCCTTCCACGTAAGCGAAGCTGATGTTCAGGTTGTGCGGCAGGCGATGTTCCATCGTGCCGTTGATATAGGTTTCGTCCAGTTCCGCCATCAGTACGTCCTTGAGCTTGTCGCGCAGGAACGCGTGCCGGGCAGATTCCTCGGCCATCACCTGCTGGCAAATCGCCGCGGCGGCGCCGAATCCGACAATGCCCGGGACGTTCAAGGTACCCGAACGCATCCCGCGCTCGTGACCGCCGCCATCCATCTGGGCAGTGAGCTGCACGCGCGGGCTCTTGCGCCGCACATAGAGCGCGCCGACACCCTTCGGGCCATACATCTTATGAGCCGTGAACGAGAGCAGGTCGATATTGTCCGAGATCACGTTCACCGGGATCTTGCCCACGGCCTGCGTGGCGTCCGTGTGCAGCAGGATGCCCTTCTCTTTGCAGATTTTGCCGATGGCCGGGATGTCCTGGATGGTGCCGATCTCGTTGTTGCCGTACATGATGCTCACCAGGATCGTTTTGTCCGTGATGGCTTCGCGCAGCTGGTCGAGATCCACCAGGCCGTTGGTCTGCACGGGCAGGTAGGTCACCTTCACCCCATGCTTTTCCAGCCGCTTGCAGGTATCGAGAATCGCCTTGTGTTCCGTCGCCGCGGTGATGATGTGGTTGCCCTTCTGGGCATACATCTCCGCCACGCCTTTGATGGCCAGATTGTTCGATTCCGTCGCGCCGCTGGTGAAGACGATCTCCTTCGAGTTCGCCCCAATCACATCAGCCAGTTGTTTGCGCGCCTTCTCCACAGCCTCTTCGGCCACCCATCCAAAGGAGTGGTTGCGGCTGGCTGCGTTGCCAAAGCTGTCGAGAAAGTACGGCATCATCGCCTCAAGAACCCGCGGGTCCATGGGGGTGGTAGCGTGATTGTCCAGGTAAATCGGAAATTTGAGCATCGAAAGCGTTTCCTTAGTTCCTAACTGGCCAGTACGGGCAGGGAGAGAACCCCGGTCTTGACGGCACGCGCCGATTGGGGCGGTTCTTCGTCAGCCGACAGGTCTGAGATGGTGATGCTGTCAAGCAGGCGAAGGATTCCTTCATGCACGCGGCGAAGCGGTTCCCGCACTGTACATTGATCTGAAAGATCGCACTCCCCGTGCTCTGTGAAGCACGTGGTTAAAATGATCGGCCCATCGATCGCCCGGATCACTTCCAGGGCCGTAATCGTCGAAGGATCCCGGGAGAGGCGGTAGCCGCCGTTCGTCCCCTGTTCGGAGAGCAGGAACCCTTCCCGGACGAGCTTCTGAAGGACCTTGGATAGCACCGGAACGGGAATCCGGAACGCTTCCGCCAGTTCCTTGGCGCTGGCCGAGCGGTCCCGGCCATGAACGGCCAGGTGACGCAGGCTGATCAGCCCGTAGTCCGCTTTCTTGGTCAGCTTCAGCATGAGTCAGTATCTCGGACTAATTCAGTCCCACATCCAAAGTACCACTCAGGGGGGAGCCCGTCAACCGCAAAGAGGCATGATTCTTCATGCACTTAAACTAGGACTAAAAAGGTCCTCAATGCAATGGGTTATAGACCTAACCGGCACGATTCTGCAAAGGCATACATGGTAGACTTACTAACTGCTGATACAGGTGAAAGCCCACGGATGATCCGGATTTTCAAAGTTTTCATTCCAGCCTCAGTCGTTGGACTGCTTCTATCGGAGACCTTGTTAGTGATCGCCTGCTACATCGGCGCTTACGCGCTGGTGGGGCCGGACAACCTCGACATCTTCCTGTTCTACGACGGGGGGATGGAGCGGGTTCTGTTCGTGGCGGCGAGCGTCCTGGTCGGCGTGTATCTCAATGATCTGTACTCCGAATTGCGGGTCATCTCCCGGCTTCGTCTCGTGCAGCAGTTCTGCCTAGTCATGGGCATGGCATTTCTGGCCCAGTCGCTGGCCAGCTATGTATTGAAGGATATGGTGTTGGGCCGCTGGCACATGATGATTGGCAGCGGGCTGGCCATCCTCGTGCTCCCGGCTTGGCGTCTGACCTACGATGTGCTTTTCATCCGCAAACGGAACCGCCGGCGGATCCTCTTCCTGGGCGCGAACAATCTCGTCAAAGCGATCGTGAAGACGATCCAGGAGAAGCCGCAGTTCGGCATGAGCTGCGTGGGCTACCTGGCTGAGTCGCCGGTGGAAGACGAGTTCACCCGGGTGGTCCCCTATTTGGGGACAGTCTCCAAGCTGCGGGCGGTCTACGAGGCGCACAAGCCGTCGATGATCGTGGTGGGCCTGCCGGAGCAGCGCGACCGCATGCCGATGGAAGACCTGTTGGAACTCCGCGTGGCGGGCGTGCCCGTGGAAGACTCCAGCTATCTGTATGAAACCATGCTGTGGCGCGTTTCTCTCGACGCTTTGAGGCCCTCCCAGCTATTGTTTTCCAACGCCATTGGACCCAACGCCCGCAATCTGGCCATCCAACGGCTCTACTCCACCGTGATCTCCCTGGCCGGATTGCTGATTGCCCTGCCGGTGATGGCCATCGTCTGGGTACTGGTACGCCTAACCTCGCCGGGCAAGGCCGTCTACAGCCAGCGCCGGGTGGGCCTGAACGGCAAGGAGTTCTTCGTTTATAAGTTCCGATCGATGTATATCGACGCGGAGGCTCGCACGGGCGCTGTCTGGGCGCAGAAGAACGATCCGCGGGTGACTCCACTGGGCCGCTGGCTGCGCAAACTGCGTCTGGACGAATTGCCCCAGTTCTTCAATGTGATCCGCGGGGATATGGCGATCGTCGGCCCCAGGCCGGAACGGCCGGAATTCGTGCGCGTGCTCACTGAGCAGATCCCGTTCTACAACCAGCGCCACGCAATTCTACCGGGGATTACGGGTTGGGCCCAGATCAACCACAAGTACGGCGACACGGTGGAAGACACGATCACCAAGCTCGAGTACGACCTTTACTATTTGAAGCACCTCAGCCTGTCGCTGGACATGTACATCATCTTCCACACGGCGAAAGTGATGCTGCTGAGCAAAGGCTCTCAGTAGTAGAATGGAAGATGTCCGGCCGGCCCTCTCCTGAGCGGGAGTAACTCAAGGGTAGAGTCACAGCCTTCCAAGCTGTTGGTTGCGAGTTCGAGTCTCGTCTCCCGCTCCATACTCACCACAATTTGCGAGAAGATCCGACGCCGGCAACGGAACCACAGCACTATGCTCCCGGAGGTTCCGTTCTCCATTACAACCACAAAGCCTGCCGCCTTCAGTCGCTGGGCTCTGGATCAGGCTCGAAGTCCTCGAAAGCAGGACCTCAAAGGCTCCGGAGTTGACACCGATGCCAGGCGGTCCACCGGCAGCGGAACCTCGAACTGAATTCGATTGCAATCAGCCAGTGCGAGTCCTATGATTCCCATGGCGGAAGAGAGCTTCACCAGGAGCAGGCGCCGGTGCAATCCCTGTTTCCTGATGAGTCCTCTCGCGCCTGTCGCTTGCGGGCTGTCTTTTGCCAGGCGAACAGCCTGAGGCAATTACTTCCCGCCTGTGGGCAAGGAAGGGGAGTCTGAATGCGGACCTCGTTGCGGAGATTCTGGTTGAGAATCGCCGTGCAAGGGGGTTACCGCGGTTGGCTGCTGCTGCTCCTGATTGCGGGGATAGCGGGCAGCGGCTCGGCACAACCGCGCGAGACCTGGCGCTACTTCACTTCCAGCGACGGCTTGGCCGAGAGTTTTGCGGGAGCGATCTCTGCCGGTGTGTCCGGCCAAATCCGCATCACACATGGCCAAATCCCCCAGATGAGCCTGCTCGATGGGTTCACCGTTAGTCACATTCCCTCGCCCGGAATTGATGCACGTGTTGAGGAGGGCGGCGGCCAGTTGTGGGCTGTCGATCTGGAACCCGGGAGGCCTGCCAGGGGACTCAAGCGCTTCACCAATGGTAAGTGGATCTCCTTTCCAGTCCCGGATTTTGGCGAGCCAGATCCATCGAGCATGATTCAGGCCAACGGGGCGCGCCGCTTCTATCCCCTTTCCGCCGATCGGGTGCTCTACCTCTCAGCTCGAGGCCTGCGCGAGTATGACGCGGCCACTGGCCAATCGCGCCCGGTTCCCGCCAGCGGATGCAGCATCGGCACGGTCCACTCCATCGTCCCGGCTGGCGCCTATGGCTTCTGGATTGCCGCGGATCAAGGGATTGCCCGCATCTCGTTTGGGCCGGATGCCGGTAAATCCTTCCGCTGCGAGAGGTGGGCTCGCGAAAGCCATGGCGATCTCCGGGCATTCAGCAACCTTTTTGACGGCGGAGAATTCGTTTATGCCAGCGCACTGGAGGCCACCGGCCGCGCAGTATTGATTCGGGCTGACGAATTCAGGGCCTCAGTGATCGCCCGGACTGGCGAAGGTGAGCAGCGGATCGCGGGTTGGCCGGGAATCCATGGCGGCACATGGGTACTTCGACAGGGGGGGGGGATACACAGGCTTGGCTACCTGTGGCCTGACGGGGTGGAAGAACCCGTCCCGGAGAGCAAGGTGCTGTCCGGCCGCATTCTCGACGTCGCTGTTCAACCGCATGGAATCTTCTGGCTGGCCGGCGTGCTCGGCGTCGCCCGCTACGCCCCTCCTGTCTGGCAGGCCCCTGGCCTGTATACACTGTCTAAGGCCCACGTGAATACGATCCAGGAGACCGTCACTCACGAGACGTACTTTCTGGGCGCGCGGAAGCTCTGGATTCTCGCAGCCGGCCACTGGACCGGACGTGAGTTGCCTGTTCCCCAAGCCACCAACATCGGGCTGGGAAACCGGCTCGCCGTGCTGCCAGGCGGCCGGCTCGCGATCCCGGTCAGGGTCGTCAGTGGGACGGACCGCCTGCTTGTCTACAATCTCCGCCACGATAAGTTTGAGACGCCCTCGGTTCCAGGGCAAAGCAACTGTGCGTTTGTCGGCGCGCGCGGGGTGGATGGCGCATGGGTGGGGTGCATCGGGAACGATCAGCGAGTGGACATCTACTCGTATGACGGGACAGCCTTCCGCCATGCCTTCCGACTCCCGTTGGAGGCGAAGAACGAGTGGCCACGCGCAGTCGTCAGCTTCGATGACGGCTCCGTCTGGGTGGGGGCATTCTGGGAAAAGAGCCTTTTTCGGTATCAGAACGGAGAGGTCACCTACATCCCGCTCCCGCCCGAGAGGAGCGCAATGGGTGTTTCTGATATCGCTGGTCTACCGGACGGGAAGCTCCTGGTGGGCGGACGAGGCTTCCTCCTTGAGTACAACGGCAATACATGGCGTGAGGTGGCCAGGGATCTTGAAACAGTTCGGAACATCTACGTCGCTCGCGATGCCAGCGTCTGGGTGGCCGGAGGCGCCGGACTTTTGCGTTGCCGCGACGGAGGCTGTGTTCAAGTCAGTGCGGAAGATGGACTGCCCGACGCGAGTGCCTGGGCGGTGAGTGAGGATTCACACGGGCGCATCCTGGTGAGCACGACGCTGGGAGCACGTGTCCGCGAAAACCAAGCCGATCCGGATCCTCCGGCTGCAGAAGTGCCAGCGGATCTGAACGTTCCGCGGTTCGCTCCGGGCGGAGAAATCCAGATCATCCTGCACGCGAGGGATCGCTGGAAGTTCAGCGCCCCACACCGGCTGCTCTTCTCTCACCGTCTGGATGCCGGCACCTGGTCGGCCTTCCATGCCCGCCCGGTGCTTTCCCTCAAAGGAATTGCCGGAGGTTCCCATCGTCTCGAGGTTCGTGCCCTGGACCGCAATTTCAATGTCAGTCCAGCGGTTGTTCATGAGTTCGAGGTCCTGGTGGCCTGGTATCGGCAGCCATTCCCAATACTGGCTTTGCTGCTGACCTGCGCGATTGTGACCTTCTCTATCCATCAGCACCTGAGCCGCCATCGTGACTTGGCTCGTCTGGTTGAGGAGAAGACGCGCCAGATCGCCGCCGACTACCAGGAGCGTTCACGAATCCAGGAGCGCTTCCAGACAATCCTGGATCGGGCGCCTGTCGGCATCTATGTTAAGGACCTTCAAGGACGCTATCTGGTGTCCAATCTGCAGCACCAGATCCTGCTGGGAGGTCGGCGCGCCGAGGTCCTCGGGAAGACCGACGCAGAGATCCCCGGCACGGAGACTTGCGGTTTCCTTCGGGCGAACGACGAAGTCGTCATTGAGCAGGATCGAGTGGTTCAATTCGAAGCAACCGATTCCCGAGAGGGCGCCCAACGCACTTACCTGATCATCAAGGGTCCTCTATATGACGGCAGCGGCCAACCTAACGCTGTCTGCGGTATCTCCACCGACATCACGGAATCCAAAGCCATCCAGGAGCGCCTCCACCGTTCTCAGCGCCTCGAAGCGATCGGCCTGCTTTCCGGAGGTATTGCGCATGACTTCAACAATCTACTGACCGTGATCAACGGTTACGCCGAACTGATGCAGCAGGTTCCGATGACCAGCCCCAATTGGCGCTCGCACGCCGAAGCGATTCTGCAGGCTGGCCAGCGCGCGGCCGCGCTCACACACCAGTTGCTGGCGTTCGGACGCCGCCAGATGATGCAGCCACGGGTGATTGACGCCAACGAAGCCATCAGCGACCTTTGCGCGCTGCTGCGACGGTTGGTGCGGGAGAGCGTCACGATTCATTTCGCCCCTTCCCCCGCACCGGCCCTGCTGGATGTTGATCCCGCTCAACTGGAACAGGTGGTGATGAATCTGGTCATCAACTCTCGCGACGCCTTGCCGGGTGGTGGCGACATCCGCATCGATATCGCCGAATGTCGAGTGGCGCAATCCCATCCTGCCGCGATGGACGGGCCGTGCGTCCGGCTGCGGGTGGCCGACACCGGTATTGGGATGGATCCCCAGACGCTCTCCCGCATCTTCGAGCCCTTCTACTCAACAAAGGAATTTGGCAAGGGTACAGGTTTAGGCATGGCCACTGTCTATGGGATTGTCCGGCAAATCGGGGGCGAAATCGAGGTGACGAGCACCCTCGGCAAGGGAACTACCGTCGACGTCTATCTGCCGGTCGCCAAACGAGCCGCTGAGCCAGTGAAGCCGCCGCTCGCTGTCTCGGTCCCGCGCGGCAATGAGCGGATCCTCGTGGTCGAGGACCAGCCGGCGGTGGGCAAGCTGATCCTCGACGTACTCACACACAATGGTTATGATGTACGGCTGACATCTGATCCAACTTCAGCCCTGGCTCTCAGCGAATCCTGCGACTTGCTGGTTACCGACGCTGTCATGCCGGTGATTCATGGAACGCAGTTGGCCCAGTCGATCATGGCCGCCCGTCCGGGCATTCGTGTGATCCTGATGTCCGGCTACGCTGACCCGCGCACTGACCGGGAGCACCTTGATCTTCCGGTCACTTTCCTGGCTAAGCCCTTCGCTCCGAGCGTTCTCATTAAGGCTGTCCACGAGACGCTCCGGAATCCACCGTCACCCCACCGCTACAGCCGTGAAGCTGATGCCTGAGGTTCGGAACGTCTCCAGGACGACTACCTAATGGAGAGCGCACCCGTTTGAATCATCGCCGCTCGTGGCACCATGGGCTGAAATCTGCCCATCGTATGGGGATCTAATGGTTCAGACCGATCCGTCCGATATGTTTCTGGGTGAAGTATGCCTACTCATACGGTGTTCCTGCCGGCTGAACGGCTGTCCGGCGAGCAAATGCTGGAGCAGGCTCGGCAGATCGGGGAGAATCCGACCTTGGCGGCCATGCTCGACATCTCGCCAAATATGGTCGCCTTGGTGAATGCCGAAAGGCAGATTGTCCTCTGCAACGACGCCTGCGCAAAGGCCGGTGGACTGGCCAATAAGAACGACGCCATTGGGATGCGGCCAGGTGAACTGCTGCACTGTGTCCATGCCGCGGAGATGCCTGGCGGCTGTGGCACCAGCGAGTCTTGCCGCTATTGCGGTCTGGTGCAGGAGTTGGTTGCGGGGCAACAAGGTAATGCGAGTTCGGGCGAGTGCCTGCTGCAGTGTGATGACGGGACCGGAAGCGGATCGGCGGAATACGCAGTGGATGTCAAGCCGTTGCCGGAACTCTCCAAGGGGTGGCAATGTTACTCGCTGCGCGACATTAGCGCCGAGAAGCGGCGCGAGGCCCTGGAGCGGACATTTCTTCACGACATCATGAATCGGGCAAGCGCCGTCGAAGGCGTTTCAACCGTGCTGGCTGGCGAGCAGATGCCGCAGGAGGAGCAAGCCGAGTTCATAGAAATGCTCTCTACGTCGGCACACGCGCTGGTGGAGGAGATTCGTAGCCAGCGGATGCTGCTGTCGGCTGAAAGAGGCGACCTCGCGGTGGTCAAGTCCGAGGTCGATTCCCTCAACGCACTGCACGATGCCGTGGCTGCCTGCAGGTCATTCGGCTTCGCACAAGATAAACAGGTGGTGATCCAGAACGGTGCACCTTCTGTCCAGTTTGAGATCGATGCCGCACTGCTGGGCCGCGTCCTGATCAACCTGTTAAAGAATGCGCTGGAGGCCTCCAGAACGAAGGAGGTGGTGACAGCCACCTGTGAAGTGATTCAACCTGGCCTGGTGCGGTTCTCCGTGCACAATCATGCCGTAATGAGTGAGGACGTGCGTGCTCATGTGTTCACACGGTCATTCAGTACCAAAGGAGCCGGCCGGGGCTTGGGGACGTACAGTATCCGATTGCTGACGGAGAGCTACCTAGGCGGCAAGGCATGGTTCGAGTCTCGTGCTGGCGCAGGGACGACGTTTTATGTTGAATTCGCAAGGTAAGCAGCGGGTGAGTGGCTGGCTGATTCGCTGACGCATATCACCGGACTGGCGATACACAGGACTACTTCCGGCGCAGCCACCGACCTCGACCTCCTTGAGCGCAAGCCGGTCCACCCAGCAACATCAGATCTTCCTTCTGACCTCGAATCTCTTGTGCTCTCAATTCCCACTTGCCGACCCGTGGATGCCGGCAAAGGCGCCGGTTGAGCTCATCGAACAGCTCAGCCAATTGCCGCAGGCTTTGGGTGTGAGTCTGCCAGGCCCTAAAACTGATTGGGTGCGCCGGGTGTGGGCACGCCGCTGGCGATCTGCGCTCCCCCAGCATGAGTCTTGCTCAGCGGGGCGGTCAGGCTGATACCGCTGCCGGAGACCTGAGCTCCGGCCGAATGCGTCGCCGTGAGCGGCACGGAGACGGTAATTGTGCCGCCACCCCTTCCGAAAGCCGTGGAGGCGATCACAGCCGTCTCCTGTTTCGCGCCGCTGTCGACCGTAATGGTCTGCCCGGCGCTGAAGCCCATCCCGCTAGCGACGGGGAGAACGGTGGCGCCGGTGCTGGTGTCTGTCCGCACCGTGGAAGCGCCAGCCGTGCCCACTGTGGCGATGACGGCGGTCTCGAGATTCGCCCCCGTATCGATCAGGATCTTCTGGCCCGGGGTAAACCCGGTCATATTGCCGACCTTGATGTTGGTCGCGCCCGCGGACGCACCCAACGGCAGGAAAGCAGAGGCCTGGGTCTGGAAATCGGTGCAGTTGCTATCGGCGTCGGCGCCGTTTGGGAAGCGGCCGCGGCTGCGGCCCGCTCCACCGATCGGAAGCGGCACCACCACGATGCAGCCGCCCTTGCCCTGGTCGCCCTCCAGCGTGGCCAGTTCGGGGCTGGTAATGGTCCCGTTGCCACTGGAACTGCTCTGCTGGGATCCGTAGACCATCGCGTCGACCACGGCGCCTGCGGCGTCCAGGAGCGCGATAGAACCGGCCCTGGCCGAGAGAGTGCCCCCGAACCATTGATTGGGCGCCGGCGGCCCCTGGTAGCCCACAGTAGCGGCCTGGGTATTCACCACGGCCGCGCCGTACTCGTGGCTCCTGGCCAGAGGACGGTCGAGCGTCAGGCCGCTGCCCAGCGCCTGCACCGCGTCGCCGCTGACGTGCGGGAACCTGGTAGCCGGCGTGAAGCTGATGCCTGTTCCCACATCAGAGACGTCAATGCCCGCCGCGTGGTCGAACTTGAGTGGGGCTGCGAGATCAATGCCGGCGCCGCTGGCTCCGCTGGAACCGGCGCTCTTCACCGTAGCGATCTCTTTTCGCCCGCCAGTGCCGATCGTCAGCGTGTCACCGGGCCTCACGTTGTCGCTGGCCGCAACCTTGATGTTGGTGGCGCCCGCGGCCGACGCGGCCGACAGCGTTGTTTGTGTGGCTGCCTGGCCGACCGCGGTGACCGTGGCCAGTTCGTAGTTGCCCCCAATGTCGATGCCGATCTTCTCCCCTACGGAAAAGCCGGCCGCGTTCGTCACGGGCAGGTTGGTGGAGCCGGCCGGCACCGTCAGCCACGGTCCCGTAGACACGGGTTCGAACACCGTCGTCAGTGCCGCGGCGGCTGTCCCCATCTTGGCAATCGTGCGGATCTCTCCGTCGATGTCGACCTTCTCACCCGGCGCGAGACCGATGATGCTCCTCACCTGGACCGTCGTCGCACCCACAGTGGCCGGCGCAGCCAGTCCTGAGCCGGACAGGCCGAGAAGATAATAGGCGCCACTCTCGAGCCTGGTCCCGGTAGGGATGGTCGCCAGTTTCACGCCGGCCCACTGGCTCTGCGTATTCACAAGAGTCCAGTTGGAGAGGTCTGCGGCGCTGGAACCAGCGTTATAGAGCTCGATGAACTGGTCGGTCGTGTTAGTGGTGGTGCCTAGCCGCACTTCGTTGATCTTCACCGGCAGTACATTCCGCACTCTTGCGGGTATCGCGTCAAACTGCTTTCGGCCGGCAGTTGGAATCGACCACTCAGCCCGGCCGGTGAGGAAGCCGGCGCCGGTCTTCGACGGAGAGGTGACCTGGAACGCCGCGCTCACACTGGCGCCCGGCGCCACCGGCGCGTCGAATGTCTTCGAAACGCTGCCGGAGACGCGGGCGGTCCACCCCGCGGGGACCGAGAGGCTTAGCTTGACCCCCGTCGCAGGCACCTCAGAGACATTGGTGAACGTCGCGGTGACGTTCTGCGTCGATCCCGGAGTGAATGTCGTGACTCGCGACAGGCTCACTCGTTGAACGTCATACCGCGCCGCCACGACATTGGCCTGCACCTCATCTGTGGTGGCTTCTGTCGGATAGCCAGTGGTCATTACCCCCTCGTAGAACGTGCCGGCCGAGCCGTTGCCGTTGTCGCCGCCGATGCCCAGCAGGATCGCCCCCTGTTTGTGCATCGGGTAATAACTGCTGTTGGTCCGGGAGCCTGGGCGGATTCCGCTGTAGAAGGTGGTCAGCCCGCCCTTCTGCGCGTTGCCTCCGCGGAGATCCCACTTGTTGCCGCCGCCGCCGTCGACGACGGCTGTCACGAACCGCCACGAATCGATGGTCGGATCGCCGGGGTTCTGTTTCGCGTTGTAGCCGGAGAACAGGCCCGCTTCCAGGTCGGCCATGATCCAGGGGCCGGGTCCGTCGCCGCTGCCCCACGCGGTGGCGGTACCAAAGTAGGTGGTTTCCATGGTGCCTGTGCCCACGGCGCGGCCGTTGGTCGAAGAGTTGCCGTAATCGAAGCAGCAGCCGCTGTCATAGTGCGTGCCGTCGATGACGTAATAGATGCCCTCCGGCTCGTCGTTGATGGCCAGGTCCCTGGCATCGTTGTTGCGGAACCCCATGCCCGGCATGATGTACACGCCGTATGCCTTGTGTCCACCAATCGTGATGGGCGCCATGTCCGCGATGGGCTGGGTATCGAATCCGCCCTTCGCAGGACCTGGAAACAGCGGACCCGGGGGCGACTGCAGCAGATGGTTGCCCTTACCGGACTGGTCATAGATCCGGTTGATGACACACAGCGTATTGGTGCAGAAGGCGTCCTGCGCGGCCGCGTCAGCGACCCCGCCTGAATCCGCTATTGGCGATGCGGTGGGCGGAAGGATGCCGATATCCAGCGTCTTTCCGTCAGATGCGCGTTTCACCTGGTAGAGCGGGCCGCTGTAGGCGGCGTAAAGCGCGCGTGTGGTGCTGTGTGCGGCCACACAGGGGGTGCCCGCCGCGCCATAGATGTCGCACGGACCCTGCAGCCGCGGGGGCGTTGCCCCAGCCAGCGCCAAGGCCAGCACGGGTATCAGTACACCAAGGATTCTCATTTTCATACCGGTTTCTACTCGCAATTCAACTCTTGTGGAATCGGAGGAAGCCGCTGAGCACTGGACCCTGGCGCGTCAGCGGCTTGCCTCCCGCATGCTTTTTCGCCCGTTACTTCGACCGGACGTACTGGTTGGGCGCGCCTGGAGTGGGCAGGCTCCTGGCCACTTGGGTCCCGCTGGAATGCGCTTTGGTCAACGGGGCGGCCAGTGTGATGCCGGTGCCCGTAACGGGTGACCCGGCTGCGTGCGCAGACTTCAGCGGCGCCGCCACGGTGATGGAAGAGTTCCTGAACCCGAAGGTGACGGAAACAACCACTGCCGTTTCACGGTTCGCTCCGTCGTCGACCAGAATGGCCTGTCCGGCCGTGAAGCCCATTGCACCAGTGACCGGGATTACGGTTGCGCCCGCGTTGGTGGCAGTACCCGCTGTAGTTGCCCCGGCCGTGCCGACTGTTTCGATCACGGCATTTTCCAGTTCGCCACCAGCGTCGATGAGAACCGTCTGTCCGGCCTTGAAGTCTGCCACGCTGGCGACTTTGATGTTGTTCGTGCCGGCGGCCGAAGCGGCCGACAGGGTGGTGGCGGGCTGCAGCAGGAAATCGGAGCAGTTGCTGTCGGTATCGGCGCCGTCCGGGAAGCGGCCCGCGCTCCGGTTCGTCGCGCCCGACGCCGCAGCGGCGGGTCCGAAACCACGGGCAAAGCCGGGTGCTGGCACAAGGCAGCCGCCCTGTCCTGACCCCGAGATGCCATGATACCCCTCTGAGGCCCACGGATCGACCGGCAGGCCGTAGTTGAGGCTGTCGACCACCAGGCCGCCGGCGTCACGCAGCACCATGTTGCCGGCGCTGGAGGAGAGGGCCGGGCCCCCGAACCATTGATTGGGGGCCGGTGTGCCCTGATAACCAGCGGTGGTCACCGCGGCGTCCCGCACGGCCGCGTTGATCTCGTGCTCTTTGGCCAGAGGTTTGTCCAACGTGATGCCCGTACCCAGTGGCTGCACGGGCTCGTTGCTCGAATGCGCGAAGGTGGTCGCCGGTTGGAAGGTGATGCCCGTACCCCTCACACTAAAGGGCATGTTGCCCGCATGCGGGAAGCGCAGCGGAGCGGCCAGTTCCAGTCCTGTGCCCTGGGCGATTGCCTCCTCCCGGTTGAGGTGCGGCTTGGCGAGGGCCGGAGCAAACTCGACGTTGGCCCCGACCGCGCTGATCGTCACTGTCTCCTGGTTTGCGGGCGTGCCGATCGTCAGCTTGTCGCCCACCGTGAAACCGTTTACGCTGCGGACTTTGATGCTGGTCGCGCCTACGCTCACATCCGCGGTCAGCGCGGTGCGGCTCGCCTGGGTCCCGACCTTTGTCACCGTGACGGTCTCGATCCCATGGCCGACGCTGTCGATGTCGAGCCGGATCTTGTCTCCAGCCGAAATGTTGGCTACCGAAGTCACCTTCAGATTGGTCGCTCCGGCGGGCGCGTCCACACCCAGGAAAGCCTGCGTGCCCGGTTTGCCCACCGCGGTAACTGTGGCCACTTCATACTTCTCCACCGTCCTGGCGACGGTGGGATAGGTGGCGCCGTAGCCGATGGCAATCTTTTGCCCCACTTCAAAGCCCGACACACTGGTGACGGGCACGTTGGTCGAACCGGCGGGATTCGTGATCACCATCCCGTCGGGCAGGGGCTGCCACAATGTCGTGCTGTTGCCCGCCGCCGTTCCTACGCTCGCGATCTTGCGCGTCTCCAATTTGGAGCCGGTGTCGATGTCGATCGTATCGCCGGCCGACATACCAGTCGTGCTCCTGACGTACACAGTGCTTTCACCGCTGCGCGCAGGCACCGCCAGCCCCGAGTTGGCGAGACCCAACAGGTAGAAACCGCCCGGCGCAAGCTTCGTCCCGGCGGGCATCTTCACTGACGAGAAGATCGCCTGCTGGGTCTGGTGCTGGGTCAGGCTCCAGTTGGAGAGGTCCACGGCGCCGGCTCCGGCGTTGTAGAGCTCGATAAACGAGTTCGTCGAATTGGGGGGATTGCCTGCGCTGACTCGGAATTCGTTGATCCTGATGGGACTGACGTTCCGCGCTTTCGCCACCGTTGTTTCCGAATGCGTTGTTCCGCTCGGGCCCGTCCAGGAAGCCGTCCCTACCAGGTCGCCGTTGAAGGCCGCCGGCCCTGAGGTGACCTTGAATGTTGCATTCACACTCGCGCCGGGGGCCACTGCCTCAGGAATTGTCACCGGCGTAGTCTTGGAGCCAGCTGCCACCGAGGTCCACTGCCTGGGAACGGAAACACTCAGCTTCACGCCCGTCGCCGGCGCCCCTGTCGTATTCGTGAAGGTCAGGGTGACGTCGTGCGAGGATCCCGGCGAGAACGTCTGAACTCCAGGCGGGGTGGCCGTGGCAGCCGCCGGCGCCAGGCTCAGCCGCTGCACATCGTACTTCGCGGCCACTACGTTGGCCTGCACCAGTTGGTCGGTGGCGTCCGAAGGGAACGTGCCCGCGGCCGTCATCGCGCCTTCGTAGAAGGTGCCCTGCGAGCCTACACTGTTGTCGCCGCCATTGCCCAGCAGGATGGCGCCCTGCTTGCGCATCGGATCGTAGGTGACGTCGATGCGCGGCCCGTCGAACATGACCGACAACGGCCCCCGCTGCGCGTCGCCGCCCATGGACGTCCAGTGATGTGGCTCGCCCTTGGCGATCGCGGTGACGAACCGCCATGTGATACTCGGCAGGTTTGTGCAGAGCTTGGATCCATCCGGATTCACACAGCCCACCAGGTTGTTCTCCTGGTCGGTCATGATCCAAGGGCCGTTGCCGGTGCCCCGGTACCAGGGCGTGGCGTTGCCATAGTAGGTGGTCTCCATGGTGCCGTTGCCGTCGTCGCGGCTGTCCGTCTCGGCATTGCCGTAATCAAAGCAGCACCCGGAGTTATAGTGGTGGCCGTTGATCACCCAGTACTGTCCCTCCGCCTGGTCGTCCACGGCCGTGCCCTTCGCATCGTTCAGGCGGATGCCCATGCCCGGCGCGATGAAGATGCCGTAGACTTTGTGACCCATCAGCGTAACCGGCGCCATGTCCGCCACGGGGAGGTTGTTGAATCCCCCCATGGCCGGACCGCTGAAGCCGCCGCGCGGCGCCTGGATGAGGTGGTTTCCCTTGGGAGACTGGTCATAGAGAATGCTGATCCAGCAGTGCGTGTTGGCGCAGAAGGCGTCCTGCGCCGCCGCATTGGCATAGCCGCCCGCGTCCGGCACCGGTAGCGCATTGGGCTGGACCACACCGATATCCAGGGTCTTGCCATCCGACTGGCGCAGCACTTGGTAGAGCGGTCCGTTGTAGGCGGCATAGAGAGCGCGCGTGCTGCTATGCGCGGCCACGCAGGGGGCGCCCGCGGCGGCGTAGACATCGCACGGGCCTTGCGGACGCGGCGGTGCTGCCCCGGCCGCCGTCGCCATCGTCAACGCGGCGCACAGCGTTAGCGCCCTGGTGAACATCTGCACAGGTGTGATTCTCGTATTCATGTTTGTCCTAATTGCCTTTGGCCAACTGCCGAAATAAAGCCTTGTCGAACTCCTCCAGCCCCGTGATGCCGCGCAGGTGGTTGACGGGAATCCACGGAAGCCAGGTCCGGTGCGCCCCAATCCCACGAGCGCTCAGAATGGTTACTTTGCCCTCGATGTCTCGACGCCCCGCCTCACCGTGAAATACGGTTGCTGGTTCAACTCAGCCCCGAGCCCCGGATACAGCGCGGCGCTCTGTCCCATCCCTCTCACCTCGAAGTAATACTGAAGCCAGTACTGTGAACTCGTGTAGTCGGCGGGAATCGCTGCCCTCCAGACGCCTCCGCGAGCCTCCATGGCCACCGACTCCCAGCGCTCCGCTTGGTTCACATGCCGGAAGTGCATTTGCACCGACGACATCGGAGCGGAGGAGCTCAGCGTGATTTCCAGCGGCCCGCCGGCCCGGAATCCCGCCGCGGGCGTATGGAGACACGTCGTCGGAACACGCCGCGGGCGCCCGGTGGCCTGGGCAACCGCCTGCGTCAGCAGCGGAGAACCGTCCACGGCCCTGGCTCCTTCCAACTTCCGGGCGACCTCCGAAATGTCGGCATCCATGGCGGGCAGCCGGTCCATCCAGTGACCGCGCAACTGGCGCAGTTCGCCCACCGTGATGTCCGGAACATAGACACCCTTGCCGCGCTCGGCCACCGTCGCGAACGCCGTGCGAGCCGCCCGGTACAGCCGAAGGCATTGCTCCAACGCGCTCCGATCGCCGGTCTGCTCAAAGATCCTGCACAGCACACCAGCCCGGAACTTGGCGCCGAAGAATCGCCCAAGGCCCACCAGGAGGTCGACATCAATGGCGGCGCGGCGGTACTCGGGGCGGTCCTTTCCTGTCGACAACGCCTGCGCCTGCGTGGCACTCTTCGCCGCTGCCGCCGCGAGGTCCTCAATCCACTGCGCCACTTCCACCGGCGAGTATTGCCCGCTCACCTTGTCCTTCAGTAGATCGTCCGCATAGTCGTTGATTCGATAGAAAAGCTGCGGGTCCAGCGGGCTGACGTTACCAAAGACCCTGGGTGCCGGGCTGTCCGTGTAGGGGCCGGGCTGCGTGGCATCCACCAGCGACTGGTTCAGGTACACTTCCGGCCAGTACGTGTTATTGCCCGCCGACGCCGCGTGAGCCGTGGTCACAATGGGCAGAATGCGGCTGCCGTGAGCCAGCGCCGATTCCATTGCTCCCGCCCCGGGGCCGAACTGGGCCTGCAGATAACGCTGCCAGACATCCGGGGCCGAATCCGGGTTGTACAGCAGCCGGCCCCAGATACGGTGGCCGTAGACGTACTTCTCCCAGTCCCACCGGGGATTCAAGGACGCGTCGGCATACGCGCAACGTCCGCCCGGTAGACCCGATCCGCGCCGTCCTTTGAACGAGAGCGGCTCCATGATCTCCACACCGGCGCTGCCGCAGAACCCGAAGGCCCGGGCGTAGGCGGCGGCGGTCAAGGGGTCGCCCCACAGCAGCAGGCGCTGCGTGCCAGGCCAGATGCGATGGACTACGTCCCATTTCCGATCCTCGCGGAGCAGGTCGCCGTACCCATACCGCAGAAAGCTGCGCGATCCGGCGCTCAGCTTCATCAGCCGGCTGGTCTGTGCGTTCGGCTTCGGCCGCTCCAATTCGCGGATGTCCGCCTGGTGATAGGGCATCCCCAAATGCTCGCCCCAATACTTGGGCGAGAGCTTGACGGGCATGCCGGAGCCGACTGCGATATCCAGCATCGCCTGGTCCATGCCCTTGGAGTGCATATCGATCTCAACGGTACGCCCACACGTGGAAACACCCTCGAAAACCGTCTTCCAGAACTGATAGCTGCCTTCATCCACCCCGCTTTCCCCGTGGACGCGAAACGTCACGCCGCTGATGGCAGGACACGCCTTCAGCAGCGCCCGCACGGCATCGCGGCAGTACGGCCCATGCGTCTCGTGGGTCAACCCCTCAATCGTGTAGTTCGGATTCGGGCTGTCAATCCACTCGTAGCCGTGCATCCAGAGCCCTAACTGAAACTCCATCCCGCGAGCCACCGTCTGCTCGCTGATGTATCGCAGCATTTCCAGATTGCTGTCGCGTTCACGCTCCGCCAGCTGTGGCACGCGCACGCGATAGCCGGGGACGTCCAACAGGAACGGATAAGCGAAGAGGAAATAGGCGTCCGTGACCTTCCGCAGAAAGTCGTAGCCGATACCCAGTGCGAGGTTGAAGCGATTGAAGCGCTGGCCGGCGAGCATGGTGAGGTACGCGCCCCACATCGGCCGGTCGTTGAACCAGGGTCTGTCCTCCACCTCGCTGGTGAAGAGCCGCGTGACGCTGCGGAGCTTGTTCGCCGGCTGCTCCACCACGGGCTTCGGCACCGCCACGGCCTCCATCAGATTGCTGCTGTATCGCGCACGGTCTGCCAGTTCCAGCACGGCAAAAACGACGCCGCGCACATCGGTCCCGCAGGCGGCCACCACGCTGCGGCCCGACGTCCTGCCCGATGCCAGCACCAGCGCCTCCGGCATGGAGGGAAGAGGTGCTCGCGCCTCATTCAATACGGCCCGCGCCAGCGCAGCCTGGGCGCCGGCCACGGTGATGCAGAAACTCGCCTCCCGCGCCTCGGCCAGGCGGGCGCACCGCTGCACGGCCACCCCTCTCTGCTCCAGCGCGCCTTGCAGTTCCCCGGCGGCCCATTGCACCGGTCCTGATGAGCCGATCGGGTCAGCCGGGTCGATCACGATCGACACGCCCGAGCCGGGCGCGGCCAAACCGGTTCCTACGGCCGAAAGCCCGGCTGCCTGGAGAAACTTCCGTCTGCTGGATGAGTTGGGCGTCATGTCAATCCTTGATCCATCTTTTGCCGCCGGTCTGGCTACTTCATGTAGCCCATCTCCCTGTAGTAGCGGGCGGCCCCGGGATGCAGTGGAACCTCATACCCTTTCCACACCGTGTGCACGTTGTACGAGAAGTTCAAATGCCGCCACTGCAGCAGTTGCTGCTGCTCATCCATCGCCTTCGCAACGGCATAAGCGAAGCTGTCCGGCATGTCAGCCCGGCCATAGATTACGGTGCCGGTGCGCACCACGCTGGGCATGGGTCGGTCGATCCCACGATAGAGCCCCGCGGGGATCACGCCGCGCTCCTGTTCGCCGGCCGTCGCAAGTTCAGCCAGCAATCCGTCGGGCAATTGAAGGAAAGTGAGGTCGAACTTCTGGCTGATCTCCGTCCAGATTCTCCACTCCGGCGCGGTCGTCATCGGACCGCCGCCTCCGATGACAACGTCGAACTTCTCACGGTCCTCTGCCGTATTGCCAACCCGCCCGCCCGCCTCCTCGATGGCCTGCCTGGTCAGGCCGAAATGAGCCAGGATGCGGGTCGAGTCGCCGCCAATGCCTGCGGTGAGGATCCGCACCGGCCACCGCTTCTGCCTGATCTGCGCAAGGTCCGTTATCCCGGTTTCGGCCTTGGCCGCCACCAGCACATAACTGGGATCCTGGATGTTGGCAATGAACCGCAGGTTGGTGCGCGGCTTGTCTTTGGAGTATGGCCCCGTTCCCTTATATGCGTTGCGCAGGAACTGGATCGCAACAGCACCGAAGTCGATGGCGCCAAGTCCCGGCACGTTGCGCGGAGCCAGGATCTCGGGCACGGCGGGATCCGGTTTGTACGCCGGCGGCATCCGTGCTTCGCTCACGATCCGCGGCGCGTCCACCGCATTGCAGTTGTAGCAGATCTGCACGTCGTAGCCGTACGGCTTCAGCGCCGCCTGGACAACCTCCGCCATCGCGCCCCACGGGCACAGGCGGCATGCGCCGCCAAATACCGGCCGCTTGTCCTGGATCCCGGTTTGTCCAGCAGCGAGTACCGCGGCAGTCAACAGGACTGCCGCCAGGCGCGGCATCGATTGGCTTAGTCTTGCCAAGTGGTCACCTCTGTTTGCGGGGTATTCCGGCTCCCTTCGCAATCCTCACCCCGGGGCGAAATCGTCTCAGGTGGCGAAGGTCGCTGGTAACGCTTTCACTGAACTCTATTGCATCGGGCATTGGAAGTCAAAGCCGCCTGACTGCGCTTTCTCGAGTCGGGTTTGACTCTCAATTCGCTCCGCGATAGACTCGCTGCTGTCCATTCCTGCAAGCGCGTGCAGGGTGGTTCGCCAGTGTGGGCCAAACTGCCCTGCACGCGGTCACGCTAGTCCGGAGAATTTCACATGGTTTCTCGTTCGACCATCTTCGGAACCGTCCCCGCCCTTGTCTCTGTTGCGCCGGCCAGCCCGGCTCCGATCCTGTGAAAGACTCATGACGACTCCATCTTCCACCGCCCTGCGCCAGACAACTTACGCCCTCACCGCGATGCTCTGCGCGGCCCTTTCCGTTAGCGCCCAGCCGCCCAGGACGCGCTCCTGGGCTGCGGACAACGGAAACGGAACCTACTCGAATCCCTTGTTCTACGACGAGTTCTCCGATCCCGACATGATCCGCGTGGGCCCCGACTACTACCTCACCGGCACCACCATGCACACCATGCCCGGCTTGCCCATCCTGCACTCCCAGGATCTGGTGAACTGGCGCATCATCGGCTACGCCTTCGACCGTCTCGATCTCGGTCCCGACTTCCGGCTGGAGGACGGCAAGGAGATCTATGGCCAGGGCATCTGGGCGCCCAGCTTCCGCTTCCACAACGGGACGTACTACATCTTTGCCAATGTGAACCGCTTTGGGCTGCAGGTATTCCGCGCCTCCGATCCTCGCGGACCGTGGAAGCACAACCGCATCCAGCAGGGCCTCCACGACCTGTCCGTTCTCTTTGATGACGATGGCCGGATCTACGCCGTCTACGGGGCCTCCACGATACGAATCGTGGAACTGAACGCGGACCTCACGGCCCTGGTGCCGGGCACCGATCGTGTCCTCATCGACAAGAGTCTTGGCATGGGCGAGGGCTCGCACATCTACAAACTCAAGGGCAAATACTACATCGTCAGTGCCGTCCCCGGCGCGCACGTGCCCATGAAGTGTGCCCGGGCCGAGAGCCTCGCCGGCCCCTGGGAAGTGAAAACAATCAGCGAGAATGAGAGCCTCGGCATTGGCCAGGGCAACCGGCCGAAGAACTTCCGGCGGCCCGCCCCGCCCTTCGAAATCACGCCGCCCAATCCGAGTGAGAGCCTCAGCCTTACCCTGCACCAGGGCGGCATCATCGATACCGTTACCGGCGAGTGGTGGGGTTACTCCATGCAGGACCACAACGCCGTGGGCCGCCTTACCTCGTTGTCGCCGGTCACCTGGGTCGACGGTTGGCCGTACTTCGGACTGCCCGGCAATCTCACCCGCACGCCCTCCCTCTGGGTGAAGCCCAATACGGGACGCACCAGCCCCCTCACTGCGCCCTACGATCGCAATGATGGTTTCGCCGGCCCCAAGCTCCAACAGGTCTGGCAGTGGAACCATCTGCCCGACGACTCCAAGTGGTCGCTCACTGAACGCCCCGGCTACCTGCGCCTGCATTCGCTGCCCGCCCCGGACTTCTGGTTGGCGCGCGATACGCTAACCCAGCGAGTCATGGGCCCGGAATCCATCGCCACAACGGAACTGGATGCCGCAGGGCTCAGGAACGGCGATTCCGCGGGTCTGGCCCTCCTGAACCTGCCTTACTCCTGGATCGGCGCCTCGCGCCAGGCAGATCAACTCACCTTGGAGTTCTTCGATCAGCGGACCGCCAAACCCGTTCGCGAGCCGCTACCCGGGACCCGCATCTGGCTTCGGGTCCACTGTGATTTCGACAAGGAGACCGCCCGCTTCAGCTACAGCGCGAATGGGAAGGAGTTCAAGGATCTCGGCCCCGAACTTCCGCTAGCGTTTCAGTTGAAGACATTTCAGGGCGTTCGCTTCGGGCTGTTTCACTACAACGCCTCAGGCGCCGCCGGAGGGCAGGCCGACTTCGATTCCTTCACCGTTCTGGAACCGCGGCCGAGGGGGCTGATCGAGCCGATTCCGGCCGGCCGGTGGATCACGTTCTCTGACCTTTCGAACGGAAGCAGCCTGACGGTAGTTGATGGCAAACTGCTGACGGCGGCCGGGGTAGGGAAGGCCAGCGCTTTCCAGGTTGTGGATCGGGGACGCGGCCGCATTGCGCTTCGCACCGCCAAGGGGCAGTTTGTCTCCGTGTCGGGCGCCGGCAAACCCGGCGAAGTCTTGTTGAAGCCGGGCAAACCAGGTGACGCGGAGACGTTTCAGTGGGTGGACCTGCAGCGCGGCGATACGCTGCTATTGTCGCTGGCGACGCACCGCTATATCGCCGCTCCAAAAGAACCAGGCCTTGTGTCCGCCGATCATCCCGGACCGGCGCCGGACCGCAAGGATGGCTCCTGCTTCACCTGGAAACCCGCTCAACGCTAGGATCCTCGAAACCCATGGGCATTGGCTGCACAAGGAGACCGGGAAGATGAATATGCGACTCGCTCAAGGCCGGAGAACCCTCGTCTCTCTTGCTCTAGGGTCGGCTCTGCTGCTGTCCACGGGCCTCCACCTCGGCGCCGCACTCCAGCCTCCCGCGCCTCCCGAGACGGCAACTCCGCTTCCGTTTGTCAGCCCGATCTTCGGCGACAACATGGTGCTGCAACGCGGCAAACCGGTCGCGATTTGGGGCTGGTCTCAACCCGGCGATGCCATCCGGGTCGAGATCGGTGAGAGCTCCGCGACCGCAACGGCAAGGGCCGATGGCCGGTGGCAGGCGAGCCTCCAGCCGCCTCCACCCGGTGGACCGTACACTGTCAGGATCTCCGGCCGCCAAACCGTCGTTCTGCACGAAGTCCTGGTCGGCGACGTGTGGCTCTGCGCGGGCCAGTCGAACATGGGGTTCGGCCTCGCTCAAGCCAGAAACGGCGCGGACGAAGTGAAGGCGGCCGATCATCCGCTGATCCGGTTCTTCAATGCGGGTCAGAAGTCCTCCTACTCGCCCGTCGACGTCCCGCGCGGTGCATGGAAGATCGTCTCGCCAGGCACCGTCGGCGGCTTTGGTGGCATCTCAGCCACGGCCTACTTTTTCGCCCGCAAACTCCAGGAATCCGTGCATGTCCCCATTGGCCTGATTCAGGAAGCAGTGGGCGGCGTGCCCGCCGAAACGTTTGCCAGCGCCGGTGCCCTGCGCCCGCTCAAGGATTTCGACGCGGGCCTCGCCGAGGTCGAACGCCGGCGCCAGATCGGCGGACCGCAATACGGCAACTACATCATGCACTGGTACGACGAGTTCGACATCGGCTCCAAAGGTGGCTCCTGGGCCGATCCCGCTCTCGACGATTCCTCGTGGACACAGGTAATGATTCCGGGTGGTTTCAAGGAACTCGGCGTCGCCGGCGTGCCTAGCCTGTGTTGGTTCCGCAAAGAGATCACCCTGCCGGCCACGCTTCCTTCCGGCATGGCGCGCGTGTATCTGGGATCGATCGAGAAGATGGACACCGCCTACATCAACGGGCAACAGGTGGGCGCCAGTTCCTGGGTCGAGAATCCGCGAGTCTATTTCGCTCGCAATGGCGTGCTGAAGCCGGGCCGGAACGTGATCACCCTGCGTGTGTTCAAGCTGAAACCCGAAGGCGGGTTCCTGGGCAAACCGGACGAAATGCGGCTCACCCTGGGCGACGGCACACTGGTCCCCCTCAGCGGCGAGTGGAAGGGCAAAGTGGCCGTGGACGCCCGTCCCCCACACCCGCTACCGGTCGGCTTCGAGAACCTGCCCACCATGCCCGGCGTCCTCTATAACGGCATGCTGGCGCCCGTCGCGCCGCTCTCCCTCACCGGAGCCATCTGGTATCAGGGCGAGTCCAACACCGAGCGCGCGCACCAATACCGCCGCCTGCTGCCTGCCATGATCGCCGATTGGCGGAAACTCTTCGGCCAGGGCGATTTCCCGTTCTACATCGTCGGCCTGCCGGCCTTCAAGCATCGCAGCGAAGTGCCCGTTGAGGATTCCTGGGCGGAGTTTCGAGAGGCCCAGGCGCTGACTGCGCAGAGCGTGCCAAACTCCTGCCTGGCTGTCACTCTCGACACCGGCGATCCCGACAACATCCACCCCATCGACAAAAGGGAGTCTGGCGAACGCCTCGCCCTCTGCGCCCTCGCCGGGCAGTACGGCCGCCAGGTACCCCATGTCGGCCCGACCGTCTCCAAGGTCGAACACCTGCCCGGTGCCTTGAAACTCCACTTCGCTCACGCCGATGGAGGACTCATCGTCAAGGGCGTCAAACTCGGCGAATTCTCCATCGCCGGGGACGACCGGAAATGGCACTGGGCGGAAGCCCGCATCGAAGGCGACGCCATTATCGTCTCCTCGGAATCTGTTGCCGACCCCAAGGCGGTTCGTTACGCCTGGCAGTCGAATCCGGCGGCCACGCTCTTCAATGGAGCCGGCCTGCCCGCCGCGCCGTTCCGTACCGACACCTGGCCCGGAATCACCCAGGGCCCTGCCGCTCACTGATACACAAGAGGTCCTCCACGATGTACTTCAAAACGATTTCCTGGTTCGCAATTGCATGCGCCCTCGCCCTGGGGCAGCCTGCCGGTGATTCAAAACCCGCTTCCACCAATGTGATGGGCGCGCAGTATCCCCGCGTCCATCCCGATCTTCGGGCCACCTTCCAGCTCAAGGCGCCGGAGGCGAAGCAGGTCCAGGTCCGCCTCGGTAAAACCTACGACATGCTGCGCGCGGACGACGGCGTCTGGAGCGTCACTATCCCCCCGCAGGCGCCCGGATTCCACTATTACTCTCTGGTAGTGGATGGCGTGGCTGTCAACGATCCAGGCAGCGAGACGTTCTATGGAACCAGTCGCCAGTCGAGCGCAATCGAGATTCCTGAGAAAAATGCGGACTACTACGAGATCCAGGCCGTGCCGCAAGGCGAGGTGCGCCAGTTTCGCTACTACTCCAAAGTAACCGGGGCCTGGCGCCGGGCCTTCGTCTACACGCCGCCCGGCTATGACGCGAACCAGAAACTCCGGTATCCCGTGCTTTACCTGCAGCATGGCGGCGGCGAGGATGAACGCGGCTGGACGGTGCAGGGCCGCGCCGACATCATTCTCGACAACCTAATCGCCCACAAGCAGGCCGTGCCCATGCTCATCGTGATGGACAAGGGCTATGCGGTGATGGCGGGTGAGAGGCCTTATGTCCGTGCGCCCGGCGAACCGTTCGACATGCGCCGGCTCTCCTCCCTCCCCGCGTTCGAGAAAGTGGTCATCAACGACCTGATCCCCGCCATCGACGCCCGCTATCGCACGTTGCCCGATCGCGACCATCGCGCCATGGCCGGACTCTCCATGGGCGGCGGCCAAACCTTCGAAATCGTCCTGCACAACCTCGACAAATTCGCCTATGTGGGCGGCTTCAGCGGAGTGCCGGGCGGCAACGGCGGCCCGGTCATCAATACGAAGACCGATTTCGACGGCGTGCTGGCCGACGCGCAGGCCTTCAATAAACGGATGAAGCTGGTCTGGATCGGCACCGGTACCGCCGAACCGGCCCCCATGTACAAAGGCATGCAGGGGTTCCGCGAGGCCATCGCCAGCGCCGGCATCCGCCACATCTATATTGAGTCGGAAGGCACCAGCCACGAGTGGCTCACCTGGCGACGCGCCCTCCACGATTTCGCGCCCAGGCTGTTCAAGGAGGCGAAATGATCCGCATCTGGCCCGCTCTTCTGGTATGCGCCCTCGCCCTGGCGCAGCCTGCCGACAACTCGAATCCAGCGGGTTCGAATGTGCCCGGTGCTGAGTATCCCCGCATTCATTCCGATCTGCGGGTGACCTTCCGGCTCAAGGCGCCGGAAGCGCGCAAGGTCCAGGTGCGTCTCGGCAAGGACTACGACATGACGCGCGCCGAAGACGGCACCTGGAGCGCGACCCTTCCGCCACAGGTGGCGGGTTTCCACTACTACTCCCTCGTGGTGGACGGCGTCGCCGTCAACGATCCCGGCAGCGAGACCTTCTACGGGTCCAGCCGGCAATCCAGCGGCATCGAGATTCCCGAGAAAGGCGTCGACTTCTATGAGGTAAAGAACGTCCCGCATGGAGAGATGCGCCAGTTCCGCTACTACTCCAGCGTGACCGGCTCCTGGCGGCGCGCCTTTGTCTACACGCCCCCGGACTACGACACCAACCTCAAAGCCCGCTACCCGCTCCTCCTCCTGCAGCACGGGGGTGGAGAAGATGAACGGGGCTGGGTCGTCCAGGGGCGAACCGACATCATCCTCGACAACCTGATCGCGGGTAAGAAAGCCGTGCCCATGATCGTCGTCATCGACAACAGCTACGCTTTCAAGCCGGGAGAAACACCGCCGTCGCTCCGTCCTCCGGCAGGGCCGCCCGGATCCTTCCGCATCGTGGTTTCGCCCACCTTCGGCGACGTCGTCGTCAAGGATCTGCTGCCCGCTCTCGATAAGCACTATCGCACGCTGGCTGATCGGGATCATCGCGCCATTGCCGGACTCTCGATGGGCGCGGCCTATGCCATGCAAGTCGGACTCGGCCACCTCGAAACATTCAGCCACTTCGGCTCGTTCAGTGGCACGGTCATGCGCGATCTGGACGTCAGAACCTCGTATGGCGGAGTGCTGAACAACGCAGTGGAGTTCAATCGAAAGTGCCGTTTGCTGTTCATCGCTGCCGGCACCGTCGAGCAATCGCGGCTGGACGCAGCCAGGCACGCGCGCGCCGAACTCGACAAGGTAGGCGTCAAATACGTTGCCTACGACTCCCCCGGTACCGACCATGAGTGGCTCACCTGGCGCCGCTCTCTCTACGAGTACGCTCAACGGCTGTTCAGAAACTAGGGAGATCGGCTCCCTGGACCCGGCAGAATGGCAGGTCGCCGGGGCCAGATAGACGCAAGGCCGAACTCGCCGCCTGAACCACCTCCTGCAACCTCCGGGACAATCAACAGAAAATCCCCTGGGGTATTTCGCGAGGGAGGTGATACAATCTGCACTAAATTCGGGGCTATGACATCCAACGCGGCGATTCTGCTGGAAGAGCGAAGAGCTGCCCTCAACGCAGTTCTTGATTCCAAGGAGTTCTCACGGGCGCCCGCCCTTGCCAAACTCCTGAAGTATCTCTGCGAGAAGACCTTTGAAGGAAGGTTCCATGAGATCAAGGAATTCAGCATCGCCACGGAAGTCTACGGCCGCAGCGAGACCTTTGGCGAGAAACGCGACTCTGTCGTTCGGGTCGAAATGTCCCGGCTGCGCAAGCGACTGCGGAACTACTACGCCGACGAAGGAGCCGCCCAATCCCTTCGCATCGTGATTCCCGCCGGCACCTACCAACCGGAGTTTGAGCCCGCAATCCGAGACCCCGGACATCGCCCCGAGGTCATCCAGTCTGCACCCCTCAACCGCCCAGGGAAGCGCATCCTCATCGCCTGCCTTGCGGCTGCTGCGCTTATCACCGCAGCCGTCGTTCTGTTACTCCTGCCGTACCGGAGCCAGCGGGCCGCGCCCGCCTCCCCACCACGCAATTCCGCCGATCGCGACACCCTGCCGGGCGGCGGCATTCCACGCCCCGTCCGCATCCTCGCGGGCTCTTCCATGGAACGCTCCGTCGATCGCTTCGGCGTGGAGTGGTCCGGCGACCGGTATTTTTCGGGAGGCGAACAGAACCACTGGCAATTTGGTGGCCAGGAGATGGGGGTGCCCATCCGGACCATCCGCTGGGCGCCGGATCAACTCTACTTCCGCAGCTTCCGTTTCGGCAGCTTCTCCTATCGCATCCCGCTCCCGCCGGGCAAGTACGACCTGCGGCTGTACTTCTCAGAAGTCATCTTCCTGCCCACAGAGCTCGGCGATGGGGTGGAGAACCGTAGGATCTTCGATGTCCTCATGAACGGTCAGCCGCTGTTGTCGTCCTTCGACATCGCTGCCGACGCCGGCGGTACCAACACGGCCGACATCCGCGCCTTCACCAATATCTCGCCCGAGAACGGCTTCCTCACGCTGGACTTCAAACCCATTCTCTCCGGCGCCTGGTTGAATGCCATTGAAATCATCCCAAACAACACCAGCCGGCCTCTCCCCATCCGCATCTTCACCCGGAACGCCAACTTCACAGACCACGAAGGAAACCTGTGGGAACTGGACCGCTACTACACCGGAGGCCGGCAGATCTCCGATGGCGAAATCGTCACCGGCGCCCACGACCCGGAACTCTTTCTATCGCAGCGCTACGGGAACTTCACATATCGTTTCCCAGTCCCTCCCGGCCGCTACCGGCTCCGGCTTCTCTTCGCCGAGACCTACTTCGGCCCCCACAACCGAGGCAAAGGCGGCCCGGGCAGCCGGATCTTCAACGTCCTCTGCGGTGGCGCGACGCTGCTACACCACTTCGAGATCTTCAAGGAAGCCGGCGAACGGCGCAGTATCGAGAAGGTGTTTCGCGGAGTGGTGCCCAACGCCCAGGGCCGCATCGACGTCACCTTTGAACCCGTCGTCCAATACGCAGCCGTCAACGCGTTGGAATTAACCCCCGAAAAGTGACTGTAGCCAATTAACCCCCATCTGTAACCACGCTGATTCCAAAAGACATCGCCCGCTAACCAGCGAGACTATTCGCGTCTAGCAGCGATCTGTTGCTCTCTCAACTGCATTTCCTTTACCTTCGCACTACTCAATTGGCGCACTGGATTGCGCCGCAGAGGGAGATGCCATGTTGCAAAGCTCAGTGGGTGCCCGCCTGTTCCTGGCGGCCTGCCTTCTATCTGGGGCCGCGGGCCTTTACGCACAAACCCTGGGTTCCATCGCCGGGGAAGTCCGCGATACCAGCGGAGCCGCCATTCCCGAAACCGCCATTACCGTGATCAACACTGGGACCAACGCCCAGCGCTCCGCGTTCACCAATGAAGCGGGCGGCTACGCCTTCCCATCCCTCCCGCCTGGCATCTATACCGTGAAGGCCGAACGGGCCGGGTTCAAGACCCTGCTGCGCACCCAGGTCGAGATCCAGGTCCAGCAGAACGCCCGCCTCGATTTCGAACTGCCGCTGGGCCAGGTCTCCGAATCCGTCGAAGTGGTCGCCAGTCCCCTGATGGTCAACGAGAACGCCACCGTCGGCACTGTCATCGAGAACAAGCGGATCGTCGAACTGCCCCTCAACGGGCGCAACTACCTGCAATTGGTCTCGCTCGCGCCGAACGTGTCCACAGGCTTCTCCACCCAGGGGCAAGCCGGAGCCCGGCAAGGCGGCATCCGCGCCTCCCAGACGATCTCGGTGGCCGGACAGCGCACGAACTTCAACCACTACACCCTGGATGGCGTCGAGAATACCGACCCCAACTTCAACACCTTCGTCGTCATGCCGTCCGTCGACGCGCTCCAGGAATTCAAGGTGCAGACAGGCATCTATCCGGCGGAATTCGGCCGCCAGACCACCCAGATCAACGTGCTGACCAAGTCCGGCACCAACCAGTATCACGGCACCGTCTTTGAGTTCCTCCGCAACGACAAGCTGGACGCTACCAGCTATGCGTTCACCTCACTGCGGCCGGTGAAAGACCCCTTCAAATGGAACCAGTACGGCTTCACTTTGGCCGGTCCCGTTTTGCTGCCGCGCCTCTTCAACGGCAAAGACAAGCTGTTCTTCATGGGCAACTACGAATCGTTCCGGAAACGGGGCAACACGACGGGCCTCTTCTCGCTCGCGCCGACGGCCTTCCAGAACGGAGATTACTCCGCGCTCTCCAGCCGGATCTACGACCCCCTCACCCGTACCCGCGCCGCCGATGGCACCCTTACCGGAACCCCTTTCGCCGGCAATGTGATCCCGGCCAACCGTATCAGCCCGACATCCAAGAAGCTGCTCGAGTTCTACCAGAACCCCACTCTGCCAGGCGTCACCAACAACTACGTACAGGCGCTGGCCCGGCCGCAGAACCGCGATCAGTTCATCGTCCGTCTCGACTACAACGAGTCGCCCAAATCCTCGTGGGCCGGCCGCTACAGCTGGGGCGACGAGAACGAGTCCAGCCCCGGCCTCAACCAGAACGGCACCAAGCTGGTCACCAACCTCGAGCAATACATGGGTTCGAATACCCGCACCCTGTCTCCCTCCATGGTGACGGAAACCCGCTTCGGCTACACGCGCTTCTACAACTCGGTAGGCACGCTCCTGGCCTTCCAGCGGAACGTTGTGGATGAGTTGTCGATTCCCGGGCTGAAAGGCGGCGATCCCGTCTCCTGGGGCATTCCCTCCATCGGGATTGCCAACTACCAGGGCATCGGCGACAGCACCGATGGGCCGTTCGAGAACAAGAACAGCACCCTCCAGTTCCTCAACAACACCTCGATCACGAAGGGCAGGCATTCCTTCCGCTTTGGTGGCGAAGTCCGCCGCGATCAGTTCAACCAGGTGGGCAACCAGTTTGGACGCGGCAGCTTCAGCTTCGCCGTTACCCCTACCCAAGACCCGCGAGCCCTCACCGCCGGCTCCGGTCTTCCCACCCAGGGCGACGCCTTCGCCTCTTTCCTCCTGGGCAACGTGACCCTCACGGAAGTCGCGGCGCAAATCGCGGCGGCCCAGTTTCGCGCCACCAGCTTCGCGCTCTATTTCGACGACGTCTGGAAACTCAGCCCCCAGGTCACCCTCTCCCTCGGCCTGCGCTACGAGAACACACCGCCCTGGGAAGACATCTCCGGCAACCTCACGACCGTCTTCTTCAACGCCTTCGACAATACTCCGAACGTGGCGGACCAGAGCCGCTACCCGGTGTTCCTCCGCCAGGGGCTAAGCTCCGGTGACCCCTACAGCGGTTTGAGAGTGCGCTGGCCGAACATCCCGCTCGTCCAGGATGGCCGCCTGGGGAATCGCCTCGTGAACCGCGACAACAACGACTTCGCGCCACGCATCGGACTCGCCTGGAGTCCAACCTCCAAGTGGGTGATCCGCACCGGAGCCGGCATGTTCTACAACCAGGACCAGGGCAACCCCCGCTTCGATGTCGCACGGAACGCCGCCGGCCGTACCCGCAACGACGACAATTCCGACTTCCCAACAGTCACCTGGGCTACCGGCGCGGCGGCGTTGAGCGGCTCAGTCGCGAACATCCTCACGCCCCAGGCGTTCTCCAATAAATACGACCGCCGGACCCCCTATTCGATGCAGTGGCTGTTCAACGTGCAGCGCGAACTCGCCAAGGATCTGTCCTTCGAAGCCGGCTACCTCGCCTCCGTCAGCCGGCACCTGGAATCCTATCGCGGCGTCAGCGCGTCGGTGCCGGGTCCCGGTTCCAACGCAAGCCGGTCCCCCTATCCCAATTGGGGCCTGCTCGTCCTCGTCGAGAACGGCGGCCGCGGCAACTACAACTCCCTGGGCACCAAGCTGACCAAGCGCTACTCCAGCGGACTCACCGCGCTGGTCTCCTACACCTGGTCGAAGTCGATCGACACCACCAGCGGGATCCGAACCTCCGACAGCGACTCCCTCTTCTCACAGGACGGCCGTTGCATGCTGTGCGATCGCGGCCTCTCAGCCTTCGACAACCGGCACCGCCTCGTCATCTCCGGACTCTACGATGTGCCGTTCGGCAAGGGCCGCAAGATGGCGATCCGCAACGGTTTCCTGGATGCCTTGGCCGGAGGCTGGCAGGTGGGCGGCATCAGCACCTGGCGCTCCGGCTTCCACATCAATCCCAGCGCCGGCGTGAATCGCGCCAACACCAACATCAACACCGATCGTCCGGATGCCTCCGGTCAATCCGTCAACCTCGACACGCCCACGACGGAACGCTGGTTCAACACCGCCGCGTTCATCCTCCAGCCGGTCTACCAGTTCGGCAATGCCGCGCGCAATTCCGTGCCCGGACCCGCCGGGTTCATGCTGGATTCCAACGTGCAGAAGAACTTCCGCCTGCCCTTCGAGGGCCACGAACTCCAGTTCCGCTGGGAGTGCTACAACCTGTTCAATCACCCGGTCTGGGGCTTCCCCACCGCGAATCTGAGCAGCGCGAATTTCGGCCGCATCACCTCCACGGCCGTCAGCATGCGGCAGATGCAGTTCGCGTTGAAATACGTCTTCTAGACAACGCCAGATGCTCAACCTTTCGATTCGATGCCTTCTCCCCGCGCTCTTCGCGGTGGGAGCATTGGCACAGAACGCCAGAAGTTGGAGCGAGCCTTTTCCGCCTCATCGCATCGCCGGCAATCTCTACTACGTCGGCACGCGGGGGCTCGCTTCCTACCTGATCACCACGCCCGAGGGCCACATCCTCATCAATAGCGGCCTGGAAAGCTCGGTGCCCCTCATCGAGGCCGGCATCACCCAACTCGGCTTCCGGTTCACCGATGTCAGGATCCTGCTGATCAGCCACGCCCACTGGGACCACAACGCGGGCAGCGCGCTGGTCAAGCAGCGCACCGGTGCGAAGTACGCGGTCATGGAGCCCGACGTCGCTGTCACCGAGGACGGGGGGAAATCCGACTTCTTCTACCACAGCTCTCCGCTATCGTTCTATCCCCCGGCCAAAGTAGACCGCGTCCTTCAGGACGGAGACCAGGTGAAACTCGGCGGAACCGTACTCACCGCCCATCTCACCGGTGGACACACGAAAGGCTGTACCACTTGGACCATGCAGGTGACGGAAGACAGCAGAACCTATGACGTCGTCATCGTCGGAAGCGTCAATGTCAACGCCGGTTTCCAGCTTGTGAAGAACCCGCGCTATCCCGGGATTGCGCAGGACTTCGTCCGCACCTTCGCGACGCTCAAAGCCCTGCACTGCGACATCTTCCTGGGCGCTCACGGCGACTACTACGGCCTCGAAGGCAAATTCGCCCACCTGCCGGCCCAGGGAACCAAAGTCTTCATCGACCCCGCTGGCTATACCGCCTATGTGGCGGAGCGGGAAAAAGCCTTCCTCCAGGAGTTGAAGCGTCAGCAGCGGTGACACCTGCTGGCCTGTTTGCAGCCCGTTACGGCCGCTGAGTGCCTCCAGCACGCAGCGTGATCTCGTACACACTGATGCTGGCGGGTGGCAGCGTCAACTTCCGCGGCGCTTCCGCCAGGGTACTCTCCGCCATCGTCGCTGGAGGACCGTTAAACCCGCCACGACCCGGCACGACTGGCGCCGGAGCACTGCCCGCGGGCGCGGTCAGTTGCCACACTCTCGCCGCTCCGCCCGCCTCGACGCCCCCGAGTTTCAACTCGCATTCCTGGTTCGCCTCTGTCGGATTCACCACCGAGATCACCAGCTTCTTGCGATCAGCGCTCAGCGCCGCAACCACGTCCAGCGGATACGTCGAACTGCCCGATGGACGCTCCGGCAGGTCCACCCACACCGTGCCCTTGATCGTGCGTTGCGGCGAATCCCCCGTCACGGCAACCGGCAGCGCGCCGGCAAACCGGTCGTGCAGCACCTTCATCACCAACCCCTCCATCCGCAGGCCGATCGCCTCACCATACGGATCCAGGGCCAGCGTGCCCATCCCACCCGTGGCCACGCCCAGGGCAACCATATCCGAGTGCCGGAAGAACTCGTGATACACCAGCGCATTCGTCATCGGATTCAACATCAGGCTGCTGGCCGGAGCCGGGCTCGACGCGCTCACCGGCCGGTTCCTCGGCGCCCATTCGTCAAACGCGAACCGGATGTCCTTGCCCTTCAGCGACGGCATCCGCTTCAGGTACTCCTCCCACGCTTCGAACTTCATCTGCACCTTGTTCGGCATGCGCCGCACACGATCCGCAATCGAGTCGTTGGCCTCGACGAACTGCTGCGAAGGCCCGTCGATCGCCAGATGAGGATAGCCGTAGAAGTGTTCGCCGAGATAGTCAATGTAATCCGCCGAACGCGCCAGCAGGGCGCCCGTCCAGTCATACTTCGTGCCGAAGCCGTATGGCACCTTATCGCTCACCGCCTCCCGTTCCGGGAAGGTGCCCAGTTGGCGGTTCTCAATGTACGTCCAGGACAGCTCCTCCGGAGTCGCGCTCGAAGCAATCACCTTGATCGCCGGATCGACTTTCCGCATCGCCCTGACGAACAGGTTGTGCTTGTCCGGATACTGCGTCACATCCATGTGGCCCCACTGCCACGGACCGTACATTTCGTTGCCGATCCCCCAGATCTTCACTCCGTAGGGAGCCGCGTGCCCGTTGGCCGCGCGCAGCTTGCCCATCGGGCTGGTCGCCGGGCCGTTCACATACTCCACCTCTTCAGCCGCCGAGTGGTCGTCACCCAACCCCGTATTCACCGCAATGTAGGGCTCCGCATTCAGCAGCCGGCAGAACGTCATGAAGTCGTCGATACCCATGTCGTTCGTCTCCATCCCGTTCCAGGCCAGCTCGCGCCGTGGCGGCCTCCGGTCGGCGTCCCCCAGCCCGTCGCGCCAGTCGTAGGCCGATACGAAGTTGCCGCCGGGCCAGCGGGCGATCCCGATGCCCTGTTCCTTCAGCAGCCGCACACTGGCGGCTTTGAAGCCCGAGACATTGTCCGCCGGCATCAGGGACGTCGCCCCGATGTGAAACGCTCCGCCGCCGCTCCCTGTGATCTCCAACCGCCCCTGCGTAGTGTCAGCCTTTGCCGTGAACTTCAGCGGGAACTTCGCATAGCCCGCTGTCAGCGTCCCCACACTCACCGTCTGGCGGTCCCCTGGATTCGGTCCCCAGATCAGGCTCACATCCACCTTGACCCCCGGACTGCCGCTCAGCACAACACGCCCCACATAGGCCCTGCCGGCGCGCAGCGCAAGCCCCGTCTGGCCGATGCCGCGCGGCGACGCCGCCTCCACCTGGATCAGCGGACTCCACTCCCCCACGTACGGACTCTTGCTGTCCATCACCACAAACTGATCCCCGCCGACCGGGAGCCATCGCCGGCGGGGCCCACGCCGGCCAAATCCTCCGACGGGTGCGGCGGGTTCCGGTTTCGAGTTGATCTCGTAGTAGAACTTCCGGTCGGACAGCATCTCAGCCCAGACCTGCGTCGTGGCCGGCTCCATGAAGCCGCCAAACACCAGCGGGCTGATGGGCTGTCCTGTGCGCGTGGCATCTATCCTGGCAGTCACGGGTTGGGCCGCCGCTGCTCCGGCGAGAGCCACAAACAGCACAGGCGCCGCGCACCAGGTCGAAACGCATTTCATGTCAAAACTCCAATTCAACTGCACTTCCGGTCAACATCTCCGTCGGGTCACTGGCAGTTCGTTCCACTGCACAGGTTCTTGCTGAAGAACGGCATGACGTAATTCTGGAACCGCACCGCCACAGCGCTCGTGTGCGTACCGGAATAGATCTCGAAGCTATTCGCAATGCCGTACGTGTCCAGCACCTCATGCAGCTTTGTCGCGTCGTTCTTCAAGCCGTCCTGATCGCCCACGTCCATCGAGATCCCCCGGTACATCTTCAGGTTCCCGATGTACTGGTGCACAAACGCCAACGGAGCATTCGCCGTCCAGCGCGCCATCACGTCCGGCTGGGCCACGCCGTCCTTCGTGGGCAAGTCCAGGTAGAGCGGAGGATTCTTCGGATTCGGTGACCACGCCGCAGCGGTCGCCAACTGCGCCCTCAACCCGAACGGCAGCGTCGCCGAGTCCGCAGGAGACTTCACCGCGGCCAGTGCCTTCTCCATCGCCGGATTCGCCGGCCCGCCGCCACGCGGCGACATGCAGCACGGGCTCATGATGTACAGGCTCCCGAACACAGCGGAGTGCCTCATGCCGATCCGGCTCGCGCCGTAACCACCCATCGAATGCCCCACCAGCCCGCGGCTCGTCCGCTTCGGGATAGTCCGGTAATGCGCGTCGATATAGGCGACCACATCCCGCGCAATGAATTGTTCGAAGTCGCCCGTCGTCACCGAACTCGAGTACATCGACCCGTTGTGGACCGTCTTCGAATCGGGCAGCACCACGATCATCTCCTGGGCGCCCTTCGCAAACGCGCCCTCGATCGTCTGCGGAACGTGAATCTCCTTCGACCACTGCTCGGCCCCGATGCTGTAGCCGTGCAGTGCATACACCACCGGGTACCGCCGCTTCTTCTCCTTCGCATAGCTGGGCGGCAGGATGACAAGCACGTCGCGCTCGACCGCGTTCGCTTCCAGGTTGCCCTCCAGCGCCGCGCCGTGAATCTTGATCGGTTCGACGGTCGCCGGCTTGGCGCTGGCCTCCACCGGCGGAACTTCCGTCTTGACCTGCGCCGGGGCCAGCACAGCCAGCCCCAGCGCGATCATCGCAACACGCGAGAGAATCTTCTGCATGGTGAACCTCACTTGTTTTCGTTGTTGATCCGGCAAATGGCCGCGCCTACCGGACCAGCGCGTCCGCCGCATTGGCCGCCAGGATCCACCTGCTGGCCACGCCGACAATATACTCGTTCTCAAACCACAGGAATCCGAAGTCGTCGATGCACTCCGGAAAATCGGGCCGGATGACGATATAACCCGGGATCACACCGCCGGGAATGTACGAGCCGTCCGCCCGGTTGTTGCCGTATGCCTTCAGCTTCGAGCTCGTGCCGACCGCCGACACATAGGAGGTGCTCGACACCGGATGCGAGCCCAGGATGTAGTTCGCCGCACGCAGCGTGTAGTCCTTGCTCACGATCTCGGGAAACGCCTTGTGCAGGAAGTACATCCGCACGCCCAGGTCGATCACCGCCGCCGAACCGCCCCATGTGCCCCGGCTGGGCGGCACTCCAAACGGAGTAGCAGCCAGTTCCTTGTCCAACTGCGCCACGTAGGTCTTCGTGGCTGCCTCGAACTGCTTCCTGAATTCGCTATCCATGAGCGGCAGGATGTGCACGGCGGACCAGGCGCCAAACCCGAACCGCTGCGACACGGTCGGGAACATCTCCACCACACGCTTCTTGTACGCCTCTCCCCCGTTCGTGGCGATCAACAGGTGCACCGCCGCATTCCACTCTTCGCCCGCCAGCATCGCGGCCGGCGGAGTGAACGACCCGGGCCGGCTCACGCTCGGCGTCGGGTTCGCATGCTCGTCTTCCCAGATCTTCACCGCCGTCTCCAGGCAATCCTTCGCCAGGGCGTCGTCAAAGCCTTTCAGCACCGGAGCCGCGGCCGCCAGCGAAGCCGCCGCCCCATATTGCATGCCAGCCGACTTGGTCGTAAACGCCCAGCGGTCATCCGGATTGCCCGAGAAGTTGCCGTCCACATCATTCGGGCCGAGCTTCGCGGAATAGATCCGTCCGTCCGTCTTCGAGGCGCCATCGCCGAGATGCGTGTACTGCCGCAGCGTCGGCTCCTCGATCACCGGGAACGCATGCCCCACCGCCTTGATCTGCGCCAACACCTGCAGCGCTCCATGCTTCACCTGCTGCACTGTGTCCGATGTCCCATCCGGGCGATGCATCTCCACCGCACGGGCCTTCCAGTCCACCGTCAGTTCATCCCACTTGAGGCCGAACTCGCGATGCGCCAGCGCCAGGTCCTGGATCACCGAGAACTGGCTGCGGGTCTGGATGTCGAAGTCCCCGGCGTCATACCAGCCGCCGACATTCAAGCCGGGAATGTGTTCCCCCGGCTTGTAGGGTGAGTCGATATTCGGCCCCATCGACCAGCCATCGAAATGCTGCTGGTTCGGCGGCGCCTGACGCGCATCGTCCAGGTGCGACACGCCATGCCACAGCCGGTATCCTTCGCGCACCGAAACATGGTCCATCGCCACCGCCAGGTAGGTGTCCAGGCTGGGCTGCCACGACTTGCTGTAGACGTCCTTCGCAATGGGGAACAACTCGGTCCGTTGGCCGGCGTACTCAATCACGTATAGCCCGGCTGCCTTCACCGCGGAGAAGTCGAACTTCGCATACTCGTAACGCAGCCATGGAACACGCGCCGCGATGGGACCCTCGAACACCTGCCTGTACGTACCGTCCTCTGACAGCCTCATCACCTTGGCCGTGCCCGGCCCCTTGAACTTCGGATCCAGTTCCAGGATGGCCGACTTCGGAAAGTCCGGCGGATAACCCGCCTGGCTGTGCGCGATCATCGGCGGACGCGTCCAGTTTGGTATCACGTCCGGCCGGATGTGCCACACCACCGCGCCATCAGTCTTGCCCGCCGGGATCATCGTGCGCAGCACGAACCAGCCGTTCTGGGCCCGGTTGCGGCCATCGTAAAGCGATAGCGTTTCGTTCTCCGACTGCACTGTAATGCGGTACAGCGGATCTTCCACCGCCATCGTGATGTTGTGCCCTGTGACAATCGGACGCGGCTGCAGGTAGCCCCTCGCTTCGTCCCACTCCCGCTGGTACGGCAACCGCTTCGGATCGTCGGCCGAGGTCGCGACATTCTCCATCGGATCCCCGGGACTGCGCGGAAACACACCGAATACCTTCCCATCCAGCGCATAGCTCTTCCCGATATACGCCGAGGGCAGGAACTCGAGATTGAAACCCGCGCGGCCCGCCAGCTTCTCCGGCAGCGGCTTGTCTAAATGCACACTCACGCGCACTCCACCCGGTTCGGCCGCCACTTCCACGCGGTAATCCAGTTGGTAGTCGGGATAGGACAAGGTGGCTGTCAGGCGGTTGTTGTCCTTATCGGCTTGCTTGCCCTTCAGTTGCGCCACCTGGTCCCACTGCTCGGGCGTCGCCAGCAGCCTCACATCGCCGTTCGTCGCAATGCGCTGGCCATGCAGGATCATCTCCATGGCGGTGGTCTTCTGGTCGAGGAAGATCGGATGAAACGTACTGTGATAAAGAATGACGCTAAAGCCTTGCGCATCGAGGTAACCGCTCTCGGTCACCTTCATGGCGACATCCGCGCCGGATAAGGAAAGGCAGAGGATCAGCGCGATCCCCAGGACTGCTCGTAAGTGCTGGAACATAAAACTGCCTGGCTAAATCGACTTTCAAATAGGGTTGAACTCTCAATGCGCGGGTTTGCGCTCCGGCGGCTTCGTCACCGCTCCCTCTGGACTTCTTCTCCACGCAAAGTAGCCGTCCAGTACGCGCAGCGAGGGCTCGCTCGGCACCGGCCCGGTATGGGGCTTCCCCGCAAAGTACATGACCACCGGGTTCCTGTCGCTGAACGCGGGCCACATGGGCAGCCCCTCGCCGTCCGGCCGCAGGTTCTTCGCAAAGTTCGTCCAGTACGCCGCCATCGCATCCGAAATCTGCCTGTCCTCTCTGGTGACAGTCCGCCGGCCGTTATCCAGGTGTTCGAACACATAAACCACCTCGGCGCCGTGCGGAGAACCCGCTTTGTCCTCGGGGTGCTGGTCGAAGTAGTAGTAGTAGGCCTTGCCTTTGCCGCGCTGGGACTGTAGCCTCGCCCACACCCAGGTTTGCCAGCCGAAAGCCGAGTCCCGCATCAGGTCCCGCGCCGTCTTCGGAACAGAACTCGCCTCTGTCGGATAGGCCTGCAGCAGCCGGTCCGCGAACGGACCATAGCGCTTCTTCACGCCCGCGATGTAATCCTCCGGTGTGCGGGCCGGCGAGAAACTTGCGCCTTCGTCCGAGTTGTAGCCCACCAGTATCGGCGTATCGTTGAACTGCCCTGACTCGTAGAGCCGGTACTGATCATCCGGAATCACCCACCCGTCCACGATCGGCCAGGCCATGCCCCGCTGCTTGCGCGCCGCTTCAGCCAATTGGGTGGAATTCAATGTCCGCAGCGCCTGCAGCGACGGCGCGTTCGCTGTCTTTCCGAACTCGACGCCGGAAGCTTCCGCGTCCGCCAGCACCCGCATGTTCTCGCCGGGTACGGGTGCCAGGCTGGAGGGTCCGAAAGAGCCGCCGCTCTGCGAGATCGCTCCGTGAAAAAGGCCCTTCGCCAGTGGCGAGGCGCTCAGCATGCTCACCGCGATCCCGCCCGCCGACTCGCCGAAGATCGTCACCCGTTTCGGATCTCCTCCGAAGGCCGCGATGTTCTTCTGGATCCACTGCAGCCCTGCCACCATGTCCAGCAGTCCGTAGTTGCCTGAGACGTGCTGGGGCGATTCGGCGCTCAGCTCAGGATGCGCAAAGAAGCCCAGGATCCCAACGCGGTAAGCGATGCTGACCAGCACCACACCCCGTTGCGCCAGCTTCTCCCCGCTGTAGTCCGGCACCGAGGTGGCGCCCGCGTTGAAGCCTCCGCCATAGATCCAGACCAGGACCGGAACACGGTCCTTCGGCGACTTGGCCGGTGTCCAGATGTTCAGGTACAGGCAGTCTTCGCTCACTCCGCCGGTAGGGGGGCCTCCCATTCCCGGAATACACCCCGGCGCGAACTGCGTGGCGGCGCGGACCCCCTGCCATCCGGCGGCCGGATGCGGTGCGCGCCATCGCAGGTCGCCCACGGGCGGCGCCGCGAACGGAATACCTTTGTATACCGTCAGGTTTCCATCGGCCACGCCCTGCACCAGGCCGCCCCCCACTTTGACAGGCGCCGGCGCTGCCACCGCCGGCAGCACGGCCGGGTTCAGGATCAACAGCAGGGTACAGAGAGTCTTCACGTTCATTCCTTCCGCGCTCTACCGGAACAGCCTCGGGGCAAAATCGTTCAGGTCGCGGCGCCAGGTCTGCCACTCATGCGCTGTGCCCGGAGAGACGAAGTACACATGCTTCACTCCGGCCTGGTCCAGCATCTTCCGGAAGGCGCCGATCGCCCCCGGAAACGGGTCGGGCTCTTCCGTGCCCATCCCGATCCACAACAGCTTCAACTTCGCATTCATCGCCGCGCCATCCGCGAACACTCCGCCGATGAAGGTCTTTACATCGATCGGAGCGGTGCTCAGGCCATTGCCCGTGCCGCTGAATGCACCAATCCAGGCGAACTTGTCCAGGTTACGGAACGTCAGTTGACAGGTCTGGTTGCCGCCCATCGACAGGCCGGCCATCGCCCGGTGTTCGCGATCCGCCAGCGTCCGATAAGCGCCGTCGATCATCGGGATCACATCCTGCAGCATCACGTCGTTGAAGCCGCTGGTGTCCGCGGGATAGCCGCCCACCCTGGGTGCGGGCTTGTCCAGATCCGTCGCCGCCGCCGGTAGCTTCGACTGCCCACCCTTGCTGGCATACCCGTTCTCCATGACGACAATCATGGGCTTCGCCTTGCCGGCCGCAATCAGGTTGTCCAGTATGAGATTCGCCCGCCCCTGGAAGATCCAGCCTGTCTCGTCTTCCCCGGAGCCATGCTGCAGGTACAGCACCGGATACCGGCTCCGCGGGTTCGTGTCATAGCCCGGCGGCGTGTACACAAAGCACCGGCGGTGCTGGCCCGTGACCTTGGAGAGATACCACCGGATGCGCACCTCGCCGTGCGGCACGTTCTTTGCCTCGTAGAAGTCCACACCCTTCTCCGGGACCTCAATTCCGCTGGAATCGCGGCTCCCGCCGAAGTAGGTATGGCTGGAAGGATCCGCGACGCTCGCGCCATCCACGTTGAACGAATAGTAATGAAAGCCGGGCACCAGCGGCGGAGTGGTGACCGACCACAGCCCGTCCGCGCCGCGGCTCATGTCATACCGGCCGTGCGCTATCGAAACCTGCACCTTGTGGGCATCGGGAGCGTTCAGCCGGAACGTGGCGCGCAGGTCGGAGTGGATGCGCGGATACTGAGCATTCAGCACGTTCGACGTGGCCGGCGTGGAGTCGTCCGCCGGCTGCGCCAGCATCAGCCCGAAGGCCATGGAGGTGAGGAGGATCGCTTGTTTGACCATGTTGCTGGCGCTGACCGGCTTCGATTCTGTCCGGGCCCGACGGCAGTCCGCTGCGGATCAACGGAACAAGCGCGGTGCGAAGTCGTTCAGGCACCGCCGCCACGTCAGCCACTCGTGCGCCGTCCCGGGCGACTCGAAGTAGACGTTGTTCACGCCCGCCTTCTTCAGGTTCTCGCTGAAGGTCTTGGCTCCCGGGCCTTCCACTGACCCGATGCCCAGGAACAACACCTTTACCTTCTTATTGAACGCAGCCGCATCCGCGAACACCCCGTTGTTGGACGTCTTCGGATCAAACGTGCCGCCCCGTCCGCCCGTACTGCCGCTGAATCCGCCAATGTAGGCGAACTTATCCAGATTCGACAGGGTCGTCAGAAACGTCTGCATGCCCCCCATCGAGAGCCCGGCCATCGCCCGGTTCTCCCGCCCGGGGCGCACCCGGTAAGTCTTCTCGATCGTCGGGATCAGGTCGTTCAGCAGCATCTCGGTGAAGGTCGCTCCGGTGAAGGCCGCCAAGCCGCTGCGCGCGGCCGGAGGAGGGTTCGAAGGTCCTCCGGCCGCTGCTGCCGCAGCGGGTCTGGGCGGGGGGCGAAGGCCGCGTGAGGTAAAGATCGACCCATCTTCCCCCGCCTTGACAGCGTTGAGATTGTCCATGACGATGATCATCGGTTTGGCCTTGTTGGCCGCGATCAGATTGTCCAGGATGAAGTCGGCATGTCCCTGGGCATGCCAGCCCTGCTCGTTCTCGCCCCAGCCGTGCATGAGGTACAGCACGGGGTAGCGTGACTTCCCGGCATCGTAGTCCGGCGGCGTGTAAACAAAGCAGCGCCGCCACTTCCCGGTGACCTTCGAGAAGTACCAGCGCTGGCTCACCTGGCCGTGCGGCACGTCCTTGGGCAGGTAGTAGTCCACCTCCGGCCCTTCGGGAATCTCAATTGCGCTGTTGTCCCAGCCGGAGCCAAAGAACGTCCGTGTGGCCGGATCCGCCGCCGTCGAGCCATCCACCACCACCGAGTAGTAGTGGAACCCTTCGACCAGCGGCGCGGTGGTGACAGTCCATGCCCCGTCCTCGCCCTTGACCATGTCGTACGTCTTGCCCACCTTGAGCTGGACCTTCTGCGCGTCCGGAGCCACCAGGCGGAATGTGGCCCGGTGGTCCGCATAAACGCAAGGGTATTGTGCACCCGGGATATTCAGCGTGGATGGCCGGCACTCGCCCGTTCCCTGGGCGAACATCGGGCTCGCCGCAACCATCAGCGCGGCGCAACTCAGCAACCCGCGCACTTGAACCTGCATGGTGAACTACCTCCATCCATCGGCCGGTTAGCGACCTCTCGCGAGGTCCAGCTGGATGCTATCATCCAATTCCGTCCAAGGGTTAGGTTCGGTACTGTATATCCTGTTCACGCCTTGTAGAATCTGGACGTTGCGGTTGCCCCGCGGGCCCGCTCGTGAACCGATTAACAGTTACCTGGGGCAGTTAGCAACCCTCTCAGCGCTGTCACCCGGTTGTGCTATGATTCGCCCAGACCAGAGCATGGGCGAAAGCGAAGTCACAGGACTCAGCGAGTCTGAGCAGCAGGCCATCCGGACGGAACTCAACCGCCTGCTGGAGAGCCCTGCGTTTCGCACCAGCAAGCGCTGCAGGGACTTCCTCAGGCACGTGGTCGAGCAGACCCTCACCGGCCCCGGCGACGGCCTGAAGGAACGCTCCATCGGCGTCGACCTCTTTCAGCTTCCCCCGGCCTTCGACCCCAGCCAGCACACTATCGTCCGTGTCACCGCCAACGAGATCCGGAAGAAGCTGGCCCAGCAGTACCACTCCGAGGACGGCTCGTCGCATCCCGTCCGGATCGAACTCCCGGCGGGCTCCTACAAGGCCGAGTTCAGGTGGGAAGCTCCGTCCGTGGAGCCGGACCTTCCGGCCCCGCCCAAGTCTTTTGTCCGCCCGGCCATCGCCGGCGGCCTGGTCCTGCTGGTCCTTGCCGTCGGCATCGCTCTCTGGCAGTGGCCCTCGGCGAAGTCCGCCGCGCCCGAGGCTGCTACCGCCGCCTCCGCCACCCCGCTCGCTCCGGCGGCAGCGGGCGGCGGCGACGTGCGGATCATCGTTGGATCCAGCAGTCCTTACGTCGACCGCAGCGGCCGCACCTGGGGGCCGGACCGCTTCTACTCCGGCGGCACGGTCTTCGTCCGGCCGGCGGAACGGGTCCTTCGTACCCTTGATCCCGACATCTACCGGCACATGCGCCAGGGCGACTTCCGGTACGACATCCCGCTCAACCCGGGCAAGTATGAACTTCGCCTTCATTTCGCCGAGACGGGCCTGTCTGACCTGATCAGCGCCGAGTCCAGCGGGGATGGGCAGCGCGTCTTCCAGGTGTCCGCCAACGGCACCCGGATCCTGAACTTCTTTGACGTGGTGGCCGACGCCGCGGGCGCCAACATCGCCGATGAACGGGTCTTCCGGGATGTCAGCCCCGCCACGGACGGTCTGCTGCATCTCAGCTTCGCGCCCCAGCGGGGGACAGCCATGCTGAGCGCCATCGAGATCGTGCCGGCCAGCCCCGGCAAGGTCCGGCCCGTCCGCATCCGCGCGGGATGGACGTCCGCCTGGCAGGACTCCGCCGGCCAGCTATGGCAAGCCGACTCTTACTTCATGGGCGGCAACGCCCTGGTCAGGAATACCAACCCGGCCCAGGCCGGCAACTCGATCCAGCCCGATGTCGCGCTATATGCCAGCGAACGATGGGGGCACTTCTCTTACTCCATCCCCGTGGCCGACGGCCGCTATCGCCTGACCTTGAAATTGAACGAAGGCCACTATGGGCCACACAACACCGGGGTCGGCGGACCGGGTAGCCGCGTGTTCGACGTCTACTGCAATGGAGTCGCCCTGCTGCGGAACTTCGACATCATGAAGGAGGCGGGCGGCGAAGGCCGGCCCCTCGACCGTACCTTCCCGGGCATCCGGCCCACCGCGCAGGGCAAGATCGTACTCACGTTCGTGCCCGTGGAAGGCATGGCCTGCGTGAACGGGATCGAGGTCCTGGAAGAACCCAAATAGACCGCACATTCGCCGGGCGGCTCTCGTTCGCTTGGGATGCGGTCACGCGCAACTGGAAACCACGCCCAGCCTGGCGCTGGACTCGCGCATCACCAGCTTCACGGGGACGAGCGAATCCCGGAAACTGGGAGACGCCTCTTCCACCACCAGCTTCATGGCCATCTTCGCGGCCAATTCCCCGATTTTGGCGGCACACTGGTCTATGCTGGACAGCGGTACGCGCAGAATGTGGTCCCAGCGCCCGTTCCCGCAGCCAACCACCGCGATGTCGTTGGGGATGCGGAGGCCTGCTTCCAGAATCGCTCGCATCGCCCCGACCGCCACGGCGTCGTTGAAGGCGAATACTCCGTCCGGGCGAAGCCGCAAACGAAGCAGTTCCAGCATCGCCCTGTGCCCGCACTCTTCGGCCCCGCTGTCCCCCGTCACGACTGGGGCTACCATCTCGTGCAGACCGGGCAGTCCCAGCCCGCTCAGGGTCTCCCGGTAGCCGGCCATCCGGCCGAGCGCGGTGCTGACCTCCGGGCCGCGGATGTGCGCAATGCGCCGGCAGCCCTGGTCGAACAGATGCAGCGTGGCGATTCGTCCGATCTCCCTGTCATCCGTGCCCACGTGGTTGGCTCGCAGGCCGGGGATTGTCCTATCGATCAGAACGCAGATGGAGCCTCTCGACTGAATTTCCTGAATGAATTCCGGAGATTGCTGGACCGAGGCCAGGATGAGGGCATCCACCTGCCTGGCCAACAGATGCTCGGTCTCGCGTTTTTCGAGTTCCACATCCTCGTTGGAACAGGCGATCAGCAACCCGTACCCGCGCGGCCGGATGGTCTCCACGATCCCTTTGGCGACTTCCGCAAAGAATGGGTGCAGGAATGAAGGCACCACCAGTCCAATGGAGAAAGTGCGGCCGGTGGCGAGGGTGCGGGCGGCGAAGTTCGGCTGGTAGTCCAGCTCCCGGATTCGTGCTAGAACCCGTTCCCTCGTTTCGTCGCTGATATCCCTTCGATTCTGCAGTGCCCTGGATACGGTCACTACGGAAAGGTTCAGGTCTTTTGCGATGTCTTTTAACCGAACCGGCGGTCGACGAGTCATGCGCCTAGTTCCTTCTGACCGCCATTCTGTCACAATCGGGCGCCCAAGCTTGACTGCTCCCGGCGGGTGGGATAAGCTCATCGCGCCCGGACGCTCAGCAGGCCTGATAGCTCATTAATTCGTCAAGAATCAACGATTTGGGCGTTCGCGAGAAACGAGTCTATCGATGCAACGCCGTACCTTCTGTACCCTCCCGCTGGCCCTGACGCTGCGCGCCGCCGAGGATAGCCCTGATCCGGGCGCGCCGCGGGCGGCGATTGAGCGCTGGAAGGACCACCGCTTCGGGCTGTTCATTCACTGGGGCCCGGTGAGCATAGTGGGGACGGAGATCGGCTGGTCGCGCGGCGGGGAGCGGCGCGGACGGCCGGAGACCAAGACGGGCAATGTGCCGGTGGAGGTCTACGACAACCTCTACCGCATGTTCGACCCGGTGAAGTTCAACCCGGACGAGTGGGTCCAACTGGCGAAAGACGCGGGCATGAAGTACCTGGTGTTCACGACGAAGCACCATGACGGCTTCTGCAACTTCGATTCGAAGCTGACCGATTACAGGATCACGAGCCCGCGCAGTCCTTACCGGAAGGACATTGTGCGGCAGCTTTCCGATGCCTGCCGGCGGGGTGGGCTGGATTGGGGCGTGTACTATTCACAGCCCGATTGGCATCATGCCGACTACCGCAATGGACAGGCGCACGCGAAGTACATCGAGTATCTGCATGGGCAGGTGCGTGAACTGCTGACGGGCTATGGTCCGACAAAGATGTGGTTCTTCGACGGGCTGGGCGGCAAGTCGGCCGACTGGGATGCGCCGCGCCTGTTGAAGATGATGCGTGAGCTGGAGCCGGAGCTGGTGATCAACAACCGTGCCGGATTGCCCGCGGACAACGACACGCCGGAGCAGCGCATCGGGCTGTTCCAGAACAACCGTCCGTGGGAGACGTGCGCCACGGTGGGCCGGCAGTGGGCTTATGACCCAAACGACAAGCTGCGTTCGACCGAAGAGTGCCTGCGCGGCCTGGTGTGCTGCGCGATTGGGGACGGCAATCTGTTGTTCAACGTGGGACCCCGGCCGGACGGCCTGATCGAGCCAACCCATGCGGCGCGGTTGCGCGAGATGGGGGCGTTCCTGGCCAAGTACGGCGAGAGCATTTACGGGACACGTGGAGGTCCGTTCCTGGCGCCCGATGAGAAGAAGCGCCCGGCCCATGCGGAAGGCTTTGCGCTGGCCGAAGGCGGCTGGTGGGGCGGCAGCACGCACAAGGGCAATGCGGTTTATCTGCACATCCTGCGCTGGCCTTCGGACAGCATCGAATTGCCGGCGATCCCGCTGAAGGTGGTGCGGCACAGCCTGCTCTCGGGCGCGGGCCAGGCCGAGGTGAAGCAGACGGCCACGGGGATTCGCGTCAGCGTGCCTGCCGGTTTGCGTGGCGCAGTGGATACGATCGTCAAGCTCGAGCTGGATGGGGATGCGGGGACCCTCCAGGCCAGGTAGGGTGGTGCATGGAACGAAGCGCGAACTGCCTGTTGAAGCTCGACCGCATGAACAAGGCGCTGCGGCATCAGGAGCCGGACCGGGTGCCGGTGAGCGACTTCTTCTGGGGCGGCTTCCTGGCCCGCTGGCGGGCGGAGCTGGGCTTGGCGGCGGACACGGACATCTACCGCTACTACGATCTCGACTGGCAGGTGGTGAGCCCGAACATGGACCCGCACATCCGGCCCTTCGAGATCCTGCGGGATGATGCGAAAGAGGTGACGGTCAGGACGGGTTTCGGGGCGACGATCCGCAAGAAGTTTGACCAGGCGATGCCGGCGTTCCTGGCGTTTGAGGCAACCACGATCAAGCATATGGACGAGTTCGAGTTTGACGATCCGTTCGACGACCGGCGGTATTTCCATGCGGGCGACGATCAGATCAACGGAGTGGGGGACGGTTTCGAGCGGAATGTCGCGCCGTTTGTCGACCGGGTCGCGGCGATATATGAGGACTTTCCTGTCTTCGGGTCAGTGTGCGAAGCGCACGAGATGATGTGGCGCATCATCGGGCCGGAGAACGTGATGCTGTGGATGGGGCAGTATCCGGAGGCGATCGCGCGGTTTGTCGACCGGCTGCACCAGTTCAACCTGGGCCTGCTGCGCGCGCAGATTCAGGCGGCCGGTGGCCGGCTGGCGGGGATCGTGATCTGGGGCGATGTCGCCTATAAGAAAGGCATGTTGTTCTCGCCTGCGTTCTGGCGTGACCACTTCAAGCCGGGGGTGAAGGCGATGATCGACGAGTGCCATCGCCACGGCTTGCCGGTGATCTATCACGGCTGCGGCAATGTGAGCCGGATCTTCGAGGACTTCATTGAGATTGGCGTGGACGCCTACAATCCGCTGGAGGCGAAGGCGGGGCTGGACGTGGTGGAGCTGCGGCGCAAGTACGGCCACGACATCGGCTTCTGCGGGAATATGGACGTTCAACTGTGGGCGGTGGGCGACCGCGATCAGTTGAAGGCTGCTGTGCTGAGGAAGCTCAATGCGGCGAAGGGCGGCGGGTTCATCTTCCAGTCGGATCATTCGGTACCTTCCAACGTGCCGGGGGAGAGTTACGACTACGTGGTCGAACTGGTCCGCAAGCACGGGGTGTATCCGCTGCAACTGGATGAGTACGATCTGGAGGATGTGCGCTGAGGATGGAAACGAGATGACGCGCTACGGAATGGCGATTGGCCTGAAGCCCGAGGCGGAGCAGGAATACAGGCGGCAGCATGCGGCGGTCTGGCCGGAGGTGCTGGCGATGATCGGGCAGTGCAACATCCGCAACTACTCGATCTACCTGCACGACGGCACGCTGTTCAGCTACTTCGAGTATCACGGGACGGACTTCGAGGCGGACATGGCGAAGATGGCGGCGGACCCGGCGACGCAGCGCTGGTGGGCGCTGATGAAGCCGATGCAGAGCCCGCTGCCGGGCCGCAAGGAAGGCGCCTGGTGGGCGGAGATGGAAGAGGTCTTCCACCTCGACTAAGCGGGCGCGCTACTCGACGGTGAGGGTGCCGAAGTCCAGCTTGCGGCGCAGGGCTCCGTGTTTGAGCAGCAACTGCTGGGAGTCGACGGGCGCTTCCAGGAAAGGTCCGCCGAACAGCGGCCATTTTGCATAATCGACGGTCGAGCCGTCCACGGTTGGCGCCTGGCCGAAGGTGCATTGCAGGGTCTTGCCTCGCAGCGAGCGGAAGCGCACCGTGGGGGTCGCGTCGAGCTTGAATTCGAGCGGCAGGGCCAGGATTGCCTGGCGAAACGCGTCCATGTCGTGGAACTCCGAGCGGGCAGCGACCTGCACTACCAATCCGTTTTTCAGACTGGGGCTGAAGAGGCGGCGTCCGCCACCGTCGATGGGCTTCCAGGAGTAAGGCTGCAGGGGGCGGCAGGCAATGAGGGCGTCGCCGCCGCGGGCGAAGAGCCAGCCGGACGGGTCTTCGCGGACATCGGCCAGGTCTTTCGAGAAAAAGCCGTTGATGTGCGGGAAGCGGGTGCCGGGCGGGATATCGTACAGGACGATGACGGAATCCTGGTCCTGGAAGATCTGCTCGTAGGGGGAGCCGCCGACGAATTTGTCCGGCGAATCGTAGCTCTTCTTCGAACTGACGACTTCGGCCACACCCTGGTCTGGCGGGAAGGTGAAGTAGGTCTGCAGCTCGTGCAGGGACGAGTAGGGGTGCAGCGAGAAGAAGGTGTTGTGGACGCCGCGCGGATCGTCGACGTGCCAGGTGACGTCCCAGGAGTGCTCCTGAATGGGCTGCAGGGTGCCGCCCTGGTCGGAACTGACGGCGTATTCGCGGCGCATATACGTGGTCTTATAGACCGGCCCGTGGAGTTCATCGAAGAAGCGCCAGCGGTTGCGGGTGCGCTTGCGCTCGTAGTGGGTATAGGGCTGGGTGCGGTCGGTGGCGATCTGCTGGAGAATGGCCGGCGGTTCGTAGTCGCTGGCCAGGGTGTAGAAGAGGAGGAAGCTGCTGGGGGACGGCAGGGGGTAGCCCTGGCCGAACCAGAGCCAGCCGAAGTCGCTGGAGACGTTGTTCCACTTCTCGACGGCGCCGTTGTCATAGACGCGCGAGTGAGCACCGGTGTAGATGCCGTCGAGGCTCTCGGCGGCGTAGTCGGCAATGAGGTAGTCGAGCATCATGGCGGCGCGCTGTTTCATAGCTGGATCGCGAGCCCACTCGGCGAGATAGGACATGGGGAGCAGATAGACGCCCATGTAGTGGGGGCTGTCGTACTCACCCTGGCCGCGCGTGGTGGTGAGCTGGACCCAGGATTCGATCCAGCCGGCAGCTTCGCGCATGTTCTCCTGTGAGGACTTGCCGGTGAACCATTGATCGGCGGTGAGATCGGGCCACTGCTGGGCCATGAGGTAGAGGCAGGTGTAGTAGAGGAGCCAGTGATTCTCGGTGTCGCCGCGATAGGGCATGTAGGTCTTGAGCGACTGGCGCAGGGCCTGCCGGGCCGGTTGGGATAGCTGGCCCTGGTCGAGGTATGCGATGGCGGTGACGGGAAACATCCAGAACATGTCACCGGAGGGGCCCTCGGCGAGCAGTTCCTGGAGGCGGTTGGAGCACTGGGCCGGATCCTCGTGGAGCTTGAGTTTGGCGGCGATGTTGGAGTAGCTGAGCGGCGCTGGGGTCGCGGGATGGGCGAAGGCTTCGATGACCTGCCGTACACGTTGAGGGAAGGGCGGGGCAGCGGCCTGGAGTTGCACGCCCAAAAGAAGAACGGCGAGGAGGCGGATCATCGCTGGGGTCCCTCCGGCACGAAGCGCAGGCGGAAGACGCGGCTGCCATCGAGGCCGTCCCTGGTCCAGGTGCGGCCGTAGTCCTGCGAAACGTAGAGAGCTTCCTCGTGGACGCCGGCGTACATGCGGCCGGGAGCGGAGGGATCGAAAGCGACGCTCCAAACGCTGGTGGACGGCAGGCCCGGATTGCGGCTCTGCCAAGTCTTGCCGAGGTCGTCGGACAGCATCACGCCAAGGCCCCAGCCGGCGACGGCGATGCGGTTGGGCGCGGTGGGATCGAAGGCGATATCGGAGATATTCCGGCCGACCGCCAGGCTGCCGTTGCTCTCGAAAGTCACGCCGCAATCAGTGGAGACGAAGAGTCCGCCGCCTTGAGTGGAGGCGAGCCAGCGGCAAGGGTCGTGGGGCGACTGCTCGATGTGGAGAACCTGGTAGCCCGCAGCTCCGGCCAGTTTCCAGGATTGGCCGCCGTCCTGGCTGCGAAAGAGGCCCTCCTCGTTGCCGGCCAGAAGGACGCCCTGGCGTTGGCGATCGACGCGGATCGCCATGGTGTATTTGCGGTGCAGGCCGGCGCTGGCGTCGTTCCACGTCTGGCCGCCGTCGTGGGTGACCCGGATGCCGCGTGTGTGGCTGAAGTAGATGTCGGCGGGCGCGTTGCGATCGACCGAGACATCCATCAATTCGGTGACGTCGCTGCCGGTGAGGATCTTCCAGTGTTCACCTTTTCCGGTGACCTGGATGAGGCCGTTGCCGGCGGCTACGTAGAGGACCGAGGGGTTGCGCGGATCGAAGTCGAGGGCGCTGACGAAGGGGTGGTTGTAGCCGGCATGCTGCCAGGGGCCGGCCGGCGTTTTACGGAAGATGCCGCTGGGCGGCAGTTTGGCGCCGACCACATAGCCTTTGGAGGTGACCATGCAGGTGTAGAGCGTATATTGCGCGGCGAGGGGCAGAGGCAGCATCGCCAGCAGAAGCAGCCAGATGATGGGGGCCATTTGTGTTTCCAGGCGCCTCAACCGGTGATGGCGGCGATCACCATCTCGAGGGTGCGGCGGGTGCCGGCGTCGCCATTGATGGGACCGTCGTGGAACTGATCGGAGGGGCCGGGCGCCCAGGTATCGCGGGCATCGTCGGTCTTCGCGGTGTTCCGGCCGTAACCGAGATCGTAGTCACCGGGGCGGTTGACGGAGGCCAGTTTGTAGACGACGAGGTCGAGCGAGGGGACGGCATAGAGGCAGAAGCCGCCGGCGCCGGACTTAAAGAACGTGTCGCGCGGCGCGCCGAAGACGTGGCCATCCGCATTGACTTCGAACTGGAGGCTGTAGGGTGAGTGCACGTTGTAGGGGGAGGGCTGCCGGCAGAGGGCCATGTAGTCGCGCGGCACGAGTTGTTTGCCCATCCAATTGCCTTCGCGCAGCATGAGGTAGCCGTAGCGAAGGGCATCGGTGGCACGCAGGGCGACGCCGGCTCCGCCGGGGGTATGAGGCAGGCGGCCGGCAGCCGTGTCCATGGCGTAGCCCCAGCCACCGAAGCCGAGATGCCTGGCGATTTTCTGATCAAAGTAGGCCTGTAGTTCCATGCCCACGATGTGGCGCAGGAAGGTGGAGACGACGTGGACGCCTTGCGAGGAGTAGCTGTAGCCGCCGCCGGGATTGGTCCACATGGGCGCGCGGAGGGCGGCCTGGTCCTGGTCGAGTTTGGCGGCGGGCGGCTGGGCCTCGAGTTTGACGACCTCTCCGCGGACGATGCCGGAGTTGCCCTCGCGCATGCCGGAGGTCATGGTGAGGAGGTGGCCGAGTTTGATGCTGGCCTGGCGCGGGTCGGCCAGGGGGAAGGCTTCCGGCAGATAGGACTCGGTGAAGACCCCCTGGTCGAGCCCTTTGGGGATGCGGTTGCGGTGTTCGTCGAGCACGATGCCGCAGCAGAGGCTGGTGACGGTCTTGCCGATGGAGTACATGTTGGGCGTGACATCCCGGGCGGCGCGGCCGAAGTAGCGTTCATAGAGCAGCCAACCGTGCCGGGCGACGAGCAGGCCGCCGTGCTGGCTGGTGGTGGCGGTGTAGCGAAAGGCCTGATCGAGGCGGTCGAGGTCCATGCCCGCGACCTTGCGGATGCGTTCTGCTCCGGCGAGGGTACGCCAACCGCCGGCGGCATCGGGTGGCGGGTAGTAGTCACTCCCGGCAATAGATGCGGCGGAGGAGTTGCGGGCGAGGAAGGGGTAGAGGATCGGGGCGGCTCCGTATTGCAGGAAGCGTCTCCGGTGGGTGGCCATGCCGGATATTTCATCACAATTGCCTGGGCGGCAAAGTGGAGACGGGGGCGGAGAAGCGGGACGCCGCGGGAGCCCTGGCTGAGGACACGCGGCGTCCCTGAAGGGGGCGGTTAGCTCTCGTCCGAGGAGAGCCAGGGATAGATGATACCGGCGATGGCTGCGCCCAGGACGGGAGCGATCCAGAAGAGCCAGAGTTGCTGGACGGCCCAGTCACCGACGTAGACGGCTGGTCCGAGGCTACGGGCGGGGTTCACGGACAGGTTAGTGACAGGGATACCGATAAGGTGGATGAGGGTGAGGCAGAGACCGATGGCGATGGGCGCGAAGCCTTTGGGGGCGCGCGCGTCGGTGGCTCCGAGGATCACCATGAGGAAGAAGAAGGTCAGGACGGTTTCGGCGGTGAAGCAGGCGAGGAGGGAGTAGCCGCCGGGCGAGTGTTCGCCGAAGCCGTTGGAGGCGAAACCGGCGGCGATGTCGAAGCCGGCTTTGCCGCTGGCGATGACACGGAGGACGCCCGCGCCGCAGACGGCTCCGGCGCATTGGGCGACGACGTAGGCGGGGAGATCCTTGCCACTAAACCGTTTGCCGACGAGCAGCCCGACGGAGACGGCGGGGTTGAGATGACAGCCGGAGATGTGACCGATGGCGAAGGCCATGGTGAGGACGGTGAGACCAAAAGCCAGACTCACACCCAGCAGGCCGATGCCGACGCCGGGAAAGGCCGCGGCGAGCACAGCGCTGCCGCATCCTCCGAAGACAAGCCAGAACGTACCGAAGAATTCGGCCGTTGCTCTTTTGCCGATTGACATAAAAAACATCCTTTCGGCCCCCAGGAAGCGACCAAAGCGTTCGGTTAGTGTACCGTAATTCGGGTATGGCGGGTAGGGGAAGTGACGCGAGGCCGGTGGGGCAGGGCGAGCAGCCCGTGGCGGAAGTCGCGCGGCCGCGTGTGGTGCGATTGGCTTCGATTCGCGTTGTCTTTCGGATGAAGCCAAGTGGTGGCGGCGAGGGGAGTTGCGCAACGAGGGTGCGGAGCCTGCCGGCGGCGGCTCCCCGATGATGGCGGAGGTGAGGTTGTCAAAGAGCAGTGCAGGCGGAGAGTCCTGCTGGCAGCCTGTGGCAGAAGTCGCGCAGCCGCGTTCGCACCGCCGCCGGTAACGGAATGGAACCTCAAGGCGCTTTCGAAGCTATTCCGAAAAGAGCCGCCCTATTGAGTGGGGAAGTCCGGCGGCGGAGCAAACCCCAAAGGGCGACAAGGGGTTGCGGCCCATGGCAGTGTCGAGCCGACCTCCGAGTGGCCGGCACTAGTTCGGCCGGCTCTTCGCGCCCTGGGCTCGCAAGCCCTTGCCGCGCGGCTAGCGGGACTTCTGCCACAGACTGCCAGGAGACGGAGACCGCAGGCGGCTTCGTTTCGTCAATGCCGGGCGACTTCGCCTGGACGTAGTGTTCAGAGGCCAGCGACGTCGTAGTTCAGGTTGGGCAGTCCGTCCGGGCCGACCAGGTTGGCTTCGTTCCGTGGAACGCGGATGGGTTGGAGATCGGCGATGGGGTCCTGGTTGTCGGGGTGGTTGGAATCGATGCCGGTGGTGAGGTGTTCGAGGGCTCGGCGGGGGCGGCCATAGCCTTCATAGAAGAAGAGTTCCTCGGTGTTCTTGGTCAGGCGCGAGACTTCGGCCAGGGGGACGTTCTCGCGAATGCCTTTGACGACGTCGGGGTGCTGCTGCCCGAGGGCGGCGCGTTCGGTTTGGAGTTTGCTTAGCTCTTTGATGGCGCGATAGAGGCCGCGTTCGAGGTCGCGACGGTAACGGGCGTAGCGGTCGAGTTTGGCGGCGTGAGGGTCGGTTTCCGCCAATGGGTCCGTTTCGGCGAGGATGAGGGATTCGAAGTATTCGATGCGGCGGAGGTTCCAGGTGTGAGAGAGGATGCGGTGGAAGATCTCCTCTTCGAGGGAGCCGTAGGGCCGGGTGTCGAGGCGCAGGGTGGCCTGGAGGGCATTGAATTCGGCGCGGTCCTCGGGTGTGATGTCGAGGTTGCGGGCGGTGAAGCCGTGGCTGCGGGCGTTCTGGGAGGCGCGGGCCTTGCCGACGGGGGACACGGGTCCGGTGGAATATTTCGCGTTCGCCTGGTTGGCGTTGATCTGAGCTGCGGTCGCCATGATGTGAATCTCCTTGGTAAATGAAAATGGCCGGCTTGGTGGCCGGCGCGATTTCAGGATAGGGGGCTGGTCAAGGGGAAAGGGGTGGTTTTGGGAAGGCGGTGTTGACAATAAAGGATAAAAAGATTTTGAACTCCTGTGAATGAAGACGGCTTAATGGGGGAAATGGGGGAGAAGTGGGGTGGGATGGTTCCTCGAACGAAATAGCTGGCTGGGCCCGGTGGGGTTGGGTGTTTGTTGCGGGCGGGGTGATTGGAGATTGGCCCAAAGGCGATAGACTGCCGGAACCAAGCTGGGGGGCTTTTGGTGAGGATCCCAATCGGAGGGCGGATGTTGATCAATCGCGGTGGGACGGCGCGGCGCGCGCCGATATGTTCGGGCGGTCGACTCTGGTGGCGCCAGCACCCCCAGCAGTTTGCCGGATGGTGACCAACCGCTTTCGTTGCACCTTAGTCGTCGGCCGGTCGCGTGAACGACTCTCTCGGGGAAGACAACCCGCACCGCGCCGTCCAACAATTCCAGGTTCCCGTCCGGATAGGGGGTGAAACGGCCTCCGGCAAACGCCGCCCGAGCGGACGGTTGGCGCATCAGGCAGAACCCGGCGCAAAACGGAGAGACGCGGAAGTACCGAAATCGCGGCCAGTTGTGGGGCTACGAACGGAGAGAGGCGTTAACGGACCGGCTGGAATGGGTGCTGGAAAGTGAATTGGCTCCCCACCCTGGACGGCCTTCGAACGCAATCCATCGTTCCAGCTCGCGCGGAGCCCTACCAGAAGTAAGCTGCCAAAACTCTCGGCGGACCAAGTGCGCTGTTCGGGACGCGGGGAAGCCTTCACGGCGTTCAACCTCGTGAACTATGGCCAACCGGGAAGCACAGTGAACACGGCGACCTTCGGCGTGATCTCCAGTGCAAGCGCTATGCGTCAGATTCAACTTGGGGTGAAGCTCAGCTTCTGATGTTCGCGCTGTATATGATGCATCTATGAACAGAACCTGCGCTGCAATTCAACTACTTGGAGTCGGATTGACTCTTGTGAGCTGGGAATCGGCGGCCCAGGTTCGCCCGGCTCAGCCGAGCTTGGGGGCACGAACCAAACAAATCCTCGTTGTTGATGGATTCAAGTTCAGGGATCTGAACGGCAACGGGCGCCTCGACCCCTATGAGGACTGGCGGCTTCCGGTGGCCCAGCGAATCGACGATCTACTGGCCCAGATGAATGTCGAGGAAAAGGCCGGCATGATGCTGATCGATTCGGTGAACGCCGGTTGCGGAGGCGCCCTGAGCGCCGAGTCGGCAGCGCAGATCGGCGGCCAGAATATGACTCGCGCGATCCTACGCAACCCGGTGACCAAGACACCGGTGTGCACCGGCGAGGCGCGCCCGGGCGGGTTCGGCGGCGGCCAGGTATCTCCAACCGAACTGGCGAAGTTTCACAACGCCGTGCAGGAACTGCGCGAGGGGACGCGACTGGGCATTCCGATGGTTTTCAAGTCCAATGCCCGGAATCATATCGATCCCGACGCACGTTTCGGCATCAGCGAAGCGGCGGGCGCGTTCACCGCCTTTCCCAAGGAAGCGGGACTCGCGGCCGCGGCATTGGGCGAGGAGGGCGTAAAAACGGGACGCTCCCCGGTGCAGGGCGACATGGCCGTCATTCGAGACTTCGCCCGCGTCATGGGAGCCGAGTGGAAGGCACTCGGGATACGCGGCATGTACGGCTACATGGCAGACTTGGCCACTGAGCCGAGGTGGTTCCGGGTTCAGGAGACGTTCACTGAGAATGCCGATCTTGCGGCCAATATCACGCGGACGCTGGTCCAGACGCTCCAAGGCGGCACGATTCGCGATGGCACATCGGTTACGCCTGCATCTTCAGTCGCGCTGACGGTGAAACACTTCCCCGGCGGTGGACCGCAAGCGGAAGGACTCGATCCTCACTACACTTTCGGCAAACAGCAGGTCTATAGCTCGGGCGCTGGCTTCGCTTATCACCTGAAACCGTTCCGGGCAGCGATTGAAGCAGGCGTTTCGGCGGTCATGCCCTACTACGGCGTGCCGACCGCCGGGCGCGACGCGAAAGGCAACCCAGTCAATCTGACTTACGACGGGGTCGTGTACGAGCAGACCGGTTTCGCCTTCTCGAAGCAAATCATCTCCGATCTGCTGCGCGCCAATCTCGGTTTCCAGGGCTACGTCAACTCCGACACAGGCGTCGTCAACGATCGGGCGTGGGGGCTCGAGAAGAAGACCGTGCCCGAACGGGTCGCGGCCGCAGTGAATGGCGGCGTCGACGTGCTCTCCGGATTTCACGAAGCTAAGGTGATCCTCGACCTCGTGCAGAAGGGGCTGGTGACAGAGGCCCGGCTCAACGAGGCGGTGAAGCGCCTTCTCAAGGAGCAGTTTCAGTTGGGGCTCTTCGAGAACCCCTACGTCGACGCGGCGGAGGCGGATGGCGCGATCGGGAACGAGAGGAGCCGCGCGGTAGCGCTTGAGATCCAACGCAAATCGATCGTATTGCTGCGCAACGCGGGCGACGGTTCCGCAGGGAAGCCACTCCCGCTGAAGCCCAAGGCGAAGGTTTACATCGCCGGAAACCTCACCAAAGCGGGCATCGAGAAGTATGGGTTCAGCGTCACGGACGGAAATACCCTCGTTGGCGGTGTACGGCCGTCGGCTGCCGGACACGACTATGCGTTGATTTCCGTTACGGCTCTTGCGAACCAGAAAACCGCCGGAGCTTACAGGAGTGACGATGCGGCCACCGGCCTCAACCAGGCTTACAGAAATCCCCTGACCAATCAGCCTTGGGGGGCGCAGGACCGCTGCGTGGACCTCGCAGGCTACGGAGAGGGGGCAGCCGGAACCAAGCCTCCCTGCATCGATGCGGGGATGCGATTCGGCGGAGTGCTTCCCTGGGAGACCAGCAGCCTGTCGTTCACAGCCATGGCTGAATCGAAGTCGTGGTCGGTGCAACCGAGTCTCGCGACCATCCAGGCGATCATGAGCGAAGCCGGCCCAGAGAACACGATTCTGGTGATCTACTTCCGCCATCCCTATGTGCTCGACAAATCCAGCGGCCTTCTCGAGACAGGCGCAATCCTGGCCCACTTCGGCATCAGCGAGGCCGCCTTGATGGATGTGTTGTCGGGCAAGGCCAAGCCGCAGGGACGACTGCCGTTCGCACTCGCCGACAGTCTCGACGCCATCGCAAAGAAGCGCTCGGATCAGCCAGGCTACGGCAAGGCGAATACATTGTTTGATTTCGGCTTCGGGCTCAGCTACTGAAAGATGAAAGGCTCGAGAATGACAGTTTCGGTTCGAAACGCCATCGTCGCAGCAATCGGCTTCATCGCGACGGGAGGCCTGCTGGCACAGTCACCGGGCCGGCTTGCGCCTTCCGCCATGCGGAAGGCCGGAAAGGTCGACGATCGCTTCCAGTCATACAACGTCGAGATGGTGGAGGTGACTGGCGGCCGTTTCTGGGCGCCGTATAAGAAGGGGGCGGCCGCCGCCCGAACTGCTGCGCCGGCCAGCATCACCTTTTTCGCCATCCCGCAGGCCCATAACGCGGCCTGCCAGCCCGCAAGATAACGTTGGGGAGTAATGACCGCAATGAGGCTGGAAAGAATGAAGACCATCCGAATGATACAGGCAATTCGAATCGCCGGAGCCGTGCTCGTCCTGACCTGGGGCGCAGCCGCACAACAACAGACGATCAAGATCTGGCCCGGCGCCGCTCCCGGTTCGGAAACCTGGTCGGAATCGGAAACGGTGATGAAGGGGAGTGATACCGACCGCATCGCGAATGTCGTCACACCCTCGCTCATCGCTTACCTTCCGGAAAAGAGCAAAGCGACGGGGACCGGCGTCATCATCGCCCCGGGTGGCGGCTTTTCCTACCTGGCGATCGACAAAGAGGGTCATCTCGTCGCGAAATGGCTGCAGGAGCGGGGCATTGCGGGTTTTGTTTTGAAATACCGTACCCGGCAGATGAAGGCCGAGGACATCGCGGCCTTCCAGGCCCGCCGGGCCGCTGGCGCCGCGGGCGGGCGTGGTGGGGCTCCGACTCCCGCTGGACGCGCGGCCGCTCCGGCAAACCCGGGAACTCCAGCAGCGGCTGCGGGAAGAGCGGGTGGCGGCATGGATGCCGCCGGACAATTCGGCATCGCGGATGGAATCCAGGCTCTCAAGGTGTTGCGCCAACAGGCGGCCGAGTTTGGGCTGTCTCCCGACCGGATCGGGATCATTGGGTTCTCGGCCGGAGCGATGGTCACCACGGGCGTCCTGCTCCAGGAAGATGCGGCGTCGAGACCGGCGTTTGCAGCGCCGATTTACGGCGCGCCGTTTGGAGCCATGCCTACGATTCCGCAGAAGCTGCCGCCGATCTTCCTCGCCTGGGCGCAGGACGATCCCCTCGCAGGGACTGCCTGTGGCCGGTTCCTGGCGGCGTTGACCGCAGCCGGTTCGTTGCCCGAGGTGCACATGTATCGCGCCGGAGGACACGGTTTCGGAATGGCCAAGCAGGGCACAACCAGCGACCACTGGATCGAACAGTTTTATTACTGGCTCGATACGCAGGGCTTCGCCAAACCTGCGGCGAAGTAGAGTGGCCCGGGGGCCGGATCCGTTCCGGCCCAACCCTATCATGTACCTGGCAGCGACTGGGGAGATTGCCGTGAAGATCGATCTGCTCCAGACGGCGCTCCATGTAAGTCTCGACCGGGAGTTCCCGTTGTATGGCACTTCGGAAGCTCATCCGGCGCACTTGCCACGACGCTTCCTATGCGCACGCGGTGCAGTGACTTCTGCCCGATGCCTCATCGCTGGGCACGATCCCGGGCGTTGAGCACTCCGTGGTCGGGACTTTACGGCTTGCAGTCCTCGTGGCAGTCGTTGCAGCCCCTGCATCACTCGTTCTCCTTGCACAAGCGCGAGCGCTTGAAGGAAATGCTCCCTGACCGCGCAACAAACCCTAATCCGCGCAGGATGGTCTCGCCCCCGCAAGCGCGCAACACCAAAACTATCGAATTTGGTGTGCTTATATTGACAACTATCTATATAGATGAGACTCTATATACGTGAGCCGACTAAACCAAGCATTTGCCGCTCTGGCCGACCCCACTCGACGTGGAATCGTGGTGCATCTAGCTCGCAGGGAGGCAACCGTATCCGATCTGGTCGGCCACTTCTCGCTGACGCAACCTACCATCTCGTCACACCTGAAGGTGCTGGAATCGGCGGGGTTGATCTCGCGTAGCCGACTGGCCCAGTCGCGGCCCTGCAAGCTAGAAAGGGAGCAATTGAAGGCGGTAACCGATTGGTTGGAGGAAGTGCAAGAGATTTGGGAAGGCAATTACAAGCGACTCGACGCGTTACTCGCCGAGTTGAAGCAAGCACAGAAAGAGGAGCGAAAGAAATGAAACCTGCAGAAGTGAGCACGCCGTCAGATCGAGAAGTGCTGGTGAAGAGGAGCTTTGATGCGCCGGTCCATCTCGTTTGGCAGGCGTATACGGATCCCGCGTTGATGGTTCGTTGGCTAGCGGCCACGTCCGGATGGTCGATGCCGGTTTGCGAGATGGCGACTGATGTGGGTGGGAAGTATCGCTGGCGCTGGCGACATAACGAGAGCGGCCAGGAGTTTGGGTTCATGGGAGAGATGCTGGAGGTCGAGTTGCATTCGAAGATCGTGCATACGCAGATCTACGACCCGGGCAACTGTGAGTTTGGATCAATGGGAGATGAGCCGACGATTATCACGGTCACATTCAACGAGACCAACGGGATCACCCACGTGGCGACATTGCTCCAGTATGCTTCGAAGGCGGATCGCGATGCGGCGATCTCGACCGGCATGACGGACGGAATGGAGGTGAGTTACCAGTCGCTCGATGGAGTGCTGGCGGGTTAGGTTGGGTTGGATTTCTCACGCGTCTGCGGATCCCGCAAGCCGACCTCATCGGCTACAGGTGGGGCGGAGCCGTGGGGATGCAGTGTGCGATCCACGATCCGGACAAAGTGCAAAGGGCAGCCATCATTTCGTCCATGATTCGCCGGGACGGCAAGATCGCGGAAGCGCTCGAACCGGTCCTGAAACCCAAGGTGGAGAATAGCAAGTGCTTGCCCGCGAAGTAACCACGCGCAACGAATCCAGATGTTAGGCGGGAGGATGACTGGAAATGAATCCGGAGATAGCGAAGTACAACGAGAAACAGGATTCGGATCACAGGGAGGTCTGTGACCTGCTCGCCCAGGAAATCGACAGAAACCTACCCGAAGCGGAGAACAAGATCTGGCATGCACATCCGGTCTGGTTTCTGGACGGCAACCCGATCGTCGGATATAGCAAGCAGAAGCCGGGAATCCGGCTGATGTTCTGGAGCGGGGCAGATTTCGGAGAGGTCGGGCTGGATGTACGAGGCGCGAAGTTCAAGGATGCATCCATTTTCTTTAATCACGTTTCCGAAGTAAGCATCTCTGATCTAGGACGGTGGGTTAAGAAGGGAATCGCGGTCCAATGGGATTACAAGAATATCGTCAAGCGGAAAGGGCGGCTGGAGAGGCTGCTCTAGCAGCCTGTGGCGGAAGTCGCGCAGCCGCGTTCGCACCGCCGCCGGGACCAGAATGGCAGCTCAAGTGAAATTTCGAAGCCGCTCCGAAGAGAGTCGCCTTTTTCTGGGAGGAAGGCCGGCGGCGGAGCGAACCCAAAGGGCGACAAGGGGTTGCGGCCCATGGCAGTGTCGAGCCGACCTCCGAGTGGCCGGCACTAGTTCGGCCGGCTCTTCGCGCCCTGGGCTCGCAAGCCCTTGCCGCGCGGCTAGCGGGACTTCCGCCACAAACTGCTAGGCTCGCTGCCGCTCCGCCAACCGGCGCGGCGAGGGCTGTACAAGTACCGCAGGTTCCCATGGTGCGCGTTGGCCCATGGTGCCCGATAGCTGCGCGGAGTCCCCTGTAGCAATACAATCCCGAGAAGGAAATGATGACAACAAGGGCCACTATTGCGGAGTCACGCGCTTTCGTCAGCTGGCTTGACTATCAGGAAGCGCTCAAGCGCGCCATCGCACCGCTGACCGATGAGCAACTGGGACAGCGGCTCCTGGCAGGGCGCCGGACGCCAGGCGAAATAGCCGAGCACATCATCTTTGGGCGGGCCTTGCATCTATCCCGAACACTTGGAGCGGATGCTGTTGCGGAACTGGCGCCGTACCAGCGTTGGGATGATGAAGGCGACCCGCCGCGGACTGCGGCTGAGATCGTACAGGGACTTGAAGTCACCTGGCGAATCATGGAGGACCGGCTGATCCGCGGATCCTCGGGAGACGCTCTCCATGATGGGGAGGCAGAGGTGGTCCAAACGATCTGGGGTCTTCTGGATCACGACTTGCCTCACGCCGGACAACTGTCACTCCTCTTACGAGCAATCGGCATGCCTGGGGTAAGTATCTGAGAAGTCTCGGGCATGCATCGGGCGAACAGGCTGTCGCCTTGGTGTTTGCACGGGGAACGACGATGCACGGATTTTGCCTACAAACTTCTGGGAAGCCCTTCCATGTGGCGCTTCACCAAGAACGATGGCAGCACCCAAGGCTCCCACCCCCAGGTGGGAGTTCCTCAACGGCAAGCTTAGGGATTCCACAACTTCAACAACTGCCGCTTAAGGGTTTAAACGCAGCGTCTTCAATCTTTGCGCATATCCGGTGTAGCGTGGCGTTCCCTTTGCGCCACTGATCAAACTGATTCTCGACATCCTCGATCAGTTCGGACAACAGGCCAAAGTAGCGATTGTGCAGGCAACTCCGTCGAGTCAATTTCCAGACCCGTTCGATGGGGTTCAACTCCGGACTATAGGGAGGCAGGAAGTCGAGCGCGAAGCGTGGCGCCATCTTGTCACGCCAGGCTTTGTGAAGCAGAGCATGATGGAACTTGGCGTTATCCGAGAGGACGACAGCCCTCTTCTTGTTGTTCTTGCATGCCCGCCGGAGGGACTTCAGGAAGGCCCAGCAGGTTTTGGCGTTGAAGCGCTCTGGCTCCCTTCGGTTGTCTGGCGTCAACTATTCCGCCGGGAGTTCTAATTGTCGCCCGTCATTCGGTAGTGGAATCGCCCATCGGACAGGCGGACAGCTCCGAAGTAGCCCACTTGTTTTCGCGTTGGATGATGCAGCGAAACCGGATCGCGTACCTCGGGTGGAACCCAGATCCGGCAGCGAGAGCCGTGCTGTTGGAAGTGAACTTCGTCCAAAGCCCAGACTTCCACTGTGGGATCGGACATCAGGGCTTAGAGTTTTTGTTATGCGCAGTCTGCAACTCGGCATTGCCATGGGCGATCTGGGGCCGTGGCTTCGGCAGACGGAAGCCTAAAGACTTGAACAGCCGCTGGCATTGCCGAACACCCAGATCGACGCCAAACTCCCGATGCAAATAGGCACACAACGCCTTGCCGTCCCAAAGAGTGGCGGTCAATCCCGCCTCTTCGGGTGGTTTCCGCAGAACCTGCCCGATGCTCCTCATATGCTCCTCAGTCAGGCGTCTCGGCCGTCCAGAGCGACTGCCCTCCTGAAGCCCAGCCAGTCCGGCACGTTCAAAGTCTCGAACCCAATACTCCAAAGTACGTGGGGCGTCCCCGAGCACTGCGGCTGCCTGCCGGCAAGTCATGCCCTGCGCGACAAGCAAGACAGCATGCAGGCGGTGATCGTAGCGGGACTCATCCGTCCGGCGGATCTCGTCCTGCAATGCCAAAACCACCATGGGCGCATCGGTGATCGTTAGCGGCTTCATGCAAACATGAAACCACATTTTTGTTTTATGCGCAAATACTTATGACGCTACGTTTATTTCGGAGCCAGGACAGTGGGGACCCAGTCTCTATTTCAGTCGGGGTGGTTTATGGAAGGGCTGCTTTCGCAGACCCTGGTGGTGCACATCATCCGGACGCGAAGGGTGCCGTTTATGGAGAGCCGCGCGTCGGCGCCGGTTTGTGTTCTGACGATAGCGGTGATGCTGGGCGGCGTGGTGATTCCTTTCACCGCCTTTGGGGCGCTGCTGGGATTGAGGCCACTGCCGTTGGAGTATTTCGGATGGCTTGCCGGGATTCTGGCGGCCTATGCGGTAGTGGCCCAAGTGGTGAAGAACTGGTTTGCGCGGCGCTACGGCTACTAGTGAGGTGGGGGGCAGGATGAACGGCGCATACTGAAACCGGGCGATCGCGGCTGGGAAGTTGCCGCGCGCGAAGTTGATGATTCCGGTTTTCAGTGACAATCCAAACTAAGCGGTGTCCTGTTCGACGGGCTATTCGCGCTATTAGGGGTGATGACCGACCTGACTCAGACGGCTCCGGCGAGACGCTTTTTGGGTAGCGGAGATTTCTCATTCCCGCGATGGCTGTGTTCCGTTGTAAGCTACAGGGAATCTCCAATGGAAACCGCGAGGGGTGAGGTTACGCTGCTGTTGAATCGCGTGGCCGAGGGTGACCGGGCCGCGGAAGAAGCGCTACTGCCGCGTGTCTATATCGAACTGCATCGCCTGGCGTTGTCCCGGCTGAAAACAGAGCGGCCCGGGCATACGCTGCAGGCGACCGCGCTGGTGAATGAAGCGTATCTCCGTCTGTGTCAGTCCAACGAAAGGCGTTTTGAGAACCGGGCGCACTTTTTCCGCCTTTCTGCCCAGATCATGCGGCGCATCCTGGTGGATTATGCGCGGATGCGAGGGGCAGGGAAGCGGAGCGGGGGCCTGATGCTCCTGTCGCTGGATGATGCGATCGCAATCTCACCAGAGCAGACAGATGATGCGTTGCGGGTGGATGAACTGCTGAGCCAGCTGGCACAACTGAGCCCCAGGCAGGCACAAGTTGTCGAGATGAAGTTTTACGGCGGACTCACCGAAGCAGAGATCGCGGCCGCCCTGGGACGAAATACCCGTACCATTCGCCGGGACTGGCTGCTGGCCCGGGCGTGGCTCCACGAACAATTGAGGCCAGCTCATCGGTAGTACGAGGGGCTCCCACAATGGAGAAGACGCACTGGAACCGGGTCATGAGCCTGTTTGACAAGCTGCTGGCCGGCGAGCAACTTGAGGCGACTTTAGAGCTCGAAGAAGATCTCGAAGTTCGCGAGAAGGTTCGAGTGTTGTGGCAGCATCACATTTCAGCCGATCTCGAAGGCTATCTGAGTGAACCGATCAGTTTTGAAGTAACGCCGGTATTTGCGGTGGGGCAGGTGCTGCTGGGCCGCTTCCATATAGAAGCGATGCTGGGCAGCGGCGGAATGGGCGAAGTCTACCTGGCGTGGGATGCGCGTATTGAAGAACGGGTGGCCTTGAAGACGATTGCCCGCCTGCTGACTTCCTCGGATGCGATCCGGAGGCGATTTACGGCCGAGGTGCAAAATGCGCGCCGCGTGACGCATCCGAATGTCTGCCGGATCCACGAACTATTTGAAGATGGGGCTTGCACGTTTTTCAGCATGGAGTATGTGCAGGGGGTTCCGCTCTCCGAGGTGACTGCCCTGGATGCGCCGCAGGCGCTGGTTCTGATCCGTCAGATGGCCGAGGCGTTGCAAGCGGCGCACCAAACGGGCGTGGTGCATGGGGATTTCAAGCCGGCCAATGTGATGATTGTCGGCCTGGGCGGTCCTGCGCCGCGGGCGGTGATTATGGACTTTGGCCTGGCGCGGGCGCTGGATCGCACGGTTGGCCTGGCGGCGGGGACGGATGGAGAGGATCTGTCGTTTCAGGCGGGGACGTTGGAGTTTATGGCTCCGGAGCTGCGGCGCGGTGATCGTCCCAGCGTGCGCAGTGATATCTATGCATTCGGGAAGGTGGCCGAGCGCCTGCTGCCCGCGGGCCCGAAGTTCAAGGAGTGCACACGAGAGAACCCGGACGAGCGGCCCGAGACGCTGGCCCGCGTCATCCCTCACCTGCAACCGAGGAGTACCCGGCGGTATTGGTTGGGTGGACTGGCGCTGGCGACGACGGCTGTGGCGTCCTATTCTGCTTTCCGGCTGCGGGACGGCGCGCGGTTCAGCCTGCCGGCGAATGCACGAGTATTGATGAACGGATTCCGGGTGAACGGGGATCAATCGCCGGAGGCCAAGGTGATACGCTCGCTGATCCTCACCGCGCTGCAGCAGACGAACCGGATCCACGTCATATCGGATGATGACCTGGCGCCTTCGCTGGCGAGGCTGGGGCAGAAGGCCGTGGTTCCATTCGCGGGGGATACGTTGGGGCGGGTATTGGATCTGGCGAGGGCGGAGTTCTGGCTGGATGGCGATGTTCGGAGGTCGGAGCAGCGGTTCTCGCTGATGCTCCGATTGATGACGGGCGGCGCGCGGCAGTTGCTGGAAGGCTCGATCCACGACGAACCGGGTCCGATCGCGTTAGCGCAGGCTGCCTCGCGGTGGATTCGGGGGGCGACGGGAGAGTCGGCGCAGTCGATTGCGGCGAATCCGGCCGATCTCCGGCTGCTCACCTCTTCCAATCCTGAGGCTCTGCAGAAGTATTACGAGGGTCTGGAATATTATGCTGCCGGCAATATGTCGCTGGCGGTTCCGCTATTCCGGGAAGCGATCCGGCTGGATCCTGGCTTTGCCCAAGCGCACAGCATGCTGGGGATGACGTTGAATGGATGGCGCTATGACGAGGCGTTCCGAGAGGTGGGCACGGCGCTCGAACTGTCTTCGAAGCTGCCGCGGCACGAGCGGATCGTGATTGAAAGCAATTACTACCGGCTGACCGAAGACCCGCGAAAGATGGTGGAGACCGCGATTGAGAATCTGGCAGATCGTCCGGACGAGCCCCGCCGCCACGGTCTGCTGGCGCAAGCGTACAGCACTACCGGACGATTTCCTGAGGCGGTTGCCGCTTGCCAGAAGGCGGTTGAGCTGGCGCCCGATGACTGGATGCAGGTGATGCGCCTGGAAGACACGCTGGTGGAAGCCGGCCGCTTCCAGGATGCCCTGGCGGCGTTCCGGGCTGGTGTGGCCCGGCGCATTGAAAACAAGTGGATTTACAACGGAGCGGGCTCCGCTTATGCGGGGTTGGAGCAATACCCGGCGGCGCTGGCGGCCTTTGCCAGCCAACCTCCGAGTCCGGGGAACATTCTCGACCAGCAGTTCGTGAGGATTCTGCAGGGCAACCTGGAAGTTGCCGTTGCGGCGCTGGAGGAGAGCCGTTCGGCTGCCACGGATCCACTCAGCGCGTTCGGCTGCAATCAGTTTCTATGCGCGCTGTACTTTGTGCAGGACAGGCGGGCGATGGCGCTGAAGATCCTGCAGGAGATGGCGGAGATTCCGGTGTACCCGAACATGGCCGGCCGTTTCGAATGTGTCGCCTCGTGGTGCCGGCGACTGGATGACCGGGAGACCCTGACGCGGGTTCGCGGCATCGCGAGCACGATCGCGCAGCGATGGCCGAATGCCCGGACGCAGGCCGCGGAGACCCATGCGGCGGGTCTCGATCTGTGGGCGTCCAATGCGCTGGACGAGGCGGGCAGCCTGCTGCTGCAGGCGGTTGGGAAATCCTATTCGATCTGGACCCTGTTCGACCTGGCCGAGTTCTACACATCGACTGCACGGTGGGAACTGGCGGCCGAGTACTGGGCCAAGTTCGAAGAGCACCGCGGGACGATCATCGTGAAGACATGGTGTCCGGTGCTGCTGATACTGAGCTGGCTGCAGCGAGCCGAGGTGGCGCGGATTCGCAGCGATTTCGGGCTGGCCCAGGCAAGCTCGCAGAAGGTGTTGGAGCACTGGCAGCGTCTCAATCCCCAGCTCCCGGTCATCAAGAGGGCTGAGCGTATCCATTCAACCTCAAGAACAAATTGAAACGAGGAGGCAGCGTGTACGATGTATGGTTTGCTACCGGCGCGGCAATTATGAGCCCGGCGCTTTTAGATGAAGTGGAACAGGCGCAGCCCGTTTTCACCTTCGTCCTACGAGAGATAAAAGAAACCGACAGCAATGGGACCGTTACTGTATTTCCACCGGCGCCGTCGACAGGGCTGCTGGAAGAAGATGCGACGACGCGAGTGCGGCTGGCGATCTCGGGGTTTCTGAGGAACTTCTCGCCGGCGGCCCCGCCGGTGGGGATCTATTGCGCAGGGCGGTTTTGCCAGTATTTTGCGATTCAGAGTTTTAGCAGCCAGGACATCGAGACTAGCAGCTTCCGGGACATCATTGATCTGGCAAACCAAGCCTATCTCCAGGCCTTAAACGGTGGAGCCGAGAGCCAGTTGCCCGCCTTTCCGGCCTTTCTGGGCGCATGCCTGATGGACGGAGCGATTGTGGCCAACCTGAGGACTCCCTCGGCCGAGCAGTTGGAGGTTGCGGCGGAGTTCGGGCTTGCGCCAGGTTCCCGGGACTGGGACATCGCGCTGGCCTTCACAGAGTCGCCTGAATTTGCTCGTGCGGCATTCTTTCTGATGGCTGGCGACACGAACCCATGGACGGGCGGCACCGGGGAGCAGCTATTCTTCTGGCCGGGACACAGCGAACATGCGATCCCTTAACACCTTGTGGGCGAAGTCACGCGGTCCCGCCCGCAGGGCAACAGGCGCGCTGGCAATTCTGGGGCTGCTATTGGCCGCCCCCTGCCAGCCTGAGTTGCGTGCCCAGAACGACGAGAAGATCCTCGGGCTCTTCACCGACCGGGCATTGAATGCGAACAAGATGCCCACGACAGGGCCGGATCCGAAGATTGTAGCCGAACTGGACGATTCCGATATCGGCAAAGCGTACTACAAGATTAAGCCGGAGCGTAGCATTCTGATCCATGACTGTGCGCTGACTGCGCCGTCCTGGTGCGAGGCCGCGGCGTTGAGCTTCCCGGCGATGTTCGGGGAAGCAGCCAAGATCGCTAAACCGCGGGTATTGGGTCCGGAGCAGTTGGCGCAGGCCTGGTATCAGGCGATGATCCGCCAGGATGGGGAGCTCAAGCAAGCGTTGAAGCCTTTCTCCTCGCTGAGCGTTGCACCCTTTCAATTGCTGGCGATCGCGAACAGAATGGATCTCGCTCACTTCTCAACCAACTGGGTGGGCGCCGAGGTACATTTCGTCTTCGGGGTGAAGCCCGCGCCTGGAGCGATGCAGCCTCCGGAGGCGCTGCTGATCCTGGAATTCCGACTGCCGCCATTTGACCGGAAAGCTTTCACTCATTTGGCCGACACATGGGCGAAGCTGTCGACGGTGGACTCAGCACGATATCTGTGTGCGCTGCTGGATGCGCTGCAGGAGGCGGGCTTCTCTGCCAAAGCAGCCGCGCCGACGAAGCTGCGGTCGGTGAGTTCGCGCTTCAACCGCACGCTTGGAGCAGCGTGGAGGCTCTCGCAGTTGGTGCTGGACCCCACATCAGCGGTCCCTGGTTTCCACAGTGCATTTGCCGAGGCGGTGCTGGACGACCAGATCATGCCTGGGGCGGAATCAAGCCCCGGCTACGCTGACCTTTGGCGCACGAAACCTGAGCCGGCCGAGCATGGGGTGGATCACCTCCCCATCCAGCACGATTTGTCGGCACTTTCCCAGGTGACTTACGCGGCCATTGGGACCTTCGGCTCGCCCTCCGGAGTCTGCACGGATGAGAAGTTCCGCAACATGCTGGCACTGCAGCAATGTACGCTCTGCCACACGACGGAAACAAAGACGCCATTCCGGCACATCTCCAATCGGATGCCGGGTAAGTCGTCGACCCTCTCCGCATTTCTTGCGGGGAGCGGTGCAAACGGAACTACGATCCACCCGCGGCTGCATGAGCTTTATTACGGAGGGGCGGCGGTATCCACCGTGCCTCTGACCTACAAGACGTTCGAAGGCTCGAATGGCACATCATGCACGACGGCCACGCAGAAAACCATCCAGCGCAGGTATCACGATATTGCGCGGAGGACGCTTTTCCTGGCGGCGATTCAGCTCGACCAGGTGCAGAACAAGAGCGTTCCTGACGCGGGCAGCTTCGGGACGCATTTCAAGGATTGAGTTGCCGCCTAGAGGCCGGCCGCTGTGCCTGGTTGCGCTCAGGAGATGACCGCACTGGAATGTGAACACGGCGTCGAAGTGGTGGCGCCGGAGCGGCTGCTGGGGCGAGGTTCGATCGACGGTGAGGCTCATATCCCGGTAGAGCAGGCGTGTGAGGAACAGCAGGAAGTATTCGTCCGGGGCGAACGGATCACCTACGAAGAGCACATGGCCGCCGCGGGGCAGGGTGGGCCGCAGGGCCAGCATTTCGGCGGCGAGTTGGCGTGATGGGGGCTGGGCCGTTTCGAAGATATGGAGCGTCTTCACGCTCTCGCGGCGATGTTGGGGGGCGAGGAACAGGGCGAGCAGGACGGGCAGTGTGATGACGGAGATGAGGTGCAGCCGCTTCTCCTGGCCGCCCCTGATGGCCGCGAAGCGGAGCACCAGACTCGTTAGCAGGCGGCGCGCGATGACGAGCAACCCGGCTGCGTAGAGGGACCAGCCGGCCATGGGGAGATAGAGAAAGAACGCCGAGTAGTGAGCGATGAAGGCCACGGGCAGCAGGCTGAGCAGCACAAAGCACCAGGCAAACAGCAGGGGGCGGCTGCGGCTGCAGAGCGCGAGGGCCAGCATTGCGAGGAGAAGTTGGATGGTATTCGGGTCGCGGAAGACGTGATCCTGATACAGCAGCGGATTCAGGTAGAGATGGAAGGTGTCGAGGTAACGGCCAGGGGAGATGGACAAGTGGTAGGCGGGATTCTCGACCAGGCTGCCCGCGCAGAGGAGTTTGCCGGCGACATAGGGCAGGGTGAGGAGGCTGGTGACGAGGACGCCGCGACCCGCGCCGAGGAGCCACGCGAAACCGCTCTCGCGCAACGCGTGCCGGTGGTAGATGAGCTCGTAGGCAGCCAGCAGGACGGGCAGGGTGACGGCCATTTCCTTGGCATTCAGCGCACAGACGTAGAGGACGATCAGTACGGCCAGGTGACGCCACGCCAGTGGCCGGACGCGCAAGCAGAGGTTGAAGGAGCCGAGGTAGAAGGCGTAGCAGAGCAGATCGTAGATGGTGCCGGTGCTGTAGTAGAGGTCGACGAACCAGGCGTGGTAACCAGCGATGAGCAGGGCCAGGAATGCGGTTTCGCGTGAGCCGGACAGGCGAAGGGTGAACCGCCAGAGCAGGCCCAGGTTGAGCGTCATGATGGCGAAGCAGGCGACGCGGAATGGCAGCGGGTCGAAGCCGAAATAATGGTAGAGAGCGGAGTAGAAGAGACCGCCCAGGGGGCGATAGGCGGTGGACCAGTAGCAGAGATTGTCCACGAGCAGAGAGACGGTCGAGCGGCTGAGGTAGCCATGGAGGTTCATCAGATCGTCGCCGGAGAATGGCGCCGATAGACCGTGATGCGCGAACAGGAAGAACCAGCCAAGGGCGAGGAGGACCAGGAGTGTATCGACGCGGGTAGAGTACAGACGCATGTGTGGTGTCGAATTCACAGCCCGGGCCGGCTGGGGCAAGATCCTTGTTGAAAGCGGCCGTCCTGTCGTCCTGCCGGGGCGCCCGGACTTGCCGGATGCCGCAGTAGGCGTGCCCACGTTACGTGGGTGACGAGCGAGGCCACACGATGGACAGCAAGCTTGCGATCGGCAACCGTTGTGATTGCGCGATGGAGTTTGCCGGAGGCCGCAGGTATGAAGCTATGCGATCGGCTCTCACTTTAATAGAGCCTTGAGGTCCGGTATTCTGCTACAGCAGCGGTTGGGAATCTTTGCTGTTGTGGTGTGGGTATGGGGGACGGGCTGGGTGAGCGGGGATCGGGCGGACTCGTGCTGGTTGGTTTGGTCACCCAGCCGGCGGCACTCGGAGTGTTATGACGAGCGATTCCTATCGGCCTGGGCCTTCACTTCCGCCGTTGGAAGACGAGGTCGAGGAAGGTGACCTGGGCGGTGTCGGCGCGGCCGATGTCGAGGATGTCCACTGCGGAGAAGCCGAGGCGGTCGAGTTCGGCGATCATTTCGGCGAACTGGTAGCCGCCCTCGAAGCGTTGGGACACGCTGACCTCCACGATGAGAAACTCCGTTTCGCGCAAGGTCGCGGTGGCTCCGTGGATGATGCCGAGTTCCGCGCCTTCGGCGTCGATTTTGAGCCCGAAGGGACGCGGGCAGGGTTGGGCGGCCATGACGCGGTCGAGGGTTTCGACCTGTACACGACGGATGTCGGGGGTATCGCCGGTCTGTTCCAAGCGGTCGCGTTTGTAGAAGCTGGTGAGCTGGGGCAGACGTGGTTCCACGTATAGTTCGGTTTCGCCCGGGCTGTCGCCCAGAGCCACCTCGACGAGTGCGCCGCGGCGGGCCGCGAGGATCGAATCGATGTCGGGCTTGAATTCGGCGACGGGCTCGATCAGAAGGAGGAAGGCGTCGGGGAAGGCGCGGTAGAGTTCGGCTGTTCCATGGCCCACGCCGACATCGATGACGGTGGCCGGGCAAAAGCCCAAGCGCCGGAGGTAGGCGGCGTCCCAATAGGTGCGTCCGGCGCTCCACCCATCCGAGGCGGGCACCTCCCGCTGCACGCGCCAGCCCAGGGAAAGGAGCTTCCGATGGATATAGTTTTCGAACTCGTTCCAGCTCACAGGGTGATACTCTTCCTCATCTTATTGGTTGTCCTGTCCGGATCCTGGTAATCCAGTATTCGGATGTTAGTTGCGGCGGCAGAGCGGTGCCTGATTGGCCGAGGGCCGCCAGGCAGCGATCGAGGTGGCCGGGTTGGATCTCGGACCAATGGCGGAACGGGACGACGGGGAGGTCCTGAAACAGCGGGTCCAGGGAGGAAGCGGGTGTGAGGACGATGTGGCCCAAGGCCAGCGATTCCCACAGCCGATGTGTGTCCAGGCCATTGCCGGGCGGACTCAGGACGAACGCGTAGCGGCCGCGGCGGCGCCACATTTCGGAGCGGCCCAGCGGCTGTTCCTGGAGGTAGACGCGAGGATTGCCGCGCAGGTGGCGGATGAGGTCTCGCCTTCCTCCGAGACGGGTGCGCTGCCATCCAAAATCCACATAGACGGACGGGATGCGTTCCGAGAGAGGCGGTAGGGTTTCGCGGATGGACAGCAAAGACTGTTCCTGACCGGCGGGTGTCGCGATGGCCTCTCCCCAATAGGGGCGGTCGCACAGCGTATGGTAGTCGATGCCGATGGGGGCGGGGGAGATCTTCCCGTGGCTGCCGGAGCCATCGTAATTCTGGGCGTACCAGTGGATGAGGCGGGAGTCGTGGACGAGAGTCCGGGCCTCGCGGGGGATGCTGGAGGGAACGGGACTGTCGGAGTCGGCGGTCACCAGAATGAACTGTGAGCGGATGAGTGGCAGCACCTGGTGCAGGAAGGATCCGATCCAGGACAGGCGCAGCCAGATCACGGCGCCGTCGGGGAGTCCGGCGCAAGCGGAGGGATTGGGGATCAGGTTCTTTGGGGTGCGCCAGGTGGGGGCGGCTCCGGCGAGAACTGGGGCGGTGGTGTAGCCCTGGCCGGGGGGGAACTCGTCGGGGCAGCGCCAATCGCAGAGAGCTGCGATGCCTTTGTTCCAGACCAGGCGCGCGCCGGGCGTGCGGATGCCTGGGATGGAGTGGGGGGTCGCATCGACACCGGATGCGAGATGGGGACTAGAGAATCCCAGCCTGTGCCTGGCCGCGTTCAGGAGTTGATTCGCAAAGTGCATGGGGTGTCGCCAGGATCCTCAGAGGTGCCGGCCCAGAGAATCCCAGAGCTCCGCGGCGACCCGATCGTTGCGATAGCGTGCACAGAGCCGGGTCGCGAGGAGGTGGGCTTTCTGCCTGCTCTCGTTGCGGTTTTCGTAGACATGGCGGAGGAAGCCGGCGCCTTGTGCGACATCCGGCTCGGCCCAGCGATGGCCAAACTCATAGTTCATGAGAGGGCGGAACGGGGGCGCGGTCATGTGATAGCGGACGAGCCAGGCGAGATCGGGCGACAGGAACTCGGTTTGTCCGCCGTAGCCTGTCATGACGACCGGCCGGCCGGAGGCGGCGGCGTCGAAGGCACCGAGGCCCCAGCCTTCGGCGTGACAGAGCGAGACGTAGCAATCGCCCTGTTGGTGGAGGTCCTGGATGCCGGTTTCAGGCAATTGCTGCGTCAGGAGCGTTAGGGGCGGCGGGTCAGGATAGCGGCTGAGCAGCCGTTGCGCCAGGTCTCGCGTTTGGAAGGGCCACCAGCCGGTGAAGGGCACGCGGAGGGACACGTGGCGCTCAGAGGTTTTGAGAACGAAGCGGACGGCATCGCGCGCGGTGAAGGCCTGGCAGTAAGCGGTGAGGGTGCGGTCGATGGCTTTGCGGTCGTCCCAGACATTGATGGAGTAGAAGACGAAGGGGCCGGAGCCGCCGGACTCGAGAGGCGCGGGCGCCTGGCCGGGCAGCAGGGCATGGGGGACGACTTCGATGGGGGGTCGGAAGCCGCCAGCCCGGATGACGTCGCGATTCCACCGGCAAGGGACGATGAGGGAGTCGATGCCCGCCAGGTGCGATCGCCAGGAACGGGGTACGCGTTCAGTTTCCCAGGCGGTGTAGGCCGCGATGTGTTTACCCGGCAGCAGGGCGAGCAGGCGCGGATAGTATTCCGGCTGGGTATGGAGAAGGACGACATCGTAGGGGATGTCCCTGTTGCAGATTGGATCGAGTTGCGGGTCGCCGAGGGAGGTTCCTGCAAAGGGTTCGAACTCCATGCCCCAGGAGTTGCCGTAGACCATGGGGGTCCAGGTGACTGGAACGCCGAGCGCGGTGAGTCCGAGGAGATAGCGGCGCGCAGCCTGGGCATAGCCGCTGGTTCCAGTGAGGGAAATATAGCGCAGGCCGATCATTGCCGGTTGGGTGGCACACGACGGGACTGATGCGTGGACGGCAGGCCCCGCGGGCCGCAGACGGGCAGGCTGGAGGGTTCCTCAGCGCGGCTCATGAGCGGTAGCATTCCGAACGGCCTGGAGGGGCCGCGGAAGCAGGCGGTGTGGGGGCTTGCGGCTTCGCCGGACCGAGGAGTGGCAGAGGGGCGCCATGCGGAGTGGGTCCATACTGGCATTCTGGCTGGTCTGCGGAAGGTGACCTGTTTTGAGGTGACGATGGAGGCGGAAGAGCCAATCTCCATCCACGTCGAGAGTACTTGAGTGAGCAACAATCCGAAGACTAAATTAGCATCCGGGGGCACCGCGGTGCAGGGTGCGAGTTGGCCGCCGTTGTTCACCGCGTTGAGCGCTATGCGCAGAGCGGTATTTCCAGGTCAAAGCGGAATCGGCGCGCGTACCAGGTGCTGAGCGCGCGGATGGGCGGCTTTGGGGCTATGGCCAGAAGCGCATGCAGACGGGGTCCATCCACTGGTAGATGTAGCCGGCGCCGTGAGGTGACTTATAGCTGACGCGAGTGCGCGTCTGGCGGTAGAACCGCCAGGTGCCGGTGGCGCGGATGCCGAACACGGTCCCATACTGTGCCACCGATGGATTGCGGACACCGAGGAGGTTGCTGTAGTAGGTCCGGAGCGCCTCATTGGCGATGGGTTTGACGCCGCTCATGTATTGGGTGACATGGGCGCTTCCGGTGAGGGACGCCACGGCGGGCTGCCGGATGCCGGCTAGCTTGGCACCCTCCTTGGGCGCCTGCACCTGAGCTTGTCCGAAAAGTGCCTGCATGTGACCGATCTTGGCTTGTGCGGCTATGTCGAACTGGGCATCGTCGCCTCCAAAGGTCTCCCCGCCAGCGCCACGCACGGAAGCTGCGTTCAAGTGGTAGACGAGAGGCTGAGCCGGTTCGCCGGAGACGATCACGGTGCAGCCCTGGAGTGCGGCGGTGACGAAGAGATCCGGGTCGAGAGTGACTCCGAGTTCCTGCTTCGGATGATTCGGGCTCGGCTTCAGTTTCATGCGCATCATGTGGTCTTTGCGCCAAGGCAGGTAGTAGGCAGGTACGGCCGACGGGCTTGGACGGTTGGCGGTGATGCGCATGACCCAGAGGCCGATGTCGGTTGTATAAGAGACGACGGGCGACAGGTCAGAGGGGAGCGGATTCACCATGGCGCAGGGAAGGATCTGACAGAAAGAGACCTTGTTTTCTCCGCGGATCTCGGTGAAATTGCCGCCGCCGGCCAGAGGCACAGTCTCCAAGTGGTCGAGGCGCGCAATGGGATCCGTGTAGGGGTAAAGGCAGTGCATGCTGGCGAAGCCATGCGGACGGCTCATGAAGTTTTGAACGAACATTGGGCTCCTCCGAGGGGTGAACAGCTTCCCAGGTGACGTGTGAGGAGTGTAGCGCATTCCCCAGATCCTGGCTTGGAATTCCGAGTTGAGGATTCAAAGGGGGCGGGCGAAGGCGGTTCATAGTGTTTGGCGGGAGAGATGGGGCTGGCGGGCCGGATCAGGGATGGTTTGCGGGGTCGAGCGCGACACCGTGGTTCGCGGCGAAGGCCCGCATGGTTTCGTAGAGTGCATCCTGCCGCTGCATGGTGACGGGCGGCTGGATCTGGCCGGGCTGCCAGAACTGCCAGCGGAGATGCGTTCCGCTGGGAAACTGGGTGAGTTTTGTGCGCAATTGTTCCGGGGTGAGCGAGTTGTATTGCAGGAGCGAGAAGGCGATGTCGCCGCCTGCGCGCCAACTTGGGGTGACGACCGCGGGCCCGCGGTTCCAATCCTGAATCCAGGTTTCGATCTGGAGGGCCTGCTGCCTGGTTAGAACGAGGCTGGCCAGCCTGGCGAGCTTCGCGGGCGGGTAGAGCCACGTCCGGCCGGAGGCAAGTGCGCGCACGAGGGTTTGTTCGAGGGCAACCGCGCGTGGTCCGGGACTTTGGTAATCGGGTGTGGAGCGGAGTTCGTCCTCGCGGCCGGCCCATTCCTGCCGGAATCGCTGCAAACGGGCCCAAAGGGCGGTTTCCGCTGAAGGGTCTCCCCAGGCGCCGAGTGCGGCCACGGCGTCCTGAACAAGATCGGGATCGGGATCATCCAGCGATTCGATGGCGAGTATCTGAACATGCGGGAGATGATTGCCCAGGCTTTGCAGCAGGCCGCTATAGCAGTGGGTGTCCTTCCGTGCGGACAGCGAGGCCTTGACTTGAGTCGCGCCGTAGGGAGGATCCACCCTGAGGAAGTAGCGCAGCATGGCGCTTTGCGGCGCGCAGGCCCACTGGCCGAGGTGTTGTTGAAATGTGGCCTGGATGCCGGGCAGGAGTCCCGCGTCAGCGAAGCGGTCGAGCAGTTCGTAGTCCAGTTCGCGAGCCTGACCGTGGGCGATGCGTTCCGCCGCCGGCGGGAGTATGGCGGCGATGTCTTCGGACGGCAGGAGCCGGAGCAAATCGAGATCCGGCTGGGCGGTGGGATTCAGGGCGTCCTGGCGGATCAAGGCGCGGCCGAGCCCGGGATCGAGTTCATGGATGTGCTTGAGCGCGGCATCGCGGGCCATGGCGCGAGTGGTTCGCGGTGGCGGCGGTGTTTCGGCCGCCAGTCGGCGGAGGGCGGGCAGCAGCTCCGGTCCGGCGATGAGCGGCCAGCGGTACTGGATCCATTCCGACTGGGACTCGCGGGGCAGATCATTCCACACGGTGGCGAGCTCGGCGCGGAGCTTGCCGGCATCGGTGGAGATGGCTTCGCCGCCTGAGAGCAGTTGCAGGAGCGTGAATGCGCGGGCTGCGCCCACTTTACGTGGCAGGGCTTCCGCCACTTTGCGCAGCGCCAGGGTGGTCAACTCCTGGACGCGGTCCTTCCGCCGCTGCCAGAACAGGCGCGACGGCTCGATGTCCGCCTGGGTGAAGGCGGGGGGCTTCCAGGCGGGATCGACGCCTATTTGGAGGTTTACGAGCAGGGCGAGGAACTCTCCCGTGACCGGGTGGCTGGGCTCCGCCAGTTCCGCATTCATGGATTCGATGGCGATGCTGGGGAATGGTGAGCCGTAGAGTCCAAGCAGGAGTTCCCAGCCGGCGGGTTGCTGCGGATTGATGCCCCAGAACAGGCGGGCGAGCTGCCGGGCGGAGCCTGCGGTGTTGAGGAAGCGCAGCGTGCGCGCGGCGCGGCGGGCCTCCTCGTAGGACGGGTTAGCGGCGAGTGCTTGAGTCGCGGCCTGGAGTTGCGCGGCCTGCCACCTGGCGTCTGGCGGGTTGACGACGAACTCCACCGTGTTGGAGCGGAGAACCTCCGCCACGCGGCCGTAAGGGGTTTGTTCGCGAGGATCGGGCGGACGCCAGACACGCTGGCTGATGGCATAGACGCGGTAGCGCCCCGGGGGGAGCCGGCGCCATTCGTTCAAGTCCGCCTCGGCGGTGAAGGGAGTGGTGTCCAGTGCCCGCAGGCCGCCGAGCCCGCCGCCGATGAAACCGCCGATGCTGAAGTAGCTGGTGAGGGGATCGGCTGTGTCCGGCGTGAGGCAGTAAGCTTCGAGTGACAGGCGACCGCTGCGATCGTAGTTGCGGTCGTCGGCCCAGTAGCGATGGGGGGTGGACGCAGTGAACGAGAGTTTCAGGGCGACAATCTCGCCCGACTGGAACACGGTGCGGCCCTCTTTCGACGAGAGGGTGAAACGGGCATCGGAGACGGAGGAAGCGGCGGAGCAGCCGGCATCCTGGGCTAAGCAGCCGGGCGCGCAAAGGAGCAGAACCGGGCAGGCGAGGGCGAGAGGGATGGACAGCCTGGATGGGCTCGGCGAAGGAAGGGTCCGTCCCCGCATGGAAGTTGAGACGCCGGTTGGGTGGAAGCGGTTCCCGATTTGGCGCCTGCCGTTCAGACGTCTATTGCGGACAAAGAGAGCCTCTATTAGAATGGAAACTGGTCGGCAGTTCACCGAGGCGTCGCTGCCCCGCAAGGGGTGCTAAACCTGCCAAGTTCCTCCTCTCGACCGACACCTTATCCAGTGCCGAGCCGGAAGACAGCGACCACCGACAGTCCCCAACCGGACCGGCGCTTGCCCCACGGGCCTTTGGCCTTTGGGCTTTTGATTCCAATGCGAATTCGAAAAAGGATAAGCGATGTCCAGAGTTTCCATTCCCTTCTCCGCCGGCGACGTTTCCGCGCTGGCGCGATCGTTACGTGACCAGCTGGTCCAATGCGGTCACACTCCCAGTCATCTTGAATTGCTGAACATGCTGGCGCGCTCCACCGGCCATCGGAATTTCCAGAGCCTGCGCGCGCAGGCAGCGGCTGAGAATCAGTTGCGGCAGGCGCCGCCGGTGGAGCCGCCGGTGGATTACGTGCTGGTGAAGCGGTTGGCGGCGTACTTCGATGCTCGCGGGCGGCTGGAGCGCTGGCCGGCCAAGGAGGGCCTGCGCGAGCTGTGCCTGTGGGTGTTCTGGTCGAGGCTGCCAGCGAAGCGGGACTTGAGCGAGGCTCAGCTCAGCGGCCAGTTGCGAAGCGACCACCTGTTTGGCGACCACGCGTTGCTGCGGCGCGAACTGTGCGATCGCGGACTGGTGAGCCGGACGGCGGATGGACGCCAGTACCGGCGGGTGGAGCGCCAGCCTCCGGCGGGAGCCGTTGCGCTGATCCGTCATCTGACGGCGCGCCAAGAGGCGGCCGGCGGGAAGGCGCAATGAGCCCGCAACCGGTGCTGATCGAGACGGCGCTCGGTGTGGTGGAGTGCGCCGTATGGGGTGACGGACCGGCTGTCGTGGCTCTGCATGGGGCGATGGGCGGGTATGACCAGAGTGTGATGCTGGCGCGGGCGGCACTGGCTGGCGGCGGATTTCAGTTCGTGGCCGTTTCGCGGCCGGGTTACCTGGGTACGCCGCTGGCTGGGGCGCAGCATCCGGAGCAACAGGCCGATTTGTGCGAGGCGCTGCTGGATGCGCTGGGGATCCGGCAGGCGGCGGTGTTGGCAGTCTCCGGCGGCGGGCAGTGTGCGCTGCAGTTTGCACTGCGGCATGCGAGCCGCTGTTGGGGGCTGGTCCTGGTTTCGGCGTGCACCGCTCCGTTGCTGGTAGAGCTGCCGTTGCGGTTCCACCTGCTCAAGGTGATGGCTCGCCTGCCGTGGCTGACCGATATGCTGCGCCGGAAGGCGGCCCGGAAGCCGGAAGAGTCCGCTCGCCGGGCGATCACCAATGCGGAACTATGCGCGCGCACGCTGGGTGACCCACAGGCGGGTCCGCTGCTGACTGAGCTGCAGTTGAGCACGATGGAGCATCTGGCGCGGCGCCTGCCGGGTACACAGAACGACATTGTGGAGTCGCGGCGGCGGTTCGCCTATCCCGTGGAGCAGATCGAGCTACCCGTCCTGTTGGTGCACGGCACGGTGGATGAGGTGGTTCCGTTTGCCGACTCGCGTTCGCTGGCGGCCAGGTTACCCAACGCGGCCTTGCTTGCGTTGGAGGGCGGTCCTCATGTCGGCCTGTTCACTCACCTGCATGAGATCCGGGAACGGGTGTGGGCTTTTCTCCACGCGCACCGGCCTGGGTAGCTATGTCGCGGGCCGCAGGGTAATGCCGGCGATCCTGGCGGTTTGGCCCTCTTTGCCTGTCGGCCCCAGGCGCAGCTCGTGCGGTCCGGCTCGTTCTATTTGGATGAGGCCGATGCGGTAGGTGCGGAAGCGAGGGAAGGCTCCGCCGAACGCGTTGCGTTTGGGCCGCTCGCCCGTGTCGATGAGGGGGAAGGTGAGAGGCTTGCCGTCGAGCGTCAGGCGCCATTCGCTATAGTCGTCCTCAGCCGGCAGGGTGTACTCGATGTCGGCGTAGAATTCGGCCGGCTCGACGGTATGAAACGTCCAGGCCGCGGTGCTGGCGGCGCCTGTCCATTCCGTGGCGCACTCGGCGTGTTTCCAGTCGCCGAACTTCTCCATCCACTGGACTTTTGCCGGTTTGCAGCCGGTGAGCTGCGCTCCACCACTGTCGAGGACGTTCTCGTGGCCGCCCAGGACGTAAGGGTCTCTGCTAACCGCGAGGGTGCCTGTGGTTTCGAGGATCACGACAGGGATGAGGCCGGCGGGGCGTTTGTCCGGAAGCTGCAATTCCCAGCCTTCCGGGATTGACCTGGCGAGGACCTTGGCGCCATTGGACAGGTTCGCTCCAGCGACATTGGACTTGAGGCCGGGTACGACCAGCTTGCCGTTTGCGGGCCAATCGAAGACGTGGAGGTAGAGAGTATTGCCGCGCCGGGTGCACTCGCCCCAGGCGAGCGGCCCGAGGGGCGTCGGTTCAGCGCCATGGATAGCCGCCTCGTGGGTGTGCACCCAGGCGCCCACCTGCTGGAGCATGCGGAGCGATTGCGGGGGCATGCGGCCGGCGCCATCGGGCCCGATGTTCAGCATGTAGACGCCGCCGCGGCTGACTACCTTGACCAGGCGCTCCGCGATCTGGCGCGCTGTCTTGAAGTTCAGGTCGTCCGAGGAGTAACCCCAGGAATCGTTGTGGGTGTCGACCGTCTCCCAGAGGCCGGCGCGGGGCGCCCTGGGAATCTCCATGTCGCCGAGCGTGTCGTAGTCGCCCAGGCCGTTGCCGATGCGACTGTTCACCAGGCACTGCGGCTGTGCGGTGTGGACGAGGTCGACGAGCTCTTTCGACTGCTGCGGCGTGATGGGTCCGGGCGTATCGAACCAGATGCCGGCGAGGGGGCCGTAATTGTTGAGAAGTTCCTTGATTTGTGGGATCGCTTTGCCGGCCAGGTAGTGCTGGAAGTTGCCGGGGGTGGGGAAGTCCCAGCGGTTGCCGACGGCGTCTTTCTCGTGCCAGTCCTGGCTCTGAGAATAGTAGAAGCCGAGGCGCAAGCCCTCCGCGCGGCATGCTTCGGAGAGTTCCTTCAGAGGGTCGCGACGGAAGGGGGAGGCGTTGGCAATGTTGTAGGAGCTGGCCGCAGATTGGAACATGGCGAAGCCGTCGTGATGCTTCGAGGTGATCATGATATGACGCATGCCGGCGGCTTTGGCGGTGCGGACCCATTGCTGCGCGTCGAATGCCGTGGGATTGAAGCGCTGTGCCACTTTCTCGTATTCGGCGGCAGGGATGCGGGCGCGGTTCATGATCCACTCACTGATGCCGTAGTAGGCTTTGCCGTTCCAGTGGCCGCCCAGTTCGGAGTAGAGTCCCCAGTGGATAAACATGGCGAAGCGGGAGTCTTTCAGCCATTGGCCACGCTGCGAGGCGCCTTTGGCGGAGGCCTCGCCCCACATTTGGGGTGAGGTGCCGTCCACACTACGCTGCTGCCCGCTGGCCTGCGCCGCGGGGAGCAGGGAGGTTGCAGCCACCAGATAGTCGCGCCGAGTCATTGTCTACCTCGCTGAGGATGATTCCTGATTGCAGACGATCCGACTGCATATCCCAGCCCGGATCGTTACCGTTAACGTTATAGCACGGGGATGGTGAGGGGCACGGGCTCGTCCAGCGGTGTGTTGGGGCCATTCAGTTCATCCCGCGCTGCATTCAGTCGCGGCTCCGTTTTAAGCGGCTTCGACGGTGCAGAGGGCGTTGAGGGCCGTTGGAAGCACTCCGGCCAGGGCCTCGCACGACCGCGAATGGTCAGGTGACGCTCAGGCGTCATGGCGCTTATCTTCGGCCAAGGGTGCTTTTCTGCCGTGGACTTGGATCCTGGCGTTTCTGCCCGGCTGTGATGTGGGGACGGTCCGAGCGGCGAGGGAGGGGGCCGCCGGTTGGGCGCATGTGAGGCAAACGAGAGTACCGGCCATCGCTCCGCCTGGCCCAGGGAGGCTGAATCGGGGCCGCACAGGGGACCGCCCGTTGGAAGACCGGACGAAGCCCGGCGGGCGGCGCGATCGCGCGGATTCCGCAACGGCCCCCGAGCTGCCCATAGAAGCCTGAAGGAACCGATGAGTTCGAGGCCGGCCGATCACCGGGCCGCATGGGCGGTTTCGCAAGGATTCCAATCCAGGCGATACCGGGCAGACGGCTGTGGGAGTGGTCTCGCAACTGAACGGTCCCCAACTTGCACAAAGGAACAATAAATGCTTCAAACAACTGAAGAATTGGCGATCGGCAAGATGCGTGTTCTTGCAGCCGATACGCTTGTCGGGAACAAGGTAGTGAACCATCAGAATGAGGATCTCGGGAAGATCGAGCACCTCATGATCGACCTTGAGAACGGCAGGGTAGCGTATGCTGTGCTCTCGTTCGGGGGGTTTCTGGGCATGGGCGACAAGCTGTTCGCGATCCCATGGAATGCGCTGAAGGTCGACACCGTGGAGAAGCGGTTCATTATGAACGCCGACAAGAAGAAGCTCGAGCTAGCTCCCGGATTTGACCAGGATCACTGGCCGAACATGGCGGACCGCAGTTGGGGCGCCGGCGTGTACAAGTACTACGACGCCACGCCGTATTGGAGTTAGGTTGAGCACGCTGCGGCGGCGTTGACCGCGCCGGATGATTCGGGCCCGCTGACCCGCCAGCGGGCTCACTGGAAGTTGCAGGCGGAGCCGCCGCAGCGATTCGAGGATTGACAGGAAGAACTGGAGTTCGAGTAATGCTGTTGAAGCAATTGACCGGCTTGTTTTTCGCGGGTGCGCTGACCTTCAGCGCCGCCGCTGCTGACATTTCCATCCGAATTGCGCCGCCCCGGGCACGAGTGGAGAGACGAACATCGTCACCGGGGCGGAACTACGTCTGGGTTTCGGGCTACCAGCGTTGGGATGGCCATGGTTATGACTGGTCGCCGGGCAGGTGGGAACAACGGCCGCGGCCGAATGCCCGGTGGCAATCGCACAAGTGGAAGCATCAGCGGGACGGCTGGGTGTTGGTGGAAGGTCACTGGCGGTAGACTCCGGCCGGGGGGCGATACCCCCTGGTGGATGACCCGCTCCACTCGCAGACTCCGCATGCCCGGCCGCTGCAGCACCGGCATGCGGAGCTTGGGGTACTGGCAGCCTCCGTATACTGCCGTCCCTTGGAGCCGACGCAGGAGCGTGTCCATTGTTCTGAGCCGGTGGGCCAGCTGTCGGGTGCGGACTTGCCTCCATTGCGGAAATCAGAAATGTCGCGAGTATCCGGCGGTTCCTGGTGACCCACTTCCCAGCGGGCCGGATGTAATCAATCTATTTTCTGGATCGCGAGCCGGCCAGCGGCGAATTGGGGACAAGAGCATGCAATCTCATGAAGCGGTCACGACCATGTCGCAGCAACTTGTCGAGCCGAGCTCCAGATTCATGTATGCGGTGGCGAGTCAGCGGCGTCGCCCAGGCAGTGAACCGTGCTGATCAAGCTGAAATTGCGCGGCGACGAAGGCAGTCTCGAGCCAGGGGCGGGCCCCGACCCTGGAAGAACGATGGCATTGCGCGGACGCGCGTGGTTGGATCGGTTCCAGGCCGGATGCGCCGCGCTGGCAACGAGAATTCGCGGCGCCCGATTGCCGGAGTCCGGGTGGCGCCGGGGCGCGGTGCTCTTCCTGGGCGGGGCGACCGCCGTAGCGGTGACCCTTGTCCTGGCCGTGGTTTATCATGTGCGGTTCGACGGGGACAACCTGCCGGATCACGAGGCGTTCAGCCGGTTTGAGCTGCCTTCGGTCGGCCGGATCTACGACGCCAATGGACGTCCGCTGATCGAGATGGCGGAACAATACCGGCACCTCACGCCCTACGAGGGGATCCCACCGATTGTCCGCAGCGCGCTGCTGGCCGCGGAGGACAAGAACTTCTTCACGCACAGCGGAGTGGACTACACGGCCTTTGCCCGCGTGGTGTGCAAGCTGAGGGTCCGCACGCTGCTGGGCCGGTTGACGAAGTTGGGCTGGCGCAATGCGGCGAACAGCGCGGCGATATTCCCCCAAGGTGGATCCACCATTACGCAACAAGTGGTGCGCGGCTATTTCCTGAAAAAAGTGACGGACGAGGAGAACAGCGATCAACTGCGCCACAGGCAGATTCCGGCTCGCGCGCTCTCGGCCGTCATTGGGGCGCGCACGGTGAACATGATGTTCAGGAAGCTGGAGGAGATCCGGCTCTCGCTGTGGATCGAACGGACGATGGAAGCGCGATTCGGCTCGAAGCGAAGGGCCAAGGAGGAGATCCTGGCGCGGTACGCAAGCCTGGTGTATATGGGCCACGGCCAGTACGGCCTGGCGAGGGCGGCCGAGTACTACTTTGGCAAGCCGTTGAGCACGTTCACGATGGAGGACGCGGACAAGGCGGCGCTGCTGGCGGGGACGACCAAATCGGCTCGCACCTATGCGCCAGACTCCCAACCGACCGAGCGCGTCAGCTATCGCAGGGATCAGATCCTGGGGTTGATGGTGGCGCGGGCATACCTTACACCTGAACAGGCGGACCGGGCGAGGAAGAGGCCGATTGTGACGGTGGCGCCGGTGAAAGCCAAGACGATTGTGGTATCCGCAGTGGTCGAGAGTGTCCTGGATGAACTGAAAGTGCTGCGGGCGGATCTGGACGAGAACGACCTACAGCAGGGGCGCGTGCAGGTCTATACCACGGTGGACGCACGCGTCCAGGAGATTTCGAACGAAGCGTTGGAGCACGGGCTACTGCAGTATGAGAGGCGGCATCCCGCGTCGAGCGGCCTGATTCAGGGCTCAGTGGTTGTGCTCCGAAACAGCGATGGAGCGATCCTGGCCGAGACGGGTGGGCGGCAGTTCTACAAGGGGCGTCGCAGCGCCTATAGCGATTTCAACCGTGTGACCAAATCCCTCAGGCAGCCGGGGTCCGCGATGAAGTCATTGGTGTACCTGGCGGCCTTCCGAAGCGGCCGGTTCGACCTCGAGACGATGGTGCCGGACGAGCCCATCAGCGTTCCGAATGGCGAAGGACAGGAACCGAAGCGGATCAGTAACTACGACGGCCAGTTCAAGGGGATGATCCCGCTCCGGTTGGCACTGGCTGAATCCAGGAACACGGTGGCGATCTGGATTGCCGGGCAGATTGGAATGAACAGCATTCTCGAGACATCCCAAAAGCTAGGCATCCGGACGCCGCTGCGGTCTTATGTGACAACCGCCCTTGGCGCCTCGGAGGTGAACCTGCGGGAACTTTCGAACGCTTATCGCACGATTGCGTCGGGCATTGTGAGCCAGCCACGGATGATCCGGAAAATCGTCCTCGATTCCGGAGAGGAGATGCCGGAAGTGGGGCGGGGGCCTCATCCCGCCGGCATCGATGGACGGGCACTTTCGCTCATCCAGGAAGGGCTCCGCAGTGCCGTCCGCATTCCGAGCGGCACCGCTCACGCGCTGGAATCATACGGTCTGCCATTTGCCGTGATGGGCAAAACAGGGACGACGAATGAGTTTCGGGACGCGCTGTTTGTCGGCTCAACATATGGGGTTGAAGGCATCACGGTTGCCGTTCGGATTGGTTTTGATGACAACCGGTCCATGGGGCAGGCGGAGACAGGGGGGCGAGTGGCGCTGCCGGTAGTGCGGGAGATTCTGCTCGGCGTATACCGTGAAAAGCTGGTCGGACCTGCGCCGAGATTTCCAGGGGAGATGGAACAAAGGATTAGCACTTACTTGAGCGATGGTGAGTCAGGGCCGGATCAAGTGGCGACCGGCCCTGATCACACTGCTTCCGAAGAGCACCCGCAGGCACCCTAGCCGGGACACAGTGCGGCTAGTGGAGTTGCAGTGTCTCGGCGACACCCGCCTCAGCCTTGGTCCGATGCACCGTCCCCGCCTTGTGGTTTGGCGGAGAATAAACGGTGTAGAGCCTTAACTCCAGAGTGCGGGAGGTGTTGATTATGTTATGAAAGGTGCCTGCCGGGACCATTACGCCATCGCCGGCGCTCACCAGGCGTGTCTCGGTCCCATTGAAGACGAATCGGGCGCTACCCTGCTCGATTCGGTAGAACTGATCGACGTTGGGATGGACCTCGTCCCCGATATCCTCTCCGGGCCGCAGGCACATGACTACTAATTGTGCGTGCTGGCCAGTGAAGAGCACGGTACGAAAGTTGGTGTTGCACAGTGTGGTGTCTTCCAGGGGGCCGACATATTCGTTCATTGTGGTTGGCAATTTCGTGTCCTCATTGCTGATCGATTACGACGTGCGATCCACCAGCGAGTAGCATAGAGGCGACTGCCCTCTTCCCTGAGCGACTTCCTGGTGCCGGTAATGTGGGTAGCACGCGCATAGCCACCTGCCCGGCCGAAGGCGCACGGGCAGCCAGGCGATTGAGCGATGGGGGGGCGTCGGGGCGAATCGCTACCCGGGCCAGGCTGGCGGGGTCATCTGTGGGGCGCTGGAGTTGGACGCGGGGGCGCGGTTGCCTGGCCGGAGTTGCCAGGTTCTACCAGGATGGCATCCAGGTCAATAAAAGTGCCTTGGGAACCGGGCTGCGAACGGCCCAGCGCCTCGATGGTAAGGGTGTGGCGGTCCGGGGTGAGGTGGTCCAGGCGGAACTGCTGCTGCCACTGGACGGCCGGGTCGTAGTAGTCAAGGTCGGCGATAGTCTTGCCATCGAGGCGGATTCGGGCGCTACCCCGATTGAATGCTTTCGTATAGACGAGGGTGACGGAACTGCCCTGGAATTCAAATTGTGCTGAGGCGCCTGGCGCATTGGTATAAGCGAGGGTTCCCAGAAGGGCCTGACCGAAGCCACGCGAGTGCTCCCAGTGCCCCTGGAAGCGGATCGCACTATCCGGGTCGTCGTAGACAGTGGGTTTGGCACCCGGTTGCGTGACATTGAAGGGGGCAGGCGGTCCAGCCGCACGGGGGACAAACCGGTAGCCCTCCAGCATGGCCTGGGCGTTGCGGTTCATTACGACGAATTGCACGGACTTGTCGAGTCCATGGGCGGCCGCAAAGGATTGCATGGCCAGCTTGGCCGCGGGTTGAACGGCGAACTCCGGTGTCCAACCCAACCACAATGTTTCCTGCACTTGCTGGAGCACGGGGGCCGTTTGGGCCCGGGGGAGGCCGGGGCCTCCGGTGAAGCCGAGGGCCGCGGCCTCGAGGAGATCGAGCTGCCCTTTCGTTACTACGTCCAGTGGGGCGGCGATGCCCCAGTCGTCCACCCCGATGCGCCCGGCTTGTGAGGTTTGAACCAGGCCCGGAAGCCGTGAGGTGGCGTCCGTCCATTGCCAGGCGGCTCCGAAGCGCATGAGCCCGGCGGCGTGTCGATTTGTGTTCGCGGCGTTCAGGCCGAGGCCAAGAATGATCACAGCGAGCAATGGAGTGCGGAGCCTGGAGCCGCCGGCCATCGCTTGTGCGAAGACGAGGCCAATCAACATGTGAGGCAGCGGCCACAGGAGGGCGACGTGGTGCGGTGAGCCGCCCGCTGAGTGAGTGCTGGCCATGAACCACCAGGCAACGGCAAAAGCCAGAATCAGAAAAAATGCGAAGCGGCGGATGGAAGCGCAGGCGGCGAGGAGCAAGAGGAGGAGGGAGAGCAGTACGAGCAGGGGTAAGGCGCTGTAGGGGGCACTGAAGCCGGCGCGATCCGCCGTTACCACCAGGGTCTCGAGCGCGGATGACGGTGCGATGGCCTTCGACTGCCACTCCTGATTGACCAGGGCACCGAACAAAGCTGACCCGTTGAGAGTCTGCAGGAGTGCAGGGAACTTCTGCAGCGGACCGCGGAGCTCCCAGGCGCTATTGCTGGTAATCGTCGAAAACGCACGGGTCGCGTTGTAGGCGAGGAGCGGCAGGGCACCGAGGGAAAAGGCCAGAGCTGCTGTCAGGATCGAGCCGAGGTTCAGGTACTGCCGGACCAGGCGAGGGTAGAAGGTGAGAGCGGCGAGGGCGAGTCCTGCCGCGAGCCACACCGCGACGGCTTTGTCCCAGAAGGCCAAGCCGGCGAGGGCAAACGCGAGTGTCAGGATGGACCGCTGACGCCGTTGCAGGAATTGATGCAGGCAGAGCAGGAAGGAGACCAGGAGGAGATGCTGGAGGACAACGGGTCCCCAATCGAAAGTTGAGGTGAGGATGTAGATGGAATCGGTGGCCAGCAGGTATGCCGCGATGGCCGCGGCGGTTCGGCTGTGAAGCGCCGACAGCAGTCGATGGAGGAGGTAGATTGTTACGGCCGCCAGCAGCACGGCGGGCACACGCAGGGAATAGATGGAGGGGGCCCACAACTGGAGGAGGGGCAGGTAGAGCCAACTCTTCAGGGCCCCAAGGTAGGACATCAACATGAGCGGCAGGTGGGTCCCGGCGATATCGATGTCAAAGACGCGCATGGCAGGGCGATAGAGGGGCCATGCGAAGAGAACCTCATCCTGTTGTAAGCCGGGATAAGGCAGGCAGAGCAGCGCCAGCGCCACGAAGATGACCGGTGGAAGGATCGGGCCGCTGACCAGGTCCCTCGCCCGGAATCCGAGGAAATCCGTGCCACGCCGCATTCGATGAATCAGGGCATTCCGCGCAGGGTGGACCACGGCTGAGCGCTCCTGGGCGGTGGATCGCCTTGATGGGTTGAGGCTGATGGAATAGCCAATCCCCTCCATTATCCATGGCCGTGTGCTGGGTCGAGTAGCCGCGGCCGGAGCGAAGCCGCCACAGGCGATTCCGCAGGGGAAAGGGAGCCAGGCGTTGACGTGCGAGTCCCATGGAGCGGAGAAGGCGGGATCCACAGGACTCGTTTTGCGAAGGATGGTCCAGGAAGCACGAGCGGTGCGACGAGTGCCGCACCGCCTCCATTCGAGGCAGCCGCGAACAGCAGTTGAACCTGCCCCAGGGCCGAATCGAAACGTGGAACAGGTCGAAGCGACGCGCAGACACTACGGCCGCGCTGGCGCGACTCCGGCCCATGAGATCAACTGCGCAGTAGCCTCATCGAGCAAGGCGTGTCGTCGCGGCGTCAGGGTTGCGCCGCGACCGATTGTTCAATCACCACCGGGCCGAGGAGACCCGAGGGCAGAAGCGGCGCATCGGGCTTGTAAGTAGGCGGAACGGTGAACGAGACTTTGGCCGCACCGGGCTGCTGGTCGCCGATGAGCCGATTGACCCACAGATTGGTGACCTTCACCTCGAGATTGTTCGGGCCCGGCTTCAGGGCGCTGGTGATATCGATGCGGTACGGCGGGTGCCAGACGATACCGAGTGGGCGGCCATTGAGCGAGACCTCCGCCAGTTCGCGCACGTCGCCGAGGTCGAGCGTGAGCCGCCCGCCCTGTTTCAGCCAGCCGGCAGGCGCGTCGAACGACTTCCGGTAAGCAGCGGTGCCGGAGAAGTACTTCACCCCGGGCTCAGGGTTTTCCGACCACGACGCGAGATGATTGAGGGTGGCCTGCGGCGGCGCGCCGAGGTTGGGGGCGAAGTGCAGTTCCCACGCGCCCTCGAGGGTGGCGAGCTTTGTTTGCGCCTGCGCGGGCACGGTCAACCTCTGTGTGACAGCGGGCCGACGGAAGACGACGAAGACCGATTCGTTCCCCTCCAGCCGCAGCGGAAGAGTGGTGCGGCCGTTCTCGATGCGGTAGGAGACGGGCTCGATTCTACCGTCTTCGGCGTGCCAGAGTTCCGGACGTTTCCCGCTGACACGGAAGGTTGCTTCGAGGGATTGCCGCCGGTCGAGGCGATTCGACAGGAAGTAGAGGTCGCCATCAGCGAGGCGGCGGTGGAGGAACATCACTTCGGAGCCCGGCTCCGGCTTCGTGTAGTCGAAGTCGCGTGGGACGCTGAGGGAAGCCAGGGCTCTGTTCACGTCGTGACCGAAGATCACTTTTCCCTTGCCGAGGTTCTTTTCAGCAGAGGGCGCTGTGGGGTTGGCGCCCCAAAGCGCATCGGCTACAGCAGTGAATTCCGAGGCGTTGTCGGCGAGGCTGGGGGAACTGGTGGGGCGGTCTCCGACAACGACAGCTCCAGCGGTGACGAGGTCCCGAAGCTTGCGGAGGACGGGCAGCGTCATACGATTGCTGCTGCCGCCGAGGTAGAGCAAGCGGTAGTGCATCCCGCTGGCGGTCTCAAGTCCGCCGTTGGCGACAGTCAGCTTGTTGAGGACAACATCGGAGTTGGCGAAGTCGAAGCCATAGCCGGTGGGCAGGTCTTTGGGTAATGTACTGCCTTCGCCGTAGAGTCCGGCGAGGGGCGCTTCTTCTCCGTAGAAGTAGGCGACATCGGCGGCGAATTTGCCCTGCTGCAGCATGTGGGCATTGCGCGAGAGGTAGGAAACCCACGGGCCGGCCTGTTCGGCCCAGGTTTCGTTGCGATTGAAGTACTGACCAAAGATCATTAGTGCCAACCCCGGCTTTTTGCCGACCAGGGGTTGGTGCACCGAGGTGTGGATTACAGGGCGGTTTACGCCAAGGGCAAATTCCAGATCGATGATTGGCTTGAGGATGCGAGGGGAGAAGCCCCAGGGCACCATGGCGGAGGTCATGGATTCGGCGGCGACGAGATTCTGGCCGTAGATGTGGGCGACGGACGCGGCTCCGCGAATGTCGATGACGTAGTTGGAGCGGGGCCCGCGAGCGGGCGAGTAGGTCCACATGGCGGACATTGGGATGTCGGCATTCTGGCGCATCTCCATGTCATCACCGATGGAGACGCGAGTGCCTTCCAGGGATTCGCCGTAATAGGTGAGGCCGCGTTCGCGGGCGCTGCGCGCGATCTGGCCGTAGTGGCTCTGCGCGGTGAGTTGGGCCAGGGTGCGGCGGAAGTCCCAGAGGAAGTTATCGCTTTGCTCGGCGCTGCCGATGACCACACCGGTGAGCGCGGGCAGGAAGGGTGTGGGGTCGTAGCCCCGCAGGCGCTTGAACTGGGCGAGCATGTCGGCGGTCCAGTTGTAGGCGCCGACTTCAATGCTGTCGGTGAGCAGGGCCTTGACGCCTCGGCGGCCCATCAGTTGAGGCCCGAGTGTCTCGGCATAGGTGCCGAGATATGTTTCGATGTACTGCTTCACGGCATTCTGGTCGAGCTTGTCGACTTCGAGACCGGTCGCCTCCGCGGTGGCGGGATGGTTGAGGGTTCCGGTGAGGGAGTAGCCGAGCCGGAGCACCATCCACTCGCCGGCGGGCGGCGTCCAATCGAGAGAGCCGTCCGGTTTCATGCGGCTGGTGAGATCCACGACATCGGCGGGACGCAGAGTCTCCTCCGCTTTGAAGGGTGGGGAGGCGATGGCGTAGTAGTCGAGGACGAGTCCGAAGCCGGCCTTCTCTTCAAAGCGGTTGATGCGCGGAGTGGGATGCAGCCGGCATTCGTTGATCTGGACCACGGGTTTTGCGGCGGCGGCCATAGCCCCGAAAAAGCCGGTGTCGGCGCCTGGTGCGGGTTCGAAAGCGTCCAGAAGGCTGGCGGGTGGAGCCGGCCGGGTGCTCAGGCGGAAGTAGCGGGCTGTGACGGCGGGGAACGAGACCGTCTGTTGGGCGACGCGGGTGGAGGGCAGATCGGCCACCTTGTGATAGTTCTGCCCATCTTCGCTGGCTTCGAACTGGAGTTTGACCGGCGGAGCGGGCATGAACATGCCGACCATGGGCCGCGCGAGGGTGATGGCATGGATCGTGCGCGGGGCAGGGAACTCAAAGCGCAGCCAGCCGCCAGCAGAGTCGCCGCCGGTTGGGATACTGATGCCCCTGGTGAGATCACCATCGGTGAGGAGGGTGGCATCCACAGGCCCGGTGCTGGAGGTCACGCTGGCGGGTTCGGAGTCGGCGGCGGCACGGGGCAAGGGATAGGCCACGACGGCAGCATCCCGAAAGTACTGGGGCGGAGTCTTCTCCACTCCTGGCAAAGGTAGATCGTCGCGATAGGGGACGGATTGGAACGGGCCGGTGATGGTGGGCGGTTTGGGGAGCGTGCCGCGGAACGGCTGGCCGCCGGTAATGCGAGTCTCGCTCCACACCAGCTTTTTCATGGCCTGTTCGGGCTTTACCCAAGGGCCGCCGGTTTCGCTCCAGCCGGGCGACGAGGCGATGGCCATTTCGAGGCCGAGTTCATCGGCCAGTCCGGCGGCGTAGCGGAAGGCGTCCTTCCATTCCGGAGTCATGTAAGCCAGGCGTTTGTCCACCACCTGGGGTGTTGCCAGGGCGGCGTCGAAGTTCTGCAGTCCGCCGATGCCGACGCGCTTCATCCAGGAGAGATCGAGCTGGATGCCTTCCCGGGAAATGTTGCCGTTCATCCAGTGCCACCAGACGCGCGGCCGAGCCGTGGAAGGCGGAGTCAGGAAGTCTCTTTGGAGTGCGTCTGTAGTGGGCGCGGAGGGCGGCTTGGCCGGGGTTTGGCCGATGGCCGCCAAGGGGGCCAGGAAAATGCAAAAGGAGGGGACAAGGATGTTACTTCTCATGCCAGTAGTCCTCAATCATGGTCAGCCTGCCAGGCCTTGACCATTGAGATGATATCGCCACCGCGCCGCCGCGTCTTCCGTCGTCCCAGATTTCCGCAGGCTCACTCGAAAGTGGTATCGCGCGCCAAGCCTGGTTGGTAATGCGCAGGGGCCCCTTTGTTGTGACGACTCCAGAGGCGGAATTGGGCATAGTTGAGATGGGCGGGTGCGTTCCCGAAGCGCCTGCCCGGTTGGAACCCGACTTTCGCAAACGAGGACGACGATGAGAACTGTGCAAGTAGTTTCCACGAACTCCATTCCGCGGCTGTTTGAGCGGGATTCCGATGTGCCACAACCCGGGCCGGAAGAGCTGCTGGTGCGGGTTCACGCGGCGGGTGTGACCCCGACAGAGTTGATCTGGTACCCCACTTTGCATACGAAGGAGGGCGGACCGCGCTCCGGAGCCGTGCCGGGTCATGAATTCTCCGGAGTGGTGGAGGCCGCCGGAGCGGGGGTGGGGCGGCTCGAAGTGGGCCGGCCGGTGTACGGCATGAACGACTGGTTTGCGGAGGGAGCCACGGCAGAGTATTGCCTGGCCCCCTTCTCGTCTGTCGCCCCAAAACCTGCGAACCTGACGCATGCGGAGGCTGCGACGGTGCCCATTGCAGCTTTGACGGCGTGGCAAGGTCTGTTTCAGTATGCGAATCTGCAGCCGGGTGAGAGGGTGCTGATCCAGGGGGCTGCCGGTTCCGTCGGCCTCTTCGCGGTGCAGTTGGCCAAGTCGAAAGGCGCTTATGTGATTGCGACGGCGGGGTCCAGGAATCTGCAATTCGTTGCGGACCTGGGCGCCGATGAGGTGATCGACTACTCGCAGACCGCCTTTGAAGCCCAAGCGAGCGACATGGATGTGGTGTTTGACGGTGTCGGAGGTGAGACACTGAGCCGTTCGTGGAGTGTTCTGAAGCCGAATGGACGGATGGTGACGATTGCCGCCAGCGAAGAGAGCGCGAGTGAGCAGCGGGTGAAGGACGCGTTCTTTATTGTGCAGCCGGATCAGAAGCAGTTGAGCCTGATCGGCGAGATGTTGATGACAGGTTCGCTGCGGGCCGTTGTGAACACGGTCGTGCCCTTCTCCCGGGCGCCGGAGGCGTATTTGAACGGAGTGGGGCGGCGAGGACGCGGCAAGGTGGTAGTGGCCGTGAGCGAGACGGAAACGTAGGCGGCGGTCCACGATGCGAGCCCGCCGAATCCGGGATTGCGGTCGAGGTAGATGCTTGCCGGCCAGGCTGCAAAGGTAGCCCGGCATCGCTGCGGAACGACAGCCGCCTCCACCTGGGGCTCAGCTTGCAGGCTACTCTCTCAATTGCCGCGCGCAGGACTGGCGTCGAATCTGGGCAGAGGGGAGGCTGGTCCGCTCCCGGCTGCTATTTCGCTTTCGGGTCGGTGGCGGTGAAGTTCGCAGTCAGGATGCCTCGGGACGGCGGATGCACGGAGACGCGGTCGGGCACGAAGAGGTAACCGGGCTTCTGCACATGCATGAGATAGGTGGGCTGGGCGCGGTCGAGCCCGGTGATGCGATAGGAGCCATCCTTGCCCGTGGTGGCTGTGTTCCTGGACGTAGCCATGACCACGGCGCCGGGCAGGCCCTGGCCCCGGAAGTCGCGGACAACCCCTTCAATGATGAGCGGTTCCGAACTGACCGCGGGCTTGCTGGGCGGGCTCGCCGCGCGAGACTGCTGGGCTTGAACACTGAAGACCGCCGCCGCCGCGAGGGCAGCAAGCAAGAGAATCATTCTACGCATGAGCTTTGTTCCTCCTGGCACGCGCGTCATGGGCGCTTCCGCAAGCTAACGCGGCAAACGGAGGGAAACCAAGTCATGTTTTCTTAGCAGGTGCACAGTACGCCCGTTGAACCCGCACACCTTCGCAGGTGGAGTTCGACGCCAGCAACCGGATGGAGTGCCTTTCACTGGCGAAGAGGACATGCCGGGGCCAAGGCGCCCAGCCTGACTTTGCTGCTGGAAGTCGCGCCGCGCAGGCGGACAGGGCTATTGCCGGCAGTAGTAAAAGCCTATGTGATTTTTGTTGGGAATAGATGGTGAGCGCGGTAGGAATCGAACCTACAACCTACTGATTAAGAGTCAGTTGCTCTGCCAGTTGAGCTACGCGCCCTCACCGTTTGGACACTTCTTACTATAGCGGACCATTTGGTGATCCGGCAACATTGGGATGCCAAACTGCTTAGAATTCTTGCCGGCCGCTTAGCGGCCCGGCGGGGGCGTCGATGCTTGATCCGCCACTGCTTGCCAAATAGTGCCAGATCCGATGAGCCTTGTTCCAGCCGCACCCGAATGTGGAACGTGGGCCCGTCAACCCCCGCTTTCAAAGGGTAACCAAAGGGCCCTGTGCCGGTTTACTCGGCCGCCCGAATCTCCGCCGGAAGACGGGCCGCCGCGATCTGCGCGATGTCGAGCAGTTGAGGGCCGCCTTGCGGCTTGATGGCAGAGAGAGCGTCGCGGAACATCGTGTTGCAGAACGGGCAGGCGGCGGCGACGACATCGGCTCCCGTGGCCAGCAGTTGATTGGTGCGTTCGTGGCTGACGCGGTCGCCCTTTTCCTCGCCCAGGAAAACGAGGCCCCCGCCGGCGCCGCAGCAGAAACTCTTCTCTTTCGATTTCCGGGCTTCGAGCAGCGTGCCGGAGGCTTTCACCACCTCACGCGGTTCATCATAGACATCCTGATAGCGGCCCAGGTAGCAGGGGTCGTGGTAGACGATCTTGTCCGAGCCAGGGGCGGCGGGCAGTTTCGACTGGTGGCGGGCCAGAAAGACGGAATGATGCTCGATCTCGAATTCGACACCGAACTCTTTCCAGTCTTCCCGAATGGTCCGCACGCAGTGTGGGCAGATGGAGAGGAGTTTGGTGACCTTGGCGGCCTTCATCTGGCCGATGTTGAACTCCGCAAGCTGCTGGAAGGCAAGATCATTGCCGAGGCGGCGGGCCGAATCGCCAGTGCACTTTTCCTTCTTGAGGACACCATAGGTGACCCCTAAGTGCTTGAGAATGCGGACCAGGGAGAGGACGATTTCGCGGCCCTTGGGGTCGTACGAGCCCATACACCCCAGCCACAGGCAGTATTCCTGCGAGCCGTCGAAGATGGGCAGCTCGCTGCGCTGGATGAAGCGGTCGCGTTCCAGGGCCGCCATGCCGAGCGGATTGCCGTTTCGTTCCAGTTTCAGGAAGAGTTGACCGCCGTACTCGTCTTCCCACTTGCCGGTATTCACGGCTCCGCGACGGAGGCCGATGATGAGGGGCAGGTGCTCGATGCCGACGGGGCACTGGTATTCGCAGGCTCCGCAGGTGGTGCACTGGAAGATGGCCTCTTCCTGGAGGTGAATCCCAAGCAGCGGCTGTTCGCCGGCCGCCCCATTCTCCTTTAGATAGCTGCGGAGACCGAGCGCGATTTCCTTTGGATTGAGAAGCTTGCCGGTGTTGTTGGCGGGGCAGTGTTCCTGGCAGCGGCCGCATTCCACGCAGGAGAAAGCCTGCAGGGCCAGCAGTTGGGTGACATCCTTGCCGGTGTCGAGGCCGAAATCCTCGTCGCCTTCCAGTGGTGGAATGTGGCTGAAACTGCCGCGCGACAGGAAGATGGTCAACGGGCTGAGCACCAGGTGGAGGTGTTTGGTATTCGGCAGCAGGGGCAGAAAGATGAGCAGGGCGAGGGTGTGGGACCACCAGAGGGAGCGATCGAGCAAAGAGCCTTCCTCGGGCCGCAGCAGGTAGTCGGCCAGGAAGGTGAGCATGAGGGTCGCGATCAGCAGCGCAATGAGGCCGGATTCCCAGGAGACCTTAGATCCCAACCACATGGGACGCACGATAAAACGGCGAATGGCGAGGCCCAGAATCGAGATGGTGACGAGGAAGGAGAAGAGAACCGCAGGGACGAAAATCGGGTTGTCGCGGCTCAGCAAATGCAGTCCAGCGCCGGCCGCCAGATGATTGAGCGTGACCAGGCCGAAGGCGCAGAAACCCCAAAAGACGAAAGCGTGGGCCAACCCAGGTAAAGGCCGTTCTTTGATGACTTTAGCCTGGCAGAGAACCTCCCAGAAGAAGTCCCAGATTCGCTTGCCCACGGGGGCCAGTTGGAAGTCCGCATCGCGCTTGGATCGAAGGATCGTCTGGTATATGGTGGCAAAGCGCCCCCAGAATGCAAATAGCGACCCAGCCGCCACCACGAAGAATAGAATTTTCTCCACCATTGACCCATCATCGTAGCGCACCCGGCGCATGGGTCTAAACCCCGATTGGCAAGGCTGAACCGGTCGTCGTAGACTATTAGCCTGGGTATTGGAGGTCCATTGCGTTATCTCGTAGCGGGAGCTGCAGGTTTTGTCGGCTCCCATTTGTGCGATCGTTTGATCGCGGAAGGCCACGAAGTTTTCGCCGTAGACAATTTCATCACCGGGGCGGAGCGGAATATTGCTCACCTGAAAAGTCGACCCCGTTTCCAGTTCATTCATCATGATGTAATCCAGCCGATCCACGTGGACGGGCCACTGGACTACGTCTTTAACCTCGCTTCTCCGGCGAGCCCGAAGGATTACCTGGACCACCCCGTGGAAACCTTGCGTGTCGGTTCAGAGGGTACAAGGAATCTGCTTGAGCTTGCGTTGGAAAAGGATGCTGGATTCCTGCTCACCTCCACGTCGGAGTGCTATGGCGATCCATTGGAGCATCCCCAGAAGGAGACCTACTGGGGCAACGTGAACCCGATTGGACCCCGGTCGTGTTACGACGAGAGCAAGAGGTTCGCGGAAGCGGTGACGATGGCGTATCACAGAACGCATGGCGTTCGTACTACAATCGCGCGCATCTTCAATACGTACGGGCCTCGCATGAACCTGAACGATGGCCGCATCGTACCCGCGTTCATCGACCAGGCATTGCGGAATGCTCCCATGACGGTGTTCGGAACGGGATCGCAAACCAGAAGTTTCTGCTACGTCAGCGACCTGGTGGACGGACTGCTGCGGCTGGCCCATTCCTCTGAACGCCTGCCCGTGAATCTGGGCAATCCGATTGAGCTCACCGTGCTGCAGTTCGCCGAGCGAATTAGGGCGCTTACGGGCGCCACCTCGCCGATCGTATTTGAACCGCTGCCCCAGGATGACCCGCAGCGGCGGCGTCCGGATATCACGAAAGCGAATCAGGTTCTGGGCTGGGAGCCCCAAGTCGGGCTCGACGAGGGTTTGGCGTACACCATCGAATATTTCCGTGTTCCGGTTTAAAGGAACGGCCGTGTGCAGAAAAAGATCCGGGCCGCGCGTCTGGCAACGTGCGGCCCGGATTGCTTCGTCAGGAGTAAGTTTCTGTCCAATTACAACGCATTGCCGCTGCGATTATTCCGCACGGCCTTCATGTGCACGCCGTTGTTTTTCTGCTGAAAGAACTTCTCGAACTGATCTTCGGGGATGGTGAGGGAGAACTTCATCGTCGCGCCCGACGTGCTCAACTGCATCGTGTCGAAGATCTTGACGAGCTGATCGGCGTTGGGCTTGTCGGCGTTCAGGCGGACCATCGAAGCCACGAACCGGAAGACATCCACGAGCGCCTGTGCGTCTTTGTCTGACCGCGTCAGGGCTTCCGCTGAAACCTGCAGGTCGCTGCCGAAGCGGACGCCGGCGCTGGCCGCCTGAATGGCTTCCAACGGTACGCCCACCGGCATAACTTTGTTCTTGCCGTCGGAATTTACACCCATTTGGGTGAAGCCGGCCGTCGAGACGAACCAGGCGTCGTTGACTGACCACTCGTCGACCTTTTTCTGCAGGTCTGACGGCAGCACGGCGCCACCCGAGTTGCGACGGTCGATGGCGGCTTTGACGGCGGCGTCTTTTCCGAAGAGGGCCAGCGAGCGGTTCAGGATGGCGACGGAACCGTCGTCGCCCTTCTTGGGGTTGTTCCAGACTTCCACGCCGCCGTAGATTGCCTGGACAGCGCCTTCAGTCCGCAGGAAGGCGTTGATTTTGGACTGATCGAAGGTCCCGCTGACCACTACGAGGGCTCGCTCCCCTTTGGCGCTGCCGTCCGAGGCCATGACGACCTCGCGCAGGTCGCGCCGCGGGTCGAAGCCGGTCGCCTCGATAAACTTCTGAAAACCCTGGTCTTCGTCTTTCATTTCCGAAAGGATGCGTTGACCGAGGGCGGAGCCTTTGGCTCGCTCGCAATCGAGTCCGGCGACCATCTTGGCGTCGCTGGGGACGAGTTTGAGCAGGGAGGGGTCGCTGGCGAAGGCCCAGCCGGCGGCCAGGGTGAGGGAAAGAACTGTTCTGCGAAGCATGATGTATCGGCTCCTGCTTCCCTGTACGGTCGCCACCCCCCGGTTGTTCCGGAGGCCGGGAAATATTTCGGCGGGAACCCGCACATCTGGGACACAGGTGTTGCCGCGGGCGCCAGCGCCGGTGTTTGTCCACAGGCTGAACGGCCGGACTGGTCAGCCTTCCTGCAGCGCCTTCAACCGGAGGAAGTCCTGCGGGGTGTCGACGTCGAATTCCGCCTCGGGACAGTCCACCAGGAAGGCGTTCCCGGGGTCCGCCAGGATTACCCCTTTGCAGCCTTGCGCCGGGCGCAGCGCTGTCAGCTTGCTGAAGTACTCCTTCGAAAAGAGGACGGGCACCCCGACAGTGCCTGCATAGCGGGCAGCAACGATGGGCCGGCCGGATTCCCGATGGATATCGATGAGTCGATCCAGGAATTCCGCCAGGACCAGGGGCTGATCGGCCAGTGTCAGGATCACTGCGTCTGCCCCCGCCTTCACTGCCGCCCGCAGGCCCGCCTGGATGGACGTGCCCATGCCTTCCGCCCACTGGTCGTTTTCCACGATCGTGACGGGCAGTTCCTTCAGCGCCTGGCCCACGGCACTGGCGTGAGCTCCCAGGACGGCGATCACGAGGCTGCATTGGGACGCGAGGGCCGTCTCCGCGGCGCGCCGTAAGAGCGGCTTTCCCCCGAACTCCATCAGTTGCTTCGGGGAGCCCATTCTCGAGGCGTTGCCGGCGGCCAGCAGAATGGCAGCTATGCCCGGCATCAGACCTGCTCCAGGTGGCCCACTTCGCAAGCCGGCCGTTCCGGATCCGGCATCGGCAACCCGGGTGTAGAGCCAGCTTCCAAAACCGGGTCGTGGATCGAATCGAGCCGGTGACGCAGCTTCATCCCCGGCCGGCCGGCGAGTTCTGCCTGGATCTCGCTGACAATCGAAAGGGCGATACTCTCGGGCGTGGCCGCTCCGATATCGAGGCCAATGGGTGCATGTAGATTGAGAGATTCACGGCGAATCCCGAGTTCCTGGAGCACCCGATCCGCCCGATTGGCGGGTCCCAGCATGCCGAGGTACCGGGGCCTGACCGGTAGGATCGCCTGCAGCAGCCTGGCGTCCTGCACGTAGTTGTGCGTCATCAGGACCACCGCCGTCTCTTTGTTGATGTCCAGGCCGGCCAGGGGATCCTCCGGCCTGATGACGAGCACACGTTCGGCCAGGGGAAAGCGCGCCTGCGTCGCGTAGGCGGGCCGTCCGTCCGCGACTGTTACTCTCCAGCCGAGCTGGCTCGCCATGGACACGACAGGTACTGCATCGTGACCCGCCCCAAAGACCACCAGTTGCTGCGGGGGCGCAATCCATTCGACGAAAATCTCGCAGCCCTCCAGGCGGACGAGCCGGCTTCTGCGCTCGAGAGCCGTCTCTTCCAGATAGGCCTGGAGCCGCGGCCCCAGCGCCGCCAGGCTGCCATGCGTGTCGCCGTCGCGAGACCAGCAAAGCCGGTCGCCTACGCGGAAACCGGACGGCGGCGCACTGCGAATCACGACGGCCAGGACACCGCCTTGTTGCCTGCGGCACCGTCCGGTAAACTCCAGGCTCTCCCGGGCCGCCTGCGTGTCGAGCCGCTCGAGCATCACCTGGATTTCCCCGTTGCAGCCGAGGCCGAATTCCCACAGCGCATCCTCATCGGAAGAGGTGTCATAAACCCGCACCACGGGCTGCCTGTCCGCGGTGAACCACCAGGCCTTTCGCGCGACGTCGCCCTCCAGGCAGCCGCCGCTGATGGAACCAATGCGGCGGCCGTCTGGAAGTATCAGCATGCGTGCGCCGGGGCGCCGGTAAGCGGAGCCCCGAACGTGCACGACTGTTGCGAGTACCGCGTCCTGATCCTGCTTGCCCAGTCCCATCCAGGCAGCAAGAATGGCGCCTAACTCGTCCATGGCGTTTAGAGCCCACCCATCGACGCGCCCGGGAATAGCGGCAGGGCGCGCACCCGCTTCCCGGTGAGTTTGAAGTAGGCGTTGGCGAGAGCGGGGGCGAATGTGGGTACACCCAGTTCACCGGCTCCGCCGATATTGATTGAGCGGTCCGAGGCCGTGGGGCCCGGGATGATGGTGATGCCGATCTGGGGCATTTCCCCAAGGCGGATCATGCGGCTCTTGTTGAAGTTCCTGGCCTGCGCCACGCCGCTGACGAAAGTCTGCTGCCCGTACAGCGCGGCATTCAGGCCATGAACGATTCCACCCATCAGTTGCGCCTGGATGGAGCCCGGGTTGACGGGAATGTAGCAGTCAATGGCGCAGGAGACGCGGTTGACCCGCAGCCCCGTGGTGGTCACCTGTGAAATCTCCACCACCTCGGCGACGATGCTGTTGAATGCCGTGCCGATAGCGATGCCGCGGGCACGCCCGGAGGGTGGGGCTGAATTCCAGTTACCCAGGGCAGCGGCCGCATCGAGCACCGCGATCCAGCGGGGATCGGTCAGCTTGGCCCGCCGGAACTGGTAAGGATCCTGGCCCGCGGCGAACGCGAGTTCGTCGATCAGGCATTCCACCCCGAACGTGTTGAGCGAAGCGCCGACTGAGCGCCAGAACCCCACAGGAATGGGCGACGGATGCGAGACCCATTCCGTGACACGGGCGCCCATGTTGTAGGGCAACCCGGTAGCGCCTTCGATCCCCTGGCTATCGCCCTTGGCGCCGAGCGAGGCGCCGCGCTGGCCCAGGATGGAGGGCGAGACATTGCGGTAAGACCAGCCCAGGATGTTCCCGGAGCTATCCAAGCCGGCTCGTCCATGAATCACGCCCATCGGACGGTACTGATCGTGTGTGAAATCCTCTTCCCGCGGCCACATCAGCTTCACGGGCTTCTTCACTTCCATCGCCACCTGCACCGCCTGGCTGACGAAGTCGACTTCCGCCTTCCGGCCCAGGCCACCGCCCAGGTACATCGTGTGGACAGTGACAGCCGCAGCCGGCAGTCCGGTCATTGCGATCACCAGGGAAAGAACCGCCTTGGCCGACTGGGTGGGCGCCCAGACTTCGCAACTCACCCCGGGCACATAGTTCACCGTGCAGTTCAACACTTCCATGCAGGCATGCGACACATAGGGCAGCGCATAGGTGGCATCGACGATCTTGGCAGCGGAGGCATTCGCTGCCGCCGCATCGCTCGCCACACCCTCCACCGTATACAGCGTGCCCGCCGGATTGGCGCCCCCGGCGACGTACGGAGTAGCCGAAGTGAGCAGGGCTTGCGCATCACTCAGGAACTTGGCGTTGTTGAGGTTGGCAGCGAAGGAAGGCAGGTTCCAGGTGACTTTGAGCCGCTTGGCGGCCTGCCACGTGTCCCAGGTATTCGGCCCCACCACCGCCACCGCATTCACATTGTCGGTCTGCTCCGTCCCCCGGCCCGTGCCGGCGAAGACCTTTGTGGGCACCACCGCGAGCATTCCGGAAGGCACGGAGGGAGTGCTGGCGAGCGTCCCCCCAAACGTCGGACAGTGCTTGATCACGGCGTAAACCATGCCGTTCACCCGCACGTCGAGGCCGTACTTCGCCGAGCCATTCACCTTGGAGGGAATGTCCACTCTCGCGACAGTTTTGCCGATCAGCTTGAACTGATTGTCCGGGATTAAGGGAGCGTTGGCTGGTGGCGCCAGAAGCGATGCGGCCGCGGCCAGTTGGGAATAGGCGTATAGGGTGCCCGAGGGGCTGTGCTTCACCACTCCATTGCTCACGGTAAAGTTGGAGCGCACTTGGTCGCCCTTTGCGTTCATGGCGGCCTGGACAAGTGTCTCCCGCGCCGCTGCCGCCGCATCGCGCATCTTCCAGAAATTGGTCCGGATGACGCTGCTGCCTACGGTATTGATGGCGGCGCCGACAGGTACTGGGTTGGTGAGCGAAGGTCCGCCTTGGACCACTTTGACCTTCGCATAGTCGACCACCAGGTCTTCCGCCAGCACCTGGGCCAGGCCCGACATGGAGCCTTGCCCCATTTCAGAGGAACCGATCGTCAGAGTGATGCTGCCGTCCGTGCCTACCTGGAGCCAGGCATTCACTTGTCCGGGAATCGGCGCCGCCTCCAAATCACTCAGGCGGGAAATTTCGGGGATGAAGAAAGCGAGCGTTAAACCACCGGCGGCGCTTGCCAGGAAGCCCCTGCGGCCCACTTGCTCATTATTCTGCGGTGCTGGACACACTTCGGGTGTTGTTGTAGCCATGTTGAGGGATTCTCCTTTAGAGGCTTGCTACGGCTTCCTTAATTCTTTGATAAGTTCCGCAAACGCACAGGTTTTGTAATTCACCCTGGATCTCGGATCCACGATGACCTGCCGCCATGGCCCCGGCACAGGCCATGATCATGCCCGGCTGACAATATCCACATTGCGGCACCTGGTGGGCGATCCAGGCCTTTTGTGCCGCATGACTGGTGTCAGCCGAAAGACCCTCAATCGTCACAACCGTTTTGCCTACGGCGGAGGAGGCGTCGAAGACGCAGGAGTGTTCCCGTTGGCCGTCGATCAGTACGGTGCATGCGCCGCAGACTTCAATGCCGCAGCCGTACTTCGTGCCCGTCAGTCCGATCAGATCGCGAAGTACCCACAGCAGCGGCATACTCGGGTCACTGACATTGACGGTGCGATTCACACCATTCACATTGAGCGTTAGTGCTGTCAAGATCCTCTCCTTGGCTCCAGCCGGGATCCCGCGTCATCGTTGTTCTGTCTCTTGATCCAGAGGGTATCCCCGGCGCGTCAATCCCCAGACTCGCGCCATGGCCAGGTAGCCGCAGTCTACAAGCACTTCGGCTGCCAAACAATCAGGCGTTGATCCTACTCGTGTGTAGTCAGGACTACATTCGTCCCGGGGTGCAACTGTTACCGGCTAGGTAAATTCTTACCGGTAAATCTGGAGAACAACGACTCGCTCAATTGAGGCCAGGATTTGTGGTAATTCAATGCCGAGTGAACGTGTTGAATTTTGCAACAGGGGCTAGCTGTAGATAGGGCGTTGGTGCTGCCGCCAAAACAACCGGATTTCTTGTCAGACAAAAATACGACTAATCGAATTAAGTTCAGACTGGGGTCACCGGGTTAATTCAAAGAAGTATGAGCATCGATTCTATTAGGGCACGATCCAAATTCACCTCAGGGTGGTGCTTTCTTTCGACGTGCAGGGGTTGCGGAGGATAGCGGCAGGCAATGCCCAGTGCAGGGGTGGGGCGATGGTTACTGGTGGGGCCTGCCCTGCGAGTGGTGCACTACACAGTTCCCCCTACCCTTGGGCGTACAATGACAAAGTTGCTTCGGCGCGGTCGGAATGACGCGTCATCTCTGTCGATGGCAGGAGGTCTCTTTGAAACAGCCTGTGTGGAAGGCGATTCTCACCGATGGGCACTTTTGGCTGCCGGTGGCGGTGCTCGTGATTGGCATCAGCGTGCTCGTGGCGGTGAGGTAGAGCGATGGCGAACAAACCGGGTCCCACAGTCCTGCATTCCGCGCGCACCCTGCACTGGTTGGGCGTCTCCTGCGGTTTCGGCGCAGGCGCCTGGCTGGGCGCGGCCGAGGCGCCCACCAAACTGGTGACCGCGGGCTTCTCGCCCTTCATCATCTCGCTAGGTATGGTGGCCGGCGTGTTTGTGGCGCGCTGGACCGTGCCCATGCTCCTCAAGGGCACTGGTTACATCTGGATGGACCTCAAGGAAAAGAAGCACCTGATGGTTTGGGCGATCCTGGCCGGAATGCTGTGGGCCGTGGCCAATACCCTGACCGTCTTCGCCATCCGCAATGTCGGCCTGTCCATCGCCTTCCCCCTGTGGAACACGAACAGCCTGGTGGGCCTGTTCTGGGGCTGGCTGCTATTCAACGAATTGAAGAATTCGGGCGCCAGGCAGTGGTTGAAGGTATTGGGTGGCGCCGCTGGCATTGTCGTGGGGGCCTGCGTTCTCGCGTTGGCGACTTCCCACCAGACCAGTACCGGCCCGCAAGGCGCCGCAACCCTTGGCATCTGCGCCGCATTGGGCGCCGGCCTATTGTGGGGCACGATGTACATCCCCTACCGCAAAGCCTATATCAGCGGGATGAATCCTCTCTCTTTCGTCACCGTCTTCACCTTTGGCGAACTCGGGACGGTCTTCGCGCTGGCCCTGATCTTCGGCGGCGGCTACGACCAGGTGGCCGCGGACCTGACCAAAGCCAAACCCGTGATGTTCTGGCTCTTCCTGGGCGGCTTCTGCTGGGTGCTGGGCGACCTCTTCCAGCAGTACGCGGCGAAGTATATCGGTATCGGCCGCGGCATTCCGCTTTCGAATACGAATCAACTCTGGGGCCTGGCATGGGGTGCACTGGTCTTCGGTGAACTGGCCGGACAATCCACCACGGCGCAGGTCCTGGTGGTGGTCGGTTCGCTCATCATGATCGCCGGCGCGGCGGCCATCAGCTTCGCCGAGGCGCCTGAGTCGGAGCACACTTCCTGGGATAGTGCCATGGAACGGGAGTGCACGCGCTACGGCATGGATCGCGGCAAAGTCGAACGCTGCATGCGCGGCGAAGACGTACTCGCGTTACAGGAACCCAAGCGCCACTGGTGGGAAGCCCTGGTGGGCGTGGCCGCGCTGGGCATGTTTGTGTATCTGGGCATGAATGCGGAGCGTGCGCCGATCGAAGCCAATATTGTGTGGATGGGCATTCTCAGCGTGGCGACCCTCGTGTTCCTGGTCGTTTGCGGTCTGCTGCTCTGGCGCCGCACGAAGTTCTCTTAGGTAGTTGCAATCAGTGCCGGATCAGCAGGTGAAGCAGTGCCGCCTGCCGGTCCGGCCGTTCAAGCAGCGTAGCGGGGATCATCTCTGCCGCGGCGCTATAAACAATCCTGTCAATGAGGGGTACCGATGTCCCGCCTGCTTCGCATTGCATTTCTCTCCGGCCTCACCATCTGCTCCAGTTGGAGCCCGGCCCAGACTCCGCCCGCACCCGCGCGTCCTCCCCGTCCGACGCCCCCCACCCGCGATCCCCACACGCCCGGTTACGTCACCGCGACCGAACTGATCGACGGCCGGAATGCGCCCATCGACGCGGACGGCAACTTCATCCTGGGTCCGACCCACAACCCCGCGCCTGAAATGACCTTCCAGGAAGGCGTGCCACAGGGTACCGTCTCTGAGTTCGTCATGGAGTCGAAGGACAGTAAAATCTACCCGGGCATCCTGCGCGAACCCGGCACTTACGGCACTGCGGATCCCAACGATCCGGCGAAGATGATCGTCACCACCAGCCATCCCGCCCCTTATTCGCGCCGCGTCACCGTCTATGTGCCGAAGCAGTATGTCCCCGGCACCGCCGCCCCTTTCATCGTCGGCGCCGATGGCCCGGACAAGATGCTCTTCACGGCGCTCGACAATCTCATCGCCCAACACCGCGTTCCGGCCATGATTGCCATCTCCATCAGCAACGGCGGCGGCGATGCGCAGGGCAGCCAGCGAGGCTTGGAGTACGACACCATGTCGGGCCTGTACGCGGAGTTTGTCGAGAAGGAAGTCCTGCCCCAGGTGGAGAGCCGTTACAGCGTGAAGTTGACGAAGGATCCCGAAGGCCGGGCCACCATGGGCGGCAGTTCCGGCGGTTCCTGTGCCCTGATCATGGCCTGGTACCATCCGGAGCTCTACCACCGCGTACTCACTTACTCCGGAACCTATGTGAACCAGCAGTGGCCGTCGAACCCCGAAACACCGCACGGCGCCTGGGAGTTTCACGAGCGCCTGATCCCCAACAGTCCGCCGAAGCCGATTCGCCTCTGGATGGAAGTGGGCGACCGCGACAACCTCAATGCGAACGTCATGCGCGACAACATGCACGACTGGGTGCTCGCCAATGAGAACATGGCGCGCGTGCTGGCCGCCAAGGGCTACCATTACCAGTTCGTCTTCGCCAGGAACGCCGGACACACGGATCGCGCAGTCAAGATGCAGACCCTGCCCCAAGCGCTCGAATATGTCTGGCGGGGCTACCCGGTGAGTGGCTCGAAGTAATCTTCAATTGGAAACGGAAGAACCCGGACAACAGCCCGCACCAGAGTGCATGCTGCTGATCCGGGTTCTTCCACGTAAGCGGGCCAGTTATTTCGTCTTGTAAGTGAACGACACCTTCGTGGGTTCGTCCACCACCAGCGGCCGGACAAACCGGAAAGAGGTCCCGGCGCGCGGGACTTCCACGGGTATCGTGAGTACCCCCGCGATGCGCCGTTGCAGGTTGACGACGTTGCCGGACGCCGAATTCAGCACCTCGGCTGCATTCTTCGAGACCTGGTTCTCAATCCGTTTAGAATCGCGCACTACCTCGGCCTGTGCGGTCACCTCCACGCTCTCTGAGACCGAACCGACGTTCAGCGTCACGTTGATCGCCCGCGGCCGGCTGGCATCGTAGTTGATCTCGCGCACCAGCGGCTTGAATCCCAGCGACTCCACTCTGATCCTGAGTCGCCCGCTTGAGAAGGAACCTGCCCTCCAGCGCCCCGCGGAATCCGTCGAGGCCTGCCTTGACTGGCCGGTCGCCATTTCAGTCACCATCACTTGGGCATGGGCAACGACTGCCGTGGAGGTATCCACGACAAGTCCCCCGACCCACCCGGGAGCGAGACTCCAGGATCCAGGTGCTGAATTCAATACACCTGGCGTCATGTTCATATTGAGTACCAAAGAGGAACGGCTGTCTGAGGGAAGTTCATCCTCCTTGATCATCGCGATCTGCTTTGGCACCAACGGAGCCGTCTCAGCCTCAGGCATCAATTCCGCCGGCACGACATCCCCAGCGAAATTCGCCACCTTATACCGCTCCGGCAGGAACACCTCCCAATGCAGCAGCGCAATCGGCACGTCCATCTTGGGCAGCAACAACTCAGCACCGCCCTTCTTTGCAAACGGCGTGCCGGAATCCATATAGACAAAGGACACGGGATAACTGCCCGTAGGACGGAAGCCGGGTCGCAGGAGCGGGACCCGATTGCCATCGGCCCCCTGCACTGGCTTGACGTTCTGGCCTGCAACGTCGGCCGACACGATGCTGGCGCCGGCGGGCAGCGACACCCGCAGGAATGGCTGCGCCTGGTTGCGGATCGTCAGTCTCACTTCAGTCAACGAGCGGCCCTCCGACGTGACCATCGACGTAACCACCGCATCCTGCACCACCGCCGGAATCACGGCCTTGTCCGGGAAACGAACCCATTCCAGGGACAGCCCCAACGGTTCAGACGGCTGCCGGTGGTGCCGGAACGCCGCATGCGGCGACGAATGCGCCAGCGAACGCAGGTAAGGAGACGCCTCTTTCAAGTCCATCCTCTTCAGTCCGCCGCTCTCTTTGGCTGTGAGTTCAATCGTCCCCTCACCTTCCACCACGATCTCCCCTGTCTCCCGTTGCGAACCCTTCAAGGCGAGAAATGGCACCTCCGCCTTGCTGTCGCTCGTCGGCCGTTCCATCGTCACCAGAAACTGGTGGTTGCGCGCCGCCGCATTGCCGACCTTCAGGACCAGCACTCCGCCTTCCACCGCACCCGATTCCAATGTCGAGCCCGACGCGCCGGCCAGCTCATACCCGGCAGGCATCTCCAGCTCAAACTGCGTAGGGTCTCCCTGGATCACGTTGATGTCGATCAACGCCGCCAGGCCCAGTTGCCCCTCACCCACTGAGACCAACGTCTTGACGTCGGATAGGAATCGGACTGCCTTCGGCGCCACCGGCGCTGCATTTTCCCGCGAAGCCCACCAGACCGACGTATTCTGTCCCGGCGCGAGCGTGGCCTGGATCGTCGTCTGTCCGTTGCTGGACGAGCGCGCCGTGATCAGCCCCGGTGAGACATGGGCGTTCGTATGATCGCCCGGCAGCACCAGCGTCAGCCGCACCGAACCAGCAGCCGGAGCCGGCAATTGAAACGACGCCCGGCCCGGCTCAATGACGAGGGGAAAGCCCGTATCCAGCGAAATGGAAAACTCCGCCGGCCCCGTCAGCATGGCGGAATGAGTCCGCCCCGATTGCAGCAGCGCCAGTTCTTTCCCCTTCTGCTGCGCCTCGAGGACAGTCATGCCTGTGACCAGCGGCACCGTGGCCGAGCCTTTGGCGAAGACCTGGCCATCCAGTTGAACCTTCCCCGCGGCTCTCTCCCCCGTGACCTCGATGCGCAGTTCGGCACTTTGCAGGGAATAGGGTTGCGGCGGGGCATCCACCTTCTTGCCCGGCTTGTTCGCCAGTTCCAGCAACCGGTTGTACTCATCCAGCGTCAGCGTGACGTTTCCAGCGGACGGAGGCGGCAGCGTGGGCCTCACCTGCCCCTGCGCCACAACCGCAAGAATTGATGCCAGCAGGAACGCAACGGATCTCATTTGCCACCTCGCGCTTTCTCTTTCTGGTAAGTCAACTCAATGGTCGAGCCCCGGTTCTCACTGGTCAGTTCGGAGACCAGGAAGAGTGACGGGCCCACCGCCGGAAAAGCCGCCATCATCGGGAGCGCCGATCCGGAATGCCGCGCGTTTACCCGCGTCTTGTAGTCGTCCACCAGCGCCTGCGTAGCGGCCTGCGACGGAACCGCATTCGCCTGGCTGCGATCGAGTTGTCCCGACGAACCCGGCGGCGCCATCATCGCCACCGCGGGTTCATAGGAAGGCGCGTTCAACACGGATGAGGTGGGTTCCTGGAACGTCTCCGTGCGAAACGGCCCGGGTTCCACAGTGATCTTGGCAAGGGGCGGGTGATACAGGTGGATGCCCGTCTTGGACACGGGTAGATCCAAAGCAGGCAGCGCCAACGACGCCCGGCCTCGATCGGTCCATGCCGTGCCCTGCGCCATGTACAGGATCTCCACCACAAAAGCCGGAGCCTCGTCACCGGCCCTCGACCGTTCCAGCGGCAGCAGCAGGCTGCCGTCCGGCGCCTGGCCCGGACGCACCGGCCTGCCGGACACTGACGAACTCCAAACCACCGCTCCGGCGGGTAGCGTGACCTTGAGGAAGCTCCGCTGGTTATTCCTCACTGCATACCGCGCCTGGATCAATGTCTTGCCTTCGCCGCTGACCAGAATGCGGTATCGAGCCTCTTCGACATTGGCGGTCAACACGGCCTGCTGGTCGTACCGTGTCAAATCGACCTTGAGTGACCTTGTCGCCGTTGCTGCCCCGGGCCGGAAGCGAAAGGCCAGCAGGGACGGAGACTGCCGGTTCAGCACGGTGGGGCCCAATTCAGCGGCGTCGGCCCGATCGAGGTTCAGGGCCTTGGTGTCTTTGATCTCGCCGGCCCCCAGCACCTCCACGGCGATTCCTCCGGCCTCGCGTTCGGCCCGCAACAACGCCAGCAGCGGAATCTCGATCCCGCCATCGCGCGGCAGCCGGGTCTCACCCGTAATCACAAACCGAGCGGATTTCTCCTCCGGTTCCAGGAATTTGACCAGTACTTCGCCTGATTGAATCTCCCAATCCGCCACCGTTGCGCCCAAAACCTGATTCACTGTGACGTTGGCCGGCACCTTGATTCGGGCCTGGCTCGCTGCGCCCTGGACGATTTCCAGATTCACTTCTGCATAGACAGAAGTCGAATCCTCACCGAGGCTCAGCAATTCCGTCAGGGAACCCCGCATCCGCAGCGCCTGTGTGACGCGATGGTCTTCCGTCTTTCTGCGCCACGCGAAGGTCAGCGCGCTGCCACCCCCGCCATAAGCGAGCCATTTACTCTCAGCCGCGGATTGCGACTTCTCATACAGCAACCCGCCGCCGACCCGCACATCGACATCCAGCCGCGGCAGCACGACGAGCCCTCGAGTAATGCCCGATTCGCTCGCTGGCAGTGTGAGGCGCTCCTCCCCCGCTGAGGAGCCAATCGGCAGGGCAATATCCAGCACCAGCAGGGCGCGTCCGCGCTTTGATAGCACAGCCATCTGCTGGCCGCCGCCTTTCCCAGTCGGGCCGGGCACCAGCGCCGCCGGTTTACCATCCAGCCTGGCCTCGCGTACCAACAACCCGGACGGAATCGGTACCTGCACCCAACCGTCTCTCAGGACGTCGATCGTCAGGGTGGCGTGCCCTGTGGCCAGGTCCCCATTGATTCGAAGATCGTACTCCACGCGTGTCAACGTGGCGTCGAGCGGCGAAGCCTCCGGTTCTATCGCGGTGGGATAGGCTCGTGAGCGGAGGGCGCCATATTCGTTCACTGGGATCACCACCCAGCCTGCGGAAGAGGGCGGCGAATCCTGGGCGGGGACTCCCGAGACCAGGACTATGGCGAGCAATGGTACTAGCGCCCGAGTAGATGTCATGATTCTGAGATTGCGCATCTCGACGAATCCTTTCAGAGTTGCTGACACAAAAATACTCCAGCGGCGCATCGCGACGCGAGGAGATATCGGTATTTGCGGACTTTTGATCCGAGACCCTTAGTGCAGCATTTGACGCGATGTCTGCCTGATCGGTTCCAGGGAAGGGAAACAATCGGGTGAAAGGACGCGGCTGGGCACAAATCGACCAACCGCACCGAGAAGTGCGCTTTCGGGAATAAATCGAATTCGAGTCAGCTGCCTGGGCTCAGTCCCAGCGGCATAGTGGTCAATGGTTGCAGCGCGCTACCAACCACGACCGTCAGGAAGTGGTCCCTTGCCCCAGCGAACCATCTACTACAGAGGATTCAAACCGTCCCGTCAGGCGTGCGCCAATGAGGTAATTTCCTCCAGCCGAACCGGCCGGCGCTCGTCATACGACTTGCGGGCCGCCAGGGCCATTACCACCGGGATACGTCCATCGATGCCTGTCACGGGCGTCGGCTGATCTTGCAGGATTGCCTGCACGAAACAGCGCAGTTCGCTGACGAAGCTCTCCGTATAACGATCCATGAAGAAATTCATCGGCAAATCCTGATGGATGGATTCGGCCGTGCTCAGCACCGTCTGGTTCGCATAGCGGTTGGCGCTCGCAATCGAACCCGCGCTGCCGAACACTTCCACGCGCTGATCGTACCCGTAAACCGCCTTGCGGCTGTTGTCGATCGTCCCGATCACGCCATTGCGGAACCGCAGCGTGATCACGGCCGTGTCCACATCGCCTTCCGCCCCGATCGCCGGATCCACCATCACACCGGCCGCCGTGTAGACCTCTTCCACTTCGTCGTTGATCAGAAACCGGGCCATGTCGAAGTCGTGGATCGTCATATCCAGGAACATTCCGCCCGAGACTTTCACATAAGCGGCCGGCGGCGGCGCCGGATCGCGGCTGATGATGTGGACCATCTGCGGGACCCCGATCTCGCCGCTGGCCACCGCGGCCCGCACTCGTGCAAAGTTGGAGTCAAAGCGCCGGTTGAAGCCGATTTGCAGCTTCACGCCCGCCTTCTCCACTGCCTCGAGTGCCGCGTCGATCTTCTCCAGGCTATGATCCACCGGCTTCTCGCAGAAGATGTGCTTGCCGGCGCGTGCCGCTTCGCCAATCAGGTCGGCATGCGTATTTGTCGAGGAGCAGATCAGCACCGCCTCGATGGAGGGGTCGGAGAGAATCTCGCCGGCGCTGGCCGCAACGCGGGGGATTCCGAAGCGCTCGGCTGCCTCCTGGGCCGCCGGCAGGTTCACATCCGTAATCACCGCCGGGTTCGCTTCTGGAATTCGGAAGGCAAGCGATTCGGCGTGGACCTTTCCAATACGCCCCGCACCGATGATGCCGATGTTGAGTCTTTTAATCATGGCCATTCCTTCTTACTTAGGCGAAATTCGATTCAATCGAGCGCAGGTATTCGCGGTTGCGGCGCGCACTTTCCGCCGGTGCGCCCATGCCGGGCAGAACATCTTGTTCCACCAGCGTGTAGCCGTCATATCCGGTTTGTTTCAACCAGCGCAGGGCAGCCGGAAAATCCACACAGCCTTGCCCCAGCTCGCAGAACACACCGTGCCGCAGGGCCTGGAAATAATCCCAACCGTGCGCCCGGGCATCGGCCGCGACCGCCGGCTGGCAGTCCTTGAAGTGGACGTACCAGATGCGGTCCTTGAACCGCTGCAGGCCGGCCACCACATCGGCGCTGCCCGCTCCGTAGGCATAGTGGCCCGTGTCGAACACCAGGCCGATCGCTTCCGGATCGGTCAATTCGAGAAAACGCGCGATCTCGTGGGGCGTCTCGACATAGCCTGCGCAGTGATGATGAAATACGGTGCGCAGTCCGGTCTCGGCCAGCACCGTACGCGCCACCAGGTTCGCGCCTTCCGCGAAGACAAGCCACTCTTCTTCCGATAGACCCATCTCCGGCGTAACGCGTCCGGCATTCAAGGTGCGTTCCGGCACTGAGCCGTTGTCATCGGCCAGCACCAGGAACGGCTTCGGCTCGGTGCCCACCGCCGCCAGCAGCTTCGCGGTTTTGACGGCTGCCTCGACGCCCGGCGCATGCGCGGCCCGATTCTTCATCGCCACCGGGACAAAGGCGCCCAGCATCACCAGGCCGCGTCGACCCAGCTCGGCCGAGAGCGCCGGCGGATCTGTCGGCATGTAGCCCCAGTCCCCCAGCTCGGTGCCCGTATAGCCGGTAGCGGCCAGCTCATCCAGCATCCGGCCGTAGCCGATCTGTTCTCCTTTGGCCGATTCGAATTCAAGAGTGCCCCAGGAACAGGGCGCGTTGCCAACCTTCAGAATTGCCACAGTGACTTGCCTCTAGAACTTTCTGCTCCACTCCCGCGGCCAGCGTTCAATCACAACCTTCTTGTCCGTGTAAAACTCCACCGCATCGCGGCCCTGCGCGTGCAGGACGCCCAGGAAACTGCCCTTCCATCCGCTGAACGGGAAGTAAGCCATCGGAGCAGCCACCCCGATGTTGACGCCAACATTGCCCGTCGGGATCAGGTTGCGGAACTTGCGCGCCGCCGCTCCACTGGAAGTGAAGATGGACGACGCATTGCCATAGGAACTCTTCGCGATGATCGCCATCGCCTCATCCACGTCATTGGCGTGAATCAGGCTCAGGACCGGTCCGAAGATCTCGGTCTCGGACAGCTCGCTGCCGGCCGGGACTCCATCCAGGACAGTCGGTCCCACGAAGCTGCCATGTTCCAGTCCGGCAGCCACGGCATCGCGTCCATCGACGGCGGCCCTGGCCCCCTGCTGGGTTCCTTTCGTAATCAGCCCTTGGATGCGTTGCCGGCTCACTTCGGAGATCACCGGACCCATCTGCACGCCCTGCGCCAGCCCGTCGCCGATCTTCATGGCAGCCGCCGTGCGGGTGATGGAGTCACGGAACCACTGCTGCGCGTCGCCCACCGTCACCGCGACCGACACGGCCAGGCAGCGCTGTCCCGCGCAGCCATAGGCGCTGTCGGCGATGATTTGCGTCGTCGTCTCCGGCTCGGCATCCGGCAGAATCACCACATGATTCTTGGCGCCGCCCTGGCATTGCACACGCTTGCCGTTGGCCGAGGCTCGGGCATAAATGTAGCGCGCCACCGGAGTGGAGCCCACGAAACTGATCGCCTGGACTTCCGGGTGGTCCAGCAGCGCATCGGCCGCCGCCTTGCCGCCGTTCACGAGGTTAACGACCCCGGCCGGCAGGCCCGTCTCGTGCAGCAGTTCCACAATGCGGATCATCGACAACGGCACGCGATCGGCCGGCTTGAGGATAAAGGTGTTGCCGCAGGCGATGGCGTAGGGCAGGAACCACAGCGGGATCATTGCCGGGAAATTGAAGGGCGTGATGGCGGCTACGACGCCCAGCGGTTGCCGGAACATCAGTTCATCAATGCCGCGCGCAACATCTTCCAGGTTGTAGCCCTGCATCAGGATCGGGATCCCGCAGGCCACCTCGACGTTTTCCACACCGCGCCGTAGTTCCCCGCGCGCTTCAGCCAGGGTCTTGCCATTCTCGGTGGTGACGATGCGGGCGATCTCGTCGAAGTGCTCTTCCAATAGCTGCTTGAACTTGAAGAGGTACTGGATGCGCTCGGCCGGCGGCACCGCGCGCCATTCGGGAAAGGCGGCCGCCGCTGCCTGGACGGCGGCCTCGACGTCAGCTTGGGATCCGGCTGGGGAAACGGCGATCGTCTCGCCGGTGGCGGGATTGATCACCGGTAGGCCGTCGCCGGAGACCGGTTTCTGCCACGCTCCGCCGATATAGTTCAGAATTTCTTTGGTTGCCATGGATAATTTACCTGGGTGCGGCGATCTCGTGGCGCCGCTCCTTCCTGACTGCCTGTTCGTATTCGGCTCTGGCCTGGCGGACGGTCTCGATCTCGGAAACTTCGGCGATCTGCACGTCCCACCACGATTCATAGCCGGGCACGCGCATCTCCTTGTCGACCTCGACCACTACGGCTGTCGTCGTGGTGTGGGTGCGCATCTCGGCCAGTGCATTGTCCAGTTCGGCGCGCGTGGTAACCCGCACCGTGCGTGCGCCCAGGCCGGAGCACAACGCCGCGAAATCCACCGGTACGTTCTCGCCGTCCAAACTGCCGCTCCCGGTCCGGCAGCGGTAGTTCGTACCAAAGCCGCCCGAGCCGATCGCCTTCGACAACCCGCCGATGCTCGAATAGCCGTGGTTGTCCAGCACGACGATGTTGAGCTTCTGGCCCTCCTGCACGGAGGTCGCGATTTCTGACGACATCATCAGGAATGAGGCGTCGCCCACCATCACATAGACTTCCCGGGAGGGATCCGCCATCTTGACGCCCAGGCCGCCTGCAATCTCATACCCCATGCAGGAGTAGCCATACTCCATGTGGTAGCCGCCGGGTTTGCTCGTCCGCCACAGTTTGTGGAGGTCGCCGGGCAGGCTGCCCGCCGCATTCAGTACGACATCGTTCGGTTGCGCCACACGGGCGACAGCGCCCACCACTTCTCCCTGGCTGATGGGCGGGCCGTGCTGGATGTTATAGATGCGGTCGGTCTCTTCTTCCCACAGGGCCTTCCACTGGGCAATGGCGGCGGAGTAAGCGGCATCGACGGAATAGCCGTCGACTGCTGTGGCCAACTGCTCCAGCCCGGTGCGGGCATCGGCAATCAGCGGCAGTCCAGCGTGCTTGAAGGCATCGAACTCGGCCACGTTCAGGTTGATAAACCGTACATTCGGGTTCTGGAAGGCGGTCTTTGACGCGGTGGTGAAGTCGCTTAGCCGCGTGCCCACACAGATGACAAGATCGGCTTCGCGGGCCGCGATGTTCGCGCCCGGAGTGCCGGTGACACCCACCGCGCCGAGATTGCGCGGATGGTTGTAGGGCAGGGAACCCTTTCCGGCCTGGGTCTCGCCCACCGGAATGCCGGTGCGTTCCGCGAATCGGGCCAGGGCGTCGCTGGCGATACTGTAGAGCACACCGCCGCCGGCTACGATGATGGGCCGCTTCGCACTGCGGATCCACTCCGCCGCACGAGCTAGCATGACGGGCTCCGGCACGGCTCGCGGGATGTGCCAAACGCGCTTTTCGAACATCTCCACCGGGAAGTCCCAAGCCTCGGCCTGTACATCCTGCGGCAGCGCGAGGACCACGGCGCCGGTATGCGCCGGCGACGTCAGCACACGCATCGCCTCGACCACGGAGCACGGCAGTTGGTCGGGCCGGCTGATGCGGTCCCAATAGCGCGATACCGGCTTGAAGCAATCGTTGACGGAAAAGTCCTGTCCTTGCTCGGATTCGATCTGCTGCAGCACCGGCGCCACATTGCGCCGCGCGAAGATGTCGCCCGGCAGCAACAGGACGGGGATCCGGTTGATTGTGGCGGTGGCGGCGCCCGTAATCATATTCGTCGCGCCCGGCCCGATCGATGAAATGCAGGCGAACGTCGAGAGCCGCATGCGCGATTTGGCAAATGCTGTTGCGATGTGGACCGCGGCCTGCTCATTCCGGCACATGTAGTAGGGGAAGTCCGGATTCTGCTGCAATGCCTGGCCGAAGCCGGCGATGATGCCGTGGCCGAAGATGCCCCAGGCGCCTTCGAAGAAGCGGTTTTCCACGCCGTCGCGTTCGACGTACTGGTTCTTCAGGAAGCCCAGCAGGGCCTGTCCCATCGTCAATCGTTTTGTTTCCATTGAGATACCTCCTAAGCTGCGTGGATCAGAAAAGGCGCGAAAGCGAATCGATGCCTTGGCCGCGGTTGGCCGGAAGGGATGCCATCGCCTGGTCGACCGTCCAGGTTTGGTGAATGATGCCGCCCACGGCGCAGGCCATGGCCAACGGGTCTTCGTCGCCGGGATACAGAACGTTCCGGCCCACCAGGGCGCCGCGCACGTTCGGTCCCGCTTTCAGGGCGGAGGCCAGTTCGCCCAGGAACGGCGCGGGATTGCCGGCCGATTCCCCACCCAACAGCAGGATGGGTAGCGAAGTGGAGCGGGCCACGGTTTCATACCCGTCGCAATACGGCAGTTTCAGCCACAGATAACGGCTGCTGTCGCCGAGGGCTGAGGCCACACCGGCGATGCGGGCCAGCGCTTCCTTGTCTTTCTGGACGGCCCAGCCGGAATCCCTGCGAGTGACCGGCAGCGGCTCCAGGAACATGGGCAGGTGCAACGCGTTGCATTCATTGATGGCCTGGGCACTGGACAGCATGGTCTTCAGCGACCCGGCATCGTCATCGGCGATGCGCAGCAGCAGCTTCGCGCCATCCAGGTGCCACGCCGTACAGGTGGCCGGAGTGGGGCCGGTGATGGGGTCGTCCAACTCCCAACAGGAGCCCGCCAGACCGCCTCGGTTCAGGCTGCCAATCAGAACCTTCCCATCCAGGAGAGACGCGCCGCCGGCTTCTTTTACCAGGGCATCCAGGATGAACAGATCCTCGAGAATGTCCATGGTGGCCATCAGGCCGTCGATGCCGTCAGCCGACATCACCCGGACAATCCGGGCGAGGTAGTCCTGCCGATCGGCCATGGCAATGGGATTGCTCCCCACCTTGGTGACCCGGCGGGCCGGATGATCGGCTGCCAGAATATTGAGCTTGCCGCCGCTCACGAGACCGTGCCGGCGACGGCGTGTCTGGGCTGCGCGCCAGGCGCAGTCCGGATCGGTCACGCGGACTTCAGTGAGCCGCGCCATCAGGGCATCTGGCAGAAACTGCTGGCTGGAGAACATGAAACCTCCGTACGTTATCGGGCGGGCTCCGCGGGCTTCCGCTGTTCACTCAGGAGCGCCTGCACCTCTGCCATCGTAGGCATAGCTTCCGAGCAACTGAGGCGGCTGACCACGATGGCCGCCGCGGCATTGCCGTAGTGCAGGCATTCCTCGACCGGCAGATCCTGTAAAAGCGCATACAGGAACCCGGACGCAAAGCCGTCGCCCGCGCCAATGGTGGTGCAGACATCCACCTTGTAGGGCGGCAGGAAGACCGACTTATCGCCGGTCCAGACGCGGGTACCCTGCTCGCCCAGTTTGGACACCAGCATGGGCAAACTCCGCAGTTTCTCCGTCGCCGCCTCCAGCGTCGGCTCGCCGGCCACCAGCATCAGCTCCGGTTGATTGCCAATCAGTACGTCGATGAACGGTAAGGCCAGCCGCACGGCAAGCCCCGCTTCAGCCGGACTGGGCCACGACATGGCCCGGAAATCGACGTCGAAAACCACCCGGCAGCCCGCCTGATGTGCCCGTTCCAGCGCAAGGTAAGTAGCTTCGCGGGAAGGTGAGGCACACAACGAAGTGCCGTTCGTGATGAACATCTTCGCGGACGAAACGTACTCGAGGTCGCCGGGCGCGGTGGCCAGCAGCGTATCCACCGCGTTGTGGCGATAGAAGACTTGCGGGAAGCGGTCGGGCGGGGAAACCTCGGTGAGACAAAGGGATGGCAGGTAGCCCGGCCTCGTCTGGACACGGCTTGTGTCCACTTTGGCTTCGTTCAGATAGTCGATGAGGAACTGGCTGAGGCTATCGTTGCCGAGGCAGCTCACGATGCCAACATTGGCGCCGAGGCGGGACAGACCTACGGCCATATTGGCGCTGGAGCCGCCGAGATAGCGGGAAAAGCGCCGCGCCCGCGGCAGCGGAACGTGCGGCTCCTCGGAGTAGAGGTCATAACCGATGCGGCCGAGAATTGCGATATCCATGGGTGTCACCTCAGCGGACCAGGGGGAGTCTCGGGTCCTGCTCGCGCCACGTGTCGCGGACCCAGGCGTATTCGGGATCGTCGGACGCGGCCATCGAGCGGGCCGAGCCGGCGAGGACGTTCAGATAGTAGGCGTTATAACCGTGCGCGGCCACGACTGGGTGGTAGCCTTCCGGTACCAGCACCATCTGGCCATCGCGGACGGTGATGGTTTCGTCGATTCGCTTGTCCACGCTGTAGACCTTCTGGATGGCATAGCCTTCGGGCTTATCGATGCGGTAGTAGTAGAACTCTTCCAAGTCCACTTCCCCAGGGGGATTGTGGACATCGTGTTTATGCGGCGGGTAGCTGGACCAGTTGCCGCTGGGGGTATAGACTTCGCAGACCAGGATGCGGTGGGCGGGGAAGCCGGGCTGGATCATGTGGTTGATCTGCCGTGTGGCGTTGCCGCCGCCGCGAATCTCGACGCGGACGTCCGCCGGGCTGACCAGAGCCGCGGCGTGGTGATCTTCTGCCTTGGAGTAGCAGAACGCCAGATCGCAGTCTGTCTGCGCCGTGAGAGTAAACCGAGTGTCGATAGGCAGATACAGCGTATGGGGCAGGCCGCTGAAGACGTTGGCGCGGCCGCCGATGGAGGGGAAGTCGCCCGCCGTCGAGGTGACCGAGCAGGTGCCGCCTAGCGGGACGATCGCGAGTTCGCGTCCGGCGGTGTCTTCCTGCAGGCTCTGGCCGGCTTGCAGCTTGACAATCTTTATTGCCAATAATCCGAATCCGAATGTCTCAATCTGGGTTCCGGACCTGTCTGGATTGACGAGGAGGGACATCAGGCAATCTCCTGGGGGGCAGCAGTGGATTGGCGAACAATCAGTTCACCAGGCATTTTGAGGTTGGCTTCCGTGGGTGTGCCAGCCAACAGGTGCAGCAGGCTTTCCACCGCCAACCGGCCCATGTCGCGCATCGGCTGGCGGACGGTGGTCAGCGGCGGCGCCGCAAACTGAGCAAAGAACAGGTCATCGAAACCGACGATGGAGAGGTCTGACGGGATCCGCACCCCGCAAGCCGCAGTGGCGCGGATGGCTCCAAACGCGGTCATGTCGTTGTAGCAGAAGACCGCCGTCGGTGGTTGGGGCAGGGCGAGCAGTTCCGCCATAGCGGAGTCTCCGCCCTCGGACGTGCCGTTTCCGTATCCGACATATTCCGTCTGGATTGGCAGGTTCGCGGCTTCGAGCGCGGACTGGTAGCCGCTGAAACGCTCAGTATCCGACTGGCAGCCGAAGCGGTCGCCGATATAGGCGATGCGTTGGTGGCCGAGGTCGATCAGGTGTTGGGTAGCCTGGCGGCTGGCAGCCACGTTCTCGATCATGACCGAGTGCATGAACTCGCTGGGGTGCTGGTTGTTGAGGAGAACGATGGGCACGCGGGTTTGCGAGAGCAGTTCGGCGTAGACTGCACCGACGCGCGACGAAGTGACAATGATGCCGTCGACGCGGCGTTCTTCAAACGCGCGGACGACGCGCATCTCCCGCTCCGGCTGAGCGTTGGAATTGGCCAGGATGACGGAGTAGTCACGCTGGTCGGCCGCATCCTCGATTCCGAGGACGACTTCGGCGGCGAAGGGGTCGGCGATGCTGGTGACCACGACGCCGATGGTGGCCGTGCGGCTGGTGACGAGGCTGCGGGCGGCGGCGCTGGGGCGGTAGCCGGATTCGGCGGCGATCTGGCGGATGCGGGTGATGGTCTGGGGGCTGATGAGGGAACTGCCTCGAAGCGCGCGGGAGACGGTGGAATGGGAGACGTTGGCCAAGCGGGCGATGTCTTTGATGGAAGCGCGTCTCACGGGGTGCAGCCTCTTGAGTCGAGTCATGCAAACGTGTGCATAGCCCAACGATCGAATCTTACCGTTCCTGAGAAACGAAGTCAATTATCCGATTTGAGAATAGATTCCGCCGGCAGTTCAGAAGCTCAGCTTCAGGGCCAGCTGGATGGTGCGGGCGGCTCCGGAGCTTTCAATCCGCCCGAACCGCGCCGGATTATTCACCAGAGCATACGGATTTGACAAGGCGGCGTGGTTGAGGGCGTTGAAGAACTCGGCCCGCAACTGGGTTCGGAAGCGGTCGTGGAGCGGGACCTCGCGCGCCAGAGCGAGGTCGAAGTTGACCAGGCCCGGACCGCGCAGCAGGTTGCGGGGTGCATTGCCGAAGGTGCCGGGCGCGGCCAACTGGAATGCGGAAGTGTCGAAGTAGCGGCTGATGGTCTCCTGCCGGGATCGCCCGGTGTTCAGATGCGGGTCGCCGGAGAGGTCGGCGAAATCCTGCCCGACACCGCTGAGCGCGCGGTCCGTACCGGAACGAACCGAGAACGGCATCCCGCCGCGCCAGGCGGCCATTCCAGAGGTGACCCAGCCATTGGCGAACCAACGAACCCACCGTGTGTCGAGCCGGACGGCGGGTACAGGCCAAACCCACGAGGCGGCCAGGCGGTGCGCGACGTCGAAGTTGGCCAGGGCCCGTCCGGCCCGCCGGTCAGAGGGCACGGCGATGGACGCGCTCTGTCCGGGGATGGTGTCCTCTGAATTCTCATCGATCGCCTTCGACCAGGTATAGTTTGCTTCGACAATCAGACCGGTTGGCGCGCGCCGGGAGACCGCGGTCTCCAGGGCATGGTAGCTGGAACCGGCTCCGGACTCCGACACGATGATGCTGGCGAACTCAGGGTAGGGCCGGCGCTGTTGGAGATTCGAGGCGGTGGCCCCGGCGGCGTAGCGGGCGTAATTCAGATCGTAGGCGTAGGAGAGGTTCCGGCCGAGGTTGCCGACATACGAAGCGCGGCCCAGCCAAGCCTTACCGAACGGGTGCTCAACTGTGAGATTCAAGCCTTCGGAATAGCCAGGCCGGAAGCCGGGCGAGAAGGTTCCAAACTGGCCCATGGGCGTGGAGAACTTCACGTCCCTTGACGGCTGGAAGGGCGCGAACGAACCAGGGAAGGGGTTCACCACATTGGCGAAGGGATTGCTGAACTGGACTCCGTTGCGGGTGACCTGGGGACTGAAGGGAGCCGAGTTCACAAAGCCGTTATAGAGCATGGTGGCCTGCGGTACCCAGAAGACGCCCGCGCCGCCGCGGACGACGAGATTGGTGCCGTGCGGTCGCCACGCGAAACCGAGCCGCGGCGCGAACGCTTTGCGGTACTCGGGAAAACCACCCTGGGGACAGGCCCAGTCGCCCGAGTTCAGATAGCCCAGCGGCGCGTTGGGGAAGCGGATCGACCGGACCCCCGGCACGAAGCACTGAATGCGGCCGAGCGAGTCCTGATAAGGGGTGGACGGATCCCAGCGCAGCCCGGCATTCAGCGTGAAGCGGCTGCTGATGCGCCAGGAATCCTGCAGGAAAAGAGCGGTCCGCAGGCCGGAAAGTTCCTTGTATTCGCCGCCGCCCTGCCAGAACTGGTAGACCTCGCCGAGCAGGAAGTCGGCCATGGGATCGCCGCTGGCGGCGCCGTTGAAATCGAAGTTCCCCATCGTGCGGAAGTCGTTGCGAATCCGGTTGCGGAGGTGCAGAACCTCGCCGCCCGCCTTGAGTTCGTGCCGTCCGGCGATCCAACTGAGGCTGTCGGAGAGGTGGTAATCGCGGTCGCGCTTGTCGTAGTTCCAGCCGGGCCTGGCCATGAAATTGCCGTAAACATTGACGTACAGGGCGGCCGGGCTCTTGACGGCAATGCCCAGGACGCCGGCCCGCGCGAAGTCGATGGGGAGGCGGACGGAGTCCCAATCGTTCCAGGTGCGCCGGTCGCGGACGGCGAAGGTCAGGCTGTGAATGACGGAACCGGAGAGCATCCAGACATCGCTGAAAGTGGTGTGGATGTAGGGCTGAACGGAGCGGCCGACGCCAGGTGCAAACATGGACGCGAGGTCCTGCGGATTGCCGGAGAAGGGTGTCACCAGATTGCGCTGGAAGATGTGGCCTGTGAGGCGGTGGGCGAAGGTGTTGTAGTCGATGCGGGCCGTGTATTCGTCCTCGCCGGTGCGGTCGCGGATGCTCACCTGCCGTTCGCCGATTGCCGAGACCGGCATCGCAATGTAGCGTAGCAGCGCCTGGGAGACGGGACTCAACCGGTTGGCGGGGATACGGCCGGCCGGGAACGGGCTGAGCGTCAGGGGGTCGACCACACGATTCACAACGGCGGACAGATCGCCAGCGCGCATGGCCGCCGTGGGCAGGAACTGGCGGGTGTACTGGGTTTCCGCGCGGCCTCGTGTGCCCTGGTAGCTGCCGAAAAAGAACATGCGATTGCGGATGACGGGTCCGCCCAAAGTGCCGCCGAACTGCGACCGCTTGAGGTTGTCGCGGTTGACGGCGAAGAAGTCGCGGGCATTGAGTGCTCCGTTGCGGGCGAATTCGAAGGCTGAGCCGTGGAGCATGTTCGTGCCACTCCTGGTGATGACACTCACCACGGTGCCGGTGGAGTTGCCGTGCTCCGCGCTGAGGTTGCCGCGCTCGATCACGACCTCGGCGATGGCGGAGGAGTTGGGGAAGACTCCGCTCTGGTGGCGATAGGCGTCGGTATTGGTACCGCCATCCAATGTGTAGTGGACTCCGTTCTGGCGGCCGCCGTTGACGGCATAGCCATTGCCTTCGGAGGACGACCGGGTGCCCATCACGACTCCGGCCTGGGTCATGACGAGTTGGGTAATGTCGCGGCCGTTCAGCGGCAAATCCTCAATGCGGCGCTGATCGACGGCACCGCGCAGGCTGCCTGATGTGGCGGGCAGGGCTGCTTCGTCGGCGTTCACGGTGATGCTCTCTTCCAGGCGGCCGATCTGGAGCATCACATCGAGCGACGCCCGTTCCGACACCCCGAGCCGGATGCTGGAGCGGGTGAGGCTGCGGAAGCCACGAGCGGAGACATGCACGGTGTAGAGGCCTGGTTGCAGGCTGCTGAAGCCATACTGGCCGGTGTCATCCGAGTGGCCATTGCGGCTGAGGCCCGTTTCCTGGTTCCACACCAGGATGTCTGCCCGCGGGATGGTTGCGCCGTGAATGTCCTTGACCCAACCTGAAATGGCGGCGTGGTCCTGGGCCTGCAGAACGCACGCAGGGGCGCAGGCCAATAGTAGAGCCAGGCACGTCCCCTCCCTCGTTCCACGCATAGAGCACAGGGTATCACCTCACCCTGGAATCGGGGCGGCGCCGCGGGTTACTTCGCGCAGAGCGCAGCCAGGCGGTGCTCGAAGGACTCGCGCGACCGCGCCGTTCGCTCGACGGTGGAGGCCAACTCCGATCCGGAACCGAACAGGGCGACGAACTCGCGATGGAGCGACCGCAGATCCTCCAATAGAGAGGAGGCCGATTCAATACTGGTACAGCGCACGGCAGCCGGCGCCGGCCCGCTGGAATCCGGGCGCAGGGGCTTGGCGGCCAGGGCGGCGAGACCTTCTCCCACCAGGTGGAGATACTGGTTCGCCTCGTTGGTCACCGCCGCGGCATCGCCGAGCGCAATGGCTTCGACGCGGCGGCGGCTGGAGGCATCGAGGGCATCGATGCGGGACGGCGGGAACCAACGTAGATAACGGTCGAGCGCCGTGACCCGCGCCAGGAGCACTACGTACTGCCGAGTGACATCGTCCAAGTACTGGCCGGCACGGTCTTTGTCGCCGAAGCGGGCAGTGAGCAGCGCTAAGCTGGGGGACTCGGCCGTGCCCCCGGCGGTGATTGGCGCCAGAAGCTTCTCGCGCTCCGGGGCGCCGGATTGCCGGCATTGCTTCGCTCCAGGAAGCGCCGCCATCGCCTGAGTCACCCTGTTGTGTTCGCTGGGGTCGGACCAGAGTTCGTAGCAGAGCGCACCGTCCTGCCGCTTGAGCTGCGCCGCCCCGTGAATGTCGGCTCCGGTGGCATGGAGGACCTCCCACATCGAGATATCCAGGGTGGTGGCGGGCGAGGCGGTTTCGGCCGGCGAAGGGGGCTTTGGGGCCACCGCGTCTTCCGCCTTCGAGCCATCGGGAGCACTCTGGCGGCTGACTTCCAGTTCGGCCGGCGCGGCTTCCAGTTGGATTTCGTCCTCGCCCCGAAAGTGAACACTGCGGACGAGCGGGCGCCAATCCCGGCTATCCACGGTGATGGATGCTGACTCGATTTCGCGGTTGCCGAGCACGGCGGTGGACAAACGAACCCAGCCGTGGCCACGAGTGATGCTGTCCTGCTTCTCTGCCAGTTCGGATCGCCAGCGGGCATAGTCGTCGGGGTTCAGGGGATCGCGCCGATCGATGTGGGCCAATCGCAGCTTCGTGTCATCGATGGCGACCAAGTCCCGTCCACTTTGCCGGATTCGATAGCGGCGCGGTGCGGCGGGCGCACTGATGGACCTCGTATTCTGTACTTGTTCGCTGGCGTGGCGCAGGAGTTCCGCGGCCTCGACGGCAACCGGGTTCCAGATGCCATTGGTGCCAAAGATAAGGACGAGGCACGCGGCCGCGCCGGCCAGTGCCACCATGGGCGCCCAGCGTGTGGCGGGCCGATTGCGACGCCACCAGGAGAGTTGAACGGACTCGGCGCGCATGCGGTCTTTGAGTAGACCGACTGACGGGGGTGGAGGCGCCTGTGCCGAGGTTACGCTGCTCCAGGCGGCCAGATTGCTCTCCCCCTCGCGGAGGTCAGAAAGCAGGGACTGGCAGGATGGGCACCCGGCGATGTGGAGGCGGATGGCCTCTGTAGGCTCCTCCAGGTGCAGCAGCAGGTCGGCCGGGGTAGGGTGCCCGGTAGGCAGTAGAGGCTCAATCATGGGTCAATTTCCCTAACCGCTCGATTGCGCGGGCACAGGTTTCCGCGACGGACTGGACCGTGACGCCGTGCATGGCCGCGATCTCCCGCAAAGTCATTCCTTCCGAGCGCATAAGTACGTACTGATGTTGCCTTTCCGTGAGGCTGCCCATTGCCCTTTGCAGACGGTCGAAGCGTTCATGGTCGAGCATCGCCTCTTCAGGGCTGAGTGTGCGAGTGGTCCAGGCGAACTGTCCGCGCTGGACGACATTGCCCATGAGGGAGATATGGCCGGATTCGCGCCTGGCGCGGTCTGTGCGCAGGTTCTGCAGGGTACGGATGAGCCAAGCCTTCGGCTTCTCCACCTGTTCGCCCTCGCGCAGGCAGCGGAAGAGGCGCAGGAACGCATCCTGGAGCAATTCGTCGGCGTCCGCGGGCCGGCTGCCGGTCAGCAGAAGGTAGCGATGCAGGCTATGGGCATGCACCGTGTACAAATCGGCCACGAATTGATCCGGACTCTGCTCCACGCCTGAACTGATCTCCCCGCTCAACACCAGGGGAATTGCGGTGCTGTCATCCAAGATTCGACCTCAAAGCCCAGTCCCGGTGGACTGTCTACATACTGACGAATCAGCGCGCCTCATTTCAGGGTCGCATGACAAAAAAGTTTCAACGCCTGGCCCTGAAAACGCGAAGGGCGGTCCGTCACTGGGGCATGCATTCACGCGTGGCGCTTCTTAGCGGTCTTTGTTGCCGCCGGGCCATTCCGGCGCTGTTCCTGCTTCTATCCCTGGTTGCCGTACGAGATGTGCGGGCCCAAGCGAGCGGCCGAATCGCCGGGACTGTCCGGGATGGCTCCGGTGCATCCGTGCCAGGGGCGGAGATCACGGCGGTGAACGTCAATACGGGGTTCGAGCTGACGCGGCCCAGCCTCACGGATGGCACTTACGCTTTGCCGCTACTGCCGGTGGGGCAGTATCGCCTGCAGACTAAGGCGAACGGGTTCCAGCCCTTTACGCGTGCCGGCCTGACGCTGACCGTTGATACGACCGTTACGGTGGACATCACGTTGCAGGTGGGGGCTGTTTCGGAAGCTGTGGAGGTGACGGCGCAGGCTCCGCTGCTGGAAACGCAGACCGGGTCACTGCGTGGCATGGTGGACCAGCAGCGGATCGTGAACCTGCCTTTGAACGGGCGTGACATCACGCAACTGGTGGCCATCCAGGCCGGTGTGATTCCGCGCAGCTCTTCTTCGAGTGAAGGTAATGCCTACTCCGTGAACGGTACGCGCGGCAACGGCATTTACTACATGCTGGACGGCGGCATGAATACGGACTCCTACCGCAACAACAGCGGCCTGTTCCCCAATCCCGATGCGGTGCAGGAGTTCAGCATCCAGAAGAATAACTTCACGGCGGAGTTCGGCAATGCGACCGGAGCGGTGGTGAGTGTGATCACGAAGTCCGGCACTAATCAGTTTCACGGCTCGGCGTTCGAGTTCCTGCGCAACGGTGTGTTCAACGCCCGCAACTTCTTTGCGGCCAAGCGCGACAATCTGAAGCGGTCGCAGTTTGGCGGGACACTGGGCGGACCGATTGTGAAGAACAAGGCGTTCTTCTTCTTCGGCTATCAGGGCACGAGGCTGCGGACGGATCCGCAGTTGACGCGCCAGTTTCTGCCGACGCAGGCGATGCGGGACGGCAACTTCTCGAGCTTGACGAAATCGGTGATCGACCCGCTGACGAAGCAGCCGTTTGCCGGGAACCAGATTCCCGTCAGCCGCCTGAGCCCGGTATCGCAGGCGCTGCTGAAGTACATCCCGGTGCCCTCAACGCCGACGGGTGAGCGATTCACGGGCTACCAGGGCAAACCGGTGGAGGACGAGTACACGGCGCGCGGCGACTACAACTGGAGCAACCATCGCTTCTCGGGCCGCTACTTCCGGCGTACGTTTACGCGGCCGTTCACGGGGAACACGGGCGACCTGGCGTCGATGTTCACGTCGGACGTCGGCCGCTCCACTCAGCCGTATTCACACTGGACGTTCAGCGATGTGTGGGTGATTTCGCCAAACATCATCAATAACGGTACCTTCGCCATCCGCGGCCGCCGGACGTTCAATGACTGGGCATCGGTGAAGCTGCCGATTGATTTCGCGAAGGCCGGGGTGGCCGGGATTGCGGTGAAGGATCCGGCGTCGGTGTACGTCAATATCAGCAACTACTTCCTGGCGCGGCCAGGTTGGAACTACGACAAGAAGGATCGCGACTATCACGTCTCGGATACGCTCACCTGGATGCTGGGCGCGCATCAGGTCAAGATCGGTGGCGAGTACCTGCACGTGAGCAACAGCATCACGAACGACTTCCGCACGATGGGCAACTTCGACTTCAACGGGTCGATTTCCGGTGATCCGATGGCCGACTACATGATGGGCGAGGTCTACCAGTTCTGGCAAGGTGGCGGCGAGTACAAGGATCTCGGCGGCCAGCGCATCGGCTTGTTTGTCCAGGACGACTGGCGTGTCACCACGAACCTGACACTGAATCTCGGCGTGCGCTGGGAGCCGTTCCTGCCGTATAAGGACTCGATCGGCCGTACGCAGTGTTTCGTGCCGGGCGTGCAATCCACGCGTTTCCCGAATGCGCCCAACGGCTATTTGAACGCCGGGGATGCGAGTTGCCCGACGGGCGGCTTCGACAGCTACAAGCAGGCGTTCGCGCCGCGCTTCGGATATGCCTGGCGGCCGGGTGGCGGACGGACGGTGCTGCGCGGCGGCGCCGGCCTGTTCTGGAACCCGCAGTTCACGGTGCTTTACAACGGCTTCGTGAACTCGGCTCCTTTCAGCCCGCAGATCACCTTGAACGGCGTGAACTTCAGCAACCCCTACGCGACGACTCCGAATCCGTTCCCTGGTTCGTTCGCACCGTTCGATCCTCCGACGAACTCGTCGTTCGTCACGCCCCTGGGTACGTTCGGTGCGTTCTCCAGCGGGTTTAAGCCCAGCTACCAGGAGTCGCTGAATTTCACGGTAGAGCACGAGGTCTTCAACGGGCTGCTGGCTCGCGCCAGCTATATCGGCAACCTGGGGCGGCGGCTCTCTTACAACTACGACACGAACTGGGCGCGGTACGGGGCTGGCGCCACAACGGGCAACATCCAGGCGCGCAGGCCATGGCGCAACTTCAACTCGATTCTGGTTGCCGACTCCGGCAGCAGCTCGAGCTACCACGGGTTCCAGTTCTCGGTGGAGCGCAGGCTCTCCAAGGGCTTCAGCATCGAGGCCAACTACACCTGGTCGAAGTCGACCGATGAGCTGAGCGATGACACGACTCCGGGCCAGAGCACCTCGATTGCGATTCCGTACGACCGCCGCTCGGGCAAGGCTGTCTCGGACTTCGATAACACGCATCGCTTCGTGTCCTCGTGGGTGTGGAATCTGCCGGAGCTCAAGGGTGCGCACCGCGTGATCAAGGCGACGCTGGGCGGGTGGCAGACATCGGGCATCGCAACGTTCCGCAGCGGTTTCCCGTATACGGTGCGATCCGGCACAGATCGGGCGTTGAGCAGCATCGGGCAGGACTACGCCGATGTGATTGGAGATGCGAACCTGGCCGGCGGACGCTCCAAAGCGGATCAGATTGCACGGTACTTCAACACCGCCGCCTTCACACTGGCGGCCGCCGGTACATTCGGCAACGCTCCACGCAACTTGCTGCGTGGACCGAAGTCGATGAACTTCGACCTCTCGGCCGTGAAGGCGATTCCGATTACGGAGCGGCTGCGGGCCCAGTTGCGCGGTGAGTTCTTCAACGCGTTCAACAATGTGAACTTCAGCACGCCGTATGCTTTGGCGAACAGCGCGACGCGGTTCGGCCGCATCGAGAGCGCCGGCGATCCTAGAATTGTTCAGATCGCCCTGCGGTTTGAGTTCTGATCGGGAGAATATATTGCTTCGACTCTTGTTCACTTTGTTTGCGGCGGCCGCGCTCTCCACGGCCGCCGATCTGCGGGTCGCCGAGGATGGCCGCCTCTCCAAAGAGCTGGCCGATTACCTCACCCGGGAGGCAGCCACCCACTGGACGGCGCGCCACGCCACGATCGCAGGGCTGCGCACTGCGAAGGATCTCGAGCGGCGGCAGCTGGAGTTCCGTACGTGGTTGACCAAGGCCATGGGTGGCTTCCCGGCGAAGACGCCCCTGAATGCGAAGATCACCGGCGGCTTCACGCGGGACGGCTACCGCGTGGAGCACCTGATCTTTGAGAGCCTGCCGGGGTTCTATGTGACGGCCAACGTGTATGTCCCGACGAATGTGAAGCCGCCTTACCCGGCGGTATTGGGCACGGCGGGGCACAGCGTCTCAGGCAAGGCGATCTCGACGTATCAATATGCCTGGATCGGGCTGGTGAAGCGCGGGTTCCTGGTGCTTGCGTTCGATCCGCCCGGACAGGGCGAGCGGAGTGAGTATTTCGACAAGACCGTGGGGAAGTCGATTGTGTCGATTGGTACGCGCCAGCACGATATGGCGGGCACGCAATGCCTGCTGACGGGCTCGACCTTCGCTCTCTATGAGGCGTGGGACGGCATCCGGGCCTTCGACTATCTGCTCACGCGGCAGGACGTCGACGGGCAGAAGATCGGCGTGGCGGGCAACTCAGGCGGGGGTACGCAGTCAGCTTACCTGTCCGTGGTGGAGCCGCGGCTGGCTGCATCCGTCATCTCCTGCTACATGACGGGATGGGAGCAGTTGTGGACGACGCCTGGACCGCAGGACGCCGAGCAGGACTTCCCAGGGTTCCTCAGCTCCGGCTACGACTTCGGCGATTTCATGCTGGCCTTCGCTCCGAAGCCGGTGACGATGCTGACGGGGATCCAGGACTTCTTCCCGATTGCAGGCGGGCGGGCGACCTTCGCCGAGACGAAGAAGGTGTTCAGCCTGGCGGATGCCGAGGTGCATGCGGGGTATTTCGAGTATGACGATCCGCATGGCTGGAGCAAGCCGCGGCGCGAGGCGACTTACCGGTGGTTGACCAGGTGGCTGCAGGGCCGTGACGATGATGGTGCGGAACCAGAGATCAAGACAGAAGCAGAGGCGACCCTCAATACGACCGCGACGGGGCAGTTGGCGACGTCGTTGGGTGGGGAGACCGTACAGTCGATCAATATGCGCAGGGCGGAGCAGCAGTTCGCCACGCGCTCGGCCTTGCGCGGGTCCAATCCGGCGGCTCTGCGTGCCACGCTGACTCGGGTTCTGAATGTGCCTGCGCGAGGCGGCGCACCGGGTGTCACGGAGGTCTCCTCCTCCCGCGAGGGGGATGTCCAGGTGACGAAGCTGTTGATGGAGATGCAGCCGGGCCTGCATGTGCCGGCCGTGCTGGTTGAGCCCGCCGGAGCAGGGAAGCGGCCGGCCGTGATCCTGATCGACTCGCGCGGCAAGGCGGCGTCTTCGGCTGAGATTGGCCAGTTGGCGGCGAAGAAGACGGCCGTGCTGGCCGTGGATTTGAGCGGCTGGGGGGAGAGCGCTCCGGCTGTTGGCGCGAGCGGATACTCGGGCGACTGGCAACTGGCGCAGCGCGCGATGCTGATTGGACGCCCGCTGCCTGGGATCCAGACCCTGGAGGTGCTGCGCGCGTATGAATGGCTGCGTACACGGCCGGGAATCGACGCTGCGAATATCGGCGTGATGGGTGTGCGCGACGGCGGCATGATCGCGATGTATGCGGCTGCGCTCGAGCCGCGGATCTCGTCCGTCACTGTCAGGGAGATGATGGCTTCGTTCATGACGCTGGCACGAGCGAAGGTTCACAAGGATCGGATCAGCAGTGTCGTGCCGGGGGTGTTGAGCGAGTTCGACCTGCCGGATCTAGCCATGGCGATTGCCCCTCGCGAGCTGCGATTGCAGTCGTTGCGCAATGCCGTGGGTGCGCCGCTGGATCGTTCGGAGGTTGAGCGGTCGTACGCGCCAGCGCTGGCCCATTACAGCAAAGTGAAGGAGCGGATCCGGATCGAAGATTGATCCGCTCCTTAATCATTGCTAGACGATGTGCGCGACGGCGGGGATGCGGCGGAGCATGGCCGCCGTTGTCCAACTGAGCGCGGTGGCGCCGAGGAAGACGATGCAGAGTTTGGCGAGGCCCGGCATCCCAGCGGGCAGCAGCGCATACTGCAGCCAGTTCACGAAGACGTAGTGCAGCAGGTAGATCGCGTAGGAATTGCGTCGCAGACTGTCCATTGCGGCGGACTGCCTGTTGGCGAATCGCAGGAACACGGCCACGAACGCGAAGCTGATCGCGGCGCAGGCGGCCACGAAGCCGGCGTGCGCGGCGATGGTCCAGCCCTGCGAATCCAGATTGGTGGTGGCGGCGATGGTGAATCCGGCCGCGATGATGAAGGCCACGAGGCCGGCTGTCACCCAACGCCCCCAGCGGCGAGCAAGCTTGCCGTTCACGGAGAGCAGTCCGTTCTGCAGGTCCAGGGCCCCGATGCCGATGCCGGCGACGAAGTACGCAAAGTAGTGCAGGATCCGGCTGGTCTGGAAGGTGAAAGGCCCAAACGAACTCCAGCGCATAGAATTGACGGCGATCGCCAGGGGGATGTAAGCCAGCGCGGAGATGGCGGCCAGTGCGGCGAAAGCGGTCCAGGGCCGTGCGGACGCGCCGGCCATTCTCATGGCAAGCGCCTCGCCCCATTTCGGCCTCCATGTGAACAAAGCTGCCGCAATGGCATCAAAGGCGAGCAGCACCCAGATGAACCAGGCGGGACCGGCGGGCCACTGACCCAGCGACAGCCACTGGCTCCAGAAGCCGGCGAATCCGGCATGCGTTGCCAATTGCAGATAGGACGGGTAATAGGCGAGGGGGGCGAGGATCGCGGCAGCCAGGATAAATGGCAGCCCTAGCCGCAGCGCGCGGCCGCGCAGAAAGGATGGGGCGCCTTTCGCCTTCAGGCCCGGCCAGACGAACAGGCCGGACAGGAAGAACATGAGCGACATGAAGAAGACGTCGTTGAAGCCTACCAGTAGCGTGGCGCCGCTCCATCGTTGTACGTCGACCACGGGGAACGCCTGCCACCAGCGCGGGTCGACGGTTAGTGAGGCGTTGAGAGGCGGCGCAAACGGGTGATAGCCGAGTGCCGCGTGGTGAGCCACCACCATGACTACGAGGATGGCCCGCAGATAACCGATGGCGTGGTTGTAGGAAGATGCCGGAGCAGTAGTTTGCATCGTGGTCCCAGCGTTGAGTGTGGTGGGGGTCATAGTCAAAGGCTCCTCAGCCGATGCGCGACAGCCGGTACTGTGCCAGTGCGGTGAAGACGAGAGTCACCCCGGCGAGCACCAGTATGTGGATTGCGGGCGAACCATGGCTGGCTTCGCCCATGGCCGCGAGGCCCAGTTGGTCCAGGTGAAATGCGGGCGAGAGCAGGGCGATCCACTCCATCGACTTGGGGAGGGGCAGCAGGATCGCGGACAGGTAGATCATCGGCAGATAGAAAAGATTCACGAACGCGGGGGCGGCCTTCCCGGAGCTCAGTGAGCCGACCAGGAAGCCCATCGCGCAGAAGGGCAGGGCGCCCAGAATATTGACGAACGAGAGGCTGAGCAGTTGGGTGGCGGTCAGGCGCAGATGACCCAGGGGCGCGGCAGCCGCCATGGTCGCCATGACGATGGCCACGAACACCATCGACATCATTAGCTTCGCGACGAGTGAGGCGGCCGCCGGCATAGGCAGTGCGCGCTTCAGCTTCAGTAGCCCCTGCTCCCGTTCCATGGCTACGCTGATGCCGAAGCCAAACAGGCCCGGCCCCATGACTCCGAGTACCGAGAAGCCCATGAAGATGAGCAGCGCGCCCCTGGGGTCCTTGGCGATACCCGGGCCAAAGAGCAGCACGGCGAACAGCAGGTAGAGGACTACAGGGAGGAGGAGAAACGGCCCGGCGAATGCCGGCGCGCGCAGCATGCGTAGCGTTTCGTATTTCGCCTCTATCGCATAGGCGCGCCAGAGACGGCTGGCCGGCATGGGGAGGTTGGCCACCGGCGCAGTCTGGGCCGGTATGGTCAGTGTGGTGTTCATTGCACTGGTTCCTCGCGCGTGAGTTCACTGAACGCTTCAGCCAGGCCCGCACGCTGCACTTCCAGATCCTGCAGGTCCGGGTCAGCCGCCAGCAGGCGCCGCACCACGTTCTCGGTGTTGCTGGCGGTGATATGGAGTCCCCGCTGGTCCAGGCTCACTGTCTGTACATCCGGCCAGCCGGAGATTTCCTGCTGGGCCAAAGTGGTGCGGCAGGTAATGCGTTTGCGCACCACCAGGGCACGGATCTCGCTGAGTGACCCGGAGGCGATCAGGCGTCCCCGGGCCAGCACGGCCACGCGATCGGCCAGCGCTTCCGCTTCCTCCAGATAGTGTGTTGTCAGGACAATCGAACAACCGCCGTCCACCAACCTGCGAACCGTGGTCCAGACCAACTCGCGCGCCTGAAGGTCCAGGCCTACGGTGGGCTCGTCCAGGAAGATCAGTCTCGGGCGGCCCACCACAGCCAGGGCGAACTGCACCTGACGTTTCTGGCCTCCGGAGAGGGCGGAATAAGGGCGTTTGGCGATCGGCAACGTGCCGGTCAGCCGGAGTGTTTCCTCCACGCCCATGGGCGCGGGGTAGTAACTGGCGACCAATTCGATCTGCTCGCGCGTGTGAAGCTCCGGCGCCAGCGCAGCCTCCTGCATCATGACGCCCACCTCGCGCCGGGCTTCGATGGAGTGGGGCGGCCTGCCCAGGAGCCGGGCCGTGCCTGCATCTGCCTGCTGCAGCCCGAGCAGCAGGGAGATGGCTGTTGTCTTGCCGGCGCCATTGGGACCCAGCAGGGCCAGTAATTCGCCCTCACCCACCCCCAGGTCGAGGTTGTCGAGGGCCACGACCGAGCCGAACCGTTTGGTGACCTGCGACAGCTCCGCAAGCTTCTGTTTCGGTATCACGCTTCTGAGTTTGCGGCCCCTCTGGAGGAACACGAAGCGGAGTTTGACGAGATGGACATCCGGAGGGGCGAACCGCCGGAGGCGGTCCTAGAAGGGATTTGCCGCCAGGGTCTTCACCCGCTCACTGTAAATCCGGCCCGATTGCAGCCGCACCCCATTGGTGAGGGTGAGTACGTACTCGCCGTGCGATACGGGCTGCAGTTCCTTGATTCGCCTTACATTCACAATGATCGATCGATGAATCCGCAGAAACAGCTCGGGATCCAGGGACTTCTCCAGCGTATTCATCGTCACGTGCAGCAGATGTTCAGCGCGGCCGGCATGCAGTTGGACGTAGTTCTCCGCTGCCTCCATCCAGTCGATATCCTCGACCTCGACGAAGACCGTTTTACCGGCCGTGCGGACCGCCAGTCGCTTGAGGGTGCGCGCCGGCGAGGCGATGGTCTCCAGCAGGGTCAGTATTTGACGGTTGGCCTCTCCGGCCGGCCTGGCGCGGAGGTGGTCCTTGGCGCGCGCCAGGGATTTGATGAAACGCTCGCGCGTGACGGGCTTCAGCAGGTAGTCGATGGCGTTGATCTCGAAGGCCTGGATGGCATACGCGTCGTGGGCTGTGACGAAGACCACCGCCGGCATCGAGTCCGCACCCACCTCGCGGATCACGCTGAAGCCATCCATCTCGGGCATCTGGACATCGAGGAACATGAGGTCGGGTTTGGCGCGGCGGATGACCTCCACGGCCTCCCGGCCATTCTTCGCCTCTAATACTTCCGAGACTTCGGCGTCTTCCGCCAGCAGCATGCGGAGACCCTCTCGCGCCAATGGCTCGTCGTCAACCAGCAAGACCGTGAAGGGCATTCGTCTCCATCCGGTCAGTACCGGGATCGGATTGGGTAAGGCGGCAGGGCAGGATCACTGTGGCGGCCACTCCGCCGCCCTCCGCGTTTTCGACGGTCAGGCGCGCCGTGGCTCCATATAACTGCTCAAGCCTCGCCCGCGTGTTGGACAGTCCGATGCCGCGGCTCTGCGTGGGTGCTGTGAGAATCAGTCCTGGCCCATCATCCACGACGCGCAATTCCAGCAGGCCGTTCACGAGGCAGGCGCTGATCTGAAGCCGGCCGGCGGCACTGCTCCTGCCAATGCCGTGCCGGATGGCGTTTTCCACGAGAGGCTGCAGTATCATGTGCGGCACCGCGGCGTCCAACACCTCGGGTGCGGCGGCGATCTCCACCCGCAGGCGGTCCTGAAAACGCACCTGCTCGATGGATAAATACAATTGCAGGTATTCGATCTCGCGCCGCAGCGGGATCTCCTGTGTATCCACATCCTCCAACACCCAGCGCAGCAGGTCGCTCAAGTGGCCCAGCATCTCCTCGGCCTCGCGGCCCTTCTGCTGCCGCACAAGCACCATGATCGCGTTCAGGGTATTGAACAGAAAGTGCGGCTGAAGCTGCATTTTGAGGGCGCCCAGGTGCGCCTGCACGAGTTGCCGCTCCAATTGGGAAGACCGCAGTTCCAACCGCAGTGCCTCCTGCTTGCGCTCCTCATAGCGCCGGTACCATGCGAAGCCCTGTTGCAGCCCGAGCAAAGACCAGTACATGAGGATCCCCTGGTGATACCCGATGATCAGCAGGAAAACGAACGTCGCCACGAAGGTCTTCATGTACATCGGGAAGACCCCGATGCGGTGAAGAATGGCGGCCTCCGCGGCCAACTGAGCAAATGCGATGAGGAAGGCGATGGAGGTATGGAGGATCGTCCGGCGCAGCCAGTAACGCCGCTCCAGCGGAAACCGGTTACCCAGCCAAAACACCGCGGGCGTGATCGCAAACCACACGTACACGCCCACCATCCAGCCAATGAGGTGATGCGACCAGGGGCTGGGATCGTTGGAGAAGCGGCTCTGCACGATGCCCTGGCTGAACATGAACAGGCCGAGGAGCGTCCACGCCATGAACCGGCCGAGGATGCGGCGCAGAGTCCGGTTTTGGGAGAAGTTCAGCATGGACGCCAGCATTCAAACCCTGTTCACGCAGGCTCGGCTCGACGGAATTCCGGGAAGTCCGCCTAAGTTTGTAGGATAGCCCAAGCCCGGGGCCGGCCTGTCCCGGCGGTGACCAACAGGCCGCAATCAGTGACGAACGGGACTTTCCGCCGCCCTGCGCAAGGTAAGAAGGAGCTCATTTGCGGGCGAGTTGCGTGGCATGGCCAGGGGCCAGCAACTCGTTCGCGATCTCCTGGACGGACCTCAGGTCCTCACTGGCTTTCGCGCTGGCCGGGTCGGCCTCAACAGCCGCTGAGGCCAGCTTCTGAGCCTCGTCCAAAACTGGACGCCAATCTTTGTCCTGCCGCCCCGACGCCTTCTGTGCCTTGGCCAGCCAGGCCAGGCTCAACGCCAGTTGACGCGCAGTAGCCTGGTCATTCGGATCCTGCGCGGCGAAGTTCCTCAGCGTGGAAGCGGCCCGCCAGAGATGCTCACTGCCGCGCAGGGGAGAACCTGCCATCACGAGCGTGCGGCCCTCCTCCAGGCTATTGCGGGCAAGCTGCCAGATGGGCAGTTGGTTCTGGGGCGCCACCCGCCTGGCGTCTTCCAGCAGGCGGTCGCTTTCCTGATAGTCACGCATCGCCGCCTCATACTGACCCATTTCACGCAGCAGATAGCCGCGGGTTGCCAGGGAGCCGGCGTAATCTCCTGAGCCCTCGGGACGGCTCCCCAGGCGAATCCACACGGCTTGCCGTTGCCTGACAAACTCATTGCGCAGCCGCAGGCACTCTTCATAGTCATGGTTGTGAAACGCGATCCTGGAGAGATTGCCAAGCAGGCCGGCTCGGACCCCATCCGCCTCAGGGACTCCGGCGCTCACCTCCAGGCCTTCCTCCAAAACCTTGCCTGCCTCGTCGTAGCGCCCCTCTTCAATCAGCACGCTGGCCAGGGCATCGCGAGCCCGGGCAGCGAGCTTCTTCGACTCCTGGCTGCCCAACGAAATCTGCACCGCCCGGTCAGCAAGCCGGACGCCCCGCCGCAAGGTTGCCTCGGCGCGAGCCGACATGCCCATGTGACGCCGCCCGGGATGGCCGTACTGCATGCCCGCTTCCATCAAGGTCTCCGCGGCCGTTTGCACCGTGGCCGGATCGGTGGAGTCTGAGTCAGCGGCTTCCGCCAACTGCAACAGCTGTTTGCCAGCAGTGCCGCGTTCAAAACTGTCCATGCTCACGATCATCCTGTCGATCTGGGCTTTCTCTAGGGAGGATCGCAATCGGCCGAGCTCCTGTTCCTTCTGGCCGCGCCTGTGGAATTCGTGCAGGCCAGACGCGGCGACCACCAGCATGCCCGCCGTCAAAGCGGCCATCAGCCAGGTGCGGGGCTGGCGAACTGCATGCAACAGCGCCACGGAGAGGGCGCCGGCAGACTCCGGACGGAGCTCCGGGTCGGCTTCCAAGGCCTGGGCCAGCGCCCTGCGCAGTGCTTTCGGCCGCAGTTGCGACAGCCTGGAAGGCAGGGTCGTCTCGCCAGGCTGCAGGCCGCTCAATAGCTCCAGGGCCACCAGCGCCAAGCCGTAGATATCCGCTGCCCGCGATTCCACACCTTCAAAACGCTCTGGAGCCATGTAGGCGGGCGAGCCCCGCAGTGCGTTCCTGCCTTCGCCGGCGACCTGCAGCCGCGCAATTCCGAAGTCCACCAGCACCGCGCGCAGGCGGCCGCCCGAATTCCTCACCATCACGTTTTCCGGCTTTACATCCAGGTGCAGGACGCCCGCCCGGTGCACTTCGTCCAGTACGCCGGCCAGATCGGAGATCAAGGCCAGGGACTGTCGTCGTTCCAGGGCTATTCCGCTGCGTAGCAGCTCCCTGAGGCTCTGGCCGTCCACCCACTCGAGCACTAGGAATAGCGAGCCGTTCTCGGTGGTCCCGCTGTCGAGCGGGCGCGCGATGGCTGGATGGTGAATGGCCGCCAGGGCTTCCACTTCACATTGGAAACCGCCTGAACTGAGAGGCGAATGCGGAGTCTTGATGACCACCTTACGGCCGGATAGATGCAGGTCCTGGGCCAGCCAGACATCACTCGATCCGCCCTGCGCCAACCTCGAGACCACCTGATAGCGCTGCTTGAGCGTCAATCCGGTCAGGTCCGGTGGAGGGGGCGCCTCCTGGCCGCTGTTCGAGAGCAGCACGGCCAGGCGGTCTGGTATCGGTGTGTCGATGAGCCGCGGGCCCGTCCGTTCGTCAAAGGCGAGCAGACGCTGCAGCTCCCTGGCCAGTTCCGGTTCAGTGAGACGGATCGCGGTAAGCACGGATTCGCGCTCGTCCTCGTCCAATTCACGCAGTTCTTCGAAGTACTGCCTGAGCCGGGCCCACTCCTCCGTAGTCACCGCTGGCCGAGCTCCGCTGATAACCAGGTGCTGGCAAAGGCCCAATCGCGTTGCACCGTCTTCCGGGCTACACCCAGCTCTGAGGCGATTTCCACGGCGCTGAGTCCTCCAAAGAACCGCATCTCGACCACCTTGCAGGCCCGCGGATCCATACTTTCCAGGCGGAGCAATGCGTGCTCCAACGTCAAGGCCATGGCTTGGTCTGTTGACGACTGTTCTTCGTCCGCCGGCTCGACGACGAGGTCCACCAGATGCTTCCGCCGTTTGACTGCGTGCTTGGCGATCGTCCGGCGCATCTCCAGCGCGGCGATCGCCATCAAATGTCCACGATTCTCCAGATTGGCGCCGGAGCCGCCCAGCAGGCTGAGCACGAATTCGTGAGCCAACGCGGTGGGCTGAAGCGTTCGTACCTCCGACTCCTTGCGGAGCATGCGCCCGGCCAAGCCTCGAATACTGGGATAGATCTCCCGCAGCAGACGGTCCAAGGCGTCCGGCGTTCCGTTGCGGTTATTTTCGAGCAGCTGCGTGATCACGCCCATGAGTGCCTCTAGTTCGACCAGGAGCTCCGGGTGCAATCGCTTTCACACCCGTCTCCAAGCCAGATTCAGACAATATCATCTTGAAGTATGACTGATGAGGGGAAAGTACTGCATACGCCTGAACGGGTGAAGGCGCCGGCATGGCGGCTGCTGGTCGCGCACCAGGATATAGCTTGATGAGCCGCGGCTGAGCCCGTTTGAGGAGTACGCTACCCCCCGAATGCCGTACATTAACACCCGCCAAGCAGCCGGGAAACATACTGTTCAGATGAGCACAGCCTGAGCCCGCAACTTGTGCGCCTATCTCGGAAGGCCCAGCCGGCCGCAGAGCGACGCGTAGCCCGACTCATGTTTGAGTGCGACGAAAGCTGGCTCCACGGCTAGAAACACGGTGTCGATCACATGTGCATTCACTGCGCCGTCGAGTATTTCAATGGCGCGGCCACCCTCCCCGAGCCCCGTGTAGACCATCGCAAGATGGACATCTGCCGCATGGGGCGGGAGTTCCATCCGTGCAATCTCTCGAACGATCTCTCTCGCCTCCGCTGCTCTCCCTGAGCAGGCGAGTGCATAGCCCAATCTACCGAGGACGTCACTACTCCTGCCGTACTTCCGGGCAATCCCATTGAACTGAGTCACTGCCTCAGAGCAGTGCCCTTGCGCGGAAAGCGCGACGCCAATCGCGAATTGAGCGTAGACCGCGTTTGGATCCAGGGCGAGGTGCTTTCGTGCCACCGACATTGCTTCGTCAAATCGGCGGGCGCACAGCAGGACGGCCGCATTCTCACTGGTGGACAAGACGGATAACGGGTCAAGGCGCTGGGCACGATCGAGGGCCAGAAAGGCCTGATCGAACGCACTGTGGCTGGCGAGGGCGAGTGCGTATCCGCGGTGAGCGTAGGCCCAGTTGGGATTGATCTCGAAGACCCGTTGGAAGTGACGCTCACTCGCCGCCCAATCGTGATCGTAGGAGTATGCCAGGATAGCCAGGGCGTAGTGCGCCTCCTGAGCCGACTCGTCCAGCTTCAGGGCCAGTCCGGCTGCTTCGCGGCCTTGCCCTGCCAGTTGGTTCACCTCGCCCTCCCAATGAAAGGCCATCAGGGACCTGGTGATTGCCAGGGCTGCCCAGGCATCCGCATAGGCGGGATCGGCCTCCACTGCACGCTCGAAGAACCGAGTCGCGTCGGCACGGGCCTGGCGTCTCGACAACGCATAGCGGCCTTGCCAGTAAGCTATCCTGGCGGCCTCCGGCGGCTGGTGCACCTGAGGCCGAAAATGCGCTCGACCAAGCCCCAATTGGGTTGCGATGGCCTGGCAGAGCTCCCGCTCCAGTTGTTGTGTCTCGCTGGAGGCTTTCTCAAACTGCCCATTCCAGAGGCGTGTTCCCGTCCTGGCGTTCAGCAGTTCCACGTTGACCTTGAGGTGTCCCGATTCCATCCCTACGGTGCCGCGAAGGATGGCTCCCACGTCCAACTGGCGTCCGATGGATTTCGGATCTGTCCCTGGTGCCCTGAAACGGAACGAAGAAGTCCGCGCGGCTACTCTCAACTCCGGGATTCGTGCCAGTTCACTGATCAGATCCTCTACAAAGGAATCTGTCACGTAGTCCGACGTGTCATCCGTCAAAGCAGCGAACGGCAGCACCGCGATGGAGGCCGGTGCCGGCTTCTGCCGCACAACGATCCAGGCGCCCACTGCGCCGGCCAGCAACAACACCGCAGCAGATACCGCCGCCCGGCGGAACATCGGGTGATCTACCCGCCCAACGCGAGGGCCGGCCGTGCGGAATCTGGGTACATAGCCACCCTTCGGCAACTCGATCACCACAGGATCTCCCCGGCCGGCCGTCATGTAGTACTCATTGAGCCGGACCCGTATGTTGCGGGCTTCCACCCGAACGCTGGAATCGGAACGCGGGTCGAACTGCGAATCACGCCCGAACACGCTCACGGCAATCACGGACTCTTTCACACCGTCGGCCCGTCCCGCCAATGTCTCCTTCACGACGAAACGCAGGAACCTGATCTGCCTGGCAGCGCCGGAAAATGCCTCTGATCCGGTCACGCGATCCAGTGCCGCAACGACCTCATGGTCGTCGGGAGCGGTGTTCTTTTCGTTGTTGGCAGGATCCTGATTTTTAGGCCTGATCATCCGGAGAGCTCGAGTCTATCAAGCCCGCATTAGCCCGGCAAGGGTCACGCAGCGTTGCCGGAGGGCGGCGCGTAGTGGCGAGTAAGTGGCTTATTTGCAATGTGTTGACACTTGTTGTCACCCCATTTGTCTTGGTCCGGACCACCATTGGGGGTAGATTCGCAATGGACGCGCATGCCCAATGCGCGTGATGGAGGAGGATCACTCATGCCCTCGCGATTTCTTTGGAATTCTCTCAGTCTCCTGGTTGGCTTCGCGGCGTTTTGTCCACCCTGTTGGCCGCAGCCGCCATCCCCCAAGGTCACCTATGACGTAGTCAAGGACTTCAACAAAACCAATGCCAGCGGTGGCATCTTCACTTACGGCGTAGGTGGATTGCCCGGCCAATTCACCCTGATGACCAAGGTCGTCGCCGATTTCGAGGGGATGCCTGGCATCATCTGTTCCTCGAATGGCGGCCTGCAACCTTACTGGTCAGGCATCCTTTTCAACGGCTCCAGCAGCCTTTACTCCGCCCTGACCATCAGGCAACCGCCGCATCTGCTGCGCCTGGACCCACAACTCACGCCCGGTGGCATTGTTCGCTTCACCGCTCCGGTCGCCGGTCAGTACGACCTCGACGGCTGGTTCGAATCCATCGACACCAACATGCACTCGACGGCCGTCCTCGTCTTTGCCGCTGGAACACAGGTGTTCTACAACACCCTGCCGTGGTACAGCTTTGGAACACAGCTCCCCTTCAGCGCCGCCGCGCTGATGCTGAACGCCGGCGACACCATCGACTTCATCGTCAAGACGAATAGCAACTGCTGCTACCTTTCCACGGGACTGGCCGCGAAAATCTCCCGGAGTACCTCGGCCACGGACGTGACTGCGGGAGTCAAGGTCGAGACCACCGGCTATATCTACAGCAAGGCGACGAAGTACTTTGTGGCGACCGTCAGAGTCACCAATAAAGGGCTCAGCGCCATCAGCGGGCCACTCCACGTTGCCTTCAGGAATCTGCCCGCCGGCATCACGCTGGTCAACAAGACGGGGACATTTGGCTCGGACCCGTATCTGACCCTCCCGAACTCGACCAATGTCCCGGCTGGCGCCACTGTGTCGGCGACGGTTCAGTTCAGCAATCCGGGGCTTGCCTACATCAACTTCACGCCGGCTGTTTATGCCGGAACTCTGTGAGGATCGCGGCACGCAGGAAGGATCCACCTACAATGAAAACCAATCCGTCCCAGATCATCTTGCTCCTGGCCATTCTCGCAGTCGCGGCCTCCTCGGGGCAGGCCGGCCCGATCGTCTATTCCGTCGTGATCAACACCGCGGCGATCAACGGCACGCCGGGATACTACCTCGACCTGCAGTTGAATCCAGGGGATGCCACCTCCCAGCCGATCACCGCCACGATCACTTCGTTCGCAGTGTCGGGAGGCTCGATGGACGCCTCTCCCAGCCCGATGGGCGCCGTCACCGGAACTCTGCCATCCAACGTCACGCTACACAACTCCACTCCGATCAACAGCTACTTCGATGGGTTTACCCCCGGCACGGCCATTACGTTTTTACTCACCCTCAGCGGCCCTGCCCTCGACTCTCCCGACGGCTTAGCCTCCGCCGGATCGACCTTCGCGGTGCTGATGTACGACAGCAGCTTCAATCCGGTTCTGACCGCCGACCCGAACGGCGTTCTAGGCAGTATCGACATCGGCTTGGACGGGCTGCCGATGCTGTCGGTCTTCCCGCAGGCCGGCACTCAGCCTTCCGCGATCGTCCTCACTCCCTACGCCGATCCCCCGGGGCCGCCCGGCGCGGTGCCGGAACCGGGCACCCTGGCGCTCGTTGGGATTGCGCTCGCGGCTCTGCTCCTGCATCGGCGGAGCCGGCGCTAGGCATCGCCGCACCTGGGGGCGCGCCGCCGAATCACCGGCCGTTCGCCCCCAGACCATCCCCCACCTCTTCCGCCTCTCCCTCAGTACACATACGGATTCACATCCGGAGTGCTGGTCATCCGCGTCTGGTTGCAGAGATACACACCACCGGTGAAGTACACCCCCGGCTTCGTGATCTTTTTCGCAAACTCATACGTCCGCCGGAGCATGGCCACCTCCATCTGCACCGGAGCCTCGTCCGGCTGGTAGGTCGTGCCATACGTGTAGAACTCACCATTCTTCTTCATCTCGACATGGCAGCCCACGACGTAAGCGATCGGATGCTCGTCGGCAAAGCGCATCAGCCGCGCCATGCTCGCCATCCACTGGTCCCAGAATGTGATGTAGCAGTATCCGCGGTAAAACATGTCTCCGGTAAAGAGGATCTGCGTGTATGTGTCGTAGTAGGCGAACTCGTCTTCCACATGGCCCGGACTGCCCCAGATCAGCAGCTTCCTGCCGCCCAGGTCGAACTCCACGCGTTCTTCCGGATACTTCGTCATGTTCCAGAAACCCACCATCTCCTCATGTGTCAGGCCCATGATGCGCGTGTTCGGCCGGTCGGCGAACTGGTTCTGGGCAGCCCAGTGATCCCCATGCAGGTGGCTGAACGCCAGCACCAGCGGAATGTCCTTCCGCCCATTGCGCTTGCACCACTGCGCCACCACTCCGTCCACCACATCGCGCAACGGCCATTCCGAGCGCAGCGATGTCGAGCCCTGATCCAACAGGATCGCCCGGTCGTTTCCGAAATAGAGATACATGAACGCGGCTTCGTAGTTGTACGCCTTGTTCTCCCGCATCACGACGGTGTGCTCGTTGAACCAGTGCACCTGCACCGGCGGGTCGTGATTGTCCATCAACGACTTCGACCCGTGAATCCACTTCTCCGGGAATGTCCCCTTGGCCGGCAGATTTGATGTGAAGTCGATCCTGCGAGGAGAAGCCGGTTGGGCCGCATAGGCGGTAACAATGAGGGAAAACAGCAGCAGCGTTTTCATGTCGATTCCTTATCGCAGGCGTGGCATGTCGGGGATGCGTGGAAGGTCTTTGGGCCGGCTGGATGGACGCTCGTCCGGGCTCACCCGGTTCCGCATCACGAAGTCCGGCCGGACCGCCACCTCGGCCTTGCCCAGCAATCGTGTGGCTGTCGCCAGGGCCTCGTCAATCAACGATGACTCCATTTGCAACACACGCTCGTCCGGCTTGTATCGGATCAGCCGCATATACTCCACGCCCGGTAGAAACTTCATGTCGATCTGCCCACCCATCACCCACTTCACGCGATGCTGCTTCGCGAACGCCTGCAGGCGGCTCATAGACTCGACATAGTCCTTATCGTTCGAGATCATGATGCGGCCCGGAAACAGGAAGTGGCCCGTGTGGAGGAACCCGTTGTACGCGTCGTAGAAGCTGACTCCATCCTTGTGCGCGCCAGGAGTCGGGATCACCGTAATCACCCGTCCGCCCAGGTCGATTCGGCCGGAGCCGCCGGGCCAGGAATCGCTCAAGCCGTAAAAGGCCTTCATCCCCGCCAGGTCCAGCGGGACCAGTTTCGTATTGGGCCGCTTGAGGAACTGCTGGTAACCCTGATTCTGCGACGGGTATTCCGGCGAAGTCAGCACGACGGTCAACGGCATGTCCCGCTTGCCGCGCAGTTCGCCCCAGCGCTTGAGAATCGCGTCCACCGTGGCGCGCAGCGGGTAGTACTCGGCCTCCGCGGTTGCCCCGGTATCGATCAGCAGCGCCCCTTCATTGCCCATCAGCAGGTAGGTGAACGGAGCATCGTAGTGGATCGAGATATTCTCCCGCAGCAGGTAGGTGTCTTCGTTATAGGTGATGATCTGGATGCGCGGATCGCGGTTGGTCGCCGCGCAGATCGAACCGGAGATCCACTTGAATCGAATACTGCCCGGCGCCGGGCCGGCCGTCTGGTAGTTGTGATCCAGGGCAGTGGCGCAGGAAAGAGCCAGCGCCGCCGCGAACGAAAGCCGCACGAGTCGCATGTTGACCTCTCAGAAGGAGAATGGGCGCATCACGCGACGGGGCAGTCAGGTTTCGGCGTGGAGTAGGAAGTGACGGTCAATCTGAGGACCGAATGGGCAATGATAGCACGGGCCCGGGCTATCCCCAGGAGCAGCGCAATTATGCGGCCCTGCGGCCTGGCAGGGCTCATCGACCGCTCGAACTGTCTCTCCTCTCAGGCCTTGCGGAAACGCACCGCCTGATACGGCTTGCCCGGCAGTTTCAGCACGAATTTGCCGCGGTGGACACCTGGAACCGCGGTGATGGTCATCCCCCACGGATCGATGATCTCCGCCCGCAGGCTCACCTTCTCCGGCAGGTCGTAATCCATCTCCGCCGGCTGATGCAGGTCGTAGAAGAACAGGTAGTATTCGTTCTCCCTGGCCGCGCACGGGTACTTCTGGTTCGGCAGCGGATTCAGCCCTTCTGCCGGACCCTCGTCGAGCAGCTTGCGCAGGAAAGCAATCCGCTGCGGGCTTTCTCCGTGCAACACTCCGCCCTTTGACCACCACAGCACTTCTTCCGGATTCAGGAACGTCTCGCCGTGGCCCCCGTATGCCCCGTTGACCGTGGCCAGCCAGAAGCGCCGCACCATCTCCAGACCCGAGATGTTGCCCCACCGCCTCGGAATGTTCCCCTCATACTTACACTCGTCGAAAATCACCGGCTTCTTGTATGCCCGCAGCCACTCCTCCGTCTTCCCGAAGTCGTCACCCTGAATCGACGTGTGCGTCACCCACGGCTTGCCATGGTCGTACAGGACGGACCCGTTGTGGATCGAGCGCAGGTGCTGGTGCGGATCACATTCCTGCACAATCTGGAAGTAGCGGTCCCAGTCTGTGAGCTTCTTCTCCTTCACGAAATCCCACTCATTCGCCATCGACCACCACACGTTCCGGTAAGCCGCCAACCGCGCCACCAGATAACGCAGGTAGGCATCGTCCACCTCCGACGGCATCACTTTGTAGCCCCAGCGGTCGTAGGGATGGAACAGGATTAGGTCCGCTTCAATGCCCATCGCCATCAGCTGCCCGATGCGCTTCTCCTGATGCTGGAAATACTCCGGCACAAAGCGGCTGAAGTCGTTCTTGCCCCCATCCCGCGGGAACGGGTAGAACGGCGGCTCGTTCTTGTTGTAGACATAGTCCTTCGGAAAAATGCACATGCGCATCTTGTTGAACGGACCCGTGCGCAACGTGGCCAGTGTCTGCTCCTCCAGTGCATCGGTCTGGTGGCTCCAGGCATAGCAGGTGGTGCCCACCGGCCGGTATGGCGTCCCGTCCGCGTACGCAAAATGCCAGGTGTGGCTGACACCCACCGGACCGTGATTGCCGGCGGCCGGCGCACCGCAGGTGAAACTGCCCGTCTTGCCGTCCAGCGCCGCGGCGTTACTGCTGGTAGCGAAGCTCCACTGCCCCAGCGTGTCGGGCATGAACCGTACCCGGTATTGCCCATTGCCGTCGTAGAATCCGTTCACCTCCATCGTGCGGTGGCCCAAGCTGAACTTGGCCTTGAGTTGAACGTCCCGGAACGGGTTGCCGCTCGACGGCCCGCTCCACGAGGCTTCAAAGATGCCCCAGCGCTCCACTTTGCCGCCTCCCTGGGCCTGCAGGGCCGAAGCTGTGGTCAGCCCCAGAAGCGCGGTGGAAAGGTCGCGCCGCGAAATGGATAGGTGTTTGTTGGACATGGTCAAAGGCCTCATGGACACGGGCGTTACGAGCGGTTTGCATATTTATGCGTTGTTTGCTCGATATGCTCAACGCAGCCTATCAGCACCCGCGACGCAGGTCAAGCTGAATGCGCCCTGATCATGAAGATCCCCACCGGCTCCGCCGTTGTCCACAAACACAAGGGCCGGGGCCTCTACTCGAGGCCGCCGGCCCTTGTCCCCTGTCTTGCCGGAAGACACCGGCTGTCAGAGATCAGAAGTACAACTTGGCGCCCAACTGGATCACGCGCGTCGTGATGCCGCGAACGCCGCCGCCTACCATGCCGAATGTGGCCGAGCGGATGTTCAGGTCCACCGTGCTCGGGTCGGGGTTGTACTGGTTGAAGAGATTGAATACCTCCGTGCGGAACTCCACACTGCGCGTCTCGGCGAACCGGAAGCTTTTGTTCACTGAGAAATCGAAGTTCCACAGGCCGGGCAGCCGCACCGCATTCGTGCGCGGAGAGGTTCCAAACCGCCCATACGGTCCCTGGGCGAACGCATCGACATTGAACCAGCGCTTCCAGGTCCGCTGGTCGCCGCCAAGATTGGCCACCTGGCCCGTCAAGTCAGGGCGCGAGCCGATGCCCGTACCCGTCGTGTCCACGCCGAAGCTAATGGGGGCAGGGAAGCCTGATTGCGCCGTCATGATGGTGGAGGCCTGCCAGCCGTCCAGCAGCAGCTTCTTCGCTCCGCTGGTGTGCTTGAAGAAGGGGATGTCATAGATCAACGTCTGTACGAAGCGCTGCGTGACATCAAAGCCCGATACCGCCCGCTCCGCCCGCAGGTTGAAGATGTCCTGTACGTCGCCGATGAAGGATCCACCGCCCACCTGGCCTCCGATGTCCAGGGGGCCCGAAATCGACTTCGAGTACGTGTAGGCGGCCAGGAACGTCACTCCATTCCGCATGCGCCGCTCGCCCTTGAGCTGCAGCGCGTGATAGATGGAGTTTCCAATCGATTTGTCAGAGCGCACACTGCGTTGGTAGGCCTGGTTGGGCCGCCGTGCATTCAGAGAAGCCAGGCCCGCCGTACGTGGATCCACAATCTGCAGCGGCCGGTTCAGATCCTGGAAAGTCACAATGAGCCGGGTGCCCTTTGAGCCCACATAGCCGGCATCCAGGATGAAATCCCCAATCAGCTTTTTCTGTAGATTGAAGTTCCACTGTTGGATGTAGCTGTCGCGCATGTTCTGGTCGTTGCTCACGGCGAAGTTCAGGGCTCCCGATGTCACCGCGCCGGCAAACGGGTCGTTGAAGAAGACATTTGGTTTGCCGGTGATGTTGCCCGTGATCGTGGCGCCCGCCGTGGCCTGCGCGCCTTCGGCCATGGCGAAGATCGCGTTCGAGATCTGCGGAGTGTAGTAGATTCCATACCCGCCGCGGATGACGGCATCGTTCGTGAACTTCGGACGATAAGCGAAGCCGGCGCGCGGCCCGAAGTTGTTGCGGTCCGACTCGATCAGCGCGCGTCCGTAGGCCGAAGTCTGCGGAGTGGTCAGGCCCGCCACGATGAACCCGTTCTGCTCGACGTTCACCATCTTGTCGTCGGACTGCTTATACGGCTGGAAGTAGTCGTACCGCACACCCAGGTTCAGCGTGAGGTTTGACGTCACCTTCCAGTCGTCGTTCACGTAGTACCCCTGCCAGAAGTTCTTCAGGTCGGTGGAGGTGTGCGCCGGATTGATGCTGTCGCTGCGGATGTAGCCCAGCAGGAAGTCCGCCAGTGCGCTGCCTGTGTACGTGCCGTCAAAGGTGAACGAACCGCGGGGAGCGCGTGCCTGCTCGAACGTCACCAGCCGGCGGTCCAGTTCCGCGCCGATCTTGATGAAATGCCGGCCATGCTGCCAGGACAGAGTATCGGTGAACGGGATGAAACTGTTCGACCGGTCGCGTGGGCCGATCTGTCGCTGCAGGTCGTACATGCTGAAGCTGCCATCGGCGCCGCTGATGCTAATCGTCGGCGGACCGAACTCCTTCGGCAGACGCGAGACCAGCGGCAGGCCCATCTTGCCTACTACGTCATACGCGGCGTCATTCGTCGTTCCGAAGATCTCGGTTTCACTGAACTTGTGCCAGCCGGCCCGGAATTCATTGATTAACGTGGGTGTGAACGTCCGCGTGTAGGAGAGCGCCAGATTCTGGGTGCGGCCCAGGTTGTTGCGCTCGTCGTGGCCCCAGAAAGGAACACCTGCTTCGTAGGTATCGTTGAAGACATATCTCGCGGAGATGACGTCTCGCGACGTCAGGTTGTGATCGACGCGTGCGGTGTAAGTGTCCTGTGTGGACACAGCGCTAGCTGGCGTCGAAAGGAAATTGAACACCCCGTTCTGGGTGTTGGCTGTCGGCTGGAAGGCCAGAAACGCCTGCGCCTGCGGACTCAACGCCGATTTCGGAATCTGGTTGTTTACGATGCCCACGCCCAGCGGATCGCTCAGCACGATCGGCGCCCCTGTGCGCGCATTTACCAGGCCGCTCAGGTCGCCTCCGCGCTGGGCATTCGTCGGAACAGTGCGGTAGGCCGCCGTCGCCCCTTGCGCCAGTTTCCCCGCCTCCCAGTTGAAGAAGAAGAACGTCTTGTCCTTGCCTTTGTAAACCTTGGGAATCCAGATCGGGCCGCCGATGTTGCCGCCATACTGATTGCGGTTCAGCCGCGCGGGCGTCGCGCTCACTCCGGCAATCGCGTCATAGGACTGCGTCAGGGCGTCGTTGCGGTTGAACTCCCACAGCGTCCCCTTGAACGCATTCCCGCCGCGCTTGGTCACGATGCTCACCTGTCCGCCCGGAGCGCCGCCGGCCTCGGCCGAATAGGTGCTCGTCTCCACTTTGAACTCCGCCAGCGCGTCCACCGACGGGCTGAAAGCATAAGTCATCGCGTCGTAGTCCATGAACTCCACGCCATCCAGGAAGTACCGGTTGGCCGTGTCCCGGCTGCCGTTGGCCGACATGCCTGTCGAGCCGAAAGGAGAATCCTGGGCGCCAATGGAGCCGCGTCCGCGCCGTACGGTGATCGACCCCGGCGTGCCCGCCTGGACGCCTGGAATCAACTGGGCCAGTTGCACGAAGTTCCGGCCGTTCAGCGGCAACTCGACGATCTTCCCCGCATCGATGACCGTCCCCACCGTCGAGTTCTCCGTCTGCAGCGACGCTGCCGCCGCTTCCACATTGATGGTCTCCGCCACATCCCCCACCTTCAGCGTGAAGTCCACTCGGGCGTTCTGCTGGATCTGCAGGGTCATCTGGCTCACCTTCTGGCCCTGGAAGCCCTTCGCGGACACGCTGACTGTATAATCACCCGCCTGGAGGAAGGGAATCGTATAGGATCCGGAGGCATCCGAGGTCGCCTCGCGCACTGAGTTCGTCGACAGGCTGGTGGCCGTGATGGTCGCACCCGGCACAACCGCGCCGGTCGCATCTGTCACCGTGCCGACGACTGTGGCCGTCACCTGTTGTGCCGCGCAGGGATCGCCCGCAGCAAGAACCAGGGCGAGAAGAAGGAGCGAAGCCCAATTGCGGGCGCGACTGCAGGGTTTCTTCGAAGATAGAACGTTCATAACACCCACCTTGTGTTGTGCCGCCGGAGACTCGCCGGCAGTGTGCGGACAGACTTCAGGTACAGATGGCAACCGCTTGGATTCTCAAGAGGCCCCAGGCATTCAGATGGAATTGAGTCTGATCGATCGCGCCGGTCCGCTCAAGTGAATTTACAGTTAGGTTTACTGTAAGCTCAACGGGCAACAGCCGTGTTTACAGTCCATTGTGGGGTTTGCCAGAGGGTTGTACCAGCCGGGCGGCCAGCACCTCGAACGTCTGCGCCGCACCCCCCACCGCATGCGACCGGATCAGCGCTTCGAAGTGCCGCACCTTGCCGGGTTCGCCCGCCGGTAGCGCTGCCAGCAGCCGCCCATACCCCTGCGGCGACACAACGGCCTCAATCGCCGCCTCGGTGCCCGACATCCCGGTTCCTGCCAACAGGAGAACTTCCCCCGTGTGCTGCAGATTCGGGACAAAGGCAACCACCGCCAGCGAATCACGGATGTCCGCGTCCTTTGTAGAGATGGAATAGACCGCCCGTTCCCCGGCCAGAGGCTTCCTGTTAACGACCACGTTACCACCGGTGGCCTGATCGTACTCCACCTGGAAATTGAGCTGGTCGTCGAAGAGCTCCGCCCACAGGTTGGCTCGCTTGCTGCCGACCAGGATCAGATTGGACGTCTGGAGCCGGCCCGTGGGGTAGTCCCGCGCGAAGTGGACATTGACGGCGCGGCCCTGAACCGCGGCCAACCGGGAGATATTCTGGACCGCCTGCACGTCGGCATAACTGGTATAGCGCCGCCCCATCAGCATCTCCAATGACTTGCGTCGCTCCGGATTGCGCTCCTTCGACAAGTCGTCCATCAGGTACTTGCGGCTCAGATAGTCCTGCAGCACCACGGGGTGCTTCACCATGTCGGTATAGCAGCTGAGGCACGAGTCGGCCACCACGATGTCGGTCTCGCGGTTGGCGGTGAACATCTGCTGCCACAGGGGGTTAACCGCTGACGAGGGTGCCTTGGCCTGCTGTCGCAATTGCAGATTCCAGGCCAGCAGTCCCGCGCAAACGACAGCCAGCATGACAATCGCCGCTTGTTGCACCCTCGAACGCGGGGCCTCGAGCTGCGGAGATGCGGAGGCAACGGGCGGCACGGCCTCCACCACTGGCAGGATCCTCGGGGTCATCACGGGCGCGTAATTGCCGCGCGGCACCTCCAGAAACCAGGCCTCCTCGGAGCCCTCCTGCTTGAAGTACTCTTCCAACTTCTTCCGCAGCTCCGAAACGTGAACCCGGACGATATTGTCCTGACTTGTGTCGTAGTCAGGCCGCCGGCCAAACACAGAAACACCGATCTCCTGCTCGTGCAGATCCCGCCCCTCTGCATCAAACGATTGACGGCAAAGGAATTCCAGCAGTTCCCGCTGCCGGGGAGACCGTTTGAAGGATTTGCTGGCCAGGATCCGGCCGAGGAGTTGCCGCTGGGTTTCAGGGTCAGGACCCAGCTCTCGAAGGTGCAGAGGAGTTTCGCCTGCCATCCGGTTCCGCCCTTACGAAGAGAGGTACCGGACAGTTCTACCAGTACCCCGACCCGTGCATCGCGAGCATGGCGGCTAGGCCAGAATCTCCTCCACGACATTGCCGCCCACATCCGTCAGCCGGAAATGCCGTCCCTGGAACTGGTAGGTCAGGCGCTTGTGATCGATCCCCAGGCAGTGCAGGATCGTCGCCTGCAGGTCGTGGACGTGTACCGGATTCTCCGTGATGTTATATCCGTAGTCGTCCGTGGCGCCCCACGTCATCCCGGGTTTCATGCCGCCGCCCGCCAGCCAGACCGTGAAGCACCGCGGATGGTGGTCGCGGCCGTAATCATCCTTCGTCAACCGGCCCTGGCAGTAAACCGTGCGGCCAAACTCTCCGCCCCAGATCACCAGCGTGTCGTCCAGCATCCCGCGCTGCTCCAGGTCCTGGATCAGTGCCGCCGAGGCCTGGTCGGTTTGATTACACATTTTGGGCATCCCGGCCGGCAGGCCGCCGTGATGGTCCCAATCCCGATGGTAGAGCTGGATGAAGCGCACGCCGCGCTCCGCCAACCGCCGCGCCATCAGGCAGTTGTACGCAAACGTACCCGGCTTGCGGGCGTCGGGACCATAGCTGTCCAGCACGGTTGCCGATTCCTTGGACAGGTCGGTCAGCTCCGGCACCGACGTCTGCATCCGGAAGGCCATCTCGTATTGCGCGATGCGCGTCGAGATTTCCGGATCCCCGGTCTCCTCCAGCTTCAACCGGTTCATGCTGTTGAGCGTATCCAGATAGGTGCGGCGGTTCTCGTCCGGGAAGCCCTGCGGACTGGTGAGGTACAGCACGGGATCGCCCACTGAGCGAAACTTGACGCCCTGGTACCGGGTGGGCAGGAAGCCGCTGCCCCACAGACGGTCATAGAGCGGCTGGCCGGTGCCGTTTGACCCAGGTGAAATCATGACAACAAAGGCGGGTAAGTCCTTGGTCTCGGCGCCCAGTCCATAGGAGACCCAGGAGCCCATGCTCGGCCGCCCGGCAATCTGGAAGCCTGTCTGGAAGTAAGTCACCGCCGGATCATGGTTGATCTGCTCAGTGAACATCGACTTCACGAAGGTGAGCTTGTCCGCAATCCCCGCGGTTTTGGGCAGCAACTCGCTCACCAGAGCACCGGACTGCCCGTGCTTCGCAAACGAAAACTTGGACGGCACGATGGGGAAGCTGGACTGCGAAGCCGACATGGTCGTCAACCGCTGTCCCTGCCGCACCGACTCAGGCAGGTCCTGGTTCTGGAATTCCACGAGCCGCGGCTTGTAGTCGAACGTCTCCATCTGCGACGGACCGCCGCTCTGGAACAGGTAGATCACCCGTTTGGCCGTGGGCTTGTGATGCGGAAGTCCGCTCAGTCCCTCGGCTTTCAACAGATCGGAGAGCGCCGCCGTGCCCAGCGCGCCTGGAATTCGTTGCAGTAGTTGGCGTCGGGTCATGGTCCGGATCACTCCTTCGTGATCGCCTCGTCCAGATTGAACAGCAGGCTGGCCACGGCGGTGTAGGCAGCCAGGGTCTCCTTCGGCAAGGCCTTGTCCACCGGCGCGTGCCCCTGTTGCAGGTACTTCTCAGCTTCAGCGGGATGGCCCGTGTAGTAAGTCGAGAATCGTTCCAGCGCTGAATTGATGAACGCATCCTCTCGCGCCTTCGGCCGCCGTCCCAGCACCAGCCTGAACGCCTCGTCGATCCTGGCGCGCGGGTCGGCCGCATCGTGCATCACACGTTCGGCTAACTTGCGGGAAGCCTCCAGATAGAGCACGTCATTCATTAAGTCCAATGCCTGCAACGGCGTATTCGTCCGTGTCTCGCGCACTACGCAGGTTTCCCGCGTCGGCGAATCGAACGTGATCATGCCCGGGGCCGGCACCGTCCGGCGCCAATACGTGTAGAGGCTGCGCCGCCAGAGGCCCTCGCCCTCATCAGCCTTGTAGCCGCTGCCGCCCTGCAACTCCTGCCATAACCCTTCGGGTTGGTACGGCTTGACCGACGGGCCGCCAGTCTTCTCCACGAGTAACCCCGACACCGCCAACGCCTGGTCGCGAATCATCTCGGGCGCCAACCGGTACCGCGGCCCCCGTGCCAGCAGCCGGTTCTCCGGATCGCGCTGCTGCAACGCCGGACCCACCTTGGAATCCTGCTGATACGCGGCGCTCATGACCATGGTTTTGAGGATGTGTTTGACATCCCAGCCGCTGTCCATGAATTCAACCGCCAGCCAATCCAGCAACTCAGGGTGCATCGGCCATTCGCCCTGCGAGCCGAAGTCCTCAACCGTCTTCACCAGTCCGGTGCCAAACAGCATCTGCCAGTAGCGATTCACCGTAACGCGCGCCGTCAGCGGATTCCCGCGGTCCACCAGCCACCTGGCCAGCCCCAGCCGGTTCCTGGGCCATTCCGGCTTCAATCGCGGCAGCACGCCCGGCACATCTGGGGTCACTGGCTCACCGTGTGCGTCGTACGCGCCGCGCTTCAGCAGGAACGACTCGCGCGGCGTCTCTCGCTCCTTCATCACCATCACTGTGGGAATCTTGGCAAAATACTGAGCCTGCTCGGTTTCGAGCGCCGCGAGTTCCGTCCTTGCCTTGGCGAAATTCTCCGGAGCATGCCGTTCCAGGAAGCAAAAGTGCAGTTTGTCGCTCTGGGCCTTGCTGCGGCGCGGCGGCGTCAGGGCAGCAATCTGCGACACCGTGTCCGGAATGGGCAGCACCGCGGCTTCCGCTTCGCTCAGCGCCACATTGTAGACACGCACGTCGCGGATCCCGCCTTTGAACCGCAGTCCGCCACCCCCGCCAATCCGGAACGGCTGCTTGGTCTCCAAAGGCCAGATGGGCTGGTCGAAGAGGATCTTCAGCTTCCGCGGGGCGCCATTCACGTAAATCTTGACGTGTGAGGCCTGCATGCTGCCGTCGTAGGTCACAGCAACGTGCTGCCACTCGTTCAGTTTCACCGGCTCGATCGTCTCCACCCGCATCGCCAAATCGGTCCAGCGCATCGTGGCGTGGAACCGCACCTTCCCGCCGATGAGATGGACAAAATGACCGGTTCCTTCCAGGTAATCCTCGCCGCGCGACATCACCGCCCCGTCGGGTGCTTCCGGCTTGATCCAGGCCGCGAATGTGTACGGATCGTGGAAGTTGAAGCCCGCGACCTTGTCCCCAACCTCTGTCTGATGCTTTCCGTCGAAGTGCTCCTCGTCGAAGACCCTCAAGGTCAACCCTGACGTTGGCGTCCAGTCTTCATCTTCCCGGGCTGTCTGCCGCTCCCACTTCTGCTGCGCGGCACGCGACGCCGGTTCCATCGAATGCACGCGCGCCCGGGCGGCTTCGATTCGCATGGCGTAGTCGTCCAACTTCACCTGCTGGTCCGGTAGCGGCGCCTTGATATACGGCTCTTCATTGCCGAAGTTGTAGACAAAGCCGCGCTCCGGCACGTTGTTGAAGTACGCGAAGAGCTGGTAGTAGTCCTTCTGGAGGATGGGGTCGTACTTGTGATCGTGGCAGCGGGCGCAGCCGACGGTCATCCCCAACCAGACAGTCGAGGTCGTCTCCGTGCGGTCGGCCACGTACTGTACTCGGAATTCCTCATCAACGATGCCACCCTCGGCCGAGGTGCTGTGATTGCGATTGAACGCCGTTGCGACGCGCTGCGAAAGCGTGGCGTCCGGCAGCAGGTCCCCGGCCAGTTGTTCAATGGTGAACTGGTCAAACGGCATGTTGTTCCGGAAGGCGTCGATCACCCAGTCGCGCCAGCGCCACATGTCGCGCGGACCGTCCGACTGGTAGCCGTTCGAATCGGCGTAGCGGGCCGCTTCCAGCCAGCGGATGGTCATTCGCTCGGCATACCGGGGGGACGCAAGCAGGCGGTCGACCACGCGCTCGTACGCGTTCGGCGCAGCATCGCTGACAAAAGCATCCACTTCCTGCGGCGTGGGCGGCAGGCCGGTCAGGTCGAACGAGACTCGGCGCAGCAAGGTTGCTTTGTCCGCCCGCGGGGCAGGCTGCAGCCCTTCCTGCTCCAACCGGGCCAGGATCCAGCGGTCGATTTCGTTGTGCGCCCAAGCCTGTTCCTTCAGTGCAGGAACGGCTGCCTTCCGTGGCGGAACCAGCGACCAGTGCGGCTCGAACTTCGCGCCCTGCTCAATCCACTGCCGCATGATCTCAATCTCACGGGCCGACAACGGCTGATGGCCCATATAGGCCGGGGGCATGCGCTTGGCTTTGCTGGTGGAGGTGACGCGCAGGTAGATCTCGCTATGGGCGGGGTCGCCGGAGGTCAGGGCCGTGCGCGCACTATCCTCTTTGTCCAGGCGCAGCTTACTCTTGCGGCTCGCGCTATCCGGACCATGGCAGGTGTAGCAGCGATCCGACAGGATGGGCCGCACGTCCCGGTTGAAAGAAACGTTCGCGCCCAAAGCCGGCAGGCCGGCCGTAAGCAGGAGACAAAACAGGCGCCCAGACACACTTCCCCCAGACGATCGCAATTCTGCCACAGTATATCGAATGAGGGATTGTTCACAGTGAACCTGTCACTCTTTCCCGCGGAACCGGCCTTCCGCGACAGGCTGGGCGCCCGGTTGCGCGCGCTGGCGGCGGAAGGCGTGTACTTCGGCACCAGCTCCTGGAAATACCCCGGTTGGCTGGGCCAGATCTATACGCCGGAGCGCTACTTCACACGCGGCCGCTTCTCGCAGAAGAAGTTCGAGGGTGAGTGCCTGACCGAGTACGCCGAGGTCTTCCCGGCCGTTTGCGGCGACTTCTCGTTCTATCAGTTCCCCTCCACCGATTACTGGCAGAAGTTGTTTGCCGCCGCACCGCCCAGCCTGCAGTTTGCCTTCAAAGTGCCGGAGGAGATCACGGTCCGGGAATGGCCGAAGCATCTTCGCTACGGAGCCCGCGGCGGGTCGATGAATGAATCGTTCCTGAATGCGGACCTCTTCCAGAACGCCTTCCTGCGCGCCCTGGAACCCTACCGGCAGCGCGTCGGCGTGCTCATTTTCGAGTTCGGAACCATGCCCAAAAGGCAGTACGAGGGCGTCGAACCCTTTGCCGCCGACCTCAGCGCATTTCTCGATCAACTGCCCGCCGGATGGCGCTACTCCGTGGAGATCCGCAACAAAGAGTACTTCGATGAACGTTATTTTCAGGTTCTGAAGCGCCGAAATGTAGCGCACGTTTTCAACTCCTGGACACGCATGCCGGAACTGCCTGAACAGCTGGCCGAACCCTCCTCGGTTACCGCGGATTTCACGGTGGCCCGGGCGCTGCTGCGGCACGGCCGCGCGTATGAGCAGGCGGTGGAGAAGTTCCAACCTTACAAGGAGATCCAGGAACCCAACCCACCTGCGCGCGAAGGCCTCAAAGAGATCCTCGAACGGGCCCGCAACAAACGCCAACTGGCCTTCCTATTCGTGAACAACCGGCTGGAAGGTAATGCGCCCGGCACCATTGCGGAAGTTACTGGCGTGGAAGGCGTTTAGGGAGAAGAAACGGTGCGAATGCCGCCTGTGTTTGAGGCGTTCAGCTGAGTTTCGGCCGCTCTTCACCTCAACTTTACGTATTTGGGCGAACAGCTGTAGACATCAATGGCATAATTACGATACTGCGCCCAAGGGCTGATTGCGTTGCTGTCGCGATGTGAAGGGGGAGTGATGTCGTTTCTCGGTCGACTGTTCGTTGTGTCCTCATTGCTAAGTGCGTCTGTCTGGGCAGGCAAACTGATTGCCCCGGGTCCGGAAGACGTCCTGACACCCGACGAAGTGGTCATCCGGCTGAAGCCCAATGGAGTCATTTCCACCGTCCTGGCCGGCTTCAACAACACCGTTTCCGTCGCGGCCTCCCAAAGCAGTTTCAATCTGTACTTGTTGAAGGTACCCGCCCCGGTTCGCGATGTGATCCTGCAGCAGTTGGCCGCACTCAACGAAGTTGAGTACGCCGAGCCCAACCGGATCCGCACTGCCTCCGGCATCACCCCCAACGACACCTCCTATGCGACGCAATGGTGGCTGACCAAAATGCAGGCTTCCTCGGCCTGGAGCTTGTACCCGGCCAAATTCCCCAACGCCGGCGAATTCGGCAGCCGGGTGCGGGTGGCTATTCTGGACACCGGGGCCAATTGCACGCACCCCGATTTCATCAACAGCGGCGGCTCGACCACGGATCTCGGCGGCGGCGGGCAGTTCAACTGGGCCCTCAGCCAGGCACTCGTCGCGACGACAGCGGTCGGCGCGGTCTGCCCGTGGCAGGACGACCATGGTCATGGGACCCATGTGTCGGGCACGGTCGCCTCAGCCACCAATAACGCCACCGGCGTGGCTTCCCTCGGGTTTCCGGCCGAACTCGTAATCTTCAAAGTCCTCAACTCCCAAGGCAATGGCAACGATTTCACGATCGCGCAGGCAATCACGGCCGCAACCGATGCCGGAGCCCGGGTGATTTCGATGAGCCTGGGCGGCAGCGGCTATTCGCAAGTCCTGCAGGATGCAGTGAACTACGCCTGGAACCATGATGCCCTTGTGGTCGCCGCGTCGGGCAACGGCAATACCTCGGGCCTCACCTACCCGGGCGGAGCCAACTACGCCATGGGCATTGGTGCGACCGATTCCAGCGACCTCCGCGCCAGCTTCTCGAACTATGGTTTCGGCCTGGATGTGATGGCGCCCGGCGTGAATATCTATTCCACCTACCTCAACTCAACGTACGCCACGTTGAGCGGCACCTCCATGGCGACGCCTAACGTTGCTGCGCTGGCCTCCCTCCTGTTTGCCACCACCCCAAACCTGTCCGCCGATGCCGTCATGCAGCGCATTGAAATGTCGGCCGACACGACAACGCTGAACGGCCTGTGGGATCTCTACATGGGCTTCGGGCGTGTCAATGCCTTCAGTGCGCTGAATGGAACCCTGCCCGTCAAAAGCGGTGGAGGCCTGGTGGGACAGATCGTCGATGCGGCCGGGAATTCCATTGCCAGCGCCGCGGTGGGCATGGGCGGACTCAACGGCAATACCGATGCCAACGGGCTCTTCCGCTTCGCCAACGTTCCGCCCGGCACCTACACCTTCACTACCTCAGGCGGCGGGTTCCCGGCACGATCGCAGACTGTCGTGATACCGGCCGGCGCCGACACGCACGTCCGCCTGGAACTCGGCGTCTCCACCGGAGTCTTCTCGGGTACGATCCGGGAGGGCTCAACCGCGCTCCGCAATGTGGTGGTGCAGGCACTCAGCGGCGGACTGGTCCGGCAGGCCACCGTGACCGACGCGAATGGACTCTACACACTGACCGTGATCGCGGGTACCTACGATCTGCGCATCAGCGCCGTGGGCCGCTCGACCCAAACCGCGGCCGGCGTCGCTGTCGCAGGCGGGGGTGTCACGACCACCGATTTCGACATGACTGCGCTCGGCAGCATCTCGGGTGTGGTGACAGATAACACGCCCGGGCCTGTATCCGGTGCCCAGGTGACCGCCTACAACGCTGCAGATTCAGGCGGAGCTTCCTCGGCGGCGAATGGAGGCTACAACACGATCTCACTGCCCGCCGGAACTTACACAGTGGTCGTCAGCGCGCCGAACCACCTACCCACCACCATCAACAACGTGGTGGTCAGCGACGGGGTGGCGACCAATCTGGACGTCCAGCTTACGTTGAGCGGCGTCGTGACTGCCCTGACTCTATCGCCCGTGACCGTGGGCGGCGGCGCCAGCGCCACGGGTAACATTGTCACGCTGTCGATGCCCGCCGGCACCGGCGGAGCAGTCGTGAGCCTCTCCAGCAACAAGCCGCTGGTGGCGTCGTTGCCGGCGACCGTCACGGTGCCCCAGGGCGCCACCCAGTCGAGTCCCTTCACGATCACCACGACGGCTGTCACCAGCAATACCGTCGTCGCTATCACAGCAACCCTGGGCGGCGTCAGCAAATCAGCCAATCTGACGGTGCTGCCTTACCTCATGTCGGGCGTTTACCTGTCGCCCGCAGTGACGGGAGGCGGGGCCACGACAACCGCCAACCGCGTTCAGTTGAACGCCCCGACGCCAGCCGGAGGAGCCGTGGTCAGCCTGACCAGCGATACGCCAGGCGTGACCGTGCCGGCTACCGTCACGATCCCAGCCGGGGTCAGCCTCTCGGGCTTCTTCAATATCACGACCTCAGCGGTGGCCGCGCCCACCACTGTCGTGGTCACCGCCACTTACGGGACGTCGTCCAGGACGGCCACCTTGACAGTCAACCCCACCAGCCTGTCCACCTTCACGGTGAGCCCGCTGAGTGTGGCCGGCGGCAAGCCGCTCACCAGCGCCGTTGTCAAACTGGACAGCCCTGCTCCAGCCGGGGGCGCGGTGGTCCAATTGACATCCAGCGATCCCTCAGTTCAGGTGCCGGCGACCGTCACTATTCCCGCCGGAGCCACAACCTCAGCCAACATCACGATCACCACCAGCGTGGTGAATGCTGCGACCCAGGTGATCCTGACCGCAACCTATGCCGGAGTCTCCAAAGCGGCGACCATTACGTTGACTCCCCTGGCCATCAGCGGGTTCACGCTGCCGGCGTCGATTGCCGGCGGCAAGCCGATCACGACGGCCCTATTGAGCATCACCGCCCCGGCTCCAGCCGGAGGCTTGGCCATCTCGCTGAGCTCCTCTGATCCGGCGGTGGCTCCGCCTGCCACGGTCACAGTGCCGGCCGGCACGACCAGTTCGGGTTTCTTCACGATTCCTACCACCTCGGTATCCACAGCCACTTCGGTGATCGTGACAGCCACGCTGGGCGGGGTTGCCAAGACCGCCACCGTGCTGGTCAAACCTCCAGCCCTGCTAACCTTCACGGCCAGCCCGGCGACGGTTTCCGGCGGCAAGACCATCACCTCAGCTTCCGTCACGCTGGACGGGCCGGCCGGACCCTCCGGGGCTGTCATCGTCCTGTCCTCGTCTGATCCATCGGTAACGCCCCCAGCCACCGTAACCGTGCCGTCCGGGGCGACCACTTCCGGCAATTTCACGATGACCACCAGCAACGTTTCCGTTTCGACGCCAGTCACCGTGACCGCGACCTTTGCCGGTGCCACGAAGACCGTCTCGCTGACCGTCAAACCGCCCGCGCTCATCTCGTTCGTCGCCAATCCGTTGACGGTCATCGGAGGCAAGCCGGTCACGTCCGCTTCCGTCACACTCGACGGGCCGGCCGGACCGTCGGGCGCCCTGGTTACCCTGGTTTCGTCTGATCCGTCCGTAACGCCCCCAGCGACCATCACCGTACCGGCCGGAGCAACCACGTCGGCCAGTTTCGCGATGCCGACGACTTCCGTCTCGACCGCCACGGCGGTGACGGTAACCGCCTCGTACGCCGGGATCTCCAAGGCAGTCGCACTGACGGTGAAGCCGCCCGCCTTGCTCACGTTTTCAGCCAGTCCGCTGATGATCGCAGGCGGGAAGCCGATCACTTCCGCCAGGCTGACGCTGGATGGCCCAGCGGGCGCCTCCGGCGCGGTGGTGTCGCTCACCTCCACCGACCCGGCAGTGGTTCCGCCCGCTACCGTGACCGTGCCGGCCGGCGCAACCTCGTCCGGCTTCTTCACGATCAACACTCTCTCAGTTGCCGCAATCACGCCGGCCACCGTGACCGCCAGCTATGCCGGCGTTTCCAAGCAGGTCTCCATCACGGTGAAGCCGCCCGCATTGGCTACCTTCAGCGTGAGCCCCCTGCTGATTAGCGGCGGCAAGACCATCACCGCGGCCTCTTTCACGCTGGACGGCCCGGCCGGTCCGAGTGGAGCCTCGGTCGTACTGACTTCGTCCGACCCGTCGGTGACCCCGCCGGCGACCGTGAACCTGGCGGCCGGCGCCACCGCTTCGGGCAACTTCAGCATCCCTACCAGTTCTGTTGCGGCGAACACTCCGGTGACGCTCACCGCCAGCTTCGGGGGTGTGTCCAAATCCGTCGTCGTCACCGTCAAACCCACGACGTTAGCCAGCTTTTCGATGAGCGCGGTCCCCATCTCGGGTGGGAAGGTGATCAGCCCTGTCTCGCTGACGCTGGATGGTCCGGCCCCCGCCGGGGGCGCCAACGTGACTCTGGTCTCCTCGGGCGCCGAAGCAACCCCTCCGGCTGTCGTGACGATTCCCGCGGGGGCGACCAGTTCAGCCTACTTTTCGATCCCCACCAGCTTCGTCGCCTCAGCCACCGCAGTGACGATCACGGCCACCTATGGCGGCGTCAGCAAGGCCGTGACCGTGACGATCAAGCCCACCGACCTGAGCAGTTTGTCCGTCAGCCCCACGTCGGTGAAGGGCGGGGCCAAGTTCTATCTCATCGCGGGTTTGGACGGGCCCGCCATAGCGGGCGGGGTGACGATTTCGATCAGTTCTCCGAACCCTGCCGTGCCTCTGCCACCGGCATTGACAGTCAGTGGCGGGGCCACCAGCGCGATGCTCTCGGTAACGACTTCGGCGGTCGCAGTCTCCACCCCGGTGACCCTGACCGCCACCTATGGTGCGGTGACCAAGACCGTAAACATTACGCTGACCCCCTAAATGGGATCAGTCCGGGCAGCGTCCCGGTCCTGCGACAGCAGCCAAAGGCCCAACACCATGACGACGCAACCTGCGCCGATGATGGTCCAGGGAATATACTTCGAGCCGCTGAGGCCAAGCTCTTCGATGATGTCCTTGGAGCGGGCCAGCACAGCCATCAGGCCATTGTTTAAGGCGTGGCAGATTATGCCCGCCGCCAGCGAACGGGTCTTCCACACGGCGTAGCCGAACGCGACGCCGAGGGCAAAGGTCGGCAGCAGCCGGTAAATCGAGGCGTGTGCCAGGCCGAATAACAGGCTGGTCGCCAGGATCGCCGGCCACATGCCCAGCCGCCGGAAGCCGCTGAGGATCAGGCCGCGGAACAGAGCTTCTTCGCAAAGCGCGGGAATCAGGCCCACCAGGACCAGCGCCTGCCATAACGGCGCCGGCTTGTCGTCCAGCAGCAGCAGCCGCTCCATTGCTTTCTGCAGCGACTCGGGCGGCGGCAGCAGGCGCACCAGCAGTCCACCAGCCACCGTCCAGGCCGAAAGGCCGATGAGAATGCAGGCTGCGCTGGCCCGCAGCGAGGGCAGCCTCAGCGAGAAGGTCTCCACGAAGTCATAGCCTTTCAACCGGACCAGCGCCAGGCAGGGCAGCAGGAAGAATCCGAACTGCATCACAATCAGCACTGTCGGCAAGCCATAGCGGGTGAGGCTGAGGCTGCCGTAAAAGGCCATCACCAGGGCGACTGCAAAGACCAGCATCGAAACCGCGGGCGTGGGCCGTGCCCCCGGATGGCGCGAGAAATCGAAGACACCCGAAAGGTGCTCCTTCCCGCCCAGCAGCAGCGAATTGCGCTCAAAAATGTGAGCCGCGAACACCAACGCAATCGAGGCGTAGCAGAGCGAGCTGAGCATCACCAGGAACAGCGTGTCGGCCGCCCATTCTCCCAGGAACACGCCCTTGATCAGCAGTGCGATGTTCACCACGGGCACGAAGGCAAGGTATCCATTCAACTCGATGCCCGGTGTCATGGTGGCGACCAGCGGCACCAGCAGGCTCATCAGGATCGGGGTCAGGAAGTTCTGGCCATCCTTGAAATCCTTGGCAAAGGCTCCCACGGCCAGGAAGACCGCATTGATCATCAGGGAGATCGGCACCAGCATCACGAAGGCGATGAGATACGACGTCACCGGCACACTGGTCTGTATGCCGGGGATCAGCTTCAGGCGGGTGAAGGTGAGCGACAGGCTCAACAGGTTGACCACCGTGGCGATCATGGCGATGCTCCACACCGCCAGGAACTTGCCGCCGATGATTTCCAGCGATTCCACCGGAGCGCAGAGCAGCGTTTGCATGGTGCCGCGCTCTTTCTCTCCAGCCGTCATGTCGATGGCCGCATAAAAGCCGCTCATGGCTGAGAAGAGGATCAGCATATAGGGCAGCAGCATGCCCACCAGCATGCCGGACTTACGCTGCTCGCTCGCCACATTGGTGTTCTGGATGTCGATGCCGGTGGCAAAGCCGTCTGGCAGCTTGTTCTGTGTTTCGCGCACGGCCAGCAGGTCCAGGCGGTACTGCCGCAGGTGATCGCTGATGCGGTCACGGGCTTTGCGGGAATCGGGCCGCACGGAGTCGTACAGGATGCTCGCCACCGCCATGTCCCCGCGCTGCAGCTTGATGCCGAAGTCAGGCCAGGCAATGAGGATCGCGTCGGCCTTACGGTCGAGAATCGCCTGTTGCGCGGCCCTGGCCCAGATGGCGTCCGGCATTTTCTTCGGCACCGGGGGCTTGTCGTCGCCTTCCAGGTCGATCGGCGGGCGCGGCGGCGGCTTCAACTGGTCCATCTCGAGGCCCGCGCGCACAAGGTCCGAGGCGCCGGCCCAGGGCAACAGTTCGATCTTTCCGGATTTCAGCATCCGCTCCTGCGCGTCCAGCGGCAGGGTGCCCCATACCGCTACGCGTGAGGCGCGGGCCGCTTGAGCCGCTTCCTGGCCCTCCTGCAGCCGGCTGAGCCCGATCATCAGCAGCGGGTAAAGCAGGATGGGCAGGCCGATCATCATGAAGATGGTGCGGCGGTCGCGCAGGGCCTCCCGTAGTTCCTTGCGGTAAATCGTGAATACCGTAGCCGGTCTCATACTGCTGCTCCGGTGCGCCGTGCGCCGATGTTCTTCAGGAAGGCGTCGGTGAGATTCGGGCAGCCCGAGCGCTCCAGCAGTTCCGGCACCGTGCCTTTGTCCACGATGCGGCCTTCATGCAGCAGGGCAATGCGGTCGCAGAGATACTCGGCTTCCCCCATGATGTGTGTGGAGAAGAGAACCGCCCGGCCCGCTGCCTTTTCCCGGCGAATCGCTTCGACGATGAACTGGCCGCTGACCACGTCCAATGCATTCGTTGGTTCGTCCAGGATCAGCAGGTCCGGCTCGTGCAGAAACGCCCGCGCGATGTTGGCGCGCTGCTTCTGGCCGGAGGATAGGGTCCCGCACGGCCGGGAGGCGAACGAACTCATCTCGAGCTGTTCGACCAGCTCGTCAATCCGGTGATGCAGCGCCCGCTCGTTCATGCCGTACAGCCGGCCGAAGTACTCCAGCGCCTCACGCGGATTCAGCCGCTGGTAGAGCTGCGTGTCGCCCGAATGGAAGCCGATCTTGCACTTGGTGGCGAGCGGGTCGCGCGCGACGTCGATCCCGTTGATGAAGACTTCTCCGGCGTCGGGCGTCAGGATGCCCGCAATCATCCGTAGGATGGTCGTCTTGCCCGCGCCATTGGGGCCCAGCAGGCCGACAACTTCACCGGCGCTCACCGACAGACTGACACCATCGGCCGCGTGCACCTGGCCAAAGGACTTTGTTAGACCCTCGGCCCGCATGGTCTGATTCATTTGACTTCCCAATGATCGGTTTCAAATCGGGCGAAGGACTCATTCCAGGTCCCGAATTTCGTGGCCATCTGCCCTCCGTCCACCAGCAGGGTGGCGCCGGTGATGAATGAAGCCAGCGGAGACGCGAGGAACGCCACCGCATTCGCCACTTCCGCGGGCTGCCCACCCCGGCCCAGGGGGATGTGCCGGAAGTAATCCTTCAACACCTGCTGCTGGGAGAAGTGCGACTCCGTCAGCCGTGTCCGGATCAGGCCCGGACAGACAGCGTTGACTCGGATTCCGTATGGGCCCAACTCACCCGCGGCTGTGTGAACCAGCCCCAGCAGGCCGGCCTTCGTGGCATTGTAGGCGATCAGGTCCGGCTCGCCGTCATACGAATTGGTTGAGGCGGTGAGAACAATTGCACCGCGCCGCCGCGGTTTCATCTGGCGCGCCGCCAACTGGATGGTGTGGAAGGCGCCCGACAGGTTGATGGCCAGCAGGCGGTTCCACTGCTCGGTGGTGGTCTCGTCAAGGGGCGCCACGCTCACCGCGCCGGCGTTTGCCACCACGATGTCAAACGGCCCCTGGGTGTCAAAGACTTCGCCCAGCGCTGCCTCGTTGCAGACATCCACAGGCGGTGTGGATTCGAGGTCCGCTACCGTGACCTCCGCTCCGCAGGACCTGAGCGCTTCCGTGATCGCAAGACCGATGCCGTTACTGCCGCCGGTGACCAGCGCTTTGGCGCCATTGAGTTCGAGCCGCATGAAGCACGATTGTAGCGGGAATCCGGGCCGTAAGGCAGCTGCCCGGGTACCAGGGATCTGTCGCACGCGGGTACGGGTATGCCACACTAATCTATTCGCAATGAATCCGCAGGTAAAGATCGAATACGATACCGAGAGAAAGATCCGTACGCGCAACAAGACGTACTACCGGGTCAACCATTGGCCCATCTGGATCTTTGTTTTCTTCCTGATCCCGGGGCCGGTGACGTTTAAGCTGTTCGCCGAAGGCTTTGGCGGCAACATGGTTTGGTGGCTGGCGGCGGTCCTGGTCGGGACGGGCATCGCCGGTTTGCGCGGCCGCTTGCCGGGCTCCGAGCCGGCGCCGTATATCATCCGATTTACAGAGGACCGCCCGAATCCGGTCTACCGCCGCATCTGCTATACCTTCGCCTGGGGCGCCGCCATCAGCTATGGCCTGTTGAACCTGGTCGGCCTGGTCGTCGCGGTGACCACCGGCAAGTGGATGATGAAGCAGATCTATTGGTACGGATACTTTCCCGTCGTGATTCCGGTCTGGATCCTGGGCGCCCTGGGCAAACTGCCGCGCGTGAAGCCCTCCACCGCCGGGGAAGGGCACGAGCGCCGCTACTTCTACGGTACGGTCTGGGCGATGTGCATTGCGCAGCCCACCGTGGGCATCCTGTGGAAGATCCTGCCCCGCAACCGTACCTCCGATGTGATTGAGCTGGTTACGTTTGTGAGTGTCCTGGCGCTGGTGGGCTGGATGAGTGTGAAAGGCCTGCTGCCCCGCACGCGCCGCATTCTCCCGGGTGAGATCGCGGCCCTCGACTAGGCACTGTGGTTCCCAATGGAAAAGGCCGGCGGCGATGGCTGTACCATCCCCGCCGGCCTTTTTCTTTTGTTTGGTTTAGAGGCCGGTGATCGTGAAGTTCATGGTGGCATCACCTGCCTGCAGCCGGAACACGTTATCCCCTGCGGCAAAGCCCACACGGACCGTCACCGCGTAGATGCCCGGCCAGTCGCTGTCGTAGTTCGCCACTCTGCCCGTCGCACCACCACCGGATACGACCGAAATGGTGGGGCTCGCATTGCTGAGCGAGTTGCCGGCCGCGTCCAGGACCCGGAAGTACACGGTCGTGGTGCGGTTGCGGTTTGCGCTGCCGGCGCTGTACATCATGTTCATGCTCGCAGGCGCGGCCGTGGAGGACGCGAACCAGTAGGGCACCCGCGACGTCTTGCCCGTATTCGCGGACGTGATCGTGATGGCGCCCTGATAAGCCCCGGCGGTCATCCCGGAGCCGTTCCACGACACCACTACGTCCGTGGAAGAACCTGCCTCGATGTCGACCGTCGGCGTGGCAATCGAAGTCTGGAACTGGTCGGCGCCGCCCTCCGCGCCAAGAGTATACGTGTCTTTGCTGCCGCTGATATTGGTCAGCGTGAGGGTGCGGGCCATTTGTGCCTCTGTGCCGCCCGTGCCCAACGGAAGCGTCGCGGGATAAGCCGTGACCGTCGTATTCACTGCGGCGCTGGCATCCACCAAACCGCCGCCCGCCTGCTGCACTGTGGCCGTGCCGCCGGTCATCCCTGAGGCGGTGGAGCCGTTGTTGATGATCATCGAACGGTACTGGTCGACCGTCAGCCCGGGGTGCAGGCTCTTGATCAGTGCCGCTGTCCCGGCCACAAACGGCGTGGAGAAGCTCGTTCCATCCACCAGGATGTAGCCGCTGGAATCATACATGTCCCCGTAGTAGTCCAGCGTCTGTGTGCCGGTGTAGAAGTTGCTGCCCACGGCGACGATTTCTGGCTTGATGCCGCCATCCACGCTGGGCCCGGTCGCACTGAAATCGGTCAGGCGGTTTGGCGTCACCGGAACGCTGCCGATGTCGAAGTGCATCGTGGTGGAAAGATCGGGCTGCGCCGCCAGTCCCTGTTTGATGACGACGCCATCTCCATAGCTCACTGCCTGCGACGGCAGGGTGGCCGCACCGACACTCATGTAGATCGGATCCGGAGCCGTATCGCGCATGTAGACCAGCGCGCCCACCGCTCCCGCATTCTTCGCGTTGTTGATCTTGTCCTCGAAATAGCAGTCGCCACGCTGGATTAGCGCGATCTTGCCGCTGAGGCTGCCGGATTGGAAGGCTGAGCAGCCCAGGCCATTGCCGTCCAGGGTGGAAACATCCACCAGGTTGCCAGTGACTGGTGTCGACCCCGCCGGTGTATAGCCGTTGTACGCCACATAGGATCCCACGCTGGATACTTCCACGCTTGGGGCGAAGGTGCGGTCGTTGGTGGTGGCGCCGACTGAAATTGCGGAAGGAGCCGTCGCGGGCGACCCGATTGTGTTCAGGCCCGGTCCATTGTTGCCCGCGGCGATGACTACGATGACGCCCGCCTGCGTGGCGCGTTCCACCGCTGCTACATCCAGGTCGTCCTCCAGGCGCGGCGCGAAGTCATCACCCACGCTGAGGCTGATCACATCCATACCGTCGGCCACTGCGTCGTCGAATGCCTTGATTATCGCGTCGTCAGAGGCGTAATCGTTATAGCCCGGCGTTCCGAAAATCTTGTAGACGCCCAGGAACGCCTTCGGCGCGACGCCCTGGATCGTGGCCAGCGGACCTTGCGAACGAACGCCGGCCGCGATAGTGGCCAGCGCCGTACCGTGGCCTACGTGGTCGCGCGGCGTGTAGTCGACATCGCGGTACTGCAGCAGATTCACATAGCTGCGCGCGACGATGACCTTATTGTTCGTATAGGTCAGGTCGAAAACCGTATTCGCACGCGGGAACGAGTCAGGCACCGTCAGCGAGCTGTCCTGGAAAGCCGGGTGGCTCAGCTCGATGCCCGTATCAATAATGCCGATCTTCATGCCTGCGCCGGCTGCGCTCTCGCCGAATTGATTCCACACATCGCTCACCTTGTGCAGCAGCACCGCGCGGTCCAGCACGCGGTGCAGCATGCGCACCGGGACGACGCGCTTCACGCCGGGCAATTGGGCAAGCTGCGCGGCCGTGGCTGCGTCCGCCTGGACGAACATCGCATTGGCCACTGTGTTGACGGAATCCAGCACGATGCCCGAACGCCGTTCGATATTGCCCCGCATCGCCGTCTGCTCTCCGCGTAGGCGCGTCCGGTGGGCTTCTGCCTCAGTGCCACGAAGATCGGATCGCCGGCCCCTGGTCCGGGTCATGTGATCCGTCACAGGCTCAGTGGTGAGTTCTACGATATAGCGCCCCGGGAGTACTTCAGCGAATAGCCCTGGGGCCAATGCCATCCAGAAGGCCAGAAGAATCGAATTCCGTTTCATGGTTTTGTGGGTCTTCGTTTTGAACTATTTGAGTAGATCGGCCAAATGCATCCATGCCTTCAGCGGTTGCGCGCCAGGCCCTATTGGGTTGAACCCGGCAGTCCGCTTCGCGTTGCCGGCTGCAGCTTGTGACGCAGGCGGCACACGGCGCGTCTCAATTTTGAAGTAAAGATATGTCCGCGCCCCCCAGCCTCTCCGCTCGCCCTCACGCCAACCGACTCAATGTATTGATGCAGGGGGAGTTGACTGAGTTACAGGACCTTCCGGATCACCTCGCCGCCGGACGGTTCCGGTTTGACGTCCTTAACAATCTTGATTCAGGATTTACCTGCGAAAGACAGGCGCCTGGCATTCGATTCGCTATGCTCTAGGAAGAGACGGTCCCCGGCACCGCTGTATCTTTATGATGGACCTGCGGAAAAACAAGCGGCAGGCGCTGCTTTCGTGGCTCTTTGTGGGCCTGTTGGCGGCTCTTCTTGGCGTGCTGGGTTGGCTTCAATTCGATTGGATTTCCCAGGTCAGCTATGCTGAACGGGCCAGACTGAAAGAGAGCCTCGGAACCGGCCTGCGCCGCGTCAGCCAGGATTTCAACTCCGAACTTCAATCCGCATGTTCAGCCCTCCTGGCCAACGAACCTACTGAGCCCGGCCAGGGCGAAGAGGCCTATGCCGCGCGCTATGTCCATTGGCGGGAGTCCTCCCGCCATCCCCGTCTCTTCCACCGTCTGATGATCGCCACTCCCGCCGGCGCGACTTTGAAGTTGCGGGAGATGGACATGGAGGACGGCAGCTTTCGAGCAGCCGAGTGGCCAGCCGAATGGTCGTCCTTACGACTCCGGCTGGAGTCCCAGCTAAACCGCGCTGAATTCGGTGGCCGGCGGCCTTTCTGGGCAGGCAGTGCCGCGGAATCGGCTGTCGTCGAGCTGCCCCGTGTCCGGTTCCCCGAGAGCGGCGGACCCGGTGGGCCGCGTCCCGCACGGGAGCTGGGCCGGTCCGGAGAGCCGCGGGCAGACCGCGTCCCTCCGCCGCCCGGTGACCTGCGCAGGGACTTCCGCGAGTTGCGCCGCGACGATTTCTTCCGCCTCAATCTCGAATGGCTTCTGATCGAAATCGATCTCGACACCGTGCAGAAAGAGGTTCTGCCCGAGTTGTTGAGCCGGCACCTGTTCGGCAGCGCCGCGCCGGAGTATCAGGTCGAGGTCACTCTCCGCGATCACCCCGAGCAACTCATCTTCAGCTCCACCGGAGACAAGAGCTCGAAGATCGGCGCCAGGGCCGACGCCACCATGAATCTGATGGATGTTCAGTTTGAGCAGGTGATGCGGCGCGCGGCCATGAATCGGGCCAGGGAAACGGGTCGCGTCTGGGCTGGCGGGCGTAACGGCGGCGGTCCGGGTGGCCCTCGCGAGGCTCCACCGGAGTGGGGCCGCTGGGTGATGTCGGCCCGGCACAGGTCCGGTTCACTGGAAGCTGTCGTGAATCAGGTGAGATGGCGCAACCTTGGAGTGACTTCCGGGGTTCTTCTATTGATGGTTGCCGCCATCACGATGCTGGTGCGCTACACCCAGCGCGCCCAACGGTTGGCTCATATGCAAATGGAATTCATCACCGGCGTCTCGCACGAACTCAAAACACCGCTCACCGTAATCCGTACCGCGGGTCACAACCTGGGCGGGGGACTGGTTCGTGATGAGAAGCAGGTGCAGCGCTATGGGAACCTGATTCGAGAGGAAGCCGAGAAGCTCACCGCCATGGTCGAGCAGGTGTTGCGGTTCGCCAACGCCAAAGCCGGCCGCGCCATCGGCGATCGCGAAGCCGTTGATGTGCGCAGCCTGCTGGAGGCCGCGATCTCTTCTGCATCCCCTGTCCTCGACAAGTCCGGTTGCGTGCTCGAGCAGAAGATCGATTCGGATCTGCCGCCCGTGCTGGGCGACCCCATAGCCTTGAAACATGCCATTCAGAATCTGCTGACCAATGCCGCCAAGTACGGCGCCGACGGGCGCTGGATCGGCTTGACCGCCGTCCTGGCCAACGGCAAGAACGGTTCCACCGTCGAAATCCGGGTCGCTGACCGCGGCGCCGGCGTGGCGCCGGAAGAGATCGACCAGATCTTCGATCCGTTCTATCGTGGTAAGAAAGCCATCGACGATCAGATTCATGGAACCGGACTAGGGTTGAGCCTGGTCAAAAAAATCGCGGAAGCGCATGAAGGGAATGTTTCGGTAAGGAGCGGACCGGGAGCCGGCGCGGAATTCGTGCTCGCCCTCCCCACCGTGCCTGCCGGCCAACGGAATGAGTTCGCGAATACTGCTTATTGAAGACGAGCCCGGCCTGGTGCTCACGCTCTCTGATCTGCTGGCTGCCGAGGGCCACGAGGTGGATACGGCAACCGATGGAATTACCGGCCTCGCCAAGGCCCGCGAAGGTCAGTGCGACCTCGTACTTCTGGACATTATGCTGCCTGGGAAGAACGGGCTCGAGGTGTGCCGCGAATTGAGGCAGCACGGTTCCGACGTCGCCATCCTCATGCTTACCGCGAAGTCGCAGGTCATCGATCGCGTGGTGGGCCTCAAGCTCGGCGCCGATGACTACCTCACCAAACCCTTCGATCCATCCGAACTCCTGGCTCGTGTCGAAGCGTTGCTGCGCCGCGTCCACAAAGAGAGCTTTCCGGCCGTACTGCGCTTCCAGTTCGGCTCCGTTCAGGTGGACTTCGAAAAGGCTGAACTGCTCAAGGACGGCTCGCCCGTCAGCCTGGCCGGCAAGGAGCTCCAACTGCTCCGCTACCTCATCGATCATCGCGGCAAGGTGATCTCGCGTGAGGAACTGTTGAAGAATGTCTGGGAATACCAGTCAGATATCTCCACCAGGACCGTGGATGTGCACGTCGCGTGGCTGCGCCAGAAGATTGAAGAGAATCCTCAGTTCCCGCGCTTCATCCGCACCGTCCGGGGCTCCGGCTACCGCTTCGCCACTTAGCCGCTACTGCTTCTTCTTCACGCTGGGCGCGGGCTCGGGATCCGGCATCACATCGGCAGGATCCGCCCGCCGCCAGCCCTTCTTCTCGCTGCTCGAGGCCGCTGGTTGCGACGGCTTCGGATCCACCGCGGCCGGCGTCGCACTCGCGCCTTCCGCCGCGGCCCCCACATTCGGATTCGGACCCCTGGGCCCCTTGGAGTCGTCCAACACCACACGCCGCCGGGGTCGCACCGGGTCGGACTGTGTAGTGCCCCCAGCCGGCGCATCGCTCGACGCTGGCGTCTGCGACTGGCTCACCACCGTCGTGTCGGACTGTGCCGCGGGATCAATATTTGTGGGCGCGTGGTAATTGCCGCGGTACCGGATGTCCGCGCCGGGATAGTGCGAGCGGGCCGTCTCGGCCAGCGCAATCTGAACCCGGTTCTCTTCACCCGCCCGCGTGCCTGGCGGCAGTTGGAAGTAGATCGCATAGCGCTGCCGGATCCGCGCCAGTGTGGTCTCGAACGCCGACGCATCCGAGATACTCATGCTGTCTCCGCCCGATTCCCTCGCAATCTCGGAGGTGCCCGCTGACTGCGTTCGTGAACCCATCCCGCCGCCCGGGTACCGGCCGCCGCCCACGGGAATGCGCCCGCCGCCGCCCCAGATAATGTCGGGAATGGACCCCCCGCGCGGCCATGAATTGCCGCGCCGGTTGCCGCCTGGAGGATACTGGCCACCGCCTTGCGGGTACCCGCCCATCCGGCTGTTCATGGCGTCCGGAGCGATAATCGCACTCAATACCGCATCAGCCTCGGCGAGGGCGGAACCCACCTGCTGCTCACTGCGATCCTTTTCCGTCTGGTCATCCGTCATGATCACAATCGCCCGCCGCGCATCCTTGCGGGCCGACTTTCGCATGTAGTTCGCCGCATCCAGCAGTCCCCGCGTGATGTCTGTTCCGCCGTTAAACGTCTCGCTGCGCAGCAGGCTCTCGAACTCCCGCACCACGTCGTCCTTGTTGCTGCGGAACGGCAGCCGTACGCGCGACGACCGGTCGAACACCATCATCGCCACGCGGTCGTCCGGCCCCAGCACCCGTAGCGCATCGTGGGAGGCGTCGGCCATCCGCTGTACGTGCGAGCGCATGCTGCCGCTCACGTCCAGCAGCAGGATCACGTCCACCGGCATCTCTTCCCGCGCGAAATTGCGGATCTCCACCCGCCGCCCATTCTGCGTCAGGATGAAGTCCTCGCGGCGCAGTCCGGTCACCGCCCGGCCATCACGGTCGAGCACCTGGGCGTCCACACGCACCAGGGAAACATCGCTTTTGAAGGTGACATCGCCGTCGTCCGCCGGTAAGGCGGCCGCGCAGGCGAGTAATAGGACCAGAGAACTTGCCAGGCGCACTGTGGTGGCTCCAGAAAACGCAGCGGCTGCCAGGATCCCCAAATCCCGGACGGACCCACTAATTGTACGTCTTCCGGTCGGTTTTCGTTACAGTTTGTGCCCTTCTAGGCCCGCTTTGGCGCAGGCCGGGGGAAGATCCGCGCCGCATTGTCATGCAGGATCAGCCGCCCCGCCCGCAGCGCCTCGGCCTCCGTCATCACCCGCTGCTGGACCTTCTCCCCCAGCACCTGCGCGATGTTCCGCCGCGCCATCACCGCATGTGCATAGCTGAGCTCCACATAGCGGTAATCGCCCCCAAAGCCCAGGATCTTGTTCAACGGCACCGTGTCGATCAGTTCGTCCAGTGCCCGCCGCGCCCCTGTCGGCGTGATGATATGCACCCAGCACATGTCAGCCGTCACGTTGGCATACATCTTCGCCAGCGCCGCCACCTCGTCCATCCACGGCCAGCCCAGGTGGAAGAGATCGAATACCACCTTTGGATAGAGTCCAAAGAGGTTGGTCAACAGGATCGGCCGCGAGTTCTCCAGCGTGTTCCCATTGCCCGCCTGCAGCCCCGTGTGCATCTGCACCGGCAGTTTGTGGGCATCCGCCAACTGCAGCACATGGTGGAAGAGGTGATCCGATAGCCGCCGCGGCGCCTGCTTCTGCGGTTCCTTCATCAGCAGGTCGAAATCCCGCTGCGCGTCGCCCTCGGAGACCACCTCGAAACGCAGTGGACGGTTGTAAGCCAGCGTGCTCTTGATCGCCACCAGCCCGGCCACCAGGCTCTGCTCCAGCCGCTTCTCCACCGCCCGCTTCAACCCCTTCACATCCGGGATACCGACCCCCGTCACCTCCTCCATTCGCCGGATGTCCGCTGCCTTCGCCGCCGTACAGAACCAGTCCATCTTCCGTGCCAGGACAAAGAACTCGCCATCCGGAGCCACCGGGTCGCCGTGCCAGTAATCGTCCAGCACCGCGTAATCGAGCTTCATCCGGCCCTTGAGAATTCGCCGGTACAATCCCGGTTTGTTCGCCTCCGCAATCGCCGCATTGATTCGCGGCAGGGTTGCCCCGGAAATCTCTCCGATTCCGTAGATGTCCCGGATGGCAATGCTCAGCGCCTGGCCGTAACCGGTGAACTTCGAAACCTGCCACCAGGGTTCGAACTCGGCCCACGTCTTCGGCCCGGCGGCAGGCATGCCTGCGCTCACCATGTCGTTGTTCAGGTAATGGGAAGCCAGCAGGAACAGGTCCGGCTTCAGCTCCAGCCGCTCCTGTTCGGGCAGCAGGTGCTCGTGCGAGTCCACCAGCGGCATCTCATCGATAGCCCGGCTGAGGTCATTGCGCGGGCTTGGCTGGGCGGCTCTGGCGGCGGGCCATCCGGCGGCCAGGCCGGCTGTGAAAAAGGTACGGCGCTGCATACGATCGGCCCGTAGTATAGCCGGATTCAAATTGCAGCATAATGGAGTTGAAACTCTGTAATCGTTTCAAGGATGGTTTTGTCATGCCACGCCGCCTGTCGAGCAAACTGATCGTTTCCCTCACGGTGATCGTCATCCTGATCAACGTCGTGGCCGGAGTGGTCTATCTCCGCGTTCAGAATCAGCACACGCTCGAAACGATGATCCTCGGCGCCGACCAGCTCTCCAAGAGCATCACCAGCGCCACCTGGCACGCCATGAAGGACGATCACCGCTCGGCCGCCTACGACATCATGAGCGTCATCGCCGCCAAACAGGGCGTCGATCGCATCCGCATGTTCAACCGCGAAGGCCGCCTGATGTTCTCCACCAAGAAAGGCGACAACGCGCAGTTGATGACCGTGAACGAGCAGCCCTGCGTCGCCTGCCACGGTTCCATGCCCGTCAAGGTGGAGGTGGCGCCAGCCTCCCGCGTGCGCATCTACAGCGGTACCGATGGCCGGGATTCGCTCAACATGGTGACGCCCATCTATAACGAGACCTCGTGCAGCCAGGCCGACTGCCACGCCCATCCGGCTCGCACCCGCGTCCTCGGCGTTCTGGACGTCGCCCTGAATCTCGATCCTGTCCGCCAGGAAGAGGCGGCCATGACCCAGCACACCGTCGTCACCACCGGCATCACCATCCTCCTCACCGCTGTCTTCATCTTCTTCTTCGTCCGCTTCTTCGTCGGCCTGCCCATCCGCGAGCTCATCGAAGGTACGCGGGCCGTCAGCGAAATGGAACTCGGCACCCCCATCCGCATCAGCCACGGCAGCGAGGAGATGGACGCGCTGGTGACCTCGTTCAACACCATGCGCGACCGCCTGCAGGGCGCCATGGATGAGATCAACACCTTCACCCAAAGCCTGGAGAAGAAGGTGGAAGACCGCACTCAACAGTTGAAAGCCGCCCAGCAGAAGCTGCTCCACAACGATCGCCTGGCTTCCCTAGGCCAACTCGCCGCCAGCGTCGCCCACGAGATCAACAATCCTGTCTCCGGCGTCCTCAACCTGGCCATGCTCATGCAGCGCCTTCTCAAGGACGACGGCGTGCCACCCAACCGCCTGGCCGACTTCCGCAAATACCTCGGCCAAGTGGCCACTGAAACTGCGCGCGTGGGTCGCATCGTCTCCGACCTGCTCGCCTTCTCCCGCCGCTCCAAGCCGCAGCGCACCCCGGCCGATCTCAACCGCATCATTCGCTCCACCCTCACCCTGGCGTCCCATAAGCTGAAGCTCTGCGATACCGAGGTCGAGGTCGACCTGCCGGCCGATCTGCCCACCGTCTCCTGCGACCCTTCGCAAATGCAGCAGGTGGTGCTGAACCTCGTCCTCAACGCCGCTGAAGCCACCCAGGGCAAGGGCGGCGGCAAGGTCCTGGTCCGTACCTGTGTCGCTGACGACCGGAAGAGCGTGGAGATGATCGTCAGGGACAACGGCGAAGGCATCTCGCCGGAGAACCTCAGTAAGATTTTTGATCCCTTTTTCACCTCGAAACCAGAAGGCAAAGGCGTGGGCCTGGGCTTGGCTGTCATCTACGGCATCGTCCAGGCGCACGACGGCGAAATCGACGTGAAAAGCACCTTGGGCGAAGGCGCCACGTTCACCGTGACCATTCCCATGGAATCCGCTCTGAAGCCGCCTGCCACCCCGGCGGAGCCTGCCGTGTGAGCGGCCTGTGTCTGGCCTCGCTCGGCGAGGTCGAGGAACCCGTGATGAGGACGATCACCGAATGCGTCGAAGAACGGATTGGCATGCCTGTCGTGCGCCGCATCCAGCTGCCCGTGCCGCTGGATGGCTACGACCGTGCCAGGGGCCAGATGAGCTCTGTCACGATGCTCAAGCTGTTGTTGGAACAGGCGCCACCCGGCGTGTCCCGCATCCTGGGCGTCACCGAGAGCGATCTCTTCATCCCCATGTTGACCTTCGTCTTTGGACAGGCGCAGTTGAGGGGACGCGCCGCGGTGGTCTCCACTGCCAGGCTGCGGCAGGAGTTCTATGGCATGGCGCCCGATGGCACGGCGCTGCTCGGCCGTGCGCGCAAGGAAGCCATGCACGAACTCGGGCATACGTTTGGACTCATCCACTGTCCCGACATGCGTTGTGCGATGAGCCTGTCCATCAACCTGCCGCAGGTGGACTCGAAATTGGAATGGTATTGCGAAGGCTGCTGGCCCGTTCTGCAGGAACGGCTGGAAGAAGTGAGGTACGACTGACATGAAAGCCGTTTGGAAGATCCTGGTGGTCGATGACGAAGAGGTGATGTGCGAGTCGCTCGCCGCGTGGCTACGCGAAGACGGCTATGACGTGGATACTGCCTCCTCCGGCCGCCGCGCCGTCGAATCCGCCCGCGCCGCCGACTATGCCATCTACTTCATCGACCTGAAGATGCCCGGCGGCATGGACGGCATCGAAACCATGATGGAGATCCGTAAGCTTCACCCGGAAGCGCCCGTCATCATCATCACCGCCTACGCCACCGTCGACACCGCCATCACCGCCATGAAAGAGGGCGCGCAGGAGTACATCGTCAAGCCCTGCAACCCGGAAGAGATTTCACTGGTGGTGGCCCGCATCATCAAGGTGAAGAACCTCCAGTTGGAGAACACCATCCTGCGCAAGCGCCTCACCGGCCAGTACGACTTCCACGACATCATCACCAAGAACCCGCGCATGCTCGCCATCCTGCAACTGGTGCAGGACGTGGCCGGCCTCCGCAGTACCGTGCTGGTGCGCGGCGAGAGCGGTACCGGTAAGGAACTCATCGCCCGCGCCGTCCACTACTCCGGCGATCGCGCCGATAAGCCGTTTGTCCCGGTCAGTTGCGCCGCCCTGGCCGAAACGCTGCTTGAATCCGAGCTCTTCGGCTACGAAAAAGGCGCCTTCACCGGAGCCGCCACCCGCACCCGCGGCAAGTTCGAACTGGCCGACGGCGGCACCATCTTCCTCGACGAGATCGGCGACATCTCCCCCAAGCTGCAGGCCGACCTGCTGCGCGTATTGCAGGAACGCCGCTTCTACCGCCTGGGCGGCTCCGAAGAGGTCAAGGTCGACGTTCGCGTCATCGCTGCCACCAACAAGGACCTCGTCGAAGAAGTCAGCCAGGGTCGCTTCCGCGATGATCTCTACTACCGCCTCAACGTCATCGAGATCCGCATCCCGCCCATCCGCGAGCGTCGTGAGGATCTGCCCCTGCTGGCCCGCCACCTCGTCCAACGCCTCTCACCCGAGCTGAACAAGGACATCCAGGACATCTCCGAAGGAGCCATGAAGGTCCTGCTCGAATACGAGTGGCCCGGCAACGTCCGCGAACTCGAGAACGCCATCGAGCGCGCCATCGTCACCTGCCGCGGCCAGGTGCTCTCCGAAGACGACTTCGGCTTCCTCACCCGCACCATGCAGGAGCGCAAGGCCTGGAGCGTCCCCGCTAACATGACCCTGCAGGACCTCGAACGCCAGGCCGTCCAGGCCGCCCTGCAGCGCACCGGAGGCAACGTCAAGGAAGCGGCCTCGTCCCTGGGCATCGACCGCTCCACCATGTACGAGAAGATCAAAAAATACGACATCCAGCGCTAATCGGGCCCCCACCTCAAACCGAGCCGCCAAACGAGAGGAAGCCGCTACGAACCCCGACCGTCAGGGAGGGGTCCCCTCCGCGCTGCGAACCGCGACTGGCAAGGAGCGGGCCACGGACACCCACGCGTCTTCACCAGAGTCGCGCATAGCCCCACCGGCCGCCAAAGTGGATGAAACCGCCCACCCAGCCCCGGTCCCGGAACGTAAGTGACGGGCTACCCCCGTACCCTCTATGAAGCAGGGCATCCCCCCAACTATTTCGGAACCAAACCTCTCTGTCCTACTCTGAAAGCGCCTCCACCCGGATCCCCACATACTTCTCCCACCCCCGCAGTTTCTCCATCATCCGCCGCACCCGCTCCGGTTCCGATCCGGCCATGTTCCGCTTCTCGCCCGGATCCGCCTCCAGGTTCGACAGCCACACCTTCACCCCTGTCTCCTCCCCCGGAAACGCCGGCGGATTCACAATTAGCTTCCAGTCGCCCTCCCGCACCGCCCGTTCCTTGTTGAAGCTCCAGAACATATCGGCATGCGTCTGTTTCGCCCCGCGCAGCACTGGCAAAAGATCCTGCCCATCCACATCCGCCGGAATGCGGCCCGCCTGCCCGGCCATCGTCAGGAACGTCGGCAGCAGATCCATCGACATCAGCGGCCGCTCCCACACCTGGCCCGGCTTCACGAACCCCGGAGCCCGCAGCATCGCCGGCACATGCATCCCTCCGTCGAACAGCCCCAGCTTGTACCCGCGATACGACCCGTTGCTGCCGCCCGTGTAAGGCTGCGCCGTGCTCGAGGCCCGCACCTCGCGCGTCGCTCCGTTATCCGCCTGGAAGAACACCACCGTGTCCTCCTCCAGCCCCTGCCGCCGCAACTGATCCAATAGCAGCCCCACTGCGTCATCCACAGCCGCCACCATCGCCAGATGCGTGCGCCGGTCCCGCTCCATCGATGCCGGAAACCGGTCCAGGTACTTCTTCGGCGCCATCATCGAATAGTGCGGAGCCCCGAAAGCCAGGTACATCAGGAACGGCTGCTGCTTCTGTTGTTGCGCGAGATGCGCCGAAGCCTCGCGCGCCAGCAGTTCCGTCATATACGCCGGCTCCTCAAACACTTCCTCCGTGTTGCGCCACAAATCGTGGAAGATCTTCCCCGGAGCCGACCCCAACTGGTAATACCGGTGCGAGTACGCGTCCAGCCACCCCGAGTACCACCCGAAGAACTGGTCGAACCCTTGCGCCATCGGTCGGCTCTGCGGAGCGCTCCCCACATGCCATTTCCCGAATGCAGCCGTCCCGTAGCCCGCCTGCTTCAGCAGGGCAGGGAAGGTGACCTCGCCTTGCCGCAATCCCGGCACATCGAATGTGGGCTGCGATGCCAGCGCACCCTGCACACCTGTCCTGTCCGGATATTTCCCTGTCAGAATCGCCGCCCTCGACGCCGAGCACACCGGCGCATTCGAATACCACTGCGTGAACCGCACGCCAGAGGCCGCCAGTCGGTCCAGGTTCGGCGTCAGCGCTTCCTTGTGCCCGAAACAGCCCACATCGCCGATCCCGTGATCGTCCGTCACAATCACCAGGAAGTTGGGCCGCCGCGCCTGTCCGTTCGCCAGGGCGCTGGCCGAGGCGCCCCCCAACAGGCGAAGCGCGTTCCGGCGCGTGAAATGAGAAATGGTGTGGTTCATGACGGAAGCTCAGAATCAGCACACCAGAAGCGGCCCCGCGATGCAAATCGCTCAGTGCCGCGCCCATCAGGCGGCCTCAACTTGATAAACTGCCCCTTCAACCCATCCCTGGAGTACCTTATGTCCGACACCGTCAAATACATCCTCGACGAAACCCGCATCCCGAAGAATTGGTACAACCTGGTCGCTGACCTGCCCACGCCGCCGCCGCCGGTCCTCCACCCCGGCACCATGCAGCCGGTGGGCCCGGCCGACCTCGAACCGCTCTTCCCCATGAGCCTCATCCTCCAGGAGGTTTCCACCGAACGCGACATCGAGATCCCTGAGCCCGTGCGCGACATCTATCGCCAGTGGCGCCCCAGTCCGCTCTACCGTGCCCGCCGTCTGGAGAAGGCCCTCGATACTCCGGCGAAGATCTATTACAAGTACGAGGGCGTCAGCCCCGCCGGCTCCCACAAACCCAATACCGCCATCGCCCAGGCCTTCTACAACAAGGAAGCCGGCGTCAAGCGCATCTCCACCGAAACCGGAGCAGGGCAGTGGGGCTCCTCCCTCGCTCTCTCCGGCGCGTTCTTCGGCCTCGAGATTGAGGTGTTCATGGTCCGCGTCTCCTATAATCAGAAGCCCTACCGCCGGGCCCTGATGGAGAGCTACGGAGCCCGCTGCGTCGCGTCCCCTTCCAATGAGACCGCCTCCGGCCGCGCCATCCTCGCCAAGCGGCCCGATCACCCCGGCAGCCTCGGCATCGCCATCAGCGAAGCAGTCGAAGTGGCCGCCCAGCGCGACGACACCAAGTACGCTCTCGGCAGCGTCCTCAATCACGTCCTGCTGCACCAGACCGTCATCGGCCAGGAAGCCATGCTCCAGATGGAGATGGCCAACGACGCGCCCGATGTGGTCATCGCCTGCACCGGCGGCGGCTCCAACTTCGCCGGCATCAGCTTCCCCTACATCGGCCAGAACCTGCGCGAGGGAAAGAAGACCCGCATCCTCGCCGTCGAACCGGCCGCCTGCCCCTCCATCACCAAGGGCCGCTACGCTTACGATTTCGGCGATACCGCGCACCTCACCCCGCTGACTAAGATGCATACCTTAGGCAGCTCCTTCACGCCGCCTGGCTTCCACGCCGGCGGTCTCCGCTATCACGGCATGGCGCCCCTCGTCAGCCACTGCGCCGAACTCGGACTCATCGAAGCCCGGTCCTACCACCAACTCGCCTGCTTCGAAGCCGGAGTCCTCTTCGGACGCAGCGAAGGCATCCTGCCTGCTCCCGAAGCCAACCACGCCGTGCGCGGAGCCATCGACGAAGCCCTCCGCTGCAAAGCCGAAGGCAAGGCGGAAACCATCCTCTTCAACCTCAGCGGCCACGGCCATTTCGATATGCAGTCCTATACCGATTACTTCGCCGGCAAGTTGACAGACCTCCAGTACGAAGACAGCGAGTTGGCTATGGCCTTGGCTGGCCTACCCTCCGTACCCGAATAAATACGGGCCTTTGGCGACAAAAGTATTACAATCGCGGGCCTCTTTTATGGGTCCGGCGAGAGGTGCGGGTGCTAGCATCAAAGTGGAAACAGACCTTTAAATCTGTTTCCACGAAGCACCGCAATGACCACTCATCCGAAGGGCCGTCAGGCCCGTGTTCTTTTGACTTCCGTATTCGGACCCTATGCGCAGGACGACCAGTACGGCAGCCGCTCCATCAATCCAATGGAGCTCTACCACAACCAGGTGACCCGCGCCCAGGGTCCCTACTCGCTGCGCATCTTCCATCGCTCGTGGGGCATCATGTTCCTCCAGGCCAACATCGAGAATCCGTCCACGGTTCTCGACTTCCCGTTGCGTGAGGATTTCGAGAGGGAACTCACCGAAAACCAGTACGACGTCGTCGGCATCAGTTCCATCATCGTCAACGTGGGCAAGGTCCGCGAAATGTGCAAGATCGTGCGTCGCCTGTCGCCGCACTCCACCATCGTCGTCGGCGGCCATGTGACGGCCATCCCCGGCCTCGACCTCATGATCGATGCCGACCACATCGTGAAGGGCGAAGGCGTCGGCTGGCTGCGTTCCTTCCTCGATCAGGACCCCACCCAACCCGTCATTCATCCGCAGATCGCGTCGGGCTTCGGCCATCGCGTCATGGGCCTCAAACTGCCCGGCAGCATCGGTTCCACCGCCGCCACCATCATCCCGTCGGTCGGCTGCCCCATGGGCTGCAACTTCTGCACCACCTCAGCCTTCTTCGGCGGCAAGGGCAAATTCATCAACTTCTTCGAAACCGGCCAGCAGATCTACGACGCCATGGCCCAGGCTGAAGAAAAGCACGGTTTCCATGCCTTTTTCGTGATGGACGAGAATTTCCTCCTGCATCGCAAACGCGCCATGGAACTGCTCGACTGCATGCGCAAGGCCGGCAAAAGCTGGGAGCTTTACGTCTTCTCTTCCGCCAACGCCATCCAGAAATACACCATGGAGGAGCTCATCGAACTCGGCGTCTCCTGGATCTGGATGGGCCTGGAATCGCCCCTTTCCGGCTACTCCAAGCTCAACGGCTCCGACACCATGTCGCTCACCCACCAACTGCGTGCGCACGGCATCCGCGTTCTCGGCTCGTCCATCGTGGGCATGGAACACCACACCCCCCAGAACATCAATAGCGAGATCGATTACGCCTGCGCCCACGAGACCGATTTCCATCAGTTCATGCTCTACACGCCGCTGCCGGGCACGCCCCTGCATGCCCAGATGACCGAAGAAGGCCGCATGATCGATGTGGACCTCGCCGACGTGCACGGCCAGTGGAAGTTCAACTGGCGCCATCCCCACATCTCCCTCGACGAATCCAAACGCTTCCTCGACCACGCCTTCGGCCGCGACTTCGAGTTGAATGGACCCTCGCTCTATCGCATCTGCCGCACCACCCTCGAAGGCATCCGCAAATACCGCCTCCATCCCGACCTGCGCGTGCGGCAGCGCTTCGAACGCGAAGCCGCCGCCCTCCGCACTTCTTATTCCGCTTTGCTCTGGGCCATGGAACGTCACCTGAAAGTGACCAATGCAACCGTGGCGGCCCACATCCACGCGCTCCGCAAGGACATCCGCAAGGAATGCGGTACCTTCTCCAGCGCCGCCGGAACCCTCCTGGGCCCCATCATGCTCTGGCTCACCCGCCGCGAAGAAAAACGTCTCGACAGCGGCGTCACCTACGAACCCGAGACCTTCATCGAGCGCCGCAACTGGGCCAGCGTCTAACCAATCGAGCCGCGCCTCAAACGGAGCCGCGCCTCAAACGGAGCCGCGATCGTAAGAGAGCGGATACCCCAACGTACTGCCGCAATCAGTGGCCCGACCTGCTCAGGCCCCAGCCTGCCCCAGCAACCCGTTCATCCGCTTCTTATACTCAACAAACGCCGCCCGCCCGGCGCCCGTCAACCGCAGCACCGTCAACGGAATCTTCCCCCGGAAGCTCTTCTCCACCTCGACATACCCGGCCTCCTCCAGCTTCCCCAGGTGGCTCGACAGATTCCCCTTGGTCAACTCACTCTCCTTCTGCAGCCAAAGGAAATCCGACTCCTTCACACTCGCCAGCAAGGCGACAATCAGCAGCCGCGCCGGTTCATGAATGACGCGGTCCAGGTCGTTCATCTACGCCCCCTCCGCCGGCACGCCATTCTCCCGCACAAACCGCGACAAGCGAATCGCCCCCGAAATCGCCGCCACCACGCCCAGCACCACAAACAACCAGTTCAAAGAGCTCCAGCCCGTCCGCAGCGCCCCAAACGCAATCCCCAACGCCAGCGCCACTCCAGCCAACACCAGAAAGTGCGGAGCCCTCTGCTTCAAACTCGCCACCACGAACGACAGACTCAGGATCACCCCCACCACCGGAGTAATCATGTGCTCCACCGCCTCCGACCTGCTGCGCACAACCACCGCCGCCAACGTCAATGCCACCACAATCGCCAGCACTGCCGTCCCAATCCGTTCCCGCCGGGTCGGCTCCCGCAACGCCACATAGCCCGCCCTCGGGAACGTCACCCGCTGCTTCAACCGCCCCACCACCCAGTTCCCCGCAAAGCCGCTCAAGGCCAGCATCACCGGCACCACCAGCCAGTACACCTGGTAAAGCCTGCCCTTCGGCAACTCCTGCCCAATCAGCCACAACCCGCCCCATAGGATCCACAGGACCCCCATGATCATCTCCTGCAGCCCATCCACGTTCCACGACCGCATCGGCCGGTCTTCAATCTCTTTCAAGTTCGGAAACTGCGTCATGCTCTCAACTCCGTGAAGTGCAAACCAGTCTGTGTCGCAAACCAGTATGCGCAAAAAGAGGGAGGCCGTCAAGCCCCCCTCTCTTCCAATCTACCGGGCTGTCTCCGAAACTACCTTCCCGTCGATCAACACACCCACGCAGTGCGTCGTGTACTCAAACGGATCCCCGTCATACAACGCCACATCCGCGTCTTTCCCTGCTTCCAGCGAACCCACGCGCTTCTCCACGCCCAACAGACGCGCCGCCTCGATCGTCACACTCCCCAGGGCCTTGTCGAACGCCAGTCCGTTCGCCGCCGCCAGGGCCGCTTCCCACAAAACAACGCGCGTCTTCGGAACATAGCCCTCAAACCCGCTCTGCAGCGCAAACGGCACACCCGCCGCCGCCAGCTTCGACGCCGTCTCCATGCTCAGGTTCTCCGCATCGCCGCCCGACCGCTGCATCGTCGGGTGCAGGATCACCGGATACCCCGACGCCTTGATCTGCGCCAGCACCTCCGGAGCGTCCGCCACGCCATCCAGCACAACCTTCAGGTTGAACTCCTTGGCCAGCCGTAGCGCCGTCAGGATGTCGTTGTCCTTGTGAACCGTAATCAGCAGCGGCATCTCGCGGTTGATCAGCTTCACAAACGCCTCCAGCCGCAGGTCCCGCGCCGTGTCCTTCTTGTCCTTATCCGAGGCCTTCTTCACCGCTTCCTGAGCCTTGATCAGCTCCGCCCGCAGCATCGCAACCATCTTCGACCGCGTGCCCGGTGACTTACCCTGGCCCGCCCGCGCGTCATTGCCCAGCGTCGCCGCAATCATGGCCGCCGGCACCATCGCCTGGTCCGCCGTCTCCGCGTTCGTCTTGATGATCATCGTCTGGCCGGAAATCAGAATCCCCTGGCCATGGCCCGTATGAATCGTCGTGACCCCAAACCCGCGCACCCACTCAATCAGCCGTTCCTTCGGGTCGAACGCGTCAATCGCCCGCAGCTCCGGCTGCATCGGGGCACTGTTTTCAATCTGGTCCTGGTCCTGCGGCTGATTCAGATACCCGCTCAAGCCCAGCACCGCATGCGCATCAATCAGCCCCGGAGTCACCACCTTGGCTTTGATGACCCTATACCCTGCCGGAGCCGCACCCGTCGTCACCCGCTCAATCTTCCCATCCCGCACCAGCACCACCGCGTTCTTCAGCGGAGCCCCGGCCATCGTGTACACCGTCTCGCCCTGGATCGCGATCTGCGCACTCGCCATCGGTGCCAGGGCCGCCAGCAATACTAGAATCCGTTTCAACGCTCCACCTCGCATTCGTCCACGTAAATCTCATCGTTCCTGCTGGCTCCGTAGCCGCCCACGGCCAGCAGGTGATCCTTGGGATCCGAGCGGTCGAATACCTTCACGCCCTCCACCCAGGTCTCCAGCACATGCGAGTACACGCTCAGCGGATCACCGCTCATCAATAGGAAATCTGCATCCTTGCCTGCTTCCAAGGTACCCACTCTGGCGTCCAGGTCAAGGATCCGCGCATTGGCCATCGTCATCCCGTATAGCGCCTTCTCGCGCGACATCCCGGCCCGCACCGACAGCGCCGCTTCCCGCAGGAATAGCCGCGAATCCGTCACGCCGTCGTCCGTATGGAAGCCCACCATCACGCCGGCCTTTTCCAGAATCGCGCCGCTGGCGATGTTCATGTCCTTCGCTTCCAGCTTGCCGCCCGGCGAATCCACCACGATCAGCGACACCGGCACCTTGGCCTTCGCAATCTCGTCCGCCACCATCCAGCCGTCGCTCACATGATGCAGCACCACCCGGAACTTGAACTCGTTCGCCAGCCGCAGCACCGTCAGGATGTCGTCATGCCGGTGCGTATGGAACTGCACCACCCGCTTGCCGTCCAGCACCTCCACCAGCGTCTCCAGCTTCAGATCCCGAGCCGGCAGCTTCGACGCATCCGTACCCGCCGCCGCGATCTTGGCCTTGTACTCCTGCGCCTTGATGAACTGCTCCCGCACCAGCGCCGCCGACTTGGCCCGAGTCCCTGGAAATGGAGCCGCCCGCCTCGGGTTCGTTCCGTTCGCCATCTTCAACCCGCCCGCAATCCGCCCGTCCGGCAGCTTGATCAGCAGGTCATCAATCGTGTTGCCCGCCCGCAGTTTCAAATACAGCGTCTGCCCGCTCGACAGATGGCCCGACCCCGGCATCACATTCACCGTCGTCACGCCGCCCGACCGTGCCTTCTGCATCGTCGTCGCCCGCACGTTCACGGCATCCAAAACCCGCACCTCGGGCTGGATCGGAGCACTGCCATCGCCCCCTTCCACTGACCCGATATGACTGTGCGAATCCACAATCCCGGGCATGATCACCTTGCCCGTCGCGTCCACGCGCTGCGCGCCCGCCGGGATCGTCACGGAGCCTGTCGCGCCCACCGCGACTATCTTTCCGTTCTGCACCACCAGCACGCCATTCGAAATCTCATTGCCGGCAATCGGGATAATGTGCGCGCCGGTAAACGCCACTGGCGTGGTCTGGGCCGACAGGCCGCAAGCCACCAGTAGTCCCAAAGGGATAGCGAGTCTCATAAGCTCCAAAGGAATGAGATTAAGGTAACATGCGTCACCTCCTGTAAGTGCTGCTACCTTATGGAATATGCGCCGTCTTCTCTCGCTTTGTGCGCTCCTCGCCTGTACCCTCGCCGCCCAGGATGTGAAGGTCACCACCCACACCCTCGACAACGGCATGAAAATCCTTGTCCACGAGGACCACGACGTCCCTAACGTAGCCCTCTACTTCTTCTACAAAATCGGCTCCCGCAACGAACGCCCCGGCACCACCGGCATCAGCCACTTCTTTGAACACATGATGTTCAACGGCGCCAAAAAGTTCGGCCCCAAAGAGTTCGACAACATGATGGAGAAGAACGGCGGCAGCAACAACGCCTATACCTCCCGTGACGTCACCGTCTACACCGACTGGTTCCCCAAATCCGCCCTCGAACTCATGTTCGACATGGAGTCCGACCGCATCCGCGACCTCTCCTTCGATCCCAAAATCATCCAGAGCGAACGCGGCGTCGTCTACTCCGAACGCCGTACCTCCGTCGACAACAACCCCTTCGGCGTCCTCTACGAGCAGCTCTTTGCCTCCGCCATCATCGCCCACCCCTACCACTGGCCCGTCGTCGGCTGGGCATCCGATATCGAGGCCTGGACCATGGATGACCTCAAGGCCCACTTCAAGATGGGCTACGCACCCAACAACTGCGTCATGGTGGCCTCCGGCGACGTCACCCCCCAGGAGATCATCGCCCTCGCCAAGAAGTACATCGAACCCATCCCCCGCCAGGCGCCGCCGCCCGAGGTCCGCACCAAAGAGCCCGATCAGCTCGGCGAACGCCGCATCTCCGTCCGCCGCCCCGCCCAGCTCCCCATGCTCATGATGGCCTATCACGTACCCAATACCCGTGACGCCGATCAGCCCGCCCTCGACCTCATCGAAGCCCTCCTCACCACCGGCCGCAGCTCCCGCCTCTATCGCCGCCTCGTCGAGAAGGACCAACTCGTCCTCAATGTCGGCGGTGGCACCCAGGAATCGCTCGATCCCAGCCTGTTCCTCTTCACCCTCCAGGTGCGCAGCGGCAAAACCACTGCCGAAGTCGAAAAGGCCCTCTACGAGGAACTCGACCTGCTCGCCGCGAAAGGCGTCACCCCCGAGGAGCTCGACAAAGCCCGCAACCAGATCCTGGCCCAGTTCTACCGCGGCCTCAAGACCATCGCCGGCAAAGCCAACCTCCTCGGCCGCTACGAGGTCTTCAATGGAAGCTGGGATAAGGTGAACTCCGTCGCCGCAGAGATCGACGCCGTCAATCCCGCCGACATCCAGCGCGTCGCCGCCAAATACTTCCAGGAAAAGAACCGCACCGTCGCCACCCTCATCCCCGACAACACCCCCGCCCAGGAGAGCTCCAAGTGAACCGCCGCCTCATCGTCTCCCTCCTCCTCGCCGCCGCCTGCCTCCAGGGCCAGGCCAAACTGCCGCCCTACACCAAGCAGGCGCTGCCCAACGGAGCCACTCTCATCCTCCTCCGCAAGCCGGATGTGCCCCTCGTCTCCGTCCGCGCCATCTTCCGCGGCGGCGTCGAAGCTGAATCCGCCAACCTCACCGGCATCGCCGCCCTCACCGCCGAACTCGTTCGCCGCGGCACCCCCACCCGCACCGCAGATCAGGTCTCCCTCGATCTCGACTCCATCGGAGCCAACCTCAACGGCGGCAGCGACCGCCAGGCCTCCTACCTCTCCACCGAGTACATGGCCCGCACCCAGGACCGCGCCCTCGAAATCTTCTCCGACGTCCTCCTTCACCCTTCCTTCCCTGAGTCAGAAGTAAAGAAGGTGGTCGCCCAGGCCGCTGACCGCCTGCGCTCCATCAAAGACAACCCTGGCGCCGCCATCGGTCGCTACTATGAGGCCTTCTATTACCCCACCTCGCACCCTTACCACCGCTCCGGCAGCGTCACCGAGGACTCCCTCACCCATCTCAACCGCGACGAAATCATCGCCTTCCATAAGAAGAACTACACCGGTAAGAACCTCATCCTCATTGCCGCCGGCGACTTCGATCCCGCCAAACTCGGCCCCGTGCTCGCCAAATTGGCCGGGGAACTCCCCACTGGCGCCGAATTTCAGCCCACCAAGGTCGCCACGCCCAAGTTCGACTCCGCCCGCCTCCTCCTGGTCGACAAACCCGACGCCACCCAGACCTACTTCGAAATCGGCATGCCCGGCATTGATCGCACCAACCGCGACCGCGTCCCGCTCATGGTTCTCAACACCCTGTTCGGCGGCCGCTTCACCTCCCTGCTGAACGATGCCCTCCGCGTGAACTCAGGCCTCACCTATGGGGCCCGCTCCGTCCTGGAACAGGACCGCCATACCGGCTCCATCATCATCAGTACCTATACCCGCACCGACACCACGGAAAAGGCGATCGACATGGCGCTCGATGTCCTCAAAAAACTGTCGGAGCAGGGCATCGACGCGGCCCAACTCGCCTCCGCCAAGGCCTACATCAAGGGCGGCTTCCCCACCCAGCGCCTGGAAACGGCAGACCAGCTCGCCAATGTCCTAGGTGAGATGGAAATCTACGGCCTCAACAAGGGGGAAATCGACGACTACTTCTCCCGCATCGACGCCATCTCCCTCGATGAGGCGAACGTCATCGGCAGGAAGTATTACCGCGACCTCAACCTCCAGTTCTGCCTCCTGGGCAACGCGTCCAAGATTCAGGACTCAGTCAAGAAGTACGCGCCAAAAATGAAGGTCCTCCCCATCAAGGAGCCCGGCTTCGAGCCCCCCGCTTTCTAAACCGATCCGCAAACCAAACGGAGCCGTGACCGTAAGGGAGCGGATATCTATTACTAAACCCCCACCCCGGGGCCCCAAAAGCCCCGGGCCACCCCACCCCGTACCAGTACCTAATACACCCATTTAGGTACCCAAGTGCCTTGTCTCCACCCTGTTCTCCGCCGTAACTTAGAGACAGCATGACATTACAGTGCCCAAAGTGCACCAGCCGTGCCATCCGCCCCTCCAATTACAAAACCGGCTGGGAGCGCTTGCTGGCCCTGGTCTACCGCCACCCCTTCCGGTGCAAGCACTGCGGCCATCGCTTCTTCGAGTTCGCCACCAAGGGCCAACGCAAGACCATGTTCGAAAGCAATATCCTCGCCAAAGCCGAACAGGCATTTGCCGGGCTTCACTCCGAATTTTAACCTAGCAGTCTGTGGCGGAAGTCCCGCTAGCCGCGCGGCAAGGGCTTGCGAGCCCAGGGCGCGAAGAGCCGGCCGAACTAGTGCCGGCCACTCGGAGGCAGGTTCGACACTGCCATGGGCCGCAACCCCTTGTCGCCCTTTGGGTTCGCTCCGCCGCCGGACTTCCTCCCAGAAAAAGGCGACTCTCTTCTGAGCGGCTTCGAAATCGCACTTCAGCTGCCATTCTGGTACCGGCGGCGGTGCGAACGCGGCTGCGCGACTTCCGCCACAGGCTGCTAAGTCCACCGTCCCCACTACAGAGTTCCCCGCCAAACGCCGATCAACCGTAAGTAAGGGCGTGTTTCCACGCTCAAGGGAGAATCGGCCGGCCCGGCACGATCCCCGGTTGGTGGAGGACTGTCATGAATCGGAAGTTACATCGGCAATTCGGCTTCGCGCTCGCAATGTTCGCCGGCGTCCTGGCGCCCCACGCCCTGCTGGGGGCTTCCACCCCCACGATCAGCGGCTATGCCCCGGCCGCCACCGTCTCTGTCATCGACCTCCAATCGATCACTGTCTACGGCTCCGGCTTCCAGCGCGGCCTCACCGTCAAACTCACCGATCCCGCCGGCCGCGCCTCCGTCCTCGCTGCCAGCCGCATCAGCCAGGTCGCCGCCAACAGCTTCCAGTTCCTGTCCCGCTTCCCAGCCGCCGGAGACTACCTCGTCCAGGTCACTAACCCGGACGGCGCCGCCTCCAATACCCAGAAACTCGCTGTCACCGACAAACCGGAACCCATCATCACCAGCACCGCCCCTGCCACCCTGGTCGCCGGCGCCAAGCAACAAACGGTCACCGTCACCGGCTCCGGCTTCCGCACCGGGCTCTCCGCCTATGTCTCCCTGCCAGGCGGCGGCAATGACTTCGCACAGGATCTGCGCATCACCAACCTCACAGCCAACCAGTTCGACATGCACCTCGTGCTCGACCGCGTAGGCCGCTACACCCTCTGGGTCACTGACCCTGACGGTGCCCAGTCCCAGATCTTCTCCTTCGCCGTCACCCGCACCCAGGGTGCTCTCCAGTTGTCCGGCATGACCCCCGCCGCGCCGGTCGTCTCCGCCGATATCCAGATCCTGGCCGTGTCCGGCTCCGGCTTCCAGCCCGGACTCGCCGCGACGCTGACCAATCCCTCCGCCGGCACCACCGTCCTCTCCGGAGCCAGCTATATCCGGAATGTCACTCCTACCGGCTTCAATCTCATCACCACCTTCGGCGAACCCGGAACCCATACTCTGCGCCTCACCAACCCCGACGGCGGCCAGTCCGGCCTGCTCACCTTCGAGGTCGGCGATGCCGGAACCATCCCTCAGATCTCGTCCGTCCTGCCCGCGCCCGTCGTGGCCTCGCCCCAGAGCGTCACCCTCACCGTCCTCGGCAGCGGCTTCGAGGGCGGCCTCAGCCTCTCCATCCTGCGCCCGGACGGCGGCTTCTCGCTGCTCGCAGGCGGCCAGTTCTTTGATCTGTCCAGCTCCGCCTTCAGCGTGGTCTATAGCTTCGCCACCCCAGGCAATTACACCCTTCAGCTCACGGCGCTCTCCGGGGCCAAGTCGAAGACCTTCGTCCTGAACGTGCCCACCGTCTCCAACGCCCCGGTCATCCTCGCCTACTCTCCGCTCGTTCTTCAGCAATCCGGACAGTTGCAGACAGTCACCGTACACGGCTTGAACTTCCAGCCGGGCCTGAAAGCGGTCTGGCTCTCGCCACACGGCTTTACCACGCCTGCGCTCGATATCGACCCCGCCACCGTCACGGCCGCCGGCTTCGATGTCTCCGGCAGCTTCGATGACAACGGGACTTATCTCCTGCAGGTCATCAACCCGAATGGCGCCAAGTCCGACTACTTCCCCATCCGCGTCGGTACGCCCGGTCCGTCGACGCCCGTGATCTCCGCCCATTCGCCGAATCCCATCGCCGCCAGCGGCGCCGTCCGCTCCCTGCTCGTGCAGGGCGGCGATTTCATCTCCGGTCTCACGGCGACCCTCACCGCGCCCGACACAACCGCCGTCCAGTACGCGCCCGACCAGATCCAGGGCGTGTCCTTCTCGTCATTCGTGATCTCTGCCGCCTTCGCCCAGACCGGGAACTACACCCTGCGGATCGCCAATCCCGATGGATCCTTATCCAATCTGTACACGATCACGGTCGACCCCGCACCCGGCTCGCCCGTCATCTCCTCCATCGCCCCGACCCCCGTGCGCGCCGCGGTCGCAGGCCAAACACTTTCCATCAATGGCGGCGGTTTCCTGCCAGGCCTGAAGGTCCATGTGACGGCCCACGACCCGGCCGGCCCGGCCACCACCTTTGACATCGATCCCGCCCAGATCCAGTTCGTCAGCTCCACCGGTTTCGTCATCACGGCCAGCTTTGCCAAGCCCTGGACCTACGACCTCCAGGTGGACAATCCCGATGGCACCCAGTCCAACATCTTCTCGTTTGCCGTGCTCGGCGGCGTCAGCCAGCCGGCTATCTCTGGCTACTTTACGATTCCGTCCTTCTATCTCACCGGCCAGAACTTCCTCGATGGCCTCAGCGTGACTGTTTGGCCTGGTATCGGCGACCCCTACCAGTTGACCGGCCTCACGCCCACCTGCCTGCTCGACTCAAACAACATCAACCGCTGCACCGTACCCCTGCCCATCAGCCTGGTCTATACCGGCACTTGGCGCTTCCGGGTCTTCAATCCCGACGGCGGACAGAGTTCGACGTTCGAGATCGCCTATTAATACGGCGATCTGCCACCTGGAGAGCAAAAAGGGCGGTGCCAACCGGCGCCGCCCTTTTTGCGTCTTGAAACTGTTTTATGTTGTCTAGTTGAGGAAGTAGGTCCTGTACAACGTATCGCGCTGCTTCGGCACGAAGCCCGCTCCGCGAATAATGCGCCGCAACTCTTCTTCTGAAGCCTTGTTCCGCGCACCCGCCGCGCTCACCACGTTCTCTTCAATCATGATGCTGCCCACGTCGTTACCGCCGAACTTCAGCCCCACCTGGCACGTCTTCAACCCCTGCGTCACCCACGACGATTGAACGTTGATGATGTTCTCCAGGTACAGCCGCGAGATCGCCAGCGTCTTCAGATACTCGACGCCCGTCGCCTCTTCCTTCACAAACCGCCCCAGCGACGTGTTCTCGCGCTGGAACGACCACGGAATGAAGGCCGTAAACCCGCCCGTCTCGTCCTGGATCTGCCGCACGATCTCCAGGTGGTGCACCCGCTGCTCCAGCGTCTCGCCGCAGCCGAACATCATCGTCGCCGTCGTCCGCATCCCCAACTGGTGCGCCGTCTTATGCACCGCCACCCACTCGTCCACTCCGCACTTCAGCCGGCTGATCCGCTTCCTGACGTCGTCGTGCAGAATCTCCGCGCCGCCGCCCGGAATCGAGTCCAGGCCCGCGTCCCGAAGCCGCGCAATCGTATCCCGCAGATTCAAACCGCTGACTTCCGCAATGCAGGTGATCTCCGGCGCGGAGAAGCAGTGCAGCCACACCTGCGGGAACTTCACCTTGATCGCCCGCAGCATGTCCTCATACCACTCAATCTTGAGGTCCGGATTCAGCCCGCCCTGCATCAGCACGCCCGTCCCGCCCAGCTCCACCGTCTCCTGGATCTTGTCCAGAATCGTCTCGATCGGCAGCACATAGCCTTCGTTGTGCCCCATCGGCCGGTAGAACGCACAGAAACTGCAGTACTCCGTACAGAAATTCGTGTAATTGATGTTGCGGTCGATGATGTAGGTCACTACACCCTCGGGGTGCAGCTTGCGCCGGACGGCATCGGCCGCCATGCCGATCCCAATCAGGTCGTCACTCTCGAAAAGCTCAACGGCTTCCTGTGGTTTGATCATGGACTGGAGTCTCCGTGACGGCCGCCGGGGCGCCGTCCAACTCACGCACATACTCGAGATAGAGCGCCAGGCCCGCCGCCTCCTCGTCGCCAAGAAGGAAACAGATATTCCGTGTCAGGTATTGGTGCACCAGATCCTCGGAAAAGCCCCTGCGATCCGCCTCTTCCTTAATGATAGTGTCTAACTGGCCCAATCCGTACAGACAAGATGCCTTCAATAGCTCCGTCAGCTCGGGCGTCAGGTTCTCTTTCCGCCCGGACCACGCCGCAAAGACAAACGGCAGCCCCGTCATCTCCACCCACTCCTCGCCCAGGTCGAGGCACGGCATGTCGATTTCCGCCGGATCCAGCGCCAGCGCCGAATCACCGATGATCAGCGCCGCATCCGCCACGTCCAGCATGCCCAACAGGTCCGGATCCATCGTCACAATCGTCGGCGAGACTCCGTACTTCCGGGCCAGGATGACGCGCGCCAGTTGCACCGATGTGCGCGATCCCGAATCCACCGCCAGCGTCCGGATCTCTTCAAATGGACGATCGGAGATCAATAGGATGCTGCGCACCGGACCCCGGCACGCAATCCCGATCGGGATCCACTCCAATCCGTTCCGCGCCATCTCAATCGCCGGCACCAGCCCGACGTCGGCATCGCCTTGCGTCACCCGGTCGGCGCAGATCGAGGGTACCGCGAACGTCAGGTCCAGCAATCCACGTTGGGGACCATTCACCGCACCCCACACCAGGGGAGCTGTGTTTAAGTAACTGACGGCGCAGACTCTAGGTTTACGCCGGATTTCAGAGCGGAGGAGCAAATCCGAGTTTACCATCACCCGGCACTAGCCCTGTCCTTAGGACCTGAGCCACTGGCGAAGACAGGAAATGCATGTTATGGTGTACAAAGGCGGAGCTGCGACTTCGCCATTAAGGTCATGAAAATCAGACACTTGTTCGTATCTTTAGGCCTTCTGGCCTGTCTCGGAGTACACGCCTCGGCCCAGGTTGTTTTCAACACCAAGCCGACGAAAATATTCGGTCAGGCATTCCTCCCCACTCGCGTGGGTGAGATGCTTTATCCGCCCAGTTCCGCCCCTAACCGCACTAAAGCGAAGTCGCTTTACTCCCCTTATTCCGTTGCTGTCGATGCGGCTTCTTCCCCCGCCGCGGTCTATGTAGCTGACACCGGTAACCATAGGGTGCTCGGTTGGCGCGATTCCGCCAACTTTGCCAGCGGGGCTCCAGCCGACCTGGTCATCGGCCAGAAGGATTTCGATTCCGCCGTGCCCTATGGCGGCGGCGTTCGCGTCTCTGAAAGTTCCACCAACGTCTACGACCTCCAGGCTCTCAAAGACTATGGCGGAGGTCTGCGTACCCCCAGTAGCGTGCTCATCGTCAGCGACTACCTGTTTGTCATGGATGCCGGCAACAACCGGATTGTCCGCTTCCGGCGGCCCTTCGAAGCCCTCGATGCCGGCGCCGCCATCAAACCCGACTTTGTCATCGGCCAGCCCGATTTGAAGTCCTACTTCCCGAATCAGAGCTCCGCCACCAACGCCGGCCCCACCGCCTCCACCATCAAGACGAATCTTGGTACGGCGGGCACCCAGACGGCCGGGCTCGCCGTGGACGGAGAAGGCAACCTCTGGCTCGCCGACGCAGGCAATCACCGCATTCTCCGCTACGCCGCCGGCGACGTCACCGGCCCGTCCAATGTGGACGGCGGGAGTGCCTCTGTTTCGGCCAACCTCGTCCTCGGGCAGACCGACTTCAATACCACCGTCGTCAACGCCGGACGCTATAGCAGCGCCACCGACCAGGGCAGCAAAACCGCCATCCGCTACGGCGGCCCGCTCGCCTTCGACACCAACGGCAACCTGTACTTCGCCGACGACCTCGCCCGCGTCCTCGTGTGGGGCCCCCCGTTCTCGAACGGCAAAGCGGCTGCCCGCGTCCTGGGCGTCTATACCGCGGTCAAGGGTACCCCTGCTCCGGCCAGCGTCAACGACCTCACTTTCGGCTTCTCCCTCTCCGGCACCACCGCCCAGAATGCCGTCTACAACGGCGGCCCGCGCGGCCTCTTCTGCATCGGCGAAAACCTGTTTGTGGTCGACTCGCTGAACAACCGCGTCGTCCGCTACGATCCGCCCACCAGTTGGCCGGCCGAAGACCTCGCCAACGGCGTCTTCTCACCCCACATGACAAATGTGTACGGTCAGAACGACTTCAGCACCCGCAATCCCAATACCGCCGATAACCTCGAACCGAACCCCTGGGGCTACAACTACCCCGTCAGCGCTACCTTCGCGAACGGAGAAATTTACATCGCCGAGGCCGGCAATCACCGCGTCACTGCGCGGCCCTTCGATTCCGCCGCCCGCACCTTCGGCGCCGCCACCCGCATCCTGGGCCAGTTCGATTTCCCCTTCAAAGCGCCTAACTTCATCGAAGGCGCGGAGTTCTCCGCCGGCACCCTGCCCGCTAACGGAGTCTCCATCGGACCGTCGCTCGCCATCGATCGCACGTCCGAAGTCCCGCACCTCTTCATCGCCGATACGGGCAACAACCGCATCCTCTGCTTCGCCGATGCCCGCGGCTTCACCAATCAGAGCCGCGCCGACTTCGTGCTGGGCCAGGTCGATCCCTATCGCAGCCTCGCCAACTCGCCCTTCAATAACACCGCGACACCCGGGCCGGATGGTCTTTACCTGCCCGCCGACGTCAAGGTGGATCCCCAGGGCAACGTCTGGGTGGCCGATACCGGCAACGGCCGCGTCCTGCGCTACCCCAATCCCTTCACCCGCACCGACGGCCTGCTCACGCCCGACCTCGTCATCGGCGCACCCGATTTCAACTCCGCCCTCGCCACCGAGGTCAGCCGCGACCGCATGTACCTCCCCAGCGGCCTCGCCTTCACCCCCGAGGGCCACCTGGCCGTGGCCGACATAGGCCTGCATCGCGTCATGCTGTTCAAGTACCCCTCCGTCAACGGCCAGACCGCCGACATCGTCTTCGGCCAGGTCGACGGCTCCACGGCCACTGCCGGCAATCTCCAGGAACAGTTGAACTCGCCCCGCGGCATCGCCATCGACAGCTTCGGCCGCCTGTTTGTCGCCGATACCGGCAACTCCCGCATCCAGATCTGGGATGACGTGAATAACGCCTACACCGACGGGCTTCCCTCCCAGTTCGTGCTGCCCTCGGCCACCGTAGGCATTCCGATCTCCATCACCATCGATCCGAAGACCGAGGCGATCTGGGTTGCTGAGAGCAGCAATCTCAACCGCATCCTGCGCTTCCCCAGCTACGGCGAATTGCTCGGCTCCGGCACCATCGCCGCCAATTTCCTCATCCAGGTCATCGGGCCGCGCAGTGTCGTCCTCGACGGTCAAGGCAACCCCGTGATCATGGATTCCGCCAACCGCCTGACGATGTACTATCCGCGGTTGACGGTGACGAACAGCGCGAACGGCTTCAGCCGCGTTGCACCCGCCATGCTGGGCCTGCTGCGCGTGCAGGGCGCTACCCTCGTCCCCGACACGGTCACCTCTTCCGATTCGCCCCTGCCCATCAACCTGGGCGACGTGGAAGTCCTGGTCAACGGCGTCAACGCGCCGCTCACCAAGGTCTCCGGCGAAACCCTCAACCTGATCGTGCCCAAGGCCACAGCGCCCAGCGGTACGGCTGAATTCCTGGTCCGCCAGGTCAGCACGGGCCAGATCCTCGGCTTCGACCGGATCTCCATGTCCCCCATCTCGCCCGGCATCCTGTTCCAGGGCGACGCCATCTTCACCACCGGGCCCGCCAAGGCAATGAACCAGGACGGCTCGGAGAATTCGGCCTCCAAACCGGCCAAGATCGATCAGGAACTCACTGTCTTCCTCACCGGTTATGGCAACTTCGACGGCCTGCCCGACGACGGCCTGGCCCCCGGCAGCGACGTTCCGGTGCCCGGCGACGTCCTCGCTTACCTCCTCGGCAGCACCAGCGCTACTCCGGCCCAGGTGGTCTCTTCCACCCTCGATCCGGATAAGCCCGGGTTGTGGCGCGTCAAGATCAAGGTGCCCACCACGCTCAGCAACGGATCGTACACCGTGAACCTCGTGTATAAGAGCACGCCGACACTCATCCCGCCTGGATCGTCAACCATCCAGGTGAGACCGTACGTCGTCATCTCCCGCTAGCGGTTAGGGTTGTTCTCATGGCGGCAGGCTTGGACCTCGAAATCCTCGCCTGCCGCCTTTCTCTTTGCGCCCGCCGGCCCCTCTTCTTTCCTACCCCCGCCTCCAATCGTTTCCGCGGCGCCCTCGGCTTCCAACTGCCCGAAGAACTCTTCCGTCCCGTTTCCGCCGGCGGCCCCAGCGGGCTCCGCGACCGTCCGCGCCCCTTCACCCTCCGCTGCCATCTCCTGGACGGCCTGGAACTGGCCGAAGGCGCGCAGTTCTCCCTGGACCTGCATCTCTTCACTCCGGATCCCGCTCCCTTTCAAAATGCGTTCCAGAGCCTGGAATGGCTGGAAGTTGTTGAATGGACGACCGTCCTGCACCGCCTGAACCTCGCTCCGGAGGGCGATAAACAACACTTGTCGTTTGGCGGTCCCGACGCGCAGGCCGAAAAACGACAGGTGTTGTTTATCACTCCTACTGAGTTGAAACCACACAACGGACCCCAACCGCCGCCCTTTCAAATCCTGCTCGCCCGCGCCTGCGAACGCATCTCCGCCCTGCGCTCCTTCTATGGCAGCGGCCCCCTCGACTTCGATTTCCGGGCTTTGTTGGAGCAGGCCGCCGCCGTCCGCTGCACCGGCGGAGCACTCTCCTGGCACGACGCGCAGCGCCGCAGTGGCCGCTCCGGCCAGGTTCATCCCTTAAGCGGCTTCACCGGTTTTGCGGAGTATGAGGGCGCACTGCGCCCGTTCCTGCCCTGGCTGGAGGCCGCCGCGTGGACCGGCGTCGGCCGCCAAACCGTTTGGGGCAAAGGCGTTATGGCGTTGCAGTGCCCGGCAGTACCAGCTTCGTCGAGGGAGCTCCCTCCACTTGCGCCGTCAATGTCTGGGCCGGATCCCAGTTGAGCCAGATCCAACCGTTGGAGTCCGTGCGCAACTCCTGGTCCAGACCCTCCACCACAACTTTCACCCCCAGGTAGGGTAGCTCGTTGCGATCGGTCACTTTCAGCACCAGTAGCGTATCTTCCTGATAATACTTGACCAGCCGCACGTCGGAAGGCGAAGCCTGCACCGCCACGCGCGCCGCCGAGTCCTCGTGCTTCCCGTCGGCCGCCTTCGCGCCCAGGTCCGCCACGCCCGCCGCCAAAGCCTTCACGCGGAATTCCGCGGACGTCGCGCCCTTGGGAATCACCACCGAATCCGGCGCTTCCAGCGTTTCAGCCGACCGTGTCAGGGCAATGCTCAAATCCTCGGTCGCCGGGCTGCCGATGGAAACGCTCGCCGTGGCCGCTCCGCCCGCCACCAGGCCGGCCGCCGGCCAGACCGATAACCGCATCATTCCACGCAGCTTCGCGTCCAGCGAGGCACGCTGGCCGGCCGCATTGGGGTAATAGCGCTCAAACTCCGCTCGGTATACCTCCAGCTGGGCGATCTCTTCCGCCTTGGGCGTAGACCCCTCGGGCACCACCATGATGAAGGCGGTCCGGAACTGGCGCTGCGCCACGGTCGAATCCGGCACGCGTTGCCCTTCCGCCGCGATCACATCGTCCACGCTGATGTCCTGACGCTCGCCTCGAATCGAAATGCCCATCTGCGGGAATGTCGAGTTCGAATACTGGCTGCCCTTGACCAGGAACGTCGCCGGCACTTCGGCGGCCGGCCGGAAGCCCATAAGGTACTGATCCAAAGGGGAATACCCCGCCACCGTCGCCGTGGTGAGGAAGCGATTGGCAGCGCCGGGGCCATTGTCCACAATGCGGTTGCCTTCCAGCAGCGAAGCCTCGGAGTTGAAGTTGAAGCTCCAATGCGCGTTCTGCGTCCCCAGCATCGGCCGGGCCAGTGGATTCAACGGGTCGCGGACGCTGGCCAGCGCCAGGAACAGATGCCCCGCCTCGTGGCCGATCAGGGTCATCGTATTGTCGCCGGTAATCGCTCCACGGCTGCCCACCCGGGCATACGGATCGGCCGGATACTGCCGCAACGGACCCATGTTGAGAACAGCTTGCAGGCGGTGGGAGGAGCCGTAAGCGTCGCCGGCCCAGGTGGGCGTGTCGCCGATGCCCTGCCGCAGGCTGCGCACCGTGGTCTCGTAGGCCAGTGCCCCGGCTGCCGCCGCGATGCCGGACGTGTTGAAGATCGCCAGGTAATCGTACGCGTCCTCATGCGTCTGGTAGAACCGCTGGGCCACGCGCACAATATCGATGTCGAGCGTCGTGCCGAACCGCTCGGCCACCGTGGCGCCATAGAAAGTGCTGGTATCGTTTAGAAACGAAACCACTTCCGTCTCGCCCGCGAGATAGCCCGGCGAAATGCCGGTGACCACTTCACTGGCCGACACCTGTTGGTAGGTGAACGTGATGTGGCCGTTGGTCCACATCGCCATCTGGAACGTCTGGCGGGGGCCTATGCCGTAGTCGCTATACTCCGGCACATTGCGCCACGTGACCACCACGTGGTCGCTACCGGTCCATACCCGCACGTCGCAGTTGGGCTGCGTCGGATCCAGGTCGTCGAACAGGGGCGCAATCCGGGGCGGTCCCGAGCTCAGCCGGCCCAGGCTGCGCGCAGCCGTGGCGAACTCGGGCTGCTCCACCGTCACATTGCCGTCGGAATGGACATATATGCGGTCGCGTAGCGTGCCGTAAAACGGGACCTGGATGGGCAGGTCGACCGCGATGGCGTCGTCGTCACCTAGCCCGCTGAGCACCTGTCCGGCCGAAGCGGCCGCGGCGTCGAATTCCGCCGGACGCACCGCGAAGCCATAGGGCGAGGAGGTTCCGATGAGGGGAATGAAATCCAGTGTTTTCCCCTGGAGATTGAACGGATTGCGGCTGGCGATCACGCCGTCCGAATCATCCATCACCGCGATGTCGCCGTAGTCCTGTTGGAAGGCCGCCGCCTGGCGCGTGCCCAGGGCTTTCCGCTGGCGGCTGCTGACGCGGTGCAAGTTCTGCTTTTCCAGCCAGTTGCCGTGCTCGGTCGCACAGGTGGCGGGACTGGTCCGGGCGCCAAGCGGGCAACCCAGCAGCAGCCAGCAGCACAATACTGAACAAATGCGGGACATTCTACGTTCCATTTATCGATGCCGCTCCCTACTCGCGGAATAGCTCCCAGTAGTAGAATGTCACCGCGGAGGCGGTGAGCGCCAGCGAAGGAGTCGCGAGGCTCCCTATGTTCACGTAACCCCGACACGGAGGAAGAGTTTCCATGCCCTTTTGCACCAGTTGCGGAGCTGAGGCGGGTGGCGCCAGCAGGTTTTGCGCGCGCTGCGGAGCCATTCTGCCTGGAAGCACGCAAAGTGCTCAATTCACGCCAGTTGCGGTGGAAGAGCCGCTCGACTACACGATTCAGGGCGACAATCTCCAGGTGGCCCGCCTGAAGCTGAAGCCCGGCCAGGAGGTCTTCGCCGAGGCCGGCAAGATGCTCTATAAGACGCCCAGCGTGCAGTGGGAGTCGCGCATGTCTGGCGAGACCCTGGGTCAGAAGATCTGGGGCGCGGTGAAGCGCAAGCTGATGGGCGAGTCGCTCTTCTGGACTCATTTCCGGGCCGGCGGCGCGGGCGGGGAAGTCGGTTTCGCCGGAGCCTATCCCGGCCGGATTCAGGCCTTTGAGCTCAAACCTGCACAGGCGGTCCTGGTCCAGCGGGACAGCTTCATCTGCGCGCAGCGATCAGTGAATGTCGATATCGCCCTGGTGAAGAAACTGGGTTCCGGCTTCTTCGGCGGAGAAGGCTTCATCCTGGAACGCATCACCGGTCCCGGCGTGGCGTTCATCCATGCGGGCGGTGATTTCATCGAATTCACGCTCGCGCCGGGGGAAGTCCTGCAGATTGATACCGGCTGCATCGTTGCCTTCGACGACGGAGTGGACTATGACATCCAGATGGCCGGCGGTATCAAGACAGCCATCTTCGGTGGCGAAGGTCTTTTCCTGGCTACGCTTACGGGGCCCGGGCGCGTGATCATCCAGAGCATGACTCTGGAGAAGATGCGGCGCGAACTGGCGCCGGGGCGCAGTGGCGGAGATGAGCGGGGTCCACTCGAGTCCCTCGGCGGCTTCTTCAACAGCGACGACTAGACCTATTTGTCAAGAATTCCGGGCGTCTGGAGGCCTACACTCCAGGCGTCCGGTTCCGCATTTCAATCTGTATTCTCTCTTACAGAAAACCCCCAATTTCTTCAATGGATTGTCAGTATTAGCGCTACTGAAACGGCTGGCACCTGAGAACCCACCTTAGCCTCTATCCTTCGGGTTCTCCTAAACTTTCGGTGGAATCTCGCCGATGACTCATTCAGGTATCAATGAGTCCGAATCGGCTCAGACTTTCGACATTCACAGCGAGGCCGGCGGCCGTGCCTGCCCCCGGTCATCCGGCGGAAAGCAGCTCCACCCCCAAGCTGCAGTTCCTGGCTAGCCTGAATCACGAGATCAGGACGCCTCTCAGCGGCATTCTCGGCATGGCCGACCTGCTGCTGGAAACTCAGTTGGATGACGAGCAGCGGGACTATGTCCAGGCGGCGCGGCAGTGTGCCCACGGCCTGTTTGATCTGTTGAACGATACCCTGGAATACACTTCTCTTTCTTCCGGTTGCGTCCAATTGGACGAAGCGGAATTCCACCTGGAAGACACGCTACACAACGCCGCGGCGGAGCATATGCCGCGGGCCAAGGGAAAAGGGCTGGAGCTGCGCTACCTGCCGGACGACAAGCTGCCGCGCACGGCCATCGGCGACGCTTATCGCGTGCGCCAGGTGCTGACGCTGCTCATCCAGCACGCCATTCAGACCTCGGAGAGCGGCGACATCCTGGTGCAGGCGAAGTCAGAAGCCGTCATAGGCCGCAAGTTCACCCTGCACCTTTCAGCACGCTGCACCAACACTTCAATCACCCCGGAGCATGTGCGCGAAGTCTTTGAGACGTTCGACCATGTGGAAGATGGCGGAATGCGCCGCTTCAACGGCATCAGCCTGGGGCTGGCGCTGACGCGCCGCGTCGTACAACTGCTGGGCGGCGACCTCGTCCTGGAGGGCGGCACCGGCGGTGGCAGCCTGATGACCGCCGAAATCCCGCTGCAACTGCCCAAGCCCGTGCTGGTCCAGCCGAATCAGCGCGGCAGCCAGGCCAAGCCCAATACCGTCCGTTTGCTGGTGGTGGAAGACAACCGGATCTCGCAACAGGTTCTCAGCGCCATTCTGACCAAGGGCGGCTTCGAGTTCGACTGCGCCAGTGACGGGCCCGCCGCCATTGCCGCCGCCACGGCGCGGCAATACCAGCTCATCCTGATGGATCTGCAGATGCCGGGCATGGATGGCCTGGAGACGACCGATCATATCCGCGCGATGCAGAATTACCTGGACGTGCCCATCCTGGCCCTGACGGCCGAGGTATCAGACCTGGTGCGCGCGCAGTGCCGCCAGAAGGGCATGGCCGCCTTCCTGAACAAACCGGTCCACGCCTCCGTACTGCTGGCCGAAGTCCACGCCCACCTCAGCTAGACTCCAGGCGCAGTGCCCGCGAGCATCACGTCAAACAGGAGAACCGGGTCTGGATGGGGTAAAATGGCGCCATGCGCCTCTCCTTCGACAACGATGATCTTGGACGCCTGGTCTGCACCTTTCACGATGGCGCCAGTACGACCACGGCGTGCGCGGCCGATGGCCCAATTGCCCTGGCAGCGTTGCGGGAAGCGCTGGAGGCGTTGGAGCGGCACGGCGAAGCGGAGTGCTTCTGGCTGCTGGCAACGGGTGAATACCGGTGGGTCTTCCGCCGCATGGGGGCGCGCCTGCGGCTGGCCGTACTGTGGTGTGAGAGCGTCGCGATCGGCTTCCAGCATGTAGTCTGGGCCGAAGACAATTTCGAGTCGTTCACGACCATGCTGCGCAGTGAACTGTCGCGCTACGCGGTGACGCTGCGTTGATTCGCAGAATCTGAAATCCACACGAAAAACCGCCATTTTCGCAGCCACTTGCACAGGGTTGGTGGTAGGCTATTTTCTTGGATACGACGCGGCCGGAGGGGCCGTGCTCATGTCCAAGGTCTAGGGTCCGGTTGGCTCAGCCTCGGTCATGGCAAAGTCGAAGCACAATCTGGTGTGCTGCCCGAAGTGCGCGTCAGGCGACGTGTCCGTCAGGCTGCCGCGCGGCGTCTACGATTTCCTGATGGAGCTATGCGGGTCTTACCGTTTCCGCTGCCGCAACTGCCAGCATAAATTCCGCGGCAACCCGGTGCGATTCAAAGACCTGTTCTACGCCAAGTGTCCCGGCTGCCTGAATCAGGATCTGTCCGCCGCGCGGCCCGACCTGGTGCAGACCGGCGTGATGATGTCGCTGCGTTCGGCGCTGGGCGCCAATAAGCATCACTGCGAGCATTGCGGCGCGGTGTTTGCGAGTTTCCGTCCGGTTCGCAACCCCAGCCACCAGTCCGCCCCCATGGTTTCGCGCGGAGCCAGATTCAAGAACGAGCCGCCGGAGATTCAACCGATGAGCCTGCCGCAGCCCGTGCTGCAGGCCTGGGAGTGGGTGCTGCAGCCGCCGCGCCTCGTCGTGCGGTTGCGTGTGCGGTATAAGCCAAGGCGGAAAGAGCGTCCCGCTTCAGCGCTGGCGGAACAACAAACGTCCGCGGCGGCCGGGTCCCATCCCACCCTTCTGGAGTAGCGCCGCGCGGGATGCTATTCTCTGGCTAGACGACTGGCCATGAATCTTCGAACGGTTCGCTGGCTCCTAGCACTGGGCATCCTTGGCGTCGGCTTGGTCTGCGCCTATCAGAAGCCCTTCCGCGAGTTTCCGGGCTTTGAGAACGAAAACGACCCGCTGCCTTCCGACTATGCCGAGAAATCAGAGTGGGTATTCGCGCGCCTGATGTATCCGCCCGTGGGCGGGTTCCGCTTCCGCCGCGGCGGTGGCGACTGGTCGCAAGGCAATTCCTTCTGGACAATGGACTATCCGCGCGCCGACCGGCACTTCGCCCGCGCGCTGCGCCGGCTCACCCGGATCCACGTCCGCTCAGTGGAGCAACCAGTAAATCTCGACGAGGGCGACGACGTGTTCAACTGGCCGTGGATGTACGGAGTCGAAGTCGGGCACTGGAATCTCACCGATGCGCAGGTGGTGAAAATGAGGGAGTATCTGCTGCGCGGCGGCTTCTTTATGTGTGACGATTTTCACGGTACGCGCGAGTGGGCCATTTTTGCCGAAAGCATGCAGCGCGTGTTCCCCGACCGGCCCATCGTCGAGATCGAATCACGCGACCCGATCTTCCACATCCTATATGATCTCGATGAACGCTACCAGATTCCCGGTGAACAGTTCGTCGAAAGCGGGCGAACCTATGAACGCGACGGCTATGAGCCGCATTGGCGCGGGATCTACGACGACAAAGGCCGGCTCATGGTGGCCATTTGTTTCAACATGGATATCGGCGATTCGCTGGAGTGGGCCGATGTCCCGGCCTACCCTGAGAAGTACTCCGCTTTGGGGATAAGAATCGCCGCGAATTATGTAGTCTACTCAATGACGCACTAAAGAGTAGAGTCTTGTTTGTGGCACCGCGATAGCGCCTTTATCTCCGTCCGCGCCGCTGCCGTTCCCTCCCGTTTGTCCCGCATCGCCACCCCTTTTCGAGAATCCTCCCCGCGCAAGGCCACCGCTCCAGCGCCTTCCTAGCGCTTGCGGGCTGTTCCGTCGCCGCTCAATAAGATGAATGAATGCAGCGGGTTGGCTAGCAGCAGGAGCAGCAGTCGCGAACCAGGCCGGGTGGGTTGGGCAGGTGCCTCGGCGGCGGGGTTCAGCTGGAATTGGAGGGATTGCTCATTATGCCGGGGAGCTGCCCAAGAACTATTGAGAATATTCGTTGGAGATATCACTAGCTACGAAGTGGAACACCCTGATATGGCTGTAAAGAAAGAACGAAAATTAATCTGCCATCTCGCGTAGATGCTGATATGATTTCTACGAGTACTAATGGTCAGGGTACTCCCATGTCATCGTCCATCCAATATTAACCCTCCCCGGAGGGGTAATGACCATTGTCGTTTGGAGTCTCGCTCTGTCGAACCTCGGGTCCTTTCCGAATTCATTTCTGAGTGCGTCTGTGTCGACTCGCACACCTGGCAGGAGGACTGTTCTGTCCTCCGGAGCGGGCGGTTTTGGGGCCGCCCCGCGCTCCCGGAAAGGGCCGCAGGCGTGCACCGCTGTTCGGAGGTTCGGTTTGTCTGGGCCGCACGAGAATCATGTCCGTCAGTTTGGGCTGAATTCGGACATTAAGATCGTATTAGCTATAAGGCAAAGTGCCATTCGCAGCCAGCATGGGCTGGCCGTCCGGGACCGGCACGAGAGCGGAGCGGCCTCATTCAGGCCGCGAGGGCAATGCCGATTCAAAGCAGGAGTAGGCGGTCCATCCCCCCGATGTGGAACCACCTATTTCGTTGTGGGCAAGGAGTGACCTGCATGCAAAGATATTCGAGTGAGGGAACGCGGAAAGAACCGGATGATGAGACCGCTCCCAGCGGTTTGTCGGCTGTCCCGGCGGCCGAGGCCCAACGCACGGAAGGAGAGACACCCGAATTTGGCGGCGCTCGCTGGACGGCGCTGGTGGAGCGGATCCAGAATAGCGACAACAGCGCGATGGAGGAGCTTTACCGCATATTCTCGCGCGGCGTCCGGTATTATCTTTGCCGGCACCTGGGGCCTCAGGAGTTGGACGACAAGGTTCATGATACGTTCCTGATTGTCGTGCAGGCCATCCAGAGCGGCGGGCTCAGGGAGCCTGAGCGGCTGATGGGCTTTGTGCGCACGGTGGTGCGCCGGCAGGTGGCCGCCTTCATCGATTGCGCGGTGCAAAGCCGCCGCGAATTCGCCGATATGGAAATGGGCGGGCGGGTACCCGATATTCGTCAGAATCCTGAGCAACGGGCGATCCAGGACGAGAAGATGGCGTTGATGGTGCGGGTATTGCGCGGCATATCCCGTCGCGACCGGGAGATCCTCACCCGTTTCTATCTGTATGAACAACCTCAGGAGCAAATCTGCGAGGAGATGAGCCTCTCGGAGACCCAGTTCCGGCTGCTTAAGTCGCGGGCCAAGGCCAGGTTCGGGGAAATGGGCCGGCGGCGGTTGTCGCACACCGGGCTGACTGAAAAAGTATTGAGAAGAGCGTCAGGCGGCTGACACTAGTCTAGTGAATCGACAATTAGACCTGTTCCGGCCGGCGTTTCGTTGAGATACTAGGATCTGAATACCTAGACTGAGCGCGCTGGTTTCTTGGAGGCTGCTCATGACTTCATTGGGCTGGGAGGACGACGGCGCGCAGGAGGGCCTGATGCTGCGTCGTTCTGTTGGCAAGTGCCTGACGGAAGCCGAGATGGAAGATTATCTGGCCAATCGCCTGTCAGGCGTAACGCGCGAAGTGATCGAAGAACATTTACTGGTTTGTGCCAAGTGCCTGGACTCTGTCGAGCAGGAAGAAGAGTTTGCAGGCGTATTTCGTTCCGCTGCCATGCAGATTGAAGCCGAGGAGATGGAGAAGAGCCTGTCGGCGGAAGCCGGGTCGGCGCCAGTGGACATTCCTGTGCCCGATGAGCCCGGGGTAGGGAACTGGTGGTCGCGGGTGTTACGACGAGTGTTTGGAAGGTAAGGTGGCTCGGGGGCTCGGAAGGACTTGCTCGCTTGAGGATGTGGGTGGATGAGTTTGCGACTCGGTTGTCGTTGGGGTTCGGTTTGGTTTTTGGGGTGTTGGGTGATCGGGGTTGGGGATTGCTGGGAACTCCACGGATTACTGACGTGGCGGCTCCCTGTGCGACGCGGTTGAACTTGGAGGGTGCGATTGGGGCTTGGGGATTTACGGGGACTCCACAGCATACGGACGTGAGAGGCTCCCTGTGCGACGCGGCTGAACTTGGGGGCTGCGATTGGGGCTTGGGGATTTACGGGGACTCCATAGCATACGGACGTGAGAGGCTCCCTGTGCGACGCGATTGAACTTGGAGGGTGCGATTGGGGCTTGGGGATTTACGGGGACTCCCCCGCTTACTGACGTGCGCGGCTCCGGTTGCGGCGCTCCGGTTGCGGCGCAGCACCAGTTCCGGAACGTGAGTGACGGGCTAGGCGTGCCACCGCAGGGCGGCCTGCCCGGGTCTCAGAACACGCGGCGCTTCAGGCGCTCCACTGTGAATTTGGCCGTGTCGGCCACTGCCATCACCGTCATCACTCCGGCCTGCACCGGATCCGTGACCACCAGGTCGGCGGCGTCCGGCACGCTGCCCGCCATGTTCAAACTCACCACCAGTAGCCCTTGCGCCCGCACCTCGCGTACCGCCTTTTCGATATCCCCACCCATTAACGATCCGGCCAGGACCAGGGCGCGCGCACGAGGCAGGCGGGGTACGGCTCGCACCGCATCGGCCAATGCCTGCTCGCCCACCAGCGGGATCGTATCCACCGAAATATGCTCGCCGCGGATGTTGTGGCGGTCCGCTTCCATGATGGCTCCGATGGCCACCTGGCCCACCTGCGCTCCGCCGCCCATGATGATGATGCGCTTGCCGTAAATCTTCTGCAGGCTCTTCTCGGACGCCACCGACTTCACGGCCGGCAGCGCGCCGATGTCCACCAGCAGGGCGGCCGGCGCCGTCTCGAGCTCGATTTCGAAGTAGATGCGCGATTCCGCCGGGTCCGGGCTGGAGAGCATCTCCACCGAGAGGATGTTGCCGTTGTGCGCGGCGATGATCCCGGTGAGCTCGTGCAGCACACCGGGGGCGTTCACAACGGAGATGACGGCGCCAATACGTTCCAGGCTCATGCGATTACTTCATAATGACGCAAAATGCCTTCCCACTTCCCCTGGGCGTCGAGGATTACCTCGGTGGCTTCGCGCAGGGCGCCGGATCCGCCGACGGCTTTCGTCACGTAGTGGGCGCAGCCCTTCACTTCCGGCGTAGCGTTGCCGACGGCCACGGAGAGGCCGACGCGTTTCATGAGGATGGCGTCGGTGAGGTCGTCGCCGAGGTAGGCGATCTCGTCCGGAGTGAGTCCGGAATCGGTCAGGATCTCCTGGAAAATCGGCAGCTTCTCGGTGTTGCCCATGTAGCAGTAGGTCATGTGGCTGCTGCGGGCGCGCTCGGCCGTGGCCTGCGCGTCGCGGCCGCTAATGAGGCCGGTCTTGATGCCGGTGCGATAGAGCCACTGCAGGGCGATGCCGTCCTGGGAGTCGAACAGCTTCACTTCAAACAGGCCGCCGGCCGGATTGGGGACATGGAAATACTTCCCGTCGGTGAGGACGCCATCGACGTCCATCAGGACCAGCTTGATCTTGGCGGCGCGCTCGCGCACCTCAGGGGTAACGACAGGGGGCATGGATGAATTCTCACTTACGGGTACTGGAAGTTGCCAGCTATCAGCGTACGGGATTTGGGGCGGGTGGCGCTGCGCTATCCGTGTGGATCCGTGTCCATCAGTGGCCCATCTTCTCTGGCCACGGATTCACACGGATGCACACGGATTTCGGAAGTCCGGCGGCGGATTCCCGTCTGGATGGCTAGCGCTGGATGACTAGCGTTGGATGCGCGCCGACCCGCCCTTGGCGAACGCCTTAACCATGTCCACCGTGGCCATGGTGGTGTCGCCGGGGAACGTGGTCAGCAGCGCGCCATGTGCCCAGCCCAACCGGACCGCTTCGTCGGGCTCGAGCCCGGTCAGCAGGCCGTAGAAGAAGCCGGAAGCGTAGCCGTCGCCGCCGCCCACACGGTCGAGCACATCGAGCTCAGCCGTCGGCGTGACATAGGTCTGGCCGTCGATCCAGGCCACGGCGCCCCAGCTATGCCGGTTGGTCGAATGGACCTCGCGGAGCGTGGTGGCGACGATTTTCACCTTGGGATACTTCTCGACGACCTTGTCGATCATGCCGAAGAAGGTGCTGGGATCGAGCTTCGACTTGGCGGCAACCTCGGGTCCGGGAATGCCGAGACCCATCTGCAGGTCCTCTTCGTTGCCCACCAGCACGTCGCAATGCTCGACGATGCGGGCCAGAACGGAGAGCGCCTTCTCGTGGCCGCCCCAGATGTTCCAGAGCTTGGCGCGGTAGTTGAGGTCGAACGAGGTGATCGCGCCGGCGGCCTTGGCGGCCTTCATGCCTTCGATGATCAGCTCGCCGGTGGTCTCAGACAGGGCAGCGAAGATGCCGCCGCTGTGGAACCAGCGCACGCCCTGGCCGAAGATGGCCGGCCAGTCGAAATCGCCGGGCTTCAGCTGGGCGCCCGCTTCGTTGCAGCGGTTGTAGAACACGACCGGAGCGCGCACGCCCTGGCCGCGATCGCTGTAAACGGCGGCCATGTTGGGGCCGTTCACGCCGTTGTGCTTGAAGCGCTTGTAGAAGGGCCTCACGCCCATCCCTTTGACGCGCTCGGCGATCAGGTCGCCGATGGGGTAGTCGACCATGGCGCTGGCGACGCCCGTGTTCAGGCCGAAACAGTCGGCCAGGTTGGCGGCGCAGTTGAACTCACCGCCGCTGACGTGAATCTGGCAGCCCGCGGCCTTGCGGAACGGGATGACACCCGGATCCAGACGGTGGACCAGGGCGCCCAGGGACAGGAAGTCCAGCGCGCCTTCCGGAAGAATATTCAAACCATATTTCATTCGAGAATCCCTCTCTATATGTACTTTCCCAGAGTTCGATAATCCGTGGGGTTGCGGCCTGTAAGCTGTCAGCGATCAGCGGTCAGCTGTCAGCTACGAGCACCCCGCGGCCGATACCACGCGTGCCGGCTGGTGATACCTGGGCATCATTCCAGTATCAGCTGGAAACCACTAGCCTTCAGCGATCAGCAATCAGCCGTCAGCTACCAACGATACTCGCCTGGCCGAACCGCGAGAGCTGAAAGATGCACGCTGAAAGCTAAAGCACCAAGCAATCAGCTATCAGCGATCAGCCGTCAGCTACCAACCAACCTCGCCGGGTCAACCCGCGCAAGCTGAAAGCTGATAGCTGACCGCTGACAGCTATGCAAGCTAGACAGTGTAGATGCCGGAAGCGACGCGTCCGCCGCGGCCGGTCCAATTCGTATGGAAGAACTCGCCGCGCGGCTTATCGACACGCTCATAGGTATGCGCGCCGAAGAAATCGCGCTGGGCCTGCAGCAGGTTCGCCGGCAAACGGCCCGTGCGATAGCCATCATAGAACGCCAGGGCGGTCGTGAAGGCGGGGGTCGGTACGCCGTACTGGATCGCCTGGATGATCGCCCGCCGCCAGGAGGCCTGGTAGTTCACCAGCAGGCTGGTGAAGAACTCGTCCAGCAGCAGGTTGTTCAGGTTCGGGTTGTTGTCGAAGGCGTCCTTGATCTTGCCCAGGAACCGGCTGCGGATGATGCAGCCGCCGCGCCACATGAGGGCGATGCCGCCGAAGTTCAGGTTCCAGCCCTGTTCCTTGGCCGCTTCCCGCAGCAGCATGTAGCCCTGCGCGTAGCTGATCACCTTGGAGCAGTACAGCGCGCGGCGCACGTCTTCAATGAAGGCGGCGCGGTCGAGTTCCGAAGTGTAGCCCGGACCGGGCAGGATCGCCGAGGCAGCCACGCGTTCGTCCTTGATGGCCGACAGGCAGCGCGAGAAGACCGCTTCACCGATCAGCGTGACGGGCATGCCCAGGTCGAGCGCGCTGAGGCACGTCCACTTGCCGGTGCCCTTCTGGCCCGCGGTGTCGAGGATCTTATCGACGATGGGCGAGCCGTCTTCATCCTTCTTGGCAAAGATCTGGCTGGTGATGTCGATCAGGTAGCTGTCGAGCTCGCCCTTGTTCCAGTCATCGAACACTTCGTGGAGTTCATCGGCATTCAGGCCCAGGCCGTCCTTCAGCAGTTGGTAGGCTTCGCAGATCAGCTGCATGTCGCCGTACTCGATGCCGTTGTGGACCATCTTGACGTAGTGGCCGGCGCCGTTCTCGCCCACCCAGTCGCAGCACGGAGTGCCGTCTTCCACCTTGGCCGAGATGGCCTGGAAGATCTCTTTCACATGCGGCCAGGCAGCCGGATTCCCACCGGGCATGATGGACGGACCGCGGCGCGCGCCCTCTTCGCCACCGGAGACGCCGGTGCCGATATAGAGGATGCCCTTCTCTTCCAGGCTCTTCGTGCGGCGGTTGGTGTCGGGGAAGTGGGAGTTGCCGCCATCAATGATGATGTCGCCTGCTTCGAGGTAAGGCAGTACGGCTTCGATCATGCGATCGACCGTGTCGCCGGCCTTGACCATCAGCATGACGCGGCGCGGGCGCTTCAGCAGGCTCGCGAGCTCTTCCATCGAGTGGGCGCCTTCCACCATCGTGCCCTTGGCTTCGTTGGCGAGGAAATCGTCTACTTTGGAGACCGTGCGATTGAAGACGGCCACCTTGTAGCCGTGGTCGTTCATATTCAGGACCAGGTTCTGGCCCATGACAGCCAGGCCGACGAGGCCGATGTCACAACTTGCGGATTGCATATTCGCTCCTGATGAATGCCTTCATAGCCTCCGCCGCGCGGCGATAAGAGGGACCGCGGGCCGGCGAAGATCGGAATGATTTTCAGCAAAGGCGAGGCTCCGCCATTGCTGGCGTCCTGGCCCCGGCGGGTTACAACTGTCCAGAATTGCCATGTCAGTTGACTGGACGAGACTATCATACAGCAAAATCCGAATTGGGTGCCGGAGGGCATTCACGGGAGTGGCGGGTCGCCTTGAGTCGAGGTGGGAAAGTGGTCAACGGGCCGGATTGGGAGCCGATGGGAGGAGCGACTCTTGGAGGTTGGAGCCACTGGAGGCCCGCGTTGCGAAGGGCGGGGAACTCCCGCTAACTGCACCCTTCCACCAGTTCAATCGCGGCGAGCGTGCCGATTCGAAACGAAGTAACACGCTGGCCGTCCGTCTCGAAGAGGATGCCCCACTTCGGTTCTGCCTTGCCGGGCGGCAGGTACTGCAAGTAGTGGCCCCCGTCGACGTAGGTGTGAGGTTGTACGGTCATTCCGCCGGGATAGAGTTTCTTGATGCGAGCTTCGGCGTCGCCTATGGCCGCTCCGGTTGTCGTCTTGATCTGGTAGCGAAAGACATCGATCCGGACGAGGCGCCCCTCGGCGAACATCAAGCCAACGCCCTGCGGAATTCGTGTGCTTTCGAGATAGGCACATTCAGTGAGCGGAACGTCTGGCTCGTTCCCTGCAAGCGGGGCCTTGGGATCACTCAGAACGCTGCGGACTTGGTCGAGGGACATGCCGAGCCGGATGGGGCCGGCACCGCGCAGAGAGACGGTCCATTCGGCGGCGCGTGCGTCTGCCGGATAGAAGCAAGCGAGAATGAGACATGCGCTGCTGAGAACTGCGGGCCTGTTCACAAGAAGAAAGATAGCAACTGGTAATCGCTGAGCGAAAGTCAGTCCAGTATGAAATGGGTGATTCGATCTGCCAATAGGGTCTGCGGACGTCCCATTTCTTGCCGATAGCCGTCATTGTCGTGATGTTGCGAGGTGTGCACTCCTCACCCTACACGTGCGTGTGTGATACCTTCGATTTGCAACGCGAGGGAAGGGCCGCACTTTTTGCGAGGTGCCAGAGGCGTAAGCTGACCGCGCCCAGGGACTTGGGCACCGTCTGCGGGCAACGGTCGGACGCAGACCACGCTCGCGTTGTGAATGGAGCTCATGAACGGAGCCCTCGGAGAAAACAGGACGTCAATGGTCTGTCCCCCCGAATTGTCCCAGATAAATCCACTCTCGACAGTAATGAATGGCCGGCGGTGCTTCCTCAGGTTGTCTACGACTCGCTGCCCGCGTAGGTCGGGAAAAGGGGACGTCCACTGGCCTGTCCCTGTGCGAATTGGCGCAGATGCATCCACTCTCGACAGTAATGAATGACCGGCGATGCTTCCTCAGGTTGTCTACGACTCGCTGCTCGCCTATGTCGGCAAGAAGCTCACGCGGCGGTGGCTCCATCGCCGGAAATTATGGTTCTGAGCACTGCTCCCTGTCTGCGAGGGCCAATCGAGTCTCGTAGGACTTCGGGAAATGGCATTTTGGAGATTCCGCTCCTGAATGGTAGTAGAGAAAAGCGACCGTGACAGGCCAGGACGTCCGCCTTTCAGAGGAAGGAGAGAGCCATGAAGACCCCGATCGACACAACGATCACCATGGGCAGCGGCGACGTTTTCACCGACCTCGGTTTCTCGCCCTCGGAGTCCCGCAACTTGCGGCTGCGGGCGCAGATGATGACGGCCCTGAGGAAGTTCATCGAGAAGGAGGGACTGACGCAAGCGGACGCGGCCAAGCGCCTAAAGGTCAGTCAGCCGCGCACCTCGGACCTGACGCGCGGCAAGATCAGCCGGTTCTCGCTGGACACGTTGGTCAACATGCTCGGCGACGCCGGCTTGGAAGTCGACCTCCGGATCAAGCAGCCATCGAGACGTGTGGCCTGATTGCCCGGCACGCCCGTCGCAACACGGGTACCTGCGCTGCGGCGGGGCCTCGGCGACGCCTTCAGAACGGATCCGCGTGCGTTCCCGTGCGAACGAGGTAAAGGTCCTCGCCATCAATCTTGTAGATCACTGGCCAATCCGGTTCGATGTGGCAGTTGCGGAAGTGCTTCCACTCCCCGCCGAGAGGATGGTCCTTATAGCGCCGCGGCAACGGACTGCCCTCAATCAGCAGCAGGATCGCATCGTGCAACTTCGCCATGTCCTTGCCGCGCTTTTGAGCAAGTTTCACATCGCGCCCGAACTGCCCGCCCGTAATCGGGTTCCGCAAGATCTAGATGCCCAGGTCCTTGAACAGCGCATCGGCGGACTTCTGGCGTTTGCCCTGGCCCTTGTCGGCAGCGCGCATCGCCTTCACCGTGGTCGCATTCGGGACCTTCACCGCAAAAGGCAGGGCCTTCTCTGCCACCACCCGGACCAGCAGCATGCGGACCGCATCGGATACGGAGATGCCCATGGCAGCAAGTGTCTTCGTGGCCCTCTGCTTCGTCTTCTCGTCCACGCGAACGTGAATCATCGTGGTCGACATAATTGCCCTCTGAGATACATTGTATCTCGCAAGTGAGCGTGCCCCGACGCACTTCAGCCGGAGGTGAACCTCCGTGCAAACCACAGACAAAGGGGCAAGGGGATCCGGGGCAGGACATCCACCTTTCGCAAGGTCAAGAAGCTCGCTTGGCGGTGGCCCCTCACCGGGATTTCTGGTGCTGAGAACAGCATCCGGTCTGCGCGGATCGCTCAGGTCTTGTAGGACCTCAGAAAATGAAATTCTAGAGATTCTGGTATTGAATGTCTGCAGCAAAAAACGATCGTGACGGACCAGTGACGTCCCGATTTCCATGCCAATCAGGGGCGGCGTGCTGCCATGCTGAGACCATAACCAACATGAAGATGTCGCCCAACTCATTGATTTGGTCCACGCCTCCGAGAATTCTTGTCTACGGTGCGGGTGTCGTTGGAACTCTGCTTGCCTCCCGGCTGAAGCGTGCTGGTCAAGATGTCACAGTGCTGGCTCGTGGGAGGCGACTCACCGATATTCGGGAGCATGGTCTTGTTCTCGAAAATCAAAGTACAGACGAGCGTACCGTCACCCTGGTGACGGCCATTGACCACTTGGCACCTGACTCCACATATGACTTGGTCTTTGTCGTAATGCGCAGGAACCAGGTCGATGCAGTTCTGCCAGCGTTGGCTGCGGCACGCAAGGCGTCGACGATCTGCTTCATGGTGAATACCGCGTCTGGCTACACCATGTGGAGCGAGGCAGTTGGGCACGAGCGGCTACTCCTTGGCTTTCCGGGGGCTGGGGGCGTCAGAAACGGTCCCGTCGTCCGCTACGCGTTTGCGCCCACATGGATGCAGCCGACTACGTTCGGAGAGCCAGACGGGCAGGTCACAGCCCGCCTCAAGGCCGTACTGCGGATGTTTCGCAGCGCGGATCTACCGGTTACCACCTGCTCCGACATGCGAGCGTGGTTGACTTCACACGTGGCGCTAGTCAGCCCACTGGCGAACGGCATCTACCTCGCCGGTGGCGACAGTTGCCGGTTGGCAAAGCAGGTCGACACAGTTCGACTGATGGTGGACGCGATCCGAGAGGGATTCACTGTCGTGCGTGCAGCAGGCTTGAATGTGGTGCCCTTCCAACTTCGACTGGTGGAACGCACGCCGCAGGCGCTTGTTGTTTCCGCGCTGCGGGCCTGGGCAGGCACCGGCCATTTCGAGACGGTTGCTAAGGCACACGCAATCGCGGCAGCGGATGAAATGCAGGTCCTCGCCCACGAGTTTGCCTTGCTGGCCCGGACGGTCGGCGTCAGGACCCCCGCGATCGATCGTTTAAGAGAAGCGTGCGACACCTTTGCTCGACGGCCCTAGTGGGCATTTGCGCATCGGGCATCTCATTCGCGCCAAACATTGCAGCGAGGCAATTACCTGACGCCTTCCCGTTCTGGCCAAGTACACGAGTGCCCAGACTGCCGCGGAGCCAGCCGGTCACATCATCCATGCCAGGAAAGTGGGACATCCGCGAAGTTCGACTTGTCTACGTGTCGGCTCTTCGAACACCAGTGGAGCTGTTCGACGCGCATGGTCGCTCTGTCGCTACAAAGTGGTGGGGCTTGCATGGCTGAGCGAACCAGGATGTCCTGGGCGACCCGATTCCCCAGTCCACCGGTCGCGACCGGCCCCGTGTGGGCATTGCGTGCTTGGGGTTCCATCCGCGCAATCGACGCCTTCTTCATGCGGGCAGCCGATGATCCTGTCCGTCACCACGATCGACAGGGCGCCATGCGCCTTCACGAACGCAATCACCTGCTCGCCAATCTCCGGGTCGGTGCGCACGTCCGTGTCCTGGGCAAACCAGCGCTCCATCGGATCGGGGTCGCATCCTTCGTCGGGAAAGATGGACGCCACCACTTTCGTGGCGAAGTCCACCGCCGGTCCATAGAAGGCCAGCGTGGCGATGGGGTAGCCGCGGAAGCCGCGCTTGGCCTTTTTGCAGAGCCAGGCAGTCGTACGTCCCTTCATGATGCTCTCAGTGTTGACCCTCTCTCCGTCCGCGGCGCCATGCCGCAGCTCCTCGCTCACGTCTCGCGCCACCAATGCCAGTCCTGCTCCTGGTCGAGCAGCCCCATCTGGATCCGGCGGCAAACGCAACGACGTAAACGAACATCGATCCGGCGGGCCGCCACAGCTTCGCTCCTGCCGCCCCGTGACCTACAATCATGGGTGCGCACGATGGACGACCATGACATCCGAATCCATCTGGTCCGGTGACTACAAAATCCCGTGGGACGACCCGGCCTTCAGCAGACGCATGCTGGCCGAGCACTTGACCCAGGACCACGACATGGCGAGCCGGCGCTTGGAATGGATCGATCGCCAGGTGGAGTGGATCCACCGCCAACTATTGGCCGGGCGCTGCGCGAACATCCTCGATCTGGGCTGCGGACCCGGCTTCTACTCGCATCGTCTGGCAGCGTTGGGCCACCAGTGCCGCGGCATCGACTTCGGGCCCGCCTCCATCGACTATGCCCGGCGCGCAAGCCGCGACCAGTCACGCTGTGAATTTGTCTTGGGCGACATCCGCCGGATTGCGTTCGGCGGCCCTTACGATCTGGCGATGATCCTCTTTGGTGAGATGAACGTGTTCCCGCCTTCGGAGATTAGCGAGATCCTCCTGCGAGTGCGGGCCAGCCTCGTGCCGGACCACGGCGTCCTCATCCTCGAAATCCAAACGCCGGAGGCCGTCGAACGCACGGGACACACCCCGCCCTCCGACGAGCACCTCACATCTGGACTGTTCTCGGATGGCGCATATCGATGCCAAACCCGGTGCGAGTGGGTTCCGGAGCAGCACGTCGCCGTCCAGCGGTTCACGGTCAGCGACGATGCCGGCGCTACCACGGTGTACCGCAATACGACGAAAGCCTGGAGTGTCGAGGATCTCACCGCTTTGCTGCAGGCCGCCGGCTTCGACCGGGTGCTCCCTCGGGCAGATTGGCCTTCCAACACAGACAGCCTGGCCCTCTGGAGTGCGGAAGCCGCCATGGCTCGGTGAAATCCTGCCCGACCCAGCGCGTATTGCCACCTCGCAGAACAACGTTCATGATCGCCTGCATCTTCAGCGGCTGCGGCTGTGCGAACGGCGCCGCCCGTCTTCTCCCACTGGCGGTTGAGTCTACCTCCTCAGCGCGAGCTCAAAACGGATGCCCTCGGTTTGCAGCAGGACCGTTACGATGCTGGTGAGGTTCACGGCAGACGGGCTGCCCTTGGGTCCGAGCATGCGCATCAGGCTCTTGGCCGGGATGTGGGTCCGTTTCTCAAGGTCCTGAAATCCAACGGTGGCGTTGACGTAGTCGCGCAGCACCGCTTTGCCAGTCTGCAGATCGCCGTTGAGAATGCACTCGACGGCCTCCCGCAGCAGCGCCTGCCGAAACTCCGGCTCCTGCTGAGCACGTTGGCGGATCGTTTCTTTGAAATCGTGGGTTAGGGGCATGCTCACTTCTCCTCCTTCTTGCGCCGTTTGTAATCGGCCCAGCAGTCCGTGGCAGTCCAACTTTCTCAGGTTGGGGCGCATCCACAAGAGCCACTTGCGCAAACGTCAGATCCCGCTGCCGCTGGTTGGCTTTGCCTCCACTGTAGTTTGCACCCCGGTGCGCACTTCCACAGCCAGGCCCGCCAGAGTTCGCCCGAACGCCGGATCAGTGCGCCAGAAAAGGGGACGTCTGACACTTCGCGAATTGTCGCACAAGCATCCATTCTCGACAGTAATGAAGAACCGGCGATGCTTCCTCATGTTGTCTACGACTCGCTGCTCGCGTATGTCGGCAAGAAGCTCACGCGGCGTTGCCTCCATCGCCGGGAATTCGGGTCCTGCGCACTGCAGTCGGTCTGCGATCCATGCGATCGGCACACGTTGTCCGCACAAGCGCGAGCAGCCGTCCACGGCCGCCCAAACCTACGACACTCGATTCACTCCCGAAAAACTCGCACTCCGGAACCGCGCCAAGTCCGGCGCCACCGCGTGGCTCTCCGCCTGAAGCCGGCAGTTCTCCAACAGGGCCGCCAGGTCGCGAGCCTTCATTCCGTAGTTGTCCGGCAACTGACCGTCAAAGCGGGCGATCACCGTCGCCATCCGCAGCAACAGGCTCTTGGTCTTCTTGTGCTCCTCGGTGAACGTGAAGCAGACAATCCGGCTCACCGGGATGATGCCCAGGTATCGCCGGGTCAGGACTCCGAACGACCGGATGTCGGCCCAATTGTACCGGTGCTCGCGAAACGCGATCCGGTACGTGAATCCCTGGGCATCCAACTTCAGCCAGGCAGCGCTCGGCAGGAGACTGGTGAAGAAGATGAATGCGCCAATGCCGGCCAGCAATGCCCAGAGCAATCCGCCGCCGCCTGCGCTCAGGCCCATCAGCGTAAAAACCGCGCAGGCCGCCGCCAGAGACAACGTACGGAGCCGCCCGGGATACAGAATCCGTTCGTTTATCCCCTCACGGGTCGGTGGGAATGGAGGGGTTCCAGTGCTGATTGGGGGCATGGGTCCGTAATCGGCAAACCATAGCAACCGTTGAGTAGGGCAATCGCCCGATTTGTCTCAATACGAAACCTGGGTGGCAGCCGGGACCCGCTCCCTACGCTTCCTCCCGAGAGCTCCGTGCGCGCTCATAGGACGCCTGGGCCTTCGGACGAAGTGAGACTAGGATCGGCTTAACCCGGAGAATGCTAGGGGAACGCCGAATCCTACCGTGCACCCTTCGCAAAGGGTTGTGCATCCTGGACGCGCGCGCCGGCGTGGTGGCGACGCGCAACTCCACCGGCGTTAACATCGGAGGTGAAGATCGTGGACGAAAAGCGCATCACCATCGAGCCTGGTAAACGGTCCGGCCAGCCCTGCATCCGAAATCTACGGATCACCGTGTGGGATGTGCTCGGTTGGCTCGCTGCCGGTAAGAGCGAGGACCAGATCATTCACGACTATCCCGAATTGGAACTGGATGACTTCCGGGCCGTTTATGAGTACGCCGCCCGAGTCGGGCGGCGAGTCGCACTCTGAAGCTGCCGCTGGACGGGAACCTCTCCCGGCGCCTCGTCGACAGTTTGGCTGATTTGTTTCCCCCACTCCACGCGCGTGGCCATGGCGAGATGGCTCCATTCTCCCGACATCCGCATCTGGGAACACGCGAAGGCTGGCGATTACGCCATTGTTAGCGCGGATGCGGACTTCTACGAACTTGCCTCCCCATTCGGCCCGCCACCCAGGGTCATCTGGTTGCGCGGCTGCGATTACCCGACCGCTGTTGCGGAGCGGCTCATTCGCGGCCAGGCGATCCGCGTGACGGAGTTCCTGAACGATCCTGACCGGGCTGTTCTGATATTGACGCCGTAGCCTCTGATCGCACCTTCGCCGATTCCCACGTCACACAAGCAACGCCAGCAGTGCCAACAGGCGACGCCGCTGAGCGAGGTCGAAGCCCGGTGCGAGCAGCATGGTCCGGCCGGCGGGCCATCGAATCTCGTCGCCAAGGCGAACGCAATCCCGGATTGAGGAGCCATATCGGAGTGCATCCATCAGGCATTGACGATGCCTCAACTGAATCGGTACATCAATCCTGTATCATCGAGCCACGCCCCGGGCGGAACGCCGCCAGCGCCCCCACCCACCCCCACTGGCATTCCGTCCCCCAGTGGAATACGATGTCATCCAGGAAAACCCGAGCGACCTCGCCCGCGGCGACCAACCCTACTGAATTCGATCTGGAGGCAAACATGAGGCTGACCGCACTAGCAAGTCTGGTCCTGGCTTTCGCCGGCTCCTGCCTGGCGCAGGGCTCGGGCACTTTCAAACCCGCGACATCGAATGTCCTCGATGCACAGTATCCGCGCGTTGATAACGATTCACGCGTCGAGATCCGCTTCAAAGCGCCGGATGCCGCCAAGGTCAGGGTCAACTTCTGGAGCGGTCCCAAGGCCGACATGGAAAAACAAGCGGATGGCTTCTGGACGTTCACCACGCCGCCGCAGGCTCCGGGGCTGCACTACTACACAATCATCGTCGATGGCGCCGAAGTCAGTGATCCCGGCAGCACGGCCTACTATGGCGGCAGCAAATGGGCCAGCGCGGTCGAGGTACCCGAGGCGGGCTCCACCTACTACTTGCCCCAGGATGTTCCCCACGGGCAGGTGCGCGAGATCTGGTACAACTCCAAGGTCACCGGCACCTGGCGGCACGCCTTGGTCTACACGCCCCCGGGCTATGACACCCAGATCAAGGAACGCTACCCGGTGCTCTACCTCCAGCACGGCGGCGGCGAAGATGAGTCCGGCTGGACCCGCCAGGGCAAAGCCAATTTCATCCTTGATAACCTGATCGCCGCCCGCAAAGCCAAGCCGATGCTGGTGGTGATGGCGAACGGCTACGCTCGGCGCGCCGGCCAGACCATGCCCGATCTCCGTGGCAAAGGATTCGGTTCTCCCGAGATGAGAAAGGTGATGCAGGACATGATGACGGCGTTTGAAGACGACGTCACCCAGGCGCTCATCCCCTACATCGATTCGAACTTCCGCACCCTGACCACCCGCGAGCACCGCGCCATGGCCGGCCTTTCCATGGGCGGCATGCAGACCTTCCACGTGACCTTTAACCACCTCGACCTGTTCTCCTATATCGGCGGCTTCAGCGGAGCGGCCAACGCCTTCGCGGCGGGCAGCGACAAACTCGACACAAAGACCGCGTTCAACGGAGCCATGGCCGACCCCGCCGCCTTCGCAAAACGAGTGCATCTCTTGTGGTTCGGAGTCGGCACCACCGAGCCCGAGCGCATGCGGCAGGGCATCCAGAAACTGCACGCCTCGCTAGAGGAGGCCAAGATCCAGCACGTCTACTACGAGTCGCCAGGCACGGATCACGAATGGCAGACCTGGCGTCGCGACCTGCAGGACTTCGCGCCACGGCTCTTCCAGGCAGCGGGCCAGAAGGCCGTAACCGCGGCACAGAAGAAGTAGGGAGTCAGGCAGTCACAGACGCAAAGAACGCAGGCAGCCAGGACGTCCTTGCTCAGGCGCAGGGACGTCCCGGCTTGTCATTTCGCGAATTGCCGCAAAAGCATCTATTCTCGACAGTAATGAATGGGCGGCAAAGCCACTGCGCTGGCGGACGAAGCTAATTGGGGTATGGTTGGCCGAGAGCAGGCGGACTTCAACGATGGGCCGGGATAACGTCAGATCAACGCTTCGGCGGGGTCCGGCGGGCGAGGTCCGATGCGTCAATCGTGCGACGACCGTGCAGGTTCACCGATGGACCACCCAGTATGGCGAGGGCGCGCGCCTCGAGTCGACCTGCGAGCGCACCCTTCTTTTGCGCGCGCAGCACTACCGCATAGTTGCACAGGATCTGTCCGACCAGCGGATGCTCAGGCCCCAGGGCGCTTTCGGCAATGTCCAGCGCGCGCCGATGAAAAGAGGCCGCGAGGCCGAATCTTCGCGCGCGGAAATGCAGTGTTGCGATGTTCCCGAGCAGACTGGCCCACCTATAATCGCCGGGTGGAAGAGTCTCCGCAGCCACTTGCTGCGCCCGATCGTAGTAGCTCAACGCAGTGTCTTCTCTGCCGGCCTGCTCAAACATCAACGCCAGGTTGTTTAGCGGTGCCAGCCACTCAGGCCCGCGGGGCGCCACTGATTCCCAGATTTCGAGCGACTGCGACAGATACTTCACCGCTTCGGTATACTCGCCCTTCGATCGCGCCAACACGCCCAAATTGCCGAGGAGCTGGGCCAAATCCCGTCTTGCCGTTTCCTGTCCCGATAGGCTGGAGGCCAGGGAAGCCAGCCCAAGTCGCTCCAGCTTGGCGAACTGCAAGGTCTCGGCGTAATGAGTCGCCAGGTTGTTGATGGTGCGGACGGTTTCCAGGGCGTCCGGACCGCGGACTTGCTTCCACGCCTCGATCGCGCGGCGGTAGCACGCCTCCGCCTGTAGGTGCATGCCTGATTGGTGGTAGACAAATCCGAGATTGTTCAGTATTGTCGCGCGGTTCTCTGTGGAAGCCGGCAGTGCCAGCGCCGCGAGAAGGTGTTGTTCCGCCTCATGAAGGCGCAGCGATTGTAACGATTGTTGTGCGGCCCATACTCTTCGTTCAATCTCTTCCTCCTGCGAGAAGACTGTGACCGCGCCATCGGCAATACAACGCGGCACTAATAGCAGGGCCGCGGTCGCCGTCTGGATAGCGAAACGGCAAAGCTGTGGCTTCACTTGGGTACCTCGATGTCGTATCCACGAAGGGGTTGCCCGTAACTCTGGTTAGGGGCCGCGCGACTTCTGCCACCGGCTGTTAAGCCAGGCTAATTACGTCGATTGTGCGAATGTCGTCGATCTCAAAGCGGAGCATGGCCAGGCGTTCAAGGCCGTATGCCACGCCTACCGCGGTGTGGCGCGCTGGATCCCCGCCCAGATAGCGGACTATGCGATCCGTATAGACACCCCAGGCGGCAACCTCGGTCCACTTGCCATCATGTTCCACCTCGATTTCCCTGGCATAACTGCACAAGGAGTAGTTCAGCGGAACGATCTTCACTGCCTTTCCAGGAAGCAAGGCCTCTATCGACTGGAGAACTCTGCCTGCCACGCTCCACTGGTCACTGCTCTCATGTTCCTCGAGCCAGAGGATCTCAGCCTGATGGAATGCTTCCAGATGGGTGGCATCCGGTTGATCGTTTCGATATGCCTTGCCGGCAGCCCACACCCGCAGCGGTTGGCCCTCGAAATGAACTCTCATCAGCAGCGGTAATGTGAGGTCGGAGCGGAGGGCTCGATGATCGTCAATCCGGTAAAGGTCCGGCAGTGTCAGGTAAGGCAAATCGCAGCCCATGGCTTTAGCTATTTCCGTCAGGTCGAGGATCTCCGGAAGTTCCACCTCGGCAAAGTTGCTGTAAAAGCCTCGAATCGACTCGAGTATCCTGCCCACCGGATTGTCGGGGAGGTCCGTGAGCTTGGGACGGGCTAACAGTTCAACAATCTCGGCTGAGAGGTCCGCCCCGGGATCCTCCGGGCCAACGTCGCGCTGCTCTGCCATCTCCATTTCCTTCCTCAATTTGTCTCGTATGCGCTGCAACCGTTTTCTCATCACCGCCTCGTCGATTCCGGCGTCGCCTGCCAGTCGGGCGGTACTCCAACGCCCGTGATACCGGCGGTCGCACAGGCGGCGTTCCGAAGCCGTCAACGTTAGCAGTGCGCCAGACAGCAGGCGCCTTTGTGCCTCTGACCACCTTGTTTCCGCCTCGTCCAGCACCGGCACGACGGAGATGTCGTCGAGTCGGAGCAGGGTCGTGCGACTGGCCTTGCGAAGGGTTTCAGCGACCGTTATGACAATCCTGCGAAGCCAACTGATGAACGCCGCGGGCTCCTCCAACTCCGCCAGATTACGGAATGCCCGCAGATAAGCTTCTTGAGCCGCATCCTGAGCCTGATCCGGATCCTGCAAAACACGAAGTGCGACGGCATACGCCATAGCCTGCGTGGCGTGAACCAGCAGGCTCCACGCATCGAGGTCGCGCGTCTTGGCCCGCGCAACAACGCTGGTGAGGTGCTCCATTCGCTTGCTTGCTGTCCTCAATGAAAAGACACTCAGCCGCTCACATTGTGACAGCGCCCCCGAAGAAATTCCTCAATACTCCCGGCTGGAGACCGCAGCGCCTCCGATGCGGCATTCTCTCCTCCGGTTGACGTCGAGCGGATCTCGTGGTGAGAGTACACTGGGATGCTCCTCCGCCTGACCTGGCCCGCCGCCCGAGTCACGGCCATTTTCTTCCCAATCCGCTCCGGAACCAACCCCATCCGGGGGCTCCGCACCAGATTGCACAAAACGCACCAAACAAGTCGGAATCAGCGGGTGCAAATGAGCGGTGGGACGGGTGCGACCGTCCCGCGCTTACACCAACATGAAACGGGTCCCCTACTGTCACTTTCGTCCGTTTCTCCCCAAAAAGCCCCACGCCGAAATGCCGGTCACAGCTTAATCTAGAATTCACGTTCTTCGTAACCCCATAAGAGTCAACCTCGTCCCGCCTCCACGAAGCAGCCCTCCCTCCAGTCGCTGGCAGACCGCACTCTATAATCTGCCCCGAGGTGACATATGTCAGTGAACATGAGATCGGATCGGCCGCGCAGCCAAAGCAAGCGCTCGCACGGCCCTGTTGCGGTGGACGGCAAAGCCCGTTCCGCTTACAACTCAACCGGGGACGGCTGCCAAGCCGCGTCCGGACATCAGCCCGTGCACCCTCTCCTTACTAAGAAGGAGGACGAGGCCGAATACCAGGAACTCCTGAGCAGCCTGTGCCAGGACTTCCACCCGGCGAATTCTCTCGAATACGCCCTCGTCCGCGAACTCTGTTTCATCGAGTGGCGGATCAAACGCAACCTCTGCCTCGAAACGCAGATTCTCAACGAACAGATCGACGCCGAATGCGACGCGATCCGCAGCCGCCGGGGCTCGGTTCGAGGCATCAAGCCCCTCGACGTCACAATCCTTGCCACGCAAACGCTCCTCGACAATGCCCCAATCCTCCCCCTCCTCGGACGCGATCTCGCCTGGCTCCAGCGCGCCCGCCGCGAAACCCTCAACACGCTCTTCTCCCTCCGTAAACGCCGGTAAGCAGCCGCCGGCTCGCTTGAACTTCTTGGTGCCTCAAAACCCCGGATCACGTGCTACACGTGGCCGGACACGCTCTTTGAAATTCAAACCTTCTGACTGGTTCGGAACTCCGGCCAATCCCGGACGAAAGCTGCTCCCAACTCCAGTCCCGTCAATGCCGCCGCTCGCCACAATCCACTCACAGCGCAGGAACAAAGCCATGCAGCCCAGGCGACCGCGGCTCCTGGTTGCGCCGTTTCAGTACTTGAATCCAACCGCCCAATCCGTCCGCTGTGAGGGATCAAAGCCATTCGGCCGAGATCGCCTAGCCATGGCTGCGTCGTTTGTGGAGGCGAGGTCAACCGCCCAATCCACTCGTTTTGAGGGAACAAAGCCATGCAGCTCCAGCGGTCGGCCCCCGTGGCTGCCTCACTCGACGAAACGAGGTCAACCGCCCAATCCACCCACTGTGAGGGAACAAAGCCATTCGGCCCAGACGGCCGGGTTTGGCAGCGCCATTGCATATAAACTAAACAGTTCAGATAATTGAAATGCATACTTACCATGCAGCCCACCGACAAGAATGAGAGCATCGTCGTTTCGGCCCTGACCGCCCGCACCGGCTTCAGCAAGCTGTTGCGCCGTGTGGAAACCGAGCATCGCTCGCTTGTCATCGAGAAGCGCGGAACGCCGAGGGCCGTTCTGCTCAGTATCCGCGACTATGTGCGGCTTGCGGCACCGGAGCCCGAAGTGCTCAGGCTCATTGGGCAGGAATCTCAACAGAAGGGCACTAACAAGCTGACGTCGCGGCAGATTGAACAGGTCATCCAGTCGACGCGCGCCAAAAAGCGCAAGCCCGCGTGATTCCGCTCCGCCTCGTCATCGATACCAACATCCTGGTCTCGGGGGCACTCAAGGCAGACGGGCTCCAGCGGACCGTTCTACTGCTTGCCACCACGAAACCAGCCGCCCTGTAGGTTTCCGAGGTGATTCTTGACGAATACCGCGAGGTCCTGGCGCGGCCGGAACTCAAGATTCGCAAAGGGCTTCGCCAGCAACTCCTGGAACTTATGCGGAGCAAGGCCCACCTCGTCAAGCCATCCCGCGAGCTCCTGGTCACGAAAGACCCGGACGACAACAAGTTCCTGGAATGCGCCGATACGGCTCGCGCCGATTACCTCGTGACTGGCAATCAGAAGCACTTCCCGAAGTTCTGGAAAAAGACCAAGGTGATCACATCGCGCGAGTTCCTTGACATCGTGGCGCCGCACCTGATTCCGTAAGGCATTTGAATAGTGAGCACCAGGGACCTCCTCGCCACGGTTGCCATGCGCGGCTAATCTCCCTACAGTGTGGGTAAGTGAATTGTTTCCCGCTTCGGTGGAAGGGATGGCATTTGCCATCTATTCAGAGGGAGATCAAACATCGAACAAAGAATCGGAGAAACAATATGCCTCACAATAGCCACCTGAGCAAGAGCATGCGCGATTGCGCCGAGAACTGCCTCGACTGCCATGCGATCTGCATTGAAACGATCGCGCACTGCTTGATGCGGGGCGGGGAACACGCTGCGCCCCAGCACCAACGGCTGCTGGCCGATTGCGCTCAGGCCTGCGCCACTAGCGCCGGCTTCCTGCTACGCATGAGCGACTACCACCATCAGTATTGTGAGCTGTGCGCCACCCTGTGCCAGGCGTGCGCCGAGGATTGCGAACAGATGGACAGCAGCGACGAAACCATGGCCAAGTGCGCCAAACTATGCAGGCGCTGCGAGCAGAGCTGCCGGCTAATGAGTCCCGCGATGGCGTAATCGTTCGAGCAGGGCAGGGCATGGCAATGGCCGGCAGCCTGGGCAGAGATTCCCCGGGCCGCTGGCCAGACACCTACATCAAATGCAGTTGGGCGAGCACCGCCTTGGCCCTGGGATGTTGGCGAATTGGGTCGAAGATCGGATTCACTTTCGCCGTGATCAGCCACACTGCGTGGGCGCTCGCCATGCGCTCCAGCCAGTCCAGCGCCTCTTTCTCGTGGGCCTGTCGGATGTGCCCGAACATCACCACATGCGGCGGCACTCGGCCCGCGAGGGCGTCGGCTTCCAATTGCGCCAGTGCTGCCCGGGCAGCGGCCGCATCGCGCCGTGGCAGCCAGGCGGTCCAGATGCGGCGGCAGTCTCCGGTGTTGGCCGCGCAATCGGGCAGGGTCATGGCGGTGCGGAATGCGTCTTCCTCCCGGCCCAGCATCATGTAGGTGAATGCAATGCGCTCCCTCGCCAGCGCGAACGAGGGCTCGTGCCGGGCTACCCTCTCCAACAACTCCAGGTTGCGGCCGTAGTTCCTCTCGAAGAAATACAGCTGCGCCTCGTCCACCTGCACGATAGGCGAGATGGGATCGATCTCGCGGGCACGCGCAAACTCGCTGCCCGATTCTTCAAATCGCCCCAGGATCGACAGAAACTCGGCATACCAGTGATGAGCGGTGGAGTAGTTGGTGGCCAGCCGGATGGACTCGCGATATTGCCGCTCCGCTTCTTTCCAGTCCCAGTCGAGGTTTTCGTTAATGAGCCCCAGCGTGGCATGCGCTTCGGCCAGGTTCGGGTCCAGTTGCAGGGCTCGCAACGCCGTCACTTTGGCTTTCGGCAGCATCTCCAATTGGGGGTAGTAGCCATAGGCGCCCAACAACAGGTAGCAATCGGCCAGTCCGGAGAATGCCCGCGCATAAGTTGGTTCGGCTTCGATGGCCTGGCGGAAGAAGGCGGCGCCTTTTTCCAGGCCCTCGCGGGTCCGCTTGCCCCACTCGTACCGGCCGTCCACGTACAACAGATGCGCCTCGGGGTTCAGTTCGCGACGAGCTGCGCCGCCCGGGGGCGCCGCCGCCTGCAGGTGGAGGGCGAGCTTGGCGGCCACTTCTTCGGCGATGGAATCCTCCAGGGCAAAGAGCCTGTTGGCCCGCGATTCGATGCTCTCCGCCCAAAGGGCTCTGCCGTCCGTGGCGCGGATCAGCCGGATGCCCGCCCGCACGGAACCTTCACTGAATTGGACGGTGCCTTCCAGGACGACGTCGGCGTCCAACTGCTTCGCCGCCTGCAACGGGTCGGTGGGGTCCTGTTCGAAGCGCCGGACGGCGGACAACGGACGTACGACCAGGCCGTCCAGGTTACTGAGCCGCGTGATCAGGGCATCGGCCAGGCCGACACTGAGAGCACCGTCGTGCGCCGGTCCCCCGACAACCTGGAAGGGCATCACCGCCAGCCGGTGCACACGGTTGCCCGGTCGTGTCGCGCCCCACGCCAGCAGGATCGCCACCAGGACAATCGCCAGGACGGTGGCCTGTAACCACAGCCGGGACTTTCGAGGCGGGCTCGCTTCCACCGGCGGGTCCTTCCGCGGCGCGTGCACCTCGGCCGCAAACCGATAACCGAACTTCGGTACGGTCTCGATCCACTCCTGCTGCTCCGTCTGGCCCAGCGCCTTGCGAAGGTCGGAGATGGCCCGGGCGAGCACCGCCTCGTCGACGTGGACATCGCCCCATACCGTGCGCAGCAGCGTATCCTTCTCCACCAGCGTGTTGCCGCTGCCAAGCAGCACGCACAGCACATCGAAGGCTTTGGGGGTTACTTTGACCGGCACGCCCCCACGCAGGAGCGTTCTTTCCCGCTGGTTGAGGCGAAAGTCTCCAAACTCGAAAAAACGTGCCATATCAAGCACATCCGCGCGGGCGAGAGTTTCTTCAGAATAATTTCAGGAGGAATCCAGGGGACCAGTCTGATCTTTGCCCAGTATACTTCGGTCCTCCGGGGGCTGCACTCTTAGCGGCCGGCCTGGCAGGCAAACCTGCTGCCGGCTGCCCCAGGAGGAGAGAGTCGCAGCCGTTGGGACCGGTCCTGATTCGCCTCATATGAGGACTGGAGCCATGGTCAACGTCATCCACGAGGCAGGAGGGGTTCATGATGCGAATTGCGCAGATGGTCCTGGCGCTCTCGGTGGCGCCGCTATTGGTCGCTCAAACTCAGTTTTCAACTGACCTGCTGGCGATGAGGCCAATCGGCTACTGGCCATTGCACGGCAACGCCAACGATGCCTCGGGCCATGGCGCTGCGGGCACCCCAGGCAGCAACCTGACCTTCGCCGGCGCAGTGGGGCCGCTAGGGAGCGGAGCCGCTCCCGCCGCGGTGTTCGACAGTGCCGGCCCGTCCTACGTGACGATACCAGCGCCCTCCAGTTCCGCCCTGAATCTGGACGCACTCCACCCCATGACGATCCTGGCCTGGATCAGGACCATCCGGCAAACGCCTGGAGACATGATTGTGGCGGCCAAGTTCGACCCGCAGACAGCGACGGGCTGGGGCCTCCTCGTGGACAACGGCAGCCTGGGGGCTCCACAGGCAGGCGGCAGGCTGGCGCTGGTCTTTGTCTCGGGCGACAACCTCACCCTGAGCGTGGAAAGCACGATCTCACTCAACGACGGAGGCTGGCACCTGGTGGCGGCGACCTACGACGGCAGCGGCAAAGCGAGCGGCGTTCGGCTCTATTCCGACGGCGTGCCGCTTGCGATGACGACGGTCGTCGACGATATCGGCGCCGGTCCCATCCAGAGCTCGGCTCCCTTCACGATCGGAGGCGTCCCCGACGGCGACGATGCCTTTGAAGGCAACGTAAACGAGGTTGCGGTCTTCAGCACGGCGCTCACGCCGGAACAGAACCTGCAACTGATGCTTGGCGCGCCAGGGCTCAGGAGAATCCTTGGTCAGTTCGCCTTTGGTGGCGGCTGGACTTCGGCGATCTACTTCTCCAACACCAGTACCGCGGCTTTGACGATTCCCGTGAGCTTCACCGGCGACGACGGCAAGCCGATGACCGTGCCGTCGATTGGAGGCAGCTCCCAGGCGATCACCCTGCAACCGGGCGCTTCCGCGGTCATTGAGGCTCCCAATGTGGGATCACTGGTGCAAGGCTACGTAATGGCCTATCTGCCGGTGGGCATAACCGGGTACGGAGTGTTCCGGCAAAGTACCCCCGGCGCGGCCGACCAGGAGGCGGTAGTGCAACTGGCAGGGGTCGGCGGCCAGTTCCAGATCATGGTCTACGACGACAGGAACAGCCTCATCTCAGCTGCCGCCATTGTGAATCCCAGTCCGGTAGCAACGACAGTCGGCATCACGGCGACCGACGAAACCGGAACGGTGATCGGCACCGCTTCGGTTGACCTGCCCCCCTTCGGAAAACTGGCGACCGCCCTGCGATCGCTACCCGGTCTCGCGCAGATGGCGGGCAATCGGGGCACCGTACACTTCGCGGTGACCAAGCCAACGAACTTCACGGGCAGCGTCAGCGTGCTGGGACTCCGCTTCAACGGGACGGCCATCACCTCCATCCCCGCGGGCGGCAAAGCGCGCGGCGACTTCTGAGGAGATCACCGCTGTCAGCATGCTCGAAAGGCGGAGACCTCGCGCAGCCAAAGCGCCCATCGGGCAATCGCTTGGCCGATCGAGGTCTCCGTCAAACTTACATCACTCACTCCGCAGCGCCGTCATCGGATCCACCCGGCTCGCCCGCCACGCCGGCACGTAACTCGCCGCCAACGTGATGACCACCATGAGAAGCGCCGAACCCGCATAGGTCATCACATCCATCGCCGCCACCCCATACAACATGCTGGCCAGCACACGAGTGCCCGCCGCGGCCGCCAACAGGCCTAGCGCCACCCCGGCGCACGACAGCAGCAAGCCTTCCCGCACCACCAGCCCGCGCACATCCCCCGCCGCCGCACCCAGCGCCATCCGTAGTCCCATCTCCTGCGTTCGCTGGGCCACGGTGTACGCCATCGTCGCATACAACCCGAAGGCCGCCAGCAGCAGCGCAATCCCCGAAAACAGGCCTAAAAGCAGCACGTTGTTCCGCCGCCCCGCCAGGCTTCGATCCATCATGGTCTCCAGCGTCTCCACCTGCGTGACCATGGCCTCCGGTTGGCTCTCGTGCACGATGGCCCGGATCAGCGAGCCAATCTCGGCCGGCTCGCGCGAGGTCCGCACGACAACTGTGGCGCTCATAATCGGGAACAGGTTCGACGAGAAGTAGTACTGCGGCTCAATCGGCTGGTCCAACCCGTGCTGCCGCGAATCGCCAACCACCCCGATGATCCTCACCCGCGGCCCCTTCAGCGAAGGCGGTCCAAACCGGAACGTCTTGCCCACCGGGTCCTCCCCCGGCCAGAAGCGCCGCGCCATCGTCTGGTTGATCACCGCCGTCATCTCCACTGTCCGCAAGTACGCCAGAACCCGGCCGAGATCCCGCGGCAACGACGGCAGGAATCCGTCCGCCGGGACAAACAGCCGCCCTTTCAGCAGGGGAATTCCCATCGCCGCAAAGTACCCGGCCGTCACCGAAGCCTTCATGCCATTCGGCATCGCGGCCGGAGCGGGTACCGGACGGTCATCCCGGTAGAAATCACCATAGGAATCGACGTTCCTGAAGGGCATCTGGTCGATCGCGCCCACAGCCAGCACACCCGGTGTCGCCGCCAGCCGGTCTGTCACATCGCGCAGCAGCCGGGCATTGTCCGAGAGGTCCGTCGTCTTCCGGTCAGGCGGTTGAATCGGCACGGCCACCACATGCTCAGGGCGGAATCCCGGATCCGTCTGGAACGCCGCCAGCAGGCTGCGCACCAGTAGGCCGGCTCCAATCGAGAGCACCACCGCCATGGCCACCTGGCCCACCACCAGCAGTTTGCGCGTCCGCCCCCGCACCGCGCTGCCGCGCGACGCCCGGCCGCCTGTCCGAATCGCCTGCGCCACGTTCAGCCGCGTCGATTGGATCGCCGGAGCCAGCCCGAAGAGCACCGCCGTCAGGCCCGCCGCCGCCACTGAGAACACGAGCACACGCAGATCCAACCCGATGCCACCCAGGTTCTCCGCCGCTGGAAACACGGTCATCAGCCACTCGAAGCTCAGCCGCGCCACCACCAGCCCCGTCACCGCACTGCCCAAAGCCAGCAGCAGGCTCTCCGTCAGAAGTTGCCTCACCAGTTCCAGGCGGCTGGCGCCCAGCGCGGTTCGAATCGCGATCTCCCGCTGACGCACAGCGGCGCGCGCCAGCAGCAACCCCGCCACATTCGCGCAGGCAATCAACAGCAACAGGCCCACCGCTCCGAACATCAGCAGCGCCGGTTGCCGCATGCCGCCGCTCATGAACTCCCGCAACGGAACCACGCTGGCGCTGTTGCCTCCGTTGGCGCCTGGATACTGTTTCGCCAGTTGGGCGGCGATCTGCTGCATCTCTGTCCGCGCCTGGGTCACACTCACCCCGGGTTTCAACCGCGCGATCACGCCGGTGGAACTGTGGTTCTCCCGCATGTCCAGCCCATATTTGCTGTGGCCGAACGTGATGGGCACAAACACATCGGCGCCGCGATGCCATTGAAACGACCCGGCGACCCCCACGATCGTCCACACCTGGTCATCAATCTGGAGCGTACGCCCGGTCACCCCGGGATCACCGGCAAAGTGCGTCTGCCAGAACCTGTAGGACAGGATCACAGCCGGCTCGGCGCCCGCCCTGTCGTCACTCTCCGCGAAGCCTCTTCCTAAGGCTGGTGGTACACCATAGGTCTTGTGAAAATCCGCTGACACATAGCCGACGCGAATCCGTTCGAACCCGCCGCCCTGCCGCAGAGTCTCCTCGAAAGAGCCGCCAATTGCCATCATCTCGAACGACTGGCTCTGCTTCTGCCAGTCGATGAAATTCGGATAGGAGACAGGCATGCTGCCGCCACTCGGTGGAGTCTCCTGGAGTTGCACCAGCCGCTCCGGCTCGGGCAGTCGCAGCGGCCGCAGGAAGGCTGCATCCACCACTGTAAACATGGCAACATTCGAGCCAATCCCGATGCCCAATACTCCGATTACCACCAAACTGAACCCCAGGCTGTTGCGCAGGCTGCGGAAACCATAGCGCACGTCGCGCCACAAGCCGCTGCCCGGCAGCACCCGGTCGCGCGCTTCCCGCCGCTCGACGGAACGCAGCTCGCTGGCCAGTGTCTCCCGGCCGCTGAGCTCTTCCAGCGTAATCCGCACCGCCTCGGCTTCCGCCTGCCCGCCGCTGCGCAGTTCCCGGTAGCGATCCTCGGCGTGCTGCGCAAACTCCTCGACAATCTCTTCCTCGCGCTCCGGCTGGAGCTGGAGGCTCGCCAGTTGCTCACGAATCAGTTGTTGCCAGTCAGGCATTTTCGACCCCCGTGATGCGGCCAATCGCCGCCACAAACGCCTGCCATCCTTCGCGCTGCGCGGCCAGCACTTTCACGCCATTGGCCGTCAGTTGGTAATACCGCCGCCGCCGCTGCCCGCTCTTCTCTACCCAACGCCCCTGGATCCAGCCCCGCTTCTCCAACCGGTATAGCAACGGATATAAAGACGCCGCATGGAACCGGATGCCCCCCTCGGATCGGTGCTCAATCAGCTTGCTGATCTCGTAACCATGCCGCGGGATGCTCTCCAGCAACGAAAGAATCAACAGCTCCGCGCTGCCCTTCTTCCATTCGGCGTCAATTGATTTGGTTGCCATATATCGCTCTCCCACATATCGTACTCACGACTCCTAACACGGTCAAGTAAACTGTTCGCCACCCCGCGTCATAGTAAGCTCCTAAGGATGGATCTGGTGACGCGCCGCTCCCTGCTGCTCAGTACCCTCAGTGCTGCCACACTTTTAGACATCGCGCAGGCGCAGCAGCACGCCCACGCCGCGCAGGCTTCAAAGACGCCCTTCCGCTATCTAAGCGCGGGCGACGCACCCGAGATAGAGGCGCTCGCGGCGCAGATCATTCCTTCGGATGGAACACCGGGCGCCCGGGAGGCCGGGTGCATTCATTTCATTGATCGCGCTTTGGAGACCTTCGACCGCGACCAGAGGGGCCTCTACCGCGACGGACTCGCCGCGACACAGAAGAAACGAGCGGAGCTGTTTCCGCAGTCCCGTTCCATTGCCGGTCTCGAAAACGCGCCAGCCATCGCCTTGATCAAGGCCATTGAACAGACGGCGTTCTTCAAGCTCCTGCGTACGCACACCATCATGGGTTTCCTGGCCGCGCCGGCCTGGGGCGGCAACCAGGGGCTGGTGGGCTGGGCCCACATCGGCCTCGAGCACAACATGACGTTCCAGCCGCCATTCGGCTTCTACGACGGAGAAACCAAGTGATTGTCTACCAACCTTCTGAACTGGTCGACTTCGTGGTTATCGGCTCCGGAGCCGCGGGTGGAGTGGTCGCGAAGGAGCTTTCGACAGCCGGATTTTCCGTCGTTGTGCTGGAGCAGGGCGCCTATGTGAAAGAGAAGGATTTCACCCACGACGAGTTGGCCGTCAACTACCAGCACAGCATTGCCAACAATTCGAAGCTGCAGCCCAATACCTTCCGATCCAATGATTCTGAGACGGCCAGAGTCGAACAGCGCTACACCTACGGACGCCTGGTAGGCGGAGGCAGCGTTCATTTCACCGCCAACTATTGGCGCTTCCATCCTGACGATTTCCGCGAGCGCAGTGTCTTTGGCGACGTGCCCGGCAGCAGCTTTGCCGACTGGCCGGTGACCTACGATGAACTCGAGCCCTATTACACCAAGGCCGAATGGGAAATCGGGATCTCCGGACTCGCCGGGGCGAACCCCTTCGAGGGTCCGCGATCGAAGCCGTATCCCCTGCCGCCGCTGCCGGTGAAGTCTTCCGGAGTGCTGTTTGAACGGGCGGCGAAAAAGCTGGGCCTGCACCCCTTTCCCGCGCCCATGGCTGTCCTCTCGCAACCCTATCGCGGCCGCGGTGCCTGCAGCCATTGCGGATGGTGCGAGACCTTCGGCTGTGAGATGCGGGCCAAATCCAGCACCCTGGCCTCGGTCATCCCCATGGCCGAGAAGACCGGGCGCTGCGAGATCCGCTCGGGCTGCTATGTGCGCCGGATCCAAAGCAATGACGAAGGACGGGTAACCGGCGCTGTCTATTTCGACGCCCGGCGCCGCGAGGTCTTCCAGCGTGCCCGTGCTGTCGTCCTTTCCGCCAATGGCGTCGAATCGGCCAAGCTGCTGCTGATGTCGCCGTCGAAGCGCTTTCCGCAGGGCCTCGCCAATTCGAGCGGTATGGTCGGGAAGAACTTCATGTGGGACCTGGGCGCCTTCGTCAGCGGCCTGTTCGAACATCCCCTGAACGAATATAAGAGCGTGCAGGTGTCGCGCGTGATTCATGACTACTACGCGGCCGACCCCAAGCGCGGCTTCTATGGCGGCGCCGGCATCGATGCGCGGTTCAATTGGTTCCCCATCAGTTTCGGCCTGGACGGCCTGCCGCCTTCCGGTCCGCAATGGGGCTCCGAGTACAAGAAGATGCTCGGCCATTATTTCAACCACACCTTCTCCACGCTGTCGCACACCACTTCGTTGCCGGTGGAGACAAACCGGGTGGATCTCGATCCGTCAGTCAAAGATGCCTGGGGGCTGCCTGTGCCCCGGCTCACTTTCCAGCTACATCCCGACGACAGAAAGAACCTGGAGTGGGCACGGCAGCGCCAGGTGGAAATTCTGGAAGCGGCCGGGGCGACTCAAATCTGGGGTTACCCCGTGGAGGACATCGGGGTCAGCGCGCATCTGATGGGTACCATGCGCATGGGTAATGATCCGGCCCGCTCCGTGGTCAACCGCTTCAACCGGGCGCATGATGTACCCAACCTGTTTATCGTGGACGGCAGCAGCCTGGTCACCAGCGGCCGCCAGCAGCCCACTGCCACTATCCAGGCCCTGGCCTACCGCGCCGCGGAGGCCGCCGGCAGCGCCGCGAAAAGAGGCGAAATCTGACAAGGCAGGTGTTTGGACGTCGCGACGGTATCCAATTCCGGGATTGTTTTTGGATACGGACATTTGGGGTCGTACCCGGCGCAACTGATTGTGGAAAGGGTGCACAACATAGAAGTAAGCGAAACCCCAACTTACGACTACCGTACAATGTTGCCTCCGAAACTACGTCGTTAGTGCGCCATCCGGTCTATTGATTGGTGGGGCCGCCCGCGGATTCTGCTTGTAGCGGCCGTTCTTTCACCGTGCCTCGATTGCGATGGCGCATCTCCTCGAAGAACGGCGTTCGCTCCTGCCGCACGCATTCCGCGGCATACAGGTACATCGCAGCCGACCACGTCTGCCAGTCTCGTCCACTGGGCTGGCCGGTCTGTGCCTTGATCCATTCATTGAAGCCCCACTCGGCCTCGTTCTCATGCCACGGCTTTACGAGTTCTGTCAGGGCCACCAGTTTGCGACGCGCCAACCCCATGCGTCCGGCGGCCACACAGGCGGCTATGTACAGGCCGCAGACGAACGGCCAAACGCCCCCATTGTGGTAGTCGCCAGGCCGGTTGTATTGCTCGTAGCGGGGCCGCCAGTCGGGGTCGTCCCGCAGAATAAACGGGAACAGACAAGGCGGCAGGTTCACGGCCAGATCGCCGGTCTCCCACATCGTCTGGCACTCGGCCTCCACCCAGGCAATCATATTCCTGGACCGTTCGCGCGAGGCAATGCCCGTCAAAATGGCGAGACTGTTACCCAACAGGTCAAAGCGATCACTGTTATAGATCTTGTAAGAGTACAGGGCGTAATAGGGTCTGGACGGCATCACCAGGCCCTCATGCACGTGCGGGTCGCGAACGTCGCTCACCACTTCCAACCGGTTCATCAGTCCGCGCAGGCGTGCCGCGGATTCGTGCTCGCCAAACAGCATGAGGTAGCCGTATACCAGCGTATTCACGAAGAGTCCGTAGCCCAGCACCCATTGCTCGTCACGCCAGTCGCTTGTCGGCAACTGCGCCACCATCACCATGTCGTCGGGGCTCTGGTACTGCATCCATCTCAGCGCCTTGGCCGCCGCTTCTTCCAGGAAGGCCGGTTCGTATTCCGACTGCCGGAACAAGGCCAGCCCCAGCAGGAAGAGCGGAGTTGAATCGCTGGCTCCCCTGTCATTGGGGTCGTTGGCGAGCGAAGGGATGTGGCCCAGCGGGGTCTGATTGGCGGCCAGGGCCTTCAGCGTGCGCCGCAGGGCATCCGTCAACACCTCGTTGCCGGTGACCAGGATCCCGAGGGCCGAGATCATGAGATCGCGCGTGTAGGGTTCGGGATAGCCCCAGCCCGCAGTCCTTGGGAGTCCCTGGAAAGGCCCGTGCGCATTGTGGAGGAGTACCTGAAGGGCCGCCTCCTTCGCCCGGTCGATCGCCGCTGCTGACTTGTCATCCATTGGAGTATGCCCCTCGCGTTCCGCGCTTCATTGGATCCCAAGCCGGTCCGAGACAATCTCCAGAAAGCGCCTGGCTACGCGTCGATAGTCGAACCGTTCGACGACGCGCTTTCGCCCGGCTTCCCCCATCTGCCGCCGCAGTCCTTCGTCGCGCATGAGTTCGAGAAGGTACTTGGCGAGATCCTCGACACTGGCCCGGTACTCCACGGTGCGCGGGGTGGGGAACACGATTCGATGGCCGGTGTCGATTCCATGCCCTTCGCCGAAGATCCCCTCCTTGATCTTGATCTCCTCGGCCACCTCAGCCAGAAACGCCGTTTCCCCGTGGACCAAGGTATCCAGGAAGGCCATGGCGCGAACCGCCAGCACAGGCTTGCCGCACGCATTGGCCTCCACTTGCAGCATCCCGAACCCCTCCAGTCGCGAGGGCGCGGCGTAGATGTCACAAGCATCCAGCAGGTAGGGCATGAAATTGTGAGAGACCACGTTGGTCGAATAGATGACGTTCTTCTCGATGCCCAGTTGGGTGGCTAGCTGCAGGTCGGCCACATTCTGTTGCAAGGTTCGAGGCTGTGGCCAGACTTTGCACACATACTTCCACTGCGGCGCTTCACTGCGGATCAGCGCCAGCGCCCGCATCACTTCCTGGGCGCCTTTCGACGCGGCATCTCCACCCACGGTCAGGATCATCTGCTCGCCGTCCCTGACACCCAACGCTTCGCGAATGGAGTGCACCTTCGGGTCGTCGGCGCCGCGCGGGATAAAGGAGTCGGTGTCGCAGCCCACCGGCAAAACTTCGATGTTATGGCCGCTCAGGCCATCGCGGATATATGTCTCCTTCACCCAGTTGGAAGTCACCAGGACCAGCGGCAGGGCGTCCAGTACCTCGTGATGATCGGCTACATAGCCATCCGCCACCAGCCAGGGAACGGCGGTCATCCCGAATAGCTGCGGGTGCAGGACCAGATGTGGCACGTGGCCCCAGAACCCGATGCCGACCACCACGTCAGGCCGGAACCACCGGTAGTACCACTCCTTCTCCTGCGGCGACTCGAAGTGCACTGGATGGACATCCGCGCCTGCATCCAGCAGGCCCCTGCAGAATAGTTCCCCCTGCGTTGCGAGACCCGCCGCTGAGGGCGGGTACTCCGTCAATACAAGCACTTTCAACGTTCTTGTCCTCGTTCCGACAGACGCTCCTCGACAGCGTTGACTGAGTCGAAGCACCAGAACCCTTCTTCCTTCGGGGTGGTTCGTGCTTCCCAGCTATCCGGAGCAAACCCATAAACCTCTGTGAGCAGCCGGCGCTTTTCCAACCAGATCTCACTTGGCAGCACATCCCGCCAATCGGCGTCTTCCCGCACGCGTGGCAGATAAGCCCTTCCGCAGTCCGTATACGCGAACATCCACAGGCGCCGCGTGTCGATCACCCCGGCCACCCACTGGGCGGCTACCGCGCGGCAACATTCCGAATGCCGCCTGTGCGTCGAATACTCGCCCATCGGGCCGTGCGTGAGAATCAGGTCGTAGCGGTCGCCACCCAACAGCCGGGCGACGGTGCCATTGAGTTGGTCCTCCTGCAAGGGAGCCTGGTCCGGTCCATCATCCAGATCAGCCAATTCTCCATCAGCGGCAAATTGCTGCAGGATGCGCCGGAATCTGGGCGCCCGGTCGGAGTCGAGCTTCCGGCAAAGCGTGACGATGCGCCAGTGGAATTCGGGATGGGCGAGCAGGTAGCCGCCACACCAGAGGATCTCGTCGTCCGGATGCGCGACAACAATGGCGCCCAGCGGGCGGTGGTCCCGGGCGGCTTCACTGGCCGCGTCGGAGGTGAGTTGGCTCATCGGCGCGCCCATTGATCGGCTACCACCGGTCAGCCCTCGCGGCATCGGTCTCCTGCCACAGAGGTTCCCGGTTGAACCGTGGCATTCCCTGTTCGCGCACATCGGCTCCTGACCCATGGGCCACTGCGTACATCGCCTTCATGGCCGGGCGCTGGGCCAGCAGGAACGATTGCATATACCGCCGGGCGGTGCTGCTCCAGATCATCTCTCGCCCCAATCCATAGGCGCGCCGTCGCATCGCATTCCATCGCGATCCGTTCCGCAGCAAATCCTTCGCCTCCCTGGCAATCGCCATGGGATCGCCGAACGGCACCAGGACGCCCCGCTGATCCTTCAATAACTCGGCGGCGTGCCAGTAGGGTGTCGAGATCACTGCTTTCCCGGCTCCGAAGGCATAAGCCAGGGTGCCGGATGTGATCTGCGCCTCTTCCAGATAGGGAGTGATGTAGAGATCGGCCGCTCCAATGTACTCAGTGAGCTCTTGCAGCGGAACGAAGCGATTCGAGAATAGGACATTGCTCTCGACCCCGCTCTGCTTCACCAGGGCTTCCAGTTGGTGGCGGTACGCATCGCCCCGGGTGCGTAGTTCATTCGGATGCGTGGCGCCCAGCACGACGTACACAACATCTGGAAACTCGGCCGCGATCTCCGGCAGCGCCTTGATCACGGTCTCAATTCCCTTATTCGGCGACAACAGCCCAAACGTCAGCAGGACTCGTCTGCCGCTCAGCCCAAACTGGCCCTTGCAGCAGTCCGGCTCCACAAACGGCACGTCCGGGATGCCGTGGGGGATCAGGTCGATCTTGGCCCGCGGCGCATTGTAGGTTTCCTGCAGGATGCCCTGGCCCCGCTCACTCATGACCACCAGTCGGGCCGACCGGTCGATGATCTCCATCATCACCCGGCGCTGATCCGTATTGGGCTGGCGAAGAACCGTGTGCAGCGTGGTCACAATGGGCGCCTCCAACAGTGCCATCAGATTTAGCAGGTGGGCGCCCGCCGCACCGCCGTAAATCCCGAACTCATGCTGCACACAGACGACCTCCACCTCGCTGTCGTTCAGGAAGTGGGCGGCCTCTGCGTAGGAGCGCTCATCCTGCTCGTCAATCTCGAAGCGCACCACATCGGGGTATTCGTACTCCCCCTGTAAGTCGGTCACCGAAACGGCACGGCACTCACTGCTCGGGTGCGTGCTCGCAATGGCGCCCAGCAGATCAGACGTGAATGTCGCAATCCCGCATTTACGCGGTATGTGGTCTCCAACGAATGCGATCTTCCGGACTGTTCTGGTCTCTTCCATGAGGTCGGTCCTTTCTGTCGTCCGCCCGGTGTCCCACTTCAGGTGGGTCCTCTGTTCCGGCTGCGAATCGTCCGCCTTGTCTTCGCCCGGAATGAGCGCCGCGGTCGTGGAGACCTGGAGAGCATGGCCGCGGGGCGACTTCTCTCCTGGCCGCAAGCAGCAATCCGGACCGGCTTCGGCGTATTCCCACCCAGGCCCATCCCCGGGTCGACGGAGACTTGTAAGTGCACGTCTCGACCCAATTCCGGCCGCGTTCGGGCAACCGCTTGCCCGGCCTTCTCTCGTCCCCCGCTCGCGTGGCTACAAATCCTTCGCTTGCCATGGCGGACCTTGCATTCGTGTCGAGCGCCGAACTGGAACCACCATCTGGTCCGCCCGGACACCTGGGGGACAGACCGTTGCCGGAAATGACCATAACTTGCCACCTGACGTGATTTGGTCATCCACCTCGCATCCACCCACCTTCCTGGAACTGACCTGGTTTCTGTCCTAAGCAATGCTGTTGCGCCTGAGTTTACGGTTCTCCGCTGCAGTCAGGCACTGCCGAACTCGAAGCCAAAGAGCCCAGGCGACTCCTGGCCATCTGCGTGCTCTGTAAGAAGCGGCACCTGCTAAACGGCTATTAGCCCGGGCGAATCGTTGGGATCCAGCGGCGTGACGGGAGGGCCAGCTTTCAGCTACGAGCTACGAAAGCAGCGCACTGATCGGAGGCAATCCAGGCGGGGACGTCCACCACGACGTCCTCACCGGGTTATTGCCATCCGCCAGGCCATCCCCGCCCGGAACACGAGAGTTCTTCTCCTACCCTTCGCTACGCTGGTCAGCCCATTTCAGGATCGTGCTGTGGCTTCCGGCAGGTAGGCCAGCAGGGGCACCGCTCCGCGTGAGTGCGCCGCCAGGTCGTCCTTGGGCAGGCGGCCAAAGTACCGGCGATAGTCCTTGCTGAATTGTGAGTGGCTTTCATACCCGGCCCGCACGCTCGCTTCGCCGATGTTGAGCGACTCCAGCAACATGCTCCTGCGCGCCTCCTGCAGCCGGATGCGACGTTGATACTGAATGGGTGTCAGGCCCGTGACCGCCTTGAAGTGCTGGTGCAGCGAGGTCGGGCTCATGCCGATGTGATGCGCCAGGTCCGCCACCAGGAACCCTTCGGCGTAGTGCTGCTGGATCCACCGTGTGGCCGATGCAATCCGGTTGGATGGGCTGCCATGACGGCAGATCTCCAGCAGGCGTGCGCCGGCGGCGCCGGTCAGCAGGCGGTAAAGGATCTCCTGCCGCACCAGCGGAGCCAGCGGGCCGGCATGCTGTGGAGTATCCAGCAGGCGCAGCAGCCGCACCACGGCTTCCAGCAGATCGCCATCGGCTTCGAAGATGCTGATCCCCGGCTGTGGAGCCAGGCGGGGCAGGTCGCCGCAGCGTTGCATCAACTGGTTGAATTCCAGCCAATCGAGATCCACGCCCACGGCCAGCAGCGGTTGCGTCCGGCTGGCATGGACGATCCGCGAAGTGGCGGGTATGTCGATGGAGGTCAGCAGGTACTGGCCCACCCCATATTCAAGATGGACCGTCCCGAACTCCACGCTCTTGGCGCCTTGCAGCACCAACGCCATGCAGGGCAATTGGGTCGAGACCAGCGGCTGGCTCTTCCATCCGAAGCGCATCAGGTGCAGGCCGGGCAGCACCTGCAGGGCGAGGCCATCCTGGCGGCAATGGCGCGCCACAATCCGCCGGGCCTCGCTGCAGAGTGATTTCGCGTCGCGCCCCATCTCCTCCATGTTACCGGGCAGTGACCGCTGCCTCCGGCTCCGGGTCGCAGTCGGTGTCGAGGACCTTGTACTGCTCCAGTTGATCCAGGCGGTTCAACAGCGCAGCTTTGATGTAGCCATAAGCGTCCTGGCCCAGCGAGAGCCGTGGCGGGGCGGTGTCGGCTTCGAAGGTGTCGACAATCGCCCTGGCCATCTTCGCCGGATCGCCCGGTGCGAGGTAGCCGCCGGTTGCCATCTGACGCATCAGGCCCACCGGACCGTCGCGGTAGGCATCCAGCGCCGGACTCACCACGCCCGAGGAGCCGAAGTCCGTCCGGATGGTGCCGGGCTCCACCAGGGTCGTCTGGATTCCGAATCCGGCGACCTCCTGGGCCAGCGATTCGATGAAGCCTTCAATGCCCCACTTGGTAGCGCAGTACAGTGACAGGCCGGCAAAGGCCGCCTGGCCGGCGCTGCTGGAAACCTGCAGAAGACGGCCCCCGCCCAGCGGCCGCATGTGCGCCACCGCGGCCCGCGCCAGTTCGATGGAGCCCACCAGGTTCGTGGCCACAATGTGGCCGATGGCTTCGCTTTGGAGCTCCTCGGCTGCGCCCAGCAGGCTGTAGGCGGCATTGTTCACAACCGCGTGAATACGGCCGAAGTGCGCGGCCGCCGCCTGGAACGTTGCCGGGATATTGACGAAATCCGACAAGTCGAGCTCCGCTGTCCAAAGCTGGCCCGGGAACTGCCGGTGCAGCTCATCGGCGTGCGTCCGGTTGCGGACCGTGCCGGCCACCCGGCCTCCACCGCGCAGCACTTCCAGGGCGATGTGGCGGCCCAAACCACGGCCAATGCCCGTGATGAACCAGGTGGATCCCCGCAGGGCACGGCGCTCGGTTGTCTTCATTTGTGTTTGCTCCATGCAGCAATCCTAACCGCGGCCACCGGGAATCCGTGAGAGAGAAGCTGCAAGGAATTAGCGAAATCCTACAAAGCCGGCGCTGAGGTCGGGCAGAGCGCCGTCGCGGGTGCGCATTCCGTCCTGGGCCGCCGCGGGTCGCCTGGGGATGAATGCTCTCCCGAATCGACCCTTCGCGGGCCGCTTGCCCGGCGGGGGTCGACTTTCGCAGGCGGCCATCAGTGCGCATCAACTCCTCTATGATGCGTGCATGGAAGACGACACTAGCCAGCCGAGTTGGCGAGCGCTCGAACTGAGCGACGCTGATCTCCTTGAGGAAATATGGCGCATATTGACAGAGCGTGCCAGCGGAAATCCTTACGGTGAAGATGGTTTCTTCGCGGCAAATATAGCGAACCTATCGCCTGGGCTCAGGGCTATGGCCGCGACCCACTGGCTCGACATCAGCCTCACCCTCGACAGCATGACGTGGCACTTCGGGAATTTCGGGGAACCCGGCTTGGTGATGGCTACGGAAGCGGGACTTCGAGAGCTAGGCCTGCACGAACTTGCGGCATGCTTTGTGGAAGCCAGGGAGCTGATGATCCCGCTGCTGGCGCACAGCACGGAGGCGGATGGCAGTCCGTATGACATCCTCCAGCGGGCGGGACTCCGGGAACGAGGTGAGGAGTTGGACAACCGTGCTGAGGCTTTAGCCGACCTGGCCCAGGATGAGTCCGTGATCTACGAAGCCTGGGTACGGTATGCGCGCCAACATCCCGAGCACGTCTTCGACGCGCAACTTGGATAGCAAGGGAAGCCGGCCAGCCGCTGACCGTCGAACCAGTCGATTGCGCCCGCCCGGCATTGACCTTCTCAGCGGCGTCTTCCCCGGGACGCTCCCGCGCCAGCCCACGCTCATCCCCACGCCTGCCCCTTCCCGCCGGTATGTGAAAATACGATTTCAGGGATGCCTCCAACGCGCAGCGTGGTCATTGTCGGTGCGCCGCCGGTTCATCTACTCGACGTCGCGGGGCCGCTCGAGGTGTTTTCCAGCGCCGAAGACTACGACGTGATCATCGCGACGCCCGGGCCGGAACGGACGCTGCAGACCCACCGTCGAGTGGCCCTCACCGAGGCGGTCCCCATCTCGGAGCTCGACGATCCCATCGACACCCTGCTGGTCGCCGGAGGGCCGGGTGCGGAAACCGGGACCTACGATGCCGCACTCGTCGGGTGGATTACACAGGCCGCTCACCGCTCCAGGCGCGTGGCGTCCATCTGCACAGGCGCCTTTCTGCTCGGCGCGGCCGGACTGCTCGACGGCAAACAGGTCGTGACCCACTGGCGCCTCTGTGACCGCCTGGCCAGGGATTTCCCACTCGCCATCGTGCGACCCGACCCCATCTTCATCAAGGATGGGAATATCTATACCTCCGCTGGCATCTCCGCCGGAATCGATCTGTCCCTCGCGCTGGTGGAAGAAGACCATGGCCATGAAGTGGCCCTGCGCATCGCTAGAACCCTGGTCATGTTCCTCGTCCGCCCGGGCGGACAGTCGCAGTTCAGTCACATGCTCTCCCACCAGGCAGTGACCTCCAAGCCGCTGCGCGAACTGCAGGTCTGGATGCTGCAGAACCTGCGCGAAGATCTTACGGTGGAAAAGCTGGCTGGCCGCATCGGTATGAGTCCCCGGCACTTCACGCGCGTCTGCCTGCGCGAAACCAACATGAATCCGGGCCAGTTCGTCGACCGGATGCGAGTGGAAGCCGCCCAACAGATGATCGACAGCTCGGACCTCGGCCTGAAGGAGATCGCCGACCGCTGCGGCTTCGGAACAGCCGATGCCATGCGCCGGACCTTCTCGCGCGTGCTCCACGTGACCGCTGGTCAGTACAAGGAACGCTTCCGGCGGCCGCTGCCCGCTGATGCCGGCATGTCCTAAATTGACTGATCCGCGTCGTGGCCCGTCGGCCCGCATGACCCTAGAGTGGAGTTGTGAGGGACGCAAAAAGGCCCACGGCAGCCGGAGGGATCACGGAATTAGCCCGGATCTCGCGGGTGCGCTGGACGGCCGGGCGCACGACCCCTCACTCGGTCCGGCATTTACCTGGAAAGGATGCAGCAACAATCCATGTCAGTCTACAATTCATCCCTGGCCATTCCCGATTCCTTACTCGCGAAGGAGGCCACGCAGATCCTGCGGGAGCATGCCAACGACCTGCTCTTCAATCACTCCACGCGCGTCTACCTCTTTGCCGCCGAGCAGGGCCGTCAACAAAAACTCCGCTTCGACCCGGAACTGCTCTACGTCTCCGCCGCATTTCACGATCTGGGTCTCACCGATAAATTCTCCAGCCCCCACGAACGCTTTGAAGTTGACGGCGCAAACGCCGCACGCCAGTTCCTTTCCGCCCACAAGATCCCAGAGGAACAGATCCAGACAGCCTGGCAGGCGATCGCCCTGCACACCACCCCGGGGATCACACATCACATGCGTCCCGAAATCGCACTGCTGTATTCGGGTGTCGGCCTCGATGTCCTTGGGAAAGGCTTCGAAGAGTTTCCCTCGGACCTGCGTCACGAAATCGTGGTGAAATACCCGCGCAACCACTTCAAGGAAGGTTTTCTCGAGACCTATTTCGCCGGCTTTGCGCACAAGCCGGAAACCACGTACGGCACCGTGAACGCGGCCGTCTGTGAGCGCTTTATCCACGGCTTTAAGAACCCCAACATGTGCGAGTGGATTCTTGAGTCCCCCTTTCCCGATTCGAAATAGTGCGTGCGACGCAGGCAGTTCCGGCATCTGAGAGGAAGGAGGCAGTATGCGGAGAACAATGCGGACAGACTTCTTATGGCTCGCGTTAGCGGCCTTGGCAGTAGCGGTGCCCCCCGGCCTGGCGCAGAACGCCGAGCAGGTGAAACCCGTCTTTCAACACGCCCTCCCCAACGCCGAAGGGAAGTCCATGGTTGCTGTCGTCGTCACCTATCCACCCGGAGCCAAGTCGCCGGCCCATCACCATGCCGGGTCCGCGTTCATCTATGCTTACGTGTTGTCAGGCGCCATTCGCAGCCAGGTGGACGATCAGCCCGCGAAGGTCTTTCGTGCCGGCGAGAGCTTCTACGAACCACCTGGCGCCCACCACCGCATCAGTGAGAATGCCAGCGACAAGGCCCCCGCCAGCCTGTTGGCGGTGTTCGTTGTCGATTCCAAGGACACTCCGCTGACCATACCCGACCCGAAGTAAGGATTGTGGTCAGGATCCAAATCAAAACGAAAGGAGCATGAGGAGGAACCTGGCGGCATCGTTCCGGGGTGTGGACGGCCCTTCGCGACCGGCGCCGTTTGCTCCGGCCAAGGGTGACGATCCCGCCCAACTCACAATAATTCTCGACAAGCCCGGTGTGATCTAGGCGAAGTGGCCTTCCGGGGATCCAGCCAGAACTCCATTCCCAGAGGCAGAACCCCGCGACAACCAGTCTCAGCAAATCCCGATCAGCCTGCCGCAAACGATCACGAGGGAATTGTCCAACTATCCGCTGCTACCCAACCCGAGTCCCGGCGCAGTGGATCCACGATCCGCATATTCAACTGTTTGGTTTCCGACATCGGCGCCTTCAGGTGAACGGGCACGCTAATTCTCACTATCCGTTCCGGCCAGTTCCATTCCTACTCGTCCGGCGTCAGGACTCGCTTCCTCGGCGGTAGAGACTTCGGATCCTGCCCACAGCTTCGGTACGTGTGAGAGGCGAGGCAAAAACTTTGGGCTGTCCAGGCGCCTTCGATACTCTGGCGGAATTCCTTGACTATTCGCCCATCGCCGGAAACTTCAACTTCATACCCACGCCCGTTGTCTGACCATGCGCCCAGGTTCAATGCTTCATATGTATCGAGCGACGGCGTCAATACGTACAACACCAAGGAGTACGCAGCATAGCCGCGACGCCACAAGGGACCATGGGACTGGTCAGGGCCATACTGAATCAGGCGAGACCCATCGGGAAGGCGCCGCACTGGGAAGGGACGCAGCTTCATACTCGAAACCTGGTCTTCGGGAGGTTCAAGCCGGAACGGGTAATGTCTCGTGACCGCCCCCTTGCGATAGCTCATGAATGGACCGCAAAGGAATTCGCCTTTGTCCAGCTCCTGGGCGAAGAAGTCCTGATAGCTGGCGATGGGCGATACTTCGCCTTCCTTGGGCAGCATGGTGTCATACGGGATTTCCGGATTCTGGAAGATGAAGGCGCTCTCGATTTCCCGCGAGTGCGTAAGGAAATAAAACGCCGGTTTGTCCTCGCCGTGCAGATTGCGGCCAACCAGCGGCTGTCCGCAAGTGGTAACCCTGGCCGTGATAGAGGGCGTTACTGCGATTGACGGTATGTCGGCTCGATCTGTCTCACCGGCAGTCGTGCCCCTTTCCAATACTTTAACTGCCAACCCCAGTCTATCCATGCTGACCCGGTCAGCCGGCGGAAACAACTCCCACGGAATGAGGGCTTCGAAATTCACGCTCCCGTCGGCAAGAGTCTTGAACTTCTGATTCGGCAAACCCTCCGGCCGAGGAAATTTCAAGGCTTTGCGCTGCACCTCCGTCAAGCCATCGAATGCAGGGAGAGCATAGGCTTCCTGCGCTCCAGTGGGACTCAAACGCCACATGCGGATGAATTGTCGTTGAAGCCGCTCGCGGAAAGCAGCCTGATCGCTCCTCCATTGAATGCACGCGTCTTTCTGGTGGGCGTCGACGCCGGGAGCGGCACAGGCTTCAGCCCGATACTTGATTTCCGGGAATTCCAGCGAGCCGACGACGGAAAGCCAGATTTCAATCAGCGGAAGCGTTGTGGCCCCAGCCGGACCCATCTGGAGTCCTCGCAGCCGTGAACTTGGCACATGGCCGGCCACAACGATGCCGTCGTTCGATTGCGCTGCCCAAATCGCCTCTTCCTTTGGAGTGCCCGGCTCGCCCTCCGTACGCAAGCGAGGCACGTGTTGCCATTCTGCGAGAGAACCATCCAGGACGAAACCGCCGGGCACCTGTGCAATCACTGAACCCCACGCCGGCGCACTCAACAGGCTAACGAGCGTGGCCTGCAATAAAGCACGAGTTTGGAACACACGAAGATTCTATCCGACGGACGACGCGAGCAGACGCCAAGAGGTTGTCCAGGTCCGGTCCGCGGCGGCCGCAAATCGAGGACCGTCCTTTGGGGGCTGGAACAGATTCATGCTCGTCCGCTCTAAAACCGCGGTTAATGATGAGATTTCTGAGAATTGATCAGGGCGGGAAGCAACTCGAGGTATGGAATCAAATCAGGGAGCTCAGCGACACAGTGTGAATGGAGCCGCTCTGGACCGAAGCCTCTCGGGTGGCCGCTGAGACGATGAAACGTACTCGGGAAGACATTGAGCGATTGATCGTGCGACTGGACCGCTTGGGCTGCTGCTTTGTTGCGGTGCGGGAATGCGGGGTGCCGTGGCGAGGCCCCTTTGGCTTGGCAGGGTATGTTCAATCAATAAACCTTGATATCTTTATCCAGATATCATATTATCGATAGGCCCATGCTCTCACAGACTGTGGAATATGCCCTCCGCGCCATTGTCGTGCTGGCTGCGGACCGGAGCTCGCCCTGGACGACGCAGGCCATCGCCGCCCGGACTCTTGTTCCGCAGGACTACCTGAACAAGGTCCTGCAGCCGCTCACCCGAGCCGGACTCGTCAGCGCGCAGCGCGGCCGGAATGGCGGCTTCACGCTTGCGCGCGCTCCGGAAGCAATCACTGTTTTGGATGTGATCTCCATCGTCGATCCGCTGCGGCGGATCAATCATTGCCCGCTCGGCCTCAAGTCGCATTCCTCCCTCTGTCCGCTCCACCGCAAACTGGATGAGGCCGTCGGCGTCGTGGAAGAGGCCTTCCGCTCAACGACCATCGCCGACATCCTGGCCAACCCCAGCCCGATTCGTCCCCTCTGTGAAAGAACAGAATCTCTCTGTCATGTCCAAACGGCAAATTAGCTGCGTACTCCTGATCGGTTTGGCTCTCGCTGCCGCCGCCATCGGCGGGCTGGAGGGGTCTTATGTGGTGCCGCTCGATCATGCTGCGATTCAATACGCCGCCTTGCCTGTCGACGACGCGGTCGCGCGGCTGCAGAAGCGCATCGATTCCGGCAACCTGAAACTGAGGTTCCGCGAGGGTCATGGCTACCTGGAATCCATTCTGGAAGCCTTGACCGTGCGCCCGGCCTCGCAGGTTCTGGTCTTCTCGAAAACTAGTTTTCAGGCGACCCGCATCGCGCCGAAACTGCCCCGCGCCATCTACTTCAACGACAATGTCGCGGTCGGCTGGGTTCGCGGCGGAGACGTGCTGGAATTTGCCGCGGTCGATCCCAGGCAGGGCGTGATTTTCTACACGCTCGACCAGGAGCCCTCAGGGAAGCCGCACTTTGACCGTCAGGACACTTGCCTGCAATGTCACCAGAACGGCTCCACTGTGGGGGTGCCCGGCCTGCTGGTCCGCTCTGTCTATCCGTCGCAATCCGGGATGCCCGTGTTTCAGGCCGGGTCCTTCGTCACAGACCACCGCAGCCCTTTGAGAGAAAGGTGGGGCGGCTGGTATGTCAGCGGGAAGCATGGCTCTCAAACGCACATGGGCAATGCGATTGTGCAAACGCGGGATGAGCCGGTCACCCTGGAGCCCAATGGCCTGAATGTGACCGATATGCGGTTTCGCTTCGATACCGGCGCCTACCTGACGCCCCATAGCGACATCGTTGCGCTGATGGTGTTGGAACACCAGACCCGCATGACGAACCTGGTCACCCGCGTCGGCTTCGAGGCGCGCCTCGCCCTCTATGACAACGCCGTGATGAGTAAGTTCCTGCAGAAGCCCGAAGGCGAACTGAGCGAATCCAATGTCCGCCGCATCAACTCCGCGGCCGAGGAGTTGGTCAAGTACATGCTCTTCGCCGAAGAAGCGCGGCTCACCGATCCAATCACCGGGGTCTCCGGCTTCGCGGAATCGTTTGCCCGGCTGGGCCCGAAGGATGAAGCCGGCCGCTCCCTGCGCGATTTCGACCTGAAGACCCGGCTCCTGCGCTACCCTTGCAGCTATCTCATTTACTCCGAAGCCTTCGACCAACTGCCGCCGCCCATGAAAGACCGCGTCTACCAGCGTCTCTGGCAGGTCCTCTCCGGAGAGGATCAAAGCCCCAAATTCGCGTTACTTTCGAGCGCAGATCGCCGCTCCATCCTGGAGATTCTGCGCGCCACCAAGAATGGCTTGCCGGAGTACTGGCTGCGTCCCTGAGCGGACTGCGCGGTCTGGCGGGAGCTTCGGGAGGCGTGGAATACCAGTGCCCAAGCGTGATGAGCATCTGTTCGTTGATCTCGTCAACTAATGGGGGCAGGGAACGGTCCGGAACGTAGGCTGGCGTGAGGATGGCCCGCCGAACGGTAGCGCAAGGGAGAGCGGGTCTTCCCTCTGCAACTCCATATCAAGGATGTCGAGTTTCCGTCTGCCGGCTTTGGTTGCCAGCGCCGGATGCGTGGTCTGCGGACAGGGCCTCCCGCCACCGGTCGCCAGCAACGGGGCGTCCGGTTAGAATTGGTACAGACGTGGATCCCGCCGTCGTTGCCTTTGATCACATCCTTGAAGTTGAGACACCCCACGGCGACGAGCCACAGCGAGAATGGGTAGTGGAAGGAAACGAAACCAAAGAGATGCTCTGCGCGGAGATACCCTGTGCACCAGTCTTCCTGTGTGACGGGGATGGCGATTGGATGCAGCTCGAGAAGACCGTTAAGACAGAACGGACCCTCTTCCGGCTGCACTCTGCAAGGGAATTCGAGTTCACTGCTTACGCCGCGGACGAGACTAAGTGGACACTGAGGTATACATGCCCAGGCGTCCCGATATGGACGAGACTGAGGCATCTTTTTACCGTGCCTAAGATCGTTGTCCCAGTGCAGTGGATTTCCCATGATCGATACCCCGTCAACGAGCTCCGTGCCGCCTTTTTGCAGGCGGTTGAGAACGACGACGACGTCTTAACACAGTTTGTCGAGCGGAATGACCTAGTGGGCCAACTGAAGGCCGCCGAAGGTTTCGGCGACTTTGTGCGTATATGGGACTCGCTGGGGGCGGACTGCGGGTAGACTCCACGTCGCCGGTGCAGCCAGGCGGAGGCTCAATTCACGAAAAACGGCATGCCCTGCAGTGGGTGGCACCGAAGCGGGCGGTACCCTTTCCTGACGTCTCGCACCTAACCCGTAAGTCGCGAGGTGGCACGAACGTGACAGCGTTCCGGTCGTGAACCAGTTAGTTGTCGAGCAAGGCGATCACTTGTGGTTGACTCGATTCGCCGAGATTCCGAGGGGCGCCTGCTCGCGGGGCTTTGTCCAAGGCCCGCCGCCGCTCCTGCTGCATCCATTGTATTGTGGACTTGCGAGAAGATAAGCAAGCGGCCATGGACACCAACCTGCTGTTTATTTGTTTCCTCACACTCGTGATTCATGTGGTTGGAACGCTTGCGTACGCTGTCCGCATCGCTGGAATCAGAACGCGGCGGATAGCGATTTCTTTCTCCCTGTTCAACATCCTCGCACTCATTTCACGAACGTCCAATTCGTTCCAGGGGCCGTTCTTGGCAAAGCGGATCGAGTCCCGACTGATGGGCGTGGCGCCACCGACGTCATCAATGCTCGCGGATTTCCGGTGGCTCTTGGCCGCCGCGACAATCGCGACAGTCGTGGGTGCTCTGTTGATTCCCACGTTTCAGCGGCTGTTCAGTTCAGCCGTTCTACACTTTCAGGTAAACCGGTCGATGCCACGCCTGATTGCCAAGGTATTCAGCCGGCGCGGCATCGCCAGCGTCGCCATGAACCTGCACGCTCCGTCAACACAGAACCTAAGACAGCTTGGCGGAGGTGCCGGCGTATCGTGGCGCATCATCGGGCTGAACGTCATCGCAATGGCGCTGTGGACGCTCGGTGTGTTTGCGTCGCTCTACGCTGGCTATCTCAAACCGGAACTTCGCGTGACATGTAGCAACCTGTCATCGGTAATAAATGGCGTGGCGACGATCCTGATGTTCGTCTTCATCGATCCGCAGGTGTCGGTGATGACCGATGACGTGGTCGAGGGACGCATATCGGATGGACGATTTCGGCGAGCCATCACCTCTTTACTGGGGGCCCGGTTGGTTGGAACCGTTCTGGCGCAATTGCTCTTGGTCCAATCGGCCACTGTCATCATCAGGATCGCGGAAGCAATTTAGTATATCGGCTGGGAATGCCGTCGACTGACCAAGCCCTGCGTCGGCGCGGTGCGCTTCCGTAAGGTGAGGGCGTTGGTCGCAGTACGGTCAGGTGCTAAACGAGAAGGCGAACGGGGACGGGGACGGCCTATCGCCATCGCATTACCCGTAAGTTCGATTTCCATTTCCGGTTCCTTCAACAGGCGCGCCCAAGCTGGAGCGCCACCCGCCGTGAGCCAGAACGACCTGTCCGCAACCCGGAAGGGATCTCCGCCTGACCGACGAGCCTCAGCGGTGGACCATTGATACCACCGTGGGTCTGTCGCAATGCCGGTCCGAATCGGGATCATTTCCACACAGGGCAAGCACGCTGCATCACTTCTGCCAGGACCGGCACCTCATGCGGCACCCCAATCAGGTGGCTGTCATTCGATATCAGGCAATGAACCCGAACCGGGGGGTTCCTGAGGGCCGCCTGCCCGCGTAACCGGGGCAGGTACGTCAGCCGGTCGCGACGGGAAGGGAACACCGACCGGCACTCAATACCACGTTGGCAATGCGATGCGCTCAGCACAATGAACCGGCGGGCCGAGCATCATTTCCGGGGGCGAAACGAACTTCTCGTTGCTCCGCATTCTCCCGTTCGGTGTGTCTATGGATACCAATTCCGTCCATCATTCGCGCTGACGCTACAAATCAGCCGATCCCCTTCGCCGGAGCAGGATATCGGTGGTCCCGTCCGAGCCGGCGTTCACCTTGAACGCAGTATTCGTCAATGGGAAACTGAATAACCACCCCGATGAGCAGTGCCGCCATACCCTTCGTGCAATCAGGCTCCTATCCTACGCGGCGCGGGAATCTTGTACGGCCGTTGATTGACGGAGAGCCTGCGTTCCGCCGCATCTGCGAGGCCGTCGAGGGGGCCCGATTCAGCGTTTGGCTCACGGTGGCTTTCCTGTGGCCAACCTTCGAGATGCCGGATGGCCGGGGCAGCCTATTTGATGTACTCGATCGTGCTGCCGCTCGCGGTATCGATGTTCGACTCATTTGTTGGCGGCCCGATGAAGAGACCGCAGGACTCAGGCGCAACGCGTTCTGGGGTTCTCCTGAGCAGATTGACCTGCTCCATCAGCGACGATCGGGCGTGAACATCCGCTGGGACCGCGCTCATCCAGGCTTCTGTCAGCACCAGAAGTGCTGGCTGGTCGATGCTGGAGCGGAAAATGAAACGGCCTTCGTCGGGGGGATTAACCTGAATCCGCATTCCATGGTTACACCTGCTCATGACGGCGAAGGACAGAATCACGACGTCCTCATTGAGTTGACTGGGCCTTCGGCGGTCGACGTTCACCACAACTTCGTACAACGCTGGAATGAAGCGAGCGAGAGGCTGGTGAACGAAGGCTGTTGGGGTGCGGGCAGCACAGCCAACCTGCCGTTTCCAAGCCGTCTCCCCGCTGAACACGGCAGTGCGGTCGTGCAGATCCAACGGACGACGCATGCGGGCCGCTACGTCAATACTCAGGCATCGCCGGGAGGAATCTCGTTCAATATCGCTTCGGGTGAGGAAACCAATTTCCATCAGTATTGTACGGCCATCCATGCGGCGCGCCGGTCGATCTATATCGAAAACCAGTACGTCGATGTCCCTGAAATCGTGGATTGCTTGCTTGGTGCGCTCCAGCGCGGAGTGGATGTCGTTCTACTGACGCCGGCTCAGCCGGACGTCCGTTTGCCGGTTCCGGCAGAACGGCGTGCGTTTCTGAATGCCCGGATGACGCTTGGAACTTACCCGAACTTCCTGTTGGCGGGCATTGCCGGCATAGGCGCGGATGGTCATCGCAAATCGATCTATGTCCACGCCAAGCTCATGTTGGTGGACGACGAATGGGCCACGGTTGGCTCCTGCAACCTGCACCGGTTTTCGCTCTTCGGAAACGGAGAAATGAACGCCGCCTTCTCAGAGCCCAACACCGTTCGCGCCTTCCGCTGTGAGCTGTTCCGCGAACACCTCGATCAGGACACGGTCGCCTGTGACGATCGCGCCGCACTTCAGCTGTTCCGAAAGATCGCCAGGGCGAACCGTAGCAGGTTCGAAGCCGGTGATCCTGCCTGGCAAGGCCACGCATTCGAACTAGACCTGGCAACGTATGTGGGATGAGGCCCAGGGAAGTATGCTGCGATCTGGCTCGGGTGCCGGCTGTGGACAGCTTGTTGTGCATCTTCACGGCACGCAGAGGTCCTGAGAGATAATCAATCAAGGTTGCTGGGTTTCGTCCCCGCAGTCTGCTGTCGGCCTCGCCTCCACTTGCCCCGGCGCCACTAAAGGCAGTGTGAGGTCTTGATGTTGGGGCCCGTTCGAGGCAGTTGGCCGCAGTCCGCGAAGCCGTGGTTCATGAGCGCACCGAGGCGCTTCTGTCTAGATGCCTGACATCCAGCCACTCGTGTTCATTGTTGACGACGATGTTTCCGTGCGGGAATCGCTCGAGTTGTTGATTCTTCAGGAAGGTTGGCAGCCGGAAACCTTTGGCACTGCGGATGACTTTCTGAAACGTCCGCCGCCTGTTGTGCCCAGTTGTCTGATCCTCGACGTTTCGCTGCCCGGCATCAGCGGCCTGGATCTCCAGGGCAGAATTGCGAAAGAGCGCCTTGAGATGCCGATCATCTTCATCACGGGTCATGGCGACATCCCCATGAGTGTCCGGGCGATGAAGGCAGGGGCCGTTGAGTTTCTTACGAAGCCGTTCACAAACGAGGCGCTCGTCACAGCAGTCAAACAATCCCTTGAGCGCAGCCGCACAGCACTGTCCGAACAGGAGGTCCTGCGGGAACTGCGAGGAAACTACTCGTCTCTCTCGCCGCGGGAAAGGGATGTCATGGCGCTCGTGGTCGCCGGGCTGTTGAATAAACAAGTCGGTGCGGAACTCGGAATCACCGAGATCACCGTCAAGGCGCACCGCGGCCGTGTCATGCAGAAGATGAACGCGGCCTCCCTGGCAGATCTGGTAAAGATCGCGACGAAATTGGGGCTGCGGCTTCCTACAGCCTAGCCGCGCTTCTCTAGCGCTGAGTGGATCGCGGTGAGCAACGCGGTATCGCTGAAGGGCTTGTACAGGCACTCGGCCGCACCCTCAGCCAGAACTTGCGAGCGCATGGCCTCATTCCGGTTCGCCGTAATGAAGATGATCGGCAGGGCTTTCCCCCGGCGCTTCAGTTCGCGTTGAAGGTCGGGCCCGCTCATCCTTGGCATGGCGACATCCAGGATCAGGCACTTGGATTCATCCAGCGCTTGCGACACGAGGAACTCCTCCGCCGACGAGAACGCGCGGGCGGTGTAGCCAAGTTCGTGAAGTAGATCCGGGAGCGATTCCCGCACCGACTCATCGTCATCGACAATTGACACTAGCAGGCGTGGGCGTGTCATGTGTTTGTCTCTGTACCACGGGGGATCGAAAAGCAAAACGTTGCACCCGCGCCATCATTGGGTTCCGCCCAAAGACGGCCATGATGCTTCTCAATGATTGAGCGGCTGACGGATAACCCGATCCCCATTCCACCTTCCTTGGTGGTGTAGAAAGAATCGAAGAGTTTTTCAAGATTTTGTGCGTCGAGACCGACACCGGCATCGCGCACACTCAAGCGCACGTTGCCGTTGTGCTCGTATTCGGTCCGGATGAGCATATGCCGGGGCCGATCGCGCACTCCGGCCATCGCATCGGAAGCGTTACGGAGCAAATTGAGGATGACCTGTTGCAGTTGAACGCGATCAGCGAAGATCGGAGGCAGGTCGTCGGCAAGATCCAATTGCACAGCTACCCGGTTTCGTTGGAGTTCGCCCAACGACAGCGCGGCCACCTCTCGAGCGGCCTCGTTCATATCCATCCATTCAGGGCTAAACTCGCCCCTGCTGAAAAGGGCACGCAGGCGCGTCACTACTTCCGATGCCCGGTTTCCGTCGCGGATGGTTCGCCGCGCAGTCTCCCGTGCACCATCGACGTTGGGGGGATTAGCATTCAGCATCCGCAGGCAGGTTCCAGCGTTAGTGATAATACCTGACAGCGGCTGGTTGACTTCGTGGGCGATGGACGCAGTCAACTCGCTCAGCGACATGATTCGGGAAACGTGGGCAAGATCGGAACGGGCTTTGTTGAGCGCCTCCTCGGCCACCCAGCGCTGCGTGACATCCTGAATTGCGCCGATGTATTCCCGGTTTCCATTCACGCCACCCGCCTCATTCGACGTTGTCTGCAGATACTTAATGGATCCATCCGGCATCTGAATACGAAACTCGTAGTCCAGCCCTTCGCCCGTGCTGCGGGCCGCTGCGGCGCGCTCGTTCACCAAATGCAGATCATCCGGGTGAACACGGGCCGCAATCCGCTCCAGCGTGATCGGAGTTGTCCGATCGAGCTCAAAAATCCGACAGGCTTCCTCCGAAAAGGTGATTTCGTCGGTATTGACTACCCAGGAAAAGCTACCAGTTGAACTCAAACGCTGTGCTTTGGTGAGAAAGGCGTCATTGCGGCGCAACTCCTCCTCCGCCCGCTTCCGATCTTCAATCTCGATATTTGTCCCATACCATCTGATGATTCTGCCGGTCTCATCTCGAAACGGGTTGGCACGAAACAGAAACCATCGGTAAGCCCCATCGAAACGCCGCAGTCGGGCTTCCACGTCTACCGTCGTCCCCGCTTCGAGGGCCGATTGCCAGTAGTGCAACAGACCGGCAGCGTCATCCGGATGAATCGCAACCGCCCACCCAAACCCCAGCGCCTGCTCCGCCGAAAGGCCGGTGAAGTCCAGCCACGGCCGGCTGAGGAACTCGACGGAGCCGGTCGCGTCGGTGGACCACGATAACGTCGGGATCGTATCGATGACCATTCTGAGATCCTGCCCACGGCTCTCAAGAGCCTGTTCGGCGCGCTTGCGGTCCTCTATGTCTGTGCTGGTTCCGTACCATCGGACAATCTCGCCGGATTCATCCCGAAAGGGCTCAGTCCGTATGAGAAACCACCGGTAGGCGCCGTCGTGCCGCCGTATCCGGGCTTCCGTTTCGTCCGGTTTGCCGGCTGACAGCACTTCCTGCCACTTCTTCATCAGCCCCGGAAGATCCTCCGGATGGAACACCGACATCCAACCCCAACCGCGAGACGCCTCCGGAGGTACACCGGTATGTGCATGCCATGCCCTACTGATGAATTCATTCGATCCATCTGGCAGCATGCACCAGACGAACGCGGGAATTCTGTCGATGATCAGTTGTAGATTGCCCTCGCTCTTTTTCAGCTGTTCATTGGCCGCGGCGAGTTCGCGTGTTCCCTGCGCGACGTGATCTTCCAGCCTGCTGGCGAGCCGTCTTTGTTCACCAAGGACGAATGCATGCTGCAATCCGACTACCGCCTGGTTCGCCGAGACATCCAGAATCAGTCTTTCGGACTGGTCCGGGAAGCCGGCACGCTCCGCTACAACGGCGATGGTTCCAAGCTCACCACGAATGCCGAGCCTTGCAGTCGCCACGTTTAGATCTGCAGCACTGCCCGGGATCCGGGCGCTGGCAGGCCATGAAGCTGCAGAACCGCCGAGGGAACTGGACAGCGCCTCGAAGAAATCCTGCGCCTTCTCAGAAGCACCTGGCATGCGCATGACTTCAAAAGAGGGCCTACCGTCCGCATCGTTCAATTGGATCAGGACAAACGACAGATCTAGGATTCCGGCCAGTGCGTCGGCTACGGTGCTGGCGATCTCTCCGGCATCTTTGTCTGTCCACAAGCCCGGCAGGGCGATCACACTCACCAGATCGTTCAAGCAACGTCGTAGCTTCGCCACTTCTGCAGGTGCTTCCAGCTTACGCTCCACAATGTCGAACATTCTCTCTCGCTCGCCGAGCCCGAAACTCAGGTAGAAACTGCTCCGCTGGAATATAGAAAGGATTGCGTTGCAGCATGCCCCCCAAGAGAACTAAAGGGTGTGTCCGCAGGATGTCGATGACGGCATCGCCGCTAAATTGGGTCAGATGGTACGTGCAGATCACGACATCATCATGCCGGCTCCAGATATCGTTGACGCGAGCTTCGAACTCGATCAGGTTGTCGACGTGAGTCCGTCCGTCCGCGGCCCAATCCATGCGGCACACGATGCGAGATAGGGGATATCCATGCTGCGGGTCGCCACCCGCAATCTGCTCGAAGACTTCGAGCATCCGATCGGGATCAAATCGCCCGTCCTGCAGGTACGTCTCGGTGTTGGCGCGAACTTCCAGCTGTCCAGTCCTCAGCGCGGTCGCCGCGTCGATTCCGGCCGAAGCAAGACGTTCTACGTGTTCACTATCCTGATTGGGGTTGACTATATGGATGGCTTTATCGCCGCATGCCAAACCGTTTTGAATAAACGGTAGCAGGATGCGATACTCCTCTTCCTCACTGTTAAACAAAGCACAGACGTGGCGTGACTCGTTGAGGTCGGAACTTGCAAGGGAGATCGATTTCGAGGGTCGCATCTGGTTCTCCCAATAGTGTCCACATTGGTGACGCTTTTGTCACGTCCCTGTCTATTCTCGTTCCTACCATCTCAAGTTGCCAGGAAAACGTCCAGTAGACTTTGGTATCGGTGCCATCCCGGGTATATCGATACCTTCGTACAATTGGCATCCGGAGTCGTTAGTGGCCTAATTGCAGTAGATAGGCTCTCCCTGTAACTGGCTTCACCCGTCGGCGCGGCCGGGACTTTGCCGGAAATGAGGGATGGACTCAGCCGGATGGTTGCGGCTGCGTGTGCGCAGCGCTCGTCAGAAGACTTCGTCTTCATAAAGGAGAGAAATGGCACCTGTAGATTTGATCGGGTCTAGTCCTAAATTCCGGGCTGTGCTCGCGGAACTGGAGAAAGTGGCGCCAGTGGATTCCTCCGTCCTGCTGCAGGGCGAAACGGGTACCGGAAAGGAAGTGATCGCGCGGGCGATACATGATGCCAGTCCTCGGCGGAACAACCGTTTCGTAGCCCTGAACTGTGCGGCGATTCCGGCTGCGCTCCTGGAGAGTGAACTATTCGGTCACGAAAAGGGTGCGTTTACTGGGGCATGGGGCCTTGCAAAGGGCCGCTTTCAGTCCGCAGATGGCGGCACGATATTTCTGGACGAGATCGGCGATATGCCGCTCGAAATTCAGCCCAAGCTGTTGCGCGTCCTGCAGGAGCGGGAGTTCGAACGGCTGGGTAGCGGGCAGACGGTGCGGGTGAACGTGCGCGTGGTAGCGGCGACGAATCAGGATCTCGCGCAGCTCGTGAATCGAAAGCTGTTCCGTGCGGACCTGTTCTATCGGTTGAACGTGGTGCCAATCCACTTGCCCCCGTTGCGGGAACGGATTCAGGACATCCTGCCGCTGACGCAGTGCTTCGTGGCGCGGTTTGCTGCCCGGCTCAACAAAACGATCGATGTGATTCCCGATGACGTGCTCGCGGTACTCAAGGCACATGACTGGCCCGGAAACGTCCGGGAGCTCCAAAACGTGATCGAGCGTGCAGTGCTCTTCTCCCCGGGCCCAGCGCTGAGTCTCCATATGGGACTGACGCCCACACGGAAGGAAACGATCGAGATGCCAAAGCGCACACTGGCCGAAGCCGATCGGGAACACATTCTGGAAACGCTGCATAAAACAAACTGGATGATCGGAGGTCAGGACGGAGCGGCCAACCTGCTCGGACTGCCGCGCACGACGCTCATCTACAAGATGCGAAAGTTGGGGATCGAAACTCGCCGATCGCCGGTCACGCCCATGCTGCGGGAGTTGGCGGAGGAGGAATGCTGCGCGGCGGCCAACGGTTAGCGGACGGGCGTACGATCGACCCTTCCGGCTTCCGAACGCAGCGTGTTCCGCTCCACAAGGCAGGTGATGATGAATGAGGAAGAAGTGCGACGCGCTCTCGATGAGCATTGGAGAGCATCAGCGGCCGGCGACCTCGATGCGGAACATGCGATCTACGAAGACGACGCCATCTGCGATTATCCGCAATCCGGCGAGCGAATCCTCGGACGCATCAATTTGCAGGCATTGCGGAGTCATCACCCAGGTAAGCCGTCCGGCTTCCAGGTGAAGCGAATTCTCGGTGAGGGCAATTTGTGGGTTACGGAATACACCATCACCTACCAAGGGCGTCCGGCGTACACCGTCAGTATCATGGAGTTCCGGAATGGCAAGGTCGTGCACGAGACGCAGTATTTCGCCGACCCCTTCGAAGCTCCAGCCTGGCGCAGCCAATGGGTCCAGCGCATTGCCTGACCCCGATTGAGGAGGGGGACAGATCGCCATCCCGGTCAGGGCATAGCCCGGAAACCGGAAGTCACAAACGTTAGCTCTGGAGTTCCAGCTTCCGCTCCGAACTCCCATCCACCCAGCCCACCACTACGCCCCCAGACACCCCAAAGACTCCGAATCCAGTCGACGGCCCTCTTTCGTGGGGTATGCGTCCACGCTTGCGGGCCGGCATTCGTGCCGGCCTTCTTCCTCAATAACCTCCCCGTCCCCCTCCGAAACACCCCAATTCCCCACATGAAGTTTCTTTGATGACAAGAGTTCGAGAAATTTCTTCTCCCTTGCAATCAATACATTGCGGATATTCCTCTCCTAAATCCTTGGTCCACCCGCCCCAAGAATGGTTATAGAGGACATTTTCTATGCACATCACCGAATCAGTCGATCGCGGCTCATCCAACGCACCGGGCCCGGAAACCCAAGGCACACACTCGAAAGCCACAGAAAAGGACTCCATGCCCGCAACCCAAATCTCCGAACGGCGCCTCGCTGCCAACCGAGCCAACGCCCAAAAATCCACCGGCCCCCGCACTGCCGCCGGCAAAGCCAAAGTCGCCGAAAACGCGCGCCGCACCGGAGCTTACAGCGAAGACCACCGCATGTCGCCCCGCCTCGAAGCCCACTTCCGAGCCCTCGCCGAATCCCAATCCCAACATCTGGCCAATCCAACCGTGCGCGACCTTACGTACGAGTGGCACATGCTCCAGGGCCACCTCGTCATCCACGAGAGCCGCGAGCGCGCCCTCTTCAACGCCGGTCTCGAGTACGGCCGCGGTAACGAAGACATCGCCCACGACTGGGTCCTCCGCCAGCACGGCTACATCCAGGCCCTCAATCGCTACGCCGGTTGGATCCAGATGCGCCTCCACCGCACTGAAAGCGCCATCCTCTCCCAACCAGCCGGCCTGGACCACCTAGCCCAACTCCTGGCCGCCGGCGGGCAACCCAGCCCCGCCGAGCCTGTACCCACCCAACCCACCACAGATTTTGAGGGAACAAACCCACCAGCCCCCGAACCGCCACCCATCCAACCCATCACCCTGCAACCCACCGCGGAATTTGAGGGAACAAACCCATTCGAACATCACACCCACATCCCCACACAGCCCAATCCCTCCCTCGTTGCCCGCAACCTATTCATTCCTCAGAATGTGTCGGACCCCCTGCAATCCACCCCGCATTGCGGTATAAATCAGACTGGTAGATCTGATTGTCTGGAGGTGTGGTATGCCGGAGAACGCAAAGGACACGCGCCGCGGCTTTCTGCAGGCGGCTGCCGCTGGCACCGTAGCTGTGAATATGGCGAACGCCGCTGCGGCGCCCGCGCTGCCCAAGGTCATGTTCGGCGGGAAACACGAGATCTCCCGCCTGATCATCGGCACCAACCCGCTCATGGGCTATTCGCACTTCAACGGAGTGCTCGACCAGTGCATGCGCGAGTTCATGACCCCGGAACAACGCATCAAAACCGTCCTCGACGCCGAAAAGGCCGGCATCACCACCTGGCAGCTCCACTACCACAAGGACACCATCGCCATCCTCGAAGGCATCCGCGCCCGCGGCTCCAAGCTGAAGGTCTTCCTTCTCAGCGACTTCGAGCTCCAGAAGGACTTCACCATGATCCCCGCTCTGGCCAAGCTGGGCTTCCTCGGCATGGCGCATCATGGCAACCGCACCGACGAGGCCTTCCGGCAGGGCAAGATGGATACGGTCCTCGACTTTGTGAAACGCGTGAAGGATGCCGGCGTCATGGCGGGCGTTTCCACTCACAATCCCGAAGTGGTGGAGTGGATCGAGGGCAAGGGCTGGCCCACCGATTACTACATGACCTGTCTCTACCGCGTCAGCCGCACGCCGGAAGAGGCGCGCGCCCTGCTCGGCGGCGAACGGCCCCTGGGCGAGACCTTCCTCGAGAAGGATCCCCTCCGCATGACCAACGTCATCAAGAAGATATCGAAGCCCTGCCTCGCCTTCAAACTCCTCGGAGCCGGCCGCGCCGGAGCCTCGCGCGACAACATCGAAGCCGCCTTCCGCTTCGCCTACCAGAACATCAAGCCCGGCGACGCCGCCATCGTCGGCATGTTCCCCAAATTCAAGGACGAGATCACCGAGAACTGCTCCATTGTCAGGCAGATCCACTCGTCTTAGGCGCATTCCACTTCGTCCGGCGTCAACTCGTTCCGATGGCCGCCGCTGCTTGCCGATATAATGACGGCATGGCCGGACTTGTCACACTGTCGCCCCCCGTGCCGCTCGACCCCGCCTCGCTGCGGTTGAAAGAAGAGCGGTTGTTCGGCATCCTGCGCTCCCTCGGCAGCGTCCTCGTCGCCTATTCCGGCGGCACCGATTCGGCCTATCTCGCCTGGGCTGCCCGTCAGGTCCTCGGCGACGCGGCCGTCGCTGTCACCGCCGATTCGCCCTCTATTCCCGCCTCGCACAAGCGCGACGCCGTGGCCTTTGCCCAGCAGTTCGGCATCCGCCACGAGATGATCCCCAGCCTCGAATTCGAAAACCCGGCCTACTCCGCCAACAACCCGGACCGCTGTTTCCACTGCAAGGATGAGCTCTTCCGCCGCATGGAAGAGATCGCGCCCCAGTTCGAAGGCAAGGCCATCGTCTACGGAGTGAATAAGGACGACCTCGGCGACTACCGCCCCGGCCAGGGTGCGGCGCAGCAGCATGGCGTCAAAGCGCCCCTTGTCGAAGCCGGGCTCACCAAGGCCGAGATTCGTGAACTGTCGCGCCTCGCCGGGCTCCCCACCTGGGACCGTCCGGCCGCCGCCTGCCTCAGCTCCCGCATCCCTTACGGCACGCCCGTCACACCTGAGAACATCCATCAGGTGGAACAGGCCGAAGAGGAACTCAAGGCCCTCGGCTTCCGCCAGTTCCGTGTCCGCCACCACACCGAGATGGCGCGCATCGAGATTGCGCGCAGTGAAATGGAGAAGGCCCTCAGTCTGGATATGTGCGACCGCATTACGGCCATCTTCAAAGGGCTCGGCTTCACCTACGTCGCCCTCGACCTCAGCGGCTATCGCCAGGGTTCCATGAATGAGGTGCTGCCCGGGCGCTAACGCCAGGCAGAGAGGCCTCGGATCTTGGAACAACTCGACGACATCAAAGATACGCTGAACGAGTTCGCGTCTGGACTGCACCTGGAAGAGGAAGAACTCCCCGGTATTTTCGACGCCGGCCTGCTCGAAACGTCCCAGCAGTTGGAAGAACGCATCGCGGCCGTCTTCCCCGTGGAGATCGCCAAGCTCTCATTGGGCCTGCGCCTCGCCACCAAGCTCCTCGTGGACGACCCGTCCCCGGAGCCCATGGCGCTGGTCCTCAATGAATTCGGCAGCCTCGTGGTCGAGATGAATGCCGAACTGCGCCGGCAGCGCGAAGGAGCCGAATGGCACCTGTCGCGCCAGTACGGTGAACTCGCGGAGCATCTCACCGATGCGCCCAAACCAGCCGAAAACCAGGGCTTCAAGGAACTCCCCCGCATGCTGGTGGAAAGCCCCTGGCTCCGGACGGAGTTCGACGTCCTGGCCCAGGCCGCCGGCCTCAACCTCGGCCGGACCCCCTTTGCCCGTGGCTTCTCCAAGGCCTCAGCCAAACGCTGGTCCCGCAAGGTGGGCCGCACCCCGGCCGGCCGCCTCAGCGCCGCGCTCGACCACCTCCAGCACGGCATCGAATACCGCGCCCGCCAGGTCTGGTTCCTGCGCCGCTCCACCACAGATGAAGCGTCGCTGCCCCTCATCTACGCCTGCGCCCACGCCGACGTCTTCCCTGACTTTCACCACTCCCTGACCGAAGCCGGCCTGGGCCTGGAGATCGCCAAGCTCAAGGGCCTCGCCCTCGGCCTGCAGTTGCCCGACTTCGCGCTCTGCTTCGACTCCGCCGATTGGATGGCGCAGTACGCGCTCAACTACCTGCTGCCGCCCTCACCCGGAGAATGGGCCGTCCGCCAGGCTTCCCAATTGGAGCACCTGCTCCGCTCGCGCCTCTCGCGCTGGTACTTCTGCGCCTACGACCACCGCCTGGAACCGCTGGAGATGACCGCCGGAGTCCTCCGCATCGGCCGCCCGCTCTTCTACGAGCGCGTGGCCGCCCACGCCCTCCTGGAGTACTCGCTGCTGCAGGGCGTAGCCTTCACGCGCGCCTCGGCCCCGTTCTACGTGGACGCCATGGCCACCCTGGAACTCGAGTTCCTGCTGCTGTTCGACTGCTACCTGTTACGGCTGCTCTACTACCCGAGGTTGAAGGCCCCCGAAGGCTGGTGCGCGTATCTGGGCGCCCTGCACGCGCTCCATTTCCTGGGCCACCGCAGCGCGGAGCTAGACACCTTCCGCCACGTCTTCCTGGCTAGAAGAGGCCTGCGCTCCGCACTGGAAATCCTCTACCGGACCACACACAACCACAGCGCCCTGAACTAGCCTGCGGTCATGGTCTGCGGATCCCAGGTGCAGATCCGCTTCTCGTAGTAGCTGGTGTTGCAGAGCAGGGCAGGGCCCGCCGCCCGGAAGCCGAACGTCGAGTCCTCGAAGTGCGGTTTGCGCGTCCTCACCGCCTCGAGGAAGTTCATCATGTGCTGCCGGTGGGCGTCGATCTCCGAGACATACCGCGCCTCGCCATTCGAGCCCAGGTTGACCGCGGTCACCTTTTCGGCCGGGTACTTCTTGCGGTACTCGGCCATGTACTGCTCGCGCATGGCCTTGGGGAATGTATCGATGCTGACGCCCGGCTCCTTCTCACGCGGCTGCCGCGCGACGGTCACCGTCCTGACATCGGTGGTGATGGTGCCGGCGCTGCCGATGAACTTGAAGCCGAAGTCCTCCTGGGCCTTCGAGCTCTTGAAATTGACCTTCATGCTGAAGGTGAACTCGGGATGCGTCTCGGTCTTCGGGTACTCGATAATGCCCAGTTGCGTGTCCGGAGTGTCACGGCCGTCCTTCCAATAGCGCAGGCCGCCGGTGGAGTAGATGCGCTTCGGGCCCAGAGACCTCGTCGCCGTGTGGAGACCGGTCAGCAGGTGGACATACAGGTCGCCGGCCACGGCCGTGCCGTAGTCCGTGTAGTTGCGCCAACGGAACAGGCGGATGGGCTCAAACGGCCGCTTGGGTGCATTCCCAAGGAACCGGTCCCAATCGACGTTCGACGGCGAGGCGTCCGGGGGAATTGAATACTGCCAGGCGCCCATGGCCGTGTTGCGGTCCAGCCATGCTTCCACCATGTTCAACTCGCCGATGGCCCCTTGCTCCAGCAGCTCGCGGATCTTCTGGAAGCTCAGCGCCGAGGCATACTGGGAGCCCACCTGGAAGATGCGGCCCGACTTCTTGTGCGCCTCAATGACCCGCTTGCCCTCATCGATCTTCTGGATCATGGGCTTCTCGCAATAGACGTCCTTGCCAGCGTTCAGGGCGTCGATCGAGATGGTGGCATGCCAGTGGTCCGGAGTGGCGATGACCACGGCGTCGACATCCTTGCGGGCCAGCACCTCGCGGTAGTCGCGCGTGGTGAAGATGCCCGGATAGGCCTCTTCCATGCGCTTCCGCCGGCCGTCGTAGATGTCGGCCGCGGCCACGATCTTCACGCCGGGGTTGAGTAGCGCATCACGGATGTCGCCCTGGCCCATGCCGCCTGAGCCGATCAGGGCAATCTGAATGTTGTCGTTTGCAGCGTATGCCATGGTGGTGACTCCTTACCCCTTCACCTGCATCGTCGTCGGATCCCAGTCCACGGTCTTGCCGGAATAGAAGCTCATGTTGGAGAGCAGCGCCGGACCCGCCGCCCGCAGACCGAACGTCGCATCCTCCACCACCGGCTTGCGTGTACGCACGGCGTTGAAGAAGGTGGCGTGATGGTCCAGGTGGTCGCTGTAGTTGCGCGGCGGCAGCCAGCGCTCGTCTTCCATGGGCCGCATGGAGTCGGCCGTCTGCTTCTGTTGAGGATACTTGCGCCGGTGCTCTTCCTGGATCAGCTTCTGCGTGGCCGAGTCGAAGTTGCCAGCCGAGGTGCCCGGATCCGATTCAGGCGGCAGCTTGGTGAGCGTGACGCCGTTGCCGATCGTCATCACGCCTTCGCTGCCCGTGAACGTGAAGCCCGAGCTCTCGCCCGCGCCGTTCACGAAGTTCACCCTCAGTTGCAGGTTGAACGCCGGGTGCGCCGCCGTCTTCTCATAGTCGTACAGGCCCAGCAGGATGTCGGGTACATCGCGGCCGTCCTTCCAGAAGCGCAGGCCGCCGGAGCCGAAGACACGATTCGGGCCGATCGCGCCGGTGACAAAGTGCATGCCGGAGAACAGGTGCACGAACAGGTCGCCCGCCACGCCCGTGCCGTAGTCCTGGTAGTTGCGCCAGCGGAAGAAGCGCGTGGCGTCGAATGGCCGCTTCGGCGCGGCGCCCAGGAACTTGTCCCAATCCACCGTCACCGGCGAGGCATCGGGCGGGATGGAGTACTGCCACGCGCCCATGGCCGAATTGCGGTCCCACCACGCCTGCACCATGTTCAGTTCGCCGATCGCGCCGGAACGGAACAGCTCCTGCGCCTTCTGGTAGACCGCGCTGGAGACGCGCTGGCTGCCCACCTGAAGAATGCGGTTGGTCTTGCGCGAAGCCTCGATCACCTTGTGGCCGTCCTGCCACTTCTGCACCATCGGCTTCTCGACATAGACGTCCTTGCCGGACTCCATGGCGGCGATGGCGATGGCGGCGTGCCAGTGGTCCGGCGTGCCGATGACCACCGCGTCGATGTCCTTGCGGTTGAGGATCTCGCGGTAGTCGCGCGTGGTCGCCAGCCCGGCGCCCCACTCCTCTTTCGCGCGCGTCAGGCGGCCCTGATACAGGTCGCAGACAGCGACAAGCTTCGTCCCCGGCGTGGCGCTCGCCGACTCAGTATCGGCGGAACCCATGCCGCCGATGCCGATCGTGGCAAACTGGATCTTGTCATTGGGGGATTTGCCCGCGGTTTGAGCAATCGCCGGCAGGCTCCCGGCTGTCAGGGCCGTAGTCTGCAGGAAGTGACGTCTTGTCGATGCCATGCACTTATTCTAATTGCAGCATCCCTCCAGTGGAGGGGGCTTGCTAAGGTTTCGCCGGTCCGAGCTGTTCTTCAGCGCTTATTTCCTATACATGATCGGTGTGGCCTGGTTCCGGCCCATCGCCCCGGAGATCCGCACTCTGGTGGTGACCCTGAACCTGTCGCTCATCCTGTGGTTCTTTCTGTTCGCGTGGGCCAACAAAGAGCGCGGCTTCGTGATGCTCGACCACGTTCGCGACTTCTATCCGCTGCCGCTCATCCTGCTGGCGTTTCGCGAAGTGGGCTGGATGGCCCTGCCGCATACGTCACGGGCCTTCGAGCTCTACTGGGTGAAGTGGGATCGCATACTGCTGGGCGATTGGGGCTTGCGGCGGGCGGTGGAGTCTCTGGGGCCGGTGCTCCCGAACATCCTCGAGTTCTCATACCTGCTCGTCTACGGCATCCCGGTCTATCTCGTGGCGGTCTTCTATCACCACCGCCAGCGCGCGCGGCTCGATGATGCCTACAGCATTCTGCTCTTCGGCACCTTGACCACCTACGCGCTCTACCCGCTGTTTCCCAGCGAGCCGCCGCGCACGGTCTTCCCTACGGCGGATCTGCCCATGATGTCGTCGCTGCGGCTGTTGAACCTGTGGATCGTCGGCGGCTACGGCATTCATACGAGTGTGTTCCCCAGCGGACACTCGGCGGCGGCGTTCTCGGCCGCTTTTGCCGTCATGAAGCTCCTGCCCGAGAAGCCCTGGCCGGGCCGGATCCTGTTGATCCTGGCGACGCTCATCGCCGTGGCCACGGTGTATGGCCGGTACCACTTCGCAGCCGACACGGTGGCCGGGCTGTTCATGGCTTTGCTGGCGCTGGCGGTCACCGTGGGCTGGCGGCGGCGCTGATCAGGCCAGGCAGTACATGCCCGTATAGGCTCCGGCGTAGATGCGGCCGTCGGTGACCAGGGGCGAGACAAAGCTCCAGCCGCGGCTGGATTCGGGCTGGAACCGCCACAGCACCGCTTTGGAGCGAAGGTCGATGGCGGTGAGCCAGGACTCGTGCTGGACGCCGTTGGCGCTCACTGCGAGGTAGAGGATGTCCCCCACCACCACCGGAGCCGTATCGCAGTAACCGGCCAGCGGGATGCGGTCCGCGATGGCTCCGGTGGCGGAATCGAGTGCATAGACAGTGCCGTCGAAGCAGCCCACATAGGCGCGGTCAGCGTTCACGGCTGGCACGGTGATGGCGCGCGGGGCTTTGAAGAGCCAGCGCTGGCGGCCGGTGGCGGCGTCCACCGCGAACAGGAAGTTGTCGGACTTGCCATAGACCACGCCGCCGGCCACGGCCACCATGTCCTGCAGGCGGTCGTCGCTGCGGACGTTGGCGCGGCCGCGCGGTGAGAACTGCCACTTCAGGGCACCCGTGCGGGCGTCCAGGGCGAAGAGCGATGCGTAGGTGGTGGTGCCGTCCAGCTTCATGCCGCTGCCGCCGAAGTAGATGGTTCCGTCGGCATAGGCCGGGGCCGTGTGACCGATCACCAGGTAGTGGGGCAGGGCAAACGGGAAGTTCCAGACTTCGCGCCCGGAGTGGGCATCCAGCGCATAGAGCTTGAGGTTCTCGCTGGCCAGGTAGACGAGGTCGTCGACCACCAGCGGCGACTTGCTCTCGATTTTTCCGGTGGTGAGCCGCCAGCGTTCCCGGCCGGTCTTCAGGTCGAGCGCGAGGAACAGCCCCCGGTCGAGCTGCGAGATGTCCCCGCTGCCGGTATAGACGATGCCGTTCGCGATGGTAGGCGGGGACGCCACGTTGCCGGTGCGGCACTCCCAGCGGGGCTTGCCGGTCTCGGCATCCAGGGCGTAGAGGTTCTGATAGACGTTGAGGCCGGAGACCAGCAGGCCGTCAGCCAGGGCGGGTGTGCAGTGCTGGCGGCCGCCGAGCTTGTAGGACCATTTGGCGCCCGTGAGCTGGGGGAGTCCCGTGGTGAGAGGGCAACCCGTGCGGGCGGGATCCGACCGATAGAGGCCGGCAGCCGCGAGTGTAGGCGTGGCGGTGGCAACCGCGGCGCTGGAGGCGAGGAAGGAGCGTCGGGTGAGCAGCATGGTGGTGCTGCTTGTAAACGCGTAAACGGGAGGGTGATGGGGATCAAACAAATCGGGCGCCGGTGCGGGCCGGCGCCCAAATGGGATCAGAAACGCAGAGGAGCCATGGACGCGGCTCCGCAACGGGAGTGGGGCCGCAGGCGCGGCCCCAGACACGACCGCCCGTCAGCACGGGCGGCTATGATACGTGGAATTAGTTGTGGATCTCCTGCAGGCTCCAGACGCGGAGCGGGTCGCGCAGGCGGCTTTCGATCGCCTGGACGGCGGCTTTGGCGCCGGAGAGCGTGGTGATGCAGGGCACGCGCCAGGTGACGGCGGTGCGGCGGATGGCGCGTTCGTCCTCGAAGGAGTGGGCGCCGGTGGTCGTATAGATGACCAGGCTGAGGCTGCCGGCCTTCATGAGATCGACCGCGTTGGGGCGGCCTTCGTTCACTTTGAAGACCGTCTTGACCTTCAGGCCGGCGGCCTTGAAGGTGGCGGCGGTGGCGCGCGTGGCGGCGAGTTCGAAACCGAGCTCGGCGAAGCGCACGGCCAGGGCTACCGCTTCGGGTTTATTGCGGTCGCTGACGCTGAAGAAGATGCAGCCCTTGGAGGGCAGCGGGACGCCGGCGCTGAGCTGGGCTTTGCCGAAGGCTTCGCCGAAGTTCTCGCCCACGCCCATCACTTCGCCGGTGGAGCGCATTTCCGGACCAAGGGCCGGATCGACGCCGGGGAACTTGGCGAAGGGGAAGACGGGGGACTTGACGCACACCTGCTTCACAGGCAGTACGCCGGTGACCTGGCCGCCGGTGAGATGGGTGAGTTCCTTCAGCTTCTTGCCGAGCATGAGGCCCACCGCGATCTTGGGCAGCCGGATGCCGGTCGCCTTGCTGACGTACGGCGCAGTGCGCGAGGCGCGCGGGTTCACTTCGAGTACGAAGACCTGACCGTCCTTGATGGCGTACTGGACGTTCATCAGGCCGATCACCTTGAGGGCGCGGGCCAGTTTCTCAGTGTAGCCGCGGATGGTGGCCAGTTCCTCTTCGGGAATTGTCTGCGGGGGCAGCACGCAGGAGCTGTCGCCGGAGTGCACGCCGGCCTCCTCAATGTGCTCCATAATGCCGCCGATGAGCACGTCCTCGGTGTCCGAGAGCGCGTCGACGTCGACTTCAATGGCGTCTTCCAGGAAGCGGTCGATGAGCACCGGACGGTCCGGCGAGAAGAGCGTGGCTTCCTGCATGTAGCGGCGCACGGTCTCTTCGTCGTAGGCGATGACCATGGCGCGGCCGCCCAGCACATAGCTGGGACGCACCAGCACCGGGTAGCCGATGCGGCGGGCCACGGCGCACGCCTCATCCATGCTGGTGGCGGTGCCGTAGGGCGGGGCAGGAATGCCCAGGTCGTCGAGCACCTTGCCGAACAGCTTGCGGTCTTCGGCGAGGTCGATGTTTTCAGGATCGGTGCCGATGATGGGGACACCGGCGCGCTTCAGCGGCAGCGCCAGGTTGAGCGGTGTCTGGCCTCCGAACTGGACGATGACGCCGTCGGGCTTCTCGGTGTCGCAGATGTTCAGCACTTCCTCGAGCGTGAGCGGCTCGAAGTACAGGCGGTCGCTGGTGTCGTAGTCGGTCGAGACGGTCTCCGGGTTGCAGTTGACCATGATCGACTCGACGCCGAACTCCTGCAGCGCGAAGCTCGCGTGGCAGCAGCAGTAGTCGAACTCGATGCCCTGGCCGATGCGGTTGGGGCCGCTGCCGAGGATCATGACCTTCTTGCGGTCGACCGGATCGGCCTCGCACTCGCTCTCGTAGCTGGAGTAGAGGTAGGGCGTGAAGCTTTCGAACTCGGCGGCGCAGGTGTCGACGCGGTTGAACACGGCCTTGACGCCGAGTTCCTTGCGGCGGGCGCGCACGGCCAGCGGATCGGCCGAAGTGAGACGGGCGAGGCGGTTGTCGGAGAGCCCGTCGCGTTTGGCGCGGCGGAACTCCAGGGCGGTGATGTCGCCGAGAGCCTTGCCGTCGAGCTCCTGTTCGAACAGGATACCGTCGCGGATCTGCTTCAGGAACCAGGGATCGATCTTCGTCTTCTCGAAGATCTCCTCGACGCTCATGCCCTTCTCAAAGGCATAGCGGATGTAGCCGAGGCGGTCTGGATTGGGGGTGATGAGGCGATTCTCGATGAGATCGTCGTCATACACCGTGGCGGAGGAGGACTTGCCGGTTTCGAGGCCGCGAATGCCCTTGTTGAGCGCCTGCCGGAAGGTGCGGCCGATGGCCATCACTTCGCCGACGGACTTCATCTGGGTGGTGAGGACGGCCTCGGCGCCCGGGAACTTTTCGAACTGCCAGCGCGGGATCTTCACCACCACATAGTCGATGGTGGGCTCGAAGCAGGCCGGTGTCTTGCGCGTGATGTCGTTCTTGATCTCGTCCAGGCGGTAGCCGACGGCCAGCTTGGCGGCGATCTTGGCGATGGGGAAGCCGGTGGCCTTGGAGGCCAAGGCGGAACTGCGCGACACGCGCGGGTTCATCTCAACGATCACCATGCGGCCCGAGTTGGGGTCGATGGCGAACTGAACATTGGAACCGCCGGTGTCGACGCCGATTTCGCGCAGGCAAGCCAGGGCGCCGTCGCGCATCATCTGGTACTCACGATCGGTGAGTGTTTGAGCCGGGGCGATGGTGATGGAGTCGCCCGTGTGGACGCCCATGGGGTCGAAGTTCTCGATGGAGCAGACGATGATGGCGTTGTCGGCCTGGTCGCGCATCACCTCGAGCTCGTATTCCTTCCAGCCCAGGACGCTCTCTTCGGCCAGCACTTCGTGCACGGGTGAGAGGTCGAGGCCGCGTTCCAGGATGTTGAGCAGGTCTTCGCGGTTGTAGGCGATGCCGCCGCCGGTGCCGCCCAGCGTGAAGCTGGGGCGGAGGATCATCGGATAGCCGATTTTGTTGGCGAATTCGAGCCCGTCCTCCACGGTGCGCAGCAGGCGCGACTGCGGAGTTTCGAGGCCGATCTTGCGCATGGCGTCCTTGAACAGGAGCCGGTCTTCGGCCTTCTTGATGGAGTCGATCTTGGCGCCGATGAGCTCCACGCCGTACTTATCGAGGACGCCGCGTTCGGCGAGGTCGACGGCGAGGTTGAGACCGGTCTGCCCGCCAACGGTGGAGAGCAGGGCGTCGGGCCGTTCCTTGCGGATGACCTCCTCGGCGTATTCGACGGTGAGCGGTTCGACGTAAGTCCGGTCGGCCAGATCGGGATCCGTCATGATCGTCGCCGGGTTCGAATTGATGAGGACGACTTCGTAGCCGTCGGCGCGCAGGGCTTTGCAGGCCTGGGTACCGGAGTAGTCGAACTCGCAGGCCTGCCCGATGACGATGGGGCCGCTGCCGACGATCAGGATGCGATGAATGTCGTTTCTGCGCGGCATTCCTACTTCTTGTGCTCCTTCATCATCTGGGCGAAGTCCTCGAACAGGTATTGGGAATCGTGCGGCCCGGGCGCCGCCTCAGGATGGTACTGGACGCAGAAGAGCGGCTCAGAGCGATGCCGCAGCCCTTCCAGCGTCTGGTCGTTCAGGTTGATGTGCGAGAGATCGACGTCGGTGGTGTTGATGGAGTCGGGATCGACGCAGAAGCCGTGGTTCTGTACGGTGATCTCCACCTTGTTGGTGCGCGTGTTGAGCACCGGGTGGTTGATGCCGCGGTGGCCGAACTTCAGCTTGAAGGTCTTGCCGCCCAGGGCGAGGCCGATGATCTGGTGGCCCAGGCAGATGCCGAAGATGGGCTTCCGGCCGATCATCTTGCGGATCTGTGCGGCCTGGTGTTCCAGCGGTTCGGGGTCTCCGGGACCGTTGGAGAGGAAGATGCCGTCGGGATTCAGCGCCAGGACATCTTCAGCGGACGTTGTGGCGGGCACGACGGTGACGCGGGAGCCGATGGAGGTGAGGCAGCGCAGGATGTTGCGCTTGATGCCGAAGTCGTAGGCGACGACGTGGAACTGCCCCGGTTCGTGCTGTTTGATGATCTCGGAGGGCGAACAGGCCTCGACGGGCGTATTCCACTCATATTGACTCTTTGTGGAGACGCGGGTGGCCAACTCCAGGCCAGCCATCGACGGGCTTTTGCGGGCAATCTCGACGAGCTCTTCGGCCGAGTGGCCGGCTGTCGAGAGGGCGCCGCGCATCACGCCGCCGATGCGCAGTTTACGCACCAGGGCGCGGGTGTCCATTTCCGAAATCACGGGCACGCCATATTGTTCCAGGAACTGGTCGGCGGTTCGCTGGCTGCGCCAGTTGGAAGGGGCCTCGGCCCATTCGCGGACGACGAGTCCTTCGATATAAGGATGCTCGGATTCATCGTCGCCGTCGTTGGTGCCGTAGTTGCCGACCTGGGGGTTGGTGAGTACGACGATTTGCCCTGTATAAGACGGATCCGTGAAGACTTCCTGATAGCCGGTGATGGAGGTATTAAAAACAACCTCCCCGGTGCGCACGATTCGTGCGCCATACGCGCGGCCCTGGTAGACGGTACCGTCCTCCAGGGCGAGGATGGCTGTGGTGGGCAAGCTCTCTCCTGTGATGGGGGACAACATCCATTTTTCCATTTCCGGGGGCCACTCTTCAACACTTCGGGCGAAATGATAGACTGACAAGAACACCAAATTTCGCTGGAACGCCCCGAAACGGCGCACGCAGCTGCGCGATGCGGGCGACAGGATTCCTTTTTCCCACCAACCAGTTACAGGACGCGCCACGGCAGATTCAAGGTGCTAAAATCCGTCGGCGGAGGAAGGTCCATGACGACCATCAACACGACGATTCCGGGGCGGGCGGCTGTCCGTGAGGCGGGTCAGGCGGTGGATCCACGTGCGCGTGTGGTCCAATGCGCCAAGAAATGGGTGAATCAGCCTTTTCGTTATGGGGTGAAGGCCCAGTGCTGCGAGTTTGTGAGGCATGTCTTCGGGCAGGCCGGCATCAAGCTGCCGGTGGTCAAGTTTCCCAGCGACTATGCCTTGCTGGTGCATGACGGGCTCTCGACGGGGGCCGGCTACGCCGACAGCCTGGCTGGCGATGAAGTGGGCCCGAAGGTGAAGCTGTCCGAGGCCCAGGCGGGCGACATCATCCTTTACAAGGACACATACAACGATGGCTGGTCGCAGGGAATCATCACCCATGTCGGCATCTACATGGGCGATGAGAAGATGATCGACCGGCCGACGATGGACGGCACGGTGCTGCACCGGTCTGTGTACACCTCGACCGGTTCGATTGCGGAGCTGCGGCGGCCGCGCCAGTTCGCCGATCCGACTACATACATCAAACTCGAAGCGGGCGTGGTGAAAGCAGCGATCAAAGGCAAGGCCGTCTATTCGCTCGAGATGGGGCTCTCCTACCTCGGAGTGGTGACGGCCATGGTCAACGGCGCACCAAGGGCTCCCAAGAGCGTGACGATCCAGGTGGTGGACTCCCAGACGAAGCAGCATCACTACTTCCTCTACGCCGAGGGGAAAGCCAAAGCCGTGGTGAACGGCCTGCCGGTGCGGACCCTGACCTGCCGGGCGAAACTGGAGGGCGGCGCGATCCACCTGTGGATGAACGGCAAGGAGATCCGGTCGAAGAGGCTGGTGTTCGAGATCGAATCGGCCTAGGCACAGCCGCTTGAGGTGTGGTGCGCGCTGCCCGATGATGGAGGGTATGGGCGAACTGGCACGCATTGGGGTTGCGATTGACGAAGAGCTGTTGAAGCGCTTTGACAACTTGAATGAGAAGCGCGGCTACACGAACCGTAGCGAGGCGTTCCGCGACCTGATCCGGGACGCGCTGATCCAAGAGTCGACGATGTCGCCGGAGGCTCCGGTGGTGGGGGCGCTGACGCTGGTGTATGACCACCACGTGCGGATGCTGAGCGATAAGCTGACCGAGATCCAGCACGACCACCACGAGGAGATCGTTTCGACGCTGCATGTCCACCTGGATCACGATCACTGCCTGGAAGTGCTGGTGCTGCGGGGGCTCTGCGGCAGTGTGCAGAAGATTGCGGACCGGCTGCTGAGCACAAAAGGGGTGCAGCACGGGCGGCTGACGCTGACGGCCGCGGGCTGAGCGGGCGGCTCACGCTACAATAAGGACCAAAGGCGCTACGCGCGCCATCGATCCTCCCATGATTGTGGAAACTCAGGTCACCCTCATCCCTTCGTTGACGCTGGATGTGGGTGAGACGCTCAAAGACGTCACCGTCGCCTACCAGACTTACGGCCAGTTGAACGCCGACCGGACGAACGCCATCCTCATCGAGCACGCCTTCACGGGCGACGCGCATGCGGCGGGCATCGATCACGAAGGCAAGCCGGGCTGGTGGGCCAATATGATTGGTCCGGGCAAGGCGTTCGACACGGACCGCTACTTTGTGATCTGCAGCAACGTGCTGGGCGGATGCCGGGGTACGACGGGGCCAAGTTCGATCAATCCGGCGACGGGCCAGCCTTACGGTTTGAAGTTCCCGGGCATCACGATCAGCGACATGGTGCGGCTGCAGAAGGCGCTGATCGATTCACTGGGGATTCCGAAGCTGCTGGCAGTGGCCGGCGGATCGATGGGCGGCATGCAGGTTTTGGAATGGGCCGTGGCGTATCCGGAGGCTGTCGAGGCGTGCCTGCCGATTGCGACGACGGCGCGGCACAGCGCGCAGCAGATTGCGTTCAACGAGACAGGCCGGCAGGCGATCATGGCCGACCCGGATTTTCAAGCCGGCGACTACTACGACAAGGCGCTTCCGGCGCGCGGGCTTTCGGTGGCGCGCATGGTGGGCCACATCACGTACATGTCCGATGAGTCGATGCGGGAGAAGTTCGGGCGCCGGCTGAGGGACAAGCAGAGCTTTGGTTACGATTTCGAAGTGGATTTCGAGGTGGAGAGCTACCTGCGCTATCGCGGCAGCCAGTTTGTGGGGCGTTTCGACGCGAACTCGTATCTCTACATCACGAAGGCGATGGATTACTTCGACCTTTCGGCGGGCTTCCCGTCGCTGGCTGCCTCGCTGGAGCGGGCCCGGTCGAGGTTCCTGGTGATCAGCTTTACGTCAGACTGGCTGTATCCTTCCTACCAGTCGCAGGAGATGGTGAACGCGCTGCGCGGCCGCAACCACGACGTCACTTACTGCGAGCTGTCGTCGAACTACGGCCACGATGCGTTTCTGGTGGACATTGGCGAGCAGACAGAGATTGTGCGAGGGTTCCTGGCGCGCTGCGTAAGGGAGTTCCGGCCGCTGGAGGTTGTGCGTTGAAGGTCACGGAAGTACTGGGCCGCACCGACTACCGCCTGATCAGTGAGTTGATTCCGAACGGGGCCAAGGTGCTGGACCTGGGTTGTGGCGACGGCGCCCTGCTGGAGTGGTTGAAGACCCACAAGCAGGTGGAGGCGCGCGGCGTGGAGCTGAAGCGGGAGCTGGTGCAGCGGGCGATTGCGCGGGGCGTGACGGTGTACCAGGGGAATCTCGAAGAGAGCCTGAAGGACTATCCTGACAAGGCGTTCGACTATGTGATCCTCAGCCAGACGCTGCAGGAGACGCTGCAGCCGCTGATGGTGTTGAAAGAGATGCTGCGCATCGGGAAGCACGCGATCGTGGCGTTTCCGAACTTCGGCCACTGGCGCGTGCGGGTGAGCCATCTACTCAGCGGGCGGGCTCCGAAGACGCATTTGTTTCCCTTTGACTGGTACGATTCGCCGAACGTCCATTTCCTGACGATCATCGACTTCGAGGAGCTGATCCGGAGGCAGGGGTGGCATGTGGAGCGCCGTTTCTTCGCGGCCGGGCACTGGGCTGGGGAGATGGCGCCGAACCTGTTCGCTGAGATCGCAGTCTACCTGTTCCGGCCCGCGCCGTAGCGGCCTTTGCCGGTTCTGACGTGCAATTGCAATACGAATCTCCTGTGGGCTAATGTAGTTCGAGGTAAGCGCCCGGATTCAGCCCAGACACTGGTACTGCCCCATGCAAAACGACCCGGCCGGCTCCGCATCCCCACTTTCCGATGAATCCGCGCGGTGGAGGCACCTGCTGGAAGCCTCCGGCGAAGGCTACTGGGATGTAGACCGGGGCGCCGGACAGGTCTTTTTCAGCCCGAAGATCCGGGAACTGCTGTGGCCCGATCCCACGATTGGCGTGGTGGACGCTGAGGGCGGTTGGCGGATGACGACCACCGAGTTTAGCCACTCAGGTCTGGTGCATCCGGACGACATGCCGCGCCTGATTGAAACGATGGATCGCTCTGCCGGTGTAGGCATTCTGGAGTTGCACCAGGAATTCAGGATGCGGCAGGCGGGCGGCGATTTCTTCTGGGTGGTGAGCCGGGGCCGGATTATGGAGGCGGATGCGGACGGAAGACCGCGGCGGGTGTGCGGCTGGCTGAGCCCGGTGGTGCGCTCAGGCGATGCGGAAGCGGCGCTGCTGGCCGTGCTCGACACCGTTTCCTCACTGACGGGTAAGCAGTATTTTGAACGGCTTGCGGTGCGATTGTCCGAGGCGCTGCACATGCGCTACTGCCTGGTGAGCGAGCTGCAGCCGGGGCCGGTTCCACGGGTCCGGTCGATCGCGTATGCGGTGGATGGCCGGGTAAGCACGGATGTCGACTACGACTTGGCCGGTACACCTTGCGAAGAAGTGGTAAACAAGGGCCTGTGCGTCTTTCCCAGCGGGGTCGCGCGGCTCTTTCCGGCGGACTCGATGCTGACGCAGATGTCGGTGGAGAGCTACCTCGGGTTGGCGCTGCGGTCGTCCTCCGGCGAGACGCTGGGCCTGCTGTCCGTGCTGGGCACGGAGCCGATGCAGGCGACCGGCTATTCGGCCGCACTATTTGAGCACTTCGGGGCACGCGCTTCGGCGGAACTCGACCGGCTGCGGGCCGAGCGGGAGAAGCTGCACAGCGAGCGGCAATACCGGCAGTTATTCCAGAAAATGCCGGCCGGCTTCGGGTTGTTCGATGCCTTCACGGATGCCGCCACGGGCGAGCCGATGCTGCGCTGGGTGCAATGCAACCCGGTGATGGAAGCGATGCTGCGCGTGCCGCTGCAGGAGGTGCTGGGGCGTACATTGCTGGAAGTCCTGCCGCATTTCGACCGCACCACCTATGGCATCCTGCTGAACGTGGTCGAGACAGGGGAAGAGCGGCAGACGATCCACTATTCCACGCGCCACCAGGCCACGCTGGAACTCAGCGCGTTCCGGCCTTCGCCCGGGCAACTGGCGGTGCTGGCGCAGGACCTGACGCAGCGCATGGAGGCGGAAGGCGCGTTGCGTGAGTCGGAGCGGCGGTTCAGGGAATTGCTGGAGTCGGCCAATGTGGCGGCCCTGATCCTCGATTGCGACGGGCGGATCCAATTCTGTAACGAGTATCTGGCGAAGCTGCTGGGTTGCGGCCGTGAGGAGATTACGGGACTGGACTGGTACCAGGAGTTCGTGCCGGAGGCTGTGCGCCGAGTGACACGCGCGCGACTGGAAGGTGTGCTCCACGGTGCGGAAGGGGCGCGGACGGGCCGCAATGAAGTGCAGTGCCGGGACGGCAAGCGGCGGCTGTTCGAATGGGACAATACGCCCCTATTCGATGCGCGGGGCGAGCCGACGGGGGTGGCGGCAATCGGCCGCGATCTCACTGACCGGCTGGCGCTGGAAGAGCAGTACCGGCAGTCGCAGAAACTGGAGGCCGTAGGCCGCCTGGCGGGCGGTGTGGCGCACGATTTCAACAACCTGTTGACGGTGATCAGCGGCTATTCGAGGCTGGCCCTGGCCAATGCGCCGGCGGGCGACACGGTGCTGCCGCGGTATCTGCAGGAAGTGGTGAAAGCGAGCGAGCGGGCGGCGGAGCGCACCCGGCAGCTCCTGGCATTTGGGCGGCGGCAGGTGATGCGGTCGCGTCCGGTGGGGTTGCATTCGCTGGTCAAGGGGCTGGAGCCCATGCTGGTGGAACTGGTGGGCGACGACATCCAGTTAGCGCTGGATCTGCGCGCCGCGCACGATGTCACACTGGCCGATCCGGGCCAGATGGAGCAGGTGCTCCTGAACCTGGCCCTGAACGCGCGCGATGCGATGCCTTCGGGCGGGCGGATCACCCTGGCGACGCGGAACGAGACGTTTGCGAAGGCGCCGGCGGGCTCGGCGAACAAGCTGGAGCCGGGCGAGTATATCCTGCTGCGCGTCTCCGATTCCGGCAACGGCATGAACGAGGAGGTGCTGGGGCATCTGTTCGAGCCTTTCTTCACGACAAAAGGCTTGGGTGAGGGCAGCGGCCTGGGGCTTTCCACGGCGTATGGGATTGTGGGCCAGAGCGGGGGCGACATCCGGGTGAGCAGTGAAGTGGGCCGCGGCTCGTGCTTCGATGTTTACCTGCCTTGCGCGGAGGATGACCAGGGCGATGGTGTCATGCCGGAAAGCCTGGAGTCGAAGCTGCCGGTGGGCGGCGGGCAGAGCGTCTTGATTGCCGAAGACCAGGAAGAGGTCCTGGCGTTCGCATCGGAAGTGCTGCGCGGTCTGGGTTATCGCGTCACTGAAGCCTGCAATGCAGAGCAGGCGCTGCACAAGGCCGAGGCTCAGGACTGGAAGGTCGATCTGCTGCTGACGGACCTCATGATGCCAGGGGCGGATGGCGGTACGCTGGCCCGTGAGCTGCGGGCTTCGATTCCGGCTCTGAAGGTTGTGTTCATGTCCGGGTATAGCGACCCGGACTCGTCGGGTGCGTCGGTGAAGGGCACCGGAGGCCGTTACCTGCGGAAGCCGTTCTCGCCCGAGGAACTGGCCTGTACGGTGCGGGAAGAGTTGGGACCTGGCGGCTGCCGGGTGCTGGTGGCGGATGACGAAGCAGCGGTGCGGCTCTACATGCGGAGCGTGCTGGAAGACGCCGGCTATGTTGTGCGGGAAGCGGCCGATGGACGGGCCGCGATGCGCGAGCTCGAAGCCGAACCGGCGGATGTCCTGATCACCGACCTCGTCATGCCCGACCAGGAAGGGATCGAGACGATCCGGCTGGCTCGCAAGGCCTTCCCTCAACTGCGGATCATCGCCATCTCGGGGGCGTTTTTCGGGCAATTCCTGAAAATGGCGGAACTGCTGGGCGCCAACGCGGTGCTGCCCAAGCCGCTGTCGCAGGCGGCCATGCTGGACACCGTTCGCGACGTACTGGGCCGGCCTCCGGAATAAGCTCGGCCTAAGCCGGTTTCACTCGGCTGGCGGTCCAGCGGGCGGTACCGTATTCCCCCATGCGCACTTCACCGCGGAGCGTTTCGCCTTCCAGCTTGCCTTCGAAAACATAGTTGAGGACGGTACCTTCGTAGCGATGGGCGCTGCGGAATTGTACGGCTGCTCCGGTCACCTCGCCGCGCAGGGGATTGCTCATCCAGGTGGTCTTGTGCGTCCCCGCGAGCCTGGCGCCATCCTGCTCGAGGATGAGCTCGTGGGTGGCGTCGCCGCGGAAGAACTGGAGGTTGACGGTCCAACGGCCGGCGACCGCCGAGGGGGCGGCGGTGGCGGCTGGCGCGGGCTCGACCTTCGGCGGATGGGCGAGTGCGGCGTGCAGCGCCTGGGCGACGATGGGCGCGTCTTCGGGATTCATCATGTAGGGCATGATGGTGACCGAACTGGCCAGGCGAGAGGGCCGTTCTCCGGTGGAGCCCGCGACGATGATGCGCGGCTGGCCGCGGTCGAGCGCCTTGGCGACCTCCTGGCCGGTGATGCCGACCTTCTCCGCATCCCATTTCAGCCGCAGGCGCGGGGCGTGGTTGGAGAGATCCTCGGGCTGGAGGATCTCGGAGGTGATGCCATCCACCTGGCTGGCCTCTTTGCGGATGGTCTCGAGCCAGCCTTCCCACTGTTTCCATTCGGCATCGTGGTCGCGGCGGACCCAGGCTTCCAGGGCGGCGAGCATGCCCATGATCTCTTCCTTGCCGACTTTGAGGGACCGGCCGAAAGCGTGATGCGGAGCGCTGTTGAGCCACGCGGCCTGCAGCAGGTCTTTGGGACCCAGCAGGAGGCCGGCGGCCTGGGGTCCGCGCATGCACTTGCCGCCGCTGTAAGCCACCATGGTCGCGCCGTGGTTGAGATGGATGTTGGGGATCGTCATGGTCTCGGCCGCGGCGTCGACCAGGACCGGCACGTTCTTTTCGCGGGCGATGCGGCAGATGACCGGGATGGTGAGGGGGCCCTTCTCGGCGGCGGGACAACTGAGGATGAGGACCATCGCGGTCCGTGGGCCGAGCGCTGCCTGGAGTTGTTCTTCCGTCTCCACCTCGACCATGGTGACGCCCAGCATGCGGGCGGCGTGGTCGTATTCATTGCGCGCGTAACGCGGCATGACGACCTGGTCTTTGAGGCCATCGAGTTTGGGCAGGCGCTGCATCTTCTCCGGATCCATGCCGGCGATGCAGGCGGAGGTGGCGTGGGTGATGGCGGCGGCGCAGCCGGCGGTGACGATGCCCCATTCCGCCTTGGTCAGTTCCGCGATGCGGAGTCCGACGGCGTCCATCAATTCATCGAGGTGGACGTAGTGGCGTGAGGCCTCGAGCATGGCCTGCTTCACCTCGGGCAGCGACTGGGAGCCCGTCAGGATGGTGAAGGTGCCGCGCGCGTTGATGAAGGGCCGGACGCCCAGGGCTTCGTAGAGCTTGCCGGGTTGGGCGGGGTCAGCCATTACGGCGGCATCCGCCTGAGCTGTCACAGCGGTGCTTGCCGCCGCCGTCGCCATCCATTGCCTGCGGTTCCAACCTCTGGGTCTGGTTGCCATATGGACTCACCTCCCGGCGGAGCGATGCCGCCGACACGCCTTGTTGGGATGAACGGATCAATGCCTTCATCAGTGTAGGCACGCGGGCAGGTGCTGTCCAGCGGCGAAATGTCAGGAGATGGAGACGATGCGGCCGCCTTCGGCCAGGACGCGGGTCATGGCCTGGGTGGGCTCCGGATCGCCGTCGACGAGGATGAGGGTGAACCAGCGGTCCTGCCAGGGGATTTCCTCGCGGTTGCCCTGGACGAACATGACGTTGGTGAGGTCAGCCAGTGCGCGGCGGGCGGCCTGGACCTGTTCGGCCGTGCCCATCCCTACTAATGCGTAAGCTTTCGCCAGATCGCGGAGGGGGGCGGTGTCCTGCAGGCAGAGCACCAGGACTCGGTCATCGGGGGTGACGGACGGGGGCATGGTGGGAGGGAAACGCGGGCGCCAGGATGATCCCGGCGCCCGTGGGGATATTCAGTCTCCGGCGATGTTGACGAGGTCGTCGTTCTTCTTGCCGTCGAGTACGGATTGCGCCTCTTCGGCGGTGAAGTCTTCCACCTTGGAGGAGATGTTGTAGGCGCAGAACTTCGGCCCGCACATGGAGCAGAAGTGGGCGTCCTTGAAGCCGTCTTCGGGCAGGGTCTCGTCGTGATAGGCCTGGGCCGTTTCGGGATCGAGCGAGAGTTCGAACTGCCGTTTCCAGTCGAAGCGGTAGCGGGCGCGGGAGAGTTCGTCGTCGCGGTCGCGGGCGCCGGGGCGATGGCGGGCGATGTCGGCGGCGTGGGCGGCGATCTTATAGGCGATGAGGCCGGCCTTCACGTCTTCCTTATTCGGCAGGCCGAGGTGTTCCTTGGGCGTGACGTAGCAGAGCATGGACGCGCCGTACCAGCCGATCATGGCGGCGCCGATGGCGCTGGTGATGTGGTCGTAGCCCGGAGCGAAGTCGGTCACCAGCGGGCCGAGGGTGTAGAACGGAGCTTCGTAGCAGAGCTCCTTTTCCTTCTCCACCTGCATCTGGATCTGGTCCATCGGAATGTGTCCGGGACCCTCGATCATGACCTGGACGTCGTAGTTCCAGGCGATACGGGTGAGTTCGCCCAGGGTCTTGAGTTCGGCGAACTGCGCTTCGTCGCTGGCGTCGGCCAGGGCGCCGGGGCGCAGGCCATCACCCAGCGAGAAGCTGACGTCGTGCTTCTGGAAGATCTTGCAGATGGCTTCAAAGTTCTCGTAGAGGAAGTTCTGCTTGTGGTTCTTGACCATCCATTCGGCGAGGATGGACCCGCCGCGGCTGACGATGCCACAGACGCGTTTGGTGGTGAGCGGGATGTGCTGGACCAGGACCCCGGCGTGGATGGTCATGTAATCCACACCCTGCTCGGCCTGCTCCTCAATGACTTCGAGCATGACGGCGGCGTTCAGGTCCTCGATGCGGCGCACGCGGCTGAGGGCTTCGTAGATGGGCACGGTGCCGATCGGTACGGGCGAAGCCTGGATGATGGCTTGGCGGATGGCGGGAATGTCGCCGCCGGTAGAGAGGTCCATTACCGTGTCGGCGCCGTACTTGACGGAGGCGGTAAGTTTCTCGAGTTCGCCGGAGATGTCGGACGTTGTCGCCGAGTTGCCGATGTTGGAGTTGATCTTGCACTTGGCCGCGACGCCGATGGCCATCGGCTCCAGGCTCAGGTGGTTGATGTTGGCGGGGATGATCATCCGCCCGCGCGCGACCTCATCACGGACGGTCTCCGGGGACAACTGCTCTCTCCGGGCGACGTACTGCATCTCCTCGGTGATTACGCCCCGGCGCGCGTAGTGCATTTGCGTCCGGATCTCGTCGTTCTTGCGCTGCTCCACCCATTGGGCTCGTTGCATGTTGCGATTATCCCACTTTCACGGTCGATTCTTGACTCTCTTCGTCAGAACCCCAACGACCTCGCGATTTCAATTGTCGCACCTCCTCGGCGGCGAGGTCCTGCAGGCGGAGAGTGTCGATCTTCGCAACACGATTCAGGGGCAGTTGGCCGGGCTCCACGACGACGTAGTGGAGGGGGCGCATGTAGGAGGTCAGGGACCGCGCGTGCTTCTTCAATTCGACGTCGGTGAGCTCGACGCCGGGGCGTTTTTCCACAAAGGCGATGATGGCTTCCACCCAAATGGGGTGTTCGACGCCGACAACGCCCACGGCGGCCACCTTATCGGACAGTTGGGCGATGTGGTTTTCCACATCCCCGGGGAAGACGGTGTAGCCGGCGGGTTTGATCACCCATTTGGCGCGGCCGGAGAAGTGGAGGCCGTCGGTATCAAGGAAACCCATGTCGCCGGTATAGAGGATGCCTTCGGTGGCGATGGCGCGGCTGGTGGCCTCGGGGTCGTTCACATAACCGGCGAAGGTCTGGGGGCCCTGGAAGCAGACATGGCCGATGGAGCCCTGGGGCAGTTCGGCTCCGGCGGCACCGCTGGAGTGCATGGCTGCACGGATGGTCATGGGGTAAATCGGCATGCCGTGCCCGATGCTGACCGCAAGGGCGTCCATGTCGCCGGTGGGTTCGGTGTAGGTACAGAATCCCGATGCTTCGGTCAGGCCGAGCCCGGTGGCGATGCGCGGCGCCATGGTTTTGAGCTTCTGGAGGAACGCAGGCGGGACGGCCTGGCCGCCGTAGACGACGATTTCGAGGCTGGAGAGGTCGCGTTTGGCGTAATCGGAATGCCGCCACTCCATCATGAACATGGCGGGGATCTGGCCCAGCAGGCGGACCTGATAGGTCTCGATTGCTTCGAGGGATTTGCCGGGATCGAAGATTTCGAGCGTGACGGCGGTGCCGCCCCAGAAGAAGGTGCTCATCAGCAGTTCGGCCTGGCCTCCGACGTGCGAGGCGGGCAGGTTGATGAGGACGTGGGAGTTGCCGAACTCGAAGGCGGCCCCGAGGCAGTAGTTCTGGGCGGTGATGCTGCCGTGGGTGAGGAGGGCGGCTTTGGGCCGGCCGGTGGAGCCGGTGGTGAAGATGACCTGGGCACCGTCCGCGGGACGGACCTCGGGCCAGGTGACGTCGGACGTGTTGCGGCGGCCGGCTTCGAGCATCTCTGAGAGCGCTGCCGCGGAGGTGATGTGCTGGCGCGGCTGGACGATCTCGAGGGAACGTGCCACTTCGGCGGGGGAGAGGCGCAGGTCCAGGGGGACGTGGATGACGCCGATCTGGAAGCAGGCGTATTCCAGGATGACGTGATCGTTGAGCAGGGGCAGGGAAGTGGCGAGATAGTCGCCTTTGCGATAGCCGCGGCGCAGCAGTTCAGCCGCCAGCGAGAGGATGTCCGCTGAGAACTCAGCCCAGGTGATGCTGGTGTCGCGAGTGGCGTTGATGAGGGCCGTCGCGTCTGGTTTTTCCGCCGCCCAATGGTGCACCGCCCCGTGGATCAGGTGCCGGTTTGTGAAAAGGCTTTCATACTCGAGCAGGGTGCAGCGCGGCAGTGGCATCTTGGATATCTTCTAAAGACAATGCTGGTGCGCGCAATCTTTTTCTTACGGCTGCCAGGCTGGGGCGAAGGGGCGGGCGAGGGGAGCAGGGCGATTGGGTTCGAATGGTAACAACCCCCGTCCGGGTAGCCAGGCACCAAAGATAGCCTCCTGCGGACGGCGGCGAAGAGCTGGAGCAGAGAAATATTCAATGGAATCAGCGGGATGAACACTGTTTCAAAAACGTGCACATCTCTTGTCACCAAATCTGCGGTTTCTGCGTCCAATGGGTTGGAACACGATGAAATCGAGGTTCCACCGTGGCATAAAAGCCACGGTATAATTGGGAGTCGTCGGAACGGGGAAGAGCCGTGAGGGTGTTCATTGTCAGCCTGCTACTGAGTCTGTGTGCCGTCGCCTCGGATGTCGACCGCGCGCAAAAGCTGTACGACCACACTGATTACCAAGCCGCCTTGGAGGTACTGAACAAGTCTTCCGAGGGCAAGTCGGCCGCCGGTTGGGAACTGGCGGGCAAATCGTCTTACCAGTTGGGCGACTTCAAGCGGTCTATCGAATACTTCGAGAAGGCTGTTCAGGCCGAGCCGTCGAAGTCGGTGTATGTGAACTGGCTGGGCCGGGCCTGGGGCCGCAGGGCCGAGACCGCCAATCCGTTCATGGCGCCTGGCTATGCGTCGAAGGCGCGGCAGTTCTTTGAGAAGGCCGTTGCGCTGAACCCCAGGGACGTCGAAGCCGTCAACGACCTGTTCTCCTACTACCTGGAAGCGCCCGGGTTCCTGGGCGGCGGCATGGACAAAGCCATGACGCTGGCCGAACAGATCCGGACGAATGACCCGGCCGAGTACCATTTTGCCCTGGCGCAGATCGCGCAACGCCGGAAGCAGTACGACCTGGCAGAGGGCCAATTGCGGAAGGCCGTGGACTTGGCTCCGAAGCAGGTGGGGCGGGTGATCGACCTGGCTCGCTTCCTGGCGCGGCGCGGCAAGTATGGCGAGAGCGAGACCATTTTCCAGCAGGCCGCCAAGGTAGACCCGAACTCAAAGCGGGTCCTTTATGCCAGGGCGGAGGCTTACATCGACACGAACCGGAATCTGGACGTCGCGCGCAAGCTTCTGAATGAGTACCTGCAGGCTCCGCTGTCTCCGGAAGATCCTTCGCGGGAAGATGCCCGGCGCCTGCTGAAGCGCGTTACAGCCGACTGATGCGCGGCGTGCGGACCGGCCCGCGCGTCTCGTGGCAAACTGGAATCTGATGCCGTCCCTGCAGTTCCTTTACGAGGCTTTCCGCTTCAGCTATCAGGCTTTGCAGGCGAACCGGGTGCGGACCCTGCTCACCGCCCTGGGCCTGCTGATTGGGAACGCGAGCGTGATCCTGGTGGTGACCATTTCGATCACCAGCCGCGACTTGATTCTGGACAAGATCCGCGGGATTGGTTCCAATCTCATCTCCGCCTATTACGATGCGGGCACGCAGGACACGGCCAAGGCCGACGCCGACTTCGTGAAGCTGGCTGATGTCGAGGCTGCCCGGCGGGAGCTGGGTTCGCGGATAGTGGCCGCCTCGGCTGTCACGAATGCGACCGACCGCCTGGTGATCGACGGACACGAGCGCGACGTGCGCGTGATTGGGACTGATGAGTTTTACGCGCAAGTCAGGAACCTGCAACTGGTTACGCGCAACGGCCGGTTCTTCGACCCTTCCGACATCGCGCTGCGCCAGAAGGTGGCCATGCTGGACAACAAGCTGGCCATTACCCTGTTCGGGTCGACCAGCAATTCCGTCGGACAGGTGATCAAGATCCATGGTTTGCAGTTCACGATCATTGGCGTGTTCAAGGAGCGCACTTCGACGTTTGGGCAGTCGGAGCTGGGTGACAACGGCGCGGCGTTGATTCCCTTCACAGTGCAGCGGTTTTTCGAGCCGGTGGAGCGCGTGGATCCGATGTATCTGCAAGTGCGGGTGGCGGAAGACGTGCCGGCGGCGACGCAGGTGCTGGCGGAACTGCTGGCTTCGCGGCACAGGCAGGGGGCGCGGTATACGGTGCAGAACCTGACGGCGATCCTGGAGACGGCCAGTACGGTGGCCACCGTGCTGACGCTGGTGCTGGTGCTGGTGAGCGCCATTGCGCTGCTGATCTCGGGTATCGGGATCATGAATATCATGCTGGTGACGGTGACGGAACGGACCAGGGAGATCGGGGTACGGATGTCGCTGGGCGCCTCGCGGCGGGCCGTGCTGCTGCAATTCCTGCTGGAAGCGATCCTCATCAGCGTCGGCGGCGGCATCCTGGGGATTATGGCCGGGGTGGCGGTGCCGGTGGCGGCGAATCTGCTGCAGGACGAGGTTTACATCCCTATCTCCACTCTTTCCATAGTGGTAGCCTTTGGGGTTTCGTTCGTGGTGGGCATTATCTTTGGGATTCTACCCGCCAACCGGGCGTCGCGATTGAACCCCACGGAAGCACTCCGATACGAATAATCCGGCTCGGATTAGGAAATCTTTATAATTCGGTACAGTACCCGGTGTAGGCTGGGGCAGGGTGATCTACAATGTTGTTCAGCCTCCGACAGTACACCGGGTGGCTGCCTTCAGCGGTAGCCGGTCAAGTCGGTGCTTCGGACGCCGGGCTTGGCCGGGGATTGAGCCATGCCTATCTCAAGCGCCTACCTTGCATCCATTATTGAGTCCTCGGACGACGCAATCATCAGCAAAAACCTGGACGGGCTGGTCACCAGTTGGAACCGGGCCGCGGAATTGATTTTCGGATACACCGCGGAAGAGATGATCGGGCAGCCGATTGCGCGGATCCTGCCGCCGGACCGCCAGGGGGAGATGCCGGCGATCCTGGAGCGGATCCGGCGCGGTGAACGAATCCAGCATTTTGAGACGGTCCGCATGCGAAAAAACGGCGACCTGGTGCAGGTTTCGCTGTCCATTTCGCCGGTCCTGGGGGACGATGGCACGGTAATCGGCGCGGCCAAGATTGTCCGCGATATCTCGGAGCGAATGGGGCAGGAAGCCCGGTTGCGGGATATCGAGGAGCGGTATGGTGACGCGCTGTGGGCCTCGGAGATCGGCGTTTGGCGCATTGAGCCGGGGACCGGCATGGCCAGGCGGGACGAACGAGCGTCCCGGCTGCTGGAACTACCCGTTGACCTGCAGGAGTGCCCCGTCACCGTGCACCTGGGGCACGTGCATGCCGAAGACCGGGCAAGGGTGTCGCACTCGCTGGAGCACGCCGCTCGCACTGGCGAGCCGTATCAGCAGGATTTCAGGGTGGTTACCCCGAAGGGTATGCGCTGGGTGCGCGACCGGGGCCGCCTGCACAAAGGCAACAACGGTTTTGGAGCCGTCCTGACGGGTTGCATGATCGATATCAGTGAGCGGGCCGGCGTCATGGAGCAACTGGCGACGGAGCACGCCCGGTTACGGTCGATTGTGGACCAACTGCCCGTGGGTGTGATGTTGACGGACTTGCCCTCGCGTCGGCTGTCGCTGTGGAATCCGGCCGTGGAGCGGATCATGGGACGCCCGATTCCGCCGACGCTGGAGGAGGAGATCGCGGCGCGGTCTGGCGAATTCCCGAACGGAAAGCCCTATGCTGCCCAGGATTGGCCTGTGATGCGGACAGTTCTCACGGGCGAGCCGGTGGTCCATGAAGAGATCGCGATCCGCGCGGCGGATGGGACGGAGAAGGTCATTGACACGTGTTCGGGGCTGGTGCGCGGTCCGGGCGGCCAGACGATTGGTGCGCTGGCGACTTATGTAGACCTGACTGATCACAAACGGACCGACCTGCATTACCGGCTGATATTCGAGCGCAGTCCTGTGCCCTTATGGGTTTACGACGAAGTGACGCTGGAGTTCCTGGCCGTGAACCAGGCGGCGATCGACGATTACGGCTACAGCCGCACTGAATTCCTGTCCATGACCATCAAGGACATCCGGCCGCCGGAGGATGTTCCGCTGCTGATCGAGCGCATCAACAACCTGGAGTCGGGCACCGAGCGGCTGAACTGGTCGGACAATCCGGACAGGCATTGGCGGCATCAGCGCAAGGATGGGTCGCAGATGCATGTCGACATCCGGTCGCACTCGCTTCTGTTTGATGGGCATCCGGCGCGGCTGGTGATGTCGATCGACGTGACATCGAGGCAGAAGCTGGAGGAGCAGTTGCGGCAATCGCAGAAGATGGAGGCGATTGGGCAACTGGCGGGCGGGATCGCCCATGATTTCAATAATTTGCTGACGGTGATCGGGGGCTATGCGAATTTGAGCCTGATGGGCCTGGAGGACGATCATCCGATCAGGCCGCACCTGGCCCAGGTGGCGTCGGCCGGCGAGCGGGCGGCGGCGCTGACCCAGCAACTGCTGGCATTTGGCCGCAAACAGGTGTTGCAGCCGCGCATCCTGAATATGAACAGTGTGGTGCAGGGCATGCGGCCGCTGCTGACACGGCTGCTGCGCGAGGACATCCAACTGGAGACGCGGCTCAATCCGGAGCTGTGCGAAGTGGAGGCCGATCCGCACCAATTGGAGCAGGTTCTGATGAACCTGGTGATCAATGCCAGCGATGCCATGCCTGCGGGCGGGCTGGTGACGATCGAGTTGCAGGACGTGGAACTGGACGAGGCTTACGTGGGCAGCCACCTGGGCGTGAAGCCGGGCCGGCACGCCATGCTGGCCGTCAGCGACACGGGGCACGGAATGGACGCGAAGACGCAAGCTCGCATCTTCGAGCCGTTCTTCACGACCAAGCCGGCCGGGAAGGGTACAGGGTTGGGGCTGTCGACGGCGTTCGGCATCGTGAAGCAAAGCGGCGGGCACATCGGTGTCTACAGCGAACTGGGGGTGGGCAGTACTTTCAAGGTCTATTTGCCGGCAGCGACGGCGATGGCGCGGGTGGGGGACGAGAAGCCGGCGGTGACCTCGTTGAGCGGCAGCGAGACGATTCTGCTGGTGGAGGATGATCCCGGTGTGCGGGAGTTTGCCGTACGGGTGCTGAAGGAGCTTGGCTACACGGTGCACGAGGCGGCCAATGGCGAGCAGGCGCTGCGGATCGGGCGGATTCTGGGTGAGCTGTTGGATCTGCTGGTGACCGACGTGGTGATGCCGAACATGGGGGGGCGGCAGCTCTCAGAGGCGCTGGCTCCGATTTGCCGGAAGATGCGGGTGCTGTTCATGTCGGGCTATACGCAGAATGCGATTGTGCAGCACGGTGTCCTGGATCCTGGCCTGGAGTTTCTGGCTAAGCCCTTCCATTCCAGGAGTTTAGGAGAGCGGATCAAGGAGGTGCTGTCGACCCCGATCCGGCCGCGGTCGGTGCTGCTGCTGGAGGGGGATCCGGCGGTCAGCGCCTTGCTGCGCGATGCGCTGGAGGTGGGCGGGTACACGGTGGCGCTGGCCACGGAAGCAAGCGAAGCGGTAGCGCGCTGCCGGCAGAAACCGGTGGATCTGCTGGTGGTGGACGCGGTTGCGCCCACGCTGGACGCCCTGGACCAGATTCACGAGCTGTCGGACGAATTGCCGCACGTGCGGCTGGTGACGCTGGCCCACAATTGGGACGAGCAGATCCGGCGCGAGGCCAGGCGGGCGGGCGCCCACGAGTGCCTGCAGAAGCCGGTGTCGCTGGATCTCTTCCTGAAGACCGTTCGCGACCTGATCGGCTGAACGGACTGGCGGGCGACTGTACCTCTACCAGAAGGTGGCTGCGTCCAATGCCTATTCCGTGGCGCGGTACGCTACGAAGGGAACCTATCTATGCGCACTGTCTTTCTCCTCCTGATTCTGGCCTGTGCGGTATTGGCGGAGCCTCGCACGTTCACCTTAAAGCAGGCAGTGGAACTGGCCCTGAAGCAGAGCCCGGACCTGGTGTTGGCGCGGCTGGACGAGCAGAAGGCCGCCTATGAGATCCAGGCGGTGAAGGAGCCGATGCTGCCCCGTGTGTTTGTCGGCAGCGGCCTGGCCTATTCCAGCGGCATGCCGATGAGCATTGAAGGCGCCTCGCCGTCGGTGATGCAGGCCAAGGCGGTGCGGAACATCTACAACGCCGTACAGGGGTACCAGGTGGCGTCGGCCCGGGAAAGCGCCCGCAGCGCGGCGCTGGGGGTGGCGGCGATGAGGGAAGAGATTGCGCTGCGGACGGCCACTTTGTTTCTGGACCTGGAGAAGGCCGCCAAGGAGACGGAGATTGCGGAGCGGCAGATTGAGCATTTGCGGCGGGTGGAAGCGGCGATCCGGCTGAGGGTAGAGGAAGGCAAGGAGCTGCCGATCGAGTCGAGGCGGGCGGCTTTGAACCTGTTGAAGGCACGGCAGCGGCTACAGAGCCTGCAGACTGCGCGGGATGCGGCGTCGCAGAGCCTGGCGCTGGTGTTGGCTTTGCATCCGGGGGATGCGATCACTCCGGCTCCGGAGGAGCGGACGGCGGTGGAGCTGCCTCCGGACGAATCGACGTCGGTGGCGGAGGCATTGAGCGACAACCGCGAGATCCGGCGCATGGAAGCGGATCTGGCGGCGAAGAACCTGGAAGTGCGGAGCTTCCGGGCGAATCGGATGCCCAAAGTGGACTTGGTGGCGCAGTATGGGCTGTTCGCCAAGTTCAACCACTATGAAGACTACTTCAACAAGTTTCAGCGGAATAACGGGCAGTTGGGTATCTCGCTGCAGATTCCGGTGTTTGCGAGCACGGCGGACGAAGCGCGGGCCGCGCAGGCGGAGATCGAGTCGAGGCGAATTCGTTTCCAGATCAATGATTTACGCGGCCGGGTGGAGGCCAACACGCGGCGTGCGTGGATGAAGATCCGGGATGCGGAGATGGGGCGCGAGGTGGCGAAGCTGGATCTGGAGCTGGCGCGGCAGCAGGTATCGGTTTTGCTGGCGCAAATGGAAGAGGGGAAAGCGTCAATGAAGCAGATTGACGAAGCTCGATTTCAGGAGCAGGAGCGGTGGCTGGCGCTCTACGACAGTTCCTATCTGCTGGAGTTGGCGCAGATGGAGTTGCTGCGGCAGACCAATGCGCTGGTGGCGGCGCTGCGGTAGTGGGTGAGGGGGCCTACATTTGAGCGGCCGGCCTGGCCAAGTGGCGGGCTAGTACGTCAGGCGGCAGGGCTGATTGAGCGGCCTGGGACGGCAGATTCAGAGCATCGGATAGGTCTCATCCAACCCCTGGTACTCGCCCTATATTCTCCGTTTATGCCCAGCTCGGCCCCACTGTATTGCGCTCTCTTTTCGTGTATGCTCAACTAGTTGAGGACACTCGGAGGTCCTGATTCTTACTCGGTGGAAACTGCCATGAAACATAGTCGTCCCGTCCTGCAATTCCTTGCTCTGCTGGTTGCGCTGCTCAGCCTTGGCGGCTGCATGCGTGATCCGGAAAAGGTTAAGCGGCGTTATCTGGAAAATGGCAACAAATACATGGCGCAGAGCAAGTATAAAGAAGCTGCGCTGATGTATCGAAATGCCATCCGGCGTGACCCCAAGTTTGGCGAGGCCTATTCGCAATTGGGGGATGCCGAACTGCGCCGCGGAGACGTGCGTGCGGCTGTGGGCGCTTACCGCCGGGCGGTGGAACTGCTGCCGAACTCCGAGGATGCGGCGGGTAAGCTGGCTGACATCTACCTGGCTGCCTATTCCATGCAGAAGGATCGCAACAGCCCGCTGTTGGGGGAGGTGCGCGATCTCACCGAAACCCTGCTGAAGAAGGACCCGAACTCCTATCACGGATTGCGGCTGAAGGGCTTCATGGCCGTCAGTGACGGCAAGGCGACCGAGGCGATTGAGTACTTCCGGAAGGCGGACGCCGTGCGTCCGAAGCAGCCGGAACTGCTGTTTGCGCTGGCCCAGGTCCTGAATCAGGACAGCCAGTGGGTGGACGCCGAACAGGTTGCGCTGAAGATTGTCCAGGACACTCCGCATTACATCCCGGTCTACGACTTCCTGGCGTTGCAGTATCTGCGCAGGCAGAAGCCGGCGGAAGCGGAAGCGATTGTCGTGAAGAAGGTCGCCAACAACCCGACGGTGGTGGAGTTCAAGCTGCAGCAGGCGGGTTTTTACCGCGCCATGCAGCGCAAGGATCAGTCCGAGCAGGTGATCCAGAAGGTGATTGCGGACAATGGCAACGACGCGGGGGTGATGCGCAAGGTGGGCGATTTCTTCGTCCGGCTGCGCGAACTGGACCGCGCCATTGGCATTTATACCGACTCGGCCAAGAAGTTCTCCAGTGAGAAGACGAGCTTCCGCCTGCGCACGGCGCAGGTGAAGGTGGCGCAGGGCAAGCCGCAGGAAGCGCTGTCGATTGTGGAAGAAGCGCTGAGCGAAGATCCGAAGAGCAACGACGCCCTGACGCTGCGCGCCTCGCTGCAACTGCAGTATGGCGGCAAGGAGAAGCAGCAGGCGGCGATCAACGATCTGCAGACCTTGTTGAGCCGTACCCCGAGCAATGCGGTGGTGCGGTACAACCTGGCTCGCGCCTATCACAACCGGGGCGACCTGGACGCCGCGCGGGTGCAGTATCTGGAAGCGATCAAGCTGGCGCCGACGTTTGTGGCCTCACATATCGGACTGGGCCAGGTGTATCTGGTGAAGCGCGACTTCGGCAAGGCGATTGGCGAAGCGGATGACGCGTTGAAGTCTGATCCGGCCAACGTCCCGGCTCGCGTGATTCGCATCAATGCCCTGACGAACAGCGGCAATCTTGCCCAGGCGCGCACGGACGCGGCGGTGTACCTCAAAGAGAAGCCGGATTCGCCGGACCTGCAGTTCCAGGTTGCGGTGATCGACTTCATCGACGGACACCTGAAGGAAGCGGAGAACAGTTTCCGCGCGCTGCGCACGCGGTTCCCCTCGGATCCGCGGCTGACGTTCGCGATCGCCGAAGTGATGATCCGCACCAATCGCCAGACCGATGCGCTGAAGTTCCTGCAGGAGGAACTGGCGAAGACTCCCGACAACAAGGAACTGCGGCTGGCGGTGGCGAATACGGCCCTGCGAATCGGCCAGGGTGACGTGGCCGAGAGCGAGTACCGGCAGTTGGTCGACAAGGATCCGAAGAACCCTGAGCTGTACATGCGGCTGGGGGAGACACTGCGGAAGAAGGGGCAGATCCAGGCTTCCATTGAGGTGCTGAAACGCGGCCAGCAACTGTCCCCCACGAATCCCAATGCGAATCTGCAGTTGGCGATGACGCTGGACCTGGCTGGGATGAAGCGCGAGTCGCTGCCGTTGTATGAAGCCGTGGTGAAGGTGGAGCCCGACAATCCGATCGCTCTGAACAACCTGGCGTTCATGTATGCCGAGGACGGCAAGGATCTCGACCAGGCGCTGACCTATGCGCAGCGCGCGAAATCGAAGATGCCGAACAACGAGGACGTGGCGGATACGATGGCCTGGATCTACATCAAGAAGCAGCTCAACGACAACGCCATCACGATTCTCAAGGACCTGACCAACAAGCAGCCGAAGAACCCCACCTATCACCACCACATGGGTGTGGCCCTGTTCCAGAAGGGCAACAAAGCTGCCGCCAAACAGAGCCTGCAGACGGCTCTCTCGCTCAAGCCGGCCAAGGACGAGGAAAGCAAGATTCGAGAGCTGCTGGCTAAGGTTGGTTGATGGCGGGCCGGAATTCCCTCTCGCCTCAATTTCTAGCCTACGTGGGACCCTTCGGGGTCTTCATGGCGCTGCTCGTGCTGCTGCCGCGGTTGAACCTGCCCATTCGCGCCAACCTGGCCATCTGGCTGGTGGTGTGCTCGGCGGCGATCTTCTTCTTGAGCCGGAAGGTGCTGGAGTTCCGGCCTTCGCAATGGGTGCTGAGTACGCTGGTGGGGGTTGGTGTGTTCGTGCTGTGGGTGGCGCCGGATGTTCTGGTGCCGGGTTGGCGTTCGCACTGGCTGTTCCAGAACTCCATCATGGGCGAGTTGAAGACCAGCCTGCCCTCCGACGCGCTGACCGATAACCTCTCGCTGGCGATGCGCGTGTTGCGCGCCACACTGATCGTTCCCATCGTGGAGGAATTGTTCTGGCGCGGCTGGCTGATGCGGTGGCTGATCGACCCCAGGTTCGACGAAGTGCCCATGGGGAAGTACTTGTTCTCCAGCTTCTGGGTGGTGGCCGTGCTGTTCGCACTGGAGCACGGTCCTTACTGGGACGTCGGATTGCTGGCCGGCGTGGCGTACAACTGGTGGATGGTCCGAACGAAGCGGCTGGGCGACCTGATGCTTTGCCATGCCGTGACCAACGGCTGCCTGTGCGCCTATGTGTTGCGCACCGGACAGTGGGAATACTGGCTCTAGCAGGGTGCCCGGGCGCCTGGCACGCCCGCCGGACGTGGTGAGTTTGTGAACGCACGCGCAATCCTGAACCGGACGCAGACACTGAGAATCCTCGTGGCCGGGGACCTGTGGCTGGACCGTTGGTCCCGGCATGATCCCTATCTCCGCTCGACATCGCCCGAGACCGGCCTGGAATCCACCGTGGTCGTCGCTACGGAGACGGCTGCCGGCGGCTGCGGGTTGACGGCCGCGGTGGTGGCTGCGTTAGGAGCCCAGGTGACGCTGCTGGGGGTGACAGGCGACGATGGCACCGCCCTGGACTTGCGCCGGGCGCTGGAACTGGCGGGCGTCTCCGCCGCGCATCTGATCACGGGGCCTGGCCCCACTGCTGCCCTGACGCGGTTCCTCAATACACGAAGTGACGCCGAGGACCTGGGGCGGGTGGAGGCGGCGCGCTTCCAACAGCCGGAACCGGTGGCGGCTGAGTTTCTGGCCGCGTTGCAGGCAATGGCCCCGGGACACGACTGTGTCATCGCGGTGGAGCACCAGCCGGCGGTGCTGGGCGGACTGACCGCTGGTATTGCGGGCGACGCCTGGAAAGCGCTGGCTGCACAGTGTCCGCTGCTGTGGCTGGAGACGCCGCGGCAGTTGCAGCAGATCCGGGCTGATGCGGCATCACCACTGAATGTCCGGCCGGACGGGCAGGGCGGGGTTGAGATCGACGACGGGTCTGCGAGGCAGACCGTGCCGGAGCGAGTACCGGAGAATCCGCTGGATCCGCATGGCGCTCGCGAGACCTTTTCAGCGGCAGCCGCACTGGCGCTGGCCGCCGGAGCCGAGGCGCCCGACGCGGTGCGTTTTGCGCTGCTGGCTGCCGCTGTGTGCATGATGAAGCCAGGCGCGCGTTGCGCCTCGCCCGATGAGATTCTGAGGGCGGAACGGGAGTGGAGCGAATGAGTATTCTGGCCATCGACATTGGTGGAACGAAGTTCACAATGGCCCTGTTTGAGGGGGGCCGCATGGTGCAGCGCGTGTCCATGGCGACGGACCGCGAGGGCGGCCGGGACTGGATGCTGGCGAAGATCGGCTCCCTTGGAGACGAGTGGCGCGGCGACGGCGGATTCCAGGCGATTGGCGTGGGCTTCGGCGGTCCGGTGAATTTCGAGACGCAGCAGGTGGTGCTTTCCACGCATGTCGGCGGCTGGCAGGACTTCGATTTGCCGCAGTGGCTGAAGGAACGCTTCGGCGCACCGGTATGGATGGACAATGACGCCAACGTGGGCGCCCTGGGCGAAGGTGTTTTCGGCGCTGGGAAGGGGTTGCGGCCGCTGTTCTACATGACGTTGTCGACGGGCATCGGCGGCGGGATTCTCACGGGTGAGGATGTCTACCGTGGAGCCGATTCGTATGCGGGCGAGATCGGGCACATGAACGTGCGGCCCGACGGGCCGGATTGCCTGTGCGGCTCGAACGGCTGCTTTGAGCGCATGTGTTGCGGGTTGTGGATGGAGCGCGACTACGGCCGCACGGCGAAGGAGATGCTGGCCGATCCGGAGTTTGTGCGGAAGTATGTGGTGGACCTGGCTCGCGGCCTGAAGGCGGCGCTGATGCTGCTGAATCCGGCCGCGATCGTAATTGGCGGAGGCATTAGTAAGGCCGGTGACGCTCTGTTCGTGCCCTTGCGGGCCGAGCTCAACCGGCAGATGACGGCTTGGTCGAAAGCGCGGCGCAATGTGGTTCCGGCCGCGCTGGGCGATGACAGCGTGCTGTGGGGCGCCCTGGAGCTGGCGCGCCGGATGGAGGGAATCACGACATGACGGACTTCAGTTCGACCTACAAAGCCCAGTTGCTGAAGGCGCTGGACTCCCTGCCGCTGGACCGTGTGGAAGAGGCGATCGCGGTGTTGAGAGCCGCGCGCGATGAGGATCGCCAGGTGTTTGTGTGCGGCAACGGCGGCAGCGCGGCCACGGCCTCGCACTTTGTGTGCGACATGGTGAAGGGCAGCAGTTACGGCCGGCCGCGGCGGTTCCGGATTCTCAGCCTGAATGACAACCTGCACACGATCACGGCCTACTCCAACGACGTCAGTTACGAGTGTGTGTTCGTGGAGCAGTTGCGGAACTTTGCGCGTCCCGGCGATGTGCTGATCTGCATCAGCGGCAGCGGCAACTCGCCGAACGTGCTGCGGGCGGCGGAGTATGCCAACGAGGCAGGCCTCACCACCATCGGCTTGACAGGCCGGGATGGCGGCCAGTTGGGGCGGTTGTCCAAGCTCCAGATCAACGTCGCCGAACAGCACATGGGCCGCATTGAGGATGGCCACATGGTGGCGTGCCACATGATCGCCTACTACTTCATGGAGCGCGAAGCCGCGGGCGTCTGATCCTGCAAAAAGAAAACCGGTTACCCGGAGGAGGTGGGTAACCGGCTGAGTTTTGGAGGAGGAGAAAAACTTTCTCTGAAGTAAGTTTGGCGTGTAGGCGCCGTTACGTCGATCCAACCGGGGGACCATTTTTCGGTAGGACCGTACTGTACCTTGGGGGGTACTGGCCCGGCAGGACTCAGGTACGGCCGGGCAGGCCGCGCAGGAAGGGCGGATCCGACCAGTCCCACACCCGCTCTGTGTGCGCGTCGATCCGGTTGGGAACGGTATTCCAACTGGCGGGCCCCTGGTTCCAGGCCGACCAGCCATTGCACCAGATTCCGCCCGCAATCCCCAGCACCAGTAACACTCGCAAGGCCGGCTTGTATTGGCGCCAGGCGTCGAAAACCGGGATCAGCAGCACCATGAAAACCGGCAGCACATCCGAGAACAGGCGGGGGCCGTTGCAGTAGCCGCCCCACCAGACGGAGAAAGAGGAAATGAGCAGGTAGTGCAGGCAGGCGATGGCGGCCATGGCCGCGGCGAGGGGACGCCGTTCCGGTTGGCGCCACCAGAGGAAGAAGCCGGGCAGGGCAGCCAGCAGGATGGGCGCGTAGACAAAAAGGCCGCGAGCGGGACTGGCCAGGTGGCCCAATAGGGCGGCGGCCAGGTTGCCGTGTACGCCTAGGGCGCCCTGCGGAGCTCCGGTAGGCCGGTAGTAGGGCTCAAGCAGCGACCCATAGATGCTGTAATTTCGCAGCGCGAAGAGCAGAGCGACCGGCGCGGCTGCAGCCACCAGCAGAAGGAACGGCCGGCGGCCGCGGGTAATGGCCCAGATCGCGAAGACGGCTGCGGGAATGGCGTTGGTGGGGCGCGTAAAGAAGGCAAAGCTAAGCAGGGCCCCGGCCACGGCCCAGAGAGCGGGTTTGCGTTCCGCGTGGACGGCAGCAAGGATCGCGGCGGAGAGCAGCAGCATGTCGGCGGCCTGCATGCCGAGAGCCCGGGAGCCGGTTGACCAGGCGGGGGACGCGAAAGCAAAGATGAGAGCGATGGCGAGGGCCGTACCCAGGCTGGCGAAGTGCAGGGCGATGGAATAGAGGATGACCGTCGCCAGCGCGATCCACAGGCTGGCAATCAGGATCTCGACGGCGACGGAGGAGTTCTCCAGGTCGCCGCGCAGCAGGGCGGCCAGTGGGGGCGACTGGATGCGGGCGGCCAGGGGCTCGAGCGCGAAGTGGAAGCCGCGGAGGGCCGTTTCCAGTCCGGCGACGGCCGGCACGGCGAGCAGCGCGGTGCCCGTGGGGTAGATGGTGCGGTAGTGTCCGTCGGGGCGGGTGATGGCGTAGTAGCGGCTGGCCTGCAGGCGCGGCTGGTACTCATCGAGGTCGAGGTCGCCATGGCGGATGAGGCTGAGGGCCTGGAAGACGTTCCAGCGGGAGTCGCCTGAGCCGGCTACGGGGCTGACGGCATGCACCAGGAAAACGGCGAGCCCCAGCAGGGCGCCCACTTTCCCCTTCAGCCGCGTCATGGCGCGATTCCTGACTCTAGCTTTCGCCGACGATGCGCCCGTCGCGCATCAGCACGGTGCGGTGACCGTAGGCGGCGGCTTCGGGATTATGCGTGATCATGAGGATGGTCTGGCCCAGGCGGCTGTTGAGGTCGCGCAGGACGTCAAGCACCTTGACCGAGTTCTCGGTGTCGAGATTGCCGGTGGGTTCGTCCGCCAGCAGGATGGTGGGGTGGTTCACCAGGGCGCGGGCGATGGCCACGCGCTGCTGCTCGCCGCCGGACAAGGCCCGGGGCTTGTGATGCAGGCGGTGGTGGATGCCGAGGGTCTTCAGCAGTTCGACGAAATCGCCGTCCAGCGGGCCGGAGTGGCCGCCGAAGTAGCGCGCCATCTCGATGTTCCCCATGGCGGTAAGGGTGGGCAGCAGATTGTAGCGCTGGAACACGAAACCGACCTTGGTGCGGCGCAGGCGCGTGCGTTCGCGATCGGTGATGGCCGAGAGGTCTTCCCCGCCGATGACGACGGTACCGGAGGTGGGGGAAGCCAGCCCGCCGAGGATGTGGAACAGGGTGGATTTGCCGGAACCGGAGGGGCCGACGACGCTGACGAACTCCCCTGGCTGGATATCGAGCGAGACGCCGCGCAGGGCGGGTACTTCAATTTCGCCGACACGGTAGATCTTTTTGAGGTCTTTGACGCGGATGATCGGGTCTGCCATGGGGTCTTCTTATTCGTGCGAAAGAGCCTCGATGGCGTCTTGTGTAGCGGCGCGCATGCCGGGGTAGACGGCGCCCAGGAGTCCGGCGGTGAGGGAGATGCCCAGCGCCGTGGGCCACCAGTCGGGTGCAAGTTCAGATTGCATGTTGGCGCGGATGAAGTGATTGATGGCCCAGTTGGCGGCCACGGAGAGGAGGATTCCGCAAATCCAGCCCACGACGGCCAGCACCAGGGTCTCGCGCACCAGGATGCCCATGACATCGCCCGGGGAGGCGCCCAGCGCTTTCAGGATGCCGATCTCGCGGGTGCGTTCCAGCACCGTGGTGTACATGGTGAGCCCCACGACCAGGAAGCCGACAATGACGGACAGGCCGGTGATGACGTAGATGAAACCCTTGAGGGCGGGCACGTTGTTGACGGAGAAGAGGCTGACGAACTCCTCGATGGAGTAGATGCCGTAGCCTTCGAGTTCCGGCACGGCCTTCAGCGCCGTGATGACGGGCTGCACATTTTCCTTGGTGTCGACTTTCAGGAATGCCTGGCTGATCTTCTCGTCGCTATTGGTCACCGACTGGAGCTGTTTGAGCGAGACGAGCTGGCGGGCCAGTTTGCCGGCCGGCACGATGCCGCAGATGCGCCAGTTGATGTTGAGCGCGTTGACGGTGTCGCCCACTTTCTTCTTGGACTGCTCGGCATACCAGTCGTCGACGATCATGTCGTTCTTCTCTTTGAACGGACCGCCTTCCAGGTACTTCATGCCTCCGCTGAGCGCGGCGAATTCGTCGAGGTTGATGCCGGTGATGGTGCTGAGCCCGGCATACGCCTGGACGTTGATGCCGGCCACTTTGGTGACGTGCGGGCGGGCGGCGAAGTATTTGAGGAACTTTTCCGGCATGCTGGCGCCGCTGAGGCTGATGGCCGAAGCACCCGGGGGTTTGATCATGATGTCGGCGCCGACACCTTTGGCCCGGTTGATGGAGTCCTGCAGCATGCCGTGGCTGAGGCCCACCACGGCCAGGATCATGGAGACCTGAAATCCAATGGAAAGGCAGCTGAGGGCAGTGCGGAGCTTACGATGCTTCAGATTCTCGAATACAAGGCGGTTGATCAAAGCGAGGTAGATCCTTCACACAAGTTCCTATTGTACCCTCTCGAACCTGTTGATTACGCGTCCGGCTGCGTGATTTGAGACGTGGTCACTCTACTTCCGGGGCCGAGATTTCCTGGTACAGGCGCAGCGACGTTTCGAGCAGTTGAATGGCCAGGGTGGCGCCCAGGCCCGCGCTTTCGCGCAGGTGGAGATCGAGGATGGGTTCGACTGACAGAAAGCGGAGGAGGATGGCATGCGCCCGATCGGGCGAAAGATGGGAGAACATGACCGCATCCAGGCAATCGGGCGCGAGACCGCGGGCGGCCATGGCAGCGGCGCCGGCCACGAAGCCATCGATGACGATGGGCAGGCGGCGGGCTGCCGCGCCGATGATGAAACCGGTCATGGCGGCGATCTCGAAACCGCCCAGGCAGCGCAGGGTGCCCTGCGGAGAGACCGTGTCCGCACGGTTGCGGGCGACGGCGGTGCGTACGGCCTGCACCTTGCGGTTCAGTGTGGCGTCGTCCAGTCCTTCATTGCGTCCAGTGGTCTCCGACGCATCGCGGCCGCCCATGGCGCAGAGCATGGCCGAGGCGGAGACCGAGCCGCCCACCCCGATTTGGCCGAGACCGACCACGTCGAACCGGCCTGCCGCGTCATCGGCCAATTGCAGGCCCACTTCCAGCGCGGAGTTCACCTGCGCTTCGGTCATGGCGGAGCCGCGACAGATGTTAGCCGTGCCGGCGGCAATCCGGTAGTTCAGCGCGCCGGGTTCGCCCGGCGACACTCCGCCCATGTCCACCAGGACGGGTTCAATGCGTGCCTGCCGGCAGATGACCTGGGCCGCCGAACCGCCTCGCAGGAACTGCCGGCAGAGACTGGCTGTGGCGTCCTGGGCTTCGGCGCTGATGCCTTCCTGGACGACACCGTGGTCGCCGGAGAACATGTAGAGGCCTTTGCGCTGGATCTGCGGCGTACTGACGCCGTGGATGAGCCCGTAGTGCACCACCAGGGCTTCGATCTGTCCCAGGCCGCCGGAGTTCCGCGTCAGCGCCGTCCAGCGATCAGTGATCGCCGCGACGACGGCCGGGTCCAGTAGCGGCCGGATGCGTTCCATGCCTTGCCGAATGCCAGCAGGTATCATCGGATTCGTTTGGGTACCCCGAAGACCATCCAGTAAAGACGCGAGGCGGACTCGGCCGCCATGCGGTTGATCAATCCGGCCAGGCGCCGGAAATGGCGTGACGGCTCCTCATCCATGGGGAAGCCGAAATCGACGTCGCTGGTGACCATCACCAGTTCGGCCTTGCAGTTCTTGGAAAGCTCGATCAGCCGGCTGGCTTCCTGCTCCACCTGCTCATCCGTGCGGCCGGCCATCACCAGATTCGAGACCCACAGCGTGAGGTCGTCGATGACGACTGCATCGAAGACTGAGGCCCGTTCCTCAATCAGATGGCTGATTTCGATGGGCTCTTCCACGGTGACGAACTCGGCACCGCGCTCGCTGCGCGCGCGCTCCACCTTCTGCGCCGACTCCTCATCATCGGGCTGCAGGGTGGCAATGAATCCCAACTTCGGGCCATGTGCGCTGGCCAGCGCCAAGGCATAGCGGCTCTTGCCGGAGCGGCGCCCCCCGCCCACGACTGCTAAAGCCATAAACTCCTCCTTCGACTTCGCAGCAGCGCGATAAAGAACGGCCCCCCAATGAGTGCCGTCACCACGCTCACAGGAATCTCCACCACCAGTATGGTACGCGCCACCGTATCGCAGACCGTCAGCAGCGCGGCTCCCAACAGGAATGATACAGGCATCAGCAGCCTGTGGTCGCCACCCAGTTTCAGGCGGACGGCGTGCGGCACCACCAGGCCGATGAAGCCGATGGGTCCGGTGACGGCCGTCACCACCGCGGTGAGCAGCGATCCGGCGATGTAGCCGAGCATCAGCAGCTTCTGGGGCGATGCGCCGCGCGTGGCGGCCCATTCCTCGCCCACCGACATCAGGTTCCATTGCCGGGCCAGCAGGCACAGGCCGCCGCAGACCGGCAGGATGATGGCGGCCATCCACCATAGCGTACTGGCATCGACGGGATCGATATTGCCCATCAGCCAGTGCACGATGGCGAAGCTCTGGCCGACACTGGCCAGGTTGTGCAGCAGCATGATCAGCGACATCACCACGCTATTGATGGTGACACCGGCCAGCAGAAGCGTAAAGGAAGACATGCGGCGCCCTTCGGCGGCCACCGCGACGACCAGCAGCAGGACGCCCGCCGCGCCCAGCAAAGCCGCCGCCCAGACCGCGGGGATGCCCCCTATCTGATTCATTCCCAGGCAGATGGCGATGACCGCCCCAAGCGAAGCGCCGCTGGAAACACCCAGCGTGTAAGGCGTGGCCAGGGCGTCGCGCAGCAGCGCCTGGAAGAGGACGCCGGCCGTAGCCAGGGCTCCGCCCACCAGCAGGGCCAGGATGGTGCGGGGCAGGCGGACGCCGAAGAACATCTGGGCGTCGGGCGATTCGCCCCGGAAGGCGCGGCTGAGGTCGATCTTGGCCGGGCCGATGAGGGGCGTGATGACGGCTACTAAGGCTGTGACGGCCAGGGCCAGCAGGATGATGCGGGCGGCGCGTGCCGGAGTGACCGGTTCAATTCCCATACGCGATCCACGGCTTTCCGCCCGTCCGCTGCAGCCATTCCGCCTGGACTCCGAAGACTTCCCTGATCTTGTCGGCGGCCAGCGCCGAGCAGGGGTCGGCATCGGCGGCCACGCGGCCGTTCTTGAGGGCCACCACTCGATCAGAATAGGCCGCGGCGAGGTTCAGGTCGTGGGTGACGGCGATCACGAGCAGGCCTTCGCGGGCCAGGTTGCGCAACAGTTCGTAGATGGATAGCTGATGCTGCAGGTCGAGGAACGTGGTGGGCTCATCCAGCAGCAGGGCCCGCGGCTCCTGGGCGAGGGCCGAGGCCAGCACAACGCGCTGGCGTTCGCCGCCGCTGAGAGCACGGAAATCGCGGTGGCGGAAGCGGGTGGTGTCCGTCAACTCCAGGGCGCGTTCCACGGCTTTCCAGTCCTCGGGGCTTTCAAACATACCCCCGGCATAGGGTGTACGGCCCATCAGTACGACCTGTTCGGCGGTGAACGGAAAGTCGAGTTTCAGGCTCTGCGGGACCAGCGACACTTCGCGGGCAAATTCGCGGCGCGACCAGGCTGAGACGTTCCGGCCATTCAACTGGCAGGTGCCCTGGAAGCCATCCCGGAGACCGGCCATAATATTCAAAAGAGTGGACTTGCCTGCGCCGTTGGGGCCGGTGAGGGCGACCATGCCCGGCTGGTCGAAGCGCAGGGTGACGCCGGAAAGGACTTCGACGTCCCCATAGCGCATTCCCACGCCGTCGAGGGCATAGCGAACGCTCATCGCGCAGCCGCTCCGTGCAGGTGGTCGTAGATGGCGCGGGCGGCAATGCCCATGCGCGGGCCGGGATGGATGAAGACGTCGGAATCGATCTGGACGACCCGCCTGGTCTTGACTGCCGTCAGGTTCGGGTATCTGGCCCAGAGGGTGAAGAATTGCTGCTGTGCTTCGAGGGGCTTGCCTTCGATGTGGGCGAAGTCGCCCATATCCAGAATCACTTGCGGGTCGCCGGACAGCACCTGTTCCACAGATACCTTGGGGTACTGGATGGGCGAGTTGCTGAGGAGGTTGTCGCCGCCGGCGAGGGTGACCAACTCGTCGATGAAGGTTCGGGGACCGACGCCCACCATCCCTTGCAGGGAGCCTGGGGACCGGCCCACCAGGAAGAGAGCCTTGATGCGCGGCTGGGTGCGGGCTTTGGCACGCACCTGATCGAGTTGCGAGCGGAGATCGGTGGTCAACTGGCGCGCGGCTGTTTCGGTGCCGGTCAATTTACCGATGGATTCAATGGAGCGGAAGACGTCATCAATGGAATCCTGATTCACTTCGGCCGCCTGAACGCCCAGTTTGCGCAGGCGTTCCGCCACCTGGATGGGGTTCTTGATCACGAGGACCAAATCGGGCTTGAGGGCCAGGATGCGCTCGAAGTCGGGCTGCAGGAAGGACCCGATTTTCGGCTTCTTCTGGGCGTCAACGGGGTAGCGGCAGTACTGGGTGACACCCGCGACACGGTCGCCAAGCCCGAGTGCGTAAAGGACTTCCGTGATAGATGGCGCGGTCGAGACGATGCGCTGCGGCTGGGCGGCCGCGCAGGCTGCGGCGGTGACGAGAATGAGGGCCGCGAGCCGGCGGCCTATTCCTGAGGCGCGCAAAAGAACTCCTTGGCCGCCTGGACAAAGCGTTCATTTTCCGGACGGGTGCGGACGGCGAAACGGATGGCTTCTCCGGCGACTCCGGGCAGGCGGGTGCAATTGCGCAGGATGATCTTGCGGTCGAGGAACCAGTCGCAGATTTCCTTGGCGGGGCGGTCGGTTTCTGCGAACAGGAAATTGGCCACGCCGGGGGCGAAGTGGAGGCCATAGAGGCCGGAGAGTTCTTCGAGCAGCCAGCGGCGTTCTGTTTCAACAACTTCGCGAGTGCGTTCGGCATGCTCGCGGTCGGCAATGGCGGCCAGGGCGGCGGCTTCGGCCAAGGTGCTGACCTGCCACGGCTCGCGGCGGCGGTTCAGGCGCTCCATCCATTCCGAAGAGCCCACAATGGCGCCGACGCGCAGGCCGGGCAAGGCGTAGAACTTCGAAAGAGACCGTAGAACGAGCAGGTTGGGATGGTGTTCGGTCCACCAGACGGCCGATTCCGTGCGGGTGAACTCGATGAAGCTCTCGTCGATCAGGACCGGGCCCTCGCGGCCGGCGATGGCGCGGCGGAGGATTTCGACGGGCACTTCGGCCCCTGTGGGATTCACGGGCTGGCTGAGCACAAGCAGGCCGCGCTGGGGCCAGCGCTCGGGATCGTCCATGGGCAACCGAAGGGCGTGGGGGAAAGCGCGATAGAACTCGCTCCAGACGGGGGTGACGAGGGCCGAAGGACCGTTCCAACCGGCACGGGCGACGAAATGGAGAAGCTCGGTAGCTCCGCCGCCGGCCATCACCTGATGGGGGGCGACGCGCCATTCGGCGGCCAGCGCCGCTTCGAGTTCACCGGGCATCTGTCCGGGATAATGACTGATGCGTTCCAGGGCCGCTTCGATGGCAGGCCGGACGCCGGGCGCCGGTCCCAGTGGATTAATGCTGGCGCTGAGATCCAGCACTTCCCGCCAGTCCCAGCCGCGTTCGCGGCTGATGGCGAACAGATTTCCACCGTGCGTGATGGTCAAACACTTCCTCCCCAACACATATATGGCAGTGGGTCCCGGTTGCTCGGGTGGATCCTGCTGCGGATCAGACGTTTGCGGATCATGGAGCTGTATGGATCCAGAACACTTCCCACCCCGCGGACGGGGTCTTGAGCGGGCCAGGGCGGCGGACCGACCTGGACAAGGCTCTGTTCTTACTCTACTACTCCCGGCATCAGACGAATTGATGCACGAATGTGGCCACTCCGGGGGCTTCCGAAAGCCAGTGGCCCAGGCGATCCAGGGTCTCTTCCGTGGGCAGCGGCGGGGGGACGCGCCGGCCGATCAGGCGGGAGAGTGTCCAATTGTCGGTGAGCGCGCCGGATTCGAGCTGTTCGGCGTCCGGATAGGCCCACCCGGTGGAGATCAGACGAGCGCCTGAGCTGTGTTGCGCGGCGAGCCAGGAGTCGAGCCCGGCCTCGCGCATCCAGTCGAGATCCTTGGCCGGCTGCAGCGAACCAGGCACGAAGAGCAATTGGAAGCGTCCGGGCGCGCCGGTGGTGAGCCACTCGGCTCCACGCAGCAGTTGAAAGTCGCCGAAGTTGGCCAGGTGCGGCAGGGAGACGATGCCGCAGCGTGGGGCGGAAATCAGGCTCCACACAGGGAGCGCGGCGACATCTTCGGGCGGCTGGGGGGTGAGGCTGGGCTGGAAGAGCGGAAGCGGCGCGAGTTTACCTAACTGGATCGAGGCATCCTGCCGGCTGACGGGGATTTCCAGGGTGGCGATCCCGGCGGGGGCGGATTCACCGGCGGGCAGTTCCGCAATGATGACATCGTGGCGGGCCTGGAGAGCGGGCAGGGCAGACCAGCCGGACTCGAAGACCGGCTCAGCCGGGAGGCCGCAAGCTTCGGCCAGAAGGGCGGCCGCTCGGGAGACGGTGCCGCCTTCGGGGCATTGGTAAGGATCCCCATCGGGATGGGATAGATGCAGCGGAGCAACATGGCGGCCTTCCCGGCGGAGCCAGGCGGCGAGGGCTGCCGCGACGTGTGTCTTGCCTGCTGCGGGCAGGCGGCTGGTGATGGCGATGACTTTGGCCGACATTCGAATCTAGTTGAGGCCCACTTCTTTGAGGAAACCGGCGGCGACGGAGGCGACATCGGCGCGTTCGAGTTCAACGCGGCGCACCATGGCACGCATCCGGTCCAAGGTAATTTTCCCATACAACGCCTTGATCGAATTGGCGAGGCCAGGGTAGGCCTCGAGGGTTTCGAGCTTGACGACATAGCCCGCTTCGTAGATCGGATAGACCATCTGATCGTCGGGCATTTCGACAAGATCGCCGGTACCAATGCGGGGATCGGTGGTGCGGGTGATGCCCAGGGTGATTTGATCCTTGGACATGGCGGTGAAGAGGGGTTCGTCGGTGATGATCTGTACCGGGACGCTGAGTTGGAGTTCGTACTTGCGGGTGAGCCGGACCATGCCGTCGGGGCGGTCGCGGAATTCACGGCTGGAGCCGATGGCCCAACCCTCGGCGCTATCGCTGACCTGGGTCAGGTTCTGGACTTTGCGTTTCTCGGCGATGTGGCGGGGTACAAGGAAGACGCGATTGTAGCGGAAGCCCAGTGGGCCGAACCATTCGCAGTGGAAGGTGGTGCGGTAGCCTTCGCGCACCTGGTCCAGCAGGGCGTCATCACCGCGATCGGGCTGCATGTTGAGAACGTTGAAGAGAGCGGTGCCGGAGTATTCGGGATAGATGTTGATTTCGCCCGTCAGGAGGGAGGAGTGGACCAGCGACACGTTACCCAGGCCGAACTTGCGTGCGATCTGGACCGACGGAAGACTCCTGGAGAGATGCTGGGCGAGAATCTCTCCAAGAATCAACTGTTCAGCGCCGTCTTTTGAGCCCACAGTGAGAGTTGGGTGAGGCCGACGGCAACCTGCTGCCAGGACGCATCCGACCCACACCACACACAACGACGCCTTTAAACGAAAGCCAATCATCAATAAGAGGATACTCGATCGATAGGCCGCAGACGCGCCGTTCCTTCGCCCGCCTCGTTTTTACCAAGGCGAAATCGGGCTGGGTTGGTCATACTGGCGGATTTCGACCAGACCATCAGTTGGTGATGGAATGTACGGTCACGGTCTGCGGATCGGCCGCCGTTGCGGCACCGTGCTCTTTCAGGAAGAGCATCATATCGTCTTCATTACGCAACAGATCGCGAAGTGTGGTCTTCGTGAGGATGGCGTCCAGTGACTTCTGGACGGCACCCCAGAGGAGGCGCACGGCGCAATCCCCCGAGTGTGCGCAATTCCTTTCGAGGCCGGAGTGGCGATCGCAGAAATGCGGGTTGAAGAAACTGCCGCCCAGGAGCGACAGGATCTCAGAGACGGTGACCTGATCGGCCGGCCGCGAGAGAGTGTACCCACCCGCCTGACCGCGGACGCTGGCTACAAGTCCACCGAGGCGTAGAATCCGCATCAGTTTGGCAACGTTAGGGACCGAGAGACCCTCGGCCCGGCTTATTTCAGGAATGCTGTGGCTTTTCGTCTCGCCGTGGCGAGCCATAAATAACAGGCATCGCAGCCCGTATTCCTCTTGGGCGCTGAGCTTCATGACAACATTGTACGTCGAAAACAGTCCAGATGAAGATAAAAAGATTTAAAAATATGATTACCCTGTTTGAGGTACCAGCCGTACTGTGATTCGCCTTACATTAAGGAACGGCAATGCTTGGACCTATTGGTGTAGATGGGGCCACGAGTCCATCACCGGGTTTGCTATGTTGGAGTGTCTATCCATCAAGAGCCATCATGCCATTCCAAGTTCAACCGGTGAAGGAGTTCCTGGTCAGCCCTGCGCTGCCGCCCGCCATTTCCCGTCTGGGGGAGCTGGCGCACAATCTGCTGTGGAGTTGGGACCACACCATCCGGCCCTTGTTTCGCCGGCTGGACCCCTCTCTTTGGAAGGAATGCCACCGCAACCCCGTCTTGATGCTGGGCCGGATTCCGCAAGAGTCGTTGGAGAAAGCCGCGGCGGACCCGCGTTACATTGCGCTCTACCAGAGCGCCTGCCGCCGCTATGACGAGTACATGTCCCGGCCGGCCGATTCAAGCCGCAAGGACACCATGCTGGTGGCGTACTTCTCAATGGAGTACGGCCTGCTGGAGTCGTTGACGATTTACTCGGGTGGACTGGGCATTCTGTCGGGTGATCATTTGAAGGCCGCCAGCGACGCCGGCCTGAACCTGGTCGGCATTGGGCTGCTCTATCAAAAAGGATACCTGCAGCAATACCTGAACCCCGATGGATGGCAGACCGAGAAAACGCCGGTTAACGATTTCTATACCTGGCCGGTGCAGCCGGCGTTGGATGCGAACGGCAATGAGATCCTGGTCGAGCTGAAGCTGCCGCACGGCATGTGCTCAATCAAGGTCTGGCGGATGAAGGTGGGGCGCGTGGATCTGCTGCTGCTGGACACCAATATCCCGCAGAACCAGAACCCCGAATACCGAGACATCACCGATCAACTGTACGGCGGCGACAACGTCACGCGAATCCAGCAGGAACTGGTGCTGGGCGTGGGCGGCCTGAGGGCGCTGAAGGCGCTGGGGCTGGAGCCGACGGTCTATCACATGAACGAAGGCCACTCGGCGTTTCTGGCGCTGGAGCGGATCCGGTTATCCATGCAGGAACACCGGCTGAGCTTCGAGGAAGCGCTGGAGTCGGCGCGCGGCAACAATGTCTTCACGACCCACACGCCGGTGCCGGCCGGTATCGATATGTTTGATCCGGGCCTGGTCTACGAGTATCTGCACGGATATTGCGAGCGGTACGGGGTACCATTCGACAAATTCCTGAGCCTCGGTCAGGGCGGCACGGACGAGCAGGGCGACCGTTTTTCGATGGCGGTGCTCGCCCTGAAGACTTCTGCCTACCGCAATGCGGTGAGCCGCCTGCATGGGGAAATCTCGCAGGAGATGTTCCACAAGCTGTGGCCGGACCTGCCGATTCACGAGGTGCCGATCACCCCGATTACGAACGGCGTCCATCTGCCCACCTGGCTGAACGGCGACCTGGCGCTGCTGTATGACCAATACCTGGCTCCGGACTGGCGGGAGCGTTATCCCGAAGGCTCGATCTGGGAGCAGGTGCCCGAGATTCCGAACGACGAGTTGTGGGAGATCCGGCGGCGTCGCAAGCGGCGCCTGATCAATTTCGTCAGGGAGCGGATGTCCAAGCGCGCACAGGAGCGGCGGGCTTCGTCGACCGAGCAGCGGCGGCTGGCCGAGATGTTCGATCCGGAAGCATTTACGATCGGATTCTCGCGGCGGTTTGCGACGTACAAGCGGGCGACACTGATTTTCCGGGACAAAGAGCGGCTGAAGAAGATCCTCTCCAATCCGCAGATGCCGGTGCAGATCCTGGTGGCCGGCAAAGCGCATCCGAAAGACAATCCGGGCAAGCAGTTCATCCGCGAGATTGTGCAGCTTTCGCGCGATCCCGGCTTTGCGAAGCATGTGGTCTTCATTGAGGACTACGACATCGAAGTGGCGCGCGAGCTGGTGCACGGCGTCGATCTGTGGCTGAACAACCCGCGGCGCGGCGAGGAAGCGTGCGGCACCAGCGGCATGAAGGCGGCCATCAACGGCACGCTGAATCTTTCGATTCTGGATGGCTGGTTCGACGAGGCGTACGAAGTCTCCGGCGGGTGGGCGATTGGCGATCGCGATCTCTATTCACCCGATATGGACGACCTGCATGCGTCCTCGATCTACTCGCAGTTGGAGAACGACATTCTGCCGCTGTTCTACAAGGGCAGGGAAGAGGGCGTTCCGCACGGCTGGATGCAGCGCGTGAAGCAGTCGCTGATGAACCTCAGCCCGGGGTTCAACTGCCAGCGCATGATCCACGACTACACGACGCGGTTTTATGAACCGGCGCACATCGGCTACCTGGCGGTACGGCGCGACGACTTCCAGCCGGCGCGTGAAAAGGCGAGCTGGTACGCGCAGGTGGAGCGCCTGTGGTCGCAGGTTTCGATTCAGGATTCGGGCGACGGGCCGGGGGCGTGTGTTTTGACCGGCACGCCGATTCAATTGCGGGCGGCGGTCCGGCTGGCCGGTTTGACGCCGGAGGATGTGCGCGTGGAAGCGGTCGTGGGCCGTGTAAATCCGGATGGCGGACTGGAAGATACCAGCGTCATCACGCTGCCGCCGCTCTCAGAACAAAGTGATGCGGTTCTGTTTGGGCGCGATTTTGTGCCGCACCAGACCGGGCGGCTGGGCTATACGCTGCGCGTGAGTCCGAACCATTGTGACGATCCGCTGACGAGACCGTGCCTGTCTCCGGTGAAGTGGACGCGGAGCTGAACAATTTCTGTGCTGGATTCCGGCTGCGTTCCGTGTTAAGAATGAGGTGTGCCGGCCAATGACCGGGTGGAATTGAGCCGCTAGACGCTCCCTCCGCCCGATCTGGGGACGGTGCCTGCCATAGCGATTCCCCAATAGCCCCTTTACCAAGGTGAGATGTGGAAAGCGCCGGGAAGGGCCACGTTGGCATTCATCCCACCGCCATTGGCACGAGACCTCAGCTGAGATCCCACGAAGGAGTGGACTCCATTTATGGACGGCGACCGCAAGTATAAACAACGGGGCTACATGGACACCGAAGCCGCAGGCCAGGGGCCGGCTCGGGGCGGCGACGATCGCCAGCGCAACCGCGGCCCCCGCCCGCCCATCGATGTCACCGGCCCGCGGCTGCCGCGCATGGTGGAAACGGTGACGGCATCACGTTGTTACAACTGTGCCACTCCCTTACCCCCCGGTATGGATTTCATGGGGACGTGTCCGAAGTGCAGCGTTGCCCTGCATTGCTGCAAGCAGTGCTCTTACTTCGAGCCCTCGACGCGGTTCCAGTGCACGAAGCCGATTCCGGAGCGCATCGCTTACAAGGACAAGGCGAACGAGTGCACGTTCTTCCGCGCGCGTGTGACCGTGGCGCGCGATTCGGCGCCACCGGCAGCGGCTTCGCGGCCCGCGGGTGACAGGCCCGAAGTGTTGGCGCCCAAGACCGCCAACGATGCCCGCATCGCATTTGATAACTTATTCAAGAAGTGAGCGTCCGGCCGCGGGCGTGCGCTCCGGTAACCAATGCGTGTCTTTCTTTGTTGCGCCCTGATTGTCAGCCCACTCTTTGGCGGATCGTCTCCTAGTGAATCGTTGGAGATCTCGACCGGCTACCTGATCGGGCCGAAGTACGATCCACGTGCGTTCTACCTGCGATCGTCGGCCGGCGCTGCCTGGCAGAAATCCTGCTCGCAGCCGGAGTACCGGCGCCAGGTGCAGGGACGGCTGGTGGGCGTGACGATGGACGCGTTTCCGGCTGGCGGCGGCGCCCCGGCGCGCGAGATCGGCGCGTTGCCTGCCAGCGGCTTACGCCTGGTGCGGGTGGCGTTGCAGGGTGCGCATCACAACTCGTTTCTACCCAATGGTTCGATGCCACCCAACGAACAGATCCGGCTGGACCAGGTGCTTGTTTCCGCGGCGCAGCAGGGCATCGCGGTGGAACTGGTGCTGTTTCATCCCGAGCAGGATCAGGACTTCGAATCGCCTGATGCGCTGGTGGAGGCTGCCCGCCTGCTCACGGACTGGCTGATCGATCACAATCACCGGCATGTGATTCTCAACCCCGCGGCCGACTGGTCGGGCCACGGCTGGGACTTCGACAGCTTCGTGCCGAATCACCTGGAAAGAATCTCCGAGGCGATTCGCGAGCGGTTTCAGGTGCGCCATACCGACTATGCCCTGCCGATTGCTTTGTCGGCGAGAAACCGGATTGCCGAGGGTTCCCGCCTGGTGCAGGATGCGGATGTCATCATCGCGCAGGGCGACGCCCTGAGCATGGATCCGCGCCGGGTGGAACGGCCTGTGCTGGTGGAAGAGGCCGATGCGGGCGCTTGCGCGGCGGCGCTGGAACGTTTCTCCGGCTGCCTGTTGCAGAGCCTGCCCGACGCGGGCACGCTGCGGGCCGTGGGTCCGCTTATGCTGAAATCGTATAAGCCCTGAAGGGCCTGTCTGGCCCTCGCGAGGCAAGAGAAATGGAGCGTCCATGGCCGTCGCTGAACTGATTGCACAGCACCAATTCGCACTGAGAGAAAACGCCATTCAGGATCCGTTGCCGGGCGAGGTGCAGGTGCGCGTGGAGGCCGTGGGCATCTGCGGCAGCGATCTGCACAATTTTTCCGAGGGACAAATCGGCGATGTGCCGTCGCAGTATCCGATGGTGCTGGGGCACGAGCCCGTGGGGACGGTCATCAAAGCAGGAGCGGGCGTCACCGGATGGTCGGCCGGCGACCGGGTGGCGCTGGAGCCGCCCATTTACTGCTACCACTGCGAATTCTGCATGTCGGGCCGGCACCATTTGTGCGAGCATGTGCGGTTCCTGAGCAACCCCGGCGAACCCGGCCTGTTTCGCGACCGCGCCAACCTGCCCGCGACGAACCTGCTGCCCCTGCCAGAGAATCTGGGCTTCGACGAAGCGACACTGTTCGAGCCGCTGGGCATCATCCTGCACTCGTTCCGCATGGGCGATCCGAAGATCGGTGAAACCGCGGTGGTAATTGGCGGCGGTCCGATTGGTTTGACGACGATTGCCGCTTTGCGCGTGGCCGGCGTGGCTCGTGTGTGGTGTGTGGAGAAAGTGGCGCACCGCCGGGATCTGGCGCTGACGATGGGCGCCGATGTGGCGATCGATCCTGACGCGGTGGATCCGGTGCAGGAGGTCCTGCGCGACACGGGCAAGCGCGGCGTGGACATGGTCTACGATTGCGCGGCCAAGGACGGGTCGATCAACTGGGCCATCCGCATGGGCGCCTCGGCTGCACGCATCGTAATCACGGGCCTGCCGTCAGAGACCATGCCGGCGATCGATTTCCATCATCTGCGGCGCAAAGAGCAGCACTTCTTCCCGGTGCGGCGCTCGAACCACAAGAGTGAACTGGCGCTGCGATTGTTGAAAGAGCAGGCGCACCGATTCACGCCGATGATCACGCACAGGCTGCCGCTGGAGCAGGTGCAGAAGGCGTTCGAAACGTTGGAAGCGTATGTCGACGGGGTTGGCAAGGTCACGCTGAAGCCCTGAAGCAGGGCGATCGGCTGACATTTGCCAGCTGACCGCCCAGGGCTTCCTCACTTCTTCAGGTTCGTCTCAAACAGCCGCAGGATTCGCTTATACTCGTCGGCCCAGCTTGTGGGTTGGAGGAAGCCGTGATCTTCCACGGGGAACATCGCCACCTCCCAGTTCTCCTTGCGCAGTTCAATGAGTTTCTGCACCAGCCGGACCGTGTCCTGGAAGTGCACATTGGTGTCGACCATGCCGTGGCAGATGAGCAGCGCGCCCTTCAGGCCGGCGGCGTGGTAGATGGGCGAACTCTGTTTGTAGGCTTCCAGATCCTTCTGCGGCAGATTCAGGATGTTCGAAGTGTAGCCGTGGTTGTAGTGCGCCCAGTCAGTGACCGGCCGCAGGGCCGCACCGGCGGCGAACACGTCGGGCTGGGTGAACAGCGCCATCAGGGTGATGAAGCCGCCGTACGAGCCGCCGTAGAGGCCGATGCGTTTGGGGTCCACACCGTACTCTTTGACGATATAGCGCGCGGCATCCACCTGGTCGTCCAGGTCCTTGCCGCCCATATGGCGATAGATGCCGGTACGCCAGTCGCGGCCATAGCCGGCTGAGCCGCGATAGTCGACATCGATCACCAGGAAGCCGCGCTCCATCAGCAGATGGTGGAACATGTACTCGCGCGAGTAGCTGGACCACCAGCGGTGCACGTTCTGCAGGTAGCCGGCGCCGTGCACGAACACAACCGCGGGGCCGCCTTTCTTCCAGTTCTTAGGTTGGTAGAGCCGGGCAGGTACTCCGACGCCGTCGCGCGCCGGCACCTTTACGATGGGCACGTCGAGCCATGGGAAGGCCGAGAACTCGGGAGCCGGCGAGGTGGTGACTCGTGTCATGGCGGCGCCCGGCTTATTCTCCATGAGGTAGAGATCCGGCGGCCGGTTGGTGTAGCTGTGGACGACGGCCAGCATCTGCTCGTCGGGCGACACGGTGACGTCGTAGTCGCCGGGCTGTGAGGTGATGCGGGTCTTGGGTCCACCGGCGACAGGCATCCAATAGAAGTCGCGCTCGTGAACGCTGACCTCGCTGGTCACCAGGCCGAAGCGAGACTCGTCCTTCGACAATTCCACAGACTCCACCCCCCAGTTGCCGGAAGTGAGTGCCCTGGGTTCGCCGCCCGCCCAATCGACGGTGTAGAGATGCGACCAGCCGGTGACCTCGGCCTGGAAGTAGAGGGTGTGGTTGTCGGGCAGCCAGCCGAGTTGGAAGCTGCCGGGACCGTCCACCCAGGCGTCGTCGTGGAGGTGGAAAAGCGGTTTCAGTTTGCCGGTGGCGGTGTCGGCGGCGAAGATCCAGCGGTCCTTGTTGTCACCGCTGCGGCCGGCCAAGGCGAGCTTCGTGCCGTCTTCGGACCACCGCGGATTGAGCAGAGTGACGGGCCGCTCAGATTCCTTCACCGGCGGCTTGGCCTTGTCATCGGCGGGCAGCTTCTGGCCGTGGTCGAGCCAGGTCACTTCTCCCGTGGCTACCTTGACGATGGCGATGCGTGTGCGATTGGGTGTATCCCCGACATTGGTGCGGGACGGGATGTCTTCCGTATAGCCGCCCTCGGTGACGTAGTTGGGCACGACCGTGGTTTTGGCGTCGGCGGCGCGTTCCGTGACAGTGACGACGGCATACGTCTCGTCGGGCGCGAGCAGAATGTTAGCCGCCGTCTGGCGCGGACCGAGGTTCATGGGCTTGCGCGGGTTATCCTTCTTGCGACGAGCCTCGGTCTCCTCGCGCTTTTTGGCGCGGCGGTCCACGATGTCGAGCAGTCCGCGTTCTTCCTTCTTTAGTGCCTCCTGGCTGTCGGTGCCCTTCTTGGTCTCCTCGTCGGAGGCTTCACCCTGGGCTCCGCGGCGGGGTCCGGCGGCGGCTGGGGCGGCAGGCGCTGCGCCGGCGGGGCGGATGTCGGTGAGTTGTTCCAGCAGGCCGTCGGACAAAGAGAGGGTGTAGAGATTACCGGAACGCTGGAAGGCCACCTTGCGGGCGTCCCGGGTGAAGCGTGGGCTCGATTCAGCGTCGGAAGTCTTGGTGAGCTGGCGGCCCTTGTCGGTGGAGCGGTCATACAGAAATAGGTCGCCGTGGTCGCTGTAGACGACCAGTTTCTTGTCCCTGGACTCGCTGCCGGAGGCCGGCGGCGCAAGCTTGACGTCGTCTTCGCTGAGTTTGGCCAGACCGGAACCGTCCCGGTTGACCACGTAGGTGTCGTAGTCCTTGTCGAGCGGATCGGAGTAAAGCTTCCACTCGAAGTAGACTTTCTGGCCGTTGCCGGACCAGCGTACGGCGCGGGGCGGGTAGCCGTAGAGGCCGGGACCGCGCATGATGGAATCCACGGTCAGGGGCAGCGGCCTGGCCGGCGCGGACTGCGGAGAAGCCGGTAGAGCCAACAAAACGGAGAGAACGGTAGAGACTAACGGTTTCATTACTAGTAGAGTTTCGCATAGCCGTGCATGGCCGCCCGGGCTGCGGCATAATTCATTGCATGCACAGGAATTGGCGTGTGGGGCTCGTGTTTTGCTGCGGAGCCTTGCTGCACGCGCAACTGAGTGAAAAACCGGAAACCTGGACTCGGGTTGAGGGCCAGTACGTCGCTGATAGTAACCGGGAAACCGTCCTGTTCCTGATGGCGCAGGTGCAGGCTGCACAAGTCGATCCAACCCCGGGCCGGAAACTGCATCCCGAGGTGGGCGAGGCGATGGATATTGCCTATCAGGCCTTGGGCACGGCGAACTGGAACGTGGCGTCGCGGCTGCTGGCGCGCGTTCTGGCCGTCTATCGCAACCAACCGCCCGGAGAGTGGCTGGAAGTGGCCAGTTCCCTGCAGTTCACGGTGGACAAGCGCATTGCGGCTCCGGGCAGCACGCTGCATGCGCGGCTGGAGCCCGGTTTCGTGCTGGGCCGGCCCCTGAAGAGCGCCTACCGCGTGCAGGCAGTGATGCTCGACGCCCAAGGCAAGACTGTCGTGGAGCGGCCGGCCGAGACGCTGCAGTCGCTGGAACCGGTGGAATTCACGCTGCGCACCAGTGGCTTGGCGGAGGGCGCTTACCGGGTGCGTTATCAGTTGCTCGATTCCGAAGGACAGGTGCGGGCCACGGCCCTGCGGGATGTCATGCTGAGCGCCTCACTGGAAAAGAGGATCGGCGCTCTGGGCGCACTGGGGCGTAAGCTGGCGGCGGCCGGCGTCGCCCTAAAAAGTCCCGCGCACGCGCTGGCGGTGCAGACGGTCCAGTATATGGGGAATCTGTACGATCAGGCCCTGGACGGTCCCGGACCCGGGTTTGGAAACAGGCTGACGCCGGTGGCGGCCACGCTGGCCGATCCTAGACTGCCCAACTATGCCACCGATCCCATCAACCCGGCGCGGGATCTGCCAATGGCGGAATGGATGGCCGAGGACCTGCTGGCGGGCAATAGCCCGTTGGCTGTGAAGAAGGGCGACATCCGGCTGGCGTATCTGTCGACACAGGATCAGAGCATGCTGCCGTTCCGGCTTTTCGTGCCGCCAAACTACGATGCTGCGAAGAAATGGCCCCTGCTGGTGGTGCTCCACGATGCGGGCGGAGACGAGGGTTCGTATTTTGAGCGTTACCCCGCGCAGGATGGCAGCAGCCAGTTGCTGAAGTTGGCGGCGGAGCGCGGCTATGTGGTGGCTGCGCCCTCAGGCCGCGGGCCGATGGAGTATTACCTGAATGCCTCGCGGACGGACGTGCTGAACGTAGTCGACACGGTCAAAGCGGCGTTTTCCATTGAGGAGAAGCAGGTTTTCCTGGCCGGGCATGGTATCGGCGCGGGTGGTGTGATGTCGGTGCCGATGGGTGAGCCGTCCAGATTCGCGGCCCTGGTGGCGGTGGGCGGCCAGCCCCTGGAAGCCCTGGATTTCAGCAAAGCTCCAGATGTGCCAATGCTGTATATCCAGGGAGGGGCGGATGAAGTTTTCGGAACTTTGGAGGCACGCCGGCTGGCGTTTGTCCTCCAACGCCGCTATAAACAGTTTGACTATATTGAGATCCCTGCCAGCGATCATGCCGCGTCCGGAGTAGCCTCGCTGACGCCGGGCTTCGACTTCCTGGATGCCGTGCGCGCCGGAAAATGGAAGCCATCCGGGAAGCCGATTCCGCTGCCCTCATACCCCCGGAATTGAAAAACCCGCCAAGGTCCGTATGGTCGCGGCATCCCGTCTGGAGGCACGCCGCGGCATACCGTTATGCCTGCTGCGCCTGCCTGGGCGCGGGGAATATGCCAATAGATACCCGGCCTCCGGCCGAGTTGGGCGTGTGCATTCCCCTCCTAATTGAAGATTTCATTGGCTTTTCTTAATGGGCTGAATTGGCCGGAGCCAGCTTATCCCGTATAGCATGCGCGCCGCGACTTGGTATCTTAGAAACTTAGTAATTACGGAGGTCCATTTTTCGTTGAGCTCGCAGAATCAACCAGCGAGGCTGCTGCAGTCCTGGAAGGAAATTGCCGCATTCTTCGATGTCACGGTGCGGACAGTTCAGAATTGGGAAGAAGAGCACAACCTCCCAATTCACCGCATGCCTGGCACAAAGGGCAGGATCTTCGCCTACGCCGACGAGCTGGACACGTGGCGAAAACAGAGGGACGGCGTGAAGGCTGAAGCTGAGGAGGTTCCACCTCTGGCGCTTCCGGAACTCCCAGTGGCCCGGGCCGAATCCAGGACTCGTTTGATCGTCGTCGTTGCCGCCTGCCTGGTGTTGGCGGCTCTGGGTGCCTTCTGGGTGATGCGCCCGAGACCGAATCCCAACATGTGCCGGATAGAGGGCCAGACGCTGGTTGTATACGACGAGCAGGGTGTGGCTGCCTGGAACTACAAGTTGCCGTTTGTGCCTTACCAGGGGGATGTCAGGAGGGACCCCAGTTTTGATTCCTGGCAGATCGCCGATGTGGATGGTGACGGCCGGCGCGAAGTACTGTTCCCGTTAAGGAACAATCTCGATTCCTCCCTGGATGATGAACTTTATTTGTTTTCAGCGGATGGGCAGTTGCTCTGGAAACGGCATTTTGCAAAGCCGGTCCTGCGCGATGGGTTCATGCTGAAAGGCCCGTTTACGGTGCGGCGAATTGCCTTGGTTCCGATTAACGGGAGCAAAGAGTCAAGAATCCTGGTGGCTGCCACGCACCGGCTGCACTCCCCCTCGCTAATCTCGCTGCTGGACACAAACGGCAACATGCTGCGGGAATACTGGCACGCCGGGCATATTACCAGCCTGCTGGTTGATGACCATGGGAACGACGGCCGTGCTTTGATCTATCTGGGCGGCATTGCCAACGGCTATCGGGCGGCGGACCTGACCGTTCTGGATCCTGACAAGTTTGGCGGTGCGTCCGTGGAATCCGATCCGGCCGAGCAGATTGTGACCCGTGAGCCGACGGTAGAGAAGGCCAGGCTACTCCTGTCGCGGTCCTCCCTGAACCTGGCGACAAATCCCTACAACCTCACGGAGAAGCTGATGCTCGTGGGGGAGAGCCTGCTGGTGGGCACGGATGAGAATCCCACGGGGCCGGATAAAGCTTCCAATATGTATTACTTCGGGCCGAAATTGAAGCTGGAGCGCGTGCAGGCCGCCGATATGAACTGGGCGACCTTCCGAAAACTCCATCAGCAGGGGCTGATCCCCTCAGACCTGACGGAGAAGGAGGTCTCCTCCTACCGGCAGATCAAAGTTCTCACGCCCTGGAAAGACTGATTCCGGTTACAGCGCCTCGAGCACCACCACGCTGCGGGCCGCGGCCTCGTACCAATCCTGGGAGTCCAGCGTCGCGCCGCGCGGACCGTCACGACTGGTATCGTCCACCAGCGTCCACTTCCGGGTGTCGGTGAGCAGGGGGAGATGGAAGCGCAAGTTTCCCCAAAACGAATTGGCGATGAAGTAGATGCGCTCAGTGCCCCATTCCAGTTCGATGGCGAGGGCATGCGAGTCGGGGCCCCAGTCCGGTGCGTGCGGGAAGACGCCGTGAAAGGTGACGCGCGTGTGCGGTTCGCCCGCCTGGGCGCCCCAGTCGATATGGCGAAAGGCCTCGCGGCCGGCGCGGAAGGCGATCATGCGCTGGAAGAAGGTGACCATGTCCGAGTGCGACTCGGTGAGCGTCCAGTCCACCCAACTGGTGGCATTGTCCTGGCAGTAGGCGTTGTTGTTGCCGCCCTGCGTGCGGGCCATCTCGTCACCGGCCAGGATCATGGGGACCCCGCCGCTGAGCAGCAGCAGCGCCGCCATATTGCGCATCTGCCGGCGGCGCAGGGCGTTGATCGATTCGTCCTTCGTGGGTCCTTCAGCGCCGCAGTTCCAACTGTTGTTATCGTTGGCGCCGTCGCGGTTCTGTTCGCCGTTGGCTTCGTTGTGTTTGTCGTTGTAGCTGACGAGATCGGCCAGCGTGAAACCGTCATGGCAGGTGACGAAGTTGATGCTATGGCGTGACTGGCGGCCGCTGGCGGCGTAGAGATCGGGACTGCCGGTGAGGCGCGAAGCCAGCATGGGCACCATGCCGCGGTCGCTCTTCACGAAACGGCGCAGGTCGTCACGGTACTTGCCATTCCACTCGGCCCAGCGGCCCCAGGCGGGGAAACTGCCCACCTGGTAGAGTCCGGCGGCGTCCCAGGCCTCGGCGATAAGTTTGGTGTTCGCAAGAATGGGATCGTAGGCGAGCCGCTCCAGCAATGGCGGATCAGCCAGGGGGTTGCCGTCCTGGCCACGGCCCAGAACGCTGGCAAGGTCGAACCGGAACCCGTCGACGTGCATCTCCATCACCCAGTAGTGCAGGCAGTCGGAGATGAGGCTGCGTACCACCGGGTGGTTGCAGTTGAACGTGTTGCCGCAACCGGAATAGTTGCGATAGCGGCCCTGCTCGTCGAGCTGGTAATAGATGGAATTGTCGATGCCACGGAAGGAGTGCGTGCGGCCGCGCTCGTCGCCTTCGGCCGTGTGGTTGAAGACGACGTCGAGGATGACCTCGAGACCGGCGGCGTGGAATCGCTTCACCATTTCTTTGAACTCGCGGACGGCCGAGCCAGGCTGCTTGCCGCTGGCGTAGGTCGCATTGGGCGCAAAAAAGGCGATCGGCTGGTAGCCCCAGAGGTTGAAGAGCGTGGTGCCCATCAGCGGGTTGCTGCGGTCCGTGTCGGCTTCCTCAAACTCATAGACAGGCAGAAGCTCCACGGCGGTCACCCCTAGCTTTTTCAGATAGGGGATCTTGTCGGTGAGGCCAAGGTAGGTGCCGGGGGCTGACACGCCTGACGATTCATGGCGTGTGAACCCACGCACATGCAACTCGTAAATGATTGATTCGCTGAGAGGTACGTTCAGCGGGCGGTCCATCTCCCAATCGAAGTGGTCGTGCGGGAGGGCACAGCGCCGTTCCGCGCTGATGCCCCACTGCTCGCCGCCCACCAGGACTTGCGCATATGGATCCAGCAGGAAGCGCTCCGGATCGAAGCGATGGACTTCCGGGTTTGGATTGGGCCGCATGTCCAACCGCCAGCAGTACTGGACGTCCGGTGCCAGGCCGCCGATCCAGATATGCCAGACCTGGCCGGTCCGGTCGCGTTCGGGATGGAGTTCAATCTCCAGATAAGGTACGGAGTCGCCCGGATGAAAGAAGGAGAGCCAGGCGTGGGTGGAGTGTTTCGAAAAAAGCGCGAAATTCACACCGTCTTCGAGTCGCGTCGCGCCCAGCGGCAGGGCCCTGCCGCGGTCGACGCAGAAATAGCTGCCCATGAGCTATGCTACGACGAAAACACGGGTTGACACGCGGTCGAGCAGCGTGAACAGAAGCCGCTTGGTCTCCGCTAAACGCCACGTTTCTGAATGGATTTGATCCGCGGGTTGCTGGTACGGCCCGAGGCCGAGATCGCCGGCGCAATGGGCGAGAAGATCCTGAATGATGGGCTCCGTCATCTCCATGTGGAACTGCAGCGCAAGACAACGGTCCGTTTCGAACGCCTGCGACCGGCAGCCGGCGGTGGAGGCGAGATGAGTGGCGCCTGGGGGGATGTCGTAAGTCTCTCCGTGCCAGTGGAAAACGGTGAACTCGGCGGGCATGTCCTCAAATAGGGACCCTGTCCCTGTGGTGTGGACCGGCAACCAACCGATCTCCTTCTCCTGGTTACGGTAAATGGTGGAACCCAGGACTTCGGCGAGCATTTGCGAACCGAGGCAGACGCCGAGTACGAACTTGCCCGCGGCCATGGCGGCGGCGATCAACCGTTTTTCCGGACGAAGCCAATCGTAAATGTGCTCGTCGTTCACACTCATCGGGCCGCCCATGACGAGAAGGAGGTCGAAGCTCTCCAGCGAGGGAAGCGGTTCGCCCAGGTCGAGGCGGGTGCCGGTGAGCGAGTGACCACGCTGCCCGGCCCACTCGCCGATCAGGCCCGGAGTTTCGAAGGCTACGTGCTGCAGAAAGTGGATGCGCATCTGCCTTCATTGTCTCGCACGGAGATAACCGGACTTTCGCATCTGATATGGTAGAAATGACCGGAGTTCCGCCATGATTGTGCACCAGCCATTCCACTACCATTCCTTTGAAGAACTGCGCCAGGACATCGACAGGCTCGGCGTCGATGTACCGGTGAGCGAAGACGTCAGCGTACTGGCCCAACCGGTGGACTGCGGCCGGTTTGTGTTGCCCAACCGGCTGGTGGTGCTACCGATGGAAGGGTGCGACGGGCTGGCCGATGGTTCGCCTGACGTATTGACGCTGCGGCGGTACCGCCGTTTCGCCGCCGGCGGCTCGGGCCTGTTGTGGGTGGAAGCCTGCGCGGTGGCGGAAGAGGGCCGGGCGAATCCGCGCCAGATCTGGCTGCACCAGGGCAATGTGGCGGTCTTCCGGACGATGGTCGACCAGGCGCGGCAGGCGGCGCGGGAAACCATGGGCGGCAACCACCGTCCGGCGCTGGTGCTGCAGTTGACCCATTCCGGCCGCTATTCCAGGCCGGGCCGGGCGCCGAAGCCGATCATTGCGCACCATTCGAAGTATCTGGACCCCATCCACAAACTGCCGGCCGACTATCCATTGATCACGGACGACGAACTCGAGCGGTTGGAAGACGTGTATGTCGAGACGGCCCGGCTGGCCTATGAGGCGGGGTTCGACGCGGTGGACGTGAAGGCGTGCCACCGGTACCTGATCAGTGAATTGCATGCGTCGCACACGCGCGAGAACTCCCGCTACGGCGGTCCCGAATGGGAGAACCGTACGCGCCTGTTCCGGAACATCGTCACGAAGATCCGCGACCGGGTGCCCGGCATTGCTGTCACCTCACGCATGAATGCGTACGATTCCATGGCCTATCCCTACGGCTGGGGCATGGCGGAGGACGGCTCGCTGCAGCCGGATCTGAAGGATCCCATTCGCCTGGTGCAGTTCCTGGTCGACTCCGGCGCTCCGCTGGTGAATATCACGATCGGCAATCCGTACTTCAACCCCCACGTGAACCGTCCATTCGATTTGCCCATCATCGGCATGAACGTTCCGCCGGAGCACTCGTTGGAAGGCGTGGGCCGGTTCCTGCACATCGTGCGGCACATCCAGCAGCAGTTCCCGAAACTGCCGGTAGTGGGCGGCGGCTATTCCGTGCTGCGCCAGTTCCTGCCGAACGTGGGCGCGGCGGCGGTGCAGCAGGGCTGGGTGTCGCTGGTGGGCGGCGGGCGCATGTCCTTTGCCTACCCGGAGTTTGCGCGGGAAGTCGTCCAGGGCCGTAAGCTGGATCCGGAGAAAGTCTGCGTGGCCTGCTCGGCCTGTACGCAAATCATGCGGGACGGCGGCCGCAGCGGCTGTGTGCCGCGGGATGCGGCGGTGTACGAGCCCATCTACAAGGCGGGCCGGGCCGAGGCTCTCGACACGATTCAGGAAATGGCGAAGACCTGCCGGCAGTGCAGCGACCCCACCTGCGTCCCGAAGTGCCCCGCTCATGTGGACGTGCCCGGATTCATCCAGGCGATCGTGGACGGGCGCTTCCGTGACGCGTATGAAACCATTCGCGCCACCAACGTGCTGGCTACTATCTGCGGCTACGTCTGCCCCAGCGAGACATTGTGCGAGAGCACCTGCATCAACGAGCACTACCAGGAGCCTGTACCGATCCGCCATCTGCAGCGCTGGGTTTCGCGGAAGGCAATTGAAGAAGGGTGGGCCCGGGAGACGCGGCCGGTTTTGCCGGATACCGGCAAGCGCGTGGCGGTGGCCGGCGCCGGACCGGCGGGTGTGGCGGCGGCCATTACGCTGGCTGCGCTCGGACACCGGGTGACGCTGCTGGAACGGGCAGGCCAACCCGGCGGGATGGCCAAAGACACGATTCCGGCCGACCGAATGCCGGACCCGATCCTGCAACAGGAACTCGAGGATGTGCTGCTGTCGACCGGTGCGATTGAGCGGCGGAATTACTCCCTGGGGCCGGCCGGCACGCTGGACGACATCCTGGACGAGGGCTTTGACGCGGTCCTGCTGGCGCCGGGGCTCAGCCGGTCGTTGACGCTGCCTGGTTCCGCGCGGCCGGAGAGCGGCGTGGAGGGTGCGCTGGACTTCCTGCGGCAGGTGAAGCACGAGGGGCGCCAGGTGAGCGGAACCGTGCTGGTGCTGGGCGGAGGGAATACGGCGATCGACGCCGCCCTCTCGGCCAAACGCGCCGGAGCGGAAGACGTGGCCATTTTGTACCGGCGCTCGTTCGCGGAGATGCCCGCCTGGCCCAACGAGCGCGACGAAGCGATGCAGGGTGGGGTGAACTTCCTGATCCTCACCCAGCCGCTGCGGTACGTCATGGATGCAGCCGGAAAGTTGACCGGGATCGAAGTGGTGCGGACGAAGTTGGGCGCTGCGGACGCGAGCGGGCGGCGACGTCCCGAGAACCAGGCCGGTTCGGAGCATGTGATCGCGGCTGATCTTGTGGTCGAAGCGATCGGCCAGGGCGTGGATGCGAAGCTGCAGGCGGTGCTGCCTGGGATCGCGTTCAGCCGCCAGGGCACCATCGTCACCCGGCCCGGGTCCAGCGCCACCAGCCGGCTGCGGGTCTATGCTGCGGGGGATGTGGTGAACGGCGGAGCCACCGTGGTGCAAGCTGTCGCGGAAGGCACGCGGGCGGCGCAGGAGATCCATCAAGCCCTGGTGGGCGAGACGCTGGTCCACATCGGCTGATTGGCTTCGTTTCGGATCCGGTTCAGGCCTGGGCCGGATCCGGCACAGCCGCCGTCCGGCCGGCCGCGGGCACTGTGGCCAGGATGTTCCGTAAATCGCGCTGGGAGAAAGGCTTAGTCACGCAATCGTTCATTCCGGCGTGCAGGCAGCGATCGTAATCGCCCTGCATGCTGTGCGCCGTGAGGGCAAATATGGGAATGCCCGGCGATCCTGACCCCGCTTCCGCCCGGCGAATGGTGGAGGCGGCCTGCAAGCCGTCCGTGCCGGGCATCTGGACGTCCATCAGGATGACGTCGAAATAGCTGGTCCTCCATGCCTGGATGGCGGAGTCTCCATCCCCCACCAGGGTGACGTCGTGGCCGTCCTTCTCCAGCATGCGCCGCACCAGGCGCTGGTTCACCTCGTTATCTTCGGCGACCAGGATCCGCAAGGGGAGAGACTGATCACCTGCCCAGGCGTCGAACTCGGCCGCCCCATCCCTTTCCTGCCCTGCCTGGCCTGGGTCGACCGCGTCGAACAATGCCGTGAATTCGAAAGCAGCGCCCCGGCCCGGGGCACTCTGGACTTTCAGGATTCCCCCCATTTCGTGAACCAGGCGCTGGGCAATGGAGAGACCCAGGCCGGTACCGCCGAAACGCCGCGATATGGTGCCATCCACCTGTCGGAACGACTCGAAAATGATCGCCTGTTTCTCGCGCGGGATGCCGATGCCGGTGTCTCTGACCTCGAAACCAAGCCGGGTGCCGCCGCCGGACTCCTGCACTCGCCAGGCGCGGACGTCGATGCGGCCCGAATTGGTGAACTTGATGGCGTTGCTCAGCAGATTGAAAAGAACTTGCCTGAGCCGGATGGCGTCGCCCGCAACCCGGTCTGGCAAGTCGTTCAATTGACAGCCGAACTCCAAACCCTGCTGGCGGGCCTTTGGCGCGAAGGTGCGCACGGCGCCGCGGACGACGCGCCCCGGGTCGAATGGTTCGGATTCCAGGGTCAGCTGGCCTGCTTCGATGCGGGAGATGTCGAGAACGTCATCGAGGAGCGCCAGAAGGTGCCTGGTCGCGTCCTGGGCGATGACCAGTTCCTCCTGCTGCGATTTCGTGAGGGAGGTGTCCAGCAGCAGGTCATGCATGCCCTGGATGCCGTGGATAGGGGTACGGATTTCGTGCGAGAGATTGGCCAGGAACTCGGACTTCGCCCTGGATGCCTCTTCTGCCTTGGTCAGCAGGATGCGGATCTCGGCTGTCCGGTTCCTGATGGAACGCCGCAGGGCATAGATCCACCCGAAGGCCGCCAGGAAGATGCCGGCGATCCCCGCGATGACGATGAGGGCTTCGCGGGAGCGGAAGACGTTTGGCGCGCGGACGAGTGTAAGGTCGACACTGTCCCGAAGGCGGAGCACAAAGCCTTCCCCCTCGGAAGGCATCACAACGCCGATTGCTTCGACGAAGGCTCCGACTGGCGCCTGGCGGGGCATCACGGAAGCACTCTGGGCGGAGTGGCGGATGTAGGCTCGAATGACCTTCTGTCCCTGCTCAATGTAGAAATCGTCGCGCATGCTGCCGATGGAGGTCTTGGCCACCGTGCCTCGGACACGCACCAACTGGCCTGCGATCTGGGGCCGCGCGGCCTGCTCCACCGTCAGTTCCCTGGGGCGCACTTTGGGGACGCTCCTCAGTACAGTCATCGACTTGACGATCAGTTCGGGCTCCCCATCAGACAGTCGACCCATCTGACCCTCGACTTCGACACGGTCCGAGTAGGTGAGTTTGAGGGGACCCGGGCCATGGATGGAAATCCCTCCGGATTCGTCCTGGATGTAGAAGGAGTTGGGCTCGGTGGGCAGGGTGCCGGGCGTGAGGATTACAGTGCCCTGGAGACGCCAGACGCGTGTGTCCACAGCCGCGGCGCGGGCGTCAGCAATGCGGCCTGGACGCCCAGCGGCGGCCAAGGGCAAGACCCAGGCTAGAGCGAGCAGTAATCGTCCGGCTGATCGGGGCACAACTTCGAGTACTAATATCGACGGAAAGGTGAAGTCGCTTTAGCGAATACTCGGCCGAGGTGGCATAAAGGGCGCCCGCGAAGAGAGCAGCGACAGGAGAATACAAGGCGGCACAACGCCGGTTGGCGGGATGAACCGGCATTGGCTCGCATGGCTCATGCAAGGTAGACTTAGGACAGAATGCAGCTGTTGTTGCGCCAGACCAGCGGCGCAACCCGAGGGGTGGAAACAGCGCGTGGCTCCGTACCGCCTGCCTGTCTCCAGCCCATGAAATCCCAATTCAAGGAGTGACGGTGACTGAACACTTGCGTAGGGACTCCGGACGGAATGGAGAGGGCGGCGGGTCGAACAGCGCAATCGGCCGTTGGACGATGCCCGACAGCGGAGCCGTGTTCACGATGGACGCGGCACTGATCCAAAAACTCAGATCGTTTGTCCTGGAAGGTTTTCACATCCTGCCTAAGCGCGGAGCGGAAATGGGCGGGATCCTGTTGGGCCGTGTGCTGTCCGAGGCTCCGCTCAATGTCGAGATAACCGGTTTTGAACCCGTCCCCTGCGAATACCGCTACGGGCCGTCGTACATCCTCTCCGATGTGGATCGCACAAAGCTGGAGAGCCTCCTGGCGGAGTGGAATTCCCCGGATGCGGCCGGCATCACGGTGGTGGGCTTCTTCCGCAGCTGCACCGGGCGGGATCTCGGCCTGGATGCGGCCGACCAGCAATTGATGCGAAAGTACTTCCCGGAGGCCCGGCACTTCGTTCTTTCCATCCGGCCGCTGTCGATCTTCGAGTGCGAGGCGTGGTTCTTCAGCCGGATCAATGGTGTTTTGCCGAGAGTGCCCGCACAGCCGCCGGAGCCGTTCGGGCAGCCGATGGCCAAGCAGGACCGTTCGGGCGAACGCAGTGCGCGCTCCGCTCCGGCCCCTGTGTTGGAGCAGGAAGCGGCAGCTCCGGCGGACGTGGCCGCACCTTCCGAAGTTCTGCCTCTCACGCCGGAACCGGCCCCTGCGGTTGAGAACCATAGGCCCGTGGCGCAGGCATTCGCAGCGGCGGCTGGGGCCGGTTTGCGCTCGACTCCAGCTGAGCCGGTTGCCATCGGCGACGGAAATGGCCTGACCACTGCGCACAATCGCCCGAGCCCTGAGGATCTGCCGGGCGGTGATGAAGCCTGGCGGCTGGTGGAGCGGCGCAGGATGCTGCGTGAGCAGCGGCTGGATCCGAATCCACCACGAGTGGAGCCGCCGCCTGTGCCGGCCAGCCCGGTGGAGACGCCAGCAGAACCAACCTGGCTGTTGGGCGAGCACGCGGCGGAACCGCACAAACACCGGCTGTGGCAGTTGATCGCGGCCCTGCTGGTTCTGCTCATCGGGGGCGGAGCCGGCTATCAGTGGTGGGACGCCCAGCAGCGTGCGCGCTGGACGAGGTTCGGTTTGGACGCGAAGCCGGGCTCCGGTGGCATAGAGGTCTCCTGGGACAGCAAGTCGCCTGCCTTGCAGCAGGCTTCGCGGGGCGAACTGGAAGTCGTTGAGCCTGGCACCGGCACTAGTGAGGGTCCCGCTCAGCCGCGTCTGGTGGAACTGGACGCGAAGACGCTGGGCCAGGGCCATTTCACCGTTCCTACCGCCAGTCAGGATGTCCTGTTCCGGCTTCAGCTGTTTGGTACAGGCGTGGCTGGAGCGGTGGAGTCGGTCAGGGTTGTTTCCGCGGGCGGGCAGCCGGTTGTGAAGGAACTGGCGGCCAAGCCTGCTGCGGCGTCTCCGGCACCACGGGTACAGGATTCCGGCGCGGCCTCACTGGCTGCGGCCTCGCTGAAACCGGCGGCCGTTGAGCGTCCGGCGCCGGCGGCTCCTGACGCGCCGCGAACGGCTGTTGCGCCTGCCCCTGCGGCTCCATTGCAGGCGGCCGGCCCGGTGGGCGGGGCGCCCGCTGTGTCCACCGTCCCGCCGGCGATCCCGGCGTCGGCCATCTATGAGATCCAACCCACCGTACCCGAAGGCGTGAGGGCGCGAATTCGCCAGCCCATTACGGTGACGGTGCAGGTGAGCATTGATTCGCAGGGCCGGGTGATCACGGCAGCCGCGCGGGGCGATGGAGATGGGGTGTACCGCTACCTGGCCGAGAAGGCGACGCTGGCTGCGCAATCCTGGAAGTTCCGCCCGGCCCGTTCGGCCGGCGGCGCGGCGATCGCTTCGACGCAGATCGTTTACTTCACATTCCGGGGGTGAGCGAGCGGCGTTCCCGGTAAATCTCAGGATGCATTCCGGCCGCTGAGCACGACCGCCAGCGACCGGCGCACAATGAGCCAGCGCAACCCTGACGAATTGTGGCGGACAAAGAACAGATCCAGGCGCCGCCGCTGCCGGTAGGTTAAACTGTTGCGGCCGCAGACCTGCCACAGACCCGTGATTCCGGGCTTGAGCGTCAGCACTTCCGCCATGTCCTTTCCGTAGTGGACATCCAGTTCCACTGGCGTCAACGGCCGCGGCCCAATCAGCGCCATGCGGCCTGACAGGACGTGCCAGAGTTGCGGCAGTTCGTCCACTGAGAACTTGCGGCAAAGGCGGGCGAACCGGCTGCTGATGCGAGGATCCGGGATACCCTTACGCTCGTCCAGCGGAGCCGACCGGACACGCTCCACCAGACGGACCCGCGTTGACGTCTGTTGGCGCGGCCACATGGTGCGGAACTTCCACATCCAGAACTCGTGGCCGAACTGGCCCCTGCGCAGGTGCGCCACAAAGGGGGAGCGCCGTGAGAGCACGAGAATGATGATCGCCACGGCGAGGCACAGAGGACTGGCGAAGAGTAGGAGCACTGCGGCGAAAATCCGCTCGGCGGCATCAGTCAAACGCACAAGTACACGAGTTGCACCGCGCCCGTTCGCCGCGTCCAGGGGTACGCCCAACTCCGGGTAGGCAGTCATGGCAGGGGGCCCGGGCGGAGGGTGGTCATACGCGTAGGATCGAGCGCATGCGCTCAGCGAATGCGTCTTCTGAGAAACGTGCGGCCGCCTGTTGCAGGGCAGCCCGGGGCACCATGGACTCGGCCGCTTCAAAGGCTTCCACGGCTGCGGCGAGGTGCGCTTCCGTAGGCTGCTGATAGGGGAAGAGCCCCTCGGCTGGAACACTGTCAAGGACTCCGCCGCGGCCCAGCGCAATCACCGGTTTGCCGCTGGCGGTTGCCTCGACTGCGGTGATCCCGAAGTCTTCCTCGCCGGGCAGCAACAGCGCGCGGCATTGGGCGTAGAGCCGGCGCAGTTCTGCGTCGCTGACATGTCCGCAGAACTCAACATTCGGCTGTGCCATTGCTTTCAGGCGGGCGTACTCCGGGCCCGAGCCGACGATGAGCAGGCGGCGCCCCGAGGCAGAGAACCAGCGAACGGCGTAGTCCAGGCGCTTGTAGGCGACCAGTTCGCCGACAGCGAGGTAGAAATCGGAGGGTGGTTCCCACCGGAAGTTGTGGACATCGACCGGCGGATACACCACCTCCGCCTCGCGCCGGTAGCTGCGCCAGATTCTCCGCCGGACATTCTCGCTATTGGCGACAAACTCATCCACACGCGCGGCCGTGGAGTAATCCCAGAGGCGCAGATAATTGGCGATGGGCGCCATCAGGCCTCGTTTCCAGGCTGGTGTCCAATCGTGCAGGTAGTCGGGATACAACTGCCACAGGTAGCGCATCGGCGTGTGACAGTAGCAGACGTGCCGTGTCTCGGCCCGGGTGATCACACCTTTGGCCGGGCCGGATTCGCTGCTTATCACCAGGTCGTAGTCGCGCAAGTCCAGGCTCTCCAGAGCGAGCGGCATCAGCGGCAGCAACGATCGATAGAATCTTCTTCCAGAGTTTAAGAAAGAGGCCGTGACCTTCCGGGAACGGATAATTTCGGAAACTTTTCGAGAGTCGTAGAAGAGAGTGAAAATATCGGCCTGCGGCAGGATGCGGCACAGCGCCTCCAGAACCTTTTCGCCGCCCCGCATGTTGAGCAGCCAGTAGTGCGCGATGGCAACCCGCATGTGCCAGAGCAGTGTAGCATTGGGCAAGTTCGCGGCGGCGTGTTATTTTTGTGAGGCGTCTCATGCGCCTATTCCCACGAGCGGGCCCCACGGCCTCCATGGTATCCGCTACCTCGATTGTTGCCTGCGGCGGCATGGCGGTCAGGGGCGTTGGCCTGCTGAAGCTGATTTACGCCGCGCACCTGTTCGGGACCAGCGATGCGCAGGATGCCTTTCTGGCGGCGTTCCTGGTGCCCGCCTTGCTCAGCGATGTACTGGCTGCCGCGGTGGCCCCGGCCCTGATTCCGGCCTTGATCCAACAGCAGGCGGGCGAACCCATGGAGAGCTCCGTGACGCTCTACCGCGCGGCCTTCGGTGCGGGCCTGGTTGCCGCGACCCTGGCCGCCCTCGCGCTGGGCCTGGCGTTTCCGTTGATTCTGCCGGTGCTCGCCTCCGGCTTTGACCACGGCAAATCCGCCCTCACCTTGAAGCTGCTGCTGGTGATGCTGCCGGTGCTGCCGCTGACGGCCTGCAACGTGGTGTGGCGCTGCCTGCTGAATGCCCGCAATCATTTTGCCCTGGCCGCCCTGGCCCCAATCGCTACGCCCGTGGCCTCGCTGGCCATACTCTACTTCGGAGCCTCCACCTGGGGCATTTACTCTCTGGCCATTGGGACGTCGGCCGGATGCGCGGTCGAGGCCATCCTGCTCGCCCAGGAAGTCCACCGGTTGGGCTATCCTCTTGTGCCCAGGTTGGAAGGGGCACTCCGCCGCCTGGGGCCCGTGCTGGGGCAGTTCGGCACCATCGTCATGAGCTCTCTTCTCTTCGGCTGCATTCCGTTGATTGACAATGCCATGGCCGCGGGGTTAGCCGCCGGCAGCCTCTCTATCTTCGGCTTTGGGACGAAACTGGCGATGGTGATTCTGTCGCTGGGGCCGGCGTCCATCGCCACCGGGGCGTTGCCGCAGTTGTCACGTCTCGCGGCCAACAGCGACTGGCGCGGCTTACGGGGCAGCCTGCTGCACTTTGGCGGCCTCCTCCTGCTCGTCACAATCCCGCTGATCGCAGTGTTGATGCTGCTCTCTCAAGATCTTGTGCGGCTAGTGTTCCAGAAGGGTGCCTTCTCGACACAGGCTACGTTCGAAGTCGCCCTCGTCCAGCGCTATTCGCTGCTGCAGGTGCCCTTGGCGGTCATCGGCGCGCTGGGGTTCCGGCTGGCTGCATCGATGGCTGCGAATGAGCTCGTGATCCCGGCGGCCGGGGTCGGCGTGGCGGTCGCGACCTTGGCGGATTATCAACTGCGCCGGGTGTTCGGGGTCCAGGGAATCGCCCTGGCTTCCGTCGTAACGCAACTCAGTGTGATCACAACTTTGGGATTCTTGCTCAGGCGCCGCATGTGGCAGATGCGCCAGGGTCTTCGTGCCGGCGCCACGGGCGAAGCCGGCGTTTCCGGTGGTAGTTCAGTTTGACGCAATTTCGCTGTTTCGTCCGGTCGAAATTCCTGTCCAATACCTAGAAGGGGAGCTGTGCGGCCAATAGCCGCGCTACTGGGATGCAAACTGAAGACCGGCGCCGGATCGAAACGGGGGAAGATCCCCTGCTGTCCAAAATCGAACTACCGCTACGATCGACGCTCTATCCGCTGGGCTTTCCTGTTCTCGCGGAGACAAACTCCCTCGAAGTGATGGAGTCGCTGCGGGAGAGTTGGGGCCTCTTTGAGAAAGCGTTCGACACCAGCCCCCTGCACCTCAGCGTCGCGGTGAGCGGCGAGGACCACGACGAAGCACTCCCTCCTCCGGTCTTCCGCTGCCGGCGGCACATCCTCTCGGTGACCGCCAACCGGGCCAATCAGGCGGTGTGCGACATGTCCGCCGGCTTTGCCTGTGCCTGGATCACCAGCTCCACCGCAAAGAACCGTTTATATCTGCGGGATGCGTTCACCGACGCGCTGGTGTACACGATGCTGCACGGCCTGCACCTGTCCGCTGTCCATGCTGCTTGTGTAGCCTGGAACGGCTGTGGGTTGCTGCTGTGCGGTCCATCCGGGGCGGGCAAGACGTCGCTGGCGGTGGCCTGCGCCATGCGCGGCTGGACGCTGATCTGCGACGACGCCAGCTACCTGGTGCGCGGATTCGGCGGCCCCACGGTGATTGGCAATCCCTATGAACTGCGTTTTAAACGCGATGCCGCCAAATTGTTTCCCCTGCTCAGCCAACATGAGTGGGTCCAAAGGACGAACGGGAAGCCCACCGTCTTCGCCCGGCCGGCGGATTTTCCCGGCATCCGCACCGATGTGCGCGCAGACGTGGAATGCCTGGTCTTCCTGAACCGGAAAGAAGGCGCCGAAGCCCGCCTGGCCCCGGTTCGGGACGACATCCAGGAGCGCCTGAAGCTGCCCCGCTACGGGGACGAATGGATGATTGCTGAACAGGAGGAATGCTTGCGGAGCCTTTCCCCGCTCAACGCGTTTGAACTCACCTATTCCGATTTCGATTCCGCTACGGATTGCCTGCGGCGCCTGGCGGAGCGGGGCGGGGCACTATGAGATGGCTCGCGGCAGTCCTTCTCTGCAGCGCTTCGGTGTGGGCGCAGGTCTCTTCCGGAACATTGTCCGGCGACGTTCGGGACTCGTCCCATGCGCTGGTGCCGGGCGCCCAGGTGGTGGCCCGCAACGCCGCGACCGGGTTTGTCCGGACCGCCATCTCCAATGAGGCGGGCTCCTACACCCTCGACGGATTGGCCGCCGGTTCCTATTCCGTCCGCGCCGCGAAGGCCGGCTTCCAGGTCACGGTCGCTCGCGAAGTGGTGCTCGAAGTGAACCAGAAGGCGCGGCTCGATTTCGACCTGCAGCCGGGAGAATCGAACTCCTCCGTTGAGGTCGTGGCAGATGTGTCACAGTTGCAGACTGCCGATTCCACGGCCGGCTACTACTTCGAGACCTCCGCTGTCTCGTCGCTGCCGCTAGTGGGTAGAAACATCATTTCCCTGGTGACCGTTGGTCCCGGCGCCATCCCCCGGCAATTGAGCGGCTTCTATCACGACACCATCACCGACCTGCAGGGCAACCGCGGCCTGGTGGGTCTCAATCACCCCATCAATGGCGCCCGTTCGACGATGAACATGTATCTGCTGGACGGGGCGAACAATACGGATCGCAATACCTTTTCGATCGCCGTGGTTCCTCCTCTGGAGAGCGTCCAGGAATTCCGCGTGCAGTCTTCCCTGGCGGCCGCTGAGTTCCCGAACGCCGGCGGCGGAGTCATCGACGTCGTCACGAAGTCGGGCGGCCAGAAACTGCACGGCAGTGCTTACGAGTACCTGCGCAACGAGGCCACCGACGCCCACAGCTTCTTCGACGACCCATCGCTGCCGCGCCCGGTCTTCCGCCAGAATCAGTTCGGCGCATCACTCGGTGGACGTGTGCCGCTGCCCTCCACGTTCTTCTTCGCGGCCTACGACGGCCTGCGCGGGCAGGCGGCCGCGTCCACCCGGCACCTGTTCCCGAACACCGCCATCCGTGCAGGCGACTTCGCCGGCCGCAATCCGATCTTCGATCCGCTCAGCGCCGATCTCGCCACCGGCGTGAGGGCGCCGCTGCCTGGCAATCGCCTGCCTGCCTCACGCATAGATGGCATTGCGCGCAAGTATGTCGATACCTACCTGCCGCTGCCGAACCGGCCCGAAGGTAGCACCAACTATCTCGACTCGACGCCAGACCGGCATGACAACGACAGCGCCAGCGGCCGCCTGGATCACCAGTTCCGCGACGGCAGTTCACTCTTTGGCCGCTACACCATCAACGACGAGCGGGGCCGCCTGGGCCGTGCATTTCCAGAACGCCCCAGCCTGGAAAACCTGCGCTCGCAGCAGGTGGCGCTGGGCTATCTCCGCACCGGCGCCAACTGGTCGACCGAAGGTCGCCTCTCCTATACGCGGTTGCGCGTCTTCAACATTCCAGAGAGCGCGTTCCAAAAAGACGTGATGGCCGAATTGGGGCTCACGGGCTTCTCGTCCGATCCCTTCTTCTACGGCCTGCCTTACTTCCTGGTGACGAATTTCGAGACCGTAATCGACACCACCACCCTGCCGCAGGTCCAGCGCGACAACCTCTGGAACACCTCGGCCAGCTATGCCCGCGTCAGCGGCCGGCACAGTTGGAAGGCCGGATTCCAGTGGCTGAACTTCCAGCTCAATTACCTGCAGAGCCGCTACCCGCGAGGCCAGTACCAGTTCAACGGCGCCTTCACAAACGATCCTTCGAACCCGGCTGAGACGGGAGATGCGTTCGCCGATTTCCTGCTCGGCTATCCGCAGAACACCCAGCGGAATGCCGGCGATGCCGTGGCCTACCTGCGGCAGCACAACTACGGCTTCTTCGTGCAGGACGACTGGCGCCTCACCAGCCGGCTGACTCTCAACGTGGGCTTGCGCTACGAGCGCTTCTCTCCCTACACCGAGCAGCGCGGCCACCTTTTCAACCTGGACTATTCGACGCTACCGGCGGCGCCCCGCCTGGTGGCTGGTACGCAGGCGGTGGAGCCGAACCGGAAGAACTTTGCCCCCCGCATCGGCCTCGCCTGGCACTTGCCCGGCATCAGCGGCCGCGATTCAAAAACAGTTCTGCGCGCCGGCTACGGCCTCTACTATGCCCCCGAAATCGCTATCGAGACCTACGACCTAGTCCGCAACGCACTGCGCAATGAAACCAACCAGACCAACGGACTGCTGCCCGTCCTGACCATCGCCAACGGCTTCCCGCGGAACAGCTCCCTGGGCCTGCCCAGCTACTTCGGACTCGACCGGCGGGCCGCCACAGCCTACATGCAGCAGTGGAACTTCGGCCTGCAGCGCGAACTCGGCCCCGTGGGCGTGCTCGACATCACCTACCTCGGCAGCAAAGGGACCCACCTGGGCCGGCTGCGCCGCTTCAACACCCCCCTGCACGTCGAGACCGGCGAGAATCTGGATCCGCGCCCGGGCGATCTGCAAGCCCTCAGGACCTTCCCGCAACTCGGCCCGATCTTCCAGCGGCAGCACATCGCCAGCTCGTCCTATCAGTCCCTGCAGGTGAAAGGGGAACGGCGCCTGGTCAAAGGACTCTCCTTCCTACTCGCCTTCGTCTGGTCGAAGTCGATCGACGATGCCGACGCCGTCACCAATGGTCTCTATGACAGTTGGAGCGCCCAGGACGAACGCAACCTGCGGCTGGAGCGCGGCCTCTCGTTCTTCAATTCGGGCCGCCGGCTCAGCGGCGGGTTCGTCTACAATGTACCGAGGCTGCCCTTCCTGAAACCAGTGTTTCGAGGGTGGCAAGCCAGCGGTCTGATCACCTTCCAGGACGGCACTCCCTTGAATCCGGTTTACTTCACCGTGGACATCGCCAACTCGGGCACACCCAACCGGCCCGATCTCGTGCCAGGCCAGAGTGTGCAACTGCCGGCGTCTGAGCGCAGCATCGCGCGTTACTTCAACTCCGATGCGTTCCAGACGCCCAAGCCCTACACGTTCGGCAATGCGGGCCGCAACATTCTTCCGGCGCCCGGCAATGGCGTGGTCGATGCCGCCCTGCAACGCAGGTTCCCGGTGCGCGAGCGGCTCTCCCTCACGCTCCGCGCGGAAGGCTTCAACATCATGAATCATCCGAACATCGGCATTCCCGTACCCAATCCCGACTTCGGCCCGTTCTTCGGGCGAATTGTCGCGGCCGGGGAGCCGCGGCGTTTCCAGTTTGCGCTTCGAGCCGATTTCTGATGAGCGCCATCCCCGCGCCGATCTGGGCCGTGCTGCAGGGGCTCCGCTTTGATGCGGCCCAGCCGGAGGCGATCGCCTCCATCCAATCCCACGAGTGGCCGCCGATCCTCGCGTTTCTTGATCGTACCCAGCTCAGCCTCATCCTGCTGCTCAGCTGTCGCGACCACCTGCCGACTGAGGTGCGCCAAAGGTTGGAGCAAAACCTTGCCGCGAACCACCTGCGGTTCAACAAGCTGGCACAGGCCTATGCCGAAATCGCCACGGCACTCGAGTTTGCTGGAATCCCCTTCGTTATCCTCAAGGGATTCTCGCAGAGCCCATGGTTCACCAGCGAGCCCGGCGACCGCGTGCAGTACGATCTCGACCTCTACTGTCCGCCAGGGCACGTGCACCAGGCCCGCGAACAACTGCTGCAGCTCGGCTACGAAGCGCTCACCGGCTACGAGCGCCATCCGATCGACCACTTGCCCGTTCTCGTAAAGAAGACCGGCTGGGAGTGGAAAGGCGATTACTTCGATCCCGAAATCCCCATCAGCGTCGACCTCCACTTCCGTTTCTGGAATGAGTCGAATGAACGCTTCCTGCCTGAGGGCCTCGAGTATTTCTGGACGCGCCGCCAGCAGGATGGCGCCGGCGGGCTCAGCTATCCCGCACTCCACCCGGCCGACCGGCTCGCCTACGCTTGCCTCCACCTGCTGCGCCATATCCTGCATGGCAACGCCAGGCCCAGCCATGTCTACGAATTGTCCTGGTTCCTCGAACGTAATGCAGGCAACACGGAATTCTGGGAAGGCTGGCGAACCCTCCACGGCGACTCCCTGCAGCGTCCGCAGGCGATCTGCTTCGCGATCGCACGGCAGTGGTTCGGCTGCCGCCTTTCGCCCCAGGCAGAGGCCGCCGTCGACGCTCTGCCCGACGGCGTGAAGGAATGGATCACCCAATACGCCCTGGCGCCGCTCGAAGGCCAGTTCATTCCAAACAAACACGAGCTGTGGCTGCATCTGAACCTGGTCGATTCGAATCGCGATCGAGCCGCGGTGCTCTTCCGGCGGCTCATCCCCACGACGCTGCCCGGCGAGGTGGACGCGGTCCTGCTGCCGGAAGAACAGCTCACGCCGTGGATCCGCCTGCGCCGCCGCTGGAAGTACCTCGCGCACCTGGCCACGCGAGCCGCTTACCACGCCCGTGCCGCCCTGCCTACCCTGATCCACGGTGCCTCCTGGCTCTCCCGCAGCCAGGGCATCGATCCGGGTCTCTGGCGCTTTCTGAGTGCTGCCTGGCTCTACGAACTCGGCCTGTTCGTATTCATGCTGCTCTACAATCTCCAGCTCATCGATCTCGGCTACAAGGAAAACTTCCTGGGCACCGTCAGCAGCGCGCAGACGGCGGGTAGCTTCGTGGCCGCCCTGCCGATGGGCGCGCTCTTACAACGCAAAGGTCCGGCCTGGCTCATCAGCACCGCGTTTGTCGCCCTGGGCGCCGTCTTCGCCTTGAGGGCCGTGGTCACCGGCTCCGCGGCGCTGCTCGTCTCGGCCTTCGCCGGCGGCGTCATCCTCTCCGCCTTCACGGTTGCCTTTGCCCCGGCCATCGCGCGACTCACCAATCCGCGCAGCCGCTCCCTGGGCTACAGCATCTTCTTCTCCTCCGGAGTCGCCATGGGGATCCTCGGCGGCCTGCTGGGCGGCCGCCTGCCCGGCTGGTTCGCAGCCATTGGAGCACCCGGCAAGAAGAGCGCGCTGCTCGCGTCATGCCTCCTGGTAGTGGTCGCCGCCTGGCCCGTGTCGCGACTGCGCCTGCCCTCGGCCCAGCCCTCCGCCACGCCCGCAAGAGTGTACCCGCGCAATCCCGTAGTCTGGCGCTATCTCGCCGCGCTCATCGTCTGGAACCTGGCGACGGGCGCCTTCAATCCCTTCTTCAACGCCTACTTCACCAACAAACTCCATGCCGATGTCTCCGGCGTCGGATCCATCTTCGCCGTCTCCCAGTTCGCCCAGGCCGTGGCCATGCTCTCCGCGCCCCTCGTGTTGCGCCGCTTTGGGTTGATCCCCGGAATCGTCGCCATGCAATTGGCCGCGTCCGCCGGACTGTTGGGCCTCTCCTGGGCGGCTTCGGCCGGCGCCGGAGCGGCCCTGTACATCGCCTACATGGCCGCGCAGTGGATGTCCGAACCCGGCATGTACAGCGTGCTGATGAATCCCTTGTCCAAAGAAGAAATGGGCGGAGCGGCCGCGCTGAACATGATGGCGATTCTCCTGGCCCAGTTGATCGCGGCCTCGGCCGCCGGTGCGGCGATCACACGCTTCGGCTACTCGGTCACCCTCGGCGGAGCAGGCATTCTCGCAGCCGTCGCGGCCGTACTCTTCTGGATCCTCCTGCGCGGCACGCAGGACTCCAGCACGCCTGCCACCTGATTACGATAGCGGTCCAGCCCGTAGCTCGCTGCCCACTTGCGCCGGGCGTTCACCGCGACGCGCGCCAGTTCGCCCGTGTTGTTCAGCAGCGCGGCCAAGCGGGCCGCCAGCGCCTCGGCCGTGCGCGGTGAAACGAGAAAACCGGTCTCACCATCTTCCACCAGTTCAGGGATTCCTCCTGCCGCAAAGGCCACCACCGGCACCCCGGCCGAGAAGGCTTCCAGGATCACGCGCGGCGTTGCGTCGTCTGCTGTCGAGGGCACCACCAGCAGATCCACCTGCCGCAGCGCCTCCGCCGGCTCGTTCATCCAACCCGTGAAGACGATCGGCGAACCTCCGGCCTTTTCCAACACTCGGTCCTTGTAGCCTGGTCGCGACAGCACGTCGTCTCCGCAGATGACAAACCGGCACTCTGGAATTCGTCCCTCCAGCAGCCGCACCGCCTCCACAAACTCGAGCTGGCCCTTTTCAGGTGCGATCCGGCCGACCACGCCAATCCGCAAGGGCCGCCCGCCCGCCGCTCGGCGAAAGCCCAGCTCCTCGCAGCCATTCGGAACGATCACCGGCTGGCAGAAAGGCCGCAGCGGTCCCGCCACAAACTGGGAGCTGGCGATCACCGGCGCGCCCCGCAGAGCCCAGCGTGCCACCAGCAGATCGTGCCACCGGCTGAGCTTGTTGTGCGCGTGGAAACAGAAGGGAACGCCACTCAGCCGCGCCGCCGGCAGCATTCTCGGCCCGTTCACATAGATCAGGTCGATGGACTTCTCCCCTGCCAACCGCCGAACCATCCGCGCTGCTTCCCGCATATCGAACGCGAATCGAACAGCATCGGACACGGTCTTGGAGCCGGAGGAGTATGGCCCGCACGGCAAGCCGGTGACCGGCACATTCATCGCTGCCAGGTGTTGGCACAACGGCCCATCGCCGGGCATGGCCGCCGAAATGCTCCACCCTCTCTCCTGAAAGGCCGGAACGAGATCGAGCAGGCAGCGTTGCGCGCCCCCCATGTCGCTGAACTGGTCCAGCAGCAGCAGGTTCATTCGTGCTCCGTCCGGATCGTCTGCGCCAGCACCCAGAAGTAGACTGGAATCACGCGCCAGTAGGTCAACAAGTCGCCTGACAACATCTGGATCGTCTGGCCTGTCCAGAAGCTGAAGATCCAGGCGCCATAGAATGTGGAGCGGGCGCGCCATCCAGCCCTGAGGATGGCCGCATTCAGGGCGAGAAAAGCAAACAGGCCCACGCCCCCGGTCTCCACCAGCAGGCTCAGATACATGTTGTCCGCAATCACAGGCCCCCCGGCCACATCGGAGTAGGGCAGCGTCTTGTACCCGACACCGAACATCAGGTGCCATGGATGTTCAATCAGGAACGTGGCCAGCCGCTGCCAGCTGTCCAGCCGTCCCGACAACACCCCGTTGGTGGCCGAGAACAGGAACTTTGCCGAAAGCAGGATCCTGTCGAAATACCCGCGTACAAACCCGGGGAACAGGACGAAGGCCAGCGCTCCGCCCGCCAGCATCGAGACGGCGGCAATCAGCCCCCAGCGCCGCACAGACAAGCCCTTCTTCTGCAGGAAAAACAGCGTTCCCACACAAATACACAACGTCACCAGCGACGCTCGCGAATAGGAAAGCACCAACGCCGTCGCCAGCACAGGCGCAGCCGAAACCACCGCCCAGCGAGGCACTGGACTTTCGGATCGAGGCCGCATCAGGGCCACCGCGCTCATGGTCAGGAAGAACACACACAGGTTGCCCAGCGTGCTGGCTTCATAGAAGACACCTTGCGCGCGACGAAAGACGCCCGAGTCCAGCCAGATGAACTGCGGACCATAGCCCGCCGGAGCCGGCCACTGGAAGTAGAAGTCGAGGCACGCGAACAAAGCCGACCCGGCCGCGCACCAGAACAACTGCGTCGCCAGCCGCCGCTGCCTCTGCGCAGGGCCCAGGCCCGCATAGAAGAATACATAGCATCCGATGCCGAACAGGCACACCCTGGCCAGGCTGCCCGCCGCCACGGCCGCGCCGGAGTAAACCAGTGCGAACGCCACACTCCCCACCAGCACCGCGAACAGAATGGCCAACCTGGTTGCGACCGCATCCAGCCGCAGCCGCCACTCGCCGGCCCGCAGTACACCGACCACCAGCCCAATGCACGCAATGCCCAGCGCAACGTGCGGACCCGAGTTCCCCAACGCAACCGGCAACGGCGGAGCCAGCAGGCACGCCGCAAAGAACAGCGACAGCCAGCGGTCCGGTTCCAGCAGCACGAACCATAGGCAGGGGACTGCCAGCAGCGCGCCCGCCGCAGCGGCTTGGTAGACAGGCGAGGGCAGAAACGCAATGCCCGCCGCGCAGGTGCCCAGCACCAGCGGGACCAGTGGATTCCGCTCTCTCTGCTCAATAAGTGCGTTCATGCTCGGCATGCTGGAAGCGCGAAGTCCGCACGCGAAGTTGCGCCATGCTGAAGCCAACACTCAGATAGAGCACCGACGCCACGAAAGACAGCAGCAGCGCCGACATGACGATCAGCGTCGTCTTCGGAGAACTCGGGCGCTGCGGCACGACCCCCGCGTCAATCACGCTCAACCGTTCCCCGCGAGTCCCCACAATCGCGCGAAGGTCGCGCGCCCGCGATCGCAACGCATCCCGTTCCCGCGTCGCAGCCGCGATGTCCGCCTCCAGCGCCTCTCGCTGGGCCGTCGTCCGCGCGATGCGCGTCTCACTCTCGGCGATCCGGGCCTTCAGCGCCGCGCTCTGCTTCTGCAACTCCGCTACCCGCCGCTGCAGGCCGCCATCGCTGTGCTCCGCCAGGTCCGCCTCACCCCGCATCAACTCCCGCTCCACACCGGCTTGCGAATCGATCAGGCTCTCCAGTTTGTAACGTTCCGAGCCATTCGCCTGCCCGCCTTCCAGGTGCTGCATCGCCTGGTTCAGTTCCCCCAGGCGTTTCTCTTCCGCCTGCAGTTGCTGTTCCGTTTTCGCGATCAGTTCCTGGTCGCCTTCCCGTCCAACGGCCTGGCTGAGCGCCGCCGTTTGGGCCGCCAGGAAACCAGCCAGCGCCGCCGCCTGCTTCGGATCGGGCAGCGTGGCCGTGATCTCCAGAATCTTCGTGTCCCGCAGCTTGGAAACCTTGAGCACCCGCTTCTTCAGCCGCTCAATCGGCTCCGACGGATCGGCCGCCGTCAGGTGAAACTGCTCGGCTGCCCGCTGGAACAGGCTGTCACTCCCGGCAAAGTATTCGTACGTCCGCAGGGACTCGAGATACACCGGGCTTACCGCGACAGCGGTTCTCACATCGCTCGACGGTGGAGGATCAATCAGGATGCTGGCCGTCGCCGAGTACTGCTTCGTGAGCAACGCGCAGCCCAACAGCGCGAGGGTCGCGGACGCTCCGCAAGCCAGGGCGGAATACCACCACCTTTGCTTCAAATATCGAAAATATTCGTATGCGTCGAACGAGTCCGCCATGGCCCCTGCTAGTGTAGATCGTGAATGGGGATCCTGCTTCCAGTCACCCTCGCTCTACTGCCTCTCCTGATTCTGCCCAGCGTTGTTTTTTACTATGACATCACGCCGAAGGTCGCGGTACTACTATTTGGCGCCGGTCTCGGGCTTTTCTGGTTCGAAGACAATCGCCGTGCCCTGATTTCGCTGTGGAACGGGAAGCACGGCCGCTGGTTCCTCCTTCTATTGACCGCGCAGTTGGGTTCTCTTCTGCTCTCCACCGCCACTTCGCAGCACCCTTGGTTTTCCGTCGGAGGCAGCGCGTGGCGCCGCTTCGGATTGCTCTCCCAAGGTGCCCTCGTCTTCTTCACCCTGCTGGCGGCCGCCCACTTCGCCACGAATCGCAAAGTCTTGCGCCGGTCCCTCCAGGCGGTCGCCTACTCCGGTTGCCTGATGTCTCTCTATGGCATCGCCCAATATCTCGGTTGGGATCCGCTGCTGCCCGCGTCGTCCTATCTTGCCGGGGAAGGCGTCTACGAAATCGTACGTCCTCCGTCGACCCTGGGCCATGCCGGCTACTTCGCCACTTACCTGCTGTTCGCCCTCGCCGCGGCCCTCGCGTGTTTCCAGTCGCACCGCAAACTCGCATGGTGTGGCAGCGTGCTGATGCCCGCCGCAATCCTGCTCAGCGGAACCCGCGCCGCCCTCCTCGGCCTGGCCGTTGGAGCCGTCTTCCTGCTCCTGCTCCGCCGGCCGTCGCTTCGGACACTTGGCATCCTCTCCCTTTGCGCGGTGACTGCCCTGGCGCTGCTCCTGCTCAGCCCGGCCGGTGGCAAACTGCTGGCGCGCGCGAAATGGTCGGCCGACGATGCCAAGGGCGGAGCACGCCTGCTGCTGTGGCGCGATGCCCTGCATCTCGCCGGCGATCATCTCCTGGTTGGGACAGGCCTCGAAACCTTCGGCGCTTCCTTCCCCCGCTATCAATCAGTGGAACTAGCCCGCGCTTACCCCGACTTCTACCACGAGTCCCCGCACAACATCCTTTTGGATACCCTTACTAGCCAGGGCGCCCCCGGCCTCCTCGTCCTGATAGCTCTCTGTGCCATCGGTTTTCGCCACACACGCGCCAATCCGGAACTCGCCGCCGGCTTAGCCGCCCTGCTTGTCAGTCTCCAATTCACCAGCTTCACCCTCGCCACTGCGTTCGCCCTTCTCGTCCTCCTATCGGCCCTGCAGCCCGAAACGCCGCTGCTCGCAACAAACTCGAAAAATCTCGTGTGGAAAGTTGTTCCGGCCCTGATCGGGGCGTGTCTCATCCTCGCAGGGATGCGTGTCATGCTGGCTGACTCTTCGTTTCAGCGGGCCAAAGCTGCGCTCGACGCAGGCCGGATCAGCGAGGCCATGGCCGAGTATCTCTCGGCTGGCGCCTCAGCGAACCTGGGCGGTCGGCCGGACCTGTATTTCTCCCGCCGCTTCAGCGCCGCACACCGTTTGCAGGAAGCCCTCACCGCGGGCGTCCAGGCAGCTGCCGGTCCGGAAGATCGTCCGAACGCTTTCTACAATCTGGCGGCACTCCACTCTGCGGCCAACGACGCTCCAGCCGTGGAGGCCGACCTGCTCGCCGCCATCGACGCCTCGCCCCAGTGGTTCAAACCGCACTGGACTTTGGCCCGGCTGCTCGCCACCCAAGGCCGGTTTGAAGCCGCGAACCGCGAAGCAGGCCGGGCCGTGGAATTGGACGGCGGCAAACATCCGGAAGTGACTCTGACCCGGGACCGCATTCGTTCCGGCCAGAAACCGTATTAGCTTGTATTTTTTGTTGTCCGATTCTAAAGTGAGGGCATACACGATGCAATGGAAACCCTGGTTGGTGACGACATTGGCGCTGGGACTCTCTTGCGCCGCTTTCGGGGCAGTGCCCGCCGGCGCGGCTCGCGATAGTGGCAACGAGTCCGAGCCGCTCGCGATGCTCTTTGATTCCGAGCTGGCCTCCGGGCTGGCCTTGGCCGACACTGTGCCCGGCTCCACGGGAGTCGTCCTGCCTCAGTTGGCCTTCGGCGGCGGGTGGTACACGGCCATGTACTTCTCCAACTCCACCAACACCCCGGCGACCGTCACCGTCAACTTCTTCGCTGGCGATGGCTCCGCTCTAACCGTTCCGCTGGTCGGCCTGGGACCCGTGGCCAGCCAGAGCGTCACCCTCAACGCCAATGGAACTACCGTCCTCGAAGCCCCGAACACCGGCGGCCTGCTTCAGGGTTGGGCCGAGGCGATCCTGCCGCCCGGCGTCACTGGCTACGGAGTATTCCGCCAGTCGGTATCCGGACTGCCCGATCAGGAAGCCGTGTCGCCCCTCAGCGACGAGACCAAACAGGTCGCGAACCTGACCTGGGATGAGACCAGTTTCGTCACCGGCGTCGCGGCAGTGAACCCCAGCGGCTCCTCGACCACGGTTTCCGTCAGCGTCTATGGGGACGACGGCTCCGTGATCGGCACCAGTAGTTTCGACCTCCCAGCCCACGGCAAAACGGCTTTCGCATTGCGCGATCTGCCCGGCCTCGCTGGCATCACCGCCCGCCGCGGTTATGCCAAATTCTCCGTGGCCAATGGGGCGGTCTCGGTGCTCGGTCTGCGCTTCAACGGGTCGGCCTTTACGTCCATCCCCGTCACCTATCCATAGAGATATGAACAAGTTCGGCCAGCGGTGGACGCCCGCTGGCCGAACGCCCGCTAAGCGGTGTGGCTGGATTCCGCCACAATGTGGTCCAAACGCCGCTCCGGCTTCGGCGGCGAGGGCCGGAACGCCTGCAAATGTTCGTTCACCCAGGATCCTGCCCGCCCCGTGGCCGTCTTCACAATCCTCTCCATCACCGCCGGATCCCCTGTCGCGCGCAAGTTTAGGGTCAGGGTGTGATCCACCGCGAACGAAGCCGTCAGGTCCCCGTCCACCCCCGGTTCCTCTCCATTGCGAGTCACGCTGGCTTTCACATACCCCGTCGAAGCCCTATCCAGTACCTTCAAGTGAGCGATCTGGATGCCCGCCGCGGTCAATTCCATATCGATCTCATCCAGGATCGGGCCCGCCAGTAAGGCAGGGCTCAACGCCTTCTTCAGCCGGATCTCGCCGCGCCAATTGAGCCAGCCCAGGGCGGCCTCCGCCTCGGCATAGCGCGCATAGTCCACATTCTGCAGCAGTTGGCCGCCAGCCGCCCGTCCCTGGTGCAGCACGGCGTCCAGCCAGGCGTCCATCTGCTGCCCGCTGTGGGCGCTGACATGAAAGTCGGCTCCAGGCGGCATGGCCGTACACAGATCGGCCTTGCTGAAACACAGGATGTCCGCTTCATCCAGTTGATAACGATAGAGATAGGATAGATCCGCATCCGCATCGCCGGCCTGCATGCGGACGAACTCGTCCGGATCGGCCAGCACCGTGAACGGAGCCAATTGAAACTGATTGGAGTAGTACGCTTTCAACGGCTGGAGGATGGTCGCCGAGATGTCGATGCAGCTGCCCACCGGTTCAGCGAAAATCACATCGGGTTGATGCGCGGCCAGTGCCGCGGCGGCCTCAACCAGATCGGTGAGACAGCAGCAGAAGCAGCCCCCGGTCACCTCTCCCGTGTCGACACCCTGCACCCCGGCGTACTCGGTATCCACCAGGGCGCCCCCCTGGTCGTTGGTGATCAGCGCACACCGCAGCCCCGACCTGGCCAGGATCTCCGCCGCCTTGAGCAGCAGCGTGGTTTTGCCCGCGCCCAGGAACCCGCCCACCAGCACGAGAACTGGACGCTTTGATTTGGCTTCGAAACCGGACTCCATGGTGTTAAAATCCCCAGCGTGAAGCAAATCGCTATTCTACTAGCCTCCCTGTCGCTGGCGCTCGCCCAGCCGCCCAGGATGCCGACCGTGCTTTACGGCGCCGCCTACTACCACGAGTACATGCCGTCCGACCGGCTCGACAAGGACATCGAGCTCATGAAGCAGTCCGGTCTCAGCGTCGTGCGCCTGGGCGAGTCCACCTGGACCAGTTGGGAACCCAAGGAGGGCCAGTTCGAATTTGCATGGATGGACCGCATTCTTGACGCTTTGCACAAGGCAGGCATCAAGGTGATCATGGGCACGCCTACCTACTCCATCCCGCCGTGGCTGCATGCCAAGCATCCGGAGATCATGGCGGTGCATATGGATGGGTCGAAATCGACTTACGGTATCCGCCAGAACATGGATATCTCCCATCCCACCTATCGTTTCTACTGCGAACGGGTGATCCGGCAGATCATGGCCCACTACAAGGACCACCCCTCGATCATCGGCTACCAGGTGGACAACGAAACGTCTTACTACCAGTCGGCCGGGCCGGTGGTGCAGAAGGGCTTTGTCGATTACTTGAAGAAGAAGTTCGGTTCAACGCAGGAGCTGAACAAGGTCTGGGGGCTCGTCTATTGGGGCCAACTGGTCCAGGGCTGGGACGAACTGCCGGCACGCGACGGCATCCTGAATCCGGGCTACAAAGTGGAGTTTGAGCGCTACCAGCGCACCCGCGTCACCGACTTCCTCGACTGGCAGGCGCGCCTCGTCAACGAGTACAAACGTCCGGGCCAATTCGTCACCCAGGACTTCAGCGGCGGCGTCCACACCGACATCGACCAGTGGGCGATCGGGCGCAGCCTCGATATCGTCTCGACCAATCCTTACTACAGCGTGCAGGACGAGCTCGACTTCCAGACCGCTACGCTCACCGACGACGTCGCACGCTCGTTGAAGGATGCCAACTTCCTGGTCACCGAAACCAACGCCCAAACCATCGGCTGGGACTCGAAGGGTCAGTTCCCGCCCTATGACGGCCAATTGCGGATGAACGTCTACGGCCACCTGGCCGACGGCGCAAACATGGTCGAATACTGGCACTGGCACTCGCTGCACTACGGCCAGGAGACCTACTGGAAGGGCGTCCTCTCCCACGACCTGCTGCCGAACCGGGTTTTCAAAGAGTTCTCCCAGGTAGGCCACGAACTGCAGAAGATCGGCCCGAAACTGGTCAACCTCAAGAAGACGCAGGACGTAGCCATCCTGTTCTCGGCCGACTCGTTCCACGGCATCCGCTCCATGCCGTTCTCCGACAAGACCGACTACATGACCCTGCTGCAGCAGTTCCACCGTACGCTCTACCGCCTGAACGTCGGCGTCGACATCATCACTCCGGAGACCAAGGACCTGCAGCGCTACAAGGTGATCGTCGTCCCTCCGCTGTACGTCGCCTCGGATACCGTACTCAATCGTCTGGCCGAGTACGCAAAGAACGGCGGCCACCTGTTGTTGACGTTTAAGAGCGGCTTCACCGACGAGTACGACACCGTCCGTCCGGTGATGGCGCCCGGTCCGCTGCGCGAAGCGGCCGGTTTCCACTACCAGGAGTTCTCGTCGCTGAAGCAGCCGCTGTCGCTGAAGGGCGACCCCTTCAAGGCCGGCGAACAGAACCAGGTGTCCACCTGGATCGAGATGATTGAGCTCGACACCGCGAAAGCCCTGGCCTTCTATGACCACCCGTTCTTCAGCCGCTATCCGGCCATCACCCGCAACGAATTCGGCCGCGGCTCGGTCACCTTCGAAGGCACGGTGCTCTCAGACGACCTGCAGAAGTTGGTTGTGGATTCCGTACTCAAGCAGGCTGGATTAGACAGCCCCGATCGCCAGTTGCCCGCCGCCATCCATGTGAAGCACGGCATGGGGAACAGCGGCCACGCCATTCATTACTACTTCAATTACTCCAGCTCTCCGCAGAGCTTCGCCTATCCTTACTCCGGCGCTACCGACTTGCTCACCGGCAAGACGGTCGCCAAGGCCCAGTCGGTCACCTTGCCGGCCTGGGACGTGATCATCGCTGAAGAGCGCTAAATCCATGCCAACCCGTAGAGATTTACTCAAGTCCAGTTTGTTGACGGCCGTGCCCGTCGTGGCCGCCGCCGCACCGGCCGGAGGCATCCGGCACATCGACATCATTCACCACTCGCATACCGATGTCGGCTATACCGACATGCCGTCGGTTTGCCGCGATTTGCAGGTCCGGTTCCTGGATGCCGCTCTGGAAACCTGCCTGCGGAATCCGCACTTCCATTGGACCTGCGAGGTCACGCTGACGGTGGAGGACTGGTGGAAAGGCGCCGCTCCGGCGCGCCGGGCTCAACTGGCCAAACTCGTACAGTCGGGCCAGATGGACGTCTGCGCCATGCCGTTCAACCAGACGCCGTTCATGAACGCGGCGCAATGGAAGCAGGCGCTCGACTGGCTGCCCACTGAGTTGCAGCGCGAACTGCGGATCAGCGTCGCCATGCAGAACGACGTCAACGGCATGCCGCGCGCCGGTGCGATGCTGCTGTTGGACCGCAACATTCGCCATCTGCTGATGGGCATCAACGCCGACATGGGCGGTCCGCCCTTCCGCCGGCCGTCGGCGTTCTACTGGAAGATGCCCGATGGGCGGAAGATGTTTGTCTGGCTGGGCGACCATTACGGGACGGCTTACTCCTACTTCGAGCCGAAGAACTGGCAGCACGGTCAGGCCAAGGGCGCGACCACCACGCTGCGGCCGCCCTACGCCGGGGATCACCTCAAAGTCGATGAGGTTTCGCTCCGCGCCGCGCATGCGCACCTGACCAAGCGCTTGGAGAAGCTGGCCGCCGACGGCTACTCCTACCAGCGGTTGCTGCTTTCTTATACAAACCAATGGCGTTACGACAACGACCCGCCGTTCCCGCCGCTCGCGCCGTTCATCGACGCATGGAATAAGCTCGGCCTGCAGCCCACCCTTCGGCTGACGACCGCGACTGTGGCGGTCAAGGACATGGAAGCCGAATTGGGTTCGAACGTTCAAATCCATGAAGGGGAATGGACAGACTGGTGGGCCAACGGCGACGCGTCGGGACCGCGCGAAGTGGCCGCCTCCCGTGTGGCGAAACGCAACCTGGACGCGGTGTTTTCGCCGGTCTGGGGCGAGCCGACCAAACGGATCCTGCGGCGCTCCTCTGAGATGTACAAGGATCTGTGCCTGTTCGATGAGCACACCTGGGGCGCGAACATCTCGGTCTCGCAACCGGACGCCTTGGATACGATTGCCCAGTTCACTGAGAAAGCCCTGCTCGCCTATCGGCCTATGGGCCATTCGGAATGGCTGCTGGGCCAGCGGGCCCGGACCCATTTCTGCGGTAAATCCGCCGGGCTCTACGCCGTGAATACCGCGCCGTTACCCTATACTGGTTGGGTCAGATTCCCCGGGACAGACCGGCCCGCGGCCTGGGTGAACAACCTTTCAGCGAAGGCGGCGACCCTCCTCGGCCCGGCTGCGCCGGAGTCGCCGGAAAAAGCCGCGTTGGAGTTGGACGGCAAGGGCTGGCCGAAGGCGGCCCGCTGGCCTGGCATGACGGAATCGCTGTTTGCCTCCGGCCTGGGCGACATTCTCACTGTCTTTATCAAGCCGCCGCACAAGCGGTCGTCGTCGATGCATCCGGAACGGCTGGACCGCCTGGCCGCCACCTACGGGCAAACAAAGGAGGAAAAGACCGCTTACACGCGAATCTTCACCCAGCCCATCGTGCATCCCTCGTTCGCCAGCGCTTCGCGGCGTTTGGAGGTGTTCCGCGACCAGCCACGGGCTACGTTGACGGTCCGGTTCGACCGCATCTCGAATCCGGCTCCGGAGGCCATCTATATGCTGACGGAGCTGCCGCTGAAGGGCGTACTCCCCCGCTTCTCGACTGGGGGTATGCCGTATACTCCGTTCACCGATCAGTTGCCCGGGTCGTGCCGCGATTACTTCGCCATCGACTCCTGGGCGCACTATCAATCACCTGCCGGCCACTGGCTGTGGGTGACCCGGGATGCGCCGCTGGTTTCGGTGGGCGGCCCGCACACCTGGCAGCGGATCCAGCAGAAACCGGCCGATCCGGAACGGTTGTGGACCATGTTGCTGGACAGCTTCTGGCATACGAACTTCGTGGCCAACAGCCACGGGGTCATGGAGTTCCAGTTCGAGCTGGCATGGTCGCAACAGGCGCCCGATGCTCCCGCGACAGCCGAGACCCTGCTCTCTGTGTCGATCGTGGTGGACCATCCGGCAGTAGAGGCTTGCCCTGAATTGATGAAGAGCCTTTTCACTACCTAGCGGAACATTCCTAGGGGCTTCCTCGTAGTACAGACAGTCGAGGTGTGCCCCAGATGCCGTACGTGTCGTCCGATCAGAGTTCGTCATCCTCCGCCGGTAGGCCGATGGTGATCGCGCTGTTCGTCTCCACCTGCCTGCTGTCAATCGTGTCCTGGTATACGACGCAGCAGGGCATGGCGCTCTACCTTTCGCCGTGGTTTGCGTTCCTGGCTTCGCTGGGTGTGCAATCAGCGTTGGTGTTAGTGGCCTGGCTCGTCGGTTTCACCAACTCGCGGCGCGGTTTACTGATTGCGGTCTACGCGATGACGGCCGCGGTATCGGTGGCGTTCTCGTATGTGAGTCTCTACACCTGGTTCTCTGAGAAAGAGCGGCCTGCGCTGGTGGAGCGGAAGCTATACGACACTATCCAGGACTCGTCCGGCAAGACGGACCAGCTCCTCTCCAGCGCCATCGCCGAGGGCCGCAAACATGTGCTTGCGCTGGACGAGATGACGGCCGCGGAGAAGACGCACGGCTACATTGCCCGTGCCCAGGATTCCGATCCCTATCTGGCCAACGTTCGTGAATCGGTGGCGCGCGAGGCGGCGAGCCTGGGCAGCAGCTTCAAGGAAGGCTCCGGCGATGGCCCGCGCTACACCGCTTTTGACCGCTACACCAAGCTCGCCCGTCAATCACTGGAACAGATGCAGGCCTCGCAGCGCGCCCTGGCCGATTACCGTGCGCAGGTGAAGCCGCTGGATCCGTCTGACCAGCAGATCCGGAAATACCGCGAAGTCTACGACTCCGTGCCCTGGGTGGACGTTCAAACCCAATTGCATGGGGCGCGGGTGGAGCGTCCGGCCGTTCCCGCCTTGAACGACAACCTGGACAAAACGGCGACCAATCAGGAGGATATGCTGCTGGCGTTTACCGAACTGGTGAGCGCTCCCACCGGCCGCCACCTCTTCGCTTTCGTCCTGGCCGCCTTTATTGACCTGATCGTCTTCTTCCTGGCCTTTGCGTCGGGGCCCTACTTCCACGGCTCGCCGGAGCAGCGCTGGTATGCCGGGTCGGCCGCTGTGGATGGCAGCGACAACCAGGTGTTTGTCCGCGACCTGTTGCGCAAATTGGAACCGGGACTGGGCGGGTTGCCGCGTGTTGAGGTGTCGCTCCTGACTCCGGGCGAGCGCCAGTTGTGCCTCCTGCTGGCGTCGAAGGGCGCGGCCACGCTCATCGAGGAGGACGGCAAGCGCTACTACGTTCTGAACGAAAACATCCACGAGCAATTGGTGGAGTCGTTGAGTACGCGCGGCATGCCGTTGCGCGGATCCCCCAAAGTGGCGCAGGCGCTTTAGCTCCTGAACTGTTTACTTGACTGACCTGGCGGCACTCGTGATAATTGCCATAGTTTAACTATGGCAGACCAGAAGCGCGACGAAATCCCGCCCGGTACCCTCTACATGCTCATCCTGCGTACGCTCGCCCGGGGCGGCGAGATGCACGGCTATGAGATCGCCAATGCCATTCAGCGCGGGTCGGAAGAAGTGCTGCAGGTGGAAGAGGGATCGCTGTATCCCGCCCTGCAGCGCATGCTGATCAAGGGCTGGGTGGAGGCGGAGTGGGGCGTGACCGCCGGCAACCGCCGCGCGCGGTACTACCATCTGACCAAGCTGGGCCGGGAACAACTGGAACAGGAGTTGTCGCAATACCGGCGCGTCAACATCGCCATCGAAAAGATCCTGCAATCCGCCTGATGCGGGAGGAGTGCGTATGAACTGGCTTCGAGAGATCTGGCGCCGGGTGAAGTTCCTCCGCCACCGCTCACGGGCGGAAGACGAACTGGCGGAAGAGATGCGGCTGCATCTGGACCTGCGGGCGGAAGAGACCGGCAGGGACGAATCGCGGCGCCGGTTTGGGAACGAGTTGCTGCTGCGGGAATCCAGCCGGGAAGCGTGGGGCTGGCGCTGGCTGGATTCGCTCTCGCAGGATCTGCGGTATGGCGGCCGCGCGCTGGCGGCGCATCCGGGCTTCACGATTACGGCTGTGCTCTCGCTGGCCCTGGGGATTGGGGCCAATACGGCGATCTTCTCGATCGTCAATGCGGTGATGCTGCGCACGCTGCCGGTGGAGGATCCGCAGAGGTTGATGCAACTGCGCAGGGGATCGGGCGGGTCGTATACAAATCCGATCTGGGAGCAGGTGCGCGACCACCAACAGGCATTCGCCGGCACGCTGGCTTACGGCGATGACCGTTTCGACCTGGCCGCGGGAGGAGAGAGCCGGTTTGCGCAAGGGCTGTGGGTGAGTGGCGATTTCTTCCGGGTGCTGGGGATTGCTCCGCTGCGGGGGCGGTTGTTGACAGTCGAGGACGACCAGCACGGCGGAGGTAAGGCGGGTCCGGTGGCGGTGATCAGCTATGCGTTCTGGCAAGCGCATTTCGGCGGCGATCCGGCGGTGCTGGGGAAGAGCATCACGCTGAACCGGCATCCCTTTGAGATTGTCGGTGTGACGCCGCCCTATTTCACGGGGCTGGATGTTGACAGGGGGTTTGACGTCATCATCCCGATCGGTTGCGAACCGATCCTGCATACCGATCTCAGCGCGCTGGACCATCGGAGCTGGTGGTGGCTGCGCATCCTTGTGCGGTTGAAGCCCGGCGACAGCATTCCCCAGGCGGAAGCGAAGATCCGGGCGCTGCAGGGTGAGATCCGGCGGGCCACAATGCCCACGAACTGGGAGGAGGAAGACCGGAAGAGCTACCTCAAGGATGCCTTCCAGTTGCGCCCGACGGCGACAGGTTTTTCCTCGACGCGGGATCGATACCGCCAGGGCCTATTTACCTTGATGGCGGTGGTGGGGCTGGTGCTGTTGATTGCCTGCGCCAACATCGCGAATCTGTTGCTGGCCCGGGCAGCGGCCCGCCAGCGGGAGATCTCCATCCGCATGGCGATTGGGGCTGGGCGGCGGAGAGTGATCCGGCAACTGCTGACGGAGAGCCTGCTGCTTTCCGGGCTGGGCGCACTGGGCGGCTTCCTATTCTCACTGTGGGGCAGCCGGCTGCTGGTGCGGTTGTTCTCCACTGCCAGCGACCCGTTGGATTTGAATGTGTCTCCGGATTGGAGGGTGCTGGCCTTCACCTCCGGCGTCGCGCTGTTGACCGGCATTCTGTTTGGCCTGGCTCCGGCGTTCCGTGCGACCAGTTTTGCCCCGAATCAGGTGTTGAAGGAGAACGCGCGCGGAGCGATTGCGGGCGGATCGCGGTTCCGGCTGGGCAAGATGCTGGTGGCCACGCAGGTCGCCCTTTCGCTGGTGCTGCTGGTGGGCGCCGGGCTGTTCCTCAACTCGTTGCGCAACCTGTTGGGCACTTCGATGGGCTTCGACCGCAAGAACGTCACGCTGGTGAGTGTGAATACTTTGGGGAAGGTTCCCAAGGAACGCCGCGTGGAGCTGTTTCGCACCATCCTGGAACGGCTGCGGGCCGTACCGGGCGTGACGTCCGCGGCCAGCAGCCTGATCACCCCGGTGAGCCACCGGGGGTGGAATCAGTTTGTCTTTCCGGAGGGGTACGCCGCTCAATCGCGGGAAGACACGCTGACGTGGTTCAACCGTGTGTCGCCCGGATATTTCCGCACCATGTCGACTCCGCTGCGAGCGGGCCGGGATTTCGACGCCCGGGATACGACCAGTTCGACGAAGGTGATCATCATTAACGAGGCGGCGGCACGGCACTACTTCGGCGGTGTGAGTGCTATTGGAAAGAATGTCGGCATGGATCTCGACGGGAAGGCTGGTGAGAAGGAGCTCTTCCAGGTGATTGGGATCGTGGCCGATACGAAGTATGCCGATTTGCGGGAAGACACCAAGCTCAGCGCATACCTGGTGACCACACAGGAAGAGGAACCGCGTGGAGAGACCAACTTCATCCTGCGGTCGGCCGTGCCGGGCTCGACGCTGACCAGTGCGGTGCGGGCAGCTATCGCGGAGATCGATTCCGCGCTGGCGCTGGAGTTCCGCGACTTCGAGACGCAAGTGAATGAATCGCTGGTGCAGGAGCGGACCGTGGCGTTGCTCTCGTCGTTCTTCGGGGCGCTGGCCCTGATGCTGGCGATGATCGGGCTCTACGGGGTCACGTCCTATGCGGTGCTGCGACGGCAGGGCGAGATCGGGATTCGGATGGCGCTGGGTGCTTCACAGGGGTCGGTGGTTTGGCTGGTGCTGCGCGATGTTACCCTGATCCTGGCCGTGGGGACGGTGCTGGGCATCGCAGCTTCCCTGGCGGCCGGCCGACTGGTCACCGCGATGCTGTTTGGCGTGAAGGCGGCGGACCCGGCGACGCTGGCGGTGTGTGCGGCGGTGCTGGCGCTGGCTACGGCGATTGCGGGCTTCGTGCCGGCGCACCGCGCGTCACGCCTGGATCCGACGACTGCCTTGCGCGACGAGTAAGTGCCCGCGGCGGGTTATAACGGTTTCATGCCGACGGACCGTCGCCGTGTTCTCCAGTGGATCGCCTCCGCGGCGCTGCCAGCGCTCGCCCGGGAGACCGGCACGCTGCACGTCCGCGTAATCTCTGATGACGCCGGCGCGCGGCTGCCCTGTTCCATCGCACTCCTGGATTCGGCCGGTGTCCTCGCCGTTGAGAACCGCAGCTACCTGGACGGCTTCCGCTGTGACGGTGAGTTCCGCAGGACGCTGCCCGCCGGCTCCGCGAAGCTCACCGTGACCAGAGGCTTCGATTTCATTGGAGAAACCCGCGACCTCACCATCCGCCCCGGCGCGACGACGGAACTCACAATCCGCCTGCGCCGCCGCAGTCCACTGTTTGGGCTCGGCTGGCGGTGCGGCGATCACCATATCCACATGACGCATGGCGAGAGCCGGATTCGCGTGGACTTCGACTACATCGCACTGGCCGCCCGCGCCGAAGGCCTCGAACAACTCTCCGTAGGCCAGGCCTGGAACATTCCCAAGCCCACCGCGACCGCCGCGGAACGCGAGTGCCGCCGCGTCTCGACTCCGGATTGTACGTTGTCGTGGAATCTCGAAGCGCCCAAGAACTACTATCGTGGTGACGCCTCCCGGACCCTGGGGCACTGCTGGTTCATCGGCGCGCGGGCCAGCGACACCATCGCGGAAGAACTGCTCGCGCTGAGCGCGCACGATTACGAGAGCGCCAAGGAGCCGACTGCCAACTTCGAGAGTCATGCCCTGATTCACGCGCATGGCGGAGTGGTGGCCTACACGCACCCCTGCCGCTGGTGGTGGGGCCAGTGGGGCGGCCAGGGCGGCTACCCGGTGGAAGAGCGCAAGTTCATTTCGAACCTTGCCGCCGAACTGCCCTTCGACACGCTAGCCGGGCCGACTTACGACGCGCTGGACATCCTGATGCAGACGCACGAGAAGGAGGTCAACGCCAATGGCCAGAAGCTCTGGTTCCTGCTGCTGAACCACGGCTATCGCATCCCCGCCACCGCCTCCTCGGACTCTACCTTTGACAACGAAAACCGCGGCACGCCCGGCAAGGTACGCGTCTACACGCACATGGACGGTCAGCCCTCCATCGCCGCCGCCGCTGACGCGATCCGGCGCGGCCGCAGCTTCGTCACCAGTGGTCCACTGCTGCTGCTGGAGGTTGATGGACAGGGGCCGGGCTCCACCCTCACCGCGGCCGCTGCCCAGCGCCGCGTCGCACGGCTGCGCGCATGGCCTTCCGGCCTGCCGGGCGAGCGCCTGACCGGGGTCGAACTGCTTCGCAATGGCGAAGTCATGCGTACCTTCACGCCGGCTGAGGGCGACGGAGGGTTCGAGGTCGAGCACTCCTGGACCGAGGAAGGCGGCGCCTGGATCATCGCCCGCTGCTTCGGACGGAATCGCGACACGCAGGTGGCCATCACGAACCCCGTCTTTCTGGATCGCTCGCCCTGGACTCCGGCGCTGCCCGCGCGAGCCAGGGTTCGGGTACGGATCCACGACTACAATTCCGGAGCGCGGGTCGGGGCTCTGTGCGAGATCGTGGAAATGGTGGGCCGCACGCCCCGCCTTCTTTTCGGCCGCGAGGCGCGCGAGGGCGCGGTGGATCTCGAGGTCCCGGCGACCGCGCGTGTGCGCGTCACCGCACCAGGCTACCGTCCGATGACCCGGAGTCTCTTTCTCGACGTCCCGGAGATCCTGCGGTCAACGCTGGAGACGCGGGTGGAGCAGATGCTCGACTGGTCCACATACGAGCGCACGCGCCGCCTGCTGTCGGAGGCGCAGTTGGACTTCCCGCTGGTGCGAGGCTGAGCCGCGGGGCCAATGCAGGACCGCTTGACGGAGCGGGGGGCGGATTGACATGATCGAATGGCTCCGTGTCAAGATATTCAGCCCTGTTACTCCTTATTTGCTCGCCCCTGCTGGCCCAGGAACAGGTGAGCGGGGTGCCGTCGATCCATATCCCGAAGGTCACCCGTGCGCCGAAGCTGGCCGATTTCCTGGAGGGCACACCGCGCGAGGCGGAGTGTGTTGTCACCGACTTCCGCCAGATGGATCCTGGCGACGGAACGCCGGTTTCGCAGCCTACCACGGCGTTTCTCTCGTACGACGCGTTGAATCTGTATGTGGCGTTCATTGCGAAGGACGATCCGAAGCTGATTCGCGCCCGGGTCGCGAAGCGCAAGCAGATCCTGACGGACGACCGCATCACAATCAACATCGATACGTTCCACGACCATCTGCATGCCTACTGGTTCGACGTGAATCCGTATGCGATCCAGTTCGACGGCATCACGACCGACGGCTATGGGGATGACTTCAGTTGGGAAGGGCTGTGGCACACAGAAGGAAAGATTGTTTCCGACGGCTATGTTGTGTTGATCACGGTGCCGTTCAAGACGCTGCGTTTCCCGGATGCGGAGTCGCAGACGTGGGGCGTGGTGCTGGGCCGCTTCATCAACCGCAACAACGAGTTCTCGATGTGGCCGTTCATCACCCGGCGGAAGCTGCCGCAGTTTGTGGGGCAGTTCGGACACATGGAAGGGCTGCGCGGCATCTCACCGGGGCGCAATTTGTACTTCACGCCGTACGGGCTGCTGTCGAAATCGAGGTATCTGGACCAGACGGTGGCGGGCCCTCCGGTGATGGCGCGGTCGACAGATCCGCGGGTCGGGCTCGACGCGAAGATGGTGATCAAGGACGCGCTGACTCTGGATATGACGTTAAATCCGGACTTCAGCCAGGTGGAGTCGGATGAGCCGCAGGTGACGGTGAACCAGCGCTTCGAGGTGGTGTATCCGGAGAAGCGTCCGTTCTTCATGGAGAATGCGTCGTACTTCAACACGCCACAGAACCTGTTCTTTACGCGGCGTATCGTCGATCCGGAGTATGGGATCCGGCTGACCGGCAAGTTGGGGCGATGGGGGATTGGCGTGCTTGCGGCGGATGACAGGGCACCGGGGCGGAGTGTCGCCACAACCGATCCTTTGCATGGGAAGCGTGCGACGAACGCCGTATTGAGCCTGCAGCGCGATCTGTTCCACGACTCGCACGTGCGGCTGTTTGTGACAGATCGCGAATTCGCGAACGGCTATAACCGGGTTGCGGCGATGGATTCACGGCTCCACTTCAGCAGCAAGTGGTTCCTGACCGCGCAGGGCGCCACGTCGCAGACCCGGCGGCTGGACGGAACGCAGCAATCGGGCAGCACGTATTACGCGAAGCTGAACCGGCAGGACCGTAAGCTGCAGTACTACACGACGTATACGGACCGCAGTCCGGGATTCCGGGCTGAGATGGGCTACATCCCCCGAGTGGATATCCGCGAGTTGAAGACGCGCATCGGGTACAAGTGGTGGCGGGAGAAGGGCGCCCTGGTGAACTTCGGTCCGGCCTTGATCGTGCTGGGCAACTGGAACCGGCGTGGGCAGACGCAGGACTGGGAAGCCGATCTCGAATGGAGCATGGAGTTCAAGCGCCTGACTACTCTAATTGCCACGCGCGGCGAGTCAATGGAGCTGTACATGGGCCGCGAGTTCCGGAAGAGTTCCAACTTCGTGCAATTCCAGACGGAGTGGCTGAAGTGGCTGGCGTGGAACAGTTCGTACACGCGTGGAGCAGGTGTCAACTACTACCCGGCGTCCGGTCTGGCTCCGGAGTTGGGTGACAGCCAGAATGCCACGGCCGAGCTGACCTTGCGTCCTGTCAACCGGCTGCGGCTGGATGAGACGTATATCTATAGCCAGTTGAAGACGCGCACGGGTTGGAGCGGAATGCCCGGTGTGATCAGCGTATATAACAACCACATCGCACGTTCGAAGCTGAACTACCAGTTCTCGCGGGAGTTCTCGTTCCGCGCGATTGTGGACTACAACACCGTCCTGCCGAATACATCGCTGGTGTCGTTGGAACCGGCGCGGCGGGCAGGGTACGACCTGCTGTTTACTTACCTGCTGCACCCCGGCACGGCGATTTACGCGGGCTACACGGACATCTACCAGAACCTCGCGTTGGATCCTTCGCGTCCGCCGTATCTTCGCTACACCAACTATCCGGACTTCAATACGGGCCGCCAGGCGTTTGTGAAGCTCAGCTATCAATTCCGGTTCTAGGAGCAGAAAGGGCCGGGTCCGCCACGCATAGCGGACCCGGCCCTGGTTCCCGAAGTCGAACTTCTATCTCGGACGCAGGCGCGGCCACTCGATCTCGATGCCCTGGGCCACCAGCTTGGCCTGGAAGTCCTGCAGGCGCTTCGGGTCGTTCCTGACCTGGCGGGCAGCCAGCTTCTCTTTGAGGCAGTGGGCGGCGAGGGCTCCGGCGCTTTCCCCGATGTTCCACTCCACGGGATGCAGGCGGTAGCAGCCGTTGGTGATGTGGGTGACGCCGAGATTCTTGGAGGCGGGCAGGAGGTTCTCGATGCGCTTCGGAATGAGGGCGCCGAGTGGAATCTGGAAGGGCAGGGAACTGACGTCGATGTAGTTGTCGGCTCCGCTGGAGGGATGGAGGTCGATGCGGTAGCTGCCGACACCAACGGAGTCGGGGAAGACTTCGGCGGTGACTTCCGCGGCCGATTTGCCGGTGACCTTCATACGGGCATCGGTGCCGACATGGTGTTCCAACACGGTGAACTCCGCCTGGATGCGGCGCGATTCGCGAATGTAAGGATACTTCGCCAGACCGTCCTCGGTGCCCGTGATGTCCGGGCGCAGGTAGAGGCCGGGCCAACCGGCGCCGCCATCGGGACGCGGGGCTTCGGTTTGCATCCAGTAGACAAGCGAGAGGCTCAGTTGTTTGCCGCGCGCCAGATGGTGCTTGGCCTCCTGCTCAGTGCCGCCATAGAGGTTGCCGAGCCAGTAGTCGTTCTGCGGCCAGTTCACGAGGGTGACGTCGCTCTGGCAGAAGCCGGGCTGGAAGTTGGCTTTGTTCACGATGCGGCGGTAGAGCCAGAGGTTGAGGCCGCCCTGTTTCGACTGCAGGGTGGGGTCGAAGAAGACATCGCGGCGCTTGAGGGAGATGGGATCGGCCATCGACCAGGAGAGCAGCTTGTCGGGCCAGGCGGGTGTCATCTTGGGGAAGTAGTCGCGCCAGAATGCGTACTCCGCGGGCTTGTCGATGAGGCGGCTGGAACCGGTGTCGTGGCCCAGCGAGAAGCAGACGGTGAAGGCCTGGTGGTTGTTCGGCTGGGCCTGCTCGGGTGCATGCAGTTCGCCGGTCTGTTTCTTCGACTCGAAGCCCATGACGAACTCGGTTTTGGTGAGCGGCAGCAGTTCGCCGGTCTCGGTGGCGTCGATGAAGTAGGGCGCCTGGATGACCTTGCGGGCGCCGTTGCCTTCGACGGTGACAGAGAGGACGCGGTCGCCGGAGGCTTCGGCGGAGACAGGACGGTTCTCCAGGAGGATGACCAGCAGGCCGGCGCTGACGTAAGGCGCCAGCATCGCTTCGAGCACCGCGAGCGAGACCTTGGGTTCGTGCGTGATGACGGAGACGCTGCCGCCGCCTGGGTTCAGTTTGTTGTTGCGGCGCGCCTCGGCCGTCAAGGGATAGTGGTCGCGGTAGTATTGGCGGACGCCGGTGCGATAGTCGCGATAGGCTTGCGTTCCGCCGAAGCCTTCGATCCAGGGGTGTTCGTCCGGGGGGACGCTTTGTGAGGTGAGCTGGCCGCCAATCCAGTCAGTTTCCTCTGTCATCAGCACCCGCAGGCCGCTGCGGCAGGCTGCCAGCGCGGCCGCGCAGCCGCCGGTGCCGCCCCCGATAACGGCAATGTCGCAATGGATTTCGCGGCCGGCCGCCCAGGCCGCGGTGCCCATAACACTCAAAGTAGAAAATGTTTTAATGAAGGATCTTCTGGATTGCTGCATGATCGATTCGTACCTACGCTATCATGAGCTTGAGATCGGGGCTCACTCACTCTTTCCATGGCGGTCGTGACTGTTTCCGGCGAGCCTGGTTGCAGGACGCGTGAAGTCGCACAACTGGCCGCGCAGCGGCTGGCGTTCACACACCTGAGCGCGCAGCGCGTCGACTCCATGCTGGCCGAAGAGTTCGGCCCGATCATCGAATCCAACAGCAAGGCCTGGCCCGACATGGCCGCCTCCATCCTGCTGCGATTGGGGACGGAGTCGCACCTGGTGATCGGTGTCGATGGAGCCGAACTGCTGTTCAAAAACTTCCCGGCATTGTTGCGGATCAGGATCGTGGCGCCTGAGAATCGCCGCATTGGGAACCTGATGCTGGACGACCGGCTGGACCGGGCGACGGCGCGGGTTCAACTCCGCACGCGCGAGACTGAGTTGCGGGCGACGCGCAAGGCGCGGTTTGGGCGGGCCACAGCCGCTCCGGATACGTTCGACCTGACATTGAATGCGGAGTCGCTGGATGCGGCCCATATGGCCGCGCTGATCGAGGCAGCCGTACGGGCCCGCGACCTGACGGTTCACGGCTTTCTCTCGCATGCGGCGGAAGCGCAACTACAGTTCCAGATCCGGCTGCGGCTGGCCCGCCATGGGATTCAGCCGCAGGCGCGAGCCAGCTTGAAGAATGTCCAGTTCGGCCATCCGAGCGAAGAGATCTTCGCCAACCTGCTGGATTTCTATCGCATTGCCTGGGAGTACGAGCCGCGCAGCTTTCCCATCGCCTGGGACGTCAGCGGGCGCGTGCTGGAGAGTTTCACGCCCGATTTCTTCCTGCCTGAATCCGACATGTACGTGGAGCTCACCACCATGAAGCAGTCGCTGGTCACGCGGAAGAACCGCAAGATCCGGCTGCTGCGTGAGATCTACCCGCACATCAACATCCAGGTTTTTTACCAGAAGGATCTGCAGGATCTGGTGCTGAAGTATGGCATCATTCCGGAGACCGCCGACTCGAAATAGCCCCCTATGCGCACTCCCGCCATGCCGATGATCGAAAAGGTCCTCTTCTCTGAGGACCAGATCCGTGAACGTATTCAGGAGGTGGCCGCCCAGATCTCCCAGAGGTACGAGAACGGGAACCTCCGGATGATCGGCGTGTTGAAAGGGTCAGTCTTCTTTCTGACGGCACTGGCCCGGGCGTTGACCATTCCCGTGAAAGTGGACTTCCTGGCGATCTCCTCCTTCTCCAACCATTCGAGTGCTCCGGGTGTTGTGAGGATCGCCAAGGACCTGGATGACTCGATTGAGGGCGAGGACGTGCTGCTGGTGGAAGACATTGTCGACACCGGCTTCACCGCCCGCTACCTGCTGCAGAACCTCGCGGGACGGGGCCCGAATTCCATCGCACTGTGCACGATGCTGGATCGCAGCGCGCGCCGGATTGTTCCGCTCCAGATCGATTTCCGGTGCTTCGAGATTCCAGACCGGTTTGTGATCGGGTACGGCCTGGATTACAAGCAGCTCTACCGGAACCTGAATTTCATCGCGGTCCTCAAGCCGGACCGGGCGTAGCCGTTCGCCATTAGCGCTGGGATTCCAATCAGTTGGCGTGGAATTGCTCAAGCATTGAATTGGGTTTGAATGGCCAATAGCCCGAATGGGGCGTACCGAAGGTCCTGGTACCTAGGTCCGCCTGAGTTTGGGACCATTCCGCTATTCCGGCGTTCGGATTAGCATGGCTCAATGAATGCAGAGAAGTGCAATCGCCGCCGGCCAATGCCGGACTGGAGGGCGCCTTGGATTCCGATCAAGTTATCATTCTCAGCCGAGATACCGCGTGCGTTAAAGAGATTCGTCTCGCATTGAAGTCGTTCAACCCGTTTCTGACCGTCACCGAAATCGACCCATCGGAGCAGATGGAGCAGTTGGGGCGGATCCTCGACGAGGGGGAACCGCTGGTCCTCTTCATGCAGTCTGATGATTCCGAAGCGGCCGAATACTGTGCAGGAGAAATCAGAAGAGCGGGCCGGGAGAACCGGACGATTGCGGTCTATCACCAGATCGACAACACCTCGTTTCTTGCCTTAAGCCGGCTGGGCGTGAGGGAGTGCGTGCAGTTGCCGAATGACCGGGACCGCTTGCAGAGTATTCTCCAAACCTTCTCCTCGGAGTGCCAGGGCACACCGGCGCCGGTGGAACAGCGGAATGAAGGAGCGCCGGCGGGCCGGTTCCTCAGCTTCGTGCCCGCGAAGCCGGGGGCGGGCACCTCGACGGCCGCGGCCCATTTCGCCCACTATGCCGCCGAATTGATTGGCGCGCGTGTGGCGCTGGTGGACCTGGACATGAATTGCGGGGTGCAGGGTCTGATGGCGCGTTCGGAAAAGAACGCCTCCATGATCCAGGCTGCCCAGTATGCGGGCCGGATGGAGGACTCCATCTGGGACCGCCTGATCACCCATGCCGGCCTGGTGGATGTGCTGCCGGCGACGCACCGGTCTCTGAACACACGCATTGAAGCCGCCCGCTTCGACAACCTGCTCACCTATTTGCAGAGGCGCTACCCGGTGGTGATTTTTGACCATTCCGGCAATCTGGAACGGTACTCGGTTACCGTGTTGGAGCGGTCTGCCCAGATCTTCAGCATTTGCGCGCCCGATCTCTCCACGGTGCACCAGGCCCGGCGCAGCATGGAGCTGTTTGAGGATCTGCACCTGCGCTCGAAGGTGAGCATTGTCATGACGCGAGACACGGCGGCGACCGGCCTGACGCGGCAGACTGTTTTGTCGATGCTGGGCACGCAGCCCGTCGCCAGCCTGCCCAACGCATTCTCCAGCCTGCAGGCCGCGCTGATTGCGGGCGGGTTGGCAGGCCGCAATTCTCCCTATGGCCGCGCCATGCGGGAGTTCACCACCCAGGTGCTGGCCGATCAGCGGGTGGCGGTCCCCATCCCCACCACGGCTCGTCCTGATTCCTGGGGCGGGCTGCGGTCAGCGTTCTCCCGCTTGAAGTCCAGTACTGCGGCGGCTGCCAGGTAATCCAGGATTCGTCACAGCCAGGCGGCGGCGATCCGGCCCAGGCCGCCGCGGACGTGGAAATCGTCCTGGCGGTTCGCAAAGTAGCGCTGGTTGAGTTCGTCGCGGCCCACATCCTCGATGCGGTCAAAGCCCAGAAGCCGCAGGCGGCGGGCGAGCGCCGCGGGTTCGAAGAACAGCCGGAAAGGTTCCCCGGCGGCGGCGACCCGTTTGGCCAGTGCATCCAAAGCCAGCCGCTCCAATAGATTCAGGGATGAGCGCGCCACGGCGTAATCGAAGGCGATGCCGGTGCCGCCCGGCAGCGAGGCGACAAATTCCAGCGTCGAGGTGAACGCTTCGTCCGTGAGATAGGGCACCACTCCCAGGCAGGCGAACAGTGCCGGCTGATCCACCTGAAAGCCCGACGCCTGCAGCCCCGCGGCCAGCGTCTGGTGCTCAAAATTCAGGGGTACGAAGACGGCTGAAGCAGGGATCGCAATGCCGGCGGCTTCGAGCATCCCGCGCTTCCAGTGCTGGGTGGACGGGTAGTCGACCTCGTAGACGCGCAAGCCCGCCGCGGCGTGAGGGTTGCGGTAGGCGAAGGTATCGAGCCCGGCGCCGAGCAGCACATACTGGCGGACGCCCATGTCGACGGCACGGGCCAGTTCATCCTCGGCAAAGCGGCTGCGCGCGGCCAGGAAGGCTCGCAAGGCCTTGCCCACCGGATGGTTCTTCCTCGTACCTTCGTCCGCTACCCAGACCGCGCCTTCCGGGCCCAGCACCGGTACGGCGAGAGGGTCGGTAAAGACGGGCGGCGTTTCCAGGATCTGGTGGGCCGCGCGACGGACCGCGACCTGCAATGCGGTACGACTGGGCTTAAATTCCAGCATGGTGGTCCAGGTTCATTTCGACACTCTCAGTTTAGCCGCGGCGGCCGGACCGACGTTGTCAGACTGCCTGTAGTCACGCGAGAATTGAACAACCCTCATGATTCACTACGATCCACACAAGTGGTTGGACCATTTCTTCGACATCCGCGGAACGCTGGTGAAAGAGATAGGCATTCGCGTCGGCGTATGCGTCATCTGGGCGGCTGGAGTCGTCTACTTCCACCAGGCCCTCCGGCCGGTGGATATCCCCATTACCCTGCACTCCCTGGTTGGTGTCGCGCTGGGCCTGCTGCTGGTGTTCCGTACGAATGCTTCGTACGACCGGTATTGGGAGGGACGGCGGCTGTGGGGCGGCATCGTGAATGAGACCCGGAACCTGGTGCGCGCGGCGGCGGTTCACCTGGGCGGACAGCCCCGGCTCTTGCAGGAGCTGGCGCGGTGGACGGCGCTGTTTCCCTGGGCGACGATGAGTTCGCTGCGGGACGAACTCGACATCGGGCCGCTGGAAGCCGACCTGACGCCAGAAGAATTGTCGGGCTTGCGCACGGCCCAGCACCGGGCGCTGTTCGTGGCGCAGCGCATGAGTACCCTGGTGGCGGAGATCAAGTCCCGCGGTCTGGTCAGTGATATCGTCTACGTCGCGCTGGACCAGAACATCCAACTGCTGGTGGACTACCTGGGCGGGTGTGAACGCATCAGGAAGACGCCGCTGCCCTTTGCCTATGTCGTGCACCTGCGGCGCGCCCTGGTGGTCTATTGCTTCACGCTGCCGTTCGCACTGGTGGGCACTTTCGGCTGGTTTACGCTGCTGGATGTCCTGCTGATCTCTTACACCTTCTTCGGCATCGAGGAGATTGGCGTCGAGATCGAGGGTCCGTTCGGTGACGACGCTAACGATCTGCCCATGCGCGAGATCTGCGAGACCATCCACCGGAACCTCTACTCCATGTCGGGCACGCGGAAGCTGGAACGGGAGAAGCTGCCCGAGGGGCTGTAGCGCCGGCTGGCCCCGACCGCTATCCGGCGTGCTATCCTGCGGCCAACGGCGGGCAACAGGGGCACAGGGGGGATTACCGGCGATGCCGAGCCAAACGGTGGATCTGGACGTTTCGAGCGCCAAAGCATACATGAGCTCCATGGGGGTGTTGCGGCAGGCCATCACCCTGGGCCGCGAGCGATCGCCCGGCCTGATCCTGATCCTGCGCGTCCAACTTCTGTATGGCGGACGTGTGACGCTCTACATGAAGGTCTCAAACCTGTATATCCTCGCGTTCGGAGTGAGTCCCGTCTTTGCCCTGGCGGATGCAACGGAGGATGTGCCGGCGACGCTGCGTGCTTCGGGCGCGGTGCCGAAGGAAGTAAAGATCGAGAAGCTGGCGTTGGGCTCGGACCACGGAGCACTGGGCACCGAAGGCTCCGAGTTTGGCCTGGGCGACCTCGCGCAATGCTCGTCCCTGGCGCTCTACGATGGCTCGCAGGGCTTCAGCATGATCCGCAAGCCGCTCTCCCTGCTGGTGTGCCTGTTGGCCGAAGGCGCCCGCTTCCTGGAGATCCAGAACTCATTCGCAGGGGTCTCCCGGAGGACCGGCGAATACTGGGCGCGGCCGCAACCGAACGAAGGACTGTACGGGTCGATGAGCGTGGGGGAAGGGGCAGTCACCACCGGCAACATCAGCATCAGCGGCGTGGTCTGGGTCTGGCAGAAGGCTTCGCGGCTGCGGCGCTATGCCACGACGGCCGGCGTTGGTCCGGAAGGCGGCAGTAAACTGGCTGCCCAATTGAATGCCCTGATCGCCGAGATCATTGCGCTGCTCAGCGTGAGTGAGGGCAAGGTCGAGCGTGAGGCGGTGCTGCAGCGCATTGCGAATGCCCCGTCCCGCCCAGCCGCCTCTGCTACACCGGTCGCCTCCAAACTGTTTGAAGCGAAACAACTCGCGGGGCGCTTCGGTGCCATGACCAAAGAGCAGATCTCCGATGTTCTACTGCTCTTCGCGGATGAGATGGTGATGAAGGCTACGCAGGGACTGCTGGTACCGGCGATCTGAGTCCACTGAATTCCAGGGGCCTCTGACAATACTTTACGTTCGGCTGACATTTCCAGTCCTTCGCTCGGTGCTCCTCGCCCCATCATGAGGACACGGGAGCACCTGCTCCCAAAGGAAGGAGATTGACCATGTCCAGCCGTGACATTCTGGCTGCCGGATGGAAGCTCTGCCTGTGCGCGCTGTCTGCCAGCGCCCTGCTGGCGGGGCAGACTGTCGTTGTGCGGGTAGGTCCGCCGCGGCCTGTGGTGACACGTGTCATTGCCGCGCCGTTGGTGCGGCCTGTGTGGGTGGGCGGAGCCTACCGTTGGACCGGACGGGCGTATGTGTGGATGCCCGCATACCGGGCTTTGCCGCCGCCGCGGCCTGTCTGGGTGGCCCCGCGCTACGGCTGGGCGCCGGTCCGCGGACCCCGTGTCGTCATCTCCGGATCCTGGTGAAGTGGGAGGCCCGGTTGCAGGCTGATTTCATCGAATGGGAAGATCAGAAGAGCCGCGGCGAGTACCGGCCGCCGGGTGAGCCGATGCTGCTCACGCACTGCTCCAACGCGCAGGATCCGATGCCTCGTACAGATCGTCCAGCGATTCTGGTCGTCGACGACGACGTGGAAATGACCGAGATGCTGTGCGAATACCTGGACCCCGAAGGCTTCGTCATCGAGGTCTGCCACGATGGCGATACGGGCCTCAAACTGGCGCTCCAGCCGCACTGGCAATTGATCGTGCTGGACGTCATGCTGCCCCGGCTGAACGGCTTCGAAGTCCTGCGCCGCCTGCGGGCCTCATCCCAGGTTCCGGTGATCATGCTGACGGCGCGCGGCGATGCCATCGACCGTGTCGTGGGCCTGCAGGGCGGCGCCGACGACTATCTCCCCAAGCCCTTTGATCCCCAGGAATTCGTGGCCCGGGTGAAGGCGATTCTGCGGCGTACGGCGCCCTCGGCGCTACGCCCGCACGAGGATGAGGACGTCGTGGCACTGGCCGATGTCACCCTGGATAGCCGTGCCCGCACCGTGCGGCGGGGTGGAGCGCACGTGGAACTCACGTCGGCCGAGTTCGCGCTGCTGCGTGTGTTTCTCCGGGCCGCCGGACGGGTGCTGACGCGGGAAGAGCTGTTCCGCGAGGTCCTCGACCGCGAGTTCTCCGTCTTCGACCGCAGCATCGACAACCATGTCAGCAGCCTGCGCAAGAAGCTCGGCGCGCGTCCCGATGGCCGGGAGCGGATCCGGTCTGTCCGCAACGCCGGCTACATCTATCCCCTCGATGAAACAGGCGCGGACGGCGCATGAAGAGCCTCTTCCTCAGAATCTTCCTGTGGTTCTGCGGCGGAACCCTGGTGCTGCTGCTGGTGGTAGGGCTGGGCTTCCTGATGGATGCGCCCGGCGCGGCGACCGCCCCGTGGTGGAAGCTGGGGCAAGGCGCAATTGTGACAGCCGGGCGAGTGAGCGTCGAGTCGTATGAGCGCGGCGGCCGGCCGGAGCTCGATCGCTTCCTGGAATCGTTGGCCCTCGATACGGGCATGCGCGGGACGCTGCACGACGGCTCAGGCCAGGGGTTGAGCACCGGCTCGTTCGCCCCCACGGGCAAGCCGTTGTCTGACGCGCTCGCCGGCGTCGAAGGCCAGCTCACGCTGCTGCCCCTCCGCGGCGTGGCCGGAGTGCGGCTGCGCGGAGCCCAGGGCAGGGTCTACGGCTTCACCGTCCTCATGCCTCGACGGGAGCGCGCCGGAGGCTGGTCGCGGACCTTCCTGTTCTCCTTTCTCCTCACCAGCGGCGTACTCTGCTTCCTGCTGGCGCGGCATCTCACCTCGCCCGTGGCGCACCTCCGCGCCGTCACTGCGCGATTCTCGAATGGAGATTTGCGCGCGCGCGTCACGCAGCCCCAGTTGCTGGAGCGCAGGGACGAAGTGGGCGGGCTGGCCCGGGACTTCAATCAGATGGCTGCTCGCATCGAGACGCTGTTGAATGCGCAGAAGCGCCTGATCGCCGACGTATCGCATGAGCTGAGGTCGCCCCTCACACGCCTGAGCCTGGCCTTGGGCCTCATTCGCCGCCGCGGCGATACGGTTTCGCCCACCTCCATGGCTCGCATGGAGCGGGAGGTCCACCGGCTGAATCACCTCATCGGGCAGTTGCTGACGCTCTCGCGTTTAGAGGCACTGGATCAGCCGCCGCCCAAGGAAACCATCGACCTGGCCGCGCTGGTTCAGGAGATTGCCATCGATGCGGGCTTCGAGACAACAGCCACCGATCGGGGCATCCGGCTGGCGGAATGCGCGGCCTGTACCATGAGCGGGGCACGCGACCTGCTGCGCAGCGCCATTGAGAACGTCGTTCGCAACGCGTTGAAATACACCAGCCCGGGCACCGTGGTGCAGATCCGGCTGGCCCGCCCCAGCGGCGCAAACATGGCCACGATTCTCGTCGAGGACGAAGGACCCGGCGTGCCGCCCCACGAACTGGCGCGGATCTTCGATCCCTTCTATCGTGTCGAGCAGGCGCGGGAACGCCAGACCGGCGGGGCGGGCCTGGGACTGGCGATCGTCCGCCATGTCGTGAGCCTGCACGGCGGTTCGGTCAGCGCGCAGAACCGTGAGAATGGTGGACTGGCGCTGCGTATCACACTGCCGGTGGACGCGCTTTTTTAGCACGCGCGCAGCTTGCCTGGAGTGAAGACAAATCTTTACAGGCTGCGGACATTTCCAGCACGAACACGGGCCGGTTCCGATCCAGGATAAGCGTGTGGAGGCAAGACAGACTCCATCAGTAAGCTGCAGGAAAGATCAAATCATATGAACAAAACAATTGCAGTGAAGAAGGTTTTCCTGGCCGCGGCCGCGATGAGTGCAGTTTTTTCATTCAGTGCCTCAGCCCAGTCCGCCCATACCACCAGAACGCGCACTCCGGGCCACTCCTCGCGCAATAGCGTGGTGACCGGCCCGAACGGTAAGTCGGCCAGTTACAACCGCAATGCGAACTGGGGCAATGGCACCTATTCGGGCAGTCGCTCGGCGACTGGCTTCAACGGCAAGACCGCGACGGCGAACACCACCGCATCGGTAGCCCCGGGCAGCGCTTCGCGTACCACTACCGCCACCGGACCCAATGGACGCAGCGCCACCTACCAGAACAATGCAACCTGGGGCAACGGCGCCTACTCCGATACGAAGAGCATCACCGGCGCCAATGGGAAGTCGGCCACAGCCACGGTGCAGCGTCAGGATGGCAGTGTGACCAAGACCGTCACCGGGCCCAATGGACAGACCTGGACAGCCAGCCGCACCAGGACCCAGGACTGATGCCGGCTGAGGCATAGCGTGCGGCGGGACGAAGGAACTTCGAAGCATCGGAAGCGGCTTCGTTCCGCCGCGGCTCAGGCCTCGACCTCTCACGGAGTGAATGAGTCATGAACAGATTGCAGGGATCTTGTACGCGAGCCGTCCTCGGGGCCCTCTTCATCGCCTCGGCCCTGACAGCGTCCGCGCAGACCTACGACTTTACGCAACTGGACCGCCTGCTACGGCGTGCGGCGGCCAACCTGCCCAGCGGCCTGGAGGTCTCCATTGTCCAGCACGGCCAGGAGATCTACAGAAAGCAGTTCGGACGCTGGCGCCAGGATCGCCAGGGGGCCATCGCCTCCTCGACAAAGTGGCTCTCCGCGGCCGTGATCATGTCCCTGGTGGATGACGGCACATTGTCACTGGACGACAAGGCGAGCCAATACCTGCCGTATCTAACCGGTGAAGAAGCCTCCATCACCGTGAGGCAACTGATGAGCCACACCTCCGGCTTTGGCGGCGAGTTCCCGCTGGTGAGCCGCTGCCTGGGTGACGCCTCCACCACCCTCGACTTGTGCGCGCAGGCGCTGGCCCAGGTCCCGTTGAAGATTCCGGCGGGCACCGGTTTCATCTACTCAGGGGCGGGCATGCAGGTGGCCGGCCGGGTGGCTGAGGTCGCCTCGGGGAAGGATTGGCAGGCACTCTTCCGCGAACGCATCGCCGGACCCCTGGGGTTGGTAGCCACCGATTACGAATACAAGGGACCCACGCAGAACCCGCGCATCTCCGGCGGAGGCCGCTCCACGGCCGGCGACTATATGAAATTCCTGCGGATGATCGCGGGCCGGGGTGTTTGGGAAGGGCGCCGGATTCTTTCTGAACAGGCCGTGGAGACGATGCTCAGCGATCAGACCCGCGGCGTGCCCATTGTGGAGTCACCCTTCCAGCGGGCCGCCGTTTACGACCCGAAGGCGGCGTTGAACCGCTACGGCATCGGCAACTGGCTGGAGGATCTCGACCAGGACGGCCGCACAACCTGGCACAGCAGTCCAGGAGTGACCGGCTGGACTCCGTTCATCGACAGCAGCCGCGATCTGCAAGTAGTGGTGGCAACCGAGAGTTTCAGGGGCTTCCTGCCCTATTACTACCCGATGAAAGAGATTTTGAAGAATTTAATACCCCAATCCGGCCAGCACCCGGACAGCCGGGGCAGGGAAGCGGCCCGCGCGAAGCGGCCAGCCATCGACACACAAGGAGGCAATGAATGAGTTTCAGATTGGTAAGCACAATGATGATCGGCTCGCTCGCACTTTGGGTCAGCCCCTTGCCTGCACAGCAGGATTCCACCGCTCAACAGCAGAAAATGGAGCGCGCCCAGGAACGGTTGCAGCAGATCAAGGACCGCTTGAAACTGACACCGGAGCAGTCGGAGCAGGTGCGCCCCATCGTCACCGAGGAGTTCCAGCAACTGAAGGCGATTCGCGACAAACACAGCGGCGACTCGAACCGCCGCGGCAAATTGAAAATGGCGCGCGAGATGCGCGATGTGCAGTCAGACACCGACAAGAAACTGGGCAAGGTGCTCTCCAAGGAACAGATGGAGGAGTTGAAAAAGATGCGTGAGGAGTGGCGCCAGCAGATGCGCGAACGGGCCGGCAAGTAATGAGGTTTTGGGCTGGGGCACGGTCCCCAGCCCGCTGTGAGTCTCTCCAGGCAGGCCCGGTGCGGCTACTTCTCGGCTGCCGCCTTCAGGTTGGCCAGGCCGGTTGCGAAGTCGCCGCCCACCATGCTGTCCATGCTGACAAAGATGGTCATCAACTTGGTGACGTATGTCTGAGGTCCTGACATGCTCCAGGTGACGCTGGTCGCGCCGCCCTTATTCACCAGGTCAAACTCCGCCAGGTTCTTTGATTCGAAGGGCTTGGTGAAGGCCAGTTCAATGCTGACCTTTGAGCCCGGCACAACCTCCAGAACCTCCATCCGGCCGCTGCCCGCCTTGCGGTTCCCATCCCAGGCGTAAACAGCGCCCTTCCCCTTTTCAGCGCCGCTCAGTGTCCGTTTCATCGAGGGATCGAGCTTTTCAAAGGGCGACCATTCGGGCCATTTGTGGAAGTCTTCGAGGAAGGGAATGATCTTTTCAGGTGGCGCCTGGATGGTCGTCGTGCGTTCCACGCGAAATGTGTCCGGGCGCGTGGTGGCAAACAGGAGGATCCCGGCCACCGCGACTGCCAATACGATGAGTATTGTCTTCATGTGCTCCCCAGTTCCGTGCAGTGCGACTTTGGCAGGGCCGCGCCGTGTGGTTCAGGCGGACCCAGGCATGTACGAGGCACTTTACCACAGCAGCAATTGGCCCCATTGTAAACTGACTCGGAACCAGCGCCCTACCGGCCGCGTCCGAAACGCGTATGCGCAGTCTTACCTTCGCGATTTGTGTGTGTATTGCCTCCGCTTTGCCGTCTTCGGGCCAGCGAATATCCTTCGGAATCGTCGGCGGGACCAATATTACCAACAGCTTTCCTCCTTTCGAGTCCCGCTATGCGGGCGACGCCACCGGCAATCCACCCAGTCTGTTCCAGCACCTCACCGGGCCGCGGGCCTTCATCTTTGGCGCCATGGTGGAAGGGCGGATCGGGCGGGACTTTTCAGTCGAACTCAACGTGTTGCATCGTCCCATGAAGGCAGCCGTGGTCTACACCCAGTTCCTTCCCGATGGAACCACCCAGAGTTACCGGAACGAGATGACGGCGGTCCGGGCGTGGGAATTCCCGCTCCTGCTCAAATACACGTTGCCCAAAACCGCATTCTCTGGCCGCCTGCGGCCCTTTATCGAGGCAGGACCCTCCTTCCGCACGCAGGAGGATGCAGCGGGCGCTGAGCCCTCCCAATACGGCTTCACCGCGGGCGCCGGTCTCGCCTACCATTGGCGCCGCCTCAAGCTTTCACCGTCACTGCGCTATACGCGTTGGGCTCGCGAATCCATCTACCCGCGCTATGCCACCAAGCCGGATCAATTGGAGTTCCTCACCAGCGTCTCGTACGAAACGGATCCGGGTTCCCGCCGGGTGGGCAGCCGGATGCTGGAAATTGGAGCCCTGGTGGGGTACCCGGTCACACAAGGGTTTCGGGAAGTGCCCTTCCTGGTGCGGCCGATCACGGAACGCACACGATACCTGGTTGGCATCAGCACCCAGGCAAACCTGACCCGGCGGCTGGCGGTTGAGATTGATGGCATCTACAAGCCGCTGCGGTCAGGAGAAAGCACCTCTGATCCCTGGCGGTTTATGGTGATCACCTGGCAATTTCCCGTGCTCGCCAAATACAGGCTGACGACGTCGAAGTGGTCGCCCATCGTCGAGGGCGGGCCCTCATTTCGGCTGGCAGGGAATCTCAATGGGTACAATCCCTCGCACTATGGCGCCACCGTGGGTGCGGGCGCCGAGACACGCACCCACGGCATGCACCTTTCTCCAGTGGTGCGCTACACCCGCTGGGCGCTGGACGTGTCGCCTTACTCGGGCGGTCCCACCAATCAACGAACCAACCAGAATGCGGTCGAACTCGTCTTCGGCATCTCCTTCTGATCCGCGTGGCCCGCTACTTCACGGGCGAGCCGATCCACCACGTGATCCCGCACGGATCCACCACTCCGGCGTTCCTGTGCCCATACGGCTTATCCTCAGGCGCGCTTTGCGAGGTGGCGCCCGCGGCGATCGCCCGGTCGTACACTTCGTCCACGTTGGGTACCCAAAGGTAGAGCGACGCGGCAAGCGCTTTCCATTGGTTGTTGGCCTGCCCCAGCATGACCAGCGAATCGCCGATAGTCACTTCGGCATGCATCACCGTGTTGTCCTCGTTGCGACTGCAGTCCTTCTCCACGGCGTCGAACGCAGCCGCCAGGAACTTCAGCTCAGCGTCGGCATCGGGCACCACAAGGTAAGGGGTGACGGTATGGTAGGTTTCCAGATTGTCGGACATGGGCGAATCATCTCACGAGGCCGCGCCCGCGGATTGTAGAAATTTGACGTGATTGCGGAATTGCGTGCGGTCCGCCTGATACCCGGTTGGGGTAATGCCGGCGAAGGAACGGAAATCGTGGATGAAATGAGCCTGGTCGAAGTACCCGCAATCGACCGCGATCCTCGTCCACTCCACGCGTCGGCCCTGTTCCGCCAATGCCAGGGCGCCCTGAAAGCGCAGGATCCGGCAGTACTGCTTGGGTGCGACACCCACCGCGGACTTGAACCGCTCGATGAAGCGCTTGGGACTCAGTCCCACCTGTTGGGTGAGTTCCGCAATGCTCGCCGTGTGCGGACTGTTGGTAAGCCTGGCAACCGCAAAGTCGACGGCCGGGTGCAGGCCCAGCGGACTCCATTGGGCCCGCAGCGCGCGCTCCATCGCATCGAGCTTCGCGCCCGGTCCCTGGGCTTCCAGCAGTTGTTCCCGTAACTCCTTCGCCCGGCGGCCCCAGGCGAACTCCAGCGGCAGGTCAATATCGCAGAGTTCCTGCGCGGGCAGGCGGAAGAAGGGCAGCGTGCCCCCGGGCCGGAACGTGACGCCCAGGACACATTGCTGCTCCAGGGTGTCGATGATCGAGAATCGCGACTGTACGCCCGCCAGCACGGTGCCGGGCGCGGTCACCACCCGCAACTGCCCACCGTCCATCACATAGCCTCGCGTCTGGTCTTCGGCCAGGTTCACGATCAATTGCGCCCGGCCGCTGGGCAGTACACGTTCCAGGGCGTGCGGCCGCGGGCCACTCTCGCAATACCAGATAGCGGCGACGCTGGCGTCCAGCGGCGGTGCCGGGATGCGTTGAACGAAGACCATGGCGCCAGGAAGAAATGGAGCCCCTCAGCTCCTCTGCAATCCAGTCTAGCGCCCGGATCAGTGCTTCAACAGCAGCACCTGCCCCGTGGCGAACAGCGGCACGACCTCGTTGCCTCTCCGCGCAAGAGCAGCCCAGCCGCCCTCGGGATGACCGTCCAGGTGCAGCGTCTCCACTTCGAAAGCAGTGCCGGCCAGGGGGGCGAGTCGGGCGACCTGCGGAACTTCGTCCGGCCCGCTGAACCAATCCGCCCAGTGTGTCATCCAGCGGAGCACCTCCGCCCGCGAGAGCGTATCCGCGGCCAGCAGTTGGGACTGCAGCATCGGCAGCAACCTCGACAAGTCGGTCGGGCGGCCTGGTCCATTCGCCCAGGCGCCTGCCAAAGCAGACCCGTTTGCGCGAGTCAAAGAGGCAGCGGGCGGGATTCCTGCCACCGCGCCACGGATCTGTTCCCAGCACGGGGCAGGGAAGGCCACGGCGCCATGCTGCGCAACCGCCTTCGAAGGCCCACCACCCGTCGCCTGCGGGCGTGTCCAGAAGACATAGCCGTCAAACTCCGAGTAGTGCACATACCCGTCAGGGGAGCAGGCCTGCACCCCGCACGCTTCACACAACTCCACTTGCACAGGGTTCGTCAGCCAATCGATGCCCTCCAGGGAATTGCAAAGTGTGATCGGCCCGCACCGGAGTCGTTGCCAAAGCGGATTTGCCTGGCCCGACGACGCGAAGTCCGGAGACCATTCCTCCACCGTGATTTCATCGCAGAGGATCATTTGAAACCACTGGCGAACCCCTGTGGCCGCAGCTTCACAGCGTGACCACCACTTTGCCCTGTGCGCCGCCGCTGGCCACCAGTTCGTGCGCCTCTTCTATGCTCGACAGCGGAAACTCCGCCGCATCCAGCAGGGGGGTGAGCTTGCCGGCGTCGGCCAGTCTAGACGCCTCGCGGAGAATCGCCCCATGATGCGCGCGCCCCTGGCCCGTCAACAGCGGAAGCAGGGTGAAGACGCCCGAATACGTGGCCGCCCGGAACGACAACGGAGCCAGCGCATGCGTGCCCCAGCCCAGGCAACTGACCACCCGGCCGGTGTAGCTCTTCACCGCCTGGAAGGACTCATCCAGCGTCTGCCCGCCCACCGTGTCGTACACCACATCGAAGCCCCGGCCGCCCGTGCAGCGGCCCACATACTGCGCAGTCGTTTCGGATTTGTAGTCGATCGGCACGGCGCCGTAGCTTTCGACAATCGCCTGCTTCCCCACTGACACCGTGGCGTAAACATCCGCGCCATAAGCCGCGGCCAACTGCACGGCCATGTGGCCCACTCCGCCTGCCCCGGCATGGATCAGCACCTGCTCACCACCCTGGACGCGAGCCCGGTCGACGAGTCCCTCCCAGGCTGTGATGAATGCCAGGGGTATCGCGGCCGCTTGCCGCATGCTGTACCGCTTCGGCTTCAGCGCGAGCAGGTCCGCATCCACCGCGGCATATTCCGCCAGCGACCCCGGCACTCCGCCTACTCCGCCAGTCAGGCCGTAGACTTCATCGCCGGCGCGAAAGGCGGTCACTCCGGCTCCGACAGCCTCCACCGTACCCGCCAGATCGATGCCCAGAATGGCCGGCAGCACGGCCTTGGCATGACCCGCCGCGCCTGCCTTGATCTTCAGGTCGAGCGGGTTCACCCCACTGGCGCCCACTCGCACCAGCACCTGCCCCGGACCCGCTTCCGGTGCCGGTACTTCCGCCAACTTCAACGGCTGTCCAAATTGCTCCAGGATGAACGCCTTCATGTCCCGTGTCCCTCAAGTTGAGTCTCTGCGGCGTAGTTCAGAACCGCACCCAGGTTTGGATGCGCGAGTTCACCATCGGGACCCGTCGAATTGCGGTCGAGCACCCTGTCCACAGCGAAACTGCCGCTGCCACGCTACTCCGGCAGGCCGCGCACCCCGATGCGCTCCTTCCTCGCGATGCGCCGCGCAATCTCCTGCAGGTGAGCGGCCTCCAGCGCGAGCTGAGGCTGGGTCCAGTGCCGGCTCCCGGTGAAATCCAGGATGTAGCGCTCGTTCCATGCCCGTGCCCCCGGCGCCGGCTGCGCCATGGGAATCTCGAGGAATCGGCCCACTTCGTAATACCTCGACGGCGTCGGAGGAATCTGGAGGTAGAACCGGAACTTCGATTGCCCTCGCAACAGCGACCCCTTTGGGCCAAGGATGTCCGCCACCGGGCCCTTCGCGTAATACTCCGCGATTTCGTCCAGCAGTTCCTCCCGGCGCGCCGGCGCAATCGGTTCGCCGGCCGGCACGGTCCAGAATCCCAGTTCGCCCGCTACAATCTCCAGGTCGATCGGACAGTCTTCCGTCTTTGCGACCGCTGACCATTCCACCGGCAGCACCAACTCATGCGCGCCGTCCGTATAGTGCAGGTTTGTGCGGTCCACTCGAATCGTCCGGCTCATGCCCATCCAGTGTAGCCGCACCCATTGCGCCGGACACGCCGGGGACTCATCGCCTCCGGTCGACTGCTTATCCCTTCTCGATGTGCGACTTCAAACGCGACAAGGCATCGTCCCAGCCCCGGCCGATGGTCTCGAGACATCGCTGCCCCTCGGCGAGCCGGGCCGGATTCATGGCCCAGACACATTCGCGCCCCTGCCGCCGTCCATCGACGAGCCCTGCCGCCTCCAGCACCCGCAGGTGCTTCGTGACCCCTTGCCGCGTGATCACGAAGCGTTCGGCCAAGGCCGATATGGAGGCAGCGCCATCATGCGAGAGCCTTTGCAACAGCATGAGCCGCGTCGGATCGCCCAATGCGGCAAACAACAGCGCCGCTTCCGCCAGGCTCTGCTCAATGCGCTTCTTCGGCATATTGCTGCAGCCAAACCAGCACTTCCGCCCAACCCTGCGTATTGTCTTTGAACGCGCTGGCGCGGCGCGGCAAGGAGATCGCCTCGAAACCGGTTTCCGATACACTCAGGCGCGTACCGCCCGGCTTCGGTTGCAGCGTAAAGGTGACCGTGGTGCGCGGCTCCCGTGCATAGTCCACCTGGGGATCCACCGCCCCCGGATGCCACTCCCAGACGAACAGCGAAGGCGGCTCCAGTTCGACGAACTTCACCTGAAACCGCATCCCGCTGTACGCGGGGTTCGTCGTCGTCATCCATACTTCAGAGCCCGCGGCGATCTCGCCCTCAATCGCCACCTGAAACCAGGCCGAGAGCTCCTCCCGCGTCGTCAGGGCTCGCCAGACCCGCTCTGGCGTCGCATCGATCTCAATCGAGCGGTCAATCCGGCTCATTTCCGTGAATGTCATCATGCAACCTCGTGGTTGCAGAATATCGCAGGCCTCTGAGAGATGCAACCGAAAAGTTGCGCAATTGATCGCCGGTCCAGCCCTAGGCGCTTGTGTGATCTTTCTCAATCACCCAGCCGGAAACCAATTCAGGAGTCCGGTGTCTGAAAGTGCATGGCCATTGCGTTGCTGCTTTTCACTTTGCTCTCGGGCGACACCGCCTGGAAACAGTTCTCGGATTGGTTCAGCAAGGAAGGCACCCCCGGCGCTCCCACCGATGTCCTGCGCGCCTATTCGAAGAAGCTGGAGGCTGAGGGTGTTGCCGGCGATGAAGTCCGCACCCGGGTCAAAGACGTTCAGGACTATCTCGCAGCCCATCCCCGCGAAGGGCTGGCTCTCCACTTCAACCGGATCTTCACCTGGAAGGCGGCTCCATTTACTCGGGAGCCCAGTGCCTTTCTGCGGCGAATTGCCTCCACCAGAAAGCCGGGCCGCGCCTTGGACATCGCCATGGGACAGGGCCGCAACTCCATCTGGTTGGCGAAGGCTGGCTGGACTGTCAGCGGCTACGATATCTCCGATGAGGCCTTGCGGCAGGCCAATGCCCTGGCCGCGGAAGCCGGCGTGCAGCTCGATACCAAACTGGCGGCGCACGACGAGTACGAACTGGGCGCCGCGCAATGGGACCTGATCGTGATGAGCTATGCGTTCACAAACCTGCGCGATACCGCCTATATGAAGCGCGTGCAGGACTCGCTGAAGCCCGGCGGGCTGCTGCTGGTTGAAGGCTTCGGCGGCGGCCGGCCCGGCGAGCCAAATCAGATACTCAACGCCTTCCTGTCGTACCGCATCCTGTACTTCGAAGAGTTGCCCGATATCGCCGACTGGGGCCAGATGAAAGCGCCGCTGTTGCGCATGGCGCTCGAAAAGCCCTGAGGCCCCAATCCTCCGCTGCCCCTGGCCCGCTTACTTCTTCTTCTGCGGGTCCAGGGTAAGGTGGTTCTTCAGATACTCCTGACCCTCTTTGGCAATAAAGAAATCCATCCAGACATAGTGCAAATTCCGGCCGTTGGCCACTTCGGCTCCATGGTTGGACCCCAGCGGAATATGCAGGATCGAGAACTCCGTCAGGTTCGCGTTGTGCTCATCCGCCAGCACCGTGATGTCATTGCCCTTCAGGCCTAGGAAGATCTGCTCCAGCATCGGGTGCTTGTGCCGCCCCACCGTATCCGGCCCGGTCGTCTGCACCGTGCCCATCGCCATGCGGGGTACATAGTTCTCCGGCAGCAAGGTCCGGCTCACCGTCTTCGGGCTCTTGATCGCCTCGCCATACGGCGTGCACTCGCTGAACTTCTTCACCAGCGGGGCCGCGTTGTTCTGCGGGAACTTCTTCAACTCCGCCAGGTCGTCCGCGGTCAATTCCCTCCGCACGCGCACCGCGTGCAGCACTTCGCCCTTGGCCACCTCGATCTGCCACGCCACTCCCTGCGGAGCCCGTGCAATCGTCTCGCCCTGCACCTCATACTTCGCACTGCCGGCGTGCATCGTACCCTTGCCATCGAGGATCAGCCAGACCACTGCTTCCTTGGCGTGCGCCGGCTCCACATGCCGGCCCGGCCCCACGATGGAAACCTGGTCCGTTGTCACTCCGCGGATCTCGCCCGTCAAAACCGGCTTGATCTGGACACCTGCCTGGCCCGCGGGCAGCTTCAGCTTTTCCAGCGGAATGCCTTTGCCCGCCGCCGCGTAGAGGCAGCCCGACACGGCCGCCGCCAGCCCGATCTTCACGAACCATCGCCGGGCCCTGCCTCCTGCCGTCAGCGAGTCAACGCTCTGTCTGCACAGGCCCGCCTCAGCTACTGGCTGCGCTTCTGGGTGTCCAATCTTCGTCATAAGTCACTACGATCATACTCGTCCGGTCCCACGGCCGCTGCGCTGCGCCTAGAAGATCGCGATCGGATTCAATGCCGAGCCCGTAGCGCCAGGCACCGTCAGCGGAGACGCCGTCAATAGGAAATCCCAACGCTTTCTCTGCTTGCTCTCCTTGCTCAGTTGCTCCAGGTCGACGTTGTCGAGAATCGGCGTCCCCATCGCCACGATCACCAGCGTATGCACCGGTTGCTGGACGCCCTCCACCTGCGAAGGCCAGACGTCTGCGGAGGCATCGCTGCCCAGCACCGCGATATCGCGCTTGTGCAGCCACGCCACGCTGGAGGCATGCAGGCCCGCGCGCTCCGCCATCGACCACGGCCCTTTCTCCGCGCGGCGCGCCCACCGTCCGGTCCGGATGAACACGACATCCCCTGGCTTCACGCGCACGCCCGTCCTCTTCTCCCAAGCATCCAGATCCTCTGGAAAGATCGCCGCTCCCGGCTCCAGGTACGGCACACCCTTCAGCTCCGGCACATCGATCAGAACTCCGCGCGCGAACAGCCCGTTGCGCGCACTCTCAATCGAAAGCCGCGCCGCCCCCTTGCTCGTCACTTCTTTGATGGAGAATCCGTTGTAGCTGGAACCCTTGTACGAGAAGTGGCACAACGCATCCAGGTGCGTGTGCATGATGCCGTGATGCACGATGCTGAACGAGTCCCGGAAGATGTCCGCGCCCGGCTGCTCCGAAGTCGTGATCATCTCGTGCACAAAAGGCCGCGCATTGTCCGCCGCCTGCACCTTGTCCGCCTCGTGCGACAACGAAACCGCCACACCCTCCCGCACTAGCTTCGCTGCGGCCAGGCGGCTGGCCGGGGTCATCAGGTTGAGTGTGCCCAGTTCGTCAGACTTACCCCAACGGCCCCAGTTCGACAGCTCTTTCATCCACCGCTCAAAGTCCGCGGTTGTGGCCGGCCGGGACTGTGCCTGCAGGCCAATGGAGAACAACAGGAACACGGCAAGCGCGCTTCGCATGGAACGGAAGTATACACCACCGCGAGCGCATCACCCCGTGCGCAGCATCTCCTCCCAGGTGACCTCCCGCTTCAATTCGAAGGCCATCCGCCCCAGGATCGAGGTCAGCGTGCTAAGGCCCGCATCCTGCGACATGTTCCTCTGTTGCCCTTCGGCAATAGCCGTGAAGAATGCCTCCACCGCATCAATCGTGATCTCCCGCCGGGACGAGAACTTCTCGATCATGCTGGTGTCTTCCAGTTGGTCGTCGTTCGCCAACCGGGCCGCCGCCACCGGCCCATGCAGCCGGTAGTAGGTGCGCGCCGTTTCCAGCACGCCTTTGGAACCATAGAACTGTTCCCGTACGTCCCGGAAGCCGCAGGCCGCGCGGGCGCTGATCAGGTACCCTTCGGCCCCATTCGGGTAACTGAAGATGATGTCGTAGTGATCACTCGTGATGTTGCCGTAAAAAATCGGATAGCGCAGCCCGCCTTTGCCCAACGCACTCACCGGATGCCCGCCCGCAAACCAGTTCAACGTATCCAGGCCGTGGCAGTCGCATTCCACAATGTCGCCGCCCGACAGCTCTCTCCATCGCGTCCACAGGCGAACCCGCCGCATCTCCTCCGGCAACTCCGGGTACGGCTGCGCCGCCGGCGGAGCCAGCCTGGGGCTCATCCCCAGAATCCAGAAGCTCATCAGAATCTTCAGCTCGCCCAGCCGCCCGGCCGCCACCAGTTCACGCGCCTTCAGGTACTCGGGACTGAACCGCTGTTGGAATCCGAACTGAATCACCTTGCGCGGGTCCGCCTTCCTGCCGGCCTGCATCAGGCGCTGGACACCCGCCACATCCATGCCCGCCGGTTTCTCGCAGTACACATGTTTGCCCGCCGCCACCGCCGCTTCGAACATCTCAGGATGCAGATACACCGGTGTGGCGATCAACACCGCATCCACCTCTTTGTCGTCCAGCACCTGCCGATAGTCCTTGTAGACCTTCGCCGCGCCTGCACCGGGGACTATCTTTTTGGCTTGTTCGATCCTGTCGTCAAAGAGATCGCAGACCGCTGTCACCCGCGCCCGGCCATCCCGCGCCATGTGCCCGCCCACATACTGGCCGCGAGCGCCCGCACCGATAATGCCAAGCCGGATGCTCCCCCGGTTCTCCGGCGCCTGCATCGTCTCCGCCCCCATCAGCCTGGTTCCGGCCGCTCCCGCCAGGGCTGTCCTCCTGCTGATTCTCCGCATCGCGCCTCCTGTTCAAGTGCGTCTCCATGCAGATTATAAGACCTGAATAGCTCTATAGATAAGTAGCGTTTCCAGGGCCCAAACCAGTACTACGGCCGCCGCCCACCACCAGCCGGATACCCACAAACAGACAGGGATCTCCTGACCTGCTGCCGCACCGCGCGTTAAAGTGGAGGAAATGCAGAAATCATTCTTAATCCTTGCTCTCGCCGCCGTCCTGCCCTGGACCGCGACCGCCCAGGACCAGAAGGCCTTCCTCGGCCGCTGGGACATGACCGTCACGCCCGCCACCGGCAAACCCTATCCGCAGTGGATGGAACTTGTTGAAAAGGAAGGCAAAGTCGAAGGCCGCGTGCAGCCGCGCGGCGGTGGTTGGCGTCCCATCATCGGGGCGAAGCTGCAATCCGGAAAGATGATCGTCGCCGTTTCCGCCGCCGGCCGCGGACCCGCCATCAATTGGGAACTCACCTCCGCCGGCGCCGATAAGCTCACCGGTGTCGAGAAGCGCGGCGAAACTGATGGCCCCGCGCTCCTCGGCCTCCGCGCGCCCAAGCTCGACCGGCCCATGCCCAAGTCGTGGGCCAAACCCGTCGCACTCTTCAACGGCAAGGACCTCACCGGTTGGGAGCCCATCGGCAACGTCACCAACAACAAGTGGATCGCCCGCGATGGCGAACTCGTCAACGACAATCCCGAAGTCCCGGGCCAGCGCGGTCCGGGTGCGGCGAACATCAAGACTACAGGTACCTACCAGGACTTCAAACTCCACATCGAAGTGAATTGCCCGGAACACGGCAACAGCGGCATCTATCTTCGCGGACGCTACGAAGTGCAGGTCGGCACGGAAGGCGGCTCCCAGCCCGATCACGAGATGGGCGCCATCTACAGCCACTACCCGCCGCCCGCCGGCGCGGAACTCGGCCTCGGCAAATGGACCTCCTACGACATCACGTTCGTCGGCCGGCATGTCACCGTGGTGCGCGACGGCAAGATGTACCACAACAACGTCGAGATCCCCGGACCCACCGGCGGCGCACTCGATAGCAATGAAGCCGAACCCGGCCCCTTCTTCCTGCAGGGCGACCACCACGGCGTCATCCGCTATCGCAACATCACCATCTCTTTACCGAAGAAGTAATCAACCTGCCTGGCCCCTCAGTGGGCAGGCAGCGATCGATCCGCGGTCAACAGGGTCAGGCAGCCCCCACCGGGCGGTTGCTTGGCCCTTTTTCGTTGTTCCGCGCAGGGTTCGCATCCTCACACCGCGTGTGCTCGAGTCCTCGCCCGCGATGTATAACTATTCAGTCCGCATTGGGATCAAAAATAGGATAATCTGGCCACGAGATCCGAATGAGTCCACTGCCTCCATCCAGCGAAACCTCGACAGGCGACCGCCGCTTGGATTCATGGAAAGAAGTCGCCGCCTATCTGCGGGTCAGCGTGCGCACGGTCCAGTCGTGGGAGTCCCACCGCGGGCTGCCGGTCCACCGTATGTCCGGACCCAAGGGACGCATCTGGACCACCACCGCTGAACTCGATCTGTGGCTCGCCGCCGATGCCAGGCGGTCCCAGGCCGAACCCGTTCCTGTCATCCCCTCTCGACCGGCGCGCATTGCGCCCCGCGGGTTGCTGGCCCTCGGCCTCGTCGGTCTCGGCATCTTCCTGATTGCCTGGAGTCTCAGTCCAGTCGACCAGGTCGCCTCCTACCGTTTGGAAGGCAACGTCCTGGTGGTCTCCGGGGTCTCCGGACACGAACTCTGGCGCTACGCCTTCGACGCCCGGCCCATGCAGCCCTGGTCCAATGATCCGAATCACGCCGCGCCCGCCCCCCTCGATGTCGACGGCGATGGCATCAGGGAGTTCCTCTTCCCACTCTGGCTGCAGACGCCCAATGTGCACCAGGGACGCCTCATCTGCTTCACAAACTCCGGCAAGGTGAAGTGGGACTTCTCGCTGGGCAGATCGGTGACCAGCGGAAAAGGGGAACAATTCGCCCCACCCTACGTAGTTTGGGCCTATGCGCCAGTGCGTCTCGGGTCCGGCCGCACTGCTCTGGCCGTCTCTTCCCACCACAACTATGAGTACCCGGGTCAGGTCGCGTTGCTCAGTCCCGAAGGCCAGCTGCTCAGGCAGTACTGGCATTCCGGACATCTCAGCCACATGATCGTGACCGACCTGAACTCCGATGGGAAAGACGAGCTCTGCCTCTCGGGCATTGCCAACGGCTATAGGCGCATCGCTCTCGTCGTCCTGGACCCCAACCGGATGCGCGGCGCCTCGGCCGAGAAAGATCCCAACTATCGCCTGCTGGGGCTCGGAGCCCCGGTGGAGATGGCTCGCTTCCTGCTGCCGCGGTCCTCCCCGGGCGCGCGGACCCTCGATTACGCCATCCCCGCTGAATTGACACTCCAGGGCAGTGAACTGATGCTCTCCAGCCTGGAAGTGCCGGGGGAGCACGGCGGTGCACTCTCCACCTACTTCGGCCTGGACCTGCAGTTCCACCGTACCGTGCCCGCCGTAGGCTTCGAGTCGCAGTTCCGCCGGATGGCGGCCCAGGGGCTGGTTCCTACGACATGGGAACAGGAACTGAGTTCCCTCCAGCGCATCGAAATCCTCACCGCACCCAACTGGTAACCGTTCGCTGCAGCCCCGGCCAGCTCCCATCCGGCTCTGGGAATCCTGTTAACCTACCTCGTAATGAAGCGAGTTCTGGGTGGTTTGTTCGGGCTGGCCGCGTTGGGTTGTCTGCTGTGGGGCGGGGAAGTCGCCATCGACACTTTGGCCAATCCCTGGGCTCACTCGAGCCTCGGCGGCCTCACCTTGACCGGTACCTGGGTCGGGGAGTTCTCCAATCTGGATGGGCATCCCCAACTCGCCCTGCTGGAGCTCCGGCGCACCATGACACCGGCCGGCAGGTACGAAGATGAGGACAGCCGCATCACCGGCGAGCTCCAGGTCTGCGGCTCCACCCCGGCCAGCTACACCCTCGCCGGAGATCCACAGGGCTGGAGCGGCCGGACCTTCGTCATCACACGCATCCGCGTCCAGTCGCCGCCGAAACCTCTCGGCTATTACTTTCACAACGCGCAAGGATCCTGGGAGGGCGACCGCCTCAACCTGGGCGTGAAACACGCCTACTTCCAGGAAGATGGCGGCCTGTTCGCCTCCGGGTCCCGCTACCCGGGCGTCAACCAGACACTGCAGTTGGAATTGAAGCGCGGTTCGCGCGACCGTTTCGACCAGGCCTGCTCCTCCACCCGGAAGGCCGTCCCCTAACGCTGGGAATCCGGCCGTCTTGCGCACACAGCCCCAACCACCCTGGAGACTTCACCGAAATGGACTTCGAAAACTTCTGGAAACCCATGATCATGCGCCAGTTCGGCGCCGCCATCGGCATGCTCGAAGGCGCGCTGCACGCTTGCCCGCCCGCCCTCTGGGCCGACCCCTCAGCCCCGCCGCATTGGAAGTCGCATGACACCGTGGGCTTCTGGTACGTCGCCTACCACACCATCTTTCTCCTCGACTACTACACCAACGGGGTCCAGCCCGGTTTCGCTCCCCCGCCGCCCTTTAACCTCGATGAACTGGACCCCGCGGGGCTGCTGCCCGATCAGCCCTACACCAAAGCGGAACTCCTGTTCTATCTCCAGTACACGCGCCGGTCATTAGCCGCTTACTTCGACGGCTTAACCGCCGAAACGGCAGCCGCTCCGTGTGGGTTTCCCGGCCGCAACATGAGCTCCGTGGAACTGCTGCTCCACAGCATGCGCCACGTCCAGCACCACGCGGCACAACTCAACCTGATGTTGCGCCAGTCGGCCGGTAGTGCACCGTCCTGGATCTTCACCGCCGCAGTCGACGCTGGATAATCCCAACTGCCCCCAGTGGGGCCAGATTCCCTTGTGGGGCGACATTTATGTTGCGCGAGGCTTTAGCCTCGCCACGAGCGGAACTAATTTTAGCGGGAGCCCCCCTAAATCCGCTCCAGCAACCCCGTCAGAAACCGCCAGAACGGCTCCACCGACGAAATCTTCAGCCGCTCACTGGGACTGTGCACATCCACAATGTGAGGACCGAACGAGATCATCTCCATGCCCGGATGCTTCTCGCCAATCACCCCGCACTCCAGGCCCGCATGCATCGCGATCAACTCAGGCGTCTGGCCCAGGACCTCGTGGTGTACCTGTTTCGACAACCGCACAATCTCGCTGCCCGGCTCAGGCTTCCAGCCCGGATAACCGCCAGTCTGCGCAGTCTGGAACCCGGCCAGGGCAAAGACCGTGCTCACCATCCGCGCCGCCGCGACTTTGCTGCTCAGGATCGGGCTCCGCTGGCTGGTCTCGATCTCCACCACCACATCCTTCAGGCCCACAATCGCCAGGTTCGTGGAAGTCTGCACCAGCCCGGGCACGTCCGGACTCATCGCCAGCACGCCATGATGCTGGCTGGCCAGAAGCTCCGCCACGACGCGCGCATCCGCGTCCGCCAGCACCCGCGTCGGCTGCGACGCCGGCTCGGCCGAAATCCGCAGGCCCGCATCGAACGACCCCAGGTCCGACCGCAACGCGTCCTGCCACAACGTCAACGTAGCCCGGAGCTCGGCGATCCTGGCGGGATCCACCACGACAATGGCGGAGGCCTCGCGCGGGATCGCATTGCGCTTGCTGCCGCCCTGCAGGTCCGCCACCGCAATTGGACCACTGCCCAACAGCGCCTGCAGCACCTGGCCCAGGATCCGCACCGCGTTGCCGCGGCCCTTGTTGATGTCCAAACCGGAGTGGCCGCCCTGCAGTCCGGAAACTTTGATCCGCAGCGCCTCCCCTGCCGGAGCCGGCTGCAACTCCACCGTCCGCCGCGCAACGGTATTCAGGCCGCCCGCGCAGCCGATGCACAGCGCACCCTCTTCCTCGCCATCGAGGTTCAGGAAGTACTTCGACCGCAGCAGCCCGTTGGGAAACTCGGCAGCGCCGGTCAACCCGCTCTCTTCGTCGATCGTAAACACGAACTCCAGTGGACCATGCGCGACGTCCGTACTCTCCATCACGGCCAAGGCCGCCGCCACGCCCACTCCGTTGTCCGCGCCAAGAGTCGTGCCGGTCGCCTTCACCCAATCCCCGTCGAGCACCAGTTGGATTGGATCCGTATCGAAGTTGTGCGCCGTCCCTTCGTTCTTCTCGCAAACCATGTCGAGGTGGCCCTGCAGCGCCGCCATCGGAGCACCTTCCCGGCCCGGCCGCGCCGGTTTCCTCACCACGACATTGCCCACGGCATCCTGCATCACTTCGAGCCCGAGAGCCGCAGCCTGGGCGAGTACATACGCGCGCGCCGCCTGTTCCTTCTCAGATGCCCGGGGAATCGCCGAAAGTGCTTCAAAGTGCCGCCAGAGGGCTTGTGGTTGCAGGTCCGCAAGAATAGAGGTCATAAAGGTTCGTTTCTCACTTCAACCCCTCCATCCTACAGCGGCCGCCCGGCCGACGGTGCAAGTTCACACCGCCCGTGCGACGACACCCCAGTTCTCCTCACAAGCAGCGCCCCACCAACAACGTGGATACCGGGGTAAATGAGCTCATTACATCCATCCCTTCCCATTTGCCGGATTTCGATTTCCAGATATCGGATTGAGCACTGCCTCCGTTTTCAACCCATGCGCGTTGAAGGCGACCACGACTCCTTACGCACGCTCCGGATCGGCGGGAGCTGGGCAACGCTGTTTTACCGCACGACGAATGTATACCCGAGCCGGCCTGATAAAAGTGAGAGAATATCCTCTTGGAGCGGAACTAGCCGCCACTTTGGCGTAGTTTTCCGTTGGAGTACTGCTCGATTCACGCTTCATTTCCGTCTTGCGGCTGAGGGGACGAGTGCCTATGCCGCAAGGCAAGAAGGTGATCCGCCGTGTCTGTTTCGTGCTCGCTCCCTTGCCTCCCTGCTCTTTCACTACTCTGCTTCACCGCCTTCCAGCCCTTGCACGCGGGCACGCCTGCTCACCGAACGATCTACCTTCTTCAGGAGAAAACCGGCCCGTCGCAGCCGCTCTACCCCATCGCCGGGCTCGGAGTCCTGCCGGGGGCAGCCCGCATTGCCGTCTCCACAGCCGGCCGCCACATCCTGGTACTCACCGAAACCGGCGCCGTCTGGGCGTGGGGGGCCAATCATCAGGGGCAGCTCGGCACCGGGGATACGCAGGAAACTCTGGGCTGGAGCCAGGTGCCCGGACTCGCCGGCATCGTCCAGGTGGCGGCCGGCGGCAGTCATTCGCTGGCGCTCGATCGCGACGGGGTGGTCTGGGCGTGGGGTGCGAATCTGTCGGGCCAGTTGGGCGACGGCACGCTGCTCAGCCGCTCTGTACCTGCGAAGGTCCCGGACCTCTCCGGCATCACCTCCATCGCCGCCGGCGACGAGTGTAGCGCGGCGCGGGCCCAGGACGGCTCCGTGCTGGTCTTTGGCGCCGATTGCAGCGGAGCTCCGGCACACACGCTGCGGCTGCGGCCCACGCGCTTGGCAGGCCGACCGCTGGACGGCGCGATCACAATCCAGGCAGGGCAGGTGCGGCCCGCGCCAGCCCGCCAGGATGCGGTGGCATGGCCTGGCGCCCTCCAACTCGCTCGTGAGGTGCGCTGGGGGACTTCCGGCTTCGCGCTCAACGAAAGCGGCTGGACAACCCAGCGCCATGCAGCCCAGGGCGCGGTGGCCGACCTCGCCGCGGGCTGGGCCGTGGCCTGGATTGAAGGTCCGCCCCTGGCCACCTCAGCGTCCGCGCCGGTCGCGACTGCTGGCGCAACGCAATCGGGAGTCCGGTCCGCCGCGGCGCCCGATCTCTCCATCGCTCTCACAGCCGGTGTGCCGTTCACAGTCACTCGCTTGGCTGGCTACGTCGTCACCATTACGAACACGGGTGACACCTCCACCTCGGGCACGATCACCGTCGCCGCCACATTGCCGGCCGGCTTGGTGCCGGGAGGCGGCTCCGGCAACGGCTGGACGTGCCAGACCGCCGGCCAGGATGTCACCTGCACCATGCAGGGTCCCCTTACCCCAGCCAGCAGCAGTGTCCTCTATCTCACCGCGCAGGTAAACCAGTCCGCCTATCCGTCAGTCTCGAGCACGGTCAGCGTGGACGTGCAGGGCGACGGAAACCCCGCCAACAACACGGCCACCCTCGTTCAATCGGTGGCGTCGCCACCCATGGGTGCCTACGCGGCAGGCGAGGCCCACTCCGTGCGCCTGGCCTCCGATGGGACCGTCTGGACTGCGGGCTCCAACACCAATGGTCAGCTTGGCGATGGAACACGAATGGACCGTAGCGTCCCAACGCGGGTCAGCGGCTTGAACGGCGTGGTGGCCATCGCGGCCGCCCTCAACCTCAGTCATGCGGTGAAGAGCGACGGGACGGTCTGGTCGTGGGGACGGAACTCCCGGGGGCAGCTCGGCGACGGCTCCCAGGCGGACCGCTTCACCCCCGTGCAGGCGGTTGGACTCACCAGCGCAGTTTCGGTGGCCGCGTACGGCCGCCACTCGCTCGCATTGCAGCGCGATGGCCGGGTATGGGCCTGGGGCCTCAATTCCTCGGGACAGTTGGGCGACGGAACGACACTCGACCGCCCCACGCCCGTTGCCGTCGCGAACCTGGACCGCGTGGCCGCCATTGCAGCCGGAACCGTACATTCCCTGGCGCTGCGTGCCGATGGCACAGTCTGGGGCTGGGGTTCTGGCGGATCCGGACAGTCCGGGGGAAATTTGGTGGGCCCGTATCCGGTACAGGTCCCAGGCCTGTCCGGCGCCGTCGCAGTCGCAGCGGGCGAGCTCCACAGCCTGGCACTGACTGCGGATGGGACAGTTTGGGGATGGGGTGGCAACGGAGCGGGAGAGCTCGGAGACGGAACCACCACCGGTCACCGTCCGCCGGCGCCCGTGCTGGGTTTGACCGGCGTGGTGGCCATCGCAGCGGGGTATGGCGACAGCATGGCCTTGAAGCAGGACGGCACTGTCTGGTTTTGGGGGCGGACCTCCGGCAGTAAACTGCCTGTCCAGGTGAATGGCATCGCCAATGCGGTCTCCATAGCCACCAGCGGCCCCTCGGCCACAGCCTCCTTCTATGTCCTTCGTGCTGACGGCTCCGCGCTTGCCTGGGGCAATAATCGCTTCGGCCAGCTCGGCAACGGCACACCGGTGTCTCGCGCCATGCCTAAGCGCGTAGCCGGCTTGACGGGTGTCAAACAGGTGGCGGCCCGCGACTATTCCTTGTTGGCAGTGAAGCAGGATGGCACCGTGTGGGGCTGGGGCATGAACGAGATGGGGCAAACTGGCGATCAAACCACAGCATCGCCGCGCGCTACCCCTGTGCAGGCAATCGGCCTCACGCAGGGGGCCGCCGCGGCGGCCGGCACCGTCCATAGCTTGGTGCTGCGGCAGGATGGGACCGTGGTCAGTTGGGGTCTGAACGAATGGTCTGGTCTGGGTTACGCGTCCGGACAACTCTCATTGGTGCCCCAGACCATTCCTGGCCTGTCGAACGTGGTCAAAGTGACTGCGGCCCTTTATCGTACTCTCGTAGTCCGGAACGATGGGGCACTCTGGGCGTGGGGTACCAGTGTGTATGGCGAGTTGGGCGACGGCACGGTTCAAACTGAGAGGCAGAGCCCGATTCAGGTTCCTGGCCTCACTGGCGTCGTCGATGCCGCCGCCGGCGACGACAGCAGCGTGGCCCTGACGTCCGACGGCAACGTCTGGGCTTGGGGCAACAACACCTACAACCAACTGGGCGACGGCACGACAACGGACCGGCTGAGCCCCATCCAGGTGCCGGGGCTCACCGGCATCACGGCTGTGTCCATCCACTTCCATGCCGGGCTCGCCTTGAAAAACGATGGAACAGTCTGGACCTGGGGCACCCTCCAGGGGGGCGGTATGGGCGACGGCACCACCTCCGCCAAGCCCTCGCCGGTTCCTGTCAGCGGGCTCAGCGGGATGGTGGCCATCAGCGCAGGCCGGTTGCACTGCCTGGCTCTCAAAAACGATGGCACTGTCTGGGCCTGGGGCCAGAACGACTACGGCCAGGTGGGCGACGGCACGACGGTCAACCGGCTGGTTCCGGTCCGGGTCCCCTTGCCGCGCCCGGCAGTCGCCATCTCGGCAGGCTCCAATAACAGCGCCGTTTTACTGGACGACGGCACCGTGGCGACCTGGGGCACCTCGCTATTTGGCCAGTTGGGTAACGGGATCACTTCCAGCACCCCGCTCCCGGCGCCGGTCCTGTCGCCCGACGCGCCTGATTTGACCATTGCGTTGACAGATTCCGGTCCCGCGTCCAACGGTGGCACAGTGGTCTACACAATCACTGTCACCAACGCCGGACGCTCGGCCACCAGCGGTACGATCACCGTGACTGACCCGCTGCCCGCCGGTCTGGCCTATTCCTCCGCTACCGGAACGGGCTGGAGTTGCTCCGCCGCCGGCCAGGTGGTCACTTGTACGAATCCGGCGGCGCTGGCCGCGGGCGCGTCGAGCGTGATCACCTTGAAAGCCACCGTGCTGGCCGCTGCGCTGCCATCCATCACCAACATCGTCGAGGTCTCGAACGCCGCCGACGGCAATCCCATCAACAACTTCGCCGGCGACCCTCTGCCCCTCATCGCAGGCACCACCGCGGTCGTCAGCCTCACCCCGTCAGCCGGCGCCGGATTCCGGCAGATCTTCCAGGCCCAGTTCTCCGGAGTGCCAGCATCCAAGGACCTGCGCTGGGTCCAACTCCTGTTCGGCGCAGCCCCCGACGGCGGCGGCCAGCCGTTCTGCTTCCTTCACTACGACGTCCAGGGCAACGGCTTCTGGCTGTACTCGGACGTCTACGGCTTCTTCCGGGGCCCTGTGGCTCCCGGTTTGGCGTCGTTGGAACTGCAAGGCTCCCATTGCGCTCTCAGTACAGCCGGATCCACCGTGGCCGCCAGCGGATCGACGCTGTCCTTGAACCTGGATGTGGTCTTCAAAGCCCCGGCGACGCGCAACGTGTACCTGCGAGCCATGGATCTCTCCAACTACGACACGGGCTGGGTGCAGCGCGGCGCCTGGACCCAGGCGGCCACGCCCCTGCCGGTATTGATGGCCTCGCCGCAGGGCGGCAGCGGCTCCACAACAGGCTTCGCCCTGGCTTATCCGGACCTCCCAGGCTTCGCGGGCATCGCCCTTGGCTGGAAGCAGTTCCTCATCGCGGCGGCGCCGGACGGCGGCGGCCAGCCGTTCTGCTTCGTCCACTACGATGAGGCCGGCAACGGATTGTGGATGTACTCGTCCGACCTCGGCTTCTTTGTCGGCCCAGCTACGCCGCTCACGGATTCCAATCTGCTGGACAGCTCCGCTTGCTCGATCAATTCGAGACAGAGCTACCTCGAGCTGGCGGAGGGAAATCGGGTTCTGCACGTCGCCCTGACGCTGAAACCCCCGATGAGCGGCACGAAAAACCTCTATGTCCGCACGCTGGACGCCCTCACCCGCGACACCGGCTGGCAGGCGGCGGGGACGTGGATCGTGCCGTAGGCCGCAATTTCGGCTGCCTCCACCAGGCTTCCGCGTTTCAACACGCTTCGCCCACGATGACGATCGCCATCGCCGCGAACCCGCGTCACCACTTCTCCCCCAATTCGCCCAATAAGCCGTCTTCATTCACAGGAGTTCAAAATCTTTTTATCCTTTATTCTCAACACCGGCTTCCCAAAACCATCCCTTTCCCCTTGACCCACCCCTTACCCTGGAATCGCGCCGGCCACCAAGCCGGCCATTTTCATTTACAAGGAGATTTACATCATGGCGACCGCAGCTCAGATCAACGCCAACCAGGCGAATGCGAAACATTCCACCGGACCCGTGTCCCCCATCGGCAAGGCCCGCGCCTCCCAGAACGCCCGCAGCCACGGCTTCACCGCCCGCAACCTCGACATTACACCCGAGGACCGCGCCGAATTCAATGCCCTCCAGGCCACCTTGCGCCTCGACACCCGCCCCTTCGGCTGCCTCGAAGAGGAGATCTTCCACCGCATCCTCTCCCACACCTGGAACCTCCGCCGCATCGAGTTCTTCGAATCGCTCATCCTTGCCGAAACGGACCCATTGGCCGAGACAGACCCCCACGCCGCCAAACTCGACCGCTACGCCCGTTACCGTCGCGACCTCGAACGCGGCCTGTACCGCGCCATCAAAGAGCTCAGCAAACTGCAAACCGAACGCGCCGCCCTCGGGCAGCAGCACCCCGACGTCGTCAAAGGCATTCGCGAGAACGTCCCCCTGGCCGAAGTCTCGCGCCTGACCAAGAACACCGAGGAACTCTTCTTCTATGAAGGCTATGGCCGCCCCCGCCGAGCCCTCGAACACCTCACCACCGGCATCGATTCCAACCACCCCGACAACCAGGACCCCATCGCCGATCTGCAGCCCATCCGCGTTCCACGGAACGAAGCCAACCTGGTCGGCCCAGACGGGCTGCCCAACCTGAACTACGACGTAGCTGGCCTCTAAACGCCACGTCCAGGCAGCGTCGCCGCGACTTGACGAATCGAAGCCAACCGGACTCGCCCCTCCGGACCGGATCTTTGACAACCTCACCTCAATCCCCATTCCGGGGCGTCCCTTGCAGGTCGCCCGGGCGGGCCCAACCCCAGTCCCGGAACGCAAGTGACGGGCTACCCGCGTGTCTTCCACGGAGTCCCGCATGCCCCTCCAGGCCGCCGAATCAGATGAAGCCGCAAACGGAGCCGTGAACGTCAGTGAGCGGATAGCCACCGAAAGGCTCCACTCAGTTCAGCGGCGCGACCCATCGCGTAAGCGTCCCCACCGCGCAGCGAACCGCGCACCGGCAGCAAGCGCGCACCCGGCACAGACGCGTCCTCCACCGAGCATCCTCCACGCCGCCCCCTTATCTCGTGATATCGTACCAACGGTTCCTCAAATGAAGACATTCATAGCTGTTTCTATTCTGTTTGCCTGCGCCATCGCCCCCGTCCAGGCGGCCGACCCCGTCGATCTCCTGCCCGCCGAAAACCTGCAAGGCTGGAGCCGTCTCCCCATCCCGGCCGTCTCCGGAGTCAACCCCAAGATCCAGTGGCGCGTCGACACCGCCGCCAAAACCCTCATCTGCACCGGCGACGGCGGCCACGAATGGCTCCGCTATGATAAGGAGCTCTCTGACTTCGTCCTCGAGGCCGATTGGCGCTTCACCCCCAAGGACGGCGAGACGAAGTACAACAGCGGCATCGGCATTCGCCTCTCCAAACAGGGCGAAATCTGGTACCAGGCCCAGACGGGCCTCGCCGGAGCCTACCTCTTCGGGCAGAACTTCATCGACGGCGGCCTCAAGAGCTTCAATCTCAAAGCACAGATGAAGGAAAACCGCGTGAAGCCCGCCGGCGAATGGAACCACTTCGTAATCCGCGCCCAGGGCGACACCATCACTCTCTCCGTGAATGGCGAAGTCGTGAACGAGTTGACCGGCGTCGGCATGCGCCGCGGCTACATCGGCCTCGAAGCCGAGGGCTATGAAATCACGTTCCGCAACCTGAAGCTGCAAACGCTCCCTTAGCCCCCTTCGGCCAGCCGCCGCAGATCCAGCAGTTCATTCAACCGCTCCGCGGAAAGCCCGGTCCGCCGCTGCGCCACTGCGCGCACGCTGCTCCCGGTTTGCTCCGCCTCCTGTGCGATCGCTGCCGCTGCCGCATGACCGATCTCGGGACTCGGCGCAGTCGCCAGCGCGTACGACTGCTCCGTCATGCGCGCAATCGCCTCCTGCTGCACGCTGATCCCGCCGATGCAGCGCTCCTGCAGATTCCGCGAAGCGGCCGCCAGCAGCCGGATCATCTCCAGCAGGTCGAACGCCATCAGCGGCAGCATCGCATTCAGTTCTAACTGCCCGCCCGCACAGCACCACGCAACCGCGGTCTCCAGGCCCATCACCTGCGCGCAAACCATCAGCGTGCTTTCCAGGATCACCGGATTCACCTTCCCGGGCATGATGCTCGACCCTGGCTGAACCGCCGGCAGGCGGATCTCCCCGATGCCGCAGCGCGGCCCGCTGGCCAGCATCCGCAAATCGTTCGCGATCTTCGTCAAAGCCACCGCGTACGTCTTCAACGCCCCGGCCAGCATGGCGACACCTTCGCGCCCAGCCTGCGCCTCAAAGTGATTCACAGCCTCCCGGAATGGATGGCCCGTCCAATTGGAGATCAGTCCGGCGGCCACACCGCCGAACTCGCGTGGCGCGTTCAAGCCGGTCCCGACCGCCGTCCCGCCCAATGGCAGCTCCAATAAGGCCAGGCCCGCCCAGCGAATCCGTTCCCGCGCCGTCTCCACCTGCCGCGCATATCCGCCAAACTCATCGCCCAGGTACAGCGGCACCGCATCCTGCAGGTGCGTGCGCCCAATCTTGACAATCCCGGCGAACTCCTGGGCCTTTCGCCGCAACCCCTCTTCCAGTTCCAACAGGCCAGGCGCCAGTTGATCCGCCAGCATCTCCACCGCGGCAACGTGCAACGCGCTCGGCATCACATCGTTGCTCGACTGGCTGCGGTTCACATGGTCGTTGGGATGGATCTCACGCCCGCTTTGCGCCGAGGCCAGGTGCGCGATCACCTCATTCGCATTCATGTTCGTGGAAGTGCCGCTGCCCGTTTGAAAGACATCGACCACGAACTGGTCATCGTGCCGCCCCGCAATCACCTCCTTTGCGGCAGATCCAATCGCAGAGGCAATTTCGGGTTCCAGCGTCCCCAGCCGCGCATTGGCTACCGCTGACGCTTTCTTGAGGAGACCCAGGCCGCGAATGAACTCACGGCCCAGTCTCATTCCACTAATCGGGAAGTTCTCCACGGCACGCTGCGTCTGGGCTCCATATAGAGCCGCCGCGGGCACACGCACCTCGCCCATCTCATCGTGCTCCATCCGTTCATCCGGCATGAGTTGACCGCCTGTTCTGTCCGTCAGTTCCACGGCGGCGGGTCGCTCGCCGGGAACGACTCTTCAGAAGCCAAATCCACGATGTCCAGGGGCTCGGAATCCACCGTCGCCGGCAGGGCTGAAAGGGCCAGCGCAGCCTTTTCCACATCGGGAGCCCTCACCCACAGCAGCGCGCCGTACGAGCCATCGCCCGAACTCACCGCCTGCAGCGAGGTCACCTTGATCTTCTCCTGCGCCAGCGCATCCAGCACCGCCGCGATCGCGCCCGGCCGGTCCTTGCCGCGGATCACAAAGGCCTGCTTCCCGTCACTCAGGGCCAATCCGTGATCAGCCGCCGCGCGCCGCAACGCACCCGAGTCCTCAGCTATGAAATCCAGCTGGGACTGCCGGGCGCCTCGCGGGAAGCCGCAGAAGCCCATCATATTGACTCCAGCCTGGCTCAGCACATCCAGCACATGAGCCGCCTCCCCCGGCTTGTTCGCAATCGAGATGTGGAAGTACTCCACTTGCCGAACCGTGTCGGACATAAGCCCCCCTCTTCGTCCAGAGCCCTAGAACCGGTGGTCATCCGCCGACGGACCGTAGATGGCCGGCACCGTCGCATCATTCAGGCGCAGGTACACGGTCAACTGTCCGCGATGGTGTGCCAGGTGGTTGAAGTTGTCCATGATGAACAGGTAGCGTGGGTTCTCCATCGCCACCTTGCCGCCTTCCAGCAGCCGCCACTTGCCCTGCAGGTCCGCTTCGCTCATCTGCGACACCGCCTGCCGAGCCTCTTCCACCGCCTTATCGTGAGCCTGCACCAATTCCTTCGTCGATTCGAAAGTCCGGCTGCCGCCGTTGCCGCCATTCGCGGGTTTAATGTCGAGCTCCTTCTGTTTCACAATCATGGAAATCCACGACGGCATCGTGGCCACCATGTGAGCCAGTTGGCCCAGCGGCATCGATTTCGGATGCGGCTTCCAGTCGTTCTTGCCCTGCGGTACCTTCTCCAGGGCCCTGCGGGTCACTTCCGCCTCTCGATCGATCTGTTCCAGAATCACTGATGTTACGTTCATTCTTTTGCCTCTCTTTAGTGCATCGTTGCGCGTCAAAACAGGCAGGCATCGAAATGCTTAGGATGTCCGCAATAGCCGTACCCCAGTAGATGGCCACATGCCGGAAAAGCGTCCATGAATCGGCCGCCCCGCCTCACATCTGCCCAACTTCGCGAAACGAACCGCAAACAATGGGCGAAGAAAAAGGAAAGTAAGCCCTGCATCGCCCGCCGTCCCTTGCGATAATGGGACCAGCGAGGTGCTCATTCGTCCCTCACCCCTCTCTGGCTTCGATCCCCTGGTGCAGGAGTGGTTTGCCGCGCGTTTCCAGCAGCCCACCGCGCCCCAGGTCAACGCCTGGCCCCAGATCTCCGCCGGCCGCGATGTCCTCGTCGCCGCGCCCACCGGTTCCGGCAAAACACTCGCCGCCTTCCTGCTGGCCATAGATCGCCTCATTCGCGCCGCCCGCCTGGGCGAACTCCCCAACGAGACTCAGGTCGTCTATGTCTCGCCCCTCAAAGCCCTCTCCAACGACGTCCACAAGAACCTCGAGCTCCCGCTAGCCCAGATCGCCGCCCTCGCTAAAGAGAAGGGCATCACCCTGGCGCCCATCCGCACGGCCATCCGCACCGGAGACACCCCCGCCGCCGATCGCCAGCGCATGACGAAGCACGCTCCGCACATCCTCGTCACCACGCCCGAATCGCTCTACATCCTCCTCACAGCCGACCGTTCCAGAAAGTTCCTCTCCACCGTCACCACCGTCATCGTCGACGAGATCCACGCCATCGTCGGCGATAAACGCGGCTCGCATCTCGCCCTCACTCTCGCCCGCCTCAACGCCCTCTGCCCCCGGCCGCCGCAGCGAGTCGGCCTGTCCGCCACGGTGAAGCCCATCGAGGAGGTCGCCCGCTTCCTCTCACCACATGTCTCCATCGTGGACGTCGGCCATCGCCGCGAAATGGACCTCTCCATCGAGGTCCCCGACGATGAACTCGGCGCCGTCGCCACCAGTGAAATGTGGGCCGAGATCTACGACCGCCTCGCCGCCCACATCCGCGCCCACCGCACCACCATCGTCTTCGTCAATACCCGCCGCCTCTCCGAACGCATTGCGCATGCCCTCTCGGAACGCCTGGGCGAGAATGTCGTCCTGCCCCATCACGGCAGCCTCTCGCGGACCCTTCGCCTGGACGCCGAGGCCCGCCTCAAAGCAGGTGAACTGCGCGCCGTCGTCGCCACCGCCTCTCTCGAACTCGGCATCGACATCGGCACGGTCGACCTCGCCATCCTCATCGGTTCCACCCGCTCCATAGCCGTGGCCCTGCAGCGCATCGGCCGCTCCGGCCACTGGGTGGGCGCCAAGCCGGCCGGCATCTTCATCCCGTCCACCCGCGATGACCTCATCGAGTGCGCCGCCATCATCCATGCCATCCGTTCCGGCGACCTCGAACACGTGGCCATCCCCCACAGTCCGCTCGACATCCTCGCCCAGCAAATCATCGCTGAAACGGCGGCCCAGCCCTGGCGCATCGACGACCTGTTCCAACTCGTCCGCTCCGCTTACCCCTATCGCGACCTCGATCGCGCCAGCTTCGACGCCGTCATCGAGATGGCCTCCGAAGGCATCGCCACCTCCCGTGGCCGCAGCGGCGCCATGCTTCATCGCGACCAGGTCAACGGCTGGATCCGGGGCCGCCGCGGAGCCCGCCTCGCTGCCATCACCTCCGGCGGAGCGATCCCCGAAAATTCCCTCTACACCGTGGTCGCTGAACCGGACGGCACCAATGTCGGCACCCTCGACGAGGACTTTGCCGTCGAAAGCATCACTGGCGATGTCTTCCTGCTGGGCACCCACTCCTGGCGCATCCGCCACGTCATGAAGGGCCGCGTCCATGTCGAGGACGCCCACGGAGAGCCCCCCTCCATCCCCTTCTGGCTCGGCGAAGCGCCCGGCCGTTCCGCCGAACTCTCCGCCTCGGTGGCGCGCCTCCGCCAGCGTCTCCTCCAGCCCGATGGCGCGGAGTGGCTCGTCGCCGAGTGCGGCATGAACACCGCCGGCGCCGTCCAGGCCATCGCTTATGTCCGCGAAGGGGTCGCCCGCCTCGGGGCGCTGCCTACCCTCGACACCGTCGTCGCCGAGCGTTCTTTCGACGAGTCCGGCGGCATGCAGCTCATCCTCCATGCCCCCTTCGGCTCCCGTGTCAATCGCGCCTGGGGCCTCGCGCTGCGCAAACGGTTCTGCCGCACCTTCAACTTCGAACTCCAGGCCGCCGCCACCGATAACGGCATCGTCATCTCACTCAGCGACCGCCACGCCTTCCCCCTCGAACTCATCTTCCAGTTCCTCAAAGCCTCCACCGTGCGCGACGTCCTCACCCAGGCCCTGCTCGACGCCCCCATGTTCGGCTCCCGCTGGCGCTGGAACGCCTCTCGAGCCCTCGCCATCCTCCGCTTCAACGGTGGGAAACGCGTCCCTCCGCCCATCCAGCGCATGCGCGCCGAAGACCTGCTGGCCGCCGTCTTCCCCGATCAGGTCGCCTGCGCCGAGAACCTCACCGGACCCATCCAGATCCCCGACCATCCACTCGTCAACGAAACCATCGACAACTGCCTCCACGAAGCAATGGACCTCGACCGGCTTATTGACGTGCTCGCGGCCATCGAGCAGGGCGTCATCCGCACCGTCGTCCTCGACCTGCCTGCCCCCTCGGTCTTCTCCCACGAGATGCTGAACGCCAACCCCTACGCCTTCCTCGACGACGCACCGCTGGAGGAACGCCGCGCCCGCGCTGTCCAGCTCCGCCAGACCTTGCGCACAGACATCACCGACGGCACCGGCATCCTCGACCCCGCCGCCATCGCCCAGGTCGCCGCCGAGAGTTGGCCGGAAGTACGCGATGCCGACGAACTCCACGACGCGCTGCTCACCCTCATCACGCTGCCGCCGGAGCCGAAGTGGACCCACTTCTACCAGCAACTCGAACAAACCGGCCGCGCCTCCACCTTGCACCGCAATGGCCGGCCCTTCTGGGTCCCAACGGAAAAGAAGGCCGCCGCCGGCGATGTCCTCGCCATCCTGCGAGGTTGGATGGAATCCACCGGCCCGTCGACCCTGCAGGCTCTCTCAGACACCTTGGCTTTCCCGCTCAGCGAGATCGAGGCCTCCATGGCCCGCCTTGAATTCGAGGGCCAGGTGCTCAGCGGCCACTTCTCCCAACCCGCGGCCACGGAACTCGAATGGTGCAATCGCCGCGTACTCGCCCGCATCCACCGCACCACCCTGGGCCGCCTGCGCCGTGAAATCGCACCCGTCACCGCGCAGCAGTTCCACGCCTTCCTCGCGAAATGGCAGCACGTCTCACCGGGCACCCAGCTCCATGGCGCGGACGGCCTCTTCGAAGTCATCCGCCAGTTGCAGGGCTACGAAGCAGCAGCCTCCGTCTGGGAAACCCATCTCCTCCCGCGCCGCATCGCCAACTATCAGCCCGACCTGCTCGACGACCTCTGCCTCTCCGGCGATGTCACCTGGGCCCGCGTCTCCCCTCATCCCGCCTTGGAAGAGGAAGGCCGCCGCATCCGGCCCACCAAACTAGCCCCCATCGCCATGATGCTGCGCGACGACGCGGACTGGCTGCTCAGCCGCCATGACGCTGACCCTGGTTCCGAGTCGCTTTCCCACCCCGCTAGGGATGTGCTCGAACTGCTCCGGACCGAGAAGGCTCTGTTCTTTAGCGACCTGGTCCGCACCACCCGCCACCTCGCCAGCGAAGTCGAAGACGCCCTCTGGGAACTGGTGGCCGCGGGCCTGGTCACCGCCGACGGCTTCGAGAACCTGCGCTCCATCATTGACCCTAAACGCCGCCGTGGGGAAGGCCGCGGCCGCCATGCCCGCCCCCGGCACGCCGCCGGCCGCTGGGCGCTCGTCCAACGCACCTGCGGCGACCCTTCTGAAAGGCTGCAGAAGTGGGCCGAACAGCTTCTGCTGCGCTGGGGCGTGCTGATGCGCGATCTGCTGGCCCGCGAAGCCGGAGCTCCCCCCTGGCGTGAACTCCTGCCCGTCCTCAGGAAGCTCGAAGCACAAGGCCAGATCCGTGGCGGCCGCTTCATCGACGGCTTCACCGGCGAACAGTTCGCCCGCCCCGAAGCTTTGGACCTGATGCGAGCCGTTCGTCGCGAGGCCGACGCCGCAGGCCCGGCCGATCTCCCCGCACCCGACCCCGTCAATCTCGCCGGGATCATCCTGCCCGGCCCGCGCATCGGCCGCCTGGCTTGACCCGGATGTAAGCTATCGCACGTTTGACCCCGCGCTCTTTCCGATCTCCATGAATTACTTGGTTTAGAGTAGGATCTGTGCCGCAACGCGATGAAGTAGATGGTTCAGTGGATTCGGGATTTCCGGTAGTCGGCATCGGCGCCTCGGCCGGCGGCCTCGCTGCTTTTGAGGCGTTCTTCTCCGGCATGCCGGCAACCGCTGATCCCGGCATGGCGTTCGTGCTGGTCCAGCACCTCGCGCCGGATCACGAAAGTGTCCTCACCGCGCTGATTCGCCGCTACACCCGCATGCAGGTGTTTGAGGTCGTGGACGGCATGGTGGTCCAGCCGAACTGCGCCTACATCATCCCCCCCAACCGGGACATGGCCTTGCTGAATGGCACGCTCCAATTGATCGAGCCGGCCGCGCCCCGCGGCCAGCGCCTGCCCATCGACTTCTTCTTCCGCTCCCTGGCCCAGGATCAACGCGAACGCGCCATCTGCATCGTGCTCTCCGGCACCGGCACCGACGGCACCCTCGGCGCACGCGCCGTGAAGGGCGAGGGCGGTATGGTCATGGCCCAACTCCCGGTTTCCACGGAATACGACGGGATGCCCAGAAGCGTAATCGGCACCGGCCTTGTCGACTTTGAACTCCCTCCAGCCGATATGCCCGCACAGCTCATTTCCTACGTGAAACGAGTCTTTGGCCGGCTCCCCAGGCCTCTCGCCGCCCCGCCGCCCTCCTCCGAAAACGCGCTGAAGAAGCTCTTCGTTCTCCTGAGAGCTCAAACTGGCCACGATTTCTCGCTCTACAAGCCCAAGACCACCCTGCGGCGCATCGATCGGCGCATGGCGGTGCAGCAGATTGAGTCCATCGACGACTACATCCGGTTCGCCCACAAGAATCCAGCGGAAGTAGATGCCCTGTTCCGGGATCTGCTGATCGGCGTAACCTGCTTCTTCCGCGATCCTGAAGCTTTCCTGGCGCTGGAGAGCGAGGTCATCCCCAAGCTGTTCGCCGACAAACCAGCCGATTCCACCATCCGCGTCTGGACGCCCGGCTGCTCCACGGGTGAGGAAGCTTACTCCATCGCCATCCTCCTGCAGGAGCAGCTCGAGTCTCTGCGCCGCAGCTTCCGCGTTCAACTCTTTGCTACCGATCTCGACAGCGCCGCCATCACCACCGCTCGCGCCGCGGTCTACCCCTCCAGTATCGAAGCCGACATTCGACCGGATCGGCTGGAACGCTATTTCGCGGCCGAGACGGGCGGCGGTTATCGCATTCGCAAGAACATCCGGGACATGTTGGTGTTCTCAGAGCAGGATGTCATCCGCGACCCACCTTTCTCCAGACTCGATCTCATCAGTTGCCGCAACCTGCTCATCTACATGGGCAGCGAGCTGCAAAGGAAACTCATACCGCTGTTCCACTACGCCATGAACCCTCGCGGCTTCCTGTTCCTGGGAACTTCGGAAACCGTTGGCGAGTTTGGCGACCTCTTTGCCGTATTGGATCGGAAGGCGAAACTGTACCAGCGGAAGCCCGACCACCATGTGGCGCAACGCCTGGCATTGGGCGGCTTTGTGCCTTCTGCGGTGCCCACCGACCTGGTTGGCCAGCGCGCGGCGATCCGGGCCGCCAGCACATCGAGACTATCGCTGCGCGAAATCACCGAAAAGGCACTGTTGCAGGAGCTCGCCCCAGTGGCCGCGCTCGTCAACGCCCACGGCGACATCCTCTATCTCCACGGCACCATGAATGCCTACCTGGAGCTCCCGCCCGGGGAAGTCGGCATCGCCAATATTCTGAAGATGGCCCGCGAAGGCCTGCGCCGCGAACTGGCAGCCTGCCTGCACAGGAGCGTGGCCACCAACGACGTGGCCCGCACCAGGGGCCTGCACGTGCACCTCAACGGCGCTGACACCGTCGTCAATCTGTCCGTGCGCCAGGTGGAGACGCGCCGGACCGATCCGAACGAGCCTCCTCTGTACCTGATTCTTATGGATGAGTCGCCCGGGACAGCCGAACCTGCCGGCGCGCCGGCACGCGCGCCCGCCGTCCCCGAGGGCATCTCCGATGTGAGCGTCGCCGCGCTGCGCAAAGAGCTGCGGGCCAAAGAAGAATACCTGCAAACCGCCAATGAAGAGCTGGAGACCTCCAATGAGGAACTCAAGTGCTCGAATGAGGAAATGCAGTCGGTCAACGAGGAATTGCAGTCCACCAACGAAGAGTTGGAGACGTCCAAGGAGGAGCTCCAATCCGTCAATGAAGAACTCTCCACCGTCAACGTCGAACTGCAAACGAAACTGGCCGATCTCACGCGCGCCAACAACGACATGAACAATCTCCTCAGCGGTACAGGGATCGGCACCGTGTTTGTTGACCATCAGCTGCGTATCCTGCGTTTCACGCCCGCGGCCACCCGCATCATCAATCTCATCCTCAGCGACGTGGGGCGGCCGGTCAGCCACATCGTCTCCAACCTGGTCGGCTACGACCGCCTGCCGCTCGACGTGCAGGAGGTGCTGGATAGCCTCGTGCCCCGCGAGGTGGAAGTCCAGACCAGAATCGGCGAATGGTATTCCATGCGCATCCAGCCTTACCGCACCATCGACAACGTGATCGAAGGAGCGGTGGTCACTTTTGTCGATATCTCCGCCACCATCGAGGCTCGCCATGCCCAGCAGGCGGCTGAGGTTCATTTCCGGTCGCTCTTCGATTCGACGCCAAAATGTGCCCTCCTGCAGGACCGCGGCGGCCGCATTATCGACGCCAATGCGGCTGCGCTGCGCCTCTTCGGACTCACGCTGCAGCAGTTCCGCGATCCCCTGACCAGCCCCCTGCACTGGCGGGCCCTCGATGAGGCGGGCCGTCCTCTCGCCCAGGAGCAACTTCCCTGGACGCAGCGGCTCCGCTTTGAAGGGGAATCCCGTGCCGTCACAATAGGTCTGCATTCTCCGCGAACGAATTCTGAAATTTGGATTTGTATTCAGGGCGTGCCGCAGTCTAAACTTGGCGCCACGGGCCCGCATGCAGAGTTGTTAATGTTTGACGAAGTCCCGGGCCGTCAGTCGCACTGACCGGGCTCTTGCCCGGGGTGAGGCATCAGTCTGGAGGTCTGCGATGCAGAATGAGGAGCATCCCGCTTGGCTCGACATCTTGCGCCGGCGGGCTGAGCTGGTTGTCCGCCATACGCCCATCGAGGCCATCATCCCCAAGCCTCCCGAGCCTCACCGGCTGCTGCATGAGCTCCAGGTGCATCAGCTGGAACTGGAGATGCAGAACGAGGAGTTGCGCCGGGCCCAGGACGCCCTGGACATCGCCCGGGCGCGCTACTTCGATCTCTACGACCTCGCTCCGGTGGGTTACTGCACTCTCAACGAGCAAGGCTTGATCGTCGAGGCCAATCTCACCGCCTCCGGCCTGCTCGGCGTTGCCCGGGGCACACTGACCCAGCAGCGCCTGTCCGCCTTCATCCTCCCGGAAGACGCCGATATCTACTATCGCCACCGCAAACAGCTGCTGAACAGCCCCGAACCGCAGAGCTGTATGGTGCGGATGAGATGCGCCCAGGGTAGGGAGTTCTGGGCTGTGCTCAGCTCCACCCTCGTCAGTGGCGGCGAGCCGCCTTCGCAGCGTGTGACCATCAGCGATATCAGCGAATTGAAGCGTGCCGAGGGTTCCCTGCGCCAGAGTGAGAGCCGGCTGCGGGATGCTGAGTCCCTGGCTCACGCTGGAGCCATCACCTGGGACTTCGACTCGGATCGCACCACCTGGTCGGATGAGGTCTACTCCATCACCGGCAGAAGCCTGGGCGAACCGGTGCTCCGCCTGGACGAGTGTTCCTCCCTGTTCACTCCGGAGAGCGCGACGCGATTCTCTGAAGCAATCCGCCAGGCCCTGACGGCGAATTCCACTTTCGATCTCGAATTGGAGGTCGTACGGCCGGATGGCGTGCATCGCCAGGCGCGGGCCCGGGGGGCGGCCCTGCGCGACGCCCGGGGCAGGCTGGTTCGACTGGCCTGCAGCCTGCAGGACATCACCGAACAAAAGCAGGCCGAGGCCGAACGGGCGGCGCTGCAGTCCCAATTGGCGCAGGCGCAGAAGCTGGAGTCCATTGGACGCCTGGCCAGCGGCGTTGCTCACGATTTCAACAATCTCCTCGCGGTGATCAATGGCTACGCGGGCTTCCTCTCCCTGGAGCTGCCGGCCGGCGACCCCCTGAAGCTGTCCGCCATCGAGATCTGCAAGGCCGGGGCACGGGCCAGCAATCTCGTCGCTCAACTTCTGGCCTTCAGCCTGACCCAGGCCAACAAATCCGATGCGGTCAGCCTCAACCAGATCGTGGTGGAGTCCGTGCAGATGCTGCGGCAGGTGGTCGGCAGTGACATCGAAGTCATCACCCGTCTTTCCCAAGGTGCCGGCCCCGTCCTGGCCGATGCGGATCAGCTTCATCAGGTGATCCTGAACCTGGCGGTGAACGCACGCGATGCCATGCCGCACGGCGGCCGCCTGGAAATCGCCACCCGCGAGGTGGAACTCGATGCCGCCGCAACCCTCAGGCACCCCGACGCGGCGCCCGGAAGATTCGTCGTCCTCACCTTCACCGACAGCGGAACAGGTATGACCGCGGAAGTGCGGGAACGTATTTTCGAGCCATTTTTCACCACGAAGGAGCCCGGCAGAGGCACGGGCCTCGGTTTGGCGACGGTGTACGGCATCCTGCGCCAGAACGGCGGCTGGATCGAAGTCGAGACCGCAGTGGGCCGCGGTTCCACCTTCCGGATCTTCCTGCGCCAGCCCGAAGCCGCGGGCGAGACCGTGCAGGCGGAAGCCGTAATCAAGGCCTTGGCCGGCCGAGGCGAAACCGTTCTCGTCGTCGACGACCAGCAGGCGGTGCGGCAGCTGGCCCGGACCGTTCTCGTCGCCGCCGGGTACCAGGTGCTGGAAGCCCGCGACGGCGCCGCCGCACTGGAAATCGCCCATCAGCATGCCGGTCGCATCGACGTCCTGCTCACCGACGTCGTCATGCCGGGAACCAATGGCTACCTTCTGTCAGGCAAATTGAGGCAGCTGCATGCCCACCTGCGGGTCATCCTGACCTCCGGCTACTCCCGGGACATGCTGGCCGGGGCAGAGAGTTTGTCCGGCGACGAATTGTTCCTCAGAAAGCCGTTTGGACCGGAGGAACTGACGGCCCTCGTTCGCCAGGCCCTGGAGCGCTCAGGGACGCAGGGCGGCCCGGCTTCGGCTGCCGGGGCATAGTATACCCGCGGCGGCCAGCAGCCACCCCCGGCAGGCCCCGGCGATTCCTTACAATAGTCCTATTCATGGCGATTGTACGCATTCGGCGGGGGGCCTCCGAAACCTCGATCATTTCAGCATTGACGACGTCTTCGGCGGGCGACGAGTTCCTGTTTGAGAGCGGTTCCTATTCGCTCAACTGCACCATTCACCACCTCACCTTCCGAGCCGAGATCCCTGGCCAGGCGTCCCTCCAGGGCCGCATCCAGATCACAGGCGAGGCCAATCTCTATGGCCTGGACCTGAGCAACCCCGCCGGCGGTGTCGTCGAACTCGGACCGCGTGCGTTGGCCCTGCTCAGCGATTGCCGCCTGCATGACTCCTCGGCGCAGCACACCCTGCTCTATCTCGGCGAGAGCGCCCGCGCCCGCGTCGAGCGGTCCAGGTTCTTCGATACTCCCGGACATGCCGTGAATGCCGTCCTGGCCTCCCGCTGCTGGCTGGTCGATTGCCATTTCTCCAACTGTTTCTCTTTCATCGGCGCGGCCAACAGCGGCACTTTCGTCTCGGTGAACAAGGGCTCGTTTGAGAACGGTACCTCCGCCTGCGCCTTCGCCATGGATGGCGCCGAGATCGCGATGGAGGGCTCCCGGTTCGTGCGCTCCGCCGGACCTGGCCTGACCCTCGAACGAGGCTCGATCGCCAAACTGCGCGACGTCCACTATGAAGACATCCCGACCAATGCCTTCAATGTCCTCAGCGGCAGCCGGCTGAATGCCGAGACCGGCACCATCAGCGGTTCGAAGGACCCCGGCGTGTACGTGCGCGACTTCGGCAGCGAAGCCACATTGACCGGCTTCACCATCAGCCGCCAGGCCACCAATATTCTCCTGGCCGGCGCCGGCGCGCGGCTTACGGTGATCAATAGCAGCTTGCAGGACGCGGCCGAATTCCCGGCTGTCTTCTGTGAGGACGCGGGTACCGAACTCACCCTCACCAACTGCGAACTCGCCATGAAGGGCTCCGCGGGCATCGGGGTCGACCTGCTCACCGGTGCCCGGGGCCGCCTGGAGCGCACGCGCTTCAGCGGCTGCCTGCAGGCCGTGCTGGTGCAGAACCATGGCAGCGACGCGCAGATCGCCGATTGCAGCTTCCTCGGTGTGGACGGCACCCAGGCCGTCCGGGTTCTCAAGGACGCCAGTGCCGATGTCATGCGCTGCGTCCTCACCGGCTACAGCGCGCCCGACCAGGCCTACCAGGGCAGCACGGCCGGCGTCCTGACCGTGGACGGCAAGCGCATCATCACCAAACCCGCGGTCCGCTTCGATTCCGATGGCAGGACGCCGCTCTCCACCTGTCCGGCCTGTGGCCAGCAGTTGCGCTTGAACGGCACCCAGCCCGGCCCGAATCAGGTCACCTGCGTGTGTGGCGAAGCCTACGAAGTGGCTATCCCCCAGGTGGCCACCAGCGCGTCCGCCGGCCCATCGGCGGACCGGCCAGCCGCGGATGCGCCACTCAAAACCACGGCCGAACTCCTGGAGCAATTGCAGGCCATGACCGGGTTAGGCCGCGTCAAAACCGAGGTCGCCCAACTGGTCACCCTCGTGAAGGCACAACAGCGGCGCCAGCAGCAGGGCTTGCGCATCGCCCCGGTGTCCCTGCACCTCGTCTTCACCGGCAATCCGGGCACCGGCAAGACCACGGTTGCGCGCCTGATCGCCGAGATCTATCGCTCGCTCGGGCTGCTGAAGAAAGGACACCTGGTCGAGACGGATCGCGCCGGACTGGTGGCCGGCTTCATCGGCCAGACCGCTACAAAGACCAAAGAAGTCCTCGACCAGGCGCTGGACGGCGTCCTGTTCATCGACGAAGCGTATACCCTGGCCAAGGCCGACTCGCCCAACGACTTCGGACAGGAGTCCATCGACACGCTGCTGAAGGTGATGGAAGATCGCCGCGACCAGTTGGCCGTGATCGTCGCGGGCTACTCCGATGCCATGCGGAAGTTCATCCAGTCGAACCCCGGCCTGGAATCCCGCTTTACGCGCTACATCCAGTTCGACGATTACGCGGCCGAAGAGCTGACCTCCATTTTTGAGGGCTTCTGCCGCCAGTACGACTACCAGCTCACGCCCGAGGCCCGCACTAAGGTCGAACGCGAGGTGGCCGATCTCTGGCGGCGTCGCGGCAGGAACTTCGCCAACGCGCGCGCCATCCGGCGGCTCTTCGAAGAGGCGGTGGAGCGCCAGGCCGGCCGCCTGGAGCGCGAGACCAGCGCCGATCCCGGAGCCATGCTGCCCGACGACATCCCCGGCAGCGCCGTTGGCCCCGTGGACGACGTCGAGGGCCTGCTGGCGGAACTGGATGCGATGATCGGCCTGCGCCAGGTGAAAGCCGAGGTCCGCGGACTGGTCAACTTCGTCCGCGCCAACGAACGGCGCCGGAAAGAAGGGTTTGCCGCCTCCCCGCTCTCCCTGCACCTCGTATTTGAAGGCAATCCCGGTACGGGCAAGACGACGGTGGCCCGCCTGATTGGCCGTATCTATCACAGCCTGGGGTTGCTCAAGCGCGGCCACGTCAATGAAGTGGACCGCAGCGGCCTGGTTGCCGGTTACCTGGGCCAGACCGCGCTCAAGACCGCCGATGCCGTCGGCGCCGCCCTGGACGGAGTGCTGTTCGTCGACGAAGCCTACGCCTTAACCCGGGAGGCTGGCCAGGACTTTGGGGCCGAAGCCGTGGATACGCTGCTCAAGGCAATGGAAGACCACCGCGACCGCCTCGTCGTCATCGCCGCCGGCTACAGCGCGCCCATGCGCCAGTTCCTCAACTCGAATCCCGGCTTGTCCTCCCGGTTCTCGCGCGTCATCACCTTCGAAGACTACACGCCGGAAGAGCTGCTGCGGATCTTCGAAGTCTTCGCCACGGGGTTCACCATCGCCGAAGGCGCCAAAAGCCGTGTGCGGGTGCTGGTGGACGACCTCTACGCCAGGCGGAACGACAAATCGGGCAATGCCCGCGACGTTCGCAAACTCTTCGAGAAAACGCTGGTCCGCCAGGCCAGCCGTCTTGCGGCCAATCCGGATGCCCTCTCCAATGAGATCCAGGAGACCGACATGCCCATCGCGCTGGATTAATCACCCGCTGCCATGCTGCCTGTATAGAACAAGGCCCCATCCGCCGATCCAATAGTGAGGCCGCCCTGGGCGGCAGGAGTCGTGCGGCTATGGATACAAAGGTGAGTCCCTGCGTCCCGGACATGTTGGAGAGCCAAGATTTTTCCCCTGTTTCAGAACGGCCGGAGTGCGCCCTGTTCCCGCCCGAGCCCGACCCGGGACCCTCCTCGGCCATTGGCCCCAAGAACGTGTGCATGGTTCTCGCGATGGGCCTGGCCATCCTCGCCTCCAACAAACCGCAGACGTTCTCCTGGCTCATGTATGAGTGCCTGTCCTACATGCCCACCCTGGCGTTGGCGTACGGCCTGATGAGGATGGCTCGTTACCAGCAGGCGCACCACCGCACCCAGCCCAACGGCACGCACGCCGCCTTCCTGCTGATGGTGCTCGCCGCCATGCTCTCCGTCTCCGGTTTCCCGATCGCTGGCTAGCCGCCTTTTGCGGTGAGTTAAGTAAGTTTAATGTGTGCTTCGGTCCGAGAACTGCGTACCAGTCGCAAAAGCAGTTCTTACGATGCAACGCTCTATCTGGACCCCCATGCCCGGCGCACTGCGCCTTCTAGCGGCCTTTGTGCTGGGCCTTGCGGTTTCGACCGCATCCGCCGCCCCACTGATCAATTTCACCGAGATCGCCGCGGTCGTACACGCCAACGGAGGAAGCCTCGGACTGTACTCCACGGCGAGCCCGGAGTTCAGCAGCAACCTGGACGCCGACAACTTTGGCACGCTCGCCTTCCACTTCACGAACAACAGCGGCGCGGTCTACACCGCCGCCAGGGTGACGATCTTCCTGGATGCGGATATCGACGCGCTGGTGAACGGCTATTCGAATGAGTACGGCTCCGTCGCCCTCCTGCTGCCGGTGACGGGCGCGCCGGCCGGCTCGATTGCGGCCGACTCCTGGGAGATCGACGAGCCCGGTTTCGTCTTCGGCGACATCTACACGAATCTGCTGTCCGGCACCCTGGACAAGACCAACGCCGTACCGGACGTCTCACCGAACGATGTCTCGCTGGCGTTGAGCTTCTACCTGGGAGACATCCCGAGTGGCGGAACCTTCAGCATCTCGACGCTCGTTGCCGGCCTGGATCTCAACGGGCTGGCGCAGACGGATCCCGTCAACGGCCTCACCTTCTACTGGAACGGCTTCGCGCAGGTGTCCGGATCGTTGGGCGGCAACCCGAACACACCGCCCGCCAATCCGAACCCGCCCAGCGGAGTGCCGGAGCCCGGCTCGCTGGCGCTGGTGGCTCTGCCCGTGATCGCCCTGGCGTTGTGGCGCAGGAAGCACGCAGGATTGGCCGTGCTGGCGGCTGTGGCCCTCGTACCCGCCATGCACGCGCAGCCGAGCGCAAAATACACGACGACCGAAGACTTTCTGAAAGGCAGCACCGTCAACCTGAACCTGGCGACCCCGGGCGTGATGCAGATCAATCCGCCGACAGGCACCCAGACCTTTCCCTTCCTCAATGTAGCGGCCTCCGGCAAGGGCACCATCGTTCGCATCCACACCACCAGCGGCCAGGTTGTGGGCGAATACCGCACGGCGCCCGAACTTTTTCCGACGAATCCATCCAGAACCACGGTCGACCTGGAGGGCAACGTCTGGGCGGGCAACCGCGATGCCAATGCGTACGGGCGAGGGTCGGTTGTGAAGGTCGGGCTGGTGGTGGGCGGCACGCGCACCAATGCCGCCGGCGTGGCGGACCCTGTTGGCGGCTATCTCAAGCCGCCTTTCCTCACGAATACCTGTATCGACCGCAACCGCGACGGCCTCATCCGCACGTCGAAAGGATTGGGCGACATTCTGCCCTGGCCCAATGTGACGGATGCGGAGGGCGGCGGCACCGCCCTGGTGGAGGATGCCGAGGACGAATGCATCCTGATCTACCAGACGACGCCCGGTGTAAACACACGTCACGTCAGCGTGGACGCCCAGAACAACGTCTGGGTGGCCGGCTACCCCTACTACGTGCTCACGTTCGCCAAGCTGGACGGAAAGACCGGCGCGATTCTCGACGAGTTCGACGCCCGCACCTTCGGCTGCGGCGGTTATGGCGGTGTCGTGGACAAGAACGGGATCCTGTGGTCCTCCAGCACGACGGAGGGCCGGTTGCTGCGCTATGACCCTGTCGCGCGCACCGGGCAGTGCATCGACATCCCTTACGCCTATGGCTTGGCCATCGCCGGGAACGGCGACATCTGGACAGCCAGCTATGCCCTCAACCTGATGTACAGGGTGGCGCCGGATGGGACGATCCGCAACTCCTTCCCCATCGCCGTCAGTCCCAGCGCGCCTACCGGCACCGCCGTCACCCCGTTGGATGGCAACGTCTGGGTGGCCAACCGGTATTCCGACAATGTGTCGCGGCTCGACGCGAATGGACGCCAGCTCAAGCTGCTGCAGGTGGGCGTCACCCCCACGGGCGTGGCTGTCGATGCGGCCGGCAAAATCTGGGTTTCCAACTACGGCAACAGCAACGTGATGCGGATCGACCCCAAGGGCGGAGCCGACGGCCTGGGCGCCGTGGATCTCACGGTCGATCTCATCTCGCCCGCCGGAACCGTGCTCGAGGGCGCAGCGGCTCTCCCCTACAACTATTCCGACATGACCGGCGTCATCGCCATTGGCGCCACCTCTCCGCAGGGTGTGTTCACGGTGTTGCAGGACTCCGGCGAGGACGGCACTGTCTGGTCGATGGTCGAGTTCAATACGGAGACGGGGGCGTCGGTACCCGCCGGCAGCTCGCTGAAAGTCGAGGTGCGGGCCAGCAACAACTCCGCCAGTTTCCCTGATTTCGCCGAAGTCCAGTCCGGCATTCGCTTCCAGAAGACCGGGCGCTATCTCGAAGTCCGGGTGACGCTGCGCGCCAGCGCCGCCGGCGTTTCCCCCGTCTTCACCAACCTCAATATCTACGGCGACCGGAAGATCGAAGACCTGCTCTCCCGCGCCAAGGACTCCGCAGCCGACCTCCAGTGGACGCCCATCCCCCAGGCCGCGGGCTATAACATCTACCGCGGACCTTCGATGACGAGCCTGGCCCGCATCCGGCAGAACTTCGTGCCGGCTGCCGCCGCCGCGGCGATCTTCCCCGACACCGGGCTCACCAATGCCACCCCGTACTACTACATGGTCCGCTGGGTGGACCGCGCCGGCAACGAGTCGCCGGACTCCATCATCCCCTCCGCCACAGGCACCGCCCGCACCCAACGCGGGCTGACCTCGCCCACGATCCTCTCGCCGCCTGTGGTGCGGGGCATGCAGAACACGCCCTATGTCTACCAGCCCCAGGCGACCGACCCCGATGCCGGCGATCGCCTGGCCTACATGCTGACGGTGTTTCCCACGGGCATGACCATTCATCCCACCACCGGGCTGATCAACTGGACGCCGCAACCGAACCAGACCGGTCCGCAGCGCGTGCTGCTGCGCGTGCAGGATCTGGGCGGACGGTTCGCCAGCCAGTCGTTCGATGTTCAGGTGGCCGCCCTGCGCACCAACTTCGTCCCCTCGTTCACTTCCACGCCCCCGGCCACCGGCACCGTGGGCTATCCCATCACCTACGACGCCAACGCCAGCGATGCCAACTCCGGCGACATACTCACCTTCTCGCTGCTGCAGGGTCCGGCCGGCCTCAGCGTCCGCGCCTCCGATGGCATGACCCTATGGACACCCTCCGCGGCTCAACTGGGCCCGCAGACCGTCCGGCTCCAGGTGAGCGACGGTCAGGGCGGGTCGGCCGTGCAACAGTTCACGGTCACCATTGGCGCGAATCGCCCGCCGTCTTTCACCTCCACACCCGTCACCTCCGGGGGGACCGGGCTCCGCTATGCATACGCTGCAAAGGCGGCCGATCCCGATGGGCTGCCGCTCACTTTCGAGCTCGCCTCCGGGCCCACCGGGTTCTTCATCGGGCCCCAGAGCGGCATCGCCGAGTGGGTCCCGCAGTTCTATCAGGCCGGCGCGTTTCCGGTGACGCTGCGGGTGAAGGACCCGGCCGGGGCGATCGCCTCGCAGACCTTCACCATCAACGTCGCAATCGCCAATAAGCCGCCCGTGTTCACCTCCACTCCGCTCACCACCGGCAGCGCGACACAGACGTATACCTACTCGGCGAAGGCCACCGATCCGGAAGGAACCGCGGTCAAGTACGGGCTCAACGTCTATCCGTACAACATGGCGATCAATGCCGCCACGGGCGTCATCACCTGGACCCCGTCGGTGGCGCAGACCGGCGTTCACAACATCACAGTGCGCGCGACCGATGCGAACGGCCTGAACACCTTCCAGCTCTACACCCTCACCATCGGCGCCTCCGACACGACGCTGCCCACGGTAAGCCTCACCTATCCCGTCAATGGCAGCACCCTCGCCTCCGACGTGGTCATGAAGGGCACCGCCTCCGATCCCAACCTGAGGCAGTGGCGTGTCGAGTACCGCCCCACCGGAGCCACGGCCTGGTCCACCCTGACTTCCGGCACCACCTCCGTAGTGAACGGCAGCCTGGGCAACCTGCCGGCCACGCTGCTGGCCAACAATACCTACCGCCTGCGGCTCTATGCCGAGGATACGGGGGGAGCGCAGCTCTCTCCGGAGATCGAGGTCAACGTCAACACGAACCGGCTGAAGCTGGGCGCGATGACGATGGCGTTCGACGATGTGCGTCTGACGAACGCGCCGCTGCCGCTGGTCCTGCGCCGCCTGTACGACTCACGCCAGGCTGAACCCGGCGATTTCGGCCCCGGCTGGAAGCTGGGCCTGGCTGGCCTCGACCTGCGCCTGGACGTAAATAACAACGCTTTCGTGACCCTGCCGGACGGACGCCGCGTCGCGTTCTCCTTTGCAGCGGAGTACTCCGGCTTCCTGGTCTACTTCCCAAAGTACTTTCCCGCGCCCGGCGTGACCGACACGCTCGAGCCCCTGGACTGTACCGGCCTCTTCTTCAGCGGCGGCAAATACTACTGCGCCTTCCAGCCCGACTACAACCCCAAGCTGTGGAAGCTGACCACGCGGGCCGGAGTCGCCTATGAGTTCGACAACCTGGGCCGGATGACGCGCATCAGCGACCGCAGCGGCCTCGAGATGCTGTTCACCACCTCCGGCATCACCACCAACTACGGCCGGGGCGTCAGCATCCACCGCGACGGCAGCGGCAGGATCACCAGCATCGTCGACGCAGTGGGCAACCTCCACCGCTACCAGTACGATTCGCAAAGCCGGCTCACCACTTACATCAATCCCAGGAACGAGTCGACCGTCTTCAGCTATCCGGGCACGGGCCACCTGATCACCTCCATCCAGACGCCGGGCAACTGCAATCCGCTGCGCGTCACCTATGACGCGGATGGGCGTGTGTCCAGCAAGATCGATGCGAGCAACAACACGATCCTCTTCAGCTATGACATCGCGGCCCGCATCGAGCGCCAGACTGACGCCCTGGCCCGGGTCACCACCCGTCACTACGACACCAACGGCAATCTGGTGGAATTGGTCGATCCGCTCGGCAACCACACCCTGTTCCAGTACGACCTGAATAACAACAACACCGCCATGGTGGATCCCTCCGGCCGGCGCATCGAACGTACTTTCGACGTACGCGGCAACCTGCAGTCGCTCACTATGCCGGCGCAGGCAGGCCCCCAGACCACCACCTACAGCTACACGCCCCTCGACCAGTTGGCCGAGATCCGCTATCCGCTGGGAGACAGGCTGGTGTACACCTACGACGCAAAGGGCCACATGTTGACCCGGCAGCGGCGCAGTGCGGCCAATGTCACGATTGCGCAGGAGAGCTGGAGCTACAATGCCGCCGGCGACCAAACCGGCTACACCGACGGCGAAGGCAAGACCACCGCGTATACCCGCAACGCCAATGGGGAACTGACCGCCAGCACCGATGCCACCGGCCGCACGACCTCCTACACCTACGACCTGAACGGCAACGCCACCTCACGCACCACACCGGACGGCGAGACCCTCCAACTGGCCTACGACGGGTTCAACTTCCTGGCCCGCATCACCGCCAACGGAGTGGTGTTGCGGAACATCGTGCGCGACGAGGAGGGGCGCCCGCTCTCGATCACCGACGCCCTCAACCGCACAACTCAATTCGCCAGAAGCTGCCAGGGCCTGCTCAGCAGCGTCACCGATCCGTTGGGCCAAACGACGGGCAACACCTACAACGGGATGGGGAATCTGGTCTCCGCTACCGATACCGCCAATCGCACCAGCAGCTATGTCTACGACGCCGCGCAGCGGCCCACGGGCCGGACCGATCCCGCCGGCCAGACAACGCTCTACGGCTATAACGCCGACGGACAACAGACGTCGCTGCTCGACCCGTTGGGCCTGGCCACTACTTACGCGTTCAGCGGCACCCTGGCCCAGACCGGTGAAACGCGGCCCGAAGGCGCCATCCTTTACACCTACGATGCGAACCAGCGCCTCACTCGCGTCGACGACAATCGCGGCGGCGGGTCCAAAGTCACGACGGCGGCCTACGACTCCATCGGCCGTATCGCCTCTATAACTCATCCCGGCGGCCGCGGCGTGGCCTATGGCTACAACGGCCGCGGGCAGCGGACCTCAATGACCGCGCCAGATGGCACCATCACCACTTATCAGTACGACAACGCCGGACGCCTCAGCCGCCTCGCCACAGGCGCCGACAACGTCCAGTACACCTTCGACACCGGCGGGCGCGTGGCGGAGGCCCTTGCCTCCAACGGCGTCAGGAGCACCTACACCTACGACAGCCGGTCTCGGCTCGTCTCAATGGTGGTCAGGAATGCCGCCAACACCACCCTGGCGAGCTTCGCCTACACCAGGAACAACCTGGGCGCGGCCACAGCCCGGGTCGCCACCGACGGTAGTTCCTCTTACTCTTACGACTCGCTCAACCGCCTCACCGGCGACGGTGCAACCGGCTACAGCTACGATCCGGCCGGCAATCGCACGAGCGGCGGCGCCACGTTCAGCCAGGATCACCGGCTGACCAGCGATGGCGTGAACTCCTACACCTATGACAATGCCGGACGCACGAAGACACGCGGCAGCCAGGCGTTCGGCTACGACAGCCAGAACATGCTGACCTCCTACTCCGGCCCCGGCAGCACCGCCGCCTACGCCTACGACTTCCTCAACCGGCGGGTTGCCCGGACGGTGAACGGAGTCGCGGCCGAGTACCTCTTTGATGGGCCCAACCTGCTGGCCGAATACCGCTCCGGCCTGCTGGCCGCGCTGTTCACCTTCGCGCCGGGCATGGACAGGCCAGTCATGCAGCGGCGTGGCGCAGCCGTCTACTTCTACCACCTGGACCCGAACGGGAATGTGGCGCTGATCACCGACGCCGCCGGCGCCGTGGTACACCGCTACTCCTATTCCGCTTTCGGCGTCATCACCTCTTCCACGGGTTCGTTCGCCTACAGCGGCGCCGGCCTGGTGAACACCTTCACCTTCCAGGGTCGCGAGTATGACGAGGAGAGCGGCCTGCTCGCCTTCCGGGCGCGCTACTACGACGCGGCGAGCGGACGATTTCTTACGAAGGATCCCCTGCTGGGCGAACTCCACGACCCGCGCAGCCTCCACCCTTACGCCTTCGCGCTCAACGATCCCGTGAATGCGAAAGACCCGACCGGCAAAGTGGCGGCCATCGAGTACGGCACGCTGATTTCGGCCCCGGGTATTCAGGAGGCCACGGGAGCGCTCATCGGCTTCCTGCAGGGCTTCGCCCTCCCACACATCCAATTCCTGGGCGAATTCCTGAGCCTGGATCCCAGCCTGGACCTGGCGACCCGTTGGGACCTCTCGATGGCCAGCACCCAGCGCTACATCGATGGGATTGAAGAGCTGGTGGGCTACAGCGACCACTATGCGGACACTCCGGGCTTTGTCGGCGCCTGGGCCGGCGGGGCGTCGTTCGAGATCGGTCTCGATCTCAGCCTGAATGCCGGACCGTTCACCTACGGCTACGACGAGTTCAAATTCGATACCAGCGTCGGCGGCTGGGCGGAAGGAGGAAAGAATGCGATCAAACATCTGGGCTCCCTGCGCCCTCATTAGTCTCATCCTCTGTCCCAGGGCGGCGGCCCAGAGCGCCGCTCCCCTGCAGGGGCCCAATTCCAGCATGACGGTCACGGCCAATCGCGGCTCAGTCGAGGAGACCGCCACCAGCATCCCCCTCGTCTACGTGCGAACGGATCTGAGTGCGCCCGGCTCCATCGACCGCCTGTTTGCCAGTACGCCCGAGGTGACGCTCCAGAACACGACGCCGGGGCAGGCGTCTCCGGCTCTCCGCTCCCTCACCGGCTATCAAACGCTGCTCATGCTGGACGGCGTGCGGCTGAACACCGCCATCTTCCGCTCCGGGCCCAATCAGTATTCCGCCTTCGTCGACCCTTCGCAGGTCAGCCAGGCCGAAGTGCTGCTGGGGCCGGCCAGTTCCGCCTACGGCAGCGATGCCATGGGCGGGGCGATCCACTACCTGTCGCTGAATCCCGAGGCGCATCAGCGACGCTTCGGCGTGACGGCCCTTTCCGGCTCGGGCGATCTTTCCGGCTCGCTCTCGCCGCGCTTTGGTTGGGACACCAGTCGCTTTGCCGTCATGGCCAGTGCTGTCTTCCGGCGTCACAACGACGTGCGCACTGGAGGCGGCGTCGATACCCACAACGTGTTCACACGGTATGCAGGCTACTCGCTGGAGGAGGCGGGCAGACTGCTGGGCGGACGCCTGCCTGAGACGGCATACTCTCAGGCCGGCGTCCAAGCCAAGTTCATCGCCAAGCTCCGCGGCGACGACCGCTTCACCGCCTTCTATCAACGCGGAGCGCAATACGGGCTGCGCAGCTACCGCGAACTCTACGGCGGCCTGGGCCGGCTCCAGGCCAGGTACGAACCGCAGGGCATCGACCTGCTCTACGGCCGCTATGAACGGGCCAGGCTGCTGGGCCTGGAACGGGCGATCCTCACAGTTTCGATGAACCGCCTGCGGGACGACTCGCGGCGGCAGGGCGTGAACTATTCGGACGCGGTGATTGTCGACCGGAACTCCGTAGCCGCCCTCGGGCTCTCCGGCCAGGCATCCCGGCAATTCGGCCGCGGCTACCTGGTGCTGGGCGGCCTCGACTTCCACCGGGAACGGATCTCGTCATACCGGTCCTCCGGCCCTTCGCAATTCCCCGATGGCGCGCTCTACTCCACCGCCGCCCCCTTCGTGCAGGCCACCGCCCAGCCGTTTGGCCGGCTGCTGCTGCAGGGCGGCCTGCGCTTCAACCACAACTCGTTCCTGTTGCCCAAAGGCCAGCTCGTGCCCAATCTGGAGCCGCGCCAGAACTTCTCGGCGCTGGCCGCGAACCTCTCCGGTTCGTTCCGCCTCACCGGCACGCTCGAACTGCTCGGTATCTACTCGGAGGGATTCCGGGCCCCCAACGCCAGCGACCTGGCGGCCACCGGCCTCACCGGCCTGGGGTTCGAGGTGCCGGCTGCCGTCGCGGCCCAGGCGGGCGCGCTGCTGGCCCTGGACGCCAGTGAAGCCGCCCTGCCTCGCGATCGCCGCGCCATCGCCTCGCTGGGCGCGGAGCGGCTCAGGAATTTCGAGGCCGGTCTCCGCCTGCGCACCAATCGCTGGGTGCTGCGCCTGCAGGGTTACTCGAACTTCTTCGACAATCCCATCGTGCGCCGCACGGTCCTCTTCGATGCCGCCTCGGCGCCCGCCCAGTTGAGCGGCATCCCTGTTTCCGTCCTGACACCGACCGCCGCCCAACGTCTGGCTGGCGTGGTAACAGTCGCCACGGCCTATGATCCTCGCGCCGTGAAGGCATTCGTGAATGATGGCGCCATGCGCTTTCAGGGCGTCTCCACCAGCGCCGAATGGCGCGGCAATGCCCACTGGATGTTCTCCGCCGGCTACTCCTACAGCAATGGCCGCGAGATCCTGCCCAACCGGACGCCCCGCCGCCTGCCCCCGCAGCAGGGTGTGCTGCGGGCCGTCTGGACCCCCAACACCCGCGTCTTCGCGCAGTTCCTGGTCTTCGCCTCCGGCGCGCAGGAGAAGCTCAGCGCGGCCGATCTTGACGACGAACGCATCGGCGCCTCGCGCTCGCGGCGCGACATCCAGACCTTCTTCCAAACCCCCGTCGGAGCCGGTACGCCGATCTCCGGCACCGTCCGCCAGCTCCAGGATCAGTTGCTGCCGCTCAACACCGTCGTCAACGGCGTGCTGGTCGCTGCCGATACCACGAAGGTGCCCCTCTACACGTCGGTGCCGGCCTGGGTGCGCTGTGACGCCAATCTCGGCCTCAACCTCTCTACGCACTGGAAACTCTCCCTCGGGCTCGAGAATCTCGGAGATGCCAACTACAGAACCATCGGCTCCGGCGCCGACGCGCTGGGCCGCAGCGTCGTCCTCCGTTCCGACTGGAGATTCTGATATCTCTCGGCGCGCTGTTTGCTATCTTCGGGAGAATCACGTGGACAGTTGGAACCGCATCAATACACTCTTTGATCGCGCCTCGGACCTCCCGCCCGCCGAACGGGCCGCTTTTCTCGATGCCGAGGCGCCGGACGAACCCGCCATTCGCGCCCAGGTGATGCGCCTGCTGGAAGAGGCGGAGCACGCCGGAGATCTCATCAGTTCCATCCTGCGCAGCGCCCATGAGGTGCAGCCCGAAGCCGAGCCGGACTCCTTTGGACCCTACCGGCTGCTGCGCGAGATCGGCCACGGCGGCATGGGCTCAGTCTGGCTGGCCGAACGGGCCGATGGTGAGTTCCACTCCCAGGTGGCCATCAAGCGCGTGAAACTGGGCCTCGCCGGAGAAGAGATGAACCTGCGGTTCCGCCAGGAGCGTCGCATCCTCTCCCTGCTGAACCATCCCCACATCGCCCGCCTGCTGGATGGCGGCACCACCCACGACAACCTGCCATACCTGGTGATGGAGTATGTGGACGGCCCGCCGATTCTGGAATATGTCAGCCGCAACAAGTGCAGGCTGCCGGAGATCATCAGCCTGTTCTGTACCGTCTGTTCGGCGGTCCAGCATGCCCACTCCAACCTGGTGGTGCATCGTGATCTCAAGCCCTCCAACATCCTGGTCACCTCCGGCGGGGTGGTCAAGTTGCTGGATTTCGGGATTGCCAAGCTGCTCGAAGTGGCCGATCCGGGCGACCTGACCCATCTCGGCTGGCAGCCGTTCACGCCCGCCTACGCCAGTCCCGAACAGAAACAGGGGTTGCCGCCTTCCACTGCCAGCGATATCTACTCCCTGGGCAAAGTGCTGGAGCAACTGGTACCCGCGCCGGACCAGGATCTGGCCTCCATCATCACGAAGGCGACCCGCGACGAGCCGCAGGCGCGCTACGCCACCGTCTCTCAACTCGTCGAAGATCTCGACCGCTATTCCACCGGGGAACCCGTCACAGCCCGGCGGGGCACCCTGCGCTATCTGGCCGGCAAGTTCCTGCGCCGCCATACCTGGAGTGTCGCCGGCGCCGCCGCCTTCTTCCTCCTGCTGGTCTCGTTTTCCTTCTGGACCGCCGTCCAGAACCGGCGCATCCAGCAGGAACGCGACCGGGCCGAAGCCGTCTCCGGCTTCCTGCGAAACCTGTTCGCCGCGGCCGACCCCGAGCGCAACCAGGGCGACCGCCTGTCGACCCGCGAGATGCTCGACCTGGGCGCCTTGCGCATCCGCGACAGCGTCACTGACCCGGTCACCCAGTCGCAGTTGATGGAGACTATCGGCGATGCCTATTTCCACCTGGGACTCTACGACCGCGCCATCCCCCTGCTGGAGGACGTGCTGCGCCGCTATCAGCAACAGCAGGCGCCCATGGGGCCGCAAGCCCTGGTGATGGGGACGCTGGCCGAAGCCGAAACCTCACGCGGGCGCCGCGAGGCCGGCGATCGTTGGGGCGTACAGGCCGTCGATACAGCCCGCCTGATTCTGCCGCCCGACAACGCGGTGCTGGCCCAGGTGCTCTTCAGCCGCTGTGCGCAGCTGCACGGCGCCACGAAGTTCTCGGCCGCCGCCAAGGCATGCCAGGAGTCGGTGCGGATCTCTGAGCGCTCCGGCCGGCCGCCCCTCGAGCGGGCCCCGCACTACGTTCTGCTGGGGACCGCCCTCAAGGACAACAACGACTTCAAAGGAGCCTCGGCCGCCTTGCAGACCGCACTGCGCCTGTCCGGCGGACCGGGACAGCAGATGAACGCCGTCCATGCCCAGGCCCGCGCGGAACTGGCCGGCGTCCACTTTCGCGAAGGCCGCATGCCCGAGGCCGAGCAGGGCTTCCGAGAGGCCGTCGCCTTCAAACGCAAGCTCTATCCCGACGGCCACCTGGATCTCGCCCGTGCGCTGAACAACCACGCCAATACGCTCGCCAGCATGAAGCAGCTCGACGCCGCCGTGGAGAAGTTCCGCGAGGCTCACGTCATGTACCGCCGTTTTCTGGGGCCGGAGCACAGCGAACTCGCCACCTCGCTCTCCAATCTCGCCGTCGTGTTCGGGGTCCAGGGCGACCTCAAGCAATCCTCACAGGTGCTGCGCGATGTCATCGCCATGCACCAGCGCACCACCGGACCGGGGAAACTGCCCACCCTGTCCAGCCAGTTGAAACTCAGCGCCGTCCTGCTGGAAATGGGAGATCTCCGTGCCGCGATGACGCTGCTGCCGCAGACGCTGGAGGCTTTGGAACGCCTGCAACCCATCCCCCTGGTGGATCAGGCGTATGCGCGAGCCCTGCTCGCCGTTGGGCATCTGGAGCAGCGCCAGCCGGCACAGGCCCTACCCCTGGCTCGGGATTCCTCCCTGGCCCTGACCAAAGTCCTGAAAGAGACTCACTGGATGCGCCAACTGGCCGACACCGCGCAAGCCGGGGCATTCCTCGGTTTGGGGCAACGCCAGGAGGCAGTAAAGATCCTCACGCCGCTGGCCGCCCTGTTCCAGAAAGGCGGCGCCAAGGGCTGGCGCGTTGGCTTGACGTACAAGTACGCGCGCCTCGCGGGGATCTCCGTCGCTCCTCAGCCGGTGCGCAAATAGGAACCCAGCCAGGCTTCGGCCAGCCTCAGCTGCCGGCGGACTGTCTCGGCTGAGACGCCGTGCAGGTCCCCGATCTCTTCCAGCGTCATGCCCCCGAAGTGCTTGAGTTCCAGGATCTTCGCCAACTCGGCATCCTGGCCCGAAAGCGTGCTCAGCGCATCGTCCAGGCGGACGACGTCGGCGCTGGGCAGGGAGCCGCCGATCACTTCGTCGTTCAGCTCTGAGCGCGAGAGCCCTCCGCCCCGTTTGCCCGCCAGTTCCTTCCGCGATTTGTCGATCAGGATCTGGCGCATGGCCCGCGCTGCCGCACTGAAGAAATGCAGCCGGTTTTCGTAGTTGCGGGCCGAGCTCTCCACCATCTTCAGGTACAGCTCGTGGACGATGGCCGTGGCCTGGGTTTGCTGGAACCGGGCCGGCGTTGCGATTCCGCCCGCAATCCGCCGCAGGTGGTTGTACACCAGCGGAATCAACTGCCGGTAAGCACTGTCATCGCCGCTTCGCCACTGACACAATAGTTGGGTGATCTCGTGATCGCCCTGATTCTCGCTATTCATAACTGGCCGGAATCCTGCACTATAGCAAAGCGCACAGCGGCACCCATTTCGGTGAAGGCCGGCCTCCCTCGTCACGGTCCCCAGGCTCCGGTCAATAATGGAGAGGTCCACACAGGAACCTCATGTCCCAGGCAATCGACTCCTTCGTCAGCTCCAACTCAGGCCGCTTCCTTGAGGAACTGAACAAGTTTCTTCGCATCCCCTCGATCTCCACCTCGCCGGAGCACACCGCCGACGTGGCCGCCGCCGCCGAATTCGTGGCCGCCAGCCTCAAAAGCGCTGGTCTCGAAAACGTCGAGATCATTCCCACTGACCGGCACCCGCTGGTGTACGCAGACTGGCTGCACGCCGCCGGCAAGCCCACCGTGCTCTGCTATGGCCACTACGACGTCCAGCCGCCCGACCCGCTGGAACTCTGGCATACGCCGCCCTTCGAGCCCACCATTCGCGACGGCAACCTCTATGCCCGTGGCTCCGCCGACGACAAGGGCCAGATGTACATGCACGTCAAGGCCGTGGAAGCCCTGTTCGCCGTCTACGGCAAACTGCCGGTGAATGTGAAGTTTCTCATTGAGGGCGAGGAAGAGGTCGGCGGCGCCAGCATCACGAAGTACGTCGCGGCCCATCACGAGAAGTTGAAGGCCGACGTGGCGCTCGTCTCCGACACCGCGCTCTACGCTGAGGGCATCCCCACCCTCTGCATCGGGTTGCGCGGCCTCATCTATATGGAAGTGGAAGCCACCGGCCCGATGCGCGACCTGCACTCCGGCCTCTACGGTGGCGCCGCGCCCAACGCCGTCTTCGGCCTGATCGAACTGCTGGGCAAGGTGAAGGACGCCGACGGCCGCATTCAGATCCCCGGCTTCTACGACCAGGTGGCCGAGCCCGCCGCGGCCGAGATCGCCAGTTGGAAGTCACTCCCGTTTTCCGAGGCGGAGTTCCTGAAGAAAGAGGTCGGCTCCAGCCGCCTGACCGGCGAACCTGATCGCATGGTGCTGGAGCGCGTCTGGTCCCGCCCCACCCTCGAAGTGCACGGCATCGCCGGCGGCTTCACCGGGGCAGGCGCCAAGACCGTCATCCCCGCCACCGCCACGGCCAAGGTGAGCATGCGCATGGTGCCGGACCAAGATCCGGACCAGATGTACGCCGCTTTTGAACAATGGGTGGCCGCCAATACGCCGGCCGGAATCCAGACCAAGGTGCGGAAACTCAGCGGCGGACCGGCCGTGGTAGTGAACCCCGAACATCCCGCCATCCACGAAGCGGCAGCCGCGTTCAAGGAAATCATGAACGCCGACTGCGTGTTCATCCGGTCCGGCGGTTCGGTGCCCATCGTCGGCGACTTCGCCCACCACCTGGGAATCCCCACCGTCATGATGGGGTTGGGGCTGCCGGACGATGGTCTCCACTCGCCCAACGAGAAGTTCAAGCTCGACAACTTCTACCTGGGCATCCGCACCGTGGCCCATTTCTTCGAGAAGTACGGCGCCTAGCCATTCGCCCTACGTTCGCGGCAGTGCCCCCGCACGAGCCGCGAATGTCCGGGCGGGCGGGTCATCGGTGCTGGCCTCAACACTTCGGCTGCGCGCCACCACCACCCCCTGGGTGAGAATGAGGGGCCACAGGACCCGCTCTTCCAGCACCTCGCCCCGCTCCTCGACAGCCGCGCGTACTTCCTCTGGCGACAACGGCCGCTCATCCGGGAATTTCCACAATCCAAACATTTCCAGCAGTTTACGCGTGAACCTGTAAAGTAGGGTGGGCGTCGGGAACGTCACCAGGACCGTGCCGCCCGACTTGACCTGGTCGAAATGCGCCTGGATCGCCCGGCGCGTGCGCGCCTGGTCAAAGTGCTCAACCAGTCCGGCGCTGAACACCACGTCCGCATGCGGATCCACAGGCAGATCGAGCACATCCTCCTGGCGAAGTTCCACCTCGGCGGAGGCCCGGCGGGCCAGTAGGTCCAGCCCATGCCGGTTCGTGTCGATCACTTCATAGCGCGAAGGCCGGAACTCCTCCTTCAGCCGGTCATAGAAGCAGCTATTGGCCCCGCCGATCTCCACCATGTGCGCGCCCGGTTGGACCCCGGCGGTCCGCATCATCCGCACCAGCGCCCCTGCGCTATACCGGCGCGTCAACCTGGCCGTGGGCGGCACCGAGTCGTAATAACCGGTCCAGTCGGTTGCCTCGCCCTGCTTGCGGCTGAAGATCAAGTCCCTTTGAATCAGGAAACTGGCTAGAAACAGTGCAGCTTCTACTCCAAGTTTGATGGCGACCACGCCGGCCGGAAACCGGTCGTGGATCAACAGGATCAGGAGGTAAGAGATGGCTGCGTTCGCGACCACCAGCAGCAGGTACTTCGGCAGCGTCTCCGTGTGAGGGCTCCGAGACAGAAAGACGGCCTTTCGGGCGGCCGCATAGTTGAACAACACCGCCACCGACCGGCCCAGTAATTGTGAAAGTAAGATGTTATGCGATTCACCGTAAGAGACTGCAAATACGGCGTTGTCGATGATAGCGGTGAAGACCGAGGCGAGCGTGAAGCGCAGCAGGACGAGGTAAATCCTCATCGAATCCCACAGGGGATCGAAGTGGGACGAGGCATTGGCATTGAGGTAGATGGTGCGGATGGGCAGCTCCACCGCCGGAATCCTGCGGTGTTTGGCCGCCAGCAGCATATCCAACTCGAACTCGTACCCGTTTGAGGGCAGTTTCAGCAGGTGCCCCGCCAGCAAAGCCGGGATCCCGCGCAGGCCGGTCTGGGTGTCCGTCAGGCGGGTGCCGACCAGAAACTTGACCATGGTGGCGCTGATTCGATTGCCGAGCTTGCTGCGCCATGGGATTTCCCCCTGAAACTGGCGGCTGCCCAGGATCAGGTGACCGGGATTGCCCGCCATCTTGGCGGCCACTGCGGCGATGTCCTCGGGCGAATGCTGGCCATCCGCATCGGCGGTCACCGCACCCGCCGCCTCGGGCCAGGTGAGCAGGATGTGGTTCAGGCCGGTCTTGAGCGCGGCGCCTTTGCCAAGGTTCACCGCATGCTTGAGGAGATGTACTCCATCTAGCTGATTTAGAATCGCTAATGACTCAGGTCGGCGACTGCCATCGTCGACGACAACGATGCGCGTGAAGCCCATTTCGCGAAGGGCTTTCACTGTTTCCGCCAGCGCTGGATCCGCCTCGTAGGCAGGAATCAGGATCGGCGTGTGCATTTGTCATACACATCTTACTCCGACTTCCCGTTTCATTCATCGCGCAATGCAAGCATCGCATCCACGCGGGCGGCGCGCCGCGCCGGAAGATAGCACGCTGCCAGCGCCACAACGATCAGAACTGCCGGCACAGCCGCGAACGTCTGCGGATCCAACGGCTTCACCCCGTAGAGCAGGCTCTGCATCAGGCGGGTGATCAACAGGGAGACCGCCAGCCCGGCGGCGGTGCCGGTGAGGGTCAGGACGAGGCCCTGCCGCAACACCAGCGTCAGAATGTCCCTGGTTGTCGCGCCGAGGGCCATGCGGACGCCCAGTTCGCTTCTCCTCAGGTTCACCACATAGGACAGGACACCGTATAGCCCGAGCGCCGCCAGGGTCAGGGCGAGTCCCGCGAAGCTGGCGAGAATAGCCATATAGAATCTGCGATTTGCAGGCCATTCATAAAGTACTTTCTCCATCGCCCGCGCCGGCTGTAGCGGCTGTTTCGGATCGATCCCCCACACGGCTCGTTCCATTGCGGCCCGCGTCGTACCAAGGTCCGACCGGGTTCTCACGGCCAGGATGAAATCAGTGAATTGCCGCGAGGGCGTGTAGATCTCCGGCAGGACAGTGGAGTCCGGCCCCATCTGCCGGGTGTCGCCCACCACGCCCACCACCATCAGCCGCGAATCCTCCTTGCCGCCCGTGGGTAACAGCACCGTGCGGCCCAGGGGATCCTGATGTGGCCAGACGACGGCGGCGAATGTTTCGCTGACCACGATGGCGCCAGGGGTCTTCGCCTCGGTCTCCTGCCGGCTGAAGCCACGACCATAGTGCACCGGTATTCCCATGGTTTGGAAGAACGTCTCGCTGACCGCGCTGCGGCAGGCCATGCGGAGCTCCCGCGACTTCGGATCGTCACCCTCCAGCCGGTAGTTGCCCTGCTCGACGTGTTGCATCGGCATCGAACCGGAGATGCTGGCGACCTCGACTCCGGGCAGCTGTTTCACCCGTTCCAGCAGCCGGTTGCCCATATCCTTCACGGTGGCGCCTTCAATTTTGAGCGTCAGCAGGTGGGCCGGCTGGAAGCCCGGGTCGACGTGCATGAGATGGCTGAGCGTCCGGATCATGAGTCCGGCGCCGATCAGCAGCACCAGCGCCAGGGCGACTTCTCCGGCCACCATCGTGTTCCTCAGCCATTGTGGACCCGTGCCCACCGTCCGCCCGCCGCGGCCCATCGGTTCCGTCAAATCGCGCCGTGCGGCGTGCCAGGCCGGCACCAGGCCGAATAACACCCCGGTCCCAATAGAGATGCCCAGAGTGAACAGCAGGACCCACGGGTCGAGACGCAATTCGTGGAACCCATGCGTGTCCTTGGGCGCCAGGGCGGAGATCAGGTCCAGGCTCCAGTAAGCGAGCAGCAGGCCGAGCAATCCACCGAGAAAGCTCAACAGCAGGCTCTCGGTGAGCATCAGCCGGATGATGCGGCTGCGTTGGGCGCCCAGGGCGAGCCGGATCCCGATCTCCCGCTCCCGCGCCACGGCCCGCGCCAGCAGCAGGTTCGCCATGTTGGCGCAGGCGATGAGCAAAACGAAGCCAACCGCTGCCTGGAGAACCAGGATCCCCTGCCGGAGTTCGGGTCCTACATCCTCCTCGCTGACGGGGTAGACGTTGACCCCAAACCCATGATTCGTATCGGGATGTTCCTTTTCCAGGCGAGCCGCAATGACATCCATCTCGGCGCGTGCCTTGCCCAGGGTCGTGCCGCGCTTCAGGCGGGCATACACGCTGTAACTGCGCCCCCACAGTGCCTGCTCGCCCTGTGCCGCGGCCAGGTCCAGCGGCAGCCAGACCTCGGGTTTCTTCTGCTCGGTGCCTTCGTAAGTGCCGGGCAGGGCGAAGGCATCGGGCATCACCCCGATCACCGCCCGGTCGACTCCGTCGACGCGCAAGCTCTTGCCCGTCAGGTTCCAGTCGTTGCCGAAGCGGGCGCGATAAGCGGCCCCGCTCATCAGGACAGTTGTCTTCATCTCCGCCGGCGTGAACAGGCGGCCCACGGCCGGTTGAACGCCCAACAGGGGGAAGAAGCCCTGCTCGATTGCGCCGCATTCCACCCGGGCCGGCCGCGCCTCTCCGCTGGCGGCGGCGAGTGAGCACTCCATCGGCAGAAAGGCCCGGATCTCCTCAAAAGACTGAGCCCCTTCCTTCCAGGCCCGCACGTTCGCCAGGGCGGGCGGCATGCGGTTGGCAATCATCTCCATCATGGCCGGGTTCTTTTCCCAAAGCATGACGAGGCGGTCAGGATCCCGCAGGCTCCTCAGCGGCGCTGAATTCAACAACACCGCGTTCACCACACTGAACATGGCTGTGTTGGCGCCCATGCCCAGGGCCAGCACCAGAATGGCGACCACCGCGGGAGCCGGGTTGCGCCGCATGGCGCGCAGCGAAAAGAGAAGGTCCTGCATGGAACTCCTTCCATTGGATTCTTTTGGAAGACGGACTCTCCGGCGGATTCGTTTCCGCTGAGTCGCCGGCGCATGGCAATATCTCACTACCAGGGGCTGCCAGCCGCCGCAACCTCAGTGCTCCAGGCCAGTGTGTTGCCGGATCCACCTGGAAACAGTATCCAGCAGGACCGGAGCCATGGTCTCTTCAATCTGCGCGTATTCGGCGGCGGCGCCTGTCGTGGCTGTCTGGAAAAGATGATTCAGGCCGGGCAGGCGCACAATCGAGAAATCGCGATTGCCGCCCTTCTTCAAGGCCGCCTCGATCCTGGGCAGGTTCTGATCGGGGAGCACCTGCAGGTCCTTTTCGCCGTTCACGGCCAGCACCGGGCATTTCACTTTTTCGAGAGCCGGCGCCGGGTCGTAGAACAGGAACTCGCGCATCCAGGGTGTGGTCATCCTCCGCGCCTCCCGCTCCGCTAGTTCGCCGGCCGGCAGGATTTCCAGGAGCTTGATCCTTGCCGCCGCGTTGTCCTTTTCGGACGCCACCACGGCCACGATCTTCATCTGCAGTTCTGTGTCTTTGCGGATCTTCTCATCGGATTCCCCCGCCGCGGCCATCTGCCGCGCGCCCTGCTCCACGATCACTTCCGCGCCCGTGACCCCCGTGCCGGCCAGCATGACGACGAAGGCCACCTCCGGCCGCCTGGCAGCGACCATGGGGGCGATGATGCCGCCCTCGCTGTGACCGGCCAGACCCACCCGCTTCGGATCGACGTCCTTGCGGCCTATCAGGTAATCGAGCGCACCCTCGGCGTCCCGGGAAAAATCCGTACTGGTGGCCGTGGCGAAAGTGCCGGTGGATTGGCCGATGCCGCGATCGTCGTAACGCAGCACCGCAATGCCCTGCCGCGTCAAATGATCGGCCAGCACGGCGAATGGCTTGTGCCCCCGCAGCGCTTCGTCGCGATCCTGAGGTCCAGACCCGGTGATCAGCGCCACAGCCGGAAAGGGTCCCGCTCCCCTGGGTATCGTCATGGTGCCGGCCAGGGTCACGCCCGCGGCTTTGCTCGGAAACTTCACGTCCTCCACCTGGTAGGGATATGGAGGCCTAGGCTCCTGCCGCCGCTTCCGCTCCTCCACCTCCTCCATCCGCTTCAGCACCAGGCGGGACTGCCTGCCCTGTTCGAACCTGCCCTCAATCTCGGTGCCCGCGGTGTTCAGTTTGCCTTCGAAGGAGGCTCGGAGAGTGGCGACCTCCCATTTCAGGACGCCATCCTGAAACGACGTGCTGGTGACAGGGACGCCAATTGCTCCCTGGTCGGGGCTGTCGAATTTGGATAGGAGGGTCCCCGCCGCATCCTGCGAGATGTGCAGGCGCAGGCGGAGCTGCGTGCCTCCGGCTTCCAGTGAGCCTTCCCAACTGCCCACTACCGGCGACTTTTGAGCCACCAACGGCGCCATGCAGGCCAACAGCAGAATGGCGGGCCGGAAACTAGACATGCAGTTCAGCATAGCCCCGCGGGTGCACCGCTGCTCCCCTCTTTTCGCCAGGCGCTATGGGCCGGGCCACCACCAGAAGAGGGTGCGAAGCCTGCCGGATTCGGAAACACCGGGCGCACCGGATACAATAAAAGTCTTGTCATCGCAGTCAGAAAAGGTCTTCAAAAGTGCTGGGATCGCATCCTTCGCCGTTCTGCTAAGCCGCATTGCCGGCCTGGTGCGCGAAGGGGTGATGGCCCGTTTGTTTGGCGCCGGCCCCTCCGCCGATGCTTTTGTCATCGGCTTCCGCATCCCGAACCTCACCCGCGACCTGTTTGCCGAGGGCGCGCTCTCGTCTGCCTTCGTGCCGACCTTCGTCGACTACCTGCACAAAGGCGACCGCAAAGAGGCGGCCCACCTGGCCAATCTTGTGGCCACCGCCATCATCCTGTTCGTCGGCGCATTCTGCATATTCGGCATCTTCATCAGCCCGTGGCTCATCACGATGCTGACCCAGAACTGGGCGGCGACGGCGCCCGAGAAAACGGCCGAAGCCATCAAACTCACCCAGATCATGTTTCCGTTCCTGATGCTGGTGGCCCTGGCCGCCCAGGCGATGGGCGTCCTGAATTCGTGCAACCAGTTCGCCGTACCCGCCCTGTCGTCCACGTGGTTTAACGTGGGCAGCGTCGCCTCCGGCCTGATGCTCGGCTTCTGGGCCGGCCCGCGGATCGGGATCTCCAAGATTGAGGGCATGGCCTACGGCGTGGTCATCGGCGGAGCGCTGCAGCTCTTCTGGCAGGTGCCGAGCCTGATCCGTTCCGGCTTCGGCTTCCGCTTCGCGTTTGATTTCAGCCACCCCGGCCTGCGCCAGATCTTCCGCCTGATGGGGCCGGCGATCATCGGCAACGCCAGTGTCCAGGTGAATGTGCTGGTGAATAGCTTTTTCGCGGCCAGCATCGTCGATCCGGTCCGCGGGGTGGATGGCGCCACCACCTGGTTGAGCTGCGCCTTCCGGTTCATGCAACTGCCGCTGGGCCTCTTCGGCGTAGCCATCGCCACCGCCACGCTGCCCGCCATCGGACGCAGCGCCGCTTCGGGCGATATGGACGAATTCCGTGAAACGCTGGCCCGCTCGCTGGGCCTGGTCTTCCTGCTCACTGTACCGTCCTCCGTCGGCCTGATGATTCTCGGCCACTCCATCGTGGGCGCCATCTATGAAGGCCGCCGCTTTGAGCCGTACGACACGCACCAGACGGCCGTCGCCCTGTCGTGCTACGCCCTGGGGCTGGCCGGCTATTCGGCCGTGAAGATCCTGACGCCCGCCTTCTATGCCCTCAAGGATGCCCGCACGCCGATGCTGGTGAGCCTTGGATCCATCGTGGTGAATGCCGTCGTGGCCTCCACCCTGATCCGCGGCGCGCACCTTGGCCATGCCGGCCTGGCGCTGTCGACCTCCTCCGTGGCGCTGATCAGTTTCCTGGTGCTGTTCTGGGTCCTCATGGTCCGCATTGGCGGCATCCACGGCCGCCGCCTGCGCACCGTCATCATGAAGGTCAGTACGGCCTCGCTGTTGATGGCGAGCGTCGTCTGGGTCTCCAGCACGGTGGTCACCGGATGGCTGGGGAGCCGTGTTTTCGGGCGTTTGATGGACCTTGCCATCTCCATCCCGCTGGGGCTCGGCGTGCTCTACTGGGCCTGCCGTTCCATGAAGGTGGAAGAGCTGGAAATGGCCACCCGCGCCCTGGGCGGACCCATTCTGCGTCGGTTCTCGGCGCTGAATGCTAAACTATCTAGCTGATGAACAAGGATTTGGGTTCGGCGCTGCGATTGCAGGAGTTAGACCTGCGTATGTCTGAATTGCGGCGCGAGATCGCGACGCTGCCGAAACAGATCGCGCAGATCGAAAAAGCGCTCGAGGCGCACAACAAACGCCTGGAACTGGATAAGGCCGCTCTGGCCGCCAATCAGCGCGACAGGAAGAAGCTGGATGCCGATGTCGGCGGCCATCAGCAGAAGATCTCCAAGCTGCGCGACCAGATGCTGGGCGCCAAGACCAACGACCAGTACCGCGCGTTCCAGCACGAAATCGAGTTCTGCGAGGAGTCGATCCGCAAGTGCGAGGACCAGATCCTCGACCTGATGGGGACGTCCGAGTCGCTGGACCAGAACGTGAAAAAGGCAGAGGCCGCGCTTGCCCAGGAACGCAAGGTCGTCGAGGCGCAGAAGGCCAAGGCGAAAACCCGCACGGAAGCCGACCAGAAGGAACTGAAGAAGCTCGACGCCGACCGTGTCGAGGTCGCCAAGAGCCTGCCTGCGGATATCCTGAGCATCTACGACCGCCTGCGCACCCGCTATTACAAGGACGGCGACGTCATCGCCCAGGCCAAGGACGGGTTGTGCATGAAGTGCATGATGGCTCTGCGCCCGCAGTTCTACCAGGAAGTGAAGCTCAGCACGACCATCAACTTCTGCGAAAACTGCCGGCGGATCCTGTACTACGAAGACCCGGCCCTGGACGTCGAAGCCCAGATGAACAACTAGTCCACAGGTCAGAGCTGCAGTTCGCGCTTCAGGTGACGGGCCCGGTCGCGGCTCACGTCCAGTTCCGTTCCGTTCGACATCACCACGCGCCAGGCGCCGGAGAACCACGGCATCAGTTCCCTGACGTGCTCCAGGTTGACCAGGTCGCCGCGGTTGATGCGGAAGAAGCCGTTACCGCCCAGGCACTCCTCCAACTCCGTCACGGTCTTATCGACGGAGTAGCGCTGCCGCGCGGTCTGCACGAATACCTGCTTCTCCTCGGCCGAGATGTGGATGATCTCGCGCGGGCTCACCAGCGCGATGCGGTTCCCCTGTTTCACGGCAATGCGGCGCGGCCCGGCCGGCCGGATCTCGCGGATCAACTGCCGCAACACTTCGTTCGGCAGCGAGTGATCCCGTCCCACGAACGTGCGTAGGCGGGCAATGCAGCGCGCCACTCGCTCCGCCTGCACCGGCTTCAGCAGGTAGTCCACCGCGTGCGCTTCGAAGGCCTGGATCGCGTATTCATCAAAGGCGGTGACGAAGACAATCCACGGTGGGCTGGCCAGGCTGGCCACCACTTCGAAGCCGTTGAGGCCGGGCATCTCGATGTCGAGGAAGACCGCGTCCGGCTCCAGCGCCGCGATCTGTTCCAGCGCTTCCAGGCCGTTGGCCGCCTCGCCGGCGACCTCCACATCGGGCTCCGCCGCCAGGTGGCGGATCACGATTTCGCGCGCCAGGGGTTCGTCGTCAACTACCAGGATGCGCATCGGCTACCTCTTCGTGACGGGGCAGGGTGAGGGTCACCAGGGTCCAATCGACGCGGGCCTGTTCCAGTGCAATGGCCGCCTGGCCGCCATAGGAGAGTTCCAGCCGCTGGCGGATATTGGCCAGGGCATGATTCTCGCGGAAGATCGTCTCCGTGCGCAGGTCGGGGGGGCCGTCGCCCGGGTCAAATTGATTCCAGACCTCGATCCGGACCGCCCCCGCGGCGGCCTTGATCTCCATGCGGATCTCTCCGCCGTCCATACGCCGTGCGATGCCGTGCCGGATGGCATTCTCCACCAGAGGCTGCAGCGTGAGAGCCGGCAGGCGCTGCAAGGCGGCTTCCCCGGCCGGGTCGAGCGTGAACCTCAGGCGATTGCGGTAGCGGAACTTCTCCAGCTGGAGGTACTCGCGGACGAAGGCCAACTCCTTCTCCAGCGTGACCATCGGCGCCCGCCCCGAGGTGAAGGTATAGCGAAAGATCTCAGCCAGCCGCCCGATCATCTGCTGCGCGGCCGCCGGATCGGACGAGACCAGGGAGGAGATCGAGTTCAAGGCGTTGAAGAAAAAGTGCGGCGCGATCTGCGCTTGCAGGGCATACACCTGGGCGCGGGCCGCCGCCTCGGCCAGCTTGCGCTCGCGCAGTTCGGCCTGGATCCGCATCTCATGATAGGTGCCCATAAAGAGGCCGATGATGGCCACAGCGAACGCCTCCAGCGCCAGCAGCCGCGTGATCCACTCGTTCGGGACCAGTTGGACGCCCCACAGCAGCCGCGTGATCCCGATGGAGACCAACGCGAAGAGCGCTCCGCTGGAAGCCGAAATCGTGATGCCGGCCAGCAGGCCCAAGCCGCCGGGCAGGCGGCGGATCCAGGTGCGCAGGAACACCCAGGGCATGCCCGAGATGAGGTAGAAACTCAGCGAATAGAGCAGGCCGGCGAGGATCGTGCGCAGGATCCAGGGCAGGGGGTCGGCCAGAATCGGGTCCCACGCGCGGCCCATCACCCAATGCAGGAACACGCCTACACCCGGGCCGAACAGGGCTCCGCCCAGCGCGCTGCGCAGGCAGGCGGGCAGAATGTCGCTGGGTGTAATGGATCGGCGCAGCAGCCACTTCAACATGAGAATCTGCCGCCAATGTAGCGCACCCGGGGCGCCCAGGCAGGCGATCCAGGGACGAGCCGTCGGTTTCGGGCGATGAACGGCGCGGCCGCGCGGGGGCATCGGGCTAGATCGACATCTTTTCGCGGAACCCCTGGGCGCGGCGGCGGGACATCTCCACCTGCTGGCCCGTGACCAGTTTCAGGTCGTAGCCGCCCTCCACGCTGGGCGTGATGCTGTCGATCAGGCGCAGGTTCACGATGTGGCGGCGCGAGGCGCGGAAGAAGATCTCGGGATCGAGGCGGGCCTCCAGGTAGGAGAGCGAGCGCAGGATCAGCGGCCGGTCCGAGGCAAAGTAGAGCCGCGTGTAATTACCCTCACTCTCGAACAGCGCGATGTCCGAGAGGCGCACAAACCAGCAGCGGTCTCCATCGCGGACGAAGATTTGTTGCGTGGCCGGGATGCGGGTGGCGGCGGTCTCCGGTTGCGGTCCGGCGGCGTTGAGGCGGACCAGGGCCGCGGCGAGCCGCTCCGGCGCGACCGGCTTCAGGAGGTAGTCGACCGCGCTGAACTCAAAGGCGCGCAGCGCGTACTCGTCGTAAGCGGTGACGAAGATCGTGTGCGGAGCGCGCTCCAGCGAGGCCAGCAGGTCGAACCCCGACCGGCCGGGCATCTGCACGTCCAGGAAGAGCACGTCGGGCTCCAGGCTGCCGATGAGGATCTCGGCCTCCTCCGCGTTGGCGGCTTCGGCCGCGATTTCGATCTCGGGATGGGCGGCCAGCAGGCGGCGCAGCTCCATCCGCGCCAGGCGTTCGTCGTCAACGAGAATGGCTTTCATTGGGGGATGCTCACCCTGGCCAGTACCAGGGGCCCTTCTTCCGAGGATTGTTGGGCCAGTTCCAGGCGCGCACGGTCGCCATAGCGCAGCTGCAGCCGGCGGCGTGCATTTTCCAGGCCGATGCCGCCGGATTCCGGCTTGGCTTCCAGCGTCCCGGGGTTGGAGACGGATAGTTGAAGCTGGCTGTCCCGCAGGACAGCGGAGAGGTGCACCGTGCCGCCCGCGGTGTGGCGCGCGATGCCGTGTTTGAGGGCGTTTTCGACCAGGGTCTGCAGCAGCATCGGCGGCAGCCGCGCCGTGAGCGTCTCGGGCGGAATATCCTGGACCACGCGCAGGCGGTCTTCGAAGCGCATCAGTTCCAGGTCCAGGTATTCGTCGACCATCGCCAGCTCTTCGGAAAGGGGCACATCGGCGCGCTCGCCGGACTGCAGCGTATAACGCAGCAGCGAAGAGAGCATCGTAACGGCATGTTGCGCGCGCGGCGGATCTTCGGAAATCAGGGCGCGGATGGAGTTCAGGCAGTTGAACAGGAAGTGCGGATTGAGCTGCGCGCGCAGGGCGAGGAAGCTGGCTTCGCGCGCGGTGAGGTCCAGTTGCAGGGCGTGCAGTTCGGCGCGGCGCGAGCGGGCAAAGTAGTGGGCTCCGAAGTAGAGCGCCAGCCACAGCGAGAAGACAGCGGTCCAGAACAGGATGTTGATGACGTAGCCCGAAAGCTTCGTGATCTCCCATGTCATGAAATGGAAGACATAGATCATCATCAACAGACTGGCGAAGGTCACGGCTGTGGAGGTGACGATCGCTGCGCCCAGCGCGCGTGCGGCTCCGGCCAGGATGGGCAGCGCCACCCAGCGGCCGCGCCGGATCCACAGCCGCAGGCAGTGCGAGCCCAGGAATCCGGCCAGGCCGAACCAGAGCGTGGCGAAGCGCTGCGACGGCTGGCGGTTGCCCGTATAACTGCCGTAGACGGCGCCGTTGGCAATCGTCCACAGCGTCCAGCCCACGATCTGGCACAGCCAGTAGGTGCGCGCCGAGTACATCTTCTACTTCGTGCCTTTCAGGAATTCGTCCATCGCCTCCATCATCTTCGCAGGCTGGTCGAACATGATGAAGTGCTTCGAGTCGGGATAGCGCACGATGCGGGCGCCGGGGAGCGCCGAGTATTGTGTTTCGTAGTTCTTCACGGCCGACTCCGGGTAGCCTTTCAGTGCGGCCAGCACCAGCGCCGGGACTTTTGCTTTGGAAACATCGGCTCGCAGGTCTGTTTGAAACAGTTCGGCCATTCCGCGTGCGACCGTGCCCGGGTCCGATTGAATGCCCCATTCCATGGCTTTTGCTTTGCCCTCGTCGCCGCTGATCATGGTGTCGAGGGCCGGGTTGTGCTTCTGGTAGTTCACCCAGGCTTCGCCCTTCGTGCCGGCGATCATGCCGCGCATCTGGTCCGCCTGCGGTTTCATCGATTCGACAGTCGCCCCAGGCATCCAGGCGGCGGGCAGGAAGGGCAAGGAATCGACGATCACGATGGGGCCGGTGAGATCCGGGTCGGACTCCGCCAGCCACAGGGCGAGGAAGCCGCCCAGGCTATGGCCGACGATGACCGGCTTGGTGAGCTTCTTCTCGCGGATATAGGCTGCGAGCTGGTCGCGTACGGTCTGCAGCAGCGGAGCGGATTCCGGCAGCGGCGGCTGTCCGGCAAAACCGGCCAGCGTCAGGACATGGCATTCGTAGCGGTCTTTGTAGTGGGCGACGGTCGTATCCCAGACAGCTCCGGCGGATTGCAGGCCCGGGATGAGGATCATCTTGGGCTTTTCCGCGCCCGGAGCTACGACGTCGACATGGAAGGCAGGCACGGCGGCCAGCATCGCAACGGCAAAAGTGGTGAGCAGCATCGTGATGCCAGCATGCCAGGAGGTTGCGGTGCGGCCGCCGTGATTGTGACGAGCGGTTTCGGGGCTGGACGAACGGTTACAGGGCGCGCAGGTACTGCGGCGGGACACGCGGCGCGGCGCCCAGTTGCTTGGCGGCCAGAATCGCCCAGTAGGGCTCGCGCAGCATTTCGCGCGCCAGCAGGACGAGGTCGGCCTTGCCTTCGGACAGGATCGCTTCCGCCTGCGGCGCCTCGGTGATCACCCCAACGGCGCCCGTGGCCAGGCCCGCTTCCTTGCGGACGCGCTCGGCGAACTGCACCTGGTAGCCCGGTCCGACAGGGATCTTCGCGTAGGGCACAGTTCCGCCCGACGAGCAGTCCAGCAGGTCGACGCCGTGCTGCTTCAGGACGGCGGCGAAGCGGACCGTGTCGTCGGCGGTCCAGCCGCCCGGGGCCCAGTCGCTGGAGGTGATGCGGTAGAAAAGCGGCTTGTCAGCCGGCCAGGCGGCGCGCACGGCGTCCGTCACTTCCAGCGGAAAGCGCGTGCGGTTCTCAAACGAGCCGCCGTATTCATCCGTGCGGTGGTTGGCCAGCGGAGAGAGGAACTCGCTCAAAAGGTAGCCGTGGGCGCCGTGGATCTCGACAACATCGAAGCCGGCTTCCAGGGCACGGCGGGCGGCCGCGGCAAACTTCGCCACCAGTTCAGCCAGCTCGGCCTTAGACAGTTCGGCCGGCGGACGCTCGCCTTCCGCAAACGGGATCGCGCTCGGCGCCACGGTCTGCCAGCCGCCATTGTCCAGGCTGAGCTGCTTGCCACCCAGCCACGGCAGGTCGCAACTCGCCTTCCGCCCCGCATGTGCCAGCTGGATGCCGGCCGCCGTCCCCTGCGAATGCAGGAAATTGACAATGCGCCGCAACGGCGCAATCTGCTCCTCGTTGTAAATGCCCAGGTCGCCCGGAGTGATGCGGCCGCGCGCCTCCACTCCGGATGCCTCGACGATAAATAGCCCCACCCCACCCACGGCGCGTGAGCCCGCATTCACCAGATGCCAGTCGTTGGCCACCCCGTCCACGGCGGAGTACTGGCACATGGGCGAAACAACCACCCGGTTGGGCAGCGTCAATCCCCTCAGTTTCAGGGGCGAGAAAAGAACTGGTTCGCTCATGACCGCAGTGTAAAGGGGAGTTGGGGGCGTAGTCAAGTACTCGTTTGAATAAATGAGTACTTGAACTCGCCGCTCCTTAGCAGTATCCTGGGGGCGTGAAAGCGACACTCGATACCGAACGGACCGCGAAAGTGCTGGCCGCGGTTGGCGATCCCATCCGGCTGCGCTTTGTCCAGGCGCTCGGCGACGCGGATGAGATGTCGAGTTCCGCCGCGGCCGAGACTCTGGGCGTCAGCCTGGCCCTGCTCTGCCACCACGCGCGCATCCTGGTCGAGGCAGGGGTTGTCGGCAAGCGCAAAGAGGCGCAGACGGCGTACTATAGCCTCAACAGGAAGATCTTGCGGGATTCGCTGAAGGGGCTTGTCTAGTCAGCTGGGAGAAAATAGGAACGTGACTCAACAAGAACATTGGCAACGGTACCAGAAGTATCTCAGCGGCGTTCCGGCCGTGGATTTGAAGCTCGACATCAGCCGCATCCGGTTTGACGATGCGTGGCTGGCTCAGATGGAGCCGGCCATGCAAAAGGCCTATGCAGCCATGTCGGCCCTCGAAGCGGGCGCCATCGCGAACCCGGATGAGAAGCGCATGGTGGGTCATTATTGGTTGCGCACGCCGGCCCTGGCTCCGCAGCCCCAACTGCGCACCGAAATCGAATCCTCGCTGGCAGCTATCAAGGAATTCGCCACCCGCGTTCATCAACTGGGTGCGCACACCGACGTGCTCTCCATCGGCATTGGCGGTTCCGCCCTGGGCCCCATGTTCGTGGCCGACGCCCTCGGCCATCCCGCCACCGACAAGATGCGGGTCCACTTCTTTGACAACACCGATCCCGACGGCATCGAACGTGTTCTCAGCAGCCTGGCCGGACGTCTCGAAAAGACCCTCGTCCTGGTGATCTCCAAGTCGGGCGGCACGCCTGAAACCTACAACGGCATGGTGCTGGCCGAAGGCGCCTTCCGCCGCGCCGGTCTCAACTTCGCCGACCATGCCGTTGCCATCACCATGCCGGGCTCGAAGCTCGACCAGCATGCCATCGACCACAAGTGGCTGCAGCGCTTCGTGATGTTCGACTGGGTGGGCGGCCGCACCTCGGAACTGTCGGCCGTCGGCCTGCTCGCCGCCGCCTTGCAAGGCCTGGACATCGATGCCATGCTGGCCGGCGCCTCAGCGGTCGACGCCCAGACCCGTTCCACTGTCACGGCCCAGAATCCGGCCGCCCTGCTGGCCCTCATGTGGCACTCCGCCACCGGCGGCAAGGGCCTCAAAGATATGGTCGTCCTCCCCTATAAGGACCGCCTGCTGCTGTTCAGCCGCTACCTGCAGCAGCTCGTCATGGAATCGCTGGGCAAGCGCCTCGACCTCGACGGCAACCGCGTCGACCAGGGCCTGAGCGTCTACGGCAACAAGGGTTCCACAGACCAGCATGCCTATGTCCAGCAGCTTCGCGACGGCGTCAACAACTTCTTCATGACGTTTCTGCGCGTCCTGGAAGACGGCGGCGATCCGCTCGAGTTCGAGGCTGGAGTACGCGCCGGCGACTACCTCGACGGCTTCCTGCTGGGCACCCGTGAAGCCCTCGACGGCAACGACCGTCAGTCGATCACCATCACCATCCCGAGGGTCGACGCCACGCGCGTCGGAGCCCTGATCGCGCTCTTCGAACGCGCCGTCGGCTTCTACGCTTCGTTAGTCAACATCAACGCCTATCACCAGCCCGGAGTGGAAGCGGGCAAGAAAGCCGCAGCCGCCGTCCTCGACCTCCAAAAGAAGATCCTGTCTGCGCTCACCCCCGCCCCCAAGCCAGTGGAAGCCATCGCGGCCGAAGCCGGCACGGAAAACGTCGAGGCCGTCTACCTGATCCTCGAGCACCTGGCGGCCAACCGCCGCGCCACCCAATCCGCCGAAGGCTTCGCCAGAAGCTAGAAAGCAGCGGGCCGCGCGGCAATCCCGCCCGGCCCGCCCGCTTGTCCAATCAGCGCAATCGCAACGAACCACGACCGTGAGGGAGTGGTCCAAACTTCGAATAACCGCCAAACCAGACGAAGCTGCCCACCCAGCCCCAGTCCCGGAGCGCCAGCGACGGGCTAAGCGTGTCTTCCCCAGGCATCCTCTCCAACCCACCCCGTCCCCCTACTCCGCATCCTCGTAATCCGCCGCCACCGGCCGCACATTCTCCCCCTCCAGCAACTCCTCCGCCCGCAAATGCCCGAACAACTGAATCAACCGCGCCACCGTCCCCGTCCAACCCGTCTGGTGACTCGCCCCCAGACCCGCCCCATTATCCCCGTGGAAATACTCATAAAACAGAATCAAATCACGCCAGTGCGGATCCTCCTGGAACAGCTGGCTACCCCCATAAACAGGCCGTTTTCCATCCTGCCCGCGCAGAAATATACCGCCGAGCCGATTCGAGATCTCCTGCGTCACCTCGAACAGGTTCATCATCCGGCCAGAGCCCGTAGGGCACTCCACCTGAAACGCATCGCCGTAATACAGGTAGTACTGCAGCAGCGCCCGCACGATCAGCATATTCACCGGCATCCATACCGGTCCGCGCCAGTTCGAATTCCCGCCGAACATCCCGTTGTCCGACTCCGCCGGCAGGTAGGCGACCTTGTACTCCTCGCCGTGCACGTCAATCTCAAACGGGTGCTTCTTGTGATACAGCGACAGCGACCGGATGCCGTAGGGGCCCAGGAACTCCTGCTCATCCAGCATTTTCTCCAGCACCCGCCGCAGCTTCTTCTCGTCGAGGATCGACAGCAGCCGCCGCCCATCGACACCATCGCGGTCAATCGGAGCGATGTTCGCCAGCACCTCCGGATGCCGCTTCAGGAACTTCCGGATACGATCCGTCATGACCCCAAAGCGGTTGGCCTGCGAAGGGCTCACCACCGTCGAGGCGCACAACGGCAACAGGCCCACCAGCGAGCGCACCTTCAACCGCTGGGCCGAGCCGTCCGGAAAGCGCAGCAGGTCATAGAAGAAGCCGTCAGTCTCGTCCCACATCTCGTCGAAGTTGTCGCCGATGCGGTCCATCGCCGAGGCGATCCACAGGAAGTGCTCCACGAACTTGGCGGCAAAGTCTTCGTACAGCACATCGTGTTCGGCCAGTTCCAGCGAGATCTCGAACAGGTTCTGCGCGAACAGCGCCATCCAGGCCGTGCCGTCTGCCTGCTCCAGGAAACCGCCGGTAGGCAGCGCCGACGAGCGGTCGAACACGCCGATGTTGTCGAGCCCCAGGAAGCCCCCGTCGAACACGTTGCGGCCGCCCGGATCCTTGCGGTTCACCCACCACGTGAAGTTGAGCATCAGCTTGTGGAACGAGCGTTTCAGGAACTCGACATCGCCGTGCCCGGTGCGGTCCTTCTCCAGGCTGTAGATGAATAGCGTGGCCCACGCATGCACCGGCGGATTCACGTCTCCGAAGTTCCACTCATAGGCCGGCATCTGCCCGTTGGGATGCAGGTACAGCTCGCGCAGCATCAGGTCGAGCTGGTCCTTGGCGAAGTCGAGATCCACCATCGCCAGCGCCGTCGTGTGGAAGGCCAGGTCCCACGCGGCGTACCACGGATACTCCCACTTGTCCGGCATCGAGATGATGTCGTCGTTCACCATGTGGAACCAGTTGGAATTGCGCACCAGGTGGCGCCGCGGACGGGCCGCGGGGTGGGCATTGTGTTCTTCCAGCCACACATCCAGGTCGAAGAAGTAATACTGCTTGGTCCACAGCATGCCGGCCAGCGCCTGGCGCATGACGCGGCCCTGGTCCTCGCTCAGCCCGTCGGGGGTAATGTTGTCATAGAAGCTGTCGGCCTCGGCGATCCGGGCGGCAAAGACTTCATCGGCGCGGGCCGGCGCGCCTGCGTCCTGCGTCAGCCTCAAATGAACCACGGTCTCGGTGCCGCCCGCCAACGTCACCACATGCAGTGCGGCCGCCTTGGTGCCTTCCAACTCCGGATTCACCGCCTCGCCCTTGCCCTCGATCACGTAGTGATGGAACGCGTCCTTCACATACGGCGTCTGGTTGGCCAGCCGCCACAGGCGCTGCGTATTGGTCTCATTGCCTGTGAACAGCAGTTCCCGCGCTTCCGGACATTGGAGATGGAAACGGCCCAGTACGGCGTGCTCCGCCGTAATCCGTCCAGGCGTCCCCTTCAATGACGGCCGCCCCGTGCGCGTCCCGTACGACCACGTATTGCGGAACCACAAGGTCGGCAGCAGGTGCAATGTGGCCGTCTCAGGACCCCGGTTGGCCACTGTGATGCGAATGGCGATGTCTTCGGCCCCGGCCTTGGCGTACTCCACAAAGACGTCGAAATACTTGTGCTCGTCAAAGACGCCGGTATCCAGCAGTTCATACTCGAAGTCGGTCCGCGTGCGCTTGCGGTTCGTCAGCACCAGGTCCGAGTAGGGGAACGCCGCCTGCGGGTACTTGTAGAGGTACTTCATGTAGGAGTGCGTTGGCGTCGAGTCCAGGTAGAAGTAATACTCCTTCACATCCTCGCCGTGGTTGCCCTCCGAGTTCGTCAGGCCGAACAGGCGCTCTTTCAGGATCGGGTCCTTGCCGTTCCACAGCGCCAGCGCGAAGCACAGCTGCTGCCGGTCATCCGAGATCCCGGCCAGCCCGTCTTCGCCCCAGCGGTAGGCGCGCGACCGCGCCTGGTCGTGCGTGAAATAGTCCCAGGCGTTGCCGTTGTCGCTGTAATCCTCGCGGACCGTACCCCATTGACGCTCACTAAGATAGGGACCCCACCTTTTCCAGGGCGCTGCCTTGGAACGGGCCTCCGCCAGCCGCTCACGCTCCTCCGAGCCTTTGTTCGGTGCCATGGCATCCAAGATGCCTGAATGGTTTGTCCGTCACAAGCCGGCTGTGGGGTACGATCGAGGTTGACGGAGGGATTGGGACATGTTTCGCCTTTGGTGCCTGCTTTTGTTACTCGCGCTCAGCGCTCCGGCGCAAACCCCGGGCAAAGGACTGGTCGTGGTCCTGATCGGACCGCCCGGCAGCGGCAAGACGACCCAGGCTGAATTCCTGACGAAGAAATACCGCCTGCCCGTCCTGACCGCCGATAGCGGCATGTCGAACGAACAGTTCGATGTCCGCCTAAAGGTGTTGAACACCGGCAAGGGCTTCGTCATCGACGGCTACCCGGCCACGCACGCCCAGGCGCAGCATCTCGCCGTGGTCGTGAAGCAGTTGAATCTGCCGTCGCCCGTCATCATCCAACTCGATGTCCCGGATGATGTTGTCCGGCAGCGTTTGGCTGGAAAGCAGAAACCCGAGGTTCTGGAGAAGCGTCTCTCGGACTACCACAAGGAGATGGATCTGATTCGCAGCTACTATCCGCAGGGCGACATCTGGACGGTCATCGGCACACGCCCGCCGCAGGAAGTATCAGGGACCATCGAAATGTTGATCCAAGACCGCAAGCCATGACGCTCAACCGGCGCGAATGGCTGGCCGGCGCACTGCTGCAGCAGCCCACCTTCCGGGCCTCCGCCCAGATCGTGGTAGTGCCGCTCACCGTGACGAATTCCAAGGGCCGCCGTGTCGCCGGCCTGACTGCCAACGACTTCCTGCTCTCGGACAACGGTCAACCGCGCGAATTCACTTTGGAGGACGTCAGCGGCCCGGTATCGCTGCTGCTGGCTGTGGAGACAGCACCCACCAGCGCCGCCGCATTGGACAAGCTGCGCAAGACGGCCGCCCTCTTCCAACCCCTTCTGGCTGGCCATGATGGCGAGATCGGCCTGATGACCTACGACGACGAAGTGCGCGTCCTGGCGGAGATGCAGCGCGACTCCACCGCCTTTGATGCCGCCCTCAAGGGCATCCGTGTCTCGGGCGGGCAGGGCAAGCAGCTCGACGCCATCGCGGAGGCGGTGGAGATCCTGAAAGCACGGCCCGCCGGACGGCGCCGCGTCCTGGTCGTCGTGGGTGAGTCAAAGGATCTCGGTTCCAGGATCAAGCTCGACAAGGCCATTGGCTTGGCCCAGCAGGCGAACGTCACCATCTACCCTGTCACTTACTCCAGGACCACCACTCCCTTCACCAGCCGCGAACCGCTCACCGGCAATGCCATGGGCGTGGATCTGCTGGGCGGCCTGAGGGAGCTGGTCCGGCTGGGCCAGGCCAATACGGCCACCGAAATCGCCCGCTTCACTGGTGGATGGACGAACTCGTTCACGAAGGAGAAGGGCCTGGAGGACGCGTTGCAGCGCGTTGGCGATGAGCTGCACCTGCAGTACGTGCTGGAGTTTAAGTCCGACCTGACGCAGCCCGGCGAGTTCCGCAAACTGGTGATCCTGGTGAAGAACCACCCCGAGTACACCCTGCGCCATCGCCCGGGCTATTGGATCGAATCATCGGAGCCTGCCGGATTGTAAGCCGGTTTCTGGACCCCGCCCGAAGACGAGGTGGCAGTCATTCCTCTAGGCCTGCCATTGCTGACAGACTCCAGCGACCTACCCGGAAGTATAACGGGACGAGCAGCCCCTCCTCCCCTATTTGGTCTTGCTCCACGTGGGGTTTGCCCTGCCACTCCGGTTGCCCGGAGCGCGGTGCGCTTTTACCGCACCATTTCACCCTTACCCACGTTGCCGCGGGCGGTATATTTTCTGTGGCACTTTCCGTAAAGTGGGCTTTGAGCCCACCCCCCCGGCCGTTAACCGGCACGCTGCTCTATGGAGACCGGACTTTGCCTCGGCCATAGCCGGTTTCCCCTATCCGGGGACCTTGCCAGGACGCGACTGCCCATCCGACAGGACTCCGCTTCCATTGTTTCACATCGCCATGGCTTTCTCTTCGTACTGCGGGTAATATCCGTAGTCATAGAACGCGTGGAACTTGGCTGGGGAAGGGAAGTCGAACCTAGCCTATCTCCGGGGTGGTTCTAGTACATTTCCATTCCTTCACCTTCCTCGGCTATACTGGACACTTGACCGAGGTGTGTCTGCAAGCCATTGAGAGGAATAGGAATCTCGCTTGAGGAGAAGTGACGTGAAAGCCACGATGTTAAAAACAGTGCTAGCGGCTCTTCTGATAACCACGTTGGGCTATAGCCAGATGGTTACGGGAGTCACCAAGGATGATTGGGAGGAGATCAACTTTGAGTTCAATTCTGCGGTTCTGACAGACGGCTTCCCCAGCTTGCTGCGTCTGGCCGAACTGCTGAATAAAAACCCCGAATACAAGGTAAAGCTTGACGGGCATACCGATTCCATCGGGTCTGAGAAGTACAACGAGAAGCTATCCCAAAGACGTGCGGAGGCGGTCAAAGGGTTTCTCGAAAAGTATGGTGCGCGCTCCGGGCAGATGGAGATCGTCCCTCGCGGCAAGCGCAACCCCAAGACTGAGAACAATACGAAGGAAGGCCGCTGGATCAACCGCCGTGTGCAGTTGATGGTCACGGACAAAGACGGCAAAGTCATTGGCGCGGGCGGCGTTGGCGACGCCATCCGGGCTATGCAGGCCCAGTGTCCTGACTATTCCCAGACGCTGGCCGAGATCCTCAAGAAGCTCGATAAGTTGGACGACATCGCGAAGATGCTGGCCGATCTCAAGGCTGAGAACGGCAAGCTGCGCTCCGACGTGGACGCGCTGAAGTCGGGTGGCGCCGCTTCGAATGCGGCCCAGGCTGCCCAACTTGCGCAGGCCTCCAAGGCCGCCACTCCGGATGATGTCCAGCGCATCGCCACCAAGACGGCGGACGAAGCCGTCGCCAAGGCGCACGATCCGCGCTTCTCCATCCTGGGCCTGAACGCCGGCGCGGACAACAACCGCAATGTCACGTTCTCCGGCCGCGGCCGCTTCTTTGCGCCGTTCAAGGAGAACTTCGCGATTCAGGCGCAGGGCGAGTATATGTACTTCAAGGAGCGCCAGGAAGCGCAGTTTGACCTCGGTCTGGTCAACCGCTTCGCACGGCGCGGCCAAGCCGGCCTGTTCAGCAGCTTCAAGCACGTGGGGCTGGAAGGCATGCAGAACGGCGGCAACCTGGGCCAAGCGTCCATGACCCTCGACTACATCTTCGGCCGGGGCCGCGTGGGCTTCTTCGGTTCGAAGGGCTTCATGGATAACTCGGTGGTCAACCGCACCATGATCTCGCGCAATGTGTGGGAAGAGGCTTACCTGCGGATCGTCGACCAGGCCGGTGTCTCCACCGCGCTGACGCTGTTCGGTAAGACGATGCTGGAAGCCAACATGGGCATGTTGTCGGTGCATGGCGGCTCCAACAAACCGGGCGGCACCATCCGCTTCATCCAGCCGTTGAACAACAAGATCGCGCTCACGCTGGAAGGCGGCTTCAACGAGACGTACGTCGGCAACAATGCCAACGGCCGTGTCGTGGCCGGCATCCAGTTCGGCAACTACGTCCAGCCCAAGGAATACCTGGAGATGGACAAGCCGATTCCGGTCGACGTGCCGCGCGTTCGGTATGAGATGCTGACGCGGCGAGTCCGCACCGGCAATGACGCTCCTATCGCCGACGCGGGTCCCGATCAGATCGGCGCTCCGGCCGGCACCATCAACCTGGACGGTTCGGCCTCGTTCGATCCCGATGGCGATCCCATCACGTTCCAGTGGGTCCAGGTCGCCGGTCCGTCGGTTGGCCTCAGCGGTGCGACGACCTCCAAACCGTCGTTCACTGGTGTCGAAGGACAGACCTACAGCTTCCGCCTCACGGTGAAGGACAGCTACGGCCTCGCCTCGCTGGCTCGTGTCACCATCACCACGCGCAGCGCGGCCAAGGTGATCATCCAGAAGTTCACAGCCACGCCCAGCACCATCAAGTCCGGCGCCTCTTCGACGCTGGCCTGGCAGGTGTTGAATGCGGATGAGGTCACCATCTCTTCCGTCGGCAAGGTGAATGCGCAGGCCGGCACGACGCAGGTCTCGCCCGCCGATACCACCACCTATACGCTGACCGCCAAGAACAAGGACAGCGAAGTCAGCGAGACGGTCACGGTGACGGTGGAGAAGCCCACCATCCGGATTCTCAGCTTCCGCGCCGCTCCGGCCACCATCAACCTGGGCGAGGCTTCGAACCTCGTTTGGGAGACTGAGAACGCCGACACGGTTTCCATCTCGACGGTGGGCACGGTGCAGGTCACCGGCACCACCTCGGTCAGCCCCAAGGAGACCACCACCTACACACTGACCGCGACCAACAAGTTCGGCTCAGTGAACGCCACGGCCACCGTCACGGTGAACAAGCCGAACGCCCCGCGGATCCTGAACTTCACCGGCAACCCGTTGGAGATCGGCCAGGGCGACAGCTCCACACTGAGCTGGGAAGTCCAGGGTGCGACGGAAGTGGACATCAGCCATGTCGGGGCCCAGACCCTGAAGGGCTCGACTCCGGTGACGCCCTCGGGCACGACCACGTACATCCTGACCGCGAAGAATGCCGGTGGGGAAGCGACAGCCAGCGTCACCATCACGGTGATCCCCAAGCCGACCGTCACGTTCTCGGCCACTCCGACCACGACGGCCAAGCCCGGCGATCCCTCGCGCTTGACCTGGACCACGACTGGGGCGACGAACGTCACCATCAGCGGCGTGGGCTCGGTTGCGCTGAACGGTTCAGTTGACGTCACCCCGCAGACCGACACCACCTACACCATCACGGCCTCGAACGCGAAGTTCTCGACGACGCAGACGGTGACCGTGAAGGTGACCCCGGTGAAGCCGCCGGACGAAGTGGTCGACCCGCCGGTGATCCACCTGAACACGCCGGACTACATCGAGACGCTCTACCGCGACATCTTCCTCGATGCTTCCGGTTCGACTGACCCGCAGGGCCTGCCCCTCACCTACAAGTGGGAGCAGGTCGGCCAGGTCAACAACAACTCCGCCGCGGCGATCCTGTCGTCCACCTCGCCTGTCACCCGGGTTCAGCTCGGCGGGCAGTTTGGCGACTACATCTTCCGCGTGACCGTGACGAACAGCAAGGGCAAGAGCGCTTACAAGGACATCCAGGTCCGCTTCGTGCTGACCCGCCGTCCGTAGTTCGCCGCGACCGTTGAACGAAACGAAAGACCCTGGCGGAAGCCGGGGTCTTTCCGCGTCTGGGGCAGGACTAGGACCGATGGGACTACTGCCGCTGGCTTGAATCCGACCAGCACTGTACAATCGGGCATTATGCAGCGCGCCGTCCTGTCATTACTCCTCCTGGCCGGCGCGCATGCTCTCCGTTCGGACCCACAGCCGGGCCTGCGGGAACCGCTCGACGTCAACCGCGTCTATGCCTCAGGACAGGATGGCGCGGGCCTGCAGGCGCTGCCTGTCGAGGCCGTCAAGCTAGCGGGCAAAGGGCAGGAAAGGACGGCCTCCTTCCCTGGCGGCCGTTCCGTCCTCCGGTTTCGAGAAGGCGCCGTGCCGGCTTTGGTGGTCCGCTTCGCCGCAGGCGGGGTTGGCGCTTCGGCTCCCCGGCTCTATCTCCTGCAGTCCGGCCCGCAGGAACGCATGGTCAGGCCCGGGATCTGGGCCTACTCTTCAGCCCAACGCCAATCGCCCGGCACTGTGCCCTCCAGGCTGGAGGGCTACGGCAAGGTCTCCTACCGCATCGTCCCGCCCCCGATCCTGCGGCCGGGCGAGTATGCCATTGGCCTGGGCCGGGGCAGTTTCGGATTTACGTTCGGCATTGATCCGAAATAGGGGTTTTCCTGCCGGCGGGGCATCACCAGCTAAACTGGATAATGTGAAGAAGTTCTACATCCAGAATTTCGGCTGCCGCGCCACGCAGGCCGACGGCGCCGCTCTGGAAGGGTTGCTGGAGAAGCAGGGCCTGGCCGCGGCCGATGGGGCGCAGGCGGCCGACCTGGTGATCCTGAATACCTGCACGGTCACCTCGTCGGCGGATGACGATGTGCGGAAGAGCATTCACCGTGTGCACCGCGAGAATCCGGCGGCCCGCATCCTGGTTACCGGTTGTTATGCCCAGCGCGCTCCGGAGGAGTTGAGCCGCATTCCCGGGGTCACCTGGGTGGTGGGCAACTCGCACAAGACGGAGATCCCCTCGCTGGTTCCGCAACTCAACCAGGCTGAGTACCACGGCCAAATCCTGGTTGGCGACATCTCCGCGGCCACCGGATTTCTCTCGTCTCCGGTCGACGATGCGTTTGGCGACCGCACCCGGCCGAACCTGAAGATCCAGGAAGGCTGCAACAACGTGTGCACCTTCTGCATCATCCCGTCGGTGCGGGGCCGTTCGCGCAGCATGACGCTGGAGCAGGTGTTGGGTGAGCTGCGCGGCCTGGCCGCCAACTACCGGGAAGTGGTCTTGACGGGCATCAACCTGGGGCGCTGGGGCAGGGAAGCGGGCTTCCGCCCGACGGACCGCATGAGGCTGTCCGATCTGCTGCGAGTGGTTCTGGATGAGACTGCCGTGGAACGGCTGCGGATCAGTTCGGTCGAGCCGATGGACTTCACCGACGAACTGCTGGAGCTGATGGCGTCGTCTTCGCGCATTGCCAAGCACGTACACGCGCCGCTGCAGTCGGCTTCCGATACGGTACTGAAGCGGATGAAGCGCCGCTACCGGTCGCGCCATTATGAAGACCGCCTGCGCCGCGCCTATGGCCTGATGCCCAATGCCGCCTTCGGCGCCGATGTGATGACGGGCTTCCCTGGCGAGACGGCGGAGGAGTTCCAGCAGACGTACGACTTCATCGAGCGGCTGCCGTTCACTTACCTGCACGTCTTCACGTATTCGGAGAGGCCGGGCACGCCGGCTGTCTCGCATGCCGAACCGGTGCCGCACCAGGTGCGCAAGGAGCGGACGCGGCGGCTGAGGGACCTGGCTGCTCGCAAGAACCTGGCGTTTCGTGAGGCGCAGGTGGGCCGTGTCCTATCCGCGGTGACGCTGGACAACGGCAAGGCGCTCACGGAGAACTACCTGCCTGTGGAGATGGCCGTGTCTCGAGGGTCCAACGAACTGGTTGAACTGGCGATTGGCGCAGTGACCACCGCCGGGCTCAGCGAGACCGGATCTGTAGCGGCGATGACACCGGTCTTCAACATCGTCCGCTAGCGTCTTTCAGTAATTCAGTATCTATTAGTACAAATATAAAGAGGATTGCATTCCAATCGGGAGCCGCCCGATACTCTGGAAAGCATCCTTTATGAAGTGCGTACGTCCGTCGTGTACAGGAAACATCGTCAATGGAAAGTGTGACCGTTGCGGGGCGTTTTCGATGCTGCCGGCGCAGCCGCTGCCGGACGTCATGTCCGTTGACGAATGGAAGTTTTTCACCGAACTAGGCCTCTTAAAACCACGTTCTTCCCAGCTCAAGTCCATCGACAAGGCGATCGACGCCTACAACAAAGCGCAGTCCAGGGCCGGGGCCGACCTGATCAAGAAACTGTTGGATGAGTGGGTGGCAGGGAAGGGCGGGTACGACTCCGCCTGGATGCGTGCCCGGGATGGCCGCAATCGCCTGGGGGCCATCAGGGTTCTGCACGACCAGCTTTCCGGCCGCCAGGTGCGGATCACGCGCGACGACCGGCTCGCGCTGGCCTTCATGGAAGAGCAGTACAAGCTCTATGTGGACAATCTGTTTCGCGGCTCGATGGTCGATTTCGCTGGCAAGACCACGGTGCTCGGCATGGTGAAGAGCGCGTATTCGAACGCGTCCACGGCGGTTTCCACCTCGCGTTCACTCGCCTCGGGCGCGGTGCAGGCCAGTTATGCGGAAGCTTCGTCGAAGGCGAGCGAACAGGCGGGGGAGATCATCAAGCTGGTGTTTGGAGATCCGAAGGATCCCGAGACGCTGCGGCAGGTGCAGGAGCACCTGAACACGTCGGTGCAATCGTTGCAGAGCACGCTGGCGGTTGGCATCAAGATCGCGCCGAAGGCGGCCAAGGTGGTGAAGTCGTGCTATGACGTCTACAGTGCGATCAGCCGGCGCGGCGACGGGAAGGCGGCTGAGCGGGCCCAATCCGTGCGGGGGAAGGAGGGCGAGGCGGCGCTGGCGGCGGTGATCGAGATGATGACGCGCGAGGCCAAAGTGCAGGCCACGGAACTGGCGGCCAACACGGTGCAGTTGGGCGGGGCCATTGGCGACATCTTCACCGGCGGAGTGACGGGCGCGGTCACCGACATTGCGACCGCGGTGGGCCGGCTGATTCGCGACATGATCCTGTTGAAGCTGGATCTGGACGAGAAGGCAGCGGCCAACAAGTACCTTCTGAAACTGACTGGCGAGGCCAGTGTGACGCCGGTGCTGACGTTTGAGGTGTTTGGCGAAGCGCCGCTGTTGGGCGCGTACCTCATCCTGGCGGCTGACGATTCGTTCTTGTTCCGCGACCTGTTCACGAAGGGCCTCGGGTCAGTGAGCTTCGCCCTGCACATTGAGTATTTGAAGCGGAAGTACAACGAGCCGCTGATGAAGGCCACGCAGACCTGCATCGTGAATCAGCGGCTGCGTGTCACCGCGAAGCCGATCCCGAAGGTGAATGTGATTGTGGACGAGTTGCCTTCGGATTTGCTGGCCATCCGGGATCCAGGGATCCTGGACCGCATGAAGATGCGCTGGGAGAAGAAGCAGGTGAAGTTCATGCGGCGGATCGCGGCGGCGTTCTAGCCGTCAATAGACCGGCATCATGAAGAGGGCGCGCATGGTGTCGATGCCGTCCCAGAGGTTCTGCAGCCTTAAGTTCTCGTTGTGGCTGTGCTGGTTGTTGTCGTGATTCGCGATGGGCACGCCGATCAACGGAATGTGCAGCACGTCTTCGATGATGGCCAGCGGTACGCTGCCGCCTAGGGTGGGCATCTTCACGACGGGTTTGCCTTTGCTCTCGAGGGCAGCGATGACGGCGCGCGACTGGGGCAGGTCCATTGAGGTGCGCACGGCACGGTAGCCGCCTTCGGTGGCATAGAAGGCCGCGATTTTGGGCCATTGGAGACGTTCGAACTCAGTGGGCTCGCGGCCCTCTACGACGAAGTAGCCCTGGTCGCGGATGTGGGCCTTCACCTCTTCCAGCATGGCCTGGGGGTCGTTGCCTTTGACGAGGCGGACATCGACCGAGACTGAGGCTTCACTAGGGACGACGTTGCGGGACTCTTCACCGACGGCTCCGCTGGCGATGCCTCGAATGTTGAAAGAGGGCTGGTTGAGCACTTCCATGAGGCGGCGCGGCGAGTTCTCGGTGCGGGCGATCCAGAGCTCGCGCATCAGGGCTTCGTCGATGGGCGGCTCAGCTTTCATGGCCGCCACTTCGGTATCGGTGAGCGGATCGATATCGGCGTAAAACCCGGGGATGGTGACGCGGCCTTCGTCATCCTTCATTGAGCCCAGCAGGCGGGCGAGCATCATGGCCGGATTGGGCGCCCAGTTGCCGTAGTGGCCGGAGTGCAGTTCCCGTTTGGGTCCGTAGACCTTGAGCTGGAAGCCGGTGACTCCGCGGGCTCCGAAGTAGACCTGCTGCTGGCGCGTCTGATGGACGGGGCCGTCGCAGATGATCCAGAAATCGGCCATGACGAGCGGAGTGTACTTCTGGAGGATGCGGCCGAGGCTGGCCGAGCCCGCTTCTTCCTCGCCTTCGAAGAGGAACTTGATGTTGACGGTGGGCGCTCCGTTGCCGGCGCGCAAGGTGTCGAGCGCGGCGAGCATCGCCATGATGACGCCTTTGTCGTCGGAGGCGGAGCGGGCGTAGATGCGGGCTTCGGGATCGGCCGGATTGCCGCCGCGGTAGGAGGGCTCGAAGGGTCCGCTGCCCTTCCACAGCGCGGGGTTCACGGGCTGGCCGTCGTAGTGGGCGTAGAAGAGGACGGTGCCGATGGCGTTCTGGACTCCGATTTGGCCATAGACGGCGGCCGGGGCGCCGGGGACTTCCAGCAGTTGGGTCTGGACGCCGCGGCGCTCCAGGGCGGCCCGGATCCAGGCGGCATTCTCCTTGAGGCCTTCGGGGTCGGCTGCGACGTTGGGGATTTTGAGGAACTCGTTGAACTCGGCCAGAACGCGGGCGTGGTTCTGGGCGCTAGCGGCCGAGCAAAGGAGGCTGAGCAGGAGAATGCATTTCACATCTCCCTCCGGTTTTCCAGGGATTTGGACATCGTCACTTCGTCGGCGTATTCGAGATCGCTGCCCACGGGGATGCCCATGGCGATGCGCGTGACCTTGATGCCGAGCGGCTTGAGCAGGCGGGCCAGGTAGACGGCGGTCGCTTCGCCCTCGACGGTGGGGTTGGTGGCGAGGATGATCTCTTCCATCTCGCTATCGACGAGGCGTTCGAGCAACTGCTTGATGCGGAGCTGTTCGGGGCCGATGCCGCGCAGCGGGCTGATGCTGCCGTGCAGCACGTGATAGAGCCCTTCGAAGGTGCGCGTGGTTTCGATGGGGACGATGTTGTGGGGTTCTTCGACGACGCAGATGCGGCGCCGGTCGCGGTGCGGATCGCGGCAATAGAGGCACTTCTCCCCGTCGCTGATGTTGTTGCAGATGATGCACAACCCCAGCTTTTCCTTGACGTCGACGAGGGCCGTGGTGAGGCGGTCGACATCCTCACGCGAGGCGCGCAGTATGTGAAACGCGATGCGCTGCGCCGATTTCTGGCCGATGCCGGGCAGACGCTTTACTTCCTGAATCAGCCGGGCGAGGGGTTCCGCGAAGTCGGGCATGTTGAGACCTGCGGCGCCGAGTTAAAACAGGCCGGGAGGCAGGCCCATGCCGCCGAGCATGCCGGAGGTCTTCTTCTGGGTCTCGTCTTCGACTTTGCGCACGGCTTCGTTGAAGGCGGCCATGACCATATCCGAGAGCATTTCGGCGTCGCCGGCCGCTTCGGGATCGATCACCACGCCGGTGCAGTGTTTCTGGCCGTCCATTTTGACGATGACCATGCCGCCGCCCGCGCTGGCTTCGACACGGATTGCCGCGATTTCTTCCTGCAGGCGCTGCTGCATCTGTTGCGCCTGTTTCATCATGGCCTGCATATTGCCGCCGCCGGGAAATTTCATGGCATCTACTCCTTCAGGTCTCGTACGCCCCGCACCTGGCTGCCGGGGAATATCTCTTGAAAGCGTTGCACGTCCGGATGGGCCATTGCACGCTGGGAGGCTTCGTCTTCGGCTTCCGGTGTGGGTGGTTTCTTCTCGGGCGCCGCCGCGACGGCGGTTTCATCGACTGTGATTTTGACGCGCACGGCCCGGCCCAGCACCTGGACGAGAGCCTTTTCGACGTCCTTGGCCATGAGGCCGAGCTTGGCTGAGCGTGGGGCGAGGAACTCGACCGTGCCCTGGCTTTCGATCAACTGGGAGTCCTCGACCGCCTGGACGGACATAGCGGAGCGCATCTCCTGCAGGGCGGCGATGAGCTTCTCCTTAGTAGAGCCGGGCTCAACCGCGGTGGAGCGTTCGACGGGCGGCGCACTGGGCTGAGGCGCTGGAGCGGGGGGCCGGGACGGAGCGGCAGCGGGGGGTGGGGCCGTACGAGCGGGTGGCGCGGAGTACGACGGCCCGGAGGAGGAAGCAGCGGGACGGGGTGCTACATATGGCGCCTGGCTTCGTTCCGTGACAGTGGCGGCGCGGACTGGCGCCGCCGGGGGCCGGGCTGCTGGAGCGCCGCCGCCGGCGGCCAATTCCTTGAGGGCCTCTTCGATGGGTTTGATTCGTCCGGCGTGGACAAGGCGCATGAGGCCGAGCTCGACATGCAGGCGGGGCTGCATGGAGTACTGCAACTGGCCGTAGAGCTCGAGGGTGAGCTGCAGCCAGCGGGTGAGGTCCTCTTCGCTGAACTGGGCCGAGGTGTCGCGCATGCGGGCCTGTTCGGGGGCCGCTGCCGGGATGAGGCGGGTCTCTTTGCCGGTGATCTTGGAGACCAGGAGATTGCGGAAGTAGCGGGCCAGTTCACGGCAGAACTGTTGGAGGTTTTTGCCGGCGCTTTCGAGTTCGGCGACGATCTCGAGCATGGCGGCGGTCTGCTGGGAGAGGAGCGCCTCGGTGACGCGTTCGAGGGAGGCGAGGGAGTACATGCCCAGCAGATCGCGGACGGCGGCGCCGGTGAGCATATTGCCGCAGCAGGCGATGGCCTGGTCGAGGGCCGAGAAGGAATCGCGGACGGAGCCTTCGCCGGCCTGGGCGATGACGGCCAGGGCTTCGGGTTCGGCTTCGATGCCTTCGGCTTTGCAGATCTCTTCCATGCGTCCGACAACTTCGTGGAAGTCGACGCTGCGGAAGCTGAACTGCTGGCAGCGGGAGGCGATGGTGGTGGGGATCTTATGGGATTCCGTGGTGCAGAGGACGAAGACGGCCCACTCGGGCGGCTCTTCCAGGGTTTTCAGGAGGGCGTTGAAGGCCTCGTTGGTGATCTGGTGAGCTTCGTCAATGATGAAGACTTTGTAGCGGTCGCGGGAGGGGCGGTAGCGCACGTTCTCGCGCAGTTCGCGCATCTCATTGATCCCGCGATTGGAGGCCGCGTCGATCTCGATGACGTCGGGGGCGCTGCTTTGGGAGGTCTCGATGCAGGAGGAGCAGACGCCGCAGGGGGTGGGGGTGGGGCCTTCGACGCAATTCAGGCAGCGGGCGAGGATGCGAGCGATGGTGGTTTTGCCGGTACCGCGTTGACCGGCAAGGATATAGCCATGCGCGATGCGCTGCTGGGTGATGGCATTTTCGAGCGTCGTGCGCACATGCTCCTGCCCGATGAGCTCGGCGAAGGTGCGGGGACGGTACTTACGGGCGATGACCTGGTACATGATCGCTGGGCGGGTGGTGCCGGTCAGACTCTAATGCCAGACCCCGGGGGATCCGCGGCACACAGGGTGAGATCCTACCGTTGCTTCCTTCCGGACCTGGCGGGGTTTGGACCGTCCTATTGCACGGAGCCCGGAGCCTGACAATCAACTATGCTAGCACGCGAGGCCCCGGCTGATCCAAACATGGGGGCGCGATTGTGTTTGTGGAGGCTCGGGGGTGGTGCTGGAAGGGGGGATGCGATGGAAGGCGGGCTCCCGTGCGGAGGGAAGAAAGTGCGAAGAATTGGGTTTGATCCCTCAGGCTGGGTGGATTGGGCTTGCTGGGGGGCCGGTTGGCTACCTTCGCGGTGGATGGCGCTGAGTGGATTCCGGGGGAGCGAAGACAACGGGAAGAGATGGCTTTGATCCCTCAGTGGCGGTGGATTGTGGATGCCTCGACCGGGCCGGCGTGTGGTCTGGGTGGCTGGGGGGAAGGAAATGGGAAGAACTGGGTTTGATCCCTCAGTGGGCGTGGATTGTGGTTGCTGAGGGGTGGTTGGCCTGCTCTCCTTCGGAGATTCTGACGCGGGAGAAGAAAATGCGAACAATTGGCTTTGATCGCTCAAGGGGAGTGGATTGAGTGGTGCGAGGGGCGGAGCGGGCAGGGGATCGGGGCAGGGAAGAAAGTGAGAACAAGTGGCCTGGAGCGGCCAGACTTCCACTGCTTTCTCCCCCTTCCGATGCGCGACGCAGTGCGCCCGGAGTGTGGAGCGGAGGTTCAGGATTCAAAGATCGGCTGGGCGCGGACGAGCCGCGGGGTCCAGCGCGGGGATTGTACGCCTGCCTCCAAAGGGTTGTGGCGGCTACGGCCTGCAAGTGATTGATAGTGTGCGGTTAGGGAAATTTTGAGTTGACGTGACCGGTAGTTGGCAGGGCCGAGTTTCGGGTTTGCGCTGCTCCTGCCTACTTGTCCGAGTGACTGGCAAATTCCCCCACAGCCGTAGCGATCTTGAGGAGCGCCTTGCCCGTTGCTTCGGCCTGCGCCTTCGAGACGGTCTGAGAGAAGTTCAGGTCGCCCGGGACCTTCCTGGCCGCGATTCCTTCCGAGCTGTGCGCCGAGTGAATCACGATACCGGTCCGCACATCCAGAAGGACTGATTCGACTGCGGCCTCGGCGTGGACCTCGTCGGTGCCCAGCAGCCGATCGCGCTGAAAGTTCCGAACACGCGTGGCGTAGATGAGGAGCAGGTCGGCCTGGAACCGAGCCGCAGCCTCACGCAGGTACGGTGCGGTTCGCTTGTCGGGGATGAGAAGTGTTGGGATAAAGCGGACTTGTGTGAACTGGGGCGTGGACGCCAGAGCTTTCAGAAATTGCTCAGAGTTCTGGCCTTCCAGATCCGCTATTTCCTGGTAGTAAGTGTTGCGAGAGTTCAGGTGAAGTACGGCGACACGATGGCGGTCTGACAGGGTAATCCGAGCCGTCAGGATTCGGTCGATGTCCTGGTTCGAGAGAACTGCCTGATCTCCTTTGAAGAGCGATTCCTGCAGGCGGTCGGAGTCGCTGCCGACAATGCTCACGTCGGGGGCCGGGGGCGCAATGACGGCCATTTTTTTCGAGCAGCCAACGGTGCTCAGCAGGGCCAGGAAAAGAAGAACGCAGCTGGCGGCGGTGCGGGCGGGACGAATTGCTCCAGGATTGCTGTCAGTGAGAATTGTTGGAAGAGACATTGTTGGGCGGGTATTCATGCCGGCGACGATTCCACCATGCGTTTGATGCGGCGGCAATGGTGGTGCACATTCTTGGTGATTCCCTGTGGGACGGGGCAAGCTGAAGGGCTTCCCGACCCTACTGCAGACCGGCCAAAAGGGACTTCCTGATCTTGGCGACGATGTGCATCTGGGGATCGACGACCTCGGCGATCTCGTACTGCATGGCGGCGCCGAGGATGATATTCGATTCGCTGGCGGAGAGCTTATAGTCGCGCTGGAGCCAGTTGGCGAGCTGCGTCGTCGCCATCTGCAGGGCCTCCTGCAGGGAGTTGGCGATGCCGGAGGCCATGAGGTATTCATCGCTTTCGAAGCGCGGCGCCTGGGTGGACCGGCCGCGGACCAGATCGACGGTGAATTCGACGTCCATCGAGGTCTCCAGCGCATCGCCGGTCAATTCGCCGTCACCGGAGAGGGCATGACCGTCGCCGACGAAAAGGAGCGCGCCCTCCTGGAATACCGGCAGGTAGACGGTGACGCCCTCGCGGACGCCGCTGTAATCGAGGTTGCCGCCCCAGGAGCCAAGCCAGCCCGTACGGAAGGACTGGTTGGACGGGGGCGCGACGCCGACGCAGCCGATCATGGGCTGGAGCGGGATGCGGAAGTTCTTGAGACGCTCGCCCGGTTTGGCGAGTGAGGCGGTCTGGTTCACCAGATCGAGTTTCCAGCTGCTGTCGAAGTTATCCTCGAACTTGGCGTTTCGGTAGTAGTCGGGCTGAACAGCGCCGGGTACGATCCGGCTGCCGCTGCGGGCGGTATCGCGATTGAGGCGGACGCGGGTGAACTTGACCGTGAGGGTGTCGCCCGGCATGGCGCCCTCGACGTAGAACGGTCCCGTTTCCGGGTTGCCGCCCATCGCGCGGCGAACACCCTTGGAGTCAACACCGCCCGCGTCAACGGTATAGGTCTTGATGCTGTCGCCCGGGTTGATGCGGAGTGCGGGCGGGATTGCGCCGGAGAAGTTGCGGTAGAAGACCTTGGGCTCGAAGGTATGGGTCTTGGGAGCGCCGGCAGTTGCGGAGTCGCGGCGGGCCTTCCAATTGAACTCGTCGTTCCCTTGTTTGACGGTGCCGGCAATGTCGTCACCTTGTAGACGTCCGTCGAAGGCGCCCCAATTGCTGCCGTCGGGGCGGGTAGCCGTGAGGCGCAGGTGATCGCCCTCGAACGTACCGTCGAGTTTCAGCTCGTTGAGGGTACCGGTGACTTTCGTGCCGTCGGCTTTCAGTTCGACGCGAGCGGAGGAGGCGATTTCGCCGAAGCGCACGAGGTGGAGGTTCCAACGGCCGCTGACGTCGGCCGCGAAGGCGACGACGGGCAGACACAGGACGAGCATCGATCTGAGCATGCAGGTAATACGGTGGCAACCGCAAAAGGTTCCATCAGCGACGATAGGGTTTGGCGAGACGGTCGACGAGGAGAGCGGCCGAGCATAACGAGTCTCGCGTGCACGGGGCGACCAGTGGGGCTGCCAATCCTATTCGGCGTGAGCCAAGGACGGCAGGACTGCCAAAGCACGGAAGATTCGGCGCGAGAATCGGCGATGGATTCGGCGTAGTTGCCGTTCGCATCAGCACGTACCGGAAGCTGCGCTTGTCGGACCAACTCCTGCTCGTATCCTGCTTCGTTGGATTCTGCGAGCGGAGAGGGGCCGTTGTGATCGGACGCACTGACTATTTCTTCTAATAATTCAATGCTGGAGATTCCAGAATTCCATGTTGTCGTTTGTGGAGTAGTGTGGAGGGCTTCGCCGTCCACTCTCAGTGGCTCAATGCTCGAAATTCAAACGCTGGGCCGCTCGATAAGCCTGATTGGCGTGGCCTTCCGCATGAAACTGGTGGCGCCTGGCCGATGGAGGAATCGCCCGGGCATTCGGTTTCGCCCAGAATGTGCGATTGTGTGGGAAATTGCGGAGTGACACACTCGAACGTCCCGCAGGCCATCAGGCGTTCTGCGTCGCGGCCGGAGGTGGCCACATTCAACGTTTCGGTGCAGAGCACCCCGGCTGTCTCGGGCTCGCCTGTTCGTCTTCGAAGTCCCATAATCCCAAACGTTCTGATAGAGTTCTGTTGTGGCCGTCGAACATGACGAGATCGGGATCTGGTCCGAGGTCAAACTCGCGATCGTTAAAAAGTACGCTGCTGCCTATACCACCGTGATGGACGCGCAGCGGCGCGGAAAATTCCCACGGATGCGCTGGCTCTACATTGATGGCTACGCCGGGTCCGGCCACCACATCTCGAAGACGCGGAAGGAACTGGTTGAGGGAAGCCCGCTCATCGCCCTTAACACCCAACCGCCGTTCCACGAGTATCACTTCATCGACTCCGACACCGGGAAAGCTGCCGAATTGCGGAAGGAAGCCGGCGAACGGACGGACGTTCATATTTACAGCGAGGATTGCAATGAAGTCCTTCTGACGAAAGTTTTCCCACGAGCAGATTACGGCCAATACAAGCGTGCACTGTGCCTGCTTGACCCCTACAACATCAACCTCACATGGGAGGTGATCGAAGCCGCCGGGAAGGCTCGGTCAATTGAGATTTTCGTCAACTTCATGATCATGGACATCAATCGTAACGCCCTTCGGCGGAACCCCGACAAGTCGATCAAGAAGAAGGTTGATCAAATGACTCGTCTTTGGGGCGACGATTCCTGGTTGGGCTATGGGTACGATCATGTTCCGGGCCTGTTTGAAGAGATGATGCCGGTTAAAGTGCCCAATGAGCGCTTCGCTGAGGCTTTTAGACAACGCTTGATCACAAAGGCGGGGTTTAAGTGCGTACCTAAGCCAATGCCGATGAAGACGAAGATGAATGCCGTGATTTATTACCTGTTTTTCGCTTCTCAAAAGGATTCAGGTATGGACATAGTAAACGATATCTTCAACCAGTACAGAATGAAGCAAGGGCTCTGATATGGCGGAACATTCTTCGATCGAATGGACGGATGCAACTTGGAACCCCGTACGCGGCTGCACCAAAATCAGCCCCGGCTGCAAGCATTGTTACGCTGAGAGATTTGCAGAGCGGTTCCGAGGAGTGAAGGGCCATCCGTTCGAGCAGGGTTTTGATCTCCGGCTGATTCCAGATAAACTCTCCGAACCGCTTCGCTGGAAAAAGCCTCAGCGCATCTTCGTTAATTCGATGAGCGATCTCTTCCATGAGGAAGTTCCCTTCGAATACATCGAACGTGTTTTTGAAGTGATGAATTTGGCAAATCAGCACCAGTACCAGGTGCTGACGAAGAGAGCCGAGCGACTTGAAGAGCTGAGCTGTAATCTTCCTTGGGCTCCGCATATCTGGATGGGCGTGAGCGTCGAGAACAGAGACTACCTCTGGCGGATTGACCATCTTCGCCGGACTCCTGCCTACGTAAAGTTCCTGTCTGTCGAGCCATTACTTGACTCGCTTGGGAAGATTGACCTTCGAGGCATCGACTGGGTGATCGTCGGCGGTGAGTCGGGCCCTGGGGCCCGCCGTATGGATCCAGATTGGGTTAGGGACCTTCGCAACCAGTGTCTAGAGTCGAATGTGGCGTTTTTCTTCAAGCAATGGGGAGGATTCCAGAAGAAAAAAGCTGGTCGAACTCTTGAAGGGCGGACTTGGGACGAGATGCCGGAACTAGTGACGTTATGACGGGATGACTGTGATCACCGGGTTGCCTTAGCCGAGAGATACAGCAAAATTGTCGGCCTTCTGGTTTGGGTGACGCGGCAGTTCTGAGCCAAGGGAGTGAGTATGCTCCGGGGAAATAATGCAGCGAAGGCCCAATCGGCCATCCTTCCGGGTGATTAGCCCCAATCGGGGAGTCAATTGTGGCGACTCACGGTTGGACGGGGCTGTCAGGTTTTGGCGGCGATCACTGGGATTTTGGCCTCTGATGATTCGACTTGAGGGCGAGATGAGGATATGATTGGCGGATCACATGGTGTTTGCGGCGCTTAGGCGGAATTGACTCGGGTTCTGTGGAGCCTCGGCATTGCCATTCGTGAGGAGGAGCCATGGCCAGGCCGAGAATTACCTCGATTTCCGAGGAGCAGTGCATCGATACAATCGTGGAGACGCTCCAGGCGGCTCCAGCTGGCGCTGCTCCGTTCGTCCTTGTGGTGGGGGCGGGGTTCAGCCGTGGGTTGGTGCCTATGGCGCGGGAGGTCGTCGAGGAGAGTGTGCCGCTATGGATTGACGCGCGGCGGCGGCACACATCATTGGACGAAATGTTGGCACTGGGTCCCTCAGAGCGCAGAAGAATAGGGTCTGAGTTCTGGGGGAGGTTCTCGAAAAGCAATCCTGACGCGACCGCTGCGCTGGACCTAGACGCCGGGACGGGTGTCCCCAGGAATACGGCTGTGGCGTATCAGGAGGTATTCAACACGAGGCGGCTTGGAGCGTTGGGCGCCCCCGCCGACGCGCGGAGGTTTCAGCGGGATGTGATGAGCCCTCGTTTATCCAAGCTGAACCCCGCGCACTTCTTTCTGGCATCGATTCTGGGGGTTCAACCCGGGCCGAGGCGGCCGAGCAAGCTGTTTCGGACCGAGTCGGCGTTCTGCCGCCTGATTCTGACAACGAATTTCGATCCTTTTTTGCAGATTGCCCTTCAGATGATGAACCAGTTGTATGTGGTCACCGATTCTCCGGAGATTCGCATCGGAGACGAGATCCGAGACGAAGAGAATGACGTCGTTCAACTGGTTTATGTGCATGGTAGCATCCATCGCCGGAAGCAGGTCGCCGACGAAGCAAGCATCGCAAACCAGAAGATTCTCAACACCGAAGCCCTGGCGCCGATCCTGAGAGATCATGGCGTGATTGTGCTCGGCTATAGCGGCTGGGACGACGTGATTGTCGACGCGTTGAAGGCATGCCCATCTTTCGACCACCGTCTGTTCTGGTGCGACTTGAAATCGTCGCCGGATCAGTTGTTGCAGCCAGCTCAAGACGTCCTCGCTAAGGACTCGACCTTTTATGTGACCATCCGCGACGCTGGGGCTTTTCTGTCCAGGATGAGTATCCAAGCGGTGCACGGACTGCCTCGGCTCTTGGAGAACCCAGTCGCGCAATTACGAGAGTGTCTCGAATCATTGGACTTGACAGAATTGGACAGTGAGGTGGCAGAGCCGCAAGCGGCCGCATCCAGCGAACTGTCTGACATTGCGCCTCATGCGTTCGCGAACAAGCTTGAAAGTACGCTTGAGTTATTGCGGCAAGCGGAGGCTTTGTTTGTTTCGCCGGCTGAGGCACGAGGCGTCGATTCCGAGAGACATGGTGATGGTGCCTACCCTGAGGATCGGCCGGCGCTTGGTGTCGAGGAGGGACAAACAGTTCGGAGACTGATTGCGTCAGCGCAAATTGCGCTTTCGATGGGGAGCTTCAGTGAAGTACTCCGATTATCCAGTGAAGTGTTTTCGTCAACCGATTTGTCCCTTGCTGACTACGTGAGCGCGCGAATGGTGCGAGCGACCGCGTATTACCGGATGGGCGATCTCACCAGAGCTGCTGACGACCTGACACTCATCATCGATGGACTTGAATCGAACGACGAACAGGTTGCCCAAGCCTTGCACAATCGCGGCGTGGTTTGGGGACAGGCAGGTGAACCGGACAAGGCCCTGGCCGATTACACGCGGGTGATCGAGGATCTGCCCGGAACTCCAGTTGAGCAAGTGGCAAGGGCATTAGTCAACCGCGGTGTGGTTTGGGGGCAAACGGGCGAACCGGACAAGGCACTAGCCGATTACACGCGGGTGATCGAGGATCTGCCCGGAGCTCCGGTTGAGCTAGTGGCAAAGGCGTTGGTCAACCGTGGCGTGGTTTGGGGGCTAAAGAGGGAACCTGACAAGGAGATGGCCGATTACACGCGTGTGATCGAGGATCTGCCCGGAACTCCGGTTGAGCAAGTGTCAAGGGCGTTGGTTAATCGCGGCGTGGTTTGGGGGCGGAAGGGTGAACCGGCCAAGGCCCTGGCCGATTACACGCGTGTGATCGAGGATCTGCCTGGAGCTCCGGTTGAGCAAGTAGCAAAGGCGTTGTTCAACCGCGGCGTGGTTTGGGGGCTAAAGAGAGAACCTGACAAAGAGATGGCCGATTACACGCGTGTGATCGAGGATCTGCCCGGAACTCCAGTTGAGCAAGTGTCAAGGGCGTTGGTTAATCGCGGCGTGGTTAGGGGGCGGAACGGTGAACCGGACAAGGCCCTGGCCGATTACACGAGAGTGATCGAGAATCTGCCCGGAGTTCCGGTTGAGCAAGTAGCAAAGGCACTGTTGAATCGTGGTGTGGTTTGGGGGCAGAAGGGCGAACCGGACAAGGAGATGTCCGACTACACGCGGCTGATCGAGGATCTGCCGGGAGCTCCGGTTGAACAAGTAGCAAAGGCATTATTCAATCGCGGCGAGGTTTGGGGGGAGAAGGGCGAACCGGACAAGGCACTGGCCGAGTACACGCGGGTGATCGAGGATCTGCCGGGAGCTGCCGTTAAGGAAGTGGCAATGGCGTTGTTGAGTCGCGGCGTGGTTTGGAGGCAGAAGGGCGAACCGGACAAGGAACAGGCCGATTACACGCGGGTGATCGAGGATCTGCCGGGAGCTCCGGTCGAACAAGTAGCAAAGGCATTATTCAATCGCGGCGAGGTTTGGAGGGAGAAGGGCGAACCGGACAAGGCTCTGGCCGAGTACACGCGGGTGATCGAGGACCTGCCTGGAGCTCCGGTTGACCAAGTGGCAAAGGCGTTGGTAAATCGCGGCTGGACCTACTATCGACAGAAGGCGTCTGTCGCGTTTCTGCACGACACGGAGACAAGCCTGAAGTATGTCGAAGACGTGGTGGCCGCCTTCAACCTGGGACTTGCGCTTCTTGTTTGTCATAAAGATGCCGAGGCGCTTGTGGCCTATGGACGTGCTGCCGGACTTTGGCCAGACCAGATCGCAGCGGCCGGGCTGGCTGACCTCGAAGAGGCTCAGCGGGACTGGCTCAGCGCGGAGCGGGGGGCTCCAATTGTGGCGATGCTGAGCGAACGAATGGGGCTCGTGGGGCAAGCTCCGGCGTTCTAGCGGCCAGACTGGTGTCCGTCCGACTCAAGGATACCCCTGGTGGGTCGACCATCTGAGTTCGACAGAGGTCGATTCAAGGAATGGGATGGTCTGGCAGTATGCGTCGCCTCGCCCGGATAGCCAGTGGAATACCAGATCAGGCAAGTTCTCGGGGTCCCTGCCAGTGCGGTCAGCCGCAGTATTGTGCTGTTCGTAGTGTTCTGGACGTGCGGCTAGCGCCGCTCGGATCTTGTTCGACCCCCATTTAGCGGATCATCGTCCAGAGGCGCGCCTCGTCCACGGGGTAAGACTAGAAGCAGCTCTGCAGAAGGTCGCGAGGAGTTACGTCATTGGGGGCGGGACGCACCCGTCTCAACGGCGTTCTTCCTCTCCTGATTGAAGACTGCTGCGTACTTCTTGCGGGATATGGCGCGGAGTGGGGTCTGTTGGGTGGGATGGTGCCGCCGGTTCAGGCACAGTCAATGGAGATGCGCCGGAAAAGGAGAGCGGGTCAAGCAGCTTGCTCATCTTCCTAGAGGATTACCCCAAATCGGAGACCAAACATTAGAGACTCGCGGTGGGTCGGGTCGTGCGTATGTTGCCAGGCTGTGGCGCTCACGGGCGTGGACTGGGAAGCCCCTATTCAGCCCGCAGCATGGTGGTCGGGTCGATGCGGGCGGCTCGGAGGACGGCTGGTAGCGCGGCCAGTAGGGCGGCGATTAGCAGGACCAGGGCCGGGGCTAGGAGCATTTCGGGGGCGGTGGCTTTGACTCCGAAGAGGAGCGTCTGGACGTAGCGGACGGAGGCCATGCCTAGCGTGATGCCGGCGGCTGCTCCGATCGATACCGACACAAAGATTCGCGCGGTGACCAGGCGGGCGATGCTGCCTAGGCTCGCTCCCAGGGAGAGGCGGATGCCGATTTCGCGTTCCCTGCGGAGGACGGAGTAGTGCAGAACTCCGTAGAGGCCGATGGCGGCTAGCAGGAGCGCGATGGTGGCGAAGAAGAACGCCAGCAGGGCTGGCAGCCTGAGGCAGAAGTCGCGCAGCCGCGTTCGCACCGCCGCCGGTAACGGAATGGAGCCTCAAGGTGCTTTCGAATCTATACCGACAAGAGCCGCCTTATTGAGTGGAGTAGTCCGGCTGCGGAGCGAACCCAAAGGGCGACAAGGGATTGCGGCCCATGGCAGTGTCGAGCCGACCTCCGAGTGGCCGGCACTCGTTCGGCCGGCTCTTCGCGCCCTGGGCTCGCAAGCCCTTGCCGCGCGGCTTGCGGGACTCCTGCCACAGACTGCCAGGAGACGTTCGCGGAGGGCCTGGTTGTCGACGAGTTCCTGCTCGGTTTGCAGGTTGGTGACGCGGTAGGCGGGGTTCGTCTGGGCGATGAGGCGGCGGAGTGTGGTCGAGAGCGAAAGCGGTTGGATACCGGCGGTGCGGAGGAGGAAGGTGCCTCCCTCGGCCGGGTTGCTGGCTCCTTCTTCGTCGAGCTGGCGGAAGGGTACGTAGCCGACGGGACGGACGGGGTCGTGGAGATTGCTGTAGACCGCATCGGGTACGACGCCGATTACCTGGCAAGGCTGTCGACGGACCGTTGGGTGCACCTGTTCGAAGCTGCGGTCCAGGAGGTAAGAAGGCGCGGGTGGGCGCAGATGACTGGGTTGCGGAGTTGCAGACCTGTAAGGGTGAAATGGCGAGCCACCCGGCGTACAATGATGGGTCCGGGGGATCCCGAAGACTTGCGGCGGGAAAGGAAGGGGGCTTATGCACAGGTTGAAGTTTGGGATGGCGATCCTCATGGGCGTTGTTGCGCTGCTGGCCTGGCCTTCGGGAGCCCAGACGTCGAAGCCTGCGGGTCAGTGGAGCGGAACGATCAAGGCGACGATCACTGCTACCGACACGGGCTTCAGCTCATTGGGCACGATGGACTGCAATTTGTCGGGTACGTCCGCCCGGTGCACCTATACGTCGACTACGAAAGCGTCGGGGAAGACTTCGTACGTGATTACGGAGTCGGCGACGCAGGATCATTTGCAGGTGTCGATTCTGCCGGGCGCGAGTGAGTGGAAGCTGCGCGTGGCCGCGTTTATCAGCAGAGGGACCAAGACGATTACGGCCAACGGCAAGTCGCTGAGCGGCGGCGATGTGAACATTCAAGCTCCCAACTGGGAGGTTCCGATCGCTGCGCCCAAAGATCCGAACAAGCTCTTCGGCTCGTGGAAGAATCCCCTCGGCGACACCATCCAATGGGAGTTGAGCCGGTAGTGGCCGCCGGGGCTTGACGTCGACCCGGCTTGTTACGGATCCAGTCTTTCCCAGAGAGCCCGCTCCTGGCTGTATGGGTTATTCACGATGCGGCACTCGGCGTTGATCTCCAGGGTGGCGCGCTTGTCGAGGGTGTACGCGGCCCATTGCGGCTGCCCTTTGGCCGCGGGTTTGCCTGTACTCGCGAAGGGGCTCCACAGCTCCGCCATGTTGTGCACGGTCTTCTCCCTTTGCGGACCGGAGATCGAAGGTGCGCGCCAAGCGTGCAGCCTCCTGAGCGGCGGAGGCCGCGGATCCGGTGGTGAAGCGGCGGCCATGACGGGAGTCTGGTGCTGTCCTGCGGAGACCCGCTGCGCCAGCCGCTCCGTTAAAGATGCTGACCCACTGGGTCGCGCTGCGGAAGTGAGTGGAGCCTTACGGTGGCTATCCGCTCACTTACGATCGCGGCTCCGTTTGCGGCTTCCTTCGGTTAGGCGGCCCGGCGGGCCATGGGGACTCATTTCGTTAGAAGTCAGCCCGCTTGCCTGAATCAGTGGCCAATTGCATCACGTCCAGCCGCGCTTTGCGGGCATCGGGGATGGCGGCGGCTGAGCCGTCGGGTTGGAACTCGAAGATCAGATCTTTGGCGGGATCGTGCCGCGGCCAGGTGGGGAGGCCGGCGGCGTTCGGGTCGCCCGTCTTCGCGAAGTTGACCCAGTAGCTTTGCGCCAACCGGGAGACAGCCTGATCCTCGGGTGACAACGCCGCGCCGGGGCGGGCGGTGAGGGTGCCGAACACGAAGCCGATTTCGCCGCCGTGCGGGGCGCCGGTTCGCATGCGTTCCCGCATGGCCGTCTGGACGTAGGAGAAGCGGTAGCGATAGACGGGTGAACCGTTGGCGGCGAAGGCATTGGCGGCGAAGCGGGCCGGCTCGGCCTGGCCAAAGTCGTCGTTTGCCCTTGTGATCATCGTGGCCAATTCCGTCGCCCCGTCAGGATCATAAGCGGCCTTTGCCTGGGCGCTCCATTGTCCGAACCGGGCGAAGAACTGCTCCTTGGTGGTTGCGCGGATGCGGTTGCCCGCGGTGTCGGCGCTGTTGCTGCCGAGCAGGAGCGGAATGCGCGGCTGGTGTTTGGCTTTGTAGGCGGTTTCGGCTGTTTCGGTGATGAGCTTGCCGTCCAGGACCGGGGTCGTCTCGTAGGACGGAGCGGCTGTGCCCGGTTGGGCGGGCGCTCCGCGGAGAACCTGTTCGGAGCTGAGGGCCCGCAGTTTGGCGAGCGCGGCCTGGTCCGTGCCCTCAACGCCTAGGGAACGAGCGAAGTTGGTCCCGATGGTCTCGGCTGACACCGGGTAGTTTGGATCGACGCCGTCGGCGCTGAGCGGCCGAGCGGTGAGCACGCTGTCGCGGGAACCGCCGGACTCGGCGATCGCCTTGTGGAACAATCCGCGCGCCAGAGGGGAAGCGATGAGGCTGTGCACCGAGACTCCGCCCGCGGAGAAGCCGAAGATGGTGACGTTTTTCGGATCGCCCCCGAACGCGGCGATGTTGCGCTTGACCCATTGCAGGGCGGCGATCTGGTCCATGTAGGCGTAGTTGCTCTTGGGTTCGGCCGGCCGTTCGCGGCTGAGGGCAGGGAAGGCGAAGAACCCGAAGCGCCCCACGCGATAGTTGGCGGCGACGAGGATGACACCCTGTTTCGCGAACTGCGTGCCCGCGGTGAAGGGTGAGGAGCTGGAACCGCCCATGAAGCCGCCGCCGTAGATCCAGACCATGACCGGCAGCTTGGCCCCTGGCGCGGCATTGGCGGGGCGCCAGACGTTCAGGTAGAGACAATCTTCAGAGGGCACGCGGGCCGCGGGCGCACCGGGCGCCGGGGGAGGGCCGAACCGCCCCTGCATGCAGTCGGCTCCAAATTCCGCGGCAGGCCGCGCGCCTTTCCAGGGCTGCAGCGGCTGAGGCGGACGCCAACGGAGGTCGCCCACGGGGGGCGCCGCGAAGGGGACCCCTTTGAAGGAGGCGACGCCATCGTCGACTGTCCCCTGCAACTCGCCGCTGTCGACCCGTACCAGGGCCGGTGTGGCCTGTTGCGCGGCGGCGGCAGTGATCGACGCCAATCCCAGCAGGGCTGCCCCGGCGAGGTGGCCCGAACGGCGGAACTTCAGAAATAACTTGCCTATCATTGGTAGTCTCCAGTTGAAAATCATCAAGCTCCTGCTGCCCTGTGCTGCATGCAACAGAGCGCGGATCAGTCCAGCTTCTTCTCCGCCAGAAACTTTGACATCAGGTCTGCCACCTGTCGGTTGTTCAGGTCGGAGAACGGGAAGTGAGTATTGCCCCGGATGCCAACTTCCGGCAGGTGCACAACGGTTACGTCGCCGCCGTGACGGTTCACGGTGTCGCGCCATTTTCTGGCCATCTCGAGCCGGACGCGCCAGCCATCCTGGCCGGGGTTGTCGCTGGGCTTCTCCGGAATGAAGTCCCCGTAGTAGATCATGATGGGGATCCTGGTGAGTTTCATGAACTCGGCCAGGGGCACGGCGATGGCGGTCAACGTGCCGCCGGAACTGGGCAGCGCCTCTGGGACTTCGCCCTCTGGAAACAGGAAGCCGCTGCCGGGCTCATACGAAACGATGCCCCGTACATTGCCGGACTTGAGGGCGGTCATCCAGCCGAGTCCGCCGCCTTGTGAGTGGGTGACAAAGACGGCTGGTCCGATTTTGTTGAACAGCGCGGCGAAGGCGTCCGAGTTGACCTCGGGATCGTAGGGGCCCACGTTGGGCGTCATCTGACGGAAGTACTGGTTGAGAGCTTCGGGGTCTTTCGAAAACTGCACGCCCGGGAAGTAGTCGGGCCAGATCCCGACGCGGAAGGTGCCGAACCACATCTGCTCGTCGGGGACGGCGTTGATGGTGGCCGACACGGTGCCACGCCCGGCGTTGCCGCGACGCGGCTGGTCGAGGAGATAGACCGGAAAGCGGCGGCGTAGGAAGAGGGTCTGGAAGCCTTCGCGGCCATCGGGCGTGGTTTCCCAGGTCTTCGTGAACTGCCCGGTGCCGTGGAGAAACACGAGGGGCAGCTTCCGCCGATTGGCAGGAATCTGATAGAAGACGTAGGCGTGGTCGCCGTGCAGGGTCTGGCCCGCGGGTGTTGGCTGTTTGGGGTTGAAGGTTCCAGGATTCGTGAGGACCTTGCCGCCGATGGCGAAGCTGCCTTGCTCCTGGATCATCAGCGGATCTGGCTTATTCTTCGTGGCGACTTGTGCACTGGCCGAAGCAAGAACGGTGAGTGCAAGCAGCGAAGCGGCGGGGCAATATCTGTTCATAGGGTTATTTGGCAGGGCGTGTCAGCCCGTACGCTTCCAACCAGTAGTAAAACTCGTCGATCCAGTGGTCGCTGGATTTGCCTTGTTTGCGCATCCCGAAGCCGTGACCACCTGAGCTGAAGACGTGCAGTTCCGGCTTGTAGCCCGCGGCCTTGAGCGCTGTGTGAAACCGGGTGACGAGAGGCTCCGCGCCAGCATCATCCTGTGCGACGGCGAGAAAGATGGGCGGCAGGCCTTGTGGAATGGGGGGCATTTCGTTGAAGGGCCCGCCATAGATTGGGGCCGCATAGTTTGGCCGCGCCTCTGATTGCAGCACCACGGTGGAGGTGAGGATCGCGCCGGCCGAGAAGCCCATGAGGACGACGCGGTCGGGCGAGATGCCCCACTCCGCGGCATGGGCTCGAACCACGCTGACCGCCTGAGTTCCGTCGGCCATTGCGAACTTGCTGTAGTCGTCGACCAGGCTGCGCTGGCGCATCATGGCGGCGAGGGCCGCAGTGGCGGCTTGCGTTACCTGGGCGGGTTCCTGGCCTTCTACCTGCAACAACCGGTACTTGAGGACGATGCCGGCAATTCCGCGAGCGGCCAGCCATTGCGCGACGTCGTGCCCTTCCGAGTCAATCGACAACCAGACGAAGCCACCGCCTGGAGCGATGATGACGGCTGTGCCGGTCGCGGTGGAGGGATCCGGCAGATAGGCGGTCAGTGTAGGCGTGCTGACGTTCATGATGCGCCGGTTGCCCGTGTTGCCGACAGTGGTTTCCGGCTGTTTCCAGGACTCGGATCCGGGTGCGGTGGCGGGCCACAGGTTGATCACTTTGGGTGCGGGCCCCGGTTGCGCATGGGCGGTGGCCAGGAGGATGGCCGGCAGCAGCCACTTCATGAAGTTCCTCATTTCTTCTCGAAGACCTCCCTGGCGATGCCGATGGCGGTGACGGCGTTGGGCCAGCCGGCGTAGAAGGCCAGGTGTGTGATGGTCTCGATCAACTCTTCCTGCGTCACCCCATTCTGGCGTGCGATGCGAAGGTGCGACCGGAGCTGGTCCGGGCGATTCAACGCGATCAGCGCGGCTACCGTGGCGAGGCTCCGGTCCCGTTTCGACAGGTCGGGGCGCTCCCAGATGTCGCCGTACAGCACATCATCCGTGACCTGGGCCAGCTTGGGGGCGAAGTTGCCCATCGCGGCCTGAGACGGCCGGGGGCGAGGGGTGGAGTTTGCGTCGGCGGCCTGGCCACGCAGGGGCGCGGTGAATTGCGCCTCGCTGACCTGTTCCAGCCATTCAACGACCTTGCCGTCCAACTGTTCACTGATGGCGATGTGCGTCATTGAGGTATGTGGTGCGGCCCCGTGCCAGTGCTTCTGGCCTGGCGGGATCCAGACCACGTCGCCCTGCCGGATTTCGTCCACGGGGTCGCCCCAGCGCTGAATGCGGCCGGTGCCCGCGGTGACGACCAGCGTCTGTCCCAGGGGATGAGTGTGCCAGGCGGTTCTGGCGCCGGGCTCGAACAGTACACGGGCTCCGGAGATGCGGGCCGGAGCACTGCCCTGGAAGGGGGTATCGACGCGGGCGGAGCCGGTGAAGTGATCGGCGGGCGCAGGCTGTGGCGGCTGCGTGCCGGCTCGGGTGATCCGAATGGTCTGCGGCCCGGCCGGGATCGGGCTTTGCGCGCTGGCGGAGAAGATCTGGATCGCGATCCCGATGGCTGCGAAGACTCTCATTGTGACCTTCCCTCCCTGGCTGGCCAGCCGGCTGCGAGCATCATTTCTTTGGAGGCGCTTCCACGCCGGAGAGCGACAGAATGAACTGCCCCATGCGTGCGCCCTGGACGGGGGTACGGCCCAACGCGGTATTCAGGTCGCGTAGCTCCTCGGGCGTGAAGTGGACTGCGTCGCCACCCAGATCGTCGATCAAATGCGGCAGCTTGTTCGTGCCGGGAATCGGAACCACCGATGGCCCTTGCGCCAACAGCCAGGCGAGCGAGATCTGAGCGGGTGTCGCCTTCTTGCGCTGCGCCCAGTCTTTCAACGTTTCGACAATCGCGAGATTGGCTGGGCGGTTATCCGGGAAGAACCAGGGGACGGAGCCGCGGAAATCACGAGGCTGGAATTTCGTGTCGCGGTCGATGGCGCCCGCCAGGAAGCCCTGGGCGAGAGGGCCCCAGCATACCAGGCCGATGCCGAGCTCTTTGCAGACGGGCAGGATCTGGGCTTCCGGATCGCGCGCCATGATGGAGTATTCGTTCTGGATCGCAGAGACCGGGTGGACCGCGTGAGCGCGGCGGATTGTTTGGGGGCCGGGCTCAGAAAGCCCGTAGTGTCCTACCTTGCCTTGAGCAATCAGGTCTTTGACCGCACCGGCCACATCCTCGATGGGAACCGCGGGATCGACGCGGTGCTGATACAGCAGATCGATGTGATCCGTCTGGAGCCGTTTCAGCATGCCGTCGACGGCCACGCGGATATGCTCGGGCCGGCTGTTGAGGCCGCCCAGCATCCGCCCGGTTTCGGGGTCGATATTCCAGCCGAACTTGGTCGCCAGGGCTACCTGGTTGCGGAAGGGCGCGACGGCTTCGCCGAGGATCCGTTCGACTTCGAAGGGACCATAGGCTTCGGCGGCATCAAAGAACGTCACGCCACGGTCATAAGCAGCGCGGACGAGGGCGATCATGTCGGGCCGGTGAGGGGTGGAAGCGTAGACGGCTCCGGTCATGTCCTGGCAACCGAGACCGATGCTGGACACCTCCAGTTTTCCGAGTTTGCGCCGGCCGGTGACCAGTCGCTTGAGTGACTCCCCGCTTTCCTGCTGGGCGTTGGCGGAAGAGAGGAGTCCGCCGGCTATTCCCGCGGCGACCGCTCCCGTTGTTTGTAAGAACGAGCGGCGGTCCGTGTGATGGTTCAGTGGACGGCCGGCGCTTTCAGCGTTGTTCATAGCGTTCCCTTCAGGCCTTCTTCCAGTACTCGAGCGTTGGTCCGGTATAAACGCCGGCTCCGGTCACCGCTTTCTTTTGCGTGGCCGCCAGCTCTTCCGCTGCCATCGGTTTGAAACCCTGGGCCGTGCGGATGTTATCTTCCATCTGCCCCTGTGTGCCCGCGCCGCAGATGGCGACATGCACTCCGGGTTGACTCAGGGCGTACCGCAGGCATTCGGTCGCACTCAACGATCGCAGGAGGTTCGCCTTGGCGAAGATCTTAATGGCCTGGACTCCGATGCCCATTTCTTTGGCAACCGGCAGGGCCGTCTTCTCAAAGCTGAGGTACGCGTGATCGGCGGCATGCACAGGCATCATCACCGTGTCCCACTTGTTGTAGGCCTTCAACATCGCAGCGTGAGTCGCGGGATCAAAATGCCCAGTGAAGCCGATCAGGCGGCACTTGCCGGCTTTCTTCGCGGCTTCAAACGTCTCCATCGCTCCGCCGGGCGCAAAGATCGCGTCAATTTCGTTCTGTGTCCGAAGATCGTGCATTTGCCAGAGGTCGAGGTGATCTGTTTTCAGCAGGCGAAGCGAGGTTTCCAAGTCCGTTTGTGCGCCTTTGGCGGTGCGCTGTGCGGACTTTGACGTGAGGAAGACGTCATTGCGAACACCCTGCAGTCCAATGCCGTAGGCTTCTTCCGAGCGTCCCTGCCAGTACATGCGGGCGCAGTCAAAGTAAGTCAGCCCGAGATCGTACATCCTGCGAACATGCTCTGCTGCGGCCGCAACGGTTGGGTGCAAGTCCATACGGGCCCCGCCCTGCGCGATCACGCTGACCTTCAGGCCTGTCTTGCCAAGGGTGGTGACCGGGATGCCGCCAGCCTTGACGGCCTGCGGAGCCGCGGATGCCAGGTGAATGGGGAGTCCGGCGAAGGCGCCGCCGACAAACAATCTTCTCTTCATATCGAACCTCTTTCGATGTCCTGTCGACTTCAACGGCCGACCATCTGCAGGGCAGCGGGATCGAGTCGCGCCCCTTGTATGGCGATCCTGGAAGCCGCCGCGTCGAACTCCTGCAATTCGCCGGCTGAGAACCCGACGTTGATCGCGCCGAGATCCTCCTCGAGGTGCGCGAGTTTCGTCGTGCCCGGAATCGGCACGATCCAGGGCTTTTGCGCCAGGAGCCAACCGAGTGCGATCTGAGCGGGCGTGAAGCCTTTCCGGCGCGCCCACTTTACCGATTCAAGAGTAGGCCCGGACGGCTTGCGGCCGGTAGCCTGAACCTGCCGACTTTTAGCCTAATCCTGTCGATGGCTAGCGAAACCGTTCGCTCGGGCGGTACTCTGGGGGCGAAGGAGCCCGCGTGATGATCCCAAATCCCGCCGGAGAGTTCAGCCTGGTGCCGGATCGGCTGCAGGATTTAAAAGATGAGCTGACCCTTAGGATTGCGGCCTACATCGGCTCGGAGCAAAAGCGGATTACCGAGGTGCCGGGTCTCACCGTGCATCAGAGGACGGCTCCGACTCCACCCTGTTCAATGACTTACGAGCCGTCGCTGATATTGACCGCGCAGGGTCGTAAGAGGGTGGAACTCGGCGGCCAGACCTTCACCTATGGTGCCTCCCACTACCTGTTGGCGTCGGTGGCCCTGCCGGTCGTGGCCCGGGTGGTCGAAGCGAGTGAGCAAACGCCGTGCCTGGCGCTCTCTTTAAAACTGCAGATGCCTGTGGTCAGGGAACTACTCAGCCGGGAAGAGATTGCGAGTGCGCCCCATGCTGGGACCGGGTCGGCCATGTCCCTGGGTGAGGTCACCGTGGAGTTGCTTGATTCCTTCTGCCGGCTGATGCGCCTGCTGGACCAGCCTCGAGATATTGCGTTCCTCCACGGCCTGATTGAGCGCGAGATCATCTTCCGCGTGCTGCGAGGACCCGAAGGTGTTCGCCTGCGCGCCATTGCGACGTTGGGTGACCAGAGCTACCGGACGGCGAAAGCGATCGCGTGGATCAGGGACAACTATGCAAAACCTCTCAAGCTGGAGGAACTTGCGGAGCTGGCGGGCATGGGGGTCTCCACGCTGCATCACCACTTCCGGGCACTGACGGCGATGAGTCCGCTCCAATATCAGAAGCAGATCCGGCTGCAGGAGGCGCGATCCAGAATGTCGATCCACGGCCTGGATGCGGGTAGCGCGGCGCTAGAGGTCGGCTACGAAAGCGCCAGCCAGTTCACGCGCGAGTACAAGCGGCTATTTGGCCAGACGCCGATGCGGGATACGCGCACCCTGCGTTCGACAGAGGCCGGACAAACCGAGACCCGCGCGGTTCGTTAGCGCGGCGCTTGGATACCCCTAATTCAGGACCGTTAAGTCTGGTTGCAGAGGGCCGGCTGGTATCGCGCCAGGTGTGCTTGCGGGCGCGTGTTTGGGCTTTTCACGCTATTTGCAGATCTGATAGTATTATCCTGGTCGCATCAGAGAAATCAGCCAGAATTTGTCCGGATTATCTTTGGGTACCATCGTCAATACTTTACGGATTGATCCGATAATGCTCTGCGGGATTGTTAAGCTGGCTCAATCTTTCGTGTCGCGCCACCGGGCTACATTGCGGTTCAGTGCGCCCGAGAATCAATACAGAAGTGTCTAGCGTGATTACCATAAGCCCCACCATGCTCACATTGGTTCTAGGTATCGTATTTCTGATCGGTATCGTCTTCGGCGTCGGAAGTATTCTGTACATCGGGTGGCGCGAAGAATCGAACGGGTTCCGGCGCAGGCACACCCATTAATCGAGGACCAGGCAGTTGGGGGCCGGCCACTCGCTACCGATCTCTGTGCCCCAATCCTGCCTGTACCTAGCGGCCTTTGGTTCCGAGCAGGATGGGGTCGGTTTCCAGCAGTTTCAGCGACTTCACCATGCCCTGCGTGGCTGCCTTGTACTTCTTAAAATGAGGGGTTTCCAGGTGCGCCCTGTACGCGGCGACATCGGCGTAGGTCTCAAGGATCCTGACCTGCGTGGGGTTGTCCTTCAGGGCCATGGCATAGAGGGTGAGAACGCCCGGCTCCAGCCGGATTGAGGCTTCGATCTCCTCCCTCAGCGCGGCCTTGTATTTCTCAAGCTGGGCTTGGTCGATCTCCAATTCCGCCAGCCGTACGATTTTGCTTTGCGCGGGTTCCTGTGCGGTCAAGCGAGAGTACGAGGGGGCCATCAGGAGCAGCAGCACCGATGCCTGGAGGGTTAGGACTCGGGAAGCCTTCAAGCTGCCACCTTCCTTTCTGTAGTTACAGTCTACGGCGTTGCCCGGCACGCGTGGCCAGGGCAGGACTTACGATAGCGCACGTGGAGCCGGCTATCGCGGCGGCAGATTCAGCTTCCGGCACACGGCCTGGAAGCGCGGTTCACGCAGCAGCGGGTCGAACACAGGATCGATGCCGGCGAAGACGACATCCGATTCGCGCCGGGCGAGGCTCATTTCCAGCAGTTCCAGCGCGCGATCGCGATGACCGAGGCCGGTTTCCACCATGGCCATGTAGATGCGCCCCGCGTCCGGATTGCGTTGCAGTTCGGAGAGCACGGCCTGCGCTTCGGCGACGCGTCCGGAGCGGGCGTAGACATTGCCGAGGCGGCCGAGGATGCCCGGATCGCGCGACAGGGAGGAGACTGTCTGTTCGAACTCAGCCGCGGCTTCGACGGGACGGTTGCGGGCAGCCTCCACGATGCCGAGCAGGATGCGTGGGTAAGGCGATTCTGGGGCGAGGGACAGGGAGGCACGCGCATGAGCGGCGGCCTGGTCGAACTGGCGGGCAGCGTACAGGACGAGACCGAGGTCGTTGCTGGCGGCATAGGACATGGGGTCGAGTTCCCTGGCGCGGCGGGAGTGTTCCAGCGCTTCGCGAAAGCGGCCGCGCGACATCAGGCCCAGGGCATAGGCCTGGTGGGCGCCTGCATAGTTGGGATTGATTTCCAGCGTCTTGAGCCAGCCGCTTTCTGCGGCGTTCCAGTTCCACTCGTGAGACCAGGCGAGGCGCGCGAGGGCGAAGTGAGGATCGGCGAGGGTGCCATCGAGGCGCAGGGCGCGGGCGGCGGCGTCGCGGATGCGGGGCGCCAGGCGGTCTGCTTCGACGGAGTCGTGGAAGGCGATCAGGCTAAGGATGCGGGCCAGTTCCGCCCAAGCGCGGGCATAGCCGGGATCGAGGGTCACCGCCTGTTCATAGAGAGCGACCGCCTGCTGCCGGTTGGCGGCGCCACCCCTGGCGGCGAGATACCGGGCGCGGGCCAGCAGGTCGCGTGCTTCGGCAGGCGGCAGATGACCTGGAAGGGGCCGGAGGCTGCCCGCCTTCAGGGCCGAGGCCACGCCGGCGGCAAGGGTACGTTCCGCGCCGTCGAGGCCGGCGGCATCGGTCTCGCGGGTATCCGCCCAGACGGGAACGCCGGTGCCGGCATCCACCAGGCGGGCGGCGATGCGGATGCGCCCGCTGTTTCTGCGGACGTTGCCTTCGAGCAGCAGTTTGGCCCCCAGCCGGTTGCGGATGGCGGAGAGGTCGAGATTGGGCCCGCGGAAGCGGAATGTGGAGGTGCGGGAGACCACGCGCAGGCGGGGTGTTTCGGCCAGCAGTTGGAGGATGTCTTCGGCGATGCCGTCGCCCAGATAGGGACCCGCTTCGCCGGCCTCGTACTCGACGAAGGGGAGCACGGCGATGAGCGGCGCCTCGCGGCGGGGGAACCAGATGAGAACGGCCGCGATGGCCAGCCCCAGCACAGCCATGCCCGCGGCGGCTGCGCGATACTTCCAACTGCGCGGTGCGGGTGGCGCTGCCGCGGTGGTCTTCCAGGAGAACTGGGGCACATACCCGCCGGGCTGGAGGTCGATCAGGACCGCATCCGCCGCGCCTTCGTTCAAATAGTAGTCCTGTAACCGCTGGCGGAGGCGGCGTGCTTCGACGCGCACGATGTTATCGGCGCGTGCATCGAAATCCGACCCGCGATTGAAAATTTCGACACCCAGTGTGGACTCTTTCAATACCTCGGCACGTCCTTCGACTGCCGCTTCCACCGTGTGCCGCAGGAACTTCTGTTGCCGTTCGGAGCGCGCAAAGGCCCGCGATGCAATCACCTGGGCGAGTTGGGAGCGGATGTCCGCGGCCGAAGGGACCGCCGGGTGCTCCACTGTACCGCGGGTCATTTGATAGAAGCATACCTGTTGCTCCGATGTTCAACAAGGCGTGCAACCAGACATGAAACGGGGCGCTCGTTACCAACTGGTTACCGTAACCGCGGGAACTCGTTCCTTTTATCACCCGGCGCGGCCCGGTAGGGTTGTGTTTCCAGCCCGCCGGCGTCCCATCGAGAGGCACTAGTCCGGGCGAATTGGAGGAAAGTCATGCAGGATCAATCCGCAAGGAACAGAGTTCTTCTCACGGCGGCGCGCTGCCTGGTGATGGCATCGCTCGCCGTTGCCCCAATGGCCGCCCAGGCGCCTGATTACCAGTGGCACACCTTCTACAACCATGGTGAGACCGCGTTTGGCAGCGGCACGGGCAAGACCGTGGCCACCGACATCCTGGGGAACGTATATGTGGCGGGGATCACGCATCACCCCGAGAACTTCGCTCCAGGTTCACCGGTCCACGCGGTGGAGGCGCACCCCTCCGGGAACTATGTCGGCTTCATTATGAAGCTCAACTCTTCCGGGGGCTTGTTGTGGCACACCTTCTATCACGCCACCTTCGCGGCGATTGCCGTTGAAACCGACGGCGCCAGTATTTACGTGACGGGCGAAGGTCAATTCCGGACCGACGGTCTGCCGGCGCCGCGCTACAACGGCGCGGTTTCCGACCTCGAATCGGCGACCTTCGTGTTGAAGCTGGATTCGCAAGGCCAGTACCTTTGGCACACCGAGTACAACCGAAGCAAGGGCGGTGTGGACATGGTGATCGATCCTTCGAATCACAACCTCTACATCACTGGAGAAACCCTGAGCAAAGGCTTTCCAGAGGCGCCGCTGCATGCGGCGGACGGGCCTTCGGCCGCTCCCTACATCCTGGCGCTGACACAGGAGGGCAGCTATTTGTGGCATTCGATCTGGGGAGAAGGCCAGGCGCGCGGCATCACGGTGGATCCGGCGGGCAATATCTTCATTACCGGTCAATGGCACAATTCCGGCGCCTACAACGTCTTTGTCGCGAAGGTGGGAGGCCCCAATGCGGCGGTGGGCTTCGGCAATATGGAGTGGAGTGTCCTGTTCGGAGGCAGCCTGATGGGCTATGGGGTCGCCACCGACAGCGCCGGGAATCTGTACGCAACCGGGTACGCGCGTCCCACCGCCGCCAATCCGGGGGCGCCGCCCCTGCACACCGATGGGAGTGGATCGAGCACGTACGTGGCGAAGTTCAACCCTGCCGGCATCTGCCTCTGGTACACGCTGTATGGAGGCGAGGGCTACGGGTCGCGGGGCATGGACATCGTCCTGGATGGCCTGGGCAAGGTATACGTAGCGGGGTTCAAAGAGAACCACCCGTTTTTCGGGGACAACGGTCAACCCTCGCTGCACGACAACACGCAGGTCTCGGGTTACCATGGCGGCCTGTTCGTCCTGGCGCTGAATACGAACGGCGCCTACCAGTGGCACACCTTCTACGGGAACAGTGACCGTACCAATGCGAACAGCATCGCCCTCGACAACGAGCGCAGCATTTATGTAGCGGGCGGCAGCCGCTTCAACTGGCTGGGCGACAATGGGACCCTGCCGCTGGTTCCGCACGACGGCGCCGATAGCGCGTTTGTACTGAAACTGGCCCAGGCGCCGGCGGCCGCCACGACAACAGTCACCAGCAATCTGCAGCGTACATACAGTCCACAGGCGCAGAACGTCACTTTGACAGCGGCGGTCACCAGCCTCGCTGGTGTGGTGGCCGGGGGCCAGGTCTGTTTCGCGACGTCCGGCCAAGCCATCGCTCCGGTTTGCGCGAATGTGGTGAATGGCACGGCCAGCGCCGCTGCGGTGATACCGGCCGGCACCGCGGCCGGGAACTACACACTCCAGGCGACTTTCTCCGGGACGCCGGTATTCGTCACCAGCAGCGACTCGAAGCAACTGACGATCCTCCAGGCGGCACCGGCGCTCACCTGGGCTAATCCGGCAGCCATTCAGTATGGCTCGTCGTTGGGTGCGATGCAGTTGAACGCAACCGCGAATGTGCCCGGGAGCTTCGTGTATACCCCTACGGCGGGAACGGTGCTGGCGGTGGGCAATGGCCAGACCCTGTCCACCGTGTTCACCCCGGCTGATGCGGGGAACTACAGCGCGGCCGCGAAGAGCGTGCTGATCAATGTCCTGGCCGCGTCGCAGCCTTCGACTCCGGCGAAGATCGTGATCACCAGGACGCTGTCGCGCAACGGGTCGAATCAGGTCGTGGCGGTCCTCAGCGTGGCCAACACAGGGGGCACGGCGGCACAGAATGTCCGGTTGACGGCAGGCAAAATCGGGACCACCGCGGGCACGCCGCTGCCGCAGACGCTGGGGACCGTGGCGGCGGGTGCGGCCGTGACGGCCACGATGACATTTCCAGGGTCGGTGGGGACCGCCGGCGCGGCGTCCACTCTCACCATCTCCGGAACCTACACCGGCGGGTCATTCACCACCGCAAGCCGGATCACGCTGCCCTAGGGAAGCAAGAACGACATAGATAAGGACGCTCCTATGACCATCAAACTTCTACAGCCGGTGCTGCTTGGCCTGCTCTGCGGCTTCCCGGCGTGTGCGGATTCGATTTCGGTCGTGTTCACCCCTTCGCTGCTGACGGGTTCGCAGGGCGTGACGCTGACCTTCCAGGGCGCGCTCGGGACGACCACCAGCGACCTGCCCTACGATGCGTATCTCAACTCGCTCAGCATCTCGCTGGCCGGGCCGTTGGATTGGAGCTTCGATTCCACTCCATTCATGGCGAATGCGCCGCTGCAACTGGCGAGCGGTGCTGCCACAGGGCCGTTCGACTTCTTCTCCGTGACGGTCCCGCTTGGGCTGGCGCCCGGGCTCTACGATGGGGCAGTGTCCGTCCTGGGGGGCACGGATCCGGATTCCGAAGTGATCCTTGGCGTCTCGGGTTTTCAAGTCCAGGTGGAGGAGGCGCCAGCGCCGGTGCCGGAACCAGCGTCATCGCTGCTGCTGCTGGCTGGCGGAGTGGGTGGGGTGCTGCTGTTGCGGTTGCGGCAAAGGCGCTGACGAGACGGCGGGGTCCGGTCATGGTTCCGTGCGATCGGGATCGCCGGACCCAAGGCTGAGAATCAGGCGGCAGAGCGTTGGGAGTCTGCCGCCCGGTGCACTAGCGCGGTGTAATCAGTCCCCCCAGTTTGTCGCTCTCGCTCTCGGACGTCCTTGGAAACAAGGTGGAGTAGGCTTCGAGATATTTCAGCCCGGCGCCGGTATTGTAGACCACGATCTTCTCTTCCGGCTGCAGGAATCCGTTCTTCAACAGTTGATCGAGCGCAGCGAAACAGGCCGCTCCTTCGGGGGCCGCAAAGATGCCTTCGCGGCTCGCCAGTTCCGCCCCGGCGAGGAGGGACGCCCGGTCACTGACGGCCACACAGGTTCCTTTGCTGGCCCGGACCGACTGCAGGATGAGGAAATCGCCCAGCGGTTTCGGCACACGCAGGCCGCTGGAGACGGTCATGGCGTTCTCCCAGAACGTGCTGCGTTCGGCGCCCTGCTCGAAGGCGCGCACCACCGGAGCGCAACCATCCGCCTGGACCACGATCATCTTCGGCCGCTTGGACCCGATCCAACCCAGCGCTTCCATTTCGTCGAACGCCTTCCACATGCCAATCAGGCCGACGCCGCCGCCGGTGGGATAGAAGATGGCGTCCGGCAGATTCCACTGGAACTGCTCGGCCACCTCATAACCCATCGTTTTCTTACCCTCGATGCGGTACGGCTCCTTCAAAGTATTGATTTCAAACCAGCCCTCGGCCTCTTTCCGCTCGCTGACGATGCGGCCGCAGTCGCTGATCAGGCCATCGACCAGCGTGACCTTGGCGCCGAAGCTCTTGCATTCGATGTAGTTGGCCTGGGGCACGTCCTTCGGCATGAAGATGTGCGCTTCGATGCCCGCGGCCGCAGCGTAAGCCGCCGTCGCACTGGCAGCGTTGCCGGCCGAGCCAAGCGCTACCTTCTTGATCCCCAGCTCGTGGCACATCGAGATGCAGCAGGCCAGCCCGCGCGCTTTGAACGAACCCGTCGGATTGATGCCTTCGTCCTTCACCCAAAGGTTCTGAGCTCCTACGGCTGCGCCATAGTGGCGGGCCCGGATCAGCGGGGTCCAACCTTCACCTAGGGAAATCATCGACGTAGGCTTCGATACCGGCAGCACGGGCGCGTACCGCCACATGGAGGACGGCCCGCTGGCGATCCACTCCCGGCTCCAGCCGTTGCGCGCGGCTTCCAGGTCATAACGCACCAGCAGCGGCCCGCCGCACTCGCAGAGATTATGCGCCTGGTGCGCCGGATACGTTTTTCCGCACAGGCTGCATTCTAGGTGTGTGAGAGTGGTCATCTCTTGCAGCATACTGAAAACATGTCTCGCGTGACTTGTCCTGCGGTCCTCTTTTTCCTCGGCGCCAGCCTCGCGCTGGCTCAAACCCAGAAGCTCGACGACGGTTACGCGAAGAAAATCCGCGAATTCACGACCGATCCGATGTTCCTGACGGAGCTCGTCGACCACTTGCCGGTTTCGGACAAGGTGCCGACTCCGGAGAAGTTCCTGGGCTACATTGCCGGTGCGGAGAACAAGCTCACCTACGCCAAGGACATCTACCGCTATATGCGCGAGGTGGAGAAGACCTCGCCTCGCGTGCGGGTTCTCTCCATCGGACAGACCGAGGAGAACCGCGAAATGGTGGTGGTCGTGGTATCGAGCGAGGCCAATCTGGCCCGCTTGGACCGGCTGAAGCAGATCACGGCGACGCTGGCCGATCCGCGCAAGACGACGCCGGCGGAAGCGGACAAGTTGATCGCGGAGGGTTTGCCTTTCTACTGGGCGACCGCCTCCATCCATTCGCCGGAGACCGGTTCACCGGAGATGTCGATGGAGTTGGTCTACCGTTTGGCGGTGGAGGAGACTCCATTTATCCAGAAGATCCGCGACAACGCGATCGTCCTGGTCACCCCGGTAGTTGAGGTGGATGGCCGCGAGAAGATGGTCGACCTCTACCGCTGGAAGAAGGAGAATCCGGGGAAGATCGCCCCCAGCCTGCTGTATTGGGGTAAATATGTTGCACACGACAACAATCGCGACGGCATGGCTCTCTCCCTGGCCCTTAGCCGCAACATAACAAAGGCTTTTCTGCAATTCCACCCGCAGGTTCTGCACGATCTGCACGAGTCGGTGCCGTTTCTTTATACGTCCACCGGCATGGGACCTTACAACGCTTGGCTCGATCCCATCGTCATCAATGAGTGGCAGAAGCTTGCCTACTACGAGATTGAAGAGATGACGAAGCGCGGCGTGCCGGGCGTCTGGACCCACGGGTTCTACGACGGTTGGGCCGCCAACTACCTCATGGAAGTCGCCCACGGGCACAATTCGATCGGCCGGTTTTACGAGACCTTCGGGAACGGAGGCGCGGACACGCGCGAGCGCACCGTGCCGGCCGCCCAGACCACGCGAGCCTGGTTCCGCCCGAATCCGCCGCTGCCGAAGGTGAAGTGGTCGCAGCGCAACAACGTGAACATGCAGCAATCCGCGCTGCTGCTGGCCATGAACTACACGGCCACGAACAAAGAGACGTTCCTCCGCAATTTCTGGCTGAAGAGCCAGCGCAGTGTCGCGAAAGCAACCACCGAAGGTCCGGCCGCCTACATCATCGATGCCAGCGTGCGTCCGAACGAGGCGGCTTCGCTGGCTGACCAACTGGCAATGCATGGTGTCGAGGTACAGCGTCTCACCCAGCCTTACCAGGGCAATGCCGCCGGCGCGTATGTCGTCCGCATGGATCAGCCTTACTCGCGGCTGGCCGATATGCTGCTGGACCGTCAATACTACAACGCCAACGATACGCCGCCTTACGACGACACCGGTTGGACGGTCCAGGCCCTGCGCAATCTCAAGAGCGCCCGGATTACGGACGTTGCCGTGCTGAAAGCGGCGATGGCGCCCGTTACCGGCTCGATTACGCCCGAGGGCAAGCTCACCGGCGACGGAGCGGTCTACGCCATTAACCACAATGCCGACCGGGTGTTGGCCACGCTGCGCTACAAGTTGAAGGATATAAAGATGAACGCGGCTGAGGAGGCTTTCGAAGCCGAAGGCCAGAAGTTCGTCGCGGGTTCGTTCCTGATTCCAGCCTCGGGCAATCCCTCAGATCTGCGGCAGCGCCTGCAGTCGGCCGCGACGGAACTGGGCGTCAACATTGTTGCCCTGAAGAGCGCTCCGAAGACGGCGCAGCACCCGCTGGCCGCTCCGCGCATCGCGCTGGTCCACAACTGGTTGAATACGCAGAACGAAGGCTGGTTCCGGCTGGCGATGGACACGACGGGTGTCCCGTACACCTACATCTCCGATCACACCGTGGCCGCGACAGCGGACCTGCGGTCGAAGTTCGACGTCATCATCCTCGGCCCGATGGGCGGGACAGCTCAGCGCATCGTCAACGGCATGCCGAAACGCGGGGAGCCTGTGCCGTGGAAAGCCTCCACGCTAACTCCTAATTTTGGAACCTCGCCGGATCAAACGGACGACATCCGCGGCGGTCTGGGCCTGGAAGGCGTGCAGCATATCCGCGACTTCGTCGAGGCGGGCGGTCTGTTCATCACCATCGGAGGCAATGCTTCCTTGCCCATCACGTATGGATTGATCGACGGCATCACGATCCAGCCCACGCGGGAATTGAAGGTCCGGGGCAGCGTGCTGGATTCGGCGATCTCTGACGCGCGCAGCCCCATCGCTTACGGTTACTCCGAGCATCTGCCGGTCTACATGGGCGCCGAACTGGTTCTGAACGCCAGTGCGACGGCTGGTTTGGGCGGTGGGGGCGGCGGCCAGGCAGCCAGCGTGAGCGGCCAGAACCGAGCCAGCGGCCGCGGCGGTGTCACTGATCCCGATATTATCCAGGGGCGCCCTCCGGCTCCGGCCGTGCCTGAACCCAAGCCGGGCGAACTCAGTGCGGAGATGCTGGAGAACATGCGCGCCTACCTGCCGACCCCGGCCGAGCGTCCGCGCACGATTCTCAAATTTGGCGAGGAGAAAGACCTGCTGATTTCCGGCCTGCTGGCTGGGGGCAGGGAACTCGCGGGCAAGCCGGCACTGGTCGATGTACCCCAGGGTAAGGGCCACTACGTCCTGTTTGCTATCAACCCCATGTGGCGCCAGCAGACCCAGGGTAGCTTCATGCTGCTGTTTAACGCCGCAATGAATTTTGAGAACCTGGGAGCAGGCCGGCCCGCCGGTACCGGCCGCCTGACTGAGCCGCCCACTGCCGGTGACGACGACTTCAACGACCAGATGCAATGATGCGCTTCGCTCTTTTCCTTGTCCTCGCCGCCCTGCCGCTCGCCGCGGCCGACATCGCCGTGCTCCACACGGGCGCCCGGATCCGTGCGCAACGCATCGAGAAACTGGAAGACCGCTACATCCTGATCAGCGCCGACAGCCGGATTGAGCTGAAGGCTGATCTGATCGCGGAACTGGAGCATGAAGACGACCCGCCTTCGCCGCAGGCGGCTCCGGCGGACAAGTCCCCCACGCCCCCGCCATTCAAAGAAGTGGATCCTAAGAAACTGGTCACGGAAGCAGCGCTGAAGTACGGGCTTCCTCCGGCGATCGTCCACGCCCTGGCCATGACGGAATCCGCTTATCAGACGAATGCCGTCTCTCGCGCCGGCGCGATTGGCGTCATGCAATTAATGCCTGGTACGGCCCAGTCCCTCAACGCCGACCCTCGCGACGTTGAGCAGAATATCGACGCCGGAACGCGCCTGCTGCGCGAACTGCTGTTGAAGTACGAGAACGATCCCAACCCGGTGCGCCGCGCCTTGGCTGCCTACAACGCGGGTTCGGGCGCCGTCGCCAGATACAACGGCGTTCCCCCTTATCGCGAAACCCAGGCCTATGTCGAGAAGGTGATTGAGCGCTACTGGAAGCAGGTCAACGCTCCGCAGTCGGTATCACTCGCAGCTCAAGGTTCTGCGGCCCAGACTCCCGCACAGTGACCTTTTTCGCTTTCGACAGCAGGGGCTTGAGGAATTCCTCGTCCTCCAGCGCGCCTGCTTCCAATTGATCGAGGGACAAGATGGCGTACTCACCCGGAGCGACGCTGGGCAGCTTGAAGGCTCCATTCTGGTCAGTACGCGTGACGCGCATGCGGAAGGCCCGCTTCGGCACCGGCACCAGTCCGACATTCACAGAGGGCACTGGTTCGCCCTTGTCGTTCTGAACAACTCCGCCGACATCCGCGGTCGCCAGGCCCAGGGCGATCGCCAGCGGAGTCGCTGCATTCGAAATATCCGCTTCGTCGCTCTCCAGCGTCTTCTCGCCGAACTTGATTTCCTTCACGTAGTGGGTGGCAGGCATGCCGGTGAGGGCCAGCCTGTACCGCCCCGCCACCAGATTGCCGAGGACGAAATCGCCGTTATCGGCCGCCGAGGACATGGCGAAGGTGGCCACAATATCGTCCGCCGGCACGGCCACGATCTTGATCGAGCCGACTTTCAGCTCAGGTGAGGGGTCGGCCACCAGGTGGCCTTTCACTTCAAACGGGGCGGCCGCCTGGACGTTCACCTTCTCAATGGGCTGGTCGCCGATCTCAATGGACGATTTCACGACATAGGCCACATTGCCGAGCCCCGTCGGCAGGGTCTGCAGGATGTAAGCGCCGGGCGGCACGTTCTTGAAGGTGAACTTGCCGTCCGCGCCCTGCAGCAACGCCCGCGGCCCCATCGCCCGGCCGATTGGGCCGGCGTCTTTCGGCACCAGGCTGAGATAAGTGACGGAGGATGTGCTGGCCGGGATGCCGTCGATGACGCCCGTGAACGTGACCGTCTTCACCTTGCTCATGCGGATGTCGATGCCAGGCACCTCGGAGGAGTCCTTGATCTCAATGGACTGCGCCTCGGCGACGGTGGGCACCGACGGGAAGCAGGTGTTGGCCAGCGACTCTTCCACGCCGGTCTTGACGTCCTTGGGATTCAACTGAGGTTGGTAGGATCCCTCCAGCACCGCGCAGACGACGAACTTGCCGGGCGGCAACTGGCCAATCCTGTACTCACCCAGATCGTTGCTCATCACCGGCACCGTGCCGGCCGGCAGGCGGATCTTCTTCCCATTGGCGTAGATGTTGTTCATCGCCAGTACCAGGGCTTTGGCCACCGGTTCGCCATCGTTGTCGACGATTTTGCCGGCGATGATGCCTTGCTTAGGAAGGGCGATATTCATGCCGGTCAGCCCGGCTCCGGCATCAATCCGCAGGGTCTGTCCCAGCGCTTCGCCCGGGCTCTTCGCTCCGTAGGCCGTCGCCTGGTACCCCGTCTTCTCAGCCGTCAAGCGGTAGCGCCCGGGTTTGACGTCCTTGAGAGTGTACTTTCCGTCATCGCCCGTCTCGGCCGATTGCGACTGTTCGCCGCCGCCGATCAGCGTCAGGGTCACCTTGGCCTTGCGGAGAGCCGTCTGCGTCGCCGCATGGGTGATGGAACCCTCCAGAGTCGCGGGCTTCACCTCCTGCGCGGCTGGAGCCTGCATCAGCATCGCCATCACGATCAGGGAAATCATGTTAGGAACCTCGCAACAACACCTTCAAAACTCCGCGTTCCTGCGCACGCGCAAACGCCCGCGGCGCGTCGGCCAGCGGGCATTCTTCCGAAATCATCTGGTCCAATTGTAATTTGCCGGTTTGGAGCAACTTGAGCGCCGGTTCGAAGCGGCCGCAACGCGAACCCACCAGTGTGATCTCATTGACGATCACCGGAGCGGCGTCCAGGGCGACCGTTCCATGCACGGTGGACTTCATGATGATGGTCCCGCGCGGCCGTGTCATGCCCACAGCCTGCATCAGACCTTCGCTGGAGCCGGTTGCCTCCACCACATAGTCATACGCGGCGGCCGGCAATTTGTTCGATAATCTCGCATCAATGCCCGCTGCTTCGGCGATCCGCAGTTTCTCTTTATGACGCCCGTATTGGTGTACTTCCATTCCCGAGAAACGCAACGTTTGGCCAATCAGCAGCCCCAACTTCCCATCGCCCAGCACCGCCACCTTCTCGCCGCGAGGGATCCTGACCTGATCGAGGATCTCGCAGGCCGCCGCGATGGGTTCCGTGAAGACCGCATGTTCGGTCTTTACCTTGGCCGGCACCGCGCGTAGATTCGCCTCGGGCAGAGTGAGGAGTTCGCGGAACGCTCCGGGATGCCGCACGATGCCGAGCACGGTTCGCCGGGGACAATGCCGTCCCAGGCCGCGCGTGCACCAGTCGCAATGCCCGCAGGGGAGGTTGATCTCGCCCACTACGCGGCGGCCCACCCAGCCGGGATCGTCGCTATCCACCACCTCGCCGACGAACTCGTGGCCTGGCGTCCCCTTGAAGCCATAGTAGCCGCGGAGGAGTTCGATGTCGGTGTTGCAGATGCCGCCGCAGATCAGCCGGATGAGCGCCGACCCCTTGGGCCTGCGCGGCGCGGGCATCCGGCGCACCGTCACGGCGCCCGCTTCGAGATGGACCCCAATCATCGGATCTGGCCCTTCCGCACGCGGCTCCAGTACCACCAGTTGCGCTGCTCCGCCGGCAGGTTTGGGTCTTTCGCCTGCGCCACCGCGCAGACAAACACATCCAACACGCACGGGTCCTGCCTCTGACCGGTGAATTCACACAGCCGGTCGTACATCTTCCGTCCCGACTGCTTCTTCAACTGATCGATGTTGGCGATCCCGAGCAGTTCCAAATCCTTCAGCATCTTTGGACCAATTCCGTCCAGATCCTTGAGTTTTCGCAAATCTGCCATGGCAAGGGATATGATGCCAGAGATGCAACGCGTCTGCTTCCTCCTTCAAGTCAAGAAAGACCGCCTGGCCGAATACAAAGAGCGGCACAAGTCCGTCTGGCCTGAGATGCTCCAGGCCCTGGGCGACACCGGCTGGCACAACTACTCGTTATTCCTGCGGGACGACGGACTGCTGGTCGGGTATGTCGAGACGCCTGATTTCCAGAAGGCCCTGGACGGCATGGCCGGGTTGGAAGTGAATGCCCGCTGGCAGGCCGAAATGCGCGAGTTCTTTGAGGACACGACGGGCCGCAACGCCGATGAACGGATGCGGCCGTTGGAGCAGGTTTTCTACCTGGCCTGAAGCCGATTACCGGACAAGTTAGGAAACCAGGAATCCTCCCGAGTAAACTAGAGGGTTGGAACCCGCACTTCTTTCCTGTCTGAATCCTCACTGCCGCGCCCAGTTCGCCGTGGAAGAGGTTCTCTATACGTGCCCGCGCTGCGGAGCGTTGATCGAAGCCACTTATCCGGGGATGGCCCTGGATCCTGCCGCGACTAAGCGGATGTGGCGCGAACGCCGCATGTCCAACGCGCCCCTCGACCAGTCCGGCGTCTGGCGCTACCGCGAGATGCTCGGCTTTGTCGATACCACGGTTCACGAGGTGGTGACGCTGCGGGAAGGGAACACGCCCCTGCTGCCGGCTCCCCCAGCGGCCCAATTCGGCGGCCTGGATGCCTTGGTCTTCAAGCACCAGGGCTTCAATCCCACGGGCTCGTTCAAGGATAACGGCATGACCTGCGGAGCCACGCAGGGCCTGCGCCTGGGCATGCAGCGCGTGGCGTGCGTCTCCACCGGCAATACTTCCGCGTCGATGGCCGCCTATGCCTCCAGCGCCGGGATGACGCCCATCATCTTCCTGCCGCACGGCAATATCAGCTACGGGAAACTCGCCCAGGCGCTGGAGTATGGCGCGCTGACGCTGCAGGTGGAAGCGAACTTCGACCAGATTCTTGCACTGGTGCGGGTGCTGGCCGATGAGACCGGCATTTACCTGCTGAACAGCGTGAACCCGTTCCGGATCGAGGGCCAGAAGACGATCATGGTCGAGATGCTCGATCAGCGGGACTGGCAGGTGCCGGACTGGGTGGTCGTCCCGGGCGGGAACCTGGGCAACATTTCGGCCTTCGGCAAAGGCTTCCGGGAATTGTTGGCCATGGGCTTCATCGACAAGCTGCCCCGGTTTGCGGTGATCCAGGCCGCGGGTTCGGCGCCGTTCTACGACTACTTCCTCAACCGTTCGGAGTTCCACCCGATCCCAGATCCGGAGACGCTGGCGACGGCGATCCGCATTGGCGATCCGGTGTCCTGGCCGAAGGCGATCCAGGTGATCGACGATTCCAACGGCGTGGTGGAAAGCGTGACGGAGCAGGAGATCGCCGACGCCAAGGCGATAGTCGGCCGGTGCGGCATCGGCTGTGAGCCGGCCTCGGCCGCGACGCTGGCCGGAATCAGGAAATTGACCGCGGCTGGAGTAATGGCGCCGGATGCGGACGTAGTGGCGATTCTGACCGGCAATGTCCTGAAGGATCCGGATTACATTTACAAGTACCACACGGGCCAGTTGAAGACACCCTCGGGCGAGATGATTGCGCCGGGGTATGGGAACAGTCCGGTTGTGGTGCCCAACGATCCCGGCAAAATCGTGGCGCTGCTGGCGGAGCGAGTGGGCTCCTGAGGCAGGTTCCGCCCAGGGTAGCGCGAATAGGTAGGACCCAGGTGCAGTGGTAAAATCACAGCAGGCTGATCGAACTTCGCGACAGGTAGAGATCCGCCTATGAGAGCAGTTTGGGACCGTAGCTCAGTTGGATAGAGCATCTGCCTTCTAAGCAGAGGGTCGCAGGTTCGAGTCCTGCCGGTCCTACCATTTCTTATCAGTAGCTTACACGGACTTAAGGAACGCGGCGGAGAGTAGATTTTGATACGGTGACATCCTGCTCTTTCCGAAGGTGGGCCGGACCGTATCGGAACGTCGGACTCGGCGGTTGTGCCTGCAGCGAACCTTGAGCTCAGTGAGAACATGGAGCTTCTGTCCGGGTCGCGGTAAGGATATCGGTTGCCCGATATGGCTCTACCCCAACAACGGGGGCAGACCCCAATTCCAGACCTTCCTAAGAACATAGCACCTGCACGCGTTGCCGGTAGTTTTCGAAGTTGCGGAACCCGTACGCCTGCCTGCTGATCGTCTCCATTTTATTGTGAAATCCCTCGGTGATGCCGTTGGAGCGAGTGAAGCGCCACATGCGCGCAATCTCGGCCGACCAGGAGTGGAGCGTGTCTCCGAGCGTGACGAGTTGCGCCAATCCGGACTGGCGCAAGTCAACGATGGCGCGCAAGAAGCGGGGGACCAGCTTCCGGCGTTGCTTGCGCGGTCTACTCTTCTTCAGCAGGATGGTCCCAGATACTGAGGCGGCGCCGAGAAGATACACGTCATCGCCGCCCGGACCTCGCTTTCCCGACGCTGTTGCAACTGGCTGCTAAGGCTGGCTGACCGCCACCATAGTGCTGAACCGCCCTGGCTTACACCCGCAGTTCAGGAATGCCGCGGGTTAGAGCCGGGCACGGAAAGTTCTGAAGCGCCCCAGGATGGCGCAGTCGGTCCACGCCACGACGATTTCCGGGATTTTCTAGAATCGTGGAAAACCACGAGTTCCTCTCGCCTTGCGGCAGCTTGCTCGGGCGTAACGGCTTGTTATGCAGCCGGTCCAGAAGTTTGGGGAATCGCTTTACGGTGATCGGGTTACAGAGCAATGCGTCCATCTTGTGCTCGATGTCGGACTCAGCCGAATCTCCAAAGGTAAGGATTCAGTTCGGAACTATTCGGCACCCGAACGTGTCAAGTAACTATGCGGCTCCATTGGGTTTTGATGTGCCTGAGTGCGGGCGCCTGGTGCGCAGCGCAGCCGGCGACTCTGGCCGTGGTCCACGCACGGGTTTGGACCGGAGATGCGAAGCACCCGTGGGCGACGGCGCTGGCGGTATCCGGCGAGAGGATTCTGGCCGTGGGGTCCGACGCGGAGATCCATGCTCTCGTGGGCGCCAAGACACGAATCGTCGATGGGAAGGGATCACTCGTCACCCCCGGCTTGAATGATTCGCACATTCACCTGATGAGCTACGACCGCGCCCATCCCTTCCCGCCGATCTTCCTGCGCTTCCTGCACGGCAGACAGCAGGTAGCGGAGAAGATCGCGTCTTATGCGGCCAAACTCCCGAAAGGCTCATGGATTCTGGGCGAGGATTGGACAGATTCCGTCTGGGCGGGTCCGCTTCCTACGCGCGTATGGCTCGATTCGCTCGCGCCGGATCATCCGGTGTGGCTGGTCGGGCGGGAGGGCAACTCCGGGATTGCGAACAGCGCGGCGTTGCGTGCCGCGAAGATCGACCGGCAGACGGCCGACGAGCCGCCGGGTGCGATCGAACGGGACGGCAAGGGAGACGCGACGGGCGTGATCCGCGGCGGACCGATGTGGCGGATCGAGGCGACGCTGATCGAGCGCAGCCGCGATGCCGACGATCGCGCGATCGAGCAGGTGATGACGGGACTGCTGCGTACGGGCGTGACGTCGGTGCAACACAACAACAGCTGGTACGACTTCCTGGTGCTGCGACGGCTGCACCAGGAAGCTAAGCTGCGGATCCGCATCTATGCTTCGCCTCCACTACCCGCATGGGAACGGCTGCGGGACTATGTAGGCGCCCAAGGCCGGGGCGACACGTGGATGCACTGGGGCGGCCTGAAGGGATACGGCGCGATTCAGGCGGATCAGTATTACCGCTGGGTTTCCGGCGCATCCAAGGCGGGTTTACAGGTGATGGCGCACCTCGGGAGCGAATCGGAAATGCGGCAGCTGCTCCAGGTGTATGGGCGCGTGAGGGGTGAGCAGAAGTTGACGGATCCTCGCTTTCGGCTGGAGCACGGGCACGATATGCCCGCCGATCTGATCCCTGTATTAGCGCAAGTGGGCGCCGTCGCAAGCATGCAGCCTCCACTGCTGGCGCATTTCGACCAGCGTACGGCTCTGGGGGTGCCGGCACCCAAGAATCTCTTCCCATGCCGCGCGATTCTGGAAGCCGGCGTCAGGATCGCGTTCGGGACCGATACGTATCCCGCGACCGAGATAATTGCACCGGCCGCCTCGCTGCAGATGGCACTTGAGCGTGCTGCCCCGGACGGGACGCGTCTGACGATCGACGAGGCGCTACGCGCCTACACGCTGGATGCTGCGTACGCAGAGTTCGCCGAAAGGGAGAAAGGCTCGCTCGAACCCGGCAAACTTGCAGATTTCGTGCTGTTCGATCGCGATTTTACTCGTGGATCCGTCCATTCGATCGGCAATGCCGAAGCGCGCATGACCGTGGTCGGTGGGCGGGTGATGTACGACGCGCTTTGAGATCAACGGCGCAGGGACGAGAGCATCTTGAGCGCGTTCTGTACCACCATTTCGGCCGCCTGCGGAGCGAAGCCGCTGAGATCGACCTCGTATCCTCGCTCCTCGAAGAGATGCGCGGGCGGCAGATAGCCCGATCCTCCATTACAGTTGGTAAGGATAAATGTGTGCGAAAACGGGGACTGGCGGCGGATCGTCTTGCCGACCTCGACCAGCGCCTCACAGTCCAGCGCAAGAAACGCAACGTCCCCGACCCGCGCGGCCGACACCTCCAGGTACTTGGTGGGAGTCTCCGCAGGTTTGGCGGGCGTACCAGTCGGCCTTCCGGGTAGAGCCAGTTGCGCCGACCTGGTTTCGATATCGCCGGGAGGAGCGAGCGCCGTCAGGCCGAACAGGGCCAGCCTGACCCGTCCCACCGCAAATCACCAAAACCTGGCATCCAATTGGGGCTAATCACCCAGAAGCAGAGCCGATGCAGCCATCTTCTCCTCTAAGATGCCGCCGTTCGAACATCCACCGAACCCAAACGGGTGCCCCAGTCTGCCGAGAAGGCCCAGTTCTGCGCCATATCCCACAAAGAGGACAAGGGCGTCTGCAATCAGGAAGGGGAAACCCCCATTGGGACGGGTGCGCCCGTCCCGAACATTCTTGCCCCCCGCACCAGCCGTGCACACCCCGGAAGGCTCGATCTTCGCCTGGTACACGCCGAAGTACACGGGCGAACCGGGTTTCTATGGCAGCCTGACTTCGACCGGCGACACCTGCAGCGGCGTACTGCTGCGGACCGGCAATCAATGGATCTGCGGCCTGGCCGACGACACTTACAAGTCCACGGGCTGGAAGTACACGGATCCGGCGGGCCGGGAATACACAATCGCCGCGGACGGTATCACGTCTTCGGCCGGGAACCTGAAGGTGGCGTTTGTCCGCGACGCGCAGGGGCGGATCACGAAGATCACTGATCCCTTGGGCAAGCAGTATCTGTACGGCTACAACACGACGGGCGAGTTGACCAGTGTCACCTACCCATCGCTGACGGCGCCCTCGGGCTACACGTACGATCCGGGCCATCTGCTGAAGACCGAAACCGACCCGCGAGGCAATGTGGCGGGGACCACGATCTACGACGCGGCGGGCCGCCTGCAGTCGGTGACCGATGCGGCGGGCAACACAACGCAGTACGCCTACGATGTTGCCAATCGCAAGACCACGACCACCAACCCGGACACGGGCGTGGAAGAGGTGATCAGCGACGCCAACGGCAATGTCTTGAGCCGCAAGGACGGGCTCAATCGCATCACCACCTTTACCTACGACACGAAGAACAATCTCCTAACCGAGACCAACGCCCTCAACCAGACCACAACGAATACGTACGACGCCAATGGTTTCAAGACCTCGGTCAAGAATGCACTGAACGAGACGTCCAGTGCGGTGTTCAATGCCTACGGGGGGCCGACGTCGGTCACGAATCCGCTGAGCTTCACGCAGAGCGTGACGTACGACGCAACCTACAACATCAACACGATCAGCGACTCGATCGGCCAGGTGGCGCAGTTCTCGTGGAACTCGCACGGCCAGCCGCTGACGATGAAGGACGCTCGGGGAAACACGAGCCAGTATCAATATGACGCCTATGGCAACCGGACGAGCTACACGGATCCGGAAGGCCACACGACGTTGTCCACCTACAACTCGTTCGGGCAGAAGCTCAGCGAGACGGACCCGCGCGGCAACACGACCACCTACACCTACGACGACCTCGGCCACGTGCTGACGATAACGAATGCCGACGGCAAAACGACAACCTATGAGTACGATGCCAACGGCAACAAGACGGCCGAGGTGGATGCGCTCAGCCGGCGGACGACGTTCGAATACGACGCCAAGAACCGGCTGACGAAGACAACCTATCCGGATCTGACATACACAGAGACCACCTACGACTTCCGGGACAAGCCGCTGACGGTGCGGGATCAGGGTGGACGGATCACGAAGAACGTCTACGACAAGGCGGGTCAGCTCACCAGCGTGACCCATGCCTTTGGAACGGCCGACGCCGGAACGGTGAGCTACACCTACGACGACGCCGGCCGGAAGCTGACCGAGACGGACGAGCGGAATCACACGACGACGTCCGCCTATGACGCGGCGGGCCGGGTGCTCTCGGTGACCAACGCGCTCGGCAAGGTGACGAGCTTCACCTACGATGGAGCAGGCCGGAAGAAGACGCGGACCGACGCGAACAACCACACGACGACTTATGACTACGATGGCCGCGGCCGTCTTGTCACGACGACGTACCCCGACACGAAAACCGTCACGCACACCTACGATGGTCTCGGTGCAAGACTGACCACCACGGATCAGGAGAATCGCACCACCACCTGGACGTACGACAAGGCGAGCCGGCTGAAGCAGGTGACCGACGCGCTGAGCCAGGTGACCACCTACGGCTACGACGCGACGGGCAACAAGATCAGCCAGACGGACGCCAACAGCCACACGACGACCTACGAGTACGACAAGCTGAACCGGCGAACGAAGCGGACCCTGCCGCTGGGCCAGTCTGAAACCTTTACCTACGATGCCGTAGGAAACATGGCGACGCGGAAAGACTTCAACGGGAAGACGACGACGTTCGGGTACGACTCGTTGAACCGGCTGCTGTCGAAGACGCCGGACGCGAGCTTTGCCGCCTCGCCGGTCACATTTACCCATACGGCGACCGGCAAGCGGCAGTCGATGGTGGACCCCAGCGGGACGACGAACTACACGTATGACAATCGGGATCGATTACTAACGAAGGCAACGCCACAGGGAACGCTGACCTACACTTGGCACCCAAACAGCCTGGTGGCCTCGGTGATTTCGTCGAACACGAATGGTGTGAGCGTGGGGTATGAGTATGACGCGGCGAACCGGCTCCAGACTGTGACGGACAGCCGGTTGACCAACTCTACGAGTTACACATATGACGATGCTGGGAACTTGCAGTCGTTCACGTATCCCAATGGTGTGGTCCATGCGTTCACCTATGACGCGGCCGACCGGCCGACGAATCTGGCCGTGACCAAGGGCGGCGTGACACAGGCAAGTTACGCGCAGACCTTCAGCGACGCGGGTCGGAAGCTGACGGTGAACGAGAACGGTACTCGGTTGGTTAACTACGGCTACGACAACATCTACCGGTTGTTGTCGGAGACTATCGGGATGGATTCGTTGGTGTACGCGTTGGATCCGGTGGGGAACCGCCTGAACCGCGCATCGACGATTCCGAGACTGTCGACAGCGGGTAGCACTAATGACAACAACGACCGGTTGATGAGCGATGCTTACGATGCCAACGGCAACACGCTGGCGAGCGGTGGAAACAGTTACGGGTACGACTTCGAAGACCGGCTGACGAGCTTCAATGGCGGCGCAGTCACGATGACTTACGATGGCGACGGGAATCGGGTCGTGCGGACCGGGGGTGGTGTGACGACACGGTATCTCGTGGATGAGTTCACGCTGACCGGGTATGCACAGGTGACCGAGGAGGTTCAGGCGGGGGCGGTCGTGCGGCGATATGCCCATGGGCCACAGCGGATTAGCCAGACGCAACTAATCAGCGGGGCTTGGACTACGCATTACTATGGCTATGACTCCGGGTTCAGCGTGCGACTGTTGAGCAACGCGGCGGGTGCGGTGGCGGACACGTATACGTATGATGCGTTTGGGAATGAGATCGGATTGACGGCGACGACGCCAAATCTGTTCTTGTATCGCGGAGAGATGTGGGATTCCGCACTGGGGCTGTACTACTTGAGAGCAAGATGGTATGAACCGCAGACGGGACGGTTCCTAACCCAGGACAAATATGAGCCCGACTGTCCAAGTAACTGCGCCACTTGTTGTTCGGCTCGTTCATGCTGTGGGATGAATAGGCGCAGCGGCTCACGGGAGGAGAGTGATCTGAAGGCAATAGCCGCGCTCGCACTGGGAATCTCGCCCAGTCAAGTGTCGATGGCTCAACAAGCATCCGTTCACCTCTTCATCTTTGCTGACCAGGATCCCGTGAACAAGACCGATCCAACCGGTCTTTCAACAACAATATCGTGGGCAAAGATCGTGGCAGCCACTGTTATTCCTCTCGGAATGGCCTTCTATGAGCAGAAAACCCACGCGCTGGGTAATCTGATCGCTCAGGGGCTCAATGCCGCTGGCAAGATGCTGCAGTGCCAAGCAGACTACGTCAGATGCACTGACAAGTATCCGGTACCTCACAACCCCAAGCGTCGACGACCTGCGTATCCGAAAGTTCGATGCGACTTATGTCTGCTCATATGCCTGGAGGAGGCCCTTGACCCGACGGTCTACGATCCCTGGCCACACGGCAGATGCCCAATTTAGCGCCGGAGAAACCATATGACAACATTGACCAAGAACAAACGAAAGGCCTTGATCGAGTATGAGATCCGGCGTGTGACCCAGATTTTTGCGAAGCACATGCACGGCGCTGACAATTTCAATCGGGGTGTGGCGGCTCTCAATGAACACTGGCGCACCGTTCGGCATAGCCCTGCGGCAAGGTGGATTCGATTCTTTATTGTCGTTTGGTGTGCGCATCTATCATTGAGCGCAGGTCGACTGGAGGACGCGCTTGCGAAGTGCAAGGAATCATGGAGTCTTCCCGCAAGCACTGACGCGCGACTCAGCGTTGCGCGTTTGCAGGCACACTTGCTTCGGAGACTTGGCAGGTTGTCCGACTCGCTCAAGTGCTGCATAACCGGACTTCGAGTTTGCAGGCGTACAGGGGATCTGAAGGTGGCGTTCAGTCTGCTTGTCGAAGTGGCTCGGATGAACGAGCAAACCTCACTTGAGAAGGTGGCATCCGAATTCGGTCCCCTGGTGAAACAGGCATTGGCCATTTACGGGGCAGCCCCGAACCTTGACAGTGGAACGCCACTATCGAGACTGATGTCACTTCAGCATGCACTCGGTCGTGAGGAGGCCACTGCCGAAAGCGCGCATGATGCTGACACCGATGAATCGATCGTTCCCAGACGCCCTTCAACCTGACCCAGACAGTAGGCAGGTAGTCGAGGCGAAGCAGATGGCCAAGGACCACGACGTCGATCTTGTCGGTTTTCACCTTGGCTTGGGCAATGGCGCGGGTGAGCAACGGGTTGCTCACGGTTACGGAATGGACCAGGGGCTGTAGGAGTTCGACCACGGCCCAAGTGTTGAAGGTGGCCTCCATCACGACTTTATGAAGAGGAGAAAGGTGTTGCCGGGCAAAGGCGAGGATGGCCTCGCGAGTACCGGGAAAGCGTTGGCGGAGGAGGAGGCGGCCGGAGTCGTCGAAGGTGGCGGCCTCAATTTCTCTTTTATGGAGATCGAAAGCGGCGAATGGCATAATATATACACTCCTAATGTGAAACCAGCCAGGGAGCAGGAGTGGCCCGGCGATGAACTGGGTCACCGGCGAGCGAAGGGTGAACGGCAACTATCTATGCGAGCTCGAAGCTCAACCGGGTGGGCCGGAGGGGAGGCCAGATACGACGGCGGGCTCAAAGCCTATAAACAAACCCGGCCTACCCCGAGGTGTTCAACCCTGCTTCCGTGGCTGGGGAGTCGGCAATTCCACCTCGTCCCTGGCCCGGTGAGCACCAGCGTAGCGCCTGCCGCGGCACAGCCGCGAAGGCCGCTACGGTTTGATCATGCCCGGTACGATGGGTTTGGGGGCACGGTCGCCTCAACGGGGTCCACGTCGAATACATATCTCTATCGTGGCGAAGCCTACGACGCTCAATTGCGCTTGCAGTACCTGCGGGCACGATATAGTCGGCCGAATGCCGGAATTTTCCTGACCGGGGATCCGATTGAGCCATGCGGGGAGAGTGGCTGCGACAAGAATTATTGCACTGGCCACTTGTGCGTGCAGAGCACAGCTCTGAATCGGTACGTGTATGCGCTTGCTGATCCTGTCAATCACGACGATCCTACCGGCAAGATAGCCAGAACATCGCAAGCGAATTTATTGCTCTACTTGGTCGCCGCGACCTCTGCTACGGCGTCCTATTACTACAGCCAGAATGCAGATGCTGCAAATGTGCTTGTCACAATGTCCAAAGCGACGATAAAAGGACTATCGTGCAGCGCACACTTTGCACTGTGTCAAGGTTATGGGTGGCCTTGGACGGACCCAACTCTTAATACGAGTTTTGGACATAGTAGATGTAGGGAATGTATGATTACGTGTGAAGGCCTAGGCCGTTGGCCAGATAGTTGCGGAAGCGGTGGGTGCCGTTATTGGGAGGATTGGGTGAAGGAGTACTAGTAATTCGAGGAGGCGGAAATGCACGGTTCTTGGCATATTCTCACTTGGCCTCTGCGGCTAACATTTCTCGACCCTGAGGCCGCACGAACAATAATGTGGACAGACGAGTTGTGCTCCGGGCCGGTGCCTTCAGGACTCAGTTTTCGCGCTCTGACTCACCGCCGAAGCGAATTCTGGCGCGGAGTGGAGTCTCGTAGGACACCGCGGCCCAACTCGCAAATGATGGAAGCAATGAGAGCCCGGTCGACACCGCCACTTTGGCGGTACTCTCAGGATTCTATCGACGTTCTTCAGGCTGCGGAGGAGATCGTGATTTGGCTAGGGGAGGGCCCGGGCAGCCAATTGTCGATGCTGCAATGTGTTGAACTAGTTACCACAGACATCCCGGTGTCTGTGGTAACGAAGGTGTCATCATATCGAGATCACAGCAGAACGGAAGAGGCGTATCAGGGACGAACCGTTCTGTCTACCGATGTGAGACTATTGCTGAGCAAGCTCTGGCAACATTTCCGATCTCCCTCCCCTATAGCATTCCATGAATTGATCAGGTCAGTTCCGGAGTCGTTCGGGGGATTGAGGTCATTGGGTAAAAAGTTCCCACTTCTATTTCCTGCGAAGGTAGGCGGCGTCGATGACCTTCTCTTAAAGGTGCTATCGGCGGCCTCGTCTCGGTCGTTCTCTTTGGCGGAGTGTGTCGGGAAGGCATTGAGCGGAACAGGGATGGGCGACACATATCTGTTCGACAGGGTGTTTGCGGAGTTCAGCAAGCGCACGCCGCTTCTCGCCTTGGATGGATGCGCTTTCGATCCCGCATCTACAGTGTCAATGATGGCCCGCCCCCTAGTCACCACACAAGCCGGAGACGCCGTACTTAGGGGAGAACTGGACGCGATTGAACTAAACGGCATTGACACATGGGTAGGAGGGTGTCACATCAGTAGCGAGCCCCGAAGTGGGTTTCGCTGGTGTGAACATCAGCAAGAATTCTCCGAGTTGTGATAGCAATTCAGAGTGGACCAGTTGGCAACCGACTGAGTCGCGCTCCGACCGATAGGATGCCCTTCAGCCTGAACCATCGTATGCGTCCAGTGAAGCCATGCTCTAGCAGCCCGGCATCTGCCGGCGGCGACTAGACTTCAATGGGCTTCCAGTTCCCCGGCAACAATTCGTCCAATTGCTGGATCGGGGTAAGCGTCCGAAGCTGACCGTCTAGACGCGCCGCCGGTTCGGAGTCGATTCTGGAAAGGGCGACAGCCTGACCCGTCCCAGCTCAATCGACGCGAATCCGCCCTCCCATTGGGGCTCTTCACCCAGAGGAACGACAATTTCGCTCGACTCGTTCATCCTGTTCAGCGCCATCTCCAGATGCCATGCCCGAAACGGCCACGCCAGCCAGCCCAGACTGCCAAACCTGCGCCAAATCACACGAAAAATACGCAACAGTAGGCAATGAGTGGGAGCAAAACCCCGTCGGGACGGGTGCGACTGTCCCCAAGTCCAAGCCAAGCATTCCCAGCGCTCCACACCGCCGCCCCAAATCAGAATCCGTCATCGGAATCGCCTCAAACCACGCGCCAGGGAGCGACTAGCCCGGTACGTCTCCCACCGGGTCCCACCCACACATCCACCCACCAGAACCCACGCGCTCCACCCACTTCTCCCCTAATTCCCACATTAAGCTTTGTTGAGTCACAGGCGCCGAAAATCTATATTTCCTTTCAATTCAACACCCGCCTCTCCAAACAGCCATTTTCGCTTGACCCCACCAGCTACAGTGGAATCGCGCCGGCACCTACGCCGGCATTTCTCATTTACAAGGAGATTTTAGTTATGGCGACCGCAGCTCAGATCAACGCCAACCAGGCCAATGCGAAACGTTCCACCGGCCCCGTCACTATTGACGGCAAGGCCCGCGCCGCCCAGAACGCCCGCAGCCACGGCTTCACCGCCCAGAACCTCAACATCACGCCCGAGGACCGTGCTCAATTCCAAGCCCTCGAAGCCGCCCTCCGCCTCGATACCCGTCCCGCGAATTGCATCGAGGAAGAGATCTTCCATCGCATCCTCACCCATACCTGGAACCTCCGCCGCATCGAATCGTTCGAGTGCCTCATCCTTGCCGAAACGGACCCATTGGCCGAAACCAACACCCACGCCGGCGAACTCGAGCGCTACGCCCGCTACCGCCGGGACCTCGAACGCGGCCTCTACCGCGCCATCAAAGAGCTGAGCAAACTCCAAACCGAGCGCGCCGCCCTCGGCCAGCAGCACCCCGATGTCGTCAAAGGCATCCGCGAGAACGTCCCCCTGGCCGAAGTCACCCGCCTGACCAAAAACACCGAGGAACTCTTCTTCTATGAAGGCTACGGCCGCCCCCGCCGGGCCCTCGAGCACCTCACCACCGGAAACGATACCAACCACCCCGATAACCAGGACCCGCTGGCCGATCTCCAGCCGATCCGCGTTTCACGAAACGAAGCCAACAACCCCAGCGGGGCCGGACAGCCGAACCAAAACTACAAGGTCTCCGGCATCTAGACACCACACGCCCAGACCTACACGCGCGTCGACGAAACGAAGCCTTTGACGGCCCCTGGCCCCGTTCGCGCCCAAGCCGGAGCTACCTCCGGTACTGCTCTTTGACAATTGAATCTACAACTCATCGGGGGCAATCCGATCCACCTCGGCCGTCCGCTGCCCAATCCATCTCCTCGTTAGGTCCGATCCGGGCAGGTCTGCCGGATCGCGAGCGTCGCGAGGCAGGCCGGAACCGCCGGTCCTGACCCCACGGCAACTCGTAGCTTGGGTGACCAGACACCTGCAATACGCACTGGCCGTTCCGGCGCTCGTGGAGCAGGGAAGAGCCCATCGAGTCGTGTTACACGCCTGGATCCCGATTTTCTACGTTAAGGTTGCGTCACGCAGCCCCGGCGACAGCGCACTGTGTCAAAACTGCGCCGCAACTCGACCCGTTGATTCCGATGGGGTTACCTGGAGCGAGGAAGCAGATTCCCCAAGTTGCTGTAAATATTGGGATTCAGGCGCAGGCATTGGAGCCATTGGAAGTGGCTCTCGTCCCTTCCAGGAATCACCCGTGGCGGGGGGGCGGCCTCCGCTGTACGCAATGGAGCGCCAAGCGGCGGAGCTTCCGTCGGCGGAGCGTCTGAAACTACTGCCCGAGAACCCGGTTCCGGTAGTGACGCAGTTGCCGGAGAAGCTTTAGAAGGTGTACGACCCGCCAAACATCGGCACCACAGTGCTACGCAGGCCACTATCGTTCATCTTGAAGATCAGATTCGCGGTCAGCACGAAACTGGCGAACGGGTTCAGTTTAAAACCCAGGGAACCATTGTTCAGATTGAAGCTGCGGTTCGCCAGGGCGATGTTGTTGAATGTCTTCGCGCTATTCTCCGGGTGGGCGGTGGAGACAGCCGTCGTGAATGTGGTTCTGACCACTCCGGTGGCATCGATGACACGCTGTCCCAGGAAGTCGAAAGTAATTGTCAGGGGCTTGGCAACTGAGAATTCTGTCCCGACCGAGTAGAAAAACTGATTTGGAAGATGGGCCTTCACATTGCTCGTGACGTCTCCGGCGAGAACGGAATCGCCGTTCCACTGATAGCCGATATTGACGTGAGGCGCGAAGCGGCCGGTGTGGAGTGAGGCGGCGACGAACGGCTTGAACCCAGCCGCGCCGGACCCCAGAAAGTTCTTTTCGTCTCCGGTGGGGGCGCGAACGTCCGCGGCCACGGCGACCCCGGCCTTTGCGTTCTTCCAGACATTGCCCTTCAATCGAAATGTCACGTCGCCCAGGCCGGTGGAGGATCCGCGGCCAGTGAAGGTCTTGTTGATGCTGCCAGTCGGATCAGCGGAGTCAAAGTAGTGAGCTTCCCCGAACTGGGCGTTGGGTCCGGCGATGCGGCGGATCGTGGCGTTCGACTTCACGTCCAGCGACACATCCATCAGTGGAATGGCTACCGAGAGGTCAATGCGGTTAGTCAGGCCTACCGCGCCAAAAAGAGTGAATTGGTTGACTTTGAAATTAATGTCATTGTCGGTGGTAATAACGTCATTCTCGTATTCTGGCTCGGGCGTTATGTTCTCGGCATGCGTGTGGGTGAAAACGGCTGGCAGGCTGTCGAGACTAACCCCATCGACGCTGCTGAAATTGAAGCGCTGGTAGGCGAACGATAGAAAGAACTTGCCCCGGCCGAGTGTCTCCGCGCGTTCCGTCAGAATGGGGCCCAGGCTCTGGGCTGAGCGAGTGTAGACGCCTGCGGTCCTGTCGAAGGTATACGTAAATCCGGAGGCTGGGGAGGCCAACGGCAACAAAGTAAGTTGCGTGGCCAGCGCGCCGCCCAAAGGGGTGAAGCTCGACTGGAACGAACTCACAAAGTGCGCCTGATGGAAGGCGTTCGGAAGCACCAGCCCCTGCGACCCGTACAGATTGGGTATCACGCAGGCAAGCTTGCTGCTGCTCGCGCAAGCGGTGCCGGCGGTTGTTTGCCCCAAGGCAGACCCCACCCCCGCGCAAGTCAGAAGGTACAACCCAATTGAATAGCTGGTTCTCACTCTTGGACGCTCCTTCCGAGGCATTGCAACTGCTTGATTCCGGCGACAATCAGTCAGTACGCACACGTCTCCTCATGCAATCCAGTGCGGCGTACCGGTTCGATCCGTGATTCATTCCAGTTTGGTCAAGTTTGTAGAAATTGTAATCGTAGCCTGCGCCGGCTGCAAGGGTAATCTTGGTACCAAGTGCTACAAACTAGGATTCTTGTCCACAAGATTCCCTATTGAATGGACGAGATGGACCAGGCATCACCCTGCTTGACGAAGGTGATTGTGACCCGGTCCCGCGCAGCCGGCGGTGCGCCGTCCTTGTATCTCTGGGTCATAGTTCTGCCGCAGACAACCGAAGCCTTGGACCCTGAGATGACCGGCGCCGACTCCGGCTGCAACTGCAAATCGATCGAAACCGCGTTTTTAAATGCGGTTTTGAGAAGAGCTAGCGACTGGCTCGGAATCGATGGCCAGAGGGCACGAACCTGGTCGGCATTCTTCGCGGCGAATGCGGCAGAGTAGCGGCTCACCAGGGCCAGAATGGCCTGCTCGTCGGCTTTCGACTGTGAGGCGCCGGCGAACTTGGCCAGTTCTTCCCTGGCCTGCTGAGAGTTGGCGCCCCTCGGGTGCTTTTGCAGAAACGACTCCAAATCCGCTTTGTTCGACTTATTCAGGTTGTCCCACTCGATCTTCTCCATCGCGCGGGCAGCTTCCGCGGCAAAACGGCCGTTCGGGTACTTCTTCTGGAAAGCATCCAATGCGGCCACGTCCCTGGTGCTGCTCAGACCCGCCCATTCCACCTGTTCGATCCTGTGTCCCGCCTCCTCGGCATGCGGGCCATTCGGAAATTTCCTCCGGAACTCCTCAAGCGCGGACGTGTCGCGGCTGTTTTGCAGGGAGCCCCATTCCTGGGCCTCCACAGCGCGCGGATCGGCCGGCTTCGGAGCTTCAACGGGCGGAGGAGTAGGCGCGGCCTTGCGGATCTCCTGCATCTGGGTCTGCTCCGGCCCGAAGCGCACAGTCGAGCCTGGATCGAAGCGGCTGGCGATCTGCCTGGGCGTGAAACCGTCCTTCCGCAAATCGATCGTGTGCTCACCAGATGGCAGCCGGCCCGAATAGCGGCCATCGGCGCCCGCAAGTCCGTGTGGCCGGCCATCCACCAGGACCTCCGCGTTCGGAGCCAGTCCCGCCAGTTCCAGAGTCGCCTCCCGCGGCGTCAGCCGGAACGAGAGGCGGCGCACCTCGCCACGGTGCAGTTCTACGGACTGTTGCCCACTCGTGTCGTAACCCGGCTTCTCAACTCGAACCGTATACGATTTGGATTCCAACGGAAGCTGCAGGAGTCCGCGGCTGGTGTAGCGGCGCGAGCCCACCACGACCTCGACTTCGCCTTCATTCGTCTCGACAACCAGGGTGCCGACGTCGCGGTTGGCAGTCAGGAAGAGATTCATTGAGGGAGCGTCATGCGTCATCAGAACCAGCGGACTGCCATTGCCGACCTTCAACTCATGCGTTCCGGCTCGCAGATTCGCCACTTCCAGCGCGGGTGACTTCATCACGCCCGACGGTTTCCCATCCACCGTGACCGGCTGACCGGCGCAGTTGCACAGCAGCCGGATTTTGCCCGCAAAGCTGGCGACGGCGACGGTCTTGAGTTCGTTCGAGTTGATGAGATTGGCGAGCCCGGGCATGGCATCGGGGCGAATCTCGAAGGATAGCGAGGCATTCCCATCGGGACCGGAGATCTTCAGGGTGTGCTTGCCGGGCGCGGCTTCAGTCAGGCGGAATTGCCCGTTCTCAAGCTTGCCCGCCGGGCGATTGTCGACCTGCACTGTGGCTTCCGCCAGATTGGTGGCCAGTTCGAGGATGGGCGGCGGAGGCTCCGGAGTGGCCGCCTGTTTCGGACCTCCGGCTGCGCTGCCTTCAGTGGCCGTCTCTTTCCTCGGATGGGACATGCGCCGGATCGCGACAGTTCCACCGATCAGGGCAACTACAACCACCGCCGCCGCCGCCCAGCGAGGAATGCCGGCGATGAGCGACGCCTTTGCCGGCTCGGATCGGGGGGCCTCTTCCACGCCGGCAGACACCGCGGCCGCCAGGGGCATGGGCTGCTTGGGTGTGGCAGGCGCGGGCGGCCCGCTCAATGGTGGTGAGGGAGCGGCCTTCGGAGGCTCGAATCCCTGTAGAGCGGCCTGGATCTGGGCGATGGCCGCCTCGGTCAACGATTTGAATTCACGATCGGCGGAGAAGGGCGCCGCCAGTAGCCGGACCTCCTCGAGGCGCGCCTGCAGCTTGCCGGGCTCCCGGACGTTGGCGGCTGTTTGCCCCAGCTTGCTCACTTTCGCCGCGGCCGCCTCACGTTCCTTCTGCCGGCGCTTTTCGGCGGCAAGTTCAGCCAGCGACGCCAGGCTGGGCTCGTTGGGGAACTGAGCGCGGCTGCGCGCCAGGGCTTCCAGTGCTTCCTCGAAGCGGCCCTTGTCGATCAGCGTCTTGGCGGCCTTCTCCGCCTTTCGAAGTTCCTCGGCTCGTTTGTGCTGCTCCAGTTCCGCGGAGGCCTCCTGCCTGACGGCGGCCAACCGCGGATCCGGCCCTAATTCCTTGACTGCCCGCTCGATGCGTTTGAGTGCGTCGGTGAAACTCTGCTTCTGACGTAACCGGTTAGCCTCGTCAATCGCGGCGCCGATAGCCTGGCTGAGCTCCTGCGCATGCCGGGCGGCCGTTGCTCGCTGCAGGAGTTCCGTGAGCGAGAGTTCGCCGGGAAACTCGCGCAGCCCTGCTTCCAGCGCTCGTATGGCGCCGGCGAAGTCCCCTCCATCCGTGAGAGTCCGGGCCTCGCGGCGGATCTTTTCGAGAGTGGCGGCCTGCTCCGCCTCGCGAATCTTGGACAATGCTTCGGCCAGCAAAGCAGCGACTTCCGCATCCTTGCCTTCCTCGCGGACAAACGCCTCCAGCGCCTGCCTTGCCAGAATCAGTTGCCCCGCCGCGATGGAAGATCGCGCCTGCGAGAGAGTCGTCTGCCGCCTATGTTCCCTGCGCTGCGCCTCAATCCTGGCCGCGATATCTTCGCGTTTGGCTTGCAGTGCCGGATCTTTCCCGACGGTCTGCCGCGCCTGGTCGATCCGCATCAACGCATCGGCGAACCGGCCCGCGCCGCAATACTCATCGGCCTCGCGGATGGCTGTGGCGATGGCCTCGGCCCGTTCGAGAGCCCGTTTCTGCTCTGCAAGCTGCACTTCGGCCGACCGCAGCAGCGCTTCCAGTTCCTTGTTGGCGGGAAAGCGTTGCAGCGCATTCCTCAAGTCCCGCGCCGCGCTGCTCCCGTCTCCTGCCTTCAATCGCGCTTCCGCTTCCCGGGCGGCCGCGGCGATCTCCGCAAGCTGCCGGCGGTTCTCGACCTCGCCTTCGACGATGCGCTGCAACTCAACCAGCAACGGCTGCCGTCCCAGTTCCTTCAGCCCCCGGTTCGCGCGGCGCAGGGCGTCCTCCAGCTTGTCCTGGCTGCGGAGGTCCTTCACGTCCTGCACCACTACCTGGATCGACTGCTGCAGCTCGGCGGCAGCCTGCGCCGCCGCGGCCTTCTGAAGCAGCGCCTCCATCTCGCCGTTGCGTGTGTGCGAGCGCAGGCCGTCTCGCAGTATCCGCTGAGCCTCGGCGAAATTCCCCTTGCCCATCTCCTGCCCGGCGCCGGCGAGAATCCTGCTGATCTCCGCCTGCTTCCTCTGGACCTCGAGGCTTGCCGTGGCACTCTGGCGCAACTGGGCCAGAGCGGGGACGTCGGGATAGCGTGCCGTCACACCAGCAAGAACCCGGATGGCTCCTTCGAATTCACCTTTCGCGATCAAGGATCGGGCCTCGGCCTCACCATCCGCGATGGTTTTGTCGCGGCGCAGGCGTTCGGCCTCCATTCCCAGGTCGGCGGCCATCTCTGTGACAGCTGGATGCTCGCCCCAGCGCTGGGTCCAGGCTTCGAGCTGCGATTGGGCTTCCTCATGGCGCCCCTGCGCGCGCAGCGTTCGCGCCTTTTCCAGAGCTTGCTCCAATTCCTGATTGCGCCGGTGGCCCTGCTGCGCCTCGAAGAGCAGTTTCGTCAGCGTGGCTTCGCCCGGATAGACCTTGTCGGCTTGGCCCAGAATCTGGGCAGCGCCCATGAAATCGCCCCGCCGGATCAAGCCCTGGGCCTCGGCCTCCACCGCGCGGACAGCTTCGTTCCTTTGTTGTAGCTTGAGCCCGTCCGAGAGTTCCCCTTCCAGACGTCGGAGCCGCGGGTCGGAGCTGTACTCCTTCGGCAGGGATCGCAGGAAGTCCAGGCCTTCCGAGTACCGTTCCGATTGCCGCAATTCGCCGGCCTTCGCAACCGCCTTCTCGAGCTCCCGGTTTCTCCCTTGCGCGGCCTTGTCAGCGCGTAACGCGGCCAGGCGGGCCGCAATCTGCTCCTCGCCAGGAAACGACTGGACTCCAGCTTCCAGGCTCCGTATCGCGGCGTCCAGGTCGTTGGCCTGCACCAGCGCGTTCACCTTGCCCAGCAATTGATCCAGTCTGGCCCGCTGCTGTGCCGCCGCGCGGGCTTTCGCGAGAAGCGCCTCCAACTCGGGCTCACCGGGGTATTCAGAGCAGTTCTGCTCCAGCCGGGCGACCGCCGTCGCGGCTTGCCCGCCGGCCAGCAATCGTTCCGCCTCTCCCACGGCCGCCCTCACGGCCGCCGACTTCTTCTGCTGTGCCTTCTCCGCTGCCAGTTGGGCCCGGATGCTCAGGAGTTCCGATTCCTGGGGATGTGCGCGGAGAGCATCCCCCACCATCTGGAGCGCCTGATCCAATGAACCCCTGCCGCGTAATGCCGCGGCCTCCTGCAACGCGCGGGCGACCTCCTGACTCTTCCGCCGGGCCTCCTGCGAGTCGCACACGGCTTTGTGGGTCTCCCTCAAAACCGCCGCGTCGGGATACAACTGGATCGCCTGATTCAGCAGTTGGATCGCCTCGGAATAGTTCTCCCGCGCGGCAAGGCCGGTGGCCTGTGCGCGAATCTTTTCCACCTCCGCCGCCCGCTGCGCGATCTGGAGCCGCTGCCTGGCGGTGGCCATGAGCGGCAGGATTTGCGAGTCGCCGGGAAACCGCGCCAGCGCTCCCTCCAGCGTCGCGATGGCCTCGCTCACACGGTCCTCACCCAGTTGCCGCTGTGCCTCCTCCACCGCCTGACGAACGGCCTGGTCCCGCTGATGCTTCGCCCAGGCAGCTTCGATCTTTGCGCGCAAATCCCCCAGCCGGGCCGCCTCGGGATGCTCGGCGAGGGCCTCGCGAGTCACATCGAGCGCTTCCTCGAAGAATCCACGGCGAAACAGGGATTCTGCTTTGGCCAGCTCTCTTTCCAGCGCCTGCTCGCGCTCCCATGCTCGCTTCGCCGCTGCCGTCTCCGCGAGTAACGACCGGATCGCCTCGCCGCGCTCCGGGAAGTCGCGCGCCCCTTGCTCCAACAGAGAAAGCGCCTGGTCAAAATTAGAGGCACTTGTGAGTTCGCGCAGACGCAGGCGCATGCGTTCGAATGCTTCTGTCTGTTGCAGCGCCTGTATTGACTGCTCGGCCTCTTCGAGCAGGGAGAGCAGCAGCGGTTCGCCGGGGAATCGCACAATGCCATGCCGGAGGAGCGGAATCGCCTTCCCCGGTCGTCCGCCCTTCATGTAGGACCGCGCGTCCTCCTCAATGCCCCGGATCGCCTGCGTTCTGCGCTGCTGGGAGAGGGCCGCTTCCGCGTCCCGGCGCAGTTGGAGCAGCGACTCCTCGCCCGCGAACTTGTTCAGTGAGGAGTCGATCAACTGCAAGGCCTCTGCGAGCATCTGCTTCTCAATGAGTTCCTGGCATCCCTGCACTGCCTCGCTGACGGCCGCTTTCCGCTTGTAGGCAGCCCAGGCCGCGATAGTCACGTGTAGCGTTTCCAATAGCAGGTTCTCGCCCGGGTACTGCCGGAGTCCCTCCTCCAGCCGTTCGATGGCTTGCGCGTACTGCCCTCCTTCGCGCAAGTCCACCGCATCACGTGCCGTGGCGGCCAGGAAATCCGCCTTTTGCTTCAAACGCAATTCATCGCGAATGAAGCCCAGCAGCCCTACAACTTCACGATGGTCCGGGAACTCCCTCGCCAGCCCCTCCGCCAGAACCAACGCCTCTTCCAGGCGATTCTCGCGAAGCATCTGGCGGGTAGCATCGAGATACTGCTGCAATCGCTGGCGATTCAGTTGCTCCTTCTTTAGAACCTGTGCCCGTTCCATCGCGGAAGCGACCTCAGGAGAGCCTGGGAACTTCGCCGACAGCTCGGTCAGAGCGGCGATTGCCTCATCGATGGATTGCATCAGAAACATCGCCTGCACGCGGCTCAGCTCGGCTTTCAGGCGCTGCGCACGGTCCCGCTCTTGCATTTGCAGGCGAATTTCGTCCAGCAGTAGCATCGCCTCGGGATTCTCGGGGTCGCTTTCGGCGGCCTCCGAAGCGTGCTTGAAGGCGCCAGTGAGGTCGTTGTGCTCCAGGCCTTTCCTGGCGTTGGTGAGCAGTTCGGCGGCTCGGCGGCTCTGCTCCAGCAGCGAACGGGCCTGCTCTACCAACGCAATCAATTGGCTGTTGGAGGGATCCAGGGCCAGGGCGTTCTCGAACCACCGGACCGCGTCCTGGAAGCGCCTGCTTTGTAGCTCTGCGTGCCCCTTCGACCGCAGTGCGTCAACCTCTTGCTTCAGCGCCTGCCGTCTGATGGCCTCCCGGACGTTCTCCCGCAGACGCCGCGCGCTTCGGTTTCCGGGATCGAGTTCCAGCACCTTTTTGAGGATCTTCGATGCGGCATTGAATTCGCCGCTGACAAAGTGCCCCTGCGCCTCGGACAACAGCGAAACTGCCTCTTCATATTGCAGTTCCATCATGATCGGCTCCGCGTCCAGCCTGAATTCTTCAATGGACTGGTAGCGCAGCGAACGGTCCTTCGCCATCGCCCGGTGGACAATCTCCGCCAGGGCGGGCGGCCACTCGGACGAGTACTCTTTGAGGTTCCTGGGCTCCTGATTCATGATGGAAGCCATCACCGCTGGAGCCGTCGGACCCGAAAAGGGATGAATTCCGGTCAGTAACTCGTAGTAGATCACCCCATAGGCGAATATGTCGCAAAGTCCGTCTGTCTCGGCGCCCAGAAACTGCTCCGGCGACATATAGGGGATGCTGCCCACCAGGTACCCCTGCTGGGTCAACCGGGTTCCCTCACCATCCACCAGGCGGGCAATCCCGAAATCCATGATCTTTACCGTCAAGTCCGGCAGCAGCATGATGTTAGCCGGCTTCACGTCCCGATGCAGCACGCCATTTGCATGCGCGCAGTGCAGACCCTCCGCCACCTGCGACATGACGTGCATCTTCTGCAGCAAGGTCAGCGAACGTTTGCGGTGGATAGCTTCGTTGAGATCCTCTCCTTCCAATAGCTCCATCACGATGTAAGCCATGCCGCGGTCTTCGCCGAAATCGTGGATCGTAACGATGTTCTTGTGATGGAGATTGCCGGCAGCGGACGCTTCGTTGCGAAACCTCGCCAGCATGGCGGCATCGGCGCTCTCGGTCAGGACTTTGATCGCGACTGGACGCGAGACCACCGGATCGAAGGCACGGTAAACCCGCCCGAACCCGCCTCTGCCAAGCTCAGCCGCGATCTCATACTTGCCGATGCGTTCGATCGTCTCCCCCCAGAGTGCGGCGAGTCCGGTCCCAGAATAGGCTATACAAATCGCTGCCGCCCAGGAGCGATTTTTCACCAACTATATCATTGCAGAGGTGGTTGCCATCAGTCCCGCCAGTTTCGGAGCCGGGTAGCTGTCCCCTTAACGAGAAAACCTGGATCCCTGGGCGTACCTATGCAACGTGCTGGGCGCATCGCGGAACATCCGATCCGAAATGTGGACAAAGCGTTTGGAATAAGGTGGATGACGACACTCAGGGGCCGCGCTCCAGCCAGATTGAGCAGCGTTGCCCGCCGCATCCCAGCCAGGCCAGCGGAGGGCCGCCTTTCGCGTGTGGACCGCGGGCTGGGCTAAAACTTGCCATTCGGCAATAAATGCAGAGCAAGATGTGCACTTTGCCGGTCATTTTTGGGCGCGCGCACCCCCTCACCGGACCAGCCGCCGGCTCCGGTGAGCCTTGGCGGGGTGGGTTCCAAGAGCGGCGGCATTGGCACCAGTCTACGGGCCAGCCCTCCGTTGGACTTAACATTCCGAGGTTGCACTCGCGGAGTTCGGCGCGCACCTGCGAACATGACGCGAAACGATCAGGCGCCCTTTCCTTCGTGAAGGATATCGTCTTTCCAGGGAGAGTGGACCCAGCGTGCACCAGCTCGAAAACGCCGTGTTTTCCTGCATTCTGCGCCTATTCCCCCATCCCATGACTTTGCGCCGGAGCCGCAGAACCACTGCCTGTGGCCCGGACGGCGCAGGATGGCCCTGAGCGTGCTTCCTACAGCAGTGTCGGACTTTAACAAAGCAAAGGAAAACCTATGAAGACTCTCGGCTCGTCCTCACTCATTCTCGCCCTGGCCTTCGCAGGCGCGATGGCAGGTTGCTCCCCTCAAACCACGAAGTCTGTAGACGTCACCGACAGTGTCCGAGCCTCGCTGGATCAGGCCGGCTACAAGGACGTTTCCGTGAAACAGGACAGGGAGAAGGGTGTCGTTACCCTCAGTGGCCATGTCGCACAGGAAGCCGATAAGGCACAGGCGGAAGTCCTGGCGAAATCTCTTGCAGCCGGACAGGTTGTCGCCAATCAGATCGCGGTCCTGCCGCCTGGCGGCGAAAGCGAAGCCAAGACGATCAACTCCGACCTCGACAAAGCCATTGAAAAGAATCTCCACGCAGTCCTTGTGCAAGCCAGGCTTGAGGAGAAGGTGAAGTACTCTGTCAAGAATGGCGTAGTCACTCTCAGCGGTTCGGTGGATTCACAGGCAAGGCGCGCTCATGCGCAGAATCTGGCTGCCGCGGTGGTCAACGTTCAACAGGTCGTCAACGAGTTGCAGGTGAAGGGGCAGAAGGCCTCGTCGTCCATGTGACGCTGGACTCAGCGCAGCCCGGGCCACGCAATCACGTGTGGCAGAAATGAGGATCGGCCTATGTCGTTTGCGATCTATATGCTGGGCTTTCTGATCATGATCGGAGGGCTCATCTACGGCGCCGTCCTACTGCATGTCGCTCCGCATTGGATAGCAGTCGGTGGCCTGATCCTCCTTGGGCTGGCGATCCTAAAGGGAGTCCGATCCACACGTGGAAAAGACCCCTCCAACTAGCCGGATCCTCCCGGCTGCTGCACAGGCCGGAGACAGAACCATCAAGTGCCCGGCAAAATTGCAGATATATTGCAAATAGGGGCACCTGATGGCACGGCTCATCTCAGTCAATGTCGGGCTTCCACGTGACGTCGAATGGAGAGGCGAGCAGGTCCATACCGCCATATGGAAGCAGCCCGTGGAGGGCCGGATCGCGGCGCGCCGCCTGAACCTGGAAGGGGATGGGCAAGGCGATCTCGCCGGGCATGGAGGCGAACATCGGGCCGTAATGGTGTACCAATTGGCGTCTTATCGCTATTGGGAAGCCCAACTCGGCCGGAACGATTTTTCTTTCGGGCAATTCGGCGAGAACTTCACCGTGGATGGCTTGGCGGACGATGAAGTCTGCATCGGGGATCGATACCGCATCGGCAGCGCGGTCTTCGAGGTGACACAGCCCCGCGTCACCTGCTTTCGCGTGGGCATCCGAATGGCTGAGCCGGCAATGGCCGCGCTGCTGGTATCGCATCATCGGCCTGGCTTCTACTTCCGCGTGCTGGAAGAGGGCGAGGTTGGGGCCGGTGACGAGATCACGAAAGTGGCGGATGGCGTTGAACAGATCACCGTAGCCAGCATGGACGCCCTGTTGTATCTGCCTAACCCCTCCCGGGCATTGCTCGAGCGTGCCTTGCGGATCCCGGCACTCAGCCAGGGCTGGAAGACGTCCTTTGCAGCGCTGCTGCAGCCGGACGCGCCGGTGGACGGAAATCCCGGACTCAAGGCCACTGGCGGGCCGCCGCCCGCATGGCCTGGCTTCCGGCCCATGCAGGTCACCCGGTTGGAGCGTGAAACCGCCGCTGTGACGTCTTTGTACCTGGAACAGCAGGATGGTGCTCCCTTGCCTGCCGCCCTGCCCGGACAGTTTCTGGTGCTGCGCTTGCGAACCACTCCTGATGGGCCAATGCTGCTGAGGAACTACTCCATCTCAGGCATGCCCGACGCAAAAAACTACCGGCTGAGCGTCAAACGTGAAGTGAACGGTATTGTCAGCGCGTACATTCATGACCAGCTTCACGCGGGCGACACCCTGGAATCCAGTGCGCCCCGGGGCGCCTTCACCCTGAAATCGGGCGATGCGCCAGTCGTCCTCCTGAGTGCCGGCATCGGCGCAACTCCCGTACTCGCCATGTTGCATTTCCTAGCCAACACCGCCTCCCGCAGGGCGGTCTGGTGGATCTATGGAGCGCGCAATGGGGCACAGCATCCGTTCGCGAAAGAATCCCGGGCACTTCTGCAGGCACTAATCAATGGCCGCAGCCAGATTGTGTACAGCCAGCCGGGCCCCGGGGACGGACTCGGGGTCGACTACGACTCGGCCGGGCACATGGACACGGCGCTGCTCGACCGGATCGGGGTCCCCCGCCAGGCTGAGTTTTATCTTTGCGGCCCCTCGTCCTTCCTGCGCGACCTGGCCGAAGGCCTGAGGAAATGGGGCGCCGATCCGGCACGAATTCATGCAGAGGTCTTTGGACCCGAGGCGTCGATCACCCCGGGCATCACACGAACTGCGCGCCCTCCGGCGCATCCTCCGTCCGGACAGCCCGGCAGCGGTCCGCAGGTGTCGTTTACCCGCAGCGGTCTCACCGTGCCGTGGGATTCACGGTTTTCCAGTCTGCTGGAATTCGCCGAGGCGTGCGATGTTCCCGTACAGTGGGCGTGCCGTAGCGGAGTCTGCCATACCTGTGAATGCGCCTTGATCGGCGGCAGTGTTCTGTACCAGCCGGATCCGCTGCAACCGCCAGCCACCGGCAACGTGCTGATCTGCTGTTCGAAGCCGGCCGGTGACATGGAACTCGATCTCTGAGTCGCAGGCCAGCCCGTCTGATGGCCCCTGCCTTCTCCTCCACCCAGCGTCGAACTCCCGACAATTTGACCCGACGTCGACACATCCGTTCCGTCCCGGGTAGCCAAATATAAGAAATTAAAGAGAATATTGTGGGCGGTTTGTGGCCCTCAAGATGCTTTCTTTCATGGCAACGCGGCGAGACGCGTTGTGTTTCATGAAAGGACCGCTCCGATGCTCCTGAATCCATCCGGCAACGGCGAGTTCCGCCCCACTCCCGTCACTATGGGCGCTTGCGCTCTGAGGTCATCCACGTGCCATCAATCCTGATCAACTCCGCGCGCCACAACGTGCAAGAGGGCGAGCGCCTGGTTGAGGTGATTGACCGCGCCGGTATCCCTCTGCCCCAGGTCTGCTTTCATCCCCAACTGGGCGATATCCAGACCTGCGACACCTGCCTGGTGGAACTGGACGGCAAACTGGTGCGGGCGTGTGGCACGAAGGTATCTGACGGCATGTCGGTGGAGGTCTTCACGCCGCGTGCGAAGGCTGCGCGCACCGAAGCCTTCGATCACATTCTGTCGAACCACCTGCTCTACTGCACGGTTTGCGACAACAACAACGGCAACTGTCAGATCCATAACACCGCTAAGATGATGGCGGTCGAGCACCAGGCTTTGCCCTTCCGCGCCAAGCCCTACGGGATCGACGACTCGAACCCCTTCTACCGCTATGATCCCGATCAGTGCGTCCTCTGCGGGCGCTGCGTCGAGGCCTGCCAGAATCTCCAGGTGAACGAGACGCTCTCCATCAACTGGGAGAGCCCCGACCCGCGCGTGGTTTGGGACGGAGGCGTCGCCATCGGTGAGTCGAGCTGCGTCTCCTGCGGTCACTGCGTATCGGTATGCCCGTGCAATGCGCTGATGGAGAAATCCATGCTGCAGCACGCCGGCTTCTTCACCCGCATTCCCAAAAAGGCGCTGGACTCCATGATTGAGGCGGTGAAGGGTGTGGAGCCGGAGACCGGCTATAGCCCGGTCCTTGCCTTGTCCGAGGCCGAGGCGGCGATGCGGGCCACGCGGATCCGCCGCACCAAGACCGTGTGCACCTACTGCGGTGTCGGCTGCAGTTTCGACATCTGGACCAAGGATCGTCACATCCTGAAAGTCGCCCCCGCCAAAGGCCCGGCCAACGGAGTCTCCACCTGCGTCAAGGGCAAGTTCGCCTGGGATTTCGTGAATAATCAGGACCGGCTGACCACTCCACTCATTCGGGAAGGAGACCGCTTCCGCGAAGCAGGTTGGGATGAGGCACTGGACCTGATTGCCCGAAAGTTCACTGAGATCAAGGGCAGGGACGGCGCCGACGCCCTGGGCTTCATCGCTTCCTCCAAGTGCACCAACGAAGAGAGCTATCTGATGCAGAAGCTGGCCCGGGCGGTGATCGGCACCAACAATGTCGACAATTGCTCACGTTATTGCCAGGCGCCGGCCACCACCGGCCTATTCCGCACCGTCGGCTACGGTGGGGACTCCGGCTCGATCTCCGACATCGAGAAGGCTGACCTGGTCATCATCATCGGCAGCAACACGGCGGAGAGCCATCCTGTGCTCGCCACGCGCGTCAAGCGAGCGCATAAGCTGCATGGCCAGAAGCTGATTGTGTCGGACCTGCGGGAACACGAAATGGCCCGCCGCGCTGACATCTACCTCCACGCGAGACCCGGCACGGACCTCGTTTGGCTTTCCGCCATGAGCCGCTATCTGCTCGACAACGGACTCGCCGCTACCGACTTCCTAGACCGCTGGGTCAACAACCTCCCCGAGTATCGCAAGAGCCTCGAGCCGTTCACCCTGCAGTTCGCTGCCGAGACTTGCGGACTTTCCATCGAAACCCTGGAGCGCGTGGCACGGACCATCGCGGATTCCAAGGCGGTGTGCATCCTGTGGGCGATGGGCGTCACCCAGCACACCAACGGGTCCGACACCTCCACCGCCATCTCGAACCTGCTGCTGGTCAGCGGCAACTACATGCGGCCCGGCACAGGCGCCTACCCACTGCGCGGACACAACAATGTGCAAGGCGCCAGCGACCTCGGCTCCATGCCCAACTTCCTGCCCGGCTATCAACCGGTCAGCGATCCCGAGGTGCGCCGGCGCTTCGAGGAGAAGTGGAAAGTCCCACTCCCCAACACCAAGGGTCTGGACAACCACGAAATGGTGGACGCCATCCACGACGGCAAGCTCAAGGCCCTTTACCTGTTCGGCGAAGAGATGAGCATCGTCGATTCGAACGCGAATCATGTGGGCGCCGCCTTCGAAAAGCTGGAGTTCTTTGTCGTTCAAGACGTCTTCTTCGGTGTTACCTGCAGGTTCGCCGACGTGGTCCTGCCCGCGGCCCCCAGCCTGGAGAAGGAGGGTACGTTCACCAGCACGGAGAGACGCATTCAGCGCCTGTATCAGGTCTTCGAGCCCTTGGAAGGAAGCCGGCCCGACTGGCAGATCCTGCAACTGGTAGCCAACCGCCTCGGCGCGGCGTGGAACTATCGGCATCCCTCCGCGGTCATGGACGAGATCGCTGCCCTGACGCCTCTCTTTGCGGGCGTGAATTACGATCGCCTGGAGGGGTATCGGTCCCTGCAGTGGCCCGTCGCGGCCGACGGCACAGACCAGCCGCTGCTCTACACGCGCGGTTTTGCCCACCCCGATGGCAAAGCGCGATTGTTCCCCATTAGCCTCACCGTCCTCTCGGAGAGTCCTGATCAGGACTACGACCTCCACCTGAACAATGGACGGCTGCTGGAGCACTTCCACGAAGGCAACCTGACCTATCGCAGCCCGGGCATCGCCGCCAGGACGCCCGACACATTCATAGAGATCTCGCCAGACCTGGCCAGCGAACGCGGTATTCAATCCGGCAGCCTGGTGCAACTGGTGTCCCGCCGCGGCAAGCTGCGAGCGCGCGCATTGGTTACCAACCGTGTGCACGGCAAGGAACTCTACATGCCGATGAATTCAACGGAAAGCCCGGTGAACGTCCTCACCAGCAGCTTCACAGACACAGTCACCCACACACCCGCCTACAAGGAGACCGCTGTCCATATGCAGGTCATCGACCCGAATGGCGAAAGTCCGTTGCCGAAGAACAACCCCCGTTTCGGAAAGCCCACGCCACAGCGCGGTGTCGAAGTGGAGCGAAAATGGCGCCGCAAGGACTACAAGTTCCCAGGCAACGGCCTGGTTCAAATCAGCAAAGGAAGTGAGGAATAGACCATGGCGCAAGCGATAGCATTTGAGCCGCAGCCGAAGGATGCCTCCGCGCGGGAGGTGCTGACGCAGGGCACTCCGCGGCCACACACGGATGCGCTTCTGTCGGCCTATGACCTGCTGCAGGTGTTGCACGAGCGCGGCGTGTTGGACATGGTCCGGGGGCTGGTTGGCGCACGCGATGAGGTGACGGGGATTCTGGCCTCCGCCGTGTGCAGCCCGGAATCCATTCGCGGTATCCGGAACTTCCTGCTCCTCACCAAATTTTTCGCGGGAATCCCACCGGAGGTCCTGCAAAGCCTGGTCCAAACCGTCAATGCCGGAGCGGAACGCGAGAAGTCGCAAGAGGCCCCCGGACTGGGTGCGCTCCTCCTGCGGCTGCGCAATAAGGACAGCAGGCACGCCGTGGCCGTCATGCTGGACCTGCTGGAAGCAGTCGGCAAAGGACTCTGAGGATGCCATCCACTGTCAGGGTTCCCATCGACAAGCTGGTGCAGGGTGGACACCTGGAGCGGCGGGACGACTCGCTTGCCGTAGAGGAGCCGCTGGAAATCCGCGTCGGCGGCAAAAGCCTCTCTGTCACCATGCGCACACCGGGGAATGATTATGAACTGGCGGCGGGCTTCCTCTTCTCGGAAGGCATCGTCCGCCACGCCGGCGACATCGCTTCCATCACCCGGCTTCCGGATGGCAATCCAAACATCGTCCAGGTTGTGCTGGCCCGCGACGCCGCAGCCAAGCCGCTCTCCGTCCAGCGCGCCTTCGTCATGACCTCTGCCTGTGGACTCTGCGGCAAGGCCTCGCTCGCCGCACTGGAGTCCAACCGCTGTCCCGCCCTTCCTCCACCCTCCATCGTCTTCGATGCCAGGGTTCTGCATGGTTTGCCGGCGGCGCTACGAGCCCGGCAGAGCGTCTTTGAAGACACCGGCGGCCTGCATGCGGCCGCGCTATTCGATGCCACCGGCCGCCTGGAGTCTCTTCACGAGGATGTCGGACGCCACAACGCCGTCGACAAGCTGATCGGCCACGCCCTGCTGCACGGGCGGACGCCCGCGGCCAATTCCATGGTTCTCGTCAGCGGGCGGGCCAGCTATGAGTTGGTGCAGAAATGCCTGATGGGGGGCGTGCCATTGCTCGCCGCTGTGGGCGCACCCTCCAGCCTGGCCGTCTCCACTGCGGCTAAGTCCGGCATGACTCTTGTCGGCTTCCTGCGGGACAGCCGCTTCAACGTCTACAGCGAGCCAGGGAGGCTTCAATGAAACTCCGCATACAGGACAGCTCCCTTCGATTCCGGCTGACGCAGAAAGAAGTGTCGCAACTGCGGGACTGCGGCTGGGTGGAAGCGGAGGTTCCCTTCGATCCCAGGCGGCCGTTCCGCTACTCCATATTCACTTCCGAGAATGTGCAGGACCTTGTGATCGACTACTCCCCCGATTCCATTCGAGTCGTGCTGCCTCCCTCGGTGGTGAACGACTGGGCCAACAGCGACCAGGTCTCCATCGCCGGCCGAGGCCGCATTCAGGTGTTGGTGGAGAAGGATTTCCAGTGTTTGCACGGACCGGACCGTTGGGATCCTGACGCCTGGCCGAATCCCCTGCTGAATTCCAGCCCATCTGACCTGGTAGTGGAGCCGCGGACATAAATGAGGGTGATATGAGATACGCGTTTCTCATCGAGACCTATGCCTCCGAGCGCGTCAAGGTAATCAGCGCGTGGAGCATGTTCCAGGACGGCGACTTGCCGGTCCGTCCGCATCCCAGCGATAGACGAGGCCGCAGCATTCACGAACAGATGGTTCATCAGTGCGTCAGCGAAGACCTCTGGTTCCGCACAATGCTGGGCATTGAAGTCTGTGCGTCCCCCTTGCCGAAGGAAGAGACGCGCCTGGAGTTCATGCGCCAGTACGAGGGGGACAGCGCCAGGCGGCTGGCCATCCTGCGCGAGAAAGATGAGGCGTGGTGGGAAGGCGAAACCACCTTCTTTGACGTGCGCCGTTCGCGGGCCTGGGTCATGACCCGCCGCATGACGCACACGTCCCATCACCGCGGGCAGCAGTTGGCCATGCTGCGCATGCTGAATCGCGATGAGCACAGCAACTACGGCCCCACCGCGGATACTGGCGGCCTCATGCAGAACAAGGCGCCCACCATCTACCCCTACTCCAGTCTCGAAGCGCTCTTCGAGGGCGAGCGCGCGGGGGGTCGCAAGCACATCCTGCCCGGGCCCGGTCCCAAGCCGGTGACTGAGCGGCCCGATGCAGCGGGGTGACCGCCGCATAGGCACTTTGAAAGCGAAGCCGTCCCGTTGGTCCTAGTGGATTGGGAGAGACAGCACTCATGCTCAAAAATCAGATTGCCGGAGTTGTGCTCGTGCTGTGCGCGCTGACCTGCCAGGCGCAATCACCAGCCGATGAACTCGCCCGGGTCCTGCGCGACAAGCAGGTCATCACGTCCGCCGAATTCGACCGTGTCATCGGCGCCGGAGCCAATGGAGTGCAGCAGCTAGCCGCCATCCTGCGTGACAAGGGCATCATCAGTGCAACCGATGCCGCCGGCCTGCATGCTGCTCCCGCCGTTGCACCGGCACCCATCAGCACCGCCGCGGCCGCAGCCCCAAAGGCCGAGGCTGCGCCGTCGCCGAAACTGAAATTCAACGGCACCCTGTTGTTCAATGCCTACTTTAATTCCGCGGGCACGAACAACGCGGACTTTCCGGGCTTCGCCACCCCGCGTACGGCGGGACCCCAGGAGAACTTTGGCGCCACCGCCCGCCAGACGCGCCTGGGCCTCTCCATCTCAGATCTAAAAGCCGGAAACGCCAAACTCAGCGCCGTGGTTGAAGCTGATTTCTTCGGCGGAGATCCCGCCCTCGCCAACGGCGTCAACATGGATATCCTGCGCCTGCGGTTAGCCTACGGGCGGCTCCAGTGGGATCGTTTCGCGATCCAGGCCGGGCAGGATTGGAGCATCTTTGCTCCCTTGAACCCAACCTCCTTCGCTGAGTTTTCCATCCCCGAATTCTCCGGCTCCGGCAACCTCTGGATCCGTACTCCACAGATTCGGGCTGAGTGGAACGGCAAGTTCGCACACGATCGGACGCTCCTCTGGCAGGTGGCCGCGGTGAATCCGGATATCGGCGATAACCTCGCTGCCTACTCCACCGTGCGCCAGCCGCGGGCCGGGGAACTGGGGCGCCTGCCGGCCGTCGAGACGCGCCTTGCCTTATCCTCGCCCGTCCTGGACCGTACGGCTACCCTCGGCTTCAGCGGACACTGGGGCACGGCTAAGAACACAGCCGTCACGAACGGCATTGCCGCGACACGCGACTTTCAAAGCTGGGGCGCAGCCGTCGACTACAACCTGCCCCTCGGCCGCTTTGTCACCCTGTCCGGCGAGGCCTTCGCCGGCCGTGCCCTCGGCATCTTCAGCGGCGGTATCGGGCAGACCGTCCTGCCCATCGGACAACCGGGTGATCGCGGCGTGGGCACACGCGGCGGCTGGGCGCAGGTCTCCCTCCAGTTGAGCCGCAGATGGCAAAGCAATACAGCCTACGGCATCGATGCCCCCGAGATCGGCAACGTGCCCGGAGGCGGCCGGTCCAAGAACCAGAGCTATATGAGCAACATCATCTTTCACCTGTCTCCTAATGTCGCCTTCGCACTGGAGTGGCACCGCTTCCTGACGAACTATCGCAATCAGCCAGCCAGCAACAACATCGGCGATCACTTCAACCTGGGCGCAGCCTATACCTTCTAGCCGGACATACCATGACAACAAACACTCCCAATCGCTGGCTCATTGCCGCAGCCGGTGTACTCATGCAGATCGCGCTCGGCGCCGTGTACGCATGGAGCGTCTTCCGCATCCCGCTCACCAAGACATATGGCTGGACCGTCCCCGAGGTGACTTCCGCCTTCGAACTCGCCATCCTGGTCCTCGGCTTCGCGGCGTTCGCCGGGGGCCTCTGGATGAGGCGTGTAGGGCCGAGAACCGTCGCCCTCTCCGCATCCATCCTGTATGGGGCCGGGACTATGCTCGCCGGTATCTCTCATACGCTGCCGATGCTCTACCTCACCTATGGGGTGATCGGCGGCGCCGGCATAGGACTCGCCTATATCGTTCCTGTCGCCACCCTGTTGCGCTGGTTCCCTGACCATCGGGGCATGATCACCGGGGTTGCGGTCGCCGGCTTCGGCGCCGGAGCTCTCATCACCGCACCTATCGCGCAGTACCTGATTGACTCGTCTGGTGTGAACGCCACCTTCCTGATCCTGGGCGCCGCCTACTTCGTCATCGTCGCTTCATGTGCTTTTTTCATGATTGTCCCGCCTGAAGGCTACGCTCCTCCCGGCTATCGCGCCTCTCTCGCCAGCGCCCACATTGCACCCGCGCAGGATCTCACCCTTCGCCAGGCGCTCGGCTCCTGGCAGTGGTACGGGCTCTGGATGACCCTGTTCCTCAACAGCATGGCGGGCATCGCCATCATCTCGCAGGCCTCGCCAATGGCACAGGAAGTCTCCCACGTCAGTGCTGCGACGGCCGCTGCCATGGTCGGCATCATCTCCATCGGCAACGGCTGCGGGCGCCTCTTCTGGGCCTGGCTGTCCGATGCCATCGGCCGCAAGACGGTCTTCCTCACGATGTTCGGAGTCGAAGCCCTGGTCTTCCTGCTGCTCTCCCAGACTTCCGACTTCAGCATGCTGGCGCTCCTGCTGTGCATCATCCTGCTTTGCTATGGCGGTGGCTTCGGCACCATGCCCGCTTTTGCGGCAGACTACTTCGGTTCGCGCGACATCGGCTCCATCTACGGGCTGATGCTCACCGCCTGGGGCTTCGCCGGTGTGGCGGGACCCGCCCTCATTGCTCACTTCCGCCAGGCCACCGGTGAGTACCACGGCGTGCTGCGCATCATGGCCTTTATCGCCCTGGCGAGCGGCACCGTGCCGCTGCTGTTGCGAAAGCCGTCGCCGCAGGAACCAGCACTGCGGAGTGTGCAGCACGAGGCTCGCGGTTGAACTTCCTTGACCTCAGCTCAGCCCGCGCTGGGAGCCTCGAACGGCTCCGCCAGATACGGGCGCTCCCGATACGTGAAGTGCGCAAAATCGGCCGGAAGCCGCGTTCCGGCCAGGTCCTGGCAGCAGACGCCGACAAACGCTCCCGTGAAATTGGGCGTACCCGGAGCCGCTGCCTCGTCCGACAAAATGCTCGCATCGAGCGGCCCCGGCATCCTCACCCAGGCCCCGCTCCCCACTTTGAACGCGAAGTACAACCGTTCGAAATCCACCTCGACCCGCAAGTGCACCGGAGCATCTTCCGGTATCGCCACAGCGGCACTGAAAACGTCCGACTGCACCTGGTCCGGCAGGCACGACATCACCCGGACCTGCTTGCCCAGTTCGTCATCGCGCGAGACATACAGGTAGTGAAACTTGCTGCTGTTGTAATAACAGACCAGTCCGGCCATCTGCGCGAACCCCTGTGGCTGGAACTCCATCGAAGTCTCTGCGCTGTAGCAATGTGCCTGCTGCCGGCGCGCCACCAGCGATTGCCGGAACAGGCTGCCGATCGTCTCACGGCCGTACATGCGCAGATACGCCGGCCGCTCCGTCAGGCTGAATAGTTCTTCCGGCCACGGGGACCTGAGCCACTGGAAGTCCGGCGGCAGCTCCGGCCCATCAAACAGTTGGCGCTCCGGCGAAGCGGGAAACTCATGGACAGGCAGGGCCGGCGCAGCCACTTCGCTCAGCGGCAGGCCGGAGCCATCGGCCGTACGCAGCCACCCATCGTCACCCCAGGCCATCTTCTGAATGGCCGTCTCGCGGCCCAGGGTGCAGCGCCCCCGGTTGTGGATCGGCCGCCCGCAGAGGTGAACCAGATACGTCTCGCCCGCCTGCGTCTCCACCAGGTCCGCATGACCGGCACGCTGCAGTTCGACATCCGGCCGGTTCCGCGCAGTCAGCACGTACATGTCCGGATGCAGTTCATAGGCTCCCGTCAGCTCACGTGACCGCGCCATCGTCACAGCATGACCCCAGCCTGTGCCGCCTTCCGCTGTCAGCAGGTGGTAATAGCCGCCCCGCTTGTAGAGATGCGGACCCTCAGTAAACCCGATCTGCGTCCCCCGGAAAATCAAGTGGACCGGCCCGGTCAACGAGCGCTCGGCGGGGGAATATTCCTGCAGCACAATCCCCGAGAATCGATTGCTGCCTGGTCGGTGATCCCACCGTAAGTTGACCAGGTACTTCCGGTCGTCGTCGTCATGAAACAGCGAAGGGTCGAACCCGCTGCTGTTCAAATACACCGGCTCGGACCATCCGCCCTCGATGCTCTGGCTCGTCACCAGGTAGTTGTGCGTATCCCGCAGCGAGGCGCCGGCCGCACCGCCCTGGGTCGTCCGGCCATAACGCTTCACGTCCGTGTAGATGAGCCAGAACAGGCCGTCCGCATAGGTGAGACACGGAGCCCACACTCCGCATGAGTCGGGATCGCCCAGCATGTTCAACTGGCTGGCCCGGTTCAGCGGCCTCCCCACCAGGCGCCAGTGGATCAGGTCGCGGGAGTGGTGGATCTGAACCCCCGGGAACCACTCGAACGTGGATGTGGCGATGTAATAATCGTCCCCCACCCGCACTATGGAGGGGTCTGGATTGAACCCCGGCAGAATCGGATTTCGAATCAGCGCCGACGTTTCCGGCATAGTCATTGCCCTCCCTCTATGGCTTCCGGTTGCGCCGCCGGGCGCTCGCGCACCAGCGTCCACAACACCGCCGCGCCCAGCAGGTCCAACAGGCCCAGGCAGACGAAAAACGGCGTGTAGCCCACCGTGGCGACCAACCCACCAATCATCAGCGAGAAAATCAGCAGGCCCGCGTTGCCGAATGTTCCGGCCATGCCGGCCGCCGTCGCCACCTCGTTCTTCCGGAACAGGTCAGACGCCATGGTGATCACCGTCACCGACAGCGTCTGATGCGCGAAACCCGCCAGGCTCAGCAGCGCGATGGCCGCATAGGGACTCTCCACAAAACCGACAAACCCCACGCCCAGCATCAATACCGCACCCAGCGTGAAGGCACAGCGCCGGGCATTGATCAGGCTCAGCCCCGCCAGTTTCTGCAGCTTCATCGAGACCAGGCCGCCGAACACGCAACCGAAGTCCGCTGCCAGAAAGGGCATCCACGCGAACATGGCGATGTGCTTGAGATCCATGTGGCGGACGCTGCTGAGATACAGCGGCAGCCAGAAGCTCAGCGTGCCCCAGGTTGGATCGGCCAGGAATCGCGGCAGCGCAATGCCCCAGAAGTTCCGCTGCACCAGGATCTTGCCCAGCGATGGCCGCGACCCGTCACTCTGAAGATGCTTCTCCTGCCCAGCAGAGATGTACGCTTTCTCCTCACTCGACAGGGCAGGGTGCCGGTCTGGCGATTGATACAGGAACAGCCACAGCGCTACCCACACCAGGCCCAGCGCACCCGTAATGACAAAAGCCGCACGCCAGTTATACACCAGGATGGCCCACGCGACCAGCGGCGGCGCCAGCATGGAACCCACCGACGCCCCGATGTTATAAACTCCGCCGGCCAGCCCGCGCTCCTTCGCCGGGAACCACTCGGACGTTGCCTTCATGCCCGCCGGGTTGGCCGAGCCTTCCGCGAAGCCAAGCGCGCCGCGCAGCCAGGCAAACGCCTGCCAGCTACCGGCCAGCGCGTGTGCCATGTTGACCAGCGACCACGCGATTGCGAAAATCGCGAAGCCAATCTTCAGCCCAAGAACATCCAGCACATAGCCGCAAATCGGCTGCGCCATGATAGCGCCCTGGAACGTCCCCACAATCCACGAGTATTCCTTCGCGCTGATATGCAGTTCCTGCAGCAGCGTCGGAGCAGCGACAGCCAGCGTGCTGCGAGTCAGGTAATTGATGACCGACCCGAGCATGATCAGGCCGATCATCCACCATCGGAGTGCTTTGATTTTGGGCATGATTACTTCGGCGGCCAGATGCGGAATTCGCCGCTGACGTGCAGCAGGCCCATTAGATACCACATCCCGTCGTAATACCGGTAGCGGCCCGAGGGAATCTCGGCCTTCCATAACGCTTCAGTAAATTGGGCGGCCCGTTCCTTGTTCGTCGCTGCCAGGCTGGCCACGGCGTTCGCGGCCACCAGGGCTGTCGAGTGGGAACCGCCCAACGGCTTGCCATCCAAAGTGAACCGGTTCCCATACGTATCGATGCCCTGCGCCGCGAAGAACGCCTGGATCTTGTCGCTCAAGACCTGCTCCCGCGGGTCGGCCGCCCACCACGACCAGTCCACGGCCCAGTTGGCCGCTGTCCGCCAGGCATCCGCTCCGAAGTTCCCGTTCTGGCCGCCCGCGCCAGGTACGGGCGTCCCGTCGTAGTTGGCATAGTTCGGCGCCAGCGCCGTCACCGGATGCGTTGCCTTCTGAAGGTAGTCGCGGCTCACCTGCGCAGCTGCCGCCCAAAACGGCCGGTCCGCCGCCGGTCCCCAGCGTGCCCACAGTTCATAGAAGGCGGGCAGATGATAAGAAGGATCCGTATGATCCGGCCGTCTCAGGTTCGGAGTGAATCGCACCATCTTGTGATCCGGATGAAACTCCGGCCCCCCGGTTTCCGCACCCCGATTGGTGGGCCCATCTATGATCTTGCGATTCTTCATGCTGTCCAGCAGGCGGTCCGCTTCGGCCCGATAATCATAGATGCCTTTGCCGTTGCCCCACCGGCCCGAGGCGAAATACAACGCCATCACCCAGTATTCTTCCCCATCCGGAGCCGGCGACTCGCTGTTCGGAGTGCCGTCCACTTTCATCGACCATGAGAAGTATCCGTACGATGGATGTGTTGCCGACGCCTGGTACATATAGGTCTTCGACCAGTTCCACAGCGCGTCGAATTCCATCTTCTTATTCAGCTGGACCGCAATCATCATTGCGTATGACATGCCTTCCGATCGCACATCATGATTGTTGATGTCGCTGACATACGCCAGCGGACCGTTGGCATTCCGTCCCACTTCGTAATAGACGGTCTGTGTCTCCGCGTCGCCGTGAAACAACTGCTGGAAGCCCGCCTGGACCTTCGCGGAAATCTCCTTCTGCGAGTGACCTGCTGCCCGGAAGAGGTTCGGGTAGCGCTTCGTAGCATACGCACCACGGGTGGAAGCCGAGCCGGGGCCGCCGGCCGTCTGCGCGGCGAGGCCACCCATGCCTGTCAGCACAAGGGCGATCATCCGAACGAATGTCTTGCTCATAAATCGTGGACTATCGCATCAGATGATCGGGGCCTTGTCAAGAATCCCCCTGCCCGCTGTGCTGCGCATACCGGCCCGCCGCGATATCCAAGGATCCCCTGACCCTGTGCTAACAATGGGTCAAGGCTCAATCCCCAGATGGCGGACCCTTCCCAACAGCCCTGGTCCCTTCGTTCACTCACCGGGCGGCTCCTGTCCACATGGGCGCGCGCCCTCGGCATCGGCTTTGCCGGGCTTCTGCTGCTGATGGCCGCCATGGCCTTCGACGCCACGACCTCCCTGCGCAAAGTGGAACTCGCCACCGCCGCCCTGCGCGACGAATCCCGCGCTCGCGACGCCCTGCTCGACCAGTTGCGGGCCGACATCCTCCGCATCGCCACCATCGTCCGCGACTACCTCCTCGAAGTCGACGGAACCCGCGCCGAAAATCAGAAAGCCGAACTCCACCAGCTGCGCCGCCATGCCGCCGAGACCCTGAACGCCTACGAGGGCCGCCTCATTCCCTCGGAACGACAGGCCTTCCGCGACCTGCGCGGCCAGATCGATACCTACTGGCATTCCCTCGAACCCGCTCTCCAGTGGGACGCCCAGGTCCGCCGCGCCAAGGCCAGCACCTTCCTCTTCGACGTCATCTTGCCCTTCCGCACCGAGGTCCTGCAACTCACGCGCCGCATCACCGCCATGAACGAGCGCGATCTCGACGCCGGCGAGGAACGCATCCGCGCCGTCCAGATCGGCTTCCGCCGCCGCGTCATCGCCATCTCGCTCACCGCTCTCCTGCTCGGGCTCGTGCTCGCCACCATCACCATCCGGCGCGTCCAGCGACTCGAACACGAGGCCCGGCTCCGCTTCGAAGAGGTCGAAGCCGCCCGCCGCGAAATGCAGACCCTCTCCAGCCGCCTCGTCACGGCACAGGAGGAGGAGCGCCGCAATCTCTCCCGCGAGCTGCACGACGAAGTCGGCCAGACCATGTCCGCCATGCTCGTCGAACTCGGCCGCCTCGAATCGTCCCCCAATCCCGAAACTCGCGGCGAGCGCCTGCAGTCCGTACGCAGCCTCGCCGAATCCAGCGTCGGCATGGTGCGCAACATGGCTCTCCTCCTGCGCCCGTCCATGCTCGACGACCTCGGTCTCGTCGCCGCCCTCCGCTGGCAGGCCCGCGAAGTCTCCCGCCGCTCCGGCCTCAAAGTGAAAATGGTAGCCGACGAAATTGTCGAGGATCTGCCCGACTCCCACCGCACCTGCGTCTACCGTGTCGTGCAGGAGGCCCTGAATAACTGCACCCGCCACGCCCATGCGTCCCAGGTCCGCGTCGTTGTCCGCCGCGACTGCAATAGCCTCTCCGTCACTGTGCAGGACGACGGCGTCGGCTTCGATCCGCACCGCGAAAAGGGCATGGGTCTGCTAGGTATGGAGGAGCGCGTCGACCAACTCGGCGGCAGCTTCTCCATCGACTCTGCACCCGGTCGCGGCACAGTCCTCTCCATCCTCCTGCCTCTTCCCGGCGCCCCGCCGCATCCTACAAAGGACACTCCATGATTCGAATCATTCTGGCCGACGACCATGCCGTAATGCGGCGCGGATTGCGCCTCGTCATCGAGGAACACAAGGACTTTCAGGTAGTCGGCGAAGCCAGCGACGGCCGCGAGGCGGTCAGCCTCGTCGAGGAGCTCAAGCCCGATCTCATCGTCCTCGACATCAGCATGCCCAACATGAACGGCATCGAAGCCGCCCGCCAGATCCACGAGAAACAGGCCGGCGTCTCCATCGTCGTGCTCAGCATGCACTCTGACGAAAGCTATGTCCTGCGCGCCCTCAAGGCCGGAGCCCGCGGCTATCTGCTCAAGGAATCCGCCGAATCCGATTTCATCCTCGCCATCCGCTCAGTCAGCGCCGGCAAAGCCTTCTTCAGCCCCGCTGTCAGCCGCCTGCTTGTCGAAGATTACGTCCGCCAGTTACAGGACAAGGACATCGAGGACAGCTATGAACTCCTCACCCAGCGTGAACGTGAGCTTCTCCAACTGATCGCCGAAGGAAAGAGCAATAAAGATGTGGCGAACATGCTCAATCTCAGCCTCTACACCGTGGAGACCCATCGCGGCAATCTGATGGAAAAACTCAACCTGCACAGCGTGCCGGAACTCATCCTCTACGCTGTCCGCAAGGGTGTCATTTCCTAGCGTCGACCACCGGCCTGGCGGCGTGGCCTTCCTGCTGCTTCCAGATTGACCACGCCGCGGTCACCATGCGCATCACGGCGTTTCCATTCACCGGCGTCCGCGCTACATCGAAACCGCCGCACCGCACCAGCTCTTCCCACTGGTTCATGTCGCAGGTATCCGACAGCAGCACGACGCAGGGCCGTGGAATCATGCGTGAAAGCACGCGCACCGCCGGCCGCCAGTCCCGGCCCGCTACCTCACGCTGGAACAGGATCACCTGAAACCGCTCCTGCATCTGCTGCACCAGCGCATCGGTCGTGTTGTCAGCCAGGGCTAAGCCCCAGCCCCGCTCATCAAATGCAGCTTGCAGCGCACTTCGGTCTGGACCCTCTCCCATCACCGCCAGCGTCCGTGGCCCGGGTTCCGCTGGTGCGCCCATCGGCCGCTGCCCGGCGCGTGTCCGCCGACCCAATGACCGCACCACGGCCTGGATCCGCTGGACCACCTTAGCCACCGGCAACATCCCCCGGCTCATGGTGACCACTTCTGGAGACAACCTGATGCTCTCACTCACGGTTGGCCCGCCTTCTTTCTCGGGCACCCCCATCATGCGGTGTCCGGCCCGCCAAGCCCATACCACTCGCGCGGTAAATCGCCGCGCCCATCCTGGGGAGACTGAGCCGGGAAACCCGGTAGCCCGGCTCGGATTCCTCCCCTTCCACGGCTACCTCCTGTGCTCCACCGGACCCCCGCGCCGCTGCGGACGCGTCGGCCGCAGTTCGTGCCTCTCCACGCGCGGACCCGCCGCATGCGGCGGGCGTACATAAGGATGCCGGTAGGCTTCGTGGTTCTCCCTGGTCCGCGCCCAGGCGTGCCCGTCCACGAGCATCGTGCGAGACCTCCACTCAAAGCCCGACCGGCCCCAGCCCCAGGGCGCAAACGCCGCGCCCAGCGCAATCCGCGGCCCGAAGCTGATCCCCACAGTCAGCCCCACCCGAGGCCGCCCGAAGACAATCAGGGGATCATAGACTGGCAGGCAATAGAACCCCGGATCCACCGGCACAATCTGGATCTGCCCCGGGCCCCCATCCGTCACCTGATATTGCGCATTGTTCTGCAGATAGCCGAAATCCCTCGCTTTCTGCCGCATCGCCTGCACCGCATCCATCACATCTCCACGCTGGCCCAGCACTGCGTCGCCCAGTTGCCGCGTCCAAAACAGGTTGCCCGCCATCATGTCCAAGACCGAGGGGAAGGGCAGCAGCGCCTGCACGCTCGGATCCCAGGGCAGGTTGTCCTCCTGAATCGCCTTGGCCAGGCTCTCGCCCGTCAGGTAACTGTGCTCATCCGCCCACCGCGCGGCCTCTGCAGCCTGGTCGGAGTACGTCGACGCCGTCAGGATCTGCGCCAGCAACGGGTCCGGATAGAGGGCGATCCGCGAAACCAGATCATCCAATTGCTGAGGCGAGAGCTGCACCTGTGCCTGCACAGGCCCGGATAATCCCAAAAGCCCCGCGCACACCAGCCCGGCCATCAGCAGCCGGCTTCTCTTTATTTTGGATACTCGCCCGATTGGGTCTTTCATTTTTCGACCTCCTGCTTTGTCGACGGACCCGCGGCCTCGCAAGATACCGCCTACCCTGGCGCAACCTCAGCAAATACCCGCCAGGGGGTAGCCGCGCGGCTCCTGTTTTGCATGCGCCGCAAATCTACCAACTCAACTGGGGCGCGAATGCCGTGTCGGGGGGAGTCTCCAATCGCTGCCTTGCGTCGTCTTGATAGGTGAGCCGGAACAAATTAAACAACCGGCAAACAAGGCAAGTAGGAGAAAAAACGTCATGACCAAAAAGAGCTTTTCCCTCACCGTGATGGCCGCCATCGGTTCCCTGGTGGCGGTCGCCACCCCTTCGTTCGGCAAGACCTCCACTGCCGGCAATGACACCGGCAACCCCCGGGTCATGCTCGAAGAGATGCGCAACGTTGCTTCCAACACCGCCGTCGAGGCCGACCACCTCAGTATGGACGCCCGGAATGCCGCTCTCTCCAGCGACTCGCACCTCAGCCCCCTCTGGATGCTGAAGCAGGATGTCAATGCCATGGGCAAGGAGATCTCCGCCCTCGAAGCCGAACGCGACACCCTCCAGCCCTGGGAACAGCAGGCCGTCGATAAGGTGGTGCCGCTGCTCAAGGAAGCCGCCACCAATACGGAGGAGGCCATCGAATACTTCAATACCAACCACAACTTCCTCTGGAGCCCCCAATACCGCGGCTATGCGGATAAGGTGAAACAGGACTCCGATCAGATCGCCAGGACCCTCAAAAACTACCTCAAATATGAGAAGGTCCAAAACGAGGAACAACAGCTCCGCGGCACCATCACCCCTGGAGCCAACTGATGGACTCCCGGCTGACAATTCACGAGCGCGGAGGTTTCATCATCATCGACGCGCACGGGAAACTCGCCTCGACCGAAGAGCAGCACTCTCTCCACCAGCAGTTGCGCCAGTTGGTGGAGAGAGGCCGCTCCCATATCCTGCTTGACCTGTCCGCCGTGCCTTCCCTCGACATCGACGATCTCGGCGAACTCATGGTCGGCTATGTGATGGTGACCCTCGCCGGCGGCGAACTGAGACTGCTCAACCTCACCGGCTCCACCGCCGATGTGTTGCGCACCACACGCATCATCCACCTCATCGGCGGCGCCGGAGAAATGCCGGAAGCTCCAGCACCGCCCGCGCTCCACAGTTGGCAGGCCGGCAGCGAATGGTACATCGGCTGACTTACCCGGGCGCCTGGGTTGCTTTGCTCAACTCCGGCGCCCAAACCGCCTAAACCTCCCGACAAAAGGAGCAGCGCGATGGATACGCCAAACATCGGCACCTCACCTACGGCCATCAACGCTGCTCCCCCTCCAGCCGCGCGGCTGTCAGTCAGACACGGCCGGCACCTGCTCGCCGTCCTCCTCATCGACGCCGCCGGCCTCTACTGCACAGGCGGAATTCTCGCCATCGTCCTCGGCTTCACCGCCTCCATCTGCTTCTCTCACGTTCGAAGACTGGGCCGCTGATCGCTCTGTCCCCCCTACGCCGGCCCAGCACGGAAAGGACCTCTTCATGAAACTCCACACCACGCCAGCCGTCATCCTCATCACCTCGGCCTGCCTCGTGGGCGCAGTTTGGACCCACGCCAATCAGTCCTCCACCCACCTCTGGCAGAGTGCCGGCTCCAGCCAGGAATCGCCCGAGGCTGAGCCCCTCCACTACCCGGGTGAACTCGTCTCCGTCGCCTCCGTGCCCGTACCCGCCACCATCCTCGAACTCGAAGTGCCCCTGAACGCCCAGGTCCGCAAGGGCCAGGTCATCGGAGAGACAGAACCGCAGGCTTTGCCGGAACCGATCGCTGAGCTGGATGCTCGCGGCAACCTCGCCTCCGCCCAGGCCGCCGTCGACCAGGCCCGCGACCAACTCCGCGACATCCAGGCCCGCGCGGCCGCCTCGCGTGCCCGTGCGGAGGACCTCCGGAACCGCATGATTGGCGCGGAACTCGCGGCGGGTGAGGCAGACGAAGCAACTCAACACAGCGACATGCTCTATCGCGAAGGCATGCAGAGCCAGTTGAAACACGACGAAGAGCTCGCCCTGCAACAGTCTGCCCGCCAACAGGTGGAAACCCAGTCGGAAGCCGCCACCCACTCCATCGGCAGGGAAGAGGAACTGGAAGCCCAGGAAACCGCTGCCCAGGCTGCCTTGCGTCAGGCCGAGGATCGCCTGCGTGCCGCCGAGTCCGCCGCCGTCAATCCCCAGGCCTCCGCCGTGCGCCTCCCCGTGATTGCCCCCGCTGACGGCTACCTGGTTCTGCGCGACCAATACTCCAGGGACTTCGAAATCGTCTCTGGGCTCACGCGCCAGGTGGAAGCCCACATCCCGCAGGCGAGTCTCTCCTCAGTCCACATCGGCCAGCTGGCTACGGTCACTCTCGACAGCCAACCGAATGTTGTGCTCCAGGCCGTCGTGGAGAAGATCGGGGAGCTGCAAGTGTCTGCAACCGGCGCGTTCTACCCCGTCACGCTATCTCTCAACAATGCCGCCGGGCTCGGCGATGATAGCGTCCGCGTCACCATTACCCTGCAGTAACCGCGCAGTCGACGGCAGCGCTCACTCGAGCGTTGCCGTCACATAGATCAACTGCCCCAATCGCTCCACCAGCAGTACAATCCCGTCGCCCTGCTTCCTCTCCTTCAATATCGCCTTCAACTCGTCCAGCGACGCCACTGGCTTGGTGTTCACCTCATAGATCACATCACCTGCCAGCAAGCCCGGATTCAAGCCCGCATACTCCGCCGGCACAGCAGCTACGGCCACCCCCGACAGCCGCCGCAGGTCCGTCAGGATCGCCGTCACCTTCTCATCCACGGTCACGGCGAGAATCCCCAGTTCCCGCACCAGTGCCGCATCATAGCCGGCTTGGTCCGCCAGCAGGCTGGGTTCGTTCTTTCGCTCCAGCACAGCCACGGTCTTCGTCATTTCTTCTTTGCCGCGCTGGAAAACGATCTTCAACTCGTCGCCCGGGGCCCGTTGGAATACCGTCAACGCGAGATCCCGCACCTCTCGGATCGGCTTGCCGTCAATCGAGATCAGCACATCGCCCGGCTGCAGTCCGGCCGCATCAGCAGCCCCGTGCGGTGCCACATCCGACAGAATCACGCCCGAGTCGCGATCCAGCCCCAGCCCCGCGGCCAGCGCCGGAGTGATCGCCTCCGGCAGTACTCCAATAGCGCCCCGCCGCACCCGTCCGTCCTTCCGCAGCTTCTGGTAAACGTCTTTGGCGAGATTCGCGGGGATTGCAAATCCAATGCCTTCACTGCCGCCCGACTCCGTATAGATCATCGTGTTGATCCCGACAATCCGTCCCTCGATATCCAACAGCGGACCGCCGCTGTTTCCAGGATTAATCGGAGCATCTGTCTGGATGTAAACCATCGGGCTCTCCGGCTTCAGTTGCCGCAGCGTCGCACTTACCACGCCATGCGTCAGCGTATTCTGCAACCCCAACGGACTCCCCATGGCCATCACCAGCCGCCCCTGCCGCAAGGTGTCTGAATTCACAAAGGAAAGCGTCGGCAGGTTCGCGCCCTCAATCTTGAGCACCGCAATATCCACCTGCCGGTCGAGGCCGATCAGCTTCGCCGGCAGCAGATGCCCATGCGGAGCCTGACCCTTCTCATCCACCCGCAGCACCTTCACATCAATGCGCCGCGCGTTCTGCACTACATGCGCATTGGTGACGATATATCCGTCCGGATCCACAATGACGCCGGACCCCGTCGCCTCCTGCTCCGACACAAACCCCATGCGCTGCGAATCGCCCTGGCCCACCGGAGCAACCCTCTGTACAAGGATCTGCACCACTGCCGGACTCGCCGCCTCGGCCAGTTGCTCCATCGCCTCGCTGTAGTCGGACAACGACTTCGACGCCGCAATAATAGGCGCCTTCGTTCGCGTCTGCGCCAATCCTGGCACCATCGCGAACACCACCAGCAAGCTATACCCAATCGGCTTCAGCATTTGCTCTATTTCCTCCGCCCCGGTTGGGCCAGCGGTCGGGCCGCTGCAATATACGTCTAGTCTTTGGATGATATGAGTCACCATCCAGTTTCTTCGTAAGATTTGTAATAAAAAAACCGGCCCAAGTCCTTGATTCAGGGCCTTGGGCCGGTTTGTGTTCGAAATCGGGGGGCGCGCTCTTCACCCTGCCGCCGCAGCCTCAAGACTTCGGCTCCAGCCGCAGTTCGGGCCGCACCTTCATCGTCTTGCCGTTCACCACATAGATCTGTTGCGCGAACGCTTCACGCCCCGCACTCCGCACTTCCAGCTTGTACGAGCCCTGCTTCAGCCACATCGACTTCAGCTCGCCCGTCGTGCCGGCATACGAGCCGTTCACATAAACCTCGGCGTCTTTCACCTTCGTGTCCAACTTCACCTGGCCCGCATTCGGATGCGTCACCATCGGGTAGCCGCCGTAGAAATACGGATCATATCCGTAACCCCACGGACCCCACCCGCCCCCATAACCAAACCCACCCCGGAAATAGCGCGGGCCCGCACTCGCGGGTAAGGCCATTATCAGGGCGGCGGACACCAACAGCAGCTTGCGCAGCATCGTGAATCCGAAGTGACGTCCCGCGTCGCCCCTGCCATTTGTGAGTGTCATTTGCTTACTCTCCTTATCAGCACTTTGCTTCTTGCTCGGTCACCCCTATGGACGCTGCACCCCCCACCCGCGTAGCTAGCCTCGGTCGGGTATTCCCATTCCCTTCGATTCAGTAGGCTCGCCTCCATTCCTTCCGGGATCTCTCGCGCAGGCTTACAATGCTGAATAGAACTGCAGCGGCCCGGTTCCGCTGCTCTGGTGTTCAATTCACATCGCGAGGCCCCCACTCCCGTGCCCGATCAACCTCCCGCCGACCTCTGGTCACTGTGCGATCTGCAGACCCCCTGGTGCATCCATACCGCCGCCACCCTACGCCTCGCCCATCACATGGACGCCGGCCTCTCGCACGTGAAGGAAATCGCCGCCGCCGCCCAATGCGATCCCTACGTCCTCGACTGCCTGCTCGGCTACCTCGTCTCCCGAGGCGTCTTCGAGCAGACCGGTCCTGGCCGCTATGTCCTCAATGAAGCCGCCAAAGGGCTGCTCGATCCCGGGATGCTCATCGGCCTCGACCTCGACGGTTTCGGCGGCCGCATGGCCCACGCCTGGGGCACCATGCTCAGCTACGTCCGCACCGGTCGCCCTGCCTATCACCAGCTCTTCGGCCGCGGCTTCTGGGAAGATCTCGAAGCCAATCCGCCCATTGCCGCTCAGTTCGACGCCCTCATCGGGCCGCAGGGCCACGGCACACCCAATCCGCATTTCGACATCACCGGCGGCTGGGACTCCATCCGGACCGTGGTCGACCTGGGCGGCGGCACCGGAGCCATGCTGGCCGAACTGCTGCGGGTCCATCCGCATATCCACGGGACCTTGCTGGACCAGCCCGGCACCGTAGCCAGGGCCAGCGAAATCCTGCAGTCCGCCGGAGTCGCCGGCCGTGCCACGCTTTGCGGCCAAAGCTTCTTCGATCCGCTCCCGCCCGGCGCGGACATCTACCTGCTGAGGGGCATCCTCAACGATTGGCCGGATGCCGAAACAGTAGCCATCCTGACGCGGGCGGCGGAAGCGGCACGTCCCAACGGCCGGGTAGTCATCCTCAAGAGCGTGAGCCCCGACACCGGCACCCGCACCGTTACCATAGAGATGGTGCTCCTGGCGGGCAAGCACCGCACCCTGGAGGAATTCAAGGAATTGGCACAACAGGCAGGACTCGAAGTGTCATCCGCCGGACCCCAGTCCGCCTACTACGTAGTCGAGTGCCGGCCGGCATAAGCCCCGATCCTAATGGGAGCCAGCCTGCCCGGGCGGGCCACCAAATCGGAGCAAATCGCAACGAACCACGACCGTAAGGAAGTGGTCCCATCCGAGCTGCGAACCGCGACTGGCAAGGAGCGGGCCACGGCCGCCGGAGCGTCTTCCAAGTCCAGCGACACAATCATTCGCTAAGCGCGAACCAGAACCAATCCCACCCCCACTACCGCCCCAGGAACGTCTCCAACTTCGCAACTTCGCGTTCCCCTAAGTCGAGATACTTCTTTCCACCAGCGAGATCGCCCGCCTTGATGGCCGTCTCGCACTCGTCCAGGTAAAACTCCATCCGTTGCGATGCCGTATTGATATCCCCGCGCAGCCCCAATCCCTGCCTCGCCTGCGCCTGTTTCAACCGTTCCAGGCTGCTCTTCACCGAATTCGCCCGAGTCCCCAGCAGCATCAACTGCTCCCGCATATCCCGCAGCGCCGCTCCGGAAGCCTCCGCCGCCGGATTGGCCGCGTTGTTCACCGGAGCCTGCTGCACCACCGGAGGAGCGCTCACCTCCGGACTCTGCGCCCCGCCCGCCGGCTGATTCGACGCATACCCCGGCCGCGCCCCAGCTGGTTCCGTATGCGGCCGCCCGCCGCCCCCTGCTGGCGTCACCGGAGCCACCGGGCTCGTCTCCCGGCCGCCCGACGCAACCGGTTGGCTCACCGGCGCCTGGCCAGGTCCTGATCCCGAAGCCGCCCCGTTCGCGGCACCGCCCGCCCCCTCCACTCGAGGTGGTTGCGCACTGCCGCCACCCGCCGCTTCCTGCCCGGAAACTACACTCTGCTGTGGGCCGCCCGCCTGGGTCCGGAACAGCTTAGGAATCTGGATCGCACCCACAATCAGTACGCCCACGGTAACCAGCGACCCAATCGCGATATACAAACCCCGGTTGCCCAAAGGCCGGCCCGGAGGCACCTCCGCCGCCGCGGCATAAGCCGGAGCAGGGAACTCAGGCGCCGCCGCCGAGACCGGGGATTGCATAAACGCCGAAGCCGAAAGCGGTGCCCCGGCCGTACTCGGGGCAACCACACCGCCGGCAGTCGCTTGTGGTGGCGGAATCGGAGCCGCCTCGGGAACCGCAGCCGCGTTGGCAGGCAATGCCGCGACGGCCGGCCGCGTCACCGTCGCATGCCCCGTGCCCAGCACACTCTCCAGCGCCCGCAGCATCGCCGCCGCTGATTGGAACCGCCGTTCCCGGTCCTTCTCAATCGCCGTCAGGATAATATCGTTCAACGCCTGCGGCACGTTCGGGTCGATCTCAATCGGTGGCACAGGTACCTGTTTCAGGTGCGCCACCATTAGCGAATAGTCGCTGTCGCCCAGGAATGGCCGCCGCCCGGTCACAATCTCATACAACGAGATGCCCAGCGCGTAGATGTCGGCCCGGTGGTCCAGATCCGTCGCGCCCTCAATCTGCTCGGGCGACATATACGGCAGCGAGCCCACCGTGAATCCCGTCTTCGTCAGCGACTGGTCCTGCTTCAGCTTCGCAATCCCGAAGTCCAGCAGCTTCACCACGCCTTCCGTGGTCACCATGATGTTCGCCGGCTTCAGGTCCCGGTGGATCACCCCCGCGGCGTGCGCATAGGCCAGCGCGCCCAAAACCTGGCACATCAGCTCCGCCGCCTTCTGCGGAGGCGCCGGCCCCACCTTCAGCAGCCGCTCCAGGGTTGTCCCCTCGACATACTCCATCACCATCAGCACCTGGTTCTCCACACGCAATGCCGTGTGCAGCCCCGCGATGTTCCGGTGCGTCAGCCGCGCCTGGACCTTGATCTCTCGCAGAAAACGTTCGGCCTGGTCCTGCTCTTCGCCCGCATTCATCAGCAGGACTTTGAGTGCCTCTATCCGCTCCGTCAGTACATTGCGGACCTTATAGACCTTCCCCATTCCGCCTGCGCCCAGAATGGAAATGATCTCGTAGTCGCCGATGCGTGAACCAATCGCGTAGTCCATCGCGGGGCCTCAGTTTGCAGTCTTTACCGCATCGCCGACCTTCAATGGCGATGTGCCCGCATAGGTGCCCACGGCGGCCAGGTCGTCCACGTCGGTGATGGTCACCCAGCCGACAGTCTCTTCGATGCGCCGGATCACCTTGCCCGTGGCCGGGTCCTTGATCTCGCGTGTCACCTTCACTACCTGGAACTTATCCCCAAGCGCCACGCCCGCCTTCTTGCCGACGTTCAGCGTGATTGTTTGCCCGCTGACATCCGCCACCAGGCCTTCGATCATGCGCGCATGAGCCGGAATCGCCGACGAATTGCCCTGCAGTTGTGTCGCTGTCGACGCCACCGCTTGGGCCGTCGCCTCGCCCAGGATCGAGCTCGCAAATTGCGAACTGCCCATGCTGTAGCCCGCGCCGCCCGCTGAACTGTAGCTGCCGCCCGACCCCAGCAACGAAGCACCCGACCGCTTCGACTCGCCCTTGCCAGTGAAGGCCGCGAAAATCTGCGCCGTGTCCGTCCCGATGATCCTCGCGCTGATCGCCACCACTGCCTTCGCTTCCTTCTTGCCGACACCGCCCAAACCGTAGCGCGAAGCCATGCCCCCCAGCGCGCCGCCGCCTACGCTTGTCTCTCTGTCATCACGCCCGAACTGCGTGATGCTGCCCATGATGATTGCGTCCACGCCCAGCAGCTTGCCAATCTTGGCCGCCGTCGCCGCATCCGCGCGATCGCTGTTCGAAAGGTTCTGTTCGGCCATCACCTTATCCAGCGTCTTGCGCTCGTACACCGTGTACACGCCGCTCTGGACCAACTTCTCCACCAGCAGGTCCGCGATGCCCTTGCCGATATCGACGTTACCGCCGAATATCGCCGACACTCCGCCCTGCACGGTTCCGTAGTCAAAATCCAGGACAGCGACCTTCTTCTTAGGCGGAGCCGTTTGTGCCAGGCAGCTGAAAGCCACTGCTCCAGCCAGCACCGTCCTCAAAATCAAGTTGTTCATAACACGCCCTCCGTGTACCCCAGTATATGGTGTTCAAGCGGTTTTCCGTCCGCCGCTATTTGGAAGGCAAACAAAATCGGAAGACTCGCGAGCAAGGAAAGCCCATCCTCCGCAATGCGATACACCGGAACCCCAGTCCGGGAGCCGCCCAACTCTCCCCCCACCATTACCCCCGGCGCTAGCCGGGGGCCCGCCGCAACTAGAAAGAAACTTCCATCCCAACGAAAACGGCCGCAAGCCCACCCAATCCGGGAGCCACCCACACCCCCTCACTCCGTCCCGTAATTGATCTCCAACCGCCGCACGGCCTTCGACGCCGCCCACAACACCAGCACCGTCACCGCCAGCAACCCGAGGATCGCCCCCGCCTTCGACGCCGGAGCCGCCGGGTTCAACAGCAACTTCAACAACGGGGGAGTCCCACTGTCCATGGGGGCCGGCACCGGGCACAGCGACTGCAGATAATGCAGCACGCTCAGCTTCTGCAGGATGTCCGGCAGAAACCCGTTGATGCTCTCCCAAGCCAGCAGTACCGCCGCCGGGATGATCGGATTCCGCAGCAACAACCCCGCCGCCACAAACACGCTTCCATACCCCACACACCCCAGCATCGCCGCCACGCCATACCAAATCATGTGGCTCCAGCCCACGCTCTGCCAGTACGCCTGCATCTCCACCCCGCTGTGCGGCCACATCATCGCCCAGTACGACAACAACGCACCGCTGGTGAAGATGACACACGCCGCCGTCAGCCCGGCAACATACTTGCCCAGCAGCAGCACTTCGCGCCTCGTCGGGAACAGAAACCAGAAGTGCAGCGTCTTGTCCAGCATCTCGCCCCGGAACAGGTTCATGAAGATGCCCAGGCACCCGAAGAAGATCGCCAGCCGCAGGTAGAAATACTGGAACACCCCCGCGTAAATCGACCGGTCCTCCTCGAAATTCCCCGACTCACGGGTGTTCTTGCTCTCCAGCAGGCCATTCACGAAGTGCAGGTTCACCCGCCGCTGCCCGTCGGTGTAAATCATGTGCCGGTGCCGCTCCAACTCCGGCTGCTCTTCATACCGCCGCTGGCCGTTCGGCGCCCGCTCTTCCTTGTACTTCCGCCGGTTCCATTCGTTGTCGTCCGCCGGTTCACCCAACCTCTGCAGCACCGCTTTGTCCGTCTCGCCCCTCGACACGCTGTCGAGCAACGCAGCCGAAACCTTGGGCCCCGACGCCCACCTCTGTTGCTGGAACTTCACCTCGATCGCATGACCGAGGAAAATCACCGAGGGGAACAACGCCAGCAGATACACCCAGAATGCCCGCTTCGAAAAGAACGCCCGCCGCATCTCGATCCGCGCAATCACCCACGCCTGGCTCGCCCGCGTCGACATCGTCATCGCCCACCCCCAATCAGATACTCATACAAGGCGTCCACGTTCTCGTCCGCCGGAATCACGCTCGTCACGTCGTGGCCGCTCAACGCGATCCTCGATAGCGCCCGCGCAAACTCTTCCCGGTTCCGTGTCAACACCAGCAGCCCCAGCTTGTCCTCGTTCAGCTTGATCTCCGTCACGTGCTCTTCACTGAACAGCAGCGACGCGATCTTCGACGCATCCCGGCACCGGATAATGAACTGGCTCGGATGCTCGTGAATCTCCTCGCGCACCCCGCGGATCTCGCCCTCGGCCAGAATGCTCCCGTTCGCAATCAGCACCACCTGGTCGCTGATCACGTCCACTTCCTGCAGCACGTGGCTCGACAGAATCACATGCCGCCCCATCGCCGCATAGTCGCGGAACAAGGCGATCGTCTCCGCCCGCACCAGTGGATCCAGGCCGTTCAACGGCTCGTCCAGCACCAGCACATCCGGCTCGTGCGCAATGGCCTGCGCCAGCCGCACCCTCTGCCGCATGCCCTTCGAATACGCCGCCACCTTACGGTGCGCCGCTTCCGTCAGGCTCACCCGCTTCAGCGCTTCCCACGCCTTGTGCTCCGACTCCGCCTTCGAATACCCGTACAACTCCAGGCCCGTCGTCACAAATTGGAAGCCCGACGCCCACCGCGGAGCCGCGTCATACTGCGTCGCATATCCGCAGATCCGCATCAGTTGCTCCGGATCCCGCGGTGACAGGCCCCGAATCGAAACCGACCCGCGATCCGGATGGATCAACCCCATCATCAGGTTCATCAACGTCGTCTTGCCCGACCCGTTCGGCCCCACCAGGCTCGTCAACCCCGGCGGAATCCGCAGCGATACCCGGTTCACCCCCAGTACCTCGCCGTAGAACTTCGAGACGTTTTCGAAAATCACTTCCTGCTGGCTCACTTGATCACCTCCACCGGACGCAGCTTGCGCTCCAAAACCACGCCCAACAGGCCCACCAGCACCAGCAGCGCCACCGCGCACGCCATCGACCCCGGCCCGTCCGGAGGATCCGCGCCCAGCATGTCGCTCCACACCACATACATCGCCTTCGCCGGGTTCAACAACACGCCCCAGTCCACGCGGAATACCGCATTCACCATCGTCGCCACACCTGCCGTTACAAAGAAGAAGCCCAGCACCAGCGCTCCAGCCACAATCTTCCACTTCACATACGCTGAGCACGCCAGCGCCACCAGGCTCACCATCAGAATCCACAGCAGGAACCCGAACAGCAGCGCCGCCGCCATCCGCGCATGGTCCAGCATCCAGTCCCAGCCCGCCATGCCCGATTGAATCCCGAACAACATCAATCCGGGGACCCACGTAATCGTCGACAACAGCCCCACCAGCACCAGCAGCCGCGCCAGCACGTAGTCTTTTCGTGTCAGCGGCCGGCTCAAATACAAAGGCAGCGCATTGTTCGCCAGGTCCGGAGCAATCAACCCCGGTCCGGCCAGCGCAGCCAGCAGCACGCTGAACGTCGATTGGAAATTCATGAAGATCAGGAAGAATCTCGGGTTGATCTCCATGAACTTCGCCAGCCCGCCATCCTGGCCCCGGTTGTTGGTCAAACTCGCAAAAATCTCGAGATGGTTCGAAAGGTAGATGAACAGCCCGCACAGCAGCGGCCAGATCAGCGACGCCGTCAATAACAGCACCACCAGCCTCTGCTGGAACAGCCGCTCCCACGAAAACCGCGGCAGCGAGAACAGCCGCGTCCAGTGCCCCGTCAACGGACCCTGATACCGCTGGTACCCGCGCTTATATACCGCCATTGGCCGCCACCTCCTCCGGAGCCGTCGCACCCGGCGATTTCGCCAGGTGCCCCACCGCCCGCAGGAAGATCTCTTCCAGCGTGTCGCGCCGGTGTGTCAGCTTTCTTACCCTCAATCCCTCGCCCGCCGTCACCTTCCACACCACCGCGATCTCGACACCCGGCGGCAGCACAATCCGCCACCGGCCCTGGCCTTCGTTCACCCCGTCAGCGCCTACCTTGTGCAGCGCTTCCAGCAGCCCGCTGTCGTCGCCCGAAACTTCCAGCTCCACGAAGAAGCGGTTCGACTTCCGCTCCGCTTCCAGGTCCGCCTCGTGCACCACCACGCCGTCCTTCAGGATCACCACCTCGTCGCAGACCTCTTCCACGTCGCGCAACAGGTGCGAGCACAACACCACGTTCATCCCGTGGTCTTCCTTCATCTCTTTCACCAGCCGCAGCATCCTCTGCCGCGCCGCCGGGTCCAGCCCGTTCGTCGGCTCGTCCAGAATCACCAGCGGCGGCCCGTGCACAATCGCCTGCGCCAGCTTCGCCATCTGCTTCATGCCCAACGAATAGGTGCCCAGGTCTCTATAACGCGCCTCGCCCAGGCCCACATGGAACAGCGTCTCGTGGGCCTTTTCCAGCGCCGTCTCCTTGGGCAGTCCCGACAACTCGCCCATCTGCCGCAGGAATCGCACCGCCGTCATGTTCGATATGAAAGAATCGCTCTCCGGCATATAGCCGATCCGCGACCGCACTTCCCGAACCTGCTTGTGGCAGTCAAACCCCATGATCTTCGCCGTGCCCGACAGCGGCAGGTGAAACCCCAGCAGCGTCTGGATCAACGTCGATTTCCCAGCCCCGTTCGGACCCAGCAGCCCAATCGCCCGGCCCTGGCCCGCAACGCCGAGCCGGCAGGAGATCCCCTTCAGGATCTCCCGCCGGCCCAGCTTCACTCTTAAGTTTTCGAGTTCAATTACTGGCGGCATTCTTCTTTATGTTCCGGTTGATTTTGTTTGAGCTTGCGTCGGCTGCCGTACCGGCCAGCATCCCGTCGAGAATCAGGCTCGTTAATCGAGTACGACTCGAAACCCGGATTCGTTCCGTTTCTCCGCTCACTACCACCAGAATCGGGTCCCGGTCCTGGGTAATCGTCTTCAGCGCTTCGTTCGAAACAACCGAGTTCAGCCCGTCCAGCGCGCCTTTCATGTTCAGCCACAGGAAGCCCGAAGGATGCACGCCCGCCGAGGCCGGCATGTACTGCACGAACTTCGCTGACCGCGTCAACGCAAACCCGCCGTCCCGCGTCTTCAGGGCCCGCTGCGCCACACCCAGGTCCGTGCTCATTACCACGTAGCCCCGGTCGTAGGTCCAGTACAGCGTCATCGGTGCGCCCGCCGCTTTGATCGTCATCCACAACCGGCCTTCAATCGTCTGCTGGCCCATCACCAGCTTCCGCGATTGATACTCCGCCGGCAGCTCCGCATTGTGCGCATCCACCAGCTTCGCAATCGTGCCGTCCAGCGTCCCCGGCTTGTAGACTTCCGCCGCCGCAATCCAGCCAGGAATCGGCAGGCTCGCATTCTCGATCGCCACCGCGAAGTCCGTCCCCAGCGCCGACGCCAGGTCCTTGCCGATGTCGATCCCCAACTTCGCCTGAGCCTCGTCCAGATGAGTCTTGAACTTATCGTCCATCGAACCCATCAGGTTCGTGATCTCCGTGAACATCTGGCTCGGCTCTTTCGTCGAGCCCGAGAACGCCATCAGCGCGTCGCTCGTGATGTACTCAGAAGCCCCCGAGGCCCCAGCCGGAGCCAGCCACGCCGCAATTCCTGCCCGCGCCCCGGCAAAGTTCAAGGTCGCTTCGTTCTCTTCCGACCCGTCACTCGACCTCTGCTCGAAGAACAACGTCTTCAGCGGCACGCCGCCCGTTAAGACACTCGCCTTCTGGGTCGAGCTCATCTGGAACGACGCCGCGTTCAGCCCCAGCATCCAGCCCACGCCACGCTGGTAGTGCTGTGTCACCTCAGCCGCGAAAGCGCTCGTCGCGCCCTGGCCCAACTGCCCCATCGCCCACAGCAGGTGCGTCTGGTTGTCCGTGATCACCACCACCTTCTCGTTCACACCGAAGTTCACGCCCTCCACCATCGGCGCCAGCGCTTTGCGCACCGCCGCCTGCTGGCCTGGGTTCACTTCCGCGATCACAAAGGCCACCCGGTCCTGCTCACCGCCCGGACCCTGCGCCAGCACAAAGCCGATCTCCTCGCCCAGCAGCGGCATCACCGCCTGGACCTTGCCAAGCATCTCCCGCACCTTCTCACCGTTGGCCGACTTCCACCATTCGCCGAACGTCGCGTTCTGCTCCGCCCGCTGCTCCGCTAGCCGCACAGCCTCTTCCAACGTCCCCGAGATGTTCGGAGCCGCGCCGAAGGCAACGACGTTCGAAGGCAGGTACGCCACCAGCTTGGCCTGCGTCCGCATGGCCGGCGTCGGTAACTCCGCAATCTGCTTCTCCAACTTCGAGAACTCAGCCAACAGCGCGAAATACTTCTGCTTCTCCGCACTCCAGGCCACGGCTTCCTGGGCCGTCACCCCGCTCAACGCTGAGGTCGAACCCGCAATCTCACCCGGCTTCAACGTCTGGTTGAAGTGCGGCTGATTCACCTCCACCGCGCCCTCAACCACGGCCACAACGGATCCGTTCATGCCCGTAGAAACCGCAAAGACAGTGCCCTTCACAGACGCCTCGGAGTCCCGCGTCCGCACCTTCAAATGACCGCGCCGCTGCTTCGCCGCCTGCACAATCACATCGCCGCGCTCCAGTTGCACCGTCGCGCCGCTCCACGCCGCATGCACAAACAACTGGCTGCGCTCGTTCATCTCGACAGCCGAACCATCGGCCAGCCGCAGCACCGCATGCGAGCCCGCACCGGTGCGCACAATCTGCCCTTCGCTCAACGTCGCCCCGGCGCCCATCGCCGTGTCGGTCAAGCCATATACCTGGCCCGAGGCCCGCTCCAAGGTAGCCCGCGGACCCGACGGCGCCATCAGCGAGTCAATCCTGTCCCGCCCCGTATACAGCGCCACCAGCCCGATGCTCGCCGCCAAAGCCCACCGCTGCCACACCGGGCGCGGCTTCCTCACTGCCACGGCGGGCAGGACGACCACCTTTCGTTCCCCTTTGGCTTCCGCGTACATGCGCCTGCATTCCGCGCACCGCCCCAGATGGTCATCCATCAACGCCCGCCGGTTCTCAGCCAGCTCACCTTTCAGGTAAGCCGCGAGATCCGCTTGAAACTCCATGCACAGCGACGGCACCTGCCCCATCAGCTTGCGCAACACCCGCTCCTGCGCCGCTGCCATTTCACCGGTCGGCACAGGCTCGTTCTTCATTGCTTCCAGCGCTTGATCCAGACGCTCTTCCGACATGTCCATATCCCCCTTACTTCCCTAGTTCCGCCTGCAACACTTGCCGGATGCGGTGCAGCTTCACCGCCACCCTCGCCTTGTCCACATTGAAGATCTCCGCAATTTCCCCATTGCTGAGCCCTTCCACATACCGCAAAAGGAACATCTCGGCGTCATCCTTCGGCAGCGTCGCCACGGCCTGCCGCAGCGTCTCCTTTAAGAGATAGGTGGATTCCTTCACCGCCTTCGGCCCGCTCGCTTCCAGCGGAGCCTCCGCCTTCGATGCCTTCGACCTCAAGATGTCGATCGCCGCGTTCGTAGCCGCCCGCCGGAAATACCGGTCGGGATGCCCCTGTGGATCCACGCCATCAGCCCGGTTCCAGACACGCATGAATACCGTCTGCAGTGCATCCTCTGCATCTGCTGTATTGCCGGTTACACGCAAAGCGCTCTTGTAAACGATGGCTGAGTATTGGTTGTAGAGTTCTGTGAATCCTGGTGGCGGGTTCATATGTACCGTTACGCTAGACGTCGCCAGGCTGAGTGATCCCATATTCCGGTTGCCTCAGCCACCTATACGGGCCGTCTTGCGCCTTTATTTCAAACTCATTCCAGCACGCGGACGAACTCAAAGTGCGTCTGCAGACTGTAGGTGTCAATCGATTCGGTCCTGACCACGACCTGGAACTTTCGCGGCCAGCTACCCCCGAATCGCTTCTCGAGCTCGGCCAAACCTTCGGTCGACGTGAAGAACTTTGCCCCCGCTTCGGAGCCGTCCGAATTGATGCCGGAGAAGATGAGTAGCCGCCGGCGGCCGGCCTGGTCCGTTGGCAGCACCGTCACTAACCCATAGTTAAGACGCAGGTTATCGGTGGCGTACCACCATTCCGTCTCGCCCTTCCGGGGGCTCCGGTTGTGGACGCCCAGGCGCCGGTGCTCGGGGTTGTACTCCACCGTCATGCCGCCTTCCGGCATCAGCGAACTCACCGTTTCGCTATATTCGGGCCGCCCGATGAGCACCGCGTTCCGCTCCCTAAGTGCCACGGCATGAGTACGATAGGCAGGAATCGTCTCCACATGGGCGCCGCGTGCCGCCAGGGCTTGGGTCACCACCAGCGCGGCCGAGGCGTCGCCCCATAAAGGCGAATGATGATTGGGATGCAGGAACGCGGTTTTCCCTAATGGATGGTTCCGCCACCGGGTGTACCACTGTTCAAAGCCTGGGGTGCGGTCGATCTCTGTCCGAAATGCCGGATCGCCCGTGGGCGGCGGATCGTTCCCGAAATCACGGACATACAGTTGCAGCGGCGTCGCCAGGGCGATCGTCACTTCCGTGCCCGGTTCCAGCATTGGACCCCACGCCGCCTTCAATAACCGCTCGCTTTCCGGCAGTGTGCGCGACTGCCAGAGCCTCCAGCCGCCCACGAGAATGGAGACGCTGAGGACTCCTAAGACGAACGGCAGCCATGGCTTAGGCGCGCGAGCCGGTTTCTCGTCGGGGGCCTGGACTACATACTTGACGCCGTAGGAACCTTTCGGGATCTCCAGCCGGAACTCGGCCGCGCTGGCCTCGCCGGTGTAATACTCCTCCAGCTTTTTCCTAAGCGAATGGACCCGGGTTCGTACGGAAGAGTCGGTCTCGGGAGCGAAATCCGCCGGCCGCCCCAGCGCCTGCACCCCGATCTCGTACTCCGTGACGGCGTTGGCCCGGCCCTGCTGTTCCTGCTGGCAAAGGTACTCGAGCAGCGCCTTCGACTGGTCCGACCGCCGGAACGCGGCGCTCTCCAGAATGCTCTTTAGGGCCTGCTGCTTCTGCTCGGCTGTGAACGGGGCCGACCGTGACATCGCGACCCCGAGAGTAACACAATCCGGCCATCGGAAACACCCGCATAACAAACTCGTAACGGCTGCACTCCGCTCATTCCAAAGGGGCAATTAGAGAACATCGTCTTGACAACAAGATGCTGGCCCGCCGCGGCCCGTCTGGCGTTTCATGGCTTACACAGTATGTCTCGCATCGCGTTTCTGCTCTTTGTGGCCACGCTCTGCCACGCCCAGGTCGATGTCCTGATCGTCGGCGGCAGCAGTTCCGGCATTGGAGCCGCCATCGGCGCCGCCCGCCTCGGCGGTTCGGTCCTGCTGGTTGAAGATACTCCCGTTCTGGGCGGCATGCTCTCCAACGGCATCTCCAACATCGATTCCTACTCCTACGAGTCGCTGAGCGGCGTCTTTGATGAGTTCCGTCAACAGGTTCGCGCCCACTACGGCTACTCGGGGGCTCTGCCCCCGCACAAAGCCTCCCATGTCGATGGACATTCCTTTGCGGCCCACCAGGCCGAAGCCGGGGGCCGTTGGGAGCCTCATGTCGCCGCTCGGATCTTTCAGCAGATGGCCGCTCGGTATCCCAACCTCCAGATTCGCTATCGCACTGTCGCCACTGGAGTTGTCATGGACGGCCGGCGCATTGTGGGCGTCCACTTCGAGGACGAAAAGGGTCGGAAGAGCACGGTCCTGGCGAAGGTCGTAGTCGATGCGACGCATGAAGGCGACATTGCCGCCTGGGCTGGTGCTCCTTATCGAGTCGGCCGCGAAGCCCGCTCGCCTTTGGAACCGCATGCCGGGCACATCTTCTTCTACAACGCTACAAACGAGATCCTGCCCGGCTCGACCGGGCGCCAGGATCAGGCGATTCCGTCATCCGGACTGCGGGTCTGCATCCGGAAATACCCAGGCAAAGCACCTCTCGTTGCTCGTCCCGCGGACTACGATCCGGAGCAGTTCAAATTCAGCACAAAGGGTTTGTCCACAGAGGTTCCCGGCGGAAAGTTCGAGATGAACGTGAACCCGATCGGCAACGAAATCCAGGAGTTGAACTGGGCTTGGCCGGAGGGTTCGGCGGCTGAACGCAGGAAGCTGTACGAACTGCACAAGAATCGCGCGCTCAGCTATCTCTATTACCTGCAGCACGATCTCGGGCGCACGGATCTCGGCTTAGCTGACGACGAGTTTGTCGACAACGGCAATCTGCCGTACCGGGTATTCATTCGAGAAGCACGGCGGATTGAGGGCGAGGTCATGATGACCGAAGCCGACATAAACCCGTTTCTGACCGGCAACACCTGGCTGCCGCCCTTCCGATCAGACAGCATCGCCGTTGGTGAATACCCCATCGATGCCAAGCCTGTCCGGCCCAAGACGGACTTCACGAAGCCGGACAAGGGCGAGGGCGACTTCTACCTGATCGACGTAACTACTGCGTTTCAAGTGCCTTACGGAGCTATGGTCCCCAAGCAGGTGGATGGGTTATTGGTGCCTACGGCGCTTTCGGCAACGCATGTGGCGTTCTCCGCCGTGCGCATGGATCCCACCTGGACTGTGCTCGGCCAGGCCGCCGGCGTCGCGGCCGCGCTCTCTGCCAAAGCGGAGGTCAATCCGCGCCAACTTGCTGTCAGCAAAGTACAAAGTGAGTTGTTGCGGCAGAAAGCCCGATTGGTCTTCTACTGGGATCTGCCGCTGGATCACCCCGCCTTTCAGGCGATCGAGTCGCTCTCGCTGCGCGGTTCGTTTCGCGGGTTCCCGGACCGGACGTTCCACCCGGACGATCCGCTCACCCGAGCCCAGGCTGCCGCATTGATAGCAAAGCACTTCGGGCTGTGGCCCAGCGTCAGCGGCCATCACTTCACAGACGTCCCCTATGCCCATTGGGCGTTCCGTGATGTCGAAACGCTGCACGACCAGAACGTGCTCGAGTTGCTGGGCCTGCCTCCGCTATGGCCTCAGGCTGGACCTTATCGAGGTCCCATCCATGCCGGTTTTGCCAAGCCGGCTGGTGCTCGTCAATTCCTTCCAAATCAATCAGTTACTTCACAAGAGTGGAGAGGTTTGTTGAACCGATTCCGCCCGAATTCACTACCTCCACTGCCTCCCGGCCCAGTCTCGCGGGCGAGGGCGGCGCTGGATCTCTATTCACTGCCCGTTCAAGAGGGAGTCAATCCATAATGCGCTTCAGGACACTGTCTGTCACGGCGTTGCTTGCCTTCTCGCTGGCCCTGTCAGCCCTGGCACAGAACGCCCAAATTACTGGAATGGTGAAGGATCCGACCGATGCCCCCATCGCCGGAGCCACCGTCAATATCATCGCTACCGATACCGGATCGTCGCGCCAGGTCATCACGAGCCCGGAGGGGTACTACACGGCTCCGCTACTGCCTCGCGGCCGCTATGAAGTGGTAGTTGAAATGAAGGGCTTCAAAGGCTCAAGGAATAAAGACTTACTGCTGGAGGAAGGTCAATCCCTCCGGCTCGACATCCGGTTGGAGATGGGCCAGGTGAGCGAGACGGTGGAGGTCGTAGCGTCAGCGGGATTGCTGAGCACGGAGACCACGTCGGTCTCGACCGTGGTGCCCAACCAGCGCGTCGTCGATCTGCCTCTCAGCGGCCGCAACCCACTGCTGCTGGCCAACTTAGTGCCCGGTGTTCGACCGGTCGGGTCGTTCGGCGGCATGACCGTCTCGAGCTTCGACGGCTCGCGTGTCTCGATTGCCGGCGGCGCCCCCAGCACCAATAACTTCATGGTGGACGGCGTCGCGGCCGAGAACTTCGCTTCGGGCGGTATCCAGATTACGCTCTCGCCGGACGCGACGGAAGAGTTCCGTGTGATCACTCGCAACCCCAGCGCCGAGTATGGGCGGACGGGCGGCGGCATCGCCAATTTCGTCAGCAAAGCGGGTACGAACTCATGGCACGGTTCGGCCTTTGAGTTCCTGAAAAATAAGCAGTTAAACGCCAACAGCTTCTTCAGTAACTATGCTGGGGCGAAGCGCGCTCCGTTCGTCTTCAACCAGTACGGCGCCACCCTGGGCGGACCGGTCCGGAAGGATCAGACCTTCTTTTTCTTCAACTGGGAGAAGGTGGCACAGCGCGGCCAGGACCAGACCTTCCGCACGGTTCCGACCGACCTGCAGCGCAAGGGCGACTTCAGCCAGACCTTCGATGCCGCGGGCCGGCTGGTCGTAATCTATGACCCTTCGACGACCGCTCCGAATCCGGCCAAGCCCGGCTCCTACCTGCGCACGCCGATTGCGGGCAATGTCATTCCGGCCAATCGAATCAGCGCGGTAGCGGCGGCAGTGTCGTCTTATTATCCGGCCGGCAACACGGCGGGCAACGCCTTCACGCGGACCAACAACTTCTTCGGCCAGGCCTCGGCGCCCGTCGACAAAGACGTTTATGGCGTCCGCGTCGACCATAACTTCAACCAAAGCCGCCGCATCTTTGGCCGGTATACCTATGACAAGACGTTCCGGGGCTCCTCGAACTTCTATGACAACGTGGCGGAGACCAACACCAGCGACCTGCCGTTCAAGCGCAACAGCGCTGTTCTCAGCTACATCGAGACGCTGCGGCCCACTCTTCTGCTGGAAACCCGCGTGGGCCTGAACCGCTACTTCACGCCGCGCGTGACGCGCAGCTACGGCTTCGATGTGACCAAGCTCTCGATGAATGCTATCGTCAACAGCCAGATGCAGTTACCGGTTTTTCCAAACTTCAGCATCGGCGACATGAGCGGCCTGGGCGCCGCGGCGGACGATCACCTGATCCAGGCCAATGATTCCTACACGGCGGCGGGGTCGTTGACGTGGATCCACTCGGCTCATAACTTCAAATTCGGCACGGAGTTCCGGACTTATCGCGCCAACAACAATCAGATGTGCGGCTCCATTCTGGCGCTGGGTTTTGGGCGCGGCTTCACGCAGGGTTCAGACCCGAACGTGGCGGCCACGAATGCCGGCTTCGGTTATGCCTCGTTCCTGCTGGGCGATGCCAGCAGCGGCGGTTTAACTCGCTGTCCGACAGTGACTTATCAGGTTCCTTACGGCGCGGTTTATGCGCAGGACGATTGGAAGGTGACTCCGCGGATTACCTTAAACCTTGGCTTGAGGTATGAGGTGGAAGGTGCACTCACAGATCGCTATAATGCCATGTCCATGTGGGATCCGACGGCTGCATATTCGAGCGGCGGCATCAATATGACCGGAGGCCTGGTCTATCCAGGTGTGAACGGTCGGGGCCGGGGCAACCGCCAAGTGTCGTACAAGGACTTCGAGCCGCGCCTGGGCCTTTCTTATCAGTTATTTAAGAAGACCGTGGTGCGGTCGAGCTATGGCATCCTGCACCTGCCGACGACCGGCGTGATTGTGCGCGTGGGTCAAAGCGGCTTCGCCGCCACTTCGGCGATGGTGACCTCAGTGGATGGCGGTTTTACGCCTTCCGGCAACATTGCGAACCCATTCCCGGACGGGATCAACCTGCCCAGCGGCTCGTCGCAGGGCCTGCTCACCGGTATCGGCACCAGCATCGGCGGCAACCTGTTGAATCTGCAGCGTGGATACAGCCAGCAGTGGAACTTCAACGTGCAGCAGGAGTTGGGCGGCGGCTGGATTGTCGAGTTGGGTTATATGGGCAACCGGGGCGTTTCGCTGCCGGCCAACAGGACGTTCCGCTACCTGCCTCAGTCTGTGCTGTCGCAGGGGACCGCGCTGCAGCAGTTGGTGCCTAACCCCTTTGCTGCCATTGTGAAGACGGGTCCGCTGGCGCAGGCAAACGTGACCCGGGCCACGCTGTTGAACTACTATCCGCAGTTCAGCGGTTCCAGCGGTTTGGACTCGTGGGCCGATTCGATCTACCATGCGGCGACGATGCGACTGGAGAAGCGCTTTTCGCACGGGTTGTCGTTGCTGGCTTCGTACACGTTTTCGAAGCTCATCGACAACAATTTGGGCAATGGAGTCAACAACTTCGCCGATGGTGGGGATAACGGCGTGCAGAACTGGGACAACCTGCGGGCGGAGCGCGCCGTGTCGACCTCCGATCTGCCGCAACGCCTTGTGATGACAGCAAGTTACGAGTTGCCTTTCCTGAAGAACTCAAAGGGCATCGCGAATGCCGTGCTGGGCGGATGGCAGCTGAACCCGATCGTTACGCTGCAAAGCGGCAACGTGATTTCCGTGACGGCGAATGCTCCGGCGTTCGGCGGGGGACGCCCCGATCTCATTGGAGATCCATCGGTTAGCGAGCCAACCATCGACAATTGGTTGAACAAGGCCGCCTTCGCCCCGATTCAGCCGTTCACGTTTGGGAATGCTCCGCGCAATCTACCTACGGTCCGGACTGACGGAATGCAGAATATTGACCTTTCGGTGCTGAAGAACTTCCGGTTGAAAGAGCGCTACAAGGTACAGTTCCGAGCCGAGTTCTTTAACCTGACGAACACGCCCACATTCGGCAATCCGACGGCGAACATCAGTTCGGGCAGTTTCGGGACGATTCGGTCGCTGGCGACGAACACGGGTCCGCGGAATATCCAACTGGCGCTGAAGTTCCTCTTCTAGTCATGAAGCTCAATTGGTTGACCAAATCAACAATATTACTTGCCAGTGTCAAGTTATTTGGCGCCGCAGTTACGGTGCAGGATGTGGTCGTTTACGGTGGGACAGCCGCGGGCGTGACCGCGGCTGTCCAGGCAGCCAGGATGGGGAAGAAAGTGGCGCTGGTCGCCCCGGAGAAACACGTCGGGGGCATTTCGGTAGAGGGGCTCGGCGGATCGGATATCGATAATCATGATTTCCGAAACAGTATGGCGGTGGGCGGATTGGCGCTCGAGTTCTACACACGGGTCGGCCAGAAGTATGGGAAGCAGAAGCCGGTGTGGCAGTTTGAGCCGCATGTGGCGGAAGCGGTCTTCGAGGACATGTTGGAGCAGGCGCACGTGCCGGTGTTCCGGGGCCGGCGGCTGAAGGAGCCTCTATCGGCCTCGGTGGTTTGGGGGGAGGGCAAGAAGCTGGCGGCGATTGTGACGGAGTCGGGCGAAGTGTTCGAGGGGCGTCAGTTCATCGACGCCTCCATTGAAGGCGACCTGCTGTTTGCGGCTGGGGTGGAGACAGTGATCGGGCGGGAGCCGAACTCGAAATATGGCGAGACGAAGAATGGGATTCGAGGGCAGAACGAGTACCGGCAGTTCCCGGTGCGGGTTGATCCCTACAAAGTGCCCGGGGTGGCTTCGAGCGGGTTGATTGCGACGATCCAGGATGAGGCGCTCGGGGTGCCGGGCTCGGGGGATGAGCGAGTGCAGGGGTACTGCTTCCGGTTGTGCTTGACGCGGCGGCCGGAGAATCGGCTGGCGATCAGTAAGCCGGCCCACTATGATCCGGCGCAGTATGAGATCTACCGGCGGTATGCGGCCGCGGGCGGACATCTGTTTGCGCCGCAGGAGAATGTGCCGAACGGGAAGACGGACCTGGGGTCGTGGCATGACCTTTCCGCGAATCTATACGGGATGAACTTCGAGTATCCGGGTGGTTCGTATGCGGTGCGCGCCCAGGTGTACCAGCAGCATCTGGAGTTCACGTGGGGGCTGCTGTATTTCCTGGCGCACGATGCCGGATTGCCGGAGCGTGTGCGGGCGGCCTGGCGGGACTGGGGTCTGTGCAAGGACGAGTTCACGGATAACGGGGGGTGGCCGCGGCAGATCTATGTGCGGGATGCGCGGCGGATGGTCTCGGATTATGTGTTGACGGAGGCGCACACACGGAGGCTGAATGCTCCTCGGGTGGAGGATGCGGTGGCGGTGGCGTATTGGCCTCCGGACATGCACCATGTGCGGCGGATCGTGAAGGATGGGGCTGCTTATAACGAAGGGTTTGTGTTTGGCGGGAAGGACTGGGGTCCATTTAGTATTCCGTACCGGGCGTTGACGCCGAGACGGTCGGAGGCGACGAATCTGCTGGCGGCTTCGTGCCCGTCGTCGTCGCATGTAGCGTACGGGGCGATCCGGTTGGAGTGGACGTTCCTGGCGTTGGGGCAGGCGGCGGGGGCGGCGGCCGGGTTGGCGGAGGGGGATGTGCAGGATGTTTCGTATCCGAAGCTGAGGGAGGTTCTGGTGAGGGCTGGGGCTGTGGTTTCGGTGCAAGGGGTGACGGGGTTGATGGGGCGGTGAGGGGGCGGAATGTGTTGGTGGGGGGAAGAGGGGGACGGTCCGCTCTGCCCACGTCGACCTTTCCTTGCATTGGGATGGCATTGGTTGGGGGCAGAGAGGACCGTCCCCGCCCGGTTGGGGGCAGAGGACCGTCCCCGCTGCCCCGCCGTTGTCTGACTTCGCTAGGGCTGGAGGGCTAGCTCGACCTTGAACCCTGGCGGGTTCGGTTCCTGTTCGAAGCTGCAGATTGCTGCCTCAGTATGACTGGGATTCGACGGGAGACGGGCCGGCAGGACGAGGTTCACCTGGTAGAGGCCGAACTGGCCGGGCACCAGGCCCGCATACGGCATCTCGAACCGGAATGACGGGTCGCCGCTGCTCCATCTGCAAATGAATTCCTTCTGGAGCGTGGGCACTGGCGTGGCTGGTTGGGGTTTGCCTGTCTCTACCGGGGCCATCACCGAGCCGAGGCCCAGGGCCTGGATATAGATGGTCTCTCCGGGTTGGGCCGGATCGTCGAGGGTGACCGGTTGCTGCGTATTTGCGTGCTTCGGTACACCGTAGATGTCAGGGTACAGGGCACTGACGTAGGCCTGGAATTGCATGGGTTCGACGAGAGGGTACTCCGCTTTGGTCTGCAAGGCCACCTGGGTTTCGGGGTCGGCGGCGCACTCCCATGGAACCTGAACGAGGAGTTCGCCGGGCTTGGCCTGGACGATGGGCGCGGGCCGGCCTCCGATGGTCACCTGTAGATCGGGCTCATCGAGTGCGGTCCCCTTGATGAGCATGGCCGAGCCGATGGCGCCGTGGAGCGATTCTGTTTCCACGTGGGCGGTGCGGCCGAGGATCTGGGTCACTTTGGGCTCTTCGACATCGATGCGGAGCAGGCGTCCTCCGAAGGTGAGGGCATAGGCGACGCGGCCATTGCCGGAGAGGATTGCGGTCTGGATGCCGTCGTTCTCACTGGTGAGTTGCCGGAGACCGGTGCCGTCGGTGTTGAGGACGAAAACCTGGCCGCCGCTGACGGTGAGGGCGAGGGAGCCGTCGTTGCTGATGGCGGGTTGGGTGAAGTCGGCTGCGCCTTCGAGGAGGGTGGTGAGTTCGCCGGTGGCGAGGTCGAGGCGGCGTACCCGGGCGTACTGATTGTAGGGCGCGGGCCAACGCGAGGTGAAGATGAGGGAGCGGCCTTCGGCGTCGATGGCGGCGCCTTCGATGGATTCGCTGTGGAAGGTGACGCGTTGCAGGGCTCCGCGGTGGAACAGTTGGAGGTCGTCGTCGTACTTGAGAAGGACTGTGCCGTCGTTGGTGATCATGCGGCCGGAGGGGGCGAAGGAGTTGTAGGGCAGGGGCCAGGATTCTCCGGTTTCGAGATCCCACTGGCTGCGGCGGGCTCCGGTGGGGCGGGGGATGCCGGTGATGGTGGCGGCGAGGTAGCGTCCGTTCGGGCTGAGGCGGGCGGGTCCGGAGTAGTCGACCGGCTCGCCGCGGCCGCGCACCGTGGTCATGGTGTTGACCATCGAGCCGCAGAAGTTTTCCTGGCAAAGGCGGCTGGCGGCGGTGGCGGTGATGCGGCCGTCTCCGGAGACGTCGATGCCGGAAATGTTGTAGAAATTCGAGATTACGTTGACGGGGGCTTCGACGATTTCCAGGATCCGGGCTTCCTGGAGGGCGAGGCCCTGGGCGTCGATGCGGAAGGATTTGCCGTGGGCGGGCTGGGCGGCGCCGGGCTGGGTGAAGGGCGTTGTGAAGTAGAGGACGCTGCCGTCGTCGGTGGTGCTGAGACTGGCGATTTGGGCTTGGAGGGAAGCGGCTAAGAGGAGGGCGAGAATTGCGGGTTTCACTGGAGGGGCTCCGGATTTGGTCGGGCGAAATGTGCGATCGATTTTTATGGTATCGAGATATTGATTATTTCGGATGTGTTTATCTTATCGCGTTTCCGGATGAGTGCCCGGCGTTGCGGCGGCTGCGCCAGGGGTAATGACGGGGGGAACGGAATACGGCGTTGGGGAGAAGGGCTGGGGCCGCTTCCTAGGGTGGGGGGACGGTCCGCTCTGCCCACGTCGGACTTCTGCTGTGTTGGGATCACTTTGGTCGGGGGCAGAGAGGACCGTCCCCAGCTTGCGGCCCGCTTCGATCGTGGGCAGAGAGGACCGCGCTCGGGGCTTTTGCCGGGATTGTGGAGTGACACCCACTGTAGGGAGGTGCTGGTACTTTACGGTTCCCGGATATTTTGATGCTGTTCTGTTGGCGTACCGTTCCAACTGATTGAGCGCTGGGGCATAATAGGGGCGGAGGTGATCATCAATGATCCTCGAAGCCACGAAACCTGACAGCGATGCCGCTCTCGACCGGGAGTTTAACCCCTGGCTCGCTGCCGAGGCCCGCTTCAATGAAGCCGCCACGTTGCTCGGCTTGGACGATGGTCTCCAGAAGGTGCTGCGTTCGCCGGCCCTGGAGATGACCGTCCATATTCCTGTCCAACTGGATGACGGCCGTTTAGAAGTTTTTACTGGATATCGTGTTCAGCATTCGCTGGCCCGCGGGCCGGCTAAAGGTGGGATCCGCTTCGCTCCCGATGTCACTCTGGACGAAGTCAAGGCACTGGCGTCCTGGATGACGTGGAAGTGCGCCGTGGTGAACATCCCGTTTGGCGGCGGCAAGGGGGGCGTGATTTGCGACCCCGCGATCCTGTCCCAGAATGAACTGGAACGGATCACACGGCGCTATACGGCGGAGCTGATCGACATCATTGGACCGGAGCGCGACGTGCCGGCTCCGGACATGAATACGAATGAACAGACGATGGCTTGGATCATGGACACCTACTCCATGCACAAGCGCACGACGGTGACGGCCGTGGTGACCGGCAAGCCCCTGAACCTGGGCGGCTCGCGGGGCCGGGTGGAGGCGACCGGACGAGGTTGCCTGTTCGTCACGTTGCAGGCGCTGCGGAAGTTCCACATGGATCCGGCGCAGACGAAGGTGGTGGTGCAGGGCTTCGGCAATGTGGGCGGCAAGGCCGCGAAGCTGATGCACAAGGCCGGGATGAAGGTGATCTCGATCATCGAGTGGGACGGCGCGCTGTACAACTCGAACGGGATCGATCCGGAAGCCCTGATGAAGTACAAGCAGGCGACGGGCACGGTGGTGGGGTATCCCGAGGCGGAGGCGATTGACAAGCACCAGGCGATGTTCCTGGAATGCGACGTATTGGTGCCGGCGGCCAAGGAGAACGTGATCCATTCGGGCAATGCGTCGAAGATCCAGGCCAAGATTTTGTGCGAAGGCGCGAACGGGCCGACGACGGCCGTGGCGGACAAGATCCTGGAAGAGAAGGGGATTTTTGTGATCCCCGATATTCTGGCGAATGCCGGCGGGGTCACCGTTTCCTATTTCGAATGGGTACAGGACCGGCAGGGCTTCTTCTGGAACGAGCAACTGGTGAACGGGCGGCTGGAGGAGATCATGGTGAACTCCTTTAAGGATGTCGTGGATTATGGGGAGCGCCACAAGGTGCACAACCGGGCTGCGGCGTATATGTTGGCGTTGGACCGGGTGGCGTTTGCGATCAAGCTGCGCGGGATTTACGCCTAGTGATGGACGCTGTGTTGAGTTGGCTGGATTGGGGCGGGCGTGTTGATTCACGCCCGCCCCGTTTGGGAATTGGGGGGGACCCGTCGCTGATGCTCCGGGATGGTTGCGGGTTGGATTGGGGTTGGGGATTTCGTGTAGTGAGTTGTGCTGGGGAGCTGGTTCGATGGCTCCCGCTCCCTGACGGTCGCGGCTCCGTTTGGAGTCGCGGCTCCGTTTCGAGTTGGGGGCTGGTCTAGTGGCCGGCGAACCGACTACGCCTTTGATGCGGCAGTATCACGCCGCGAAACAGCAGGCTCCTAATGCTTTGATGCTGTTCCGCCTGGGCGATTTCTATGAGCTGTTCTTTGACGATGCCGTTACCGCGGCCAAAGAGCTCGAGATTACGCTCACTTCGCGGAATAAGGAAAAAGGCGAGCCCGTGCCGATGTGCGGGGTTCCGGCTCATGCCGCTGAGAATTACATTGCGCGCCTGATTCAGAAGGGCTACCGCGTGGCCATCTGCGACCAGATGGAGGATCCGCGGCAGACCAAGAAGATTGTGCGGCGCGAGATTACCCGCATTGTCACTCCGGGGACGGTGACCGAGGCTTCGCTGCTGCGGTCGCACGAGAACAACTTCCTGGCGGCGCTGGCGTATAAGGGCGACCGGGCCGGACTGGCTTACGTCGATGTTTCCACGGGGGAGTTTCGGGCTACGGAGATGGACCAGGCTGATGCGGCCGCGTCTTTGGAGCAGTTGAAGGTTCGGGAATTGCTGGTTCCCGAGGGGTCGGCGAAGAGTCCTGATGGGCGGTGGGTGAAGACTCCGGTGGACGCGTGGACGTTCACTACCGACTACGCCGAACAGAGTCTCAAGGATCATTTCCAACTGCTGGTGCTGGATGGGGTCGGGCTGGCGGATAAACGGCTGGCGGTGTCGGCGGCGGGGGCGATTCTGGCGTATCTGCGGGAGACGCAGAAGTCGGCCTTGGATCACCTGGATCGTCCGGCGTATTTCGACCGGGCCGGGGCGATGCTGCTGGATGCCGTGACGGTGCGGAATCTGGAACTGGTCGAGCCCATGTTTTCGGCCGATTTGGATGCCAAGCGGGATTCGACGCTGCTGAGTGTTTTGGATCTGACACAGACGGGCATGGGCGGACGGCTGCTGCAGCGGCGGTTGTTGCGGCCTTCGCTGGACCGGGCGGAGATTGAAGCGCGGCTGGATGCGGTGGAGTGGCTGCGGTCGGCTACGGTGGAGCGGGCCAAGCTGCGCGACGTGATGGGCGGCATGCTGGACGTCGAGCGGCTGCTGTCGCGCATTGCCGTCGGGACCGCGAATCCGCGGGACGCGCTGGGGTTGGGTCGGACGCTGGCCCGGATCCCGCTGCTGCGGCCCCTGCTGGAGAAGGCGGCGGCGCCGCTGCTGTGTGCGGTGCGCGAGCAGTTGGACGATGTAGCCGAGGTGCGGGACAAGATTCTGGCGGCGATTGCGGATGAGCCTCCGGTGACGTTGAACGACGGCGGAGTGGTGCGGCCCGGCTACAATGCGGATCTGGATGAGCTTCGGAACCTGGCTAAGAACTCGCGGCAGATCATCGCGGCGATTGAACTGCGGGAGCGGGAGCGGACGGGCATCGGGTCGCTGAAGGTGCGGTTCAACAACGTGTTCGGGTTCTATATCGAGATCTCGAATTCGAACAAGCACCTGGCTCCGGCGGATTACGAGCGCAAGCAGACGCTGGTGAATGCGGAGCGGTTTACGACTCCGGAGTTGAAGGAGCTGGAGTCGAAGGTCCTGGACGCGGAGGACAAGGCGAACGAGCTGGAGCGGACGATTTTCGCGGAAGTGCGGGCCGAAGCGGCGTCGCAGGCGGGGCGGATCCGGGCTACGGCGGCGGCGGTGGCGGAGATCGATTTCTATTGCTCCCTGGCGCAGGCGTCGTTGGACCACCGGTATACGCGGCCGAAGTTTTCGGCGCAGTCGGGCGAGCTCAGGATTGCGGGTGGGCGGCATCCGGTGATCGAGCGATTGACGGAGAAGGACGCGCAGCGGTTTATTCCGAACGACCTTTACCTGGATCAGGAGAAGAGCCGGATCGCGATCATCACGGGGCCCAACATGGGCGGCAAGTCGACGTACCTGCGGCAGGCGGCGCTGATTGCGGTGATGGCGCAGATGGGGTCGTTTGTGCCGGCTACGGAGGCGGTGCTGCCCCTGGTGGACCGCGTGTTTACGCGGATTGGGGCTTCGGACAATCTGGCTCGGGGGCGCAGTACGTTCATGGTGGAGATGACGGAGACGGCCGTGATCCTGAATACGGCTACGTCGAATTCGCTGATTGTGCTGGATGAGATCGGGCGGGGTACGGCGACGTATGACGGGCTGTCGTTGGCCTGGGCGGTGATTGAGCATATTCACGAGCGGATCGGCGCTTATACGCTGTTTGCCACGCATTACCACGAGCTGACCGAATTGGCGGATAAGCTGGATGGGATCCGGAATCTGCATGTGTCGGTGAAAGAGGTGGGGGATCAGGTGATCTTCCTGCGCAAGGTGGAGCCGGGGAGCGCGGATAAGAGTTACGGCATTGAGGTGGCGCGGTTGGCGGCGCTGCCGATGGCTGTGATTGAACGGGCTCGGGAGATTCTGTCGCTGCACGAGAAGACGGAGCACAAGGTTAGTGAGCAGCTGGAGGGGCCGAAGCGGAAGAGTAAGCAGGAGCCGAGTTTCCAGATCCAGTTGTTTGAGCCGGTGGGGTATCAGATTGCGGAGCGGATTCGAGGGTTGGATATTGATAATTTGAAGCCGATTGAGGCTTTGCAGTTGCTGGCGGAGCTGAAGGAAGAGCTGCAGGGGTAGGTTTCCGCGGGGGTGCGGGGCTAGCCCGTCGCTTACGCTCCGGGACTGGGAACAGGGCGGCTTCCTTTGGTTTGGCGGACTGCGGGACGTTTGGACCACTCCCTTACGGTCGTGGTTCGTTGCGGGCCTTTGTGCCTTGGTTGGGGCTGAGCCAGGAGAGAGGTTATGAAAGAGATTCGAAACGGGAAGCCGGAATTGGTGGCTAAGAAGGGCTCGGCCGGAATGGTTTGCGCCGGGATTATGTCCGGTACGTCCCTGGATGGGATCGATGTCGCTATCGTGCGGCGGTCCAAGACGGGCGTCGAGATGCTGGCCTTTCACTCCGTGCCGTATCCCCCGGAAGTGCGGACGGCGCTGCTGGAGGTTTCCAACTGTGAGACCCATACGCGCGAGATTGCCCGGCTGAATTTCCTGCTGCCGGAGTTATATGCCTCGGCCTTCCTGCAGACCTGCAAGAAGGGAAAGATTGCGGCGGAGGATGTCGAGGTGATTGGCTGCCACGGGCAGACGATTTATCACGAAGGCACAGCTGTAGAGTACCTGGGGAAGAAGCTCACGTGTACTTTGCAGATCGGCGACGGCAATGTCCTGGCGGCCCGGACGGGACGCACGGTGGTGTCGGATTTCCGGCCGGCGGATATGGCGGCGGGCGGTAAGGGCGCTCCGCTGGTGCCGTTCGTCGATTACCTGCTGTTCCACGATGAGGACCTGACGCGGGTGGCGCTGAATATTGGCGGGATTGCGAACATTTCGTGGCTGCCGGCGGGGCTGGGTCCGGAGGAGGTGGTGGCCTTCGATACGGGTCCGGGGAACATGGTGGTCGATCAACTGGTGGCGCACTATACGCAAGGGAAGTTGATGTACGACAGGGATGGGGCGATTGCGGCCGAGGGGCTGGTGTATCCGGAGATTGTAGGCGAGTTGCTGACGGATGAGTATTTCACGCAGCGGCCACCGAAGACCGCGGGCCGGGAGCAGTACGGGACGGAGTTTGTGAAGGGGCTGATTGGCCGGGGCTTGAGCGTGGAGGATACCGTGGCGACGGCTACGTACTTCACGGCAGCGGCGATCGCCGATGGGATTGCGCGTTTTGCGGAGGGAGAAGAGAATCCACCCGCGGAAGTAATTGTGGCGGGGGGCGGGGTCCACAACAAGACGCTGATGCGGTTTCTGCGGGCGGAGCTGCCGGAGTCGGAAGTGTCGCGGAGCGAAGTGCACGGGGTGGATGCGGACGCGAAGGAAGCGGTGGCGTTCGCGGTGCTGGCCGCGGAGACTTTGAAGGGGCAGCCTTCGAATTTGCCATCGGCCACGGGCGCGAAGCGGGCGGTGGTGTTGGGGAAGGTGTGCCGGGGGTAGGGGATCGGCCCGGGAAGGGCGAGCCTGGGAAGCGCTCAATTCCGCAGGCTCGATAAGTCCCTCCCGGGGCATTGCTGTTAGTGGCTCAGGACGAAGTTCACATCGATTTCGGTGATCACTTCGATGGGTTGGCCATTCAGCAGAGTGGACTGATACTTCCACTTGGTGACTGCTTCGGTGGCGGCTTGCGCGAGGCGGTCGTCCACCATCTGGTTGAGGCGCTGCAGCGAGAGGACGTCGCCTTCCTTGGAGATGACTGCGCGTAGCAGCACTGTGCCTTCCACGCCAGCGGCCTTGCATTCGGGCGGGTAGACGGGGCGGACCATGTTGACGATCTTGGTGGCCTGCACGTTGCCACCGACGCGGATGCGGGTGGGCGGGCCGGAGGGCGCGGGCGCCGCCTTGGGGGTGCCTTCGCCGCTGACGGTGATGGATTCGCTCACTTGGCCGGGCTGGAGCATGAGCTCGACGTCGGCGCCGTTGCCGCCGCTGAGGGTGAGTTCCTTGATGGCCGAGAGGGCGAAGCCTTTGGCAGAGGCTCGGAGAGCGTATTTGCCGTCGGGCAGGGGTTCGAAGGTGAAGCGGCCTGCGGGGTCGGAGGTGGCGACCTCTTTGCGGTCGGAGCCGGGGAAGGTGAGGGTGACGCGGGCCTGCGGGACGGCGGCCCCACTGACGTCGCGGACGACGCCCGAGATGCCACCAGGGGAGGCGGCCGAGGCAGGCAGGCGCAGGGCGGCCAGTGGCGCGAGGATGGAGAGCGCGGCCACGGCGGCGGTGAGGACCATACGGCGGCCGGCGGGCCGGCGATTCATTTCGGGGTTGAGCATTGCGCGCAGGCGACGCTCGAGGTCGGAGATTCGGGCCATGGGGATCCCTCCTTGTGGGACTCGTTCGCGGCCGGAGAGGCCACGGACAATATCGATCAGGTGGCCGGCGTAGTCGGACGCGCGTTCTCCGGAGCGAAGGACGGCGTCATCGCAGGCCAGTTCAGCCTCCACACGGAGCCGCGCGGCGGCGAACCAGACCCAGGGGAGAGGCCAGTAGAGCGCGCAGACCAGGTTGGAGACGAGTTGGGAGAGTGTGTCGCGGCGCTGGGCGTGCATGGCTTCGTGCCGCAGGACGAGTTCGAGACGGTCGGGCGGCCAGGTGGTGGCCGCGTCGGGCAGGAGGATGACGGGGTTTGCGAGTCCGCAGACGGCTGGGACGTCGAGGAGCGGGGAGAGGCGGACTGGTTGGTTTTCAAAGATACGCCAGGGGCGGGCCTGGCGGGCGAGGCGGGCGGCGCGGTACTGGCCGAAGGCCGAGCGGAGCAGGAAGAGGGCGGCGATGGCGGCCCAGAGGAAGAGGCCGATGCGGCCGGCGGCGTACCAACCGGAAGCGTCGGCGGTGATGGTGAGGACGGTGCGGGTGGTGGCGGCGACTGGCGGGAGGCTGGGGGTGAGGTGCGGCGACCAGGCGGCCGGCAGGAGGGCGAAGATGGCCGAAGCGGCGGGCAGGGTCAGGGCGGTGCTGAAGCCGGCGAGCCAGGCGAGGTGGCGGGCGGCGGCGGAGGCTCGGGTGAGGGCGAGCGCGGCCAGGGCGGCGCAGCCGAGGAGTAGTGAAGCTTTCAGAGCGAAGAGCAGCAGTGTGGCGGCAGCGGGTGTCATGTCAGCGTCCATCCTTTCTTGCCTTGTCGATGAGGGATGAGAGTTCGTCCAGTTCGGCGTCGGTGAGGCGCGCGGAGCGATTGTCGAGCAGGGCGGCGGCGGCGCGGGCGGGGGAGCCGCCGAAGAAGGTATCCACCATATGGCGCAGGGCTGTTTTGCGGGCCTGCGCGGGCTGGGTGGTGGGGGAATAGACGTAACGCAAGTCCTCGGCTTCGTGGCGGACGTGGCCTTTGTCTTCGAGGGTGCGGAGGTGGGCACGGACGGCGGAGTAGCTGGGGCGGTCCGGCATCGCCTGATGGATCTCAGAGGCGGTGGCGCGGCCGAGGCGGTAGAGCAGCTCCATGATTTGCCGCTCGCGGCGGCTGAGATTGAGGGGTGTTTTGCGGGTTGCGTTCATATGCGGTTTTTCTGCCAGCCTGCTAGAAAACTAGCACCACTTCGCGCGGCTGTCAATATGGACACCGGTTTGACGCCTGGGTTCCCGGCGCCGGAAAGTTTCTGCTGATATTCTGCAGGCGTGACGTTGGCGCAGACGAGCCGCCGGGAAGTGCTGGGACTGGCGGCCGCATGGGCTGCCGGGCGAGGCGGAGCGCGGCCGGGCGGAACGTTCCTGCAATTTTGGAATTTCCATAAAGAATGGGAGATGGAACGGTGGCGGGCGCTGTTCGGGTATCTGGCGGAGCTGCGGGTGCGGGAGGTGGTGATCCAGTGGACGCGGTATGACGGGATCGACTACACGGAGTTGACGGAGAAGGTATTGGCGCTGGCGGGCCGGTCGGGTATGGAGGTCTGGGTGGGGCTGGCGTACGAGTCGACGTGGTGGCGGGCGTTGGAGGAGGGGGCTGGGGAGGCGCTGTTGCAGAGGGTGGCGGACGGGCACCTGGCGCTGGCGGCGGAGCTGAAGAGCGTGGTGCGGGGGCATCACTCATTTCGCGGCTGGTATCTGCCGGAGGAGATCGATGATGTGCACTGGCGCGCGAAGGCCGCGACGGAAGGGCTGCGGGCGCATGTGAAGGAACTGCGGCGGCGGTTGCGGCCGCTGGCACTGAGCGGGTTTTCGAACGGGCGGATGGCGCCGGTGGAGTTGGGACGGTTCTGGAAGAGGGTGGCGGGCGGCGGGTTGGAGCGGGTGTTGTTCCAGGACGGGATTGGGGCGGGGAAGCTGACGCTGGAGAGCTGGCCCGGGTACCTGCAGGCGCTGGGGCGGAGCCTGGGGGCGCGGTTAACGGTGGTGGTGGAGAACTTCGAGGTAGCGTCGGCGGGCGGGGCGGGATTTGCGGCGAAGCCAGCGGGCGTGGAGCGGATAGAGCGGCAGGTGGAGCTGGCGGGGCGGTATACGAAGCATGCTCCGGTGGTGTTCAGCCTGCCGGAGTATGCGACGCCGCTGGGGGGCGCGGCGGCGGCGCGGCTGTACGAAGACTGGCGGCGGACCTTTCCGGCTCGCTGAATTTCCGAACATTTCCTTTCAAGGTAGCTGGGCTCGATCCGATGAGTGCGGCATGGTCAGCTTGCGCGAGCAATTCGTGCGGGCTAGAGACCGGCTTCGAACAGGAGATGAGAAGACATGCGCGTAATGATACTGGCCATTGCGTTTTTGATTGCGCTGGGAGCTGTTTGCCAGGCGCAGGAAGAGAACAGTATGACAACGGCGAATGCGCTGGCGCGAGCAGCCAAGCGGGTGTCGCCGGAGTACCCTATTGCGGCGCGGCAATTGAATATTCAAGGTCAGCAGGAAGTAGCGATTGTCGTGAATGCGCAGGGCGACGTGAGCGAGGCGAAGGTGATGAAGGGCAATGCGATGTTCACGTCGGCGAGTGTGGCGGCGGCGAAACAGTGGAAGTTTTCGCCCTTGACGAAAGACGGCCAGCCGATGGGGTTCACGACCGTCCTGATCTTCAGCTATACGAAGTAGCAGCAGCGGCGGGCGCAGTGGGCAAGGGAGATAGAATGGGGGCGTGCTATGCAGGCTCGCCCCTGTTCTGCTGGCTGTCATTGCCTTGGCGAACGGAGAGACCTGGACCGGGAAAGTAGTCGGGATCCAGGACGGCGACACGATCACGATCTTACGAGTAGGCAAGCCGGTGCGCGTGCGGCTGGATGGTGTGGATTGCCCGGAATTGGGGCAGCCGTTCGGTGGCAGGGCACGGGAGCGGGTGTCTGCGCTCACGTTTGGGCGGATGGTGGTGGTGCGCGAAGGTGTGGGTGCGGCTGGCCGGGACCGGTATGGGCGAGTGCTGGCACAAGTCATTCTGGCGGATGGCCGGAATTTGAACCGGTTGCTGGTGGCGGAAGGCTGGGCGTGGTGGTACCGGCACTATGCGCCGCGCGATGCCGTGCTGGCGGGATTGGAAGAGCGGGCGCGTGAGTTGCGGCTGGGGCTGTGGGCTGATGAAGAGCCTGAGCCGCCGTGGCTCTGGCGGGGTCAGCGGCGGAAGAGGGTCGTGGTCGAGCCGGTGGGCCGATTAGAATAGCGGCAGGATGAAAAGCTACCGCAAGGAACTTTGGTTCGAAGTGCCCGCGCGCCGCGGGTTTCTGAATATCACGCCGGAGATTGAGCTGTGCCTGGGCGAGAGCGGGATTCGTGAAGGCTTGTGCCTGGTGAATGCGATGCACATTACGGCCAGCGTGTTCATTAACGACGACGAGAGCGGCCTGCATCACGACTATGAGGTGTGGCTGGAGAAGCTGGCTCCGCATGAGCCTGTGCGCGGGTATCACCACAACCGGACCGGCGAAGACAATGCGGACGCGCACATGAAGCGTCAGGTGATGGGGCGTGAGGTGGTGGTGGCGATCACCGAGGGCCGGCTCGATTTCGGGCCGTGGGAACAGATCTTCTATGGCGAGTTTGATGGGCGGCGGCGGAAGCGGGTCCTGGTGAAGATTATTGGGGAATGACGGCTGGCGGGCGTGGGTGATTTCCGCGAATAAACTGTGCATGAAAGTATGAGCAGTCCGCGGTGTGCGGTGTTACACTGGAGCCGCCACGAGGGCATTTCCATGGCACAATCCCCTGTTCTTGTCGACTTGGATGCGGCCAACTTCGAGGAGCTGCCGTGTTGCGGTGTTGTGAATGAGGCTCACAGCGGGCGCTGCGATAAGAACAAGTGGTTGAAGACTTATCTCAAAAAGGGGCTGCGGGCCAAAGTCCTTTTAGGTTCGGATGGGCGGCAGTGCGGCTACATCGAATACCTGCCGGGCGAGTATGCGTGGCGCGGCGTGGAGGCTCGGGGGTACCTGTTCATCCACTGCCTCTGGACGCATTACAAGCGGAACCAGAACAAGGGCTACGGCGGCCAGATGATCCGGGCGTGTGTGGAAGATGCCGCGGCGGCGGGCATGGATGGGGTGGCGGTGGTGGCTCGGGAGAAGCCGTGGCTGGCGTCGTCGGCCATCTATCTCAAGCATGGGTTTGCGGTTGTGGATTCGGCTCCACCAGACTATGAGTTGTTGGTGAAGAAGCTGAACCCGGAGGCGGCGAATCCGCGTTTCAAGACGGGTTGGGCCGACAGGCTGAAGAAATACAGTACGGGGCTGACAATTATCCGGTCGAACCAGTGTTCGCACATTGCGAAGTTCGCGGATGAGATTGCGCAGAGTGCGGAGCAGGACTACGGGCTGAAGCCGACGATTGTCCAGATCAAGACGCACAAGGAAGCGCAGAATGCTCCGACGCCCTACGCGGTGTTTGCGGTGATCCGCGATGGCGTGATCCTGGCGGACCACCAGATTAGCTGTACACGGTTCCACAACATCATGCAGGGACGCGGCGCGCGGCCCGATTCAGTTTGAAGCTACTCCGGCGGCCAGCCGGATCACACTTGACTCTTCTATTTTCCCTGGGTAGTATTGTTTTATCCGGGTGAAATTGTGAATGAAGAGGCGTGTGCATGACCGTTGCTGGCTCAAAGACATATACCGCATTTGCTGGTTCGCGGCGGATTGCGAGTGGGGTGCTGGCTGAGGCAGCCGTGCAGGCGAAGGCGGTGCTGGACGCGGACGAGTGGGCACAAGTCCTGATTTTTGATGACGTCACCAGCGAAGTAGTGGATCTGGATTTTCGTGGGACTGCTTCGGATGTGCTGGCTCGGCTGGCGGAGAAGACCTCAGGTTCCACGGAGACGGTTCCGGAAGACGCGGCTAGGAAGCCGGGCCGCCCTAAATTGGGCGTGGTGGCGCGGGAGGTGACGTTGCTGCCGCGGCACTGGTCGTGGCTGGCGGGTCAGCCGGGTGGGGCCTCGGTTGCGTTGCGGAAGCTGGTGGAGCAAGCCAGCCGCGCCAATGCGGGACGGGATCAGCGGCGACAGGCCAAGGATTCGGCATACCGGTTCCTGTCGGCGATTGCCGGAAATCTGCCTGGCTTTGAAGAGGCAGCGCGGGCGTTGTTCGCGGACCAGCCGGAGCAGTTGTCAAACCAGATGGAATTGTGGCCTGGGGATATCCGGGCGCATGCGATGAAATTGCTTTCCGGTGCGTTTGAACGAGCCGGCGACGGGGCTTGCGGCGAGTAGCCCCCTCTGTTCGAACCTTCCTTCCAAGGAGCAGGCCATGCTATCGAGTGCGGAACGCAAAGAGATCAACCGGAAGTACAAAGAGCTGAAGCCGAATATGGGCATCTTCGCCGTGCGGTGTGCGGCGAGCGGCCTTGTGTGGGTGGGTGCGACGCGGAATCTGGATGCGACGCGCAATCAGAACTGGTTTGCGCTGAATCACGGGTCGCATCGGGACAAGGGGCTGCAGGCGGAGTGGAATGCGCGCGGGGGTGAGGCGTTCACCTACGAAGTGCTGGAGAAGCTGGATGAGGAGCTGCTGCCGATGGCGGTGGCGGATGTCCTGAAAGAGAAGCGGCGCCTGTGGGTGGAGGAGTTGGGGGCTCGGGTGGTGCTGAGTTAGGGGTGGGAGCACGCGGAGCAGTTGGGCCGCTCCGCGTACTGCGCTCGCCCAGGTTTTTGGCCGCGGGCCGGGCGGTCTACTGCCGCTTGGCCGGCATGCGGCGGCCGTTCTGGACGAGGGTGAGGCCGGTGGCTTTGCCATCCGCGTCGACGTCGAAGACGATTTCCGCGTCGATCACCTTCGGGTAAAACGTGTTGGCGGACTTGGCGAAGATCGGGATCTTGCCCTGGCCGGTGGCCTGGGTGATCAACTGGTCGCCTTCCACGGTGACGGCCAGGATGAAGGTGGGCGCAATCGCGTAGTTGCCCACGAACTTTTCCAGCGCTTCTTTCGAGAGTTTGATCTCGGCCGGTTTTTCCGGCACCGGCAGGTTCTGGCCCAGCATGAGTTTCACCAGTTCCTGGGCGAGTTTGTCGGGTTGGCCGGGCACCACGTTGCTGAGCGCTACGACGACCAGGTGCTGGCTGGGGACACGGACGATGCGGGTGGAGAAGCCGTTGATACCGCCGCCGTGGTTGATCTGCTCGACTCCGTCCTCCGTTTTCACGGTCCAGCCATAGGCGTAGTTGTTCAGGACCGGGGTGAAGTAGCGCTTATAGGCTTCGGCTGAGAGGATCTTGTGAGCATTCAGGGCTTCGTCCCATTTCATGAGGTCGAGTGTCGTGGAGTAGAGCGAGCCGGCGGCGTGCGGGATGGACATGTCGAGGAACTTGGCGTTTTGCAGTTTGGAGCCCGCCCGCTCATAACCGGAAGCACGCCTCGGGAGGACGGTCAGCGTGTCGTCGTAGCCGGTGTCGCCCATGCCGAGGGGGGTGAGGATGTTCTTGCGGAGGTAGTCCTCATAGGTGCCGCCTGAGACCTTTTCGATGATGTAGCCGAGCAGGACGTAGCCGGAGTTGGAGTAAGAGAATTTGGAACCGGGCGGGAAGTCGAGCGGCTCGTTCAGGAAGCGCTTCAGCGATTCAGCGGGCGGCGAGGCGACGCTCATGGTTTTGGCGTAGCTGGCGAAGGCTGTGAAGTTGGGGATGCCCGAGGTGTGCGTCAGCAAGTGGTGGAGCGTGATGGGTTTCCAGGCTTCGGGGCAGGGGGCCACGTAGTTGCAGACGGGGTCGTCGACCTTCAATTGGCCCTGGTCGCTGAGCAGCAGGACCGCCATCGCGGTGAACTGTTTGGTGATGGAGCCGAGGCGGAACTTCGTGTCGGGGGTGACTGGCACGTTCCATTCGAAATTGGCCAGGCCGTAGCCTTTGCTGAGGACGATTTTGCCGTCCTTGGCGACGAGAACCGCGCCGTTAAAGCGGTCCTGGCTGGTGTAGCCGCGGACCTGTTCTTCGAGGCGCTGGGGTGTGGCGGGGGCGGAGGCTGGGGCGGTGGTCTGGGCCGCGGCGAGTGCGGCGGAGGCTAGTAGAAGGAAGGATCGACGGTACCACATAGGGATAGCTTGTCCCATTGTCGCTACAATCAATAGAGCCCCAAGTAAATTCACATGCTTAGTCTCCTCGACCGTTTGAAACAAGGTATACAGAAGACCCGCACCGGCCTGGTCAGCAAGGTGGAAGACGTTCTTCTCGGCAAGAAAGAGATCGATGCCGATCTGCTGGAAGAGCTCGAATACACACTGATTTCGGCGGATATCGGGGTGCGGACCGCGAACGAAATTCTGGAAGGGATCCGGCAGCGGGTGGACCGCCACCTGGTGAACGATCCTTCAGAACTGCGGCAGTTGATCAGTGAACACCTGCTGGGCGTGCTGGAGGCGAGTGACCGGCCGTTGAATTTCGCGGCTGAGGCTCCAACGGTGGTGCTGATGGTGGGGGTGAACGGGTCTGGCAAGACGACGACGACGGGCAAGCTGGCGGCGCGGTTTTCGGGCGAAGGCAAAACCGTACTGATGTGTGCGGCCGATACATTCCGGGCGGCGGCGATTGAGCAGTTGGAAGTCTGGGGCCAGCGGACGAAGAGCGAGATCATCCGGCAGTCGCAGGGGGCCGATCCGAGTGCGGTGGTGTTTGACGCGCTGCAGGCGGCGAAGGCGCGCAAGAGTGACATCCTGCTGGTGGACACGGCGGGGCGGCTGCACACGAAGGCGAACCTCATGACCGAGTTGGAAAAGATGCGGCGTACGTCGGGGCGGGTGATTCCGGGTGCTCCGCACGAGGTTTGGCTGGTGTTGGACGCGACGACGGGCCAGAACGGCCTGGAGCAGGCGCGGAAGTTCACTGAGTCGGCTGGTGTGACCGGGCTCATCCTGACGAAGCTGGACGGTACCGCCAAGGGCGGCATCGTGGTGGCGATTACGCGTGAGCTGAATCTGCCCATCCGCTTCATCGGCGTAGGCGAGCAGGCTGAGGATCTGCTGCCGTTCGAGCCGGAAAAGTTCATCTCCTCGTTGTTTGAGGCCTAAGCATGGACTACTTACGAATTGCACTTGATTTGGCCAAACAGGGCCAAGGCCGGGTAGCCCCGAATCCTTCGGTGGGGGCTGTACTGGTGCGGGACGGCGCTGTCGTGGGACAGGGCTTTCATACGTGGGCGGGCGTGAAGCACGCAGAAGTGTTGGCGCTGGAGGCGGCGGGCGACCAGGCTCGCGGGGCTACGCTCTACCTTAACCTGGAGCCGTGCTGTCACATGGGCCGGACGGGCCCGTGTGTGGAAGCGCTGATCTCGGCCGGTGTGAAGAAAGTCGTGGCGATTCAGGAAGACCCGAATCCGCAGGTGGCGGGGCAGGGTTTTGCGCGGCTGCGGGCGGCGGGTGTCGAGGTGGAGATTGAATCCTCGCTGGCTGATGAGGCCACGGATCTCAACCTCGCCTTTTTTCATTACATGAAGACGGGCCGGCCGCTGGTGACATTGAAGTCGGCGTTGACGCTGGACGGGAAGATCGCGGCTCCGGAGGACAACTCCGGCTGGATCACATCGGAGCGGGCACGGGCGCATGTGCAGCAGATCCGGCATTTGCACGACGCGATCCTGACGGGCATCGACACAGTTCTCTCGGATGATTGCCTGTTGACGGACCGCAGCGGGCTGGAGCGGTCGCGGCCTTTGCTGCGCATCGTGGTGGATTCGCAACTGCGAATTCCGCTCACGTCGAAGATGGTGAAGAGTTTCCAGCACGATTTGCTGGTGGTGTGCAGTTCGGTGGCGTCTCCGGCGCGGCGGCATGAGTTGGAGAAGCTGGGGATTGAAGTGCTGGCGGCGGACGGGCCCGGCGGGCGTACTGATCTGAAGAAGATCGTACAGGTGCTGGGGACGCGCAAGTATCTGTCGCTGATGATTGAGGCGGGTAGCAAGGTGAACTGGTCGGCACTGGAGTACGGTGTGGCGGACCGGATCTTCTTCTACTACGCTCCGAAGATTCTGGGTGGCTTGCAGTCGCTGCCGGTGGCGGGCGGAATTGGCAAGCGGCGGCGGGCCGATGCGATCAAATTCACGGGCACGAAGCTGCATGTGATTCCTCCCGACGAGTTTGTGGTGGAAGCCTGGCTGCAGAAGAGCTGACGCATGTTTACGGGGATCATCGAAGAATTGGGGATTGTCGAGGCGATCGAGCCGCGGTCGACGGGCAGCCGGCTGCGGGTGCGGGCGCCGCTGGTGTGCTCGGATGCAAAAGAGGGCGACAGCATTTGTGTGAGCGGCGTGTGTCTCACGGCTGTCGATTTGAAGCCGGGGAGTTTTGGCGCGGATGTTTCTCCGGAGACGCTGACCCGGACGAGTTTGAAGCTGGCGAAAGTGGGCGCGGCCGTGAATCTGGAGCGGGCGCTGCTGCCGACGACGCGGTTGGGCGGTCACATCGTGCAGGGCCATGTGGACGGAGTCGGCGAGATTGTCTCCATCGAGTTGCTGGGCGATGACAACTGGCTGCTGCGGGTGCGGGCGCCTCGGGAGCTGGACCGCTATCTGGCGTTCAAGGGGTCCGTGGCGATTGACGGGATCAGCCTGACGATTGCGGCGATTGAGAACTGTGAAGTATCCGTGGCGGTGATTCCGCACACGTATTCGCATACGACGCTGAAGCAGAGGAAGCCGGGGGATCCGGTGAATCTGGAGACGGATGTGCTGGCGAAGTATGTGGAGAAGATGCTGGGGGGGCTGGATGTGAAGGGCTCGTCGATTACTCTCGAGGGGTTGCTGGAGCAGGGGTACTGAGCGAGGAAGAAGCTATCAGCTGTCAGCCATCAGGTGTCAGCTTGGGCGTGCCCGCGGTCCGGCGCTGTTGTCTTTGTTGAGCTGTCAGCTGATTGCTGACAGCTGAAAGCTAGATCGCCGCTACATCGTGAATCGCCGCAACAAGCTCCCTCACTCGTAGCGGAGGGCGTCTACGGGGTCGAGGTTGGCTGCCTTCAGGGCGGGCCAGGTTCCGAAGAAGAGGCCGATTGAGACGGAGACTCCGAAGCCGAGGGTGATGGCCCAGCCGGGCACGATTGAGGGCAGGGAAGGTACGAGCTTCCCGATGATCAGCGTCAGCAGGACCGAGACAAAGACGCCCAAGGCTCCGCCCAAGCCGGTTAAGGTCACCGCTTCCATCAGGAATTGCGCGATGATGTCGCCTTTGCGGGCTCCGATTGCCTTGCGGATGCCGATCTCCTTGGTTCGTTCCGTCACCGAGACCAGCATGATGTTCATGACTCCGATGCCGCCGACCAGCAGGCCGAGGCTGGAGAGGGCTACGGAAACCACCACGATCACGCTGAGGATGCCGTCCAGACGGTTGATGATCTGATCGGCGGTGGTGAGGCCGAAGTCGTCGTCAGCCCCCGGAGGGGTATGGCGGAGGCGGCGCAGGAGTTGTCGGATCTCCTCGAAGGCCTCGTCCCGCATGCCCGGGCGCGCGTGGGCGACGAGGATCAGGCGGTCCTCGGTGGGGAAGCGCTGGCGGGCGGTCTGGTAGGGGATGACGATTTGCGTATCCTGGCCGTTCTGGCCGAAGAAGCCGCCTTTGGCTTCGGTGAAGACTCCGATGACGGTGTATTCGGTGCCGGCGACGCCGATGGTGCGGCCGGCTGCGCGGCCATCGGGGAAGAGGGCTTCGGCGACCAGCGGACCGATGACGCAGACGCGCATGGCGCGTTCCGCCTCTTCCGGTGTAAATACGCGGCCTTCCTTCACTTCGCGAGGCTGGAGATTGAAGGCATTGCCGCTGTAGCCGACGAGGGCTACGTTTTCCGTTTCAAAGCCGGGGACGCGGGCCGTGATCAGGCCGCTGGTTTCCGAGGTGATGTAGAGCTGCAGGCTGACATCTTCGACCGCGCGGACGCTTTGGCGGATGTACTCGGCGTATTCGGGCCGGATGGGGCGGCGCTTCATTTCCTTGAGGGAGCCGGGGGCGCTGGGGTCGCGATTGAAGCGATTGAGAAAGATGTTGTCGGGGCCGAATTCGGCAAAGAAGGTGACGATGCCGGCGCGGAGGCCGCTGGTGAGGCTGCCGACGGTGACGACGGTGGTGATGCCGATGACGATGCCGAGGATGGTGAGGCCGCTGCGAAAGCGGTGGGTCCATACGGCGTCGAGGGCCATGTTGACGTTTTCGCCAAAGTGCATGCGGACCATGGTTAGTCGGCCCTCAGCGCTTCGACAGGATCAAGACGGGCCGCTCGGGAGGCAGGGTACCAGCCGGAGAGAATCCCCACGGCGCTGGAGACGAAGAGGGATAGGAAGACGTAGGGCAGAGTCACGGCCAGATGGACGCCGGCGATGATAGAGGCGATGCGGGCGACTCCGGCGCCGATGCCGAGCCCGATGAGGCCGCCGATGGCGGAGAGGAAGACGGCTTCCAGCAGGAACTGGAGCATGAGGTCGGTGCGGCGGGCGCCCAGGGATTTGCGGACGCCGATCTCGCGGGTTCGTTCGGTAACGGAGACGAGCATGATGTTCATGATCACGATGCCGCCGACGACCAGGGAAATGCACGTAATGGGGACGACCACGGCTCCGATCAAGGCCATGATGCGGCCGATGAACTCGCGGATGGAGTCGGGAGTGAGGGTGTCGAAGTTATCGGGGCGGCCGGGGCGGGCTTTGAAGCGGGTGCGGAGGGCGACGCGGGAGAGGTCGAGGGCCTGTTCCAGGGTGAGTCCGGTTTCAGGGCGGGCGCGGGCGAAGAGCAGCATGGTCTTCTCGGGTCCGTAGAGGCGATTGAAGACGGTGGCCGGGATGAAGGCGACGTTGTCCTGGGACTGGCCTCCGGCGCTGCCGATTTTCTCCTGGACACCGATGATGGTGAACTCGAAGCCGCTGATTTTAATGAGTTTACCGATAGGCGACCGGCCGGTGAAGAATTCTGTACGGATGTCCTCGCCGATGATGGCGACGGGTACTTTGTTGTGCTCCTCCTGCTCAGTGAAGAAGCGGCCGTCGGTGAGGTTCACCTCGCGGATCTCGGCCAGGTTGGCGGAGACGCCGATGATGGAGGTGCTCTCGAAGAGCCGGCCTTCGACGTGGATATCCTCGGCGCGCAGGCGGTAGGGGCTGTAGAGGACTTGGTCGCCCGTGGTCTGGCGGAGGTAGGCGTAGTCGTCGGGGCGGATCTGGTGGTTGTACTTGAGCTTTTCGATGCGTTCGCGGCGGGACAGGCGCCCGACCTGCAGCAGTTGACCGATCTGGTAACCGTCGCTGCCGAAGACCTTGGATGTGGTCTCTTCGGCGTAGTTGCCCAGCCCTTCGATGGCGGCGCCGACGATGACGACGCTGCTGACTCCGATGATGACCCCGAGGAGGGTGAGGAAGCTGCGCAGCTTGTGGGCTCGAAGCGAGGCCACGGCCAGGGATGCCGCCGTGGTGACGGTGTAGGTGAATCTCATGGGTGCGAATGTTTCATGGGATATGATTCATCGGCAGAACGGGGGTTGCATAACAGAGTACAATGAAAAAGATCTGGTGGCGGTTCTGACCGACCATTAGTGAATAAAAGTAGAAGGCTGTGGAATTTTCCAACAGCCACTTAGCGTTCGAGCAACGGCAGCCTGGAGTGGAGGGGTTCACCCTAACTGGCCGTTGGTTGCAGCGAAGCCAAGCAGCACGTGACTCGTAGAAGTCGGGCTTGGATCGCATGTTTGGAGGAGGCTGGCCGTGGGACTTTCACTTCAAAGTCTGCCGCCCCGCATTGTTACGGGAGGTTCGGCAGACCAAAGCTGGCAAGCTGATGCCGGCCGCTATCGCATTGAATTCACCGGAAACATCCTAGAAGAGCTTCGGTTTGAAGCATCGCGGGCCATGAATGGCTATGCGTGTCTGGGCATTGGTGGAGTCCTGTTGGGCCGCCGGAGCGCGGATGGGGATGTGGTGGAGGCCTGGAAACCGATCCACTGCGACCATTCGCGGGGGCCGGGCTTTCTGTTGTCGGCGCGTGACGAAGCGGCGCTAAGTGCCTTCCTGGAAGGGATTTCGGTTGCACCGGCCGCCGGCAGCGACGTTGCCCAACCGGAAGTGCTGGGGTGGTTCATTTCGCATCCCAAGGGCGAGTTGGAAGCAACCGAAGCCGAATTGGAGTTGCATCGCCGCCATCTGCCGGTGGGCAGCCTGTTGATGATTGTGCGGCCCGACCGTTTGGGTGACGCCGAAGTGCAGATTCACGTCGCGTCGCAGGATGCGCCCGGCGTGGTGGACGCGGTGGAGCCCCTGCTGATCATCGAACCGCTGCCGATTGCCAAGCGCGAACCGGGCCAGCGGCGGCAGAAGAAGTCAATTGAGGCGCCGTCCGTCCTGGCAGCGCTGAGCGGGCAGCAGCATGCGCAGCAGGAACTGACAGTCGAACCTGAGCCTGAACCCGAACTCGAAGTCGAACCAGAGGTCGAACGCGAGGCAGGAAAGCGGGAGCCGGACTTCCGGGTTATCTGGGGGTTACTGGCTGTTTCCGCCGTACTGCTGGGATTGGGCATCACGGGGTTTGTATTGCTGGTCCGCCCGCGGACGCCGGCGGTGAAGGTGGCCAATCTGCCTCCGGATCCTCCGATGGAGATGCTGTCGCTGCATGCGGCGCATCGCGACGGCGAATTCACCATCACCTGGAATGGGACGTCGGCGGCGGTGCGGTATGCCAGGAAGGCATCACTTGAGCTGCACCAGAACTCCAAAGTGGTCGTGATTCCGCTCTCCCGCAAGGAGATGGTCTCCGGCGAGTTCCGCTATAAGCGCCATCAGGGCGGCGAAACGGTGCTGGCGAAGCTGGTGCTGCAGGGCGACGGCGGGGACAGCTTTGAAGAGACGACGGAAATTGTCGATGGTGGCGCCGCGATTGCGTCGATGATGTCAGTGACACCCGACATGGTGCCGCCGGCCGCCCGTCAAAAAAACTAACTCAGTCAAGAATCGCCATTCATCTTCTCTTACGTGGACGGAATATCTTTCGTCCAGGAGAACTTGGCGGCTGACGTGCAGCGTTGCGGGTAATTCCTCCGCTTTCTAAAGTGCAAATTGCACGGCTGCCCGGTATGGCTGCGCGAGTTCTCCCATTCGAATCCGATCTCGAAAAGAGGACTTGGCATGAAGCGATTTGTGTGTCTATTTTCCCTGCTGGCTGTTTCGGCCGTCGCTGCACAGGCGGCTGATATTGTTGACACCGCGGTGAGCGCGGGCAGCTTCAAGACGCTGGTGGCGGCGGTGAAAGCGGCCGGGCTGGTGGAGACGTTGAAGAGCCCGGGACCATTCACGGTGTTTGCCCCGACGGATGAAGCATTTGCGAAGCTTCCGGCGGGCACGGTGGAAGGGTTGTTGAAGGATCCCGAGAAGCTGAAGAAGATCCTGACTTACCATGTCGTCGCGGGCAAAGTGATGGCGGCGGACGTGGTGAAACTGAAGAGCGCGAAGACGGTGGAGGGCGAAGCTGTGAAGATTATGGTTTCCGGCTCCAAGGTGATGGTGAATCAGGCAACCGTTGTAAAGACCGATATTGCCTGTGACAATGGCGTGATTCACGTGATCGATACGGTCATCCTGCCGAAGAAGTAAATGGCCGCCCACCTTTCTGGCCGGCGCCAGTCCTGACGCCGAATCCGGTTCCGATTACCGATAGATGGCGATTTGATGACGGGCCCGGAGTGTGTCCACCCGGGCCCATTTGTTGACAGCGGGCGCCCTGAGTCTGTCGTATGATGTTGCTGTACAAAGCTCTCGCAAGGTGGCACACCCGATGCAGAAGACGATTTTTACCCTGACCTCACTGTTCGTGCTGAGTCTGAATGCTTTCGCGGCCGGCGTAACCGGCACCTGGAAGATGTCCGCTCAAGCTCCGGACGGCAATACCCACAAGTTCGATTTGGTTCTCAAGGAAGCCAGCGGCAAGTTTGACGGGACGCTGGTCTCGGAGCAGGGCTCGCTGCCTTTGCAGGACTTGGCCGTTACGGCGGAAGACGTGGCGTTCAAGATCACGATGGATTTTGGCCAGATCGCATTCAAGTTGAAGCAGGACGGCGATGCGATGAAGGGCAATCTGGTGTTGCCGGACGGCAGCACGGGCCCGGTGACGGGGAATCGGGACGGCGCCTCCGCGCCGGCGGCCACCCCGACGGCGGCGACCGATGCCACGGGTAAATGGAAGGTTGTGTCCAAGGATAGTGAAGGCCGTGAAATGAAGAGCACGCTCGACCTGAAGCAGGACGGGACGAAGCTGACCGGCCAGATCATCATGGAGAGCGGCGACGAAGCACCGATTTCCGACGGCACGGTGGATGGCCCGACCTTCTCCTTCAAGATCCCGACGGGCGAAGGGTCGTTCTCGGTGACCGGCAAGATTGAAGGCACATCCGTGAAGGGCACGTTCCAGACTCCGAACGGCACCAAGGGTTCATTCAGCGGCTCGAAGTAGACCGCTTCTCTTTCTCTCCTCCCCACGGCCCAGGGCCCGGAACCAGCTTCCGGACCCTGGGCCGTTTTGCTCTCCTTGCCAGTCTGGTAAAGTATTCAAACGAAGAGGAGCTTTCCGGATGTCCAATCCAATCACCCGCCGTGTTTTCGTTTCCACCCTGTCGGCGGCGCCCGCTGTGCTGGCCGGCGACAAGTCTGGCCTGAAGCTACCCACGACGGGCCAGGGCGCGTACATGTTCGAGGTGATCCACGACTGGGGCGAGTTGCCGCGTACGATCAAGTACGGAAACACGCACGGCGTGGGCGTGGATTCGCAGGGCCATGTCTATGTCCACCACACGGTGCATGCCACCTCTGAGTCGGAAGACACGATGGTGGTTTTCGACAAGAAGGGCAAGTTTGTCCGCAGCTGGGGCAAGGAGTTCAAGGGCGGCGCCCACGGGTTGACGTTGCGCAAGGAGGGCCGGGACGAGTTCCTGTACCTGTGCGACACCAAGCGGGCGCTGGTGGGCAAGTACACGCTGAAGGGCGAAAAGGTGTGGGAGACGGGCTATCCGTCGGAGGCTCCGGGCTACAAGCCGGGCGCGGATGGGAAGAAGCAGAAGTTCAGCCCGACGAACCTGACGGTGGCTCCGAATGGGGACGTGTACGTGGGTGACGGGTACGGCTCAAGCTATATCAACGTGTACAGTCCGAAGGGCGAATGGAAGTTCTCGTTTGGCGGCAAAGGCAAGGCGGCGGGGCAACTGGATTGCCCGCACGGGATCGCATTTGACAGTCACGCGAAGGAGCCGCGGATCCTGGTGGCCGATCGCAGCAACCGGCGGCTGCAGTATTTCTCGCTGGACGGCAAGCACCTGGGTTTCGGCGGCGAGGGCGACGTGAAGCTGCCGTGCCACTTCGACCAGCGCAAGGGCCTGCTGCTGGTGCCCGACCTGGAGGCGCGCGTCACGCTGATGGACATGAACTACAAAGCGGTGGCGCAGCTGGGTGAGGACGATACGAACACCTGGGGCAAGCTGCGCAAGGAGCCGCGCGATAAGTTTATCCCGGGCAAGTTCATCTGCCCGCATTCGGCGTGCTTCGACAAAGACGGGAACATTTTTGTGGTCGAATGGGTTGAGGTGGGCCGGGTCACGAAGCTGCGGCGAGTGGCTTAGGGCAAGCCTCCGACTCAATCATGGATCCGATCACAATCCGGTTGGCCGAACCGGCCGACGCAGAATTCCTGGTGCGCGGCAACGCGTCGATGGCGCTGGAGACTGAGCATCTGTCGCTGGATCTCGACCGGCTGCGGGATGGCGTGCATGCGCTGTTCGAAGATACTTCACGAGGCGTCTATTACGTGGCGGAAGTGAAAGGCCGGCGAGTGGGCCAGATGATGATCACGTATGAATGGTCTGACTGGCGCAACGGCATGTTCTGGTGGATCCAGAGCGTGTGGGTGGAGCCGGAATTCCGTGGGCGGGGCGTCTTCAAGGCGTTGTACGCGCACGTGGAGCAACTGGCGCGGGGCGACGCGGGGGTGTGCGGGCTGCGGCTGTATGTCGAGCAGGACAACGAGCGCGCGCAAGGCACGTATGTCCGCTGTGGCATGAAGCGCACGGCGTACCAGATGTTTGAAGCGGATTTCGTGCTCAACCGGACCGAGTAGCTGGCGGCTGCATGGAGATCATTCAGCACTGGATCACGCAATACGGCTACTTCGGCATCGCTGCGCTGCTGGCCCTGGGCATCGTGGGGCTGCCGATACCCGATGAGACCCTGCTGACGTTCGCGGGCTACCTGATTTTCAAGGGCGAGTTGAAGGCGCTGCCGACTGGCCTGGCGGCACTGGCGGGCAGTATATCCGGGATCACGATCAGCTATGTGCTAGGCCGGACGACGGGCTATCCGCTGCTGCACAAGTATGGGCGTTATGTCAGGATCTCGCAGAAGGAGATCGACAAGGTCCACGACTTCTACCACCGTACGGGTGGGTTGGCGCTGACCTTCGGCTACTTCATCGCAGGCGTGCGGCACCTGACGGCGTATGTGGCGGGGGCTTCGAAGCTGGAATGGCCGATATTCGCGGCGTTCGCCTATGGCGGAGCCGTGCTATGGGCGAGCACGTTCCTGACGCTGGGCTACCTGCTGGGCGAGCGTTGGGGCACGATCCTGGAAGCGGCGCACCGGTTCGGACTGGCAGCGGGGCTGGTGCTGGGGGCGGCGGCAGCGGGCTATGGCTGGTGGTGGTGGCGCCGGCGATCGCGCAGTAAGGCTAACGGCGGGCCAACCACCTGATAATGGCTTCGGCCTGGGTGAGCGCGACGTAGTGGCCGGAGTCTTTCACCGGGATGAACTCGGCGCCGGGAATCACCTCGGCGAGGTACTCCGCATTTTTGATGGAGGCGATTCGGTCCTGGTCGCCGTGCCAGATGCGGACGGGGACGCGGATGGACTCGTATTCAAAGCCCCAGTCGCGGCTCATCAGCAATAGATCGTGAACGAGGCCGAAGGTGCCCTGGCGGAAGGCCTCGGCGCGATCGGGTATCATCATTTGCACCATCTCGTCGCGGCTGAGCACGTTGGCGTCGGCGGGCACTTCGACGCGGGCGCGTTCCAATTCGAAGCCGCGCGGGTCGTGCTGGCGGCGTTTATCCAATTGCTGGAGGCGGCGGCCCATGAGGCCGGGCATCCAGCCGGCGAGGCGGACCTGGAACATCCAGGCGCGGGGAGCGGCCAGGCGGAGCTCCTCGACGTCCATGACGGTGATGGGCGCGGCGATGGCGACGCGGTCGACGCGGTCGGGTAGGCGGGCGGCGACGGCCAAGGCCAGGGGCGCGCCGGCGGACCAGCCGAGGACGCTGAATTTCTGGGCGCCGAGTTGTTCGGCGAGTTCATCGGCGTCGACAGCCCAATCGGCGTAGCTGCCTACATCGTCGACAGGTGAGAGGCCGACACCGGGGCGATCGATCCCAATCCAGCGGATGCCGAAGCGGCGCAGGACCTGTTCGTTCGCGATCATTTCCAGGCGCGAGCCGAGGAAGCCGTGGAAATAGAAGACGGGGCGTCCGCCGGGATCGCCGCGCTCGACGACTCCGATGCGGCGTCCGTCGTGGAGAATGATGGTGCGGCCCGGGGCTCCGGTCTCGCGCGGCTCAAGCTGCCTGCCGGGTCCCATCAGGTACCAGGTGCCGGCCGCCAGGACCACAGCAGCCGCCGGCAATGCTACCCAACGAATTCTCATGCCTGCTTCAATACCTCGCGAGCGCAGTTATAGCCGGGCGCGCCCATGACTCCGCCGCCGGGATGGGCGCCGGAGCCGCACAGATAGAGCCCGGGGACCGGCGTCCGGTAACGGGCCCACCCCGCCACGGGACGCATCACGAACATCTGTTCGAAGCTCATCTCACCATGAAAGATATTACCGCCTGTGAGGCCGAAGCGGCGTTCGAGATCAAGCGGAGTGAGAACCTGCATGTCGACGACGATGTCGCGGATGTTGGGGCAGTACTCGGCGATGAGGTCGAGGACGTGGCTGCCGTAGGGTTCGCGGAGCTCATCCCAGGAGGTGGAGCCGCGGCCGTCATCGAAGCCGGCGCCGGGGCCCGTGGGCGGCTTCAGGGTGTAGGGTGCATATTGGAGAAACGCACCCATGACGTGATGGCCGGCGGGGGCGAGCGACGGGTCGTACATCGTCGGGATGGTGAGTTCGATGAGGGGCCGCTGGGAGGGGCGGCCGTATTTGGCGTCATCCCAGGCTCGCTCCACGTAATCGATGGAGGGGCAGATGTGCATGGTGGCGCGGTGCAGGGGGAGCGGGGCTCCGGGCAAACAGGTGAACTCGGGCAGGCCTCGGAGGGCGAAATTGATCTTAAGAGAGGTTCCTTCGCAGCGGAACTGGCGGATGGAGTTCGTGAAGTCGGGCGGCAGGAGGCTGGGATCGAGGATTTCGAGAAAGGTTCGCTTGGGATCGAGGTTGGATGCAACCACGGGCGCGTGGTACTCGTCACCACTTTGGAGCACGACGCCCCGCGCCTTTCCGTGCCGGACAATAATCTGCGCCACCGGTGCGTCAGTCAGGATCGTTGCGCCGCGCTCCTTAGCCGAAGTGGCGAGGGCTTCAGAGACCGCCCCCATGCCGCCGCGCACGAAGCCCCACAGGCCGCGATGGCCGGCCACGCCGCCCATGCAGTGGTGCAGCAGGATATACGCTGTGCCGGGCGAGCGGGGACCGCCGTTGGCGCCGATGACACCGTCTGTAGCCAGGGTGACTTTCACTTCCGGGGATTCGAACCACTCGTCGAGGAAGTCGCTGGCGCTCATCGAAAAGATCTTGACGAGGCCGGTGATTTCCGCGGTATTCAGGCCGCGGATCCGTCCGGCCACACGGAGCCACTCCACCATTGCGCCGAGGCCGTTTGGCGGAAACGGCGGAGGGGTGGTGAGGAGCAGGCTTTCGGCGACCTGGGCGAGCTTCTCGATGTGGGCTTCGTAGGCGGGGAAGCGGCGGGCGTCGCGCGGTGAGAATTTGGCGATCTCGTCGAGGGTATTCTGGGCGTCCTGCCAGAAGAAGAGATGGCGTCCATCGGGGAAGGCGCTGAAGAAGGCGGGGTCCTTGGCGTCGACGCGGTAGCCGTGGCGTTCCAGTTGGAGTTCACGGATGATGCGCTCCTGCAGCAGGCTGGTGAGGTAGGAGGCTGTGGAGACGCGATAGCCGGGCCAGACCTCCTCTGTGACGGCGCAACCGCCGACGAGATTCCTGCGCTCGAGCACGAGGACTTTCTTGCCGGCCTTGCCGAGATAGGCTGCGCAGGTGAGGCCGTTGTGGCCTCCGCCAATGACGATCGCATCGAACTGCCCTGAGTGCATTGCTGTGAGACTACCAACGCGGCGAGGCTCCTGCAACAATAGAGGGACTCCTTTCTGCCGATCATGAGCACCCGCGATAACTTAATCAGTCAGCTGCGCGCTTACCGCGCTTTCAATCCCCACGAAGAGAAGATGCGGGCGCGCATTCTGGCGTTTGTGGAAGAGCACGCCGACTGCTTTGAACGATCGCTGCTGGTGGGCCATGTGACTGCGTCCGCCTGGGTATTGAGCGAGGACCGGACGGAGACGCTGCTGGTGCATCACGCGAGGTTGGATAAGTGGCTGCAGCCGGGCGGGCACTGCGACGGGAATCCGGATGTCCTGGGCTCCGCGATGCGTGAAGTATTGGAAGAGACGGGCGTGGAGGGCGTGCCGGCGGGCGACGGGATTTTCGATGTGGATGCGCATGAGATTCCAGCCCGGAAAGCGGAACCGGCCCACATCCATTACGATGTGCGGTTCCTGTTGACGGCCGACCGGCGCCGGCCCCTGGTGGTGAGTGAGGAGTCGCGAGACGTGTCCTGGGTGCGACTGGACGAAGTGCGGTTGTTGAACACGGATGAATCGGTGTTGCGGCTGGTGGAGAAGAGCCGGAGCAGCGCCAACTAAGCACCATCCAGCGTTCCGCGGACTTTCCGGGCGAGTTCGTCGACGGTGAAGGGTTTGGGCAGGAAGCGGGCGCCCGGGGCGACCAGGCCGCGTTTGAGCGCCTGCTCTTCGGAGTGGCCGGATATATAGAGAACCTTTAACTGGGGCTGGAGTGCCAGCAGCGTTTCGGCCACAGCGCCTCCGGCGGAATCGGGCAGGTTGATGTCCGTCAACAGCAGGTCGATTTTTCCACTATTTCCCTGAAGAATCCTGGCCGCCTCTTTGCCGTCGGCGGCCTCCAGCACCTGGTAGCCGCGTTTGCGCAGGATGCTGGTGATGAGGCGGCGGATCCCCTCCTCATCCTCGACAAGCAGGATGGTCTCTGTACCTGCGGACGCGGTGGCGGCGGTTGTTGGCAATGGTTCCACCTCACCTTCCACTCGCGGAAGGCAGATGGTGAATGTTGTACCACGATTTACACCGCTTTTCACACGAATGAGGCCGGCGGCCTGATGCACGATGCGTTGGACCGTGGCGAGCCCGAGTCCGGTGCCGCCCTGTTTGGTCGTAAAGAATGGTTCGAACAGGCGGGCCTGCGCGATCTGGTCCATGCCGCAGCCGTTGTCGGTGACGGAAAGTACGGCATAGTGGCCCGCGCGGGCATGCGACTCTTCGGGCTCGAGCCAGGCGCGGCGGGTGGAGATGTGAATCTGCCCTCCACGGCCGCGGAGGGCGTCCCTGGCATTCAGGACGAGGTTGACCAGCACTTGGTCGATGCGGCCGCGCTCTGCCGCGACAAACCCGGTGCGGGGCGAGAGGCGAAAGGTCAATTCCAGGTTGGGCGGCAGCAGACGCCGGATCATGCCGTCCATGTCGTAGATGGCTCCGTTGAGGGGCGTGGTCCTGTGGGGCGGAGCGACCTGGCGGCGGCTGAAGGAAAGGAGTTCCTTGACCAGCCCGGACGAGCGCCGCACGGCATTCTGGATTTCGCGCGAGTTTTCGCTGAGCGGATCGATGGGCGCCAGTTGATCGAGCAGGATATGGTTGTGTCCGTTGATGATCGTCAGCAGGTTGTTAAAGTCGTGCACGATGCTGGCGACGAGGTGGCCGGCGACCTCGATGCGCTGCACGTCGATGAGGCGGCTTTCCAGTTTTTTGCGCTGGGTGATGTCGGAAATGAAAGCAATTACAATCGGTGTCCCCTTCCAGGACGATCGACGCAGGTCAATTGCGACGGGAAATTCCGTGCCGTCCTTACGTTTTCCGGTGTAGTCGGCGCCCTGTTCCGGGTGCGGATCGTTCCCGCTGAGGAAATAGTGAATACGAGGATCGGGATTCGGGGCAGCGCCGTTGTCGGGCAGCAGCATTTCGATGGGATGGCCTTCCATCTCGGCGCGAGTGTAGGCGAACAAACCCTCGGCGCCGCCGTTTGCCAGCAGAATTGTACCTTTGGAATCAACCAGCAGGATCGCCTGCGGAGCCGCCTCGAAGACGGTGCGCAGTGGTGTCTCGAACGCATCAGCGGGATGTAAGCCGGAATAAGCCGTACCTACGGCGCGGCCCCAATCCTGAGCCATCCTACCAGCCTCCCTAAGTGGACTCCGCCCGGAACACTTCTTCGGCAGGTGCACGCAGTATAATTCGATGCGTCGATGGTGTCTACCCTAAATTGGTGTAATTCCGGAAACTAAGGTGGAATTGTGGGGGAGACGACACATTAAGCTGGTTCCTGCATTGTGCCGCAATGGATCGTTCCGAGGCCGAGTACCAGATCGACGCAATACAAACCGATGACATCGCGAGTGGGAAACAGGCGGGCCAGAATATTTAGCGCGATGCGGTCGTTCGGGTCCTGAAACACCGGCACCAATACGACGCCATTGGCGATATAGAAATTCGCATAAGAGGCGGGCAGGCGCTGGCCGTTGTATGACACGGGGCGCGGCATGGGCAGTTCGACAACGCGGGGCGCCCGACCGTCGAGGCCCTTCATGCGGCGCAACAGGCGGACGTTTTCCGCCAACGGTTCATAGTTCGCTTCTTCGCGGTCTTCTTCGACGACGATGGCGATGGTGCGCTCGTCGGTGAAGCGAGCCAGGTCATCCACGTGTCCGTGGGTGTCATCTCCGGAGATTCCGCGATTGAGCCAGAGGACTTTCTCGACCCCGAGATAACCTTCAAAGAGCGCTTCGAGGTGTTCGCGCTGCAGTCCCGGATTCCGCGACTGGACGCCGCTGAGCAGGCATTCCTCGGTGGTGAGCATCAGGCCGGCACCGTTGACGTCGATGCTGCCGCCCTCGAGCACGACACGGCGGCCATTCCACTCGGGCTTCACCAGGGCGGATTTTGAGACGCGCGCGGCCTTCTCGCCGGCCGAGTCGTCATTCTTCCAATTGGGATATTTCGCCCAGCCGTTGAAGCGCCATTTGGTGGCGATTTTTTCGCCGGAAGCGGTCTTCACAAAAAGCGGGCAGTAATCACGCGTCCAACTGCGGTTCGTCTCCGCGGTGACGAGGCGGACGTTGCTGTTCCAGGCACCGCACTTCTCCAGCACGGCGCGGGCGCGTTTCTGGTGGGCGGCGGGGACCAGGATCCTGACCTCTTCGCGGCGGCTGAGAATGCGCACGATCTCGCCGTAGAGGAAGGGAATTGGCGTAAATTTGCCGGGCCAGTCGGTGGTCTCGTGCGGCCAGCCCAGCCACGTGGCCTCATGCTGCGCCCATTCGGGCGGCATGCGGTGAGTTATTTGTTGCCCAGCCACCGCTCGGTGATCCCCCCATAAAAATCAATGCGGCGATCGCGCAGGAAGGGCCAGTTGCGGCGGACTTCCTCGATGCGGCGGCGGTCGCACTCGACGACGAGGATCTCTTCCTGGTCGTGGGAGGCCTCGGCCAGCAGCACGCCGAACGGATCGGCGACGAAGCTGTTGCCCCAGAACTCCAGGCCGCGCTCCGGCGTGCCCTCGAAGCCGACACGATTCACGGCGGCGACGTAGACACCGTTGGCGATGGCGTGGCCGCGCTGGATGGTGCGCCAGGCGTCGAGCTGGGCGGCTCCGTACTGCGCCTTCTCAGCCGGGTGCCAGCCGATGGCGGTGGGGTAAAACAAAATGTCAGCACCTTGTAGGGCGGTGAGGCGGGCGCCTTCCGGGTACCACTGATCCCAGCAGACCAGCACACCGATGCGGCCGAATGGGGTTTCGAAGTTCTTGAAGCCCAGGTCGCCCGGGGTGAAATAGAACTTCTCGAAGAACAGCGGATCGTCCGGGATATGCATCTTGCGGTAGATGCCCTGGAGGGCGCCATCGGCATTCAGGATGGCCGCGGTGTTGTGATAGAGGCCCGCGGCACGGCGTTCGAAGAGGCTGGCGACGATGACGACGCCGAGCTCTTTGGCGAGCCGGCCCATGACATCGGTGGAAGGACCGGGCACGGGCTCGGCCAGGTCGAACAGGTCGGCACTTTCGTCGCGGCAGAAATATTGTGAGCGGAACAGCTCCTGCAGGCAGATGATCTGAGCGCCGCGCTGAGCCGCCTCTCGCACCTTGGCGGCCGCCTTGTCGAGATTCTCTTGCGGATCAAGCGAACACGAGGTCTGGACCAGCCCGATGCGGAACTTGGTTTGGGATTCCCCAGGCATACTACGATTGTTCCATATGGTCTTGTCTCAGGTCACTCGCCGTCGGGCAGTACTTGCCATTCTTTGCGCCTTTTCCGCCCTGGGCGCGGTCCCAACGCCCAAGGATCACTTCGGCTTCACGCCTGGTGACGACTACAAGTTGGCCAACTACCAGGAAGTGATTAGTTACTTCCAGAAGCTGGCCGCGGCGTCGGACCGCATCAAGCTGGTGGAGTTCGGCAAGAGCTCGGAAGGGCGCGCGACGTATGTGGCGTTCATCAGCTCGGCGGAGAACCTGAAGAAGCTGGATCAGTACAAAGAGATGAACCGGCGGCTGGCCTTGGGCCTGGCGACGCCGGAGGAAGCGGCCAGGCTGTCCGCTGAGAGCAAGGCGATTGTATGGATCGATTCGGGGCTGCATGCGACCGAGGTGGCCCCGGTGCAGCAGGCTCCGCACCTGGCCTACAGGATGATCACCGGGGAGACGGAGGAGATCCGGCGGATCCGCGACAACGTGATCCTGATGCAGGTGCCGGTGATCAATCCGGACGGGTTGGACATGACGGCGGGCTGGTACAGGAAGAACGTGGGGACACCGCACGAGCTGGCGCCGCTGCCCACGCTGTATCAGAAATACTCGGGGCACGACAACAATCGCGACTGGTTCATGTTGAACCTGCCGGAGACGAGGAATGTCTGCCGGCTGCTGTTCCGGGAGTGGTTCCCGCAGATTGTCTACAACCAGCACCAGGTGGCTCCGTTTCCGGCGCGTATTTTTATACCGCCTTACGCCGAGCCGTTGAATCCGAATATTCCGGCGGCGGTGATGGAAGGGATCAACGGGATTGGGGCGGCGATGCGGGAGCGGTTTGCGCGGGAGAACAAAGCCGGGGCGATATCCTACAACGGCTTTGATGCGTGGTGGAATGGCGGCCTGCGCTCGGCTCCGGCGTTCCACAACATGCACGGCATCCTCACCGAGACCGCGCTGTATCAGTACGCGACGCCGAAGGAATACAAGCTCAGCGAGATTCCGGAGCGGTTCGCCAACGGCATCCCGGCGCGGGAACCGTCGGTGTTCTACGAGAAGCCATGGCTGGGTGGGCGCTGGGCGCTGATGGATGCCGTCGACTACATGTTGACCGCCGATTTCGCGATTCTCGAACTGGCGGCTTCGCGTCCGCGCCAGTTCCTGCACAAAGCCTGGGAGATGGCCCAGGCGCAGATCGAGGCCGGGCAGAAGGGCGGGCCGTACGCCTATGTGATCCCCGCGGATGCGGGCAATGCGTGGCAGGCGGCCGAGATGCTGCGGCGGCTGCAGGGGGCGGGCGTGGAAGTTCGCAAGACGACGGCCGCGGTGGAAGTGGGCGGCAAAAGCTACCCCAGCGGGTCGTACCTTGTGCTGACGGCGCAGCCATTCCGCGGATACATTGTGGATCTGATGGAGCCGCAGAAGTACCCCGAGATCCGGTCGAGCGCCAACGGTCCGGTGAAGCGGCCGTATGACCTGGCGGGCTGGACGCTGCCTTACCAGATGGGCGTGCAGTACGCGCGGATCGAGCAGCCTGCGGCCATCGGGTCCGAGCTGATTGGCGATTTGCCGGCGCAGGAGCCTCCGGCTTCCTGGCTGCCGAAGCCGGGCGCGCCCAAGGCCCGGGTGGCGGTGTATGAGCCCTTTCTGCCGAACAGCGATTCGGGCTGGACGCAGTGGACGCTCGACTATTTCCATGTGGGCCACACGGTGGTGCATAACGCGGACCTTCGGGCGGCGGACCTGCGGTCGCGTTTCGACACGATTATCCTGGCGCAGCAGACGATGAACTCGATCCTGCACGGGACGCGGGAGGGCGAGCGGAGCGGCCGCGGGGAACCGCAGGGTGAGGCTGCGCACAACGTGCAGCGGCCGGAGTTCACGGGCGGAATCGGCGTAGAGGGAGTGCGGAGCCTGCAGGAGTTTGTGAAGCAGGGCGGGACGCTGGTGGCGCTGGATTCAGCGACGGAACTGCCGCTGGCCCTGTTCCCGATTGGGGTGCGCGGCGTGCTGCGGGGCGGGGAAGAGGAGAGCGCGGGCGGCTGGTCGTGCCCCGGGTCGCTGCTGCACCTGAATGTGGATACGGCGCATCCGCTGGCGCAGGGTGTGGCGAAGGATGCGATTGCGACCTCGACGGGCGGACAGGCGTTCGACATCACGATGCTGCCCGAGTTCAACCAGGGCGATCGCGAGGTGAAGGTGGTGGCGAGCTACGCCAAGACGAATCTGCTGGCCAGCGGCTGGATTGCGGGCGAACGGATTGTGGCCGGCAAGCCTGCCGTGATCTCCGCGCGCATGGGCCAGGGGCGGGTGGTCCTCATCGGCTTCCGGGCGCAGTTCCGTGGTCAGAGTTTTGGGACGTTCAAGTTCCTGTTGAACGCGATCTACCAAAGTGCCGGGCAGAATTAGGCGCGGTTTTCGGTATACGAATAAACGGCGAAAAAACAATCCTGGATTGGTATGGTATGGTCTCTTCATCGACTGGGAGGTCCCATGAAACGACGCACGTTCCTGAAAACAGGCGCCGGCGCAATTAGCCTGAACGCCTTTCCGTACCATTTATTTGCGGGTACAACACAGAAACAAGCCAGCGATGTCGTGACGCTGGGCCCCCGTAAGATCAAACTCAGCCGGTTGGCCATGGGCACTGGCACCAACGGGTCGGGCGGCAGTTCGAACCAGACGAAGAAGCTGGGGTTGGAAGGTGTCGCGAACATGATGCGCGCCGCCTACGACAACGGCATCACCTTCTGGGATTCGGCCGACCAGTACGGCACTCACGCGCATCTCAAGGAAGCGCTCAAGAAGACGCCTCGGGAGAAGGTGACGATTCTCTCGAAGACCCACGCTTCCACGGAAGCCGAGATGAAGGCCGATATCGACCGGTTCCGGCGCGAGATTGGCACCGACTATATCGACATCCTGTTGTTGCATTGCATGATGGACGCCGATTGGCCCCAACGCAAGAAGGGCGCCATGGAATACATCAGCGAATTGCAGGAGCGCGGCATTGTGCGCACCAAGGGCGTCAGCTGCCACACCATGGGTGCGTTGAAGGCTTCGGCCGCTTCGCCCTGGGTGGAAGTGGACCTCGCCCGGTTGAACCCGGCCGGCGTCGCCATGGACGCTTCGCCCGCGGAAGTGATTCCGGTTCTGAAGCAGATGAAGGCTTCGGGCAAGGGCATCATCGGGATGAAGATTTTCGGGGCGGGGAAGCTGCGAAACAAGACGGACGAGTGCCTGCAGTTTGCGCTGTCGCAGGATGTGCTCGACTGTTTCACCATCGGCAGCGAGAACATCAATGAAATGCAGGAGCTGACGAAGAAGATTCCGGCGGCCAGTACGCGGGGATAGCGGGTATACAGAAGCCCGGATCCGCGCCCTCCGGAATGGCGCGAATCCGGGCTTTCGTGTGTCTGGGGTTAGCCCTTGGCGCTCCACGCGCGGATCGAGGCGATCTCGGCCGGCGGGATGCTCAGGTACTCGAGGAAGCCCTGGTGCTCCTTCGGTTCAGTGCGCTCAAACTCAACGTGCAGCTTGTGCATCTGGTCTTCCGTGATGCCGGCGGCACGCAGGATGGCTACGAACTTGTCTTTCGTCATGTGTGTATGACCTCCTGAGATCCACGTTGAGGCGTGAAGCGATAGACGGGTCAAGCAGGTTTTTCTATTTCTTGGGGACCAGGAGCTCAATGTCCTTGAACCAGACATCCGTGGGCTTCTTGGACCCGTGGGTTTGCAGGCCGAGAACGCCTTCCACGCGGCCGGGCTTGTCGTCGGGCAGATAGAGCGTGCGGGCGCCGTTCACGTGGAATACGATGCGGTGGCCGTGCAGGGACGCTGTGAGCTGGTTCCAGTCGTTCGGCTTCACGGTGCCGTTGTCCTCTGGGCCGGTGACCCACTTGCGTCCGCCAGGGCCTGTTTCCCAGAAGCCGCCCGTACCCTTCTTCTCGTCGATCTCGACTTCGTAGGCGGCGAGGTTCGTGGGTTCCGTGCGAACGAAGAAGCCTGAATTGCCGCGCTGGATCTTGAACTTCAGGCGGACCGTGAAGTCCGTCAGGGACAGGTCGGAGACGAGCATGCCGATCTTCTCGTCGCCCTCTACCGAGTGGGCGTAGATGGTGCCGTCCTGGACGGTGATGCTACCGCCGCCGCGCGCCTTCCAGCCGTTGAAGGTTTTGCCGTCCCACAGCGGCTTCCAGACGTGGCTGCCGTTGTCCTGGATCCTGATGTTCTTCCAGCGCACCTGCACGGGCTTGGGACCCTTGTAGGCGTGGACCTGGAGCCCGATGAAACCGGAAAGGTCCTCGGAGTCGGTCAGGTTCGCGCAGGGGACGCCGTTGATCCAGGTCTTGATGGAATCGCCGGCGGCTTCGATGCGGTAGTGGTTCCACTGGTTGTCCTTGAAGGCCTTGGAGGCGGCGGGATCGCTGGAAATGTTGTCGAGCCAGCCGCGGCGGGCTTCGTCGTAGATGCCGCCGGAGGCGCCGGACTTTTCGTCCGCCACTTCCACCTGGTAGCCGTAGACGCGGCCCTGGGGCTCAGTGTGCTGGGCGCTCTTCGCACCGTCGAAAGTAGTGACAACGGTTTCCCGAGGATAGCGGTGAGCGCGGATCTGGACTCCTGAGTTCAGCAGCGGATCGGTTTTCGTGTCGAACTCGAGGACGAAGTCGCCGAACTCCTTCTTGGAGCAGAGGAAGCTGTTGGGACTGCCTTCCACGGTCGTGCCGGTGATTTCGCCTTTCTCGACGACATAGGTGGCTTTGCCGTTGCAGACCTCCCAGCCTTTGAGCGTCTTGCCGTCAAACAGCGGGGTGAAGGGGTTGTCGGCGGCGGCAAGCGTTGCCGCGCCCAGGAGGGTGAGTAGAAGGATGCGAGACATGGGGGCCAGAGACATCGTATCCGATGCGCGGGTCCTCTACTCACAAGCCGGAGACGTAAACGGCGAGGGCGTGGCGCAGGCGGGCGTCGAGATTGCCGAGATCAACAGTGCCCGGCCGCTCTGTGCGCTCCAATAGTTCATCTTCCGAGTAGCGTTGGCCCAGCCCGTTGATGGGCTTTACGTTGCCGCCGGCGTAGGAGCGATCCGCGCCATCGGCGCCGTGACAGCGGCTGCAGAGTGAGGTGTAGATGTCGCGGCCGGTGGTCCAGGCCTGCAGGTCGGCTTGCGCCTGGCTGGCACTGGGTGAGACGCGGCGCACATGCAGGGTTTCGTCCAGTAGCAGGTACAAGCCGTTGGACAGGGGCAGGACAAAGGGCCCGGAGGGGGTGGCGGCGAGCAGCAGGGCTAACAGGAGGGGCCTCAAACGGGCAGGGTAGCACAGCGGAGAAAGACCGGAGCCGCAGGGTGGGTCATGTTGGGGGCATGTCACCCTGCGGCCGGATCTACTCCAGATCAGTTGAGGCGCCGGCTCTACACTTGGGAGGGCGTAAGGGCAGGCTTACTTACTGGTCCGGGAGCGCATTGCCTGGGGGCCGCCGCGGCCCATACCCATGCCGCCCATGCCGCCGGGTCCCTGAGGCATTGAATCGAATTTCGTCTGTTGGTCGGGCGTGAGGATGGCGTAGAACGCCGCTTCCGCCTTGCTTTGAACGGAGGTCACCTGGCCGTTGATCGCGCCGAGCTGAGTCGCGGCCTGGTCGATGGCGACGGTGTCGTTCTTTTTCACCGCGGCAGCCAGGGTGTCGTGAATGGTCGAGACGTTGGCGCGAGCACTGGTTGTGGCCGTTTCCGCCTCAGTGAAGATCGTCGTGGCCGAAGCCTTCTGGGCGTCGCTCAAGCCCAATTGCCTGGTGAGCCGCTCCACGCGGAATTGGACGCGGGTGGCTGCGTCAGGTGGGCTGCCGCCGTTCATGCGGCCCATCCCCGGTCCCTGTGCGAAGACGAACGCCGAGCTGATAGCCGCGGCGGCGATGAGTCTGCTGAGTTTGTTCATGTGGTTGCGTCGAACCTCACAACCATAGAACGCCAGTTTTCCGGAATGGGTTGCTTTCGCCCAGGTAAAGGATTGTTAAGTGCCGGCGATCGCGGGATCCGGCTGTCTTTTCAACGCTTTTTCAAGGTGACGGCCAAGCCTCCGCCCTGCGAGTAGACCACTGTCTCCAGTTCAGGCCGGGCTGCGATGGCCTTCATGTACTCCGGCACCATCTCGACGTTGTGGGCCAGGATCAGCCCGCCGGGCCGCACTAGGGGCAGCAGTTTGGTGAGGTAGTCGAGGTACCCATCCTTGTCGGCATCGATGAAGACTATATCGATAGGGAGCTTGAGCTGCTTCACGTTCTGGTGTGCGTCGCCCTGGATGATGGTGACCAGCTTTTCCACCCCGGCCTTGCGGAAGTGCTCCTGCGCGATGGCGGCGCGGCGCGGGTCGAGCTCAAAAGTGGTCAGGTGACCGTGCGTGCGGTCCAGGGCCATGCAGAACCAGAGTCCGGACAGGCCGGTGGAGGTTCCGATCTCCACCACGTTTTTAGCCCCCGTGGATTCCGCCAGCAAGCGCAGCATGCGGCCGTCAGTCTCCGGTACATTGGCCCAGACCTCATCCGCCTGGACTGCTTCCTCCAGGACGGAGAGGATCAGCTTCTCCGTCGCTGTCCTGGGCTGCGACGGGGTTTGATCCTCGCGGGTCACGGGATTGCGGCGCAGGCGGGGCTGCCAGCCGCTGGTGAGCGGCGGGCAGACCAATAGCAGTCCTAGGACGAATAGGAGTCTCATAGAAGAAAAAGCGCAGGTACTGCTGTCAATCTACAACGGCGCGGGATCGAAAGAAAGAGTTACGTCGCTTTCCCAATGGTTAATTCGCCGTCATCCGGTTCCACCACCAGCAGGCAAATAGATGGTGAATCCAATAGTGATTCCGGGGGGCGATCCGTTTCACGATTTGCGCCCTCGGGGCCCGGTCTCGCTGGCAGCTCGCGGCCTTTCGGCCGGCTTCCTCCTCCTGCTCCTGATGGTTTAGAGTGATCGGTTTACCAGGTCGCGTGCTTCAGAGACAATGCTCTCCAGGTGCTGCTCGCTGACCAGGCTTTCGGCGTACAGTTTGTAAATGTTCTCAGTGCCCGAAGGGCGGGCCGCGAACCAGCCTTGATCCGTGACGACTTTCAGACCCCCGATCGCCGCGCCGTTGCCTGGGGCTTGGGTCAATTTGGCGGTGATAGGCGCTCCGGCCAGCGTTTCATCGGTGACGGCCGAGGGCGAGAGCTTGGCGAGTTTTGACTTCTGCTCCGGCGTGGAAGGGGTGTCGATGCGCGTGTAGTAGGAGGCGCCGAACTCACTGGTAATGTCCTGGTAATGCTCGCCGGGATCGCGCCCGGTCCGCGCCGTGATTTCACACGCCAGCAGACCCAGGATGAGTCCGTCCTTGTCGGTGGTCCAGACGTTGCCGTCCCGGCGCAGGAAGCTGGCGCCGGCGCTTTCCTCGCCGCCAAAGGCGACGGTGCCGTCGAACAGGCCCGGCGCAAACCATTTGAAGCCGACCGGGACTTCGTACACAACACGCCCCAGGCTGCCGACGACACGGTCGATCAGGGCACTGGAGACCAGGGTCTTGCCGATGCGGGCGGCCGCGGACCATTCCTTGCGATGGGTGAGCAGATAGCGGATCGCCACGCAGAGGTAGTGATTCGGATTCAGGAGGCCCGAGGAACGGGTGACGATGCCGTGGCGGTCGGCGTCGGGGTCGTTGCCGAAAGCGATGTCGAACTTATCCTTCAATTGCACCAGGCCGGCCATGGCGTACGGGCTGGAGCAGTCCATGCGGATCTTGCCGTCGTGGTCGACAGTCATGAAACCGAACTGCGGATCGACGCTGGGGTTGACGACAGTCAGGTCGAGGTTATAGCGGGCCGCGACCTCCGACCAGTAGTAGACGGCCGCGCCGCCCAGGGGATCCACTCCAATCTTCAAACCAGCCTGGGCGATGGCCTCCATGTCGACGACGGCCGAGAGTTCGCGCACGAAGCCGGGGATGAAGTCGAACTCGTGCACGCAATCGGCCTGGATGGCCCGTTCGTAGGGGAGGCGGCGCACCCCGGCATTGTTCGCGCGCAGCAGTTCGTTGGCACGGTTCTGGATCCAGTTGGTGACGTCTGTGTCGGCGGGACCACCGTTGGGCGGGTTGTACTTGAAGCCGCCGTCGGCGGGCGGGTTGTGGGAGGGCGTGATGACGATGCCGTCGCTCCAGCCGGAAGTCATGCCGCGATTGCGCTCCAGGATGGCGTGGCTGACCACTGGCGTCGGGGTAAAGCCGTCATCCTGCTGGATCAGCGTAGTCTGCTCATTGGCAGCCAGAACTTCCAGGGCGGTACGCTGGGCGGCGGCCGACAGCGCATGGGTGTCCTTGCCCATCACCAGGGCGCCGGTATAGCCCTTCATGCCGCGGTACTCGCAGATCGCCTGGGTGATGGCCAGGATGTGCGGCTCGGTAAAAGTACTGTTGGTGGAGGTGCCCCGGTGCCCGCTGGTGCCGAAGCTGACGAGCTGCTGCGGGTCGCCCATATCGGGCCGGTTGGCGTAGTAGTCGTGTTCCAGCCGGGCCGTATCGATCAGCAGTTCAGCCGGAGCCGGCTTGCCGGCGAGGGGGTTCAGGGCCATAGGGACATGATAGACAGCCCGGGCGTGCCGGTGGGGCGGGCCTCTATTCCGGCTGGAAGTAGCGGCCCGGCGTCTGGCCTAACTCACGGCGAAACATGGCGATGAAGGCGCTGGTGCTCTGGTAGCCCAGTTCCTCGGCGATACTCTGGACGCCCTGGCCCGCGGCCAGCAGTTTCAGGCTCTGCAGCAGCTTCTGACGGCGCAGCCATTGGCCCAGGCTCAGAGCGGTTTCTTCCTGGAACAGGCGTTCCATGGTGCGGCGGCTGGCTCCGCAGGCTCGCAGAAGCTTGGGCACGGGGGTGGACGCGCCGCCCTCCGAGGCTGCTAGTGCCGCGAAGCGTACGGCCCGCTCGTCCTTGGGCGCGGGCAACTGCAGGGGGACGCTGTGGAGTACCTTTAACTCGTCCAGCAGGACGCCGATCAGATGGCGCTGCTCGGGTTTGCGGGTGTCGAGCACGCTCCACTGGATCGTGCGGACGATGATCTCGCGCAGCAGGCCGGTGACGTTGACAACGCAGCAGTCCGCCGGTGCCCAGCCGCTGGGGCGGATGTCGGCCCGTACGTAAAGATTGCGCAACGCGACCGTGCCGGACATCTCCAGGCGGTGCTGGACGCCCTGCGGAATCCAGACGGCGCGATGCGGCGGCAGCACCCAGGCGGCCTGCTCCGTCCTGACCGTGAGAACACCCTGCGTGGCGTAAATCAGTTCGTGCCAGCCGGGGGCATGGGGCGGGATCAGGGCCGTATTCGTGAGAGTGACGCCGAAGCTTCTGACGAGGATGGTGGGATCCAGGTACAGTTGGCGAGTTTTCGGCATGAACTGGCAATATAGCGTGATCCTGCCCGCGGCGCCATCCCTTAGAATCCGTTTAGACCGAAACAGTTGGAGGGATGTCCACATGCCAAATCCAGTTGCCCACTTCTCGATCAATACATCAGACCTGCCCGCGTCCCGCGCCTTTTACGAGGGCGTCTTCGGATGGAAGTTCAACGCCTGGGGACCGCCCGGCTTCTACATGATCGACATGGGCGCCGCCGCCGGCGGACCCTTGCTCGGTTCATTGCAGCAGCGGCGGGAGATCGTGCCAGGTACCCCGATGTACGGCTTCGAGTGCACTATCTCTGTCGAGGATATAGCCGCCACGGCCGCCGCCATCGAGGCGCACGGCGGCAGGATTGTGATGCCCATCTGCACTCTGGCCGGCGTGGGCCAGTTGCTGTTCTTCCAGGATCCGGGTGGAACCATCGCCGGCGCGATGCAATATGAAACGCGGCCCGCCTGAATTTACGGCGAAGAAGGGAAAAGCGCGGCACAATGGATTCCCATGAGGACTCTCCTGGGCGCGTTACTCCCTCTCTCCGCCACTTTGCTGGCTGTCTCCGCGTGGGCGGCTGAACTGCCTTCGCCGGCGCTGCTCGTATTGAATAAGTCCGACGCCACGCTGGTGATTGTGGATCCGGCCACGGGCAAGATCACGGGCAAGGTGGCCACGGGCGAGGGGCCGCATGAAGTGGTGGTGAACGCCGAGGGCACCGTGGCCTACGCCACCAACTATGGCAGCGGCCCGGCACCCGGGCAGTCCATCTCGATCATCGAGCTGTCCGGGCCGAAAGAGATCAAGCGGCTGGAGGTGGCCCCGATGCTACGTCCGCACGGGATCGCGGTGGCTGAGGGCAAGGTCTGGTTTACGGCCGAGGCCAACAAGCTGGTGGCGCGCTACGATCCGGCTTCGCAGCGCGTCGACTACCTTCTGGGTACCGGCCAGAACACCACTCACATGCTGCAATTCAGCGCGGACACGAACCGGCTGTACACCGCCAACATCAGTTCCGACACGATCTCCATCTTTGAGCGGGCGGCAGGCGGCACGAACTGGAACCAGACGGTGGTTCCGGTGGGCAAAGGGCCCGAGGCGTTCGATGTCTCGCCGGATGGCAGCCGGCTGTGGGCGGCGCACTCGCGGGACGGCGGCGTGTCGGTAATCGACCTGGCCGCCAGGAAAGTGGTGGAGACGCTGCCCCTGGGCACCAAACGCTCGAACCGCCTGAAGTTCACGCCGGACGGAAAGACCGTGCTCATCTCCGACCTCGATGCGGGGGAACTGCTGTTCGTGGATGTCGCGACGCGCAAAGTAACGAAGAAGCTGCCGCTGGGCCAGGCGCCGGAGGGCATCCTGATCGAGCCTGGCGGAGCGCGCGCGTATGTAGCCGTGGCCGGGGACAACCACGTCGCGGTGATCGATCTGAAATCGATGACCAAGACAGGGCAGTTCGAGACCGGCGGTGGTCCGGACGGCATGGCGTGGATCGGCGGCCCCCGTCATTAATCCCTGCAGCCTAATTCTCGCCGGGTGAAGGGTCGAGGAAACCTGAACTTAGCTGTTTTCAGGTCATTTGGGTTCTTCGCCCAGGGACTTGGCGGTCAAAATTACCGTTCGCCCGCCGCCTGTTGAATTCGCGGGAACCTCCGGCCTGTTTTACTTATCTGGGAAACCTAAGAAAACAAAGCACCTAGGCGCCTTTAGCGAGAATGGCAAGGTGATTGCCACTTTGAAACCAGAAGTAGAAACGGAGGTTTCTAACATGAAACAGACTCTGGGAATCGCACTATTGGCCGCCCTACCGCTGCTGGCCAAAGAACCGCCCGCTGTGCAACGGTTGGACGAATCGGCTGTAGTGCTATCGGAAATCATGGGAACGCCGGACAAGGGCATTCCTCAGGACCTCATGGAAAAAGCGCACTGCGTTGTCGTGGTGCCGGGCCTCAAAAAGGGTGCGTTCATTGTCGGCGGTAAGTATGGGAAGGGCTTCCTGTCCTGCCGCCATATAGGGCGCGCAGGCTGGTCGGCGCCCGCCGCGATCCGGGTGGAAGGCGGCAGTGTCGGCTTCCAGATCGGCGGCTCCGAGACCGACGTGGTCATGCTGGTCATGAACGAGAGCGGTTCCAAGAAACTGCTCAACAGCCAGTTCACGCTGGGTGGAGAAGGCTCAGTGGCAGCGGGCCCGGTGGGCCGCACGGCTACAGCGGATACCGATGCGTTTATGCGGGCTGAGATCCTCTCCTGGTCCCGTTCGCGCGGTGTCTTTGCCGGAATCTCCCTGCAGGGCGCCACTTTGCGCCAGGACATGGAAGAGAATGAAACCCTCTACGGCAAGCGTCTGACCACGGAAGAAGTGGTGCACAAGAGCACTCCGCCGGCGGCTGCGGCTCGCCTGATGACGCTGCTGACCCGGTTCTCGCCCCGCGAAAAGTCGGGCGACTAACTTGCCAAATCTTAAGGAGAACGGACAGATGAACAGAGACACCATCTTCGCGGCACTGGCTGGTTTGGGCCTGGGCGCCGGCCTGGCGCTGCTGTTCGCGCCGGCCTCGGGCCGTCACCTGCGGGGCCGCATTGTCTACCGCGCCCGCGGTGAGGCGCGCCGCCTCAGGCACCAGGCCGAAGAGCTCCAGGAAACTGCGGCCAATCTGGTCGACCAAGGCAAGGAGCAGGCGCTGAAGCAGCGTGACGGGATCGTGAACGCTGTGGAAGCCGGCAAACGAGCTTATCTGGAAACGGTCTAACTCAACCCGCCTCGGCTACCGTCCGGCACAAGGAGGTGCCTTATGTTATGGACAATCTTCGTAGTTCTGTTGGTTCTATGGCTGCTCGGCATGGTGACGTCGTACACGCTGTACGGCTTCATCCATATCCTGCTGGTAGTCGCGCTGGTCACCTTACTGATCGGCATCATCAACGGACGTAGAGCACTATAGCTGAGGCCGGCCCGGGTGGCTCCCATCAGTGGGGGCGCCCGGGCCGGCCTTAGCGTCTGCCCGCCTGATTTCCTTTCCCCCTCCTCTCAAAAAGAGTCAATCGGATCCGATGGGGGCCTTCCATCTTCACTCCAAGGGACATATAATGTTCCCGCGTGATTTTGGAGACTGCCATGAAATTTCTGATCCTAAGTGCAATGGGCCTCATCCTCGCCGCTCCGGTGATTGCTGGCGATCTGGAGACCGCCCATGACAATTTGAAGCAAGCCGTCCAGGCGAAGGACGTGGAGGCCGTTAAGAAGCTGGCTACGGAAGCTAGTGTCCTGGCCCGGAAGGCGATTGCCACTCCGGCCCCGGCGGGCGCCGAAGCGAAGGCTGCCTGGACGAAGAACGTTGCCTACGCCAAGGAAGTCGATCTCTATACGGAGAACGCCCTGGTCGCCACGGCCCTGCAGGCTGATCCCCCCAAGTTAATCGACCTGATCGCTGCTCTCGAAAAGCAGAATCCGAAGAGCAAGTTCCTCGACCAGGCCTACGGCCCTTACTTCCAGGCCCTGGAGCAGACGGAAAACGGCGCCAAAGTCGCCCCGCTGGCCGAGAAGGCCATCCTTAGCCAGCCGGAGAATGTCGACATTCTCGTGATCGTGGCCGATTCCGCAATGGCCAAACGCCAGACCGGCCGCGCCGGCATCTTTGCCGAGAAGCTCATCGCCGTCCTGGAAAAGAAACCCAAGCCGGAGAACATGAACGCCGAGGATTGGGAAGCCAGGAAGAAGTCAGCCCTGGGTCATGCCCACTACATCGCGGGCATGGCGCACAGCGAACGGCAGCAGTTCGCACTGGCCGATCAGGATTTGCGCGCCGCCCTGCCACTGATCAAGGATGACGAGCAGGCGACCGCCGCCAGCCTCTACCACCTGGGTGTGGCCAACTACAGCGTCGGTGTCGCGGCCGGCAGCAAAGCCAGGGTGATGGAGGGTGTGAAATTCAGCGAGCAGTCAGCGGCGATTAAGGGGCCCTTTGCCCAGCCGGCCGCCGCCAATGCCCAGAGGATGAAGGGCGAGGCGGCCCGGTTCAACTAGACCGGTTGCGCCAGGGCGTCCTGGTGGGTTAACAATGTGAGCCTGGGGGCTCATATGAAACTCACTCTCTTTGTATTGTCGCTGCTGGCTGTGCCGGCAATGGCGCAGTCGACGGTGAAGGACGCGCTGGCCAAGCATTGGAAGGTATCCGGGGAATTCACGGTAGCCGTCGCGTCGGCGATGCCGGCAGACGGCTACAACTTCCGGCCTTCCCCCGAAGAAATGACCTTCGGACAACTGATGGCTCACATCGCTGCCGCGGATGCGAATGCGTGCTCGAACGCCAGCGGCCTGCCGAAGCCGGAAGTGAAGGGTAGCGTGGCCGAGTGGGCAAAGGACCAGAAGAAGGACGTCGACCGCGAGGCCGCGATCGAGTTCCTGACGACGACCTTTGCATTCTGCGACAAGGCCATTTCGGGTGTGACATTGGAGCAACTGGATAAGGTGGTGGGTCCGCCGGCACGCAATCTCACCGGCTATGAGTGGCTGTGGAGCTACTTCACCCACACCGCCCACCATCGTGGCCAGGCCGAGGTCTACCTGCGTGTGAAGGGGCTCAAGCCGCCGGCATATAAGTTCTAAGGGGTCCTGATTCAACGGCCGTCAGCGGTGCGAAAATGCCGGTGACGGCCCTTCTGTTTTCTGATATGTTAACGCTAACGCATCGGAAAGGAAGGAGTCTCCGTTGAAACCCCGGATTCCCTATTTGACACGTACTCTTATTGCCTGCCTGGTCTTCGCCGCCACCTGCGCTGCCCAGAAACTGCCCCCGCCGCTGCCGGCCCCGGCGTCGCAGGACGCCAAGATGCAGTGGTTCCGTGAGGCTAAGTTCGGCCTCTTTATCCATTGGGGCCTTTACGCCATCCCCGCCGGCGAGTGGAAGGGTAAGCCCATCCCCGGCATCGGCGAATGGATCATGAATCGCGCCAAGATCCCGGTGGGTGAGTATGAACAGCTCGCCGCTCAGTTCAACCCGGTCAAGTTCAACGCCGAGGAATGGGTGAAGATGGCCAAGGATGCCGGCATGAAGTATGTCGTCATCACCAGCAAACACCACGACGGCTTCGCGATGTACCAGTCGGCCGTCAGCAAGTACAACGTGGTCGACGCCACCCCGTTCAAACGCGACGTCGTCAAGGAACTGGCCCTGGCCTGCGCCAAGCACGGCCTGAAGTTCGGCGTCTACTATTCGCAAGCCCAGGACTGGCACGAGAAGAATGGCGCCGGCAACTCATGGGATTTCGGCCCCGATCCGCAGAAGGACTTCGACCAGTACCTGCGCGACAAGGCGCTGCCGCAGCTCAAGGAACTCATGACCGGCTACGGCCCCATGTGCCTGGTCTGGTTCGACACGCCGCGTATGATGACGAAGGAGCGCTCGCAGCCCTTCATCGACGCCATCCACCAGATGCAGCCCGCCTGCCTCATCGATGGCCGGTTGGGCGCCTCGGGCGACTATCGCTCCATGGGCGACAACGTGATTCCGGGCACTGTGGTGAAGGAAGATTGGGAAGTCCCGGCCACGCTGAATCACACCTGGGGCTTCAAGAAGGATGACAACGAGTGGAAGACCACTCCGGACCTCACCTTCAAACTGGTCGACATCGTGAGCAAGGGCGGCAACTACCTGCTCAACGTCGGTCCCACCTCTGAGGGCATCATCCCCCAACCCAGCCAGGACAACCTGCGCGGCGTCGGCAAGTGGTTGAAAGTGAACGGCGAATCCATCTACGGCGCCGGCCCGACTCCGTTCGGACCCGAGCTCGGTTCGCCCGATCCGGTGAAGAAAGACAGGGAAGGGAAGCCGTTCATCAATGCCAAAACCGATTGGCGTTGCACGACCAAGCCCGGCAAGCTCTACATTCACCTCTTCAAGTGGCCCGCGGGTCAATTCGAGTTGGACGGCTACAACGGTAAGGTGAAGAAGGCCTACCTGCTGTCCAAGCGCGGCAAATCGCTGAAGGTGAAGCAGGATGGCGCGAAACTCGCTGTTTCACTGCCGGCCGAGGCGCCCGATGCGATCGATTCCGTGATCGTGCTCGAGACCGCCAACTAGCTCGACCGAACCGTACAGTCTGTCGAAGGCCCGTGTCCGCCCGGCACGGGCCTTTTTGTGTCTGCAATCGGCTCTCCACAGGCCAGCCGGGACAGGTCCCTGTGTCACAATAATGTTGTGACAGGTCACGAGATTCGCCAGAAGTTCCTTGATTTCTTCGCCGCCCGCAATCATCGCGTCGTGCGTAGTTCTTCGCTGGTGCCCGGCAACGATCCCACGTTGCTGTTCACCAACGCAGGCATGAATCAGTTCAAAGACGTCTTCACCGGTCTGGAACAGCGTGATTACTCGCGCGCCACCACCGCCCAGAAGTGCGTCCGTGCCGGCGGCAAGCACAACGATCTGGAGAACGTCGGCTATACCCGCCGCCACCATACGTTCTTCGAGATGATGGGCAATTTCAGCTTCGGCGACTACTTCAAGACCGACGCTATCGACTTTGCCTGGGACCTGGTGACGAACGGCTATGGCCTGCCCAAGGACCGCCTGTACGTCACCGTATTCCGCGAGGACGACGAAGCCGAGGAGCTCTGGCAGAAGGTCGCCGGCGTCCCCAAGGACCGCATCTTCCGCCTCGACGAGAAGGATAATTTCTGGCAGATGGGCGAGACCGGCCCTTGCGGCCCGTGCTCCGAAATCCACTTCGACCTGGGCGAGCACACCGCCGCTCCGGGCCGTGAGCACGAGAAGTTCCCTGAAGACGGCGGCGGCCGTTTCGTCGAGATCTGGAACCTCGTCTTCATGCAGTTTGACCGCGACCTCAGCGGGAAGTTCACCCCGCTGCCCCGGCCCTCCATCGACACCGGCATGGGGCTGGAGCGGGTGGCCGCCATCATGCAGGGCAAGCTCTCGAACTTCGAGTGCGACCTGCTCTACCCAATCGTCGAGGAAGCCGGCAATCTGCTGGGCAAGAGCGTAGGCGAAGACACCCGCACCGACACCGTCCTGCGCATCTGCGCCGACCATGCGCGCGCCACCGCGTTTCTGATCAATGACGGCGTGCTGCCTTCGAACGAAGGCCGCGGCTATGTGCTGCGCAAGATCATGCGCCGCGCCATGCGCAACGCCCGCATGATCGGGTCAGGCGATCCGTTCCTCTACAAGTTGACCGGCTTTGTGGCCGACTTCATGAAGGCGCCTTATCCGGACATGCTGGAGAGCGTGCAGCGTGTGGCCCGCGTCGTGAAAGACGAAGAACACCGCTACGCCACCACCTTCCAGGTGGCCGAGAAGGTGTTCCACGACGAAGCCAAATCGGCCGCCGGCGAAGTGCTGCCCGGCCCGGCCGCCTTCAAACTCTACGACACCTACGGCATGGCGCTGGACGAGCAGGAGGAGATGGCCCGCGAACTAGGCCTCTCCATCGACGTCGCCGGGTATGAAGACGCGATGCAGAAGCAGCGCGAACGGGCCCGCGCCAGTTGGAAAGGCGCCGAGAAGGCCCAGATCGCGCCCATTTATCAGGAGTTGCTCGGCGGCGGCCGTACCCAGTTCCTGGGCTACGAGACCCTGGAGCACGGCGCTTCGCAGGTTCTGGCCATCCTGGTCGACCAGCAGCGTGTCGACAGCGTCGGGCCCGAGACCGAGTGCGAAATCGTGCTCGACCGCACTCCGTTCTATGCCGAATCCGGCGGCCAGGTGGGCGATACCGGCGTCCTGGTGAGCCCCGAGACAGGGGAGCCGCTGGCGTACATCACGCGGACTTATCCGGCTGTTCCGGGCCTCAGCGTGCACAAAGCGCGCACCGCGGGTACGTTGACGACCGATCAACTCGTCGCGGCCCGCGTGAATGATACCGGCCGCTTCGCCACCATGCGCAACCACACGGCGACCCACCTGGCGCACGCCGCTCTGCGGCAGGTGCTGGGCAAGCACGTGAAACAGGCCGGCAGCGTCGTGGAACCGGGACGCCTGCGCTTCGACTTCTCGCACTACACGGCCGTGGACGCCCAGGAAGTGGCTGAAGTGGAGCGCCTGGCCAACGAGCAGATCCTGCTCGATGTGCCTGTTACCACGGATGTCATGGAGCTGGACAAAGCCATCGACACCGGCGCCATGGCTCTGTTCGGGGAGAAGTACGGCGAAAAGGTCCGGGTCGTTTCGGTGCCCGGTTTCAGCCGTGAACTCTGCGGCGGCACGCACGTCCATCGCACCGGCGAGATCGGCCTGCTGAAAGTGGTCTACGAAGGTTCCATCTCGGCCGGCGTACGCCGCATCGAGGCCCTCACCGGCGCCTCCGCCCTGAAGCGCTTTCAGGAGACGACGGACACCCTGCACAAGGCGACCTCCGCCCTGCGCACTTCGGAAACGGAGTTCCTCGACCAGATAGACCGTCTGCTCGCCCAGCAGAAGACCCTGGAGCGCCAGATCGAAACGCTCAAGGAGAAGGTGGCCCATGCGGCCGCCGCCGGACTGGAAGCCCAGGTGCGCGAGATCAAGGGCGTCAAGATCCTCTCGGCCGTGGCCGATGGTATGGACCGCGCCCAGATGCGCAATCTCGCCGACGGATTCCGCAATCGCTGGAAGTCGGCCGTCATCCTGCTGGCCTCGGGTGAGGAAGGCAATGTGGCCATCGTCACGGCCGTCACGAAGGATCTCACCGCCAAAGTGCACGCCGGAAAACTGGCTGGGTCCATCGCCCAGGCCGTCGGCGGCAAGGGCGGCGGACGCCCCGACATGGCGGAAGCCGGAGGCAAGGACGCAGCGGCCCTGCCAGCCGCGTTGGCCGCGGCCAGCGCCAGCGTCGAGGGCCTGCTCTAGGTGCTGGACGCCGTCGTAGTGGGCGCGGGGCCAACCGGCCTCGCGTGCGGTATTGAATTGAAGCGGCGCGGCCTGTCCTGTGTCCTGTTCGACAAGGGCTGCCTCACCAATTCGCTCTACCACTACCCCACGAACATGATGTTCTTCACCACTCCGGAACTGCTGGAGATCGGCGACATCCCCATGACCAGCGTGGGCGAAAAGCCGGTGCGCGTCGAGGCGCTGAAGTACTATCGCCGAGTGGCCGACCACTACGGCATCGACATTCACCAGTACGAGCGGGTGATCGGGTTCGAAGGCTCGGACGGCGATTTCACCATTCACTCGGAAGACCGCCAGGGCCGCAAGCTCTCCTACCAGGCCCGCAAGGTGATCCTGGCGACCGGCTACTACGACCGTCCCAACTATCTCAACGTGCCCGGTGAAGAACTGCCCAAGGTAATCCACTACTACAAGGAAGCGCACCCCTACTACGCGCACGACGTGCTGGTGGTGGGTGGGAAAAACTCCGCCGCCATCGCCGCCCTGGAGCTGTTCTGGACCGGCGCCCGCGTCACCATGGTGCACCGGCATCCGGCGCTGCACGGCAATATCAAGTACTGGATCAAACCCAACATCGAGAACCGCATCAAGGCCGGCGAGGTGAAGGCTTACTTCGACTCATCGGTCGAGAGCATCGAGCCGGATGCAGTCAACCTGATCACGCCCGAAGGCCGGGTTCGCCTCAAGAACGACTTCGTTTTTGCCATGACGGGCTACCGGCCCGATACCGATTTCCTGGAGCGCCATGGCATCCGCTTCGACCTCGAAAGCCAGCGGCCGCGGCTCAATCCCGAGACGCTGGAAAGTGAGCGCGCCGGGGTCTACCTGGCGGGCGTACTGGTCGCCGGGATGCACACCAACGAGATCTTCATCGAGAATGGCCGCTTTCACGGCCGCCAGATCGCTGACGATGTTGCCTTGAAGCTCGATCGCGTCTAACGGATGCGGAACAGCCCGATACTCTCCACTCGCTCGACCAGTTCCACACCCCAGGCATCCGGCGAAGCCAGGAACGACTCGCCTACCGGTCCGTGGCCCTCCCTTCCGATCCTGGTCACAATCCAGCGGTAGCCTGCATTCTTCACAAACTTCACGGCCGAATGCCGGTACATGCGATTCGGCGGCGCCTGCATCACCGCGCGGTCCGACACCTTGCGCCAGGCGCGGTCCATGCCCTGGACGTACATCGCAACCCGTTGCGGCGAATCCACGTTGACCATCATGGCCCACGCGCCATCCAGCGGCACCGGCCGGTCGGGCCGCAGTTCCCACGTCATGCCTTCCTTCGAATTCGTCCAGGACTGCCAGCGCGAGGCGCGGTTGCCGTCCACCGCCAGCCAGGCATCGCCCGCTTCGGGCCAGGAGTGCAGGAACCAGTTCCTGGAAACCTTCACCGGCCGGCCATTCCTCACGATGCCCGCTTCGGCGATGCTCCAGGGAGCCAGGAATGGCTTTTCCATGCGCAGCCGCACCGCGCGCACAAACTGCTGCGGCCAATCGCAGCGCATGGAGTAGAGTTGCTCCGGCAGGCGTCCGGAGGCGAGGTCCAGCGAAGCCGCCATGTTGTCGAAGGCAGCCGAGGGCAGCGGACCCAGCGGCGCGGTCGGCAGGTAGGCATACGGCAGGCCATAGAGGTCCAGCAGCGGCTCATCCGGTTTCAGGTGCGCCGCGGCCTTCTTCAGGAAGCTGTACTCGTACAATTTCGCTGTCAGATAAGAGTCTTCGCCCTGGATGCGCAGCGCGGCCTCCCAGGGCATGCCCTTCAACCGCCAGGCCCACGGGTTGGTATAGGTGTTCATCACCGCTGGCCAGGCCGACAGGGCGTGCAGCAACACAACCACGGTGAACACCTGTCGCGGCAGCACCATTGCCAGGGCCAGGCAGTAGAAAGCCAGCGCCGGCATCAGGAAGCGCGCCCCCACGTTCTGAGTCCAGGGCAGCGTCAGCACTGCGGCGGCGGCCAGCACCGCCCGTCCGGCCGGTTTCTTCCACGCCAGGAGAACCAGCGGCAGCAGCAGGAAGACCGGACCGATCAGGCCCTGCAAGGCCACTCCGTCCACCGTGATCGCCCAGGGCAGCTGTCGCCACGAGACCCCGTAGTCTCGTAAGTACTGGCCCAACGATTGTTCCATGGCTACGTGGAACGCATCATTCGGAAAGATTCGGTTGCCCAGGGGGGCCAGCGGATTGCCGGTCAGCACCAGGTCACGCAGCATCCAGGGCAGGATGGAGAGCGACGAGGTTGCAGCAAACAGCACCGCGCCCCGCCAGCGCCGCCGCCAGAGGATCCACGCCAGCGCCGCCGCCACCACCACCAGGCCCGTGATCTTCACCGCATAGCAGAAGCCCGCGGCCAGTCCGGCATAGGCCAGCCAGCTATCGCCCGGTTCTTGCCACTCTTCCAGCAGCAGGGCAAACACAGCCACGGTGAAGAACACGCCGGCGGCGTCGTTGTAGGCGGCCACTCCGCTCATGCCGGTAATCGGCGACAGGGCGTATAGCGCGGCGGCCCCAGCCGCTGTCTCCTGCCGCAGGCCGAGTTGCGTCCCGATGCGCCACAGCAGGGGTACGGTGGAGCAGAGCAAGGCGAAATGGAAGCAACTGGCCGCCGAGTAGCCGCCCACCGCCACTGCCGGCGCAAAGAGCGTCTCCAGGCCCAGCGGCAACATCTCATAGAATCCGATGCGCGTGGCAAAACCGTGCAACCGCAGCCACTCCGCCACCAGCCCCAGGTGATAGGTCACGGCATCCGGTTGGGTGGCCGGCGCCAGCGCGTTCACGGCATACAGCACCACGAATGGTGCGAAGACCAGGGCGATCCACGGCGGTCTGGTCCAGCGGACCGGAAGGCGCCACCCACGCACACCCAATGCGGCCGCACACAGGCACAACGCGATGAGCGCGGACTTGGTCGCCAGACCGGAAATCAGCAGCAGATAGACACCCAGGCTGAGGAGGGGCGCCCCGCACGCCAGCGCATAGGTCCAGTGCGGAGCACGCCACCGCCACGCCGCTTGGCCCGCGCCCAGAGCCGCCCCCGTCACCAGCACCACCGCTGCAAGAATCCAGGTCACAAATGATAGGATATTCGCAACCACTGGGACCAAGCATGAATCATCGTAGAGACTTCCTAAAGACAGCCCTGGCCGCGATGCCGGCAGCCGCCCTGGCCAGGACCAGCGAAGTGCGCCTCGGCGCCCAAAGCTACAGCTTCCGCGACCGCGATCTCGCCGGTGCCATCGCCGGCTACCAGGCCGCCGGCTTGAAATACGTCGAACTCTTCTCGGGTCACATCGAGCCCACCGGGACTAAGGAAATACCGGTCAGCCGCGAGGAACTCCGCAAGTGGCGGCTGGAAACGCCCCTCAAACACTTCGAGGACGCGGCGGCCAAAATTAAGGCAGGCGGGCTGACCCTGGTCGCTTACAACTACAGCTTCCGGGAAGATTTCACCGATCCGGAGATCGCCCGCGGCTTCGAGATCGCCAAGGCCCTGGGCGTGCAATGGATCACTGCTTCCTCGAATGTGACCACCGCGAAGCGCATTGATCCCTTCGCCAAAAAGGCCAAAATCATGGTGGGCATGCACAACCACTCCCGCATCGCCCCCAACGAATTCGCCACGCCCCAGAACTTCGCCAACGCCATGGCCGGGACCAGCGAGTACATCCGCATCAATCTCGACATCGGCCACTTCTGTGCCGCCAACTTCGACCCGGTGGAGTATCTGGACAAGCACCACGACCGCATCCTCACGCTCCACATCAAGGACCGCAAGAAGAACCAGGGCGACAACATGCCGTTCGGCCAGGGCGATACACCCATCCGCGCCGTGCTGCAGCTATTGAAGTCGAAGGGCTATGACAATCCGCCCATGATCGAGTACGAGTACAAGGCGCCCGATACCGTGGCCGAAGTGAAGAAATGCGCGGACTTCTGCCGCGCCGCTCTTGCTTAGTAGGTCGTGAAACAGAAGACCTGATTCGAACCTTCCGGGGACAGGCAGTATTCGCCGTCCCCGATCACCTCATTCACTTCCACTTTGAACAGCGAGGGCGCCAGCGGCGTCACCATCAGGAACAGCGCCCGTACGGCGTCCTTCTTTGCTCGCTTGCCGGCCGGCGGAATCACCAGCGAACGGCTGCCGCCCTTCACCTCCATCTTGTAGAGGCTCAACCGGTCGGGATTGATCTTGTCCGATTGGAAGATCATGATCGGTTCGGCCGTGGGTGTCCGCGCCTGCGACGTCGCCCCGGATACCGTGTAGATCGTGCCGTCCTTGCCTTGCGACTCGGTGGCCGTGCTCGATTCCGTTTCCACCAGCTTTCCGGCGTGCACCAGAAAGGGCACGTCCGGCTTCGGCGGCCTCGGCCCCGTGTACTTCTTCTGGGCCAGAACCACGCCGGCCAGTATCAGGAGGGCCGCGGTAAGACGCAAAACCTGGATCCGCATAAGCTGTATTGTCTCACTGAGAACAGATGGCCGCGCCCGTCACGCGGTTTCGTCAAGACCCGTTAAAATCCGCTCCAACTCCAGCTCGTCCACCGGCAGGTGCACCGTCAGGGCTCCGGGTAATGCAGTGTCGGAAGCGGTCGCGATCAATCCGACATGGGCCGCGTGCACGCGGGCCTTCTCGGCGAATTCGGCCCACGGCAGGTCCGGCAGTTGCGCCGGCGCGAGGATAACGTCGAAACGAACCCGCGAAGCGTACTCCAACGCCTCGGCCGCGGTTACCACCGGGATTGCGCGATGCTCCAGGCGGCCCAGCGCCTCGATCAGGGGCCGCAGTACGTTGTGGTCCGGATGCACCAGCAAGAGGGTTAAGAGCTTCGCCTGCTGGCGCACATGCCGTGCCGCCGGCCGCGCAGCCGATTCCGTCAACGGCAGCTCGATCTCAAACCGCGTCCCATCCGACGCCGGATCCCTGCGCAACTCGCCCCCATGGCTTTCCACAATCCCGCGCGCCACGCCCAGGCTCCAGGCGCCCGTTTCCGCCTCTTCCCGCCACGCGCCGGACGCCGCCGAGAACTCAACAGACAGCACTGCCTGGCTTTCCACCTGGGCGGTAGTCACGATGATGTTCTTGGTGGCGGCATGCTGCAGCGATTGCTCGGCATGCACCAGCACGCTCAGCACCGCCTGCTCCAGTTGTCCGCTGGAGCCCAGCACCGTCAGTTCCCCCGGAGTCAGGTTCACCTCTCCGGTCACCAGTTGCAGTCGCCACGGCTGGGCCCGGAAGTTCGCAAGATTCCTGACGAGTTCGTTGAGTTCCACAGGCCGCACGCGCGCCTGGTCCGGACGTCCGAAGGAGATCAACCGCTCCAGCGTGTCCAATGCCTGATGGGCGTCGCCGGCCACCGCGGCCAGCGCCTCACCGCGCGCCGCAGCCGAAATCCGCTGCAACGGCGGCTGCAACTCAGTCGCGATGCTGGAAATCAGCTGCCCCACTGCGCCCAGCTTCTCACTGCGCAGAAGCTGATCGCGCAATTGCCGCTGCTCCAGCAGTTGCAGTGCGATACCCACCTGGTTCGCCAGGTGGCGGAGGGCCGCCATCTCGTCCTCCGGCGGGTGTCCTCCCTGTTGAGAGGAGCATTGCAGGACGCCGCTGCCCGCGCCCTGCGAGAGCATCGGCAGGCTCAACGAGTTCATCGTCAGCACGGCGTCCGCGGTTTCGTGGCAGCGCCGCGCCGCCTCCAAATCCACCGCCTTGCCCGCCGCCACTTCCAATTGCTCGCTGCCCGGGTCGGTGACCAGAATGGTGACCGCTTCCAGCCCTGCTGATTCGCTCAATTTGCCCGCAAGCTGGCTGAGGATCTCCGCCGCCGAACGGGCCCGGAAGACTTCCTCGCTCAACGCGTAGATTTGCCCCACCGCCCGCCGCTGTTTCGTCAACCGTCCCAGCCGCCGCCACCATACGAGTGACGCCAGCAGCATCGACACCAGGGCGGTGCCAATCGTTGTCCGGTCTAGCGAGGCGCCAGTGCTGAAATCCATGGCAACAACCGCTCATCCAGAAAATCGGGCACAGCCAAGCCGGCCAGCGGCGCTTCCTGCAGGGTCGTCAGCAGGCCCACCAGATGGGCACCCGCAGCCTTTGCCGCCTGCATGCCGCCGGGAGAATCCTCAAACACGACACAGTTCTCAGGGTTTACGCCCAGCCGCCCCGCCGCTGTCAGGTACACTTCCGGGTCCGGTTTGGGCTTCGCCACCTGATGCCCATCCACAATCGCCTGAAAGCATCCGGCTAAGCCCGCGCCTTCCAGGACGAATTCCACATTCAGCGGCTCGGCGTTCGTAGCCACAGCGCAGGGCACACCCAAGGCGTGGGCCGCCTGGGCGAACTCCACCACCCCCGGCACCAATTGCGCCCTCAACACAGGGGCCATCATTTCGCGGTACAGCCGCTCCTTGTCCGCGCCATGGCGAAACACTTCTTCCGCCGTCAAACCAGTTCCGAAAATGTCGTGCACGATCTGGTCGTTCCGCTTCCCCAACATCCTCGACATGATGCCCTGGGAATCGATTCCGAGCCGTGAAAGGTAAAGCTCCCAGGCGCGCGTGTGCAGCACGGTCGATTCAACGATCACGCCATCCATATCGAAAAGGAATGCGAGACCCGGGGCAACGTGTAGATTCTCGAACACTTGCGGGCATGATAGCATAGCCGGGCCGGGCTCCCATTCGCGCCTCCAGCCGCCCCGGCCGAGGGCCGCACAAACTGGATCTTCTCCAGTCAAATCTGGGCCTGTTTGTGCGATTTCGCTGGCCTCCCGCCTGGGCTGGCCATTGCGGAAGCCGCCAACCTCAGGTAGTCTGGCAGCACCTCACGAGGAGCACACGCAAATGGACTGGGTATCTCCTTCGGTAGATCACGCGTTGCAGGTCTGCAACGCAACAGCGGCGCACTTCCACGTTGTGCTCTTGAACGGCGCCCTGAAGAACCAACTCTCGCTCGACCCGCGGGCCGATGTGAAACCAATCCTCAAAGCACTGAACGCCGCGATGAAGCAGTTCAATGCGCATCCTCCGGCGATAACGCAGGCCCTTCGTTCCAACCTGGCGGCCACGCGCGACCAGTTGAATGGTGCGCAATTGCGCATCTTCCACCCGGGCGATGACGTCACCCTTCCTCCGGATGACGGGGGCACCGTCGACACCGGGACCGGATCTGGCACCGAGCCACCACCCCCACCACCTCCTCCGCCTCCTCCCGAACCCGAACCTGAACCTGTCGATCCCGCCGCTCCCGTCCGTGAGGCCGCTACCCTCTTTGGACCGGACAGCTTCCCCAACACAGTCATTCCTTTTTCGGAGTTGTCGCCCGAAGACCAGGCCGAGGGCCAAAGCGCGTTCATCAGCAGCATCGAGGGTGATATAGACGAGTATCTGAAGAACCTGGCTCAGTATTTACAGGTCTATCCGGAATGGCCGGCCACCGACATCGTAGCGGCCATTGTCAGCATTGTCGGGGGCGCCGCTTCAATTCTGGGCTCTGTCTTCGGCAAGGTGCAGGCTTTCGCCATCGACGTTGTTCCCAGAATGCTGGCCGAAGTCGAGGAGCAACTCGTTAACTAGCCTCGCCCGGCTCCTTGTACAATTCGTTCCGGCGCGCCATGGCAATGTTCAACTGATTCGAATAAAGTTGAAATATAAATGGCGAAGATTGACCGGTTATTCCTGTTTGCCCTCACCTGTGCGCCCGCCTGGGCCTGTAGCTGTGCCAGTTACCCCTCGCCGAAGGAAGCCTGGCTCGATTCGCCGCTCGTATTCGCCGGAATTGTCGAGAAAGCCGTCCCGAAACGCAGCGGTGAGTGGGTGAGGGCCCGTGAACAATCGGCCTGGGTCCGCGTCACCGAACCGTTTAAGGGCGTCGCCAGGGATCAGGTGCTCGAGCTCTGGGGCGAGATCAGTAGCTGCTTCGGAGGGTTTGACAAGGGTTCCTCGCTCTTGTTTTACCTGCACCCCAGCGGGAAGCCAGGTAAATGGATGACACCTGCCTGTCATCGCACCGGTGACCTGCGCAGCGCCGCGCACGATCTCAAATTCCTGCGCGGGCTTCCGGCCTCGGCTCACGGGAATCGGGTGTCAGGCTCTGTCGAATTTTGGGAGGACTCTCCGGTCAAGGAACTCCCTCTGAACCACGTGTTTCAGGGAGTGCGCGTGCACGCCGTGGGCTCCCCTGGTTCCTATGAATCCGAGACGGACGCCCAGGGCGTTTACGAATTCCGTGACCTGCCGCCAGGCACCTACACCATCAGCATCGACTACCCCAAGGGCACGGCTTTGCTTTTCCCCGTCGCGATCGGAAGGGACAATCCATCGCGGCGGCTAAACCGGAAGCCTGGCAGCGATATGCAACTGGTAGTGACCGATTCGTCCGGCAATGGCTATGATTTTGTCCTTGCGGCGGACACCCGGGTATCGGGACACGTCCTGGACCCCGATGGCCGTCCGATGAAGGGCGTCTGCCTGGAGTTGGAGGTGCTTCGGCACAAAGGCCCGGATGATTCAGAAATCTCCAAGTGCACTGAGCGTGACGGTTCCTATGTGCTGGAAAAGATGCCGGCGGGACGCTACCGCCTTGCGGTCAATCGCGGCGGTGAAATGAGTGCGGCCTCTCCCTTCAGCAAGTTCTACTACCCCGGCACTTCAGACACTGACAAGGCGGCTATCCTGACCGTCGCCGCGGGCCAGCACCTCGACGGAATCGATATTCGTGTTTCCAAACTGGCCCGGCGCATTGAATTGCGCGGCCGCCTCATCTTCAGCGACGGAGTTCCTCTGCCCAGGCAGTCATTCGAGTTCCGAAAGGATGGCGGCGGCTACCGTGAATCCGGCTACACCGACGCTGAAGGCAATTTCGTACTGCCAATTCTCGCGGGACGGCCTGGCAAGCTGATAGGCAGCTTCTCGCTGTGGCGCGACCTGCAGGACGCATGCCCCCAATTTGGAGCGAAGTTCAACCCCAACGGATATGGGGCAACGCTGGACTCTACCCCCACTGCAATCTCGGGCACATCGGATCTTTCCGGGATCGAGATAGTGTTTCCGTTCCCCTCGTGTGCAGCGTGGCTGAAGCGCGAGGCGGAACGAAAATGATCCTGGGCTCCGCCACCCGGAGCACGGCCCCACCAGCCGCGAACTCAACATCCACGCCCTCCGGCACGACTGTTCTTCGTGTAACCGCACCGCTTCTCAACAAAAGATAAAACGCCCTGAAAATACCAAAACAGCGCAAGCCGATGTAAGATATGGTGTTCCAGTGCCGGCCGGACGATGGAAGGTGAACCAGATGGCGGCTCGAGGAGACCTGTTGTCAGCCGTGGGGCTCGGTGTGGTCCTCGTATGGGGCTGCGGCCGGACGCCCATTCCGCCGGAGGCTCAACAGCCGCGCGCCGGCGGGTCCCTGAGGCTCATCTACCAGACCCCGCCCGACACCCTCGACCCGCAGGCCATGATCTTCCTCCTGGATGCCGAGATCGCGGCCCTGCCCTTTGAGGGCCTCGTCGGTCATGGAGTGCGGCCGGGTGAAGTGAGGCCCCTGCTGGCGGAGTCCTGGGAGCAGAGCGAAGGCGGGCGCGTGTGGACATTCACCTTGAGGGAAGCCTGGTTCCACGACGACCCCTGCTTTCCCGCAGGGACCGGCCGGCGCGTGACGGCCGAGGACGTGCGCTGGACGCTGGAGCGGATCGCGCGTCCGGGCGCCGAGTGGCCCAACTGGTATCTGTTCGCCGGGAAGGTCGAAGGCCTGGCCGACTATCACGCCGGGCGGGCGAAGACGATTCGAGGAGTGCAGGTATTGGATGAGCGGCGGGTGCGCATCCGGCTGGTGCGGCCCTATGCCAGCTTTCTGCGCATCCTCGCTACGCAGGCCGCCTACATCGCTCCACGGGAGGCGGAAGCGGCTTACGGCGCCGAATACGGCCGGCATGCCGTGGGGACCGGGCCGTTTCGGCTGGTGCGGTGGAAAGCCGCTGGCGAAATCGTCCTGGTGCGGCACGGGCGCTACTGGCGGCGCGACGAGTCCGGCGCGCGGCTGCCACACCTGGACAGCGTCACCATCCAGTTCCGTCCGGAAGCATCCGAAGCCGGGCTCGTGGCGGCCTTTCTGAAAGGTGAGACACAGGTCCTGGCGGCGCGCCGCGACCTATTGGAAAAACTGGCGCAGAGCGAGGGAGCCGCTCGCTGGCGGACGGCGGGCCAGACGGCCTCCCTGGCGTTTCGCTTCCTCGGGTTTTCGATGGACAACGGTGGACCGCTGGCGCGGCACGCTGAATTGCGCCGGGCGCTCGCGCTGGCGCTGGACCGCGCGGCACTGGGCAAAACCGTGCCGGCCGGTCCCGTACGCCTCGCCGAAACACTCGCGCCGCCGCAGCTGTTGGGCCGCGAGGGCCAGTGGTACAGCCTCGATCCCGTTCAGGCTGGCCGGCTTCTGGACAAATGGCGGCCCGAGCTGGAACAGCGGCCGCCCGTCCTCGCCAGCAACTTCGACAGTGACGACGTCGGTCTGCTACGCCGCGGTTTGGGCCGGCTGGGCGTGACGGCGCAGGTACGCATCCGGCCGGCGGGCTACTACGGCTATATCGCCAAGGAACGGCCGGATCTGTTCCGCGTGAGCTTCACCCCCAGCTTCGGCGACCCCGAGGATTACTACTGCCTGTTCTACTCCAGGAGCTCGCCGGACGTGAATCTCACCGGATATCGGAATGCCGAATTCGACCGGGTGTTGGAGTCGGCCATGACGGAAATGGACGAAGCCCGCCGCCGTGAGCTGTTCCAGCGGCTGGAGCAGATTCTGAAAGACGATGTGCCGGCCTTGTATCTAAGCCATGGGACGCCGCTGGAGGTCGCCACCGCGCCGCAACTGCGGGGCGTGGTGGTGCGCCAGTACTTCCCTGATTTCGCGGCGGCATGGCTGGCTGGCAGCGAGGCAGTGCATGAGAATCGGCCTGCGCGGTAAATCGGTGGCCTTCCTGGTGGGCTACACGCTGGTGCTGGAGGGCAGCGGGCTGGTGTACTTCTACGTCTCGGGCCGGGATGCCCTGCAACGTGCGACACGCGAAGAGGTGGCCGCCGCGGCACGGCTGGCGCGCGGCTCGGTGGAACGCTCTCTCAGCAACGCCCTGGCCGAGTTGGGCGCGCTGCGGCCGCAGTTGCTGATGCGGGCCGGCGGCAACGAAGCCGGACGCCGCGCGGTGCTGTCCGAACTGGCGGTGGGCGAACCCGGCAGGTATGCGCGGCTCGGGGTGTACGACCCCGCCACCCGCCGCATGCTGGGCGTGCGGGCCGTGCGCGAGTTTCGAGGCACCTATCCAGTGGCCGATGACGGGATGCTGCCGGGGGGCGCCTCCGCGAAGGAAGGCGAAGTCCGGGTGTCCCTGCCGCTCGATGCGGAGGGCGGCACCCTGCTGCTGGCCGATGTTTACCTCGATGGTCTGCTGGATCCCCTGTCGGAACTGGGCCTGCCGGCCGGCGTAGGCGTCCTGGCGACCGACTCACGCGGGCTGATTCTCGCCGCGCCATCGCCGCACCTGCTGCGCACTTACCTTCGCCTCGAGAGCCTTGCACCCGGCGGGGCGGCAACCTGCGAAGCGCGGCTCACTCGTCCGGAATTGCGGCTGGTGGCTTACAAAGACAACCGGGCGCAGTTGGCTGGGTTGCGGCGGGAGCTGGCCCGCGTGGCCACCTTCGCAGCAGCGGCGACAGCGTTGGGGCTGGCGGTCATCTGGGCGCTTACCGGGCGCATGGCGCGGGTCATGCGCGAGATCGTGGATTCGGCCGGATGCGTCGCGGGTGGTGATTTCTCGCCCCGCATCGGCAACGGCCGGGACGACGAACTGGGCGACCTGATAGCCAGCATCAACGCCATGACTGAGCGGCTGGAAGGCAGCTACCGGGAATTGACGGCGGTGAATCTCAAATTGAGGGGCAAGGTACGCGCCCTGACACGAACTCGGCAGAGGCTGCTGGAGAAGGAACGCATGGCCGCCATGGGCGAGGCGCTGTCGAAGGTCTCGCACGAGATCCAGAACAAGGTGGGCGGCGTCGGCGTGTGGGTGCAGAACCTGGAGCGGGCGGGCGCGAAAGACGAAACTACCCGCGTGTGCGCCGCGGAGTTGAGGGCCGGCCTGGATTCCATGCTGGAGATGCTGGTGCACTTCAAGCGGTTCTACCGCATGCCTGTGGTGGCCCCTCGCGCCATCGAACCGCACGCCCTGCTGCGGGAGTGCGTGACGCGGGCAACCTCCTCCGCCACCGCGCGCGGAGTCGAGTTGCAGTTGGAAGCGGCAGCATCGCCCTTGCCCTGCCAGGCCGACCCCGCACAACTGGCGGATGCCATAACGAATCTCGTCCTGAACGCCGTCGAGGCCTCCGGACGGGGCGGCGCCGTCGAGGTGGATGTGCGCTCCGAGGAAGACTGGGTGGCGTTTACCGTGCGCGACCGCGGACCGGGCCTGCCGGAAACCAAGCGCATCTTCCGGCCCTTCTTCACCACCAAGGCGGCCGGCAGCGGTCTGGGCCTGGCCATTGCCGGCAATATCGCAAAGGCGCACGGCGGGCGGGTGCGGGCCTGGAATCGCGAAGCGGGCGGCGCGTGTTTCGAGTTGAGAATTCCGGCCCACGCGGGAGGTTGCAATGAGAATCCTGCTGGTTGAGGACGATGCGGCGACGCGCCGCGGCATCTCGCACTTTCTGGCTGCGGCGGGCCACGCGGTCACGCAGGCAGCCGATGGGCTGGCAGCCCTGGATTTGCTGGAGACCTGCACGCCGGAATTGGTCGTCAGCGATATCCGGATGCCGGGCTTGGATGGCTTGGGCTTGCTTGCCCGTCTGCGCGCGCACGGCACCGCACCCGCAGTGCTCATGATGACTGCCTTCGCCACGGTGGAAGAGGCCGTGGGCGCCCTGCAGGCCGGGGCGCGGGACTATCTCACGAAGCCCTTGAACCTCGGCGAGCTGGGTGTCAAGGTCAGCCGGATCGAAGAGGAGTTGCGGCTGCGGCGCGAGAACCTGCGCCTGCGCGAACGGCTGCAGTGCGTCGAGCATCCTGAGCTGGTTGGTGCCGGCAAAGCCATGGCGGAGCTGCGAAAAACCTTACTGCGCGCGGCCGCCGACGGTGCTGTGCCGGTGATGATCTATGGCGAAAGCGGCACTGGCAAAGAGCTGGTGGCGCGGACCCTCCATGCCGAGAGCCCCCGCGCGGCCGCCGCTTTTGTCGACGTCAGCTGCGCCGCTTTCAGCGATGAACTGCTGGAGAGCGAACTGTTCGGCTACCGGAAGGGCGCTTTCACGGGTGCCTACCGCGACAAGAAAGGCATCGTCGAGGCAGCCGCGCATGGCACCCTCTTCCTCGACGAAGTCTCCGAAATGAGCCCCCGCATGCAGAGCAAGCTCCTGCGCTTTCTCCAGGAGCACACCGTGATGGCGGTGGGCGCCACCTCCGCCACAGCGGTGGATGTGCGCGTCGTCGGGGCGTCCAACGTCGACCTGCACGAAATGGCGCTCGCCGGCCGGTTCCGCGAAGACCTCTACTACCGGCTCAACGTGGTGGAGGTGCGGCTGCCACCGCTGCGCGCCCGCGTGGAAGACATTGCGGGCCTGGTGGGCCATTTCCTGCGCAAGCACGGCGGACGTGAGCTGCGCTTCACCCGGGCCTGCTGGGATGTGCTGGAGCACCACGCCTGGCCCGGCAATGTGCGCGAACTGGAAAACCTCGTTCGCGTCCTGCAGGTGAGCTGCGACGGCCAGGAAGTGGACGTCCACGATCTGCCTGTGCGCATCAGGGCGCCGCGCGCGGAGCCGGCGGCTGCTGGCGAGTTGGCGGAGGGTACCCTCCACGACGCCCTCGCCCGCTGCGAGGAACGCATGGTGCGCGCCGAGCTGAAGCGGCAGGGCGGCAACGTCTCGCGCACCGCCCAGGCGCTGGGGCTCTCCCGCGTGGGCCTCTACAAGAAGCTGAAACAGCACGGAATTGCTCTGTAAACTCCCGGAAACACCAGGTGTCATCAGCGGTTGACGGTGCGTGCCGGGAGCCGTGCGCGAAAAGGCCGGAAATGTTGGGAAATGCCCGTATCCCGCGAATGGCCAGCGGCGTGTAAGTGAGAGCGGCGTGACTTGCCCCTCGCGAATCCGGGCCGGAGCGGAGGTAGCCCAGCTTAGCCATTGCCTGGCTGGGAGCCGGCCCGGATCGCGTCCAATCCTGCTTCCGGTTCTGGCGCTGCTGATAGCGGGCGCGGCCTATGCCTCAGGGGGCGCATACCGGCACCCGGAGATGGGCCTCTCCCTCTGGCTGCCGGATGCCTGGAGCGTCGACATCGACTCCATCTCGGTTGTGGCCTACGGGCCGGGACGGGAACCGCGCTTCGAGGTACGCGCGCTGGGCGCCGGAGAGTCGGCCGATGAGGCCGGTCACCGCGCCCTGGCGAGGCTGCGCTCGGACATTCGAAGGCTGCAGGAGCGGGCTGCGTGGCGCGCAACGACACTCGGCAGCATCAGTGGGCGGCGCTGGGATGGAGAGGGCCTCGAGGCCGGAAACCGGAAAACGCTGCACCTGCTGGTATGGCGGGCACGGCGCACCTGGTTGATGGCCCTGTGGGTGGTGGAACAGCGCGAAGCCGCGCGGCACGAAGAGACCTGGAGGCGGATCGCGCTCGGGCTCCGCGCAGTTGGTGAGGATCGCTGAAAGCAATCTGTCCTGCGCTGGGCGTAGCCCCATTGCGTGAAACGTGTGCAGGCATGGACCACAGGAGGGAGGGAATCATGAAGATCCAGTTATGCGTGGTTGGGCTGCTGGCCATGACGGTGGGCGCTGCCCCGCCGGCGGACATCGCGGCGGACCTGGTGATGCTCGAAGGCGGGCAGGTGATCGAGACCATGAAGTTCTACGCCAGCGGGACCCGTACGCGGCTGGAGTCGCAACTGGCCGGAGGACTCGTCAACATCGTGCGGCGCGATCGCGGCGTCGTGTGGACGCTGGTGCCCGGCAAGCGGCAGTACACGGAAAAGACGCTGGAGGCGAACCTGGCAATGCAGGACCCGGCCTCTGATCCGCCCGGCCTGATCAGCAAACAGCGCACGGGTTCCTCGGTTGTAGCCGGGCAGCCCTGCACCACCTACCGCCTGACGATCGCCGGGCCGCGCGGACGCAACATGCAAGCCACATCGTGCTACTCGGAGGCCCTGGCGCTGGGGCTGCGAATGGACGTGATGGGTGTGGTGAGCGAACTCCGCAATCTGCGCCTGGGCGCCCAACCGGCACACCTGTTCGAGATCCCGTCCGGCTACCAGGCGATGGCGGGGTTGGTTGCCTCGGCTGTGCCACTGCCGGGCAACCTGCCGCCTGGTGTGGCGGAGCGTCTCACGCAACAACTGTCGAAGCGTGCCACGGGTTCGCGGCGCTCCTCGGCCTCCACCGGCAAACTGCCCGCCTGGCTGCCCGCCATGGCCGGCTGCACGGTAGAAGCCAGCGGCACTGAGGAAATGGGAGTGGCCAGCCTGTTCTGCCAGTCGGAGCCGCTTGCGATTGCCGACTGGTACCAGGCCACTCTCGGGCGCTCCGGCTTCACGCTGCGCCGGACCGCGTCCACCGAAGGCCCGGCGCCGGTCGTTTCCTTACGCGCCCTGCGCGGCGCGGTGGATCTGGCCCTGACGGCCTCCAGGAATTCCCGCGGCCAGAACCAGGCGCAGCTCACCTGGGGGCCGCGCCGCTGACGGCAGATGGATGGGCAAAAGGAGAAACAGCATGACGAAGACGTGGTTGGTGTTCGGGCTGATTCTGGCGTTCGCCGCGCCCGTGTCAATGGCCCAGTCGAGAAAGGGCACTGCCCGCTGGCGCAACAACGTAAACCTGCCGGGCGGCGACTATCTGTCCATCGACATGGATACGGCCGACCCCTCTGGCTGCCGGGCGGCCTGCGAAAAAGACGGCCGCTGCAAGGCGTGGACTTTCGTGAAGCCGGAGCAGCCCGGCGGGCGCGGCTACTGCTGGCTCAAGGACTCCGTGCCCGAAGCGACTCGCGAGGAGTGCTGCGTTTCGGCCCTCAAGGGAGAAGGTTCCAGCGGAGCAGCCGTAATCGCCTCCACGCTGCCCAAGTGGAGGGACAACGTGAACCTGCCGGGCGGCGACTTCCTGTCCATCGACATGACAGGCACGGATCCCGCCCCCTGCCAGGCAGCCTGCGAAAAGGAGAGCCGGTGCAAGGCGTGGACCTATGTGAAGCCGGAAGAGCCGGGCGGGCGCGGCTATTGCTGGCTGAAAGACTCGGTGCCCGAGGCGATCGTGGAAAACTGCTGCGTTTCCGCATTGAAAGGTGCAGGGACAAGCACTGCCTCAGGCTGGGCCGTAGGCTGGGGTAGCCGCAAAGTGGCCACCTGGCGCAACAACATCAACCTGCCGGGCGCCGACTTCCTGGCGATCGACATGACCGGCGACGATCCAGGGCCCTGCCAGGCGGCGTGCGAAAAGGACGGTCGCTGCAAAGCCTGGACCTTTGTGAAGCCCGAAGAACCGGGCGGCCGCAGCTACTGCTGGCTGAAGGACTCAGTACCTACGGCCGTGCGGGAAGAGTGCTGCGTTTCGGCCCTGAAGGGGGAAGGTGGCGCGTCGCCGCGCAGGGACGACCGGCGCGGCAGGACGAAATGACCAGAGTGAAAGAAAGGAATCCATGACCAGGAGAACATCGCTGATCCTCGCTGCCTTAGCGGCTCTGCCACTACTGGCTGAGACGAAGAAGAACATTCGCTTCACCGACTACATGAACCAGCAATATGGGGTTCAACATCAGAATGGCCCGGGCCAGTACAGCTTCAACGCGGGCGGTGAACTGCCGCTGGTGGTCACCAATACGACGCGGCTCGTGCAATCGCTGAGGATCCGCAACCTGCCCAACGGCGAGGTACTGCTGCTGCGGCACATCCGGGAGGACCAGTTCCTCCTGCTGCACGAACAGTCGAAACAGCAGGCGCCGCTGCGCCTGGCGCTTCAGAAGTAGACGCAGCCGGCGAGGTCGGCATCGCTGGCCGAAACGAACCCAATCAGCCGCGGCGCCGGGGAAGCTGCCGCGGGAGGAGGACCCGATGAAACTGCGAAAGTCGAATCTGGTGATGCTGGCCTGCCTGGCGTTGGTGGCCGCGGCGGGCACACTGGCCGCCCAGCAGGCGCAGCGGGTCAGCCTGGACGAGGCGTGGCACAAGTTGAACTCCATCGTCGCGGAGGAAATGGTCGTTGTCCGCGAGATGGACCGGGCGCGCCTGCTCATCGTACGCGGCCTCACCAACAACTACACCCAGCCGGCGGAACAGCTCGGGCGGCGTCTCACGAAACGGGAGATGGAGTGGCTTGCGGGCGGGCTGGACTTCTATGCGGGCGCCTCATACACGCCTTTCGCCCAGTCATCAGCGGCGGCCCGGACCACGGCCGCGACGAAGACAGGCGGAGCGACCCAGCCTCGTTCCGCCGTCGACCAGCAGCTCATTGACGCCTACGTGAAGTACAAGAACTCCGGTTTGACAGAGGAGGAGTTCATCCACTCTGAGTACGGTTCCAGCGAGAACTCCGGCGACGAATCGCCCTCTGGCTCGCAGGGCCTGTTCAACCGCATGAGGAACTATCTGGAGGAGAAGTTTGTCCCCATGCGGGACGCCGCCACGGGCGCGCAGAGCGCCATGCTGGATGCCTACGTAAGCTACTTTGACCATCACTGGAACGAGATCGACAAGTGCTGCATCGAGAAGCGGCTGGGCGAAGCGCGTCCCGGTTTGACCTACGTCGAATTCAAGAACCGGCTCAGGTTTCCCAACAGCTATCGGAACGATCCGCTGCAGGCCGAGGAGCGCGCCGCCCTCGTCTCCACTCTCACCTCCTGCCTGCCTTCCAACTTCCTGCTGGAAGTGAATCAATCCGACCTCTTAAGAAAGCAATTCATCAAAATGAGTAAGGCGGGCTGGAAGGCCGTCGCCGACAAATCATTCGAGACGCTGGGTTCGCTGGCTGACCTCGGCACCGGCGCCAGCAAGGCCCTCAGCGTCGCAGTCGACTGGGCTACCGGCGGCGCGGTCAACCAGGATGACCTCGAGGAGTTCGTCGAACTGGACCGGCCGGGCGGTCCCATGGAGCCCCAGGCCGTCACCATTCGGCGGCCGGGCGGGGACGACGCCGTCGTCGCGGTGTTTTATCCGCGCAATGCGGAATACCCTTCGCAGTGGATCGCGCTGAAACTGGTCAACGGCCGCATCGAAGTCCCTGGCGTGTATACAGGTCTCTATGACCTCTATCTCTACCGGCCGGGTTTGAGGCCGGCGCTCATCCGCGGCGTTCGTGCCGAGGCGGGCAGGCGGACGCTGGTGCGGGCCGAGCCGGCAAGGACACTGAAAGCCGGGTCCAAGCCTCCCTCCAGGGTGAAGGTGAATCCCGACCCCGATAAACCGCCGGAACCCCCACGCATTCCACCGGTGCAAGGCTGCCCCTGCAAACCCTACCGCATCCACATCCTCTCCGAGACCACTTGCAGCCCGTTGGGTGAGGTGCCCAATCGCTACTCCAGCGTACGCTTTGAGGGCGTAGCCGAGTTCGACGTCTTCGAGAGCGACTACGACTTCTCCGGCGGCCGCAGGGTCCGCAGCCTGAAACCGGTCCTGGTGCCGATGGTCTCCCGGCGGCAGCTCTACCAGGGCACGCTGGCGGGTGCTGCCTACACGCACATGCCGGCCAGCCTGGAGATGACCGGCGAGATGTCCATCACCCTGGAGTTGTCGCGCCAGGGCCAGTCCATCTGCCTTGAAGTACGCGACGAGCCGACCGGCAATCCATCGGTGCCCGTGCGCGACAGCATCCGCGACCTGGCCACCGGCCATGTCATCCAGGCGGTGAATCAGGAGTACATGTTCGCGCCGGGCCTGGCTTATCCCTTCGAAATGGTGGGCCGGAACGGCTGCGGCTTTCCGGGCCGGGTGTCGATGGAAGCAGACAGCTCGTTCATGCCTCGGGAATTACGCAACGGCTGCAGTTGGCGCGGGCGCATTGTGGTCGAGCCGAAAGACGGCGCGCCGCCCCTGTCCCACTTGGACCCGGTGACGCCGCCCGACCGATCCGGAACCAGTTCCGGCACACCGCGGGATCAGGCGCCCCGCGCAACGAGCCCCCTTCCCAGCCTGGAAACCGAAACGGCCCGGCCCGCCAGCCGCTTCGAAGTCAACGTCAATCGCAATGGCGAGGACTATCGCGATTTCCTTCCTCCGCGCCCCGATCCCGCGTTGTGTGCGGCGGCTTGCGCGAAGGAGGGCCGCTGCCGTTCCTGGACCTGGGTCAAAAGCGAGGCCGAGGGGCCGAACGGGCATTGCTGGCTGAAACACTCGATGCCCCAGCCGGATGCTGACGATTGTTGTGTGTCGGGCCTGAAGCAGTAGCTTTGTCGCCTGTTCATCGTCTATCTATCGTAGATTCAAGCGTTTGCAGGAATTCGCTAGCGGGCGCTCCCGCAGACTGGAAATCAGGATGGCCAGTCAACCAGCCCCGAATCTCGGAATTACGAAAGGAACCCGGACATGGCCACCGCCGCCCAGATCAACGCCAATCGCGCCAACGCACAGCTCTCCACGCAGCCGCGTTCGGCCCGTTTTTGACGTACGAAGCCAATTCGAACGCCAGCCGCGCCTCGCCCCCTCAGCCGCCGGAGGCTAGCCACGCAGGCCCCGTTTGAACGGACGAACCCAATTCCGCGCCGCCACGCCCCGGCCCTCCTGTTCCGTCCCGGACCCCGGCCTGCCGGGACACGCCCGCAGCCGCACTCGATTTTTGACGGACGAACCCAATCCGCCCGCCTGGTGGATCGCAAAAAGCCGCCTCGCCTCGCCCGCACGATATAATTCAAAGGAATGGACGTACTTGAAGAACTGGTCAGACTGCGCCGCGCCGGCCAGAAGTGCGCCCTGGCCACTATCGTTCAAGCCAACGGGTCGATTCCCAGCTATACCAGCGCCAAACTGCTGGTGCGCGAGGATGGCTCCATTACCGGCACCATCGGCGGCGGCTGCGTGGAAGCTGAAGTGTGGACGGCCGCCCGCGAAGTGATGGAGACCGGCAAACCCCGCCGCCTCAACTTCTCGCTCGGCCAGGATGCCGCCTACGACAACGGTCTGATCTGCGGAGGCCAATTGGAAGTCTTCATTGAGCCCATCGAGCCCCAGCCGCGCGCCTTCATCTTCGGCGCCGGACATATCTCCAAGAGCCTCTGCCAGGTCGCCTCGCTCATCGGCTTCGCCACCACCGTCATCGACGACCGCGAATCGTTCGCCAACCGCGAGCGCTTCCCCATTGCCGACGACATCGTGGCCGGCGAGTATGAGGAGATCTTCCCGCGGCTCGAAATCACCTCGTCTTCTTACCTGGTAATCGTCACGCGCGGCCATCGTGACGACATGCGCATCCTGCGCTGGGCCGTCACCACGCCGGCCCGATACATCGCCATGATCGGCAGCAAACGCAAGGTCATCGGCGTCGTCCGCGAACTGGAAAAAGAGGGCATCCCGGCGGAGAGCTTCCAGCGGGTTTCGGCGCCCATGGGCCTCGATATCGGCGCCCAGTCGCCGGAAGAGATCGCTGTCAGCGTAGCCGCCGAAATGATCGCCGTCCGCCGCAACTCCGAGTCCGGCTGGCGCGCCCTGTCCAAGTCCCTGCATGCGAGCGACGAAGTGCGAGCGCTCCAGAAGTGAACCCCGCTTTACCCCGGACCGCGGCCGTCCTTCTCGCCGCCGGCGCCTCTTCCCGCATGGGCCGTCCCAAGCCGCTGCTCGACTTCCACGGCGAAACCTTCCTCGACCGGCAGATCGCACTGTTTCGTACGGTCTGCTCTCCCGTGATCGCCGTACTGGGTCATGCGGCAGCCGAAATCGCCGCCGGCCTCGCCTATTCCGATCACGCCACCCTCGTGCTCAACCCCCTGCCGGCTCGCGGCCAGCTCAGTTCCCTCCAGTGCGGGCTGCGCGCCCTGCCGCCCTGCTCGTCCGTCTTCTTTCTGCCCATTGACTCGCCTGGTGTCCAGCCCGGCACGCTGCAGCAGTTGCTGGCTGCGCTCCACGCTTCTCCCGAAGCCAGTCTCGTGATTCCCAGACAGTCCGGCCGCCGCGGCCACCCGGTGTTGATGCGTTATACCCTGATCCCAGAATTCCTCGCCCTCGATCCTTCCGCCACGGCCCGCGAAGTCATCCATGCACACCGCGGCGCCACCCGCTACGTGGACGTCGAAGATCCCGGCATCCTCCTCGATATCGACGACCCGGCCGCCTACCAGGCGTTGCTGGCGGAGGTCCGCCCATGACCATCCGCTGGGGCCGCATAGTCCTTACTTGTTTCGGAACGGCCGTCCTGGTGGGCGTCGCCGGCCTCGTGGCGCCGGAACTCAACGCCGGCCGCATGCGCGCTCCGCTGGAAGCCGCTCTCCGCGAGACGCTGGGCCGCCCCGTCGAAGTCCGTGAAGTCCGCTACCAGGTATTCCCCAAACCCGGGCTCTCCGCGACCGACCTCGTCATCCCCGACGAGCCTGCTTTTGGCCTGGAGCCCCTCGCCTATGTCGGAGAAATGCAGGCCGGCATCAGCTTCACCAGCCTCTTCACCGGCCGCCTGCGCATCTCCACCGTCCGCCTGGTCGACGCCAGCGTCAACCTCGCCCGGAAAGATGACCTCGGGTGGAATTTTGCCCGCCTGCTCAGCCGCATGGCCACCAACGTCAAACAGACCGGTTCCGCGCCAGCCGTCGAAATCCGCGAAAGCCGCATCAATTTCCGCACCGGCACCCTCAAGTCGCCACTGTTCCTCAATGCGGTTGACCTGGACATCGATCCGCCCGACGCCACCGGCGGCTCGCTCCAGTGGCGCTATGAAGCTTCGCCCGCTCGCACGGATCGCGCCGAAGAAGGTTTTGGCCGCTTCACCGGCAGTGGGAAGTGGCGCGCCGCCGGCGGCGGGGACGGTACCCTGGCGGTTGAACTGGAACTCGATCGCAGCCCGATCGCCGAATTCCTCACGCTCCTCACCGGCCACGACCTTGGCGTCCAGGGCCGCTTCAGCACCCGCACCACGCTCGACGGGCCGCTGAATAATATGACCGTGAAGGGCTCAGTCGAGCTCGAGGATGTCGATCGCTCCACTTACTTCGGCCTGCGGGGCAACCAGTGGGCGCTCGCCTATGAAGGAACCTTAAACCTGCCGGGGGAGACCCTCCAGATTGCCACCCGCAAGCCGCGCGAGAAGGCTCCGCTGCCGCTCACCGTTCAGCTCGAGTGCCGCCGCATGCTGCTCGATCCGCAATGGAGCGCCTCGTTCGCTTTCGACGAGATTCCCGCGCCCGCCCTGCTCGATTTCGGACGCCGCCTGGGCGCCCGGCTGCCGGAGGAGCTCACGGTCCTCGGCAAGGTGGTCGGGTCCATCTCCTATTCCCAATCGAAGCCACTGGAGGGCAGTGTCGAACTGCGCGAAGGAAGAGTCACGTTGGGTGCGGCCGGTCCGCTGGCCTTTGAAACGGCGCAGGTTTCCCTCTCAGGAGAGGGTGTTTCCCTGGCTCCGGTGAAGGTCGCCACACCCGGCGGACGCCAGGCGGAGATCTCCGGCGACTGGCAGATGGCCTCCGAGGCGTTGAATTTCAAGATCGATTCCGAAGGGTTGGCGCTCACTGAATTGGATACCGCCATCTCCAGCCTGAAGGACGTGGCCTCCGTTCCGCTGCTCGCGGCCTGTACGGAAGGCGACCTGCGCGGCTCGCTCAGCTACGAACGCGCGGCCCAGAACGTCGACCAGCCCATCGCCGGCGGTTGGACAGGGGAACTGGGGCTGTCTGGGGTACACTGCGCCCTGGATGGCGCCGCCCAGCCGGTGGTTCTTGAATCCGGCACGCTCGCTCTCAAGCCCAACCAGTGGAACCTGCGGAAAGCGAGCGGCCTCTATGGCAAACAGCCTTTCCAATTGGAACTTACGCACACCGGCCTGCTCAGCGCCCGCCGTCCTTATAAGTTCAAGCTGAATATCGACTCCATTGGCGGAGCCGAGATCGACCAGTTCCTGAGGCCCGCGCTGCTCACGCGGCGCGGCTTTATCGATCGCACGCTGCGCCGCGCGCAACTCGTGCCCGCCTGGCTGCGGGCCCGCCACGCCGAAGGGGACCTCCATATCACCTCCCTGAAGCTGGGGGAGGAGACCCTTTCGAACTTCGCTGGCCGCGCCTACTGGGACGGCGCCGCGCTGGAATTGCCGGATATTTCCGCCCGCTGGGACGAAGCTGCGGTCTCCGGACGCATCCGCCTGAGCCTGGGCGGCGAGCGGTTCGACTACCGCATGAAGGGCCATGTGGACGGGGTGGAGTGGAAGCAGGGCACGCTCGATTTCGAACTCGATGCCCGCACTACCAGCCTGGCTGCGCCGTTTTCTCCAAACCTTCGTGGTACGGGCCAGTTCGCCGCCCGTTCCATCGATTTCGGGGAAGATACCTTGAAACAGGTGTCCGGCTGCCTGGATTTTGATGGCCAGCGCGCACAACGCCTGAAGATCGGCTGCCTGGAAGCCCAGCATGGCGGAGAGTGGATGCAGGGCCAGGGTTGGGCCGCGTCCGACCCGAAAGCTGATCAGAGAGTAGTAGTTGACCTGACCGGGGCACACCGCGCACTGCGCCTCACCGGCACGCTGCAGCCCCTACAGTTTGAGTCCGCAACAGGCGATAGCAGCCGAACGCGCTAAAATTCGAGCGAGGGTTGATGAATTTGTCTATGGATGAACTTCAAGCGCTGCCGCCCGCCCGCGACTTCGTCGACGCGGAACGCGACACGGCGCGCGAGCAGATAACCGCCGCCTGGCAATTGCATGTCGAACGGCTGCAGGAACAGATCGAACGCGGCTGGCAGGAGAATATCGAGCGCGTCTTCGAGGAGCGTTTTGCAGCCCTGCGAGCCGGTTTCGAAGCTGAAATTGAAGCCCGTACCGCTGCCCGCGTGGCGGAAGCTTCAGACCGCGTGCGCGCTGCTTCCCTGCGCGTCATGAGCGAACGGCTCAACCAGACCGCGCGCCGCCTGGACCAGGCGGAAGACGGCCACACGTGGGCCGCCGCCCTGCTGGATGGCGCCGCTGCCTATGCCTCCCGCGCCATTCTTTTCAGCGTCATCAACGGCGAGTTGCAGTACGAAGACCACCGTTCGAACGAAGAGCAGAGCCTCGGCGACGTGCTGGACGGTCGCATTGCGCTGAGCGATGCCCCGGCCTTTGGCGGGGTTCTGGAAACCATGGATGCCGTCATCTGCATGGCCACGGCCGGAGAGATCTCGGCCCGCCTCGCCGATGTCCTGGGGTCGAGTGAAGAACGCCGCGTCTCCCTGCTGCCGGTCATCGTCGGCCAAGGCCAGGGCAAACGCCGCGTCGCCGCCATCCTCTACGCTGAGAACGAAGCCGAACCCATCGATGTGAACGTCCTGGAAGTCATCACCGCGGTTGCCGGCAACACTCTCGACGCCCGCCAGACGGCCCAGCGCCAGGCAACCTCCGCCCCGGCCGGCAACCTCATGTCGATCGCCCCGGTGGCCGCCCTGCCTGCCGCGGCGCCCGCTACCGGACCGGACTGGTCCAAACTGCCGCGCGAAGAGCAGGAACTCCACGCCAAAGCCCAGCGTTTCGCCCGCGTGCGTGTCGCGGAAATGCGCCTCTACCAGGCCCAGGCCGTCCGCCAGGGCAGGGAAGACGCCCGCCTCTATGTCTCCCTGCGAGGCGAGATGGATCGCGGACGCGCCCAGTTCAAGCACGAGTTTCTTCAGATCCCGTCCATGATCGATTACTTCCACATGGAGTTGGTCCGTACTCTTGCCAATGACGATGCTTCGCTGTTGGGGCCGGAATATCCTGGCCCACTCGTCTAAAGCCAAACGCGTGGGAGGCGGGCTGTTCCCGCTGGTGCTTTGCGCGCTGACAGCTGGCGCGCAGACAGACCCGGGCCCGCGCCTGAAGGCTGCCGTCGAAGCGCTCGACAGAAACTCGCCCGGCGTGGCCCTCAGCCAGTTATCCGGGCTGACGCCGCGCCTGCCCCAGATCGCCGATTACCTGGCGTTCTGGACCGCGCAGGCGCAGATGCAGAACCGGAACTACCCGGCCGTGGCGCCCACCCTCGAACCTGTCTTCCGCCAGACCCTGCCTTCACCTCTGGCCGGACGCGCCGCGATCCTGGCGGCCCGCGCGCTGGTCGAGACCAACTCGTTTACGCCGGCCCTGCAGGCGCTCAGCCGCGTGCCGATGGACCAGTTGCCCATGCCCCAGGCAGCCCTTTTGTTTGCACAGGCTTACTCCGGCGCCGGCGATTCGGTCTCGGCGGCGGTGCAGTATCAGACGGTCTATTTCTACTACCCGCTCAGCGACGAAGCCCGGGAAGCGGGCGCCGCGCTGCCTGGCCTGGAGCGGGAACTGGGCGATCGTTATCCGCCCGCCATGCCCAATGCCCGGCTGCAGCGTGCCCAGAAGCTGATCGACGGAGGGCTGGCCGAACGGGCGAAGACCGAGTTGGAAGCCATGATCCCACTGCTGGGCGGGCTGGAGCGCGACCAGGCCCGCGTCCGGTTGGGCGCCGCCGACTACCAGCTGAAACGAACCGAAACCGCGGCTTCCTACCTGCGTAGCCTGCGCGTCGACGATCCGGAAGCCGACGCCGAGCGTCTGTACTACCTCGCCGCCTGCTACCGCCGGCTCGATCGGGATGCCGATATGCTGGCCACCGTCCAGGACATCGGACCCAAGGCGCCCTCCTCCCCGTGGCGGCTGAAGGCCCTGATCCTGGCCGGCAACAACTACCTGGTGGCCAATGACGCGAAGAAGTTCACCCCGCTGTTCCAGGCCTGCGCCGAGGCGTTCCCCAATTCAGAAGATGGGCCGGGCTGCCACTGGAAGGTCACCTGGCGCGCTTACCTGGAGCGTAAGTCGGACGCAGGCCAGTGGTTGCGGCAGCACGTCACGCTCTATCCGTCTTCCGACAAGGCCGGAGCCGCGCTCTACTATCTCGGCCGCCTGGCCGAAACGTCGTCTGATATGCCGGCGGCCAAACGCTTTTACAACGAGTTGCTGGGGCGATTCCCGAACTACTACTACACCGCGCTGGCCCGGGAACAATTGAAGCGGTCGCAGGTTGCCCTGGCGGCGGCTTCGCCGGATACCGAGCAGTGGCTGGGAACCATTGCCTGGCCCAACCGCGTGCGGCAGGCCGATTTCAATGGCGACGAGCTCACCAACCGCCGGATTGAACGGGCCCGCCTGCTGTCCGGCGCCGGCCTGGAACAGTGGGCCGAGGGCGAACTGCGGTACGGAATTCGCACCGGCGGCAAGCGCTTTCCCCTGGCCGTCGAACTGGCGGAAACCGCCCATCGCCGCGGAGCGCCCGACGTCGGCCTGCGCTACATCAAGAGCACGATTCCGGACTACCTGTGGCTCACCGCCGACGGAGCGCCCAAGAGCTTCTGGAAGCTTGCCTTCCCGTTCCCCTATCGCGCCAAGATTGAGCGCTTTGCGAAGGAACGTTCGCTCGATCCCTTCCTGGTGGCGGCGCTCATCCGGCAGGAATCGGAGTTCAACCCGAGCGCCCTTTCCGTGGTGAAAGCCGTGGGCCTGATGCAGGTGATGCCGGCCACCGGCCGCGAGCTTGGCCGCCGGGTGGGCCTGAAGGCGGTCCGGCCGAGTTCGCTGAAGGTCCCGGACATCAACATCAACATTGGAACCTACTACCTGCAGCGCCAGTTGGCGGCCCGCAACGGCAACGTCGAGGACACACTCGCCGGCTACAATGCCGGACCGTCGCGCGTGCCCGTCTGGCGCTCGTGGTGGGACTTCCGCGAATCCAGTGAATTCGTCGAAACGATCCCGTTCACGCAGACCCGTGAATACGTCCAGATCGTGATGCGCAACGCCGAGATGTACCGCCGAATCTACGCCAACGAGCCCTACACCGTCGAACCCGAGCCGCCCGCGATGCCGGCCACCATCACCGCCGCCCCGCCTGCCAGGAAAGCCGTCGCCGCGCCCGTTAAAGCCTCGACCAGGAAGTCGACACACTCCAAATCCAAAAAAGGTAAGCAGAGTGCCACTCGAACCAGTAACTGAGCGTTTTCGCGCCCACCGCGTTGAACACTTCACCGAAAGTGTCATCCGTGAGATGACCCGCCTCGCCCTGCGCCATTCGGCCGTCAACCTGGCCCAGGGCTTCCCCGATTTTCCGGCCCCGGCCGAGCTCAAAGAGGCCGCGACCCGCGCCATCGAGGAAGACTTCAACCAGTACGCCGTCACCTGGGGCGCCAAGCCGCTGCGCGATGCGATCGCCGCCAAGTACCTGAGGCACTATGGCCTGGAGCTGGATCCCGAGACCGAGATCACGGTCGTCTGCGGCTCCACTGAGGGCATGATTGCCTCGCTGCTGGCCACGACGAATCCTGACGACGAGATCGTGATTTTCGAGCCGTACTACGAAAACTACGGGCCCGATGCCGACCTGTGTTCGGCCAAACGGCGCTATGTCACACTGCACGCGCCCGACTGGACGTTCGATCCCGAAGAACTGCGCGCCGCGTTCAACTCAAAGACCAAGGCGATCATCGTCAATACGCCTAACAATCCCACCGGCAAGGTCTTCACGCGGGCTGAACTGGAGCTGATCGCCGAACTGTGCCAGGAGCATGACGCGCTCTGCATCACGGATGAGATCTACGAGCACATCCTGTATGACGGCGCCGTCCACATTCCTGTGCTGACCATGCCCGGGATGCGGGACCGTACCATCCTGGTGAACTCGATGTCGAAGACCTTTTCGGTCACCGGCTGGCGCGTTGGCTGGGTGCTGGCCGCTCCGCACCTGACCACCTCGATCCGCAAAGTGCACGATTTCCTGACAGTGGGGGCCGCGAGTCCGTTGCAGCAGGCGGGAGTCTTTGCCCTATCTTTACCTGACACGTACTTCAAGGATCTCGCCATACATTATGGCGAGCGGCGAGACTATCTGATGGGGCTGCTGCGAGTGGCTGGATTGGCTCCGTATCGCCCCGCGGGCGCATACTATATCATGAGCGACATTAATTCCATCGGGTATTCGGATGATGTTCTCCTAAGTCGACATCTTGTTGAAACAGTGGGAGTTGCATGTGTACCTGGAGGGTCATTTTTCAGCCGGCAGGGTCTGGGATCGCACTTAATTCGCTTCTGTTTCTGCAAAAAGTATGAGACGCTGGAGGAGGCGGGACGGCGTCTACAGCGCGCGTTCCGCGGTGCCGCCGACTAACTGACGCCAAGAAGCGTCATTGCAGTTGAAGTGCATTCGATTGGCTGAAGGAGAAACGATGCTGCCGAATTTCCTCCTGCCGGAACAGGTAGTCCGTCAGAACGGGTCCGGTCCCAAGATTGAGATCGGCGATTCCGCAGGCGATGTAATCAGCCTGACGCTGGGGATTCATCGAACCATAGAACAACAGAGCCTGGATCTGTCAATTTCCGGGTCAGTGGACGGTGAAAACTGGGGCGACAAGCCTCTGGCCGCTTTCCCGCAGAAGTTCTATTGCGGGGTATACAGCCTGATTGTGGATCTCTCTGACCGGCCCGATGTCCGCTTCCTGCGCGTTGACTGGAAAGTCAGCCGCTGGGGCCGTGGAGAGCCAACGCCCTTATTTGGACTTTACGTATTCGCCGAAGCCGTAGGCCAAGGTGTGTTGGGCGCCGCCCGCTAACCCGACCAGGGCCTTTACAGCCGGTTGATCAGGCTAGCCACATAGCCGCCGCCGAAGCCGTTATCGATGTTCACCACGCTCACGTTGCTGGCGCAGCTATTGAGCATCCCCAGCAGCGCTGCCAGTCCATGGAAGCTGGCGCCGTAACCCACGCTGGTCGGCACCGCGATGACTGGACAACTGACGAGCCCGCCCACCGCGCTGGGCAGCGCTCCTTCCATTCCGGCGCACACTACGATCACGCGTGCCTTCGTGATCCGGTCCATGTTCCCGAACAGGCGATGGATACCGGCAACGCCCACGTCGTGAATCTGATCGACATCATTGCCCATCACCTCGGCGGTCACCACTGCTTCGAGTGCTACCGGCATATCCGTCGTACCGGCGCTGATCACGGCCAGCCGCCCTTTGCCGTGCATGGTGCGGTCGCGCCACACGCGGAGGGCGCCGCAAGCTGGGAAGTATTCGGCTTCGGGGTACAGCGCCTGCATGCGGCCCGCGACCTCTTCCGTGGTGCGTGTCACCAGGACGTTGGAGGCGCGCTCCAGCAGGCGTTCGGCGATACCCAGCACCTGTTCAGTGGTCTTGCCTTTGCCGAAGATCACTTCCGGCATCCCGGTGCGGATGGCGCGATGATGATCCACCGTCGCATAGCCGAGATTCTCGAAGGGCATGTGCCGCAGGCGTTCGATGGCCGCGTCGATCTCTACTGCGCCTGAACGCACCTGTTCCAACAGTGACTTGAGGTGATCCTGATCCATTTGGGTGTTTACGCCTCTCTAGAAATCGAGTGTCATGCCCGGCTTGATATTGTTCTTCGCGGCTACGCCGGCGGCCACTTCGAGTACGTAGGCGGCGTTGAAGCCTCCGCCATACGACATGCAAGTTTCCTGCGGTCCGGGGCAGGGGGGCACTTTGTGGACCAGCTGCACAACGGTGTGCTGGCGGTCCATCCAGATCATGTCGAGCGGCACCTTCACTTCAAACATCCAGTAAGGGTACTTGCCCTCTTTCTGGTGGACGAACAGCATGCCCTGGTCTTCCGGCAGCGAGTCGCGGAACTTCATGCCGCGCATCACATCGGCCGGTTGAATCGCCAGCTCGGCGCGGATCTTTTTGCCGTTCGGAAAGGTGACCTGCCGCGAGTTGTAGCCGACCACGGTCCCGCTCTCGGAGCCGCCGCATCCGGCCAGCGCCAGTGACAGGGTTGTGGCTGCCAGCCAGATCATGCGGAAGCGTCTTTCATGCATCGATTAAAATGGTAGCTGGATTGCCAGCCGGAATGCACCAAGCCACCTCTTCTTTCAGTCCCCCAGCCCTCTGGCGGCGTCTTGTCCTGACGCTCGACATGATCAGGTTCGAGCATTCGGTGTTCGCCCTGCCTTTCGCGCTGACCGGCGCGCTGCTGGGCTGGCGCGCCGTCGGCTACCCGCTGAACGGCATGGCCGCCAAGCTGGGTTGGATCGTCCTCGCCATGGTGGGCGCCCGTTCGGCGGCGATGGCCTTCAACCGGGTGCTGGATGCCGACATTGACGCTCGCAATCCGCGGACGAAGGCCCGCCATATTCCGGCCGGCCTGCTGAGCCGGACGTTCGCCTGGGGGTTCATTGCGGCCACCTCGGCCGTATTCCTGCTGGCCGCCGGGATGCTGAATCCGCTGTGTTTCCGGTTGGCGCCCGTCGCGCTGGGGGTCGTTTTCTTCTATTCCTGGACGAAGCGCTTCACCCCGCTGTCGCATGTCGTGCTGGGCTTTGCGCTGGGCATCGCGCCGTCGGCCGCCTGGATCGCGATGACCGGCTCGCTGGATCCGCGGATCATCTGGCTGACCGCCGCCGTCACGCTGTGGACGGCCGGTTTCGACATCATTTACTCCTGCCAGGACTATGAGTTCGACCAGCGGGAGGGGTTGTTCAGCCTGCCGGCCAAGCTCGGGATCGCCGGGGCGCTGCTGACCGCCCGTTTTTTCCACATTGCGATGATTGCCTGCCTGGCCATCCTGGCGCTGTCTCTGGGCGGCGGAATTCCGGCCTGGCTCGGGATCGGCGTGGTGGCGGCGCTGCTGCTCTATGAACATTCCCTGGTCCACTCCAACGACCTGTCGCGGGTCGACGCCGCCTTCTTCACCGTGAACGGCTGGGTGGGCATGTTATTCTTTGGTTTCTGGGCCTTTGACATCCTCTCCGCCATGCCCGGACTGCATCTCCTGGGAAACTGACACACCCTATGCTGCCTGATTTCTCTCAGCCCACTTTTGATGACCGCCGCCTGCTCCCCATTTACGACAAGGTGCAGGCGGGTGAACGCCTGAGCTACGAAGACGGGCTGACCCTTTACCGTTCGCCCGATCTGCTCGCCATCGGCCACATGGCCAACCTGGTGCGTGAACGGCTGCACGGCAACGTCACCTATTTCAACGTCAACCGCCACATCAACCCGACCGACGTCTGCGTAGCCTCCTGCAAGCTGTGCGCTTTCGGCAAGAAGGCCAAGGATCCTACCGCCTATACGATGTCGCTGGAGGATGTCTGGGCCCGCGCCGGACACGGAGTGAGCGAAGCGGTGACCGAGTTCCACATTGTCGGCGGACTGCATCCGGAGCTGACGGTCGACTGGTTCTGCGAGATGCTGCGCGGCTTGAAGCAGCGCTACCCGCAGGTGCACCTCAAGGCGTTCACGATGGTGGAGATCGCCTACTTCCACAAGCGCTTCAAGATCCCGATCGAAGAGGTGCTGCGGCGCCTGAAGGATGCAGGCATGGACTCCATGCCCGGCGGCGGCGCGGAGATCTTCAGCGAGCGCGTCCGGCGCATCATCTGCGACCACAAGATTGACGGCAATGAGTGGCTGGACATCGCCCGCCTGGCGCACAAGATGGGCCTGAAGTCCAACTGCACCATGCTCTACGGCCATATCGAGAACGAAGAGGACCGCACGGATCACCTGGTCCGCCTGCGCGCCGTGCAGTCCGATACGAACGGCTTCGTCACTTACATTCCGCTGGCCTTCCACCCGGACAATACGCCGCTGGAGCATGTCTCGAAGACCACCGGTTTTGACGACCTCAAGAACATCGCGGTGGCCCGCCTGATGCTGGACAACATCCCGCACATCAAGGCTTACTGGGTGATGATGACGCCCAAGATTGCGCAGATCGCGCAGCGCTTTGGAGCCGACGACATCGACGGCACCGTGGTGGAAGAGAAGATCTACCACGACGCCGGAGCAGATACGAGCCAGGGCCTGCGCCGCAACGAACTGTTGAGCCTGATCCGCGCCGCGGGCCGCGAACCAGTGGAGCGCGATACCGCCTACAACCGCGTGCAGCGCACGGAAAGCACCTTCGCGATCCTCGTCTAGTTTTACGGGGCAGGGGCGCCCCATCAGCGCCCCTGCCTGACTGCTCCGGCCCGGCTTCCGAATGGCAGCCGGATGCGCAGCACCCGCTCCCGGTGCCGTTCCTCGGTGAGGTTCCTCGAACGCGCGCGCAGCAGGTCTTCCAGCGAAATCATGCCCGCCAGACGTCCGCCGTCGGCGCGGTCCACTACCGGCATGCGCGTGAACCCGCTCTCCGCCATGCGGTAGACGGCGACGCGCAGCGATTCATCCGCATAGGCGACCACCGGATTGCGGCGGGCCAGCATGGCAGCCGTCCGGGCGCCTTTCTCCTCGCCCTCGGCCAGCCACAGGCGCACGTCCTTTCTCGTGATTACCCCTTGCAGCCGCCGCTGCCCGTCTACCACGGGGAATAGATGCTGGCCGCGGGGTGAGTGGTCTGGCCGGAACCAGCCGGCGATCTGCGCCAGCGTCTCGGACTCAGGGAACGCCACGAGGTTGGTGCGCATCACTTCGCGGACAAACTGAATCTCGAGAGGGTCCACTTCGTATTCGCGGCTGAGGTGGAAGCCGCGCCGGCTCACTTTCTCGGTGAGGATCGAGCGTTTCATCATCAGCACCGTCACGGCGTAGGCGATCACGTTAGCGACCAAGAGTGGCAGCAACGCGCTGAAGTCGTGTGTCAGCTCGAGTGCGAAGACGATGCCGGTGAAGGGTGAGCGCATGGTGCCGCCCAGGATCGCGCCCATGCTGACCAGCGGCCAGAAGCCCGCGCCCACTGTTGGAAGGAACATCGCTTCGACGCCGCCCAGGGCGCCGCCCATCATCAGCAGGGGAGCGAGTACTCCTCCTGAGGTGCCGGAGCCTAGCGAAACGGCCCAGATGAGCGACTTCACGGCCAGGATCCCAATGATGGTCGCCTTGGGGACATCGCCCTGCACGAGGGCCGCAATGGTCTCATAGCCAACGCCCAGCGCCTGCGGGAAGACGAGCCCACCCAAGCCCACGATGAGCCCGCCGATGGCCGGCCACCACATCCAGTGGATGGGCAGTTTCTGAAAGCCGTCCTCGGCCGCGTAAACAGCGCGCGTCAGCGCCGCTGAGAGCAGACCCGCCAGCAGTCCCGCGATCACGCAGCCGGCCAGGCCCGCCGGTCCAATGAAGACGAGATGGGCCGGGACGTGGAAGAGCGGCCCCAGGCCCATGAGGTAACGGCGGGCGGCGCCGGCTGTCGCACTGGCCAGGGCCACGGGGATCAGGCTGCGCGGCTTCCACTCAAAGAGCAGCAGTTCCACGGCCAGCAGGACAGCGGAAAGAGGGGCTGCGAAGGTGGCGGACATGCCCGCGGCGGCGCCCGCCACCAGCAGGGTCTTGCGCTCCGCACTGCTGAGGTGGAACAACTGCGCGATCATCGACCCGAAGGCGCCGCCCGTCATGATGATGGGCCCTTCCGCGCCAAACGGCCCGCCGGAGCCGATGGAGATCGCCGACGACAGCGGTTTCAGCACCGCCAGGCGCGGCTGCACCTTGCTGCCATTCAACAGGATCGACTCGATTGCTTCCGGGATGCCGTGGCCGCGGATCCGCTCAGAACCGTAGCGGGCCATCAGGCCGATCACCAGTGCGCCTGCCACCGGCACGAGCACTGCCCAGAATCCCAAATGGTGACCGGCGGGCGACACCAGTTCAGTGGACCAGCGTTGGAAGTAGAACAGATTTGTACACAGACCGATCAGTTTCAGCAGCAGCAGCGCCACAACAGAGCTCACCAGCCCGATCAGCACCGCCAGGGCTGCAATCGGCACCAGCCGCGCGGACGCCGTGAAATCGCCCAGTTCTTCAGCGCCCCTGCTCATGCCAGTCCGCCCTGCGTCGAACGGCGGATGATTGCCCGCAAGGCCTTGGACAGTTGCGGCGCGGTTTCTTCCAGTTCTTCGCGGTGAGTCAAAGAGAGGCGCTCGAGGACCTCTTCGCCATGCTGTGTGAGCTTCACCAGTACTTGCCGCCCATCGGCCTTGGCCGCGACGCGTTGGACAAGACCGCAACGCTCCATGCGGTCGACCAGGCCGACTGCGCTCTGGTGCCGCAGGAAGAGCCGTTCCGCCACGGCACCGATGGTGGGTTCCAGGCCGTGCGGCAAGCCCTTGAGGGCGAGCAGGGCCTGGTGATGCTGCGGCTCCAACCCCTCGGCTTTGGCGACTGCCTCACTGAATTGCAGGAAGCGGCGAATCTGGTAGCGGAACTCCGCCAATTCGTGATATTCCACTGCTGACAGTGGTTTGCGGGCTGTGCTGAGCATGATTATATCGTACTACGATTATATCGTATTGCGATATTGCTGAGCGCAGATTGGATCCGCCGGCCGGCGCTGCGATGTTAACGCGACTGAGCGAACTTGTCGAACGTGATGGTGGAGGACGACCCGAACTTGCGGTAGTTTTTGAACACCAGTTGGTTCTTGAAGCAGGGCGTATCCCCGCCGACGCAGCCCACGCTGTCGCCCTTCAGGGGCAGCAGGAAGGTGCCTGAATCGAGTTTGATGAACCCGAACTCCACCGAGGTTTCCGCGCTTTCATAGGGAATGCTGCTGGTGATGATGGCCTTCTGTTCAATGCGCAGGACCTTGTGGGTCGCCTTGTCGATCCAGACCTGGCCGGTGTAGGCGGGCCGCACCTGTTTGCCATCCTGGCTGACGAGGATCCAGTGGGAATTCTCGGCAGTCACGCTGATATCGAAGAGCAGGGCGTTCCGGCCGCCCAACTGTTCTTCGCCGCGCCTGGTGAACTTCGCGTTGGTGACCGGAGACATGATGTCCTGCAAAGTCACGACGAACTCGCCGGTGGTCCAGGCGCCCGTTTTGTTGATGGGGTCCTGTGTAGGGCGGCCGTTGATGCGCAGGTTCTTGTACTCTTCCTTGCCGTTCATGACGGAGACATCGGCGGCGACGACGTCGACGACGCGCCAGCGGGGCGGGTCGGTGAAGCCGCTGGAGCGAGTGGTGGTCTGTTCCGCCACGAAGTTCGGCATGTCCTGCAGGATTCGAGCGGAAGCCTCGCGCGCATCGTCGACGGCCTGCGGTTCTCCGCGCAGCTCTTTCTTCGGCGGATCCGCATCGTCTTCCGGCGGCTTGGCGCCGGCCGATTCTGGGGCGCCTTCGGCGGTGCCATCCAGGTCCTGCGAAGTGGGTGCGTGAATGAGCGCGGCTTCCACCTTGCGCTCGGCTTCCTTGCGTTCGTCCGGGGTTCCTACGCGAACCTGGGTTATGCGGTAAGCCGTCTCGGTATCGTCGGCGCTCACCTGTACCATGAGCCGGTCGCCCGGATGCAGCAGGGAGTCGCGCATCGACTCGCCCTCGGAGTTGCGGAACTGGGTCTTGGCCAGCAGCCGGAACCGCAGGACGCGGGTTGACGAGGTTTCCAGCAGCAGGTCTTTCTCGCCGAAGTTGCGCAGCGTGCCGTCGACGGAGCGCAGGGCGATCTTCAACTCCTGGTCAGAACCTTCCTTCTTCTCCTTGTCCTTCTCGTCCTTGGATTTCTTCTTGGGCCACTTGATACGGGGCATCGGTATGCCGCTGCCGGTACCGGATCCGCCCGGATACTGTCCTGGCGGGTATTGCCCCGGCGGGTACTGACCTGGCGGATATTGTCCGGGTGGATACTGCTGCGGGTATTGTTGCGGATACTGCGCCAGTAAGTCGCCCGCGCCGGCGGCTATCCAGATCGCCAACATCCCCCGAACGGCCAGCTTGCTGTAGTGCCGCATACTGTAGGCTCCCCCTAAGTATTATATGGAGCCCCAGCGCGAACGGTTACGCTAACTTTAGGCTGGCCGGAACCGGGCCAGCAGGTCACCCATGCGCCGCAGGCCTTCCTGGAACATCACGGTGTTTACGCCCATACCGATGCGGAAGTGATCGGGGCTGTCGAAAAACCGCCCCGGCACTACTGAAGTTTCGTACTCCGCCCGTAGACGGTCGACAAACTCGGCGGAGCCACCTGCGGCGAGGCGAACAAAGGCCGTTGTGCCATGAGTCGTCCGCGGAGTGAGCAACTGGGGGTGCTGGTCGAGAAAGGCGTTGAACAACCCGCGGTCCGCCTCCACGACTTTGCGGGCGCGAGTCCGCACCATGTCGAGATGCTGCAGCACGCGCAGTGCGATCAGGTTGCCCGGATGGGAGGGAATGGACCCGAACAGATCGTTCAGGCGGTACATCGCCCAGGCCAGTTCCGGCTCCGCCAGGATCCAGCCGCAGCGCAGGCCGCTGACGCCATGAACCTTGGTCAGGCTGTTGGTCACCACGAATTCCGGCCCCAGGTGGAAGACGCTGGGCGGAGTGTTTTCATAGATGGCGTCCACATAGATTTCGTCGACCAGCACACGCGCGCCGGCTTCGCGGGCTAGGGCGCCGATCTGTTCGAAGACGCCCGGCGCCGCCTGCACGCTGGTGGGGTTGTGCAGGTTCGTGATCACGATCAGCCGTGTCTTCGATGTGATGTTGCGGCGGATCTCGTCGATGTCGAGGGCGTAGCCGTCTTCTTCGCGGCGCAGGAAGCGCTTCACCGCGGCTCCGGTGAATTGCGCTGCCGACACCAGCAGTTCGTAGGCCGGCTGCTCAATCAGCACTTCGTCGCCCGGTTCCAGGATCGCCGCCATCGCCAGGTAGTTTGCCTGCGACGCCCCATCGGCGGTCACCACGCAATCGGGGCTGACACCGCACTTGGAGGCGAGGGCTTCTCGCAGGGGCAGGTGCCCGTACTTCGTGTCGCCGTTGATCTCCAGTTCGTCGATCGAAAGCGGCAGTTCGCGCAGTGGAAACGAACCCACGCCGCTGGTTGCCAGGTTGAACTTAGCGTGACTCCGGGTCTTGGCCCAGTTCATGTAATCGGAGTACTTCTGCCTCATGCTTCCTTTCCGCCGGGCCGCCGTTTCCAGCGGCCCCAATAAAAATAGACCGGTATGCCGGCCGCGAGGATGGTGAGCCCGGCCAGGCTGTTTTCGGGTGAGCTCGAAACCGTACCCGTGACGATGCCGGCGCAGGCCAGCACAAACAAGGCGGTGGACCAGGGATGACCAGGGGTGTGAAAGACACCCTCTCCCGTCAAACCGCGCCGCCGGGCGCGCACCACGAACAAGGCCGCCGCCGTCAGTCCGAAGCTGATGAAATCCACTGATACGACATAGTTCAAGATCTGTTCGTAGCGGCCCGAGAAGACGATCAGCGTCGCCATCACGCCTTGCAGGATGATGGCCACGACGGGGACGCCCGACTTCGGGGCCAGGCGGCCGACACTTTCGAAGAAGAGGCCGTCGCGGGCCATGGTGTAGTAGACCCGCGGGGCTGTGAGGATCCCCTGGCTGAGGAAGCCCAGGGTCGAGATGGCGATGCCGATGGCGATCCACCAGGCGCCGCGATCGCCCAGGATGGCCCGCATGACGGCCGTGGCCGGGGTTTTTGTGGCGGCCAGGCCGTCCGCGCCGAGCATCCTGAGGCAGACGAAGTTCACCGCGAGGTAGAGCAGGACGACCCCGGATACGCCGAGAACGAGGCCCCGCGACAGGTCCCGCCCTGGATTCCGCATCTCGCCTGAGACGAAGCTGGCCGTCTGCCAGCCGCCATAGGCGAAAGCGATGGGGACCATGGCCGCGCCGATGGAGGCGATGAGGCCGGAGGAGAGGGGCCGGTCGAGGATGGGGGACCAGTGCAGTTGGCCGCCGCCCAGGAAGAGGCCCAGCAGGACCATGGCGGCAATGGCGCCGGCGCGCAGCAGCATGAGCACGGTCTGGGCATTGCTGCCGGCGCGCACGCCCAGGCAGTTGATGGCGGTGAGGCCCAGCAGGGCGATTGCGGCGATGGCCCCGTCGTTGAGTTGGAGGCCCGAAATTTCGCGGAAGTAGCGGGCGAAGGTGATGGCGACGGCGGCCATCCCGCCAGTCTGGGTGACGAGCAGGAAAACCCAGCCGTAGAGGAAGGCGACCAGCGGATGGTAGGCCTCGCGCAGGTACATATACTGGCCGCCGAAGCCGGGCAGGCGGGTGGCCAGTTCCGCCCAGATGAAGGCGCCCATCATGGCCAGCGCGCCGCCCAGCAGCCAGGCTCCGAGGATCAGCACGGGCGTGTGCACGTGCAACGCGACTACGTAAGGGTTGATGAAGATGCCCGACCCGACGATGCCGCCCATCACGATCATCGTCGCGTCGAACACACCCAGCGCTCGTTTCGGCCGTACTTCCGCCAAAGGCGCTCTCGATTCCTAGGGGACGAGGATCAGTTTGCCGGCGGTCGCGCGCGATTCCAGGTCGGTCTGGGCCTGGCCCGCGTCAGCCAACGGATAGACTTTGTGGATCTGCAGTTTCATGCTGCCGTCCTTCAGCCAGCGGAGGATATCGGCGGCGCGCCACTCGAGTTCCGCGCGGGTGGTCGTGTAATCGCCGAGTTTCGGCCGGGTCAGGTAGAGCGACCCTTTCTGGTTCAGCACCAGCGGCGCCATGGGCGGCACGGGGCCGCTGGCATTGCCGAACGTCACCATCATGCCGCGCGGCTTGATGGAGTTCAGGCTGCGCTCCCAGGTGGCCGCGCCTACGGAGTCGTAGACCACGTCGACGCCACGGCCTTCGGTCAGCCGGCGTACCTCGGTGTCGAACTGCTGTTCGGAGTAGTTGATGACCTCGTCGCAGCCCGCCCGCTTCGCCACTTCGGCTTTGGCGGCCGAGGAGGTGGTTCCGATGACGCGTGCTCCGCGCAGCTTGGCGGCCGCGACGATCCACTGGCCGGCTCCGCCTGCGGCCGCGTGCACCAGGCAGGTATCACCCTGTTTGAGTGGATAGGTGGAATGCGTGAGGTAGTGGGCGGTCATGCCTTGCAGCATGGCTCCGGCGGCTGTTTGGAGATCCACCTCATCCGGCACAGGTACGAGCTGCCAGGCGGGCAGCGCGGCATACTCGGCGTAGGAGCCGCGGACCGTCCCGAAGGCCACCCGGTCGCCCACTTTCACGCTCTTCACGTCGGGAGCCACGGCTTCCACCACCCCGGCGGCTTCCATGCCGAGGATCACGGGCGGCGTCGCGGGATATAGGCCGGTGCGGAAGTAAATGTCGATGAAGTTCACGCCGATGGCATGGATGCGGACCAGTGCCTGGCCTTCCACCGGCTCCGGCACCGGCAGGTCTTCGTAGCGCAGCTTGTCGACGCCGCCGAATTCCGTAACAAAGACAGCTTTCATATTCTAGCGATCCTCCGCAGATGGAAATACGCTGCATAGAGCAGCAGGTAGGTGAACGTGAACGGAAACAGCAGCACGCGCAGTACGGTGCTCACGCCGGCCGAGCCGCTCAAGCCGGCACGGAACAGGATGAAGTGTTTGATCGTGCGCCACTCGGATTTCTGGAACCAGAAATAGTCGCCGTTCTCATTGAGGATGAAAACCTTGGCTTGCACCTGCCAGGCCAGCACCCATTTCCATTTCGTCATGATGGGCTCACCGGAGCAGATGATGCCGGTGATCTCGTAGCCCTGGGCGCGCAGCAGCGAATAGAAGCGGGTGCGTGCCTCCGAACCGGAATAGTCCGTCACCCGGTACACTTGGCCGCGGGAAGAATCGAAGCCCTTCGGCAGGCCGGGGAAGCAGGTGACCAGGTCCACCTTCTGGCCTTGGGAGAACTTCGAATAAATGCCGGGGAGCAGCCCTTCCACCAGGTACCGCGAGCCGCTCTCAACCAGCAGCACGCGCCGGAAGTGCGGGATATGCCGTGAAAAGAAGAAACGCAAACTACAATTCTAACTGTTGCCGCCCTCTCCAGCCGCGGCGGTAGCCAGGAACATTTCCGTCCTGGCGCAGGGACCGCGTCCAGGCGATAGCTCACAGAAACGTACGCCGTCTGAAATTCACGTAACAACGAGGAACCCCCGTGCATATTCCATGTCCTCGAGCTACGGGCCGGCCATCCGGCGTGTGCGATGATCCCCCTGGCAACCGGCCGGTTTCTTTGCTAGTCTCAACCGCACTTGGCGCACTGTGCGCCCATACTTCCGGAGGAGGGGCGGTTCGCACCGCCACGAGTGGATGAGCAATCAGTCGACACTACCCTGGGGTGTGGCGCTGGTCCTTTTTGTCGCCTACGCCCTGTTCAGCTCGGGCACGATTGTGCCCAGCCAGCCCGTTTCCGCCGGAGCGCAGCCCGCGGCCGCGGCACCTCCGCTCGAGCCGAATCCAAAGGAGGAGGGGGACCTTGCCTGCCTGGATGTCCCACCGCCGCTGCGGCCGGCCTGCCGCCAATTGACGCCGGCACGCAGTGTCTCGGGCGAGCTCCTCGCCGGAACCGCGGCGTCCACCGATTGTCCGGCAAAGCCATGCCCGGCGCGGGCGACGCGCTGGCAGGGGCAGCCCTGGGTGCAGCGCGCCGGGAAGAGCATGAAGGTAGTAATTGCGGTGGTGCCGGATCCCGAAATGACGCGCCTGGCGCTTTACTACGGACGCGCCATCGACAGCATTATCCTGGCCGCCGAACGGGCCGACTACCTGTTCGACACCTACTGGGTGCCGTGGAAGGCTCCGGGGTCGCGGGCCTCCGCCGACACCGCCAAGGGTGCTCCGCCGCTGGTGCCGGCCGGGCTCGATCCGGCGTCGACCCTGCCGGGTGCGCTTCTCTTCCGGCAATCCTCGGCGTCCTGGGAGCCGGCCGCGAGCGCTAAGGAAGGAGCCTACCTGCTGGTCCTGCTGGTGGGGGAATCGAACATCTCCGGACTGCGGCGCGACCAGTTCAAGGAAGCGCTGTACTATCGCTCCACGCTGACCCCCGGCGAGCAGACAGTTCCCATCATCGGACCCTCTTACTCCGGCACCTTTGCTTCTCTTCACAAGTGCCTCAGCGAGGACCTGCTCTCTTTCCCAAGCCACCAGTATCGCCTCGTATCCTCAAACACGACGGTGAAAGCAGCCCGGCAGCAGATGCGCAAGAAAGGGTTCCCCATCGCGCTGACGGCGATCCAGCGCGATGACGAGAGCACCATGAATGCGCTGCTGCACAGCGTCAAGGGTCTGGGCCGCATTGCCACGCTCTCTGAGGGGGATACGGCCTTTGGAGCCACTGACCTCAGGCAATGGAAGGCCGATCCGGAGGCGCCCGCCATCACGCGCATCTCCTTCCCTCGCGGCATCGCGCAACTGCGCGACGTGTATCCGGAGGATTCCGCCGCCAAGGGCTCCTCCGGCGCTGCGACGCAGGCCACTGAGCAGTTGCCTTTGTCCCTGCGCGGCAGCCCCGCCGGCAGCGATACGCCCGAGGTTTTCAACGTCAAGCATCTGACGGTCGCCCAGGAAGCGCAGATGCAGACCATCGCCGGCATCCTCAATCGCGGCGGCTTCGAAACCGCCTTCATCTTCGCCTCCGACGTTCTCGACCTCACCTTTGTCACCGGCTACCTGCGGCAATCGTGCCCGAATCTCCGGGTGATCGTGCAGGATTGGGACCTGCTCTTTGTCCAGACCACCAGCAAGTGGTCGATGGAGGGCGTGTGGGTGGTCACCAGCCTGTTGCCGCCTCCGCAGAATCTGTTCGTGCCGGAGCGCCAGGGGTTCGGCGTGCCCACCTATTGGACCCCGCTGCTGGCGGCGAGCCAGTTCGAACATGCCACCTACGATGCCGCCTATACCGTCTTCAGTGAGATCTTTCCTCCGGGCTGCCCTTCCATTCCGCCTGGCCAGCCACAGCCGCCACTCGGATGTCCGGACGAACACGGGCGCAGCTCCATCCGCGACTTTGACTCGGAGTCGGTTGAGCCCATCTGGCTGAGCATCGTCGGACGCCGAAGCCTGTGGCCTATCCGGGATCTTGTGAATCCCGTGAAGAAAGAGACCGGGCCGGACTCCTCCCCTCCGCCGCCGGCCGCTGTGCACACCGGCCGCCTCAGCCGGCTCACCACGCTGCTGGTCTGCCTCATCCTGGGGCTGGCCGCCCTCTACCAGTTGCTGGTGCTTTACAGCCTGGTGCACCCCCTGCTGCCGCGCCGCATCTCGGCCGTCGCCGTGCCGCGGCCGTTTCGCAGTTTCCGCTGGTGGGAAGCGGGGTTCGAAGGCCGGGTGGGGTACCACACGCTGGGCATTCTCCTGCTGGGGTGCATGTCCTATGTCCTCACCGCGCCGTTCGCGCACTGGCACATTGAGCTGCTGCCGCTGGCTTCGCTCGAAATCGTCGGACTGGTGCTGGCGGTGCTCTCCATCCTGTTCGCGGCGCTAGGCGTGCTGCGGCTGCTCGCGCCGACAATCCGCCGGCTGCTGCACCCCACCCCGGCCGGACCGGACAGCGAGCCCACCGGCCTATTCGAGTGGCTGCGATCGGGCGACCGCCGGATCTCCATGCTGATGGCGATCCTCACCGCCATGGGTGTCGCCCTGTCGTTCCTCTATTACTGGCGGGATCTCATGGGCGATCCGTCCACCCTGCGCAGCCACTTCCTCGGGCTGCGCGCCCTCGACGCTTTCAGCGGCGTGTCTCCCTCACTCCCCGTACTCCTGTTGGGCTGCGGTTTCCTGACCCTCGCCTGGACGCAGATGAGCCGCCACGAACTCTACATGCGGGTCCGCCCGGATATCCCCGCTGTCTTCCCTGCGGCTTCGAGCGCTTTCCATCCCGCGGGGCCCGCGGTCGGGCCGCTGACGGTGATTGGATTCCTGGCCTCGGCCGCTGTCATTGCCGTTACACTGCTGCGCCTCTTCAACCGCCAATCCTTTGACGGACTCCGGTTTGATCTCGTCTATTTCATGGGGCTTTCCGTACTGTGGGCCGCCCTGATCATTGCCGCTGCGCGCCTGCACCGCCTGTGGCGCCCATTGCACTGCCTGCTGCTGACGCTGGAACGCTCGCCGCTGCGCCGCGGTTTCACGGCGCTGCCGCCTGAGTTTGCCAGTTCGCCCCTGCTGCCATCCTCGCGCCGGCAGGATCACCGCATCATGCTGGCCCGGTCGCTGGATACCCTGCGTGCGCTGGCCTCCGAGACCAAGTGCGTGGACCTGGCGGCCAAACTACAGGCCGAGCTGCCGCCCATGACCAGGATCTGCGACCGCTATCTGTTTGCCGAGGCCTGCGGGCACCGTTTCTCCGCGTTCTACTACCGCTGGGTCCAACAGGCGCTGGCCGAGCAGGCGAAGGCCGTGGCCGGCCTGCTGCAACCGTTCTGGGCCAAAGGCATGGCCGTTAAGGAAGGAACTGAGCCGCCGCCCAAGGATTTCCCGCGCGAGACCAGCCTGGCCGAGGAGTTTCTGGCGCTGCGATTCCTGGCCGTCATCCGCTACTCCGTCAGCCAGATGTGGTGCCAGATCTGGTTCCTGGCGCTGGGCTTCTTCTTTGCTGTCCTTTCCACTACGGCGTACCCTTTCCGGTCGCAGGGGTCCATTCGCTGGATGACTAATCTGTTCCTGGTTATTCTGGGTCTCCCGGTGCTGGTCACCGTACTCAGCGCGGAACGCAACCCCATCCTGCGGCGCCTCTCAGCCAATCCGGACGGCAAGTCCGGCAGCCAGATGGCCCAGTTGCTGATGCGCCTGCTGGTGCTGGGCGCCCTGCCGCTGCTGGGCGTCATCAACAGCTATGTGCCGTTGCTGGGGCGCTTCCTTTCCACCTGGATCGAGCCGCTGGCCGCCGTGCCAAAATAATCTCGAACGCTCCCCTTGATTACCTACAAGAGCAGGTGTATGCTCCTTCTTGTAGATAACCAAGGGGGCGCGATGAGCAAACCGACCGATCTTGTACAGGGCACCCTGGATCTGCTGATCCTGAAGACGCTCACGCTGGGTCCGCAGCATGGCTGGTCCATCGCGCAGCTCATCAAGGAGCGGTCAGAGGAGATCCTGCTGGTGCAGCAGGGCTCCCTCTATCCGGCCCTGCACAAGCTCGAAACCCTAGGCTTTATTGAGTCCGAGTGGGGCGACAGCGAGAACAACCGCCGGGCCAAGTTCTACGCGCTCACCCGCAAGGGCAGGCAGTATCTGAAAGAGGAAGAGGCCAATTGGGAGCGCCTCTCCCGCGCCATCGGCCTCATTGTGAAGATGGCCTGAATTCAATAGGAGCAGCACCATGAACTGGATTCAGAGGCTTCGGTTTCTCGTGAAGAAGAACGATACCGATAGGGAGCTCGACGAGGAGTTGCGCTTCCATCTCGATCGCCAGATCGAATTGAACATCGCCAATGGCCTGCCGCCCGCCGAGGCGCGCTATGCCGCGCTGCGCGAGTTCGGCATCGTGGATCAGGTCAAGGAAGAATGCCGTTCGTCCCGCGGCCTGGATTGGCTGAACGGCGTCATGCAGGACATCCGCTATGCGATGCGCAATTTCCGGCGCAACCGGGGCTTCGCGCTCACTGTGCTGGCCGTGACGGCCATCGGTATTGGCTCTTCGACGGCGGTTTTCAGTGTTGTGGACCGTATTCTCTTCCGGAACCTGGCTTATTCTGAACCGAACCGCCTGGTCTCGATGGGGATCACCATACCGTGGATGGATTACGACTTTCTCACCTGGGCCGACTACAGTGAGCTCAAGCGGACACCCACTCAATTACAGAGCATCACTTCGTGGGCGGGTGTGGTGGACTGCGACCTGACGGGCGACCGGCCGCTGCGCCTGAGTTGCGCTCGCGTGGAAGCGTCGTTCCTACCGGTGTTAGGCGTCCAGCCGGTGCTCGGCCGCAATTTTGCCGCCGAAGAGGACCGTCCGAACGTGCCCGGTGTGGCGCTAATCACCCACGCGATGTGGCAAAGCCGCTTCGCCGGCCAACCGTCCGTGATCGGACGCCGCCTGATGATTGATGGCGCGGAACGACAGATCATCGGCGTGCTGCCGCCCGGCTTCGAGTTGCCCACGCTGGAAAAGGTCGATCTGGTGATCCCCCAGGCGATGCCGCCGCTGCCCGCCGGTGGGGGCCGGCCGCTGCAGGTATACGGGCGGCTGAAACCGGGCGCCACCACGCAGCAGATGCGCGACTCCGTCATGCCGCTGGCCGACCGGATCTTCTCCTTTGCTCCTCCGCAGGCCCGCAAACAGTTGAAATTCCAGGTGAAATCCCTGCAGGAGATGCAGTCCGGCGACATGTACCTCGCCGCCTGGACGCTGTTCGGCGCCGTGCTGGCCATGCTGCTCATCGCCTGTGCGAATGTCGCTAACCTCTTGTTGGCTCGTGCCTTGGCGAGACAGCGGGAACTGGCCGTGCGGGCCGCGCTGGGGGCCTCGCGGGGTCGCCTGATCCGCCAGACACTTACGGAAAGCATGCTCCTCAGCCTCGCCGGAGGCGCTGCCGGAATCCTGCTGGCCTACGGTTTGCTGCGTGTTTTCCTGCTCATCGCTCCGGTGGGACTGCCTCATCTGGCTGGCGCGCAACTGGATTTGCGCGTCCTTTGCTTCAGCCTGGGCGCCTCCCTGCTGTGCGGGCTGGTCTTCGGACTCGCGCCGTCCCTGCACACGCCTTCGGCCGCCACCGTTTCCGGCGCCCGTGCGACGCCGCGCTCGAGCATGATCACCCGCCATGCGCTGGTCAGCGCGCAGTTGGGCTTCTCCCTCATCCTGTTGACCTGCGCGGGTTTGCTGCTGCAAAGCCTGTGGAACCGCCAGCGCCTGCCGTTGGGCATGAGCACCGAGAACGTGGTGACCGCCGAGATGGCCCTGACCATCCGGTATTCGCAGCCCTCGGCCCGGCTGGCGTTCTTCGAGACGCTGGAACAACGGCTGGCCAAACTGCCGGGTGTGGAAACAGTTGCCCTCAGCGACTCGTTGCCGCCCGGCGGCGTCCCGCGCACCCAGCCGCTGTATGCGCTGGAAGGGAGCGTTCGGAACCCTGCTCAGCCGAACAGCGGCATCGTGGTCTGGCGCCACGTCACGCCTGGCTATTTCCGGGCTTTGGGCATTCCCATTGTGAAGGGCAGGGCATTCACAGAAGAAGACCGTGGGCCTAAACAGATGGCCGTTGTCATCAGCCAGTCGCTGGCCGCAAAGCTGTTTCCCGGAGAAGAAGCGCTGGGCAAGCAGATGCGCCGGTTTCCGAAGGGGCCGCTCTATACGGTGGTGGGTATTTCGGCTAGTGTCCGAAACGGCGGGCTGACGGATGCGAATCATCCGGAGTATTACCTGGTCCGGCGCCACTCCGACGATGATGCACTGGCGGCATCCGCTGTGATTCTGCGCGGACAGGCGAAACCGGAAGTGCTGGAGTCGTGGATCCGGTCGGAGGTTGCGGCCCTGGATCCGGTGATCCCCGCGGTCATCCAGACTTTCAATCAGCATCTGGGCGAACTGTCAGCCCGGCCGCGGTTCCAGGCTTCACTACTTGTTCTGTTTGCCGCCATCGGACTGATTCTCTCGGCCTCGGGCCTCTACGGGCTGATCTCCTACCTGGCGGCTCAGCGAGAGCGGGAAATCGGGGTGCGGCTGGCTCTGGGCGCCACTCCTTCGCAGATCCTGAAGATGATCCTGGCGCACGCCTTCCGCTGGACCGCGGCCGGCCTGGTGTTCGGAATCGCCGGCGCGGCGGGGGCCGCTTACGCCTTGAAAGGACTGCTGTTCCACATCAAGCCGGCTGATCCGGTGGCGTTTGCCTCATCCGCCTTCAGCTTAGCCCTGATCGCGTTGTTGGCTGCGCTGTTGCCGTCGCGGCGAGCGTCGCGGGTGGATCCGATGACCACACTCAGGCAGGACTGAGAAGGCCGGCCGGCCAGGAACGGCGTTTTCGTTGTGAAAAGCACGGATTTGGGTGGTACACCCGTCCGGTGGTGGGCTATACCGTCATAAACACATTTAATGGCGATCACATCTTGCATTTTCCGGACTAACACCCTAATCTGGAACAGATGACACTGACCGAACAGCTCTGGAACCACCAGCAACTGAGCGGCAGGGCCGTGCAACTTTTCGTAGTAGTAGGGATTATTCAGATTGGGGTCACCGTACTGGGACCTGCCTGAGTGAGCCTTACCTGAGTTACAAAAAAGGCCACCAGGCGGAAAGATCCCGCCGAGGTGGCCTTTTTCAATTCAACCCAGTCCCTGATAGACAAGAGAGGATTCCTCAGACCGATGTCCAACCTGATGAGTGGTGCACGCATTTTATTGGAGTGCCTGGCGCGCGAAGGCGTTGATGTGATCTTCGGCTATCCCGGAGGCGTCACTCTACCTTTGTACGACGTCATCTACGACAACCCCATTCGCCATGTTCTGGTGCGGCACGAGGAGAACGCAGCCTTTTCCGCCGCCGGCTATGCGCGAGCGACGGGCAAGGTGGGCGTTTGCTGCGCCACCTCCGGCCCCGGCGCAACCAACCTGACCACCGGCCTGGTGGATGCCATGATGGACTCCATCCCGATAGTCGCCATCACGGGCCAGGTGACCAGCAAGTTGATCGGCAGCGATGCGTTCCAGGAAGCCGATACGTTCGGCATCACGCGGCCCTGCACGAAGCACAATTTCCTGGTGAAGGACATTAAGGAACTGGCGCAGATTGTCCACGAAGCGTTCCACATCGCCTCGACGGGCCGTCCGGGCCCGGTGCTGGTCGACATCACCAAGGACGTGCTGCAGGGCCAGGCGCACTACACGCCTGTCAACGAGATCCACCTGCCTGGCTATAAGGTGGTGACCGACGGCCATGCCGGCCAGATCCGGCGCGCGGCGCAGATGATGTGGGAAGCGCAGCGGCCCTATGTTTACGCGGGCGGCGGCATCCTGGCGGCGGGCGCATCGCCTGAGTTGAAGGAACTGGTGGAGACGCTGGATGCGCCGGCGGTCTGCACGCTGATGGGTTTGGGCGGCCTGCCGGGCTCGCATCCGAACTTCATCTCGATGCCGGGCATGCACGGCTCCTACACGGCCAACATGGGTATGTATGAGTGCGACCTGCTCATCGCGCTCGGGGTGCGGTTTGACGACCGCGTGACGGGCCGGCTGGCGGCGTTCGCTCCGCATGCCAAGGTCATCCATGTCGACATCGATCCGGCCGAGATCGGCAAGAACCGCACCGCGGACCTGCCCATTGTCGGCGATGTGAAGAAAGTGCTGAGCAAGCTGAACCGGAACCTGAAGGAACTGGAACCGGAGATGGCGCCGAAGAACGCGGAAGGCCGCAAGTCGTGGTGGAAACAGATCCGCGCGTGGCAGGCGGAGCATCCGCTGGAACCGGTCTTCTCGGCCGATGAGATCAAGCCGCAGCACCTGATGTACGAGATCAACAAGCTGTCGGGCGGCAAGGCGATTGTCAGCGTGGACGTGGGCCAGCACCAGATGTGGGCGGCGCAGTTCATCAAGTTCGACAATCCGCGTACGTGGATCTGTTCGGGCGGCCTGGGCTCAATGGGCTTCGGCCTGCCGGCCGCGATCGGCGCGCAGATGGCGCATCCCGACCAGACCGTTTTCGCGATCTGCGGTGACGGCGGCTTCCAGATGGCGCTGCCGGAACTGGCCACCCTGGTGAACTACCAGTTGCCGGTGAAGGTGATCGTGATGAACAACGGCTACCTGGGGATGGTGCGGCAGTGGCAGGAGCTGTTTTACAACAACCGGTTGTCGTCGGTGGAGTTGAGCGCGTTCCCGAATGTGGAACTGCTGGCCGCCGCGTATGGAATGAAGGGGCGCATCGTGCACACGCCGATGGAACTAGCCGGGGCGTTGAAGGAAGCTTTGGCGGAACCGGGTCCTTATCTCATGGATGTGCGCGTGTCGCAGTTTGAAAACGTCTACCCGATGGTTCCGGCCGGAGCGGCCATCAACGAGATGGTGCTGGCTCCGCCGCAGCCTGTGGCCGTGCCCCGCTAAGGAGTAAATGTCATGCTGATGACCATATCTATCTTGATGGAGAACAAGCCGGGCGCGTTGATGCGCGTGACGGGCCTGATCAGCCAGCGCGGCTACAATATCGAGTCATTGACAGTGGCCCGGACACTTGATCCGACGTTATCTCGAATGACGCTGATGGTGGATGTCGAGTCGCGGTTGCGCGGCCTGGTGATCAAACAGATGAACCGCCTGGTGAACGTGTTGCAGGCGGCGGACCTGACCGATGCTCCGGCGGTGATGCGCGAGATGGTGCTGCTGCGGGTGCGCGCCACCCAGGAGAACCGGACGGCTATCTTAAAAGAGTCCGAGATCTTCGGGGCTCGCGTGGTGGATTCCTCAGTGGAGGGCTTTGCCCTGGAGGCGACGGGCGCCCCGGAGAAGATGGAAGAGTTCATCGCCGTCATGGAAACTTACGGCGAAATTGAAGTGACGCGATCGGGGATGGTGGCCGTGAGCCTGGAAGCGAAGAAGCTGCGGTTGGCGCCGCCGATCCCCAAGTCCCAGCCCGAGACGGTGGGACAGGCTTAACAGGGAGAGTTCCGCTTGGAACGGGTGGCGGTCCCAAGGATGGAGGCGCTACCTGTTCCACCTGCGCGGGACGTAGCCCGAGTTCCCTGGTTTTGAATTCGAAAGGAATCTGAGTATTCGTTATGGCAAATCGTTTTTATGAGAAGGACGGCTCGCTCGCTCCGCTCGCGGGCAAGACAGTGGCCATCGTCGGCTACGGCTCGCAGGGCCATGCGCACGCGCTGAACCTGCGCGATTCGGGCGTGAACGTGATTGTGGGCCTGCCGCCCACGTCGAAGTCGAAAGCGAAAGCGGAATCCGCCGGTCTCACCGTGGTGACCCCGGCCGAAGCCGGCGCGCAGGCCGACGTCATCATGGTTCTCGTGCCGGATCACATCCAGGCCGACCTCTACAACAACGACCTGGCGCCGTCGATGAAGCCCGGCAAGACGCTGATGTTCGCCCACGGCTTCAATATTCACTTCGGCTTCATCACGCCTCCGGCCGGCGTCGATGTTTCGATGATCGCGCCCAAGGCCCCCGGCCACCGCGTGCGCGAAGTCTTCACGGAAGGCCAGGGTGTTCCGGCGCTGATCGCTGTCGCGCAGGATGCCTCCGGCAAGGCCCACGAGAACGCTCTGGCGTATGCCCTGGCGCTGGGCTCGCTCAAGGCCGGTGTCATCGAGACCACCTTCAAGGAAGAGACCGAGTCGGACCTCTTCGGCGAACAGGCCGTGTTGTGCGGCGGCGCCTCGGAACTGATCCGCGCCGGTTTCGAAACCCTGGTGGAAGCCGGCTATGCCCCGGAAATCGCCTACTTCGAGTGCCTGCACGAGCTCAAGCTGATTGTCGACCTCATCTATGAAGGCGGCCTCAGCTACATGCGCTACTCCGTCTCCGATACGGCTGAGTACGGCGACTACACCCGCGGACCGCGCATCATCAACGACCAGACCCGCGCCGAAATGCGCAAAATCCTCTCTGAGATCCAGTCCGGCGAATTCGCCAAGGCCTGGATGGCGGAGAACAAGAGCGGCCGTTCCGGCTTCCTGGCCATGCGGGAAGGCGCGCGCAAGCAGCGTATCGAAACCGTCGGCGCCGAGTTGCGCGACATGATGACCTTCCTCAAGAAGAAGAAGGTAGAAGAGTAAACTGCAATGCGTATCTGGACATTTGACACCACCCTCCGTGACGGCACGCAAGGCGAAGCCGTGTCTTTCTCAGTGGAAGACAAGCTGCTCATTACCCAGAAGCTCGACGAACTGGGTATCGACTACATTGAGGGCGGCTGGCCGATGTCCAACCCCAAGGACAAGGAGTTCTTCCTGAAGGCGCGTGGGCTGAAGCTGAAACATGCCAAGCTCACCGCCTTCGGGGCGACCCGGTTTGCCCGCAATCCGGTGGAGAAAGACTCCAACGTCCTGGCGCTGCTGGAGGCGGAAACGCCTGTCATCAGCATCTTTGGCAAGACCTGGGATATCCACGCCACGCGCGTGCTGGGCATCTCGCTGGAAGAGAACCTCACGCTGATCGCCGACACGGTGCGGTTCCTCAAGGACCATGGCCGCGAGGTGGTGTATGACGCGGAGCACTTCTTCGACGGCTATCAGGCGAATCCGGACTACGCCCTCAGCACGCTGGAAGCGGCTAAGGAAGCGGGTGCGGACGTACTTTGCCTGTGCGATACCAATGGCGGCACGCTGACGCACCGCCTGGCCGAGATCGTCACCATCGTGCGCGAGCGCTTTGACGGTGTGCTGGGCATTCACTGCCACAACGACTGCGACCTGGCGGTGGGCAACACCATGGCCGCCGTGGAGCAGGGCGTGACGCATGTCCAGGGCTGCATGAATGGCTATGGGGAACGCTGCGGCAACGCGAATCTGGCCAGTGTGATCGCCAACCTGGAAGCGAAGCTGGGTCATTCCACCATCGGTCCGGAGAAGCTCACCTCGCTCACCTCCGTGGCGCACTACATTGCGGAACTGGCCAACCTGCCGGTACCGGCCGGCCAGCCGTTTGTCGGCCGCAGCGCGTTTGCGCATAAGGGCGGCGTGCATGTCAGCGCCGTGTTGAAAGATTCCATCACCTACGAACACATCCGTCCGTCCGTGGTGGGCAACCGGCAGCGTGTACTGCTGAGCGATCTCAGCGGCCGCGGCAACATCCTCTACAAGCTGCAGCAGTACGGCCTCGGCGACCGTCTGAAAGACGATGCCAAGCGCGAGCTGCTCGACCGCATGAAGACGATGGAGTATCTCGGCTACGAACTGGAAGCGGCCGAAGGGACCTTCGAGCTGCTGGTGCGCGAGGCATTGCAGCCGGGCCTGCACTTCTTCGAAGTGGTCAGCTTCGAAGTGGGTACGCGCATGATCGGCAGCCGGCCTTCCGAGACCACCGCCACGATTATTCTGCGGATCAATGAGGCCATCCACTCCGCGACGGCTTCGGGCGAAGGCCCGATGAACGCTCTCGACCTCTGTCTGCGGCAGTGCATTTCGGCGACCTATCCGGCGATTGCGAGTGTGCGGCTGACGGATTACAAGGTGCGTGTGATCTCGACGGAGAAGGGTACGGCGTCGAAGGTGCGCGTGCTCGTCGAATGGTCCGATCACCGCCGTTCCTGGGCCACTGTCGGCGTCAGTGACAACGTTTTGGAAGCGTCCTGGAATGCGCTGGTGGACGCCATCCGGTTGGAGTTGATGCGGCTGGCGGACAAGGATGAGTCGATCGAAAAGGCCGTCGAAGACTACTGCTGGGGCGTGTAGCGTACAGTCACTTTTGTGAGAGGAACGGGGCTGCCTGCCGGAGCGGGCGGCCCCTTTCACTTGGAATGCGAGAATAGTTCCAATGCAGCGGATCCCCAAGGAAAAGATCGTCCGGGCGTTGATGAAGGAGATCCAGAAGCCCAATGAGGCTCGGGATTCCGCCATTATTCGCGTGATCCGGTCGATCCCCAAAGGCAAAGTCGCCACCTATTCGCAGATCGCGGGGGCCGCCGGCTATCCCATGTACCACCGCCTGGTGGCGCGCATTCTGCGGCACTCGGGCGGGCGCCTGCCGTGGCAGCGGGTCGTCGGCGCCGGCGGCGAGATCAAGCTGCACCTGGATGCCGCGCTGGAGCAGCGCATGCGGCTGGAGATGGAAGGCGTCACGTTTCGAGGCCGTCGCGTGAACATGGAGAAACACCAGCACATGTTCAAGATGTGGGAAGAGGAGTAAACCGGGCCAGGGCTCTCCGGTTATCGCTGCCACCAGAGTTCCGGTGGTTGCGGAGCAGCGCGCCGGACCAGCGCGATGCCCAACCCACTGATCACGGCTGCAACCTCATCGAGGATTGTCTCCAGGTGCGCGGAAATCTCCGGCGACATGGGCTCCCCCAGTTGGCACGAGCCCGCGGCTACGCCAATCAGGATCAGCCGCCGGGGCGGCACGCCATGCAGTCGCGAGAGCTGCAACGACTCGTGCCAATCCGGTGCATGCAGATCGTGCCGCGGGAACTCGCGCGCGGCTGGCAATCCGGCTGGGTCCACTACCTTTACCGTCCCTGGCGCCGAAGCCGGGTCCTCGCTCGCATCCACCAGAATCACGGTGTCGCGGTTGGCCAGGTGCTGGGCGAGGTCGATCCCCGGTGTGCCGAAATCCTTCAACTCCACCTCGGGGGGAAACTCATAAAAGGCTCTCAAATAGTAGATCAGCGTGGGGCCAATTGCATCGTCGCCCATCAGGACATTGCCCAGGCCGGCAATCAGGGTTGTCACGCCAGGCGGCTCCGCAGCCAGTCGAACCAGGCTTCCAGCCCCTCGCCGGTCCGGCAGGAAACAGGGAAGGTGACCAGCCCCGGATTCAGAGTCTCCACGCCGCGCCGGAAGTAGTCCATGCGGAAGTCGACGTAGGGCAGGAGATCGATCTTGTTGATCACCAGCACGTCGACGCCGGAGTACATCTTTGGGTACTTGTAGGGCTTGTCGTCGCCCTCCGGAATCGACGCGATCAGTACGCTGCAATGCGCGCCCAGTTGCCAGGCCGAGGGACAGACAAGGTTGCCCACGTTCTCAATCAGCAGCAGCCGGATCTGCTCCAGCGGCAGCAGGGCCAGCGCGTCGCGCACCATTGCGGCCTCGAGATGGCACTTGCCCCCCGTGTTGATGTGGATGGAGAGGGCGCCGGCGCGTTGGCTGCGCTCCGCGTCAAAGGCCGCTTCGGACGTGTCGCCATTCACCATGCCCACGGGATGCGTGGCCTTCAGCGCGGCCGTGGTGCGCTCCACCAGCGAGGTCTTGCCGGCTCCGGGAGAGGCCATCAGGTTTAGAGAGAAGATGCCGCGCGCGTCCAACTGGGCGCGGGTGGCGGCGGCCACCGAATCGTTTGCCGAAAGGACCTTCTCGACAACAGGAATACGGACGGGGTTCATTCGAACACCTCGATGGAATCAACGTAGCAGTCTTTGCCCGTGGCCGGCAGTGCGCTGCCGGACTGGCAGTGCGGGCAGATGAAATCGCGAGTGCGGACTGGAAACTGCTTGCCGCAGTCGAGGCACAGCAGCTCGCCCGGTTCTCGTGCAAACTGCAGCGCCGCCTCTTCCGCCAGTGTCCCCCGGGTCAGCTCCTGCCAGAAAAGCTGGATCGATTCGTCGACGTAGGACGACAGTTCGCCAATGACGAGGTGGACCGAGACGACGCGGCGGCCGGCGGCGTGGCGCAGGGCGATCTCCAGGATCGACTCTGTGATCGATAGCTCATGCATTGGCGGCGCCCGGCTGGCCGGTTTCCTCGTCGAGTTCGCCCATCTCGCGTAGTAGCTGCAAGGTCCGGTCCGCCTCCGCTTCATCGATGGTCTGGATGGCGAAGCCGGCATGGACGAGCACATAGTCGCCGCTGCGGGCTTCGGGCACATAGGCGAGCGACACCTCCTTGACGATGCCGTCAAACGAGACGCGGGCCATGCGGGTGATCTCATCGTCACCCTGCAGATTGAGGATCTGGCCGGGTATGGCTAAGCACATGGGGAAGGCTCCTGGCGGCGCAGGGCGGCCGCGAGAATCTGGCCGGCGGCGATGGCGCCGTCGTTGGGGGGGATGGCCTGATGGGTGAAGACACGGAAGCCCGCGTCGCGCAGCCGGGCGGTGGCCAGTTCCGTGAGGATTGCATTCTGAAAGCAACCGCCGGTGAGCAAAACCTGTTCGATGCCCACCTGTTGGGCCTGGTGCAGGATCAAGGCGGCGAGCGCATGGTGGAAACAGGCGGCGCGGGCCGGCACCGGGTGGGCCGGGTTGGCCAGTATCTCGAACAGCGGCTGCCAGTCAGTGGAGGCCGGCGGCAGGGGGCAAGGCTCTGCACGGCGGGCGGCGAATTCCAGCAGCATGGCGGCCTCGCCCTCGAAGGTGGAAACCGAGCACAGGCCGAGTAGTGTGGCCGCGGCGTCGAACAGCCTGCCAGCGCTGGTGGTGACTGGGCTGTTCAAGCCGGTGACCAGCATCTGTTGGAGTACATCGAACTGATTCGGCTGGAACCACTGCTTCGCCAGGCCGGCCCGCCCGAATTCATGGAGGACACCCAGCAGGGACCGTCGCGGCTCACGGACGGCCTGCTCTCCTCCCGGCAGTCGGAAGGGCCGCAGGTGTGCCGCGCGCGTGAAGCGGTTGTCCTGAAAGACGAGGAACTCGCCGCCCCAGATCGTCTTGTCGGGACCGAAGCCGGTGCCATCCCAGGCTACTCCGAGCAAGGGGCCCTCGATGCGGTGTTCCAAGACCCCGGCCAGTACATGCGCCTCGTGATGCTGCACCGGCTCCACCGGCAGTCCCAGCCGTTGCGCCGCCTGCGTCGACCCATACTCCGGATGCAGGTCGCAGGCCACCAATTGCGGCTCGAGCTGATATGTGCGGCGCAGGTCTTCCAGCGTACGCGCGTGGTTCTCCAGCGCCGGCACCGTTTCCAGGTCGCCCAGGTGTTGGCTGAGGAACACCAGGTTGGCCCGCGAGAAGGCCACCGTGTTCTTCATGTGCGCCCCTGTCGCCACCATGTCCGGCAGTGGGAACGCGGCCTGAAAAGGCAGCGGCGCATACCCCCGGGCGCGGCGCAGCAGGACAGGCTGCCCATCAATGAAGCGAACAATAGAATCGTCCACAGGCCGCACAATGGGCCGGTCGTGCACCAGAAACACGTCGGCAATGCCCTCCAGCCGCTGCAGCGCTTCCTGTTCCTCAATGCAGATCGGCTCGTCGGTAAGATTGCCGCTGGTGGCCACCATGGGACCCTGGAACTCATCCAGCAGCAGGGCGTGCAGCGGAGAATAAGGGCTCATCAACCCCAGGTAGGGATTGCCCGGCGCGATCTCCTCCGGCAGCAGCCCACGATGCTCGATCAGGACAATGGGCGCCTGCGGTGAACGCAGCAACCGGTCCGCCTCGGGCCGCACATGCCACGCGGCCGTCATGACGGCAAAGGGCTTGGTAGGGCGGTGCTTGCGATCGCGCAACAAGCGAATCGCCGCCGCGTCCCTGGCATTGCAGCACAGATGGAAGCCGCCGATGCCCTTGATCGCAACGATCCGCCCGTCCCGCAAGGCTTGCACCGCGCCCAGCAGCGCCTCCTGCCGGCTGGCCAGCACCTTGCCCTCGGCCGACCATAGCGCCAGTTGCGGACCGCAGGCCGGGCAGCAGTTCGTCTGCGCGTGAAAACGGCGGTCGCGCGGATCCCGATACTCGGCGTCGCACTCCGCGCATAGGGGAAACCGGCGCATGGAGGTCAGTGGGCGATCGTAGGGAATGCCTTCGACGATGGAGTACCTTGGCCCGCAATGCGTGCAGGTGGTGAACGGGTAGCCATGGCGTCGGTTCGCTGCATCCCGGATGTCAGCCAGGCAGGCCGGGCAGATGGCGAGGTCGGGCAGCAGGAAGGCGCCCGGTTCTCCTGACGCATCGCTGTGATCGACGCGGAAAGGGGTGATGCCCCGGTCGGGGATCTCTTCTGTGTGGAAGGAGTGGACGACGGCATTCGGCGGCGGTGCATCCCGCAGCTTCTGTTCCAGCCAGCGGGCGACGCGCGGCGGCCCCTCCGCCTCGATCAGCACCCCTTCGATGGAATTCTGAACGAAGCCACCCAGGCCCGCCGATGAGGCAAGACGATAGACGTGAGGACGAAAGCCGACGCCTTGGACGGCTCCGGTAATACGGATGCGCAGACGCATGAAGAACGCAGCTCCATCATATGCCTGCTGCTGGAATCAGGGTACGGGCAGAGTCAGGGTTCCATGGAAGTTCGCAGACGAGCTGCGCCCTCCACCCAGCAGGCCGATCGAGATGGATGCCGAGCGGGCGCCGGTGGAGGTGATGTTCCACGAAAGGTTGAGAAGGTCAGGCGGGAACGCGTAACTGATACGCGGTGAAGTGTTGGCCGCACTTCCGTCGTTCTGCAGGTACATCGAGGCTCCGGCATAGCCGCGGTCCGACGTGCCCGACGCCTGGCCCGTAAAGCGGAACTGCTGGCGGTTGCCGCGCTGCCGCCGCAGCTTGGCGCTCAATTGCATGCCGCCCTGCGGCTGGACATCCACTGGATCACTCCCGCTAATGGAGGCTTCAATCTTGTAGCTGGCTCCTGTTTTGCGCACCTTCATGGAGATCGAACTCTTGCCGGTCGCGAACGAATAGTCGAAGCGCGTCTCGGGCGTCACCTTGAACTCTCGATACATCTCCACCAGCGTGCGGTAAGTGCCGCCGCGTTCCTCCGCCCGGGTCAGGGTGACTTTCAGCGTCGACACCCCGCGGCCCACCTCGATCGGGATGCCATACACGCCGCCCTTCACGCCGCGATGCTGCTGCGCGTTCACGTTGGGCGTCAGCTCCACGAAGTGATCAGGGAACGTCGTCAGTTGCGCGTAGGTGAGGCCGCCGTCCTCTTTCCCCCAGAAGCCGTAGGCGTAGCTCTTGTTCCCTTCGAACAGCGGCTCGATTCGCGTGTCGCGGCCCAGCAGCGGGTTCCGTCCCAGGCCCTGCGGCTGCACCGTCTTCAGATCGCACTTGTAGACCTGGACCTCGCGGGCCGGTTGGATCAGTCCCAACTGTTTCGACATGCGTTGGACCTCGTCCCGGCTCTGCTGATACAGCCAGTCCAACCAGATCCTGGCCTGCTCCTTCGCCGCATCCTTGCCTTCCTTACTGGTCTTCTTGTCGCCGTTGATGATGGAATCCAGTACGAAATTGCGAGCCACCTGCACGATCTGGTCGACAGCCTGCTCCTTCGTCCAGCGCGATTTCAGCAGCGCATAAATGCGCGTCCCGTCGTTGCGCACCTCGCGGAACGTGCCCACCGGCACCGGGTCCGGGAACGGCCGTGCATTGAATGAGTCGAGGTAAACGGGATAAATGTTGCAGAAGAACTCAGCCTTGCCGACCAGCCGCCGGATGCGGTTGAAGGCCATGATGTAGGGGTTCTTCGAGAACTTCTCGGCGAACTTACCAATCTCATCGACAATGCCGCCCGCCGCATTCCAGGCCTTCACCAACAGGGAATTGGAATCGATCTGGGCGATGCTATAGCACAGCGCGTACTTGGGATCGTCCGTCAGGCAGGGCCCTCCTTCGCCGGCGGCGCGCACCCGATTCTTCCAGGCCGTGGGTGATTCCTCTTCAGCCGGCGTGAGCTCCGTGATCATCGACATCATCGTCTCCAGATCGGCTCGCGTCACCGTCACCGGCTGGGGATTGGGATACTCGGCGGTCGCCGGGAAGGCCGGCAGGACAGCGGATCCGGTAACTGCGATGTCGTCCGCCATCTTCTGCAGCACTGCCAGGTCGGGATCGAGGCCGGCGAGCAGGACGTCGATGGCCGGCGCCAGGTCGGGCTGGTCGTGCAACTGCGTCAGTACGTCGCGCACGGCCGCCGCTTTGCTGGTGATCCATTGCCGGAAATCGGCCGCCGCATCACCGGCATACGTGGATTTGAGGAAAGTGAAACCCACGGTATTCGTGAGCGTGTCGTCGTTGAGCCGGGCCGCCACCGAAATGCCGCCCGTATAATCGCCTGTCACTCCCCCCACATCGCGAGGCAGCGGTACTGTGAATACCGGAACACCGTTCTCCACATTCACTTGTGCCACGGCCGTTGTTCCATTCGGGAAGGTCAGCAGGGCCCCGGTCACGGCATCGGGCGCCGCCAGGTTCTCCATCGTCAGCGTGACTGTCTGTCCCGGTTTCGCCTCCGCCGGCGAAAGCGCAGCCAGCCGGGGCGCGCCGATCGCGATGTTCAACTGCTGCACCGTCTCGCCGCACACGCCTGTCGCCGTCAGTTCATACGTCGCCGACTCGGTCAGGTCCACTGCAGCCGTACTTGTCGTTGCAACCGGCCCGAGACCACTGATAGAGACTGTGTCCGCATTGAACACACTCCACGAGAGATCATATGAACCCGGGGCGGCCGGATACCCGGCCGAAGAGGTGAAGTGGTCGACATACGGAGCCTCGCATGAGTACTCGGCCACGCTCTGCGCGGACTGCACCAGTGTGCCGCCGGTGCGGGCGTACGCCGCCAAAGCGCCCTGGGTCGTTTCGATCACCACCGCGGCTCCCTGCGGGATGGCCTCGACCTGGAAGAACGCCGCCGCGGCAGCTTCGATCGTGGTGTTCGGTTCCAGCGTCACGCTACCGGCCGCTACGCTTTGACCTGCTGCGTCCAGCAGCGTCAACGATGCTGTGCCCCCCTCGACATTGGCCGTGAAGCCCAGCGCCGCGGCCGGATCCAGGGCAATCAGCTGTGCCGGATCAGAGCCGGCTGGGGCCGTCAGCGTCAATGCCTGGTGCCCCGCCGACGCCAGGGTCCGGCTCTGGATCACCACCGGGTAAGAGGCCGAAAGCTGGAGGATGCCGGGTGTGCCCGCCGCCAGGCCGAAGGTCTCCACGACGATGTCGTCGATCGCCTGGGCGGCTCCGGCGGCGAGGGTCACTTTCGCCGTCGCCAGCGGATCGCCCCCCTCCGGGGCATAAAACGCCGCTGTGATCACACTGGAGTAATACTCATCCGGGTTGAGGATCCGCACCGACACTCTGCTGCCCGCCTCACGAGCCAGGTAGGTGACGCGAGGTCCGCCCGTCGGTTCCGGCGTACCCGCCGCCAGCAGCACATCGTTGAGCGCGGAATCGAGGATCTGTAAATAAGCGCTGACGCGGCCCGAGGCAACCTGGATTTCGTAGCGAAACGTCTCGGTGCCCGGAGCGTCCAGGCTCGCCGCCGCCACTTCCACGACGCCCGGGGCCGCCGCTTCCAGCGTTTGCCGCACCAGTTCCGCACCGGCGGCATTGTAGGAAACCACATCCACCGCTCCGGGCACCAGGAAGACTACACCCAGGCTGGCGGCCGCCGAATCAGGAATCGGGAAACTCAGCAGGTCGGCCGTCGATTCGGGGCCGGTCGTGTCCTGGTACCGGCCCACCAGCCCGGCGGAACGGACTTGCGAGCCATCCGGCAGCTCCACCACCGTTTCCGAGGTAATTGCCAGCGACTGGTCCGCCGTGAGCTTCAATGCTCCGGTCTCTTCCTCACGGCTCCACAGTGCACGCAACGGATTCGCGATCACGAGAGTGGCTCCGGGATCCAGTGTCTGTGTGACCGGTTCGGCCGGTCCAGCGGCGGAGGAAGGCAGCAGCTCGAACGTAATCGAAGCCGCGGCGGCGCCCGTATTGCGAAGCTTCAGGGCGGAGGAGGCATGCGCGCCCGAATCGAGAGTGCGATTGACGATGGCTGGCGCCACCCATGTGGCGGCCGAGCACAACCCAGTCCAGGCGAGAACCAGCCAGAGCCTCTGCATGAGTAATATTACTCGACTTTCCAGATTTAGCGATAACCGTTTCCGGACCCATTCCATAAGGAATTGCCTGGGCCCTGTAGCGCCTTTGCTGCCCCGCGGGTCTTTGAATCGACAGCCTTCGCAATGGTCACCTTCATCGGATGGCTGCTGTTTCCCTGCTAATGCGACGCAACGTGCCCGCGCCGGACGTGTGCCCGCCCGGCTCGTCCGGTGACTGATTGTCTGGCCATAATGATGACCTTCGCCTCGGAAATCCGCGAACTGCCAAACCTGGAACAACTGCTGCTCCGGGTGCACGCTTGGTTTGAGCGCATTCTGGGGCTGCTGGTGGCCGGACGGCGTTGGAAAGCCCGCGCGTTGCTCGCTGTGCTCGCCCTCGTTCTGCTGCGGGCCTTTCCCAGCTATGACGCACTGTCGTCCAGCTTCGTCCAGCAGAAGTGGCAGGATGCCCTCCTCAAGGCGGATCGCCCCTTGGCCGACATGGGCCAGCTCTATGCTCCGGATTCGCACGAGAGCAAACTCACCTACCGGCTGACCGTGCCGCTGGTCGCGCGTCTCCTGCACCTGCGGATGGCTGGTGTCCTCCTGGTCTCCGCGCTCCTGGGCATATTGTTGCTCGGTTTGGCCCTGCATGCCGGCTATGAGATTACGGGCTGCCGCCGCTCCGCGTTCCTCATTAGCCTCGCTGTCGGCTGCTCCTGGCCCGGCGAAGCAGCGTTCCACGAATTACGCGGCGGCTACTACGACGCGGCCGCACTCTGCCTGCTCCTGCTGGCCCTGTGCGTGAGAAGCCCCGCGCTGGTTGCGTTGTTTACCTTCCTTGCGGCCTGGACCGACGAGCGCGCCTTGCTCGCCGCCCCCTGCGTCCTGCTCTTTCACCTGGTGCACCGTCCCAACGCTGTGCGCGTCGCCCTGGGCGTCGTCCTCGGACTCGGCGTTTATACTCTCAGCCGCCTGTACATGACGTCATCCGGTAGCTATCAACCGGCGCTGGCGGGCATCGGCTTCCACCTGTTCGCCCGCCAGATGAACGTTCTCCCCGTCGCCCTGTGGAGTGGCCTCGGCGGCTGTTGGGCCCCCATCGCCGGAGGCTGTGCCGTCCTCTTCGTCCGCAAACGATACGCCAAGGGACTGCTCTTCGCCGGCCTCGTCACAGGGTTGGCGGCCAGCGCCTTCTGCGTCATCGACACCACCCGCAGCGTGTCATACCTTCTGCCGGCGGTCTTCGTCGGCCTGGCTGTCCTGCGCCAGACCGAATCGGCCGACTCTCTCGCCCGCATCGCCGCCGCGACGGCGCTTCTCTCCTTCTTCGTCCCTCCTTTTTACCTGGAAGGTGGCAGCGGCGTCTGGTGGCTGTATCCTTTACCGGTTCAACTTGTACGCTGGCTGGTCACTTTCCGGCCTGGATTGTAGTGCGTTTGGGGTAGGGAATTGGCCTGTGCCTTTTCTTCGGGCACACTTGCAGGCGTCGGGCAGAAGTGCACTCGGGCAGAATTGCCGAATCCGCACATTATTTTCGCAACCTGGCTGAAAACAAAGCACTTATAGTTTGGCACGGCATCTGCAATATACAGTGCGTGACGCCGGAAGCGTCAGACAAAAAGAATCTTTGAGGAGATGCACAGGATGTCGAGCTACAACGAAAACAACGAAACCGTGATCCGCAATGAGGAGCGTCCCAGTTCCGGCGGAGTCGTCACAAAGGTGGCCGTGGCCGTGGCCCTGGTGGCTGCCCTCGGAGGCTGGTGGTACCAGAGCAATCAGGTATCCTCGGTGCGCCAGGAAATGGCCCAATCGCAGCAGAAATTCGAACAGCTGCAGAGCCAGATGCAGACCAGCGCAACAGTGGCGAAGGCCCAGGTCGACGAAACCCTCGCCAAGATGAACGACGAAGTGACCAAGGCTCGGCAGGAAGCCCTGGCCAGTTCCCAGCGGGCCGCCAAACAGCAGGCCGGCCGGGTGCTGACGACGCTCACCGCCAAGAACGACGAACTGACCAAGCAACTCGAAGATTACAAGCAGGCCACCGACCAGAAGTCAACCCAGGTGGACGAAGCCCTCAATGGCATCAAGGGTGACGTGGGCACGGTTCGTACAGACGTAGACACCACCAAGACCGACCTGTCACAGACCAAGGAAGACCTGAAGCGGATGACGGGCGATATGGGTGTCATGAGCGGCCTGATCGCGACGAACGGGACAGAACTCTCCGAACTGCGCAAGCTGGGTGAGAAGGACTACTTCGAATTCACGCTGCCGCGCAACGGTAAGCCCCAGAAGGTCGGCGAAATCCGCCTGGCCCTCAAGAAGACCGACGTAAAGCGGAACAAGTTCACGATGAACGTCCTGGCCGACGACAAGACGGTCGAGAAGAAGGACAAGAACGTGAACGAGCCGGTGCAGTTCTATACCTCCGGCGCACGGACTCCCTATGAAGTGGTCGTGAACGAGATCCGTAAGGACCAGGTGATCGGCTACTTGGCGGTGCCCAAAGTGAAAACGATGGCCAAGCGCTAGGGACCATAGCCCACTTCGTTGGGGCAGAGAGCCGGGAGCCAGTCTCCCGGCTCTTTTTGCGGTTACCGGTATGTGCACTTCCCGGCCCGGCAATCCTGGCAGATTCTGGTCAGTGCTTTGCCCCAAACACTGGCTGCCCGTATCCTTCCCGTTGAAAACCAGCTTCCCCCGCCCGCTTCACCGTTTCTCCGGCAAAACATAACCCTTCCTGGCCTGCGCCCGCGCACCAGGGTGTCTGATCAGCCCGGACTCGCTCAACTCCACACGCACCGTCCGCTTCTCGCCTGCCCGGCCTTGCGGCATGTCGTAGTAGATGCTGTATCGCCGCCGGATGCGTTCCATCAGCCTGGCGAAGTCATCTTCCGGTTGCTCCGCGCCCAGCAGCGTGCCGCCTGTCTTTTCCGCAACGTCATCCAGGTGGGAGGCCATCTCCTCGCGTCTCATCATCGACGGTGGAAAAGCTCGCCCAGCTCGCCGCTGCTTTTGGAGCCAGAGATATGGGCCGACCAGCACTCCGTGGACACTGGCGTCGGTCTCCCAGAGCCGGACCACCAGCGCATCCTGATTGGGGCGCTTCGCATTGCCGAAGTTATCCGTCACGACGAGAATCGCCCTGCGCCGGGACGCCCGCCGTTCGCGGGCCAGCACTTTTCTGGCGGCTTCCACCGCTCCCAGCAGGGCGGTGCCCACTCCCACCCACCTGCTCGTCCGGTGGGTCTCGATCACCTGGGCGACTTGGTCCATGTTGGAGCAAAGGGGCAGCACCTGGACGCTTCGCCCACTGAACTCCGTCAGCGCCACACGGTCGCCAGCTTTCATCTGGGCCAGGACATTCCTGGCGCCTTTTCGCACCCGTGCGATGGAGCCCGCCATGCTTCCGCTCACATCGAAGACCAGAACGATGTCCAGTGGCTCCTCTCCTTGGGAGACAACCCGGATCGTCTGCGGTTGGCCATTGTCGAGAACCGCAAAATCGGCAGGGATGAGGCCGTCAATCGTGCGAGTCCCATCCGTCACCTCGCAATCGACACGCACCAGGCTGACCTCAGTGCGGAAAGCCGGAGGTGACCACCATGCCATCGAGGACAGCGAACAAAGAAAGCCGCGACGCAGCATGGGCTTCATTCCGGATGGCACCCTTCAATCGAGGAAACTTCAAGGCTCCAGCCGGCAGACGGCATTACTCTCCAGCCGGCGCAAGCAAAGTCTACCTCCAAAACCACGGAAATGCCATCCGCTTGCCGCAATACTCCAATCGCGCTCCGCTTTAAAATCCAATAAAATCACAAGCGGAGACCCTTCATGCGCGGACACTATGTACGAACACTATTTCAATTAGTGATCCCGCTGTCGCTGGCGTTTTGCTCGCCTCTTTCCGCCCAGCAGCTCCTCGACTCCTACACCCCTGACCAACTCGAAAAACTCGGCGCGGCCCGCTTTCAGGGCGGCCAGCCTGACCTGGCACTGCCTTACTATGCCAAGGCGCTCGATAAAGACCCCGCCCGCATTTCGAGCCTCGTAGCGGCGGCCGGCATCCAGGAGAGCGGCTTCCGGCGCGAACAGGCCCTCGCCCTCTACCGCCGGGCCCTCACGCTCGATCCTGGCAATCTGGACGCCCTGACCTTCCTGTCCCGCTCCGCGCCGACCCCGGCCGAACAGCAAGCTTCCACACGCCAGCTCGCTTCCATGGCCACCGGCGAGCAGGCCGCCCGCGCCCGCATGCGGCTGCGCGAACTCGACGCCCTGGGCGGGCGGCCGGCCTTCGAGGTGGCCGACACAACCCGGCCTTACTATTTCGAACTGGAGGACCCCGGCCGCGACGTTCCCTTCGGCATGACCTTTGCGGTCCTCGTCGTCCCCACTCCGAATGGCGGCAGAATCAGGCTGTTGCTCTCCACCGCCACCGAAGGCATTTGGCTCCGCAAGAGTGCGGCCAAAGCACTGGGCGCCCGCATCCTGTTCCCCTCCACCTACCCCTGGCTCGATCAGGGCAACCTGCTCGCAGGCGACTTCGGCATCATCGACAAGCTGGAACTCGGAGAGCTCACCTTGCGCAACTGTCCGGTATTTGTCCGCAACGCCTCGCGTTCCTACATGTACGGGGTGGACGGCATCATCGGGGCCGAAGTCTTCAAGGACTTTCTCGTGGAAATCGGCAATTCGGCCGCCGATCTTTCCCTGATTCCGTTCGCCGAGGGCTACCCCGCCGAAGCTGCCAGGTATTTCGTGAACATCCGCCGCTACGGCCCGTTTCTCCTCGCACCGGCGAAGCTCGACCCCGAACAGGAAAGATACTTTGCAGTGAGCAACCTCACTTCCGCCGTGCTTCTCCAGGCGGGTAAACAGCCGCCGGGCGTCAAGGACGTGGATGGCGGCTCCAACCGGGTATTGTCGGGCTGGCTGTGCTCGGCCCTGCCGCCCCAGCACCTGTATCAGGTGCTACTGGCCGTCGGCTTCTCCCGCTGGGAGGGCTACGCCACCTCCTGCAAAATGGAGGACCTCAACCGCGCCGCCGGCTTCCGCGTCACCGGCATTCTCGGCTACTCATTCCTCAGCGCCTATACCATGGTCATCGACTATCGCCGCGGCCGCATCGGCTTCATCCCGCACACCCTCCGGGCACCGGGCGGCAAGCCATGGCGCGATCCCGGCGAAAAGTGGCCAACCTTACCTGTCGGCCAGTAGTGCAGTCCGGCAGCCGAAAAGGTCAGGCGGCAATGTCGACAGCCCTGGCACGTGTTCGCCCGAATCAGGCGGCCCCGCGTTTCACCGCTGTCGGCTCGGGTTTCCGTGCGAGCCTACTGGCTGCAGGCAGGCCCCTCCACACTGACGGAGTTCAGCCCGTCTTTCACACTGAATTGGCCCTTTAACGTTCCCTTATCCGGGCAGCCCAGCGTGAAGTTGTAATCCACCTCATAGGCGTAGTTGTGGCCTACGACCAGCGTGGTTTCCCAGTAGCCGTTGGTGGCGAGGGCCTCGCCATGATCCACCACGACCGAGGTATTGGGGTCGAGAATGCGGACCTTGAAGTCGTTGCAGGCCTGTTTGCTTTGGCCAAATACATTCTTGAAATTGCGCCACACCTGGAAGGCGACGGTGGCCGTCTTCTCCGGATCGGTATTGGGCGCAATCTCGATGGTAGTGGTCGCGGTGGAGGGCGGCGTGGAACTCGCCTCGACATTTACCGTATAGGTGCCGGGGTTCTTGTAGCTGTGGGTCACGCTGCGTTTGCCTTCGCCGTAGTCAGTGTTGCCGTCGCCGAAGTTCCAGCTGTATGCCACGTCTGCCGGAATGTTGGTGTTGATGGTGCCGAAAGAGTAAGAACCTCCGACAACGCCTTTGAAGTTGGAGTACTTGTTCGCCATCTCGAGTGCAGGCGGGGCCAGGCCGGCTTGCAGGGGCAGCGTGATGTAGCCGTCACAGGGCAGCACGCAGCGGCCATTGGCCAGCATCAGCAGCAGCGGTTGTTGGCTCGAGAGTTTCTCGACATTCCGGATGTCAACGATGGGCCGCAGGGGGCCCCAGTTCTCGCCGATCAGTTTCTTTTCCTTCGCGCTGGCCACCAGAATTCCGGCTTTGTCACTCTGGAAGCCGGGAGGCACTTCGAAGCGCAGCGTGACCCCGTCGGTGAGGGCCGGCGCCGCCGCAGCGAGTTCGAAGTCCATCTTGTAGACCTCGGCCGACAGGTCGCCCATCTTTTCGTTAGCCCAAACTTTGCCGCTTTCCGGAGAAGCCCGGAACCATTTGTACTTGCGGTCTCCTTCCGGCATGAGATCCGAGGGGGCGGGCCACGCTCCGGAGTAGAGTTGGACATCCATGATGTCGTGGACGAAGGTTCGCCAGGTGTCTTCGAGAGTGCGATTCTCAGCGGTGACCAGGCTGTTGAGGACGTTCAGGGAGAGTGGGTCCTGGGCCGCTCCGGTGATCAGGGGAGCGATGGCAGCAGGACCGTTGGAGAGACTCTTCGAGAGTTGGGTGAGATACGCGGCCGCGCCGTAGCCGTGGAACTGTTCCGGTTTCTCATCGGTGATGGACTTGGCCTTGGCTAGGGAGAACTGGAGGCCGGTGCGCAGGAAGCCAAGGAAACTGTCCTTGGTCACCTGGGCAACGTAGCTGGGGCTGGTGTCGGCCTGGCCCTCGAACCAGGTGGCGGTGGCATCGTCCATCCAAACCCAACCGTCGTGTTTGCCAGGCTTTTGGGCCACATGCACCAACTCGTGGGCGACGACCGTGCGGAATTCGTTGATCGCTTCCTCGGATTCCATGCGATTGGCGTTCAGCTCGATGCCGCGGCCGTCGGAGAGGCCGTAGGTGAGCTTGTTAGTGAAGATCAGCCAGTCGTGGAAGCGGGAGATGGTCACCCAGAGAGTGCCGCCGATGTGGTCGAGCGGGATTCCGAGGCCCTCGGGCGGAGCCGAGGTGAGCTTCGTCACAGCGCTCTCAGCCCAGCCTTGAATGGCAGCGGCGGTAGCGGGCGTGATGTAGTCCTTGACGTACATCAGCTTCACAGCGACGGAAGACGCTGCCCGGCTGACGGTGGGCTTTTCTTCACCGGCCACCGCATATCCGGATACGGCGTAGAAGCGCAGGCCTCCGGAACCGGCGGCGGGATGGCCTGCGTGGAAGTGGGCGCTCGCCGTGGTGCCGCCGTCGGCCGGCATCAGGCGGCGGCTGCTGCCATAGCCACCTTTGGCGCGCAGCCAGGAGTTACGCTCCATGGCGAGGAAGGGGCGGGATCCGGCCGGGACGGCGGTGGTGAGCGGCAGGCTGACTTCGAGTTCGCCGTCTAGGTCGCCGGGCAATCCTTCCAGGCGATAGACATTGCTGTTTCGCTCCTCGACGTAGAACGGTGCGGGCAAGCCACGAAGTAGGCGAACCTCGGTCGGGGCTGACAGGGTTCCGGCGGGTACGGTGCAACGGAAGCCCTCGGATTCGACCGGACCGCCTTCCGCTCCTATCGTGGTCACTGTGAGCAGTTTCCACAGATTCAGCCCGAGGTTGAGGCTGGTGGCAAAACTCGAGAGCTTCGCGGAGACTTTCACGGTGATTAGGTCGGCGGTGGAACCGGCCGGGGCCACCACGCGAACGAGGGCCGATTCTCCATTGCGCAGCTCTTTCGGCTCGATGGTGACCTGTGGTTTGACTTCGCCCGCACCCTCGACGCTAACTTCGAGTGGCACTGCCCCGTCGATTGACGCAGTAGTGGTGAACTTCACCGTGAACTCGGAGGGTTCCGCCTCGACACCATCCTTCAGCGCCTCCTCACTGGAGAGTTGAAAGAGTTCAGGGCTCGAAGCAGTTCCGTAGCGGACAGTCGCGCGATAGGGCAGGTTCACCTGACGCGCCACCGTGTCGCTGGGCTTCACCTGGGTGGGGCCGAGGAAGGTGGCTCCGTCGTCCCAGGAAAAATAAGCGCGTTGCTTGGCAGGACCGTCCGTGTCATAGGAGATGTAGACGCCATTGTCCGCGTCGGGAGCCTGTATGCCGACGTAGAAATCGCCGGAAGGAATGGTGACTCCAGTGATGGCCGTATCCAGCATGACGTCCGCGCGCTCGACGGTGATGGTCCGGTCGACCAGAAGTTGGGGCTGGACTGGCACCGAACCATCGGATGGACCGCTGAAAGCGAGGATTCTGACCTTTTGACCGGCCGGCGAGGGCATGCCCGTCATGGAAGGAAACAGCAAGGAGAGCTTCTCGAGGGTAGCAGGGTACCGGGCGGGGGTGAGGCGATTGACGGCCCAGACGTTGCGCGAGAGGAGCGCAGTTTCGATGGTTCCGTCGTCTGTGGAGAGTTCCTCCACCTCGGGTTCGCCCTCTGATTCCACAATCGCGCGGACAAGGAGATTGGGTTCGCGGCCGCTTTGGAACTTGGTGGGCCCCGACCAGGCGGCGCCGCCATCGAAGGAATGGAAAGTGCGGCGCTGCGGGGTGCTGCTGGCGTCGCAGGCGAAACCGGCACCCAAGGCGGGGTCGGATACGACGTAACCGGCGTAGATGTCGCCGGACGAGACGACAGCCCCATTGAGGGGAAAATCGATCCAGGTATTGACGGCCGCGATGGGGACGGAGACCGAGTAGAGGAACGGAGTGCTGTTGGTTGGGGCGCCTGCTCCTTTGGGGTCAAGGAACACGATGAGGCGCACCGACCGGCCAATCGGCGACACTTCGCCCTCGAACTCGACGAACTGAATCCTCAGCGCGCGCAGGCGGACAGGGTAAGCCGGAGGCGTGAGGCGGTTCACCATGGTGAGGCCATCCATCAGTAGGCCTGTGTCCCAATCACCATCATCGACCTTGAGCTCGAACTGACCGGCTGACACCGGCCTGGTGAGGCCGCCACCGAAAGTACGGGGAGCGGCAGCGGCACGGCGCTCACGCAAGTAGCGGGGATCCTCCGCGGCCAGGACCGCCAATGACAGGAAACCCAACGCCAGCAAGCACTTCATGGCGATCGACTCCTCCGCTTCTGAAGTTTAATACCTATCACTCTGAAATACAATGAACCGGAGGGTCCATGGTGGTCTATCCAGGGAAACATAGGACTGCGCGCCAACGGCACAAGCCATCGCTCCACCCCCTGCGGAACCAGCATGGGGTTCAGTGGGCCGCGATGCCCGCTGCCGAAGTGGTGCGCGCGGGTATCGATGCCAGGGCGGCCGGCAGGCTATACGATCCGCCACACCGCACTGCTGGACTCGTCTCTCAGATCAAGCCGTCCCTAGCCCCGGTCGACCCCGTTTGCCCCTACTTGAACAACTCGCTCCACGACCGGTCCAGATGCGTCCAACTCTGCGTCCGGAACGACGTGGTCGGGATCTCCGGGACGTGCAGCAGGCCGTGCCCCTTCACGCACACGAACTCGGTCCCATACCACTCGAGGAATATCTGTGAGGGCACACCAATTCGAGCGGGGTGCGTCACCAGCCGCAGGCATTCCGGACAGCGCCGCCGTTGGTCGATCAGCGCCCACCGTAACCCCACGACATTCCCAATCAAAATGCAGTGAAGCGGCCCGGATGCGACCTTCAGCCCCAGCATCGCCGCCAGGTTCAACACGCCCGAAAACACAATGAACAGCACCAGTGCGACCTTGGCCGCGAAGAAAGCCCAGCGCCAGGCATTGGGTTGGCCCGGATACGACCCCAGGCGCAGGCTCGTGATCGCCGCCAGAATGGGCACTGTCATCAGGGCCATGTAGAGCATCGCCCCAATCGGCCCGCGCACCGGCAACGGTAGGCCCGGCCGCTGGTAGCGCAACGCCGCCAGCGCGCACACCGTCGCCAGCAGGCACAGGAAGCCCAGGCACCGTATGGGCGATTCCAGCCAGGATGCGGACGGCATTGCAGGAGGACAGTTGCGCCGCATCCAGAGTGCATCCCGGAATGCGCCCAGGCAAAAGCCCGTCGTTTTCAGCCTGTGCCTCCGCTGGATGTGCCACAGTTCCGCGCTCCACTCGGCCAGCCACTCCGCACGCATTTCGCCCGGTACCAGCCAGGCTGCGCTGCGCAACATTGCCAGGTGAATGGTCATCACTCCCCCGTTTCGACGGCCGCCAGTTTTGTTAACAATGGATACCGCCGCTGCGAGGCCGCCAGCGTCGCCTGGCCCGCCTCCGTCAGTTGGTAGTACTTCCGCGGCGGCCGCTGACCCGCGTCCGCAATCGCTTGCCCTTCCCACTGCGACACGACCAGGCCGTCCCGCTCCAACCGGCGCATCGCGGGATAGACCGTTCCGCTCGGAAGCCCGGTGAGTTCCATCACGCTGAATCCGTATCCATCGCCGGTCTCCACCGCCTGCAGGATCAGCGCGGCAGTGTGCGAAAGCTTGAGCTCAGCAGCCATGCGTCCATTCTACCCTATGTAGCATAATACTTGACACCCGGTTTGTAGTTTGCTACATAGGGTGTCAGCCATGCTCGAACTCCTTCACCTCACCAAACGATTTCACGGCATCGTCGCCGTCGAGGAAGTGAGCTTCACTGCCCGTACCGGCGAAATCACCGGCTACCTGGGCCCCAACGGCTCGGGGAAATCCACCACCATGAAGATGATCACCGGTCTCATGGACCCCACCTCCGGCGAAATCCGCTTCCAGGGGGAACGGATCCAGCGCGCTTCCATCGCCTACAAGCAACGCATGGGCTATGTGCCGGAGGAGCCGCACCTCTATGCGCATCTTAGCGGCCTGGAATACCTCATCATGGTGGGCCAGTTGCGCGGTCTGCCAGCCAAGCCCACCGCCGGTCGCATCGATGGCCTTCTGCGCCTGTTTTCGCTTCACTCTGACCGCCACGTCCCCATCTCTGCTTACTCAAAGGGCATGCGGCAGAAGGTGCTGCTCATCGCCGCCCTGCTGCACAATCCCGACCTCATTCTGCTCGACGAGCCCTTTTCCGGCCTCGACGTCGCCACCGCCCTCGTGCTCCGCAGCCTGATCCAGGAATTGGCCTCACGCGGCAAAGTGGTGCTCTTCAGCTCGCATGAGCTCGAAACCGTCGAGCGTGTCTGCGCCCACGTCGTCATCCTGCATCGCGGCAAAGTCGTCGCCGACGATTCCATCGAACATCTGCGCACCCTCATGTCTGCCCCCACCCTGGAGGCGATCTTCTCGCAACTCGCCGTCGAGCAGGACACCACCGCCATCTCGCGCCAGGTCGCTGACCTCATCGAGGCTTAGAGGTGCTTTATGGAGAAACTCCAGTTCCGCGTGCTCTATCGCCAGTTCCTCTTCCGCATGGTCGATCTGGAAATCCTCTCCGCCGATGCTCTCGGCGATTCGAACAAACTGCTGGGCCAGTTCGCGGCTCTGTTGATCTTCCTCAGCATCTTCTTTCTCTCGGGGCCTACACTCGCTGTCGCCTCCAGCCGCATGCCGCCCGAAATGCGGGTCTTTAGCGCTTGGAGCGTCGAACACTTTCTCATCGCCACCACCATGCTGGTCGTGGGTCTGTTCGCGGTGCTTAGTTGGGATTCCACGTTTCCCGATAGCCGCGACGTGCTGGTGCTGGCCCCCTTGCCGGTTCGAGCCCGCACGCTGTTCCTCGCCAAGGTCGCCGCGGCCGGGACGGCGCTGGGTCTCACCGTCCTGCTGCTGCATTCCGCCGCCGGCCTGGTAGGCCCGCTCGCTCTCAGCGCCCGCTCCGCCGAACGGGTGATCATGCCTGCCTTTGGCTATAGTCCCGCCAGGCCGCCGGCCGATGCAGCCGGGATAGGACCGCTGTTGCAGCAGGATCTCCCGGGTCAACTTCCGCATGGCATGGGCATCGTCGTCGGTGTGCTGAAGCACGGTCAGCGCCGGATCCTCGCCTACGGCGACGCGCAGCCCGATTCCATCTACCAGGTCGGGTCCATCACCAAAACGTTCACGGGCCTCCTGCTGGCGCAGATGATCCTCGAAGGCCAGGTGCGCCTCGACGAACCCCTACGAGCCTTTCTCCCCTCCGGGACGGTGCCCCCCCCCGCTGGCCGCGAAATCACCCTCCTCGATCTGGCCACCCACCACTCCGGTCTGGCGCCGATGCCGCCTGACTTCAACTCACGCCGCTTTCCCACCGTGGCCGCCGGATTTGCCGGTTATCACGCTGTCGACCTCCGCGCCTCCATCGCCAGGCATGGCGTCGGTCGCGAAGCCGCCCCGCCGTTCGCCTACAGCAACTGGGGCTACTCTCTCCTAGGGGAGGCGCTCGCCGTGCGCGCCGGATCCTCTTATCCGGACCTGCTGGCTCAACGCATCACGGGCCCGCTCCACATGGACGACACCTTCGTCTCCCTGTCGCCCGAACGGCGGCAGCGCCTCATCCAGGCCTATGACGACAGGCGGAAACCCCTGCCGCCGTGGGAAATGGACTCCTTCGCCCCAGCCGGCGCCATCAACTCCACAGCCAGCGACATGCTCACCTACCTGGAGGCGCAGCTGCATGCCGCTTCGCCCGCGCTCCGCCTGTCCCAGATGCCGCGCGCACCCTCCAGCCGTGGAGCGCGCATCGCTCTTGGCTGGTTCTACGACGAGAAAGCCGGAACCTACGGACACAGCGGAGCCATCTCCGGCTATGCCAGCTACGCCTTCTTCAATCCCAAGGGCGACTACGCGGGAATTGTCCTCGTGAATCAGGCGGCATCCTTCCTCGGGGCCTTACTACCCCTGCACGTCCGGCAGCGGCTCGCGGGTGAACCGGCGGTCTCGCTCGCCTTGGTCACCGTACCCCAGGGCGGCGGCCTTTCCGCTGTCCTGCGCATGTTCGCCGTCTACTGGGCCATCATGTTCCTCGCCGGTCTCTTCGTGTACTGCTGCATGCTGTCCCTGCAGGGCTTCGCCGCACAACTGCTGCCACGCCGGCTGTTCCTGCGGGCCTCCTCCTGGCTCCAGATGGCGGCCTTCTGCGTCATCGTCTGCGTCTACTGTCTGCAGCCCATGGTTCCGCCCGACCCTCTCCACGCCACCGGCCGCGGACTCCTCGCCTGGTCACCGTCCTATTGGTTCTTGGGCCTGTTTCAGCAGTGGAACGGAACGTCTGCGCTCGCTGTCCTGGCGCACCGCGCTTGGCTCGGCCTGGCCGTCGGCGTCTCCGCCACCGTCCTCGCCTATGCGCTCTCTTACTTCCGCACCCTCCGCCAAATCGTCGAGGAGCCAGACATTGTGGGCGCCAGCCGTGGCGGCCTCTGGGTACCGCGCTTCGGGAACTCCGTCAAGGCCGCCCTCGTGCAATTTAGTGCAAGGACCCTGCAGCGCAGCCGGCTCCATCGCGTCATCCTTGCCTTCTACCTGGGAGTCGGCTTCGCGTTGGTGATTGCCATGGTCAACAACGGCGCACCTCAGAACCAACTTGCTGACGCACCCGCCGCCGACCCGTGGAGCCAGGTCAACGAGCCGTTGCTCGCCGCCACCATCACCCTGCTCGGCTTCGCCATGCTCGGCACCCGCGTCGCCTTCTCCATCCCCCTCGACTTGCGTGGAAACTGGATCTTCCAGGTCACCGGCGCTCGGCGCGTGCCGGAGTGCCTGTCCGCCGCCCGCCGCTCCCTCCTCCTGTTCCCGGCGTTTCCCCTATGGCTGCTCTCGGCCGTGTGTTGCTTCTGTCTCTGGCCGTGGCGCGCCGCCGCCGGTCACCTGGCGATCCTCGCCGCCGTGGCGTTCATCCTGGCTGAGCTCTGCTTGCACGGGTTCCACAAGATCCCGTTCACCTGCTCCTATCTGCCGGGCAAGTCCCAAGTCCATCTGGCAATCCTCGGCGGCATCGCTCTCCTCTGGTCCATCCTGCTCAGCGTGATGTATGAGCGCCAGGCGCTCGCCGATCCGAAGCTCTTCGTCCCGGCGCTCCTCGGGCTTGCCATCATCTGGGCCGTTCTCCGCTGGCGCACGGCCGCCCACGCCGGTGAGGAGGGCGCCGAGGTCCGGTTTGAAGAGCTGGCGTCCCCGGCTGTCCAGGTTCTGGGCCTGAACCGCGACGGTGCCTGGCCCAACCAGTCGCCCCAGCCTGGGCCGGAACGCCCGGGCACGCCCTAATCTTCTGTACAACCTCGAAGTCCGCCCTCACAATGCGATCTACAACTCGACGCGCGGAGTGAAACAAGGAGAGCTGGCGGAGCTAGGATGAGTAACTAGGATGAGCAGACCCGCGATTCCACCCTCCTGCCGGCGCCGCCGGTATTCCATTCTCACGCTGCCTGCTGCCGTCATCCTCGCGGCAGCAGTTTGGTTCACGGTCCCCGCGGCGGAAGCCCGGGCCGTTCGCATCGTCTCCTACCAGGAGCTGCTCGACAAGTCAGACCTGGTGGCCATCGCCACCGCCTCAGGCCGGACCACCGATACCGCGCAGGAAATCCATCTGCCCGGTTTCTCCACAATCGATGCGCAAGGGCAGGTCACCCAGGTGAAATGCAGGGCAGTCGAGACGCAGTTCGTAGTCTCCGTGGTTCTCAAAGGCGATCGGAGCATCCAGAAATTCACCCTCCATCACGCCCGCTGGCCGCAGGCTCAGCCTGTCGCGAGAGGACCCCTGCTGGTCCTCTTCGACCCACAGGACTCCAGGAGATCAGGCTCTTACCTGCTGTTTCTGGTTCGTGAGCCGGACGGCCGCTACGCGCCAACAGACGGGCAGACGGATCCAGCCCTGGGCGTCATCACCCGCCTGCCCATCGAAGATACGGCTGCCCGGCTTCGTCAGCCCACCCAACAGAACCCACGTTCCTCCTGGTAGGAAATCGGGCCTCCGGCAACGACCGCGCCCCTCGCTCGCGTCTATCCTTTGCTGTCGCCTGTCGCTCGGCCACCACCAGTTGCCGACACGCCTCGGCCCGCTTGCCCCTCGTTGAGCGAGGGCCGCTTCTAAACACGGCAGTTGCGGGGACTGGAAGGGCGGCCCCTCGTTTGCCTTGAGTTAGGTTGTCAAACACTGCAGGAGGATCCTCCGTGTCCCACCATTACTCTGGCCCTGACTACGGCTTTCCCCACGGCGATGCGCGCCTCGATCTCACCGACCTGTACGCCTTCCCGAAACCCGGCGGCGCCGGCAATTCGATTGTCATCATGAACGTCCATCCCTCAGCCAGCGTCCACCCGCCCGGCCCCACCACCCGCGAGCCTTTCTCGACACAGGCCGTGTATGAACTGAAAGTGGATACAAACGGCGATGCAGTCGCCGATATTGCCTACCGCATCTGCTTCTCGTCCACTGACGGCGGCAGCCAGGTCGCCACAGTGCGCCGTGCCCAAGGCGAAGCCGCGGCCGGCGATGGCCCCGGCGGGCAAACGATCTTCGCTTCGGCGCGGGTCTCCACCGGCCGGGAAGCGCTCGTGTCCGAAGCCGCCGGCTATCGCTTCTTCGCGGGGTGGCGAAGCGATCCCTTCTTCTTCGACACCGAAGGCGCCCTAAACAATTTCCAGTTCACCGGCCGCGACTTCTTTGCCGGAAAAGACGTGTGCAGCATCGTGCTGGAATTGCCCGCCGACGCCCTCGGTGCCACACCTGTTGGTCTATGGCAGCGCACCCTCGATGGCCGAAGCGGGACGTGGATTCAGGCGGACCGCGGCGCACGGCCTTCTCAATCTGTATTCCTGACCGGCGAGCAAAAGGCCGCCTACCTCGCCGCACAACCGGCCGGGGACGCCCGCTTTGTCGCCACCTTCGCGCATTCGCTGGAGCATACGGGCGGCTATTCACCCCAGGAAGCCAAACGAGTGGCCGAGTCTTTGCTCCCGGATATCCTCTTCTATGATCCCAGCCGGCCGGCGTCTTACCCCCTCAATGGCCGCACCCTCACGGATGACGTAATGGACGGCTTCATCGCCCTGCTCACCAACGGAAGGTTGACCCGCGACGGCGTCGAGCCGCATCGCGATCTTCTCCCCGATTTCCCTTACCTCGGCCCGCCCCACGAGTTGACGTAACCAATCTGCCCGCTTGGCGCGCGCACAACGAATAGCGCCTTCGCGATTCGTTTAGAACTGCGACCCGAACCCGTAGGCGGACCATGCCGAGTCGCTCGGCGTCAGGCGCATGCGGGCGTTGGCGAGATCCGCCACCATGAGCTTTCGCTGGGAGGTTAGGGCGTCCAGAACATCCAGCCCGTCCTGCTTCATGATCAGCAGTTCCTTCCGCTTCTCATCGACCGAAACGCGCTCGTCCTTGTCGAGCGCCATCTTCTCAGCTGCCTCATTGGAGTCCATGTTGACCACGAAGAGGTTCTTCATGTTGAAGCAATAGATGAAGTGCCCGCCTTCCGGCGCCCAGAGTCCTTGGGGATCCTTCCCCACCGGGACTGTGGCGGAGACAGACCAGTCGCGCACCGACAGAACCGTCACGTCTTCGCTCTCCGCATCCAGCACATAGAGCTTCTCCTTGTCCGGCCCCAGCACAGCGTCAATGTAGCCGGAGCCGCCTCCGGGAAACATGATGAGATACGGTGCCGACGGCACGCCCCCCGCAGCCGCTCCACCAGCGGCCGCGGCTGTGCCCACCGTGATCGCGATGGCTGCCAGGGTTCTCTTGGTCGCCTTGGACCGGCGCACCGATTCTCTTCCGACAGGAATGGTCTTCTCGATCTGTCCTCCCTCTATCTGCAGAACGGCGAGTTTGTGCTGCCCTCCCACCGTCACTGCGTACCGCCGTTCATCGATCTTCACTGGAGCGACCATGTTTAATCTGGTGCCAGCCGGGAAGGGAATCCTGACACTGGCCAGCGTGCCCTCGTCTCCAATCTTCTGGATGAGGCCCGACGTTTGCAGCCACAGCGGGCCATCCTCCGCAAACCGGAAGAGATCCTCGGCGTTGTCGGGAACCGGAGTTGTGCGCAGTAATTGCGCCGAGGCCACATCGAATACTTTGAGATCTCCCTTGGGCAGCAACTCCTTCGCCTTCGGCTTCACGGAACGCACCAAAAGGTAGAGCAGCTTTTCGTCCTGCGATGTCTTCCAGGCCATCACGTGGCCGCCCACGTCGATAGTTTTGGCCGTCTCGGCGCTGTTCAGATCCTCGATCCACATGCTCTGCGGCAGGATAGCCGTGCCGAGTCCGAGCATTCCCTTCGATTCCGTCTCCTTCGAGAAGCTCAGCGCCCGGTCGCCCTTCAGGATCTTTTCCACCCTGTTGCGCGTGGGATCGCCTGTTGTGAATTCGTGCGTCGTCCTGTCGATCTTCCACTCGCGCTTTTCCGTCCAAACAACCAGGCGTTTGGGTTCAAGCGCCATCGAGTAGATGCCCCAACTGATGGACCCCAGGAGGATTTCCTTCACCTTGACGCTGCGCCGGGCATCGATAATGAGGAGCCTGAAAGTGTTCTTTCCCTTGAGGTGGGTGAGGTACACATAATGTCCATCCGTCAGGATGCGCTCCGGTTTGTCATCCAGTTCCACCGCTCCGCTAATCGAATTGCGCTCACGGTCCAGTGTGGTGATACGCCAAGGCTTGGACTGCACGAACACCGAATGCTGCGATGCGCGGTCAGATGGCAGTTCTTTGGACACAACCGGCGTCGTCGGGGCGGGCTCCGGTGCCGCTTCGCGGCGAACGGCAGTTGCATCGGACACCGGCGTGGCCTTCGGTTCCGCGCCAGCGCGAGGTTCCTCCAGGAGCGCGTGGAGGGTGATGTTTACGCCGTCCTGCAGACTGAGCTTTCGCGACCAGACGAGCCCGCCCTTCTTCACGGTCACCACGCGTTCACCTGGAGCCATCTTGACGGTCGACGGTGTGCTGCCCACAAACATCCCGTCCACCTCGATCTCCGCGCCAGGAGGTTCTGAGGTGATCGGTACCGCGATGGTGCCCGGTCTGGCTGCGCCATTCGCCACCATCGGAGCGGCGCCTTGGCTCTTCGCGACGGTCGCGGAGTTCGTATAGACCTCCAGGATCAATCCCTTTTCGAACGCGCGCTCCTTCCCCTTTCTTGACATCAGCGGTGCGGAGGTAATAGCGGAAACTGTTTTGCCCGTTATGCCCTTTTCATTCTTCTTTCCCTGCTTCTCGGAACGCAGCTCGACGGGCTGTCCGTCCACGCTAGCCACGCGATCTACTGAAAACTCGAGTTTGCCGTCCTTGCCCATCCGATGCCGCGGTTCCACGACCGTAATGGTGCCGGTCACGGGAGCGCCTTGATCAATCACGGTCTTGCCATTCACCTCGACTTTTTCCGTCACGGTGAATCGAATCTTCTGCCCTTGATTGGCAGTTTCCGAGGACAGGCGTTCCTCCAGTCTCACTTGTACTCTTGTACCCTCGGGAATGTCCATCTGCGCACTGGCAGGAAAAATTAACGCGAAAGTGAAGATAAGGAAAGGCCGGATTATATTAGACATAGTGGCGACCAGTGCGCCATCATAACAAACGATCGAGCGTCGTTGGCATAGTATAAAGATATACAGACCTCAAATTAGTGAACTAGATTTAGAGGCACGAAACCACGGACTACGCCGCCTGGCAAAGCCGGCAGCCGGCAACCGCGGAGGGCAGATTCCTGGAGTGGGGCCGACTGACGCTGACCACCGCCACGCCCGCCTCAGGGACTCATAACGTTGCCTGATGATTCCAAGCTCAACATGGGACGGCGCAAACCCCCGTCGCCGGCCATCAACCGGCCATCCGTATCAGCACACTGGATAACTCAGGCTGGTCTGTCGTTATTGATCTGATTGTCACTAATCTTGCAGGTCTGGAGATGAATCCTACATGAGTGATCCAAGCGAGACAGACTGGGTTTTCTGTAAGATTGGGGCTGGTAAATTCACGACGCACGGAGATTCATTCAAACTGGATTGGATTATCGACTATTGTCGGACGTGGGCTCAAACACAAGCGAAACACCAATCGTTGTAGCGGCCGCAATCGGTGGAAGAACTCATCACCTCGCTGGAGTACGAACCAATCTACCCGGAACAGGCCAAACTTCAGTGGGAGCCGGCCCACTCCGTCGCCCGCTGAAGTCCCCGTACGGTCTTGGGCTGCGGCTTGGCTCGTCCCCCGATAGGACGCAGATCATCCGCGCCGCAGCCTCGCACTCCCGGTGGGAGGATTGACTGGATGACGGCCTGTTCGAATTTGCTTCACCACCCCCATAATCTTGGTCCACGACGCGTTCCAAATTGCTCCCTTGTCGTGGTTTGAAACGACGCCGCGTCGATGGAAAGACCTTCCCAACGACCAGAAAGGACGAACCGCGGCGACAATCACCGCCGCATGCAATAAAGCGCATTGATATGTGGGGAGAGTGTCTGAATCGCTTCGATACGCGCTAAGTCCAGCGTGCAGGGTGGCGGGCCATCCCTGAATCTCACCGTAGGTCTCTCCTTCTGAAATGCCCCTCCACTCATTACCGATTACCGAATTTAAATATGTACGAAACTATCCATGAAGTCCCGGCCGTTTCACCACTGCCAGACATGCCCCCACTCCGCCCAATTGTCACGCCCGCCAAGGCCCGCTTTCCGAAGCCTGCCGGTACTCCAGGTCATTCTGCCTAAGCCACTGATCCGCAGCATGTTCCACCGATGCGCAGGCGGTGGCGAGCCTCTCTTGGGCTCAGCCTGCCTAAGGCGTATGCGGGAAGTGCAGCCCCGCCATATGCAGTAAAATTCATTAATATTCCGAAAATAGGCCCATCGAACGAGCAGGCATTCATCCTATGGGAGTATATTAGTTCTTCGGACATCCCTGGTCTCTCCGGCGAGGGGGACATGCTTTTTCCTGTGGGGGATTGTGTCTAAACGGTTTCGATACCCAGCGGCGCTATCCGCGCTCGCCCTCAGATCCGTTTTGATTCTGTCTCAATTGCTCTGGAGTGGGATTCCCTGCCGGGCTCACACTGCCTCATCGCTCCGCACCGGCTTAGCGCCGGAATCGCACCCGATGCATGCGACGGCAATGTCGTCCGCTGCCAGCTGCATCTTCATTTCTTGCTCGGGAGGAACTCCGGTCTCCGTGGTCGCACCCATCCCCACAGCGGAACTCCAGCTAGATTCTAATGCTGACCCTACGCAGCGCACCGCGGAGCCGGCAGGGGGACCATTGTTAGCTTTGGACCCATTCGACATCGACTCCGGCCGGAATCAGGTGGCCACTTATCAGGTTCCGTAACGTGCGGAGTTCTTTCAGTCCCAGCAAAGGCAATTCATGAATATAAGATCTTTCAAGTTAGTCAGCGCGGGGAGTCGCGGGCTGGTCTGCCTGCTGTTCCTCCTGGGGATAACCGCATTTGCGCAGTCATCTCCACTCCAGTGCTTCGGGTCGACAGCGACTACGCCTGTGATGCGAGCGATGGAGATCACGGCCCTTGCGGGCGAGATCGTGGTCACGTGTTCCGGTGGTTTCCCGACCTCGGTCGGCGCCCCTGTCCCGACCGCGGATATCCAGATTTACTTCAACACCAGCTATACGGGCCGCACCACTGGCGTTCTGACCGAATCACTGTTGCTGATTGACGAACCCCTGCCGGCAAACCGCGTTCCCTGCACGACCGATGTCAGTCTGTGCGGTTGGACTGGCGGGGCCAGCGGCCCGAACGTCTATCAGGCGAAAGTGCTGGGATCGAATGCAATCACGTTCCAGGGCATCCCCTTCGATCCGCCCGGTTCCGGGCAGAACCGTGTTCTCCGGTTCACAAACATTCGCGTCGATGCTTCCTCTCTAGGCATATCCAGCACGATGATCCCCATCTCGGTCTATGCTTTCATCTCGGTAGCAGGGGCAGCTTCTCTGCCGCTGGCGAATTCCCAGGTGGCGATAGGCTTTGTCCAGAAAGCCTTGAACAGCGCCGTCATGAACTCGAGGGCGGATACCGTTTTGCCCGCCTTGATGGGCGTCGAGTTGCCCAATTGCGTCTCCACCACCAAACAGCGATTTGCGACGCTGCGGTTCAGCAAGAGCTTTGGAACCGCACTGCTCCCGCGATCGGCTGCGGCGTTCATCGATACAGAAACCTCACCCACCCCCAAGGCCCAGAACGCAATCGGCACCATCTATAATTCCGAAACCGGATTCTACTCGCCGGCTTTTCCCGCAACGAACAAACTGAACACGGCTGGTCTGGCCGACTTCGGCAGCCGGATCCAGGCCGACTTCACCAACCTGCCGGCGGGTGCGACTCTCTACGTTGCCGCGGTCCCGGTGACCTTCACCAACGGTGTGCCTGCGCCCAACGGCGGGGCCCAATTGCGCGCGCGCCTCATCAGTTCTGCCACCGGTGCCTTTGCACCCGTCACCGCCACGGAAATTCTGGATGGAATACCCGCGGCCGCCATCCCGATTACCCAGGGCAGCGCCCAGGCTGTCTGGGAGGTCCTCCAGAACAATCCAGGTGCTTTGGACAATGTGGATTTCCCGTTGTGGATCTCCTACCCGGCCAACACCGTTGGGCTCGGGACGGCCTCTGTGAACCTGCGGCAAGGGCCCGTCTCTACCGTGAAGGCCTCGGACGAAACGGCTCCGGTGCCCCAGTTCGTGGATGCTTTCAACGGCATGCAATTGGTGACAATCCGCAACATGTGTCCCGGAGACAGCTACGTAGTGACCAGCAATCCTGCCGGACTTACGATTACCGTCGACGGACAGCCCTACACCGCGCCACATTCGTTCAACTGGCAGCCCAAGTCCACTCACACCCTCAGCGTGACCACGCCGCAATTCTCCAGTTCCACGGTCCGTCACAAGTTTCTTTGGTGGAGCGATTCCGGTACTGCTACACACACCATCACCGCGCCCGATTTCCCCACGGTTTACACTGCGGGATTCAATTCGGAATACCAGCTAACATTGAGCGTCTCCCCGCCGGGAGGCGGCACCATCGCGGCCTCGCCGGCCTCGGCGGATGGTTTTTACGCTCCGGACACAGGCGTCACGGTGACAGCAACACCCGCTGCCGGCTATAGCTTCGCCGGCTTCACGGGTAGCTACACGACAACCTCCAACTCATTTGCGTTGCCCATGACAAGCCCGATGAATCTCCAGGCCAATTTCGTCAGTGCGAGTGGGGGTGTCGGCGTCGGTACCGTAACCCCGGATGCAGGCACCGGAAGCACGCAGACCTTCACGGCATCCTTTACCGGTACTCAGGGCCCGAGCTCACTGACATGGGTCCAGATGCTCATCGCGGCAGCCGAGAACGGCGGCGGCCAGCCGTTCTGCCTCGTCCACTACGACGCGCACGCGAGTGCCTTCTGGGTCTATTCGGATGTGGACGGCTTCTTCCACGGACCCGTAGCTGCCCATGCCCCTTCGGGCACGCTGCAAGGCTCCAGCTGCGCTCTGGATACCGCCAACTCTTCAGCCACTAGAGTGGGCAACCAGTTGAGTGTCGATTTCCGGCTCGTCTTCAAGTCGTCGGCCGCCAGGAAGGTCTACCTGCGCGCCTACGATGACAGCGGTGCGGACACTGGATCGGTCCAACGTGGAGTCTGGACACAGGTGCCCCTGGATGCACCCACCATGACCGTAACTCCGGCATCCGGCAACTCGGCCTCCCCTCTCTTCCAGGCGAAGTTCGCTTCCGATGCCTACGGCAATCAGGGCTCCCTGCCGCTCGGGTGGCAGCAGTTTCTCGTTGCCGCGGACTCCACCGGAGGCGGGCAGCCGTTCTGCTTCGTACACTACGACCGGGCCGGAGGCGCCTTCTGGATGTACTCATCTGACGTCGGGTTCTTCCTGGGGCCGGTCGCACCCGGCGCGGCCTCCAACACACTGGACAGCAGCGCGTGTACGGTAAACACCGCGGCCGCCGCGGCAGGCATCGCCGGAGACTTCAGCTCCAGCCTCACTCTGCCGCTGACGCTGAAGGCGCCCATGTCGGGTGCCAAACAGCTGTACATGCGCACCATGGATCCCCTCCTGCGGGATTCGGGATGGCAGCAGGTGGGGACTTACCAGGTTCCCTGAGGAAGCCGGGAGAGCGGACGCGCCAAGCCCGCTCTCCCTCTCCGGTCTCCTGGCGAATCCGAATCATGAACAAACAAAGACAATGAACCCCTTCCTACCTATACCGATCTCCAGGCGGCTCGCCTGGAACCTGCTCGCTCTGGTTGCCCTCGCTTTGACCGCGGTGGGGCAGAACATGCCGCTGCAATGCGTGGTGAATTCGGGCACCACGCCCCCGATTCGGCAGGCGGAGATCACCGCCACTGCCGGAGAGATCCTAATCAGTTGCTCGGGCGGAATCCCGACCCCTGCTGGTCAGCCTGTGCCCACCCACGACATCCAGGTCTATTTCAATGCCGACTATACGGGTCGGACGACAGGGCTGTTCACAGAATCGCTTCTCCTCATCGACGATCCTTCCTGGCCGCAGCAGGTGCCGTGTACAACGGACCCCAGCCTTTGCGGATGGACCGGCGGGAGCAAGGGGCCCAATGTCTTTCAGGGCAAAGTTCTGGCCTCGAATGCCGTCGCCTTTTACGGCGTGCCGCTGGATCCGCCCGGGGACTCCGGGCAGAGGGTCCTCCGCCTCGTCAACCTGCGCATAAATGCGTCCATGTTGCCGGTGTCTCCCAATATGATTCCGACACAGGTGCTGGCGAATGTCTCCGTCACCGGCATCGCCCTGATCAACGGGACCGAAATGGTAGTCGGCTATGTGCAGGATGCCATGCTTGTGAAACTACGGAACGCGGCTGGTGATGCAACGGTGGCCAGCCCGAACGGCGTCGAGTTCACAAGCTGCACGCCTGTCACGAAACAGCGCGTCGCAAACCTGCGATTCAGCGAACGGTTCGGTACTGTGTTTCTCAAGCCCAATTGGACCTACGATCCGGTAACCGGCGTGCCTGGCACCCCGAACTTCCAGGCGGTGACGGGCACCATCTACAACACCGCCTCGGCCTTCTACAACCCGAACTTTCCTGCTACGAATAACCTGAATAAAGCCGGTCTGGCCGATTCCGGCACACGCCTGCAGGCGACGTTCAGCCGGCTCCCGCCCGGAGCGACGCTCTACATCTCCACAATCGCGGTGACGTACACGGATGGCGTTCCGGCGCCCAACGCAAATGGCCTGGACGAAGCGCGCCTCACGGCCAACGCCAGCGGGGCATTTGCTCCCGTGGCGGCAACGGAAACACTCGACGGAATTCCCGTTGCCGTGCTACCCATCGACAAAGGCAGCGCTACCGCGGTCTGGGAAGTACTCAAGAGTGACCCGGGCAATCAGGGCAACCTCGATTTCCCGGTTTGGATCTCTTTCCCGGGTTCCTCTGAAGGTCTGGGTACGGCTACCGTCGCGATGCAGCTCGGGCCCGTCTCCAGCGAGACAGGGGCAAGCGATACCGCACACGTGGCTCGCTTCGCTGACTCACCAATCACTCTCCCCTTGCTGACGGCGCCCTCCACCTGCTCCAGCGCGCCGTACCTGGTGACGACCTCGCCGCCATACCTGCCCGTGATCGTCGACGGGCAGACCTATACTTCTCCGAAATCCTTCTCCTGGCAGCCCGGCAGCACGCACACCCTCAGCGCCACCTCCGCGAATGTGACAGGCACGGGGACCCGCGAGGTCTTCACTGCCTGGAGCGACAGCAATCTGTCCGTACGCACCATCGTCGCGCCGCAAGGCTCAGCCACCTACACGGCCAACTACAAAACGCAGTACCTGCTGAATACCACCGTGATACCTCCCGGCTGCGGCAGCGTGACGTTGAACCCGGCCGGATCGGCCTCCTTCTTCGACGTGGGCCAGACGGTTGCCGTCACCGCCACTCCGAGCGGGCCCTGCTACTTCACCGGATTCAGCGGCGCAACCATCACCGCCCAGCCCACGACCAATCTGGTCATGACTAAGCCTCTGAATATCACCGCTTCCTTCGTGGCGGCCACCGGTGGCACGAAACCGGTCAGTGTCACGCCCGCCTCCGGGTCCGGCTCAAAGCAGAACTTCACCGCTGTCTTTCAGGGTGCTCAGGGCGCGAACACTCTCCGCTGGGCCCAGATGCTGGTCGCGGCGTCCCCCGATGGCGGCGGTCAGCCCTTCTGCCTCGTCCACTACGATGTGCCCGGCAACTCGTTCTGGGTCTATTCCGACATCTACGGGTTCTTCCAGGGACCGGTAAATCCACAAGCTCCTTCGGACACCCTCCAAAGCTCCGCCTGTGCCTTGGACACCTTTAACTCCTCTCCTGCTGTGAACGGGTCGCAACTCACGCTGCGCCTCCGGTTGCTGTTCAAAACGGCGGCCGCGGACAATGTCTACCTGCGGACGTTAGACTACTTCGGCACGGACTCCGGTTGGGTGAAGAGCGGTACTTGGACCATGGCCGCCATGCCTGTGCCCACGATGGCAGTCGTCCCGTCGAATGGAGTCTCTGCCTTCCCATATTTCCAGGCGAACTACTACCTGGACGAATATGGTCAACAGGGGTCGCTACCACGCGGATGGCAGCAGCTCCTGGTTGCGGCGGATCCGACAGGTGGCGGTCAGCCTTTCTGTTACGTCCACCTGGATCGTGCCGCGAACATGCTCTGGATGTACTCTTCAGACATCGGCTTCTTCCTGGGCCCGGTCGCGCCAGGCGCCGCATCAACCATGTTGGATAGTTCCGCCTGTTCCATTAATACGGCGGCGGCTTCCGCCGGAGCTGGATCCAATTTCAGTTCCGATCTGAAGCTGCCGCTGACGCTGAAGGCGCCCATGTCCGGCGCGAAGAAACTCTACATGCGCATGATGGACGAGCTGATGCGCGACTCTGGCTGGCAGCAGGTGGGGACTTACCAGGTGCCGTAGCGCCCGGCGGGGGGCGTCGCGGCGCCCCCACGCTCCGCAAAATGACTTGTGAGGTATTGGATGAACTTCGAGCGTTGGTTGAATGCGCGGCCGGATACTCTCCGCGGCGGACTCGTCTCTTTGACTGGAGAGCGAGGGGCCAATCGGGCCTTCCGTTGGCCGCGGATCCTTGGGTCCTCTCTGATCATCCTCGGCATTGCGGGAATGGCTCCTGTTTTGGCGGAAGTCCCAATGCAGTGTGTGGCCGATTCTGCCAGAACTGACAATCTTATGTTGCGGGCGGGAGAAATATCGGCGCAGGTGGATGACCTGGTTCTCAGGTGTACGGGGGGAACTCCTACGCCGGCGGGACTGCAGGTGCCAGTAACGGATATTCACATCGCATTCTCTGCAAACTACACAGGGCGAACCTACGGGGTTCTGACGGAATCACTTCTGCTCATCGATGAACCGGATCCGTCGGCCCAGGTGCCCTGCTTGACTGAGCCCGGTTTGTGCGGCCGGAAGGGCGGCAGCCCGGGCCCCAATGTTTTCCAGGCGAAAATCCTCGGCCCGAACGCGATCGCATTCTACGGCATACCCATCGATCCCCCCGGGCCGGGGCAGACCCGGAGAGTTCGATTCACCAACCTTCGCGCGGATGCGTCGCGACTCCCGGTGCCCACATCCCAAGTGCCCTCGACACTATCAGCCACCATCTCCGCGTCCAATCTGACGATCCTGAACGGGCAGCCCACCACCGCTGGCTACGTCATGGAGGCCCCGCTCTCCGTGTTGCTGCGGAATGCGGCTGGTGACGCGGACGTGAATAGTCCGACAGGGGCGGAATTCCCCAATTGCACCACGGTGACCAAACAGCGCTTCGCCAACCTGCGTTTCTCTGAACAGATGGGCTTCGAGTTCCAACCACCGAACTGGAAGTACGACCTCACGACCGGCGCGAAAGGCACACCGCAGAGCCAGGCGACGCTCGGCTGGATCTACCAATCCGAATCGGGGTTTTACAATGCGGACTTCCCGTCGGTCAACAATCTGAACAAGGCCGGGCTCGCTGATTCAGGAACCAGGTTACAAGCCACATTCTCCGGGCTGCCCTCTGGGGCGACGATCTACGTTTCCACTGTGGCGATGACGTACACCAATGGTGTGCCGGTTCCCAACCCGGACGGCGTGGAGCAGGCACGCCTGACTGGGTCCGCGGCGGGTGCATTCGCCCCTGTGGCGGCTACCGATACCTTGGATGGCATTCCAGTCGCGGCCCTCGCCATCACGCAGGGGAACGCCTCGGCGGTTTGGGAAATCCTGAGCGGCAACGGGAGTTCAGTCCCGGGCAATATCGATATTCCAGTTTGGATTTCGTTCCCGGGGAATGGCGTGGGCGTGGGCACGGCTCATGTGACGATGGGCTTCGCGCCCGTGTCGACGATCACCACGAACAGTGAAACGGCGCCGATTCCCCGGTTTACCGCGCAATCCCAGACTTTGCCGCTGTTGACCATCCTGGACTCCTGCCCGGCCTCTCAGTACCTGGTGACGACTTCGCCCGCATTCCTGCCGATCGTGGTGGATGGCCAGCCCTATACATCGCCGAAGTCCTTCCCCTGGCAGCCCGGTACGACACATACCGTTTCCGTGGCGAACGCCGTGGCCGCCGGCAATGGGACACGCCAATTGTTCCTGGGCTGGAACGATGCCGGCGCTCTCTCACACACCATTGCCGTTCCGCCGTCGCCGACGGCCTATGTCGCCAGTTTCAAGACGCAGTTTCTCTTGGATCTCAAGATACTGCCCACCGCGGGCGGTACGGTAACCTTGACTCCGCCAACGTCCGACGGCTACTACGACCCGCAAACCAAAGTTGAGATTTCAGCCTCGCCCAATCCCTTATATGGCTTTGCCGGGTATTCCGGCGACATCTCGGAGACGCTCAATTCAACCAGTCTGAAGCTTTCCACCCCGCGGAGCGTGACAGTGACATTTGTGCGCGCGGGTCCCGTCTCTTCGACTGTGGGCGTCACCCCTGCTTCCGGGGCGGGCTCGTACCGTAGCTTTCAGGCCGTTTATGAAGGTTCGCAGGGCGCCGGCAGCCTCACCTGGGTCCAGCTTCTCTTCGCGGCTGCGCCGGATGGCGGAGGGCAGCCCTTCTGCTTCGTTCACTACGACGTGAAAGCCGGGCAGATGTGGCTGTACTCCGACGTCTACGGTTTCTTCGCCGGTCCGGTGGCGCCCGGACAGAACTCGGCCGCCCTGCAGGGATCCTCCTGCGCCGTGGAGCCAACCTACTCGCGCGTGAGCCTGGACGGCGCCTGGTTGACCTTTGAGCCCTTTCTGCTGTTCAAGGTCCCGGGAGCAAAGCGGGTGTATCTGCGGGAGAGGGATGACGCCGGGGTGGATAGTGGATGGGTGCAGCGCGGGACTTGGGATCAGCAGGCCGTGGGCTCGCCTGTCACGTTTATCAACCCTGCTACCAGCGAGGGAACCGGCACCTATTTCGAGCTCAATTTCACCACAATGCCGGCGCCCGCATTGTATTCCGCGCCGCTTGGCTGGAAGCAGTTCCTGATCGCCGCCGATTCCGACGGGGGCGGTCAGCCGTTTTGTTTCGTGCACTACGACACCGCCGCCGGGCAGTTCTGGATGTACTCCTCGGATGTTGGGTTCTTCATCGGGCCCGTTGCGCCGGGCTCGGCCTCCACTGCGCTGGATACCTCCGCATGCACTCTGTACACCGCGGGTGCGACGTACACGAACTCACTCTACACTCAGATCCTGTCGCTTCCCATTGAACTCAAGGCCCCGATGAAGGGGGTCAAGAAGCTGTACACGCGGTATTTGGATCCTCTCATGACCGACTCGGGCTTTGTCGAAATGGGTTGGTACCGGATTCCATAACGGAGTCCCGCGTGCCCCCACGGGCCGCCAAAACAGAGGAAGCCGCATTGAGCCGCGAACGTGGGTGAGCGGATAGCCACCGAAAGGCTCCGCTCAGCCAGTATCTCGACCCATTGCCCGTGCGTCCTCAACGGAGTCCCCCATGGCCCTGCGGGCCGCCAGACAGGTGGAAAGCTCCGCTGGACCGAACACGTGGGACGGCGGCACCCCTGGTCCGCGGGCGCCCCCCTGGTCGGCCCCGTGGAGGCTCATCGCCACCCACCCGCCTGACTTCCAACGGTGTTGGCGGCCAGCCGCAGGCATGGCCTAAGACGGGGCAGCAAGGGATGAAAGTGACTCCCAGCAGGAGCTAATTGAAGGAAAACCTCGGCGGCGAGGTGGAAATCGATGCCTCATAGAATCCGCCAGTAACAATCAAGTCAATTTGGACTGAGTTCTGCAAGACGATCAAGTACGTACCTTTCCGGTAAGTCCGGACGGCTCCACCGATGCGAGGCGTGCCGCGCACACCCCAATAGCCCATGCTCGGTGTTGCCCGGTTTCCGATGCCTCGTGGTCTCCCAGGCGGCTCCCCTAAGGCACTGAGCTGTGACGCTTTCCGTCGAGGCGGGGACGCTGCGACGGTCCCTCTTGACGACCCGCGTCGGCGCCTTGAGTATCGCAATCACCGCCGCCTGCAAAAAAGTTCCTTAATAACCAGAAAGTAAGACGATCTTGCGAGCGTTTATTAGCTCCGGGGGAGTATATTAGTTTTTCGGTCATCCCCGTTCTCTCGGACGACTGGGACATGCTTATTCCTGTGGGGGGATTGTGCCTAAACGATTGCGATACCCAGCGGCGCTTACCGCGCTCGCCCTCAGATCCGCCTCCATTTCCTTTCTACTGCTGCTGAGTTGGATGCCCTGCCGGGCTCAAACTTCCGCACTGCTGTGTACCGCCTCAGCGGGGGAATGGCGCCCGATCCATCCGACGGAAATCTCGGCCGCTGCCAGCGACATCGTCGTTACCTGCATTAAACATCGACTCCGGCTGGCCGCAGGTAGGGTCTCACAAGGTCACCTGGTGAAACCGGGAGAGCGGCCCGCAGAGCTCGCTCTCCCATGTTCCTTCCTGGCGAGGGGAATGCGGGTATTTCAACCAACAGTGCTATCGAACTCGCTTGAAACGCTGATGTAGGAGCGCAAATGAAGACCTCGAGAATCCGAACAATGCATGCGAGCGCCAGGTGGCTGGCCTTGCTCTCATTCGCCATGCTCGCCTTTTCCGCGACGGCGGCGGGCCAGAGCAACCCATTGCAGTGCGACGCGATCCCGGACCTCGCGCGCACTCTCGGGCAGACTGAGATCAGCGCCCGCGCCGCGGGAATCATCATCGTATGCTGGGGCGGTACTCCTACCCCTGCCGGACAACCGGTACCCACGAACGACATCCTGATTTACTTCAATGCGGATTATTCGGGACGAACCACCGGACAGTTGACCGAATCGCTACTAACGGTTGATGAGCCGTCCCCCCAAATCCAGGTCCCCTGCACAACAGATCCCAGCCTCTGCGGATGGACCGGCGGGAGCAAAGGGCCCAATGTCTTCCAGGGCAGGCTTCTGGCGAAGAATGCAATCGCCTTTTATGGGGTTCCTGTGAATCCGCCCGGGGACTCCGGGGCGCTACTGGTGCTTCGCGTCTTCAACGTGCGGCTGAACGTATCCACGCTGCCGGTGGCTTCGCCTCCGAATCTGCCGTACGCGGTTGCGTCGGTCGCTATGTCCGGGAGCGGGCTCCTCGACGGTACGCAGGTCTCCCTCGGCACGGTACAGTCCTCCATGCTCGCGACACTCCAGAACGCCGCGGGTGACGCGGCGGTAACCAGCCCGAAAGGTGTCGAATTCACTGACTGTGCACCCGTGACCAAGCGGCGCCTGGCAAACCTGCGGTTTAGCGAACAGTTCGGCACTGCCTTTCTCCAGCCCAATTGGACCTACGATCCGGTCACTGGAGTGCCTGGCACCCCTGCCGTCCAGGCGGTGCCGGGCGGTGTTTACAATACCACCTCAGGCTTTTATAACCCGAATTTCCCAGCCACGAACAACCTGAATAAGGCCGGTTTGGCCGATTCCGGCACGCGTCTGCAGGCGACGTTCAGCGGGTTGCCACCCGGAGCGACGCTGTATGTCTCCACGGTTGCCGTGACCTACACAAATGGCGTGCCGGCGCCGAATGCAAACGGCCTGGACGAAGCGCGCCTCACGGCCAGCACCGGAGGGGCTTTCGCGCCGGTGGCGGCAACGGAAACACTCGACGGGATTCCTGTCGCCGTGCTGCCGGTCGATAAAGCCAGCGTCACCGCGGTCTGGGAGATCCTCAAGAGCCACCCCGGCGAGTCGGCCAGTCTCGATTTCCCTGTGTGGATCTCATTCTCGGGCAGCGGCGCAGGATTGACCACAGCCACTGTCGCGATGCAACTCGGGCCCACCTCCAGCGAGACAGGGGCCAGCGATACCGCGCACCTGCCCCGCTTCGCGGATTCACCCATCACCCTCCCATTGTTGACGGCTCCCGCGATGTGCCCCAGCGCGCCCTATCTGGTGACGACTTCGCCGCCCTTTTTGCCGGTGGTCGTCGATGGGCAGACCTACACCTCACCAATGACATTCTCCTGGCAGCCGGGCAGCACGCACACCCTCAGCGCCAGTTATGCGAATGTTACGGGGCCGGGAACTCGCCAGGTCTTCACTGCCTGGAGCGACAGCAACCTGTTCGTGCGCACCATCGTCGCGCCGCCGGGCACGGCCACCTACACGGCGAACTACAAAACTCAATACCAGGTGAATGCGACGGTGACCCCCGCCGGTTGCGGCACCGTAAAGCTGAACCCGGCCGGATCGAATTCCTATTATGACGCCGGCCAGGGACTGGATATCACGGCCACTCCGGTTGGGCCGTGCTATTTCGTCGATATCAGTGGCGACGGAACCTCTACCGCACCCCTCCTCAGGGTGTTCGTGACAAAGCCCATGAATTTTACGGCTTCGTTCGTAGCCACTACCGGCGGCACAAAGCCGGTGAGCGTCAGCCCCGCTTCCGGGTCGGGCTCAAAGCAGTACTTCATCTCCCTCTTCCAGGCGGCGCAAGGAGCAAGCACTCTCCGCTGGGTCCAGATGCTGGTCGCTAAGTCGCCCGATGGTGGCGGGCAGCCGTTCTGCCTGATCCACTACGACGCCCCCGGCAATTCGTACTGGGTCTATTCCGACATCTACGGTTTCTTCCAGGGGCCGGCCTACCCGCGAGATCCCACAGATACCCTGCAGAGCTCTGCCTGTGCCTTGGACACCTACAATACCTCCGCGTTCTATAACGGGGCGCAGTTGACTCTGCGGCTCATGGTGCTGTTCAAGTCCGCGGCCGCGGACAATATCTACCTGCGCACGATGGACTTCTTCGGCGCGGACTCCGGTTGGGTGAAGAACGGTACCTGGACCATGGCCGCGATGCCGCCGCCGGCAATGTCAGTTTCACCCTCCAGCGGCGGCTCTGCCTCCCCTTACTTCCAGGCGAATTACGCCCTGGATGAGTACGGCCAACAGGGCGGACCGTCACGCGGATGGCAGCAGTTCCTGGTCGCGGCGGATCCGACAGGTGGCGGTCAGCCTTTCTGTTACGTACACCTGGATCGCGCCGCGAACATGCTCTGGATGTACTCCTCAGACATCGGCTTCTTCCTGGGCCCGGTCGCGCCAGGCGCCGCATCAACCAAGTTGGATAGTTCTGCCTGTTCCGTAAACACGGCGGCGGCTTCCACCGGAACTGGGTTTAATTTCAGTTCCGATCTGAAACTGCCGCTGACGCTGAAGGCGCCCATGTCCGGCGCGAAGAAGCTCTACATGCGCACGATGGACGAGCTGATGCGCGACTCCGGCTGGCAGCAGGTGGGGACCTACCAGGTTCCCTAGTAGTGCGGCCGGGGCTATCCTGTCGAAGGACACCCCTGCTCAATTCCGATCCGGCTTTACGAGAACATGATGACCAATTCAAAACTAAATATGGATTCATGGATTAACTCAAGGACCGTGCTCGCCTGCCTGTTGTTTATGGCAGCAGCGCCCGCATACGGACAGTTCACGCCCCTGGTCTGCGTTGCAAGCTCGGACGCAAACCGTAACTTGCGCGACACCGAGATCACCGCCCGGGTGAGCGATATCGTGATCAGTTGCTCCGGCGGCACACCCACGCCGGCCGGACAAGCGGTGCCCACCAGGGATTTCCTGGTCTACTTCGAGCTGAATCATACCGGCCGCAAAACGGGCGATCTGCTGGACTCCCTGCTCCTGGTCGACGATCCCCCTCCCCAAGCGCAGTCGCCCTGTGCGACCGATGTCAGCCTGTGCGGATGGACCGGCGGCGGGAAGGGCCCGAATGTCTTCCAGGGGAAGGTTCTGGCGCCTAATGCGATTGCATTCTACGGGATTCCTGTGGATCCTCCCGGAGATTTCACACAGCGAACGTTCCGGATTGTGAATCCGCGGCTGAATGTCTCCTCGCAGTGGCCCTCCGGCTCGGAGCGACCAAATCCCGTGATGGCCAATGTCACGGCGTCCGGCCTCGCACTGCAGAACGCAAACGGACTGGTCGTTGGTTATTCTTATTCACTACATCAGATGCAGGTGCGCGACGCCGCGGGCAATGCCCTGTCCACCGCCAACAACGGCATTGAGGTGCCCAATTGCACCACCGTGACCAAAAAACGCTTTGCCACCCTGCGGTTTTCCGACTTTCTGGGGCTTTCGCTGCTGCCGCCGAACTGGACCTACGACCCGTTGACCGCGGCGCCCGGCGCGCCGAGCTCGCAGGCGGTGCCCGGCACGCTCTACTACACGGAATCCGGGTTCTACAATCCCCTTTTTCCGCAGGCCAACCACCTCAATAAAGCCGGACTGGCCGATTCCGGCACCCGCCTGCAGGCGACGTTCACAGGACTTCCTGCCGGCGCGGCAATCTATGTCTCCACTGTGGGCGTGACATACGCCAATGGTGTGCCGTCACCAAGTTCGAATCCCGCGCTGCAGGCGCGGCTGACAATGGCCGCCGAGGGGGCTTTTGCTCCAGTGCCCGCAACCGAAACGCTGGATGGAATTCCCGTGGCCGCTGTAGCCATCAACAAGGGGACGGCCTCAGTGGTGTGGGAGGTGACGCAGGCCACAGCCTGGATTCAGAACGATTTCGACTTTCCCGTTTGGATCTCCTTCCCCGGCAATGCAGTAGGTTTGGGGACAACCAGCGTCAGCCTTCGTCTGGCTCCAGTTTCCAGCGAAACATCGGCCAGTGAAACGGCTTGGATTCCGCGCTTTGCCGACATCCCAACTACGCTGCCACTCCTGACAACCCTCAATATGTGTCCCGCCACGCAGTATCTGGTCACGACATCCCCGGCGTTTCTTCCGGTTACCGTGGACGGACAGACCTTTACTTCCCCAAAGTCCTTTCCCTGGACACCAGGCAGCACCCACACGATCAGCGTGGCCGCGGCGATTCCACGAGAGGCCGGCGTCCGGTACGCGGCCACCGGTTGGAGCGATGGCGGTGCGCTGACGCACACCATCACTGTGCCGCCGTCGCCCACCACGTACGTGGCGGCGTACAAGCTGCAGTACCTGCTGGACATAAAAGTAGTCCCCGCTGGTGGAGGTACGGTGTCCGTGGAGCCCGCTTCGCCGGATGGTTATTACGACCCCGCCCCCTTTACGGATTTGAAGGTCTCTGCCGTTCCTGGTCCGCTTTACAGCTTCACTGCCTTCTCTGGCGACCTGATTGGCCCGTACGGTTACCAGCTCCTGAGGATGACGAAGCCGCGGAGTATCACCGCGACCTTCCTGAAGGCCGGGCCGGTCTCTTCTACGGTGGGCGTCTCGCCGGCCTCGGGCAGCGGAAGCGAAGCTCTTCTCACGGCCACTTACGAAGGTTCGCAGGGATTCCAGAGCCTCAAGTGGGTGGAACTGTTGCTGGCTACCGCCCCGGACGGCGGCGGGCAGCCCTTCTGCTTTGTCCACTTTGACGCACATGCAATGTCTTACTGGCTGTACTCCGACGTGGATGGCTTCTTCCACGGCCCGGTGACGGCAGGCACCCCCTCAGCCGACCTGCAGGGCTCATCCTGCTTCTTGGATACGAGTTCCTACCAAAACTCGCCTAACGTGAATGGACCGCGGTTGTCCGTGTCCGCACAACTGCTTTTCAAGACCGCTGGTGCCAGGAACATCTACCTGCGTGCCATGGACGAAGCGGGGGTAGACACAGGCTGGGTTCAGCAGGGGACCTGGACTCAGCAACCAGCGCCACCTCCGTCCATGTCCGCCACGCGAACCAGCGCCCTGGGACCATATCAGTACTTTCAACTGAGCAGTTCGATCGGCCAGCATTCCTATCTCAGCACCGCGCCGGTAGGCTGGACCCAGTTTCTCATCGCGGCCGATCCGACTGGCGGCGGTCAGCCTTTCTGCTTCGTCCACTACGACCGGGCGGGCCAGGAACTTTGGATGTACTCCTCCGATGTTGGCTTCTTCCTCGGTCCGGTGAAACCCGGGAACAACTCGAATCTCCTCCAAAGCTCGGCTTGTAACGTGGACACGAGCCAATCCGGCCCGGCCGGGAATTCGACATCGAGTTTTGGGCTCTCGCTCTTGCTGGGTCTGAGGCCTCCGATGCAGGGTCCAAAGAAGTTGTATATGCGCTCGATGGACGCGCTCAAGATGGATTCCGGCTTCCAGCTTGTAGGGACTTTCCAGGTGCCCTAGCAGCCGGCGTGGGGGCGTCGCGGCGCCCCCACGGGTGTTCTCCCCCACCCGCAACGCACTGGAATCTCATGATTCACTGGGTTCCAACGGCCCCACCCCCTGTCCGGGAACTACTCCGAAGTACGCCTTCAATCGACGAAAATCGCCACTGGGACGAGCCACCAATCAGGAGGGAGGAGCGTCCCGGAGAGCTGCAGTCTGCGAGGCAGCCGGGTGACCGGACGCGTGCGCGTAGCTCCTGCCCGCCAGTCTGTCCCTGCCTCGGGGCTCGCACAATCCAGTTCGTTCAACGGTAGGCTTCCCGTCGGTTGCGGACGCCGGTAATCTCGATGACGGTTTCATCCTTGAGTTCGAAGAATCCCCGGTAGTCGCCACAGCGAAGCCGGAAACCAGCCAGCGGCGGCTTGAGCTTCTTCACGTCGCCATTGCGACTTGCCAAGTAGCGATCGATGCAGTGGAGAATCTGCAGGGCGATTGCGCGGTAGACGGTCCGCAGACCGGCGCGAGCTTCCGGGGACCAGATGACTGAGATGCGCTCCGGGGCCTTGCCCTCGCTCACTGATTCAACCCGAACTCGCGCAGGATCTCTTCGTGCGGGATGCCCTCACCGCGGTCGAGTGATGCACGGGCACGATCCAGCGCCGCGGCCGTCTCCGGAGTGACATCTTCGTCTTCAACCGGGGCTAGGGCCAACGAGCGCGCCAATGGTTCCACCAACACTTCCAGCAGACTCCGCACAGCGCTGAGTTTCTCTGCCGGCAGCATGTCCAGCAAGGCGTGGGCCTGCCTGCGTTCCTGATTGAGGTTCGGTTCCATGGTTTCTTCCTTGGCCGTTAAAGTTCGGCCAACACGCGGCCGACTTTGGAGCGCTTCACCAGGCTGTCGAGCACGATCAAGAGCGCCTTCTGATCCTCATCCGAAAGTTGATCGACCTTTTTGTACAGGCGGTGCAACTCCGGGTTGTGGATGTGAACATCGCCGTTGGTCTCTTTCCTTCCGGCCAGTTCGTCGAGACTGACATCGAGGATGTCAGCGATTCTGACAACAGTGGCAAACAGCGGCGTGGCATCGCCGTTTTCCCAGCGGGTGTAAACGCGGGGGCTGACGCCAAGCAGTTCGGCCACGCGCGTCTGGGTGATCTTGCGAGCCGTGCGGAGTTGCCTGAGCCTTTGGTGAAAGTCCGCCATATTCCTGTCGGGCGGAAAACGCTGAACCTGGTTCATCGTAAAACCACCTTGCGGGTGTCCTGCATGAAATTGTCTACAGTGTCATCATATACTATGACAACAAAGTCATTTTGGAAAGGGTCCACCAGCTTGTTCCTCTGGCTCTATTTCCATCCTTTCCCTGACAACGCGCTCCGGTACTTTACCCTCTAGCTCTCAGCACCTCCGCGCCCCTTGACGGAGCCGGATCACTCCCCACCATCGCCCTGACAGCGGATCGTTGCGCATTGAGTCTCTCGGAATATATCTTGTCACTCAATGGTTGACCAGAGTCGGCCGCTCCGTGTAATCGTGCGAGCACGCCCCTCAAGCCGATCTGGCCAAGCCTGGGAATGGGGACAGATCGCCAATCGAGGCCAACGGCCCAGTGTCTCCCTTCAATTCCGCCGCGATGGAGTCAATCCTCGGCCTGCCGGGTAGACGAGAGGCCACCTCTCACCAAGAGCAGATACTCCATCTATTTCCCGGACATTCACCTTCCCTCACGCCGAATCTCCAGCGGGGCGCACGCACCCGAACCCCCACGGCCAAGCCCTGCGCTCGCTCCTCAGGCGCTCGCCCCTCTACCCAGGCGAACAAAAAGCGGTCACATCTCGAGAAAATAATCTATCCCTATTTACTTTCAAAGAGTTAACCGCCTCACCCCAAGCCAGCATTTGGCAGCCCTCCCTTATGATGTCCCCGGAGCGTGATTGATGAGGATCGATGTGACGACGAACGATGCAAGGGCCGCTGCCGCCCTCGCTCGCCGCATCCGGCAAACGGATGCCAACTTGGACCTGCACCCTGCCGAAACGGCGGGGGTTGCCTCCTACGAGGCCCCCGTGCGCTTCCAGGAGCTATGCCATGCCATCTCTGACGGCGTTCAACGCGGCTCTCTCCACGAGCACTTCGTCACCGCCACTGCGTCCCCAAGGAAGGACCGCTAACCATGTCAGCCAGCGCCGCCCTCGCCCCCCACCGCCTTGCCGCCAACCGCGCCAATGCTCGCAAATCCACCGGACCCCGCACCGAAGCCGGCAAACGCGCCTCTTCCCAGAACGCCCGCAAGACCCCGCCTTGCCCGTTCACCTTCGAGCTGCCGGCCCACTTCGCCGGCCCATGGTTCCTCGACGCTCTCCGTCGCACCGAAGCCTGCCGCGACACCCGCGCCCGCCTGCTGCTCATCAACCGCTGCATGCTCCAGGCTCACGAACTCCGCTGGGCCGCCCTCGAACGCACCCTCTTCGACGTCGCCTGCGCCGAAACCGATGGCAGTCTCGAAGCGGCTTCCGTCTGGCTCGCCCAGCAGCTCGCCGCCGCCAAAGGCCTCGAGACCTACCAGCGCTGGATCACCCATCGCATCAATTTGGTGGAACGCTCCCTGGCCACCCTCGCCGCGCAGTCTGCGGGAATCGAAGCCGAAGTCCCCAAGACCATGGCCGCCGGCGCCGGCGGAGGCTCCGTGTTCTCCGAAATGACACCCGCCGCTCTCGGCCCCGAAAGCACTCTCCCCATCTCCTTCAACGACGACGGCTGGAGGTACGCTGGCCTCTCCGGCCTGCTCGGCGGCCGCGTCGGAGCGCCTCAACCCCCAAAACCGCCGCAGCCCCCCAAACCCCCCGTCGTCCACCCCATCCGCGGCCGCTATCGCCTCTATCTCCGCTGCCCCGCCGCGCCGCAGCCGCAAAACGAAGCCACGGCTCCGCAGCCCGCCGTACCTATCACAACCACCCCGCGAACCGGGGCCCTCGCCCCTGATCGCAATGTCGCAGAACGAAGCCAATCCACCCCAGTGCCGCCACCGGCGGCCCCCTCCGTCCGCCCCACATCTGATGCGGAACCCCCGTCCGGAGCCCCGGCCGCATCCTCTTCTTCCACTTCACCGCCAATCCACGGCCCGCCCTGCCGCACAGGCTGACGAATCAAACCCACTCGGCCCCACTCCGTCGGTCCGGCCTCAGGAACTTGCTTGGAAATCAGCCCCGGACAGCCGGGCATGCTCTTTGACATTCAAATCGCATTCACTGCATGCCTGGACGGAGCCCACCCCGCAACTTGAGGGAACGAACCCATTTGGCCAGGCCGGAGATCCGTGGCTCGTATTGGCGCACCTACCGCAGCGATGACATCAGATCGCGAGCCAGAATCTGCGCCCGCTGCGCCAGTTGGGCGGCCGTCGCCGGGTCCTTCGCCTGTGCTTCGTCCGCCTGGCTCAGGAATGAGCGGATCCGGTTCGCTGATTCCGCCTGCTCCCTCGACAGGGCTCGGCCCTTCAGCTGCGTCAGTACCTGGCGGGCCGACTGCGCACTCTGCTGATAGGTCGTCCGCAACTCAGTCTGCTGCTGGGGCGTCAGGATCTGTCCGAACGCCGGCGGAGCCGGTGCCGGTGCCGGGGTTGGCGGTTTCGGCGTCGTCACCACTGGTTTGGGTTTTGGCTGGACGGGTGCCGGCTGCGGCTGTGGCTGCGGCGGAGCCACCACTGGTTGGGGCGGCTCGGGTTGCACTTGCGGTTGGGGCGGTGGTGGCTCCGGTTCCGGCGTCACCACCGGCGGCGCAGTCGCTACCGGATGGGGTTGCGGCGGGGTGGCCGGCGCCTTCGGTTTGCGCCCAAACCAACTGCAGCCGGCGGAGGAAAGCATCAGCAGCAGGGCGAGAGCGGATTGTGCGGTAACTGGCTTCGTCATGTGCATTTGGATCAATTGGCGAATGCGGGCAAAATGATCGTAAAGCGCGCACCGTGGCCGGGTTCGCTGTCCACTTCAATCCTACCGCCATGAAGCTGGACAGCGCGGTAGACCATGGCCAACCCATAGCCCGAACCGCCCGTCTTCGTCGTGTAGTAAAGCTGGAAGATCTTCTCCCGTTGTTCCCGCGGGATGCCGGGACCCGTATCCGACACCGTGATGCGGACGTCGCGCGGCCCCTGATCCAGGGCCAAGCTGAGGATTCCGCCCTCCGGCATGGCTTCGATCGCATTCACCGCCAGGTTCATCAGCGCCTGCCGCAGCAGATCGGCGTCTCCCCGCACGGGAATGTGGTCCGGATTCGACGAGCAGCGCACCTCCACCTTCCGCCGTTCCGCATCGGCCTGGATGAACCCCGTGACTTCCCTGGCCAGGTTCACAATGTCCAGTTCGGCATGCGCCAGTTCGACAGGCCGTGTGAACTCCAGAAACGTCCGCACCACCCGGTCCAACCTCTGGACCTCTTCGCCGATCACCCGGATCTCCTCCTCGGCTTCAGCCGACTCCTCACCTACGATGGACTCCAGCAGCGCAATCCGCGCGGCAATCGAGTTCAGCGGATTCTTGATCTCGTGGGCCACCCCGCCCGTCAGCCGGTTGATCGCGTCCAGTCGCGATAGCAGCTCCATCTGCGATTCGATCTGCTGCCGCGCCTCCGGATCGCGCAGATGCACCAGCACGCGGCCGTCCGAGAAATAGTCGAGTGTGACCAGCAGGTGCGGATGCGCGATATGGCCTGGCCATTCCACCAGCCGCTCCGGCAGGCTCCGACGGTCCTGAATCGCCGATCGCACCAGCGGGCCCAGCGGTGTCGCCTCCAGGTCCAGCTTGTCGGGCGACAGCCCCAGCAACGACTCCGCCGCGCCGCCGCTCAAAACCAGCCTCTGCGTCGCATCGAACAGCAGAATGCCCTCTTCCAGCCGTTCCAATACATTCGCCACCCGGGCCCGGAAGTCGGCCGCGGTCCGCGCCGTATCGCGAACCTCGGCGCCCAGCAGGCTCAGCTTTGACTGCACGGCGGCGAATTCCGGCGATGCCCCCCGCGTGGGCAGGATCGCCGGCTGCTGGCCCTGGCGGATCAGGTCGATGTCGTGCGCAATCAGATTCAGGTTGTGCGAGACATAGCCGCCCAGCAAAGTCACCAGGAACAGGGAAACCCCCAGCGTGATCAGGCTGGCCAGGCCAATCCACCGCAGCCCCGGCTGCAGCGCGTCCCGGATCAGGACAGTCGAAACCAGCACCTGGATCGTGAAAATAGTGCCGGGCTCGTTCAGCAGCCCGATGGGGATCCGCAACTCGTAATCCGGTCCACGATCGAAGACTCGATCCAGGCGGTCAATTGGACCCAACGCGAGCAACTCACGCAGCGTGGGCCGTCGCGGCAGGATCCTGCCGGCGTCCGAGTGGATCGAGGAAATCAGGATGTGGTCGTCGGCGCCGGCGATCGAAATCTCCACCAGCGCTGGCGCCTGGGCCACACTGTTCTTCAGGAAAGCAGCCAGGCGCGGGTCCGTCGCAATGGCGTTGCTCCACAACGCGCGGTCCGACGCCCCGGCCTTCCACGACTCCTCCAGCCGCAGCAGCAACAGCTCTTTCGTCTGCTGCGCCGCCATCTCGGTCAGCCGCAGCGAATTCTGGAGATTCGATTCGATCAGGTTGTTCAGCAGCAGGATGGACAGCGCCGCGACCAGGGCGGAAACCAGCGCGGTGGTGAGGATCAGGATCTTGGCCTTCAGCGAGATCATTCGCCAGGCTCCTCGCCGTACTCCTTTAACTTGTTGTAAAGCGTCTTCTGATTGATGCCGAGAATCTCCGCGGCCCGTGTCCGGTTGTTCTTGGTGTGCATCAGCGTCAGTTCGATGATGTCGCGTTCGGCTCGTTCCAGGGTCGCACCCACTTGGAACGTCACCGACGGAATGGGGCCCAGCGAACGGCGTGCGACCTCGCCGCTGGAGCCCGCGATCTGGGCTGGCAGGTGCTCCAGCCGGATGTCGCCTTCGGCCGCCAGCACGCACGCCCGCTCAATCACGTTGCGGAGCTCGCGTACGTTGCCCGGCCAGTTGTAGCGCATCAGAGCCTGCATCGCGGCCGGCTGGATTCCGGCAATACGCGTCCCATGCTTCGGGTTCAGGTCGCCCAGCATCGCTTCGCTGATGTCGGGGATGTCTTCCAGGCGGTCGCGCAGGGGGGGCAGGGGAACAGGCAGCACCGTGAGGCGGTAGTAGAGATCCTCGCGGAACTTGCCTTCCTTGGCCATCGCGCCGAGGTCCCGGTTTGTGGCCGCCAGCACTCGCACGTCCAATTGGATTTCGCGCTCGGCGCCCACCCGGCGGATGCGGTGGTCTTCCAGCACGCGCAGCAGCTTCGATTGCAGCGCCAGCGGCATCTCGCCGATCTCGTCCAGCAGCAGCGTGCCGTGATTGGCCAGTTCGAAACAGCCCTGGCGGGCGGTCAGCGCTCCGGTGAACGAGCCCTTCTCGTGGCCGAACAGTTCGCTCTCAATCAGAGTCTCCGGCAGCGCGGCGCAGTTCATCGCCACAAACGGAGCGCCGGCGCGCGGGCTCAGGTCGTGCACCAGCCGCGCGACCAGCTCCTTGCCGGTGCCGCTTTCTCCTTGGATCAGGATATTGGCGCTCGAAGGGGCGGCCTGCCGCAGCAGGAAGAACACCTGCTGCATGGCGGCGCTGGACCCGATCAGCTTGCCGAAGACGCCGCGATTGCTCAACTGGCGTTCCAGCCGCTCCTTGTCCTCATACAGGCGGTGGTGCGAGACGGCCCGGTCCAGCAGGACATGGAAGGCGCGCGGGCGGATGGGCTTCTCCACGAACCAGAACGCCCCCAGTTCGTGCACCGTGGTCACCGCGGCGTCCATGCTGCCAAAGGCCGTCAACACAATCACCGGCGGAGCACCGCCGGCGTCGTTCAACCGCTTAAGGAGTTCCATCCCGTCCATGCCCGGCATCATGATGTCCGTGACAATGGTGTGCGGCTGGAACACCGGAATCTTGTCCAGTGCCTCCTGGCCGTCGGCGGCGGTCTCAATCGCGAAACCCCACCGCTCCACCATGCGGGAGACGGCGGATCGCTGATTGGCCTCGTCATCGACGATCAGGACGCGTTTGCGGCGCTCTTCATCCATAGGCTTTCTAATTATCGGGGAAGGACGGGCGATGGGGAAGCACGAATTCACAGTCGTAGGCGGCAGTGTGGCCCCGCTGGGTAGACTAAGCCTGGAGGGCTTCAATGATCGAGACGGGATTGCAGGGCAAAGTGGTGATTGTGACGGGCGCCGCCGCCGGCATTGGGCGTGCGACGGCGGAGCGCTTCACGCAGGAAGGCTGCCGCGTCGCCTGGTGGGACGTGACGGATGCGGTGCCCTCCGGGGACGGCCTCTTCCAGAAGGTGAACGTCACCGACGCCGCCGCGGTCGAACAAGCGGTGAAGATCATCGTGGAAAAGTGGGGCGGCATTCATGTACTGGTCAACAACGCAGGAATCCTGCGCGATGCCCAGTTGGTGAAATATAAGGATGGCGCGCTCACCGGCCTCATGTCGGAAGAGAGCTTCGACGCGGTGGTCGGCGTCAACCTGAAAGGCGTGTTCCTCTGCACCCGGGCCGTCGCCCCGCACATGATCGCCGGCGGCGGAGGAGTGGTGTTGAACGCCTCCTCGGTGGTCGGCCTGTATGGGAACTTCGGCCAGACCAACTACGTCGCCACGAAGGCCGGCGTCATCGGCATGACGAAGACCTGGGCCCGCGAACTCGGGAAGTACCAGATCCGTGTCAACGCCGTAGCGCCGGGCTTCATCGCCACCGAGATGGTGAAGCAGATGCCGGAGAAGATCCTGCAGGGCATGGTCGGGCGCACGCCCATCGGGCGCATGGGCCGGCCTGAAGACATCGCGAACGCCTATGTCTGGCTGGCGTCGGAGGCCGCGTCCTTTGTGACGGGGACGGTGCTTTCGGTGGATGGCGGCGTGGTGGTGGGCACGTAGCTCGTGTGTAAGTGATGGCACGGCCGGCCGTGGGCTACAATCAGGCCGGTGCCGGAATGTTCCGGCATGGGGAATGAGCCGTGATTCAGTTTCTTTCGACAGTTCTTTCATTCATCGGATTGGTGGTGGTCATCGGCGCGCTGATCATGCGCCGACAGCCTTCGAAGTATGCGCGGATCATGAGCCGCTGGACGCTGGGCCAGGCGGGCCTCCAGAAGCGGAGCGTTGACTCCGAGGCCGGCGCCCAGGTGGTCTGGCAGGCCGGCCGGGGCCAGGTGGTGGTCCTGCTGCATGGCGAAGGCGATCAGGCCGGCATCTGGGCCAAGACCCTGACGGAGTTTCCGCGGTCGCAATATCACCTGTTGGTGCCGGATCTGGCGGGGCATGGCGAAAGTGAGCCGGCAGCGGGCCCGCTGCCGATGACCACCATGCTGGCCGGGTTGAAAGCCGTGTTGGCGCCCTACAGTAGCGTGATCCTGGTGGGCCACTCGATGAGCGCCTGGATGGCGATGCTCTATGCGGGCGAGAATCCGGGGCAGGTGTCGCGCGTAGTGGCCGTGAACGGCGGACCGTTGCGCGGCCTGCGGACCGATGTCCGCCTGCTGCCGCAGGATCGCGTCGAGGCGCGCAAGCTCGTGGACGCCATGCGCGATCCAGGCAGTGAACGGATGGCCGACTACCTCCTCGACGACATGGTTCGGGCCGGCGTGAGCGGGCCGCTGGCGCGGGTGCTCACCGCGCAGCGCGATGCAAAGGAAGTGGTGCTCGAGAACCACCTGGGCGCGTTCCCGGTGGAAGTGGACCTGGTCTGGGGCGAGTCGGACCAGCTCATGCCCGTGGAGTTTGCTGAGCAACTCAAGGCCGAGCTGCCGCAGGCCCGTTTGACCCGCATCCCCAAGTGCGGCCATGTCCCGCACCAGGAGCGGCCGGAGGAGTTCGCCCGGGTGCTGGCCAAGGTGCTCGACCGCACAGCCTGAGTGCAAACCAGGCCTTCCTGGCGGGACAATGAAGGTACGCCATGAAGAAGATCTATATTGCCGCCTTTCATACATCCAAGTTCGGGAAGCTGCTGGGGCAGTCGGTCCCTGAGATCCTCACCCATGCGGTGACCGGCGCCTGCCAGTCCATCAGGATCGAGGCCGCGGCCCTGGATGTCGCCTCCGTCGGCGCGGCCTGCAACTTCTCCCTGAATGAGCAGGGTCTGCTCTCGGGATTGCTGGCGATGGTGCCCGGCCTGGAGAGCAAGCCCATGGAAGCCGTCGAGAACGCCTGCGCCTCCGGCGGCCAGGCGGTGCTCTCCGTCATCCAGAAGCTGCAACTCGGCATGGGCGAGACCGGCATCGCCGTCGGCTACGAGAAGATGCGCGACGCCGAGGGCAAGATGGACGGCAAGCTCATCGGCAAGGTGCTGGGCTACTTCTCCCACCCGGATGAGCGGGCTGGCAAGACCTTCGTCTTTCCACACATCTTCGCCGAGGTCATGCAGAGCTACATGGCCGAGCACGGCGTGGCCGAGGAGCACCTGGCCCAGATCGCCGTCGAAGAGTACGCCAACGCCAAGTACAACCCCTACGCGCAGATGAGCAAGGTCCAGATCACCTTGGCGCAGGCCATGGCGATCGAGGGCATCAACCGTTACGTGGTGGACGGCCTGCCGCTGAAGACCTATGACTGTTCGCAGATCACCGACGGCTACGCCGCGCTGATCCTCGCCACCGAGGAAGGGCTCGCCCGGTTGGGCGTGGCCAAGGCCGATTGCGTCGAGATCGCCGGCTGGGGCCAGGCGACGGATCCTCTCAAGAAAGAGGGGCGGGATGTGCTGCGGCCGGCCGGAGCCCGCCGGGCCATGAGCACGGCCTATGCCATGTCGGGCCTGACTCCAGCCGATGTGAACGTGGCTGAGGTGCACGACTGCTTCACGGTGATGGGCGCGCTGGGGACGGAAGTGATCGGCAAGGCGGAGCCGGGCAAAGGCGCTCAGTATTGGGTGGACGGCAAGGCGCGTCCGGACGGCGATTGCGGCATCAACACCTCCGGCGGGCTGATCGCCAAGGGGCACCCGATTGGGGCCACGGGCATCGCCATGATCGGTTGGAGTGCCTGGCAGTTGCTGGGGAAGGTCCCTGCGGAGTTGCAGGTGAGGAATGCGCGGGCGGCGGCCACGTTCAACATCGGCGGGCCCATCTGTGCTTCAGTCTGTACCGTCCTGAAGCCTGTCTAGGATCGATGCGGCCCCGGGGAGCAGGCTCTCCGGGGCCGCGCTGCGTTTAGAAGTTCAGCTTGAGGCCGAACTGGATCAGGCGCTGATCGAGAGCGGAAGTCCAGGCTTGGTTGGGCAGGGCCGTGATGATGCCGGCCGTATCCACCGTGGCGTTGCTGTTGATGCCGGTGACGTTGGTGTGGTTGAAGATGTTGGTCGTCTCGGCGAAGAACTCGGGCTTCCAGTGCTCGCGAATGGCGAAGGTGCGGGAGTAGCGAAGGTTGAATTCATAGGTCGCGGGCGCGTTCAGCGTGTTGCGGCCGATGAACAGCGGGCGCTGGTAAGTACCGGCGGTGGACGTGTCGCCGTTCAGCGAGCGGTTGCTGCCCATGTTGAACAGCTCGCCCTTCTGCATGACCACGGCCAGCGCAATGCGGTTGTTGTTCGCCAGGTAGTTCAGTGCCTTGTTGCTGACGCTGGTGGTGGGGGACCACAGCGCGTTCGCATTGAAGGCGTGGCGGCGATCGGTGAGCGAATTGCCGCGGTCGCGGCGGCGGTTGGTGGGATCCGACAGCAGGAAGGCGCCGCTGTCGATGTTGTTCTGCTCGGGCGCGTCGTCGATGGCATGGGACCAGGTATAGGTCCCGAAGACTTCGAGGCCGTGCGTCAGGCGGCGGTTCAGGGTGAGGTTCAGGCCGTTATAGCTGGACTGGCCCACCGACTCGGCCGAGAGGACGTTGCCATAGGCGGCATTGGGCCGGGCTCCGCCGAAGATCGGGCGGCCGTCGGCCAGGGTCTGGCCAGTGAGGCCGAGATTGATGTTGCGCCACACGGGCAGGCGGTTGCCGCGGGTGTAGAGATAGGTGGCGGTGAAGCCCAGGTTGCTGGCCAGCTCGCGGCTGATGCTCACATTGGCATTGGCCGAGTAGAGCGTGGAGAAGTCGGACGCCACAGTGGTGATGTCCTGCAGGGACAGGGTGAAGCCGGCCGGAATGCCGCTGAAGACCGTGGGGAACGACGGCGCGTAGGCGGTGCCGGGGCCGGTACTGAGGTTGAAGAAGATGGGCGTGCCGTTGTTCAGGATCGACTTGCGGTAGGTGTCGGTCTGGAAGGGGTCGTAGAAGATGCCGCCGCTGGCGCGCACCACGGTCTTGCCGAGACCCCAGGCGATGCCCAGGCGCGGCGCGAAGTTGTTGCGGTCGGTCTTGAACTTCTGCGAGGTGGGGTAAGGCGAGCTGCTGTTGGCCGAAGGCGGCGAATACACGTCGTAGCGCAGGCCGTAAATGATGGTGACATTGGCGCGCGGCTTCCAGCTGTCCTGGCCATAGACGCTGGTGAAGCTGGAGTTGTACTTGATGGACGGCTCGCCGAGGGTCTGGACGAAGGTCGTGTAGCCTTTGGGCGTGGTGCCGGCCTTGGCGGCGAGATAGGCGGCAATGTTGGGGAAGGTGTAGTTGGCGCTGGTGCTCTGCACCTGCGTGTCGCGGATGCCGCGGTAGCTGGCGCCGAACTTCAGAGAGTGGGAGCCCAGGTTGAGGCTGAAGTTGTCTGAGAACTCGGGCGTCGTCTCCTCGTAGTTGAAGCCGACGTCCAGCGAGTTACCGAAGCTGGCGACACCGGGGATGGTGATGGCGGGACCGGTGCCGGTGGCCTCGAAGCGGTTCTGCTGCTGGGCGCGGTAGGGGATCTGCATGCGGAACTCGTTCACCATCCGCGGGGAGATGATGGAGATCAACTGGACGGCGCCGCCGTGCGAGCGGTCGACGAAGTTGTAGGTGCGGTCGACCAGCACCAGCCCGCCGCCGTTGTTATACGGCGAGTCGTTGCGGTGGCCGTTGTAGCGGATAGACAGGCGATTGGAGGCGTTGAGCTGGTAGTCGACCTTGGCCATAAAGAAGGTCACGTTCTGGTTGAACGGGATGGCGTCGGCGAAGGTAGCGGGCAGGCCCAGGGCCGCGATGTCGGTGGGTGTGGCGGACACGGTGTTGGGCAGATCGCGCTTCACCTTCTCATAGGAGCCGAACCAGAAGACCTTGTCGCGCACCAGGCGGCCGCCGGCGTCGGCGAAGCCCGCGTCGACATTCACGTCGGGGGTGGGGCGGTTGTAGGCGAGCAGGGCGGGGCGGGCGCTGAAGGGCGTGCGGCGGAAGATGTAGCCGGCTTCGCCGTGCAGGTCGTTGGCTCCGGACTTGGTGATCGTATTGAAGACCGTCCCGACGGTGTTGCCGAACTCAGGCGAGAAGCCGTTGTTCACCTGTTGGATCTCCTGCACCCAGGTGTCTGAGATGGGCAACAGGCGGATGCCGGCGCGGTCGCTCTGGACGTTGTTGCTGCCGTCGAGCTGGTAGTTGATGCGGCCGGTGAAGCCGTTGGCGTTCACCTTGCGCGGGACGCCGAACTCGGTATTGCCGCGGCCGCTGACGTTGGGCTGCTGGAGGATGAAGTTGTAAGGATTGCGGGAGAGCAGCGGCAGGTTGGTGATGGCGTTGCTGCTGAGGGTGCTGCCCTGGTCGGTGCGGCTGGGGTCAACTACCGGAGCGGCATCGGTAACGACGACCTCCGAGGTGACGCCTTTAACCGCCAAGGAGACGTCGGCGGTGACCGTGGCGCCGGCGTTCAGCTCGATGCCGGTGCGCTTGACGGTGGAGAAGCCGGCGGAGTCGACCGTGACCTCGTAGAGCCCGAGCGGCAGGATGTTGAAGCGGTAGAGGCCGCTGCTGGTGGTGGTAGTGGACTGGCTGAAGCCCGTCCCGGTGTTGACCGCCTTAACGGTGGCGTTGGGGACGACGGAGCCGCCGGGGTCAGTGACCGTGCCGACGATCTGGCCGTTCATGGCGGCGGCCTGGCCGAAGCAGGAGTTGGCGCCCAATGCCAGGAGTAGAGACAATGCGAGCCAATGAAGCATCTTCATGAAGGCTTAGATGCACGAGGGGAAGAAACGATTGCACTATTTCCTATCGAGATAGTGTAAATAGTCAGGCGACCGTACGCGCGGGTCCAATAGCCTGATAAATTAGATGACTATCGGGTCAGATTCGCCAGGCAGTGTAGTGCTCCTCTGGGAAGGCAGCACGCAGCCCTGGCCGTTTCGCTGGGAGCCGCCCCGTCACGCGGCAGCAACGTCAGGCTAGTGTTCTACGACATATTGAGAGGCATTTGGATGCAACGGAAACTAACCGCTTGCGGCCCTGGGGCCGGACTCTATCTGATTTTGGGAGCAGCCGGATTGGCGCTGGCCGGGTGCTCGGCGAAGAGTGCGACACCGGTGGCGGCGGCCTCGGCTCCGGCGGCGCCGGTGCGGGTGTCGGCGGCTGTGGTGCAGAGCATGCCGGTGGAGCTGCGGACGATTGGCAGCGTGGAGGCCTTCAGCACCATCATGGTGAAGTCGCAGGTGGGCGGGGTGTTGGACAAAGTCCACTTCACTGAGGGCGATGCGGTGAGGACTGGACAGTTGCTGTTCCAGATCGACACCCGTCCCTTTGAACAGGCGATGCGGCAGGCGGAAGCGAGCCTGGCGCGGGACCGGGCCATCCTGAAGCAGACCGAGGCCACGCTGGCCAAGGACCAGGCGCAACAGAAGTACTACGAGGCGCAGGCCAAGCGTTATGAAGAGCTGGCCAAGGAAGGCGTGTTCTCGAAGGAGCAGGCGGAGCAGACGCGGACCGAAGCGTCGGCGCGGATGGAGGCGGTGCGGGCGGACGTCGCGACGCTGGAGAGCGTGAGTGCGACGCTGCGGGCGGACCAGGCGGCGCTGGAGCGCACGAAGCTCGACCTGGCGTACTGCAACATCAAGTCGCCGATTGACGGGCGGACAGGCAGCATTCTGGTCAAGCAGGGGAACCTGGTGAAGGCGACGGATGTGGAACTGGTGACGATCCGGCAGATTCAGCCGGTGTATGTGACGTTCTCCATCGCCGAGAAGCATGTGAGCAACCTGCGGTCGAAGATGGGCGCGGGCCAACTGCTGGTGAGGGTGGCGGAGCAGGGTTCGAAGGAGACTCCGGTGGAAGGCGCGCTGGCGTTCATCGAGAACACGGTCGATGAAACCACGGGCACTCTCAAGCTAAAGGCCAAGTTTGCGAACAGCGCGGCGAAGTTCTGGCCGGGGCAGATCCTGGACGTGACGCTGCGGCTGGCCGAGAAGCCGAACGCGATTGTGGTGCCTTCGAAGAGCCTGCAGACGGGGCAGTCCGGCGACTTCGTGTACGTCATGAAGGACGACGGTACGGTGGAGATGCGGACAGTGAAAGTGGGCGCGCGCAGCGGGGACCTGGTGGCGCTGGACAGCGGCGTGGAAGCTGGCGAAAAGGTGGTGACGGAAGGGCAGTTGCGGTTGACCTCGGGCTCGAAAGTGAGGCTGCTGTCATGAACTTCTCAGAGATCTTCATCCGCCGGCCTGTCGCCACGACGCTGCTGATGCTGGCCATTGCGCTGTTCGGTTCCGTGGCTTACCAGGCGCTGCCGGTGAGCGACCTGCCGAACGTGGATTTTCCCACCCTGATGGTGGGCGCCAGTTTGCCGGGTGCGAATCCGGAGACGATGGCGTCGGCCGTGGCGACTCCGCTGGAGCGGCAGTTCTCGACCATTGCCGGTTTGGATTCGATGACGTCGTCGAACTCGCTGGGCGTGACCAGCGTGACGCTGCAGTTCGACCTGAGCCGCGAATTGGACGGAGCGGCGCAGGACGTGCAGGCGGCGATTGCGCAGGCGGCTCCGCTGCTGCCGGCGGGCATGCCGACTCCGCCGACGTTCCGCAAAGTGAATCCGGCGGACCAGCCGGTGATTTTCCTGGCCTTGAGCTCGAAGTCGATGCCGTTGTACCAGATGAACGAGTTCGCCGATACGATGATGGCGCAGCGCATCTCGATGGTGAGCGGCGTGGCGCAGGTGCAGGTGTTCGGGTCGCAGAAGTACGCCGTCCGGGTGCAGGTGAGTCCGCGGGAGATGAACTCGCGCGGCATCGGGATCGACGAAGTGGAAGCCGCCATCCGGAAGCACAACGTGAACCTGCCGACGGGCACGCTGTACGGGCCGGACCGCATGTTGACGGTGCAGGCGACGGGCCAATTGACGTCGGCCGAGGCGTACAAGCCGCTGGTGGTGGCGTATAAGAATGGCGCTCCGGTGCGGCTGGAAGAGCTGGCGACGGTCTTCGACAGTGTGGAAGAGGACAAGATCGCCTCATGGTTCAACACGCACGAGAAGAGCAACCGGGCGATTGTGCTGGCGGTGCAGAGGCAGCCGGGCACGAACGCGATGGAGGTGGCGAACTCCGTGCGGGAGTTGCTGCCGTCGTTCCGTGCGCAGTTGCCGCCGGCGGCGATGCTGGACGTGCTCTACGACCGGTCCGACACGATTCGCGAGTCGTTTGTGGACATTCAGTTCACCATGGCGCTGACGCTGGCGCTGGTGGTGATGGTGATCTTCCTGTTCCTGAGAAAGCTGTCGGCCACGGTGATTCCGAGCCTGGCACTGCCGTTTTCGCTGATCGGCACGTTCTCGGTGATGTATCTGTGCGGGTATAGCCTGGACAACCTGTCGCTGATGGCCCTGATCCTGGCGATCGGGTTCGTGGTGGACGATGCGATTGTGATGCTCGAGAACATCGTGCGGCACATGGAAGAGGGTGAGGGTCCGATGGAGGCGGCGTTGAAAGGGTCGCGCGAGGTGGGCTTCACCATCGTGTCGATGACCATTTCGCTGGCGGCCGTGTTCATCCCGCTACTGTTTATGGGCGGCATCCTGGGCCGGTTGTTCCGTGAGTTCTCGGTGACGATCGTGGTGGCGATCCTGATCTCGGGCGTGGTGTCGGTGACGCTGACGCCGATGCTGTGCAGCCGTTTCCTGCGGGCGCACGGGCGGGGGGAAGAGGGCTGGTTCTACCGGACGACCGAGCGGTTTTTCGACTGGATTCTGCATGTCTATGACGTGACGCTGCAGTGGACGCTGCGGCGGCGGGCGCTGACGCTGGCGTTCTCGTTCGTGATCCTGATCGCGACGGGCTGGCTGTTCCTGCAGGTGCCGAAGGGCTTCATTCCGAGTGAAGACACGAGCCAGATTCTGGCGATCACCGAGGCGGCGCAGGGCGCTTCGCATCTGGAGATGATGGAGACGCAGAAGAAGCTGGCCGAGATCGTGCGGAACGATCCCAATGTGGAATCGTTCATGTCGAGCGTGGGCGGCGGCAGCGCCAACATCAGCCTGGGCGGACCGAACTTCGGGCGTATGTTCATGCACCTGAAGCCGCGGCACGAGCGTCCGCTGAGCGCGGATGAACTGATCGAATCGTTCCGGCCGAGGTTGAACAACATGACAGGCATGCGGGTGTTCCTGCAGAATCCGCCGGTGATCCGGGTGGGCGGCACGTTGTCGAAGAGCCTGTATCAGTTCACGCTGCTGGGCACGAATATCGATGAGCTATATAAGAGCAGCCAGGCGTTCGAGAAGGAAGTGGCGAAGCTGCCGGCGCTGATGGATGTGACGAGCGACCTGCAGATTCGCAGTCCGCAGATGACGGTGCGGATTGAGCGGGACCGGGCGGCGAAGTTTGATGTGACTCCGGAGCAGATTGAGACCGCGCTGTTCAATGCGTACGGGCCGCGGTGGATCTCGACGATCTATGCTCCGAACAATCAGTACCGGGTGCTGATGGAGGTGGACCGGGCGTATCAGTCGGATCCGTCGTTTATGTCGCGGCTGTATGTGAAGTCGGGCAAGGGCGAGTTGGTGCCGCTGGATTCGCTGGCCAGGCTGGAGCCTTCGGCGGGTCCGCAGACGATCAATCACTACGGGCAGTTGCCGGCGGTGACGGTGTCGTTCAACCTGCGGCCCGGGATGGCTTTGGGCAATGCGGTGGACCAGATTGAAGAGCTGTCGCGGACACATCTGCCGGCCACGATCACGACGGTATTCCAGGGGACGGCGCAGGCGTTTCAGAAGTCGATGAAGAACCTGGGGATCCTGTTGCTGCTGGCGGTGGTGGTGGTGTACATCGTGCTGGGCGTGCTGTATGAGAGCTTCATCCATCCGCTGACGATTCTGTCGGGGTTGCCCTCGGCGGGCTTTGGGGCGCTGCTGACGCTGTGGTTGTTCAAGCTGGACTTGAACATTTACTCGTATGTGGGGCTGATCCTGCTGATTGGCATTGTGAAGAAGAACGCGATTATGCAGATCGACTTCGCGTTGGAGGCGGAGCGGCAGCACGGGAAGGCTCCGCTGGAGGCGATTTACGAGGGCTGCCTGGTGCGGTTCCGGCCGATCATGATGACGACGATGGCGGCATTGCTGGGGGCCCTGCCGATTGCGTTTGGGTATGGGGCGGGCGGAGAGGCCCGGCGGCCGTTGGGGTTGTGCGTGGTGGGCGGCCTGGTGTTCTCGCAGGTGGTGACGTTGTATCTGACCCCGGTGGTGTATACGTACCTGGCCGGGTTGCAGACGAGGTTCCAGCGGCGGGGGTCGGTGGCTACGGGGAGTTTGGCTGGGGCGGCGGCGGACTAAATATCGCCGTTGTAGCTGAGGTCCTGGGCTCGCAGGTCCGTGAGGAGGTTCCACTGGCGGGCTTCGGTGGAGCGGGCTTCGCGGATCCACTGCCTTTCGCCTTGCGGGAGGTTGCGGCAGAGCGTGTCCTCTTTGTCGAGGCGGTATTCGAAGAGGTCCTCTTCGATGGCGGAGAGCTTCAGGAGCTTTTCGGTGTTGCCGTAGGTGGAGGCGCCCACTCGCAGGGCGAGGCTGACGATGAAGCCCAGGCGGTTCTGGGCCTGGCGCTGGCGGGCTTCGCGTTTGATCCACTCCCAATCGAGATCGTTGTAACGGAGGATGAGCCAGGGCAGCGCCTCGACCACGCGATCGTCGAGATTTTCACAGGAAAGCGCGGCAATTAGGACTACGGCCGGATCGTGTTCGAACTCGGCTTCCATTTCGGTGAAGAGGTTGACGAAGCCGGGATAGCCGAGCGCTCCGAGGGAATCCCGGAGGACTCGGGAGCGGGCCAGATCCTTCTTTGTCGCGCGAATCACTCCTCAACAATGTACAACGACTGACGGGGTGCGCTGGAGTCCTATAATAGAAAATCCCGCATGGCGATCGACTGGTTTCCTCTGTGGTTGAGTTTGCGCGTTGCCGCGTTGTCCACGATTGTCGCCCTTCTGGCTGGATTGTGGCTGGGCTGGCTGCAAACGACGAAGAATTACCGGGGGAAGGACATTCTGGACGCGATCGTGACGCTGCCCCTGGTGCTGCCTCCGACCGTATTGGGCTACTACCTTTTGATCGTGCTGGGGCGGCAGAGTCCGCTGGGCCGGTTGTACGAGTGGGTCTTCGGGCAGTCGCTCGTATTCACTTGGCAGGCGGCAGTGGTGGCGGCGCTGCTGCATTCGGCTCCGCTGCTCATTAAATTCTCTACAGCTGCGTTGGAGAGTGTGCCGCGGCGGTATGGCAAAGCTGCGCGGTCGCTGGGGGCTACGGAGTGGATGGTGTTCTGGCGGGTGTCGCTGCCTCTGGCGTGGAATCAGATTCTAGCTGCGACGGCGCTGGCCTTTGCACGGTCTCTGGGCGACTTCGGCATCACGATGATGGTGGCGGGCAATATTCCGGGCCGGACGCAGACGATCTCCGTCGCGATTTATGACGCAGTGGAGGGCGGGCGCGGCGATGTAGCGCGGGTGCTGGTGCTGGTGATCTCGGCGGCTGCGCTGGTGAGCCTGACGCTGGCGAACCGGCTGGGCAGGGTGTCGGTGGGGAAGGCGGCGCATTGATCGACGCACGGATTCGCAAGGAGTTCGCGGGCTCGGCTGAGACGGCTCCGTTCACGTTGGATGTACACGTGAAGACGCAGTCGGGGCTGGCGGTGCTGTTTGGCCCCAGCGGGGCGGGGAAGTCCCTCACCCTGGATTCGATCGCCGGGTTTGCGCGGCCGGATGAAGGCCGGATCCTGGTGGACGATGTGCTGCTGTTCGATGCGGCGGCCGGCCTGTCGTTGACTCCACAGAGACGGCGCTGCGGATATGTGATCCAGAATTCGGCTTTGTTTCCGCACATGACGCTGCGGGAGAACCTGGCGTTTGCGGCGGAGCGGTTGGACCGGTTGGAGCGGCGGCGGCAGGTGAGCGAGATGCTGGAGCGGTTCCGGCTGACGGAAGTGGCGGGCAGCCGGCCGGCGGCGTTGTCGGGTGGACAGAGGCAGCGGGGTGCGATTGCGCGGGTGCTGTTGTCGCAGCCGCGGCTGCTGTTGCTGGACGAGCCTTCGAGCGGCCTGGACTTTGTGCTGCGGGAAGAGTTCTACGGGGTGCTGGAAGAGGTGCGGAAGTCGTTCCGGATCCCGATGCTGCTGGTGACGCACGATCTGGACGAAGCGCTCCAGTTAGGCGATGAGATGTTCGTGTTCCAGGGTGGACGGGTGGTGCAGGCAGGTGCTCCGTCGGCGATTCTGGACCATCCGGCTACGGAAGAAGTGGCGGGGCTGCTGGGGCGATTCAACGTGTTTGACGCCGAGATTGTGGCGATGGATCCGGCGGCGAAGAGCAGCCGGCTGCGGTGCGGGCCGGGGTTCGAGATCGCGGGTCCTTACTTCCCCGGACACTTGCTGGGCGCGCATTTGCGGCTGGGGGTGCGGGCCGAGATGCTGCGGGTGAAGCCCTTTGGCGGAGCCGGCGTCCTGATGAAGCTGTTGCGGCAGAGCCGGCGGACGCAGACGGTGCGGCTGGAGTTTGCGGGCGGGATTGTGGCGGAGATGCCGGAACGGGCGTTCGACGGTGAGTCGCATAATGGCGAATGGGTGGTAGAGTTTCCGCCCAGTGCGCTGCGCCAACTGAAATCATGAAGACCCTAGCGGAATACGAAGAACTGGCCGCCGTGGCTCACGGCCATTTGTGCGCGGGGCAGATCCTGGGCTTGCGGATGGCGGTGCACGGGCTGGCGCTGCTGGGCATCGACGATCCGACGGGGACGCAGCGGAAGCGGCTGGTGACGTTTGTCGAGATCGACCGTTGCGCTACGGATGCCATCAGTGTGGTGACGGGTTGCCGGCTGGGCAAACGGGCGTTGAAGTTCCTGGATTTCGGCAAGATGGCGGCGACCTTCTGCGATTTGGAGACGGGACGCGCGGTGCGGCTGGCGGCGAAGGAATCGAGCAAGCAGCGGGCGGCCGAGCTTTATCCGGAGATTACTGAGAAGAATAAACAGCAGATGAAGGCCTATCGCGAGCTGAGCGAGGCGGAGCTGTTCGATGTGCAATGGGTGAAGGTGCGCGTCGGGCCGGAGGATCTGCCGGGCTTCAAGGGGCCGCCGGTTGCGTGCGCCGAGTGCGGAGAAGGCATCAGCTTCCAGAGGGAAGTATTGGTGGATGGGCGCACCTTGTGCCGGGGCTGCGCGGGGCAGCGCTACTATGAACCGCTATCAGATCACGGACCGGAAGAGCGCGGGTAGTCTCGACGCGCTGCTGGCTTCGATTGCGCGAAGTGACGCAGCGGGCGTCGGGATGATCCAGGTGCGGGAGAAAGACCTGGACACGCGGGCCTTGTGCGCACTGGTCGCGCAGGTTCTGTCGATCTGCCGGAACGCACGAGTGCTGGTGAATTCGCGGGTGGATGTGGCCTTGGCCTGTGGAGCGCACGGGGTGCATCTGCCGGGCGGATCGATGGAGCCTGCGGTGTGGCGGCCGATTCTGCCGGCCGGATTCCTGATGGGCGTATCCTGTCACGATTTGGACGAATTGGCGGCGGCGGAGGCGGGCGGCGCGGATTTCGCGGTGTTTGGCCCGGTGTTCCGGCCGCTGTCGAAGCAGGACGACCGGGCGTGCCTGGGGCTGGACGGGCTGCGGAAGGCGGCCGGTGCAGTGAAGATTCCGGTGTACGCGCTGGGTGGGATTACGTGGGAGAATGCTGCCTCGTGTGTGGAGGCGGGCGCCGCCGGCGTGGCGGGCATCACGCTATTCCAATAACTATGCAACCTACTGAGCGGTTTTCCAACAGAGTCGACAACTATGTGAAGTACCGGCCGGGGTATCCGGACGCGCTGGTGCGGAAGTTGGAGAGCGAGGGCCTGGCGGCGGGCGCGCAGGTGGTGGATGTGGCTTGCGGGACCGGGATCTCCACGGAGTTGTTCGTCCGGAATGGCTACCAGGTGATCGGGATTGAGCCGAACGAGGCGATGCGAGACGCGGCGCTGCGGCAGGGGTTCGACGTGCGGGCGGGTACGGGAGAGGCTACCGGTTTGCCCGATGCCAGTGCGGATCTGGTGGTGTGCGCGCAGGCGTTCCACTGGGTGGACCTGCCGGCGGCTCGGGCGGAGTTCCTGAGGATTGTGAAGCCGGGCGGGTTGATTGCGATTGTGTGGAACATCCGGCAGCGGACGGCCAGTGAGTTTCTGGTGGAGCTGGAGCGGCTGCTGGTGGAGAGCAGCGCGGAGTATGCGGCGAAGTTTTCGGCGGATAAGGAAGAGACGGTGAATGTGGCGGCCGTATTCGCACCGCTGCCGGTGGAGCGCTGGATGGCGCCGAACGAGCAGGTGCTGGACTGGGCGGGGTTGAAGGGGCGGTTGTTGTCGGCGTCGTATGTGCCTGTGGGCGACGAAGCCTTTGTGGAGCGGCTGCGGGCGGTGTACGACCGGCACCAGGTAGACGGACTGGTGCGGATAGTTTACGAGTGCCGGCTGTACTGGCTGCGGGCGGATTAGAGGCTGCGGTAGTAGGCGATGAGATCGAGAACCGGCGGCTTCTGGCCTAAGGTGCGCAGGAAGCCGGAGACCTGGCCGCGGTGGTGGGTGCCGTGGTTCACGAGGTGGAGGACGATCTGGTAGACGGGGGTGGACCAGGCGTTGCCCTTGAGGTCGAGGTAACTGATTGATTCCAGGATCTGTTCGTCGCTGAGGCCGGCGAGGCAATGGTTCCAGCCGTTGTAGATGGCGGGCCAGTCGTCGCGCAGGACGCTGAGTTGGAAGTCGGCGTCGCTGAGGACGAGTTTGTCGGCTGCCTGGTGCATGCGGGAAAGCCAGATTCTGTCGGCGCGGTAGAGGTGGGTGAGGGTGCCGAGGACGCTTTTATCGGCGGTACCGAAGTCGTGGTGGAGCTGGTCTTCCGGAAGCTCGGCGACGGCCGAGACGAGGCGGCGGGAGGCCCAGGCGGCGTAGTCGATGTGAGCGATCAGGGTGTCTTTGGAAACCAAGTGTCCAGCCTCCTATCGGAATGAAGGTAAAACACCTTGATAGCACGGCGGGCAGGGCCTTGCGGCATAGTGGAGGATCGGGTCCCAATTCCTCTATTTCAATTGTGATACGATTCCGCTCAGACGGACGCCTGTCCTGTTAATCGGCGCCCAATCCACTCTTGGAGTGTGCCAAGTGAAGGTATACGAAAGCACTGAAGTCCGAAACGTGGCCCTCGTCGGTCACGGGCATAGCGGCAAGACGACGTTGGCGGCTGGCATGTTGTTTGCCACCGGCGCAACGAACCGCTTGACTCGGGTTGACGAGGGCAACACGATCACAGATTTCGACGATGAGGAGATCAACAGGAAGCTGACGATTTCCACCTCTCTCGCGGTCGTGGAATGGAAGAAGAAGAAGCTGAACGTGTTCGACACGCCAGGCTTCAACCTCTTCATGTACGACACGAAGATTTCGATGGCCGCCGCGGATGCCGCACTGATTTTAGTGGATGGCGTCGCCGGCGTCGAAGTGATGACGGAGAAGGTATGGGAGTACGCGGAGCAGTATGCGCTGCCGCGCGCTTTTTTGATTAACAAGCTGGATCGCGAACGCAGCGACTTTGACCGGGCGCTGGCGAACATCCAGGAGATTTTTGGACGGTATTGCGTCCCGATCTATCTGCCGATTGGCAAGGAGCGGGATTTCAATGGCGTAGTGGATGTGATCTCGATGAAGGCCTGGACCTACACGCCGGACGGCGACGGGCAGGGCAAGGAGATCCCGATTCCGGCGTCGATGGCCGATGAGGCGAAGGCCGCGCACGATGCCCTGATCGAAATGATCGCTGAGGGCAAGGACGAGCTGATGGAGAAGTTCTTCGAGAACGGCACGCTGCCGGTCGAAGACATCATGGCCGGCCTGCACGACGCGGTGAAGGACGACAAGATTTTCCCGGTGATGTGCGGCTCGGCGCTGCGCAACATTGGGACGGACCTGGTGATGGAGTTCCTGCAGGAGTTCTGCCCGAATCCGACGGAGCATCCGGCGTTGAAGGCGATGGTGGGCGACCACGAAGAGTTCAAAGCGATCACGGACAAGGATCACGTGACGGCCTATGTGTTCAAGACAGTGGCCGATCCGTTCTCGGGCCGGTTGAGCTTCTTCAAGGTCTGCACGGGTGTGCTGAAGAACGACATGACGCTGGTGGATATGCGCAGCAAGAGCCAGGAGCGGCTGGCGCATATCAGTGTGCCGATGGGCAAGACGCTGCAGCCGGTGAACGAGCTGCATGCGGGCGACATTGGTGTGGTGGCGAAGCTGAAGGAAGTGCTGACGGCCGATACGCTGTGTGAGAAGGGCGATTCGGTGGAGTATCCGAAGGTAGAGATTCCGGAGCCATCGATTGCGTATGCGATTGCGGCGAAGTCGAGGAACGACGAAGACCGCATGGGCAACTCGGTGTCGAAGATCCTGGAAGAAGACCAGGGGCTGCGATTCTACCGGGATCCTCAGACGAAGGACTTTCTGCTGGCGGGCAGCGGCGGGCAGCACATTGAAGTGATCGTGAGCCGGTTGAAGAAGCGCTACAACGTGGAAGTGGAGTTGCGGCAGCCGAAGATTCCGTACCGCGAGACGATTCGCGGGTTTGCGGATGTGCATGGGCGGCATAAGAAGCAGACGGGCGGCCATGGCCAGTTCGGCGACTGCCGGATCAAGATGGAGCCGATGGAGCGCGGCGGCGGCTTCGAGTATGTCAACAGCATCTTTGGCGGCGCTGTGCCGAGGCAGTTCATTCCAGCGATTGAAAAGGGCATTCTGGAAGCAGCGGCGCGCGGCTACCTGGCCGGGTTCCCGGTGGTGGATTTCCGGGTGACGCTGTACGACGGGTCGTACCACGATGTGGACTCGTCGGAAATGGCGTTCAAGATTGCCGGGAGAAAGGCTTTCAAGCTGGCGATGGAGGCGGCCAAGCCGACGTTGCTGGAACCGATCATGAAGGTGGAAGTGGCCGGACCGGTGGAGTATGCCGGCGACCTGATGAGCGACATGAACGGACGGCGGGGCCGCATCAGTGGCATGGACACCAAGGGCGGGACGCAGATTATTCGCGCCGTGGTGCCGATGTCGGAGATGCTGACGTACCAGAACGACCTGACGTCGATGACGCAGGGCCGGGCGTCGTTCTCGATGGAGTTTTCGCACTACGACTACGTGCCTGCCTTGAACGCCGATAAGATTATCGCGGCGTACAAGGCTTCGGCGACGGGCGAAGTGGACGAAGACGAATAGTCCGAATTGGTTTGGTGGGACGGGCCGGACGGGCATGGGCGCCTCTCCGGCCCGTTCTGTTTTGTGGCGGCCGGGGGGATGCGCCTATCCTGTTAAAAGAATGTTGAATTCCATTGGGCGCTGGATGCGGCAATGGTCTGAGCGAACACCGGGCAAATCCGGGCAGACCCAGTTGGTGCTGAGCTTCGTGATTGGTGCGGTGGTGGGGCTGGTTGTTGTTGCCTTCATCCTGTTGACGGGGCGGTTGGCGGCGCGGATGTACCCACCGGGGGGCGCAGCCTGGCGGCGGGTGCTGGTGCCGGTGCTGGGCGCGCTGAGCACGGGCTGGCTGCTGGCGAAGTACTTCCCGGGCGCACGGGGCAGCGGCATTCCGCAGACGAAGTTCGCGATATTCATTCACGACGGCTACATCTCGCTGAAGACGGTGCTGGGCAAGTTTGTGTGCTGTTCCACGTCGCTGGCGAGTGGCATTGCGCTGGGGCGCGAGGGGCCTTCGGTCCAGATTGGGGCCGGTATTGCGTCTGTGCTGGGGCGGCGTTGCGGGCTGCAGGGCGACGATGTGAAAGCGCTGATTCCGGTGGGGTGTTCGGCTGCCTTGGCGGCGGCGTTCAATACACCGATTGCGGCGGTGCTGTTCTCGCTGGAGGAGATCCTGGGGGATTTGCACGCGCCGGTGCTGGGGTCGGTGGTGATCAGTTCGGCGACGTCGTGGATGGTGCTGCACATGATTCTGGGCGACGAGCCTTTGTTTCATGTGCCGGCGTACCAGTTGGTGAGCCCGATCGAATTCGTGGTGTACGCGGTGCTGGGTGTGGTGGGCGGGTTGGCGTCTGTGGCCTTTGTGAAGCTGCTGCTGGGTTTGCGGATCTGGTTCCGCGGCCTGCCGGCGAAGACGGTGTGGCTGCAGCCGGCGGTGGGCGGTTTGCTGGTGGGGCTGTTGGGCTGGTACTGGCCCGAAGTATTGGGTGTCGGTTACGACTATGTGGAGCGCGTATTGAACGGCGACATGGCGCTGCGGACGATTGCGCTGCTGGTGGTGCTGAAGATTGTCGCGACGGCGGTGTGTTACTCGTCGGGCAATGCGGGCGGCATCTTCGGGCCAAGCTTATTCATCGGGGCGATGGTGGGCGGGACGGTGGGGAGCGTGGCGCATGTGCTGCTGCCGGGGGTGACGGCGAATCCGGGCGCGTATGCGCTGATTGGGATGGGGACGGCGTTTGCGGGCATTGTGCGGACTCCGCTGACGTCGGTGATCATGATCTTCGAGATGACCCGGGATTACTCGATCATCGTGCCGCTGATGATTTCGAACCTGATCAGTTTCTTCGTATCGTACAGGCTGCAGCGGCAGCCCATTTACGAGGCGCTGGCGCACCAGGAGGGCGTATCGCTGCCGAGCGGCGAGGAGCGGGTGCACCAGGCGCGGTTGAGTGTGGACGATGTGATGGAGGCCGCGGCGGGGTTGACGGCTGAGGAGTTGCTGGCAGTTGGGCAGTCGCGGCTGGAGGATACGGCGGGTGGTGGTGAGTATCCGTTTGTGCATCCCGACCATCCATTGAGCCTGGCCCTGGAGAAGATGGGCGACCATCATCGGAACATGCTGCCGGTGGTGAGCCGGGCGAATATTTCGCAGTTGTTGGGGGTGGTGCGGCTGCCGGCGATCCTGAAGGCGTTCGGGGTGGCGCAGGAGGGATCGCGATGAAGCCGGGGTTCATCCTGTCTGTACTGGCGATTGTGCTGGGGCTGATCGTGGTGGATCAGTTTCTGGCGCGATTGGAGCGGAATGAAATCCTGAGCGAGGCTGGGGCTCACTACCAGGAGGGGGTGCGGCTGCTGAGCCGGGGGGATGCGGCCGGGGCGGTGAAGCTGCTGGAGCGCGCGCATGTGCTGCAGCGAGGGAATCGCGGGTATCAGTTAGCCCTGGCCGAAGCGCTGCTGGCGGCGGGCCGGCTGGTGGATGCGGAAGAGGAGCTGCGGCCGGTGCTGAGCGCCGATTCGAATGCGGGTGATGCCAACCTGACGATGGCGCGGCTGCAGGTGAAGCTGGGGAATGACCCGGAGGCGGAGGCTTATTACCATCGGGCGGTGTACGGGAAGTGGGCGAATGCGGGTCCGGCGGATGAGGTGCGGATGGAACTGGCGCAGTTCCTGGCCGAGGCCGGGCAGCCGCAGAAGCTGCTGGCGGAGGTGCTGCTGATCCAGAGTGACGCGAAGGACGATGTGGACCGGCAGAGGAAGATTGCGCATCTGCTGCTGGTGGCGGGGTCGCCGGCGCGGGCGGCGGAAGGATACCGGAAGGTGCTGCGCGGGCGGGCGGACGACGTAGAGGCGTTGTCGGGTTTGGCGGAAGCGGAGATGGCGCTGGGCGAGTACTCGAGTGCGCAGGCGAGTCTGCGGCGGGCGCAGGGGCTGCGGACAGGGGATTCGCAGATTGAGGCGCGGCTGGCGTTTGTGTCCGAATTGAGCGCTTTGGACCCGACGCCGCGGCGGCTGGCGTCGAAAGAGAAGTTCGAGCGCAGCCGGAAAGTGTTGGAACTGGCCAAGACGGATCTGAGGATTTGCGGGCAGTTGAAGGGGGCGATGGGGCAGTTGCAGCAGGCGCTGGACGATGTCGAGTTGAAAGAGAAGCAGATGCGCTCCATGGACAATGAGTCGGCTGAGGTTTTGCTGGACTTCGCGCAATCGTTATGGCGCAGCCGGCAGCAGACGTGCACGACGCCGGTGCCGGAGAACGATCCGCTGCCGCTGCTGATGAATAAAATCGGTCAATAGCGCTTGGGCGCGCGGCACGGGTGCGGTAGAGTAGCTCTCGATGAGATCCACGATTGCAGCCGCCTTGTTGTGCGCGTGCGCCTGTGTGGCGCAGGGCGGGGAATTGATGGCCAGTGCGGCCAAGCGCAGTATCACTCCTGATTTGAAGAGCGGACGGCCTGTGTACATGGCCGGGTTCGGGACGGGCCGGGCGGCGACGGGCGTCCACGACGAACTTTGGGTGCGCTGTGTCGCGCTGTCGACGGGCGAGAAGCCGCTGGCGATCTGTGCGGCGGACTCGATTGGGCTGCTGTGGGAGGACGTGCAAAAGATTCGCGCGGGGGTACCGCAGGCCACGGTGATCGTGGCGGCTACGCATGTGCACGAAGGGCCGGACACGATGGGGCTGTGGGGGCCGAAGCAGGGTGTGAGCGGGATCGATGAGGAGTATAACGCGCTGCTGGTGGCGCGTGCGGTGGAGGCCATCAAGGATTGCATTTCCACGCTGCGCCCGGCGACGGCGATGCTGGCGGGGGTGACTCCGAAGGACGTCGATGGGTACTTCGACGACAGCCGGCCGCCGGTGGTACACGATCCGCAGATTCTGGCGCTGGCGGTGAACGACATGCGGCGGGAGCGGATTGCCACGTTGGTGAACTGGACGAACCATCCGGAGACGCTGGGCAGCAAGAATACGTTGATCACGGCGGATTGGCCGGCCGGGTTGACGGCGCGCCTGGAGGGCCTGGAGGGCGGGTTGGTGGTGTATGTGAATGGCGCGGTGGGCGGGATGCAGTCGCCGCTGGGGGCGAAGGTGATGGATCCGGTGACGAAGCAACTGGCCCCGGCGGAGACGTTCCGGTTTGCCGAGGCGGTGGGTGAGTATGTGGCGGAGCACGCACATGCGGCGCTGCACGAGGCGCCGGCGGTGACGGTGGACACGATCACCTATCGGGAGAAGTTAGTACAGATTCCGGTGGCGAATGCCGGGTTCCTGATGGCTGCGCAGGCGGGTTTGTTCAAGGGACGGCAGTCGATGGAGGGCGGGAAGACGAGCGCTCCGGTGGGGTATTTGCGGTTGAGCGGGCAAGGGGCTCCGCAGTTGGAAGTGGCCCTGATTCCGGGGGAGATGTATCCGGAGTTGAGTGTAGGTGGGGTGGTGAAGGATGCGGGGGCGGATTTCCCGGACGCGGCGGTGGAGCGGCCGATGAAGAGTTTGCTGACTGCTAAGTATAAGATGTTGTTTGGGCTGGCGAATGACGAGATTGGCTACATCATCCCGAAGGTGCAGTGGGATGAGAAGGCGCCGTTCACCTTTGGAGCGTCGAAACGCTGGTATGGTGAGGTGAATTCGGTGGGGCCGGAGGCGGCTCCGATGATTGCGCAGGCCGTGGAAGAGCTGGTGAAAGCGGGCGGCAAACCCTAAAGCAGACCAGCTATACTGAAATTGGACTCATCCATCCCATTCTTTTAGATCTTTAAGACCCAGGAGAGAGAATGCCCAAGCGTATTGTGATCCTTACAGGCGGCGGCGACGTCCCCGGTTTGAATGCTGTTATTAAGCAAGTGACCTACCGTGGCGTCGGCATGGACTATGAAGTGGTTGGTGTTCGTCGCGGCTGGGAGGGTCTGACCCACCTGAACCTGGACGATGCCGACAGCAAGTCGCGCTACATCCTGCCGCTCACCCCGTTAAATACCCGTACCATTGACCGCACCGGCGGAACGTTCCTGCACTCATCGCGCACGAATCCGGCCAAGATGAAGTCGTTGCCGGAGCATTTGAAGGGCCTGACCTTCCCGACGAAGGACATTGAGAAGGCCGGCAAGGTTTCGACCGTTTTCGACGTCACGACGCAGGTTCTGAAGAACCTGGAAGGTTTGGGCGCCGACACGGTGATTGCCATTGGCGGCGACGACACGTTGAGCTATGCGCGGCGTCTGCACGACGAAGGCGTAAAGGTCATCGCGATTCCGAAAACGATGGACAACGACGTGCAGCACACCGAGTACTGCATCGGCTTTTCGACGGCGATCACGCGCGCCGAGAGCGCCATCCAGCGCCAGCGCACGACGGTGGGCTCGCACGAGCGCATCGGTATCTTTCGCATCTTCGGCCGCGATGCCGGCTACACGGCGCTCTACACCGCGTATGTGACGAACATCCGCTGCGTCATCCCCGAGTTCAAGGTGGATCTGGACAACCTGATCAACCTACTGGTGCAGGACAAGCGGAGCAACCCGTCGAACTACTCGCTGGTGCTGCTGTCGGAAGGCGCCGAGTGGGAAGGCTACCAGGTGAAGCATTACGGCGAGGCCGACGCCTACGGCCACCAGAAGAAGGCCAATGTCGGTGACGACCTGGCGGCGGAGATCAAGGCGAAGACGAAGGAAGAGACCATCGTCAGCGACCTGACCTACGACCTGCGCTCGGGCGATCCGGACTTCACGGACAAGCTGGTGGCGTGCACCTACGGCAACATGGCGATGGACGCCCTGGCCGAAGGCAACAGCGGCCTGATGACGGGTATCGTCAACGGCTGTTTCGACATGGTGGAGATCCCCGATCCCAAGCTGGGACCGCGCAAGGTGGAACTGGGCTCGATGTACAACACCGAGCGGTACCGCCCGAACTACTCCAACAAGCGGGGCCTGCCGATCTTCCTGTGCCGCGCCTAATGGGCCTCTTCGACAAGCTGTTTTCGAAAAAGAAGCCAAGTGAACTGACGCCGGATCTCGCAAACGAGATCCGGCGTTCGTTTGAGGAGTCGGCGGGCGATGAAGAGCATTTCCCGTCTACGATCGATCCGCGCATTTACCACGTGAAGCTGATCGTCGACTACTTTGGCGACCTGGGGACGGGCCGGGCGCTGGACATCGGCTGCGGCAAGGGGCGGTTCGCGCGGATCCTGAAAGAGCGCAATCCGGAGGCGGAAGTGGCAGCCATGGACTTGGCCGTGGCGATGCTGCGTTTCGCGGATACGAATCTGGAGCGCGTCGCCGGATCGATGTTGGACCTGCCTTTTCGGAGCGCGAGCTTCGACGCGGCGTATGCCACCGAGTCGCTGGAGCATGCGGTGGACATCGAACGCGCGGTGGCGGAGATGTGCCGGGTGTTGAAGCCGGGCGCTAAGCTGGTGATTATCGACAAGAACGCCGCGCACTGGGGGCGGCTGGAGACCCCGCAGTGGGAGAAGTGGTTCCACGACGAGGAGCTGAAGAAGCTGCTGCGGCGGCATTGCCGCCAGGTGGAGTCGAAGCCGATCTCCTATTGGGAAGACGTCGAGCCGGACGGCATGTTCCTGGCATGGCTGGCTGTTAAATAAGCAGGCCGGAAGGGGTGCGATGGACGGTTCGCCGATTGTCGCGGAGTATCAGAAAAAGCTTGAGGATGCGGAACGGGCACTGATGACGGTGCGCGAGCGCCAGGGTACGGCGCTGACGGCGCTGCTGGCGGTGTGTGTGCTCACGCTGGGGTTGGGCTGGATGGCCTGGCGGGAGAAGGCATTTCCAGCCTGGTATCCGCTGTTGCCGCTGCCGGTGGTGGCGTATTTCGTGCGGCGCTATACGCGCGGGCACGGCGAGGCTTCGCAGGCGGTGCGGCTGCTGGACTGGCGGGCGTGCGGTTTGTCGCGGCTGATTGGCGAGTGGGCGGGCAAGGGGTATGACGGGGCGGAGTTCGACAACGCGGAGCATGTGTTCCAACGCGATCTCGACCTGTTCGGTGAGGGTAGCCTGTTCGAACTGCTGGCCACGGCTCGCACGGCCATTGGGCGGCGGCGCCTGGCTGAGTATCTGACAGAGCATGTCCCCCTGGAAGAATCTGTAGAGCGGCAGAATGCCGTGCGCGAGCTGCGTCCGTTGGCGGAGTTGCGCGAAAAGATCGGACTGCTGGGCCGGTTTGAGGCGCAGGAGTCGAAGCGCGAGACATTTGACCGCTGGTTTGCGATGCCGGTGATGAAGGCTCCGGCGGTGGTGCGGATTGTGGCCCTGGTGTCGACCGCGGTGTGCGTGATCTCAGCCCTGCTGGGTTTGGCGATGGTGCTGCCGTGGTCGCTGGTGGTGTTGATCGTGTTGATCTGCGTGCCGGTGAACTGCGGCCTGGGATTGGCGTACCAGCCGGACGTGCGGCGCGTGGTGGATGCGCTGCAGCCGGTGGGTGTCGAGATCAGTGTGTTCCGGGAAGGACTGGAACTGCTGCAGGGGTCAGAGTTTGAGAGCGCGAAGCTGCGGCGGGTGGTGGAGACGCTGCGGCAGGCGCGTGCGGCTGGTTCGATTCACCGGATTGAGCGAATGATCCGGTGGCTGAACGAGCGCAACAAGGACTGGTTCTACGGGCCGTCGATGTTCCTGTTGTATGCGACGCAGATGACGATGGCGATTGAGGCGTGGCGTGCGAATCATCAGGAAGAGATGCGCGCCTGGCTGGACGATTGGGCGGAGTTCGAAGTGTTGAACGCGCTGGCGGGCTATGCCTATGAACATCCTGGCGATCCTTTCCCGGAGTTGGCGGGCGACGGGCCGGTGTTTGAGGGCGAGGGCCTGGGGCATCCGTTATTGGCCGAAGGCATTTGTGTCCGCAACGATGTTTCGCTGCCCGGGCCGGGTTCGTTCTACGTCGTGAGTGGCTCGAACATGGCGGGGAAGAGCACGTTTCTGCGGACGGTGGGGATCAATAGTGTGTTGGCGATGGCAGGGGCTCCGGTACGGGCGCGGCGGTTGAAGGTGTCCGGATTGCGGGTCTGCGCGTCCATTTCTGTGGGCGATTCGCTGTTGAACCGGCGGTCGAAATTCCTGGCGGAGGTCGAGCGGCTGAAGCTGACGCTGGAGCATGCGCGGGCGGGCGAGCCGGTGTTGTTCCTGATCGATGAGATCTTCAGTGGGACGAATTCGCACGATCGCGGCATCGCGGCGGCGGCGGTGGTGAAGGCGCTCACTGGGTATGGGGCGATTGGGGCATTGTCGACGCACGACCTGGCGTTGACGGCGATGGCGGACGAGACGCTGGGCAGAAATGTCCATATGGGCAGCCGCGACGGTACTGATCCGATGGACTTCGATTACCTGGTGAAGCCTGGGGTGACACAGGAGTCAAATGCGCTGGCGATTGCGCGAATGGCTGGTGTGCCGATATAGGCGACGGGCAAATTGCCGGCTTTCGGCGTGGCCGGAAATGTGAAATACTCTACGGCCAAGAGGGACTTCCTGGCCATGGTTAAGCAATCAAAGCCGCTGTGGTTGTTTTTATTCGCGGCGATTCAATTTTTGACGCCTCTCCGCGCGCAGACTCAGACGGTCTCTCTGTTGTTCGGTCCTACCAGCGGAGCCAACACGGAGAAAGCTGCGTCCAGCGCCGCAGAGCGGGTGACCACCTGGCTGGCTCAACGGGGCCAGGCGGTGGAGGTGCGCCGGGCAGGCAGCCGGGACGGCCAGGAATTATTGAAGTTCATGAAGCCGCCGGATTTGGAGAAGACGCTGCTCGCGGCCGCGAAAGAGGCGCAGGCGAACACCCAGAATGAGTATCTGAACGCGCTGGAAGTAGCCTCGTACTCACTTGCGCGGGCGCGCGGAACACGGGTCCTGGTGACCATGCTCGAACCCCCGAAGTTCAATCAGGATGGCGAGGCCAGGCTGCAGCAGATTCTCGATCAGTGCAAATCGAAGTCGATTACTGTAATTGCGGTGAACCTTGGCGGCCAGGCCGCGGGCGAAGGCGGACAGGCGCTGGAGGCACTGGCCACGGGCAGCGGCGGGTCCTGGGCGCGTAGTTTCGAGGATCTTGACAGGGCGTTGAGTGCGGTGGTGCCCACCAAGGACGAAGCGGCCAGTGTAGTGGCCAAGTCCGCGGCGGCGGCGACGCCCCGGCCGTCGGACGAACTACAGATCTTCGCCCGGCTGGTGAAGACAGCCCCGATCCAGATGGCCAAAGTCAGTGCGAAGCTTGGTCCCATGACCGGCTTGCTCATCCTCGAGGTGCCCATGCGCACCCTGGCGTTCAAAACGAATGGCGGGAGTTACGAGGCAAAAGCACGCCTTTCGGCCAGCATCAAGGACACGAATGGAACGGTTGTCTGGAATGGCACGAAGGACTATTCCGTCAAAGGCTCTGCCTCCAAATTGGAATCGCGGAAAGCAGGCGCGATGTATTTTGTCAGGGAGCTCCAATTACCGGCTGCCAAGTACGCGCTGGAGGCCAAAGTCGAAGACCTGAGCGCGGAAAAGTCGGCGGTGGCCAATGGGGAGGCGGAGGGCGCCAACAGCCTGCCCGGGCTCGGAGCCAGTGATTTGATGTTCGTCCGCAAATTTGACCGCTCGATTGATGTCATGCAGGGGGATTCGGTCATCAGCTATGACGGCGAGGGACTGGCCCCGATGTTGAGCCCGGCGTTTGCCGCGAACGAGCCGTTTCAACTGGAGCTCTTCTTTACGTTCTACCCAGACATGAACGGGAAGCAGCCTGTGCTGACACTGGACATCCTGAGCAAGGGCCAGTCCAACGGGATTACCACGCTGGCCTTTACCGACAAGCTGAGGGACGACTCGCGCTCGGGTTCTGGCTCGGCCTTCGCCGGTGAGCAGAAGGGCAGGTTTCCCTACCTGGCGAGGATCGGCAATGCCTCGTTCAACGAAGGTGAATACGAGGCTGTGGTTGAAGTGCGGCAGGACTCGGTTTCGCAGAAGCGCGCCGCCCATTTCCGGGTCTTCAAGAAGTAGGCCGGGCGTGCCGCTGATTGTCATATAGTAGACAGTCATGCAAATCAAGGGCTTCGACTTTGCCGTAGTCGGCGGGGCCTCGGTGTTCGCGCTGATTGGGATCGCGATGCTGGTGCCTGGGATCCGCAATCTCTCGCGTAGCGTGGCGAGCAGTCACTGGCCGAAGGCGCCGGCCCGGGTGGTGAAGTCCGATACGAGCGCATCGGTTTCGACCAGGCGGAATTCCAGGGACCGGAGCACGATGTACTCGGCCAGCATTCAACTGCGGTATGCGGTGGCCGGGCAGGAGTACGCGACGGATACGCTGCATTTTGGGGAGACGTTGGGCTCGGGCGACTCGTCGGAGGCGGAGCTGCGGCGGCTGCGATTTCCGATGGGCTATGAGACGACGGTGGTCTATGATCCGAAGCAGCCGTGGGTGGCGGCGGCGCGGCCGGGCTTCCACAGTGAGGCGCTGCTGTTGCCGGGCGGCGCGCTGGCCTTCATCATTCCAGCGATTATGTTCGTGGTGCTGTATTACGGGATGGACCGCGGCAACAGCATGTTCGGAGTCGGGCTGGGGCTTTTCGCGGCGATCTTCATGACGATCGGCGCGGCGCTGCTGACGCCGGGGCTGATGAATCTGTGGAACGCGCGGGAGAGTTTGAAGTGGCCTGTGGTGCCGGGCCGGATTCTGTATCACGAGGAGGGTTCGAGCACCTCTACGGAGAAGGACGAGAAGGGTTTCACCAGGACATCGACCACGTACTCGACGCGTGTGATTTACCGCTATGAGGTGAATGGCCAGACTTGGTTCAACAACGTGCGGAGGTTTGGGCAGTTAGCGGGGTCGAGTGAGGAGTGGGCCTCAGAGATCGCGGGACAGTACCCGAAGGGGAAGGACGTCGAGGTGGCGTACAAGCCGGGGGATCCGGAGACGGCGGCGCTGGAGCCGGGGATTGACAAGGAAGCGTACTACTTGCCGGGTGCGGGCGCCGCCCTCCTGTTATTCGGGATTGCCGTGATCCGTTGGGGGATTCCGGCGTTGACGGGCTTTTAGGAGCCGCGTTTGGCTGTCCACTCAATCGACTGGCCGCCATCGCCGCCGGCCCGTTCGGCCGTGAGCTTCAGGGTGTCGCCGGACAGCTTCCCTTTGTAGTTCATTTTCATCTCGTTGTCCTGGAACTTCATGGTGATGGTGAACGAGATTGCATCGCCCTCCACCTTGCCGTTCTCGATGACGGATTTGCCCATCATGGAACTGACGGTTTCGCCGGTGAGTTTGGCGCCGTCGACTTTGAATGCGAAAGTGCGCTCCATTGCGCCGTTGGGGCCTTCGGCCGTCGCTTTCCAATTGCCGCTGACATCGGCAGCGAAGGCAGCGAGCGACGTCAGGATGAGTGCTAGCACGAACCGCTTCATGGGGGATCACCTCTCTCGACAGGGATGGGCCCGGACGCGGGCCGCTGCTCCAATTTGCTGGATTTTTGGAATGGCGTCAAGCACGCAACAAGAGAATGTGACGTGGGGCTGCCGCTGGATTGTATGCTGGATGAACGAATCGCGCATTTCATCCTCGGAGGTCAGAAGTTCATGAATATTTTCCGCTTGGCATCGCTGCTGATGGTGGCGGCCGCGCCCTGGTTGGCGGCTCAATCGGCCGCTCCGCAATGGCGCGACCTGATCGGCAAGGACCTCACCGGCTGGGTGAATGTAAATACCGAGAAGGACACCTGGCGGGTGGAGAATGGCGAACTGATCTGTACCGGCCATCCGATTGGCGTGATGCGCAGCGACCGGCAGTATGAGAATTTCATCCTGGAAGTGGACTGGATGCATGTCGAGCCCGGTGGGAATTCGGGTATCTTTGCGTGGAGCAACGCCACGCCGGGGTCCAACCGGCTGCCGGATGGCGTGGAGATCCAGATGCTGGAACTCGACTGGGTGAAGATCAACAAGAAGCCGGACTTCGATCCGCCGATCGCGTATGTTCATGGCGAGTTGTTTGGTGTGGGCGGGGTGAAGACGGTGCCGGACAATCCTCGGGGTGAGCGCAGCAAGTCGATTCTGAATCTCTGCAAGCCGCGCGGGCAATGGAATCACTACACGGTGGTGGCCGTGGATGGGGTGATCAAGCTGGCGGTGAATGGCACCTTTGTGAACGGCATTGCGAAGTCGACGCACAAGAAGGGCTATCTGTGCATGGAGTCGGAAGGGGCGGAGATCCACTTTAAGAACCTGCGGATTATGGAACTGGCTCCGGGCGTGACGGATGCGAGCCAGACGGCGCCGCTGTTGCAGTAGGGGGCTAGCTGCTAGGAGCTAGCAGCTAGCTGCTGTCAGCTCTCAGCTATCGGCTTTCAGCTCTTGAGTTAGTCGATGGCCAGTTGATCGGGGATGATCGCTGACCGCTGATCGCTGATCGCTGACCGCTGAAAACTACCACGGTCAGCCCCTCGCTGAGGTGGGTGTACGGGTTATACTCTTGGAATCCACAAGGGGACACACGATGCTCACCAGGCGTACGTTTCTGGAATCCTCCGCTGCCACGGCTCTGGCTAGTCGCCTGTTTGCCGCTCCGGCGGGATCCAAGCAACCGAATGCGGAACTTGAGGCGTTGGGCGCGGTGGCGCTGAACGAAGCAAAGAAGCAGAAGGCCACCTATTGCGACATTCGCATCATCCGCTACCGGCGGCAGTTCGTGACGGTGCGGCTGAATCCAGAGCGCGGCACCGGCAAAACCCTGGAAGTCCCGAATGTCGCCGATACGGGTTCGTTCGGGTTTGGCGTCCGGGTGATCGCCGATGGCGCGTGGGGTTTTGCGGCTTCGCCGTTTGTCACCAAAGACGAGATTGCGCGGATCACGCGAGAGGCGATTACGGTGGCCCGCGCCAACGCGGTGCTGCAGTCGCGGCCGCTGGTGCTGGCGCCCGTAGGCGCTTATCGCGACCGCTGGCAGACTCCGCACGAGAGCGATCCGTTCGCCGTGCCGCTGGAACAGAAGCTGGAGCTGATCCGCTCTGCCGCGGCCGAAGTGAAGAAGGGCAAGGGTGTGTTTGCGGCGGGCTGCAACCTGTCGTTCCGCAGTGAGGACAAGTATTTCGCCTCGTCCGAAGGCTCTTCGATCCAGCAGTTGAATCTGCAGACCTATGGCCAGGTGAACGGTACGGCTGTGGACATGAAGCGCGGTATCTCGCGCACACGCCGCTTCCAACCCCCGCAGGTGACGGCCGGTTATGAGTACATCCCGATCATGAACCTGGTGGAGAACGCCCAGCGGGTGCGGGAAGAGGTGATTGAGCACCTGAACGCTCCGGCTGTGACGGCCGGAAAGAAGGACCTGGTGCTGCTGCCGAGCCACCTGTGGTTGACGATTCACGAAAGCCTGGGCCACTCGACGGAGTTGGATCGCGCGCTGGGCTACGAGGCGAACTATGCGGGCACCAGTTTCCTGACTCCGGACAAGCTGGGCAAAGAGCGTGTGGGCAGCGACATCATCAACGTGTGGGGCGACCGCACGAACGAGCGCGGCTTGGCGACCACCGCCTATGACGACGACGGTGTGAAGACGACGAAGTTCCCGATTATCGAGAAGGGTGTCTTCAAGCACTACCAGACGATTCGCGACCAGGCTGCGTTGATCGGCGAGAAGGAGTCGCGGGGGTGTTGCTATGCCGACAGCTGGTCGAGCGTGCCATTCCAGCGCATGCCCAACGTCTGGCTGGAGCCGGGCAAGCAGGGTACCTCGCTGGACGATCTCATCAGTGGCGTGGAAGACGGAATCCTGATTGACGGCGACGGCAGTTTTTCCATCGACCAGCAGCGCTACAACTTCCAGTTCGGCGGCGATGCGTTCTGGGCGATCAAGGGTGGCAAGAAGCAGGGCATGGTTTCGCAGGTGGCGTACCAGTCGCGCACGACGGATTTCTGGCAGGCGTGTGACCTGATTGCGGGGCCGAGCTACTGGCAGCAGTGGGGGGCGGCCAACGACGGCAAGGGCGAGCCGGGCCAGATCAACTCAGTGAGCCACGGCTGCTCGCCGGCGCGATTCCGGCAGATCAATGTGATTGTGACGGACTAGGGGCGAGGAGACAGGCACCATGCTGACAAAGGAACAAGCGAAGAAGCTGATCGACAAGGCACTGTCGTTCTCCACGTTTCCGGAATGCAATATCAACATCAACAGCTCAGAGAGCGCGTCGATCCGGTTTGCATTGAACGGCATTACGACCTCGGGCTACACGATTGAGCAGTCAATGACGATCTCGTCGGCGAAGGACGGCCAGACCGGCAACACGTCCATCGACGAGTTCGACGACAACTCGATTCGCGAGGCGGTGAAGCGGACCGAGGCGCTGGCGCTGATTTCACCTCCAAATCCGGAGCGCGTGCCGCCGCTGGGTCCGCAGAAGTATGCGGCTTACGAGAATTTTGCGGAGTCGACGGCGAAGGCCCGGAACGATGTGATGATTCCGCATGTGCGGGCCATCGTTGAAGGTGCCAAGGCGCAGGGGTTGGTCGCGGCGGGCTTTTTCGAGCGGGAAGCCAGCGCCGTTGCCACGGCCACCAAGCAGGGGAACTTCGGCTTTGGCCGCCAGACAGATGCCCGGCTATCGACGACGATCCGGACGGCGGACGGGTCGAGTTCAGGTTGGGCTTCGCAGCCGGCGGTGCGCATCGAGCAGATCGACGGCGCGGCTATCGGCAAGACGGCGATTGAGAAGTGTATGCGCTGGAAGGGCCCGAAGAGGCTGGATCCGGGCAAGTACACGGTGGTGCTGGAGCCGACGGCCGTGGGCGACCTGATTCAGCTGCTGGGGTTCAACTTCCAGGCACGTTCGGCGGAAGAAGGTCGCAGTTTTTTGAGCAAGCCGGGAGGCGGCACACTGGTAGGCGAGAAGCTGTTTCCCGAGTCGATCACGCTGCATTCTGATCCATTCAACAGCTTGTACTCCGGGCTGCCGTGGAGTGGCGGCGGACTGCCGGCCGCGCCGATGCCCTGGATTGAAAAGGGCGTGGTGAAGAATCTCTTCTACGACCGCTACTGGGCCGCGAAGGCGGGCAAGGCTCCCACGCCATTTCCGTTCCAGATGGTGCTGGATGGGGGCGACAAGTCGCTGGCGGAGTTGATCGCTTCGGTGGAGCGCGGGCTGCTGGTGACGCGCTTCTGGTACATCCGCAACCTGAATCCGAAGACGGTGCAGTACACGGGGTTGACGCGCGATGGGCTGTTTCTGATTGAGAACGGCAAAGTGACGTCGCCGGTGGTGAACTTCCGGTTCAATGAAAGCCCGGTGCGGTTATTGCAGAACATCATTGCGATGGGCAAGCCGGTGCGCGTGCGCGGCGGCGAAGGGCAGGGCATGATTGCGCCCGCGGTGGTGGTGAAGGAGTTCCCGTTCAACAGCATCAGCGACGCAGTGTGAAGTCTTTTGGGGTTGAATGAACCGGGCCCGGACACTTGGTTGGTGTGCGGGCCCGGTTTGTCGTTGGTTGCGGGGGTGAAGGGTTAGGGAGTCACCGCAGCCGCGGCGGGACAGCAGCGGTACTCCTGCGATTTTTCGAGCAGTTCGATCTGGCGGGCCAGCAGCTTGTTCCGCAGCTCCTGCTCTTCCAGGTCCAACTGGATCTTGCGCTGCACTTCGGGTTCGCAGATGTCGCAGTCGTCGATGCAGCCCTTGACGATGAGACCCGGGGTGGGCAGGCAGGATTCGACGACCACTTCGAACAGTTTCTTTGCTTCCGGCGAAACCTCTCCGCCTGGTGCCGCGATGAGGCCATTGGAGGCCAGATCCTTGTCCACCTGTTCCAGCGCCGCCTTGCGTGTGGCCGCCGAGAGCGGCGCCGCAGAGTTCAGCACGGCCGAGTTGACGGCCAGCGAGACTCGACTGGTGCTGAGCGTGTTGCCGGAGGCGCCGGCATCCTGGAGAGCGACACTCTGGCGTCCGATGGCTTCGACAGCCAGACGGTCCGACTGGGTGGCCAGGACGCTGGTGGGCACCACTGAGACCTGCCCGCGGGACACGGGTGGATTCAGCGAGGCGCGTGTGGGGGCGGCCGGGTCGTCTATTCTCCGTTCGATCCGCTCCAGCGTCAGTTTGACGATCTGTTTGCGGTTCAGGCGGTAGAAGAAGAAGGTGATGGCGTGGCAGTGATTGGGGTTGGAGAACGTACGCGACGACGATTCGAAGTGGTCCTCCGACTCCCCCTCGGTGTGCGTGCGCGAGTTGACTTCTCCAATCGAAAGCGACGCCGAAGCGTGGGTAGCCTGGACGGACTGGTTAGCCGAGGCCGTGGCGTGGGTGGAGAGCTGCCGCAGGAAGTCCGACGTGGACGACGCGCTGTGAGAACCATTGGCATTCGTATCCGCGCTGGCGGAGAAGAAGCCGATGGAGCCGCTGGCATCTCCATGGAAGTCCCACTTGCCGCTCTCCGAGTTCGAGGCGTGGCTCGAATCGGTTACGGACAGGTCGGACATGGAGTTCTGCATCGCCGCCATGAAATACCGGTCTTCCGATAATTGTTCATTCCGGTAACTCACTTTGGTGGTGCTGTCGAAGGTGAAACGCGACCGCCGGTCGGAGGTGAATAGTTTCACCTGCTCGCCGGGCAGCAGCGTCATGGTGTGAACGGGATCGCCCAGGAAGAGAGGTCCGGGGCAGCGCGTGAGGCGGACATGGAGGGTGACCTCCACGGTGACCGTAGCCGGCCGGCCGCCCGCTTCGTTGACTGTCACGCGGTGTGGCAGCCTGTAGCGGAAGTCCAGTACGTCACAGCAAGGATCTTTGGACAACGTAGGGCAACAATCGCTTTCCGCGGCGGGGTTGCTGACGTCTTTTACTTTGGATGCGTCTTTCATCGGTCCACTCCTCGTCTAGTACAAGCAATACGCAATAGTGCAGTCAGGAGCGGACTCGTTTCAGAGGAATTCAGACTGGCTGGGCCTGATTCCTGCCTTCGACCAGAATATGGAGGTCGGCTGCCATTTCCTGGAGTGTTTTTGCCTGGGCGGCCAATTCGTGCGCGGCAGCGGCGCTTTCTTCGGCCGCGGCACCGGTAGTGTGGCTGATGCGCTCAATCTCGCCCAACGAAACGGTTGCCTGCTGGATGGCCTTCGTCTGTTGCTGCCCGCCCTGGCTGACTTGGTCGACCAGCGGTTTGATGCGGGCGATGAAGGTCACCAGGGACCCCATCGCAGTGGAGACGTGGGCGGCTTCCTTCTGGCTGGCGTTGGATTGCTGGACGGAATCGCCGATGAGACCGGAGATTTCGCTCGCCGCGCCGGCGCAACGTTGGGCGAGGCTGCGGACTTCGTTAGCGACCACGGCAAAGCCCAGGCCGGATTCGCCCGCGCGGGCCGCTTCGACGGCGGCGTTGAGTGAGAGGATGTTGGTTTGGAAGGCAATCTCGTCGATCACTTTGATGATCTTTGAGCTCTTTTCACTGGCGGCGCGCAACTCGTGCATCACCTGCATCATGCGCCCGATGGACGCTTCGGCCTGCGTGCAGGTCTGGTCCGTGTGCTCAACGATCTCGTAGGCGGACCGGGCGTTGCCGGTGTTGGTCTCGATCATCGAACCGATGGAGCGGCAGGAAATGGAGGTCTCCTGCAAAGAGGCAACCGTGGAGACGGCACCTTCCGACAAGGACTGCGCCGAAGCGGCCAATTGGGATGACGCCTGGGTGACTTGTGCCGCGCCGCCCGCCAGATTGCCCGCTACCTCCCTGAGTGATCGGTTCATGTGGCGCAACGCCAGGAAGCAGATGACGAAGCCTAATAGGAATGAGAAGCCGATACCAGCGGACGTCCGGGTGATGACTCGGTTGACCAGGGCTTCGATCTCAAAGGTCCACGTGTGCACACCGTCAATATTGGCCTTGCTGAATTGGCCTGCATCCTGCACCATCTGCGCGCCGATCGAGGCCCAGCGCTCGAGATCCTCGCTGAATTCCTGATCTTTGTGTTTGCCTGCCTCCACCTTCGCGAGCATCGGACGCAGGCATGCGATGTACTTGGCATACCCCTCCGCCAGACGGTCTACCTTCGCGAGGTCAGCCGGACCTCCGCTTTCCATGGCGACGGAGCGCAACTGCCGCAACTCCTTCTCTGCCATGGCGAGCCGCCCCCAGGCCTTCTCCATGGCCCCCTGTTTCTGGATGGTCATGTAGTAGATCAGGTGTACACGGGCGTTCAGGATATGGCGTTCAAACTCCAGGGAGATCTTCGCCTCCGGAAGAACGCGTTCGGATAACCGCGAGAGTTGCCGGGAAGTCTCCACCATCTGCCAGATCGCCATGGCTCCAAATGGCAGTCCCAGGATCAGCGCCGCCAGGAAGGCTGTCCAGATGCGTGCTTGAATACTCCAACGTGCCGTCATGAGTTGAGCTCCCTGGTTGGTCTCTTCGACCGCCGGAGTGGATCTCATACTCTTATTCCGTCAGCAGCCGCAACCGGAGGTCCTGATAGACTGGGAAACATAACCCTTAAGATTTCTTCAGGGGGCGTAGTGTCCTTAGGGCCGGGCTGTTCCGGCGGCCACTCCATGTTCCAGTGTCTGAGGAGGCATCCATTCACGAAACAGAGCTGATTCTCACCATCACCGGAGGACTTTCCGCCGCTCTGTTGCTGGGGTATCTCACACATAAGATGGGTCTTTCGCCCATAGTGGGCTACCTGTTAGCGGGCCTCATCGTAGGGCCGCACACGCCGGGCTTCGTGGCCGACCGCCGCCTGGCCGACCAGTTGGCCGAAATCGGTGTGATCCTGCTGATGTTCGGCGTCGGCTTGCACTTTCATTTGAAAGACTTACTGGCCGTGCGCAGCGTGGCCCTGACCGGCGCGTTGTGCCAGAGCATCGCCGCTACGGCGCTGGGGTCATTCACCGCCCATGCCTTTGGTTGGAGCTGGCCTTCCGGCATCGTTTTCGGTTTGGCGCTTTCCGTAGCCAGCACGGTCGTTTTGACACGAGTGCTTTCCGACAACGGCGACCTGCACAGCCGCACTGGCCGCATTGCCGTGGGCTGGCTGGTGGTGGAGGATCTGTTCACCGTCCTGGTTCTAGTCCTTCTGCCGGCCTTGTTCGGTTCCGGAGCGAAGGAAGTTTCGGCTCTCCCCCTGGCTCTGGGGCTGGCGGTGCTGAAAATAGCCGTGCTGGGGGCTTTTACGTTTGTCGTGGGCGGACGGTTGATTCCGCGCCTGTTGTCCGGCATCGCGGCTACGCATTCTCGGGAACTCTTCACCCTGGCTGTACTGGCGATTGCGCTGGGGATTGCGGTGGCTTCCGCTTACTGGTTTGGAGCATCCATGGCGCTGGGCGCCTTCCTGGCCGGGATGGTGGTGGGCCAATCCGAGTTCAGCCAGCGGGCCGCCTCCGAGGCGTTGCCGATGCGGGACGCGTTTGCTGTCCTGTTCTTCGTTTCGGTGGGTATGTTGTTCGATCCAAGGCAGTTGCTGCATTCTCCTGGCGTGGCGGCGGCGGCTTTGGGGATCGTATTGGTGGGCAAGCCGCTGGCCGCATTTCTGATTGTGACGCTGATGCATCACGGGTCGAAGGTCGCGCTGGGGGTGGCCGTGGCTCTGGCGCAGATCGGCGAGTTTTCGTTCATCCTGGCGGCGGTGGGCAAGAGCCTCAAGATCCTTTCGGAGGACGCAGCCAACATCCTGGTGGCCGCTTCGATTGCCTCCATCGCTTTGAATCCAGTGCTTTACCGGCTGGTGGGGCCGGCCGAGGCTTACCTGCGGCGGCATCCCTCGCTGTGGCGCCTGCTGAACCGCGAGAACCTGCCCATGGAGGATCACCTGGGCAGGAAGGCGGGCCCGGCACACCGCGCGGTGGTGGTTGGTTACGGGCCGATCGGCCAGACGGTGACCAGGCTGCTGGCGCAGCGCGGGATCGAACCCACCGTGATCGAACTGAATGTGGATACGGCTCGGCGGCTGCGGCAGGAGGGTGTCCACGCGATCTATGGCGACGCCAGCCAGCGGGAGATCCTGGAAAGCGCGGGGTTGGAGCGGGCATTCAGCCTGATTCTGACGGCGCCGGCAACAGCAGAGTCGACCGAGATGATCCGGCTGGCGCGTGAGATCAACCCGACAATCCAGGTCCTGGCGCGGTCGGCCTTCCATGGCGAGACGGCGGGCATCCGCTCGGCTGGGGCAACGCATGTCTTCTCGGGCGAAGGCGAGGTCGCATTGGCGATGACAGAGTATATTTTGCAACAGCTTGGAGCTACTCCGGAGCAGTTGGACGGTGAGCGCGAGCGGGTTCGCGCGTTCCTGGCGACATAGAGCAACGGCTGTTACAGGCAGGTGTTGCTATCCTGAGAGAATTCCCCGAATTGATCCATAGACAATGACCAAGAAACACGTGAAGCCTTCGCTCCAGGAGGTTGTGGAGGCCGAAGGCCACCTGATCGACTCCCACATCATGGAGCAGATCTTCGACACCGTCGTCGAATACCACGGCCGGTTCGAAGTGGAGCATTTCCACATTGGCCGTACCAACTCCGATCCGTCGCGGCTGCGGCTGCGGGTGGAGGCGCCCACTCCGGACGATCTCGAAAAGATGCTGGGCCAGTTGATTGGCCTGGGCTGCACTCCGGCGGATGGCAGTGATGCGGACTTTGAGAGCGTGGAGCGGGACCGGTGCGCTCCGGAGGATTTCTACTCGACAACCAACCACCGCACGCTGGTGCGCCGCAATGGCGAGTGGCTGGCGGTGGAGAACCAGCGCATGGATGCGCTGATCGTCTGGTCGGAGGGCAAGCCGTGGGCGCGGCGGTTGCGCGACATCAAGGCCGGCGACGAGGTTGTGGTGGGGATGCGCGGGATCCGCGTGATCCCTGAGTCGAAGGAACGCGACCGGCTGGCGTTCGCATTCATGTCAAACGGCATCTCCAGCGAGCGGCAGGTGGATACGGCCGTGCGGCAGACCGCGGCCATGATGCGCATCGCGAAAGAGGCGGGCCAGAAGATTGTCATCGTGGCCGGGCCGGTGGTGGTCCACACGGGTGGAGCGAAGTCGATTGCCGGGTTGATCCGCAAGGGCTATGTGGGCGCGGTGCTGGCGGGCAATGCCCTGGGCGTCCATGATGCCGAGGCGGCCATGATCGGCACTTCGCTGGGTGTCCGGCTGAGTGACGGGCGGCAGGAAGAGCACGGCCACCGCAATCACATGCGGGCAATCAATGCGATTTACCATGCCGGTTCGATCGCGGGCGCGGTGCACGGCGGGCAACTGACGAAGGGCATTCTGTACGAGTGCGTAACTGGCAATGTGCCGTTTGTGCTGGCGGGCAGCTTGCGCGACGACGGTCCTTTGCCCGACACGATTACGGACATGAATGCCGCGCAGGACGCCTATGCGACCCATCTCCGCGGAGCCGGACTGGTGCTGTGCCTGGGTTCGATGTTGCATTCCATCGCGGTGGGCAATATGCTTCCGAGTTGGGTGAAGACGGTGTGTGTCGACATCAATCCTGCGGTTGCGACGAAGTTGAGCGACCGCGGTACGGGGCAGGCGCTGGGTGTGGTGACGGACGTAGGGATGTTTCTGGAACTGCTGGATAAGAATCTGGGGGAAGGGAAGTAGACGTGGCAGACAAAAAGAAGAAGGCCGCAAAGGCCGGGGCGGAGCGGGTTTACACCGACGAGCATGCCAGCAGCGGCTTGGACGCCCAACTGCCGGCCATTGAGTGCTGGCCCAACCAGTATTCTTCCAACGACTATTGGATCGAAGTGACGACGCCGGAGTTCACCAGCGTCTGCCCGCGGACCGGCCTGCCGGACCAGGGCACCATTACGATCCGCTACATCCCAGACAAGCTGTGCCTGGAACTGAAGTCGCTGAAGATGTACTGGCTTGCTTACCGCAACCTGGGGATTTTCCAGGAGAACGCGGTGAACCGGATCCTGGCGGACTGTATCAAGGCATGCGCACCCCGGGAGATGGTGGTGTCGGGCGAGTTTACGCCGCGCGGCGGCGTGTATTCGACGATCACGGCCAACTACACGCCGCGGCGGAAGTAGCGCGCGCTCCCGTTAATCCATACATTTAATTCCATTCTGGGGCTTCTAAAATAGGATTTCGACATCCTTTTTAGGAGCCTCTATGTTTTCCAAGTCTTTCTGGGCCGTCTCTCTCCTGGCGGCTGCCGGTTTGAGCTGTGGCTGCGGATCGAAAGCGCCGGTTGCGGCCAAGGAGACGGCTGTGCCCGTGCGCGTGCGCAAGCCGGCGAGCGTTGACCGCCAGACGGCCATTCGGGCAGGTGGCACGGTGGAAGCGCGCGAGTCGGCTGAAGTCGGGTTCCAGGTGGCCGGGCGCGTGACGCGCGTCTTTGTGGAAGAGGGGCAGGCGGTACAGCGGGGGCAGGTCCTGGCCGAGTTGGATGCGCGGGACTACCAGTTTGGCGTGGACATTGCGTCGGGCGAGTCGGACGCGGCAGCGGCGCTGGCGGCCAAGGCGAAGGCGGGTACGCGCAAGCAGGATCTGGAGCAGGCGAAGGCGGCCTTTGAGCAGGCCGATGACGAGTACAAGCGGATGAAGACGCTGTACGATCGGCACAGCCTGGCGCCCAACGACTTCAAGAAGATTGAGGCGCAGTGGAAGGTGGCGCAGCAGCGGCTGGACGAGGCTCGCGAAGGGGCTCGGACGGAGGACCGATCGGCGGCGGAGGGCAAGGCCCGGCAGGCGGCGGCCAATGTCGGACTGAATGCGAAGCGAGTGGCGGATACGCGCCTGACGGCTCCTTTGACGGGGGTAGTGGCGCGCCGGCTGACGGATCCGGGTGAGATGGTGGCGGCCGGGATGCCGGTGTTCGCGGTGATGGATTTGAACCCCATACGGGTGCGAGTGGGCGTGCCGGAGGCGGAGATCGCCAAGGTGCAGCCGGGACGGCCGGCGATGGTGCGGATTCCTTCCATGGGCGGGCAGGACTTTCCGGGCAAGGTGGAACTGGTCGGATACGCGGCCGAGCCGCAGTCGCGCACCTTCGCGGTGCGGATCCTGGTGCCGAACTCCAAGCTGGTGTTGCGGGCGGGCATGATCGCCGAAGCGGAAATTGAAGGCGACAGCCGGGTGAAGGTCATCACGGTGCCGGGCGAGGCGATTGTGCGCGATCCGCAGGGCGCCACGCTGGTGTACATCTACTACCCGGAGAAGCAGCGGGTCTTCGCGCGGCGGGTGCAGGTGGGGCGCGCTGTCAACGCAGAGATCGAGATTGCCAGCGGGCTGACTGCCGCCGACCTGATCGTGGTGGCGGGCCAGCAGAACGTGCGTGAGGGCGGCCTGGTGCAACTCACCGGAGCGGCGCAATGAATCCGGTCAAAGCCTCTCTCCACTACCCCCAGGTGACACTGCTATTGACGGCGGCCGTGTTCCTGAGCGGCATCTATGCGCTGTCGACGATGCCGCGGCGTGAGGATCCGAAGATCACCATCCGCACGGGCCTCGTCATCGCCCTCTACCCTGGAGCCACCGCCGAGCAGGTGGAAAAACAGGTGACGCGCAAGCTGGAAGACCGCCTGTTCCGCTATGAAGAAGTGCGCAAGGCCAAGACCTGGTCGACCAGCCGCAACGGCGTCAGTGTCATCAATGTAGAGCTGGAGGATCATGTCCGGCAGCCGGATGTCTTCTGGTCGAAGCTGCGCCACGCCATGATCGAGCTGAAGCTGACGCAACTGCCGGAGGGCGTGCAGGGCCCCATCGTGCGCGACGACTATGGCGATACGGTGGCGCTGCTGCTGGCTTTGCATGGCGGCGGCTATAACTACCAGCAGTTGAAAGACTACGCCGGGCACATTGAGGACGAGTTCCGCACCACACGCTCCGTGGCCAAGCTTTCGAGGGTGGGCGAGCAGAAGGAAGAGATCCGCATTACGAGTTCGACGGAGCGCGTCTCGCAGTACACGCTGTCGCCGCTGAAGGTGATCCAGGCGCTGCGCGGCCGCAATGTCGTGCAGTCCGGCGGGAACTTCAAGACTCCGGATAGCGACGTACCGCTGAAGGCGACGGGCTTATTTCAGACAGAGGACGAGATCCGGCGCCTGATGATCGATATGTCGCCTACGGGCCAACCGGTGTACCTGGGCGACCTGGCCAATGTGAACCGGGTCGAAGGCGATCCTCGCACACTGTGCCGGTTCGACGGCGAGCGGGCCCTGATGATCTCGGTGGAGATGCTGGAGGGCAACAACATCGTCGACTTCGGCAATGAACTGCGGGGCAAGCTGGAGCGGGTGAAAGCGACGCTGCCGCCGGATCTGAAGGTGGACATCGTGGCCGATCAGCCGCATGTGGTGGAAGAGCGCATCAGCCACTTCATCCGTGAGTTCGGCATCGCCATCGGGTCAGTAATCCTGGTGACGATTCTACTGCTGCCGTTCCGTGTGGCCCTGATCGCCTCGCTGGCGATACCGGTGACGGTGGCGGCGACGTTTGGCGTAATGGACATGATCGGCGTGGAGCTGCATCAGGTGTCGATTGCGGCCCTGATCGTGGTGCTGGGCATGGTGGTGGATGACGCGATCGTGATTGCGGATAACTATGTGGAGTTGCTGGACCGCGGAGTGGCCCGGCCGGAGGCGGCTGCGCGCTGTGCAACAGAACTGGTGGTGCCGGTGCTGACCGCGACGGCGACCATCATTGCGGCGTTCCTGCCGATGCTGATGATCAGCGGCGCGGTGGGCGAGTTTATCCGGGCGCTGCCGATCGCGGTTGCAGTCGCTCTAACGTGTTCGTTCATCGTGGCGATGCTGCTGACGCCGTGGCTGTGCCAGTTCTTCATCAAGAAGGGCCTGCACGATCCCGATGCAGAGAAGAAGCACGGCTTCCACCTGCTGGATGCGATGCAGAGGCTGTACAACAAGGGGATCGTGCTCGGCATGCGGCACAAGGCGCTGACCCTGGTGGGCGGTCTCCTGGCGTTTGTGCTGTCCATCGTGCTGCTGGGTACGGCGGTGCCGGAACGCTTTTTCCCCACAGCTGAGCGGGCCCAGTTCGTGATCCACGTCTGGCTGCCGGAGGGCGCGCGGCTGGAGGCGACCGATGCGGCCGTGCGGCGCATCGAACGTCAGTTGAAGTCCAATCCGCAGGTGGATAACTATTCGACTTTCGTGGGCGAATCGGCCCCGCGGTTCTACTACAACGTGGCGCCCGAGTTTACGGCCTCGAACTATGCGCAGGTGCTGGTGAATACGAAGACAGCCGAACAGACGCCGTCGCTGGTATTCCGGCTGCGCAAGGATCTGGCCCAGGTGGCGCCGGAAGCGCGCATCCTCGTCCGTGAATTGGAGCAGGGCACGGCGATGCAGGCTCCGGTGGAGGTGCGCATTGTCAGCTCCGACGATGGCAGCGAGGATCTGCAGAGGCTGAAGGCGATCTCAGCGAAGGCGCAGGCGATTTTGCGTGAGTCGCCCGGGGCCGAGTACGTCTATGACGATTTCCACGAGGACGCCTACGACCTGGGCGTGCATGTAGACGAGGAAGTGGCCAACCGGTTGGGCCTCAGCAACGCCAGCATCGCGATGCAACTGGCTGGTGCATTCAGCGGCATGCCGGTGACGACGTTCTGGGAGGGCGACCGGGACGTGCCGGTGGTGCTGAGACTGGATGAATCCTACCGGCGGCGGTTCGAGGACGTGTCGGATGTTTACGTGGTGAGTTCCATCACGGGGGCGCGGGTGCCGTTGCGGAGTGTGGCGAGCCTCAAGCCCGAGTGGCGCGCCAACCGCATTCTGCACCGCAATGGCGTGCGCACGTTGACTGCGATGGCGATTGCCGGCGAGCATCATCTGCCGTCGGAGATCCTGAAACAAGCCCGTCCGAAGCTGGCGGCGATGTCCATGCCGCCCGGCTACCGCATCGACTATGGCGGCGAGATCGAGGGTCAGCAGACGACTTTCGGCGAGATGAAGATGGTGATGGCGCTGAGCATCGTGGCGATCTTCCTGATCCTGCTGTTTCAGTTCCGCTCGCCGGTGCAGACACTGGTGATCATGATGTCGATTCCGCTGGCGATGCCGGGCGCGGTGCTGGGGTTGCTGCTGACTGGGAATCCTTTCAGCTTTACCGCGTTCATGGGCGTCATCAGCCTGTCGGGCGTGGTGGTGCGCAACGCGATCATCCTGGTGGAGTACATCAACGAACGGCGGCACGCCGGAGTGGAACTGGAAGCGGCCGCGCTGGAAGCAGGCGAGCGGCGATTGCGGCCCATTTTCCTGACGACCGCGGCGGCGGCGGTGGGCGTGACGCCCATGATCCTGTCAGGCTCCAGCCTGTGGTCGCCGCTGGCCAGCGTGATCGCCATCGGGTTGATCTGTTCGATGTTCTTCACGCTGGGCGTGGTGCCGGTGCTGTATGTTGTTTGCGAACGGCGGAGCGCGGGCCGGGCGCCCGTGGCTGCGCTGCTGGTGCTGTGCCTGTTGGGCGCAGGGTCGCTGCGCGCCGAACCGCGCAGGATCACTTTGGAGGAGGCGGTGTCCCTGGCGCGTACGCAAAACGCCGTTGTCAAACTGGCTCAGCTGAAGGTGAAGGAGAACTCGAAGAAGCGCGACCAGGTGCGGGCGAACTACCTGCCCGTGGTTTCGAACGAATCGAGCATCGTGTATACGAGCGGACTGCAGAATCTGGCCATTCCAGCCGGGTTCCTGGGTTCAATTCCAGGTTTGGGCGCCTTGCCGGCCACGGACCTGAAGCTGTTCCAGGGCGATAACACGCTGGGCCTGATGATGACCACCGTGGGCCAGCCGCTGACGCAGTTTGTAAAGATCCGCGCCGGTACGCGGGTCGCCGACCAGGATATTCACATCGCCGAGCAGAGGCAGCGCCAGGCTGAGAATGAGATCGCGCTGAAGGCTCGGGAGGCGTATTTCGGGATTCTGATCCTGGAGCATCGCATCGCGGCTGCCAAGTCGCGCGTCGCGGCGGCAGAGGAAGGCCGGAAGGAGGCACGGGATGCCGTGGACACCGGGGCTGTGCTGGAGGTGAAGGCTCTGGAGAGCGAGGCCCTGCTGTTGCAGCAGAAGAACGCGGTCTTGAACGCGGAGCTCCAGGTGGCCGACATACGGACGGATTTGAACGACCTGCTGGGCCTGCCCCTGAACTCGGAACTGGAACTGGTTCCACCCGAGGCGCCGTTGGTAGAACTGGCGCCCCTGGTGACACTAACGAGCCAGGCGGCTGCCGGCAATCCCGAGGTGCGCGAGGCTGAGGAGACGGTGACGAAGGCGCGTCATGCGGTGGCGGCGGCCAAGGCGGAGTTCATTCCGGACATCAGCCTTTTCGGCATGCACACCTACCAGAACGGGGTGCCATTCCTGCCGACGAACAATGCCGCGGTGGGCGCCAGGATGAGCTGGAACATCTTCGACGGCGGCAAACGCTCGGCCGTGGTGGGCGAGCGGCAGAGCCTGCTGGAACAGGCGGAGGTGAACGCGGCCCGGCTGAAGAACCGGATCGCCATCGACGTGGAGAAGGCGCGGCGCAAGGTGGAGCGGCTGCGGGACCTGGTCCAGGTGGCGGAGAAAGCAGTGGCCGTGCGGCGCGAGGCGCGGCGCATTGGCGGGGATCAGGTCGAGTTGGGCCTGACTACGGTTCTGGCCGCGAAGCAGGCCGACGCCGCACTGGCGGAAGCCGAGTCGCAGCTCATGGAAACACGGCTGGGCCTGCGCCTGGCCGTGGCTGAACTGGACCGAACCCTGGGGCGATGATCGGCGGGCTCGCGTCAAAGCAGCGACAGGTAGCCGATCTGGAGGACTGCGCCAGCACTGGCGCCGGTCTTGCCCACCATGGCGGCGGGTCCGGCGATCCAGGCGCAGGCTTTGAAAGCGCCCACGGCGAGTCCGGCGGGTACGCCGAAGATGACGCCCTGGGCTGTCGCCGCGGCTCCGAATCCGCCGCCCAAGCCGACGATGCCGCCCGCCGAGAGGGAGACCACCTGGCAGGTGCCGCTGAGCTCCTCCGGCCTCAGGGGCTCGTTCAGCGGCAGGTTGCCCTGGGTCAATTCGGTGCCGACATTGGGGAAATCCGAGGTGGAACCGGAGCCAGAAAAGCCGGGCAGCATCGCTCCGACGCCTGCGCCGTTGTAGCTGTAGACCACCATTTTCTTGCCCTTCTCGTCGTCGACCGGCTTCATATACAGCCGGCACATCACGGCGATCTCGACACCGCGTCCGCCGGCCCCGGCGGAGAGAGACTGACCGCTGGAGGAGCACAGCTCCCAGCCCAGGCCCCGGCCGTACTTGCCCAGGTTCCGCTTGAAGTTCCCCCACGTGGTAGCGGATTCCTTGAGCGGCAGGTTGGCCTGTTTGGCCAATACCTCCCACTTGCCGTTGCCGCGCCACTGGACCGTGGGCGAATTATAGTCCCGCTGGCCCGGCGTATAGATCTTCAGATCCCCTCGTGCGCCCAGAGAGGGCGGCACACCGAGGCCCAGTAGTAGCGCGAAGCAGCCGCCACCATCCTTCAACAGGATTCCGGTGGGCAGGACCACGAAGTTTCCGCCTTGCGGCAGCCGGAAATCCCGGGTATCCATGTGGGCCCACTTGCCGCCGTCGCCTTCCCCCTGCATCAGCCGTATCTTGACCACCGCCTTGAAAGCCTGGCTGCGGCCATTGGCGGCTTTCTCTGACAGCGTGATGTCGACCCTAAGATCGCAGTTGAACATTCTGACTCCTCCGAGGCTTCCGGGCCGGAGATCGCACCACACGCCCTACCCGGACATACCCAGGAAAGCGGATTCGCTGGGTGGAATGCCTCATTTGTGGTCAACGGCCAGTTGGCCGCCGGCGGCCCGCCGGTTAGGGTAACACGGTTACGGGTTCGCGGGGCGACAAACCAGCGGGATCATTGACCTGCGCTCCGTGCGGCGCGGCAACCGGACCGCGCAGCAACGGGTCGTCTGTATCCTTCATCCAGCGGTCCATGCGGCTGCTGAGTTGGGCGAGCTCGGCCGGCCGCTCACGGCGGGTGGCCAGGTTATTCGTCTCGTTGGGGTCGAAGACGAGATCATACAATTCCTCGCGCGCAATGGGCCGGTCTTTCCAGCCTTGTTCCAGCCAGTACGATTTGCTGAGGCCGTCGTCGCAGTTGGGTAGCACGGGGAGAGTGCGGTCACCGAAGTTGCGGATGTACTTGTAGCGCTCCGTCCGCAGGGCGCGCTTCGGCTCGTAGGCAGCGTGATAGGAGACTTCGGCGAAGACCTCATCGCGAATGGAACTGGCCGAGCCCTTCACCAGCGGCGCCAGCGATCGGCCTTCCAGCCAGGCCGGCTTGGGCAGTTCGAGGGTCTCACAGAGGGTGGGATAGACGTCGAGATGCGAGACCAGCGCGTCGGAGACCTTACCGCCGAGGAAGCCTCCGGGACCGCGCATCATCAGCATGACGCCAATGCCGTGGTCCGTCAGGTTGCACTTCATGGCTGGGAACGCGATGCCGTGATCGGTGGTCAGGACGACCAGCGTGTTCTCCTCCAGGCCGTTCCGGGCCAGCGCCTGCAGGATGGAACCCATGGAATCGTCAAGCACGCGCGCGGCCGCCTTGAAGTTCGCCATATCCTGACGGACGGCCGAGATGTCGGGCAGTGGAGCGGGCGGCAGTGTGTAGCGCGGATCCTCCCTGGGTCCGGACACGGGATACTCGCGGTGTGTCTCGAAGAAGCCGCAGGACAGGAAGAACGGCGCCTTGGGTTTCGAGTTCAGATACTCCACCGCGGCCGCGGCGGCATCGGGACCGCGGTTGCTGGCTGTTTTCAAGACACGCTGGTAGCCAAGGGAAGGCACCGTACCGGCCTTGGTTTCGTGCTGCACGTTGCAGAGTGTGGTGTCGTAGCCGTGGGATTGGAGGTAGTTCGCCAGGTGGCGCTCAGGGTGGCTGAGGCTGAAGCCGCGATGAGCGAGGCCCAGCATGCCGCTGCCATGGGCGGTCTGCCCGGTGAGCAGGGCGGCGCGGCTGGGACTGCAGGTGGGGGCTCCGCTGAAGGCCCGGCGGAAGAGTACCCCTTGTTCGGCGAATTTCTGCAGATTCGGGGTGGGAACGGGATGCCCGTAGGGCTGGATATAGCGGCCGGTGTCGTGCGAATGCAGGTAGAGGACGTTGGGCCGCCGTTGGGGCGCCAGGGCTTGCGCCGCGCTGGTGGACAGGAATTCCCGCCGGTTCATGGTTGTAGCCTACACGAACCGCTGCAGGCTGTGTTTACCGATGAGACAGTAAGCGCTTGCAGCCAAGCCGTCGATCAACATATGATGTGGCCACGCCGCCATGGCCCGTACAGACTCTGCTGCCCGCGCCGGCGTGCGAGTCGATATCAGGAGCGTCCGATGCGGTTGTTTGCCATCCGTCCCCTCGTCATCCTACTCACGGCTTGTGGTCTTTGGGCTCAGGCTCAGCCTGCCGCCCGTATGCCGGAGATCCGAACCAACGGCGCTGTGAAACAGCTGTTTGTCGATGGCCAGCCGTTCATCATGCTGGCCGGCGAGCTGCACAACTCCAGCGCGTCGAGTGTGACGTACATGCAGCCCATCTGGAAGAGGCTGGCCGCCCTGCATGTGAATGCGGTGATCGGCACCGTGAATTGGGAATTGCTGGAGCCCGAGGAAGGCAAATTCGACTACACGCTGGTCGACTCGCAGATCCAGGATGCCCGCCGCCACGGCATGCGCCTGGTCCTCATCTGGTTTGCATCCTGGAAGAACGCCACGTCGAGCTACGTTCCGATGTGGGTCAAGCTGGACCAGCGCCGCTTCCCCCGTATGGTGGTGAAGCCGCGGCCCGACCTGCCGCAGCACCTCGCGTCCATGATGGGGGCGACGATGCCGGCGCCGAATCTGACTCCGCTGGGCGAAGCCAGTATGGCGGCCGATGCCAAGGCCTTTGCGGCCCTCATGCGCCACATCAAGCAGGTGGACCCGCAGCACACCGTGATCATGATGCAGGTGGAAAACGAGACAGGCTTGCTGGGAGACAGCCGCGACCGTTCACCGCTGGCTGAGGCCGCGTGGGCGAAACCAGTACCGGCCGCCTTGATGGACCACCTCGTTAAGAACAAAGCCTCCCTGCTGCCGGAGACGCAGAAGGTGTGGGGGGCGAACGGCTACAAAGCGTCGGGCACCTGGAGCGAGGTGTTCGGCACGGATAATTTCGCCGAGGAAGCGTTCATGGCGTGGCATGTCGGCCGCTATATGAACCGTGTGGTGGAGGCCGGCAAGGCGGAACTGCCGCTGCCTATGTATGTGAACGCCTGGCTTGGTCCGCAACCGCAGATGGACCAACCTGGGCAATATCCCAGCGGTGGGCCGGTGGCGCGGGTGATGGACATTTACCATGCCGCGGGTCCGGCGATTGACCTGCTGGCGCCCGACATCTACGTCCAGGACTTCAAGGGGACCTGTGCGTTGTACGCCCGCTCGGGCAACCCGCTGTTCATCCCCGAAGCCCGCGCGATCACCGGGCACCTCTTCTGGTCGTTGGGCCAGCATGCCGGCATGGGTTTCTCGCCGTTCGGCATTGAGGACATGAAGGAAGACAGTCAGTTGGCCGAGGCCTATGCGTTCCTGGGCCCCATGCTGCCGGTGCTGGCCAAAGCGCAGGCGGAGGGCAAGGTGCGTGGAGTATTGTTCGAGCCTGACCAGACGGAGACCGTGAGCCTGGCCGGTTACCAGGTGCGGTTCACGTCATCGAGGACGCGCATCCAACTGGATGCGGGCCAGGCGCCGGTGGATCCGGCGGTAGTGCGCCGGCAGCAGCCCGTTTCCGATTCGCCGTTCGGTCCGCCCCCGCCGGACACGCGGCCGCAAGGCCTGCTCATCTCCACGGGGCCCGACGAATTCCTGATGGTGGGTTCCGGCCTGATGGCGACCTTCGCCGCGGCTTCGCCGGGGCCGAAGATTACGGAGATCGGGTACATCGACGAGGGCTCGTTCGAGAATGGCCACTGGGTCGCAGGCCGGCGTTTGAACGGTGACGAAGGACGTCCGGTGCTGCGCAGCGGCCGCTTTGGCGCGATCAAGGTGAAGTTGTACCGGAGGGATTGAAAGAGTCCTGGCGCGGTGGAGAAATCCAACGGGCCAAGAGGTTCAAAGACTGGTGCGGACGGGGAGGGTCGAACTCCCATGGGTTTCCCCGCTGGAACCTAAATCCAGTGCGTCTGCCAGTTCCGCCACGTCCGCACAGTGTATAAAAGTCTAGCAGGTGAAATCGACAGTGCGCCACCGCCCAGGGCGGAACGGTCAGTCGCCGGCGCTGGCCGCCATCGATTGCGTGACCTCGGCGCAGAGCAGTTCCTCCGCCGGCTCCGCCACGGAATGGGTCCAACAGACCCCGTGCCCGCAGTCGCACGGCATGCCGTCTCCACTTTCTGATCGCGGCGCCAGATGGAATCCGTTCCTGGTTTCGCACTCCTCCGCTACCAGTTGCCCGTCCAGGGTCCTGATCTGCTCATAGACTGGAAGTCCGAACCAGCGCCACAACTCCGCGTGGTCGGACTCGGTGAGGGGGCCTTGTTCGGGCGTTGAGAAGACTAGCAGGGGGAAATTGAGGTCCGCCAGGGGCAGATGGCCGGATTCGCGCAGGCGGCCCGCCTGGACCAAGTCCTGATGCCAGCCGGCCAGGGCGAAGGGGCGGGCTTTCGCGAGTGTCCGGCTGTCCCAATCGGGGAGGACGTGGATGCCCGGTTCCTGGCGCACAGTGAGCCCCAGGACGGCGATTCGGGCGGGCCTAATCAAAGGGTAGTCCAGGCTTGGCAGGCGCAAGGCGGCGCCTTCCAGGGCCTTCCCGGCCAGCGACTGGGCAAGTCGGAAGAACGATAAGCGCATGGGGCAGCGAACCTCTGGCAAAGGAGTGCATGCTGCCCGCGAATGCTCTCACTGAATCTGAGTGGAATCTAGCGGCCGCGCATCAGGCTGCGCAGGTTCCCGCCGAGGATATCCGCCGCATCGTCGCCGCGGATCCCCACCTTCCACAAGGCGTTCACCTGGTCGTCGAAAACGAGTTTGTGCCAGCCGCGGGGAAAGTAGGACGAATCGGTGCCGAACAGCAGCCTGCGCGGGCCCACGACGGACAACGCCTGGCGGAAGACCTGCTCCAGCGTCGGCGGCGGGGTAAGATAGCGCGTCCAGGCATTGCTGCTAGAGGTGTCCATGTATACGTTGGGGCACATGTCGGCCAGCATGAGAGCTTCGCGGAAGAAGCCGGCGCCGAAGTGCGGAATCACAATGTTGACGCCGGGGTACTTGAGAGCCAGTGGGTGCAGGTCGAGCGGATTCGAATACCGCATATCGAACGGGCAGGGCAGTCCCAGGCGATGCCGGAAACCGACGGAGAGCACTCCGCAATGCACGAAGATGGTGGCGCGGCAGGCGGCCGCTGTACGGAAGATCTCATCGACGCGGGCATCGCCCAGGGAGTAGTTGTGCATCGCGGGGAGCAGGCACACCGCCTTGAGCCCGTTACGGAACCCGCGCTCGCAACGGTCCCTGGCGTCGGGCGCCATGGGATTGAGAAAGAACCAGCCGAAGAATCGTCCGGGGAAGGCGGCCACGGCGGCCAGGACGGAGTCCTCCTCTCCGGGCAGGCTGGCGATGAGGGTGGCTTGGGAAACTTCGTTGCGAACCAGCTCGGCGGCCCACTGCGCGGCGCATTGCTCGGCCGTTTCCGGAGGCGGTTCCCAGCCGAGCGTGACGCACAGATCGGCGGGCGTGGCGGAGCCGCCCTTCTGGACAGCCAGCTGGCGCAGGAAGCTCCTGGAGAAAAAATGGACGTGTGCGTCAGCTACGGCAATCTGACCCCAGAGAGTCTGCATTCAGACAGTTTACCCGGCTGCGGCGCCTTGGCCAGTATTTCCATGCGAATTTGACAGGCCGTTGGCCAGCGCAACTTGGGTAAGCCCGGCCACATTGCTGACACCCAGCTTCTTCATGAGCGTCTTTCGATAGCCGCGGACCGTCTGCAGGCTCAGGTTGAGCACGACGGCGATCTCCTTGCTGGTCTGCCCTTCGGCCACCATCCGCATCACCTGTTGTTCCCGCGGCGTGAGGGCCTGCACGGCACTGCGGCCGTTCGCATCGTTGAGATTGCCTCGCTGGACACGAGCCAGGAAGGTGTCGGACACCTGCGGGCTCAAGTAGGAGCCGCCCCTGGCCACGGTGCGCAAAGCGTCCAGCAGGTCGCGATCGCTGGCCTTCTTGAGGACAAAGGCGCGGGCGCCACCGCGGATCGACCGCATCACCGAGCTCTCGTCGTCGTGCATCGAGAGTATGACAATTTTCGATTCCGGTGTATGACGCATGATTTCGCTGGTCGCTTCGATCCCGCTGATCCCCGGCAAATTGATATCCATCAGGATCAATTGGGGCTTCAAAGACCGCGCCAGCGCGATGGCATCCGAGCCGGTTTCCGCTTCCGCCACCACCTCAAATTCGCCCGAGTTCTTCAAAATCGCGCGTAGACCGTCGCGCATGATTTTGTGATCGTCCACCAGCAACAAGGTATACATCAATCATGGTTCCTTGCCGGGAGTAACGGAGAGTTCCGTTACCGAGGAATCCCGGTACTCCACCGAAAGGTTGACGCGTGCCGCTATCTGGCGCACGGATTGGAGTGCTGCTTCTCCGAGCAGTTCACCCGCCGGCGCTCGCAGTTGCACTGCGCGATGACCAAGAACGAGTTGCACGCGGCCCGGACGCTCCGACGCATCCCAAGCCAGGAGTGCATCACCAATGATACGGCATAGCGACTCGGCTTGCTCCATCGACCAGGCGGGCGTACCTTGCTCGAACGTAAAATCCACAGGCCGGCCCTGTGTGATGAGTTCGATGGACTTGCGCAATCCACATCGTGTGACGATGCCGGGGTCGGATTGATAACTCAATACCCGCACGGAATCGACGGCGGCTTCCAGCGCTTCCTGAATGGTGTCGAGCAGTTCCCGTGACTCACGATTGAGTTCGGGCCAATTGCTGCGCAGGAGCCCGATCATTAGGCCGGCCGAGCACAGCGAAGGGCCGATGTCGTCGTGCAGCCGCCGGCTGACTCGCCGCCGTTCCTGCTGGCGCATTTCGTCTGACCCGTTCCATGCCAGATCGACCGTCGAAGCGGGCTTGCCGTTCAGATCCATCGGGCTCATGATAAACGAAATCGCCCGCCAAATCTAATTGGCGGGCGATATTATGTCAGGCAAATCGGCGGAACGCCGGTTATTTCTTGCGGGCAAGGACGCGCCGGGCCGCGGCGGCGATGTTGTCCGCACGCATCCCGTACTTGTCCAGCAACTCGTCCGGAGTGCCCGATTCCGCGAATTCGGTCAGGCCCACAAACTCGATAGGCGCCGGATGGGTCTTGGCCGCGGCTTGCGCCACACGTACACCCAGGCCGCTATCGACCAGATGCTCTTCGGCCACCACCAGCGCACCGGTCTCGGCGGCCGCTCTGCCAATGGCCTCTTCGTCGATGGGTTTGATGGTGTGGATATCCAGTACGCGGGCCGAGATGCCTTCGCCTTCCAATTGCTCGGCGGCGCGGATGGCTTCGGCGACCACCAGACCGGTGGCGATCAGGGTCACGTCGGTGCCGCTGACGAGTTCCACGGCCTTACCCATCTCAAAGGCCATTCCGGCTGGATAGATCACCGGCACTTTCACGCGGCCCGTGCGGATGAAGACGGGGCCGACATGTTCGGCCGCCCAGCGAACCGCCCAGGCGGTGGCGACCTCATCGGCGGGGCACAACACGGTGAAGTTGGGCAGGGCACAGGCGAGGGCGAGGTCTTCCATGCTCATCTGGGAAGGACCGTCTTCTCCAATGGAGATGCCGCTATGCGTGCCGACCACCTTCAGGTTCACATTCGGATAGGCCACCAGGCAGCGCAACTGCTCGAAGCCCTTGGTCATGATGAAGGCGGAGAAGCTGGAAACGAACGGGATCTTGCCGGACAGGGCCAGGCCTGCGCCAATCGCCACCATGTTCGCTTCGGCGATGCCGCACTCGAACAGACGCTCAGGGAACTCCTTCGCGAAGTAGGTGGTCATCGTCGACTTTGTCAGATCGGCGTCGCCGACCACGACATTCGCATTCTCGCGGCCTAGTTCGGCCAGCGTCTTGCCAAACGCCTCGCGCGTGGCAGCGCCCATTTTGAGTTCGTATTTCACGTTGGCCGGCATGTTAGGCAAGCTCCTTCAATGCGAGTTCCAGTTCTTCCGTCTTCGGGGCAACCCCGTGCCATTTCGGATTGTTCTCCATGAAGCTGACGCCCTTACCTTTGATGGTGTGAGCCACGATGCAGGTGGGCTTACCCTTGGTTTCGGCCGCCTCGGCGAACGCCTTCTGGATGGCCGGAATGTCGTGGCCATCGATTTCGAGGGTGTGCCAGCCGAAAGCGCGCCACTTCTCAGCCAGCGGAGACAGATCGAGAATATCCTTCACGAAGCCATCCAGTTGGATGCCGTTGTTATCGACGATGGCGCAGACGTTATCCACCTTGTGGAATGAACCGAACATCGCTGCTTCCCAGATCTGGCCTTCCTGGATCTCGCCGTCGCCTAGCACCACGTAGGCGCGAGACGGGGACTTGTCCAGTTTGGCGGCCAGTCCCATTCCGAGGGCTAGGCTCAAACCTTCACCGAGGGAGCCTGTGGACGCCTCCAGGGCGGGGATGTAGCGCACATCCGGGTGGCCCTGATAGATCGAACCCAGTTTCCTGAGGGTATTCAGGGCTTCCACCGGCGTATATCCGCATTCGGCCATCACGGAGTAGAGGACCGGGGCGGCGTGGCCTTTGGAGAGGATGAATCGATCCCGTTCGGGCCATTTGGGCTGGGCCGGGTCGTGCCGGAGGACGTCCCAGTACAGGGTGACCAACAGTTCCACAGCCGATAACGAACCACCCGGGTGGCCCGACTTGGCGGCCGTGATCATAGTAAGGATGTGACGCCTGACTTGGCGCGCTATGGAGGAGAGCTCGGAGGGATTCTGCGTGCGTTGCATGGGAAAAATCCACTCTATCATAGCCAGGGGGTAGGATTGATCAGTGGAGTAGACACAAAAAAACCCCGCGACCGAAGCCCCGGGGTTTTGGTTCGAAAACCTCGAACTACTTCCGGCGGCGGAGCAGTGCGAGACCGGCGAGACCAGCGCCGATGAGGGCGTAGGTGCCGGGCTCGGGCACGCCCGAAACCTTGAAGTTGTCCAGGGTGGCATCCTGCGCGAGCGAGGTCTGCCAGAAGAAGCCGAAACCGGTAATTGCAGCGGTGTTGACGCCGCTGTTGTTGGCGGCGAGGATCTGCGCCAGGTTAGCCGAGAACGCCTGAGGCGGCGTGCCGACGACGTTGATGGTCTTCCATGCTGTGCCAGCGCCACCGGACATGATGCCGGTAACCTTGGCCAGGTTCGTCGCACCAGCATCGCTGGTCACGAAGAAGGTGAGGGTGCCATTCGGATTGTCAGCGCCGGTCCAATCGATGGAGAGAGTGGGGATCGTGCCGGTGAAATCGCCAGCCGGGATGTCGTACAGAGCACCACCGAGACCGAACACATTGTTAGCAGAGTTGAGCACGAACGAGCCGGAATCCACAAAGGACTCCATCTTGCCGAGCGGGTCGCTGCCGGCGTTGCCGACCTTCCGGCCGAAAACCGTACGGTTCACGGTCGCGATCGGCGTGTTGAGCTGGGTGGTCGCGATCGTGTAAACACCGGTCGTGCCGGTGATCGCCGAGTCGATGCTGTTCGTGCTGAAGGTATCGGTGAGCGCGATGGTCGTTGCGAACGACATCGAGCTGAGCAACACGGTACCCAGGAAAGACAATACAAACTTCTTCATTCAATCTCCTCCTCAAAACTTGGAAAAGTCCCGAAAGACTTTCTCTGAGAGAATACTACACCTAGGGAGTACCCTCACAGGCTATCTTTAGATGGGTTCAGCCGGTTGCTTTGTGCCGAAGTGTTTGCACGCCAACAGTTTGCGGAAACCGGCTAGTACCACGATCGTAAAACCAGTGTACCACTTGCGTCTTACGGACAAGACCTGACGGCTAACTTATCTTCGGCTGACCTTATCACGTACTGAACCGATGGATCCAGTTCCTTACTGTGTTGAACGAACTCCTGCCACCGTACCAGCCAGCAAACGCCGGTTGAAGCTCAAGGTGCTTGCCGGTGAGGGCACCTGTCCGCACTACATCCCCTATACATGTGTCACTCCCGCTGGATTCGGATCTCCGCTTCCAGAGCCGGCGCCGGTTCAGGCGTCCAGGGGCGGCCGATTCCTGCCGGGCGAAGCTCCCGGCAGGGCTGTGATCACCTCGCATTCCGTACAAATGAAGACGGATTAATGTTTGCTAATTTGAACATTGAATGCCCTTATTTAAGCTGCGAATGCTGGAAATGATCGCACAAGAATCACGGTAATGTAATTCTCCGTATCTTCTTCGCCTGGCCGATGGTTTGATCCTGGACTTGAGATCCTGCCGCTTTTCAACCATGCCAATCTGACCGGTGAAGTCTTGTGCCCATCATGCGATTGATTTGTGAATCAAGCTTAATATCATAGGGTCAAAATGATACCTGATAGATAGGTACAGAATCCTATGATAGCCCTCCCAGGTGACTGATAGCCTTGAACTATACGCTGTGTTGTCTTAAGGTTAGACGTGGCTACGTGTTTCAGTATGATTGCGTACTGTTAATCGGTCATAGCCACGGAGGAGATTGACTGTGAAGAAACTGCTAGCGCTACTCGTGTGTTCAGTCGCGGTATCGTCCGCCGCGACTATTAATTTGTTTCCGCCGGCCTCAACATGTGTCGGCCAGATTTGTTCCGCCAGCATGGGTTTGACAAATCTAACTTCGGGGAATGTTTACCAGCTCAACTGGGATTTCTCGAACGACGATTTTGTCACGCATCCCTGGCCTATCACCAAGATCACCTTTACCCTGGATGCACAGGGCAGCAATACAGGCCCCTTGAAATTGGTCCTCTACACGCAGGGGGGCACGACCATCGATGTCGTGGTGGCCAGCGGCTCGTTCACCCACAACGGGACAAAGGTCTTCACTCCGGCCGACTTCGACTTCCCGGCACTGTCCGCTGCAATCGCCCCGACTGGGTTGTTCGTGACGTCGCTCGACTGGCTCAGCCCGATTACCTTAGGGAAGCTGAACAGCGCAACGGTCACGGTTGAGTCGGTTGTTCCGGAACCGGCCACCTATGGACTGATGGGTGCTGGCCTGCTCGGTCTGTTGGCCTTCGCCCGCCGCCGCAAACAAGCCTAATCGCAAAGTATTGAAACGAGAAGACCCCGGCTCTCTCGGAGCCGGGGTCTTTTCGTCTTTACAGTCCGGTTAGCCCAGCAGCCGGGCGGCGGGTTTGGCAAAGTACGTGAGAATGAAGTCGGCTCCCGCGCGCCGGATCCCCACCAGCGACTCCATCATCGCCCGTTGTTCGTCGATCCAGCCATTGCGCGCCGCAGCCATGATCATGCTGAACTCGCCCGACACCTGGTAAGCCGCCAGGGGCACGTCGAATCGATCCTTGGCCATGCGGATGATGTCGAGGTAGGGCATCGCCGGTTTGACCATGATCATGTCGGCGCCCTCTTCCAGATCGAGGGCGATCTCCCGCATTGCCTCGAGTGCGTTCGGCGGGTCCATCTGGTAGCTGCGTCGATCGCCAAACTGAGGTGCGGATTCCGCTGCCTCACGGAACGGTCCATAGAATACGCTGGCGTACTTGGCGGCGTAGCTCAGGATCGGAACCTTCGGGAACCCCGCCTGGTCCAGCGCCTGCCGGATCGCACCCACCCGGCCGTCCATCATGTCCGACGGCGCCACAATGTCCGCCCCGGCCCTGGCGTGGGAGACTGCCGCCGCGGCCAACCACCCTAACGAGATGTCGTTATCGACATCACCGTCGATGATCTTGCCGCAGTGCCCGTGGCTGGTGTACTCGCAATTGCACACGTCGGTGAGCACCAGGAGGTTCGGAACGGATTGCTTGATGGCGCGTACGGTGCGCTGCACGATACCGTCGTTGTCATACGCCCCGGATGCTTCTTCATCCTTATGAGAAGGAATGCCGAAGAGGATTACCCCGCCGATGCCGAGCGCCGCGCACTCCTCGCACTCTTTGACGATCTCCTCGATCGACAACTGGTAGTTGCCCGGCATGGAGCTGATCTCTTTGCGGATGCCCTCACCTTCCACGGCGAACAAAGGCAGGATGAAATCGGCTGGCTCGAGGATGGTTTCGCGCACCAGGCGGCGCATGGATTCCGACGAACGAAGCCGGCGCGGGCGTTGAGTGGGGAAGGGCATAGGCTCAATTGCCATCTTAGCCCAGACGTGGCGCCACACTCTCTACCGCAACAGCGCGGCGGCGACACTGAAGAATGTACCGATCCAAACAAGACCAAAGAACCCGCCCAGGACTTTGCGGCCGGCCTTCCACAGTGCGAAACCGGTGAACCCCAAGGCTGCCAGGAACAGGGCGAACTTAACCAGGGCGCAAAGACAGGCAGCCAGCGCGGTGGAGTTCTCGAGCGAGCCGTTCATCAGCCGCAGCAACAGAGTGTTCTCCAAAGCATCCAGCAAGGCGGCCAGCCAGATCGCCCAGCCCAACCCAACACCGAGCGCCGGCAGGCCGGATCGCCGGGCCAGCCAGACGCAGGACATGCTGAGCGCCGCCGCGTAGGCTAGCAGGAAGACAAAGTCCAGCATAATCAGCCGCAGCGCGAGTTCGTCTTTCCCTTTGGGTACCTGCTGGACCATCTTGTCCAGGTTGTCTTCCATGGAAATCCCCGGATGATCGCCGCGCCACTCTTCCAGGATGGTTTGTGCGGTTTTGGCGGACGCCGCTAACTCTAGGGATACAATCCCTTGCGGCGCGGACTTCGACTTCAACTCGAAGCCCTGCCAGGTGAGTATCAGGGCGAGTCCGCAGGCCAGCAGGGCGGCCGGCCACATCAGTCTCGGCCGGATGTGGCGGGGCACGAGTTGGAAAGGATGGAACACGTTACGGATAATGAATGTAGCATGGCGAGCAGGATGGCAAGACAACAGGGACCGCGAATCTCCCGCCTCTACGTGGTGAAGGGCAGGGTCCAGGGGGTGGGCTACCGCTATTTTGCCCAGACGGTGGCGGCCGAAGCCGGGGTCACCGGCTGGGTGCGCAACCGCGACGACGGGGCGGTGGAGAGCTACGCCACGGGCACAGCGGAGCAGTTGGCCGAGTACAGCGGCCGGCTGCGCATGGGGCCCCGATTCGGCGAGGTGCGCAGTCTCGAGGAGATCGAAGCGCCTCTGCTACAATCGGATGGGTTTTCCATCAAACACTAGTTTCCGCACATACTTATGATCGATTTGAAGTCACTCATCCGCGAAGTGCCGGACTTTCCCAAGCCCGGGATCAATTTCTTCGACATCACCACGCTGCTGAAGGATCCCGAGGGTTGGAAGGCCACGATCGACGCGCTCAAGGCCCGTTATGAGGGCATCCAGGTGGACGTGGTGGTGGGGGTTGAAGCGCGAGGCTTCTTTTTCGCTCCAGCGATCGCTTACGCCCTGGGCGCCGGCTTCGTTCCGGTGCGCAAGCCGGGGAAACTGCCGGCCGAGACCGAGACCATCGAGTATGCGCTCGAGTACGGCACCGACAAGCTGCAGGTGCATAAAGATGCAATCAAGCCGGGTATGCGGGTGCTGGTCATTGATGACGTGCTCGCGACCGGCGGCACTGCGTCGGCGGTGGCCCAGCTGATTGAACGGCTGGGCGGACAGGTGCTGGGCCTCGGCTTCCTGATCGAACTCGATTTCCTGAACGGGAAGGCGAAGCTCGAGGGCAGGGAAGTCTACTCGGTACTGCACTACTAACGTGTCTTCCCGATCAGCCACGGTCCGGGCCTACGCCAAGGTCAACCTGAGCTTAAAGGTACTGTATAAACGCCCTGACGGCTTTCACGAGTTGCGGACCGTTTTCCAGACCATCGGCCTGCACGACACCCTTGATTTTGAATTCACGCCCGGTAAGGGCGCGGTGGTGGAACTGGACGACGCGTTGGCCATCGACAACAACCTGGTCACGCGCGCTGCTCGCCTTTTCTTCGAGCGTCGTAAGGTCCGCGGACGGTTGCGGATGCGCCTGAAGAAGCAGGTGCCCATGGGCGGCGGCCTGGGCGGCGGGTCGAGCGATGCGGCGGCGGTGCTGCTGGCGTTGCCAGCGTTGACGGGCAAGAACACCAACCTGCCTGATTTGATGGAGATGGGCGCGGAATTGGGCAGCGATGTGCCGTTCTTCCTGGTGGGCGGGGCTGCGCTGGGGCTGGGCCGCGGCGAGGAGTTGTATCCCCTGCCGGAACCGAAGCCGCTGCCGATGATCGTGCTGGCGCCACCCATTCACGTATCGACTCCAGAGGCCTTCCGGGCCCTCGGGCGCCCGTCGTTGACTTCACCGTCCGAGTCACCTAAACTAAATACTTTCCAGTCGTTTGTCTGGCAGGCGTATCTTGCGTCTGATGCGGAGAACGATTTCGAGGTAGCCGTCTTTCAGCTTCATCCGGAGTTGAAACGATGGCGGAGAAAACTCGAACGGCTTGGGGCTCATGTTGCACGGCTCTCCGGCAGCGGGGCAGCACTCTTCGGGGTGTTTCCAAACCAGGCCAAGCTTCAGGGAGCCCTTCCGCAGTTTCACACGGAGCCTCTCAAGGTTTTCTCGACGACGATGTTGACGCGCGTGCAGTATCGCGCGCGTTTGTGGCGGAGCCTGCGAGAACACGCATTAGTAAATACATGGCCTCCCCAAAGCCGGTACGCGTAATGAGATCTGAGAGACTGAAAATACTGACCGGCAATTCGAATCCGGCGCTCGCCGCCGCACTGTGCACCGAACTGGGCACCGTGCTGGGCGGCGCCAAGGTGAAGACCTTCTCCGACGGAGAGATCTGGGTCCAGATCGAGGAGAACGTGCGCGGCAACGACGTGTTTGTGGTGCAATCCACCTGTACGCCGGCCGACCGCCATCTTCTGGAGTTGATCCTGATGATCGACGCGTTGAAGCGAGCCTCGGCCGACCGGATCACGGCCGTGCTGCCTTACTATGGGTACGCCCGGCAGGACCGCAAGGACCGTTCGCGGGTACCGATCTCGGCGAAAGTCGTGGCCAGCATGCTGGAACGCGCCGGCGCGGACCGTATCCTGTCGCTCGACCTGCACGCCGCCCAAATCCAAGGATTCTTCGACATCCCGGTGGACCATCTGTTTGCCGCCCCGGTGATGATCGACCACTTCCGCGCCTATGGCGACCTGGACCGCCTGACAGTGGTGTCGCCTGACGCCGGCGGTGTGGAGCGCGCCCGGGCGATTGCCAAGCGCCTGGAAGTGCCGCTGGCCATCATCGACAAGCGCCGCGAGCAGCCGAACGAAGCCGATGTGATGCACATCATCGGTGACGTTGAGGACCGCGACTGCCTGATTATTGACGATTTAATCGATACGGCCGGGACGCTCGTGAAGGGCACGAAGGCTTTGATCGAACGCGGTGGGGCCGCCAGTGTTTCGGCCTGCGCCACTCATGCCGTGCTCTCCGGGCCGGCTGTGGAGAACATCAAGAATTCTCCGCTGAAAGAAGTCGTTTTTTCGGACTCCATTCCTCTGCGTCCGGAGGCCGCCGCGTGCGGCAAGATCCGGGTGCTTTCGGTGGCCGGCCTGTTGGCCCGCGCCATCCAGAGCATTCACGAGGAGACGTCCGTGAGTTCGTTGTTTGTCTGAATCGATAGGAGCGTAATATGCGAAAGGACATCACCATTGCCGCCGAACCCCGCTCGTCGCGGGGCAAGAACGAGGCCCGGCGGCTGCGGGTCCAGCAGCGAATCCCCGCCGTGGTGTATGGCACCGGCAAAGACGCCGTGGCCGTGACGGTCAGCCCCAAGGAAGTGAACAAAATTCTGCACTCCGGTTCGGGCGTCAACACGATTTTCAACGTCGACATCGCGGGTGCGGAAAGCACGCCGGTGATGGTGGTCGACTGGCAGCACGATCCCGTGAAGAACAACCTGCTTCACGTGGATATGCTGCGCATCGATCTCAACAAGCGGCTCCGGGTCAAAGTTCCGGTCCATCCGCTGGGCGATCCCAGGGGCGTGAAGGCCCAGGGTGGTTTGCATGAGATCGTGTCCCGTGAAATCGAGATCGAGTGCCTGCCGGACGACATTCCGGAGAAGTTCGACATCGACGTAACGCACCTGATGCTGGGTGACGCGCTGCGCGCCAGCGATCTGCCTCTCACGGGTTCGATGAAGCTGGTGAACGCGCCTGATCAGGTCGTTTCCCACGTTGTCGCGGCTCGTGGCGGCGCAGAGACCACTGAGGAAGATGCAGCCAAGACTGCTGAACCCGAAGTGATCAAGAAGGGCAAGAAGGAAGACGAAGCTGCTCCGGCAGCCGACGCGAAGAAGAAGAAGTAAACCGCCCAACCGGGTATTGATGCTCCGGCGGTTGGATTCGAAAGGATCCGGCCGCCGGGGCAGCCGCCTTGAGTCGAAAGCAGAATGCCGGATCCGGAGATTTTGGTGGTGGGGCTGGGTAACCCTGGTCCTGAGTATGAGCAGACACCCCATAATCTTGGGTTTCTGGCCCTGGACCGTCTGGCCGCGCGCCATTCGATTCGGCTCAGCCGGCTGGAATGCCGGGCGGTTGTGGGTTTTGGAACGTTGGAAGGCAAGCCGGCCCTGCTGGCCAAGCCCCAGACGTTCATGAATCTAAGCGGACAGTCGGTGAAGGGCTTGTTGGAAAAATACAGCCTGAAGCCGGACCGCCTGATTCTGGTGTTTGACGAGTTGGACCTGCCGTGGACACACGTGCGGGTCCGGCCCAAAGGCTCGGCCGGGGGACACAATGGCGTGAAAGACGTCATACGGTGTCTGGGCACGGACGAATTTACCCGCTTGCGGTTGGGTATCCGTCCGGACCATCCGGTGAGCGATGCTGCCAGGTTCGTGCTCGCTCCGTTTAAGAGCGTGCAGATGAAGGAACTGGATGAGCTGCTGGATGCCGCAAGCACGGCAGTGGAGTCCATTATCGCCCAGGGCGTCGATAAGGCCATGGCGGCTTACAACCGCCGCGCCCAGGGGCCAATAAGAGAGGAAGAATGAGGATCTACGAAGAGCTCTTCATCGTTCGTCCCGACGTGACCGAGGAAGAAATTGATGCCTACATTGAGCAGATCAAGCAGGTAATCACTTCCGCCGGCGGGACGATCGACAAGGTGGACAAGTGGGGCGTGCGCAGGCTCGCCTATCGCGTGAACAAGCGCAGCGAAGGGTTCTACACCCTGATCCAGTTCTCGGCGGAAGCCGGGACGGTGAAGGAAGTGGAGCGTCGTATGCGCGTGACCGATCTGGTGATGAAGTGGATCACCGTGCGCATTGACGAGAAGCTGAAGAAGCTGGAGAAGCGGACGAAGCAGCGCGAGAAGCGTGCGAAGCGGCGTCCGGTGGTGGAACGTCCGGCGCCCAGCGCCGTGATGCCCGCCGCGCCTGCTGCTGTGGCCACTCCGGGTGCGCCCATGCCGGGTGCTCCGGCGCCTGTCGAAGCAGCCGTTGCCGCTGCTCCGGCCGAACCCGTAGCCGCGGCGCCCGAAGCCGCAGTTGTGACCGAGACCCAGGAATAGGAACAGGAGGCATAAATCACCATGGCTGAACAAAAGGGTGGACGCCCCATCGCCGCTTCCCAGAGGCCGACCGGTACCGACAAGGCCATCGCCACGGGTAAGCGTCAGTATTTCCGCCGCAAGAAGGTCGATCGCATCTGTATTGAGAAGATCGACTACATCGACTACAAAGACACCCGGCTGCTTTCGCAGTTCATCACGGAGCGCGGCAAGATTGTACCCCGCCGCATCTCCGGCCTGAACGCCCAGAACCAGCGCCGCATCACCGAGGCCATCAAGCTGGCCCGCAACATCGCGCTGCTGCCCTTCGCGGGCGGCATCGAGAGGGAGAGATAACGCCCATGGATGTCATCCTCCGCGAAGACGTAGACAAGCTCGGCCAACGCGGCCAGGTTGTGAAAGTGGCGTCGGGTTACGCCCGCAACTTCCTGCTGCCCAAGAAACTGGCCGTGGCCGCCAACGAATCCAACAAGAAGATCGTCGCCCAGGAACGCGACGCGGCTCTCCGCCGCGAAGCCAAAGACAAGGCTTCGGCCGAGGAATTGGCCAAGCTGCTGGGCGCGCTCAAGCTCACGTCGGTCCAGAAGGCCGGCGAATCGGACGTCCTGTTCGGTTCCGTCACCGCCAAGGACATCGCCGATCTGCTTGAGAAGCAGGGCTACCAGATCGACCGCAAGAAGATCCAGCTCGACGCTCCGATCAAGACCCTGGGCGAGCACAAGATCGCCATCAAACTCCACCGCGAGGTGACCGCCGAGGTCAGCCTGTCGGTGAACAAGGAAGAAGAAGCGCAGTAGCTTCCGGTTCAGCGGGCCCGCCGCCAGCCATGCCAAGGCATGGGCAGCGGCGGGCCCTTTTTACTTTCCCCAACGTGCCTACTTTTCCCGAACAGTTCGACGCTACCCCCGTCTCGCAGCTCCTGTTGGAGGCCGAGCAGGGCCTGATCGGTTTCGATCAGCGCCTGTTGAAGTCGCTTCTCGCCCGCCGCGAGGAAACCCTGGCCGCTCTCGTCCCCTTTGCCGCCGAACCGCGTGAAGAAGTCCTGCTCGACCTCACCGAACAGTCCTTCGATCTCTTCCGCCAGTTCCGCGATCCCGCAGCCATTCCCTTCTACCTCACGCTGCTCGCCAAACGCGGTGACTCCATCCCCGACGAGCTCGTCGAGGCCTTTGCCGACCTCGGTGCTCCAGCCGTCGAGCCCCTGCTCGCCTTCCACGAGAGCAGTTCCGCCGACGACCGCCCGGATGTCGTGTTCCTACTGGTCACCCTGGGCGTGCACGATGCCCGTATCCGTGCCCTGGTCGAAGACACGCTGGCCCGCGATCCCTACGAAGGCGCCCTCTGCGCCGGCCTGTACGGCGACCCCAGCCTGCGCGACACCGTCAGTGCCTGTGCGGAGAATGCACCCGAGAAGAGCGAAGAACGCAAAGTTTTGCTGGAGTGTGTCGACGCCCTGAACAACGAGCGCGGCGCGCATGAGCCCGAAGAGTTCGACATCCTCGCCCTCTACCCGGCCGAGGCCATGCCACTGTTTGACCAGATGGACCCCGAGCATGTGGTCGACTTCTTCGCCTGCGCCGATCCCGCCTACCGTACCCGCGCCGCGGCCAGCTTCACCGACGACGACTTCCCCGACGACATCCGCGACCGCCTGCTGACCCTGGCCGCGGACGATACCGACCCGAAGGTCCGCGGGGCCGCCCTGCGCGCCCTCGGCGAGCGCGTGGCCGAGCCGGCCGTCCGCGAACTGCTGGGCAAAGCGCTTGAGACCAAACGCGAGAACAAGGACGAATGGCTGGGCGCCCTGATCGGCCTGGCCGGCGCCACGGGCGAGCCTGAGGTCCACGACGCGCTGATGGAGGCCTACGCCACCGACGACTGCCGGGCCGCCGCGCTCCACACCATGTGGCGCTCGTTCGACACCCGCTACAAGAAGTACTTCCCGTCCAACCTCAAGAGCGAGGACCTGGACGTCCGCCGCCAGGCCATCCAGGGCGTCGGTGCATTTCCGCTGCCGGACCTCTCGATGGAGCTCGTCCCCATGTTCAAGGACGATGAGGTGCGTGAAGAGGCGCTCTTCGCCTACGCGCTGAGCGTGCGCCACAACACGACGCCCAAGAGCGCAGGCAAGCTGCTCGACATGATCAGCGACCGTGCTGACGGCCTCAACGATTCCGAAGAGGAGTCCGTCTGCATGGCCATTGACCGGCGCCTGGAGCGCGAAGGCTACCAGCCGGTGTTCTTCCCCGACGATGAGGAAGAAGGCGGACACGAAGGCCACGACCACACGCATACCCACGCTCCGGCTACCACTCCCCTGGAGACTGTGCGCAGCGAAAAAGTCGGCCGCAACGATCCCTGCCCCTGCGGCAGCGGCAAGAAGTACAAGAAGTGCTGCGGCGCGCCCGCGTGAACAAACATTTACCTGTCATTCTGTTTGACTGAGAATTCATATAGGGTGCATCGGGCTGTCACGCAGCCCGGTCACTCTGGGTGCGACAGCGGAGATAACCGCCATGCCGCACTCCACTCAGATCATCGCCCGACCCACCTCTCCCCGGCTGCGCGCCTTTCGCGCCGCCGTTTCACTTCACAGCCACACCTCGCATTCCGTGGAGCGCCTCGACCACGTTCGCAGCATTGCGGGCCTGTTCCGCGGACTCTGGTGGACTCCGCCGCTCGCCGCGGGCCCGGCCTTGCAGCTGGAGCGCGCCCAGATTGAGAGCCTCGGCCTGCTGCCCCTGGTCTCGATTACCGACCACGACAACATCGACGCACCCCTGTCGCTGCGCGCCCAGCCCGGCAGTCGCGACGTGCCCGTCAGCGTGGAATGGACCGTGCCCTGGGGCCCCACGTTCTTCCATCTGGGTCTCCACAACCTGCCGCCGCGCCGCGCCGCTGAACGCATGCGGGTCCTGGCCCGCTACACGGCAAACCCTGACACGCAGGAGCTGCCCGGCATCCTCGACTGGTTGGCCGAGGATCCATCCGTTCTCATCGTCTTCAATCATCCGCTGTGGGATGAGAAGGGGCTGCCGCCCGGAGAGCACGAACAGGCCGCCCGCGAGTTCCTGCGCCAGCACCGGCCCTGGATCCACGCCCTGGAACTGAACGGACTGCGTCCCTGGAGCGACAATCGCCGCGTCCTGCGCTGGGCCCGCGAAAGCGGTCTGCCTGCCGTCGCCGGGGGCGACCGTCACGGTTGTGAGCCGAACGTGTTGCTGAATGTCACGAACGCATGTACGTTCGGTGAATTCGTCGAGGAGGTGCGGGATCACGGCATCAGCCGCGTGCTCGCCATGCCCGCCTACCGCAAACCGCGCGGCCAGCGGATTACCTCCGACGTCCTTTCGGTCTTCAGCCGCCAGCCCGATGGATCGCGCTGGATCGATCGGGTGCTGGTCCGGCGCCAGGGTGCCCTGGTCTCGCTGCGCACCCTCTGGAGCCGCCCCCGGACAGCCGCCGCGACAGCCGCCTTCCCGGCCCCGCTACAATCGAGTTAATGAGCCGGTCAGCCTTCCTCTCCATCGTTGCCTTTGCCTCCATCGCCTCGACGCTGGCGACCGCCCAACAGGAGCGAACACCAAAGGCCGCCGCCAAGGTCGTCCAGGATGCCCTCCAGGCTTTGGGCGGCGACAAGTTCCTCGCCATGCAGGACCGCGTGGAAGAGGGGCGCTTCTATGCCTTCTACCGCGAAAACCTCTCCGGCATGTCCCGCGCCAAGGTGTACACCCGCTACCTGCTTGCCCCGGAGCCGATGAAACCCAACTTCTTCGGTATCCGCGAGAGGCGCGCCTTCGGCAAGAAGAACGAGGACTACTTCGTCGTCTACAACGAACTGGGCGGCTACGAGATCACCTACAAAGGCGCCAAGCCGCTGGACAAGCCGGTCTTCGATACCTATCAGGAGACGCTGTTCCACAATGTGCTCTATACCTTCCGCATGCGCCTGAAGGAGCCCGGCCTCACCTTCGATCCCGCCGGCGTCGACATCGTCGAGAACCAGCCCTGCAATGTGGTCGACATTGTCGACAGCGACAACCGAGTGACCAAGGTCTGGTTCCACCAGTCCACCAAGCTGCCCATGAAGCAGTATTGGGACCGCCGCGACCCCAAAACCAGGGACCGCATCGAGGAGGTCACGATCTTCGACAAATATCGCGATATCGGCGGCGGCGTCATGTGGCCTTTCGTCATCCGGCGTGAACGGAATGGTGAGCGGAATTTCGAGATGTTCGCCGATTCCATCAGCATCAATCAGGGCCTCACCGATGAACTTTTCACGTTGTCCTCGGACGTGAAGATGATCGAGAGCAAGGGCAGTAACATCCGGCCCGGCAAGAAGTAAGCCGGCTTCCAGCGACCGGGCAAACATGCAGCGAACGAGCCCGGAATCGTTCGAATAGCCCCCTCGCGTATGCTGGAATCAATGAAATTTATCGCCGCGCGTTTCCTCCTCCTCTGCGCCATGCTTTGCGCTGCCTGGCCCGCTGTGGCCCAGACACGCATCCAGAAGGTCTCCGGCGACGGGCAGCTCGTCCTCCTCTTCTACTCCCCAACCCAGCCCCTGGTCGTCCAGGTGGTGGATGGCGCGGGCAAGCCCGTGGCCGGCAAACCGGTGAAATGGACCGACGTCGGGGGCATCAGCTATGCCAGCCCCAGCACGACCACGACGGACGCGAATGGCCTCGCCTCGCTGCAGTTCGTGGCCGGTGGATCTTTCTCCGCCGGTGTGGGCTTTCTTTCCTACACAGTCACGGCCACCACCGACATCGGCAGCACCAGTTTCTCGATCGTCTCCTACCCTTTCCAGACCGGCGCGGCCAACTACCAGCCACTGGTCGATTTCCTGAAGCCACTGCAAGGCGCCCCGATCACCCTGAAAGCCGGTGAACGCGTGGCCGACGCCGCGCGCATCGTCGTCTCCACCAGCGGCGCCAACGGAGGTTCGGCCGGCCTGCCCATCCCAGGGGTCGGCCTCTCGGTCCGGACCTTGAACCAGGACCCCCTCACTGGGCCAGTCGCCTCCTGCACCGGCGGCACCGTCCTCACGGGCGCTGACGGCACAGCCTCCTGCGAGATCCAGGCCAGCGGCACGCCCGGCACCACCGACCTGGTCATCGACGTCGGAGCCTACCGCACGCAGACCATCCACCTCACCATGCTGCCCGGCGATCCCACGCCCACCATCACCCAGGGCAACAATCAGTCCGGCCAGCCCGGCCAGGCGCTGCCCGTACAACTGGTGGCCCGGATCCTGGATTCCCTGAACAATCCCGTAGCCGGCAAGGCCGTACAGTGGTCTGTCGTCACACCCGGCTCCGCCTCCCTCACCAGTACGGTCTCCACCTCTGACGTTTCCGGCTATGTCTCCGCCAACGTCCTGCTGGGCACCACACCCGGCTCCTTCCAGGTCAAGCTGGCCGTCGGGACGAACACAGTCCTCTTCAATTTTGTGATCCAGGGCACCGTGCCCGCCTTCACCATCACCACCGCGAGCCTGCCGAACGGTGTGGTCGGCGGCGCCTACAACCAGATCCTCGCCGCCACCGGCGGAACCGCGCCTTATACCTGGAGCCTCGCCTCCGCCGGCCTGCCGCCCGGCCTGACCCTCAACTCCAACGGCACCATCACCGGCACAATAACCACGGCGGGTTCCTACGGCTTCACCGTGCGCGCCACCGACAGCACCGGACTCCAGGCCACGCGCAGTTTTTCCATCTCGACCTCCTCGGGGCTGGCCATCACCACCACCACCCTGCCGGCCGCCTCTCTCGGGGCTGCCTATTCGCTCACCCTCGCCGCTACCGGTGGAACCCCGCCCTATACCTGGAATCTATACTCCGGGTCCATCGTCGCCAGCGTCATGCCACCCGGCCTTTCGCTCAGCAACACCGGCGTGATCTCGGGAACCCCCACAGCCGCCGGAAACTACGGGCCCACTGTGCGCGTCGTCGATTCAGCCGGGCACGAAGCGTACCAGACCTACACGTTTACGGTCGCGGCCGGAGTGGTGATCTCCACCGCCTCGCTGCCCAACGGAGCCGTGGGCGCAGCCTACTCTCAGACACTCGCCGCCGCCGGAGGCACTTCGCCTTACCTCTGGACGCTGCTTTCCGGCACCATGCCGCCGGGCCTGGCTGTCTCGCCAGCCGGTGTCCTCAGCGGCACACCCACCGTCAATGGCGTCTTCAACTTCACGCTCCGCGTCGCCGACGCCATCTCCGCCTTCAGCACCAAGGCTTTCACGCTGGTCATCAGCGGAGCCGCGCTGAATATCACTACCGCCTCACTGCCCAACGGCACGCCAGGCATCCAGTATTCCCAGAATCTCGCGGCCTCTGGCGGCACCACACCCTACACCTGGTCGCTCGCGACCGGCACGCTCACGCCCGGCTTGCAGCTCACTGCCGCCGGAGCCATCAGCGGAGTGCCCACCACGGCCGGCACCTCTTCGTTCAGCGTCCGCGTCACGGATGCGGCGGGCGGCAGCGCCACGGCCAACTACATCATCACCGTCGGCGCGGCCCTGCAGATTACCACGGCCTCGGCCCTGCCAAATGGCGCGATCGGTACGGCCTACTCCACCCAGTTCACGGTGCAGGGCGGGACAGCTCCGTTCACCTGGGCCCTGAACTCCGGCGCCATGCCGCCCGGCCTCATGCTGACCACCGCCGGAGTTCTTTCCGGACAGCCCACCACCACCGGCAACTTCTTCTTCTCGGTGCGTGTCAGCGACAGTACAGGCGTATTCGCCACCGCCCCCATGACCCTGACCGTCGACGCGGCCGGTGTCGCGCCGCGCGCGGGCATCATTTCCCAAGTGGCGTCCGGCGGCGGTTGGAAGACCACCATCAGCCTGCTGAACGTGGGCGCCGCTACGGCTCCCGTGAAGGTCCAGTTCATGGCGGAAGACGGCACTTTGCTCGACCTGCCCATGACCATCACCCAGGCTGGCGCTTCCGTTACCCAGGCCGGCGGCCCGGTCAATACGACCCTGGCCCCCAATGCCACACTCCTCATAGAAACTGAGGCGCCCGTTTCGACGACGACGGTCGGTTGGGCCGATGTCCAGGGCACCGGCACCCTCGCGGGCTATGCCATCTTCCGCCAGCGCGGCGGCGATGGCCGGGACTCCGAGGGCACCTCACCGCTTGAAACCAAGGGCCGCACGGCAGTCCTCGTCACCTATGACAATTCGATTGGCTTCGCCACGGGCATCGCCCTGGTGAATCTGTCGACAGCCCAGGCCTCCATCACGGCCATCCAGCGTGACGACTCCGGCGCCGAACTGTCGCGCGACATCATCCTGCTGCCCGCCAACGGGCACATGTCCTTTGCCGTAACTGATCGCTATCCGGCGCTGGCCGGCCGCCGCGGTGTGGTGGAGTTTCAAAGCGACCAGGCCGCGGGCATCACGGCTTTAGGCCTGCGCTTCAGCCCCACGTTGAGTTTCACTTCGATCCCGGTCGCGGTTCGACCCTAACAGGGCGGTGCTGCCCGGCTGGACTCAAACCGGCCGGGCAATGCCCAGCTTCTTCATCCTGGACTGCAGGGTGGTGCGCTTCATCCCCAACCGGGCCGCCGCACCACCCTCGCCGCTCAGTTGCCACTTCGATTCGCGCAGCACCTGCAGGATGTGGCCGCGCTCGGCTTCCTGCAGGGTCATCAAACTCGAAGCGCCCGGCGCGACCGGAGTGCTCTCCGCCTGCGCTGCATTCTTCAGTTCACTCAGCGGGACCCGCAGCACCTCGTTGGGCGACAGGATCACCGCCCGCTCCATCAGATTCTCCAACTCGCGCACGTTGCCCGGCCAATCATAGCGTGCCAGCGCCTCCATGATTTCCCCGGGGATCCGTTCGATTTTACGGCCCATGCGCCGCGCGAACTTCTGCACGAAGTGCCGCACCAGCAGCGGGATGTCGTCCCGCCTCGACCGCAGCGGAGGCAGCAGCACCGGGAACACATTCAACCGGTAGAACAGATCCATGCGGAAACTGCCCTCGGCCACCATCTGCTGCAGATTGCGGTGTGTCGCCGCCACCAGCCGCACATTCACCTTCAACGTCTTCGTTCCGCCCAGCCGTTCAAACTCGTGCTCCTGCAGGGCGCGCAGCAGTTTTGGCTGCAACTCCAGTGGAATGTCGCCGACTTCGTCCAGGAAAAGCGTACCTTCGTGCGCCAGCTCAAAGCGGCCCAGTTTCTGCTGGATGGCGCCAGTGAACGCGCCGCGCTCGTGCCCGAACATTTCGCTCTCCAGCAGGCCGGTCGGAATCGCCGCGCAGTTCAGCTTGACGAAGGTTCGCTCCGCCCGCGGACTCATCTCGTGGATGGCCCGCGCGATCAACTCCTTGCCGGTGCCCGTTTCGCCGATGATCAGCACGCTCGCGTCCGTGGGCGCCACGGTCTGCACCTGCTGCAGCACGGCGCGGAAGTCCGCATTGTCGCCAATCATTTCGCGGAAGTTATATTCGGTGCGGATCTCTTCCTCGAGATACAGCTTCTCGTCCGAGAGCTTGTCCCGCAGCACCTGGATCTCGCGAAATGCGAACGTATTCGCCACCGCGATGGCGATCTGCGCGGCCACCTGCGACAGGAACTGCACATCCTCGTCATGAAACGCGTCTTTCTCGAAGCTGCTCAGGTTCAGGGTGCCGATCACCTTGCCACGCACGATCAGGGGCACGCTGACGGCACTTTGGAACCCCTCTTCCAACAGCCGCCGCGACACCGGGCTGTCGAACTCCATCAATTTGGCCCGGTCGGCGATCAGCGGTTTCTGTGTCTCCACGGCAATCCGGGCAGGGGATAAGTCCAGGGGGATGTGCATCCCCTCCTTCATGAACAGCTCGCCGCTGGGGTAGTCCAACGCGTAGAGCTGCATCACCTGGCCATCTGGAGAAAGCACCGCCAGGCTGGCATAATCGTGAGCCACCACGCGCCGCAGGCCGCCCACGATGCCGGAGAACAGCGTGTTCGGCTCCAGCGAGCCCATCAACGCATTGGTGATCTCCAGCAGAACGTTGAGCCGGTCCCGCTCATGCTCCAGCTTTTTCTGGAAGCAGAGGGCTTTTTCGTAGTTCAGGACATTGTCGACCGCGACCGCCACCTGTGCCGCCACATGCTGCATGAATTCGATGTCCCGCGGCAGGAAAGGCTTCCATGACGTCCGGCCAAAGCCCATGGCGCCGAGCCTGCGTTGCGCGGTCGTCAGCGGCAGGTAAGCGCACGATGCGACACCGTTCTCGCGCAGCTTGCCAATCAGCAGGGGCCACCGTTTCTCTTGGGAGAGGTCGTCGATCAGCACAGGAGCCTGGCGCCGCCACGACAGCCCGGCCGGAGATTCATCCACCTTGAGCGCATGATGCGGAACGTCCGGAATGTGGCCGTCGCTCGTCTCCAGCCAGTGCATCCGCATCTCATCCCGCTCCGCATTGTGCAGCACAATGGTGACGTAATCGAGTTCCACCACCTTGGGCAGGGTGTTGTATAAATCGCGCAGTAAAGCCTGCATATCCTGATGCCTCAGAATGGACCGCGAGACATCGAGCAGGGCGAGGAAGCTGTCGTCCACCCCTCCAGGGTAGCCCGATCGGCCTGCCCGTTCGCGAACTGCTTCCTGCTCAATCAACGTGAATCGGTCCGGTCGTCACTCCGCTCTTCTTCATGAAGAACGTCAGGGGCACCGCGACTGCGAATAGCACAGCCAGTACCCAGAAGCCATCGATGAAGGCCAGCAGCGTGGCGTTCTTCACGGTCAGTCCATACATCATCCCGAACGCCTTCTGCGCCGCATCGGCCGCGCTGGAACCGCCCAGTTGCATGACGTGTTGCGTGGACTCGAGCATCGCCCTGTAGGCGCCGTCGAATGGGGTCAGGTGATCCACCAGGCGGTTCTGGTGGAATTGCGCCCGCCGGGCCAGCAGCGTGCTCGCCATCGCGATGCCCGCGCTGCCGCCAACATTGCGCGCCAGGTTGATGATGCCCGTCGCGTAGCTCGTCTTCTCCTTCGCGATGAAGTTGAATGCCATCGCATTGATCGGCACGAACAGGAAGGCCAGGCCGAGGCTCTGCACCGCGCGCGCCGCCGCGAAGGTGCCGAAGTCGGCCTCCAGGCTCAACCGCGTCATCATCCACAATCCAATCGCCGAAATGCCGAAGCCCACCGCCACCAGGCGCCGTGCCTCGAACTTGCGCAGCAGGATGCCCACCACCGGCATCATCAGCAGGATCACCAGGCCGCCCGGTGAAAGCACCTGGCCGCTCAGCGTCGCCGTGTAGCCCATCAACTGCTGCAGGAACAGCGGGATCAGCATCGTGCTGCCATAAAGCACAAAGCCCAGGATGAACATGGCCACCGTCGAGATCGCGAAGTTCCGCTCCTTCAGAAGCCGAAAGTCCACAACCGGGTTCTTCTGGCGCAGTTCCCACCACACCACGCCCACCAGGCCGATTACCGCCAGCAACGCCGAGCGCACGATGAACTGGGAACCGAACCAGTCGTTCCGCTGGCCTTCGTCCAACACGATTTCCAGCGAAGCCAGGCCGAGGGTCAGCAGGCTCAGGCCGACGTAATCCAGCTTCGATTCCTTCATGCTGACGCGTTCCAGATAGGGCGGATCGTGGATCAGCCAGTTGGTCAAGGTCAACGACAACAGGCCCACCGGGATGTTGATGAAGAAGATCCAGCGCCACGAGAAGTTGTCTGTGATCCAGCCGCCCAGCGTCGGTCCGATCACTGGAGCCAGCACCACGCCCATGCCGTAGATCGCCATGCCCATGCCCTGCTTATCGGCCGGGAAGCTCTCGCGGACGATCGCCTGCGATACGGGCTGCAGCGCTCCGCCGCCCACGCCCTGCAACACCCGGAAGAGAATCAGCATGCCCAGGCTCAGCGCAAAGCCGCACATCAGGGAACTGATGGTGAACAGCAGCACGCAGACCATGTAGAACCGCTTGCGGCCGAACACGGCCGAAAGCCAGCCGCTCAACGGCAGAATCACCGCATTCGACACCAGGTACGACGTCAGTACCCAGGTGCTCTCATCCACCGATGCCGAAAGACTGCCGGCAATGTGCGGCAGGGCCACATTGGCCACACTGGTGTCCAGCACTTCCATGAACGTGGCCAGCATCACCACCAGCGCGATGGTCCACGGACTTGTCTTCCTCATGACGATCTCCAGATCCTTATTCGCGCAGTGCCTACTTCGTCACGATCGTGGCTTCCACGTTCAAGCCGGGGCGCAGCAGCATGCCCTGCGGCAGCTTGTCGAGGACGATCTTTACCGGCACTCGCTGCACCACTTTCACGAAGTTGCCCGTGGCATTCTCAGGCGGCAGCAGGCTCATGCGGGCGCCTGTCGCGCCTGCGACGGAGTCCACGCGGCCCGTCACCTTGCGGCCCAGCATGTCCACATCGATCTCGGCCTTCTGGCCCGGCCTCACGTCGCGCAGTTGCGTCTCCTTAAAGTTCGCCGTCACCCACGTGCCTTCCAGCGGAATCAGCATCAGCAGGCCCTGGCCGGGTTGCAGGATTTGCCCCTGCTCGACGCTCTTGCGCGTCACTACGCCCGCAACCGGCGCCTTGATCTGCGTGTAGCTCAACTGCAGTTCGGCGTACGCCAGATTTGCCTTCGCCTGCTCGATCGAAGCCAGAGCCGACTGCGCCTCCGCGGTTCGCACCGACACCTGGCGCTGCCCGGCCCGCGCCTGCGAGACCGACGCTCGAGCCTCTTCCACCCGCGCCCTGGAGGCTAAGATCGCGGCCCGCTTGTTCTCAGTGTCCTTGCCGGCCGAATCCAGTTTCTCTTTGGCTGCCTGCCACTGACTCTCCGCTACACGCGCCGCCGCCACATACGCGTCGTACTGCTGACGCGAGATTTCCTGCTTCTCAGCCAGCGGACCCATGCGCTCCAGGTCCGCCTGCGCCTTCTCGTTATTGGCCTTCATCGCCGCGACATTTGCCCGCGCGTAGGCCAGTTCCGATCCAGCCGATTGCTCCAGGTTCACCTGCGCCCGCAGCAGTTCAGCTTCGGCCGTCTGCAATTGCGCCTGGGCGCCGGCCGTATTGCTCGACGTCGTCTCCGCCGTCAGGGGCACACTCACCGCCGCCGCGGCCGACTGGCTCTCCGCCAGCGCCAGCGCGGCCCGCGCCTGCCGCACCTTCACTTCGTAGTCACGGGCGTCGATCTCCACCAGAACATCGCCGGGCTTCACCACCTGGTTGTCATTAACCGCCACGCGTGCGACGTTTCCATACACCTTCGACGCCACCGGCACCAGGTTTCCGTCCACCTGGGCATTGTCCGTCGTTTCCCGGCCCTGCAGGCTCAGGAAGGCCATCGAGCCCAGTGCGATGGCGACCACAGCGGCGCTCGCGGCGATGATTTTCCAATTCCGTTTCATGTGCGTCTTCTCCTTCATCCCAGTCGCTTAACGCGTGTACATCAGTTCCATCTGGCCCGTCGCCCGCGCCAGCTCGGCGCGCGCCTGGTTGTAGCGGTAGAGCGCCGCAATCTGTTGATCGCTGGCCCTGGCCAGTTCGTCCTGGGCCGTGATCACTTCGATGTTGTTCGCCACCCCGGCTGAGAACCGGTCCCGCGCCTGCGAAACCTCCTCTCTGGCCAGTTCCACGGTGGAGTTGGCCACATCCACCTGTGTCCGGGCGGCTTTCAACTCGGCCTGCGAAGTCTTCACCTCCTGGCCGATTTGGTTCTCCAGTTCGTGGCGCTGCTGCAGCAGTTTCTTGATTTCGATCTGGGCTTTCGCCGTCAGCGCCCCAATGCGGCCGCCCGTGTAGAGAGGCATGCTCAACTCGGCGGCATAGCTGTAGGCTGGAATCGCATTGTTCAGGTGCGTACCCTGCAGGCTGTAGCCGGCCGTGACGTTCAGTTTCGGCAGGTTCTCGGCTTTCGCGGCTTTCTCTTCCAGTTCCAGACTGCGCATCCGGGCGGCCAACGCCTTCATCTCAGGGCGCTGCAGCCAGGCCGAGGTCAGCGCGCTGTCTCCAGGGAAATCCGGGGTCTGGAAGAAGGTGCCGGTATCGTCCAAATCCACGGCCGCCACATTCAACAGCCGCGCCAAGGCATACAAAGAGGTTTCATACTGGGTCTTCGCAACGATCAGCCGCTGCTGCTCGTTCTGCATCTGCACCTGGGCCCGCAAGCTGTCGATCCTAGTCCCCGCTCCGTTCTTCTGCAGGTCCGACGCGAGATCAAACAGCGCCTTCGCCAGGTCGAATCTGGATTGCGCCGCCGTAATGTCGGCCGAGGCCCGCAGGCTGGCCAGGTACTGGGAGACCACCAGCAGCACATACTGCTCGCGGGTCGAAAGCTCCTGAGCCGTCTCGCTGTCCACCATCGCCTTCGAGGCTTTGTAGCGGTTCCAGAGGCTGAGGTCGAACACCGAGAGCGACGCCTGGGCGCCGGGCTGGAAAATGGGGAACGGACCAACATGCTGGGGGAATCCAGGGATTCGTTTGCCGAGCGTGGTCTCAATATTGCCGCGCTGGACCGACTCCTTCACCGACACGCCGACCTGGGGCAACAGCCCCGACTTGGCGATGACCGAGTCCTGCTGGCTCTCCGCGATCGATAGCTTCGCAATCTGGATCTGCGGATTCTGCCGCAAGGCCAAATCCACCGCGCCGCGCAGTGTCAGCTTCACGGCCGGCTGCTGCCCCTGCGCTACCACCAGCGCCAGGGGGAGAAGCCAAATTGCTTTGTTCATCGTCTTCATCTCCGTACATCCCTGAAAGGGCATGCCGGGTGCCAGACGATTCGCTGAATCAAATCATGAAGTTGACAGGAAGATCAGCCTCGCTGCCGATATTTCGGCGCCGATATTTCAACAAGTGCCGAATTGTCGGCAGGCTCCGTTGTTGAGAAATCGAAGGAAGCTTGCCACTTTGGTGCGTGTTCGGGCCAGCGGGCAGACAGGCTATGCTCCGCCCGCAGCTCATGCAGTATCTTTCTGATTCGCTCCGGGTAGGCGCCGCGGATCGTTGCCTGCTTGTCGAAATGGTCCCGATAGGCTCGCGCCAGGTGCGGGAATGACCGCTCGAGGAACGGAACAAACACAGCCCGAGCACTATCTCGAAGGAAGACCACCTGCGCTCCGAAGTTCTTTGCGCCGGCCTCGACTGCCGCCTTCGCAACGGCCGCCAGGCTCTCCCTGGAGTCGTTGATGCCCGGCATGATCGGGCAGGCAAAGACACTCGTTTCAATACCTTCTGAGCTCAGTGCACGCAGCGCCGCCAGCCGCAGGTCCGGCCTTGGCGCCATGGGTTCCAGAAGCCGCGCCAAGCCAGTGTCGGTTGTGGTGACCGTCATATTCACCCGCACATTGTTCCCCCTGGCGATCTTTACCAGGAGGTCAACATCACGCGCCACCAGGTCAGACTTTGTCGTAATCGCCAGGTTGAAGCTCTGCCGCCGGGCGAACACTTCCAGCACTTTGCGCGTGAGCCCATAGCGCCGCTCCGCCGGCTGATACGGGTCAGTCGCCGTTCCAATCGCAATCCATTCGTCCGGCCGCACGGTGCGCAGCTCCGCCGAGAAACTTCTGAGATCGAACTGCTTGGCGAAGATCTTCCGCTCAAAGTCCACCGGCTCGCGATATTCCATGAATCCATGGGTATAGCGCGCGTAGCAGTACTGGCAGCCGAATTCACAGCCGCGGTAGGGGTTGATGGTCCACTCAAACGGCATACGCTCGCCGCTGCAGCGGTTCAACAGATGGCGCGTGTCCAATTCCCGGTACTCCACTCGCGCCTTCTGCTCCAACTGCCCGCCTTCCCGGGCCAGTTTCGCGATGCCGGAGAACATGACTTCATATTCGCTGTTTATTCGCTTCCCGTCAATACCCATCGCTTGGTTTAAGAAATCTGGCACGGCGCCGCAAACTGAGATAATGTGGGGCGCATGCAGACCGATCGCCGCTCGTTTCTCAAGATCGCCAGTGCCACCCCCACCGCGTTATCCGCCCAGATCGCGCCGCCCGGCGCGAGCGGCGGGGTGCCCTGGCCGCGCAAGTTTGCCGGTGTTCAACTGCAACAGATTGCCTTCCCGCTAGGCGGCATCGCGGCTGGTTCCATTGCGCTGGGCGGCCGCGGCCAGTTGCGCGACTGGGAGATCTTCAATCGCCCGGACAAGGGCAACGCGCCCAACTATGCACTGCCCGCCATCTGGGCGCAGGTGGGTGACCGCAAGCCCGTCGCCAAGATAGCCGAGGCGCGCTACCTGCCGCCCTACGAAGGGTCCAGCGGCCTGGGTTCCAACAACATGCCCGGCATGCCGCGCATGGATACGGCCGTTTTCACCGGCTCCTATCCCATGGCCCGCATCGACTTCCGCGACCGCCGGTTGCCGGTCCGCCTCTCCGCGGAAGCTTTCACGCCCATCTTTCCGCTGGACGCGGACGAGTCCGGCCTGCCGGTCGCGATTCTGCGCTACAAAGTGACGAATCCGGCGAATGTGCCGGCGAAGGTTGCACTGTGTTACTCCATCGACAATGTGGTGGATAAGGGCGACGGGCGCAGCAATGCGGAGAAGTCCGCCGGCGCCCTGCGCGGTTTAGTGATGTCGAATCCAGGACTTGCGGCCGACCACGAACTGAAGGGCGACTTCACGCTGGCTGCCTTGGGTGATGGCGAGGTCAGCATCTGGCGTGGTTGGCCCAAGGGGCGCTGGTGGAACAGTCCGATGCTCTTCTGGGACGAGTTTTCCGCCAAGGGCCGCCTGGAGAAGGAGCCGGATCCGCGCAACGCTGTCGGCGCCGTGTCCATCCGGAAAGAGATCCCCGCCGGCGGCTCGGCCGATTTCACGTTCATCCTCGCGTGGCATTTCCCCAACCGGACCCCGGCCCGCTGCGGCTGGCATTCCGACAAAGGCGATGAGAAGGCCCTGATCGGCAATTACTACTCCACGCGGTTTAAGGACTCCTGGTCGGCCGCCGAGTATCTCGCCGCCAATCTGCCTGTGCTGGAGAAGAAGACCCGTGCGTTCGTAAAGGCGATGACGGAATCGACTCTGCCCGGGGCGGTGAAGGATGCCGCGATGAGCAACATTTCCACCCTGGCGACGACCACCAGTTTCCGCACTTCCGATGGTGAATTTCACGGCTTTGAGGGCGTCAACGACAAGGCCGGCTGCTGCCACGGGTCGTGCACCCACGTCTGGAACTACGAGTCGACCACCGCAATGGTCTATCCGACCCTGGCGCGTAGCCTGCGCAACGCGGTGTTTGGCCACATGATGGACGAACGCGGGGCCATCCACTTCCGGGAGACGCTGCCCACCAAGGGCGCCCGATCCGGCCTGGCGGCGGCCGATGGCCAGATGGGCCAGATCATGAAAGCTTATCTGGACTGGCGGCTCTGGGGCGACCGCGCGTGGCTGAAGAAGATATACCCGGCGGTGAAGAAGTCGATTGAATTCTGTTGGGTACCCGGCGGCTGGGACGCGGACAAGGACGGCGTCATGGAGGGGGCCCAGCACAACACCTACGACGTCGAGTTCTACGGGCCGAATCCTATGTGCGGCATCTACTATCTAGGTGCGCTGCGCGCTGGGGAGGAACTGGCCAAAGCGTCCGGGGATGCCGCCTTTGCAAAGGAGTGCCGCGGGCTGTACGAGCGCGGCCGCCAGTGGATCGAAGCCAATCTATTCAATGGCGAGTACTTCATCCAGAAGGTGCAGGGCACCAAAAAGTCGACCGTAGCCAAGGCCCTCATCTCCGATATGGGCAGTGAGGACACTGAGAACCCCGAATACCAGATGGGCAACGGGTGTCTGGTCGACCAGTTGATCGGGCAGTACCAGGCCGAAGTCTGCGGGTTAGGGCCGCTGGTCAACGAGGAGATGATTGGAAAGACTCTCAAGTCGATCTACCAGTACAACTATAAGCGGGATATGTTCGACCACGAGTGCGTCCAGCGCACCTACATCCTGAACGACGAAGCGGGGCTGGTGGTATGCGACTACGGGAAGGGAACCAGGCCCCATATTCCATTCCCCTACTACGGCGAAGTCTTTACAGGACTGGAACATGCGACGGCGTCGCACCTCATCTATGCCGGGATGGCGGCCGAGGGCATGGAGTGTTTTGTGAACGTCCGCAAACGCTACGACGGGCAGCGGCGCAATCCGTGGGACGAGGCGGAATGCGGCCACCACTATGCCCGTGCCATGTCGGCCTGGAGCGGCATTCTGGCGTTGACCGGCTTCGTGTACCATGCTCCGGAGAAGAAGCTGATTCTGAAGCCGCAGCATAAGCTGACTGAATTGAAGTGCTTCTGGTCGACGGCGAGCGGCTGGGGCACGTTCGAACTGGGTTCGTCCGGGCTAAAGATCACGGTGGAGGACGGCTTCCTGGATCTGGCTGAGGTGGAACTGGCGAAGCGATCCGTCAAGCTTCCGGAACCGGTGAGAGTGACCCCCGGCCAGCCTTACAAAATCACCTAACTTAAATGTCCCTTAATCCTGGCAAATTCCGCTAACAGTACTAGGAGCGCTGAGGCAGTCTTTTACGAGCCTGCCCGGCGTTCCCGGCACGGCTGGTTCGTCAGCGACCTCTCCCAACGCGACATTTTTCCTGCGTGCCCTGGAGATTCCGGCTGCGGCGCTTGGTCATGCGGCGCCGCGGTCCGAGACTCAGCACTGGGGGAGCCGCTGCTACCTCGGCTCCCTCGCTTTTCCCGACCCCTCCCGCCGATCATTTTTGTTCGCCCGTAACCTGTCTCGCCTGTTTGCGCATCCAATGGGGTAAGGCGTGCAATGGTGCGCCTATGCGGAGGAGGGTCGAGTTCATGCACAAGCTGCTGATAGGCTTGCTGGCGGCAGGTTGCCTATTCGCCGGCGAACCGGAAGCGCTGAAAATTGACGCTGACATCCGGGATCGGCACATGCCGTACCTGATGGTGATGGATCCAGTCTTCGAAGCGGCGGACAGCACGAACATCGTCGGGTACACGCGATGCGGCGATTCCGCCATCTGGACCGGACACTACCTTGCGGCGGAGAGTTACCGCTGGAACGTGACGCGCTCGCCCGAGGCGCTGGCCAACGTGATGGACGCACTGAACGGGATCCGCAAGCTGCTGGATGTGACGGGCGTGGATGTGCTGGCGCGTTGCGCCGTGCCGGCCGACTCGGATTGGGCGACCGGCATCATGAGTGAAGAGAGCCTGCACGGCATCCGGTCCGGCGTCGTGGATGGCCAGAGTTACCTTTGGGCGGGGAATACTTCCCGCGATCAGTACTCCGGGGTGTTCTTTGGCCTAACGGCTGCCTGGAATCTGGTTGACGACCAACTGGCGCACGATTGGGTTTCGATGCTCGCCACCCGTATGCTGAACAATCTGCTGGATCATAACTGGCTGGTGCGGATGCCGGAAGGTGACATCTCCACGACGTTCCTGGCGCGCCCTGACCAGCAGCTGAGCCTGTTGAAGCTGGGCAGGCGCTGCAATCCGAAGAGGTTCGAGTCCGCCTACAAGTCGCTGGCGAACCTGGCTGGTTACACCACGGTGCTGCCCATCGCGCTGGAAGTCGAGGATCCCTACAACTCGTACTTCAAGTTCAACCTCGACCACATCAATTTCTACAATCTACTCACCAGCGGTGACAGTTGGTGGGTGCGGCAGAACTACGTGAACGGGTTCGACGTGCTGCGCAAGACGACGGACGACCACGCCAATCCGTTCTTCGACATGATTGATACGGCGATCAATGGCCGCACGCAGCAGCGGGACGAGCACGTCACAACCTATCTGGAGCAGTGGCTGCAGCGCGGGCGCCGCGACAACTGGGTGGATCTGCGGCCGACCTACCCCAGTTGCGGCGGCGACGAGAACCGGGCCTGTGAAGTGATCCCGGTGGTCGAGCGGCCGCCGACGGACTTCCTCTGGCAGCGCAGCCCCTTCCAGCTCTATGGCGGTCTTTACGGGACCATCGAAGGGGCAGGAATCGACTACATCCTGCCCTATTGGATGGCCCGGTACTACGGTGTGCTCAGCGAGTAGTCTTGCGCGCGGGTCCGGTCAGCGGCCGGTGCCCTTTTGCAGCAGCGAGGGATTCACCATCGGGTCGCAGACGTAGCCCTGCGCCTTGAAGAACTGGCAGGCCATCTTGTAGGCCACCGGCGCGCCCGTAGTCTTGTCGAGGATGCCTTTCTTCCCCTGGTTGTGGTACTCCGGCGCCGAGGGAAAGCGCCAGTTGTTGGTGTCCACCAAGGCCTCCACCTGTCCGTAGGGATAGCTGTTGATATAGCCAATCATCTTGGCGTGATAGTAATCTTCCTCCGGCTTGAGCGCCGCCAGAAAGTCGCCGACTGAGGCGTAGGTAGTCTTCGGCGGATGGTGTTCCACGCGCACAGCGTCGAGATTTACGTTTTCCTTCTGCAACTGGTGCAGGGTCTGCACGAAGTGGGCATTGCCGGGGAAGTAGTGGCCGCTCTTGTTGGAGATCCACATCAGACGGCCGTTGGTCACTTTGAGCTCGCCGGCGCCCGCGGTACTGGCCGCCGCCAGCAGGCTGCTGTGGTGCCGGTGGCCGATGGAGTGGTTGGCGGCGTGGATGTGACCTTCTTCGCTCATGACGTAGATGACAAAGCCCAGGCCGCTGTGGAAGGTGCTGGAGGTCGAAGTGTCGAACGGCTTCATGCCGGCGTCGTCGGTGTAGAACAGGCCGTTGATGATGCGCAGCTGCGTCATCTTCTGCTCGGCCGCCGTGGCGTCATAGACCACCAGTCGGTCGGAAGCCCCCCAGTCGAGCTTCCCATCGAGGGTGGTGACGCCGCCCTGGTTCTGGAAGTGCCTCAGCTTGCCTTCATAGGTGCCTTTGGCGGCAATGAGCATCTGTTCGGTCACCGTAGTCGAGGCGGTGCCGAGGGACTGCTGGTAAGTGGCGATGCGGGCCTGGATCGTCGACCCAACGCCCTTGCCGTGGATGCCACGCGCGCTGAGGCACTGTTCGTAGTGTGTCCGGGCCTGGAGCAACTGTGTGGCCAGGGCCAGCAGCGCGTGTTTGCGAAGCGACGTCCGCATGGTGACCATGATGGCCGTGGTCGTCTCGGTTTCGTAGTGCTCTCCCACCTCTGAGAGAAACTTGTAGTGCAAGTGCGGACCTCCGGATTGTGCAGTGGTCGACGCGAGTGTGGTTGAGCGGGCGGACGGTGAGCCCCTGTCGCGCGGAATGACGTCCCAGTCCCCAGTACGACAACCGTTGTACGCTCCTGGCCCGGAGAAAGCAAATGACATTATGGCCGGTCGTGGGGCGCACGCCTCCGGAATTGCGCTAATCTGGCCCTTGAGGGGGCTAGATTATGCCGTACGTCGAGCGAGTGTCTCCACACGCTGCCCATGGCCATGGACTGCGCTGCTTCCTGGGCCTGCTGACTTGCCTCATTGCATTGCCAACGCTGGGGTTAGCGGCGGATCCGGCGGTGAAGCAGATCACGGTGGACGGCAAGCAATCCTGGGTCGATACGGGCCTCGATGTGCAACCCGGCGACATGGTCAAAATCGAAGCGTCGGGCAGCCTCAAATACTCTGATGCGGCGCAGGCCGCGGGCCCCGAAGGACTGGCGCGCGGGTGGAAGGACCTGATTCGTGTCCTGCCGGTGAATGACGCGGGCCGTGGGGCGCTGATCGGACGAATCGGGTCCGAAAACTCGGCCCGGCCGTTCTTCATTGGGGAGCGGCGGGAGAGCCGCATGCCGGTGGCGGGCCGGTTGTTCGTCGGGTTGAACTCGGGCAACTCCACGGCCGAAGGTGAGTACAAAGTGAGCATCCAACTCACCAGCAAGGCGAAGGATGCCGAGACTGAGTTCAAAGGCGTGCTGCCCCCGATCACGGAAGCCGAATTGGCCCAGATCCCGCGGCGCGTGGTGGACAAGGACGGCAACGAAGGCGACCGGGTGAACTTCCTGGTGCTGGGGACAGAGGAGCAGGTGAAGCAGTCGCTGCTGGCGGTGGGCTGGGTGACCGTGGACCGCAGTGTGAGAGACACGCTGCTGCGCGGCGCCCTGGGCACGCTGTCCAAGCAAGCGTACCTGACCATGCCGATGAGCGAATTGATGGTCTTTGGCCGCGCCCAGGATTATGGCTTCGCCATGTCTGATCCCATCAAGACCGTGATGGCGCGCCACCACTTCCGCATCTGGAAAGCGCCCTTCACCGTGGGAGGCATGACGCTGTTTGTGGGCGCCGGCACGCACGACATCGGCTTCGACAAGGACCAACGGAACGGCAACATCACCCACAAGATCGACCCCGACACGGACCTGGAACGCGAGTATATCGGCGAGACGCTGAAGCAAAGCGGCCAGGTGGTGAAGCTCGACTACGTGACGCCGAAAGACACGGTGACGAAGGCCAAGACCGCGCATGGTGAGGAATTTCACTCCGATGGCCGGATCCTGTTGGTCTACCTGAAGCCCGAGAACGGCGATGTCTCCGAGCAGTTCAGCGACTACTTCTGCTCCGTTCTGGCGCAGAACAATCCGGATGGCGAAGAGCTGGGACCGTGCAGCAAGTGGCTGCAGACGCCGGGCAAGGCCGATATGAAGCTCGGCGAGATTCCGAAAGATTACCGGATCCTGATCGTGCCCGGGATTATGAACACCTGTGTAGCGGACACTCCGGCTTATGACAAGGGGCGCAAGGCGCTGACGGACAAGTACGGGCTGACGACAGAGTTGCTGTCGGTGCCGAACGATTCCAGCGAGGCGAACGCCAAGGCGATTGCGTCGTTCATCCAGGAAAAGATGAAGGATGACAAGCGCAAGTTCATTGTCGTGGGCTACTCCAAGGGCACACCCGATCTGCAGGTGGCGCTGGCGCAGGAGCCCGGCGTGAAAGAGAATGTGGCCGCGTTCATCAGCACCGCGGGCGCTTCCGGTGGGTCGCCTGTAGCCGATTCATTGCCGATGCAGTTGGACGCCTACCTGTCGAAGGTGAAGCAGGGTAAGTGCCAGGGCAACCTCGCGGAGGGCTTCAAGAGCCTCAAGAAAGACGTCCGGCAGCGCTTCCTGGCTTCCTATCCGCACCCGCAAGTGCCCACCTATTCGCTGGCTGCGGTGACGACGGCGGAATCGGTTCCAAAGTCGGCTGCGCAGACGTTCAAGATGCTGTCGGCGTGGGACAAGTACAACGACAGTCAACTGCTGAAACTCGACCAGATTATCCCGGAGTCGAAATACCTGGGTGTGGTGAACTCCGATCACCTGAACGTCGCGTTGTCGATGGGCAGCGTGTTTCCCAGGGCGGCTCTGTTGGAAGCGACCGTACGCTTCGTCATCGACGACCTGAATAAGAGCGGCGTGGTGAAGCCGGCGGAGACGACCAAGACCGAACCCAAGAAGAAGAGTTGGGCCGATGGGTTTGGCCAGTAGTACCCTGGCTGGCCTCCTGCTTGGCGCCGCGCTACAGGTAGCGGAACCACCGCGGGGCCAGGTGATCGACCGGGTGGGCGTTGTGGGCAACGACCGGCATAGTTACGCCCTGTTCCTGCCTTCCACCTACACTCCAGACCGCAAGTGGCCGCTGCTGGTGTGCCTGGATCCGGGTGGGCGCGGCAAGGTGCCGGTGGAACGCTTTGCGGCGGCGGCCGAGAAGCACGGGTTCATCGTGGTTGGTTCGAATAACTCGCGCAACGGCCCGATGTCGGTCTCGGCCGAGGCCATCATGGTGCTGAATGAGGAGCTGCCGCGCCGCTATTCCATTGACGAGAAGAGCCGCTTTGCGTGCGGCCTCTCCGGCGGGTCGCGTGTGGCGTTATCGTGGGCGCAGGCCGCCAACCTGAATGGAGTGATTGCCAATGCGGCGGCATTCGGTCCCAGCGGCATCCCGAAGCAGAAGCCGTTCTCGATCTACGCCGTGGCCGGCGTCGACGATTTCAACTATCACGAAGTGTATGCGATGGCGCTGGAGCTGGGCCAGCGGGGCTGGCCGGTGCGGTTCGCCGAGTTTGAGGGCGGCCATGAGTGGTTGCCGGCCGCGCAGGCCGAGGAGGCGCTGCAGTTTCTGTCCGGCAAGCTGGGCCCGCAGGTTCCGCCCGACTCCAAGGAAGAGCGGAAGATGGCGGATCGCTTCGGTCGGATGACTGTGGAACTGGCGAACGCCGACGAGGGTACCCAGAAGTCGCTGGTAAACAGTTGGAAAAAGCAGGCCGCCAAACCGGATGGCCGCGTAGCCCGGCAGGCGCTGGTATGGGCGTTCATCCGTTCCGTGGAAGAGGGCCGCCAGCTGCTGGCCAGCCGTAAGTTTCTGGAAGCCGCGGCGATGGCTGATATCGCTGTGCTGGTCAGGCCGGAGGCGGCCAACGCCTGGATGGCCGTGGCCGAGTCGCAAGCCGCCTTAGGCGATAAGAAGAAGGCCCGTGCCGCGCTGGACAAGGCGGCTGAGCTGGGCTTCCGCGATCAGGAGCGGATTGCCGCCTTACGCGAACGGTTGGGCCGTTAGGGGCACATTATGGAGTACACCATCAGGCCGGTGACCGCCGGCGATCTGGAACTGGTGCTGCGTCACCGGATTGAGATGTTCCGTCACATGGGCTACGAGTCGGAGACGGAGCTGGCGCGGATCCGGGGTCTTTCCGAGCCGTTCTTCGCGGCCGGGCTCAGCAACGGAACGTATGTGGCTTGGGTGGCCGAGGATGAGAATGGTGAGGCCGCGGCCGGCACAGGGGTGCTGTTGCTGCCGTATCAGCCGGGTCCAAACGATACGCGGGCTCAGCGCGCGTTCATCATCAATGTCTACACGGAGCCCCAGCACCGCCGCCAGGGGTTGGCGAAGAAACTGATGGGCGTCGCCGTGGACTGGTGCCGCGAAGCGGGCTTCGCGATTGTCTCTCTGCATGCGAGTGCGGAGGGCCGCCCGCTGTACGAATCCCTGGGTTTCCAGGCGACGAATGAGATGAGATTGTCGCTGCGGAAAACCCGAAGCTGACGCCCCCGGGTTCAATGCCGGATGCTGCCGACCAGGCCGGCGTCGAACAGGCGCTGGTCCATACGGGTGAGGCGGCGGACCTGTTTTGGCGTGATCACTTTGGTGTGAGCCACCCAACACAGGTGTTCGGCTATATACCAGACCGGCTCCTCATCGGCCATCCACTGCCGCTTGTCGAAACGGGCGAGGTCGACGGGGCGAGTGGAGTAGGCGCGCAGTGTTCGCTCGCCTTGCAGGTTGAAGTAGTGCGGGAAGTAGGAGAGGACGAGTTCACGGAGTGTGCGGTAGACGGGCTCGCGGTAGCGCAGGCCGGAGTAGTTCGATTTGGCGACGGAACCCCAGCAGCCGTCCACCTGGAAGAGCGCCAGCACATGGTCGTCGTCGCGGATCGCTTCCAGATCCAGCAGCAGAGCGCGGTATCCGTTCACGCGCAGGGCGGCGGCGGCCAACAGGGCTCCTTCCATGCAGTGGCCGCGGCTATGGCGGAGTACCAGCCGGGGTGAGAAGCACGACGGGCCATCCGGCTCGGTGTTGTAGGCGATCTCTTCGTCGAGAAAACGCTGCAACAGCTCGGGCTTCTTGAGGCTGCGCAGGGTCCGCAGTTCCGCTGGCGTGAGTCCGCTATGTGGGATCATCTCGGGAGTAGAGTAGCGCATCGAACACTTATGGCGAAGATAGCTTTCGATCCGGGCATAACAGAGCGGTTTTCAGGCCAGATCCGGCGGATTATCAATGAAGACGGGTCGTTCAACGTCAGGCGGGTGGGTGGGCGGCTGCGCGACGCCGGCTATTTCCTGTATTTCATGAACCTGAGCTGGCCGGCGTTCCTGGTGCAGGTGCCGCTGATCTATCTCGGCATCGAATTGCTGTTCGCGGTGGCGTATTACCTGATAGGAGTCGAGAACCTGCAGGGCGCACCACGCAATTCAGCCATGCAGGGCTTCACCAGCGCATTTTTCTTCAGTATCCAGACGTTCACGACAGTGGGCTACGGCCACATCTCGCCGAACAGTTTCCTGGCCAGTTCGATAGCCGCCGTGGAGGCGATGTCGGGGATTCTCAGTCTCGCCGTGGCGACTGGCTTAATATTTGCCCGATTTTCGCGGCCTTCTGCCAGCCTTGCCTTCAGTGAGAATGCGGTGATCGCTCCGTTTCAGGATGGGCAGGCGCTGATGTTCCGCCTGGCGAACCGGCGGCCGAACGTGCTGCTGGAATTGGAAGCGCGCATCCTGATGATGACGGTCGAGAACGTGGATGGCGAGTTGAAGCGCCGTTATGCGCCACTGAGCCTGGAGCGGCCTAAGGTCTACTTCCTGCCCCTGGTGTGGACCGTCGTCCACCCCATCAATGAGGACAGCCCGCTGTGGGGCCGGACGGCGGACGACCTGCAACGGCTGCAGACTGAGTTCATGGTGCTGATCAAAGCCTTCGACGACACGTTCAGCCAGACCGTGCACGCGCGGCGCAGCTATGTGGCCGGGGAACTGAAATGGAATGCGCGATTCGTGCCGACGTTCAAAGCGGCGTCGGAGGGCGAGATGGAACTGGATCTCGCCCGCCTGAACGAACACGTTGAAATGTAGCCGGCCTTACTGGAAACGGCCGCGATAGGCCCACAGGCCCAGGGCCGGGTTGGAGATGTAGAAGATCTCCTCGCCGTCGACGTCGTTAAAGCCGTCCTGCAGGCTTTCGGGGTTGTACTTCTGCGTCATCTCGGCCAGGTTGCCGTATTGGTAGTGAACACCCTCCACCTCTTCGCGCGTGAGGTAGCCGGGACAGTAAGTGATGCGGAAGCGGCCCTCGGACGTGCCGTGAATCAGGTGTGCCGCGGCGCTGAGATTGCCGGCGAGGTCGGGGTTGTTCTTCACTGCTTCGAGCACGTCGGGTGTGTTGCGATAGCCGTACTTGCGGATGAGCTTGTCGATGGTGGGATCCTCGCCAAACTCCTTCACGCCAGGCGCAAGCACGATGAGGTCGCCGCCGTCGGCCAGGGCCATGCGAGTGCGGTAGACGCTCTTGTTGCCCAGCCAGGTGCTGCGGAACTCGCTGGGGTCGAGGAAGACCACGGCCTTCTTGATCTCGCGTTCCATCATCACGAAGTTGACCTTGAGGCTGAGGGCCGAAGCCTGCTCGAAGCACTCGACATCGTCGCCGACATATAGGCCGCGCAGGGCGAGCTGACCCGCGTTGTTCTTGCCGACCACGGTCTGCACATAAACGATGGGCAGGTGCTGGGCGAAGTGGTCGGAGGCGTAGTTCAGGACTCGGCGCACGGGCGTATCGGCGCGGCCCATAATCCGCTCCATGCCATAGACGGCGCCCAGGAAGTGGCTCTTGTTGATACCCTCGCTGCCGCCGGTGCCGACGAACACGTTCTTGTTGTAGTTCGCCATGCCGATGACTTCGTGCGGGACGACCTGGCCCAGCGACAGGATGAGGTCGAAGCCGCCCTCGGCGACGAGGTTGTCCACCTGGGCGGGCCAGGTGAAGTCGAGCGCGCCCTCCGAGACTTCGCGGATAAAGGACGCGGGCACTTCGCCCAGAGTGGTGATGCCGGTACGCCAGTCGTGCACATGGAATAACGACACCGGCATGTCGCCGAACATGTGGCCGATTTCGGCCTCGGTCATGGGCGTGTGGGTGCCGATGGCGGGCAGGACGGCGGCGAGGCTGTCGCCGTAGTATTCCCAGGCGAGCCGCGTGAGTTCACCGGCACGCGAGTGGAAGCGCGTGATATCGGGCGGCAGGCACAGGACTTTCTTGCGGGGGCCCAGGGCGTCAAGGGCCTGGAAGAGGGCGGTTTTGAGCTCGGCGGAGGTGAATTCCGTGGTCTCCGAGCCGGCGGCGAAGTACAGACTCATGCACCCTTAGTATATTCCGATTGACATTTCAGTCACGAGACCACGCCGCGCTGGCACAATGGAGGCAGGAGCACCGGCTGGCCTTGATCACCACCTCTTTGCTGTTGGCTGTGCAGTTGTCCGCCTGCGTCCCGGCCCGCTGGCCGGCGGCGGATGTCGAATCACTGTCGCTGCTGAAGCAATCGCCCATCAACTGCCTGCTGGTGGACTCCGCCGTGTGGAAGAGCGATTTCGCGGCAGCGGCGAAAGGGCAGGGCATTACTGTCCTGGCGACGAAGCAGGACGGATCCGCGCTGGTTGTGTCCGACTCGCCTGGCGGTCCCGTTCGCTTCACCCTGACGACGCGCGCGAGGATGCCCATCGAGCATCCGGGCGAAGTGCTTGGTACGACACAGGGCGTGTGGCCGGGTGTACGCGCCGAGGAGAAGGGCGCCGTGCAGGCGCGGCCCAGCAGTTCTCCGTGGGTCGATACCAACTCGGGCTTCCTGCGGTTTACCAGGGCCGTGACTCCACCGGCGACGGCACTATGGCTGGCCAACACGCCGCCGGAGAATAACATCCTGGGGCCGGAGCGCTATATCCAGGCGGTGGCCGATGCCGCCATGGCCGGGGCACGTTGGGTGGTCGCCCTGGATCCAGGCTACTGGGCGCTGCTGCGCAAGGGCGACGAAAAGGCGCTGGCGGGCTGGACGCGGATCAATTCAGTGCTGAAGTTCTATGAGGATCACAAGGAAATCGCTGCCTGGCCCGATTTCAGCGGTCTGGCGGTGCTGCAGGACGCCTCATCCGGCGCACTGATGTCCGGCAGCATCCTGGACATGATTGCGGCCAAACACATTCCGGCGCGAGTCGTGACGCCTGAGCGTTTGCCGATTTCCACGCCGAAAGACGTGCGGCTGCTGCTGAACATCGACCCATCGGCGCTGTCGCAGGAACAGAAAGACGCCGTGCGCGGCGTGGCGCGCAAGGGTGCGATGGTGTTGAGCGGACCGCCTGCGTGGAAGATGGCGATTCCCGAGGGCGATGCCATCACGTTCCCCGAGAGTTCATTGAAGCAGATGGAAGACATCTGGCGTGAGATCAACGGCGTGATCGGCCGCCGGAATTTCGCTGCCCGGCTGTTCGGTGCGCCCAGCATGCTGTCGAATTTGAAAGGCGATCCGGCCAGCGGCAGGCTGGCGCTGCACCTGGTGAACTACTCCGACTATCCGGTGGAGAACATCACGGTGCACCTGCTGGGCAAGTACAAGTCCGCCACGTTGATCACGCCCACGGGTACGAAGAAGCTCGAGATCTACGACGCGGAAGACGAGACCGGCATCGACCTGGATAAGGTGACGGACGTCGCCATCGTGATTCTGGAACTGGCGCAGGTGAACTAGTCGAGGTCGAACGGCTTCGGCGGCGGCTTGGTGGGATCTTCTTCCTTGGCCTGCTTCAGCAGTTCGTCGAACTTGCGGGACAGCACGTCCTTGTTCGACTTCATCGCCTGGAAGGACTTCTGGAACGCATCCTCACGCTGCTGCTCGGCATCTTTCAGCTTGGCGATGCCGGTGCTGATGTCGTCCAGCGTGCGGACGGCCGGTTTGGCCTTGTGGCTGAGAACAGCCTTTACTTCCGGATCGATCTTCAGCGTGGCTCCGCAGCACGGACAATCCACTTCAAACGCGACCGATTTTGACTTCGCCATGGCAATCCTATTGTAGTGCGCGATTACAGGCCTTGCAGCAGATCGTATCCATGGTCCGGGATATGCGCCCAGAGGATCTCGCTGCCGTGGCCATGCTTCTGGAAGATGCCGCGCATCTGCTCGCAGACTTCCTCGTGGCCGCGTTCATAAAACACCAGGACGCTGGGACCGGCGCCAGAGAGCGCACAGCCCAGCAGGCCTTCCACGCGCAGTTCCAGCATCTCGCTGAGGCCGGGCACCAGGCGTGCGCGATAAGGCTGATGCAGCCGGTCCATCAACGCCTCGTGGAAGGCGTCGGTGGTCTGCGTCAACATGGCCGCGATCAGCAGAGCCGAGCGCTGGATGTTGAACACGGCATCGGCGCGGGAGTAGCTCTGCGGCAGTACGGCGCGTGCTTCCGATGTCGGCAGGATGAAGTCCGGCACGATGATGGCGATGCCGTAGCGGGCCGGCAGCTGCATCCGCACGGCGCGCGTGATGCCGTCGGTGTCGATGGCGCTGGCCACGATGGAACCCAACGCCGCGGCAGCGACGTTATCCGGGTGGCCTTCGATCCGCGCCGCTTCATCGAGGATCTTGTGACGGTCCCAGCCCAGGCCCAGTACCTCGTCGGCGATCACGACACCGGCCACCAGCGCCGCCGCGGACGAGCCGAGGCCTTTGCCGATAGGAATGTCGTTGTTCACCTGCAGCTCGATCATGGGCATCGGGCGCCCGGTGTGCTCGCTCACCTGCAGCGCGGTCTGCCAGATCAGGTTCTCCGGACCCGACGAGATCATGCCCGCATCACGGCCCGAGGGTGTAATGATCAGCTTCTCGGCGCGCCGGAAACGGCACTCCAGATAGATGCTGAGCGCCATGCCCAGGGCGTCGAACCCCGGCCCCAGGTTGGCGCTCGTCGCCGGAACACGCACTTCGGTCCAACTCATGTGGCTAGAACTTCACCGGCATGCCGCTGCGGCAGCTCTGGTAGACGCCTTCCACGATCTCCAGTGCCTTCAGGCCCTCTTCGCCCGAGACCAGCGGCGTCGTGTTGTTCTTCACCGCATTGCCGAAGTCGAGGAACTGGCGTTCAAACGGCGTGAGCGGAATCGCCATGGGGTCGGACGAGCCGCTCATGACTTCCTTCTCCACGGGTGCCGGTTCGCCCGTATCGCAATCCACATCCCATGTGGTGAGCTTGTCGCCGGTAAAGATGCAGGTGCCCTTGGTGCCGTGGATTTCGATGCGTTCGGAGTAGCCGGGCCAGAAAGCGGTGGAGGCCTGGATGACGCCCGTCGCGCCGCTCTTATACTTCAGCAGCGCATTGATCACGTCTTCGCTCTCGATTCTGTGTCGAGCGGCCAGTTGCCACTGCCCGTAGAGCTCGGCCACGCCGCCCACGAGATAACCCAGCACGTCCACCTGATGGACGGCCTGGTTGATGAGAGCGCCGCCGCCTTCCACGGCCCAACTGCCCTTGATCGAGCGGGAATAGTACGCTTCGCTGCGCCACCATTTGACGTAGGCGTCGGCCTGCAGGATCTTGCCCAGGCGGCCGTCATCGATGGCCTTTTTGACGAAGATGGTGGAGTCGTCAAAGCGGTGCTGGCTCACGACACCCAGCACGACGCCGCCGGCTTTCGCCGTTTCGATCATCTTGCGGGCGGTCTCGACGTTCGTCGAAATCGGCTTCTGCACCTGGATCGCCTTGCCGTTTTTGGCCGCGACCTCGATGGGCTGCAGGCGGAAGTCGGGGAAGGTGCAGACGTCGACGTAATCGACGTCGGGATGGCTGCAGACCTCTTCGTAAGTGGGCACAAACTCGCAGCCGTACTGATCGGCGAAGCGTTGACCTGCCTCCGGAAACACGTCCGTGCAGACAGTGATCCGGTAACCGATGTTCTTATAGGCCTGCGCGTGTTTGTGGGAAATCGCGCCCGTGCCGATCATGCCGACTCGCAAAGGAAGTACCTCCAGAAACGCTGAATTTTCTAGCATATCAGAGGCGCTTCTACGAGGGCATCGCGAACGCCGGCAGCCACAACAAAAACGCGCCGGTGCGGGATCCGGCGCGTTCGAAGTTGACGAATTGGAATGGGCGCTATTCGCCCAGGCCGTGGTTGGTGCCGCACACGTGGACATCAATGCCCAGGTCGCGGAACATGGCCGCTTTTACGGCCAGGGCCTTGTTTGCATCCTCGGCCGTGGGCGCATAGGCCACGTTGATGTGGTTGGACTTGTGCCGCCCCATGAACTGGTCGCGCGACACTCCGTGCAGCACGGCGTGCATGATGGGCCATGGCGGGGTCGTGAGGTTCCAGCGGCGGTCGGTCTCTTCCGCCGGCAGGTCGATTGCCTTGGCGCGGCCGATGTCGGCTTTGAGGATGCCCGAGTCGATGAAGATGCGGCTCCAGACCAGTTCGCCGGCCTTGGAGATGCCCTTCACGGTCCCGCCGCCCTTCTTGAAGTACATCGCTGGCTGGCGTTCGCTGGTGGTGCCGGCGTAGCCGCCCTGATTGTGGGCCGGAGGCACGGCGCCGGAGATGAGGTACACCCAGACGTACTCGCCGTTGTACTGCTCGCCGTAGCGCACGTCGTGCAGCGTCGTCTCCGGATCGTAGCCGAGCTTCGTCCAGACGCGATTGGTGATCAGCGCGTCCAGGCCGCAGCACTCGTCCACTTCGTTGAAGTGGGGCAGGGCTTTGCCTTCAAACAGGACACGCGAGCCATCACGCGAATTCACGGGCGGGCGGTCGACGTTGTTCAGCAGGCCTTCCACCAGGTCCGAGGCGGGTACCAGGTCCTTGAGTCCCTGCTGATACTGGATGCCGATGGTGGCGCAGCCGAAATCGTCGGCGATGCGCAGTGCGGCGATGTACATCTTGCACTGGTCCAGAATCTGGCCATCTGTGAGGTCGGTGTCCGGATTCGGGCCGGTCATGAACTTCATGCCCTTGGCATCGAGCCAGTCGCGGACAGTCTGGGCTTCCGCGTCGCCCACCGTCAGCAACTCGGCGTAGAGCGCGCTCTGGCTGAGCCGCTCTTTGAAGACGCCCGTGCGGTGCAGCAGTTCGTCGGGGATGATGGCGTTGTACATGCCCATGCAGCCCTCGTCGAAAATGCCCATGATGGCCTTGTCCCGGTACAGTTCGCGCGCCATGGCGGAGCCGGTCTCTTCGGCCTGTTTCGGCAAACGCAAGGCGCCCAGGGGCCGGACGTGGCTGTTGTCGTGGGTGACTTTCTCGCCGTTCAGCCAGCGCTTCAGGCCGCCGAGGAAGGCTTCGTCCTTGAAGTCTTCTGACCACAACGTAGAGTAGGGTATACCGGCCTTGGTGAGGCTGGCGTTGAGATTCAGCATGCCGACGAGTCCGGGCCATTGCCCGCTCCAGTTGGCGATAGTCAGGATGGGGCCCTGGTGGGTATAAAGCCCGTGGAGCACGTGGTGGCTGTACTGCCAGACCGCCTCGACAACAATCAGCGGCGCGGCGGGAGGAATCTGCCGGAACACCTCCATGCCATGCTTCTGGCTGTCAATGAAGCCGTGCTGTTTGGTCTCATCATAAGGATGGCCGCGTTCGATTTCATGACCGAAGGCACGCACCGCCTCGATGACCATCTGCTCTACTTCTGCCTGCGCCGCCCAACACGTCTGGTTGGCTGATAGGCGCAGATCCCCATTAGCGATTAAGATGACCGGGTCTGCCATGCCCCTATTCAATCACAATCAAAGGCGCGATTGTGGGCCACTTTAGCGGTAAATGTGAAAGGGGAAGGATCCAAGGGTACTGATTGTACGATCTTTGATTGTACACCCATGGGGTACCCTTGGTATCCTAGTCAAAGGTGCCCGCCCGCCGGGTATCCCAGAGTGGGCCGGTAGCTCAGTGGTAGAGCATCTGACTTTTAATCAGGTGGTCGCGGGTTCGACCCCCGCCCGGCTCACCAAACTTCCTCAAATCAGGCTTGGCGCTTGTGATTCTATGGGTTTAGCGCCACTGACGCCTGTTTCACCGTCACACCCTGCGTCGCTGTGATCGTCGCCGTAGTCGCTGCGGCGATACTGCCCGCCTTCACCACGTAACTGATCAGGCTGCTACCGGCGGGAAACGTCACACTCGCGGGCATCGTCAGCAGGCCCCCGCTCGAATCCGACAGACTCACCACGACACCGCCTGCCGTGGCCGGCCCGGTCAGGCTGAGGGTCCCGTTGGCCGATTGACCCGATTTCAGTGCGGCCGGGGCTGTGACGGCCTTCAACACCGGCGGCAGCACCTGCAGCGCCGAGGATTTCGTAATTCCACCCAGGGTCACTGTGATCTGAATGCTGGTGGGCGCCGCGGTCGTCGCTGGTTTGAAAGAGAATGTGCCCAGCGTCCCCCCGGCGGGGATCGTCACGCTGGACGGCAGCGTCTGAAACACGCCCGTGCCTGTGAGCACGGCCGAGAGTCCACCGGCCGGCGCCGGACCCGTCAAGCCGATCAACCCATTCACCTGCACGCCCCCGGTCACCGGAGCTGTCCCGATGCTGAGCGAACTCAGCGCGGCCGCCTGGATCGTCACATCGATCGATCGGGATGCACCGCCATAGTTGGCGGTGATGGTCACACTGAACGGCGTAGTCACGGCTGGCGGACTGATGGAGAAGGTGGCCGAGGACGCGCCGGCCGGAATCGTGACAGACAACGGTACGGGCACCGCCGCCGGGTTCGAACTGGTCAAACCAATAACCGCGCCCGCTGCCGGAGCCGGTCCCGTAATCGCCACCGTATTGGCCGTACTCGTCCGCCCGCCGATGCTGGCCAGCGGCATGGTCAGACTCTTCAATGCCGGAGCCAGCACGCTGAGCGCTGCCTGTTTGGTGATTCCGCCATAGCTGGCGGATAGGGTGACAGACACTGGAGCCAGCACCACGCCCGGAGTGTAGTTGAAGGTGGCTGAGCTCGTTCCTCCGGCAATGAGAACACTCGCCGGCAAGGGCGCCACCGCGGTGTTCGAGGATTGCAGCGCAACCGTCACTCCAGCGGCCGGCGCCGGCCCGCCCAGCGTGATCGTGCCCTTCAAGGGCAGGCCGCCTGTTGAGCTGGCGGCTCCCGCACTAAATGCAGTCAGCGTCACTGAAGTGAGTTGCAGTGTGCCGGTCCGCGAAACGCCGTTCGCCGAAGCGGTAATCGTGACTCCGGGCGATGAGACCCCCGCCACCGTTGTGATGTTGAAGGCAGCGGTCGAGGCTCCAGCCGGAACAGTGACGGATGCAGGGACAGCGGCGGCTGCCGGGTCTGAGGAACTCAGCGCCACGACAATTCCACCCGTGGGTGCCGGTCCCGATAAAGTCACGGAACTCGTCTTGATCAAGGTGCCGGACACCGCCGTAGCAGGCACGGTGATACTCTTCAGCGTCACCGCGATGATCTGCGCGGTGGCCGTCTTGACGACGCCCAGGTAACTCGCCGTGAGTGCGACACTCTGCCCGGCGGCCGCCGCGGACACGATCATGGAGAATGTCCCGGAGGCCTTGCCAGCCGGTATCAGTACATTCGCGGGCACGTTCAGGACGAGGGGATCCGCGCTGCTTAACGCCACGCTCGCTCCGCCAGGACCCGCCGGGCCGTTGAGCGAAACCACGCCGGTGGCTGTTACGCCGGCCACCAGCGGCGCATAACCTGGCACCAGGGCGTTCAGGGCGGCCGGTTGAATCGTGCCGGCAACCGTTCTGGTCACGCCGTCCAGTTCCGCTGTCAGGTTCACGTTGATTGGGGAGGAGACCGCTGTCGAGGTGATGGGGAATACAGCCGACGATGCGCCGGCCGGCACCACCACGGAGGCCGGCACGCTGGCCGCCGACGGACTGGAGGACGCTAGATTTACGGTTACGGGCGCCGCGGCCAGGCTGGTCAGGGTCACCCGGTTGTTCGTGAGCGCGGTGCCGCCGACCGTGGGTGTCTGCAGCGTCAGGCTGCTGAGCTGCCCGGCGACCACCAGCACATTCGCTGTCTGCTGCGTACCCGGAGCCTGCGCCGTCAGTACAACGGGCGCCTGCGCGCCAGGCCAGGCCGAAGTCGCTTTGAACTGCGCCGTGGTGCTGCCCGTCGCAATGCTGACACTGGCGGGCACGGGCAGCGCAGCGGGATTGGAACTGGTCAGGTTCACAGCGATGCCGCCCGGAGGGGCCGGCGTATCAATCGTCACCATGCCCGTGAATTGCACCTTGGCCGCGGCCAGGGCCGGCACAGCCAGGCTGGCCAGTTTCACCGGCAACACGGTCAGGTCGGCGGTAGTCGTCACTCCGCCCGCTGTAGCCGAGATCTGGATTACCGTTTGAGCGGCGACCCCGCGCGAGGCTACCGTGAACGAGGCGCTGGTCATGCCGGCGGGCACAGTAATAGCCAGTGGCACCGCTGCTACCACGGCGTTCGAGCTGTGCAGCGCCACGAAGGCACCGTTGGCCGGCGCCGGTGCGGACAGTGTCACCGTATTGGTGATGCTGGTGACGCCGCCCTGCAGCGTCGCGGGATTCAACGCCACCTGCTGCACCGGAATCGTGGAGGGATTGGCACTTGAGACCAGGTCGCCGAATTCGGCCAGGCGGCTGTAGTCCCGCGCCCAGGTCGTGTACATGATGCCGTCGGCGCCGGGCGTTGCATACAGATCAGACAGCCAGTCGAGTGTACTGGCCATGCTGCCGGTGTCGTAATAGGAGGCCGCCATCGTCCGGAATCCTCGGCTGTCAAAGTAGGGCAGCGTCTGCTTCCGGCGCGTCGGCTCCCACGCGATGATCTTGAGATCCTTCGGCAGCAGATCGGCCACGCCGGTCAGGTCGCCATCCAACAGGTAATACAGCGGACGGGCATTGTGGTACGGATCGAACATGTCCGACCACGTGATGAACTCCGCATCCGGACGCACCGCCCGGACAATCGCCTGCTGCCGCAACATGGAATCGGCCAGCATCTGCGAAATGGAGATGCCCCGTCGCCGGCAGGCATCGCAGGTCCCGCCCGCGCGCAGCTCGTCCATGAACAGCAGCCAGCGCTTCGGCGCCAACCAGTCGTTGATGTTGCGGGCCGTCACGGCCATCAGGTCGTACACCGCCTCTTCACTCATGCAGGTGGAGACCTGGGAGTTGAATGCCGCCATCCCGTGGTAGTAGCTCACCCTCAGCCGTTCGCCTTCCTGGATCCGGCTGCCCGCGGGAATCGTAATCACCGGGCCTTCATGCTGAAACTGGAAATCCAACTGCGGATCGACGATGCGCCCGAAATCCACATTCTCCGTATAAACGGCGCCGGTCTGCTCCGATTTCACCGTCAACGGCGCGCCCGGGCGGCGCAGCACATTCGTCAACCCCACCTCTTCCAATTGGAAATCGTCCAGCCACAACTGCCCCGCCGTGCCCAACCAGACTCCTGCCTGAATCTCCACCTCGGTGTTGTTCCAGCTGTTGAACCCCATGGTGAACTTCGTCCAGCCGCGAGTCAGGGTCAGGTCTTCCCGGGGAGAAAGGGAGCGCCCGTCCTGCCCCATGATCTGGACCAGTCGCTCCTCGTCCGATTTCAGTCCGCTGCTCTTGGTCCAGTACGTGAGCCGGTACACCCGGTTGGGCCGCACCTGGACCCACTGCCGGATCAGGACCGTCCGATCCGGTGCCGCGCCGAAATTCTCTAACCGCACCGAAGCTCCGCCCGCGTGAAACTCCGTACGATCCACGAACGACGAGACCCCAGGCATTACTTGCGCCCATGGAGCCAGGCTATCCGTCCCGGGGGCTGGATCCACTCCAGGATTCTGCAGCACCGGAGCCGGATCGGGCACCAGCCGCCCCACCCCGCCATTCACGACAAACAACTGGTCGTTCACCGGCAGGCCTTCCATCAGATTGGGGTCGTAGCCTTTGCCCGCGCCATACCCCAGCGCAAACACGGCCGGGATGATCTCCAGCCCCTTCACCGCCGCAACCTGCCGCATCTGCGCGCAGGCAGCCTTGAATGCCGGGCTGTTCCAGACGTTGCCGTCAAAGCTCCCATTCAACACGATGCCGGTCAACCCGTGGCCGGCCGCCGTATCCACAATCGACTGGAACTTGGCCACCGCATCGGCTTCGCCAGGATTCAGCGCGACATACACCCAGCGCTCCGGGAAGATTCTGGGTTGTTGGGCATGGGCCGGCGTGCAGGCCATCGCCAGGCAGAACAGGACCGGCCAGCCTGCTGCAATTCGCATGAGCAGATGCTAGCAGTCCGGCGGCTGCGGAACAACCTTAGGATAGGAGTACGATCCGTACCTGCCCCATGCCGCCGGCCCCCTGTCTACTCCTTGGGCGATTCGATCCGGCTGGCGAAACAAACAGCGAATCCGCCGGGCTCGCGCACCACGATCTCCCTCATCCCGTAGAACGCTGTTCTTTCCGGCATCACCACCTCCAGACCCGTCACGCGGGTCAGCAGGTCGTCAAAATCCGGCACTTCGATAAAGAGGCCCACCCCTTGGCCAGTCAGGCCCGGGATCATTTGCGGTACGTCCTTGGCGACACTCTCCCGCGTTTGGAACATCAGCTCCGCACCGTCCTTCTGCAGGATCGCAAAGCCGAGCCCCTCGCCTTCCGGCACCTCTACGGTCTTCTCAAACCCGAGCCGGTCCACCCAGAACGTCAGGCACGGCTCAATCGCTTCCACAATCAGAACGGCTGTAATCTTCATGGGGATTAGATTAGCCGCGACGCGGCTGTCCCGTCTTGGAAAAAACGGTCACGGCCTGGCGACGAAAGCCGTGGGCGTCAAACCGCTGAGCTCGCGGAACTCGTTCACCAGGTGGCTCTGGTCGTAGTACCCGTAGTCCAGCGCAAGGTCGGCCCAGTTCGCCTCATTCTTCTGCGCCAACCGGCTCACCAGGCTGCGGAAACGCACCACCCGGCAGAACAGTTTCGGCGACACGCCTGTCTGTTCCAGGAAGATCCGTCGCAAATGCCGCTGGCTCAAGCCCGCAAACCGCGCCAGATCGTCCAACCGCACCCTGCCGCCCTGCTCCGCCACCCACAGCACCATCCTCTGCGCCGGAGTCTCCTCCACCGGCCGCAACTCGCCCGCCAGCAGCGCCACCGCCTCGGCCCCACTCTCCGCTGCGCTCATCCGGCCGCGCAGTTGCTCGCCGCGAACACCCCACAGGCCGCCCAAATCCACCATTTCATCCGCCAGTTCACTCCCGGCTACTACCAGGAACGGCCGCGCCATGGAGGGATGAAACCTAACGCCCACCACGGTTTGCGAGTGAGCGTGGGAATAGACCTGCGCCTTCGTCATGGTCCCCACTGCCGCCAGCAGGCCGGAGTCCGGCAGGAAGACGATGTCCTCGCATGCGTCGGGCAGCACACGTTGCTCCGGCTGCGCAGGATCGGCGTCGTACGTCCAGAAACACTCCACGGAAGCGGCCAGATGAGCGGGTGGGGCGTGTTCCCGGTAGCGCACCTTGCCAGCTTACCCCGAATCCGCTCCACCGGCCAGAGCCCTACCCAAGCGCCGCCGTAAACAACGTATGTACGAAATCGAATCACGCCCGGATTGGGATTTTTCAACTTTCTTCCGGATTATTTTATTCCGCCCGAAAACCACGAAAATCTTGCCTGAACGAAATCCGTTGCCCCCTGCGTTGCCGTACCCACACATGAACATCGGCTTCACAATTCCGCGAGGAAACACTGATGATACTCAGATCAAAAACACTACGAACCACGCTCGCCATGCTCATGGCGACCCTCACCATCCAGCAGCCGGCGGTGTTCGCCGCCAGCCACCGCGAGGCGCCCATCACCGCCCTCGACCAGAAAGCCGATATCACGGACTGGTACACCTTCGTCAGCCCCGAACGGGCCGACAAGGTGGTCATGATCCTCAATGTCGACCCCTTCCTCGAGCCCTCCAACGGCCCCAACTACTTCCCCTTCGACCCCGGCATCCTTTACGAGATGAAGGTCGACAATAATCACGACGGCGTGCCCGACGTCACCTTCCAGATCCGCTTCAAAACCGAAATCCGCGCCCCTGGCGTATTCACCGGCTTTGTCGGAAACCTGGCGGGCATTCCGGCCATCACCGCCCTCGACGGCGCTGGTTCGGAAGGCTTCAATCTCCGCCAGAGCTACACCGTCACGATGGTCACCAAGTCCGGCTCCCAGGAACTCACCGCCGGTATGAACACCTATGCCGTACCCGCCAATGTCGGCCCCAAAACCATGCCCGACTACAACGGCCTCCGCGCCCAGGGCGTCTACAGCCTCAGCCAGGGCGTACGCGCCTTCGCCGGCACCGTCGCCGATCCCTTCTACATCGACCTCGGCGGCTTCTTCGACTCAGTTAACCTGCGCAAAGCGGCCGGCGGCGGCGTTCTCCCCGCCATGGCCGAAGGCGACGATCAGCACAACTACGCACCCAACGCCCTGGCCGGCTTCGACGTGAATACCATCGCCCTGGAAATACCCATCAGCCTGCTTACCAGTGACGGCAAAGCCCATCCCGCCGGGGACAAGGAAGCCGTCATCGGCACCTACGGCACCACCTCCCGCCACAAGACCACGGTGATGGGTGATCCGGGCACCGAAACCTGGGCCCAGGTTCAGCGCCTCGGCAATCCGCTCATCAACGAAGCCATCATCGGCACCGGCTCGAAGGACAAGTTCAGCATGGACGATCCCATCAACGACGCCCAGTTCGCCAGCTTCGTCCTCGATCCCCTGGCCGCCAAGATCCTCGGCAGCATTGGTGTTCCGGTGGCGCCCGCTCCGCGCACAGACCTGCTGCTGCTCGTGCAGTACGCCGCGCCCATCTGCCCCGGCTGCGCCGCTTCCGACGCCGGCCCCGTGGCCGATCTGCTGCGCCTCAACACCGGCATCCGCCCCACAGCGGTCACCCAGCAGAAGCGGCTCGGCTTCCTGGCCGGCGATCTCTCGGGCTTCCCCAATGGGCGCCGCCTGGGTGACGACGTGCTCGACATCGCGCTGCGGGCCGTCGCTGGCATTCTCGTCGATGGCAAGAAGTACGGCACCCCGCTGGGCGATGGCGTGAACACCGGCACCGCGCCGCTGCAGCCGTCGTTCCCCTTCATGGCCCCCGCCTACAGCGGCCGCGACAGCGTGCATGCCGGCCCCGGCCAGCCCGGCTGCGCCTACTACGAGAGCGGCATCTGTCCCAGCCTCTAGCACTTGAATCGGGGCGGGCTCAACCGGGCCCGTCCCATCCCATGACCCTGATCGCCAGTTCGATAGTTGGACGCCTCCATGAATAAAACACTCTTCGCTTCCCTCGCCCTCATTGCCACGCTGGCGCTCGCGGGCACTCCGGCGGAAAACGCCATCCAGAAGGCGCAGGCCGGTCTCAAGGCCCACCCGAACCACGTGCCCTACTTGAACAGTCTCGCCATGGCCTACGCCCGCCGGGCCCGCGAAACCTCGGACGTCGACTACTACGCGAAGGCCGAAGCGACCCTCAAGCAGTCACTGGCGGTGTCGCCCGCCAACTTCGAGGCATTGAAGGTCGAAGCCTGGCTCCAACTCGGCCGGCACGACTTTGCACAGGCTCTGGAAACCGCTACGCGGCTGAACAAGCAAATGCCCGACGACGTGACCGTCTACGGCTATCTGGTGGACGCCAACGTCGAACTCGGCAACTACGCCGACGCCATCAAGGCGGCCCAGTGGATGCTCAACCTGAAACCTGGCAATGTCGCCGGCCTGACTCGCGCTGCCTACTTGCGCGAACTTCACGGACGCCTGCCCGGCGCCATGCAGTTGATGCAGTCCGCTTACGACTCCACACCCTTCTCGGAGACAGAGGACCGCGCCTGGCTGCTCACCCAGATGTCCCATCTCAGCTTTATCAACGGCGATCTGGCCCAGGCGGAGATGTTCTCGATCGGCGCCCTCGGCATCTTCCCCAACTACCACTACGCGCAGGCCGCACTCGCCCGCGTCCGCGGAGCGCAGAACCGTCACGAGGAAGCGGCCGCCCTCCTGCAGAAGCGCTACGAAGCCGCGCCCCATGCCGAGAATCAGTACGCCTGGGCTGAGGAACTCGCCCTTGCCGGCCGCAACGACGAAGCGGCTAAAGCGTTTGCCGAATTTGAGCGCAAGTCCCTGGCGGAATCCATGCTCGGCGACAACTCCAACCACGAGCTGATCAGCTACTACATCGACCACGCCAAACAGCCGGCCAAAGCACTGGAAATTGCGAAGCGCGAGATCGTCCGCCGCCAGGATGTGTTCACCCGCGACTGCTATGCCTGGGCCCTGGCCGCCAATGGCGAATATGAGAAAGCCGAGGCCGAAATCCAAAAGACCCTGCAGATTGGCGTGAAGGACCCCAGGGTTCTCTATCACGCCGGCGCCATCGCCCATCACCTGAACAGGCCTGAGCAGGCCGCGTTCTACCTGAAGGACGCGGCGGCCCGGAACTCCTCGGAGGCCGCCGCGCTGCTTCGGGTCCAGTCCCAAACCGCCGCTCGTTAGGTCTGGACGCAAATCGGGCCGGCTCTGCCAGTTGGACTCTCGTACATTGCGAGTCTCCAGCCAGCGGGCCGGCCCGATCTGCGTTTACTGCTGTTCCGCTGCGCCGCTCATCATTGGCGCGCCAAACCCACGGCCCGCCGCCGGAGGATGCAGTTCATACTCCTTGGGCGGTTCGGCCCCCATCAGCCACTTCACAAAGTAATCCCACCGCCGGCGGATCATGTACGGCTCCGACGCAAAGCCATGTCCGCGATTCGGCAACATCAGCAGGTCGAAGTCCTTGTTCGCCTTGATCAGCGCGTCCACCACCAACAACGTATTGTTCGGCGGAACATTGCTGTCCATCGTGCCGTGAGCCAGCAGCAGCTTGCCCTTCAGGTTCTTCGCGTGATTCTGGTTCGCCTGGTCGTCGTAGTTGGTCGTGCCGTCGGCATTCTTTACCAACAGCCCGTGCCACTTCTCGGCCCAGTCGTCTTCATACACCCGGTTGTCGTGGTTGCCCGCTTCCGAGATGCCCACCTTAAAGAAATCGGGATAGCGGAACATCGCATCGGCCGTCGCGAAACCGCCGCCCGAATGGCCCCAGATGCCGGCCTTGTCGATGTCGATCCACGGGTACTTCGCGGCCAGTTCCTTCATCCCCGCGATCTGGTCGGGCAGCGTGTTGTCGCCCATGTTCGCGTAGTAAAACTCATGGAACTTCTTCGACCGTCCGGGATTCCCCATACCGTCAATCTGCACCACCACGAAGCCCAGTTCCGCCAGCGCCTGCGTGTCGCCGCGCGTCGGCTGGAACGACCGGCCGCCGACACTGCCGCCCTGTGGTCCCGGGTAGATCTGGTTGATGATCGGATACTTCTTCTTCGCATCGAAGTTCAGCGGCCGGAACATCAGGCCGTACAGGTCCGTCACTCCATCGCGCGCCTTCACCGTGATCGGGATCGCCGGCTTCCAGCCCGTTTCCACCAGTTTCGAGATGTCCGCCTTCTCCAACGTGCTAATCAACTTGCCATCGGAGTCCCGCAGCACGGCCACCGGCGCCACATCCGGCTTCGAATAACTGTCCACGAAATACGCGCCATCCGGCGACAACGTGATCTCGTGGTTCGCATCCTCAGGCGTCAACAGCTTCATGCCCTTGCCATCAAACCCGATGCGGTAGAAGTGCGTGAAATACGGGTCGCGCCCCTTCTCCTTGCCGACGCCCAGGAAATACAGCAGCCGGTTCTTCTCATCCACGCGCAGCAATTGCGTGACGTTACCTTCGCCCTTTGTAATCTGATGCTTCAGCTTGCCCGTGGCCATGTCGTGCAGGTACAACTGACCCCAGTTGTCTCGTTCCGAGAACCAGATCATCTCGTTTGACCCGCGCAGGAAGCGCCAGTTCACGCGGCCCGCGCCGGACTCGAAGAACGTGTCGACCTTCTCTTCCAACACCTCGCCGATCTCGCCGCTGGCCGCATCCGCCAGCCGCAGGTTCTCCTGCTTGTGGTCGCGCGAAGTCGAGACGAACGCCACCTGCCGGCTGTCCGGACTCCACTCCACATCGGCCCATTCGCCGCCCCGGCACGAAATGTCGTCGCACAGCGTCGAGCGGTGCTGGTCGGCCGCCATCTTCAGCCGCACCACTTTGGGTGGATCCACCTCAATCACCACGCGGTGAATCATCGCCACCGTCGTGTCGCCCGGCAACGGATACTTCCACGCCTGGAGCGTCGGATGGCCCACCTTGGTATCGACCAGGTACATCTCCCCCACTCCGCGCTGATCCTGCTGGAATGTGGCAATGCGCTTCGAATCCGGCGACCACAGCAGGATCGGCCGGTCGCTCTTGGTCCAACCCGCATTGTCCGTGGCGTAGCCGAAATCCTTTACGCCGTCAGTCGTCAGTGGCGTCTCTTTGCCCGTGGCCACGTCGCGCATCCACAGGTTGTAATCGCGGATAAACGCGGTCTTCATCTTGTCCGGCGAAATCACGTCGTTGCGAGCTCCGCGCATCCCACGTGGTCCGCCGCCGCCTGCCGCCGCTCCGGCTTCCGCAGTACACGCCGTGCCCTGCACATCACACCGGAACCGGCGGGGCCGCGCCGCATTGGGACGCCCGCCTTCCGCCCCGGCGCCACCCGGCATGACGGTGAAGCTCAGGCTCTTGCCGTCAGACGAAAGCTCGAAATCAGTGAACGGCAGATGTAGCGCGTCATACTTTGTACCCGCGGCGTCAGACAGCGTGGCCGCCAGTTTCTCATGGTCGAACGCCGGCGCCTTTGTACCTGTGGCCGCTGTCACCATCACAAACTGGCTGCCGTCCGGGCGCACGTCCCGATACCAGAACTTGTCGTTGCCGGCCCACGTTGCCCGCACATTCGCATGAAACACCAGCGGAGTGGTGTTGTAGTTCATCATCTTCTCGGCCCGCGCATAGTCGGCGGCCGTCAGTGCAGGCACCTGTGCCGGTGCCGGAGCCATCGCGGCACAGGCCGCGGCAGCGAAAACTCGTAGTGTGATCAAGTGAAGACGCCCTGGCATTCCATTCCTTCCCGAAGTGAGCGGCAATCATTCCATTCTAGTGCGCCCAGCTGGACTTTCTTCTTGGCGTATGCGGCCTTGCCCGTAGTTACAACCTGCTCTCAATCGGGCATCGCGCCCTGCCGCGTCAGTCCTCGAATCACGCCCCACCCTGGAACAACTATCGAACGACTTGATTTTTGTTAACCCAACTCAAATAATTGTTCCAGTCCCATCGTCCGGGACTCTAGAAAGTAGGAGCCTACCGATGGTTTGTCCGGCGTGCCGGAGTGGCCGAATGATCCGGCAACGGAGAACGCTTTCCGAGAGATTCAGGTTCGCGGCAATCTACATTTGCCTCGACTGCAAGCAGACTCACAAGGTGGCGCTCCGGCGGCGCTATCCCATGCTCTCTCTTCACGTCTGCTGCCCCCGCTGCGGTACTCGAGACCTGCGGGTGTTCTCCAAAATCGACCGCATCGAAGGCCTGTACAACAACCCCTTGAGTCGCATTCAGCAGCTCTTCGGAGCCACTCTCTGGTACTGCCCGTGGTGCCGTCTGCAGTTCTTCGACTGCCGCAAACTGCGGCGCTGACCCTGCCGCGGGATGCGATACCATGAATGCCTCGGAGGAGGTTCCCGTCCATGCGGCCACTGCTTTTTGTGCTCGCGTCCGTCCTGATTGCGTCCGCTGCCGACCGTCGGAATCTGGAGTGTCCCAATACTGACACTCACGTCACCTTTCAGGCGCCGGCCAGCCTCGAAAAATGGGAACAGCGGAAACAGCAACTCCGCCTCCAGATCCTCTCCGCCGCCGGCCTGCTGCCCCTGCCCGCGAAAACCCCTCTCCAACCCCTCGTCTACGATCGCCTCGATCGGGACGGCTATTCCATCGAGAAGGTGGCCATCGAGACCCGGCCCGGCTACTGGTTGGGCGGAAATCTCTACCGGCCCAAGGGAAAAGCGGGAAAATTCCCCGCCGTTTTGCATCCCCACGGCCACTGGAATTATGGCCGCCTGGAAAATCAGCAGCTCTGTTCCACCCCAACCCTGGCGATTAATCTCGCCCGCCATGGGTTCGTTGTCTTTGCGTACGACATGGTCGGCTATAACGACACCGCCCAGACCACGCACGACTTCAGTTCACCCGAGTACCAGCTCTGGGGCTTCACACCGCTCGGCCTGCAACTCTGGAACTCCATCCGGGCGCTCGACTTTGTCGCCTCGCTGCCCGACGTGGATGCCGCCAAACTCGCCGTCACCGGTGCTTCCGGCGGAGGCACCCAGGATTTCCTCCTGACCGCCGTCGACCCCCGCGTCGCCGTCTCGGCCCCCGTCAACATGGTCTCCGGCATCATGCAGGGCGGCTGTGTCTGTGAAAACGCGCCCGGCCTGCGTGTCGGTACAAACAATATCGAGATTGCGGCCATGACCGCTCCGCGCCCCATGCTCATGGTAGCCGCCACCGGCGACTGGACCCGCAACGTGCCCCGCGAAGAGTTTCCCGCCGTCCGGAAACTATACGAGCTGTACGGTAAAGCGAATCTGGTAGAAAACGTCCAGTTCGACGCGCCCCACAATTACAACAAGGACAGCCGCCAGGCCGTTTACAGCTTCCTGCGCAAACACTTACGGCCCGAAGAGCCCGAGTTCCAGGAGAAAGGCGTCAACGTCGAATCCCTCCAGGATATGCTCGTCTTCTACGGACGTAGCAGGCCGGATCATGCCCGTTCCTTCAGCCAGCTCTTCGACGAATGGAAAGCCGAGGCGGCCAAAATGCAGCAGTCCGCCACGCCGGCCGAATTGAAGCAGCGCCTGGCTCTCCTCTTCGAAGCGGCCGGACCGTCGCCGGCTCTGGGCGATCCCATTCCGTACAAGTTCGTCGATGGCAAGGGACCCGCTGTTCTCTATCTCCATCCGGACGGCATCGCCGCCGCGGAAGCCAGCCCCCACTTTCAAAAACTGAAGGCGGATGGGCGCGCCATCCTGCTCATCGACGCGTTCCAGACCGGCTCTGCCAAGGCTGCGCGCGACCGCTCGCACCGCCATTTCCTCACCTTCAACCGCAGTGACTCCGCCGCCCGCGTCCAGGACGTCCAGGCTGCCCTGCACTGGCTGGGGGCCAAACGGCCAGCCGAAACACTGGAAGTCGCGGCCGAACGCGACGCCCAGTGGTGGGCTCTGTTCGGGGCGGCCACCACGACGGTTCCGGTGCGCTTCAACGTCGCTCCGATCGCCTTTAAGGTGTCTGACGAAGATCTCGCTAAGGTCTTCTTCGTACCCGGCTTACAGCGCGCCGGCGGGGTCGAAGCTGCGGCGAAAATTTTGAAAGTCAGCGGCCGCTGACGGCATTCCCTGCTTTGAGGTGCCAATTCCGTGGAATGGGTATTCATCTTTGGGCTGGCGTTCGTGCTCTGGATGAGCCGCCGCCGTGTATCCCGCCTGGAAGAACTGATCGCCGAACTGACCTCCCGGGTCTATCTGCTGGAGCAGCGGCCCGCACCACAGCCGGAGCCCGTTGCCGCTCCTGTCCCGCCGCCCGTACCGGCCGCGCCGCCGCCGGCTCCCGTCTTCGAGCCGGAAGTATCTGTAGCAGAAGAGGTTGCAGCTAAAACAACACCTGTCGTTCAGGCCCCAGCGCCCGAGCCGCCGTTCATTCCACCCGCACCGCAACCGGTCTTCGTACTGGAGCCGCAACCCACGCTTTCCGACCGCCTGCGTGAGCTGGTCGGCGACGACGAATGGGAGTCGCTGGTCGGCGGTAGCCTGCTGAACAAACTGGGCGCTTTCGTCCTGGTCATCGGCTTGGTGCTGTTTCTCGGTTACTCGTTCACCCAGATGGGTCCAGCCGCCCGCGTCGCAGTCTCCCTCGCCGTCAGCGGCGGACTGCTCGCCGCCGGCTTCTTTGTCGAGCGCAACCAGCGCTACCGCGTCTTTGCCTGGGGCTTGTTAGGCGCCGGGTGGGCCAGTTTATATGCCACCACTTACGCGATGTTTGCGGTCGACGCCGCGCGGGTCATCTACAACGACACCCTCGGCGCCATGCTGCTGATGGCCGTCGCCGGCGCCATGATCGCGCATTCCCTGCGCTATCAAAGCCAGACGGTCACCGCCATCGCCGCCGCCAGCGCCTATGGAGCCCTGGCCCTCTCGCCCTCGAAACAGTTCGGCGTCGGCGCGCTGATCCCGCTCTCCGCCGCACTGCTTTATCTGGCCGACCGCCTGCGCTGGCATGCCATCGGCGTCCTCGGCGTTGCAGCCACTTACGGCATCATCATCGCCCACGGTGACCAGGGCTCGCCTCTCTTCACCACCCAGGCGTTCCTGTTCAGCCTGTGGTTGATTTTCGAAGCCTTCGATATGGTGCAGTTGCGGTCTGAGGATCCGCGCCCCGCCTACGCTTCTTTTATCTTTCCCATCAATGCGTTAGGTTTCCTGCTTCTCTCCGCCGCCAAGTGGGAGAAGGTCGATCCGGTGCATCTGCCGCACTTTCTGGCGGCCGCCGCGCTGCTCTATCTCGGTGACTCACTGCTGCGCGGGCGGATGCGGTCGAATGCCTATCAGTACTCCATCGTCCTGGCTTCCGCGCTGGCCGCATTAGCGGTCGTCCGTTACGCCGGCGGAGCCTGGGGCAGCGTGATGCTGGCGGTGGAAGCCGAACTCCTCTTCCTGGCCGCCTGGCGCTGGCGCCTGCGGTTCCTGGAATGGCTGGCCGCCATCGTCTTTGGCGGCGCGCTGCTTCGTATGCTTTGGGCCGCCGCCGACTCTTCCGCGCTCATTACCTGGGCCGGTCTCACTTTCCATAACTGGACCCCCGCCGCGATCCTCATGGCGGTCATCGCCTACACCAACCGGGACCTGCGAACTGTCCCGATTCCTTACGGTTACGCCGGTTCCGCCCTGGTTCAACTGGTCCTCGGGGCCGAGACCCCGAAACGCTGGCTCGGCTTGGTGTGGACCACCTGGACCGCCATCCTGCTGGAACTCAGCTTCTGGCGCAAAGCCTCCGATTTCCGCCGCCAGGCCTACTTCGCCTGGATCCTGGCCGTACTCGCCGTCGCGTTCAGCCTCTTCGACCACTTCAGCCGCCCGGCCGCCGTCAGCGAATGGGTTTCCCTCGCCGGCGCCTCCGCGCTGGGCTATTGGATGGCGCTCCGGCTGTGGACGAGGGAAGGGAAGCTCTGGCTCAGCAGCCAGGCCGCTCTCGCCGCCACCACTTTCGCCTTAACGGTTTCGTGGCTCCAGTTGCCCGATGTGGCGGTCGCGCTGGCCTGGTCGGCGCTCGCCGTACTGCTGGTCGAGGCCGGGTTCCGCTTTGACCACAATCAGTTACGGATGATCGGACACGCCGTGGGCGTGGCCGCCTTCACGCGCCTCTTCTTCGCGAATTTCACCAATACCGGGTCCACTGGCGGCCTGTCGCATCGACTGATCAGCGTGCTGCCGGTTTCCGGCTCGTTCCTCTATCTGTACCGGCGGAGCAGGGAAGACGGCTGGCCCTGGCTGCGAGCCCATTTGTGGATGGCCACCGCCGCCATCGCGATCCTCATGCGGTTTGAAATGGGGCACGTCTTCACGGTGGTCGGCTGGTCTCTGTTCGGCCTGATTCTGCTGGTGTTAGGCCGGAAGTTCGAGTCAGAGGACTGGTGCTGGCAGAGCTACACCTTGGCCCTGATGGCCGCGGTCCGCTGCATGGCATCGAACTTTGACGATCCGCAAAGCTTCGCCGGCCTGCCAGGCAGGTTGCTGACCGCCGGCATTGTCATCGCGGCGCTGTATGCCCAGGAGTTTCTGGCGCCGCGCGAAGAGCGTCCCCGGACCTACTACAGCCTGTTGGGCAGCCTGCTGCTGGCGGCGCTGCTCTATCGCGAAGTCTCGGGCAGCGGGCTCACCGTCGCCTGGGGCTTACAGGGCGTCCTGCTTCTGGCGGCCGGCTTCCCGGCCAGCGAGCGCATCCTGCGCCTGACCGGCCTTGTCCTGCTGCTGAGCTGCATCCTGAAGCTATTTATCTATGACTTACGGAATCTGGAGACGTTGCCCAGGATTCTCTCCTTCATCGCCTTGGGCGTCATCCTCCTCGGAGTTTCGTGGGTCTATACCCGCTTCCGTGAGCGGCTGAGGAATCTGCTATGAGCGACCGCATTCTGCTGCTGATCACCATGGGCGCCCTGGCGCTGTCCGGCATTCTGGTCCGCGCCGGCAAGATTGATGACAAACAGGACTTGGAGTCGGTCGCCACTCTTTGGAGCGACCTGTTCTCCGACGCCGCCCGGACCAGCGGTGCCCTCGTCCACGTTTCGATCGCTGAAGAGACCGCATTGGGGAACCGCCTGGCGGCCGGCGCCTATAGCGTTTGGGGCGAAGAAAGCACAGGCCTTCCGCGCGTCGCGGGCATCACCGCCAACTTGAGCCAGCACGTCCGGCGGCCCATGACGTATACGGCGCATATCGTTTCCGGCTCCGCGATCAATGCCTTCTCGCTGCCGGGCGGGCACATCTACGTCACTTCCGGGCTGCTCGGTTTCGTTCAGACCGACGACGAACTGGCCGGCGTGCTCGGCCACGAGATGGCGCATGTTGATCTGAAGCACTGCCTGGATCAACACCGCTACGAGGCCGCCCTGTCCGGGCACCGCATTCCAGATGCAGGAGTACTGCTCGACTTGGTGCGGCAGGCCGCAGCCGTCACGTACAGCCAGCAGCAGGAGTTCGACGCCGATACACGTGGCGCCTATCTCGCTGCCTTGGCCGGTTACAACGCCAAACAGATGCCTGGTGTCTTCCGCCGACTTGATCAGTTAACGCGCACCAATCCCAGGCGAGGGTTCATTCGCCCTTATTTCGAGTCGCACCCCAGTTCCGCTGTGCGGGCCGCCCGCTTGGCGGAGGCGGTCGCACAACCGGTAGGCCGCTAGATTCATTCGCACCTCGTCCGGATTCGGACTCAGATGTAATTCTTTCCGGCCCTTTCCGACAGGTCCTACTCATCTGGTAAATCTTACTTGACCTTCGCCCTAGTCTACCCGTCGTAAGCTGTTGAAAAAAAACACGCGTTGGATTTGGCCAGGCAGATGCATTGTTAAGCGTGAAGGCAAGCACCACATGAGCAGTGAAAACGTGACTACGAATGTGACCGGTGAAGGCAACGACGAATCGAAAGGCCGCAGCTTCCCTTGGGCCATCGCCGTTTTGGGCGTGGGTCTGGCTGCCAGCCTGGGTGTCGGGGCCTACCAGCACATGAATCTGGTGAACACGCGAATGCAGACCGCCGCGCTGGAGCGCGAGGTGGCAACGCTACGCCAGACGTTGAACTCGTCGGACCTGAACATGACGCAGACGCTGAGCGCACTGCGGACCGAACTGGATTCCACGCGGAAAGAAACCGCGTCGAGCACGGAAAAGGCCAAAGAGTTGGCTCGCCGGCAGGCAGAGGCCATCGCGGCCCGCGTGACGAACAAACTGTCACAACGGCAGGATGAGCACCAGAAAGTGCTGGCCGAGGAATTGGATCAGATCAAGTCGCGGGCTGATCAAGCGACCGCCCGGCTGACGGATATCACCACCGAAGTGGGCTCCGTTCGCACGGATGTGGCTTCTACCCGCTCTGACTTGGACCGTACTGTAGCTGAACTCCACCGCACCACCGGTGACATGGGTGTGATGAGTGGATTGATCGCCACGAACGGCAAAGAGCTCTCGGCGCTACGCGAACTGGGCGAGCGCGAGTACTTCGAGTTTACGTTGACGAAGACGTCGGCCCCCCAACGGGTAGGCGACATCCTGGTGCAGCTCAAGAAGGCTGATTTCAAGCGCAACCGCTTCACCATGGAGATCGTGGCTGACGACAAGAAGGTTGAAAAGAAAGACAAGAATATCAACGAACCAGTCCAATTCTATGTGGTCTCGAAGGCACGCCAGCCGTACGAGCTGGTGGTGAACGAGGTCCGGAAAGATCAGGTTATCGGCTATCTGGCCACCCCAAAAGTAAAAGTGGCGGGCCGGAAGCTGTAAGGGTGCATCGATGACGAGGCGATCAAAAGTGTGTCAGGTTCTGTCACTCAGCCTGGCACTGGCTCCCGGGCTCGGCGCGGCCACCGCGCGGAGGGGATGGAGCCTGACGCCTGCCATCAAGGTGCGGGGCGCGCTATCGGAGGGCTGCCCGAGGAGCCAGGCAATGGTACCCCGGGCAGCACGCGCCACGCGGCTGCTGTCATCCAAACGATATTTGACGACCTTCCCCGCAGCGAAGGATTTATCGAATCATCCGGTGCGAATCCGAGGCCGCATCGGGTGCGGAGTAACGGCACCCTCCTCCAGCCGTTTACTCCATGCTCCTTGGCATTCCCCGTCCTACTCCCCTCGTCTCGAGACGGCCGAAGACTTGACCGATCTTCGACCAAGCCGTGGCGGGGCGGACGGGGAAGCCATGGAGGTCGATAACTCCGCGATTGCAAACGAATGGAAGGTGGAACCGAACCAGGCGAATCCCTATTCCCCTATTCAGTTCCTTAAGCCTTCCCTTCTTCCCTAGCCCGGCGATCCCCAATCGCCGTTCCGGCGGGCCGCGCCCACACGGCCCGCCGCATTTTTTCTGTTCCTTCGCCTGCCCCTCTTCCTTCGCCGCTCCACCCCACGCTCATTTTGGATGAAGATCTCCTAATTGCCCCTTGGCTCTGTCAGGTCTGTGTCTAGTATTCGTCTATCTACTACTGGATAAGTTGATTTATTTGCAGCAAGATGCAGCAAAAAATGAAAGGACCGGCGGGTTGGATTGACACGCCCGACACACTGCCTGACCACATTTGAAACCTTGACAGCCCCAGTTTTGATTGTTACCGTAAGGTTTGCGTTTCGGCGCTGTATTACGCCGTACGCGAAGGCGGGCTCTTGCAGTTCGCTTTGGCTTTCAGATCGGAAAGACAAATCGAACCAGACCGCAGCCTCGTTTTTGAACGCAAGTTATGAATCAGCCCTACTTCATCGTAGTTCTGGCTCACTCCCTCCATGGGCGTCTCCGCCGATTCCAAATCGACCAGAAGGTGATCTTTGCTGTCCTGGGCTTGGCCCTGTTGGGCGGTTTCACTCTCTTCGGGATGGTCTCGAGTTACCTGCGGATGGCATGGAAAGTGGGCAACTATAATAGCCTGCGGGAAGAGACCGAGTTCCTGAGGGCGCGTTATCAGAAACTGCTGACCGAAGCCAACCAGACGAACGAACAGATGGCGCGTTTGCAGATGTTCGCTTCGGAAGTCTCCGTCGCCTACGGTCTGAACAAGCGCGTCGATGCCGCGCCCGACAGCAGCCTGGCCGCGGTTGGCCAGATGCCGCTGATGCCCACCCTGCGCGACACACTGGAAGAGTACAACCGGCTGAAGACCGCTTCGCTGGGCACGGGCGGACGCCTGACAAGCCGGCGCTGGCTGGTGAATACCACGCCGGGCCTCTGGCCTGTCATGGGCCGCCTGCTGAGCAGCTTCGGCACCCGCCAGGATCCGTTCTTCTCCCACCAGGCCTTCCATACCGGTGTCGATATCTCTTCGCCCCAGGGTACGCCTGTCCATGTGGCGGCTGACGGCATCGTCACTGAAGCCAGTTGGGGCGGCGCCTACGGAAAACTGATCGTGGTCGATCACGGCAACGGACTCCAGACCTATTACGCGCACCTCTCCCGCATTGATGTGATTCCGAACCAGGAAGTAAGGATGGGTCAGGTCATCGGAGGAACCGGCATGACCGGCCGCGCGACCGCACCGCATCTGCACTATGAAGTACGGCGTGGCGGCGCTCCGGTGAATCCGCACTACTACCTGGAAAAGTCCGCGCTGGCCACGTCCAACGCTTCGCGCGATTTCGCCTTCTAGGATTCCGCCCTACATCCGCCCGAGTCGTGTAGAATCGTCCCATGCGTTTCTGGGCCGCGATTCCCCTTTTCCTCGTGGCGTCCATGCTGTGGGCGCACGACGAACATGACCACGCCTTGCCGCGAATGGTCGCTACCGCAAAGAATTTCCTGGCTTCCCTCACCGCTGAACAGCGGGCCAGCGTGGTGTTCCCGTTCGAGGACGATGAGCGCTTTTTCTGGCACTACATCCCGAGCGCCGACATCCCGCAGCGCTACAATCGCCCCCGCAAGGGGCTCACCCTCTCGGAGATGACGTCGCACCAGAAAGCGCTGGCTTCCGCGTTGCTCAGCGCCGGGCTCAGCCAGCAGGGCTTCATCAAGACCACCACCATCATGAGCCTGGAAGACATCCTGCGCATTATGGAAAAGGACACAGCCGGCCGCCGCAACCCGGAGCGCTACCACTTCAGCATCTTCGGCGAACCTTCGGCCGAGGGCACCTGGGCCTACCGCATCGAAGGACACCATGTCAGCCTGCATTTCACTGTGGTGAAGGGCAAAGCGACGGGCAACCCCACCTTCCTGGGTTCGAATCCGGGCGAGGTGAAGGAAGGCCCACGAGCCGGGCTGCGCGTCCTGGGTGCGGAAGAAGACAAGGGCAGGGCATTGATGACCGCCCTGACACCCGAGCAGCGGAAGGTGGCCTTGGTAGCCGAGAAGGCTTACGCCGACATTCTGACCGAACGCAGCCGCAAGGCCGCCCTGGCCGGACAGCCCAGCGGCCTGCTGCAGTCCAAAATGACCCCGGCCCAGCGTAAGTTGCTGGCAGTGTTGATCGATGAGTACATCGAAAACCTGCCTGGCGAACTGGCCGAGCAGCGCCGGCAGCGGGTCAAAGAGGCCGGGCTGAATGTCTACTTCGCCTGGGCGGGCGTGATCGAGAAGGGCGGACCGCACTACTACCGGATCCAGTCACCCACCTTCCTGATCGAATATGACAACACCCAAAACAACGCCAATCACATCCATAGTGTATGGCGGGATTTCGAGGACGATTTCGGCGTGGACCTGCTGAAGGAGCACTACACTTCGACCCCGAAAGAGCACGGCCACGATTCGCGCAAGTAAGCGGCGTGGAACCCTGCGGCCTGCCTGCTAAAATCCTGGATATGGAGCAGTCGCGGCGATCCTTTCTGGCTGGCGTGGCCGTCGCTTCGCAGGAGTGGGTCCGCTACCAGGATCCTTCCACTGAGTTCGATGTCCGCCGCCTGACCAGTCCGGAGCATGAGAGCACGCTCTCTCCGCTGCCGGCGCGCTGCGTCGACCGCCGCAGCCGCACGCTGCTCTTTTCCGCGCGCTCGGAAGACAAGTGGGCTCCGTATGTCATTGAATTGTCGAACGGCCAGATCAAACCGCTGGCCGTGGTGGAAGAGTATGCGCCGGATTCCCTGACGTTTTCATCCGACGACCGCTCGGCCTTGTTCTTCAGTGGAACCAAGCTGGTTTCCATCCAGGTGAACAACCAGCACCGGACGGAACTGGCGGAAATCAGGGAAGGTTGGACCCGTTCCGGGCCCGTGATTTCGACCGAGGACGGGCAATCCCTGTTCTTTGTGGAAAAGCGCGAAGGACAGGCGAATATCCGTCGCCTGCGACAGCCCAAAGGCAGCCCGGAGACCGCGGTGGAGGTGCGAGGCACGGCCCTGGAAGTGACCCCGAACCCGAAGCGGGCCATGCTGTTATGGCTGAATGAGGCTGGGGAGCTCTGGGTAGCTGCCTTTGACGGAGCGGGCCAGCGGCGGGTGGAGACTCCCGCCGGGCGGGTGCTGCAGGCGTTCTGGTCGCCCGACGGGCAAGCCGTGCAGTATCTGCTGGAACCGGCCGAATCCAACCAGTTGATCGCCATCCGGGAACAGGTGCTGGATGCCCGGACGGACACTTTGATCGCCAAAACCAGCCAGTTCGTGGTCTTCGCCCGCAACGCCAACTCGAGCGTCTTCGTCGGGGCCAGCCGCAGCAAGGCATCTCCCAATATTTTGTTGCTGTTGCGTGCCACGAGGAGAGAATTTACTTTATGCGAGCACAAGGCCAAGGATCCGGCCTTGGCCGAGCCTTTCTTCAGCGCCAACAGCCAGCGGATTTTCTTCCAAAGTGACCGCCACGGCAAGATGGCGATCTACATGATGAACGTGGAGAAGCTGATCGAGAAGACGGATTCATAGCGTCAGGGTCCGGGCCTGCGATAATGGAGATTGAGCCCCGGTTCAGGGGCCCATCCCATTTCCCATGACCTACGATTGTGATGCAATACTCTTCGACCTCGACGGTACACTTGTCGATTCCCATCTGGTGGTGGTTCGTTACTGGCAGCGCTTCGCCGATCAGCACGGCATTGACGTGAACCGGATCCTGGCCGTCTCGCACGGCCGCCGCACGGCCGAAACCATCCACATGTTTGCGCCGGAGATCGACGCCACCGCCGCGGCGCTGGAATTCAACCGGGCCGAGGAGCTCGACACGGATGGCGTGGTGCCGATTCCGGCTGCTGCCGCCCTGCTTGCCGGGTTGCCCCGTGAAAGCTGGACGATTGTCACCTCCTGCCCCCGTAAGCTGGCTGAGGTCCGCCTGCAGGCGGCAGGATTGCCCGTGCCGGCCGGGATGGTGACCTCAGAGGAGGTGGTGAACGGCAAGCCGGACCCGTATTGCTTCCTGCTGGGCGCCGAACGGCTGGGTGTGCCTCCCGAGCGCTGCCTGGTATTCGAGGACGCGCCGGCGGGGGTGCAGGCAGGCCGGGCGGCCGGGATGCAGGTGATCCAGATAGGGGTGGATATTCCGGACTACAGCAGGCTGCGGATCAGTTTGCCCGGCCGAACCGGCCGCGGCCTGAGTGTTGCCTACGGCGCGGCTGCCCTCCAAGCGTGAAGACGGCCAGTCGCAACTCGCCTGGGTGCTGACTTAGGCGAGAGTGCTGCTGCTGGTGAGCCGCATCAGGCGACGGGGTCTTCCAACACGCTGATAAATTGGGCGATGGTGACCCAGCGGTCCTCTTCCCGCAGTGCCCAACTGGAGAAGCCGGGGTTTTCGGGCTGCATGCGGATGCTGGCGTGGCTCCAGCCTTCGGCCGTCACTTGCTTTGTACTTTCATAGCGTTTCAGCGTGAACTCGCCGCCTTCGTCCATGGTGGCGATGCGCTGAACGATGAAGATGCCGCCCTTGCGCGAGCCGCCATAGTAGGAGCGGAAGACGCAAATGGAGCCATCCGGGATCTCCGGTTCCATGGAGCGGCCGTGAATCCGGACCAGAAAGAGGTCGTCGGAGAGCCCGCGGCGGCCGGGCACTTCGGCTTCGATCCATTCCCTGGCTCCGGCGGCCCGATCCTGACCCAGACCGCCGGCGGCCAGGTCGATGGGGATCAGCGGCAGGTGCGTCTGGAAGCGATGGACGGTCGAGTGGACATAGCGGCGGTAGAGAGCCTGGGCCGTGCGCTCCAGGTCGAGGCAGAGGGCCTGCGCGGGCGGTTCCACGCTGAGTGTGTTGGAGAGGTTCCCGTCGATCCAGTTCAGGAACGCGTCCGTGCCTAACTCCTGTTGTTTCAGGGGCAGATCCTCGGCGAGAGCCTGCAGGACCTCGGCCTCTTCGGGGGCGAAATCGTCCCAGTCGCGGCGGAAGCGCATGGCGCAGGCTCCGGATTGGGGATCCGTTACGACGACACCGCAATTCTCGCCCAAGGCCTGGAACACGCGGTATTCCGCGGTGTGGGTCTCCAGCGGGGCGGTGGTGTCGGATGGCAGCGACATGGAAGAAGTCTTATCGGTCGTTAGGGGGCAAAAGGATAATAACCTTCTCGCGCTCTGACCTTCACATTGGCCAGATTTACCCTGACTTCGATTTTACGGAATTTCTTGGCCACATCGGTATTGTCCGGCGTATACCTCAGGATGTACTGGGTAGTAATTTCGCCGGCCGTGGCCGAGATGGCGTTGACGATGCCGCGCATGATGGCGGCCGCGTAGCCGCCGGTGCCGACTTTGTAAGCGAAGTTGCCTTCGTCCGAAGGGGTGGAGAGGTAGCCGGAGACGTCGGAGTACAGGTTTTCCAGAGGATACACCACGCGGCCGCCGGAGGACTCGCACAGCCGCTTCAGGTTCGGCTCGCCGTCATTGCGGAAGCCGAAGGCCACTGTGGAGACGCCGTAGATGGTCACCAGATTGCGCTGGGCGATTTCCACCACTTCGTCCAGGGTCTTTTTGCTGTTGTTGTCGTGGCCGTCGCCCACGATGACAATGACCCGGCGCGGCTCAATGGGCTCGCCCTTGACCAGCGTACGGCTGGTGCACGACTGGTAGACGGCATCGAACAGGGCAGCGCCGCCGCCTGGCTTCGTTTTGCGGAACCGGTCGAGGATCTTTTCCGGATCGTCGGTCGTATTCATGAGCAGTTCGGCTTCGGTGGAATAGCCGATCAGGTAGCCCGAAAAGCGCGGGTCCGGCTTGCCGTCCGGCTCCATCGTGGCGAGCACGAGATCCTGGATGGCTTCCTTGAACTTGTCCCAATGCAGGCGGTTGGAGTTGGAGAGGTCGACCAGGAAACCGATGACCACGGGCTGATTGCGTTCGCGCGTGAAATAGGTAATTTTCTGAACTTTGCCTTCGTCGCGCAGTTCAAAGTCCTTCAGGTCCAGATCGCGCACGAAGCGGCCTTTGTCGTCGGTCACCGTCACGGGTACGATGACTTCGCTGACGCCCGATTTGAAGGCCTCGGCCGAGGTGACCTGTGGCGGCTGCGCGGTGTGAGGCGCGGGCTGCTGGGCCGCGGCGGAAGAGAGCGCGAGTGCGGTGCCCCCCAGAATGACTTGCCTGCGTGAGTACATGAGTGATTCTGACCTTGATTATAAGGGGACGCGGCGCCTTGCTGCGGCGTTTCTTTCCGGACGGCCGGCCTCCACGTGTGGCAGGGTGTCCGAAAGGGAGGCTGGCGTTGCGGCTTCCCCATGCCGAAGGACAGGGAGTAGCCCGTCTTGTGTCCGGATGAAGGATTACCCCCTTTGCGGTGTACCATGTCCTGAACCTATGATGACTATGCGGGCGGGCCGACGGTTTGTAGAACGCGGTCCGGTCAGGCACACGGAGACTGAAAGTCATGAAACTCGCAACTGTTTTGCTGCTCAGTGGTTGCCTCTCGCTGGCCCACGCGCAGAACCCCTATCTTTTCTTTGCGCCACAATCGGCGAACCTGAATGCGGATGCCGGGACCGGCGCCAAGGTGAATACCACGGTGCGGATGATCAATACCGGTCCGGGGTTCAACTATTCCGTCCAGGGTAATCAGGGGTGGCTGGAGGTATTTCCTACCAGCGGAGCAGTCGCGGCGGGCGGCACGGTCGACTTCCTGGTCACGTGCAATCCGGTCCAGATGCAGACGGGGTCCTATTCGGGCAAGGTGACGATCACGCCCTCGGCCAGCACCGGGCAGTTGTCGACGTCCTTCGATGTTTTCTTCACGGTGAAGGGCATCGCCTTCCTGTTGACTCCGGCCAGCCTCGACCTGACGCTGGGGCCGGAGTCTTCGACCACTTCGAGTTTCAACATCGCCAACTCCGACGGCACTGTGCGCGAGATCCAGATCACGCCCTATACGACGGATGGAGCGAACTGGCTTTCCACCACCAACCCGTCGCCCATCCTCTCGCCGATCACGGTGGGGGTTCGTGTGAATTCCTCTGGCTTTGATATCGGCACCGTGCTGACCGGGGAATTGCGGATCTCGGCTCCATCGCTGTCGGGCGTCACTGGCGTTGTGCCAGTGAAGGTAACCGTGGTGGACCAGCCGCCAGGCTTCACCGTCGTGCCGTCGCAGTTGACTTTCTATGCGTTCGGCACACTGGCGGCGCCGCCGCAGCCGGTACAGGTGGTGGCCAACGGTGGCCGCCTGGCCTACTTCGACGTCACGGAAGTGGTGCCGTCGCCGGACCTCACGGTTTCGATCAATCGCGGCCTGACCCCCTCGACATTCTCCGTACAGATGGACACTTTGGCGGCGGTGCAGTTGCCGCGCGATGACAGTCTTCTGATTACGCCTACCGACACTACGCCGGTGGTGCAGTTGCCGGTCCGCACGCAACTGGAACCCGCCCGGGTCTACTCATTGCCGCAGGTAGCGGACGGCGGCGATTTCAAGACATCCATCACGCTGGTGAACAACGATACGACGCCGGCCTATGTGACCGTGAAGTTCTATAAGTCGGAGCCCACCACGCATGCCACGGTGGCCTGGAACCCGCCCATCGAGAACAACGACAAGGTGGAGAACGTCGTCATCCAGCCGAATGCGAGCTGGTCCGTACAGACGGCCGCCACGGATGCGGCGACCTCCTCCGGCTGGGCCGAAGTGATCTGCAGAGAGAAGATCAGCGGCGTGGCGGTCTATCGCCAGTCGCGGCCCGACGGCCGTTTCCAGGAAGCGGCGGTCCCGCTGAACTCCACGCTGATGCAGCGCAGCCTGTTGCCGTTCGACAACGCCAGCGGGTTTGTTTCGGCCATGGCGATTGCCAATGTCAGTACGACCGAGACGGCCAAGGTGCGCGTGGCGTTCCGTGACGAATTGGGACGCATCATCAAGGTCGACCGGCTGCCGGACATCCCGGCGCGCGGCCACTATGCGTTTGCCCTGTCCTCGCTGTGGCCGTACCTGGCCGACAAGCGTGGCACGGCGGATCTGTGGATCACCTCGGGCCAGATTTCGCTGCTGGGCCTGCGCTTCAACCCCACGGGCGCGTTCACCTCGTTCGAGGCGCAGACTTTCAACCGGTACACGCGCGGCAAGCGGTCTTTGCCGCAGATTGCCGATGGCGGCGACTCGGCCACATCGTTCCGCACCAGCATTACGCTGGTGAACAACGACGCGACCCAGGCGACCGTGAACCTGCGCTTCTGGCGCGACACAGGCAGCAATACGGCCGCGGCCTGGCCGCTGACGTTCCTGAATGGCGTGGATCCCACCAACGTGACGATCGCGCCGGGCGCCTCGGTCACCCTGGAAACAGCCGGCACCAGCCCCACCGTGCAGAGCGGCTGGGCTGAGATCCTCAGCGGCCAGTGGGTGACCGGATTCGCCGTCTTCAAGCAGATTGTGCCCGGCCGGCCCGACCAGGAGGCCGCGGTGCCGATCAACGTGGCGACACCTGGACGGACGATCATGCCGTTCGACAACACGGGCGGTTTCACCACCACGGTGGCGGTCGCCAACATGAGCGGCGATGTCGCTTCGGTGGTGAACTTCACGTTCCGCGACCTGCAGGGCCAGCGCATCGTCCAGGTGCAATTGCCCGAGATTCCGCCCAACGGCCATGCCGCCTTCCGGTTGATCGATCTCAATGGGATCGTGGACGGGAAGAAGGGCAGCCTGGAGATCTCGTCGCTGGCGGGTGAAATGACGGTGATGGGGCTGCGTTTCGCCAGCAGCGGCGCCTACACCAGCTTCAAAGCCAATTCGCTGCAGTAGCTGAAAAGGAAAAGGGCCGCCGGGAACGGATTGCGTTCCCAGCGGCCCTTTTTGTGTCTGGAGAGCTAATGTTTAGCGCTGCACGCGGCCGCTGCCGCCTTCCTTGATCAGGGCTTCGACTTCCGCCTTCGTGAAGCGGTTGAAGTCGCCAGGGACGGAGTGCTTGAGGCACGAGCCCGCGACAGCGAATTCCAACGCGTCCTGGTGCGTGGGCAGGTTGAGGAGGCCGTAGATCAGGCCGCCGGCGAAGGCATCACCGCCGCCCACACGATCGACAATGTGCGTGATGTCGTAGCGGCGGCTCAGCAGGAACTGTTCGCGGTTGTGCAGGCAGGCCGACCAGCCGTTGTGCGAGGCGCTGAAGCTCTCGCGCAGCGTGATGGCGATGGCCTTGAGGTTCGGATACGTATCGAGCACCTTCTTCGCCAGGGCCTCATACTGCGCCTGGTCGAGCTTACCGGAGTGCACGTCGACGTCGATCTTGATGCCCAGCGCCTTCTGGCAGTCTTCTTCGTTGGCGATGGCGAAGTCGACATACTGCACGAGCTGCGACATCACTTCCTGGGTCGACTTGCCGTACTTCCACAGGTTCTTGCGATAGTTCAGGTCGCACGACACGGTGACGCCCATCGCCTGGGCGGCTTTGGCGGCTTCGATGGAGAGGTCGGCCGCGGACTGCGTCAGGGCGGGGGTAATGCCGGTGATGTGGAACCAGCCGGCGTCGGCGAAGATGGCGTTCCAGTCGAGGTCGCCCGGCTTGGCCAGCGCGATGGAGCTGTTGGCGCGGTCGTAGACAACCTTGGAGGGCCGCTGGTTGGCGCCCGGTTCGACGAAGTAGATGCCGAAGCGGCCGGGGGCGCGGCGAATAAAACTGGTGTCGACGCCGAAGCCGCGCATCTGGTAGACGAAGGCTTCGGTGATGGGGTTATCGGGCAGCACGGTGACGAAGCGCGCCGGTTGGCCGTAGTTGGCGACCGAGACGGCCACATTGGCTTCGCCGCCGCCATAGGTGGCGACCAGCATGGGCGACATCATCAGGCGTTCATAACCGGGAGGCGCCAGGCGCAGCATGATTTCGCCGAACGTGACAACTGGTTTTTGTGACATGAAGGAAGACCTCTTGGACTATATGAATCAGGGAGCGGGCGAACCCAGGGTGACCGCTTCCAATCCGAAGCTGGCGTCCATCGACGGCAGCCCTTCGTAAGGCAGCGACGTGCCCGCCGGCAGGCGGTTGCGATCAAGAAATTCGAGGCGGATGCGGGCCACCAGGTCGGCCAGTTGGGGTGAAAGCGGGTAGGCGTTCAGCGAGACGCTCTGCTTCAGCGAGCCGCCCAGGGATTGCACCGTCTTCTCCAGGCGCTGGAAGGCCAGTCGGGCGTCGGCTTCCTGGTAGCGGAAGGCGAGTTGGGCGCCGCTAAAGATGAGACGGGGCGAGGAGACGGCTACGGCGCCTTCCTGGAAGCGGGCGCCACCGGCCGGGGGTTGGGCCAGGCGGGCGATGCCCTCGCAAGCAGCGGTGGGCTGGCTGACTGAGCGCTGAGCCTGGTAGAACAACAACTGGGCCTTGGGGAACAGCGCGGCGGCGGCGGTGCGCGCGGCAGCCACCTCTTCCAACGTCGGCGCGGCGCAGGCCAGTTCCAGGACGTCATCCCCGCCGGCGCGGCTCTTCAACTGTTCCATGGTCTGCTGCAAGGCGGGCTGCTGTGCGGCCAGGAACGCGATTCCACCGGGATTCACTGGTTTGCGGTCCTGTAAGGTGGCTACGAGTTGCACCTGGGCGGCTTCCAGCGGCAGTCCGCCGACCAGGACCACAGAAACCACGGGCAGCGCGATCTTCTTCTCGGTGAACATCTCGCTGACGAGCGAGGGTATGCGGCGCAGGTCGCCGGTCCCGGCCACATAGGCCCGGATGCGGACAAACTGGGCGCCTTTGTTGTTCTGCTGCAACCACTTCAGCGCGTCGCGGGTCTGTTGGGAGAGCAGGCCCTTGGCCGACAGGGGGGTGACCAGGAAGGCGAGCCTGGCCGTATCGGCGGCGATGGCCGACGGGGGATCCGGCGCCACCTCCAGGGTTTGCGTGAAGTCCTCGTCCTTCTTGTTTTTTTTCTTCTTCCCCTGGGAGAAGGCCTGGGACTGCAGCACGGCCACCAGGCAAGCCAATACCACAGCCGCTCGAAGCATGCGAGTCATGGCAGTGAACTTGTATCGTATCAGACCCCGCGGCGCCTCCGGCCCGCGGAATGATTGGGGCTTGACTTCAAATCGGACATAACTATCCTTAAGGGCGGCACGAGTCAGTCGGAGAAAGGAAGCCGCCGTGAACAAGTTCCTTGCACTTTTGGTGATTCTGGCTGGATTTGTCATTCTGTTCGGGGTAGGGAAGGCCTGGAAACTGAAGCCTGAAACTCCGGAAAACCACACGCTGCACAAAGGCGAAGTGGCGGTGCTGACCACCACGACGGGGCAGGCGATCTGGCTGGCGGAGGCGAAAGACCAGACCCGCAGCCTGCAAAGCGCCATGGGCAAGCAGGACCGCCTGGCCCTGGAGAAGGCCGAAATCGCCCAAACCGCCTTTCCGGCCACGACCGGAACCCAGGTGCGAGTGAAGGTGGAAGACGGCAGCCGCTATCAGGTGGAGATCCTCGACGGGCTGGCCGCCGGCAAGCTGGGCTGGGTGGAATTCGAGTATCTGCGGCCCATCCGGCCGTCCGAAACCCACTAGCGCTGTGAGGGTTGCACGTTCGGCCGGCGCCGGGCGTCGATTCCTGCAGCGAAGCATTTCGCGCAAACGGCGAGCTGTCTTCGCTGAAGAATCGCTATCATAGAAACAACATGCACGGCCCTGAGGCCGCGGTCTCGGCCGCAACCAGATTGGCAGAACTCGAAGCGTCGCTGAACGCGGTGATCCGCGGCAAGGCCGATGTCATTCGTATGTCCGTAGTGTGTCTGCTGTCGCGCGGGCACCTGCTGATTGAAGACGTCCCCGGCGTCGGGAAGACCACGCTGGCCCAGGCTTTGGCCCGCACCGTGAGCTGCGGTTTCCAGCGTCTGCAATGTACTGCCGACATGCTGCCCGGCGACATCCTGGGCGTCACCATCTACAACGCCCGTACGGGCGAATTCGAGTTCAAGCCCGGCCCCATCTTCACCAGTTTCCTGCTGGCCGACGAGATCAATCGCGCCACGCCCAAGACGCAGTCCGCGCTGCTGGAAGCGATGAACGAGCGCCAGATCTCCATCGATGGCCACACTTACCCCATGGCGGAGCCGTTTCTGGTGATCGCCACCCAGAATCCGGTGGAGCATCACGGGACTTATCCCCTGCCGGAATCGCAGCTCGACCGCTTCCTGATGCGGCTGCGCATCGGCTACCCGGACCGCGCCAGCGAACGCGAGATCCTGCGCCAGTCGCCGGGAGTCAACGGACCCGCCCCGCAGGCCATTTTGACCCCTGAGGAGCTGCTCAGCGCCCAACTCGCCGCGGAACGCGTGAGCGTGGACGAAGCCCTGGTCAGCTACATGTTGAGCATCGTCGAGGCCACGCGCGCCCACGAATCGCTGCTGCTGGGCGTCAGCCCGCGCGGCGCCCAGGCGCTGTATCGTGCCGTGCAGGCCCTGGCCCTGCTGGAGGGCCGCGACTACGTTCTTCCGGACGACATCAAACGCCTGGCCGTGCCGGTATTTGCGCACCGCGTGGTTCTCAACCAGCGCGTGTCGCTCTCCAACCGCTCGACGGAGACAGCCGAGCGGCTGCTGGCCGAAATCCTGAACCGGGTAGAAGTTCCCCTATAAGTTTTATGAAAACAGCCATTCTCGGTCTCCCCATGACGGGCAAGACCAGCTTGTTCACTATCCTCACGGGCGTACACGAAGCCACCCGCGTAGGCACGATGGAAGCGCGTGTCGGCATGACCAAAGTGCCAGACCAGCGCATCGACGCCCTCGCCAAAATCTTCCTGCCGCCGAAGATCACATACGCCACCATCGAATTCCTCGACTTCCCGGCCATCTCCAAGGAAGCCCTGCGCGATCCCAGCTATCTGGCCAGCCTGCGCGTGGTGGACGCCATCGCCCACGTGGTCCGCGTCTTTGAAGACGACACCGTGCCGCACGAGAAGGGCAACGTCGATCCGCGCCGTGACATCGAAGACCTCGACATGGAACTGATTCTCAGCGACCTCGTCGTCGTCGAAAAGCGGCTGGAACGCCTGGAAAAAGAGCGCAAGAAGATCCGCGACCAGTCGCTCGACCGCGAATTTGAGCTGCTGGAAATCGCCAAGGGCAAGCTGGAAGCGGGCGAGCCGCTGCGCGCCTGGGAACTCGAACCGGCCGACGAAAAGCTGCTGCGCGGTTTCCAGTTCCTCTCGCAGAAGCCGATTCTGCTGGTGATGAACCTGGGTGAAGCCGACGCCGCCACTCTGCCGGAAAAAGAGGCCAGCCTGCGCGAGCAACTGCTCTCCGGCAAGGCGAACGCCGAACTCTGCGCCGTGTGCGGCAAGATCGAAGCCGAACTGTCGGAGCTCTCGCCCGAAGAGGCTGCCGAGTATATGACGAGCTACGGCCTGCCCGGCAGCAGCCTGGGCCGCCTGATCAATGTGATGTACCGCCTGCTGGGCCTGATGAGCTTCCTCACCGCCGGCGAGACGGAAGTGCGCGCCTGGACCATTCCGATCAACTCCACCGCGGTGAAGGCGGCCGGCGCCATTCACTCCGACTTCGAGAAGAAGTTCATCCGCGCCGAAGTCGTGAACTGGCAGACGCTGGTCGACCAGAACGGCTACGGCGGCTTGCGCGAGAAGGGCCAGTTGCGGCTGGAAGGCAAGGAGTACATCGTCAAGGACGGCGATGTGCTGGTCATCCGCCACAGCTAAAGACAAGGCTGCCGTCGTCAGGGAGCGGGCACCCGGAAATGGGTCCCCCGCTCCGCCGCACCCGTAAATCCCGCCCATCTCGGAGGATCCGCATGAAGCAGTTCCCAACGGCTCTACTGTTGTCGATTCTTCCGATGTGCGTAGCCGGCCAGGCCCAGCCGCGTGTCGAAACCGGCAGCTTGAACGGCGCGAGCTACCGCATTGATGTGCCTGCCCGCTGGACCGGTGTTCTCCTTGTCTACTGCCACGGCTACGACGGCAATCCCGTCAAGTTCGCACAGAACGAGAAACCGCAGTTCTCCGGATTTCTCGACAGCGGAGTGGCCGTCATCCAATCCGGCTACGCGACTGGCGGCTGGGCGATCGAGCAGGCGGTCCAGGACACTGAAGCCGTGCGCCGCTATTTCAGCGGCAAGTACGGCAAACCCGTGGAGACCTTCGTCATGGGCCATTCCATGGGCGGCTTCCTCACCATGACCCTGTTGGAGAAGTTCCCCAGTGCCTACGATGGCGGCCTCGCCCTGTGCGGCCCGCTGGGCTCGGCCGAGCAGTTCATCCAGCACCGCGTGTTCGACATGCGCGTCGTCTTTGACTACTATTTCCCGGGCGCGCTGCCCAACCCGGCCAAGGTGCCAGCGTCCTATCGCATGACCTCCGAGAAGACCGCCGAGGTCGAAGCCCTGCTGAAGTCGAAACCCCAGCAGGCCGCCGCGGTGCGCCAGTGGGCCGGCATCCCCGCGAATCACGACCTCGCCGACACCCTCGTCTTCTGGACCTACGTCCTGCTCGACCTGCAGCAGCGCGGCGGCGGCAACCCCTTCGACAACCGCGACACCATCTACAGCGGCTCGCCCGACGACAACAAGCTGAACGACGGGGTCGCGCGCTACACCGCTGATCCGCGCGCCGCAGAGTACCTCCGCACCTACTACTCGCCCACCGGCCGCCTCACACGGCCCCTGCTCGCCATCCACACCACCTACGATCCGCTGGTGCCACCCTCGGTCCCCAACGCCTATGCCGACCTCGTTCGCTATGCCGGGGCTGGGCAGTGGTTCGCCCAGCAGTACGTTCGCCGCGGCGGCCACTGCTCTATCACGCCGCAGGAGACGGAACGCGGCTTCCGCGCCCTGCAGATGTGGAAATCCTCAGGGAAACGGCCTGTTCAGCCACCCAATTGAAACACGCGGCCCGAATGCGGCGGCATCTCCGGCACCTCGCAATCGCCTCTGTGTCTGCCCATGTCCTCATCCGTGAGGAAGTCTTTCACCTGCACGAGCCCCGGCAGCAGGAAGGATTGCGTCACCGTCTGGTCCGACCAGTTCAGGACGAACACCAGCTCGTGGCCCGGCCGCTTCATCCGGCCGATTTTGAACTCCGGATCGAATGCGGCCGCCTGCCCGGTGGGCCGCAGCTTCAGCAGCAGCGCTTTGCGTTCCGGTGTCATCTTCGTCAGGTCGTCGCCCGACAACAGCATGCCGCCCGTGGCATAGGTGGCCGCGGCATGGAACATAAACTCATCCTCAGGCAGGTCGCCCAGCAACACCAGCGCGTCGGGATCGTTCCACCACAAGCGGCCGTTCTGCCAGGCGCGGTTCAGATTTTCGCTGGCGACCATCCTCACTGTGCTCCACTTGCGGGAAATGTCGCCCGACGACCGCGACCCGTGAATCAGCCCCAATGACGGCCACATGGGATGGTTGCAGCCCAGCAGGAAGCTGCGCCCCGCGCCCTCAATGATCGCCTCCATCCCGCGCCGGTAAGCCTCCACGCGCGTCGCCTTGGCGTCCGACAGCCGCCCGCCGTGCATCGCGCCCCAGAAGTTCGCGTCCATCTTGAAATACGTGACGCCCCACTCCTGGTTCATCGTCCGGAACACCGTCTTTAAATGCTGCTGCACCGCCGGCTGCGTTGCATCCAGCGCGTACCACGGCCCGCGGCGCCACCCTCCGAACGTCACCTTGTTCGACGCCAGCGGAGCGCCCTGCTCGTCCTTCATGAACCAGCCCGGATGCTCAGTGAACAGCTTCGACTTCTCCTCCGCGATGAACGGAGCCACCCAGATCGCCGGCTCGAAGCCGCGCGTCTTGATCTCCTTCAACACCGCGCGGATATCGCCGCCGAACGCCGTACCCGTCTCCAGCCAGTCGCCCATCGCCGGCTGATACCCGTCGTCGATCTGCACATACTTCAGATTCGGAGCGTTCTTCGCGATCCACTCCAGGTTGTCGCGCACCTGCTGGGCCGTCACCTTCGGTCCGAAGCAATACCACGAGCACCAGCCCTCCGGCGGAGCCGTCCACTTCAGCGGAGGATGATTCTTCGCGATCAACCCGCCCAGTTGCTCGAACAGCGTCGCGCGGTTCGTTCCTTCCAGCCGGACGAACTCTTCCAGCGGCCACGTCTGCCCCGCAGCCAGTTCCAGCCCCTCGCAATCCAGCGTGACCTGCAGGGTCGACGGCCGGAAATGGAAGCGCCCGGCATAGCGCCGCGACGATGTGAACGCCATCAGCTCATGCCGGTTGGCCGCCGGCGACAGGCACGCGACGCTATACACCGTGGTCGCGTCCGCGGGCTCTGGGATCCGGTAATGCTTCCTGTCGAGATACCCGCCGATGGCCTGGGGCGCGCCCAGCGTACCGCCTGTCTGGCTCAACATCGTGAAGCCTTCGCCGTACAGCTTGGTCTCCGGCCCGTAGCCGTGCGGCCCCTCGAACAGCACGATCTCGCGCAGCTTCACCGCCTGCGTCCCGCTATTCGTGACGCTCGCCCGGCAGATTGCACCGGTCCACTGCCGCGTCACCTTGCAGGCCGCCGCCTCGTTTCCGTCCATCCCAATGGCCCGCGCCGGAGCCTTGTCCAACGCAGTGCCCACCACGGCCGGAGCCGCCAGCATCGAAAAGTTGAATTCGCGTCGAGTCAGCATGGCTAGTTCATCGTCCTCAATTCAGCGAACAGAGAGCGGAAGCACTCCACCGCCTCCGGCACGCCCTGCTTCGGCGTTTCCCCTTCGTGGAAGTAGGCGCGGACGAACGGTCCGAAGCCCACCCAGGTCGTCTGCAGCAGGCCCAGCATCCTGTCGCCCACCAGCGTGGTGGAGTGCGCCCGGGCGTCGCGGATCTGTGCCAGTTGGCCCAGCGCCACCGGAGTCTTCTTCCAGGGCGAGCTCACCACGCGAAAGCCCGACAGTGCGAAGTAGGTACCGGTCGCATGCGGAGCCTCATAGTGCCAGTCATTGATCACCACATCCTTCGGGATCAGCGCCAGCGCCGGAGCCGTCTTGTTCATGCTCGCCTCCCATTTGCCGATGCCCGTCACTTGGCCGTCGATCAGCCGGTCGCCCCAGATCCACAGCTCCTTCTTCTGCTTCGCCAGATGGCCGTGAATCGCCTTCACCTCATTCGCGAACAGTTCGGCGGTATTGCGGCCCCGGCAGCGTTTGCACTCCTTCTCGCCAAGCAGGAACACCTCGTCCATGCCCGCATGAAAGGCATCGGCGCCCGTCACGGCCATCAGTTCGTCGATCAGGTCAAACAGCACCGCGTGGATCTTCGGATGCCGCGGGCAGTAGCTGCGGCAGTAGATGTCCTTGTTCTCGGGATACTTCTTCGGCGTCTCATCGAACTCCGGATGCGCGCGCAGCAGCCCAAAGGTTGTCTTCGCCCACGACTGGTGGCCCAGCAGGTTGATCAACGGAATCAGCCGCACATTCGCCTTGCGGCACGCCGCGGCCAGTTGCCGCACCTGGTCCGCCGACAGCGCGTTGGCGTCCACCACCTCCGGATGGCTGGTGTATTGATAGCGGTAGTTGAACTCGAGCACCAGGACGTTGACGCCCTCTTTCGGCAAAGCCTCTTCGATGAAGCGCAGCGCCAAAGGCATCTCTTCCGGCATGGGGGCGCCCAGGTGGATGCCGCGCACTGGCAGCGGAGCCGCCTGCGCGCACACCGCCAAAGTCAGCAGGAGAAACAATCGAAACATGGCGCGCCCATTTTACTGCGCCGGGCCATTACTCCGCCGGGCGATAGGACGGGAGCTGCGTATACACGACGCCGGCCAGGCCCGCAGCCAGGCAGAGCCAGGCGAACCAGTCGCCATACTGCGTGTAAAGCGTCTTTGTGCGGTTCCAGCCGAAACGCAGGCGCCCGCTGGTGAGCTTGTACTCGGGCAGGCTGTCCCAGATCCGGCCGGCCGGATCGATCGACGCCGTGATGCCGTCATTGGCCGGCCGCAGCACCCAGCGCTGGTTTTCCACCGCCCGCATGCGCACCAGTTGCAGATGCTGCTGGCGTGCAATGCCGTGCCCGAAGTAGCCGTCGTTGGTGAGGTTGATCAGCACCTCCGCGCCGCTCTTCGCGAAATCGCGGATGTAACTGGGGAAGGCGGATTCATAACAGATGAACGCCCCCAGCGTATGGCCTTCCGTGATGAACACCTTCGGACCCGTGCCTGGCGCGTAGTTGCCCGCCTCGCTCGAGATCTTCTGGATCCAGCCGAAACCGCCCGGAATGTACTCGCCGAACGGTACCAGGTTTACCTTGTCATACCGCCCCAGCAACTGGCCTTCCGGCCCCAGCAGGATGGCCGAATTCAGCGGCTCCTTCTGTGCCGTATAGGCCACCCCGGCAAACAGTAGCGGAGCCCCGGCCAGCCGGGCCGCCCCCGTCACCTGTTCACGGAACGCCGCGTCGTCATAGTAGTAGAACGGAGCCGGAGCCTCGGGCCACAGCACCAGGCTCGGCTTGGGCTTGGCCACATCCAACGCCTCCTGCAGCGTCAGCAGCGACAGCCGCTTCACCACCCGATCCTTCTCCTCGACCGTCCACTTCACGTCCGCGCCGATATTGGTCTGGATTGCCGCCGCCTGGGCCTCAGGCGCCTTGGTGGGGCCGGCCACCGGCAGCACGTACAGCAGCACCAGCGGCAGCAGCCAGGCCAGTTGGCGCCGGTCGCGCCGCAAGGCCACCATCGTCAAGCCTGTGGCCAGCAGGGTGAAGATGAACGACAACCCATACACCCCGAACACCGGAGCCGCCCGCAGCGGAGCCGCCATCTCGATGCCCGCATTGCCCAAAGTCAGCCAGGCGAAGCCGAGAGTGCCGTGCGTTCGCTCGATGCCGGTCCACAGCGCTGCCACGGCCGGGATGGCCCAGGAGCGATTCAGAACGAACCCAGCCAACCAGGCAAAGACACCCATATGCAGCCCCTTGGCGGCGGCAAAGAGCACCACGGCGAGCCAGCTCAGCGGTCCCGTCAAGCCGCCGTACGCGGCCAGGACGTCGCGGATCCAGTGGCACACAATCACCCAGTACAGAAAACCGCACAGCCAGCCCCACAGAAACCGGTGCTTGCCGTCCGGCTCCTGCGCCAGGGCATACAGTAGCGGAGTCAGGGCGACAGGAGCTAGCAGGGCAATCTGGAACGGCGGGAAGAGAACAATCAGAAAGACGGCCGTCAATACGGCTCCGGCCAGGGACAACTGCCAGCGGTACATTACAACTGCGCCTCGGGGCGCGCCTCCCGGGCCGAATGATTCACCAGGTCGGCCATGTAACTGGAACGCACAAAGGGTCCAGCGAACACCTTCTTGAATCCAATCGATTCGCCGTACGCCTGCCAGCGCTCATAGCGCTCCGGCGGCACATGCTCGGCCACTTCCACGTTGCGCCGCGTCGGTTGCAGGTATTGGCCAATGGTCGCCACGTCGGCGTGTACGCCGCGCAGGTCGCGCAGCAGACCGTTGACCTCATCTTCCGTCTCGCCCAGCCCCACCATCAGGCCCGACTTCGTCAGGACGTCCGCCCGGTGACGCCGTGCAAAGCCCAGCACATCCAGCGACTGCTGGTAGTTCGCCTGTGGCCTGATCCTGCGATACAGCCGGGCAATCGTCTCCATGTTGTGGTTGAACACATGCGGGCCGGCGTCCAGCACCCGCGCGACGGCTTCCAGGTCTCCACAGAAGTCCGGCGTCAACACTTCCACCGTTGCCTCGGGCAGGGCTTCCCTGACGCGCCGCACCGTTTCGGCGAAATGGTGCGAGCCGCCGTCGGCCAGGTCGTCGCGATTCACGCTCGTGATCACCACATAGCGGAGCCCCATCTGCGCCGCCATCCGCGCCACATTGGCCGGCTCCAGCGGATCGATGGGCATCTCCTGCTTCTCCGGCGAACCCTTGGGCACGGAGCAGAAGGTGCACCCGCGGGTACAGATGTTGCCCAGGATCATGAACGTGGCCGCGCCGCGGTGGAAGCACTCGTGAATGTTAGGGCAGCGCGCCGACTCACACACCGTGTGCAGGTTGTGCCCGCGCAGGTCGTTCTTCAACAACTGCACCGAATGGAAGTGCGTATCCGGCTTGCGCAGAAACTCCGGCAGCCGCAGGCGCTGCTTCTTCGGCCGCGGGTCCAGTTGGACGAGGGAATCCATCAATATTTCACGACGTACGGAGATTTGACACCAAGTTCACCCAGCTTCACTCGCGCGCTCGCAATGGCTTCATTGCCGCCCAGCGGTCCAATGATCACACGGAACAACTCGCTCGACTTCGGCGAGGGCGTCACATATCCATGCAGTCCGGTCTTACCGCCAATCGCGCCCAGCATCGATTCCGCCTCAGCCCGGCGCGTCGCCGCGGCTTGCAGGTAAGTGCCCGCGGGCGGCGCCTGCACGAAGCCCGCCGGTGCTGCCCGCACCGGTTCCGGCTTCGGAGTTTCCTTCTTCGCGGTTTCCTTTTTGGGCGTTTCCTTCTTAGGAGCGGGCGGCGGTTCCACCTGCTTCTGGGGCGCCGGTTCCGGCTGCCGCTCGACAGGCTGGTCGACCGGCTTCTCCGCCGGTTTCTCCACGGTTTCGGGTTCCGTCGCGGCGGGGATGGTCTCTTTCGCCGGATTCGGCGCGTCCACTGCCAGTGGCGGCTTGTCCACGGACTTGTTCTGCGCCACGGTTGTCCCGGCTCCCGTGCTGCGGCCGGCCAGGAATCCCATCGTAAAGAAGACGCCCAGCAGTACGATCACGATGAACAAAACGCTGAGCAGTTGTTTGTTTCCGAGGATAAGTTCAAACTCGCCGTCGTCTCTGGCTGCCATAAAAGAACCGCCGTCTCCCGTAAAACATCCGTCCGGCAAAATGTTGCGCGAACCGCACGTGCACAATGCCTTATTGTCGAGAATACCCCCCATCGGCCGGCTGGCACAACCGCCATCCCGGCGGAACGGCTATCCTGTCCGGTATGGAAGGCGTGCGTTTCACCTGCCAGCCCGGCTGTACCCGCTGTTGCGATATGGAAGGCTATGTCTATATCACGCAACAGGATCTGGAGAATGCAGCCCAATTCTTAGGCCTCGCTCCAGCCGAGTTTGAGAAGAAATACGTCTACCGCACCCGCCACCTGCTGCGCCTGCGCAAACCCCGCGACCGCCAATGCCACTTCCTGCTGCACGGCGGCTGCTCCATTCACGAAAGCAAACCCACCCAATGCCGTCTGTTCCCCTTCTGGCCGGAACTGCTCGAAACACGCCAGGCCTGGGAGAAAACCGGCCGCCGCTGTCCCGGAATCGGCAAGGGCCGCTTGATCCAAATCGGTACAGCACATGAAACCGCTTCCGAAATGAAACTGGCCTACCCCTCAATGTACGAGGACTAATGGCTTTCCCTCATCCACCTCCAATACAAACATTCTAAAGGTCCGTTTCTCCTAATATCCCTCCGTCCGCGGCCGATGAGCTCTTGGCCCCCCATCTGCATTGACTTCACCATCATGCTACCGGCCATCACCTCTCGCCTCGAAGGCTACATGGACCTGCTGGCAGACCGCCAGAAGCTTGTCGCGGCCAATCTGGCCAACCTCGATACCCCCGGCTATCGCACCAGGGACCTCGATTTTCAGTTCGAAGTCCTCTCCCAAACGCCAGGCGGCTCACCCAACGTGATCGAACCCACCGGCCTCACCATGAAGAATGACGGCAACAACGTGAGCCTCGACCGCGAATCGCGCCTGCTGGCCGAAAACGCCCTGCGCTTCAATGTCGCCACCAACCTGCTGCGCAACGAGCTCCGCATCGTGCGCAAAGCCATCGACGAAGGCAAGGGCGCATGAGCCTCTTCAACCTTCTATCGGTCAGCGCCTCCGGGATGGCCGCCCAACGCGCCCGCGCCGAAGTCATCGTCGAGAATCTGGCCAACTCCGAAACCACCCGCACTCCGGAGGGCGGTCCCTATCGCCGCAAGGACGTGGTGTTCGAATCCGAGGCCCAGGGTTCGCCGTTCTCCGCGGTCTTCCAGGCAGAGATGTCGGCCGGCTCGATGGGCGTCGGCGTCTCCCAGGTTATCGAGGACAGCCGACCGCCGGATATGCGCTACCAGCCCGGTCATCCGCATGCCGATGCCCGCGGCTATGTGGCCTTCCCGCACATGAGTCCAGCCGAGGAGATGGTCGACCTCATGGGCGCCACTCGCGGCTATCAGGCAAATGTAGCCGCGATTTCCGCTGTCAAAGACATGGTCTCCAAGTCCATCGAGCTGATGAAGTAATGCGCCTATGACGATCCCGCCCATTTCCCCTATCCAACTGCCGCCCAGTATCGGCCAGATCCGGGTGCAGGCGCCCGGCGGCGGCGAATCGTTCCGGTCGGTGATGAACGGCGCCGTGGAAACGGTCAACACCATCCAGAACGAGGCGCACGCCAGCGTGGAGAGTTTCCTGAACGGCGAAGGGCAGGACCTGCACAAGGTCGCCCTCGACCAGCAGAGGGCCGGCATCGCCTTCGACCTGTTTCTCCAGGTGCGCAACAAGATGGTCTCGGCTTACCAGGAAGTGATGCGCATGCAGGTCTGAGCGGCTGCGCGCACCAGAAGAGATGGGACAGTTCAAGCAAATCCTCGCCGGCCTGACGCTCCGCCAGCGGATTGTCATCGTCTTGGCAACCGCCGCCGTCGTGGCCGGCATCGTGTTCGGCATCCAATGGAATAAGGATCGCGACCTGCGCCCGCTGTTCACTGAGGTCAGCGCCGAAGACTCCGGCGCCCTGGTGGAACGGCTCAAAACCGGGAATGTCCCTTACAAAGTCGCGGACAACGGTACCATCCTCGTCCCCTCGGCCCGCGTCGCCGAATTGCGGATCGAGATGGCCGCCGCCGGATTGCCGCGCACCGGCCGCCTCGGCTTTGAACTCTTCGATAAAACCAACCTCGGCACGACAGACTTCGCCGAACACGTGAACTTTCGCCGCGCCCTGGAAGGCGAACTCGAGCGCAGCGTCATTGCCCTCGCCGAGGTCGACCGCGCCCGTGTCCACGTCACCTTCGCCAAGGAGTCGGTCTTTCTGGAGAACCGCCAGCCCGCCAAAGCCAGCGTCATGTTGCGGCTGCGCCCCGGCGCGAAGCTGTCGGCCGCCAATGTCGTGGCGATTCAGCACCTTACGTCGAGTGCCGTGGAAGGCTTGTCGCCCGAATCCGTGTCTATCCTCGACATGAGCGGCAACCTGCTCAGCAAACCTCATCGGGAGGCCGACTCGGAGACAGGCAACTCCAGCGCCATGCTCGAGTTTCGCCAGGGGCTGGAGCGCGACTACCTCGCCAAGATCCGCTCCACGCTCGATCCTTTGCTCGGCTCCGAAAAGTACCGCGCCGGCATCAGTCTGGAGTGCGACTTCACCAGCGGTGAGCAGAGCGAAGAGGTCTTCGACCCCAACCGTTCCGTCATGCTCACATCGCAGAAGACTGAGGACGCCAGCGGCATCGGCGCGACAGCCGGAGTGCCGGGCGCCGCCTCCAATCTCCCCAGGCCGGTGCCCCGCGCCGGCAGTTCGGGCGGCGGTGTCTCCCGCAAAACCGAAAATGTCGCCTATCAGACCAGCCGCACCATCAAGCACCTGAAGTTGCCGCTGGGCACGGTGAAGCGGCTCTCCGTCTCCATCCTGCTCGACCAGTCATTGCGCTGGGAGGGCACCGGGCCCAAGGCTCGGCGCGTCCTGGAGCCGCTCTCCCCGGACACATTGAAGGTAGTCAAGGATGTTGTCGCCGGCACGGTCGGGTTCCAGGCTGAACGGGGCGACGCATTGCTGGTGGAAACCCTGCCCTTCGAGGCAACTCTGGCCGTTCCGCCGCCCGATGCCCCGCCGTCTCGCCAGCCACCCGCCGGCGCTCCCGGTTTCAGCATGCCAGCCTGGATGAAGCCGCTGCTCGACAAAGCGCCCCTGCCGGTCTGGATGGGCGCCGCCGCGGTCCTGCTGGTTGTGATCGGTGTAGTGCTCTTCATCGTGTCGCGCGGCTTGATCCGGCGCCGCCGTCCGCTGGAGCCGGTGGTCGAGCCAGGCTCACCTCAGCTTCAAGGACCCGCTCCGGCGGCCGAAAAGAACTTCGAGGAGAAGGCCCTGGCCGTCATGGCTGGCAATCAGTCGGAACAGGATCGCTTGGATCGGGAGGCCCTGCTCTCCCTCCAAATGCCGCCCCAGACAAAGAAGGCTGAAGTTTTGAAGAAGGTGATCATGGAGGAGGCCAAGAAAGATCCCGCTGCCGCGGCCCAACTCCTGCGCACCTGGCTGTCGGAGCAGCGCCAATGATCACCAACATGACGCCCGACAAGGACGCCGCCCCAAAATACACGGGTGCCCAGAAGGCCGCGGTCCTCATGCTCACAATGGGCGACCAGCTCGGCGGCGAAGTGCTGAAACACATGGAAGAGGACGAAGTCGCCGACATCGGCAAGGAACTCGCCCGCATTCCTTCCATCACCGCAGAGGATGCCGAGTCGATTCTGGAAGAGTTCTACCAGATGTCGATGGCGCACGATTATGTCCTGAAAGGCGGCATCGACTACGCCCGCAAGATCCTCATCAACGCCTTCGGTGCCGAAACTGCCAAGAAGATCCTGGACCGGCTGGTCAAGATGCTGGGCCATGAAGCCGCCAGTTTCGACGCACTCCAGAAGGCCGACCCCCAACAGCTCGCCAAGTTCATCCACAGCGAGCATCCGCAGACCATCGCCCTCATCCTCAGCCACCTGAATCCCTCACAGGCGGCCGGGCTGTTGTTCTCCCTGCCGGTCGACCTGCGGGCCGATGTGTCGCTGCGCATGGCCAGCCTGGATCAGATATCTCCGGAGATTATCTCTAAGATTGCCATTATTATCGGGCAGAAACTCAAAGCATTAGGCGAGCTGAGCCGTGAGTCCTATGGCGGCGTCCGCGCCGTGGCTGAGATGTTCAACCGTCTCGACTCCTCGTCCAGCAAGGAGATCCTTGACAACATCGAACACAATGACGCGAACCTGGCTGAGACCATCCGCCACCTGATGTTCGTGTTCGAAGACCTCCTGCTGATCGACCAGAACGGTATCAAGGAACTGCTGGGCCGCATCGACCGCAAGGTTCTCACCATCGCGCTGAAGGGCACCAGCGAACAGTTGAAGAACCACTTCCTGCAGAGCATGTCCCAGCGCGGCGCCGAGATGATGCGCGAGGACATGGACTCGCTGGGGCCCGTCAAGATCAAGGAGGTCGAAGCGTCCCAGCAGCAGATCATCTCTGTCGTCCGCCAGTTGGAGACCGAAGGGGTAATCAGTCTGAAGGGCACGGTCGGCGAACAATATGTCGTTTAAGGCGATGGCCTCGAGAATCCGGCCTCCGAACCCGGATTTGATTCTCCCGGTAGTGGAGTGGCCGCGCCTGGGAGACCCTGTGGTCAAACCGGAGGTCCAACCCGGCCGCCCCCAGGATCCCCCCGCCCAAACCGGCGCACCCCAGTCGCCGGAACGGCAAAAGGTGGAGATCCAGAGCATGGTCGACCAGCAGGTCCAGGCGAAGTTGCAGTCGGAACGGCAGGATTCTTTCCGGCAGGGCGAAACCGCCGGGCGTCAGAAGGCCACCGCCGAAACGGAAGCAGTCGTGGAGAGGATGGCCCGTGCGATTGAAGAGACGGCCGGCATGAAGGGGCGTTTACGCCGCCAGGCGGAGCGCGATGTTGTGACGCTGGCGCTGGCCATGGCGCGGCGCGTCCTGCGCCGCCAGATCGTCATCGATGAAGAGGCCCTGCTCGGCCTGGTGAAGGCCGCCTTTGAAAACGTCTCGCTGCGCGAAGTGACAGAGGTCCGAGTCCATCCCCAGTTTGTCGCCCGCCTTCAGGGCCATTTGAGCCGGATCGGGGCGCCGGAAGTCATCCGCATCCAGGGCGACCCGGGACTCGAGATCGGCGGCGTGATCGTCGAGACGGGGCGGGGCAGCCTCGATGCCTCCATCGAGACACAGATGGACGAGATTGCCCGCGGCCTGTCCGACGTTTTGGCTTTGCGGGAGGGCGCGGCATGAGCGCCCCCTGGTTGGACATGGCACGGCTGGAGCGGGCCATCGCCGGCAGTAAGCCCGTGCGCTCCATCGGCACCGTGACACGCACCGTCGGCCTGCTGGTGGAATCGCGCGGGCCCGCTGTCGGAGTCGGCGAGTTCTGCGAGATCCTGACCCGCGCCGGAACGCAAATCCGTACACAAGTGATCGGTTTCAGGGACGGCCAGGTTCTCTCGATGCCGCTGGAGGAGGTGGCCGGGCTCCAGTTGGGGGATACGATCGTGGCTCGGGCAGGGGAGTCCCGGGTGGCCGTATCCGACGGTCTGATTGGCCGTGTTCTGGACGGTTTTGGCCGGCCTATGGACGGGGGACCGCCGGTGGAAGCCGCCGCCTGGTACGACATTTACGCCGCACCACCCGGACCGCTCGAACGCGAGTCGATCACCGATCCACTGGTCACAGGCATCCGGGCGCTCGACGGATTCCTCACCTGCGGCCGAGGCCAGCGGATTGGCATCTTCGGCGGCAGCGGCGTCGGCAAAAGTACTTTATTGGGAAGTTTAATCAGGCACCACAATGCCGACGTGGCGGTCCTCGCCCTGGTGGGGGAACGCAACCGCGAGGTGCGCGACTTCATTGAGCATGAGATCGGGCCGGAGGGCATGAAAAAGACCGTCCTGGTCGTGGCGACGTCAGACCGGCCCTCCCCCCTCCGGGTGCGCGCCTGCTTTCTGGCTTTGGCCGTGGCCGAGTACTTCCGGGACAAAGGCAAAGACGTCCTGTTGATCGCCGATTCCGTCACCCGACTGGCCATGGCGCAGCGCGAGATCGGTCTGGCCGCCGGCGAGCCGCCCAGCCAGAAGGGCTACACCCCCAGCGTCTTTCAGATGCTGCCCCGCGTCTTTGAGCGCGCCGGCCGGTTCAAACGCGGCTCGATCACCGCGTTTTTCACGGTGTTGGTGGAGGGGGACGACATGAATGAGCCCATCGCCGACGCCGTACGCGGCATTCTCGATGGACATATAGTGCTATCCCGCGCTCTCGGTCAGAAGGGGCACTACCCTGCGATAGACGTGCTGCAGTCCATTTCCCGCCTCGCCTCGCGAGTCGCCCAGGCCGAGCAGAAGGAAGCCGCCAACCGGCTACGGGAGACGCTTGCGCTACTACAGTCGTCAGAGGATCTGATCCGCATTGGTGCTTACATTGGCGGCAGCAACGCCCAACTGGATTCCGCCATTGCCCGCCAGAAAGAGATCCAGGAGTTTCTACGGCAGAAGCCGGAGGAGCACACTCCCATTGCGGAGACCCTGAGTCGCATGAAACGGCTCGTTGCCGGAGGCAAACCATAACATGAAGAAATTCCTGTTTCCGCTTGAAAAATTACGAATGTTTCGACAGTCGTCGCTGGACCAGCAGCTCATCGCCCTGGAGAATGCGCTGGCTGAAGCGCGGGAACTGGAGGAGCGCCGCTCGGCGCTGGCGGAAGAGGAGCGGAAGGCAACCACGGCCGTGCGCAGCCTGAAGATTGTACCGGTCCAGGAGCTGATCGCCCTGGAGGCGTTCCGGCACTGGACAGAGAAAGAACTGCTGAAACTTCAGGCGGATGCCACGCTGGTGGAGCAGAAGATCCGGGAGCGGCGGGATGCGGTGATTGCCGCTCAGATTGAGGTGGAGTCACTCAGCACGCTGCGTCAGAGCCGGCTGCATGCCTGGCGGGCCGAAGTCGACCGCGAAACCGAGGCCACAGTAGCCGAACTGGTGGTGGCTCGCTGGGGACGAGACGAACGCTAAGCGGCCTGTAATCAGGAACCGCTGAGGCCAGAGTTCAAGAACTTCAGGAACTCCTGCGGATCCTTGGTGAGGCCCGCATAGGAGCCCTTCGGCTGCTGCTCGGCGTCGAAAATTGCGTAATAAGGAATGGCGACAGTCTTGAAAAGATTGTCCTGCCGCTGCTGGTTCTGTTCGCTGACGGCGTCCGTGCCGTCGGTGTACAGTTCAACCAATACGAAATTTCCGAGCGCCTCAGCGATCTCCGGCCGAGGGAACATGTTTGCCTTCATCCAATGACAGTTTGTGCAAGCGTAGCCAGTGAAGGCGACCAGGACCTTCTTGTTCTCTGCTTTGGCCTTGGCGATTGCACCATCAAAGTCATTTTTCAGCCACTTGGCGGAATTACCTCCAGTGGCACTTGAGGTGGATCCTTCCGGTGCAGCCGGTATATAGGCTTCCAGTTCACCCAGCCGGCCGCCGTTCATTCCAGGGATCAGGCTCAGAGCGAAGCCGAGCAGGGCAACACCCACCAGCAGCCGCGCCGGTTTCACATCCTCATCCGCGCGAATGCCTTCCATTCTCAGGAAGCCGAGGAGGTATAAGCCGGGCAGGGCAAACAGGACGACCCACAACGCCAGGAACCGTTCGCGGGTCAGCAGGCCAAGTTGCAGCACCTGGTCGACATTCGACAAGTACTTTAACAAAGCGGCCATAACCAGAAAGCCCAGAACGATTTTCACGCGAGCCATCCACCCTCCGCTACGCGGCATCTTCTTCAGAAAGGAAGGGAAGAGAGCCAGGAGGAAGAAGGGGGAGGCTAGGGCGCTGGAGAAGGCGAGCATGCCGAGGATGGGTTGCATCTTGTCGCCACCGACCGATGCCGCCAGCAGCGTCCCCATAAAGGGTCCAATGCAGGCAAACGAAGCCAGGCTGAACGTCAAGCCCATCAGCAGGGTGCCCACGATGCCGCCCTGATTGGAGGCGATGTTCAATTTGGTCAGGAGGCCTGTCGGCAGGGTGATCTCGAAAGCACCTAAGAGACTGAGACCAAACACAAAGAAAACAACACAGATCAGGCCGTTCACCCAGGGGTTCGAGCCCAATTGGACCACAGCGAAGGGGCCCAGCGCCGCGCTGAGTCCGAAGCCGATGCCGGTGAACAGCACGACAATCCCAAGGCAGAACACGGTGGCCTGCGTGAGAGCCTGCCTGCGGCCGCCGTTCCCCTGCTGGTTCAGGAAGAACGACATGGTGATGGGGATCATCGGAAAGACGCAAGGTGTGAAGATCGCCGCCAAGCCGAAGCCGAACGCCAGGAGCAGAAACGAACCCAAATCCTGTTTCTGGCCTCCGGCGGATTGTTGGCCTGCTTGAGCAGCTGCGGCGGGGGGTGCTGGAGCGGCGGGTTCAAACTTTACCAACCCGGCTGGAATATCGCTCTTTGTGGCGGCTGCATTGGCGGCCACTTCAACAGTTGCGGTTGCCGTCACCTTCTTGGGCGGCAGGCACTCTTTCTCGGTGCAGAGCTGATAGCGCATCTGCGAGGTGAGCTCGAGTGGACCAGCCGGCGCATCCTTTGCGAGCTCAACTTGAAACACAAAAGTCTGTTCGCCTGAGTAAGTTTCGGTATCCAGGTTAAAGTTTGGGTCGAAGTGGCGGACCGGCTTCGGAGTCCAGATTTCAAACTTGGCAATGGCCGGCGACTCCGCGAGTTTTACGGTTGTCGTGGTTGGGCCACCGGTCGGACCAGGCTTGGGCGTCGTGAGCGAATACATGTGCCACGGCTCTTGAAGTTTTAGCTTCAGTTCCGCGGTGAAAGTGCTTCCAGGAGCGACGCGGGGAGCGGACGGGGTGAGGGTCCAGGTGGCCGGCGTAGGCCGCTGGCCGAAGGCACAAAGCGAGGTGAGGAGAGCGAGAGTGAGAAGGCGGCTAAACTTCGGCGCTGTCGGCGGAATTGGCCTGCCAGCGCTGGATCCCGGATTCGATCCTGTCGTTGACGTGTTCCGTCGCCGACTCTGTAGCCACCCGGATTGCATTGCGAATCGCATTGTCATTCGACCTTCCATGGCAGATGATGACGACCCCTTTGACGCCGAGCAGCGGAGCCCCTCCGTATTCGGAGTAGTCCATGCGCTTGCGGAAGTCTTTAAATGCCTGGCGGCTGAGCACGTAGCCAATCTTGCTGGCGATCGTTGACTCCAACGATTCCTTCAACATGTGCTTGATGACATCAACCAGACCTTCACTGACCTTCAGCGCCACATTGCCGATGAAGCCGTCGCAGACGATGACATCGGTGAGCCCGGTGTACAGGTCGCGGCCTTCCACGTTGCCGATGAAATTCAACGGCAGGGCCTTCATCAGGGATGCAGCGCTCTTTGTGAGCTCGTTGCCTTTATGATCCTCTTCCCCAATAGATAAAATCCCGACCGTCGGCGATTCGGTATGAAAAACAAGCCGGGAGTAAATCTCGCCCATGACTGCGAATTGGGCGAGCATCTGTGCGGAAGAGTCTACATTGGCGCCCACGTCGACCATGACGGCGGGTTTGCCTTTGATGGTGGGGAAAGCCTGCGCCAAGGCCGGCCGATCGACGCCGGGGATCATGCCGAGGACGGTCTTGGAGATCGCCATCACCGCGCCCGTATTGCCTGCGGAGATCCAGCCCTGCGCCTCACCGTCCCTTACGAGACGAGCGGCGACACGCATACTGGAGTCTCGTTTGGTACGAAGCGCCTTGGCCGGATTGTCCTCCATAGTGACGACCTCAGTGGCGTTCACGATCCGGATGGGGAGCTTCTTCCAGCCATCGAACTTTTTGAGTTCGGCCTGGAGAACCTGCTCTTTGCCAACCAGAAGGATGTTAACGTCCTGGGTGCTGGCCGCCTGAACGGCTCCGCTCACTTCGGGGACGGGGGCGTGGTCGCCCCCCATGGCGTCGACAGCGATGGTGATCATTCAATCGACAACAATTGTGGACAGTGTAGGAGCGCCGAGGCTACTCCTGCACCACTTCAATCACTTCCCGGGTCTTGTACCAACCGCAATGGGGGCAGGCACGGTGGGGCAATTTCATCTCATGGCACTTCGGGCACCCGCTTAGGCCCGCGGCCTTCAGGGAGTCGTGCGTGCGGCGCGCGGACGTACGGCGCTTGGAGTGGCGTCGCTTCGGATTCGGCATGGCTTCCTTCCTTTGGAGGCTATCCGTCTGGACGAAAAGCCAGAATCGGATGAAAGATAAGACCCTTACAGTATAAGTGATCGCGGGTTGCCGTGTCATCCCATTGAGCCTGTAGGGATCAGTTTGTGATTGTCTCGAAATGGAGCGGCCGGTGGTGAGAAAAACCGCAGCTGGCCCTCCTCATTTTAAGGATAGGATGACTCCATGTGGAATGCCTGCGTTCTCGCTGCCCTGCTGACTACTTCACTTGTACAAGTTCCGCCCGCGGAGGACCGCTTCGCCGCCGTCCGCTTTTTGGAAGGGCGATGGAAGGGCACGGCCACCGGAGAACCAGGCCGCGGCGTGAGTGAGCGCGAGTACCGCTTCGAGATGAAGGGCCGCTACCTTTCTGTCAAGAACAGATCCACGTGGGAGATCGTGAAAGGCAAGACCGAACCGGAGATCCACGAGGACTGGGGCATGTTCAGCTACGACCGTAATCTGAAGACCCTGGTCCTGCGGCAGTTCCATATAGAAGGTTTCGTGAACGAATACCGGCTGACGGACAACACTCCGGATCGCCGTGAGTTCAAGACAGTCCAGATCGAGAACCTGCCGCCGGGCTTCCGGGCCCGGGAAGTCTACCGGATTGTCTCCAAGGATGAATTCGTAGAGTCGTTCTCGATCGCCGAGCCGGGCAAGGAGTTCCAACCTTACTCAGAGACGCGTTTCCGGCGTGAGCCCACGGCGGCGAAGTAATGTCGCCCCTGTCAAATCCGGCACTTTCCATCCGGAAGCGGAGTCCAACAGCGGCAGACGAGTATAGCGGCGAATTGCCACCCGTCAGCTGTATCCACCGATGGCTCGACAGCCGTCGATCGAGAGGGGAAGGAACTGGAGATGACCTCACCACAAAATCGGCGGATCTGGATCGGCCTGGGCGCTGTTGTCGCCCTGTTGATTTCTATTCCCGCGGTACCGGGCTGCTCGTGGAGGTACCGTCTTTGGGCGATCCGCACCAAATCGGCTGACCCGCTCTTTCAATTTGAGAAAGATGGGAAGGCGGGGTACATGGATGCCAAGGGACGAGTGGTCATCCAGCCCAACCTGCATGATGTTGGTGGATTTGGCGGCGAGTTCCATGAGGGACTTCTGCGTGTAAAGGATGAGGTAGGTTACCGCTATATCGACAAGTCGGGCGCCACTGCCTTTCGCTTGGATGCCTGGCTTGCGTTTGAATTTTCCGAGGGGTTGGCTGCCGCCGCGCTCGAGAGTGGTCCTTCCCGTCGAGTGCTGTGGGGTTTCATCGATCGCACGGGCCGATTCGTCATCGAGCCGAAATACTTTACTGTCTCGGGGTTTTCCGAGGGCTTGGCCAGGGTAGGCGTGGAAGGCCAGTTTGGGTCTACGGGGTACATTGATCAGTTCGGCAACTTCGCGATTCCTCCAACCTTGAGCGATGGTTCTAGTTTTCATGAGGGGCTGGCCATCGCCATCATGGATGGTCCTTGCCTGATCACCAACGGGGGATCCTGCAGTCCCCCAAAATTCCGTCCTGCGCGTCGCGACGCGGACTACGACTGCAGGTTCCGCATCATCGACAAGACCGGCCGGCCGGTGTCGGAGCTGCGCTTTGACGGCGCCCGGGACTTCTCCGAAGGCCTGGCGGCGGTCCGGCTGGGCGAGTTGTGGGGGTACGCCGATAAATCCGGCCACATCGCGATCGAGCCCCAGTTCGAGTATTCCGGTGAGTTTTCCCAGGGTAGGGCCGCGGTCAGCGTCAACGGAAAATGGGGCTTCATCGACCGATCTGGCGCATTTGTGATTCCACCTCGCTTCGAATCGGCCGCGGCCTTCTCGGATGGGCGCGCGGTGGTTTACGAGAAAGCGGCAGACCAGGAGGGCTATTACCGGTTCATCGACATGAGCGGTGCGCCCGCGTTTCCTGCTACCTACGCTTTCGCCGAGTCCTTCACTTTCGGATTGGCGGCGGTGGAGTTGCCAAGCACTGGGAATTCCGGAAGGCAGGCAGCGTGGATCGATACGGCGGGCCGGATTGTCTATCAATTCCGGCTGAAGTGAGACGGGGCGCTGCGTTCCTGACCCCGAACCGTCGCTGCGAACATGAGGGGAAGACCGAAACAGGCCGTTTTTTCAAGGAACCTGGCCAGGAATTGGTCAATCTAAATCACTAGGGGGCATATGGCCCCTCAGTGGTCCGTGCGATCTACAGTCGGCAGCCCTTCTACTCGTTTTTCAGGGTCTAATTCCCTTCACCACCCTTTCTGGCGCGCCTTGCGCCTATTCTTCTCCCCGCTCTCACAACACTCTAAGTAATTGAAAAATAATGGGGCGTTCGATCGCTCTCCGCCCCAGTACCGTCCGTACCGGGATTCCGTGATCCCCGTACAGTGTTCCTGGGATATGCCCGGGACGTCCTCACCCCTAATCTGAGAAGGAAGGAGGCAAGACTGCATGGCGGACTTCTATCAAACTGGGATGGTTCCTACGCTACACAGCCTGCGGCGGGACGCAGCGCACCATTTGGACGCTGAGCTGAGCCGGTTGGGCCGTGATAAGTCCATCGGCCTGGTTTTGCCGGCCCTCTACTCCGAATTCGAAACGCCGGCGATGCACGGCATTCTCGACCAGCTGCAGCGCGTCAACTGGCTGCGCCGCATCGTCCTGGTGCTCTCGCGAGCCGATGAAGAACAGTATGAGCAGGTGCGCCGCCTGTTTGAGCGCCTGCCCGTCGAATCCACCGTCCTGTGGCTCGATAGCGAGCCGATTCAGGATTTCCTGCGCACCTCAGAAGACGCCGGACTGCATGTGCAGAGCCCCGGTAAGGGCCAAGCCTGCTGGTTGGGCACCGGATACCTGCTGGCCAAGGGTGACTGCGACGTCATCGCCTTTCAGGACTGCGACATCAAGACTTACCACCGCCACATGCTGTCGCGGTTGGTCTACCCGCTGGTCGCCGAAGATTGCCAGTTCGAATTCGCCAAAGCGTTCTATCCGCGCTTCACCGCCCAGCTAAACGGGCGCGTCACGCGGCTATTCCTCACCCCGCTGGTGCGGGCTCTGCAGGATTCCGGGATCCACAGCGGATTCTTGCGATTCCTGGACAGTTTCCGCTATGGCCTTTCAGGCGAAATCGCCATGACCAAGGCACTGGCGAAGAACCTGCGCGTTTCCCCGGATTGGGGCCTGGAAGTCTCCACGCTGTCGGAAGTCTGGCAGAAGGTGCCGGCGATGCGCACCTGCCAAGTGGATCTCACCGACTGCTACGACCATAAACATCAGATTCTGTCACCGGCCGACTCCTCGCGCGGGCTGAACAAGATGACGCGCGATATCGCCAAGGCGCTGTTCACGGCCGTGTGCCGCGACGGTTCCGTCATGCAGGACGAACTGCTGAAGGCGACATTGCCGCATTCCTACGCAAAGGCGGCGGGCGAGATGGTGACGCGCTATGCGGCCGATGCCCAGTTCAACGGGCTCGAGTACGACCTGCATGCCGAGGAGTTCTCAGTGGAGCTCTTCAGCGAGTCGCTGGCCGCCGCGGGCCGCGAATTTGTCGAGAATCCGATGGGCGTGCCGGCTCTGCCGAGCTGGCTACGCATGGAGCACGCCGTACCTGAAGCGTTCGCCCAGCTGATCACCGCAGCTGAGCGCGATCCTGCCTGGCTGCAGGTCGCCACGGCGTAGTCTGCCGCAGAGTGCCATCTAATCCACAGACGGAGCGAATTTGGCGGATACTGGTTTCAAACCGGTCTGACCATGCTCCTCCCCTGGTACCTAGCGATTTTCCGCGTCCTGGCGGCTCCGGCATGAGCCCGCGCTTCGGCTTTGCGCTCATTGCCGGGTTCGGCTCGATGATGGTGCTGACCGCGATTCTCGGCTTCTCGCAGATCCGGCGCACTTCGCTGAGCCAGGCGGAACTGATGGCGGCGCAGGAGGCCTATTCCGGGACCGAAGAGTTGCTGTCCCAGATGCGGGCCGATCTGTACAGTATCAACATTGACGTCCGCGACTACCTGCTGGATCGTAATGCCGCCAATGCGGCGGAGCTGAAACAGCAGGTGGTCAACAGTCGCGAGCGCATTTTGACCACACTCTTCCAGTTGGAAAAGCGCCTCGGTCACTCCGTGGATGCGGCGACGCTGGCCAAGCTCCGCGACCAGGTGGAAGACTACATTGCCGTGCTGCGCCCTCCGCTGGAGTGGTCGCTGGACGTCAAGAACGCCCTGGCTGGCAGTTACACCCGCAACTTATTGAAACAAAGGCACCAGATCACCCAACTGGCGGCTCGCCTGCAGACCATCAATACGGGCAACCTGAGGCAGGCCGAGGACAGGCTGGAAGAGTCGCAGCGGGAGTTTCGCTACTGGCTGCGGCGCCTCACCTACAGCATTCTCTTCCTCAGTGCACTGGTAGCGGCGCTCAGCGTGTGGTGGATTGTGCGGCTGGAGCGGCGTGCCCGCAACGCCGAGCGCGCGCTGCGCAATCTCTCCCAGAAACTGGTCCGGGCGCAGGAGGAGGAGCGCAAGGCGCTCTCACTGGAGCTGCACGACCAGGTGGGCCAGATGCTGACCGCACTGCGGGTGGAGATCTCCAATCTCGGCCGCATTGGCAACGGGGATCCCGAGAAGTTTCAGACGCATGTGCGGCAGGCCAAGGACGTGGCGGAAGGTGCAATGAAGACGGTCCGCGACCTGGCGATGGGGCTGCGGCCGTCGATGCTGGACGACTTGGGGCTGGGGCCGGCCATCGGCTGGCAGGCGCGCGAGTTTTCCCGCGTGAGCGGTGTTCCGGCGAATGTACAGATTGACGGCGCCCTGGATGGCCTGACGGAACCGCAGAAGACCAGCCTGTTTCGTGTGGTGCAGGAGGCGCTGACGAATATCACCCGGCACGCCTCAGCCGGCGAAGTGAACATCCGGATCAAATCAGAGAAGGACCGGGTCCGGCTGACGGTCAAGGATAACGGGAAGGGCATGGACCTGGCGATGACCCGCCGGCGCGGGCTGGGCATGCTGGGCATGGAGGAGCGGATCCGGGAGATGGGTGGCAACCTGGAGATTGAATCCGAGCCGGGGCGGGGCACTGAAGTGAAGGCGACGATCCCCAGAAAGAGCGCATGAGCAATATTCAAGTTTTGTTGGTGGACGATCACGGTGTGGTCAGGAAGGGCCTGCGTTTCCTGTTGGAACAGGAAGCGGACCTGGCCGTAGCCGGGGAAGCGGCGGACGGACGCGAGGCGGTACGGCTGGCGAAGGAGCTGTCGCCGCAGGTGATCGTGATGGATATCGCGATGCCGCAGTTGAACGGAATCGACGCGACGGCGCAGATCGTGAAGCAGAATCCGGCGATTGGTGTGCTGATCCTGTCGATGCACAACGACGAGGCGTACCTGTTGCGGGCGCTGGAGTGCGGGGCGCGCGGATTCCTCTTAAAGGACAATGCGGAAGAGGACCTGGTGCGGGCGATCCGGATTGTGGCCAGCGGCAAGCCGTTTTTCAGCCCGGCGATTGCCCAGGCGCTGCTGGAGGACTACATGCGGAACCTGCAGCAGCGGAATCTGCAGGACAGTTACAGCCTGTTGACCGACCGCGAGCGCGAAATCCTGCAACTGCTGGCCGAGGGCCGGTCGAACAAGGATGTGGCGAACCTGCTGGACCTGAGTGTCTACACGGTGGAAACGCACCGCACGCGGATCATGCAGAAGCTGAACCTGCACAATACGGCGGAACTGGTGTTGTACGCCGTGCGCAAGAAGATTATCAGCTGAAGCCGGAAGCGGCCAGCCCGCACCGTTATTGAAGAATATTCTTCAGCGCCGCCAGGCGGGGATCGGACTTTTTCGTATTGCAGCCGCAGGGTCCTTCGTTGCGATTGCGGCCGCAATTGGGGCAGAGGCCTTTGCAATCTTCCTTGCAGACCGCGCGCATGGGGACGCTGAGCAGGATGAACTCGCGCAAGGCGTCGCGCAGGCCCACGCCGTCGCCGTCGTAGAAGGAAATCTCGACTTCGCCTTCTTCCAGGTGGATTTCGCCGTGCGTTTCGGCCTTTTCCACAGGGCGGTAGAAGAGATCGAAGTCGCTATCGATCAGTAGGTTAGCTGGTTCAAGGCAGAGGTCGCAGTTGGTTTCGATGACGACTTTGGCGTGGCCCCGCAGGCGAATCTCGCCCAGGGTGTTGCGGAGCAGCTCTGCATTCCCGCTGACCTCAAGTCCGCCCAACTGCTTCAACTCTTCGCCGAGTTGGACTTCACCTGGAGCGTAGGTGACATCAAATAGGATTGGGTGGTGCTCGAGTTCGGTGAGTGTAAAGAACATGGAAGGATCCAGCTACCTCCATGATACCGCCCTCGCCCACTAGACTTCGCGGTACGGTTTATTCGCGGGGGAGCCAGCGCCGGATCAGCAGGTCATAGCAGCCTGCTCCGACCAGTCCGCCGGCCAGGGGGGCGACGATCGGGATCCACCAGACTCCGGTGTTGTCGGTGAGTCCGTTGTTGCGGAAACCGGCCAACACCGTGAAGATGCGCGGGCCGATGTCACGGGCCGGATTGATGGCATAGCCGTGCAGCTTGCCGAAGGACATTCCAATGGCGACTACGATCAGGCCTACGATCACGGGGGTGAGGTTGCCCGACACCGGCTGGTTGCGTTCGTCGGTGACGGCAAAGATCAGGAACAGCAGCAGGGCCGTGCCCAGCACCTGGTCGAAGAAGCCGGCCGACAGCGCCTGGGGAAAGGCTGGGAAGGTGGTGAAGATTCCGGCGGTCTTTTCCAGATTCGGGTCGAATTGCAGGAAGGCCAGGCGGTAGTTGAAGAAGACGATGGCGGCTCCGGCCATGGCGCCCAGCGACTGGGCGATGCTGTACGGAATGACCTTGGCCCAGGAGAAGCCGCGGAAGACGGCCAGGGCCAGGGTGACTGCGGGATTCAGGTGGCCTCCGCTGATCTTACCGGTGACGTAGACACCCAAGGTGACGCCGAGCCCCCAGGCCAGGGTGATGTTCGTGTAGCCGCCGTTCACCACCTCATTGGGGGTGCCGGTGCCGAACAAAACGACCATGGAGACGACCCCGGCGCCGAACAAAAGGATGATCATCGTGCCGACGAATTCGGCCACCAATTCCGCTAGCAAGCCAGTGCGCATGGGCTAGAGCATACTACTCCGGCAAGGTCCGTTCCAACCACGCCATCATTTCTTTTTGCTCAGCCAGTTTTCCGAGGGCCACCTCGAGGTTGACATAGCGCACGCCCAGCCGGCCGCAGAGGCGCGAGAGCGAACCGTCGTCATCGCCCTTGGGTTCGTTTTGCAGCAGGACGTTATACGGCCCCTTGGCCAGCAGCGCGTAGTCGCCCGGGTCCGTGGTGAGAAAGAACTCGTGCGGAGCATTGCGCCGGGCCAGGCTGGTCTGCTGCGAGATGGGGATCTCTTCCTCCATCGAATAGCCGCGCGCGTTGTTGTGGACCGCGAACAACAGGCCGCCCTTGGGGGGCAGCAGGGCGTGGATGAGCTTGGGGCGTTCGCGGTCGAGCCAGGCGAGCGCGGGGGTGAGTTCCGCTTCGGTCCACTTGGGATTCAGGCGGCGGTAGCTGCGTTCAGCGCCCTGGCGCGAGAACATGCGGTTGGGATCCAGCAGGCCGCCGGCGATGAGGATGTTGCGCTTCGGATTGGTGACGAGGAAGCCCGTGCCGCGGGCGGTTTTGAGGTGCTCGCGCAAGGCCTCGGCGGCCGTGGTTTCGTCGCCATGGATCCGCAGGTAGCGGCGGCGGCTGCGCCCGTGTTTCAGGATCTCCAGCGGAACTCCGCAGAGTGTCTTGCCGGCGGCTTCCAGGGAGCGGGCGGAGAGAGCGGCGGCGGCAAGAAAAGCCCGCCGGGAGAGCACAGGACGCATACGTTTGAGTTTAGCCCGCCGGCCGAGCCGGCTAATGGGAACGCCCGATATGTCCGATAGTGTCCTCAGGTATCAGTGTCTTTTCTCATCGCATCCGTAATTGCCAGCGCGTTCTGCCTGTTTCTGGTGCAGCCGCTGCTGGCGAAGCAGATTCTGCCGTACTTCGGCGGAACAGCCTCAGTGTGGGCGGTGTGCATGGTTTTCTACCAGGGAGCGCTTCTGGGCGGGTATCTGTACGCCCATGGGTTAGCGCGGTTCCTGGCTCCAAGAAGGCAGGCGCAGATCCATTTGGTGGTGCTGGCAGGGAGCCTGTGGGCTTTGCCGGTGGGCCTTGGCCAGGTGGATACTGTCGGGTCCGGTCAGGGTTGGAGCATCGTGTGGATGCTGGTGCGCGCGGTGGGCATTCCTTACTTTGTCCTCAGCAGCACCAGCCCACTGATGCAGGCGTGGTATGCGCGCCTGGAGCCTGAGGGTCAAGCGTACAAACTGTTCGGCTGGTCGAATCTGTCGTGCGCGCTGGCGCTGTTGAGCTTCCCGTTCCTGCTTGAGCCGTGGCTGTCGCTGACGAGCCTGAACCTGTGGTGGTCAGCCGGTTACGGCCTGGTCGTGCTGCTGCTGGCGGCGTCTTCCATCATCGTGATGCGGCGCAGCCCGGGCAACGCGGTGGAAGAGCGGGAGGAACCGGTCCGGCCCGGGTTGTTGTGGCCCAAGTGGCTGTTCTTCTCCGCACTCGGCTCCCTGGTGCTGGTCAGCGTGACGAATCACCTGTGCCAGGCCGTGGCCCCGGTGCCTTTCCTGTGGACCGTGCCCTTACTGCTCTATTTGCTCACCTTCACGGCCGTCTTTGAGCGCGAGTGGTACACGCGCCGCTGGGGCATGCCGCTGGCCGGAGCCGCGTTGCTGGCCATGGCGGCTGCCTATGTCTACCTGCAGCCCGGCCGCATGCTGGCGGCGGGGATCCCCATTTTCACCATCGGCTGTTTCCTGGCCTGCTTCTACTGCCACGGCGAACTGGCGGCGCTGAAGCCGGAGCCGGGGCGGCTGACTCAGTTCTACCTGGTGATGGCCGCCGGTGGGACCCTGGGGTCGCTGCTGGTCGCGTTTCTGGCGCCGAAAGTGTTTCGCGGTTATGCGGAGTTGCCGGTGGTGCTGTGCATCACGTCGCTGTCGATGCTATTCACCGTTTACCGCCGCAACGTCCTGATCGACGTCGTGGCGACCATCTGCGCGGTACTGGTCACCACACCCGCGCTGGCTGAGTTCCTCACGGCATCCCGGGAAATCGACAGCGGCCGCAATTTCTACGGCAGCCTGCGCGTGGAACAGGCCGAGGGCAAAGACGGGCGCCCGCCGGTACGCAGCATCATCCATGGCGCCATCTCGCACGGCTCGCAATTCAATGCCGACGGCTGGCGGATGCGGCCCACCGCTTACTACGGGCCGCACAGCGGTCCTGGCCAGTGGTTCGCGCATACCGCGGGCACGCGGCGTATTGGAGTCGTGGGACTCGGCGCAGGCACGCTGGCGGCCTATGGCCGGCCTGGCGACCTGTTCCGGTTCTACGAGATCAATCCGATGGTGGTGGACTTTGCCCGGCGCCATTTCCGCTATCTCAGCGACACGCCTGCCCGGGTGGACATCGCGGTAGGAGACGGCCGCCTGCTGTTGGAGCGCGAGGTGAATCAGAACTTCGACCTGCTGGTCATCGACGCATTTTCCGGCGACTCCATTCCCGTGCACCTGTTGACGCGGGAAGCCTTCCGGACTTATCGACGGCACCTGAAGCCGGGCGGGGTCCTGGCGCTGCACTTGTCGAATCTGTATCTGGACCTGATGCCCGAGGTGCGGCTGCTGGCCGCGGACCAGGGCTTTGCGTGCAAGCCGGTGCTGGATGCCGGCTCTGAAGCGGACGATGTGCGGCCCAGCATCTGGGCATTGACCGGACCGGCCGCGAATCTGGAGTGGGTGCCGCCAGGGACAGTGAACAGCAGCCAGCGGCCCCGCCTGTGGACCGACGATTACTCGACGCTGCTCACCGCCCTGCGGTAATTACCTTCAGGCGCCCAAAGCCGCGCGCACACCGCGCATATACGACAGCGAGCGCTCCATGCCCGGATACGGATCGTCGGCGTTGATCTCGTACTCCAGCATCACGCCGCCTTTATACTTCAGCGCGTGCAGCGTCTTGAACATCTCGACAATCGGGATGTTGCCGTCGCCCACGGCCACCTGGGTCCATTTGCCGTTCTCGAAGACGAGATCCTTGGCGTGCATGTCGAACAGGCGCGCGCCGGCCTCTTTGATGGAGGCGACAAGATCCGCCTTGGCGCGTGTGGTGTGGCCGATGTCGATGCACAGGCCCATGCGCGGATCCATGCTCTTTACCGCGGCCAGCACGCTCTGTGGGGAGGGGAAGTGCTTGTCCTCGGGACCGTGATTGTGGATGGCTGCCTTGATGTTGAACTCCTTGACGAGTTTCTCCACCGCGGGCAGGGTCTCGTGGGCAGGGGCGCAGACGATCATCGGCATGCCGGCTGCTTTGGCGTACTCGAACATCTTGCGCAGCTCGTCGGGCTTGGTGAGGGCGATGTTGCCGCCGCTCAGGATCTGAAAGCCGGCATCGCGGAACTCCTTGGCTCCGGCCGCGGTCTGCTCCGCCGTGTCGGAGTATTTCAAGTGGAATTCCTTGATGCTGAGGGCCTGCACGTTCAGCTTCTTCAGCATTTCGATGGCCTGCGCGCGCGAAAACTTCCGCAGCGAGTAAGTGGCGACGCCGATGGTGATGCCGGGCGCTGCGCCGGCAGCGGCCTCCAGCGTGGTGGGCAGGGTGGCGGCCAGGGCGGCGGCGCCGGCAAACATAGTTCTTCTCGTGAATGGAGTCATGGTCCCAGATCCTCTACAGTTTCGTTGCTGGCAGTATATAACAGCGCCCGGGCCTCAGTTCTTCAGCCCGATCGCCTGCCGGATCGCCGCCACCGCCTGCTCAATTGGCGTACGTGTCAGGAAGTTGTACTTCTTGCCCGATTGCAGCCGGATCAGGAACACGCGGCTGCCGCCCATGTTCACGTCCGGGTTGACCGACACCTCGGCTACTTCTGAATAGGGCACCGAAAAGCCGTCGTTGTTCGAGCCTCGGAACGTGAGGGTCCCGTTGGCGGCGACGATGAAGCCGCGGCAGACATTGGTGCGGCCAGCCGCTTCCCAATGGAAGTTGCGGAGATCGAAACGCCAGCCGCTATGATGATGCAGCGCCTCCAGGCTGAGTTGGCGCGGTTGCGGCTGCGGCTGTGGCTGCGGGGGCACGTCGCCCTGTACCACGTTGACATCCACGACGCGCGTGGCTTGCTGACCCTGCGCATTGAACGCCGTCAGGATGAAGCGCGTGGACTGCTGCACGACGACCTGGGTCTGGCCGCTGGCTTGCGGGAACGAACCCACTCCGGGCTCGATCCGAACGCCCGTCGCATTGGACGCCTGCCAACTCAGCGTCACGCGCTGGCCGGCCTGCAGCCGGAACGGGAACGCATTGAAGCTCTGGATGGACACCTCGCCCGAGGGCTGAGGCGGCGTCTGGCCTGCTTCGACGGTCACTGAGGCTGTACAAGTGGCCGAAGCCTGGCTGGCCTTGGCTACAATCTGGACCGACAACGAACGTGACGGCTTGAAGTCGATAGAGCCGCTAAGCTGCAACTGGCGGTGATCCGGCTCCACCCAGACACTGTCCGCCCCGCGCGTCTCCCAGATCAGTTTCGCCATCTGGCCGGGCCGCACGACAGGCGGTTGGATCTCGCAGCGCGTCACTTGGACATGCGAAACCGGAGGTTGCGGCTTGCTCGAGTTGTCCGGTCCGGGGCCGGGCGGGCCGGTTCCTCCTCCTCCTCCTCCTCCGCTATCGGGATTGTCGACCGGCGGCTTCACTTCCGGCGGCTTCACCTTCACTTCCACCCAACTGTCCACCAAGCCCGCGATCAGCCGGTATTTCGTGGTCTGCGCCGGTCGCACGATGAGGCTGCCGCGCACGTCCTGCGGCCCCACGCCATCCAGGATGACGCGCTTCACTCCCACCGCCGCCCAGGTAAGCTTCACCTCCTGGCCGGCCTCCACTTCGGTCGGCTCGGCGTCGAACCGCTCAATCTTCTGCTCCGGGTTCAGCAGCTTGTACACCACCGTGCCGCCCGCCAGCAGCACCAGCGAGATGGCGGCGACCAGCCCCCAGATCAACAGCGGCTTCTTCTTCTGCTCCTGCTGCTTCTCCTGCTGGCGCCTCAGTTCCTCGGCCTTCAGCTTCTCCTGATACCCGCCGGGACCCGTCATCTTCATCTTGCCGGTATCGCCCGTCGGGATCGTCTTCTCCACCAGTTCGTGCCAGTGGACCGTGGACGACGCCTCTCCGTCGCGTAGCGCCGCCTGCAGGCTGGGCATGTCGCGGTAGCGATCGGCGGGACGCAGCGCCAGCGCCTTCATCAGCGCGGCCTCCTGCGCTTTGGGGATGGATGCGCCCTTGGCCGAGGGCGGCTGTATCGTGTCCTTGGCCTGGCGGTCCGGCGACGGCGGCGGAATCTCGCCCGTCATCGTGCGGTACATGGTGGCGGCCACGGCGTAGACGTCGGTCCATGCGCCCTGGTCGCCGCGCATCTCATACTGCTCCGGCGGAGCGTAGCCGTGCTTCAGGATCACCGACAGGTTCTGGCTCTGCTGGCCCAGCGCATAGCGCGCCGCGCCGAAATCGATCACCTTGATCTGCCCGCTATGCAGGATGAAGATGTTGTCCGGACTGATGTCGCGGTGCAGCAGGCCCACGCTGTGCACCTCGCGCAGCGCGTCCATCACCGGCGTCATCACCCGCAAAGAAGTGGCGAAATCGAGATGGCCCCACTGCTTCAGGCACTCGTCCAGCGTGGCGCCTTCCAGGTACTCCAGAATCAGGTACGCCGTGCCGTGCAGCGAGAAGAAGTTCTGCACCCACACGATGAACGGATGGTTCTGGAAGCGGGCCACGGTGCGGGCCTCTTCCAGGTAGCGCTCCAGGCCCCAGCGGAATTCGTTCTCGAACTTCTTGGAATGCGGGAAGACCGACGGATTGCCGGTCATGCGTGCCGCCACGCCGGCCGGGAAATACTCCTTGATCGCGATGCGCCGGGCCAGGTTGAGGTCCCAGCCCAGGTACGTAATCCCGAAGCCGCCATGACCCAGCACGCGCCCGATGACGTACTGCTCTTTCAGAATCGTGCCTGGCCAGAGGTAGAAGGGCGAGTCGGGCTGGCTGGTGGCGCTCCAGCCACAGACGGGGCAAGGCACCGAAGGGTCGCGCTGCTCAAAACAACTGGGACACAGGTTGCCTGGGATCACTGCGCCAACTCCCCGGCGTGCACCCAGACGGCCACAGCCGTGTAGTTGTCATATTCCCCTTCGGCGCGGCTCATCAGGCGTGCATGCATGCCGGCCATCCATCCCTCGGCCGTAGGCGCCTTGGCGAGTTCCACTTCCATCTCCGTTTCCAATACCAGTTCCCAGAAGCCGTCGGACGCCAGCAGGAAGGCATCACCGGGCTGCAGCGCCAGCGGCTCCGGCCGCACCGTCACGCGCACGGTCCCAGACATCCCCAGGCTGCCCAGCAGCCGGTTGCGATCCTCGTGAAATCGAATTTCGCGCGGCTGCAGGACGCCCGCGTCCACCTTGGTCTGCACATAGCTGTGATCGATGGTCTGCTCGGCCAGTCGCCCGTCGCGAAAGAAGTACAACCGCGAATCGCCGCAATGGCCCCATGCCGCCTGGCCGCCCACGGCCGCCAGCAGCACGGCTGTCGTATGCATGTGCCTCAGCTCGAAAGTCTCGTTCTGACCGGTGAGGATGCGCTCGTGCGCCGCCTGCAGGCGATCGGCAATCCAGGCCGGTTCCGCCGCCGGATCCACTGCCAGCAAAGTCTCCACGGCCCGCTGAGAAGCCACTTCGCCGCCGCCATGTCCGCCCAGCCCGTCCGCCAGCACCCAGATGCCCGCCTGCGGCGCGACGGCCCGCCAGTTCGCCGAGTCCTCATTGACCTCGCGCCCGCCCGGGCGGCTCAGGATGGATGTCTCGAACAGCATGGTTAATCCCGGTTCACCTCAAAGCCCACCTGCGGTCCGCCCAGCGTGATGCGGTCACCCGGCCGGATCTCCAGCGGCCGCCCGGAATCGATCTTCACGCCATTGCGGAACGTGCCGTGGCTCGAAAACAGATCCTCCACGAAGAACCGTCCAGCGCGATCGACAGAAAGCTGGCAATGCCGCTTCGACACCCCCGGCGTGTTGTCCGGCAGCACTAGGTTGACCACCGCGGCATCACGCCCAATCACCACCGGCTTCTCACTCAGGGGGATGCGCTGTCCCTGATACGGCCCAATCGAGCCCACCAGCATCGGCTTGCCCGCCGGCGGCTGCGGACTGGGTGCGGGCTTGCGATCCCCTCCGCCCAGATGCACACTGCGCGCCACCGTCTGCCGCACCTTTTTGTTCATCGCCAGCCCAATCGCACCCAGGGCGACCAGCAGTGTAATGGCCTGGCTGCCCAGCATCCAGTTGGGAATGCTGCTGACCGCCCCCGGCGCCTGGCACAAGTTCCCGATGGTGAACTGGATCTTATTCTTGTTCAGCTCGGGCACCACTTCATCCACGATGATGCTGAGATTGATGCCCTCCGCGAACGTGACCGTCTTCCCTCCGACGGAGCTCAAGGCCTTGGCGCGGTTGATGGCGATCACCTGGCCGCAGTCGTCAAACAGCGGCCCGCCGGAGTTGCCGGGATTCACCGCCGCCGTCGTCTGGACATACTCCACTCCGCCCTCTTCCGTCGGCCCCTGGAAGATCCGGCTGGCCACGCCCTGCGTGACGGTGGATTCGTAGATCGCCGTCTGGTTGCCCAGCCGCATGGCCGAGCCCGGGAAACCCACCGCCCAAACCGGCTCACCAATGCGGATCTTCGCCTTGGTGGCGAACACTACCTTGGGCGCCTGGATGGGTTTGGCCAGCTCGAGAATCGCCAGGTCCTTCTCCTCTGACTTCCAGATCACCGTCGCGTCGATCGTCTGGTCGGGGCCCGTGGCGATCACCACTTTGGACGGGAACTGGGGCGGTACTTCACAGCAAACGTGATGGTTGGTGACGACGTGCGTCGGATCGGCCAGCACGCCGCTGCCCGTGGCCGTCATGATGCCCTTCGGCGTCTTGGCCATCATGATGATCAGCACGGTCTGCTTCTTCATGTCCTCGATGGGCGGGCCCGCGAGGAGCAGTGCGGAACTGGCGAGCAGAAGGGCGGCGGTTTTCATTTGGTTGGCCGGAGCTGGTTCGGTTTGGGCGGTTCGGGCGGCGAATGATCCGGCGGATTCGGATTCACGATCACCGGTCTGGGAGGAGCGGCCACCACCGGCGGAGGCGCGCAGCAGTTCCAGCGGAAAGCGAAATAGCCCGCCACCAGGACCAGCACCAGGGCGAGGGCGGCGAGCGGCACATGACCGCGTTTACGGGTCTTCGTCAGCGGTGGAACGGTCGGAGCCTGTCCCAGCGGAAAAGGCGCCACGGTGCGCGGCGAGGCGAGTTGCGTTTCCGCAATACCGGACGGAGCGGGTGCGGCGGCGGCCTCCACCTTGGGCGCCACCGTAACCGGCACCCGGCCCGGATCGTACGCCAGGGCCACCACCGTCACGTTGTCCTGCTCATGCAGATTGCGCGACAGCACCGCGTTCAGCAGGGTGTCGCAGCGTTCCTGGATGGAGCCCTGCAGCGCCTCGGGCACCTCCAGCAGCGACAGGCTCTTGTAGAGGCCATCGCTCGACAGCAGCACCCAATCGCCCTCCACTACGGTGATGGGCCGGATGGAGCGGTCGATCTCCGTCAGCTCGGAAATGCCCAGGTAGCTCGTCAACGCCTCACGCTGCGGGTCGGCCTGCGCCTGTTCCCGCGTGATTTCACCGAACGCCGCCCGCGAATCCAGGTGGCGGCCATAGGTGTGCAGGTCGTTCAGCCGCGTCCACTGGCCCTGCCGGCACAGGTACAGCGCGCTGTCTCCAACGGCCACCCACTGCAACTGGTTCTGAAACCACACCGTCGCCACCAGGGTCGTGCCGCACTGCATCTCCAGCGCGAGTTGCTTCTGCACGGCCAGCACGGCCTGCTGAGCATTGTGGACGCCGCGGTCCAAAGCCTGCGCAATGGATTCTTCCGGTGTCTTCAGGCGGTAGGCATCGAGAAACCCCTGCACCGCCGCGCGGCTGGCCGCCTCGCCATGCTCCAGCCCGCCCATGCCGTCGGCCACCACGGCCAGCAGTCCGGCATGCGCTGTGAACGCTTCGTCGAAAGGGTTGGAGAAGCCAAAGGCATCCTGTTGATATTCGCGGCGCCCGACGTGCTGCGCATTGCCGAAAAGGTAGGGCATGTCCAGGAGCTCAGTTCCAGTCGAAATCCGCACCTACCAGCGTCACCAGCATCAACTTGGATTTCCCCAATGTGATTACGTCCCTGGCATTCATTTGCACGGGCGAGAACTGAATCGTGCCGTTCAGGTACACCAGCCCACTGGAGTCGCCCGGCTTCAGCCAGAACGTCTTTGTCTGGGGCTCGAAGATGACTTCGGCGTGGCGCTCCCGGGAAACTTCCGGATCGCCCTCGACGCAGACGTCCATCGTCTTCTCACGGCCCACGAAGTTCTTGGCCACATGCAGCCGGTAGTCGCGGCCGCGCGACGGTCCTTCCGTACACACCAGCCAGCCCACCACGGGACTCACCGGCGCCGGCGCCTCCGCCGGAGCGTTGAACGACGGGTAAGCGACCACCGTCTTCTGGCCGCCCGCCGGGCCCAACGGCGCACTGGGTACACTCGGCAGCGGCGCGTCCATGGGTCGCATGGGCACGGTCTTATTCGAATCCGGTCCGGTCGCGCCCACCGGAGGAGCCGTTGCCCCCGCCGGCGGCACCGTGAACGGCATCGCTCCGCCGCCCGGAGGCGCCGGTACCGTCTTCCCCACGGGCGCCGCTCCTATCGCCGGGCAATAAGGACAAGCGCTGAACTTAGTCTCGTCGTAAAAATGGCCCGCATTGCACTGCGTCATTTGCCCTTCTTCTCCTCTTCCGGCTTGGGAGTCTTCTTATTCATCTCGTCGAACTGCGCCTTGTATTCGGGTTCCGGCGTGAAGCTGATGCTGTCCGGACCCGTCGCCGTAAAAACCCCGACCAATGTCGAGGTCTGCGGCTTCGGCATCTTGACGCGCGGCAGCTTCAGGAATACGCCGCGATTCATCAGATAGGCATCCAGGATGTCGGCCGGCACCGGATTGCCCCCGTCGGCAACGAACTTGTAGTGGATCTCATACTGCATGTTCACCGGCACGTCGCGCGATTGCCATGTGTCATTGCACGGGCCGCTCTGGCAGTCGAGGAATTCATCGCCTGCAAAGAACGTCGCCTGCGTTTTCAACGGATCCACCAGCGGCATCTCTTTGCCTGTCCCTGTCTTGCCGCGCGCGCGGACATACACGTCCACATTCTGGTTCGCCGAGGCCCAGCGCACGCTCACCAGCAGCGGTTCGCGCATTTTGAGGTCGCTCACCTGGTCATCGGCGGCCTCCGCCCGCTTCTTCAGCGCAGCGGCCCGCCGCTCCAGTTCGTTGATCATGCCCTGCTGCTTCTGCATCAGGCTCTGCATGCGGTTCAACTTGGCTGCGATATCGGCGCCGCCCGGCATGCTCTTGAGCTTCTCTCGGATCGCATCGAGCTCCTTCGCCGCCGTATCGTACTGCTTCTGAAAGTCCTCGGCCCGCTGGCCCGACGGCTTCCAGTAAGGCAGCAGCACCAGCATCAGGAAACAGAACGCGCCGAGGGCTCCGCACAGAATGTCCAATAAGGACATGTTGAAGATGTTGACTTCGCGGTTGCGGGCTCTCATGGCTTAGCCCTGGTAGAGACGGTTGATGAGGTTCCGCAGCGTGTAGTCTCCGGCGAGATTCACGGCGGTCTCTTCCTTCTCCTGGATCAGTTGCATCAGGAAGACGAGAATCGCGCTCTGGGCCAGGGCCACCATCGTACAGTCGAACCCGACCCCCAGCGTCTTGGCCACTTCCTTAATGTTCAGGTCGCCCGTGGAACTGCCGGCTTCCGAGAGCGACGCGCCCAACGCATACACCGTGCCGATAAACCCCAGTGTCGGTACCAGCCAGGCGATGAAGCGCACAATGCCATACCGCATGTCCACGCGGTGCGCGATCAACTCCAGGCTGGAATTCATCACCGTCGCCGTCTGGTCTACCGATTTGCTGGCCAGGAATTGCAGGATGCTCAGGTCGATCAGCGAGGGCAGGATACCGTGCTCCCGGCTATGCTCACGCGCCACCCGCAAGCGGATGGGCCCCAGGTCGCGCGCCGTCAACACCGTCTGCTCGTCTTCCGGCAGATAGCGCTGTCCGACATGCCCCTCTTCCAGTACGCCGCTGCGCCAGCGGGCAAACAATTCACCCAGGCCGATGAAGAACACCACGTGCATGATGTTCTGGATCGTCAACGGGTAAGGGAAATGTTTGGACGGGTGATCGAACAGTACTTCCGCCGGACGCCCCGTCACCACCACGCTTCCCACCGCGATAAAAACCACCGCCGCCACCAAAGACACCGGGAACAGAATTGCCCGGCTTGGTACCTTTCCGCTCACTTCGCCCCTCCTCCACCACCTGTTAGCGGCCGCAATACTTGCAGCTGGATCCGTCTTCCTTCACTGACCCGCACTGGCACCGGATCATCCGGACGCTCCGATGCTCCAAAGGCTTCTGCTGCTGGGCCGCCTGCGCGGCGGCGGCGGCTCGTTCCGCCAGATGCTTCCGCGCCACGGCGATCAGATCCTTCACCACTACTTCCACATTGCCCATCCGCAGCTTGTCGTCCGACCGTAGACGTTGCTGCGAAATCCTCACCGGAGCATTGTTCTCTACGAGATAGCTACCGTTACTGGATTGCCGGTCCTGAAATAGAATCTCGTCTGCGCCAATCATTACAAACTCGGCGTGTATTCGGCTCACGCTGGCTTCGGGGATCAGGATATCCGCTGCCGGGTCTCGTCCGATGGTGAGTCGATCTTGCGGCATAGGTTGTGAATCAGCAGTGTGGTGGTAAACAGTCGTCCCAGGTCAGGAATGCCGGGCATCGCCCACATACCGGCATTTCCTACACAGTTTAGATGTGAAACGAAAAATGTGCAATGCCATCATGTACTTGTCGGTTGCCTTGCCGGGGTCCAGGGCTATACTCGGTAGAACCGCAGGAACGAGGTACCCTTCGAATGGTCATCGAGGACGCGAGAGAGCGCACCGCCGCAGCCATCGAGGTTCTGAAGAAGAGCAGCGAGGGCTCCAAGCTGCCGCAGTTGCAAGTCACGGATGTGCCCACATTTTTCGCGGCCGCCGAAGCGCCTGGGCACCGGCTGACGCTGGACGAAAAGTACACCATTATTGACCAGGCCATCATGGTGGTCGATCAACTCTACGCGCACCTGCCTTTTAAACGTGCACGTTATGCCATCGATCCGGTGCAGCGCCTGCGGCTCATCCGCTCACGCCTGAATGCGTCGACCTCCGAGGTCCGCTTCCACTCGGACATGGTGGCCGCCCTCGCCTCGCTGCGGGACGCCCATACCTTCTATGGCCTGCCGTCGCCCTTCCGGGACGCCATGGCGTTCCTGCCGTTTCAACTCAGGTTCTACTTTGACGAAAGCGGCGCGGCGCGCTTCCTGGTGACCAGGGTCCTGGACGGGTTCGGGCATAAGGATTTCGATCGCGGCGCCGAAGTGACCTTCTGGAATGGCATGCCGGTCGACTCCGCCATCGGCCGCGAAGCCGAACTGGACCCCAGCGGCAACGAAGCCGCCCAGTTCGCCCGCGCCCTCAACCGCCTCACCGCCCGGTCCATGACCTTCTCCGTTCCGCGCGACGAGCGCTGGGTCACCCTGGAATACCGTTCCGCCGTCGACCCCTCCAAAGAGATGGGCATCCTCCTGCCCTGGAACGTCATCTCGGGCGCCGCAGCCCTGCCCACCAGCGGCAAGTCCGGCTCCAGCGTCTATGCCCCGCAACTGGAGCTCGAACAATACCGCAAACGGTTCTGGTGCCAATACCGCCTGGCGGTGGAGCAGGCAGCCCAGGCAGGTGTTTACGGCAAGAACTCATCAGACGCCGCCTTTGTACCCGAGCGCTCGATCGATGACGAGATCCTCTCCCGGATTCCGGCGGTCTTCGAGTTCCAACACACCGGCGGAGCCTCGGGCGAAGGCACGGTGAACCCAAAGACTCTCGTGGATCCAGGCCAGCCGGGCAAACGATTCTCCTACCTGCTCATCCGGAGCTTCGACGGAGACGCCGACGAACTGGTGGACGAGTTCCAGCGCATCCTCAGCCTGCTGAATGCCCACGGGCCCGACGGGCTGATCCTGGACGTCCGCTCCAATCCGGGCGGCAGTATCCAGGCGGCCGAGCGCATGCTGCAGATGCTCACCCCGAGCGACATCCGCACGGCCGGCTTTCACTTCATCAGTACGCCCATGACCCAGGGCATTGCGGCCCAGCTCGATCCCCTGCTGGGCCCTTCGCAACTGACGCTGGCCGAATGGAATCCCTGGCGGCAGGATCTGCTCGCCTCCGTCGCCAGCGGCGGCATTCTCACCCCGGCCCGGCAGCTCACGCCCGTCGAGGATGCCAACGCGGTTGGCCAGGTCTATCAGGGGCCGGTGCTGCTGCTCATCGACGCGCTCTCCTACAGCGCAGCGGATATCTTCTGCGGCGGCTTCCAGGACAATCGCATCGGCCCCATCATCGGAGTCGATCCCAATACAGGCGGAGGCGGCGCCAATCGCTGGCTGCACTCCGAGATCGTGGCTAGGACCGCTGGTCTCAAGGACATTCCCCTCGTGGCGCTGCCCAGGGACGCCACCCTGGGCCTGGCCATCCGCCGTTCCTCTCGAGTGGGCGACCGCGCTGGCCATCCGCTGGAAGACACCGGCGTCCTGGCCGACGAACTCTACAACCAGACGCGCAACGACCTGCTGAACTTCGATGAAGACCTCATGCACTTCGCCTGCCGCCGCCTGGCCGCCCAGCCCGCTTTTGCCCTCCGCATCCTGTCTGTCGAAGCCCAACCCGACCACCTCTCCGTGGAACTCACAGCGGAGAACATCGACCGCCTGGAAGTCGTAGTGGACGGCCTGCACCAGGGCGCCTTCTCGGCTACTCGAGGGCCGCAGACGGTCCAGGTGCCCATGTCCGGCCTGCCGCATGACCCACGGATGGTGAAGCTGCTGGGCTACATTCTGAAAGAGAGCGAGTTCGCGGCATCGCTCGCCGCGGCCGGTCTCGCGGTGCCGGCCGCGCAGGTAGAAGACGCCACGCTGGTGCTGGCCGCTTCCGCCCGCATGAGCGTTCCCTAAATTACCCCTATGATCGGCACCACCATCTCCCACTACCGCATCACCGGCAAGCTCGGGCAAGGCGGCATGGGCGTGGTCTACCGCGCCGAGGATACACGCCTGCAGCGCACGGTCGCGATCAAGGTGCTGCCCGGTGATGCCGTCACCCCGGACGAACGCGAGCGCTTCATCCGCGAAGCCCAGTCAGCCGCACAGGTCCACCATCCCAATATCTGCCCGGTGTATGAGGTGGATGAGGAGAACGGCCGCCTGTTCTTCGTCATGGCCCTGGTGGAAGGGCCCACGCTCCGCTCACTGCTCAAGGAAGGTCCCATCCCCATCGAGCGGGCCATCGAAATCGCGGCCCAGGTTGCCAGCGGATTGGCCGCCGCCCACAACCAGGGACTCGTCCACCGCGATATCAAGAGCGCCAACATTGTCGAAGGCCTCTACGGCCAGCCCTGCATCCTCGACTTCGGCCTGGCCCTGCGCAGCGACGCCAGCCGCCTCACGCGCACCGGCGGCTCCCTCGGCACCCCCGCCTACATGTCGCCCGAACAGGCCGAAGGCGGCCACGTCGACCACCGCACCGATCTCTGGTCCCTCGGCGTCGTCCTCTACGAACTGCTCACCGGGACACTCCCCTTCCGGCGCGACACCGAACTCACCACGCTCTACGCCATTGTCCACGATGCCCCCAAGCCGCCCTCCACCCTGCGGCCCGAAATCCCGCCGGCTGTCGATGAACTCGTGCTGATGTGTCTGGCCAAGGATCCGGCCCAGCGCTTCCAGTCTGCCGCTGACCTCGGCCAGCGCCTCCGCCAAGTCCAGTCCGGGCTATCCGCCGCCAGTCCGATGGTTACCCTGGACAAGCCAGTCGTCACCAGGCCCCGGCGCCGCACCACACTCTGGCTCGCCCTCGCGGCGGCGGTCGTCCTGGTCGCCGCAATCGCTGTTTGGCGCTGGCTGCCCTCGCGCGTACCGGAGCGGAAGGAGATTGTCGTCCTCCCGCTCACCGTCATCGGCCCGGAGCAGCCCCTGCGCGCGCTCACCGACGGGCTTACCGAAATCATTACAGCGAAACTGACCCAGTTGGAACAGTTTCAGGGCAAACTCACCGTCGTGCCCGCCAGCGATGTCCGCGCGCGCAAGATCGCCAGCGCCGAAGAGGCCCGCAAGGTCTACGGCGCGAATCTGGTGATCTCCGGCAGCGCGCAGCAGACCGGCGCCCGCGTCGAGTGCATCCTGAACCTCATCAACGCCCAAACGCTGCGCCAGGTGTCCTCGCGCAGCATCATTCTCGATGCCGGCAATCTGCTCGCCCTGCGCGACGGCGCCGTCGCGGGCGTCATCGACCTGCTGGAACTGCGGCTCACCGCCGAGGCGGCCGGGGCTGTGAAGGCCGGTGAAACCGGAGCGCCCGCCGCCTATGCCCAGTACCTGCGCGGCCGCGGCTACCTGGCGCGCTACGACGTCAAAGGCAACGTCGACCTCGCCCTCGCCAGCCTGCAGGATGCCGTGAAGCAGGATCCGGAGTTCGCCCTCGCCTATGCCGCCCTCTCCGAAGCCTACTGGTGGAAAGCCAAGATGACCAGCGACCGCCATTGGGCCGACCGCGCGCTGGAGTACGGCGAGAAGGCCGTGAAACTGAATCCCGGCCTGGTCGTCGCTCACGTCAAGCTGGGCCAGATCTATAGCGACAGCGGCCGGATTGAAGACGCCATTCGCGAACACCAGCAGGCGCTGCGGATCTCCCCGGGCAACGCGGAGGCCTATCGCAATCTGGGGCAGGCCTATGCGGCAGCCGGCCGCTACTCCGAAGCCGAAGCCGCTTACCTGGAAGCCGTCAAACGCCGCCCCACTGACTGGCTGGCGCATGTTGTGCTCGGCATCTTCTACTACCAGCGCGGCCGCTACCCCGAGGCGCGAACCGCCTATCAGAATGCACTGCAACTGACGCCTGACAATGAGGTGGTCATCCGCAACCTGGCCGGCGTCCACATGCGGCTGGGACAGTATGCCGAAGCCGCCGGCCTCATCCAGAAAACGCTCGCCTCCGGTCCAAGTACGCGCGGCTACAACCTGTTGGGGATCGCTTACTACTACCAGCGGCGGTTCCGTGAAGCCTCGTCGGCGCTGGAATCCTCACTGGATATCGACAACAGTATTTACGTCACCTGGGGCAACCTGGGTACCGTCTACCGCTGGCTGCCCGGCAGCGAAAGCAAGGCCCGCGCTGCGTTTCAGAGAGCCATCGAACTGGCGGAGAAAGCCCAGCGCATCACCCCGGCCGACCACAATATCCATGCCAACCTGGCCGAGTACTACTCGAAACTGGGAGAGAAAAAACAGACCCTCGCTGAGATCCAGGCCATTCCGGAGTCGGCCCGACGGCCCTATATGGCGCGCATTGCCTTGGCCTATGAAATGATCGGCGATCGCAAACGTGCCATCGAGACCGTTCGTTCCCAGGTCGTCGACGCCTCGGCGTTGAGCGACCTGAGGAACGATCCCGATCTCGCAAAACTCTGGAACGACCAGGAATTCCAGTCCATCCTCCGGACCTCGCAATCCAACCCCCGCCATTAGCCGGCGCTCGAGGTCCGCTCAGACCTTAGCCGCCATCGCCCCGCTTGTTGGGCAGCGTGCTGCCGGAGGTGTCGTCCGGCCCCAGGGATCCCGGCGCCACAATGGGCAGCAGCAGGTGGAGCGCGTCTCCAACCAACGCTTTGGCGCCCTCCGGGTCGGCGCCGGTCTTTGCCGAGGCGTCCAGTAGAATGCGGATGGCCTTCAGAATCGTTTCGTGAGTACTTACAGGCGCCGTGGTGGCGGCTGCGGCATTTGCTGTTTTTCGAGGCGGCATGCGGTAACTCCTTCGGTCAGGAAATCAATCCTGACGAGTATATAGGCATTCTTCGCGGGACAGTACATAAAATCTTCGCCCCCCGAATCGACCTGGAGCACCGTCCCAAACGGGTTGTGCCGTCCTCCGCGCACTTTACCCCGAGGTGAAGATTCTGACCCTACTGGACTGCGCGTTATCCCGCAGGTAAAATGGACTGTCTGGTCTGAAACACTGAAATTGCGCGATGTCGCCCACTTCACGAGCTTGGACCTCGGATTGCACAGCGACAGGGGAGAAGGAGAATCGATGCCGGCCACAAGTACTCTCAGTTCCGCCGAGTTTCTAAAAACACTGCCCGGAGACGACGTCCGGCAGATCCTGTGGCGCTTCCAGGACCGCTTCGACCTGCAAATGCTGGTGCAAAGCGTACGCGGTGTCGCTCGCGGACCCGTTGCCCGCCTGGTTGCCCAGGGCGGCCGCCTCACTCACGACTGGACTCCGGAAAAGAACAGCCTGCTGGTGGAGTTCGACAACGCCGGCATCACCGCTGCATTTATGGAGCCGCATGAAGGCGGCTACATCGAAGGTCCCAAGAACCTCGCCCTCTCCCTCATCGCCTTCGAACTGGCCTGGGTCGACGGCGGCGCCGCCACCGCTTCCCTCGCCACCCACCTCGGCCTGGCCCCCATCCATGAGAAAGGTACGCCCGAGCAGCAGGCGTACTACATGAACATCGCGACGCCGCAACCCGGCCGTCCGCCCAAGCGCGCTGCCTTCGCCCTCACTGAGCCCATTCCTTACGTCGGCGTCGAAACCGGAATCCTGTGCGGTAAGGTACGCATTGCCGAGTGGCCCGAGGGCGGGGAACCCATCCTAGAAGTCTCCAAGCGCGGCCGCTTCATCACCAACATGGGCTTCGCCAACTTCGTCACGGCGGCGGTGGAATCCGACGATCCGCGCCTGAAGGGCACCATGATGGTGATCCTGCACGAAGACGATCCCGGCATCTTCGACCGCGGCACCCCCACCCGCAAGCTGGTCCACCAGCTCTCCTCCACAGCCGACCCTGTCTTCCAGTTGAGGGTTCCGGCCAACCGTATCATCGGCGGCTATAAGGTGGTGGACGGCCAGGTGGTCCCCACCTACGATCATGGAAATGTCATCGAAGCCGTGTTCCGCCGCACCCGTGTCGGCGTTGGCCTGATGACTTCGGCCAAGCTGCTGTCGGCGATTGAGCCGCTCATCCGTTATCATCGCGACCGTTTCCGCGGCTCCGGCGCCGTCGCCCCGGGCTCCCCGCGTTACGAACTCGGCCTGCAGCAGAAGGAAGACGTCACCCACCGCCTGCTCGACGTGTGGGCCACCGGTGAAGCGGGCTCCTCCCTCGGTTTCGCCACGGCTCGCATCTTTGACTCAATCGACCCTGTCGAAAAGGCCAAGGACAAATTGTTCGCTGAGCAGGGCATCGGCGGCGGCACCACCGCCATGAAGGCCCTCCGCAAGCGGATCCCCGACGCCCTGGAGTTCATCGAACTCAACGGCAAGGGCGAGTTGGCCCGCCAGTCCGCCCGCTACGCCGAACTCGCGGCCGACCCCGTGGTCCAGTTCATGATCGTCGACGCCGAAGCCAGCGTCCTGTGCCCGGCCACCAAGCTCTGGAACACCGGTAACGGCTCGCGCGTCATGCGCGAAGCGGTCAGCCTGATGGGCGGCTACGGTATTACTGAAGACTGCCCCGGCTTCCTCGGCTACAAGTGGATGGACACGCAGCTCGAAGCGACGTACGAAGGCCCCGAGGCCGTCCAGCGCCGCCAGCTCTCCGTCACGATGACCAGTGAGGTCTTCCTCGCCCAGTTCCGCCAGTGGACCCAGGAGATGCGCAAGGTCGCGGCCCAAGCCCCCGGCACCGGAGCCTGCACCCTCGCCTCCGCCATGAACCTCTGGGCGTGGACGCTCGACTACCTGCAACACGGCAAGGATGCCTCCGGCCAGCGCCTCTACCAGGGCACCCGCCAGGGCGTCACATTCCCCATGGCCGACGCTCTCTGCTGGCTGGTGTCATCCCGTTGCCAGATCCTCGACGTTGAGAATCTTCGCAAGAACGCAGACCAGTTGCAGGACGGCGCCGAAGGCACCATCCAGTTCCTCACGGACCTCTGCCACATCCAGTCCGCCCACGCCGCCGGCGAAGTCGCCCGCATCTGCACGGAACTCGTCTACGGCTACATGCTGCACCCCTCCTGGACCCGGCCCGAAGACTGCGGCAACTGCTTCCGCGAAGAAGAGCTGCAGCAGATCGAATCCATCATCCCCGGCTCCTCCAGCTTCGTGGTCGACGTCAGGAACGACGACGGCACGCATTCCAGGAAGGCCGGCCCCTGCGTGCACGCCACCGGGCTCAGCGACTTCACCCGCCTGCGCAACAAGCTCGATGGGTGCCTGGCCGGCGCCATGCTCGCCAAGGACCGCGCCGGAGAGTCCCTCCAAAAGGTGATGATCCCGGCCGCCCTGGATTACCCGCTCTAAACCGCGCCGCCGCGGAAAGGAACTCGCATGAATCCTCAGCCCAGCGACGAATCCGAAGTCAAACCGCTTGACGCAGACATCGTATGCGTCGGCTATGGTCCGGCGACAGCGGGCTTCCTCACCACGCTGACGCGCGGCCTGCAGGAAGAATCCGGCCAGGCGCTGGAGTCCCGCGCCATGCCAGGACTGCCGCCGCAGGTGCTCTGCTATGAACGCGCCGACGACATCGCCTTCGGTGTCTCGGGTGTCGTCACGCGCGGCCGCGCCATCCGGGCGTCGTTCCCGGAACTGCCGCTGGAAGAGATCCCGATGGCCACGCGGGTCAGCGACGAGAAGCTCGTTTACCTGCTCGACCCGGTAGGCGCCAGCCGGCGTCCGGCCCTGATGCAGCTCGCCGACAAAGTCCTGCAGGCCTTCGGCATCAAAAACAGCGGCTGGGAACTGCCCTACTGCCCCGCCTTCCTGCACAAACGCGACGGCTTCATCCTCTCCCTCGGCCAGTTCAATCAATGGACCGGCCAACAGGTGATGATGTCCGGCCTGGCGCAGATCTGGCCCTCCACCCCTGTCGCCGAAGCGCTCGTAGAGAACGATAAGGTCACCGGAGTCGTGCTCGCCGGAGACGGCACGGAAGTACGCGCCGAACTCACCGTGGTCGGTGATGGCCCCATCGGTCCGGTGGGCCGCCGCCTCGACGAAACCATGGGCATGCCGGAAGGCCACGCCCGCGACGAATGGGCTGTCGGCATGAAGATGGTCGTCGAGCTGCCCGAGTCCTGCACCCTGCCCGAAGGCACCGTCTTCCACACCATCGGCTATCCGGAACCTGAAATCTTCGGCTTCTTCTATGTCCACCCGGGCCGCGTCGCCTCGGTCGGCATCTTCGTCCCCTCGTGGCTGGAGACTCCGGCCCGCACCGCTTACCGCTACCTGCAGCACTTCGTCCAGCATCCTTACCTCTGGCAACATCTTGAAGGCGGCCGCATGCGCAGTTGGGGCGCCAAGTCACTGCTGGAAAGCGGACGCCGCGGCGAACCGCACCTCTGCGGCGACGGCTATGCCCGCATCGGCGAAGGCTCCGGTTCCACCAACGTGCTTACCGGTTCCGGAGTCGACGAAGCCTGGCTCACCGGCACGCAACTGGCTGAAGCGGTGCTCGAGATCTACCGCGCCGGCCTGCCGTTCTCCAAAGAGAATCTCAAATCCCGCTACGAAGCGCGCCGCCGCCGCTCGTGGCTGGAAGACGAATCGATCATCGCCGAGAAGGCCCGCAACGGCTTCCAGCGCGGGGTCCTCACCGGCTTCATCGGCATGGGCCTGGCCGGGCTCACCAACGGCCGCGTGTTCGTCCCCCGTCCCAAAGAAGACAAGCAGCCCGCCCGCCTGGAAGACTTCTACGTGGGCCGCGTCTCCCACTCCCAGATTGAGAAGATCCGCGAACACTGCAACCGCGACGGCAAGCCGCTACACGACGCCCTGATGGACGCCGCCGGCTGGCCGCCCATCGAGTTCGACGGCCAGTTGCTGGTCTCCCACCAGGACGCGCTGCTGATGGGCGGTAAGGTCCAGGCGCCGTCCGAGACCCCCGACCACGTCATTTTCCTCGAGCCCGACGTCTGCATCGCCTGCCACGACAAGATCTGCATCGAGATCTGTTCCGGCGAAGCGATCCACCCTGGCTCGGGCGTGCCTGCTTTCGATCACGAGAAGTGCGTCCATTGCGGCGCCTGCCTGTGGAATTGCCCGCTGGACAACATTGAGTTCTGTGCCGCCCCGGGAGGCCTGCACAGCGCCGAAAACTGAGGCCCAGCGCCCCAACGAGTTACCTATGCCATACCAAATCATCGTTTGCGGAGGGCTCGCGCCCGATCCGCTACAAACCCTGGAGCCGGTCACCACGCCGGCGGGCCCGGGCCTGAAGAACGAACTGATGCTGCCTGCCGTGTTCGATCCGTGGGCCGGCCATGCGCTGTATGAAGCCGCCAACCTGGCGAAGAACGTGCCCGGCTCCGTCATCAAAGTGGTGAGCATCGCCCCCAAGGCCAAGCTCCAGCAGGTGATGATGACCGTCGCCCAGAAGCTGCCCTTTGAACTCGTGCCGCTCGACGGACCTGGCGGCGGGTTTACTGACTCCGCCTCGGTCGCCGCTGCCCTGGCCGACGCCATCGCCGCCATTCCCGGCCTCGACAAGTCCCAGATGCTGCTCTTCGGTGGTTGGGAATCGGCCACCCGCGGAGCAGGCGTCGTCATGCAGATGGTAGGCGAGAAGCTCGGCATCACCGAACAGTTTCTGGCCGTCGACGAACTCAAGGTCGACGAGTCCGGCGCCCTGATCATCAAGGAACGCGTGGAAGGCGGACGCCACCAGGTGTCGAAATGCGCCGCGCCTCCGGCCGTCCTGGCCTGGGCCACCGGCAATCTGCCCGAACCCTCGAATCACCCCCAGACCGGTATGGCCAACATGCGCGCCATGATGCCTGCCTTGCAGAAGGCCAAGGCCGCGGCGCTGACGACGACAGTGAGCTACGCCTCCGTGGCCCTGCCGGCCGTCACCCGCCAGACGAAGATCGTGAAGGATGTTCCGGCCGCCCAGATCGCCCAGGAACTCGCCGACTGGATCAAGCAATAAGGAGCGCGCCCATGGAACCCATTCTCGTTTTACTCCACACCACCGACGAAGGCGCTCTGCCCAAGGCTGCCCTGGAGACGCTGGCTGTCGCCCGTACGCTCGGTTCGTATCACCTGGCCGTTCTCGGCGCCAATGCAGCGGCCGCCGCCCAGTCTGTCTCGGAAGGCGCCCTCAGCGTTCGCGCCGTCGAAGGCGATATCGTGTCGGTATCCCGCTATGCCACCGACGCCGCGGCCGCCCAGGCCCTCGCCCTGGCCAGCGGAGCCACAGTGATCCTCGCCCCCTGCACCCTGCGCTTCCAGCGCGCGCTGCCCGGCGTGGCTGCCCGCCTCAGCGGAGCCTGCGACACCCATGTCGTCGCCGTGGATCCCGATCTCTCCGTCCACCGCTGGTACTACCGGCAGCGCATGGAAGCCACCCAGAGCCGTACGGCCCGCCCGTGGTTCGTCCTCATCGAGCCCGGCGCCGCGGATCCCTGCAGCACCCAACCCGGTGCCGTCGCCGAGGTGCTGCCCTGCGCTGTGGAGACCCGCACCGAAGTGATCGGCTACCAGTCGCCCAACGCCGACCAGCAGACCATCCGCCCCGACGCGCAACTCCTGTTCGTCGCCGGAGCCGGTTGGACCAAGAAGCAGAAGGACGGCCAGACCCACACCGACGAGGCGGGCAGCCTGATCCTCAACTTCGTCCAGCACAACAAGTCGTCGTTGGGTTCCTCGAAGTCGCTGGTCGATCTGTCGGGCGAAGGCCAGGCGGTGCTGCCGTTCCTGACGCATCTCCATCAGGTAGGCCAGACCGGCTCGACCCCGCGCCACCGCAAGGGCCTGTCGACCTGCTGCCATGGAGAGGAACCGCACGTAGTGGGCTGGCGCTTCATCAACGAGCGCCGTGCCATCAACCTGGACGCGGCCTGCGGCTGGGCGAGGGGCAAAGCAGACGTCCTGTATGTGGCGGACGCCTTCGAAGTGATGCGCGAGCTAGCGAAGCTCCTGTAGCCGCCCGCAAACGGAGCCGTGAGCGTAAGCGAGCGGATATCGACGCCAGCGGCTCCCAGTCCTAAACTAACTTACAAGCGCGAAACGTGACGTACCTGATCACCTTCGCCTGCTATGGATGCCATCTCCACGGCAGCGCCAGCGGCTCGGTCGACCGCCACCACAACAAACCCGGCACGCCAGTCCTCCTGGCCAACACCCTGCGTCATTCCGCCGACACGGCGCGCATGGACCAAGCACCCTACTTGCTAGACGCAATCCGCGGCGAGGCAATCCTGGCAACGACGCGCGAGGTGTGCGCCTACCGAGGTTGGGCTCTACTGGCCGTCCAAGTCCGTACAACCCACGTCCATCTCGTCATCCGTGCGCAGGCGCCGCCGGAGCGTGTCATGAGCGACATCAAGGCCTACTCCAGCAGGCGTCTGAACGCCCTGGACCTGGACGAACCAGACCGCAAGCGCTGGGCGCGTCACGGCAGCACTCGCTGGCTGTGGAAGCCCGAGGAAGTAGCTGCTGCAATCCAATACGTGGCGGAAGAGCAAGGCGCCCCGATGTCCGTCTATCGGGAAGACGATGAAGTCGAGCCGTGAGTGCAAGCGAGCGGCGGAACCCGCGGACTACTTCGAAGTCCGACAAGGGAACTTGCAAGTCTGCGTGGAACTACCCGCTCTCTGACGATCGCGGCTCCGTTTAGGGCGGCTCTGTCTACCGGCCTCCCCTACATATACATCCCGCCATTCACCTTCAAAACCGACCCCGTAATATACCCCGCCTCTTCACTCGCCAGAAACTTCACCGCCGCCGCCACATCCTCCGCCGACCCCAGCCGTTTCAACGGGATGGCCGCCAACAGCTTCTGCTTTACTTCATCACTCAACACCGCCGTCATGTCCGTCGCAATGAACCCCGGAGTCACCGCATTCACCGTCACATTCCGGCTGCCCAACTCCATCGCCAGCGACTTGGTCAACCCAATCAGGCCAGCCTTCGACGCGACATAATTCGCCTGTCCGGCGTTGCCCGATTCCCCCACCACCGACGCGATGTTGATGATCCGCCCCCAACGCTCCTTCAACATCCCCTGCATCACCGCCTGGATGCACAGGAAACTGCCCGTCAGGTTCGTCTGCAGCACCGTGTCCCAGTCCACTTTCTTCATGCGCATCGCCAGCCCGTCTTTCGTGATGCCCGCGTTGTTGACGAGAATCGTAATCGGTCCGGCCTCCTGTACGGCCTGCGCGAAAGCCGCCTTGATCGACTCCTCCGACGCCAGGTCGAGTGAGACGACCGACGCCGCTCCGCCCCCGGCCAGAATTTCCTCCTTCACAGCTTCCAACTTCTGAACGTCACGGGCGGCCAGAACCACCTTGTGTCCGGCCGAAGCCAGGCTCAAAGCGCACGCGCGGCCGATGCCGCGGCTGGCGCCGGTGACAAATGCGATACGGGATGACATAAGAGTGCCTCAAAGCTCCGAAAAGATTCATCATAGTAGAACGAAGGTTTCATTCATACATGGCTTACGCGGATTTGCGCGAATTCGTTCGCACACTGGAAAAGGCGGGAGAGCTCAAACGCATCCCATTCGAGGTCGATCCCTATCTGGAGATCACCGAGTTTGCCGATCGCGCCGTCAAAACCGGCGGGCCCGCCCTGCTGTTTGAGAAGCCCAAGGGCTACGCCGCCCCGGTCCTCATCAACGCGTTCGCCAGCCACAAGCGCATGCGCCTGGCGCTGGAGTGCGAATCGCTCGACGACATCGCCGGCCGCATCTCCGAGATGCTGGAAATGCGCATGCCGCAGGGCCTCATCAACAAACTCAAGATGCTGCCCAAGCTCGCCGACATGGCGAACTTCTTCCCCAAGATCGTCGACCGCGGCCCCTGCAAAGAGGTCATTCGCAAGGACAACTTCTCGCTCAAGGAACTGCCCGTCCTGCACTGTTGGCCCCAGGACGGCGGCCCGTTCATCACCCTGCCCATGGTCTTCTCCCGCAATCCGGAGACCGGCAAGCGCAACTGCGGCATGTACCGCATGCAAGTCTACGATGAGCGCTCCACCGGCATGCACTGGCAGACCCACAAACAGGGCGCGGAACACTACCGCCGCCTGATGCGTGAGGGGAAGACAAAGCGAATGCCGGTCTCCGTGGCCATCGGCGCCGACCCGGCCACCATGTACTCGGCCATCCTCCCCCTGCCGCCCGATCTGGACGAAATGATGATCGCCGGCTTCCTCCGCAATAAACCCGTCGAGATGGTGCGCTGCGAAACCAACGACCTGGAAGTGCCCGCCAATGCGGAGTTTGTCCTCGAAGGCTATGTCGAACTTGGCGAGACCCGCACCGAAGGCCCCTTCGGCGACCACACCGGCTTCTACTCCCTGGAGGATCCTTACCCGGTCTTCCATGTAGAATGCATGACGCATCGCAAGGACCCCATCTACCCCACCACCATCGTCGGTCCGCCGCCCATGGAAGACTTCTTCATGGGCAAGGCGATTGAGCGCGTCTTCCTGCCCCTGATGCGCCTGCAGCTGCCCGAGGTCCGCGACATGTCGATGCCGGCCGAGGGCGTGTTCCACAACCTCATGCTGATCTCCATCCGCAAGTCCTACCCGGGCCACGCGCGCAAGGTCATGCACTCCATCTGGGGGCTCGGCCAAGCAATGTTTTCCAAGGTGATCGTTGTGGTGGACGAGGATGTCGACGTCCAGAACTACAGCGAAGTCGCCTGGCGGGCCCTGAACAATATCGATCCGCAGCGCGACATCGAATTCGCCCTCGGACCCGTGGATTCCCTCGACCACGCCAGCCGCCTGCCCGACTTCGGCTCCAAAATGGGTATCGACGCCACCCGCAAATGGCCGCAGGAGGGCTTCACGCGCCGCTGGCCCGACGTGATCCGCATGGATCCCGCTGTGGTTCAACGGGTCAGCGACCTCTGGAAGAAAGCCGGCCTTTGATGGTAAGATAAAGGGGTACTGCGGCGGGTGTAGCTCAGTTGGTAGTAGCGCCAGATTGTGGTTCTGGATGTCATGGGTTCGAATCCCATCACCCGCCCCAAAAGCCCTTCAGATCGCCTCTCCCTTCCACCAGTCCGGTGGAATCTTCCAGGAACCAAGCTCAACAGCCGCTGTGCGCTAGACAGTCGGTCCGTGAATCTTCCGCTGCCGCGCTTCCAGTGCCAGATGCTCCTTGAAGATCAGGCCCGCGATCGTCAGCCACAACACCGTCATCACCATCGTCACCGCGGCAAAGCTCTGCAGCCCCAGCGCGAACTTCGTACCCGTAAACACCAGCGCCGCCTGCAGCATGTCGCCCATGCGCACCACAAACGTGTCGATGGCCGTCTTCGCCTTGTACTTCGCCTCGCGGCTGGTCATCAGGAACAGCGCCTGCTTTGTCGTGCTCTGGATCGAGTAGTCCGTGCTGTTCTCCAGGATCTTCACCATCCGCACGACCGCCAGCACAGGGTAGACCAGCAGCAGCCCGTACGCGCCGAACGCGATCACCGGCAGGATGAAAAGTGCCCCCCGCACGCCCAGGTACTTCAGCACCCGGGAAGCCAGGAACGCCTGCATCAACAGGCCCAGTAGGTTGACCGCGCCAAAGAACTCACCGTAAAACTGCCCGATGTACTTACCCCGGGCTGCCGCCAGCGCCGCACCAGCCCCGACGTGCTTGATCGCCTCGGCCGTCACCAGCTTGCCCAGCAGGAACTCGCCCGTGCTGTTGACAATGTTCAGCAGCAGCACCAGCGTCGCAATCAGCAACAGGTAGCGGTCATGAAAGATCAGCTCGAAGCCCCCGTCGGAGCTCAACGGCTTGGCGGCCGAGCGCTGCTGCGATGCACTGCCGCTCACCGCCCAGTTGTTGCTCACCCGCGTCAGCAGTACACACAACACCAGGACAATGGCCACCACCAGCATCGTCGGGTAAGGCCCGAAAACACCGATGGAATACTTCGCCGCCTCCGCGCCCAGCCACGCGCCCAGCGAACTCCCGATACCGATCACCGGGAATAGCCGCTTGCCCTGATCCTCGGTGTAAATGTCGTTGGCGAACGCCCAGAACTGCGCGATGACGAAATTGTTGTAAATCCCCAGCCAGAGATAGAAGACGACACCTTCCCGCAGCCCGGCCTGGCCCGCCACGTAGAACAGCACCAAGTTGGTGGCGAAGAACAGGGAAGTCCACGTGATCAGCTTGATGCGGTTCATCCGCGAGGCCAGCGCGCCGTAAGCCGGGATGACAAACAACAGCAGCAGCGCCTGGCCGGCCGAGGCGTAGCTCTTCACCTCGGCTCCGCTTTCGCTGAGGATCAGGGCCTCGCGCACCGTTTTCAGCAGGTAATACGACCCCAGCAGCATGAAGACGTTCAGCGCCAGCAGCAGTGCTCCGGCGCCTTCGCCGGCCCGCACTTCTGTCGCCAACGACATCATCCGGTCCACCCAGGACCGGCGTACTGCTGGAATTACCGCCGTACTCATCTCCGTCATTCTCGCTGATCTGTGCCCCTAGCCGCTGGCCACCCATTTTCGTTCACACTGGTGGAGATGGGTGCTTTCGCCAGAAGAACTCTAAACTTTACCGTCTGGTCTATTATCCTCGCAGCCGCCGTCTCGGCAGCCCCCCAATTCGTGTATGTCGGACCTACCCAATCCCGGAGCGTCCTCATCGCCTGGGGGACCACTGAGGGCGGGGGCCGCAACACCATTGGCCGGGCGTCCAAAGCGATGGGCAATGCCGTGCTCCGCCTCAACGGCGATCACCCCGTCACCGGCCGCAACTGGGAAGAGGTGGGCGGCCTGACACCGGATACGGCCTACCCCTACGAAGTGCTCATCGATGGCAAGCGCATCGGCGGAGGCACCGTTCGCACCTTGCCCGAGCGCGCCACCATCCTCAATTTCTTCGTCATCGGCGACTACGGCACCGGCGATCTCAGCCAGTTGGAAGTCGCTCGCGTCATGGCCCGCGAGTATCAGCGCCTGGAGGCTGCCGGTAAGCACGTCCGCTTTGTCATCACTAACGGCGACAACATCTACGCCAAAAAGGTGTTTGGCGTGCCCACCCGCCGCGGCACCGGCAACGACGACGCCCACTGGGAGAGCCGCTTCTTCCTGCCCTACAAGCCCCTCATCGAGCACATCCCCTTCTATCCGAGCCTCGGCAACCACGACGGCAACGAATCCGAGTCGACCCGCGACCTGCCCGTCTACCTCGACAACTTCTTCTTCCCGGGTAATGTCCCGGCTCGCTACTACACCTTCTCTGTGCCCGGCCTAGCCGATTTCTTCGCCCTCGACACCACCCGCAACGTCGCGCACGACTGGCCAGTACCCGGCTTCGATGTGCGCTCCGCCCAGTATCAGTGGCTCAGGAAGACCCTCGCTGCCTCCTCCGCCCCCTGGAAAATCGCTTACGGCCACCACCCGCCCTTCACTGCCGGTCCCAACCACCCGGCCTCTTACAACGATCTCCTGCCCTTCATGAATCTGTTCCGTGACAATCGTGTGGCGGCCTACTTCTGCGGTCACGAGCACAACTTCCAGCTCGCCACGCCCCATCCAGAGATGGGGAAGGCCATCATGATCCTCTCCGGAGCCGGCGGGGAACTCCGCGCCGGCGATGTCCGGGATCGCATGCGCGCCGCCGGCATCGCCGCCTGGGCCGACACCATCCATTTCCTCAGCGTGGAAATCGAGGGCGACGAGATGCGCATCACGCCCATCTCGCCTTACCCCATGCCCATCCGTGACCCGGAGAGCAAGCAGATTTCGCTCCCCATCGTCATCCACAAGCCCTAGTCGACGTCACCCTCAAACTCGAATCGTGACCGTCAAATCCCGGCCCGGATCACTCCCCCCCGCCGTCCCGACAGCTACGATCTCCACCCTCAACTCATCCCCCTCTCCTAACGGCGCCCGCCCAAATCCGCTCACCTGCTCTGAACCTGTCCATCCGGCCCCTACCGTCAAATCGCAGTACTCCGACCCGTTCACCAGTAAGCGCACCACCACCGGTTCCCCCAGCGGAGCCACACCCATCCGGGCCGAGACGTCACGCACCGCCGTTCGCGCGTCCACCACCAGCGGAGGCGCGATCGACGTCATCACCGCCGGCACCCCCTCATACTGCATCGTGTACTGCCCGCCCGACATCGTCCGCAATCCACCCTCCATCAGGTTGGCGTACGACTGCCCCGTCGCCGGCCCATCCCCCTGCGAATTAGTGAAATGTAGCTCCGCCGCCGCAATCCGCGCCGCCGGCAAAGCCAGCCTCTGGGAATACCCGCCCGCAATCGCGCTCCCGAAGAATCCTGAGGGGAAGGGCAGCACCACCACCCTCGTGGCCAGCGGATACACACTCTCCCCCGCCAGGCGCCTCGCCACGCTGGACTCGTAGCACCCCCGCTCCACCTCGCACGACAGCCCGTCCGCGGCCACCGTCAACACCCGCATCAACTCGTCACCCACCTGCAGCAGGCCGCCTACCTCGGCCCCTGCCGGACTGTTGAACGACACCGTACTCGCCTCAACCGCCGCCTCCGCCTCCGCCGCCAGCGCCAGCAAACTCGGGCTGGTCAACTCATCCCAATAGTGGAGCCGCAATGTGCCCGCCTGGATCGTACGCGTATTCTCCAGGCTCTCAAAACCGATGCCGCCCACTTCCAGTTCGCCGCGGCCAACTGTCGACAACCCGAATGTCGCCACGCCCGGCACAGCGCCATCTCCGCCTTCGGCCGACCCGCCTACTTCAAACCGCGTGACGATCGCCTCCCGCCAGGCACTCTCCACCCCCAGCGCATTCACCGCCACTCCGGTCACCTGCACCCATTGCCCCGCCAGGTTCGGAACCAGGAAATCAATCGAGTCCGTCTGCGTGATCCCAATCGACTTCCAACCCGCCTCCACAATCGTGAAGAAACTGGTGCCGTCCGGAACCACCAGCCAATCCTCGGTCACCGTCAACACTTCATCCGTATGCCCGCTGATCGTCCGCTCCTGTCCTGCCCCCCTTCCTCGAGTAATCCGTACAACACACCCGGCCCACAGGTCTTCTTCCAAGCCCAACCCTTCGTGCCCAATCAACCGGAGTCCGTACGTCGTAGCCGCCACCTCCGGACCCATCTCGAACCGCCACTGGAACCGCGCATGATCATAGTTCCCATCCGGAGCCGCCGCCGCCTGCGCCGCCAACCCCGCATCGACAAAGGGCCCATTCACCGCCGCCTGCTCCGCGATCCGGTCCAGCACGCCCGGCGTCGACCCCCGGTACACTCGCATCCGCTCACTGCCCGGCCCGAACCGCAGCCCCTGCAACTCCACCGAGTACTGCGCCGGACCCGCCGGCAGTGTCGCCCGCACCACAAATGACAAAGCCGACTCGTCTCCCTCCGCATTCAACGCACTCACCGCGTAGTAGTACGTTGCCCCCGCGGCCAGCGTCCCACCGCCCGCGTGCAATGCCGGCGCCAACCCCACTACCGGAGCCGCCAGCCCCGTCAACACAGGCCGCCGAGGCGGACTGAACTTCACCGTCAGTTCGACGAACGCGCCCACGCCGTCTTCGCTTTCGGTCACGCCGAAGTCCTGCCCGCCGTCCGCTCGCACCACAGTCCCGCTCAACGGCCGTGGCGTCCCCAAACCGCCCTGTGGCTCGCTCCCTCGTCCCTGCGCGTCTTCCGCCGCCCCACCCGCCAACGCATACCAACCGTCCTCGTGCCGCTGCGCCGCAATCCGCACCCGCTCGAAATTCACCGCCGGCGTCAACCGCAAAACCCGGTACAGCGCCCGATCCAACCCCTCCTTCGCATGCGACAACGCAATCAGGTCGCCCGGCCGCAGTCCAATCGCCTGCACGCTCGTCTCAAACTCCACATAATGATTCCCCTGGATGTTCTTCTGAATCTGCAGCCGCAGGACACGCGCCGCCTGGTCGAAGTGCGGCAGCCCCATCGCCCCAAACGGAGCCGCCACCTCGCACCCCGACGCCGCCGCATCCTCGAAGTCCACCAGCGACAGGCTGTCCTGCTGGTACTGATTGAACTCATCCTGGAACTCGACGCTCAGCCGGTTCGGACTCTCGCTCTGCCCCCTCCGCGTGATGCGAAACGTGGATTGCCCGCGCCCATCCCGAGCAATGCCCGAGAACCCGTTCAGCCCGTCGCCAAACTCGTACGCCGGCCACCCACCCGCCAGCGGCGCCGTCGAATTGGTCACCTCACTCTTCTCACCCTGCTGCCGCGCCAGCGTTGTCTCCGGCGACAACCGCACCTGCCCGCCTTCGTCCACCGTGATCATCAGCGCCGACGCCAGTCGCAGCCCGCCCACCACGTCGTTCAGGCTCCGCCGCTGCGTCAGCAACAGATTCGTCTCGAACCGCGGAACCTGCACCTCTACGCCCTCCGGAGTCAGCGCCGTCACAAATTCATCACAGTACGCCGCCGTCGCCGCGAAGCTCTTCAGATTGAGTTCACTCTCCGCCCAACCACTGCGTCGCAGCAGGTCCAGCAGCACCCAGGCCGGATTCTTCGTGAACACCACATCCAACGCCGCGCCCTCCGCATCGTATCTCTGCAGCTTCAACCCGTTCGCCAGCACATCCACCTTCGGCAGCGCACCCGTCTTCAATAGTGAGTTCGGCAACACAACTTCCAAACACGCCATGCCCCCATGGGGATCCCCCAACGCCTGCCCCTGCGCATCCGCAAAGCTCAGGTTGAATCCGCCATTCCGTTCACCCCGGCTCAGCACGTTATACCAGCCCGTCCCCGTCATGTCCTGGCCCACCTGGCCCAGCGGCAACTCCACCCCGTTCGCCACCACCTTCAAAACACCCTCAATCGGGCCCGACCCCACCAGCACCTCGGCATGTGTCAGATTCCCATCACTCCGCGCAAAAATCACCGGAGCCGCCAGCCACCCCGTCCCATACAACACCGGTACCGCATCATTCGCCTTCGCCCGCCCATCCACGGCCTCCGCGGTCTTCGTCTGCTCCCCATGCGGCCGCACCGCAATGCTGGGAGGGATGAACGCAAACCCGCCAAACCGCGCCGTAGCCCTGCCCTCCGCGTCCTTCGAGAGCATCCCCCGCGCCGCGCAATCCGCCCGCGTCCGGTTGCACCCCGTGAACGCCGCCCCGTTCTCCAGATTGCCCACCCCACCTTCGACTCCAGCCGAATACCCGCAGTGGAAGAACGGCGAATAGCCCTCGCCACCCGCCGCCTCCGTCCGCTCCTCTTCACTGGAGGGAAATCGCCACGGGCACCGAGCCTGGATCCGCAGCGTCGGCACCGCCACCCTCTGCAGACTGAGCCGGTTCGTGAAACTCAGCCGCGCCGTCGTCTCCGTCAACTCATCCACCGGATTCGCGCTGCCCAGGAACACGCCCGTCAGCTCCGACACCGGCACGCCCGCCTCGATGTCGAAGAACCCGAACCGCACCTTCAACCGCGCACCCTTCCATCCGGCGCTCCGGTCGATCTGCGACACCACGCCATCCACATTCGACAGCTCCAGCCAGAACCGCGACCCCGCGTCAATCGCGTCATCGCCGGCCAGTCGCAAATCGAACCCTCCATGCCGCAGCAGCCGCGGAGCGTACTCCTCGCCCTCCACCATCACCCGGTGCGTCGCCCACCGCTCCACGCGCCCATCGGCCAGCGTGCAATCAAATACCAGCAGCGGAGTGTCCAACACCTCCTGCTTCTTCCTGCTATGAATCGTACCCATGGTTCACTCCGCCACCTTGCTCTTCAAAATCACAATCACCGCATTCCGGTTTGGACCCGTCGCCGAAATCTCCAAACCGTCCGTCGCAAATCTTGTTTGCGGATACACGCCCGCCGCTCCATACGTCGGCTTGTAGGGCGACGGCGCGGCCTGCGCTTCCACCTGCAGGCCGCGCACCATCGCCTGGCCCCCGCCGTCCACGTCCAACCGCGCGGCGGTCCCTTCGCCAAGCCCAAATCCGTTCACCCAAATCCGCTGCCAGCCCGCCGCCGCCGCGAAATGCCGCGACACTCCGCCCAACGACAACGTGACACCTGCCCCCTTCACTTCCGCGCTGAGGCAGCAGGGGGCGCCCGCCGGTAGCGCCACACCCTGCTGCACCCCTTGCGCCGCCAGGCTCCCGTTCGACACTGCGAACTCGCCCGGCCCCGTGACGCTCACATTCAAAAGCGCGTCCCTGCTCCACGCCCCCGTGGTCAGGTCCTCGCTCGCCGCCAGCAGATTCGCCAGCGGATCCACAAATGTGAACGCCATCAACCCGCCCCGAGTCGCCGTATACAGCGCTTCAATCGCACCCGCTTCGCTGTCCGACAACTCGGCATATTCCAACCGCCACGTCACCTCCGCCGGACTGCCTGCCAGCATCCGCGACACATGCCCGCCCGGTGTCACCGTCTCCAATCTCTTCCTGCGCTCAGTCCGCACCAGCGGATACTGCGCCGCCGCGCCCGTCGCCAAAAATGGATAGACCAACATCTCAACCCACCTCCTCAGTCACCACCAGCGCCACTCCGCATTCCACCCGCGAAGCCGCCCGCACCGCGGCTTCGTCCCCTTCCAGCACACACTGCTCGTACACCAACCCGTTCCAGGGATCCCTGAATCGGAACGGCTCCAGCGTGTTCAAATACTGCGCCGCGAACGCCGCCACCCGCATCGCCTCGCCCTCGTCCAACTGCTCCATCCGTACCACCCACCGGCGCCGCATCCGCTGGGACGCGAATCGCTGCTCGCCCCCATCCAGGAACTCCACTACGGTCGTCCCCGTCCGGATCCCCCGTCCCAGCGGATACTGCGCCACCGCCCCTGTCTTCAAATTTGGAAACTCCGGCATCGTCTTTCTCCTAGAACTCCTGCATCACTCCGCTCAATCCCTGCGACTCCAGCAGCGCCCGTTTCACCGCCTGCGCGATCTCCGGTGCCCGGTCGACAAACGACCGGCTGTCCATCGCCTCCACCTGCACCACCACGTTCGCCCCCGCGCTGCGCACACGCCCGTCTTCCCCGCGATCCAACGGCATCATCAGCCCGCCGTCACTCTCTGAAAACGCAACGTCATATTTCTGTTTCAACGGCATCACGAACGGCGATAGCGGTGCCTGTGTGTCGTCCGCCCCTCCCTCGAACAGGCTCATCAACCCGCCCACCAGGGGATTCACCCACGACACCCAACTCGCCGCCCCACCGCCGCTGCTCTTCGAAACCACCGGAGCCAGGCTGTTCGAGACCAGTGACGAGACGGCGCTCGACACACCTGTCCCCATCACCTCCTCCACCTGCCGCGGCATCGGCGCCCCGTCCTGGCCCGAGGTCACCGGCACCGCCACCTCGTCCACCATCCGCCGCAGAATCTCCGCCAAGTCATTTCCTGTGTTGTTGCTCATCTCGCGCTTTCTCCCATTCCCGGTCCAGCAGGATCATGGCCTCCACGTCCCGCGCCCACTCCACCACTTCCTTCCGCGCCTGCCACGCCGGATACAGTTCGAGCCACATCAGGCTCTCCGCCGTAATCTCCGGTTTCGGACACGCAAACCGCACCTCGTCTCCGTGCGCCCACACAATCTTCGACCCCGGCTCGTGCCCCATCCATGCGCACCGCCGCCGCTTCTCCAAACCCTGCCGCCTGCAATCCCCGCACCTCCACCCGGCTGCATTTGCTAGATGGAAATGGAAGGCGAGGATCAGTTTTTTCTTTCTTCTCCGGTCAGGTGGCACTGCTTCCGCACGCACCCCGCAATCTCCCGGCACAGCTCCTCCGGACCCTTTTCCACCAGCAACTCCAACGTCGCCGCCTGCGTGTCGATGACCAGCCCGAGCACGGCCAGCAAGCCCCACTCGATGTACTCTCGATCGATCCGCGCCTCCAGTTCCGTAGCCGCCAATCGGTCCGCCAGGCCGGTGCCCGCCGCCTGAAACTCCAACTCGCTGATCAGCCCGCGCATCCGCCGGCTGATCTCCGCCCGCCGCGCCAGCGACATCTTCGCCACAGCGAAGCGGACCCCCGGCATTACCAGGGAGTCCACAATTTCGCCGCTCGCCCACTCCACCCGCTCAGCCGAATGCGACATAAATTTCATCCTCTCCGCTGCCCAGCGCCTGCGACCCCTTCAGCCGCCACCGCATCCGCGAATCCTCGCCGTCGAACTCCGGCACCGCCGGAACAAAGCTCGGCAGGAACACTCCGCACAGCGCGCCATCCTGCTCGCCCAGTTGCAGCATCAGCGGGATCGGGCTTCTCTGCCGCGCCGCCTGGTAGATCTCCTCGAATACCGGCTGGTCCTGCCCGTACATCTCGAGATCCACACTCACCTCGCGCTGTCCCGGCACCAGGCAGCGTGGAGTCAGCGTCCCGAAATCGCGCGTCCGGAACTCCATGTTGTTCTTCACCACCACCCGCGCATCGCTCAGCGTGAACAACCGGTTCGCGCCATTCCCAATCCACACCTGGCCCAGGTGGCCAGGCACCGGCATCTCGCTCAACCCCTGCAGAGCCGGCTCCACCGGGAACTGCGTCAGCCCGCCTTCGCCGCTCTGGAAACTGGCGCTGTCGATCACGTCCGCCGCCTGCCCGGCAAACCGGATCTCGTGGAAATCCCCATTCACCCGGATCTCCATCTCGTCCACCGCCGCGCCCCGCAAAATGCGCTGCACCGCCGTACCCGGCGTCCAGTAGTCGTGGACACTCACCGTCGCCAAGTCCACGGCCGGCGCATACACAATCGCGCCGCCGCACACCGCCCCCGCCGCCTGCCCTTCCGTGAATGGGGCGTTCACCACCACCGTCAACGCATCCACCACCCCCACCACAAAGCGCATCTCGCCCTGCACCACCACAGCCGACCCCGGCTGCAATCCATGCGCCTGCGCGAACGTCACCGACGTTCCATGGATCGCGCTCACCCCCAACTCCATCGAAGCGATCGGAGCCGCGCCCAACGCCGCCTGCAGCAACGCCCCATAGCGCGGAGCCTCGCTGCCCGACCCGCGTCCATACACATACGTCCGCAGGTCAAAGGACGTCCGCCGCCGCAGCCCGCCCTGGATCCCCTGGAACGTCCGCGACCCCGTCTTGTCTTTCCGCCGCGGAGTCTCTGTCTCCTGCCGCGCCGCCAGGCTCATCGCCGTGAACCTCTCGGCCGCCGTCACGCCCGCCACCACGCCAAAGTCACTCTCCAGCGCCGCATACAGGCGGTTATTATTCGAACTGATATAACAAGCCATCTCTTCATCGCCCTTTCAAATCCATACAAACCACCACCCCGCCTTACCTGCTCACCCCCACCCAACACACCACCCGCCCCACCTGCAGAAAGTTCAAACCACCCTTCTTCACCGCCTCGAAAGCCACCTCATACCCGGGCTCCAGAAATACCCCCTCCCCCAGACACCCTGCATTGCGCTCCACCACATCGCGCACCGCGTCCACATAGAAGTGCAGCCTCTCCGCCAATCCCTCCAGCCGGTCCGTCGACACCCGCACCTCCGTCACCAGGCGCATCCGGCCCGAGAACGCCCGGAACTGCTCGCTCCGCTTGTTCTCGATCTGGTCGCAGTACGTCTGGATCACCGGATACCGCGTCGACCCCGCCTTCTCCTGGAACTCCGCTGGAGCCCGCACCAGGCCCACCGCCACCTCCTGCGTCGCCTCCGGGCTCAACCCGTAGTAGCCCTGCAGCGACGCCATGCTCGTGCCCAGGCCCCACTCGCCGGCCAGCAGACCCTGCAGGCGCGACACCACCTCCATCGTTGGGAACGTCATCGTCAGCCCCTCCTCAGCAGCCCGCTGCGGACCACCGTGAAATCCACCGGTTGCCCGTCGCCGGGCGGCCGGCCCGAAACAAGTCCGCTCGCCGGCAGCACCCACGTCTCGCTCACCGGCATCGGTTCGGCGTTCTGCAATCCAAGCGAGGTCTCCTCAGCCCCCGCATACAGGTTCCAGTGCGTCGCGTTCTCCAGCGGGAACATCAGCGTCGCCTGCATCGAATGCGGCACCGGAGAAGTCAGGACCACCTCTCCACTCGGAGCGCTCTCCCGGCCCTCCGCATCCAGCACCGTTGCTTTCAGCCAGTAGGTCGCCGCCGGATGCAAACCGTCGAGGCCCTCCGCACATACCCGGAACGGCCGGCGCACCGGATGCGTCACCATCTGCACGCCCGCCTCGAAATAGCGCTGCCGCTGCTCCGCGGCCAGCGCCAGGTAGTGCTTCCACTTCTGCCCGTACCGGTCGTTCAGCTGGCTGAAATAGGCATCGCGGTAGACGGCTTCCAGTGTCTTCAGCACATGCCAGCGCTTCAGGCCCGCGCTCGCCATCACCTGCTCCACGCGCCCTCTCTCTTCCCAACTGAGGAACGCTTCCACTTCCACCTGAATTTCCCTGGCCGCCAGATCCAACTTCTCCTGTGGATCGATACCCTCTCCGTTCGTCACATCGGGCAGCTTCGAATCCTCAGCCCGCAGGTCATCGATTTCGCTATAGTTGCCGTCCACCATCAATGCCATGACCCTTACTCCTTTCCCATCTCCGGTTCAGTGCGCAGCAAACCCATCGGATCCGAGATCACCTGGACCTGGATCCGGCTCACCGCTTCCTGCTTCTCGTGCGCCAACCGCCGAGCCGTCTGGTCGCCCTGAAACTTGGCGATCTCTTCATCGGTCGCCTGGCGAGCCTTACCCTCGACAATCAACTGGCAACCCACCCGCCGAGCGACCTGCGTCAACACGCCGGCCCGTCCGCCGTCCTGGGTTGCCAGGCTCATAATGTAAAAATCCCGGTCCTGGATCTTCTTCTCCAGGTCCTTCACTTGTCTGAAATAGCCCTTCAAATCCATACCAATTCCTTTCCAACCAAAAATTCCACCCAAGCCCCAACCACAGCCGCGACCTCAAACGCATCCGCGACCTCAAACGGAGCCGCGACCGTAAGGGAGCGGGGGAGCCCGCAAACGACCCCACCCAACCCCCAATCCCGCCGCGACTCCAATCCCGCCGCGACCAACCGAGCCACGACCTCAAATTGAGCCGCGACCGTAAGGGAGCGGGGGAGCCCGCAAACGACCCCACCCAACCCCCAATCCCGCCACGACCCCAAATTGAGCCGCGACCGTAAGGGAGCGGTGGAGTCCGTATACTCCTCCAGACCCCACCCACCCCCAAACCAGCCGCGACTCCGAGAGCGCCTAGCTCCTCACCTGCACGCCGTGAGCATTCCGCAGAACCCCCACCCCGTACAGCATGTCCACCGTGAACTGCTGCGCCAGCGTATTCGGCTGGTAGCTCATCGTGATGCGCATGCCCAAATTGCCCAATTCGGCGTATTCAGCAATCGCACCAGTCCCCGGCAGAGGCCGCGGCAGCCGGCGAATCGCCAGGCCCAGTGCATTCTTCGCGAACGCAATGTTGTTCGTCGTCGTCGGACCCGTGCCCGTCTTCTTCACGAACTGCGAACGGAACACATAGAAGTCCTTGATCCGTCCGATGCTGCCGTCGATCAGGGCCCGCAGCCCCGCATCGCCCGACGTCTGGTACTCGCTGAACCGCGCAATCTGCCGCAGTTGCGAGTACGCATTCCCGTCCACCACCAGGTACTTCTGCTCGCTCGCCGGAACCTTCGCGTTGAACAGGGCTGTCTCCGCCGAATCCACCACCCCTTCCAACAGCGCCGTGCCGCCCGTACCCAGCGGAGTGTTCGCCGTGAACTGGCTGTACAGGTTCAACAGGTCGCTCTCCACCTTCTCGGCCAGCGCGATCATCGCCGGCTGCATGTACAGCCGCAGAAGATCCGGCACCGCGATCACCTTCGTCACATCCGGGATTTGGAATGTCGCCTCGGCGTGCGTATTCAGCACGATCTGCGCATTCGCCACATCCGGATTCTGGCTCTGCACCGAGCCGCCTTCGGCGATGTTATTCGCCACCATCGTCGGCGGAATCGGCACGTTCACCGTGTCGCCGGCCTGCGCCAGCGTCGGCGAAAAGTCCCGGTTCACCAGGTTGCCCATCACCAGTTGGCCCGACAGGGCCGGCAGGGCGTCCACCGCCACAAGCTTCACAATCGCATTCGCCAGATTGGCTGAAGTAATAGCTGACATTTCTCTTTTCCTCTTTCTCTTTCCCGATCTCTCAAACTGCGCCGCGTCTCTGCAGACCGCGCGCTATTCGCCCCGCAGGCTCTGTGCCGCCACCTGCGAGATGTGCTCACGCACGCGCTGCAGCTCGTCCGCGCTCATGCCCGGATGAATTCGCTCCAGTTCCACGCCGTAGCTGCCACCACCCGCTCTCTGCGGGCTCAATGCACCCGAGCCGCCGGCAATCCGCGCCGGCAGAAACTCGGGGTTCTCCTGTACGAACGACGTCAGGTGCTCGCGCAATCCGCGCTCGCCCTCCGCCGTCTTCGCCATCAGCGCGCCTTCCGCCGTCCGCACAATCTCGTCCTTCACGATCTTGAAAGCGAGGTCGATCTTGGCCACGCCCAGCCGCTGCAGCTCCGCTCGGATCTGCGCGCCCCGGTCCGTCTCCTCCGCCATCTGGCGGCTGCGCTTGTTCTCTTCCACCAGTTCGTTCACACGCCGTTCCAGCGACTCCCGCCGCCGGCGCTCTTCCACGAGTTCGTTCTTGTAGGCCGGCTCCGTCTGGCGCCGCTCCACCGTCACGTACTCCTGAATCACTGAACGCACTACGTTCTTCCAGTCCTCGCCCTGTGTCTGTGAAGACACCTCGGGCGTCTGGTCTTGCGACTTCTGCTCCATTGCTGTCCTTCCTTGTTTGCTCGCGCGCTTAGGCGGTTGCCTGCGCGTCGATCTCCTGCGCGATGCGGTCTTTCACCTGTTGGCTCGCATCGCAGAGATACTTCATCGCCAGCTTCTTCTGGATCTGCGTCTCCAGGGTCTTGGAAGGGATCCCCAGCGACAATAGCCGCTGCGCATCCTCCAACTCGCTGCTGAATTCCCCGATGTCGAATTCATCCAAACCCGACACCCCAATTTCAATCTCGTCCTGGCGGGCCGCTGCCAGCGTGCGCAACAGCCGCTTCAAGGTGTCTTTCACCTTGTCGCCGAAGCCGCGCAACACCTCCTGCGTCACCAGGTAATCCCGTTGCTTGCTCAGGCCCGTCATCGCTGAGTTCTTCGAAAGCGCCCCGCCGGCCTGGCTCATCATGTAGCAGATCCGGTAGATCTCCTCCTTCAGCCGGTCCGTGTTCTGCAGCGCGATCTCGAACACATGCCCCTCCGGCTCGGTCCAACCAAAACGGTCGTCCTTGCCCAGTTGCACGTAGTAGCTCTCGCCCATCGTCTGCTTGAACTCTTTCTCCGAATAGATCACCGGCATCGAGAACAAGCCCATCGTCAACGCCCAGGCCAGCGCGTTCGACTTGTTGAAGTGCTCCAACTGCAGCGACGACGCTTTGTTCATCAGCCACATGCCGTCCCCCAACGTGAACTCGAATACCGGCACCTTGCCTAGCCCGGCCAGGCCGTGCCGCCCTTCGTCCACCTGCACAATCGCCGCCTGGGCGCCGTCCCGCTCGTCCTGCCGGAAAATCGCGAACCGCTCCCGGTCATAACGAACCCACTGCCGCTCAATGTGCCCCGGCTCGTCGCCGCCGCCCACCAGCCGCTCTCCGCGCAGCACCACCCACTCGTACTCGCCGCTCTCGTCCCTCTGCCAGTGGATCGCGCTCTGCGCCGGATACTGGCTGAAGTAGCCTCGCGACAACCCCAGCGCATCCTCCTCCGCCTTTGAGCCCGCCTGCACCCCCAGCCTCGGGAAGTCCAGCACGATGTAGCTGCGCCCCATCACCAGGGCTTCAATAACCTGCTTGCGGAAGAAGTCGCTCAACGTCGACCCCTGCCGGTCGCAGTCCTCCGCCAGCGCGTTGAAAAACTTCCGCGCGCCGTCGTCATGCCCTTCCAGCGTCACCAGCGGCTCGCGCCGGAACAGCGTCGCCGCATACCAGTCGATGATCGAGCCGATATAGTTCTCATAAAACGCCCGGCTCACTCTCTCCTGGTAAACCTCAGGCGGCTCCTTGTGCCTCGGAATCAGATAGCGGTCCGCGTTCGCCGTGAACTGCTCACCGCCCAGGTAGAGGTCGCGATACCGCGGCCACACTCTCTTCCACGCCGTGTATTCGGGATGTTCCCGGTTAATGTCGAACACTGCCTTTCCCCCTTACCAAAACAGCCGTCTGTTTCTTTCGCCAATACTCGCCACCGGCTGGTTCTCCTGCCACAGCAGGTAACCCACCGCATCGCTCAGGTGCGTCCGCTTCAGGTCGCGAGCCTTGTCGATCTCGCCCGTCCCCTCCAGCCACCGCACCCGCTCGAAGTCGAGCATCAGCTCCTTGCACCGCGCATCCACCATCAGCCCCGTTTCGCCGTTCGCCGATCGCAGCTTCGCGTTCACCAATCCCACCCGGTCCCGCACCGGCGGATTCCTCTTCGGAATTCGAAACACCGGTGCGGAACCCCCGTATTCCTCGAAGAATCCCTGCAGAATCTCCCGGTCCGTCGTCCCCGCTGTCTGCAGGTGCGACGCACAGGCGTCCGCAAAGATCTCCAGGCCCGCCGGCCACTCCGGATACCGCCTGGTAAACTCCAGGCACGCATCCCTCGTACTCGCCCGCTGCAGCACGATCTCGTCCAACACCACCAACCGCCCCGCCTGCTGCTGCGCCACAATCGAACTCATCGGATTCACGTTGAAGTCCAATGCCCACAGCACCGGCAGCTCCGCGTCCCACTCCGCCGCACCCACGTTCTCCTTGCGGTCGAACGCGTGGTACACCATCCCGTCCTTGGGGCTCACATACTGCCCCAATACCTCTTGCGCAAAGAACGCCTCGTCGTAGCTCCTCTTCAGCCGGTCGTAAAAATCCGGCACCTTCTCCAACAGGTGCCGGTTCTCATTGGGCTCCGCCTGCACACACTCATACCCGTCCACCGGGTTTTGAATGAAGCGCTCATACACCCAATCGAACCCCTTCGGGGTCCACACCGCGAATCCGCACAGCCTCGCTGCCAGCGGATCCCGCAAGCGCCCTTCCAGCCGGATCCAAGCCTGTTCGGGCGAGTAGGTCAACTCGTCCACCCCGAACCATGCAAGATTCGTCCCCCGCAACCGCTCGAAATCATCGAGCGGGCGGAAAATGATCTTCGAACCCGTGTCCTTCAGCGTCAGCTGGTTCTCCGCCTTGTTGAAATCGAACGGCAACCCGTTGTCCCTCAAGACTTCGAACAGCGACGTTTGCGTCGCGTCCCGCAGCATCGGGTACGTCGGAGCCCCAATCAGCCCCGCCCGCCCCGGATTCAAATACGCCAGCTTGATCGCCTCATTGCACAGCGCCTGGCTCTTTCCTGACCCAATCGGGCCCGAAAATCCTTTAAATCGCGCCGTCGAGTCGTGGAAACGCAACTGCGACGGCAGAGGCTCGTATTGGATTTCGCGGCGGATCTTCATTTGTCCTTCCGCTCCACCCACTCCACCTTCACCGAACTCACCTTCTCCGGTTCCACACTCTCCCTGAGCTGGATCAGCTTAAACGCGTCGTTCACTGAGAACGACATGCTCTCGTCTTCCACCTGTTCGGCAAACTGGACCAGCATCCGGTCCATCAGTTGCCGCATCTGCTTCGCCCGGAACCTGCGCTTCCGCGGCGTCTTCGCAACTTCCTCCACCGGTTTCGCCGGAACAGAGGCCACAGCCTCCGCCACCGGTTCGCCCGCCTTCAGGAAGCGCCCGTTTTTTGCCCGCCCAACCGTTCTCTGTTCCATCAGCCTTTCTCCGTGCGAGTTGCCTCGACGCACAAAGACTACCGGAGCCCAAAAAGCGTTTTTTAAGGAATTTCTGCTAAGTGATTGAAAACAGGCGCACGAATTTTTCTGAAGTCCTGAACCGATTTTCGGGAGACCCCAAAAACCGCCTACTTCTGCCGTTTGTTCGCCTGTTTGGGTTGCCGTTTAGCCGAACTGGTAGGTCGCTTCGGACAGCTTCAGGCCCCGAACTTCGATGTTCTTCAGGTCCGCCGTCCCCAAACCCAGCCCCTCGGCCAGCAGCAGCATGTTGTCGCAAGTCTTGAACGGCCCCGTGCCCTTCACTGAACGCGGGTCGTACCCCATCGCCGCCGTCCCCACCGTGTCCGTCGTCACCGCATTCGTCCCCAGGATCAGCAACCCCGGGTTCACCATCTTCAGCCCGCGGATCCACGGTCCTTCGCCGCCCGTCACCGTCTCGATCCCGTCGATAAACGCGATGTCGATCGGCCGCGCGGTATTCAGCTCCGCCACAATCCTGGGCATGCGATGACCCGGAACCCGGCTCGACTTCGGGTCCAGTTCGCCCGCCGCCGCCGTCGCCGGCTGCCGCTTGCCCTCGTGGCACACGCTCACCCGGCCATTGCCCGGCTTCTCGTTGGGCTCGTCCTTGCCCGCGTCGTCCCCATAGATCGAGGCCGGGGTGATGCCGAACATGTTCTTCATGGCCAGCGTCACGCCGCAGGTCTCGTGGTTCTTCAGCTTGGCCATCGAGACCATGACGTCGGTCTCCTCATAGGCCATGTTCAGGTCATAGCTGGGGAAGATCAGCCCCCCGCCCGGCACCTTGAACCGCGCATACTTCCTGGCCGACCCCAGGGCATTGGTGTTCTCGAAGACGACATTCGGCGCGGCCGACTTCAACGTCCGCACGTTCCAGCCCGACTCCAGCAAATACTCTTCCAGCGGCCCCGACGAGGCCCAGGCGCTTTCCACAAACCGGATCCGCTTCGCCCCGGCCCGCCCCAGCAGATGCGTCATCGCTCCGGCGGTCTTGGGGTGAGTGTAGTGCGTAATGCCCAACGGCCTGCCCTGGAACCGCAAACCCGGGCTCCCGGTCAGGTTCAGCTTGATCGTGACGGTCTTGCCCTTGACCAGCCGCTCCAGTCCGCCCAGCTGGTCGAACATCGTCCCCAGGGTGGAGACCAGGTCTTCGTCATAACTACGGCAGCGCGCCAGCGTCACCGGCGCGGTAGGAGGGGCGGCCTGCAAAGTGCCTGCGGCGGCCGTGCCCAGTACGGCGAGCAGTTCACGTCGGGTCATTGACTCTATTGTAGAGCTTTGCCGTTCACCTGGACGTTGGTCAGCTTCAACCCCTCGACATGCTCCAGCGTGTCCGGCTTCGTGGCAACCTCAAAGACTGAGTCCTTCACCGTCAGGTCCTTGATCGGGGCGCTGGCATACCCTCGCAGGTACAGCACCGACCGCATTTTCTTCACCGTCAATTTCTCCACGTGGATACTCCGGATCACCGGCGGGAACTTGCCTTTGTCGCCCTCTTCGTAAGTCAAGTCGATGTCGATCGCACCCCCAGCCACCTGGCCCACGGTGACATTGCGCAGGTAGATGTCTTCGATGAATCCGCCCCGCACCGAATTCGTCTTGAGCCGCAATACCCGGTCGAGATGAGGGCTATCCATGCGGCAGTCCTCGATGAAGACATTCCTGCACCCGCCCGAGATCTCGCTGCCGATCGTCACCCCGCCGTGGCCGTCCTTCATGTCGCAGTTGCGCACGATGATGTTCTCACTCGGGACGTTGATCCGCCGCCCATCCCGGTTACGGCCCGATTTGATCGCAATGCAGTCGTCGCCCGTGTCGAATTGACAATTCTCAATCAACACATCCGTGCAGCTCTCCGGATCGCAGCCGTCGTTGTTCGGACCATGGCTGTTGATCTTCACCCCGCGCACGATGACGTTCCGGCAATGCAGCGGGTGGATCTCCCACATCGGCGACCCGACGATGGTCACGCCCTCGATCAGTACGTTCTGGCATTCAAAGGGCTGGATGAAGTTCGGACGTAGATTCGAACCCTCGCCGAAGACACGGTCCTTGGCCGGCACGTCCCGCTCCGCCATCTCGGCCAGCGCCAGCCTGGCCTTGTTCTGGTTAGGACCCGAGGCGTTGCCCCGCGACCCCTTCCACATCCACCAGTGCTGGTTGTCGGCCTGTCCGTCCAGCGTGCCCTCACCTGTCACGGCGATGTTCTTCTGGCCCCGGGCGTAGATGAGCGGCGAGTAGTTCATGCACTCCAGCCCCTCCCAGCGCGTCAGCACCAGCGGCAGGTACTTCTTCGGATCCGTGTCGAACTTCAGCGTCGCCCCCTTGGCGAGGTACAGATTCACGTTGCTCTTCAGGTGGACCGCCCCGGTGAGCCATTCGCCCGCCGGCACCACCACCCGTCCACCCCCGGCCTTGGCACAGGCCTCGACAGCCTGGGTTACGGAGTTCCCATACTTTGTGATGACAAAGTCCTTTTTCGGGAACACCGGAGCCTTGATCCTGGCCAGGATCTGGTCGCGCAGCGCCCAGCCCTTGGAGTCAGCGGAAAACAGCGGCAGCGCAGCCAGCGCGGCGGTGAAGCGACGGCGGGTTACAGACATATCAGTCAGATCATACTGAAACTAGAGCGCCGCGGCGAGTGTCTGCCGCAGTTCCTCCGCCGTGAGTACGATCGGGTTCGCCTTCATGCTGCTCGCCTTGGCCGCCTTCTCGCAGACATCGTCGATCTCCGTCGCCGACAGGCCATACGAACCCAGTCCAGGGATCCCCAGGTCCTTCGTCAAGGCCATCAGCCACGGTACGAGATCGTCAGCCTGGGCCTGGTCCCCAATCAGGATCCGTGCCGCCTCGTCATAGCGAGCCAGGGCAGGACTCTCGGGTTGCCTTGCGCGCAGGGCGGCCAGATTCGTCGCCGTGCAGTGTGGCAGCAGGGCGGCGCACACAGCGCCGTGCGGGGCAGGGAACATCCCCCCAATGGGAGCCGCGAATCCGTGCACCGCGCCCAGCCCCGAGTTGGCCAGGCACAGTCCGCCCAGGAGACTGGCGTAGGCCATGGACGTACGCGCGTCCACGTCCTTGCCATTGTCATAGGTCCGTCGCAGGGCGGTCGCCTGGCGCAGGCCGTCCCGGGCCCAGGCATCCGTCATCGGATTCGCCCTGATCGAGGTGAACGGTTCCAGCACCTGCGTCAGTGCATCCAGGCCCGTACTGGCCGTAACCGCGGACGGCAGGTCCAAAGTCAGTTCAGGATCGACCACAGCCAGCGCGGGCAGCATGTGCGGGCTGCGCAGGCTCGCCTTCACGCGATGACCCGGCGAAGCCAGCACGGCATTCCTGGTCACCTCGCTCCCTGTCCCCGCCGTGGTGGGCACGGCAATGAAGGGAGCCGAAGGATTGGGCAAGGCCTTGCCCTTGCCCACGACTTCGAGATAGTCCAGCAGTTCGCCGGGATTGGTCAGCAGCGCGGCGATGGCCTTGCCCGCGTCGATGGAACTGCCGCCGCCGCAGGCGATCACGAAGTTGCAGCGGTCGCGTTTGGCGGCCGCCACCCCTGCCGTGACCACATCGAGCGTAGGCTCGCCATCGATGGGGAAGTGTGCCGCCCCGACGCCCGCCGCATGCAGTTCCACTACCAACCGGGCGGCGTGGCGCGGAGTGCGGCCGCTGACGAGCAACGCCCGCGCGCCCATCGCTTTAGCCGCGGGCGCCACCTCGCGCAGTGCCCCCGCACCGAAGACGATGCGGCGGGCCGTGGCAATGTCAAAGCGCATAGCCGTCATCGCCAGGGAAGCAGTTGGCGTACTTCACGCTGGATCTCGGCTCGGCCATCATTTCAGCGACGGCATCGCGCCAGGTGGCGTAATGGGCCGTCTCCTTGTGAGCGGCCGCGGCCGCTGTGTCGCGATAGATCTCGACCAGCACGAAGCGCGTGGCGTCGTCCTGCTGCTGGAGGACATCGAAACGCGCGATGCCCGGTTCCTGGACACTGTTCCTGGCGTTTTCCAGGGTGGCCTGGCGAAAGGCTTCAACGCACTCGGCCTTGACGTGGACCTGCACATGAACGATGAACATTGCCTTCATTATGCCGCTTACGGCTGGCGGATGAGCCACACCTCGGCCACCTGCGTACCCCGCCCATTGCCGGGCAAGCCGGGCGTCTTCTCCCAGCGCAGCCGCAGCGACCCGCCGGCCGTGGCCTGCCTGGGAATCTCGAACTCCACCGGCTCCGTCACGTTCTCGATCTTGCGGAACGGATGCAGTTCGAAACTGGCGTTGGCCGTCAGGCGCAGGATGCGGCTGGACGATACTTCGCCGCCATACAGGATGCGTACCTTGTAGCTGGCCGTGGGGTCCAGGTGTGGATAGAGCATCTCCATGGGCCCGTCGTACATCACCTCGGCGTGGCTCATGGTGGAGATGCGCCAGTCGACCGCGGGCTGCGACGTACGGGCGAAGGCGTTGCGCGGCGACAGCAGGCTGCCCGGATCCTCTTCATAAGTTTTGGGCCGGACCAGGTGCGGCTGCGCGGCCGGGTTGCCCAGGTCGTCGTAGAAGCCGCCCGGACCCGGGTCTGTCCATTGGACGATCTCGCGCAGCGCGTTGCGGCGGCCGGGTTCGTCCGGCATGGACCGAATGGCGGCGAAGCGTTTCTCCAGCCAGTTGCGGTTGTTGAAGGGGACGTCGATGTTGTCGAGCGTGGCTCCGCGGTCGCGGCCGATCGCTTTGTAGCGCTCGACGCTCAATTGCATGCGGACCGACTGGTAGAGCGCCTCGGCCAGCTCGAACACGCGCTGGCGCAGGGGGGACACCTGACCGGGTTCGTGCAGGATCCGCGAAGCAGCGTCCATGGCCGCCAGGGACCCACTGCGAGACGTTTCGCGCAGGGCGTTCATGGCCGATTCCTCAGTAGCGGTTTCGTTCAGCCAGCGGCGGCGGTTCAAAGCGTCGTAGTAGGCACGGTAGAGCGCCTGCTGGAAGCGCCAGTTCAGCAAATCGGCTGGGGAGGCCTGCCGCTCCAGCGATTGAAACAGGCTGAACGTGGGCTCGACGCTGGTGCTGGTGGCGAGCGCGCCCTGCCAGTTGCGCTCCAACCCCTGCAAGCCTTCGGCGAACGAATCGTCGAAGCGGGCATCGATGAAATAACGGGCATACTCCCGCAGGGCGGTGGGGATGTCGACATCGGGGTTCCAACCCATCTCGCTCCACAGGATCTTGTTGACGTCGTCGTTGCAACCCTCGGAGTAAGTGAGGAAGCCGATCGTCGACGGCTGCTGGTCGTGGAAGATGGCCCGCATCTCGGTGGGCCTGGGGTTGATGCCTTCGCGAGCGTGGGTGAACGCCTCCGGCGCGTCCCAGTTGGGCACGGCGAACTGGCACTGCACGCTGTGCGTGATGTCAGGGTAGTTGCGGATGCCGTAGCGGGCCGGCACGCGCCGGCGCAACTCCTGAATGGAGACGCGCACCTGCGGTCCGTGCACGATGCCGGTGAGCCAGGCCGGCTGCTTGTCAAGGATGGCGTAGAACTCGTCCATCCACTTCTGGTCGAAGCCTTGCGGCGAGACCCACATCTGGGCCTTGGGATGGTACTTGCGGAGGCTGGCGGCCTGCTTTTCCAGCAGCGCCATCAGGGCATCGGGCTTCGTATGGCCGGGATCGCCGCCAGGCACCATCACGGCGTCAAGGCGCGGCAGTTTTTTGAAGACCTCGGCCCACTCGTCGAGCGCCTTGGTCACCGTGGCCGGATCGTTGTAGTCGCGATCCATGGCCGGATACCAGGCCCACACATCCATGCCGTACGAGTCGAGGATGCGTGACATCTCAATCATCATCGGCATCTGCGGAATTGGGAAGTGCGGACTGTCTGAATCGTCGTCGGAGCGCGGCGGAATCAGTTCGACGGCGTTGGTGCCGAAGATGGCGAGGTCGCGGATGTATTGATCCCACATGGCGACGGTCCACGCGTCGTAGCTATTGGTCTTGGGGCGGTAGCCCAACTGGTGGCCGCGCAGTTTGTACTTGGGCGCAGTGGTGAGCTGGAAGCCGTCGGGCAGGATGACGGAGTCGCGGTACATGCGCAGTTCGCGCAGCAGGCGGCCGGCGCCGAAGAGCGTGCCACGTTCATCGTTGCCCAGGATTTCGATAGACGTGCCGGAGGTGCGGATGGTGAACCCATCGGCCGGGCCTCCGGCCGGATTGCGGCGCAGCGTGATGGCGGGGCGTCCGGCTGTGGCGGCTGCGGCAATGGGCCATTGGAGGCGCGAGCGCTTCGCGACCTCTTCGACGAGGACCTGGGCGGCTTTCTTCTCGACAGGCGAGAGGGCGGATGGAGCGACAACGACGGCCTGGGAGAAGTCGGCTGCCGTAAGCGTGGAGACAGTAAGAGCCAGAAGGGCGATGCGTTGGATCATGGGCTCCAATCATCATATGGGACGACGGAGCCCGGATGATTACAGCAACTGGAAGGTGACGAGGATCTGGGCTTCCACGGGGATGGGGCGGCCGTTCTTCAGGCCGGGCTTGAAGCGCCACCTGCGGACGGCCTCCACCGCCTTTTCGTCGAGCCCCATGCCGAGTGGGCCGATGACCCTGACCGCGGCGGTGCGGCCCGCCTCGTCGACGATGATGGCCAGGCGGACGGCGCCCTGGAACTTGGCCTTGCGCGCCTCTTCGGAATATTCGGGTTCGACGCGGAAGATGGGCACGGGCGCACTCACTCCGCCCATGCCGACACGGGCGATGCTGCCGCCGAACGGGTCAGGACCCGGGCCGTAGCCGGGACCATGCGAGGAGCCGACGCCGCTGCGATCGCCATCGCCGATGCCGCCGTTCGAGCCGCGGCCATCAGAGGGGACGGTGGCTTTGCTGAACGGATCGCCAAAGTTGGGCAGGTCGATTTTCGGCAATTGTGCGTCGGGCGCGGCGAGGATGGTGGCTTCCATCAGCAGGCGCGGAGCGGGGTTGTTGCGTTCCGCGGAGGGCGGTACGAACTGGCGCTGCGCCGCGCGCGGGAGGGCGCCCTGGCTGGAGGGCAGGGTAGAGCGGGCGCCGCCTCCTCCGCCGGCGAGAGTGTCGTGCGGCGGTGTGCGCGGCAGGAGGTCCGGCGGCAAGTAGGGCGCAACGACGGGCACAAAATTTCTGACCGCCTGCTGCACTTGCTGATTGCTGCCCAGCGTGAAGAGCAGAGCCACGACGCCCACATGCAAGGCGATGGAGAGCAGTTGCGACGGACCGCGGAGCGGATCGCGCGAGTAGAGTTCGGCCACCTGGACGGGCCGTGCGGTGACGGCCTGCGGGGGCAGCATGGCAGGGAAGAAGAGTTCGCGGCAGGTAGCGCCGAAGCGCTGGTACCAGGGCTCCGCGGCGATTTTTGCGTGAGTTGGCGAGTTGGTGGAAGAGGCTTGATTCGTGGTCGGATCAGGGTCGGGCAAACGAGTGACGGGATGCTCGGACATGCGGGACGGCGGTCCTTTCCGGCCACGCACTCCCTGCGCCTGGAGAGCGTCGGCTTCGAGTGGATGGACGCATGACAACGCGGCGGGTTTCACGAATGTCGTCTACCCGTCCAATACATTTCTCCTTGACATGATTTGAAATGGACTCCACAATCATCGAAGTTTCACACTTTTTTGGGGATTTCCCCTTGATTCACGGAGGTAGTGTAGTGCCTGGTTCCGATCCTAAAATTCTCAAGTCCAAAGTGGTTGCGCTGCAGCGCGACACGGCTGCTCTTCTGAAGCTTCTGGGAGGCGACGGGGATGACCGCCTGCGCTTCTGGGAGATCATCAAGGGCATTACGACGCCGGTGCAGTTGGAGATGGCAAGTCACCAACTCGACGTCATGCAGAACATGGTCAAACAAGTAGCCGCCAGCACCAAGGCCCTGGAGAAAGCGTCCAAGCCCGCAGCCAGAGCCGCCAAGGGTGGCGCGTAGAGACAGTGTTTCCAGCCGTCGGGCGAACCCTGGGGCTCGCCCGCGCCGGCTGGGCCAAGCCAACATCCTCATCCTCGGACCCCCGACTGCCAGTGTGGTGGCCGCGCAGATGCGCAAGGCCTTCGGCGCCAGTGTCGTCCTGAACGAAGCAGGGCCGGATGCGCCGCCTCCCCGGCTGGTCGTGTGCCTGCGCGGTTTCGAACCGTTTGCCGTTCGTGCGCTGGCCGCGGGCGCAGTCTGCCTGGGCGCCGATTTTCGGAATACGGAAACCATCCTCGGGCCCGTCGCCGTGGAAGGCCGCGCCGGCTGTCCGTTGTGTGCGCAGACGCGGCTCTACGCGGCGTCGCAGCAAGTGCCCGCGGACGATGACAGCTTAGCGTCACTGGAACTGGCCCTGCCCCTGCTGATCCGCGAAGCTCGCACGATTCTGCGCAAAGGTCCGCTCGCCTCGCCTCTACTCGACCAGGTACTCATCGTGGATACCCGCGCCCGTACGTCAGCCCTGCACCGGGTGGTGCCTCTGCCCTCGTGCGAGCTGTGCGGCGGGGCATCCCTGCATCCGCGGACCGGACTGCAGGTGGACGGCGGTGTGCTGGAGCAACTGGCGGGCATCCTGGATTTCCGCACGGGCATTGTGTCGCGCCTCGTAGTCGAGAGCCCGGAGGAACTGGGCGTGACCACGCCGCTGGTGGCGACGGCCGCTCCGCCGCATGTGCTGAATGCGGACGGCACGCTGCGGCCCTTGCCGATTGGCTGGGGCAAAGGGTTGGATCTTCCGGGCGCGATTTACTCAGCCGTGGGCGAAGCAGTGGAACGCTATGCGCCCTCGCTGCCGGAGCCTGCGCGTATTGTCTGGGAGGCCGCGTCCCGCCTGCCGGGCGAGTGGCTGGACCTGCATCCGGTGTATTCGGATGACCAATATGAACGGGCCGGATTCCCGTATACGAGGTTTTCGCCAGACGCGGTGCAGCCCTGGGTGGCGGGCGAGTGGCTCGACTGCAAAGAGCCGGTGTGGCTTCCCGCGATTTCGGCTTATCTCGCCATGCAGGTGACGGCGGAGCAATTCCTGTCGCAGGGCACGTCGAACGGGCTGGCTTCACATCCCGGGCGCGAGGAGGCGGCGCTGCGAGCCGTGATGGAACTGGTGGAACGCGACGCGTTTCTGGCCTCGTGGCTGACGGGCAGAGCCGGCACACGGATCGAGCTGGACAACACACTGGAGCCTGCTCTGGCGGCCGTGATCGACGGAGTGCGCGGGCTGGGGGCGGCGGTGGAGCTCTACCGGTTGGAGACGGCGGCCTGCGGCACGGCGGTGATGTGCCTGGCCCTGGGCGATGGAGCGGAGTACCCGGGTGCGACCATCGCGCTGGGCGCGGATCTCGATGCGGCGGGCGCATTGCGGCAGGCGATTCTGGAACTGGGGCAGACCGGTCCGCATCTACGCAAAATGATGCGGCGGGGCGCGCTGACCGTGCCGGAGCGGCCGGAAGACGTCCACGCAATGATGGATCACGCGGCCTGGTATTTCGATGCGCGGCGTGCGGCTGCCTTCGATTGGCTGCGCGGCGGCGGGCCAGTGGCGCTGCGGAGCGTTCTCGAAAGGCCGGCGGAGCGGACCCTGGCTGCCGCTGCCCGGCAGTTGGGACAGGCCGGGATTCGCGTAGCCCTGGTGGATGTCACTTCGTCCGACATTGGTACTACGGGGCTGAGTGTGATGCGCGCGATGAGCGCTGACCTGCAGCCGCTGTGGTATGGGTTCGGGCTGGAACGCAGGGTGGTGCCCCGCCTGCTCAAGTTGGGATTGCGCCAGGATGTGCCCGCGATTCATCCCATCTGGTGAAGGGCGCTGGCGGCTATACTGCTAACAATATGGCTTACCGGGATGCTTGGTTGATGACGGCCCTGCTGTGTTCGCTGGCCCCAGCCCAGACGCTGAGTCCTGCCGATGCTTATAAATCAGGGCATTCCGCCCATGGCGCCGCGTTTGACAGCGGACCCCGGCAGAAGCCCTGGCCGATGACCGGCATCGGGACGGCCCACTTCCCCATCACCACGAAGAACCCCGAGGTTCAGAAGTGGTTCGACCAGGGCAATGCGCTGCTGCACTCCTTCTGGTTCTATGAAGCAGAGCGGTCGTTCCGCTGGTGCCTGAAGCTGGAGCCGGAGAACGCGATGGCCTATTGGGGGTTGGCGGTGGCGAATGCCGACCGCCGCGCCGGAGGCGGCAACCGGCCTGCCGATTTCATCCGTGAGGCTGCGAGACGCAAGGGCAGCGTGAGCGAGCGCGAGCGGCTGTACATCGAAGCCTGGGAGGCGATCCTGATTTCCGATGCGGTGCATGCCGCGGCCGATGCCAAGCAGGATGACGAGGGCTCCTACCAGGCGCAGCGCGCCGCCCACATCAAGAAGCTGGAAACGCTGGCCGTGAAGTTTCCCGATGACATGGAGGCCCGCGCCTACCTGGCGCTGGCCACGCTGGGTGACGCCCGCTATGCCACGGAGATGATCATCCGCGAGATCCTGGCGCGGCAGCCGATGCATCCCGGCGCGCACCACTACCGCATCCACAACTGGGATTACCACGAACCGGCGCAGGCGCTGGTGAGTTGCCGCGCTTACACGGACGCCGTGCCGTCGATCGGCCACGCGCAGCACATGCCCGGCCACATCTACAGCATTGTGGGCATGTGGGACGAGGCGGCGATTTCGATGGACTCGGCCACGCGCGTCGAGAAACAGTACATGCGCGACAGCCTGACGTTCCCCTTCAACAACTGGAACTACGGGCACAATCGCAACTACCTTTCCTACATACAGGAGCAGATGGGGATGGCCGAGGCGGCGTTGTTCGGAGCCCGGCAGTTGATCGACGCTCCGTTGGATCCGAACGACAACAACGAGATTCCGAACAGTAGTCACTCGTACGGACTGCAGGCCGCGGCGCGGGTACTGGTCAAGTTTGAGCGATGGGACGAGCTGCTGGATGCGAAGCTGATTCCGTGGCGCGACATCCCGCGAGAGAAGGCGTCGAAGGCCTATTTCGAGGCCCGCGCTTATCTCGGCAAAGGTAAGCTCGATGACGCCGAAAAGAAGCTGGCCGAATTGCCGCCGCTGCGCAAGGAGTTTGAAAAGGACAACTTCCGGCTGCGGATCTTCGATACCTATGTGCTGGAGTTACGGGCCCGCATCGCGATTGCCAGGGGCGAGACGATCTTCGGGCTGGGGTTGCTGGCCGATGCGGCGGAGCGCGAGTTTGCGCTGCAGCGCGAGTATGCCGATCCGCCGATGTATCCGGAGGCGCTCTACAACACCTTGGGCGAAGCGTACCTGGCGGCGAAGAGTCCGCTGCTGGCCGCGCAGGCCTTCGAGAAGGATCTCACGCTGGCGGCCAACGACATCTTTGCCTTATCGGGCCTGGTGCGCGCCTATGCCGCACTTGGCGAAACGGCGAAGGCTCAGGATGCCATGGCCCGGCTGCTGTTCCAGACGCGTCATGCCGATAGCGGGCTGAAGCTGCTGGAGCAGGCCAGGGCGACAGGGATCACTGCAACGCCGCGCGACTCTTCGCCGGGCCCGCAGCGCGAGTACACGCGGATCCCGCTGGAGTCGCACGGGCCGGCGAAGTGGGCGCCCTATCCGGCTCCGCGGCTGGACGTGAAGGATGCCTCGGGCAAGCCGGTCTCACTGGAACAGTTCAAGGGGAAAAACGTGATCCTGGTGTACTACCTGGGCCAGGAATGCCCGCACTGCATGAAGCAACTGAGCGACCTGGGGAAGAAGAAAGACGACTGGGAGGGGCTGGAGACGGTGGTGCTGGCGGTGAGCAGCGCCGACCCCGCCAAGAACAAGGGCGGGCTGAAGGAGTATGGCGACCTGGCCGTCCGCCTGCTGTCGGATACCAGTCACGAAAATGCGCGCCGTTTTCACTCGTATGACGATTTCGAAGAGATGGAGCTGCATTCCACCCTGCTGATCGACAAGAAGGGCCGTGTGTACTGGGGCCGGCTGGGCGGCGATCCGTTTACAGACATGGGGTTCCTGGAGAAGCAACTGGGCCGGATGAACGAGCTGGTGGAAGCCGAGGCGAAGCAGCCGGCTGTCCGCATGACCGCGCAGAATTAAGGTTTCGACACTTTCCCGGGCTTGGATAGCCGGAATGGGCCTTTGCGGGTCCGACTCCGCAATTAAGTTCCACGGGTACTGCCTGGAGCCCGGGAATCCCCTACTCTTTTCACTCAGCTTGGTCGATAAACCGAGAGACCAGAGGCTTTGATGATTCCACCAGCAGAACATCCCTGTTGGACGCAACTCGTGACCGGCGCCCGAGCTGTGCGTTCGAATAACCTCTCGTTCAACATGCTGTTGTTCACCATCCGGCTGCGTTATCAGGGCAATCCTACGGTCGAGAACCTGGAAGAGCTCTGCCGGCATGCCCGTGAGTTCTGTGTGAAGTTCGAGCGCGTGCTCACGCCTGAGTTGACCGCGCTGGTGGATTAAGGAAGTTCCATGCTCCAAGCTCCTGAAGAGGTCGCGCGGGAAATCAGACAAGGCACGCAGCTGCTGCTGGCCGGCCATGAGGGCGTCTTGCGCGAGCTGCCGAAGGGGAACTGGATCGCCGGGACCACGGACCACTTCATGGACCTGGAGGGCGGGGTGTGTTCACGTGACCGTGTGTTTGTCACGCCTTTACCTGCCTGCGCTACCGGCGCCCGCATCCGTACCTACACCGCTGCCAGCCTGCCGCACCTGCTGGACGAGGCGCCCGAGAATGGCTATACGGCCCTGATCCTGCCCGCCGGCAGCGAAGTGCACGCCGCTTATGCGCACAGCGCCCACGTTTATCCAGGCATGTTCGTGAAGCCTGTGGTGGGCTGGATCTCTGGCAGCTCGCAGAATGGTTCGAATAAGCTCAGTCCCAAGGTGGTGGACGGAGTCACCGGCCTGTTCTCGGGACAGGATGCGGTGGCGATGCATGTGGAATTGCCGGCCGGCAAAATGGCGGAACTCGAGATTGTGAATGTCTTCCAGCCGGGCAGCGGCGCCGGGCTGCGGTTCCCGCGCACCGGATTCCAGGCCAGCACGTGTCTTATTGAGGGAGAGGAAGTTCCTTTCGCGCAGTATCTGGACAGCCGGCAGGGCGACATGCGGCTGCCACTGACGGCCGATTACAACGGCTCAATCATCAACGTCAGCATCGAATCAGTGGATACACGGACGGGGCTGGTGAAGTTCTTCGCACCGGTGTTTGAAGGAGTGGAGTACAGGCTGGCCGCTCCGCTGCCTGGCTACCGCAGTGCTTTCCACACGCTGGCTGAGCCCCGGGGCGAATGCGCGTTTGCCTGCAACTGTGTCCTGAACTATCTCTATTGTCATTTGGAGGGCCGGGCCGCCGGTACGATTACCGGCCCGATCACCCATGGCGAAATCGCCAACCTATTGTTGAACCAGACGCTGGTGCGACTTCTGATCAGAGGCTGACTGAGTAGATGCACGATTCCGAAAAGATTCTGAACGATTCCCAGGTAGCGGATGCAACGGAGGGGGAAGCCTGGGCTCGGCAACTGCGCCAGTTGGGCCAGACCAGGACCACGTGGCCGCAGGAGTCCATTGAAGCAGCGGCCGTCGGCTTTGCGCTGATCACGCTGGACACGCAGAGTTTCCTGCGGACCAACCGGCAAATGTCGGTGATAACCGGCTACTCTCCGGAAGAGCTGGCCGTGTTGCCGCCGGATCATCTGATCCACACCCGCGACCAGGAGTACGCGTTTGGCCAGCACCAGAAGCTGGTCTCCGGCGAGATCAGGGAGTTCAGTACAGAGCGGCGCTGGGTTCGCAGGGACGGCCAGCTGATCTGGGTTTACGCGAAGGCGTCATTGGGAATCGATGCGGGCGGCAGGCCCAACCATATCATCCTGGTTGCCGAGGACATCACGCAGTGGAAGGCGTTGCGCGAGGAGCTGCTGGCGAATCGCGAGCAGTTACGGCTGATCCAGGCCGCGACCGGCGTCGCCACCTGGGAGGTGGATGTCGACCGCAGCGAGTTCCAGATGTCGCCGGAGATGATGCGGCTGTGCGGCCAGACGGCGGAGAAGCTCACCTTTGAACAGACGCTGGAATTCGTGGCCCCGGATGACCGCGGGATTGTGAGCCGCGGCGTGCGGGCGACGATCCGGGACGGCCGGAACTCCAGTTATGAACACCGCGTGGTGCTGCCGGATCAGAGCATCCGGTGGTTGAGCTGTCACTGCCATGTGGTGCCATCCGCCAGCGGAGCAGGGCACCGCATCATGGGCGTATCGCTGGACATTACGGAGCAGAAGGAGTCGCAGCTCAGGCTTGAGAGCAGCGAACAAAGGCTGAGACGGCTGATTGACCGGCTGCCGGCCGGAGCGCTGCATTTCGAAGGCGGGATGCTGCAGCTGAACCGGGCGGCGAAGCGCCTGCTGGGCCATGATCCGGAAGACCTGGAGGCGGTGGCGCAGGCGTTCGCGGCGGCGGAGCAGGAGGTGCCTCTGGATGAACTGGCGCCGGGCGAGGCTCCGCGTTCGATAGCGCACATCAGCCGGCAGGACGGGTCCAGCCGCATTGTGGAGTTCAACGGCTACTCCGATGACGATATCCAGGTGTGGCTGTTGCACGACATCACGGCGCTGCGGCAGGCCCAGGACGAGTTGGAGAAAGCGAAGGAAGCGTCGGAAGCCGCCAGCCGGGCGAAGAGCGAATTCCTGGCCAACATGAGCCACGAGATCCGGACTCCGATGAACGGTGTCATCGGCATGACGGAGCTGCTGAATTCGTCCGAGTTGCAGCCGGAGCAGCGGGAGTATGTCCACATCGTCAAACGCTCGGCCGATTCGCTGCTGACGCTGATCAACGACATCCTCGACTTTTCGAAGATTGAAGCGGGCAAGCTGGATCTCGACTCGGTGGATTTCGCGCTGGGCGAGACGATTCACGATGCGCTGCAGCCGCTGGCGCTGCGTGCTGATGAGAAGGGGCTGGAGCTGTTGTGCCACGTCGCGCCAGGGGTGCCGGAGTATGTGCAGGGCGACCCGACGCGGTTGCGGCAGTTGATCACCAACCTGGTGGGCAACGCGATCAAGTTCACACCGGCCGGAGAGATCCAGGTGTCGGTGACGGTGGAGGCGAGCCTGCCTGGAGCGTGGGACCTGCATTTCCGAGTTAAGGACACGGGGATCGGTGTCCCGGCGGAGAAGCAGCAGGCGATCTTTTCCGCGTTCAGCCAGGCCGACGCCTCGACGACGCGGAAGTATGGCGGTACAGGGCTCGGGCTTTCGATCTGTGTGCGCCTGGTGCAGATGATGCAGGGCCGCCTGTGGGTGGAAAGTGAACCCGGCAGCGGCAGTACGTTCCATTTCACGGCGCGCTACCTGCAGCCGAACGATGCGTCGTGCAAGGTGGCGACACGCAACCCGGTGTGCCTGCGCGGCAAGCGGGTGCTGGTGGTAGACGACAACGCCACCAACCGGCAGATCCTGCAGGAAACGTTCTCGGCGTGGGGGATGCGGCCGGAACAGGCGTGCGGCGTGGAAGCCGCGATGGCCGTGCTGGGGCAGGCAGAGGCGCTGCGCCAGCCCATCGACCTGGTGATCACGGATTGCCATATGCCCGGGCAGGATGGATTCTCGCTGTTGGAGTCGATCAAAGCGATGCCGGCGCAGAGGAACCTGCCAGTGGTCATGCTTTCATCCGGCTACCAGCAGAAGGCGCGCAAACGCGGGCCGGCTTCGGGGCTCTCCGCGCTGCTCACCAAACCTGTGCCAAACCATGCCTTGCTGGATGCCGTGCTGGATGCGGTGTGCACTTCAGAAAAGCGGGCCGAGGTCGCCAGGCCAGGGCGCTTCCAGCCGCAGCCGCCGCTGCGCCGCCTGAGGATTCTGCTGGCGGAGGACAATCCGATCAACCAGCGGGTGGGGACGGCCTTGTTCGGGCGGCTGGGTCATACGGTCGAGGTGGTGGAAGACGGGCTGCAGGCGGTGGCCCGGGTCCATGCCAGTGAGTTTGACGTCGTCTTCATGGATATCGAGATGCCTGAGATGGACGGTTGGGCCGCGTCGCAGGCGATCCGGCGGTGGGAGAACGGACATGGGCAGCGGATTCCGATTGTGGCCATGACCGCGCACGCCATGGCCGGGTACCGCGAGCAGTGCCTGGCCGCCGGGATGGATTCCTATGTGTCCAAACCGGTCAGCCTGGAGACACTATCGCGCGCCCTGGAAGAGGTGCTGCCGCGAGTGGTGCGGCCGGCGGCTAGCGACCCAATTGACCCATCCGGGTCAGAATGATGGCGGAGTAGTGGTCCATGCGGGCCGGGGTGCGGCGCAGGGGGCTGGGCAGAATCGCGGCCAGGCGTGCGCCCTGTTCGCGGGAGATCCTGGACGCGTTCGTGTGGTAGTGATACTGCGCGGCCGCTTCGGCTCCAAAGACGCCGGGCCCCCATTCACTGACGTTCAGGTAAAGCTCGAGAATGCGCTTTTTGCCGAGGATGAGTTCGGCCAGCGGGGTGATGGTGAATTCCAGGCCCTTGCGGATGGCCGAGCCGGCAGTGGTGAAGAACAGGTTCTTGACCAATTGCTGGGAGATGGTGGAGGCGCCGCGGATCCGGCGGTCTTCCATGCCGTCTTCCACCGCATCCTTGATCTGTTCCCAATCGAAGCCATGGTGCTGGTAGAAATGGCCGTCCTCGGCGGCGATCACAGCCCACTGGAAGTTGGGTGAGATGCGCGCCAGCGGGACGAAGTTATAGCGCTTCTGGTATTTGCCTTTTTTGAACCAGGATTCGACACGGCGCTGCGTCTGGACTCCGGTGGAGGGCGGATCGATGAAGCGCAGGCCGGAGAGAGCCAGGACGATGCAGGCGTAGTAGCCGAGGACGAGATACAGAATCCAGACGAGAATACGCCGGAGGGTGGACCGGCCGCCACGAAGTTTGGGGACTTTGCGCACCGCTACCCAGGATAGGGTGTCGGTGTGGGTGGACGCCAGACCTGCGGGGCAGGGAAGTGCCTTGGTGAGCCGTGAGGGCGAAATGCCCCAATCGGCAAAAGAGGACTTTGGCATCTTGATTGCTTAGATCCCACCATGGCCGCGCCGCCCCTGAAATACAAACCCAATCCAAAGGCTCCCAGACAGGCCTTACCCCTTCTGGATCCGCAAGTTAGGGCGCATACCGCGGAAGAGGTGGCATTGGGCTTCACGCCCGAGCAGGTGAGTGTAGAGGCGCAACGGTGCCTGCAGTGCGCCAAACCCACCTGTATCGAGGCCTGCCCGCTGCATATCGACATCAAACGTTTCATCGCCCGGCTGGCGGAAAACGAGTTCCAGGCGGCGCACGACGTCATCAGCGAGCAGAGTCCGTTTCCGGGTGTTTGCGGCCGGGTCTGCCAGCACGAGCTGTTCTGCGAGGACGCCTGTATTGTGGGGCGGAAGTGGGACCCGGTTGCCATTGGGAGCCTGGAGCGCTTTGCGGCGGACCATGCGCGGTTGCGCATGCAGGAGCTGGCCACCAGTTATCCGAAGCCGACAGGACCCAAGGTCGCCCTGGTGGGCAGCGGACCGGCTTCCCTGATTGCCGCCTACGATCTGGTGCGGTGGAACTATCAGGTGACCATCTTTGAGGCGCTGCACAAGCTGGGCGGCGTGCTTGCTTACGGGATTCCAAACTTCCGCCTGCCGCGCGAGATTCTGAAGGAAGAGATCGCCCGGCTGCAGAACATGGGTGTCGAGTTTGTCGTCGACTTCATTGCTGGCAAGACGGCTTCGCTCAAAGAGCTGATGGAAGAGGGGTATCAGGCCATCTTCATCGGGACCGGGGCCGGCCTGCCTCACATGATGGGCATTCCGGGCGAGAACCTGGTGGGTGTGTACACCGCCAACGAGTTCCTGACCCGCATCAACCTGATGGAAGCGTTCAAGTTTCCGGACGCACCGACGCCGGTTCGCGTCGGGAAGCGCACGATTGTCGTGGGGGGTGGGAACTCCGCCATGGACGCCGCGCGCTGGGCGAACCGCATGGGCAGCGAGACGACGATTCTCTATCGCAGGGGCCGGATTGAGCTGAAGGCCCGGCTGGAAGAGATTGAACACGCGGAAGAAGAAGGCGTCAAGTTCGAATTCCTGGCCGCGCCGGTAGCCCTGTTCGGCGACGAGAACGGCTATGTGAAAGAGATCGAGTGCATCCGCATGGAGCTGGGCGAGCCGGATGAGAGCGGACGGCGGGCGCCGGTACCGGTCGAATCCAGCCGGCACCGGATCCCGGTGGACACGGTGGTGGCGGCGATCGGGCAGGCGCCGAATCCCACTTTGCAGAAGGTGACTCCACAGTTGATCACGCGCCGCGGGCGCATCCTGATCGACGAGCACGGTGAGACATCCATGGCCCATGTTTATGCGGGCGGGGACGTGGTGCGCGGCGGGTCGACGGTCATCCTAGCCATGAAGGACGGCCGGGCGGCCGCCCAGGCCATCCATAACGCCATCAGCGGCACTCCGGAGGTGGAATGATGAATCGCGTCCTGGCGAAACGGGAGCTGGCCCCCCTGGTCACCCTGCTGGAGGTGGAAGCGCCGCGCATCCAACGGCGCTGGAAGGCTGGACAGTTCATCATCATCCGGCCGCTGGAGACCAGCGAGCGGATCCCGCTGACCATTGTGGACTCGGATGCGTCGCGGCAATCCATCACGATGGTGATCCAGGCGATCGGAAAGACGACGAAGGAAGCCGTCTCGCTGGAGCCTGAAGCGCTGATGTGCGACCTGGTGGGTCCCTTGGGCGAACCGGCGACGATGAGTACTGGCAAGAACGTGGTGTGCATGGCCGGCGGAGTGGGTGTGGCCGAACTGCTGCCCGTGGCCAAGGCGTTCCACCAGGCGGGCAACCGGGTGACCGCGTTGTGCGGAGCTCGTTCAGAGAACTACCGCATCCTGGACGCCGAGCTGAAGGAAGCGGTGGACGAGCTGCATTGGGCCACCGATGACGGTAGTTTTGGATTCCACGGCAACGTCGTGCAGTTGCTGAACAGCCTGGCGGGTCCGGGCACCTTCCAGGAGGGGCACGTCATCGGTCCGATTCCGATGATGAAGGCCGCGGCGGAGGCGACTCGCGGATGGGGCTTGAAGCTCCACGCCAGCCTGAATCCGGTGATGATCGACGGGACAGGGATGTGCGGCGGGTGCCGGGTGACGGTCGGCAATGAAGTGAAGTTCGCCTGCGTCGACGGGCCGGAGTTCGATGCGCACCTGGTGGATTTTGATGAGCTGACGCGCCGCAACCGCGCCTACCGCGAGATGGAGCAGGAGTCGTTGCACCACAAGTGCCGGGTGGGGCTGGATATTCACTAACCGGCCGGCCCGGGCTCAGCGTGCCCGCTTGCGTTTTGCGGGCGGCGCCTTTTTGGCCGGTGCGGCGGCGGCACAGGCCGTCAGCGGGGCCCATTTGGTGGGATTCACGGCGATGGCGTGAACGTAGAGGCTCCAATGCAGGTGCGGGCCGTTGGCCCGGCCGGTGGCGCCCACATAACCCAGGATGTCGCCCGGCTTGACCGCGTCGCCTTCGTGCGCCGCCGTCTTCGACATGTGTAGATAGATGGACACGACGCCCTGGCCGTGATCGACACCCACAACATTGCCGTGGAGGTTGTAGGACCGGACCATGCGCACCGTGCCGGCGGCCGTGGCGACGATGGGTTTGCCCAGGGGGCCGCGCTGATCGACGCCGGCATGGTAGTTGCCCGTGGGTTTGCCGTTCTGGTAGCGCTGCACGCCGAAGGGCGAGTTCATACAGCCGGGGACGGGGGCCAGGAAGGGTTCGGCCCACAGCTTCGCCGGCGATTCCAGCTTCTTGAGGGCGTTGACGGTCTCCATTTCGCCGGGCGAGGGCGCGAGTTCGACCACCGCCTTGGAGAGGGCCACGTTCTGGGTGAGATAGTGAGCGTCGAGGACGGTGAGGGTGCGAGTTTCGAGGGGTTTCCCATCCACGGAGAGCAGTTCCAGGGGATAGTCGCCGGGTTTGTCAATCACGGCGATGGGGATGAGCGCGGTTCCGTCGTAAATGGGGAACTTGCGGTCGTGAACCCGGGCAAAAGCGGCGTGCGTGGAGAAGCGGAGGACTTCCCCCTGCTTGCCGGCGAGGTGTTCTTGCGCCGGGATCGGGAGCGGCTTCAGTAGGAGGCTGAAGAGGAGGACGATGAACCGCGGAGAACGCATTTCCAAATATGGTAGCGAGAACGCGGGTTTGGCCGGGGTGCCCTGCTTGGTGCGTTAAAATGAAGTTCCGCTGTGGTTAGACGCAATGGGTGAAACGCCTGAGGACCAGATCACGATTCTGCTGCAGAGCATGCGGCAGGGTGATGTGGAGGCGCGGAACCGGCTGGCGGCCGCGGTTTACCCGGAATTGAAGCGAATTGCTGCGAAACAGATGCAGCACGAGCGTCTGGACCACACCCTGCAACCCACTGCCCTGGTGCATGAGGCGTTCATCAGACTGGCCGGCGGCAGCGACTGGGCGATGCGGAACCGTGGGCAGTTCTTTGCCGTGGCTTCGCAGGTGATGCGGCAGATTCTGGTGGATCATGCGCGGCAATACCGGTCGTTGAAACGGGGCGGCGGCGGGGCGGCGGTCGAGGTGCAGGAATGGCACCTGATCACGTCGGAAAAGCCGGATGTGGTGATTGAGGTCGACCGGCTGCTGACGCGGCTGGAGCAGCTGGATGAACGGCTGGCGCAGGTGGTGGTGATGCGCTATTTCGCCGGCTTTGCCGAAGACGAGATCGCCCAGGCGTTGGGCATCTCCGTGCGCACGGTGAAGCGGGACTGGAGCATGGCTCGGGCGTGGCTGCGCAAAGAGCTGGCCGCGTCATGATGGCGGAACGCTGGGCCGCGTTGAAGCAGCTGTTCGAAGAGGCCATGCAGATGGACGAGGCCGAGCGGCTGGCGTTTGTGGACGGAGCCTGCGCGGGCGATCCTTCGATGGAACTCTCGCTGCTGCAACTGCTGGCGCATCACGATGCGGCGGCGTCCGTGCTGGCGGGCCCCGTACTTTCGATGAAGCGGGCGGCGGAGATCGTCGGCTCAGGCATGCGCACGTTTGTGCCGGGCGAAGTGGTCTCCGGGCGGTTCCGCATTGAGCGCTTTCTGGCCGAAGGCGGCATGGGCGAGGTCTATGCGGCGTCGGACCTGGAACTGGGCGGAGAGGTGGCGCTGAAAACGATCCGGCCGCTGCTGACACGCAGTGAGGAGATCCTGGCGCGTTTCAAGCAGGAGATCCAACTGGCGCGGCGCGTGACGCACGCCAACGTGGCGCGGGTTTATGACCTGTTCCGGCACGAGGTGGAGCTGGACGGGCAGCGGCGCTCCATCGTATTCCTGTCGATGGAACTGCTGGAAGGCGAGAACCTGGCGGAGCGGATCCGGCGCGAGGGCGCGTTGCCGCACGAACACGCGCTGTCAGTGGCCCGGCAATTGGCTGAGGCCCTGGACGCGGCGCATGCGGCGGGCGTGGTGCACCGCGACTTCAAGAGCGGCAACGTGGTGCTGGCCAGGAACCTCGACGGTAGCGAGCGGGCGGTTGTCATGGACTTCGGGTTGTCGGCGGCGGCGCGCCCGCTGGCGGACAGTGCGGTGAGCGAATGGGATTCGGGCCGCATGGAACGGGGTGCGATGGAAGGCACGCCGATGTACATGGCTCCGGAGCAGGTGGGCGGAGCGCCGGTGGGTCCGCCGGCGGACATCTACTCTTTCGGGATCGTCGTATACGAGATGTTGACCGGGCAGACGCCATTTCAGGGGACGACCCCGCTGGAGACGGCCTGGCTGCGGATGACGCAGGATCCGCCGGCGCTCCACGGTGTGCCGCGGCGCTGGAACGAGGCGGTGCAGGCGTGTTTGACGCGGGAGCCGGGCGGACGGCCGGGCAGTGCTGTAGCCGTGGTGCGGCGGATAGAAGGGCGGTTTGCCTGGACCCGGGGGCGCCGGTGGTCGGCACTGGCGCTGGTGGCGATGATCCTGCTCGCCGTGGCGGTATGGGTGGTCCGGCGGCCCCACCAACCCACAGCGGAGGCGCAATTGGCCGCGGACGTGGCGCGGGTGAAACAGAGCACGCAGACGAAGCAGGGGCATGTGGAGGCCGTGGAAGGATTCCGCAGGGCGACGGAGTTGGATCCGAAATGGGCGCAGGGCTGGGCGGAACTTTCGTATGCGTATGCGACAGCGGCCAATGCGGCTTCGCTGCCGGCAGCCGTGGCAACGAAAGAGGCGCGGCGGGCGGCCGCGGAAGCGATCCGGCTGGATAGCCATTCGAGCCGCGCGTACGGAGCGCTGGGCTGGGTCCAGTCGTTGGATCTGGAAGAGTGGCCGCAGGCCGGGCAAGCGTTGCAGCGGGCTGTGGAGTTGGACGGCAACGACTGGCAACTGCACTACTGGTATGGCGTGCACCTGCGCAAGCGAGGCCGTTACCTGGATGCCGAGACACACGACCGGCTGGCGCTGACGCTGAGCCAGCAGAAAGAGCCGATGGTGTGGTGCGAGCTGGCGTTTCTCTACTGGACCTCCGGCCGGTTGGACCGCATGGAACAGCACCTGCGCGAGCAACTGGTGGCCTTCCCGAATTTCGGGTTGACGCGCTATCTGAATGCCCGGCTGCTGAAGCATCAGGGACGCTACGCGGAGGCGGCGGAGGAGCTGGACTTCACGGCGAAGCTCCAATACCCGGCGGTGACCGTGATGGCGGAGCGGGCGTCGCTGGAAGCGTTTCGGGGTAAGCCGGACGAAGCGCGGCAACTGCTGGCGCGGCTGGAGGAGATCTCGAAGACGGGTTCAGTGGATGGGCTGCTGATTGCGGGCGTCTATGCGCAACTAGGCGATGCGGACCAGGCGATGGCGTGGCTGAACCGGGCCTACGAACGGCGGGATACGACGCTGCTGTCGATGGCCACGAGTCCGGTATTGAAGCCGCTGCATGGCGATGCGCGATTCGTAACGCTGCTGCGGCGGCTGCACTTTGACGATCAGATCATGCAGCAGATGGGGTTCAGGTCGTCCTCGGTCAATGGCGCGGGCAGCCAGCCGAGGCGCGGCGGAACGCTGTAAAGCCGGCCGGGGGCGCGGCGATTCCAGATGTGGCGTAAGCCGGGTACGATGGCGCGAGCGGTGTGCAGTAAGACATCGGGCCGGCTGTGATCCACGGCATAGGCGCGGAGACCTGCGGCCTGCAGTCGTTCGAGAACGAGTTCAAGCTGCGCGGCGGTAGTCAGCGGAGGCGGTTCCGGCGCCGCGTCGATGGTCCCCAGCGGTTCCAGGTAAGGCTGCGTGGCGAGCGTCTGCTCCAACAGCCACGGCCGCAGCGAATCGGGCAGGCGTCCGGTCGTCTGGGCCGTGGTCCAGACCTGGGCTGCTTCGCTGGCGGCTTTCCAGGCGGCAACACGGGGCGAAGGATGGGCGGCTGAGGCGAAGAGGAGCTCTGAGCCATCGAGGCGCGGGGCGACGGACACATAGACAGGGATGCCAAAGTCGGTGGTGCAGTCGAGCAGGTACAGACGGCGGCCGATGGCGCGCAGGGATTCCGCGGTGTGGAGGAGTTGCGGGTCGTCGAAGGACTCCAGGCGGACAGCGGGCCGGCGGGCGCGGTTGTACCACCAGAGTGACATCGCGTCGCGTTCGATCCATTCCAACAAAGCATGTGCGAGGGCGTCGTCGAACGTGCGTCCGCTGCCGCAGCCTATGGTGTCGGCGCTGGCGAAGCGCGGCTCGCCGGGCTGGAACTGATACCACATGAGGCAGCAGCCGGCGGGGACGAAGCGGGTGGGGCCGCCGTGCAGATCGCGGGCGGGCAGCCAGTCGACGGGGCGGCCGGAATCGAAGGGCTCGGGGATATGGAAGATCTCGTCAGGCAGCGCGTTCCAGCGGTCACGCTGTGCGTGCTGGGCAGCGCTGTAGAGCTGGATGGAATCGGGGTGCAGGGTTTCGAGTTCGGCCGCTTGGGCGCGGACCAGCGATTCGTCGCCGCGATAGACGAGGCTGTAGCGCTCGAGGGCTTCGCCGATAGCCCCGTCGATGGCTTCGGAGGCGGTGCGGCCGCGGCCGTAGGAAGCCTGGCGGCGCAGCAGGGGCCGGACCCTGTCGATGGGCAGCGGACTGTTCCAGACGGCGTGGGCGCGGAAGGCTCCGGCGGAGGGGGCCGCGCTGACTTCGACGCGATTCACGATGCCGGTCAAGGGCGCGCAGTGCGCCTGCAGCGGGAGGTCCGCGGGCAGGGCAGTGCCGGAACAGAGCGGACAGTTGCGGCGTGGATAAACGAATTGCCGGCTGACCTTGGCCGTGGCGAACTCGAGCACGGCAACGGTGCTGGCCGGCGGAGGGGCTGCCTGGTGGGCCGTCTCGAGCAGGGTGCCGATGAGCGGAATCGTGTCAATGGCTGGAGTTTCCCGGGCCTGCTGCCGATTGAATTGGGTAATCGCGAGCCAATGAAGTAGGCATTGGCCACAGGAACCCGAGCCGTTTAAGTGGGCCAGGACGGCACAATCGGAAAACAAGAGCAGCAGGATCGGCGGCTGGGGCGTTTGCTGCAGAAGCTGCCCCAGATCGTGCAGGCCAAAGCAAAGGCACAAATCGGCGCGTTCCGGCGCCTCGGTCCAGTAATGCGAGAGCTCGCCGAGAAACGCCCGGGCGGATTCTGTCAGCTCCACGGTGCTATGGATTGTGCCTGGCATGGATCCGTTCGATGGGCGAAATCGACACAACCGGCTGGCCTGGGGCGAGGGCCCCACCGTCCAGCGCAAGAGAATATGGCCAAGGGAGGAAGTGAATCATGGGCGCAAGAATCGACAAGGGTACAACGGTCACCATCGATTTTAGAGAAAAGGACGGCAGCGCGAGCGACAAGCCGTCCATCGTGACCGAGCATATCGAGCTGTTCGGCACCGATCGCTGCAATGTCCTGACGAAGGGTGGACTCGACATTCCGGCCTACTCGGACCTGGGGAGCCAGGACTGGCTGACCGTGGTCGCCATCGCGGATTCCACTGAGAATCTCCTGCATTTGCGGACTTACCTGGGGGAGCAGGAATACTGCCTGGAGCAACCGCAGACTTCGGCGTCGAGCTATGGGGTCGCCATTGCGGAGTATAAGGCGGATGGCACGATTGAGGTGAGCGATGGGTGCGTCACGCTGGCGACGGGCAACGACGTCATCATCCCGCCGGAAGTGACGGGCGGGCCGGCGGCGCTGTATGTGAACGTCAACCACATTTACGTGTTTCCTCCGGGCACGCGCATGAGTGCGGACAATCCCTTCGGGTTGCCCTGGGCGGCCGTCGCGCCGACTGCCTGCCTGTAGAACGCGGGCAGGTCGGGCCGCAGCGGGTCCCCGTCCAGTAGGAAGTTCCTTATATAAGCAGCCAGCTCCAGATGGGAGGATTCCATCAGGACCTGGCTGCTTTTGCGTTTGATCTCTCCCCTTGATCGAATCATTCTTACAATATTGAATCATTTGATGATCGGTTAAGAATTCGCCCTGAGTATCCCTCAATATAAGATCGATCCAATCTCATCAGTGCAATATCTGTTATTTCCTGTATTGATACTGGGAGGGTGATTGTTGTCACAGCAGATTCGGCCGTTGCTTTGGACTACCCGCCGAGGCGGGCCACAGGCGGACGATCCTGTCTGGATTGCACGAGTGTGTAGAGGGAATTCGTGAGGGCCCTAAGTACTTGGCTTGGTGACTGTTGCCTGGTTCCTGCCGAGGTGGAAGGTAGCATATATCCAGATGGGTGAAGTTCGGAGATGATGCAGACTAAACATTTCAATGAAGATTAGTCAGCCATAAATATATAGAGCTAAAGTATTGACACCCGTATGTATCTGTTGGAGTCTGTTGAGTAGTCCTGACTGTCTACGGCTGATCAGGTCTTTGCCGTTCTTGGAGGAGAACAATGAAACGTCTTATTTCTATAGGCCTGCTTTGCGTGATGTGGTCATTCTGCGCTCAAGGCGCGGTGGTCAAGATTTGGGGTGACTTGTATGACCTGAACACGCTCAACAACTTCTACAGTTCGATACCGGGTACAACGTCGACGATCGCCAGTGGGACCCTGGATACGGTCGATCTGGCGGGCGTGAAGCTGCTGTGGGCCGTGCAGCCGGCCGATGACTACACACCGGCCGAACTGGCCAAGATGGCGAGTTTCCTCTCGTCCGGAGGGCGAATTGCGTTCATGGGCGAGCACGGGCAATACATGCCGGATCAGAACAACCGCATCAATGCCGCGCTCACCGCCCTCGGCGCGACCATACAGATCAACAACACGATGATTGATACAGGGTTCCACGATGCCACGGTGGCCGGCGGCCAGATTCTGGCCAACCCGTTGACGGCTGGAGTGAACCTGTATAACTACGCCTGTTTCGCCACACTGCTGCCGACCGGGACTGCGCAGTCCCTAATGCTTGGCACTGACTTAACCAATGTCATGATGGCGTATCAGAATGTCGGCCCGGGCAGCGTCTTCCTGATCACGGATCAGAATGTCTGGGACAACGTCGGCCTTACCGCCAGCAACGACAACCACCAGATGTTCGAGAATCTGCTGTTGGGCGATACCGGAGCTCCGGTTTCCGGAGTGCCGGAGCCCACCACGTTCGCATTGCTGGGCTGCGGCCTGGTTTCGCTCGTGGTGATGGCCCGCCGCCGGAACTCCTAAGCAACGGAGTCAGTCTAGCGAGGGCGGGCACCGCGCCTGCCCTCGCATTTCCCCTGGGGCCCACTCTTCCGCAAGTCCGCCCGCCTGCCCGGCAACACTTCATCCAACACGCAAAGCCCGAGTCTTGCGCGTGCGGCCAGGCATTGGCGGCCCCAGGAAGGCTCCGCCTAGTCGGCCTTCCAGCCGTAGGCGGACAACATGATCCCGAAAAGGTCCGTGTTCACCAGGAAGCCCTTGACCTTGGACGAACCGGGCCCGGTGGCGGCTACCAGCACCTGTTCGCCCGAATGTTTACCCTGGATGACGACACCTTTGTTGGAGACGGGCTTGCCGTCGGCGCCGGCCGTGAAATAAGGCGTGCCTTTGGCGAGGCCGATGGTGCGCAGGTCAAATGAGTGGTCGGCTGTGAATAGGACCAGGGTGTTCGACTGAAGTTTCGTGGCGGTGCTCTCCACCAGTTTGTCGACGATCGGAATGCGGCCCAGGCCGCGGTCGATCCTGTCGGTATGCAGGTCCGACTCCACCATCAGGAAGAAGCCCTTGGGGTTCTTGGAGAGGATCTCGATGGCGGCGTTCGTGGCGGCAGTCACGTCAAAATCGGCGTCATCGGAGAGCACTACCGCGCGTTTGGCGCCGGCCGGCACGTCTTTCAACACGGAGCCGAAGAAGTAGCCCTTGTTCTTGAGTTCCGTATCGATGTTCAGGCCCAGGGCCTGGGTGGCTGCTGTGATGCCTTTGCGGCCGGGTCCGAAGACGATGTCGACACCGTCGCCGAAGCGCGGCTTCCAGACCTGGGCGAAGATCTCGCCGAGCATCTTGCGGCTGGGGGCATGGGCATAGCAGGCGGCGGGCGTCGCGTCGGCCATGGAGCTGTTGGAGACCACTCCGGTGGAGAGGCCGTGCTGTTCCGCGTATTCCAGGATCGTCTTCAACGCCGCGCCGCTGGTCTGGCCCTGGGCCGGGACTGTTTCCGAGATGACACCGTTATTGGTCTTCTGGCCCGTCACGATGGCGGTCATGCCGGCGGCGGAATCGGTCACCCAATTGTTCGCCGCCGAGGTGTCGGACAAGCCGATGTTGGGCATGCGTTGGATGAACAGGGCGTTGGGCTTGCCGTAGGCCTGAATGCTGCCGGCATGCAGCGTGGGGATGCCGCCCGCGTCGCCCAGGAAGAGCACGATGTTCCTGGCTTTTTTTTCACCAGCGGAAACGAGGGTGGAGCAGGCCAAGGCGAGGGCCAGCGAGGTACGAAGAATGCGCACGATGGTAAAGGAACTCCTCTCTCTAGATTAGTGAGTTTGACCGTCGGAGTTTGGTCTGAGCCGTGCAAGTGATCAGGCTGGACAGCTATGAGAATCGATCGTGCAGGCCAGTCTCTCGGTGAACTGCTCTCGGCCATGGGCCAGGGCAAAGGATTAACCAGCGCTCTGGAAAACAGCCTCAAGAGCAGCTTTAAGGACGAGTTACAGGCGACCAGCGAGGAGACCGCGAGCGCGGCAGCGGCGGAATCTTCGGATGACACGTCGACGCTGGGGATGACTCCGTTCCTGGCCGTGGCGCTGGCCGCAAAGAATGCGGCGTCAAGTTCCCCATCGGCCAGTCAGAATTCTGACGCTACGACGGCCACTAGTGCGGCGAGCGGTTCGGCGGCCGGCAGCACGGCTTCGACGGATAGCGGCTCGACGGTAGCCATCACCTACAGCATGGACAACTCGGCACTCGATCCGAGTCCGGCGGCGCAGTGGAACATGACGCTGGTGAAGCCCTCAGTGCCGTCCGCGCTGGGGCCTGATACGCGCACCGCGCTGAATGCGGCATTGACCAAAGCGGGCGTGGATCCCTCTTCGGTCAAAGTGTCCTACTGGGAAGAGCTGGTCTGGTACCCGGGGGGCAACTACATCAACAAGTCGATCACGGTGCAGACGGCGAACGGGCAGAAGATGGACTTCGATGCGGCGGCCACATTGAGGACCCCGGATGTCACGGTTTCCTCGGTCCAGCAGATGATGAAGATGGCGGACGTGACCGCGGACCAGACTGTCGTCAGCTAGTGGTGGGCGCCCTCGGCCTTGGGCTCTGATTTGGCCTCGCCATGCCCTCCGGCCGGCTCGGCCTTGGGCTCTCCGCCCAGGTCGTCTTCAAATCGCACAATGACGGATACACGCCGGTTGGAGTCTGCCTCGGGATCGTCCTTATTGCGCAGGCGCTGATCGGCGAAGCCGCGCACCTGGGCGATCTGGTGGTTCTCCACACCATGCAGGACCATCAGGCGGCGGGCGGCATTGGCGCGATCGGCCGACAACTCCCAGTTGCTGTAGCCTTCCGGAGTCCCGAACGGCTTGGCGTCGGTGTGGCCTTCGATGACGAGCTTATTCTTCAGGTGCGCTAGCTGCGCGGCGAGCATCTCGATCACTTCCTTACCGTCGCCTGTAGGCTCGGGCCGGCCGCGTTCGAAGAACGTGCTCTTGGCAGACTCCATCAGTTCCACGCGCAGGCCTTCCTCGGTGATGGTGATCTCGACGAACTCGCGGAGCTTGTCGAAATCCTTGATCTCCTTCTTCATGGCCGCCTCAATGCGCTGTTTCAGCTCGGACATATCTTCCTTGCGAATGGAAATGCCTTCGCCGCTGGCTGATTTCGTGCTGCCGACCATCTTGCCCTGGCCCTTGGGATCGTTGAAATAGCCGCCGACGGCCTTCTGGATCTTCTGGTTGGAATTGAGCAGCCAGAGGACGATGAAGAGGGCCATCATGGCCGTGACGAAGTCGGCATAGGCGACTTTCCAGGCTCCGCCGTGGTGGCCGCCGTGGACAATCTTCTTGACGACGATGATGGGCTGTTGGGAGTCGGCTGCCATGGCGTCGCTTCCTTAACCGGCGGACTTGCGGCAGGCCTGGTCCATTTCCTTATAGGTGGGACGCACGTGCGCGGGGATGGCGCGGCGCGCGGACTCGACGGCGATCAGCGGAGCGATGCCTTTGGTGAAGGCGGCAATGCCTTTGCGCAGCACCTGGTAGTAGTGGGCTTCTGATTCGTTGATCTTGGCCATATTGGCGGCGATGGGGCCGACGAAGCCGTAGCAGAGCAGGATGCCCAGGAAGGTGCCGACGAGAGCGGCCGCGACCTTGTGGCCCACCTCTTCCGGCGGGCCGCCCAGCGCGCCCATGGTTATAACGACGCCCAGCACGGCGGCGACGATGCCCAGGCCGGGCAGGCTGTCGGCCATGGTGGAGAGCGACGCCACGGGCACTTCGCGTTCATGCTGCTGGACTTCCATGTCGGATTCCATCATCTGGTCGATGTCGTAGTGGCCCACGGTGCCGCTGGAGTAGGTGCGCAGCGTGTCGCATACGAAATCAAGCGCATGGTGATCGGACAACAATTTGGGGAACTGTGAGAAGACCGAACTGGCCTTGGGATCCTCGACATCGGCTTCCGCCGCGGCCGGGCCCACCTTGCGGATGTAGACGAAGAGGTCATACAGCATCTTCAGCGTTTCGGTGAAATAGGCCTTGCCGAATTTGCTGCCCTTGATCGTGGCGGGCAGGCCTTTCAGGATGCTCATCATGATGTGCGGCGGATTGGCGATGAGCAGCGTACCCAGCGCGGCTCCTCCAATGATGAGCAGTTCGGCGGGCTGCATGAGCACCAGCAGGTTGCCCTTCTCCAGCAGATAGCCGCCGATGATCGCACCGATGACGACCAGGACTCCAGCGATAACCAACATGCGTGTGGATCCTTCCTCTCTTTGCTAAACAGGGCTAAACGGGCCGGGACTGCATGGCGGATTGTCCGGACCGGAGCCCGGCAATCTCTTCGATCTCTGCCCGGACCACGTCGCGCCGCAGGGGCTTTGACATGAAAGAGTCCAGACCGGTGGAGAGCAACTGCTGCACCTGCTCCTCATCCGCGTTGTAAGACATGCCCACGCACGGCAGGGCGCTGTATTGGGCGCTGCTGCGTAACTCGGAAACGAGTTGCGGGCAGCCCTCGAGATCCAGGTCGACAAACACCATGTCGAACCGTTCCCGGGCCAGCAGGCGCTGGGCAGCCTCAGGTCCGCCGGCGGTGAACGAATGCCGCACGACGGAGGGATTGGCGCGGAGCGAGGTTTCCACCACGTGGCGGTCCGCGAATTCATCCATCACAATGAGTGCCGATAAAGACATGCTTTGTTTTTCGATTCATTTCTCTATCGCAGTCCGTTCGGAAGAATTGAGAGAATCTCGACGAGTTCGTCATTAGTACATGGAATTTCGTATACGGTGCACATAGGCGAGCACCTCGGCCACGGCCCGGTACAGTGCGGGCGGGATCTCCTGGCTGATCTTCACGGCCTTGTAGATCGTACGAGCCAGGGGTGGATTCTCGACAATCGGAACGCCGTGCTGCTTGGCGATCTCCTTGATTTTCAACGCTATAAAGCCTCGGCCCTTGGCCACCACGCGGGGCGCCGAGGATTTGCCGTGCTCATACAGCAGCGCGACGGCATAGTGAGTCGGGTTGACGACGACGGCCGTAGCGGTTTCGACATCCTTCATCATGCGGTTGCGCCGCAGCTCGCGCTGCAGGCGGCGAATGCGCATTTTGATGAGCGGATTGCCGTCCGTTTCCTTCATTTCGTCCTTTATTTCCTGCTTGCTCATGCGCAACGACTGCGTATGCCGCTTGAATTGGCGGGCGAAATCAATCACCCCCATGACGAAGAGGATGGACGCACCCTTCCACAGCAGGTCCAGCGACATCTTGGCCACGGCGCTGAGCCCGGCTTCGAAATCGGTCATGGAAAGCAGGATGACGGACTGCAGGCGCGTATCGATCAGCCAGTACAGGGCTCCGATGAAGACCACCAGCAGCACCAGCGCGCTGGCCGCCGACATGAACGATTGCGAGTAGGTGTCCTTGAGCTTCTTGGCCGGATTGAACTTGTTGGCGCTGGGCGCCAGCCGCTTGAAGCTGAACCCCATGCCGGTGGAGGCCAGGTGGAAGGCGACGGTAGCCAGCACCATCACTCCGCCGGCGACCAGCAACGGCTTCACATTGCGCGCCATCAGGAAGATGAGGATGTTCTGGACGGTCTCGACAGTAATGGCCTGCTGGCCGACGCCGGAGAGATGCTGCGCCAAAGTTTCGCGGCATTCGCGGAACCAGACCGCGCCATAGGAGCCGATCAGCATCAGGAAGGCGACGAATTGGAGACTGCTGATGAAGTCACGGGAACTAACCCACTGGCCCTCTTCACGGGCTTTCAGCTTTCGCCGTTGAGTTGGTTGTTCGGTTTGTTGTGACTTATCCGCCATGGGTCAGCGCCCTCACATACCGCCCGGCAGCAGGCGGTAGATGTGCGTCATGCAGCTGTTGGCCAGGCGTTCGAAGACGCGCGGGAACAGCACCAGCACCTGGGAGTAGATGAAGAGGGTCAGGAAGATCTTGGCGGGGAACGAGAGGCTGAAGAGCTGGAGACCTGGATTGATGCGGCCCAGCAGCGACAACGCCATGTCGAGCATAAAGAGAAATGCCATGACAGGCAGTGCCAGGCGCAGGCCGGTGGAGAAGATGGCTCCGGAGTACTGCAGCAGGTCGAGCAGTGTCGCACGGTGAATCACAAAGCTGCCCGGCGGCAGCACTTCCAGGCTGCGGGCGAGCGCCAGGATGATCTGGCGGTGCAATCCGGTGGCGAAAAGCAGCAGGCCGGCGGTCAGGTTGGCGGTCAGGGTGAGGGCGCCGGAATCGGCCAGCGAGTTCGGGTCGACGGACGAAGCGTAACTCAATCCCGACTGCAGGCTGAGCACCTGCGCGGTGAGCAGGAACACCTCCATCACAACCGCCAGGCACAGGCCCACGGCAATCCCAAAGGCCGCTTCCGAAGCGATCCAGCCGAAGTAGACGCCGGTGCTCAGCGAACCGGGCGGCATGGCGGGCCACATCGGCATCAGGGCAAGCGTAAAACTGAGCGCGAAGAAGGCCTTGATGGGCTCTGGACCTTCCTTCAGCCCGGGCAGGGAAAGAAAGGCAAAGACGCCGCTGACACGCACGAGTACTGCGAGGAAACTCAGCAGGGTCGAGGTGCCAATGGCGAACTCAGCGGGCATACTTGCCGAGGTCTCCGAAGATAGACGCGGCGTAAGTGATCATGCGGCTGAGCATCCACGGCAGGATGGCGAGGAACGTGCCCAGGATCGCGGCGAGGCGAGGTACCGTGCCGACGGCGTTGTCCTGAATCGAGGTGGCCACCTGAAAGAGGCTGACCGCGGCGCCGACGACAAAGCCGACCATCAGCAGGGGGGCGCCCAGCAGCAGGGCGAGCAGAAGAGCTTCACGAATGATATTGACTACGGATTCTGGCGTCATGTTTTAGACCTGGAGACTTTTGAGTAAGGAGCCTATCACCAGGCTCCAGCCATCGACGAGCACAAACAACAGCAGTTTGAACGGAGCGGAGATCATCACGGGTGGCAGTTGCACCATGCCCAGCGAGAGTGTCACCGAGGAGACAAGCAGATCGATTACGAGGAAGGGGAGAAAGAGCACGGCCCCGATCTGGAAGGCGGCTTTGAGCTCGGAGAGGATGTAGGCCGGAATGAGGATGCGCAGTTCGACGTCCTGGGGATTGCGCGGGCTGGCGGAATGGGTGGCGTCGAGGAATAGCCGGACGTCGGCTTCCCGGACGAATTTCACGAGGAATTGCTTCAGCGGGATCGCGCCCGCGTCCATCGCCTGGCTGGTGGTGAGCCGCCCTTCTTCCAGCGGCTGCCAGCCGTCCTTATACATCTGCACGGCCACGGGCTGCATCACCAGCATCGCGAGGAAGAGAGAGAGTCCGATGATGATCTGATTGGACGGGGTGGATTGCGTGCCCAGCGCCTGGCGCAGGAAATGCAGGACGACGACCACGCGCAGGAAGGGCGTGACGGACATGATCAGCGCCGGCAGCAGGGTCATCAGTGTCAGCATGATGACGATCTGCATGGGCGTGCTCAGCGTGGCTCCGCCTGCGGCATTGACGCCAAAGGGCGCGAGAACCGGAGCGGCCGGAGCGGCGATGCAGGCCTGGCCGATGAGCAGCCAGGGCAGTGTGCGGACGAGCGTGCGCATCAGCGTTGCTCCCGTGGCTGGCCGGCGTAAGGCTGCAGGTTGCTGGAGCCGGCACTGAAGGAGAGCAGATACTGCTGGTCATCAATGCGGACGATGGCGACGCCCTGTTGGGCTGAAATCATGAGCCGTTCCAGCACTTCCAGGCGGCGGCGTTTGGACGAACCTAGTGAGAGGTCCGGCATCCTGATGGCGCCGCGGCCGCGCAGCAGCTTCAACGTGAGATACAGCGCGGTGATGACGAGCAGGGCCAGGAAGAGCCGGATGTAGAGATCCATGGTCAGCGTTTGCCCCGTATATTGACGTTATTGACGATGCGGACGGCGAATTTTCCGCCGCTCTGGGCGAGCTCGGCGGAGGCCAGCCGGCGGCCTCCGGAGCGCAGTTCGATGGAGTTGCGTGGACCGCTGGTCAGGCGGAGCACGGACCCGGGGCGAAGAGCAGCAATCTCGCGCAAACTCATATCGCGATGGGGCGCGGTGGCTTCCACTTCGATGGAAAGTGAGCGCATCAGATCGGCCGGCAACCGCTTTTCGTTTTCCCGGGCTGCCATGCGTTACCTCTTCAAGCTCAGGATTTCCTGGCTGAGTTCATCACCAGCCGTCACCACACGGGCATTCGCCTGGTAGCTGCGCTGGTAGATGATGATGTTGGTCAGTTCACGAGCCATGTCGACGTTGGAGCTTTCCAGCGCGCTGGCCGTGATGCCGCCGCGGGTGCCGGTGCCGGCTTCGCCATAGCTGACCGGGCCGGAGGCGGGCGTCGTCGAATAGTTGTTGTTGCCCACCGCGACCAGCGAATCGGGATTCTGGATGCTGGCCAGGGCGATCACCGCCACCAGCTTGCTGGTGCCGTTGGAGTACTTCGCCATGATCTTGCCACCGTCGGCCATCACCACCTGCGTCAGCTGCGCGGCCGTCGCACCGTCGCCCGAATTCGAGTTGACGGCGGAAGCCTGGCCATACTGCGTCAGTTCCGGATTGCCGGCTGTGTCAAATAGCTGCCAGTTCACCGTCTGGCCAGCGGCGCCGTTGGTGAAGGCGGGAATGGTGACCGCGACATTAGCCGTCGGCGCGGTGAGCTTGCCGGCCGTGTCGAACGTCAGCGTGCCTTTGGCCAGCGAACTGGGCGTGCCGGCCGTACCGCCGGTAACTTCGCCGCCGTCGATGGTGAGGTCATAGGACCAGTTGTTCGCCGAGGTCTTTGTGAACGAGGCCGTCACCGTGTGGCTGGCGCCCAGCGAGTCGACCACCTGCACCGGAGCCGTAAACGAGCCGGTGGTCGCACCCACCGTCCCCAGCGCATTCAGGTTCAGGTTCAGCCCAAAGAAGGAGGACGGCACCGGCGCATTGGCGGAACCGGGGGGAATCGTGATGTTCGTCGGCACGCCGCCGGGCGTTGCCACGCCGTTGGTGGCCATCCAGCCCTGGATGTTCTCACCCGTAGCGGTGATGAGGTTGCCTGAAGAGTCGAGCTTGAAGTTGCCGGCGCGCGTGTAATACGTGTTGCCGTCGGAAGCCTTGACCGTGAAGAATCCGTTGCCCGAGATGGCGGCATCCAGCAGTCCGCCGGTCACCTGCACGGAGCCCTGGCTGAACTGGCGCGTGGTGATGGGGGCGCCGATGCCGTTGCCATTGGCCGTGGTGGCCGAGTTCAGGCCCATCGTCTGGGTGACCATCTCCTCGAAGGACACCGTGCCGGCCTTGTAGCCGCTGGTGTTGAGGTTGGCCAGGTTGTGCCCGGTCACATCGATAGCCGTGTTGTTAGCGTTGAGCGCCGTGAGCGCGGTGTTGAACATGTTGAGCATGGGTGGTCCTCAATTTCCTGTCGTCGTGGAGTCGCTGCCGGTGTAGGAGTCGGCGGCCGTGGCTGATGCCGTGGCGGTCGTGTTCAGCTCAGTGAGCTGGTCGTTGATCTGGGTCAACTGCTCAAGCTGGCTGAACTGGGCCAGTTGGCCCATGAATGCGGAACTGTCCTGGGGCTCCAGAGGGTTCTGGTTCTTGATCTGGGCCACCAGGAGTTGCAGAAATACGTTTTCGTTCGCGAGGTTTCCAGAGCTCGACGTCGAATTGGATGCCGTGGACGTGCTGTCGGCGCCCAGTTGTGATGCGTAGGAATTGGTGACCTGCATGATCAGTTTGCCTCCTTGTTCTGTTTCCGGCCGTGCTGCAACCATTGCCGCCATTCGTGCGACGGTTGCCGCTTTTCGCGGCCCTGCCCGTGGGCGGGACCATCCTGTTGCGGGTTACCCTGGTCGAAGGAACCAGACTGACGGTTATCAGTCGACTGGGTTCTCACGGGGGCGGAAGTTGTTTCGGTATGAACCGTGGGCTGCGTCTGGAAGTCGGCCTTGAATCCCGACTCTTCCAGGCCGCGAAGAAGCTGCGGCAGATTGGCCTGCATCGATTGGCTCAGCGCGGCGTCCGGGGTCTGGACCGTGATCTGGACGCCCGTCGACTGCTGTACCAGGCGCAACGTGGCGACCAGATTCGCGTCCTGCCCAATGGGGATTGTGAAAGACCGGACGGAGCCTCGCACGGCCGCCTGCGCGGTCTGCAGCGCCTCGATGCGGCTGGTCATTTCGGCGCCGGGCGCGGTACGAATCGCTTCCTGGCGGACAGGAACGTCGGCAGTCTGTACTCGCGGGCCGTCGGCGGCGGCGATCGTGGATTGGTACGGCTTGGAGGTCACGGGTTTCTCTGATCGCTGCTCCGCCTTGCGGGCGGCCGGCGCGATATCGGTGGACTTCAGGCCGGCCACGCTGGGGGGCACGACCGGATTGGCGGTTGCCGGTGGGGCCGGGGCTTCCACTGCGGCGAATCCCTCAGTCATCGGCTTGGCGGAATTGTTGGAAACGGCCGGCCCGGTCGAGTACGCCTCTCCGGTATTGGGCCGTTGGGCGAAGTGAGGCTGGCCAGGTTCCGCAGGTAGCGTGTCGAAGGAGCGCCGGCTGATGGCGTCGGATTCAGCCGTCTTCAGCAGGGAGAGCACCGCGCCGGGTGTGCGCGTCTCGACAACAGCGGCCTCGGCGGGCTCTTCGGTATTCCGCAAGGTGAGCATCCCCACCAGGGCGGTATGCATTTCCGGGCCAACAGGATTGGGAGCAACGGGCCGGGCCGGTTGGGTGCTTTCCACGGCAGTCGCCTCATCCCGGAGTGCGGTGGCGGCCTGCATGGCCCAATCGGGCTCAACTGCCGTCGCGCTGGTCAGCGCGCTTTGCGCCAGTTGGGATGACGTGGACTGTGCACTGGTCCTATCGGTTTGTGGTTCGTCGTTGAGCTGCTGCGGGGGCGCCGGTTCCAGCGCTTGGGGAGCGGAGACTTCTTCAAGGGTCTGACTTTCAGTGTGGATCGCCGTGCGAGACGCTGCGGCGGGTTCGTCGGCGGGATGGGTGGAAGCCGACGGTTGGGGTTCGAATCGCGGTTGCAGGCTGACGGCGCCGGTCTCACCCGGTTGGCTGGTTGGCGCCGACTCACGGAACGGCTTCGCGTCCATGGCCGGCTCTGCCGCCACTGTCTGGAAACTCGCTGTCGCCGGGACGATCTGCTGCCTCGACGGCTCAACTGGCGGCTTCGTCTCCGCCTGGGGTGCAGTGGGCGTCACAATCCCCGGCTGCATTAATAAGGAGTCGGTGGGAGTGCTCTGCTCCGGATTTACTTCACTGGCCGGCTTTGTTTCCCTCGTGCGGACCGTTTGCTTTACGGAATCCGTCTGCGTGGGTTCTGCGGCCGGCAGCGGTTCGGCTGGTTCGACGCCGGCTTGCTGTTTGCTTCCCGTCCAATTCGATACAACAAGTACGGATTGTTCCGTTTTTGAGGCAGTGGGCGGTTGCGGGACCGCGGGCGGTGGGGCAACCAGGCCTTGCGTCACTACGGCCGGATTCTCCCTCTGCTCCAGGCGAAAGGCTCGGGAAGCCCGGGTTTCCGGTGCGGAGGAGGAATCTGGGGCCGAGAAGCGGGGCGGGGCAGCCGACGCGGTCTGCGTGTCCGCGGGCTTGGCGTCGAGCGCAATCGTGCCACTCTCAGGCGCCTCGTCCGTATTGAATGGCCCGGCCGTCTGCGGGTAAAGGCAGATGGGCCTGCAGCTTTCGGGGATCAGGAAGGCGTGTCCGGTGAAAGATTGCGCAGCGTCGCCGGATGTCTGCGGCTCCGTTTGGTTGCCGGGCACGTCCGCTACCGCTTCAGCCGGTTGCTGGGCGCCAAGGATGGTCGAGAAGGAGAGACCGCCGGGCTGCGTCTGCCCGGCCGGAACACCAACAGTCGCGGCAGCAGACACTACCTGCGTGTCGAGGATGCCGGCGGCCAGGGTGCAGTTCATTCCTGTCCATGAATTGCACTTTGCGCGCCATCTCAAAAACCCTTGAAAAATGGCGAATCTGGACAGGAGTAGCGTCAGAGAAATGACGCCTACGGCAGAATTCTGCCGGAGAGATTAAAGGGTACTTATCGTTTCAGCTCTCTTGTCGAGGGAATCGGGAGCGATTTGAGGAAAAACTGCACAGCCGCGTTTGGCACCCGCCGTGCAGTATCCAATGCGTCATGGATAAGCTGTCGATCTTGGCGGCCAGCGGTCTGCGCGGCCGGTTGGAAGCTCTGGACGTGTTGGCCAATAATCTGGCGAACTCGGCTACCAGCGGCTTCAAAGCGGATCACGAGCTGTACAGCACTTATGCTGGTGAGGCGTCCGAATCGATGATGGGCGGCGTAATGTCGGCGCTGCCCGACGTCAATGGCCGGTGGACGAATTTTCAACAGGGCACCCTGGAATTGACCGGGAATCCGCAGGATGTTGCCATCTCTGGTCAGGGATTCTTCACAGTGAAATCGCCCACCGGACCACTTTACTCCCGTGACGGCCATATGAAGGTTGCGAAAGACGGGTCGCTGACCAACGCAGATGGATATCCCCTGTTGGATTCCAGCGGCAAGGGCATCACCCTGGTGGCCTCACAGGCCTTCGAAATAGCCACCAACGGACAGGTGAGGCAGGGCGGCCAGGCCGTCGGCCAGTTGGCGGTGGTCAAGTTCGATAAGCCGGAAGCACTCGAAAAGACCGGCTACTCCTACTTCAAAGCGAACGAAACAAGCGGGAAGCCCGCGCCGGCTACCGATGCCGACGTTCACCAGGGCAAGATCGAGGCGTCCAACGTGGCGCCGGCGGAATCCGCGGTCCGGCTGGTTTCACTCATGCGGCAGGCCGAGTTCCTGCAGCGGGCCATCACCATGGGCGCCGATATGAGCAAGCGGGCGATCGAAGAGGTCGGCCGGGTTGGGAATTAGAGGAGACGACGAATGATTCGTGCACTATTCAGCGCTGCCAGCGGTATGACCGCGCAACAGCTCAATGTGGACAACATCGCGCACAATCTGGCGAACGCGAACACCGCAGGCTACAAGACGCGGCGCGCACAGTTTCAGGACCTTCTCTACCAGAGCATGATCCAACCGGGCGCCTCCGCCGGTCAGCAGACTTCGATTCCCACCGGGCTTCAACTCGGCCTGGGCACACGCGCGTCTTCCAACGAAATCCTCTTCACCCAGGGCAACTTCGCCGCGACCGAGAATCCGATGGACGTCGTGATCCAGGGCCGCGGGTTCTTCCAGGTGCGCACGACAAACGGCGAACTTGCCTATACGCGCGCCGGATCGTTCCATACGGACCGCGACGGCAACATGGTGACCTCGGACGGCGATCCGCTGGAACCCCAAATCACGATTCCGTCCGACGCGCAGGCCATCACCATCGCTCCCGATGGCACCGTCAGCTACAAGCAGCCCAATCAAACCGCCTCGCAGATCGCCGGGCAATTACAACTGGCGTTGTTCGCGAATCCGGCCGGCCTCGATGGCCTCGGCAAGAACCTTTATAAGCCGACGGACGCTTCCGGCGATCCGCAGGTGGGTCAACCCGGCGGCCAGGAAGGCATCGGCGCTCTCCTGCAGGGCTATACCGAGCAGTCGAACGTCAGCGTGGTGGAGGAGTTCATCAACCTGATCGTGAGCCAGCGCGCGTACGAAGCCAATTCGAAAGTGGTCAAGGCCGCCGACGAGATGTACCAACAGGTCAACAATCTCGCAACCAGATGATCACCGCGCTCCTTCTTAGTGTGGTGTTGGGCGTTCCGGAGAGCTGCGTCATCGTGGATGGCGCACGCATCGAGATGCGGCACCTGCGCAGCTTCCTCCAGACTGGTGTCGAGATCCCCAACGAGACCGTATTCGGGGCATCGCCGATGCCTGGGGTTCGCAGGAGAGTGAGTGCTGGTGAGTTGGTGCGCTGGGCCAAGGCACACGGAGCAGAGAATCCTGTCGCCAAAGATGGCTGCTTCGAATGGGAAACCCGCCAAGTCACTGAAAAAGAAGCAACCGAGGCCATGCGCGCGAGCCTGGAGCCGGCAGTGGAGCTGAAGGTTCTTGAATTGAGCCGCTTTAATGTTCCGATGGGCAATGTTGTTTTTCCGCGGACCGGACTTCGTGAACCAAGCTTAATATTGCAGGAGCAACCTTCTATATGGTCGGGGTACGTACAGTACTCACAGAACCAAAGAGCGAAGATCTGGGCCAAGGTAATTCTTAGTGTTTCTTCATCTAAAGTCACCACCGTCACTGATCTGAAAGCCGGCGAGCCCATCAAATCAGAACAAATTAGTCAAGACAACATTAAGGCATTTCCATATTTGCGCAGGCGTCCCCTGACCGTCGCCGACTTCGTGGGGCGGACGGCTCGTCGTAGCATGCGGACGGGCACCGTGTTGAGCGACTCCGACGTGGTGGTAGACCCCGATGTAAAGAAGGGCGATGTCGTGGAAGTGGAAGCGCCCATCGGTGGCGGATTCCTGCGGACTCAAACCGTGGCGGAGGCCTCTGGCCGCATCGGCGAACGCATCCTGCTGCGCAATGCGGAAAGCGGAAAAGTGGTGCAGGCGAAGCTGGTGAGCGCCAACAAAGCCGTGGTGATTCCGGGGTTGATGCCGGTTGGCAGGAAAGGATCAAATCGATGAGAACCGCGATTGCCTGGGGTTTGGCGTTGGCCTTGTTCAGTGCCGGGGCACCGGCCAAGGACAAGAAGAAGACGGCTGCTCCGGCGGCTGCCGAAATCGACCGCTATCGTGAGGAAGTCCAGCGTTCTCAAAGAGCTATGGAGACCCAGCCAGGTTCGTTGTGGACCCCTACCGCCCGTCTGCTGGATGCCGGTGCTGACCTGCGTGCCTCGCGCACAGGCGACATTCTGACCATTGTCGTCCAGGAAGATGCCTCCGCCGTGGCGAAGGGCACCACCAAGACTTCGCGTAGCTCGGCCGTGAAAGCCGGTGTGGGTTCGGTCGCCGGAATCAGCACCCCGGCCCTGTCCGGCCTGGCGCAGGCGACCGCGGATCACAGCCTGAATGGAGACGGCACGACCAGCCGTGAGAATTCGCTGCGAGCCACCCTCACCGCCCGCGTCAGCGAGGTGCTGCCGAACGGCAACATGATCGTCGAAGGGTCGAAGTCGATCACCGTCAACTCGGAGACCCAGGTCGTCACCTTGCGCGGCGTGGCACGGCCGTTTGATATCAGCACCGGAAACATCATTGAATCCAGCCGCCTGGGCTTACTTGACATAAAAGTCAATGGAAAAGGCGTCGTCAATGATGTCATCAGACGCCCGAACTTCGTTTATCGACTTTTGTTAGGCATCCTTCCTTTTTAGCCGAAGGATAGCTCAAACTTTCCAAAAACTCACTTTCAGATCTACAGGCCAGGGCTATCCCGTCGATATACCACTTGTACGCCCGAATAGTCTTTGGTCAGGACCTGGGTGTACATGTGGTCGACGGATGCCGTTTGGAGGATGAATGAGCAGAAGGCTACTGAGCCTTGGATTCTGCCTATTCGCGATTCTTGCCCAAGCTCTGCTGGCAGGCACGCGAATCAAGGACTTCGCGTCCATCGAAGGCGTGCGCGACAACCAGTTGATCGGCTACGGCATTGTCGTCGGCCTGAATCAGACCGGTGACCGCCGTCAAACGGTCTTCTCCACACAAACCCTCACCAACCTGCTGCAGCAGATGGGTGTGCAGGTTTCACCCGCCTCCATTCGAGTCAATAACACCGCCTCGGTCATGGTGACAGCCACGCTGCCTCCGTTCGCGCAGCCGGGCACCAAGCTGGACATCACGGTCGCCGCAATCGGCGATGCGGCGAACCTGCAGGGCGGATTGCTGCTGCTCACCAATCTGAGGAGCGCCGATGGCCAGCCCTACGCCGTGGGCCAGGGCGCGGTGGTGACCGGCGGGTTTGTAGCGGGCGGCGGCGGAACAAAACAGACCACGAATCACCCGACGGTCGGCCGCGTACCCAATGGTGCGACGGTGGAGCGGGCACCTCCTTCGGTGGCGCCGAAAACCGAGATCAAGCTCCAACTGCATCGCAGCGACTTCAGCAGCGCCAACCGCGTGACCGAAGCCATTAATAAGAAGTTCGGCGGCGAGCCCGTAGCGGTCTCCGAGAATTCGGGCCTGGTGCGAGTCAAGATCCCGGCCGCATTCATCGCCAACCCGGTCAGCTTCATTGCCCAACTCGAAACCATCCAGGTGGATACGGATGCCATCTCGAAGGTGGTCATCAACGAGCGTACGGGCACCATCATCATGGGCAAGCAGGTGAAGGTGAGCCCGGTGGCCATCATGCACGGCAATCTCTCGATTCAGATCGAGACCACGATGGAGGTGAGCCAGCCGGCCCCCTTCTCGCAGGGCCAGACGCAGGTTGTGCCTCAAACGGGCGTCGGCGTAAAGGAAGAGAAAGCGCGCAACCTCATGTTGAAGGATGGCGCAACGGTCGAGGAGCTGGTGAAGGGTTTATCGTCCATCGGGTCCACCGCCCGCGACATCATCGCCATATTGCAGAGCCTGCAGGCAGCTGGCGCCCTGGAAGCGGAGATTGAGGTCATTTAATATGAACATCACTTCACCCAGCCTCGACACCAGTGTCCTCTCCGCCTCTACTTCCGCGTTAGAAGGCGCTCGCAAGGCTGACGACCCCAAGAAGATTCGTGACTCCGCCCAACAGTTCGAATCCTTGCTGATTGGGCAGATCTTGAAAGAGGTTTCTGCCTCAGCCCACTCCTCTGGACTGGGTGAGGAAGATTCGGCGTCCGGTTCGATGATGGAGATGGCTCAGGAACATCTCGCCCAGGCAATTGCTACCCGGGGCGGGTTTGGACTGACGGCCATGGTGATGCGTGGACTGGAGGCTAAGCCCTCCAATGCTACAGGGTCCACGAACGGAGGGCCGGGGCAGCTTCCGGTTGCAGCAGCATATGATCGGCCGTAACGCTGTCGTAGCTGCTGGTGTTCTGAGCAGGGCGGGTGGCTTCCCGCCAGCCGTCCAGCATGTTCTGGAGGATGCGCTCTACCTCCACCAGGCCGGCCTCGGTGCCGAAGCGATGAGCTTCGGTCAATTTGAGGACGGAGTATTCGTAGAGCCGCTGCAAATTCAATGCGATCTCGCCGCCCTTTTTGGTGTCGAGCGAGTGAAGCAATTCGTTGATGATCGCTTGGACTTTGGAGATTGCCTGCCCGCGTTCCACTACTTCGCCGGCGCGAAGGTGGAATTGCGCGGAAGCCATATGCTCCAGCGCCTTCTCGTACAGGATCTCGATGAGGCCAGCTGGAGTGGCCGAGAGCACTCTGCTCTCGATGTATTCGCTATCGGTTCCGACGAAGTTTCTCACTGCGTATGCTTTGTCGACGATCCCGGCCTCCGTTTGAGGGCTTTTGTTCCCTCGGCGCCGGAGATTACTCGAAAACTCACAGGAGCACAGGCTCAATGACTGGGAAGATGTACTGCGTGATCGATGAGCTCGCTCACGCCACCGATGACATGTTGCGCATGGTTCAGCCTGGAGACACCATCCAGCGGTTCCAGCGGCTGGAAGACGCCGTCAACACAGCAGTGCGTGAGGACGGGTCGCAGTTCCTGATCCACTGGCCTTACCTGGACTGGACAGAGACCCGCTTGCGGGGCCAACTCCTGAACCTGGCGCGTTCGATCCAAATCTCCATTTACGATCCTCACGAATTGATTGCGGAACACGAGCAATGGCAGGCCTGCAATATCCATGTGTTTGGACGCAGCGGACAATCCCCGGCTCCGGCGCGCGCTGCCGGTGATCCCTGGGCAGGTTGGCGGCGCTGGCTGATCGGCGAAAGCGACACGATGCGGAAGATCGTCGAAATGATCCGCATTGTGGCCGACCGGCGGACGACCGTCCTTCTACTCGGTGAGACCGGCACCGGCAAAGAGGCGGCGGCCCGCGCCATTCACGAAGCCAGCGGACGACGGGAACAGGAACTGGTGCCCGTGAACTGTGCCGCGATTCCCGAATCATTAATAGAAGCCGAGCTGTTTGGCCACGCCAAGGGCGCCTACACCGGTGCCATCGGCGCACGGGCCGGCTATTTCGAACGAGCCCACCGCGGTACCCTGCTGCTGGACGAAATCGGCGAAATGCCGCTGGCCCTGCAGGGTAAGCTGTTGCGCGTGCTGCAGGAGCGCGAAATCCAGCGCGTCGGCGGCGGCGAAACCGTGCCGGTGGATTGCCGCATCATTGCCGCTTCCAACGTCGACCTGGCGGAAGAAGCCCGCATGAAGCGCTTCCGCTCAGACCTGTTCTATCGCCTCAGCGTTGTGGTCCTGCGGCTGCCTCCGCTGCGCGAGCGTCGCGAAGACATCCCGATTCTGGTGGATCACTTCATCGAGAGGATCTGCAAAACCGAAGGGCTCGCCCGCTGCCGGGTGACACCCGATGCCCTGCGGCGGCTGGCCGATTGCGACTGGCCGGGCAATGTCCGGCAGTTGGAACACGCTGTGGAATCCGCTGTGGTCATGTCGGACGGCAGAACCGTCCTGACAGCCTACGACTTCCCCATCGATGTGCCGATGAATCATGCGGCTCCGGTGCCTCAGCCCACCAGCAGTTTCCCGGTTCTCCCCGAGACGGGGCTGGACATGGAAGAGACCGTCCGCCGTTTGGAGATGCACTTGCTCTCAGAAGCACTGGGACGCGCCAACGGCAACAAAGCCCGCGCCGCCGACCTGCTAGGGCTGAAGCGGACCACCTTGCTCTACAAAGCCCGCAGCCTTGGCTTCGCAATCGCCTAGACCTGTGACCATTCATGGCTAACGACCCCACCACCAGCCCGGCCCTGGCGTCCAGCCGGACTCTGCTCCGCAATGCGGAGTGGACCGACATGGCGGTACCTGTCGCGGTACTTTGCATTGTCGTCGCGCTGGTGACTCCGTTGCCTTCAGTGGTGTTGGACTTCCTGCTGGTGCTGGACATCATGACCTCAGTGATCGTGCTGATGGTCGCGATGTACATCCGGAAGGCGGTGGAGTTTAGTATCTTTCCCAGCGCACTGCTGTTGTTGACCCTCTCCCGGCTGGCGTTGAACATTTCGGCTTCCCGGCTGATCCTGTTGAACGGCAACTCGGGCGCGTCGGCGGCAGGCCATGTAATTGAAGCGTTTGGGACTTTCGTCGTTGGCGGCAACTACGTGATCGGCACCGTCATCTTCCTGGTGCTGATCGCCATTCAATATGTCGTGATCAACCACGGTGCGGTCCGCATCTCGGAAGTCACGGCGCGTTTCACGTTGGACGCCTTGCCAGGCAAACAGATGTCGATCGACGCGGACATGAATGCCGGCTTGATCACAGAACAGGAAGCCCGCACGCGCCGCAAGCAGCTGGCGGCCGAAGCGGAGTTCTACGGCGCCATGGACGGCGCGTCGCGGTTCACCCAGCGCGACGCCGTGGCCAGTATCCTCATTACCGGCATCAACATCATTGCCGGGTTCCTCATCGGCGTGCTGCAGCATGGCATGGACCTGAAGCGGGCGCTGGAGACCTACACCATCCTGACTATTGGGGAAGGCCTGGTCTCGGTGATTCCGGCGTTGATGATCTCGATTTCAGGCGGCCTGATCGTCACCCGTTCCAGCTCGGATCAACGGCTGGGCGCCGAGGTGAGCCAGCAGATGTTCTCCAACGCGCAGCCACTACTCTTGTCGAGCGGAGTTCTGGCCGTGCTGGGCATGTTTCCCGGCCTGCCGACCCTGCCGTTCTTCGCGGCCAGCGCGGGCATCGGCTATGCCGGCTGGCGCATCCGTCAAAAAGCTGACGCTTCGGCGGCCATGGTGGCTCCGGTGAAGAAGGAATCGGCGCAAGTCAATGTGGAGTCGCTGCTTAAGGTGGAGCCGCTGGCGTTGGATGTCGGTTTGGGTCTGGTGCAACTGGTTGAGGGCGGCAACGAATCTCCGCTGCTGCTGAGGATCACGGCGCTGCGCCGGCAGTTGGCGGGACAGAGCGGCTACCTGCTGCCGCCACTGAAAGTGAGTGACAACCTGTCGTTGCGTTCACGCGAATACAGGGTGATGCTGCGTGGAGCGGAAATCTCGCGTTATGAACTAGTTGCCGGGCATTCCCTGGCCATCCCAGGGGTCAATGCACAGCCTCTGAAAGACGGTAAACCCACGCGTGACCCGGCGTTCGGGCAGACCGCGTTCTGGATCGCGGCCGGCCTCTCTGACCAGGCCCGGGCATCCGGCTACACCGTCGTGGATGCGGTGAGCATTATCGGTGCACACCTGGCCGAACTGATCCGGAAATATGCCTGCGAACTGTTCAGCCGGCAGGATGCAAAGAACTACTGCGACCGTGTGGCGCAGGAGCATCCCAAGGTCGTTGAGGATTTGGTCCCCAAACTGCTATCACTCTCAGTGATTCAGAAGGTTCTGCAGAATCTGTTGCGGGAGAGGGTCCCTGTCCGCGACTCGGTTCTCATTCTTGAAGCAATGAGCGAAGCGGCGGTCACGACCAAAAACCCGATCCTTTTGACCGAGTTTGTGCGGCAGGCGATCCGGCGTGTGCTGGTGGAACCGTACCTGAATCACGAACGGGCGCTGGAAGTCTTCCTGTTGGCGCCTGAGACAGAGCACCTGATTGAAAAGGCCATTGAGCACCACGAAACGACGAGCAGCCTGGCGCTGGCTCCGACTCGAATCAGGGAAGTGGTGGAAGAGGTCCGCAGGCGGGTGGGCTCGGGCGATAGCAGCGCTGTGCTGCTGACTTCGACGAGCGTACGGTATTTTGTCCGGCAGATTCTAGAGCAGTACATGCCGGGGGTCGCAGTGCTGTCGCACGGCGAGATTCCGGCGGAGGTGAGAATCCATGTCAGCGGTCATCCCGGGGCGACTGCCCAGCTGGAAGCAAAGGCAGGAGCGTGAAGCGATGAAGTCGAAGTCGTTTTTTGCGGACAGGGTCCATGATGCGATGCTCGCGGCGCGGGCAGAGCTGGGCTCAGAGGCTGTGCTTCTCAGCAGCCATCGCACGCCCGCGGAAGTCCGGCACCTCGGTGAATTCGAAGTAGTTTGCGGTTATACAGAGAAGCCGGTGGCGCTGGAATTGAGCGCTCCTCCGGCGAGCCGGCGTACGATCCCGACGGTGCAGGAGCCGCCGCTGGCGCAGGACCGGCTGGCCCCGGTCGCGCCGCGTGTGGAACGCAGGCCGGCCCGTCCGATGGCCACGCCGCTGGAACGCAATGGACGCATGGCCCTGGCTAACCGCTCGCAAAAGGTGGAATGGCGCCGCATTCGGCGCAGCCTGACCGAACAGGGCTTTCCCGGCGCCGTGGCGACCGATATCACCCGTGCCGTCTATCGCCGCCTGACTGGCGAAGACGCTCCGGATGTTGAATTTGAACTGCTGATCGATCCGGAAACAGCCCGCGCCCAGGCGCAGATGCACAATGAGCTGGCTTCGATCCTGCCGCTGCTGGACCTGGAGTCGGTGGCGGTTCTGCGCAACCGGGCGGAAGCGGCCGAGGATGTGATGGCGGAGATGGAAGAGCAGGGCGTAGTGGACGCTCCGGACGCGATGGCAGCCGAAGAAGCGCTGGCGCAGGAGCTGGCCCACCGTCTGCCGATGCTGCGGACGGGCGGCCAGAGTGTGGTGCCCAGCGGCCGTGTGGTGGCCGTGATCGGTCCGGCGGGTGCGGGTAAGTCGTTGACGGCAGCCAAGATCGCGATGACCGCGATTGCTGAGCGGGAACGGCCGGTGCGGATTGTCAGCGTGAGCGGGCGGGGGCCCGGGGCGAGTGCCCGGCTGTCGGCGCTGGCGGCGATCCTGGAAGTGCCGTTCGAGAGCATCGAGTCGCCCGAGGAGTTGGGTCCCGCGCTGACCGAACAGCAGCCGGGCGAGCTGGTGATTGTCGACACCCCGGGTTTTTCGCGGCGGGAAGAGGAGTCGACGCGGCGCTGGGCGCGGGAGCTGTCGAGCTCCGAGATTGCCCATATCACCCTGGTCCTATCGGCAACGACCAAACCTGCCGATCTATTTGCCACGACCCGACAATTCAGTTTGTTTCATCCGGATAGTTTGACGTTCACCCATGGCGATTGCACGGCGGAAGCCGGATGCTGCCTCGCGCTGGCGATCTCGGCCCGGATGCCGGTTGCCTACTGGAGCGAGGGGCAGGAGATACCAGAAGACCTGGGCGTGCCCCAGGCGGACGAATTTGTCAGGAAGACTATGCCGGCCCTGTTGGTGGCGGTGTAGGTGAGCGGAGGCGAAGATGGCATCCTCTCAATTCACAGCGTATGAAAGCGAAGTGGCTTCGGCGACTTCCACACGCGAGACACTGATTCTAGAGCACTTGCCTCTGGTGCGCTGGATTGCCCACCGCATACACGAGCGGCTGCCGCGCGAATTCGCGCTGGACGACCTGATCTCGACCGGGATCCTGGGACTCATCGCGGCCATCGACAGTTACGATCCCATCCACAATGTGAAGCTCTCCACTTTCGCCAGCTACCGTATCCGCGGGGCGATCATGGACAGCATCCGCGGCATCGACGGCATCGCGCCGCATCACCGCAAGGTGGTGAAGCAGGTGCAGGCGGCGATCGGGAAGCTGGAGCAGCGGCTACAGCGGCCGCCGAGCGAAGACGAGATTGCGGCCGAACTGGGCATGGAGCTGGAAGAGTACCAGCAGACCCTGGTGCAGACGCGCGGTGTCTCCATCGGCAGCCTGGACGCCGCCCCGGTGAACACGGACAAGATGACCTTCCTGTGCTTCTTCGCCGATCGCGAAGACCAGGAGCCGGGCCGCATTCTGGAGCGCGCTGAACTCAAGAAAGTGATCGCCGAAGGAATCTCGCGCATGCCGGTCGCTGAGCGCCAGGTGTTGGCCCTGTACTACCAGGAAGGCCTGAACCTGAAAGAGATCGCCTCGATCATGAATCTGCACTACAGCCGCATCTCGCAGTTGAAAACACAGGCGATCTTGCGGTTGAAGACGCTGATGGACAAAAAATGGCCAACCCCGCGAGGAGACATCTGACGTGACTCCCGCCGGTCTGACGAGCGATGGACAGATTTTTCCGGCGCCCGAGCCGGGACTTTGGGAAAACGAGGTGGATCCTTTGCTGGACCTGGACTTGCCGGTGAGCGTGCGATTTGGGAAGGTGCGAATGCCGTTGTCCCAGGCACTCGAGCTGGGAGACGGATCGATTGTTGAACTGGACTCGCGCGTAGACGATCCGGTGGAAGTGCTGGTGCATGGCAAAGTGGTCGCGCTGGGGCAGCTTGTCGTGGTCGACGGCTACTACGGTGTGGAAGTCACCTCGCTGGCGGTCAACGGGACAGCGCGGGTATCCCTGGATGCCGTGTTGAGCGCGAACCCGGCGGTGGCTGAGGTGGGCCAGGAAGAGGAGATGGTGCAGGAATGACACGCTTTTTCGGATTGGTGACAGTTCGGCGGAAGGGGTCCATCGAGGACGAAGAAACCGTCGAGGAGCGTATGGAATCGCCCAGTGTGGATGCGGCGCGTCCCCTGGGTTTGAGCCTGGCTCCGGGGCTGGCGGCTTTGCCCGAGATCTCCCGCCTGGCGGCTGAAGAGCTGAAACGGAAGACGGCGGCCCAGGCGCAGCCGGAACCGGCGGTGGTGCGTGCGACGCCTGTGGAAGCGGCGGAGAAGGCGGTTGCGGTGGAGAAACCTGCGCGGCCCGAGACCCGCTGGGAGCGTGCTGTCCGCCTGCGCGAGCTGGGCATGCGCGAGGAGCGCATTGCGGCGGACCTGGGTGTCCTGCCGTCGGATCTGCGGCTGCGGTGGAAGATGGAAAGCCTGCTGGCCGAGCGGTCGGCGGCACCCGTCGCCAGGCCGCGAATGAATTCCTAAAAGAGTCTTCAGATATTGCGACAGTAGGAATGCACTTCACGAGAATTGAAGGGAGCATCATATGAAAGTCGAAAACAGACCGTTACAAAACACGAGCTCCGGCAAAGTGCAGACGTTGACGTCCTCCGGCAAATCTTTGACGGGCAGGACCGAAGGTGGCGCTGAAACCACTGGGTCGCTGGTGGACCAGATCAACGTCGGCGGGCAGCAGGTACTACTGGCGAAGGCGCGGGAAGCGGGCTCGATCGCTTCGCCAGATCGGTTGCAGGAGCTGTCCGAGCTGGTTGCGGCGGGTAAGTATTCACCCGATCCCGAGGCCGTTAGTGAATCTATTATCAACGACTTGGAGCAGGGTGGATGAAACAGCGTGAGAGGGGCGCCAGTCTTAGCGAGACCACCGGAATCGAGCCTGCCCTGGAGGCGGAGGTAGGAGAGATTCGCCGGTTGCTGGTGGAGTCTTCGCTGGAATCGCTGGGACTGGCCTCCGGATTGCTGGAAGACCTTACGAAGGAGATCCAGCAAGCTGTGGAACAAGGCCTTATTTTTCAGGAATCGGATTTACGGCTGCTATTGCGCGATTTGGATGGTTTGCGCACGTTAGCCGATCAGGGTTCGAATCTGACAGCCGGATATCTGCAGGCCCTATTGGGGCCGGCCATGGATTGTTTCGGCGGCCAGGCGGACCTCGAATCACGGACCGCACGGCTCCACGTTCAGGCCTGAAGCGGAACGGATCATCATGTCAGGGCTGCTCTCCTCATTGCAGACGTCCGCGCAGGCGTTGCGCGTGCTGGACCGCCAGATGGCGACCACGCAGAATAACGTCAACAACTCCCAAACTCCCGGCTATGTAAAGCAGACCGCCAGTACGGCGGCCATGCCGTTTGACCTGAGCGCCGGCCTGACGGGCGGAGTGATGAGCCTGCTGGAGCAATCCAGCCGCAATCAGTTCGCTGAACAGAGCGTGCGCGGCTCGGTCTCGGACTCCGGATCCCAGGACATTCAAAGCCAAATGCTGGCCATGCTGGAAGGCGTGCTGCCGGCCGATTCCACCAAGGGTGTCGGCGCCGCGCTGACCAAGCTATGGGACAGCTTTTCGTCGTGGAGCACGTCGCCCAATTCCGCTACCCAGCGTGACGCGGTGCTGAACGCGGCTAAGAATCTGGCGGCGGCCTTCAACCAGACGGCCGGCCAGCTGAGCCAGTTGCGGCAATCGGCCGACCAGCAGGCTTCGACAACGGTGACGGCGATCAACCAGTTGACGACGCGCATCGCCGAGCTCAACCACAAGCTCCAGACGGACGGTCCGGACGCCGGCGTCGACGCGCAATTGCACTCCGCCCTGGAAGACCTCTCGGGGCTGACCAATATCTCCGTACTGATGCAGGCCAATGGCACTGCTAACGTATTGATGGACGGGCAGATCCCGCTGGTGCTGGGCTCGGAGAGCAAAGCGCTGAGTGTGAGCATCACCCCGCAGGGCACCAGCGTTCCCCCCAAATTCCAGCTCATTTCAGCCGACGGGCAGGACGTGACGAGCCACGCCACCGGAGGCAAGCTGGGCGGGCTGGTCGCGTTCCGCACAGGCCCCCTGGCCGAACTGGAGGGCGACGGGACGCAGACGGGCACGTTGAACACATTGGCTTCGAACGTCGCGGATCGTATTAACCAGTTGCTGACGTCGGGCTACTCGAGTTTGGATCCGGTGCCAGTGGCCGGCATTCCCTTGTTTCAGTACAACTCCGGACAGGATGCGGCACAGAGCCTGCAGGTGGTGGCCGGCTTCCGGTCGAGCGACTTGGCCGCGGCCGACCAGTCCAGTCCGTCAGTCGTCAACGGGATTGCTTTGCAGCTGGCGGGCCTGCGCGATTCGTCCGCGGCGGCCGACCAGATCAATGGCCAGAACTACGGGCAGTTCCTGAGTTCGATGACATCGCGGGTAGGATTCCTTTCCAGCGACGCCACGACCCGGTCTGAAAGCGCGGCGGACGCGGTGATCCAGGCACGCAGCTTGCGCGAGCAGATCTCCGGTGTTTCGCTGGATGAAGAGGCGGCCAAGCTGGTGGAGTATCAGCGCAGCTACCAGGCCAACGCGAAGATGATCCAGGTCCTCAGCGACCTGACCCAGACGCTGTTGCAGAGTGTTTCGTAAAAAGGCTAGCCAATGACCTCAGGGATTAACGCCAACGGACAGCGCTTCCTGCTGGATATGAAGCGGATGCAGCAGCGTGGGGATCGCGCGCAGGCGCAGATCTCGAGCACCAAGCGCCTGGTGACCGCATCGGACGATCCGGTGCAGCTGGGCACGATGCTGGAGCTGAAAGCGCAACTGGCCAAGAGTGTGCAGGGCAGGGCGAACCTGGGGCGGTTCCAGTCGGAAGTCGATACGGCGGAAACCTCGTTGCAGCAGGCTATTACCTACCTCGACAAGGCCGTTACACTGGGCAGCCAGGGCGCCAGCAGCGCCGCGCCGGTGGACCGGGCCGCGCTGGCCCTGCAGGTCAAGGGGCTCCTCTCGCAGATGGTGGGCGTCGCGAATACGAGAGTCGAGGGGCGCTATATCTTCAGCGGCGGCATGGACCAGAAAGCCGCCTACTCAGTGAACCTGAGCTCGCCCAATGGGGTGGACGCCACATCGCAGTTCATTCCGGGCCGCGTGGTACAGGATCCGGCCGGCAATGCACTGCCGACGGGTTTGACCGCGGATACGGTTTTCAATGCCTCCGGCAGCGACGGCGTGTTCAAGGCCCTGAATGACTTGAGGCTGGCCCTGGAGAGTGACAGTGCGACGGACACGCAAGCCGCCACGGTTGCCCTGAGTTCAGCGTCGACCTATTTAAATCAACAGCTTGCGCACTATGGCAACCTGCAGACGCAGATTGCCTCGGCCACAGCGGCCGCGAACAAGTCGGAATTGGCGTGGAAGACCGCGCTGTCGGGCATTGAAGATACCGACATGGCGTCTGCTGCGGTGGAAGTGACTCAGAACAAGACCGCGCGAGAAGCGGCGTATGCGGCCGAATCGAGCCGCCCCAGGACGAGTCTGTTCGATTATCTGAAGTAGCGAAGAATATTTTCTAAAACTCCTCACTATTCTTTCGATGCACTGAGTAGCAGAGAATTGCGCCACTTCCATGACGAATCGTATACATGATCGCGCGGTAAACCTTCTTGAGGTTTCCCGGAGGAGTTGGTCCGGTGCGGCAGGAGCCGCTTCCGGCCTGATGGAGGCTGACGAACGCGCCATGACGGGTCCCGGCAACTCGATGGAAGAAGAACAGATGGAACTGCTGGAGGCGATCGCAGCCAGCATGAACGAATGTTCAGCACCGGGCACCTACACCGCATCCCCGAAGATTCGCCAGATGGCGATCACGGCGCTGTTGGAGCAGGTCTGTGCTCCGCAGCAACTGGAGCGGCCGGCTCCCCGTCAGGACGACTGTTTCTCCTCCTGGATCCGGAACAACCGTTTGGTGCCGTCCCTCAGGACCTGACCTTTCCTGCGGACCGATTGATTGAAGACGGCTTCAGCCTGGCGGTCGACCTTGGAGTCGAGCACCAGCAGGCTGCCGGGCTTGATCTTCGCCAGGGCTGCCAGGGGTAGGGAATTGCCGCTGAGAATTACTTCCACATCCACTTCGCTATGTAGCAGTGTTTCGCGAATCTGCTGTTTCACCGGATCGATTTCCTGATGACTGGAGGCCGCCTGGCCGCCGCAGCCGGAATCGAGCATTTTCACGATGGCGCGCACCGGCAGGACGATGCGCATATCGGATTCGCAGAAGCCCAGTTGGACGCGGCAGGCCATCGTCATCAAATCTTCCTCGCTACCAAACACGCAGGCCATTTCAGGCTTGGCGTGGATTTCCTCGAGGATGACCGGGTCAGTAATCGCGCGTTCCCAGCAGATCTGAAATTCCGGAACCAGCTTGATCAGCAGCGTCTGGAGGAGTTTCACTTCCACCGCGGTGAGCGGCCGGGCGGTTGTATGCTCGGCGGCGGCACCGCCCAGCATGCGCTCGATGATCGACAGTAAGACACTGTTTCCAAAGAAGATACCGGCGCGAAGGTTGTTGCCGGAGTTGAGCACGACGAGTGTGGAATCCTCTTCGATGCGCGTGAGGCAGCCGGCGGAATCGTCACGCTCCATCTTTTCGAGCCAGACGCGGATGGGTTGCCGCAGCAGGGCGCTGAGGCGAGCTGTGAGGGAGGCAGTGAGCGCTTCGTGCAGAAGTTGGGCCTTCCGCAACTGGTCAGAGCTCAGCTCATCCAGCACCGGCAGGCCGGCCGGCAGGGTGTAATCGTTCCGTTTAGGGTCAGCTGGATTCTGATAAGCCACGCGCTGTCTCGCTCCCAATCTATCGGCGGAGAATGAGGTCAGGAATAGAGGGCAACTTAGGCTAAAACTCACGGCAAGTTCTGCGACAGAAGATCGAAGGTATTTGCGCGCAATCATGATCCGACTCACCCGCCTGAACCTCGAACCGATCGTGATCAACTCCGACCTGATCGAGTGCGTGGAGTCGACCCCGGACACGGTATTGAAGCTGACGAATGGTCAGCGGCTGATGGTCCGCGAATCCCTGGATGATGTTGTTGCACGGGTGATTGAGTACAGACGGGCCATCGCAGCCGCACCGCCGGCGGGCGGACGCGGAGGGGCGGGGGCGCCGCTGTTCGCCGGAGAGAGCAAACATGGCTACCGCTGACAACAACCAGGACCAGAAGCCAAAGAAACGGCTGGACTATTCGAGCCTGATGGGCAGCGGACTGGCCGTGGTGAGCCTGGTGGGCGGGCTGATTCTGGAAGGCGGACATTTCGCGGATATCCGCCAGGCTTCGGCGCTGCTGATCGTGCTGGGCGGCACGTTGGGCGCGGTACTGCTGAATACCCCCCTTGAGCTGTTCAAGAGAGTCCTGCGGCGCCTGCCGGAAGTCTTTTATTATGTGCCGGATCAGATGGATGAGCGGTTGAACGACATCGCCCGCCTGGCGCAGAAAGCACGCCGTGAAGGTGTGGTTTCGCTGGAGGACGAACTGGAGAAGATCGCCGACCCCTTCCTGCGCAGGGCGCTGGAACTGGGGGTGGACGGGATGGCCCAGCAGGAGTACCGCGAGACCATGGAACTGGAGCTGGAGCTAGCCGAGCGGCGGGCTGAGGCCGAAGCGCATGTGCTTGAATCGGCAGGTGGTTACGCGCCAACGCTGGGTATCCTGGGGGCCGTATTGGGCCTGATCCAGGTGATGAAGCACATCGAGAATATCGACCAGGTGGGGCCGGGCATTGCCGTGGCCTTCGTGGCGACTCTCTACGGCGTGGGTTCGGCGAACCTGCTGTTCCTGCCGGCGGCCGGAAAGTTGCGGGCGCGGTCCAGATCCGAACTGGTCTGTAATGAGATGGTCATGGAGGGCGTGGCGGCGGTGATGGATGGGTTGAATCCCAAGATGATCCGCCAGAAACTCGCCTCTTTCCAGCAGCGTGGCCTGTCCGAAGTGCGGCGCAAGCCGGCGAAGATGGGCGAGACCGTCAAGGTGAGCGCTCCTGCCGGTGTGCCGACGGTGCAGGGATAGGCTGGGCCAGCCATGCGCCGCCGCAGGAAAACAGACCACCCCATCAGCCACGATCGTTGGCTCATCTCCTATGCTGACTTCATCACCCTGCTGTTCGCCTTGTTCGTGGTGATGTTCGCCGCCTCGCAAACCGACAAATCCAAGATGGCCGCGATCCAGGAATCCTATATCCGGGCGGTGCAGCGCGGCGCGGTGATGGAGGGGCGCAGCGTGGTGGCGCGCATCCTGGGCGGCACGGTGGACGAAAAGGGCATTGGGAATGCGATGTTGAGGGGGCCGGGCGGTACCAAAAAGGTCCCTGTGCCCACCACCCCGCCAATTCCGGTGGAACTGCTGCCGCCGATGAACGCCCTGACGGCGAAGCTCTCCAAGGAGATCGCCGAAGGGAAGCTGAAGGTCAGCCTGGGCGCGCGCGGGCTGGTGATCAGCTTCCGCCAGACGGCCCTTTTCAAGTCCGGCGATGATGCGGTGCAGGCCGAAGCGGTCCAGGTCTTCAAGCCTATCGCGGAAATACTACAACCACTTCCGAATCATATAGTTGTGGAGGGGCACACCGACTCCGTGCCAATCCACAATTCGCGCTTCCGCAGCAATTGGGAGCTCTCCGCGGCGCGCAGTATCGCCGTGATGGATATGCTGATTACGAAGTTCGGGATTGACCGGACACGCGTCGCCATCCTGGGCTATGGTGAGAACCAGGCCAATGGCGATAACGAGTCGGAAGAGGGCCGGGCCAAGAACCGGCGCGTCGACCTGGTCATCCAGAACCTGGGCATTGAAGCCTCTGACCTGACCGCCGCCGTGCAGTCCTCCGGCCGTAAGTAGGCGCGATTCCCCTCGCGCTGGGCGCCGCTTCGCTCCCCGTTTAACGTTCCTCCGCCGGCTCCTTCCACTCCCCGCCTCTTTCCTCGCTCCCTCAATGCACCCGGCAGGCGCTCCGCTTGCGGCCCCGCCTGGAAGGCCATCCTTACTATTGTTGCCCTCGCCTACCAGCGCCATCGGCCAGGCCGAAGCTGGACGGGGCTGTCCAGACAGCGCCAGACGCGGAGGCCGCCAGGGACGGGCCGCTGCCGCGGATGGTGCGGGCAGAAGTTTTAGCGAATTATCTCTCTAATTATGGTTTGTCTAATTCATCGCTATATATAGTGTCAGAAACTTGACGATTTTGACAGAGTGTCAAAAAACTGACGCTGATGACTGTAATCGTTACTCGGTCGTCCGGAATAGAGAAAGAACGTCTACCTAGAGCGGAGGCTTCGAGTACTACCGGAGCATGCCTTGCCCACGGTTTGGCGGCGAGCTGGGCCTGTGGAGTAACAGCATTACAATCAATTACTTAGGATGGCAATGGAATGGCTGGAACAGCACCTGTTGTGGGTCTTGGGACGGCGCGGCTAGAGGGTACACCCTATGCCGGCCGGTGGCGGGACTGAGAGCACTTGATTCTCGGGGGGCTCAGATATCGCAAGTCTGTGGCCAAGTTTGAGGAGAAAGTTCCTGTCAAGCAATTTAATAAAATCACTCAAGCTATTCGAGGTTCTCACGACAACATGAATGTCCTCGGCGAGTTGAACAAGCTGGACCGGGGATACTAAAAACAAGAAGGAAGAGAATAAAATGTCGATCTCAATCCAAACCAATAGCGGCAGCCTGATGGCGCTGGACAACCTCCGTGTGAACACCGACTTCCAGTCGAAGACCATCCAACGGCTGACCTCGGGTTACCGTATCAACGCTTCCGGCGACGATGCCGCCGGCCTGGCAGTGGCCAACAGCTACCGGACACAGGTGGCAGAACTGAACCAGGGCATCCGCAACGCGAACGACGGCCTCAGCCAGCTCCAGATCGTAGACGGCGGTTTGAACAACATCACGAAGATGGTGGACCGGCTGCGTGTTCTGGCGACCCAGGCCGCATCTGACACGTTCAAAGGCGACCTCGCCACGGTGGATAACGAATTCAAGGCGATCCGGACGGAAATCGACCGTCAGGCCGCCAACATCGGTCTGATCACCGGCGGCGCCAACGCGCAGACCGTGGAAGTGTATGTCGGCGGCGGCAGCAATCAGGCGAACTCGATCGTCACCCTCGACCTGACTGCGACGAGTCTGGTGGACCAGGCCGGCCTCGGCATCGATTCCGATGACCTGCTCTCCAAAGCGACCGCGAAGACCGCGCTGGACAACCTCGCGCTCGCCACGGCCACCCTCGGCACCATCCAGGGACAAGTCGGTAGCAGCCAGAACAAGCTGCAGTATGCCGTGAACCTGGCGTCCTCGCAGTCCACCAACATCGCGGCCGCAGAGTCCCGCATCCGTGACGCAGATATCGCTGCTGAAGCTTCGAACCTGACCAAGGCGCAGGTGCTGGCGCAGTCCTCCATGGCCGCCCTGGCGCAGGCGAACTCGGCTCCGCAGAACGTCATGACCCTCCTCCGCCAGTAGTAGGCGCGGGCCGGTCGATCGCGGTGAGATAAGACCGCCCCGTTCAACTTGCTACGCAGCAGTCGAGAGAAAAGCTGTTGCGGAGTGCTGAAGGTCCAATCATGATAGGCAACGCTTTGCTCTCCGCGCCTGGAATTAGGCGAAGGCGCGGATGGGCCGGACGATGCACGGGACCGAAGCACAGCAGGCAGGTTGCAAGCGGCCGTGAAGAGCCACGGGGTAGTCTTCCGTACTGAAATCACAAACCCATCCAGGTTTGACAGGGAGATCGTCCATTCGGACGAGGCTGGGCATGGAGTGTGCCCGGAGTGTTGGTGGAACGCGCCAACCGTCTCCGCGAGAACTGTATCCAGGGTTTCAGTACCCTTCCAGCGAGGAAGTGAAGTCTTCAGGCATTCCGGTGGCGCGGCCCGCCAGCCGTTCCCGTCCGGCAGGCAGATAGGGCTTGCCGGCGAAGATGGCCGCTCTCATGTTCCGGAGGCACTTACTACAATCTGTGCGGGCGGTTCGCCCATGCGGTGCGTGGCTTCCTCCAACGTCCTTCTCAGCAACGGCGAAAAAGTTGATGGCCGGCTGGCATTGTGCACCAGTCCGGCGCCGGACTCCTTGGATTCCGGTGGCTGCCGGCTCCATTTGTTGAGCCCGTCCACCAGGCGGGTAAGGCAGGTGAGTTCCGCGGAGGCGTGGGTACGCCGCTGCGAAAGCAGCCTGGAGACAGGCCGGGCAAGTATCCCCCTGGCGCACCGTCCCGAATTGGCGAGGTATTCGCCAATCTTGACGAGAATTAACTGATTTACTAAAGGAATTCCAGGTGGACACGACAATTCACTCATCCTCGAGCGCTTACCCGGCAGGGGCAGGCGGAAGCAAGGGGATCACGGGAGTGAAGAATTGTCGATCTCGGTTCAAACGAACACCGGCTCTCTGCTGGCCCTGGATAACTTGCGTATGAACACGGACTTCCAGTCCAGGACAATCCAACGATTGACCTCGGGCTATCGAATCAACGCATCGGGTGACGACGCAGCCGGCCTGGCCGTAGCGAACAGCTACCGCACAGTGGTGGCGGAACTGAACCAAGGTCTCCGCAACGCGAACGACGGGCTGAGTGAACTCCAGATCGTGGATGGCGGCTTGAACAACATATCCAAGATGGTGGACCGGTTGCGAACACTGGCGACCCAGGCGGCATCGGACACCTTCGTGGGAGATTTGAGCACCCTCAATGACGAATTCAATGCGATCAAGACGGAAATTGACCGGCAGGCCGCCAACATCGGGTTGACCCCGGAGGCGCCCAACGCCAGGAGTTTGGAAGTGTATGTGGGCGGGGGCAATACCCAGGCGAACTCGATAGTGACCCTGGATTTGACCGACACCAGCGTAGTCGACTCCACCGGGCTAGGGATCAATGGCGACAACCTGACGGGCAAGGCTGCGGCGAAGGCCGCGCTGACCCACCTCACCACCGGCATCACTACCCTCGGAACAATTCAAGGCCAGGTCGGCAGCAGCCAGAACAAGCTGCAATATGCGATCAACCTGGCAGCCTCACAGGCGACAAACATAGCGGCGGCCGACTCGCGAATCCGTGACGCGGATATAGCTTCGGAAGCGTCGAATCTGACCAAAGCGCAGGTGTTGCAGCAGTCGTCGATGGCGGCGCTGGCACAGGCGAACTCCGCACCGCAGTCGATTTTGACGCTGTTGCGCCAGTAGGAATAAAGACCGGAGCGCGATGGGGTGGCCCATTGTGCGAGTCCAGGCGGACGGACCCGCGTGAGCGTGGGTACGACGATTGGGCTGACCAGGCTCGCAGATCGCCGGCAACGAACGGCAGGTCAGCCTGGACGGTCAGAACAATTTATGTTTTTGGCTTCGCAGGGGGATCATCCCGCTGGATCGGGTCCTCTGGGACAGCCCGCATGGGCAGACCAAAGGCCCGTTAGGATTCCGACGGTTATCCCCGCGACATTCTGACGAAGCCTAGGCCGCGGGCCGGGTTTCCGGCTCCGCGGCCTAGATATTTTCGGGAAAGGAGAACAGGACAGGACTACAGAAAGTGGGGCGTGGATTGGCGCCTGGCGGGTCGACTGGCCCGGCTATGCCTGATTTGTGTCCAGCGTGGTGTGAATTCCAAGCAGCTGGCGGCTTGTCCCGGGCTCGAGCAGATCGAGTCAGCAGGGTGAAGTGTGCCGGCGCAGGCCGGAACAGCGAGGGCGGAGCTTCGTCGAAGCTCTAAGTCTTTGTATTCCGGGGGATAGAGCGTTCCTGGAGCTGGCGGGCCGGCGCCTGGGGCAGCTCGGTCCTATTGGTATCTGGTTGGATCCCGGCGAATCAAAGGATGCGTCCGCATCCCTCGCTATTTGTGTGCGCGGTCCTCGCGTACACCCAAATTCCCTCAAACATAGCCACCCGTGTGCGACAAAGGACTAAGTAAATGCATAGGCAGTACCACTTAGGCGGCAGCGGCGGGATCAGGATCCGGATCCGCCTGGTTGGCCGGCCAGCGAGTGCTCCTTATAAAGAAGATGTCGAAGCGCACGAACCTTTATATGCAAGCAGGCGGCCAGGACCGGACGAGCCGGCTGGTGCCGTGCCTTGGAGCTTGGACGATCGGATGACGGCGCTGAGCGCCCCCTTCAAATTTCTGTCAAGAGCCTAAAGAAATTTCTTAAAGGAAATTGGGTCCCTTGCGACAACATGAATGTCCTCGGCGAGCTTAAAAGGATCGACCGGGAATTCAAAAAAAGAAATTAAAAGGGGAGAGTAGAAATGGCGATCTCAGTTCAAACCAATACCGGCTCTTTGATGGCGCTGGACAATCTGCGTACCAACACCGACTTCCAGTCAAAAACCATCCAACGGCTGACCTCGGGCTACCGCATCAACGCATCCGGCGATGACGCGGCTGGTCTTGCCGTGGCCAACAGCTACCGTACGCAGGTTGCCGAGCTCAACCAGGGCATCCGCAACGCGAACGACGGCCTCAGCCAGCTCCAGATCGTCGATGGCGGCCTGAACAACATCTCCAAGATGGTGGACCGGCTGCGCACACTGGCGACCCAGGCTGCTTCCGATACGTTCACGGGCGACCTGACCACGCTGGACGACGAATTCACCGCGATCAAGACTGAAATTGACCGCCAGGCTGCCAACATCGGCCTGATCACCGGCGGCGACAATGCCAAGGCCGGCGAAGTGTTTGTGGGCGGCGGCGACACGCAGCTGAACTCGATCGTGACTCTCGATCTGACCGCGACCAGCGTTGTCGACTCGGCCGGTTTGGGCGTCGACGGTGACGACCTGACCAGCAAGGCGAATGCGAAGACGGCTTTGACGAACCTGACCGCGGCCACTGCGACCTTGGGCACGATCCAGGGCCAGGTCGGTAGCAGCCAGAACAAGCTGCAGTATGCCGTCAACCTCGCGTCTTCCCAGTCCACCAACATCTCGGCTGCCGAGTCCCGCATCCGTGATGCTGATATCGCTGCTGAAGCTTCGAACCTCACCAAGGCTCAGGTTCTGCAGCAGTCGTCGATGGCGGCCCTGGCGCAGGCGAATTCGGCTCCGCAGTCGGTGCTGACCCTGCTCCGGTAGTACTTTCGGTTTGTTCTTGATCAATTTGGGGGCCGATCTTCGGATCGGCCCCATACGTGCATTGTCAGTTGGTTTGGATCGCCGCCCGGCGGGGATGCCAGGAGAGTAAGATATGTCTTCGAGTAGTGCAATTTTCAGCGGTAACAGCCGCTACGCGAGTGACTTTCAGTCAGTGATCGAGCGATCCGTCGCGATCGCGTCGATGCCATTGACTCAACTCCAGAATCAGCGGAGCAATACCGCCAGCGAACAAACGGCGATCAGCAGTCTGGCCTCCAAGTTCTCGACGCTGCGAACTGCGCTGGACAATATTGATTCGGGTACGACAGCCGCACCGACGGCGACGCTGAGCAAATCGGAGGTTGCCCGCGTGACGGCGGCCTCTGGTGCGCTGCCGACGGAAATGAACCTCGAGGTGATCAACCTGGGGTCCTATTCGACATCGTTAAGTAATGATGGCTTGACCAAGGTGACCGATCCCACATCGCAGTCGATCACCAGCGATGAAGTGGTGACGCTCACCATCAATGGGGTGCCGATGGAAATCCATCCGCCGGTGGGCAGCTTGAACGCGTTGGCTCAGGCGATCAATGAAAAGGGCGGCGGTGTGCAGGCCTCGGTGGTGAACATCGGTGGGCCTGGGGCAGCGGATTACCGGCTGGCGCTACGCAGCACCGACCTGGGCGGGGTGACGATCGATCTTGCTGATTCCACAGGTAGCATCGCCACTCAGTACGCCACAGGCACAACCGCGCAATATCGCGTGAACGGCTTCCCCGCGACGGCGGTGGACAGCACTTCGCGCAAGGTGACGATTGCTCCCGGTGTGACGGCGGAATTGGTAGCGGTGGGTTCGACGGACATCTCCCTGACACCGGATGCGACCAAGCTGCAGGATTACATTTCCGCCTTTGTGACTGCTTTCAATGCAGCGGGTTCTGAAATCGATACCCACCGCGGGCAGGGGACTGGCGCGTTGTCAGGACAGAGTCTGGTATCAGAACTGGGCAACACGCTTCGTCAGCTGATGAAGTTCGAAACGACCGGCTCGACGATCAGCAATCCGACTGACCTGGGCTTGTCGCTCGATCGGAACGGCACGCTGCTGTTCAACACTGCCACGTTCGCCACTGCTTTTGCCGACAACAATGATGCTGTTCGGGGCTTCCTGGGCGGCGAGAGTTCCGGTGGATTCCTACAGAGCATGAAGGCCACGCTGGACACGGTGGATGGGCTGACGGGCGGGGTATTGACCGATGCCTCCAGCCAGGTAGCCAAGACGCTGGTGCGGCAAGACGATCAGATTGCGGAGATGCAGAACCGCATCGACGTGATGGAGACGAATCTGAAGGAGCGCATGAGCGCGGCGGACGCGGCGATTGCCCTTTTGGAACAACAGGTTACGCTCATAACGGGGCTCTTCAGTGCCAGCGACAGTAACTCCAACAATTAACTCCGGCATCACACCGGAAGAGCGGTGGCAGGCTTATTACGAGACGTTGATGGCGGCGCTCCAACGCGATGACATGCAGGGTGCGCTGCAGCAGGCGGAACAGGTAGCGGCGGCGGTGCAGCGGTATCTGGCCGAAGCGCCGACGGCGGAAGCGCGGGCCGATCGGGCGGAGCGACTCTTTCACCAGCTAGAGGCCGCGCGCCGGTCCGCGATTGCCACACGGGAATTCCTGCGGAAGCAGGTTCAGACGGTCAAACCCACCACAGCGTACGCGTCCCAGGGCGGGGGCGAACACAAGCCCTGGACCACCAGCTTATAGGCCATTCGTCAGAATCTTGACGGTGATCGTCCGGTTGCTGACGGCGAGAGTGGTTGCAAAGCCCATCCGACTTAACAAAACTCACTTGGCATGCTGATTGCATGGAAGTGAGTGTTATGGTCGACAAACTCGCTGAAGGTATCGAGCGGTACATGGATCTGGTGGCCCTGCGCCAGCGCCTTGTCAGTGCCAACATCGCGAACGCGGAGACCCCCAACTACCGGACCAAGGACGTTGATTTCGCGTCCCAAATGCAGTCCGTGCTGGAAGGGGACCAACCCAAAATCTCGGAACCCGCGGGTCTGGTGGCCAAAACAGACGGTAACAACGTCAGCATGGAGCGCGAGATGCGCCTGCTGTCTGAGAACGCGATGCGTTTCCAGATTGCATCCACACTCCTGAAGACCGAAGTACGCCAACTTAAGACAGCCATACAGGATGGTAAGGGCGCATGAGCCTCTTCACCGCACTCTCCGTCAGCGCCACCGGGCTTTCGGCGCAACGCCAGCGCGCCGAACTGCTGGTGGAAAACCTGGCAAATTCCGAGACAACCCGCACCGCGGACGGCGGACCGTATCGCCGCAAGGACGCGGTGTTCTCCACAGCCTCTGTCGATACTCCCTTCCAGTCGATGTACGCGTCCGAGCTGGGGAACCAGGCGTCGGGCGTACAGGTGAGCGAAATCATCACCGACACACGCGAACCGGAGCGCCGCTACATGCCGGGGCATCCCGATGCCGATACCGAGGGGTATGTGAAGCTGCCGAATGTGAATCCGGCCGAAGACATGGTCGACCTGATGAGCGCGTCGCGCAACTACCAGGCCAATGTGACGGCGATGAGCGCGGTGAAGGACATGATTCACCGTTCGATCGATTTGCTGCGGTGAGTGGCAGGGGAGGACTTTAGATGATACCGCCAGTGACATCGATGGCGAGCATTCCCGGGATTGACAACATCTCCGGGATGGGGTCGGCCAGCCAGGTTACGTCGACCGGACCGGTCAGTCCGGAGTTCGGAAACCTGCTGGAAATGGCGATCGACCGGGTTGAGTTGTCGCACAATACGGCCGAAACCGCGGTGAATCAGTTCGTCAGCGGGGAAGAGAACGAAATCCACTCCACGGTGATGGCGGTGCAGCGCGCGGAGTTGGACTTCGAACTGGCCCTGCAGGTGAAGAATAAAGTCGTTTCGGCCTATCAGGAAATCATGCGGATGCAGATCTGAGGCCGCACTAGGAACCAATGAATCAACTGCGCAGCATCTACGCTTCCCTCACGCCGAAGCAGCGGGGCTCCATCGTCATCATTTGTCTCGCGATCATTGCCGGGTTCTTCTATATCTCCCGCTGGCAGCACGAGCGCGGCTTCGAACCTCTATATAAGGAACTGACCAGCGAGGACGCATCCGCCGTGGTGGCCAAGCTCAAAGAGCGGGGCGTTGAGTTCCGCCTGGGCGAAGGCGGTACGTCGGTGATGGTGGCTTCTGATAAAGCCGCCGAGATGCGGCTGGAGATGGCCGGCGCCGGCCTGGTGCGCAGCGGGCGCCCGGGTTTCGAACTGTTCGATAAGGTCAATTTTGGCGTCACCGACTTCGCGGAGCAGGTGAACTACCGGCGGGCGCTGGAAGGCGAGTTGGAACGGTCTGTGGTTTCGCTGGCGGAAGTGGAGAAGGCGCGGATCCACCTGACCTTTAAGCGCGAATCGGTCTACACGGAAGCTCGGCAGCCGGCGAAGGCGAGTGTCCTGATCAAGCTGAAGCCTTTTGCGAAGCTTTCGCAGCAGAATGTGCAGGCGATTGCCCACCTGATTTCCAGTGCGGTGGAGGGCCTGAGCCCGGATTCCGTCTCGATCCTGGACATGAACGGCAATCTGTTGGGCCGGCCGCGGCGGACTCCGAGCCAGAGCGGGGAAGAGCTCAACGACTACACGCTGGAGTATCAGCAGACGGTCGAGAAGCAACTGCTGTCGAAGATCAATTCGACGCTGGAACCGCTGTTGGGGCCGGATCGTTTTCGCGCCGGGGTTTCCGCCGATTGCGACCTGACGAGTACAGATGAGAGCGAAGAGATCTTCGACCCCGAGCGGTCCGTCATGACCAGCAGCCAGAAGAGTGAAGACAGCTCGTCCCATACGCCGGCGGGCGGAGTGCCGGGCACGGCGGCGTCGCTACCTCGTCCTTCGGGCGAAGGCGCGAAAGGTCCGGTGGGTACCTCGCGCAAGACTGAAAACGTCGCCTACCAGACCTCACGCAAGGTTCGTCATCGCAAGACCCCGCAAGGCTCGCTGCGGCGCGTATCGGTATCGGTGCTGCTGGACAATGAGGTGGAGTGGCAAGGCCAGGGCGCCAACCGGAAAAAGGTGATTGTGCCGCCGACGCCGGAACGTGTGAAGTCGATCCACGACCTGGTGGCGGGCGTAGTGGGTTTCTCGCAGGAGCGCGGCGACCAGATCGTGGTGGAAGTGCTGCCGTTTGAGATGAATCTGCACGGCGACCCGCTGGCCGACCAGGCCCCGGCTCCGGTGGCCAAGGATTGGAAGTCCAAGATCACGAATGTGATGCAGGACCAGAAGCAGCTCGTCCCGTTGAGCGCAATTTTAGCCGCGGTGTTCGTCCTGGGTGTCGGAGCGTGGCAGTTCCGCCGATATAAGAAAGCAAAGAAGGCGCGCAAGTCCACGGTAGTGGAAGCGATGCCGGCCCTGCCCGCCGCGACGGGTACTCCTGGTGCCCTGGCCGAAGCGATGCAGGAACAGCAGGCGCTGGAAGCCGAGGAGGTAGACCCGGTGGCCCGGCTGCTGATGCTGGTGGACGAGAAACCGGAGCAGTGCGCGATTGTGCTGAAGCAATGGTTGGCTGAGCAGGAAGCGGGAGCGTGATGAAGCCAGCAACTGAACCAAATCCCGGCGCGAGAAAAGTGGCGGTGCTGATGGCCGCCCTGGGCCTGGAAGCGAGCTCGAAGTTGTTGAAGCAGTTGGAGCCGGATGAGATCCGGATGGTCAGTGCGGCCCTGAACGCTCTGGGGCCGGTGCCCGTGGACGAAGCACACCTGGTATTGCAGGAGTTCGAAGAGAAAGCCTCGACGCGGCAGATCATGGGCTGCGGCGGGCCCGGCTACACGATGAAACTTCTGTCGGGTACCTTTGGCGAGGAGTTCGCGCGGCAAACTGGCCTGGCCTTGACGGGCGAGGAAGTCAAGAAGACAGCGCTCGACCTGCTGGCCGAGGCGGACAGCGAACAACTGGCGCGAATCCTGGAACCGGAACATCCCCAGACTGTGGCGCTGCTGATGTCGGCCATGGCGCCCGATGCGGGTTCGAAGATCGTCTCCTCGTTCAGCCCGGAACGGCAGTATGACGTGTTTACCAGGATGGCGGTGATCGACCAGTCCGATCCGGCGATGATCGAGCTGATTGCCGAGTCGTTGCTGCAAAGGCTGCCGGCGGGCGGCGCCCCTCAGAAACAGAGGGCCAGCGGTGTACAGTTGGCGGCCGAACTCATCAACCGGCTGGATCCAGAAGACGGAGTGCGGGTGTTGGATTCGGTGGGCTCGCAGGCGCCGGAGCTGGCGGAATCGATCCGGCGGCTGCTGTTTGTATTCGACGACATCCTGAAGCTGGACGCGAAGGCGATGCGCGAGCTGATCTCGCGAGTGGACCGCAAGCTCCTGGTTCTGGGTTTGAAGGGCACCAGCGAAGAGATCCGGCAGAAGTTCCTGGGTTCGATGTCGAAGAACGGCGCTTCGATGCTGCTGGAAGACATCGATGCGGCGGGTCCGGTGAGGCTGCGCGAAGTGGAAGGTGCGCAACAGCAGATTATTTCCGTAGTACGGCAGATGGAAGCCGAGGGGCTGATCGATTTGCGGTCGGCGGGTGCGGAAGAATATGTCGTCTAGAGTTCTGGACAGTTCCGCCGGAAAATCGGTCCGGCCCTGGTTCGAACGGCAGGCGAATGGCGGACACGGTCCGACTGCGTTGTTTGCCAAGGAGCCGGTGAAGCCGGAAGTGGAGCGGCGCGCCGAGGCTCGCAAAGAAGTGGATGAGATCCGCCTGCAAGTGGAGGCGGTGAAGGCGCAGGCTTTCCAGGAAGGTGTCGCGGCGGGTCAGGCGGCGGCGCGGGCGGAAGCGCAGGAAGAACTGCGAGTGGTGCTGGACCGGCTGGCGGTTTCCTCGGCTCAACTCGCGAGTCTCAAGCACAAGCTGCGCAAAGAGGCCGAGCACGAGATTCTCAAACTGACCTTCGCCGTAGCGCGGCGTATCGTGCGGCGCGAGCTGTCCATGGACGCCGATACTGTCCTGGGTTTGCTGAACGCCGGATTGTCGAAGATCTCAAAGAAAGACCTGCAGAAAATCCACGTGCATCCGGGCCATGTCGAGCAGATCCGGGCTGCTTTGGAGGAAGAGGGCGTGATGACGGCGGAAGTGGTGGGCGACAATGCCCTGGCTTTGGGTGACATTCTCTTTGAAACCAAACAAGGCGAGTTGGATGCCCGCCTGGAGACGCAGTTCTCCGAGATTGAGAATGGGTTCGCTGACCGGATGTGATGGGAGTGGGAACGGAGACGATGGTTGCCGAACGCCATTTGCCTGAGCGGTTCAGCGCCGACCGGTATTTGAGTCACCTCGACTCGATTGAGCCGCGTTGTTGGAACGGCACGGTCACACGGATGACCGGGTTGCTGGTGGAATCCCGCGGTCCGGCTACGGCGGTGGGCGATTTCTGCTGTGTGCACACTTCCACTGGCCGTACATTCCTGACTCAAGTAATTGGATTCCGCGAAGGTGCCGTATTGTCCATGCCGCTGGAAGAGCCGACGGGCTTGCGGCCGGGCGACCGGATTGTGGCGCGCAGCGGGCAATCGTTGCTGCACGTCGGGCCGGGCCTGCTGGGCAGGGTGCTGGACGGGCTGGGGCGGCCGATCGACGGCGGACCGAACATCGAAGCCGAAGATCATTACAATCTGTACGCCGCACCTCCGAATCCGCTGCAAAGAGCGATGATCACTCGCAGGGTGACCACCGGAGTGAGGGCCATTGACGGATTGCTGCCGTGCGGCGAAGGCCAGCGGATGGGCATTTTCGGCGGCAGCGGCGTAGGCAAGAGCACGCTGCTGGGCGTGATGTCCCGCGACAATTCGGCGGACGTGACGGTGATCGCCATGGTGGGCGAACGCAATCGCGAGGTAAAGGCCTTTCTCGAGAATGAACTGCGGGGGGATGCCCGCAAGCGGTCGGTGGTGGTGGCGGCGACGGGCGACCAGCCGGCTCCGGTACGAATCCGGGCGGCCTATGTGGCCCTCACCGTGGCGGAGTATTTCCGCGATCAGGGCGCGAAGGTGCTGCTGATCATGGATTCGGTGACGCGTTTGGCGATGGCGCAACGCGAAATCGGATTGGCGGCGGGTGAACCACCCAGCCAGCGCGGCTATACTCCGTCGGTATTTGCCTTGCTGCCCCGGATTCTGGAACGGGTTGGCAACTTTGACCGCGGCTCCATCACGGGCTTCTTCACGGTGCTGGTGGAAGGTGACGATTTCAACGAGCCGATCTGCGACGCGGTGCGCGGCATTCTGGACGGACACATCATTCTTTCGCGTGAGATGGCGGCTTCAGGCCACTATCCGGCGATCGACGTACTGCAGTCGGTGAGCCGGCTGGCGACGGAGATTGCGGCGAAGGATCACCTGGCGGCGGCGCAGAAGGTGAAGGAGTCGCTGGCGGTATACCGGCGATCGGAGGATCTGATCCTGCTGGGTGCGCACGTGAGTGGAGTGAACGCCAAGTTGGATACGGCGATTGCGCGACGGGAGGAGATCCTGTCGTTTCTGAAGCAGAAGCCGGATGCGCGGGCGCGCGAAGACGAAACCTTAAAGCGGCTGACAGCGTTGGCGTCGACGTTGTGAGGCGGGCATGAAGAAGTTCTCCTTCCGCCTGGAATCGGTGCTTCGTTACCGGGAAACGCAGACCAGGCAGCGTGAAGCGGAACTACAGCAACTGCTGGCGCGTCGGGTTCGTTTGGTAGCCTTCCTCAACGATGTGAGGGCGCAGCGGGCTGAGGCGCAGAAGACGGGACGTACGGATGGGGTGAGCGGCGGGGTCTTACAGTTGCTGCACGACTACATCGAAGCGTCGAGGCGCCAGGAGCAGTTGGTGCTGGGGCAGATTGCGGGTGTGGACCGGGAGATTGAAGCGTCTCGCAAGCGGCACCAGAAGGCGCGGAGCGATGAGAAGCTGCTGGAAACGCTGCGATCGAAGGCGCTGGAGTCGTGGCGGCTCGAGAGCCTGCGAGAGGGCGAAATCCTGGCGGGTGAAAGCTATCTGGCCGGACTATACCGGCGGGAGAGCGGCGAATCGGAAGGGTGAATGTCCCGTTATGAGGCAACGGCCTCGAGGAGCCGGGGCAGTTCCAATTTGTGCGTGGGGCGTAGCACCGTCAGCCGTTCATGCATTGGTTTGGCACGCAGGACCAGCGAGTGATCGAAGCTGCTGATGTGGGATTCGAGCCAATCGCCCAATTCTTCAGTGAGTTCGCGGACCAGATTCCGGTCGGCCAGGATGACTGAATCCTCCAGAACGGCGACGCGGTGCTGGAACTCGGCATGTTCCATCAAGTGGCTGCAGGCATTGGGGTCTTGGGTCAGCGCGATGAAGTTTTCTTCACCCCGAAACAGCAGAGAGGCATAGCAGCAGAGGTCTCCGGCGAGGCCTTTCATGACGCTGGTGTGCGAGTTGAAGGCGGCTGCTTCGTGTAGGCGCCCGAGGATCTCAAAGAACATGTAGTGCTGCCGGTCGATGTCTTCAATACCGAGTGACATCTCCTTGCGCCAGTTCAATAGGTTCATAGTCTCCTGAGGTTCCTTGTGTACCTTGTCGACGAGGAATGGCTCAGTTTGAGAATTTCTTGAGATTTTTTTCAGGGAGCGCAGAGATCAGCCGAGGCGGATGAGGTTGCCGCCGCCGGCGACGGATTTTGCGGCCAGGGCGCGGGCGCGCAGGATGACGGCATTGGCGGTATCTTCGCCGCGAACGAGGGTGGCGCCGAGGGACGCGGTTACGTTGACGAGCCTGCCCCACCAGCTGAAGCCGGATTTTTCGATGAGGTCCTTGAGGCGGGTAGCGACCAGTTCGAGGTCGGTGGGCTGCTTGATATCGACAATGACCACGAAGTGGTCGTCTTCCCAGTGGCCGACGAAGTCGGTGACACGCAGGCAGTTGTCCATGGTTTGGGCGACCATGCGCAGGACGCGGTTGCCGCCGTCGGGACCGAGCTGCAGGGTGATCTGATTCAAGCCGTCAATGTCCACATAGATCAGGCCGGTGAGGCGGCGTTTAACCTTGGAGAATTCGATCGCCTCGTCGATGCGGACTTTGGTGAGCACCCGATTGCGAACGCCGGTGTCTGCCTGGATGAATTGGGCGTCGTTGTAATCGCGGCGGCGGCGCTGGCGGACCGGGCTATTGCTGCTGCGCTCGAAGACCTCGACTGCGCCGATGCACTGCTGCTTTTCGTCGAAGATGGGCGTGCAGGTAATCCAGACGGGGACGCGATGGCCGCCTTCATGCAACAGGAAGACTGTTGTGCTGCGGGGTTGGCCGGTGCGGATGGTGGCTATGAGGGGGATCTCTTCGTTGCCGTATTTGCGGACATTGGGTCCACAGTATTGCAGGAAGTGGCACTCGCGGCCCATGACATCCTGGCGTTTGTAGCCGGTGAGTTCCTCAGCGCCTTTATTCCAATAGGTGACGACGGCGTTGGCGTTGACGAAGTAAACACCTTCGGCTATGCCTTCGATGATCTGCAGCAGGATGCCGCGGCTCTGGGTGGGGTCGGAGTCGCGAACAGCCTGGGCCGCGTCGACGCCTTTGCCTAGCGGCATGCTGGAGCCTCCGGCCGGCGCGCAATCACGAAACTCTCGGCGATCGATGGGAAATCGTCAGCATTGCGCATGATTCACTTGCCTCATTGCAGGGACCCGCCCTGGTGGAGCAGGCCGGACGAGCTTGCGCCCCAGCCGAAAGTCCCGCTTAAGTCCCATCCCTCTACAGAAGCCCCAGGACTGTTTCGCCCGATTTGTCCCGGATACCTGGCAGGCCTGAATGCGGCTGCCCCTCTCCACAAGGTCAGGTTAGCAGAATGTCATACGAATCACCGTAGACCGCATCCATTGCGAAGTACTACGTGCGGAGGCGGGTAAATACCGCGTGCACAGGATGGGCGGGTGGCGGCGGAGGGCGTAGGCTGGAACCAGTTCGAAAGTTCTCCACCTTGCAGCCGTATGAGAACGGGCAAGGCGGGTACAAGTTGTAAGCCCGCTTAACGGGCGCTGGCAACTAGCGGACAAACTCAGCGTCGCATGGAGGCGACCTTCATGGTCAGACTGACTCAAACAGCAGTCGTGTGTCTACTCTTCTGTCTCACAGCGATGGCGCAGGAATTCTCGAAGTACACGTTTGAAGGCGGCGGAGGATTCTCGGCGCCCTCAGGCGCGGCTTCCGACCGTTTCAATACGGGTTGGAACCTGTTGTTTGGCGGCGGATACCGGTTCACGAAGAACATTTCCGGCATGCTGGAGTACCAGGTGGACCGGTTTTCGCTGACGAACACATTGCTGCAGAACAACAACCAACCGGACGGCTTCAACACCTACTGGGCTTTCACGCTGAATCCGCGTTACGACTTCCATCCCAAGGGGCATATCAACCCGTACGTGACAGCCGGGTATGGGATCTACCATCGCAGGCTGGCGTTCACGGATCCGTCGCGGGCGACTGGGTACTGCGATCAGTTTAGTGGTTACTGCTATAACAGCGGTGCTCCCGTGGTGGCGGACTTCACCAACTTCAAAGCCGGATACAACGTGGGCGGTGGTTTGAACTATGCGCTGGGCGACAGCGGCATGAAGGTGTTCACCGATGTCCGATTCAACCGATTTATCGCTCACAACACGAACGACTGGGTGAGCGTGACCTTTGGCCTCAGATTCTAGACAGGAAGGTAATTGAAATGTCGAGATTCCTGATAGTTCTAGCGATTTCGGGCTTGTGTGCCGGGGCTGCCAGCGCCGGCACCAAGACATATCACGTGAATGTTCCTGAGAAGGTCGTCGTCGGCTCGGCCGAATTGAAGCCGGGTCCTTACCGGATGAAGCTTGAGGACAACTCGGCGGTCTTCATCGGGGAGGACGCGAAACAAGGCGTGGTTGCACGGGTGGAGGTGACCACGGAGAGCAAAAAGTTCGAGCGCACGGAGGTGAGAATTTCCAGAGGCAGCGGAGACTCGGAAAGGATGACAGGCATTGATCTTGGTGGAACGAAGCTGAAGCTGGTGTTCCCGAACTAGGGGGGGAGCACCGAGCGAGACGAGAGGATTGCCTGAATGCACCGCTGGCAGCAGATGGTCGATCTCGCAATCGTGGCGGTGTCGGTTTATGTGTTTCTCCGCTGGACGGCGGAGAACCGGCTGCGAGTGATGCTGTTGGGGACCTGTGGGTTGTTCGGTCTATCGGCGCTGGCCTCGCGGATGGACCTTCCGCTGGCCGGCTGGGTGTTCGAGGCATTTGGCTTCGTTGCGCTGCTTTTCCTGGTCATCATTTTCCAGCCAGAGCTGCGGCATCTGGCGATGCGGACAGAAGGCAGGTTCCGAAGGCCTTCGCGCGCGGGCAATCCAGCGCTGGCCCACACGGCGGTGGCGGATGCCGCGTTCACCCTGGCGCGCCAGAAGACGGGCGCTTTGCTGATTGTGGTCAGGCAGCACTCTATTCGAGAGCTGGCCGGCGGCGGCGTGGAGATTGGCGCCACGCCCTCGTCCTCGTTATTGCAGGCGATGTTCCACAAGAATTCCCCGATTCACGATGGCGGGGTTGTGATTGAGTTGGACCGGATCACGCGGGCCGGGGTTCTGCTGCCGTTGACGCACCGCACCGATCTGCCTGCCCAATTCGGCACGCGGCACCGGGCGGCGCTGGGCATCAGTGAACGGTGCGACGCGAAGGTGGTAGTGGTCTCTGAAGAGCGCGGGGATGTGACGCTGGTGCACCGTGAGAGCTGGCGCCATGCCGCGGCCGAGGCAGACCTGATCGCGTTCCTGCGCCATGGGGAAGAGGCTCCGGCGCCACGTTCGAGGCCCAGTCTGCGCGGCGTGGTGTTCGGACACCTGAAACAGAAGCTGGCCGCGCTGGCGATCACGGGGCTGGTGTGGGCATTCTCCTTTGTGTCGTCGGGCGCCGCGATCAGGGAGTTCCAGGTGCCCGTGGAGTTCACAAATCCACCAGCCGGCATGGATGTCTCCAAGCCTTCAGCGACACAACTGGAGATGCGTGTGAGGGGTCCACGTTGGGCTGTGGAGGCGCTGCGGCCGGAGCAGATGACGGTGCGGTTCGATTTGAGCCGCGCGGGCATGGGCGCGACGCGCCTGGCGCATCCCAGTGACGTGGTGAACCTGCCGCCGGCGGTCTCAGTTGAATGGTTGCGGCCGGACGAAATCACAGTGACTCTCGTGCCGGCGCGGAGTAGGCGGCTGAACTAGTTTGTGGAGGGCGCCGCCGGGTGAGGGGATCCCTGGAAACCAGGATCGGAAAATACTGTGGAGACAGGATAGTGCGGAATCCGGCACCTGCCCTAGGATGGGGACAAATCAGAGAAGTTCCACAGTGGTTTGAGTGGAGAAGGATGCGGTGATGAAGACACTGGAGTCTCTGCGGCCCAAAGAGATCCTGATGGCGCGGGCGCGCGAACTGGAGCGGATATTGCGCAGCCGGGATCTGACGATCGAGACGTTCGCCGACCCGCTGGATGAGATTCAGCAGGCGGCCGAACTGGAACTGGCCATCGAGACGGCGGACCGGACGTCCGCCAAGCTGGCCGAGATACGGATTGCGCTGGACCGGCTGGCGGACGGGACATACGGAATCTGCAGCGATTGCGACGAGGACATTGCGCCCAACCGGCTGCACGCAGTGCCGTGGGCTTCACGCTGCATTCGCTGCCAGGAGGCGTTTGAGGCGCTGGGCGAAGGAGCGCCAGCCGAATTGGACGACGCTCCGCAGAGGGTCAAGCGACTGCAGGACGCCGCCTAGCCGGGAGACGGCCGGCGCCGGGTGAAGATTACGGCTGCCAGCCACCGCCCAGGGCGTTATAAAGCTGGACGACAGCGACACGTTCGTTGAGCTGCGCCTGGGCGAGGCCGATCTCGGCATCGAACAGATCGGTTTGGCTGGAGAGGACCTCGAGGTAGCTGCTGGCTCCGCCTTTGTAGCGGATGTCCGCGAGCTTCGCGGCCTCGCTGGCCGAATTGGTGAGCGCCGCCTGGCGTTCGCGGTATTCCCGGTTCTTCCGCACCGCTACCAGGGAATCAGATACTTCACGGAAGGCCTGCTGGACCGATTGACGGTAAGTGAGGACCATCTCCTCTTTCTGCGCTTCGCTGAGGCGGACGCCGGAGCGGATGCGCCCGAAGTCGAAGATGGGCGCGGTCATATTGGCGCCGACGTTGTAGACCTTGGAGTCGAACAGGCCGGTCATGGAATAAGCCTGCCAGCCGGCGGAACCGGTGAGCGAGATTTGCGGGAAGTACATCGACTTGGCGACGCCGACCTGCGCATTGGCCGCGACGAGACGCATTTCGGCCTGGCGGATGTCGGGGCGGCGTTCGAGCAGAGTCGACGGCAGGCCTTCGGGGACGGCCGGAGAGAGCTGCATGGCGAGCAGCGGCTGGCCACGCGTGATGGGGCCGGGATTGTTGCCGAGCAGGACACTGATGAGGTTCTCCTGCTGGGCGATGTGGAGCTCGAGGTCGGGAATGCGGCGGGCCGCGGTTTCGACGAGCTTTTCGGCCTGGCGCACGTCGAGCATGGAAGTGGCTCCATTGTGTTCCAGCGTTTGAGTGAGCTTGAGCGACTCCCGGCGTGCGGCGAGGGTGCGTTGAGCGATGTCGAGTTCGAGATCGAATTCACGCAACTGGAAATAGGCAGAGGCCAGGTTGGCGACCAGCGAGGAGATGACCGCTTTGCGGCCCCAATCACTGGCGGCGAGGGTGGCGCGGGCGGCCTCGTTGGCTTTGCGGTAGCGGCCCCAGAAATCGAGCTGCCAGATGGAGGAGAGCCCGAGCTGGCTCATGTTCGATTCGAAGCCGGGGAAGAAGGGCGTGCTGGCGCTCTTCTGGCGCGAGGCGGAACCGCTGGCGCTGATGTTGGGGAATTGCTCGGCGCGGGCTCCGCCAGCCTGTGCCTGGGCCTGCGCGACGCGGGCGGCGGCGATGCGGATGTCAAGATTCTGCGCCAGCGCCGTGCGGACGAGGTTCTGGAGCTCGGGGTCCTGGAAGAGCGTGAACCACTGGACGTCGCCCAGCGACTCGGCTGTGGCGGTGTCGGTGGTGGCTCCGCGATAAGCGCTGGGCACGGGGACGTCAGGACGCTTGTACTTCGGTCCGATGCCGCCGGCTTGGGCCATGCCGGCTGTTGCCAGGAAGGCGGGAATGAGGAAGTGGTACCTCATGCGGGTTCTCCTTCGCCTTCGAGCTGGGCGGGCGCTTTGGCCTTGCCGAACTTCGCGGCGATGTTTTCCACGACTACATAAGTGACGGGGATGAGGAAGATGGCGATGGTGGTGGCGGCGAGCATGCCGCCGATGACCACGGTGCCGAGGATGCGGCGCGAGATGGCTCCGGAGCCGGAGGCTGTCCAGAGCGGGACGCAGCCGAGGATGAACGCGAAGGCCGTCATCAGGATGGGCCGCAGGCGAAGGCGCGCGGCGATCATGGCCGCGTCCATGGCGGATTTTCCTTTGGAGTATTCGGCGCGGGCGAACTCGACAATCAGGATCGCGTTCTTGGCCGAGATACCGATCAGCATGACCAGGCCGATCTGCGCGTAGACGTTGTTCTCAAAGCCACGCAGCCAAAGTGAGAGGTAGGCGCCGAGGACGGCGACGGGCGTGACGAGGAGGACGCTGAACGGCAGCGACCAGCTTTCGTATTGGGCTGCCAGGATCAGGAAGACGAAGAGGATCGACATGCCGTAGATGGCCGCCGGGGGAATGCCCTCGGCCGCCTTCTTTTCCTGGTATGACATGCCGGTGTAATCGAACGCCATGTTGGAGGGCATGGTTTGCGCGAAGACTTCCTCCAGGGCCTCCATGGCCTGGCCGGAGCTGTAGCCCGGGGCGGCGCCGCCGAAGATCTGGGTAGCGCGGTATTCGTTGTAGCGGAAGTTGAACTCCGGTCCGGCGCGGTGCTCCATGGTGGTCACCGCACTCAGCGGGACCATTGTCTTGGCGTTGTTCCGGACGTAGAACTGACCGATGTCTTCGGGCTTGGTGCGGTAGTCGCCTTCGGCGGCGAGGTAAACCTGCCACTGGCGCCCGAAGCGGTTGAAGTAGTTGACGAGATATCCGCCGAGGAACGTCTGCATTGTGTTGTAAACGTCATTGATGGCGACGCCCTGGCGCGCGGTCTTCTCGCGGTCGACGTTGGCGTAGAGCTGCGGCACGCTGGGCAGGAAGGCGGAGTTGATGCCCACGAGTTCCTTGCGTTTGGACGCGGCGCCGACGAACTTGAAGACGTTTTTGGCGAAGTCTTCGGTGCTGCCGCCGGAGCGGTCTTCCAGAACGAAAGTGAAGCCGCCGGAGTTGCCGACGCCGGGAATGGCGGGCGGGGTGATGGGGAAGGCGAAGGCATCGGGCACCTGGGAGATGGCTCCGGCCAGGTTGGCCTGGATGACTTCGAACTGTTCATTGGCGGCCTTGCGCTGGCTCCAGTCCTTGAGCGTGACCCAGAAGATGCCGTTGTAGGTGTTCTGGATGCCGCTGAGGAGGTCGAAGCCGACGACGGAGAAGACGCTGGCGACGCCGGGGATCTTCATGACGCGCTGCTCGATCTTGCGGGCCGCGTCGTCGGTGCGTTCGAGGGAAGCAGCGTCGGGCAGGCGCATGGCGACGAGCAGGTAGCCCTGATCCTCATTCGGCAGGAACGAGGTGGGCAGGCGTCCGCCGATGCCGACGCCGAGGATGGTGACGACGACGAGGAAGCCGAGGCTGAGCGCCGATTTGCGGATCATCGACGTACTGATGTTGATGTAGCGGTCCGTACCGGCTTTGAAGAAGCGGTTGAACCAGTCGAAGAAGCGGGCGAGCGGGCCGCGGGAGGGTTCCTTGCGCTTGAGCAGCAGGGCGCAGAGCGCCGGGCTGAGCGAGAGGGCGTTGAAGGCCGAGATGATCACCGAGATGGCGATGGTGACGGCGAACTGCTGGTAAAGGCGTCCGGTGATGCCGGGGATGAAGGCCGTAGGGATGAACACGGCGGCCAGGATCAGGGCGATGGCGATGACGGGGCCGGAGACTTCCTCCATGGCTTTGAGGGAGGCGTCGCGAGGGGACATGCCCTCTTCGATGTGATGCTCGACGGCTTCGACCACGACGATGGCATCGTCAACGACGAGGCCGATGGCGAGTACGAGGCCGAACAGCGACAGGGTGTTCACCGAAAAGCCGAGCAGCGGGAAGAGCATGAAGGTGCCGACGAGGGAAACGGGCACGGCGAGCAGGGGGATGAGGGTGGCGCGCCAGCCCTGCAGGAAGAGGTAGACGACGAGCACGACCAGCGCCAGCGCCTCGAAGAGGGTGATGGCGATTTCCTTCATGCCCTGGGTGACGACCTTGGTGGTGTCGAGGGTCATGTCGAGAGCGAGATCCTTGGGGAAGCGCTTCTCGAGCTCGTGCAGGCGGGTTGTGACGTTCTTCGCGGTTTCGACGGAATTGGAGCCGGGCAACTGGTAGATGGCCATGCCGGCGGTGGCGCGGCCGTTGAAGCGGCTGATGATGTCGTAGGTCTGGGCGCCCATCTCGATGCGGGCGACGTCCTTCAGGCGCAGGGTGGAGCCGTCGGGATTGGAACGGACGATGATGCCGCCGAACTCCTCAGGGGTGTTGAAGCGGCCCTGGGCCATGACGGTGTAGGTGAACTCCTGCCCCTTGGGGGCGGGCCGGCCGCCGAGCTTGCCGGCCGGGTTCACGCGGTTCTGGCCTTGGATGGCAGCCAGGATGTCGGGCACCGTGACGTTCAGCTTGGCGAGCTGATCGGGCTTGATCCATATACGCATGGCGTACTGGCCGCCGCCGAAGGTCTGGACGCGGGCCACGCCTTTGACGCGGGTCAGCTCGTCGACGAGGCTGATATACGCGTAGTTTGAAAGGAAGAGGTCGTCGTAAGTGCTCTTGGGCGAGTAGAGACTGACGAACATTAGGGGCGACGCCAGCGACTTCTGCACCGTGAGTCCGGTGGTATTCACTTCGACGGGCAACTGAGAGGCTGCCTGCGAGGTGCGGAGCTGGGTGAGCACCTGATCGACGTTGGGGTCGGTCTTGATGTCGAAGTTGACGATGATGCTCGCCGTGCCGTTGTTGGCGGACGTCGAGCTCATGTACTCCATGTTGTCGACGCCGCTGATCTGCTGTTCCAGCGGAGTGGTGACCGACTGTTCCAGCGTATTGGCATCGGCGCCGGGGTAGATGGCGGTGATGTTGATTTCGGGCGGAACGATTTCAGGGAATTGCCCGGTGGGCAGGCTGAAGAGGGCTACGGTGCCGATGACCACCATGAGGATGGAGATGACCATGGCCACGATGGGCCGGCCGATGAAGAATTTTGCCATGAGTTAGTGGCTCCCACCAGCCGGGCGGGCGGCCTGCTGCGGTACGACTGTGCCGCCGTCCATGGCCTTGGCCAGACCTTCGACAATCACGCTTTCGCCTGCGTGCAAGCCGCTTTCGATGACGTAGCGGGAGCCGACGGTGGGACCGAGCGTGACCTGGCGGATCTGCACTTTGTTGCCGGCCAGGACGACGGCGACCTGGTGTTTGCCCTGGATTTCAGTGACGGCGCGCTGGGGCACGAGCAGGGCGGCTTTGCGGGTGCCGGTGAGGGCGTGGATGCGGCCGAACTGGCCGGGACGGAGGATATTGCCAGGATTCGGGAACGAGGCGGCGACGCGGATGGTGCCAGTCTGCGAATCCACCTGGCGGTCTGTGAAGGTGACTTTGCCCTTTTGCGGATAGGTGGTGCCGTTGGAGAGAACGAGTTCGAGGGCGGGCACTTGGTTGGGCGAGAGCAGGCCGGCCGGATCGCCGGGTTTGCGGCCAACGGAGAGATTCAGGTACTCCTGCTCGCTGATGGGGAAGTAGACGCGGATGGGGTCGACTTGAGAAACGGTGGTGAGGGTGGTGTCGGTCTTCACTAAGTTGCCGATCTGGGTCTGGGCCACGCCGGCGATGCCATCGATGAGGGAGTGTACCTGGGTGAAGCCGAGGTTGAGCTCAGCCTGGGACTGTGTGGCTTTGGCGGCTTTGACCGCGGCTTGTGCGGTTTTGACGGCGGCCTGGCTGGTGGCGAGGTTGGCCTTGCTGGCCTGGAGAGCGGCTTCCGCTGCGGCTTTGGCCTGGATCTCGGTATCGAGTTGGCTCTGAGCGATGGCGCGAGCCTGGGCCAGGGGTGTATCGCGCTGGACGTCGAGTTCCGCCTTCCGCAATTGAGCGGCGGCTTGGGCAATCTGGCTTTGGGCCTGTTCCACCTGACTTTGGGCCTGAACGACCTGGCTTTCGGCCTGGGCGTGCTGGGCGCTGGCCTGGTCCACCACTGCCTGGAAGGGGCGCGGGTCGATTTCGAACAGGACTTGGCCTTTGCGGACGAAGGAGCCTTCCTGGTAGAGCTGGCGGACGAGGTAGCCGGTGACCTGCGGCTGGATGATGGCATTGACGCTGCCATCGATGGTGGCGACCCATTCGCTGTTGACCTGGACATCTTCGGCGATGACAGGGGTGACATCGACAGCGGGCGGCTGCATGGGCGGGGGGCCACCGGAGGCCGGGCCGCCGCAGCCGGTCATCAGAATTGCGGACGACAAGAATGGTATTGCTACCGCCGCGAGGCGGAGTGTTGATCGGTTCATTGTTTAGTTCTCTTTACGGTGTCGACGGAGCCTGGAGGCAGTGCGCATCCGCGGCCTGCGTTAACTGCAGGAGCCGCTCGACGATGGCGTCGTAGTTATCGGGTTTCGGCATGCCCCAAAGGGCGGAAAACATCAGGCCATCGCCGGCATAGCGGACGATGGCTGCCACCACGGGGTCGATGCCGTCATTCTCAAGACGCTGCCGCCATGCATCGCAGTGTTGTTGAGCCACAGCGAGGGAAGCGGGGATCGTTCGGGATTCAGATAAGAAAGCAATGCATACTTTGGATGCGTGTTCGTCCGGTTCAAGATTCGCGCGAAGAAAGGCGCGGGTGTAGGCGCCCGGTTCGGCCGGGTCTTCCAGGCGGCGCCTTTCCACGTCCTGCTCGAATTCGTTCATCTGGCGTTGGAGGATGCCGAGAATCAGCTCGTCCTTGCCTGAGAAATGGTGCAAGAGGCCGCCTTTGCTGATGGATGCGGCGGCGGCTACATCTTCGAGCGTCATGCCCCGGAGGCCCTTCTTAATCAGGATCAATTCAGCGGCCGCTAGAATTGCGGCTTTGGTACGTTCGGGTTGGCGCATCGATGGGGACTTGGGCAGATGAACTGGCCTTCACTTAATACATACCGTCCAGACGGTCGGTCAGTCAACCAAATCCGTACCAAATCATGTAACATCTGGCCTGAAGAGGCTTGGCAGCTGTATCGATTGTGCTGTCAGGCTAACGTTTTGTGTGGCTTGCGCCGGTTTTGGGCGAAAGCCCAAAGCAACATCGACAGTGCCAGGAGAGTTGAGAGCGCGGAGGTGAGGGCACCCACGCGGAACCATGTGGACTGATAGGCGACCAGGGCCTCGTTGGTTCCGGGAGGAAGGAGGATTCCGGTCAGTGCCAGGTCCACGGGAACGACCGGCACGGGCTTTCCGGCGACTGACGCGGTCCAGCCCGGGAAATAGGGCACTGCCAAACGAACCCAGGTGGGCGTGGCGGCAGTGTAGCGGAGCCTGTAGCTGTCGCCGGCGTAAGCAATGATTTCGACGTGCGCAGCCGGGTCCTGTGGCACCGCGGCTGGTGCTGATTCGACCACTGCGGACTCCGAGGGAACCAGCTGTGTCAACTGACGGCGGGCCTCCGTTGCGGAGGAAACCCGGGTGATGGAGCGTGGAATGGAAGCGCGCGCAAGCGTGGGGGAGAGTTCGGTGATGGCGCCTGTGCGGGAGTCGATGCGGTGGGTGACGGCGAGTCCTTCGAGGAGACGGGGGTTGGCGGCAGCCGCGGTGCGGTAGTCGGCATAGCGGGCGAGTTCGAGCGGGTTGTAGCCGAATGTGGCCTCTGTCCGCGAATTCAAGGTGGAGTTCATGGGCCCGAAGGAGTTGGTGTCGCGCTCATACCAGATGCGGTGGAGAGGGCTCTGGCGGAGAGGGGCGCAGGCGCGATCGAAGCGGTCGGCGGCCGCGCCATAGAGTTCGTCGTACGAAGCCCTGGCGTAGGCGAGAGGGTTCTGGCTGCTGTTCCAATACCAGAGGTCGGCGAAGGCAACGACGAGGAGGGCGGGGATCAGCCACGATTTGTTCCAGCGTTCCAACGCATGGACAGCGCCGGCGGAGGCTAAAACGGCCAAACCGAGGGTGATGACAAACCAGATGTGCACGGGGGACTGCACGGAGCGGAAGCCGGGTAGTTTCGCGATGAGAAGGTAGAGTCCGCCGCCGGGTCCGAAGGCGTACCAGATGGCGGGGACGAGGAGGGTGAGGGCAACCCAGCGGATCTTGCCGCGCACGAGTCCGGCGAGGGCGAGGAGGGGGGCGAGCAGCCCCTGGTAGAAGTAGAACTGGGTGATGTCTCCCGGCCCTCTGTAGTTACCGGTCAGTGCTCCATAGAAGTCTGGAAAGAACAAGGTGAGCAAAGCGCCAGGAGCGAGTGTGGCGCCAGCCTGGCGGCTGAAGTCCGCCCGGGCGCGGATGGAGTTTGCGGTCAATTCGAGGCCAGGCAGGATGAGGATGGCGGAGATGAGCGCGGCGCCGGCGGTTGTGACCGTCAGGAGAAGAAGTCCGCGTTTGCGCCAGCCGGGCTCCGCGGCCACAACCATGAATACGGTGAACAGGGCGAGGCCGGTGAAGGCGTAGAGGGCGGATTGAAAATGTCCGATGAGCACCATTGCCCCCGCGGCGAGAATGGCTGCCGGGCCATAAGTGCGCCAGTCCTTCACGACGGCACGGTGGAGGAACCACAGGAGCCACGGGAAGAGGGCGGCCGTCTGGAAGATGCCTATGTGGGAACTGTGCCCGGCGAAAAAGCCGGAGAATCCATACAGTACGCCGGCCAGGATAGCAGCGGAGCGATTTTGTAGCAGGTCGCGCGTCAGGAGAAAGACGCCCAGGCAGGCGAGCATCGAATGCAACGCTAATTCCCATTCAATTGAGCGCGGGGTGATTCCTGCGATGAAGAAGGGCCAGTTTAGCGGGTACCAGGCCCCGGTCTGGGGGTCAGCCATAAAAGGCATGCCGGAAAAAACTTGTGGGCTCCAAAGAGGCAGCTTGCCGGCGTGCAAGTTGTCGGAAAAGTACTTTTGGGCGGAGTAGTGGACATCCGCGGCATCCCACTGGATGCTGGCGGAGGAGCTGAGTAGGGGGACTGCGTAGAATACCAGCACCAGCGCCAGGTAGAGCAGGGGCACCGCCCACCACGCCTCCATCCAAGAGGAACCGGGCGGGGGCGCGATCTGAGCGGCGGCGCGGCGTCTGTCCTGAGGTTTTGAAGGGCGCATGGGATTAACGATAGGAACAACCAGCTTACCCGAACTGGCCTGCATGTTGATGTTTTGCTTCACGGATAACTGGATTGAACAGTAATGAATTATCCGGCAACTGTTGGGTGCAGCCAGACCGGTTGGCGAGAGAACCGGAGGGACACGAAATTGCTATATTTGGTGGTTCAATATTGAGGCACGCCGGGCCAACAAAAGCGATGAAGAAGTCGAGGAATCAAGGTGCGTCGAAAGGGCCGGAGGCGCTGCCGTTTGGCCCAAGGATTCTGGCCTGGCTGGACGGCCACGCGCGGGCATCCTTCTGGGTCCTGCTGCTGGTGGCGACGGTGCGCATCGCAGCCACCTACGGGGTTTTCAATCACACGATTGATGAACCGGCGCACATTGCCTGCGGCATGGAGTGGATCGACCAGGGTCGTTATGTTTACGAACCGCAGCATCCACCGTTGGCGCGGGTGGCGGCTGCGATTGGTCCTTACCTGGCCGGCCGGCGGTATGTAGGCCGTCCCGGCATCTATCAGGAGGGGGCGGCGATCCTCTATCGTGACAACCATTACGACCGGAATCTGATGCTGGCCCGAGTGGGGATACTGCCGTTCTTCTGGTTGGGTTGCGCGGTGGTGTATTGGTGGGGGCAGCGCAGCCTGGGCAGGGCGGGTGCGGTGATTGCGACGTTTCTGTTCACATTCTCGCCCTCGTTGCTGGCCCATGCCGGACTGGCCACGACAGACATGGCGCTGACCGCGACCTTGGGTGCCGCATTCCTGGCCACCCTGGTCTGGCTGGAAGAGCCCAGTTTGACCCGTGCGGCCATTGTGGGCGTCAGCCTGGGCTTGGCGGTGTTGTCCAAGTTGTCGGCCCTCGCATTCTATCCCTCAGCCTGCGCGGCTGCGCTGGGCTGGTACCTGTGGTCAGCCAAGCTGAATTGGGCGGAGATGCGAGTGCGCGTGACTCAGCGCCTTCCTGGACTCGGTGTGGCCATTCTGACAGCGGGGCTGGTGATCTGGGCGGGTTACCGATTTTCGTTCGGGTATTCTCCGCTGTTGGGCTTCAGCACACCGGCGCCCGAGTTCTTCCGAGGTGTGAGTGCGGTGATCAATCACAATCGGGAAGGCCATGCCGCTTATCTGCTGGGCCAGCGCAGCCTGACGGGCTGGTGGTATTACTACCCGGTCGTGTTGGCGGTGAAGACGCCCATGGCCTTGATCCTGCTGCTGGCCACGGGTATCTGGCTGCTGGGGGGGAAGGGGCGGCCGGCCAGTGGGATCGTGCTGGCGCTGGCAGGATCCGTGGGCATCCTGGTGTTTTCGCTGTTCACTCACATCAACATCGGACTGCGGCACATTCTCCCTGTGTACTTTGGGTTCATCCTGGTGGCGGCCTACGGCGGAATTCGATTGCTGGAGAAGCCGCCGGCCACGCTTTGGCCGCGCATTACGGTCGGGGTGATGTTATGGATGGGGCTGACTTCGATTCTCAGTCACCCCGATTACCTGCCGTACTTCAACCTGCTGGCTGGGAACGAACCTGAGCAGATCCTGGTGGATTCGGACCTGGACTGGGGGCAGGATATGAAACGATTGAGCGCCAGGCTGCACGAGCTCGGCGTGCGCGAACTGACGTTCAATCCGTTCATCATGGCCTATCTGGAGGTGGCGCACGGTTTCCCGCCGCTGCGGCCAATGGATCCCTCGGAACCTTCGCCGGGCTGGAATGCGGTGAGCCTCACAGTGCTACGGGCCGCCCGGTTGGGTCTGCAGGAGCAATACCCGGGCTTGGTCCTTTGGCCGGAGGTGCGCAAGCCAACCGAAAGAGTTGGTGCTTCGACTCTGTTGTATTACGTGCCGCCCGATTCGTTGCGCCAGCCTGCCAGGTAAGGGGAGAAGGGCCTCGATGGGACTGATCGACAGAGTCTCCTGACATACGCTATAAGCAGTGGTTCGCTATGCTCTTTTCGCGCTGACTTTCGTCCTGACTGGTAGTCTGTTGGCCGGCCCGCCGGGATTGACGATCGACTACCCGGCCGACGGTACTCTCTTCCCTCCCGATTTCTCCGCGCCGCAATTGCTGTGGCACGACTCGAGCAAGGCGGACACGTGGAGAATCGAGATCAGTTTCGGGTCCGGGGCGGCGGCGCTGCGGGCAACGTCGAACGGCGCGGGCGCCGCTGTCCTGGAGATAGACGAAGACTGTATCTCGACCACGAATCAACCGCCGAAGGTGGACACAGAGCAGCGGAGTTGGAGGCCCACACCACAGATGTGGGCGCAGATACAGCGGGGTTCGCTGGAGGCGCCGGCGGCCCTAACTTTCTCTGGCATGAGGGCGGGGCGGGTTGTGTCGAAGGCGGTCGTGCATATTCGAACCTCCCGGGATCCCGTGGGCGCCCCGATCTTCTACCGCGATGTGCCGTTAATGCCTGTTGAGACGGAACCGGGCACGATCCAGCCGCTGTCGCCCTACGCGGTACGGCTGGTGAAGTGGCGGGTGCGGTCAGTGGGGGCGTCGCGGAGCAGGGTAGTGATGGAGGGGCTGCCGGTGTGTGCGAACTGTCACTCCTTTTCCGGCGATGGACGGGTGATGGGTATGGACCTGGACGGACTGCGGAAGAACAAGGGCCAGTATTTCCTGGCGGAAGTCAGCCCAGAGGTGAAGGTTGGGCAAGGGAACATGATCCAGTGGGCTTCGGACCAGGGGCGGCTGGAGAACGCGATTCGCGTCGGATTCATGTCGCAGGTTTCACCGAAGGGCGACGCAGTGGTGACGACGATCGACGCGCCGGGGACCACTTCGAGTAATTACTACGTCGCCAACTTCACGGACTACCGTTTTCTGCAGGTATTCTTCCCGACGCGCGGGCGGCTGGCCTGGTACAGCCGGGCAACGGGCGTATTGAAGCCGTTGCCGGGCGCGGACGATCCGGAGTATGTCCATTTCGGAGCTGTGTGGAGCCCTGACGGGGCGTCACTGGTCTTTGCACGAGCGCGCGCGCAGGATCCGAATCCGCCGGGCCACGCGGCGGCCCGTTTCGCCAATGATCCGAATGAACTGCAGATCCGGTACGACCTTTACCGGATCCCATTCCGGGAAGGGCAGGGCGGCAAGGCTGAGGCGATCGAGGGCGCCTCCAACAACGGGATGAGCAACACGTTCCCCAAGATTTCGCCGGACGGCCGCTGGCTGGTTTTCGTTCAAGCGCGCAACGGGCAACTGATGAGGCCTGACAGCCAGCTCTACATCGTGCCCGCCCTGGGAGGCGAGGCCCGGCGCATGAACTGCAACACGGCGTTGATGAACTCGTGGCACAGTTTTTCGCCGAATGGCCGGTGGATGGTGTTTTCTTCGAAGGCGCGTTCGCCTTACACGCAGATGTACCTGACGCACATTGATGAAGCGGGCAACGATACGCCCGCGGTGCTGATTGAGAATGCGACGGCGGCCAATCGCGCCGTCAACCTTCCGGAGTTCGTGAATGTCAGGGAGGGTGAGCTGCGCAGTATCGGCGGACCGGCGCTGGAGTACTACCGGCTGTACGATCGTGCGGTGTACTTCGAGAAAGAGAAGCAATACGGCGAAGCGGCTGGGCAATGGCGTGCGCTGCTGGAGGTAGCCCCTGAGGACGAAGAGGTGCGGCGGCGGTTGGGACTCAGCCTGCTGCTCGCGGGCCGGCGGGATGAGGCTTCTGTGACGATGGCGGGGTCGAGGGCAGGGCAGGGCGGACAGACCCGGGTGGAGCGGGCCATCCGCTTGCTGGAGTCCGGCCGGGACGCCGAGCCGGTCTCGACCGCTGCTGAGCCGAATGCGCGGGAGCATTATTACCTTGCCCTTGCCGCCCTGCGTCGAGGAGAGAAGGACGTCGCATCATTTCACCTGCGTCAGGCGGTAAGTCTAGACCCGGATTCTGCCGAGGCCCAGCAGCGTCTGGCCGCGATGGCGGTGCGGCCCGCGGAAGCCTTGGCGCATTGGAGGGAGACGATCCGGTTGCGCCCGAACAATGCGGTTGCGCTCTGTGGAGCGGCATGGATCCTGGCAACGAACCAGGAGCTGCGCAACGGGCCGGAGGCCGTCGCCCTGGCTGTTCGCGCCCTGCTGCTGGTGGGCGGAGACAATGAGCGCGTGCTGGATACGCTGGCGGCGGCGTACGCTGAAGCGAACCGGTTTGAAGATGCGGCAGCCACGGTGCGCAGGGCGCTGGCGGCCAAGCCGGTCGATGCGACGCTACTCGAACGGCGGCTGGAGAACTATCTCGTACGGAAGCCGTGGCGGGAGTAGGGCTGCGGGGTTGCAACTACCTGCGTGTCAATCAACCTGCATGTTAGCCGAGGCAACAGGATGAGTCCGGACCCGCGCAAGATTATCGGGCGCGCGAGCGTTGACCTGGAGCAGGCTGGTGACAGGGGCAGCGCTTGATATAAGAGAAGTCTATAATCGGGTCCAAAGGTGTAGTAATGCCTAGATCTGCTTTTGTTCTTACCTGCTGTTTCTGCCTGTTTCGTCTCTCTGCGCAATCCCCTGTTCAACCGGGCCAGCCCATGAATTTTACGTTGCCAGCGGTCCAGAACGCGACTTTGTTCCACGGCGACTACAGTCACGTACTGCATGTGCCCGCCTCGGCGAGCAGTGCAACTGTTGAGATTCGAAGCGGTCTGGCCGATGTCGACGTCGACCTCCATATTCGATTTGGAGCCGACACGGATGTGGCCGCCGGGGCGATCGTCTCGGACTACTCGTCGACCGGTTTGACTGCATCTGAACGAGTTGTGATCGACGCCAATGCTGCCCCGGCGTTGAAGGCAGGCGATTACTACATCTCGTATGCCGTCTATACGGAGGGGGTCGACATACCCATTACGCTAACGGTGACGCTGACAGGCAGCTCCAGCGAGCCAATTGCATTGGTGACATCGGAGATTCCGGACACCTGCCTGCTGAGCTCCTCCAGGGACTTCGTGTTGCCCCAGGCCGCGCGGCTGCGGCGCATTCTGGCGCTGTATCAATGGGAGACAGGGGAAGCACAGGTCGATTACAGCGTTCTTCAAGGTCCGGTGCCGGTGGCAACCGGGTCATTGACACGCGGCGCTTGTGCCGGTGAGGGTTCGGCCTGGTGCCTGGCCGAGTCCGACGTGGATGTGCTGCTGCCCTCCGGGCCATACCGGCTGCAACTGGCGAATCCTCGAGCCTGCTCTGCGATCGAAATGGGGCCCGCGGTTGTTGCCATATATGGGGACCTGTTGCCGGCACCGTCGTGGCAGCCGCTCTCGGAGACCACGGCCGGTCCGCAGGGCGGGACGATTGAGGCGGGACTTTCTATTAAGGTCCCTGCGGGCGCGCTGGCGGCTGCAGTGCCGGTGCGCGTGTCTTCCATGGATTCCAGCGAGCCGGCATCCGCGCAGCGTCTTTCCGCGGTGTACCAAGTGCAGGGACTCGGTTTGAGCCAAGCGAAGCCCCTGGAGATCTCGGTACCACTCAGCGTCGCTCCCCAAGGACCATTGACGCTGGTTTGGTCGACGGAGTTGCCGGCGGGCCTGACGACGCCCAGGGGCGTGCGTTTGCTGCCGGCCCGTTACGAGAATGGCCGCGCCATTGCGGACCTACCCGCCGTCGAACCAGGCGCGGGCGAAGATGGCGCCGCTGCTTCGACGCTCTCGAAGCTACGCGCCGCGCTGGTGGATCCGACGTCGCTCACCAGCAGGCTGTACGTGTTGGGGGGCTTCGCTGAGGTGGGCTCGCCTTCCGGGCGGTTCATCGTGCACTATCCGGTGAGTGGGGATGCGGTGATGGAGATCGCCGAGGAGACCGGAATCTTTCTCGATACAGTCGAGGCGCGGCTCAAGGCGATGACTGTCGATACCTCACGGCGCGCCTCTCCCATTGATGTGTACCTGGCATCGCCCAACGGCACGGAGGGGTCGCTGTTTGGACTGAACAGCAGTACCGGCGATCCCATCAATGGGGTCACTGAGAGCGATATCTGGGGGGGCGCCAATGTCGGCTACGTCCTGAATCTGAACTTTGCAACGGACCGGGAGAACTTCCATGTAACGGCCGCGCACGAACTGCTGCACGTCTACCAGGCGGCCTTTGATCCACGCAACATCTCCTTGCGCAGGGCGGTCACCGACTCCCCCTGGCTGTGGCTGCTGGAAGCGACACCTACCTGGTTAGAGCGTGCCTTCGCAAACCATCCCGACCGTTTCACACCGACCGAAGCAGTGCACCACCGCTTCTTCGCCTTCCGGCACGGGCTCAACTACTCCACCGCGTTCGATACGACGGACAACTATCACGGCTATGGCGCGGCCAGCCTGATCGAGTACCTGGCTCCGATCCAGACTTCCAAGGTGAACTTACTGGGTAAGCTCATGGAACAGTTTGCGGTGTCCACCGGCATCCTGGTGAAAACGAACCGATACTCAACCCTGGAGGCGATCCGCAGCATTACGGGTGAGCCCTGGATCACGTTGTGGCCGGGCTACTTCAACGAATTGCTGGAGGGCCGGATTTATCCTGCGATCAGTGTCTATAAGTCGGCCGGAGTGACAGGCTCGATGCTCGACTTCCAGTCTGATCCCGAGGTGACGAAGGGCACATTCAGCCTGACTGGCGATACAGCGAAGGCCCAGACGTTTCCGCTGTCGTGGCAGGCTCCTCCGCTGTCGGCGGCGCTGATGTACGGCACGCTGCCGGCGCAGTCCGCACTGCCTGCCGCGGCCCGGCTGACGTATCGTTTTCAGAATGCATCCAATGGCGATTACTTCTTCGTCTATCATTACGACCGCAAGAGCGGCCAGACAACGCGGCTCTATCAAGGGTCGGCGCCGTACACCATTGACAACCTCGCGGCGATTGCGACGGATGCGAGCAGCGAACTCTACGCGTTCATTTTGAATGCCGAAGACCAGCCGGACGCGGGTTCCACCTGCAACCAACGCGAGTTTCAGGTGATCTACGACCCTGGCGCGCCGAATCCGCTCAGCAAGGTGACGGGGGTCTCGGTCAGGGTCAATGCGTTGCCAACGTTTGAGGATCCAGTGTCCAAGGGAACCACAAACTCGTTCATCGGGTGGAGTGAGTTCCTCTCGAACGCGCACTGCGGCTCCAACGCGACGCGCAGCATTGCCTGGAGAGGAACTACCCTCAACGTCAGCGCCGATTGCAACGGCAGTATGGGCGGAGAGGACAACCCAGTGGGCGTCGCCCACACCACGGCGACGGTCAAGATGAACGCGTCATTCACCGCCATCGATCTCCTGGAGATGAACCAGACCCTCACCGTGCGGACTTCCAATCATGTTGGCGAATATCGGAAGACGGCTTCGATCTGTTTGCAGAACCTGCCGGCAGACGACACAGTGAAGTACAAGTCGTACATCCAGACGGTGCCTTCCACGGATGCCCCGGGAAAAGTCTGCGGTATGGAGATCAAGCGGGAAGCACTCAATGGCGAGGCAGTCACCAATACCCTGATTCTGAAATCGTTGGAATGGCCGGCTGCAGCCTCGCTGCGGGTTGAGCTTCAATGATGCGCGGGGCGGAGACCTTGGACTTCTGGCCTTCGCCCCGGGTTCGTGCGCCGGCTTACGGCCGAGACACCGCCAAGGCCACGGTCACGTCGGGTTGAGTTGTGGCACTGCCAACCTGCACCGAGAGGGGCACCTGTCCGCCGGTTGGCGCCGCGGCCGGAATGCGCACCTTCACTTCGACAATGCCCGGCTCGACAAGCTCCGCGGAGACCACCTCTTCGGCTTGAACCTCTCCGAAGAGGACCGCCACCGGCAGAACTGGCCTGGGACGCGGATCAATGGGCGCCGCACCTGGCGGAACATCGGCGTCGAGCAGTCCGGCGCCGGTAAGTCGCAGGGTGAGCAGTTCGCCCAGCAGCGCCGGAGTCTCCGCTGAGTTGAGGGATCCATCCTCATTCTTAGCCTGTGCCTGGCCCTTTCCATCCTCACCCGCAAAGAGTCCAGGTGCGGCCTCCGCCTGCGCCAGTTGGATGCGGTTGGTGAGGACACCGCCGCGCAGAACCTCGATGTAGGTAATGACCCTGGCCGTGAGAGGAACGATCGCCCGGATTCTGCCGGTGGACGCCGAAACCACGGGAGCCGGCGTTGAATTGATGAGGATCTTCGTTCCACCTGCTTCACTCGCAAGGACGCCGGTTTCGTCGACTACGCCCGCGGTTGGCTCGTCCGGACCGATGCCCGGCCCCTCTACCTCGATGAGTTCGCCGGGCGCTATGGGACCAGCCAACTGGCTAGCCGCGTTCCGCACGAGGCCGGAATCCAGAGTCTTCGGCATTAGCCGGTAGATCGTCGTCCCTGCCGAGAAGTAGAGCTGACCCTTGGAGTCGACGGCGACCGATTGCAGAGTTCCAAATGCGACTGTGGTTGGATCGGCGCTCTCCAGGGCAGTTGCCGTGGTCTTGCTGGCGCCAGCCACTGTCGTGATGATGCCATCGGGATCGATGCGGCGGATAAAGCCTGAGTACTCCGACAGGAAGATGCTGCCGTCCCGATCGCAGGCAATGTCGGATAGGGGGGCAAGCCCCGCGGCGGTGGCGGGACCACCGTCGCCACTGCGGCTGCTGGCGCCCGTGCCGGCGATGGTGCGGATGTTCCCCTGGGCGTCCATCCTGCGAAGCCGGTAGTTGTCCGCGTCGGAGATGACAAGGCTGCCATCGGGTGTCATACAGAGACGGTTGGGCCGCGCGAGCTGTGCCGAAACCGCCGCGCCATTGTCACCGGCGAATCCATAATTGCCGTTCCCGGCGACTGTCGTGATGGTGCCTGAGGCGTCAACGCGGCGGGTCCGCGAGTGGTTTGTGTCGGCGATGTAGAGTTGGCCGGCGGCGTCCGTGGTGACGCTCTCGGGCCAGATGAAAGTCGATTTGGCGGCGGGGCCGCCATCGCCGATAGCCGCCGCGCTGTTGCCACTGGCGGCTCCACCGCCACCCACCAGCGAGAGGGTGCCATCCGGATTCACCATTCGGATCAGGCTCGCGTCGGCATCATTCGACTCCACCGAATCTCCGCGCTGTGCCACGTAGAGATTGCCCTGCGGGTCGTGGGCAGTTGACCAGGGAAAGAACAGGCTGCCCTCCAGCGCCGGTCCGCCGTTGCCGCCGGAACCGGGCATGCTGTTCCCCGCGACCGTACTGATCTCACCGGCCTGCGTGATGCGACGGATGAGGTGGTGGTCGGAATCGGCCAGGTAGAGATTGTCGCTGCTGTCGAAGCTCAGGCCGCGAGCGCTGATGAGCCGGGCATTCATGGCCATGCCTGTACCGCCCATGTAGGTGAGGTCGGTGGTGCCCGCGAAGGTCGAGATCACCCCGTCGGCGTCAATGCGGCGGATGAGGCGGTTGTCGATGAAGTAAAGCGCCCCATCGGGTCCCACGGTCAGGTGGGTGGGATAGGATACCTGCGCTGAGAGGGCGCTGCCGCCGTCGCCCGAGTAGCCGCGTATGCCCGTGCCCGAATAGGTGGTGAGACGTCCGGCGGAGACTTTGCGAATCCTTGCTCCATAGGACTCAGAGATGTATACGGTCCCGCTGGCTGAGGCGGCCACTCCGTAGGGATAGCTGAGAGTGGCGCTGGTGGCTGGGATACCGTCCCTGCCCAAATTCTCGCTGCCGCCGCCCGCGAACGTAGACAGCAGTCCGGTGCGCGTATCGAGGACACGGACCCTGGAACTGTTCCATGAAGAGATGTAGAGCCGGCCTTCACTGTCGAGTGCCAACTGTTCGGGACTGATGACTTGTCCTGAAGTGCCGGGCACGTTTTCGCCGTAAGTGCTGCCTGACGTGCCGGCCACTGTCGTAATGGTTCCCTCTGTACTCATGCGGCGGATCCGGCTGGCGCCCTTCTCCGCGATATACAGGTTTCCGGCGCTATCAAATACCAGCCCGCTGGGCCCCTTGACCGTCGCCTCCAAGGCTGGAACATTGTCGGCCACCGGAGTGGTCTTGCCAGTCCCGGCGATGAGCGTCTCGGTGCCGTCGGCGTTCAGCCGGTAGATCATATTCTGTCCGTACGCGCTGTAATAGATGCTGCCGTCCGGGTGCACGGCGATGCCACCCATGTTCGCTTTTGGCCGCAAGACCATTACCGTGCCATCGACGCCAATGCGGAAGATGCGCGCCAGGCGGGTGTCCGCGATGAGAAGTGCCCCATCGGGGGTAAACGCAAGATCGTAAGGTTGTTCCAGGTACAGGCTCAGCGGGGTCAAGTCTCCGGTCTGCAGCGTCGACCCACCGGCGAAACGGCTGACGACATAGCCCTCCCGATACTGGGCTGCGAGTGAAAGAGAACAGAGTAAGCAGGCGGCGAGCATCTGTCGCCTCCGATTCGACCGCGATGCCATAATCAAGATAAAAACCTCCGATGGTCAACTTAACACGGCTATCTGCTGAGCGCCTCCCTGTCTAAACACGTTCTCAACAAAGCAACGATTTCGGCATTGCGCGGCTCTCGACCTGGATCAGCCCACGAGAGCAATGCCCTGGGGCTTCTGCAGGCCCTCACTCTCCTGAGTCAAGAACTGGACCAGATCTGGGTAGCGGGTATAGAGCCTCAGGTCGTGAAGACGGGCAACGGCTTGTCCGTGTGCGTCGCCGCGGCATTGGCGGAATGTGCCACTCGGGTGAGGCAGTTGATCCCGTGTGGTGCCGGCGTGCGAGGATAGATCCGAATCCTGATGAAATCGAACGTAAGAGTCGCGGCCGTCTGCGCGGAGAGCCATCCCGCCCGGACTGAAGAGAACCTGCAGGCCATCCGCCGCTGTACACGCCAGGCCGCGGAACAGGGCGCCGACATCGTTCTGCTGCCGGAATTGAGCGTGACTGGCTTTATTCCCAATCATCCCGTGGGCGACCATGCAGCGTGGCTGCGTGCCGTGCTGCAAGGTGCATGGGGCATGGCGGAGCCGCTGGAAGGCCCGGCCGTTCGGGAATTGGCGGCAATCTCCGCGGAAGCCGGCGTCTTCCTTGCCGCGGGCCTGCTGGAGAATGCCGGCAATGTGCTCTTCAATACGCACGTGCTGGTGGGCGAAGGCCGCCTTCTCGGATTTTGGCGAAAGATGCACATCCCGATGTTTGAGATGGCGGTTTACAACGGCGGCGGGGTCCCCACCGTGGTAGACACGCCGCTGGGGCGCATCGGAGTGAACATCTGTTTCGACGCGCTGCTGCCGGAATCCACGCGACTGCTGGCGGTGCAAGGCTGTGAAATCGCGCTGTTCCCGTTCGCGGCCGATCCGGCGCCCGGCACTGCCGAGGCCTGGGGAGCGTGGGCTCGTCCAGTCCTGCAGGCCCGCTGCGCGGAAAATGGAATCTATGGCGTTGCCTGCAACTATCTGGGGGACGTCGCGTTCGCGGGCGCAAGCCAGTCGTTCGCGGGCGGTGCGATGACACTTGGTCCCGGCGGCGCAGTTCTGGCCGAAGCAACCGGGCCGATGCTGGTGTCGGACTTCCCGGCACAAGGACTGTTGGATGCGCGAGCGGCATTCGAATACTCATTTCGTTTCCGGCGGCCGGAGCTGTACGGTTCCTTGGCCCGCTAGCACTCTGCTCCCGCAAATCTACATTGCCGTCTCCGGGCAACTACACTGAACGCATGAGCCGGTTTCGCGAATTGACTCTGCTCTCTTCCGCGGACGGCGCGCGGATGGCCCTCCGGTTCCCACTGGCCGCCCTTCACATCCTGCGTGATGGCGCCGTGACCCCGGGCGCCACGTCCTTCCCCCGGCGCCTCGGGCTCTTCCTGACCAATCGCTGCAATTTCGCCTGCCCGATGTGCGCCGTGCAGGACGCGCGCGATGAGGGCCTCGCCCACGGCGGGGACATGCCTTTCGAGATCCTCGATTCGGTCTTGACCGAATGTTCGCCTCATCAGCCGGTCGTCGACCTGATTGGCGGCGAACCGCTGCTCTACCCGCGCATCGGCGAGGCCGTGCAACTCGCCTCGCGCCGCCGTGTCCTCGCGGCCCTGACGACCAACGGCCTGAAATTGGAGCAGCACGCCGAAGCCCTGGTGAAAGCCCGTCTGCCCGTGCTCCAGATCTCGGTCGACGGTTGGGACGAGCCATCGCAAGCCGCGCGCGGCAGAGTGAAGGATTCGTTGAGCCGGATCCGTGCCGGCATTCAAGCCGTGCAGCAGGCGCGGGGCCGCGGCGCGTTCCCCATGCTCCGCATCCTCACCACCATCACGCGGGTGAACCATGCCCACCTCGATTGCATCCAGCAGCTCGTCGCTGAGCTGGGCGTCCGTTCCTGGGGCCTCTCCAACTACTTCTACGTCAATCGCAATGCCCACGCCCGGCACCAGGAGTTCGCCCTGCTGCACGGCCTCACCGGCGCCGTCGTCGCGCATTCGATCCCGGGCGATGTCTATCTGAATCCCCTCCAGGTGGCGGACCTGAAGGCTTCGCTCCTGCGCGTGCTAGCCGCAAATCGACGGCTCCGGCTGAGGATCGCCTATGCCTGGGACATTGATTTGGACACGTACTACTCGACGCGCGAAGCAGCCCGCGGCCTGCTCTGCGAACTGCCCTACCGGCGGCTCGACATCCAGACCGACGGGCGAATGGCGGTCTGTGTCAGCGGCAAACAACTGGGGCAGATCGGGCGAGACTCCATCACGCAGGTGTGGCACGGTGCGGCCATGGCCGGCTATCGCCGCCTGTACGAGCAAACCCGGCCCATGCCCATGTGTTTCCGGTGTTGCGGCTTGTCCCAGGCCATCCGGTTTGACGCCGTGACTGAGCCGAATTGTCACGTGCCCGGACCCTTCCCTACTAAGGTTTGCGGTATTGTTTCGACTGGTCGGAATAGGTGAATATGGCTCGGCCAGTTCGATCGATATACGACCACTTCGATGAGTAGTAGTCACGGCCGGCGCGAACGTGGGCAAGGCCCATCACGAAGCAGGTGACGCAGGGCTCGCAGACTCGAACGTTCGACTACGATTCATTGCGCCGGCTCAGGCAGGCCATAAATCCGGAGTCTGGAACGGTCACGTACGGCTATGATCAGAATGGCAATCTGACGAGTCGTGGCGATGCGCGAGCCTCTTTCACCTCCACCTACGATGCGCTGGACCGCCTCACAAAAAAGACGTATACCGGGGTGACCACTCCGGAGGAGAACCGGTGCTATGACGGCAAACTCTATGTCGGGACCGCTTGCTCTGGCTCCGCGGTGAGTGGCGAACTCGGCTTTTTGACGTGGGTAGGCAATTCGACATCCTCGACCCATTACCGCCACCAGGAATTGGGATTGGTCAAGTGGAGCCAGCAAACTACGGGCGGTAGCTCCTACGCGTTTCAGCAAGCCAGCGGCACACCCAACGACGGGTATCTGTATAGCCAGGGGCGGCTGACCGATATCTATTATCCATCCGGCCGGCACGTCTCCTACGGCTACGACGCGGCGGGCCGCGTGAACACAGTTGGCGGATTCGTGACCGGAGTCCAGTATGACCCCAGCGGTCCGCCCAGCCAGATCACCTTGGGCAATGGGGTGGTCGAAGCCATCGGATTCAACAACCGGCTCCAGACCAAATCGATTGAGGCCACGAAGTCAGCATCGCTGTGGAAACTCGAGAACTTCTATTGCGCGAGCGAAGGGGCGTCGTGCGCAAGCAATAATGGGAACGTGCTGTCGCAGAAGCAAACGATTGGCGCAGTCTCGTGGCCGACGGCCTACACTTATGACGGAGTGAACCGGTTGACCGCGGCGACGGAGACGCCCAATGGCGCGACGGGCTGGAGTCACACCTTCACGTATGGGAACCAGTATGGAAACATGACCTTCGTGGACTCGGTCGGCGTGGTGCCGTCAGGGTTGAAGTGCAATTCCTACAATTCGGCGAATAACCGGTGCAACTCGGCGGGCTTTGGGTACGACGGCGCGGGCAATCTGACGTCAGCCGCGGGCCGGAGCATGACGTATGACGCGGAGAGCCGCCAGGCGACGTTGATTTACGGGGGGACGACGCAGTACTTGTACGACGGCGAAGGGCGGCGGGTGCAGAAGGTGAGCGGCGGGCAAACGACGACCTACGTGTACGACGCTACAGGACAATTGGTGGCGGAGTACGGCGGACCGGCGGCGTACGGACCGAGTTGCTTGACCTGCCACTTGACGGTGGACCATCTGGGCTCGACCCGACTGGTGACGGACGAGCAGGGTGCGCCGGTGCGGCGGTGGGACTACACACCGTTCGGCTGGGAGATCAATGGCAGTTACGGAAAGCGCCCTCAGATCTCTGGCTATGTGACGTCGGACGGGGTGCAACCGAAGTTTACCGGCAAGATGAGGGATTACGAGTCGGGACTTAATCTGGATTACTTTGGGGCGCGGTATCTGAGCAGTGCGCAGGGGCGGTGGACGAGTCCGGATTGGTCGGCAGTGCCTCAGCCTGTGCCCTACGCTGATTTGACCGATCCGCAGACGTTGAATCTCTACGGCTACGTTCGGAACAACCCACTTTCGGGTATCGATCCGGATGGTCATCTGGATTGCACCGGCAAGCATGCCGAAGGCGCTGGGTGCCAGTTCTTAGCCGATTGGAATGCCGCACATGGAATAGGCGAGAAGGCGAAAGTCGCAACAGTTGCCGCATTGAAGACAGTCGGCAACGGGATGGACAAGGCAAGCGCCTTCCTCAATACCACACCCGGCCTCAGCTTGGTTGTCGGCATGGCGGTGTTTGCTGAGACAGGTGGAAGCGCTGAAACTCCTGCGGTCGCGGCCGCGGAAACAGAACTCGAATTACTCTTGCCGAAAGCGTTCTCGCAGGTAGAGCGGATTGGTTCGGCTCTGGCCAAGAACGACAGGTTTCACCGTCCAGTTGCATTTCTGAGCGACGAATTGCGCCAATCCGGTTCCAGGTTCTGGATTACCGGTGGCGACGGCGTAAAGCGCATCTTGGTCCAACTTTCTGCGACGATAGATGACATAATGGGTCAAGTAGAAATAATCTACGATCCCACCATTCAGAAGATCACTCACCAGCAGTTTATTCCAGGAGGCACGATCAATGGAAAACCCATTAAGCCTTAGCAGTGTTTCTGGGCTGCTACCCATCCCAGTCGAACTCTCTCGGAGTATCGTGCCTCTTACTTGGCCCGAGATAGTTTGGGCGTATGAGATGGGAATTCTCGGCTGGCGAGGCCTTGCCGAATGCGCGAAGGCTCGTCTTGACTCTGTATTGGACGATAAGGTTTTGATGGATCTAGCCTATTTGACGAAGCAAGATTCCGGGAGTGCTGGTGATCTGGCTAGATGCCTCGCGGACAGGTCTGGTCCTGTAAATGAATCGATCGCGAAGCAGAAGTGGATGTACATCTTACTTAGATGGCTACATGAACACCGATCTGAATTTCCGAACATTCTTGATATCATTGAGCTGATATATGCTGACTTCGGATATCCCGACGAAATTCAAGGATTGGTAAATTGGATGCCTGCAAGTGAGCCCGTCCTGCCCGGTGAGCCGTTCGGCACGAGAGCCGAGAGGTTATGGAGGGAGTACCTTGAGAAGGCGGGTGCGCTGCTAGAGGAAGAGGGGACAGCCTGAGAGCCTGTCGGAAATAGATTCCAGCCCGCCGCCGATTTGCTGAAGCCTCATTGGTCTTGGCTACATCCAAGCTCTATCCCCAATGAAGAGATTTCGGCCTTGTGATCTGGATCAGCCCTTTCTCCTCCCTCCTTCCCTGCAGGACTGGCTCCCCGAGGGCCACCTGGCTCGCTTCGTCGCGAACGTCGTCGATGCCCTGGATCTGAGCCCCATCCTCGACACCCATGCGCGCAAGGATGGCCGCGGCAAGGCCGCCTATCATCCGGTTCTGTTGGTTCGTCTCCTGGTCTATGGCTATGCCGTAGGCAAGCGAAGCTCTCGTCAGTTGGAACGCGCCACCTTTGACGAGGTGCCCTTCCGCTACCTCGCCGCTGACCAGCATCCAGATCACGACACCATCTCTACGTTTCGGCAGGAAAGGGCGACGAAAGGGCGACAGCCTGACCCGTCCCAGCTCAATCGACGCGAATCCGCCCTCCCATTGAAAGGGCGACAGCCTGACCCGTCCCAGCTCAATCGACGCGAATCCGCCCTCCCATTGGGGCTCTTCACCCAGAGGAACGACAATTTCGCTCGACTCGTTCATCCTGTTCAGCGCCATCTCCCGATGCCATGCCCGAAACGGCCACGCCAGCCAGCCCAGACTGCCAAACCTGCGCCAAATCACACGAAAAATACGAAACAGTAGGCAATGAGTGGGAGCAAAATCCCATCGGGACGGGTGCGACTGTCCCCAAGTCCAAGCCAAGCATTCCCAGCGCTCCACACCGCCGCCCCAAATCAGAATCCGTCATCGGAATCGCCTCAAACCACGCGCCAGGGAGCGACTAGCCCGGTACGTCTCCCACCGGGTCCCACCCACACATCCACCCACCAGAACCCACGCGCCCAACCCCACTTCTCCCCCAATTCCCACATTAAGCTTTGTTGAGTCACAGGCGCCGAAAATCTATATTTCCTTTCAATTCAACACCCACCCCTCCAAAACGGCCACTATCCCTTGACCCCACCAGCTACAGTCGAATCGCGCCGGCACCTACGCCGGCATTTTTCATTTACAAGGAGATTTCAGTTATGGCAACCGCAGCTCAGATCAACGCCAACCAGGCGAACGCGAAACGGTCCACCGGCCCCGTCACCATCGACGGCAAGGCCCGCGCCGCCCAGAACGCCCGCAGCCACGGCTTCACCGCCCAACACCTCAACATCACGCCCCAGGACCGTGCTCAATTCCAAGCCCTCGAAGCCGCCCTCCGCCTCGATACCCGGCCCGCGAATTGCATCGAGGAAGAGATCTTCCACCGCATCCTCACCCATACCTGGAACCTCCGCCGCATCGAATCGTTCGAGTGCCTCATCCTTGCCGAAACGGACCCATTGGCGGAAACCAACACCCACGCCGGCGAACTCGAGCGCTACGCCCGCTACCGCCGAGACCTCGAACGCGGCCTCTACCGCGCCATCAAAGAGCTGAGCAAACTCCAAACCGAGCGCGCCGCCTTGGGCCAGCAGCACCCCGATGTCGTCAAAGGCATCCGCGAGAACGTCCCCCTGGCCGAAGTCACCCGCCTGACCAAAAACACCGAGGAACTCTTCTTCTATGAAGGCTACGGCCGCCCCCGCCGGGCCCTCGAGCACCTCACCACCGGCATCGATTCCAACCATCCGGACAACCAGGACCCCATCGCCGACCTCCAGCCGATCCGGGTTCCACGGAACGAAGCCAATCTGGTCGGTCCGGACGGCCTGCCCAACATGAACTACGACCTCACTCGCCTCTGACGGTCGAGTCCCGGCGAAGCCGCCGCGCATTGACGAATCGAAGCCAGTAACGGTCACCGCTGACCCTCGCAACCCCAGCCGGAGACAGCACCGGCCCTGTTCTTTGACAATTTCACCTGTATATCCCAGACGGGGCAGCCGTCGCCAGCGGTCACCGGGCCCGGACCCCGGCTGGCTCTCTTCCCTCGTGAAGCGAAGTCCTGCCCCCGTCCCAACCATTGGTCTATCGTGGGAACATGCGCAGCCTGCTCTCAGCCGTCCTCACCCTCAGCCTCCTCTCCTGGGGCGCCGCGCCCACCTCGTTGCAGCTGGGGCACATCGGCATCTTTCTCCGCTGCACCGGCAAGACCGACCCCCGCGAGGCCCTGCAGGCGGTGCGCTCCCTGGGCCTCCGGATGGTGCAGGTCAGCAAGCTGCCAGACCGCTTCTACTCACCCGAAGGAGCCAAAGAGTTCGCCGCCCTCCTGAATGAGACAGGGGTCCAGGCCAGCGCCGTAGTTGCCGTCTATGACGGCGAGAATTACAAGGACATTCCCACCATTCGCGCCACCGTCGGTTTCGTGCCCAAGGCATTCATGGATCAGCGCGTTGCCTACACGAAGAAGTGCGTCGACCTCGCGGCCGCCCTCAAAGTAAAGATCGTCACCTTTCATGTAGGCTTCCTGCCCGCCCAGCCCACGGATCCCGACTATCAACGGTTGGTCCATGCGGTCAGGGACGTTGCGCAATACGCCGCGAAACACAGTGTCACCATCTCGCTGGAGACCGGCCAGGAAAGCGCGGACGAACTGCTGCAGTTCCTCGGCCAGGTGGCCCACCGCAATGTAGGCGTGAACTTCGACATGGCCAACCTGGTGCTGTACGGCAAGGACGACGCTCCGGCGGCGCTCAGGAAACTGCTACCCAAAGTCACCTCGGTCCACGTCAAGGACGGACTCCAGCCCGAGGATCCAGCCCGCCTGGGCGCCGAGGCCCGCCTGGGGGAAGGGAAGGCCGGCGTGAAGGAATGCCTGAAGATGCTGAAAGCCGCGCACTTCGCCGGACCTGTCGTGATCGAGAACTACGTCTTTCGCGGCCGCGGGACAGAGCCCATGGCCGAACTCGCTTTGGCCAAGGCGTTTGTCGATCAGGCACTCGCCCCGTAGCGGCCCATCCCAACCGGCAAAGCTCCGTTCCAACGGCGGGCATGGCATTGCTGGCCCTATACTGACTTCAGACGTTCCAGATAGAGGGGTGACGGAGTTCCGAATGAAATTCACGAGGTTACTATTTCTGTGTGCGGCGGTTGCGGCAGCCGCGGAGAACGACGCTCCCAGGCGCCTGGCCGCGCGTGCTTTGGGAGAAACTCCGATTTGGAACGACCTGCATGCTCTGTGCGATGGCATTGGCGGCCGGCCCACAGGCTCTGCCGCATCTGAACGCGCCATTGCGTGGGCGGCCAAGACGTTTCGCCAGGCCGGACTGACCTCTGTTTCGGTTGAACCGTTCAAGATGCCGCAGCTCTGGCTGCCTGGCACTGCCGAGGCTTCCGCCATTTCGCCGGCGCAGTTCCCCCTGCGACTGGCGGCGGCGCCATTCACCCCGTCCACGCAGGGCACCATTGAAGCGCCCGTAGTGGACGCAGGCGAAGGCACTGAGCAGGATTTTGCCCGCCTGGGTGCTCGGGCCAAGGCCGCAATCGTGCTCGTCCGGAGCAAGGAGATGAAGACATTTGACGACCTCTTCGCGGAGTACCTTCGGAACAATAGCCTGATGGCCGCGGCGAAGTCGTCCGGCGCCGCTGCGCTGCTGCTTCAATCCACACGGCCGCGCGGCCTGCTCTACCGCCATCCCATGAGCATGGACGGTTCTCTTGCGCCGGTGCCTACCGCCATCGTGCACCGTGAGCAGGCGGAGCGCCTCGGGCGGTTGACGCTCTCCGGCGAGGTCAGGGTCCGTCTCAATCTGCAGAACCAGACCGGCGGAGAGTACCAATCGCAAAATGTCGTGGCCGAGATTCGTGGCCGGGAGAAACCCGAAGAAGTCGTTCTCATCGGAGCCCACCTCGACTCCTGGGATCTCGGCACCGGGGCCGAGGACAATGGCGTCAACGTGGCGATGATCCTGGATATCGCTCGCGGTTTCCAGGAACTCGGCATCGTGCCACGCCGGACCATCCGCTTCGTGCTCTTTAGCGGGGAAGAGCAGGGGATGTGGGGCTCGCGGCGCTATGTCGAGCGGCATCATGCGGAACTCGATAAATTTGTTGCGACGGTCACGTTCGACACCGGCTCAGGCCGTCTGAGCGGCTTCTACCTGAATGGCCGTGAGGATCTGCGCGGCGAGGTAAATTCGGCCCTGGCTCCGCTGGGCGGCTTCAATTCCTCAGAGCATCTGATCGATGCGATGGATGGCACCGACAACTTCGATTTCCTGCTTTCCGGTGTGCCGAATCTTGTCGGGATACAGGATCCTATTCCCTATCTGCCTGACTACCATGCCGAGTCCGACACCTTCGACCGTGTGAACCAGCGTGAGCAGAAGATTACTTCTGCCATCGCTTCCGTCCTGGTGTGGGGTTTGGCGGAAAGTCCCGGCCGCCTGAAACGCCAAAGCCGGCAGGAGGTCGAACGGTTGCTGATCGATACGAAGCTCGATCAGCAGATGAAGGCATTCGGGCAATGGGCCGAGTTCGAATCAGGCAAACGCGGCCTCTTCCAGTAGACTCGCGACGTCAGCCCGCGTGGCGGTATTTCTTGCACACCAGCTCGCTGCCGATGCCGGAGATCAGCAACCGCTCCTTTTGATTCGCCAGCAGCCGCGCCGTCCAATCGGTGAAGCCGCCATCCGCTACGGGATACCGGTTGCCATCCGGAGCCTGCGGGGAGATCCGCAGCGCAAAGCCCCGGTAGTAACCCAATCCTTCCAGTCGAGCCTGATTCACCCGGAATGTTGCCTCCGGAAACTCCGCCCGCAATGGCTCTATAACAGCTTGTTCCAGTACTGCATGGTCCGCATCCGATGGTAAGTCGATGCCGCGCTGCGCGAGAAACCGGGCCGATCCGTCCGACCAATGCGCGCGTATGTTCTGACGAACCTCGTCGTGGCTGACGCCCGCCTCGCGCAGGGCAGCCTCAATCGCATCCATATCGGATAGTTCCACCAACGGGTTCTGTATCGCGAATCCGCCCGCCTCGAGTACCCGGAACATACTCAGATATACACGCAGGTGCTCCACCAGGTGTTGAGTCTCGAAGTTCCACGACCCGGAATCCCGGCCGGCGGTGACCATGGCGAACAATCGGAAATGAGGAGTGAAGCCCGAACCCTGGAAGGGCTGCAGCCGGATCACACGGTGGCTCGCGCACAAACGAATTACCTCACCCGTGCCGCGCCGCTGTGCGGCCTCCAGCGCCATGGCGATGGTCGAATCACCCAAACCCTCCACATTGCGGATCGTCGTCAGCAGGTTGTTCTGATGCGTGCCCCCGAGTTTGGAGCTCACGCCCAGCGGGCATACCGGAGACAAATCCAGGGCATCGAAATCCTCCGCCGTCTCGAACGCCGCCAGATCGAAGGCAGCGAAATCACGTGAGCTGACGCTGCTGGGTTTGACCAGCGCGTCCCGCTCCGCTTGTGCGAGCGCGGCGGATTCCTGCGCCGCCCTGGAGCGAACCTGGTAGACCTCCAGCAGCAGGGACCGCAAATCACTGGCCGGCAGCTTCGTTGAGAGCGCTTCCACCAGGTCAGCCATCCCCAGTTCGCGTTCAATCCGCTGAACGATTTTTGATGGCATTTCTTCAGAATAACCCGGTCCTCGGCCTACGCGCCGGGCAGCCTCGATTGCGGATAATGGAATCACCAACATGGACGATCCGCAATGGTTATCGTGGGTTCGGCAACTCCAAGCCATCGCACAGACCGGGCTCACTTACGCGAAAGACGTTTACGATATCGAACGCTATCAAGCCCTGCGCCGTCTGGCGGCTGAGATGGCGGCCGCTGGCGCGGGACTTCCCGATGCCGCTCGAATCCTCGATCTGTTTAGCCGCGACAAGGGCTATGCCACGCCCAAAGTCGACGTCCGCGCCGCCGTGTTCCAGGACGAGCGCATCCTGCTGGTGAAGGAGCACGAGGACGGCCTGTGGACCCTGCCCGGGGGGTGGGCCGATATCGGCGATTCTCCCAGCCAGGCCGCGGTGCGCGAAGTGAAAGAGGAGTCGGGGTACGATGTGCGTGCCACGAAAATCGCCGCCGTGTACGACCGCAATCTCCACGGCCATCCGCCCATTCCATTCCACGCCTACAAGCTCTATTTCCTGTGTGACCTCATCGGCGGCGAGGCCAAGCTCAGTCACGAGACAGATGCCGTCGAGTTCTTCGCGGAGAACGAGATCCCGCCACTCTCGCTCACGCGCGTGACACCGGCCCTGATCGCGCACCTGTTCGAACACCACCGCCATCCGGAATGGCCCACGTCGTTCGATTGAAGGGTCCAGCGCGCATCAAGGGACTCGATAGACGTCCTTCCACCCGCCAGTGGGCCAGGCAACACCGACGACCGTGCCGAGAATCGCACCCAACGGCCCGATCACCCCTTTGCCCGCGTTCTGGAACCAACCTCCCGAGTTGGAGCGTGCATCAATGCCAGCTCCGATGGCCAGCCCGCCTGCCGCGCCAATTCCCAGGCCGATCAGTGTATTCCGGCCGCGGCGCCCCGGTTTCTTCAGCGCTACCCGCAGTATGGCGGCACGTGCGAGCGTTTCCTGGCTGGTTGTCGCATTCAGCAGCACCGACTCCGGCGTCACGCGCAGCAGGAATCCTCGCAGTTGCTGCCCCCCGGCGAGCGTGACCCTGATCTCCGATCCCGCGGTGAGCCCACTCAGGTTCGACCAATTGGAGATTGGTTTCGGTTCCCGCCCGCCGAGGGGATGACACAGCAGCGCCGCGAGAACAAAGGCGGGCAGCAGCCCCTGTTGGAGGTATTGCATATATAGGACTTTCAGGTCTGAGATAGGTCAGGGCACCGTGAGCAGAATACACCTGTTGACGAACCAACGAAAGAGGAGTCTCGCCAGGTGCGCTGCTGCGCCCTCAGTTAGGACTTTGCCCCTGGCCGCCGTGCCCCCAACTCGCACAACAGCGCGATGCCCGCCAGCGCGGCCGCACTGTAGAACGCGGCCTGGTAGTCGTGATAGCGGTCGTAGAGCACACCGCCGATCCGCGGTCCAATGATCCCCGCGACGCCCCAGGCGGTGAACAGAATCCCATAATTGATGCCCGCGTTCTTCGTCCCCCAGAAGTCAGACGCGGCCACGCCGTTTACCGACAACTGCGTACCGTAGCACCAATAGACGACGAATACGGCCACATACAACAAGGCCACATTGCTGCCGGCCGCATAGAGCGCAGGCATAGCCAGGACGCAGATTCCAATCATGGTGCGCAGTACGTTGATCCGTCCCAGGCGGTCGGACATCCAGCCTGAAAGAATCCGGCCTGAGGCATTGCCGAAGGCCCCCACCACCAGCGTCATGGTAGACAAGGCAGCCGCTCCAATCCCGACACTCTTGGCGAATGGCACCAACTGGCTGATCACCATGAGTCCGGCCGAGCAACCCAGCGCGTAGCCCAGCCACATCAGGTAGAAGGTGCGCGTCCTCAGCATCTCGCCAGGAGTGAAATCGCGGCTTACAGCCGCACCTTGCACCACGGGCGGTGTCCAATCCTTTGGCCGGTAGCCGGGCGGAGGATTCCGCAGCAGCAGGGCGCCCGCTATGGTCATCACGAGGAAGATGGCGCCCAGAATTTGGAACGTCGCCGGCAACCCATAGGTGGGAATCAGCTTCAACTGTGAGAGCGGACCGAAGATCGCTGAGCCCGCTCCATACCCGCCCACCGCCAGTCCCACGGCCAGGCCGCGTTTGTCCGGAAACCACTTGGCCATTACGGGAATTGGCGTTGCGTAGCCAAAGCCATTGCCCAAGCCGCCAATTACGCCAAAGCACAGGTACAGGTAGTTCAGGCTCGTCGTGAACGAGCACAAATAGAAACCCAGGCTCACCAGGATCCCGCCGGCCAGGGAACACGCCAGTGGGCCGTACTTGTCCTGCAGCCGGCCTGCCGCCACGAAGCTCAGCGCGAAGACGATCACCGCAATGGTGAAGACCATCGAGGTCTCCGCCCGCTTCCAGCCGAACTGTGCCTCCAGCGGTGCGACGAAAACGCTCCAGCCATACAGCGTGCCCAGCGCAAGGTTCATGGAAAGCCCGCCGGCCACGCGCCACCAGCGGTTCATTCCGTCCCAGTCGTTCGATTGCATCCTACACATCGTAGGCGATTCCCGCCGCCACCGCAGTGGATATCGCGCCGGCACGCAAGCCGGCTCCGCCACTTCACACCGCTAGCCGCTTTGCCTTTCCCGCGCGCCCGCTGAATAATGGGAGTCGCCTCGTCTCTGGAAGGAGTACACCATGGACCGCAGGAACTTTCTCGCCTCCGCCGCCGCCACCGCAACTGCTGCCGGCTCGGAACCTGCCCTCGCCGCTCAAGGCGGTGCCCCCGTGCGCGACAAACCGCTGCGCACCGATAGCTGGGGTCCGCTCTATTACGACTCCGCCGAAAAGGCGCAGGTCGATGAGGTGGTCGACAGCGGAGTGCCCTTCCGTTTCTCGGGCCGCCGCGGCGTCGCACCCGTCAAAGTCTCGACCTACGAGAAGGAGTTCGCGGCCAAGATTGGCACGCGTTTCGCCTTGGCCGTGAGTTCCGGCACCGCGGCCCTTGAATGCGCGATCGCCGCTCTCCAGATCGGCCCCGGTGACGAGGTCATCCTGCCCGCCTGGACCTGGCATTCCGACTGCACCGCCGTCGTCCGCGCCGGAGCCTTGCCCGTCTTCGCCGAGATCGACGAAACCTTCAACCTCGATCCCGCTGATATTGAAGCCCGCATCACCCCACAGACCAAGGCCATCATCGCCGTCCACCTGCAGGGCAATCCCGCCAATCTCGACCCAATCCTCTCCATTGCCCGGAAACACAAGCTCCGCGTTATAGAGGACTGCTCCCAGGCGGTCGGCGCCTCCTACAAAGGCCGCCGTCTCGGCTCCCTGGGCGACATCGGCACCTATAGCCATCAGGAGAGCAAGACCATCACCGCCGGGGAAGGCGGCACGCTCGTCTCCTCCAATCCGGAACTGTTTGAGCGGGCTGTCCGCTTCCACGACGTCGGCAACATCTTCGCGCCTCATAAGGATCAACTGGGGGAAACGCACCTCTCTCCCTTTGTCGGCACGAACCTCCGCATGAACGAGTTCTCGGGTGGCGTCATGCTCGTGCAGTTGCGCAAGCTCGATCAGATCCTGGCCGCCGTGCGCAGTAACTCTGAGCGCGTTTACCAGGCCCTCGGCGCCATCCCAGGACTGCGCTTTCGCGGGCGGCCCGATCCGGCCGGTGACCTCTGCGCTCCGGTCTTCATCCGCTTCGATGCCAAGGCCCAGCGCGATCGATTCCTGGAACTCATGAAGGCGGAAAATGTGCCGGCCAACGGGCCCAGCGGGTCGGTGATTCTGCCTGTGCAGCCGTACATCGAGAATAAGATCACCATCCACCCGGCCTGGCCGTCGTGGCAGTCCGAACGCGGCAAGGCGATTCGCTATGGGGCCGCATCGTGTCCCCGGACCATCGACATCCTGTCGCGCTTTGCCGGGGTGCCGGTTGGCCCCAAATACACCCGCCAGGACATCGACGATATCGTGGCTGCCGTCCGCAAGGCGTACCCCGCGGCCCTGCGCGCGTAACAAGATCGCAGTACAATCAAGGACCCGCATGGCCACTCGAATTCTTGCGCTGCTCCTCATCTCCCTGGCGGCCTCCGCCCAGTTTCGCGCCGCCGCTGTCAAAATCGACATCACGCCCACCACGCCGCAGTGGCTGCTTGGCTACGGTGCCCGCCAGTCCACCGGTGTGCACGACCCGCTGTTCCATCGCATCGTGGCGCTGGACGATGGGACCACCCAGTTCTACCTCATCTCCACCGACATCGCGCTCTTCTCGCCGGCCTTCTATGAGGAGTTCTGCAAGGAACTGAAACAGCAGACAGGCATCGATCGCCTGAATGTCTGGTGGACGGTCACCCATACCCATTCAGCTCCGGAACTGGGTCCAGCCGGCCTTGCGCGGGCCTTCCTCGCCGGCCGCTACGATCACGAGCCCGATTGGGAATACGCCCGCCTAGTGAAGCAGAAATTGATCTTCGGCATCCAGGACGCCCGCACCAAACTGGAGCCGGCGCGCCTCAGCGTTGGAGCCACCACCTCCAACGCCAACATCAACCGCCGCGCCCGCGACGACAAGGGGCGCATTGCCCTCGGACTCAATCCTGACGGTCCCGTCGACCATCAGGTCGGGCTCCTCCGCCTCGATCGCGCCGACGGTTCGCCCATCGCTCTGCTGGCCAACTACGCCATGCACGGTACGGTGCTGAGCGGTAAGAACCAGCTCATCAGCGGCGACGCGCCCGGTATCGTGGCCAACTACGTTGAGCAGAAGTTCGGGGCGCCCATGCTGTTCCTGAACTCGTCCGCTGGCGACATTGCGCCCCTCTACAGCGTTTACGACGATTTCAAGAAAGTACGCATCAGCGAGTTCAATGTCCTGCTGGGCGACCGCATTCTGCAAGCCAGCCGCGATTTGCCTGCAGCTTCGACTCCGGTCCGCTTGAAGGCCGGAGAACTGGTCCTGGAAACCCCGCTGAGGCCTGGCCTGCAGTGGCCGGAGGAACTCGCGGCCTATCTCACACCACAATCCCAGGTGCGCCTGCCTGTCCGCTTCCTGAGGATCAATGCGGACACGGCCCTGTGGTCCGCCCCGCTTGAATTGTTCTGCGAAATCGCCATGGAGGTGCGCGCCAAGTCGCCCATGAAGAATACTTTCTATGTGGGTTATGCCAACGGCTGGCTCGGTTATCTACCCACAGCCAAGGCTTTTCCGGAAGGCGGCTACGAAACCACCGTTACGCCCTTCACGCCTCCGGCCGGAGCCGCTCTGGCCGAGGTAGCCCTGCAAGGGCTCAGGAAATAGCCGGCCTCTCCCCAGGACCCGCAAAACCAACTATTGTTGAGGATGTCCATCTCCGGAGCCACCGCATGTTCCACCGTCTCGCCTTGCTTGGAATCCTAGCCGTCAGCCAGTCCGTCCGCGCGCAGCAGTCTTGCGAGAAACTGGCGGAACTGAAACTGCCGCACACCGAAATCACTTCAGCTGTCGCGCTGCCCGCCGGCCCGCTGCCCGGGGCCAATCGCGGAGCGAAACCAGCCGAAGTGCCGGCTCGCTGTGTCGTAAAAGCGATTGCGCGCCCCACCTCGGATTCCGAGATCAAGCTGGAAGTATGGCTGCCGGCCAGCGGCTGGAACGGCAAATACCTGCAGTCTGGCAATGGCGGTTGGGCCGGTGCGATCCCAGTTTCTACACTTGTCAGTTTCATCCAGCGCGGATATGCCGCCGCCGGAACCGATGACGGGCATTCGAATACCGCGGAGGGCGGACCCGCCGGTTGGGCCGTCGGACACCCCGAAAAACTGATCGACTTCGGCCATCGGGCCCTCCACGAGACCGGCCTAGTCGCCAAAGCCGTCATTCGCGCTTACTACGAGAAACCGCCGTCGCGGAACTACTTCTTCGGCTGCTCCGACGGGGGCCGCGAAGCCCTGATGGAGGCACAGCGTTACCCCGAGGATTTCGACGGCATCATCGCCGGAGCCCCCGCCAACGACTGGTCCAACCACTTCGCCGGGTTCGTTTGGAATGAACAGGCGCTCACCAAGGATGCCGCGAGTGCCATCCCGGCCGAGAAACTGCCGGCCATCCAGAAAGCGGTGCTCGCCGCCTGTGATGCCAATGACGGCGTCAAGGATGGACTCATCGAGGATCCCCGGACTTGCCACTTCGACCCCGGTACCCTCGTTTGCAGGGGTGGCGATTCGGCCGAGTGCCTCACCGAACCGCAGCTCGTTGCCCTCGAGAAGATCTATTCCGGTCCGAAAAACGAACGCACCGGCCAGCAGATCTATCCCGGCTACCCGCCAGGGCATGAAGCGATCCCCGGAGCCTGGCGCCCGTGGATCATCGCCAACCCGCCGCAGCAGTCTCCTCAGAGCCAGTTCGGCAACTCATACTTCGGCCAGGCCGTTTTCGAGGATCCAGCCTGGGACTACCGCACCCTGAACTTTGACTCAGATGTCGCGTTCGCCGCGGAGAAAGCCGGTGTGGTGGTCAGTTCCAACAGCCCCGATCTGCGCAGCTTCCGGGCTCATGGAGGAAAGCTCATCCAGTACCACGGCTGGGCCGACGCGGCCATCTCGCCCTTTGGTTCCATCAACTACTACGAGAAAGTCCGCGCGTTCCTGAGCCGCTTCCCAGACCCGCGCGCCAAAGACCACGATATCGCCGGCTTCTACCGGTTGTTCCTGGTTCCGGGCATGGGCCATTGCGCGGGCGGCATCGGCCCGAACAGCTTCGGCAATGCAGGCAATCAGTTCGTGGGTGATCCTGAACGCGATCTGCTCACGGCGCTCGACCGCTGGGTGGAGCAGGGCATCGCCCCGCAGCGTTTCATTGGCACCGGCCGCGCCGCCGCCAACCCGGAAACGACACTCACCCGGCCGCTGTGCCAATACCCGCAAGTGCTGCGCTACAACGGTTCCGGCGATCCCAATGTGGCCGCCAACTTCACCTGCGTAGCGCCGCCGCAGCCGCAATAACCAAACTGGAGATTCTCCCGGCAACAGCCCCTCGGGCCGCCAGACAGACGCCATGCCCTCCAAAACAAAGAAGAAAGCCGCGCCTGCCGAGCCTCAACCGTCAGTCGATCTAAACCAGCAGGTGGAGCAGGCCTTAGCTTGGCTCGAAGAGGCCGCCACACCGCGCGATCGTGAGAATCTGGTGCGGTTCGGCATCAACGCGAAGCAGGCGTTGGGCGTCTCGATGGCCAACATCCAAGCCATCGCGAAACGCCTGGGCCGCAGCCACGAACTCGCCGCCGCACTTTGGGCGACGGGAGTCTATGAGGCGCGCATGTTGACCGCCTTTGTCGACGACCCAGCCCTGGTCACTCCGCCTCAAATGGACCGTTGGTGCCGTGATTTTGACAATTGGGGCATATGCGATACGCTCTGCTTCTGCCTATTCGACCGGACCCCGCATGCCTGGGCCAAGGTCGCGGAATGGGGCGCATGCGAGGAGGAGTTCATCAAGCGGGCCGGTTTCGCCCTCCTGGCCAGCCTGGCCGGACACGACAAGGGTTCCGGTGACCAGCCGTTCCTCTCCAGCCTGCCGCTCATCGAGAAGGCCGCCTTCGACGACCGCAACTTCGTGAAGAAGGGAGTGAGTTGGGCCCTGCGCGGACTCGGCCGCCGCGGTCCGGCAGTCTGCCAGGCGGCAATGGTCGTCGCCCGGCGCCTAGCCGATTCCACCCATCCAGGCGCGCGCTGGGTCGGCAAGGACGCGCTGAGAGACCTGACCAAACGCGCTTCCGCCACCAAACGCGGCTAAAAAGTGTAGCGCAACACGAATGATGTGTCTTCGCGGGAAGAAAAGTGGAAGAACCTGACTCTACAAAATCAGCGCTTGCATTATTGCACGCTTGATAATTTGTACCGCTTGTTAAACCTGGCCTAAGCGTGTAATTGCTGTTTTGTTCGCCTCGGGGGGAGGGCATCCGTCGGACCCTGAATTTGCGCGCAGTTCCTGAGACGGAATCCAGAACCAGAGTAATGCAGCCAAAATGGCCAGCACCGCTGACACTAACAGCGCACCTTCCCACCCGATGGAGGCGGCCAGGATTGGCGTAAGCGCAGGAGAAATCAGCCCGCCGAGATTGCTGCCCATGTTCATCACACCACCGCCGGCGCCGCTGCGCTCGCCCGCCACTGCCGTCATCGTGGCCCAAAAGGGACCCTCCACACTCAGCACCAGCGCGGTCGCCAATGCCAGGCAAACCGCGGCCAGATACGCATGCTGCGTGTGGGCTCCGATGGCAATAAACAGGCCGGATCCGGCCATCCCGCCGATCGGAATCACTCTGCGGTCGAAAGGAATCCGGTCGAATAGCCAGCCCCCCAAAGGGATCGAGATGATGGAGAGCAGCCAGGGCAGACTGCCGAACAGCGCACTGCGCAATAGGTCGAAGTGACGTACATCGACGAGGTAAAGATAGAACCAAAACACGAAGATATAGCCCACGTAACCTTGCAGGGAATAGCTGAGTGTCAACAGCAGAAAGCTGCGCGATTGCGGCCGTCCTGAGGGTGCGGCTACCGGGACCGAATGCGTCGGTGTCACCGTCTGTCGCCGCATCCAGAACCAACCCAAGCCGACCACCAATGCGGGCAGGGAAGAGATCATCAGGGCGGTTCTCCACCCTAACCTGACCATTAAGTATGAGATCAATGGCGGCGCGATGGCCGAGCCCAGACCGATGGCCGCCACCACCAAACCGTTCGCCCTGCCGCGTTTAGTGGCCGGCAACGCCCGCGAAATAGCCTGCGCCGCGGCCGGAAACGTCGGCGCCTCCGCCACGCCCAACGCGAACCTGGCACCCAAAAGGGCGGCCACGCTGGCGCCAGCACCGGCCATCCAGGCAGTCGCCGCTACCCAGGCCAGCGCAGCCCAAGCCAGCACACGCGGTGCTCCAAACCGGTCGGCGAGCATCCCGCCGGGAATCTGGCAAATCGCGTAACCAACCAGGAAGGCGCTGAATACTCGGCCCATCGCCTGTTGAGACAGGCCCAGTTCACGCATCATCATCACGCCAGCCACCGAGACATTTACCCTGCACAGGTAACTGGCTGTCGCCGTTGCGGATAGCAGCGCGACCAGGCGCCAGGGCCGGTTCATGGCCGCTCCAGGCGCTTGTGCATGATGAACTCCGACGCGCCCGCGATGACATAATCCGGCAACTCACCCACCTGTACATACCCGCGCAGCTCGTATAGCTTCTTCGCCCTGGTGTTGAACGAGGACACGCAGAGGAAGATGTGCCGGGCTGCGGGAAACCAGCGCTCGGCCGCGGCCAGCAGTGCCGATCCAACCCCCTGTCCGCGCGCCGCAGCACTCACCGCAATAGCTGCGATATATGGTGAACCAGCGACGCCGGTGGGATGCAGCAGTAGGAATCCAGCTCTCTGCTCGCCGTTGCGGGCTAGCAGGACTACGAACTCCGGTCCGCGGCACCGCACCAGGCAAGTCTCAAAATCCCGGCCGAGGGTGAGCCATGGATCATTGGTGGACATCAACTGAGCACACCACTCGAAATCGGTGTCGAGCGCAAGGTCAATGGTTGGAGCAGTCACAAGCTTGCCTAACAGTTTGCATCAATCCGATCCAACCCGCACTCGACCTCCCGCGGGAGATTGGTTCCAGTCGCCAGGCGGTCCGCCTCATGGGAGATGCCGGAGCAGAATTCGCCCAATCTTCCAGTGGCTCATACAAAATCCGGCACAGTACTGATAGTTTGCCTGTCAGGCTCAGGTTTAAATTCTCCAAAAACTGGACGAGAGCATCATGATTTTGGGCCGTTTGCTTTCATCAGATTGACCGGATCTTAGTTCCGAGTAATGTGTTACTATCTTTACCAATCTTCGGGCACGGGAAGATTATTTCCAGGATTGTTGCCCGGAAGAGTCCGAGGAGGATCCATGCTCAGATTTCGCACGTTGAGTCTCGGCCTTTTATTGCTTGCCGCCGGGTTCAATTTATGTGCCACACCACTGCTGAAAGAAGGGTTTACCGACATCACCACGCTGTCCGGCGACGGTTGGGTGATGACGAACAACAGCAGTCCGCTCGGCATTGAAGGATGGTTCCAGGGGACCCCTGGAGTATTCGGCGCGGAGAGCGGCGCCACGGATTCCTACATCGCTGCCAACTTCAACAACGCCGCCCCCGGGGGCAATGTCAGCAATTGGCTGCTCTCTCCCGTCGTAACGCTGCACGACGGCATGACGATCCTGTTCTACACCCGAACGGAGGCGCCGCAGATCTTCGCCGATAGCCTGGAAGTCCGGCTGAGCACCAACGGGGCAAGCACAGACGTTGGGGCCACCGATACCTCGGTGGGAGACTTCAGCAATCTGGTTCTGGCTGTCAACCCGTTACTGAACCCCACCACCTATCCGGGCGGCTGGCAGCAGTACACGATCTTTGTCAGCGGCCTCGGTCTGCCGACCAGCGGTCGCGTCGGCTTCCGGTACCTCGTGCCCGACACGAATACGAACGGGAACTACATCGGAATCGATAGCGTGCAGTTCCTGGCCCTCCCGGAGCCAACGAGCATGGGCCTGATGATGCTCGGTCTCGGTGCACTCGCTTTGGGCGGACTTCGTCGTGTCCGCAGATAGACATTGGAGGAGATTCATGTTGAACCATACCAAACGACTTCTTTTCGCTTCGTCCCTTCTCGCCGTGGCGGCCACTGTAGTGAACGCGGCCGATCCTGCTGACCAGAAACCCTCTGACCCGAAGCCTACCCAGGCCGCGGGCCGAACTGCCGAGTCAGTTGTAAGACCCGCGGTCGAGGGCGCCGGCGGAGTGATGATCTTCAAGGATCCTGTCACCGGCCAGATCCGGGCTCCGGAACCGGGCGAAGTGCAGGCACTCACCGCGTCGAAGCAGAAATCAGTTGCTTCCGTGGCCCCGGAGACGCCTGTGAAGTTCAAGTCTCCAACCGGCGCGGGCATCGGATTCGTGTTACCCGCCTCCTCTCGCAGTTACATGGTCGTCACGAAGACGAGTGACGGGAAGCTGAAGGAATCGTGTGTAGTTGGCGACAAGGCAGCCAATGCCGTCGTCACCGCCGGTCCGGCTCCAACCACGAAGGGGGCTCTCGATGAGAAGTAAAATCCTCGCTTCGCTGGCGCTGGCCGCCTTCGCCCCTTGTTTGCTGAATGCCGCGGCGACGATCATCATTGTGAACTACGACTATGCTGGAGAAGGCTTCAACGACCCGACGCCGGTTTTGCCGGTAGGTGGAAACGCAGGCACGACGCTAGGTCAGCAAAGGCTCATCGCTTTTCAGGCGGCAGCCAACAAGTGGGGCGCCACCTTGACCAGCAGCGTGACGATCACTGTCGGCGCATACTGGGACAGTTTGTCCTGCAATGACGGAGGGGCGGTTCTCGGTAGTGCCGGCGCCACGGAAGTGTATGCCGACTTCCCCGGTGCGATCCTGGCCGGCCATCTCTACGGCAAGGCTTTGACCAACAAGCTCTATGGGGCCGAAGCGCATCCCGGTGTACCTGACATTGCCGCTGCATTCAACATCAATCTCGGGAAGCCGGGCTGCCTGACCGGGACCTTTTTCTATCTTGGGCTAGACGGCAACCACGGTACAGACGTTGACTTGGTAACTGTTCTCCAGCACGAATTTGCACACGGCCTGGGGTTCCAGACCTTCACTAGTGGATCAACCGGTGCACAATACGCAGGCTACCCGACCGTCACCGATGCTTTCCTGATGAATTCAGCGACCAGCAAGATCTGGAACACCATGACCAATGCTGAACGCGCCGCCTCCGCCTTGACCGGCAACAAGCTGGTGTGGACTGGACCCAACGTTACGGCCGGTGTGCCCAACGTCCTCCAGATCGGCTCGCCGAGCCTCCGCGTCAACGCTCCGGCATCGGTGGCCGGGAACTACCTCGTAGGCACGGCCGCGTTTGGCCCTGCCCTCTCCGCCGCCGGCGTCACTGCTGAGATCATGCCGGTTGTGGATCAGGCGGACGGCAAAACAGGTCTTGCTTGTGCCGCTCTTTCCGCGGCGAACGCACTGGCTGTCAAGGGGAAATTCGCTCTGGTGGACAGAGGCACCTGTGGTTTCACGGCCAAAGCGGCTATCGTGCAGGCTGCTGGTGCAGTGGGTGTCATCATTGCTGACAACGCCGCCGGCACACCGCCGCCCGGACTCGGCGGCACAGATGCATCGATCACGATTCCCGCCGTGCGCATCACCCTCGCGGATGGCATCACCCTGAAAGCCGCACTGGCCAAACGCTCGCGCACCCACTCAGGCGTTTTTGCCTTTCTCGGCCTGGACCTCACCCTGCGCTCCGGTGCCGACAACCTAAACCATGCCTTGATGTATGCCCCGAACCCATTCCAGAGCGGTTCTTCGGTATCGCATTTCGACGTCAGCGCCTTCCCCAACCTGCTCATGGAGCCGGCGATCAACGGCGACCTGACCCACGAAGTCACCGTTCCCAATGATTTGACCTTCGCCTTCCTGAAGGACATCGGCTGGAACTAATCAACTCCTGACTACAAACGGCTTCGTCACAGTTCAACGGCTGAGGCGAAGCCGTTCGTGTCTCTGCTGTTCGCCATGGTTTGCCCTGACTTGCGCTCCACGCCGCGACAGTCTATAAACTAAGTCCAGTCCGGTAGTACAACCATGCATTTCAGCAGTACCGTTCGCTTCGCCTCCACCTGGATCGCGGCCGCCCTGGCGGCTACGTTATGTGCGCAGGAGCTTCCGCACTTGCGCAAACAAGGCACCGCCACACAACTCATCGTCGATGGACAGCCATTCCTGGCCGTGGCGGGCGAGTTGGGCAACAACTCCGCCAGCAGCCTGGAGTACATGCGGCCGATTTGGCCTCGCCTGGCCTCCGGCAACCTGAACACCGTATTGGCGGCCGTGTCGTGGGCCCAGGTGGAACCGCAGGAAGGCAAGTTCCAATTCGAACTGCTGGACGGCCTACTGCAAGAGGCCCGGCACAACAAGTTGAAACTCGTCCTGCTGTGGTTCGGCAGTTGGAAGAACGGCCTCTCCAGCTACGTGCCGTATTGGGTGAAACAGGATTACAAGCGCTTCCCGCGCATCCGCCTCAGCTCCGGCCGCAGCATGGAACTGCTCAGCACCTTCGGCGACGCCAGCCGCGACGCGGACGCCAAGGCATTCCGCGCCATGATGCGCCATCTCAAGTCGGTCGACTCGCGCGACCACACAGTCCTCATGATTCAGGTGGAGAACGAAGTGGGTGTCCTGCGTGATTCCCGCGATCGTTCCGAGCCGGCGAACCGCGCCTATGCCGCCTCCGTACCGCAGGAACTGATGCGGCACCTGGCTCAGCACCGCGGCACCCTGGCGCCGGAACTGCTGGACGCCTGGAAGGTGAACGGCTTCAAAGCGTCCGGCACGTGGGCCGAGGTGTTCGGGCCCGGCAAACCCGAGAGTGTCGAGATACCCATCCAGACCAGCAGCCCGCCCATGAGCGCGCAGGAGTATGAGACCACCTGGCGTAAACTCACGTGGCCTTCAGACGAGTTCTTCATGGCCTGGCAATACGCCCGCTACATCAACCGCATCATCGAGGAGGGCAAGGCCGAATACAACCTGCCGATGTTCGTGAACGCCTGGCTGCAGCAGCCCAATACGGCCTGGCCGGGTACTTATCCCAGCGGCGGGCCCCTGCCGCAGGTACACGACATCTGGCGGGCCGGTGCGCCAGCCTGCGATATGTTGACGCCCGATATTTACCTGCAGTACTTCGACGAGGTGTCGGAACGCTTCATCCGCAACGGCAACCCGTTCTTCATCCCAGAAACTTCAGTGAACCCGGCCAATGCGCTGGTAGCCTTCGGCAAGCACGGGGCGATGGGCTTCTCACCCTTCTACATCGAGAGAAGCGTGGGGCCCGACACCGAGCTCGCCGCAGCCTACAAAGTCATCACCAACATGGCTCCGGTGATTGCCGCACAGCAGGGCAAGGATTCCATGACCGCGCTCCGCATGAAGTTGGGGGATGCGCCGCAACAGTTGAGTCTCGGCGGCTACCAGATGAACGTCTCGTTCCTGGGCAGAGGCCGGATCCCGATCGCGCCTGAGGCGAAGCCGGCCGCACCTGCAGCGCAGCCGCCCGACGCAGCCCCCGTCCAGGGTGCGGCGATCCTGGCAGCCACAGGCACGAACGAGTTCTACTTCGGCGGCATCGGCGGCGCCTTCCGAATCGGGTTGACCCCTAAGTCGGCTGGACCCGCCATCGTCGGCATCGGCGATGTGCAGGAGGGGCGGTTCGAGCAAGGCAAATGGATCGTTATCCGCCAGCTGGGCGGCGACGACACCGGCCAGGGTGAGATCCTCACTTTGCGCCCGAATACCGTCATGCGTGTGACGGTCTACCGGTACGAGTAGAATCCGCGCCGTGCGCGATGATCAGAGGGAATCGGAGGTGAAACGCAGATGAGATGGACATTGATGTCGATAGTGGCCGGCATGTCGCTCTGGACCGCGGGTCAGGCACAAGCGCAGGGACCCGCGGAATGCGCGAAACTGGCCAACCTCCAGATTCCCAATCTGGCGATGGTGATCAACAAAGCGGAATGGTTTCCGGCCTCGGCGCCTGGCGCCACGCCGGCCGGGCCCCGCTACACCGGGCCGCTGCCTGCCTTCTGCCGGCTGGACGCGGTGATCGACAAACGTACTGGAGAAGGGGGCAAGTCCTATGGCATCGGCTTCGCCCTCACCTTGCCTGCTGAATGGAATCACCGCTTCCTCATGCAGGGCGGTGGCGGGCTGAATGGCTCGGTCCAATTCCCCCTGGGCGCGCAGGCCGCCGGAACGATTCCGGCGCTGGTTCGCGGCTTCGCCGTCGTCAACACGGATTCGGGACACACCGGCGCCGGCGCCTTCGATGCCTCGTTCCTGCAGGACCAGCAGGCCAGCCTCGATTTTGCCTACATCGCGGTTGGCCGTGTGGCCGAAGTGGCGAAGCTGATCATCGCCCGGTACTACGGCCAGCCTGCCGGGTATTCCTATTTCTCGGGCTGCTCCACGGGCGGCCGCGAAGCCATGCTGATGACCCAGCGGTACCCGCGCTATTTCGACGGCGTGGTTTCCGGCGCCCCGGCCATGCGCACGGGCTTCTCCAATCTGGCCGATCGCTGGGTTGCCATCAGCTTTAACCAGATTGCACCCAAAGACGCACAAGGCAAACCGATTCCAGGGGGAGCCTTCTCCGAGAGCGACCGCCAGTTGGTGGTCAAGTCCCTGCTGAAGCAGTGCGACCTGAAAGATGGCGTCGAAGACGGTATGGTCTTCAACATCAGCGGCTGCGGCTTCGACCCCTCTTCCCTCGTCTGCAGCGGCGCCAAGAGCGATTCCTGCCTCACGGCTCAGCAGGCCGGCGCCCTCAAACGCGCTTTCGGCGGTCCCAGGGATTCTCGCGGAATCCAGGTGTATCCGGGCTTTCTGTTCGACACGGGGATTACGGCCAAGCGGGGCATCCCCGGTTTGCTCAATCCCGGACCTAGCCCAGTCGGCCCGCCCAGCACCGGTACTGAGCAAGATGTCGACAAGGAAGTGATGCTGGTCGCCAATCCTCTGGTGGACACTACTGCCACCAACCTGACGACCTTCTCCGGCCATGGCGGCAAACTGCTCTTCTACCACGGTGTCAGCGATCCCTGGTTCTCGGCGCTGGATACGCTGGAGTATTACCAGAAGATGAGCGCCGCCAATGGCGGCCCGGCCAAGGTCGCGGACTGGAGCCGGATCTACCTGGTTCCGGGCATGGGGCATTGTGGAGGCGGCGAAGCGGCGCTGGATACTTTCGATATGCTCAGCGCCGTGGTGGACTGGGTGGAGAAGGGCAAAGCGCCCGACGCCGTGACGGCTACCGGCAAGGCCTTTCCGGGGCGCAGCCGGCCGCTGTGCGCCTATCCGAAATCCGCACACTACACGGGGCAGGGCGACCCCGAGGACGCCCGCAACTTCGTCTGCCGCGAATAGAATCATCGATAGCGACACCCTGGCCGACGGGCCGCCATAGGAGAATCTCAGTCATGCCGGATGAAAAGAAAGCAGCGGACACTGCCTCATTGCCCAGCAGGGCCTCACGCCGCACCTTGTTGTGCGGACTGGGTGGTGCCGTCGCCGCGCCCTGGTTGGCTGCCGGGCAGGAGGCCCCGCAGACCTACACCAATCCCCTATCCATCGCCGTCGCCGACCCGTTCGTCCTGCGTGAGCCCAACGGGCAGTACTTCGTCTATGGCACGGGCGGCGGCCGCGGCGCCACCGCCTATCCCGCTTTCAGCTCCACTGACGTGGTCCATTGGAAACCCATCGGAGAGGTCTATTCGCGGGACCCGGCCACCGCCTGGTGCACGGACACCTTCTGGGCGCCCGCCGTCTATCACGTGAAGGATCGCTACTATCTGTTCTATAGCGCCCAATGGCGCGACAACCCAAACAAGGAGAAAGAGAACTACCGCATCGGTGCGGCCGTGTCGGACAAGCCTGAAGGGCCATTCCGCGACATCCGTAACGCTCCGCTATTCGATCCTGGTTACCCGGCCATCGACGCCGAACTGCTCTTCGATTCCGATGGACGCATCTATCTCTTCTACTCGCGCTGCTGCTACAAACATCCAGTGGAGAGTGAGCTTGCTGACTGGGCGCGCAAAGAGAAGCTCTACAGCGAGATCGAGGAGAGCTGGATCTACGGCGTGGAAGTGAAGCCGGATTTCACCGGCACCCTCGGACAGCCGGCTATGGTCCTGCGTCCCCCCGTCAGCCTCTCCGACAAGAACGCCGCGTGGGAGAACCTCTCCGTGACGACGAAGGAGGTCAACCGGCGCTGGACGGAAGGCCCCTGCGTCTTCAAGCACGGCGGCACTTACTATCTGATGTATTCCGCCAATCACTATCTGGGCGAGAACTACGCGCTGGGCTATGCCACGGCGAAGCACCCCCTGGGTCCGTACACCAAGGCTGCCAACAATCCCGTGCTGAAGAAGAACAACGACCGCGGAGGCACCGTCACCGGCCCGGCGCACAACTGTGTCACCTACTCGCCCGACGGCTCGGAGATGCTCTGTCTCTATGCAGGGAGAACCGCGGCCACCGGCCAACGGCGCGTCCTGTTCCTCGATCGCATGGAGATCGGCAAGGATGGCACACTGGTCGTCCACGGGCCGGTCACTTCGCCGCAGCCGTTGCCTTCCAGTAGCAAGGGCAAGCGCAAGGGATAGATCAGCGCGGGCGAATGACGCCGGCCTCGGCCAGGGCCTGCACCCAGATCGCGTAGCCTTCCTCGGTGGGATGCGTGCCGTCGTTCATCAAGCGCTTCGGCAGCGTTCCGTCGGGCTGCAGGAACCGCGCGCCGATGTCCAGGAATGTCGTATCCGGTTTGCCCGCCAGGGCTGCGGCCAGCAGTTGGTTCACCCGCGCAATCGGTGCACGCAGCCGGGCCGAAGGGGAGAAGCCGCGTGGGAAAATACCCATCACCACGAGGCGGCTTCCCGGAGACGATGCGCGCACCTTCTCGTGAATCGCCAGGATCCCCTGCACTACCTCCTCCGGAGTGTTAGCCCGCGCATTCACAGTGCCCGTGAGGTTATTGGTGCCGATGTTCAGGATCACCGTCTTGGGGTGCAGGCCGTCGAACTCCCCGTGCTGCAGCCGCCACAGTACATTCTGCGTGCGGTCCCAGCCGAAGCCCAGGTTCAACACGGGCGTGCCGCCAAAGGCCGCTGCCCAGGCGTTGGGACCGTTCACATGGTTGGCCTTTGGGAGACCGCCCCAAAAGTGCGTGATCGAATCGCCCACCAGTACAATCTCCGGTTCGATCTGCGACTTGGCCGCCAGAACATCGCGGTGGCGCTGATCCCAATCGTAGGAATCCCGTTCCAGCCTCGGCACCGGAATGAGTGCCGTATTTACGGCGCTCAGGCCAGCCAGGTATTGTCTCGGCCCGTCCTCCATCAACCGCGTCAACGTCGGCTCAATCGCCTCGGCCATCAGGCGCTGCCCGGTGGTGTCGGGATGCAGGGGCTTGCGCGGGGTTTTCAGGCGAGGATCGTAGAAGATCGCCGTATTCAGCCGGTTGTCCTGGAAGAAGGCCGGGCTGATATCGAGGTAAGCCACCATTTCCTCTGACTCGTAACGCCTGGCCAGGCGGCGGTTCACCTCTGCATCCACCCCGCTCTTCTCCGGAGAGACCTCGCTGGGCAGCAGGCCCAGCAGCAGGATGGCACTCTGCGGCAGCTTCTCGCGAAGTTTCGCCACCACCGACTCGATGCCTCGCGACGTCTCTTCAGCCGATTGACCGCGGGCCGTGTTATTGGTCCCGATCAGCAGCACGACCGCGCGCGGCCTCAGCCCATCCACTTCACCGTGCTCCAGCCGCCACAGAACATGCGCCGTGGTATCGCCGCTGAAGCCCAGGTTCAATGCCTTGCGGCTGCTATAAAAATGCCGCCAGGTGGGCTGAAAGTCTTCATCCGGGGGATCGGCCTTCTCGTAGTTCTGCGTAATGGAATCACCCAGCAGAATCAGCTCAGTGTCCTTCTCCGACTGCACCTTCTCCAGCACTGCCGCGTGCCGCTTGGCCCACCACGGTTCGTTCAGTCGATCAGTGGGCAGCGTGGCCGGGGTCTGGGCCGTTCCGGCGATCGCACAGAACGCCAGCAGGAGGCCTACCTTCAGGGATGGTCGAGAGCGCAGCTTCATCGCCCCTCATTGTATCCAGGCGAACCCGCCGGCCCAGGCCCTTGTGAATTCGTATCCGCGGGCATAGACTAGGCGCGATGTCGAACGGAAGTACTCGTCGGGAATTGCTGACCACGTCAGGCGCCGCCGCGTTGTTCAGCGCTTTGCCAGCCACGGCACAGACTTTAGCAGGCGGAGCCGGAACCATCAGCGTTCGCCGTACCGCCGGGACGGAGATGTTTGCGGATCAGCCCGCCCTGCAATGGCGGCCTGCTGGCGCCCCGCTGGACGACGCCATCACGCTCGATCCTTCCCGCACGTATCAGGAGATGCTCGGCTTTGGCGGCGCGCTGACGGATGCCTCGGCCTACATGATCAACCAGCTCGATGCGGGCGCGAGGGAGAAGCTGATGCACGAGCTGTATCATCCCTCCGAACTCGGCATGGGCGTCACGCGGATCTGCATCGGCTCCAGCGATTTTGCGACCAGGATGTACAGCTATGACGAGGGGGAACCCGATCCCGAGTTGAAGCGGTTCTCCATCGATCAGGACAAACAGTACATCCTGCCCCAACTCCGGTTGGCCCGCAAGCTCAATCCTGACCTCTTCCTGCTCGCCAGCCCATGGAGCCCGCCCGGCTGGATGAAGGCCAGCGGCACAATGCTGGGCGGTTCCTTGAAGCCTAAGAATTTCGGAGTTTACGGCCGCTATCTTGTGAAATTCCTCAAGGCCTACGAGGCCGAGGGCGTTCCCGTCGACGCGATCACGTCGCAGAACGAAGTGGATACGGACCAGGATGCCCGCATGCCCGCCTGTGTGTGGGCCCAGGAACATGAGATCGTCTTCGTCAGCCAGCAGTTGGGGCCGGCGCTCGCCGCAAACAACCTCAAGACGAAGATCTGGATGCTCGACCACAACTGGAATCTCTGGGGCCGGGTCATCAATTCGCTGGAAGAACCCGCGTTCAACAAATATATCGACGGCGTCGCCTGGCATCCGTATCTCGGCACCATTGATGCCATGAGCCGCGTCCATGACGCCTTCCCCGACAAACACGCCTATTGGACCGAGGGCAGCTTCAACAGTGTAGGAGCCTTTTCCGCCGGCGGCCTGGCCGGAGGCGCTCCTCTCGCCTCCACCGATGCCCCCAAGCGCGAAGTCTTGCCGCCAAACGTCCGCATCGCCCGGGGTGGAGCGCTCGCCGCGGCGGCCGTCCGCAACTGGACCCGCTGCTTCATGCTATGGAACCTCGTCCTCGACGAGAATGGCAACCCCAACATCGGGCCGTTCGTGCATGCCCGAGGCACGCTTACCATTGATTCCAAGACTAGGGAAATCTCCCGCAGCACCGACTACTGGGTGCTGAAGCATTACACGCACGCGGCCCGCCGCGGATCGAAGAGGTTCTCGTCACAAGGCGGTGGCGATGCCGTGGCGCATGCCGCATTCACCCAACGCGATGGGACGAAGGTGCTCGTGCTGAGCAATGTGTCCGCGGTCGACAAACCGGTCCAGATCAGGCTGGGCGGGGTCATGACACAGTTGACCGTACCTGCTCATTCGATTACGAATTTGAGCTGGGTGTAGGGCCTCCTGCTAACGACGCCCCCGCGTCCACGGGGTAAGCTCGAATAGTGAGGACTTGGAAGCTTCTGATTGAGTACGACGGCACCCGCTATAGCGGTTGGGCCGAACAGACGAATGCGCCGAAGACTGTGATGGGCGAACTCCGCAAGGCCGCCGAGGAGCTTTTCGCCGGTCCTGTAGAGCTGATGGGCGCCGGCCGCACCGATGCCGGGGTCCATGCCGCGGAACAAGTGGCGCACCTGCGCGCGAATCCGCGGCGTCCGGTCTCACCCGAATTGCTCGCCCGGTTGATGAACGAAGCCCTGCCCGCCGATATCGCGATCATTTCCGCCAGGGAAGTCCCGGCTAAGTTTCATGCGCGGCACGATGCGTCGTCGCGCAGCTATGTCTACCAGATCTCCCGCCGAAAAACGGCGTTCTCCAAGAAGTTCGTGTGGTGGATCAAAGAGCCGCTGGATGTCGAGAAAATGAAGGCTGCGGCGGAGTTCATCCCTGGCCGCCATGACTTCGTGCGATTCCGCGCGAAGGATCCCTCCAAGCCCGGAGAGTCGAGCATCGTCGTGGTGGAGTCGGCCACGGTGGAAGAACAGGACGACCTGATTTTGTTTCACATCGAGGCTTCGCACTTCCTGTGGCGGATGGTGAGAAGGCTTGCAGGAACCCTGGTAAAAGTAGGCAAAGGCGAGTTGACGGTGGAGCAGTTTCAGGATCTGATTGAGGCCCGCGGCCCGCAGTTGGACGTGGCGTCGTGGACGGCTCCGGCTTCGGGACTTTTCCTGGAGAAGATTCGCTACCCGCAGGTGTGATATTTTCGGATGCGGTAGTCCCCGGAGTCTAATTCATGCGGATCGCACTGACCTCGTCTGTCTCTCTTGTATTGCTTGTAAGCGCTTGCCTCGCGGCCGACCGGCCAGAGTGGGATAATCCGGCCATTTTCAAGATTGGCCTGGAGAAACCTCACGCCACCATGATGGTGTACCCCACGGCCGAACTCGCCCGTGGCGGGCAAATGGCGCAGTCGCCGTGGTTCCAGTCTTTGAACGGAACCTGGAAGTTCGACGGCGTACTGCGGCCTGCCGACCGTCCGCTGGATTTCTTCCGGACGGACTTCAACGACTCGGCGTGGCGCACGATGCCGGTGCCCGCAAGCTGGCAACTGCACGGCTTTGACATCCCCATCTACGCGAACCTGATCTACCCGTTCCCACAGGACACGAAGAAGATGCCGACGCCGCCCAAGGACTTCAATCCCGTGGGCAGCTACCGCCGCACCTTCACCCTCGCACCTGCCTGGAAGGGCCGCGAAGTCTACCTGCATTTCGCCGGTGTCGATTCCGCGTTCTATGTGTGGGTGAACGGTGTGATGGTGGGCTACAACGAGGACAGCCGCACTCCGGCCGAGTTCAACATTACGAAGCATCTCAAGCCCGGCGCCAATGTTCTGGCCGTGCAGGTCTACCGCTTCGGTGATGGCGCGTACCTGGAAGACCAGGACATGTGGCGCATGAGCGGCATTTATCGCGAAGTCTATCTGTGGTCCACCGCGCGCAGCCATGTCCGCGACTATGAAGTGCAGTCGCCCATGGACGGGGCGCTGAAGGTGAAGGCGGAAATCCTGAATCCCGGGAAGTGTACGCTGGAAGCCGAACTGTTTGATGCGACTGGGGCCGCTGTCGGCAAGGCTCAGGCGCCCTGCGCGGCCGAGGCCGGATTGGCCATGCAGGTGGCCGCGCCGAAGCTGTGGTCGGCCGAATCGCCGTATCTCTACAAGATGCTGCTCACGTTGAAGAGCGCGTCGGGCGCCGTCATCGAAGTGATCCCGCAGCGGGTTGGGTTCCGCACCATCAAGATAGAAGGCGGGCGCTTGAAGGTGAACGGGCAGGTGATCCTGATCAAGGGTACGAACCGCCACGAACATTCGCCGGAGACGGGCAAAGTGGTGGACCGCGCGCTGATGGTCAGAGACATTGAGTTGATGAAGCAGTACAACCTCAACGCGGTGAGGACGTCGCACTATCCGAATCATCCCGACTGGTATGAGCTGTGCGACCAGTACGGCCTCTACGTGATGGACGAGGCCAATATCGAGACGCATGGTTACGGGAACGAACCCGGCAACTTACTGACGGATTCGCCAGTCTGGACGGGCGCCTACATGGACCGCGTGCAGCGCATGGTGGAGCGCGACAAAAATCATCCCTCCATCTTCTCCTGGTCGATGGGCAATGAGGCGGGCGACGGCATCAATGCCAAACTCACCTATGAGTGGGCCAAGCAACGGGATCCGTCCCGTCCCTGGCATTACGAAGGTACGACATCGCACGGCGGTTCGAACGCCGACATTAATTCGTTCATGTATCCCACGCCCGAGCGGGTGAAGCGCGAGGCGGCCAAGCGGCCGGACATGCCGCTCATCCTGTGCGAATACACGCATGCCATGGGCAACTCGAACGGCGGACTGAAGGAATACTGGGACATCTTCTACAGCGGCACGAATGCGCAGGGTGCGTTCGTCTGGGATTGGGTGGATCAGGGCCTCTGGGTACCCACTCCGCAGGAGTTCAAGCAGAACTGGCCTGCGCCGCGCTTTCTCGCCTATGGCGGCTGGTGGGAAGACAAGACGGGCATCCGCAACGACAACAACTTCAATAACAACGGCCTCGTGTCGGCCGACCGGCGCCCGCATCCCGGGTTGTCCGCCATTAAGTACGTTTACCGCAACCTGCACACCTCCGCGGTCGATCTCGTGGATGGACGCATCAAGGTCAAGAACTGGTTCAACTTCACCAACGCGCAGGACATCGCGGAAGCGACGTGGACAGTGTCCTCGGCTAGCGGCGCGGTGCTGGCCTCGGGCCGGATCGCTGATCTGAATGTGGCGCCGGGCCAGGAGCGGGAATACGCACTGCCGATTCCAAAGCTGAAAGCGGGTCCGGGCAACGAGTACTGGCTGAATATCAGCTACAAACTGAAGTCCGACCAGTCATGGGCCAAGCGCGGGCATGAGATTTCTTACGATCAGTTCGCGCTGCCGGGCAGGGAAGACGCGAAGCCGGCCGATTTCACAAAGGCGCCGGCATTGACCATGACCGATGAGGGGGAATGGGTTGCGTTCAAGGGTGGCACCTTCTCGATGATGTTCAGCAGGAAGGAAGGCGTGATCACGTCTTACAAGTACAGAGGCGTATCGCTGCTGGACCGCGGTCCGCGTGTCGACTTCTGGCGTGCTGAAACGGACAACGATGTAGGTGCGCGGAAAGCACTCGGCAAGCGTCCGGTGGAATCGGACATGAAGGTCTGGCGCGACGCCGGAACGTGGTGGGACGTGCAGTCGGCCCAGGTTGAGAAGGTGGACGACCGCACGGCCAAGATCACGGTAAAGGCGGTACCGGCCAACGCAGGCGGCGCCAGGGTCACGATGACCTACACTGTGCACGGCACCGGCGATGTGATCGTGGAAACGTCCTATCAACCAGGAACGCAGAAACGGGCCATGATGGAGCGCTTCGGTACGGAACTGGTGGTGTCGCCTGGCTTGGAGAATCTGTCATGGTATGGACGAGGTCCGGCCGAGACTTACATCGATCGGCCGTTTGAGCGGTTGGGCATCTACAAGAGCACTGTCGCCAAGGAATGGGTGGACTACTCGCGTCCGCAGGAGAATGGCAACAAAACGGACGTACGGTGGGTAGCCCTCACGAACGCGCAAGGCTTAGGGTTGCTGGCCGTCGGGGCTCCGCAATTGAGCGTGGGCGCCAAACATTTCACCAAGGACGATCTGGAGCGGGCGGCCTATACTTTCATGATGCAGCCGCATCCGCAGGTCTTCCTGAACCTCGACTGGAAGCAGATGGGCATCGGCGGCATCGATAGCTGGTCACCCAATGCCCTGCCGATGCAGACCTATCGGATTCCTTCCGATCAGTCATACTCATATCGATACAGACTGTCGCCGGTGGAAGGCGACTTCAGCTCCAAAACGCTGGAATCGTTCTGAAACACTGAATTGGAGGCAAGATGCATTCGAAAATTCTCACATTGGTTGTAGCTGCGGCGGCGCTCGCCGGTTGCAAGAAACTCGAACAAGGAGGAGTAGGGGCCGTGACAACGCAGGATTATGGAAAGACGGACAAGGGTGAAGCGATCAGCCTCTACACCCTGAGAAACCGCAACGGCGTCGAGATCGCCATCACCAACTACGGTGCGCGGGTGGTCACCTTGAAGACGCCCGATGCCCGCGGCCGGTTGGCCGACATCGCCCTGGGCTTTGACAGCCTGAAGGGCTATGAGGGACCCAATCCTTATTTTGGAGCCATCGTCGGGCGCTACGGAAACCGCATCGCCAAGGGCAAGTTCAGCCTGGATGGCAAGGAGTATACTCTCGCCAGAAACAACGGCGAGAACAGCCTTCACGGCGGCCTGGTGGGCTTCGACCGGGTGATCTGGAGTGGTAAGACAGAAGAGTCGAACGGCGTCCAGAAAGCGATCCTGACTTATACCAGCAAGGACGGCGAGGAAGGCTATCCCGGCACCCTGAAAGTCAGCGTCACCTATTCGCTCAGCAACAACGACGATATCCAGATCGACTACCTGGCGACGACGGACAAAGCGACAGTATTGAATATCACGAATCATACCTACTTCAATCTCGCCGGACAGGGCAATGGCGACATCCTGAGTCAGGTCATGCAGATCAATGCGGATCACTTCACCCCAGTCGATAGCGGCTTGATCCCCACTGGCGAGTTGAAGGATGTAACGGGCACGCCTTTCGATTTCCGCAAGCCCACGGTCATCGGGTCACGCATCAACGACAAGGATGAGCAGTTGGTGCTCGGCAAAGGCTACGACCACAACTATGTGCTCAACCGTTCCGGCAACGGACTGGTCATGGCGGCCAAGGCTGTGGATCCGCCCTCGGGCCGTGTGCTGGAAGTCTGGACAACGGAACCAGGCGTCCAGTTCTATACCGGCAATTTCCTCGACGGCTCGGCCGTTGGCAAGAACGCCAACAACTATGCGCAGCGCACCGGCTTCTGCCTGGAAACTCAGCATTACCCGGATTCACCGAACCATCCGGAATTTCCTACCACCGTGTTGAAACCTGGTGAGGAGTACAAGACAACCACTGTCTGGAAGATGCGTTTCGTCGAGCCGGCGAAGTAACCGGATCCTCTCAATCACTGGTCAAATGGGGCCGTCCGCAAGGCGGCCCTCTTGCTGTCAAACCGCCCGACTGTCTGAAACCGGACTGAGTGGCGGTTTTAAGGCAGCCGGTCGTCACGCGCTGAAAACAAGTCCTTTGTTTTGAATCGCACCGGATGGCCCACGAAGTGCATCCAAACAGGCTGGAGCCTCTCCATGGAAAAACACATCTTCGTGACGCAAGACGACTACGAACGGCTCAGCAGCATCATTGCCGATCGGGCCTCCGTCCGCCAGGACCTGCAGCAACTGGAAGCTGAACTCGACCGCGCCGACATCGTAGACCCCGCGGAACTTCCGGCCGATGTCGTCACGATGCACTCCGTAGTGAGTCTGCGCGACCTCGATTCAGGAGAACTGAAAACCTATCGCCTGGTCTATCCGAGTGAAGCGGGACGGGGTGAGTTATCGCTCTCCGTACTGGCTCCCATTGGAACCGCCCTCCTCGGCTACCGCAGTGGAGACACAATCGAGTGGACCGTGCCCCGAGGGGTCAAGCGGGTGCAGGTGATGGAGGTCTTATACCAACCGGAAGCGGCAGGCGCTCCACCCGCCTGACTCCGCCGGACCGCCATCGCTTCCAATCGCCCGATATGACCCCGTCAGGGACAAGCCTGCTTGCTCCTGGCGGGGTTCTCGTACATTGCCGGTCTCTTCTGCCGATCGGCTACGCACGCACGTGATTGCCCCCCTGCCATCGAGGCGAATGGCGCCTTCAACGTACAAAACTGGGGATACAGCCGACCAGGGGGAGAGGGGAGGGGTGTGAAGGGGAAGTGGTACGCCCGAGAGGATTCGAACCTCTGACCTTTTGCTCCGGAGGCAAACGCTCTATCCAGCTGAGCTACGGGCGCACAGTTCTCTACGATTATAGCTTAATTGGGCGGCGCCAGACGGTGAATCTTGATGTTGCGGAACCACGCGACATCATTGTGGTGCTGCAACGCGATCGGCGTGATTTGTTTCGGCATCTTCTCCAGCAATTCGCGCACCGGATGGCCCGCAGCCCACCGCTCTTCAATGTGCTTGCGCACCTCGGCGGTGTCCAGATCCGTGTCCACGACCTTCACACCATTCAGCCAGTGCTCGACGTGCTTGCCCCGCACCACGATCTTGCCCTGGTTAAACTCGCCCACCGGTTTGGTGGCGTCCTTGGTGGCGGCGGCCATGCGGTAAAGCGACGCCGCGCGGCTGAGCGGGCTGTGCAGCGCATCAGGATGCCGCTGGTTGTCGATGACCTGGTATTCAAAGGCCACCGGGTAGACCTGCGCGCCCGAGCCCGTCTTTACCTTGTCGAGCCGCGCCGAGTGGTGCTCCAACTCGTAAGCCACCTGCTGCTCGAAAGGCATCTTGGGATTTGGCAGCTGCGCTGCATCGATCAGCGCCGAATCCTGAATCTTATACTTGACGCCGCTGTTTGCGCCCGGAGCTACCTTCCATTCGAAGGTCAGGACGAAGTCGCCAAAGGTTCCTGAACTCAGCAGGTCCTCACGGATTTTCGGGTTGGCCAGCGACTTCAGGCAGCCATCTTCCACGGCCCAGGCGTCGGCGCCGGCCTTCGTCCAGCCCTTCATCGACTTCCCGTCAAACAGCAGCGTCCAGCCCAGTTTCTTCTCCTCTTTTGTGAGGGTGTTGGGCAGTTGCTGGGCGAGCAGGCTCGCGGACAGGGTGCAGGCGATGGCAAGGAGACGCATGGGAACTAACTCTTCTTCTTTGCTGCGGGTTTCGCGGCCGGAGCCTGGCCCAGCAGACGGGTGATGTCGGCTCGCAGATTGGCGTCGATCACGTTGTCGCCCATCCACGGCTCTTCTGCTCCATGATGGACCTGGATCAGGCCCTTACGGTCAAGGATGGCGATGTGCGGCATGCTCATGCGGACCACGTCAGGAATCTGCAGGTACGCCCGCGACTGCATGTAATCGTAGACGCCCAGCGGGAAGCTCGCCCCGCTCTTCACAACGAAATTGCGCAGGTTGGCGCCCGCGTTCTCGTCGATCGCCAGCCCGATCACCTGCAGGCCCTTGGGGCCAAATTCCTTCTGGAGCCCGGAAAGACGACGGGCCATCTCCTGGCAATGCGGGCAGGTGGTGAGCAAGAACTCGAGCACCACCACTTTGCCCTTCAGCCCGGATAGCGTGATGGTCTCGCCGGTATGCGCGATGAACTTGATTTCGCCGGCAGGGCGTGGCAGCGTTTCCGCCACAGCCGCGGAAGATAGGCACAACGCCGCGAGCAGGGTGGCGGAGAAAAGACGCATATGCATTAGCCCTTCTTTGCTTGAGTTCGCAGCGCGGCGCCGGTGCCTTCCTTGACCAAACCTTCCACTACCTTGCGCACGTTATTCTCTTCATCTTCAAAGAACTTCGTGTCGGTGCCGGGATGGTAAGCGCGGATCATACCCTTGCGGTCAATAAACACCAGTTGCGGGAAGTACACCGGCCCCTTGTTGGGGTCGGCACCCAGCCATTGATAGGCCATCTCACGCTTGGTATAGCCCACCGGAAACTTCAGGCCGAGCTTGTAGATGTACTCCGGGATCAACATCCTGGCCTGCGTGAGGTCGTCAGGATTCACCGCTGTTCCCAGCGCCGTGAACGACTTCTCGCCGCCCATCTCGTTGAGAACCTTCTGCATCACGGCCGAGCAGCGCTGGCAGTGGGGGCAGGTGGTGAGCAGGAATTCCAGAACAACGACCTTGCCCTTGAGCTTGCTCAGCAAAACCAGTTCGCCGCTGTTCAGGGTGATGACGAGCTCGGGCGCGGGTTTCGGGACCTGCAGGTCCGCGAACAGGTTGAGTCCGCCGAGCGATGCCGCCGCGCCAAGGCCTACGAAGTTTCTACGGTTGATCATAATCGAGCTTGCCTTTCAATATAACGCACCGGCTATAGCCCCGGACGGGCCGGCGCCTCGTCAGGTTTCAGCCCTTCCAGTCCAGTCACCTTGGCCCCTTCCGCCACCAGGCGAAAGTTGCCATCGTCACCCGTGCCAGTCAGTACGGTTTCCGTCTCTTCCTTATACTCCAGCTTCTTCCATTTCCCGGCCAGGACCCGCCGATACATTCGTAGAAACTCCCGGGCAGATTCCGGTGTATCCCATTCCACCGACCAGCGCAGCACGGTGTGTTTGTCCCGTTTGTGCTCCAATAGGTCCAAGCTCGAGCCCCGCCACTTCTCCGCCTGCTTTGTCGCATCCTGCAGGTTCGTGTACTGCTGCAACAGGATGCGGAAGTCCAGTTCGCCGATGCTGCCTTCCGTCAGGCTTTCATACTCTTTACGGGCGGCGACCGCCGGCAACGCCGGATGAGTGGGTTCAATATTCTGGATATATTTGGCAGGATGTAGGATCTGCTGCGTCGAGACCGGCGGCTTGCGCAGGATCTCCGCGAACGAGTCCTTACCCGACCGAACGAAGATCGCCTGCTGGAACATCATCCCGCCCGAATAGGGGAAGAGTAGTGTTTCCCGCAGATAGAGCGGCGCGCTGCTGAAGATGGGGTAGGTTTCCGCTGCCATCTGGCCCATGGCGGGCAGCATCATCTCCAGGGTCCCGGGATTGGTTTTGAGACTCTGGCCCAGTTTGCGAAGTTGCGATTCCACCATGATCCACATCGCCTGGCCCTCCACCACGGCCATGCGGGCGGATTGGGCTTCGTCGGATTTGGGACCCTTTTCCAGGAAACGCTTCATGTCGAAGTGCTGGTCGGCCACCGCGTGCGAGAGTTCATGGACGAGGACGGCTTCCGCCATGGCGTCGTCGGTGGCCCCGTCAACAAACAGCATCTTCTTGCGCTTGTGGTCGTAGACGGCAGCGGCCTGTTCGCCCAGTAAATCGACAGTCGCGGACTTCAGGTCGAAGTTCTGCGGCACCAGGCCGAGCTTCTTCAGCAGCAACTCTTCCGCCCGGATTTCGGTCGGTTTCACGCTGGCCTGGATCTCGTCCTGCACCCACTTTTTCCAGCCCGCCCGGGAGATGGCTTCGTAGGGCACCGGGTGCTTCACCTCCAGGCCCGTAATGTCGGCGATCTCGGCGGTAACCCGCTGAATCTGCGCGGCATCAGGCACCTGGGCGCCGGCCCGGCCCAGAAACGGCAGGGTGAGCACGGCGGTAAGGATCAGAGATCGAGCCAAGTTTGGAGAGTCCTCCTATTGAAATAGACGAAAGCCGCGGCGAAGAGACTCGCGAATCCACCGATGCAAGTTGTCCAGCGGGAGCCAATCGCGGAGGCCAGAGCTCCGGAGATCAGGCTTCCAATGGGGAGCATCCCAATCACCATCATCGAATATAGCCCCATCACGCGTCCGCGAAAGTGATCCTCCACGTGGGTTTGAATCGCGGTGTTGTTAGCGGCGTTCTGGCGGAATATGCAGGTGCCGAGAAACGTCATAATCCCCAGGGAGAATGGGAATGAATCAGACCAGGAGTACGCGATGAAGCCGGCGCCCATGCCTAACGTGGATAGCAGGATCACCCAGTGCAGGCCTCTGGCTCCGCGTCGCCCGGCCAGGCTCAAGGTGCCGAGGATGGCGCCCAGGCCCAGCGCGCCGCTCAGCATGCCCAGCCCTTGGGCGCCGCGATGGAAGATCTCTTCGGCAAAAACGGGCGCCAGGGTGGAGGCCGGCGCGGCGGCCAGGCTGGCGGCGCCGGCGGTCACCAGCAGGACACGAATGGCTTTGGTCCCCCATGCGTATCGGAAGCCGTGGGCGAGGCGTTGCAGCGGGGTTTCCGCCGAGCCTTGCTGCGGTGGTTCGACGACGTCCATGGCCACGAGGCTGAAAATCACCGCCAGGAAACTCAGGGCGTTCAAGGCGAAACAGGTGCCTTCGCCTAGTTTGGCCACCACGAAGCCTGCAATGGGTGGCCCGATGACCCGCGCGGAATTGAAAACAGCGGAGTTCAGGCTGATCGCGTTGACAAGGTCTTCTTTGCCCACCAGGTGCACGAAGAGCGCCTGGCGGCCGGGAATATCGAACGCGCTGGCGATGCCGAGGACGACCGCCAAGCTTAGGACGTGCCAGACCTGAATATGTCCGGTGAGGGTCAGTATGGCCAGGATAACGGCTTGGATCATGGCGCCGGTCTGGGCGTACAGCACGATGCGGCGCCTGGGGTAGCGGTCGGCCATCAGTCCGGTGATGGGACTCAGCAGGAGAATGGGGATATTGGCGCAGAACCAGGTCAGGCCCAGCATCCACTCGGAATGAGTCAACCGGTACACTAGCCAGCTCTGGGCCAGTTGCTGCATCCACGTGCCGGCCAGGGACACGGTCATACCGCCGGCGTAGAGACGGAAGTTGCGGTGTCGCAGCGCGCGGAAAGTGCCAGACCCCATCCTCTTTCAGGGTAGCGTGTTGCGGTACAATGAGGTGTTTAGTCAACGATCTTGGAGGTTCCCTTGGCGGAAAAAGTCAAAGAAAATCTGTATCAGGCCGAATATCTGGGCAGCGGCACGTTTATCATTACGAAGCCGAAGCGCACGAAGCGGAAGCTGCGCCAGTTGCGGCTGAAGAGCCCCAACACGGGCATGCGCAAGTAGGGTACTCCCGCCTCATCAGGGCCGGTCAACATCCCGGCTCACCCCCCATTCAATTCCATGCGCACGGCGTGATACGCTCACACCGTGCGCATCAGTTCATTCTCTATTCATCCTGTCGCCGTAGCCGACCCGCCCATCCGTAGCTCCTACGGGCTCCACTCCCCTTACGCTCTCCGCACGATCCTCATTCTAAACACCGACGACGGAATCACTGGCGTCGCCGAGGCACATGGCGGGGATGGCTCCCTGGCCGCCCTGACGGCCATTCAGCCCATGGTGCTGGGCATGGATCCGTTCCAGTTGCACGCACTGTGGTCGAACTGGGGCAAACCGGATGCCGGCGGCGACCGGTCGCAGACCTGGATGGTGCCTGGCGAGAATCCGCGGGATGCCCGCACGCGCGCGTTTGCCGCCGTGGAAGCCGCCTGCCTGGACATCATCGGCAAGGCCGTGGGGAAGCCTGTGTGCGACCTGTTGGGCGGCCGGGCCCGGGATGCCGCTCCGTTTTCGGCCTACCTGTTCTACAAACACGCGGGCGGGGGCGGGGAAGGCGCCGATGCGCGGGAAGACGAATACGGCGAGTGCCTGTCGCCAGAGACGATGGTCCGGCAATGCCGCCAGATGATCGAGAAGTATGGATACAAAGAAATCAAGTTAAAGGGCGGCGTACTGGAGCCGGAGGTCGAGATTGAGACCATCCGGGCCCTAAGGCGCGAGTTTGGCCCCAGCTACCCGCTTCGCATTGATCCGAACTGTGCATGGTCCGTGGAGACATCGGTCCATGTGGGCCGCTCGCTGCGTGAAGAGTTGTCCGGAGGCGGGTATCTGGAAGATCCCACGGCGTCGATGGAAGGCATGGCGGAGGTCCGCAAACGGCTGCTGGCCGAGGGGATCGATACGCCATTGGCTTCGAATGTCGCGGTGACCGGATTGGACGATGTCGTGCCGGCCTGGCGTACAGATGCAGTCCAAGTGGTACTGTCGGATCCGCACTACTGGGGCGGGATCCGCAACGTCCAACGGCTTTCCGATCTATGCGATGCCCTGGGTGTAGGAGTCTCAATGCACTCCAATAGCCACCTGGGCGTCAGCATGATGATCATGGCGCACGCCTGTTGTGTGTCGCCCGGTATGCACTTCGCCTGCGATACCCACTATCCCTGGCAAAGTGAGCAGGATGAGGTGATTGTGGGCGGCCGGGTAAAGTTTGTGGACGGTGCAGTGGTGATTCCCGATAAACCTGGGCTGGGCATTGAGCTGGATATGGACCAGGTAGCGCGGCTGGAAGAGCGTCACAACAAACTGCCCTACCGGAAGCGCGACGATGCCGCGGAAATGCGGAAACACGTGGATCCCACCTGGCAGCGGATCCTGCCCAGGTGGTAACTAGAAGATAAAGCTGACGCCGCCGCGGACGGAACGTGGGAATTGGATCAACAGCAGCGTGCTGCCGTCCGCGCTGGCGATGGGCACGTAGCCCTGGGCCAGCAGGTTGCGCAACTCCGCGGTCATCTCCAGGCGGCCTGGCATGCCGCTGACAGCGGGAATCGGCTGGCGAATCTGGAAGTTCATGCCCAGTTGGGGGCTGCTGGTCTGCGTCAGGTAGGCGTGCGTCGGTCCCAGCGTGCCGTCGGGGGTCCAGACGTACGAAGCCGTCAGGCGGGTGCCGGAAAGTGGCATCTGGCCCATGACGCGGGCCGAAGCCCACGGTTTCCTCACCGGCCGCATGCTGTGCCGAAGTTCGGAGCCGGAGTTGGTTTCCAGGCTCGAAACGCCTGGACTCATCATGCCCGTCGCGCCGGCGGAGAGCGTAGCGGACCAGTTTCTGTGGAGGTTCTGGGTGACCGAACCGGAATAGCCGATCGTCTTGTAGTTCCCCATGTTGAAGATTGAGCTGCGGGAAGCAAGGTCGGGCAACCGGTCTCCGTCGCCGAAGTTGTTATTGGGAGAATCGAAGGTCACAGCAGCGTCACGAATGAAATCCTGGTAGACCGAAGCCGCGTAGGTGCGGGAGCCGGCGGCACGGCGGTAGCCAAGTTCAAACGTTTCATTGCGCTGGACTCGCGCCCGTCCCTGATTCAGCGAAACACGGGGAAACATCGCCAGGCCGAGCAGCGCTTCCTGCCCGCTGTCGTCGCGATTGTGGGCAATCAGGTCGAGGGCCGGCGCGCCACTCGAGAATCCGGCTTCCACCTGCCCGAGGCTGCCCAAGTCATAGGTCAGGCGGGCGAACGGACTGAAGAGGTTGAGGTGCTCGATGAAGACGACTGATTCCAGCACAGCGCCGTATTCCAATGAGATAGCGTCCGTGATGGTGGTCTTCTCGCTCACTTTGACGGACATGGTGCGCAGGGTGGGCGTCGCCTGGTTGGCGCCTTGTCCGGAGTAGAAGCCCTGTCCGGCGCGCTGGCGCAGTGCCGCCTGGCGTACAGTAAGTTCCACATTGGGCGAAGAAACTGAGTCGTTGTGGCGGCTATAGCTGGTGCGGAAACCAGTGGTCGGCGTATTGGTGCCGGGGGCATAGCCGAAATTGCCGCTGAACTTTACCACGTTGCTGCCGAAGAGGGAAGTGGCGAGGGCGAATGCCGTGCCCAGGTCGGCCTCGGATCCTAAAGAAGACGACATGCCCTGGTCGCCAGCCGAAACCCGGACCACGCCGGAAGTAGCCGCGAATGCAGAACTCGGCTGAGTTTGCGGTGTGGATCCGCCGTTAAGCCAGGGATCGTTGGGCGAGAAGCGCAGCACCGGGCGGGTGGCGGTGGAGCTGCGCAGGGTCCATTTCCACTCGTCGCTGAGAATCCCGGTTTGGGTTGGATTCGAATAGACAAGTTCGATGGAGCTGAAAAGCGTGGCGAGCTGGATGTTCAGGAAACTCTCCATCCCGGCGCGCACAGGGATATTGCCGCGCATGGCGGGGACGAAGGTGCTGAGCGAAACGCGAATACTGTAGTTGTCGGGTGTGAGAGCGTCGAAGCGGAAGTGGCCGTCGGGGGCCGTGAGAACGCGCTGAACGATCCGTTCATAGCGGTTCATCAGGAAGACCGACGCACCCATCTGGCCGACTCCAGCGCCGTTACGCACCTGTCCTTGTATAGAGCCGAACAACTTGAGTTCGGCTCCTGACAGATTTCCGGTGCCGCCCAGGAGAGCGGCCAAAAAAACAACCCCGGTGGTGCGAATCATCCGGTGTTGGCGGGCCTCCTCGTGCCCCTACACTCCTTCAGAACAACCTCTTATGTTATAGAGAACTGTGCCGACTGGGTCAAGGACTGATTCTTGAGCTTATCGGTCACTTTCAGTCGGATCGTGTACTGCCCAGGTGCCAGGTTGAGGTTGCCCAGCGGCAGCATCTTCTCGATGGTCATTTGCGAGGCCGAACCCTCGATCTGCGTGACATCCTCTGTGAATTCAAGCACTTTGGAGTTATCGCTGGTCTTGACGATTTCGTATTCCACAGTGCCCGAGGGCTTGTTGGTCTTCTCGTCAGGCTGGAAGTTATACAGCTTGACGTAGATGCCCATCTTCTCGCTGTTCTTGAAGTTATCGCCCATGCGGGGACGAACCTTTGAGGAACCGATGACGAACTGGCCGGTGCCGATGCTGCGCGTCGGGACCTTTTCCAGGACGTCGGCCAGGATGAGCGAACTGGCGAAGAGTTTGTCGTCTTCCATGCGCGGGACGACAAGGGACATCTCGTAGTTGTTCATATTGCCGCCAACGACATCCTTGGCGACGACATTCAGGCGATAGGTGCCCGGGGCCAGCGGCACTGATTTCTGGTAGATGGAGGAGCCCTTGCTGCCTTCCTGGAGCAGGTCCGTGGCGAGGTCGACGGTGACAACGTCTTCAAATACGTTGACCACGCGGCGGGCCATCGAGGTGATGCGGGCGTAGATATTGACGACGCCTTGGCTAACTGGACCGTTCTGTTTGAACTGCAGGTCTTTGCGGTTGAACTGCAGAGTGATGTTCGTCATCACCGTGGTGCTGGTGGTGGGGAAGAAGTCGGCGCGGGCCTGCATGGGCAGCAGGTTGAACATAATACGCGAGTTCACCTGGGCTTCGAGGTCGGTGAATTTGACCTTGGGCGCCTTCTGGAGGTCAGCGAACTGCTGCAGGCGTTCAAACTGGTTCATGCGGGCGGGCAAGGGGTTGTTGCCGGTGCCAAGACGAGTGCCGTCCGTACGGTTGAAACGGTCGTTCTTGCTCGACATGCCCATCTGTTCCATCATCGTCAGGCCGGCGCCGGGGACCATGAGGAGGGCGTCCTTTTCGGACGGATCCATGGTCATGCGGTACTCACCGGTCATGGTCTTGTCGACGAATTCGATGTTGATGTCGGTGCCGCTGCCGACGTTGGCCAGGTAGCGATAGCGCCATTTCTCAAACGGATAGGTGGAAGTGGTGCCGCCGCCCTCTTCGTAGGGCCGCTCGTAGGTGCCGCCGGAAGGATGCGATTCGATTTCGTCAGGCGGGCCGAAGGTGATGTAGATCTGGCCGCGGTCGGTCTTCCAGCCGGGGATGCCGGACGCATAGCGCTCATTCGCGTACGCAATACGGCGATAGTGCTCTTCCTTGTACTCGTTCTCCTGCGAGTCTGGAGTGGGGTCGCGGCGGAGCCAGAACTGCTCGATGAACTGTTCCCGCTCTTCGTCGGTCGCCAGGCGGGAAAAGGCCTTCTTTTCCTCGTCGGTGATGATGTAGATGACATCCTCATTGAGCCACTTGCGGTATGGCGTCATCAGCTCTTTTTTGAGCTTCTCCTCAGCTCTCCGCTTTTCCTTCTCAGTCTGAGGTTTGGCGACAGTTTCGCGGGCGACGGAATCCTGCTTCTTCTTCTGTGCGGCCAAGGGCATGGTCGGACAGATCATCAGCGTTCCGGTGAGGAAGACGGAGACCAATTCTTTGCTTGTCATAAGCTTTACAAGGCTTTCCAGGGCGGCTCACCTTCCAGGGACCGTGATGCGCAGCCGTTGGGGGAGACACCCAGGACTTGCACCACCTACATTTTAACGCAAATCAAAGATGCTGACGTACAGAGATGGTTTGTGGTTTCATTCGGCAAGGCCGGATTCCGACTGTGGTGTCAACGCCACAAACTTCTCGCCGGAGGATCCCTTGGCGAAAGGGCTGAAATCGGTATCAGTGTCATACACATCCACGCCTTCCAGCCGTTTGAGCCCGTTGACGACGAGGTAGGTGCCCGGTGTTGCGACGACTTCGTACAGTACCTTGCCGACATAGCCGGAGAAGATCAGGTTGAGGATGGTGCCCCAGGATTCCTTGAAACCGAACGCGAGGGTCATGATGACCACGGAGTCGACAAACTGGCCGACGACAGTGGAGCCGATGGTGCGCATCCACAGAGCCTTGCCCTGGGTCAGGACCTTCATTTTGGCCATCACGAAGGAGTTGGCGAACTCACCGGCCCAGTAGGCGCAGAGACTGGCGGCGATCATGCGCGGGACGGCGCCGAAGACAGTAGCGAACGCGGCCTGGTCTTTGAAGTCCGGGGCGGGCGGCAGCCAGACGACGACCAGCCCCATCACGGCCATGAGAGCGGATCCGAAGAAACCGAGCCAAATGGCGCGGCGGGAGCCGGCGTAGCCGTAAACCTCTGTAAACACATCGCCAAAGATGTAAGTGATGGGGAAGAGCAGTTGCGCGCCGCTGATTCGGAAAGGGCCGACGGCGCAGATCTTGGGACCAATCAGGTTGGAGATCAGCAGGATGGTGACGAAGACAACAACAAGGCTGTCGAAGAACTTGAAACGGTGTTCGGGCCGTTCCAGCGCGCTGAACGCGCGGGCCGAGGAGGTCATGAAATAAGAGATTACCGCACCAGGCCCGTCGCGTCAGGAATACGACCCGGGTGGGTCGACGCAGAATTAACTTGTATTCACACAGCAGAATTGACGTGTACTATCTCGACATAATAAACTTGTATTTAGGCGACACGAAAAACTTGTGTTGGCCCAGGCAGGGGACCAGCGGATGCCCACTCCAAGCGAAAAACTCGCGTCGTCACTGACTGTGCTGCGGACGATTCAGGAATCCGGCCGACGCGTTTTCCTATCCAGCGAGTTCGGTCGCACCGACCGCGAGAGACTGCTGAAAAGCGGCTTTCTGGCCGAAGTGATCAAAGGTTGGCTGATCTCCTCGAGCCCAAACGCCAGGGACGGTGACAGCACTCCCTGGTACGCGTCGTTCTGGGAGTTCTGCTCCCGCTATTGTGACAAGCGCTTTGGATCCGACTGGCACCTGTCGCCCGAACAATCGCTCTTTCTCCATGCCGAGCGGACGGTGGTGCCCTCCCAGGTGGTGGTTTATAGTCCACTGGGCAAGAACAACAAAATGGACCTCCCCAACGGAACCTCCTTGTTCGACCTCAAGGTAGAGGGCATGCCGCCGGCAAGAGACTTGGTAGAGCGAGATGGACTGCGGTTGTTTTCCGCCGCCGCCTCCCTGGTGAGAGTGCCGGAGCGCCTGTATATGCGTCATCCGGTGGAGGCCCGCATCGTATTGGCGGGTCTGCGGGAAGCCTCCGAGGTCCTGGAGCCTCTGCTGGAAGGTGGACAGTCCTTCGTGGCGGGACGCTTGGCCGGGGCTTTCCGGCGAATCGGGCGTCCAGCGATTGCCGGCGAAATCGTGGCGACCATGAAGTCCGCGGGCTATGACGTCCGGGAGAACGATCCTTTCGCGGAGGAACATGTGGTGGTCCCGTTAACGGCGGCGGCGCCGATAGCGGGACGGCTTCAGGTGCTCTGGGAGTTAATGCGCGGCAGGGTTGCGGCGTTGATGCCCCAGTTGCCTGGACTGCCGGGAGATGGCTGGGCCTACCTGCGGTTTGTGGACGAATCCTATCGTGACGACGCGTATCATTCCCTGTCCATCGAGGGTTACCGCGTCACGCCCGACCTTATCGAGCGCGTGCGGACCAGGGGATGGAATCCGGAGCACGACGTAGGCGACCACCAAAGCCGGGACGCGCTCTCGGCGCGGGGGTATTGGCAGGCTTTTCAAATGGTGAAGGAAGACGTGACTCGCATCATTGACGGCGCCGACGCGGCGAAGCTCGTAAGGGCGAGCCATCGCACGTGGTACCGCGAGCTGTTTCAGCCGTGCGTCCTGGCCGGGTTGTTCCCTCCGGGTGCTTTGGCCGGATATCGGAACGATGCGGTTTACCTTCGGACTTCCCGGTATGTGCCCCCGAGATGGGAGGCCGTGCGCGACGCGATGCCCGTTTTGTTCCAACTGCTGGCAGCCGAAGAAAGTGCTTTTGTGCGTGCGGTGTTGGGGCATTGGATGTTTGGCTATATCCACCCATTCCCCGATGGAAACGGCCGCATGGCCCGTTTCCTGATGAACGCGATGCTGGCGTCGGGCGGCTACCCGTGGACCGTGATCCGTGTCGACGATCGGGACTCGTACCTTTCGGCGCTGGATAGGGCGAGTATCGACATGGATATAGAGCCCTTCGCGGCATTGATTGCCCGGCGGGTCAACGATGCAATGGAGCGAACCGCTACTGCTTATCGAAGAAGAACTTGAGTTCGAGTTCGCCCATGGGCGCCTTGATGTGGCTGACGGTGCTCAGGGTCTTGCCGTCCTCGCCCAGGGTCCAGGTTTCGACTGCGACGATTTCATTGCCCTGGACGTTGCGGACCGACTTCACTTCCAGGTCCTTGCCTTTCCAGGTAGCGGTGATCTGCGCTTCCGCCTGGCCGGATTTCACGGTGTGGGCGGCCCCGTCGATGACGTAAACGACGTCGTTGACCCGCTCCTGGCTCTGGAAATTCTGCTTGGTGGTCATCTTGAGCTCGGGATCGTTGTGGACGATCTTGCGCTCGAACTTGTCGGGGCCCGGGCTTTGGCCGAAATCGCTCTTCTTGACGTTGAGAACCCAGGTTCCGGTGAGATTGGGTTTGTCCGCCGAAAAAGCGGCCGGACTGGCTAAGGCAACGGCCAGCGCCAACGTCCAAAGTCTACGGTTCATTCTGAGATGGTCCTTTCGTTGATCCGGGGCGTCGGCCCTGAAGCACGTCCCCAGAATAACCCAGGGGTCCCCCGGGACGGTTCGCCGCGGGGCGAGGGAATCGCCCTAACCGGCGCAGGAAAGTACTTGATGGGGCGCCAGGAGATAGGGCGGGACGATTCCGCAGAGGTTGCTCAGCGGGAGGACTTCATCGTGGACGGGCAAGCCCAGTTTGGTGCGCATGAAGTCGCGGCGGGCGCGGCAGCGGTCGAGCAGGCCCGGTTCCAGTTGCGCCTGAAGGGCTTGGTCCGCCAGCAGGTAGCCATCCTCCATGCGCGAGGAGTAGTACTTCGGATTCGAGGGGATTACATCCGATTGCATCACCATGCCGGAGCGCAGGGGGATGGCGGATCCGGCCCAAACGGGGGAACAAAGCCATTCGTCCAGGTGGATGAGGTGGCCGGCGTTGAGGAAGACGCGGAACGTCTCCTGGTCGAGACGGGTATGGATGGCCTGGTGGAGGGCATCGCCGGTTGCGCCGATGCGCAGGGCCTCGAACCAGTTGGCCATGGCTTCGAAGTAGGGGATGGCGAAGTGGTCGAGGTAGCCTTCGGCATCGGGCGGGAGGTCGCGGGCGGAAGCGGCAACCCAGCCGCAGCGGCAGACATTGGCGCCCCAGTAGGCGATGCCGCAGGAGAACCGGCCACCGACAGTGACCCGTTCGCCGCGGGCGCTGGCCAGGCTGACGCGGTTGGCTCCGCACTTGAGGGTCATGTGGGCGGAGAGCGGCACGCCGTTGAACTGGGCCTGCTGGAGGAGGTCGTAGTCGAGGGTGCCCTGGCGGATCGAATGGATGACACGGCGCATGCCTTCCGAGGCCAGACCGTTGGTCCATTCGAAGAAGGCGGCTTCGTGCGGATCCACCGTGGTGCGCAGACCGTTGGTGTTGTCGAGGAACAGGTGGGCGGCGTTGGTGACGTTTTCGTAGCCGGCGGCAAAGCGGAGTTCGTCCACCAGGTAAGAGGGCGCGTCGATGGAACTAGGCTGGCCGTAAGACTTCCAGCCGGCGACGCCGACTTTGCAGTGGGCATCGAGGTCGAGGCCGTCGAGGAGGGCTCCGGGCTGGCTGGGTTGATCGGGCAGGGAGAACGGCGTGTAACGGCGCACCTCGACGTCCCCGGCTGCGACCAGGGGGGAGGCGGGCAGGTAGCCCAGGCACTCGTTGCCTGCCAGCAGCAGCGGTTTGGCGCCGGGGCGGACGAAGCACAGCGCCTCTTCGAAGCGCGGATCGAAGCCGGTGAGCCAGGCGAGATTGGCGAAGTGCTCACGGTCGCCATAGACGGCGAGGTGGGTTAGGCCTTCGCGGGCCATGGCCTCTTCGACTTGAGAGAGACGGCGGCGGTAGACGCCCAGGGGCGCCCGCCAATCGGGGGTTCCTTCGGCCAGGCCAAATTCCGGCCACTCGATTTCAATCAGGCGCGCGCGAGCCACTGGTTCAACAGCATATCGAAAAGGAGGCCCCAGGATCCGCCGGGGTGGCCGGTCTTCTGCTGGAGTTCCACCCAATCGCGGCGATTGGCGGACATGCCGGCGAGGCCGAGGAAGTAACCGCGAGTCTGGTCGACCGGGGTAATCTGTGGCTTTTTCCACTTGTAAGGAGCGGCGACGAAGGGGGCGAGGTATTCGACGGAAGTCAGGACACCCGCGCCTTCGGGGGTCTTGAAGTTCCAGAGGTCGACACCGCGCAGGGCTGCTAGCCGGCACAACAGACTGAAGCCGTCAAGATTCATGATCGAGTAGCTGAGCGACCGGGTGCGGGCCTCCTCGGCCGGCGCGCTGCCGTCGGGCCGCAACTGGCTGGGGATGAACCGGGTGCGGCAGAGTTCGTAGGCCCTCTGTTCCGATTTCGTGTCGCCGCAGAAGATGGAGTAGGCCGCGACCTGGGCTGCCCACCAAGTGGAATGATTGTTGCCGTTGTCGCGTTCTTCCAGCCCCTTGGTGCTGGTGGTGAGCCACTGCACATAGTCAGAGAACCAACGGCGCAGCCCGGCGGAGACCTTGGAATTGGCGAAGGAACGCTCGAGCACGGAGATGCCCTGCACGCACCAGATGAGCGGGCGGGTGTCGATGATCCCGATGCCACGGCCGCTGGTGATGCCGCGAATGGCCTGGCCGAACTCGAGGTTCGGGTTCATGTAGGTATCGGGGTGCAGAAACCAGACGTTAAGAAACCGCCAGGCGCGGTCGGCCGCCTCCGCATCTCCAGTGAGAGAGGCGGACAGGGCCAGAGCCAGGACGGAGTTGCTCATGCGGCTGAGGTGCACGTCGTGATCGGTGAAGCGGTCCGCATTGACCTTGCCGTCCTTGCGGACATATGGGCCCGAGGGGTTCTTGGGGTCGGGCCACCAGTAGGGGCCTTCGCTGAAGAAGTCGTGGAGGCCGGCTTCACTGAGGCCTTCGGGCCGGGTATAGGTAACGCTCCAGGGGCCCTTGGTGATACAGGTATCGCGAGCCGTCTTGAGGGCCGCTGAGGGTTGCAGGCCGCTCAGCTCACTGGGGGCAACCAGGAGTGTGGGGCTCTCTTGCTGTGCGGCAAGCGGAAGGGCCGCGCCGGTGAGGGCGGCCCTTCGCAACAACTCTCGTCGTGTCACTGAGGTAGTCTACTTCTTCCTCAAGAGTGAAAGCTGCAAGTGGCTGCGCGACTTGCTGTAGGCGAAATAAATAACCAGTCCGACGGCCATCCAGATGACGAAGGCGATCTTGGTGAGCGAATCGAGACTGAACATGAGCAGCAGGTTGAAGCCGACGCCCAGGATGGGGACGAGGGGGACCAGGGGCGTTTTGAAGGGGCGGGGCAGGTCTGGCCGTGTGCGGCGCATGATGATGACCGCGATGCAGACCAGGACGAAGGCGCAGAGGGTGCCGATGCTGGTGAGGTTGCCGAGCTGGGCGATGGGGGTGAAGGCTCCGAGGAGGGCGACGCCGACCAGCAGCATCAGGTTCGACTTCCAGGGGGTGTGGAACTTGGGGTGGACTTCGGAGAAGACGCCGGGCAGCAGGCCATCGCGGGACATGGAGTAGAACACGCGGCTTTGGCCGAGGAGCATGACGAGCATGACCGAGGTGAGGCCGGCGAGCGAGCCAAGCTTCATGACGAAGCCGAGCCAGCCGTACTTCATGGCGTCGACGGCAACGGCGAGCGGGGCGGTGACGTTCAGGTCCTTGTAGTTCACGACGCCGGTGAGGACCAGGGCGTACAGGATGTAGAGGATGGTACAGACGATGAGGGAGCCGACGATGCCGATGGGCATGTCGCGCTTGGGGTTCTTCGCTTCCTGGGCGGCCGTGGAAACGGCATCGAAGCCGATGTAGGCGAAGAAGATCTGTCCGGCGGCCGCCAGTACACCAGTGACGCCGAATTCACCGAACTTGCCGGTGGTGTTCTCGGGCAGGAAGGGATGGTAGTTGGCGTGGTTGATGAAGAAGTAGCCAAGGCCGATAAAGAGGATCACGACGGCCACTTTGATGACCACGATGGCGGCGTTGAAGCGGGCCGATTCCTGGATGCCGATGATCAGGATAGTGGAGATGAGCACCAGGATCAGCACGGCCGGAAGGTTCATGATGCCGGGGTTGGGATCCCAAGGCGACGCGATGAACGCCTGGGGCAGGTGGACGCCGAACGATTTGAAGATGGAATCGACGGTGCCTGACCAACTGACCGAGACGGTTGCCGCGCCGACGGCATATTCGAGAACGAGGGCCCAGCCGATGATCCAGGCCAGCAGTTCGCCCATGGTGGCGTAGGCGTAGGTATACGCGCTGCCGGCGATGGGGATCATGGTGGAGAACTCGCTGTAGCAGAGTCCGGCGAAGGCGCAGCCGATGGCCGCGAGAATGAAGGCGTAGACGATGGCCGGCCCGGCGTGGTGGGCGGCGGCGACGCCGGTGAGCGTAAAGATGCCGGCGCCGATGATGGCGCCGATGCCCAGGGCTACCAGTTGACCGGCGCCGAGGGTGCGTGTCAGGGCATGGCCGCCCTGGCCCTCCGACTCCTCCAGCAACCGTTCAATGGACTTGGTCGCGAATAGACTCATGCGATGAACCTCTTAATCCTTTCCTGCAAACTCAAACTGAGCGGCGCGCCGGACCAGCGGCGGCTCAGCCTTCCACGCTTTGTCTCTTCCAGAGGAAGTAGACGGGGATGCCCAACAGCACGAGAATCAACCCGGGCCAAGTGTAGTTAGGCTTATAGATCAGCAGCAAACCCTCAATCACGCTACCGGCCACGATGTAGATAGCCGGCAGCAGCGGATAACCAAAGGCCCGATACGGGCGGTCCATCGTGGGACGGGTGCGGCGCAGCACGAACAAACCCACGATCGTCAGAACGTAGAAAAGCAAAACAGCGAAGATAACATAGTCCAGGAGATCGTTGTAACGTCCGGTCAACGTCAGCAGGCAGGCCCAGAAGCATTGGACCCAGAGTGAGACGTAGGGCGTGTGGTGGACAGGGTCGACGCGCTTGACTGCTTTGAAGAAGAGCCCGTCTTCGGCCATGGCGTAGTAGACGCGCGCTCCGCACAGCACCAGGCCGTTGATGCAGCCAAAGGTGGAGACCATGACGGCGACGGCCATCACCTGGGTCGCGGCGGGACCGAGGATCTGCGAAATCACGGCGGTGGCGACGCGATCTTCCGGCGCATTCATGATGGCGTTCAGGGGCAGGGCCATCAGGTAGACCAGGTTGCAGCCCATATAGAGGATGCTCACCACGCCCACGCCAAGGGCGAGGGACAAGGGCAGGTCGCGCTTGGGATTGCGGATCTCGCCGGCGGCCAGGGTGACGCTGTGCCAGGAGTCGGAGGAGAACAGTGCTCCGACCATGGCGACACCCAGGATGCGGATGATGTCCCAGGGGGAACCGGAGCTGCGCCAGAAGTCGGTGAAGTTGGCGGTGATGGCTTCCGGCCGGCGGCCGACCATTACGCCGAGGGCGATGAGGCCCAGCAGGGCTCCGACCTTCGCGATGGTGAACACGTTCTGGAGAATCGCCCCGGCGCGCAGGCCTTTGGTGTTGACCCAGGTGAGGAAGATGATGATCGAGATGGCGACGATCATCTGGGTGTTCAGGCCGACCGGTCCTATTTTGAAAAGCCAGTTGGTGGTGGAGACGGCGGGGACGAAGACGCCCAGGAATTTGGCGAAAGCGACGGCGACAGCGGCGATGGTGCCGGTCTGGATGACGGTGAAGAAGGTCCAGCCGTAGAGGAAGCCGTAGAGGGGCCCGAAGGCTTCGCGAAGATAGATGTACTGGCCGCCGGCCTGGGGCATGGCGGCGGAGAGTTCACCATAGCTGAGCGCGGCGATGATGGTGAGCACGGCGGTGATCACCCAGGTGAGCATCATCAGGCCCGGCGATTGCACCTGGCGGGAAATATCGGCGGCGACAATAAAAACGCCACTGCCGATCATGGAGCCCATGACGAGGGTGGTGGCGTCGAGCAGCCCCAGACCTTTGACCAGTGCTGGTGCCTTTACTTCAGATTGAGCCATGCTTGCATTCGCTCCCGGACGGTCATTTTGGTAATTTCCTCAGGCATGAGGTCGCCAATCACGGCGATGGAGTCGGCGCCGGCGTTCCACACGGAACGGGCGGTTTCGAGGGTGATGCCTCCAATGGCCACCAGGGGTTTTGTAGTCAGACGGCGCGCGTTGGACAATCGTTCCAATCCAACCGTGGGATCGGCGTTCTGTTTGGAGCCGGTATCAAAGATGGGCCCAAGGGCGAGGTAGTCGACGGGTTCCAGGTCGCCCTCGCGCAGTTGCTGCTCGTTGTGCGTGGAGAAGCCAAGCGTCAATTTGTCAGTGAGTACTCGCCGGACGAGGGCGGGCGGCAGGTCCTGCTGTCCGACATGGAGACCGGCGCCGAGCAGGGCGGCGATGTCGGCGCGATCGTCGATCACGAAAGCTGCGTCCGCCTCGGCGCAGAGGGACGCCAGGCGTTTAGCTGTTTCGAAACTGGCGCGGCTGTAGGCGCCTTTGTGGCGGAACTGCAGGATGCGGGCGCCGCCTTCCAATAGAGCCTCGGCAAAAAACAGGGGGTCGCGTCCCCTGCGAATCAGGGCCTGGGTGTCGACGATGGGGTAGATTGCTGGCAGCCGCATGCCGGTCCAATGCGCAATTGAACTAGTGTAGTCGAATCGGGCGCGAGGCGCGTGGGCGTTGCGTGTGAAGCTTTCTACAGGAAATTGAATTGTTCGAGCTCGTAGTAATTTCCGCAGCCTGAGGGTCTTAGGGGCGTGCGTACCAAATGGGCCGCGGCCAGTGCCGCGCTGGTCATTGTGGTCGCGCCTTTCTGGTTTGCCGGCTCTGGTCTGCGGGCGTCATTTACGCCTGACGACCTGATGAATCTCTATCGATGCTGGGTCGATCCTTGGCGCGACGTACTCCTTGCGAATCTTAAATACTGGTCGCCCTATTACAGGCCGATGGGCGCCCTGGTTTACCGGATCCTCTATGGGCTCTTCGGGTTTCACCCCGAGCCACTGCGAGTGCTGTGTTTTGCGCTCATCATTATCAACTGCGGGCTGCTCTACCGTGTAACCGCCGCACTGACGGGCTCGAAGACAGCGGGCGCCCTGGCCGCGCTGCTGGGCGCGTTTCACGGAGAATTTGAGGACCTATATTACAACGGCGGCACCATCTACGATCTGCTCTCATTCACGTTCTATTTCGCCGCATTGGGTAGTTATATCGCGGACCGCCAGGCGGGCCGGCGCATCCGCTGGTGGCTGCTCCTGCCGCTCTATATCTGTTCGTTGAACTCCAAGGAATCGGCTGTGACGCTGCCGCTGGCGCTGTTGGCGTATGACGCGTTGTACGACCGGCGGTTCTCTTGGCCGGGCGTCCTCACGGGGCTCCTCACCGTTCCTTATGTCCTGTCGAAGCTGTCGCGGAAGAGCATCTTCACAGGGATCCCCGAGTATCACCAGCAGCTCAGCGTGACGAACTATTTCCAGCACTACGCGCGCTATACGGACATGCTGTTTTATCAGCCGCCGGGCTGGTTCAACATCGCGCAGTTCTGCGTACTGCTGGTGATCCTGCTGGTTGTCGCGGTCAAGACGAAGCGGGCCTGCCTGCAGTTCAGCCTGGCGTTCCTGCTGTTCGCTGTGTTGCCAGTGATCTTTATTCCACTACGCGGCAGTCTATTCGTCGTCTACATTCCCATCGCCGGGTGGTTCATCTACATGGCTGCGTTGCTGGACCGGCTGCCGCTGCGGCCCGCCCTGACGTTCTCCCTCGCGGCGGTGTGCCTGTTCGTGCTGCATGACGCGCATATGCGCAAGGTGAACCTGGACCGGAACATTGCGCAGACCATTGAGCGGGTCCGGCGCGAATGTCCCGTGGAGCCGAAGGGCGCGGCTTTCCGGTTGCCCGGGCACCCATTCCCAGCCGATTCGTGGAACCTGCTGTATATCGCGCGACTCCACTTCGGAGACAAGAATCTGGATGTGGACCGCCGGCCTTAACGGGGCTGCTCAGTCTGGAACGGGGTCGCCGGCAGCCCTTCCTTGTTGTACAGGCTGGTCTCGGGATTGTCCTTCCAGGCGTAGCGGGCCGAGATGGGATTGGCGACGGCAGGACTGGTCAACACCACCGTGCTGCCGTCAATACGCGCGTCGGCCGCGACATACTTGCGGTCCGCGCCCGCGATTTCGAAGCCCTTCAGCGCACCCCCGCGCACCGTGAGGCCGGTGCCGGTGTGATCGAAGAATAAGCGCAGGGACGGGCCCTCCGCGACGGTCTGCCGGTACATGGGGCCCGAGTACTCGATCGGCTCGCCATAGGCGACCGCGCGAGCGGCCAGGCCCAGGCGCAGGCCCACGTCCTGTTTGTTCTTCGGGTGGATGTCCTTGGGATCGCCGATGTCGATGGCGGTGGCCATGGCGGTATTGCGCAGGGCGAGCGTCTGGCGTTGGGCGTCGCGCAGTTCCGGCCAGCGGCTGGTGGAGCCTGTTGTGTAGTTGGCGAGTTGCACGAAGAGGAACGGGAAGTCTTCGCCCCAGGCGCGGCGCCAGTCCTGGATCATTGTCTGGAACAGACGCGAGTAAGTGGAGACGCGCTCGATGCCGGCGTTGCTTTCGCCCTGATACCAGATGGCTCCGCGGATGGGGAAGGGCGTGAGCGGAGCGATCATGGCGTTGTAGAGGCCGGCGGGCGACCAGCAGTCGCGCTCATTCGGAGCCCAGGGACGGCCCGGCGCGGTGCGTCCGTCTGCTTTGGCTTGGTCGACGGACTTCTGCCACTCAGCGAGTTGCTGGTCGCGGCGCAGGCGGGTGCCGATGGCGTCGTCGTTCATCTTGGCCCATTCGGAGAAGACGGGCATGAGAGAAGCATCGGAGGAGAGGGCGCGCAGGCTGGTCCAGGCTTCGGCGGGCGTCCCGCCCCAGTTGGATTCGATGAGCCCGATGGGGACGCGTTGTTTCTCGTTCAGATGGCGGCCGAAGAAGTAGGCTACGGCGGAGAATCCGGCTACGGATTGCGGCGTGACGCTGGCCCAGGGTGCGGCGGTGACGTCATCCAGAGGGTGGGTGGCGACGTTGTTCTCCACGCGGAACAGGCGGATGTTGGGATAGTTGGCGGCGCTGATCTCTTTGGCGGCATCGACGGCATCGCGAGTGGCGAACTCCATGTTGGACTGGCCGGAAGCCACCCAGACATCGCCTACGAGCACGTCACGCAGCGTGATGGTATTCGACGCTTTGACGGTGAGGTCGAGCGGTCCGCCTGCTTCGCCCGGGGGCAGCAGGAGGCTCCACTGGCCCAGGGAATTGGCCCGGCCGCTGGCCGTGGTTCCGCGAAATGTCGCCGCGACCTCTTCGCCCGGCGTGGCCGTACCCCAGACGTGGACGGGCCGGTTCCGCTGCACCACCATATGGTCGGTGAAGAGCGCCGGCAGCTTCGCTTCGGCGCAGAGCAGGGAAGCGAACAGGGGCAGCAGGCCGGCGGCACGACGGAGGGAAGAGGCGATCATGGAGAACACAGTATCACTGCGCCTGCGTTCCGGTGGCAGGTGGTGATTGCGCTGGCGGACGCAGCTGTCCCATTTGCGGACAGCGGCGTCGGAAACTTGTCCGGCAAATGGCCGATTTTCAGCGAATTGCCCGATGGCACGCCAGCTGCACTTCCGGCACGCGATGCAGACCTTCAGCCAGGATCTCCGTTCCGCACTGCGGTCGTTCGTGAAGAATCCGCTATTCACCGCGGTGGTGGTGCTCTCACTTGGGCTGGGCATTGGGGCCAATACGGCCATCTTCACCCTCACCGATCAGGTACTGCTGCGGCTGCTGCCGGTGAAGGAGCCAAGGACGCTGGTGCAGTTGAAAGTACTCGGGGAGATGTGGGGCGCCAGCCGCGGAGCTCCGGAGTTCATCTTTTCGCACCCGATGTTCCTGGATCTTCGCCAGCCGGCGTCGGCGGTGTTCACGGGCCTGATGGCGCGGTTTTCCACCCGGGCCACCTTGCGCCTGGGCGAAGAAGCGGAGTTGGCCGCGGTGGAATTGGTGTCGGGTGACTATTTTGAGGTATTGGGCGTCGGCGCCGCCGTGGGCCGCACGTTGACCTCGTCCGACAATGTCCGCCCCGGCGCGCATCCAGTAGTTGTGCTGGGTTACCGGTATTGGAAGGAGCGCTGCAACGCCGACCCGACACTGGTGGGCAAGACGATCCGGGTAGATGATCATCCGATGACCGTGGTCGGGGTCAGTCAGGCGGGATTCGACGGTCTGGATGGGACAGAGCCGGTGGCGGCGCGGATCCCCCTGATGATGAAGAGCTGGATGACGCCGAACTGGGACGACCTGAACAACCGGCGCAGCACTTGGCTGCAGGTGTTCGGTCGGCTGCGGCCGGGCGTCTCGGCGGCACAGGCGCAGGTGGTCCTGGACGGGGTTTATCACAACTTTCTGTTGGAGGAGACGAAGGAAGGATTCTTCACGAAGACTCCTCCGGAGGCGGCGCAGTCGCTGCTGAAACAGCGGCTGGTGGTGGCGCCGGCGGCACGCGGATTCACGCAGATGCGGCAGGCGGTGGAGAAGCCGCTGCGGGTCCTGACGGTTCTCGTCGGACTGGTGCTGCTGATCGCGTGCGCGAACGTGTCCAGCTTGTTGCTGGCGCGGGCCGAAGTGCGGCGAAAGGAGATGGCGGTGCGCCTGGCAATGGGCGCGAGCCGCGCGCGGCTGCTGCGGCAACTGCTGGTGGAGAGCCTGGCGCTGTCTCTGTGCGGTGGGGCCCTGGGGACGCTGCTGTCCATCTGGTGTAGCGACTTCATGGTGCGGTTCATGAAGGTGGAAGATCACGCGCTGTCCATCGTGACAACCCCGGATCTTCGGATCCTGGCCTTCACCGCCATCGTTTCTCTCCTCACAGGGGTGCTGTTCGGGTTCATCCCGGCTTGGCGAGCGACGCGCCTGGATCTGGCCCCGACGCTGAAGGATCAGGGCGGCCGGGTTACTGCGGGCGCCGGACATTTGCGGTTGCGGCGAGCGTTGGTGGTGGCCCAGGTGGCGCTCTCGGTGCTGCTGCTGGTGGGCGCTGGTCTGTTTGGGCGGAGCCTGGGCAGGCTGCGCGCAGTAGACCCTGGCTTCCAGGTGTCTAATGTAGTGGCGTTTACGGTGGACCCGAGCCTGAATGGCTATGCCCAGGATCGTGTCGGTCCCTTCTTCCGGAGCCTGGAGTCTACACTGCGGAGCACCGCCGGTGTGCAGAACGTGGCACTGACCGGCATCCGCATGCTGGCCAGCGAAGAGTGGCATGCGGGCGTCCGGATTGAGGGCTACCAGCCGCGGCCCGGGGAGTCGTTGAGTCCGCTGAGCAACGGCGTCAGCGGCACATACTTCGAGACCATCGGGTTGCCGTTGCTGGCCGGCCGGACATTCGACGAGCGGGATGCGGCGTCGCAGTGGAAGGTGGCTATCATCAACCGGGCGTTCGCGCTGAAGTACTTTGGCCGTGTGAATGTGGTGGGCCGCCGCATCGCGCTGGCCGAAGGCTCGCGCACCCCTCCGGATACTGAGGTGATTGGTGTTGTGGAGAATGCGAAATACCTCAGCCTCCGCGAGACCCCGAAGGCGCAGGTATTCTGGCCCTATCAGCGCTTCCTGGCCCTCACCGGCGGGCTGCACGTGATGGTGCGGACGCAGCAGGATCCGGGGCTGGCGATGCCGGTGCTGCGGCAGGCGGTGGCGCGGCTGGATGCCGGCTTGCCCGTATTCGACATGCGGACGCTGGAGGCTCAGCGGGAGGAATCGCTGGCGCAGGATCGTCTGCTGGCCTCACTGGCACTGGCCTTCAGCACCCTGGCCGCGCTGCTGGCCGCATTGGGGTTGTATGGCATTCTCGCCTACATGGTGCAGGCGCGAACGAATGAGATAGGGATCCGCATGGCGTTGGGCGCGGGCCAGGGCAGCATCGTGTGGATGGTGGCGCGCCAGTTGCTGCTGATGGTGGGAATTGGGGCGGCATTGGGGATGGCCGCGGCCTCAGGGTTGGTGCGGCTGGTGTCTTCGCAGTTGTATGGCATGGCGGCCGCGGATCCGGCGAGCTTCGCGCTCGCATTGGGGTTGTTGGCGGTAGTCGGGGCAGCGGCCGGCTTGGTGCCTTCGATCCGGGCGGCCCGCGTGGATCCGATCCAGGCCTTGAAGTATGAGTAAGCCCGCAACGCAACGGGCCGGCAGCTTACTCACGCAGCGCTTACCAGGCCTCAACTTGGATTCGACTTCCGGGCCGAGAGGTTCTCCAGGATGCACTCCGGTGTGGGCTTGCCGCGCTCGGCGAACTCGATGCGGCCATCGGCTCCGATGACGTAGACAGTGCGGCGCACCAGCAGCCAGAATCCGCAGTTGTAGACCTTGGCGACGTGGCCGCCGCGGTCCACCAGCAGCGGGAATGGCAGGCAAAGTTTCTGGATGAACTTCTGGTGGCTGACCTCGCCTGCCGGATTGACGCCGAAGACCTGGATCCCCAAGGGCGCAAGCTCTTCCTGAACATCGCGCAGCTCACTCAACTGGAGGCTGCAGGTGGGCGTATCGTCGCCGGGGTAGAACACGAGCATCACACGCCGGCCGCGCAGTGACGAGAGTCGAACCTGCTGCCCCTGGTGATCCTTCAGCGTGAAGTCCGGAGCGGGACTACCCACCGGCAGCGGCGCGCCGAAGATACTCATCGAGGTCTCACTGGTTGACGTAGCCGAGCAGGCGCTCCTGCACCGTCTTGGCGCGCTGGTTGTCCCAGCACACAACCAATACGGTGTCGTCGCCGGCGACGGTGCCGGCCACTTCCGCCCAGTCCTCCTGGTCGAGCGCCACGGCCAGCGAGTTGGCGCTGCCGGTGGAGGTCTTCAGGATGACCATGTTCTGTGCGAGGCGGACATCCAGCAGATATTCGGCCATCACCTGGGCCAGGCTGGGGCCGGTGGGGTCCGGAAGGATCTCGCGGTAGCCGTCGGCGGTCTTGGCCAGGCCGAGTTCACGGATGTCGCGGGAGAGCGTCACCTGCGTGGTCTCGATGCCCTCTTCCTTCAGTTCGCGGGCAAGCTCTTCCTGCGTGCCGATCTTCTTCGTGCGAATCAGCTTGAGGATCTGTCCTTGACGGTAGTTCTTGGTCATGACGACATGGACTCCAGCCTCTGGCGCGCTTCGGCCAGGGCGTTTCTAACAGTCGAGGGCGCCGTGCCCCCTTTTGACGTGCGGGTTTTCATGCCTTCAGCGGGATTCATCAATGCCGCCATTTCGGGCTTGAAGCGGCGGTCGAAAGCCGTGAGGGCTTCGGCGGTCCACTCGCTGGGTTTCTTGTTGTCGCGGACGCTCTCCAGAACCAGGCTGCCCACCAGTTGATGGGCCTGGTGGAACGGGACACCGGAGCGGGACAACGCCTCTGCCAGGTCGGTGGCCACCAGCCAGCCCTCCTCGGCCGCCTGCAGGGCCGGTTCGGGGTTCAGCTTGGTAGTCTGGACGACGACCGCAGCCATTTCCAGGGACAAGTTGAGCTGGTCGACGGCGTCGAACAAGGGCTCCTTGTCCTCCTGCATGTCGCGATTGTAGGTCATGGGCAGACCCTTCATCGTCATCATGAGTGAGGTGTAGGACGCGAAGACGCGGCCGCACTTGCCGCGAATCAGTTCCAGCGAATCGGGATTCTTCTTCTGCGGCATCAGGGACGAGCCGCTGGTGACGCCATCGCCCAACTGCAGCCAGCCAAACTCGTCTGAGCTGTAGAGGATCCAATCCTCCGCCAGGCGCGAGAGGTGCAGCATGCAGGTGCTGGCCGAAGAGAGATAGTCGAGCAGGAAGTCGCGGTCGGCGCTGACATCCATGCTGTTATTGGTGACGCCCTGGAAGCCGAGCTCTGCCGCCAGTTCCTCGCGGTCGATGGGAAAGCCGGAACCGGCGAGAGCGCCGGAGCCCAGCGGCATGCGATTCACTCGGGCGCGAGCTTGGGTGAACCGCTCATGGTCGCGGGCAAAGGCCTCGAAATAGGCCAGCAGGTAGTGTGCCCAGGTGACAGGCTGCGCGCGGCGCATATGCGTATACCCGGCCACGACGGTGTCGACATGCTTGCCTGCGAAGTTGAGGAGGTCGGACATCAGCGCCCGGAGCAGGCCGCGGGTCCGGTCGATCTCCTCGCGCAGCCAGAAACGGACATCGAGCGAAACCTGCTCGTTGCGGCTGCGGCCGGTGTGCATCTTGTCCGCCACGCCGCCTGCCTTTTCCTTCAGCATGCGGATGACATAAGTGTGGATGTCTTCATCCGGTGCGTCGGGCGGAGGCTCGGGAATCGAGGCCAGCGCCTCGCACAGAGTGGAGCACTCGTCGTCGTTCAGGATGCCCACGCGGGTGAGAGCCCGCGCATACGCGATGGAACCGAGCACGTCCACCCGGAAGAGCCTGCTATCGAAGTGCAGTGACCACGAATAGCGTTGAAAGACTTCCGATGGACCGGATTCGAATCTGCCACCCCAGAGCTTCATTGGTTCTTACCCATTGGCGTTCCTCTGAATTACTGTAAAACTATTCTCGCCCCTTGGCTCGCCGGGCAAACCTCTCCTCGCGGGTCGGACCCGGCGGAGCAGACCGGCGTTTCCACTAACGGGCAGGCCCATCCAGCAGCATCAGCAGCAGCGCCTTTTGTGCGTGCAGCCGGTTTTCGGCCTCGTCAAATACAACAGAAACGGAAGATTCAATGACCTCGTCGGTGACCTCTTCCTCGCGATGCGCCGGCAGGCAGTGCAGGAAGAGTGCTCCTGGAGCGGCTTTGGCCATGAGGGCCGTGTTCACCTGGTAAGGTGCGAAGACGCGGGCGCGTTCAGACGCCTCGTGCTCCTGGCCCATCGATGCCCATACGTCGGTATAGACGGCATTGGCACCCTTGAGGCCTTCGTCCAGGTCGGTTGTGACTTCCACCGTTGCACCCGTTGCTTGGCCGAATTCGCGGGCCTGGGCCACAACGGTTTCGTTGGGTTCGTATCCGGGCGGGATGATGCAGGCGAAGTTCAACCCCAGCCGGGCGGCATTCAGCATGAGGGAGTGGGCGACATTGTTGCCGTCCCCGACGAAGGCCAGTTTGCGGCCCACAACGCTGCCCCAGTGCTCCCGCAGGGTGAGCATGTCGGCGAACACCTGGCAGGGGTGGTACATGTCGCTGAGCGCGTTGATCACCGGGACGCGGGCGAAGCGGGCGAGATCGTCCACGGTTTTCTGGTCGAAGGTCCGGGCCACAATCAGGTCGGTCCAGCGTTCCAGGTTACGGGCGACATCGGCCACAGGTTCCCGGCCGCCGATGGGGCCGGTGTTCAGGATGGCGTCGCCGCCGAGCTGCTTGGCTGCCACTTCAAAAGTGATGCGGGTACGCAGGGAAGGCTTTTCGAAAAGCAGGCTGATGATGCGCCCGCTGAGCGCCGTACGGTAGTGGCCGGGGTGTCGCTTGACGTCAGCCGCCAGGTCGAGCAACGTCTGAAGTTCCTCAACAGTGAGGTCGAGGTCGCTGGTGAGATCGCCCGCGGCGACACTTGGCAGCGAGAAAGCCGGCTGAGGCTTCGTCATTTCTGGACTCCCGGTCGTGGGGTGCATGGCGCGGAACACGAATGAATACTTATTCGCTCAAGTGAATAATTACACATTCCGGACACCCAGTCAACAAAAGTGCCCCGCCAACGGTGCTCCCGGGAAGCCCGTTTAGAAGCTGAATCCCAGCTCCGCCTGATACGTGCGCGGGGCGACAAAGTGGGTGCCGCTGAAGGTGGAGAGGAAGTTATACAGGGAGGCCTGATTGGTGAGATTGAGCACGGTGAAGCGCAGCGAGGTCTTAAACTTCTCGCGGTGGAACAGATCGTCCGTTCCGGCGCTGATGTCGAAGAGGTGACGGGGTGCGATGCGCGGCGGATTGTGGTCGTCGTTGGCGGTGCCCGCGGCAGGAATGTTCAAACGGGTGGCGCCGTAGTTTGAGCCGCCGCAAGAGGTGATGGGGTTGTTCAGCGACGCGAAGGTGCCGCCGCAGTAGAAGCCTATCGCGGACTGCTCAGCCGCGGTCAGGCCGAGGGCGCTTTCGAGGTCGGGTACAGCCCCGGAGACCATCCCGCTGTCATACCGCCAGGTGAAAGCGACCCAGGGCGCGTCCTTCTTCTTCTGGTAGCGGAGGTTGGTCGTCTGCTGCAGCGCCTGGTCGTGATCGATGCGGAACACGCTGGTGGCAAGTGGCGAGTTGAAGATCAGGCCGCCGTTCGAGGGTCCGAAGAAGCGGGCGCGCGTATGGCCCATGGTTGTGTACGCCTGGAAGCCGTGGATGTTGACAGTGCTGACCTTAACCGACACACCATCGATGGCCGAACGGCGCCACGAGATGGGGAATTGGATGGGCGTATTGAACAACGTGTCGAAATCGTAGGCGTTGCGGGTGTACTTCCAGAAGTAGTCAGCGTCGATGACGGCCCACTTGCCGATGGCCTGCTGAAATCCGGCGTTGTACTGATTGCGGTTGCCTGGCCGGAGCGGCTCCTGGCCGAATGCTCCGAAGACGTTCGAAGCCAATCCGCCGCTGCCGGTGGAACTGGAGATGAGCAGGTTCTCGTTGTAAGGCGTTTCGAACGTGCGGGAAAAAGACGTCCGGAAGACGGTGCCGGTGCGCTTGTTGTGGTAGGAAACGCCGGCCCGGGGTTGGACGCCGGTGGCTGCGCTGAGGCCGTTATAGCTGTCGATCCGCAGGCCCAGGCTGATGTTGAGATTCCCGAGCGTGATCGAATCCTGACCATAAAATGCGTATTGATTCACCTTGCCGCGATTGTTGTAGAAGAGTGGAGTGCCGCCGCGGGTCAAGTCAATCGCAACGAGCCCGGGCAGGAGGTCGGGATTGGCGATCGCGCCGGGCAGGGCGCCGGAACAGCCACCCGGGTCAGTGACAGTGGGCAAGTCCAGCGGATCGCCTGAGGCGGACAGGCAGACAGGATTGAAGGACGAGTTCGTGATGCCGAGGTGGAACTCTTCGCTGAGGCGGGTCTGCATCACCTGGGTGCCGAACTTGAGGTTGTGGCGGCCTTTGACGTACGCAACGTCTCCGCGGAAGCCGTAATTCGTCAGGTAGCGTTCCTGCTGGACGGTGGCCGGGCTATCGGCAAACGCGTCGGCGCTGGGGTAGTAATTCAGGTGGTCGCGCCGGACGAAGGGCGTGAAGGTGAGCAGCACATCGGTGCCGATAGTGCGCTGGTACCCGCCGGAGATATTGAAAGTATTGACCTTCTGGCGCTGGTCCTGACCCGGTTGGTCGTAGGTGATGGGGGTTTGAAACCAGTTCCGGGCGGCAAACAGGTTCACGTGAAAGGAGTCCCGCGCGTTGGGTTTGTAGTCGATGCGGTCGAACAGCGTGCCGTTATTGCCCACCGCATGCATGGGGTGGAATTCCGGCGTGTCAAGAAACCGGCCGGAGCGTGACGTATTGAAAGCCAGGAAGTTGCCGAACTTCGAGGTGCCCAGGGAGAGACTGGCGTCCTCCGCGATGGTACCGAAGGAACCGTATTGCAGGTGGAGGCTGCCGTGGCCGTTCTGATCGAGACCGGAGCGGGTGACGGCGTTCACCACCAGGCTGGTTTTATCGCCGAACTCGGCCGGGGGGGCTCCGGTGATCAACTCCATGCTTTGAATGGCATTCACTGGAATCTGGGTGGAAAACTGTTTGCTCTGCTGGTCGCTGATGGGTTGTCCGTCGATGGAAAAACTCGTCTGAGCGTGGTCGCCCAGCGGATGGAAGAAACCGTTCGAATCGGCCACAACACCCGGGGCACTGAGGGTGATTGCGTCACTGAGCCCGGCGCCGGGCGATCCGGACGGCAGCTTCATGAGGCTGGTGTGGTCCACGTCGCTGTGGGCGAACGGGACGGTCTCCAGAACATCGGTGCTGTCGGCTTCCACCGTCACCGACGAGGTAGAACCCTCCAACTTGAGCGTCAGCGTCAGATTGATGGGGACCGAAGTGCGCACCACGATGTCCTGGTCAAGTTTCGAGAATCCCGGCGCCTCGGCGTTGAGGTGATAGGAGTTCGGAGGCACGTTGGAGAATCGAAAATTGCCGGTGGAATCGGTGAGGACCAGGCGCTTATAGCCCGTGATCGGGTTGGAAATCTCTACTTTGGCGGCCGGTACCGCCTGCTGGGAAGGATCCTGGAGAGTTCCAAGAATCGTACCGGCGTTGCCCATCGACTGTGCTGCAACAGGGAGCGTGATGAGGGCGAGGAAGAGGACGAGGCACAGCGATGATCTGCGAGACATGATTGGCTTCAGACGTCAGTATTGGGCTACGGGCGGCAAAAGTCCGCAAAGGAACGGTGAGCGGGCCCGGATTGGCGGCAAGCGGGCCCAGATCGTTCGGCCAACGGGTCAGCGTTCCAGGCGTTTGGCGGCGCAAAACGTAGATGTTAGTACCTCCGGCCCGGGTGTGATAACTGCTCTCGAAGCCTGCGTCGGAGAGCTGTTGCCAAAGCCGGCGCGCCTCGGAGGGGGTCGTGTAGGGAGAGGTCGCGGCGATCACAACCGGCTGTCGGGTGAGGTCGGCGAGGCAGGTTCGGCTGGCAAGGCCGGGCTGGAAATGGGAGTAGAGAGCCAGATGCGCTCGTGGGGCCACGAGGGCGCAGGCCCTGCTATCAGTGGCAAGTTTGAGCACTGACGCGGCCAGTGCCCAATTTTCTCCTTTTGTTCTGATGTGGCGAAAGTTGCCTGCCGTGGCGGCCAATAGAAGCAGGGTGAGAGCAATTGTGCCCAACTGGCGGTGCTGAACGATCAGAAGACGACTGCCTTCAGCTGCCAGGATCACGAGGGCCGGCAGAATGAAGATCAGTTGCCGGATTGCGAAGAAGTAGCCGAACCAGGCGTCCGCGGCCAGAACGCAGACAGGGGGGACCAGCACTGCGGCGGCCAGCAGCCGCTTGTGTTCCGCCTCCAGGTTTCCGCGGACTACGCCGCAAACCGCCAGGATGATGAGGGGGATGGAGACGGCGTAACCTCCGCCCGAGATCTCCCGGACAGCCATCAGGAGCGTTGCGGGTTCGCATCGAAATTGGACACCAGAGCTCTCAACTGCCTCAGCCCAAAAGTTATGGGCATAGAGATACCAGGGAGCAAACGCCGCCAGCGAGACCGCCAGCGTGGCTGACAACTTCAGGGCCAGCGCGCGATTCTCTCGCATCAGCCAGCAGACGTGCGCGGCCAGCAGGAACCCCGAGTAGGGTTGTGTGTAGAGCGCGGCGGTCGCGGCGCTTAGATATATAACGAAGTACAGAATGCGGGGATCGCGGCGCAGTCGCAGCACCGCTTCCGTGGCCAGGAGCGTGAATAATAAGGCGAGCGAGTAGGGCCGGGCTTCCACGGCATAGCGTAACTGCAACGGCAGGATCATGAACAGAATCAGGGCGATGGACGGGCGGGGCAGGGCGATTGCGCGGCAAATCCGCAGCAACACAAACACCGAGAGCAAGCCGGCCAGGGCGGAGGGAAGTCGCGCGATGAGGGGAGATTGGCCTAAGGCGTGGATGAAGGCCCACTGAACGAGATAACCCAGCGGGACTCCTCCGGCATTTTGGGCGGACCATGAGACGGCACGGGCCGGATCGGCTGAACTGGTACCAAGTAGTTGCAGGACCTCGTCCAGCCACAACGGGGTCTGCGCCATGAGCGCCGCCAGCAGGACGCAATAGGCGAGCACAACGAGCACGACGGGCCAAGGGCGGAATAAGGACACTACGGGTAGCAGGGATTTCATTGAATTGACACACTGCCCCGCACAGGAAGTGCAGGGATTGGAAAAGAGAGGGGCCGGGCTGCGGAATGCGCGGCCCCCAAATCACGATGAGCCGAGTGAGCCTCACCGTCTCTACATTCAAAGACGCGCAAACGGGCGATTCTACGACAGGGGAAAAAGAGAATTGTTTCTGCTGTAACTTCTCGAATATTTCGCTGTGAGGTGTAGTGAATTTCATGGAAGGGCAATTCCGCCGGCAAGTGTGCTACGAGTAAAGCTGATGCCAGAAGCCCAGCAGACCGCGCCGCCGTCCTTTCCTCCAGAACCGCGCTGGCCTTCGGCGATGGGGCTGATCGCCGTGGGCGGACTCCAATTGGCGCTGCCTTCGCACCTGGTTTTTGGTCCCGCCTGGCTGGTGCTCACGATCGTGTGTGTCCTGGCCGCGGCCACGACCACCCTGCATCACACGGGACGGCACGATGCCAGCCGGATAGGCGGCTTTCTGTTATCCGGTATCGTGACCCTGGCGATGATTTCCTCGTTGGGGTTGCTGGTGGCGGGGCTGCCGTCGCATCGCGATACGGCGCAGGATCTGCTGAGCGCGGCGACGGGACTCTGGATCAGCAACATTCTGGTGTTTGCGTCCTGGTATTGGCGATTGGACGCCGGCGGTCCGCATGAACGCTATCGGAAACAAACCCACGACGCGGGATCGTTCCTGTTCCCGCAGATGACCATGTCGTCCCAGGCGCGCGCGGCGGCCGGCCTGAAGTACTGGCGGCCCGGGTTCGTCGACTACCTGTTTCTGGCTTTCAACACGAGCACAGCGCTGTCGCCCACCGACGTGCCGGTGCTCTCCCGTTGGGCGAAGGGCATGATGATGGTGCAGGCCCTGATTTCGATGAGCACCATCGTGATTCTGGCCGGGCGGGCCGTGAACGTCCTGTAGCCGCCTGCGCTGCGGCGCGTTGCCAGCGCGATGCAGTAAACGGGCCTTTTCGTCCCATATTTACAAGTATGTAAGCGGTTCCACCCTTTTGCGGACTGGGGGAAAGACAGGGCGCCCGTACGCCCATTGACTTGATAGAATCGTCTGCAATGAAATACCCCAAAACTGGGGCCGTGCTGGCGCTCACGGCTATCTCCTGGGCTCATCTGGTTGCGCAAGCGCCGCCCAACCGGTCCGCACGATCGCTGCCGGAAGGCGCGGGCAGGGAAGTAACTCAACGCGTCTGCGGAGCCACGTGCCACGGTCCGGACACGATTATGGGTAAAGGGCGGTCGCGCGAACAATGGACGGCCGTAGTGAATGCCATGGTGGCGCGAGGGGCGAAGGCGACCGACGCGGAACTGGTCCAGATTGCGGAATACCTGACGGCCCGGCTGGGTCCGAACTCGACGCCAGAGTCGGCGAGCGCCCGCGGGAGCCGCAGCGGTGCAGTCGCACCGGTGGCCGGCCGGGGGCCGGGACCTCTCGGAGCTGGCGCCGCGAATTCGCATGTTGTTGACGATGCTGGGGCTGAGCGCGGCAAGACGGTCTACACGGCCGAGTGCATTACCTGCCACGGGCTGAACGGGCGCGGCGGCAATGACACGCTGCCGGCGGAGCAACGCGGACCGGACCTGGTGCGATCCGTGCTGGTGCTGCACGACCGCTATGGCAACGAAATTGGACCATTTCTGGCGAAGAACCATCCCTTGCGCAGTGGACGGAAGGGATCGAGCCTGACCACGGAGCAGGTGGGCGACCTGGCGCATTTCCTGCACCAGACGGTGTACTACACGCTGCGCAGCGGTCCGATGTTGAAGGTGCAGAACATCCTCACCGGGGACGCGAAGGCCGGAGCGGCCTACTTCAACGGCGAAGGGAAGTGCAGTGGTTGCCACTCGCCCACAGGCGATTTGGCGGGTGTCGGCAGGAAGTATGATCCACCCACACTACAGACGAAGTTCCTGTTTCCCCGCAGCGTCGGCTTCGGCCGGGCGGGTGCCCGAACGGCGCCCGTGAAACCGGTGACCGTAGCGGTGACGCTGGCGGATGGGACGTTTTCGGAGGGCGAACTGGTCAGGCTGGATGACTTCAATGTTTCGCTGCGCGACGCGCAGGGACAGTACAAGTCGTTCAAGATTACCCCGCAGGTGAAGGTTGTGAAGAACGACCCCTACGCTATGCATGTCACGATGCTGGACCAGTACACGGACAAGAACATCCACGATATCGTTGCCTACCTGGAGTCCCTGAAATGATATTGACGAAGCCTTCTCTGTGCCTGGTTGTGTTGAGTTCGGGGCTATTCCCACAGGCGATGAAGCCGGCGAAAGTGTCGGGCCCGCCTAAGGACGCCTGGCCGATGACGATTGGGGACTACTCGGGCCGGCGATTTAGCCCGCTGACGCAGATCAACGACTCGAATGTGAACTCCCTGAGCCTGGCGTGGGTGTACCGGACGGCTTCGGGTTCGGGTTTTGCTTCCTCGATCAAAGCGACGCCGGTACTTGTGGACGGGATCCTGTATTTCTCGGTACCCGATAAGGTCTGGGCGATTGATGCCCGGACCGGCCACGAAGTGTGGCAGTTTTCCTGGACTTCGACGGGCGGCATCCACATCGGGAGTCGCGGCGTGGCAATCTCAGGCAATTCGCTGTACTTCGAGACTCCAGACTGCCACCTGGTGGCGTTGAATACGAAAGACGGCAAGGAACGCTGGAGGAGCCAGATCTGCGACCTGGATCAGATGTATTTCGGTTCAGCGGCTCCGCTGGTGATCAACAATCACATCATCGCGGGCGTGAGCGGCGACGACCTGGATGCGCCGGGGTACATCGAGTCGCACGATCCGGAGACCGGTGCGCTGCAATGGCGCTGGTACGCGCATCCGCAGCCAGGCGAACCGGAGGCGAAGACGTGGCCGAGCACGGAGGCGATGCTGCACGGGGGCGGGATGACCTGGGGCGCGTACGCCTATGATCCCGAGCTGAACCTGCTGTACTTTGGAACCGGGAATCCGCAGCCGGTGATTGCGGGCAAGGGGCGTGAAGGCGACAACCTGTATACGGAGAGCATCATCGCGCTGAATCCGGACACGGGCAAGCTGGCCTGGTATTTCCAGGTTTCCCCGCACGACACGCACGATTGGGACGGTGTGGAGGCTCCGGTGCTGATCGATGGCGAGATCGACGGCAAGCCGCGAAAGCTGTTGGCGCAGGCGAGCCGGAATGGCTATTTCTTCGTACTCGATCGCACCAACGGCAAGAACATCGTTTCGAAGACGTTTGCGAAGGCGAATTGGGCGAAGGGGTTTGATGCGAAGGGGCAGCCGATTCCGAATCCCGCCAAGATGCCGCAGATCGACGGAGTATTGGTGTCGCCGAACCAGGCTGGAGCGGCGAACTGGCCGCCGCCGAGCTTCAGTCCGCTGACTGGGTTGTTCTATGTCAATGCGACGGACGCCTACAGCGTCTATTACATCTATGACAACGACATCAAGCCCGAAGGCTGGGGCGGGAACGATCACGGCGGCTGGTCGCAGTCGGCTCTGCGGGCGATCGACTACAAGACCGGCGAGATCAAGTGGAGCCACACCTGGGAAGGGACGGGCGGACCGCGCTCGGGTGTCCTTTCCACGGCGGGCAACCTGGTGTTCGCGGCCGATTCCTCCAGCAATTTTGTGGCGTTGGACGCGGTGAAGGGCCAGCCGTTGTGGCATACGAATTTGGGAACGGGCATGAGCAACTCCCCGATGACGTATGAACTGGATGGCACGCAGTATTTGGTAGTGGCGGCGGGTGACACGTTGTTTGGGTTCGCCATGCTGGCGAAATAAGCGCCGGGCGGGCGATTTGCGGGTTGTTTCCGCTGATATCGAAGTACAATCTACGGGATATGACACCGCCTGCGGACCTCATGAAGGCGATTGCGGACGACCGCGCCGTGGCGTTTCTGGGGTCCGGCCTGTCGCTGGCTGCCGGGCTACCGGACTGGCCCGGTTTGTTGAAGGAACTGGCGGGGCAGGCGCACGCCAGCGGCCAGGTGACCGACCTGGAACGAACGCAATTGATCGAATGGGCCGGGCAATCGGATTTCCTGATGCTGGCCGATGCCCTGGTGAACAAGCTGGGGCGTGGCAACTTCATCCGCTTCATGAAGTCGAAGTTCGGCGGGGAGCCGAAGCCGACGGACGTTCACCGCGAGCTGGTCCGCGTCCCTTTTGCGGCGTATATCACCACGAACTACGACACCTTGTTGGAAGAAGCCTGGAGTGAGGTGCACCACAAGCGGCTGGAAGTCTTCACTCACGAAGACCAGAGCGAACTGAGGGATCCGTTCCGCAACCGGCGGCCGTTTCTGGTGAAAGTTCACGGAGACATTCACGGCCCGGACACGTTGGTGCTGGGGCTGCAGGATTTCCGCAAGGTGATCCACGACAACAAGGCCTACACGCGGTTCATGGAAGACGTGCTGAGCCGGTTCTCGATCGTCTTTCTGGGGTACAGCCTGAGCGATCCGGATGTGCTGAACATCCTGGATGAGCTGGTGTCGGTGTTTGACGGCGTCCCGGGGCAGCATTATGCGCTGGTGGACGAGGAGCGGATGACGAACCTGCGGGCGGGCGTCTTTCTGCGGAACTACGGGATCCAGGTGATTCCGTATAAGAAGTCGGCTCCGAATCACCCGGAAGTGTTGGAATTCGTCCAAGCGCTCTCGGCCAAGGCTCCGAAGGAGAAGGTGAAGCAGTTGGGCACGATGCCGGTGATGGTCTCGGACGATCCGGCGACTATCCCGTTGTACCAGGCCCTGAATCCGCTCTTCCGGCTGAACCTGACGCCGTGGCAGAAAATGGCTGCCCCTGTGCGGGCGCCTCGGGCGCCGATGCCGATGCGACCGGCAGCGGCCGCTGTGCCACCTCCGCGCGCCTCCGGCATGCCCTGGGATGTGTTCTCGGCGATGCGCGCGCCGGCAGCCGCGTCTCCGGCCACGGCCGATGAGCAGAAGCCGGCCTACGGTGCGACCAGGGATTACTTCACCTCGAAGCTGGGCGCGGACACCTGGGAGAAGCTCCATGCGTGGTACGAATCGCTGGGGACCACGGCTCATGGCCAGTTGCTGCGGGTCAACCTCGATCGGGAGTGCCTGCGGGAGGATTTGGAGCGGGACTTATGGAATGACCTGTTGCAGCGCCTGGCCGCGGCTGGCCCCACGCCGGAACAGCCATTCGAGGCGTTGACGGACCTGGTTCAGTCCTCCGGCAGCCGTTATCTATTGCGCGGCCGCCGGATTGAGACGACAGAGGTGCTGTGCCGGTATATGCGGCTGCGGCATTTGCTGGCGATGGCGAAGGCTTCCTCAGCCCAGACCGCATCCGCCATCGGCAGTTCCGCCGTGAAGCGGGTGGAAGCAGAGGACAGCAATACGCTGCGGATTGGTGAAGTGCTGCTGGGACGGCCGGGCGGGCCTTCCTGGTGTACGACGGCCATCTATGGCCAAAGCAAAAGCGCCGGGACGCTGGCTGGCGATCTTTGGGATGGTGCGCCAGCCGAATCGATTGTCGAGATCCGGTATGGCGCGGAGACTCTGACGCGCGACGATTATTTACGGCTGGCTACGGTACCCGACATTTACAGCGGCCGTGTGGAGGAGGCGAACATCCTGAAGGCAGCGCCGGGGGAAGGGGACTGGTGCTGGACGATCCATGTCAAAGATGCGCCGCAGTGGAAGTTGCTGGCGCCGTGCGCGGTTCATCCTACATTGAAGCTATCGGGCGCTACGAGCCAGTCGCTGCAACTGAGGGTGGTGAAATAGGCGCAGTGCCGGATTCTGGTTTCAATCGCCGAGGATCCGCCCGATTCCGCGCAGCGAAGGGATGTTCTCGAAAGCGGCTTTCAGGCCAGCCGTAATGGGGATGGCCAGGATCAGGCCGGCGCCGCCCCACAGCAGGTACCACAGCATTAGCGCGACGGTCACCACCAGGGGATTCAGGTGGACCCGGGCGCCCACGAGTTTCGGGTACAGCAGGTTCAGCGCGATCAGGTGGAACAAGGCTGTGGTGGCCCCGATGATGAGGTAAGCGCTGAGGCCCGAATAGACGGGCAGCGCGGCTACGAATGGCGGGATGACGGCCAGCGGCATGCCCAGGTAAGGGATCAGGCTCAGGAAGCCGCTCAAGGGGCCGACCACCTGCCAGTAGGGTAGCTTCACAAACCAGAAGAAGACGGCGCTGGCGGCGGCCAGGACGAGGCCCAGGAGGAAATTGCCGACCAGGTAAGCCCGGGCAACGTTGGCGATGCCGTCCCAGGCGCGCTGGATGTTTTCCCGCTTGCTGTCGGTGGCGATGATCTGCAGGACGCTGCGGCGGAAGTGATCGCGCCAGCTCAATAGGAAATAGACGAGGAAGGGCACGAATGAGGCCATCAGGGCCGCGTCGTAGAAGTCGCTGAGGTGCGAGTAAATGACGGCGACCAGTTGGCTGTCGTCCTGCCGGATGCGGACTTCCTGGATGGGCGGTGGCTGGTCTGGAGTGGCCGGCTGGATCCGGCGCTTTTTGCTGGCCGATTTGGGCGGCTCAGGCTGCGGCTGGGGTTGAGCTTCGCGCAACCGTTTGGGCACGAGCAGTTCCTGGGCCGTTTTCTCGAGACCTTCCAACTGTTGGGCAGCGGCGTCGACCAGTTCCGTGACGCGTTTGCTGTAGGTTGGCAGATCTTCCCAGAGGCCCACCACCTGGGTCCACAGGCCGAGGCCCATGAGGTAGAGGATGCCCAGCATGAACGTGCAGGCGAGGAAACTGGAGGCTCCGCGGGGGATGCGGAAGCGGATGCCGAAATTGACGATGGGCTCCAGCAGGAAGGCGAGCAGAATAGCCGAGATCAGCGTAATGAAGAAGACGCGCCCCAGGTACAACAAGACCATGACCAGCAGCACAGTGGCCAGGACCACTGGGATCTGCATGGACTGCTTGTCGGCCTGTGCGCTGGAATGAGCCATCTTCGGAGCTGCCCCATGGAGAGGACGGTGGAAGACCTAAGTGTATCCTGGGAAGCTGCTCCGGAGCGAATACAACCGGGACGGGTCAGGCAGCTCCGTCGTAGGCGTTTTGGAGCCAGGCTATGAGTTCCTCGTCCACATGGTCGGCGCCGGTCACTTTCACTTTGTGGCTGCACATCCCTTTGGGCGGCTGCAACTCCAGGCGTGGGGTGCCCGGAAAGTCCTTCATATTGAGCCCAACTTCGACCCTGGTGTTGGTGGCCGGCCCGATCATGGCGAATTGTTTTTTGCGCCGCAGGCTGACGTAGCCCTTCTTGGGGGCGATCTCGAATTCTCCGAAGCCGTTGATGGCGGCCATCAGCTTGTCGTGAATGGGCCGCAGGGCAGCCTTCGGTCCGGTGTAGATTTCATCCAGGACGGCATCGCTCGCGCCAGAGGCCGCCTTCGGTTCCGCCGGCGCACTGGCGGCCCGCAGGACCATGTGAGTGAGCGTATTTGCGTCTCCGTGGCCGAGGCCGAGATCCTGCTTGAGCATGGCGACGATCTCGCCGTGCTTGCTGAGCCCGCTGTTGAGGACGATTGAGCTGAGCTGCTCGAACGTTTTCTGGGTCTTTGCCTGGATATTCCGCAGTTGGGTCTGCAGGGCCTGGTCGACAATACTCATAAGCCCCTTTCAGCGCTTCCGGGTGGAAACTCTGTCCAGGGTAGCATCCCCACGGCCCAGCGAATTCAGGAGTTTGTCCTGGCGTTGATAGATCAACACTGGCGGATGGGCGCCCTCGGGATGCAGAGCGACATACTGGCGCTCGGCGTCATCCAGAGTTGCCAGCGCCTCTTCCAGGCGTCCGGCGGTACTGAGGGCGTCGGACTTTCGAAGGCGCGCCGCCAGATTCGCGGGCTGGAGGGCGATGAGCTCCTCGGCTTGGGCGATGGCGTGCTCGAATTGTCCCTCCAGTTCAAACCAGCGAGAGAGGATCAGGCGCCGCATGGCCGCATGGTCGATGTCGCCGGCGGGGATAGAGGCTTCCACCCTGAATCGAGCCTGGGCCGGCGGCTGGCCTGGTGTCTCGAGCCAAATCAGGTATTCACCGGGAGCGAGGCCGGCGGTCACTTCAGGAGCGAGCGTCCAAACGCGGAGGACCAGCTCCTGTCCCTCTGCCAGTTGGGCGGTGGCCTCTCGCTCGTGTAATGCGTTCTCAAGCTGCGTTCCATCCGGCTTCCAGAGGGACAGCGTCGCCGCAGCCGCCCGTTCCTGAGTTTGTGCGGTGGAGAGAAAGCCGGCAGCGACGATGAGGGCCTCGCCGGGCTCGAGCGCCGCGCCATCACGTCCGTTGAGGGCGATCGTGATCTCCAGAGAGGGCGGATCCTGGGTCTGCGCCGACAACGCGGCCAATGTCATGAGTAGGAGGAGTGTGGGTTTCATCGTACGGGTGCCTGCACAGCGTCATTGACCAGGATCTGGCCGGCGCAATTGCCGCGGTTGGGGGCTGCGGGACCAAAGCGGGACTGCGGTTGGTGGCCGGGATCGTTCACGCCGGTGCCGGCGGTAGTGTTGCATAGCTGGTGTCCGGGGATCTCGTCGCTGCGGTAGCGCAGGTCGGGATCGGTTTGGGAAGGATAGCCCTTGGCCGCGTCGTAACGCATGATGCAGGTATCGACGCCGGAGTATGGACTGCCATAGGGGCCGAGAAGGATGGGGCGACCGGCGCCCAGATCCCTGGTGTAGGGAGCTCCATTCTCATACTGGATCCGGATGGGCTTCTTTGTGCCGTTGGCTGTTTCGAAGTAGCCATTTGTGGCGTTGCCCGACCAGGTGACGCTCTGCTCCAGCGCTTCGCCGTGATGATATACGTTTACGGTGTGCAGGAGTTCGTGGACCATTGAGTCGCCCAGGTACTGGATTTCGTCCGCGGCCTCCGCCCCGGTGAGCATAGGTAGTACGACCTTGGTGATGAGTCCCGGGGTGCCTGGCCCGCCGAACGCCTGCGCGTAGCCCTGGACTGAGCTGTCGGCTTCGAGGATCACGGCATGTTGATCGACCTGGTGGGGCGTAGCGGCATGATTTGAGTTGATGACGCGATTGGCTGGAAGTTCTGAAGGCTGGAGGCGGCCATGAACCTTCAAACCGGTCAGCGTTTCGAACGTCCTGAGTCCGGCAGCCACTACGCCGCCGGCGCGATTCAGCGCGAAGTAGTCCTTTCGCTTCGGGTCACCCTCAATGTGCCGGCCGTTCTCGATGAAGCCGCGGTATTCCTCGTAGAGCGTCAGGCCGTCGCCATTGTTGCCATCTCCGGCCGGAACATCCTCCTGGTCGGACGAATCAGACAGGGACCCCACGCCCGACTGGTCGCGCCAGACCTTGGCGATCAGATCACCGTCCGCGCGCTTGGGCAGCCGTACTTCCGTCTGGGCGGGATCGGTCTCGAGGTAGCCGCGGATTTCGCGGCCATCTTCCATCACGGCGGTGACGGTGAAGCGGCCGAAGCCGCCCCAGTCGTAGGAGCCCGCGACGGCCGAGCTCTCGGTGTATTCGCCGGGAGGGGTCTCCGCGGAGAGACCGTCGCCGGAGTTCACCACGACGTTTCCGTCGGGTTCGAAACGCAGATCCGGATCGGTGCCGGGCTGCAGCAGGGGCGCATTCAAGGCGTAGCCGGGCTCGCGGGATACGTGTGCGAACTGCCAGCGGAACTGGGTCGCCTTCTCCTTCAACTCACCCGTCTTGGCGTGGAGGCGGGCGTTCAGGGTCACCTGTCCACCGAGTCCACCTCCTGTGGCAGCAGTGGGCCGGAACTGCTCAAAGTTGTCGCTGATGAGGACTTCCACCTCTTCGGGCATACCGATGGGCTGAATGTTCCAGGTGACGTCGAAGGGGAAACTGTCGGCGAGATTCGGGCCATCGAAGAGGATGCCCCAGCCGACGTCGCCGAGGTCATCGACGCGGCCGCTGAAGTTGAGGCGGCCCGGTTGGCTGGGGATGGGTTGGTGCGTGCCATAGTGATAGAACTCCGGATACCAGGTCTCGGTGACCGTGCGCACTTCCGTGCCGCTGCCGAAGACGCAGACGCCGACAGTAGTCTCGGTCGCCGGCGAGGAAGCGTAGTTGATCTGGAAGTAGTAGGTGCCGTCATCCTCGAAGAAGAGCAGCGCTTCCAAGGGAGAGGAGTCCGGCGGGCGAATGAGCGGGCCGTTCGCGACAATGGTGACGTCGTTTCGGCACGCTTTGTCATCGCGCATCAGGGTGTTGTCGACACGGAAGGTCCCGGTGACCGTGCCCGTCCAGGCTTGGCGGTTGCTGTCCCAGCGGTTCAGCAGGATCCTACCCGATGCTTCCGTGAAGATCGAGTGGCTGCTCGTCAGCTGGTTGCTGCCGCCGGAGCCGGTGACTTTGCGATGAGTGGTGAAGGTGCCTTCGAAACCTTCGACTTTCCGCCACCATTTTGAGGATTGCGCCTGGAGCAGTAGAGGCGCCACTTGGGCAAGAATAATGAGGGCAAGCCCTGTCTGAGCCCGCAGGAGAAGTTTGCGCACACTCAGGACGCGCAAGTTGCGGGCGAAAGGGATCAAGCGCCGGGCTGTTCGTTACTCCGTTTCTTCCAGCGATAGGCAGTTTTTGAGTTCTTCCAGAAGTACTTCTCTGCCGCTTCCGGGCCTCTCTTGCGGAAGTAGTCGTCCACGATCCGGAACACCTGCGGGTACTCGGCCCAGTGGTCGCTGTTGGGCCAATCGCTGCCGTAGACCAGTCGGTCTGCCCCAAACTGCTCCCAGAGCTCGTCGAGACGCGGCTTGTAGAAGGCCGGATCCGTGGGGACCTTGCCGTCGACGCGCCGCAGGACGCTGGAAACTTTTATGAACACCTGGGGCCGCTGGGTGAGTTGTCGCACCGTTGCTTCGTAGGCGCGGCGGGCTGCTGGTTGAGTGGGGGCGACGAGTTGCGGCAGGTGATCGAGTATAACGCGGAGGGTTGGCACGGCATCGGTGAGTTTGACGACATCGGCGAGTAGGGCAGGGGTCGGATTGGCGGTGTCCAGGATCAGACCGGCGTCGGCAATACTTTTCATGCCCACCACGAAGTCCGGTTTGGCGAGGGAGGCTCCGAGATCGCGCGACCAGAGGTTGCCGTAGCGGATGCCGAGGAAGAGCGGGTTCCTGAGGTAAGTCTGGAGGTTGTGCGTGAAGCCGGGCTCCGCCGGTTCCAGGCTCCCGATGGTGCCCAGAAAGAGAGGTTCGTCCTGAATGGTTTGGAGGACCCAGTCGTTGTCCTCGCGTCGTGGGCTGGCTTCCACTTCGATGGCGCCGCGGATGCCGAAAGGCGCTGAGATGGCGCGGTAGCGGTCTGGCAAGGCGGGCTTGTAGAGGGCCGTATCGTCTTTGGGGGGCCAGGGGATGCCGCCGGGACGTCGCGGATCGAAAAGATGTACGTGGGTGTCGATGATCGGGATTGGCCGGGGCTGGGCGGGCAAGGCCTGCATCATGGCGGAGGCGCCGACGAACTGCCTGCGGTTCATCGTCGAATTGTAGCGCGATGAATCCTACCGCTTGACGATCACTTCCTGCAGGTTCTCGCGGGTGAGGAAGAATTTCACCGAGGCGAACTGATGGAAGAAGCGCTCGATGGAACGGGTGGTGTAGAGCTCAATGGTGCGGGCGGATTCCCTGGGCATGAACATCAGGTGGCGGGCATCAATGATGCGGCAGGAGTGCGGTTTGGCTGCGGGTCCACCCGATTCGGGGTGAAAGAACGCCAGCAGGAAGGAATCCGGAGCGAGGATGCGATAGAGGCGGTCGAGCACCGCCTGGGCAATGGGATTGGGCAGGAATTGGAGGACGTCCCAGACGAGCGCGCCGTCGGAGGACTGGTCGGGGAAATCGAAGGTCTCGTCGATGAACTGGGCGATGCGATGGGAATCGAAGTGTTTAGTGGCGAACTCCTGCTTGGAGAAGAAGGCGTCGCAGGCTTTGACGATGTCTTCGGCGTACAAGCGGTGGCCCAGGCCAGTCACGAAGTCGAGATTGGCCTGGTTGAGTCCGCCGAGGTCGAGGATCTGGAGCCCTTCCTGCGTGCGCAGGAGATTCGTCAGGCTCTCCAAGGCGTAGGATCGCCTTGCTCCTGCCGGAACATTCGAAGAGGAGGTAGTGCTGGAGGATGGCGGCTGAGGGCGCCAGTTCATCCGCGCTTGATCTCCGGTTTTGTTTCAGGGGCGGCCTGCGCGTCCACGATGGGCGGCGCGGGTTGTTGCGGCTTGGGGGCGGGTTTGGGCGTGTCGATGCGGATGGTTTCGACGTTGCCCTTGAAGTACGCTTCGTCCTCGATGACGGGCCGCTGCGCTTTCAGGTCGCCGATGACGCGCGCACCCTTCTTGATCTCGACCCGTTCGCTGGCTTCCATATTGCCCTGAACGGTGCCGACTACGACGATCTCGCGAGCGCGGATTCCGCCCTGGACATGGCCGGTGGCGCCCACGGTGAGGCGGTTTTCCGGCAGGTCGACGTTGCCTTCGAGGCGTCCATCGATCACCAGATCTTCCTTGCCCTGGATATGTCCGTTGATGACGAGGCTCTTGCCGATGGAGGCGGTCACCCGGGCGGAACCGTACTCGGTCTGCCTCGTGGGATAAGCACTCACTGGAATAGCCTCCCTGCTTTGCTCCGATGCAGCTGGCGCCGGTGACGAAGGCCGGTACTGGATGTCGTCTTCCTTTTTATTGCGGTTCCACATGTCTAACAGTCTCCTGTGTCCTTGGACCCCCAAGGCTGCAGCCGCAAATAGCGGCATAAATTGCTAAGGCCTGCCGGATTGTTCCTATGGTAGAGGTCCAAAGGCGGCGAACGCAATGCCCATCGAGGGGGTGGAAGCATCCGGGACCGTGAATTGGCATAATGGCAGCGTGTCAAAAGCGAAGGATCTGGAAGCGAGACTCGAACGGCTTGAGCAGCAGTTGGGCGTCTACCAGCGGGTAAGCCGTCTGATGGTGCGCGAACTGAGCCTGGCCGATACTCTGCAAGCCATCGTCAAGCTGGTCCACGACTTCACTGACTGTGATTCGTGCCTGCTCTACCTTCTGGACCGCGAAGAACTGGTGTTATGCGCCACCTCCAGCCCACACCCGTCGCAAATTGGAACTGTCCGGCTGAAGCTGAGCGAAGGGTTGACGGGGTGGGTGGCGCGCGAGAGGAAACTGCTGGCTCTCGGCATGGAAGCCTATAAGGATTCGCGATTTAAGGCGTTCTCGGAATTGCCCGAAGATACCTACGAGGCCTTCCTCTCTTCGCCCGTGATTGCGCGCAATCGGGTGGTGGGTGTACTGAATGTGCAGCACCGCACGCCGCACCGTCACACCGGCGCGGAGATGGAGTTGCTGACGACCATTGGAGAACAGGTAGGCTGTCTGCTGGTGTTGGCGCGGATGTCGCCAAGTACCATTGAAGAGGCGAATCATGTGGAGCTCGTCCGTTCCCATGGTCACATCGCACGGCGAGGGGAAGATGAAGAGAAAAGCTGAAGACCTCTACCAGGCAAGCCGGCGAGCTTTCCTGGCTGGGGCCTGTGGGTTGGGGATTGCGGCTGGCCAGGACTCCAAGCCACCGGCGAAGGCGGAGCCGAAGAAGGGCCGCGACGATATTGCGGAGGGGATGTACTCGGCGCGAGCCGCGGAGATCCCCATGGGGCATGTGGCGCGGGCGGATGCATCCACGAAGCCGTATGGCGGGATGCGCTGGCGCATGCAGTACCAGTTTGACCAGGACGATACCGACGTCGTATTGAACGACCTGCGATTCGCTTCGGCGGAACGGGGCATTGCAGTGGGTGGAATGGTGCGCAAGGGCAGGGGCGAGAACTTCGCCCTGGTTACTCGCGATGGCGGCCTGCATTGGACGCAAGTCAAGATGAAGGATTTGCCCTACTCGCTGTTCCTCCTGGACGAGTCAAGGTACTTTTGCGTCTGCCAGGGCTCGCTATGGTATTCCAACGAGAGCGGAGTCAGCTGGGAGAAGCGCAAGCTGCCCAAGACCAAGAAGGAAGCCGAGATTGCGCGCGTCCACTTCATAGACGACAAAAACGGCTGGGCCTTCGGTGCCGGGTTGAATGTGTACCGCACCATCGATGGCGGCATGAACTGGGCCGAGGTGCCGGAAGCGAGCGCCCTGAAGCTTAAGCCGGAGAACACGGAATGGGCCTGGATGAACTGGATCGGGGCGAAAAACGGCATTCTCGTGGGGACTTCCGCCGCTCCTCCGCCAGAAGGGTCACGGCTGCCGGATTGGATGATCCCCGAGCGGGCGATGCGGCGGCGGGCGGTGCCGGGCTCAACGATCGTCTTGGAAACCAGGGATGGGGGCACCACTTGGAAACCTTCGATGGTTTCCTCGTTTGGCCACGTAGTCAGGATGCGCGGCGGCAGCATGGCTCTGACGCTCTTTCAATATGGCGAGAGCATGGATTTCTCCTCCGAGGTTTATGTTGTGAACCTGCGCGGAGGCTCGAACCGGCCGTACTTCCGCCGCAAGGATGTTTTTGTCTACGATGCTGTGCCGCTGGCCCTCGGCGGAGGCCTGGTGGCCGCTATCGAGACGCGCGGCCGCATGCGCACCAGTCCTATTCCGGGCAAGTTGCGCATCTTCCAGGACACAGGGTCTGAATGGCGGGAGATGCGTGTGGACTATCATGCTTCCGGCGTCCGGGCGGTGCTGGCTTATGTCGATGACAGCCATATTTGGGCGGCCACCAGCGAGGGGGTGATTCTGAAGCTCGGCTAGTGGTAGTCTTGCCAGATGTCACTGTCTCGCCGAAGCCTGTTTAGCGCCGGCGCGGCTGCCTTGGCGGCTGCTCCCGTTCAAGTTGCCGCCCAGTCCAAAGCGCAGCGCCGAATCCAGCTCGCTGTTTCCACTTACTCCTACTGGCACTTCAAGCCGACGAAGTATCCGATCGAAGATGTGATCGAGGATGCTGCCCGCCAGGGTTTCGACGGCGTCGAGATCCTTCACCGCCAGATGACCGATGAGTCGCCCGCCTATGTGAACTCGCTCAAGAAGCGCGCCTTCACCCTGGGCTTGAGCATGCCCATGCTGTCCATCCACCAGGACTTCGTTTCCCCTGCTGCTGACGAACGCGCGAAGATGATCGACCACACCGTGCGCTGCCTGGAACTCGCCGCCCGCATGGGGATTCCCTGCGTGCGCCTGAACTCGGGGCGGTGGAAGACCATTCCGGATTTCAACGACCTGATGAAGGTGAAGGGCGACGAACCGCCGCTGCCCGGGTACAAGCTCGAAGATGCCATTGGGTGGTGTGTCTCCTCGATTGAGAAGTGCCTGCCCACATGCGAGAAACTGGGCGTCATGCTCGCGTTGGAGAACCACTGGGGGCTGACAACGAGCATCGACAACCTGCTGAACATCCACGCGAAGGTGAACTCACCCTGGCTGGGCATCAACATGGATACGGGGAACTATCCCGGCGACCCGTATGCCGGCATTGAGCGCCTGGCGCCGAAAGCAACCATCGTCCAAGCCAAGACTTACTATGGCGGTGGCGAGTGGTATACGCTTGACCTCGACTATAAGCGCATTGCCGGGATCCTGCGCAAGGCCAACTACAACGGTTGGGTGAGCCTGGAAATGGAAGGCAAGGAGACCCCGAAGACAGCGGTAGCGAAAAGCTACGAAGTGTTACGCCAGGCGTTTTCCTAGACCAATGGCTCGCTCGCAAGGGCGAGCCTCTACCTCATCGGTGGTGTTCCTTCTGTCAGGGGCGTGGCTCCGGCCGGAGTGGTTACCCGAGTCTCGCAAGTGTTGAGAATTCCCACAGGACATCAAGGTCTGATATTCTGAAGGGGACAGAGGCCGCGCGAGGGTCATTTGGCGGTAAAACTGTCATAGAAGGTAATCATACATGCCTAAGACGATCGAAGTGACCGAGCTCATTCTGAGGGACGCTCATCAGAGCCTGATGGCGACCCGCATGGCGATGGAGGACATGGTTCCTGCGTGCGAAGACATCGACAAGGCCGGCTATTGGTCCGTTGAGTGTTGGGGCGGGGCCACGTTTGACTCCTGCATTCGTTTTCTCAATGAAGATCCCTGGGAGCGTCTCCGTACGTTCCGCAAGCTTTTACCGAATTCCCGCCTGCAGATGTTATTGCGCGGTCAGAATCTGTTGGGTTACCGCCATTATGAAGATGGTGTGGTCGACCGATTTGTTGACAAGGCCGCCGAAAATGGCATGGACGTCTTCCGCGTGTTTGACGCGCTGAATGACATCCGCAACGTCCGCCAGGCCATCAAGGCCGTCAAGAGAGCCGGGAAGCATGCGCAGGGCACCATTTGCTACACCGTGAGCCCTCTGCATACCGTCACAGGGTATGTTGAGATGGCCGAGCAGTTGGTCGACCTGGGTTGCGATTCCATTTGTATCAAGGACATGGCCGCGCTGCTGAAGCCGCAACCGGCTTACGACATCGTCAAGGCGATCAAGGAAGCTTGCGGCGAAGAGTTGCGGGTTCACGTGCATGTGCATGCAACCACGGGCGTTACCCTCGTCAGCCTGATGAAGGCGATCGAAGCGGGCGCCGATTGCGTCGACACCGCCATCTCGAGCTTGAGCCTGGGACCGGGCCACAATCCCACGGAAAGTCTCGTGGAGATGTTGGAAGGCACGCCGTACGTCACGAAACTGGACAAGAGTCGCCTGTTGAAGGTCAAGGAATACTTCGCCGGCATCCGGCCGCGTTACAAAGAGTACCTGTCCAACATTACGGGCGTTGAAACCGAGATCTTTGACAGCCAGATCCCTGGTGGCATGATCTCCAACATGGAGAGCCAGCTGAAACAGCAGGGCGCCGCGGACCGGCTGAAGGAAGTGCTGCTGGAAGTGCCGAGAGTCCGCAAAGACGCCGGCTATCCCCCGCTGGTCACGCCCTCCAGCCAAATCGTTGGAACGCAAGCAGTTTTCAACGTGATGATGGGCCGCTACAAGGTCCTGACGGGCGAGTTCGCCGACCTCATGCTGGGCTACTACGGCACAACGCTGGGCCAGCGTGACCCCGAAGTGATCAACCTCTCTCACAAACAGGCCAAGAAGAATCCCATCACCTGCCGGCCGGCTGACCTGTTGAAGCCGGAATGGGACCAGCTCCGCTCCTCAGGTCTCGCCCTGAAGGGCTGCAATGGCTCGGATGAAGATGTCCTGACCTACGCCATGTTCCCCCAAGTGGCGCCTAAGTTCTTTTCCACCAGACAGGAGGGTCCGAAGAACCTCGGCAAGGACCCCTCGGCCAAGCCCGCCGCCGCTCCGGCGCCAGGCGGAAACGCCGAGACCGGCAAGGGGCCGGTGATGTCCACCATCTCCTACGACGTCAAGCTGAACGGCAAGACGCACAAGGTGACTGTGGCGCCTTCCGCCTAACGCGGAGGTTGAGGTTCGACGCGGCCCGGGCCGGAGGAACTGTGAATGGAGTACTCCGGCTCAGCAGGAATCTGGAATTTAAGAGTTTGAGGTAGGATTCATGTCGATCAAATCGATGGATATTCGGGTTGAAGAACTTCGCAAGAAACGCGAGCAGGTAATGCTCGGCGGCGGCGCGGACAAGCTGGACAAGCACCGCGCCAGTGGCAAAATGACGGCGCGCGAACGAGTGGACGGGCTGGTGGACAAGGGTTCGTTCATGGAGACGGGCCTGTTTGCGCAGCACCGGGCGACCTTGTTCGGAATGGCAGGCAAAGAAACGGCAGCCGACGGTGTGGTGACCGGTTCCGCGGCAGTCCACGGCCGGCTGGTGCATGTGGCCAGCCAGGACTTCACGGTTCTGGGCGGTTCGGCCGGCGAACTTCACTCCACTAAGGTGTCCGAAGCGATGATGCAGTCGCTGAAGACCGGCTCCCCGTTTGTCTTCATCAACGACTCGGGTGGAGCTCGCGTTCAGGAAGGTATCGATTCGCTCTCCGGTTACGGTAAGGTCTTCTATACCAATGTGATGCTGAGCGGCGCTGTGCCCCAGATCTCGCTCATCTGCGGACCCTGCGCTGGCGGCGCGGCCTACTCCCCGGCCCTCACTGACTTTATTATCCAGACCCGCAAGGCGCAGATGTTCATCACCGGTCCGCAGGTCATCAAGCAGGTGACGGGCGAAACGGTGACAGCCGACGACCTGGGTGGACCGGACGCGCATATGGCGAAGTCGGGTGTGATCCATTTCATCGCGGAAGACGACAAGGAAGCGCTGCTGTTGTGCCAGAAGCTGCTCAGCTTCCTGCCGTCGAACAACCTGGAAGATCCGCCCGAGATGCCGGGCGAGTATAGCTGCGAACCAAACCCGGAACTGGCCACCATCGTCCCGGTGGATGGCAAGAAGGGGTATGACGTGCGCGACGTCATCCTGCGGATCGTCGACAACGGCGACTTCCTGGAAGTCCAGGCTGGCCATGCGGCGAACATCGTGATTGGCTTTGCACGCATTTGCGGCCGCAGCATCGGAATCATTGCCAACCAGCCCGCAGTGCAGGCCGGCGTGCTCGACATCGACGCCAGCAGCAAGGGCGCGCGGTTCATCCGCTTCTGCAACGCATTCAATATCCCGCTCGTCACCCTGGTGGACGTCCCCGGCTTCCTGCCTGGCGTGCAGCAGGAATACGGCGGCATCATCCGTCACGGCGCCAAGATGCTGTTTGCTTACTCCGCCGCGACGGTGCCCAAGATCACGGTGATCCTGCGCAAAGCCTACGGTGGAGCTTACCTCGCGATGTGCTGCAAGGATCTTGGTGCTGACCGCAGCTACGCCTGGCCCACCGCGGAAATCGCCGTCATGGGCGCCGAGGGCGCGGCCGAGATCGTCTTCCGCAAAGAGATCAGCGAAGCCACCGATAAGGTTGGCAAGCGCAAGGAGATGATCGACCAGTACCGCGAAGCCTTCTCCAATCCGTTCGTCGCTGCCGGCCGTCGGCTGGTGGACGACATCATCGAGCCGGCCGACACCCGCAAGGTGATCGCGCAGGCATTGGAATACCTGCACACGAAGCGCGAACTCAGGCCCGGCAAGAAGCACGGCCTGATGCCGCTGTAAAGCGAGGCATTCAATGAGCAAAGTCACACTGAAGAGTCTCAGCGAGGAACTGGACGCGTTACGTCAGCATCTGGCGGCGTTGACGGCCAAAATCGGCGAACTGGAGGGAGTGGCCGCGGCTGCTCCTTCCGGCAGCGTCGAGGTGGAAGCTGAAGAGAAAGTGGTGCTGCGGGAGCCTGAAGAGATTTCAGACGAAATCATGCTGGCTCTGTCGGCAGCGGTGGCCGCTTATCTCGGCACCCGGGCCCCCATCCGCACCGTGCGTCTACTGGGTTCCACAGCCTGGGCCCAGGAAGGCCGCGTCAGCATCCAGGCCTCGCATCGCTTAAACGTACAGCATCACACTCTGAGGGTCAGGTAAGCAGGAGAGCAGCCGTGAAATTGAAGATTACAATTGACCAAAAAGTCTATGAAGTCGAGGTGGAAGCCTCGGCTCCGGAGCAGCCGCAGTTGCCGCCGGTGGGCTACCTGATGCAGCCGGCCGCCGTGCGTGTGCCCGCCGCTCCGCAGGCGCCAGCCGCCGCAAACGGCGGGGTCCCCGTGAACGAAGACAAAGTTTGCCGCAGCCCGATCTCCGGCATCGTTGTGAAGATCTCGGCGCAGGAAGGCCAGAACATCCAGACCGGCGATACCATTCTCGTGTTGGAAGCAATGAAAATGGAGACCAACATTACGGCCCCGGTGGCCGGCAAGATCTCCAAGATCAACGTGAATCCAGGCGACGGCGTCCAGGCTGGCGTTGTCCTCGTGGAATTCGAGTAAGGAGGCAAGTCAGTCATGGTAAACGAACTGATTTCCGCCGGCTTCGAATTTGTCGATCACGTGGCCATTGCGGTCAAGCAGGGTGAACTCGACGCGCAGGTACTGAAGTACAAGGCGCTGGGCTTCACCGAACTGCACCGCGAAGAAGTATACGGCAAGCACCAGGTGCGCGAAGTCCTGATGCAGATCGGCGCTGGTCCGAACCTGATCCAGTTGCTGGAACCGCTGTCTCCGGAATCCCCGGTGGCCAAGCAGATTGAAAAGAGTGGCGGGCGGGGTGGTTTCGCCCACCTCGCATTCCGGGTGAAGGATATCAACGTGGCTTACGCCGCGATGAAGGAAAAGGGCTTCAACCTGACGCAGGAACCCGGACCCGGCTCGCGCGGCACGATGATCTTCTTCGTCCATCCGAAGGACTTCAGCTATCTCATTGAGGTGGTACAGGAGGGCACACCCCATGCCTGATGCTGCACCGGGCACTGATACCTTGCGCCTGAAGGAAGAGTTTCCGCCGGTCTCCACTGCCGACTGGGAAGCCACAATCATCGCCGACCTGAAGGGCGCGGACTACGAGAAGCGGCTGGTCTGGAAGACGGAAGAGGGCATTGCGGTCCGTCCCTACTACCGGAGCGAGAATCTGCCCGCGCAGACTGCGCGCGCGCTGAATGCCGGCCCGTGGGAGATTGCCCAGGGACCCGCGCCGGAACGCGCCATCCTGGCCGCCGCTCACCACGAAGCGGGCGCCACGGCCGTTCAGGAACTCGCTTATGCCATAGCGGAAGGCTCCGACCGGCTGGCCGCGGGCGCGGATCCTGCACAGACCTTCGTCTTTGCCGTCGGCTCCAACTACTTCGTTGAAATCGCCAAACTACGCGCCGCCCGCCTCCTCTGGAAGCGGGTGGTTTCGGCGTTTGGCCTGCCGGAAGCGCCTGTCCGGATCCACGCCGTCACGGCGCTGGAGAACAAAAGCATCTACGACCCCTACACAAACCTGCTGCGGGTGACCACGGAGGCTCTGTCCGGCGTGCTGGGCGGCGCGGATTCGATGAAGGTGCAGGCGACGGGTTTTCCGGAACGCCTGGCGAAGAACGTGCAGCTTGTCATCAAGGAAGAGGCGCACCTGGATAAGGTGGCCGATGCGGCCGGCGGGTCCTACTACATTGAGGCGCTCACCGATGCCCTAGCCCAGGCTGCCTGGAAGCTCTTCCAGCAGGTTGAGTCTGAAGGCGGTTTTGCCGCCGCCCAGGGCAGCATTGCCGCGGCCATCGCGGTTTCCCGCGCGGCCAAGGAGAAAGCCATCGCCTCGCGCCGTCGGGTGCTCGTTGGCGTCAATAACTACCCGGACATCCACGAAAAAGAGCTGGACAACGCCGGGATCCTCAGCGGTTGGCACCTGGCCGGGCCGATCGAACAGATCAGGCTGCGCACGGAACGTCACGCGAAGCAGGCGGGCAAGACCGCGAAGGTCCTGCTGCTGAAGCGCGGCGATCTGAAGATGAAGATGGCCCGCGGCCAGTTCTGCCAGAACTTCTTCGGCTGCGCGGGCTTTGACATCGAGGAAAGCGAGATCTACGACGGTACAGACGCGGCGCTGATCGTGTTGTGCAGTTCCGATGCGGAGTACGTCGAGTTCGCCCGCGAAGTCTGTTCCAATGTGAAGGTGCCGGTCGTGGTGGCAGGCAATCCCAAGGAGCAGATCGAGGAGTTGAAGGCTCTTGGCGTGGCTGGCTTTGTTCATGTGCTCTCGAACATGGTGGACACCCTGAACGAGTGGCAGGACAAGCTGGGAATCGGCGGAAAGGAGGAGAAGTAAGCCATGCGTCCGGATTTCACAAAGATTGACTATGCGGCTCCGGCCCCAGAGGCCGCTCCTGCGTCCGCTACGGCCCAGAACTGGATCACGAACGAGCAGATCGCGGTGAAGCCTTACTACACCGCGGAGGATCTGGCCGGGCTCGAGCATCTCGAGTACGCGGCGGGCCTGCCTCCGTATTTGCGTGGACCCTATTCCACGATGTACGTCATGCGACCCTGGACGATCCGGCAGTACGCCGGCTTCTCCACTGCCGAAGAGTCGAATGCCTTCTACCGCCGCAATCTCGCGGCCGGCCAGAAAGGTCTCTCGGTCGCGTTCGACCTGGCGACGCACCGCGGCTATGACAGCGATCATGAACGGGTGACGGGCGATGTAGGCAAGGCCGGCGTGGCTATCGATTCCGTCGAGGACATGAAGATCCTCTTCAATCAGATCCCGCTGGACCAGATGTCTGTTTCGATGACCATGAATGGGGCCGTACTGCCCATTATGGCCTTCTACATCGTGGCCGCCGAAGAGCAGGGCGTGCCCACGCAGAAGCTGAGCGGAACCATTCAGAACGACATTCTGAAAGAGTTCATGGTCCGCAACACGTACATCTATCCGCCGGCTCCGTCGATGCACATCATTGGCGACATCTTCCGGTATTGTTCCGAACGGATGCCCAAGTTCAACTGCATCTCGATCTCGGGCTACCACATGCAGGAAGCGGGCGCGACGGCTGACATCGAGCTGGCCTACACGCTGGCCGATGGATTGGAGTACCTGCGGACCGGAATCAAGTCCGGTTTGAATGTGGATGAGTTTGCGCCGCGCCTGAGCTTCTTCTGGGCTATCGGCATGAACCACTTCATGGAGATTGCCAAGATGCGCGCCGCTCGCGTGCTGTGGGCGAAGATCGTGAAGTCGTTCAACCCGAAGAACCCGAAGTCGATGGCGCTGCGTACGCACTCGCAGACTTCGGGCTGGTCGTTGACGGCGCAGGATGTGTTCAACAACGTGGTGCGTACGGCAGTTGAAGCCACTGCCGCCGCGCTGGGCCATACACAGTCGCTGCACACCAACGCGCTGGACGAAGCCATTGCGCTGCCCACTGACTTCTCGGCGCGTATCGCGAGAAACACCCAGATCTACCTGCAGGAAGAGACCGGCCTGTGCCGGGTGGTGGATCCCTGGGCCGGCAGCTATTACGTCGAGTCTCTCACCAACGAGCTGATGCAGAAGGCGTGGCATCTCATCCAGGAAGTGGAAACCCTGGGCGGCATGACCAAGGCCATCGAAACCGGCCTGCCGAAGATGCGCATCGAAGAGGCGGCGGCCCGCCGCCAGGCGCGTATCGACTCCGGTAAGGAAACGATCGTCGGCATCAATAAGTACCGGCTGGAGCAGGAAGAACAGCTCGACGTGCTGATGGTCGACAACCAGGCTGTCCGCGAGAGCCAGGTCCGGCGACTGAACGAGGTAAAGGCTACGCGCGACTCTGCCGCTGTCCAGGCCGCACTCGACGCTCTCACCAAGTGCGCCGAGACGGGTGAAGGCAACGTGCTGGAACTCGCCGTCACGGCCGCTCGCCTGCGGGCGACGCTGGGCGAGATCTCGATGGCGCTGGAGAAAGTGCACGGCCGCTACCAGGCGGTAAACCGCACCATCTCCGGAGTCTATTCGAGCGAGAGTCAGAGCGATCCTGAGTTCCAGAAGGCGAGCAAAGCCGCTGAGGAATTCTCCCGGCTGGAAGGCCGGCGGCCGCGGCTGCTGGTCGCCAAAATGGGCCAGGACGGGCATGACCGCGGCGCCAAAGTGGTGGCCACGGCCTTTGCTGACCTCGGCTTTGATGTCGACGTCGGTCCGCTCTTCGCCACGCCCAAGGAAGTGGCGCGCATGGCGGTCGAGAACGACGTCCATGCAGTCGGTGTCAGCTCCCTGGCCGGCGGCCACAAGTCGCTGGTTCCAGAGTTGGTGGCCGAACTGAAGCGGTTGGGCCGTCAGGACATCGTGGTATTTGTGGGTGGCGTGATTCCTCCCCAGGACTACGACGAGCTCAAGGCGGCTGGTGCGATCGATGTGTTTGGACCAGGTTCGGTGATTCCTGTCTGCGCGCAGAAGGTGCTGGCGGCATTGATGGAGATGCCGAGTGCCGCCTGATCCCACGCCAGGCGCAACATCCAGCGGCGGGCGGCCTCGACGGGGCCGCCTGTCCGCTGAAGCATATGTGGACGGTGTGCTGCGCGGCGATCGAGTCGTGCTGGCCCGTGCCATCACCGTCATAGAAAGCGAGCTCCCCTCCGACGGCGATCTCTCTGATCGAATTCTGGAAGGCGTGCTTCCGCGTTCCGGCGGCTCGCGGCGCATCGGGATCACCGGAGTGCCAGGGGCAGGGAAGTCCACTTTCATCGATACCCTGGGCCTGCATCTTGTCCGTGAACACGGCGAGAAGGTAGCAGTTCTCAGTATCGATCCCTCCAGCCCGATCTCCGGCGGCAGCATTCTCGGTGACAAGACCCGCATGGAACGGTTGTCGATGGAGGAGGACGCCTTCATCCGCCCCTCTCCGTCGAAGTGCCATCTTGGCGGCGTGGCCCGCCGCACCCGTGAGACGATTCTGCTGTGTGAGGCCGCCGGCTTCCGGAACGTCATTGTCGAGACGGTAGGAGTCGGGCAAAGTGAGACGGCCGTCCGGTCGATGACGGATTATTTCCTGCTGCTGATGATCTCCGGCGCGGGTGATGAGCTGCAGGGCATTAAGCGCGGCATTATCGAGATGATCGATGGCATGGTCATCAACAAGGCGGATGGAGACAATAAGCCCCGAGCCGAACGCGCCCGCGTGGAGTATTCAAATGCTCTCCACCTGTTCCCGATGAGCCCGGATGGCTGGTCGCCGAAGGTTTTGACGTGCTCGTCGCTGACAGGCGAAGGCGTGCCGGAGGTCTGGGAATCGGTGCTGGAGCATCGTGCGCAGATGAAGGCCAACGGGCATTTCCACGACCGCCGCCGCCGCCAGGCCCTCAACTGGATGCAGGAGTTGATCAGCCTTGGCCTGGAGGCCCAGTTCAAACAGGATCCACAGGTGAGTGCCCGCCTGCCGCTGATGACGGAGGAAGTCCGTCGAGGGCACATCAGTTCATTCAGCGCCGCCCGCGAGCTGCTGGCGCTTTTTCATCCGGCCCGCGAGGGCTCCGAATAGGAGTTAAGTTTTCGTATGTCACTACCGTTCCCCATTCTCACCGCTGAAGAGGCGGCTGAGCTGATTCACCATGGCTCCACCATCGGGTTTAGCGGCTTCACGCCGGCCGGCGCGGCCAAGGCCATCCCCTTTGCACTCGCCGAGAAGGCCAAGCGGGAACACGCCGCGGGTCGTGAGTTCAAGGTCGGCGTGTTGACCGGCGCTTCCACGGGCAAGTCGCTTGACGGTGCTCTGGCAGAAGCCGAAGCCATCAGCTTCCGTACGCCTTACCAGTCGAACGCGGTGCTGCGCAAGCAGATCAACTCGGGCCAGGTGAAGTTCGTCGACATGCACCTGTCGCTGTTGCCGCAGATCGTGCGTTACGGGTTCCTGGGGCCGGTGCACTGGGCCGTGGTCGAGGCCTGCGACATCACCCCTGGCGGCGGCATTGTTCTCTCCACTTCTGTGGGCGCGGCCAACACCTACCTCCGCCTGGCTGACAAGGTCCTGATCGAACTGAACGCGAAGCACCCTGCCACCCTGCTGGGCATGCACGATATCTTCGAACCGCTGGATCCGCCGGCCCGCCAGGAGATCCCGGTCTACGCGTCATCCGACCGCATCGGCTCGCCCATCTGTGTCGTCGATCCCAAGAAGATCGCCGGTGTCGTCATGACGAACCTGGCCGATGAGAGCGGCGGGTTTGACGAACCCACTCCCGTAACCGACCAGATCGGACAGAATGTAGCCGACTTCCTGGTGGCCGAGATGAAGGCCAACCGAATCCCGGCGCAGTTCCTGCCGCTGCAATCGGGCGTCGGCAACATTGCCAACGCGGTGCTGGGCGCGCTGGGCCGCAGCAAGGAGATCCCGGCCTTCGAGATGTACACGGAAGTGCTGCAGGACTCCGTTGTGCCCCTGTTGGAGAACGGCCGCTGCACGTTCGCCTCTACCTGCGCGCTGACCCTGTCGCCCACGGCGATGGACAACGTCACGTCCAACATCGAGTTCTTCAAGAGCCGCATCCTGATGCGTCCGCAGGAGATTTCGAACCATCCCGAAATCGTCCGCCGCCTGGGTATCGTGTCGATGAATACCGCTATCGAAGTCGACCTCGGCGGCAACGTGAATTCGACGCACGTCATGGGCAAGACGATGATGAACGGCATCGGCGGGTCGGGCGACTTCACGCGCAACGCCTACCTGTCGATCTTCTCGTGCCCGTCTACGGCCAAGGGCGGCAAGATTTCCGCCATCGTGCCGCTGGCTTCGCACATGGATCACAGCGAGCATTCGGTCCAGGTCATCATCACGGAGCAGGGCGTGGCGGACCTGCGCGGCAAAGACCCGCGCGAGCGTGCCGAGTTGATCATCAAAAACTGCGCACATCCAGACTATCGCCAGCAATTGCGCGACTACCTCACGTTCACTGCGCCGACCAGTCACGAGCCGCTGTCGTTGTCGCTGGGCCTGGCCATGCACCGCCAGTTCACGCGGAGTGGGGACATGCGGAACATCAATTGGGCGGATTACCGATAATAATCTGATGAGTCCGAGGAAGCGCGGCAAACCCCAGTTCCATGGGCTTGCCGCGCATTCGTTTTTCGATGGCATGCCGCCGAACCGTCGCGACCGCTCCCTGCGGGCGCGGCACTGGCGCAGAGTGCTGAGAGCGGTTCGTCGCGCACGCCAGTATTGGCCTGATCTGGCCAGTGCGGTGGACCGGAAGCTGAGGCAGGGTGCGACAGTGGAGGCCGGGTTGTGGGATGCAATCACAAGCCCTTCGCTCGGCCATCTCTCACGCGGCACGGCGGCCCGGATCCTGGCCATTGCGAAACCCAGTGCTGCGGCGGATTGCCTCCTCAATCAGCTTTGGTCCCAGCAGGAAGAGCGGGCGCTTTTCGAAACGGCGCTGGCGATAGAAGAGACGCAGGACGCGCGGGTCATCCGGCCGCTGCTCGCCGCTTTGCAGGATCGTGAGCCTGGCCGGCAACTTGCGGCGGCCAGAGCCTTGGGCTGGGTGGATCCCAAAGGGAACGCGCGGGTGGCGAGGGTACTATCCGAGGTGCTTGCGGATACCTCGCGAACCCCGGCGGTTCGAGCCGAGGCCGCGCATTCGCTGGCGTACCAATATTCGAATCGCGCGATTCCATCCTTGTTGGCTGCGCTCTCGGATCCGGATGGTCTCATTCGATTCTGGTGCGTGGTGAGCTTAGGCTTCATAAAGAACCGGCGATCCTGGCGGCAGAGCGACTCCAGGGTAGTGCCGGCACTGGAATCGATGCTCAACGACACGGCAGCACCGGACGGCGTGTGGACTTCGGTCGGCAGAGAAGCCCTCTGGCAGTTGGCGCACCGAAATCCGATCCTCCCGGACTACGTCGAGAGGCTTCGAGTGGAGACAGAGCGCATCCTCTAGACCAATCTGGCATGACCCAGGAGCGGCCGTTCCGGCTTTCTCCGGCATTGCCGCATCATTATTGACATGGCTCTTCGCAATTCGTGATCCTCGAGCTATGAGAGATACGAAGCGGCGCAGGATCCTGAAGGCGCTCCGCCGTGCCAGGCACGACTGGCGCGCTCTCACCTGCGCAATCGAGAAGTCGCTGCGCCAGGGTGGGCCCGTGGAAGCCGCACTCTGCTCGGCGATCACCAGCGAGTCGTTGGGCCACTTTGCTCGCGGAATGGCGGCGCGAATCCTCTCGATTGGACGACCTGATCTCGCCCTAAACTGTCTCTTCCATCAGTTGTGGTCCCAGGATGAGAAACTCGCCCTGTGGTCGACTGGCCTCTCGATTGAGGAATTGCGCGATGCCCGGGCAATCCGGCCGCTGATCCGCGCTCTTTACGACACCCATCCGCATCGTCAGCACGCCGCCGCTCGTGCCTTGGGCTGGGTTCATCCCGGCAGTACCAGGGCCGGCCGTGTGCTCACCGATATCCTCGCGGACGGGTCTCAACCGCAACCGGTGCGCGAAGAGGCGGCGGAATCGCTGGCCTACCAGAACTCCAACCGCGCCATCCCCGCGTTGCTGGCCGCCATGCAGGAGCCGGATGAACGGATCCGGTTCTGGGCGACGTTCGCATTGGGACAGCTCCGCAACAGGCATTCCTGGCGGCAATCCGACCCAAGGGTGGTACCGGCGCTCGAGGCCAGGCTGGGCGACCATGTGACGCCGGAAGGGCAGTTCAATTCGGTCGCCCAGGAGGCGCTGGAGGCGCTGGCCTACTGGAATCCAAGTGTACCCAAATACGTCGAGCGACTCAAAGACGAGACGGAGCGAATTCTCAGCGAGCCAGGCTCGACAGAGAAGCAGCGGGCATGGGCACGAAACCGGTAGCGGCAAATTGGATCGGTGCCAGTAACCTTCTCCGCCTGGCCTCGCGATTCCGCTGCGGCCCGCGGCGGGAAGCCGTCTATTGGCCGGGCGGACGAGGGGCGGCTGAACCGAAGCTCCGCACATGCATCTCCTGCATGAATTTCTGCAACGCTGCCCAGCCCTCCGACGACAGACTCCGCCGAGCCTGCTCCAGGCTTTGTCTAGCCATCTCCACCCCTTGCCGGTTCCATTCGTCCATCGCTTTCCTGTCGATGGGCTTGCGCTGCTCGCGCCACGCCTGCTGCTGCGACTGCAACGACTTCGTCCACGCCTGCTGCATCCTGTCGAAATCGGCAAAGATCCCGGCCAGTAGCTTCGCATCGTCCTCATTGAGCCGCAGCCCCGGCAGCACGCCCACGCCGGCCCTATTCTGCGAAGCCTGCCACGCCACATGTTGACCGGCCAGCAGTCGGAATTTCGTCTCATCCGGCACGGGCCGTTCCTCCGGCATCGGGTTCCGGTAGCGCGCCGGCGGCTGCGCATCCTCCATGCCCGCCAGTTGCAGCACGGGTTGCCGCGCCTGCGCCCACCAGTCCTGCCAGAACCGCACTTGCGCCGCCACCTCCTCGGGGTCTGCCAGCGGCGAGTGGTTTGGACACTGACCGTTCATCGTGGCCGGATCCCATAGCTTGAGACCCCTGGGCGCTCCGGGATCGCTTCTCAACACCATGCATAGCGCCATCACGGTATTCGAGCGAATATCCCGATCCGGATGGCTGAGCATGGCGGCCAGGAAGGGCACAGCTTCCAATTGCCGCGATCCTGCTAAGAGCGAACTCCCCCGGCTCTCCAGGCTCTGCAGGCGCGTCTCGGATACGATCATCCGCCCCACCGCCTGAAGTGTCGCCGGGTCTTTCTGCACCAACTCCTGTCGCAGGTGACTGGCCAGTTCCAGCGCCGCCGGAGTGACGGCCAACGCCGTAAAATCCTTTTCGAATTGGAGCACCGCGCCGGAATCGCCCCTGCGTATCAGGCCAATCAGGCCGAGGGCCCTCAGGCTGGGCTGGGAGGACGCTGCGAAACGGCGCTGCAACGGCAGTAGCGCGTCGGGCGGCAGCCGGTCCAGCCAGCGGCACCAGTCCCGGAATTGCACTTGAGCCTGCGACAGCCGGACGCCCTGGGCGTTAGGGCTCGCTTCCAGGTTGAGCTTCGCCCCCTCCGTTTCCGCCGCCAACTCCAGCGCCGCCCCCACTTCCATGGCGATCCTGACTTCCAGCGTGCTGTCCGGCGCATAGAAGTATTCCGGATTCAGCGCGCCCGCCGGCACCGGCAGAAACACTCCACCCAGCGCGCCAGGCACAGAAAGGACCATCGGAAGGGGCGCCCATGCATCACCCGTTCGTTTCAGCAGCCACAGCCCACTGGCTTGCGGCATCGACTGCGAATTCGTCTTGGGCCACATGCCGCGAATGGGAAACGACCAGGAGAACGGGACAGACGTACCTGGCAGCAACGGCCCCGACAACGCCCGCCGCACCTGCAATACCGCGGAGGAATGCACCTGCCCGCCACTTTCTGTCAATTGCCCGGATACGATTTCCCCGACCACCACCGCATCCGCCTCTTTCCACGGCTCAGGCGGCTGCCCAAACAGGTGAAATGTGCAGAGAATTACCAGAATGAGAATAAGGCGCATTTTCGTTCTGCCTCATTGAAGCACAAATGTCCGGGAAATCAAGCCTCCCACCATGCCACCTGGCCAGCCCGGTTGCGCCGCCACTCGAATCGAATAGCATAAGGAGGACGCTATGAAACCGACACTCCTCCTGCTGGCCTTTGCCACCGCACTCTCCGCCCAAACCCCTGCCGCCGAGCCCTCGGAACTCTCCAAGCTCAAGACCACCGTTGGACGCCAGGAACGCATCCTCAAGGACTGGCCCAACCTCAATCGCTATCGGGCCGAGAACGCCACCGTCGCTGCCCCCGCGACTGGCGAAGAGCGAGTCGTCTTCATGGGCGATTCCATCACCGACGGTTGGGGCCGCCGTTACGGCAAATTCTTCCCCGGCAAGCCATACATCAATCGCGGCATCAGCGGCCAGACCACTCCGCAGATGCTGCTACGCTTTCGCGCCGATGTCATCGATCTGCATCCGAAAGTGGTCGTGATCCTTGCCGGCACGAACGACATCTCGGCCAACACCGGCCCCATGACCCTGGAGGAGACCGAAGCCAACCTGATGTCCATGGCGGAACTGGCTCGTGCCAACGGCATCCGCGTCGTTCTCTCCGCATTGCTCCCCACCTGCGACTACATCCGCCCCCAGACGGAGCGCCGTCCGAACGAGAAGATCCGCGAGTTGAACACCTGGATGCGCGGCTACGCGGCCGGCACCGGCGCTATCTTCCTCGACTACTTCAATCCGTCCCTGGATGACAAGCAGGTTCTCAAGAAGGAGCTTACCTACGATGGCCTGCACCCGAATGAAGCAGGCTACGAAGTGATGGGACCGCTGGCCCAGAAGGCCATCGATGCCGCGCTCGCGAAATAGGCTCACCATGCGGTATGCCCTGCTCGCCCTCACAAGTTTCCTGGCTACGGCCACTGCTCAACCACAACAGGATCTCGATATACTGCTGCGGTTGCTGCCGGCCTCCAATGCCAAAATCACCGGCCGTATCAATGCCAAAGACAAGAGTTGGGAGGACTGGCAGCGCCGTACCGGCGAACTGCCGCCCGACTTCTCGAAACTGCCCAAACGGCCGTTCCTGCCGGATCCGTTTGTCGACGTGAAGACAGGAGCCGCCGTTCGTACCCGGGCCGAATGGGCCGCCCAGCGCGAGCATGTCCGCAGCCTCTATGAGCAATGGGTCTTCGGCCGGATCCCACCCAAGCCCAACAACCTGAAAGTCACCCTTCAGCGCGAGTCGAAAGACGGCCCACTGACCATTCGCGAGGTCCTGTTGGAGTTTGGCCCGGAACACAAGGCGCGGCTCCACGTGCAGCTCATCATTCCTCCAGGCAAAGGGCCCTTTCCCGTCTTCTTGACCAATCATCCGCGAACCAGGGCCTGGGTCAGCACGGCCGTGCGCCGCGGGTACATCGGAGCCATCTATCAGGCAATGGACCCCGTCTACGGCTTCGAAGACGATAGCGAAACATTCATCGAGGCCTACCCGGATTACGACTTCTCCTGCCTCGCCCGCTGGGCCTGGGCCGGCATGCGCGCCGTCGATTTCCTGCAGACCGTGCCGGAGGTCGACAAGGCCCGCATCGCCATCAGCGGCCATTCGCGCAACGGCAAGCAGGCGCTGCTGGCTGCCGCTTTGGACGAGCGCATCGGCGCCATCGCCCTCTCCAGCGGCAACACCGGGGAAGGGAATCCGTGGCGCTTCACCACAGATGCTTTCTTTAACGAAAGCCTGGACGGAATCACCACGAACTTTCCGCACTGGTTCCACCCGCGTTTGCGGTTCTTCTCGGGACGCGAGGACCAGTTGCCCATCGATCAGAATCTGCTGATGGCGATGGTGGCTCCACGCGGCCTGCTGCTGGCGTCCGCTTATTCGGAAGGGCAGGGAGCTCCCTTCGGTTTCGAACAGGCCTACCGAAGCGTCAAGCGAGTCTATGAATGGTTCGGAGCGCCTGGCAAGGTCGGCCTATCCCTGCGAGCCGGCGAGCACGCCACCACAGCCGAAGACATCGAGAAGTACGTCGACTTCTTCGATCTCACCTTTGGCCGCGCCACCGGCAAGCCACCGGAAACCTGGGTGCTGGGCTACGATTTCGACACCTGGAAACGCCTGAGCGGAGAGACCACAGCAAAGCCTGCCACGGATCCCATCCGCTATCTACTCGGCGACGAACCGGCGGGCGTCACTTACCCGGCAGCCACCGCCGTCAAGGCCTCCGCCCCGTCCAGCGACGGCTGGCTGGCCGATCTCTACCGCCGCCCCCTGCAGATCGCAGGCGCCAAATACGCGCCCATCGCCTTTGGCGACGATCTCAAGGGGGATCTCTACCTGCCCGCTTCCCGAGTCGGCCAAGGCCAGCGCGTGCCGGTTGTCATCTGGCTGCATCCGTATAGCCACGCCACCGGCTACTCGCGTCAGGGACGCCGGCCGATCGAGGAATTCGTGAAGCGCGGCTTCGCCGTCCTGGCCTTCGATCAGATAGGCTTTGGCACCCGCATCCACCAGCAACTCGAGTTCTACCGCCGCTATCCCCACTGGTCGCTGTTAGGGAAGATGGTGACTGACACCCGCGCCGCTGTCGCCGCCGTCCGCAGCCTGGATGTCATCGATCCGGGCAAGGTCTATCTGGCCGGTTTCTCGCTGGGCGCGCGGGTCGCCCTCTGGACCGCCTCGCAGGAGCCCAACGTCACTGGCATCGCCATGGTGGGCGGTTTCCAACCCTTGAAACTCTCCAAGCCGGATGACGGTTCGGAGGGGATCCGACACTTCTCGCATCTCCATGGCCTGCTGCCGCGCATGGGCTTCTACCTGGGCAAGGAGGCGCAACTGCCAGCCGATGACAGCGACGTGCTGGCTCGACTGGGCACCCGTCCGGTCCTGCTCATCTCGGGCACTTTGGACCACTACGCGCCGGTCGATCAGGTCCGCCAGGGAACGGCTGGACGCGCGAATGTGAAGCTCCTGACACCCGAGGACTTTCATCGCGACACGCCCGCCAGCATCACGGCCACGGCCGACTGGCTGGCCGCGCAGGTATCCAAGTAGACTACGGCAATTCCATCCTGCCCAGCGCCGCGGCGATCTGTGCTCCGACGCGGGCGTTGTTCCGGATGAGGGCGATATTGCTCTCCAGGCTGCGCCCACCGGTGAGTTCCTTGATTCTCGAGAGCAGAAACGGCGTCAGCGCCTTGCCGCTGATCCCCGCGGCGGTTGCTTGCTCCAGCGCACCCCGAATCGCCGCCCTGGTCACATCTTCCGGCAGCGCCTGCTCCTGCGGTAAGGGCACCGCCACCAGCAGGCCGCCATCCAGCCCGAGTCTCCGCTTGACCGCAAACACGCTGGCCACCTCTTCCGCCGAATCCACACGCCAGCCGCTGCTGCAACCGCTGCTCCTGGAGTAGAACAACGGAAAGTCGTCGCTGCCCCACGTCGCCACCGGCACCCGTTGCGTCTCCAGCCACTCCAGTGTTGCTGCGATGTCCATAAAGGCCTTGGCGCCCGCGCACACAGTAATGACGGGATACCCGGCAATGGCCGGCAGATCGGCCGAGATGTCGAAATCCTTGCCAGCGTTCGGACCCACGGCTCCGATCCCGCCTGTCACAAAGACGCGAATGCCCGCCCCCGACGCGATCGCGATACTGGCGCCCGCCGTGACCGCCGCGTTTCGCCCTTGCGCCACAGCCATGGGGATATCCCGCTCACATGCCTTGAGCACGCCCTCTTCCGACCCCATTCGCCGGATCTCCGCCTCGCTCAGCCCCACGATGATGCGGCCGCCCAGGATCCCCAGGGTGGCCGGTGTCGCCCCTTCCTCCGCCACTATCGCCTCGACCTCCAGCGCCGTTTCCACATTCACGGGATACGGCATGCCATGCGCGATGATCGTGGACTCCAGCGCCACCACCGGCAATTTCGACGCTCGTATGCGCGGCGCGATCCACAGTTGGTCGGACTTCATCCCACCAGGATGGCCCATTTCAGCAGGTCTGCGTGTGACAGGCCGGGTGGTGGTTCCAGCCCCAGGAATCGCAGCGCCTCTTCCATTGCCATGCCTGGACTCGACGCATCCACCGGCGCAGCTCCGGTCTGCTTGCTCAGTTTCTCGCCCGTCGCATTGCGGACCACGGGCACGTGGAGGTATCGCGGCTCCGGATAGCCCAACAGCCGTTGCAGATAGATTTGGCGGGGTGTCGAAGCGAGGAGATCCTCTCCGCGCACGACATCCGTGATGCCCTGGTCCGCGTCGTCCACCACAACGGCGAGTTGGTACGCGAAGAACCCGTCCGCGCGTAGCAGGACAAAGTCCCCCACTTCCCTCAGCAGGTTCTGCTCCTGCTGGCCCAGGCGCCGGTCTGTGAATCGTACAGCCTCATCCGGGACCCGCACACGCCACGCCCGAGCCGCGCGTCCCTCCGGCAGTCCCGCCCTGCAGGTGCCTGGATACGGCTTCTCGCCGCTGGGCGCCGTCGCGACAGCTGAGTCCACAATCTCTTTCCGCGTACAGGCGCACGGGAAGACATGCCCGCCGTCCCGCAACCGCTCCAGGGCGGCCTGGTACAACTGCTTGCGCTGGCTTTGGTAGACGACCGGCCCGTCCCAGGCCAACCCGAAGGCTTCCAGCGCCCGCAGGATCGCATCTGCCGCGCCCGGCACGCTGCGAGGCTCGTCCACATCCTCCATCCGCACCAGCCACAAGCCGCCAGCCCGCCGCGCATCCACATAGCTCGCCACAGCCGCCACCAGCGATCCCTGGTGTAGCGGACCTGTCGGCGAAGGTGCGAATCGTCCTCGATACGGCATAGAAGGCGGCCCCGTTCCGGCCGCTCTCCCCATTGTCCCAAAGCCCGCTCCGCAACCGCGGAAAGCCCGTGGGAATGCCCCCGTCCCATGCTGTAAACTCGTCGGAAGTGGGTGCTTTCAGGTGGTCCGTCCCGTGCATCCACTGCCTGCGCGTCGAAGGGAAAGTTCCGTCATGAAAGTGCACTCCGCCTGTCTTGCCGCCATTTGCCTGCTGGGCACGCTGCCCGTAGTCACTGCCCAACAGGAGGCGACACCCCCGGCTGGAAACTACAGTGCTGACCGCCCCGTCGATTTCCTGCACATGAAGCTCGAATACCGCTTCACCGCGAAAGAGATCGCTGAGCGCGTCGCCGAAGGCCGCGTCACCTTCACCCTTACGCCCATCGCCAACCCGGTCCGCTCCCTGCGTCTCGATGCGGTGGACATGCGGATCCTCGACACCGAGGTGAATGGCGAGACAGTGACCTTCAGCTACGACGACAAGTCCCTCGAAATCCCCTTCGCCGCCCCGGTTGAGCCCGGCCGCAATGTCGAGGTCACCGTGCATTTCCGCGTCGAGCGCCCCGATCGCGGCCTCCACTTCATCCTCCCCAATGCTAACGATCCCCAGAAGCAGACCATCGTCTACACCATGGGCGAGGGCATGGACGCCCGCCACTGGCTGCCCGCCCACGACTGGCCCAACGAGCGCTGGACCTCAGACCTCCTCATCACCGTGCCCAAGGGCTTCTCAGCCGTTTCCGTCGGCAAGCTCGTGGGCTCCACGCCGGCCGGAGACGAGGTCACCTGGCACTGGAAGAGCGACCAGCCTACCGATCCGCATATGCTCGGCTTCGCCGTAGGCCGCTATGTGAAGCTCGAGGACACCTGGCGCGGCCGCCCCGTACTGGCCTTCGTACCCGCCGGCAAAGAAGCCGCCGGCCGCTACACCTTCCGCCGCGTGAATCAGATCCTCGACTTCTATTCCTCCCTGACCGGAGTTGACTACCCGTACGACTCCTTCGCCCACGCCGCCGTCACCGACCATCATCATCGCGGTATGGAACATGCCGGCTTCTCCATGATCGATCCGGCCATGTTCAGCACCGGTCCGAATGACGATGGCCTCGAGCCGCTGGAGCCCGGTTGGCCCGGCTATACCATCGAGACCAACCTTGTCGCCCATATGCTCGCCCACAGTTGGTTCGGCGGCATCGCCAGCTATCGCAACGCCTCCCAGGGCTGGTTGAACGAGGGTTTCGGTACTTATCTTCATATGGCCTGGGCCGGACACGCCGACAATGAGGCCGTCTTCCTCTCCCTGATGCGCGGCGCCGCCCAAAGCCTTTCGTTCAGCGATTCCAGTGAAACCGGCCGCCCCATGGTCTGGCGGCAGTTCAACCAGCCCATGGAAGTCTTCCAATACGACGGTGGCAAGATCTATTGGAAGGGCGCCTGGATTGTCCACATGCTGCGCAGCCAGCTTGGCGACAAGATCTTCTGGGGCGCCGTAAAGAATTACCTGAACGATCATCGTTGGGGTAGTGTAGAAACGGCAGATCTCCGCCGCGCCCTGGAGAAAGAATCTGGCCGCGACCTCGAGCGCTTTTTCGATCAATGGGTCTACGGCAAAGGCATCCCGCGCCTGAAGGCCGCCTACCGCTGGGATCCCGTAAAGAAGTCCGCCACCCTCACCCTGCAGCAGACCCAGCGCATCGCCGCCGACAGCCCTGCGTTCCATCTCCCCATCGAGCTCTACTTCCGTGTCGCCGGCAAGGATGAATGGCGCAACGTCCAACTGGACCGCGCCACCCAGGACTACTCCTTCGCCTTCGACGCCGCCCCCGAGGCCTTCGCTATCGACGCGAACGGCAAGCTGCTCTCCACCCTCGCGGTCGAGACCCCGCGGGCCATGCTCGAATGGCTGGCCACCAGCGGACCCACGCCGCTGGCCCAGATCCGCGCCGCGGAAGCACTCGGCAATCAACCAGCCGGTTCCTCCATCGCGGCGCTTTCCAACCTGCTGCTTTCACCCAAGGCTCTCTGGCCCGTCCGCCAGGTCGCCGCAACCGCCCTGGGACGCCTCCAGATGCCCGAGGCGGCACAGGCGCTGCTTGATGCGGAGAAGTCCGGTATCGCCGATCCGAGGGTGCTCAGCGCCGTCCTGGGCGCACTGTCAACCTATCCCTTCAGCGTTCCGGCCCATCAGGCACTCCTTCGTTACGCCACGGCCAACCCCGTCGACAAGCTCCAGGCGATGGCCGCCCGCCAGTTGGGCCGCATGAAGGCCTCGCCGGAACTCCAGAAGGCCAGCCTGACGCTGCTTGTAAACACCGCGAAATCGTCACCCCGGCCCATGGTCCGCGTCGCGGCCATTCAGTCTCTGGAACAGGCGGATGCCATCTCCGCCTACGACACCCTCTCAGACCTCGCCACCAAGCCGGGCGATCCCAACATCCGCAGCCGGGCAATTACCGCCCTGGGCGCGCTGGGGCGCGACGAGAAGCTCCGCGAGCGTACATTCATTGCGCTCTCCGGCTGGCTCGACGATCCCGACTACGCCGTCCGTCCCTCGGCCGCCCGTGCCCTAGGCCGGCTCGGCGATCCACGAGCGGTTGGTCAGCTCACCACTGCGGCCAGCAGCCCGCGCACCGTGCTGGAGAAGGAAGCACTGGAAGGCGCGCTCCGCAGCTTGCGCACTGCCCCTGATCCGCGCGCCCTGCCCGCGGGCCTGGTCGACCGCCTGGCCAGCATGGAGAAGGAGAATGTGCAGTTGAAAGAGCGGTTGGCGGATGTCACCAAACGCCTGGGTGCCTTGGAATCGAAGAAAGAGACGCCGGCCAAGTAAAGTTGGAGAAGCCTAGGCCAGCAGCACCCGCACGCCGTGCGCTTCCAGCATCTGCCGGTATTCCAGGCTGAGCTCCGTATCGGAAATCACGATATCGGCCACATCCAGCGGAGCCAGTGGCACCATGGCCGCCCGGCCGAACTTCGTATGATCGGCCACCAGGATCACGCGCCGCGAGGCTTCGATCATCTTGCGTTCGGATCCCACCAGCAGCGTGTTGTTGTTGCTGAACCCCGCCTCGGTCACGCCGCCAATGCCCATGATCAGGACATCGGCACTGACACTCGCCAGCATCTGTTCGCAGAGCTGACCCAGCATCACGCGCAATCGTGGATATAAGTATCCGCCTGTCAGCGTCAGCTCAATCTGCCGCGACTGCTCGAACACCTCGGCAATGGCCAGCGAATTCGTCAGCACATGCAACGATCGGGAAACCAGCTCCCGAGCCACGGCTGCCGCAGTCGACCCGCCGTCCAGCAGAATCGTCTGCCCGTCTTCCACCAGACCGGCCGTCACCCTTGCGATGCGCCGCTTTTCTTCGGCCATGCGGCCGCTTTGCCATGTGTAGTCGAGTAGTTGGTCGTGTGTCTGCAGCGCCAGCGCGCCGCCGTGTACCCGCTTCAGGACACTGTCCTTTTCCAGCAGGCTGAGATCCCGCCGCACCGTCGATTCCGATGCGTTGAGCAGGCTGCACAACGTTTCGAGATCAACGAACTCCTGAGATTCAAGGATCTCCCGGATTTTCAGCAGGCGCCCAGCCGCTTTCATGGGGAAGTTAGCTGGTTTTCTTGTTCAATGCGGCGAGCACCGCATCCGCTACGCTCTGTACCAGCGACTCCATGTCGTCGCCCTGGGCCGCAGCTGGTTTCAAACCGCCGGCGCCGGGCCGTGGAGGCAAGGAAATCGGTGTCTCCGGATTCATCACATCGCACACCTGGCACTCATCCAGACCGAACCGGGCATCGGGGATCCCCAGCTTCTGCTTGATCGCCAGTAGATCCGTCGCTTTGGCGCCCGGAATCTGCGAGATCGGCGCGCCCAGTTGGCTCGCGATCAGCAGCGTGTGGCAGTAAGTCTCCACCACCTCCGCATACCACTCGGCATGCGTCACTGTATCGGCCCAGCACACGATGCCGTGATTGCCCAGCAACACCGTGTTGTGGGTCCGCACATACGGGATCACGGTCTCGGCGAACTTCTGCGTACCCGGAGTCTCATAGGGCGACACCGCGATGCTGCCCACGAAAACTTCGTACTCGGGAATCACGCAATTCGGAGGCACTCGCCCCGTAATGGCGTATGCAGTCGCATGCGGCGGATGGCAGTGCACCACACCTTTGGCGGCCGGCACTGCCTTGTAGATCTCCAGATGCAGCAGGATCTCACTGGTGCGCGGACGGGCGCCGTACAACTGCGTGCCTTTCAGGTCCACCAGGCAGAGATCCGCCGGAGTCAGGTCGCCTTTGCTGACCAGGGTCGGCGTGCAGATCACCGCGTCTTCACCGATCCGGTAGCTGATGTTGCCGCCGTTTCCATCCACATACTGCCGGTGCCACAACTTGTGACCGGCGTGAACGATCTCGGCCTTAATCGCTTCCGCTTCCGCGGAGAAGAACAGCTTCTCCCATTGCGTGCCCGCGCCCACCACGTCGCCCGCGGCCTTCGCCGGCGCCTGGCTGGAACCGTTGCTCAGCTTCATCTGATGGGAGGCCACCAGATCCTGGGCAGCCGGGGTGAATACTGCGTTCTCGCGAACCAGCAGCTCTTTCGCGCCACTGCGCGCCGCTGCCTCCACATCCTCGGCGCAGATCACCTTGAGGTCTTTCAGATCCGCACTCTTCATGCTCTTACCTCGAATTCCATATATCCCGTTAGATGACCCGCAACGCCCCGCCGCCAATCGTCAATTGGCGCTCGCGTGTAAACGTCAGCGGCGTCGTCACGCCTTCGCCCGTGGGCGTTGCAATGCTGAAGCTGAGATAGCCCGCTCCATCGGTGCCCAGCGCCGCTGTACACGGAGCGTTGTGCACAAACAGCGTGGTGTTCATGGCCCGCGCCATCTTTGTCACGTTCTCGATGTTGCGCGAGTGGATCAGCGCCGTGTGCCGGTAGCCATGCTCGGCCTTCACCGAAGCAGCAATACCCGCGTTCACGTCTTTTACCTTCACCAGGGGCAGGAACGGCATCATCTGCTCTTCCTGCACGAAGGCATGATCTTCGCTCGTTTCGCCGAACAGCAGCGGAGTGCCTGCCGGCACTTTCACGCCGGCCGCCGCCGCCAGAACGGAGACATCCTTACCGATCAGTTCCTTGCGTACATGCGCATGGCCGCAGCCCTTGCCTTCGCCGTCCCAGCGGAACGCCGCTTCAGTCAGCCGCTCCACCGCCGCCACGTCGAGTTCCACCGCACCCGCGCGCCGCATGGCCGAGATAAACGCATCCCATACCTGCGCCACGACGAACACTTCTTTTTCGCCAATGCACAGCAGGTTGTTGTCGAAAGAAGCACCCGCGATGATCGCCTTGGCCGCTTCATCCAACTGCGCCGTCTCGTCCACCACCACCGGAGGATTTCCCGGACCCGCGGCAATCACGCGCTTGCCGGACTTGCCTGCCGCGCGAACCACCGCCGGACCGCCCGTCACGCACAGCAGTGCGATGCCCGGATGATGGAACATCTCTTCGGCCGCGCGGATGCTCGGATCCTGCATCGTCACCAGCGAATTCGTGATGCCAGTGGCCTTCTCGATCTCGCGATTGAACACCTGCAGCGCCAGCGCCGCGACTTTGGCCGCCGCCGGATGCGGGCTGAAGACGGCCGTGTTGCCCGCGGCGATGATGTTGATCGCGTTGCTGGCCATGGTCGGCACGGAGTGCGTTGCCGGCAGTACCATCCCGATCACGCCCCACGGGGCGCGCTCAATGATGCACAACCCTGAGGCATCGCTCCGCGACTGGCTGGTCATCGCTTCCACGCCCAGCACGTATTTGACGTTCTCGAGCTTCGCGATCTTGTGGTCCAGCCGGCCTAAGCCGGTCTCTTCCAACTCCAGCCGCGCCCATTCCTGCTTGTTCTGCTCGCACAGCCGCCGGATGATCGTGATGATCTGCCCGCGCTGTTCCAAGCTCAACGCCGCCACGCGCACCTGTGCCTCGGCCGCGGCCTTCACGGCTGCGTCCACCGAGGGCAGCACACCGTCGCCCAGCGGAGCTACCGCCTTGGACGAGGCTGCGGCAGCCGCGGGCTTTGCCTGTTGCTGCAACCGGAGCAATACCTGCTCGGCGATCTCGGCAACCAGTTGATCCCGATTCATGGTCATGATGACTTAGCTTGCCCCGTGCCTATTTCGGCAGGACGTTCTTTACATCGTTGTGGGGACGCGCAATCACGTGGACACTGACCACTTCGCCCACCGGCCGCGCCGCTGCCGCGCCCGCTTCCACGGCTGCCTTCACCGATGCGACATCGCCCGTCACGAAAGCCGTGCAGAGGCCGCTGCCCACTTTCTTCCAACCCTTGAATTCGACGGTCGCCGCCTTCAGCATCGCGTCCGTGGCGTATACCAGTGGCACCAGGCCCTTGGTCTCGATCATTCCAATCGCTGCTGTGATTTCCATGTGAGTTTCCTTGTCCGGCGACTAGCGCAGAATCCCTTCCACCAGGCCGTCATGCGGCCGCGGAATCACGTGCGAGGCGACCAGTTCGCCTACGCGCCGCGCCGCATGCGCGCCGGCATCCACTGCCGCCCGCACACTGCCCACATCGCCGCGTACCACGGAGGTCACAAAACCACCGCCGATCTCGATGCTGCGGATCAACTGCACGCTGGCCGCTTTGCACATCGCATCGGAAGCCTCGATCAGGCCCACCAACCCGCGCGTCTCAATCAGGCCCACCGCCAGTTGGCTGTCCGGTTCCGCCGCCGCGCCGTTGCCCTTGCGGGCAGCCTGCTGCAGGAACAGATCCAGGCCGTCGTGCGGACGGGGGATGACTTGTACACAAGAGAGTTCGCCGACACGGCGTGCCGCAGCTGCGCCCACATCCGTGGCCGCCTTTACCGCCGCCACATCACCTTCCACAAACGCCGTCACCAGGCCGCTGCCCACTGTTTCCCAGCCCACGAACGTCACGTTCGCAGCCTTCAACATGGCGTCCGAGGCCTCAAACAGGGCGACCAGGCCTTTGGTCTCGATCATGCCCAACGCTTGTCTCATCAGTCCTTTTCTCCTGTACGGCCGGCACCGGGGCCGCCGCCCGTCTTCCCGAAATCAAATCCTCGACCTATGCTGCATGCCACTCCCGCTGCCCTGGAGTACGCGCACGAGTCTGCGAATATCCTATCGACCTTTCCTTTTCAAAGTCAATCAGAAGCGAGCAAAAGGAATCATCGCTCGAATCCGCCGCAAAGATCGTCTCGCGGCCACATACTGCTCGGCTTTGCCCGCTACCAGGCTCTCGAACCGGGCCGCTGCCTGGAAGTAATACATATCCAGACGCGGCAGAAACGCCGGATCCGCGCCGGCGCGGACGAAATCCAGTTCCACACTGCAACACCAGTCGAACCGCTCGCCCGCCAATTGCCGCACTTGCGCGTCCGCGACCCCATAAGGATAGGCGAATGCTCGAACCTTTCGCCCGGTCCTCTGTTCAATCTCACACCGGCTCTCATCTAATTCGCCCGCCGCGGCCTCCGGAGCCAGCTTGCGCAGGTCGGCATGCGTCGCTGTATGCGCGCCTACACTCACCCGGTGGCTCCACAGTTGCCGCAATTGGCTCCAGTCCATCAGCGGCTTGCCCGGTCCCGAACCCGCCCAGGCGGATCGCTGCCCGCATAGCCGGGTCACCGCAAAAACTGTCGAGGGGAATCCGAAGTCGTCCAGCACTGGCAACGCCTGCTCGAAGAAGTTCTCATAGCCATCGTCGAAGGTGATCGCCGCCGCATTCGGTGTGACCGTAATCAATTCCAGAGGCACCACCTTCCGTCCACTCGCATTCAGGACTGCCATCTGGCGCCGGAAGAGCTGCGGTGTGACGGAAATGACAGACCCCGATTCATCCAGGGAATGATAGGTCAGGATGAAGGAATCAGCGCTGGCCATGGTCTGAGGTGGCGTGCACCGTGGGACGTTGGAACGCTTGCCGCCACGTATGCCGCACAAGCCCTACCGCGAACGACAGGCCGTTGTAGAAGTGATACAGAAGGTGGAACGGAATCGCCGCCAGCGCGAACCAGCGGCCTCGTTTCTCTGCCAGGAAGATGTAGAACTGCGAATTCAGGACCAGCACCAGCAGCAGAATCAACGCCGCCGGATAGGCCAGGGGATGGTGCGGCAGATACTTGCCGATCACCACCAGCGCCAGTACGAAATACAGCACCGTGACGATTTTGAGCATCAGGCCCCGCGTCCCGTGCTTGAGTTCGTACCTGTGCCTCAGCATTAGGGCAGGGAACGTCAGAACGACCAGCGGAATGATGCCCATCATGCGGTGCCACCACGCCAGGCCGACAATCAGCAAACCCGTACCGAACATGGTGATCAATACGCCCTTCGACCTCTTCGCCGCTCCATCCAGCCAGTAACGGCCCAGCAGGAAGAACACAAAGGCGAATAAAGGCGTCAGGAAGTACCCGCGCCAGTAGATCGAGCACGCCATCCCGAAGAGGGTCAGGACATACACCAGCGCGACGCTCACCCTCTGGCTCAACTGGATGTTGAGGTCGTTGGGCATGTGCTTGTCGCGCAGGATCAGTTCCGTCCACGGAATGCCGCGGTCGAAAATGTCGGTTTTCAGTAGATTCCAGAAGCTCCAGCGTTTCAGGTGCTTCACCTGGACATTACGGTCGAGCACCACCCGCCGCCCGGCTTCGGTCAACCGGTAGCCCAGTTCGATGTCTTCGATCGCCGGCCGGTCGTAGCTTTCATCGAAGCCGCTATAGGCGAAAAAGATCTCACGCCGGATCGCACCGCAGCCGCTCCAGAACGTGCACGCCTCGCTGCGGGAGGTGTGGTGCACGAAGCAGTGCATCAGGTTTTTATACTGCGACAGGAAGTCGGGTTCCGAAGGGTCGTCGTCGTATGACCCGATCAGGGCGTCCAATTGAGGATCCAGGAAGGCTTCCAACACCAGCGCAGTGGTGTCGGGATGCACGCAGACATCCGCATCCAGGAAGAAAAGAACATCGCCCTTCGCGGCCCGAGCCCCCAGATTCCGGGCGTGCGCCGGACCGGATTGCTTCGTGGTGTGCAGCACCTGTGCCCCAAACTGCTCTGCCACCGTAGCCGAATTGTCGGTGGAACCGTCGTCCACCACCAGCACTTCGAACGGCTTGACCCTCGACGCAGCCATGGCCGTCAGCGCCTGGGTGAGCACAGTGCTGCCGTTATAAACGGGGATGACGACCGACAACCTGGGAGCTATCGCGCTCATGGGGGAGACCGAATGACCATCTTCACACACTCCGCCCGATTCGGCGGGCTCGGGAGCGGTTTAGTTCAGCCGGTTTCCCTGCACGTTCCAACCCTCCACAACCACCACCGGTTGCCCGTGCTTCACTTCGGTCAGGCGATACGAGGCCGAAATGCTTCTCCGCTCTCCGGGCATCAGCACGAAATAGTTGTCCTCCCAGAGCACCGGCAGGATCTCCAGCTCGCGCTCGGGATCGGTCGGATTGTCCGGATCCAGTTCGCTCGTATTCACCTTCAGGTGGACTGAGAAGGCAAGCGACCGCGAGGGATTCTCCAAAGTGACGCGGGTTACGCCTCGCTCGCCATCCTTCTCGTTCCGGAAGGAATAATTCACCTTTACCTGCGGAAGGCTGTTCAATCCCTTCAGGTCCGCGAACTCTTTCGTCGGCGTCACATACCAGGTGGACTTCGCCCAATCCAGCACTTCCGGCTTGGTCGACAGCCAGTAGAAGTTGGTGCTGAGACTCTTACCCGTTGAATCGTCCAGCGCAAGCCGCACAAAGTAGGTTGTGGACAGCCCGTCAATCCCCGGTAAGGTCAGAATCCGGGTGGCACTATCCGCGCCGGCATCGATTACCGTCTCTTTCGACCACTTTTCCGTCATATCCAGGTTGTAGACCCAGACCTTCGCTTTCAAACCCGCAAACCGCTGATACAGCGAGTTCACAACGACAATTGACGCATCGTCGTAACTGTACTGGATATGCACCGGCTCACAGCCCTTCTTCGCCCCGAAGTAGCTGCCGCCCGGCCGCAGGTACCAGTCATACAGGTGCCAGATCATCGAGGGCCAGGCGTTGTTCAACATCCACTGGATCACCCCGGTCGACCGGTACTTATTCCGGCCAAAGGCCTCAAACATCGCCCGGTGTCCTTCGTACGCCATGACTTGAGCCTTGCGCGAATACTCTTCCACTCCGGCCGATCGCCCGTACCGCGCATCCAGCGCTTCCGTGAAGACCTTCACATCCTTGAAGACTGCGCCGCCCGAATGAAAGTCCCATACTTCATTGATAGGCCAGAGTTTATCCTCCGGCAGCATCGCCCGCAGACTTTCCAGCGGCGGCACCGCCGGCCCCGGGCTCGTCTCCGTGTTGAACCCATGCGCCCCGCCGCGGTCTTTGTCCAGTAGCCAATAGCTCGGTGCGATGTATTCATACGGACCGGTCATCTTTATACCCGGCAGTCCGGTGACCTCCGTGGGCTTCGACATAGCGGACGACTGGAATGGATTCGGCCAGTTCAACTCCTTCAGGATCTGGACGTACATTTTCTCGACGGCGGGCGGAGGCGGTCCATCACTGCCGTTCAACCACGTGAACACCGCAGGATGGCTCCGCAGCCGCCGGATCTGGTCCCTCAGCGAAGCCCCGGCGATCGAGTGATCCTCTTCCTTCCAGTTCTCCCACTTCTCCCAGTGATCGCAGCAGCACCAGCCGGCCATCACCAGAATCCCCATCTCGTCGCACATTTCCAGGAAGTGATCATCCTCGATCTTCCCTTCCATGCGCACCGTGTTCAGGTTCATGTCCCGGACATACTCCAGGTCGGCCCGCTGCCGTTCCGGCGAACTTCGCAACAGCATGTCGAACGAGTAGCCGGCGCCGCGTATGAGGATGTTCTTCCCATTCACCTGGAAGATCCGGTGATTCTCCTCGTTCAATACGGAGGTCACCTCGCGGATGCCAAACTTCATAACGCTCGAATCCGACACCGAGCCGCCGGTCTCAAACTCCAACTTCAGCGGGTACAGATTCTGGTGACCCGTCTGCACTGGCCACCAGAGTCTTGGGTTCTCTATCCTGAGTTGCGCAAACTCGCCGGGCGCAAACGCAACGACTTTCGTCTCTCCGGCGGCGAGTTGAACCGGTTTGGCGAAAGTAACCCCCTCAATCTGTCCTTTTAGGGTGCCTTTGACCGGCTTGCTGGAGCCATTGCGCAGATCCGCCGTCACAGTCAGCTCCGCTTTGGAATTCTCGGGCAGGTTCAGGTGCGTGATCACCTGCGGGAACCGGATGGCGACCGGCCCGGTGGCGTCGAGGTGAACGTTTCGCCACAAACCCATGCCCTTATCTGCGGGCGTGGGGTTCCAGTCGACAAAGGTGATGCCGAGATCGTCCGGCTGCGGCGGGAAGATCTCCACCGCCAGGGCGTTCTTCGAACCCGCTTTCACCAGTCCGCTCACATTGAACTCGAACAGCCGCCACGCACCGGCGGTCTTGCCCGCATCGGCCACCTGGCGTCCGTTCAGCCAGACGTTGGCACGGTAGTTGATTCCGTCGAAACGAAGCCAAAGTGTCTTGTCCCGGAACTCGGCCGGCGTGTCGAACTCGGTCCGGAACCACCACGAACCACGGAACGGGCTCTCCGGCGGCATGGCCAGATTCGAGAAATTGCCGGCGATTGGGTAGGTTGTGCCCGCAATCTGGCGCAGGTTCATCCCGTAATAGGGATCCGCATACACGCCCAGTTGCGCCAGGGCACTCACCACCGTGGAGGGCATGGTGGCTTTGTACCAGCCCTTCACGCTGAATCCCGGTGTCGACACAACTGCACCAGAACTTCCAGCGGCCGTGCTGGGTTGTATCGCCCAGTTCTCTTTCAAGGTCAAACTCGCACTGCGAGGGCTCTCCGCGGCCGTGGCCGCCAGGGTGACTGCTACCAACGTAAAGAAAAGCTTCATGGTCCGATCTATATGTCAACCCATCATAGCCGCCGAGTCCATCCCGCGGAGCCCCGAAAACGCTACACTGTTGGGATTCGCTCATGCTCCGCCACCTCGGAACGTGTTGTGGGGAAAGGCCTGCTTCCACCATGCATTCACCGACCAGCCGCCGCACACCCGGCCGCCTGCTCCGCCTCAGCGTCTTTGCCGCCTCCCTTGTTGCAGTAGCTGCGCTCGTCTCCCTGGTCCCGCCGCATACCGCGGCCCAAAAGAGAGAACCACCGGATCCCGATACCATCGCTGCCCGCAACAAAGTGGAAGCGGAACTCGCTTCCGTGGCGGTAATCGACCGCAAGTTGATGGTCCCGATGTCCGATGGCAAGCGAATGGCCACCGACGTCTACCGGCCCAGGGATACCACCAAGAAGTACCCCACGATCTTCGTGCGCACGCCCTACAACTTCAACTTCTGGGATGTGAAGCTGGGCGCCCCGCGTGACATGTCGACAGAACTGGAAGCCGTGAAGCGCGGTTATGCCTATGTCGTCATGAATGAGCGCGGTCATTTCTTTTCGGAGGGCCAATACGACATCCTCGGAGCGCCACTGTCAGACGGCAGCGACGCCATCTCCTGGATCTCGAAACAGCCGTGGTCCAACGGGAAGGTGGGCACGATTGGTTGTTCCTCTACCGCCGAATGGCAATTGGCCGTGGCGGCGATGGGCAATCCGGCCTTTACCACCATGATTCCGCAGGGGTTCGGCGCTGGCGTAGGCCGTGTCGCGCCCTACTTCGAGCAGGGCAACTGGTATCGCGGCGGCGCCGTGCAGATGCTTTTCATTGCCTGGCTTTACGGCGAGCAGAACCAGCTTCGGCCCATGTTCCCGGCCAATATGTCGCAGCAGGATCTGATTAAAGCCTCGAAAGCATTCGACCTGGCCGCGCAGCTCCCGTATGTTGACTGGTCGGTCGCCCTGCGCCACCTCCCCGAGATGGATATCATCAAGGCCGTAAACGGACCCAATGGCATCTTCGCCGACCGGATGGAAGTCTCCACCGGTGGGGCTATGATCAAGCGCGAGCCCAATGATCCTGCCTGGTACCGCGGTGGACTGTGGCACGACGATAAACCCATCAACATTCCCGGTTTCTGGTTTATGTCGTGGTATGACGTCTCGGTCGGACCGAATCTGGCCGCCTACAACTACGTTCGTAAAACTGCGAAGCCGGAGATTGCGAACCAGCAGTACGCCATCATTGCGCCGACGCTCCATTGCGGCTACAAACGTGCCACCGAGAATACTTACGTCGGGGAGCGCAGTGTGGGCGACGCCCGCCTGGATTACAACAACCTCACCTACGGCTGGTTCGATCACTTCCTGAAGGGCGAAGACAACGGCGTTCTGTCCAAGATGCCCAAGGTTCGCTATTACACCATGGGCATCAACAAGTGGCAGTCTTCCGAAACCTGGCCACCAGCTGGCGCCCAGCCCGTCGAGTACTACCTGACGAGCGGCGGATCGGCGAACAGTGCGGCCGGCGACGGACGGCTGACCACGGCTCCGCCACCCCAGGACAAGCCGGACCGGTTTGTGTACGATCCGGCGAATCCCGTCCCGTCGTATGGCGGCAATGTGTGTTGCACTGGCAACGCAGTCTCCGGAGGGGCCTTCGACCAGCGCCGGATGGAAGCCCGGCACGATATTCTTGTTTACTCGTCCGATGCTTTAACAGAGGGCGTTGAAGTCAGTGGGCCAATAGAAGTTACGCTCTACGTCGACTCAGACGCGAAGGACACCGACTTCACTGCGAAGCTGGTCGATGTCTACCCCGACGGCACGGCCTATAACCTGGATGAAACCATCCAGCGAATGCGCTACCGCGAGGGCTTCGACCGCCCGCCGGTATGGATGGAGCGCGAGAAGGTGTACAAGGTCACCCTGTCACCCATGAACACCAGCAACTTCTTTGACCGGGGCCATCGCATCCGCTTGGAGATCTCCAGCAGTAACTTTCCGCGCTTCGACCGCAATCTGAACACCGGCGGCAAAAACTATGACGAGGCCAAGGGCGTGACTGCGCACAACGGCGTTCACCACTCCATCGCGCATCCGTCCAAGATGAGTTTGACCGTGGTCCGCCCCTAAATCGGCGGCCCGTAGCGGACGGACGCCGTCTTCATCTGACAGAATGCGTCGCACAATTGTGCCTCGGAGTCCTGGCCATGCTGCGCGCCCCAACGGGCAATATCGGTTTTTGCGATCACCCAATCGGTGAGCGCTCCCAACCGGAACTCACCACACATCTGCTGCCGGCAATAGCGGACTTCACCAAAGACGGCCACATCGCCGAACTCGACCCGAATCCACGAACCGGCCGGAATCTCTTCCGCAATCACAATGCCGAGTCCGGAATGGGAGATATCGAGCAGGCGCGCTTCCCGGCTCTGCGGCTGATTCGGATTCAGCACCCATACGGCTGCCTTTTCTTCACGGACGTTGAATCTCGGTTCCGTGCGGGCATCCCTGCCGCCCAACGTTGCACGACGAATGGCAAACCCGATTGGCGTTGAAGGTCTTTGAACTGAATGCAACGATTCAGATTCCAGGTGCGCTTCCTCACCGTCCAAAGCCACCGTCAGTAGCTGCGAATCCATTCCCACGTTCCTCCCACGAGCGCCGCTGATTGACCGAATTAGCGGCACTTAATGAGCAGCACTTCATGGACCATCGCGAAAGTCGTTTAGAATCAATGGCTCGTCCGAGAAGGGGGTGCGCCATTTTGGATCAAAATCCCAACTTGATACATCCGTGAATTTCTCCTAAGTGCATTCTGTTTCAAGGGGTTAAGTGAAAGATCTGAGACACTGCTCAGTACAATTGTCTCGGTACGTATAGTACTATTCTAGATAGACCGATAGGAGTACAGGAGGTAAGCAGGGCTGATGCATCTCTCATTTGCCGCGACAGGCCCGTCCCCAGGGACCCGCGCCGTTTGCGCGAACGAAGCGAACCCATTGATTGCATCCACCCTGCCATGCGGGTCACGAACTGTGCCCGCGGAGTGCTCCAGTTTCTCGCGGCGTCTGCCCGTGCCTGTGCAACCCATAGTTGGACAAGCATTTGCAGCGTCCGCAGTATTGAGCAATTTGTGCATTCAGGCGGAATCCCTATGAGCTACTCTGCAGAGACACCGCTGGCCCACATGGCCGGTAATCAATGCGAACAGCGCGCCGGAGATCTGCCCCGCCTCCTAGTCGCGGATCGGGACCAACTCGCGCTGGAAACTATCCATGCCGCGGTACGCAATCAACCCTGGGCAGTTTCCTGGGCGTGCGACGCGGCAGACACCATAGCGGTCGTGAAGAAATTCCGGCCTCATCTGGTTCTGTTGGACCTGGCGATACCCGGAGGTGACGGAATCCAGGTGATTCGCCGGATCCATGAGATCAATCCGGAAACGCAAATCATTGTTCACACTGCGCTCCATTCCACGGAAACCGCGGTGAATGCGGTGCGTGCCGGGGCGGAAGACTACCTCACCAAACCATTGGCTTCGAACGTCCTGCGCGACCGGCTGAGTTATTGGCTGGCGCAGCGCGAGGTCCAGAACCGCGAGGTTCAGACCGAGTTGGACTTGCTTGATTCCTTTACGTTTGGGGGCGTTGTGGGCCGAAGTCCCGCCATGTTGCACCTGCTCGCCCGAGTGCGGCGGGTCGCCCCGCACTTCACCACCGCCCTGGTCAGCGGAGAAACGGGTTCAGGGAAGGAACTCGTGGCCCGCGCCCTGCATACCTGGAGCGGCGAATTGGGTTCGTTTGTCACCTGCAACTGCGCCTCGATTGTCGATACTCTCTTCGAAAGCGAGTTATTCGGTCATAAACGAGGCTCATTTACCGGCGCCACCGACGATCGGCCGGGACTCGTGCTGGCCGCCGCCAACGGCACGCTGTTTCTGGACGAGATTGGGGAGATGCCCCTGCTGCTGCAGGCCAAACTCCTGCGACTGCTGCAGAACCGCGAAGTCCGGCCACTCGGCGACAACAACGCGGTGAAAGTGGACCTGCGGATTGTGGCGGCTACGAATCGCGATCTGCGCAAACAGGTGGCTGACGGCACCTTCCGGGAAGATCTCTTCTTCCGGCTCTCTACCGTCCACTTCGCCGTCCCACCGCTGCGTGAGAGGCAGGAGGACCTGCCGCTGCTGATCCGCCATTTCCTGGTGGATTGCGCGGCGCGGTATGGCAAACCGGGGCTCAACCTGAGCCGCCGGGCTGAACTCGTACTGACCCGCTATTTCTGGCCAGGCAACATCCGCGAGCTGGAGAATTCGCTGAATTACGCCTGCATGATGGCCCAGAACGCCGTGGTGGACATTGGCGATTTGCCGGATTACCTGCTTACTCCGGCGGAGTCGGAACAAAGAACCACCCCGATGACCATGGCGGAGGTGGAGTATCAGCACGCGCTGCACGTACTGCAACTTTGCGATGGCAACCGCGTTCGAGCCGCGGAACTGCTCGGCATCGGCCGGGCTACTCTGTACCGAATGCTGGCGCGGCACGAAACGCCGCCACGGACCTAGCGGCGCAACATTCCTTGGAGTGACTCAGCTGCGGACCGGGGCCGACGGGAAGGCCGGCTCTGGTCCGTGGCCATGCTTTCGCCCGCTTGACGCGTCTGGACCGTCGCAGCCCGCAATTAATCCCAACAAAAGCGTCAGGCTCGTCATCCCTATCCAGTAGCCTGCCGTGCAGGCTTGCCTGGGACTCAGGCCCATTCTGGTCTTCTGAGGTATCTACGATGCGCAAGAGAGCCGTGACGCTCTGTGATGGTGTCCGCCAACTTCTCCTGTTGCTGGCGACCGTGTTCATCACTTTCTGCACCTTGTCTTCGAGTTGCTCTTTCGGGCAGACCCTTTACGGATCTTTGACCGGCAATGTGAGCGACGCCAGTGGGGCGGCAGTGCCTAACGCGAAGATCGAAGCACTGAACACCGACAAGGGCACGATCAAATCAACCACAACCGACGAGCGTGGATCGTACCTGATGGGCGACCTGCTGCCCGGCACCTATAAGGTGAGCATCAGTGCTCCGTCCTTCTCCAGCCGGGTCCAGGAAGGCCTGTTGATCAGCGTCAACACGGTGATCCGGCTGGACGCCAACCTGTCGGTCTCGCAGATCAACGAGAGTGTGACGGTGAGTGCGGCGGCCGTAACGCTGCAAACAGATCGCGCCGACATTAACAACCAGATTCAGTCGTCGCAGATCACCAACTTGCCGCTGATCAACTCGCAGGGGCGCAATTTCCAGGTGCTCTTCAAGATCCTGCCTGGCTTCACGCCACCGGTTGAGGTTCACTCGGAGTCGGGTAATCCGCAGCGGTCGATGGCGACGCAGGCGAACGGCATGCCGCAGTCGAGCAACAATACCAAGCTCGACGGAGCCACCATCAGCCACCCCTGGCTGCCTCGCCTGGTGGCCTATCTGCCGCCGGTGGAAGCGGTGGAGACGGTAAACGTGGTGAGCAACAGCTTCGATGCCGAGCAGGGCATGGCGGGCGGCGCGGCCATGAACGTCACCATCAAGTCGGGTACGAACGAGTTCCACGGCGCTGGTTGGGAGTTCCTGACGAATAGCGTGCTGAAGGCTCGCAATTACTTCTACTGCCTGTATTCGTGCACCGGCGACCCGAACCGGGCGCCGAAGAATGTGCAGAATCAGTACGGCGCCATGGTGGGCGGGCCCATCAAGAAGAACAAGCTCTTCTTCTTCGCCGATTGGGAACGCACGGAACGCCGCCTGGCTGCCTCGGCCCTGCGCACAGTGCCGACCGCCGCGATGCGGAGTGGTGATTACTCTGGCACGGGGACGACGCTGTTTGATCCGGCTACCGGCAATGCGGATGGGTCGGGCCGTACGCCGTTTGTGAACAACGCGATTCCTTCCTCGCGGATCGATAGCGCGGCGGCGATCATGTCGAGCCTGATTCCTGCTCCGAACCAGAGCGTCTTTCCGAACAACTACCTGGCCGTCGGCAGCTACTCGTTCCGGCGCGACAACATCGACTCGAAGATCAATTACATTCCGAACGACAAGACGCAGATCTTCGGCCGCTACAGCATTTCGCCGACGTTGGTGTTCGATCCGCCATCACTTGGCGCGGCCGGCGGCGATGCGACCAACGGCGGACAACCGGGACGCGCCCCGGGCCTGATCCAGAGCGCGGCCATCGGCGGCACGTATACCTTCAACTCGCGGGTTGTCCTGGACGCGGTGGTGGGCTACACAAGACTGCGGCTGTCGGCTGAGAACGTGGACATCGATAAGAATTACGGGCTGGATGTGTTGAAGATCCCGGGGACGAACGGCGAAGACAGGCTGCAGGCCGGGTATCCGCGCTTCACTTTCAGTACGTTCTCCTCACTGGGCAATCCGAACGTCTCGAACCCCTTCCTGTTCCGCGACCCGCAGTACGTCTTCAACACCAACGTGAGCGTCATGAAGGGATCCCACTCGATCCGTTTCGGGTTCGAGTACAGCAAGTACGACATCAACCACTTTCAGCCCCAGGCCTCGAACGGCCCTCGCGGCGGATTCAATTTCAATGGCGGGTTGACGTCACTGCGCGGCGGCGCTTCGACCACGGGATTCAACAGCTACGCCGACTTCATGCTCGGATTGCCACAGGCGATGGGCAAGGACGTCCAGTATATGAATCCGGCCACGGTGCGCATGCCGTCCTACGGTTTGTACATCCGCGACGCGTGGCAGGTGAATCGCAAATTGACCATCGACTACGGCATCCGCTTCGAGGTCTATCCGGCCCCGCGGCGCGACCATTGGGACGGTGAACGCTACGATCCAACCACGGATAAGGTTACGCGCGGCGGCTTCGACATGGGCAAGGGCCAGTTTGCGCCCCGCCTGGGCATGGCCTATCGCGTGAATGACAAGACCGTGGTTCGTCTCGGCGGCGGCATCAGCGTGGACCCGAATACATTCCGCTATCTGCGTGATGCCTATCCGGCCACGATCTCGAGCCAGTATTCCGGCGCTTCCACTTATCAGCAGGCCGGCACGCTACGGACGGGCATCCCGATCGTGGTGGGGCCGGATCTCAACCAGAGCACCTTCTCTTTACCCGCGGCCGTGGGCACGACGAGCTTCCCGCAGAAGTTCGATCGCGGCTACCTGGAGTCGTGGAACCTCACCGTGCAGCGTGACGCCGGGGCGGGGTTCAATGTCCAGGCGGCTTATGTGGGCAGCCGGGCCATCCGCCAGACCGTGATCCAGAACATCAACGCGGCGGGTCCGGGCGGTGGCAACCCGGGCCGTGCGCTGTACGCGCAGTTTGCCCGCATTTCGGACATTAGGTGGTTCACTCCGTTCAATACAGCGAGCTACAACGGCTTCCAGTCTCAAGTGACGCGGCGCGTGAAGGGCACGATGCTGGGCATGGCCTACACGTGGTCGCGTTCCATTGGCTATGCCGACGACACCGACGGCGGACTGACCTTCAACTGGGTACCGATGCTGAAGCGGAACAAGGCGGTTGCGGGGTTTGACCGCACGCATAACCTGCAGTTCTACGGCAACTATTCGCTGCCGTTTGGACGCGGTCACAATCTGGCTTCCAACGGCATCCTGGCGATGCTGGCCGGCGGCTGGCAGATGAACTGGATCCTGAGCCGGACCAGCGGCACACCGTTCACCGTGGGCACCTCAGGCAGTTCGCTGAATGCCGCGGGCAACACGCAAACGGCCGACCAGATCCTGGCCACGGTGAATATCCTGGGCGGACACGGGGTGGGGCAACCCTACTTCGATCCGAACGCGTTCGCGCCGGTGAACGACGTGCGTTTCGGCACCAGCGGCCGCAACCTGTTGCGTGGGCCAGGCGTATTCAACCTGGATGGCAGCGTGTTCCGGCACTTCCGGATCACGGAGAAGTTGGATCTGGAGTTCAGGACGGAGATCTTCGGAGCAACCAATACGCCGCAGTTCGGCAACCCTGGCGCAACCGCTTCCTCTCTGACGAGGAACGCGGATGGCAGCATCAGGGCCTTGAACGGTTTTGGTGAGATTACCAGCGCGAGCGGCGAACGGCAGTTCCGGTTCGCAATGAAGGTCACGTTCTAAGCCCAATCAGTCAGCGTTCGAGTCAAATGCGTCCGGGTGGTGCAGGCCATCCGGGCGCATTTTTATTCCCGGCGGCTGGTTCAGCGAAGAGTAGCGCCCCAGGAGTTGCCGGCGCCGGGCAGTGCCGCGCTGGAGTATTCGTCCGCCAGGCGGCGCGCCGATTGCGTCAACTGCCAGCGATAAGCGACGGCGAGCACGAATAACCAGGTGGCGCCGGCGAACACGCCGGCTCTCACGCCCAGCAGGATGACGGAAGGTGTTCCGTAATCGGGCAGCAGGCTGACAAATAGGGCTGGCAGGCGAAGCGCCAGGAAGCCCACCAGGCAGCGCAGGGAAAACGCCATCTGGCCATCGCCCATCTGCTGGCTGATGCGATGGAGGGCAATGCCGAGCAGCGTGGGGAGAGCCAGGAGAAACGGGCTCAGCGACTGGAGAAAGCGGATGATCGCGAACTGCGAGTGCGCATCGGACAGGCGATCGCGGAGTGCGAAGATGCCGGGGACGAAGGCCAGGATCGCGAGGGCAAACAGATAGTCGACGCCGCGGAAGCGAACCCGCATGCCAATGTCCTGGAAGGACCAAAGCATGGCGGAGAGCCCGCCGGTGAGCAGCACGAGGGAGATGACGACCGGAACCTGACGGAGGCTGACCAGGGTGTAGTGATAGCGGTCGATCCAGCCCAGCGCGTAAGTGAGCCATTCGAAGGTGTAGCGGATGAGGGCGGCGGTGGAGGCCGCGCACATCAGCAGCCAGGCGCGCCGCATGCGCGAGCCTCTGGGATAGTCGTCCAGGATCTTCCTCGAGAGAATGGAGGCTAGCGCATAGGCTGCTACCTGGAGTGCATGCGTGAGGAGGACGCCGGGGCCATGCCCGTTCGGGACCTTGTGCGACGACTGCTCGAACTGCACGGCTGAGGAGATCAGGGCGGCCAAGGCCGCGACAAGCCAAAGCCGGTTGGTCGTGAGGCGTTCCAGCACGCGGCTATCCTTCCTTCACCGCCAGAAGTGTGCCCGCGATACCCACCAGCCGGCCGGCGGCCAAGCCGCAGACTGATCCGAAGCAATCGCTGAGCGTGGCGACAAAGCCCGGCCACGTGCGGGCGGTCAGGTTGGTCTCAGGCTTGCATATGACTTTTCGCGAAGCCAGGGCGATGGTGGCCGCGGCGGCACCGGGTCCGCAATAGGGAACCATGAGCGTGCGCAGGACACACAGGGCCTGGTCGATGCGCCATTCGGGCGCCGGGGCCCAATCCCGCGGGCGGAGGCTGGAGAGCCGGTCGAGCGTCACCTCTAGCAGTTGCTCGACCTCAGTTGAGGACAACGGATCGCAGTGCCGCAGCCGCAGCGCTTCCGCGGACATCTCCTGCTGCCAGTGCTCGAGTTGGGCCAGAGTCGCCCCACATTCAGCGCAGGCGGCGGCATGCTGGCGCAGGGCGGCCGCACGGTGGAGCGCAGTTGTGCCGTCTATCAGCGCCAGCCACTCTTGCTCGGAGATTCCGTGTCGCATTGCCATTTATACGGGCTGCAGGCCGAAGCGTTGCGCCAGGCGCTTCTTAATGTTGAAGAGCCTCCATTGCACGGTGCCGGTTGGTGTTCCCAGCACTTCCGCAATTTCGTGATATTCCAAGCCTTGGACAAACCTGAGGAGTACCAGCTCGCGGTCTTCGGCGTGCAGCCAGCGCAGCCACTCGGCCATGGCGAGTTTTCGAAGGGGATCTTCATTCGTGGAGCAGAGGTGCTCCGACGTCGATTCGATATCGGAAGTGGAGACCTGGCGCGATGAACGCCGGACATGCTGAAGCCAGCAATTGCGGGCAATGCGGAAGAGCCACGGACGGAAGAGTTCGTGATCCCTGAGGGTGCGGCATTGCGTGTAAACGGCGAGCATGACTTCCTGGGTGAGATCCTCGGCCACGCCGCGCTCACAGCCGTGCAACCGGAGATAGCTGAAGACGCGCGGACTGATGATCCTGAACAGATCAGAGAACGTGATTTCGTCCTGACGGGCGAGGAACTGTTCGATGGCTGCCCGCTCGTCCAGCAACGACCCGGTTGCGGTGCGCCCTCCCATGGTAATTACAGCGCGGCCGGGCCCGACGTTAATAGAGATGCCGGGGCGGCGGGTTCTGTTGGCAGGAAGTGGTGACAAGTCATGCCGGCCGGGGTGGGGTGCGCCGCTGGGGAGCGGAGGCGAACAGCCAGTGCGTGCGCGGCGGTTGGCGCGATCCGGCGGGAACGGGGCCACGAAAACATCAAATCATTCTATCTCCGTCCTGTTACAGATGCGACGGGAAAATAGCACCGGAACCGGTGCGGTGAATCGGTGTGGAGCGGCGGCCCGAGCGGCTTCCGAAGGGCCCGGAGCCGGGAGTTGGGTTGCAAGGGGTTTCAGGCCGAGGGGGGCAGGTGGGGGAATTCCTGGTATTCTGATTGCCGGCCGGGATTCGGAGGGACGATGAAATCGACGCGTATTGCGATGCTGCTGCTGTGCTCGGCGCACATGGTGTGGAGTGCGGAGCAACCCAAGCCGGCAAAGAAGGTCGCCGAGGCGAAGGCGGAGGGCATTACACGCGAGCAGGCCGATGCCATCCTGTCTGAGCTGAAAACAATCCGGCAGTTACTGGAAAAGCAGGCGGCCGCTAATCCTGCGCCGCCAGGACCCCGGGCCACCAAATTGAAGCTCAGTCCCGGAGACAAGGTGCTGGGCCGGATGGATGCACCTGTCACGATGGTGGAATTCACCGACTACCAATGTGGCTTTTGCCGTGCCTTTCACTTCAACACGTTTCCACAACTGAAGAGAGATTTCATCGACACGGGGAAGGTGCGGTTCATCAGCCGGGACTTGCCACTGGACTTCCATGCGAATGCCCTGCGTGCCGCGCAGGCCGCGCGTTGCGCCGGGGATCAGAACAAGTTCTGGGAGATGCGTGAGGTGATGATCGCCAACGCCTCCAAGCTCGGCGAGGATGACCTGAACGGATATGCGGGGCAACTGGGTATCAACGTGCCGGCATTTCAGGCGTGCCTGAGCAGTAGGAAGTACGAGTCCGATGTCCGCTCAGAGACCGCACAAGCCACCTTGCTGAACATTGACGGCACGCCGAGCTTCCTGATCGGCAAATCGACGTTGGATGGGGTCGAGGGCGAGATCATGGTCGGGGCGCTGCCTGTGGCCGCATTTGAGAAACGATTGCGGGAACTGGAGAGATAGCGGGCATCGGAAGGGTGAATGACGGCGGCGGAAACAGCGTTGATCGTCACGCAGAATCGGACGCCTGCGATGCTGCTGGCTGTACTGGCGGGCGGCTTCGGACTGCTGTTGTTGGCCGGATTGGCGGCCCTCCTCCGTCAATGGGAAGGGCGGATCGTCCCGCTGTATGCGTTGGGCGCGGTGCTGATCGGCCTGATCTCGTGGGGTTGCACGTGGGGTGTGCATCGGGCCAGGCATCCCAAAATCGTGCTCGAGATTACGCGCCTGGGCCTGGTCCCGCATTATGGCGTCGGTCTGCTTCGCGGGCAGGAAAAGGGGCCTGGGGGAGAGACGGAAGGATCCGGACCGCTCATGCCGTGGCGCAGCATCCAAGGCTTCCGGTTGGTAGAGAAGGAGATGCCTCTGCGAAGCGAACCGGACGGCAGCGTCGAAATGATCGAAGTAGTGGAGGTCCGCCTGAAGCAGGGTGTGCAGTGGCCCTATACGGGAACGGCCCTGGTGACCTTGCCGGAGGAACGCGGTATTGCGTACTTGCCGTCGGGTGGGGAGCCCGGACGGGAGGCGCTGGTGCAATTGTTGCAGCAGCACCTGCGGGCGGCGAGTTCCGGCGAATAGCGTTGCTTGAGCTGCATCACTAGCCGAGCGTTCGTGGACCTTAACATCAATTACATTGAGTCGATGAGACCCCTAACTCCGTAATCGACCGCAAACAGGCATAGAATGGTCGCCGAGGCCGAGACCAGCTATGCCCTTTCGCCCACGCGGCGCCATCTTCCTGCTGCTAAGCACTGCTTCCTTTGCGTTTGCCGCCGATCCGACGTTCTTACGGCGCTCCATCGCGGCTGCGCCGGTTCAACCGGACGATCTCACGGCCGGAGCCAAAGGCGCCGCCTACCGCCCGCTCTTCGGAATGGGCGATCCGCAGGCCAGGTACCTCAAGAGCATCGCCCGGTACGGTGAGCTGACCGTCGAGCCGGCGGGGCAATCCGCCCTGGTCTCCTATCCGGCCGAAGAGCAGGTGTACTTCGTCCTCTCCGGAACCGGGGCTGTTCTTTGCGACGGTGCAACCCAGGCCGTCAAGCCCAACGATTTCCTCTACCTGCCGCCCGGCAGCCGGCACGGCGTCGTCAACAACTCAGCCGGGCAGATTCACCTGCTGGTGATGGGCTTCCGCTTGCCCGGCGGCAACATCGTCCCGCCGGCCCGCCAGTTGATGATCGCCAACACCGCCGACGTGCCATTACAGCAATTGGCGAGCCACGGACCCACCACGCAGTTCAAGCTACTGATGGGCACCACAGAGAGCAAGCGCGACAAACTGCCCGCCGCCAGCCAGATGGCCAGCCTCTTCCTGATGGACTTTGCTCCTGGCGGCACCAATATCCCGCACCATCACGAGACGGAGGAGGAAATCTACTTCATCCTTCAGGGCAGTGGTGAGATGGTCGCCGGCGGCGGTGTCGATGGCAATGAAGGGCGCTATCCCACCCGTCAGGGTGACGCGTGGTTTCTGCGTCTCAATACCACGGTCGGTTTCTACAGCGCTGCGCAGCCCGGCGGCGCCCACGACCTGGTGCTCGCCGTCCGCTCCAGTTTCCCGTTCCCGCCTTCGCGACGCGCGCCCTAGCCGCGACGCAGCTATCCAGAAAGGACTCATTCCATCATGGCTCGTTCCACCCTCTCCCGGCGCCAGTTGCTGGCCGCGGCTGCCTTGCCGGGGCTCTTCCAAATGACCGAAGCCTCAGCCTCTTCGCAGACCCTCAACAAGAACTCCGCGCCCAGCCAGTTGAAGATCACAGACATCCGGTCGGTGCTGGTGGCTTCCAACTACGACTATCCCATCATCCGGATCGATACCAACCAGGGTGTCTATGGTCTTGGCGAGGTACGCGATGCGGGCAGGGAAGGCACGGCGCTGGTGCTCAAGCCGCACCTGATGGGCCGCAACCCGCTGCAGATCGAACCCATTCTGGATAGCATCCGGAACTTCGCCAGCCAGCAGCGCATGGGCGGAGGCTATAGCGCGATCGACATGGCGCTGCATGATATCGCCGGCAAGGTGTATCGCGTTCCGGCCTGGCGCCTGATCGGGTCAAAGTACCGCGATTCCATCCGCGTCTACTGTGATACCGACCAGAGTAAAGACCCCAAGATCTTTGCCGATCGTCTGCGGAAGCGCAAAGCTCAAGGCTTTACCTTCTTCAAGATGGACCTGGGCACCAGCCTGGTTGTGGACCGTCCGGGTGCCGTCACCAGCTACAACACAGCCACCACGAAGGGCCTCCAGTATCTCTGCGAGTACATCCAGGCCATTCGTGACCAGATTGGCTGGGAGGCTCCGCTGGCGACCGATCACTTTGGTCCGCTCAGCCTGAACGACAGCATCCGCTATGCGCGCGCATTCGAGCCCTACAACCTGGCCTGGGCAGAAGACATGATCCAGGTAGGCCATTTGGGGGCCGGCGGCGATGCTCCAAAGAACTGGCGCGCTTACCGCGACCTGTCCGATGCCACGACAACGCCCATCGCCACGGGCGAGAGTCTCTTCGGGTTGGAGGAAGGCTTCAAGGCGCTCATCGACAATCGGGCGGTCGACATCATTCACCCGGATCCCCTCACCTCCGGCGCCATCCGCGAAACCAAGCGCATTTGCGACTATGCCTCGATGAATGGAGTCCAGACGGCCATCCATTTCGCGGGTTCTCCGGTGGGGTGCCTGGCGTCCGTGCATATGGCGGCCACCCTCAAGGATATGTTGGCCATGGAGAACCACGCGGTCGATATCCCCTGGTGGGGCGACCTCGTCACAGGCCCCGCGAAGCCCATCGTGGAGCATGGCTTCATCCAGGTGCCCGATGCTCCTGGCCTCGGGGTTGAACTCAACGAGGCGGTGGTGAAGCAGCACATCCGCAAGGGCGGCTACTTCGAACCCACCCCTCAATACGACGATTACATCCTGGACCGCTTCCGCCTGGGCGGGCCGTATCCGCATCTGGACGAGAACGGCCAACCCGTCGTGAAGCAGTAGTCGTCTACTTCGTCCGGATGGAGTAGAGACTCGACTGGGTGAGGATGAACAGCGTGTCGCCGCCAGGGCCGCCGAACACCAGTTGAAGCGGCCTTTCCGGCATACGGATGACATCGATCAATTGGCCCGCCGGTGTGTAGACATAGATCTGGCCGGCGGCCACATAGACATTACCCGCTTTGTCCTGCGCCAGGCTTTCGCCGCCTTGCTCGACAAACGTCTCCAACTGGCCCAGGGTTCCGTCGGGCTTGACCTGGCCGCGATACGTCCGCTGGTCCGATTCGTTGGTGACATAGAAGGGGCGCCGCGTGTCTGCCTTCACCAATCCATAGGTTTGGAGAATGTAGGCCCATTTGTAGCCCAGGTACGCCGGCCCCTGGACAATCACGTCATCCGAGGGAATGAACAGACTTCCGTCCGGCGAAACATACTGATTCTTCGTCCGCGTGGTGACCAGTTTGCGGAACATCTGGTCCAGGGTGACGTACTCCAGCTTGGCCGTATCGAGGGTATTCGTGAAGTCGCCATTCACCCAGAAGTTCACGGGCAACACCGCCGTTGCCCCGGGCCGGTCCGCGGCTGGCTGCGGCGCCAGGACCGTGACCTCGTCCTCCGGCCCGTCGGGCTTAAGTGAGTACACGGCCATCCCGCTGCCGCCCGATGAAACCACAATCAGGTTGCCGGCCTTGTCGAAGATGAGGTTCACGGGATCCAATGGGCTGTCGCGCACCACGTCCAGGCGCCTGGACTCCGGCGACCAGCGATAGATTCGATGCCAGTGCGCGTCCACGAAATAGAGTCGTCCCGCGGCGTCCACAGCTCCGCCGGCGCTGTTGTAGAAGCCTCCCGTGAGCTTTTCCACTTTGGAGCCGGGCGCGATGACGGTGGCCGGGTATGACATTGCAGGCGCTGGCCGCCCGCCGTTCCAGTCCAGGTTGGCGAACTCCCGGTCGCGTACTTCGACATTGGAACCCGGATCCCAGATTGCCGTCCCGTACGAGACCTTGCCTGATCGCACATACTGCCGGCAACCACCCTTTTCCGTACATTGCATCAGCGAGCTGTTGTTGTCCACGTGAATGTTCCGGAAGCGGATGCCTGTCGAGTTGGTGACCATAATCGCGTAGGGGAAGGGGTGATAGCTGCGCACCACCCGGTAGCCATGAAAATTCGCGAAGGTCAGGTTGCTGGAATTGCTGACCTCCAGCGCCGATGCGGACTCACTCTCGCCGCGCTCCCCTTCTGTCTGCAAGGCGTAGAAGTCCCAGTTCTGCACATGATCGACCTTCACCTCGGTCCGCACATGGTGTTCGCTCGACACCTGGTATACCTTGCCTGGCGTCGTTGTGTCGGATATGTAGAGTCCAGTCTGCGCGAAGGTGCTGGGTGTCCATAGATTCGAGAATGTGCCTCCTCCGCCATGAGTCACCCACAGGCTGGGATACTGGCTGTCCCAGCGGCGGCGCGGGTCAGGATCCGCGCTCAGGTTGCTGTTATAGGGCTGCTCCCGCTTGCCGGAAGGACCACGCGTGCCATGTCCGCCCAGGAAGCGAACGTCATCCATCTGCGAGTCCTTGCCCGCCATCCACAGCGCGCCGACGGCCCGGCTGTTGGCTCCGCCGGTATACAGGCCGATGCCGGTAACGAGATTGGTGCCGCCGCGGGGTGCCAGCAGCAGCGCTTTCGGACTACCGGGCCCCTGGAACGCTGCAGTTCCATCCAACACATCGAGTTGCGTCAGATCCGGATGCAAACCGATCAAAATGCTGTCCGGCCGCAACGTCAGGGTGTCGCTGACCACATAACGGCCCATGGGCAGGTAGAGCACCGGGTTCTCATTGATCGCCTTCTGCAGCGCCGCTGTCTCGTCGGTCACTCCGTCGCCCTTCAACCCGAGCGATTTCAGGTTGACCCATTTGTCCGTGGCAGGAGGATCCCTGAGGGCGCTGGGGCCGGTCGCGGGCAGGGCATTCAATGGCTCCGCGAGGAAGCCCGTCTTCCTCTCCGCTACCGCTGCCGGGCCCGCCAGAGCATAGCCGTGGGACAGTGATTTCACCTGATAGATGGGGCCCTTCGCCGTCAATTGCCTGCCGCTCTCGCGAAACTGCGCGAAGACGGGCACAGCCTGGCACACGCTGCTTTCCACATTGATCTGCGTCAGGCGGCTCTTCTCGTTGCTGATGAGCAACGCCGGCCCGCTGATGTTCACAAATTGCGAGTCCTTGATCCAAAGCTGGTCGGAGTACCCTGCATCGATAGCAACGGCTGCCGGCACATTGCGGAACTGGCAGCGCACCAGCGTCAACTGCGCCTCGTTCTCACGGATGGCGGCCTCTCGCTGCCCCTCGAAGGTCGCATCGATCACCGAGAACTGCCAGGCCGGTGACGGCTTCTTTGTGAAGATGCCGTATCGCCCACCATGAAAATGCACATCGTAGGCGATATTGCCCGCATCGTGGATCCCTGCCAGGCCGGAGCCCAGGCGGAAGTCCATATGCGCCAGGTAGCCGTGCTGCGCTACATGGAAGCGCACAGCGACGGCGGCCGCGTTGTCATTGCCGATCTCGAAATCGACGTTGCTCATCGCCGAGTAGAAAGTGCCCGGATTCGCATCGGCGATCTTGTCATTCGCAGGCACGGTGCCCGGGGGTGGCGGCGGCAGTCGAAACACCGGGTTTTGCACCGGCCGCATGCCGGCAAAGAAGAACATCGTTCCGATGCCCTGCTGGAAGCCCGCTGTGTGGTCTCCCAGGACAAAGACCGGCCGCTGCTCTCCGTAGCCGATAATGCGGATGCCCGGCCACACATAGATGGTCCGCGTGACGCGGTAACGCCCTTCCGGTACGAAGAGAATCCCTTCGCCGGTGGTTTCCTGAACCTTGTCGATCGCGGCCTGAATGCCCGCGCTATCGTCAGTCAAGCCGTCGCCGCGCACGGCGAAACGGTCCTGCGTCAGGTATACCGCCTGCGCATCGTCAATTCGCGTCTTATAGTAGGATGCCCCATCGCAGGGCAGAAGAAATCCGCCCAGGATCATGCCGAAGAGAATGAGTCGCGCCATCGATCAACACTCCTGAACTGCGAGCGTTTCGTTGCGTAATCATCATATGCCCAGGGTGGGCTTTGCGCGACTGGTGGCCGGACGCGTTGCTGGTCGAGGCGGTCGCCATCGGCCACCACGCCGAGGGAGAGGAGGGCACACCCACATCCGCAGTTGCCGCCATCTGATTGTGCGAGAATCACCGCAAGGAGTTTCCTTATGATCCTGCGATCCCTGATGCTCGCCGTCGTCTGCGCCGCAGTCGCATTTGCGGCTGACGTGACTGGAAAATGGACAGCCGAGTTCGACACCCAGATCGGCACACAGAAGTACACCTACGATTTCAAAGTGGATGGCCCTAAACTCACCGGCACGATCAAGGGCGGTCCAGGGGATATGGCCAGCGAATCGGAGGTGAAGGAAGGAAAGGTCACCGGCGACGAGATTTCCTTCGTCGAGGTCTTCAAGATGGAAGGCAATGAAATCCGGATCGACTACAAAGGCAAGGTCTCGGCCGACAGTATCAAGTTCACTCGCAAAGTAGCTGACTTCGCCACCGAGGAATTCACCGCCAAGCGAGCCAAGTAGGCTTACTCATTCTTCGGGCCGGTTACGCCGGGGCCTCCACTGGCCCTGATTGTGAAAAGCCGCGTAGCGAGGCCCCGGCGCGTGTATTCTTCTTACATGGACAGACGCACGTTTCTCGCACTCGCGCCGCTCGCCTCCGGCGCACTCCTTGGCAGCCGTTCCGCTGTTGCCGCCGCCCCGGCCAACAAGCGCGAGAGGATGCTCCGATGGCTTGCGGGCAAGACCGATCCCGGCTACACGCCAGCAGCGTTCTTCCTCCATTTCGGGCCGCAATATAAGACCGGATCTTCGGCCGCCAAGCGCCACCTGGAGTTCTTCCGCGCGACCGATATGGACTTCGTCAAGATCCAGTTCGAGCAGACCTACGACCGTCAACCCAACCTCAATACTCCGGCCGACTGGGCAAAGCTGAAGCTCCAGAAGCTCGACTTCTACGAGGACCAGCTGCAGACAGTGCGTGAACTGGTCAGGGAGGCCAAGAAGGACGCGCTCGTCCTCATGACCCTCTATTCACCCTATATGTGCGCCGGACATTGTGCCACCTCGCCGCTGCTGCATCGTCACCTGGAGGAGAACCCGGAGGCCGTGAAACGGGGCTTGGAAATCCTGACGGAAAGCCAGATGCTCTTCGTGCGCGCCTGTATCAAAGCTGGCGTCGACGGCTTCTACATGTCTACCCAGGGATCAGAGGCGAAGCAGTTCTCCACGCCGAAGATCTTCGCCAATTATGTGAAGCCGTCTGATCTGGTCGCCATGAAGGAGATCTCGGCTTCCTGCCCCTTTAACATCGTGCATGTCTGCGACTACAATGCCCCATACTCCGATTATTCGGCCACGCTCGACTACCCCGGCCATGTGGTCAACTGCAATCCGAAAGTGATTGGCAGGGAGCTCCCGCTGCCGGAGATCTCCAAAATGTTCAAACGTCCTTACATGGGCGGGCTCGATCGGCACAGCCTGCCGGCCGGGGCGACGCCACAGCAACTGGGCGACGAAGTCCAGCGAGTGGTGAAGAGCGCCCCTCGACAGTTCATCCTCGGCGCCGATTGCACCGTCGCCGGCGATACAGACTGGAAGCGGCTGCGCCAGATCATCGACGCGGCGCATCGCAGCGGACAGAAATCTTAGCCGCGATTACAGCCGTACGGGTTCGTGCTTCTTCACCCAATCGGGATCCAGATCCGCTCCGAAGCCCGGCGCGGTCGGCACCTTGATCTTCCCGTTCACGACTTTCATCGGTGCCGTTTTACATTCGTACTTCACGTGGGTTTTGAAGGACTTGAACTCGTGATGCTCGCCGGCATTCGGCGCGGCTGACACGAATTGGATGTCGTACAGGAAACCGAGCCCTCCGCCCGACATGTGCGGGACAATCGTCCGGCCGCAGGCGGCGGCCATGCGCGCCACCTTCATCGAGCGGATCAGGCCGCCAAAGTAGTAGTTGTCGGGCTGCACGATGTCGAGCCCATCATTGGCCATCAGCCAGCGGAAGCCGTAGTAGTCGAAATCCTGTTCGCCGTTGGCAATCGGGATTGTGAGTGCGTCGGCAACCTGCTTGATCTCTTCGATGTGATCGAACTTCACGGGTTCTTCGAAGTAGACAAACTTGTACTCCTCCAGCAGCTTTCCTACCCGGATTGCCTCGGGCACCGTGTAGAAACTGTTGGAATCGGCATACAGCGCCATCTTGTCCCCAAACGTCTTGCGAACCAGGGGGACGATCTTCTCCGTGCGGCCGGGAGGGCCCACGGCGTACATGTCCGTGGTCATGAACATCAGGCCGCCAATCTTAATCTTCAGCGCGTGGATGTCGTGTTCGGCCACCGCACCCTGGATCAGCTTGAGCGATTCCTCCACGGGCTTTTCGCGCCACTCCGTGGCCATGTAGACGCCCACTTCGCGGTTGTGAATCTCGCCGATCAACTCGCCCACCGGCCTCTTCGCCATGCGGCCCAGCATCTCCAGAATGGCGAATTCCACGGTGGCCAGCGGCAACCCCAGGGCCAGGCCGCTGAGACGGAAGTTGAAGCCGAAGATGAAGATCTTCTCGAGGATGAGATCCAGTTCGCGGGCGTCCTTACCCAGGAAGAATGGCGCCACGTTCCTGAGGAAAATCGGGAACAGGGTGTTCATCGAACTGTGGGCGACTGAGATGCCTTCGGCGCCATCCTTCGACCGTACCCGGCACAAGTAGGCGCCATCCAGGTGGAGCAGTTCCACGGATTCAATGATCACGGGCGTGGAGAAATACTGCCTCTTCAGGACGGGCTGTTGGAGGATCGCATCCAGCTTGTCATAGCGTGCCTGGACGGCAGGGGTGGGCGCGGCGGCAGCAGGCAGTGCGGCCATGCCTGCTCCGGCTGCGGCGCAAAGAAAACTGCGGCGATCGGCCTTCATCGGGTGAATTCCTCCTGTCGCGGGCCGCCCTGCGAAGGGAAGCCCGGTGCACGGCTGCATCCAGGGCGCGTGGCGTCCTCAGGACAGAGCCGACCTCAATCTATCACGCACAGGCAAGGTGCAGTACAGCTGCCATCCAGGGGGCGGTAAGTGCCGGCCGTGCACTCAGGCCCAACCATGGTTGAGGGAGTTGCCGCTCCTAAACACTTGGCTCACCAGGGAACTTCGCCGCTCCTCCTGGCTCCGGCCGGCCGATTCAGACCCGCCATGCCTTTTTCTGATACAAAAGTTCAGATGCCCGTTTTGCAGTTCGTCCCGGTCACTCATGCTGTATCGACCCTTCCGCTCAGTTCCCACAGGCCGCCCAAGGCAGGGGCAGGGAAGCGCCATACCCTCTCCGGCACACGTCACCAGGGGCTCGGAGCGGTTCGCGCGTGATTGGGCCAACCATTCGTCCCAAGCAGGCAGCACCCCGGCAACCGCTTGATCCTACCCGCCCCAGGCTCAGGAGCTTGGCCGTCATTCACATTCTGGCGCTCTGGGCGTGTTTGTTGCCTTTGGCCCAGCATGCCGCGGCCCAGAAACAGAACGAGTCGTACCAGCTTCACATCCACCGCGCTCCGTCGGCGGTAGTCATCGACGGCAGCGTGCGCGAGCCGGCCTGGAACTCCGCGGAAGTTGTCAACAACTTCTGGATGGTTTTACCGATGGATACAGGAAAGGCGAACGTGCGCACCGACGTTCGCATGATGTACGACGATCAGAATATCTACCTCAGCGCGGTCTGCTATCACGGCAACGTGCCGGGCCCCTTCATGGTCGAGTCCCTCAGGCGGGACTGGGGCTTCAGCAATAACGACAACTTCATCTTTTTCCTCGACACTTTCGACGATCAGACCAATGGGTTCACCTTTGGCGTCAACGCGGCCGGAGCACAATGGGATGGCCTCCTTTACGAGGGCGGCAAAGCGAACCTCAGTTGGGACAACAAATGGACCTCCGCGGTCAAAACCTACAGCGACCGCTACGAACTTGAGATTGCGATCCCGTTCAAGAGCATCCGCTACAAGAAGGGCATTCAGAGATGGGGGGTCAATTTCAGCCGCCTGGACCTCAAGACCACTGAGAAATCGTCGTGGACTCCCATTCCGCGGCATTTCCCCACCGCGGCGCTAGCCCTCACCGGTGTCCTCATCTGGGACGAGGCGCCACCTTCCCAGGGCCCCAATATCTCCCTCATCCCCTATGCGCTGGGCGGCATCAGCACAGATCACGAGGCGAACACACGGCGCGATATCCGCCACGACGTCGGCCTGGATGCCAAGGTGGCCATCGGCTCCGCGCTCAATCTCGACCTCACGGCCAATCCCGATTTCTCCCAGGTCGATGTGGATCAGCAGGTCACGAACCTCGACCGCTACGAGCTGTTCTTCCCGGAGAAACGCCAGTTCTTCCTTGAGAACGGCGATCAGTTCGCCAATTTTGGCTATGCCACCATACGCCCATTCTTTAGCCGCCGCATCGGCCTGGGCGGGGTCCCCATCCGGTTCGGTGCCCGCCTCAGCGGCAAACTGAATAAGGATTGGCGCCTGGGCATCATGGATATGCAGACTGGAGCCGAGGACGGCCAGGGTCTGCCCCCTCAGAATTTCTCCGTGTTCGCCCTGCAGCGCCGCCTCTTCAGCCGGTCCAATATCGGTATTCTCCTGGTGGACAAGGAATCCACTGCTTACCAGTCCGTCACGCGGCCGGCTGTCCCTTCCAGTTACAACCGTAACCTCGGCCTGGAATACAACCTCGCTTCAGCCGACAACCTCTGGACGGGCAAACTGCTCTACCTGCGATCGTTCCAGTCGGGCAATCAGAAATCCGGAGCCGTCTATGCCGGCCACCTGCAGTACAACAGCCGCCGCTGGCTCTTGCTGGGACAATCCGAGAACATCGACACTCATTATTCCGCCGAAGTCGGCTATGTGCCTCGCAATGGCTACCATCGGGCGTTTTCCACTGTTGGCTATACTTTCCTGCCGGAAGGCGGCCGCATCCTCAGCCATGGGCCCACGGTCAACAGCAGCACCTTTTTCGACTGGCAGGGCCGGCTCAGCGACTACGAGAACACGCTGGGTTATACGGTCACAACTCGTGGCTTGAATGTGTTTACGACCACTGCCGGAGCCGACTATGTGCGCCTTCTGCAACCCTTCGACCCCACCAACTCCGGCCGCGAGAAACTGGAAACCAATACGGTGCATCGCTGGAATTTTTGGACTACCAAGTTCGATTCCAAGCCGCAGAGCGTCTTTCGCTATGGGTTCTCGACCCTCTACGGCGGCTACTACGCAAATGGTACGCGCCTCAACCTGACCAGTACGATCGGCTATCGCATCCAGCCGTATGTCAGCGTCACGGGATCGGTCAGCTACAACGACATACGCCTGAAAGAGCCTTGGGGCCGCAATACGTTTTGGCTGATCGGCCCGCGCTTTGACGTAACCTTGACCAACACGCTCTACTTCACAACGTTTGTTCAATATAACGAGCAGCAGCAGAACATGAACGTGAACACGCGCATCCAGTGGCGCTATAAACCCGCCTCGGACGTCTTCCTTGTTTGGACCGACAACTACATGCCCGAGTACCTGCAGCCGGGTCAGAACACACCCGGGCTCTTCTCGGTGAAGAATCGTGCATTGGTCCTGAAATGGACCTACTGGTGGAACCTGTAAGGGCCTCTGTCAAACCAGGTTCTCCTCCCCGCCAGATTGCTATCTTTCGCCGCAACGATAGCTGGCTTCGTTTCGATTTGGTGAATGGGGATTCTCGTGCTCACCTCCACCGGCACCCATGACGGCTGCAGGCTCCCGCAAATCAAGCGTGGTGAATCTGTTACGCAGGCAACAGATAGGCGCGAGCGGATTGCTATCCACAGTTTCGGCGACCGGAATTATCCTCGACGCGCTCACCTTTTGCCTGAGCCGACAATCTGTACTGTTTCGTGCGTAAAATAACGATGAGGGGGGCACAGTGTCTGATCCCGCAACACCGCATCTCGATCCCTGCGTCGATTTCTCCGTCCCTCTCGAAGCGGTCCTTTGCGAGGGAGAGTTGCACCGCCGGCCCGTGCGTCCGCCTGACTACGAGAATGAGAATCGTGCCCTTGTTGCGTTAGCTAAAGCCTTGGTCGATTCTACGCAGGATGTCCTCCAAGTCCTTACGGAGAACATTCTCCACATCACGCAATCCGATTCGTCCGGCATCAGCTTGGTCACCCGGGATGACGGGGGAAGACGCATCTACTGGCCTGCGATCGCCGGTGCCTGGAACCCGCACACCGGCAGCGGTTCTCCACGCGAATGCGGCCCCTGTGGAGTTGCGCTGGAGCAGAATCGTGTACTCCTCTTCCACCGCTTCGAGCGTCGCTACACTCTGTTCCGGGCCGTGATGCCGGCGGCTGAAGAATGCCTGGTGGTTCCCTTCTATGTGGACGGGCGGGCCGTAGGGACCATGTGGGCGATAACACACTCAGATCGGCGGAAGTTCGACTCAGAAGATGAACGCGTGATGCAGGCGCTGGGGCAATTCGCCGCCGTTGCCTATCAGACGCGCAATCTCATCAATGGCCTCAGCGTCCAGATAGCGGCCCGCGAAGAAGCGGAATCAGCGCTGCGCCGGTCCGCCAGCGGCGTGGAACAGCGGGCACGCTCCATCATCGAATCTGCGCTGGACGCAGCCGTCGCCATGAACTCCGAGGGGGCGATCACGGAATGGAACAGGCAGGCGGAGCAGATCTTCGGGTGGCCGAGAGAAGAAGCACTGGGGAAGTCCCTGGCTCAGACCATAATCCCGGTGCAGTTCCGGGCGGCCCACGAACAAGGCCGTCGTCGCTTCTTCGAAACAGGCGTGGGGCAGGTGCTGAACCGCCGCATCGAAATGACGGCCATGCATCGAAGCGGTCGCGAATTTCCGGTGGAACTCAGCGTGACACCTGTGAAAGTAGGCGAATCCTGGAGTTTTCACGCCTTCGTTCGTGATATCTCCGAGCGCAAGCATGCGGAGGGTGCTCTCCGAGCCAGTGAACAGAACCTGGCGCTCATTATTAATACCATCCCGATTCTCGTCTGGTCCGCCAGCCCCGATGGCTTCGCTGATTATTTGAGCCAACACTATCTGGATTACTCCGGGCTATCAGCTGATCAGGCGCTGGGCTGGGCCTGGACCATCGCGGTGCATCCCGACGACAGGGGCGGCCTGACAGCTTACTGGCGATCCATACTATCGGCTGGAACGGGCGGAGAGTATGAGGCGCGGCTTCGAAGATTCGACGGCGTATACCGCTGGTTTCTCATTCGTGCTCGCCCCTTACGCGACGAACAGGGCTCCATCGTCAAATGGTACGGAACCAATACAGACATTGAAGATCGCAAGGTTGCGGAAGAGGCCTTGCGCGGGAGCGAAGGCTCCTTGCGCGAAAGCGAAGAGAGCCTCCTGGTGATGTTCAACGCGATACCTGCGCTGGTCTGCACCCTCAATGCCGCTTGGGAGGTTCAACAGGTCAATCAACAGCTTCTCGACTACTTCGGCATCCCACTGGAATCCCTGAAGAATTGGGCCTTCATCGGGGTGGTGCATCCAGATGACCTGGAGGACGTCGTGGCCCGCTGCCGTCACTCCGTGGAAGCTGGAACTTCGTATGACATTGAGCATCGCTGCCGCAGAAACGATGGTGTGTTTCGTTGGTTTCACGTTCGCGGCCGGCCGCTGCGCAATGCAGAGGGCCGGATCATCCGCTGGTATGTTGTGCTGATCGATGTCGAGGATCGGAAAAGAGCAGAGGAGACCCTCAGGAAGAGTGAACACGACCTGCGCAGATTGACTGAGACAATTCCTGCGATGGTCTGGAGCGCGAGGCCGGACGGCGAGATCGACTACTGCAACAATCGGTTCCTGCACTACACGGGGTTTTCGCCTGAAGAAGTGACAGGCGAGGGATGGCGGAAAACCATACATCCGGAAGACGCTGCGCGCGTTTATCCAATCTGGATGTCATCCGTCAGGGCCGGAACGCCCTATCGAGTCGAGGTTCGGACGTTGCATGCGGCGGATGGAACTTACCGCTGGTGCATGGTGACAGCCCTCCCGTTGATGGACCAACAGGGACAGGTCGTCAAATGGTACGGCACGATTGTTGACATGCAGGATTGGAAACGGGACCAGGAGGAGTTGCGCACGATGCAGGCGGAACTTGCGCATGTGACGCGCCTGATGACGATGGGGGAAATCACGGCATCCATCGCGCACGAGGTCAACCAGCCTCTGGCCGCGGCCGTCGCCAGCGGCGACAGTTGTGTGGCGTGGCTGGCGAATACCCCACCGAATGTGGACAAGGCGCGGGCCGCTGCGGACCGCGTCGTACAGGCTGTCACCCAGGCGAGTTCAGTCGTTCAGCGCATTCGCACCATGGTCAAAAAGGCTCCCGTTGTCAGAAGCCGGCTGGAGATCAACGAAGTGATTGTCGAAGCCGTCTCCTTGATTCAATCCGAGGTGGCGTCGAAACGGATTGCACTCCAGACAGACCTCGCGGAGAACATGCGGATGGTTGATGGAGACCGCGTCCAAATCACCCAGGTGATTCTCAATCTGGCGATGAATGGTATCGAAGCCATGTCTCAGTTGGACAGCCCGGCTCGCCGCTTGATGATCCGTTCCACGGCCGCGGATCACAAAGAGCTGCGGGTTGCGATCGCCGATAACGGGCCAGGCCTGGATCCTGACATTACAGGCCATCTCTTCAATCCGTTCTTCACCACGAAGCGTGAGGGGATTGGCATGGGACTCTCCATTAGTAAATCGATCATAGAAGCGCACGGCGGCCGGCTCTGGGCCACACCGAACGAGCCGCGTGGAGCGGTATTCCATTTCGCGTTGCCTACCACACCAGACAAATGAAACAGCCAGACTGCATGGTCTTTGTCATCGATGATGACCCGTTGGTACGCGAGTCCATAGTCGACTTGGTTGGATCAGCCCATCTTCCCGTTCTAGCGTTCGGTTCCACTGCCGAGTTCATGGCCTGTGCCCGCCCACCCGTCCCCGCATGCCTCATTCTCGACGTTGAATTGCCCGGGCTGAACGGCATTGATTTCCAATCAGAGCTCCGCAGCACCGGTGTCGAGTTGCCAATTGTCTTCGTGACTGGCCACGGCGATATACCCATGAGCGTCAAGGCCATGAAAGCCGGCGCTTTGGAATTCCTGACGAAACCTTTCAGGGGACCGGATTTGATCCAGGTCGTGATGCAGGCACTGGAAAAGGACCGCGATTCCATTCAGCGTCGGTCCGCTATGCTCGACCTCCGCACCCGTTTGGAAAGTCTCACCCCACGCGAGCGCCAGGTACTCACGCTCGTCGTCCGGGGTCTCCTCAACAAGCAGATCGCGGGCGAGTTGGGAACTACTGAGTTGACCGTTAAGGCGCATCGTGGCAAAGTGATGCGCAAGATGCGGGCCGCCTCTCTGGCCGATCTGGTCAGAATGGCTGAAAGACTCCAGGAGTCCACCGGAGAATCCTCGTCTTCGACCAAAGTGCAATAGACCGCGATGCGCCCATCCATTAAGATCCCAGTCAGGGACAAAGCCTACCGGAAGAGGGCCCTTCGGAGTTAGGTGAACAAGATACATTCGGGTCAAATCGCCATCGTCGACGATGACCCCTTGGTTCGAGATGGGCTAAGGGACTGCATGGAATCAGCAGGTTACTCGGTTGAGGCCTATGGCTCAGCCGAGGAGTTCCTGGCGGCGATACCGCTGCGCCCGCCCTTGTGCCTGATCGTCGACTTGGAATTGCCTGGTATCTCCGGCCTGGAAATGCAGGGAAGGCTGCGGGCGATGGGAAGCAGGGTTCCAGTCGTCTTCGTCACAGCTCATGGAAGTGATTTGAACCGGGAACTGGCTCTGAGGGACGGCGCGGCCGCGCTGCTACCCAAACCCATCCGGCGGGCAGAGTTACTGAAGACGGTGCAGGCGGCAATGGAGCGGTAACGGCCATCAGCCGCAATCTCGATGGACGTACGGTGGCCCCGGCCGGACCGCTATGGGCGCCGGGAACAGGGCCGGGATGATGTCGCCAGGTGCCAAACCGCAACGGCGCACGAGGGACGTCTCGCTCCCCAGCGAAACGCCCGCCCTTGATGTGGCATTCGGCCTCGCTATACGGTAATCACCACTGATCTTGGGAAGTTTAGCCGCAGATACTCACAAGGAGACTCATTCGTGTATTCCAAATCCGATGTATCCTCCGATTCCGAGATAGTCATCGGCGAAAGTGCGATATTTCGACATATTCTGTATCAGGTCGGCATTATCGCGAAGAGCGATTCGGTGACGTTGATCCAGGGCGAGACAGGCACAGGGAAGGAAGTGATCGCGCACGCAATTCACTCTCAAAGCCTGCGTAGCCAGGGCCCTTTCGTGAAGCTCAACTGCGCCGCAATCCCGGCGGCCTTGTTGGAGAGCGAACTGTTCGGCCACGAAAGAGGTGCCTTTACTGGCGCTGTTGCACAAACCATGGGCCGGTTCCAGCGGGCCGATCACGGAACCCTGTTTCTCGACGAGATCGGTGACCTGCCGCTCGAACTGCAGCCCAAACTGCTCCGCGCCCTGCAGGAGAGGGAGTTCGAGCGCCTGGGGGGAACCCAGACGATTCGTGTGAATGTACGCGTGGTAGCGGCCACCAACCAGGATCTGGCACAACTCGTCGCCACCAAACAATTCCGCCCGGACCTGTACTATCGGCTCAATGTCATTCCCGTGACGCTTCCTCCGCTCAGGGATCGAGTACAGGATATTCCCCTGCTGGTGCGGCATTTCGCCGAGAAGTTCTCAGCCCGGCTGCAGAGACCCATGTTGACCATTCCACCCGAGGTCATGGATGCTCTTCAGGCCTACGACTGGCCCGGGAACATCCGGGAGTTGCAGAACTTCATCGAGCGCTCCGTGGTACTCTCCGCCGGGCCGGTGCTGCGTCCCTCTTTGGCTGAGTTGTGTCATCTCACCAAACAGCGCACCGATTCCGTTGCTCAGACCTTTGCTGATGCCTCCCGCGATCATATCCTCGAAGTCCTGGAGCAAGCCCAATGGATGATCGGTGGCCGGCATGGGGCGGCCGAACGGCTCGGACTACCGCGTACCACTCTGATCTACAAGATGCGAAAGCTGGGCATCGAGCCGCGCCGTTCTCAACACGCCCGCTCAGCCCATCGCCTCGGACTTGGTTCCGGATCAGAACCGCTTGAGGCGGCGGCTCACTGTTGAGATTCCCTTTCGCACGCCTGGCCCCCGCCATCCAGTGCAACCGGTTGCCCAGGGAAAGCGTGCCCCAGCGATCGAGTGGCCGAATTGCGGCCTCGCGATGAAACCGGGGAGGGCCAGCGAACCGGCCCCCTTCCGTCAATTGGCTCGCTGCGTCAGACGGCCAGTTCTCCCAGGTAGTGCCCCAGGCGGGTCTCCACATCACCCGCTTGATGAAAGCCGCGGTCCATGAGCTTCCGGATGCGCTCTTGCGCCCCCTTTCGACCCAATGAGTCGATGAATGCGCCCCATTCTGGTGCGATCTCCGAATCCGGCGGCAAGCTCGCTGTATTCACCAGCCGCTTGGTTTCCGAGATAGCCTGCTTGTCGAACGAGGCAATTCTCTTGGCCAGGGCATCGACAAACCCGTTCAACTCAGCATCCGGCAATGAACGGTTGACGTAGCCGTACAACTCCGCCAATGCGCCGTCAACGTCATCCGCTCCCAGTAGGACTTCCAACGCCCTCCCGCGTCCAATCAGCCGCGGTAGCCGCGCCATCGGTCCTCCTCCCGGAACCAAACCGGCGCCCACCTCCCACTGCGACAGAACCGCTTTCTCCCGGCTCGCGAATCGCATATCGCACGCCAATGCGACTTCGCTGCCAACCCCCGTTGCACGTCCGCGAATCAGCGCGATCGAGACTACCGATGCGCGGCTCAGGCGAACGAGCATGTCCGGCAACGGCTGCAGACCAGTCGGCCCCGGAGGGAATTTCGTCGAATCCTCCAGCGGGGCGAGGAAGTCGTAGTGAGTCAGAAAAAACCCGTCAACCGCGCTGTCAAATACCACTACTTTGACCTTCCCATCGGTCTCAAGGCCAGACACGACCTCTTCCAGTTGTGGAATATTCGCTGGTCCAAAGATGCCGACGGGCGGAATATCGAACGTGACCTGCCAGTACTCGGCCGAGTGCTTGGTAGTCCGGATTGTGCTCATTCAGGGGCTCCTGTCGTGGGTTGTGTCCGAGAGGACACCTTGAGCATTTGCATACGACCGGCCATTCGCCTTCAGCTTTGTATCCCTTGCCAGGCTTGAGGTCGCCGCAACTCCGGCGTGTCGATAGTGCGCAGGCCGACACCAATGACGGACGCAGCCAGGAAAATACGGCGCTGAGCCTGTGCTGGTGCAGCGTGAAATGGAGAGCGGGCGATCCCCGTTAGCGGGTATATAGCCATTCCGACGGTCCAGTTTGGACGACAGCCCAAGCTACTGCCTGGTCCATGCACGCTGCTGAAGCTGGAACTGGTTTCAAAGAGAAATCAGGTTGGCTGGTCACCCGCTTCATACTCCATTGACACAGGGCGCACCGCACAAAACGAGACTGGCTAGCAGTCTGTGGCGGAAGTCCCGCTAGCCGCGCGGCAGGGGCTTGCGAGCCCATGGCGCGAAGAGCCGGCCGAACTAGTGCCGGCCACTCGGAGGCCGGCTCGACACTGCCATGGGCCGCAACCCCTTGTCGCCCTTTGGGTTCGCTCCGCCGCCGGCCTTCCTCCCGGAAAAAGGCGACTCTCTTCGGAGCGGCTTCGAAATCGCACTTCAGCTGCCATTCTGGTACCGGCGGTGGTGCGAACGCGGCTGCGCGACTTCCGCCACAGGCTGCTAGTACTACTGGGTCATAAAGTATCCGAAACTCCAGGCTCATCGAGGAAGCATTTCTTGATGAGGCATGACTCCTCGGCAGGTTTTTGGACAGGCTGTGAGTGAGGTACGTGGCCTTCTTTGCTTGGCGGCTGCCCGCCGACAGCAACAGGTGGCGATTTGTATCGGGCTACCCCGCCGGCCTTGCCATGCGCAGAGCCGGAAGCCCGGCCGACTCCGGGCAGTCGGCTATCAATCCAGTCTGGACCACCACCACCGCGGCGGCCTGCCGGCGTTGTCTCGCCATGCGGAGACGCAGCAATGTCGAAGTTCGCTCCAAAGCCTGGCATGCTGAGCCACGCGCCTCGCAGCATACCTGCCAGGGTTGAGATCGATTCTGCTGCCGGCCCTTAGCCTGATGTGGACCCGCAGTAAGGACAGTGAGGCAATTCCCTCAGCAGAAGGCGCGCCAACACAATGCGCAACGTCGCGATCGAGTGCGGGTTATGCCGCTCCGGGCGTGCTCGACGAACCGCGTGGCCGGAAGTCCGGCGCCGGCCCGAGGGCGGCGAATCCAAGATGACCGGCGCGGGCAGAGGGGGAAAAACGGTTCCGCTCGGCCACAAGGAACCCATAAGCTGCGATGCAAAGCGTAGCGTGATGGTGGAATCCGCGCCAGTTGCGACCTTCAAAATGGCCCAGCCCGAGTTCCTGTTTCAACTCCTCATAATCCCGTTCGATGATCCACCGGTGCTTAGCCATCCTGATCAACGCCTTGAGCTTGGTAGCGGGCGGCAACGTCGACAGCCAGTATTTGGTGGGTTCTTTCTCCCCTTGCGGCCATTCGATCAGCAGCCATTCTTCAGCACGCGGTTCCGCTTTTTCGTAATCTCGATGAGCCGGGCGTACGCGGACGGCGGCGAAGCGGGAATGCAACTTCCGGTCTGCGCCTTCACGCCATGTGATTTCCTGGAAGGCTGCCGGGGGCAGACTCATCGCCAACTGCTTGACCGAGACAGGTTGATGGTCGGCAGTCCGCTGCAATAGCCGCGGAGGTCTTCCCATCTTTCCTCGAGGCTTCGCCGGCAAAGGCTGTTGGCCGGGCTCCCAGACCGTGATCGAACCTTGCACCCCGACTGCATATTGCAGGTCGAGTGCGGTGAGTCCGTCACGAAACTCGGTGTTGATGCCGTAGGCCGCGTCGGCCAGAACCACGCCACGGTCCAACTTTGCAGCAACCGCCGCCCGGATCTGATCCAGCGCTATGTCCGGCTTGGTTTGAAACTCAACCTCCGTGGGGACTTCGGCCTTTTCCCGCCGCTCGGAATCATCGGCCCACTCCTTTGGCAGATACAGGCGATAGGCGATCGGCAGACTGGAACTCCATGTGGCCACTGACAGACTTACGGCTACCCGACAGTTGTCCTGTTTGCCCACTTGTCCGCAGTACTGACGGGCGACGCCCACCGAGTGCTTACCCTTCTTCGGGAAGCCTGTGTCATCCACGATCCAGGCCACCAGTGGCCCCTGTCTCCGCATCGCCGGCAAAACATGGTTACGCACTTCCGCGAGCACCGTCTCGTCGCTCCAGCGGGCCTTGGCCACCAAATGATGGAGAGACTGGCGCATCGGCTGGACGTTCTCCGGATCCAGGCGGGCGGCCATCGGCTCAATGCTCTTGCGTTCACCGGGCAATAGCAGGCCTTTGCAGTAGTTCTTCAAAGGGGCGTGCCGGTCTTCGTGCCCCGCGGCGTTCGCCAGGCCCTCCACATATGCCGCGAAGCGTCTCTCTTGTGGGCCTGGCGCAGTATGACGTGTTCCCACGAAACAATTCTACAACAAATTGTTCGTTTGTGACCCAGTAGTACTAGGGAAAGGAATCAATCACGACTGGAGTCCGCAGGCTGCGGCGGACAGTTTGGGCAAACGCTGGACGACTACCGAGGGGGGATCCGCCAATGGCGGCCGATAGAGAACGAACTGGAGCGGGAAGGCATCAGATCTTCAGACCTTTTGTGGGGGTTGCTGCGGACACGTACATGAGCTAAATTCCTGATTGCTATGGATAATCCCTTCCTCGAAAGCACCGAGGCCGTTTCTGACGAAGAACTGGTGTCGAGGGCGCAAGCCGGCGACAGCGATGTGCTCGATGAGTTGCTCACACGTCATCAGCCGTGGATCTTCAACATCGCCTTTCGGATGCTAGGTGGCCGGGCCGATGCCGAGGATGCCACGCAAGACATTCTTGTCCGTGTTCTGCAGTCCCTCCACACCTTTCGAGGCAACAGCAAGTTTCGGACGTGGCTATACCGCGTTGCGGCGAATCACCTGTTGAATGTTAGAAAGCAGAAGTGGACCGCGTCCGAGGCGATCTGCTCGTTCGCCGACGCTTCCGCCGGGCTGCGGCGCGTTCCCGACTTCGATCCTCCCGATCCCCGCACGGTGCCGGTTCCGGTGGAAGTACTGGTGGAGGAGACAAAGATCTGCTGCACGATGGGCACGCTCCTTTGTCTGGACGGGCGCCAGCGGCTGGTGTTCATTCTTGGCGAGGTCTTCGGCGTCAGCGACGAGGTCGGCGGGGAGGTCGTCGAGGTCACACCGGCCAACTTCCGGCAGATCCTCTCCCGCGCCCGGCGGGATCTCTATGAGTACCTGCGCGGCAACTGCGGCCTCCTCAACCCGGACAATGTCTGCAAGTGCGCGCGGAAAACACGGGCGTTCATCGAAGGCGGCTTCGTCGATCCGAGCAAATTGCAGTTCACCGCGGACTACCGCCGCCAGGTGCGCGAGGTGGCCGGCGAGCGCGCCGATGAGTGGGGCGAGGCACATGCCAAATTCGCCTCCAGCCTTTACCGCAACCATCCGTTCTACGAACCCGCCAAACAGGTCGCCATGGTCCGCGAGATGCTGGCCGCCATTTCGTTGGAACCCAGGGCGTGATTTTCCTGCGGCTGTTGTCACAGAGGACTTGGCGGACTGTCCAATAGGTTAGAGGTGGAGACTTGAGAAAAACAGTTTCGGTTCTTTCCTGCGTTGTTGCCCTGTGGATCCCGGTGGCTCGGGCGGGCTCTGACGCAGATACCGTTCGGGAGCTCCTCGTTTTGGAGCGGCAGGCGATGGACGGATGGCTTAAGGGTGATCCCGATCCGCAATTGGCGATCTCAGATCCCCGTATCACCTTCATCCATGACGTCGTGGGGAAGCGCCTCGAAGGGCTTTCGGCGCTGAAAGAATTCTACGCGCCATATCGCGGCGCGCCTTTGTTCGACAGTTATGAGCTTCTGAGCCCAAAGGTCCAGGCAGCCGGTGATGTCGCGGTCCTGACGTACCAACTTGCGCGGCACAACGGCTCTGCGACCACGTACTGGAACGCCACCCAGATCTACAGGAAGAACGCGGAAGGGTGGCGGATCATCCACACCCACTGGTCCGCTGCCAAGGAGCGGCAGCCGTGAGCGACACGGCCCCAAACGCATTCATCGGCAGAACAGAGGAGCCCTCCGACGCTGATCTCACCAAAGCGCTGGGTCCCGCCAAGCCGATTTGGGACGGGCTGGTTACCGACATGGCGGCTCAACACGGCGTGGCCACCCGGGAGTGGAAGTCATACTCGCCCAAGACCGGCTGGGCGCTGCGTCTGATGCGCGGGAAAAGAACAATTCTCCGGCTCGCGCCGTTAGAAGGCTGCTTCCAGGTGGGGTTCATTCTTGGAGATAAGGCCCTAGTGGTAGCGCGTCAATGCGGCCTTTCGGCTCAGGCCCTCCAGGCTCTCGATCGGGCGCAAAAGTATCCGGAAGGAACGGGTGTTCGACTCCTCATCAAGAGGCCAAAAGACATCCCGACGGTGAAGAAACTGGCTGTCGTCAAGCTGGAGAACTGATGACGACCTCCGGTATTCTCTTCGGTCGCCGCTCACTCCAATGCGCATGTGGGCACCGGGGTTTTTTGCGGTCCTCCCAAACGGCGTAGCGCTTACTAGAGTCCGCCAAAACCGACAATTGCCGTGACGGCCCTTCTTCACGCGGCCTGCTGCCGACAAATCTGACGCTGCTTTCGTGCCTCCTCCAGCTTCCGACCTCGCTCAGCATGGATCTCGTGCTGACGGCCGGCGAGCATGTCCTTCGTGGTGATGGAGCCAATGGCACTCTCCATTTCCAACTGAACCGGAACAGAGTCCACCCTTGCCCCCAATCGGTTGACGGCCGTCGCCCCTCAGCCCATCACGGCCATTCAGACCTCCAGAAGCTGCCATCCGAGGGCGCGGCTCATCAGTCAGTCCGTGCATGCGCGAGGCGAATCCGGCTCGTGAGCGGGGTACAGGCCTTGGTTGCCGGTTCGCCACTGGTGGCACAAGGCTCCCAAGCAGGCGGACGGCACCGCAGTTGGGAGATAATCAGGAGTCAACTCACTCTGGAGCTTTTTGTTTCATGGCTAAGATTCATGTGAAGAATCCCGTGGTCGAGATGGATGGCGATGAGATGACGCGGATCATATGGCAATGGATCCGCGAACGTCTCATCCTCCCTTACCTCGAGATCGACCTCAAGTATTACGATCTGTCGGTGCAGAAGCGCGACGAGACGAACGATCAGATCACCATCGACTCCGCGAATGCGACCAGGCAGTACGGCGTCGCCGTGAAGTGCGCCACCATCACGCCCGATGAAGCGCGTGTGAAAGAGTTCGGCCTGAAGCAGATGTGGCGCAGCCCCAATGGCACCATCCGCAACATCCTGGATGGCACCATCTTCCGCGAGCCCATCATCTGCAAAAACGTGCCGAGGATTGTCAGTCATTGGGACAAACCAGTGGTTGTCGCCCGCCACGGCTTCGGCGACCAGTACCGTGCCCAGGACTTCACGTTCCCCGGGCCCGGCACCCTGAAACTCGTCTTCACGCCCACCGACGGTAGTGCGCCCATTGAGCGTGTAATCATCGACGCTCCCAGCGCCGGCATCGCCCTGGGTATGTTCAACCTGGACAGCTCCATCTCCGGTTTCGCACGCGCTTGCTTCAACTACGCCCTCGACCGTTCGTATCCGGTCTACCTGTCAAGCAAGAACACGATCCTGAAGGCCTATGACGGGCGCTTCAAGAATCTGTTCCAGGAGATCTTCGATGCAGAGTTCAAGTCTGCCTTCGAAGCCAAAGGCCTGACGTACGAGCACCGTCTCATCGACGATATGGTCGCGGCGAACCTGAAGTGGAGCGGCGGCTATCTCTGGGCCTGCAAAAACTACGATGGCGACGTGCAATCAGACACTCTCGCACAGGGCTATGGCTCACTCGGCCTGATGACATCGGTCCTGATGTCGCCCGACGGCAAGACTGTGGAAGCGGAAGCGGCGCACGGAACCGTCACGCGGCACTACAGGATGCACCAGCAGGGGAAACCCACCTCCACCAACCCGATCGCGTCAATCTATGCCTGGACTCGCGGCCTGCATCACCGCGGCACTATGGACGGAACCCCGGACGTAGTCGACTTCGCCGCCACTCTGGAAAAGGTCTGCGTAGACGTCGTGGAGTCTGGAAAGATGACCAAGGATCTGGCCATCCTCATCAGCTCCGACCAGCCCTACTTGTCGACGGAAGCGTTCATGGCCGAGATCGACTCGGAACTGAAACGCCGTCTCTCGTAGAGGATTCTGCCAGTGGAACCGGGCGCCGTCAGGTTTGGCGGCGCCCTTTTTACTGCCCGGTCCAGCCTCATGAGTGGATTGGCGCGTACTCAGGCCAGGCAGAGCTTCACTAGTTCCGCGATGTTTGCTTCCCCGGCGCACATGACCGTATCCGCGCCACCCCAATAGATTTTCACCGTTCCGTCTGCCTCGGGCACTGCTCCGCACGTGAACACGACATTGTGTACATAGCCCGTCACTTCCCAGGGATCCTCGGGCTGGAGGATCCACGAGTCGCTCACGCCCAGCAACTTCGCCGGATCCTTCAGATCATGGAGTGCCACGCCCAGCCGGTAGATCGCTCCATCCATCGTCTTGAAGACTCCGTGATAAATGGAAAGCCACCCCTCCGCGGTCTTGAACGGCGGGGCGCCTGGACCAATCTTCATCTCATCCCAGTGGTACGGCTGGGGACGCATGAGAAGCTGGGAATCGCCCCAGTAGCGGAGGTCCGGAGAGTAGGAGATCCAGATCGACCACGGAGCGATCTCCGAGTGCGGACGGTCCAGCCGGGCGTAGAGTCCATTGAACCGCTCGGGGAAGATCACCACATTCCGGTAGTCGGCCTGTGTAATGAGCGAGACACGTTCAAGCTCGACAAAGTCCTTCGTTTTCGCCAGCGCCACGCGAACACCATTTCGTGAGTAGGCGCTATAAGTGATGTGATACTCGCCCTCAACCAGGCTGATCCGTGGGTCCTCCACTCCGAATTCCTCGTAGGCCGCGAACGGGCCCTCTTTGGCCGGGGTGAGGAAAGGCTGGGGATCAGCAATGAAGTGGTAGCCATCGTCGCTGCGGGCCAGGCCCAGGATCGACCGGCCAGTTCTAAGATGGGACCGGAAGAGCATGATGTACTCTGCGCCATGCTTCACGACAGCGGCGTTGTGCACTGTCTCCACGGGGTAAGGTATTGCGGCTTTGGTAAGAACGGGATTGCCATGGTAACGGCGAACGACATCCTGAGTCATCTCTTTTTCTCAGCCTCCAAGTCGAAGATTGTCTGGTAAACACGCTCGTACGACTGCACCATCGCCTCAACGGAAAAGAGCTGCTCCACGCGCCTGTGGCAGGCCAACCTGTCAATCCCAGGCAGCCGCTGCAGGCATTCCACTGCTTCCGCCACGCTGTTGACCATGAATCCGGTCCGGCCATCCTGAAGCACCTCGCGGCAGGAGCCTAGATCCATGGCGATGACTGGAATTCCAGCCGCATTTGCCTCCACGAGAACGAGTCCAAAACGCTCTGGAATCGTATTGAGGTGCAACAGCACCCGGGCACGTGAGAACAGCTCATTCTTGCCCGCGATATCCACTGGTCCGATGTAGCGGATCTGTTGATTCAGGTGCGGCTCCACCTTCTCCCGAAAATACGCCTGGTCCTGGATGATGCCGGCGATCAGAAGCGGCAATCCACTCAGTTGCGCCACCTCAATCGCCAGGTGGACGCCCTTGTCGGGGTGGATGCGCCCCAGGAAAATCAAGTCGTCCCCGGGACGTTCAATCAGTGGGTACAGCGACAGGTCGATTCCGTTGTAGACGGTGCCCAGGTAGTTCAGCCCCGGTGCGCGGTCGGAATCACTGATCGACACAAAGTAGCCGTCACGGTACTTGTCATATACCGGCATGATCCTGGGCGAGGAGAATCCATGGATGGTGGTGAGGACGGGCGTGCTGGTCAGGCGGGTGTAGCAAAGCGCCATGAAGTCGTAGTGGCTATGGATGAGGTCGAACTCCGCGGCGTGCTCGAACGTTTCGGAAATGTGCAGGTACTCAGCCACCTTCGCATCCACGCGATTGTCCTCCTCATAGCCGCGAGGCACCACCGCGTGCAAGCGGGCACGGGTCAATGAATCGCCGGTCGCGAACAACGTCACATCCCAGCCCCTGGCCGCCAGCCCCTCTGCCACATTGCTGGCGACGGTCTCCCAGGCGCCGTACTGCCTGGGCGGCGTGCGCCACGCCACCGGCGAAAGAACGGCGATCCGTTTGGAGGCGTTACTCATGGCGTCGCATCCGGTTCCACATGCATCTCGATCGAGGCCTCCATGCCCGATGAGATTCCACCGCTGAACACACCCGCGATCGGGGCGGCGAGATTGTGATCGAAGCCGGCCGCCACCGCCACGTGCGCATTCGAGACGACGAGTCCGCGGGAGGGATCATACCCGCGCCACCCGGCACTGGGCAGGTAGACTTCAGCCCAGGCGTGCATGTACGACTCCGCTCCCCCTGCGGCCGCGCACTCATACCCGCTGACAAACCTCGCCGCAATGCCCATCACACGGCAGATGTCGCAGAACAGGACAGCCAGGTCGCGGCACGATCCTTCCCTCGCTGCCAGCGTCTGGTCAGAGCTCCAGGGCGCTCCGTCCGGACGCGTAATGTGCCGGCAGGTGAGGAAGATCTGTTGATTCAGCGCGGAAAGGAACGCCAGGGAATTCCACTGCGCGCCCGCCGCCAGAACCTTGGCATACTGCTTCACGGCTTCGCTCACATGTCCGTCCAGGCGGTAAGAGGCCAGCGCCGTGCAAAGCGGTTCCAGGTACCACAAGGGCAGGTTCAACGATGCCTCACTGTGGGCAAAGTCGAACGGGTTGTCACGCAACATCTCGATGCGAAAACGGCTGCGGACGGTCAGCGAATCCGTTGTCGAATCGAACCACGCATTCAAGGCGAGGTTGCCGTCCTGGTCCAGGCACTCTGTGGTGCCTGCCGGGGCCGGAGTGATCCTCATGTCGAACGAGAGCAGCCGTTGCGTGCTGTTGGTGCGCGGCCGCAACCGGAAAGTATGCGGTTGGAGGCATACCGGAAAATCATAGCGGTACACGGTGGAGTGTTCGACGGAAATCCTCATACGGTTAATGGTCGTTCAGGCAGTGACAGACAATTCCGGCTCCATGGCAGCCAGAACCTCGGACAGGGGTACCGTGGCGAAGCCGGTGGCGTGATCAGCTAAGCCGTAGGGGATAATCAGCGTGCCTTCGTGGATCAGGAAGCCGCAGGTGTAAACGACATTGGGCACATAGCCTTCCCGCTCGTCCGCATTCGGCTTGAGCAGGGGCTCGCGCAACCGGCCCAGCACCTTCGTCGGGTCATTGAGATCCAGCAGGAAAGCGCCAATGCAGTATTCCCGCATCGGTCCTACACCGTGGCTCAGCACCAGCCAGCCGGCCTCCGTTTCTACCGGCGATCCGCAGTTACCCAATTGCACCAGCTCCCAGGGAAACACCGGCTTCAGCAAAACGGTGCTTTCATTCCAGAAGTGGACGTTCTCAGAGAACATGATCGAGATGTTCTCGTTGTCCTGCCGCGACAGCATGGCGTAGCGGCCGTCGATCTTCCTCGGAAACAGAGCCATCCCCTTATTGATGGCGGCCGGTCCGTTCAGGGTGATGAATCGGAAGTGGAGGAAATCTGAGGTCTCCACCAGCTCCGGCACCACTATTTTCCCATCGTAAGCGGTGAAGGTCGCGTAGTAGTCAAGGTGGCCGTCCTCGTTCTCGAAACAAACGAATCGCGCGTCTTCGATCCCATTCCTCTGGGAGGGAGTGGCCGGGAAGAGGATGCGTTCCGACATCTCCTGGTCTGCCTCGAATTGAACTTCGTAGTTCGATCGTCCCAGCATCCAGACGCCCTGCGCGGCGGCCTGATCCTTCTGCGTCATGCCGTCGGGCAAACGGAATTGTTCTGCCTTCAGTGCCGCCCTAAGCTCCTCCAATGTGAAGGAGGGCGCCAGCTTATTCATAATCCGCCGCGTGAACTCACCATTGAGATTCAACTCGGCCAGCTTCCGTTCGAAAAGCGGCTTATCGTACGCCGGGTTGGAGATCTGGCGGGGTTCTGTCAGGAAGCCCGTCGGCGTTTGGACTTCGATCCGCTTGTCGGGATGGACGATGCCAGTCCGGAAGGTAATGGAGGACACATGGCCTTCGCCCGTGGCCCTCAGGCTGAGAACAAATCGCAGTGCCCCGTCAGGAAGTCCGGATTGGTCCGGGTGGCGCACGATGGAGGGGTTGAACAGCGCGGCCGACTCCAGGGAGTACTCCGCCAGGAAGTAGGAGCCGATCAACAGCCGCCGCGTTTCAGAGACCTCCGGCCCGGGAGGCAGGAGGTCACAGACCTGGTCGTACCGTTCCAGGAAGACTCGATGGATATCCTGGTGGCGGTGGCGGAACCCCTGGCAGATCCCCTGCACCAGTGGTGCTATCTCTTCCTCACGGAGAGCCATAATCCGGCCGATAATCTGGCTGGTCCGCTGGTCATCTCCGGGGTTGAAGGGGCGCAGGAGCACACGAGACTGGTTGGGCTGCAAAATCGTGGATGTGCGAGTGACATGCACCGCGGGCGTCGTCATGAGTGGACTAGTTTCCGATGGCAATGGGTTCCTTGAAGCTGGTCATCATATTCTGAGCGAGTTTCATCTCGGCTAGAGAAAGCAGGAAGGCCAGCGTGGATTCAGCCCCCTGGTTCCGATTGACACGATCTACATGCAACCCATCCCCGCAGGCGCCGCTTTCTGGCGAGTAGAGTTCCAACCCAAGGTCGTTCCAGCCGAGAAACCAGTCGAACGCACGCTGCGACTGCTCATACCACCACACATCCGAGGTGGCTCGGTAAGCTTCCAGGCAGGCAGAGACCATCGCTTGCGCTTCAATGGGTTGTTGATCGAAGTCAGCCCGCGGTCCGCCCCGTTTGTAGAATCCATTGCTGCCAATAGGCAGAAAGTGGCCTTTTTCGGAGATCTGCACATCATTGAGCCACCGCAGGGCGTCCAGGCCTTGTTGAATGACGGCCGGTTGCCCCGTGGCCCGTCCGGTCAGGATTAACGCATGGGCCAGCTTCGCATTGTCATAGGAAAGCTCCTGCTCAAACCAGATCCAATCCGGTGATGCATTGCGCTTTAGAAGGTCCATCAATCTCGCCAGGAGAGTCTCTCGCGTCTGGTTCACCAGGCTGTCACCACTCAGGCGATGAAGGTATTCGTGAATCCCCAACAGGCCAAAAGCCCATGCGCGCGGGGAAGTGAACTCCAGCACCGCCGGCAGGGACAGTGCGAACAATTGCCCCGCCATCAACTGGAAGCTGCGAAACGGCGAACGGCCCACGCCCACGCCGAGCGCCCAGATCGCCCGCCCCTGGCAATCCTCTGATCCCTGCTCATCCAGCCACCGCCGGTCGAAACTCAAGTGGTTGTGGAAGCGGCTCGTCTGTGGCTCAAAGGCATGCTGAAGGAAGGAAGCACAGGTGGTGGCCAGGGCGCGAACGCGTTCCAGATCCTCACCCAGTTCACCCAGCAGCACTGCGAGAATGAAGGCCCGCGCGTTGTCGTCCGTACAATAGCCCTCAGAGAAGTTGGGGATGCTGAAGTTCGCGTGCTGGAAGACGCCGGTTGAATCGGTCATTCGCTGCAGATGGTTCAGCTTCAGGGCAGGGAGCTCCCTCGGCCGCCGGTCGAGCGTCTTGGTGAGCAGCGACTTCCGGGATGGCGCCGTGCCCTGCAGCCGCGATAGTTCGAATGAGTTCATGTAGAGCTGCGCGACGTTGCTCCACACCATTTCCCGGCCGATGCGGTAGGCATTCTTGCGCATCGCATGCCGGCGGGTATCATCCCGCAGTAACGCCGATACTTCGCGGGCCATCGACTCCGCATCCGCGAAAGGAACCAGGACACCACGCTCGTCGGCTAAGAGTTCGGCCGCGTGCCAATAGGGAGTGGACACCACCGCCTTGCCCGCCCCAAACGCGTACGCCAGTGTCCCCGACGTGATCTGCGCCTCATTGAGATACGGCGTGATGTACAAATCCGCCGCGCCAATGAACTCCTTCAGGCTCTCCAACTCCACAAAGTCGTTGTAAAAGATGACGTTCTTCTCGATCCGGCTCTTCTTGGCGAGCAGTTCGAGGCTCATCCGGTACGCCTCGCCGTGCTCCCGAAGTTCATTCGGGTGAGTGGCGCCGAGGACGATATAGACGACGTCGGGAAACTCCTCCAGTACCTTGGGCAGGGCCTTGAGCACATACTCAATGCCCTTGTTCGGCGAGAGCAGGCCGAACGTAAGCAGGACAATCTTTCCTTCTACGCCGAACTGGTCTTTGAAGTAGGTGGGGTCGACAAAACCCACATCGGGGATGCCGTGCGCAATGAGATCGATCTTCGCCAGCGGAGCCTCGTAGATGTCCTGCAGCATCTGGCGGCCGCGCTCCGCCATCACCACCACTCGCGTCGACAACGAAATGATCTCCTGCATGACGCGTCTCTGGTCCGACCTCGGCTCGCGCAGGACCGTGTGCAATGTCGTCACAACCGGCATCCTGAGTTCCCGCAGGAACGCCAGGATGTGGCCGCCCGACGGACCTCCGTAGATCCCAAACTCGTGCTGCAGGCATACGATGTCGACATTGCTGATATTCAGGAAGTCCGCTGCCCGGAGGTAGGACGACAGGTCCTGTTCTTCAATCTCGAAGCGCACAACTTCCGGATAGTCATAGCCGCCCTTGATGTCATTGACAGATACACAAAGGCACTGGCTCTGCGGATGGGCCGCGGCAACCGCGGACAATAAATCCGACGTGAACGTGGCGATGCCGCACTTGCGTGGTAAATGGTCGCCAACGAAGGCGATCTTATGAACTTTCGATATTTCTTTCATGAACTGTTTCCCGCGAAAATTGATCAGGCCGGCCTCACGTATTCCGTTCAGTCGCGGCGCTTTGGCCTTTCCTGCGCCGAAACCTTGCGGGAGTCGGGGCGGTTTGTTGTCCAGTCGTAGGCGATGTGGCGTCCGCACTCCAGGCACACTACGTACGTCGCCTTGGGAGGGATCTTTGAATCAACTGTCAAATCGTCGTTGCGGGCCGTCATCGGGAAGGTGGTCCGGCGATGGGAACAGCCGCACAGCCATCCAACCACACTTGTGATTCGATTCCAGAACTGCACGATCAGCGATCCGGTCTGTGCCATGGGCAACTCACTTAGCACGCCAGGATTCTGCGATAGCGCGGCTGCCACATCGAATCCTGCACTTCCTGGACGATGTCCTTGAATCTTACCTGCGCCAGGCCTTCGGAATGCGCTGTCTCAACCACAGCCACGGCGACAGTCGCCGACACGCTGCGCAGGTCATCAATGTGTGGCAGCAGCGAGGCGCCCGGCTGCCTTACCGTCACCAGGCTCGATACCGCGTTCGCCGCCGCCAGGAACATGCTGTTGCTGATCCTGGTCGCTCGCGAGACGACGACGCCCAGCGCCAGCCCCGGGTAAAGCATCGCATTATTAACCTGGGCGATGACGTACGTCACACCACGATAGGTCACCGGAGCGGAGGCGCTGCCCGTGGCAATGAGAGCCCGTCCACCCGTCCAGGCGATCAGGTCGGCCGGCTTGGCCTCAGCTCTCGCCGGCGGATTCGAGAGTACGAAGATGATAGGCCGTTCCGTGTGGGCGCTCATCTCCTTCACAATCTCCTCTGTGAAGCTGCAGTAAGCCGCCGAGGCGCCAATCAGGATTGTAGGCTTCACATGATGCACTACTTCGGCCAGGCCGATCCCGCCGCCCTGGTCCCGGCTCCACCCCTTGCTCTCAGATTGCGGGCGGGCATAGGGCTTCTGGTAATCGCCCAACCGGTCGGCCAACTCCGTAGTCAGCAGGCCTGCTCGATCCACACACCAGAAACATCGCGCTGCCTCCTCCGGCGAAAGACCCTCGCGGATCATCGCATCGCAAATCTGGTCGGCGATGCCAATGCCCGAGGTGCCGGCTCCGAAGATAACGACACGCTGATGCCGCAGCGGGGTCCCCGTCACACGCAGGGCCGATATCACGGCGGCGAGTGTGATGGCGCCTGTGCCCTGCATGTCATCATTGAAAGTGCATGCGCCGCCCCGGTATTTTTCCAGGATGCGCCGCCCGTTCCCAGGCGCAAAATCCTCCCACTGCAACAACGCATGCGGGAATAGCCTGGTCGCCGTCTTCACGTAAGACTCGATGAACGAGTCATATTGATCTCCGCGGATCCTGGGGTGCCTGTTTCCAATGTATGTGGGGTCGGTCAGCAGGCTTTCCCTGTTGGTCCCGACATCCAACATCACCGGAATCACCCGCGTGGGGTCGATCCCACCAGCGGCCGTGTAGATGGCGAGCTTGCCGATGGACACTTCAATCCCCCCGACGCCCCAGTCGCCAATGCCCAGGATCTGCTCGGCGTCCGTAGCAAGGATCAGGTCGATCTCGTCCGGTCCCGCCCCCAGGTTCGCAAACGCTTCCTCAATCGCCTCGGTGTGATCGATGGAGAGATATACACCGCGCGGCGGCCTGCACTCATGATGGTATTGCTCCATCGCCATCCCTACCGTGAGGTCGTTGACAATCGGGATCATTTCACGAAGGTGCTCCGAGAACAGACGGTAAAACAACACCTCGTTCCGGTCGTGCAGCGCCGTGAGGTAGATGTTCTTGCTCAAAGCATCGGAGAGCTCTTCATATTGGAGGTAAGCCCTCTTGACTTGCGTCTCCAGCGTGCTGATCTCCGGCGGCAGCAATCCTGTCAGGCCGAGAGCCTTTCGCTCTTCTATCGTGAAAGCAGTCCCCTTGTTCAGGGTCGGAGAGCTTAGAACGGCCAAACCACGGGCTGTGGTCGAGTAGTGGCCATCGTTGCTCTCCCTCTGCTTCGTCAACGGCGCGAGCATCGGAATCACTCGCTGTCGCATAGGGCAAACTCTCTTTTCGGTGCGCCTTGCCCCACGCCTTGGCGATGGCACAAAGGGCGCTCGATCACAAATCGGGCGCTGACCGGCAGCGCGCCAGCGTACTGGTTGATTCCGCCATCGGTCATACCCGTATTGCTTTGCACTCCATGGGCCTCAACGCTCAGGCCGCGTTTGCACTACTCCTCAACGCGCACAATGGGCGGTGATGAACCGGACACCTTGAGTGGACTTTGACCGAGTGATGTCACTTGACCAAATGTGGTCATCTGGCGGCAGGCCAAACCGGGTCTCGGATCCAGTCCCATGCGAAAGTCTTCACCTCGGCACGCGCACGCTGCTCACCGTGCTCCACAGCCCCACGGCCTGCAGCAACCAGATACATACGCAGACGACAACTACGACATTTAGAATCGATTTGATGCTCGACGCCATGGGAATGAATCTGTTCACCAGATACAACCCAACACCCACCAGAATCAGCATGACAACGATGTTCAGTAATGGCATTTCCTCTAGCTCCTGGAGAGGAAGCTAAGCAATCCGCGACCCATCGTCAAAGTGAGGATTCCTTTTTCTGACCAAATGCGGTCGGAATTCGGGGTGGACTACTGGCGGGCAAGTGGTAGCATGGTCCATAGTTGCCGGTTCCGGCAGCAGTTGGTTTCGAGATCCTTTCGGCTTCAACTGATTTCGTCTCTGGCGCGGCCGCCGGCCGCTTTGATCGAGGGCGGGAAGGGAGAAGCGCGATGTTTTCCAGGGACCGAGATTCCGAAGCCCTCCAGTGGCTTCTGGAGAATGGTCCAAAGGCGTGGGGACTGCTTCTCCAGGCCGTTGCCTCTTCTCCGTCTCAATACGCAAAAGTCATCGAATCCGCATCCGCCGCTGGCGCGGATGAGTGCGCGCTGTTCCTTCTGGACGCAGAGGGTCATATCGTCGACTGGGACGCCAGCGCCCAGCGCCTGTATGGTTATGCGACCGGCAGCATCCAGGGGCAACACCTCTCCGCGCTTTTTCCTGCGCAGGAGACACAGGCCCTGGAATCGGAAGACCGGCTCAACCGCGCCGCCACAGCCGGATACCTGGGCAATGAGGATTGGCAGGTCAGGGCGGATGGTACAAAATTCTGGGCCAACGCCCTGATTCTGGCGCTGCGGCAGGATGACGGAAGCCTGCGCGGCTTCGCCTGCGCCGTCAGGGACTTCAGCGATCGCCACGATCGGGATGAGAAATTGCGCCGCGCCCATGCACGCCTTCGGACCGGGCCTGCCCGGTCGACCATCGCAGGCGTAATCTCCGGTGAGTTGGATCGCGTCGTCGAAGTGAATGATGCCTTTCTATCCCTCGTGGGCTATGCCCGGGAGGAGCTTCTGGCGGGCCGTCCGCACTGGCACGAACTGACGGTGCCGGAAAACTGGCCGCTCGACGAACTCGCTCACGAAGAAGGCCTGCAATCGGGCGCCTGCACTCCTTATGAGAAAGAACTGATCGCACGGGATGGCAGCCGCGTGCCCGTGCTCGTCGCCACGGCCGTCTTGAAACTAGCGCCCTTCAGCTGGATCTCTTTCGTCCAGGACTTGCGCGACCGCGACCAGCGCGAGAGCATTGCCGACGAGGTCCTGGACCCGGCGCACGATTTCGGAGAGATTGTAGGCACCAGTGCCGCGCTCAGGAGAGTCCAGGGACAGGTGGAGTTGGTGGCGCCCACCGACGCCAACGTCCTGATCCTGGGAGAAACCGGCACCGGCAAAGAGCTCGTCGCACGCGCCATCCATCGCATGAGCCCGCGCAGAAACCTGCCCTTTGTCACCCTGAATTGCGCTGCGATTCCAACTGGACTGCTCGAAAGCGAGCTGTTCGGTTACGAGCGGGGCGCCTTCACCGGCGCACTCTCGCAGAAGATCGGGCGCTTCGAGATGGCGCACCGCGGCACCCTGTTCCTCGACGAGGTCGGCGATATCCCGCTCGACTTACAGCCGAAGTTGCTGCGCGCTCTTCAGGAGAAGTCCTTCGAACGCCTGGGCGGCACCAAGACCATTCCCATCGATGTCAGGCTCGTGGCTGCCACCAACCGCAACCTCACCCAGATGATGGGCGACAAGTTGTTCCGCAGCGACCTCTACTACCGGCTGAAGGTGTTTCCCATCACCACCCCGCCCCTGCGCGAGCACCCCGAGGACATTCCGACGCTCGCACGTCACTTCACCCGGAAATATTCACTGAAGATGAGCCGCAACATCGACAAGATTCCTTCCGGGACCATGACCGCCCTCGTCAGCTACGCCTGGCCGGGTAATGTCCGGGAACTCGAGAACTTCATCGAACGGTCTGTCATCCTGTCCAGCGGGGCGGTTCTGCGCGCGCCCCTGGCCGAACTGCAGCTGGATCAGGCCCCGTTCACCGGCAGCGTCACGCTCGAACATATTGAGCGCGAACACATTATCCGCATCTTCCGGGAAAGCGGCGGAGTGGTGACCGCCACCGCTACACGTCTGGGTCTGCACCGGACAACTCTCAACGCGATCATGCGCAAGCTCGGCATCTCCCGCAATGATCTGTGACCCGGGCTTGCCAGTTGACCACGGGCGGTCATTTGGGGCGTCAGTACAGCCCCCGAAAAGTGCTTTCACCAAGGCGAGGTAAGTCGCTCGCCCGCAGCGCAATGGCATCAGCCGTGCAAGATATGATTTCCAGGGCTTCTACCCAACCCCCACGGGGGAGGAGGTGGACGTCCACGCTGCGACCGTGCAACGGTGCATCGGTGGAATGTTGCGATCCAACATCGTTTCCAGTGCCGGAATGCTGGCGCTGGTGTTGTGGCGATGACCGGTCGCCCCTCAAGTTGCGGGCTCAGATAGGAGAGTTCATGTGGAAGGCGGCAGCCTTGGCTGGCCTGATTCTGTCGGGGATCATCTCAATCAACGGTCAGACGACTTCGGAGCTGCACGGGTTCTTTCGGAATCAGATGGGCTTGACGGAAGATCAGATCGCCATGGTGGACCGCGGCAAAGCGGTGGCCAAACTGATCAATTCAAAGGCGCCCGGCGAGGTCATCATCTTCGGAGCTGTTTTCGTGGATGCGCCCCCCGCCGACTATGTCCAACTTGCGCTCGACGTGGAACGGTTGCGAAGATCGCCAAGCTACCTGGCCGTGCGCCGCTTCAGCAGCCCGCCCGCCGCCTCCGATCTCGACGGCTTCTCGCTGGAACCCGACGATATCAGGAACCTGAAACTCTGCCGGCCCGGGAAGTGCGGTGTTCAATTGCCCGCCGACGCGATGCATCACCTTCAACAATCTCTCAACTGGTCGGCGCCGGACATCGAAGCGCAGGTGAACGAACGCATGCGAGGCGTCGCCCTCGACATCGTGCGCAGATACCAGACCGACGGCAATCGCGTGATTGGCAACTACCACGATACTGAGCATCCGTTCGACCTCGACAGTCAGTTGCGCGCCCTGCTGGGCCGCTCCGAAGCGCTTCCGCACTACCTTCCGCAATTGAGCCGCTTTCTGCTCGACTATCCGAATGCAGTGCCGGCAAACGCACAGTCAGTGCTCTACTGGGAGCGGGTCAGCTTCGGTCTCAAACCAACACTGCGGCTGAATCATGCCATCGCCTATCAGCCCACCGGACCGATGAATGGAGCACAGGTGGTGGTAGTAAAGCAGTTATTTGCCAGCCACTACTTCCAGCTCGCGCTCGATGTCACTGCCTGCGTCCCCGACAACGTTCGCCGCGGATTCTACCTCATCACGTTGAAGGGCTCGGCACAGCAGGGGCTGACAGGCTGGAAAGGCGCCCTGCTTCGGTTGATTGTCGTCAGCCGCACCCGTTCCGCCCAGGAGAAGATCCTGCTCAACATCAAACAGGTCCTCGAAGAGAAACAGCAGGCAGCCCGGGCCCGCTAATCTTCCGCCTGCCCGCCCGGTCGCAATCCCAATCCCGCCCCCCAACCTCGATTTCTGCCGCCCCAAATCGTATGACCGCGCCACGTCACTTGACCATGCGAGGTCATTCGCAGGCGCCTGATCCAGCCCAGCGGACCCATCGGGGTCGAATGGGCTCAACACAATGCAGGGATGGCGGGCGCCGTGCACTCTGTACTTTCGTCACCTCCCGGACTTGAAGGTCTGTGGGGGTGGCCGAAAAGGTGAAAAATGCGAATCATTCTAGTTGCAGCGCTCGCGCTTACGCCCATGTTTGCCAAGGACAATGAACCGGCAAAGCGTTTGGTTGAGGCTTCCGCGGTCTTCTCCGAGATCATGGCAGCCCCGGACAAAGGCATTCCCGAAGACCTGTTGGCCAACGCCCACTGCATCGTCATCGTGCCCAACCTCAAAACAGGCGCCTTTCTCGTCGGCGGGAAATACGGCAAAGGCTACCTGTCCTGCCGCAACATCAGTGGAATCGGCTGGTCGGCTCCTGGCACAGTGCGCATCGAGGGCGGCAGCGTCGGCTTCCAAATCGGTGGCTCCACCACTGACCTCATCATGCTCGTCATGACCAAGCGCGGCGCGGAGAAACTCATCGAGAGCAAATTCACGCTGGGCGGCGAGGGTTCAGTGGCCGCGGGTCCCGTCGGACGCACCGCCACCGCTCAGACCGATGCCCAGATGCATGCGGAAATCCTCTCCTGGTCGCGGTCGCAAGGCCTGTTCGCCGGTCTCGCGCTGGAAGGCGCCACCCTGCGTCAGGATCTTGATGACAACGCAACCCTCTACGGCAAGAAGTTGGAGAACAAGCAGATCGTGACCACGCGCGTGCGTACCCCCAAATCGGCGGTGAAGCTGATTGCCCTTCTAAACAGGTACTCCCCCCGCGAGCGCACGAATGCCGCTCCTTCCACCAAGTAGTTCCCAAACAAGGACCCTCAGGTAACACAAATGAAAATGATCGGCGCATTCCTCATGGTTTGCGGAGTTCTGTCGGCGCAGCAGCCACAGCAGCAGAGCGAGAATGCGGCCGTCATGGCCGCGGGCTCTACACCCATTTACCGCGTGACCGTCACCGCGCGGACCGCGAAAGCAATCAACTACCGCCACCGCAGCGGTGCCACCAAAATTGACTTCCGAGGCACGGAACTCATGGCGAAAGCCCGTGGCGAAGCCAAGGTCGAGAGCAAGCAAGGCTATATCGAGATCGAAGTCGAATTTGACGACCTCGTGCCCGCGAATCAGCATGGGTCCGAATACCTCACTTACGTTCTGTGGGCCATCACTCCGGAAGGCCGCACCTCGAACCTGGGTGAGATCCTGCTGAATGGGACCAAGAGCAAGCTCAATGTGACAACCGAACTCCAGGTCTTCGGCCTGGTCGTCACGGCTGAACCCTACTTCGCCGTCAGCCGGCCAAGCGATCTCATCGTCATGGAGAACGTAGTGCGTGCCGATACCACCGGCAAGATCGAGGAAATCGAAGCCAAGTACGAACTCTATGAGCGCGGACAATACCACCGCCTTTCCAATCCCCTGCAACTGAAGCTCGATTCCAAGCAACCGCTGGAACTCTACGAAGCGCGCAACGCAGTGCAGATCGCCCGTGCCGTGGGCGCTGACCGCTTTGCCACCGAGAGTTTCCAGAAGGCGGAAAAGAGCTTGGCTCAGGCTGAGGCCTACCAAGCCCGCAAGGCCGGCAGCAAGCCCATCACGATGACGGCCCGCGAAGCAGTGCAGACTGCTGAGGATTCACGCGCCATTGCCGTGAAGCGTCAGGACGAAGAGGCTCTGGCTGCCGAACGCCAGGCCGCGGCACAGCGGGAAACGTCCGCGCTGAACGCTAAGACGGCCGCCCAGGCCGAGACCGATCGTGTCACTCGCGACGCCGAAGCAGCTCGTCTCAAGGCGCAAGGCGACTCCGAACGTGCCACCCGCGACGCCGAAGCCGCCAGGCTTAAGGCCGACGCTGAAGCCGCACGCCTGACCGCGGAGAAGAATCAGCAGGCACTTTCCGCGGCCATGGAATCCGACCGCCTGAAGCGTGAAATGGAAGTCAAAGCCGCGGCCGCTGCCGCGCAGGCTGACCAACTCCGCGCTGAGAGCGACGCCCGTGCGGCTGCTGCGAACGCCGCGGCCGAGCGCCTCAGACTCGACAACGAGGCGCAACGGGCGGCCAGCCAGGCGGAACTCGACAAGGTTGCGCAGCAGAAGGCCCAACTGGAAGCCGAGAAGGCGGCACTGCGAATTGAACTGCTCAAACAGTTCAACGTGATCCTCCAGACACGAGACACGGCCAGGGGGCTGATCGTGAATATGTCGGACGTCCTGTTCGACACCGGCAAGTTCTCACTGCGCCCCATCGCCAGGGAGAAGCTCGCACGAGTCGCCGGCATCGTGGCGAGTCATGCTGGTCTGAGATTAGACGTTGAAGGCCACACCGATAGTGTGGGCGGCGACGACTACAATCAGACGCTTTCAGAACATCGCGGCACGGCCGTGCGCGACTTCCTGATGGTTCAAGGCATGAGCGACGCTTCGGTCACCACCAAGGGCTTCGGCAAGACCCAGCCTGTCGCCACCAACGACACAGCCCAAGGCCGGCAACAGAACCGCCGCGTGGAACTCGTCATCTCCGGTGAGGTGATTGGTACCCGCATCGGATCACCCCTTGCAGCCAGGTAGCTTGCTGCCATCTCGCGGGGGCTCTCCCAGCCCCCGCCGCCATGGTCTTAGCAAGCGTGTGGAGGATTTCGCATGATTGACATCTGGATCGTCATCCCCGTCTTCGTGATCTTGTATTTGTTGGCCTCGATCAAAGTACTCAGGGAGTATGAGCGGGGCGTGGTATTCCGCCTGGGCCGCGTCCTCGCGCAAGCAAAAGGCCCCGGCATCGTTCTCGTCTTCGCACCCATCGACCGCATGGTGCGCCTCTCCCTTCGCATCGAGGCACTCGAAGTTCCGGCCCAGGATGTCGTAACCCGGGACAACGTGACCGTCAAGGTAAATGCCGTCATCTTCTTCCGAGTCATCGATCCGCGCCTGGCCGTCCTCGAAGTCTCGAACTTCCTCTACGCCACCTCCCAGTTAGCCCAGACCACCCTGCGCAGCGTCCTCGGCGAGGCGGAACTCGACGAACTGCTCAGCCAGCGCGGGAAGCTCAACCTGCGCCTGCAATCCATCCTCGATCAGCACACCGCTTCCTGGGGGATGAAAGTCACCCTGGTCGAAGTCAAACAGGTAGAACTGGCCGAGCAGATGATCCGCGCCATCGCCCGTCAGGCCGAAGCCGAACGTGAGCGCCGCGCCAAGGTCATCCATGCGGAAGGCGAATACCTCGCCGCTGAGAAGTTGGCCATGGCCGCCGCGGTCATCCAGCAGCAACCGGCCGCCATTCAGTTGCGCTACCTCCAGACACTGGTCGAGATTGGCGCGGAACATAACACGACCATCGTCTTCCCCCTGCCCATTGACCTGATCACCTCCATCACGCAGGTGATGGCCGGTTCGAAGTCGCCGGTCCCTTCAGTTTTCTGAAGCTGGCCGCCAAACCATCTGCTTCCAGGGTGTCCGTGCAGCTTCCGCTCTTAGCCGGGCGGCGAAAGAGAGTTGACCATATGTCCACAACAACCGAACAGAAAGAAGTTCAGCCATCCTGGGTCGTGCCCGACATACAGCCGCTGAACCAGTCGATGTGGCGAGCCTGGGAGGCCAAAGGCCAATACCAGGATCGTCAGGCGAGCCGCAGTCAGGGCAAAGCCATTTACTTGGTTTCGATGGCCGCCTTGCTGGCCGCGGCAGTCCTCTGGTCCAACCTGCCGCCGTACGAAGTCGTCGTCAGGTTCATCGTCTGCATCGGCGCCGTCACCGCCGCATCCCAGGCCTACCAGTTGCGCCGCTTCGCCACGGTTGCAGTGTTTGCTCTTTTGATTGTGCTGTTCAATCCAATCCTGCCGGTACTCATCTTTGCCGGTGAGTGGCAGCGGGTGATCGTGCTGCTCAGCATGATTCCGTTTGGCTTCTCATTTGCCCGGTTAATTTCCAGGAGTCCGAAAAATGCTTAGGTCCTATCAGGGCGGAACCGTCGCTGCGCTCTCGTCAACATTGCTACTCTCCCTGCTGATGCCATTGGCCTCGGCGGGCGACCTCTCCCGGTTTCGCAATTTCCAGCTAGGCTCCGATGTGTCCACTGTCCTAAAACAGACAGGGGCCAATCCGGTCGACGTCAAGGTCGTCCATCGGCGTCCGGCCCTGGTCCAGCTTTTGGAATGGCGTCCCCAATCCTTGAGCTCCGCCACTCAACCCGAGCCGGCGCAGGACATCTCATTCACCTTCTACAACGGTGAACTCTTCCGCATCTTCGTCAACTACGACCGCTACGAAACGGAAGGCTTGACGGCCAGTGATATGGTCGAGACCTTTGGGGTGAAATTCGGAGAGGCACTGAAGCCGTCGACGGTGCCGAAGCCAGTGGCCGCCACCTACGGCGATCAGGAAGAGCCCCTGGCTCGCTGGGAAGATGCCGACTACCGCTTCGAGCTCAGCCGGTCCTCCTTTGGCCCAACCTACAAGCTGCTCGGCATCCTCAAACGGCTCGAGGCGCCGGCCCGCACGGCCGCCCTCGAAGCACTCCGGCTCGATGATAAAGAGGCTCCTCAGCGCGAAGCTGATCAGAAAATTAAGGATGTTGAGGCGGAGCGTGCCAAACTCGAGAAGGCCCGTTTGGTCAACAAACCGAAATTCAAGCCTTAGTCCGCTTTGCACCGCAATGAGGAAACGCGCCTGAGGCGCGAACCAGATGAGCTCAAAACCCGCCAATTCGGGATGTTCGAAAACCGCCGAGGAAGCGCCAGTGGTGAATCCTCGGCCTCCCTGTGTCCTGGATGGCCTCCTTGTCAGCGGCGACGCCCATGTCGCCGAACCTCAGGCAATCGTTGATGCTGGCTGGTCACATCCGCCCGTCCGGCTCACGGCTTTGCGAGCCTGGCCGGGTCTGCCGCTACCTGCCTCCACCAACCGCACTTGTGCTCCGAACGAGGGCGCAGGGATGAATTCGAACAACTCGAAGAGGGGAGGGCATCGAAGTGGGCGACGACTCTGTGACCAACGGCTTCTTCCATCGAGCCATCGAAATCTGGGAAGACGACGGGGGCGCCTCGCGCGCAACCGTCGATTCCTCACCAGTGGCCTTAGCCGGCAGTGCCGCGCAGGTCGAATGGGCGGAACGCATCAGGAACCTGGTGAATGTTGATTTTAACCGTGTGGCCTCCGCCTTCCGCACGGTGGCCGGAACTCAGCTTCCGGGCAGGCGGGCAGATACAGAGCGCATCCTCGACATCCTGGAAGAGAAAAGGATTGAGGTAATGAGCCGGCCCCAGGCTGGCTACTTCATCCACAACTGGCAGGAGATCGGTGACCAGGTGCGCCAAATGATCTTTCACGACGACCGCTACAAGGCGATCCAGCGGAACAGGCCGGCGCGTCCCCGGTGAAGTGGACGACGAACTGAACAAACAGAGCGAGCAACATCATGAATCTCAGACCCCTATACGATCGAATCGTGCTCAAACGCATCGAGGACACTGAAACGACGCGCAACGGCATCATCATCCCCGATTCCGCTAAAGAGAAACCCCAGGAAGGAGAGGTGCTGGCTGTCGGTCATGGCAAACGGCTGGAAGACGGCAGGCTGGTCCCGCTCGACGTCAAGGTCGGCGACCGCGTGCTCTTCGGCAAGTACTCCGGCAACGAAACCCGCCTCTCCGGAACCGACTACATCATCATTCGTGAGGATGAAGTTCTCGCCATCCTGTCAGCCGACGCCACACCTGCGGTGAAGACCTCCTAGGTCACGACACATTCAAAGGGAACTCCTCCATGGCCAAACAGATCATCTACAGTGAACACTCGCGCCAGGCTATTCTGCGCGGTGTGAACCAGCTCGCCGAAGCCGTGAAAGTCACGCTGGGACCGCGCGGGCGCAATGTCGTTCTCGAGAAGAAGTTCGGCGGCCCCACCATCACCAAGGACGGCGTCACCGTCGCCAAGGAGATCGAACTCAAGGATCCGCTGGAGAACATGGGCGCGCAAATGGTGCGCGAAGTGGCCTCCAAAACATCAGACGTCGCTGGCGACGGCACCACAACCGCCACGATTCTCGCCCAGGCAATCTTCCGCGAAGGCGTCAAGGCCGTTGCCGCCGGTGCGAATCCCATGGCCGTCAAGCGCGGCATCGACAAGTCCGTCACGCTGGTCGTGGAAGAGCTCCAGAAGCTCTCCAAGCCCGTCTCCGGCGACATGATCGCCCAGGTCGGCCGCATCTCCGCGAACAGCGATTCCACCATCGGCGACGTCATTGCCGAAGCAATGGCGAAAGTCGGCAAAGATGGCGTCATTACGGTGGAAGAGTCGAAGACCATGACCACCGAACTGCAGACAGTCGATGGCATGCAGTTCGACCGCGGCTACCTCTCTCCTTACTTCGTCAGCGACCCCGAACGCATGGAATGCGTGCTGGAAGATCCTTACATTCTCATTCACGAGAAGAAGATCAGCAGCATGAAGGACATTCTCCCCGTACTGGAACAGATCGCCCGTGCGGGCAAGCCGCTCCTCCTGCTGTCTGAGGATGTCGAAGGCGAGGCTCTGGCCACGCTGGTCGTCAACAAGCTGCGCGGCACGCTCAATGTCTGCGCGGTCAAGGCGCCCGGCTTCGGGGACCGCCGCAAAGCCATGCTGGAGGACATCTCCATCCTCACCGGTGGGAAAGCCATCATGGAGGAGACCGGCATCACTCTCGAGAGTGTCCGCCTGGAGGATCTGGGCCGCGCCAAACGCATCACGGTCGACAAGGACACCACCACAATCATCGATGGCGGCGGCGTACAGCAGAACATCGAGGGCCGCATCAAGCAGCTCCGTACGCAAATTGAAGACACCACTTCGGATTACGACCGCGAGAAGCTCCAGGAACGCCTGGCAAAGCTCGCCGGCGGTGTGGCCATCATCAAGGTCGGGGCCGCAACCGAAACCGAGATGAAGGAAAAGAAGGCGCGTGTCGAGGATGCTCTCCATGCAACGCGCGCGGCCGTCGAGGAAGGCATCGTACCCGGCGGCGGTGTAGCCCTCCTGCGTGCGTCCATCGTTCTCAGGACGCTCAAACTCGAGGAAGACGAACAGTTCGGCGTGACCATCGTACGCCGCGCCTGCGAAGAGCCGGTCAGGCAGATCGTGCTCAACTGCGGTACGGAAGGCGCAGTGGTCGCGGCCAAGATCATCGCCAGCGATGATCCCAACTACGGCTTCAACGCGTCCACCGAAGTGTACGAGGATCTGGTGAAGGCCGGCGTGATCGATCCCACAAAGGTCACCCGCTCGGCTCTGCAGAACGCTGCCTCCATCGCCTCCCTGATGTTGACGACGGAAGCAATGATCTGCTCCGTCCTCGACGAGCCCACTCCGTAGTGGCAGCGTCTGCAACCGGGGGCTAGGTCCAGCCGCGCGATCGCTTGCTCGTGCCAGGCTGGATAGCGGCCAGCTTCTCTGAACCCGGAATGCAGCGTGGCCAACAACCTGATGCCGTGCGGGAGGGCAAACGCTCCCGCCGGCGCCAGGCGTAGCGACCCTGTGCGTCAGTTCAACTCCGCGAAGTCAGCCGGAACGGTCCGCTGACGGAAGTCCAATTGTTGGGAGCCAAAGCAATGTTTCGCTTCGTGAAGAGCCTGTTCTCCACTCGCTGTCCGCACTGCGGATCAATCGAGTTTCGCAGCGTGGGCGTGCGCAATTTTCTGGAACAGGCGATTCTCTGGCTCCTGCAGCCATGCCGTTGTGACTTTTGCGGCCGGCACTACTTCCTCTTCCGGTGGCAGTTGCCCATCGGTGGCACAGCATAACCTATCGCCGGCCCCACTCCAGCGCCGCAATCGCGCCCGCTCCACGCACACCGGCATACCCCCCTGCATCGGAGACTTCGATCCGGATCCTCCGCTGCCCCCATGCCAGGATTCGCTCGCTCAATGAGCGGCGCAGCGCCCCTACCAACAGTGGACCCGCGCTCGCCAGGCCGCCAGTGAACACCAGCACTTCCGGATCCAGTAGATGGACCGCCGGCAACAGCGAACCGGCTAGCGTGGAGGCGTACTCCTCCAGCAGTCTGCAAGCATCCGGATCCTTCCCCAGCACGGCCTCTGTCCACGCTTCCAGCGAGCCGAAACTGGCCACCAGCCGCGTGGCGCCCACCTTGCCCAGTTCCGTCTCTGCGCAGCCCGTTAGTCCGCATGTGCAGGGCATCCAGGCGCCAGGCAGCGGCAAGTGGCCCAGCATGCCCGCCAGCCCGTGCCCACCCCGCAGCAACCGGCCTTCGACAATTGCGCCTCCTCCGACGCCCGTGCCGAGTGTGACGCACACCCCCGAACGCACGCCCCTTGCTGCTCCGTAGAGCCACTCGCCCGCCGCTGCGGCAACTCCATCGTTCTCGAAAAACGCAGGCAGGCTCGTCTCGTTCGCGACGGCGGCGCGCAAGTCCGCACCGGCCCATCCCGGCAGGTTGCCGGTGGCATAGGACACCGACCCGGCCTGCCTGTCCAGCCAGCCTGCCGCCGCGATCGAGACACACTCCACTTCCGGCCCATGCGCCTGCGCCAGGCATGTGCGCAATGCAATCCGCATCTGCTCCAGAACCTGCTCGGCGCTGCCTACGGGTGTCGGAACCAGGCCCGTGCCGTAAATGTCTCCACCTCGCGCCACCAGCCCGTACTTGATGTTTGTGCCGCCTACATCAATCGCCGCAGTCCACTGCGGCCCCCGGCCATCCTGCAGCGCATCGGCGAACTCTCTCGTGATCAGGTGCGGCCGTGTAATCGCGCTACCCACCACCACGGCCCAGGCGCCGGCCCGGACCGCGCTGGCCGCTTCCTCCGGCGACCCAATCCCGCCTTCGGCAATCACCGGAACCGGACAGCGCCGCACCAGCTCCGCGATGAACTCAGGCTCAAAACGACCTCTCAGATGCCTTGTCTCCGCCGTGTAACCCCGCATCGTGCTCAGCACGAAACTCGCCCCGTGACGTACCGCGGCCTCGGCCTCTTCCCGGGTTGCAATGTCAGCCATGGCCGGCAGGCCCAGTTCACGCCGGATCCGCTGCAGCCTGTCATGGGCGCCTCGCACGATGCCGCGCTGGCTGCAATCCACGCCGATGGCGTCCGCACCGGCTCGGGCCAGTTCCACCGCTCGATCAAACGTCGGCGTGATCAGGATCTGTCCGTCCTCCACAACTTCTTTGTGAATGCCCAGGATCGGGACCGGCACGGCACTTCGAATGGACTCGACATCGGCCGCTCCGTGCGCGCGAATGCCGCCCGCGCCCCCATCGACGGCCGCCCGCGCGAACCGCGCCATCAGGCCGGCCCCGTCAAAAGCGTCGGGCGCCGCCGCCTGGCAGGAGACGATCAGCCGCCCACGCGCCTCCGCCCACGCGCCTCGCGCACCCTCGTTCATATGCATACCGGCCGGAGACTCGCCGTCGCCCCCTCGTTCAATTCGGCCTGCAGTTGCTCCACCTCCGCCGGGGTCAGCCTGCGCCGGGGCGCCGCGCACACTCCGCAATCGAGGCCCTGCCAGCGGAGGATCTCCTTCACCGCCGCGTGCGGTTGATAGCGCAGTCCGATCGTCACCAGGCCGTTCACCTTAGACTGGAGGACTCGCGCCCGCTCCCAATCGCCGCGGCGCGCCGCCTGGTACAACTCCACGAACCACCGCGCGGCAACATTGTAGAAGCTCCCGATGCCTCCATCGGCGCCCATCAGCAGCCCCGCCGCGAGAATCTCGTCGAATCCGCTGAACACGGTCACCGCATTGTCCTTCAGCCTTCTCAACAGGTAAAGGTCCGTGCTCGTGAACTTCAGGCCGGCCACGTTCGGAATCTCGCACAGCCGCATCAGCTCGTCATATGTCCGTGGATGCGCCGCGTGCCCGGGATAGTAGTACACCAGAAACGGCAAATCCGTAGCCCCAGCCAGAGCCTCGTAGTAGCCATACACTTCGTCCATCGAATAACTGCCGGCCGGCGGCAGGCTGCTCAGCGCATGCGCACCCACCCGCGCAGCGTGCCGCGCCAGGTCCATCGCCGCCGCCGTGCTTGAAGCGCCCACATGCACGATCACCTGGCGGCCCGTTGGAGTCGCCTCCACCGCCCTCTCCGCCACAGCCTTCCTCTGCTCGAGGCTCATGCTCAGGCCTTCCCCCGTCTGCCCGCAGACATACAACCCGTCCACCCCATCCTGGTAGAGCCTGCCGCACAGAGCCTCAAACGCCTCCGGCATAAACACGCCGTCCGTCGTCATCGGCGTAATCACCGCCGGATAAATGCCTTGTAGTTCCACCGCCATCGATATAATTCCCCTTTATCGTCTGTCCGGTGCTCGCGACGTCACCCGGCCCAAGAATGGACTCCGCAACCCCGGCTACCCGGTCCTCCGCGGCTGCCTTGACAACACGGCCCGGATCAGACAGACTCATTATTGGAATAATCGATAATCGATTGCAAGAGGATCGTCACCATATCGTGATCCCACTCAGCCGCCTTCTCCCACTCTCAGTCTTTCCTCCACCCCCGCCGCATAGACGCCCATGCTGACCAGAAACGCCTGGTGGATCGTCGCCCTCCTCTGGGTCGTTGCCCTTCTCAACTACCTCGATCGCCAGGTCATCTTCTCCCTCTTCCCCCTCCTGCGCGCCGACCTCGGCCTCACCGACATGGAACTGGGCATGCTCGGCACCGCGTTCCTCTGGATCTATGCCGCCGCCAGCCCGCTGGCCGGCTATCTGGGCGATCGCTTCGGACACCGGCCCGTCATCCTCTTGAGCCTGCTCATGTGGTCCGCCGTCACGGTCTGCCTTGCCCTCGCCGGCGGCTTCCGGTCGCTCATCGCCACCCGCGCCCTCATGGGCATCGGCGAAGCCTGCTACATCCCCTCCGCACTGGCCCTCATCTCCGCCTGGCACGGACCCCAGACCCGCTCCCGCGCCATTGGCCTCCATCAGAGTGGCATCTACGCGGGCATCCTCCTTGGCGGCTTCGGCGGCGCGTGGATCGGAGAAAACTACGGCTGGCGCACCGTCTTCTGGGTGCTGGGCGCGGTGGGCATCGCCTACGCCGCCCTGTTGCCCCGGTTGCTGCCGCGGACACCGGCCCTTGCCCCGGATCGCACCAGTTCCGCCGCCTTCCTGCCCACCATCCGCTCCATCCTGCGGAAACCCGCGTTCTGGCCCGTCCTGGCCGTCTTCGCCGTGATGTCCATGGCCAGTTGGCTGGTCTACGCCTGGATGCCTCTGTTCCTCTTCGAGAAGTTCAGTCTCAGCCTGTCCAGCGCCGGCTTCGTCGCCACCTTCTTCGTCCAGGTGGCCAGCGTGGCGGGCATCCTGCTGGGCGGTTGGCTCGGCGACACCTCCGGTCGGCGCTCTGCCCGCGGACGCCTCTTCACCCAGGTGGCCGGACTCGCGCTCGCCGCCCCGTTCCTCTCGCTCAGCGGACTCGCCTCCGATGCCTGGGTGCTCTACGCAGCGCTCGCCCTCTATGGCGTCGGCCGGGGCATCTACGACTGCAACGTCATGCCCGTCCTGTGCGAAATCGTCAATGAAGAGGAGCGCTCCAGCGCCTTCGGCCTGCTCAACTTCGCCGGCACCTTCTCCGGCGGTCTCATCGCCCTGCTCGCCGGGGCGCTCAAATCCACCCTCGGCCTGGGCATGATCCTCGGCGCCGTCGGTCTTGCCGTGCTCGGCTGCTCCACCCTGCTACTGCTCATCCCCCGGCTCAAAGCAAAGGCGGCCGCCGCATGATCCATCCCATTCGCCGTTGCGGGACCCCAGCCGTCGGCGACCCGTCTTCGCCTCCTGTTTTTCAACCCCTCCCACGGCGGCATCCGAAAGTTACAATGACTGTTGTCGGAGTGGAGCCGCGGTTCGGCTTACCGCGTTCCGCACGGGCCGTGAACTTACGCGCATAGGTACTCACCACATGTTCGATCCAGACTTCGCCCAGGCCCACCAGCCGCAACCCGCCGCCGCACCGGCGCCAAACGCGCCCCTCGCTCCGCGCCAGCCCATTCGCGCCGACTCCCTCGCCACCCAGGTCTTCAACCTCCTCAAGAAGGAGATCTTCTCGGGCCAGCTCCAGCCCGGGGAACTGCTGCGCGAACTCCACCTGGCCAAAACCCTCAACGTCAGCCAGGCCACGGTCCGCGAGGCGCTCGTCCAGTTGGAACAGGAAGGCCTCGTCGTCCGCTCGCAGAACCGCAAGACCAGCGTCACCGATTTCAGCTCGGACGACGTCCGCGACCGCCTCGCCATCCGCATGTCCCTGGAGGAACTCGCCGCCGTCCGCTCCGCCCGCAACATGACCGCGGTCGACCTCGACGAGCTCCAGCGGCTCGCCTCCGCCATCGACGACGCCATCGAAGTCGGCGACTGCTACACCATGACCCTGGCCGATCTCGCCTTCCACCGCTTCCTGTGGAGCTGCGCCCGCAGCCCCGTGATGCTCAAAACCCTGGAACAGATTTCCACCCCCCTGTTCGCCTTCCTCGGCGTCAAACACATCCGCAAGCCCCTCCAGCAGAATCGCGGCATGGCCCACGCCGGCATCGTCGAAGCCATGCGGCAGCGCACCCCCGCGGCCATCCAAAGCGCCATCCGCGCCCACATCGAAGGGTCCTACAGCTCACTCCTCGTCTCGCCCGCCGGCTCCGGCGACAATCCTTCCGCCGGTTAGGCGGCCGTCTCTCCTCGAACCATCCTCTCCGGCGCTCTTTCCGTCCGCCCGCCGCGGCGCCATCTTCCTCTCCAGCCACGCAGCCCTCGCTTGACATACCCTCCAATCAGTGATAACTTTCTTTTGATTATCGATGATCGATAATCGCAAATAGGAGACCACATGACTATGCGTCTGCTTCTTGTCTTCATGTTGGGAGCCCTGTCGCTCCTCGGGCAGGTTCTTCGAACAGGACTGCTGGAAGGAGAGATCCGCGATCGGGCCGGGGCCGTGGTCCCCAATGCTCCCGTTGTCGCCACCCACACCGAAACCGGCGTGCATTACCCCGGCGCGACCAACGAAACCGGTCTCTATCAGATCAGCTACCTGCCCGCCGGCACCTACGCCCTCACCGTCGACGTGCCCGGCTTTAAAGGCATCAGCCGCACCGTGACCATCGCCCTGGGACGCACCACCACCGTCAACCTGGAGCTCGAAATCGGCAACGTGAACCAGCGCGTCGAGGTCTCCGCCGACGCCACGCTGCTCGAGACCAATACCTCCTCCTCCTCGGTGTCCATGAACAACCGCTACGTCGCAAAGCTGCCCGTCGTCGGCGGAAACGTCTTCCAGCAGGCGACCCTCTCCGCCGGACTCACCCAGGGCGACTATCCCACCGCGCAAATCATCGCTCACAACAAATCCGTCTCGCGCCTCTCGGCCAACGGCGCGCGCAACCAGCAGAACGCCTTCCTCATGGACGGCATCCCGAACAATCGCGCCGAACTCGTTGCCTATGTCCCGCCGGTCGAGCAGGTGCAGGAGTTCAACGTCCAGACCAACTCCTTCGATGCCGAGTTCGGCAACGGCGGCGGCGCCATCATCAGCGTCATCACCAAATCGGGCACGAACCAGTTGCACGGCGCGCTGTACGAATACAACCGCAACGAAGTCTTCAACGCCAACACCTTCTTCAACAACCGCTCCGGCGCTTCTCGCCCCCGCGTGCGCTTCAACCGCTTTGGAGCCGCGGTCGGCGGCCCGGTCCTGCGGAACAGGACCTTCTGGTTCTTCAACTACGAGGGCATGCGGCAGTCGAGTCCCACCAGTTCCACCTTCACGATCCCCACGCTCGCCCAGCAGGCCGGCGACTTCTCCCGCACGTTTGACAGCCGCGGCCGCCTCATCGAGATCTACGATCCCTCCACCACCCGCACTGATCCCGCCAATCCCAACAAATTCGTCCGCACCCTGTTCCCCGGCAATGTGATCCCCAGCGCCCGCATCAACAAGGTGTCCAGCAATCTCTTGAGCCGCTTCCTTCCGTCCGCCAATCTGCCCGGCAACGCGATCACCGGCACCAATAACGTACTCTTCAATGGCGCGGAAGGCCGCAAACTGGCCAACTTCACCAGCCGTTTCGACCACAACATCGGCAGCCGCCATCGCCTGTTCGGCCGCTGGGGCCGCACCGAGAGCAGTGAGACCGCCCCTTACGTCATGCCCGCGTTCGGCCTGAAGACTGAGCGCATCATCCAGATCTCCACCGGCGGCGGCGACACCTACATGCTGCGTCCAGACACCATCGTCACCCTGAATGCCGGCCTCACCCGCTACATCATCCGGCAGGAACGCCCCGGCTTCGACATGCCCGCCCTGGGCTTCTCTAACAAGTTCGCCGGCACGGTGCAGGCCCAGACCGTACCGCTGTTCTCCAACTCCGACATGGCCCAGATGGGCGTCGGCGACGGCAACTCCTACGACGTGGTCAATACCTACACTTACTCCGGCACCGTCTCCCATCTCCGCGGCCGGCACAGCCTCCGCCTCGGCTTCAACAGCCTCATCCGCCAGTGGAACTCAGCCAGCGGCAGCGCGCAGGCCGGCAGCTTTTCCTTCGATCGTGGCTTCACCCAGGGCTCCGACCCCACCGCCCCCGCCGCCAATGTCGGCCACGGCGTCGCCTCGCTCCTGCTGGGCTCCCCCTCGTCCGGTTCCGTCGCCTTCCGCAACTCCCAGGCCTCGCAGGCGCCCTACTACAGCCTCTTCTTCCAGGACGACTTCCGCATGACCTCGCGCCTTACGCTCAATCTCGGTCTGCGCTACGAGGTCAGCATCGCGCCCACTGAGCGTTACAACCGCGCCACTCGCGGCTACGCCTTCGACACCGCGAATCCCATCGAGGCCGCCGCCCGAGCCAACTACGCCGTGAATCCCATCGACCAGTTGCCCGCCTCCGCCTTCAACGTCCGCGGCGGCCTTCAGTTCGCCAGCTCCAGCGACCGCCGCACCCGCTCCACGCCGCTCGGCGACGTCAGCCCCCGCCTCGGCCTGGCCTACACTCTCAACAACAAGACCGTCCTCCGTGCCGGCTACGGTCACTTCTACAGCTACTGGGCCGGCGCCGGCTCCGTCTATCAGGACGGCTTCGCCTCCACCACGCCCATGCTCGCCACCGTGGACGGCATCACCCCAGCCGGCTCCATCGAGAACCCTTATCCCCAAGGGCTCTCGCTCCCCATCGGCTCCTCCCAGGGCCTGCAAACGCTGCTCGGCAACAGTCTCAGCGTCCTGTCCGTCAACAGCCCCAGCACCTACAACGCCCGCTGGCAGGCCAGCGTCCAACGCGAACTCCAATCCGACTGGCGCCTCGAAGCCGCCTATGTCGGCAGCCGCGCCATCAATCAGTTTGTGGGCAACAGCGGCAGCGGCGGCGCGGGCGAACAGCAGCGCCGGCTCAACTTCATCCCCGAGAAATACCTGTCCCTCGGCTCGGTGCTGAACCAGCAGGTGGCCAACCCCTTCTTCGGGCTCATCCCCTCCAACCTCACACTCGGTCAGGCCAAGATCTCCCGGCAGAACCTGCTCATGGCCTACCCGCACCTCAGCCAGTTGACCCTCGTGCAGGATGGCTCAGGCTCCTCCGTCTACCACTCCGGCCAGTTCACCCTCACCAAGCGCTTCGCCCACGGCCTGCAGGCCCTCACCACCTACACCTTCCAGCGCCAGATCGACAACTCCCAGTACCTGAACGACAGCGATCCCGCCCCCTCCAAGGCCGTGGCCGAGTACTGGCGCCGCCACCGCGTCAGCTTCGCCGGGGTCGGCGATCTGCCCTTCGGTAAAGGCCGCCGCTTCGCCAACATCAACGGCTTCGCCGGAGCCCTGGTGAACGGCTGGCAGCTCTCCGTCATGTACATCTTCCAGAGCGGCGCGCCCATCTATCTGCCCAGTGGCTCCCAGGCCACCGGCCAGGATCCCCAGTTGAGCGCCGGCGATCGCACTCTCAACCGCTGGTTCAATACCGGCGCTTTCACCGTCCAGCCTTCGTTCACACTGCGCAGCCTGTCCGTCCGCTCCGCCTCGCTCATCGGCGACGCCCTCAGCAAAATGGATCTGTCGCTGTCCAAATCCACCACCATCGCCGAGCGCTTCACCGTCGAGTTCCGCGCCGAGGCCTTCAACGCCACCAACCGCGTCCAGTTCGGCAACCCCGACGTCAACCCGGCCAGCGCCGCCTATGGCACCGTCAACAGCCAGGTCAGCGTCCCCCGCGAAATCCAGCTCGGCCTCCGCATCGGCTTCTAACCCGTCGACTGTGGTCCCATGTTCTCGATGGACGTCAGCATGCTTACACGACGACAACTCCTTCTTTCGGCCGCGTCTGCTCCGCTCCTCGCGCAGCAGACGCTCCACAACGGCATCGTCCTGCCGGCCGATTGGCCGCCCTCGCGCCAGTCCCTGGAATACAAGCCGATGCCCGTGCCCTATCTCGAGCAGCCGCCCAGCCTCATTCCCATCGACTTGGGCCGGCAGCTCTTTGTCGACGACTTCCTCATCGAACAATCCACCCTGCGGCGGGTCTTTCACCAACCCAGCTACCATCCGGCCAGCCCGGTGCTCAAACCGGACCGCCCCTGGGAGACAACCGCCCAGGGACCCGCCTCGATGGTCTTCAGCGACGGCGTCTGGTTCGACCCCCAGGACCAGTTGTTCAAGCTCTGGTACATGGCCGGCTACTGGGGCCCGCTGGCCTACGCCTGTTCGCGCGACGGCATCCACTGGGAAAAGCCCAGGCTCGACGTCAAACCCGGCACCAACATCGTCCTCGACATCCCGCGCGGCTCCACCACCGTCTGGCTCGATCACAACGAACCCAATCCCGCGCGCCGCTTCAAGCTCTTCCGCCAGGTCGGCGGCGAACGCCCGCCGCGCTTCGCCCTCCACTACTCGCCCGACGGCATTCATTGGAGCGGCGTGGCCGCCCTCAGCGGCACCGCCAAGGATCGCAGCACCCTGTTCTACAACCCCTTCCGCCGCAAATGGGTCTTCAGCCTGAAGGACGACAATGCAGACCAGCGCATGCGCCTCTACTGGGAGAGCGACAACCTGGAAGAGGGCTTCTTCTGGACGAAGCGCACCACCCCCGTCTGGGTTGGGGCCGATCCGCTCGATCCCCAGCGCCCCGATCTCAAACGGCGGGCCGAACTCTACAATCTCGACGCCGTCGCCTACGAAGGCCTGCTCCTCGGCCTCTTCAGCATCTGGAAAGGGCAGCCCACTGATCGCCCCAAACCAAACCAGGTGATGGCCGGCTTCAGCCGTGATGGCTTCCACTGGCATCGCCCCTGCCGCGATGCGCTGCTGCCGGTCTCCGAAAAGCAGGGCGACTGGAATTGGGGCAACGTCCAGTCGGCGGGCGGCTGCGTGCTGGTCGTGCGCGACAAGCTCTACTTCTACGCCTCCGGGCGCGCCGGCGTCCCCGGCACCAAACAGGATGGCGTCTGCACCACCGGCCTCGCCATCCTGCGCCGCGACGGCTTCGCATCTCTCCGCGCCGGCGCGGCAGGCGGCGTCCTCACCACCCGCCTGCTCCGTTTCTCCGGCTCCCAGCTCTTTGTCAATCTGGAAGCCCCCAACGGCGAGTTGCGCGTCGAGATCCTCGATGCCGAAGGCAAAATCGCCGCCGGCTGCTCTCGCGGCAACTGCCTCCCCCTGAGCGGCGACAGCACGCTGATGCAGGTCCGCTGGCAAGGTGTGAATGAACTGTCCCGCCTGCACGGTTTGCCCCTGCGCTTCCGCTTCCATCTCGTGAATGGCGGCCTCTACTCCTTCTGGGTCAGCCCCGACTCTTCCGGCGCCAGCCGCGGCTATGTCGGCGCCGGCGGACCCGGCTTCCAGGGGCCCATGGACTTCGCCGGCAAGGCCGCGCTCGGCCTGAGCGTCGACCGCTCCTCTGACTCCGATCAGGCTAATTGAAAGGCTCTCCCCTCATGAATCGACGACTCTTCCTCCAATGGCCGGCCCTCGCCCTGGCCGCCCCCCGCCGCCCCTTGCCCGCCTTCCCCGGGGCTGAAGGCTTTGGCGCCTATACCCGTGGCGGCCGCCACGGCGCGGTCCGCTTCGTCACCAATCTCAACGACTCCGGCCCCGGCAGCCTCCGCGCAGCCATCGACGGTTTCTACGCGCGCACCATCGTCTTCCGCGTCGCTGGCGTCATCTCGCTACAGTCGCCTCTCGTCGTGAAAAATCCGTTCGTCACCATCGCCGGCCAGTCCGCCCCCGGCGACGGCATCTGCCTGCGCCGCTTCGGCCTCGTCGTCGACACTCACGACGTCATAATCCGCTTCCTCCGCAGCCGCCCCGGAGACGAAGCCGGCCAGGAGGTCGATGGCATCTCCATCGTCGGCAACAGCCGCAACGTCATCGTCGACCACTGCTCGGCCAGTTGGAGCATTGATGAGTGCCTCTCCGTCAGCGGCACCGTGGCCGATATCACCGTCCAGTGGTGTCTTATCGCGGAAGGCCTCAACCAAAGCGTCCACGGCAAGGGGCCCCACAGCATGGGCTCCCTCATCCGCGCCGTCGGCGGCGTCACCTTCCACCACAACCTCTGGCTCCACCACGACTCCCGCAACCCCCGCCTCGGCCAGCAGGAGCCCACCGTCCCCGTCGTCTACGACATCCGCAACAACGTGATGTACGACTACGGCACCACCTGCTCCGGCCTCACCGACGGATACATTAGCGTCAACTACGCTGGCAACTTCATCAAACCGGGCCCCTCCTCCCGTCCTGGCCGCACTCCGCTCATCATGCACAAAACCCCCGGAACACAGTTCTACCTCGAGGGCAACCGCTTCCTGGGCAACGAGAAACTCTCCGCCGACAACCGGCTCATGATTGACCGGCCCATCGTGGACGGCCTGCGCGTCGCCACCGTCGTGCCCAAACCCTTCGACGCTCCACCCGTGACAACCACCTCCGCCGAAGAGGCCTATCAGGCTGTATTGAAAGGCGTTGGCGCGTTCCGCCCCACTCGCGACAAGGTCGACCAGCGCCTCCTGGCCGACGTGGCCGCCGGCACAGGCGCCATCATCGACTCCCAATGGGAAGTCGGCGGCTGGCCCGAATACCGCGCTGCCCTTCCGCCGCGCGATGCCGATCGCAATGGCCTGCCCGACGACCTTCCGGCGTCGGCCCAACCCAGCGACACCCAAGCGCCGGCCGACGAGTACTCTCCGCTCGAGCGCTACCTGAACCATCTCGCCGAGCTGCGCTAGCTGCGGCGCCCCGCTGTCCGCCCGCGCTGCCAAGAGGCGAGCGGACGCCGGCGCGCTGCCGCCTCTTTCTCCGGAGCCGCGTCCCCGCTACTCGCCCAAGAACCGGACGTGGCTAAGGCCGCCCAAAGAAACTTCATGCGATGGAACCAATCTGGCGGAAGTTTACTGCGAATTGTCTAGCGAAAGCTGCGCCGCGTTGAATGTGATGTAGTTCCGGTGGGACGTCTGTATTACCCACGCGGCGCGGCGGAAAGCGTGTCCAGGCCCAGCGGGTCGGCGAGACTCTGGTGAGCGAGGGAGTGCTTGGAGAGCACGGTTGCCGTGCGGTGGGGACCCTTCTCGCCTTGGGTGGGGTAGGGCAGCACGAATTGTATGGTCTCGTCGAGTTCCGCCAGCAGCAGCTCGTTGGAGAGGCCGGGCCAAACGGTTTGGGCTTTGCGGTCAAGTGATGGGAGCAAGGACACGCCAGGCATGCAGGAAAGCGACACCTCGCCAGGACTCGCCGCCGTCTGCCGGCCTTCTGCCCCCGAAACCACAACCTCGGTAAACCCAAAACCCCCAAACACACGAAGAGCCCCTCTTCCGTGGGGTATGCCTCCAGGCTTGCGGGCCGGCATTCGTGCCGGCCTTCTGCCCCCGAAACCACAACCTCGGTAAACCCAAAACCCCCAAACACACGAAGAGCCCCTCTTCCGTGGGGTATGCCTCCAGGCTTGCGGGCCGGCATTCGTGCCGGCCTTCTGCCCCCGAAACCACAACCTCGGTAAACCCAAAAGCCCCGAACACACGAAGAGCCCCTCACCCGTGGGGTATGCCTCCAGGCTTGCGGGCCGGCATTCGTGCCGGCCTTCTGCCCCCAAAACCACAACCTCGGCAAACGCAAAAGCCCCGAACACACGAAGAGCCCCTCACCCGTGGGGTATGCCTCCAGGCTTGCGGGCCGGCATTCGTGCCGGCCTTCTGCCCCCGAAACCACAACCTCGGTAAACCCAAAACCCCCAAACCCACGAAGAGCCTCTCATCCGTGGGGTATGCCTCCAGGCTTGCAGGCCGGCATTCGTGCCGGCCTTCTGCCCCCGAAACCACAACCTCGGTAAACCCAAAACCCCCGAACCCACGAAGAGCCCCTCTTCCGTGGGGTATGCCTCCAGGCTTGCGGGCCGGCATTCGTGCCGGCCTTCTGCCCCCGAAACCACAACCTCGATAAACCCAAAACCCCCAAACACACGAAGAGCCCCTCCTCCGTGGGGTATGCCTCCAGGCTTGCGGGCCGGCATTCGTGCCGGCCTTCTGCCCCCAAAACCACAACCTCGGCAAACGCAAAAGCCCCGAACACACGAAGAGCCCCTCACCCGTGGGGTATGCCTCCAGGCTTGCGGGCCGGCATTCGTGCCGGCCTTCTGCCCCCGAAACCACAACCTCGGTAAACCCAAAACCCCCAAACCCACGAAGAGCCCCTCATCCGTGGGGTATGCCTCCAGGCTTGCAGGCCGGCATTCGTGCCGGCCTTCTGCCCCCGAAACCACAACCTCGGTAAACCCAAAACCCCCGAACCCACGAAGAGCCCCTCTTCCGTGGGGTATGCCTCCAGGCTTGCGGGCCGGCATTCGTGCCGGCCTTCTGCCCCCAAAACCACTGCATGCCCCGCGCATGCCCCTCAGCCTGTACCCTGTCCCGCAGCGGAACTACATAACAGCTAGACGGAAGACGGCAAGGTGACATTGCGTCACGCAGTGGCGAAGGTATCTGTTGCCATCTTGCAGCTACAGCAGATGCCGTAGTTCTAGAAACTTGGACCGCACACCGGCCCAGGGCGGAAACGATCCATAGCACAGCAATTTGCATTGAGCGTCGTACCCGGACTTCAGCGTCGGCTCGATCTCCGGTGGCGGGAACAGGGCCTCGCTTTCCGCGAAGCGCATACCTTTGGGTAAGAAATAGCTTCTGTCGAAGTGCTCCCGGCTGATTCGGTCATAGCCGCTTTTGTTTCGCCGTACTCGGCGGACTGCAACATGTCGATGACCTCGGTTTGTGCCGCCAATTGGAAGAGGTCATAGTAGTGACGGGCGTAGGAACCCAGCGGCTCTCCGTTCCGTTTCAGCAATTCCACCTTGCCGTGGATGGCGAACATCTTCTCCACGAAGGTGCGCCGGAAGTGCAGGAGTCGCATCGAAAAAGCATCTTCATCGTCCGCTCCCAGCGACACGCCGCGGGCACGCAGGAATTGACTGAGGTAGGAACTGATCTCGATTACAGTAGTTGGCTCACGCCCGCTTGCGGTTCCAGCTTCGAGAAGCACCCGAGCCGCGACCTCGCCCGTGCCGCCGAAACGCTGGTCGTAGGCGAGCCGGTCATTGCGCCCGAATCCACCAATCGTTTGGCTCTCGCCTTCAACGAATGTGAGCGCAGAATGCGCCGCGACGGCATCACGCAGTGCTTTCAACTCGCGGTCTATGGCGCGTTTGCCAAGCGGCGGCTCGAACGCGAGAGGATCCAGGAAGATACCAATGTCCTAGGAGAACCGAGCGATGAGATTCCGACCCTTGGACAGACTGGTGCCGCCTTTGAAGATGATCGTGTTGCTGATCATGCCTGTGGAGTTCTCGCGTGTTCCGGCGGCCGCCTTTGGAGCGCCGGCAGTCGCAATGGAGCGCAGAGCCTCGGTGACGTAGTAGTCCTTTTCGAGGATGGCCGCTCGTAAGCCCTGCGGACGGAAGTGCTCCGCCGCCTCGAGGATGGCCCGCTCGAAGTCAGGGTGTTCGAAGAGTTTCATGCCTCACGTGCTGACTTGGATTGCCACTTCTTAGCGTGCTGCAATCCCGCGAGGAGTCCAAAATCATACTTGGAGAATGGATTCAGGGAATCGTGAAGACACTGCAAGTCGCTCGGAGTCTTGCCGAGTTGCTCGCCGATAGCACCGAGCATCGCGCGAACGCGCGGCGGCTCGGTGTCGGCGACTGCAAGCAGTCGTTCAAAGCGTCGTTTCTCGCTAAGCAGTGCAAGCGTCTTCTGGACGGTCTTCTCTGGCAACACTTCGCTGGTCTTGCCTCCGCACCTCAGGAATTCGAGCAGGGCGGCATCTTCCGGCGACAACTTGTTCCATGCCGCTGGACGCCTTGCATGAATGACCGTATCCTGCCCAACCAGTTTCCGCGGAAGGCTCCCGGCGCTCGTGGAAACCTCATTCTGCCTGCCGGTCTGCGTACTGAAACCCAGCAGGTTGGCTGCTGCAAGACCCGAGGGGAAAATCGGCTTGTGTTTGGCCGCGAGTTTCTGAATCGCGGCGGGGTTGGGTCGGCGGTGCCCGAAGACCGTTGGTCTGGTCTTGTAGTAGATTCCTTTGCTTAATCGTTCCAGGGCTCCGGCCCGCGTGAGGCGCGATAGCGCTTGCGGTGCTGCGGCAAAGGGCAAGTCTCGGAAGTCCTCCAGTCGCCAGACACGTTCGCCGCCCTTCTCGATCCGTTGCCGGATGGAGGCGGTATAGGACTGCGACGGCGTGGGGGACTCACCCATACCCAGAGGATGGATTTCGATAAAGGGGCTGTCTAGTTTTGTCGCAAGAAAACTGGACAGCGAGGTGAGGGCAAGCTGGTTTGGTCACGACCTGAGAGCTTGGCCAGACGCGCAACGCCAACACTGGGGGCTGGCAAGGAATGGACTTGTCCCCTTTCTTGGCACAGCGCGCAAGCAATGTTCAGCGGTGCACCGACACTGGTCATCTCCACCCGAATCGCTCCGGAAGCGCCCCCTCCCGGCCAATCCCGACCTTTCTGAGGTATCCCCCCACCGGCGCAAATCCAACAGCCCCCACCCCACTTCTCCCCCAATTCCAGCATGAAGCCGTCTTCATCCACAGGCGTTCGAAATATATCTTCTCTTTCCCTGCAATCCTTTACAGCCGCATCCCCCAGAATCGCTTGGTCCCATGGTCTACAACCTCGGCCAAGGAGCAATATCATGGAACTCTTCAAATCGACGACCGACGGCTTCACACCGTCGCGCCGCTTTCTGCAAACCACCGGCGCCGAGAACGCTCTCCTCCTAGGAGACGACTCGGCCAGCCTCATCACCTGCATCGAGGACCGGGCCCTCTACGAAGCCCTCCGCGACGACGTCCACCAACACTGCACCCCGGCCACCCGCCTCGAACAGCACATGGCCGACTCCCTTGCCGAGGAACTCTGGCGCAAAAGCCGCTACGCGTTGGTCGAAACCACCGCCCTCTCCGCCGCCATCGAGCGCGACTGGGAATCCGTAAAGAAGGAGTGTCCCAACGCCGATCCCGCCTACCGCACCTACGTCGCCTTCCGCGACATGAGCCCCCGCGACTCCGCCTGCCTCCGCGCCAGCCAGGACTTCGAGGCCCGCTCCTGGCGCCGCAGCCGCGCCGACCTCTCCACCCTCCGCACCTCCAGGACGAAACCACGCTGACAACCGAAACCGGAGACCACCGCCTTGACGAAACGAACCCGATCCTACGGCCGAGCCGCGCACGTCGCCAGCCGGCACAGCCACTACCATCTGCCCGCCGGCATCGCGACCCGCCTCTACCGCCAGGCCCTGGAGCAAACAGCGGACATCGCCGACCCTCGCTTCCGAGCCCTCTTCGTCCAGCGCCTCCTACTCCGCGGCCACGAACGCCGCCTCTTCCAACTCGAAGCCAAACTCTGGGCCGAAGCCCTCCGCGTCAATCACGCAGTCACCCATGGCCCCGCAGGCCGCCAAAGCGAAGGAAGCCGCGCACCCCGCCCCAGTCCCGGAGTGACAGCGACGGGCCACCAACGCGTCTTCAACGGAGTCCCCATGGCCCTTCGGGCCGCCAAACGAGAGGAAATCGCAACGAACCACGACCGTCAGGGAGTGGTCCCCACCGCGCTGCGAACCGCGCACGGCAGTAAGCGGGCACCCGGGCAATGTCGCGTCTGCAACGGAGCCGTCCACCAAGCCTCGCTCTGGATCCGCGACAACCACGCCGAGGTCATCCAAACCCTGGGCCGCTACCACTCCTGGATCTGCGCCCGAATCACCGTCGTCCAGAAGGCCCTCCGCCCCTACCTCGCCCAGCAGCGCGCCCGCCAGGCCGCCACCATTCCGGCTGTCTTCGCTGCCGCGGCCGGCTCCAGCCGCCCCATCACCCTGGCCGCCCGAAACGAAGCCAGCGGCCCCCTGTCAGTCCAGCACGCAAGCCCCGCCAGCTCCAACAGGAAGCCACCCTGCACCGGCCGCCCACCTCACTTCTCCCCCAATTCCCCCATTAAGCTTTATTCAGTCACCAGGTCCGAAACTCTTTATTTGGTTTCGATTCAACACGGCCCTCCCTAAACCACCCATTTCCTCTTGACCCCACCCGTTACCCTGGAATCGCGCCGGCACCAATGCCGGCATTTTTTGTTTACAAGGAGATCTTCATCATGGCAACCGCAGCTCAGATCAACGCCAACCAGGCGAACGCGAAACGCTCCACCGGCCCCGTCACCATCGACGGCAAGGCCCGTTCATCGCAGAACGCCCGCAGCCACGGCTTCACCGCCCAGAACCTCAACATCACGCCCGAAGACCGCGCCGCATTCACAGCGCTCGAAGCCGCCCTCCGCCTCGATACCAGGCCCGCGAATTGCATCGAGGAAGAGATCTTCCATCGCATCCTCACCCATACCTGGAACCTCCGCCGCATCGAATCGTTCGAGTGCCTCATCCTTGCCGAAACGGACCCATTGGCGGAAACCAACACCCACGCCGGCGAACTCGAGCGCTACGCCCGTTACCGCCGCGACCTCGAACGCGGCCTCTATCGCGCCATCAAGGAGCTCAGCAAACTCCAAACCGAGCGTGCCGCCCTGGGCCAGCAGCATCCCGACGTAGTCCAGGGCATCCGCGAAAACGTCCCCCTGGCGGAAGTCACCCGCCTGACCAAAAACACTGAGGAACTCTTCTTCTATGAAGGCTATGGCCGCCCCCGCCGCGCCCTCGAGCACCTGACCACCGGTATCGATTCCAACCATCCGGACAACCAGGACCCCATCGCCGACCTCCAGCCGATCCGCGTTCCACGCAACGAAGCCAACCTGGCCGCCACAGACGAACTGCCGCCCCTCCTCTACAACGTCTCCAAGCGCTGAACACCACGTCCCGGCGAAGCCGCCGCGCATTCGTGGAGACGCAGCGCATCGACGAAACAAAGCCGCTGAGGAGTTCCGCAGCCGGCCGCAACCCCAGCCGGAGCCGCCTCCGGCACTGCTCTTTGACAATTTCACCTTTATGTCCGTCGCAGGGGAGCCGCCGCTCGCCGAGCCCACCCCGTCGGGAGGGCGGACGCCCTCGTCGGCGGCGGACCCCCTGACCGGCTCTCTTCTCTTCATCGATAAGGACAGATACCGCCAAACCGGTCGCCACCAGTTTTCCGATCCGTCAGCCGCGCCCCAATCCGCCTCCCCAGTCACGGAGCGCCAGCGACGGGCTCCCCACACCGCATTCCCGAAACCAGCCAACGATCTGCAGAACGCTGCCGGTCTAAGCCCGGCGCTCGCAGGCAGGGAACTGCGAAACGCCGCCAATCGGATAGATTACCGGATGCTGGTTGGCGCGAGACCCGTTGGAACGGCCACGCACTGGATCAAATCTGGGCAAGGCCGCCGTCGACAAACAATTCGATTCCTGTGACGTAGCTACTTTCGGCTGAAGCGAGAAAGAGAACGGCGCTTGCGACCTCCTCCGCATAGCCGACCCGGCCCAGGGGAATCCCTGGTAGGGCGCCACCGACAACCTGCGCGAGCTGATCGTCATTCAATCCGAGACTGGTATGGTACCCGGGAGTCGGAACCAATCCTGGACTCAACGCATTCACCCGGATCTTCCGGTCGCGCAGATCGACGGACCAGGTGCGAGCGAACGATCGTACGGCGGCCTTGGTGGCGCTGTAGACGCTGAAGTTGAGATTCCCCTTGGAGCCAACTATGGACGCGTTCAGTACGATCGAACTGCCGTCGCGGAGCAGCGGCAGCGCCTTCTGTACGGTGAACAGCATCCCTTTGACATTCACATTGAACTGCTTGTCAAAGTGTTCTTCCGTAATCTGTGCCAAGGGTGCGAACTCACCGATCCCGGCGTTGGCAAAGAGGACGTCGAGCCGGCCCTCTTGTTTGCGGATGATGTCGTACACAGAATCCAGATCTGCCAGATTCGCGACATCACCGCGGATGCCGGTGACATTCGCTCCGATCTCTGAGACAGCACGATCCAGTTCAGTCTGCCTGCGCCCGGTGATGAAGACTCGTGCGCCTTCGGCTACGAAGCGCTTCGCCGTGGCCAGGCCGATTCCGCTGCTGCCCCCAACGCTTGGACACGCTCGGGATGCAGGAGCGCCAGTCGATAACCAACGGGGGCGCCGTAGTCCATGACATACATGGAAAACGCCGTGAGCCCCCCGCGGAATGATGCGACGGGATAGTGATGATTCCGTTGATAGACGACATTGATATCTCCCGAGTGGGTTGCATGGCAACCTCATTCCCCGACGCAAGTCGAAACCTTGTGGGGAGTTCCGTTAGCCGATGTAACTCTCTCCCACTGCTGGTTGGAATGACAGCCAGCGGTTCATTCACCAGGCTCTCAATCCTTGCATTGCAATATTACAGCCAACAGCGGGATCTAGGACAAGCAACCGCTTATTGAGCGAACGATCTGTGCCATGTGTCGCCGGTCCGGCAGATGTTCGAGTGATGGACAGCGGCCGCCCGCGCGGCGGGCGGGTTCAAGACTTTCATCTGTCTAGTCACCAGGAATGCCGAACAACCGTCCCATGCCGACACGAACTTCACGTCCGTGCCGGCCCACAACATGGGAGGTTCACCCTTAACGCTCGCTTTGTAGGCGCGCTTCGGGTGGGAAGTGCTTGAACATCTCGCCAACGTCCTTTTGCAGTTTCTTCTCGTTCTTCTCAGCCTTGCCCGACAGTGTCGCTGAGGAGGATCCGCGCCATACCAATTTTCTGGTCTGCGCGTCGAACACGTCAACGACCAGGGTTCCCACCTGTGTGTATTCGACCGTTGTAGTCGCCATGCCGTCGCCGAAGCCGCGCCACCTCCAGCCGCCGCCGAAGCCGCTGTAGAACGTGTCGAGAGTTCGTTCCTTATGTGTCGATCCAAAGGCGGCTACGGTCGCATCGCCGCCGGAATCCACCTTCTTCCACCCTTTCGCTGTAAGCTCGTTGTCCACGCTGCGAACAATACGGTCTTCCCAGAGGGAGTCCTTCGCATCGACTTTCATCCATGAATAGGTCTTGTAACGGTCGAAGTGCACCGTGTGGTCGAAATCTGTGCTGACCCGAGCTGCGAACGCGATGCCCACGAACGCAGCCGCGAGTGTGAGAGTACCCGACAATGTTAGTTTCATACTGATGCGATTGAGCACTTTGAGAACCATGTAACTTTTAGGTTGACTCGGACATGCAGTTCACATCGAATCAGGCGCGATGCGCAGCACGACCACGGTGGTATCGTCGAACCGCTCCGCACCGCTGGACCAATCGGCAACGGCATGCATTAGATGGCCGGTCGTTTCCCTGGCGTCCCACCCGGGCTCGATGGCCTTGCAGCGGGCAAGCAGGCGGTCCTCACCAAACTCCTCCCCAGCAACATCCGCGGCGTCGGTAACGCCATCGGTAAAGATCACGAGGCAACTGCCGGGGCGCATCTTCACGGTTGTCGCTACGTATTGGGCAGTCGGGAACATCCCCACCGGAAAGCCCTCCGAGCTCAACCTGTCGATTGCGCCGCTCGCGTGAACGACAATCGGCGCAGGATGGCCAGCTCCAACATAAGTTAGGTCACGGGTTTGCGTATCATAGACAGCCCAAATCAGGGTCGCGTAACGATTGGTCCCGAAGCGGCCCGCCAGTTCGGTATTCAGCACTTCGACGAAATGAGCAGGGCATATGGAAGGGACGTCACTGGCATGACTGGCATGCGCCCTCGTCAGGGCTTGCAGGTTGGCCATCATCAGAGCCGCCGGAATGCTTTTCCCGCTGACATCCGCGCACAACATCCCGATTCGCCCGTGGCCAAGGTCGATGAAGTCATAGAGATCGCCACCGATCACTCGCGCGGGCAGGGTCTGTCCCGAAACGGTGGCGTTGAGGAGCACCGGCTCATGGCGAGGGTACAGGTATTGCTGAACACTCCGGGCTGCCTGGAGCTCGCCGTCGAGACGCAACCGCTCCGCTTGTTCCTTTTGAACCTTTTCCAGCGCGATCGCCATCTCGTTGAAATTCGCGGTCAGTTCCCCGAGTTGGCTTTTGCTCCGCACCGCGGTCCGCCAGGAGAAGTTGCCGGCCGCGATCTCAGCCGCCGCGATACTCAGATCGTCAACAGATGTGGCGATCTCCTTACCGAACCGGACGCACGTCCACATGCCGGCGCCATCCAACAGAAAGGCAGCGGCACAGAGCCCAATCAGGAGCCACACCCAATCCGCCAACTGCCCTCCCAGACGCGCCATGCCTTCAAATGTCCTGGAGTAATTGCCCCGAACGCTGGCGACGATCCAGTCCTCCTGTCCGCCTGTCTTCCAGTTGCGTACCGTCAACACCACCGATGCCGGCTGGACCTTGCCGGGGATGAAGTTACTACGGATGGTTTGGAGGATTCGCTGGTTCAACGGGTGCACACGGAAGCGTTGATGACGAACGGCGGTGATTTCGACACCACTGGCCGTCGCAAGGCGCGCCGCCAACCGGGCTCCCAGTGGCAGGCTGAATGCCACCGTCACCGTACAGGCGCCTTTCCGCGCGGAAAGCAGGTGCCGGATTCCGACTTCTCCCTGTTCTACCACCAGCCCGGAGAACTCCTGGGATTCGAGCCAGTTCGGGTGTTCAGCGGCGAGACGGGCCGGCCCGGAACTATGGAAGCGCACCCCGTTGGGACCATCGATGGTGACGGACGCCCGGGACTGCGGAAACACCTCCGCGGTGTAAGCGAGCAACGACTGAGGCAACACCAAGCGGTCCGTTGTTGCCGTGCAGTTCGCGGCATGGTCGAGAATCGTAGGTGCGACGGAGCGGCTCTCGTTCAAGAGCAGGGCGATCTCTTTCTCCACTACACTGCTTGCTTCGCGCCGGACCAGCACGTTCAGGGCGGCAATCGACAATGCCACAACCAGAAGTGTGGACATCCCGGTAAACACCAGAATGGCAGCCATTCTCCAACGCACGCGTCCCCATATCCGATGCAGAGTTGCGGAGGCTCGGGATAACAACGAAGGCATTTTCACGTGGATAGAACGGCAATCGGGCTGCCACTTTGGTTCGTCCCAGCGACGCGTCGAAAATCCCGCGATATGACTTCTCGTCGACATATCTGCTTTGCCGCCATTTGAGTAGGCACCCGTAACTATAGAGTCCGTCGTCGCCAGCGCCAATCAACATGAAGTGACCGCGGCATACGTTCTGCGGTTCCCGATGCGCTGGATGACGCCATTCGTTGAGGCGGGCGTTGGCGGCCTGGTATTCAGTCCCCGCAACATTCTCACTTCAACCACACGGGAGAAGGCTGCCTTCTTATATGGAGGGGGCGCCGAATACTCCGCGAGCTTGGGGGCGGCAGATGATCTACTCAGTTCGGCCGCGGATACGTTTTGAGTCTTTCGCAGCAGTTGATTCAACGAGCGGGCGAATGGGGGCGAGAGACTGTCCCTCGGTAAGCCTCGTCGATCGAAATGCCATTGGTGCGGAGGATACTCCCTGTCGCTCTCTCTAGCGCGATTCTGGCCTTGGCGTAAGCGCCCTTGGCCGCTACTTCGGTGGAGCGCGCTTGCGCCAGAAAGCTCTGGTACTGGATCACCAGAAAGTTGGTGGACAGGCCTACGTCGAATTTCTGCTGCTCCACATCAACCGACTGCTCTTGTAGAAGTCGAGTCTGCACAGCGGCTTCATAGGACGCTCGAGCCTGCTGGAGTGACACCTGCGCATCGGCGACTTCGAGACGCGCCTGGTCTTCGAGTTGTTCGCGCTGAATCTGCGTCTGCCGTAGCTGCAACTCGTCGCGCGCCGCGTCGGCTTGCGCGACGCGATTGCGCAGAGGTAAGTTCATCTGCACGCCGACCCCATAGGTCGGATTGTTTCGCCGGAATATCTGGCCTAGCGTCGTTCCATAACCACCGGTGGGAACGCTTCCCGCCACGGTGCCGGAGAGCGGGTTCAGGTCGCCCGCGAGACCCCCGTTTCTAACGACGCCAACCACGTCGATTGACGGCCTCAGCGCGTTGCGCGATCCCTTGAGACTGATCTGTGTGTTCTCCACCTGTATGCCGGCCTGGGTCAGATCCGGCCGGGTCTTTAGCGCGTCCGCAATCAGATTCTCAAGCGGCACCGCGGTCTCCTGGTCCGGAACCGTGAGCGAATCGGTCGGCACTATGTGGGCGTCGCGAATCGACGCGCTAGCCAGCCCACGCCGCGTAAGTGCCGTCACTACGATGAGTTCCTGCTGCCGCACCAGCCCTTCGGCTGATATCAATGCCTGCTGGCTGGCCGCCACTTGCGCCCGCGCACGAGTTACTTCGATAGGCGCGAGGGTGCCCTGGTCAACCTTGTTCCTGTTGTCGTCGTAGAGCCGCTGGGCCAGCTTCAGCGACTCACGCTTCACGTTTACGTCCTCGTTCAGGCTGACCAGGTCTGTGTAGAGCCGCGAGATGCCGGCGATGGTATCGATCACCTGTTGCTGGAACACGAGTGCCGCCACTTTCTCGCTGTTCTTTGCGATTCGAATGTAGCGGCGATTCAGATCGATTCCGAACCCGCGCAGCAGGGGCTGCCTCACGGTGATCCCCAGATTGGAGTTGAAGGTTGGGTCGTAGGTATACCGGGTGGCGTTGTTCGTGAAGCGCGTATTGTCGAAGTTGACGTCGATCTGTGTGCCGGTCGAGAATCCCTGTGTGAACTCGATACTTCCGTTTGTATTCTTCGACACCAGCCAGTTTGATCCCCCGGTGAGTACCGTGCTGAACTGCGGGTCTGACTGATGCATCCAGTTGAAGCCACCCGAAACAGATGGATCATATTGCGGAATCGAGGTTCCGCTCGAGAGTGGCGCGCCGCCAGCAACGGAGAGATTGTTTTGCTGCCGGCTGATCAGCGCGAGGTCCGAAAAATTGGTATTGACCAGCGGGGTGGGCGTCGAACCCGCGGTGAGGTTGGTGAGCAGCGGACCGTTGGGGCCGCCGATCCCGGGCGCCGGCTGATTCACCAGCAGGCTCAATCCGCGCAACTGACCGCCGCCGCTGGCACGGAGGACATCCGTCGCTGCAATTCGGGGGAGCAGTCGTTGCAGTTCGATGTCGAGATTGTTTTCCAGCGCGAGCGCCACCGCGTCAGCCAGCGAAAGATAGAGTTGGCCAGCGCGGGTCAACTCGTCGATCCGGCCTGAGTTCTGAAAATTGATCTGCGGGACCGGCCGTGGGCGGTACCAGCGAAGCTGAGCGGCCGCGCCGATCGGTATCAGCGCCATCGATACGACAGTTGTCAGGATGTGACGCATTTCACTGTTTCGCCTTTCCGGACACCGCCGAGACCGGCATGACCAGCATGCCCTCTCTCACCGCGTCGCTCGGGTCGACGGCGACATCCTCATCTCCTTGGAGTCCCCGCAGAATTTCCAGGTTGATTCCGTTATCGCGGCCGGCCTCTACCGTTTGGAAACGGACGCGGCGAACTCCTTCCGGCTTTCCGCCGGGAACAGGTTGCAGCACGGCCACCCGCGTCCCGTCCGCCTGCACGATCAGCGCAGCGCCCGGGACCAGCAGAGGCGGATCGCTCCGGTCCGTGAAGAACCTGACCATCGTGTACATGCCGGGCAGCAGAATTCCAGTTGGATTGGCGACTTGCACCTCTGTCAACAGTGTCCTGGATCCGGCGTCAAGTGAGTTTGAGGTCCGCGTCACCTTGCCTGGAAAGACGCGGTTCTGAAACTCCTGAACCGTCACGTCCGCCGCTTGTCCCACCGTGATTCCGGGCGACTGCGACTGCGGGACCGATATGAGTATTCGTAGCCGGCTGATCTCGGCCACACGGAATACATCTCCGCCCCTCGCAACGTCGGCCGGGGCGGCTGTGGACCCTAGGGGCCCCTGGCTCGATCCCGTCGTCGAGATCAGCGCGCCCACGTCAACGCTCCTCGAAGTAACCACGCCTGCAAAGGGCGAGGTGATTCGTTCGTAGCCTTGCAGGGTAACCAACCTCTGGAGAGTGGCCTTGCTCGCGCGCACGAACTCCTGGGCCGCCTTGACGTTCTTCTCGCCCGCCGTTACATTCGCCTCGGCGGTTTTGGACGCCGTCGATTGCATGTCGCCATCCTGACGGGACACCGCCCCGCTCGCCGTGAGCACCTGGTAACGCTTCCAGGTGAGGTTGGCCAGATCGCGGGTTGCGATGAGTTGCTGCAAGGTCGCCTCCGATTGACCCAGTTGTCCCTCGGCCTGCGCCACCGCCGCCTCCGCCTGGGTTACCTGCTGATCGAGATCCGGCGCGTCAATTTCCGCCAGCAATTGTCCCGCGCGCACTTTGTCACCGATGTCAACGTAACGCCGCTTGAGATATCCGGCTGCGCGCGCAAACACATATGCTTCGGTGATCGGCGTGATGGTGCCTGGCAGCAGCACCTCAGTTCGGGAAGGCGCCCGCCCAACCCTCGCGGAGTTGACGAGAGGCGGGGAGTTCCTGCGAAGTTCCGCCTCAGCATTCAGGCCCGCGGTGGTTCTCCTGCGCGCGAGATACCCGGATGCGAATCCCGTTAACGCCAATACAACCACCAGGCCCGCGACAAATATGCCTTTCATGTCAATCACCGAACCTTTCCCTATGCATCGTGGGTCTCAGCCTCGAGTTGCTGATCGAGATCAACCGGCGCCTTGTGTCGAAGCCAGCTATACATGATGGGGACAAACAATAGCGTCGTTGGGGTCGCAAGCGCCAGTGCGCCGATCACGGCACGGCCGAGCGGCGCATTCTGCTCACCGCCTTCGCCCAGGCCCAGCGCCATCGGCACCATGCCGACAATCATCGCGAGCGCCGTCATCGTCACCGGACGGATTCGTGTGAACCCCGCCGACAAGGCCGCCTGCAGGGAGTCCATTCCTTGCGTGCGCTCCTCATTGGCAAAGGTAACCAGCAAAATGCTGTTCGCCGTTGCAACGCCGATTCCCATGATCGCCCCCATCAGGCTGGGGACACTGAACGTGGTTCCCGTCAGATAGAGCATCCATAACATCCCGGCGAGAGCGCCCGGCAGTGCCGTCAGGATGATGAAAGGATCGACCCAGGATTGAAAATTGACCGCCATCAGCAGGTAGACGAGTATGATGGCGAACACCATTCCTATGCCGAGACGTGTGAATGACCTCTGCATGGTGTCGATCTGTCCCCGGATATCGATCGTGCTTCCTCGAGGGAGAGATGGCCGCATCCTGTCGATCACGCGCTGCACGTCGGCAGCGAAGGCGCCGAGGTCGCGTCGGTCCGGGCTCGCGTAGACATCGAGCACAGGCTGGACATCGTAGTGATTGATGATGGCCGTGGACGTGGTCCGCCGAAGGGCCGCCAGGTTGTCGAGCAATTGTTTGCTTCCGCCGGAGAGAGCTGTAATCGGCGTGCGCTTCATTGCGTCGAATGTGTCGACCTTAATCTGCGGCGTCTGTACTGCGACCTGGTAGTTGACTCCGTTCGCCGGATTGAGCCATTGATTGGGTGCGACCTGACCGCTCGAAGAGAGCGATATGAGTAAGCTATTGGCCACGTCTCGCTGCGTGAGACCCGCTTCTCCGGCTCGCAGGCGATCGACGTTGACCTGCACGGTAGGATAGTCGACCTGCTGCCGCACGAAGACATCGACCGCCCCGGGCAGCAACGCGATCTCTCGACGAAGATCGGCAGCGATCCGGTAGTTCTTTTCGGCATCGTTGCCGGTGATCTGAATGTCGATTGGCGCCGGTAGTCCGAAGTTCAATATCTGACTGGTGATATCGGCCGCCTGGAAGTAGAATGTCGACGCGGGGAACTTCGCCGCGAGCGTATCACGCAGCAGGCGCGTGTACTGCAACGTCGGACGGTGCTTTTCCTTCAGCGAGATCAGGATCTCTCCATCGCCTTCTCCGACCGTCGAACTATCGCTGAACGCGAGATTGATACCCGAATTCGGGAGTCCGATATTGTCGAGTATCGAGTTCAACTCCTGGGGCGGAATCACGCTTCGGATTTCCCGTTCCACGTCGGCGAAGATGCGTTCCGCCTCCTCGATTCGTGTCCCCGTGGGACAGCGAACATGCAGGCGCATCTGCCCGGAATCGACATAGGGGAAGAAGTCTTTGCCGATTAACGGAGCCAGCCCCAGCGAGACGAGAGAGAAGGCCATGAAGGCCCCGCCCGCCAGAACGCGGTGGTCGAGCACCCGGGCGAGAAGGCCGTGATAGGCGTGCCGGAGCTTCTCAAACCAACGGTCAAAGGCTTGATGGATGCGCCAGATCAGGCCTGCCGACTTTGCGGTGGCGCCATCTTGCCCCTCCTGGTACAGCGCCATCTCGACCGGCAGCAGGTAGTGCACCAGCGTCGGCACGATCGTACGTGTCAGCAGGTAAGATGTCAGCATCGCAAACACGACCGCCATGGCCAAAGGCGTGAACAGAAACTTAGCCGCGCCGGACAACATCAGCACCGGCACGAAGACGATGCAGATGCACAGCGTCGATACGAAGGCGGGCAGAGCGATCTGCTGCGCTCCGTCGAGAATCGCGCGAGCCAATGTCTTGCCTTTGATTCCCATATTGCGGTGCACATTCTCGATCTCGACGGTCGCGTCGTCTACCAGTATCCCGACGGCGAGCGCCAACCCTCCCAAGGTCATCACATTGATCGTTTGGCCGAGAAGGCCCAGGACGATAAGGGAGGTCAGGATCGAAAGCGGTATGGACAAACAAACAATCAGAGTGCTGCGCCAGCTTCCCAGAAAGAGCAGAATCATCAGGGCCGTCAAGATTGCGGCGATGCTAGCCTCGCGGATTACGCCGCCCACCGCGGCTCGAACAAACAGCGACTGATCGAATAGCTCAGTGATCTTCAAATCGAGCGGAAGAGTCGCGGCGATCTTGGGCAGGAGAGCCTTCACATCATTGACCACGGACAGGGTGGAGGCGCCGCCATGTTTCAGAATCGTCAGCAGGGTGGAGCGCGCGCCGTTGCTGCGAACGATGTTGGTCTGCACCTGGTAGCCGTCCCGCACTTGAGCAACGTCCCTCATGTAGATAGGAGCCCCGTTCACCGTCTTGATAGGGACGTCGTTGAGCGCACCCACCAACTCGGGGCTGCTATTGAGTTGGATGAGGTATTCCCGTGTGCCCATCTTCGCGGTACCAGTCGGAAGGATGAGATTCTGTAAGCTCAGCGCGTTTGAGACGTCGGTGGCAGAGAGTCCCTTTCCATAGAGAGCGTCGGGATCGAGATCCACCATCACGGTCCGGACTTTCCCACCGTACGGCAGCGGGACAGAGATACCTTCCACAGTCGCCAGACGCGTGCGAATGAAGTTCTGCCCGTAATCGTAGAGCTGTTGTTCTGTAAGCGTGTTGCTGTTGAGGCCCAACTGAAGTATCGGCACGCTCGACGCGTCGTATTGAACGATTAGCGGCGGAAAGATCCCGGGCGGTAGAAGCCGGAGTAGCGTTTGACTCACCGCAACGATCTGGGAGATCGCCAGATCGATGTTGGCGCCAGGCTGCAGATAGACGCGAATCAGACCTACGCCGTTGTAGGCAGTCGACTCGATATGTTGGATTTCATTTACCGTCGTTGTCATGGCACGCTCGGAAACCGTGAGAACGCGCTTTGCCATATCATCCGGGCTCATGCCCTGATACGACCAGATCACTCCGGCGACGGGAATGTTGATGTGCGGGAAGATATCCGTGGGCATCGTCACGATGGAGAGACCGCCAAGAATGGCAATCAGCAATGACATCACGATGAAAGTGTAGGGCCGCCGAAGCGCTAGTTTGACAATCCACATAGTTGCCAGGACTGATGCAATTTAGCGCCCAACCGCAACGTCAGGAAAAGTCTCGATCTGCGCGCTATGGACTGACGCAGGACCGACACGCCGCGTGACGAATCGTCAGGTCACGCATGGTATCGGTCAGCGACGACACTAGTCGCGCGGCCAGGGTGCGCTTCGAACTGAAGAAGGAAAAGCAATTTTGCGACTCGAGGTGCAAGCGGTAGAAGCTGTATTGCGCGAGGCTTCGATCCTGGTAGCGCACATCATGCCGGGGGCGAGTGTGAGTGCAGGTCGTCCGCGTCACGGTGTCACGGCTACCGGGCGGCAGCCCCTTGAATTGATCTCGAGAATTGCCAGCGCCGCAGATTCGTTGCATCGCTGCCCCCACAGTCACTCAGGCACGCCGGTCGCCACTGACAGATGTCGAAATGCCATGGCTCCGAACAGGGTGAATGTCGAGCCAGCGCCGATTCGATGACACAGACTGGACGCATTTCGACACCGACAAAGCTGGAAGAGCAAGCAGTGGAGAGTGTTACTCGATGGCGCGCAGCTTGCATATTAGTCCGGGCATGAGATCGATTTATTGTCGTGCGTGTTTCTGTTTGTTGCTGGCCGGTCTGCCGGTTCGCTCCTACGCCCAGTCCGGTTCGGACGATGCGGGAGGCATCGTGACTGGAAATGTGGAAACAGGTGGGGCCTCGACATTTGGATTTATGGTGGTCTTGTCTTCCGACGCCTCGTTCGACCGGCGGGCGGACCTTGATATGCACGGTGGCTTTCATTTCTTTGGCATCCCAAAAGGCGACTACGAACTTTCTGTCACCACCGTTACAGGCGCTGTCCTGCACCGTGAGTATGTCTTCCTGCGTTCGCCGACGAACCGCCTGTCGATACGTCTCCCCACGTCGAACTCACGACTCAGTCGTGGCGGTGCCGCCACGGTCTCAGCGGCAAGACTATTGCACAAGGTTCCCTCGAACGCGCGCAAAGAATTCGCGAGAGGAATGAAGGCAGCAAGCAGGATGCACTCTGCCGAAGCAATCGAGCATCTTGCCAGATCGATAGAGCTCGATCCAGGCTTCGTTGAGGCATACAACAACCTCGGCACCCAGTATCTGCAAGCGAACGCGTATGAGACGGCCCGGTCCTATTTTCAGAAAGCGATCGAACTCGATACGGGAGCACCGGAAGCTCACGTCAATCTTGCCCTTTCCCTGCTTAAGCTGCGACGGTATCTCGAAGCGGAGACCGCCGCGCGCGTGGCAATTCGCATGGCTGGCAACGACCCGGCTTCGCACTACTATCTGGGCATCGCACTCCTGAATCAGAGCAGGAATCCAATAGAGGCAATTGACGCGCTACAGCGGGCGTGCGACAGCATCCCGCGAGCGCGTCTGGCCATCGCGATCGTCTCCCAGAGGCGCGGCGATATGGAGCGTGCCAAGAAGGAGTTGCAGGCCTATCTCAACCAAAGAACGGTCGAGAACCGTCGAAGCGTCGAGGAGTGGCTGGCCAATCTGCAACAGCCCGCGATCGGCGAGCATGGCGGAATTAGTCCATCGAAGTAAGGTGGTGGCGGCGCATTTGACGGACATCCCGGTCCCCGTGGCTGCGCCTCTTTGCAGGCACCGGGCGCCGGCCATTCGAGCGCATTCGGAGGGTTCAACCACGCCGGCGTTGTCCGCGGTAACGCTGCGCGCGGACAGGGTAGCTTGGGGGATTTCGCGGCGGAGGAGGCGGCGGGATGCGTGGCCCAAGGTCTTTCGAAGTCGCCGGAGCGCTGACAGTGTTTCGCAAAGACTCCACCTGGCGGGGGGTGCGCTAAATGACCGAAGGGCTGGATTTACCGGCGCACGGCTGTTATCGAACGTACCGCAAAAGAGACGTGTGGAATGTGAGACATGCGTTGCCGATGAACCACTCTGTTGAGGGCGCGGTCCGGCACCGTTGGATGTCCAGCCCTGCGAAACCCAATACCCCTTTTGAGTAAGCCCCAGTCAACACGATCTTGCAATTGCGTCAGAAGCCGGTTCCGCCGATGATAGCTGCAGTGATCGACCGGAAAGCAAGGCAGGGGAAGGACGTAGAGCAATTGCGATCCGTAGCTTTGGGAACTTCCCGTCCGGGGTGACGGGGGTTGGTCTTTTCTTGCTACGGGTGATTACCGCGATAACGTCAGGCTGGACTGGGTGCAAGTTGGTTTACGATGCCGCGGCAGATTCGGTATGAGTGTGCGATCTTCCGCACATGATCAGTGCGGTGTTTCCACTGCTTGGCATTATGATGGTCGCGGGATTTGCGGGTGCGTTGTCGGGATCGCTTCGGTGCGCCTTCCTGCTCGTTAAGTTGACATGGTTAGGCCTGCCGACTGGCGGGTTGTTCGCCGCAGCCGGCGGTCTTTCCCTGGTGTTGATACTGGTTGGGCCTGGCTATTACTCGCTCGGCGCGCAGTTATTTCGGTGGCGACGTATTGAAATCAAGCAACGCCGGCCTGGATCCGGACGGCAGTTCACGGTTCAACCGAGTCTAGGGCGCGGTGCCGGTCCGAAGGGGCCTCGGTGAAGGCCCACGATTCGCGCAGGGAATGGAGTTGGGCGACAAGAACAGAAGAGGACTGAAAATGAGTCAGAAGCTACCGCCTATGATTTGCAGAAGCGCTGCCTTTCGCAACGTGCTCCGGCAGGTGGACCTGGTTGCACCCACCGAAGAAACGGTTCTGATTGAAGGAGAAACGGGAACGGGAAAGGAGGTAATCGCGGGCGCAATCCACGAACTGAGCCCACGCTGCAGCCGTCCCCTGCTCAAGTTGAACTGTGCCGCAATCCCCTCGGGACTCCTTGAAAGCGAGCTCTTCGGGCATGAGCGCGGCGCCTTCACAGGCGCCCTATCCCAACGCGTTGGGCGTTTTGAATCCGCGGACCAGGGGACTCTCTTCCTGGACGAGATTGGAGACATCCCCCTCGATCTGCAGCCGAAGCTGTTACGAGTACTTCAGGAACAGGAGTTCGAGCGGCTGGGGAGCAATCGAACCGTGCAGTGCAATGTTCGCATCGTGGCGGCGACCAATCGAAATCTCGCCAAAATGGTTGCTGAAGGCACATTCCGCGCCGATCTTTACTATCGCCTAAGCATATTCCCGATTCAATTGCCGCCGTTGCGCCACCGGCGAGAGGACGTTCCGGCACTGGTTCGGCATTTTGTGGAGGATTATGCCCAGCGCATGAACAAACAGATCGACGTCATTCCGCAGCCAGCAATAGACGCAATGCAGCGCCACGCCTGGCCAGGCAATATCCGGGAATTGCAGAATTTCATCGCACGAGCAGTTATTTTGACAAGTGGACACGCACTTGAAGCGCCGCTATCGGAACTCCTACGGGCGGAGGACAAAATTGCCTCGGAGCCCACAACCCTCGAGGAGGCCGAGCGCTCGCACATTCTTCGTATTCTTGGTGAGACGAATGGACGTCTCGCCCCAGCCGCGAAAATCCTGGGCGTGCCACGAACCACTTTGTTCTACAAGGTTCGCCGCCTCGGCATCGACCTGACGCGTACCGACTTAGGACAGTGGCGTGAAACTTCAGCACTTACCGTGGATGGCCCCATATCCTTTGTCGCATAATAAGCGCTTTCACTCACGGAAGTTACTCTCGACGCGCACGAACTCGCCTCAGTGAATGCGCGACGAATGGGCGCGGCGACAGATTTGCGAGCTGGCATTCAACGCTCGCCAAGGCGTGAATCGCGTTCTCGTGAATCTTGATTTGTGCGTTTGCAGGAAGGTACAATCTGCCATGGGCCGTCTGGCACATGGACCAAGCTCACCGGCTCTACCGGGGTTTCATGCGCGGTAGAAGACGGCGGGCTGTCATCTCCCTCGTATTTCCCAGCGTTCTATTTGCGCAGTCCGGTGACATCTCGGGGGTCGTTCGTTCGCAGGGTGGTCTTGGAATCGCCCGCGCGAAGGTGAGCGCTACCTGCACGCCGGAGACGGCGGAGACCGACGAACTCGGGGCATTTTCGCTGTCCGGCGTGTCGCAGGGTTGTCGCTTGGCGGTGGCGGCCGAAGGTTTCGAGACGGCGATGTACACCGTAAACGGCCTGTCTCAGCGCATTGAGGTGGTTATCGCGATAGATCGTCTGCGCCAAACGGTCACAGTCCTGGCATCGAGTCCGTTGGTGAACTCCAATCCAGAGCTCTCGACGACGATTGACACAAGGACGCTCTCGCAGGTTCCCTCTTCCACCCGCGATATCAACCGATTTGCGATGCTCGATCCACGAGTCCGCAATACGAGCTCATTGGGCACCGATGGCGTGTATGGAACGCGTTTAGCGGCAAACAGTCAACTGTTCCGATTCACGCAATACCAAATGGACGGGCTGTCAAACTATGAACCCGCGTTGGGGAACGGACCCCAACAGGTTCTTTCCATCGCCTCCGTTGCTGAATACAAGGTCCTTGTCCATCAATATGGCGCCGAGTATGGTCGATCGAGCGCTGGCATCATATCGGCGATCACCCGTACCGGGGGCGAGGACTGGCACGGCGAAGTGTTTTCCTTCCTGCGCCCCAGCGGTATCCAGGCTGCGCCTCCCCTGTCGCTCTTCCGCGTTCCGAACGAGCGGTTCATGTGGGGCGGGGCGGCCGGCGGACCCATCTCCCGCTCCTGGCACGCATTTGCCAGCCTCGAAGGGAACCAACAGACACGGGGGGCATTCATTCAATCACCGGTACCGTCCTTCTACCCGGGACACCAGACGCAGTACTTTGGGCTTGTTAACCTGGACTGGCGTCAAGACGAGAGACTGTCGTTTTATCTGCGGCTCAATGGCCACTCTACGGTTGGGGACAACCCAAACGACGCGGTTGGGGGATTCGTCCAAGCGAGTGCTGCACGGCGGGACTCTGGCCAGAACGTTGGCTTTCAGGTGACGCACCGCCGGCTTGTCAGCCGATCCGTGCTGAACGAACTGCGAATGGGGGCAGCCAAGAGCGTTCCGCAGTCTTACTACGCCTTGCACCCTCAAACACAGGTTGTCCGGCAATCGTACTCCACGGAAGGGCTGTCGGACTATTTTGATCAGCGAGTGATCACATGGCAGGTTTCGGAGAGAGTTTTGTGGCAGCGGGGTTCTCACAGTCTGCAAGTGGGCGGCGATTTCATTCGGAATAAGATGCGCGATGTTTCCACATCTCTGTACGGCAGCTACGTTATGAGTGCCGGGCCGCCGCACATCGGAGAGATACCTCTCCGGTATACCCAGACGTTCGGCGCCGCCCCGGTTCGTTATGGCGACACCCTTGCTTCCTGGTTTGTCCAGGACGACTTGAAGTTGGTTCCGAGGCTTACCTTGAACCTTGGTGTGCGGCATGAATACCAATCGACCACGCACGACAGCAATAATGTCGCACCCAGGTTGGGTTTTGCCTGGGACGTATTCGGAGGTGGCCGCACGGTCTTTCGCGGTGGTGCGGGGGTCTACTACGACCAGGTTTTCCTGCAGGTTGTGCGGGGCGCCCTGCAACAGGGACCAGACTCACTTCAGGCCACTTATACATTGCCGTACGGTGTCACCGGCTTTCCAGTGTTCCCTAATTCGCTAACGGCTCCGCCGACCGGCGCGGGAGACCGTCGCGATCTCGCCCTCTATTCACCGCACCGTCTGAATCCTTACAGCGGCCAGTTCACATTCGGCGTGCAACGAGTGCTTGGCGAGGAGTGGACACTATCCGCCAACGTATCTCACATGTTGTCGCGGAAGCAGCTACGCACCTTGGATCTGAACGCGCCCAGCCTGTTTGTCCGTACCGGCCCTGGTCAACTGCAATCAGCCATGGATGCGGACGCTACCCGTCCCTACGAAGCCTATGGTCGCGTATCGGTCCGGGCGGTCAGCCTCGCTGAGAACACGGGCAGCAGCCGCTACAGCGCGTTCGACGTACAGATCGCTAAGCGGTTCACTCGCAGGTTCCAGCTGATGGCTCATTACCTATATAGCTCTTCGATTACTTACGTCTTTTTCACTGGTGGGCCGAACACCGGTGTCCCGTCGGATTGGGGCAATCGCGGCATCGACGAACGCGGTCCCAGCGACTTCCATCAACGCCATCGGATGACCGCGCAAGGCATAGTCGACCTGCCAATGAGTCTGCAGTTTACCTTCTACTCGATCGCCGCCTCGGGGCTGCCGGTGAATCCACTTACTGGAGTCGACAACAATGGAGATTCCAATTTGCTGGACCGGCCGGTGGGCTTTGGACGCAACAGTTTTCGCGCGCCATCACAGAGTACGATGGACCTGTCCCTCACTAAGAAATTGAACATCACTCAGCAAGTGCGGGCTGAATTGCGGCTGGAAGGCACAAATCTGATCAACCGATCGAACATCCTGCGTGTCAATGCGATTTACGGGGATAGACTGATTGCTTCGCCTACGTTCCTGCAGCCCATCGCCGGGCTCGCGAATACTGATCCTGGCAGACAATGGCAGGTTGGGTTGAGAATTACCTACTGAGGCGGAGTTGGCTTCCGGCAGTGCTTCCTGAGCCGCGACATGGCTCGAACGATGGGAGACGGGTTGTCGCCATTGACATCGAAGGCGATGTTCCCCGGAATGGTCAAGATGACTTCCGTACCCTCCCCGACGCGGCTATAAACGTCCAATTTCGCACCAATTCGGTCGGCGCGTTCCCGCATTCCTTCCAAGCCGAAATGGCCATCTCGTCCAAGATGCAGGACTCCTTCAGGCATGCCCTTGCCGTTATCCCGCACGGAGATTCGCAAGCAGCTCACGTAGCCGACTTCGACGCGTATCGAGGTCGCGCCCGAATGCCGATAGGCGTTGATAATGGCCTCAGAGCCGACTCTCAAGGCCTCGTAGTGAATTGCGGGTTGAATACCGCGCGTTTCGCCCGTAGTCGCAAGGCTAAATGCCACGTCGTAGTGGTTCGCATCGCCAGCCACCGCCGACAGTTGCCCTGCGAGGTCGGTGTCGAGGCTGGCTGAAGCCCGCAATCCTTTGAGCGCCGCGCGCGACTCGGCGAGCGCAAAGTCCAAGCGGTCTACTGCGCGGAGCAAGGCTCCCTTGACGACAGGCAGGGAGTCCGGAACCTTTTCCGCGGCATTTTCAACCAACATCGTCGATCCCGAAATCGCTTGGACGACGGTATCATGCAGTTCCTGGGCGATTCGAGTGCGCTCCTCCATGCGTTCGTGAAAACCTGCCTGAATGCGATCTACGGCTTGCTGCACGCGGAAGCGGTAGACAAGAAAGGCGAATGATAATGCCGCCGCTGACGCGAGTATCATGAACCAGGAAGTTTGATAGAAGATGGGGAGTTGCTCCAGCTTAAGGGCTGGCGCTTCCCGCCATTGATCCTCGCCGGCGCTCGCGGCCACTCTAAAGGTGTAGGCACCGGGCTTCAAATTACTGTAAAACGCCTGACGCCGAGAGTCCGCGCGAACCCAGTCGTGGTCGATCCCCTCCAGCCAATAACGGAACCTGACGGTCTCGGGGCTGGAAAGAGTGAGCGCTGTGTAGCCGAGCTCGACCGAACGTGAGCCAGGCGGGATTCGCAGACGATCTCGCGAAGATTGCGGGACGCCATCTACCTTGACGTCCTCAATGAGGACCTGGAATTCCTCGCTATGAGATTGGCCCGGATGCGGCGGCGTCACCCCCGATACTCCGTCGGCAGTGGCAAACCAAAGACGTCCATCCGTGGATCGAACTGCAATGGGAAAGGCGCGACCGTTTCCGTAGGTTGCGCGGAGTCCATCCGAACTGCGGTACACCGTCGGAGTAAGCCTGTGGCGTGTGCCGGACGCCCAGTCGATCAACGCCTTCTTTTCGATGACCGCTACGGTGCCGTGGCTCGCGAACCACAACCGATCGTAAGAGTCATCGACAATGGCAAAGATCTGGTCAGACGGAAGTCCATGCTTGGAGTTGGCGGTGCGGAGCCCATTGTGAAAGAAGCTAAGGCCGCTGGATGAACCAATCCAGACGTCGCCCTTGGCGTCGGCGAAGACCGTGTACACATTGGGCGATCGAAGGCCCTCATTGCGGTTGAACTTCTGCACCTGCTGGCCGGCGATCCGATAGAGCCCGCCCCCGTAAATGCTGCCAGCCCAAATGGCTCCTGTGCGATCCTCCGCCAGCGTCTGAACGTGCTTGTCCTCCAGCCGGGTCTTGAGGAAAGCTGGAGATCCGGAGGAGGGTGGTCTCCATTGGAGCAGGCCCCGGTTCGAAGTGCCGATCCAGATTGTTGCATCGGTCGCCCGGAACAAACAGCGCACGTTCAGTCCTGCTAGATCCTGAACCAATTCGGTGTGATGCGGACTCCAATGTACACTCCCCTGTTCAAAGCCGATCAGGAAACCGCCACGAAGGTCCGGCAAAATCGTAAGAGGTCTATGGCCGGCAGGGAGAGCGAGCGGAAAGGCCATCTTCTCGCTCCCCGACATCTGCGTGATCTTTCCGCCCGATGCAGTCCAAACGCCTCCATGTTCGTCACCGACAAGGGGCCCCACATTGGGGGCGGCTTCACTCTCGTCGGTAAATGTTCGAAACGCCGCATCGCGCAATCGATCCAAACCAGCGCGCGTGCCGACCCAGAGGTTTCCTTCCCGGTCCTCAAAAATGTCGGAAACGAAATCCCCGCTGAGCCCGGTGTTTCGGTCCATCTTCGTCACCTTTCCCGACTCTGCCCGGAACAGGCCGGATGAAGACGCGATCCAGAGGTTCCCGTTCCGGTCGACGGTGCAACCGATCGCGTAGGGTACCGCCGAGTTGATGACGGGATCGGGCACGAACCGAGTGCCGTTCCACGAACTTAGGCCCTTCCAACCCGCCGTCCAGAGTTTGCCGCTGCGATCCTGGCACAGTCCGCTCACTCGTGTGTCGGGCAGGCCATCCTTCGCCGAAAAAGCAGTGATTGATCCATCTCGAAGGCGATACACTCCATTTCCATATGTCGCGATCCACAGCGAGTGATCTGCCTGCTCCAGGAATGCAGTAACTGGACCGGCGGGAATTCCCAGGGATACACTCTCAAAGCGGCCCTGGTTCAGACGGGCGAACTGTCCGTCTCGTGTTCCCAGCCAGAGTGTGCCCTGCGTGTCCCGATACAACGAGCCGATGTCGTCAGAGGGCAGGCCATCGTGCGAGGTGTAAGAGCGGAACTTTCCATCTTTGTGATGGATGAGCCCTCCGCCGAGAGTTGCAATCCATAGCGAGCCATCCGAATCAACTACCAGATCCTGCATTGTGCTGCTCTCGATGCCTTCCACTGAGCCCGCCAGGTAAGTGGTAAATCGTACACCGTCGAACCGCACAAGGCCGCCCCGGGTAGCGAGCCAAAGGTATCCATCCGGCGTTTGCCTCAACCGGCGCACCGCCTGGAGACCGGAGTCGCTCCTCCATGCGGTATGAACGTATTGCGAAAGTTTACGCTCTGGATTCAGTGCGGAGGCGGGCCTCGCCAGGACGATCGCCAAGGCCACCAGCAACGCCCTTGGCCAACGACGAGACAGACAGGCGGGATTAGGCTCGATTGAAACTACGGATGTCCGCAATCTCAAGTTTGCCCCTCCTGTTGAAGTTCAACGCAAGCGGTCTGATCACAGCACCGACCGAATGATACGCTAGAGTCAGACGTGTCTGGGAACCGACAAATCTCGGTTTTGTGCATCGATGATCATCCGATCGTACGAGAGGGGATTGTCTCCATCATCGAGGGTGATCCCGAACTGAAGCTTATCGCGGAAGCGGAGAATGCTCAACAGGCAATCGACGCTTTCCATAGATGCAAACCCGACGTGACGGTGATCGACTTAAGGCTACCGGACCGCGACGGAGTCGAAGTCATCACCGAGATCCGGGAATCCTACCCGCACGCGCGATTTGTTGTCCTCACTTCCGCTGAAGGCGATATTGACATGAGGCGCGCCCTCGAAGCAGGAGCCCAGGCATACCTGATTAAAGGGGTAGTCCGCAAAGAACTGCGCCAGGTAATCAAGGCCGTTCACGCTGGCCAACGGCACATCCCGGCAAATGTAGCCGAGGAAATCGTTGCTTATATGGACGCACCGACACTGACGGTACGAGAGCTGGAGGTACTTCAACTCGTTGCCGAAGGCCTGCGCAACAAAGAGATCGGCGGGCGTCTATCAATTAGCGAAGATACAGTGAAAATGCACATGCGGAACGTGATGCAAAAATTGGCAGTCAACGACCGAACCCACGCGGTCATGGTCGCAGTGCGTCGCGGCTTCATTCGCACCTAACCTCGCTGGCGCCGGTGAACACCCCACACTTTCAGGTAGGCCCAAATCAACACGATCTGGCAATAGCCTCGGATTCGAAATCTGCCGATCATGGGTACAGTGATCGAGTAGAAAGCAAGGTCCGGGAAGGTCGTAGAACTATTCCGATCCATCCTTTTCGGAGCTTTCCGTCCGGCGCGGCGGGTGTAGGTCTTTTCCTGCTACGGGTGATTGCCGCCTTAGCGTTAGGATGGACCGGGTACAGGCTGTTTTACGATTCCGCGGAAGAAGCGGCGCGGGTCTTGACACTTCCGCACCTGGTCGGAACTCTGTTTCTGCTGCTAGGCATCATGATGATTGTGGGCTTCGCGACGGCGCTATCGGGCATTCTTGCGTGCGCGCTCCTGCTCGTTTCGTTCGTTTGGCTGGCGCTGCCGACCGAAGGTCTGTCCGCCACGGCTGGCGGTCTATCGCTGGTTTTGGTGCTGGTTGGGCCTGGTTACTATTCCGCCGACCGGCGGTTATTTGGGTGGCGCCGTGTCGAAATCGAGCGCAGTGGGCGAAAGTCCAAATGGTGACCAGCGCGTCGATGTTCCAAGGCAGTTCGGCCTAGCCGCTCCGATTCAGGATGATCCAGGTTTCGGCCTCCTTGGATGAGGGCATTCTGGTGTTGACTACCCAAGCCCCGAAGAAATCCACAACAGTTGCTCTGCCTGCTGCATTTGGCGGACACGGCCATCACGGTGCTCGCCAACTGTTCGACACGGCGTCTGCTCCTCGTAGCGAGTCGCGCGCTGATGGACTGCGTTGGTCCCACGATGGGTTTGGCTTTAAAGGGCCACCTCGCTCCGGATGGCTCCAAGGCGCCATGGAAGCAGATGTGCATGTATAGCAGAGGTTGGGTGGTTCCCGGTGACTCAGCGGACCGAGTGCTGAGCAAACCACTCCGAAGCGGCGCAGATTCAAAAATGCACGCGCTTGAATGAGTACCGAAGGGAGATGGGAATCAGTGAAACGACGAGCTTTCCTGAGGAGCCCCACTGGTTGGATGGCTACCGTAACCGGACTTACAGTTGCAACAGGAAGTACAGGAGAGGTCCAAAGCCTTCAACAACCCGCTGACTTCGGACCGTCCCTATTCCGGCCGCCAGATTTCAGAAAGTAGAAGCCGGCGTTCCTGATACTCAAATGACCCGCGAGGCGACGGGCCTGCTTCGAGAACTCAGTACACCTCTGTTGTTTAACCATTCTCACCGTGTCTTCTTTTGGGCCAGGGAAATTAGCCGACACAACGGCAAGCCCTTCGATATGCAACTGCTCTTTATCTGTTCGGCGTTTCACGACTTCGGACTCCTTAAACGATTCAGCAGTGCAACCGATCGCTTTGAGGTTGACGGCGCCAACGCTGTTCGCCAATTCCTGACGACTCACCAATGTAATTACGGCGAGCATGCTGGTCAGTGCGTTCACGGTGACGAAAAGGCAGGCTGTGCCAGAGACTGAAAGCGTGATCCCAAAGCCGAGGGCCGTCCAAGGGCTCAGCCTGCGGGCAGCAAGGGGACGCTTCCACGTTCGCCGCATCTGCGCATCGAAGCCGCGTTCAAGATATTGGTTCAGAGCCCCCGTGCCGCTGGCTACCAACAGTGTGCCTGACAAAGCGCCCAGCAGTCGTGCGGCAGGAAAAGGGTGATTATTTGGACAACCGAGGTAGAAGCCGGCGAACGTCGCAATTACGATCAGAACGTTGACTTCCGGCTTTGTCAGAGCCAATAGGTCGACAACAGCGGCCAGTACCAAGCCGAATGGAGACGGACGCGCGTGCACTTCAAACTCGGGTGCTGAAGCAGAGGATCCGTCCATCGCTAAACACCCGTCTGGACCGCGACTTTTCGTTCGCCGGATAGGAGCTTACCCGTCACAACAAGCGCCGGGATCAAGTAGGCAAACGTGACGGCAACCCACATCAGCGCTGCTGCCAGCACCTGGTCTTCGAGAGGCTCCAGTCCGAAGTGTCCGCCTCCGTGCAAGTAAGGCCTGTACACGACGTAGCCACAAAACGCCAGGAATGCGGATAGAGCGTCGCAGGGCAACGTGGCGATCAACAGATACACCGGAACCAACCAGCGGATCGAGTTTGCTACGCTGAGCCACAGCTGAATTACCGGCCACCAAAAGAGAATTCCTGCAACGAAAAAGGTGACCTGCTCGAACGTATGCCACCAATGCGACCGCAGCGCCATCTCAAAGACAGCGGGAACATGCCAGACGATCACGGTTAGCGTTCCTGCGAGCCAGCAAAAGACCGGATGAGGGTGCCATCGAACGACGATCGAGCGCGCTCCGAGCAGAATCAACGGCCCGGCCACCAACATGATTAAAAGATGCTGCACCATGTGTGCGGTCAAGAGGTGATGGTCGAGATGGGACAGGGGCGACGCAATCGCGATCCATAACACGCCGGCCCCCAGCGCGCTCGAGAGGTGTTTCACGGCTGCACTCCAGCGTTACGGGATGCGTCCTGAGCCGGAGCCTGGCCCGCGGGATGGAGTGCCTTGAGGAACGCCACCAAGGCGGTGGTCTCAGCCGGGTTCAAGTTATTTCTGTATGCTGGCATGTTTCCGCCGCCTTGCAGCACCTGGCGCACGAGTTGGTCCTCCGTCAGGCGGACGGCGACCGCATCCAGAGCCGGCCCTCGCTTGCCGCCGCCCCCGCCGATCGCGTGGCAGTTGTGGCACTGTTTCGATTTGAAGACGAGCGCCCCCTGTATTTGTACGGGCGTCCGCCCGCTCAGAAACCGCATGGGGATCGGCGTCCCGGTCCCCGCATCCATTGCCGGACTCCACGGCGCATGGCTTGCCAGATTGGTGAACGTACCCAACGTCACAGCCACCAATAGAATCGTCAGAACCGCGATGGGGCGGCGCTTCCAACTCTTCTCACCCTCCCCCGAGAAAAACGGCAGCGCCAGTAGGCCGATCAAAACGAACACAGGTCCGATCAGCAGAGCCGGGGTTTCGAGCGCTGGCGGTAGCAGGGATAGAAGCGCATACAGCCACAAGAAGAAGAAATCGGGGCGTGGGGTCGCTTGTATTACCCGGGGATCGGGCTGACCAGATGGGCCGAAGGGACCGAAATACAAGGCACAGGTGGCGATGCAAAGTAGAATGAATCCGGAGAAAGCCGCGTCCTTCCACACGCCGTACGGCACAAATGGCACTCCGTCCGTCCGCGTCAGGACGTGGTACTTCTCCAGGTAGTCGGACCGCCGCACCAGGCGTCCGGGCATAGGCCACTCATTGATGCCCAACTTGAGCACGAGCAATACATGCACCGCCACGAACAGCGTTAGCATTCCGGGTACGACAAAGACATGCAGTGCAAAGAAGCGGGAGAGCGTTGGGCCGGCAATAATCGGACCGCCCAAGACTAGCGTCACCAGCGCCGGTCCCAGCACCGGCACGCGGCTGACAATCGAAGCTCCGATTCCCAGGCCCCAGTACGCATCTTCGTCGAATCGCAGCACCTGCCCGGTGAAGGCCATCCCGAGAGTCAGGAGCAGCAGGAAAATGCCAAGGATCCAAGTCAGTTCTCTGGGATACTTAAATGCTCCAAAAAGAAAGACCTGGACCATGTGAAGCAGCACAATGGCCAGCATGAAATTCGATCCCCAGCCGTGCAGGGCCCGAATGAACCACCCGAGGGTTACCTGGTGGTTCAGGATCTGCAAACTATCCCAGGCTTCACTCGCCGAGGGCACATAAATCAGTGCCAGAAGTACTCCTGTCACGAGTTGCAGCCCGAAGACTGTCAGTGCAGCGCTGCCGAAGACGTAGAACCAGCTTGCCGTATCCCGCGGGATCGGGTGCTCCATGGTTGCGCGGATAGGCGCTCCGAGCTGAAGCCGCTGATCGAGCCAGCCGCCAAGTTTTTGCATCAGGCGCATTGCTGACTCCTGCTGCAGGGCTTCTGACGAATGTCGGCCGAAAGACCGGGCGTGGGCATCTCGCCTGCCTGAATTTGCAGGTTGCCGTCAAGGATCTTGAAAGGGTATTGGAACAAACCGCGCACCGGAGGCCCGGACGCGCGTGCGCCGTCGGCATAATACACTCCACCGTGGCAGGGACACATGAACAGGCCGGACTGCGGGAACCAGCGCACGGGGCAGCCCAGGTGCGCGCAATTGATCGCGAATACCTGGAAATGGTCGCCATCAGTGTGACGCACCCAGCACGGGATCTCGGCGGTTTCTACATCCCCGGTATGGGTCACCGGATTGTGGTACGTCGCCAAGCGAGTCTCGCCCGAAGGGAACTGATTGATCGAGCCCAACGAAACCCAGCTTTCATAGCCCGCTTTCCGTCTTCGAGTGACGGGAGCAAGCAGGTAGCCGACCACCGGTACGGCCAGCAGCGCGGCAACCAGACCGTTGAACACCATCGCAATTTTCAGGAACATCTCCCGCCTGGAAAGGCCGGTGGGTACAGTCATTCAGAACCTCCTGCACGTTTCAATTGCGATGACAGCGGCGTCCGCTGTGTGACGAGCCAGCCGACAAGGTCAGTAACGTCGGTGTCGGAGAGCGGCTGGGCGTGGGTTCGCCAGTCGGGCATGCCCAGGTGCGGCATTCCCGTGATGACGACCGTGCGCAGGTGCTGATCGCTCACCAGCGCAAGAAACGAATTGTCGGCTATGGTCCGTGCCCCGCGGCCATCGGGACCATGGCAGGCAGCACAGTTGGCCTTGAATACACTGTGGCCCCGCGCTGGGTCGCCCGGCTCAGAGGATGCATAAGCCGGAGGCCTGTCTTTTCCGAACACGCCAACCCTCCCCCAATGAGTTCGAATTCCATGCACGAGGATCTCGATCTGCGCGGCGGTTAGAAACCCGCCCGCCTCCCGGGCGAACGCCGGCATCGCGGTTCCCGGTCTGCCCGCCTCCACGACGCGCCGGATGGTAGCGTCGTCGGCGATGGCGAGGTAAATGGGACTACCTATTCCAACGGTCAATCCTCCCTCTCCCTTCACCCCGTGGCATCCAGAGCAGTTCTGGGCATAGAGCACCCCGAAATCAGTAACTTCACTCGGGCGAATGGCGCGTGCTTCCGGTGCCGGCCGGCCGGGCATCCTGCAGGATGCGAGGCCGAAGATGGCGGTGAGAGCCAGCTTGCGATACTTCACCGCCGCAGGTCCTCCTGCTGTTCCGGCAAGAGACCGGAAGCTTCGATACCCATACGGACGACCAGCGGGGCGTTCTGCCGGGTGGGAATTCGCTCGTGTGCCGAGACCACAATACCTGCTACGAGTCCAAACCCAATTTGCGATGCTACAAACCACTCCCAGTGGATGTGCTGCTTCATTACAGGGTTGATGATTGTCAGACCGCCGGCGATCAAGCCGGACCACAGCAATGGCGCCACGAAACCGCCCAGCAGAACTGGGTGACGTGGGAGCATTGGCAGCATTGTTCCGTAAAGCAGCCCGACGAGAAGCGAGATCAGCAGGTGGATTGGGAGGGCAGCCAGGAGACGATAGATGTGGAAAGTACCGAGTTCTGTGGAGGGTTGCGTCGAGATCGCGGGAAACAATCCCCCTACCAGAAGGTTCATCGCATACCAGATACCGTTGCCGCTCACTAGCCCGTAGGCAGCGGCCAGTAGTGCCATCACCACACCGCCGGCAACACCGCCTTTGACTCCAGCAGAAACCGGATGGACTGCGATCGGCAGCCAGGCGTGCGAGCCTGCGCCCAGGACGCATTCCACGGTTTTCCGTGACGTCTCAATGACGATCTCTTCAGGAACAAACGACGTCCATTCGTGCGCTTCGACCGGTAGAACCTGGCGGAACCAGCCAACCCCGCCTGCCAACGCCAGAACAGCACCCAGTATGCCCACCGAAGCCGCCGTGACAAGGCTTGCGGCTACCAGCGTCAATCCAAAAGCCAGGACTATTGGCCAGGCCGTTGGGGCAGGCATTCCTACCTTGCTTTCGCTGTCCATTGCTCCTCCTCTAAACTCCAATGACGTACACGACCAGGAACACAACCACCCAGGCAGCATCCACGAAGTGCCAATACATCGACAAAATCTCCAGGCGTTCCGCGTGCTCTCGGCGCAAGCGCGCAGTGAAGTAAAACAGCGCTACGGTAATCAGACCCAGCAACCCCATGGTCACGTGAAAGGCATGAAGACCAACCAGCGAGTAATAAGTCGTACCAAAAAGGTTTGTGCTCACCGTCAGTCCTTCTTGCAACATAAGGTAGGCCCACTCGCGCGCAGTTCCATACAGGAATGCGCCCCCCAGAATAATCGTGAGTAGCCAGCCCCGCGCAAACGCCGCCATATTTCCAGCAATCAACCCGCGCACGGCCGCGTGGACGGTGAGACTGCTCGCGAGCAGGCAAACCGAAAAGAAGATCGGTGCATGAAGAACATCTCTGGGCTTCGGACCGGTAACGCTTTTGCCGATGTAGAAAAGATAAGCCACGACAAAGATGGTGAAGATGGCTGTCTCGGCGCCGATTAGGCAATACATTCCTACGCGTCCGCGCGACGGAAGCCGCCAGCCGGCATACGGGCCATTGAGACCTTCAGGCAATGCGCTCATCGCCTACTCGTACCTCCAATCCGGATCTTCCGGGTGCTTCAGATCCCACAGCGGCCGCCGGCTGCGTACCGTCGGAATGACGGCGAAGTTATACGCCGGGGGTGGCGAAGTGGTCGACCACTCCAGCGTCCACGCGTCCCAGGGATCGTGTCCGGCTGTCTTGCCGCGGAAGTAAGACAGGATCAAGTTGGCCCCAAATACCAGGATTCCAGCTGCTTGGAAGAAAACACCTATAGTCACGATCAGATTCCAGATGTCCCAGCCGCGGCCGGGTTCATAGGTGTAAATCCGGCGTGGCATCCCCAAGAGCCCCGGGATGTGCATGAAATCGAAGGTGAGATGAAAACCAATCAGAAACAGCCAGAAGTGCAGTTTTCCGAGCGGTTCGCTGTACAATTTCCCGGAAGCCTTCGGGAACCAATAATAGAAGGCGGCGAATGCCGCGAATAGGATTGCCCCCACGATAACGTAGTGAAAGTGTGCCACAAGGTAATAGGAGCCACTGAGTTGCCAGTCGAACGGTGCAACGGCAAGGGTGACGCCCGTCAGTCCCGCGATCAGAAACTGGAACAGGAAGGCAACGCAAAACAGCATCGGCGTGGCAAAGCAGATCTTGCCTCCCCACATGGTGGCTAGCCAGTTGAAGATCTTAATTCCGGTCGGTACTGCAATGGCCATCGTCGAAAGCACAAAGAATGTGTTCGCTCCCGAAGTCATTCCAACCGTAAACATGTGGTGAGCCCAAACGCTCATGCTGATAAATCCAATTGCAACGGTCGCCATCACCATTACCGGATAACCGAAGATGGCCTTTCGCGAGAACACGGGGATGATCTCGGAAGCGAATGCGAAAGCGGGAATTACTAGTACGTAGACTTCGGGATGTCCGAAGACCCAGAAGAAGTGCATCCAAATAACAGCCGAGCCGCCGGCCTGTGTATCGAAGAAATGCCCTCCCAGATATCGGTCGATCAACAACATGAGTTGGGCGGCGGTGAGCGGGCTGATCGCCAGAATCACCAGGCCAGCCATCGTCAGGTTCAGCCAGGCAAGAAGCGGCATCCGGCCCAGGGTCATACCCGGACAGCGCATACATAGAATCGTCGCGATCAGGTTGACCGCCGTGCCTACGCTCCCGATGCCGGAAACCAGTAGCGAGAGGGTCCAATAGTCCGTGCTGTGCCCCACGGAAAAGGTCTTGGCCGTGAGCGGAGCGTAAGCGAACCAACCCACGTCAGGAGCGCCTCCGCCCCCGTAAAGACCGTTCCCGCCAAGAAAGCTGAAGTAGAGCAACAGTCCGCCCAGGGCGGTCATCCAGAAGCTGAACGCATTGAGGCGGGGGAACGCCATGTCTCGCGCGCCAATCATCAGAGGCACAAGATAGTTCGCAAACCCGAACACCAGGGGCATAGCCACAAAAAAGATCATGGTCGTGCCGTGCATAGTGAACATTTGATTGAAGACCTGCGGCGAAACGAGATCATTGTTCGGGCGGATCAGTTGCAACCGCATGATGGTTGCTTCGATACCGCCTATGATCAGAAACACCATGGCGAAGAAGATATAAAGCAGCCCGATGCGTTTATGGTCAACGGTCGTCACCCACTCGTGGAGGCGCAGTGTCAAAGGGCTGGACGCCGGAAGCTCGGATATTCCTGTGGTGGACATCAGCGCAGAGTCTCCAGGTAGGCAGCCACGCTCTCGATATCTTGGTCGCTTAACCCCATCGCCGGCATCTTCGACCCCGGCTTGATGGCATCGGGATTCCTGATCCAAAGCCGCAGTTGGTCATGATTGTTGGGCGCGGCACCGGAGGCTATAGTGTCGCGGCTCATGAGGTGCGTCAGGTCCGGGCCAAAGGTGCCTTTTGCCTGCGTGCCCGACACGGTATGGCAGTTGACACACGCAGTGGATTCGAAGACGCGCTGTCCAGCCGATGCCGGCGTGGCCGGTGGCAATTGCTGTTGCTGACGCACCCAGCGATCGAACTCCTCCGGCGTTTGGACGTAGACACGCAACAGCATTTTGGCGTGCTGGGTTCCGCAATACTGAGCGCACTGTCCAAGGTAGAGGCCCGGCGCGGGCGGGTCGAACCATAAGCTGTTAGGGTGATTCGGAATCAGGTCGGCCTTGCCCGCCAGACGCGGCACCCAGAAACTGTGGTTGGTGTCGGCCGAGAGCAGCGTTAGGAATGTGGGTGACGGATGCGCAGGGTTGCTCACCGGAACGTGAAGCTCATTGGCCGTCACTATGTTCAATTTGGGATAGCGAAATTCCCACCAGTACTGGTGACCGGTGACAAGCACTTCCATCGCTGCGGGCGGGCGGGGAGCATTCTGAACCGACGCAATCACCCGTGCGGCTGCCAGAAAGAGCGCGACGACAATGAGCACCGGAATGATCGTCCAAATCAGCTCGACCTGGGTGCTTCCGTAGATCTGTGCGGGTTCGGTGTGGTTGTCGGAGCGTTTGTTTCTGAACTTAACAATTGCGTAGGTGAGCAGAGCGGAAACCACAATGAAGATCGCCGCGCATGTCAGCACCACAAACATTGACAGGCCGAAGATTGATTCAGCGGGAGTGGACGCCGGAGCGAATATATTCGTTGGGCTCATTGGGACAGCTGATTCCTTCTTTCAGTAAACGTACTGGCCTCATTTCTGTGGCTTGCTCCAACGAACCGCCGCGTGCTCGGCCAACGCCGACCGCATGTCATTGCCTCATGGCGAGTCCACTTGTCGAAGACTGCAACCTGCCGTTCGTCGATTCCCGCGAGTCTGATCCGTGAATTTCTCGACGCCGACAGCGTGGTTCCCTGAAGGCAGATTGCGTCAGAACGGCGTTCTCAGGGAGCCTATCGGCGCAGTGCCGGTGAGTCGGCGACCGGCACATAGCAGGGGGAAGCCTGGTCCGTGATGCCTGGCGATCCCTATTTCAATCCCACTCAGCCATTTGCACGAACCCCTGTTGCGCCAGTTGGGACATCCTGGCCATTGCGTCGGTATTGCCCTTGATGCCTGGAAGCAAATCTGCGTTTCCCCAACCGTGTACGGCCGCCGTCGCGCCACACAGTTCGACCCGGACGCCGCGGCCCATCAAATCGGCAATCAGGCCCTTGTACGGGTTGCCGGTCGCGATCATCCGTTCATCATTGTAGGAGACGTCATTCAGTGTCACGTGGCCGGCGTTCGTGTGAAAGACCGCCACGACTTCCGCGCCGCTGTTCCAATCACGTATGTCATTCGAGATGAGTTGAAGATGAAAGATGCAGGCCGGCAGGTCACCCTCAAAGGCGAGGCTGGCAATACTGAACGCGATCTTCAGTTGCTCCAGCTTGATTGGTATATCTATTTGCAGTGCTTTGTTGGTGTTTGTCATGCGAGGATTCCTAAACTCCTTGGAATACGAGTGTGGTAAAGAACCGGGGCGTGATCAGAAACTGTCCCCACCGGGAGTCGTATTCGGCCGTCGGCTTCGCGGCGACCACGTTTGTTGGGATCGCATCGGCGGGCGCGGCCGCGATGCCCGGCTTCGAGACGGTGTAGCCGGCATCTATGAGCACTTTGCCGTCTTTCCCGGTCAACACAACGATGTTCCCGCCGGAGCCATCAAGAACACTTATATTGCGGCGGATCGATAGAATATTGATCCTGGCATTCACTGCCGCGGAGAGCATTGTCTGAACGATTCGGCTGCCATCGTTCTGTGCATGGAGAGAACGGGGTGCGATCACCGCCGCACCGGCAGATGGGCCCGCAGTGGCGAGGAGTGCCCCGCGCGAGGTGATCTTACTACGAGCGTTCATAGCGTCCTCCGCTTCCAGGCATGCCACTAGGAATGCAAGAATGCGGCCAATCCCGCGCGTGGCTTCAGGCCTCTTAGCCGAGTGATTTCAACACCGCGCGACGTTCGCCGGCGGGTTGTTCAGGGCTTTTGACGAACCAGTCAGTCATGTGTGTCGGCAGGTGGACATTTGGAGGGCCTCTGTTAGCTCGCTCAACATGCCGCTGCAGTCCATGTAAGCTCCCAGGAACCTCACTGGTAGGATCCCGCGGCATCCATAACCGTCGGGATGAGCCTGCACGTTTGCCAGACGTCAGCTCGGTTGATATTTATCTGATCGTGGATCCTCTGACTGAACAAGCCAGGGGCAACAGTATCCTCAATCTCGTCCGGAAAGTGGAGCACCTACGATTCTCGGAGTGGAGGACTTGTTCCCGGAGAACCGCTCGAAGCCGCTGATCCGAAGCAAGCGCCAGCGGGATCAGGAAAGGTCCTGGCACAGTCCTGGCGCAGTTTCAGACGGGAGAGAGACCACGCGAGGGCAGGGAACCAGGCAAGTTCTTAGGAATCAATCGTGGGAATGGTGGGCGCGGCAGGACTCGAACCTGCGACCTCCTGCGTGTGAAGCAGGCGCTCTAACCAACTGAGCTACGCGCCCTAAGGCGTGAAACTTCAGTGTACAACAGCACCCACCCCGCTTGTCCACAGGGGGAGAGAATCCGCCCTTGGACAAAATCCCTGCCCATGATAAGCTCTCGCCCATGAGGATCTTACGATGGGCTCCGGCCCTCTTCATCACTCTGTCGGCGCCGCTTGCCCTCCACGCGCAGACTTACGGCGAGAGCGGTGACGTCCCCTATGTGCCAACTCCTCAACACATTGTCGAAGCCATGCTGAAACTCGGCAATGTCCAACCCGGCGACGTCGTCTTCGACCTCGGCTGCGGCGACGGCCGCATCGTCGTCACCGCCGCTGAAAAATTCTCGGCTACCGGCACCGGCATCGACCTGAATCCCAAGCGGATCGCCGAAGCCAACGAAAACGCCCGTAAAGCCGGAGTCACCGACAAGGTGAAGTTTATGGAGCAGAACCTCTTCGAGTCCGACGTGAGCAACGCCTCCCTGGTCACACTGTACCTGCTGCCGGAAGTGAACGTGAAACTGCGCCCCCGCCTCCTGCAGCAGTTGAAACCCGGCGCCCGCATTGTCTCCCACAGCTTCGACATGGGCGAGTGGAAACCAGATAAACAGGTCGACGCCGATGGCCGGATCCTCTATCTCTGGACCGTCACCGACAAGGCCAAAGCGGAATTCGCCAACAAGCCCGAAGCCGGTGTCGCCGTCCACTGACCGTCAGGCATGACCCAGCCGCGCGATCCCGCGTATACTGCATTTGACGTTCCCTCTCATCCCTGTCCGACTAGGAGCCATTGCCGAATGAACCGCCGAAGCTTCCTTCACACCGGCACCGCCGGGCTCGCCGCCCTGAACGCCTTCGCCGACGACAAACCCAAACGTGTAGGCCTGATCGGCACCGGCTGGTATGGCAAGTGCGACCTCCTGCGCCTCATCCAGGTGGCACCCGTCGATGTCGTCTCCCTTTGTGATGTCGACCGTAAGATGCTTTCCGAAGCCGCAGACATCGTCGCTTCCCGCCAGGTGTCGAAGAAGAAACCCCGCACCTTCGCCGACTATCGCCAGATGTTGAAGGAGAAAGATCTCGACATCGTCCTCATCGCGACACCCGATCACTGGCACGCCCTCGCCATGATCGAGGCCGTGAAGTCCGGAGTCGATGTCTACGTCCAGAAGCCCATCAGCGTCGATATCACGGAAGGCGAAGCGATGCTCGCCGCCGCCCGCAAGTACAAGCGCGTGGTCCAGGTGGGCACGCAGCGCCGCTCCACCCCCCATCTCATGGAGGCTCGCGACGAAATCGTGCGCTCCGGCAAGCTCGGCAAGATCGGACTCGTCGAGATCTGCTGCTACTACCCGATGCGCGCCCGCGGCGACGCCCCCGACATTGCTCCGCCCGAGAATCTCGACTACGAGATGTGGACCGGACCTGCGCCGATGCGCCCTTATAATCGCCTCATCCACCCGCGTTCCTGGCGCGCTTTCATGGAATACGGCAACGGCATCGTGGGCGACATGGCCATCCACATGTTCGACATGGTGCGTTGGATGATGGATCTCGGCTGGCCCACCAGCGTGTCGTCCGAAGGCGGCATTCTCATGGACAAAGCCAGCAAGTCGAACATCTCAGACACGCAAACCGCCACATTCGACTACCCGGATGTGAAGATCGTCTGGACCCATCGCACGTGGGGCCAGCCGCCGGACCCGAAATACACCTGGGCTGCCACCCTCTACGGCGACAAGGGCACTCTCAAAGCCAGCGTGATGAGCTACGATTTTACGCCCGTCCAAGGCACGCCCATCCACAAGGACGTCACCTACGAGTTCGAGCAGTATCCCGAAGACCGCACCGAGAAGGATCTTGAACGCCACTGCGCGCCCGCCATCCGCGGCCACATGAAGAACCTGCTCGAAAACATCGCTTCCCGCGGCAAGCCGGTCGCCGACATCGAACAGGGCCACATCTCCACGGCCAGTTGCATCCTGGCGAACCTGTCGATGAAGCTGGGCCGCTCGCTGAAGTGGGATCCGGTGAAGGGCAGGGTAGTGGGTGACGAAGAGGCCAATAAGCTGCTGACGCGGGCCTACCGCAAGCCCTGGGTCCATCCCACGGCCGCCAACGTCTAGACACAAAAATGGGGATGCCCCGCTAAGGCATCCCCACTTCCAACTGAAAACGATCTAACTAGTTCAGTTCGTAGCCGCGGAAGAACCACGCCAGCTCAATGGCCGCGTTCTCCTGGCTGTCCGAGCCGTGGCTCGCATTGCGGCCGATGTTCGCGCCGTAGAGCTTGCGAACCGTGCCGGCTTCCGCCTTCTCCGGATTCGTAGCACCCATCACTTCGCGCCACTTGGCGACTGCGTCCTCACGCTCCAGAGCCAGCAGGATCACTGGACCCTCGGTCATGAAAGAGATCAGTTCCTCGAAGAAGCCCTTGCCCTTGTGGACGGCGTAGAAGCCTTCGGCGATGGGCCGCGTCAGGTGCTGCTTGCGCAGCGCGAGCACTTTAAATCCGTTCTTTTCGATCAGGGCGAGAATGTTGCCCGCGTTTCCGTCCGCAACGGCGTCCGGCTTGATAATGGCGAATGTGCGTTCCATAGTTCCTTAAAGCTTGAGTGCTGCCTTGGCGCGATCGCCGAGATCGGCGGGCGTCGGGCATACGATAATACCGGCGTCTTCCATGGCGGCCATCTTGTCGGATGCCTTGCCGGAGCCACCGGAGATGATTGCGCCGGCGTGGCCCATGCGGCGGCCGGGCGGCGCGGTCTGGCCCGCGATGAAACCGATGACCGGCTTCTTCACGAACTCTTTCACATACGCGGCGGCGAGTTCCTCGGCGTTGCCGCCGATTTCGCCGATCATGATAATCGCTTCGGTGGCCGGATCCTCATTGAACAACCGCAGCGCATCGATATGCGTCGTGCCGATAATGGGATCGCCGCCGATGCCGATGCAGGTGCTCTGGCCGATGCCGAGTGCCGACAATTGGCCCACGGCTTCATAGGTCAGGGTGCCCGAGCGCGATACGACGCCTACCGGACCGGCCTTGTGAATGTGGCCGGGCATGATGCCGATCTTGCATTCACCAGGCGTAATGATGCCGGGGCAGTTGGGACCAATCAGCCGGGTGCCCGGCTTGGTTTTCAGATACTGCCAGGCCTTCACCATGTCCATCGCCGGAATGCCTTCCGTGATGCACACCACCAGGGGCAGGCCCGCGTCCGCGGCTTCCATAATGGCTTCCGCCGCGAAGGGCGGAGGCACGAAGATCACAGTGGCGTTGGCGCCTGTGGCATTCACTGCTTCCGTGACGGTATCGAAGACGGGCCGCTCCAGGTGAGTCGTGCCGCCCTTGCCGGGCGTGACGCCACCCACAATGTTGGTGCCGTAGGCGATCGCCTGCAGGGCGTGGAAGGTGCCTTCCTTGCCCGTGAAGCCCTGCACGAGCACGCGCGTGTTCTTGTTGACCAGTACGCTCATGGTTGGGATCCCTTTCTACTGCGCGAGCGCGACGACCTTCTCGGCCGCGTCCTTCATGCCGTCGGCCACCGTGAAGTTCAGGCCGGACTCCTTCAGGATCAGGCGCCCTTCCTGCACGTTGGTGCCTTCCATGCGAATCACCAGCGGCAGGTTCATGCCCAGCTCGCGTGAGGCATCCACCACACCCGCGGCCAGCGTGTCGCAGCGCAGGATGCCGCCGAAGATGTTGATCAGCACGGCCTTCACGCTTTTGTCATCCATCAGGATGCGGAACGCGTTCTTGATCTGTTCCTTGTTGGCTCCGCCGCCAACGTCCAGGAAGTTGGCCGGACTGCCGCCCGCGTACTTGATGATGTCCATCGTGGCCATGGCGAGGCCCGCGCCGTTCACCATGCAACCCACGCTGCCGTCGAGCTTGATGTAGTTGAGGCCGAACTTCGAGGCCTCCACTTCCAGCGGATCCTCTTCGTTCAAATCGCGCAGTTCAACCAGATCCTTATGCCGGAACATGGCGTTGTCGTCGAAGGTGACCTTCGCGTCCAGGGCAACCACACGGCCGTCGGAAGTGAGCACCAACGGGTTGATTTCAGCCAGGGACGAATCGGTTTCGACGTACGCCTTGACCAGGGCCTGCATCGTCTTCACCGCGGCGCCCACACTGGCGGCGGGGATGCCGATACCGAAGGCCAGCTTGCGCGCCTGCCAGCCCATCAGGCCAGCGCCCGGATCAAAGGCTTCCTTCAGGATCAGTTCCGGCGTCTTCGCGGCAACTTCCTCGATGTCCATGCCGCCAGCGGCAGAGGCCATCATGACGAGCTTGCCTTGCGCCCGGTCCAGGACGATGCCGACGTACAGTTCCTTCTCGATCGGCAGCGTCTCTTCCACCAGCAGGCACTTCACCAGCCGGCCTTCCGGCCCCGTCTGGTGCGTGATCAGCGTCATCCCCAGGATCTTGGCGGCCACTTCAGCCGCGGCCTCCGCGTTGTCGGCCAGCTTAACGCCGCCGCCCTTACCGCGTCCGCCCGCGTGGATCTGTGCTTTGACGACCACCCGGCCGCCGAGTTCCACCGCTATCGCTTTGGCCTCATCCACGCTGAGTGCCATGCGTCCGCGCGGTACTGGAACCCCATACTTGGCCAAGATCGCCTTGGCTTGGTACTCGTGTATTTTCATAGGAATCCGCTTGTGGTAGGCTCGAAAGAAGCCCCGAAATCCAATATAGCATGCCGTTTTTGCCCCTCCTGCACCGCCTCCTGAACAGGGAAAGTCTGCCCGCGGCGGATGCCCGCGCAGCCATGTCCGCCATCCTGGCCGGAGAAGCCTCCACCCCCCAGATTTGTGCCTTCCTGGCCGCCCTGCGAGTAAAGGGCGAAACCGCCGATGAGATCCTCGGCTTGGCGCAGGCCATGCGCGACAGCGCGGTGCGGATCGACCACGGAATTACAGACCGCATCGTACTCGACACCTGCGGCACCGGGGGCGATAATCGCGGCACCTGCAATGTCTCCACTATCGTCGCCATCGTCGTGGCCGCCTGTGGAGTGCCCGTCGCCAAACACGGCAATCGCTCGATGTCATCCCTCTGCGGCAGCGCCGATCTTCTCGAGGCGCTGGGCGTGAAGATGCTGACAGATCCGGCCGCCATCGCCCGCTCCATCCGCGAAATCGGCTTCGGCTTCCTCTTCGCCCCGGTGCTGCACCCGGCCATGAGGAACGTCATGCCGGCCCGCGCGGAACTCAAGACCAAGACCGCCATGAATCTGCTGGGCCCGCTCACCAATCCGGCTGGAGCGACCGCCCAGCTTGCTGGCGCGCCTTCCCTGCAGGCGGCCGAACTGATGGCGGTCACGCTCGCCGCATTGGGTCTCGAACGCGGCTATGTCGTGCATGGCTTTGATGGCCTGGACGAGGTCACCACCACCGCCCCCACCCACATGCTGGCCATCACCAAGGGCGCCATCGATCACCGTGAAATCACGCCCGAGGAGTTCGGTGTGCCACGGGCGACCATCGAACAGTTGAAGGGTGGAGACATCGCCACCAATCGCGACATCGCCGTGGCTGTGCTGAGCGGTACGCCAGGCGCCTATCGCGATATTGTCCTGGTGAATGCCAGTGTGGCGCTGAGGGCAGCCGGCAAGGCTCAGTCCTTCCAGGAGGGCATGGAAATCGCCGTCGCGGCTATTGATTCCGGCGCGGCGCTTACGAAGCTGCGGCAGGTGGCGGAGTTCAGTCAGGGCGCGTAACGCGCGCCCGCGCTTACATTGAGCCCGTGTGACGCTTCAGGATCTGTGGGAGATTGGTCGAGAAGGCAGAACGCGCCAGCACCATGTTGGCGCCTGCATCCTGTGCCTGTTGCTTCAACTCCCCCTGTACGTGCGAAACAAACCCAATCAGCGACACGCGCTTCAGATCCTCAATCGCCTTGAAGTTGGTAATCACGGAGACTGCGTTCACCGAGTGCGCATTGAGGTCCAGGATGACGAGCAGCGGCTGCTCGGCGACGCTCTTTTCGAGAACGTCTTTCTCTGACTTGAGAAATTCACAGGTCAGGCCGGCGCGTTTGGCGGCGTCGTTGATCTTCACGACGAAGAAGAGGTCGTCAACGACCGCGAGTATCTTGGTGGACTTGGGCATGGGAATTCAAAACAGACGGCAGGAAATTTGATTTTAGCTGCAATGGGGGCTGCGGGCAAGCGCCCCCCCTGCTCATGCTAATGTAGGCGCATGGCTGGGACCTATCCTCTCGAGGACCCGCTTCGCTACGAAAAGCCGGTTTCTCCTTCGGCTATTGTCATCTTCGGCGCGAACGGCGACCTCACCAAACGAAAGCTGTTGCCCGCCCTCTACAGGCTGGCTTACGAACGTCGTCTGCCCGCTGGATTCGCAATCATCGGCATCTCCAGGACCGAGATGACCGACGATCAGTTCCGCGAAAAAATGCGCGAAAGCGTGGAACACTTCCTGGAAGACAGCCCTTTCGACGCAGATCTTTGGACCAACTTCGCGAAGGGCCTTTTCTATGTCAGCGGCGACCTCGCAGACGCCGCCATGTACACCGCCCTGGACGCCAGGCTCAAGGAGATCGAAGTCAGCCGCCAGACCGGCGGCAACGTGCTCTTCTACCTGTCGACGCAGCCCAGCTACTATTCCGCCGCCGCCGCCGGCCTGGGTGCGGCCGGCCTGCAAAACCCTTCCACCCCTGGCGCCTGGCGCCGGCTCATCGTTGAAAAACCGTTTGGCCACGACACCGCCAGCGCGGCTGAACTCAACACCAACCTCCAGGCTGTCTTTCCGGAGAATGCGATCTATCGCATCGACCACTACCTGGGCAAGGAAACCGTCCAGAACATCCTGGCGTTCCGCTTCGGCAATGGCATCTTCGAACCCCTCTGGAACCGCCGCTACGTGAACCACGTGCAGATCACCGCGGCCGAATCCATTGGCGTCGAAGGCCGCGGAGCTTACTACCAGGAAGCCGGCGCGCTCCGCGACATGATCCAGAATCACCTGCTCCAGGTGATGGCCACCATCTCGATGGAGCCGCCCGCCAGCTACGAACCCAACGCCGTCCGTGACGAGCGCGCCAAACTCCTGCGGTCCATCCGGACCCTCAAGCCCGAAGAAGTGGCTACCCATGCCGTGAAGGGCCAGTACGGTCCCTCGAAAATCGGCGGCGCCGATGTGCCCGGCTTCCGCCAGGAGCACGGCGTCGATCCCGAAGCGCAGACCGATACCTTCGCGGCCATCACCGCGACGGTGGAGAACTGGCGCTGGGCCGGGGTTCCGTTCTACATCCGCACCGGCAAGCGCCTGCCCAAGCGCGTTACCGACATCGCCATCCAGTTCAACCAGGCGCCCCTGTCGATTTTCGAAGGCGAGACCGGCCAGCAGTGGCCCAACCTGCTGGTGGTCCGCATCCAGCCGGAAGAGGGCATCTCCCTGCGCTTCTTTTCGAAACTGCCGGGCGCGGGCATGAAGCTGCGTCCCGTCACGATGGACTTCAACTACGGCACCAGCTTTGGCACCCGCACGCCCACGGCCTACGAAACACTGCTGCTGGACGCCCTCGAAGGCGACGCCACCCTGTATACCCGCCTCGACATGGTCGAAGCCAGTTGGAACGTCGTCCAGCCCATTCTCAACGTCTGGAACGAGACGAAGTTCGAGTTTCCAAACTACGCCGCGGGGACCTGGGGCCCGGCTGCGGCAGACGACATGCTGGCCGCCCGCGGCCATGTCTGGAGGGTTCCGTAATGGCCGATCCATCAGTTATCGACGCGGGCCAGCTCCTCAAGGAGCTGGACAATAGCTGGCGATCCATCGGCAAGTCAGAAGGCTCGGGCGTACTCCGGGCCTGTGCCATGACCTTGCTGGTCGTCGTCCGGGCGGAAGAGGATCCGCAGGTTCTGGGCGAAACGCTGGCCGAGATCATGCACGAGCATCCCAACCGGACCATCGTGATCCGTGTCGGGGAAGGGAACGCGCCGGTGGAGGCCCGTACCACGCTCCAGTGCTGGATGCCCTTCGGCCGCCGCCAGCAGATCTGCTGCGAGCAGATCGACATTTCGGCAACCCGCGACAATCTGTCCGCCGTCCCGCCCATAATCTTCGGCCTCATGGTGGCTGACTTGCCCGTCGCTCTCTGGTGCCGGGATCTCTCGCTGGCATCGCTCGAAGAATTACGCCCCGTCCTGCGCCTCGCCGGCAAAGTCATGGTGGATAGTTCCTCCCAGCGTGACGCCGTCAAGGCTCTCGAGTGCCTCAAAAAGCTCTCCGGCGGCACCTGGACCCTCGCTGACCTCACCTGGGCCCGCATCACGCGCTGGCGCGAGACCATCGCGCAGGTGCTGCGGCGCGGGGAACCCATGGAATGGTGCGAGGTCACTTACGCTGGCAAAGGCATCTCCACGGCCGCCGGTTACCTGGCCGCCTGGCTGAAGCGCGTATCTGGCTCCGACGTCCCGTTGCGCTGCGAAGACGAGGAATGTCCCCCCGCCGGTATGGGGCGCATCCGGGCCGTCCGCCTGCAGGGCGGCAGCCAGGTGGTTTCCCTGCGCCGCACGGGACGGACCTCGCTCAGCATTGAAGCCGGCCGCATGGGTTCCACCGCGGTCTTCCCGCTGCATACGGACTCCATGCTGCTTCACGAGGAATTGAACGTCTTCGGACGCGATCCCCTGTTTCAGGACGCGCTGGCGACCCTGCCGGAGGTCGTGCGCGGATGACCGACCGCATCCACGTCTTCAGTGATGCCCAGGGCGCGGCGGAAGGCTGCGCCCGGGCTATCGCTGATCGCCTGAACGAAGCCATCGCTGCCCGCGGCATTGCTACGCTTGCTGTTTCAGGCGGCAGCACTCCCAAGCTCATGTTCCGGGAGATGTGCTCGCTGGCCCTCGATTGGTCGAGAATCCACCTCTTCTGGGTGGATGAGCGCATCGTTCCGCCCGATGACGAACAGAGCAACTACCGCATGACCCGCGAGAACCTGATCATTCCGGGCCAACTGCCTGAGAGTCAGGTGCATCGGATTCACGGCGAAATCGAAGCCAATTCGGCGGCAGCGCTCTATCGCAGCGAAATCGAAGCCATATTGGGCGCCGAGCCGCTTTTCGATGTAGTCCAATGCGGCGTGGGCGACGATGGCCACACCGCATCCCTCTTTCCAGGCGAACCAATGCTGGCTGACCGCACCGGACTCGTCGCCGCCCTGTGGGTTGCCAAGAAGAACCAGTGGCGCGTCACGCTTCTGCCCAAGCCGATTCTGGCGGCCCAGACCCTCTACGTCCTTTCCAGTGGGGCCGACAAAGCCACAGCCGTCCAGTCTGCCTTGCAAGGTCCCGCCAATCCGCTGGGCGTCCCCTCTCAGCTTCTGCGCGACGCTGAATGGTTCAGCGACGCCGCCGCCGTGCAACATCTTGCGTAATGTACGAAGTTCTTCGTTGACAGTACGAAGGACTTCGTATAACGTCGGGATGTGAGACCAACGTCAGCGGAATTAGAGATCCTCGGAGTGCTCTGGGAGCAGGGCCCGAGTACCGTCAGGCAGGTTCATGAAGTGCTGGAGGCCCGCAAGCCCACCGGCTATACCACCGTCCTGAAACTCCTCCAAATCATGTCGGAAAAAGGACTTGTGGCGCGGGAGGAATCTGCCCGCGCCCATGTCTACCGCGCCGCGCTGCCACGCGAGACCACCCAGGGCCAGCTTGTGGGCGACCTTGTCGACCGTGCTTTCGGCGGCAGTGCCGCGGAGCTCGTCATGCGCGCCCTTTCCACCCGGCCCGCGTCTCAGGAAGAACTGGACGAGATTCGCAGGATGTTGGATTCCTATCGCGGAGGGGCCGTATGATCTACCGGGACGCCCTCGGTTGGGCTCTCATTCACTTCCTCTGGCAAGGCACCGCCATCGGCCTGGCGGCGGCCGTCATTCTCACCAGGCTGCGCCGTCCCGAGACCCGCTATCTCCTGTGCTGTGCGGCTCTTGTGGCGATGATCGCGGCTCCGGCCCTCACCTTCGCGGTCCGCCTCTCCGGCCCGGCCGTTACCCCACTGGTCCTGGAGGGGACAGCAAAGATCAGCATCGACGCCCCGTTGCCGCCACCCAGCATGTGGGAACAGTTGGCCGGTTTCCTGGACGCATGGCTGCCCAATTTGACGGCTGCCTGGTGTATGGGAGCTTGCCTGCTGCTGTTGCGCGCGGCCGGCGGATGGTGGTGGGCGCTGCGCCAAACCAAGGCGCGCCAGTTGCCGCTGGACCCCCACTGGCTGGCCCAGGTGGAGCGCCTCCGTGTTCGCATGGCCATACCCGGCATGGTCCGCGCCTTCGCCTCCTCCACCGTCCTGGTCCCCCAGGTTTTCGGCTGGTGGAAGCCCGTGCTTCTGCTGCCCGTCTGCGCCCTGGCCCACATGGCTCCGGAACATCTGGAAGCGCTGATAGCGCACGAGTTAGCGCATGTCCGGCGCCGCGACTATCTGGTCAACCTGCTGCAGACCGTGGTGGAGAGCCTGCTCTTCTACCATCCAGCCGTGTGGTGGGTATCGGGCCGGGCGCGGCTGGAACGCGAGATGTGTTGTGACGAGGCGGCCGTCGAGGCGTGCGGCGACCGCCTGCTGTATTCCACCGCTTTGCTGCGGTTGGAGGAATCGCGAATTGAGTTTGCCATGGCCGCCACTGGCACCGGACTGAAAGATCGAATCGGGAGACTACTTGGCATGGAAGAACGAAAGAACGGAATATCCCCGGCCTGGCCGGCTGTCGCGCTCGTCTTATGCGGCGGGCTGGTCTGGGCTCAACTCGCGCCACCGGCCCCGCCGGCTCCACCTGCTCCGCCGCCGCCGGCAGCGGCGAAGAACCGGAAGCAACCTCCGCCTCCGCCTCCCCCGCCGCCCGTTCCCGAGGCACCGGAACCCGGCGCGGCCCCAGCCCCTCCTCCACCTCCTCCGCCCCCTCCTCCGCCGCCTCCGGCCGTGATCGCCGGGGTAGTGGGCGGAATCCCGGGCGGAATCGAGGGCGGGATTCCGGGCGGAGTCGTCGCTGGCGAAGACGCCCAGGATCAGGCGGAGTTGCAGGAACAACTGGCCCAGGTCCAGGCCAACATCGCCAGGCTCGAAGAGCAGCGCGCACGGCTGCAGGCCCAGTTGAGCCGACAGTCCGCCGCCAGCGCATCGATGGAGTCGGAACAGGCAAAACTCCAGATGCAGCGGGACAAGCTGGAACACGAAGCCGCCTCTGAAATGCGTCTGCAGAACAAACACGAAGCCGAGGAAGCGGCCCGCCTGAACCAACAACTTCTGCATGAGATGGCCAAGACCAAGCACGAGGCCGAGATGGCCGCCCAGGCCGCTAAACACGAGCGGGCCATGTCCATGGTCGAAATGGACCAGGCCAAACGCCAGGCCGAAGCCGCAGCCGCCGAACGGGAGCGCCGTATCGAATTCGCGAACCAGAAGTTCAAGGAAGCAGGCCGGCGCGGGTCGGATACGGACCGTGGCAAGTACTACATCCAGCACGGTCCCCCGGACCAGGTTGACGTGCAGCCCGACGGCGAGACCTGGAGATACCAGGAGGGCCTGATGGTCACCTTTGATCCGAAAGGCAAGCGCCGTTCGATCAAAGGCGGGGTCTAGGGAACGCAGCAACAGACGTAAAAATGGCCGGGCTCCGTAATGGGCCCGGCCTTTTTGTGTTCAGTCGGATAGGCGGTTTGGATAGGCAGGTTCAATGGAAAACCGCGCTCCGGCGCATGTCCGGAGCGCGGTTGACAGTCTAAACCAGGACAGGACTACTTCTTCGGAGCCTTCTTGCCGCCCTTCTTGGCGTCCGGATTCACGAAGTTGGTTTCGATCGTTCCACCCACCAGTTGAAGCAGGCCTTTGGCGGCCTCGACGTTCGGCCCGGTCGGGTCGAGCTCGAGATATTTCTCGCAGGCTTCCTTCATGCCGGCCGGCGCAACGGGCTTGTCACCCTGCAGGGTCATCTTGCCGCTCAACGCGCTGCAAAACTGGAACCAGGCCGGAGCATACTTCGGATCCAGCTCGGTGGCTTTGCGGAAAGCTTCGACGGCAGGATCGGTCTGGCCGGTGTTGATCAGCACCGCGCCCAGGTTGAACATGTACTTGCCGCCGCCCGCGGGTTCGAGGGAGACAGCCTTTTCCAGTTCAGCCTTGGCTTCCGGAATCTTCTTCTGGGCCGCGAGCACCAAGCCGTAGTTGTTGTGCAGGCCCGCGTCGGCGGGTTGCAGTTCCAGGGCCTTGAGGTAGTTCTCGGCGGCACTGTTCAGCGAGGCTTCCTTGTCGGCGCCCGACTGGGTCTTCGCCAGCAGGTCATGGGTCGCCGCCAATTGAATCCAGACCGCGGATTGCTTCGGATCCAGTTCACCAGCCTTCTTGAACGATTCGATGGCGGTGGGGTAATCCTTCGCTTCCTTGGCAGTCATGCCGGCATTGTAAGCGTCGTTCAGTGCTTTGTTCTTCTGCATCTGAGCGGAGCGCTCTTTCAACTGCTTCTCATAGGCGGCCTTCTGCTCGGGGGTCATTTCCTTCGCCAGTTCCTGGCTGATCTGACCGGTTTCGGCAGCCTTCTGAGCAGCCTGGCGCTGGGCGGCCATCTTGCGGAGATCGAAGATGACTTCCTGGGGTTCGCCCATCTGGCTGCGGATTCCGTTCACCGCATCCACCACCTGACCATTGATTTCGCAATTGATCACGAACTGACCGGGCACTGGCATGCCACTATAGGTCCATTCGCCCTTCTTGTTGGTCTTGGTGTTCCAATTCCCCTTGATGTCCTTGCGTTCGATCTTGATGACGGCGCCTTGAATGCCTTTGCCGTCCTCACCGATAACTTTGCCAGTAAATGTGCCCATCTGGCCAAAGGCCAAACCTGCCATGACGAGGCATGTGGCCGCCGTCAGGGCCGCTTTGCGGAGCTTGCGCAACATAAGAAAGAGACCTCCAACTCTGAATCGTACCTATCCAAACATAAGGTTACTACAACGCGATTCCGCGTTGCCAGACGAATTCGTAGAGTTCCGGCCGCCGCCGCTGTTACTTATTTCAGATGCGGCGGCCGGGACGGAAGTTGCCCGGCCACGAGGACTATGGAAGGAATTGCGCGAGGTAACCACCACTCTGCAACAGGGCGGCCTGCCGCAGCTCGAGGTTACCCTCGTAGGCCCGGTCTTCCACTTCAATACATACCGGACCGTCGTAAACCTCTGTTAACACAGAGAATAACTTGCTCCAGTTCACGTCGCCCAGCCCCGGCAGTTTCGGCGTATGGTACTGGTTCGGATACGCCAGCAGACCCACTTCGTTCAGGCGGTCCTGGTCGAGCCGGGCGTCCTTGGCATGAAAATGGAACAGCTTCGCCTTAAATTCGCGCAGCACTCCGACATAATCCATACCCTGCCATACGAAATGGGACGGGTCGAAATTTAGGCCAAAATTGTCCGATGGGATGTCGTTGAACATGCGGCGCCAGATCGCCGGAGAGGTGGCGAGGTTCTTGCCCCCGGGCCATTCGTCACGCGTGAACGACATGGGGCAGTTCTCAATCGCAATCTTCACGCCGTTGGCCTCGGCCAGGGCAATCAGCGGCTTCCAGGTCTTCAGGAAACGGGGCCAGTTCTCATCGACACTCTTCACGTGGTCGCGGCCAATGAAGGTATTGACCACCGGCACCCCCAGCAGCGCGGCCGCCTTGATCACCTTCTTGAGGTGGTCTGTATACACCTTGGCTTCGGCCAGATTCGCAGTGAGCGGGTTGGGGTAGTAGCCCAGTCCGCTGATGGAGACCCCTGCCTCGGCGCACTCTTCCTTAATACGGGCGGCGTCGGCCTTCTTCATGTCGACGACGTCGATGTGGGTCACCCCGGCGTAGCGGCGCTCCGCTTTCCCCTTGGGCCAGCACATCAGCTCCACACAATCGAATCCGCTCTCAGCGGCGAATTCCAGCACCTCGGTGAGCGTCTGGTCCGCGAGAATCGCGCTGACGAATCCCAATTTGAGCATTCAGTAATCTCCTTAATAACCTGAGGGCGCCGCGGCGCCTCGAAAATCGATGGCGGGCAACCCGAGGCGTTGACGGGCGTCCTCCAGCATGGAAGCCGTGCGGGTTGCGCCGCAGCGGGTGACACCCAGCGCGCGCACGCGCAGCAGGGCGTCCAGATCGCGAATGCCCCCGGCCGCCTTGACCTGGACTCCAGCCGGCGAATGACGGCGCATCAGGCGAAGGTCATCGTCCGTTGCCCCGGACGGAGCATACCCGGTCGAGGTCTTCACCCAATCAGCCTGCAGTTCAGCACAGATTTCGCACAAGCGGATCTTCTGTTCATCATTCAGGTAAGCATTCTCGAAGATGACCTTCACCTTCTGTCCGGCGGCATGCGTGGTCTCGACGACGGCCTGGATGTCGTTGGCGGCATAGGCCCAGTCGCCGCTCAGCACGGCGCTGATATTCACCACCATGTCCAGCTCTTCCCCTCCGTCGGCGAGGGCCTGGCGGGTCTCCGCAAGCTTGATTGCAGTGGAGTGACAGCCGTGGGGAAACCCAATGGTGGTGCTGGCTTTCACGCGGCTGCCGCGCAACCGTTCAGCACAGTGGCGCAGCGCATAAGGCAGAATGCAGACGCTGGCGGTGTCGTAGGCGAGGGCGAGACTGATGCCGTGCTCCAGATCGTCCCACTTAAGGGTCGGGTTCAGAAGGGAGTGGTCGATCATCTTCGCGACGTCTTCGTAGGTGTAGTCGAGTGACATGGCGATAGTGGGCAGACCGCAAGGTCCTCCCGTTCCAAGATATCGCGTGCGAGGCAGTGCATGGGCATCGCCAGGGCGCACGGAACGAATTCAGGCGATTCGGCGTATCATGTTCTGACATCTGGATTGACTAAGCTATGGACCCGGTACATCTGCTGGCCACCACGTTAGGGTTGGGTTTCGCCGCCGGATTGCGGTTGTATTCCACCGTTCTGGGCCTTGGACTCGCCATCCGGTTCGGCGTCCTGAAACTGCCGGCCGACCTCCACGGGCTGGACGTGCTGGCCCATCCGGCCGTGCTGATCGCCGCCGGTGTCGCCTTTGCGGCCGAATTCGTAGGCGACAAGATTCCGTGGGTGGATAGCGTATGGGATTCCGTCCACACCATCATCCGGCCTGTTGGGGCGGTGGTGCTGGCAGCCACTGCCTTTGCGGATCTTGATCCAGTCGTGCGCCTGGTGCTTGTCATCCTTTGCGGCGGGGTGGCGTTGTCGAGCCACGCCACCAAGGCGGCCACGCGGCTGGCCGTGAACCATAGCCCCGAGCCTTTTTCGAACGTCGCGCTGAGCCTCATTGGCGATGCGGCCGCGCCGTTCATGGTGTGGCTCACCGCCGCGCACCCGATGATTGCGCTGGTTCTCGTCCTCGGCTTCCTGGTGCTCTTCGCCTGGCTCGCACGCCGCATCTGGCGGTTGCTGCGCAGCGGCTTTGAACGGCTGCGCCGCTGGTCCATGGCGTGACGCGCAGCGGGTAAACTGGAGGCGTATCCATGCCGGAACCGATCGTCCTCACACTGGCCCCGCAACCTGCCCTGGTTATTCGCGCCACCACCGCTCCTGACCAGATTGCGGCCGTCCTGCATCGCTGCCTGCCGGCCGTCTGGCAATGCGCGGTGGAACGCGGCGCCACCATCTCCGGCGCGCCCTTCACCAGGTATCTGAATTTCGACGAACAGGGCCTGATGGAAATCGAGGTCGGTATGCCGATCCTGGAACTGGTCGAGGGACAGGATCCGGTACAAGCCGTGGAACTGCCCGGCGGTCCGTGCGCGACCCTGGTCCACGAAGGCGTCTATGAGCGCCTTCCGGCAACGCATATGGCGCTCGATGAATGGCTGGAGTCGAACGGGCGGCTGCCGGCCGGCCCTCGCTGGGAATCCTATGTAACTGACCCCGGTAAGACGCCGGATCCTTCCGACTGGCGCACCCTGCTTGCACAGCCGCTGGCGGCCAGTTAGGGCAGTCTCACACTTCTTCACATTTCGGCGCTAGGCCCGATCCCGCTACCTCTCGTCCGTGGAGATAGAGGCCAGCGCCATGACCCATACAGTAGCGATCCTGCTCCACTTCGCTTTTGCGGCCGGCCCGCAGTTTCCAGCGGCCGTCCAGGCGGAACTGAACGCCATCTATGCAGCCACTCCGGTGCGGTATCAGGTGGTGCTCGAAAGCAGGGAGATGTACCTGGGCGCGGTGGACGGGGTCGTGTATGTCGATGTGAAAGGCAGTTGCGCCGGGCAGGCGCGATGGACCGGCGGCGCGCTGGCCACGACAGAGAGCCTGGACGGCGTGCTGCAGCCGCTGATGACAGTGGAGTGCGACAAGCTCGCCAACTATGTCGGTTACCTGCCGGCCGTGCCGAAGGCCATGGCGCGCGTTCTGGCGCACGAACTGCTGCACTACCTGCTGCAGGAGCCCCACCACGCGTCGGAAGGCCTGTTCCGCGCTTCGCTGTCGCGGTCGAACCTGAAACACGGCGTCACTCTACTGCGGACCGTCGAGACCAACCGCGTCAAAGCCCGGTTCACCGGCAGCCTCTGATTGCTGCAGCCGTCCACCCGGATAGCGAATCTATACCTCCTAGTGCTGTCTTGCGGTAGTTGCGGCTACCATAAGGACAGATCCAGCAGAGGAGCGCTATGGCTGAACCTATTTCTGATATTGGCCTCATTGGCCTCGCCGTCATGGGCCAGAATTTCGCCCTGAATGTGGCCGACCACGGATTCCCCATCTCTGTCTACAACCGGACAACGGCCACGATGGAGAAGTTCGTGGCGGAGAACCCGAATACGCCCGGCGGGCTGAAAGGCTTTGCGACGCTCGAGGAGTTTGTAGCGTCACTGAAGAAGCCGCGGCGCGTGATGATTCTCGTGAAGGCCGGCGCCGGCACGGATGCCGTGATCAACGGCCTGATCCCGTTGCTGGAAAGCGGCGACATCATCATCGACGGCGGCAACGCAAACTGGAACGACACCATCCGGCGCGAGCACGAACTCAAGGCCAAGGGCCTGCGTTTCATCGGTTCCGGCGTCTCGGGCGGGGAAGAGGGTGCGCGCTTTGGTCCCTCCCTGATGCCGGGCGGCGATCCCGCGGCCTATGAATTCATCCGGCCCATCTGGGAAGCAGTGGCCGCCAAGGTGGACGAGGCTTCCGGCAAGCCGCTGGAAGGCGCCGCGCCGGGCAAACCCATCACCGGCGGGGTGCCGTGCACCACCTACATCGGGCCGGACGGGGCGGGGCACTACGTCAAGATGGTCCACAACGGCATCGAGTATGGCGACATGCAGATGATCTGTGAGGCCTACGCCCTGATGTCAGGCGTGCTGGGCTTTACGGCGCCCGAATGCGCCAAAGTCTTCGCTGAGTGGAACAAAGGCGTACTCGACAGCTTCCTCATCGAGATTACGGCGGACATCCTGGGCCAGGCCGATCCCGTGACGGGCAAGCCGATCGTCGACGTGATCCTGGACACAGCCGGACAGAAGGGTACGGGCAAGTGGACCTCGGTCAGCGCCCTGGATATGGGCGTGCCCGCGCCCACGGTGGCTGAAGCCGTGTTTGCGCGCTGCATCTCGGCGGTGAAGGAAGAGCGCGTGGCGGCGTCGAAGATTCTCACCGGGCCGGCCTCCACTTTCAGTGGCGACAAGGCTGCCATGGTCCAGGCCATTCACGATGCCCTGTACTGCTCGAAGATCTGTTCTTACGCGCAAGGCTTTCAGCTGATGCGCGAGGCGCAGAAGGAGTACAGCTGGACGCTCCACTTCGGTGAAATCTCGATGATCTGGCGCGGCGGATGCATCATTCGGGCTCGCTTCCTGCAGAAGATCAAGGAAGCCTACGACCGGGACGAAAAGCTGGCGAACCTGCTGCTGGATCCCTACTTCAAGAGCGAAATCGATCGCTGCCAGGAGAACTGGCGCAAGGTGGTGTCTGCAGCGGCCACTTACGGCGTACCCGCCCCGACGTTCTTCTCCGCCTTGGCCTACTATGACAGCTATCGCGCTCCGCGCCTGCCTGCCAATCTGCTGCAGGGCCAGCGGGACTTCTTCGGGGCCCACACGTACGAACGCGTGGACCAGCCGCGCGGGAAATTCTTCCACATCGATTGGCCGAAACCGTCGCGGCCGCAACTCGATGTGTAACAGGTAAGTTCAGGCGCCCGGGTGGTTTTGCCAGTTCCACCCGGGCGCGCACCAGGGCTTGTAGGGGTGTGATGCGGCCCGTGTTGAGATAACATGACAAGCATCACTTACTGAGGAGCCGGGCTGGGATGCGGGCTATCTGGATTACTGCTGTTTTACCGGGCGTTCTGCTGGCCGCAGGCGCCAAGAACGTCGACTTCGACCGCGAAGTGCGGCCGATACTCTCCGACAAGTGTTTCCAATGCCACGGCCCTGACGAGAAAACCCGCAAAGCCGGCCTGCGCTTTGACGACCGCGAAAGTGCCTTTGGCAAAGGTGTCATTTCCCCCGGCCATTCGGTCGACAGTAAGCTCTATAAACGCATCAGCCACGAGAAGAAGGGCCTGCGCATGCCGCCGCCCACCTCGGGCATGTCCCTGACGGACAATGAGATCGGGGTAATCAGGCGCTGGATCGACGAAGGCGCGAAGTGGGAAACGCATTGGGCCTACAGGCCGCCCAAGCGAGCCGCTGAGCCGGTCACCCGGCGCAAAAACTGGGTTCGGAATCCGATCGATTCGTTCCTGCTCGCCCGCATCGAGAGCGAGGGCCTGCAACCGTCGCCAGAAGCCTCCAAAGCCACATTGATCCGGCGTGTGACTTTCGACCTGACGGGCCTGCCGCCGACCCCGGCCGAGGTGACCGCCTTTCTCAACGACAAAGGCCCGCAAGCCTACGAAAAGGTAGTGGACCGGCTGCTGGCGTCCCCGCGCTATGGCGAACGGATGGCGATGCAATGGCTGGACCTCGCACGCTACTCCGATACGCACGGCTATCACATCGACTCGCACCGCGACATGTGGCCCTGGCGCGACTGGGTGATCTCCGCTTTCAATCGGAACCTGCCCTTCGATCAATTCACAGTCTGGCAGTTGGCCGGCGATCTGTTGACGAATGCGACTCGCGAGCAGCGCGTGGCCACGGGCTTCAATCGCAATCACATGATCAACTTCGAGGGCGGCGCGATTCCCGAGGAATACCAGGTGGAGTACGTGGCCGATCGCGTGGAGACCACCTCCAACGTCTGGATGGGCACCACCCTGGGCTGCGCCAAGTGCCACGACCACAAGTACGATCCCATCCGCCAGAAAGACTTCTACCGCTTCGGCGCTTTCTTCAATACGCTGCCCGAGAAAGGGCTGGACGGGCAGAAGGGCAATGCTGAGCCGCTGCTCGCCCTGCCGGATGATGCCCAGGAGAAGCAACTGGCGGAGCTGAAGCAGGCGCTGCAGGCACGCATGGACGAACTGCCTCCGGAAGACCTGATGCTCGGCCAGTGGCTCTGGGAGAAGAAGAACTTCGAGGGCATGAATCCTGCCTCCCCAACGGAAGGTCTGCGGGCCTGGTACGAGTTGGACGGAAATCTGACCGACATCAGCGGCCACTACCGGAACGGGCGGGTCTTGAAGGGCGATCTTACCTACGGCGCCGGCGCCCCGGTGAACCGGGCGGCCGACGTCGATGCCGCCACCGAGATCCGCTGGCCGGCTGGCGTCCTGGAGCCGGGCAAGCCCTTCACCCTGGCCTTCTGGTTCCGCATCGGACGGCAGAAGGAATCGAAGATGTTCCAGCAGCTCGAAGGCCAGAAAGGCTTCGAGGTCGGCTTCGGCGTACCGGAAACGCTGCCCCGACTGCGTCGCGGCCATCACCTGGAAGTGCGGTGGTTCGACGGGACGGCCAAGGAATACGCGCTGCGGTCAGACGAGTGGATTGAACAGGGGCGCATGTATCACGCGGCCCTGGTCAGCGATGGAAAACAGGTCACACTGTTCCTGGATGGCGAGCCGTCGAAACTGCTGGTCGAGAAACAGACACTCAGCGGGCCGGTGGACGTCAACGGCCCCATCGACCTGAACAATACCTCCACGGGCGGCTTCTTCCGGGGCCGTTTGGATGATCTGCGGATCTACGGTCGAGCGGTGAACCAGGAAGAGGCGCTGCGGCTGGCGGTCGAGTACCCGGCCGAAGTTCTGCTGGCGACAACCGGCAAACGGTCTGGTGACCAGTATGGGCGGCTTCGCGAATACTACCTGACGAAAGCAGGTCCGGCGGAATGGCGCCGGGCCTACGCTGAGTTCAAGAAATTGAGCGAGCAGAAGGAACTGCTGGAACAACAGATCCCCACCACGATGGTGATGGAAGAGGCGGCCAAGCCCCGCGAGACCTTCCTGCTGGGGCGCGGCGACTACACGAACAAGGTGGAGAAAGTCACGCCCGGCGTACCGTCGATGCTGCCGCCGCTGCCGGTCGGCGCGAAAGCTGACCGTCTGGCGCTGGCGCAATGGCTGGTGAATCCCAACCACCCGCTGACAGCGCGTGTGGCCGTGAATCGCTACTGGCAGATGTACTTCGGCACCGGCATCGTGAAGACCTCAGAAGATTTTGGTTCGCAGGGCGAGCCGCCGGTGCACGCGGAACTGCTGGACTGGTTGGCGACGGAGTTTGTCAGGACTGGCTGGGACGTCAAAGGCATGCAGCGGCTGATCGTAACTTCGGCGGCCTACCGCCAGACTTCGAAGGTGAGTCCGGCCCTGCACGAAAAGGACCCGGAGAACCGCCTGTTGGCCCGTGGCCCGCGCTTCCGCATGCCGGCTGAGATGGTACGCGACAACGCGCTGGCGGTGAGCGGGCTGTTGAAGGAAAAGATCGGCGGGCCCAGTGTTCTGCCCTACCAGCCGCCGGGACTCTGGGAAGAGCTGGCCTTCGGGGAAGCCTTTTCAGCGCAGGAGTATAAACAGGACCACGGGGACAAACTCTACCGGAGGTCGATGTACACCTTCTGGAAACGGACGGTTCCGCCGGCATCCCTGAACACGTTCGACGCGCCCGATCGCGAAAGATGCACCTCCCGACGTGCGGTGACGAATACTCCGCTGCAGGCGCTGGTCACTCTCAACGACCCCACTTATATCGAAGCGGCCCGGAACCTGGCGCAGAATCTGCTGGAGAAGAAAGAGACCGACGACCAGCGGCTGCGCGAGGCATTTGCGCAGGTGACTGCGCGCCCGCCCTCGAGCGCGGAACTGCAGGTGCTGCGCGCGTCCTTGAAGGGCGAAATGGCCAGCTATAAACAGAATGCGAGCGGCGCAGAAGAGCTGCTGAAGATCGGTGAATCGGCCGTGGACCGCAAGGTCGAACCGGCTGTGCTGGCTGCCTGGACGAATCTGTGCACGGTGCTCTTGAACCTGGACGAGACGATCACGAAGGAGTAGATGACAATATGAATCGCCGCGAACTCCTCACTCGATTGCCCATGGGCATTGGCGTGGCCGCGCTGTCGCATCTGTTTGGAGCTGAAACGAAGCATGGCATTCCCGGCCTGCCCGGCTTGCCTCATGTCCCGCCCAAGGCGAAGCGCGTCATCCTGCTGCACCAGTCGGGCGGCCCCTCGCAGATGGACCTTTTCGACTATAAGCCGGAGATGAAGAAGTTCCAGGGCGTCGATCTGCCCGGCAGCGTCAGGAACGGGCAGCGCATCACGGGCATGACCTCGGGCCAGGCGACGTTTCCCGTGGCTTCGTCGATGTTCCAGTTCCAGCAGTACGGGCAGACGGGAACATGGGTGAGCGAACTCCTGCCGTACACGTCAAAGATCGTCGACGATCTGGCATTGATCAAGACCGTGCATACGGAAGCGATCAACCACGATCCGGCCATCACGTTCTTCCAGAGCGGCAGCCAGCAGCCCGGCCGCCCCAGCATCGGCGCATGGGTGAGCTACGGCCTGGGCAGCGAGAACGAAAATCTGCCGGCGTTCGTAGTGATGGTGAGCCAGGCGCATGCCCTGAATACCGACCAGCCGCTGTTTTCCAGACTATGGGGCAGCGGATTCCTGCCGTCCAACTACCAGGGCGTGAAATTCAGGGCATCCGCGGATCCCGTCCTGTACCTTTCCGACCCCAAGGGCATCACGAAGCAGAACCGGCGCTCGATGCTGGATGCCATCGGCAAGTTGAACGAGATGAAGTTCAAGCAGGTGGGCGATCCGGAAATCGAGACCCGCATCACGCAGTACGAAATGGCGTACCGGATGCAGACCTCCGTGCCGGAACTGGTCGACCTGTCGAAGGAACCCGAGAGCACGTTCGAGATGTACGGCCCGGAGTCGAGGAAACCCGGCAGCTACGCCCGAAACTGCCTCCTCGCGCGCCGTCTGGCCGAGCGCGGCGTGCGCTTCATCCAGCTCTACCACCGCGGCTGGGACCAGCACAACGACCTGCCGCGCGATCTGGCGCTGCAGTGCCGGGGCACCGATCAGCCCACGGCGGCGCTGGTGGCGGACCTAAAACAACGCGGCCTGCTGGAGGACACTCTGGTCGTATGGGGCGGGGAATTCGGCCGGACGGTTTACTGCCAGGGCCGCCTGAGCGAGTCGAATTACGGCCGCGACCATCACCCGAGAAACTTCTGCATGTGGATGGCGGGCGGCGGCGTGAAGCCGGGTGTGCGGATTGGCGAAACGGACGATTTCAGCTACAACATCGTGAAGGATCCAGTGCATGTGCACGACATGCAGGCGACCATCCTGCGCTGCCTGGGCATCGACCACAAGAAGCTCACCTATCAGTTCCAGGGTCGGCATTTCCGGTTGACGGATGTGCACGGAGAACTGGTGGAGCCTGTGCTCAGCTAGCACCACGAGACCTCAGGATTGCAGTACGCCTTGCTGGATCCGCTTCACCAGGCGTCCGTCGGCCATGAATCAAAAGGGAAGGATCAATCATGAGCAAAGTTCTTGTTCTGTACTACTCCAGCTATGGCCACATCGAGCAGATGGCTGAGGCTGTCGCGGAAGGCGCACGGGGTACGGGCGCTGAAGTCGACATCCGAAGGGTTCCGGAAACGGTGCCCGAGGAAGCCGCCAAAGCCGCGCACTTCAAGCTCGACCAGAAAGCCCCCATCGCCACCATCGATGAGCTTGCGAACTACGATGCCATCGTCATCGGGGTGGGCACCCGCTTTGGCCGCATGGCCTCGCAGATGGCAAGCTTCCTCGACAAGGCGGGCAAGTTGTGGCTGAGCGGTGTATTGAACGGGAAGGTCGGCGGAGCGTTCTCGTCATCCGCCACGCAGCATGGGGGGCAGGAGACCACCTTGTTCTCGATCATTGCCAACCTGCTCCACTTTGGCCTGATCATTGTGGGCCTGGACTATGGCTACGCGGGGCAAATGGGCGTGGACGAAATCGTTGGCGGCGCACCCTACGGGGCCACCACGATTGCTGATGGGGACGGCTCCAGGCAGCCCTCGGAACGCGAATTGAATGGGGCCCGCTACCAGGGGCGCAGGATTGCTGAAGTCGCGAATAAATTGAAGGGCTAGTTCAAGCAATCCCGTGGTGGGGGAGTCGGGCTTGCCAACCGCGCCCCCACAGTACGATGGCGGCTACCCTGGCGCGGCAACCGGTGGGGTCAATAGGAATATAGTGAACGGAGAGAGTGTCACCATGAAACACACCTTAACCGTCGCATTCGCAGTTCTCGCCCTCACCGGCTGCGGTGGTGGCCCCCGCCACCAGCCCAGCGAAAAATACTATTTGGTCTGCTCTAATCCGAAGATTCCCTACTGGCAGGAAGCCGGCGCCGGATTGGCGAAAGCCGCCACCGAATTGAATGTCCAGGCTGAACTCATTGGCCCCGATGTCTACGATGCCAAGTCGGAACTGGCGGAATTCAAGCGCATCATGGGCAACAAACCTGCAGGTATTCTCATCTCACCTGGCGATTCCACTGTACTCCGGCCGGAAATCGATGCCGCTGTCGCAGCAGGCGTCCCGGTCATCACCATCGACTCGGATGCTCCGCAAAGCCAGCGGCTCTTCTTCATCGGTACCAATAACTATCAGGCTGGACAGATGGGCGGCGGCTTGCTCGCCAAACTCCTCAACGGCAAGGGCAATGTCGTCTTCTATAGCATCGCCAACCAGAAGAACATCGAGGAGCGCTTGAACGGCTACCGCGCCGCTCTCGCCTCTTCACCCGGCATCAAGATCGCCCAGGTCATCGACATGAAGGGCGACGCGCGTGTTGCCTTTGATATGACTACCGAACTCATCGACAAGAACACCCCCGTGGATGCGTTCGTCTCCCTCGAATCCCTGTCCGGCAGCGAGATCGCCGAAGTGCTGGAACGGAAGAAAGTGGAAGGCAAGATCATCATCGCCATGGACACCGCGGCCAGCACCCTCGGCTGGATCGAGAAGGGCAAGATCGCCGCTACCCTCATGCAGAAACCATACACCATGGGCTATTACGGCTTGAAGACCCTGGCTGGGATTGTCCTGGAGAAGCAGGCGGCCGCGGGGAAACCGAACGCCTCCGATCCGAAGGCGCCCTACCCGGTGTTTATGGACACCGGTACGATGCTGGTGGATAAGTCGAATCTGGCCGAGGTAAAGCACTAATCCAGATCGGATCCCACTGCACCAACTGGCCGGACCTACAGCTCAAACACAGAATACGCGGGGAACGGCTCCTTATTGGACATCCGTTCCCCGTTTCTCGTGCTAGCTGGGCAAAGCCTTCCGCGCCTCCCGGTCCGGATCATTCTCCACCTTGCAGGCGTCATCCAGGACCATGGTTTCGCCCTTCGCCGATGTGTACTTCGGCCAGGTTGGCAGCCCGCCGCCATTCGGATCGCCTGTCTTCATGAACTGCAGCAGGGCTCCGGCCATCTTCGTTGACAGGGCTTTCGGCCTCGGACCCCCGCCCGTGTGCGTCAGCATCACGTCGGTGTTATAGAACCAGAAGCAGATATCGACGCAATGGAACGCTCGCGCGCGGCCGTCGAACAACGGCGGCTGCCAGGTAAACCAGTCCACGAAAACCGGCGCCGGCTGTTTTGACTTCACATCCGCCAGTGCGACCACCGATTGCCGGTTGCTGCTCACCAGCGACCAGATCTCCGCCGGCGTCTTGCCCGGAAACGCCTTGGCATACGACTCCACTACGTCCTTCGCCTTGTCGCCGAAGCCTGCGCCAAAGCCCGCCCGCAGCTTCACCTTCTCCGCCACATCCGCCAGCGTGATGGCTTCGAGCGAAGAATCCGTCCAGCTTGGCGACTGCTCATTCTCCACCGAACTAATGATCATCGGCACATTGGCCGCAGTGGGCGCACCTACGGGATCATACGGATGCTGCGGCAGAATCGTGCCGTCCACCACGGGACTGAACCCGCGCATCATCCCGCCGCCCGGCCCCGCTTCCCGCGCCACGGCCTGCTGCGCTTTCGTGGCAATCGCGTAGAACTCCTTCCAGGGCATGGCCTGGAGCTTCTCCAGATCCGAGGCGGTCAGTCCGGCCTCTTTCACCACCGCGGCCCCCAGTTTCTCCGAGAAGGCCTTCTCACCGGATCTTCGGGATGCTCCGCTCAGGACAACTGCTTTGTGGAACAGGCCCTTTGCCGACGGCATCGCCGTGAGAATGCACACTTTCGCGCCTCCTCCGGATTGCCCCATGATGGTGACGTTGCCTGGATCCCCGCCGAAGTTCGCGATGTTGTCACGCACCCATTCCAGCGAGGCCACAATGTCCATCATGCCGACGTTGCCGGACGCGGCGAACTTCTCGCCACCCACTCCGGCCAGGTTACAGAAACCAAGCGGCCCCAACCTGTGGTTGATCGAGCAGAACACAGCATTGCCGAGGCGCGCAAAGTTCTCACCGCCATAGCCATCCTGCTCAATGGCATTGCCCGCCGTGAACCCGCCGCCATGAATCCAGAACAGCACCGGCCGCTTCTTTCCATCGTTGATGGCCGGCGTCATGACATTGATGCGCAGGCAGTCTTCACTGACATCGCCGTAGTTCCAGTGGTCCCGGAAAGAGGCGAACTGATTCGCATACCGGTTGTCCATGTTCTGCGGAGCCGAGTTGCCATAGAACAACGCTGGATACACATTGGTCCACGGTGCAGGTTTACGCGGAGGCATAAACCGGTTGGCTCCCGAGGTGTCCGCTCCATACGGCATGCCGAGGAAATGGTGGATACCGCGTAGAATGTAGCCCCGGACCTTGCCATATTGAGTGTTGGCGACCGCAATATTGTCACCCACCTGCAACAACTGCCCGTCGTTGCCTTTCGCTAGCGCAATGCCGGGAGAAGTCGTGAGGGCAGCCGCTCCCACGGCGAGTCCGGCGGAACCCGTGCCCAGTGCCTGCATGAAATCGCGTCTGTTTGCTTTCATTTCTGTGAGTGCCTCGCATTCTGGCCGCGGCTGCTCCTGGCGGGCGGTCCCGGCTTCAGACAGTCTATACCCGGCTTGCGGCGAATGCGCCCCCTCTGCAATCCGGCCGGGACGCCGCTCCGCCGGTTCGGTGCGACACCGGTCAGGCTTCAGTCCACCCTAGTGGATCGCAAGAATCCGCAGTGCCTCCGCCATGCCCGGATCCCGCCCGTTCCGCAGGTCTTCCTTCGCAAACACTCGTACCGGCACATCCGGAGGCACCCCCGTCACATCGTACGCCCGGTCGACCGCATCGCGATGAGCCGCATTCGGCAGCGCGAAACTCCAACCATTTGGAAGACGGCGTGACAGCGGATCGCAAAACACGCCCTGCGTACTCTCGCCCACACGCATCACCCGCTGCCCGCCGCAGTCGTTTCCGGCCTGACCCTGGCTCGCTGCTCCGCCACTCGCTGCGCCCAATCGACACCCCGCAAACCAAATCCGATGTACTGTTCGGCAAATGTCCGCGCAAACACATCGAAGTTGCCCAGTGGCGTATTGGCAGTTATCGGAGCGCAGGCCGCCGGCACCTCGGCCACCCGTTCCATCAGGAGGCTGTTGATTTCCCCCGCACGGATCAGTCGCTTGCGGAGCCCGTCCGGCTCATCGGCCACTGAGAACTCCGCGACGTCTATCGCCCGGAAGTGATCCCCGGAGCCCTTCATTCGCCGCGCCGAAAAACCCGCGACGCATGTCGAGGCCGTCACCTCGAAAGTCTGCCAGGAGTCACCGCGAACGACATAAACGTCGCCCCAGCCGATACTCCGCCAAACGCCGTCCAGTGGTGCGCCAGCTTCCAACACAGAGCCCGCGAGCACCACTGCCAGAACTGCGATCTTCCCAGTAGCCATGAGACGTGTCGCAATTATAGAGGTGGTGCCCGCATCCACTCAATCGAAACGACCCTGCCGGCCGCCTCTTAGCCCAGTCCTGCTTCCGGCAGCGCATCCTCAATGGGAGGGAGCTCTGCTGCCTTCGCGGCCTGATTCTTGTACGTCTTCAGCCTGGCGTGGATCGTCTTCACGCAAAGCCCCGTGATCCGCGCCGTCTCCCGTCGATCATTCTGCGTCATGGCCAAGGTCGCCAGGATGATCGATTCCTCGGCGCTTTCAATCGAAGTAGGGAAGGGCAGCGTGATCCGGCCCGCCTCCACCTCGCTGCGCATGGCCGCCGGAATCGAGCTGCTCGGTGCACTCAGAAAAGACGGCGGCAAATGGCACGGCAGCACGATATGGCCGTCGCTGAGGATCAGCGCACGCTCCAGGACATTGCGCAGTTCGCGGACATTCCCGGGCCAGGCATGCCGCTGCAGCATCTCCATCGCAATCTGGCCGACGTGAAACTCCGGGTGCCCATACTCCTCCCTCAGCAGTTGGCACAAACCAGCGGCCAGGGCCGGAATGTCGTCCCTTCGCGCACGCAAGGGTGGCAGATGGACGGGAATCACATTCAGGCGATGGAATAGGTCATTGCGGAACCCGCCGCTGCGGATCGCGTCCCCCAAATCCCGGTTCGTCGCCGAAATTACACGAAAATCCAACTCGCCCGACAACTCGCCGCCCAGCGGCTGCACCCTCGAATCCTCCAACACGCGCAGCAGCTTCGCTTGAGCGGCCAGCGGCATCTCGCCGATTTCGTCGAGAAACAGCGTGCCGCCGTCCGCCTGTTGCACCAGGCCGGCATGATCCTCTGTTGCCCCGGTGAACGTCCCGCGCCGGAAGCCGAACAACTCACTCTCAATCAGGCCCTCCGGTAGGCCAGCCGAGTTGATGGCGACAAATCGGCCCGATCTGTGGCTCAGCCGGTGGATCGTTCGTGCCAGCACATCTTTGCCTGTGCCGCTTTCTCCGTGGATCAACACGGCCGCTCGCGTAGTCGCGATGCGCTCGATGATCTGCTGGACCCGCAGCAGTTCATCGCCGCTGCCAAAGTGATACTCCTGCTTGGAGCCAGCCGGGGGAACAACCCGGGCCGCCTCGCGCTGGTCATCCTGAAGCTGCTCAAACAGGCGGCGCAGTTCCAGCAGAACCAGGGGTTTTCGCAGCATCCAGTAAGCGCCGCGCTGGTGCACAGCCTCAAATGCAAGATCCATCCTGCTTTCGTTGGACTGCAGCACCACGGGCATACGCAAGCCCCGTGACCGCAGACGGCGAATAAACGAGAAACCATTAGCGTCTGCAATGCAGAACTCACACAGGATGAGGGTCGGTTGAAATTGGCGGCACCGTGTCAGCCCTTCATCGAAGCCGGTAGATTGGGCGGTCTCGCAGCCCCATTGGGAAATCGTTTCTGCCGCGCTTCGCCGATCAGTGGCGTCGTGATCAATGATGAGAACTCGAATCGCGGATTGCATAGTCGATTACCTGCCTCGCCCTTGGTTTGCAAATCGCCGACCAAAGGGGCGCGCGGCAGATAACCTATTGTGTAATCAACAAGATTGCGAGTGTCGACGAAGCTCCGCCAAGTGTGCAAAAACTACCGGAGGCACAGGGAGAAGGTATGTAAAAAATCAAGAATTGTGTATTTTTTCCATCCACACCAAGAACACGGCGAGCCATCCACCCCAGTCCGGGCCGCTACAAGCAGCTATAAGGAATCGACTTGTAGCCCGCGAAGGCACTCATCCATTCACCACCTCACCCCCATTCAGATGCAGTACCTGGCTCGTCATATAGGAAGAATCCTGGCACGCGAGAACACACAACAGAGAGCAATTTCCACCGGTTCCGCCGTCCGCCCCACCGGGACTTTCTCCCCAAAATGGGCAACAGGCGCGTTGTGGAGGTTGTCATGCCGGATAGACTCACCACGCCTCCAACCTGTTTCAGACAATTATTCAGCTCGCCGCTCGTCGCTGCTAACGACAGGAACCCGGGAATGCGGTTCGGCGCCCCGTGATGAACCTGCGAAACAAATAAGGCTGCTCACCTTTCTATCAGGCGACTCGCTCGCTCTTGATTCAGATAGGTGCTTATTGGTGAGCCGGTCTGAGAGTCAAAGCTCAAGGAGAATCCCATGAAGTATTGTCTTTTGCTGTTACTCACACTTACAGGAGCCTATGCGATGTTCGGAAGCGACAAGGACTTTATCACCAGCGCCGCCGACGGTGGAAAGCTGGAGGTCGAACTGGGCCAGAAAGCGCAGGAGAAAGCCGCCAGCGGGGAAGTCAAGAAACTGGCGGCCATGATCGTCCAGGATCACACTCGAGCCAATGCCGAGTTGGCCACGTTGGCCAGCACAAAGGGCGTAACCCTGGATTCCAATCTCTCCATGAAGTCTCGAGCCAAAGTAGCCAAAATGAGCCTCCACTCTGGCGATGGCTTCGACAAGGCTTATATCGCCGCCATGGTCGACGATCATAAAGAAGACATTCTCGCCTTCCAACAGGCCAGCGTTTCAGCGCAGGATCCGGCGGTTCGCAAGTTCGCTGAGAAGATGCTGCCCACCCTGCGCAATCACCTCGAGAAGGCCGTGGCCCTCCAGCGGGAATACGCGAGCGCCGGACGCTGACCGCACCAACGGCTGAAAACGAATGGCGTGCGCCCCTTACCAAAGCAGCGCACGCCCACCTCACGCTTCCATCAGCATGCTGAAGCCAAGCATGTCGCGGATACGCCGCCGCAGACGGCACAACCGGATCCGCACGGCCACCGCGCTCAAACCCAATTTCGTCGCGATCTCCCGTGTGTCATATCCTTCTTCGTAAAAGAGGCGCAGGATCAATCCATCTCGCTTGTCTTCACCTTCAAGCACACGCTGGATGTCCACCTGGCACTCCAACTCCAACGTCTTGTGCCCGCAATGCGCATTCGAGCACGGGCCCTGCGTGATGTTGAGGGGAACCGTACGGTAGATCGTTCTGGCCATGTTCCGGAACATGTTCTTGGCGATCCCGTTCACCCAGGACACAACGGATTCGGAGGACTGAAGCTGGTTGCGCCGCTCCCAACCTCGAACCCACGCCGCCTGCGCAATCTCTTCGGCTACGTCTCCTGTCGCTCCGCGTGAATGCAGAAAGCGAACCGTCCTCTCGAAGCCCGCTTCAAATTCGCTCTCGAATACGAATTCATCGGCTTGAGGCGGATCCCACTTCCGAGGTGATGTGCTCGCCGTCTTGCGCATGAGTTTCTGAATGGCACTTCGGCTGCCAGATCGCGGAACCGCAACCACGGCCTTTGTTTACCGTCGCCACCAGCGCAATTACCTGGATATCGGCAATACAGTCCGGACATTTCTACCGCCTGGCCAGCGACTGGAATCCATTCAGGTACAGCGGGTTCCGCCGCTCTTCGACCCACCTTCGCCGCCTTCCTCTTCAAACCGAGTGAAAGCGGTCTCCTTTCTCTCGTCCCGCCAATTCACAGTATTTCTGGAAAATTCGCGCCCCAGCCGTGAAACACAAGTCGAGTCCCAGCGGTCTACGCGTCGGAGGTCCAATGCAACAGAACGTTCTGCACACTTGTCTGGTTGAGAACATCCGCGACATCTACGATGCCGAAAAGCAGTTGACCAAGGCCATTCCCAAGCTCGCCAAAGCAGCCAGCTCAGACGAACTGGCCGAGGCCCTGCAGGAACATCTAAAGGAAACCGAGAATCAGGTGACCCGCATCGAGCAGGTCTTCAAGCTCCTCGAAGTCCCGGCCCGCGGCAAAACCTGCAAAGGCATGAAAGGCCTCATCGAGGAAGGCGCCGAAGCCCTCAGCGATCACGACGAAGGCGTCCTTCGCGATCTCGCCATCATTGCCGCCGCCCAGCGCGTCGAGCACTACGAGATCTCCGCCTACGGCACCGCCCGGGCACTCGCTGAACAATTGGAGCAAGCCGAAGTCGTCAGACTCCTCCAGCAAACCCTGAAGGAAGAGGCCACAGCCGACAACAAGCTCACTGAGTGCGCCATGAGCCTCTACGACACCCAGAGCGCCGTCCAGCAGTAAGCGGCTCAAATCAACCCGCGGCCTGTGGACCCGCCGTGTATTCCGGCGCCGCTCACAGGCCGCGAGTCCCAACACTTCCACTTACTGCAATTCCGGCCGCATCTTCCCGCTCTTCGCCTGGATCGTCACCGCCCCCTCAGCCAACCCCGGCGCCGTTGCAGTCAATCGAATCGGCCCGCCCTGCTTCGAAGTCCGGATGATCACCTGCGCCCGCCCCTGGTACAGCTTGCGTTGCGTACCCTGATACGGCGTGCTATCCCTTCCATCGGCATTGCCCACCGCCGCCAGAACGCCCGGCCCGCTAATCGCAAAACGCGTATCGTGGTCCGCCGCCATCTGTAAGCGCCCCTTCTCATCCACCGCCTCCACCGTCACATACGCCAGGTCCTGCCCATCCGCCTGCACCTCCGTCCGCTCCGCCGTCAGCTTCAACCGCACGGGCCGCCCCACCGTAGTCAGGATGCTCTCCGCCACAGCCCGCTCCCCACGAACACCCACTGCCTTCAGCGTGCCCTCCGCATAGGGCACATCGAACATCGCTCGGAACTCCTGCGCCCGCCCCGTCGGCTTTTCCCCAATCAGCTTGTCATTCAGATACAGCCGCACTTTCTCGACCCCCGAATACACTTCCACCTGCAGCATCTTGCCTTCCTGCCCCGGCCACGTCCAGCTTGGCCTTGTCGGGAACACAGCCCAGCCCACCACCACTGTCTTCTTGCCTTCCGGCTCCGGCAGCCGCACCGTCGCGTACACACGATCGCCCCCATTCCACAGAATGTCGCGATAATACGACTGCGGTTTCCGATATCCCGTGATGTCGATATCGCCGCATTGCGCCATGTGCCACGGGAAGCCCGGGAACATCGCGCTCATCGGGGACTCTCCACCCTGCGCCGCGCCCTGTGTCATCAGCGCGCTCATGTCCACCCCATTCGCCATCGCCAGGAACATCTTGTCCACCATCGACTGCATGCCCGACATCGCCTTGCTCGCCATCGCCGCCAATTCAGGCGAACCGTAGCTATACGACCCAATGCCCGACTCGCCCAGGTAATCCATCGCCGTCCACACAAATTCACCCACGATATAAGGATTGTCTTGGACCAGGCTCCACTCCGTGAACGCCGCACCCGGGAACGACTCGGTCGTCATCATCACCCGCCCAGGCAGCCGCTGGTGGTCCTCCGCATGGTGCGCAGCCAGGTTGTAGTTGTAGCCCGTCACATCCAGATTCGCGATCACCGCATCCGGGAACGCCTCCGATGTGCTCGTCGGAAACGCCTGGCTCACCGCACGGCTGCTGTCCAGCGACCGCACCTGCGCCGCCAGTTGCTTCGCGATCCCCGGACCCCGCTCCACCAGCACCTCCGGAATCTCGTTCCCGATACTCCAGAAAATCACCGAGGGATGATTCCGGTCCCGCAGCACCATCGCCGAAAGATCGCGCTGCCACCATTCATCAAAATTGCGCCCATAATCAAACTTCGCCTTGTTCGCCTTCCACGAATCAAAGGCCTCGTCAAACACCAGCAAACCCAGCCGGTCGCAAGCCTCCAGGAACGCGGGCGACGGGGGATTGTGCGAAGTCCTCACCGCGTTGAACCCCGCGGCCTTCAATATCTGCACGCGCCGCTCCTCCGCCCGGTCGAACGCCATCGCCCCCAGCGGACCGTTGTCGTGATGCACGCTCCCGCCCGCCAGCTTGATCGGCTTGCCGTTCAACAACAGGCCCTTCTCCGCCGACCATGCGATCGTTCGAATGCCGAACGGTGTCTCCACCTCGTCCACCACCTGCCCGCCCTGCAGCACCCGGGTCACCACCCGGTACAGCGCCGGAGCCTCCAGTGACCACAACACCGGCCGCGCCACCACTACCTCCTGCGTAGCCTCGGCCGCGCTGCTCGCCGCCACATCGATCGCTGAGTGCGCCGTGCCGCTCACCTTTCCGCTCCTATCGACGATCCGTGTCTCCACCGTTAGGCCGGCCCGCGCCGCACTCTCGTTCGCCACATGTGTACGCACGGTAACAGTCGCGCTCTCCGCCCCCGCCTGCTTCGTCGTGACGAAGACACCCCAATCCGCCACATGAGCCGGATGGTTCACCACCACCCGCACATGCCGGTAAATGCCCGAACCGCTATACCAGCGGCTATTCGGCTGCTGCGAGTTGTCCACCCGCACCGCCAGAACATTTGGCCCGGAGTAGTCCAACTCCGAGGTGAGATCAAATCGAAAACTCGTATACCCATAGGGCTGGTGCCCCAGCTTGTGTCCATTGAGATACACCGTAGCGTCCCGGTACACGCCGTCAAATTCCACATTGACGCGCCGGCCCTTCCACTCCGCCGGAGCGCGAAAACTCTTCCGATACCACCCCGTACCCGCCGGATAGAACCCACCGCCCGAGCCCGTAGGATTGTCCTTGGCGGGCGAACTCTCAATACTCCAGTCGTGCGGCAGATCCACCTTCCGCCAACTCGAATCGTCAAACGCACGAGCCTCAGCGCCGACAGGATCCCCCAGAACAAACCGCCAATTGGCATCGGCAGCCAACTCCAGCCGAGGCTGTTTCGATTGACCCATAGCCATCACAATCACCGTGAGAAACACCAAAACCAGTCGCAATCCGCCAACTCCGCAAACGCGCCGCGGCGCAAATTGAGCCGCGAACGTAAGTGAGCGGATAGCTAACCGAAAGCCTCCAGCCAACAGCCGAGCCCGCCCATCCGGCCGAGACCATCCACACCCGCGCCCGCCGCAACCAGTCGCACCCACTTCGTCTTCAAGGGAAATGTGTCTCACGTTTACTTCTTCTTTCTTTTCTGACCAGCCTTCGTGCGTTTCCTTCGCTGCAAATCCGCCACCGCATCGGGAGCGCGCAAACCCAGCAGCAGAATCCGAATCGTCTCGCGGAACAGCCGGTCCACCGGCTGCCCGTACTCCACCTCCACGCGGCTACCCAACGACGCGAGCCGCCGCTGCGCGCCAATCGCGGCATTGATCACCGCATGCAGGGTCAACTCCGGATCCAGGTCCGCCCGCAGCGACCCCTCCGCGATACCCTCGCGAACCAGCCTGCTGAAGTACTCCAGGCCCCCCGGGCTGACCTGCGCTTCCAAAGAGAGCAGCCGTTCCGGAGACCACTGCCGCGCATACAGCGCATCGAACTGCGCCATAAACCGGATCTTCGAGGGACTGTGGGTAAACCCCTCGGCCATAAACTCGAACAAGGCGGTAATCTTACCCAGCGCCGAATCCGCCGCGTCCATCAGTGCTTTAGCGCGCACCGCCGAATCCGCAAACACGTCCGCCACGATAGCCCAGACAATATCGTCTTTATTAAGGAAGTACTCGTAAAGCGTGGAAGGCCGGATCCCGGCGCCCTTAACGATATCGGCCACGGTAACCCGGTCGATCCCCAGCTCATCAAACAGCTTCTCAGCGGCATCCAGAATGCGCTGGCGTTGTCGAACCCGATGGGAGCGATAAGCCCCCCGTTTGGAAGATTCATCCATCTCGGCCGCCGGCCCAAGTCCAATCCGAAGCCCAATCCAAATTCGAACAGTGCTTTCGAATTAGCCTATCGCCCAACCGCCCCGGTGTCAACGCAAATCTCATCATCCGCAACGTCAAAAAGCCCGAAGGGGACGTCGATCCCCTGGCCCAAAACGCCGTACTTTGGTGAGTTCTTCGGAAGCTGCAGGTGGCCAGGGCGGCCACGTCCCCCCACCCGCAAGGCCCCAACTACCAAAACCAGAAAATCCAACCCACCCACGCATCCCCCCTCCATTTCCCACTACCCTGGGAGCATGGCGCACTCCTACACGGTCGACCTTCTATCCATCTCAGAAGGAGTCACCGCCGTGTCCCTCGCCTTCAGCTCCCCCGCCACCAACGTGGAGATCGTCCCGGATGCCATCGCCGCCATCGCCGCGCTCCACCTCCAGGGCGGTCGGGGGATCCACTTCACCGGTCCAGCCAGCCTTCCCGTAGCCATGGCCCTCGCTCACGCCGTAGCTCATCTCTATGGCTATGTGGCCTGCTTTGATCCCAAGCTCCAAGGCTACGTCGTGGCCATCTCCCACGACCCCGCCTTCCGCCCCGGAGCGCTCATCCCCGCCTGACCCGCCTACTCCAGCACCAGCACCCGCACCCGTCCCAACCCAAACGCCGCCTTCTGCCCGAAGTGCAGCAGTTCCGCCGACCGCGCCCACATCATCGCCTGCGTCACATCGCCCTCCAACTCCATCCACCCAACCACGCCATCGAAATCCAACCACTTCTCCTGCCGGAAGCTGTGCCTCGGCAACTCGTAATGAAACAACCGGTGCGCCCGCAACTCCACCCTCATCGCCGGAGCCTCTACCCACGGCAACCGCATCTGTGAACACGTCCGGTGCATCTGCACCGCCCGCCCCAGGCTGTGCTCGAAAAACCGCGCTGCGAAATCCTCCGGCCGGAACGTCGCCGCCCGCTCCAGCTTGAACACCGTCGGCGTCAGAAATACCAGCCGGATCCGTCGCGCCGCCGCTTCCACAATCGCCGGCATGGTCTGCGCCACCTGCCCCCAGCAAACGCAATCCAAATCGCAACCGCGCCCATGCCCCGCCGATGCATCCACAACGAGCAACGCCGCCATGGCGAGAATCCTCACAAAAGCTCTAAGGCGCCCTGCGGCAAATCTAGAATTGCATCCAATCCGATCAAATTGAACTTATTTGAACAGAAGAGCCGCCTGGGATTCTCGACCACCTCATTTCGGGAATCGTGCGTTCTAACCATGATTGTGATATAACAATCACCCGGGAACATGTGCCGGTCAATGCGGGTTTCCGTGTTTGGAGGAAACGACGATGTTGAGGAATGGCCTCATTGCATGGTTTGGTTACCCGTGGAATGAGGGGTGGGCCAGGAATCCAAGTCGGGAATTTTGGAGAGCCGACGTTCTCCGCACAGCCCAAGACGCAGGACTGATCACCGACGGTTGGAACGAAATATGGCATTCAACCGATATCCTCTTGCAGAACGAGGAGACTCCTGTACTCGCATCCCTTCCTGATCCCGTTGCGAAGATTGAGTTCGTCCATCCAATATCCTGCGCCCGTTCCGTTCTCTGGACGGAGGCTGGTGATGCTCAGGAATTGGACAATGCAATCCAGCAGTCCCTGTCGGAAGGTGTCCGCACATTGGCTTCCGACACTGATTCCATCACTCAACTGAAGAGTTTCTGCCGCTGGAGAGCCCGCCTGATCTCTACGCTCGAAAAGCAAGGGGGAACAATTGGGCGACAGGCCCCGCAGTGGCCGGCAAGGCCGGATCTTCCGTGTTTTACCATCTGGCAGCGGCTCTCCCTGGCAGCGGCGCTGGCAGGTGCAGGCACGGACCGAGTCTTCCTGTCCTTCCGCTTTGCCGGCATCCAGGAGTTTATTGACAGGGCACGCACCACGGCGGACTACTGGAGTTCCAGCCAACTACTCAGCTATCTCAGCTGGCAGGCGGCCCAGGTCATCGCCGAGCAACTCGGGCCGGATTCGCTCATCTTTCCGCAGCCCTGGGCTCTAAGTGGGTACCGCCGTTGGTGTGGAATCGAAGCCGCGCAGGCAGGCGGAGATTGCCCAAGTGGTTTTCTGGCTATCGTGCCACGGGAATCGGCGAGGGCCGTCGCGAATTCATCCGAGAAAGCCATACACATCGCGTGGAGCGAACTGACTGGGAAGTGTTTTGCCGTGATGAACTCCCTCCGCCCGCCCCGGTGTGTGAAGTCGGAATGGAATGCTCAGTTGGACCCCAACCGCGTTTTCGAGATCTATTGGGCCACAGTCTCCTGCAATACAGGTGATTACGGAGAACGCTTCCAGGCAATTTCCACGGAGCTGGAAACCAGGAAGATGCTGCGCAATTTCGAGGCGTGGGAGCAGCCGGGCTTGAAATGTTATCAGGACGGCTATCGACAGGCTCTTCCCGGCGGGGCCATCGGCGCCGCGGAATTACGAAAATGGTGGGATGATCTGAGCCAGCACAAGTCAGCATGGGTCGACGGAAAGTCCGTCAACATCGAGAACCGGTTCCGTGCTGGCGAGCGGCTATCGGGTTTGGCGGTAGTAAAACGGCTCGCGAGCCGCCTGATCTTTGAAGATCAGGCAGAATCAAAGATCTCCTTCCCTTCCACCGCCTCTGTTGCTGTCGTTCCCTTCTTGGAGTCTTTATCCAGGAAGGCTGCCAATCCTAGGGTCGCGACTGCTGTCAGCGCGTTTCTGAGTAAACTCATACTTCTCCTGCAGCGGCTGGGAAGTGCTCCGCTCCTTCACATCAGTCCATACCCTGAGTACCTCGCCAACGCCTGGAAACAGGTAGACCTCCCGGATGTTGCCCGCGTGGACGGGTCTTGGTGGTATGACAGCGAATTCAACTTGGAGTCGATTCGGCGGGAGTACGGCACCGTGGCCTCTGCCCAGGGGATCCCTGATCTGACATCGAAGTGCGCTGAACTCCTGCTTGCTGTACGGAAGGAGGCGGAGTTGGATCCGCCATCGCGCTATGTAGCTCTTCTTGCTGGCGATATGGACGACATAGGTGGCTGGATACGGGGTGCGCGGGCAGCCCCATTGTCTTCGTATGCGCACTCTCAGTTTGCTGCGACTCTGGGCGTGGATCAGCGTACGCCTGACTTTTACCAACACTTGGCGCTGGGTGAGGCTCTCACCGCTGCCGCCGCCGTCGCTGACGTGGAGGTGACAAAGCTCGGCGGTCGTTTGGTCTACGCTGGTGGGGACGACTATCTGGCCTTCTGTCCAGCAGACAGGCCACTGCGCGTAATGGACTCCATTGCGCAGGGGGTCGAAGTCGCTTCGGGATGGCTAACGGAGGGGCGCAGGGGGGATCGTCGGCTCACCATCAGCCAGGCTGCCCTGCTCGTGCCATTTAATGAGCCACTGAGTGGTGCGGTGGCGGAGGCCGTACGCCTCCTCCACGAGACGGCGAAAGAGGAGTGTGGCCGTGCTGCTGGTGCGGTCTCCATCCGGCGCCGTTCCGGGCAGCAAACCATCGCTTCTGGTGCCTGGGTGACGTCCGACGGACGCCGTGTGTGGCCGGCGATCGACAGCATTGCCCACCTCTTCAGGAGTGGCTACGTCTCTCCCCGCGGCGTCGCCAAGGCGCAGGAAATGGCCGCCGGGATGCGGCAGATCAACGACACTGCCGGACTCCAGGCGATGTTTTTGTTCCTCTTCGGCGGCAAGGCCCGCCCCGAACTCTCTGCGGCCCTGAGTACTCTACTGTGTGCGGCCCAAGAGGCAGTGCTTCGCGGGGGAAATACCGGTATCTGGCAGCAAGTGGAGGCTCAACTGCTCCTTGCACGGTTTCTGGCGCGACAGGCACAAGGGGAGGTCCTATGAGCGGCTGGCGCATGAGGCCATTCGATGTGGCTCTATTCAAGGATGGGCGCCCGTTCTCTCCGGGAGAAGGCGGCACCGCCGTCTCGGTCATGGATTGTCCTCCTCCTGAGACTCTGTACGGAGCTCTCAGAAACGCTATCTTAACGGCCCGCGGCGTCAACGTAGCTTCTTATATGGCTGGCACGCTCTCCGGCCCGGACGCGGAAGTTCTCGGCAATCCCAAGCGGAGGCAACTCGGCACTCTCACCATCAAAGGCCCCTTCTGGGAGGAAGAGCGCTCCGGATCGAGCCAGTTGCTTCTCCCTTGGCCTTCCGATGCGATCCCCGTGAAGATGAACGGTGGCCAGCGGGAATTCGGCTACATGCTGCCCGCTGCCGCTTCCCATTCCGAATCGGATGCTTCCGCTAATTGGCCGGTGAGTTGGCTCCACAACCTCATTCCGCGTGTCCGTCTCGCCTCGGGGCATCTCGGCTGGCCTCGCGGCTCAGCGATCCAGAATGATCCCGGCCGCATGTTTCTACCTGTCGATGCTCCTGATGATGTTGGCGGGAATCTGCTTCGCTATCTGACTCTGGCCCCCTCATTGCGCTCCTCGGTCGCATCTCGCGTAGTCGATGTCGAGCCTCATTCCGGCATCGAAAAGGAGAATGGAACAGGACGCGTTGCAGACGGTGCGCTCTATACGGCCGAGTTCATTCGGCCTCGGGCCGGTGAACAGGGCAGCGTGATGTCCTTTCGCTTCGATGTCACCGCCGGTGCTGATGCCCTCCCTCGGCAGTTTGTCGTCGGACTTGGAGGGGAGAGAAGACCCTTCAGCGCCTCATCTGTTGAGACTCCAGCGATCGCCACCCGCGTCCGCGATGCCGTGCGGCAGCACCTTCACCAATCTCAGCGCGGCGGAAAACTCTACTTTCGTCTGCTCCTCTTGACCCCTGGCCTGTTTACCCGGAATGGCTGGTTCCCGGATGGTATTGACGCTGCCACCGGTGGTGCCCGCTTTGACGGTATCGATTATCAACTGATCTCCGCTACCATCGCTCGCCCCCTTTGGCTCAGCGGCTGGGACTTGGTCCGCAAATCGCCAAAACCATCCAGGCCGCACGTCGCACCAGGCGCGGTTTACTTCCTGAGCGCCAGCGGTGGAACGAACCTCGCCGAGGCCGTGATGGACAGATTTTGGATGAATTCGATTCAGGAGGGGCCCCTCGCCCCCGCATCAGACTCGCCTCATCCCTGCGCGCGAATGGGGATGGGCATCGTACTCGTTGGAGGACTTCAACTATGACCGAAGCACTGAACAACACGCCCGCCCCACGAGGCCGTGCCCAGCTTCTGGCGCTACATGCCGAATCCGGGGTGCATGCCGGTACGGGTTCGACCATCTCCCACTTGGATCTGCCAATCCAACGGGAAAATTTCACGAAGCTGCCCATCTTCCAGGCGTCCACTGTCAAAGGGGCTCTGCGCGAGCACTTTGAGAGCCTCGCGGCTTCGGTGACCGCCGCAGGGGAGGGCACCAGACAAGCTGCCGAAAAGCAGGTCGACGCCTTCTTTGGTCCAGAGAGGGGGGATCTGACTGCGGGCATGGGTCTCATTCAAGAAGGTCGGCTTTTGCTCCTGCCCATTCGCAGCCGGGTCTCCGTCTACGCCATGGTGACTTGCCCGCTGCAGCTGCAACGACTCAAGCGTGATGTCGCCGGCATCTTGCCTTATCTCAACGACGAGACACGGGCCAGCGCGGAGCGCTTTTTGGGGCTGGCCGTACCGGAACCCGGCGAGTCACAGGCCGCCGTGGTAGCCAGCAGCCCCCTACAAGCGCAATCCACCGGCCACATCTTTCTCGAGGACTATCGCTTCCAGGTGCTGGCACCTTTCGAATCGTCCTGCGATGCTTTGGCCCTCTGGTTCAGCGAATGGCTTTACGGGTCTGCTCAGCCTGCCGATCTCACCGATCAATACTTCAAAAGCCGGTTCGCGACCCACTTCGCCATCCTCTCCAACGACGACTTCCTCGCCTTCGCCGAAATGCACCTGCCAATTGAAACTCACATCCAGCTTAACGAAGGGGGTACAGTAGCCTTCGGGCCATGGAATGAAGAGTTCCTGCCACCAGACAGCGTCGTCTCCCTGGCCGTGGTGATGCCTGAACCCCTAACGGGTGTCCCAGGCACCGCCGTCTTCCCTGATAGCGACGCAATGAACACCTACTTTGCGGCAGGTGTCTGTACCGGAACCCGCATCCGTCTGGGCGGAGGGCGCAGCCTCGGAAAGGGTCTGTTACGGTCCGCCCTCCTGGGGGGAACGATCGGTTTGGCCACCAATGGAGAGCCCACATGCTGAACATCTCTGAAGAACGTTCAAAGTTCTCATTCGACGAGGTGAGGCGGGAACTGGATTCTAGGCCGAACGCGAATGGGGACAAACGTGAGTTCACTTCCTTCATGAAGAAGCTGCCCAGCTTGCTGGCCGTGAACGGGATCCTCAAAGTAATTCCGTATCTGCTGACCTCTCGCAGAGGTACGCCGTACTGGACCTACCAACGGTTTGAAACATGGCTGAACGGCGACCGTCTCGCCTTCAATTGGCCAGACCCTGAGAATGATCAACTCTCTCTTCGAGTGCAAACGGTAGACTCTCGAACCTTGCGGGACATCAATCGGGAGTGCGTGGAGCTCTCGGCTTGGCTCAAGCACTGGACGCAGGCGTTAGCTCCCGAAGAGGAAGATGCCGGCTCAGGAAGCGAAAATGGCGACCACAGCTAAATACAAGCCCCGCTGGCCTGATTGCGCGGGTTGTTCGAACGGCGCGCTGTTGCTCTACCGGGAACCCATGGTTGAGGATCACCCAAAAGCCGCTACACCGGTCGGCTGCGCCCTCGAGGGTCTCAATAGACTCCTCCAGCAAGCAGATACCGCTTCGCTCATTCAGAATCTGTACGGCCGGGCTCGTCAGGGTTGGATCAGCCTGCGAGCGAGGGGCATTCCCGTATTGGAACTGATCGTTACCATCCGTCGGCCCTTGGCGCTGGGGCTTTCCGAAGGCAGGGTGGACGACATGAGCTTCCAACTCCACCCCGTCTACGGCACGCCCTACCTGGGCTCCAGCGCGCTGAAAGGCGCTCTGCGCCATTGGGCGTTCACTTACGCCGATCCGGAGATCTCCAAGACTACTTTGGACAAGCGACTGGGCGACATGGCCGGCGAAGCTGAAGTTCGAATCACCGAAGCGTGGCCTGTCGCCGCGAACTCCTACTTCCAGCAGGGAGTTTTCACTCCGCACTTGAAACCGTTCTTTGAAGGGGAAACCGCCAAGGGGCCGGTGGATTGGAATAACCCGACGCCGGTCGAGTTCTTGTGCCTGAGGCCAGGTGTTCAATTCCACCTTGCTCTCTTGGGCCGGCGGCCGGATACCCCCGTCGCTTATCTGCAGGAAGTCTATGAATGGCTGCACGGCAGCATGCGCGAAGCAGGTGTCGGCGGGCGAAGCCGCAAGGGCTACGGGCGCTTGCGCGTCGAGGTTGTCCCAGAGTGAAGATTCTAGTCCTCAACATGGGCACGCAGGAGCCTCGCTTGGCGCTTCGCCAGGAGCAGGGGGCCTGGACCCATTACGTCTCGCTCGGGCACCCGGGATCGGAAGAACGGGCCATCAGAAACGCCCTCCCCGCGAGCAGATGCTCGTTCTATGAGCGTACGAAATGGATTCAGGAACAGGCCAATGATGCTTGGCTCCCGCGCCTCACTTTCCCCATCGCGGAAGCGCTCCTGCGTTACGTGAAGGAGAAGGGCTGGAGCAAAATCGATTGGATCGTGCTCGCCTGCACCGAAAACCCAACTCATCAGGATCTGCGATTTGACCGCAATCAGATGCCCGTGGATCCACAGGAACCGGCGCACTTTGACTCTCACCACACCGCTCAACTCCTGACTGCCTGGCTCCGCCTCACCCCTCGACACCAGCCCTTGACTGCTGCTGCGCGGATCCATCTGCTTACCTATACCGATGATCCACACCTTGTCCAGCGGGCGATGGTGGCGACGGAACAGCTCATCCAGGGCATTCCGGATCTCGACGGCGCCCTGATCGGAGCCAGCGAAATCCTCATCGCTCAATCGCCCGGCCTGCCCATGATCAATGCCGCACTCCTGGCGGCCGTGGAACGCCGAAACCGGCGCGCGGCCCGGCCTGTCCAGATCGATCGCCCTGCTGAAGACCTGTTACGTCTCGGCGGGCTTCCGAAGGAAAGCTTGATTCGGGCCGCCAGTGCTCAGTTCCTCGCCTTGGCCCGGCTGGGAAGTGAAATCCCCCACGCCGCGCTCGACTGCGACTATTCTCGCCTGGCCGTTCTCGCCGATCTGGTTCCACCCTTTCCGTCCGGAACCAGCCCAAAACTTTCTGAATTGAAAGCGGCCATCACCGGTCTGGAGGGCCAATGGCGTCTTCAGCCGCCAGATCGGGTCGCCGGCGATCTCGATCGGCTTGCACGCCAGTATCGGCTCGCGGTCTGGAAGCTGTCTGCCGCATTCCAGCGAGTGGAGCAACTCGACTCGCCGACTTGCGACCGCTGGGTCGACGATGTCGTTTGGCTGTCCGGGCTGATCTTTGAGCGGTTGCGGTTCCTCATCGTGTCAGCCGCCTTGGGTGTCCCTGAACTCGTTTTGCGAAGAAACGTCAAGCTGGCTTCCTTGACTCCACTCCGGCCTCGGTTGACTGAACTGAAACTCGCCGTCCATTCCGCAGGCCTCCGTCAGATAGACTGCAAGACTCTCTCGGCGGAAGCGTGCATCTGTGCACTGCAAGGCGTGTTCGACGAGCGCCGGTGGCCTGCCGTGTCAGCGCAATGCCCACAACTGGCGGAGGTTCGAGAGCCCTTTCTGCTATGGGTGAAACGCGTGGAATCACTCAGGGAATTGCGCGAACAGCGGAATCTACTGATGCACCACGTGCAAGGGACTTCCAAGACGCAGCTGGAGCAGTTGCTTCTCAAGGCGGCTGCCGAGTGGGGCCTCCAGCGGTCTGAAGTGCCTGCGGAGATCTCTCGGATGCTCGATGAACTAGTCGAAGCCGTGTCGCATCCCGAACGCGGACTGAAGTTGTTTCAGCAGGGAGCGCGGGATGCTTCCGCCGATAATCCGTTCGAGATCACCTCGGTGCGGGTCCGGCTGTCCGCGCTAGCTGCAGCCGCGATGAAAGAAGCGGAGGAACTATGACTCTGTGGACTGGACAATTCGAGATCGTAACGCCACTCATTCAATGGCGTGCTCAGCCTGACTCTCCCTTGCGGCTGGAAGGTGTTATCTCCGGTCTGGAGTTCTGGTTGCGGGCTCTTGCGGCGGGTTTGGAGTCAGCCCCCCCAGGGGCCCCCAGCCGTGGCCTTCCCGCCTCAAAAATCCTCGAAGTCCAGCATTCCATATTCGGCTCCACCGAGAAGGAATCCGCTTCTCCATGGCTATGGGACGTTGACGCGGGCGTAGGGACCGCATGGCAGACCTCGTCGGGCTACGGACCGGGCGCCATGGCCGAAATCGCGGGCCGCGGACGGGACAAAAGCGGGCAGTCCATCGCACCCAAACGTGCATACTTCTCCCCGGGGCAGAACTTCGAACTGCTATGCCGGGGGCCCAGACAACTCACACCGGCGTTGCAGGGGAAATGGGAGGTGCTCCGGTCATTGTTGGAGGTCTGGTCGCTCCTCGGCTCGCTCGGCGGGCGCACCCGCTTCGGTTTTGGTGCTGTGCAGTCAGCCCAACTGAGCGGACTGCCGCATCTGGGCAACGAAGTCCGTAGACGGTTGGGCGTTGCCGCCAACGCCGTCTCCATGCTCAAACTCGGCCACGACCGGACACAGCGTCAATCCTCAACTCTCCCCTCCTGGCCCGAGGCAAGCGAGTCCGGGCTTCGAATCGCCTTGATCAACGAGACATTTCACAGTCTGGACGAAGCTTTCGAGCAGATCCGAACCCTTTGGAAACCGCATCGCTGGCCCGACGGCGTACGGCATGACTTGCAGCGGTACTGGACTGAGTCTCCGAAACCTCCTCAATTGAATCAGAAACTGGCGCGCGCCGCTGCTTTCGCCCTCCCCTTGCGCGTCTCAAACTCCCTGCTTGGTCCAGACTATAGCTCCCGGATGCTGGATCTGAGAGCGCCGGACTCGATCACCAAACTCCGGCGGCCGTCTCGCATCTGGTTTAAACCAGTCCAACTCAACGGTGCCTACGCCTTGGTTGTTTTGTATTGGCGCTGGACTCTCTTCCCTGCCGGTTCGAGCCTGTCATTCCCGATCCCACTGCCGTCGCCAGGGGTTCTGGATCAATACTGGACGGATCATATTGTACCCACTGCCGAGGAGATCTCCTGGTGCCCTGCCAATTGAGGCAAAGCCTTTCCCATCTAGGAGATGATACCTTGATGCCCAAAACGGAGCTTCAGGCCGGGGTCCGGAATGGGCCGCGTATCTGCCTCAAACAGAATGACTTCCAGGTCGATGAACGTGATCCGCTCGGCCCGTATGACAACTCCAGGAACAGGCCGGCCAGGGGGTGCGGGAAAACCCGGCCAAAGGAGGCTTGTTTACAATGACATAGCAGCGCTGCTGTCCGAGAGGGGGCCCCGACAAGAAGGGGTTTAGAACTTTTCCTCCCCATCTCCAGCATGGCTACCCTTTCTAGTCCGAGAGGGGGCCCCGACAAGAAGGGGTTTAGAACTTCACCTCTTTCGCAGTCGCAGTCGCGGACTCTTGAGTCCGAGAGGGGGCCCCGACAAGAAGGGGTTTAGAACTCAATAAACATCTTCATATCTATCCTCCTGGAATTTAAGTCCGAGAGGGGGCCCCGACAAGAAGGGGTTTAGAACAAAACTGTTCTTCATTGTCTCAACTCCTTATCAGAGTCCGAGAGGAGGCCCCGACAAGAAGGGGTTTAGAACTGTGCGATCTTCGAAGAGCCCTCCGGGCCCTCCTCTGTCCGAGAGGGGGCCCCGACAAGAAGGGGTTTAGAACCCTGCCTTTCGTAACCTTAGGCGCAACACCGCCACGTCCGAGAGGGGGCCCCGACAAGAAGGGGTTTAGAACATCTGCCTACAAAAGCCCCTCTTAGGGTTCGTAGGGGTCCGAGAGGGGGCCCCGACAAGAAGGGGTTTAGAACGGCGAGCCACCGCGCTCAACTGAATGATTGGATGTTCCGTCCGAGAGGAGGCCCCGACAAGAAGGGGTTTAGAACGCAAGAAGTCATGAGTCTGGAAATAATCTCGATTTTCCTGTCCGAGAGGAGGCCCCGACAAGAAGGGGTTTAGAAACATCGCTATCACCATCACCTTTCGCGAACCTATCACCATGTCCGAGAGGAGGCCCCGACAAGAATGGGTTTAGAACTTGAATGTCGATGGCCTTCATTTATTCCTCCCGAATAAGTCCGAGAGGAGGCCCCGACAAGAAGGGGTTTAGAACCTGTACCATCAGTCCCTCTCGTCCATCGGAGTTCCGCGAGTCCGAGAGGAGGCCCCGACAAAAAGGGGTTTAGAACGTCACATAGCTCTTCCTGAACTCAACATCTCTCAGGATTGTCCGAGAGGATGCCCCGACAAGAAGGGGTTTAGAACTTGATGCCAGCTGTACCATCAGTCCCTCTCGTCCATCGTTCGAGAGGAGGCCCCGACAAGAAGGGGTTTAGAACGGGACATTGTAGTTTTTTCTTCACGATGTCTCCTTGTCCGAAAGGAGGCCCGACAAGAAGGAGTTTGGAGCGTAATATTGAGACATGGAAAACAACACGTCGACCGCCAATCAGAATCCGAGACGATGCCCTACCATGAACAATGCTGCGAGAGTGATTCACGCCACAGATCAATTAAGTCACAAATCTCGATGCAGCACGCCGAAAAGTCGCAATGATAGAGATGCGCACGATCAGTAGGGCAAAGTGTTCGAAGTTCAGTTCGGCGATCAGCGTTAATGCCCAAGATCATTGAAGCGAGAGGCCACCAACCGCCTGAATAACTCTTTGGAAGAGAAAGGAGCGAAATACGAACGATCCCATCGCCAACAAACCTGACACAACCAGCCAGTACCCGATAGATCCTGACAACCAAGCCGAACAGCCTGCCACTCCGCCCATCGAGGCGCCCCTGGCGCAGCCCAATCTTCCATCGGAAGTCAAATCCGACGGTCAGGACACCCCCGCCGCCTGGAACTGCTCCTTCCAGGACCTCTGGTCAGCCTGGGAACGCGTCGCTGAGAATGAAGGCTGCGCCGGAGTCGATCGAGTAACCGTAGAGTCCTTCGCCGAGCACGCGGAAGGCGGCGTGGAAGCCCTCCATCAGGAACTCTCCAGTGGCACATGGCGTCCTCTCCCCCTCTTGCCACTCGTCGCCGAAAAACGACCGAACAGCCCGGCAACCCGAACCTTCCACATTCCGGCCGTCCGTGATCGCATCGTCCAGACAGCGTTGGCGCGGAGGCTCTCTCGTGCCTTTGAGGCGGAGTTCTTGGACTCCAGCTTCGCCTACCGCCGCGGACGCGGCGTCGATCGGGCCATCGCCCGAGTTGCACAATGGCGCGACCGCGGCTGCCGGGCCGGCGTCGATGGCGACATCGCCAGCTTCTTCGACAACGTTCCGCACCGTCTCCTCCTGGAGCATCTGCGGCCGGAAGTCGAGGAGCCCGGCGTCTACGAAATGGTCGCTCGCAGTGTGCGTGCCTGGGTGTGGAACGGCGACCGGGTTCGCCGGCTGACCAGGGGCATCGGCCAGGGCTCCCCGCTGTCGCCTGTCCTCGCCAATTTCTTCCTCCATCCGCTGGATGTCGAACTCGAGAAGTCCGGCTGTCGAGTAGTCCGTTACGCTGACGACTTCCTGGTTCTCGCCGAATCTGCCGAATCCGCGCTTCAGGCTGCCGAGCGGGCTGCCGCTGTCCTCGACCAACTCGGACTCAAGCTGAACGTCGACAAGACCCAACTGGTGAACTTCGAGCGGGGCTTCAACTATCTGGGAGCTTGGTTTGTAGGCGAGCGGGTCTATTTGCCCTGGCGCATGGGACCAAAGCCCAAAGGGCGAATCGTCAAGGCGGCGCCTCCTATGCCCGCGAGGTTGCTTCATCAGTGGCGTCAGAAGCGGCCAGGCAAGACCGAACCCGAGGCCCCGGTAATCAAACAATCTGCAACCGGGCCGCCCGGTGACAATCGCTTGCCTGCCACGAAAGGAAGTGCCTTCATGGCCTATTTGTATGTCAGCGAGCAAGGCTCCATCATCCGCAAATCGGGTGAGCGGCTAATGGTGGAACATGACAGCCACGTCGCTCTCGATCTGCCCTACCACAAACTCGAGAATGTCCTCGTCTTCGGCAATGTCCAGGTCACCTCACAAGCCATGCTGGAAATGCTCGACAAGGGCATCTCTCTCAGCCTGTTCACTCGCCACGGCCGCTTCCGGGGCGCCCTCGCAGGTGCCGAATGTCGCAATGTGCCCCTGCGCCTTGCCCAATACGACTTCCACCGCGATTCGGATCGAAGTCTGGAGGCGGCCCGCGCCACGATCGCCGCCAAAATTGGCAACGGTCTGTGGGTACTCGAACGGTACCGGTCGCGCCATCCGGACGTCGATCTCGGCACAACCGGCCTCACCGCGATCGAGGACGCTCTCACGCACGCCAAGACCGCTGAATCGGTGTCTGCCCTGTTGGGCGTGGAGGGCTCCGCTGCTCGCGCCTACTTCGATTCCTTCATGCGTTTCAACCTTTCAGGATTCCCATGGCTGGGCCGTCGCAAACATCCATCCACCGATCCCATCAACGCCCTGCTCTCCTTCACCTACAGCCTCCTCACCGAGGAGTTGCGCGGCTTGCTCGAGGCTTCCGGGCTGGATCCGGGTGTGGGTTTTCTTCATGAGCCCGAATACGGGCGGCCCTCTCTGGCCCTCGATCTAGTGGAACCTCTCCGTCATCCTGTGGCCGATCGCTTCGTGATGTCGATTCTCAACCGGCACGAATTCAAGGCTGAAGATTTCGAGCAACACGGCGGCCCCGCTCAACCCGTGTACCTCACGACGGAGGCGATCAGGCAGTTCTTTCAGCATTACGAGAAGTGGATGTCCGGCAAGGACGAAGAGGATTCGGGAGCCGGAGCAGGCGGTTATCGCGCCCTGCTTCGGCGCGAGTGCAGACGAGCAGCCGCCTGCGTCCGAGACGGCATTTCCTGGGCGCCTTATCGCTGCGGCGAGGAGATATTACCGGAGGACCCTTGGAATACCTCGTCTGTTACGATTTAAAGGATGACCGCAGGCGCATCCGCATAGCCGAGGTTCTGCTGGACTTTGGTCAACGGATTCAGGAGAGTGTGTTTATAGTCTTCTTGGAGCCACCGCTCCATGAAAAGATGTTGATCCGGTTGCAGGCTGAGCTGGAGCCGACCGAGGATAAGCTCCATGTGTTTGCAATATGCGACGGCTGTGCGGGCAAGACTCTGGCACTGGGCCAGGGCCGGGTGCCAAAGGACGAAGATTACTACATTGTATAGGCCAAGCCACATGGAATCAGCAATTTGGAGCAGTCATTGGGTGAACGTGTCCGGAGGGTGGGGTGCGGAGGAGTCTGGCAAACTATTGAATCGACAGAAGATGGGCCCAGTTTTGGCGCAGCGTCAGTGGGCTGCCGGGGTCTCCAGGAACACCGGGAAATGGGGGTGCGGGAAAATGCAGCAGGAAGTGCCCTGTTTGTAACAGCTTGGAAGGTGTGCTGGGAGAAGGAGCGCCCCGAAGAGAAGGGGTTTAGAACCCTCCGGTTCTTCAATCTTTAGGTTAACTCGTGCGTTATGTGGGAGAAGGAGCGCCCCGAAGAGAAGGGGTTTAGAACACGGAGGTTCTTTTCGGAAAAAGAAGTTTGCGCTGTGGGAGAAGGAGCGCCCCGAAGAGAAGGGGTTTAGAACAATTTTGACTTCGGTTGAGCCATTGAACTACAGAAAAGGGAGAAGGAGCGCCCCGAAGAGAAGGGGTTTAGAACGCGAATCTGTAATACATCCATGTAGCAAAACTCCTCGGGAGAAGGAGCGCCCCGAAGAGAAGGGGTTTAGAACTCTCCTGCTCCTTTCTTCCCTGAGTTGGACTCAAAGGGAGAAGGAGCGCCCCGAAGAGAAGGGGTTTAGAGCCTTAGTCGCGTATGGTTTCTTACCAATCCTAAATCCTTTCGGGAGAAGGAGTGCCCCGAAGAGAAGGGGTTTAGAACTTGAATTAATGGCAATACTCCTAATTTCACATCAATTGGGAGAAGGAGTGCCCCAAAAAGAAGGGGCTTAGAACTAAACAAGGCTCCAGCCCTTTTTCTCAAATCTTGAATGGGAGAAGGAGTGCCCCGAAAAGAAGGGGTTTAGAATTATTAGGTGTGGAGCTCGATGTATCAAAGAGACATTTTGTGGAAGTAATGAAGGCCTGAATTCCTCGGCCTATGGGGATGCCATTTCTGGCCGTGTCCCTCCACTACCCCCGTGCTTCGGCTCGGAGTACACTGGAGGACCGGGCTGAGGCTGTCGATGCGAGCCTGTTTCCGGTGACGAGGCCTTTCTGGAGGAGGAGACGACAATGGACGTTCTAGCCTTTGAAACGCGTTTCCTCTCCGTTTTTCGCTATCGAATTGGCTTGCAGGCTGAATTGCGGAGCCGAATCGCTGCCGCCAGTACTTCACTCACCAGTGGGGAAGCGACCCGGATTTGGGCGAGGAAAGCCCCAGGGCCAATATATCGCGACGAGTTCTTGCCACAAGCCATCGATCGCCTCTTCGGTGCCCGCCGGCTTGACCCACTCGCCAGTCCAGAGAACATTGAATTTGATTACTGGACGCTGGATGAGAAAGTGTCGGACGCCTGGGGTGGCCGCCATCTTGCCTTCTGTGGCCCAAAGCAAGTTGGTCTGCAGCCGGCCCTGCGTTCTCAACGCGCCGAGTGCGGCTTTGGACAAGGCATCGAGCTTCTCCTCGGGCCGGATGGTGCCGGCCTGCTGTCAATCCCAATGCGCCGGAAACTGGACAACCACCAATCTCGCTTTGAACCGGCGGACGTGAAGGAGTTCAATTACCGCCTCTCTCAGTTCTATCGCCGCAAATCTGGATTTCTTGCCCGGCTTCCGGACGAAGTGGACCCTGTCGTTGAGACTCTCGGACCTTCGAATCCAGAGGATATCTGGAGCCAGCGCTGGTCCCGCCAGTGGATGGAAACCCAGGTCCTGGGCCACCCCTATGCCTGGTTCACTCTCACCGATCTCGCTCGATACCTGCTCCAACCCGTTGAGGAATTGGGTCGGGGCCATGCCCGTCGAATGATGGATCAGTTGGGGGTGTTCACCGTCGTCCGCCTTTCGAAGAGCACGCAAATCCGAAGCCTCGATCGCCCCGATGGGGTGAGTGCCGAGGAAGACGTGGCCGGCTTTGCTGCCGCCCTCTCGCAAATTGAGGAATGCAATCACCCTCTGCCCGCGGCCGGTACCCCTGGTGTCGCTTGCGAACTGTTGAATGAAGGTCACATCGTCGCCGCCTCCACGATGGGTTGCGCCCAAGTCATGTGCGATCAGGGCATAGAGTACGATCGTGCGCGCCTGGGAGACCGCCGTGACAAGTGGTTTCCCTGCTACGCGGCGGCTGTACTGACCCGTGCTGCATTGCATGGCTGGAAGGAACAAGCCGCCCACATCGCGGAAGGGCTGGAACTGGCATCCCATCACCCGCATTCAAGCCACACAACTCCGAAGCCCTCTAAGCCCAATCACGAGAAAACAAGTGAAACTGACAGGATCGCTCTCCGGGAAGCACTCGAACACCTGCGCCACGCTGTTCTCCGAGGCCGCCTGGCCGGATTCTACGAAGAGATCAGCCAACGCGATGCCCTGAATCGCTTCTTTCGCCTCTGCCTGAAGGGTCTGCGTGTGCCCGAAAGCGAAGAGGTCCTCCGCCGCACAATTGCTGAACTGGAAACAGGGGCTAGTGCCCAACAGAGGACCAGGGATGGAGGAATTCTCGCCGAGACTCAATCGAAAGTGGAATGGATCGAAGTCTTCGTAGTCTCCATCTATTCACTCGAACTCGTTCACATCGTGGGCAACGCTTTTGAGTTCAGGGAGATCTATGTCGCCTGCGGCGCGCTGCTCGCTATGGGGTTGGCCATTGCTGCGGCTCTTTCCCTCCTCAAGCCTTGGAAGCACCACCCTGGCCAGTTGAAGCGTCTTTCCTACGTCCTGCTCTCGGGAATCGGAGTCCTCTCACTCTACCTGCTCCTGGGCTTCATCGGTTTCCCAAAACACGGAGCCTCCCCGGTACAGGTGGCGCGCGAAGAGTTCACGCACATGGAGCAGCAGGTGACCGCAAAACACGATTGGTCATCAGCAGCCAACCGCCCGCTGGTGGAGGAATCCTGGCGATTGGTCAGTCTCGCTCGCGACGAGGAGGCCCACAATCCAAAAGAGGCGCTGGAACTGCTGAAACGCGCGACCCGCTTGTTACGGCAGATCGAATCCAAGCCAGCCGCCCAGGCTGACGTATCCCATACAAGTCCAATCCAAACGCCGACACCCATTTCTCCAGCAGGGAAGGCACCCGCAATGAAGCCCGTTGGGGGACCGAGGAAAGCTCACACTATCCAAGCACCGCCGAAATGATCAGGCGCCCCCGTTAGGTCGGGACAAAGATCTATTGCGGACCAGCGCTGACTGAAAATCAACCTCGCTGAGTCCGGGACTCGTCGCTGCACCCGCCAAGTCTCAGATTTGCACGGCCCGCCCGGCTTGGCGATTTGATTTCGTGGCATTAGAACGGAATATCGTCGTCCTTGGGTTTGGACCGCTTTCCCGGGTTCTTGACCGCCTGCTGTTTCCGGAGCCCCTCCTTCACAACAAACTGGATGTAGGTCCCAGCCAACTGAATCGCAAGTTCGGCATAGGGCCGTGGCACGCGAATGGCGCTCTGTCCTTGGCCATGCCCGCCCAACTTGTTCCGCAAGGTTGGCAGCGCCATGAATACCGATTCCATACTCTTCGCATCTGAATTCTGAAGGTCATCGCAGAAGCCCGCCGTGATGAATTCCCGGATGAGAGTGGCCGCATTGCCCTCCTGACGATTCGTCACGACCTTTAAGGCACTCTCGAAACTCTTGCACGCGTTCAGAATTGCCCCCTTGTGGTCTCCGGATTCCAGGTCGCTTCTCGCCTCACGGAACTCTTCTTGCGCCCCGTCGAACCCGTCAGCGCTCAGCAGTTCGTGAGTCGGCTCGATGACCGCCTTCTCGACGAATTCAGAATCAACCTGGAAGAACCGTCCGTCGGCCATTCGCCAGTTGCAGGACTCCTGCTCGAAGGTTTCGTTGAGGTCTCGCTGAAAGGCTGCACTAGCCTGTTGCCCGAGCTGAGCGTGGAATGCCTCAAGCAGATCCAATACTTGTGCAGGGAATGCCTCCGAGACAAACCGATCGGTCTTCGCAGGAAACCACTGTCCACTCTCTTTTCGGATCTTCAGCACGTCCCAGCCATAAACTGCCGTTAATTCAACGATCGCCTCATCCAGGACATCGCTGTTCCCCCTCCAGTTATCATCGTCGCTAAGTTGAACGGCAAACTCGTAGTTATGGTTGCAGAGCAGTCGCCAGATTCTTCGCCGCAACCGCCCAGGGAGCGAAACTTTGATGCTTTTCTCAACGAAGAGCGCTTTCTCATGGCGTTTAGAGAATGGCCGGAGCACGATTCCCATTACAGCAGATCAAAACTGAAAAGGATTCGGTCCAGCCTATAAATCGGGGAGGGCGAGCTTGGCTACACAGTTTGAAGCTCTCAACCCCCGGCCCCACCATCGATAGCCAATCCCATGCGAGCGGAGCACGGCCGTTGCGGCGATCGGTCCGGGAACGTCGCGCGGGTCGCCCCGGACTTTCCAGCCATTGTGCAAGTGGGCGATCTCGAGTCACAGCCGAATCCAGAATATCTTCCCTTCCGTTTCAACACCTTAACGCATCCCTCTTCGAACAGCCCCGCACACCCATGCCACAATCCCGCTTCGACAGGCCACACCCTGTCGTCGAGATCAGGCGTCCACCCCAGGCGCCCGGCCTCTAGTTCTTTGACATCCGCACCGCCCCGGACCCCAAGCCCGCACACCTGTTCCACTCCCAGCCAGAACCGGACCGCGCACCCTGACCAATCACCATAATTTTGAGGGAACAAACCCATTCGTCCTCTCAAGGCCGGAGGACCAGCCAATCCACCCGCACGGAGCGATCAAACCCAATCGGCCGCCATCGCCCCATACGCCCCCGTCAACATTCAAATCGCAAACACCGCACTTTTTGAGGGAACAAACCCATCATCGAAAGGAAGGCCATTCCGCCAACCAGAAACCCTGGAATCCACTCGCACCGAGCGATCAAACCCAACGCAGCCCCCACGGCCCCAGCCAACCACCAATACCGAAATCCGCTCAGCCTGAGCGATCAAACCCAATTCGTCCGCCAAGATCGAAGACGCTTCCGTGAAAAGGCAACCCCCCGGAATCCACTCAGCCTGAGCGATCAAACCCAATTCGCAGCCCGAGGCCTCCAACGCTTCGGCAAGAAGGCAAACCCCGAATCCACCCACCCAGAGCGATCAAACCCAACTTCAACCTCACCCAGAACCCCCCAAAACACAAACAGCCGCCAGGCACGAGAGTGCCTGGCGGCTGTCCACTCCGGCCCGGCCTAAGCCCGGCCAATCCTTCTTACTGCTTCCGCAACACCCCGCCCTTCGGCGTCTTCGGAGTCGGAGCAGGGAACGGATACACATCCGGCATCACCTTCACTCCCGTCGTGAACTTCCATTCACTCCCGCCCGGCGTCGGGAACGTCAACTCCAAAAACGAAGCCGAATAGCCATGCTCCGGCTTCGCCAGCTTCACCACCCACTTGTTCGGACTCTCCGCCGCCACATCCTTACTCTGGTACGCCGGCCCAATCTGCTCCAGCCGGAAATCGCGCGCCTCCGGATTCGTGGCGCTCCACAGCTTCACCGCGCTCGGCTTGTCCTTGCACGTCACCGTGATAATCCCGTCCTTCGAGATCGTCCAGTCAAACTCCGGCCGCTTCCAGCTCTTCACAATCGATTCGTAATACGAAGCCAGACTCTGCGCCGCATCCGACCGCCGCGTCACCCCATGGTCCGTGTTCGGCACATACCGCAGGTACTTCTCGCCCTTCAAATCATTCCAGTAGAACTGCGATGAATCCACCACGAAAAACTGGTCCCCCGCCGAGTTCACAATGTACTTCGGCATCGTCATCCGGTCGCGGTACTCGTACGGCTCTTCAATCTCCAACAGCTTCTTATACTGCTCCGTACCCTGCCACTCCATGATTCCGTGCTCCACGTAATCCTTCACCGCCGGCGCCCAGAATCCATACACCCGCCAGTGATGCGTGAACGACGCTTCCATGTTCAACATATCGATCACCACCGGCATCACCGCGATCACGCGCTTGTCCACCGCGCCCACCGTCCACGTCGTCCAGCCGCGCTTGCTGCCGCCCGTAATCACCCACCGGCCGACCTTTACTTGGCCGCCCGCCTCGCTCGCCAGGAATTCCTGCGTCGCGTCCATCGACTTCACCGCGCCCTTCGTCATCGGCAGCCGCAGCGGCCACTTCTCGTCGCCCGTCTCCAGGAACTTCTGCCACGTGAACGCAATAATCGCGTCCTCCGTCCTCTGCCGCGACTCGCCAAAGAAACTCAACGGCTGGTTCGGAATCATCTTCAAATCCACCGTCACACTCTGCGTCTTCGCCGCCATCCCCGCCAGGAACGCATCCTGCTTGTCCGGAGCCGCATTGTTGTTATTCCCGCCCCCAATCGCCAGCAGCGCAATGTCGCTCTCCACCTTCTCCGGCTTGTACACCGTCACCCAGTGCTTCCATTCCGTCCGGTCGACTTCGGCTGTCGTAAGATAGTTCTGAGAAGTGACATTTAGGACGTACGCTGTCACCCCCTGCCCCGGAATCGTCTTCACCAGCTCCCACTTGTAAGCAGGATCCGGCTTCGCGACATAACGGTCCAGAGCCGTCTCTTTCTTGGTCTGCGCGCACACTGACAGGCCCAGAACGGCAAGCAGGGCTAGGGATGGAGTGATTCGGTTGTGATACATGGAACCCGCATAAATCATAACCGATATACTAGGTTCAAATGGCTGTTTCGTCGTCCGTTCTGATGCCCGCTCTCGTCAAGCCCCAAGCCGAGCGGGGGATGATTTTAAAGGATGTTCCGGTCCCCGAGATCGGCAAAAATGACGTCTTGATCCGGGTTCTTAAGACCGGCATCTGTGGCACCGACGTCCACATCTACCAGTGGGACGAATGGGCCCAGCGCCGCATCCACCCGCCCCTGGTCGTCGGCCACGAATTCATGGGGATGGTCGAACGCGTCGGCGAAGCCGTCGATGAGTTCAAGCCCGGCGACCTCGTCTCCGGAGAAGGCCACATCGGCTGCGGCCACTGCTTCTTCTGCCGCACCGGCCTCGGCCACATCTGCCGCACCATGAAGATCATCGGCGTCGACCGCGACGGCTGCTTCGCCCGCTTCATCTCCATGCCTCAGTCCAATGTCTGGCGCCTCAAGCCCGGCATCCCGCATGAAGTCGCCGCCATCTTCGATCCCTATGGCAACGCCATGCACACCGTCATGGCCCAGCCCGTCAACGGCCGCACCGTCGCCGTCATCGGTGCCGGAGCCATCGGCCTCATGGCCTGCGCCATCGTCAACGCCGCCGGAGCCCTCTCCGTCCTCGTCGTCGAACCCCACGCCCACAAGCGCGAAATGGCCCAGAAACTCGGCCTGCCCTTTACCTACGACCCGCGCGAACCCGGCTGGGAGAAGGCCCTCCTCGAACGCACCCCCGACGGCATCGGCGTCGACGTAGCCCTCGAAATGTCCGGCAGCGCCCCCGGCATCCACACCGCCTTCAAGATCGTCCGCGCCGGAGGCGATGTCGCCATGCTCGGCATCCCGTCCACCGAGGTCGGCATCAACCTGGCCGAAGAGATCATCTTTAAGTCGGTCACGGTGAGAGGCATCAACGGCCGCCTCATGTACCAGACCTGGTACCAGTGCGAACGCTTCCTGCTAGACCACAAACTCGACCTGCTGCCGCTGATCACCCACCAGTGCGGCTACAAGGACTTCCAGGACGCCTTCGGCCTGTTAGAGCGCGGCGAAGCCGTCAAAATCGTAATGAGCTGGGAAGAATAGCACCTCCCATGCCGTCCGCAAACGGAGCCGTGAGCGTCAGCGAGCGGAGGAGCAACCGGAAGCCCCCAGTCCTCCTCCCACCGTCCGCCTGCTCCACCATCTCCTTCAAGAAGGACCCATATCCATGCCGACAAACCCCTTAGCCTACCTCGGCCAGCAACTCGACGAGCTCAAGGCCGCCGGATCCTACTTCCGCCTGCGTGAACTCGAAAGCGCCTGCGAAGCCGTCAGCCACGCCGATGGCCGCGAGGTCATCAACCTCGCCTCCAACAACTACCTTGGTCTCGCCAACCACCCGAAACTCAAGGAAGCCGCCCTCGAGGCTGTCCGCAAGTACGGAGCCGGCACCGGAGCCGTCCGCACCATCACCGGCACCCTCGACATGCACATGGCGCTGGAACGCAAGATCGCCGCCTTCAAGCACACTGAAGCCTGCGTCGTCTTCCAGAGCGGCTTTGCCGCCAACGCCGGCACCGTCAGCGCCATCCTCAGCCCCGAAGACCACATCATCAGCGACGAGCTCAACCACGCCTCCATCATCGACGGCTGCCGCCTCTCTCGAGCCAAAATCCACGTATTCCGCCACCGCGACGTCGCCCACGCCATCGAGAAACTGGCCGCCCTCAGGGACGAGCCCGGCCGCAAACTCCTCATCACCGACGGCGTCTTCTCCATGGACGGCGACATCGGCCCGCTCGACCAGCTCACCGAAGCCGCCGAGGCCCACGGAGCCATCATGATGGTCGACGACGCCCACTCCTCCGGAGTCCTCGGCCGCAACGGCCGCGGCACCGTCGATCACTTCAATCTGCATGGCCGCGTCCATGTCCAGGTCGGCACCCTCTCCAAGGCCATCGGAGTCCTCGGCGGCTATGTCTGCGGCAGCAAGGACCTCATCGAGTTCCTCTACCACCGCGCCCGCCCGTTCCTCTTCTCCACCTCGCATCCGCCGGCCGTCACCGCCGCCTGCAACGCCGCCTTCGACCTCCTGGTCGAGGAGCCCGAGCGTATCGAGAAGCTCTGGGACAACACCCGCTACTTCAAGGCCGCCCTCAAGGACAGGGGCTTCGACACCGGAGTCAGCGAGACGCCCATCACCCCCATCCAGGTGGGAGAAGCCAAGATGGCCCACGCCTTCTCGGCCGCCCTCTTCGAGGAAGGCCTGTGGGCCACCGGCATCGGCTTCCCGACCGTACCCAAGGGCAAGGCTCGCATCCGAGCCATCGTCACAGCCGGCCACACCACGGCGCATCTGGACCAGGCGGTAGAGATCCTGGACAAGGTAGCCCGCCGCATGGGCATCCTGGCCTAGCGCATAAACAGCTTGTACCGCTCGTTCTTATAAGTGCTCCAGGGCGAGAACCCGCCATGCTCCTTATAGAGCTGGTACGCGAAGTCGATATTGGCCTGGCAATCCAGCAAGTCCCGCAGGTTCAGCCCTGGCCGCTGCAGGTGGACCGTATTGATCTGGAAGTAGCCCCAGTCCAGTGACCCGTCCCGATTGTAGTGGTAGATCTCGCACTTGCCCTGCGGGTTCTCGGCCCGCTGGATCGCCAGCGCCAGCCGGCAATCCGGACCGAACTTGCGGCAGGCATACTCCTGCCACGCTGTAAGACCCTTGCCGTTCTGGTCCGCCTGGGCCTCGATCGCTCCGCCGGTCGTGATCCGCTTGGCCACGATGATCGGGGATTGCCAGTGCAGCATGACCGGGCTCTGTAAGGTGACCGTATAGCTCCGCCAGAACCACCAGCCCGCCAGGGTCAGCACGAGTGCAATCAGTAAGATGGCCCGGAGATCTGGCGTGATCGAGAGGTTGGTCTGGATCCGGGCAGGACGGGCCCGTTTGCGCTTGCGGGCAGCAGCGGTGCGTTGAGCGGCCAATCAACCAGCTTCGCAAACTTAAGGACGCCGCTCAAAGACCTGGACCCGGTTGAAGTAGTGCTTCCCGGCCGACTCACAAGCCAGGCAAGGCGGTTCCACGGGCCGGAAGTCGCGCTGCAGGGCCGCCAGCAGCACCTGCGAAGCCGGGCTGGCCGAGTCCACCACCGCCACAATCCGCCCTGGAGCCCCGGCGATCAGCCGGGCCGCCTCAGTCTCCAGCTCAGGTGTTCTAGGTGTTCCCTCGTAGCCGGGGTGCGCATCGATCTGGGCCGGGAAACTGGTCCGCCGCCCTGCAGCGCCCTTCCAATACCACTCAATGGGCTGCCGGGCGAGCCGGCAATAGACCACGGTATCCGTCGGCCGGATCTGCTGCGCCAGGGTCACGGCCGCTGCCCGGCTGTTGCAGGGGGATACGTTTCGGCTGTCGAAAGTGGCCCAAAGGCACGCCGCGAGGGTGAGCACCGGAACCGTCACAGCCCCGGCTCGCGAAACGAAGGCGGCCAACGCCCAGGCCAGGAACGGCGCGGCCACCACTGTAAACCGCGAATTATAAAGGGGTTTCCACTGCGAAAGGACCAGCGGAACGACAATTGCGGCCAGCGCGCCCAACGCGGGCTGCCACCAGGCGCTCAGCGTCCTGGGCTTCGCTCCGCGCAGAGCGACGACAACCAGGAACACAGGAGCCACTGCAGCAGCCAACCAAAGGTGTGCCGCCAAAACCTCTAACCCCGCCGTCCATCCGGGCCGTTTCAGCCAGGCCAGTTGCTCCCCGGTGCTGCCGATCTGGGCCAAAGCAGCGTCGCCCCACAGGGTCATATATAAGAAGAAGCCCCCGAGAACCGGGACAGCCAGCCGGAACGCCTTGATTCCGAACAGCCCGAGCATCGCCACACCAAGCCCTAGCAGGAAGAAAATGAACCAGTTATGGGTGAGCAGCCCAGCCGCAGAAACCAGCAGCAGGGCAATCCGTGCACTCCGCGAGGCCGTGGTCGCGCTCAATATCCGCCAACTGCACCACAAGGCTGCTGAGCACACGGCCAACTCCAGGGTGTACATCCGGCCATAGCCGGTCAGCAGCAGGACAAGAGGATTGGCCAGCAGCAGGGCCGAACCGGTCCAGGCGATCTCCGGAGAATCGGCTTCCGAGAGGAAGCGCCAGAAAAACCACGCGCCCAGCCCCAAACCGAGCGCCGAAAACACGCGCAAACTCGCCTCATTCGCTGGTGCGACCGTAAGCCATAGATGGAGAAGGAGATAGTAGAGCGGCGGATGCACGTCGAGGCGCAGCGCGGCCAATAATTCCGGGAGCCGCAGTACAGAAGTACTTAAACTGAAGACCTCATCAGATAAAATCGGAGCCCCCAAACCAACCGCTCCGCAGTACAGGTACCCCGCTATGAGGAGGTACCGCGAGCTGTTTTGGGAGGATGCCAAGGGATTCGCCTGAGTCATGTATCGGCCGGAAAAGAATGGACCTATAGGTTTAGGCGAGCGTTTGTTCGCCCCACTCTCAGGTCCGCATACTCCTCAGGCCTGCAGCTACTCCTAAGGAACACTTGGTTGATTCTAAGTTGAGAATTAGGTACTTCGTTGGATTTGTGTAGCCGGGAGGTACTGTTACTGTGGGTCTAGCAACGACAAGACAAATCGTTTGCAAGGGAGAGGAGATCACAATGAAGAAACTTAACATGCTCATCTGGAAGCTGCGGATCATGAAGGACACCCGTGGCCAGGACCTCATTGAATATGCTTTGATGGCCGGCTTCGTAGCCGTGGCCGCCGGCGCCATCGTCCCCGGCGTGGCCAGCAGCATCAAGACCATCTTCGGTAAGGTCAACAACGTGATGACCAGTTCCGCGACCCAGGGCTAAGCCCATTCGCGTGCACTCAACATTTCATTATCCCATGGAGGGCGGCTCCGCTGCCCTCTTTGGCTATCGGCTGCTTGGTCCAAGGTCTTGATGGCATTGTTTGTATGTCATCTTAATACCTTTGTCAGTCCCCGGGGCGAAGAGATCAGTAATTCTCGCCTCTCCAACTGAGTAGGTAAACTTATTTTAAGGTCTAGTCACGGCTGATATTGTAAGGCTATCCAAACCGTGCGAAAGCACGGACACGGACAAAGGAGAGGATGAGAGATCATGAATCGCATGCTACAAATCGCACTTCGGCTTCGGGTTTGGAAAGATACTCGCGGTCAAGACCTGATTGAATACGCACTGATGGCTGGTTTCGTCGCCGTCGCGGCCGGGGCAATCGTTCCTGGCGTCGCCGACAGCATCAAGACCATCTTCGGTAAAGTCAACAACGTGATGACCAGTTCCGCCACGCAGGGCTAACCGGCTCCGCAACGCAGGGACGAAGAAAGAAATTGGAGAGGGCGCCCGTGGGTGGGCGCCCTCTTTGCTTTTAGCCGCCCGCCTCAAGCCAGCCAGTTGACCAGGTCACCCTTCGCGTCGTATTCCAGAGCCTTCGGCTGATCCAGGATCTCCACCATCGGATTTGCCTCCAGTTCCGCCCGAAGATTCTCTGAGAACGCCATCAACGTCAAATCCTGCGAGTTGCGAATCCAACCAATCTTCAATTGCAGTGGGTCCATCACTCCGACAGTGCGCCAGATTTGTTTCAGGCATTCGCGGTCGGTGGGGAAATGGACAGGGATGCGGATGGAAGCCATGGCGCCCGAGGTCAGACCATTGACGTAAGTTGGCTTCTTCTTCATGCCCTTGAGGACGCGGCTGTTGACGATGTCGCTCATGCCCAGGCCTACGGCATTGCCATAGCTCATGGGGTGGATCTCGCGCAGGAACACGCGGCCCACCCGCGGGGCATAGGGCCACGGATTGTAGTCGCCATAGACGGTGCGATTGATGACCTTGGGATCCATGCCGGCGCCGGAGATGTTCTTGCCGAGCTGATTCACGATGAGCAGGTCAAGATCCTGGAGCGGGATGCGCGGCATCCAGCTTTTCACCTGCACCAGGAGTTCCTCTTCGCGCTGTTCCATGGTCGCGGCCGGCACTGCTTCGATGTGGCCGGTTTCGTGGTTGCCGTCCTCGAGGATCGCCAGGCCGCCCAGGATTTTCCCGGAGGCGAGGACCTGGCGGCCGACGGCGCGGATGACGGCTTCGAGCCCAAGGCGGTAGCCGTGGGTGTGATAGCGTTGGGCTCCGGCGAACTTACCCAGGCCGATGGCCATCATTTTGAACAGGCCGCTTTCGAGTTTGCCCTCGAAGTCGGTATGCCATTTCACCCGGCTGCACATCATGACGGCGCCGGACTGATAGGCGAGTTTGTCCATCACGACGTCGATGCCCTCGGGGGTGGTGCCGACGTTGACTACCTGGAGGGCACTGCGGATGGGACAGCCCATCTTCTCATCGGTAATGCCGTACTTGGCGAGGACCTCGGCTTGCCCCTTGGCGGTAGCGGCGCCGTGGCTGCCCATGGCGGGGAAGATGAACGGCCGGGCGCCTTGTTCTTTCCACCACTGGACGACGGTGTGGACGATGACGTCAATGTTGGCGATGCCGCGGCTGCCGACTCCGATGGCGACTGCTCCGCCTGGGGGCACCCTTTGAGCGAAGCCTGAGTTCTGCAACTCATAGCGAACGGTGCCGGGGATGTCGGTGAGGGAGTGATTGGGGAGCTTTTGACGAGTCAGCAGGAAGGGCGCAAACCGCATGTAGCCATTCTATCGGCAGGCTGACCGGGTTGGCGCCGTTCTGTTGAATTTCAGACCGGAAGAGTTAGATCTCTTCCCATTCGCGCTCCAGCATGCGGGAGTATTCACCCGATGCGAAGAGTTCGAAGCGGAAGTTCCAGGGGGACAGGGTCTTAAAGGGCTCCATGCTTTGGCGGCACTGGAACATCTGGTCCGCGTAGCGGTAGTAATACTGGATGAAGTGCGGCGCCAGCCCGTCCTGGTCGGGCGCTTTATTGAAGATGGCGTTCAGGCCGAGGGCGCGGCTGAAGATCGCCTTGTAGTCGGCGACGCCCCATTTGGTCAGCTTCTCGCGGACATCGCCGGGAGGGCTGTCGATGAGCAACTGGGTGAACGCGGCGGCCGTGATGCCGGCATCTTTCAGCACGCTGTCGCGGGCCACGAGTTCCGCGCACTGTTCGAGCCAGCGTTCGAGATCCTTGCCGACGTAGTAGAGCATGCGCAGCTCACACAAACGGCCCGAGAGGAGCCGTTGCAGGATCTCGTCCGAAGACAGTTCTCCCGTGGGGAGCATGCCCTGCAACATCAGGTGGGCTCGCGAGCTTTCGACAAGCTTATCCGGCCCGCCCGGATCGGAGAATGGGTGAAGGATGACGGGCGGCAGATCCCACACTTGGCCGGCTGGTAGTTTCGCCTCTTCCATGCGTACTTCTCTTATCGGCAGCGACATCGATTTTACTTAGGCGCTTAGCGCATTTGAGTTCGTGATTTCAGAGTCGCCTTCGTTTCCACTTCCTTGCCGTCGCGCCGGTATTTCAGCGGCACCACGTCTCCTGGTTTCTTTGAGCGTAGGGCGTAGGTAAAGTCCATCAGGCTGGAGATGGCTCTTCCGTCGAATTCGACGATCAGGTCGCCGCCTTTGAGTCCGGCCAGGTCCGCGGGCGAGCCCTTGGTGACGTCGGAGAGCTTGAAGCCGCCCTTGGTTTCGCCCATATCAGGGACGCTGCCGAACCAGGGGGAGGCTCCGCCGCTGGCGGAGGCGCTGGCGGTGGCCTGCGGAGCTGGTGCGGAAACCTTCACATAGGCCGGCCGTTGGGGCGCGTCCTGCAGCTTAATGGTCACCTCGGCTACGAGGTTGACGAGGTCGGCCGCGCTCTGGTGATCGATTTTCTCCCAGGTATCGCTGGGCTTGTGATAGTCGGAGTGCAGGCCGGAGAAGAAGAACAGAACCGGCACCTGCTTGATGGTAAAGGAGAAATGGTCGCTCGACCCGTAGCCGCCCTGGTCCGACAGATCCAGTTTCAACTTGGGGTGGGCGGCTTTGACGGAATCGAGCGAGGCCAGCAGGGTGGAGCCTGTCCCGGTGCCGCCCACGAAAACCTTGCCGTCTTTGATGCGGCCGATCATATCCATATTGATCATGGCCACGGCCTTCTCGAGCGGCAGGATGGGGTGGTTCACATAGTAGGACGAGCCGATGAGGCCGAGCTCTTCAGCCGAGAAGGCGAGGAACAGGATGCCGCGTTTGCGCTTGGGCTGGGCGGCGAAATAGTCGGCCAATTCCATCAGCCCGGCGGAACCGGAAGCGTTGTCGTCGGCGCCGTGGTGGATGGCTTTGCCGGCGAGGTCAGGCGCCATGGAGCTTTGTTCGCCCATGCCCAGGTGGTCGAAGTGGGCGCCGAGGATCACGTATTCATCGGTCTCGCCTTTGAGGTAGGCGACGACGTTCGGAACCTGGCGCACCTCGCGCAGGACATTCACCTGCAGGTCAACATTGAGGCCCGGGATTTCGAACGAAGACGGCTTCATGGTCTTGTCGACCGCCTCGATCCAATCCTTCAGATTCTTGCCGGAAGCGTGCAGCCACTGGCTGGCGAGTTCGGTTTTCACCTGAACGAAGGGAATGTCGGGCGAATTCGGCCCCACATGATTGGAGAACTTGTCGACGGTATCGGAATCGACCGGGTGGTTCGACATGTCGTTGACGAACAGCACGGCCTTGGCGCCGTGGAATTTGGCGTTGACGGCCTTGGTCTGTTTCTGTTCGTGGGAGGTGTAGACCTTGCCGGCGAACTTGCTCTTCTCGTCGAACTCCTGGGGCTCGTGACGGAGGACGAGGACGATTTTGCCCTTCACGTCGAGCCCGGCGTAGTCGTCGTAATCGTACTCAGGCGCGGTGATGCCATAGCCCGCGAAGACGACGGGGGCGGTCACTTTGGCGTTGCCGGAAAAGTTGAAGGGGTTGAAATCCTGACCCAGGGCGACTGCCTGTTTCTTCCCGCTGCCATTGATGAACGACAGTTCATTGCCTTTGCCCAGCTTGGCGTTCGTGGTGACATCAAATGTCTGGTAGTAACCGGAGGCAGCGGCTGGCGGGATGCCGAGCGCCTTGAACTGACCGGCGATGTAGGCGGCTGCCTTCTTGAGTTGGGGCGTGCCCGTGCCGCGTCCCTTTAGTCCATCGGAGGCGAGGTATTTCACCGTCTGCTGGTAGTGGTCCGCGCTGATGCGGCCCTTCTCAGGAGCGGAGCCCGCTTGCAGGAAGGTGGCGGCGGAAGCGGCCAGGCTGAGGATGAACAGTCGCTGTCTGGTCATGAGTTACTACTTTCGCAGTCTATTTCTTGCCGGGAACCGGCAGGGTGAGTTCGCAGCATTTTTCGCCGCCCTCACCTGTGGTCTTGGCGTATTCCAATTCGAAATCGATGATGCTCTTCAACTGCTGGAACTGCAGGCTGCCGGGCAGCATGCGGCCGTTGACGAACATGGTGGGCGTGGAGGTGACGCGCAGGGTCCGCGCTTCGGCCATGCTGGCTTCCACTTCTGAGAGGGTGGACTTGTTGTCGAAGCAGGCCGAGAACTGGCCGGCATCGAGCTCCTTATCCTTCATCCAGTCTGTGATTTTGGCCTTCAAGGTTTCGGGCGTGATTTCAGCCTGTTTGTCGAAGATCCAGTCGTGATAGTCCCAGAAGGAGGCGGGGTTCTGGCGGAAGAGGCAGCGGCCGGCGATGGCGGCGGGTTTGGCCCACGGGTGGAGCTGCTCGATGGGGAAATCCTTGAAGTAGAGGCGGACTTCCTTGGGATAAGTCTTGATGAGGTTGGCGCGCAGCTGTTTGGCTTCTTCGCGGCAGAAATTGCACTGGAAGTCGCTGAACAGGACCAGGACGACGGGCGCGCCGGGCGTGCCGATGGAGGGCTGCAGATCTGTCTTGAGTTTCGCCAGTTCCGCGGCGAACGGGCTCTTACCCAACTGGTAGAGCGTACCGCGGACGATTTTCTGCCCATCTTCGCTGACGTAGAACATTTCGTCGAGCGACACCTTCTGGTAGCTGGCGGTCACTTTGACCAGACGGAAACCGGGCATGTCGGAGGTCTGGGGATCGGCCACCGCGACGTTGATCTGGGGCCCCCACAGCAGCAGGTGCCGCACGAAGGTTTCGAACTTGGGCTTGTCGAAGGCGGGCGGCGCGGCGGGTTTCACGGCTGCGGCCGGTTTCGCCGGAGCAGCGGACTTTTTGGGAACCTGGCCAAAGCAGGAGGCGGCCGCCAGACCGAGGGCCGCCCAGCGCGAAAATCTGGTCATACCGCCCATTCTACCGTCTCAGTAGCCGCCTTCTTCCAACTGAACTTTACCCGCGAATTTGCGGTAGAGGAAAACGGAGTAGGAAGTAGCCAGGGCCAGGCCCGGGGCAAACCAGATGAGGCCGATGCGCAGGCCGTAGGCGGGTGCGCTGGCGTTGTGGATGGTGAGGCTCAAAGCAGGGTCGGTGTTTGCGGGCAGAACATAAGGAAAAACCCCGAACACGACGCTGGTGAGCATACCGATGACGAAGACGGCGGAGCTGATGAAGGCCTTGAGGTCTTCCTGGCGGCGCCAGAACAGGAAGGCTCCGCTGAGCCCGACGAGGGCCAGCAGCGGGAAGACAAACCCGAAGGGCATGGCGGCAAAGCTGCGGCTGAGCTGGGGTTGGATGCGGAAGCTGACCAGGGTGACGATGACGGTGAAGGCAGCGACAGCGAACCAGGCCAGGCGGGCGATGCGCCGGGCGCGTTCGCGCACGCCGTTCTCGGTCTTGTAAGCGACCCAGAGTGCGCCGTGCTGGGTGAGGGTGAAGAAGGCGAAGAGGCCGACGAGGATGGTGTACCAGTCGAGGATGCCGGGATTGGGGCCGGGGGTCCAGTCGGTCCACAGGGGCAGGAAGAACTCGCCGGCGGCGTCGAGCGGCACGCCGCGCACGACATTGCCGAGGGCCACGCCGAAGAAGACTGCGAGCAGCCCGCTGGAGAAGCAGAAGACGGTGTCCCACAGCGGCTTCCAGACTGGGTTGTCGATGTGGTTGCGGAACTCGACGGAAATGCCGCGCAGGATGAGCAGCCACAGCACCATCATCAGGGGCAGGTAGAAGCCGCTGAAGGAGGAAGCGTAGAGGGCGGGGAAGGCGAAGTAGAGGGCTCCGCCGCCGGCCAGCAACCAGACTTCGTTGCCGTCCCACACGGGGCCGATGGATTTGATGACGGCGCGGCGTTCGCGGTCTGTGCGGGCCACGCCGAGATGAACGATGCCGGCGCCGAGGTCAAAGCCATCGAGCACGACATACATGGCGACCATGACGGCGACGATACAAAACCAGATGACAGGTAGCATGGTGTCTGGAGTTCTCCTTTAGTGGGCGGCCGGCGCGGAGCCCGGGCCGTGCTCGATTTCACGCCAGATGAGGAACAGGCCCAGCATGAGTAGCACGGAATAGATGCCCATGAAGCCGAACAGAGTGAACATGGCGTTGCCGCTGGAGACGCGGGCCGAGAAGCCGGCCGAGGTCCGCATCAAGCCGTAGATGAGCCAGGGTTGGCGGCCGACCTCGGCGGTCATCCAGCCGGCGGTATTGGCCACGTAAGGCAATGGCATGGCCAGCAGCAGCGCCCAGAGCAGCGGTTTGAAGGAATAGAGCTTGCCGCGCCAGAGTTGCAGGGCGGAGAGGCCCATGATGGCGATGAAGATGGTGCCGAGGCCCACCATGATGTGGAACGAGTAGTAGAGCAGCGGGATGTTGTCGGGCCAGTTCTCGCGCGGATAGAAATCGAGGCCGCGGACTTCGGCATCCCAGCGTTTGTGGACGATCATGCTGAGTACGCCGGGCAGGACGAAGGGGTTGTCGAGTCGGCGCTGTTCGACGTCGGGCTGGCCGAGGATCGCCATGGGTGCGGACTTACCGGTTTCGAAGTGGCCTTCCATGGCGGCCAGGGTGGGTCCCTGGTGGCGGGCGACGAGTGCGCCCTGCTGGTCTCCGGTGGGGAAGGCGACTAGGAGCGTGGCGAGCATACCGGTGGTGACGGAGACGCGTAAGAACGTGCGGCCGTAGTCCTGGTGTTTGCCCATGAGCAGATAAAAAGCGCCGAGGCTGGCCATGGCGAAGCAGCCGGTGACGACACCGCCGAGGATGGTGTGGAGGAACTGCCAGGCGGCCCAGTCGTTGAAGAGCAGGGCGGTCCAGCTGTTGAGGATGATCTCACCATGCGGCCCGAGTTCATAGCCAACGGGACGCTGCATCCAGGCATCGGTGGCGACGATGAGATAGCCGGAGAGCCAGCTGCCCACCCAGACGGCCAGGGCGGAGAACCAGTGGCCGACGCGGCCTACCACTTTTTCGCCAAAGATCAACAGGCCCAAAAAACTGCTTTCCAGGAAAAAAGAGTACAGGCCTTCCATGCCGAGGGTGTGGCCGATGACACCGCCTGCGGCTTTGGAGAAGCGGGACCAGTTCGTGCCGAACTGGAATTCCATGGGGATGCCGGTGACGACGCCGAGGGCGAAGTTGACGGCAAAGATCTTAGCCCAGAAGCGGGCGGTATCGTTATAGTGTTCGTTGCCCGTACGCAGGGCCATGGTCTTGAGGATGAAGATGAGCAGTGCCAGGCCGAGCGTAAGCTGGACGAATAAATAGTGAAACGTGATGGTAAACGCGAAGTGGAAACGATGAAGAGCCAGAGCGGAGTCCATTAGGTCCTTGTCTATAGCGGAGCAATTCAGACGCCAAAGTCGAGATTCATTGAAATCTCAGGGGTTTTATAACTTGCTGATTCTTTTGCCCTTTCCTGATTGGGGGATATGCCCCAAGTGAAGATCTGTCTCATGTGCCAGATGCCACGGCCCGAGGGTGAGCCGGTGTGCCTGATCTGTTTGAATGAAAGTTTTGAGCCGGCCGGGTGGGCGTTGCCGGAGGATTTCGGGTTGCGGCTGATTGGCGAAAACCGGCTGGATGTAGCTTATGCGTACCTGGAAGACCTGGTGGCGCGGGATCAGGAATCGGCCGAGGTGACGCTGCGCCTGGCCTGGCTGGCTTATGCATTTAAGGACTTCCGGGCCGTGGAGACGTGGTGCCACGAAGCAACCCGGCTGGATGAGATGTGGGCCGAGCCGCATATTCTTCTCGGGTATGTCCTGCAGCGGGCCGGCCGCTGGGAAGAGGCGGTGGAGGAGTATGGGATCGCGGGGCGAAGACCGGGCCTATCGGACGAGCGGCGGCAGCGGGTGTCAGACTTGACTTCCGAGTGTAAGACGAACATATCCGAATTCTGATGCAAAGTATCGGACAAAAGCCGCCGATATAGGGGTAGTACGGGAAAGTAGCCCCGGAGCCGTAGATGTTCACCACCGTCATTATTCAGGCGAGCCCCGAACGCTCGCCATACATTCGAGCGCTTGCCGCGGACACAGGATTGCTGCATCTGGTCCGCGAATACCCCACTGTGCCCGCGCCGTATGAGCTGACGAGAATCGTGCATGCTTCGGCGCCTGAGGTGATCCTGATTGACGTAGGCAGCGGCGACCTGGCCCTGCATTGCTGCACCACAATCAAGTCGATTGATGCGGGCATGCCGGTGGTGGGGCTGGGCTGCGCGCCGCACATGATGCAATGGGCCAAGGATGCGGGATTCACCACCGTCCTGGGGGAGTCGTTCACCACGGAAGAGCTGTGCGAAGCGATCCACTGTTCGCTGGTCAGCCTGCAGGGCGGGATGGAGCAGTCGCTTTTCAGCTTCCTGCCATCGAAGGCGGGCAGCGGCGCCTCCACTGTGGTGCTGAATACGGCCATGGCGCTGGCTCGCGACCACCAGAAGAAAGTCCTGGTGATTGATGCGGACCTGCGCAGCAGCGTGTTGAGCTTCCTGCTGGACGTGAAGCAGACCAGCGGCATTCAGTCGCTGCTGAGTACGAGCGACGAGTTCGACCAGTTCAAATTGCGCGCGGCTTCGGTCACGGTGGAAGGCGTGGACTTCCTGTTGTCCTCGCGGTCGCTGGATGCGCGGCAACCGGGCTGGCCGCAATACTTCCAGTTGCTGAACTTCGTGCGCGAGCGGTATGACACGATTCTGGTGGACCTGCCGGAGCTGATCAATCCGGCGACGATTGAGCTGGTGCGCCGTTCGCGGAAGGTTTTCCTGGTTTGCACGACGGAAGTGCCCTCGCTGCGGATGACGCAGAAGCGGAGCGAGGAACTGGCTCGCTGGGGCATGCCTGAGCATCGCTTCGGCCTGCTGGTGAATCGCTGGCACTCGAACGATCCATCGTCGGCGGAGCTGGCCAAGATCCTGGGTATTCAGGTGCTGAAGAAGCTGCCGAACGACTACCCCAGTATCCGCAAGGCCCAGACCGAGGGGCGTTTCGTGGCGCCGAACACGCGGTTGGGCAAGGCATATTCCGAGTTCGCCAGCGTGTTGGCCGGCGACGCGAACGCTCCGCCGCCAAAAGCCGCGGGGTTGCTGCAGAGCCTGTTCAGCCGTTAACCGCACGTCAGCCTTTCACCCCCAGCTTGCGCAGGAAGGTGATCATGGGGCACCAGTTGGTGAAGGCGCTCTGGAACAGGTTCAGGCCGACGAAGGCCGTGAAGTAGAACCAGCGCGGATCGTGATAGACGCCCAGGGCGACGCTGAGCATCACGAAGAAGCCGGCAATCATACGCAGGTAGCGGTCGACGGTCATACGGATTGTCTCCTCCGGTTGGCGATGAAATAGACGATGGGGACGGTGACGCGCGAGAGCGTCAACGAGGCAATTTCTCCGGCCATCAGCGCGATGGCGAGCCCCTGGAAGATGGGATCGAACAGGATGACGATGCTGCCGACGACGACGGCGGCGGCGGTGAGCATCATGGGGCGGAAGCGAACGGCTCCGGCATCGATGACCGCCTTATCCAGAGGCATACCCTCCTTCAAACGCAGTTCCACAAAATCGACGAGGATGATGCTGTTGCGAACGACGATGCCAGCTCCGGCGATGAAGCCGATCATGGAAGTGGCGGTGAAGAAGGCGTCCATCATGCCGTGGGCGGGCAGGATGCCGACGAGGGAAAACGGGATGGCGGCCATGATGATGAGCGGTGTCAGGAAGCTCTGGAACCAGCCCACGACCAGGACGTAGATGAGCACCAGGACCGCGGCGAAGGCGAGGCCGAGATCGCGGAAGACCTCGTAGGTGATGTGCCACTCGCCGTCCCACTTCATGGAGTATTTCGAGTCTTCGAAGGGTTGATGAGCGGTGTACTGCTCGATCTCGTACCCGCCGTCGACGGGCAGTTTGGCAATCTTCGGCCCGAGGTTGAGGATGGCGTAGACAGGGCTTTCCATGATGCCGGCCACGTCCGCGGTGACGTAGGTGACGGGCATCAGGTTCTTGTGGTAGATGCTGCGTTCGCTAGTGGTGTTTTCGACGCGGACGAGTTCCGAGAGCGCGACGAGGTTACCGGTGCGGCCGGCGACCTTGAGGCTGCGCAGGCGGTCGAAGTCGCTGCGGGTGGCGCGGTCGAGCCGCAGGCTGATGGGGATGTCTTCCTTGGCGGCATCGATGTGCAGCAGGCCGGCGGTCATCCCGGCCGAGGCCAGGCGCAGGGTCTGGGCGATGTCGGCGGTGGAGACGCCGTTGAGGGCGGCCTTCTCGCGATCAACCTGCCAGACCTGCTTGGGCTGGGGGTCTTCGACATACCAGTCCGCATCGACGACTCCGGGGGTTCTGTCGAAGATATCGAGGATGCCGGCGGCGAGGCGATCGCGCCCGGCGGCGGTGGGTCCATAGACTTCGGCTACCAGGGTCTGGAGGACTGGCGGGCCGGGCGGCACTTCGGCGACTTTCATGCGCGCATGGTTGGCGCGGGCGATGGGCAGCAGGCGTTCGCGCACCTGCTTGGCGATCTCGTGGCTCTTGAGTTTGCGGTCGCCCTTGCCCAGGAGGTTCACCTGGATGTCGGCCATGTTGGGGCCGCTGCGCAGGAAGTAGTGGCGGACGAGGCCGTTGAAGTTGTAGGGCGAGGCGGTGCCGGTATAGGTCTGGACGTTGACGACCTCGGGTTGGGCGAAGGTGGCTTCGGCGAGTTGGCGTGTGACGCGGGCGGTGTCTTCGAGGGTGGTGCCCTCGGGCATGTCGACGATGACCTGGAACTCGCTCTTGTTGTCGAAGGGCAGCATTTTGACCTTGACGAACTCGGTGTAGACGAGGCCCATGGAACCGAGGAGCAGGACGACGACCATCATGAGGAAGCCGTAGCGCAGGACGGGCACATGGAGCAGCTTGTCCATGGCATGGCGGTAGAAGGTAGTGAAGCGGTCTTCGGGTTCATTCGCACTGTGTGAGACGCCGGTCTTCAGCAGCCGTACGGCGGCCCAGGGCGTGACCAGGAAGGCGACGATGATGGAGAAGATCATGGCGGCGGTGGAGCCGATGGGGATGGGGCGCATGTAGGGGCCCATGAGTCCGCCGACGAAGGCCATGGGCAGGATGGCGGCGATGACGGTGAGGGTGGCGAGGATGGTGGGGTTGCCCACTTCGTCGACCGCCTCGACCGCGACCTCGGCCAGAGGCCGGCCGTTGTTGGCGGGCAGGTGCGTATGTCGGACTATGTTCTCGACGACCACGATGGCATCGTCGACGAGAATCCCTATCGAGAAGATGAGCGCGAAGAGCGTGATGCGGTTCAGCGTGTAGCCGTAGAGGTAGAAGACGGTGAGCGTCAGGGCGAGGGTGACGGGGATCGCGGTAAAGACGATGAGCGATTCGCGGAAGCCCAGCACCAGGGCGATGAGGATGCTGACAGAGACGACGGCGATGCCCATGTGGAACAGCAGTTCATTCGACTTCTCGGCTGCCGTTTCGCCGTAGTTGCGGGTGATGTCGATGCTGACGTCCTGTGGGATGACATGGCCCTTGAGGGCGTCGACACGTTCGATGACATGATCGGCCACGGTGATGGCGTTCATGCCCTTGCGCTTGGCGATGGAGAGAGTGACGGCGGGTTCGAACTTGCCGGCGGAGGCGAACTGCACGTACTGCGTGGGGTCCTCGCCGGTGTCTTCCACGGTGGCGATGTCGCGCAGGTAGATGGGCCGGCCGTTGGCGACGGCGACGACCAGGGAGGCGGCATCCTGGGCGTTTTTGAGCCACGCACCGGCTTCGAGGATGGTCACCTGGTTGGCCTGCGCGGCCTGGCCGGCGGGCAGTTTCTGATTCGACTGGCCGATGGCGCCGAACACCTGCAGGGGCGCCAGGTTGTAGCCGGAGAGGCGGGCGGCGTCGAGGGTGACCTTGAGGGCGCGCCGCTGGCCGCCGAGGATCGTTACTTCGCTGACATCGCTGACCTGTTTGACGGCGTCGTGGACCTGGGCGGCGACGCGGCGCAGTTCGAAGTCGTTGTAGCGGGCGGAGTGCAGCGTGAGGGCCAGGATGGGGACATCGTCGATGGAACGCGGCTTGACCAGCGGCTGGGAGGCTCCGGGCGGGATGAGGTCGACGTTCGAGTGCATCTTCTGGTTGAGCTTGACGATGCTTTTCTCTTCGTCCTCGCCCACCTTGAAGCGCACGATCGCCATGGACATGCCGGAGGAGGAAGTGGAGTAGATGTACTCGACTCCGGGGATCTCCCAGAGGAGCTTCTCCATGGGCTTGGTGACGCGTTCTTCCACTTCGCGGGCACTGGCGCCGGGCATGCCCACCATGACGTCAATCATGGGGACGATGATCTGGGGCTCCTCTTCGCGCGGCAGCATGATGACGGAGAAGACGCCCATGAGGAGCGACGCTCCGATGACGAGCGGCGTGAGTTTGGAGTTGATCCAGCTATGGGCCAGGCGGCCGGCCAGACCGTACTTGGGTGTCTCGCTCACGGGCGCACCTCGACCTTGCCGCCGTCGGCCAGATTGGTGGGGGCGGGGGAGACGATGGTTTCGCCGGCCTGCAGTCCGCTCAGCACTTCAACGCGGCCCGCGGTGCGGGCTCCGGTGGTGATGAGGCGGCCGCGGGCGATGCCATTGTCGACAACAAAGACGCGCTGCACCTGACCCTGCTCCATGAGGGCCATGACCGGGATGGTGAGGGCCTGTTTGGTGCCTTGGGGGAAACGGGCGCGGCCGAACATGCCGCTGCGGAGGGTGCCGGCGCCAGCCACGCCGATCTTCACGGTGAAGGAGCGGGAGGCGGGGTCCATGGCGGGTACGATCTCTTCGACCCGGGCGTCCAGCGGGTGATCCATCGATTCGAGGTCGACCTTCACGGCCAGGCCGGGGCGGATGGAGGCGAGGCGGGCCTCTTCGACAGAAGCTTCCAGGCGGTAGCTGCCGGCCTGTTCGACGACGAGGAGGGGCATGCCGGGTGCGGCGAGCATGCCGGATTCCGCCTTGCGTTCGATGACAATGCCGGTGAAGGGGGCGGTGACTTCGGTGTAGCCGCGCAGGACGGAGGCCTGGTTGACGGCTTCCCCCGCCTGTTTGATCTTCTGGTCGAGTTGGGCGCGTTTCGCCTTGGCCATCTCGTAATTGGCCTGGGCCATGCGGTGGCGGGCGGAGACTTCGTCGAACTCCTGGGGGGTGATCGATTTCTGGTCGAAGAGGCTCTGCATGCGCTTGAGCGTGGAGGCGGCCAGGTCGAGTTGGGCCTTGGCGGCGGCGATGGCGTTGTCGACCTCGGGGATGGCGCTGCGGGCCTCTTCGCGGGCAGCTTCGGCCTGACGGACACTGGTTTCGATCTCCTTGGCGTCGATGACGGCGACCACCTGGCCGGCCCTGACGGTGTCGCCGGCCTGCGGCTTGAGTTCCCGGATGTAGCCCATGACGCGGGCGGAGAGGGTGGCGGTGGTGCGGGCTTTGATGGTGCCGGTGGCCACGTACTCGTCGGGCATGGACTCCTGGGCGGCGCGGATCACGCTCACTTTGACGGCGGGCGCGTCTTCAGCCTTCTTCGGCACAGGCTTTTCACCGCCACAGCCGGTGAGCCACAACGCGGCCAGACCGAGGGCCGCCAGCTTGGTCGAGTTACTGCAGAACATTCGAATCTCCATTCAGAATTCCTTCGGCCTGCTCCACGGCGACGGCCGCCAGACGTTGTTCATAGATCGAGCCCAGGCGGCGCATTTTGGCGTCGAGCAGGGCGGTTTGGGCGCGCAGGAGGTCAGTGACGGTGGCCAGTCCGTTGGAGTAGCGGTTGCGCAGGATGCGCAGGCTTTCGTCGGCCTGGGCGATGGTAGCGTCGGTGACCTGGATGCGTTCGGTGGCCGAGTCGAATTCGGCCTGGGCGCGGCGAACCTCGAGTTGAACGGCGCTCTGCACCTGGCGCTGTCCGGCGGCGGCGGCGTTGGACATCGACCGAGCCTCCGCTACGGCGTTGCGGGTTCGATTGCCGTCGAAGAGGGTCCATTTGAGCCCGGCGGCGAACATCCAATTGGCTCCGCCTTTGTTGACGAAGTTCTGGCGGTCGGCTTCGAACGCTCCGCGCAGGAAGAATTGGGGCCAGTAGCCGGCTTTGGCGGCGGCGGCCTGGGCGGAAGCGGCTTCCAGGGTGAGGCGGGCCTGTTCGACTTCGGGGCGGCGTGCGGTTTCGGTCTTGACGGCGGCGGCAGCAGGCGTGAGTTCGGTGGTGAGTTTGTGCTGCGTATCGAGGGGCAGGCCGAGCGCGTCATTCAAAGCTGCCTGGGCGATGCGGAGATCGGCCTGGCGGCGGATGACCTGTTCGCGCATCGAGGCGACGTGCACCTTAATGGAGAGCACGTCGGCGTCGGTGGCCATGCCGGCGTCGCGGATAGTCTCGGCCCGGGCCTGGTCGGCTTCAGCGGTTTTGAGAGCCTCGCGGGCAACGACTAAGCCCTCGGTAGCGAGAGTGACGCTGTGATAGGCGCGGGCGGTGCCGGCGGCCAGCATCAGTTCCGCTGCCTTCTTTTCTTCTTCCGAAATCCTGCGGCCCAGTTCGGCGGCGTGAATGGTTTTGCGCAGGCCGCCGAAATCGTAGACCAATTGTTCCGCCGTCAGCATGGACTGGAAATTATTCAGGGGGTCGGGGCGATTGAGGGCGCCCAGGGCGAAGTTGTTGGCGGTGAACTGGCGCTGGGTGAGCAGGGCTCCGAAGACGTAGACGGGGTTGTTGCCGGACTGGAACATCTCGGTGTAGCGGACCTGCGGCAGCAGCCCGCCGCGCACCTGCTCCACACGGGCTCCGGCGGCCTGGATGCGGGCCGTGGCAGCCTCCATCGCAGGGTGTTTGGCGAGCGCCATTTTGACGGCGTCTCGCAGGCTTAGGGGATCCTGCGCCCGGGCGCCGAGGGCGGCCGCGATCGAAAGGAAAAGGATTCTCATTCGCACAGCAGAAATGATGCGTTTTTCCGCACTCGGTGACATGTCACCTTTGGTAAGCGGCTGCATCTTTTTCTGTGAAGGCGTTTATATGGAACTTACTGTCAACTATTTGGGCGATGCGCAGTTTGAGGCCGAGGCGCGCGGGCACAAGCTGATTTGCGATCAGCCGCTGGACAACGGCGGTGCTGACGAAGGAATGACTCCGCCTGAGCTGTTGCTGGCTTCGTTGGCCACTTGCGCTGGGTATTACGCAGTACAGTATCTGAATGTCCGCAAGCTGGAGAGCGCCGGTTTGCGAGTGAAGATTACGGCCGAGAAGGCCAAGGCCCCGGCGCGGCTGGATCAGTTTGTGATTGGGATTGAGGTGCCGGGCGTGTTTGAAGAGAAGGACATCGAAGGGCTCCGTCGTTCGGCGGAGAAATGCCTGATCAAGAACACCATGCTGGCCACGCCGGCGATTGCCGTGGAGATTCGGACGGGGTCCACGGTATCGCCGGTGGTGGAAGAACTCAGTCCGGCAAACGGGTGAGTGAGCAAGTAAGATAGGGGCGTGACAACCGTTAGCCGGATAGCTCCGGAAGTGGAATGGGCGCGGCGCCTGCTGGCCGGCGACGAATCAGCCTTTACGCCGTTCGTCGAGAGTTTTCAACACCGGATCTTCCAGTACACGTGGTTGATGTGCGGCCAGCGCGAAGACGCCGAAGAGGTGGCGCAGGACACCTTGTTGAAGATCTTTGAGAGCTTCGATCAACTGGAGAATCCGGAGCGGGTGAAGGCGTGGGTATTCCGGATCGCGAAGAACTACTGCCTCATGAAGAGGCGCAAGAGTGTCTTCGCTCCAGACCGGGAGCTTTCCCTGGATGAACTTCTGCCGGGCCAGGAGGGGGAGCGCCCCATCCAGGTGGCGGACACGTCGGAACTGCCGGAAGGGCGGGTTTTGCGGCAGGAGTTGAGCGAGGAGTTGGAGCGGGCGATGCGCGAATTGCCGGATACATACCGATCTGTGGTGCTGCTGCGCGACGTGGAGGACCTGTCGACGGCGGAGACGGCGGAGGTTCTGGAACTCACCGAGGATACGGTGAAGCAGAGACTGCACCGCGGACGGTTGGCGCTGCGCAAGAGCCTGGCGGCTTATGTGGAGAAGGCACAATGACGCTTCAGCATGACAAACGCGATCCGGCCTGCCTGGAAGTCTTCGCCAAGCTGTCCGAGTATGTCGACGGCGAATTGGATGCGGTGGATTGCCGGGAAGTGGAAGCACACATCGCGGACTGTCCGCCGTGCATCGAGTTCCTGCAAAGCCTGAAGCGCTGTGTGGCGGCGGAACGGGCGTTCCAGGGCAGGGCAGAGTGCGGTCCGGTGCCGCCGGAACTGGAGCAGCGGCTGAAGTCGGCGTGGCAGGCAGCGCTGGCACGGCGGCAGCAGGCGTAAGCTCCCCTCGACGACAGGATCCTTCAAACCCCTGATTCCAGGGTGTCACATTTTACATTCTGAGTTCTTCCGGTCGAACGTCTAGTGGAGTATTATCGCCACTAGACCATGCCGAAGCGCGACACACCCGATATGCTCCAGGGCACCCTGGACATGCTGATCCTCCAGACCCTGGTCGTCGGCCCATCTCACGGCCATACCATCGCCCATGTGATCGAGCACCGGTCAGAGGAGGTGCTGCAGGTGGAGCACGGGTCGCTGTACCCGGCGCTGCACCGGTTGGAGGACCGCGGCTGGATCGCGTCGTTCTGGGGCACTTCGGAAAACAATCGCAAGGCGCGCTACTACCGGCTGACTCCGGCGGGGCGCAAGCAACTGGTGGCCGAGACGGATCGCTGGACGCAACTGGCGCGCGCCGTGGAGCGGGTGATCCGGCCTGTGGAGGAGTAACGGTTATGGGCTGGACGAAGTACTTCCGCAGAGCCCGCTGGGAGCGCGAGCGGGCCGAAGAGATCGACTCCTATATCGAAATCGAGACCGCCGAGAACGTGGAGCGGGGGATGGCTCCGGACGAGGCGCGCGCGGCGGCACAGCGCAAGTTCGGCAACCGGCAACTGGTGCAGGAGGAGATTCGCGAGATGAATACGATCCAGCCGCTGGAGACGCTGGTGCGCGATGTGCGGTACGCCGCGCGGGCCTTGCGGCGCAGTCCCGGCTTCTTCTGTACCGCGGTGCTGACTCTGGCGCTGGGCATCGGGGCGAATACGGCGATCTTCAGCATTGTCGACTCGCTGCTGCTGCGGCCGCTGCCGTATCCCCAGGCGGAGCGACTGGCCCAGGTATCGCTGGAGTTCCTGGGGCAAGGCGGCGGTTTGAATACGGCGGTGAACGGCCGAATCTGGGAGATGGTGCGGGACGGGGTGCCGGAGTTGGACAAGGCCGTCTACAGCGCCTCGGTGACGGGCATCAACCTGGCGTTCCCGGGACAGAACCGGGCGGAGTTCGCGCAGCAGCAGCGGGTGGGCAGCGGCTACTTCCGGGTGTTGGGGGTGCCGCCGGTGGTGGGACGGGAGTTTACGACGGAGGAAGACCGGACGGGCGGTCCGCCGGTGGCGGTGATCAGCCATGCCCTGTGGCAGAGGGTCTTTGCGCTGGACCCCGCCGTGATGGGCAAGACGATCCATCTGCGCGGAGAGCCGCACCAGGTGGTGGGCGTGATGCCGGCGGATTTCCGGACCAATTCCGTGGTGGATGTGTGGACGCCGTTGAGGCCGAACACGGGCGGAGAAGGGCAGGGGACGAACTACCATGTGATCGCCCGGTTGCCGGTGAACCTGTCGTGGGAGTCGGTGCAGCAACAACTGGCCGCTATCTGGGCGGCCCGGCCGCGGACGCGACGTACCAACGCTCCGGAGGAGTACCGCCTGCTGGCCTTCCCCCTGCAGGCTAGCTTCACGCAGGGCATCCGCACGCCCCTGCTGATCCTGTGGAGCGCCGTGGGCATGGTGCTGTTGATCGCCTGCGTGAATATTGCGAGCCTGTTGCTGGCCCGGGCGGGCAGCCGGTCGCGGGAGCTGGCGACACGGTTGGCACTGGGTTGCGGACGGGGTGGCGTTGTCCGGCAACTGCTGACGGAGAGTGTCCTGGTTTCGTTGGCGGGCGGCGTGCTGGGCCTTGCGATTGGGTACTTCGCCTTGTCCGGCCTGGAGCAACTAGCGGGCGACCTGTTCCCGGTGTGGCAGCCGGTACAGGTGGATTTGCGGGTGCTGGCCGTAACCCTGGGCCTGGCGTTGTTTACGAGCCTGGTGTTCGGGCTGGCGCCGGCGCTGCATTTCAGCCGCATCGACATCCACGGGAACCTGATCCAGAGCGGCAGCCGCGGTCATGCGGGGCGGGCGAATCACTGGCCGCAGCGCTGCCTGGTGGTGACCGAGGTAGCGCTGGGCGTCATCCTGCTGGTTTCGGCCGGCTTGATGGTGCGGAGTTTCGCACACCTGCGCGGACTGGATCCGGGGTTCGACCCCAATCGAGTACTGACCGCCAGTTTCTCTTTGCAGGACGCGCGGTACAAGGACCCCCAGGCGGTGAGCCGTCTGTTCCGGGATGGCCTGGAGCGGATGCGGCAGATTCCTGGTGTGGAGTCGGCCGCGGTGACGCTGAGCCTGCCGTTCGAAAGCGCCCTGAATGTCGGTTTCCACCGGTTGGACGGGCCGGCGGCGCGGGAGCAGCGGCGCAATGAGATCACGAACATCGCCTACGTCACGCCGTCCTACTTCGAGACCCTGCGCATTCCGCTGCGGCGGGGCAGGCTGTTGCTGGAGTCGGATTCGGCGGCCAGCACGCCAGTGGCGGTTGTCAACGATGCCTTCGCGGCGGCGTACTTCCGTGAGCAGGAGGCTGTCGGCAGCCACTTTTCACTGGGTACGCAGCAGTTTGAAGTAGTGGGGGTGGTGGGCAACGTGCAGTCGGGTGCGGGCTGGGGGCAATTTGGGCCGTACGGCCAAGTGCCGTTTGTCTATGTCTCGCCCGACCAGCTGCCCGGCAGCCTGCTGGCGTCGGCGCACACATGGTTCGCTCCGCATTGGGTGATTCGAGGGAACGGCGGCGCCGCCGGGTTGAAAGCAGGGATGCAGCAGGCCGCCGCGGCCGTGGATCCGCTGCTGCCGATCTCCGGTTTCAAGGCGATGCACGAGGTGCGGGCCGGAACCTTGGCGATGGAGCGCTTTATGCTGTCGCTGCTGGCCGGGTTGGCCGGACTCGCCCTGCTACTCTCGGGCATTGGCCTGTACGGGTTGATCTCGGGCACCGTGTCGGAACGCACCCGGGAACTGGGCATCCGCATGGCGTTGGGCGCGAGTTTCGGACAGGCGGTGGGGTCGGTGGTTCTGCCCGGCTTCTGGTTGACGCTGGCGGGTGTGTCGATTGGACTACTGGGCGCATCGGCGGCGACCCGCGTGCTGCGCAGCATGTTGTGGGGTGTGACCACCTCTGATCCCCTGACGCTGGGCGCGGTGGCGGCGGGCCTGTTGGTGGTGGCCGTGCTGGCGAGCCTGGCTCCGGCGGCCCGCATTTTGCGGTTGGATCCGGCAAATACCTTACGGCACGAGTAAAGATTCAGGGTAGACTGATGACACGCTGGCTGGACGTCCGGCATGCTCACACTACCTTCTGCCCGCCTGAAGCTACTGATTGCGGTGTGGATGTGTGGATTGTGTCCCGGTTTCGCTCAGAGCAGGCCGCCCGGTCTTCGACCCAGTCTGGATCGTAATGGGGATGAGATCGTGCTGCGCCTGGAGAGCAGCCGGCCCCTCGCCACCGCGGCTGAGATCCTCGAAGCGGAATACGGGTGGACGATCAACTATGAGGATCCCCAGGACTATTGCCCCCAGGAGACGACTGGCGCCACCGGAGCGGCCGTCACGAAGGTGGTCAATCAACCCAGGCCCTTGATTCCCAAGCCCGTTCGCCTGGAAGTGCGCTTCCCCCTGGCGCCGCATCCGCCGACGAACATGGAGAAGCGCGCCATTCTCTCGCGTGTGGTCGAAGCCGCGCGGCGGGAAGCCGGCCGCAATTTCACGCTGATGGAGGCCGACGGAAGCGTCGACCTCATCCCCTCCGGCTACCTCGACGCCAACTGCCGGTTTATCGCGCGCCGTTCGCTGATGGACACCCGCGTCGCCCTGGAACCTGGGCCGCGCAGCTTCGCCCGGATCCTGCAGGAGTTCGTGGCCGCGTTGAGCAAGGCGACGGGGCGGCCCATTGGATTGGGCGCGGGGCCGACCAACTTCCTGAATCAAACCCAGCTTCCGATGGCCTCGTTAGGTGGACCGGCCCGGTCGGTTCTGCGCCGTTTGATTGACGCCAGCAAACGAAAGCTGGCCTGGCAGTTACTGGTGGATCCGGGGACAGGGATGGCGATGCTGAATCTGCATTTCGTGGAAACAGCTCAGAAATAGGATGGCCCGGCGGTTGCGGCAGTGGGGGCAGGAATAGGAAAAGGGTGAAGCGCGGGCCCCACCCTTTTCAACTGGAATGCGGAACAGCTAGCGGCGTGTTTTGAGATAAGCCAGCAGATCCGACATGTCTGTGTTTTCAAACCGCGGCCATTTGATGCCCTGGCTCGCCATCTGTTTCTGCATGGACGGACCATGGCCCCAGAGGACCGAGATCATCTCGTAGGAGTTGGCGCGGTCGCCCATGGCGAGCTTGGGCGCCTGGCCCTTGTCGTGGCAGGTGGCGCAGCCGCGGCTTTCGAAGACCTTCTGGCCGCGGGCGGCAGTGCCGTCGTCATTGCTGAACTGCAACGCCCAGATGTAGCCGACAAGACGGCGCATCTCTTCGGGCAGGAGTTCTGACTGCTGCTTCATTTTGGACGAGTGGTTCCACATCGAAGCGGCGAATTCACCCGCCGTGCGCATGGAGGACTTCTTCGCCAGGCTGTTGTCACCGACGTGGCAGCCTGTGCAGCCTTTCGCCTGGAACAGCACTTCACCCGTGGTGGGCGACGCCGGGGCGAACTCGGGTTTCAGGTTCTTGGTCTGCGGGAGATTCTGGAGATAGACCGAGATGTCGTTCATCTCCAGGGCCGTGAGGATGGGCATCTTCATGCCCTTGGCGTTCATGGTGTCCCGCATCTTGGGCGAGTGGTTCCACATCTGGCGGGCCAGCTCGATGGGATCGGTAACAGAGGCCCACTTCATGACCGGGGTGCCGCCCAGGCCATTGGTGGAGGTGATGTTGTGGCAATCGGCGCAACCCTTTGAGACAAAGAGCTGGCGGCCGCGGCCGGCGTCGCCCTTTTTCTCGAAGTAGCGGGCGGCGAAGAAGTAAGCGAAGAGATCGGCCGCCTGCTGGCTGTCGAGCTTGGGCTTGGTGAGGTTCGCCTTCTCCATGGCCGACCACATCTGGGGCGCGTGATTCCACATCAGGCCCGCCAGGTCGGAAGGGGAGTAGCCCCGGCTGGAGCGCTTGCCCAGGTCCGGAGCCATCTTCCCGCCTTCGCCATTGACGCTATGGCAGGTTTCGCAGTTCTGGCTTTTGAAGAGCGCCGCGCCGCGCGAGGAGTCGCCCACCAGGACAGCCGCCTGGGAGAGGACCGCGCCGGCGATCAACCCTAATAAGATTCGCTTCATTGTGCTCCTCCGGTCCTTACATCACGAACCGAACGCCGCCGGTGAACATGTTCGAGCGGAAGCCTTCGTAGTAGTAGGTAGGCTGGTGCAGCCCATAGTACTTCCACTCCGAGAAGAACTCCAGCTTGGGTGTCACGGGGAGTTGAATCCGGCCCTGCGGCTGATAGTAGTTCGACGGGCGGGTGCCCGACGTAGTGACGAACGAGCCGCCGAAGGTCAGATGTCCACTGTAGTTCTTGCCGAGCGGCAACCGCAAGTCGGCCATGAGCGTGCCGCTGTGCGCGTTGTCCCTGTAAAGGGATTGAACCGGAAAGAGCCCCAGGGGATAGAGGTAATTGAAGTCGCTCCTGATGGTGGAGCGGGTATAGTCCGCGATGATGCTGATCCGCTTACCGTCGTTCGGCAGCCATTGCAGGTTGGCCGAAGTAGACTGGGAGACCGCGTCGAGGTTGATGCCTGTCGTGGGGTTCTTGTTGTCGAACCGGGCGTAAATCAGGTTGAACAACATGCTCTTGGGCAGGGTGACGCGGCTTTGCAAATTGATACGTTTGGTGTCCATCAGGCCGCTGCGATAGTAGGTCTTCACGCCGTCGGCCAGTTCGAAGTCGCCGGTGACGGTCAACCGGGTGACCGGCCGGGCGAGGAAGCCGAACAGCCCGATGTGGCGCTGCAACTGGCCGCGTTCCACCGGATTGTTGGTGATGAACTGGTTGGCCTTCAGGACGACATCCCCCCATTCGTAGCGGTAGCCGCCGCGGACGGTGTATTTCTTCGAGATGTCGTACAGGGCTTCCACCTGCTGGCGGTTGCGGCTGACGTCGAGACGCTCGCCGTCGGTACCGGTGATGGGCGTTCCGGTGGTGGCCGTGGAAGTGAGGAAGTAGGAGGTGGTCAGGACGCCGCTGCCGCTGGTGTGGAAACGGTCGGTTTCCCAGGTGGTGCGGACGCGCAGGCGTTCCATGGGCCGGAGTTCGGCGGAGGCGCTGGCGGAGGTGTGCGGCATGCGCACGTTGCCGTAATAAGAGTCGGTGATCTGCGGGATGACCAGCAGGGGGTCTTCACCCGAGACCAGGCTACCCTTCAACGTGTCGGTGTAAGAGGCGTAGGTCTTGGGGGATGTCCGGACGAGCGAACCGGAGAGGTCGAGCCAGTTGAACGGGTTGGCGGTGAGCAGCACCTTGGTGTAGGCGCCGTTGCCGCGGACGCGATAGTACTGGGCTCCGCTCAGCAGGTAGAGCGACTGGCCCAGGTAGGGGGCCGTCCGGTTGCCGGTGAGCTTCTCTGTGGAATAGACGCCCTGGTCGTCCTTGAAGTTCGTGCCGCCTTCTTCCAGCGTCACGTGCCAGCGGTTCATCTCGATGCGGACGCCGCCGCGCACTTCGTTCATACCCCAGGTGATCAGGTTCCGCAAGGGGTATTCGTTCATGTCGGCGACGAGCGTGGTGATGCCGTTGCCGCTATCGGAGTTCCGTGAGTAGCCGATGTAGGGCATGATGCGGCCGCCGGGGAAGAGGGTGAGCTCGTTCTCGAAGTTGCGGCGCGTGGTGTCGTAGGAACGCTGGTTCAGGTAGACACCTTTGTTTGCGGTGACATCGGCGAACGACGGGAGGTAGTTGTAGTAGGCGATGTTCGAGTAGTTGCCTACATAGCGGTAGATGCCGCGTTTCTGCACGTCGAACCGGGCGGTATTGTAAGGATCGCCGCCCCAGTTGTAGCCCTGGATCCGCAGGCTGGTGAACAGGCGGTTGGCCGCGGGTTCATAGCCGACGTCCATGCCCAGCAGGCGCGTGCCCTGGCTGAGATTGACGAGGCTGCGGTAAGTGTTGAAGTCGCCGGCGTGCCCGACCCAGCGTGCGCCGAGGTCGATGTAGCCGGTGAGTTCCTTCTCTTTTTGAGGCTGCGGCGATGCGGCGGCCGCCTTCTCGTCCTTCTTCTCGGTTGTGGCTTCCTTTTTGTCGGCAGACTCCTGCGCCAGAAGCGTCAGCGGCAGAAGCAATGCCAGCCAGATTCTCATCGCAGCAACGCCCCATTCACGTTAGAACCGTGGATCTTCTGATGACAGGTGGTGCAGTTGCGGAACCGCGGGCTGCGCAGATCGTGCAGCGCCGGGGGGATCCCGCCCACCGTCGAGGCCGCGGGAGGTGTCTGGATATTGGAGTGGCACTCCAGGCACAACGGCGCGACTTCGGCCCGTTTGAGCATGCGCGGATTGACTGATCCGTGGGGCTCGTGGCAGATGGAACAGGGTTCGTTGCGGTTGGGCGCGTGTTCAAAAACGAACGGGCCGCGCTTGTCGGCGTGGCAAGCGAAACAACCAGGCTCGTTGCCGCCCGACAGGCGGAGATTGCGGTTCTGGTTGCTGGCATGCGGGTTGTGGCAGCCGGTGCAGCTCATGGCGCCTTCCGGTACGCGGTGATGATTGGGCTTATTGAAGCTGGCAGCCACATCACGATGGCAGCTTGAGCATTTCTGATTGATGCCGGTGGTCCGCTTGAACTGGTACGCGCTCGACTCCTCGCCCTGCTTGTGCATGTTGTGGCAGGAGGTGCAGGGTACGTTGTTGCGGGCATGGCTGCTCTGCAGCCGGCCGACGTGCGTCTGCTGATTCTTATGGCAGTTCAGGCACATGGCGTCGATCGCCGAGGCCTTCATCTGTTTCGGGCTGCGGATGTCATCGGCCGAATTGGTCTCTGCGTGGACGGAACCCGGCCCGTGGCACGATTCGCAGGCTTTGGTCTCCCAACCGCGCTTCTTGTTGGTTTCGAGGATGGAATGAGGATTCTTTTTAAAAGCAGTGCTGATGTCCTCGTGACAACCCGCGCAGGTTTCCGACCCTATGAATTCTTTCTTCGCTGGCGCGGCAGGTTTAGCTTCCTGCTGCGCCGCGGTTTTGTCCGGCGGCTTCTGATCCTGTGACGCACCCGCCGCCCAAACCGACAGCGCCACCGCCGCGGTCCACGGCAATAACCGGAAAGTCATGAGTTCTCCCGATCTGAGAAAAAGGGGCAGGTCCCTTGCGAAACCTGCCCGTAGTTTTGTTCTAGCTTACTGCGCGTGCACCTTGCTGACGGCGAAGTCTGCGCTGGGACCGTGGCAGGTCGCGCAGCTCTCGCCCAGCGCTGAGGTGTTGGCCAGGGCATGCGATGCCGCATCCTTGCTGGCGTGGCAGCTCAGGCAGGCCGCCGAGGCGGTTCCAGCCGTGGTGAGCCAGCCCCTCGGATCCGTGACAGGCAGGATGCCGGCGGCCGGCAGGTTCTGCGTGTTGGTGGAGTGGCACATGTTGCAGCTTCTGGCGGAAGCCGGCTCAGGGAAGGCCGCTCCGTTGAAGTTGATCGCGGCGCTGCCAAACCCGTAGATCGTATAGTCGCGGGGCTGTTCCTTGCCGGTGTGGATGCGGTGCACCATCGAGGCCATGCTGATGGACTCGTTCGGAGCCTGGGCAGCCGGACGGCGGGCGGCGTCGGTCATGTTCGGGTTGTGGCAGATCACGCAATTCTGGATTTCATTGCGATTCTCGCCGTGCAGGGTCAGATTGTAGTGGCAGTTGTTGCAGGTCGCCGTTTCGACGATCTTCCGGCGTTCCACCACAGCCGTGCCGTCCACCGAGAAGAACTTCACATCGTTGGGGATGTTGACTTCATAGGTGCGCTGCTTCTGCGTGCCGGTGAGAATCGTCTCGTCCGTGCGGCCTTCGACTGCGAACACCCACGTGCCCGTGGCGCCGGTGGGGATCACCTTGCTGAAGGTGTACTTGTACGTGCCCGGTCCGCCGGTCATGCTGGTGACCGTCAGGTTGTCGGTGACATACCCGTTCGTGCCGGTACCGCTGATGCCCGTGCCGTAGTCGGTGGTCGGGCCGGCCAGAGTGATGGCCAGACGTCCGCGGCCTGCGCCGGGGATCAGTTCCTTGATGTCCATGTCAGCGCCGGAAAGGTCCTTCAACGAGATGGTGAGAACCGGCTGCTGGCCCGGCTTCGCATTCTCGATGCTGACGATCTTGGCGACGGCGCCGCGCGTGAGGGAGGAGGCCTGCTCAACGACGTGCGCGCCCTTAATAGAGGCGTCGAAGTCGATTTCGCCCTGCGGAATGTGGCAGGTGGAGCACTGGTTGTCGGTCGCCTGCGGCAGACCGACGTGGCCTTCGCCGGTGGCGAAATTGGTGGTGTCGTGGCAGGAACCGCAAGCGGTACGCGAAGGCTGCGTCAGCCAGGCGTCCTTCTGGGTCGCGGTATTGCCCTTTTCGTGGCACCACTGGCAGTTGTTGGGCTTCGACGGCATGTTGACCGCGGAGAAGTCGCTCACCGCATTGCCGAAACCGACGATCTGATACTTGCCGCCCGCCTGCACGCTGGCCAGGCTGCTGCCGGCATGGATCTTGTGCACCATCGGGGTCATGTCGATCGTGTTGCCCGTCTCGGGATTGGTGTTGTCCACCGTCACGCCGTTCAGGGTATAAGCCGGCGTATGGCAGATGACGCAGACTTCCACGCCTTTGCGAGAGCCGCCGTGGAACGACAGATCGTCGTGGCACTTGTCGCACGAAGAAGTGCTGATCACGTCACGAACCTTCTTCACCGCCGTACCATCCGGAACAAAGCTGTAAGTCGTGCTTGCATAGTTCGTTCCGAGGTCGAATTCGGTCAGGTTCCGGCTGCCATAGATGGCCACGGTGTGCGTTGCCGTCTTGTCATAGCTCGCCGGCAGCTTGGTGCCGAACGTGTAGTCATACACGCCGTCAGAGACTTTGACGTACCGGCCGCCCGTGTCGGCGGCGGCTTGGCGGGCCTGCTTGCCAACCGTCGGCGCATACGTGCTCGTCTTCAAACGGCTCGAATACGACTGATAGAACTTGTTGCCGCTCGGGATGGTCGCCAGAATGAAGCTGGAGCTGACCGCCCCCGGCGTGTTGATGCCTTCGCGTTCCAGGGCGGCGCCTTTGGGATCGGTCATCTTGAACCGAACCGTCAAGGTGCCGTCAGACGCAATACTCGGGCTCACCACCGTGAACACAAGGCCTGGACGGACGAAGTTCACCAAAGCTTCATCCGCGTAGAACGCCTTGTCGCGCTCTGTGAAGGGCGGTTTCGTCGAGCTGACCAGCGCAGTGGATGCTAACAGCACCATCACCACGAGAGTCCACTTCATCCAGCCCTTGGAGCGTTGATGCAAGCGCATGTTGCTCTCCTTATCTATTATTTCCACTCACTACAGCGTGACCGCCGTTGCCGCAATACACGGCTCAGCATCTGCACAGCATGAACCAGTCCAAACTCGGGCGAATCCTGAACTTGCGAGTAATAGACCTGAAATCAGTAGTTTACGTTTTTTGCTGGAAATCTCCACAGCGGACTTTCTCGTCCAGCTTGGGTGAAAGCCACCAGCATTGGGTGAATCCCCCCAACTCATACATTCCCCAGAAGAAAACGGCTCGTCCCTTACGGTTTCCTAATCTGAATTGTCGATGTCTGCCTCACATCGGAACGCATGGTATGGATTCAAGGCCGAAATCCGGGGTTGGGCCGCCAACCCGCTCGGGCCGACTGGCGGAAACCGCCCCTTACCGTCCCAGCGGCGCTCCGGCACAGCCTGCCGAATCCGCCCTTGCGCAATAATTGACTGGTTGGGGCATTTGGGAGTGCGCAACCTCACCCACCCACCCAGACAGGGCTCGCCCAGATTCAGTTTCGCGGCGGGGTCAAACGTTCGTACAATGAGCTTCATTGACCAGGCGAAGGGATACTTCCAGGCAGACGGCCGACGCGGCAGAAATCCATGAGGAATCTGCCGGTTTGCGACTTTTAGTGGAATGCCGGAACCAACCCGTGAAGCTCTGCGGCCAACGGCGTGCTGCGCCCCTGCCGGACCACCGCTGGCGATGAAGAACCAACTGTGAGAGAAATCCTGTCCATGCCGCCGGAACTCAATGCTGGGGCCGAAGCCAGCTGGGATCTGTACGTCCTGTGCGCTGCCCTGGTGGTGGTCCTGCTCATCACCGCGTATGGGTTGTACTCCAGGTATCAGTACGGCCAGTTGCCGGAACTGCGGCTGCAGTCGGACAGCGCCGTCGCCGCGCAGGGCAGCCTGGACCACTGCGTCATTATTCCCGCGCGCAACGACGAACAGGTGATCGGCCGGGCGGTCCGCAGCTTTCCGGAGTCGCTGCGCGTCGTTGTTGACGATCACTCCACCGACGCCACGGCCGCCCACGCCGAGGAAGCGGGGGCTACGGTGCGGGTGGCGCGGCCCATGGAGCGCGGCTGGCTCAGCAAGTCCAACGCCTGCTGGACGGGCGCCCTCTATACCGATTCGGCCTGGATTCTCTTTGCCGATCCCGACACCTGGTATGAGCCGCGATTCCTGCCGTCACTGCTGGCCTACGCGGCCGGCAAGAGCCTGCACGCGGCGACAGTGCTGCCACGCCAGATCCTGGTGACCTGGTATGAAAAGATGCTGGTTCCTTACGCCATGGGACTCACGTTTACAGGCGTCAGCGCCCGCAACCTGAACAATCCAAAGCACCCCGAGGCGATGGCGAACGGCCAGTGCCTGCTCTTCCGGCGCAGCGCGTATAACTTCATTGGAGGCCACAAGGCGGTGGCTTCTCACCCGTTGGAAGACCTGGCGCTGGCACGGCTGATCAAACGGCATCGCATGAGCATGGCGGTGCTGCGCTGTGAAAGCATGGCCCAAACGCGGATGTTCCACTCCTTCGGCGGCGCTTGGCGCGGGCTGGAATGGATGGTGCTGCACTCCGCACGCGGCTATGGGAAGGCGCCGCTTCTATTTCTGGCTGCAATCCTGGTGAGCACCTTCTGGCTGCCCCTGCTGGTGACCCTGATTGACTGGAAGTACGATCTGCCGGCGGCGATCCTGTTTGTGACCCCAATCCTGGCCTGGCGCGCCTGGTATGGCTCCCTGCTGCGGGCGCTCTGGGCGCCTCTGGCACTGTGCCTTTTTCCGCTGATCGCCTTCACGGCACTGGTCCGGGGCGCGCTCGGCTCGATGACCGATTCACAAGGCAGACGGGTGTAAGCGCTTGGGCGTAAACTTGGAATCGATTCCAAGCCATGCCGACCCGAAGAAGTTTTCTCCAAAGCGCGGCCTCGCTCGCCGTACCTGCCGCCAAGGATCCCAATCTCCGCCTGTGGTACGACGCTCCGGCGACCGACTGGAACGAGGCCCTGCCGCTGGGTAACGGCCGTTTGGGCGGCATGATCTTCGGCTCCGTGCCGGAGGAGTTGATCTCGCTGAACGACGACACGCTCACCTCCAGCGAGCCCGGCGTCGACAACCTGCCCCTGGATATCAGCGGACGGTTCGAGGAAGTGGTGGCCCTGCTGAAGAAGCGGCAGTACGCCGAGGCTGCCGACATCATCACGAAAGACTGGACCGGGCGATCCTGGCCCTGCTACCAGCCGCTGGGTGACCTCTTATTGTCGTTTGACCACGGAACGTCAGCCAGTGCATATATGCGGGAACTGGATCTGGCGCAGGCGATGGCGCGGACGGTCTATACGGTGGGCGGGGTCGAGTTCTCACGCGAATGCTTCATCTCCCAACCGGGCCAGGTGCTGGTGCTGCGGCTGAAGGCGTCCGCACCCCGGGCGCTGCGCTTCCAGGCCAGGTTGAAATCGGTTCATCCGACGGCGGAGATGATCTCGGTTAACCGGAACGACAGTATCCGGATGCACGGCCAGGTACCCGGATTCGCACTGCGGCGTCCGCTGGAGTGGGTGGAGAAGCGCAACGAACAGTGGAAGTACCCGGAGATCTGGAATTCAGATGGAACCAGGAAGCCGTATGCCAAAGCGGTGTTGTACGGCAAAGAGGCGGGCGGACTGGGGACGTTCTTTGAAGCCAGGGTTCAGGTCCATTCCACCGATGGCACGGCGAGTGTCGACCAGGGCGTTCTGAGTGTACGGAACAGTACGGAGACCGTCCTGCTGCTGACCGCGGCCACCAGTTTCAACGGCTTCGACAAGAGCCCCAGCAAAGCAGGGTTGAATCCGGAGCAGATCGCGGCCCGGCAGATGGCGGCGGCTTCGACGAAAGGCTGGCTGGCCTTACGCGACGAACACGTCAACGATCACCAGCGATTGTTCAAGCGAGTGACCATCGACCTGGGCGCGGCAACGAAACAGAGCCAATTGCCGACCGATGCGCGGATTCCGGCGTTCAAGAACGGCGGTGATCCTTCGCTGGCAGCGCTCTACTTCCAGTACGGCCGCTATCTGACCATCGCCGGTTCGCGGCCGGGCACGCAGCCGTTGAATCTGCAGGGGATCTGGAATCCAATGGTCATTCCGCCGTGGGCCAGCGGCTATACCACCAATATCAACGCCGAGATGAATTACTGGCCGACCGAGGTGGCCAACCTGCCGGAGTGCACGGAGCCGCTGTTGAAGATGGTGCGCGAGCTGGCCGCAACCGGCCGGCAGGTGACGACCAAGATGTACCACCGCCGGGGCTGGGTGTTACACCACAACACGACGCTGTGGCGCGGTACGCAGCCGGTGGACAACGACGCGATTCCCTCGTTCTGGCCGGTAGGCGGAGCGTGGATGTGCCAGCACCTGTGGGATCACTATGAGTTCGGCGGCGACCGGCAGTTCCTGGCCGAAGCCTATCCGCTGATGAAGGGTGCGGCCGAGTTTCTGTGCGACTGGCTGGTCGACGACGGCCACGGGCATCTGGTGACGGCGGCCGGGAATTCGCCCGAGAATTCCTTCGTCTATCTGGACGCCAATGGCAAGAAGCAGACGGCCGGGGTGACGATGGGGCCGACCATGGACTTGGCCATCACGCGCGATCTGTTCCGCAACTGCATGGAGGCAGCCAAGATCCTGAGTGTGGACGCGGGCTTCCGGAAAGAGCTGCAGGGCAAGCTCGACCGGCTGCTGCCGTACAAGGTGGGGGCGCGAGGCCAGTTGCAGGAGTGGCCGGAAGACTTCGATGAGAAGGAGCGTGAGCACCGGCACGTGTCGCATCTCTATGGGTTGCATCCGGGCCGCGAATTCCATCCCAGGACCACGCCGGAGATGTGCGCGGCGGCGCGGCGGACTTTGGAGCTGCGGGGCGATGGCGGGACGGGCTGGTCGCGCGCCTGGAAGATCAACTTCTGGGCCCGGCTGCTGGACGGCAACCACGCCTATAAGTTGTTGAGCAACCTGTTCGAGCCGGGGCGGTCGGCGCCGGGTAAGTTCAACAAAGGCGGGGTGATGCCGAACCTGTTCTGCTCGCACCCGCCGTTCCAGATTGACGGGAACTTCGGCGGGGCGGCGGGCATTGCTGAGATGCTGCTGCAGAGCCACATGGGCGAACTGCATCTGCTGCCGGCGTTGCCGGACGCATGGCCGGACGGGCAGGTGACGGGTTTGCGGGCGCGCGGGGCGTTTGAGGTGGATCTATCCTGGAAGCAGGGCCAGTTGGCGCGGGTGGAGATCCGGTCGAAGCATGGCGGCGAGTGCCGGCTGCGGTACAAGGATCGGACGGCCACGTTGAAAGGCAAGCGAATGGAGTTCACGACATTTCCTTCGGCCTGAGTTTCCGATTACCGGAACAACCGCCGGGGGCGCACCGTATCTGTAGATGCAAGGAGATCCAAGATGTACTGCACACAATGCGGAACCCAAATGAACGACGACGCTCGTTTTTGCGGTCAATGCGGGAAGTCCGCGGGCGGTCCCGCGGCGGGTGCAGCGAGACCTTCTTACCAGCCTCCCAAGCCACTGGCGCGGGATATCGCTAACAAGAAGATCGCGGGCGTTTGCGCCGGGCTCGCCAGGCACCTGGGCTGGGATGTCACGCTGGTGCGGGTCGTCCTGCTGGCTTGCGTGGTATTGCACGGCTTCGGTGTGCTCGCCTACATCATCGGTTGGATCTGCATGCCTCGCGACGACGAGCAATCCTACCAGGCGACTGCCTGATTACGGTTTGGCGGGTGCAACGGCCTGCGTGAGGACGTCGACCAGGGCGGCGCCGAAGTCGAGGCGATCCTGGACGGTCGGCGGACGGTGCAGCCGCGGGTGGTTTTCGACCATCTGCTCCATGAGGAACGCGGGCACCTTGCGGGCCGCAAACAGTTCCTGGTGAACGGTTTTGCGGCCTTTCATGCCGGGTGTGGTGGATTCGCCGGCATCCCGCGGCCCGTTCGGAGCATAGAACATCGTCTTTTCATTCAGCAGACGCTGGAAGCGTTGCGCCAGGGCGTTTAGTTCCGGGCCGCCGGTGGAGAGCATCGTGTCGATGTAGTCGACCGACTCCGTGTTGTGCATCGCCAGGAAGAGATCGATGCGGTGCCCGGAATCCACCCAGGCAAGAATCGCTTTGCGCATGGCGGCGATCTCGGGCATCGTCACCGGGTCGATCGCATCCCAGTTTCTATTGATGTCGTAGCCGTTGGCGTTGAAGCGAACCGCGCCTTCGGCCATGCCTTCGGGATCGGGGCAGGGCAGCACCTTGAAAACAAACCGCTTGCGGATTCCGGCGGATTCAGTCGCCAGCAGTTTCCGCAGCCCGCCTTCCAGGGCCCACGAGGTCCCGGTCTCCCAGGCGTGCTGGCGCACCATCCACCAGATGACCTGCTTGCCGGCTTCCGGGGTGTCGAAGTCGGTCACGGTCCATAGCGGGATCGGGCGGCCGTGCACACTCTTGCCAATAACTTCCTGTTTAATAAATGGTTTGGATCCAAATTCCTTCAGCAATGCTTGAAGGTTTGAATTCGTGTACGGCGGCGTGTGCGCAATGCGGATGGCCGGTTGGGCGGGTGTGAACCGGACGGTGAGCTCCTTGACCTCTTCATTCCAGGACACTTGGTCGTCGGTGAAATGCGTCCAGCTGCGGCCTCCGTCATAGCTATAGACGGGTCGGGTGCCTTTGGTGACAGCGTGGCTGCCGGGCTTGAAGTTGTACTCGCCGACGAGATCGGTCAGGTCGAAGCGGAAGGGCCTTTTGGGCAGATTCCTGAGCTCGAAGTAATACCAGTTGGCCTGGCGGTTGCGGCCGTTCTGATCGGCTTGGCCTTTGACGGCCAGGCGCAGATGCTCGGGCGCCACGGTCTCGACTTTGCCGAGATTGCCTCCTTCAAAGGAGGTGGACACCGTGACGGCGGCCAACAACAGGGCCAACATAGGGGAAACTTAGTTCGTTTCCCACGGGCGAGTGGGCACGCCGTGGTCGCGATCCTTGACACGATCGTAGAGGTGCTTTTCGTTGGTGGTGCCGAGGCCGTGGTTGTAGAGGCTGGTCAGGCCGGCATCTTCGCGGAAGTCTTCCTCAAAAGCGTGCAGGGCAACGAGGTGCTCAGCGAGGGCGGGCATCTTCTTACCGCTGGGCGTCATGAAGATCTTCTGGAAGCCGAGGTCGGTCAACAAGGCGAGTTCCGGACCGACGACAAGCCCCACTTCGCACAGTGCCAGGTTCTGGTCGTCCTGATCCACGTCGGCGCGTGCCTGGACGAGGGCGCCCAGTTTCCCCTTGACGACGCGCGTCTGGCTGCCGGATGCTTCCACCGTGTAGCCGGCGCTCCGCAATCTGTCCAGTTGGGTGGAAAAAGTGGATTCTTTTGCTTTTTCGCGCTTGAAGAACATGAGCCTCTCTCGATCGGACTCCCTCTATTATGCCCGATCCCACTCATTCAATGAATCTTTTCTGTTCTGGGGAGCTCTAAGAGTCTGTCCCATCTGGCGGTAGTCCCACCAAATGGAGCTACTGGGGTCAACGTTCGGTCTTTCTGGGATGTCTCCAACCATGAAAAAAACTCTCCTCCTTGGTTTCGCACTCGCTCTTTCGATGGCCGCGCAGTCCATCGAGACGATTCCATATCGTGTCAACCTCTCCTCTTTGAATGAAGTGCCCGCAATCGCAGGAGATCCCTCCACCGCCGTCGCGACGCTGCTGGTCCATGTCACTCGTGACGCCTCGGGCCAGATCGTCAGCGGAGCCGTGGACTTCAAGTCCGTCTACAAGTTGGCCGTGACCTCGAATATCACAGCCATGCACATCCACCGCGGAGCCGCCACCGCGAATGGACCAGTGGTGATTGATTCGACGCTCTCCACGCCGGTGGCCGATGCCACCAGCGGCACCCTCGCCCTGCAGGGTCCGGTGCTGCCCACCAATGCGAACGCGCTCACCGCCCTGCGCGACCTGGTGGCCGATCCTTCGGGCTTCTACCTGAATATCCACACCGCCCGCAATCCCAGCGGTGAAATGCGCGGCCAGTTGCTGAAAGCCGACCGCCTGGTGCTGATGGGCCTGATGAGCCCGGATAACGAAGTGCCGGCCATCACCGGGAGCACCGGCAAGGCCGTCTGCGCGATCAACGTGATTGCCGCCCGCACGGCGGAGGGGATCCCGATCTCGGCCGAAGTCACCTTCGACGCCAACTACTCGGGTTTCCCGGATGGCACCAACTTCACGGGTTTCCACATCCACAACGGCCCGGCCGGCGCGAATGCCGGGGTCGTGATCAATACAGGGCTCAGCGGGCAACTGGCCGCCAATCCGGCCGGCGGGAATCTGAGATATGAAGTTCAGATTGACCCGGCCAACCCGAATCAGGCTGCGGCGGTGTACGGTTTGTTCGTAGCGCCCTCGCAGTACTACGTGAACCTCCACACTACGGTATCGCCGGGCGGTGCTGCTCGCGCCCAATTGCGGAACACCGACAGGATGAACTTTCAGACGCAACTGCTGACAACGAATGAAGTTCCGGCCACGAACATCGATGCCACGGCGAATGCCGCGTTCACGATGCACACGATCAGGAACAACGAAGGTTGGATTGTTGCGGGCTATACGATCTTCGACGCCAACTACCGCTTCCCGGCCAGCGTGCAGATCACGGGCATGCACATCCACGACGGGGCGTCGGGCGCCAATGGTCCGGTGGTGATCAATTCCGGACTCGGGGCGGCCAACCAGCCGGTGAATCCCGGCGGTTTCGGCAACGTCTTCCGGGCGTTGGTGCAGTCGAGCGACCTGGCCATCCGGTCGATGAACCAGGTGTCGATCGACCCAAACAGCACCTACTACAACATTCACACCTCGGACTTCCCGGGCGGTGTATTCCGCAATCAGACGGGCACGGTGCTGAATACTCCGGTGATCTCGGCGATCATCGCAGGCGTCAGCGATCCGACGATGAACAAGGTTTCCCCGCTGGGCTGGATGACGATCTTCGGCAGCAACCTGCTGAGCGCTCCGGGCAGCGAGGCGGCCTATGAGTCGAAGGCTCCGCTGCAGTTGAACGGTACGGCCGTGCTGATCGGCGGCAAGCAGGCGGCCATCATCGCATTGGCCAGGGACAATGGGCTGATTCCGACCGACTACATTGTGGCGCAGGTTCCGGCCGACGTCACCCTGGGTACGCAGCCGGTAACGGTGGTGACCTCCGGCGGGTCGAGCGCCGGTACCGATGTCACGGTGGCTTCCGTGGCTCCGGCGCTGTTCTTCGACAAGATCGGCGGCATTGCCTTCCACAACACCGATTTGACGCTGGTGCGGCCGGAGAGTCCGGCGGTGCCTGGCGAGCAGATCGGCATCGTCGGCACCAACTTCGGTTTGACTGTTCCGCCGATGCAGACGGGGCAGTATGCGACGGCCGGGTCGTTTGCCTTCGTGCTGCCGAGCCCGGTGGTGAAGTTCGGTACGACGAACGCCACGGTGGTAGGTGCGGCGATGCTACCCGGACAAGCCGGGGTGTATGCCGTAGTGGTAGTGGTGCCCAACGTGAGCGGCAATAACACCGTCACTGTGAGCCAGACCGTTGGCGGCGCGACGGTGAGTTCGAACTCCGTGACCATTCCTGTGAAGTAACCGGCCATCTAAATAAAGATGGGCGCCCGCCGGAGGATTCAGCCTCCTCCGGCGGGCTTCTTATTTGGGCGGGCGGCCGACTAGTAGGGTCATATTATTGACCATTGTTTCAACGTTGTGTCTCAATACTGGAGATGAACTTCAGGGGTGTGTCTGTCTGTGGGGGCTGCGTTGCGCTCGCGGTATTGGCGTTCGTTCTCCCGGCTGAGCCGCCTGGAGGCGCCTCAGAGCAACTGTTGCGGCTGCGGACGCTGGGCAAGGCGTATTACGAGAATCCAACCACCCAAGCCCAGGCGGTGGAACAGTTTAAGCAGGCCTACAAGCTCAATCCCGGCTCCGCCATGGACCGCCTGAACTACGCCCTGGCGCTGCTGCGCGCCGGCAACGGCAAGGAGGGCATGACGGAACTGGAGGCGGTGCAGAAGCAGGATCCCAAGATCCCCCATACCTGGTTCAACCTGGGCATTGAGTTCAAGAAGATGGGGGAATCAGAGAAAGCGATCGCGCAACTGGAGCAGATGGCCAGGCTGGTGCCGGGCGAGGCGATCACCGAATACAACCTCGGGGTGCTGTATAAGGCAATTGGCCGGGCGGAGGACGCCAACAGGAAGTTCGAGCTGAGTGCGCGGCTGGATCCCAACTTCGCGGCTCCGCACTTCCAGTTGTTCAACTTCTACCGGCAGCAGAGCGAACCGGACAAGGCCAAGGTCGAACTGGGGCGGTTCCAGGCTCTCAAGAAGACGCATGACGATGCGGGCACGGGTAATGAGGACGTCGAGTGGAGCCTGTACTCCGAGATCCTGGATCCGGTGGACGGCGCATTGGCGGCCGATGCCGCGCAACCGGGGCCGTTGAAGTTCGCGGCCACGGCGCTGCCGGGCAAGTTCACAGCGGCTGGGGCTTCGCTGCAGGTGATCGACCTGGACGGCTCGGGCTCGACCGATTTGCTGGTTGTTTCCAGTGGCGGCCTGGGTTTGTTTCGTAAAGGACTGACGCCGGTTCCGCAGCCGGCTTTCAGCGCTTTGAAGGATGTCCTGGCGGCCGTGCCGGGCGACTACAACAACGACGGATTCGTAGACTTGTGCGTCCTGACGAAGACCGGCGCCGTGCTGCTGGAGGGGTCAAAGGCCGGGTTTAAGAAGGGTGTGGAGCTGCCGGCCGGGCGGTTTGAGTCGGCCTTGTGGATCGACTACGACCACGATTACGATCTCGATCTGATGCTGCTGGGGGCGCAGACGAAACTCCTGCGTAATCAGATGCCTGGCGGATTTGAAGAGCATACGGCCGATTTGCCGTTCGTGGCCGGGACTGCTGTCGCCGGGGTAGAGATCCGGGTGATCCCGGATACGAAGTCGCACGACATGATCATCGCGTATGCCGGGCGAAATGCTGTGCTCTATAAGGACCGGCTGGCCGGCCAATACGAAGCCAGGGAATTGACGGCCGTACCACAAGGCGCCACTGGGTTGACGGTGGCTGACCTGAACAACGACTCGCAGTTGGACCTGGTGTGGACGGGCGGCGCGGCGTTGAACCAGAACGGAGCGTTCCAGACGCTGGCGTGGCCGGCGAAGGGCAGCTTTGCCCTGGGTGATTTCGAGAATCGCGGGCTGCTGGATGCGCTGACCGGCGGACAGGTCTACCGCAATCGAGGCAAAACGACACTTGTCGCCCAGGCGGGAACGGTGGGTTTGCCGGCGGAAGTTGCGGCGCTGGCGGCGGCCGATTTTGACGGTGATGGCCGGGTGGATGCGGCAGCGGTGCTGCCGGACGGCACGGTGCAGCGGCTGATGAACCAGTCGCTGATCAAGACCAGTTGGACGCGTGTCGCCTTGAATGGCGTGAAGAACCTGAAGCTGGCGGCGGGGACTGAGGTCGAGGTAAAGGCCGGTTCGCTGTACCAGAAGCAGATGTACCGCGGGTATCCGCTGACGGTGGGAATCCGTGGCAACAAGGAGATCGACACGATCCGCATCACGTGGCCCAACGGGTTGATTCAGAACGAGATGAAGCAGAAGGTCGCGACTGCGTTGAAGTTTGAAGAGGCGCAGCGGCTGTCGGGGTCCTGCCCGACGATCTGGACCTGGAACGGGCGTGAATTCGAGTTCATCACGGATACCCTGGGCGTGGCTCCGTTGGGGGCTTCGTCAGGGGACGGGCAGTATTTCCCGGTTGATCATGACGAGTTCATCTCGATTCGAGGGGATCAACTGAAGGCGGTAGACAGGCAGTACGAGGTGAGGATCACGGAAGAGCTGAGCGAGGTCACCTATCTTGACCAGGTGAAGCTGATCGCGGTCGATCATCCTGCCGGGCAGGAAGTGTACACGAACGACAAGTGGAAGTCGCCGCCCTTCCCGGAGTTCCGGCTGTTTGGCGTGACGCAGCGGGTGTATCCCAGGAAAGCGACGGAGGACGGCGGGCGGGATGTGACGGCGGCGGTGTTGAAGAAGGATGCGCGCTATCCGGACGGCTTCCGGCGGGATCTGCAGAACGTGGCGTCGATGCACGTGCTGGACCTGGATTTCGGCCAGGCGGCGAAGGACAACCGGGCGGTCTTGATCATGCACGGCTGGGTGGATTGGGCGGACGGGTCGACGTTCCTGGGCGAGTCGCAGCGGACGAAGACCGGGCTGGCAACGCCCAAGCTTCAGGTGAAAGACAAGACAGGCCAGTGGGTTACGGTGATCGAGGACATGGGCATGCCGGCCGGCAAGCCGAAGACGATCGCGGTGGACCTGACGGGCAAGTTCCTGAGCAATTCGCGGACAGTGCGGATTGTGACCAATCTCTGCCTGTATTGGGACGAGATCTTCCTGAGCGAGACGAATGCGGCTCCGCAGGTGAGGGTGACTGAGATCGCGGCCGGCCAGACGGACCTGCGGTTCCGCGGGTTCTCGAAGAACATCGTGCATCCGGAGCGCAAGCAGCCGGAGCAGTTCTTCTATGACAACCCGGCGGTGACCTCGATGTGGAATCCGACTCCGGGGCAGTATACACGCTATGGCGCGGTGACCCCGCTGCTGGGCGAGGTGGACGACAAACTGGTGGTGATGGGGTCCGGTGACGAGGTTCAGTTGAAGTTCGATGGCGGCGCTTTACCCACGCTGCCGGCAGGCTGGCAGCGCGACTGGCTGTTGAAGGTGGATGGCTGGGCAAAGGACCGCGACGCCAACACGGCCTATTCGCAGACGGTGGAACCACTGCCGTTTCATGGCATGAGCGCCTATCCCTATCCGGCGGGTCAGCATTACCCAGATTCGCCCGAGTATCGCGAGTACCAGAAGCAGTACAACACGAGACCCGCACTGCGCCTGATGCGCGCACTGCACGAATCCGGCACACGTTCCAAACAGGTGAACTGACATGAATCTGACGAAAACCGCCCGGTGGGCCGGGCTGGCGTTCCTCGTCCTGCTCGTCAACAGCTTCTACTTGCTGGCCTTTGCGACGCCCGGCATCTTCTACATGACCAACGTGTTAGTCCACATCGGGCTGGGCACGGTGTGGGCCGCGGCGCTGTTGTGGCTGGCGTTTACCTCGCCGCAGTACCGGCGCATGGCACTCTACGCCGTGGTCGGCGTAGCGACGGGCGGGGCGCTGTCCGTGGTGGGTGCGGCGCGGGAGTTCAACTGGCTGCTGTGGACTCATATCGGAGCCGGGCTGCTGGGCGCGCTGGCGATTGTCGTGGAATCCAAGCGGCGATCGGCGCAGTTGGTTTTCGCCTGTAGCGCTGTGTTCTGCGTGGCGGCGCTGGGGTATCAGAAGGTCTTTCCCGAGCACCAGTTGAAGGTGACGAATACGGGCTATGTGCCGGTTTCGATGGAGGGAGAGGGCGGCGGGCCGAAGACGCCGTTCTGGCCGTCGTCATCGAAGACGAATGTGGGCGGTGTGATTCCGTCGACGTTCTTCATGGACTCGAAGTTCTGCGGTGAGTGCCACAAGGACATCTACCAGCAGTGGCAATCGTCGATGCACCACTTCTCGTCGTTCAACAACAAGTACTACTCGAAGTCGATCGAGTATATGCAGGACATTTCGGGGACGCGCGGATCCAAATGGTGCGCCGGGTGTCACGACCACGCAGTGTTCTTCAACGGCCGGTTTGAGAAGCCCATCAAGGACCAAATTGAGACTCCCGAGGCGCAGAACGGGTTGGGCTGCGTGTCGTGCCACTCGATTACGCATGTCGATTCGACCATGGGCAATGGCGGGTTCACGATCGAATATCCGAAGCTGCACGATCTGGCATCGTCGAAGAATCCGCTGATCCACTGGGTGGACCGGTTCCTGACCAAGGTGGAGCCGGAGCCGCACCGGCGCACGTTCCTGAAGCCGTTTATGAAGGACAGCGCGGAGTTCTGCTCGACGTGCCATAAGGTGCATCTGGACGAACCGGTGAACAACTACCGCTGGATGCGCGGGTTCAACGACTATGACAACTGGCAGGCGTCGGGCGTCAGCGGGCAGGGCGCGCGGTCGTTCTACTATCCCGACAAATCGAAGACGTGCTCGGGCTGCCACATGGACCTGGTGCCGTCGAAGGATCCGGGCAACCGCGACGGGATGGTGCACAACCACCGTTTTGCGGCGGCCAATACGGCGGTTCCTTTTGTGAATGGGGACAAGACGCAACTGGCGGCGGTGCAGGGCTTCCTGCAGTCCGGGTTCATCTCGGTGGACATCTTCGCGGCGGCTCCGGCGGGGGAGGCTCCGCAGACGCAGATGCAGCGGCGGACGGATGCGGGTCCGCAGACGATGACGACGTTCGCGGTGGGGGAAGAGGCGGAGCAGGCGTCCTCGGCGTACATGATCCGGGAGGTTTCCGAACTGGCAGCGCCTTTGGACAAGACCTCGACGAAATTCCAGCCGGGGTCGACCATCCGCATGGATGTGGTGGTGCGGACGAAAAAGATTGGCCACTTCTTCCCGGGCGGCACGGTGGATGCGTTCGACATCTGGGTGGAACTGGAAGGGCACGACGCGACGGGCAAGCAGGTGTTCCTGTCGGGCAATCTGCAGAACCCGAAGCAGGGTAACCTGGCTCCGGTGGAGCCGGGGGCGCATTTCTACAAGTCGTACATGCTGGATGGCGATTCGAACCCAATCAACAAGCGGAATGCGTGGCAGGCACGGTCGTTGCTGTATGTACGGCTGATTCCGCCGGGCGCGGCCGATGTGGCTCATTACCGGGTGAAGATCCCGAAGGATGCGAAGGGGCCGATTACGTTCACGGCGAAGTTGAACTATCGCAAGTTCACCCACTACTACAACCAGTTCAGCTACGGCATGAAGGTGAAGCCGGGCCAGGATCCGAAGCTGGTGAGCATCCACTATGACAGCCGGCAGACGGAGCAGGATCCGGCGGTGCAGGTGCCGGATATCCCAATTACGGTTCTGGCCAAGGCGGAGGTGAAGCTGCAACTGGCGCAGCCCGGGGAAGCGACGGTATGGAAGCAGGAGGCGCAGAAGGCAGACCGCGAGCGCTGGAACGACTGGGGCATCGGCTCTCTGCTGCAGGGCGATTTGAAGGCCGCGGAGTATGGATTTACGCGCGTCACCGAGGCGCAGCCGGAGTATGCCGATGGCTGGTTGAACGTGGCGCGGGCCCTGATCCAGGAAGGCGAGATCGAGCGCGCGAAGGAGTTCCTGGACAAGGCGATGAAGGCCGATTCGTCGCTGGGCCGCATCTGGTTCTTCCAGGCGATGGCGCAGAAGGCGGAAGGCGACTATGACGCGGCGTTGAAGTCGCTGGAGGTGGCGGCACAGAAGTATCCGCGGGACCGTGTGGTGCAGAACCAGATTGGGCGGATCCTGTTCCTGAAGCGCGACTACAAGGGTGCGGTGGAGGCGTTGAAACGAGTGCTGGATGTGGATCCTGAGGATCTACAGGCGCACTACACACTGATGCTGGCGTGCCGCGGCTTGGGCGATACGGAGCAGGCGGCCAGGGAGGAGAAGCTGTTCATGCGCTTCAAGGCGGACGAGTCGTCACAGGCGTTGACGGCCAAGATGCGGCAACTGTCTCCGGAAGACAACAACGAGCGGCAGACGATCCACGAACACGAGTCCTCAGCACTCAGCGTGAAGAAGGCGGGAGTGATCCAATGAGAGCGCTGATTCTGCTCGCCGTGGTCGGCTCGCTAGCCGCCCAGACGCCGAAGTTCACCGATGTCAGCAAGGCGGCCGGCATTTCCTTCACGCACAATGCCGGCAAGGCTGGGAAGAAGTGGCTGCCGGAGACGATGGGTTCCGGCTGCGCGTTTCTCGATCTGGACGGCGACGGGTATCCGGATATCGTGCTGCTGAACAGCAAGGACTGGACGCCGAAGGGGCGGCGGTCTGTCTCCGCGGTTTACAGGAACAACAAGAACGGCACGTTTACGAATGTGACGGCGGGCAGCGGCCTGGATGTCGAGATGTACGCCATGGGTGTCGCGGCCGGCGATTTCGACAACGACGGAAGGGAAGACCTGTACATTACGGCGCTGGAAGGCGACCGGCTGCTGCACAACGAGGGCGGGTTCAAGTTCAAGGATGTGACGAAGGCGGCGGGGATCGACAATGCCGCGTTCGGAACGTCGGCGGCTTTTGTGGACTACGACAAGGATGGCCGCCTGGACATTTTTGTGGCGAACTACGTGCAGTGGTCGAGGGAGAAGGACCTGTGGTGTTCGCTCGACGGTGTGAGCAAGTCGTATTGCACGCCGGAGTCCTACAAAGGTGTGTCGTCGAAGTTGTACAGGAACCTGGGCGGCGGCAAGTTTGAAGACGCGACGAAGAAGGCCAAGGTCTACGACGCGACGTCGAAGTCGTTGGGCGTGGCCGTCTTCGACTACAACGGCGACGGCTGGCCCGATCTGTTCGTGGCCAACGATACGCAGCCGAACAAGCTGTACCGGAATCTGAAGAACGGCGCCTTCGCGGAGGAGGGCGTATCAGCGGGTGTGGCGTTTGGCGAAGACGGCGTGGCGCGTGGAGCGATGGGCGTGGATACTGGCGATTTCGACCGCTCCGGCCGGCCACATTTGCTGGTGGGCAACTTCACGAACCAGATGCTGGGACTGTACCGGAACGAAGGGAAGGGGCTGTTCGTGGACGAGGCTCCGCGGTCGACCGTGGGGCGGGCGTCGCTGCTGAGCCTGGCGTTTGGCGTGTTCTACTTCGATTACGACCTGGATGGCTGGCTGGACATCTTTTCGGGCAACGGGCATATCGAGGAGGAGATCGGGCGGGTGCAGCCGAAGGTGAAGTTCGCCGAACCGCCGCTGGTGTTCCACAACGTGGGCAAGGGTAGGTTTGAGGATGTGAGCGCCAAGCTCGGCGCGGAGTTGACGCGGCCTGTAGTGGCGCGCGGAGCGGCGTATGCGGATTTCGATCGCGACGGCGATTTGGATTTGCTGATCTCAACGAACAACGGTCCGGCGTACCTGTACCGCAACGACGCGAATACGGCGAAGAACCACTGGATCAATATCAGGCTGAAGGGCGGTAAGTCGAATCGCAGCGGGATTGGCGCAGTGGTGCGCGTGGAGTCCGCGTCGGGCAAGCAATGGCAGACGGTGCACAGCGGGTCGAGCTACTGTTCGCAGTCGGACCTAGCCCTGGCGTTCGGGCTGGGCAAGGATTCCTCCATCACCTCGATTGAAATAGAATGGCCTAGCGGTGTGAAACAGCGGCTCACCAATGTGAAGCCGGATCAACACCTGGTGATGGAAGAGGCAAAATAGAACGTATGACTCCGAAACTCGAACTGGCAGCGATTACCGATGAATTCTCGCCCGACCTGGGTGAAGCGCTGGAGGCGATGGCGCCCATCGGCATGACGGCCTGCGAACTGCGCGTCGTGTGGGGGAAGAACATCATGAACCTCACCGACGATGAAGTGAAGAAGGCGATGGAGCTGCTGAACGCGAAGGGCATCCGGGTGCTGGGTCTGTCGTCGCCGATTCTGAAGTGCACACTGCCGGACGGCGGCGAAGTGGACAGCCGGTTCCAGCAGGATATCTTCGGTTCGACGCACACGATTGACGACCAGCCGCGGCTGGTGGACCGGGCGCTGCAGCTCTGCGAGATGACGGGCGCCCAGGTGGTGCGGGTGTTCTCCTTCTGGCGGACGGTGGATCCGGAGAAGTGTTTTGAGCCGGCCTGCGCGGCGCTATCGAAGATGGCCGATCAGTTCAAAGCCCACAACATCATCTGTGGGATTGAGAACGAACATGCGTGCAACATCGGCACGGCGGCGGAAGCTGCCCGATTTCTGAACGCGGTTCCGCATTCGCACTTGAAGTTGGTGTGGGATCCGGCGAACGCGCTGGTGGCGGGCGAGGAGCCGTACCCGTATGGGTACAACCTGCTGCCGAAGGGACGGATTGTGCACGTCCATGCGAAGGATTGCCATATGGAAGGGCACAAGCCGGTATGGGGCCCGGTCGGGTCGCGGCATGTCGACTGGAAGGGCCAGATTGCAGCGCTGCTGCAGGACGGGTACCAGGGGGCGGTGAGCCTGGAGACGCATTGGCCCGGCCCGAACGGGAACAAGAAGGAAGGCAGCATCATCTGCGGATGGAATCTGCGGGGGCTGCTGGCGGCGTAGCGCCTTAGCTTTCAGCGCTCAGCCTTCAGCTATCAGCTCCCCCGGCCCAAGCTGAAAGCTGACCGCTGAATGCTGACAGCTTGGTGGTTGATCGCCGCAACTCTCTGGCTGCTCGAAGTATATTTCACATTTCCGATACCCGGCCGCGTGTTTGCGCGTCAATAGAAGCAGCCGGGTTTTGCTATTCTGGAGCGCACAAGAGGGGGAATCTGATTGCGCCTGCGCAGGCTGTCGACTGTCGTTGGATTAGGCCTGCTGCTGGTGTGTTCGCTCATGGGGCAGCGCTGGATTCGCGATATCTTTCCCGAATCGGACTACATCCCTACGCCTCCGGATGCGAACGAGAAGACGGAGTTCTACTTCGCGCGTCTACGCTACCGGAATGTGCAGGCATCGGGAATGTGGGCCATGCGCGGCCAGTGGACGGTGGACTACCCCAAGGCGGACCGGCAGTTCATCCAGGGGCTGCGGCGGTTGTCGCGGATCCACGCCAACAGTGTGGAGCACATCGTCGACCTCGTCAGCGACGACATCTTTAACTACCCGTTCGTATACGTTGTGGAGGCAGGGCACTGGGATCTGCCGGACTCGCAGGCGAAGAAGCTGCGGGAATTCACGGACCGCGGCGGGTTCCTCATGACGGACGACTTCCACGGGACCTTCGAATGGGATGTCTTCACCGCCGGCCTGAACAAGGGCTTTGGCGACCGCCCGATTGTCGATATCGAGAACAGCGATCCGATTTTCCATGTGTTGTATGACTTGGAGGACCGCATCCAGGTACCTGGCATCGTCAACTATCCCTTTACCAAGACCTACGAGTATGACGGCTACGAGCCGAAGTGGCGGGCCGTACGCGACGACAAAGGGCGGATCGTAGTGGCCATCTGCCACAACATGGACCAGGGCGACGCCTGGGAATGGGCCGACAGCCCGCACTATCCTGAGAAATATACGTCGCAAGCCTACCGCACCGGGCTGAATTACATCATCTATTCAATGACTCACTAGAAAGCACAATGTTCGAGTTCCTCTTCAAGTATCCGTGGCCGGTGTATCGCAAGGGCACCCTCGTGCTGCTCAGTGGTTGGCCGGTGTGGTTGCTGGGCCTGCTTGCCCTGGCGGCGGCGGTGCTGGTGGCCGTGCTGTTTCTGCGTAAGCCCCTGCCGAAGGCGCGGGCTGCAGTGTTAGCTGGCATACAGTGGACGGGCTTGCTCGTATTGTTAATTTTGTTATGGCAGCCGGCCCTGAGCGTCTCGATGCTGAAGCCGCAGCAGAACGTGGTGGCCGTGGTGGTGGATGCCTCCACCAGTATGGCGCTGGAAGGCCGCATCGGCCAGGCGAAGGGGCTGCTGGACACCGGCCTGCTGGAGCAGTTGAAGAAGCGCTTCCCGGTGCGGCTGTATCGCGCGGGCCGGACGCTGGAGCGGGTGGAGACTGTACCGGCGCAAGCGGACCAGCCCGTCACCAATCTGGGTGAAGCGCTGAAAGGCGCCACGGCGGAATCGGCCACGCTGCCCATTGGCGCGGTGGTCCTGCTGAGCGATGGGGCGGACAATGCGGGCGGACTGGACTCCGAGACGATGGCGACGCTGCGCAGGTCGCGGATCCCTATTCACGCGATCGGTTTCGGCAGCGAGCAACTCGAGCGCGACATTGAGGTGAGCGAAGTGCAGATTGTGCCGCGGTCGCTGCCGGACGCGCGGTTGTCCGCGACGGTGACGCTGCGGCAGTCGGGCTTCGCCGGCAAGGTGGCGAAGCTGAGTGTGCGGGGCGATGGGAAGGTGCTGGCGTCGCGGGTGGTGAAGCTGCCGGAAGACGGGCAGACTGCGCGCGAGGTGATCTCGTTCCAATCCGGCGTAGCGGGGGCGAAGTCGCTGAAGGTGGGCGTCGACCTGCTGGAAGGCGAAACGAACAAGGACAACAATGTTCTGTCCCGCCTGGTGAATGTGGAGGACCGCAAGCCGCGGATTCTCTACATCGAAGGCGAGCCGCGCTGGGAGATGAAGTTCATCCGGCGCGCGGCTGAGTTGGACCGCAGTCTGCAGGTGGCGAGCATCCTGCGCACGACGCAGAACAAGCTCTACCGGCAGGGGACCACGGACGGCAAAGAGCTGGAGCACGGCTTCCCGGATACGGTGGAAGAACTCTTCAAGTACCAGGGACTGGTGATCGGCAACGTGGAGGCGAGCTACTTCAATCCGGTGCAGCAGGGGTTGATCAAGGAGTTCGTGGACCGTCGCGGCGGCGGCGTGCTGTTCCTGGGCGGCCGCGCGGCCTTGAGTGATGGCGGCTGGAACAAGAGCGAAGTGGCGGAGATCATGCCGGTGACGCTGCTCGACCGGAAAACCACGTTCCATCGCGATCCGGCGACGGTCGAACTGGCCGTGGCGGGCCGCGACAGCCTGATCACGCGCATCGAAGAAGATGCGGAGAAGAACATCTCGCGCTGGAAGGCGCTGCCGTATCTGGCCGACTACCAGGAGACGGGTCCGGCCAAGCCCGGCGCGCTGGTGCTGGCGGAGATGGCGCCGACCAGCAAAGGCAAATTCCCGTTATTGACGACGCAGAACTTTGGCCGAGGCCGGGTGGGAGTGTTCGCGACGGGCGGAAGCTGGCGCTGGCAGATGCTGCAGGACTCGAAGGACATGAGCCACGAGGTCTTCTGGCAGCAGTTGCTGCGCTGGCTGGTGAGTTCCACCTCGGAGCATGTTTCGGCGGTGACGGACAAGGCCGTGTACTCCGATGAGACGCGCGTTCCCATCCATGTGGAAGTGCGCGACCAGAACTACCTGCCCGCTTCCGATGCCGTGGTGGAAGGCCATGTACTGGGGCCGGGCGGTGTGGCGGATCTGGTGCCGCTGCGGCCGGTGACCGGCCAGCCGGGCGTGTATGCCGGCGAATGGAAGGCCGACAACGCAGGCTCTTACCTCATGGAAGTGGTGGCGAAACAAGGCGAGAAAGAACTGGGGCGCGATGTCGTGACGTTCCAGCGGGAAGACGGCGTGGCCGAGCATTTCCGGACGGAACAGAACCGGGAACTGCTGGAGCGCATTGCGCAGCAGACGGGCGGGCGCTACTACAAGCCGTCGGACACGGGGCGGCTGCCGGAAGAGATCGAGTACTCCGATGCGGGCATCTCAGTGAAAGAGACACGCGACATCTGGAACGCTCCGGCGGCGTTTCTGCTGTTCGCGGCGCTGAAGGCGGGCGAGTGGTTTCTGCGGCGGCGATGGGGTGCGGTATGAAACAGATTGCGGCAATCCTGTTGTTGATGAGTTCGGCCTGGGCGGCGGATTTCCACCTGACGGTGGCGGGCCTGGGCGGCGAGCCGGACTACGAATCGCGCTTCAACATGCTGGCGGCGGATTCGAAGAAGCTGATGGGCGGAGACGTGTTGGGCGGCGCGGCGGCGACCAAGGCCGGGATCCAGAAAGTGCTGGCCGGTTACGCGGCGCAGGCGAAGCCGGAAGACACGCTGGTGGTGGTGCTGATCGGCCACGGCAATGTGGATGGAGCGGTGTTCAAGTTCAATGTGCCGGGCCCGGATATGACGGTGGATGAGCTGCGCGGGTGGCTCGACCGCATCCAGGGCAAGCAGCTTGTGGTGATCTCGACAAGTTGCAGCGGCGCCGTGTTGGAGACGCTGAAACGGGAGAACCGGGTGGTGGTCACGGCGACCAAAACGGGCACGGAGAAGAACGCCGTGGTCTTCGCCCGCTATTGGGTGGAGGCGATGCGCGACGCTGCCGCCGATGTGGACAAGAACGAGACCGTGACAGCGCTGGAGGCGTACAACTACGCCAAGCAGAAAACGACGGGCTTCTATGAGACGCAGAAGCGGCTGGCGACGGAGCATTCCGTGCTGGACGACAACACGCTGGCGGCGCGTCTGGCTGTCGTGCGGTTTGGAGCGGCTCAGAAGGCGATGAACGATCCGCAGAAACGGCTGCTGCTGGCGCGCAAGGAAGAGCTGGAGTCGGCCATCGACAAGCTGAAGTTCGAGAAGGCGGCGATGCCGATTGCGGAGTATAAATCGAAGCTCAACGCGCTGCTGCTGGAACTGGCCCGCGTCCAGGAGGAGATCGAGAAGTGATCCAGGCCGCGCCACTTCTGCTGTTCCTGCTGGCCGGCACGCCCGCGGACTGCTGGCGCGCGAAGAAGCTGGGCCAGGCGCAGGAAGGGGCGCAGTGTTTCACGGCACTGCGGAATTCGAACAATCCCGCGCTGCGGGCGGAAGGGCAGTGGGGCCTGGGCGATTTCAAGGGCGCCAACGAGACATTCCGATCGGCCGTGAAAGCGGATGATAAAAACGCTGGGCTGCGGGTGCGTTGGGGCCGTTTGCTGCTGGAGGGCTTCAATCCGGGCGACGCCGCGGGTCTGTTTGAAGAGGCGCTGAGCCTGGACAAGAACAACGCCGACGCGCTGCTGGGGATGGCCATGCTGGCCGAGGAGAACTTCGACCAGAAAGCGATCGGGCTGGCGCAGCAGGCGCTCGAGAAGAATCCGAAGTTGATCGAGGCACGCGAATTGAGGGCCGCCGTACTGCTGGAAGACGGCAACTTCGAAGCGGCCACGGCCGAAGCGCTCAATACCGTGCAGGACGCACCGCAGGCGATGGATGCGATGTCCGTCCTCGCCACCATCGACCTGTTGAGAGACAAGCGCACGACGCCCTGGACCGGCCGCATGCTGGCCGTGAATCCGCACTATGGCGAGGGCTACGCCCGCATCGCGCGCCATTTTGTGTTGAACCGCCGATATGACGAGGCGATCGGTTTTTATCGCAAGGCACTGGAGCTCGATCCCACCTTCCATGCGGCGAAGAGCGAGCTGGGCATCAATCTCATGCGCACGGGCGACGACGTCGAGGCGCGGCGCCTGCTGGGCGAGGTTTATGAATCCGGCTACCGCAACGCGGCCACGACCAATTCGCTGACGCTGCTCGACAGCTACAAAAACTTCATCGTCTACAAGCAGCCGCGCTACATCCTGCGGCTGCACAAGACGGAAGCCGAACTGCTGCGGCCCTATGTGGAACGTGAGATTACGCGCGCTCTTGACGCCTACGACAGGAAGTACAACTTCAAGCTGCCCGGTCCCGTGATGGTGGAAATGTATCCGGATCACCAGGACTTCGCGGTGCGCACCATGGGCATGCCGGGCCTGGGCGCGTTGGGCGTCACCTTTGGGTTGAGTGTCGCCATGGACAGTCCATCGGGCCGCAAGCCCGGTGACTTCCATTGGGCCAGCACGCTGTGGCACGAACTGAGCCATGTCTACCTGCTGACCATCACCAAACATCACGTACCGCGCTGGTTCACTGAGGGCGTCTCGGTGCACGAGGAGACGGCCGTGTCGCCGGAGTGGGGCGACCGCTTGACACCTGAGATCCTGGGCGCGATGAAGAAGAAGACGCTGCTGCCCATCTCGACGCTCGACCGCGGCTACATGCGTCCGTCGTATCCGGCGCAGGTGATTGTCAGCTATTTCCAGGGCGGCCGGACAATCGACTACATCACGGAGAAGTACGGCTGGCAGAAGGTGATGACGATGCTGGGCGAGTTCTCGCAAGTCACGACAACGGCGGCCGTGATCGAGAAAGTTCTCGGCGTGAAGCCTGAGCAATTCGACAAGGACTTCCTGGCGTGGCTCGACAACGAGCACCGTGTCCCGCTGGCCAAGTTCGAGGATTGGACCAAGCAGATGAAGCCGCTGCACTCCGCTGTGAAGGGGAAGCAGTGGGACGAGGTCCTCAAAATCGGAAACGCAATCCGCGATGAGTATCCGGATTACGTCGAGGCGGGCAGTGTCTATGAAGCTCTGGCCGAGGCGTATCAGGCACAGGGGAAGAAGGCAGAGGCAATTGCGGAACTGGAGCGTTATGCGAAGGAAGGCGGGCGCGATCCGGAGACGTTGAAGAAGCTGGCCCGGCTCCAGGAAGAGGCCGGCAATCCGCGCGCCGCCGAAGCCGCGCTGAACCGCCTGTTGTACATCTATCCGGTGAAGGATGAAGAGCTGCACCGCAAGCTGGGTGGGCTACGCGCCACGCAGGGCAAGTGGGATGGGGCCGCCGAGGAGTGGCGGGCCGTGCTGGCGATGAAGACCGGGGATCCGGCTTCCGCCAACTATGAACTGGCCCGGGCTTACCAGGGCATGAAGCGGATGGACGACGCCAAGGACGCGGTTCTGGCCGCGCTGGAGGCGGCGCCGGGGTACAGGCCGGCGCAGAAGCTGCTGCTGGAGTTGAACAGGAAAGAATAGATCAAATGATGCAACTCGATTCGGAAACCTTGAAAGATCGGATCGCACGCTTCGGCGCCGTGCAGGAGTCGATGATCACGCAGGTACGCAAAGTGATCGTCGGCCAGGACGAGGTGCTGGAGCAGTTGATGGTCGCGTTGTTTGTGGGCGGCCACTGCCTGATCACCGGCATGCCGGGTACGGCGAAGACACTGCTGGTGCGCACCATGGCCGAGACGCTGGGGCTGCTGTTCCGCCGCATCCAGTTCACTCCGGACCTGATGCCCAGCGACATCACCGGCACCGATATTCTCGAAGAGGAACCCGGCACCGGCCGCCGCATCTGGACCTTCGTCCAGGGCCCGATCTTCGGCAACGTGCTGCTGGCCGACGAAATCAACCGCACTCCGCCCAAGACGCAGGCGGCGCTGCTGGAAGCCATGCAGGAGCGCAGCTGCACCGTGCGCGGCAACCAGTACAAGCTGCCCGCCCCGTTCTTTGTGTTGGCGACGCAGAACCCCATTGAGCTGGAAGGCACCTATCCTCTGCCCGAAGCGCAGCTCGACCGTTTCCTGTTCAACACGCTGCTCGACTACCTGCCGGCCGAGGACGAACTGAAAGTCGTCGGGTTGACCACCACCACGGCCGTGGCCGACCTGCAGCCCGTCACGACGGCCGAAGAGATCCTCAACTTCCAGCAACTGGTGCGCATGGTGCCCATCGCCGAAGAAGTGGCGCGCTATGCGGTGAACCTGGTGCGCGGCACGCGTCCGGTGGACGTGACCGCCAGCGATTACGTCAAGAAGTATGTGAACTTCGGCGCCAGCGTGCGCGGCGCGCAGAACCTGGTGCTGGCGGCCAAAGCCCGGTCGTTGATGCGTGGCCGCTATCACGTGAGCTTCGAGGATGTGGCCTCACTCATGCGCCCCGTGATGCGGCATCGCATCCTGCTCAACTTCCAGGCGGAGAGCGATCGCCTGACGCCCGACGACATCCTCAAGAAGGTTTTGGAGGTCGTGCCCACCAAAGGTTGATCATGATTCAGCGCTTCCTCGATCCCAAGGTACTGGCCGGTATCGCGAACCTCGAGCTCACCGCCAAGACGGTGGTCGATGGTTTTGTGGCCGGCCTGCACCGCTCGCCGGACTTCGGCTTCAGCCAAGAGTTCGCCGAATATCGCATGTACGTCCCGGGCGACGACCTGCGCTATGTGGACTGGAATGCGTACGCACGCACCGACAGGCTGTACCTGAAGCGCTATCGCGGCGAAACCAATACGCGCGTCACCGTCCTGCTGGACCGCAGTGCATCGATGGGCTTCCAGGCGCAGGGTGTGAAGAAGATCGACTATGCGCGCTTTCTGGGCGCGTCGCTGGCCTACCTGGCGCATCAGCAGCGTGACGCCGTGGGCCTCATTGGCTTCGATGACGAGATCCGCGACTATGTGGAGCCGTCGTCGCGCCACGGGCAATGGGTGAAGGTGCTGCACGGCCTGAACCGCTCCGAGCCGGGCAGCCGCACCGATTTCGCAAAGCCGTTCCTCCACTTCCAGCAGTTCCTGCAGCGTCGCGGCCTGGTGCTGGTGATCTCGGACTTCTACGCTCCGGCCAGCGAAGTGGTGAAGACGGTGGCGCCCCTGCGACAGCGCGGCAACGACGTCGTCTTGCTGCATGTGCTGGATCCCGAGGAGATCCAACCCACGCTGAAAGCTTCGAAGATCCTGATCGACATGGAGACTGGCGAGGAGATGGAAGTGAGTCCCGAGTACGCCAAGGACACCTACCGCAAGAAGATGGCGGCGCATCTCGAGGAGATGGAATCGCTATCGCGCGGAGCGGGCCTCAGCTATTTCCTGGCGATGACCGATCAGCCGCTGGACGAGGCCCTGCGGCGCTACCTGGTTGTACGGTCGGGGAGGTTCTAACGCGATGGGACTCTTCGCGCCCTGGTTTCTCGCGGGCTTCGGACTGCTGAGCCTGCCCATCTATTTCCACCTGCTGAAGCGCCACCGCAGCGAGACCCAGCAGTTCAGCTCGCTGATGTTTTTCGAGAAGAGCACGGAAGCTTCGTTGAAGCACAGGCGGCTGGACTACCTGCTGCTGATGGCGATGCGCCTGGCGTTGCTGGCCCTCATCGTTCTCGCTTTCGCGCAGCCGTTTATCTGGCGCAATACACCCGCCGGCGGACCCAGCGCCAATCGTGTGGTGGTCATCGACGACTCCGCCAGCATGGGCTTTGGCGGCCGCATGAGCAGCGCGAAATCAGAGGCCTCCAAGCTGATGGGTGAGAACGTGAAAGTAGCTGTGTTCGATTCGCAGTTGCGGTTCGTCACGCCGGCCGACGTGCCGCGGCTGGAGGCAGGCACGTCGCGGAGCTCCCTGGGCGAGCTGGCGCGGGCTCTGCGAGCCTATCAGGAGTCGGTGAAAGCGCCCCTGGAAGTGCACCTCATCAGCGACCTGCAGCGCAGTTCCATGCCCGCCGGCTTCAGTGACCTGCGGCTGGGCGGCGGCACCAAACTGGTGCTGCACACAGTGGCCGACAAGACGGAGCCGAACTGGACGGTGGAGAGCGTCACTGCTCCGGCTCGTGTCAGGGACGGCAAGACCGTGAAGGTCCAGGCAACCATCGCCGGCTTCCACACCAACGCCGCGGCGCGCACCGTGGTGCTCGAAGTGAATGGCCAGCCGGCCGGCAAGCAGACCGTACAGGTGCCCGCCTCCGGCCGCGCCAAGGTGGAGTTCAACGGGCTGGACCTGCCGCACGGCTTCTCGAAGTGCGCGGTAAGCCTGCAGGAGTCCGACGGCCTGAAGGTGGACGATCGCTATCTGTTCGCGATTGAGCGCAGTGATCCGCAGCGCGTGGTGTTCCTGTACGGCGAGCGGTCGGCCCGCTCCGCGCTGTATTTCCGCGATGCGCTCGACGCCGCGACCGCCGGCGCTTACACGGTGGAGAGCTACTCCAGCGGCACGCCGGCGAACCTGGAGCGCGCCGCGTTCATTGTGGTTTCCGATACTGGCGGCTTCGACGACGGCATGCTGAAGCGCTATGTCCAGCAGGGTGGCTCCGCCCTGGTGGTGCTGGGGCCGGCCAATGTCTCCACTGGCAAGATCCCGATTCTCGGCACGCTGGTGAAGGCTTCCCGCTATGCCTCACGCGGAGCGGAACGCTACCAGACCCTGGGCACCGCTGATGACGCCTATGCCGCCATCGCCAAGGCGGGCCGCTGGGAGGGCGTGCACTTCTACCAGTCGATTGACGCCGATCCAGGCCAGGCGCGCATCCTCGCCCGGCTCACCGATCGGACCCCCATCCTGCTGGAGCAGAAGATTGGCGAAGGCACCGTCGTCGTTCTGGCTTCTGCGCTCGACAACCTGGCCAACGACTTTCCCGTGCAACCATCATTCGTTCCATTTGTCGAACAGATCGCCCACCGGTTGAGCGGTTGGGAGGAGGCGTCCTTGAACGCCAGCGTCGACACGGCGCTCGATTTCAAAGGCGGAGCCGGCTCGAAAGCGTTTGAAGCCGTAGACCCCGACGGCAAGCGGGCGTTGACTCTTGAAGAGAGCGCGAAGGGCGCTCCGCTGGTGCTGAGCCGGGCTGGATTCTGGGAAGTTCGCCGCGGTGCAGGGAAGTCGCAGATGATCGCGGCCAACGTCGACCGGCGAGAATCCGATCTCGAACTGATGCCGAAGGAATCGGCGGAATTGTGGCAGTCGCCCGGTACCACGGGCCAGCAGGCGAGCGGACAGAGCAATAATGAAAGCAAATGGCCGTTGGCCGCCTGGGTACTCGGCGCGGCGGTCTTGGCGGGGCTATTAGAGGCGCTCGTAGGGAGCAGACACCTGGTTCAGGAGACAGCATGACAGCACTGGAACGGTTTCGGAGCTATCTGGAAGCGGTCGAGAAGCGCTTGCGTTGGAAAGCCCTGGCCCGGGGCGGCGCGCTGCTGGCGCTGCTCGCGCTGGCGGCCACTGTCGGCCTGGCCTACATCGCAGACCGCTTTGCGTTCTCCGACAACAGTCTGTTCTACACGCGGCTCACCCTGTTTCTCGCAGTCGCGCTGGGCCTCGCCTTCTGGCTGGTCGTACCGCTGTTGCGCCTGAACCGCCGGGAAGCGGCGCGAGCCGTGGAAACCGGCGATGCTGGCTTTGAACAGCGCGCCCTCACGCTGGAGCAAAGTAAGGACGACAACCCCTTCTCGGAACTGCTGGCCGAAGAGGCGCTGCGCAAAGCGGAACAGTCCCAGCCGTGGCACCTGGTGAGTGGACGCCTGCTGGGCGGCCTGGCCCTGGGCTGTGCTCTGGGCGTGGGTGTTCTCGTTTGGCTCACCGTCGCGGCTCCCGGCACACTGGGCTATGGAGCGCATCTGCTCTGGGCTGGAGCGCCGCGCCCGGGCGCCGGTCCCATCTATCAGATTCAAGTGAAGCCCGGTGACGCGAAGGTTCGCCGCGGCGGCGATCAGGTGATCGAAGCGCTGCTGCTGGGCTTCGATACGCCGGAAGTGACGCTGCGGGCACGCCCGGCTGGCGCGGCCAAGTGGGAGACCCTCCGCATGGAGCCGAGGCCCAGCGGCGGCGGCTATTCATTCCTGTTCGCCGGCCTGGCCGAGAATCTCGAATACATGGTGGAGACCACGAAGATGCGGTCGGCCATCCACCGGCTCACCGTCATCGACCTGCCGACGGTGAAGAAACTCCGCGCCGTTTACCACTACCCCGGCTATCTCGGCATGCCCGTGGCAACCGTGGAACCGGCGGGCGACCTGCGCGCCGTCGAAGGCACCGATGTCGATCTGCATGTGACCACGGACCGGCCTTTGACGAACGGCGTATTGATCCTGGATGACGGTTCGCGCATTGCGCTGGAATCGCAGGCCGGCAACACGCAGTTGGCTAAGGTGCCCATCCGCAAGGACGGCATGTACTACGTCGCGGCCATGGAAGATGGTACGCCCGTGCGCCTGACCGAGGACTACTTCATCGAAGCCAAGGCCGAACGTCCCCCGGAAGTGAAGATCTCGAAACCGGGCCGCGACGCCAAGGTCAGCCCGATTGAAGAGGTCACGGTGGAACTCGAGTCGTCCGATGACTTCGGTCTCGCCGGCATGGAGCTCCGCTATTCGGTCAACGGTGGCGAGGAGAAGAGCGTGCCCCTGCTGCAGCAGAAGGGCGCGAAGGACGCTCACGGCACGACCACCATCTCACTCGAGGATTTCAAACTCTCGCCCGGTGATGTCGTCGGCCTCTACGCCGTGGCGCGTGACGCCAAAACCACCACGCAGACCGACATCTTCTTCCTGGAAGCGCAGCCTTTCGAGAAGGAGTACCAGCAGTCGCAGACCGGTGGCGGCGGAGGCGGTGGGGGCGGGGAAGACCAGCAGGGCGAGATCGCCCAGCGCCAGAAGGAGATCATCGCCGCCACCTGGAATCAGATCAAGAATGGCGGTTCCCGATCACAGGCGCAGGAGAATGCGCAGTTCTTATCGGGGGTCCAGCAGAAGCTCTCAGACCAGGCGAAGTCGCTGGCGCAGCGCATGCGCAGCCGCGAACTGGCCGGCACCAACGAGGAGTTCCAGAAGTTCTCGAAGGAGATGGATCTTGCTTCGGCCGCGATGAACGAAGCCACGGGCCAGCTCAAGGGCCAGAAGTGGAAGGACTCGCTCTCGCCGGAACAGAAAGCCTTGCAGCACCTGCTACGCGCCGAGAGCATGTTCCGCCAGATTCAGGTAGCCTTCGGCCAGCGCGGCGGAGGCGGTGGGGGCGGCGGCGGCCAGATGCGCGACCTCGAGAGCTTGTTCGACCTCGAGCTCGACACCGAGAAGAACCAGTATGAGACCGCCCAATCGCGCAATTCGCAGGAACAGCGTGAAAAGGAAGTGGACGAGGCGCTGAAGAAGCTGGAAGAGCTGGCGCGGCGTCAGCAGGAACTGGCCCAGCAACAGCAACAGCAGAAACAGCAGGCGTTCCAGCAGCGCTGGGCGCAGGAGATGCTGCGGCGCGAGGCGGAAGAGCTGCGCAAAAAGATGGAGCAGTTGCAGCGCGGCGAGTCGCAACAAGGCCAGCAGGGGCAGCAGAGCCAGTCACAACAGGGTCAGTCGCAGCAAGGTCAGCCGCAGCAGGGTGGATCTTCCGGCCAGTCGCAGCAGGGCCGGTCCCAAGGCCAGCCGCAGCGCGGCCAGCAGGGCTCCAGCGGGCAACAGCAGCAGAACGACCAGCGCATGGCGCGGGCTCAGCAGCAGCTCGACCGGGCGTTGGACGACATGCGCAAGGCGCAATCGGAACAGGGGCAGAATAGCACCGAGAGCGCACGCCGCGCGGCCGAACGGATGAAGGAAGCGCGCGACATGGTCGGCGGTATGCGCCAGCAGCAGTCCGGCCAGCGCATGGACGACCTGGCGAACCGCTCGCAGCAACTGGCCGAACGCCAGAAGCAGTACGAAAACCAGATCCGGCAGATGTATCCCGATGGCGTGCCCGCGCCTGGCGCACGGCCGCAGCCGGGACAGAATGCGGCCCCCACTCCACAGACGATCGAGCGCCTGGCCCAGGAAAAAGAAGCCATGGAGCGCGAGTACAAGCGGCTGGAGCAGCAGATGAAGGACACGGCCCGTGCAATGGATGGGTCGCAGAAGGGCGCGGCCTCCAGGCTGCGCGATGCCCTGGGCGAAGCGCAGCAGAGCGAACTCGGCCTGAGGTTGAAGTTCGGCTCTGAGTGGGTCCGGCGCGGCTTGGGTCCCTATTTGCCGCCGCGCGAGAAGGTGGTGACGGATTCGTTGGATAAGCTCAGCCGGCAGGTGCAGGAAGCGCGGGACATGGCGCAACACGGACAGCAGGCTGGCGAAGGCAAGGAACGTACGGAACAGGCGCTGAGCCAATTGGAGCAGTTACGCGGCCGGATGCAGGGCCAGTTGCAGCGTGGACAGCAGGGTCAGCAGGGACAAGGTCAGCAGGGCCAGCGGGGTCAACAACAGGGCCAGGGCCAACAGCAGGGTCAACAGGGCCAACAGGGTCAGGGTCAACAAGGTCAGGGGCAACAGCAGGGCCAGGGCCAGCAAGGCGGCGGCCAGCAGGGTGGCGGGCAACGCGGCGGCGACGGCCAACCCGGCGGAGGGTATGGCGGACGCCAGATGGGCCGCGGCTCGGATGGCGGGTTCGATCGCGGCCGTCAGCCGATGGGCGTGCAGGACGAGTACGGCGCCATCAACGACGGCACACGGCGCTTTGATCCTAACGGTCAGCGCGCCGCCGGCCAGCAGGGCCTGGCAGGCACCTATGACGAAGCTCTGCGCCAGTTGCGGCAGTTGCGCCAGGATGACGCCGCCGATGACGAAACCAAGGCCGACGTCGATCGCCTCATCCGCGACATGCAGCGGCTGGATCCCAGGAAGCTGGGCGACAATCCGACGCTGATGGGCCGCATTGAGTCGGACATCGTGCCGCAGATGGAGCAGTTGGAACTGCGTCTTCGCAAGCAGTTGGAGAACGGTCCGTCGGGCGGCCAGGTCCGCAGCGGCGCTCAGGCGAAGGCCCCGGCCGGTTACGGTGATGCCGTGGCGGAGTACTTCCGCAAACTGAGCCGCGGCAAGTAGGATCTTGATTCACACTTGATTCGTAAAGGTGCGGCCGGGCGGCAATCCGACCCGGCCCCGCATCGGTCAAGTGGTTGAGCCAGGCTACCTGGGGTGAGGTGGCATCCAGTACCAGCAGTGGCGTCACCTGGAAGGCGAAGGCCGAAGCGCGGTCGCCCGCGGCGCGGTCCACACCCCTCAAGTCCATCCTCACGTTGGCACGCCGCGAGTGCGGGGATTCAAGTTAAGATGCCTGCAAGTGGTCGGTCGGATCGGTTTTCAGGGGTTTGGAAGCGGCCCGTGACTACTTGCTGACGGTCACGTAGAAGGCGGCGGAAGTCCGGCCGTCGATCGAAACCACCAGGGGCAGGGAACTCGCGGCCGGGGTCGAGGTCGCCAGCGAGAACTGAACCAGATAACTGCCCAGCATGGCAGGGTTGGTAGAGACGGACTGTACGCTGTGTTCCACGATGCCCGGTGAACTCACCGAGATCCGGCTGGGGTCGATGGCGGAGACGCCGTCGCCCAGGTTCACTACCAGCAACTGCAGGGTATCGCCCGGATGAGCGCCCGAAGAAGCGGCGACCATCGTGCCGAGCATGGATTGGACGCCCAGGATGGTCGGCGGCTGAGGATCGACCTGAATCACCGTCGGCAATGCGCTGACGCCGTCCACGATCAGCTTCACGATCGTCGGACCCAGGGGGAAGCCGTCGGGAATCTGTACAGTAATCGTGCTGTTTGCAGTGGCATATGCCTGCGCGATGCGATCATTGCCGGTCCGGTCGGTCAGGACGGCCGTCACGTTCGTGGGCCTGGTGCTCGACAGGTTCACCATCGGCAGCACAGCCAAGCCGCCCGGGAAGATGACGCCTCCGGGCATGGTCGACGCCGCGACATACAGCGGTTTGGAGTTCGGCAGAATCTGGAAGCCGCCCGTAAGATTGTTCAGCAAAAGACCGCTGCTGACGGTCAGCGCCGCGGGTCCGGCGGTCGCCTGCGAAGAGATCGTGATCGCGGCCACTGCCTTTGTCGCGTTCATCGCCCAGACCTGACGTACGGTTACGTCGCTGGAGCCGATGCCGAGGCTAGGCAGCCAGTTGTCGAATCCAGTGTTCACACCGTTGATTTCGACGATCGTCTCGGTGCCGGCAGGCACGGCCGTCGGCGCTACGTTGATCTGGGCCAGTGCCGGAGTGTCATAGACATAGGCGGGCGAGTCCACACCATAAATGAAGAGTGAGCTCTGGCCGTCCGGATTGAAGGCGCCCAGCACACCACGGTAGCCGGATGGCGCTGGCGGCGGCGTGATGACGAGCTTGCCATCCTGGGCTGACACGATCTTCGAACTGACACCGTCCACCCAGACCGCTGTCGAGGCGCCCAGATTGTTGCCTACCAGGGTGAGTGTCCGGTCGGCATTCTGGGTCACGCTCTGGATGGCCGGCGGCAGCTTCTGCATAAACTGCACGCCTGACGGGAGAATGTAGTTCTCGTTGTTGAAGTTGAAGAGCAGGTGCCGCGGACCTTCGCCGGAAGCCGGGCTCAGCCGCAGGTCAGCGATCAGGAACGGGTTCGAGTAAGGCTGGGTGGAAACGGTCTCAGGGGCGCTCAGGGCCGTGATGGTGAGTCCGGCGCCATTGGCCGGCAGGCCATTGCCCGTCAATACGGTGCGGCCAATCGTGTTGCCCAACAGCAGGGTGGCCGGCTTGACCGCCGTGTACTTGCTGTTGTTGTCGCCGTAGTAGAAGTAGCTGTAAGTCTGTACGCCGAAAAGGCTTACGCTGGCCCGAGCATTCACCGAAACGTTCACGCCGTCGGTCGACTGGCCGGCCGCAACCTGATAGGGCTGCTGCGGAGTCGACGTGCCCGGTGCGAAAGCCAGGTCAAAGGCGCCGCCGGGCATCAGGGAACCGGAAGGATCCGTCGGCAGAATCACGTTCACCGGCTGGATCTCGCCCTGAACGGCCGGAGGCAAGCTATGCGCGTAGACATAGTACGTGCCGGCCGGCACGCCCTCAATCCGATAGGTTCCGTCGGGATAGGTCAGGGCGCTGATCGCCTGGCGGTTCGGGGCCAGTGCCACGACCGAAGCCAAGTTCATGCCCGCTCCACCCATGGTCACGCGCCCGGTGATCACACCAGTAGTAGCCTTAAACTTGTCATTCGGGTACAGGACAGAAATGCCCGCGATATCATCCAAGCCCAGCGGTTTGCTTTTCGTCGTGGTGCGCGTCACTTCGGTCGACATCACGCTGGAAGTCCAGGTGTGCTGCAGGCCGAGGGTGTGGCCAAACTCGTGGACCACCGGCAGGAAGAACGACTCAGCCCAACTTGGGCGATCGGCAGCCATCGACTTCCGCAACATCAGCACGGCGCCGGTGATGGGATAGAACGGCCCGCTGGCCCCCTGCACGGCATCGTTGGCGATGGTCGGCACACCGTAAGCGATCATGCCCGGCGGGATTTCGTCGGAGAACTGCACCTGGATACCCGGCGCGTTCATCTGCGTACCGGCGGTAAACAACCCACCGAACGCGAGCCTGATGTCAGACGTGCCGACACCGTTCCACACCGCCGCGGCGGAGCGGATCTGGCTGATCACGGCCGCAAAACTATCTCCGCTGGCCATCTGAGTCGGGCCATTGTCAGAGATAAAGAACGGGACTGTCTTGTTTTGTAGAGCGTTCAGATCGTAGTGCGCGTAGACCGGAGCATACGGAGCGCCGCCGGACTGGAACCGGATCCAATGGTAGTAGGCCGGCGCCAGCGTCCCGGAGATCAGGGCCAAACCCGCGGCCGCCGCCCAACTTCTCATTCTCATCGGACCACCGCCTGCCGCGCCCGGGACCGCAGACTGCCCAGGCTCATCTTGAGCCCGGAGTCCGTGGTCGGTTGACCATTGGTGTCAACCACTTGCGCGTCTTCGATTGGTCCGCGCGAAAGCACCGCCTCCGCTGTGCTCGCGCTCATTCTGACGGAAAGGACACCCTGGCTCAAACCGATGATGTACGGCGTCCCGCTGGGACTTATCCAGACGAAGACCACATACTCGCCACCCACTTCCAGCGCGGGGGCTCCGGCAATGCTCTGGCGCCGGCCGTTGATCACTCCGCCTGGGACGTAGACTTCGGTGGTGGTGCTGGTGGAGGACGATCCCTTGATCCATTCCGCCACCTGCACGCGGTAGATCGTGTAAATCAGACTGCCGCGTTGAACCGGAGTGGCCGAAAGCACTTTGCCGCGCACGATGGACGTCGACTTCTCGACCATCTGATCGACGGTCAGCCGTTCCAGCGTGGTGGCACCCAACCCTGCTGCCACAAGCAGCGCCAGCACGGATTGGAGAATTCTCGGCATAGATCCTGCGTTACTACCAGCAAGCCACATGCCAACTCATAGATCAATCAAATCAATTACTTAAGATGCCCCCTCCAACATACCTGAGTCTGGAGGACACAGCGGGCGGGCCAGCTTGTCTCAATTCTGGATTTCTATGAGCCGTCCTGTACCACCAGCACCGGCACGCCAACCGCGTGACGGACTTCGTTGATGGTGGCTCCAAAGACCAGATCCTTCAACCCCTTATGGCCGTGGGCGCCCATCACGATCAGGTCGGGTTTGCATTCGCGAGTGAAGCGCACGATGGCGGACTTGGGGTCTGTGGCATGGACCACGGTCAGTTCCACTTCCAGCCCCAGTTGCTCAACGGAAGCCCTGAGTTGCGAGAAGTATTCGCGGCCCTTCTCCACCTCGGCCGTTTCCGCCAGGGCGCCGTAGACCTGGCTCGTGACACCTTCTTCCACGTGCAGCAGGTGTACCTTTGCGTTGTGGCCCCGCGCCAGGGCGGTGGCGTGGCTGAGCGCCACACGGTCCAGCCTGGAGTGGTCCAGTGGAACGAGAATGTTGCGGTAGACGGGCGGCTTTAACAGGTCGAGCGAGGCTTCCGGCAACTGGACCGCGGAACCGTGCCGGAAGGGCGCGAAAGCAACCCAGCCCAGCAGGCCCAGCAGCCCCATAGCCAGCGGGAACGAAATGTACCACGGCCAATCCTGCAAGGTATTCCAAGCCAGCCAGAGGTTCAATCCAATAATAATCGCGGCACAGCTCCAGGCCAGCGTCTTGACCCAGGCGGGGCTGGTGAACTTGCCCATCTGGCGCTTGTCTGAGGTAAACCGGATGAGCGGGATGACCGCAAACGGAAGCTGCAGGCTGAGCACTACCTGGCTGAGAATCAACAACTTGTAGGCGCCGTGGTCGCCGGTCCACCAGATGGTGAACACGGCTGGCAGCACCGCCGCGGAACGCGTGATGAACCGCCGCAACCAGGGGCGCATGCGGAAGTCGAGGAAGCCCTCCATGACGATCTGGCCGGCCATGGTGCCGGTAATGGTCGAAGACTGGCCGGAGCAGATCAGCGCGATGGCGAAAACAGCACCCGCGACAGTCGTGCCCAACAGCGGAGCCAGCATCTGGTGCGCCTGCTGGATTTCGTTGACCACCACGCCATTCTTAAAGAATGTGGCGGCGGCCATGATTAGGATCGCGGCATTCACCAGCAGCGCTCCGTTCAAGGCGACAACCGAGTCGATCAGGTTGTACTTGCAGGCGGAACGCTTGTCCTTGTCCCCCTTGCCAATGGTGCGGGTCTGCACGAGCGACGAATGCAGGTAGAGATTGTGGGGCATGACGGTCGCCCCCAGAATGCCGATGGCGACGTAGAGACTCTGGTCGTTCAAGCGGGGGATCAAACCCAAGGCAACTTCGTGAAAGTTCGGCTTGGCCAGCAGCACTTCAAACAGGAAGCAGCCGCCAATGATGGTGACAAAGGCCAGGATGATGCTCTCGATCACGCGGATGCCGTAGCGGTTAAACCACAGGACCAGCAGCGCGTCCAGCGTGGAAAGCAGGACTCCAGCGATCAGCGGGAGCTTGAACAACAGGCTGAGGCCGATCGCCGCGCCCAGCAGTTCCGCCAGGTCGCAGGCGGCAATGGCGATCTCGCACAGGATCCAGAGAGCATAGGAGACACGCTTGGGATACGCCTCGCGGCACGCCTGGGCCAGATCGCGGCCGGTGACAATGCCGAGACGGGCGCTGAGGGTTTGCAGCAGGATCGCCATCGCATTCGACAGCAGCAGAACCCACAGCAATTGGTATCCGAAACGGGCGCCGCCCTCGATGTCGGTTGCCCAATTGCCTGGATCCATGTAGCCGACGCTGACAAGATAGGCGGGTCCGGCGAATGCGAACATGCGCCGCCAGATCGACGGGTGGGCAGTGGTGACTGAAGAATGAACCTCTGAAAGAGACTGTGTCCCGGACGAGTCCATGGTTGAATTTAGTCTAGCCTAAAACTAACCCGCACGCAGCATGGGCCTTACCGGGTTCGTTTGGTAATCACGAGCGCGGCCAAAGCAGCCAGCAGGGAACCGAACGACAACGCACCGCCCAGCATCACACTGGTCGGGCGGTAAACAAACTCAATGTTGTGTGTGCCGCCGTCGCAAACCACTCCGCGGACCAGCCCGTCGACCTCATAAATGGGTGTCGTTTTGCCATCCACTTTCGCCACCCAACCCGGGAAGTAGGTGTCGGCCAGCACAACCATGCCGCGGCAGGGCAAGGTGGCCGCCAACGCAATGCTGCCGGACGAGTACGACCGAATCCAGACTTCATCCACGCCGCCGCACTGCGCCAATGGGGGCGGGGCAGTGGAAACGAAGGCCTTTTTGCCCAGGTCCGCTGAAATGTTGTTCAGCTCGGCCAGGTACTGTGTACGGTCGGACACCTGCGTCAACTGATGTACCACAAAGGCACGCGGCAAAACGTCTGGATTGTGGAAGACTTTCAGCCCCGACGAGCCGGTGAAGACCTCATCTTTTTGGAACTGCGTGGGCTCTTTGCCCACGGCGTAGGAAATGCCCAGCAGGCGCTTTACCACTGGTTCATGCGTTCCCAGATTCTGGACGTTTTGGGTCAGGCTGGCGAGGTACCCACCCGCCTGCGGAATCCCATACCAGTCGCCGAAATTGTAGGCGATCAGGTTGCTGTCGATATCGACTCGCGGCAGTCCAGGCTGCTGGCGCAGGAAGCGGGCAATATCGCCGTGCTCCTTCAGCGAATTGAGGCGCGCCAGACGTTCTTTCTCAAAGACATGCGGCAGGTAGAAGCTGTTCTGGCTGCTGACTTCCACGACAAACAACAGCAGCGCGCAGAGCGCGGCGGCGCGCCAGCCCATCTGGTGGTGGCGCAACCCTTGCAACCACAAGGCAAGCAACAGGGCGGCCAGGCCGGTCATCAGGCTGCGCTGTTCCCCGTTCGCACCCGGCATCCCCTGCACGCTGATGAGGGCGAAGCGGGTGGCAAAGACAAGCACGCCCAGGCCGGTGGCGGTGATGGCGGCACGCCGCAGCCACGGACTGGCCTGTTCGCTAAACAGGGCATTCAAACCCAATGCGGAGAGGATGGAGGCTCCGAAACCGAACAGGAAGATGGCCATGGAAGCGCTGCGCGCCTTGTCCACCACCGGCAGCAGGCTGTAGATTAACCCGTGCAGCGCGTTATAGTTAGCCAGGGAGTACAGCAAACCGCCCAGGGCGATTGCGGCGAACAGCCGGGTCTCCCAGCGCCTCCACACCAACGCGATCGCGAGCAGTGCCAGGCACAGCGCGGCGACGCCCACGAATGGATCCGAGTGGATGTTCCACCCCGGGAAGATCACTCCCAGAATTGCGGCCGGGTTCAAACTGTACTGCATGTGGACTGTATAGGGCACCTTCTGGTCCCAGGTCACGACATCCGGCGCGCCCACCCAGCGGACGGAAAGCTTGCCGTATTCCTGCGCAGGCAGGATCTGGACGGCGGCTGTGGAAATGGCCAGGCCCCAGAACAACAGGAATGCGGCGGTCCACTGGCGCGGATTCACGCGAAGCCGGGAGGACAGGAACCAGATCCAGGAAGCGGCGCAGCTGAGGGAGAGAAAGATGGGGATCTGGTGGTGGCCGCTGAGCCAAGCCATGCCGAGAAAGAACCCGGCCAGGATGGAATTGACCCACGGCCGGCACCCGCGCATCACGCGGATCATATATAGATAGACCAAGGGCGCCCACACGGCTCCATTGATCATTTGCGGCCACTCGTTGACGCCCAGCCAGCCGGAAAGCGAAAAGACGGCGGCTCCAAAGACGGACGCGAGGCGGCGGCAGGAGAGTTCGCGGCACAGCTTGTACGCAAACCACGCCGCCATCAGGTGGATGATGACGAAATACCAGTGCAGGTGGATCTGCTTGATCCAGCCGTCGCGCAGGGGCAGGGAAAAGAGCAGCCAATTCAACGGGTAAGCGACACCGGGCTGCGCCTGGGCCAACAACGGCTGCCCGCCGAACATGTTGGGATCCCACAATGGGATGTGGCCTTTGTGCCACTCGCCGGCCTCGAATTGGAACCACGGCAACACTTGGGAGGCGGTATCCTCGCCGGCCAGCCAGGTGTATTGATCGGTGAAAACCAGGCGCCAGTAGAAGCCAGTGATGACGGCGATGAGCAGAACGGCGGCCGCCCAACGGCTTAAATCCCCGGGAGCACTTCCGGAAAGTGGTGGTTCTGGATCAAGGTGGTGGTTTTCGGCCATGCCGCGGACTCCGGCGCGTCGACGTAATTATAGCGAAATCAGTGAGTTGTGTTTTGGATGACAGATTGCATAATGGGGAAATGAGGGCAAAGGAACCTCGAGGCATGAAACGCTGGCTGCTGGCACTGATCATACCGGGCATGTTGTTCAGTGGCACCGCTATGGCACAGCAGGAAGGTCCGCCTCCCGGACAGCAGGAAGACGAAGCAGCGGAGGGTCCCGGCCGGGGTGTGGCGCGCGTAAGTCTACTAAATGGGGATGTATCCGTGCGACGCGGCGACTCCGGCGATTGGGTGGCCGCGGCAATCAACGCTCCCTTGCTGGCGGAAGACCGCGTGATGACGGGCCCGGGCGCCCGAGCCGAGGTTCAGCTCGACTTCTACAACCGCATCCGGCTGGCGGCCGACACCGAGATCCGGCTCTCCCAATTGGACCAGGGGCTGTATCAGATCCAAGTGGCTCGCGGCCTGGTGACTTTCAGCGCCTTGAAGGGCAGCGATGCCCAGATCGAGATCTCGACGCCCGCCGCCGCGCTTCGGCCTTTGTCTAATGGCAATTACAGGATCTCCGTGAATCCTGACGGAGTGGCCGAGTTTACAGTCCGGAGCGGGGAAGCCGACATCGCCTCCGCGAAGGGTGTGCAGAAACTGCGTCCCGGACGGACGATGCAGGTGCGGGGCGACTCCACTGACAGTGAATACCAGTTCATCGGAGCGATCCCGAAGGACGAGTGGGATCAGTTCAATGAGCAGCGAGATCGTGACCTTTCGCGTACCTCGACGAGCACTTATCAATATGTAAGCCGTGACGTATACGGCGCCGAAGATCTGGATGGCTATGGGGAATGGGTGGATATCGCCCCCTATGGCTGGTCGTGGAGACCGTATGTGGCCGCCGGCTGGGCGCCTTACCGTTTTGGCCGTTGGGGCTGGATGGACTATTACGGATGGTCGTGGATTAGCTACGATCCCTGGGGTTGGGCGCCTTACCACTATGGACGCTGGTACAATGCCGGCGGCCGCTGGTGCTGGTATCCGGGTGCGCGCGTAGGCGCCCGTCATCATTGGAGTCCGGCGCTGGTGGGCTTCGTGGGCTGGAACAGTTGGGGCGGATTCAACGCCGGTGTGGGCGTCGGCTGGGGTGCGGTGGGCTGGATTCCGCTGGCTCCGTTTGAGCCCGTGCACCGCTGGTGGGGCCGCGGCTACTACGGGAACTACCGCAATCCGGGCAGCTTCTACAACCGTGCGACTTATGTGAGCAACATCAATGTGACGAACGTGTACCGCAACTCGCGGATTGAGAACGGCGTCACGGTAGTGAATGGCAGCGACTTCAGCCGCGGCTATGCCGGACGGCCGATGCGCGCCGGGGCCGCGGAGTTAAGCCGCGCTGACATGGCGCGGGGCGCGGTGCCCGTGGCCCCGACACGGGAAAGCCTGCGATGGAGCGACCGCGAGGTGAACTCCGGTTACGTACAGAGCCGGACCGCGGCGACGACCCAGGAACGTTTCTACACCAGAAGGGCCGCTCCGCGGGTGGAGCGGGTGCCCTTCGAGACACAACGCCAGACGTTAGAACATGTTGCGACACGCGGGATGGAATCAAGGGCGAATGCCGGACGGTCGGCCACGGCGGCCGAACCTTCGCGGGGCGGGGTGAACCAGGAGACCCGGTCGCCTGCGGCGGAAGGCCGCGGGTGGCGGCAAACCACTGATCCCAATGGCTCTGGCCAGAAATCGCAGGGCGCCGGGAATGAGTGGCAACGGTTTGGCGATCCGAGGATGAGCTCGCATACAGTGTCCGAAACCACCGGCAGTGCGAGCCGGACGGCAGAACCTGCCAACACGCGGCCAGCGGAGCAGGATTCTAACCGGACGAGTACGGGCGGATGGCAGAGGTTTGGCGATCCGGGCAGCCGGACGAGAGCCGAGCAGTCGACGGGCCGCACCTCCGAATCGGGCGGATCTTCGCGGAGTGTGGATTCGTCCAGGAGTGTGGATTCTTCCAGGCAGGCGTCGCCGTCACCGCGCTGGTCGACCGGCAGCGGATCAAGCCGGTCGGAAACGCCGCGGAGCAATGATTCGGGCCGCATGTCATCGGGTGGGTCGTCCCGCAGTGAATCGACACCGAGGGTGGAGTCGTCGCGGCCTTCGAGCGGCGGCGGCAGCCGAAGCGAGTCACCCAGGACGGAAGCGCCTCGCAGTGCGCCAGCTTCGTCGGGCGATCGCGGCAGCGGCGGCGGTGGATCCCGTCAGGCTTCGCCCAGCCGGAGCGGCGGGAAGGGCAATTCCGATTCCGACTCCGAACCAATGGCGAGTGGGAACGCGCCGGGCTCCAGCCGCAGTGAGGCGGCGGGCTTTGCCAGCGGCCGGAATGAAGCGGCCAGTTCCAGCTTTGGTTCGGGTTCAAACGGGGTGGCTGGCGGCGGATCGTTCAGTGGGAACAGCGGCAGTTTCGGCATGGGGGCGAGCCGGCCGTCGACCAGCGACTCGACTTCGTATAGCGGGAACAGTGGCCGGTTTGGAATGGGATCCAGCCGGCAGGCGTCGAGTGCGCCGAGTTTCGGTTCGTCTCGCAGCAGCGGCGGCGGGTCGCGCAGCAGTGGCGGGTTCAGTGGCAACAGCGGCAACCTCGGCCGGAGCAGCGGTGGTGGCGGCGTCTCCCGGAGTAGTGGTGGGGGAGGCGGTGGACGCAGCAGCGGCGGCCGTGGCCGGTAAGAGTTCTCCAGGTTCAGTTTGAAATTCCCTCAGGGCCGGCGGCGGGCACAACCTGCTGGACCGGCCCCTTTTTCGTTTCTTATTCGTTGACAATGCAGGTGTGGCGGCGCGCTATGATGTGATTTCCTATGAAACCGCCGCCGGATTTCGCCTCGCCAGAGAATTCTACCTTCCGGTTTTCGTGCAGGTTCCGCCCGGCTTGGCGCGCATTATGGCTCACTTGTCTGGTTTTTGTTGGCCCCGCTTGGCCGCAAACGATCCGGCCGGTCATCCGGTACGCGAATGTGTTGGGCGGTTCCGCGATCGATTCGGTAGCCGCCGTCACCACTGACCAGGCGGGCAACGTGTACCTAACGGGTAGCACGAGCTCCGCCGATTTTCCCGTTACCACCACGTTCGGCGCATCTCCGGCCGCATCAACTTCCAGCGGATTTGTGGCGAAACTCGATCCATCCGGATCGACGCTGGTCTATAGCGTTTTACTCGGCAAGGGAGAGCCAGCCGCCATCGCCTTGGGACCGGACGGCTCGGTCTTTGTTGCCGGGATCAGCAGCGAGATGCCGACGACCGAAGGCGCCGCCGTCAAAGAGGGCTTTTGTTTTCTCCTTAAGTTGGAACCGTCCGGATCCAAGCTGGTCTATTCCACGCGGCTTGGTTGCTCGGGTTCAGGGTCGATTCCGCCAGGGGGGCTGGCCATGGATTCCTCCGGTAACGCGTTCGTTACAGGCAGCAATACCGGGGCAGCCACCACTCCGGGCGCCTTTAAGCCGAATGGGTACGGTGCATTTGTGGTGAAAGTCAACGCGGCGGGCAGTGCGATTCTTTACGGCACCTACCTGCCATCGGGCGAGAACTACGCCTCCGCGAAACCGAAAGCCATCGCCGTGGATCCGGAAGGAAACGCCTATCTGACGGGATCTGCTGATGCCCGCGGTTTTCCGGTGACGCAGGACACCTTGCCGCGGGAGCGAGCCGCGGAGGGTGACACTACGGCCGACGACGTCTTCCTGCTGAAGCTCAGCCCGGATGGCGCCCGTGTGGTCTTCGCCGAGCTCTTCGGCGGCTACGGCAGCGATTCCGGTTCGGTCATCGCACTGGATGCCGAGGGGTCCATCTTCATCGGCGGAATCTCGCGGTCGTCGACAGGGTGGGGTTCCCGCGATCCGTTTCCTACGACAGAGGGCGCGCTGGACAGTCTCTCCGCCATGCCTCGCGGCTTCCTGGCGAAACTGACTCCGGATGGCCGCGAGTTGCTGTTTAGTACGTTCCTGCCGGGTGCCGACGATGCCGTATGCCTGGGCGTAGGCGGGGACGGTGTGTCGGTGATGACGGTGGAGCGGATGAAGAACCAGTCCCCGAATCTCTATGCCGACCGGTTGTCGCGAGTCAGTCCTGACGGAGGGACGCTGCTCAGCACCAGCATTGCTGCATTTGCAGCCCAGCCGCGTTGCGGCAGTTCCGGTCCACGGTTTGCGTTGGCCGGCGCCAATGGGCCGTTGACCAGCCCGAATCTCAGCCCCATCGGGACCGGCGGCAAGGGCGACGTGTGGTTCACGGCAGTGGACGCCGATGTGCCTGAGGCGCCACGCCTCGATGTGAACGCCGGGGCTCTGGAACTGTATAGTTGGTTTGGCGCGGACGGCCCCACGGGCAATTGGCCCGAGAGCCTCCAGGTCCGGACGGGCGACAAGTCACTGCCTGTCCTCATCCAGGGCGGTGACTACATCAAAGTGGAGCCGGAGCAGGGCAATACCCCGTTGGAACTCCATCTGCATCCGTCTGCCGGCGACCTGAGGGACCGCCTGTTCGTCTTCGCCCCGGGCGCCCAGGATGGCTTGGTAGTCATCCCGGTTCGAGAGCGATTTTCCCTCATCAATTTTGCGTTTGATCCGGCCGCCTTCTCGTCTCCTATGGCTCCGGGACTGGTGCAACTTGCGGCCGACAGTCCCGACGCGCCCCCGGTTTCGGGTACCCTGCGCATCTCAAGTCCAGCGGTGAAAGACCTCTTTGGAGGTTCGACCGAAGCCCAGGTCCGCTTCGGCATGCAGCCTTTCGGTTCCGTGCCTGCCTGGCTCACGATGGAAGGCGTGCCCGGCACAACCCCGGCCGAAGTCCGCTTCACCGCCAATGGCGCTGGCCTAGCACCCAGGTTGTATTCCGTTTCCTTCCAGATGACCAGTCAGGACTCGTTGCCGTGGCAGGGTTCGCTACCGACGGCCAGCGTGTATTTTCGAATTGGAGCGGCACCGGCAGCGCTCCCGGTGCTGGCCCAATCACCGCAATTCTGGAATCTCCATCTCACCGACGACCAGCCAACCAGCAGCGTTACCCTCCATCTGGACAGCACCGACGGAGCCCCGCTCGATTTCACCACCGACCCCATTCCTGATTGGATCAAGGTCAGCCCTTCCGCCGGAACCACGCCCCTGGATATGACCATTACCACCACACCGCCACGCGATGTCTCAACCACCTGGCACCAAAGCATCCAGTTTCGATCGGGGAACCGCGGGGTTGGGTTCGTTGATATTACAGCGGACGTCATCCTGGGCGGATTCACTGGCTCGTTGTCGGTCAATTCGATGAACACCAAGGATGCATCGTCCGTCACTCCGGAGAATGGAGTGGCTCCGGGAGCGTTGTTCGTCGCCGGGTTACCCAGGTTGATGGCTGGAGTGATTCCGGAGACCCCGGAGCAGGCCGACGCGTGGGCGCTGGCTCCCAGTCTCGCCGGTTACTTCTTCGTGCTGGAGGGGCAACCGGTACCGGCGCGGTCGTATGCGGGCGGGACGTTTATTCTGCAGATGCCGGCGGGCCTCGCGCCGGGCTCGCACCACTTGGGTGCCCTCGACACAAATGGCCAGGAGGTGGCCGAAGCGGAGGTTCAGTTGGTGGCCGCACGGCCGCAGATCCTTGATCAGCGAGTAGACAATGGCAACTATGCTCGCAAGGAGGACGGCTCACAGATAACGCCCGATAATCCCGTGCACACGGGTGACCGCATTCTGGTCCGTGTTACCGGACAAGGTGCGGTAGCGCCGGCGATCCCCGACGGACAGGCTGCCTCAGTTGAGAACCCATCCAAGCCGATCCTGCCGGTCACGGCGTACACCGGCCAAAAGCCACTCACTGTCCTTAGCGCCCAGATGAGCACCAGCGAAGCTGGCGTGCTGGACGTGTGGGTGCAAATCCCAGAGCTGTACGAAGGCGATCACTTTGTATCGGTGCAAGTCGGACCGCTCTCGGCGGGGGTAGTTCCTATCCGGGTGGCTGCGCGTCCGGTCGACTCGGAGCCGGGCGTTGAGGAATAGACCTCTGTATTCGCGGCTTGTCACGAGTTGACATAATAACGATTATCGGAAGTTGAGTATGGGAGGCGATGGACCCTACTCGCTTCGTAGGGTTTCGGCTGGATCTGTCCGGGCAGCCCTCAACGCTGGGTGCAATCCTGCAATCGCTGCGGTGACGGCCAGAATCATGATTGGCACCACAACGGCCGATGGATCGGTTGCTTTCACGTTGTATAGAAGCTTCTCGATCAAACGCGAGCTGGCTATGCCGGCCACGACACCCGCGGTTCCACCCAGTGTCAACATCCAGGCAGCGCGGCCGGTGACCGCTTTCACCACCTCGGCCCCCTGGGCACCTAATGCGATGCGGATTCCTATTTCGCGGCGCTGCGATGTTACCGATGAGTTCAGGACACCATAGAGTCCGATGGCCGCCAGAATCAAGGCCACGAGTGCGAAGAATCCCGACAGGCTGGCCAGGAGGCGTTCTCGCACCAGATGCCATTGGACGAAGCTCTCCTGGAGTTCGATGTTCCGGACGCGCAGGCCCGACTGCCCGCTCGCAATGGCTCTCCGCAGGCTGGGCGCCGCAGCCAAGGGGTCGGTGGAAGTGCGAACCAGCAGAGTGGCGTTGGTGCGTTTGCCGATGGGCACAAAGACGGTGGGCCGGATCGCCTCGCGCAGGTCACCGTACGCGGCGTCGCGCACGACGCCCAGGATCTCCACCGGTACGAGCTTGTCCTTGCCTTGCAGCATGTGGACCACCCTTCCGGTCGCGTTGCCCCCGTTGAAGTAGACCCTGGCAAACATCTCATTCACGATGCCGGTCCCCGCCACAACCCGATTCTGCTCGTCGAGCCGCGGGGTTTCGTCGCCCGGGCGGAAGTCCCGGCCGCTGATCATGCCGATCCGCATGGTGTCGAAGAATCCGGGCGTGACACCCAGAAAGTAAGGTGGCTTCGTTTCGTCGGAGCGGCCCGGCAGTCGGACAGTGGCCGTCCAGTGGTTGTTCGACAACAGCGGCCAGCCCGCTGCCGTGGCCGAGGTCACACCGGGCATCTCCCGGATCCTATCGGCGATCGCCGACCAGTCAGGCCGGCTGGCCGCGCTGGTGCCAAGCACCAGGACACGCTGCGGCGAAAAGCCGATGGGCCGGTTCGACAGGCTTTGGAAGGTGGAGACAAAGAGGCCCGCGATGAACAAGACCAGGACGCTGAAGGCTGCCTGGCAGGCCAGGAGCGTATGCATTAAGGGGCGGCGCGATTGCCGTGTGCGCGTACCTTTTAGCGCCTGGATGGGATCGGCCGCGGAGGCACGCAGAGCCGGAACCAGGCCGAACAGTACAGTTACGGTCAACGCCAGGCCAAGGCTGAATACCAGCTCGCGCCAGCCTGTCTGGAGCACCATCCGCACCGGGTCGGCGGGCACACGCAGCATGGAGGTGACAGCCGGGGCACCCCAAGCCGCGAAGATCATACCAAGGCCGGCAGCTGCAATGGAGATCATCAGGCTCTCAACAAAGAGGAGTTGCAGCAAGCGGCCGCGGCCGGCGCCGATGGAAACCCGCAATGCCAGTTCCCTGGCCCGGGCTTCGGCTTGGGCCGTCAGCAGGCTGGCTACGTTGGCACAGGCGACCAGCAGGACCAGCATCACCAGTCCGCTGAGGATGTAGAGCGGCTGGCGGTATTGCCGCTGCAAGTGCGAAGCGCCGGAACCGGCGGGTTGCACGAGGATCCGCTGGCTGAGCATCCTGTCGATCTCGTGTTGCGGCGTGCCGGTGTGGAGCGTACTGATGCGCCCTTTCTGCTCCTCAGTGAACACCTGCTGTAGGGGTTGCTGGATCTGCTCCGCGGTGATGCCCGGGAGGGGGCGCAGCCAGGCGCGGAACCAGCTCCAACCCGGGCTGTTCAGGGCCTGGACATTCATCGTCGCGGGTATAAAGAGATCGGTGACTTCGCCCGGCTCAGTGCCAATGAAGCCCTCGGGCCCGGCGCCGATGATTTCGTACTGTCCCCCAGCCAGGCGGAAGGTGCTGCCGATGGCTTTGGGGTCGCGCGAAAAGTGGCGGGTCCAGTAGTCGTAGGAGATGACGGCGACCGGGCTTCCGCCCGGGGCGCGATCATCATCAGGCATCAGCAACCTGCCGGCCGCGGGCTTCAAACCCATGACGGTGAAGAAGTTGCCCGATACGAACTGACGCCAGGCTCGCTCGGAATCCTGGTCACCGCGGAACAGCAACTCCTGGCGGGCACTCATCCCGACGACCATGACCTCAGCTCGATTCTTCAGCGTTTCGCGGTAGCGGAGGAAAGTGGGATAGTCGAACTCGTCCAGTATGTCGGGACGGCCTTCCCGGTCAATAAAGGTGGTCTCGAGGTAGAAGAGCCTGTTCGGTTCGGACACGGGCAGTTTGCGCAAAAAGAGGGCGTCCACGAGCCGGAAGGCGGTTGTGGTGGCGCCTGCCGCGAGAGCTAGCGAGAGGATCGCGGTTGCGCTGGAAAGAGGGTGTTTTTTCAACTGCCGCCAGCCGAAGATGACGTCGGAGCCGATGGCGGAAATCGAAGGGAGTCCGAACTGATCGCGGTAGGATTCCTTGACCGCTTCCATGGGGCCGAAGTCGATTCGGGCCTGCCGGCGGGCTTCCTCCGGGGACAGGCCGCTCAGGATGTAGTCCTCAGTGGAGGCCTCGAGGTGGGCCTCGAACTCCTGGCGCATGCGCTGCTCGTGGCGGCGAGCGGACAGGGATCCGGCGATGCGGGCGAACCAACGGCGGAGGGGCCTCACGAGAGGTCCTCCGCGGTCACCTTACAGAAGCGGCTGATGATGGCGGCCGTCTGGTCCCAGTGTTCGGTCTCGGTCTGGAGTTGGCGGCGGCCGACGGCGGTCAGTTCGTAGTAGCGGGCTTTGCGGTTGTTCTCCGATGTGCCCCAGGCGGATGAGATCGCCCCTTCCTGCTCGAGTTTGAGGAGCAAGGGATACAGCGTCCCTTGGTTGACGAAGAGCAGCTCGCCGCTGATCTGGCTGATCCGCCGGGAGATGCCATAGCCGTGCAAAGGCCCCAGGACCTCAAGCGTCTTGAGGACCATGAGCGCGAGACTTCCTTGCGGGACGTCCGTTCGGTTTTGTGACTTCGGGCTCTCCATTGGGTAACCAACAAGAAGCCTAATGCTTCTCTATTGGGAAAGCAACAGGAGTCCGTGTAACAAAACGGCCGGGCTACTCCAAAAGGCTGGCCGGCAGGCTGAGTTGGCCGTTCAACCGGGCTCGTAGCAGAGCAGGCACATCGCTGGCGTGCTTCACTTCCAACACTTCACAACCAGCCGCACGGCCGCTGGCGATGCCTGGCCCGGAATCTTCCAGCACAATCGCCGAGCTGACGCCTAGGCGCTGCATGGCTGTCAGATAGGGTTCAGGATGTGGTTTAAGGTTTGTAACCTCGTCACCATAAACGGTCGCCTGAAAGCAGTCTAAGACCTTTTCTGTCTCCAGGATGGCGCGAATCTCTGAAGTAGCACTGGAAGTAACCACAGCAAGTGGAATGGAGTGCAGCTCTTCGAGTAGCGCCTTGGTCTCCGCTGAGATCAATCCGCCGCGGGTTGCTCGCTCTGCAAATAGCTTCTTTTTCAATGGATAAGTAGGCCACAGTTCATCCAATGAGCGAGGTGGAGTGGAAACCCGGCCCAGAGCCTCCAGGAAGGCCTTGTCCGAGATACCAATACAGTGTGCGCTGTAAGCTTCCCAGGTGATAGAGACACCCAGGGTCTGGAGAGCTTCGTTCCAGCACGACCAGTGAAGTGGTTCAGTGTCAGCTAGAACCCCATCGAAATCGAAGAGGATAGCTTCTATTTGTGAATGCATCTCTTGAAGCACTATTGGAAGCGGATCGACCGCGTCATCTGCTGGAAGACCGGCTCCAATTTCGCATAATCCGGTTCCGGTGACACGAAGACCAGGTAGTGGAGGGACGAGCCCCGGTCGATGGTCACCACAATGTCGACTTCCTTGGTGCCCGCATAGGGCGAATCGGAGCCAAGCTTGGTCACCAGCGCCTTGGCTCCGCCGATGGTGACCTGCTGCGGCTGTTCTACCACCTTCATCCCGGCATTCTGCTGGGCCATGCCTTGCAGCAGTTTCTGGGTATCCCCCTGGAGGTCCACCTTCTGGCCGGACGGCGCCTGGGCGACATTCACCATCACGCCGTAGCCGATGAAGGACTGGACGCGACCTTCGGCCGGCGCCAGGGTAAGCGAGTTCTGTTCAGTGGTCTCCTGCCAGTTCGAGGGGTAAGAGAGGCTGAGCCCGTTGGCCTGGGCGGTCTTCATGGTGGAGGAAACCGGGACGCTGGTGGGTTTCTGGGCGTTGGGCAACTGTGCGGGGGCAGAGGCGCCGGCGCTACTTCCCTGCCCTTTGGCCACCTTTTTCGGCGCCGCCGGCAGCCCGTCGACGAAGGCCTGCATCTTCTTCAGGTCGCCGGCCTGCGAACTGTACGGACCACGCGCCATGTAAGGTAACTGGTCTTCGATGGCTTTGACGCGATTGCCCGGATTCGGGTGATCCGACATGAACTGCGAGAACTTGCTGCTGCCGGATTTACCCATCTCGGCTTCGAGCTTCTCGAAGAAGCGAGCCAGTTCGAGGGGGTTGTAGCCGGCCTTGGCCATTGTATGGGCGCCCAGCAGATCGGCGTCACTTTCGGCGCCGCGCGAGAATTTCAGGAGGACGGAGTTGGCGCCGAGGCCGATGCCGAGCTGGGCGAGCTGGCCGGCCAAGGTACCTCCGGCGACGACTCCAGCGAGCATGGCGGGCAACTGGATGAGCTGGGCCTTGGAGGCCTGATTGGTGCCATGGCGCAGGACGACGTGGGAAAGTTCGTGCGCGAGTACACCGGCGATCTGGGCCTCGTTATCGGCCGCCTTGATGAGGCCGGTATGGACGAACATGGGTCCGCCAGGCAGGGCAAAGGCGTTGATGCTGGGTTCCTGGACCACTTTGAAGAAGTAGGGGTAGTCGTCCAGACCGCCCTGTTTCACCAGGCGATCGCCAATCTTGTTGATGTAGTCGGTCAGCTCCTTGTTCTGGACAATGGTCATCTGCTGCTCGACCTGCTGGGCGTATTCGCGCCCCATCTGGACGTCCTGCTCTTTGCTGAAGAAGTTCGGCCAGCTGGGCTTAGGCAGTTTCTTCTGTCCGGCAGCCAGCAGGACCACCGCGGTGAACAGGGATACAACAATCAAACGTCTACGCATCGGCACCCTCTCCTTTCGATGCTGGCATAATGATTCTATGACGCCTACAGAAAAAATATGGCACAACGGGCGCTTCATTGGCTGGGATGAAGCGAAGATTCACGTCTTGTCGCATGTCGTTAGCTACGGCAGCTCGGTATTCGAGGGTGTTCGTTGCTATGAGACTCTGAACGGACCTGCCATATTCCGCCTTCGTGAGCACACCCGCCGCCTATTGGATTCAGCCCGGATCTACCGGGTTCCAGTAGACTTCTCCCTGGACCTTCTGGTGGAGGCTCAGATCGAACTTGTACGCGTCAATAAGCTTCGTTCCTGCTACATACGTCCCATTATCCTGCGCGGCTACGGCGGCGTGGGGGTGCTGCCCGCCAACAATCCCACCGAGGTCTATCTGGCCTGCTGGGAATGGGGCAAGTACCTGGGCGATGACGCCATGGCCGACGGTGTGGATGTCTGCATCTCGTCCTGGAACCGGATTGCGCCCAATACTTTGCCGACACTGGCCAAGGCCGGCGCAAACTACATGAACTCGCAGTTGATCCGCATGGAGGCGCACCACAACGGGTACGCCGAAGGCATTGCGCTCGACAGCGAGGGCCGCGTGAGCGAAGGCTCGGGCGAGAACATCTTCGTGATCCGCGACGGCAAGATTCACACGCCGCCGCTGGGTTCCAGCGTACTGCCGGGCATCACACGGGACACCGTGGTGACCATCGCGCAGGATCTGGGCCTCCCGATCGTGGAGACAGTGATCCCCCGCGAAATGCTCTACATCGCCGACGAAGTGTTCTTCACGGGCACGGCTGCCGAAGTCACGCCCATCCGTTCGGTCGACCGTATCCAGATTGGCATGGGCCATCGCGGACCGATCACGGAGAAGATCCAGCGGGCTTTCTTTGAGCTCGTCGAAGGCAAGTCGGAAGACAAGCACGGCTGGCTCACTCCGGTGCCCCAGCCCGTGGAAGCACAGTAGCCAAACATGATTCGGGCCGCGAACCCGATCCCAATGTCAACCTCCCCCGAGATTTTCTTTTGTGGACTTGGCTCGCGGCCGAACAGTCTTCACTCTAGTGGGTTCACCCCCCTTGTGGGAAGGCTTTTCCACCTGCCTCTGCCCCCTTTTCAACAGGAAAATCCGCTTTTGTTTTCAGGTGGTTGCAAGAGCGGCCGTGTGGACAATCTGTGGATAATACAAGACAGCCATGAAATGTTCCGGGTTTGACGCCAACCGGGGCGCCGCGGTCGAGATCACGGGCAGCGGAGTCCTGCAGAGTGTGGAAGAGTTCGTCCGGACGCCGGAGGGACTGAACTATGTGGCTCCGGGGTTCATCGACATCCAGGTGAACGGCTTTGCCGGAGTGGACTACTGCTCGCCCGCGGCTTCGATGGAAGAGATCGGACGGTCGCTGGACCTGATCTTCTCGACGGGTACAACTCGCATCTTCCCCACCGTGATTACAGGAGGGCGCGAGGAGATGCTGGGCGCGATCCGAAACCTGGCGAAGGCAAAGCGGACGTTGAAGCACGGGCGGGCGCTGGAAGGCTTTCACATCGAAGGTCCGCACATTTCTCCGCACGACGGAGCTCGCGGCGCGCATCCTTTACGCCAGGTGCGGCCGCCGGACACGGAAGAGTTCGATCGCTGGCAGGATGCTGCGGAGGGCAACGTACGCCTGGTGACGCTGTCTCCAGAGTGGCCCGAGGCCGCTAAGTACATCGAACATGTCGTAGGCACAGGTGTGGTGGTGAGCATCGGCCACCTGGACGCGAACGCCGATCAGATCGATGCGGCCGTGCGTGCCGGCGCGACGCTTTCCACCCATCTAGGCAATGGCGCGCACAGCATGCTGCCGCGCCATCCGAACTATCTGTGGCATCAGATGGCCGACGACCGGCTGGCGGCTTCCTTCATTGTGGATGGGATACACCTGGACAAGAGCTTCCTCAGCGTGGCGCTGCGGTCGAAGGGACTGGAGCGCGCGATTCTCATTACGGACGCAGTCATGCCGGCCATGTGCGAGCCCGGGCCGTACATGCTGGGCGAGGTGGAAGTGCAGTTGCACCCCGAGGGGAAAGTGACGCTGCGCGAAGATACGAACCGCCTGGCAGGCAGCGTGCTCAGGATGGATGCGGGCATCGGAAATCTGATGAGGATGTGCGGCTTGACGCTGAGCGAGGCGATCACCCTGGCGACGCGGAATCCGGCGCGGGTAGGACGTGTGCCCTCGCGGCAGCGCGGCCTGCAGCCGGGTGAGCGGGCCGATGTGGTGGAGTATTCCTACGACAAAGCAGCCAAGTCGATTCGGGTTTTGAAGACGTGGCTCGACGGCGAACTGGTTTATCAGGCGTGATCCGGCTGGCGTGGGGCTTCGGGGTTTTAGCTGCAGCGCAGGTGGTGTTTCTGCTGTGGCGCGGGTCGGCGATTGTGCGCTCGGACGTAGGCCCAGGCGGAGATTTGCGGTACGGCCTGGCGGCCACGCTGGCGGCCGTCCCGATCCTGCTGCTGATGCATTATTTCCGGTTGCCGCTCTTGGCCGGCAGCGTGTTCAGCGGATTCTGGCTATTGTTGATTGCTTTGCTGATATTAGAGGCGTTGGCAGGGAAGCCGTTGATCTACTAAACGCAGCTGGTGGAGCCGGTTTTGCGCCAGAGATTCGACCTATGTTCTCCTCTTCGGCGAATGCGGCGTTTTTCTACGTTAATTGTTTGATCAGGGTCCACCCAACCCGCTCGATGTTACTATTGACCACCGATCTTAGGCTGTGACGCTCCTCAGTCGGCGTGCTTAAAACCTGGTCGTTTTCGTGCATGCACAAGGAATCCGGTACTTCAGTTCGAGTCTACGCACTCTAATTGGCTCCTGCCTCCTCGCGCTGCTGGCGGCGAGTTGCGGTAGTGCGCCTCCGCGTAAACCGCTGACGGTCGCTTACGGCAATGCTCCGCCGATGATCATCATTGGTGCAAGCGGCAAGCCCACCGGATTCGCCGTGGAGATGCTGCAGGAAGCGGCGAAGCGCGAAGGCATCGATCTGGCCTGGAAGCCCGGTGGATCGCGCGTCAAAAATGAAGAGGACTTGACGCAGGGTTCGCTGGATCTGATCCTGACTGGCTATGCCACGCCGGAGCGGCGGGCTCGTTTCTTTGTGTCGGCGCCATGGTGGTCCACGGAAATCGTCATCTTAACCCCGACGACGACCGGCATTCGCACGAGTCAGGATCTAAAGGGCAAGCGGTTGGCCATGCCCCTGGGTTCATTGCCGACGCTGGCCGAAGTCCTGCAGGGCTCTGAGATCCTGCCATCGGCATCGGCCGCCCTTGCGGTGGAAACGGCCTGCCAGGGCCAGGCGGACGCTGCCATTATCGCCAATATCTTCGTGCGCGACGTACTGTATTCCGGCAATTCGGCCTGCCGGGGCATCAGCCTGCGGACCATCGATACGAAATTGCAGTGGGAATATTCGCTGGTTTCACGGCGAGAGGTGGCGGAGGAGGTGCAGGCGCTGCGGGACCGGTTTGAGGAGATGACCGCCGACGGCACCATGGCGGCGCTGGCGGCGACTTACCCGGTGATCTCCAGCCGGTACGCGGCACGCATGGCCGGTGCGATGCGAGACCGCTACTATTTAACGATTCAGCGGATTCTGATCGGGGCGGCGTCGGTGATCCTGATTTTGGCGGCCATAGCCATCTTCCGGCTGAATGACTCCAGGAAGAAACTGAAGGCCGCGAATCTGACATTGCAGCAGGACCTGGAAAGGCGGATGCGGGTGGAACGCGCGCTGAGGGAGAGCGAAGCACGCTTCCGCGCGCTGTTCGAGAATGCGCCCGAGGCCGTCATCGCATTTGGACAGACGGGTGCGATGCTGTTTGCCAATCCGCGGGCCGCGGTGATCCTGGAACGCTCTCCCGAAGCGCTGACGGGGACCCATTTTGAGGAGTTGTTTCCAGAACGCCTCCGCGCCATCCTGCCGAGACTGGCCGGCGGCACGGCCAACGCCCGTGATTTGCAGGGGCTGGCGGTTCTCCGGCCGAACGGTACGGAACTACCGGTGCAGCTCTCGGCCGCGCCCATCCTGGTGAATGAGGAGGAACTGACCCTGGTGTTCTTCTCCGATATCTCGGAGCGCATTTCGCTGGAGACACAACTCCGGCAGGCGCAGAAATTGGAGAGCATCGGGCAACTGGCCGGAGGCGTGGCGCACGACTTCAACAACCTGCTGACGGTGATCGGCGGCAATCTCGAGCTGGCGCGGATGTCGATCGCCTCGAACGAACCGGCCGATTCCTACCTGGATCAGATTGCACGGGCGTCCACCCGGGCCGTTTCGCTGACGCGCCAGTTGCTGTCATTTGCCCGGCGGCAGAAGGTAACGCCGGCGAAGCTGAATCTGAACGAAGCGTTGCGGGATGTAGCCAAGATGCTGCTGCGGCTGATTGGTGCAGACGTCTCTCTGGAGATGACGCTTGAGGCAAACCAGCCGGTGACGATTATGGATCCCGGCCAGTTCGAGCAGGTGATTGTGAACCTGGCGATCAATGCCCGTGACGCCATGCCACGAGGCGGACGGCTGGTGATCCACACTTCGGATTTCCAGCTCGGCTCCGGCGATGTTCACGAATTGGCCGGATTGGCGGCAGGCGATTACGTCCTGGTGGCCGTCAGCGATACCGGCGAGGGGATGGCGCCGGAGGTGAAGACGCACATTTTCGAGCCCTTTTTCACCACAAAGGAAGTGGGCAAAGGTACGGGGCTGGGGCTATCCACTGTATATGGCATCGTGAAGCAGTGCGGCGGCTCAATCTCCGTGTATAGCGAACCGAATCAAGGCACTTCGTTCAACATTCTGCTGCCGGCCTTGGACGCACCCGGCGATGAGGAGACGCGCAAGCCCGCAGCCAAACGAGTATTGGAAGGGACTGAAACGATTCTCGTGGCGGAAGACGATGAAGCCGTACGGCGCTTCGTGTGCGGACTGCTCGCCCGGCACGGGTACCGGGTCCTGGAGACTTCGGATCCGAATGCGGCGCTGGAGGCAGCGCAGGCGGAGCCCGGCGCGATCCACCTGCTGCTGACCGACGTCGTGATGCCCTATATGAGTGGCATGGACCTGCGGACTCGATTCAGCGAGATGCGCCCGGGCGTGCCGGCACTGCTCATGTCGGGCTACTCAGCACGCCTAAGGACGCAGCCATTGGACGCGCCGTCGATTGAGAAGCCGTTCTCGCCGGCGGCGCTGTTGACCAAGATCCGGGACCTGTTGGATGGCGTGCCGGAGCCCGGGTCCAGCCATTAGCCCTGCCAACTGCGCCAGTAGTTGGGGTCCTCCACGGCCTGGCCCCCTTCGAGCACCCGAATCGGATTCAGCCCATCCAACATGACCGCGTACTCGTCCGTGTGCGTCTTCTTCCGCTGATTGGCCAGCGCCTTGGGATGCGGCCCGTGGTGAATGCCGCGCGGATGCAGGGTGGCCATGCCGGCACGAATGTTGTCGCGCGAAAAGAAGTCGCCGTCGTGGTAGAAAAGGAACTCGTCGTAGTCGGTGTTGCGGTGAAAGAACGGCACGCGCAGCGCGTCCTGATCCTCCTCCAGGGGCCGTGGCACGAAGCTGCAGACGACGGCGCCTCCGGTGACAAAGGTGGTGTGAACGCTGGGCGGCAGGTGGGCCCGATGGCTCATCACCGGGCGAATGTCCCGCAGGTTGATCTTCCAGGCTGTCAGATCGCCCTTCCAACCGACCACGTCCATGGGATTCCAGGGGTAGAACACGCTGGAGTGCTGCCCGTCGGCGAGGATCCGCACCTCCCACTCGCGAGTGTCGGCAAGCTGCGGATCGGGCTCGGGTACGACGATCACGCCGGGGTCGTAGAGGGCGTGCTGTCCGATGAGGCCCTTCTCGGGCTGGTCGAATTCGCCCTTCGATTCGACGAGCAGGAAGAAGTTGTCGGTGGTCTCGGGAACAATGCGGTAAGTCACCGCTCGCGGGATGACCAGGTAGTCGCCGCTCTCGAACGGCAGAGGACCGAAGTCGGTCTCGACAGTGCCCTGCCCCCGGTGGACAAACCATAACTCGTCCCAATCGGCATTGCGGCAGTAGAACGGCATCGGCGCCGGACGGCGCGAGACGGAGAGCCGGACATCGGCATTGCCCAGGAACGGCAGCGGCACGCCGCGAGGGTCTGTCAGGTCAGTGGGCCTGGCTTCGTTGAGGTCGAATTTGTGGGGCCGCAGCGAGCCTTCGAAGCGGATCCAGCCCGTGGGCGGATGGGCGTGATAGAGATGCGCGGTTTTCCCGTAGAAGCCCTTGCGGCCGTGCTCTTCCTCAAACGTGCCCTCGGGGATACCGACATGCGCCTGGCGGGCGACTTTGCCCTTCGTCAGTGGGTACATGGCTGTGGGCGAGCTTTCAACCGTCAGTTTTCAGCGGTCAGCTATAGAACCCAGGACCCTTGCCGTAGCTGATCGCTTCTACTGAATGCCGAACGCCGTTTCCACCCCTCCTTTGTGAGCATCCTACCATTCCTCAGTTGACACCACAAGAAGGTGGTGCTAATTTCAAAACAGCAGAGAGGTGATCGGGATGCTCACCACAACCGCCGCTCCATTCATTGAAGAGGCTCGTGCCCGCGACCAGCTTTTCATTCGTCAACCGTACGAGCTGTACGGTGAAGAGAATCATGCGGCCTGGCGGACTCTGTACGCCCGCATGCTGCCCAGTTGGGCGCAGTATGCGAATCCGCACTTTCTGGACGGCCTCACAGCCCTCCGTCTTGACCCGCGGCAGGTGCCCCGTCTGGAGGATGTGAACCGGTTCCTGGCGCCGCTGACGGGCTTTCAGGCCCGGGCGGTGAGCGGCTACGTGCCGCCCTTCCTGTTTTTCGATTGCCTGCGGCGGCGTGAATTCCCCACTACCATTACGATCCGTTCGACAGACTCGCTGGACTACCTGCCCGAGCCCGACATCTTTCACGACATCGCGGGGCATGTACCCATGCACACGCACCGGGACTTCGCCGAGACGTTGGTGCGGTTCGGCGACTGCGCCCATACGGCGGCGGAGATCGCTGCCGGCATTCGCGACGAAGCCGTGCGCCTGGAACGGCTGGCCTCGATCGTGAAGGCGATGGCGCGGTTCTTCTGGTTCACGGTAGAGTTTGGGCTGATGCGGACCAAGGACGGGTTACGTGCCTACGGCAGCGGACTGCTGAGCTCGCACAGCGAACTGCCGCATGCCTTGGAATCACCCGAGGTCCAACGCAGTGAAGCATGTCTCGAGTGGATGATCCACCAGTCGTTTGCGATCGACCATTTCCAGCCTCTGCTGTTTGTGGTCCAAGGATTTGAGCATCTGTACGAGCTAGTGGGTAAGCTCGAAGAATGGATGCTGGCCGGAAAGCTGGATCATGTGGCTCCTGGGGAGCCCGCGCTCTCGCTCGAGGACTTGCGCAGCTTCTGTTGGGCCTGAGCACGGCCGCCGCGCAGATCCACCTTCCTGACCAGACTCTGGAGGTCAAGTTCCAGGCCAACCACATCGTCACGCTGGAATCCACGCCGAAGGGCGGCGATCTCGTCGTACGGACTCGTGATGGCCAGGTGGAGCGCACGGTGGAAGCGGGCGCCGGTTTGAAGGATGTCCGGCGAGTGGAAGTGCACGACTTCGCCCTCACCAGTGACGGCACGCTGTTGGTCTCGATGGCGGTGTTATACCCCCTGGGCGCGAGCTCGCGCGTACTGGCTTTGTATCCCCTGCAAGGGGAACCGGGGTTCCTGACCTTGGACGCGGTGCTGTGTTTCCGTCTGGCGTCGGACCCCGCGACAGGCATCTGGTGCATGGGGCCGGGGCTGGAGGAGTCGTTGTTCCACCGGTTATCGGGTCCGGCGTCCGGGCCCTGGGGCATCCTGCCGAGGAAGAAAGTACGGCTGATCGATTCAGATGCGGATGAGCCGCGGCAGGCACATGAGACGGGTCCGGCGGGGTCTCCGGCCCTGTTGACCGAGATGTCCGGACGGGTGGCGGCCTGGGTGCCGAATGCGGCGGCGGTGATCGAATTCGATGCGAAGTCGGCGGAAGTGGTGACCTGGCCGGTGCCATTGGCGCAGCAGGGGAAGTCGCAGATGTCGTTTGCGGCCGCGCAGGACGGGGCGATCTACGGGTTGATGCCGCAACGTGGCGTGAATGCCGTAGAACAGTTGGACGCGCCGTACCGGCTGATGCGGTTGAACCGGGAGACGAGCGCGTGGGTGGTGGTACCGAATGGCCCTGAGCTGCCGCGAGGGGCGGTACTGGCGGGCCTGGACGGGCAGCGGGCGGTGATCTGGAAGCGGTCGACCCGGACGGTGGAGTGGGTCCAATTGCCACGATAAAAATGGCCTCGCGCGGCCCTGCCCCCGCCAGTGGAAGTTCAGCGCTGGTTTTGTGGCACCAGTTCTTCCGCGGGAGCCAGTGCGAAATTCCTGCCTTTGCTGTTCATGGCGACAAACAAACCGTGTGGATACAAAGCGCCAAGCGGCGTCGATGTAATCTCAATGCCATTTGTGGAATCCAGAGCCGTAGTCACCGTGCGTACTACTTTGCTGTGGTTGTGAGGCCGTCCCCATGTGCCTTCGCGGCGGAACAAATGAAAGCGCGAGGCGCCAGCGATCTGATCGGTACAGACAATGTACCCTGTACCGTCCTTGCGTTTCCAGATGGCGATGCCTTTCCGGCGTCCCGCAAATTCCGTCCTCCCGAAGAGCGCCAGTTCCTTGTTCGCATGGGGCGCATCCGGGTCAGCGGGATATTTGCGAATACCGGCGACTTCATCGGCATAGTAGATATACCCCAATTCGTTATCGACGGCTATGGCCTGGATTTCCCCGGATCCGGAGAATCGGCCAAATTCCCGGACCTTCACAAGGCGGAAGCCGCCGTCCGCACGACTCATCCGGTACTGCCAGAGGTACCCATCGCGCGGTCCGGATTTCCTGCTAATCATCAGGAAGACGGCGTTATCGCGTGGTCTGGTATAGACTGCGATACCCGTTGGTTGCGTGCTCGCCGGCCCTGCTGCGCCGGTGATGCCGCCGCCAGCGTCTGGTTCCTCAAAAACGGCAGGCCCCCGCATCCCGGAGATGTCAAAGGCGCCGCCTCGGCTGGATAAAATAACAAACAGGCGCAACGAGCCGAGCGCTCGTTCCGTGCAGATTGCAAGGTCCACCTTTCGACCACCCCACCTGACGCCATAGGCGATATCGACTTGGCCGAGGCGATCGAAGGGTCCCAGTCTTTGGACCATCTTGCCGTCCAACGAGAACACAGCGAGGGCACCGTGGGGCGAAGCGCCACTGTCCGTCGCGATGATAAGGCTGCGACCGGGATCCGCGTGGTTCACCCAGATGGCGGGATCGTGCGCCTCTGAGTAAACGCTGTCCGTAAAGCGGGTCACGGGCAGCGAGATTTCTCCGCCGGCGCATAAGGCGAGCCAGCCTATCAGGCAGAATGGCGGCAAGCGAGCCATGATTCTCCACCACTATTCTGCCAAAAGGCGGTGGGGTTTATCAGCCGGAGTACGGTCTCTACCGCACGCCCTGGTGCGCCGCTTCCACTGAGATGTTGTAGTCCGCCAGGATCGTACCCGTGGCCCGCTGCAGGGCCGCTCTCGCCTTCACATACGCGCCCCGGGCGGCCACTTCGGTGGACCGCGCCTGCGCCAGGAAGCTCTGGAACTGAATCACCAGGTAGCTCGTCGAAGCGCCTACCTCAAACTTCGCCTGCTCCGCCTTCAAGGACTCTTCCTGATACACACGCGCCTGGATCGCCGCCTCGTACGCAGCCTTCGCCCGGCGCTGGGCGATCAGCGCATCTTCCACTTCCAGCCGAGCCTGGTTGCGCAACTGCTGCTCGCGGATCTTCGTCTGCTTGAACTGGATTTCGTCGCGCGCCACATCAGCCTGCGCCACACGGTTCCGCAGCGGCAGGTCGATCTGGAGGCCCGCCCCATAGGACGGGTAGTCGCGCCGGAAAATCTGGCCGAGCGCGCTGGCATAGCTCCCGATGAATGTCGCATCCGGGGTGACAGCAATGGGATTAACGTCACCGGCCAGGCCGTTGTTGGTGGCAAAAGCCACAATGTCCACCTGCGGCTTCAGCGCATTGCGCGAGCCCTTCAGCGACAGTTCCGAATTGGCGATCTGCAGCGCGGCCGTGGAGAGATCAGGGCGATTCTGCGCCGCGATCCCCACCAGCTCTGGGGATTCCCGATTCTCTTCAGGCGGCAGCGCCAGCGTGCCCATGGGAATGATACGGGCCCTGCGGACCACTTCGTCTTCCGAGCCGCGGCGCGTGAGTACCGTCTTCAGAATGACTTCCTGCTCTTCCAGCAAGCCGCGGGCCCGCTCGAGGTCGAGGCGTGTCGAATACACCTGCGCATTGGCCCGTGCCATTTCCACGGTGGCCAGCGCACCCTCATCCACTTGTGCCTTGGTGTCGTCAAACAGCTTCTGGGCCAGACGCAACGTTTCTTCTTTCACCTTGACGTCCTCATAGAGTGCGACAAAGTCGTCGTACAGCCGGGTCACTCCATACACCGTGTTGATGAGCTGCTGTCGGAAGAGCAGGTCTGCGATCTTCTGCTCATTTTCGGCCTGTCGCTGGAAGCGGCGGTTCACACTGAAGCCGGCGCCGCGCAGCAGGGGCTGCGTGACATTCAGCGTGAGGGCGGAGGCGGTGTACGGGCTATAACTGCCGCGGATGGAATTCGTCGTCTGGCGCAGATTGGTGAACGCCGCGCTGACAGAGGCGCCGGAGCCGAAGCCCTGGCGGTAGCCCAGGCCCCCTGAGGTGTTGCCTGTGATCAGATTGGGCGCGCCGGCCACGGCCAGGTTCGTCTGGGGCGTGCTGAGGTGGGAGAATCCGAAATTCCCGCTGAGAAAGGGATCGAAAACGGGGATCGCACTGCCGTTGGAAAGAGGCGTCGCTCCGGTGATGCTGAGATTGGTCTGGACGACCCCCAGCGCGCCCACTTCCAGCGGATTCGTGGAAACCGAGGTGCCTGGAATGATCCGCGAGGAACTGGTGAGCAACTGGCTTGTGGGGCCGCCCACGCCCGCCGGCATTTCCGACAGGTTCAGCGCAATACCACGGGTGAGGCCGCCGCCACGCGTCCGCAGCAACTCAGTGTCGGCCGCGGCCCGGGCATAGCGTTGGATCTCGACATCCAGGTTATTCTCGATGGCGAGTTGAACGGCATCGTCGAGCGTGAGATAGAGATTGCCGGCTCGCAACAACTGCTCAAAACGGGGCGAATTGCTGAGAATCGGAGCTTGCCGCACAGGCGCGAGATAGGGCCGTTTGAAGGGCTGGAGTACGCCGCCGTCTCCGGCGAAGACTGAGCTTTGCGCCAGCAGGCATACGGCGAGCCAAACTGTCGATTGCCTGGGGAATTGCATGCGTTTGTTGGCCACCTGCTCAGCGCTTGGCGCCGTCCTCTTTCAGCTTCACGGTCTTCACCTTGACGCCCTCCTGCACGGAGTCGTTCGCGTTGACGACCAGCGCCTGGCCTTCTTCCAGCCCCTTGATCACCTCGACCTCTTTGCCGAAGTCGCGGCCAACCAGGATCTTCTGGAAGTGAATGCTGTTGTCGGGCCGGACGATTGCCACCATCGTGCCTTGCGGCCGGATCAGCAGCGTGTCGCCGGGGATAATGAGCGGCGGATTGACGCGGCGGATGCTGAGCGAAACCTGGGCATACATACCGGGCAGCAGCGCGCCATCCTGATTGGGGATCTGCACTTCGGTCAGCAGCGTGCGGCTGGAAGCATCCAGGGCGCCGGACGATCGGGCCACCTTGCCGCGGAAGATGCGGCCCGGCAGGTCGACTACGGCAACCTCCGCCTCGACACCCGGCTTGATCACATCCGCATAGGCCTGCGGCACGTTGACAAAGGTACGGAGCGTCGCCATCTGGGCAACGCGATAAATCAGGGTCTGGCCTGTACTGATGAGCGCCCCCACATCCACGTTGCGCAGGGTGATCATGCCGGCGAATGGCGCGCGCACCAGGCGATAGCCCTGCACCTGGTTCAGCCGGTCGAGGTTGGCCTTGGCGGCCTCGATGTTGCTGCGGGCCGCCGCGACGGCGCGTTCCTGGGCTCGGGCAAAGGCGCTCTGGGCCTGGAACTGGGCCTGGTAGTTGTCGTTATCCTGGCGCGAGACGGCGCCCTTGCCCAACAGGTTGCTCCAACGCTGGGCTGTAATGCGGGCCAGTTGCTCGTTGGCACGGGACTGTTCCAGGCTGGCCGTGGCCTGTTCGAGAGCCGCATAGGACTGCTGAAGCGATGCTTTGGCCTGCTGGACCTGGTTGTCCAACTCCGGCGCCTCGATCTCCGCCAGCAATTGCCCGGCGGCCACGCGATCCCCAATATCGACCAACCGGCGTTTCAGGTAGCCATCGGCGCGAGCCAGGATGGGCGCCTCGGTAACAGCCTGGATGCTGCCCGGCAGCTCGAGGTCGACGGCGGTTTCACCACGCTTGGCAAGGGAGGTGCTGACAGTCGGGCGCGCCTCAGTGTCCGCCTTGGTCTCGGCATTGATCGATTCGGTACGGCGGATCTTGGGCAGATACCCGGTGGTGAAACCAACCCCAAGGAGGATAGCGGCCACGATGGCGATGCCGAGCAAGGCCTTGGAGGACGGACGGCGGCCGGGACGCACATCATGGTCAGTTGCATCGGCGGCGCGCGCTGCGCGGTCTTTCAACTTCGCGATTTCGGCTCGCAGCAGGGCTTCACGCTCGGCGGCGACGGGATCGTGGCCGTGGGATGCGGTCTTCTGTTCGCTGTCGGGCATAACTCTTCGCTTCAGGCCTGGCCGGATTCCGCCGGCAGTTCGCCTTCATGCTCCTCAAAGAAAATCGTCTCGTCGTAATTCACGGGCGGGGTCTTGCGCAGGGCGCTGTAGATGACCGGAACCACCACCAGGGTGGCCAGCGTCGCCACGGCCAGGCCGCCTATCACCGCGCGGCCGAGCGGTGCGTTCTGTTCCCCGCCTTCGCCAAATCCAAGCGCCATCGGCAACATTCCGATGATCATCGCCATGGCCGTCATCAGCACGGGCCGGACGCGCGTGGCGCCAGCGGAAAGCGCGGCCTCGCGGGCGTTCTTGCCCACCATCCGTTCGTCGTTGGCAAACACCACCATCAGGATGCTGTTCGCCGTCGCTACGCCGATGCACATAATGGCGCCCATCAATGAGGGGACGTTGAACGTGGTCTGGGTCAGGAACAGGGCCCAGACGATGCCGGCGAAGGCGCCCGGGATCGCCATCAGGATGATCATCGGATCCAGCCAGGATTGGAAGTTGACCACCATCAGCAGGTAGACCAGGGCCACCGCACCCAGCAGGCCGATGCCCAGCCGGAAGAACGAATCCTGCATCGTCTTATACTGGCCGCGCACGTTGAGCCCCATGCCTTTGGGCAGCTTCTTTGACTCTTCGTCGATCACCTTCATCACCTGGTCGCCAACTCCGCCCAGGTCCCGGCGGTCCACGTTTACGAAGACATCGACGACAGGCTGAACATTGTAGTGGTTGACAATGCCGTAGGTCCGGCCCCGTTCTATCGTCGCCAGGTTCGAGAGCAGTTGCGAGCGGTCGGCCTGCGCGCCCGGATTGCCATAGGCCAATGTGTTCTTGCCGGGGCTGGCGCCCGTGGAGCTGGGAGTGAGCGCCGAGGCGCCGGCCAGCGAGTCCGTGGTGGTGAAGGCCACACTGTTGGTGGCCGAACCGATGGGCGTCCGCATCAGGTCGTCCAGCGACAGGAAACGGTAGATGGGCGTCTGCACCGCGACGTTGTAGTTGACGCCGTTGGCGAAATTGAGCCACTGGTTGGGCGCCACCTGGCCGCTGGAGCTCAGCGAAATCAGCAGGCTGCTGGAGACGTCTCGCTGCGTCAGGCCCATCTGGCCGGCCTTGGTACGGTCGACGTTCACACGGATCTCCGGACTGTCGTCCGTCTGGTGGAGGTGAACATCCGCGCTGCCCGGAATGCGCTCAACCCGCTTGGCGATCTGGCGGGCAATCTGGAAGGCCTTGACGGGGTCGCGGCCCGTCACTTGGATGTCGATCGGCGCCGGCAAGCCGAAATTCAAGATCTGGTTCGTAATGTTGGCGGCTTCGAAAAAGAAGACCACGTCGGGGAATCGCTCGGATAGCCGCTTGCGGAGCTTCTCCGTGTACATCTCCACCGGCTCGTGCTTCTCCTGATTGAGGGAGATCAGAATTTCACCATCGTTGGTTCCGATGGTGGGATTGTCTCCGAACGCCAGGTTGAAGCCGCCGTTGGGGAGACCGATGTTGTCGACGATGGTCTCCAGTTCCTGCGGCGGGATCACCTTCCGGATCTCCTCCTCAATGCCTCCGAAAACGAGCTCGGTCTGCTCCAGCCGTGTACCGGAGGGGGCGCGGGCATGCAGCCGCATCTGGCCCGAGTCGATGCTGGGGAAGAAGTCGCGGCCGACCATGGGCGACAGGGCCAGCGAGAGTACAACAAAGACGCCGAACACCACGCCAACGATCTTCTTGTGATCCAGCGCCCAATCGAGAAAACCGGTGTATCGCTCACGGAAGCCCTCAAAACGGCGGTTGAAGGCGTGATGGACACTCCAGATGACGCCTTTGCCGCCCGTGGCATGTTCGCCATGCTGGTAAAGATGCGCTTCCTGGCCTAACAGGTAATGCACCATGGTGGGCACCAGGGTTCGGGAGAGCAGGTAGGACGCCATCATCGCAAAGACCACGGCGAGCGCCAGCGGCGTGAACAGGAACTTGGCCACTCCGGTGAGCAGCAGGACGGGTACAAAGACGACGCAAATCGAGAGGGTCGAAACGAAGGTGGGCGCCGCGATCTGCATCGCGCCATCCAGCACGGCGCGCGTCAGCGGCTTCTTCATCGCCAGGTTGCGATGCGTATTCTCGATCTCCACCGTCGCGTCGTCCACCAGGATGCCGACGGCCAGGGCCAGGCCGCCCAGGGTCATGACATTGATCGTCTGCCCCATGAGCGAGAGCACCGTCAGCGACGACAGGATGGACAGCGGAATGGAGATGGAGACGATCAGCGTACTGCGCCAACTGCCGAGGAACATCAGGATCATCAGGCCGGTGAGGATGGCGGCCATCAGACCTTCCTTCAACACTCCATTGATGGCGGCGCGGACGAAGACGGATTGGTCGAAGAACTCACGGACTTCCAGTTCTTTGGGCAGTCCGGCCAGGATCTTGGGCATGGCGGCCTTCACACCCTTCACGATGTCGAGAGTGGATGCCTGGCCGTTCTTCATGACAATCAGCAGCGCGCCGCGCGTCCCGTTGGTGCGCACAATGCTGGTCTGGACGGCATAGCCGTCGCGCACATGGGCCACATCCTTCATATAGACCGTGGCGCCATTCACCGTGCGGACAGGCAGATCGTTCAACTGTTCCAGCACGCGCGGGCTGGAGTTGAGCCGCACCTGGTATTCGCGCTGGTCCAGCTTGATATTGCCGGAAGGCAGAATCAGGTTCTGCAGGTTCAGCGCATTGGAAACATCGAGCGCCGACAGATTCTTGGCATAAAGGGCCTGTGGATCAAGGTCCACCATCACCTGGCGGAAACGTCCGCCGTAGGGCAGCGGCACCGAGGCGCCTTGTACCGTGGCCAATTGGGTACGGATGAAGTTCAGCCCGAGATCGAAGAGTTCCTGCTCACTGAGGGTTTTACTCCCCAGGCCCAACTGCAGGACGGGCACGATGGAAGCGTCGTACTTCAGGATGCTGGGCGGAAAGATGCCGGGCGGCAGGCCGCGCAGCAGGGTCTGCGAGATCGCTGTGACCTGCGCAATGGCGAGGTCGATCTTCACATTCGGCTGGAAGAAGATGCGCGTCACCGAGACGCCGCTATAACTCTGCGACTCGATGTGTTCGATGTCGTTGACTGTCGTCGTGAGGGCCCGTTCAAAGATGGTGACAATCCTCTTCTCCATCTCTTCCGGGGGAATGCCGTTATACGTCCACACGACGCTGACAACAGGGATGTCCACGGCCGGGAATATGTCGACCGGCATCGAGACGATGGCCGAGCAGCCCAGAAGGACGATCAGCATCGCGAGGGCGACGAAGGTATACGGGCGACGGAGCGCCAGCCGAACAATCCACATTTAGGTTGCTAGTCCGATGGAAGAATCTCTCGAAAGGCACCGCCAACTTTGGCCGTACCTGTCTGTCTAGCTACCAGTGTCCCGTTCGGGCCACCTAAAGTCATGACACCCAGGGGCTAGGGGCCTCTGGCTATTTCGAGCTATCAGGACAAGTGAATAATCCCGCGCTGCAGGGCGGAGGTCGCTGCCTGCGTGCGGTCATCCACCCCTAACTTATTGAGAACATTCTTCACATGGTTCTTAACGGTGTATTCGGCAATTCGCAGTTCATAGGCGATCTGCTTATTGCTGAGACCCTGCACAATCAGCCGGAGTACCTCAGTTTCCCGGACACTGAGGTCTGCCCTGGGGAACTGGGCGGCCAGCGCCGCAGCCACCGACGCAGGCAGGTAGGTCTGCCCGGAGTGAACCGCGCGGATGGCTTTCAGCAGCTCGTCGTGCAGGACTTCCTTCGTGAGATAGGCCTGGGCGCCGCACTGCAGGGCGCGCCGGATATCCTCATCGCCGCCATACGTGGACAGGGCCACGAAGCGCGCATTCGGCCACTCGCTGCGGATGGAGGACATGGCCTCGAAGCCCGTCATGCCCGGCATGCGGATGTCCATCAGGGTGATGTCCGGCCGGAACTGACGGTGCAACTGGACGGCGTGCGCCCCGTTCAATGCCTCGGCCACCACGGTCATATCGGACTGCATCGCCACAATCGTAGAGATGCCCACCCGCGCGATCAGGTGGTCCTCGGCAATCAGGATGCCGATGCGCTTCGGGCTGGGAATCTCAGCAGGATTCATGTGAGGGGAACCGTCACTTCGATTGTAGTGCCCGCACCGGGCGCTGTTTCCAGCCGCAGGGTGCCACCGGCGCGCTGGGCGCGCTCCTGCATGCCCAGCAGGCCGAAGTGGCCGCCGGCCGAGAGGAATGCGTTATTGGCATCAAAGCCGCTGCCGTCGTCCGTAATGCGCAGCTTCAGCGCGTTGCCCTCCCGCTGCAGAGCAATCGTGGCGTGGGTCGCTTCGGAGTGCTTCAGGGCGTTGTTCAGCGCCTCCTGTGCGATGCGCAGCAGTTGTTGTTCAGTCTCCTTGGACACCAACGGCAGGTCAGGCGCCGCCTGGACCGTGGCGCTCAAACCGCGCCCGGCGGTCATCATGCGGGAAGTCTGTGCCATCGCCTGGGCCAGCGTCTGCCCCTCCAGAGCCTGGTCGCGCAGATCCATGACGGATCGCCGGGCCTCCGTCAGGCTGTGCTGGGCCATTTTCTGGGCGAGGTTCAGATACTGCGCGGCTTGCGAGGGGTCCTCGGGCAGCAGCATCGAGACCGCCTCGAGTTGGGAGGAGATGCCGACGTAGCCCTGCGCCAGGGTATCGTGAATCTCGCGCGCCAGCCGGGCACGCTCGGCCAGGACCAGCGAGAAGCGGTGCCGTTCCTGCAGAATGCGCCAGCGGCTGATCAGCCACACCAGCAGGGCGGCAAAGGCAGCCAGGGACCAGCGGAACCAGGCGGTCTCCCAGAGGTGCGGGGTACGGCGGAACGCGAACGAGGCCGTTTCTCCAAACAGAGCGCCGCGGCTGTCGCTGGCCCTGACGACGAAGCGGTAGCTGCCCGACGGCAGTGTGTTGTAGTTGGCGACACGCCGGCTGCCGGCCTCGATCCACTGCGCGTCGAGCCCTTCCAGCTTGTAGCGGTAACGGACCGACTCCGGAGCGGCCAGCCGCACAGCGGCATAGCGGAATTCCACCCGGTGGCTGTTGGGCGGCAGGATGGCAAAGGCGGTGGGCACCACGTCGACGCCATCCACCCGCACCTCCACCACCTGAGCCGGCGGCGGCGGAGCTTCGGTGTGGATCCGCTCAGGCCGCACCGCGGCCAGCCCGGCCACCGTGGGAAACCACAAGCGCCCATCCCGGCTGCGCCCCCCTCCGCTGGAGGCAGGCCAGCCCGGCGCGCAATTCATGCTTTTCAGGCCTTCGCTGATACCGAATACCACCACCGGCAGTCGCGCAGCCGGGTTGTGTACCAGTTCCTTCACCTTTGCCTTCTCAACCCGTGCCAGGCCGCGCGTGGTGGCCAGCCACAGCCAGCCGGAGCCGTCATCCGTGACATGCGCCACATTGTCGCTGGGCAGGCCATTGACGGCCGAACAGCGCCAGAATCGATTCTCCCGGAAGAAGGCCAGTCCGCCGCCGGCAGTGCCGATCCAGAGGGTGCCGTCATCATCCTCGGCCAGCGAACGGATCTGGTTGCTCGACAGCCCTTGCTCCACCGTGATCAGCTCAGCGCGGCCATTGCGCCAGCGCCACAAGCCGCTGCCGAAAGTGCCGGCCCAGCGCGACCCGTCCCTGGCGGCCAGCAGCGCCACCACCGCGTCGTTCAACAGTGGCCCGCCGGCGATGGCGTTCGATGCCTTGCCGTCTGACAACTCCAGCACTCCGCCGTTCGTACCCAGCCACAGCGTGCCCGGCGCCACCTCGATGGCGTCAAAGACATTGTGCCGTCCCACCGTGTCGCTGGGCTCATACGTGCCGGACACCCGGCCGCCGCTGATCCTGGTCAGCCCGGCCCGCGTGCCCACCAGCACCTCACCGTCTCCGGATTCCCGCAAACAGAAGACTTCGTTACTGGGCAGGCCCTGCACCGGCGTATAGCGCGATTCCGCCAGCCGCCCGGCGCCGCCATCGTGAAACCCCACCCAGATCGCGCCGTCCCGTGACTGCATCACCGCCGTCGGCTGGTCGCTGGGCAGACCTTCGTTCTTCCCGAAAACCGCAAAGCTCTGATCGCGAAACAGGTGCAGGCCGCTGTTGGTGCCCACCCACAGGTTGCCGTCGCGGTCCTCATACAGGCACCATACCCACTCCCCTGCCCGGAACACCGCCTCGCTCACACTGTCGGTGCGGCCATTCGCGCGGCGGCACAGGCCACTGTTGGTGCCGATCCAGACTGAGCCGTCGCGGTCGTGAACCAGGGCCCGGACAAACGTGGCGGGCAAACCATCCGCCGTGGTCAGCAGGCGCCGCCGGCCGCCTTCATTCAACAGCATGCCATTCGTTCCGCCGGCCATCAGTTGACCGGCTGAATCCAGCGCCAGGCAGAGTGTAATGCCGCCGGAGAGCGACCCGCCCTCGTTGGTCTCATGGAAGCGGTCGTTCTCAAAATAGCCGATGGAGCCGAATCCGGCCACCCAGACACGGCCCGAGGCATCCACGATGGCGGCCCGTACGCCCTGCGCGGGCAGTCCGTGCTCCTGTCCGAAGTTGGTGAACTTGCCATCCCGGTAGCGGCACAGGGAGAGACCGGCGGCCACCCAGATCGTACCGCGGCTGTCTTCGTGAATCGAGGTGATGAACGCCGAGGGCACTCCCTCCTTGGCGCCAAACAGCGTGAAGCGGCCGGCGTGATAGCGGGCTAATCCGCCGGCCGTGCCGATCCACACCGAACCGTCTCGAGAGGCCCACAGCGCCGTAACCAGGTTATTTGGCAACTGGCCGGCATCGCGCGTATATACCGTGAATTCGATGCCGTCAAAGCGGGCCAACCCCTCCTCGGTCCCAATCCACAGGTAGCCGTCGCGAGACTGTGCCAGCGCCCGGATCGTATCCTGCGGCAGACCCTCCGCCTGGCTCCACTGGCGGTGCGCATACTGGCTCATCCGGCGCTGTGGGTTCAGGCCGAAGGCTGCCGGCAGCAGGCACACTACAGCCAGGATGAGGCGCGTCACGACCATCTCCCTAAGAGTGTAGCGTCCCCACGCCTTTCATCCCGTGTCCCATCGTGATAGCGTGACGGCATGATCGTGACAGCACGCGCGGAAATCGATGAGTTCCTGGCTTTGCCGCGCATCGCACTGGTAGGCCTCTCCCGGGAAGAGAAACACTTCAGCCGGATGGTCTTCAAGGAACTGCGCCGCCGCGGCCGCGATGTAGTCCCCGTGAATCCGGAGACAACCGAAATCGACGGCATTGCCTGCTATCCGGATGTCACCAGCATCCTGCCCGCCGTACAGGGTGCGCTCATCATGACTCCTCCGAAAGCGTCTGCCTCCGTTGTGGAAGATTGCGCCGTCGCCGGCGTCCATTTCGTCTGGCTCTACCGCAGCGTCGGGTCCGGGTCCGTCAGCAAGGAAGCCCTCTTTGCCTGCGAAGAACTTGGGCTTCGCGTGATCAACGGCGAATGCCCCTTCATGTTCCTGCCCGACTCCGGCTGGATCCACGGGCTGCACCGCGGCCTGCGCGGCCTGTTGGGCAATTTGCCGAATTGAGCAACAGGCGGATGGACACGCCTACTCGTCCGCAATGCGCACCCCCACCAACTGGCTGAGGTCGACCGCGATGTCGTGCAGCGTCGCCGATTGCGCCGTTAATTCCTGAGACGCGGAAGCACCCTCCTCCGCACTCGCAGCCGCTGACTGCGTCACTCGCTCCATTTGAGCAATCGCCTTGCTGATCTGCTCCACCCCTCGTGTCTGCTCCAAACTGCCCTGGTTCACTTCGTCGATCAGCACCTGAATACTCTGCGCCTCCGCCGTGATGGCGTGAATCGCATGCGCAACCTCGTCCACTTTCGACTTCCCGTCCGATGACTTGTGAATCGAATCCTCAATCAGGGCCGAGGTCTCCTTCGCCGCCTGGGCACAGCGGTGCGCCAGACTCCTCACCTCGTCCGCCACTACGGCGAAACCCATGCCCGCCTCCCCGGCCCGAGCCGCCTCCACCGCCGCATTCAGCGCCAGGATATTCGTCTGGAAGGCAATCTCATCGATCACCTTGATAATGCGCGAGATCTTGCCGCTGGAGTCGCCAATCTCCCCAATCGCCTTCACCATCCCGTCCAGCGACTTGTTGGTCAGCTTGAACTTCTCCTGCGATTGTAGAGCCAATTCCGCGGCCGAGCGCGTGCTCTCGCTGTTCTTATTCGCCATCGCGCTGATCTCTTCACTGGTAGCCGAAGTCTCCTCCAATGACGCCGCCTGTTCCGATGCCCCCTGCGCCAGCGTCTGGCTGGACGAAGACACCTGGGAGGCAGCGCTCGCCACCTGGCTCGCCCCAGCAGCCAATCGCCCGATGGAGTCGTGCAGTTGCCGTGTGATGCCTCGTACTATGAAGAACGCCGCCAGCGCGCCAAACCCGATCACCGCCAGTCCCAGGCTCGAAGTGATCACGCTCTGCTGGTGTGCGCTCGCCAAAGCCATTTCCATCGTCTGGTCGTTCCTGGCCTTGTTCCAATCCGTCCGGCCCTTCAATATCTTGCGGAGCTCGATGAATAGCGGATGCGCGGTCTTCGCGTAGAGTTCCGCCGCCTCCACGTTCTGTCCGGACCGGCTCACCACCTCAACCCGCGACCACGCCTCCAAATACCGGTCCAGCGCCGGCCTTACCTGCCCCCAGGCCAGCCTGTCCGACTCGTCTGTGACGGATTCCCCATACTTCTTCATGAACTCAGTCATGTCGCGCTTCAGGCTCTCGTTCTTTGCCTCCTCAGCAGCCATCTGCTCCTTCGACGAACTGGCAATATGCTTCCAGCAATTACCCCGGAACTCGATCAGGGCCGCCTGCAAGCCCTGGGAATAGTACATACCGGGTACCGTATCCGCGCTCAGCGAGGTGAGGCTGTCCTCTGAGCGGGTCAGCCCCAGCAATGACACAGCGGCCAGGACTACATTGACGCCCACCAGGGCCGTGCACATCCACCCAATCCGTTTACCAATCGTCATGAATATCCTCTCGTGGGGAACCTCCGGACAGGCCGGCCAGCCCGGCCGCGTGCTACTTCGGAATTCTCCACAGATCACATCGGCCGGCGCTTCGTGGTTGTGAGGGAAGCTGGTACCCCAAGCTGCAATTCCTCGCCCAAAACGAACTCGGCGCGGCAGTCCCCATCGGGAGGACTTGCCGCGCCGTCTCAAACTACCTGATTGGACTCGCTGCTTGCCGGGCCGTCCGCGGCAGCACTGCTGCCTGGCCCGCGTCTCCTAGAACATGAACTTCAGCGCCAACTGCACGTTGCGGGGTTCGCCGAAGCCGAGGCCCGGCGCGCCCGATCCGTTGCGCGTGTTCGTGATCAGGCCGAAGCTGGTCGAAGAACCCAGCGACGAACCCGGATTGGCGTAGTTCGCGCGATTGAAGAGATTGAAGATCTCCACGCGGAACTGGGTGCTGATGCGCTCGGTGATCGAAGTGTTCTTGAACACCGAGAAGTCGAAGCTGCCGAAGCCCGGTCCGCGAATCGCGTCGCGGCCGATGTTGCCGAACGTGCCAGTCGCCGGGCGGGCAAAAGCCGCCGCGTTGAACCAGCGCACGGCCGTGCCGCTCGTCGGTTGCACCACGTTGGCAAAGGGATCGCCCACCACGTCGACACGGTCGCGCGAATCGGCGCTGCCGCTGACGTTCGTGCCCGCCAGGATGTCCAGCGGTTCACCCGTGTGCGCGGTGATCAGGCCGTTCAACTGCCAGCCCTTGCTCAGCCGCGAGAAGCGCTGGCCAACCTGCGGAATGTCATAGGTGACATACCCGGTGAAGATGTTGCTGATGTCGAAGTTGGCCGGACCACGCTCCCGCGCCAGGTTATAGCTGTTCGCCGGCAGCGTGTTGCGCACGTTCGAACCGTTGTCGATCGCCTTGCCGAACGTGTAGTTCGCCACGGCGGTGAAGTTCTTGATGCGCGTCACCCGAACCTGGCTCTGGAAGGAGTGGTAGTTCGAGTTGCCAATCGAATTCAGCTCATTGATCGAGGCCAGGGTCGGATAGGCGCCGTTATAGGGCCTGCGCTCCTGCGTCGTGCCCGTCGTGCCGGGCACCGGGGCATTGATGTTCCGCAACAGCGAAAGGTGATGTCCGGCGCTGCCCACATAGCCAGCCTGCACCATAATCGCCTTGCTCAGCTGATGCTGCACGTTCAGGTTGAAGTTCTGCACATACGGCACGCGGAAATCCTGGCTCACGGAGAATACACCGAACGGAGGCCGCGGATTCGTCGCCCCGAAAATCGCTTCGTCCTTCACAAGCGTGAAGCCGCTGCGGATGATCGAGTACACCGGATTCGGGCCGCCCGGATTGGCATGCACGCCCGCCGCCCCGCCATTCGGCACACCCGTGTTCGCCACCAGGAAGTTCAGTGGCGGAACATCATAGAAGAATCCATAGCTGCCGCGAATCACCGTCTTGGCGCTCTTGCCCGGCGTATAGGCGAAGCCGAAACGCGGAGCAAAGTTGTTCAGGTCTCTCGGATACAGGCTGTCGGCATCGACACCCGGTGTGATGAAACCCTTGCCGGGGACGAAGTTCGTAATCGTGTTCTTGTCGTCGTACAGCACGCCGTGATAGGTGTAGCGGACGCCGAAGTTGAGGTTCAGCTTCGAGTTCACCTGCCAGTTGTCGTGCACCCACCAGTCGAAGGAGTTCTGCCAGTAGTCGCGCTGCAACTGCCCGCGCACAATCTGCGCGCCGTTGTTGCCCGTCACATAGCCGGCCATGAAGTCGGCCATCGCCTTCTGGCTCGTACTCAGGGTCGAGTCCGAGGCCCAGGGACCGGCCGTGCCGTCAAAGCTGAACGAGCCGCGCTTGTTCGTGTCATAGAACACGTCCAGCCGCGCCCGGCGGTACTCGCCGCCCACCTTGAGCTGATGCGCGCCCAGCGAAAGGTTCAGGTTCGAGGTGATGTGCCCCGTGCTGTCGATGCGGCCCAGCGGTTGTGTCGCGCTGGCGCCCGCAAAGCCGCTGATGCGTAGCGACGGCGAACCCTGCAGCGTCGACTCCGTGACACCCGTGTTCAGCCCGAGTGCGATCGGATTGGCGCTCGTATCCAGATCGTTGAACACCTGCAGGAAGTAGTTCACACCCAGCGTGGTCTGCAGCACGGCGCGCGGCGAGAAGATGTCGTTCATCACCACTGACATGTTGTGCATGTGGCTGGGCGCCACCTGGAAGTATTCCCGGTACGGTACGCCGGCATCGGCGATCTGCGTACCCGTGCCGCCGAAGTAGCGGCCCGCAATGGTGTGATTCGACGTGAACCGGTGGTCGATCTTGATGATCCCGTTGTAGCTGTCGTAATCAGCCGAATCCGCCGCCACGAAGTTGTTCGCCGTCGCCGGAGCGTTGTTGTAGCGCGACGGCCACAGCGAACGCAGGTTCGTCGACACCGGATTCACCGCCACGCCATAGCGGATCAGGATGCTGGTGGCATCCGCCGCCCAGGCATTCGAAGGATGCGTGTTCAGGAACGACAGGCCGGCCACCGCCTTCTGCGCTTCGCCGGTGACGAAGAAGAAAGTCTTGTCCTTGATCACAGGACCTCCCACCGAGAAGCCGTACTGGTCGTTGCGGATCTTGCGCTTCGCGCTGCCCGCCGTGGCGAACGGAGAGTTCGCGGCGAAGAACTCATTGCGGTTGAAGTAATACGCGCTGCCGTGAATGTCGTTCGTGCCCGATTTGATCACCAGGTTCACCGACGCGCCGCCATTGCGGCCGGATTCGGCGCTGGCATTGGACTGCACCGCGAACTGGTCAATCGCTTCAATGGGCAGCAGCGTACCGGCAATGCCGGCCACACCGCCCTGGTTCACCGCGCTCGCGTTGTGGAACGCGTCGTTGTTGTCGGCCCCGTCAATCTGGTAGTTGTTGCCGGAGGTGCGCATGCCGTTCACTGATCCGGACGAGGGCGAGACACCCGGCGCCAGCTTCAGCATCTGGCGGAAGTCGCGGCCCATCATCGGGACCTCGGCCACAATCTTCGGCCCCACCACACCGGTCAGCGCGGAAGAGGTGGTCTCCAGCGTGGCGGCATCCGCCGACACTTCCACCACCGCGGCCTGGGTGGCAACGCTCATTTGGAGTGTAAGATTGGTTACTTTCGAGACGCTGACTTCGATGTTGGCCACCTTGACGGTCGAGAAACCGGCTTTGGTCGCAGTCAGTTCGTACATGCCCAGGGGCAGGTCAGGCAGCGAGAAGTCGCCGGCCTGGGAGGTGAGTGTGGTGCGCTTCAAACCCGTCGACGGGCTGTTCAACTGCACCGCTGCATCGGGCACTGCGGCTCCAGAGGCGTCTGTCAACGTCCCGGAGATGGCTCCTCGGAATGTCTGTGCAGGCATCAGCGCGGCAAGCGCCAACGCCAGAGAAAATACACCCTTGGCGTATTTGGGAAAGCTCATTCGGTAAACCCCTCAGCAAATTCGGTCGGTGTGAGTGCCTGCGTGGCTCGACGGAGACAGCGCTGGGGGGCGCCTCGTGGCGCAAATCCCGAAAGCAGGGCAAGACTGCCTGTTTCCAAAGATTAACATCCCGCAGGCGGCTGAGGTTATTAAAAATTTCTATTGGCCGAATGCGAATCGGCCCGACCAGATGCGTTGATTTTCATCGACTTCTGGTTGATACATGTAAACCCAGACGGGGACCGTCCGCCCGTCCCGCAGTGTCGCGGTTCGCGTCAGTCGGATGAATTCATCACCCTCGTACGCGTCCAGGTCGGCGAGCAAGGCGGGCGAATCCGGCAATCGCGCCACCTGGCCATGAACCCAGGCGGCCGCACCCTCTTCCGGGTCCCGCATGCCTGGATAGCCGCCCAGCGTATACAACCGGCCGGCCACCTTGGCCTCCACCGGGGCGCCGGACGCCTGCCACAGGCGGCGCGACCATTCGTTATCCACACCACCCATCAGCGTGCCGTAAACAAACAGGAATTCGGTTTCGGTCGTCACCATGTCATTGGAACGGCGGACCGCCTGGCCCGTGGCCCGTCTCCGGGTCAGGTCTCCGCTTCACTTGACAGGTACCACAACGCGCATGGCCTCGGCGCCCCTCCACTTTTTTCCTGTTTCGCAACAATTGTGGCGCCTACCATTTCGGATCCTTCATTTTCCAGCTATCATAGTCCTCCGGATGCACAGTCGACGAGCCTTTTGTTTCAGCGCGGTAAGCCTCGTCCATGCACGCGCTTTCACGCCAGACCTGAGCCCGCTCGACCGCAAGCCGTTCCGCTCCTGGTTCACCTGGCTCGCCGAAGCCCTCTACCAGATGCCGGAAGCCCGCCGCCCCGCCGAGGTGGCCGATTGCTCGGCCCTGCTGCGCTTCTCCTACCGCGAAGCCCAGCGCCCGCACACCGCCCAATGGGCCTCCGAAATTGGGCTCGAGTGGATGCCGCCGCTGCCGGAACTCAAACACCCCACCCGCGAATCGGCCGTCTTTCGCGTCGCCTCCGGAGCCTTGCGCCAGTTCGCCGACGCCGAGCACCTGATGCGCTACAACTCGCGCTTCATCACCCGCGATATCCAACTCGCCCAACCCGGCGACCTTCTCTTCTATCGCCAACTGGTCCCCAACCAGCCTTGGCACAGCATGGTCTTTTTGGGCCCCAGCGCCTTCGATACGCTGCGGGAGCCTTGTATCGTCTACCACACCGGACCGTCGCGCCACGATCGCGGCGAAATCCGCCGTCCCCTGCTTTCCCAATTGCTGGGACATCCTGAGCCGCGTTGGCGGCCACTCGCCGGTAACGGCAATTTCCTGGGTGTGTTCCGTTGGAACATTATGTGTGAATCGGATTGAATCTATGCGTTTCGGTTATTGTCTGGTCCCTTTAGCCCTTCTGGTTTGCAGCGCTCCGGCGCAGGAGGACGAAGGGCGCATCTACTTTTCATTGAACTCCGACCACCCGGCGCGGGCTGGCGAGTCCATTCCGGTCCGCGTTCAGGCGCAAGGCATTCGCAGCCTCGACTTCCGCCTCTATCGCGTGAACGATCCCGTCAAATTCTTCCGGCAACTCGATGAGCCCCACCGCTTTGGAGGCGCCATCCGCCCCACGCCCAAAGCCCGCACGCCCATCGAGAAATTTGCCGCCTGGAAGCACCGCTGGCATGCCCGGGCCCGCGACGTCGTCCGGCAGCAGTTCACAGCCGACAACCGCCACAGCATTCGCGCCTCGATGTTGAAAGAGCCGGCGCCGGCCGAAAAGAAACAGGCCGAAGCCAAAAAGGGCGAGGAGTTCGCCGGCGTCTCCGTCCTCAACCCCCAACAACTGGTGCGCTCGTGGACTCAACCCATCCAGACACCCAACCGCTGGGAAGCCGCCACTGTGCCGGTGGAGTTGAAGGATAAGGGCCTCTATGTCCTCGAAGCCACCAACGGCAAACTGCAGGCCTATACCATCCTCTCTGTCACAGACTTGGCGCTCGTCACCAAGACGACTCCGGGCAAGCTTCTCGTTCGTGCCGTCGACCGCGTCACCGGCGCACCGCTCGCCAACATTCCGGTCCAGGTCTACGACACCGCCACACGCCAGGACATTGCCCGCTCGTCCACTGATCCTGACGGCCTGCTCACCGTCGACGTGAAAGACGTCTCCGAGGAAGGCGCCGTCGTGCTCGCCCATCGTGACAAAGATTTCGCGGTCAGCACCGTGGGCGGTTACAGTCTTTCCACTGAACGTGGACGCAACTTCATGGGCTACGTTTACACAGACCGGCCAGTGTACCGCCCCGGCCATCCCGTCCACTTCAAGGCCATCGTCCGCAACATGATCGGCGCGGGTTATCAGATCCCCGATCAGTCCGATGTCCAGGTGCAGGTGGAAGACCCCGAGGGCAAGACGCTCTTGAAAAAGAAGGCGTCGCTGTCCAAATACGGCTCGGTCTCCGGCGACCTCACCCTGCCGGCCGACGCCGCCATTGGCTACTACAGCGTGAATGTCAGCCTCAGCGGCGACGAACACGAACTCAAGGCGTTCGGCGGCTTCAACGTCGAGGAGTACCGCAAGCCCGACTACGAAGTAAAAGTGACCTCCGAGTCCCCTCGCGTCATTCAGGGTGCGCGGGTCAAAATGAACGTCGACGTAAAGTATTACTACGGCGAGCCCGTCGCCGGCGCCAGCGTCAAATACACCGTGCACCGCTACCGCTGGTGGGCGCCCTGGTATGAAGCCGATGAGGAATCCGGCGACGAGGACGAAGAAGGAGGCGGCTATGGAGCCGAGCAGGTGGCCGAAGAGACCGCCAAACTCGACAGCCAGGGCCATCTCACCATCGATGTCCCCACCAGCGCCGACACGCCCTACGACGCCGCTTACCGCGTCGAAGCCCGCGTCACCGATTCGTCGAACCGCGAAGTCGCCGGAAGCGGCACCTTCGTCGCCACCCGCGGTTCATTCTTTATCACCGCTGAACCGGAACGCTATGTCTACGGACCCGGCGATCCGGCCCGCATGGCGGTCGAAACTCGCGACTACTCCGGCAACATGGTGCCCAACGTGCCTTTCCATGTCGAGGTGGCTCCGCACGCCAAAAAGGGCGGCACTGAACCCGCCATCCTGAAATTGGACGGCAGGACCGGTCCCGACGGCCACGGCAAAGTGGAGTTCCCCGCCCCGGTCAGCGCGTCCTATCTGGTCAAGGTTTCCGCCGTCGACACCGCCAACCGTCCCATCGACGACACCAGCTGGCTGTGGGTCTCCGGAGCCTGGGCCGACAGCGGCACAACTGACCAGCGCATCACCATCATCCCCGACAAGAAGTCCTATAAGCCGGGCGACAAAGCGACGATTCTCCTCGTGACCAGTGTCCCCGAAGCCGATGTCTGGCTCACCCTCGAAGGCAAGACTTTGTATTGGTCGAAGTTCATCCACGCCAAGGGCGGCACCGCCACCGTGGAGATCCCCATCGAGAGCTCACATGCCCCCAACGTCTTCGTCGACGCCACCTTCCTCAGCAACAACACGCTGTACCGCGGCTCCAAGTCGCTGAAGGTGCCTCCCATCGAGAAGCAGATCCAGGTCGAGGTGCAGTCCAGCAAGAGTGAGTACAAGCCGGGCGAACCCGCCCAGTTCACCGTCACCGCCAAGGACCACCAGGGCAAACCGGTTGCCGCCGAGTTCAGTCTCGGTGTCGTCGACGAAGCCATCTACGCCGTCAAAAAAGAGGCCCAGCCCGATATCCTGAACGTCTTCTACGGACGCACCTGGAACCGGGTCGGCACCGACACGTCGATGGAGTACTACTTCTACGGCGAGGCCGGCAAGCGGCGCATGCAGTTGGCACAGATCCGCGACCGCAAATCGCGAGCTCAACTGAAGCCCGACAAACTCGTGGAACCGAAGATCCGCAAGAACTTCCCCGACACCGCCTACTGGATCGCCGATCTGAAAACCGGTAGCGACGGGCGCGCGTCCACCGAAGTGACGTTCCCCGATTCGCTCACCACCTGGCGGGCGACCGCACGTGGTGTCACCGAGGACACCAAGGTCGGTGGAGCCGTCCAGCGCACCATCGTCCGCAAGAACCTGATGGTCACCATGGCCACGCCGCGCTTCTTTACTGAAGGCGACGAGGTGACGGTGCCGGTGCTGGTCCGCAACTACACAGCCGGCGAGTTGAAGGTGAAGGTTTCCTTAGACGCACAGGGCGTCCAGATCCTGTCCGGAGCCACGTCGGAGATCACGGTCGCGCCCAAAGGCGAAGGCCGCGTCGACTACCGCATGCGGCCCAACGCCGTCGAGAAGGTCGTCCTCACAGCCAAGGCGCTCACCACCCAGGAAAGCGACGCCCTGGAACTCACCTTCCCGGTGGAGCCCTACGGCTTGAAGCTGATCGATCCGCTGCAGACCAAGCTCCAGCGGAAGAGCCAGTCCTACGACTTCGCCGGCAAATTCCCGGCCGATGCCCAGCAGAACTGGCGGGCTGTCACGGTCCACCTGACACCCTCCGCCGCCGGAGCCGTCTTTGGCGCGCTGGAATACCTCATCACTTACCCCTATGGCTGCACCGAGCAGACCATGTCCAGCTTCCTGCCCAATGTGGTGGTCAGCCAGGCCCTCAAAGAGCTCAGCCTGCCCGCCAACATCGACCAGAAAGACCTGGCCAAGAAGGTCAAGGCCGGGCTGGAACGCCTCTACGACTACCAGCACGAAGACGGCGGCTGGGGCTGGTGGAAGGACGACGCCAGCGACCCGTTCATGACCGCCTACGTCACCAGCGGCCTCAAACTGGCCGCCGACGCCGGCTACAGCATCGACCTGTGGCGGGTGAACAATTCCTCCGCCGCCCTGGCCAAGATGTTGGAAAGTAAGGCCAAGATTGCACCCGACACGCGGGCGTACATGGTCTATGCCTTGACCCTGGCCGGCCGCCAGACGAAACCGCAAATCGAAGCCATCTGGACCGGCCGCGACGAAATGACGAACTTCGGCCGGGCACTGCTAGGCCTGACGCTGTTCCAGGCCAAAGATCCGCGCGCCGCCGAGGTCGCTACCAATCTGGCCGGCCGCATCAGCAAAACCACCGACGGCTCCTACTGGGAGTCCAACCGCGACCCCATGCTCGACTTCGACTCAGAGAATTCGCTGGAGGCCACCGCCTTCGTCGTGAAGTTCCTGGCGAAGCAGCAGCCCACCAGTCCGCTGATCGACGAGGCCACACAGTGGCTGGTCAATCACCGCGATCAGGGCTATTACTGGGCCTCGACGAAACGAACCGCTTTCGTCATCTTCGGCCTCACCGATGTGCTGAAACGCAGCGGCGAGCTGAAGCCTGACTATCAGGTCAAGGTCACCGTCAACGGCGCCGAGGTGCTCTCCAAGCGCTTCACCGCCGAAGACGCCCTCAGTCCCCAACCGGTCAAGATCCGCGTCCCGCTCAAAGGCAGCGACGCGAATCCCAAGGTCACGGTCACCAAGAACGGCGACGGCGTCCTGTTCGCCTCCGCCCGCTGGGAGTACCGCTCAAACGGCACCGAAAGCCGGCTGCGCGGCGACACTCCGCTGAAGATCAACCGCAACTACTACCGGCTCAACCCGGTGAACGAGGGCGGCAAGATCATCTACAACATGGAACCGCTCAACGGCGAAGCCAAGCTCGGCGACCTGGTGGCCGTCCGGTTGTCGGTCTCCGGCGAGGAGAACCAGCGCTACTTGCTGGTGGAGGATCCGCTCCCCACAGGCGCCGAAGTGGTGGCTCGCGACGATCTCTATCAGGTTCGGGGCCAACCCTCGTGGTGGTCCACCTGGTGGACCCGCCGCGAAGTCCGCGACAACCGCGTCTCCTACTTCCCTTGGCGTATGCCTAAGGAAGGATTGGAGTATGTTTACCTGATCCGCTTCACCAACGCCGGCGCCTTCAAGGTGACCCCGGCTCGAGTGGAGCCCATGTACAAGCCCGGCCATCTCGGCTGGAGCCTCCCCGCCACTTTCGAGGTGCACTAATGAACGCGTTCCGACGTTTGCTCTCCCAAAAGCTGCTCTGGATCGAGGAGACCGCCCTGGTGGGCGCGATCCTCGGTGCCGCTTACGGCTGGCTGGCGCTGCCGGTCGCAACCACCCTGCACCTCGTCGAGCATGTCCTTTTGTTTCTGCTGATTGTGGGGCTCATTTGGCTGGCCTTCCGGCTCGCCAACCGGGCCCTCGGTCCAGTCGAATGGGGCAAGGCTGTGTCACTGCCGGCATTCTGGATCGCGGCGGTCGTCACGCTGGTGCTTGGCTTCGTTTTGCCTTACTACCTGATCTGGTGGATCCCCGAACTGGGGTCCATGACAGCGCAGGCAGTAAGCGCCGGCATCCGGTTCCTGATCGCCGGTTTACTGTTCACCGGGTCGATGCTGTGGCTGCACTGCACGGCCACGACTACTTAATCTGTTCGCGATTGTCCAGTACCCACTGGAGGCTGTTCTTCTTGACGAGCGCGTCAACCCTGGCGCGCTCGGCAGGATGAGTTATCCCGTTCCCCAGATAGTCAGCCAAGCCTTCATCCAGCCACAAAGCCAGCGGAGTCCTGCTATTCAGCCCCAAAGCGACGTGCAGCATCTCGTGCTTCAGGGCGTTCTCGGTGCGCGGCTGCATGTGGATCACCCGCCCGCGGGTGACGGCCGCGACTTTGCCCGACTCTCCGGTCGAATCACGATAAACGACAACTGTTGGGTAGACTCTAACTATAGGCCGTTTAAGGACTTTCAGGCCGGTCAGGCGTTCCGCCTCGGCCAGGGCCCGGTCGGCCTTGGCCGGTAGCGCCTCGTCTCCGGGTGTTCCGGCGGACCAAATGTCCACGCGTTCACCGCGCAAAATCCGCCAGGGAATATCGGTGGCGGCGACGCCGGCCCGGGTCCCGGGGAAGTATGCCTGGAGGATCTGCTCCCACTTCATGCCGGCTTTGCCGCGCTGCTCGGCTCCGATCTGGCACAAGCCCACGCCATGGCCGGTGCCGTAGCCACGGAAGACCGCTTGTTTTTCAGTCACTTCCACGTCGTAGCTGCGGCTTCGCATCAGATTCCAGCCCATCTCGCGGCCGACGAGAAGGTGGAGCCGCTCCGCATTCACTAAACCCCTGTTGGTTCTGAGGGATAGAGCCCGGCCGGAGGCGGTGCGGGTCTGCACTTCCATCTCCTGCAGGCCCGGCAGGCCCAGGATTCTGGATAGATCCGTCCAGGCGATCTTGGCGGTCCACGGGTTCCGGCCGGCTGAGAGGCAGTAGGTGTCCTCCTGGCTGGGCAGGTACGAGCGCCGGGCGGTGGGCCAGATCTCCCCGGCGGCCGCGGTTTTTCCACCGCAATGGCCGGTGTAAAACACCGTGGCCGGACGGCCGTTGCTCCACAGAATGACGCCTTCCGTTGCCTCGACCGCAGCGCGCAACCGGGCCGTCACGGCGCCCACCCGCGCATCCTGGCAGTGGGTGGTTTCGCAGTAATCGAATCCTTCCGAATTGTGACGGTTTCGATTGACCCGGGCGTACGTGCGGATCACGACCGCCATCGCCTTGAGGGCTTCGTCGGATTTCATGCCGCCGGCTTCCCCGGCGATCACCCAGCCGACATACTCCTCCAGGCTGACGTGGACTACTCCCTTGTCGGCTAGGCGTACGCGTGCCGTCTGGGCCAGCAGGGGCCAGGCGAGCAGGATTAGCGCGACGATGCGGAGCGCTGCCACCATTCGAAGATCTCACGAGCGGCGGGGGCCGCGTCGGTGGCTCCGTGGCCGAGCCTGGTATGGGCCACCACGATCACTTTCGGCTGGCGGGCTGGCGCGAAGCCGGCAAACCAGGATCCTTCACTCGTCGTACCTGTCTTGCCGGCCACCTGGAGATTGGCCAGTGCCGCCAACTGGCCGGTGCCTTCGGTGACGGCGCGTTCAAGCCCGCTGCGGAGGATCGGATCTGGAGACGCAACGACCTGGAGATAGGCCTTGGCCAGCGCCATCACCGTGAATTCAACACCTTCCAGGCCGAGCGCCTGCAATTGCAGATCCTCCATGCGGCCCGCCAGTTTGGCTCGGGCTCCGTACTGTTGCAGCTTGTGGTGGAAGCTGCGCGCATCGAGGCTGCGCGCCATTTCGGCGAACCAGGAGTTGCAACTGGCCGCCAAGGCTACTTCGCCGTCCACTTTCGTGAGAATGGGGACGTGGGTGCAATCGAGCCGGCGTCCGCCAATGAAGAAGGGCGTAGTGCAACGGGCCGGCACGCGCCGGGGCAGGTTCATCCAGGTGAGCGGCTTGATGGCCGAGCCGGGCGGGGCCCACTGTTCGCGGGCGCGCAGCGGGTCGTCGCAGCGCAGCACGGCTCCATCCGGGACCCGGATGGCGACCGTGCAGGCCGGGGACGGGACCAGCAGACTCAGCAGTGCCCGCCGCGTGATCATGACAAGCCGAAGAGCTGGAAGTACTTGGCGGGCACCTTCACGGGGCGGCCATCCTTGAGGAACAGGTGGCGGGTCTCGCCGGTGGCGAGCAGGGCTCCGTCGGAGGAGTTTGTGATTCTGTACGCAAAAGTGATCATGCGCGGGTGAGCGTGCTTGATGACGGCCTGCGAAATGACCTCGTCGTCGTAGCGGGCGGGCTGGTGGTAGCGGCAGTTGGCCTCGGCCACGACCATGATGAGCCCATCGTTCTTCTCGATATCGCGGTAGCGGACGCCGCGCACCCGGCATAGTTCTGTGCGGGCCATCTCCATCCAGATGAGGTAGTTCGCGTGGTAAACCACGCCCATCTGGTCGGTTTCCGCGTACCGTACGCGGAAATGTACTTCTGAAGCTTCAGGAACCGTTGTGTCCACATCTTATAGTAGCCATGGCGGAAACCGCGAGTGTCCTACAGGCGTCTGGTACCATGGCGCTTAGCGTGACAATTCGCGTTCTTTTCTTCGGACAACTCAAGGATGTGGCGGGGCTTCGCGAGGAGCATCTGCTGGTGGAGGAGGGGCTGCGGCTGGACGACCTGTTCGGCCAGTACGCGGCCCGCTTCCCGTCCATTCTCAAGATGCGGGCCAGCATTGTGCTGGCCGTGAATCAGCAATTCGCTCTGGATAACCCCGAGTTGCAGGACGGCGACGAAGTGGCATTTCTGCCGCCGGTGAGCGGCGGGACGGGCCAGTATTCGCATGTCATTGAAGACCAGGCGGGGCATTTCTTCGCACTAACCCGTGAACCCATCGACACGCCGGCGTTGCGGCGGCGGTTGCTGCAGGGCTCCGACGGCGGCATTGTGCTGTTTGAGGGTGTCGTGCGGAATAACTCGGACGGCCGGCGCACTCTCTATCTGGACTACGAGTGCTATGAAGCAATGGCAATCCGGGTGATGGCCGACCTGGGGCGCGAGATCGCGGGCAAGTACGAAGTGGGCCGCCTGGCGATGGTGCACCGCCTGGGCCGCATGGAGATTGGCGAAGCGAGCGTCGTCGTGCTGGTATGCGCGCCGCACCGCAAACCTGCCTTCGACGCGGCACTGGAAGGCATCAATCGCCTGAAGAAGCTGGTGCCGGTTTGGAAGAAAGAGTACTTCGAGGACGGGGCTGTATGGGTGGAGGGCGATTGGGACGAATCAGTCGCCGGGCGCTGATCGCCGGGTTGCCGGCGGTCACGGTACTGGCACAAGACCCGGTCATCAAGGTCGACGTCAAACTGGTTCGCATGCTGGTCACGGCGAAGAACCAGATGGGCGAACTCGTGGGCGGCCTGACGAAGAACGACTTCCAGGTACTGGATAACGGCGTCGAGCAGGAAGTCGCGTTATTTGAGCGCAACACCGCGCAGCCGCTGTCGATCGCCATGCTGGTGGACCGGTCGCGATCGACGCAGCGCGAGAAGGCGTACGAGATCGAATCCGTCAGGAAGTTCTTCCGGGCACTGTTCAAGGAAGGCAACGAGCGGGACCAGACGGCGCTGTACAGTTTCAACTACGAAGTGCGGCTGCAGACGGACTTTACGCGCCGCATGGACCGTTTGAACAGCGGTTTAAACGCGCTGCGGAGTGAGGGCGCGACGGCGATGTACGACGCCATCTACCTGGCCAGCGAGGATCTGGACCACCGGGAAGGCCGGCGCGTGGTGGTGGTGGTGAGCGACGGCGGCGACACGTTCAGCAAGATCAAGTTCCAGCAGGCCCTGGAGGCGCTGCACCGGGCCAACGCGGTGATGTATGCGGTGCTGATTGTGCCGGTGGCGGGCGATGCGGGGCGCAACCTGGGCGGCGAGAATTCGCTGACCACTCTGACCAACTGGACCGGCGGCAAGATCTTCTTCCCTGCCCTGGGCCTGTCGCTGGACCAGGCGTTCGAGGACATCCTGCGCGATCTGCGCACGCAGTATCTGATCGGCTACTATCCGAAGAACCTGCCACCCAGCAAGCAGCGGTTTCACCGCGTGGGTGTGACCGTCAAGCGGCCGGGCTTTTCGGTGTCGGCGCGCAACGGCTATTTTGCCGACCCGACTCTGTGAGCCGCGCTGGGTTACCATAGGATTTCTAGGAGCCTTCCCCACTTGCCGAAGTCGAAAGCGCCCGCGCAGACCTTTGTGGAGCCGCAGTATCTGACGGAACTGGTCCAGAACAAGGCCCCGGTGCGTGTGAAGCTGCTGACGGACGAGGAATACGAAGGCTACATCGAGTATTGGGACGCCGGCTTCATCCGCCTTACGCGAACCGATGGACCGAATCTGTTCATCTTCAAAGACCAGATCAAGTACATCGCTGAATTGAAGGTCTGACGCGCGCCCGTTCGGGACAATGGCCAGCTACCTGGAAACCGCAATCGACATCGCCCGTGAAGCGGGCGCGCTGCTTTCCCAACATTTCAATCGGGGCATCACCTACGATCTCAAGGGTGAATACGACCTGGTGACCGAGGCCGACCGGGCCAGCGAAAAGCTGGTGGTGGAGCGGCTGAAGAACCACTTCCCGTCGCACAGCGTGCTGGGCGAAGAGGGCGGGCTGCGCGACAATGCCAGCGAATACTGCTGGTATGTCGATCCGCTGGACGGCACCACGAACTTCGCGCACAGCTACCCGGCGTTCAACGTGACGCTGGGTTTGGAACGCGCCGGTGAACTGATTGCGGGCGTGATCTTCGATCCCGTGCGGCAGGAGATGTTCGCGGCGGAGTTGGGTGGTGGCGCGTTTTTGAACGGCCGGCGGATTCACGTGAGCAAGTCGGCGACGCTGGATGTTTCGCTGCTGGCGACGGGTTTTCCGTCGAGGAAGCGGCATCAGAGCGTGAACGTTCATTTCTTCCATCAGGCCTCGATGGTGACACACGGCATGCGGCGCAGCGGATCGGCTGCCATTGACCTCGCGTACGTGGCGTGCGGGCGCCTGGAAGGCTTCTGGGAATTCGGACTGAATCCATGGGATATCGCGGCAGGATTATTGCTGGTTCGCGAGGCGGGCGGACGGACGTCTGATATGCACGGCGGACCCGCGGAATTGACCGGGCCGCACATTGCCGTCTCCAATTCGTTGATTCATGACGAGTTATTGGCGCTGTTCAGCGATGTGTTCGCGGGCCGATACCGCTATCCGATGCCGCCTGTGACGGGTTAACCCTCTTTCGCTTCCTTTACTTATCGATTCCGAAGGTGATACGCTAAGCGATTGATAATGCGAACCGTCGACCTCATTCAGCGCAAGCGGAACGGCGAAGAGCTGTCGCCCGAAGAAATCACCTGGCTTGTCGAGAGCTACACTCGCGGCGAGATCCCCGATTACCAGGTCTCGGCCTTCCTGATGGCCGTCTATTTTCAGAGCATGACCGACGTCGAAGTGGGCGCCATGGTGGAATCCATGATCGCGTCCGGAGAGCGTCTCGACCTCTCCTCGGTGCCGGGTCCGAAGGTGGACAAGCACTCCACCGGCGGCGTGGGTGACAAGACCAGCCTGATCTGCGCACCGCTGGCAGCGGCCGCGGGCGTGAAGGTTCCGATGGTCTCGGGCCGCGCCCTGGGCCACACCGGCGGCACGCTGGACAAGCTGGAGTCGATCCCCGGTTTCCGCACGAATCTGAGTGTCGATGAGTTTCGCGACGTACTGAACCGTGTCGGTTTCGCCGTAATGGGCCAGAGTGACGAGATCACCCCGGCCGACGGCAAGCTGTATTCGCTGCGCGATGCCACGGGTACGGTGGAGTCGATTCCGCTGATCGCCGCGTCGATCATGTCGAAGAAGCTGGCGGCGTCCCTGGACGGCCTGGTGCTCGACGTGAAGGTGGGCGCCGGCGCATTCATGAAGCGCCAGGTGGATGCCCGCAAGCTGGCCCAGTTGATGACGACCATTGCCCGCCGCGCCGACCTGCGCGCCCAGGCTTTGATCACCGACATGAACCAGCCGCTGGGTTATGCCATCGGCAACGCTCTCGAAATCATGGAAGTGTCGCAGACGCTGCAGTTCTCCGGTCCTGACGATCTGACGAAGATCTCGCTGGAGCTGGCGGCGCGCATGATCTACCTGGCCAAGGTGACCGCGACCATGGAAGAAGCGCGCGACCTGGCTACCTCCAAGCTGCGCGACGGTTCCGGCTATGCCAAGTTCAAGGACATGATTGCGGCGCAGGGCGGCAATCCGCAGGTTCTCGACCGTTTCGACCTGCTGCCGAACGCCACGGGCGCGATGGAGATCACCTCTCCGCGCGGCGGCTACATCTCCCACATCGACGCCGAAGAGATCGGCATCGCCTCGGCCATGATCGGCGCGGGCCGCGACACGAAGGAAGATTCCATCGATCCGGCCGTCGGCGTGATTCTGGAAGTGAAGGTCGGCCAGAAGGTGGAAGCCGGCGGTGTTCTGTGCCGCCTGTACTTCACCAAGGAAGACCGCATCGGCGAAGCGGCTGAGCGCGTGGAAGACGCCTTCCGCATCTCCTCCACCGCGCCCGAGCCGCGTGAACTGATCCTCGAAGTCGTCAGCTAAAGAAGTTCGAACAAGAGAGGGCCGGTCCCCACAGGCCGGTGCGTTACCATGGACCGCTTTACGGGACTGCTGGGCCTGATCGCCATCCTGGCCCTCTGCTATTCGATGTCGACGGACCGGAGAGCGATCAAGCCCCGGTTGCTGTTGTGGGGGTTGGGGCTGCAATTCAGCTTTGCCTTCCTGGTGCTGAAGACGGATGTAGGGAAGATCTTTCAGGCAGCCAGCGTCGCGGTCAACGCATTGCTGGAATATGCCGAACAGGGCAGCAATTTCCTGTTTGGACCGTTAGGCGTCAAGAGCGGCCCCTTTGGGGTCGTTTTTGCTTTCCAGGTGCTGCCGATCGTGATCTTCATCGCCAGCCTGTTCTCGATCCTCTACTACTTCGGCGTGATGCAGGTGGTGATCAAGGCGATGGCCTGGGGCATGCACCGCGTGATGCGCTGCTCCGGCGCCGAGTCGACCAACGTCGCGGCCAGCATCTTCATGGGCCAGACGGAAGCTCCGCTGACCATCCGGCCGTTCCTGGCCAACCTGACACCCTCTGAGCTGTTCACGGTGATGACCTGCGGCATGGCGCATGTGTCGGGCGCGGTGATGGCCGCCTACGTAAAGATCGCCGGCGTGGACATCAAGCACCTGCTGACGGCCGTGATCATGACTGCTCCTGCGACGCTGCTGCTGGCCAAGATGCTGGTGCCGGAGACGGGCCATCCCGAGACCGAAGGCGACGTCAAAGTCGAAATTGAACGGCCCGGCGTGAACGTGATCGATGCGGCGGCGCGCGGTGCGGGCGATGGCCTGCAACTGGCGTTGAACATCGGCGGCATGCTGATCGCGTTCATATCGCTCATCGCGCTGGTGAACGGCGGCATGAGCTGGCTGCACTCGGTGGTGGGTTGGATTCCGGAGTCGCTGCAGAAGCTGTTCGGCATCGTCTTCGCACCCATCGCGTGGCTGCTGGGCGTGAGCTGGAAAGATGCGGCTTCAGTGGGCGACATGCTGGGCACGCGCATGGTGCTGAACGAATTCATCGCGTTCCTGCGGCTGGGTGAGTTGAAGAGCACGTTGGATCCGCGGTCGTTCGTCATCACAACATTCGCGCTGTGCGGCTTCGCGAACTTCAGCTCGATCGCGATTCAGATTGGCGGCATTGGGGCGCTGGCGCCCAGCAGGAAGTCGGACCTGGCGCGCATGGGCCTGAAGGCGATGATGGCGGGTACGCTGGCGAACTTCATGTCGGCCTGCATCGCGGGAGTGCTGCTGTGATCCGCGAGGCGGCAGGGTTCCTGAAGGCGAAGCTGGCGCAGTGGCCGGAGACAGCCGTGGTGCTGGGCAGCGCGCAGGCAGCTTTTGCGGATGCGCTGACCGACCGTGTCGAGATCGAGTATAATGACATTCCCCACTGGCCGGTGCCGACCGTGCAGGGCCATGCGGGCAAGCTGATTGTGGGCCGAATTGGCCTGACGCCGGTGACCGTAATGAGCGGCCGCGTGCATCTCTACGAGGGCTGGACTCCGCAGCAGGTGACGTTCGGCGTACGCGTGCTGGGCGTGCTGGGCCTGAAGAACCTGGTGTTGACGAATGCCGCGGGCGGCATCAATCCGGCCTATCACCGCGGGTTGCTGGTGGCGATCACCGATCACCTGAACCTGCAGGGCTCGAATCCGCTCACGGGTCCGAACGATGCGGAGTTGGGTCCGAGATTCCCGGACATGTCGCATGCCTACAGCCCGGAACTGCTGGCCAAGTTGAAGACCGTGGCCGCGCAGTCGGGCATTCAGCTGGGCGAGGGCGTGTATGCCGCGCTGCTGGGGCCGAATTTCGAGACTCCGGCGGAGATCCGTTACCTGCGGACGATTGGGGCCGATTTGGCCGGCATGTCGACGGTACCCGAGACGATTGTGGCCAATCACATGGGCATCCGGGTCCTGGCCATCTCAACGGTGACGAACATGGCGGCGGGCATGCAGAAGGAACTGAGCCACCAGGAAGTGCTGGAGACCGGTATCGCCTCGGCCGGCCAGTTGATCACGCTGCTCACGAATCTGCTCAAATCGGAGTAGGGTCACACAGCCATGGAACTGGACGCACTGAAAGAAGCCGCCTTGCAGGCGCGTTTGCGCGCGCACGCTCCGTTCTCCAATTTTCTGGTGGGCGCGGCGTTACAGGCGCAGGACGGCCGGATCTTCGGCGGCTGCAATGTGGAGAATTCGTCCTACGGCCTGACGATGTGCGCCGAGCGTACGGCGATTTTCCGGGCCGTGGCCGAGGGCGCCAAGCGCTTCACGCGCATTGCCGTGGTGGCCGATACGGAAAAGCTGACACCGCCCTGCGGCGCCTGCCGGCAGGTGTTGTGGGATCTGTGCGGCGACCTGGAAGTGATTCTGTTCAACCTGCAGGGCGCGGCGGAGACATGCCGCCTGCGCGACCTGCTTCCGCGAGCCTTTGATGCGACTTTCCTCGATTAGCCTCTCTCTTCTCTTCTGTTCCCTGCTCTCCGCCACGCCCGCCGACCTGATTCTGTCGGCCGGCCGTGTGGTGACGATGGACGCGCAACGCACGGTGATCGTCAACGGCGCCGTGGCCATTGCGAAAGGCCGGATTCTGGCGGTTGGGCCCAAAGCCGAGATCGACCAGAAGTATCAGGCGGCCAAACGGATCGACCGGCCGGATGCGATTCTGGCGCCGGGCCTGATCAACACCCACACGCATGCGCCCATGTCGCTGCTACGCGGCATCGCAGACGATCTGACGCTGCAGAAGTGGCTGGAGAAGTTCATCTTCCCGGCCGAGGCCAAGAACGTCAACGAGCAGTTTGTGCGCGTGGGCACGCGGCTGGCGGTGCTGGAGATGATGCTGGGCGGCACGACGACCTACGTCGATATGTACTACTTCGAGGGCGCCATCGCCGAGGAGACGAAGAAGGCCGGCATGCGGGCCGTGCTGGGGCAGACGATCATCGGCTTCCCCGCCCCGGATTACAAGACACCGGAACTGGCGCTGGCCGGCACGGAGAAGTTCATTCAGCGGTTCAAGGACGATGCGCTGATCATGCCGACGGTGGCTCCGCACGCCATTTATACGAATTCGCCGGAGACGCTGAAGGCGGCGCGGGCGCTGGCGGACAAGTACAAGACGCTGTTCGTCATTCATGTGTCGGAGACACAGAAGGAGAACTCCGATTGCGGGCGCGATCACAATAACATGACGCCCACGGCTTACCTGGAGTCGCTGGGGGCGCTGACTGGCCGCACTTTGTTCGCGCACGCGGTGTGGACGCGGGCCAATGACATCATCACCATCAAGCGGCACAACATAGGGATTGCGCATTGCCCGTCGAGCAACATGAAGCTGGGCAGTGGGACGGCCAACGTGATGGGCCTGCTGCGGACGGGTATTGCGGTCGGCCTGGGCACGGACGGTCCGGCGGGTTCGAACAACGACTTCGACATGTTCGAGGAGATGGACCTGGCGTCGAAGCTGGCCAAGGTGTCCGCACAGGATCCGACGGTGCTGCCGGCCACGCAGGCGTTCGCCATGGCGACCATCGGCGGAGCGCAGGCGTTGGGCCTGGAGAAAGAGATCGGTTCGCTGGAGGCAGGTAAGAAGGCCGACCTGATTACGGTGTCGACCAGCGCTCCGAACGGCTGGCCGATGCACGATGTGTACTCGATGCTGGTCTACAGCCTGAAGGCGAGCGATGTGCAGGACGTGGTGATTGAAGGCAAGCCGACGGTGGAGAATCGCAAGGCGCTGACACTGAACCCGGTGGAGATCCGGCGCGATGTGAAGCTGTTGCGCGACAAGGTGGATGCGTCGTTGAAATAGACGCAGCGGGATAGGAAAAGGGCCGCTCCGCGCGATGGCGGGGCGGCCCTTTTCCTTTTTCCTTTGGTGATTGCGGCTTACGGAGCGGGCGTGGCGGGCGGAGGAGCGACCTTCACCGGCGGAATGCAGCGCAGGTACTCATAGATGGCGCGCAGATCGTAGTCGGTCATCTGGGCGTAAGCGGGCCACGGCATCACCTGCAGCAGTGGACCCATCTGCGGGTGCAGATTGTCATGATCGACACCGGTGCGCATGGTCATCAGGAACTCGTCGAAGGTCATGCCGGCCGGGCGGTTGAACTTGTCCACTTCCGGCGTCAGGTTGCGGGAAGTGAACGGCCCGAAGGACTGGCCGCCGCCAAGATAGCCGGCTGCGTTGACGACCATCTTCTCGCCCTTGAAGGGGTCGCCGCCGGTGGCGTAGGTCGGGTTGGTGTGGCAGTCGTTGCAACCGCCTACGGCGTTGACGAGATAGCTGCCATAGCCGATGAGGCTGGGATCCTTGCCTTCCAGCGCCAGCGGCACCGGAGCCATCTTAAGGCCCTGGTTGGCGCGCACCTGCTGATAGATGGCATCGGGTGACTGCGCCGTCAGGCCGGCGGCGGCGATCAGCAGGACCGCTACCGCAACTACGGCCAATAGATTTTTCCTGGACATTGTTTTTGCCCTCCCTCTGAGTTGAACTTTCCGGACGCCGAACGATCGGGTCGGAGGCAGTGCCGCCTCGCGAGGAGATTACGATCCGGCGGGCCGTTTTGGATCTAAGTTGTAGACTTCCCCAGTGAACTCCAACATTGAAAATACTTCACGTGGAGCTTCGGTCATGGTACGGCTGCGCGGAGGATCTGTCAAGGGTCTGAAGGTGGGTAAGGGGATCGCAGTAGAGCAGTGGGAAGGGCTTGACAGACCGCGTTAAAGTGTAAATAATTACACTATGACTCTCACAGACAGACAGCGTGAGATCTACGATTATATTGTCGCGTTCCGCCGGGAGAATGGCTGTTCGCCGTCAATCCCGGAGATCCAGAGGCATTTCGAGATCAGGAGCCCGAACGGGGTGGCCGGGCATCTGGCCGCGCTGGAGGCGAAGGGTGTGATCCGGATGGCGGATCGCATCGGGTCGCGGCGGATCGAGGTGGTGGCGGAGAGGCAGGTGCCTTCCGAACTGCTGCATGCGCTGCCGGTGTTTGGACATATCCCGGCCGGACCACCGCAGGAGTTCCAGTCGTCCTCGCCGGAGTCGACGGCGATCTTCGATGAGACGATGCTCGGCTTCAAACCGCGTGAGGGTTGTTTCCTGTTGAAGGTGCGCGGGGAATCGATGAAGGATGCGGGCATCCTGAACGGCGACATGGTGGTGATTGAGCCTACGCCTTCGCCGGCGGCGGGCCAGATTGTGGCGGCGCTGATCGACGGGGAGAGTACGCTGAAACGCCTGGTGCGGGTGAAGGGCAGGTGGTTCCTGAAGGCGGAGAACGCGGACTATCCGGAGTTGTATCCAAGGGCGGACCTGGTGGTGCAAGGGGTGGTGCGGACGGTGGTGCGGAAGTTGGGGTGAGCAGCGGCGGCAGGGTGATTGCGGATGCAGAGGGAGTTGGGGCAGTAGCTTTCAGCGGTCAGCTCTCAGCTGTCAGCTTTTGAGTTTGTTTACTCATCTCCCCCTTCTGGCGATGCCTCCTGAGCCTGTATCTTGACGTACTGCCGCGACACGCGGTCCGGAGCTGAAAGCTGACAGCTGATCGCTGAAAGCTTTTGACGCTCACGACACTTCCCAGCCCGCATCCACGCCCAGCACTTGGCCGGTGATCATCTGCGAGCCGGGGCCTAGCAGGAACACGGCTGCTCGCGCTATCTCTTCCGCTTCTATGAACGTCTCCGCCAGGGGCTGCTTCGTTTTCAACATCTGCAGAATGCGTTCGTCGCTTTGGGCGCGCAGGCTCATCGGCGTCCTGACCGAACCGGGGGCGATGGCGTTCACCCGGATGCCGTGCGGCGCATAGTAGGCCGCCATCGACTTCGTCATCGAGATCACTGCACCCTTGGCGGCGGCGTAGGCGTGAGCATCGAAATGATGCGGCTCCGGCGCATAGGCGGCTACGGAGGTCATGTTCAGAATGGCGCCCTGGCCTCGCGGCAGCATACGGCGCAACACTGTCCGCGAGACATGGAACATCGTTTTGAGGTTCATGTCGAACGTGCGTTCCCAGCCGCTGTCGGTGACAAGATGCAGCGGGCCGTCGCCGAATTTGCGGCCGCTCATGCCCGCCACATTGAAGAGCGCATCGATGGGTCCGAGTTCGCTGATGCAGCGCGCCACGGCCTTTTCCGCTTCGGCCGTGACGGAGAGGTCGCCACAATGGAAGCCGCCGCAGCACTCGGCGGCGAGTTGGCGGCAATCGGCTTCCTCCAAGCCGCACACAAAGACCTTGGCGCCGTAGATGGCGGCGAGGCGGGCCGTGGCCGCACCCATGCCGCTGGCGCCCGTGATGAGCCAGACCTGGCCGTCGAGTACCAACTTGTGCCTCACTTCCCGCGCGGACTAATACTTTACCTTGACCCAACGCTTGGAGGCCATCGACTGGTAGCCTGCATCCAGCACACAGTTGACAGCGTAGCCGTCGACGTATGTTTCGCGGGGCTCGGCGCCGTCGCGCACGCATTCGACGAAGTGGCGCATCTCGGCCTGGTAGCCGTAGGTGAACGCCTCTTCGGGCAGCGGACGGGTCCAGCCGAAATCGATGTCGGCCTTCTCCACGACATAGCCGGCGGGTTGAGAGACGAAGGACGAGATGGGCGTGCCGCGGGTGACGTCGGTGAAGATGGAGCCCTCGCTGCCGTGGATCTCGTTGCGCAGGTCGAGGCCGCCTTTGCAGGTCCAGCTCAGTTCGCAGTGGGCGATGCCGCCGGAGCTGAACTTCAGCACCAGCAGCGCATTGTCCTCGCCCTTGGTCTTCTTGTTGTGGACCAGGGTGTCGCCCCAGGCCATCACTTCCACGATGGCGTTGTCCTTGCCGTGGAAGTAGCGCGCGGCCTCGATGCAATGGCAGGCGAGGTCGTTCATGGCTCCGCCGCCGGTACGTTCAATATCCCAGAAGTGCGCGCTGTGCGGACCGGAGTGGGATTCGCGCGAACGAACCCACAGCACCTTGCCGATGCCGCCGCTCTCGATGGTCTGGCGGGCCTTCACGACAGCGGGCGCGAAGACCTCAGTCTCGGCATAGCCATGAATCTTATCGGACTCAACGGCGGCCTTGAGCATGCGGCCCGCTTCGTCCGGATTGCGTGCCAGCGGCTTGGTGCAGACCTGGTTGCGGCCGGCCTGGGAGAGCAGGACGGACACCGGCATGTGAGCGTCGTTGGGCAGGGCGATGAGATAGAGATCGATGTCGTCGCGCTCAATCAGCTGGGCCAGATTGGTGGTGTGCTCCGGGATACTCCACGCGGCGGCGAACTTCTTCGCGCGCTTCTTATCGAGCGAGAAGTTGACGACCACCTCCTGGCCATTGACGTTGGCCAGGCCCTGCATGTAGAAGCCGGCCACGAAACCGGAGCCCAACATGGCGATGCGAACGGTCTTTGGCATGGGTCACTCGCTCCTTATTCGAAACAGACCGCCTGGTGGCCGACGACCCTGTCGACGCGGCAAACCGCATAGCCATTCTCGAAACGGAACGGGAGGGGTTTGTTTTGAGGCACGAGGGTCACTCTTTTGGGCGGCGCGGCCAGACGGAGCCGGATCTCCTGGTCGAGCAGCAGTCCGGGTTCCTCAATGATATCGATGTCGGGCGCGCGGCGTGTCATGGGGTAGTGGAGTAGATGCACGATGCGGCGCTTGGATTCGGACTGCTCGAGCAGTGTGATCTGGGCCGTGGACGGCAGCTTGGGCGCTGTCACCACGGGCTGCGGCAACAGGCGCTGCAGCAGGTCTCCGACCACCAGCTTGTAGGCGCCCACGCCATCCAGCGCGTAGCTGCGGAAGATGGGATTCGCGATGTAGCAGACTTTGCCGCGCAGGGTGATGAGCGGCTCCTCGGTGCGCTGGCCCAGCGGTGTCTGCTTGTGGGAGCTGAAACGCTCCGGCGTGCGGTCGAAGTAGGGGTGGCCGTAGGTGGCGAGCACTTCGGTGCCTTCGTCGACGGCCACGGAATGGCCGGGCTGGTAGAGGTAATAGGCGCTTTCGTCGAGCGAAGGGAACGCGCCGGGTTTGGCCAGCATATACTCGCCGCGGAACTTCGCCTTGCCCTGGTAGCGGAGGCCGAGCGGCTTCCAATAGAACCAGTACATGCGCGGGTCCAGCAGGCTTTCGGCGGAGGCGATGACGCTGCCGCCGGCTGTGACGAATTCGTCCAGCTTGGCCAGCAGTTCCTTGGATGGACGGATCTCGTCGGGCAGGATCAGCAACTGGTAGCGCCGGAAATCCTCGGCCAGGTCGATGACGTTGAACTGCTGGTGCAGCTCGACCAGCATGTTGGTGAAGCCCTGGTCAGAGGGCGTGATTTTCTGTGTGGTTTCGGTGTTGAAGAGAGCGGTGGAGATGACGCCGATGTCGGCCACGGCCTGGGCTCCGCGGGTCCAGGGCTCCAGTGCCTCCACCTTCGTATAAGTCTTGCCGATGCGGGCGTAGGTCGTCTTATCCAGGCGGCCGCGCGGGTGCAACTGGTCGCCGACGCAGGCCTTGGCTCCATTGGCGAGGAAGTTGAGGCACTCGAAGTCGAGCGCGGCCTGGTTCTTGAGGCCGCCGAAGTCGCCCCAGCTTTTGTGGAAGCGGCCGGTCATGCCGACCATGTCCTTGCCGAGGGTGCGCATGTAGCGGACGCGCTGCTGGAAGTGGGTGTAGCCCCAGCCGCCGGTGGGCAGCGATTCGATCTCGATGTGCGAGTAGTAATCGAGTTCGTCTCGTACACCGACGACAAGGCGGCTGTTGTAGAACGTGAGGCCGTTGGGAAAGCGCTTGTGGACGACCCTGTTCAGCCCCTCCTCCACGCGCTTAGCGACCAGCTTGTTGTGGGTGCGGATGGACTCGGGGTCGTCCTTCAGGCCCAGCTTTTTGCGATCGGCCGTGCACCAGTGGCAGAAGCAGCCGTCGGGGTGCTGCTTGAGGATGTCGAACCACGCGCCGTCGGTATCGTACTTTGTGACAAGCTCTTCGTTCTCGGCCAGCACCTGGTCGAGGTAGGGCGTATTCATGCAGATCCACGGCCAGGCGTCGGTGGGCGGGCCGCCGATGTTGTGCCCATCGCGGGTGACCACCATCCAGTCGGGATGCTTGCGCGAGGTGGCGACGTCCCACACCAGCGAGTAGTAGTAGAGCACGTGGATGCCTGCAGCCTTGCAGGCGGTGACCATCTGGCCCAGCAGGTCGATCTTCAAGGCGGGATGGCGCTGGGCGATGGCGGTGTCGTAGTAGGCGAGGCCGTGGTGGCATTTCGCGAAGACGTTGATCGAGTTGACGTGCGCTGCTTTCAGCGTGGCGGCGAACTCGCGGGCGTCGAAATCGGCGGCGACGTCGGGGATGAGTTCACTGGTATGGAAGTCGAGGTGGACCTGGCGGAACGGCAGTTCGGAGTGCGCCGTTGCGGGCGCGGCGGCGAGTCCGGCGGCGGCGCTGGTGAGCAGAAACTCACGCCGGTTCAAGAAAGGCATGCGGGCATGGTATCGAAGCCGCGAGGGCAAGCCAAGTGCCGCATGCGAGAGAATGAAATTTGATGGATGCGATCTCGCGGACGGACCACCGCAAGCGCACGGCGGCGGTCGTGTTTGCGGGGTTCTGCGCCTTTCTCGACCTCTACGCGCCCCAGCCCCTGCTGCCGATGCTGGCCCGGCATTTTCAGATCTCCGCCGCCGGTGCAGGCCTGGTGGTCAGCGCCGCTACGATCGCTGTGGCGCTGGCCGCGCCGTTTGTCGGGCTGATCGCCGACCGTCATGGCCGTAAACAGGTGATCGTCCCCGCCACACTGCTGCTGGTGATTCCCACGCTGATGGCGGCCGTGGCCCAGAACCTGGGGCAACTGCTGTTCTGGCGATTCCTGCAAGGGGTGCTGACGCCCGGCATCTTCGCGGTGACCATCGCTTACATCAATGAGGAGTGGAAGTCGAACGTCGGGGCGGCGATGGCGGCCTATGTCACGGGTACGGTGCTGGGCGGCTTCACGGGTCGTACGCTGGCCGCCGTGGTGGCGACCGTCACTTCCTGGCAATGGGCATTTGTCTGGCTGGCGGCGCTGAATCTCGCTGGCGGCCTGGCGATCAGGGCCTGGATGCCCGAGGGCAAGCGGTTCCGGCCGGTGACGCAGGAGGGCGGCCATGCGGCCCAGATCCTGCGGCACCTGAAGAATCCGCAACTGCTGGCCACTTACGGAGCGGGGTTCTGCGTGCTGTTCTCAATGGTGGCGCTATTCACTTATGTGAACTTCCACCTGGAGGCGGCGCCTTACAACCTGTCTACTGCCGCGCTGGGCTTCCTGTTCACGGTTTATCTCGTGGGTGCGGTGATCACACCCATTGCCGGACGCTGGATCGACCGGCTGGGCCACCGGGCGGCGCTCTGCGGAGCGCTCAGCCTCAGCCTGGCGGGCACGGCGCTGACGCTGCTGGCTCCGCTGCCGGCGATTATTGCTGGACTCGCGTTCTGCTGCACCGGCGTGTTCATCGCACAATCGGCCGCCAGCAGCTACATCGGCAAGGTGACAAAGGAAGGACGCGCGGCCGCGGTGGGGCTCTATGTCACCTTTTACTATGCGGGCGGCAGCGCCGGAGCTGTACTGCCCGGGGCGCTGTGGTCCCGCTGGGGCTGGCCAGCCTGCGTCGCGCTGATCGCGTTGGTGCAGGCTCTGACGATCGGCCTGGCGCTGTTGTTCTGGCGGCCGGTGACCAGTGCCCTGCCCTCGGATGTGGCGGTGACCGTGGAGCGCGGTTCCCTGTAAAGAATTGTAAGCGTTTCCTCTCCGGTTACGAGGACCACACACTTCGGTATAGGATAAATGCCGATGAAGCCCCTAGCCGTGCTCATACTCCTCGCTTGCCCATGCCTGGCCGCCGATCTTACCGGCAGTTGGGTGGCCCAACGTCAGGGCCCGGGCGGGCGCGTCATGGAAACCCAACTCAACTTCAAACAGGAGGGCACCGCGTTCACCGGCTCGATGCTCTCGGCGATGGGTGAACAGAAGATCCTGAATGGAAAGATCGAGGGGGATACCTTCTCGTTCGAAGTGGTCCAGAACATGATGGGCCAGGAACGGCGGATGAAGTGGGAAGGCAAAGTGGAAGGCGAGCAGCTCAAGCTGACCATGAACATGCCGGCGATGGGACCCGGCGGCCCAGGTGGTCCCCCGCCCGGCGGCGCGATGGGGCCCGGTGGCGGACCGGGCGGGATGCGCGGCATGCGCGAGATGATCGCCAAGCGCGGCGAGAGCGAAGAGATCAAGAAGGAACTGGCGGCCGACGCGAAGCGGCCCAAGCCGGTGCTGCCCGAACGGAAGACCCTGCCGCCCAACGGGTTGGCCAAGACTCCGCCCATGGGCTGGAATAGCTGGAACAAGTTCCACGCAGCCATCAGCGACAAGCTGATCCGCGAAGTGGCCGACGCCCTGGCGTCCAGCGGGCTGCGCGATGCCGGCTATGTGTACCTGACCATCGACGACGGCTGGATCGCGGGCCGCGACGAGTCGGGCAAACCCAAGCCGAATGAGCGGTTTCCAGACATGAAGGCGTTGGGCGATTACGTCCATTCCAAGGGGCTGAAGTTTGGGATCTACTCCTCGCCAGGCTCGCGCACCTGCCAGCAATTGGAGGGCAGCCTGGGCTATGAGGCGATCGACGCCAAGGTGTACGCCTCCTGGGGCGTCGACTACCTGAAGTACGACTGGTGTGGCGCGGCGCGGACATTCACGGTCGACCAGCAGCCGGTGGTGTACCAGATGATGGCGCAGGAGCTGCGTGCGACCGGCCGCCCGATTCTGTACAGCATCAGCCAGTATGGCCAGGGAGCGGTACTGGAATGGGGCTCGACGATCGGGGCCAACATGTGGCGCACGACTGGTGACATTCGCGACACGTACGAATCGATGGCCCAGATCGGGTTTGGCCAGAATGGCAAGGAGAAATCGGCCGGACCGGGCCACTGGAACGACCCGGACATGCTGGAGATCGGCAACGGCGGGCTGAATGCGGACGAGAGCCGGACCCACATGAGCTTGTGGGCGATCCTGGCCGCTCCGCTGATCGCGGGTAACGACGTTCGTAGTATGGACAAGCAGACGGTGGAAATCCTGACGAATCGCGACGTGTTGGCGGTGAGCCAGGACCCGCTGGGCAAGCAGGGGTACCGACTGCAGCAGAACGGTGACATCGACATTTGGGTTCGTCCGTTAAAAAGCGGGGCGTGGGCAGTGGGCCTGTTCAACCGCGGCAAGGCGGCGGCGCCGGCCTCCATCACATGGCAGGCGCTGGGAGTGAAGGGAATGCCGAAGGTACGCGATCTTTGGACGCATACCGCAGTGGAAGCGACGGCCGAAGGATACTCGGTTACGGTACCGGCACATGGAGTAGCGATGCTGCGTGTCGGGCCGTGATGGCCGGTTCGGGACAGGGTGTCGCCCGCAAGGGGACAAGTTGTCCCCTTTCCGCATGGACACTTTGCAACTGCATTGAAACTAAAGCACTTGCACTTTGGCCCGTCCCTTGCTTATTAAAATGTCGGAATACGTAAGCGAAACGAAGGTCGTAGCAGCTTTCGGTTCGACCGTTCAAATTCTCCAAAAATAAGCGATCCTGATCCTCGCGGGCCGCCATTCACTCCACGGCGGCCCCCTTTTTTTGCCCAAAAGCGTCCAGATTCCCCTTGCACCCAAAACCGGACGTGACGCGTCTATGAGTTAGAGCGATCTGACTGGCTGGGCCTGATATACTTCCTATCAGGGAGATTGCACCCGGCCGGAAGTACCCGGAGGGGCTACAACACATGAGCAACGGATTCAAGTACTCGGTGGTGAGCGTTTCCACCGTGCTGGTGGCACTGCTGTTGATCGGGGCGGTCCTGGGCCAAAGCCCGGAGACCAATCCCGCGGACCCCTACCGCCACCTGAACGTGTTCACCGAGGTCTTTGCCAAGGTGAAGGCAGACTACGTGGAAGAGCCCGACATGAAGAATGTCACGCTGGGCGCCGTGAATGGTCTGCTGGTCTCCCTGGACCCGTTCGCCAGCTACTTGAATGCCGAGCAGTACAAACAATATCTAAAAGTGAAGTCCACCCCGAAGGCCGACATCGGCCTGGTGCTCAGCCGCAAGTACGGCTATGAGATCGGTGTCGTGGATGCGATTCCCGGCTCCCCGGCGGACAAAGCCGGCCTCTCGACGGGCGACATCCTGGAAGCCATCAACGGGATTTCGACGCGCGATATGCCGCTGGCTTACGCCGATGTGTTGCTGCATGGCGACGCCGGCTCCACTCTCGAGTTGACGGTATTGCGGCTGCGCAAGCCTGAGCCGACTAAGATGACATTGACCCGCGCCCAGGTGCAGGCGCCGCAGATGATCTCGAAGATGCTCGACAAGGAAGTCGGCTATGTCAGCGTCGAGGATCTCGGCAAGGGCAAGACCCAGGCGGTGCAGACTGCCATTGCCGGCCTGGAAAAGCAGGGTGCGAAAAAGATCATCCTGGATCTGCGCCACTCGGCCGTGAATGTGCCGGAAGAAGGCGTGGCGCTGGCCAACCTGTTCCTGGATAAAGGCACGATTGGTTCGCTGAGCGGACAGAAGGTCCCCAAGCAGACGTATCAGGCCGATCCGGCCAAGGTGTCTTACAAAGGACCGCTGGTGGTGCTGACCAACCGCGGTACATCCGGTGCTGCCGAAATCCTGGCCGCCGCGCTGTTGGACAACAAGCGCGCCTCCATCGTGGGCGAACGCACTTATGGTGACGCGGCCATGCGCAAAGCAGTCACCACGGAAGACGGCGGAGCGGTGCTGCTCGCTGTCGCCAAGTATTACTCGCCTGCCGGGAAAGCGATCCAGGACAACTCGGTGGTGCCCAACTACCTGGTGACCGACACCGAGCCCGAGGCCGCCACGGACGAAGACGATGCCACGCCGGCCCCTCCGAAGGACCCCAAGGATCCGAAGTCGTCCGAAGATGCGATTTTGAAGAAAGCGTTGGAAGTCGTGAACGGTAAGGTTCAGGCCTCCAACACGGTCGACGTGAAGCCCGGCGATGCCAGCGTGATGCGTCCGCTGAACATCCCGGCGCCCAAGAATTAACTGCTATGCCACTGTACGAATACAAATGTGATCGCTGCCATAAGACGATTGAGGTTCTGCAGAAGTTTTCCGATACCCCGCTCAGCGTCCATGAAGAATGCGGCGGAGCCTTGGAACGCCTGATCTCCACATCGGCCCTTCAGTTCAAGGGCAGCGGCTTTTACATCACTGACTATTCGAAGTCCAAGTCCTCGGGCAGCAACCCTTCCAACGGCAAGAGCGCGAGCGGCAAAGAGAGCTCTTCGAGCAGCTCAGAGTCCTCCTCTTCCACCAAGACGGAATCGACGCCCAAGCCCGCTGCCAGTGAATCCAGCAAGTAAGGCCGGCTCGCGCCGCTTCGTCGCCTTCGATCGCGACGGCACCCTCATTGTGGAGAAGAACTATCTCTCCGACCCCGACCAGGTGGAACTGTTGCCGGGCGCCAGCGAGGCTGTCGCACTGCTGCGGAACGCCGGCTTTGGCCTGATTGTGGTCACGAATCAATCGGGTGTCGGGCGGGGCTATTTCACGCTCGAGCAAGTGCACGCCGTGCATCGCCGACTGCGCGAATTGCTGGGTGACTTCGACGGAATCTATATCTGCCCGCATGCCCCGGCCGAGGAGTGCGATTGCCGCAAGCCGAAACCGGGCCTGCTGCGGCAGGCTGCCCGGGAGCTGCGTTTCACGGCTTCGGACTGCGTTGTGATCGGCGACAAGGACGTGGACGTGGGCCTGGCGCACAATGCGGGAGCAAAGGGCGTCCTGGTGACGACAGGCTATGGAGCCGGGCATTTGGCGGCGGGCCGTGTCCGCCCCGACTTTGTGGCCGCGGACCTGCTCACCGCCGCGCAATGGGCAATCGCCCAGGAATCGCACGCGCCTACCGTGGAATGAGCGATGATCTTGGCATGTCCAAGATCGTTCGTTACGAGTTCATGGGTAGCTGGCTCTTCTTCTGGGCGCTCTGCATCACGGTGATCGGCATCCCGCTGGGGATCCTCTACCTCATCAGCGGCCTGCTGAAGGTAGAACATGAGATGGAAGATCCAGAACGGTTCATCTCGGCTTTTCGCAGCGGACGCCTGGGGCAGAAGCCCTGAAGTGCCCAGCCGCCCATTCACGCGGCCCGGGAAACGCTGACGAAGGTGGATTGGAGCGTCGCCACATCCACCTGCAGTTCCCAGACCTTGCCGGATTCATCCCGGATCTGCGGCAGATGCTCTGCAATGGCCGTAACGCCGGGCCGGAGTTCGCCGTCCAGGGCGGCAACCAGCAATCGAATCAATCGGTCCGTGGAAGGACCGATGGGATCATCACCGGACTCCCACTTCGAGATTTTGGTCTTGTCGGTATGCAGGTAGCGGCCCAATTGCTCCCCACTCATGCTCAGGTGCTTGCGCAGGAAGCGCAACTGCTCACCGGTCAACCGGGCCGGACTGTTCGCGAGAGCCAGGGCGATGGCGCGATGGAGCTTTGCGATGCGCGGAATGATCACATGGGACTCACCGCAGCGGAGACACTCGGCGACTTCTGTCCCCTGCAGGTAGAGATTGGAGATTCCACTCTCGAGATAGCGGTAACGGCGGCGTTCGGATTTGGCGGTTTCACCGCAATTCGTGCAGATGAGGATGTTCTCGCTGCTCATGTGGCCCTCTTGAACACGGTAATGTAAACCGCCAGTTCAGTTCGAAGCGTAAACACCACCGCGATCCCGGATAGTTCCGCGGTGAAGCCCTCGATTCTGTATTTCCACTGACCTGTTCTGATGTCCTGCTCAGGTGCCATCGAGATCATGCCCGATTTGCAGACTCGAATTACATCCTCCATCGTCAAGTTGTCGCTCTGCAACTCATCCCGGAAGTGCCGGGAGTAAATGACGGCGCCGGCTTCGAGGCACCAAATCAGCTTGGCTTTCGCTCCAGCCCCGCTGAGCGGTTCGTCATGCAACTGTTGGCATTATACCAACGCACGATGTCGCCAGATCAAGCCGCATCCAAATCCCCTTTTGCGACACATCGAGTCGCCGCCACAAGTTGAGCTAGCCCAAAGCCGGCAGTTGCCGAGTAGCCCCTGCCACTACGGCTCCAGGAACATCTCGCCCATCACCTTGTCCCAATTCGCGCCGGGCTGCGCCTTGCTGAGATCTTCCATCAGCACGCCGCCATCGGCCAGGGACGGACCCGTTGCTTCCGGCGACAACAGCATCTGCAGCCGGTCCAGTTCGTCGCGCAGCCAGCCGCTGACTTCGTGACCGTGCAGCAGGTGCCGCAGGTCTGTGGGTTTGTTGGCGACAGGACGCAGGCGCAGGTACCAGCCCTGGTCCGGCCCTCCGGTCTCGATCACCTCGCCTTCCACGGGCGATAGCACCCGGAAGGCCACGCCATTGCGGTCTCCACGCCAGGCCACGCCGTTGTTCTCGAGATGCGTTCCAGGCGCGGGCAGGCGCACATGGTCGGGCGGGCCAATCAGGCGTCGTCCCAGGTCGTCGAGCCCCACCACCAGCGTTCCATTCGACTCAGGCCGCACCCAGGCATGACCACGGTGATAGTAGTTCTCCACCGGGAATTCCAACCCATAGGTCTCCACCGGCATTGTTTCGTCGACCATGGGCGCCAGTTCGACGAACTTCGGATGGGTGACACAATCGCGGCACTCGAAGGCATTCGGACAGAGCCGGGACTGCGTTTCGCCGGACAGCATGTGGCGGCAGCGGCGTTCCCGGTCGCTCAGGTCGTGGAAGTCGCTCTGCCAGCGGATCCGCGGCTCGCGATTGAGCCTCGCATCCCGCCAGCTTCTGTAAGCGGCCACGATCGCAGCGGTGAGAATCACCAGGCCAACCGTGCAGAAGATGGAGACGAACAGGATGTGTCCGAACGTCCAGTGAAAGCCATTAACTCCGGGAAACATAATCCAACTCCTCAGTTTCAACAGGCGCTGTCAGTTGTTTTTCATCGGGGAAGAGCGGCAGATAGCGGAACGACAACGCGTAAACCAATACGCCATAGGCGAGCACGGCGGAAAAGACGCCGAACTCCTGCCAGCTCGGGAAATAGGACAGGAACTCATCGAAGGGCAGCGTGGGCAGTGCCAGAGTCTGAATTGTCAGGACGAAGCGATTCAATGAGACTCCACAGCAGGCCAGGATGGCCGCGCAGGTCAACACGACGGGCTTGGCCCGCAGCCTCGATGACAGCAGCAGCAGGGCCGGCACCAGGCCCAGCAGCACGATTTCAGTGAAGAGGATCCACGTGCCGAACGGCTTGTGCGTGTAGAACTCAAACGGAGTGAAGCCGGCCGCCTGGGAGGTCTTATTGAGCCAGATCAGCGTATCCACGCTCTTCAAAGCAATGTATATAGTCAGCAGCACGCCCGAGGTCTTGCCCAGCATCTGATAAACCCCGCCGCGCACCAGCGGTTTGTTGCTGAGCTTTTCGGCCAGCTTGGTGGTGAGCAGTATAAAGCTTGGGCCGACTGCAATCGCTGAGAGGATGAACAGGAAGAACGTCGAGGGCCAGATGGCGAAGCCTTCACGGTAAGCGAAGGGCCGCCCGCGCAGGACGCCGTACAAGCCACCCAGCGAACCCTGGTGGAAGAACGACAGCAGAGTGCCCACGGCCGCCAGCACTGGAATCACCTTGTGAAGTTCGAATTCGAAGACCAGAAACGAGGGGATCTGCTTCAGCTTGCGGTTCTTGAGCAGGATGGGAATGTACTCGACGGCGAGCACGGTGAGGTAGCACGTGATGCAGAACGAGACCTCGGTCAGCATCGAATGGACGTTGGGATGCCAGAAGGTAAACCAGGCACGCGCCGGCTGTCCGACGTCCACGGCCAGCGCCACCATGGCGCCGCTGTAGCAGACAAAGCCAATGATGACCGCGCTGTTGATGACAGATTTCAGGGCCTTCCACTTCATCAGGTAGAGCAGGAAGCCGGTAAAGAACGCGCCGGCGCCGAGGGCGATCACCGTGAGGTCGAGGAAGATCCACAAACCGAACGCGAACCGGTTGTCCATGTTCGTCTGGTTCAGCCCATAGCGCAGGCAAAGGTAGATGGAGTACGCGCCAAAGGCGAACAGCAGAAGCCAGGGCGCCATGCGGAGCGCGAAGCCCCGGGGCGAGCACCGTTCCAGCCCGCGCGGAATCAGGTTGCGGTCGTCGAAGCTAGGCATGTGCTTGCTCCTTTGCGCTGCGCTCAGCCAGGCTGCGCACCCACGGGCGACTGGAGTGGTAGTAGACCTTGGGGCCGGTTCCCAGCTTGGTCAGCATCTGGAATGTGCCGTCGGCCTGGGCCAGCTTGTGAACCTCGGTGGTGGGGTCGTCCAGGTCACCCAGCACCATCGCGCCGGTGGGACAGGCTTCGACACAGGCGGAGATGTAGGTTGAAGGCGGCGGTTGCCCGGCTGCTGTCGCCTGGTCCTCAGCGGCGTGCAGCCGCGAGGCGCAGAGGTTGCACTTCTCGACGACGCCACGCATGCGAGGCGCGACGGTCGGGTTCAGGGTCGCTTCCATCCCGACGGGCCACTGTGGATCCCACCAGTTGAAGTAGCGGGCGTGATAGGGGCACGCGGTCATGCAGTAGCGGCAGCCCAGGCAGCGCTGCGGCATCTGGGTAACAATGCCGGTGGCTTCGTCGAGTTCCACGGCCTGCTGGGGACAGACTGTTTCGCAGGGCGGCTCGCTGCAGTGCATGCACATCAGCGGCAGGAAAGCGGTCTGGCGCCGGTCAGCCGGAGCGCCGTTATGAACCGGATAAACGCGCATTGGAGTGATGCCGGTGCGGTCAGTGGCCCTTTCCGGAGCCGGTGCCACATTGTTCTCAGCCGCGCAGGCCACCATGCAGGCGCCGCAACCCGTGCAGAGGTCAACGTCCACGACCATCCCGTAGCGGCGGTGTTTCTTCGTGACAGCCATGTCAGATCTCCCTCGTCGTGCGGAGCGTGGACTCCTGATAAATCTTCGTCGCCAGCGGAGGCATCACAGCGGCGGTCCAGTTGTTGCCTGGTGCAACCATCGCTTTGCCCAGCGTGGCCGGCACGGTGCAATTCAGCAGCTTGGGGGCGGCCGCGTCATCCTGCCAGCAGCCGCCCTGCTGCAGGGCTTCCTGCAGTTTCGCGGCCTCCTTGAACTCCGCCACCGCAGTGGTGGTTCCGGCAGCGGGATCGAAGATCGACCCGCGTTTCGCCGCGTGGATTGCTTCCACGCGCTTGGCCTGCGCCGTCGTGTATTCGTCTTCCGCCCAACCGGCCAGGCGGCCCAGGAAGGCATGCGCCGCAGCGACGCCTTGCGGTGCCGGCAACAGGGCCTGGGCGACGGAGTAGGACGCGGCCAGGGCGTCGAAAGGCTCCACCGCATCGTCGGCCGATTCCAGATTCGCCGGCACCGGAATCACGCACGGTGCGTGGTTGGCTAATCCTGCGTTGTAAGCCGAGAAGCAGACCAGGTAGCCCGTCGGACTCAGCTTCTTCTTCAGCACTTCCCAGGGCGCCGCATCATCCTCGGCGAACAGCAGTTCCAGGGAACCATCGGCTACGGCTTCCAGCGGCAGGGCCGGTGTGCCGGCGATCCCGCGGCGGCTGAGGTATCCGCCTGCGCGACCCACATTCTGCAAATGAACATTGAGGGCAGCCACAGCCGGATCGTCGCCCAACACCAGCGCCGGACCGGAGGCAGCCAGTTCGCGTGCCGTATCCTCAATCAGGGTGGCGGAGAGTCCTGTCGTCCTGGCGGCCTCGCCTGCCGTGATGGTGCCGGCCAGGGCCTGCGCCAGCGCCGCTTCCGATCCAGGTTCGATCAGCAGCCAGCGATCGGCCAAACCAGCGGTGGTCGTGCTGACCGAGTCCACCTGAATGAGGCGGAAACCCTTCTTCTTCCAGGCAGCCAGTACGCGGCCCGGCGTCGCCCAGCCGTCCAGTACCGGCACGCCGAAGCTCAGAATGGTCTTCGCATTCTCAATATCGATGCCCAGCGGATCGGGCGAGCCGCTCCACTGCCGCAGCAGGTTACCCGCGCCTTCGCCGGACCGCGCCACCGTCAGGTAGCGGTCGCTGCCATTGGCCTGCAGGAACCGGCGATAGAGGGTGGAGGCCGTCCGCCCGGGCCGTGCGTCCAGGAATGCCATATTCGCACCCGCGCGTTTCAACTCCGCGGCAACGGCGGCTTGCGCCTTGTCCATCGTCGTAGCCTGTCCACGCAACAGCGGCTGCTTCAGGCGCGCCGGATGCCAGGGCAGTTGATGCGCTCCAAAGGCCAGCGCACACAATCCGCCGCGGCTCACAGGATGCGCGGCGACCGGCGCGATGCCGACCGGCTTGCCTGCGATACAGCGTACTTTCAAGCCGCACGCCGCCGGGCACAAGGTACAGGCCGTGAACTTCGTACTCGGCTCGCCGCGAGCCGGAGTCGGAATCCACGGCCAGTTTTGTGTCCAGATGGCTGAATCGTCCAGAAGTTTCCAAGGCAGGGGGGTGAAGGGCAGCGCCACAACAGCGCCCGCACCGAGAGTAATCAGATCTCGCCTGGTGGGTTTCATAGCAGGCTCCTATTGATGGCAACCGAGGCAACCGGCGGTGACACCGCGCTGGGCATGGCAGTTTTCGCAGTCGGACATCTTCATGCCTTCGTCGGGACGGATATTCACGCGCAGCATCTTCGCGCCCCAGATGCGGCGGCTGTAGCCGCTGATCCGGTTCTCCTCGTAAGCAGGCAGGCTGGCCGACTTGCCATGGTCTCCGTGGCACGTCTCGCACTTCAACTTGCCGGCTTTCACATGCCGTACATGCGAAAACCGCGCATTCGCCGGCTGCCGGTAGTAACCGTGCCAGGGAATCTCGCGGTTGGGTTTGACATACTTTTCTACCAGCGTCTTCTCGGCGAGGCTGGTGCCCTGCGGTTCAGGATGACACCCGGCGCAGTTGGCGATGCCGGGGATTCCGCTGAAGGAACCATCGGCCCGGATCTCGTGGCAGGAGTTGCACTCGCTGCCGGCCTTCTCAGCATGAACTTTATGATTGAACTGAAGAGGCTGGGGGCTGCTCTTATATAAGGCACGCGGAAAAACTGTCCAACCCGCGGTGAGCACTGATACTAAGCCGGCCAGGAACAGGATGGCGGCACGCATGAACTTGTGTCTCCTTGACTATTGAGCGGGCCAGGCTGCATGCGGGTCGAAAAACTCGTGCAGCAGGCGGAACATCTCGTCGCGGGTCAGATGATCGAGCAGGCCCGGCACGCATGTGCCGCCGTCACACAATGTGGAATCCACGCCGCTCCCGCGCCGGCTGGCACACTGCTGGACGAACTCCGAAAGCCTCGAGACTTCCTGCCGGATCCAGTGAATCGCCTGCCGGCCATGCATCAGGCCCTGACGCGACGGCGTACCGGACGGTGGTTCCCAACCTTCAAACAGATAGCCTGATCCGTAAGGATCGGCTGCCAGCCGCGCGGGATTGCCGCGCAGGTAGAGGTTGGCTGAACTGATCAATACCTGGTTGGGGAATACCAGCGGCCAGTCGGCCCCGTGCAGGTTCAGGACAGCGCTGGGGCGATTCACCCCTCGCTGCGTAGCGAAGTTGACTCCATCCAGCCGGCCGATCAGGCGGGCCAGAAATCCGTCGATGCCAATGTGACAGGCGCCGCTCTCATGCGTGTCGATCCACATATGGTTCGCGGTGTAGTACAGCTTGGACGGCACCGGAATGCCTTCCACCTGCCACTCGTCCGCCGGATGCGAACCATTGGGATGCGCCATCTGCAGGTACGTTTCGCAGTATTCAAAGCTGTCCGATCCGCACTTGCCCAACTGCGACTCACTGTACGGGACCATCTTCGGCACCGACTGCGCCGCGCAGTACTGCATGAGCGATTCGTGCAGAAACGGGCACCGGCCCGGATCTTCCGAAATGGCGCGCTGATCCGTGAAAATGGAACACTGCTGATACCCGGCCGACGAGCACTTCTCTCCGGAAGTGTCGGTGCGGCCTTCCACAATCAGCTTCCGTAACGGCGCAGCCTGGCAGCTGCGGGCTCGTGCTTCCCTGAGAAACGGGCAGCTCACGGGGATCTCCTCCTACTGCTTCTTCTCGCGCGGCGTCGGGGGGCGCGTAAACACGGGCGGGGGCACCGGCTCGCCACCATCGGCCATCGTCCAGCCCAGGCCCGGGACCTCCATCGCATGGCCCTGCGCCGAAAGCATGTTTTTCAATTCGCGATCCATCGCATGGCTCTTCTGGCGCTGCTCCACCAGCTCCTTCACGATGTTGTAGCCCACGGCCACAAAGCAGATGAGCGTGACGACGCCCAAAGCCAGATTCGTGTAGTTGAGCCACATCGTCTGCGGATTGTTCCAATCGATACCGAACATCGGAATCTCCTTTTCACTTGGCGGCGTTTCCTCAATGCGTCGGATTCGCCTACATCCTCCTTTGCAGTTACTGGTCCAACCGGCCGCACGCTACAAACAAAGCACTTCTTTGTTTAATTACGGACCATCGCCTCCTATTATGCCGGAATCCCCTACACGGCGAATCCGAAAATCCAACACGGCGCCCAGGAACCGCCAACTCCGACCCGGAGTCTATCCCTCCACTGGGCATTGATATGTGGAAACCCGCTCTCCGCTCCTTCTTCCGGACCCCTGCCTTCACGGCGTCCGCCATCCTCGCTCTCGCTCTTGGCGTTGGTTCGGCCACCGCCGTCTTCAGCGTCGTCGACCGCATCCTCATCCGGTCTCTCCCCTACTCCGGGGAACACCAGTTGGTCTGGCTGGGCATGGGCACACCCCTGGCCGAAGAGGAATTCCTGCTGGGGCCAGACTACCTGGATTGGCGCGCTAAACAGACAGTCTTCAGCGCCATCACCTCAACCAGCATGGTGGGCGATTGCGATCTCTTCGAAAACAACCCGGCGCGCCTGCGCTGCGGCCGGGTGGAGGCGAACTTCCTGGCGACCCTCGGCGTCGCGCCCGCTCTCGGCCGGGATCTCACCAGGGACGACGACCGTCCCGGCGTCGCCCAGAACGTATTGATCTCCTATGACATGTGGCGCGGCCGCTTTGGCGGCGACGCCGGCGTCCTGGGCCGCACCCTCAACCTGGACGGCCGCCCCACCCGCGTCATCGGGGTCCTGCCCGCCAACTTCGAATACCCCAATCTCGCCCGCGTCGATATCCTGCTGCCGCAGCAATTGGACGAAGCCGCGCAGCGCGCTCGTGACCGCATGGCCTTGCTCGTCGTCTTCGGCCGCATGAAACCCGGGCTCACCCTCCCGCAGGCCCGCGCCGCCTTGATGCCCCTCTACGAGGAGTCGCTCAAGCTCGTCCCAGCCCAATTCCGCAAGGAGATTTCGTTGAAGGTTTCAGGCCTGCGGGACCGCCAGTCCCGCGACGCCCGCCTGGCTGCCCAACTCATCACCGCCGCCGTCTTCTGCGTCCTGCTCATCGCCTGCGCCAACGTGGCGAACCTGCTGCTGGCCCGCGCCTCCGGCCAGACGCAGGAGCGTGCGGTCCGCACTGCCCTCGGGGCCACTCGCTGGCAGTTGGTCTGCGAATCGCTCACCGGAACCCTCATCCTGGCTTCGGCCGGTGGCGTGGCCGGCATCGGTCTCGCCTGGTGGCTGCTGCGCCTGCTGCGCAGCCTGGCCCCGGAGGGCATCGCCCGGCTTCGCGAGGCGCAAATCGACTGGCGCGTCGCCGCCTTTGCCGTTCTGCTGACCCTGGCGGCCGGCCTGCTCTCCGGCTTGGCGCCTGCCCTGCTGCGGGTTTCCCTGGAAGACCTCTCGGGGACGCGCGCGACCGAACGGCGCGGCCTCTGGCTGAAACCCCTTCTGGTCACTTCGCAGTTCGCCATCACCGTCGTCCTGCTCACCGGAGCGGGACTCCTGCTCCACAGCCTTTGGAAACTGCAGAACGTGCCGCTCGGCTTCCAGGAGGGCCGCGTCCTCACCGCTACCATGCGGCTCGACTCGCAGCACGCCCTGGAGGCCCAGGATCGTCTCCGCCGCCTGCCCGGCGTTGCCCAGGTAGCCCTGGCCGACTCCGTGCCGCCCTCCGGCCGAACCCAGGCCATGATCTTCTCCCGCATCCAGGTGGAAGGGCGTCCGCCGGAAACCCGCCAAGGCACCGGGGGGATGGTGGTCTATCGCTGGGTCACCCCGGAGTACTTCCCCGCCCTCGGCATTCCGCTGCTGCGCGGCCGCGGTTTCCAGGACAACGACCGCGACGCCATCGTCATCAGCGGATCCCTGGCCACCCGGTTGTTCGGCCAGGAAGACCCCATGGGTCGCCGCCTGCGGGCCGGTCCTGAAAACCCCTGGTTGACGGTAATCGGCATCGCGGGTGAGGTTCGCAACGCACCGCCGGGCGTGAAACAGGATTCGGAATACTACCTGCAGCGGCCCAGGGTGATTCCGGGCGCACCGCGCCGCTGGGTCGCCATCCTCCGCGGAGCCCTGCCCGCCTCATCGATGACACCCCTGATCCGCCGCGAGATGGCCGCCATGGATCCACACTTGCCCGTCGAGATCAACGCCCTGGAAGACAAAGTGGCCGATCTGTACCAACGGCCGCGCTTCCAGACCGTCGTCCTCACAGCCTTTGCCCTGGTTGGAATCCTGCTCGCCAGCATCGGCCTCTACGCCGTGGTCAGCTTCTTCGTCACACAACGCACCCGGGAAATCGGGGTAAGGCTCTGCCTGGGGTCCACCCCGGCCGGAATTGTGTCTCTCGTCTTGAGCCGCGCCTTGCGCTGGACGGCTGGCGGCGCGCTGCTGGGCCTCGCCGCTTCCCTCGCCTCGGCCCGCTACCTGAAGGGACTGCTGTTCCAGACGGAGTTCCAGTCGCCCTGGATCTACGCCTCCGTCATCGGCCTGCTGCTGGTTGTGGCGCTGGCGGCGGCGCTCCAGCCCGGCTTGCGGGCCGCCCGGCTCGACCCCATGTCCGCACTGCGCCGCGATTGATCCCTAATAGAAGAAACCGCCCGCATTGCTGCGGGCGGCCTTTGACTGCAACTTGAAGATCAGAAATGAGTTAAGCCTTGCGCTTGCGGATCAGGGCGAGTGCGCCCAGGCCCAGGCCCATCAGAGCGTAGGTGCCGGGTTCAGGAACCTGCGCCGCTTCGATCTGAACCAGGAAGGTCTGCTTCTTGGTTCTGGTCAGGTCGCCGTTGAGCGACACACCGCTGACCACCGCGAAGGTGCCGAAACCGTAGGTCGGGTTGCTCTGCACGTAGGAGATGGCTGCGTTGAGCGGGGACATGTTCGCAACAGCGGGGCTCGCGGCGGAAGGGGTACCGATATTCAGCACCTTCCAGATGGAGGCCTGGAGGTTCTGATCAGCAGTTAGCGCGGCGCCAGTCTGCTTGGCCAGGTTCTGGAAGGTCGCCATCTGCGTCAGCAGGTAGGCGGCCACCTGGTAACGCTGCAGGGAGGACAGGACCGGCGGATTCAGCGCCCAGTTCGTGTTGTTGCCCTTCTGGACCTGATTCTTTTCGGTAGCGGTCCAGTCAGAGAGCGCCACCACGTTGGCGGAATAGCTGTCCGGCGGACCGGCGACGAAGTTTTCCCAGTCGACGCACCAGAAGTAGGTGCTGTAGCCCTCGAGCGTGCCTCCGAAGCCCCCGCCGCTCAGAACCGCGAGGCTCTCGTTTTGAATATTGACCGACTTGTCAGTCCCCAGTACGGAAGGCGGCAGTGGCGCCGCAGAGACTGAAGATATCGCCGCCATGAAAACGGCGGCTCCGAACAGCATTGAGTTGAGTTTCATTTATTGTTCTCCAGTTGTTCTGCCGGCCATCCGGAGCGGTTAAGCGCCAGGCTCAGCAAGCAGTCACACCAGTAACCTACCGGGCCTGCTTGCGTGCCCCTAGAACCTGGAATCCTAGAACCGAAAACTATGCGGCATCGGAGAACGGGCCGAAAATGCCCCCAAACGCCGGAAATTGGAACTATGGGCAGGCGAAACAGTACTCGGGTGACGAAACTTTGGCGGGGTGTACCGGCGGTCGCCCATAACCTGGACCCAAACCCCGGTTAGTACTATCCGCGTACAAAGGACCAAAAAATAGTCAGAATGACTAGGCCGGCGGTCCAGATGGAGGTTCAACCGCCCCCAGGCGAGGTTCGGCGCCGGTCCGCCACGGCACGGGCGTCATTCTTTTGTCGGACCGCACGGCTTGCAGGCAGCCCCAACGTCGGGAGTGGAGACAGTTGTCACATTCCAACCAGCGGCGAAGCCAATCGAAACCCGCTCGTAGCTGCGGATTGAGAACTTCCGGCCTCTCCCTGGATGAACATTCAGATTGTCATCCTGTATTAACTCCTGTAGACTGCGAGCAAATCCCACTGGGAGGGGTTCCTTGTTCATTAGAAAAATCACATACCAAGTTGTGTGCCTGCTCGCCTTGCCGTTGGCCTTCGTCTACGGCCAGACCGGCTCAGGCGCTATTTCGGGTCAGGTGACCGATCCAGCCGGTTCGGCTGTGCCCGGCGCCGCGATCCGGCTGATTCAGGAGGCGACCAACCGCGAGTTGGCGACAGTGAGTTCCGAGTCTGGAATTTACTCATTTCCCGCTTTGGAAGTCGGTTCTTACACGCTCAATGTGGAAGTAGCCGGCTTTAAGAAGATGTCCCGCACGGGCATCGTGGTGGCCACCGCCACGCGCGTCAATATCGACGCCCGCATGGAAGTCGGCGATGTCACGCAAACCGTCGATGTCAAAGACGATGCCCCGCTGCTTTCGGCGGCGAGCAGCGATCTAGGCACCAGTTTTCAGCCGAAGTTCATGAAGGATGCGCCGCTCTTCGTGGCCGGCGGTTTTCGGAATCCGGAAAACTTCATCTCGTTTCTGCCCGGCGTCAACAATGGCGTGCAGGACTCCAGCATCAACGGCGGACCGCGCCGCGGCAAGGAAATCCTCATCGATGGCGCTTCCCACACCAATCCCGAAAGCGGCGGCGTGGCCTTCGCCTCCAATGGCGGCATTGGTTCCGTCGAGCAGTACGGTGAGTTCAAACTGTTGAATTCGAACTTCTCGGCCGAATACGGCCGCACGGCGGGCGGCATCGAGGTGTTCGTCACCAAGTCCGGCACCAACCAGTTCCATGGCGGCGTCTTCGAGTTCAACCGCAACGACGCCTACGACGCGGCCGGCTGGTCCATCAACCGCCAGCGCCGCTTCCCCGACGGCGACACCCGCAATCCGAACAAAGCCAAGGTGCGCCAAAACGAGTACGGCCTCAACCTGGGCGGACCGGTCTGGATCCCCGGAGTCTACAACGGCAAGAACAAATCGTTCTTCTATTTCACCCGCAACTGGTATCGCCAAGCCAACGCCTCCAGCACGGCCATCGCCAGCATCGCCACCCAGGCCATGCGCGCCGGCGATTTCTCGGAACTGGGCGCCAAGCTGATCTACGACCCCGACAGTACGCAGACCGTCAACGGCGTCGTCACGCGCACACCCTTCGCCAACAACCAGATCCCCACCAACCGCTTCAGCAGCGTGTCGAAGAATATGCTGGGCCTCATCCCGAATCCGACGGGCCCCGGCATCTCGTCCAACTTCTCCGTCAGCAACCTGGGCATTCGCGATCTGGACATCTGGAGCATCAAGGCCGACCACGTCTTCAACGACACCAACCGCGTCAGTTTCTTCCTCAGCAGGCAGAACATCACGCAGCTGGCCGAAGGCGGCCTGCCCGGTCCCCTGGCCAACGGCCTCTACACCCTGGACAAACCCGACACCTGGCGCGCCACCTACGACGCCAGCATCTCCCCCACCTTCTTTAACCACTTCGTCTTCGGCCTGTCGCGGTACAACAACTACTTCGATCAGTTGCCGCAGCACAAACAGGGGTGGCCGGAGAAGCTCGGCCTGAAGGGCGTCGCCACCGACGGCTCCAGTTCATTCCCCATCGTCACCTTCACCGACGGTCTCACTGGTTTCGGCAACGACCCCAAGAACCGCGGCAACCAGTCCAACTGGACCTACACCCTCTCCGACACGGCCAGCAAGGTCCTGGGCCGTCACGACCTGAAGTTCGGCTTCGAATACCATCGCGGCCGCACGTTCCAGGAACCGCTGGACGACGCCTACGCCCACGGCCGCTTCAACTACTCCAACTTCCAGACAGCCGCCCCCGGAGCGTCACGCGCCACCACCGGCTACTCCTTCGCCAGCTTCCTGCTGGGCGGACCCGATAGCGCCCGCCGCGACTTCAACACCAAGGGCGTCAACATTCTCTATGTCACCGACTCCGCGTTCCTCACCGACAACATCAAGGTGACCTCGCGCCTGACGCTGAACATCGGCATCCGCTACGAGCTCTACTTCCCCCGGTTCGACCAGAACTACACGATCTCGAGCTTCGATCCCTCCGTCCCGAACCCCGGGGCCGGCGGTCTCGCTGGCGCCCTGACGTTCCTGGGCGAAGGGCCCGGCCGCAACGGCAAAAAGCGCTTCGGCAGTATCTATCCCACCAACTTCGGCCCGCGCCTGGGCGCCGCCTACCAGTTGAACCAGAAGACCGTCCTGCGCGGTGGCTACGGCCTCTACTACTCGGCGGCCAACGGCAACACGGGCGGCGGCTGCTTCCCCTGCGGCTGGGGCACCAGCTACAGCAGCGCTCCGCAGTCGCTCGACGGCCTGGCTCCGGTCTTCAACTGGGACAACGGCTTCACCCCCGGGCCGCCCCGTCCGCTGCCCGTCGTGGATCCCTCCTTCGCCAACGGCCAGAGCGTGCTCATCCTCACCGGCGAAGACGGCCTGCCCGGTAAAATCCAGAACTGGAGCCTCAACGTCCAGCGCGAGCTGCCCGGCAGCTGGTTCCTGGATGTCGCCTACGTCGGCATGAAGAGCACCCACCTGAACTCGGCCACGCCGTATAACCAGGTGAACCCGGGCCAGCTCAAGTACGGCGACCTGCTGCCCTTGAGCATCAACGATGCGCGCGTCGTCAACGCCGGCTTCAGCAAGCCGTTCCCGACGTTCACGGGCACTCTCGCCCAGGCCCTTCGCCCCTATCCGCAGTACCTCAACATCACCCACACCTACCTCGGCAACGCGGGCAGCACCTACAATGCCCTGCAGGCCAAGGTGGAGCGCCGCTACAAGTCGCTCAGCGTCCTGTTGGGCTACACCTGGTCCAAGGGCCTGTCCAACGTCGGCGCCGAAACCCAGACAGGCTCCGGAATCGCGGTCCAGGATCAGTACAACCTCGGCAACGAGAAGAGCTTCCAGCGCTTCGACACGCCGCAGGTGCTGAACCTCATCTACACCTGGGATCTGCCCTTCGGCAAGAAAGGCAGCAACCTGGTGAAGAAGCTGACGGGCGGCTGGACGGTTGCCGGCATCCACCAGTACCGCTCCGGCACCCTGCTGCAGCCCACCGTGCCCAACACGTTGGCGGCGTCCCTCTTCAACCCCGTGCTGCGCGCCAACCTCTCCGGTTCGTCGATCCGCACGGGCACCAACCGCACGGATCTCGATCCCGACAACCCGAATGTGCGCTGGTTCGACCGGAACGCCTTCACGCTGCCCGGCCCGCTCCAGTTCGGCACGGCCGCCGCTTTCCTCAACAACCTGCGCACCCCGCCGGTCCTGTCGGAGAGCTTCTCCATCGTCAAGCGCACGATCCTGTTCGCTTATAAGGATCAGCCGGTAGATCTCGAACTGCGAGCCGATGCCTCGAACGTCCTGAACCGGACGCTCTTCGGAGGCATCAACGTGAACCTGACAGATCCCAACTTCGGCCGCGCCACCGCGGTCCAGGTAGGCCCCAGGTTCATGCAGTTAGGCATCAAGGTGAACTTCTAGAGTTCACCCCGAACGCAATCCCAAGAGATTGAGTCGGAGGAAAAAGGGCCCGTGGCGTCAAGCTGCGGGCCCTTCGGCGTTGTGCCGGACATCTCCCTGCTGTTCGTTGCACCATCCGGGGGAAAGCTGGCTCCAGGCAATGCGTGAGCTACTTGTCGCGCCCCGCCGGATCCTTCGTAGTTCCGCCCCTCGGCATCCGCTGATCATAGTAGTCATCCAGTCGTTGCCGGGATTCCGCAACCTCTTCGGAAGAAGCAGAACTGTGGAAAACCCTCTGTTGGATCAGGCTGCTGATTTCTGAGGGCTTGCGTTCGACGTACCCCGCGAACGGATCATCAAACAGCCGGGGATCCGGCGCTCCCAGATCCACGGAATATGCCTCTGACTTGTACGTCCTAGCGATTTTCCCTTTGTCGTCGAAGGTGTTGACGACCATACGCAGCGGATAACACCCCAGCTCCGGTGCCAGGGACAACTCAGTGCTTCTCCGGGCATCTGCGAACTCGTAGATCGCAACTCGCTGGCCTGCCACACTGGAGAACCCGGCGAATGCCGCACGCTCAACACCTTTGTTGGTGGAGCACTTCTCATCGAATCGCGGGAGGATCGAAGACTGCTGAACCTCCTCGTCGCTCATCACAAAGGTAGAAACCGACAGAACCTCGGGATGCCCATGCACCATCTTCCTCTCCGCCGGCAGCACGAGTTTGATGTTTCGGATCATGCCTCGGCCACGAGTGCTGAGGTGATCAGTAACGTCCTCACGAGTACTTCCGTCGCTTCGCTGGGCGAAAGTCCTGTTCTGCTTGATGCTCTTGCCGGTCTTCGCGCCAGTAGAGACGACGGTCACGTTGACGGTGAATTCCGCACGCCCTTGCGGAACCTGGCCCATAAGAACGGATGCAGACGAGCCGGAAAGCGCGATGGCTGCGCAGAAAAGAATCGAGCTGGATAGCTTGTCGATCATGCCTGTCCCCCACACAAAGAGCTGAGGCAGTCTCAAGGGTAAAAATGGCTTGAGGACGAGTCCACCAATGGAGACCGCGGAGCAGCCAACTTACGATTGACCTCTTCCCGGCCGCCCGAAATCTCCAGCGGCCGGTGAGCTCATTATCCGCTCGCCACTTTTTGGGGTCAATCCAAATCGCTATCGCTATTCATATAAATGAAGATCGGTAACATGCGAACACCGTCAGGAAACAGGCGCTGTCCCCAAAGCGGTTTCACGGGATCCATCAGGAGGAGGAAAGGGCCCGCGGGGCAATGCCGAGGGCCCTTCAACCAGCTACGGGTGCCATCCGTTAGGAACATCATCGGTCCGCGCAATACATTGAGGGACGCCGGCCTTCAATCGCCGATCGTGAATCTCTTGATGTATTCGTGGAAGTAACTGTGTCCGCTATTCACAGCCAGCGCCACCCCCAGTTGCTCGCGCGTAATGGTCATGTCCGCCGCACTTTTCGGAAATGGCAAGCTCGCTCGAAAGCCATCCACGTGTACAAATGCATATTCCTTCACGAACGACGCGCCGTACCAGAGTTCGTACTCCGTGGCCCGTGCATCCTTGTCCGGAAACTGCTTGGCCCATTCTTCCGCGAACGGCCTCAGCTCTCCTTCTCCAGGGCGCTGCGTTTCACGCAGCGTAATGTTCAGATCCGGTTTGAACGTCCAGATCGAACGATGATCGTTCCAAAGCCAATCCGCTTCGGAAGAGTGTGTCACCAATTGAATGAGTTGGTCGTATTCCATGGGGAATCCTTCCAAATCATACCTCTTAAAACACTCTGCCCAACCGGAAAAACATTCGGCGATCGCCGCGATCTCCAATTCCGGCTCCAAAATACACAACACCAAATGTCGTCTCGCCCAGCAATCCAAATGATCCGCTGTAGCGCGGCATCGCCCCCACGGCCGGAGTCCAGGCCTTGCCGCTCTCCAACCCCGCCGTCAAATAGAACCGCCCAAACAGTGACAAGGAGTCGCTCGCCAGCGTCCGCAGTACCCGGGCGCCGCCATAGTAGTAATGGTTGCCGAGCATCCGCCCCCGGCCCAAGGCATCGATCCGCCCCACCCCACCCAACGCAAATACAGTCGATAACGACTCTTCGTTTACCGTCGAGCCACCCGCGAAATTCGTCAGCAGCGAGTAGTTCTTATTAAAAGGCCGGGCGTAGCCGAAAGTGATGTCGGCCATCGGATACGTCCGATCGACCCCGGGATGATCCATCACCCAGGCGCCCTGCACCGAGGCCCGCACCCCGCGCCGCGGCACCATCGGACTGTCCTGTCCCTCATACACCCACTTCACGTGGAAATCGGTGGAACGGCCCTTCAGCGGATCGAACGAGTTGACACCCTTGCTGACGGCCAGCCGGTCGTGGCTCAGCAGATAGCCCGCCCGCAGCTCCTGGAACCGGCCGAAAGCATAACCGACATCCACCGCTCCACCCGTCTGGCGCGTGGTGAAGTCAGACACCTGCTGGTCGCCCTGGTACAGCGGCAAGCTGTCCTCCAGATAGAACAGGCGCGGCGCGACAAACCACTTGCCACCGGCAATGCGGTAGTAATACTCCGTCGTCGCCCGGTTGAACTGGCCGATGCTCAAATCCGACCGCCACTCCGACGCCGGCCCGCCCAGATCCAGCACCGTGAACCTTCCGCCAATGCCGAAACGGAACCCCTCCTGCCGCGACGCATCCAACAGAAACGCCACTTTCAGGAACGGTGGCCCGTAATCCTTCTCATGGACACTCACCCGGATCCCCGGCAGGTCGCCGCGATGGACAAACGAGTAGTTCGCCGTATCGAACCGTCCCATGCCCGTGATCTTCGTCAGTTCGTTCTCCAGCTTGCCGCGGTCCAGAGTCTCGTTCGGATTCGCGGCAATGGCATCGATCAGCGCTTCGGTTCGTTTCGGAGCGATGTCTCCATCGACTTCCACAAAAGCCGGCTTCAACTCATCGCTGCGGCGCTTCGCCTGGCGCTGCCGCTTGTAGGCGTCATACTCTTCGGGACTCAGGCTCAACTTCTCCAGCATCGCCTTCTTCGCCGCCGCCGCCGCATAACCGCGCGCTTCGAGTTCTTTCCACTTCAGGTAGTCATTGGTCCCCATGCCGCTCAGGTCGGGCATCAGGACCGTATCAGCCATGCCCAGGCTGCGCCGTTCGTTCGCCGTGATCATGACGCTGATACTGCGCGCCGCCACACCCAACAGTGACCGGAATTGCGCCTCTTCGGGCGGCTTGTCCAGAGCCACCGCGATGACGATATCGGCGCCCATCTTCTTCACGACGTCGACCGGAATGTTGTTCAGCAGGCCGCCGTCCACCAGCGTCAGGTCGCCCATCCGCACAGGGGCAAACAAACCCGGCAGCGACATCGAGGCACGCAAAGCGTCAAACAGCGGTCCTTTTTCAAAGACCACTTCCCGTCCCTTTTTCAAATCGGTGGCAACGCACCGGAAGGGGGTCGGAAGGTCGTCGAACTTGGCCAGGTCGCCATAGGGCGCCGCAAACCGGCTGATCACCAGGCCGACGCCCTGGCCGCCCGAGAGACCGGAGGGCAGCCGCAGTCCGCCTTTCAAGCCAAATTCGATAGCCGAAGGGTACTCCCGCTGATCTTCTTTACGCCGGTAGGCCATCTGGCGAAAAGCGATGGTCGGCGCGAGCACACCGGCCCAGTCGATACCGTCTACATACTTCTCAATCTCGGCCGGAGAATAGGCGGTGGCATACAGTGCGCCCACCAGGCTGCCCATGCTCGTTCCAGCCACGTAGTCGACGGGAATCCGATTCTCCTCCAGCCACTTCAGGACTCCGATGTGGGTCAGGCCGAAGGCGCTGCCACCCGACAGGGCCAGTCCGATTTTGGGCCGCTTTGGCTTCTGTGCATCCGCTGCCTCCTGCGCTGGAATCAGCCGGCATGCCAGCAGGCAGAGGATGACGAGGCGCGAGGCAATTCTCATGAGGTTCGTAACCCCATGCTACCCTGTAACTCCATGCATGTTGAAATGGAGAGAGCCATGGTTGCCTCTCGCCGACAGTGGGCTCCGGATTCCTGGAGTGGTCTATCCGCCCTCCAGCAGCCCGACTACCCCGATCGCCCCGTGCTCCAGCACGCCCTTTCCGAACTCTCCAAGCTTCCGCCGCTGGTCACCAGCTGGGAAGTCGTAGCGTTGAAGGAGCAGCTCGCACGCGCGGCCGCCGGCCAGTGTTTTGTCCTCCAGGGCGGCGATTGCGCCGAGCGTTTCGCCGATTGTTCTTCCCAGCGCATCGCCAATCAGTTGAAAATCCTGATCCAGATGAGCCTGGTCCTGGTGCAGGGCGCGCGCAAACCGGTGGTCCGCATCGGACGGTTCGCCGGTCAGTACGCCAAGCCCCGCTCCGCCGACTACGAGGATGTCCAGGGCGTCCGCCTACCCTCTTACCGCGGCGACCTCATCAATCGGCCCGAGCCCACGCTGGAAGCCCGCACCCCGGACCCCAACCTCCTTCTGCGCGGCTACGAGCGCGCCGCCCTGACCCTCAACTTCATCCGGGCACTGGTCAAAGGCGGTTTTGCCGACCTGCACCACCCCGAATACTGGGATCTCGACTGGACCCAGCATTCCCCGCAAGCCGAGGTGTATCACAACCTTCTGCGGTCCATCACCGACAGCCTGCGCTTCATGGAGAACATCCTCGGCTCACCGGCCGGCGGGAGCGATCGCATCGACTTCTACACTTCGCACGAAGCCCTCCATCTCGGTTACGAGCAGGCCCAGACCCGCCAGGTGCCCCACCGCACCGGCTGGTACAACCTGTCGACCCACTTCCCCTGGATCGGGATCCGGACCATCGCGCCCGACGGCGCCCATGTCGAGTACATGCGCGGCATCGACAACCCCATCGGCATGAAGGTCGGACAGGCTACACCGCCCGACATGTTGTTGAAGCTGATGGACATCCTCGATCCGGACAACGAGCCTGGACGGTTAACGCTCATTCACCGCTTCGGCGCCGAGAAGATCGCCGCCGGGCTGCCGCCCCTGTTGGAGGCCGTGCGGGCCGCGGGCCGGCGTGTGCTGTGGATCTGCGATCCGATGCATGGCAATACGAAATCGACCAGCAACGGCTACAAAACGCGAGACTTCGGTGAGATCGAGAGCGAACTCAGCCAGGCCTTCGAGATCCACGAGCGCAACGGTTCCCACCTCGGCGGCGTGCATATTGAACTGACCGGCGAAAACGTGACCGAATGCACCGGCGGAGCCCGCGGCCTGAACGAGGACGACCTGCACCGGGCGTACGAAACCGAGGTGGATCCGCGGTTGAACTACGAGCAGTCCCTGGAGCTCGCGCTGCTGGTGGCCGGCAAACTCAGGGCAGAATCGCGATAATCCGCACCGGTCCGCCGCTGCCGCCTTTCACCTTCACCGGCAACGCGATGACCATCGAGCCCTGGGCGGGCAGCCGCTCGAGCTGGGCGACGTTCTCCAGTCCGTAGATGTTGGCCGTATTCAGTACGCGATGGGTCGGAAAATCCTGCGTCTTGCCGTAGTCCAGGCTGGCCGTATCGATGCCGACCCCGCTAACCTGCCGCTCCACAAATACCTTGGCGGCGTCGGGGCCAATGCCCGGGAAGCTCAGGTGCGACGCGTCGCCGGGCTTGTCGTCGCCCAGGTACGCTTTGCGGTTCGGCCAGAACCGGCCCCAACCCGTACGAATCAGCACGATATCGCCGGCCTTCAGCGGGCCGCTCTTCTTCTCATATGCCGCGATATCTGCTGGAGATAGAAGGTAGTTGCGGTTCTTCGCGCACTGGGCCGAGATGTCGATCACCTTGGCCGGACCCACCAGGCGAGACACCGGGATCTCGTCCGCCGCCATCTTGTTCTCCCCAAAATGGATGGGACTGTCCAGATGCGTGCCGCCATGTTCACTGGTGGTGAACGTGGCCGAGGAGTACCACTTCCCGTCGGCTCGTTTGCCCCACACGTCCTTGTGCCACTCGAAGGGTTTGGCCGTCGGCCAGTAGATCGTCTTGTCGTCGAACGAATAACTCATATCGACAAATCGCGATGCGTCGATATGCCCTCCCTGCCCCCAGGCAGTCGCGCACAGCCAGATCAGTGCCAGTAGTTTCATCCCGCTATGATACGGGCAACTCAAAAGGAATACGACTGGAAGAAGTAGATATACACAGGGGCTACTCCGGGGGTGGCTTTGCGGATGAACTCGCCTTTGAGGAACACCCCGCAGCCGGCGCCGAACAGCAGGGGCTTGACAGGCCGCCAAGTGGCAAAAAAATCCACATCCTCGCCGATGTGGCGTCCGGCCGTGCCGTCGGGCGAGCGGGCGATCTGCCGGCCGGGACCGTTGTACAGTCCGTCGCGGACCTGGGCGAGCCAGTAGTCGTCGAACATCGCGTTCAACGTCACCTTCGGGCTGACCCGCCACACCGCCAAAGCCCTCAGATCATGGATGTTCCGCCACCCAAACAAATCCTGGTGGCCGAACTTATCATGGTTCGCGGCGTACATCTGGTCGAAGGTGGAATGGCGGGTGGGGTCCTCAGGGTGGGCTGTGCCCGAGGCGTACTTATACTCGACCGAAGCGTCCACCTTGCCGAAAGTCCTGGAGAACACCGAGGACCACGCCGCGGCTCGATGAGTGGCCTGCCCCATGTGGCCGCCTTGCACCACACCTTCGATCGCGTACTTCCAGCCGGCCGCAACCGGGCCGGTCCAGCGCGAGCCGAACGAATTCACGCCGAGCGTGCCCTGCCCCGTGAATCCTCCTGCCGCATCCTGGTCGTGGCGCAGAATGTACACCTCGGCACGGTGGCCGCGGCCCAGTTCCGGCAGCACATTGTAAGTACCCCATACTCTATCGGACAGGTTCATCCGATTGAATTCGCCCGGCCGGACGCGGGGTGCGGACACCATCAGGAACTCGATGCGAGCCTGGCCGCCCTGCCACCAGACACGGGTGTGGTCGAAGGTGCGGGCGACATTGCTCCAGTCGGGCACCCCAATCAGGCGGCTATCGCCCAGATTGAACATCCGGCGGCCGGCGCTGAGGCCGAAACCGCGCTTGGCATCGCCGCGCAGTTCGAGGTAAGCCTCCTGGAGATCGGCCGGATCGCGTACGCTATTGGGTGCATTGGTTCCGTACAGCGGCGCGCGCGCATCCTGCATTTTGGCCGCAAATTTGAGCCAACGGGCGGGCTTCCAGGCCAGGCCGACGCGGGTGCGGAGGAAGTCGGCGCTGCGGTCGGGATCGACGCCGAAGCTCTGGCCTTCGCGGTGTTCCAGGCGGCTGCGCACCTCAAAGGACAGGGAAAGACTTCCACCGGTGGCTTGGCCGAGTTCTTGATTCAGGAGGTCGCCGGCAGCCCACCATTGCGCGCCGAGGAATCCCTGGCTGAAACAGGCGGCCGCCGCGAACGGCCCTAGCCAGCGGCGGATCTGCATCTGCGGAACATATCACAGGCGGGCGGGTTAGTGCCGGCGCCAGGCGATGACCCGGAATTGCGGCACAGTATTAATGACCATTTTGCCTTCCAGAAGAAACTCGAAATACGGTACGGGTTCGTCCTGTTTTAGGCCCAATGTGCTGCGGAGGGTACGGATCCACATCTCGTTCGTCACAAATTCGCCGCCGGCTTCCGTCGCCTGGACATCGGTGCCGGAGATCAGAAGGACGCTGCCATTGCCCTTGGGATTCGGGAGGTAGGCCACGCGGCAGTAACTGAGCGTACTCCACCGGCCGCGATAGTCCACTTGTTCGCCGGCCTTAGGCGCAACGTTCAGAAAATAGGCGAGTTTGGGTGACTCCTCGAAAATCGTGCGGAAGTTCAGCTTTTCCTCGAACAGACCCACCCAGGGATTGGCGCGGCGGCTGCCCATCAGGATGGTGTTGTGGGTGGAAACCTGTGGCATGGACACGTCGCGGGCCAGCACGACATCCAGCCCGAGCCCGATCGAGGCGCCGACCAGGCCCATGCGCACCGCAAGGGCGGCATCGGCGATGCCGGTGAAGCGGCGGTAGGCCACATTTAAGGTGAGGGCGCGCAGGGCCGGGTCCTCAATGGCTTTCGTCGCCATCCGTTCGAAGGCCTTGCTTTCATACTCCTGCACGGAGATCTGGTGTTTGATCTGATCCTGGAGCACGAGGATATTGCCGTCGGCGAGGACGAGATAAGTGTGCAGGCCATTCGAGAACATCTGCTGCCAGAACCTGTCGACCAGCGGTTTGTTGCCCAGCCCAAGCTGTGCACGGTGGCGTAGTTCGTAGTTCTGGAAGGCAAGCAGCCCGCAGGCCGCGGCGAGGACCAAGGCCAAGCCGGCCAGGAGGTAAGTGCGGCGCGAGTGGCGGCCGAGCAACTCCGCGGGGTCCTGCTCGGCGTCAGCCAATCGCGGGTGAAAGACGATGGAGTAAGAACCCTTTGGCAGTTCAAGCCCGAGGACCTCGTCCTTGCCCTCTTCCGCGAAATACTGGTGAATCTTCTTGCGGAGTTGAGAGATCTGAACCCTTACGAGGGTGTCCTGGCTGGTGTCGTAGGCCGGCGGCCGGCCGAATACGGACACTCCGATCTCTTGCTCGCGAATGACGTGATTCGGATCACGCAGAGAGCGTTCTCCCACAAACAGTAGGAGTTCCCGGCAACGATTCGATTTCTGGAAGGCCAAGCTGGCTGCGATGCGATGCAGTAACGCCCACCGCTCGTCGTGTAACGGGAGCGAGACAACCGGGCGAGGGTGCGGATCGGAAGCCATGCTGGGCAGAGGGGTGCGCCGAGGCGTTAACCCCGTCGCAACTCTGGTGGAAGTATATCATTTCAGATGCTTATAGCAAGCGAACTCAGGCGTCCCGTGAGGGCTGCAGACGGCTGGGCCACATCGACTGGAAGCCGCGGGAGAAGCGCCATTTCACAGAGAATTCGCCGAGAATACACTTGTTCCCCTGAGAGCATTCTGACAAGTCTGTACTAGTTAGTCTTATGCTGCAGGGTGAAGTGGGTCAAAACGCCAATCTGAGGGGTCCGCGCGGCGTGGCGCTCCTGAGTCTCAACACTCCCTGTTTCTGGATTGACTGTTTCTCCGAGTTTCGCCTCGAAGTAGTAAGGAAACGTTCTCCAGCGCCTGGTTCCCACCCTTCCGCCGAACCAAGGCCTCGTTCTTAGGAGTTCAATTTATGCACCAATTCCGCACCGGTCTAGCGCGCGCCCTTCCGCTAGTCCTACTTCTGATATCCGCTCTCCTGCCGCTGAGCGCACAGGACCCCCGCGGTACTATCCTGGGCCGTGTCGTTGACGGCACGGGCGCTGTCGTTCCCAACGCCGAAGTCAGGGCTACGAATGACAACACCGGTGTTGCCGTTTCGGGCAAGACGAACAATTCCGGCAACTATGTGCTGCCCTACCTGATCACGGGCAACTACACCATCACCTGCGAGCTCACCGGTTTCAAGAAATTCCTGCGGCAGGGTGTGCAGGTTCGCATCAACGACAGCGTCGAGGTCGACATCGATCTCCAGGTCGGCGCGACGTCCGAGACCATTGAGGTCAAGGACACCACTCCGCTGTTGTCGACGGCCGAAGCATCGCTCGGCCAGGTAATTGACGAACGCCGGGTACTGGAACTGCCTCAGTTCGCGGGCAATGCGATGGACCTGGTCCACCTCGCCCCGGGTACCGTGAACGGCACCAACATGCGCCTGCGCAAAGCGGGCTTCAACAGCGCCCCCTCCACGTTCTCTACGGACGGCGGCGGCAACAACCAGAACGAATTCTCGATCGACGGCGTCTCCAATACTTATAGCGACGGCACGGCGCCCCGTGTGGCGTTCTCACCGCCGCAGACCGCCATCGCGGAATTCAAGGTGCAGACGGCGGCCTTTGACGCCTCGCTGGGCCACACGATGGGCAGCACGGTAAACGTGTCCACGAAGTCGGGCACGAACACGCTGCACGGCGAAGCTCACGAATGGTTCCGTCACTCGGCCCTGGACGCTCCAACGATCTTCCAGAACCGTTCCCGCCAGAAGATTTCCATCTATCAGGACAATCGCTATGGCGCTTCAGCCGGCGCTCCCGTGTATATCCCGAAGTTGTACGACGGCAAGAACCGCACCTTCTGGTTCTTTGCGTACGAAGCCAACAAGTTCGGCAATCCGGATTCCGGCGGCAACATCACCTCGACTGTGCCGACCGCCAAGATGCACGAAGGCGACCTGTCCGAGTATCTGAAGCTCGGCGCCGCCTACCAGGTGTACGATCCGCGTTCGACTTCGCTGCAGAATGGCCGCTATGTCCGCACCGCGGTCCCCGACAACATCATTCCGAAGAGCCAACTCGACGCGGTTGGATTGAACTTCATCAATCTGTACCCGCTGCCCAATCAGGCAGGCACCTCCGACTACCGCAACAACTTCTACCGGTCGGGCAAGGCCTTGGAAGATTACTGGGTTTGGATCGGTCGTCTCGACCACGCTTTCAGCGAGAATCACCGTGTATTCCTGCGCCTGCACCGCGACTATTGGGAAGAGGACAAGAACCGCAACTTCAGCAACGATGTGAACGGCGTCATCCTGAACCGGAACAATAAGGGCATCGCGTTTGACGACGTGTATGTCTTCAGCCCCAGCTTCCTGTTGAATTTCCGTTACGGCCTGACATACCAGGACTTCCCGGAACGCCGCAGTTCGCAGGGTTACGATCTCGGCTCGCTGGGCCTGTCCTCCAATTTGATCAGCCAGTTGCCGGACAAGAAGATCGCGCCGATTCCGAACATTCAGGTCGGTTCGTTCAGCCAGCTTTCGCAGTGGGAGTCGCAGGATGGACTCACCGCTTCCACCACCAACTCCTTCGTGGGCAACTTCACGAAGATGAAGGGCAACCACACCATCCGCTTCGGCCCGGAATTCCGCGTCTATCGCGAGAGCCGCAACCGCTACGGCGCCGGGTTGTCTCCTCAGTACGTCTACAACGCCACTTACACCAAGGCGACGGACACCTCTGGCGATCCGACCCTGGGCGGCCAGGTTGCCTCGATGCTGTACGGCATTCCGGCCGGCAGCATGGTGACGACTGCTTCCTATGTGGAACAGGACAAGTACTTCGCGCTGTATCTCCAGGACGATTGGAAGTTGTCGCGCAAGCTGACCATCAATCTGGGCCTGCGCTATGAGTATGAGTCGCCGATGACGGAGCGTTTCGACCGTTCCGCCATCCATTACGACGGCAAGACGCCCAACCCGCTGAACGATGCGGCGAAGGCAAACTACGCCAAGAATCCCATCGCCGAATTGCCCGCCTCGCAGTTCGCGGCGATTGGCGGCCTGACCTTTGCGGGCGTAGGCAACAATCCGCGCACGTTCTGGGAGCCCGAGAAGCTGAACTTCCAGCCGCGCATCGGCTTCGCCTATCAGTACAGACCGAAGACCATCATCCGCGGCGGCTACGGTGTCTACACGGCGTCCATCGGCGTGAACTACAGCAACACCAACCAGACCGGGTTCTCGATCTCGACGCCCATCCAGGCCTCGCTCGACAATGGTCTGACCTATCTGGCCACGAACGCGAATCCGTTCCCGAATGGCCTGATCAAGCCGGCTGGCGCCGCCAATGGTTTGCTGACGAACATCGGCCAACAGGTTCAGTTCTTCAGCGACCGCCGCAGCCACCCGTATTCGCAGCGCTGGAGCTTAGGCATTCAGCAGGAATTGCCCCAGAGGTTCATGATTGAAGCGGCTTACGTCGGCAACCGCAATACGCGGCTCGGCGTCACCCGCGAACTCAGCTACACCCCGGCACAGTACCTCAGCACGTCGCCTGTTCGCGATCAGGCGACGATCAACTATCTGGGCGCGAACTTCCCCAACCCTTACAACGGGCTGAATTCGATATACGGCGCCAACATGACCCGCGCGAACCTGCTGCGCAACTACAACCAGTTCAGCAGCGTTCAGATCCTGGGCGATCCGTCCGGCTATTCCTGGTATCACTCGCTGCAGTCGCGCATCGAGCGCCGCTTCGCCAATGCCTGGACCGTACAGGCGTCCTACACCTGGTCGAAGGCCATGGAAGCCACTGAGTTCATGAATTCGCAGGACCCGATGCCCTACGAGAGCCTGGCCAGTCTGGATCGTACCCATCGCCTCACCGGCTCCGGCATCTGGGAGATCCCCTTTGGCCGCGGCCGTCACTTCGCCTCCGGCATGCACAAAGCTGTCGACTTCGTGGCCGGCGGCTGGCAACTGGGCGGCATCTACCAGCACCAGAGCGGCGCGCCTCTGGGCTTCGGCAATCGCATCTTCAACGGCGACGTGAAGAATCTGGTTCTCCCCGAGGATCAACGCAGCGTCGACCATTGGTTCACTCCGGCCAAGACCGCGGGTTTCGAGACCGTCGGCACCGCTCAGCTCGCCTCCAACCTGCGCCGTCTCTCGCTTCGGTTCAGCTCGGCCCGCGGCCCCAACCAGGACCGCTGGGACTTCTCGCTGATCAAGAACTTCCGCATCAGTGAGCGCTGGAACACCCAGTTCCGCGCCGAAACGTTCAACGCCCTGAACCATCCGAACCTCTACGATCCCAACACGGATCCGACCAGCGGTTCGTATGGCAGCATCACCGGCCAGGACACACCCCGGTCCTGGCAGATGTCGCTGAAGCTGACTTTCTAATCGACAGTCCGGCTGTTCAAGGTGCCCCTGGTCCGGCAAATCCCGCCGGACCGGGGGTTTTCCATTTTGGTCCCCGATTGCCCTTGTCACCACCGCCCGAAAGTTGCATCGTCATAGCGGAGGGTCCTCTGTTATGTCGACACCGGCTTTCGAATCGATTCTCTGCCCCGTCGATTTCAGCGATTGTTCGGCGAATGCACTGCGTTGGGCGGCCTGGCTGGCCGGCTCACTGGGGAAACCGCTGCGCCTGCTGCATGCTGTCCATATCGATATGCCGGCCTACATCTCCACGATGCAGAAACAGGAGATTCTCGATCAATGGGGGCAGGTGCGCGCCCAGGCCGAGACGCATCTGAAGGATTGGTCGGCCGGAAACCTGCCCGCGGGGGTGGAAGTCCATTATGAAGTCAGCGACGCCCCGCCGGTGGAAGCCATCATCGCCTCGGCGCACCGCGACAATTCGTGTATCGTGATGGGCACGCATGGCCGGACGGGTTGGCGGCAGGTGTGGATGGGTTCGGTCACCACGCGCACGATCGAGCAGGCGAAAGTACCCATACTGGCGATTCCGCCCGATAAGTCTGTATGCTGAAGAGGATATATGCCTGAATGGCTGGTGCCGGTTCTGTTCGTGGCGGGCTACTTCGCTGTGATGAAGTTTGTCCTGCCGAAGCTGGGTGTACCCACTTGAATGTCGGCATCCTGCGACGTCGGGTCCCGGCGTCCCTCACACAAGACAGGTCAGGATTCGGGCACGCCGCCCGCGACGGCCGAGGCGAAGGGAAAGAGCTAGCGATTGTCTGGCTACCCTAGGGCAGGGCGACCAGTACACTGAAGGCGCCTCGTAACTCTCCCGTCTTATAGCCCGTGGCCTTGTCCCTGGGGTAGTGCGCGTCCAGTGCGGCCTTCACTTCAGGCGTGATTTGACTCGCCGGTCCGTGGCAACCCAGGCAGACCGCCTGCATGGCGATGGGTTTCATGACTCGCAGGAACCGGCGGCCATTTTCCGTCACGGTCTCTTCCACCGGGGCCGCCACCTGACCGGCCTCCATCTGCTTCGCCCATGCCTTGAGGTTCAGGGTTTCCCACTCATCCGGCTGGTCTTTCAAGTTACGGTATTTGAGGCTCACCCGGCGCAACTCCAGCCCGCGTTCGCGGGAGAACTCCTCCGTCACGAGCTGTGCGTTCTCGGCGCAGGACTTCACTGCCCCGGCGTAGCCACCTTGTTTCATCTCTTCACCCAACAATTGCTGCAGCACACGGCCAAGATCATTGATGGCCGACGTGGCGCGCTGCCGCGGCGTGGGTTCCTGCGCCCACACCGCGACAGCCAGGAGGAGAAATGCCGCCAGCGCCTTCATGGGGGTTAGTCCGTGGTATCGGGCTTGGGCGTTTGCGGCGTGGAAGCCGGCAGTTTCGGTTTGGCGATGAGCGAAGCCGGTACTTCGCCAGTCAGCGATTTCAGCCAGGTGACAATCGCGCTGACATCCGCCGGGGCCAGTTTGCTGCCCAATTGGAACTCGGCCATGCGGTTGACGGCCTCGTCGAGGGACTTCACTGAGCCATCGTGATAGTAAGGAGCCGTACGGTCGATGTTGCGCAGGGACGGCACCTTGAAGTAGAACTTCTCGCCGGCGTTCTTCGAAACCTTCGAGCGACCTTCATCCTTCAACCCGGGGTAGGGATGAGCGGCGCCGAGCTTCTGGTAGGAGGAACCGCCCAGCAGGGTGCCCGAGTGGCAGCCCGCACAGCCGGCATCGAGGAATTTGGCCAGGCCAGCCTGCTCCTGCTCGGAGAGGGCCGTCTTATCCCCAGCCAGGAACTTGTCCCAACGGGAGGGAGTGACCAGTTTGCGTTCGAAGGCGCCGATGGCCTTGGCCATGTTGTCGTAGGTCACCGGGTCCTTCTGGCCGGGAAAGGCCTTGGCGAACAGGGCCGTATATTCGGGCATCGACTTCAGCGTCTTCACCACGGTCTGCTCGTCGGGCATGGCCATTTCGACGGGATTCAGCACCGGGCCTTTGGCCTGGGCCTCCACGTCGGCTGCGCGGCCGTCCCAAAACTGCGCCATATGGAGCGCCGCATTGAAGACGGTGGGCGAGTTGCGGTCGCCGCGCTGGCCCTTATGCCCTTCCGAAGTCGGCTGGTTGTCGACGCCGAACTTGTCCAGCATGTGGCAGGAGTTGCACGAGAACTTCTGGCTTTTCGAGAGGCGGTTCTCGAAATAGAGCATCCGGCCCAGCTCGAGCTTTGCCTGGCTGGGTGGATTGGTTGCTGAATCCATAGCCGCCGGTAGAGGTTTGAACACCTTCAGCTTATAGGCGGGCACCTCTGCCGCGAGGGCGCAGACACCTGCTAACCCAATCGAAATCAATACTTTAGTATACATTATGACAGCTCCCTGCACAGAATCTATCACGACTGCCGGCCAGTGGGAACCTTGGGGCCGGGACAGAAATGACCCACCCTTCGATCTTGTCGTTTTCCTCCACATTCCGTCAACTTTCGAACGCATCTTGTCAAACTGAACGCCGTTCAGTATGCTGGAACCGGAACGGTTTACAGGTATATGGGCACTGCAGAACGACGGGCCAGGGAGAAAGACGAGCTTCGCCGCAGGATACTGGAAGCGGCGACGGCGCTTTTTCTGGAGCAAGGCTATGAAAGCGTATCGATGCGCAAGATCGCCGATCGCATAGAGTACGCACCTTCGACTATCTATCTGTATTTCAAGGACAAAGTCGAACTGGTCTCGAGCATCTGCTTTGAGACGTTCTCTGAGCTGGACCGGCGCCTGGAGTCGATTATCAGCCTGGGCCTGCCGCCCCTGGAAACCCTCCGCCGCAGCCTGATCGACTATATCTACTTCGGCCTGGAGCACCCCAGCCACTACACCTTCGTCTTTTGTACACCCCCGTCAGTATTCAAAGACATGGGTCCTGAGCAGCATGGCGATGTGAATGGCATGGCCATGGCTACTTTTGACCGGATGAGGGTGGGCATCAAGGCCTGCATGGAAGACGGCTCCATCCGGGAAGATGACGTGGAGACGACCGCGCAGTCGGCCTGGCTCTTCGTGCATGGCGTCACCACCGGACTGGTCATCGATTGCGGCTTCCCGTTCGTTGACCGGACGATGCTGATTGAGTCCTCGGTCGACCGCCTGATCCGCGGACTTAATTAACAAGTATTCTATTGACTCGTGAGAACTATGGCCGTATAGTGAACAGTGTTCAGTAACAGAAACGACGTTACTTGGCGGACACTGTTATGGTCACTCTAGCCTGGAAGAATCTCATTCACGACAAGGTCCGGCTTGTTGTCACGCTGGTCGGCATTGTCTTTGCGCTGGTCCTGATCCTGGTCCAGTTCGGGCTATTCCTCAGCTTCATGGACACCAGCGCCAACATTGTTGAGCGCAGCGGGGCCAGCCTGTGGATCTCGGCTCCCGAGCTGCCCTATGTCAACGGGGCCTCACCCATCCAGGAATCGAAGCGCTGGAAGGCGATGGAAGTACCTGGGGTGGAGCGTGTCGATCGCTACATCCTGGCCTGGGTGCCCTGGAAACTGCCTTCGGGCGCGATTGAGAACGTCCAGATCACGGGTTTCTCGCTGGAGAGCAAGCTGGGTGGTCCGTGGAACCTGACGGCCGGATCGGTGGAGGACCTGCGCGGCGAGGACACGGTGATCGTGGACGAGCTGTACAAGGAGAAGCTCGGCGTCACGCACCTGGGGCAGACGGTGGAGATCAGCAACCACCGGGCGCGCATTGTCGGGTTCACTCGGGGGATTCGCAGCTTCACGACGGCTCCGTTTGTATTCTGCTCCTTCAAGAATGCCCAGAACTATGCGGGCGGTGTTGTGAAGGAGAACGAGACGATGTTCCTGCTGGTGCGGGCCGCGGCTGGAGTGGATCTCGAGCAGCTCAAGACGGCGATGAAGGCCAAGCTCGGCAATTTCGATGTCTTGACCAACGCCGAGATGCACAAGCGGACGCAGATCTACTGGGTGTTCCAGACCGGCGCCGGCATTACCACGCTGCTGGGGGCGGTGCTGGGGCTGATCGTCGGCATCGTCGTGGTGGCGCAGACGATCTATGCGGCGACCGTCGACCACATCCGCGAGTTTGGCACCTTGAAGGCCATGGGGGCGACCAACTCGCGCATTTACCAGGTGATCCTGGCGCAGGCGGCCATGAGCGGCCTGTTCGGCTATGTTTTGGCGATGGCGATTGCCGCGCCCATCTCTCACTCCAGTCAGAATGGCAACGCGCCGATTGCGCTGCCGCCTGAGGTTGCCGCGGGCACATTGGCGCTGGCCATTGCCATGTGCGCGGGTGCGTCCATCATCTCGATCCGCAAGGCAACGCGGATTGATCCAGCCATGGTCTTCAGGGGCTGAAAGGGTCCAACAATGATCGAAATCAGGAACGTAGTCAAAACCTACGGTAGCGGGAGTGCGGCCGTACACGCCCTGAACGGGGTCGACCTGGACGTCAGCGCGGGTGAAGTGTTGATGTTGATGGGGCCTTCGGGCAGCGGCAAGACGACGCTGTTGTCCATCATGGGCTGCATTCTGCAGGCGACATCGGGCAGCGTCAAGATCGCCGGTCAGGAGATTGTCGGCCTGGCCGAAAAGAAGCTGCCCAAGGTGCGGCTGGACCACTTCGGATTCATCTTCCAGGGGTTCAATCTGTTCCCTGCCCTGACGGCGCGGGAGAACGTCGAACTCACCTTGAAGCTCAAGGGCCTCTCCGGTTCCGCTGGACGCAAGCGGGCCGAGCACCTGTTGGAGCAAGTAGGCCTGGCCGACAAATTCAAGTCGTACCCGGCGGACCTGAGCGGCGGCCAGAAGCAGCGCATTGCGATCGCACGGGCGCTGGCCGGGGATCCGCCGATCATCCTGGCCGATGAACCGACGGCGGCGCTGGATTCGCATTCCGGGCTGACCGTGATGGAGATTCTCACCAGCCTGGCGCGTGAACGGGATCGCGCCGTAGTGGTGGTGACACACGACAGCCGCGTGCTGCATTACGCAGACCGCATTGTTCACATCGCCGACGGCAGGATTGCTGGTTCGGAAGAAGAAGACAAGGAGGAGGCCGCATGAGGAAGACATTGAGTATCGTGACAATCCTGTTGGCGGGCGCCGCGCTGGCATTGACGCTCAGCAGCCGGCGGCAGGTGCAGGCAGCTCCGGCGAATGTGCCGGCCGCGGGTGCGAAACAAGGGAGCTTCATCTCCGCGGCGGGACGGGTGGAGCCGGCCGGCGAAGAGATCAAAGTCGGCAGCGAGCTGGACGGCAAGCTGGCGCGGGTTCTGGTGGAAGAGGGCGACAGCGTGAAGCGCGGCCAGGTGCTGGCGGTGCTGACGAACGGCGATTACCAGGCTCGGGTGGAGTTGGCGAAGGCCACGGTGGGAGAGCGGCGCGCGACGCTGGACCGGCTGAGGAATGGGGCTCGCGACGAAGAGAAGCGCGAGAGCGAAGCGCAGTTGCGGGAAGCGATGGCGCAGATGCAGACGGCGTTGTCGGAGCGGGACCGCCGCCAGACGCTGCTGGATCGCGGCGCGATCTCGCGCAGTGAGTACGATCTGACGGCACGCGACTACGAGACCGCGCGGGCGCGGGTGGATGCGGCGCGTGAGCGGCTGGCGGTGGTCCGGCAACAGACCCGTGTCGAGGATATCCGGCGGGCGGAGGCGGAACTGGCGCAGTCCGAGGCGAACGTGGCGGAGTCGCAGGCGCTGCTGGAGAAGACGTATGTGCGTTCGCCGATCGATGGCCGCGTACTGCGGCGGTACCGCAAAAGCGGTGAAAGCGTCTCGGGCAAGGGCGATACGCCCATTGTGTCGCTGGGCGACCTGGACCGGTTGCGGGTGCGGGTGGATGTCGATGAGGTGGATGTCGCGAAGCTGCGGATTGGGCAGGGCGCGTGGGTGACGGCCGATGCGTATGAGGGCCGGAAATTCACGGGCAAGGTGGTGCGGATCGGGCAGGCGCTGGGCCGTAAGAACGTGCGCACCGACGAACCGAGCGAGCGTGTGGATACGAAGATCCTGGAGACGCTGGTGGAACTGGATGCGGGCCAGCAGTTGCCGGTAGGGCTGCGTGTCGATGCTTTTCTGGAGGTCCAGAAGTGAAACGGTTTCTATGGGCGCTGCTGCTGACGGCGCCGGTTTGGGCTGAACGAATGACGCTGGAACAGGCGCTGGCCACGGCCGAGAAAACGAGTCCGGAAGTACAGGAAGCGCGGCTGCGCGCACTGGAAGGCGAGGCACAGGCACTGGCGCAGAAAGCGGCTCTGCTGCCGCAACTGGGCGTGAATGTGGGCATGAGCTACCAGACGACGAACCTGCAGGGCATCGGCGTCATTGCGCCGGGATTCCCGTCCAGGGTCGGTCCTTACCGTGTGTTTGACGCGCGGCCGAGACTGACGCAGCAGGTGCTGGACCTATCGCTGCTGGCACAGTATCGTGCGGCGAAGGCGCGCGCCGGACAGGCAAAGTTTGATGCCGAGACGACGGCGGAGCGGACGCGGCTGGCGGTGATCCAGATCTACCTGCAGACGTTGGCGGCGGATTCGCGGGCACGGGCGGCGGAGTCGCGAGTGGAGACAGCCAAAGCTGTGTTGGGGCAGGTGGGTGATGCGGAGAAAGCCGGGACTTCGAGCAAGCTGGACGTAGCGCGGGCGACGCAGCGGATCGAGTCCGAACAGGCGACGCTGATTCTGGCGCGGCGTGATCGGGACTCGCTCCTGACCACGCTGAAGAAGACGATCGGCGTGCCGCAGAGCACGGAGGCGGAAGTGGTGGAGTTCACGCCGAATGCGGCCGAGCCCGGCGCCGGAACGCGTCCGGAATCACTGTCGCTGGATGCGAAGCGCAAGGTGCTGGAGGAAGAGAAGCGCCAGGCCGAGAAGCAGCGCTACCCGAAGATCGGCGCATTTGGCGACTACGGCGTGCTGGGCCAGGATCCATCGAACGCGGTCAGCACGTATGCGGTGGGTGTGACGGTGGCGGTGCCGGTCTGGACGAGCGGCCGGATCGAGAACGAGATCAAGGCGGCGCGGCTGCGGCTGCAGCAACTGGAGCAGCAGAGACGGGCGCTGGACCTGGCGATTGATCAGGAATCGGCGCAGGCGCGGGTGGAACGGGATGCGGCGCGGCTGGCACTGGACTCGGCGTCGAAGGCGACGGCGGCGGCACGGGAGTCGCTGGAACTGGCGCGGCTGCGCTATGGCGCGGGCCTGACGACGAATCTCGACGTGATTACGGCGCAGGGCAACCTGGCGCAGACGGAAGAGGAAGAGATCCGCACACGGTATGAAGGGCTGCTGGCCGCGGCGAACCTGGCCCGCGCCCGTGGAGATGTGATGTCCTTTGTACGGACGCGCTGAAAAGCCTGCATTAAACTAAGTAGATGGAACTCCCCATCTACCAGGTTGACGCTTTCTCGAGCGGCGTATTTTCGGGCAATCCGGCAGCAGTCTGCCCGCTCGCAGCCTGGCTACCGGCTGAGACGATGCAGTCCATCGCGGCGGAGAACAACCTGGCCGAGACTGCGTTCTTTGTGAAGACGGGCGACCGCTACCACCTGCGCTGGTTCACCCCGGCCGTGGAAGTGGATCTGTGCGGACACGCCACACTGGCTTCAGCGTATGTGATCTTCCGGTTCCTGGATCCATCGATCGACGTGGTGCGGTTCGACACGTTGAGCGGAGAACTGGTGGTGACGAAAGAAGGCGAGCGGTTGTCGATGGACTTCCCTGCCCGGCCTCCCGAGGCGGTCCGGCCCTGCCCTGGATTGGTGCAGGCGCTGGGCGGGTCGCCCAAGCAAGTGCTGGCCTCGCGTGACTACATGGTGGTCTACGAGACCGAGGAAGAGGTCCACGCCCTCACGCCCGACATGGCCGGGCTGTGTTCAATCGACCGCTTTGCCGTCATTGCGACGGCTCCGTCGTCGACCGCGGGCGTGGACTTCGTGTCACGCTTCTTTGCTCCTTCTCAGGGTGTACCGGAGGATCCGGTCACTGGCTCGGCGCACTGCACGCTGATTCCGTACTGGGCGCAACGGCTAGGCAGGACGGAACTGGTGGCTCGGCAAGTGTCAAAGAGAGGCGGGACGCTGTTTTGCGCGCTGCGCGGCGAACGGGTGGGCATCGCCGGAGAGGCGGCGCTGTATCTTCGCGGCAGCATAGAGTTTTGAGCAGCACGGCCACGTTGGCCGGGGTGGGTTCGCCTTCCAGGTTGATCACGCGCCGGCCCAGGTTGCCGGACAAGGCAGCCTGATCAGCGATGGGCAGGATCACGGATTGCCCCTCGTCAAGTCCGTGTGCCCCGGTGCGGCCCATGCCGAACTCGCTGGCTTTGCGCTGAAAGGTCACCGCGGTGGGGCCCATCACCAGTTGACGGTCGAGGAGCCGGTGCAGGGCTCCATGGCTGGCAAAGGCGAAGGGCGAGATGTTGGGTCGGAGCAGCGTCAGGGTGGAGAGGATCGGCTCGATACAAGATACGGTTGCGGCCGCCGCCACGTGCGCGCCTGCTCCGTATCCGGCCAGATGGATCCGGACGCGAGGCAACGCGAGGCGGATATACTGCAGCAGCAGTGCCAGGCTGCGGGCGGCCGGGGCGATGCCCTGCTCCCAGCGGGCGACGCCCACCGGCATCCAGAGCAGCTCCTCAGCAAGCCTGGGGATCATGTCCTCCGGAGTGTTTAAATCCGCGGCAACCAGCATCAGGTCCGGGATCTTATAACGCTGGATCTCCGCCAGCAGCGGATCTCGTTCGGCGGCGTCGGGCATCCGCCCGCTCGCATTCAAGGTCATGGGGTAAAAGTTCACGTAAAAGCTCCTTCGCGCAGAAGTGTCCGCGACCGGAAAAAGCCTTTTCGAAGGGAATCCCGCCAAGTCATTGATTCCAGGCGTACGATTTATTTTGAAATCGTGAACCGCATAAGTTCTCATCGGCGGGACGGGGCGAAAACGCGGCGGCTTGGGAGATTGTGCCCCGTCCCGGTGATGAGAACGTTCGATGAACTCAAACCGCGGGCTCAGGGCTTGGCGATATGGGTTTTGCTTGGTTCGCCAGTTGGTTTGGCTGTCCGGGCTTGGTGTTCCGGCTCCACGAAGATGGCTCCGCGAACTCTTCGCGTAACGCCGGCCGATGGCAATGCCGGCTGACGCCTTCCGTTCGGTCGCAATGGGAGTTGACGGCTTCCTTCTGGCGGGAGTTGAGTGGTTCCGAACACACTCCAAGTTGCAGCCCAATGCCGGGTCGCTTCCAGACCTGTGGGCGAAGCCGATGGCCTCATGAGGAGTTCATCTCCCGGCAGCGGTACAGGCGCGGCAGCAACACCTCTACCCTCTGCATTTGACCGGTCTCGCAGACTGGGCAGCGCAGGTAGGGAGCCATGAGATCCGGTCCACTCGGCACATGGATTGCTGGGGCAAGTGGCGCCTCTGGCGGCCGTGCCCCGGGCAGTAGTCGGCGGCAATGGGCCAGGTTGGCCTGTTTCTGCCGGCTCGCCAGCAGACCATAGTGACGGATCCGCTGAAAGCCCGGCGGAATGGTATGCAGCAGGAAACGCCGGATGAATTCACCCGCCTCCAGCGTCATGGTGCGGTGCCGGTCTTTGTTCTTGGCGCGGTAGTTCTTATAGCGGAACTTCACCTGCTCGCCGTCCATGCCGAGGAGTCGGTTATTGGAAATGGCCACGCGATGGGTGTAGCGGCCGAGATAGTCGAGCACCTGGGCGGGACCGCCAAAAGGCGGCTTGGCGTAAACGACCCATTCGCGTTTTGACAGCCGTGCCAGCAATGGACACAGATCGCCGGCTTGCTGCAGTTGGCCTTTGTCGAAAGCGCGGCGAAGGGCATCAAGAACCAGGCGCCGGAAGAGGCGCGACAACACACGGACGCTAAGAAAGAAACCCGGACGGCAGCTGATCCAGCGCTCACCGTCCGGGCTGAGGCCGCCGCCGGTGACAACGCAGTGGACGTGCGGGTGCAGCAGCAGGTTCTGTCCCCAGGTGTGGAGGATCGAGAAGAAGCCGATGCGGGCGCCGAGATGGCGGGGATCGGCCGCGATGGTCAGCAAGGCCTGCGCACTGGCCTGAAACAGGATGCCGTAGACGACGGCCTTATTGCGCAAGGCCAGCGCGTTGAATTGGTCCGGGATGGTGAAGACGACGTGGAAGTAGGGGACTGGCAACAGTTCGGCCCGCCTGTGCTCCAGCCACCGGTTGCGCTCCAGATTCTGGCACTTCGGGCAGTGGCGGTTGCGGCAGGAATTGTAGCTGATGCGTTGATGCTGGCAGTGGCTGCAGCGCTCCACATGGCCGCCGAGAGCGGCAGTGCGGCAGGTTTCGACCGCCTGCATCAGCCGGAGTTGCTGAACGGGCAGACGCTGCCGGGCGCGAAACCGTTCGCCATGGCGGCGGAAGATGCTGGCCACCTCAAGGGTTGGCCTCGGCAAGACTTTAGCCGGGCAACTGCACTGTCTGATTCTTCGGCGGACGGCCGCGCTTTCTCTTGGGCGGCGCCTCGGCGGGCAGGCTGTCCAGAGGGCTCACGATGCGAGCCACGGTCTGCGGGGAGATCGTGATGTAGCGTGCGGTGGTGTCGATTCGGGTGTGGCCGAGCAACACTTGAATGGCGCGCGTATCGGAGCCGTTTTCCAGCAGATGAGTGGCAAAGCTGTGCCGCAGCAGGTGGGGTGTCACGTGTTTGGTGAGCCCCGCCATTTGAGCCGCCTGGCGGCACACCTGCTGCACGCTGGCCGGCTGGAGATGCGTGCCCGCCTTGGTGCCGGGGAACAGCCAGTCGACCGGGTGCTGGAGTTTCCAGTAGGCGCGCAGCAAGCTGAGGAGGCGGGCGCTGAGGACGGTGAAGCGGTCCTTGCCGCCCTTACCCTGCTCGACGTGGATGAGCATGCGGCCCGAGTCGATATGGGCGGCCTTGAGCGAGACGGCTTCGGAGATGCGGAGCCCGGCGCCGTAGCAGAGCATCAGCACGACACGGTGCTTGAGGATGTGGATGTGGCTGAAGAGCCGGACCACCTCGTCGGCACTGAGTACGGACGGCAGCTTCTGGCCGACTTTCATGCGTCCGAACTGGGCGTTGCTCCAAGGCATTTCCAGGGTAACGGTATAGAGGAACTGGACGGCGGAGAGAAAGCAGTTGATGGATTCGGGTGACAGTTGGCGCTGCTCGATGAGGAACAACTGGTAGTTGCGGATGTCGTCGAGGCCCAGCCTGGCGGGGCTGAGGCCAAAATGATTTGCAAAGTCAGCGACGTAGTGGATATAACTACGCTGGGTTCCGGCGGAAAGGTTCCTCATCTGCATGTCTTCGAGCATGCGTTGGCGCAAGAGGCTCATGGTCGCTCCTTCAATCGACAAAGTGGGTTGCGGATAACAACCAACTTGAGTGTGAGCCTGGAGCCGGTTTCGCCGGGGCCCGATGATCGCAGGGAGTTCGGAAAAGGCCGAGGGGGGATACCGCGTTAGCGGTTTAGTTCACCGCCTGGAGGAGGTGCGTCGAAATGCCCTTGACCTATTTCTCAAGATTGGATTGGGGGCCTGTACACATTGGTGACCGTGCGGTCTGAAGTCAAGCCGGCGGTTCGGCGGAATCCCGGTCTGATCCAGCCATGGGGACGGCATGGCGGCTGGAGCATGGCGATGAGAACGGGAAGAAATGGGTTTGATCCCTCAAAAGTCGTGGAGTGCTTGAGCGAAGGGCTCGCTGGCTTCGAGTGCGTGCTGGATGTTCCTGCCTCTTTCGATGACGAAGACAAAGGGAAGGAATGGGTTTGATCCCTCAATCTCGGTGGATTGCGCATGCCGTTGGCTGATTGGCCCCGGGTGGCAGGCTGGGTGATCTCGATCCGCTGGCCACCAAGAAGAAACCGGGAAGAGATGGGTTTGATCCCTCAACAGTAGTGGATTGCGACAGTCGTGAGCGGCGTTAGACTGCTCCGGCGGGGTGCGGAGATTCAAGAATCAAAGATCAGCTGGAGGCGGGCAAACCGCGGTCTCCAGTGTGAGGAGTGTACCCGCGTGTCCATCATCTGCCGGGCATCCGGTCTGCAAGTGGCACGAAATAAGCGAAATAGAAATTTCCATCGGCGGTGCTTAAGAATTATTAATGCGGAAATTGGGGGAGAAGTGGGGGCGGGACGGCTGGATCTGCGTGGCAGAGAGCTG